>JASGKV010000001.1:0-541099 GCA_049840575.1 Pirellulales bacterium
CTTGGCTTCGATCACGGCTTTCAGCGGCGTCGTCGCATAGTTCATGTAAACCGAGTCGATCGGGTCCGGTGGAACCTTCTTGGTTGAATCGCTTTCATCGGGTCGATACGGCATGACGATCACCTGATGCTCGCCCGGCACGGCGCCGTCGCGGTTCGACGTTTTCAGCGTGAACTCGCCCTTCTCGTCGAGTCCGGCCCGCGCGTTGATCGATTTTCCTTCGGCCGTCTTGTGCAGGAACTCGACCGAACCGGCCTTGAGCGGCTTACCGTCCGCGAATACGACGCGTCCGTGAACCGGATAGAGCTCGGCTTTTCCGCAACCGATGCCCAACACACACAGCGTTAACAGTCCCCAAAGCGGACGCGACATCGATGCTCCTTGACGATAAAAACAAATCTTCGATCGAGTTCGAACGCCGGATTCACCCCGTCGCCGCCGGTGGAACTTCGTCGAGTTCCGTCCCGGCATCGCGTGGATCCAAGCCCATGCGTCGTTTCGGCGGACGGGTAAAAATGTAAAACGCGGTCAGCAAGATGCCGAACATCGCCGCCGCCGCGAGCAGGAACCACGCCATCGGACCAAAGCGACCTGCGCCGATCGATTGATCGAGCGCGATGCGTTCGGCCCCGCCCCCGGGACGCGCGTCGAAGGGAATGACTCCGACCGACGTGTAGTACGGAAACAACCACAAATCGTCGGGCCACGCCCGAGCGGTACGGGGATCGAGATTCCGTATCCCCAGATTCGTCAGATAAAACCGCTCGCCTGGGTAGTTGGCGAGAAAGAATTTGGCCGTCTCCGGCAATCGTGGGGCATAAGGTCGTAAGTACGCGTCTTCGGCGGGGCGGCCATATAACTTGCCGGCGTTCGCCACGCAGTTCGGGCCGTCGAAATCGCGAAACTTCAACGTCAGCCCGCGATGGACGTATCCGAACGCGTTCAAGTCGTCGTTTAGCCACGCCTGGGCGAAGACGTACAAATTTACGTCGAACGGATCGGTTTGTAGCCCGGTCAGCTTCATCGGAAAGACGATGCCGTCGCGCCCGCCGGTCTCGAAGCGCAAGCGTAACGGCCGCAAATCGACCGGGCGATCGCCGGCCAACGCCGCGTCGCTAACGCGGATGCAGGCGTAGCACCAGCGTTTCTCGCGATAGAACCGTAGCACGTCGGCCGCGTCGTCGCCCAGGCTTTGATAGCCGTTGGCCAACAGCCAGTCGTCGAGGGCGCCGGGCGTTTCTTCGCGAATGGTCGAGATTCGGAAATCGCCGACAAGTTGTGTTTTCAGTTCGGTGACGCCGCGTTCGACGGATTTCGCGGTCTTCGCTTCGGTTTTGCTTTCCCCGGCATGCTTGACCGAAGTCCGACGCGTTTCGCAGTAGTCGAACAACTCGTGAAACAGCGCCGGCGACTCGACAGAACCATTCGGGACGTTGGGCAACGGAATGATCCACGCGAACTCGCGCACGTTTCCCTTCACGGCGATTTTTAAGATCAAATCTTCGACCGCCGACCGCGTCTCATCGCCTTCTTGAAAAACGATGATCGCTTCTTGCGCCCGTTCTTCGAGCGAGCCCGCATAATCACGCGGACGCACGAGCTTCCCGTCGGCGCGTAACACATTCGACTCGCAACAAAGTGCGAGCAGCAGCGTTAAAGCGATCGCCCGACGTGATTGCATCGAAGAAAAGTGCTGGAACGTTCCACGCGATCCTGTCGGATCACGCAGCTTGAGTAGGCGCTGAATGCCGGCTTTTTAGAATTCGATTCCGAAAACTGAATCCTGAAAACTGAAAACTCTTCCCAAAATTTACACCATTCCGCCGAAACCCGTCACGCCGAGCGTTTCGCGTAGGTAGAACGGCTCGCCGTAGTGCGTGCCGATCGACCAGCCCCAGTAGGCCGCCTGATCGCGTTGGCGGTCCAAAAACGTGGGCGATTCCGTCGGACGGCCGGTGATGAACTGGCTCTCGAACGCCGCCATCGCGCGGCGTTTGGTCTCCCAATGCGGCGTGATGTCCAGCACGAACGCCGGCGCGGCGACCACGCGCAAATGGACGCACGAGTAATAAAACACCCGAGCCGGATGATGCGGCTCGCCCGGTAAGTCGGTTTTGGTCAGCTTGGCCCAGAACCTCGCGCCTTCGACCAATTCCGTGGCCGACGCATGATCCGGATGGGCATCGACCCAATACGGCGCAAATAACCACTTGGGCTTGGTCCGGCGAATCACGCCCGCCAGCGCGGCCCGGGCTTCCAACGTCGGCATCAAACTACGGTTCGGCAGGCCGAGGTTCTCGCGCCACTTCAGACCGAGAATCTCGGTCGCGGCGGCCGTCTCGCGCGCGGATCTCTAACGACCCGTGCGGCGTCGGCTCGCCGCTGGTCAGATCGAGCACGCCGACTCGCAAGCCTTGTTCGTGAAAGCGACAAATCGCCCCGCCCATCCCCAGTTCGGCGTCGTCGGGATGAGGAGCGATGATCAACGCATCGAGCATCTGAAAAGAATCGTTAAAGTTTTCGTAAGTCGGAAGATGCCTGGCCGTAACGGCAATGATATGCCGCGGCCGAAGGCGAGGAAACACGCTATCGAAGCGCGTCGAGACGCGAGCAGGTACGAAAAAAGCCGCGAGAACGATGTCTCGCGGCTTTAATGCCGCTATCCGTCGTCGAAACCGAAGAAGTCGCCACGCGGCGTGAAACGCGATTCCCAATCGAATCTGTCCGAAGGAAGCGACGCTCCGGATGAATCTCGCCGTGTGATTTCTTGAGTCTCGAACGCGGTTTCCAGCCGTCGCACGAATCGCCACCCCCGTGGGATCCTTGCGACCGGCGTGACGCAATCGCGTGTCGCCATTGCTTTCATCGTAATCCTGAGACCGAAAGTTCAATCGACCTGTTTTAACCGACCTAAGCGTTGGGAAAACTCGACCGACTCTAACGGTCGTAACGACGACGCGGGTCGGGCGGCGTGCATCCACCTTCAACCTGCTCCGAATTAAACATTTTCGCGAACCTGGTCCGGGCAAAGCGACAAGACGGAAAACTCCGTTTCGAGAACAATTCAAGTCGACGGCAAACTCGCGAACGTCATCGGATTCGCGCGTTACGCCGGCCGGATTTCCTTCCGGCGCGAAATCTTCTTGTGCATAAAATTCCATGACATCGCTCATCGCGTCTCCTCTCTTGCCCGCAGCGCATATGCCCGCCCCACAGCCGCTCGACGTCGAGACGCGCACGCAAGCGATCGGCCGCGAGCTGTTCGCCGCGTCGGCCGGCGAGCGACCTCGTTTTTGGCAACGCGAATGGTGGGACGAACGCCTGATGCGCTTCGCCATGCAAGACGAAGCGGTCAAGGTCCGCATGTTCCGCTTCATCGACGTGCTGCCGGCGTTGCGGACGCCCGACGCGATCATGCGGCATATCCGCGAATACTTCGCCGATGCGCAGGATCGCCTCCCCTTCCTCGCACGCTGGGGGCTGAAGGCCGTCGACTCGACGCGCATCACCGGCGATCTGTTCGCCAAGTTGGTCCGGCGGAACACGATGGCGCAGGCCCGCCGCTTTATCGCCGGCACCAACGTCGAGGAAGTGTTGGCGACCGCCGCGACCGAGCGCAAGCTGGGCCGAGTTTTCACGCTGGACCTACTGGGCGAAGCGGTCACCAGCGAAGCCGAAGCGGAACGGTACCAAACCGCATATCTCAACATGCTGGACGAACTCTGCCCCCGCGTCGCCGCGTGGCCGGAGATCCCCCAACTCGATCGCGACGGCCGTGGTCCGTTGCCGCGTGTGAACGTCTCCGTGAAACTGACCGCGCTCGACAGCCGCTTCGACGCGATCGACGCCGCCGGCACGCGCGAACGCGTCGCCGCGCGACTCCGCCCGCTGTTGCGCACCGCGATGAAGCACGGCGCACACGTCCATATCGACATGGAGTCGTATGCCGTCAAAACGCTGACGCTGGAAATCTGCAAATCGATCTTCATGGAGTCCGAGTTCCGCGACTATCCGCACTTCGGTGTGGTGATCCAATGCTACCTGCGCGACGCCGAAACCGATCTCCGCGACTTGGCCGCCTGGGCGGTCGAACGGGGGACGCCGATTTGGGTTCGCTTGGTCAAAGGAGCGTATTGGGATTATGAAACGATCTACGCCGGCTTGCAGGACTGGCCCGTGCCGGTCTGGACGCGAAAGTGGGAATCCGATCTTTGCTACGAACGGATGACCGAGTTCCTGTTCGCCCATCCGGCCTCCTTCCGCGTCGCGTTGGCCAGTCACAACATTCGTTCGCTCGCGCACGGTTTGGCCGTGGCCGAAGCGGCGGGCGTCGACCCGCGCGACTTCGAAGTGCAAATGCTGTACGGCATGGCCGACGCCGAGAAGCAAGCTCTGGTCGACCGCGGTCTGCGTCTGCGAATCTACATGCCGTTCGGCGAGTTGATCCCCGGGATGGCGTATCTCGTGCGGCGGTTGCTGGAAAACACGTCGAACGATTCGTTCCTCCGCGCCGGCTTCAGCGACGACGTGCCGATCGACAAACTGCTGCGTAACCCGGCCGATCACGCGCTCGCCGCCTCCTCCGCACGCTCTTCTTCCGACTCTCTTCTCATGCCTACGCTCGCTCCTTCGACTCCCGCACAATCAGCCACCGTCCCGTTCAAAAACGAACCCTTGACCGACTTTACGCAAGCCGGCGAACGGGCCGCGTTGCAAGCGGCGATCGAAAACGTCCGTGTGCAACTCGGTCAAACGTATCCTTTGATCATCGAAGGTCGCGAAGTGGAAACGGATGCGACGCTGGTTCGCATGAATCCGTCGCGAACGTCCGAACTCGTCGGGCGCGTCGCGAGCGGCGGACCCGAGCACGTCCAAACGGCTGTCGCCGCGGCCAAACGCGCACAGCCCGCCTGGGCCAAACTCGGTTGGGAAGGTCGCGCGAAGCTGTTGCGGAAAGTTGCCAAGGAACTGCGTGCGCGCAAGCATGAGCTGAGCGCGTGGCAAATCCTGGAATGCGGCAAGCCCTGGCGCGAAGCCGACGGCGACGTCGCCGAGGCGATCGACTTCTGCGAATACTACGCGTCCGGCGACTGCGCTCGCCGAGGCCGGCGGCATCGACCTGCCCGGCGAAGACAACCGCTTGATCTATCAACCCTTGGGCGTCGTCGGCGTCATCTCGCCCTGGAACTTCCCGCTGGCCATTCTGGCCGGCATGACGGTCGCCGCGTTGGCGACCGGCAACACCGTGGTGATGAAGCCCGCCGAACAGTCGTCGATCATGGCGGCCAAATGGATGGAAGTCCTGGCCTCCGTCGGCATCCCGCCGGGCGTGGTCAACTTCTTACCGGGCGAAGGCGAAGTCGTCGGCGCCGGTTTGGTCGAGCATCCCGACGTCGCCTTGATCGCGTTCACCGGCTCGCGCGCGGTCGGCTTGGCCATCCATCGTCGGGCGGCCGAGCTGAGCGGTCGCGGCGGCAAGTTCATCAAAAAAGTCATCGCCGAACTCGGTGGGAAAAACGCGATCATCGTCGATGACGACGCCGATCTCGACGAAGCCGTCGTCGGCACGGTCAAAAGCGCGTTCGGGTTCGCCGGGCAAAAATGCTCGGCTTGCTCGCGCGTGATCGTCGTCGGCGACGCTTACGACACGTTCGTCTCGCGACTGGTCGAAGCGGCCAAAACGCCGCTCGTCGGCCCGGCCGATCAGCCCGGCACGATCGTCGGTCCGGTGATCGACGACGAATCGCTCGCTCGCTTGACCAAGTACATCGAGATCGGCACAGCCGAAGCGACCGTCGCTTTGGCGAGCGACCTGGGCGCGCTCTCCGGTACGGGGCACTTCGTCGGTCCGCACATCTTCACCAACGTCGATCCGCGCGGACGCTTGCGCAAGAGGAGATTTTCGGTCCCGTCTTGGCCGTGATACGCGCGCGGAATTTGGACGAAGCGATCGCGATCGCCAACGACACCGACTACGCGTTGACCGCCGGCATGTACAGCCGCAGCCCGGTCGCGCTGGAACGCGCAACTGGAACTGGCGGCCGGCAACGTCTACCTCAATCGCCCGATCACCGGCGCGTTGGTTGCGCGGCAGCCGTTCGGCGGGTATCGCATGTCCGGCATCGGCAGCAAAGCCGGGGGGCCGGATTATCTGTATCAATTCGTAATCCCGCGCACGATCACCGAAAACACCCTCCGCCGCGGCTTCGCGCCGGACACGACGGAGTGACCCGCGCTGTGCGAGCGTTGCGATCACCGACGACGCGTTTGTTTTTTCTTCTCAATCGAGCTGATGGCATTAACCTTCGGTTCGCCGCGTTCACCGAGACGCCCCATCTCCCCTGCGCGAGCGTTACGAGCGAAACGAGCGTTATGATCGCGACGTTTTTCGTTTTTTCATTTTTCCGAGCCGGGGATGTCAGTCCCCTGAGCTACAGCAAAAGGACGTCGTATCGGAGTCTCACAGTGGACTCACGCCCCGCTCGTGATGACGATACGCCCGCTTCTCCAGCTTCACAGCGCGAGCGTTACGAACACGGCGTTCTCGTTTTATTCTTTTCCTGAGAGCCGTAGGGTGCGTCTCGACGCACCGTCGTGGGACGCCGATTCCCGCCGCCTGAGCGTTGCCTGCCCGTGGTGCGTCAAGACGCACCCTACGGCCGTGGCTAACGGCTCCGGTCATCACGCGTCTTAACCTAAAAGAACGCCTGGTACGATTACTAGACCAATCGAAGATTTCGTTTTGTCTCCCGAACCCCTTCGCACCACGCGACTTCCGACACGCGCTGGTACGTTTTGGGGATAACTTTAAAATTTCGATGCTTTCGAGCGGGCCGTCGGACGCGTCGTGCCTTTGTAAGACGCCTGCCGGAAGCCCGTAGGGTGCGTCAGCGTGTTGATGCGCGTCGCCAACGGTTGGGTGCGTCACGGTGTTGATGCGCGTCCCCAGCCGTAGGGTGCGTCTCGACGCACCGTCGTGCGACGTCGATTTTCGCCGGAGCGATGCGTGTCCCTGTGCGTCAAGACGCACCCTACGACGCCAAATCCTTACGGTCGACCGCCATAGCGTGTATTTCGTTCTGCGTTCTGATTCTTCATTGCCCTGCCTTTCGCAAGCACTACGCACGTCATTACATTAAGTGCTATTGCGTTTACTCAATGTTGACACTCTACCGATCCCTCTCGCCAAGTCGGCGGCATCCCCAAATTCGTAGACCGGATCGCAGCGTATGCCGCCGAGAAATCCGGCGGCGCGTTTCCGGCGTCGGTCGCCGGATATTCGGCGAGTACGACTCAATCCGGCCTGCGGATAGAGTGCTCCTATGTCCCAAATGACAGCCGGACGCGATTGCCCTATAATCCATCCATGATCGTCACTCTCGATGGACCCGCTGGAGCCGGAAAAAGCACCGTCGCCCGCGCGCTTGCGCGACGCCTGGGCTTTCGTTTTCTCGACACCGGCGCGATGTATCGCGCGGTCGCCTGGGCCGGTTTCGAGCGCGGCCACGATTGGGACCAAGCGCCACAGCTTGTCGTCCTGGCCGAAACGCTGCGGATCGAGTTCGAAGGAGACCGCGTGCTGGTCGACGACCGCGACGTCAGCGCCGAGATTCGGACGCCCGAGATCACCAATCTGACGCATTTCGCCGCGAACAATCCCGGCGTGCGGGGGATTTTGGTCGAACAGCAACGCCAGTTAGCCGGCATGGACGACTTCGTAACCGAAGGCCGCGATCAAGGGACGATCGTCTTCCCCCAGGCCGAGTGCAAAATCTTCCTGACGGCCAGCCCCGAAGAACTCGCGCACGGCGTCGCCAGAGTGAGTTGGAAGCACGCGGCGAAACGGTCGACTACGCCGAACTGCTGGCCGAGCAAAATCTCCGCGATCAGCGCGACCGTGACCGCGCGGTCGGCCCGCTCGCCCAAGCCGGCGACGCGATCCTAATCTCGACCGACGGCCTGAGCTTCGAGCAAGTGGTGGATAAATTGGAGCAGGTCGTCCGCCGCAAACTGCAACCGGCCTAAGCGCCCTGGGATGCCCATGGGGGAGATGGGGCACGGAAGACGCGGATATGACTGATTTTCACGGATCGACTATGGCATGTATTGGGTTTATGGTCCGAGTCGTTTGCCTTCGACACGTTGATTGTTCCTGACGGCGATTCGTACGTTACGCAGGAAACTCCCGCAGAATCGATGGAGCGGGTGACCTTATCGCGTCGCGCCATCACTCGGCGGCTTGGTCCAACATTTCATATTGGCGGCGGTTCAGGGGAACTCCGGCTTTTCGCAAAATGGCGTCGATTCGCGGTTGGGCCGATGTGCTGATCGCACCACCGTCGGGGTTACCGACCTCGATGCTTTGATATTGCCCGCATCCAAAACAGACTGTGTAACCGTAGGACTTCCCCGCCGTCAAAATATGAAAACCATGACGCGGCTGATAACAATCCGCGACTTTGCTTTCTTCGGCGATCGATTTGTTCAAGGCGGTCACGATCGCGGCCCGTTCCGCCGGGTCGACGATTTCCAACTTTCCAAGAACCGGGTAGCCGCCAAAGGACTCGTAGCCGGGAATTGGATTCTCGGAGTATTTGTGTCCTTCTTTTAAGGAATAGATCGTGAGTTCATCCGCTGAGGGAATCCGTTGCGGAACTTCGCCGCATCCCGCGAGTGAAAGCACCAGATAGAGCGCGAGGTTTCGTAGACGCATGGGACAACCCGCAATAGGAATCGATTGTGACTGCGGACATTCTCACGCGCGTCATTCCGCCTCGCCCTGACCGGGATTTAGCGGGACGCCGGCGTTCTTTAACAAGTCGTCGAAGAACGGTTGCGCGGATCCGGCGATGGCGCCTCTCTCCGGGCTTGTGTTCTTGGCTTCATAATTGCCGCATTGGAAACAGACGACGTACTCGATGGTCTTACCGCCGGATTCGATTCTGAACGCATGACGAGGGTTAAAGCATTTCTTAGGACCGCTTGCGCTGAGCATCGCTTGATTCAAGGCGACGATGATTTTTCGGCGTTCCGCGGCATCGGTCACTTCGTACTTGCCCAAGATCGGATATTGATTCTGGATCAACTCGAATCCCGGTGGTGGCGGACCTTCTATTAACGCACTCCCCCGAGTGCTTTTCAGCGAATAGATCGTCAGCGTATCCGCCGAAGGAACGGGGCCGCCGTCGCAGGCGACAAGCAGCGCGGGCAAGAGACATAATGCCAAGAATCGAATACGCATAGCCGGAACTGCGATGAGAAATTGAAGGTTCTCATGATTCTAACGCGCGTCACTCCGTCTCGCCTTGCCCTGGATTGAGCGGTACGCCTGCGTTCTTCAGGATACCGTCGATCAGTGGTTGTGCGGATTTCGAGATCGCTTCGCCCGTACCTTGATACTTTCCGACGTAATACTGCCCGCATTGAAAGCAGACCAAGTAGTTGATCGTCGTGTCGGCCGTGGTCATCCGAAATCCGTGTCGCGGAATGAAACATTTATTCTGCACGGCGTCTTCGGCCATCGCTCGATTCAATGCTCGAACGACCGCTTTACGTTCGGTCGGATCGACGACCGTGTAGTTGCCGAGAACTTGATAACCCAAAAATGATTCCGCATCCGGCGGCAGATCGCGTGGAGGTCCTTCGGACGCTTTCAAAGAGTAGATCGTGAGCGCATCGGCGTAGGGGACTCGCTGAGGAATATCTTCGTCCCTCAGTGTCGTTTGCTCCTCGACCGCACGAGGGTTTTCCTTTACGGCTTCGCCACAAGCGGCCAATAACGGCAGCAGGCACAACGCCATGAATCAGAGAGCGCACGGGAACCTTCTTCACATGGAGAGGCAGGTTCATGCGATTCTATCGTATAAAGCACTCGCATGAAGCGATCACGATCCACCTCGACTTTTCCAAAGTCCACGCCGGTGTGCCCGATCCTCGATCACCGAGAGTACGTAATAAAGAACCGCTACATTTAGATCCGTGAGAATTAGGTCAAACGGTTTCATCAGCGGCCATTCTCTTAACCGCGAGTCTTCCTCCGAATGGCCAGGGCGGCGGTGTCGCGGGCGGCGACGTCGTAGCCGCGCAGGAACAGGTTGTCGCGGAGAATTTGCAGCACGCCGTCGGCCGACGCGGTGGTCAGCGTTTCGTGTTCGCCGATCAAACGCGTTAAGTCGAACGGGCGGCCTTGCGCGTCGCGGGATTCCATGATCCCCTGGTTGACGCCCAGCAGCAGGTCGCCGGGGAGCAGCAGTTTTCTGGTGGCGAAGGTTTCGGCCGTTTCGCCGATCCCCAACGGCGTGGTCGATTTGGTCCAGACCTCCGTGGGCAAAATCAGTTTGCGTTCGCGCGGTTCAAGTTCCGGACGCATCCGACGATCGACGGCCAGATCGCGTTGCTCTTCGCGCGCTTCGGCCGAATTGAAACGCCCGAAGTCGGCGCGGGGTTCGGGGTGGCGGTTCACCGGGCGATCGTTGGGCGAGTCGCGTTCGTCGTGCGACCAGCTCGGTCCGCGGGGCGTTTCGTAACGTCCCGGCACGCGGACGGCCAACGGGCGGCCGGAAGAGAACGATTCGACCTCGCCGGTTCGCGGATCGAGAATCGTCAACAGCAGGCCGGCCCAATGGTTGCCGCACGACAACGCGCAGAGCGCGGCGTGGCAGCGTTGAATCACGCCGCGATAGTTGGCCGCGGGGCCGCAGCGTTCGAGTTCGTTTCGCAATACGCCGCGGAGTGTGGCGCTGGTCAACGAGCCGGCCAGCCCGCCGTCGCAGGCGTCGCCGATCATCGTGGCGATGCGGCCGTCGGCCAGCATCAGCCAATCGTGAAACGCGCCGCCGAATTCGGCCCCTTGCGCGCTCCAACCGGCGATATCCCAACCCGGCATCGGCGGAGCATGCGACGGTCCCGAAGCGAACGTGTGATAGGCCGCTTTGGCCAGGGTTTTTTCGGTATTTTCGCTTTTCCGACGTTCTTCCAATAACTGCATCCGTTCGAGTTCTGCGGCCAAACGACCGGCGACGATTTCGAGCACGTTTTGTTCGGCCAAGCCGTAATCGCGGGCTTCGTCGTTGAACACCCACAACGTGCCGAACGGCATCGACGGGCCGGAGACCGGCACGACTACGGCCGAGCGACACGCTTCGGGAACGTTCCAACGTCCCATCACGACGGGGCTTTCCAGCACCACGGCGTTGCCCAGCAACGCTTCGAGATCGCCCACCGCCGCGGCCAGCGGCCGAGCGGGCAGAGTCAGGCGCTCCGCGGGCAACCCCCACGCGGAGCGCAACTTCAGTTCCGTCGTCGCGTCGTCCAGGACATACAACGCCGCCGCAGGGCACCGCAGTGCTTCCGCCGCGGAGCGGACGATCGTATGTAACCGCTCGGCCAGTCGTCGGGAATCCTCGGGCCGGTGAATCACCGGCACCGCGGTCGCCAACTCCGCTTCGCGTTCCACCAAGGCACGACGCAACTCATACTCCGACTTCAGTCGACGTCCGAGCGTCTGGGCCAGACGTTCGGCGGCCTCCAACGGCACCCGCCTCCGCAGATCGTCGAGCGACGACGCGTTCCCCAAATCGATACGCAAGAAACCGGCCGGATCCTCGGCGCCCGGGCACACCGGGGCGGACCACAGCAACTCATGATCGGGTTTCACATCGCGTACGAAACGGAGCGGCCAGCCCGTGGCTTGGGAAAAAGTGCGACACAGCTCTCCCAAGCCGGGCAGCTCCTCGAACGCGGGAGCTCTCGGCGGCGGTTCCAACTGAGCCGTTCGGAATGTCGGCGAATCCATGCGCGGCACGTGCGTCACCACTGGCAAAGGGGACAACCATCGGGAATGTCACCGATCCATGGGACGCACCGACCGCCAGCTGAAGCGCGATAGCAACGAACGGTGATCGCCCGCAAGCGCATCGACCGTGGAATCGGACCGCAAAAGCCGCCTGTCTTCGCCGGCTTTCCTAGCCGGCACGAATTTTATCGGCGAGAGTTTGCCCAGACCTTAATCGCAACCTAGGTTTTCTATTTTTCGTATTCGGCCGCTATCACATTACGTTGTAAGAGATTGATTTAGATCCGCCAGTTTACGACAGGAAGTTCTTGAACCGCGGCGAAATCCGAGTCCGTGGTCACCACCGTGCAATTTCCCAAAGTCAACGCGATCGCGGCGATTTGGAGATCAACGGATTGGATCGTGCGGCCGGCACGACGCAGTCGAGCGTAAAGTTCACCGTATTTCCATGCCGCAGCGGCGTCATACGGCCAGATGCGAAATGAATCCAAGCCACGCTTGGCTAAGAGCAAATTCTTCTCTCTTGAGGCGCTGTATTCCAATCCCCCGATGAATTCACCGAGTACCGGTACGCAAATCCCTAAATGATTTCCTTGCCGCCGATGTTCGAGGGCTCGATCATCCACGCCATGTCGCCGGAAGACGATATCCGAAATCGCATTTGAATCGAGCAAGTATCGTTTTAAGGACATATGTCTTTCATCAGTTTTTCATGATGCTGGTCGGCATGTTCCTTCTCCCACCGCTTCTCTTCTTCCAGGCGGGCTTCCCAAGTCGTAATTTCCTCTTCGGACATCGTGATTTGCTGCAGTGTTTTAATCCCTTCACGCCACCGCGCGATCGCCTCGGGCGAGTCGCCCAACAGATCGTCGTCCTGTTCGGCGGCGGAAGCCAGGTTCGTCGTGACCAAGACGACCGTCCCTTCCGGGAGGTCCAACGGGTGCGGCAACGCGATTTGTCCGTTGTGGATCGTGGCGTGAATCTGCATGGTCGCTCCTCGAACGCGTAGACTATCTTTCATCTTACGATCGGTCGTGGGACGTTGCAAAATCGCAGGGAACCACGCGCCAATCTCCCACCGGTCCAGCCAGCGCGGCCGCGTAGCCTGCGGGGCAAGCCAGCGTTTCCATTCGCCAGCAGGCCGCTTCCGTCGGATCGTCCAGCGTCGCGTGCAACCGCGCGGGCAGACGCGGGTCGCTTTCAACCACGAACAGATCCAGCGGATAGGTCAGCCCGCGACCGTGGGCTTTGACGTACGCCTCTTTCTGCGTCCAGATGTGGAAGAAGCCCGGCGTACGGAGTTCGTCGGGCAACTCTCGCCACGCCGCGACTTCGGCCGGCGCGAAATAGCGTTCGGCGAGTTCGGTCAGACGCGTTTCCTTGCGATACCGCTCGATATCGACGCCGATCGTAGGCAACCGCGTAACCGCGATCAGCGCGACGTCGCCGGTGTGCGTAACGTTGAATCGCAGCGGCGGTTCGCCCGGCAAGACGACTTCCGGCCGCCCGTGGGCGTTGTGTGTGAAGGCGATCTCCGTCGCGGGGCGATCGAGATAGCGACCGAGGATTACGCGCAACGTCCCGCGCGACAGTCCAACGCCGGGTATGCTCGGCATGGATGAAACGCTCCGCCCGAGCGCGCTCCTCGGGCAACAGCACCGCGCGAAGTTCCGCGGATCGCGCGTCGTCGGCCGTCAGGTCGATACGATAGAGATGGACCTCGGTCTCGTCGACGGTCGGCGGAGTGGAGAGATCGTGCGGCACGAGTCGTTGCGTTAAGTCATTTCCAGCGAGCGGTTCTGGTTGATCTTATCCCAGAGTTCCTCTTCGGTCGTGTCGGTCGACGGCAAGCGGCCGAACCACGCCAAGACCACGCCGCCGGATAACAGACCGATGATGACCAAGCTGGGTTGAAACCGTTCGATCTTGCCGTCGGCGTTCAGTTGGAACATCCATTCCAACCAGGGATGCTCGCCGAAGCCGCCGCTGATGTATTTCGAGCTGGTCAACGCCAAGCTGTTGTTGGTGAAGTGATACGCGATGCACGGCCACAGACTTTCGGTCTTGACCGCGATGTAGCCCATCACGATCCCCCCCATCGCGGCGGCGATCGATTGCTGCAAAATTCCGTGGATAAGACCGAACAGCACCGCCGTGGCGAGAATCGCGCGCATGCGCCCCCCCCAGTGACGCAGACCGCTGAGAATGAATCCGCGGAAGGCCAATTCTTCGCAGACGGCCGGCACCAACGCGACCAACAGTATCGCCCAGGCAAGCGGAACTTCTTTGATTTGGCTTTCCAAACCTTGGATTTGCCGCAGCGTGTCTTGGCCGATGGGGTAGAGCCGTTGCAACATTTCGCCCAGTAAGCGAATCGCCGGATGAAACAGCACGGCCAACAACACGGCCAGCGGAATCGTCAACAGACTGGTGGTCAACCGCACGGGCCGCAGCAGCAACGTTTTGGCCGGCTTGGTGGTCAACGTAAATGCCATGATCAACGCCGGAGCCAGCATTACGGCGATCTGCGTGACCAGCACCATCTTAGCCAAAAAGCCGACCGGCGATTCGGCCTGCGGGTCCAGTTTCCCGGCGATCGCGAACTCCAGATAAAACTTGCCGATGAACATCACCAGCGCCACGCGACGGCCATCCCCGCGCTCGGCGTTTCGCGTTTCTCGGCGAACAGGTGACGCAGCCAGAGTTTCAGGTCGAATCGTTCGCTCTCGCGGAACAAGATCTCTTCGCGGTTGAATTGATCCACCGCCCAGCGGACCGCCAGCCAACAGCAGACGCCGGTCACCAACGCGACGGGCGCGAGAAACGGTAAGACCTTCAGATACTCGCCTTCCAAGAAGCCGCGCAGCACCAGCATCAGCCCGCTGACCGGAATCAACGCGTTCCCCAGCGACAATTCCATCCGCGGGTCCAGCGGCATCAACGTCAGCGGCAGCACGACCATCATCAAGGGCATCAAGTAATACTGCCCCTCTTTGTTGCTCCTTGCGTAGGACGCCAGCGCGATGCAGACGTGCGCTGAACAAGATCGAGACCGGGATCAACGCCACGGCCAGCATGGCCAGCGACTCGATCGGCGGCAGACCGAGCGTGGGGAACTTCGACATCCCCTGCAGCTTGCTCATAACGAACATGCCGGTCGCGCCGATGCTGACCAAATTCAACAACGACGTCATCAAGCTGAACATGGTCACCGTCAGCATCTTGCCGGCGACGATCTCCTCGCGTTCGGCCGGGCTGGTGAGCAGCGTCTCGAGCGTGCCGCGCTCTTTCTCGCCGGCGCACAGATCGATGGCCGGGTAGAACGCGCCGGTCAACGCCCAAATGATCAACATCATCGGCAGGATCTTCGACCACGCGGCGGCGTTCTTTTGTTGCGGCGCGGCGAGTTCGACTTCGTCGAAGTCGAACGGCTTCAACGCGTCGAGCGGCACGTGCGCGTCTTGCAGATGCCGCGCGCCGATCGCGTCTTGCCATTGGACCAGCACGTTTTCGACGCGGCGTTTGGCCAGCATCGACTTGTCCTTGGCCGAATTCGCGTAAATCCGCGGGTGGCCCGGCTTCGGCGCGTCACCGACCGCCTCGCCCGTTTGCTTGGCCATGATCCACCGCTGAAATTCGGCCATTTTCGCGGCGAAATCGGGCGGAAACACGACTACCACTTCGGCCTGCTCGCGATCGATCAGCCGTTTCGCCCGGGCGGTGTCGCGCACAGCGGCATCGGTCGAGGCGACATCGGTCGGCGTCTCGACCTTGGCGTCGTCGTTGGTCCGTTTTTCGAACGCCGCGCGGTCGATCACCTCGATGGGCAACAGCTCGGCGACCGTACCGGGACGTTTCCACTCTTCGGCGAACGACGTGGCCTGCTTGCCTTCGTCGTCGGTCTTCGTTTCCAACAACGGGCGATACCCGTCGAGCGTCGGCGCGTCGACCAACAAGATTTGCGCCGGATGTTCCTGTAGGAACTGCGCCAATTGCGTGAAGCTCAGCCCCATCAACGGGTAGAGCAGCAACGGCAAGACGAACATCATGAACAGCATCCGGCGGTCGCGCAATTGATCGCGGACCTCGCGGTGCAGAATCAGGATGACGTTCGTCCAGTTCATCGAGCGGGGTTTCGGGTGTCGGGTTGCAGGTTTCGGGAAAAGAACATCAATGCGACATTCATAACGGTGCGGCGGGTTCCGTTTCCGTGCGGTCGCGGTCGTGGGCGGAGATCAGTTCGAAGAACAGTTCTTCCACGTCGTTCTCGTTGTGGCGATCGCGCAACTCGGCCAAGCTCCCTTGGCTGAGAATCTTGCCGCGATGGATGATCGCGATGCGATCGCACAATTTCTCGACTTCGCGCATGATGTGCGTCGAGAAGATCACGCACTTGCCCGCATCGCGCAGTTCGGCGATCGTCCGCAATAACGTCCGCGCGACCAGCACGTCGAGTCCGGAGGTCGCTTCGTCGAACACTAGCACCGGTGGATCGTGGACCAGCGCGCGGGCGATCGAGACCTTCTGTTTCATGCCGGTCGACATCTTCGAGCCCAGCAGATCGCGAATCTCGTTCATCTGCAGATTGGCGAACAACTTGGTCATGCGTTCGCGCAATTCTTCTCCGGCGAAGCCGTGCAGGCGGCCGAAATATTCGACCATTTCCCAGGCGGTCATCCGGTCGTAGACCGCCGTGTTCATCGAAACGAACCCGATCTGCCGGCGAACCAAATTCGCTTGCGAAACGACGTCGAAACCGTTGACCAATGCGGTGCCGGCGGTCGGTCGCAAGACGGTACTGAGGACGCGCAGGGCCGTGGTTTTGCCCGCGCCGTTGGGGCCCAGCAGGGCGAAGATTTCGCCGGGGCGCGCGTCGAAATCGACTCCGGCCAGGGCCGCGAACGGCCCGCGCTGGAGATCGTGATACACCTTGGTTAAGCCCCGGACATGGATCATGTCGACCGGCATCGGACGAATGGAGAACGAACGGACCGCTCGTAAGTCTACCGCCGACCCCGGCGGGGAACCACGAATGCACAGGCGAACCTGGATGAATCGGGCGCGAAACGAACGTGCGAACCGCTACAATCGGCCGACCCCGCCCGCATGTGTCGTCTTACTCCCGGATTTCGTTAAAGTCGACTGCGGATGACGGTTTCGAGGGAGCACTTTGGTTTTAACGACATCGGCCGCGGGTTCTCGTACTAGATCGATCTCCAGCGACATACGCGGTTCACCGGGAGCGTTCCGCCGAGAGGGCAGGTTTTTTAAGCTCAGTTGTAATCCGGCTGATCGGTTCGAACCGCAGCCCATTTCGATTCGCTAGTCATGACCGCACTAGTTTGGTTTCGTCGCGACTTTCGTCTGCATGACAATCCCGCGTTATGCGCCGCGGCGGCCGACGATCGGCCGGTCGTGCCGATGTATGTTTACGCGCCGGCGGACGAACATCCCTGGGAACCCGGCGCGGCGTCGCGGTGGTGGTTGCATCATTCGTTGCAGGCGTTGGACAAGTCCCTGCGTGAGCAGGATTCGCGGCTGATCATCCGTCGCGCGGATGATTCAAAGTCCGCACAAGCGATCCTCGCCGTCTTAGAGAAACTGATCAAAGAGACCGGCGCGACGGCTGTCTATTGGAATCGCTTATATGAGCCTGCGCGGATCAAACACGATGCGTCGATCGAAGCCGCGCTCAAGGCCAACGGTATCGAAGTCCGTTCGTTCAACGCCGCGTTGTTGCGCGAGCCGGATGAAATCCGCAACAAGCAAGGGAATCCGTTCCAAGTTTTCACGCCGTTTTGGAAGCATTATCTGACGCTCAACGATCCGCCTCATCCGCGTCGCACGCCCACGCTGAAAGCGTCCAAGACATGGCCGCGCGGCGAGACGCCGGACTCGCTGAAGCTGCTTCCCAAGATTCCCTGGGATCGCGAGTTTTACGATGAATGGACGCCCGGCGAAGCGGGCGCAAAAAGCGACTGCAAACCTTTCTGCGGACGCACGTGGCCGATTACAAAGCCGGCCGCGATCTGCCCGGCGAAGAGGCGACGTCGCGATTGTCGCCGCATCTGCACTTCGGCGAGATCGGCCCGCGTCAAATCTGGGCCGCAGCCAAACACGCGCTGCCCGAACATGACCCGCGTTCGAAAATGGCGACCGAGATCGGGCATTTTCTGCGCGAAGTCGCTTGGCGCGAATTCGCCCATCATTTGCTGGTTCACTATCCGCACACGCCCACCGAACCGCTGCGTGAAAAATTCGCCGCGTTTCCCTGGCGCAGTTTAAGCAGCGCGAAAAAGGATTTGGTCGCGTGGCAGCAAGGGCAGACCGGCTATCCCATGGTCGACGCGGGCATGCGGCAACTGTGGCGAACCGGCTGGATGCACAATCGCGTGCGGATGATCGTCGGATCGTTCTTGGTCAAGCATCTGCTGATTTCGTGGCGTCACGGCGCCGAGTGGTTTTGGGACACGTTGGTCGATGCCGATTTGGCCAACAACACGCTGGGCTGGCAATGGATCGCGGGCTGCGGCGCCGATGCCGCGCCGTACTTCCGCATTTTCAACCCGATCACCCAGGGCGAGAAATTCGACCCCGCCGGCGATTACGTACGCCGTTGGGTCCCGGAATTGAGTAAGTTGACGGACGACTACTTATTCCAGCCCTGGGAATCGCCGTCGGAGGTGCTGAAAAACGCCGGCATCACCCTCGGCAAAACTTATCCCCGCCCGATCGTAGACCACGCCGAAGTGCGAACCGCGGCTCTGGCGGCGTTAAAAAAGACGAAAACGGGGTAATTCAGGCCGTTGCCAAGTCGTCGCTTTCCGATATATTACGAGGCTCGTTGGTTGCGACCGGACTCGGATGCGACTTGGATCGCGTGCGAGCACTTGGCTAGCCGGGTTGCGAAACGACGCCTTTTATAGGGTTAACTTCGATGGCAGAACGTATCCGCATCCGGATGGAAGCGTACGACCACACGGTTCTGGACCAAAGCGCGGCCGAAATCGTCGACACCGCCAAGCGTACGAACAGCGAAGTTCACGGGCCGATCCCGTTGCCGACCCGCGTCGAGCGATATACGGTGCTTTCTAGCCCGCACATCGACAAAAAGGCCCGTCAGCAATTTGAAATTCGAACGCACAAGCGCCTGATCGACATCGTGCAAGCGACCGCCAAAACGATCGAAGCGCTCAATAAATTGAGCCTGCCGGCGGGCGTCGACATCAAGATTAAGGCTAGCAGCCGTAACTAGTTACGGCTCAGGCGGGCACGCAAAAGAATTTTGCGTGGGGTCCTTGCGAAGGCCCCGCGCGGTGTGATAGAAATACGAGTCTTCGACCTTGTAGGTCGGAGCAAGTCAGTCGGATTCAGTTTCGTCTTCACGTGTGGTGACATCAGTCACGACTGCATCGTGGATAAGACGAGGCCTCGATCGGATGGGTTCGCTTTGCGGCGAGTCGCTCGGTCGACGAGGTGGTTCCGCTTTCACCGGCGGTCGACTCCTTGGTCCTCGGTCTTCCGTGATCGCGAACGCGTAGGGAACATGCCATGGCACTGGGATTACTCGGCCGCAAGGTCGGGATGACGCAATTATTCGACGCCGCGGGCGAAGTCGTGCCCGTGACCGTAATCCAGGCTGGCCCCTGCGACGTGTTGCGTCTGCGGACCACGGCCGTTGACGGCTATGAGGCAGTGCAAATCGGCTATCTCGATAAGCCTCGCCGTCTGGCCAATCGCGCCGAACGCGGTCAGGTGGCTCAGCTCGATAGCAAGCGGTCGAAAGCTCGTGCCAAGGCCGGCACGGAAGCTCCCGTCAAGGCGAATTGCGAGCCGAAGCGTCTGGTCCGCGAATATCGCGGCGCCGTCGAAGGCGTGGCCGTCGGCCAGAAGATCGACGTCGGCCTGTTCGCCGAAGTCAAGGCCGTCGACGTGACCGCCAAGACCAAGGGTCGCGGTTATAGCGGCTGGATGAAGCGGCACAATTTCAAGGGCCAACGCGCCACGCACGGCGTGAAAAAGGTTCATCGTCACTCGGGCGGTACGTCCGGTAATACCCATCCGGGTCGCGTCTTCAAGAACAAGAAGATGCCTGGTCAGTACGGCAACGAACGCGTCACCACCCGCAATATTACGCTGGTGAAGGTCGACGCCGAAAATAATCTGCTGCTGATCAAGGGCTCGGTTCCCGGCCCGATCGGCGGTTATGTCTCGGTTCGCCCGACGAACCTGAAGAAGAAAATCACCGTGAAGACCAACGTGCCCAAGAAGGGCTCGAAGAAGTAGTCGGGCGACGTATCGTTCGGCTTGCTGTTTCAAGACATGTCGGTTTGGTTGTGCGAAGGAATTGAATCATGGCATCACTCGCGATTCTCGATAAAACCGGCAAGCAAGTCGGGTCGTACGACATCGACCCGGCCGTCTTCGCCACGCATATCAATCGCCAATTGCTGCACGACGTCGTGGTGATGTATCAAGCCGGCCAACGCCAGGGCACGATGCGGACCAAGTCGCGCGGCATGGTCGCCGGCACCGGCAAGAAGATGTATCGCCAAAAGGGAACGGGCAACGCCCGCGCCGGCGACAAGCAAAGCGGTATTCGTCGCGGCGGCGGTCACATTTTCCGCAAAGATCCGCGCGACTTCAGCTATCGTTTGCCGAAGAAGGCGATCCACTTAGCGACTCGCATGGCGATCGCCGGTCGGATTCGCGACAAAGAAATCACCGTGATCGACGACTTGAAGTTCGGCGCTCCGAAGACCTCGGAAATGGCCGCCATCCTCAAGGCCGTCAAGTGCGACGGTAAGACGCTGTTGGTCGGCATGGCCGATTACGACGTCAACGTTTACAAGAGTGCCCGCAACATCGCCGGCGTGGACATCGGTCCGGTCAAGGATTGGAACGCGTGGACGATTTTGCGTCCGAAGCACGTGCTGGTCACGAAGTCGGCCTTGGATCAATTGAAGAAAAACGCCGAAGCCGCCGCCGAAGTCGAAAAAGCAATTGGCCTTGGCCGGGGCGAAGTAGCGGCGAACGAAGCGAAGCGTTGGCGTTGTTCACATGATACGCGGTTGAATTCGGGTGACTGACATGAGCGAAGAAACCACCATCGTCGACACCGGATACTTGCCGGCCCACCAAGTCCTGATCAGCCCCCTGATCACGGAAAAGGGGACCCAGCAAACCGAGATTCATAACGTTTACGCGTTCGAAATCAATTTGCAGGCGACGAAGTTCGACGTCCGTCGAGCGGTCGAGGAAATGTTCCATGTCAAAGTGGAACGGGTCGCGATTCAGAATCGCAAAGGCAAGTTCCGTCGTTCGCGGTTCAAGACCGGGAAGACGGCCGATTGGAAGAAGGCGGTCGTGAAGTTGGCCGGAGACGACAAGATCGAGCTGTTCTAGTCGTTCCCCTTCGCATCGCACGTTTGACGCCGATCGTACGCATAGGAATCCATCATGGGTATCAAGTTTTACAAACCGACTTCTCCCGGCCGCCGCGGCGCCAGCGTCAGCGATTTCGCCGACCTGACGAAGGGCTACAAGGTCGAGAAGTCGTTGACCGTCCGCAAGAAGATGAAGGGCGGCCGCAACAACCAAGGCGTGATCACCGCGCGTCATCGCGGCGGCGGTCATGCGCGTCACTATCGCATGATCGACTTCCGTCGCGATAAAGACGGCATTCCGGCCAAGGTCGATTCGGTTCAATACGATCCGAACCGCACCGCCCGCGTCGCGTTGTTGTTCTACGCCGATGGTGAAAAGCGTTACATCATCGCCCCGGAAGGGATGGTCGCCGGTCAAGAAGTGATGAGCGGACCGGATGCTCCGCCGGCGATCGGCAACTCGATGCCCCTGCGGAACATTCCGCTCGGCATGACGATTCACAGCATCGAACTGCAGCCGGGACGCGGCGGACGCCTTTGCCGATCGGCCGGTTCGACCGCCACGTTGATGGCTCGCGAAGCCGATTGGGCGCAAATCACGCTGCCGAGCGGTGAAATTCGCCGGATTCCGTCGTCGTGCCGCGCCACGATCGGCCGCATCGGCAACTCGGATCATATGAACGTCGTGATCGGCAAAGCCGGTCGTAATCGCTGGAAGGGTATCCGCCCGACCGTTCGCGGTACCGCGATGAACCCGATCGACCATCCGCATGGTGGTGGTGAAGGTCGTACCAAGGGCGGTCGCCATCCGGTCAGTCCGTCGGGGGTCATGCGCCAAGGGCGGCGGGACGCGGAAGCGTCGGAAACCGTCGAACAGCTCGATCGTGCGTCGTCGTCGTTCGCGTCGGTATGGTCAACTCAAGATTCCGGAATAAGCGTTCCGTCGAGTTTTGTGGTCGGTTTGAGATTCGCATCGCAGCTTAGGATTTCGCAACGCAACCCGGATTTGGAAGTCGTGTTATGAGTCGCTCGCTGAAAAAAGGTCCGTTCGTCGATCCGAAGGTCTATGCCAAGTACGAAGCGATGAACGCTTCGGGCAAGAAGGATCCGATCAAGACCTGGCGCGCTTGCACGATCATCCCGGAATTCGTGGGCCACACGTTCATGGTTCACAACGGCAAGTTGCACGTGAAGGTTTACGTCAGCGAAGAAATGGTCGGTCACAAGTTGGGCGAGTTTTCTCCGACCCGTACCTTCCGCGGTCACGGCGGTAAGGGCGGCAAGAAGTAATCATCAACTCACGGTTACGGCCGATCGTTTTCGAGTCGTCGTTCGGATCAAGGATCATCGTCATGCCCTACAAAGCCATCCACCGTTTCGCTCGCATGAGCGCCCGCAAAATACGCCCCGTGGCGGACGTCGTGCGCGGCAAGTTCGCCGACGAAGCGCTCGAGTTGCTCCGCTACATGCCGAATCGCGGCGCGCGGATGATCGAAGAAGTCATCAAAAGCGCGATCGGCAACGCCGAATCGCAAAACGAACGGGCATCGACGATCTGGTCCTGACGGACCTCCGCGTCGACGGCGGCCCGATGATCAAACGCGTCCGTCCTCGCGCTCGCGGGATGGCGTTCATGATCAAGAAGCGGATGTCGCACATCAGCGTGACGTTGGACGTGTTGTAAGCCGCTTACCGAAGTTTTTCAGCGAATCCACACGGGTCGAACCAAACGAGTCGAGATCATGGGTCAAAAAGTCAATCCGGTCGGATTCCGCGTCGGGATCATGGAAGGCTGGAAAAGCCGTTGGTACGCCGACAAGCGAGAATTCAAACACCTGCTGGTCGAAGACGTCAAGATTCGCAAGTTCGTCAAAGACAAATTCAAATTCGCCGGGATCCCGAAGATCGAAATCGAACGGACCCGCGATGAAGTGAAGGTGATCGTGTTCGCCGCCCGACCGGGCGTGATCATCGGTCGCAAAGGACAAGACGTCGAGCAACTGCAGGAACAGCTGCAGAATCTGCTCGGCCGCCGCATCAACATGAAGATCGAAGAAGTCGGTCGCCCCGAGATTCAAGCTCAATTGGTGGCCGAAGACATTTGCGAACAACTCGCCAAACGCTCGAGCTTCCGCCGCACGATGAAACGCGCGACGGAAACGGCGATGGAAGGCGGAGCCAAGGGGATCAAGATCCAATTGGCCGGCCGACTGGGCGGGGCCGAAATGGCCCGTCGCGAAAAGTCGATCGAAGGCTCGATGCCTTTGTCGACGTTACGCGCCAAGATCGATTGGGGCTTCGCCGAAGCCGCGACCGCTCAAGGCAACATCGGCGTACAAGTGTGGATCAACCAAGGGACTTACGAGGAAGCGACCAATGGCCCTGATGCCCAAGAGAGTCAAGCACCGAAAAAGCCAAAGAGGACGTATAAAAGGTAATGCCACGCGCGGCAACCGCGTCGTGCACGGCGATTACGCCCTCCAGACTTTGCAAGGTGGTTGGATCAGCGCCCAAACGATCGAAGCCGGGCGTATCGCTGCCTCGCAGTATCTGCGCGGCGACGGACGGTTGTACGTCCGGATTTTCCCGCACAAATCGATCACGGCCAAGCCGCTGGAAACTCGTATGGGTACCGGCAAGGCGGAACCGGATTACTGGGCGGCCTCGGTCAAGCCGGGGACGGTGTTGTACGAAATCGGCGGTGTGACCGAAGAAGCGGCTCGCCTGTGCTTGTCGCGTCTCGCTCACAAAATGCCGGTGAAGGTTCGCTTCTTGAAGCGTCGCGCCGCCGTTTAGTCGACAGCGAGTGAAGAAGCGATGAAGGATTGGAAGTGCTGGTCGGAAAAGTTCCGCGACGGTTTTTTTGAGAAGGTGCGAGATGGAAACGAACGCCGATCTGCGACAAATGAGCGACGAGCAACTTCGTCTGACCTGGAAGGACGCGGCCGAACAGTTGTTCCGCCTTCGTCTGCAAAAGGCGACCGAACGCCTCGACGTTCCGAGCGAATTGCGTCGCAACCGTCGCCTGATCGCTCGTTGCCAAACGTTGCTGAACGAACGCGTTCGCGCCGCGGCTCAAGCGACGCCCGTCAAGAGCTAGTCTTCGTTCGATCAAACCGTTTACGAATCGATTTTACAAAACGTCCGGATTTCGGTGAGTTATGCCCAAGCGTGTCGTGGTCGGTGAAGTCAAGGCGGACAAGACGGCGAAAACCCGTCGCGTGGAAATTCCGCGTCAAATCCGTCATGCCAAGTACGGCAAGATCCTGCATCGCAAGACGATCTGCTACGTACACGACGAAAACAACGAGTCCAAGCTGGGCGACTCGGTCGAAATCCAAGAATGCCCGCCGAAGTCGAAGCTGAAGCGTTGGGAACTGGTTCGGATCGTCGCCAAGAGCACGGCGGTCGATCTGGCCGCGATGCGCGCCGCCGCCAAGTTGGAAGAAGCGGCCAAGGCCGAAGCCGAACCGAAAGCCGCCGTCGCCGTAAAAGGCAAAACGAAAACCAAAGCCAAGGCCTAGTTCCCTCGACGTTCGAACATTCAGCGTTTAACCCGTTCAATCGTGTCGCTTCCCGCCGGAAGCCGATTCGCGAATCGCAGGTGTCACCATGATTCAAATGCAAACCCGCTTGGCCGTCGCCGACAACACCGGCGCGAAGGAAGTCCAATGCTTTAAGGTGTTGGGCGGCAGCAAGCGTCGCACCGCCGGTCTCGGCGACGTGATCATTTGCAGCGTCAAGTCGGTGATCGCCGGAAGCGACGTGAAGAAGAAAGCCGTCGTCAAGGCGGTGATCGTGCGTTGCAAACAACCGACGCGTCGCACCGACGGCAGCTACGTTCGTTTCGACGCCAACGCGGTCGTCTTGATCGACAACGACAAGAACCCGCGCGGCACGCGTATCTTCGGCGCCGTCGCCAAAGAACTGCGTGATCGCAATTTCATGAAGATCGTCAGTCTCGCTAACGAAGTGGTCTGAGTTCGGACCGATCGATTCACACCACCGAGTTCGTAGGACAGCGTTCGAAAGACACCGCCATGCATATCAAAGTCGATGATACCGTCGTCGTGCTGAAAGGCCTCGAGAAACCGAGTCCGGTCGATGCCGAACAAGCGCAAAAAGCCGATCGCTCCGAAGCCAAGTTGATGAAGATCGCCTTCGGCAAGAACGGCGAAACCAAAGAATTCAAATACGGCAAGGTCTTGAAGATCTACCGCGAACGGAACAAGGTTCTGGTCGAGGGGGTCAACATGGTCTACAAGCACATGAAGAAGAGCCGCCAAAACCCGCGCGGCGGACGACTGCACAAAGAAATGCCCGTGCAGTTGTCGAACGTCATGTTGCTGTGCCCGTCGTGCAAGAAGCCCGCCAAAACCGGCGTCCGCGTCACGGCCGAAGGCGATAAGCACCGCTTTTGCAAGAAGTGCGACGCCAACATCGGTCAGATCAGCAAAAAGAAGAAGCCCGCCGCGAAGTAACGCTCGCGGCGATGATTTCGCGACGTATCGTCCGTCGCGATCGCGGTCCGTATCGCGTTTAATTACGCATTGAAGAGTGAACCCCGATGGCCAAGAAAACCAAATCCGCCGCACCCGCCGAAACCGGACCCGCTCCGACGCCGCGGTTGTTGGAAAAATACAAAGCGACCGTCCTGCCTGAGCTTTCCAAAAAGCTCGGCCGCACCAATCCGATGGCGTTGCCCAAGGTCGGCAAAGTCGTCGTGAACATGGGCGTCGGCGCCGCCGTGACCGACAAGAAATTCCTCGACGAAGCCGTTTCCGCGATGGCGACGATCACCGGTCAAAAGCCGTTGGTCACCAAGAGCCGCAAGGCGATCGCCGGTTTCAAGCTGCGGGAAAACCTGCCGATCGGTTGCAAAGTGACGCTTCGCGGCGTCCGGATGTACGAATTCCTCGATCGCCTGTTCAACTTGGCGTTGCCTCGCGTCCGCGACTTTCGCGGACTGAGCCCGAAGGGCTTCGATGGTCGCGGCAACTACAGCTTGGGCCTGAGCGAACAGCTCGTGTTCCCCGAGTTGAACCCGGACAAGTACACCCGCCCGCAAGGGATGAACATCACGATTTGCATCTCGGGCGGCAACGACGACGAATCGCGCGAACTGTTGCGTGCGATGGGGCTGCCGTTCAAGACCGAAGAAGACGCGAAGAGCAAGAAGGCCGCGGTTTAAGCTTCGGTTCGATGTGGTCGGAGAGACGGATCGCCGCCGCGACGTATCGCGGAAGGCATTCACAAGACACCCGAGAATGAGTCATGGCAAGTACATCCAAGATTATGAAGTCGAAGGAGACGCCGAAGTTCTCGACGCGGCTGAATCGCCGTTGTCTGAGCTGCGGTCGTCCGCGCACCGTGTATCGTAAGTTTGGCCTGTGTCGTATTTGTTTCCGCAAAATGGCCGACCAGGGATTGATTCCGGGCGTCCGCAAGGCGAGCTGGTAAGGAACTAACGCACCATGATGACCGACCCGATCGCCGATATGCTGACGCGCATCCGTAATGCGGTGCGTATCGAGCGCACCATCGTCGAAATGCCGCTTTCCAACGTCAAGCGCAGGCTTGGCCGAAGTCCTCAAGCGCGAGGGCTTTATTTGGGATTGGCAAGAAGTCGAAGCCGCGCCGGTGAACCACCTGCGGCTGGAACTGAAATACGGCCCGAACGGCGAGCGCGTGATTCGTCACTTGAAGCGCGTCAGCAAGCCCGGCCGCCGCGTCTATACCGGCGCGTCGACCTTGAAACCGGTCCTGAACGGACTCGGTATCACGATCCTCAGCACCAGCGGCGGCGTGCTCAGCGATCGCGAAGCTCGCCAAAAGAATTTGGGCGGCGAAGTGTTGTGCGAATTGTGGTAATCGCTTCGGCGTGATCCCGTTCCCGTTTCGTCCCCCGTTCATGAACACATTCGATCGACACGGCCCGTTTCACGACGACCTGTCAACGTAAGGATTCTCAGTCATGTCGCGTATCGGCAAACTTCCGGTCACCATTCCCGCAGGCGTCAAAGTCGCCGTGAATGGGTCGACCGTCAACGTCGAAGGCCCCAAAGGGAAACTCTCGCAAGAGTTCCACCCGCTGGCCAAGCTCGAACTGGGCGAAGGCGGCAAGAGCGTCGTCGTCAGCCGTAAGGACGAAAGCCGCTTGGGTCGCTCGGTCCACGGTTTGGTCCGCGCGTTGATCGCCAACATGGTCGAAGGCGTGACCAAGGGCTTCGAAAAGAAATTGGAAATCGTCGGCGTCGGTTACTTGGCCGCGATCTCGGGCACCACGTTGCAGTTGCGCGTCGGGTTCGCAAATGAAATCCACCACCCGATTCCGAAAGAACTGAAAGTCACCTGCCCGGATCAGACGCACGTCGTGATCCAAGGGATCGACAAGCAGTTGGTCGGCCAATTCGCCGCCGAAGTCCGCGCCTCACGGAAGCCCGAACCGTACAAGGGGAAGGGCGTTCGCTACGAAGGCGAGCAAGTCCGTCGCAAGGCCGGTAAAGCCGTCACCAAGTAGTTTTCGGTTCGAGGTTTTCGGTTTTCGGAATGTTTCTATTTCGAGATCCGATCGCTACACTGAAAACCGAGTATTGAAAACCGAAAACAAGAGCGAAGCGCAATGGACCATCAATCACGTAAGTACCAACAACGCCTGCGTCGTCGTCGTCGCGTCGGCAACCGGATCGAAGGTTCGGCCGAGCGTCCGCGCTTGTGCATCTTCCGTTCGTCGAAGCACATGTACGCCCAAATCATCGATGACGTCCAAAGCAAGACCTTGGCCAGCGCCGGGACGTTGGACGGTTCGGTGAAGTCGGCCGTGGCATACGGCGGCAACATCAAAGCGGCCGAAGCTGTCGGGAAAGCCGTGGCCGAAGCGGCCATCGCCGCCGGCATCAAGAAGGTCTGCTTCGACCGTCGCGAATTCAAATACCACGGTCGCGTCAAAGCGTTGGCCGACGCCGCCCGAGCCGCCGGCTTGGACTTCTAAACACACACAGAATCACCAGTATTTCACCGAGCGGATACCGTGGCACACGAAAATCATTCCGGGTTGATCGACAAGATGATCGCGATTCGCCGTTGTGCGACCGTGGTCAAGGGTGGTCGTCGCTTCTCCTTCGCCGCATGCGTCGTCGTCGGCGACGGCAAGGGCAAAGTGGGTTGGGGTTACGGCAAAGCCAACGAAGTGCCGCCCAGCGTCGACAAAGCCACCAAGGACGCTTCGCGGAACATGAAGCCGGTGCCGCTGAACGATAACACCATCCCGCACCGCGTGAAGGGGACCTTCGGGACCGCCAGCGTGGTGTTGCTGCCAGCCAGCCCCGGTACCGGGATCATCGCCGGCGCCGCCGTTCGCGCCGTCTGCGAAGCCGCCGGGATTCACGACGTCCTCAGCAAGGTCTACGGTTCGACTAACTCGGTCAATCTGGTCAAGGCCGCCATGGACGCTCTCTCTCAATTGCGCACGCGTGCCGAGATCGAACGCCTGCGAGGAGTCACGCTCTAATGAACATCAGCCAAGTCAATACCGGCATCAAGAAGAACAAAGGCAAGAAGCGCCTCGGTCGCGGTCCCGGTTCGGGCCACGGCAAGACCTCGGGTAAGGGGCATAAGGGCCAGGGCCAAATCTCGGGTTGGAAGCAATCCATCACGTTCGAAACGGGCGGCACTCCGCTCGTGCGTCGGATCCCGAAGCGAGGCTTCCACAACGATCACAACTTCAACGTGTTCACAGTCAACCTGCGCGACGTCGAAAAGGCGTTCCAGGCCGGCGAAGACGTGACGCCCGCCACGTTGAAGGCCAAAGGTTTGGCCAACGGCGTGTACGACCAAATCAAGATCTTGTCGGTCGGCGATCTGACCAAGAAGCTGAAGGTCTCGGCTCATCGCTTCAGCGCGGCGGCCAAAGAGAAGATCGAAAAGGCCGGCGGCGAAGTCGTGATCCTGCCGGGCCCCGCTCCGGTGGTCAAGCCCGCCGTAGTCAAAGGCGAGAAGAAAAAGTAAGCTGGAGGCCGATCGCCGCGAACACGCGGGCATGCAAACGATCCGCCGAGACGCAACTATCAGGAGTTTTCGACCGCAGGATGCGGTTCGATCAGGGATGATTCCGGCCACGGCATTTTGCGGTGGCCGCTTTTTTATACCGACCAAATCCGCGCACGCCGCGGTCCAGGTGCCGTGATGTGGGAAAAAATTCGCGTCGTCTTCAGCATCCCCGAGCTGCGTCGCAAGATTCTCTTGACGCTGGCGTTGCTGGCCGTCTATCGCATCGGCTGGCAAGTGCCGTTACCGATCTTTAATCAAGAAAACCTCCGTCAGATGATGTCGCAGACGTCCGGCGGCTTCGGCGGGCTCTTGAAAACGGTCGCCACGTTCAGCGCCAGCAATTTGCAGAACATGACGATCTTCGGCCTGGGGATCATGCCGTACATTTCGGCGTCGATCATCCTGCAGTTGCTCGGTACGTTCTGGAAGCCGATCGAAGCGTTGCAAAAAGAAGGCGAAGCGGGCCGTAAGAAAATCAATCAATACACGCGTCTCTTGACCGTCGTTCTCTGCTTTATCCAAAGCTGGGTACTGGTCAGCTCGATGGTCGGCACGCCGGGACAATCGTTGATCAACACGGCCGCCGGATACGGCTACATCACCGGCAACGGGCCGGAAGCGACCGTTCATCTGTATTTCAGTTGGCACTTGATCTCGGTCCTCATCATGACCGCCGGCTCGGTCTTCCTGATGTGGCTGGGCGAGCAGATCGACGAGTACGGCATCGGCAACGGCATCAGCCTGTTGATCATGGCGAACATCCTCTCGAATCTGCCGGTGCGCGATCGTCGACGCCACGTCGAAGTTCACGCTCGAATTGGGCGGCTTCGTCCGGGCAATTCGGCGTCGAAGTGATCGTGATGTTGATCGCGTTCTTCCTACTGGTCGTCGCCGGCGTGGTGATGATGACCTTGGGCCAACGCCGCATCCCGACGCTCAGCGCCAAGCATGTGCGCGGCAACCGCGTCTACGGCGGGTCGAAAGAATATCTGCCGCTGAAGGTCAATCAGTCCGGCGTCATGCCGATCATCTTCGCCAGCAGCTTGCTGCTGTTCCCGCAGATGGCCCTGCAATGGATCAACAGCCTATCGCCGAACAACTTCGTCGCCGGCTTGGCCGATTCCTTCCGCAACGGCGGCGGCTTGGTCTACACGTTGGTCTTCATCGCCATGATCTTCTTCTTCTGCTTCTTCTGGACCGCGATCAGCTTCAACCCGAAGGAAATCGCCGAAAACCTGAAGAACATGGGCGCCTTCATCCCGGGCCATCGCCCCGGCACGCCGACGTCGAATTACCTCGAAAAGGTGATGGTGCGCATTACGTTCTTGGGGGCGGCGTTCCTCTCGGTCGTGGCGATCTTACCGACGTTGGTCAGCGCCGAGTTCGCGCTCGGGCCCAGCTTGTCCGCCTTTTACGGCGGGACCAGCTTGCTGATCGCCGTCAGCGTGGCGTTCGATCTGGTGCAAAAGATCGACAGCTACCTGGTCATGCGGAACTACAAGGGCCTGCTGCAATAGCGGTCCCCGCCTTGAACCAGGGCGAGGTCCCATGCGCGTGGTTTTCATCGGTCCTCCCGGAGCGGGCAAAGGGACGCAGTCCCAACGCCTGATCGGTCTGCTGGACATACCGCACATCTCCAGCGGCGAACTGATCCGCGAAGCGATGCGCACCGGCACGTCCGAAGGTCTGGCCGCCGAGCGTTACATGCAAACCGGCGACCTAGTACCCGATCCGCTGATCATCGGGATGCTCGACCGTCGGCTGGGCGAGCCCGATTGCCGGCGTGGTTTTTTGCTCGACGGCTTTCCACGCACGGTTCCGCAAGCGGAATCGCTGGACCGCGACTTGGCCGAACGCCGGACCCCGCTCGATGTGGTGCTGGAACTGAAGGTCGACGAAGACGCGTTGGTTCGTCGGATGGCCGGCCGCGGACGGGTCGACGACGATCCGGTAGTGATCCGCCAACGCCTGCGGACGTTCGCTGTGCGCACTGCGCCGTTGTCCGACTACTACCACGCGCGGAATATTGGCGACAATCGACGGCATGGGTTCGCCCGACGACGTCTTCGCGCAGATCCGCGCCGCGCTCGACGCACGCTCCGCACGGGCACCGACCTGACGTTCCCGCGCGGAGCGATCCGATTCACACACACGGCGACCACGCGTCGCTTCCGATATTTTTCGATACGACCACCGCCATGCGTAGCCCCAAACAACGAACCGGGAGCCTTCCCAGCTTAAAATCGCCGCGCAAACTGGCGCTGATGCGCCGCGCGGGGATCGTCAACTGGGGCGGCGCATCAAACTCATCAGCGCACGGTCAAGCCGGGCGTGACCACGTTGGAAATCGACTTGGCGGTCGAAAAGTATTTCGCCTCGCACGGTGCGATTCCGCTCTTCAAAGGCGTGCCGGGCAAGACGCCGTTCCCGGCCGTCTGCTGCATCTCGACCAACGAAGAAGTCGTCCACGGCATCCCGAAAAAGCGCCGCTGCAAGAAGGCGACGTCGTTAGTATCGATACCGGTTGCCGCCTGAACGGGTGGTGCGCGGACTCGGCGTTGACGCACGCGGTGGGCAAGATATTCGATGGACGCGCAACGCTTGTTGGACGTCACCAAAGGTTGCTTGGACTTGGCCATCGATCTCGTCGGCACGCGGAAGATGTGGAGCGACGTCGCCGAGCATATGGCGATTTTCGTCCGCGCGGCGGGCTTCTCGGTGGTCGAAAACTTCGTCGGTCACGGCATCGGCCGCGACATGCACGAAGACCCGCAGGTCCCCAACTTCACCGACGCCAAATTCCGCCGCGAGCACGATTTCCGCTTGGAACCGGGCTTGGTCATCGCGATCGAACCGATGGTCAACATGGGCAGCAAGAAGGTCAAACCGCTGACCGACCACTGGACCCAAGTCACGCAAGACGGCCGCCCCAGTGCGCACTTCGAACACACCGTGGCGATCACCGAAAACGGCCCCTGGGTCCTCACCGCCCCTCCGACGCCGGACGAATTCGAGAAATACAATCTGCCGGTGATCGAGTAGCGGAGCGGCGTTAGGAAATCGCAAGAGCAGAGGACGTCGGTCCTCCGGTTCCGTACTCGGCAGGCCGCGCGTGGGGCTCGCGGTCCGGGCAGGCCGAAGCGTTATTTGTCCGACGCCTAACGTCCTCCGCCAAACGAATCGATCAAAAATTCCCCGTGGCGAAAATTTGTCTCGCCCGCGCCGCCCGGATTACACTGACCGCGTCGACGGTCATGATCCCGTTCTCGCAGAAAAAGGGCAGCCTCATGCGCAATCTCCTGCGCGCCGCACTGACGTCCGGGTTGATCGCACTGACCATCTCATTATGCGAAGCGCAGGCGGTCGCGGCCGATCCGCTGATCGGCACCGAGGTGTATTTCAAGAACAACGCGGTGGCGAAAGTCGGCACCAACGTAGTGGACGTGTTCAAAATGGTGGCGTTCCCCGCCACGGTCGAGGACGTGAACGGCGAGTGGTTGTGGTTAGGTCGCGCCTGGGTTCGCAAACGCGACGTCATGGATTTGCCGACGGCGTTCGATTATTACATCGACGAGGTGCGTCGAAATCCACGTTCGGCGAACGCTTGGTACTGCCGAGCGAACTGTTGGCATAAGAAAGGCGAGTACACGAACGCGCTCAAGGACTATGACGAAGCCATACGCCTCGACCCGCGCGAGAAGGTCGCATACAACGGTCGCGGCATCACAAAAAGCGATTTGAATGATCATGCCGGCGCCATCAAGGATTACGACGAAGCAATTCGGTTAGATCCCAAAAACGGACTTTACTACAACAATCGCGCCGTCTCGAAAGAGATCGAAACCGGCTTAAGCGACGCGTTGTCCGATTACAATGAAGCGATTCGACTCGATCCGAAAGCGGCTTTGTACTACCGAAATCGCGCCGGCGTAAAATCCACGTTGAAGGATCATGACGGCGCGATTCGCGATTATGACGAGGCGATTCGGCTGGACTCGAAATCCTCTCATACGTACGTTAAGCGGGGAAACGCCAAACGCATGCAAGGCGACGTCGCCGGCAGCTCGCCGACTTCGGCGAGGCGATCCAACTCAATCCGAAAAACGCTTCGACCTACAACAGTCGCGGTTGGCTGTATTATCAAAAGAAGGATCATTACGCGGCGATCAGGGATTACGCCAGCGCGATCTCCTTGTCTCCGAAGAACGACGATTATTACGCCAATCGGGGCGCGGCGCTGCACGCGTCCGGTGACAAGTTCGGCGCTCGCGACTTCGACGAGGCGTTGCGATTGAACCCCAAAAACTCTCGCACGTATTCAATGGCGCGGTTGGATGCACCATGCCGCGAAAGACCATACCGCGTCGATACGCGACTTTGACGAAGCCATACGCCTCGATCCCAAAAACGACTCCGCTTATCTCGATCGCGGACGAGTCAAACGCGCTATTGACGATCTTCGAGGCGCAGTTGCGGGATTTCGAAGAAGCGATCCGGCTTGATCCCAAAGACGCGAATTTCTACGTCAATCGCGCATCGCTGAAGTCGGACCTGGACGACATCCGCGGTGCGATGCGCGATTACGACGAAGCGATTCGCCTCGCTCCGAAATCCGACGACGGGTATCTCGGACGCGGCTGGCTCAATCATACACGCGGCGAATTCAAGGCGGCGATCGCGGACTACCAAGAAACTACACGTCATACCTCGGAACCGAACGCCAAAAACAATCTGGCGTTTCTCTACGCGACTTGCCCGGAGGAACCTTTTCGCGACGTGATCAAAGCACCTCTCTGGCCGAGCAGGTGCTCGCGGCGGATTCTAAAAACGCTTACGCGATGAACGCTAAAGCCTGCGCACTGGCGCTCGACAGCAAATTCGACGAAGCGATCGAGTGGGAAGAACGCGCGTTGAAAAACGACGCTTGGGCGAAGGACAAAGACATCGACGGCGGCGTCTTGGCCCCGGGACGGATCGCGATCTGGAAGAGAAAAGAACTGTGGCTCAGCCCCGTCAAGAAGCCCTGATTTGCCAGCAGTGTCGAGAGTTGCAATAGTAGAGTGCATGAAATAGCACTTACTATTATGAGGGTGCGTCCTTTTCGCGAATGCAGTCGAAACGAATAATCAAATACGAAAAATAAACTCGTACTTACGCGCTGCTCCGCGGGATATTGGCGTAGGGTGCGTCTTGACGCACCGGGATGACGCATCGTTCAGCGGAACCGACGTCCCACGACGGCGCAGTCGAGACGCACCCTACGTAAGGCGGCGACAGCCTACGAGGTCACGGGAGTCGTGTTATAAGGGGACATCGCGACGCGTCCGCCGACTCGCTCGAAAGCATCGAAATTTTAAAGTTATCCCCAAAACGTACCAGCGCGTGTCGGAAGTCGCGTGGTGCGAAGGGGTTCGGGAGACAAAACGAAATCTTCGATTGGTCTAGTAATCGTACCAGGCGTTCTTTTAGGTTAAGACGCGTGATGACCGGAGCCGTTAGCCACGGCCGTAGGGTGCGTCTTGACGCACCACGGGCAGGCAACGCTCAGGCGGCGGGAATCGGCGTCCCACGACGGTGCGTCGAGACGCACCCTACGGCTCTCAGGAAAAGAATAAAACGAGAACGCCGTGTTCGTAACGCTCGCGCTGTGAAGCTGGAGAAGCGGGCGTATCGTCATCACGAGCGGGGCGTGAGTCCACTGTGAGACTCCGATACGACGTCCTTTTGCTGTAGCTCAGGGGACTGACATCCCCGGCTCGGAAAAATGAAAAAACGAAAAACGTCGCGATCATAACGCTCGTTTCGCTCGTAACGCTCGCGCAGGGGAGATGGGGCGTCTCGGTGAACGCGGCGAACCGAAGGTTAATGCCATCAGCTCGATTGAGAAGAAAAAACAAACGCGTCGTCGGTGATCGCAACGCTCGTAACGCTCGCGCAGTGAAGATTGCAGCTTGAGAACCTCTTAAGCGGCACGTGAGGACGAACGAGCGGTGGTTTTCTTGCAATTCAGTCCCGAAATACAGGATTTCGCAGCGAAAAGTCCTCAAAACCGACTTGCGGTGGTCCGCAGGCTCTCGACGACCGCACGGGGCGTACCGGAGCGTGTGGAGGACGGATTTTTGCAGAGTGGGGGCTTGTGAGTCGGGCCGGGACAGGGATATACTTTCCTTCTTCCCAATTTCGTACCCGGGCTCAACGGAGTCCGTGCCGTGCGATTTCCGTGTCGATCGGCGACGATCGGGACGCGGTTCGAGACACATTGGTCAGAGAGTTTTCCCATGAAAGTCCGCGCGAGCGTCAAACGCATCTGTGATGCGTGCAAAATCGTGCGTCGCCGAGGCATCGTCTTCGTCGTCTGCAACAATCCCCGCCATAAACAACGTCAAGGTTAGTCGTCATGCCGCGTCTCATGGGTGTCGATATCCCGTCCGATAAGCCGACGGTGATCTCGTTGCAATACTTGTACGGCGTCGGGCCGGTCGTGGCCCGCGAATTGTGCCAAAAGGCCGGGGTCGATCCCCAAGCCAAGGCGCGCGACATGGGCGAAGACGAAGTCGCCCGGATCGCCGTGTTGCTGGACAAGGATTACACGGTCGAAGGCCAATTGCGTCGCCAAACTTCGCAAAACATCGCTCGTCTGAAAGACATCGGCAGCTATCGCGGCCTGCGTCATCGCCGCGGCTTGCCTGTACGCGGCCAACGGACCCGCACCAACGCCCGGACCCGCAAGGGCCCCAAGAAAACCGTCGCCGGAAAGAAGGGCGTCAAGGATCTCAAGTAGTCGTGCCGTTCGCCGCGTGTGTGTTTACATACGACGCGGCGATCGTCAGTTCGGCCGCTTGATCGATCCCGCCCGTCGCGACACGTTCGTCCAAGATTTCCACACCTTTCGTAGAACGCAGAATACGGTTCCATGGCTAAACAACAAGCATCGCAAGCCGCCGCCAACGCCGCCAAGGCGCGTAAGAAAGTTCGTCGCAACGTGACCGTCGGCGTCGCCCATATCAAGGCGACGTTCAACAACACGACCGTGACGATCACCGACGCCAAGGGCGACGCCCTGTGCTGGTCGAGCGCCGGAACGACGGGCTTCAAGGGGAGCCGGAAGAGCACGCCGTACGCCGGTCAGTGCGCCGCTCAGACAGTGCGCCGAAAAGGCGTCGAAGTTCGGCGTGAAGGAACTGGACGTCCGCGTGAAGGGTCCCGGCAGCGGTCGCGAAAGCGCGATCACCGCGTTGCAAGCGGCCGGCATGACGATCAAGAGCATCGAAGACGTGACGCCGCTGCCGCACAACGGTTGCCGGCCGCCGAAGAAGCGTCGCGTGTAATCACGATTTACGAAGCGTAGCCGTCTGCGGAATTCAGCGCAGGCGCTCATAGCAGCCCGAGACGCCCGATTCGGCGCGTGTTCGGAACGAAGACGTCGGTGTTATGGGACCGGGCAAGGCGATGCCCGCTCCGCTCGACGGATTCGCGAATCGTTCGCCGGTGACGAAAACAGTTATTCAGCGGAGTTGACGGCATGCACATTCGTTGGCGCAGGATTCGAGTTACCCAGTTCGTTGATCGTCGACACGAAGTCGTTGACGCCGATGTACGGGAAGTTCATCGCGGAACCGTTCGAGCGCGGCTTCGGCGTGACGATCGGGAACGGCTTGCGCCGGATCCTGTTGTCGAGCCTGGAAGGCAGCGCGATCACCCAAATCAAGATCACCGGCGCAGCAGCACGAATTCACCACGATTCCCGGCGTGGTCGAAGACATGACCGACGTCGTGTTGAACATCAAGTCGCTGGTCGTGAAGAACTACACCGACTCGACCAAGGTCGTGCGGATCGAAAAGAACAAGCGCGGCGTCGTCACCGGCGCGGACGTGATTTGCGACGACAACGTGGAAGTGATCAACAAGAACCACGTGATCGCCACGTTGACCGACGACGTTCCGTTCGAAGTCGAAATGGTCATCGAAAACGGTCGCGGTTACGTGCCGTCGAGCGAACACAGCGCCAACGTGCAAGAAATCGGTATCATTCCTCTCGACGCGGTGTATAGCCCGGTCACGCGCGTCCGCTACGACATCCAAGAAACGCGCAGTCGGTCAAAAGACCAACTACGATAAGCTGACGCTGGAAATCTGGACCAACGGTTCGATCGGTCCCGAAATGGCGTTGGTCGAATCGGCCAAGATTTTGCGCAAGCACCTCAACCCGTTCGTGCAATACAGCGAAATGGGTTCGCGCGTGACCAGCGCGGCGCGTTCGTCGGGCGGCACGTCGGTCGATCCGTCGATCGAAGCCAAGCTGTCGATGAGCCTGGCCGAGTTGAAGCTGTCCGTCCGGGCGACCAATTGCCTGGAAAGCGAAAACATCAACACGGTTCGGGATCTGGTGATCAAGAACGAAGATCAACTGCTGGAAGTTCGCAACTTCGGCGAAACCACGTTACGCGAAGTCCGCGAGAAGCTGGCCGAACTCGGTCTGCGACTCGGAATGCGCGTGCCGGCTCCGGCGGCCGTCTAAGCCGTCGTTGCCGTAGAGTTTTCCTGACATTTTTCGGTTTTTTGCGTCGAGCGTCGTTTACGCTCAGGGTGAATTATGCGTCATCGTCGTAAAGGTCGTAAGCTCGGCCGCAGCCCCAGCCATCAGCACGCCTTGTTGCACAACTTGGCCGCCGCGCTCTTCTTGACCGAAGCGTCGTGGGACGAAGGCGAGGTCGGCAAACCGAAGGTCGCCGGCCGCATCATCACCACGCTGCCGAAGGCCAAGGAAGTGCGCCCGCACGTCGAACGCTGCATCACGCTGGCGATTCGCGGCGAAAAGTCGCTCGAAGCGGCCAAGCCGTTCGCTCCGCCGATGGATAACGACGGCAACGTCGATCGCGCGAGCGGCGCGTACAAGGACTGGCGCAAAAGCGAAAAGTGGCAAAAGTGGTCGCAAGCCATGGCCCCGCACGTCGTCGCGCGTCGTCGCGTGGTGACCAAGTTGGGCGGCGACAAGAAAGCCATGCGGATTTGCTTCGAAGTCGTCGCGCCGCGTTTCGTCGGTCGCCCCGGCGGTTACACCCGGATCTTGAAGTTGGCCGGAGTTCGCTTGGGCGACGCCGGACAACGGGCGATCCTGGAATTCGTCGGTAAGAACGACCGCGCCGCCAAGAAGTCGGCCGCTCCGACCGTCGAAGCGTAAGCGTCCGCGAGGCGATTCAATCAACATACGAGAAAGCCGTCTTCGTTCGCGGAGGCGGCTTTCTTCACGCCTGGTGGTAAGTTTTTCTTGCGAAATGCCGGCATGCTTCGCGATTGACCTACGGACCGCAAGCTGGGTATCTTCGGCGACTTTTCAAAGTCCGCCGAAATCCTCCCAGGCTCGCTGGTACTCGTGTCCGCCCTGCCCTGCTCATTACGATCGCGTTTCGCCGGACGCTTGCCGCTCGTGTCGGCGTTGCTGATTTGCGTCGTGTCGTGGTTTACGACCGGCTGCAAGGAATGGACGCCGCCGGCCGGGAAATCGCCGCTCCGTTCGCTGGAAATCGCGCCGCACGAGTCGGCGGTCGAAGTGACGATGCTGCGTTTGGCCAAAGGCTCGGAGCCGCTGGAAGCGAAGCTCTGGAGCGAACTCGACGAGTTCGCGTTGGATTCGGAATCGCGCCGGAAATGGAACGCCAACGGCTTCCGCGTCGGCGTGTTCAACGGCGAGCCGCCGCCGTCGTTGCGCGAGTTGATCGTCAAGGACCGCTCGGACGACACGCCGAAGGCGATCGTCAAAGTCGACGAACCGCCGAAGCCCGCCAAGGCCGACGCGAAACACGACGTCATCGCGCCCGGCGAACTGCGCGAGGACGTTCCCACCGCCGAACAAGACGGCTCGCTGTTCAACACGGTACTGACGCTCGACGGCAAGAAAGAAAACGCCGACAAGAAAACGGAGGACGGCACGCTGCGACCGACGTCGCGGTTGCCCAAGGAAGGCGGAGCGCGGACGCACACGTTGTTCCTGCAGCCCGGCCAAGAAGCCGAACTGCAACCGGGCGGCGTCCACGACGTTTGGTCGTTCTTGCTCAACGAAGACGGCAAGGTCCGCGGCAAAAGCCTGACGCAAGCGCAGGGCGTGTGGCGGCTGTCGGCTCGCCCGCGGTCCGGCGCGACGCGGATCAAACTGGTTCCCGAGATTCAACACGGCGAACCGAAGTCGCACTGGGTCGGCGAAGACGGCGTCTTTCGCCAACAACTGCGGAAACCGAAAGAGCCGCTCGACGGGCTGACGATCGACGTGTCGTTGCAGCCGGGGCAAGCATTGGTCATCGCGCCGCTGGCCGATCGGCCGGGCAGCTTGGCGCATTACTTCCTCGGCGCACCGGTCGCCGGCGAACTACAACGTCGCGTGGCCGTCGTCCGCGTGGCGAAACCGGCCGAAGACAAAGCGTGGGACTGATCGCCGACACGCGTCCCTATTGAACCGAATTCATTTCAACGATTGAGCGAACGCCATGAAATTATTCCCATTTTTGAGTTCCGCCGACGACCGCGGCGATGTCGCGACGTCCGAGTCGCTCGTCAGTCCGGCGCCGGAATCGACGCTGCCCAAGTTGCCGCTGAACGTTGCGCGCGAAGTTCGCCAAGTCAACCACTCGCTGCGCAAGCATGGATGGTGTACGCCGCTGAAGGCGCAGGAGTCTGCGCGATCGATCTATCTTGCTCAACCGAAACTTTACGTGGAAGTCGGCGTGTACGGCGGGCGATCGTTGTTGCCGGTGGCCGTGGCGCTCAAGCATCTGGGACAGGGCGTCGCGTACGGGATCGAAGCGTGGTCCGGCGAAGTGGCCGTGGAAACGCCTACCTCGCCCGAATACGACGCGCACTGGGGGGCCTACGACTTCGCACGCGTCAAACAAGCCTGCCTGCGGCACATGATCCGGTATCGAGTCTTAAACCAAGTCAAGCTGCTCGAGTGTCGCTCGCGCGAAGGGATCGCGCTCTTGGCCGGTCGTATCGACATGATCCATATCGACGGCAGTCACTCCGAATATCAAGCGTTGGAAGACGTTCGCCTGGCGTTCGACGCGCTCGCTCCGCGCGGCTATCTGTGGATGGACGACATCGCCTGGGGTTCGGTCGGCTTCGCATTGAACTTCCTGCACGAGCAATGCGAAACCATCCGCGAGTACGACGAAGGTTCGCTGGGTTCCTACGGCTTGTATCGGAAGCGTGCTTGATCGATCGAACGTGGCTCGCGACGGCTGCGTTAGCAGTAATCCTGCGACAACGGCTTGATGATCAATTCCGGAATGTGCGCCTGCGCGGGCAGAGACGCCACGAACAGCACCGCGGCGGAGACGTCGTCGGGCAATAAGATTCGAGCCCGATGCTCGTCGGTGATCGGCGACGTGCGGTTTTTCAAGATCGGCGTATCGACTTCGCCGGGATAGATGTTCGTCACGCGGATGCCGTTGGGAGCTTCCTCCTGACCAACCGCGGTCCCCAGCGCGGTCATCGCGAATTTCGACGCGTCGTACGCGATGCCGCCGAGTTTCAAGGCCCGTTTACCGGCCACGGACGAGATGTTCACGACCAAACCGCTTTTTTGTTTGCGCATCGTCGGCAACGCCGCATACAAGCAGTTGTAGGCTCCGGTCGCGTTGACGCCCAGGACTTCGTCCCACTGCTCGGGCGTCATGTCGGACATGGTGCGGGTCTTGATGTTGATCCCCTGCGCCGTTGACGAGCACGTCGATCCGGCCACCGAGCTGTTCGAGCGACCAGCTGACGAACTCGTTCGCGCTCGCGCGGTCGGCCACATCGACGGCCTTCCAGGCGATCGGGCTTTTCGTTTTTCGCTCGGCCGCGGCGGCGGACAATTTTTGTTCGTCGCGACCGCCGATGATCACTTTCGCCCCGGCATCGGCGAACGCCCGGGCGGTAGCCAACCCGATGCCGCTGCCGCCGCCGGTGATCACGACCGCGAGTTGCGAAAAATCCAACGACATGGCGAGTTCCTGAAACCGGACCGAAGGAGGGACGATGAACGAATGAGTGGGCGTCGCGAGCATTCGCGACGGCGATGTTTACGATAGAACAGCGATTACGGTTTGACCAGCGGGCGGTCGCGCGGTTTCCGCTTGCTTGCGACCGTCGTCGTCAAACATAATGAGCTTTCGGGGCCGCCGCGTGGCGAATCGCTCCACGCGTCGCCTTCTTCTTGAATCTCGTCATGCCGGCGTCGCTCGATACGACCTACGAGATCGTCACGCCCGAGAACATCGCGTTCCGCTACCACTTGGCCGGTCCGTTTCGCCGCTTCGGCGCGTGGCTGGTCGACGTCGTGATTAAGGTTTTGATTCTGATCTTGCTCGGTTTCTTGGCGACGATGTTGTCGGCCCTGACCCGCAGCGCGATCGGAATTCCGCTGCTGTTGATTTCCTACTTCATTCTTTCGTGGTTCTACGGCGGCTTTTTCGAAGCGATTTGGAACGGCCAGACTCCCGGCAAACGGATGGTCGGATTGCGAGTCGTCGGAACCGGCGGGCAGCCGATCATGTCGTGGCAGGCCGTGTTGCGGTCAGTCTTGCGCGATGCGGATCTGATGCCGTTTCTGCCTTTGAAATACTTCACGCCGTTTATCGGAATCGACGACATCGGCGGCCCCGGCAATCTGCCTGTTCCGTTGGGCTTGGTGGGCTTAGTCTCGTGTTTGTTCTCGAAACGCTTTCAACGGTTGGGAGATTTGGCCAGCGGTACGATGGTCGTGGTCGAAGAGCGACCGTACATCGTCGGGTTGGCGGCGTTCAAAGATATTAAAGCCAAGCAGATCGCCGCCGATCTGCCGATCGACCTGCGCGTGAGCCGCTCGACCGCCAAGGCGTTGGCCAAGTACGTCGAACGCCGGCAGTTTTTCACCGCGCAACGCCGGGCCGAATTGTCTCGCCGCTTCGGCGCGCCGCTTCGGCAGCACTACGCGATTCCCAAACAGATCAACGACGACATGCTGTTGTGCGGCTTGTATTACCGGACCTTCATCGGCGACGAAACCTAATCGTCGCTAAGCCTTTTCGGATCGTCATGAAAGTCGTCTCGCTGCTCGAATCCCGCCGCGCCCAATGGCGCGAACTCGAAGCGCTCTGCACGGCGCTGGAAGGGGGAACGCGCGGCAAGCCGGGGTCGTCGGTGATTCGTTTGGCCACGCTGTATCGCGCCGCCTGCGCGGATTTGGCCCTGGCCGACGCGTATCAACTGCCGCCCAACACGGTCGGCTTCCTGCATCAACTGGTCGCTCGGGCGCACAACCAGTTGTATCGGACGCGTCGCGTCGATTGGCGCACGTGGACGAACGAGTTGCTCTACAACGTGCCGCGTCGACTCTATGCCGATTGGTATCTGCGTCTCGCGTTCCTCCTGTTTTGGGGCTTGTTTATTCTCGCGATGATCATCGCGAGGAATTCGACGGAGTTTTCCGAAAAGCTGCTGGGGCAGGATCAATTGGATTCGATGCGGTCCAATTTCTCGCAGCCCCTCGATGGGCGCGGCTTCGACGGCGACAGCATCATGTTCGGCTTTTACATCATGCATAACGCGGGCATCGGCCTCGAATGCTTCGCGTGGGGATTGTTGTACGGCATCGGCGGAATCTTTAAGACCGTGTACAACGCCGCGGTCCTGGGGGCATCCTTCGGTTATATGAGCGCCAGACCGGTCCCGAACGCGACAACTTTTTCGAGTTCGTCACCGCGCACGGGCCGTTCGAGCTGACGGCGATCGTCCTCTCGGCCGCGGCCGGCATGCGGATGGGCTTCGCGCTGATTTCCACCGGCGGGCTCAGCCGCGAAGCGTCGCTGGTCAAATCCGCGCGCGAGGCGTTTCCGACCGCATGCGCGGCGATGTGCCTGTTCATCGGCGCGGCCGTGATCGAGGGGTTCATCTCGCCCTCGGGCTTGCCCTACTGGTTCAAGGCCGGCGTCGCCGCCGTGACCAGCGGCTCGCTGATGGTTTATTTCCTCATCCTCGGGTTTCCACGCGGTGACGACGCGGAGGCGACGCCGTGACCGACCTCAACACCACGCTGATCGCCATCCGCGAACGGGGCTTACCCGAGATTTGCGATTTGGGATTGCGCGTCCTGCGTACGCAATTCAAGCCGCTGTTCCTGGCCGCGTTGATCGGCATGCTGCCGTGCGCGCTGTTCAACTGGTGGTGGCTGTCGAAACTGCCGCACGAGAATATGGGCGACCGCATGTACTATGCGTTCGGTCTTCTGTTGCTCGGCTGGTGGCAACTCCCCTGGGCAACCGCGCCGTTGACGTTGGTTCTGGGGCAGGTGATGTTTCAGCAGCGGATCGATTTTGGATTGTTGCGCAGGAATTCAAAACCGCGCTTCCCGCAACTCGCGTGGTACATGACCCTCCGCACGCTGCTGATGCCGCATGGGCTGATCATGGCGTATCCCCGGTTGTGGGACGACATGGCCGCGATGTTGGTCATCTTATTTTTGCTGTGGTTGATTCCGGTCTTACGCTGGTCGTATCTGACCGAAGTCATTTTGCTCGAAAAAAATCCCTGGACCTCGAAGACCGGTCAACTCACCACCGGGCAGCGAAATAAGGCATTGCACGGCGGCGACTCGGGCATGGTCTTCGCTCGCGGATTTTCGTTGGCGGTGCTGGAGCTTGTCTTGATCGGGATGTTGTTCTTCGGGGGCTGGTACTTGTACGGCAACATCGTCGGCGAAATCGAGATCACGCCGGGACTGTTCCAATTCGGCATCCCCGCCGCGTTTTGGGCGACGCAAGCGTACATGGCCGTGGTTCGATTTTTGTGCTACCTCGATTTGCGCATCCGACGCGAAGGTTGGGAGGTCGATCTGGCGTTACGCTCGGAAGCGGCGTTGATGGAACGCCAAGCGGCTGGCGTTCAGGGTCGCCCCGAACCACGCATCGCCGATCCGTTACCCGTCTAGTTTCTCGATGTTTCCGAAAGGTTGTTCGTTGTCGTTCTTCCGATTCCTGCTCGTCGCGGTGTTGCTCCTGACGTCTCCCGTCGGGTTCGGGACGGCATGCGCGCAGTGGGACGAGATTCCGGATGAAGCGGCCGACGATCAAGCGATCGAGAGCGGCAAACGGGGTCTCGGTTCGATCACGCAAGCGCCGTGGTACGACGCGGCGAACGACGACACGCGCTCTGTCAAATTTCGGCCGGACGTCAAACCGACGCCGCCGCCGACGTACAAGTCCGGACCTTCGACCGGCAGTAACATCGGCGCGGGCGACTTCGAGATTTTCGGTTGGATGCTGTTCGCGGTCGTGTTGTTCATTCTGTTGTTTTTGATCATCAAGTATCTCAGTCGCGGCGAAGAGGATTTCCGCACCGTCAAAAAAGCCGAACCGGGAAAGGTCGCCGTCACGGTTCGCTTAGAGGACCTGCCGGTCCAACTTTCGCCGACCGTCCACGATCCTTGGCACGAAGCCAAACGCTTGGCGGCCGAAGGTCGCTTGGCGGAAGCGACGATTTATCTGTACAGCCACATCCTGATCAAGTTGACCGAAGCCGGGTTGATTCAATTGGCCAAGGGTAAGACCAATCGCCGCTATCTGGTCGAACTGTCGGGGCACGAACGGATCGAACGGTATTTTTACGGCGCGATGACGATGTTCGAAGACAGCTATTTCGGCCATCATCCGCCGACCATCGAACGTTTCAACGCCGTGGCCGACGAGTGGCCGCGGATCGCCGAACACGTCGCACGCATTTCCGGTTTCGGTCCGAGCGGGAGGGGCGCATGACTTTCCGTCGACTGTTGTTCGGCTTACTCTCGCTCGCGACGCTGTGCTTTGCCGGATGCGACGAAGAAGAACTGGATATCGAGTACGGTCGCCGTGCGGGCCGCAGCGTCAACGGTACGACCGGCTTCTCCGAGATGTGCAAAACGGCCGGCCACTCCGTATCGACGCGGCGCATGCTGGGGCCCGAGTTGGCCCGCATCGCCGACACCATCATTTGGTTTCCGGACGATTTCGCGCCGCCAGAGCGCGAAGCATCAAAAATGGTTCGACGATTGGGTCACGGCCCAGCCAGGCCGGACGTTGATCGTCGTCGGCCGCGATTACGATGCCGAACCGGACTATTGGGCCGAAGTGAAACGCCGCAATTTGTCGACGAACGCGGCGATCGTCGATCAAAACTTGGCCACTGCGCAAGGCCGCGTTCAAAACGATCTGTCCTCTCGTAACTTGCCGCAAGACGGCGGGTGGTACGAACGCCGGGCGTTAAAATCCGGTGCGTCGGGCAAACCGACCCGGATCTCCGGCGTCTGGGCGACGGGGCTCGATCCGGCCAAGTGTGGTTTCCGCGCCGAAGCGAAACTTTCGGCCAAAGGTCACGGCGCGAACGAAGTGCCGCTGACCGTTTTGCAAAACGGCGAATGGACGCCGTTCGTAACGATCGAAACCGTGCGGACGCACGCCTACAAAAACGGGAATAACGAAAGCCAACGGATCTTCGTCGAGAACGGTTCGTTTCTGCTGAATTACGCGTTGATCAACAAAGAGCATCGCAAGTTGGCCGACCGTTTGATTCGCCGCATCGTCGACGTCGATCCCAACAACGCTCCCGGCAGCGTGGTCTTTTTGGAAAGCGGTCACGGCGGCCCCGAAATCCGCACCAACGAAACGCTGGCCAGCTTCGAGACCGGCTGGGATTTGTTCAAGGTCCAACCGTTGGGGGCTTTCCTGTGTCACCTCGGCGTGCTGGGAATCATCTTCTGTTTCGTCCGTTGGCCGATTTTCGGTCGCCCCAAGGCGGACGCGCGCGAGACGTCGCTCGACTTCGGACAGCATCTCACGGCGCTGTCGCGGTTGTTGCGACGAACCGGCGATCGCGGCTTCGCCGAAGGGCGACTGGCGCAGTATCAAGCGGCCGAGCAAAATAAGAAAAAACGGGGCTGATCGTTTTCTCTCGTTACGCCGACTTGCGCATGGACACGCTGACGCCCGCCGCCCGCAGCGCATTGATGGCCCAAGTGCGCGGCAAGCACACCAAGCCCGAACTGCTGGTTCGAAAATTGGTCCACGGCCTGGGGTATCGCTATCGCCTGCACGGCAAGGGCCTGCCCGGCTCGCCGGACTTGGTGTTCGCCGGTCGACGTTGCGTGATCTTCGTCCACGGTTGCTTTTGGCACGGCCACGAATGTCGGCGGGGCCGGAATATCCCAGCTTCGAACCGTGCCTTTTGGAAAAAGAAATTAACCGGCAACGCCGAACGCGACCGTCGCAGCGTCCGTGCGTTGCGTCGCGCCGGTTCGGCGCGTACTCACGATATGGGAATGCGCGATTCGTCCGACGAAAATAGCCCAACTGACGCGTCGCGTCACGACATTCTTGGATCGATCGACTCTTGCGTGATTCCCGCGCCGCGCGATCCATGACAGCGGAAACGCGCCGGGGTACAATGTCGCCCACGGAGAGCTATGCCCGCCAATTCCCCCATCGTTCGGAGTCGGATTCGTGAAAACGCTGTTGACCAAAGACCAACTGGACGAAGGGGTCTCGCGATTGGCCTGGGAAACGCAAACCTACTACAAAGGGAAGCAGATCGTCATCCTGGGCGTGCTGACCGGCAGCGTGATTCTGGTCGCCGACTTGGTGCGTCGCGTGAATCTGCCGATCTGCATCGGCTTCGTCACCGCCAGCAGCTACCGCGGCACGGCCACCACGCCGGGCAAGCTGGTCGTGAAGATGGATAACATGCCGGACATCAAAGACCATCACGTGCTGGTGGTGGACGACATCTTCGACACGGGCCACACGATGGCCGGTCTGCTGAAAGAACTGCAAAAACACGAGCCCGCGTCGTTGCGCACGATGACGCTGTTGCGCAAGCACGGCCGCAAGGAAGTGGCGATGGAACCCGACCACGTCGGCTTCGAAATTCCCAACGAATTCGTGATCGGCTACGGCCTGGATTACGAAGACATGTACCGCAACCTGCCGTATTTAGCCGCCTTGGAAGAGCATGAGATCAAGGGGTAATGCGGGGCTGGGGACTGGAGAGTTGGCTGATGCGACTTCGCGAAGCCACTGCGCCATGATTGCGTTGAAAACTTTCCGGCTTACCCACGAGTCCGTTATCTTTTGAACTGTGTTGATTTGTGTAAGAGCATGCCGGCCGGTTGGCAGCATTCAACTATGTAAGCGTCTCATCCGCAATTCGATTTTTTGGTAGGATCGTTCACAACTGCGGGAAGGCTTACGCGTCACCAAATTGAATAAGGCTTACTTATTCGACAATGCTCGTTTGGTTGTTATTCCGCATTTGAACACCATAGATAAAAAACACCCGGCGAACGCTCGCCGGGCGTTGAATCCAGATTGAAGTTCGCCGCGATTATTTGCTTTTTAACAACCCGCGCGACGTCATCCAGTCGCCGACGCGGTCCGGCCATTTCGAGACCGGGTGCGTGCTCGGCCGCAAACCGTAACCGTGGCCGCCGCTGGTGAAGATGTGCAGTTCGGTCGGCACCTTCGCCGCCTTGAGCGCTTGGAACGTCACGATGCTGCTCTGGCAACTGATCGGATCGTCCGAAGCGTGAATGAAAATCATCGGCGGCGATTTGTCGGTGACCGGAAACCCTTCGGCTTGCTTGGTCGGCTCTTTTTTGTCTTCCAACCACGCCGGATAAACCAGCACCGCGAAGTCCGGACGCTGCGCTGACTTTGTCGGTCGCGTCGACCGGCTCGTACGATGTTTCGTCGGGCCGCAGCGCGGTCTTGGCCGTCAGGTTGCCGCCGGCCGAGAAGCCCAACATGCCGATCCGCGCGGTATCGAGTTTCCATTCGGCCGCGCGGCTCCGCACGATGCGGATCGCCCGTTGCGCGTCCATGAAGGGCAGTTTGTTGGTCGGATCGTCGGCTCGTTTCGGAACGCGATACTTGAGGACGAACGCCGTCACGCCCTGGCCGTTTAACCATTCGGCGACTTCGGTACCTTCCAGGTCCCAAGCCAAGATGTTGTATCCGCCGCCGGGCGCGATCACGACGGAGGCGCCGTTCGCCTTGGCCGGATCGGCCGGATAGACGGTCAACGTCGGCACGCTGACGTTTTGCCGGCGTTGCACCGGTTTGCCGTCTTTCGGATTCGGAGCTTGATCCCCTTCGGCGGCCGCCAGCGGACCTTTTTCACCGGGAGCTTGTCCGTCCCACAACGGGATGACCGTCGGTTCGGCGGCGAAGGTTGGTTGAATGGCGAACAAGCAGCAGGCCAAGCACGCCACCGCCGGCAACACCGCGCGAACGAACATCGTCGTCTCCCTGAATTACGAACGTGTCGCGGACCGCGTCCACCGCGACCGCCCTGCGTTCTCCCCTGCTTTCACGCACTAGTGTCGGGCCGGCCGGAGTCGGCGTCAAGCAAATGCGATTCGTGGGAATCTCGCATCGCGTCAGGCATTTGCTTGACGGGTCGTACGCCGGGACCGGATAATCAAACGTCGCGATATACCCCTCTGTCCGATCTTATCGCGCGTCGCTCCTTCCACTCGATCACGGGATTCTCTATGTCGACGTCGTTTGCGCGAAGTCGCTCCGTTGTGGCCGGTCGCTGGTCGCTGTGCGCGGCGCTGGTCGTCGTGTTCGCTTGCGGCGCGGTCACGATGCGGCTCTCGGCCAAGGACGACGCCCCGGCGGAGGTCGCGCCCGAAAAACCAAAACGCAACCCGTTCGTACCGCGCGACAATCTCGACGCGGAAGAACTGTTCGACTACATCGACCGCATGATGGACGCGCCGCGAAGCGTGAAGAATCAAGAAGAGTTCGGCCCCGGCATGTACGTCTGCGCCGAACGGTTGTTAACGAAGAAGCCGACCGATTCGATGTGCGCCTACGCCGAGATCGTAAAGCTGGACGCGTTGCACTTGGTGGCGCAATTCGAAAACCAAGATTATCAAAACCGCTTGGTCGCTCTCGCGAAGACTTCGGCCAACGACCCCGATAAAAGTGTCGCCGCGCGCTGCCAAGTATTATCTCCTTGAAAACGAGTTGGTCACGTTCGAGTCGCGCAAGCCCGAGGATTTGGGCAAGTTGCTGGACGACGCGTACGCCGTCATGAAGGATCTGAGCGGCGAAGATTTGAACGCGCGGCATCTGCGGATAGCGTCGTACTTGACGTGCGCGATCAACGCCGAGGCCGACGAGAAACGCGTGGCGTCGGATTACAAACGCTTCGGCGAATTGTTTTCGAAGAGCGAATTCCGCGAGCTGCGCACTTACGGCAAACGGATCGCCAAGGGGATTCCCAAGAAAGGCGGCGGCGAAACCGAACTGGTCGGCAAGCCGATGCCGCTGGCGGGCGTTAAGCACGACGGCACGCCGTTCAACGTCGAGCAATTCCGCGGCAAAGTCGTGCTGGTCGACTTCTGGGCGACGTGGTGCGGGCCGTGCAAGGCGGCGATGCCCGCGCTAAAAGAGTTATACGACGAAAAGCACGAAGCCGGCTTCGAAGTCGTCGGGATCAGCCTGGATCAAGACAAGGACGCGCTGAAGGAGTATATCGAAGCGAACGACATCGAATGGCCGAACGTGTTCGACGCGGACGACAGCATCGCCGACCGCACGCCGGCCGCGGAAATCTATGGCATCCGCAATCCCGACGACGTTCCTGCTCGACAAGCAAGGTAAGGTCGTCGCGATGAATCTGCACGGCAAGGAGTTGGCCAAGAAGGTCGACGATCTTCTGAGCGGGAAAACTGATGCCGCGAAAGAAGCCGCCGAAAAAGGTGGCGACGCGACGAAAAAGGAAGACGATAAAGACAAACCGGGCTACGAAGGATAAGCGTACTTCGACGACCAAGTCTTAGCGCAGCGGTACGTAGTGATGAAGCTATGATTGCGCTTGAGGCCGAATCGGGACTTGCGCGTTTACAGCTTCACGACCATCGCTTGCGTGGTCGGTTGGTCGATGACTTGCTCGGGCTTATCGGCGAAGAATTCCGTGAACGCCGCTTCGACGCCGGCCAATAAGCCGTAGTCGTGCGAGATCATGATCCCGCCCGGCAGCATCCGGGGATAAAAGTATTCGAGACAGGCCTTGGTTCCCTCGTACAGGTCGACGTCCATGTGGACGAACGAGTACTTTTCTTCCGGCGTGTCGGCGGCGGACTGCGGGAAGATCCCTTTGAAGTATTTCAAGTTGTCGTACTTGGCCAAGTACGCTTGCACGTTGTCCAAGCGACACGTGTATTGGTGTTCCTTGTAGATCCCGCGATCGACTTCGGACGCCGGCGGCAGACCTTCGAACGTGTCGAATAAATAGAAGGGGCGATCGCCCTTCGCTTCGCATATCAACCGGGCGGTCCCGCCGCGAAAAACGCCGATCTCGGCCATCACGCCGGGCATCTTGTTGAGCGAACGCGCCAGCGAATAGATCAGGTACTGCTCGAACGCGCTGCATAGCGAACGCTGATCCCGTGCGATCTCGCGGAGCGACTCTACGACCGCGGCCGGTTTCCGCCCCTTGAGCGCGGACATCTGCAAACGCGACCAGAGGCCCAGCCCGAAGCGTTCCATCCGCCCGCCACCGAGCGATTGGAACAACCGATTCTTCATCCACATAGCCGAGTCTTTCGCGATCGAACGCACGTTGGACGATTGCGAACGTTTCGCAAGCTGTCGATGTCGTTAGTTTGCTAGCAGCGTCAAGATGCGTCAACGATCGGCGGGAACTCGCAGATCAACTCGATTTCCCAACATACGTCACGCGGATCGTGAATTCCACGTTCGTCCATAGGAGAAGTCGAAAATCGGTCGCGGACTCCCTCCGAATCGCTCTTCCCGCGAAACACGGCGTTCGCTATTCTCGCCCGCCCAGAGATTTCAACCTTTCACGATTTCGGCACGAGGGTGCGATTATGGCGACTGCGAACGGACTCGGATTTTTCGCTTGGTTGCGCGAAGGCGTGCGCCGCGCGGTGTTGATGGGCTTTTCGGACGCCATCGCCGAAGTCGGCAATCGGAACGCCGACGAAGACCTGTCGCCCCACTTGGCCGACCATCTGCAACAAAGCCTGATCGTCGAACAAAGCGGCGAACGGACGCCGTTGCTCGCCGCATCCGGAACCGCGCCGGGCGCCCGCAAACGCTTGGGCAAAGGCCTGGACCAACTGCAAACCGCCGCGAAACCGGCATAACGACTCACGCAGCGGTTTCTATCTGCAAAAAAGCCCCCCGGAATCATCGATTCCGGAGGGCTTGATGCCGCGCAAAATTACATTGCTACGCGGAAGTTATTTCCGCTTGTCGATCGGCGTGAATTCTCGTTTCACCGGGCCGGTATAAATCTGTCGCGGGCGACCGATTTTTTTGCCGGGAGCGGCCTGCATTTCCATCCAGTGAGCGATCCAACCGGGCAGACGGCCCATGGCGAACAGCACCGTGAACATCTGCACCGGAATGCCCATCGCGCGGTAGATCACGCCCGAGTAGAAGTCGACGTTCGGGTAGAGTTTGCGTTCGATAAAGTAGCTGTCGTGCAACGCGACTTGTTCCAGTTCCTGCGCGATGTCGAAGATCGGGTCGTGGATGCTGCGTTTCTTCAACAGCTTATCGCACATCCCTTTGATGATCGTCGCGCGGGGATCGAAGTTTTTATAGACGCGATGGCCGAAACCCATCAGGCGGAAGCCGCTCTCTTTGTTCTTGGCCAGGTCGACGTACTTCTTGACGTTGCCGCCGTCGTTGCGGATTTTTTCGAGCATCTCGACGCAGGCTTGATTCGCCCCGCCGTGCAGAGGCCCCCATAGGCGCAAATGCCGGCCGAGATCGACGCGAAGAGGTTGGCGTCGCTGCTGCCGACCAAGCGGACCGTGCTGGTGCTGCAATTTTGTTCGTGATCGGCGTGCACGATCAACAGCATGTTGAAGCGCGCTGACGAAATCGGGGTCGACCTTATACTCTTCCGACGGCACCGCGAACATCATCTGCAAGAAATTCTCGCAGTAGCCGTAAGCGTTGTTCGGATAGTTGAAGGGCTGCCCGACCGACTTCTTGTGGCTGTAAGCCGCGATCGTCGGCAGCTTGGCCATCAGGCGATGGACCGAGATCTCGATATCGTTCGGATCGTGCGGGTCGAGCGAGTCTTGATAAAACGTCGACAACGCGCCGACCACGCTCCCCAGAATCGCCATCGGGTGGGCATCGCGCGGAAAGCCGTTATAGAACGACTTCATATCCTCGTGCAGCATCGTGTGCCGCTTGAGGTTCTTCTTGAACGTTTCCAACTGCTCGGAGGTGGGTAACTCGCCGTAGATTAACAAATAGCTGACTTCGACGAAGTCGCACTTCTCGGCCAGTTCTTCGATCGGATAACCGCGGTATCGCAGAATCCCTTGTTCGCCGTCCAGATACGTGATGGCGCTGGTCGTGGCGCCGGTGTTCATGTAACCGTCGTCGAGCGTGACGTAGCCGCTCTGGGCGCGAAGTTTGGTGATGTCGACGGCGGGTTCGTCCTCGCTGCCGATCACCACCGGCAGTTCCAGCGTCTTGTCTCCGAGCGTCAATTTCGCGGCGGGAGCGGTGCGAATTCCGTTAGCCGAAGGAGAACCCATGCGCGATAAACTCCGAACTCGATCGAAAGACAGCGTTCCAGGCCCAGGTCGATGCGACTCAGTTTAACGCCCCGCGTAGGGTTTCACAATTTACGCGGAACGGGAATTTTCCGCCTCGACGGAACCGTTTCGAGTCGACCTGACGTCGTGTGTGAAAACAGAGAAAGCCGCCGAGTTCGTCGGCTCATAGCGTTGAGACGCTAACGGTTACGTCAGCTTGGCGACGAGCAAATCCGAGTATGAACCGACCACGCCGTCCGTTTCGCGCAAGCCGAAGCGCGAACGCAACGTCGCCAATAACGTCTCGGCATCCGCAGCGGAATCCTCCGGCTTGAGGACGGCCTCGAATTCTAGATAGTCGCCCAGCGATTCGACGCGATCGAGATGAATTCGGACGTTTCGATGAAAATAGACGGTCCGTATTTTGCGCACCACGACGAGCGTTCCCAACAGCGCGTCGAACATCTGCGCCACCGCGCGGCGTCGGGCACGTCCAGCAATTCGTAGCGGCTGGTCTTGAAGCCCTGTTCGTCCGCGCGGCGATAGCCGATCAACTCCGCCCATTCGCCCGTGTCCGAACGGATCTCTCGCAATTTCAATCGTCCGGACGGGACGCGGAAATACGTATCGACCTGCTCCAATCGCTCCGGTCCGGCGGTCGCTAACTCGGCCGCGACGACAAGCGCGGCGTCCAAGTTCGTCAGGCGGGCTTTCCATTCCAGGTTGCGTGCCATGAACTTCCCTAATTGACCTACTATGACACGACTTAGCTCTCTTCGAATTCCAAAACATCTCGGGCTTCGGCCGCGAGGTCGATCAGTTTCTCGCGAACGTCGTCTTCGTCGGCTCCTTCGGCCAGCACCGTGAGAATCGGTCGACCCGGTGAGTGCGTCGTGTCGACGACCGGGATGTCGGCGACCGCAGGCTTGCGCGAACTCAGATTCATCACCGCCGCCCATTGCGCGGCGGCGACCGGGAAGCGCGTCATACCGCCCGGCGCGGCGTAAAGAATCGCCTTGCCGGCCGTCGCGCCGGGTACCGGCAGCACGCGGTCCGGAAGTTTTCCTTCGCGACAAGCGTTGACATGCGCCGCGATCGCCAGCAAACGCTTCCCGCGGTTGCCGCTGGTTCCGCGCAGACTGGCGCGTTCCAGCACTTCGATCGACGCCGTATAGCGCGGATTAATTTCTAAGACGAACAGCCGACGATCCGGCGTCAAAATCGCATCGACGCCGAATAGCCCCACCAGCCCGAATTCGCGGGCCAGGACGGAGCCGATTGCTTGCCAACGCTCGATCACCGGATCGTCGAAATGCGTCGGCCCAATCGAGCCGCAGTAGGCGAATTCACGCTCCGGCCGATCGTCGCCCAAGCACCACGGCACGGCGATCAGTTGGCGAGACGCACCTAAGAAAACCACGTTTCGTTCGGCGGCGACAAAGACCGCGCCGTACGGGACGCCGGAGATACGCTCCTGAAAATACGCATTTTCCGAGTCGGCTTCGACTTCTCCATGCCAAGCCCGAACGCCCGTACCGTTGCCCGAGGCGAGCGGTTTCCGCAGCCAGCTTCCATCGGTCGGGACATCGACGGCGTTCGACGCGAAACGTGGCACGTCGCAACCACCGGTCGCAAGGATCGGTCCCCAAGCGGCCGGGTCGCGCACGGCCCGCACGATGTCCGGCGCGTTCCCCAGCAAACGATGACGTTTGGTCATCATCCGCGCGAGGACGTCGGGCCGATTTTCCAGCGCACCGGTGTAGATCCAATGACCGCTGGGGACGTTTTCCAAAGCCTCGGGCAGTCCGTCGGGATACGACGCGCACGCCTCGGCGGGGGCGATCGCCTGCAGGTCGGTGTCGGCGAACAGGTCGACGCACCACGGCTCGAAACCGGCTTCGACGGCCGACATGGCCGCCGCGCGGCGCCTGGCGCCGACGATGATGAGATTGGTCACGCCCAGAATGAGTTGAAAGGTCGCGGCAGCCGTCGCACGTTTCGCTTATCTCACGAAAAACGCCGCAGGTTTGCAACCTGCGGCGTTCTCGTTTTCAAAATCTCGAACCCACGACGCAAAGATCGTGGGCGTTCCGATTAACGGAACTGTTGGCACCAATAGGTCTGGCCGTTCGCGCCGGTGACGGCGGCGACGCCGATCGAGCTGTACCCGCCCATGATGTTCGCCCGGTGGCCCGAGCTGTTCATCCAGCTGTTCATCGCACTGGCGGCGTTCGGTTGGCCGGCGGCGATATTCTCGGCGACCGGGTAGCTCCCGTGCGTCATCGAGCGGTTGCGAGCCATCCAACCCGCGTGAGCGCGAGCGGTGTTCATTAGGCCGAAATCGATGCGAAGCGGACGCAAGCCGCTACGAGCGCGTTGAGCGTTCGTGTGGGCGACGATCTCGTTCTCGATCGAGTTACAACCGTTCGAGACGACAGCCGGTTTCGGAGCCGGCTTGGCGGGTTCGGCCACTGGGTCTTTGGTCGAAGCCGTGGTCGGCGTTTCCTTGGCCGCTGCGGTCGCGATCGGTTGGGTCTTCGTTTCAGCGACGACCGGCTTTTGGACGGTCACGACCGTGCTGGTTACCGGAATCGCAGGCGTCGCTACGACGGTCGGCGCGACGTATTGAGCGGCCGGTGCGGCATAACGGACTTGCGGGGCGGCGGAACGCGTTCCAGATCCAGAGGCGACCGAACGACCGGTCGAAGTCCGAGAAATCGTTTGGGCCGAAGCCGTCCCGATCAAACCCATGCACATCAATGCCCCGCAAACGCTACCGACCTTCAGAACGAACAACATGAACAATCCTCCGTGGGACCTCTGGATAAAAACCCGTTTGATCGCGAATCGCTTGTTCCGACGAGTGTCGTCTCGGTCCAGCCGGACACACGGACGAGCAGATCGAGGGCAACGAGCGGGACCGAACCAGCGGTTCGGCAATTCGCATCGACGGGACTGAATGAAGACCAGGTGCGAGCGGCGTTCGCCATGGCGGCGATAACCGTCGCACGGATCGTGGTCGCCCTGCAGAGGGACCGGTGATCTCGCCCGACCTTCGAGTGAGCTCTGCTATCGCCGGACTGGTTGGGAGGATCGTCAAATCCGTTGAACGATCACAGTTCAGGCAATTCAGAGCGACTTTTCCGAAAAGACTCCAGCCACCTTAGCATTCGGAGAACACCCGACAACCCCCGAAATGCCCGAATTCGTCCCCATGCCGGCATCCTGCTTGTAAACGAACGCGGCATCGCATATCGTTGCGGGTTGATTTTCGACGAGCGGTCCGAGCGAACCGCCGTTTCAACCAGTAAGTTTGGCCGGTCCGACATTTCGCCCGACTTCAATCCCCCCGATCGGCTGGGCAAAACGGTAAAGAAATTTTTCCCATTTTTCACGCGGAGAGTCCAACTCATGTCGATGTTCATCGGCGAAGCCCTGTCCGGAGACGGAAACGAGATCGCCCATATCGATCTGCTGATCGGCGACAAAACCGGCCCGGTCGGCATCGCGTTCGCCAACGCCTTGGCCCGTCAAAGCGAAGGTCACAGCAACTTGCTGGCCGTTTTAGCCCCGAATTTGGCCGTGAAACCGGCCACCGTGCTGATCACCAAGGTCACGATCAAGGGCATGAAGCAGGCCGTGCAGATGTTCGGCCCAGCGCAAGCGGCCGTCGCCAAGGCCGTGGCCGACTCGGTCGCCGACGGCGTGATCCCGAAATCGAAGGCCGAAGATTACGTCATCGTTTGCGGCGTGTTCATCCATCCGGGTGCGGCCGACGACAAGAAAATCTACGATTACAACTACCAAGCGACCAAAGACGCCATCAAAAGCGCGATGACCGGGAAACCGACCGCCGACGAGATGATCGCCGGCAAGGATTCGACCGTCCATCCGTTCCGCGGCTTCTAAGCGGTTCACGATTCGCACATCGTCGCAGGCCGCATGGAGTTCCGTGCGGCCTGCGGCGTTTTGAGCCGTCTTATTAAGGTTTTCGCGACTATGACCGCCAAAATCCTGTTGCAACTCGATCCGGACGATCAACCGAGCGTGTTCGACGCCGTAGTGGCGGTCGATGCCGAAGTCGATCAGCTGTTTCGCCACGGCGGAGTCGAAGCGAGTCAGGTTCGCGATTTGGTATATGGCTGCATGTTCACGCGTGGGGGGTATGAACTGCGGAACACGGCGATTTTCTGCGGTGGGTCCCAGTTCGCCGCGGCCGAAGCGCTGTTTCAGCAGGTACAAAAGACGTTTTTCGGCCCGGTTCGCGTTTCGACGATGTTTGACGCGAACGGCTGCAACACGACCGCTGCGGCCGCCGTGATCGCGGCCGGTCGGCATCTTGAGCTGAGCGGCGCTACCGCCGCCGTCCTGGGGGGAACCGGCCCCGTCGGCCAGCGAGCCGTGCGTCTGTTGGCCAAAGCCGGTTGCCGAACGAACGTCGTTTCGCGCTCGTTCGATAAAGCGAACTCCGTTTGCCGGACGATCGGCGAAAAACACCCTGACGCGATGCTAACCCCTTTTGCAGGCGTGGGTGACGCCGACCTGCAAGCCGCGTTGCAAGGCGTCTCGATCGTCATTGCCGCCGGCGCGGCGGGCGTGGAAATGCTCTCGGCCGACTTGCGCCGTTCTTGCCACGACTTGAAAGTCGCGATCGATCTGAACGCCGTGCCGCCGGTCGGGCTGACGGGGATCTCCCCGACGGACAAAGCGAAGAGTTTGGACGGCGCGACCGTCTACGGTGCGCTGGGCGTCGGCGGATTGAAGATGAAAATCCATAAAGCGGCCCTGCGCAAGCTGTTTACCGCGAACGATCTTGTCCTCGACGCCGAGGAAATCTACGACCTCGGACTGCAGTTTCGGTAAGTGTTTTCAGTCCCCACGGCATTCCCCGATCGATGCTGCCGCCGAATCAACATCTCGTCGCGCCGGGCAAGTGGCCGATCATCGGCGAACAAGAACCGCGTACGGATGTTTCCCCGTGGACTGTTTCGATCCTCGGAGCGGTCGAACGGCCCCTCGCATGGTCCCTCGAAGAATTGCGTTCGCTGCCGCAGGTCGAGCGGGTCGTCGATATTCACTGCGTGACGCGCTGGTCGAAATTGGGCGTCCGCTTCTCCGGCGTCGCGCTGGCGGACTTGCTTGCGCACGCTGCTCCGGCAGCATCCGCCCGCTTCGTTTCGTTTGTCGCCCGCAGTGCTCGATCGCACTCCACATCGCTGCCGCTCGCCGACACCTTGAACCTCGAAACGCTGATCGCGCTCGCGGCCGACGGCAACCCCCTGGACGCGGAACGAGGCGGACCGGTCCGCGTAATCGTACCGGGACGGTATTTCTATAAAAGCCTGAAATGGCTGGAAACGATCGAATTGCTGACCGACGATCGACTGGGTTATTGGGAAGCGACGGCCGGTTATCACAATCATGCCGATCCGTGGCGAGAGGAACGCTATCTGGCTCCCACGCTGTCGTGCGCGGAAACCGCCGCGTTGTTGACCTTACGAAACTGGTCCGATCGCGATCTTCGCGGCATCGCCGCCGGCGGCCATGCGTTGGAGAAACTCGTTGCGCGGAACGCAATCCTTCGCGACGCCGATTTTCGCCGCTGCGAACTGCGGGGCGCCGACTTTCGCGGCGCGAATCTCTCGAACGCTCATTTCGCGGACGCCGATCTCCGCACGGCCGACTTCGCGGACGCGGATTGCGAAGGGGCCGATTTCGCCGGCGCCGATCTGCGGGGCGTGAACTTCCAGGGCGCATCGCTGTTCGGCGCCACGCTGTTCGCCGACCGGATCGTCACGCAGTTGGACGCGGCCACGCGGTTTTCCAACAAGGTCTGGTCGCAACTCGTCCCGGATCAAGCGACGCTGTTCTGCGAACGACTCGACGCGATTTGACGCAACTCGTCGCGGCTCGGACCAAAATTCTTTTGCAAATCGAAAGACCTTCCGTTCGCATCGCGAACGGAAGGTCCGGGAAACTCGCTACGAGTTCGCAGTTCAATTAGCGTTGCGGGGCCGCGGCGGTCGGGCGGGTCAGCACTTGCTTGGCGGCCGCCAGCACCGGGTCTTCCGTCGGCACGACTTGCGCTAAGACGGCGGGAGCGGAAGCCGCTTCCGTCGGCGCGGCGTTCGCGTTCGACGCGGTCAGGCCCGGCCCGATCGCGTTCGGGCTGATTGGATTCGTCGGGACGGCCGGTTTGGCGACTTGGCGAACTTCCAGCGTCGGTTCGACGCCGACCTTGCTGTAGGGCTTGCCGAGCGGCGAATAAAACTTGGCCGTCGTCAGGCGAATGCCGGTGTTGGCGATGCTCAACGGGAAGATTCCTTGAACGCTCCCTTTGCCGAAGCTCCGCGTGCCGATGATCGTCGCACGACGATGATTCTCGCATCGCACCGGCGAAGATTTCGCTGGCGCTCGCGCTGTCGCCGTCGATCAACACGACCAGCGGGAGATTCCACGTGCCGGCCCGCTGGGCGGTATAGACGAAGTCTTCTTGCGGGTTGCGACCGCGGGTCGAGACGATCGTGCCGCTTTCGATAAACCGATCGGCCGCTTCGACGCTGGCGGTCAGCAATCCGCCCGGGTTGCCGCGGAGGTCGATGATCAGGCTCTTCATCCCGCGACGATGCAATGCCCAGAGGGCTTTATCCATGTCGGCGGCGGTGGTCTTTTGGAACGCGGTCAGCTTGAAGTAGGCCAAGCCGCTCGCGGCGTCGACGATCTCGGCCTGATCCACGCTGGGGACGTCGACTTGTTCGCGGCGGACGCGAACCCGACGCGGCGCTTCGCCGTCGCGTTCGACGACCAGATCGACGGTCGTCCCTTCGGCCCCCTGCAACATGTCGGCCGCTTTGTCGGCCGTCAGCTTCGAGGTCAGTTGACCGTCGACTTCGATGATCCGATCGCCGCGACGCAGACCGCTCCGTTCGGCCGGGCTGCCGGTGATGACGCCGACCAACGACAGGCGGTTATCTTGCGTCTTCAATTCGACGCCCAAACCGACGAAGTTCCCGTCGATCTGCGAATAAAGATCATGCAATTGGCCGCCGGTCAGAAACGTCGAGTATTCGTCCAACTGCGCCGACCGCGCCGCTGACGTATTCCAAGATCACGGCGGTCGGCGAGATGCCGAGACGCAAACTGGCGGTGCGGGCGAGGTTGCCGACTACCGTTTTCGCTTCGTTCCGATCGCGGGGGGCGACTTGCGACAGCTTCAACGCTTCGGCGCGGAATTGGCGGATCGTTGCGGCGTCGCGGCCGCGAAAATGGAGTTCCGCGAATTGCGGATCGTTCATCGCGGTCAACAGATCGGTCGTCCCCCGTTGCACCAAGCCGCGCCAGTCGGGCGTGGCGACCGAGTGCGCGGCGATGCGGGTCAGAACTTGGTTATACAGTTCCAGGGCATCCGTCTCGGACAATGCCAACAATGTCCGGCGAAAGCTGGCATCGGCGTAACGGCGATGCAGGTCGTAACGAATCCGCGTGACTTCCACCCGTTCGTCGAGCGCGATTTGACCCGGGTTCTTTCGTGCGGCGTCTTCGTAAAACGTCAGAGCTTCGCCCCAACGGGATTGTTCTTCCAACGCGCGGCCGTGTTGCAGAATGCCGTCCAACTCGGCATCGGCCGACGGAGGCAACTTGATGGCGACCGGAGCGACCGCTTGCTGCGCGGAGACTTGCGCGGCGACGGCGAACAGCAGCGCGGTACAGAGACCGACGGAGACCAACGGACGCGCGACGAGTTCGCGCCAACGAGCCAGACTCGGCATGATTCGATCCAGGCGAGGGAAACCAAGGAACTACGGGGAAGTCCATCCTTGGATTCCGACCGAATCACTTCCGGCGTCGCTGTCCTGTCGACGCACCGTCGTGTCGAAGTTTCGGCGTACGAACGCCTGCGGGGCGTTCGACGATCGCTTCCATTGCAACTCGCGGGCCAAACCCGCACATCCGTTCAGTATTCGGCTCCGTCCGCACGCTTTGATCTTAGTCGCCAAGCCGGCCCACGTGCAGGTCCGAATGAGGGGCCACCGGGAATATAGGTCGCGATAGCGGGGGAGTCAAAAAATCGCCGGGAAAACGGCTCGGTTTTCTTCGCTATCATCGCTACAATAGGCACGCGGTCGAAGGGTCGCGCCGATCGCGCCGCCCGCTCCGTCGAGGGAATTTTCGGTTCAGTTTTTCCAAAAAACCTCGCTCGACGTCGCCGATGCTCGCCGCGATTGGAATTGTTGCAAAGAAAATTGTCGTTTTGACGTCCGAGCGTCCCGAATAACGGGCAAACGCTCTCCCATCCCGATCCTTTCGGCCGGCGCGAATCTCGCCCGGATCCCGCGTCGCGACGAACCGTATCGTCGACCGGACGGAAACGTCGCCGAGATGAAGCTTTTCGCAAAAACCGAATACGCCTGCATCGCCATGCTGGAACTCGCCCAGCATCACGGCGGGGGCGAACCGATTCGCATTCGCGATATCGCCGATCGGCACGGAATTCCGGCGCGGTTCTTGGTACAGATCCTCTTGCAGCTTAAAGGAGCGGGGTTGGTCGTCAGCACCCGCGGCGCGGGGGGCGGGTATCAGTTGGCCAAAGTGCCCGACAAAATCTCGCTAGGCGAAGTGATGGCCGTCATCGAGGGACACGAGACGGTCGAGTCGTCGGCCACCAGCAACACGCCGACCACGCGCGTGCTGCTGAAGACCTGGCGAGAAAGCGCCGAAAAAGAACGCCAGTATTTGCGCGGTATCTCGTTCGCCAAGTTGGTCGAACGCTGCCAAGGCGAACTCGAACAAATGTATTACATTTAGCGATCGCGTCAGGCTACTCGTCGTCGTAGGCCTCGCCTTCGCGCGTCGCCCACCAGCCGCCTAGGCCGAGCAACGTCAGGACGATTCCGCCGTACCACAGTCCGGGATGAAACTCGTCTCGAGCTTTGCGGGCATCTTCCAAACGAGCAGCGCTCTCGGCGTATTTCTCGGCGATCCATTTTTTCTTCGCTTCGGCTTCGGACTGCAACGCCGGGCGGTTCGTCTTGGCCTGCGCCGCGGCGTGGAACGCTTCGTGATACTTGGCCGACGTTTCCGCATGTGCCGCGGCGTCGGCCGCGCTCCAGCGGCGTTTCGGCCGGCACGGCGAACCGCCACGCGAAGGCCGCAACGATCAGCAACACGCCGACCACCGCGATCCACGGAAACCAAGCGCAACGCGAGCGCTCGTTCGGCGAGAGTCGCGGAGGGCTGAGCGTCGGACAAGATCGCGATCCGCGAGAAGAATTTAATCGTCGTTGAGAACGGTTTGATCGTCGTTGATCGCGACGCGATACGCCAACTGCAGATCACCAATGTCGTCCGTTACGAAATGTACGCTGGAGTCCGCGTGGACCACCATCACGCCGCCGGCGTGACGGCTGCGCGGCGCGGCCGACAAGTAACGCGCCGCTGCGAACGTCATACACGGCATCCCGTCGAGCTGCGCGTTCGCCGCGTCCGGGCATTCATACAGGACGTCCATCAACGGGCCGACGGTGTTCGGTGTTTGGCTCTGTCCCAAAAACGCATGAGAGGGTCTAAAATTTTTGCTCGCCGAGAGCGCGGCGCCGATGCTCATGTCGTCCCAATCGGCGTCATGCACATCGAGAGAGATGTGCGAAGCGCCGTTCCACGGCAATGCCCAAGCGCCGCGTTGGTCTCCCTCGTGTTCGCGAATCCGAATTTCGGCCAGTTGAATCGTCTTCGAAGTGCCGTCGGTGATGTGTTTGGTTTTGTGATTCGGATGCGAATTGATCGCGCCGGGGACGACGGCCTGGAATTCGTTGTGATACGGGCTGACATACGCCGCGTAGTTGCCCTTGCCGAAAACTTTTCCCGACGTCGCCGTACTCGTAAAAGTTCTCCCCGCGCCGACGTCGGCCGGACAAAGCAGCGGACTTAAGGATTGCGACCCGATCGGTTTGGTTTGTTTCAGCAGGGTTTGATTGAAATCGATTTCCTTGTAGAGCGTGTCCTCTTCGATGTACGGCAAGATTTGAATGACCCAACTGAACATCTTGCCGGTCTGCCCGTCGTAGCGAAACGCCTTGCCGCCGTATTGCAGATTGAACGGCGTGGTCGAACGCGGGCCGGGGTTATCGACGATTCCGGACTGCGGCAGATGCTTCTTGCCTTCCTCGTACTGCGCGATCGCCAACGAGACTTGCCGAATATTGTTCTTACACGCCGCGCGACGCCCCGCTTCGCGCGCTTGCTGGACTGCGGGCAACAGCAGCGCGACCAGCAGCCCGATAATAGCGATCACTACCAACAGTTCGACCAGCGTAAACGCGGTCGCGCATCTGCGCAATGGCGGTGAGCGACGCGTGAGCGAGCGGAGCTGAAAGCACATAGACGAGACGACGCGGAGAGTGTCGTCCGGCGAGCGAAGCGTCGCCGGTTCTTGTTTTCTAATCGCCCGCCAAGACGCCGGCAACGGACGCTCGCGGATTATTCACCCAGCCGACCGATTCCGCTCAGGAATTCTCGCATTTCCCGAGCCGCGTGCGCGTCGCCCGACGCATCGGCGGCCGTGATTCCGTCGCGCAACATCGCCCGGGCTTCGTCCAAGCGGCCCAGCCGGGTCAATTGCTGGCCGGCCATGAAAAACGCCGGGATGTACGGCGGATTCTCGCCGGCCAAGGTTCGCAGGCCGGTCAGCGACGCGTCGTGGTCGCCTTGCTTATCGAGTTCCATCGCCAGCGCGTAACGCAGAAAAACATCGGTCGGGTCTTCGGCAAGGAGAGCTTCGATTTGGGCGAGCGAGGGCATGCGACGTCGCTTCGATGATGAAGGGGAATGGTTCGGCGAACGGTGGATCAAAGTCCGCCGATCTTCAACAGCTGCCCGGCGGCTTCCAGTTTGTCGTCCGCATAGGCGCCTTCGATGACGACGTATAACGTGCCGTCCTCGCCGCTCGCCAGCGCGTTCGGTCGATCGAGCGCGACGATTTTGAACGGACGGAGGACTTGCTTGCCATTCTCGAACACAACGTCGATGCGATACAACCCGCCGGCGTCCGTCGAACGATCGAGCGCATACAAGATGTTCATCTTACCGGCCGAGACTTGATAGGCGAGCGCGACTGGCAGCGCGAGAGGCAACGGCAAGTCGAATAACGCGCGTCCCGTCTGCGGATGGATGAACGTCAGGCGTCTTACGGCGGAACCGCCTTGTTCGCCGGCCACCACGAGGTACTCGAGCCGCGGCGTCGAGAGAAAGGCGACCGGATCGACCACGCCGGGCAACGCCTTGGTGCTATTGAACAACACCTTCGGATCCTTGCGCCGCGCGGCCGACCAATCGGCTTGCAAGACATTGAACGCGGTAGCCCTGGGCGACGTCTCGTCATCCGCGCCGAACGTGCCGAGGCCCACGGTGGCCAGATACGCTTTGCCGTCGGCGAAGCCCGCGTCGACGAAACGACCGAATCCCTTGGCTTCGGCTTCGAGGCTCGCGAAGCCGAACGTCTGCGGCGGGTTTCGGCCGGACGACGGCGCCTTCGCCGCGTCGTCGAGCGGCCAGGCGACCAGGTGCGACTCGGCAACCGTGTTCCCCTGCGACGCGACCAACAACGAGTATTGATCGAGGAAGCGAATCCGTCGCGGGCCCGGTTCGTTTTCTTTGACGACCGGAAAATCGACGATCAGCGGCGTCGAAACGCCGGGTTTATCCACCGCCGTCTTCACGATCCGCCCTGCGCCGCGTTCGAGCACGCACAGTTCGACCGGATTGATCCGCAACGGTCGCACGGCGACGTCGGCGGGCGAGGCGAGTCCCGACAACAGCACTTCGATCTTCGGTTCCGGTTTCCGCGCATCGGCCGCGCTTGCGAGCGCGGTCCACAACACGACGAGCGATATACACGAGGATCGAATCATGTTCCGCCCGAGTGGTCTGTTTTTAACCGGAAAGTCGAGTCCTTAAGCGCCGATCCCGTGCGTTTTCTCGTAAGCCGAGATTTTGTCTTCGTGCTGCAGCGTCAATCCAATATCGTCCAATCCGTTCAACAGGCAGTGTCGACGAAACGGTTCGACTTCGATCGGTAGCGAAAGCCCGAACTCGTCGGTCAAGACGCTCTTTTCGAGATCGGCCGTCAGTTTGTAACCGGGGTGTTTCGCCGCGCGTTGAAAGAGGTCTTCGATTTGGTCGTCGCTCAGGCGAATCGGCAACATGCCGTTCTTGAAGCAGTTGTTGTAAAAGATGTCGGCGAAGCTCGGCGCGATGATTACGCGGAAACCGTAATCTTCGAGCGCCCAAGGCGCGTGCTCGCGACTGCTGCCGCAGCCGAAGTTGCGTCGAGCCAGCAGAATCGTCGCGCCACGCATGGCGGGCGCGTTCAATTCGAACTCGGGATTGTCCGAGCCGTCGTCGTTGAACCGCCAATCGAAAAACAGGAATTGCCCGAAGCCGGTCCGTTCGATCCGTTTGAGGAACTGCTTGGGGATGATCTGATCGGTATCGACGTTCGCCCGATCCATCGGAGCGACGAGACCGGTCAGTGTGGTGAAGGCTTGCATGGTGCGTTTGAGATGGAAATGTCTGAGTGATTCAAGTCCGGAACGTCACGGCGACATTTAAGCCTTGTACCGCCAATCCCGAATATCTACGAAATGTCCTGCGACCGCGGCGGCGGCGGCCATGGCGGGGCTGACCAGATGCGTGCGGCCCCCCTTGCCTTGGCGACCTTCGAAGTTGCGGTTGCTGGTGCTGGCGCAGCGTTGGCCCGGCGTCAGGATATCGGGGTTCATGCCCAGGCACATGCTACAGCCCGCTTCGCGCCAATCGAAGCCGGCCTCTTGGAACACGCGATCCAAGCCTTCTTGCTCGGCCTGAGCTTTGACCGTGCCGCTGCCCGGCACGACCATCGCGTGCAGCTTGTCGCTGACTTTGTAGCCCTTGATCACTGCGGCCGCGGTGCGCAGATCTTCGATCCGGCCGTTGGTGCAGGATCCGATGAAGATCTTGTCCAGCGTCAGATCGGTGATCGGCGTGCCGGCCGTCAGCCCCATGTATTCGAGCGCGCGGGCGGTCGTCTTACGATCGGTTTCGTCGGCGAAGTCGTTCGGCGACGGGATGTTGGCGGTCACCGGCAGAACTTGGCCGGGGTTCGTCCCCCAACTGATTTGCGGCATGATGTCTTGGCCGCGATAGACGTTCGACTTGGTGAACGTCGCCCCTGGGTCGGTCGGCAATAGCTTCCAACGGGCGACGGCCGCGTCGAACGCCGCGCCTTGCGGGGCGAACTCGCGTCCCTTGACGTAAGCGAACGTTTTTTCGTCCGGCGCGATCATGCCGGCTCGCGCGCCGGCCTCGATCGACATGTTGCAGACGGTCATCCGCTCTTCCATACCGAAATTGCGAATCACCTCGCCGGTGTATTCGATGACATAACCCGTCCCGCCGTCGGTGGTGATCTGACCGATCAAATACAAGATCAGATCCTTGGCCGTCACGCCGGGGGCCAGTTGCCCGTCGACACGCAGTTCCAACGTCTTCGGTACGGATTGCAGTAGTGTTTGCGTGGCCAGGACGTGCTCGACTTCGCTCGTCCCGATACCGAACGCCAGCGCGCCGAAAGCGCCGTGCGTGGCGGTGTGACTGTCGCCGCAGACGATCGTCATGCCGGGCTGAGTCAGGCCTAACTCGGGACCGATGACGTGGACGATCCCTTGCTGGGGATTGTTCAAGTCGTAGAGCTTGATGCCGAATTCCTTGCAATTGTTGCGCAGGGTGTCGATCTGCTGCTTCGAAATCGGATCGGCAATCGGTAACCGGCGGTCGGTCGTCGGTACGTTATGGTCGGGCGTGGCGACGGTCCGTTCCGGTCGACGGACCTTACGGCCGGCCAACCGAAGCCCCTCGAACGCTTGTGCGCTGGTCACTTCGTGAACCAATTGCAGGTCGATGTACAAAACGGCTTGCTTGCCGGCTTCGTCGAGAACGAGATGGTTGTCCCAAATTTTCTCGAACATCGTTCGAGGACGCGACGTGCTAGCTACGCTCGACATGGTGATTCAACGGACGATAAAAATGACGCCTCGACGCAGGCGATGAGAAAGCGCGTCGAAAACCGGTCGAAAACTCCCCGGAATGCATAATTTTAATGCAAAAACGGGGCAAATGTTAGTCCCGCGTTTCCCCGACGGCGGCGTTCGTGTCCGGTGCGAGAACGTTTGCATCCGCGCGGCGTACCCGACGGCCGAGAAGCTCGGGAAATCCGCCCGACCTTGACGTTCCGGGCGACTTTAACGATCGACGACGACCGGGGGAACTTCTCCGATCAGGTTCGATCGGGTCGGCGAATCCTACGTCCATTTGGGGTTTTCGGCTCGATTCCGTCCGCGATACGGACGATTTTTTCTTGGGAGGCGGAGCCTCTCACGACGTTCCCATCGGTCGACTTTCTCGCGAACCTTCGGTTCCGCTGCCACGGAGGGCAACGGTGTCGCTCTGGTCCAAATTCAAACGTGCTTGGCTGGTCCACGTCGCCAAACCGACGGGGGACACGTTCGTCAAACGGACGATCTGCGCACGTCCCGCGTCGCGGATCTTAGAAATCGGCGTGGGCGACGCGAGCCGTGCGCTGACGCTGATCGGCGAAATGCGCGATATGAAAGTCGACCCGATCCACTACTACGGCATCGACGAATTCGAAGGCCGCACGCTCTCGGGCAAAGAACCCGGCCTTGCTTATAAAGACGCCTTTCGCAAACTCAAAGCGAGCGGCGCACAGGTTCAACTGATCCCCGGCGATCCGTTCACGGCGTTATCGCGCACGGCGAATACGCTGCGCGATATGCAACTGGTGGTGATCTCGGCCGATCAATTCGGCGACTCGCTCGATCGCGGCTGGTTTTATTTGCCGCGCGTCCTCGCGCCGGACGCGACCATTTTAGTGGCCGACGGCTCGCAAGAAAGCGGTTTCCGAACGTTGACGCCGCTCGACGTACAACGCTTGGTCGAACCGCGCCCGCGCAAAAAGGCCGCGTAATCCGATCGCTGCCGAACGAGGAACACGCGCATCGAGTCGGCGTTTCTTAGAGCGTTTGCATTGTGGCGAAGAACCCGGCGGCGGGTTGCGTCGCGTCACCCGGCGGCAGTACTCTTTGCGTATGAATTTGACGCAAACGCTCTTGGCCGGCGGCTGGCTGAAACACGTCGAATGGTGCGAGGAACTCCCTTCGACCCAACTTCGCGGCGCGAATTAGCCGCCGTCGATCGAACCGAATTGCCCGCCTTGATCGTCGCCGATCGACAAACGGCCGGTCGCGGCCGGGGCGAGCATCGCTGGTGGACCGGCCACGGGGCCTTGGCATTCAGTCTCTTGCTCGACCCGCGGACGCTCGGTGGTCATGGCACCGTTCCGCCGCCGTTCGCCTTGGCGGTGGGTGTCTCGCTCGCGCATGTCGTTCGTTCGCATTTCGCCGGCGGAAAGCAAGATCGGCCCGACGTCGGCCTGCATTGGCCCAATGATGTTTATCTGAACGACCGCAAGCTGGCGGGCATCTTGACCGAGGCCGTCACGCCGCGTCGCGTGATCGTCGGCGTCGGTGTGAACACGAACAACACGCTGGACGACGCGCCGCCCGAGTTGCGCGCCAAGGCGATTACGTTACGCGACGCGACCGGCCGCACGTTCGATCACGCCGAATTTCTGTTGCGCTGGTCCGACGAACTCCGCGCCGCGATCGCGCTGCTCTACGCCGACCCCGACGCATTGATTCGCGAGTTCCAATCGCTCTGTGTGCAGGTCGGCCGCACCACGTCATTGCGCGTCGGCGAGCAGGTCCACGTCGGTCGCTGCTTGGGGGTCGCGCCCGACGGAGCGCTACTTCTCGAAACGGCCGCAGGCGTCCGCGCGTTCCACACCGGAACGTCGAGCGCCGCGGATGCGTATTGATAGTGATTGCTTGCGGCTCGACACGACAACGAACTTAAAGATCGAGCTGAAGGAATCGTGTTTTTATCGATCTGCTATCTGCAATTCTTTGCGAATCGTTCAGGCCGCTCTTCCTAGAACTCATTCTTCAAAACGGATATTCATGCGCCCAAACCGGCATCCGATCGTGACGGGTCAGTAAGCGGTATGCGTCGTCGGCCGCGCGGGTCAACATGTAGACGTGTGGGCGGCCTTGTTCGTCGCGGACCACGTAACCCACGATGCCCGAGTCGATCGGAAACCAGACGCCTTTCTCCAGCCCGCGTTGCGCAGGGATACGAACCGGTTCCGGTTCGAAGTGCTTCCACTTGCCGATTTGCAAACTCTCTTCGCGAACCCAACCCGTCGGCGGGAGATGGGATTGTTGGTCATCGCGGTTGCCCCAGATCGGCAGATCCCACGCGCCGTCGAGCGTGACGATCGGCAGTCGCGGCGTCGGATCGTTGTAGGCGAAACGGACCTCGGGCGGACTGCCGAACATGTCGCCGACGACGTGGCGGCGCAATCCGAAGCGTTTCATGAACGTCTCGGACAGCAATTCCGCGTCGATGGCGATGCCGACACACATAAATCGGGATGAATGATGTACATTACGCGTCCCAGCTATAGATTTTACTTCGACCGACAAGTGACGTCGGAACGCAAAAAAACCCACGCGTCCGCGGACGCGTGGGTTTTGGTGAGATTCGTATGGCCTGCCGGAGCAGGTCGGCCGAATTAACGCTTGCTGAACTGAGTGCCGCGGCGAGCGCCACGCAGACCGTAGTGCTTGCGTTCCTTCATGCGGCTGTCGCGGGTCAAGAAGCCCGAGTGACGCAGCGTTTCTTCCAACGCCGAATCGAATTGCAACAACGCGCGAGCCAAGCCCATTTTGCAGGCCCCGGCTTGACCGTTGGGACCGCCGCCGTCGCAACGGATGCTCAGGTCGACCGAAGTCCGCTTGTCGGTGGTGTTCAACGGGTCGAGAAGTTGGCCCTTCTCGTTTTCGGTGGTGAAATACTCGGCGTAATCGCGGCCGTTGATGATGATCTTGCCGGTCCCGGCGGTCAAACGGACGCGGGCGACGGCGGATTTGCGACGACCGGTACCCAGGAATTCAGCGGTTTTGGTGGCCATGATAACGAGCGGTAAATGCGTGTCGGGGAAATACGATCGGCGTTCGAGGCGGGGCGGTTTACTTACCGCCGATGTCCAACGCTTCGGGGAGTTGAGCTTGGTGCGGATGCTCGGCCCCGGGATAAATCTTCAGCTTGCTCAGCATCTTGAACGCCAACTTATTCTTCGGCAGCATCCGGCGCACGGCTTCCTTGATGATCAATTCCGGCTTGCGGGCCAGACGCTTGCCGGCCGTTTCGCTGCTGATGCCGGTGAAGCCGGTGTACCATTGATACTGCTTGTTTTCCAGCTTTTTGCCGGTAAACACGATCTTCGCGGCGTTGGTCACGATCACGAAATCGCCCATGTCCACGTGCGGCGTGTAGTAAGGGCGATGCTTGCCCATCAGGATCATGGCGATTTCCACGGCCAACCGACCGACGACCTTGTCTTGGGCGTCGACCAGAAACCACTTCTTTTCGATTTGGCCGGCTTTGGCCATGAATGTCGTCATGTCGCGTTCTTCCGCACAAAAAATACGTTGGATCGCTCAAAAATCGGTTCAAATGACCGAGATGCTGAGCGGTTTCGTGTGTTGCAAGTCCGTACGAGTCGGCAGTCCTCGCGGCGGAGAATCACAAATCATATCGGAGCGGATTCCGACCCGCAAGGGTGCGATTTCGCCGACCGACGAGAAAAATCAAGCCGCGCTAATGCCAAACAATTCACTGCACTGAGATCGGACATAAATCATTACACTGTTTCACTTTTCGCCGACGCTCGCAGGCTTCCTCGGCAGTCGCCAAATCGGTTGGCGTTTCCCTTCGCTTGAGAGGAAGAGCGACCGGCCATCGCGAGCAAAGCAGACCGCTTCGCTTTGCTCCTGTTTCGGCTTTTCCAAGACTTTCGGGCCGCGTTCCAACGCGGTCTTCCAGGGTTCCCACGTCCCGTCCGGGTGTTTGCGGCGGACGAACTCGAAAAGCGACGCGCGCCCGATCAAAACGAACCGCTCGCCGTCGGGCGAGATCGCCCCGCCGGTGATCGTCGGAACGTTCAGCGCGGTGACGTGTTCGGCCTGGTAGGGTTTGATCGGCGTGCCGAGATTTCCTTGGTCATCGGCAGGAACCGGCAGTGGGATCGAATAGACCGAGCAACGCTGGCCTTGCTCTTTCGTCACCAATAAGATCGTCCGCTCGGAGACGTCGACGCCGATCGCTTCGCAGTTATGCGGCCCGTCGGGATAGACGAACGGTACGCCGGTAACGCGATCGATTTCAAAACGCTCGTCTTTCTTTTTTTTCTTCTTGCTCTTCTTACTCGCCGTATCCCCGGCATCTAAATCCGCAGGATCGGGTTCCTCGATGATCCAGATGCCGTAATCCGAACGTAATCGGTCGTTGTCGCCCGTGTCGGCGAATAACAGATAACGACGATCGCCGATGCGGTACCCGGCCAGGTCTTCGCAATCTTTGACTTCAACGTCTTTCAAAACGCATTCCGCGCGAATTTGCCCTGCGCATCGACGAGATAAAATCGCCCGCTCGGACCATCGACGTTGGTCCACAACAACTCTTCGTCGCCGAACGTACCGACGGCCAAGCCGCTGCTTTCGAACATCTTATCGACTTGGATCGTCGCCCATTCGCGCGGCGCATCGTAATCGCCGCGCAACGCGCCGTTCGACCGCTCGCAACCGACCAGCCAGAGACACGCGGTCGCCAGGACCGCGGTCCCCCAGTTCGCTGGACGAGCGCCGCTCGCCTTTCGGTTCGACATTACAACTCGCGGATCCAGATGTTGCGGAATTTGACCGGATTGCCGTGGTTTTGCAGTTGCAGCGGCGCTTTCGGTCCGTGCTTCGTGTACTTCGGCGCTTCGATGTAGGATGTCCCGCCGGTCAGCTCGAAATGGTCTTGGACCAGCACGCCGTTATGCAACACGGTGACCGTGGCCGGTTTTTCGACCTTGCCTTCGGCGTCGAAACGCGGGCCGTGAAAGATGATGTCGTAGGCTTGCCATTCGCCCGGCTTGCGGCTGACATTCACCAACGGCGGGTGTTGCTTATAGACCGATCCGGCTTGGCCGTCGAAATACGTTTTGTTTTCGTAGCTGTCCAAAATCTGGACTTCGTAGCGGCCCATGATGTAGCAACCGCTGTTCCCGCGTCCTTGGCCCGTCCCCTTCACTTCTTCCGGCGACGCCCATTCGATGTGCAGTTGGCAATCGCCGAACGGTTGCTTGGTTTCGATCGTGCTTTTATCGACGGTCGCCACGCCGTCGGCGATTTTCCACTTATCGCCGTTCTTCCAGGCGTCCAACGACTTCCCGTCGAACAGCACGATCGCGTCCGAGGGCGGCGCGGTCCCTTCGCCGGGCGTGACCACTTTCGGCTCGGGCCAGACTTTGCCGCTTTGATATTCTTTCTGCGCCAGACGATCCCCGCCGCGGCGGCGGAAAGCGTGACGACGGCGACGGTCCGTTTGACGATAGGGCTGAGACGCATGAGGTGGGTTCCTGGGCCGGCGATGGTGTGGGCGGGCAAGTTCGCAAAGCGTGACGATTGATTGTAATCGAGCGTCGCACGATAGAATACTTGGATGCTTCCCGTTTCCGCGCCGCGTGATTTTCCACCGCCCGATGCCGCGTATCTCCATGTGCCGTTCTGCGTTCATCGTTGCGGGTACTGCAACTTCACGCTGGTCGCCCGTCGCGACGACTTGGTCGAGCCATATCTAACGGCGTTGGAAGCCGAATTGTCGCTGCTGGGCGAACCGCGCCCGGTCAGCACGATTTTTCTCGGCGGCGGGACGCCGACGTATCTGCGCAGCGCAGGTTGGAGCGTTTGCTGCGACTTGTGACGACGTGGCATCCGTTGAAATCCGATGGCGAGTGGAGTGTCGAGGCCAACCCGATCGACGTGAATGAGGAGACGGTCTCGCTGCTGCGCGAAGCCGGCGTGACCCGCGTCAGTCTGGCGCACAATCGTTTTCGCCGCGCAAACTCTCGCTGCTGGAACGCGATCACACGCCGGAGCGAATCGCGGGGGCGGTCGAAACGGTCCGCGCGGCCGGGTTGCAAGCGGCGGTCGATCTGATTTTCGGCGTGCCGGACGAAACACCGGACGAATGGAAGCACGATCTCCGCTCCGTCCTCGCATTAACGCCGAGTCATGTCTCCACGTACGGACTGACGTGGGAAAAAGGGACGACGTTTTGGAGTCGCCGTGCGCCGGCGAGTTAAGGCCGGCCGGCGAAGAGACCGAACGCGAACTCTATCTGGCGGCGATCGACGCTCTGACCGCAGCCGGGTTCGAGCACTACGAAGTCTCGAATTTCGCGCAACCCGGGTTCCGCTGTCGACACAACGAAGCGTATTGGCTCGGCGCGTCGTATTATGCCGCCGGTCCCGGGGCGGCACGGTACGTCGCCGGCGTTCGTTCGATGAACCATCGCAGCACCACGACTTGGATCGAACGGCTCCGCGCCGGCGCATCGCCGGTCGCCGAACACGAGACGCTCACGCCGATCGATCGCGCGCGCGAGCTACTGGTCTTCGCGTTGCGTCGTTTAGAAGGCGTCGACCAAGCTTGGTTTCAATCCGCGTCGGGCACGCCGCTCGACGAACTGATCGGTTCGCGCGGAAGAGGGCTGATCGAGAACGGCCTGCTGGAACGTGCGAGCGGTCGATTACGATTAACCCGCGCCGGGCTGTTGGTCGCCGACGGCGTCTGCGGCGAGTTGTTGCGCGGCGATTAACCGGCTGCGGTGATTAACGCTTCGGCTTGCCCGGGGTGTTGCCGATCGTCATCTCTTCGGGCTTTACGTCGCCGCCGTACAGCGTCCAAACCGGGACGCGCAGTCTTCACCTTGGCCAAGTACGCGTCTTCCAGCTTTTTATTGGCCTCTTCCAACAATTTCGTTTTGATCTCGGGCTGCGCATCCTCGAACGGAACGCGGCCCGCCGCTTTCCGTTCGATCACGCGCACGATGTGGAAGCCCGTCTCGTCTTCCAAAATGCGGCTCAGCTGTCCGACCGGCAGGTTGTGGATCGCTTCTTCCAACACGGCCGAACGGAGCGAACCCTGCGTGGTCCAATCGTATTCGCCCCCCTTGTACGACGTCGGCCCTTGCGACGATTTCTTCGCTACGTCGGCGAACGCGGCTTGGCCGCCGAAGACGGCGTTGCCCATCTCGACGATCATGCGATACGCGGTCGGCTTGTCCGAAACTTGCGTGAAGTCGACCATCAGTTCTTCCCAACGCGCCTTGCCTTTGTACTCGTATTCGGCTTGATGGTTTTTGTAGTACGACAGGATGTCGGCCAGCGGTACGCTTTCGACCTGCTTCACGCTTTGCTTCATCCACTGATTGGCCACGCTCCGTTCGAAGAACATCTGCGACTGCTTGTCGAGCGACGACCCGCCCGACTTCAACTTGGCCTCCAATTCGGCGCGGCTGCCGACTTTGCTCCGCTCCATCATGCCGCCGACGATGTTCTTCTCGAACTGTTCGTTGACCGAGTCCCGCATCTTCGACAAATTCTCGGGCGGAATTTTGGCCATCGCGTCGGCGAAGATCACTTTCGTCTCGATCAATTGCTGTAAGAACATTTTGGTCGCCTTGAGCTTCTGCTCTTCGTATTCCTCGGGCGACATCTGATCGCGGTACTGCTCCAAGGCGCGATTGACGGTTCCCATCACGTCGCCCGCGAGGATCGATTCGCCGCCGACGCGGCCGATGATTTGCGCGTCGGTGAATTCGCCCCACGACGCGATCGTGGGCGCGGCTTTGATCGTGGCGTCGTTCAACGCGCTGATCGTCGTGCTGCGCAGTCCCGGCGTTTCGCGGGAGATCATTGAACGATTGCGGTCCGGGTTGAGCGGGAACCGCGCCGACAGGAGGTTGGCCTGCGCCGGAGGCGGAGCGAAACCGAGTTGGACCGGCAATGCCGGCCCGGGCTGTCCGGTCGTCGGGTACGGTGCTTGCGCGGCGGACGTCGGATCCTGAACCGGATACGTCGGGGCGGGAAACGCGGGATTCGGAAAAGACTGCCCGGGCGGAACCTGATCGGGCGGCATTTGCCCCGGCGGGACCTGATGCGGCGGCAAGTACTGCCCTGGCTGCTGCTCCGACGTGACCGGGTATGGTACAGGGGGCTGAAACGGCGTTTGCGGATAAACCGGAGGTGCGACGGGTTGCGTCGTGGGGGGGAGATCGACCGCGGGGGGCGGACTTAACGGCGGTCCGTACGGTCCGGTCTGCGAATACGAACGAAGAGTGGTCGTTAACCCGACCGCGACAAAGCACGCGAGGCAGGCAACGCGCACGAAGAGGCGGTGGGGAGAACGAAAGATGCGATACATATCGAGCTCGCTTCGCATACGCGCTGGTCCGACGAACGATCGCGGTCGTATGTGCGCGGGCATGCACCGTTACGAACGGATCGGGCGGGGATTCTAGCCGGCCTGCGCCGAGTCGCAAGAGAGATTCGACCGGTTTCAAGATCGCCTCGGTCGCGACCGTGCCGGCATCCAGCGGCAGATACGCGCTGTGATCGTCCACGATCCGCAGCTTCCCCTTCGCCAGTTTCGCCAATTGCTCGATCTCGCGCGATCCTGATAGCCGAACACGGCGTAGATTTCTTCACGTTGGATCGAGTCGATCCCCCATGTGCCGGCAAGAATCCGCAAGCTCGAAAGCTGCAATAGCTTGTCGACCGGCGCCGGGATCTCGCCGAAGCGGTCGATCAATTCGACGCGCAAATCCTGCAGGTCGCTTTCCTGGGTCGTCCGCGAGAGACGGCGATAGAGATCGACCTTCAAGCGCAAATCCTGCACGTAATTCCGCGGCAAATAGGCCTCGACCGGCAGGTCGATATGCACGTGCGGACTCTTGCGCGGCGCCATGCGTTTCATCCGCCGCACGGCCGATTCCAGCAGTTCGCAATACAATTCGTAACCGATCGCCGCGATGTGGCCGCTCTGCTCGTTCCCCAGAATGTTGCCCGCCCCGCGAATTTCCAAATCGCGCATCGCGATGGCGAACCCCGCGCCAAGTTACTGAACTCTTCGATCGCTTTCAGTCGTTTCGCGGACGTGCTGCTGAGGAACTTAGCCGGGTCGACCAGCAGGTAGCAATACGCGCGATGCTTGAAACGCCCGACGCGACCGCGGAGCTGATGCAAATCTGCCAAGCCGTATTTGTCGGCTTCGTCGATGAAGATCGTATTGGCGTTCGGGATGTCCAGCCCGCTTTCGATGATCGTCGTCGCGACCAGGATGTCGGCTTTGCGGTCGAGAAAGCGGACCATCACCGCTTCGAGATCGTCTTCCTTCATCTGCCCGTGGCCGATCACGATGGTCGCCTCGGGGACGATGCGTTGTAATCGGCCGGCGACTTCGTAGATGTCGTTGATGCGATTGTGGACGAAGTAGATTTGCCCGCCGCGATTCAATTCGCGCAGGATCGCGTGGCGAATCAGTTCTTCGTCGAACTTGGCGACGCGCGTTTCGACCGCTTGGCGATTTTCCGGCGGCGTTTCCAAGCTGCTGATGTCGCGCAGGCCCAGGATCGACATGTGCAGCGTGCGCGGAATCGGCGTGGCGGTCATCGTCAGGATGTCGACCGACATCCGCATTCCCTTCAAACGCTCTTTGATCTCGACGCCGAATTTCTGCTCTTCGTCGATGACCAACAGTCCGAGATTCGAGAACTCGATGTCCTTCGACGCCAAGCGGTGCGTGCCGATCAGGATGTCGATGCCGCCGGCTTTCGCGGCGCGGATCAATCGCGACTGCTCTTTCTCGGTACAAAAGCGGCTCAACACGCCGATCTGCACGGGATAACCGGACGTCCGTTCCTTAAACGAACGACCGTGCTGTTCGGCCAAGATCGTGGTCGGGACCAGCACGGCGACTTGATAACCGGCCTCGACCGCCTTGAACGCGGCGCGCATCGCGACTTCGGTTTTGCCGAACCCGACGTCGCCGCACAGCAGCCGGTCCATCGGCCGCGACTTCTGCATGTCTTGCTTGATCGCGGCGATCGCCGTCAATTGGTCCTGCGTCTCGCGGAACGGAAACGCGGCGTCGAACTCCGTTTGCCACGCGGTATCTTGCGGGAACGCGATCCCCGGGCGCATCTCGCGGACCGCCTGCAACTGCAACATCTCAAGCGCATAAATCGGCGACCGCCTTTTCGGCCGCCTGCTTCTGCTTCAACCACGTCTTGCCGCCGATTTTGCCCAGCGTCGGGCGGCTTTTGCTGCCGCCGACGTATTTTTGGACGAGTTCGATATTGGTCGCGGGGACGAAGATTTTCGTGCCGCCGTGGAACTCGAGTTCGAGATGCTCTTCGGCTTGCACACGGTCTCCATCAGCTTGAGACCGCGGAACCGTCCGATGCCGTGGCCCAAGTGGACGACGTAATCCCCCTCACGGAGATCCAAAAAACTGTCGATCGCGCGGCCGAGTCGCCGCTTGTTCGAGACGGCGATGTCGCTGCGGTGGAACAGTTCGTTCGAGCTGACCAACGCCAAGCGTTCGCTCACCAACCGAAAGCCCGAACGCAAGTGACCGGCCAGCAGCCGCAGTCGGCCTTCCGTCGCGAGGCGCGTGCCGGCGAACAATTCCGTGTAGCGATCGACCTCGGCCGGCGTGGGGCAAATCAAAAAGACGCGCTGGCCTTCGCCGGCTTGGTCCAATTCGCCGCGGACCTTGTCGATGTCGCCGCTGAAGCGTTCGACCGACTCGATCCGCAACTCGCACGTCGCTTCGAACGATCCCCCGGCGATCGATGAGGCGGTAATCGACGGAAACTGGAACAACCGTTGCTGGACGTCGTCCCACTCGTGGAAGTCTTGCGGACGTTCGACGCGCTGCAGGTAGAAGCGAACTTCCTCGTTGATCTCCGCCGGCTCGATCAACACTACCCACGAATCGGCGGGCAGGTACTCGCTCAAAAATCCGCGATCGGTCCGATATGGATGGATCAGCGAGAGATCGAGTTCGTTTTGCTGTCCCAAGCTGCGTTGAGTGGCGACTTCGAACGAGCGGATCGATTCGACCTGATCGTCGAACAGTTCCACGCGTAATGGATTTTCCCAATCCGGCGCGTACAGATCGAGGATGCCGCCCCGTTGCGAAAACTCGCCCGGCAGACGCACGGCGGTCGTCGCGCTGAAACCGTTCTCGACCAGCCACGCGCACAACTCGGGGACATTCAATGATTCGCCGACCGCAATCCGCCGGGTTCGTTCGACGAGGTACGCTTGTGTCGGAACCGGCTGCAACAGGGCCGACGCGCCGGCCACGATCAGCTTGGCCGCTTTGTCGGCCCGCAGATTTTTGAGCAAGCGGAGTCGCTCGCCGTGGATTTCGTCCGAGAGCGACATTTCGTCGCCCGACGATTCCCAAGGGGGAAAAACCTCGACCGAGGCGTCGGAAAAGAGCCGGAAGTCGGCCGTTAGACTGTCGACGTGATCCGGGTGCGCCAAGATCGCCAACACGCGGCCCGGCACGCGGCGAACCAAGTCGGCCAGCAACAGCGCGCAGCTCGACCCCCATACACCGCCGAAGGTGGCCCCATGACCTTGGATCAACGAGGCGATCGCGGCGGAGTAGTCGGGTTGCTTCTCGAGATGGTCCGTCAGCTCGGCGAGCGGCGCCGCGACGGGCGTGTCGGCCACGGTGGACATCGGACCATCCATTCTAAAAACGAACGCCGTCGTTCGTAAGTCGAAACGGACATCCCGACGACGGAATCCGGCCCGAGACGCCCCAGTCCGGTCCTATCCGCTCCGAGAAGCGAAGATTACACTCAAACGCTTACGAAAACTCTCTGGAACGTAGAACTTATGTCCGCGGATCGTTTCGCCTTCGTCGTCTGTCAACAAGGAGCCGAGAAGGTTCTGAAAGCCGAATTCGCGCGGATTTTGCCGACCTGGAAATTCGGTTTTTCGCGGCCCGGCTTCGTCACGTTTAAGGTCCCCGCCGACTTCGCCGCGGCCGACGATTGGAGCCCGAAGAGCGTCTTCGCGCGGACCTGGGGCTGGACGCTGGGAAAGATTCGCGCCGAAGGAGACGATCCCGCCGCGTTGGTCGCCCAGGTCGCAGCGACGGTACGCGCCGCCGCGCCGGACGCGACGTTCCACCAATTGCATGTGTGGCCGCGCGACGCCGCGGTGATCGGGCGGCGTGGGTACGAACCCGGGCCGACCGACGCCGGCCAAGCGGCCGAGTCCGCGCTTTGCGCCGCACTTCCCGGCGACATGCTGAAATCCGACGCCCAAGGCAAATCGCCCGACACCCGCGCCGGTCAGCACGTGTTGGATGTCGTGCTGGTCGAGCCGAACGAATGGTGGATCGGCCGCCACACCATCCGCCGCGGCGAGCCTTGGTCGCGCTGGCCGGGCGGAATCTACGTCTGCGACGTGCCGGAAACGGTCGTCTCGCGGGCGTACATCAAAATGCGCGAGGCGTTGGCCTCCTTCCGTCCGCCGTTCGATCGCAACGAACACGTCGTCGAGATCGGCAGCTCGCCCGGCGGCGCAAGCCAAGCGTTGTTGAAGGCCGGCTTCCGCGTGATCGGCGTCGATCCGGCCGAGATGCACGAAAAAGTGCTGGCCGAAAAGCATTTCGAGCATTGGCGGATGCGCGGTAACGAAATCCGCAAAACCCGGCTGCGCGGCGTGAAATGGCTGACCGCCGATCTGAACGTGGCGCCCGAGTACACGCTGGACACGGTCGAAGAGATCGTCACCAACCAGAACGTGCGGATGAACGGTCTGATCCTGACGATCAAGTTGCAAGACTGGGACCTGGCCGCCGGCATCCCCGAGCATCTGACGCGCGTCCGCGACTGGGGCTATCGCACGGTGCGCGCCCGGCAACTCAGTCGCAATCGGCAAGAGTATTGCCTGTACGCATATCGCACGAAATTGGAAGACGCGCGTTCCTAAGTCTCCGCTCGGTTTTCGGTACGGACGCCGCGCCACGCGGCTTGTTAAGATGAGGCGCGTCGCGGACCCGCGCGGTCGCCTCGGCCCTTTCGCCTTCGCAGCGTGATGCTTCCTTATCTCAAATTGATGCGGTTTCCGAACGTCTTCTCGGCGTTCGCCGACATTTTGCTCGGTTGGCTGGTCGCCAAGACCGCGACCGCGCCCTGGACGCACGACACCGCGACGCCGGACGAACTCAAGCAACTCGGGCTGTTGTTGCTGGCGTCGGCCGGACTCTATCTGGCCGGCATGGTGCTGAACGACGTCTTCGATTTCGACATCGACGCCGTCGAACGCTCGTCGCGGCCGTTGCCCTCGGGCCGCATCCCGCGCACGAACGCGACCAAGCTCGGCTGGGGACTCTTGGCGTTCGGGCTACTCGCGGCGATCGGATCGTCGTTGATCTCGGGCCAGTGGCTCGCGCGGCGACCGCCGGCACGTTGGCCCTGGCGGTGGTCGCGTACGACGGCGGCATGAAACGCACGCCGCTCGGTCCCGTGGTGATGGGCTCGTGTCGGATGCTGAACGTCATGCTGGGCATGACCGGCGGCGCGAATCCGTGGCCGGCCTGGCAAGTGGCCATCGCCGGCGGCGTCGGCCTGTACATCGTCGGCGTGACCGTCTTCGCCAAAGGCGAAGCCGAAGCCGTCCCCGGCCGCGCGCTTGATCGCGGGCTTGCTCGTCATCCTCTCCGGCCTCGCGCTGTTATGGGGCACGCCGAAATATTTCGACCAGTTGCCGATCTGGGTCGAGCGGACCCGCACCGAGCATTGGCATCTCCTCTGGATCGCGCTCGGGGGATTGATCGGCTTGCGCTGCGTGTGGGCGATTCTCGATCCGAAGCCGGAACTCGTGCAAGCCGGCGTCATGCAGTGTTTGCGCAGCTTGATCATCCTCGACGCGGTCGCTTGTTTTTCGGTCTGCGATATGTACGGCGCGCTCTGCGTCTTGCCGCTGCTGATTCCGCAAATGCTGCTCGCCCGGGCGATTTATACGACCTAACCGCATCGATCCGATCTCCTCTTCTCTCCGCGACACGACCATGATCATCGGCGTTCCCAAGGAAACCAAACGCGACGAATACCGCATCGCCATGTTGCCCGTCGGCGTCGAAGAACTGACCCGCGCCGGGCACACCGTCTTGATCCAACGCGGGGCAGGCGTCGGCTCGGGGTTGAACGACGTCGAATACGAAACGGCCGGCGCGCGGATGTTGGACACCGCCGAAGAGATTTTCGGCCAAGCCGACATGATCGTGAAGGTGAAGGAGCCGCAGGCGGCCGAGCTGAAGCTGATTCGCAACGGGCAGACCGTCTTTACGTACTTTCACTTCGCCGCGGATCGTGCGTTGACCGAAGGGTTCTTGGCGACCGGCGCGACCGCCGTGGCGTACGAGACGCTGCGCGACGAAAAAGGGGCGTTGCCGCTGCTGACGCCGATGAGCGAAGTCGCCGGCCGGATGAGCATCCAAGAGGGTGCCAAGTATCTGGAGAAACCGCAGCTCGGCCGCGGCATCTTGCTGGGGGGCGTCCCAGGCGTCGCGCCGGCGAATATTCTGATCCTCGGCGGGGGCGTCGTCGGCGCGAACGCGGCCAAAATCGCCGCCGGCTTCGGCGCGAACATCGCGCTGCTGGACGTGAACATGGATCGGCTGCGCTATCTCGACGACGTCATGCCGGCCAACGTCGATTGCCTGTACAGCGACCGTCACACGATCCGCGAGCATCTCAAGCTGGCCGATCTGGTCGTCGGCGCGGTGTTGATTCCCGGCGCAAAGGCGCCGCGGTTGGTCTCGCGCGACGATCTGAAGCTGATGAAATCCGGCGCGGTGATCGTCGATGTCGCCATCGACCAAGGGGGCTGCATGGAAACCAGCCGCCCCACGACGCACGCCGAACCGACGTACCTGGTCGACGAAATCCTGCACTACTGCGTCACCAACATGCCCGGCGCCGTCGGCCGCACCAGCACGTACGCGCTCTGCAACGTCACGCTCCCCTGGGCGCAACGGATCGCGGCGGCGGGGATCGAAGCGGCGGCCGCGCAATCGAAACCGCTGGTCAGCGCGATCAACATCATCGCCGGCGAAGTGACCAACAAACCGGTCGCCGACACGTTCGGCTTGCCGTTCTCGAAACGGTTCGCGTAAAGAATAGGCCGCGGAGGAATCTGATGAACTGATCTCCGCTGATCCGCAAAGAGGGGCAGTAAACGAAGGCCTCTGAAGTCAGCCGACACGTAGTCTGAATTGCAGATCAGTGCGAATCAGACCATCAGTTTCATCAGCGGCCCATCTATTTGCTTCACGCGTCTTGTCGCCAAAACGCGCAGCTCGCCAGGATCATCGTCGCGGGCAAGATCACCGCGCCGCCGGTCACGGCCAAACTCAGCCACAGGATCGCACCCCACACGATCAGCAGCGGCCGCAGTTTCGGCCACCACAGCAGCGACGTCGCCGCTTCCCACAGCAGCAGCGACACGGTCCACGCGGCCAGCAACATCCGGTATTCGGCGATCCACGTGGCGTCGTACCAGCGGCTGTCGACGCGGGTGACCCAACCCCAGAGCGCGGTGCCGGTCCACCAGCTTTCGTTATTCAACTGCCAGACGAGCATCGCCAACAGATACAAGGCGAAGTGGACTTGGATCAAGCGAATCGCCAAGTTCGCGCTGACCGACGGCGCCGGCCCCGCGCAACCGATCGTGCGCATCGACGGCCGGCGTCGCGCGCGGCGACAACCATGCGTCGAGCGACCACGAGCGGCCGGTCGGACCGATCGAAAGATACAACAGCAGCATCGCCAGCAAATCGTCGCCCGGCCGTGCGAAGACCGGCCCGCGATGCAGCAGCGAGATGGCGAACAACGCGGTCAACGGCGTGGTGATCCGGGCCCGCCAGCCGATCGTCATCGACAACGTCGCCAACGCGCCGAGGCCGTAGAGAAACCACAGCGCGCCGTCGTTGCCGGCCCAGTCGAAAACCGAAATCGCCGCCCGGCCGTTGCGCGACGCGACCAACAACTCGCGATCGATCAGCCCTCCCGCGCCGAACAAAACCTCCAGCACCGGCAGATAGCTGAGGTACCAATACAACGTCGTCGCGCCGACGGCGAAGCGCAGCAGACCGAGAATCTCGGTGTTGCGCGCGGTGAACCAAAAACGGTTCCAGCACGCGCCGAGATCGGCGGTCAATTCGGCGAAATAATCTTTCGTAGCGGCGATCATGGAAACGCGTCTGTGGCGAGTTATGAAATGTGTTGTGAGCTAGGTGCTTGTGCCGAACAGCGTGGGTGGCAGGGGTCGAAGCACAGCGTAGCTCAAATTAAGACTGTGCAGCCCCCTGACACGGTAAGGGTCGAACCAAAGCCGCGAAGCACTTACGGAATCTTCGGCGGCTCGACCGGCGTCGGCGCAGGTAACGGAACTTCCGCACTCGGCGGCGTCGGAACGACGGGCGACGTCGCCGGCGTTTTCGGCAATTCCAATTTCGGCAGCGGCGTGTTCACCACCGGCGCTGATCGCGCGCTTCGCCCCCCAGGTGACTCAACGACGCGTCCCCCTTCCCTGCGGGCCACGTGACTTTGACCGCCAGGATTTTCACCGGGCGACCATCTCCGCCCCGCATATCGCGGCCGAAGTTCTGCGCGGCCAACGGATCGAGCGTCGGGTTATCGATCGTCACGCGATTGCGCCGCAGACCTTGGAACTCGAGCGTGTCCCAATTCCGACCGTCGGCCCGTTCGCGCGTCAGCCACGCTTTGCCGAACGCCAGTGCGCGGCGATCGACGGCTTCTTCGTTCCCTACGAACGTCTCTTTGGCGAACTCGCGGGCCATCTCTTGCCAACGCTCGCGCATCTCGGGCAACGACTCGTCCGGGTTCGGAAAGTCGACCACCTTCGTTTGACCGTCCTTGTTGGCGGCGATCAAACGGATGCGGAAATCCGAATCCAAGTCCTCGCCGGTCGTCAGCCGTTGATCCCAACGCCGATTCAACCACAGCGCGGACAAGTACGGGTTGGCGTAATTCTTGACCGACGGGATGTACCCGTCGGTCTGGTCCATGCCGTAGTCGTTGTTCGACAACCAAATCAACGCGAGCGCGAACAAGTGGCCGACCAACAGCACCGAGACGATCCCGCGCGTCGTGTCGTTCCAAAACGATTCGCCCGAGGGCGTGTCCGAAGTCCGCATAACCTGTCCGGCGACGAAGACGTCGCGGTGAAAACCATGGGCGAGCCGACCGCGTAGGGGGGCGAACGCAACGCGTTCGAGCGACGGCTTATAATACTTATACCACCTGATTTGCGCGACGAGCGAAGTCTGGCGGTTCCATCGTAATTCGACCGATACGTCGATCAAGGTTCGCTTCGCTTCCGTCTTCGCCAGGCTTCGCCCATGCCCGCGCCGCGCGTTCGCAAATTCCTGATCGCCGTTTCGTTGGCGTTTTGCGGTCTGCCGACGGGCATGGCCAAGGATTGGTACGTGGACAACGTCCGCGGCGACGATCGCTGGAACGGCTCGCCCACGCGGGCCGGCGGCGAACGCGAAGGCCCGCTCAAGACGCTGGGCCGCGCGCTCGAAGGGGTTATACCGGGCGATCGGATCGTGCTGACCAAAACGACCATGCCGTATCACGAATGCGTGACGCTGGCCGGCGAGCGTCACAGCGGTTCGCCCCTGACGCCGTTCGTAATCGAAGGGAACGGCGCGATCCTGGACGGTTCGCGTCCGACCGAAGAATTCGATTGGCGTCTGGTCGGCGGCGAAATTTTTCAACTGCCGCTGAAGAAGAGCGAATATCAACAACTCTTTCTCGACGGCAAGCCGGCCCTCCGCGTGCCGCGCGAAGCGAACCGCGCGGCGATGGATCTGAAGCCGCTGGAATGGCGGTTGGACGAAGGCCGCCTGCTGTTCCGCACCGAGCCGACCCGCATCCCGCAAGACTACAAACCGTCGGTGGCGATTCACACCGCGGCGTTCACGCTGTACCACGTCCGTCACGTGTTGATTCGCGATCTGATCGTGCAGGGCTATCAACTGGACGGCATCCAAGCCCACGACGCCGGCTCGGGCGGTCCGATCGTGTTGGCCGACGTCACCGCGCGCGGCAACGGCCGCAGCGGCATCGCCGTGGTCGGCGCGTCGGAAGTGGCGATCGACGGCTGCCTGGTCGGCAACAACGGCCGCGCGCAAATCTTCGCCTCCGGTCCGGCCGACGCCCGGATCACGAACAGCACGATCCTGGACAACACCGCTCCGCCGTTCGTGATCGAAAACGGCGCGGAGATCTTCGATGAGGGGAAGCGTCAATCGCCGGCGAAGTAAGGGACGAGTAGAACTTCTTCCAATCAACGCCGGGTGGCGGGGGTCGCAGCGCAGCGAAGCCCCCCGACGCGTTTGAGGTTGAGCAACCTCCTTGGTTTCCCTCCCGTTAGGGACGACGGCGTGTCGCGAGGGACTTCAGTCCCTGGAATATGCCCCCTATAAATCGGTCGCCCCGGTAGGGGCGAGATCGGGTCACACCAGATCGACCCGCACCTTGTCGGGGTTCTGCGGGAGTCCCCTTCGACCGCCGCCACCCGACGCCGTTCGCAAGTCCCGCCCGCGGTTGAACTTAAAATTTCCGAAAAACTCGCCCACGAACCCTTGCATTTTACGTGTACGTGCGTATATTATTATCCGTAGCGTCGGCCGACGCGGTTTTGGTGAGGTTTTTGGTCCGTCTTGCGCGGGACCATCCGTTTATCGTCGTCTGCGGGCCATTGGCTCGGGGCGGCGAACACGGCGTGTACGGCGCGGGATTTCCGGGCGTGCGATCGCGGGTTGGGCTTTTTGTAAGCGGCCCCGCGGTAGGAGGATGCGCGCGTCGGGAATTTTTCAGCTCATCCCCACACCCAGGTGTGTAGCTACACCCCGCAAGAGTGCTTGCGAGTTTTTGCGTCCGCGCATGGTGCGTGGGCGAGACGTTTCCCCCTTTTTGCAGGGAAATCACCGTACCCGGCCGTTTCCGGATCCATCGCGCGGCGTGTCGCTCACAACGACACGACGCGGAAAGCGACGGCGGCCCGACGGACGAATCCCGGCACGAGAGCGATCGGTTCCGCGACGACGTGGATCGTGATGCGTCACGCATGACGATTCCCCAACGTCGCGGCGACGCGGTTCGACACATACGGAGAGCGAAGCATTCGCCGAGAGGGCGACGCGCACTCGCTGCGCGCACGCCGAACATTCGCCGACGATCCAATCCCGCCCCGGCGCGCCAGGTCCCCCTGACCGCGCCGCCGGCGGGATCTCGTCGTTGGTGAGTGTGGAATTCGGAATTCGGAGCGCGGAGTGAAGATGGTGTGTGCCATTTTCTTTCGTAGGGTCCGCTGTGCGGACCGGACGTTGGGCGTGACGGTCCGCACAGCGGACCCTACGATCGCGCAACGCCGCGCGTTCCGGGGCCGCCCGTTTTGATTGCGGAGTACCGCGATGGTCGTCCGCCGGGCACCCTAAGTTTTTTGTGACGCAGGACGAGCGATCGTTTCGCTCGTAACGCTCGTTTCGCTCGCGCAGCCATGCTGGGGCGTTTGGCGAGACGGCGCGAACCGCAGGGTGACGCTCTCGGATCGATCGAGAGAAAAAACTCTTTGCGCACACCCGATCGTAACTGCGCGTTTCGCTCGTAACGCTCGCGCAGTGAACTTAGGTAAGACGTTCGTCGAGATGGGAGATCCGACGTGGCGCGGCTCGCTGGCGCGGTCCGCGAGCCACTCGCGGCTTTGCTATTTACTGAAAACTGAATCCTGAAAACTGAAAACTCGTAACGCTCGTTTCGCTCGCGGGTTTCCTCGAGCGTCGTTTACCGCTTGCGGTCCAGCGGCGCGATCGACAGCAGTTGCGGTTCGGTCGGGTTGTGCGCAGCCGCCGCAGTCGCCGGTGCCGCAACCGAGCTTGGCTTTGCGCGACAGAAACGGACGGAGCAGACGATACGCCAACAGCCCGACCGCCGCGGCGACGATCAGCCAGACGAGCGTGTTTTGCAGTTCGGGCGACATCGGGATTCGTTCGAAGTGAACGTGATTTCAACTACGGAGAATGGGCCGCTGATGGGACTGATTTAACTGATTATCACTGATCTGAAAATCAATTTCATCATTCAACGTCAACACACATCGCAAATCTCTCTCCGCAGATCAGTGCGAATCAGTCACATCATGAAAATCAGCGGCCTATCCCTACCCAGGCCAAATCCATGTGCCGACTTGGTAGACGATCAACGCCGCGACGTAGGCCAGCGCGGTCATGTAGACGAACGTGAACGCGGGCCAGCGCCAGGTGCCGGTTTCGCGTTTGATGACGGCCAACGTCGCGCCGCATTGCGCACAACGAGAAGAACGCCATGACCGACAACGCGACCGGGATGGTGAAGACTTTGCGGTCCGAGCCTTCCCACGTGGCGTCTTGCAACGCCCGTTCGAGCCGCGTGCCGGACTCTTCGCCGACTTCGACCTCGTCCCCCAAATTGTAAATGACGCCTAATGTTCCCAACACGACTTCGCGGGCCGGAAACGACGCGATCACCGCGCTGCCGATCCGCCAATCCCAACCCAACGGTTCGACGACCGGTTCGATGAACCGCCCTGCCCGGCCGAGAAAACTGTCGCGCTGCAACGCCCCTTCGAGTTCCTTTTGATGATCCTCGTTCGCTCCGATACGTTCTTCCAGACTTGCGCGCGCCGGCGCGTCTTCCGGCAGACTTTCCAACTCGCCTTCCAGCGCGGCGCGTTGTTCGACGACGGTGGTTCGTTCGGCGTCGAGCGCGGCGTTGCGCGGATAATACTGCAACGCCCAGACGACGATCGAGACCAGCAGAATCAGCGTGCCCGCCTGCGCGATGAACGCCCAGGCTTGGTGCAGCATACGGAGCGTCGCGAGTTTGAGCGACGGCGCCTTGTACGGCGGAAGTTCCATCACTAACGGCGGCGTTTCGCCCTTGAGCAGCGTCTTTTTCAAGACGAACGCGACCGCCGCGGCGGTCACGGCGCCGAGCGCGTACATCGACAGCAACACGAGCACCGACATCGGGATGAACCCGAGCACGAACGACGGAGGCACGAACGCTTCGGTCAGCAAGTAATACACCGGCAAGCGTGCCGAGCAACTCATCAACGGCGCGATCAGCATCGTGGCCAAGCGATCGCGGCGATTCTCGATCGTGCGGGTCGCCATGATGCCGGGAATCGCGCACGCGAACGACGACAACAACGGAATGAACGACTTGCCGCTGAGCCCGACGCGGGACATCAGCTTGTCCATCAAGTACGCGGCACGCGACATGTAGCCGCAATCCTCGAGCAGCGCGATGAAGAAAAACAGCATCATGATTTGCGGCACGAAGACGATTACGCCGCCGACGCCGCCGATCACGCCTTTGGTGAGGAGCGATCGCAACGGCCCGTCGTCCAGGCGGTTTTCGACGAAGCCGTTGATCGCTTCGACGCCGGCGTCGATCCAGCCCATCAGCGGATCGGCGAGCCAGAAAATCGTGGAGAACAGCAGCGTCATCACGGCCAAAAACGCGACGATGCCCCAGACCCGGTGCGTCAGCACGGCGTCCCACCGTTCGCGCCAGCCGGCGGCGGCGACCTCGCGCCGCGCGACGACGCCGGCCAACGCGGTTTCGATCCACCCGTACCGGGCGATCGCTTCGGCGTGGTTCAACGGCAAATCCGTGCGGGCGTATTCCGCCCGTTCGTGTTTCAACGCGTTCAACAATTCGGGCCGCGTCGCCTGCAACGTTTCGTCGAGATACCCGCTGGTATCGAGCAATGCCCGTTCAAGGAGAAAATCGGGCCAAGCACGACGATCGAGCGGCGTGGATTCGTAGTGGTTCGGAGAAGCGGGATGCGCGGCGGATGCGGGCGTCGCATGCGCGGCGTCGAGTTCCCGCAACCGCGCGACGGCGGCGGCGATTCGTTCGGGCAGGATGCTCAGCGGTTCGCGAGAGTGCGTTTCGAGCACGGCGCCGACGGCGGACTTCAGTTCCTCAAGCCCTTGCTTGCGGTGAGCTTGGATTTCGACGACCGGCACGCCGAGGCGGCGTTCCAACAACGCGCGGTCGATCGTGATCCCTTTGTCCTGCGCCACGTCGTTCATGTTGAGCGCGACGACCGCCGGAATGCCGAGACCCAAGACTTGCGTGGCGAGGTACAGATTTCGTTCGAGGTTGGACGCGTCGAGGATGCAGATCACGACGTTCGGCGCGGCGACGTCGCTTTGACGGCCCAGCAGCAGATCGACGGCGACCATCTCGTCGGGCGAGCACGGCGCAAGGCCGTACGTGCCGGGCAGATCGACCAGCGTCAGCTGTCGACCGCCGATCATCATGCGGGCGAGTTTTTTCTCGACCGTCACGCCGGGATAATTGCCGGTCCGTTGGAAGACGCCGGCCAACGCGGTGAAGAGCGTCGACTTGCCGGTGTTCGGATTTCCGATCAACGCGACGACCGGCAAAGCGTGGGCGACGACGGACATGGGCGAGCGACGATGCGGTTAGAGACGCGGCGAAACGATCAGCGGATTTCCACCAGCGCGGCTTCCGACTTACGCAAACTGAGCAGGAACCCGCGCAGGCGAAATTCCAGCGGATCGCCCAACGGCGCGCGGCCGATCAACTCGACCGAGGTGCCGGGGATGAGGCCCATTTCGAGCAGCCGAGCGCCGACGCCGCCTTGCCCATGCAGCGCGGAAACGACGGCCCGCTCGCCGACGGCGAGATCGGAGAGCGACTTCACGCATCACCCTCCGCACGCACCAGGACGTGCAGTTGTTCGTTGGTGCGGATACAGAGCGTTTGGTTGCCGAGACGGACGATGCAGGGACTGCCGCCGCGGACCATGTCGATTTTCGTCCCTTCGCGCATGCCGATTTCGCGCATGCGGCGAACTTGCTCGTCGTGGCCGGCGACGGCGACGATTTCGGCGGTCGCGCCGGCATGGAGGAGCTGGAGAGGGATCATAACATCCGAACCGGAACGATATTGAGATTGAATCTCAGCGAAGAACTCATTCTAGAACGCTTTCTTAACGCTTACAACTCCCACCCATGATGACGCGACATCACCCAACGAAAACGGCCCGCGACGTTGCCGTCGCGGGCCGGAAATTCCCATCGGAGTCGGAGGTTCGCTTAGCGAGCCCCGCCGCCTTGCAGCAACGGAATGATTTGCAACACGACCGCGTCGAATTCTTGTTGCGTCTTGGCGTTCAAGATCGAGTCGACGATCCCTTCGACCATCCCGGCGCCGAGCAGGGCCTTTTGCTTGTCTTCGGCCGAGATGTCCAACGCTTCGACCTTCTTCAGCGCGTCGGCCATGCTCTTTTTCCATTCTTCCGACATCTTCTTCGGCAACCATTTGCCTTCGACGTTGACGTACTCTTCGGTCTTCACCTTGCCTTCGGGATCGGTGACGTCGAGCACGGCCGTGTCCGAGGTCGACGAAACCAACTTCACCTTCACGTCCTTCAACGCCTTCATCCCCTTTTGCAGATCCGGGCTGGGGGCCAGCTTTTCGGCCAACACGTCGAAGGTCTTCGCGCGGGTGCCGAGTGTGGCCAGGACTTCTTCGATGTCCAAATCACCCACGTCGTCCAGCGTCTTGGCGTGGCTTTGGAGATCGCCCAGCAGGCCGCCGACTTCGGTCAACACGACTTTCAGATCCTCAGGCTTCATTTTGCCCTGAGCCACGACTTGGCCGATGATCGGGTTGGCGACGATGAAGTCTTGCTTGGTGGTCAGCACCTTCGAGACTTTTTCGGCCAGCTTGCTGCCCTTGTTCCAAACGTCTTCGTCCATGTTTTCGGAGAATTCGTCCAGAATCTTTTCGACGTCCTTTTGATAGCTGGCCGGCAACGCTTGCCACAGCACTTCGAATTTGCCGTCGGCGACCGACGCGGCGATGGTCTTGACCGTGCCGTCGGCGGTGGCGGGAATGGCGATCTTGACCGGATCGCGCGCGACCGCGCCGAGAGTCAACATCGTCGTCGCGGTCAACGCGAGCACGCAGCGACGTCCAAAGTTCGTCAACATGTCGAAAATTCCATAAAAAGAAATGAGACGCCGCTTCCAAGAAACGACGCGAGAGTCCGGTGGTCCGACGAGGGTAGTTCTAACGGCGGCCGCGACAAAATGTCAATCGACCGCCTGGGCTCGGTCGACGTTTTTTACGGAATCCACGCCGTTTTGTTCGAATCGGCGAGATTGTTCCGTGCGTGCCGGCAACGGCAGGCTTTCCTCCAACGCCGCCATCACGGCCAGGACCACGTCCTCGCGCCATCGCGCCGCGCCGATTTGCACGCCGACGGGCAAGCCCGCGCTGCCGCGCTCGACCCGTGCGGCGGCCAGGTCGACGCGATCGCGCGATTCCGGGCGATCGGACTCTTCGTCAGGTCGGACGCGATCGATCGACACGACGCCGGCCGGACAGTCCAACAAGTTGGCCAAATAACAGTTGCCGCCGGCCAACGCCAACCAATCGGTCGAACCGTGCGCGAGCGCGGGCAACGGATGCGGAGGACAGAGATACGCGTCGGCGTCGAGCGCGGCGAACTCGTCCCAAAAGCGCCGGCGATACGCATCGCACTCGCATTCGAGACGCCACATCGATGCGGTCGACCGCGCGCCGCAATCGCGCAACAGCCGCGCCACGCGCGGGCTGCGGAATTCTTGTTCCCACAGCACGGCCGGACCGCGCAACCAACGCGGCAAGCCGGCCAGCAACAGCAAACGCTTCACGCGCGGATCGGGCGTTTCGCCGTCGAGCAGCGCGTGCAGATCCTGCGCCGCCGTCCGCGCTGAGCAACGCGAAGTAGAGACGCAGCACCTCGTCCATGTCCGGCGGTCGCCATGCGATCAACGTCGCGCCCCGTTCGGTCAACGCATGCGCGGCGCGGCTCAATGCGCGGCGAATGGCCGGAGCGGGCGCGAACTGCCCGTCGTCGTCCCACCACGCGATCCGCATCCCTCGCAACGACACGTTGCGGTAGTCGTTCCCTCGCGCGGGCGTCGCGTCGTCGGTCTTCGCGTTCGGCGCCGAGGATCGGTCCAGACGCGCAACAAGAGATCGAGATTCTGCGATCGTGCGCGCCAACGGGCCTGGCACGGCCGAGAGCGTGCGGAGGCCGCGAAAATTCACGCGCAGGCCTCGCGCCGAGAGCAGGCCGCCGGTCGGTTTGATGCCGACGATGCCGCAACTGGCCGCCGGTTGGCGGATGCTGCCGCCGAGGTCGCTGCCGAGGCCCGCGTGCGAACACCGCGCCGCGATCAACGCCGCTTCGCCGCCGGAACTGCCGCCTGGGCTGCGGGTCGGGTCTTCGGGATGATCGGTGCGGCCGTAGAGCGCGTTTTCCGACTCGTGAAACATCATCAACTGCGAAACGTTGCTCTTGCCCAGGATCAACGCGCCGGCGGCGCGCGGTCGCCACCAACGGGGCGTCGGTCGTCGCGCGTTGCGCGGAATACGCACGCAGCCCCATCGTCGAGGGGGTGCCGACCACGTCGAACGCTTCTTTAATCGACAGCGCGACGCCGGCCAGCGGGCCGAGGGCGTCGCCCCGCGCACGAGAGTGATCCAGAGCTTGCGCAGCGCGCAACGCGTCGTCCCACAACGGAACGCACAACGCGTTGATGCGCGGATGCCACGTCTCGTTACGGCGGCGATACGCGGCGACCGACTCCACGGCCGAAAACTCGCCGCGAGCATAGGCTCGGGCGGCTGCGGACGCGGTCATGTCGCAGAGATCGCTCATCGTTTTATCGTAACGCCATCGTATCGCATCGGCATCGCGCAAGAAAAACCGCCGGTGCGATACCGGCGGTCGGAGGTCTCACGGAATCGTCGCGGCTTACTTAAACGGATCAGGCTCGATGGTTTTCTCGGGCGTGGGAGCCGGCAATTCAATGCCCAGTTCCTTGGTCGGAGCCGGTGCGGGGGCGGGCGTTCCGAACGGATCGTCGCCCAAGCCCGGAGCAGGCAGCCCCGCGCGGGAGCCGGAGCTTTGTCCGCCGCAGGAACGGCCGCCGGGGCGACGCCGACGCTGGCCCAGACGACGTTCTCTTTGACGCCCGAGTAGTTCGGAATCGACTTGGTCGGATCTTCGACGATATCGCCCAGTACCAACACGCTGCCGGACGCGTCCGGTTCGAGTTTGGCGGCCGAGATCACGACGAAGTTTTGCGGAGCGGCTCGCCGTTCGGCCCCGGCACGCTCAGCGTCGTGCGGAACAGCGTGCCGATCGCGGCGGCTTCGCCGGGAACGCCGTAGGCGAGAATGCCGTTGTTCCGTTTTTCGGGCTTGGCGGCCAACCACAGCCCTGCCAACGCGCCGAGTTCCTTGGCCGTCTCGCCGTGCTTTTTCAGTTCGTCGAACGCTTTGCCGGCCGCGGAGACGCGAGCGGTCAGTTCTTCCGGAGTCCCCTTCAATTTGCCGGCGATTTCACCGACGCGGCTCAGGTTGCGATACGCGCCGAACTTGGCTTTCCCGTCGGTCGGATTGGCGACGAGGAAGGTCAGGGTTTCGGTCGAATCCTTCAGCGCGGCGTCCAACTCCTCGGCCGTGAACGTCGCATCGACCAGCATGATCGGTGCCGGCGGCGCGGCCGGTGCCGGATCAACCGCAGGGACCTCGGGCTTGGCGGGCATTTCCGGCTTCGGCAATGCGAACGGGTCGTTCGGGTCGACGGTCGGAGCCGGCTTGACCGGCGGCGGATTCAGCGGGTCGGTCGCCAACGGGTCCAACGGATCGACGGCGGGTACGGCCGGCTTGACGGGGTTTTCCGGCACGACCGGCGTGGCCAACGGATCGAGCGGGTCGACCGCCGGCTTCTCGGGCATCTCAGGCTTGACCGGCATTTCCGGTTTCGGGGTCGCGAACGGATCGTTCGGATCGCCGGCCGGAGCGGGCTTGACCGGCGGGTTCAGCGGGTCGGTCGCCAACGGGTCCAACGGATCGACGGCGGGTACGGCCGGCTTGACGGGGTTTTCCGGGACGATCGGCGTGGCCAACGGGTCGAGCGGATCGACCGGGGGCTTCTCCATATTCGGGTCGGCCGGAACCGCCGGATCGGCGGGCGTCGTCGGATCGGCCGGATCGCCGTTGCCAGGCGTCATCGCCGGGTCCATCGGATTCTTTTTCTTCGTCTTCGGGATCGGTGTTGGCCGCGATCGGCGGAATCACGGGGCGAACGGGCTTCTTACGCAGGCTTTCCGGAATCAACGCTTGAGGAACCCAATCCGGAGCCATCTTGGCGACGCCGAACGGATCGGAGCCCATCGCCCACATCATCACGCCGTAGTAGACGATGACGATGCCGAACAAGCCGCCGAAGACGACGCCGAGGATGGTGGCGACGGGACCGGATTTTTTGCGTTGACGCGGGACGAACGCAGGCACCGCGGCCGCGCCGGCCGCAGCGGCGGCGGGCGCCGCGAAGGAGGTTTTTTCTCCGACCGGTTGCGCAAACGACGGCTCGGCGAAGCCGAACTCGTTCTCATCGGCGGGCATCCCCGCACCCTCTTCGTCGGCGGCGAAACTCATCGGAGCGTCGTCGTCGCCGAAGGCGGTGAAGTCGGCCGTCGCGGCGGCTTCAGTCGTACCGCCCTCGTCGCCGAAATCCAGGAACTCGCGTTCGCCCGGGTTCATCTCGGCGTTCGGGTCGTCCGCTTCGGCCGTCGAGAGGTTCAATCCACCGGCCCCGGTCCCCGGTTCGGCCGGAGTCAGGTCGCCGAACAGATCGTCGTCGTCGCCGGCATCCGCGCTCGGCGTGAACGCCATCGCGGAATCGCTTTGATATTTGGTCCAGGCATTGTCTTCGACGGCTTCCGCCTTCGGGGCGGCGGTCGCTTCGTCGAGCGTCGCTTCTTCGCCGGCCAGCAGTTGGAACTCGTTGGTTTCCGATTCGACTTGGTCGCTCAGATCTTCGCCGAATTCCATTTCCGCGCCGGAGAGCGCCGCGCCGGTCAACGCCGCGCCGCCGAACGCGGCCGCGCCTGCGGCGGTCGGACCGGCCAGCACTTCCAGTTCCGGCGGCTCATGACCGAGCACGTCGCTCAGTTGATATTCCGAGCGGCAACTGGGGCAACGCAGCCACGTGTAGTCGGTCGCTTCCGACGGAACACGCGCGGGACGAACAACGCGGACAATGGACGATAGACATCCGATTCTGCTCCGAAGCGAAACCGCGTCGTAAGAAAACGCGATGGGATAACCGACGAAAAGTTCGTACGTACGACGACAATTCGACGTGCTTGCGCGTCGCCCAGCCCGGTCGTCGGACACTTAGATTAGTGTAACATCGGCAAGTTCCGAAAAACCAGCAGCGAGTCCGAAAATCGCGAAATCGGCCGCCCTTGCGAAGATCCCGCTTCGGTTATGCGGGCCAAGAGTTACGAGAGCCCGTAAACGCCGCCGAATTTTTGACGCAAATGGGCCATCAAATACGCGGAATTGAGACGTTCGCCGGTCGCGTTTTCGATCAGCGTCGTCGTCGGGTAACGACGACCGTGGCGATGGACGTTCGCTCGCAGCCACTCCAGCAGCGGAGCGAATTCGCCGCGCCGGAACTGCTGATCCAAATCACCCAGCGCGCAGGCCGGCGGCCGCGAACAGTTGCGAGGCGTAGATGTTGCCCAGCGTGTAGGTCGGAAAATAGCCGACCAGGCCCGAACTCCAATGGACGTCTTGCAACACGCCTTGCGCGGCGTCGGGCGGCGTGATGCCGAGGTCGCGCTGATAGAGTGCGTTCCAAGCGTCCGGCAGATCGGCGATCGCCAACCGATCGTCGAGCAACGCTTGCTCCAATTCGAAGCGAATTAGGATGTGCAAGTTGTACGTCGCTTCGTCCGCTTCGACACGGATGAACGACGGCTTCACACGATTGGCCGCGCGATAGAACGTCTCTACATCGAGATCGGCCAGCACCGGGAAATGCGTCTGCGCGAGGCAACGCATAGTCCCAAAACGCACGGCTGCGCCCGACCAGGTTCTCCCACAAGCGCGATTGCGACTCGTGAACGCCGAGCGACAAGTATTGGCCCGGCCCCAGGCCGTACCACTCGTCGGACAAGCCTTGTTCGTAGAGTCCGTGACCGGCTTCGTGCAGGATGCCGAAGAACGCTTCGTTGAACGCGTGCTCGTTGTAGCGCGTTGTGATGCGCACGTCGCGCGGACCCATCTCCGTGCAGAACGGGTGCGCGGTGACGTCGAGTCGACCGCTCTCGAAATCGAAGCCGATCCGCGCGGCGATCTCCTTGCCGAACGCTTCTTGCGCGATGCGCGGAAAATGGCGTTCAAGCGGCGACGCGTCGGGCGGCGTCCCGCGCTCGGTCAAGTCACGAATCAGCGGGACCAGCTCCGCGCGCAACGCTTCCAGCACCGTGCGAATCTCGGCGATCCGCGCCCCGGGCTCGTATTGATCCAACAACGCGTCGTAGCGCGAAACCGTTGCGCCCGGCGACTCGCTCCGTAACACGTCCACGAGCGCATCCGCTTCCTCGCGTTTGAGCCGCAGCATCTTTTCCAGATGCGGAGCGAACGTGGGGAACTCGCGGGTCTTGCGGGCGGCGACCCAGGCTTGTTGCGCGGCGACTTTGACTCGGGCCAACTCTTCGACCAGCTTTTTCGAGAGACACGTCCGGCGCGCGTAATCGCGCCGCGCTTCGCGCAGCACGGTTGCGCGATCGCCGGCCGGATCGAGATCGCCGTCGTGGGCCAACTCGTTCAACCAATCGCCCAAGCGGGGATCGGTCAGCTTGTCGTGCAACGTCCCGCCCAGCCAAGCGGACTGCTCGCCGCGATAGTCGGCGGCGGCGGGCGGCATGATCGTTTGTTCGTCGAACGCGGTCAGCGCATCGACCGAGCCGATCAACGCGGCCTCGCGCAGGTGACTCAGCAACGCGTTCCAGGCCGGGGCTTCCGTCAATTCAGTCGGCATCGCGTCGCTCCAAGTTGATTTTGTCGCCTGCTATCGAGTCGCCATCCAAGCCAAAAACGCCAACCAGCCGACGAATCCCGCGACGGCCGCGATCAATCGGACGCGATCGCCCGACGTCGCGCGGGGCTCGTGGCGCGGATGCCACTTGAAGGGATCATCGTCGGACGGAGCGGCGTTTTTCGCGGTCGTGGGCTTCTGCGGTCCAGGCATCGTGATCGCACTCAATTCGCGGTGATTTTGAAATCGCGGACGAACGCCTCCTCGAAATCGTAGATGTCGTCGAAATCTTCGCGACGATCTTGCTTCGTTTTCCGCATCTGACGAATACGTATCAGATTGAAGACGATCTCGCCGAAGTCCCCGGTCGTACGGACGCCCCACGTCCCTAGGACGCACCGCGCCATGTACCCGAACTGCTCGAGCGCATAGACGCGAATCGCTTCGCACAACTCGCGGCCCGTCAGATGACGCTCGGGCGGCTGATCGGTCGCGCGACGTTTGCGTTTGCCGCCGGGTTCGGTTTCGCCGGACGTTTCCAGTCCCATGCCCAGTGTTTCGTGAGCGTAGGAGAGCGCATCGAAGACGAACGCATAGGCTTCCAATTTATAACGCGGATCCTTACGCAACAGTTCGGCCAAAGCTTGTCGAGGATCATCCATGTGCGAAAATTCGTCGTGACGGAATAAAAGAAGACTTGAACGCGCGATCCGATTACAGCCCCGCCCCGAAGCCCGTGTCCGACGGGGGCGATTCGCCGGATGGGGGATTCGGCGTCGGATGATCCACGGGAGGCGTTTCGCTCGCGGGAGTTTCGTTTGCCGGAGCGTCGCGCTCGGGGCGACGATCGCGTTGCCCTGCGCCGCGTGTCGTCCGGTCGGCGCTCGCGGCCGCGCGATGGATCCCGTCCTCCGCCATCGGGCCGACGTTCTTGCGAGGCGGGACGTTCGCGTTGCTCGCCGCCGCGACGTTCGCGGCCGCGCGTGTCGCCGGTCGATGGCCCCGCAGGTTCGTCTTGTCGCGATGGATTTCCTCGCGGCTGATCCCCGCGCGGCGGCGCGGCGTTCGATGCTCCGCCGGTGTCGGCGGCGGGTCGCCGCGTTTCAGGACCGTCAGCACTTCGGTGGCGGGGATCATCACGCGGCGATGATCTTCGGTCTCGACCAACAGATGCTGCGAGAGGATTTCTTGCGCCAACACCCGGCAACGACCGCGCTGCGTAATGACGTCCGCGCCGATCGCGGGCAGATCCTTTTGCAACGCTTCGTAGGTGTCGTACTCGTAGCGCAAGCAGCACTTCAAACGTCCGCAGCGGCCCGAGATTTTCGTCGGGTCGAGCGTCGCTTTTTGCAGCTTGGCCATCTTCATCGAGACCGGCGGCATCTCCGACAGATGCGTGTTGCAGCAGACGGGCTTGCCGCAATCGCCGTAGTCGGCCAACAGCTTGGCTTCGTCGCGACTGCCGATTTGCTTCATCTCGATCCGCGTTTGCAGTTCGCCGGCCAGTTGCTTAACCAGTTCGCGGAAGTCGATGCGATTTTCGGAGAGATAGTAGATCACCACCCGCTCGCCGCCGAACAAACGCTCGACGTCGACCAGTTCCATGTCCAAACCGGACGCAGCGATCAAGCGTTTGGCGGTTTGGAATTCGGTCAGTTGCTGCGCAAGAATGCGCGAGAGTTCGACGCCGTCGGCCGGCGACATGCCGCGCAGCACTTGGCCCTGAGTCGGGTTACGGATTTGCGCGAGCGCCTGCGGGGTGGCGTCGCACAGAACGATGCCGGTTTCGGTCCCGCGGTCCGAGCGGACGATCACCTGCGTGCCTGCGCGAGAACGCCAAGTCGTCTCGGGCGGACATGATCCCCTGGGCCCGCATGGCCCCGTAGCGGACGACGTATTTAGGCATGACGGCGAATCGAACTCTTCCCGGCGGAAAACGAAATTCGGCCGGAAAGCGGAATGTTTCCAGGGCGCGGCGGAACGCTTCCGCCGCGTGGCAGTATATCCGGGCGCAATGCGAACGAGAAGAGAAACGGAACGCACCCGTCGCGACGTGCTCGCCTGCCCGTTCGTCGATCGCGGTCCTACTTCGTTCATGCGCGATGGGTCATCCGGTTCCTAACGATCACAACATCCGCGTATGTCGCCGGATGCCGGATTGCGGAATTTTTTCTTCAGAATTTGACTCCGGACGAATCCGACCTATCAGTTGTATAGCGACGAAAATCCCCGAATTCTCGGGTGGTCGCGACACGACGAAACGCTCGATCTCGGCTCATCTCGCTCGATCGTTTCGCCGCACCCTTCTTTTCGTTCGAGGTTCGCGTATGCGTTGTCTGCATGTCTTCTCGATCTGCGCCGCGCTGACGGGTTTCGTCGCCACGGCCTCGGCGCAAACGCCGAATACGGCCCAATCGCCGCTCCGTCCGCTGGGCTTGCAGCTCTGGCACACGACGAACGGCAAAGTGATGCAGAAGGGATCGGATACGAAGTCGCAATCGTTCATGACCAACAACTTCAATTCGTTCATGGACATCGTCGAGGACAACCTCGGCGAAAGCTCGCAATTCCAAGAAGCGTCGAACAGCAACTTGTCGCCCGAGAAGCTGTTCTTCTTCTTCGATTACGCTCCGCGACTGTACTTCCTGAGCGAAGGGGCTTCATACACGAACGCCTTGGGAGCGAACATCACGCAGGCGAAAACCAACACCACCGGGACGCCGAACACGGATCGTCGCTTCTTGATTATGCCGAATTCGCAATCCAATAAGGGTTACGGCGGCGACGGTTCGTCCAATCGCACGACGACGGTCCCGATGCAGCCGGGCGACTTTATTCAGCTGCCGAACATCGTGCGAGGCGAACAGCTGGAGCTGTTTCTGATCGCCAACATGAACGCCGCCGCCGTGCCGCAGGCGACATACTACAACATCAAGAATCAAAACCCGGACAATCTGTTGCACATGGTGGCCTTCTTCCCGCCGAACAGCAACTTCGTGATCATCGGGTTCGAGGACATCCTGGGCGGCGGCGATCTCGACTACAACGACTTGGTGTTCGCCTTGGACGTCGGGGCGAACAACGCCGCGGTGTGGCGCAACCCGCAGGGTTCGCTGCCGAAATAACGGCCCGCTTCCGCGACGGATGGGCCGGCAAGTTCGCACGAACGCCGGCCGAACAACAACGACGAGACACGACGTTACGACACATCGCATCGACCTCGGATTTTTCGCTCGCCCCCATGTACGCGATCTTCGCCAACTCGAAAGCCCGCCCTCGACGTCGTGATCGCCGCGCGATCGCGACCGTCGAGTTGGCGTTGTGCCTGCCGGTGTTGCTGATCTTCGCCTTGGGGACGACCGAAGTCTGTAACTGGATGCACGTTCGTCAGCGCGTTAACGGCCGCTTACGACGGCATCCGCTTCGCCACGCGGCCGTCGAACTCGGGCGTGCAGTCCGCCACGGCGGCCCAAGTTCAGGCGCGATGTCAATCGATCCTAACGCAATTGGGGGTGACGGGCGCGACGGTCACGCTGGATCCCGCCAGCTTGACGAATATCTCGCCGGAGACGCAGGTGAAGGTGACGGTTTCGGTGCCGATGGCGCAGAACAGCATGAGCGCGTACGTCTTGAATTCTTCCTCGACCGTGACGGCCGCGGCCACCATGATTTACGAATAAGGTGTCGCATGACTTCGCTGCGTAAGAAATCGCCGTCGCCCGCCCGCAATCGCCGCGGGGCGATCGTGGTGTTGGTCGCCGTGCTGATGACCGTGCTGGTCACGCTCTCGGCGTTCGCGGTCAACTTGGTCTATATGGAGATCACGCGGACCGAGTTGCGAATCACCTGCGACGCGGCGGCCAAGGCGGCGATCGTGAAATTGGGATCGTCGCAAAGCCAAAGCACCGCCAGGTCCTTCGCCCGCACGATCGCGGCCACGAATCCGGTGGCCGGACAAACGCTGAGCCTGACCGACGCTCAAATCGAGTTCGGCAATTCGAGTAAGAACGGGGCCGGAACGTACGTCTTCACCGCCAACGCCACGCCGCTGAACAGCGCCCGCGTGACGTCGACGATGAACGTCGATATGGTCTTCGGTCGCTTTCTCAGTACGACGTCGTTTACGCCGTCGCAGCAGTCGGTCGTGATGCGGGTGAATCACGACGTCGTCTTGGTGTTGGATCGTTCGGCCTCGATGGCCTTCGATCAGTCGAACGCCGAGTTCGACTATCCGGAAGACCGCAGCTTCGGCACGAATTTTCAAAACTACTTTCAAACGCCTAGCCCGACGTCCAGTCGTTGGAAATCGCTGTCGGACGCGGTCGGCGTGTTCGTCACGACGCTGCAAACGCGGCAACTCGACGCCCAAGTCGGACTGGTGACGTACGCCGAAGACTATGATTTCGGCGACTACAGTTGCGTGGAAGCCAGCTTGGACGTCCCCTTTACGAAGACCTACTCGAACATCACCAACAAGATGACCGAGTGGAACAATAAAGAGTTGCTGGGCGACACGAATATCGAAGCCGGCCTGCGATTGGGGCGAGCGACGGTGATCGGAACAGGCGCCCGACAGACCGCCCAACGCACGATCGTCCTGCTGACCGACGGCGTACCGACCAGCGGCGATTTCGACACCGCCGCGTTGACGCAACAGTTTCGCACCACGGACAAGATCGTAACGCACGTCGTCACGTTCGGCGGCCAAGCCGCGACCGGCGCGAATCAAACGCGGATGCAGAACACCGCCGCCAACGGCAACGGCAAATACTATCACGCGCCGAATTCCGCCACGTTGCAAACCGTGTTTCGCCAAATCGCCGAAAGCCTGCCGGCCGTTTACATCGACTGAGTTCCCATGACGCCGTCGCTTTTACTTCGTCGCCGGAAATCTGGCCGTTCGCGCCGTGGTGCGCACACGGTCGAAATGGCGTTTTGCCTGCCGGTGCTGATCGTGGTGATCTTCGCGATCATCGAATTCGCCCGGGCGAACCAAATTCGCCAAACGGTCAAGCAAGCGGCCTACGAAGCCGCCCGCGTCGGCATCAGCGCCAACGGCACCGCCGCGACGACGACCACCAAGGCGAATCAAATTCTGTCGGCCCTCGGCATCACCGGCGCGACGGTCACGGTCACTCCGACCACGATCACCAGCGCCACGACCAGCGTCAGCGTGTTCGTCAGCGTCCCGCCGGCGGCGAACGGCTGGTTCATGAAATACTTCACCGCCGGGCAAAACATCTCGACCACGGTGACGCTGGAAAGCGAAAACGCGTCGCTGACCTATATGGGCAACGGTTCCTAAAGCGAACCTTCCGCAGCCCGACGGCGTCCCCTGCGCAGCGTCTCTGATCGCTTGCGAAGGTTGCGAACGACGGCCTAGATCGCCGTCGCCGCTGCGCAAGTCAGGCGTTTTCCCCCATCCGGGAATCGACTACATTAACGCGACGTCGCCCCGTCTACGCGACAGTTACGCCCCCATAGTTCAATGGATAGAACAGCTGCCTTCTAAGCAGTTGATCGAGGTTCGATTCCTCGTGGGGGTAGTTTTTCGGCGTGGAAATCTCGTCTCGGCCGAACTCCGGCGAGCTCGTGAAAATCCGACTCGCGAAAATTGCATCGATCGTGCGGCGACGCTAATTTGGAAGCGCACCGCGATCGGCGTTTGCTCAAACGTCTCGTCCGCCGACGACGGAGCCCCCGCACCTGCATCTTTCGGAGTTCGCCGTTATGAATCTTTCTCGTCGCGACTTCGTCGAACGAGCCATCGTCGCCGCCGGAGCGGCCTTGGCCGCCGGGCATGCGCGGAACGCCTTCGCCGCGGACGAAGCGCCGGCGGTCAAGAAGGTCGGGCCGAACGACAAACTGCGCGTCGCCGTGATCGGGGTCAACGGCCAAGGGGGCGGACATCTGGCCGAATGGCAGAAGACGCCGGAAGTCGATCTGGTCGCGATTTGCGATTGCGACCCCGCGGCCTTCGCCAAGCATGCGTCGAAGTTCAAGGACATGAAGACGCCGCCGCGCTACGTCGAAGACGTGCGAAAGCTGCTGGAAGATAAAACCATCGACGCCGTCTCGATCGCCACGCCCAATCACTGGCACGCCGTGATGGCGGTCTGGGCGATGCAAGCCGGCAAGGACGTGTACGTGGAGAAACCTTGCAGCCACAACGTACGCGAAGGCCGCGTAATCACCCAATGGGCACGCAAGCTGGGCCGCATGTGCCAGATGGGCGTGCAAAGCCGCAGCATGACCGGCATGCGGCAAACGCTGGACTTCGTCCTGGGGGGCAAGCTCGGCAAGGTCAACGCCGCGCATGCCATCTGCTACCGTAAACGCGACAGCATCGGACTGGTCGATACCGACGCGCCGATCCCGAAGGGGATGAACTTCGATTTGTGGGCCGGTCCCGCGCCGAACGTCGTCCCCAAACGCAAAAAGCTGCACTACGATTGGCACTGGGTCGGCGTCACCGGCAACGGCGACTTGGGAAATCAAAACCCGCACGAACTGGATAAAGCACGCTGGGGCTTGGGCAAACAAGAATTGCCGAAGCAAGTCGTCAGTCTCGGGGGTCGTTTGGGCTATCTCGACAACGGCGACGTGGCCAACGAGCAAGTCACGATCTACAAGTGGGACGACGCCGTGTTGATCTCCGACGTCCGCGGCTTGCCGATTAAAACGCCCGTGACGTTCGGCCTAAAAGCGGGCGAATTCAAAGGGGCGGCCAATATCTGGTACGGCACCGAAGGGTACGCCGTGGGGCCGAACTATACCTCGGGCGTGGCGTTCGATTACGACGGCAAAGAACTGGGTAAGTGGAGCGGTGGAACGTACCAGGCCCACTTCGGCAACTTCGTCAAAGCCATCAAGAGTCGCAACCACAAGGATTTGCACCTGGACATCGAAGACGGCCACCTGTCGAGCGCGCTCGCCCATTTGGGGAACGTCTCGTGGCGATTGGGCGAAGCGGTCGAACCGGGTACGCGACCGTCGTTGGCTGCCGACGACAAGCACGTGATCGACACGCTGACCAGCTTCGAAGAGCATCTCAAAGAGAGCGGCATCGACTTCAAGCAAACGAAGCTGTCGCTGGGCAAATCGTTGACGATCGATCCCAAGACCGAACTCTCGACCGACGACGCGGCCAACAAGCTGTTCACGCGCGAGTATCGCAAAGGCTACGAACTGCCGAATCCTCCGACGGCCTAACGGCCGACGGGTTTTCACGCTTTCAAACGCTCGGCGAGTTTTGGCTCGCCGAGCGATTCTTTTCATCCCGGGCAGGATCCGATGCAAAACCCTTACGACAATTTTCCGTCGGCCGCGAACTCGTCGAATCCGTATTCCGCTCCGCAAACGCTCGACCGCGCGGCGGTCGCCGGCGTCCCGATGATGGCGAACGCCGCCTGGGTCGGCGACGAACTGAGCGTCCCCGCGATCGCGGCGTTACCGCCGACCTGCGTCTTCTGCAACGAGCCGGTACAGCCGTCGACGTACAAGTCGCGTGCGCTGTATTACATGAATCCGTTGTTTTATCTGCTGGTCCTGCTCAACATTTTAATCTTCGCCATCGTAGCGATCTGCGTGCGGAAGAAGTGCCAACTGACGTTCGGCTACTGTCAAACGCATGCGCGGAAGCGTGCGCTGTGGCTGACGGTGGCCGCCGTGCTGATGATCTCGGCGATCGGTATGTTTTTCTATGCCGCCAATCAGCGGCGCGGCGGGGAAGTCGCGGGATTGACCGGCGGGGGGATGTTTATCGGCGGACTGATCGTGTTGGTGATCGCTTCGCGGACGATCGCTCCAAAGGGAGAATTGAACGGATATTTCCTGATAAAGGGATTCGGCCGCCCGTTCATCGACGCGAATCGCCGGTAGACTCGCCGAATTTCGCCCGATGGACGAAGTACGTGTCGCGTATCGCCTGGATGCCGTGTTTGCCCGGCGATTTACTGCGGATTTCGCTGGCCGGACGATTTCAGGCGCAGTAGAATTCGAGGCAAGTTACGCGTGTTTGCGGGTTTCCGGGCCGAGCCGAACGCTCGGGCCGAAAATTTTTCGCGGAACCGAGTGACGTTGCGATGCGTACTGGCAATGAACGGTATGCATCGGCGCGGCAGGCGTCGTTCATCATCGTTCCACTTGGCTGCGTCGTGTCGGTCGCGCATCCGCGACCGCGGACGAAGCCCCTCTCCTTCTCCGGGAGTTTCCGAAACATGGCAGCGAACTACAACAACCCGTATCTGAACAACACCGACGAAGGGAACCCGTACGCCTCGTTCGGCATGCCGGTCGCGTTCGCCGCGATCGACGAACGGACCACGTTCATCCGCAAGACCTACGCCCACTTGTTGGGCGCCGTCTTGGCGTTCGTCGGGCTGGAATTCTTGCTGTTCCAATCGGGCGTCGCCGAAAACATCATTCGCACGCTGTTCCTGGGCCGCTGGGCATGGATCGGCGTGATCGTCGCGTTCATGGCGGTCAGCTATATCGCCAACAAGTGGGCGAACAGCGCGACGTCGTTGGGAATGCAATACGCCGGCTTGGCGTTGTACGTCGTGGCCGAGTCGATCATCTTCCTGCCGATCTTGTACATCGTCACCAGCATGATGCCGAACGGCGAGCGCGTGTTGGCGACCGCCGGGTTGATCACCGCCGTGTTGTTCGGCGGGTTGTCCGCGATCGTCTTCTTGACCAAGGCCGATTTCTCGGGCTTGGGCAAGTACCTGGGCTTCGGGTGTTTCGCCTTGATGGCCGTGGCCGTGATCGGCATGTTCATGGGCCCCGGCTTGGGACTGATCGTCCCAGGCTTCGGCGTGGCGTTGATGTGCGGGTATATCCTGTACGACACGTCGAACGTGATGCATCACTACTCGACCAAGCAATACGTCGCAGCTTCGCTGGCGTTGTTCGCCACGCTGGCCACGCTGTTCTACTACGTGTTGCGAATCGTGATGGAAATCAGCGGTCGCGACTAGTTCGTCGTGCGAAATCTGAAAACATTGAAGCCGCCGGACCTTGCGTCCGGCGGCTTTTTTCGTAATCGCACGTCGATTTCGAACCGGAGGACTAACGTCCTCCGCTCGTGAGGAAGTACACTGCAGACGTCAACGCATACCATTCCGCACTCCGAATTCCGCAGTCCGCGCTTCCCATGCATCTCGATCAAGAGAACGAGCTTTATCTGCAAGGGATCGAGCATTTCAACGCCTGCGATTTCTTCGAGCGCACGAAGTCTGGGAAGAACTCTGGACCGAGTACCGCGGCGAGTCGCGATTCTTCCTGCAAGGAATGATCCAAGCCGCCGTCGGGCTGTTCCATTTCGGCAACGGCAACATCCGCGGCGAAGAAGCTGCATCAGAGCGTCCACAAGTATCTGGACCCGTACAGACCGCGTCATTTGGGCTTGGACCTGGACGCGTTTCTGGCTCAGTTCGACGATTGCTTCACCGAGGTCACGGCCAGTACCGAAGAATTCCCCCAGATCGAAATCGATCCGGACAAGATCCCCGAAGTCCATTTACTGCCGTTCGAAGACTGACAAAATCGTGAGCCTGCGAATCCGAGGGATCGCGCGGCGAATTCTCCGTTCCGGCGTTCCCCGCGCGACGTTCGCGGATGCTACAATCACGACCCGAGCGGAAGTGAACGTAATCCGGGGGAGTCCAGCAGCGATGTCGAACGAGCCGCAGTGCGCCGTGTCCGCAACAGAACCCGTCGACCTCGACGGCGATCGCGCTACGATCGACACGGTGGAAGAGCCGCCCCGCTCGATCCCCGGCGTGTTGAGCCGGTTGGGGCCCGGTCTGATCATCGCCGGCGCGATCGTCGGCAGCGGCGAACTGATCGCCACGACGATCACCGGCGCGAAGGCCGGCTTCACGCTGCTGTGGTTGATCATCCTCTGTTGCTTGATTAAGGTCTTCGCGCAAATCGAAATCGGCCGCTTCACGATGACCGAAGGTCGCACCGCGCTCGACGCGTTCGACCAAGTCCCCGGCCCCCGCGCCGCGTCAATTGGCTCTGCTGGTACTGGCTGTTCATGTACATCGCCAGTATCGGTCAGCTCGGCGGGATCGTGGGCATCGTCGGCCAATCGCTGGCGATCAGCGCGCCGATCACGGGCGACTACAATCGACTACTGCGCCAACAAGAAACGTACGACGAACACAAGAAAATTTGGGAAGACACGCATCCGGTTGTCGCGGTCGACCACACAGGATCGACGGAGGCTCGCGCGGAGATCGGGCCGCGTCCCGATTTTCGCACGCACGACGATCAAATTTGGGCCGGGCTGATCGCGGTCGTCACGTCGGCGATGTTGATGGTCGGTCGTTACGGTCTCGTGCAGCACGTCTCGACGCTCTTGGTCGCGATGTTCACCGTGATGAGCATCGCCAACTTGTTCGCGTTGCAATCGCAACCCGCTTGGGCGATCCACGCCGACGATATTTGGCACGGGCTGTCGCTGCAAATCCCCAAAGACGGACTGACCGTCGCGCTCTCGACGTTCGGCATCATCGGCGTGGGGGCCAGCGAGTTGGTGGCCTACCCGTACTGGTGTCTGGAAAAAGGCTATGCCCGGGCGGCCGGCGTTCGCGACGCGAGCGACGCTTGGGGACGCCGGGCCAAAGGGTGGTTCCGCGTCATGTGCTGGGACGCGTGGTGCTCGATGGGCATCTACACGTTCGCCACGATCGCGTTCTATCTCACCGGCGCCACGATTCTCAACCGCGTCGACAAGGTGCCCGACAATTCGCGGCTGATTCCGACGTTGATGGAGATGTACAAACCGGTCTTCGGCACCGCGGCCGAATGGGTGTTTTTGTTCGGTGCGTTCGCCGTGTTGTACTCGACGTTCTTCGCCGCGAGCGCGGGCAACGCGCGGATCGCCGCCGACGCGTTACGCGTTTTTCGCTGCGGAGTGCGGGACGAGGACGGCGTCAAACGCTGGACGCAAATTCTCTCGGGCGCGATCCCGTTGATCTCGTTCTTGATTTACTTCGTCAATCCGTACGCGTTGACGTTGGTGTTGGTCAGCGGATTCGCCCAAGCGGTGATGTTGCCGATGCTGGGATTCGCGGCGTTGTACTATCGCTACTACCGCTGCGACGTCCGTCTCAAACCCGGCCTGGTCTGGACGATTTGCCTCTGGCTGTCGTTCGGCGTGCTGATGCTGACCGGCGGCGTGGGAGTGTTCAAAAACGTCGACGACCTAATCAAGAAGTTCTTTTGATCGCGAATTCGGCCGAGCATGACGACGATCGTCGACAGTTTCGTGACCGTCGCGCCGGATTGCCCGGTCGAACGCGCGGTCGTCCCGACGCCGCGCGGCGAGAAAGTTCCGGTTCACGCGCTGCAGTACGAATTGCTGACCGCAAAGCCGTATCATTACACGCACGAGACGCTGATTCTCGAAACGGAGCTCCGTCGCGCGAACCTCACGCGGGCCGACGCGAAAACGAAACAGGCGTTTCGCGAAAAGTTGTTCTCGAAGTCGCATGCCTGCTTACGAGCGTCCGCCTTGTCCCAAAAGTACGGCTGGGGCGTGCATTACGATGCGGCGGGCAAGATCGCCCTGTATGCGATGGAGTCCGCCGCGTATCGAAACTACTCCGCCGGCAAGTCGGGTGGTCCCCAAGTCGTGGCGGCGATGCGTAGTAAGAAGACCGCATCTTGACTGAAAACGATTCCTCTCGATTCCGGCGGTAGAGGCTTTTACCCGAGGTCTTGCGCTATGTCGAAGTCCGCTTCGCTCCTCGCCGGTCTCGTTTTTTGGATCAGCTCCGCACCGGCTCAATCTCCCGCTCCGCCGCGCGTCGTCCCCCCTGCCCTACGCGAGACGCCGGCCGATCGTTTGCGACGGTTGACCGACGCGAAAGCCGAGGAGACGAAAAAACTGATCGGCGAAGGGCAAACGCTGATCGTTCGTGCGCCGTTTATCGTCGCCGGGGATCTGAACGAAGCGAAGCTGGTCGCCTATTACGACAACCTGATCGCGCCGTCGGCCGCCGCGCTCGGTCGGCAATTTTTTACGCACGCGCCCGACGTGCCGATCGTGGTCTGGCTCTTCTCCGACGCGAAGCCGTACGCCGCCGAAGCCGAACGCCTGTACGGCGACAAGAACGTCTCGGTCTACGGCTACTATAAGCCCGACAAGCGGGCGTTGGTGATGAACATCGGGACCGGCGGCGGGACGTTGGTCCACGAGTTGACGCACGCGTTGGCCGCGTTCGATTTTCCGGGCCAGCCCGACTGGTTCAACGAGGGACTGGCGTCGTTGTACGAAGCGTCGAGCTTCATCGGCCGCGGCGAGGAACTACGTATTCGCGGCCATGTGAACTGGCGATTGCCGCGTTTACAAGAAGCGGTCGCGGCCGAAAAGGTTCCGACGCTAGCCGAGTTGATGAGCGATCGCGATTTTCGCGGCGCGAACATGGGCCGCAACTATGCTCAGGCGCGGTACTTTTGCCTCTACTTGCAAGAGCAAGGGAAACTGGAGGAGTTTTACAAACGCTTTCGCGAGGATCGCCTGAACGATCCGACCGGTCTTCGCGCCGCCCAACGGACGCTGGGCGAGACGGCCTGGAAAACGCTGGACGCCGACTACCGCAAATGGGTGACGGAGTTGAAACGCGAACGCTAGTTACAGCAAACTCGCCGCCGGCTTATCCAAAAACAGGTCGCAGTCGATGTGTTCCTGCAGGATCGACGCGGGGACGTCCGGCGTGATCGGGCCGTTCAGCGCGTTCTTCACCGCTTCGGCTTTGCGTTGATCGGGCACGGTGCAGACGATCGCGTGCGCGGCCAAGATTCGGCGGATCGACATGCTGACTGCCTGCTGCGGCACGTCGTCGAGCGACGGAAACCAGCCTTCGCCTAATTGCTGCATACGACACGTTTCGTCCAACGTCACGATGTGATACGGTTCGATCGTTTCGAAGTCGGCCGGCGGATCGTTGAAGGCCAAGTGCCCGTTTTCGCCGATACCGATAAACGCCACGTCGACCGTCGAGCCGCGAATCAGGTTGCCCACGCGACGGCATTCGGCCTCGGGATTGTGCTCGGCGTCCAGATAATGAAACGCGGCCAAGGGGACCGGCAACCGGCTGACGAAACGCTTCCACAAGTAGCCGCGAAACGACGCCGGGTGCGTGATCGGCAGGCCGACGTATTCGTCTAAATGAAACGCCGAGACGTTTTCCCAAGCGATATCGGGCTCGCGGACCAGGGCGTCGAGCATTTCGAACTGCGACGCGCCGGTGGCCACCACGATGGTCGCCGCGCCGTGTTCGGCGAGCGCGGCCCGCAATTTGACCGCGCCTGCGGCGGCGGCCGCCGCGCCGGCTTCGCGTTTCGAATCAAAGACGTGCGTACGCATCTCTCGGCTCCTCGGCCCTAACTGACGGTTCCGTTCCCGAACGTCAGTTTAACACGAGTCGCCGCCGCGGAGCAGCACGCAGCACAGACTACGTGCGCGGCTGCTTTTTCTTGAACGTGCGGCGCAACGCGTCCGGGCGGAGATGCGGCTCGGGCACGCTGTCGTTGCCCGGCGTTTCGTGAGCGGCGTGGGTTTCGCTCGGGTCTTCGGTCGCTTCGGCGCGCCATGATCCGCCGATCTTCGGACCGGCGATCACGGGGATCGCCGACTTCGGCGCGGGAATCGACTGCGAACGCGGCTCGGGGCGCGGCGACGCCGGCGCGATCGTGGTCTCGATCGCGGCGATCGAAACGATGTTCGGCAGCGGCACGATCGGCGCTGCCGGTTGGCGTTCCACACGCTTCGGTTCCGCGACGGGCGCGGCCGACGCGATGACGACGGTCTCCGCAGGAGCTTCGCCGATCAACGGCAAGCCGGCTTTGCGGCGACGACGGTTTTCCTTACGTCGCACGCCCCACGCGAAGATCGCCCCCGGCGGGCCGGCCAGCATCGCGGGCAGCATCAGCAGATTGCCGGCCAACGCCGTGGTCAACATGCAGATCATCATGATGCCGAAGTTCCGCGTCGGCATGAACGGGCTGAGCGCGAAGACCGACAACCCGACGCCGATCACGCCCCAGCTTTGGTACATGGCCCGGGCACAGCCGCGGAAAGCCATTTCGATGGATTCTTTTTGCGTCTTTCCTTCCGTGATACCGTTTTTGTACCACAGCATGAAGTGAACGACGTCGTCGACCGTCACTCCGAGCGCGACGGCCGGCGCCATGACGTAGCCGATGTCGATGAACAAGTTTCCGCTGCCGGTGGACGTCAACAGATGATGAATCCAACCGAAGCAACCGAACACGACGACCGCCGGAAACGCGCTCGGAAACAGCAGCACCATGCCTGCCGACCAATCGCGGCAGAAGATCATCATCACGACGACGATCAACGCGAAATCGCTCAGAAAGCCCCACACCAAGCCGTCCATCAGCGAATGTTGCGCCTTGTAGACGAGTGGTACGACGCCCGTGTATTGGACGTGGATGTCGTCGCGTAACGCGCGGCGATCGACCCAGGCGGGCAGGACGTCGGCCACCGCGTTTTGCGGAGCGTCGGCGCCGTTAACGAACTCGGCCAAGACCGGTTCGACGTGGCGTTTCAGGTTTTCGATAAACGCGGCGTAATCGACGTTTTTGAGCGCGCTGACCCGGTGCTGTAATGCGCCACACCTCTTGTTTGCCCAACTTCGGATCGTCGAAGTCGCGTAAGTAATCCGAAGCGGCCAGTTGATCGCGATGTTTCAGCAGTTGGCGATTGCGCACCGCGTCTTGAATTTGCGCCGGCAAATTGGTCGCCAACTCATCGGGATCCTGCATGAACGACAACGTCGACATGGTGCTGCCGACCTCGGGCAGTTTTTCGACGCTGGCCTGGATCTCGCGTATCAAGCGTAAACGATCCACGAAGCGCAACGACGCGTTTTCCTCGTCGACCGGTTTGGGCACGCGGATGGCGATCTCCATCGGCACCAACGGGCCCAGCTTGCTTTCAAGATACGCGTAGTCCGTCAAAATCCGCTCGCGCGGCGAAAGCAACCGCATCAGTTGGACCGAGGTTTCGCCGTAGATCAGACCGTAACCGGCCAGCCCCATCACCACGAAGCAGGCGAACGAAACTTTCTTGTTGTGCCGCATCACCCATTGGCCGGCGTTCCAGAAGAAGCCGGAATCCTTGACGTGCGTGTGGGTTTCGTTCTCCGCGACCGGCGTATCCGACTCGGCTTTGGCGAGGCCCGGCTTCCAGAGTTCGAGCGCGGCCGGAATGTAGAACACCAACAACAGCTGCGCTGACCAACACGCCGATGGCTGAATAGAGACCGAAATAATAGATCGGCACCAACTCCGTATAACAGAGCGTGGCCAACCCGACGGCCGTGGTCCCGGTCGCCAGCGACAACGGCACGGCGGCGTGATGCAACGCGGCGCCCCCCGCCCCGGAAGCCGGATGGCCCTCCAAGCGGACGTCGCGATAATAGTTCGAAAGGTGAATCGCGCCCGACGTGGTGGCGACGTAGACCAACGACGGCATCGTGAACAGGATCGCGTCGACCGGAGCGCCGGTCCACCAGACGATCGACAGACTGAGGATCGAGGCGTAGATGCCGGCGGTGATGACGATCAACACCAGCTTGACGCTGCGTAGACTGAACCACGACACGATAAAGCCGATCACCACGGCCACGCCGGCCAGGATGTTCAAGCTCTTGTTGCCGGCGTTGTCGATCGCCACGTTGTCGACCGGCGGACCGCCGATGTGCAATTTGTCGGCCGGAATACTGCATTCGTCGATCGCCACGGTGCGCAACTTGTCGACGGCCGCTTTCTTGTCTTTCAACCCGTCGGCCGACATCGTCACCACCACGCACGTCTGACGCAGCGACATCCCGACGTGACACACTTCGTCGGGCTTCAGAACCGCGCCGGTCGCCGGATCCAGCGGGCGATTCTCGCCGTCGAATTTATGCACCGGCACGGCGTCGACCCAAATCGTCCGACCGTTGGCCAAGACCGGGCGACCTTTGTCGTTCAGATTGGCGCCGTCGACTTGCACGTAGCCGTCTTGAATCTCGATCTTCGCGCCGTTAAACGGCAACGGATGATCGTCGACCATCAACTTCGCGCCGCGTCGCAGCACGGTCCCGGGCGCGTACAGCGCGCCGGCCAAGCCTTCGATGGCCGCCTCTTCGGCGAAGCCCGCGTTGCGCGTGGTGATCTGCCGGATAGCGCGGGGCCCGGTCATGATCCCTTTGAAATAGCCGTGCGGCTCGCGCGTGACGACCGCGTAGGCCATCTCGCGATTCGGATTGTGCGGGTCTCCTTCGTCTTGGACGTTCTCGAACACGCACAGCGTTTCTTGGCCCTTGCGATTCAACCAGAGGCCGTAGTGCAGTTTCACGACCGGCGCATCGGCCCCGGTCGCCACGGCGTCGGCTTGGCGTTGATCGCGCAACCGCGTTTCGATATCCAACTTCGCGGTGTCCAAGTCCGACGCCGCGTGCCCGTCGGGCAGCGATTCGCCGCGGTAGTCGATCCGAACCGGCGGCAGCAATTTGAGCGCAAGGTCTTCGATTCGCTTGTTCGACGCGTTGCAGCCGTCCCAACTGACCAGGACGAACTCTTCGCCTTGGAACAGCTCGCGGAAGTCGCGATAGACGATCGTCTCTTCGTATTCCTTAGGAATCCAGTTGCGCACGTCGTTCTTGTTCGAACTCTTCGCGCGGATCGATCCGATCGCCGCGAACGGCAACAGGAACAGGCAGACGGCCATAATCTTGAGACTATGACGCGCGAAAAACGACGAGGCCGGCAATGTTTGCGTCATGCGCATTGTTCCCTGGAAGAATGCTCGATCGCGCGGGTCGAAGACCCCGGATCGCGCCGCGATTCCTTTCGCCTGGAGTCGGTCCCTCGTCCCCGCACACGGCGGAACGTCCGGCCGGCTCCATCATCCAACTCCCCGCATGTCGATTACCGCGTGCGTACGAATGCACCGCTCGACCGACACGGGACCTTCTGGATCATCGGTCCGATCCGCCTAACTGATTCGGGAAAAACAAGTTCAAGCGAATTTGCGGGAAGCGGAATGGAGCTTTGGGCGACCCGCGTCGACTTTGCCGCCTGCGGTCCGCCGAGTACGCTGATTTTGCGTTCCAGTAACTGTTTTCTCGAATTTGGCGTTTTTGATCCGTCTGTTGCGGCTACCCGTTGAATCCGTGTGCCGGCATGTTAGTTTGGGTGCATTGGGTATATCAGGATGTAAGTGCCGAACGTGCCGGCAAAACCATTTGTCAGGAAAACTGGCTCAGGGTCGACGGCGTCTTGGCCGATTTATCCGGTACGGGTTCCCGTTGATCGCGTAGGCAAGCCGCGTTCTCCGAATCGAATCCGTATCGTGGCCATCCCACCTCCGCCTGCATCGCACATCGCGCCATTCGCCATGTCCCTGCGCATTACCCCCACCGAAGCGGCCGCCGTCAAATCGTTTTCGTTGCCTCAAGCACGAAACGCGGTTCGCGACTTATTCGCCCCCAAAGCCTGGATCTTTTGGTCCGACTTTCTGCTGTCGTTCGCCGTCGGCAACGTCTGCTTCGCGCTCACCCGGAAGCAGGTGTTTTTGTCGTGGCAACAGGTGGGCTTGTTTCTTGTGGCCGCGTTGCTGTTTTATCGCGCGGTGTTGTTCATCCACGAAATCGTCCATCTGCGAACCGGCACGTTCAAAACATTTCGCTTCGTCTGGAACTTGATCTGCGGCATCCCGATGCTGGTGCCGTCGTTCTTGTACTACACGCACTTGGATCACCATAGTCGCAACCATTACGGGACCGACTTCGACGGCGAGTATATCCCGTTGGCGTCGCGTTCGCGGCTCAGTATTTTGCTGTACATGTTGCAGCCGTTCGTGATGGCTCCGTTGGCGATCGTCCGGTTCATGATCCTCACGCCGCTGACCTGGGTTTCGCCGGCCGCCAAACGCTTCATCTTCGAACACATGTCGACGATGATCATGGACCCGACCTACGTCCGGCCCATGCCCACCACCAAAGTGCTGCGGGTCTGTGCATTCAGGAATTCGGTTGCTTCCTGTGGTGCTGGACCATCGCCGTGTTTCTCTATCGCGGCTTGGATCCGAACATCGATCCGGCCAAGTTCGATCGTCCGGTTCTGAACGGCGTCTTGCCGTTGGCGTTCCTTCTGCAAATCTACTTGACCAGCGTCACGATTCTGTTCATCAACAACATTCGCACCCTGGGCGCGCATTGCTTCTTGAACGAAGGGGGCGAGGTCACGTTCTCCGAACAACTGCTGGATAGCGTCAACTACACGCAGTGGCCGTTGATCTCCGAACTTTGGGCGCCGGTCGGCCTGCGCTACCACGGGCTGCATCACATGTTCGCCGCGATGCCGTACCACAACCTGGGGAAGGCGCATGCGATTCTGATGCGCGAGCTGCCGTCGGATTCGCTGTATCGCCTTACCATTTCGAAGAGCCTGTGGGGCACGCTGCGCGGCCTCTGGAACGAAGCGAAGCTTTCGGAACAACGCCGCAAGCAGCCCGCCGAAACCGAACCGCAACGGGCCGTGGCGTAAGGCTTATTTCGCCTCATAAAACCCAAGAAAGCGTGCGGAGAGCGGAATGTCGCCCTATCCTGCCCGCTTGAGCAGCGTGTGGCCGACGAACCATTCGGTTCCGCCGCGATAGGCGAACAGTTCGGCGCAGGCCATCAAGAAAATTCGCCACCGCCGCAGCATGATCGGGCCTACGGCGTCGCCGTAGGTCGCTTGCAACAAACGGCACAGCTCGGGCTCGCGGGCGTCGAGATTCGTCAGCCACGCCTCCAGCGTTCGCGCGTAGTGCGTGCCGTCGACCGCCCAACGTCGTTCGACTCGCAAGTGTTCCGGAAAACGGAGCAGCAAGTCTTCGCTGGGCATCAGGCCGCCGCTGAAGAAGTGCTTGGCCATCCAATCGTCGTCGCCGTCGATGGTGAACGGATAGCAGACGTTCCGGTGCACGAAGATGTGGACGAACAGCTTGCCGTCGTCGCGTAACCAGCCGGCGATGCGGCGCAGCAGTTCGGCGTAGTTACGCATATGCTCGAACATCTCGACGCTGACGACGCGATCGAAGCGTCGCTCCGTCGCAAAGTCGTTCATGTCGGCCGTGACGATCTCGACGTTCGTCAGCCCCCGCCGCGCGGCGCGTTCCAAGATCGACGCGCGTTGCGAATGGGAATTCGACACGCCCAGGATTTTGCGCGCGGATACCGCTCGGCCATCCACAACGAAAGGGAACCCCATCCGCAGCCGAGTTCCAAAATCTCCTGCCCGTCGCCGAGTTCCGCCCGCTCGCAGGTCAGTCGCAGCATCGCTTCTTCGGCGGAGGCCAGATCGAGCACGCCGGCGGGATACAGGCACGAGCTGTACTTCCGTCGCGGTCCTAACATTCCGGCGAAGAACTCGGCCGGCACTTCGTAGTGCTGCGCATTGGCGTCCTGCGTCAGCAACGCGATCGGCCCCGCGCTCAGTTCCTCGACGAAGCGTTCGGTCCGCTTCCGCGCCTCGACCGGATCGTCGGCCCGCTCGAACCGCAACCGTTCGGCCAACAACCGGCGAATGCCGTAGCGGACCAACACGTCGGGGATCCAACCGCGCTCGGCCAAGTCGATCAAAGTGCTCATCGGAAAATTCGCGAGCAACGCTCGCGGTGAATGCTCGCAGGGTCGATCCGTCGTGCGTCGTCGTTTGATACCGGTAGGGATCATAGCCCAAATCCGGCGGTCGCGCAGCGTACCATCGGTCAATTTAACCGGGCGAATCCGCTTTCGGCGGCCACGGAATCAACGCGCTGACTTCGCGTTGATACTTCCGATACTCGTCGCCGCGCGAGCGTAACGATTGGGCTTCGGTCGCCGGAATGCCGGTGACGCGTAGCAGAAAAAACAGCATCAACGCCGGCGCGAGCAACGTCCAGGCCCAGTACGTCGAGCCGGCGGCGAAGACTACGTACGCCCACCAGTGCAGCCACTCGAAAAAGTAGTTCGGATGCCGCGAGTATGCCCACAGGCCGGCGCGGCAGACGCGGCCCTTGTTCTCGGGCCGGCGACGAAAGCGGGCCAACTGCCGATCGGCGATCGATTCGCCGACGATCGCGACCGCGATGATCGCCAGGCCCAGCCAATCGAACGTGTTCAACGCCGCGCTGTCTTCGCGACGCGCGGTCAGCCCCAGCCACGGCGAGAGGGCGAAGACCAAAATCAGCCCCGCCTGGGCGAGAAAGAACCACAAGAAAAACGCTTGGGCTCGGCCGCCCCACGAGCGGCGCAATTCCTTGTAGCGGCCGTCTTCTTCGTCGTGGCCCAAGACGCGATCGAACAACACGTACGACGCCAACCGAAACGACCAGAGCGCCGTCGCTCCGGCCAAAATCCAAGTACGGGGCGTGCGCTCAGGCAGCGTCGCGGCGAAGAATAGCGCACAGCCCGATGCCGGCCGTCCACCCGACGTCGACGACGCCCGCATCGCCGGTTTTGCGTTGCACGGCCCAGAGCGCGATCATCATCGTCGCGCACCCCGCCACGGCATAAGACCATTGTACCCAGGGAGCGAGCATGCGGGCGGACGATGGAATGAGGTGCGTTTCGAGAGCCGGAGCAACGCGACGTGACTCGGCAAACCTTGGAACGAAGCGAATCTTGCGCCGCGAGAACGCATCGCCGGGAGGTCGCGATAGTCAACACCTCGATGGCCCGATGAACTCGCGATTACGGCGACTTCGGATCGCCGTTCGGTGAAGTTTTCGGCGTTTCCTCTTTCGCCTTCGGCCAAACGAAGCGGGGCGCCTTGTCCGCGCGATAATCGGCCAGATGGGCCGGATCTTTGCGATTCCTCGGATGCACGTAACGCCACGGTCGGTCGCCGTAGATCTCTTCCAGGAGCGCGGCCAAACGCGGATCGTAGCGTTTCAGTTTTTCGCGCGTGTCGATGTCGTTGTGCTGACCGTCGTTTTTGCGATTGGTGTCGAACCACGACTGCGTCCCCTCGGCCCAATACTCGCGATGGTTCGTCATCGCGTACGTTTTGGTCCACAGATCGTCCTTCTTCGCCGCTTCGAAGACGTCGCGCAGGCGGCGGTCGAACGTCGGATCGACGCGTCTGAGCGCCATCTCGTGGACGGCGTGCGAGAACTCGTGAATCAGGATGTTCTCGGTCGCATACGGATCGCCCCGGTAACCCAGCAGATTCTCTTCCCCGCAACTGACCGCCGGTCGGGCCGTGGTCGCGCCGAGGCCCCGCGCGCGACGATCCCAATGCGCCTTAGGAGTCAGATCGGCATGCTCGGGCAAATCGGTCGTCATCTCGTCGTACGCCATGACGCCGAAGCGAACCTTCCGCTCGTCGAGCGCGCGGCGAATGTCGTCGCGGTCGCCCAGCATGTTCTCCATCAGATACGCCGCCTCGAGCAGCGCGTGCGGATCGACTTTCGACGAGGCGACGATCGCGACGCCCCGCGCGTTGCAGTATTGCGTATAGAACGGCGCGAGCTTTAGACGTTCGCGCACGCGCTCGGGCACCGGACCGACGGTGTAACGCGCGGCCGCGTCGGCCGCAGGCTGCGCCGGTTCCGCGGATCGCGCCGCCGCGACGGCGCACAAGAACAACATGATCGCCGCGCGCGTCGTCATACGATTAGTCCCGGCCTTTGCGGCCGCCGAAGATTAAGGTCATTACTTCGTTCCGGCTGCTCATGTTTTGGCGGAACAGCCCCTTCATCGCCGACGTGGTGCAAATCGCGCCCGGCTTCTTGACGCCGCGCAGCGACATGCACGAATGCGTCGCTTCGATCACCACGGCCACGCCGCGCACGTCCAATTCTTCGATCAGCATATTGGCGATCGTTTCGGTCATCCGCTCTTGCACTTGCGGCCGTTTGGCGACCCCTTCGACCACGCGGGCCAACTTGCTGAGGCCCACCACGCGGCCGTTGGGGACGTAGCCCAGGTGCGCGACCCCGTGAAACGGCAGCAAGTGGTGTTCGCACATGCTGTTGAACGTGATGTCGCGAACCAGCACGAGTTCGTCGTACGTTTCGGTGAAAAACTTCTTCAGATGGTAACGCGGGTCCTCGTGCAGCCCGGCGAACATCTCGCCGTACATCCGCGCGACCCGGGCGGGCGTTTCCAACAGCCCTTCGCGATCCGGGTCCTCGCCGACGGCGGCCAAGATTTCGCGCACCGCCCGGGCGATTCGCGGCAAGTCGATTTGCGGCGGAATCTTGGCGTGATGCGGCGCGGCGGCGGGAAACGCGTCGTCGTCGTGCGAGTCGGCGGGAGCGGGCGATTTGGGCATGAGTCCGGAAAACAAGGCGAGTGCGGCGACCGATCAAAAACGCCGCGTGGACGCGACGAGATGACGTGATTTTAGTCGGCCGAACGTGCAACGCCCAGGGTCGCGGATGGTCAAGCGTCGTCGATGTCCGTCGCATGGGTACTCCGTCATCGTCCTCGGGCCATTCGTTTTCACCGAGTGTCCGCAACGGTTCGCGAACGGTCCCATCGACTTTCACCAACTTGACGACCGTCGTATGCTTCACGCTTGTGTTGCCTCCGGTCTTCGTCGGCGAATATTCGTTCTGGATTAAGGGACCGAAATTACGAAATATCGCAACTCCAGTCTTGACGAATCGACCCACAATGAGTAGTATACATAAATACAGAAAATGGCCGACGAGAGAATTCCGGTCCTTTCGGATATACATGGCCGATATCCGATCGTGCAACATTCCAGAGCGGAATTGAAGAAGTTGTCGGAGCAAGTATCGAGCGGGGGACATCAGTCGCCTGAGTTAGAGCCGCTTGGTCGTATCTCAGGGGACTGACGTCCCCCGCTCGGGAAAACACAGTAAACATATGGCTAAACCGGGGCGTTGGACGACCATTCGATCAGCTTTGACCACGAGTCTCAGTCGCGGCTTTGCAAAAAACGAGTGACGCGTAACGAGCGTTTCGCTCGTAACGCTCGTTTCGATCGCGCAGTGAACTTGCGGCGTTTGGCGTGGCGACCCGAACCGCAGGCTGACGCGGGCGGCTCAATCGAAAAAGAAAAAAACGCGCGTCACGCGTGAGCGCAACGCGCGTTTCGCTCGTAACGCTCGCGCAGGCAAGCTGGAGAAGATGCCGTAAACCAAGCCGCCCAAGAAAAAAAGAAAACCAGATACATCACTTCCGCGGTCGGCCGTAACGACCGATCGCGGCGGGTCATCACGTTCTTTGAAAATTCGATCTGCTGGTCCAATCGGTATCTCTGAGCCGTTGCGCGTCTTCAGAAAGAATTCGCGTTGTCGAAACGAGCGTAACGCTCGTAACGCTCGCGCAGTGAAGATAGGGAAACCGCCAACTCACGGAAACCGGTAGCCTGGGCGTCAGCATTCGGAGAGTTCCCGGGTTTCACTCGCGGCGACGGTTTCCTGAGCGAAAAGACCGCCACGACGGCAAACCGCCGGATGGCGGCGGGAACCGGGGAACAATTGTTTCACGTGAAACATTGCCGGTTCTGCCGATGTTGCGGGTTGCCGGCGGCCGATGTAACCCTCATCGCCGGCGTAATCGGCAAAGTCGGCGTCCGTCCTGATGACGAACACGTCGCACATCGGTCGTGCGGAGCAGTGACCGCGCGGCCCGGACTTCTTGGGGAGCATGACGATGCGTGCGGCCGTGCGGATGTTGGTCGGGATGCTCGCGTTGGGGGGAATGCTGGCGACCGCCACGGCGCAAGAGTATGGTCCGCCGCCTCAGGATTATCCGCAGTCGAACGGCGGCCCGGGCTATGCGCCGTCGCGCTTGTCTGTCGGAGCGTCGTTACTGTACCTGAAGCCCGGCGCGGGGAACTTGGAATACGGCACGCTGGTCAGCCCGTTGCCGGCGGTGTCGCCGCACTGGGTCAATCAAGCGATCGACCCGAACTATGCGCCGGCGTTCGACGTGGCGTTGCGCTACAACTTGGCCGAATACGGTCTCGACTTTCGCGCAAACTGGACGCATTTGGACACCGACGACGGGCATTCCTTCATCGCCGACATCACGCAATTCGCCGGCCCGCCGTACGAAATCGGTCCCGACGCCAACTTGTACAAGCTGGGTCGCGGGACCGTTTCGCACACGTTCGACGCAATCAACCTCGACGCGGGCTATTTGGTGGGGAACGGCGGCCCGGCGCAGGTTCGGATCTTCGGCGGGATTCAGTTCGCGAATATCGAACAGACGCTGACCGGCGAGTTCAGCAGTTTCAACGGGACCGAGCGGATTTAGAACACGACGCAATCGTCGTTCTTCGGAGCCGGCCCGCGCATGGGAATCTTGGGCGAGTTGGTCGGCGAACGCGTCGACTTCGTCGGGCAGATGTCGGTCGCGGCGTTGATCGGGACGATGGAAAGTCGGATGGACTACGCGACCGTCTCGGCGAACTTGCCGCCCGGCACGGCGTCGCCGAACTTGCAATCGTTGACGTCGCCGAACGCGTGCGGGACGAGGTTTGCCGCGGGTTTTCGCACGGAATAGAATGAAATCGCGACTTGCCGCGTTTCGCCGCTTTCCTTGCTCTGAGGTCGAACGATGTCCGGACTGGATATGATCGTTCCGCAGCTTGCCGGTCTCGATCCGATCGAGCGCGAGCAGTTGTTGATGGTGTTGACCTCCGGCGGCGAGGGAAATACCGCGTCGGTCGCGTATCGCTCGGAGTTTCCTTCGATCGTTACCACTCCGGATGTTTGCGGCGGCGCCGCGCGGATCGTTCGGACGCGGATTCCGGTCTGGACGCTGGAAGGGATGCGACGATTGAAAATTTCGGAGAGCGAAATCCTCCGAAACTATCCGACGTTGAGCGCGACCGACCTCGTGCAAGCCTGGGCGTATGTCGCGAAACATCGGGAAGAAATCGACGAAGCGCTCCGCGCGAACGACGAGGCTTGAGTGTGGCCGGTTTTTATTCGAATGAAAACTTCCCGCTCCCGACCGTGCAAGCGTTGCGCGAACTCGGACACGACGTGGTTACGATTCAAGAGCGCGGGCGTGCCAACGAAGCGGCGACCGATCCGGAAGTCTTGGATCTCGCCGCTGCCGAAGGACGGATCGTATTGACGCTCAATCGGCGTGATTTCATCCGTTTGCATGCGATTCGTCCCGAGCACCATGGCATCGTCGTTTGCACGATCGATCCGGACGTCGCCGGTCAGGCCGCCAGGATACATGCTGCGATCGGCGGCGAAATCGACTTTCGTGGACGGTTGATCCGAGTGAACCGACCAAGCTAATCGACCATATCGGTGCGGTTCCGAACGATTTACGTCAAATCACGCGCTCGCGTTCTACGCCAAGCGGCATATGCGCAGAGATTCAGCGTCAACTGTGCGACGAAGAACGCGGTAAGCAGGCCGAAGATGAAGACGCGATTGGCCGGCACGCTGGTGTAGAGACCGCCGAACGCGACGAACAAATTCAAAACGCCCGAGATGGTGATCGCCACGTTGACGACCGCCAGCCACGGTGCGATAAGGATCGCCCACGGTTTGCGCCAAGAATCGCTCGGCCGATCACGAATTGCGGACCGTCCTGAAACAGGCTCATGCAAAGCAGCGTGGTCAGGATTTCCGCGCGGGTTTGGTCGAGTTCCGAAGACCAGAAAATGTACGGCAGCGAGACGAGCATCCAGACGATGATGCCCGCGTGCAGCGTCATCATCCAGACGCCGGCGTTATCGATCCGTTGCGGATCGGTACACCAGCGGACCAGTTTGCGACGGAGTGAAACGCCCCGGGCGGAGACCTCTTCGCCCGCGGAAAAACGACGCAGATCCTCGGCCAACGCCGCGGCGTTGGGGTAGCGATCGAGCGGATCGCGTTCCAAACAACGCAAACAGATTCTCGCCAACGGCGCGGGGATCGCGGGATCGACGTCGCGCGGGTCGGGCGGGATCGCGGTTTGCAACGACGTGAGCGCGGCGTACAGGTTGGCGCCCATCGGCGGTGGTTTGCCCGCCAACAGTTCGTACAGAATGACGCCCAGCGAAAAAACGTCGGTCCAGGGGCCGATCCGATCGTGGCTGCACGTCGCTTGCTCGGGCGACATGTATTGCGGCGTGCCCAGCAACATGCTGCTGCCGGTTTGAAACAGACTCTGATCGACCAATTTGGCCAAGCCGAAGTCGGTAAGCAGCGGCACGAAGTCCAGCCCGCCGATCGCCGGACGCCGTTCGTCGGGCAGACCCAACAAGATGTTGGAAGGTTTGAGATCGCGATGCAACAGTCCGCCGGCATGCACGAACGCCACGGTCTCGGCCACGCGACGAACAAGGTCGGCGACGTCGGCGAACGAGAAACGGACGCCCTTGGCCAAGCGATCGGCCAGGGACCCGCCGGGGCAATACTCGCTTGCGATGTAGTCGATTCCATCGAAGCGACCGACTTCGAGGACCCGCACGATCGAGGGATGCTCGAGCGAACGCATCGCCTCGGCTTCCTGTAAGAAGCGGCGGCGGATTTCGGCGTCGTGCAGCACTTCGGGACGAGGAATTTTCAACGCGACGCGACGATCGTCGTCGAGATGCCGGCCGAGCAACACCACGCCGAATCCGCCGCGACCCAACTCGCGTTCGATTCGATAGGGACCGAGCGTCAAAGCCTCGGGCGCACGACGTGTAGCGGCTTCGAGTGTGGGAGGATTTTCAGCGTCACCGCCCGAGCGCGGCCAGCGATGTTCCAAGCGGAGCAGTAACGCGGCTTGGGAATCCAGACCGTGATGAGCGTCGCCGACACGTAGGCGTTCGTCCGCTGCGGTCAAGCGGCGCCGAGCGAGCTTTCGGCTTCGTCGTCGTTCGTTCGCGCGCCATAGCGGTTCGGGGAGCGCGTCGCGGAGCGCTTGCAAAGCTCGGGTCCAAAGTTTTTGCGCGGCGTTTTCGGTGATCTCGAACCGCTCGGCGATCTGCGCGAACGAGAGATCGTCGCGATGACGGTACTCGATCACCCGGCGGTGTCGCGGCGAGAGTCGTTCCATCGCGCGATCGAGCGCGGCGTCGTCCTCGCGACGTGCGATCACGGCGTCGGGCAAGACGGCGGCGTCGACCGGCGTTTTACGAAGAATGGAGGACTGATCGCGGACGATCTCGCGACCGATGTCCCGTTTGTCGGCGGTCAATTCGCGTCGCGCGTCGTGCAGACTGTTGGTCAGGATTGTCCGCAACCAACGCCAGACCTCGTCGTCGCCCTGGTTGCGGATCCGTTCGTCGGCGTCGCCGGCTTTGATCAGCGTGATTTGCACTAAATCCGACGGCGCGACTTTGCGTCGCCAGTGCGGTTGGACCTTGTTTGCCGCGACTTCCAACAACGTCGAGCGGAAATGCTCCAACCGGGCATGCCATGCCAGTTGATTGGGAAGAGAGTCATCGCGAAGACTCTTGTCGCGAAGTTGGTCGTCGTTCGGCCCGCCAGGCATGCTCCCTCGTCCCCACCCCGTGAAAGTCTTGCCCAGCCTACATCCCAATCGACAGGAGTACGCAAAACCCCGAAGAAACAAGCGATTCGTCGAGCCTTGGAAATTTCGGAATTCCCGCGGCGGATTTCCCTAAGGAATCCGTTATATCCTGTAGCGGGCAACAAAGCATGGCCGGCAGGGGGCCGATCGCGTTTTACGCGATCGGCCCGTGCTTTTTTTGCCGAAATGGATGCCGAAATCTAGTGATTTCGGCCGTTAGACGATTCTCAGGCCCTTCGGCAACGCTTCGCCGAAGCTGCGGGCTTGTTCTTCGGCGTCGAGCGCCCCGCCGACCGCGACCAGCGAAATGAGATGCTCGTCGGCATGTCGGCCGCGGAGGTGGTCGACGATCAGCGTCCGATCCCGAGGGCCGACGTCGCGATAGCGGTCGTCGGTCTTACGGGCGAGCTGCATAACCGTCCACGGTTCCAGCGGATCGTCGAGGTTCAGTTTCAACAGCCCGGTCAGCCACTCCTTGGCCGTGTCGCCGGGAGGGACGACGTTCAGCGGACCGTAAACCGGCACCCGCCGCCGACGCGGCCGAGCGTCCAGAGCAACGACGAACGCAACGCTTGCAGCTTTTTCTTAGGAAGCAGATCCAAGACCATCCGACCGAGTTCCAACTTAGTCGCCGGCGGTAAGAGTTCGAGCGAGCCGAGTAAGCGCCAGACCTCAACCGATTCTTGCGCGGCAAAGCTGAGATCGCCGGACCCTTTGCCGGTGACCAGCCGCTTGTGCATTGCGCGTAACGGCGCGAGGAGCGGATCGGCGAGCGCGCGTTGTTGGCCGGCCGTGAACCCGCCGGCCAAGCGTCGACACAGGATCCACCATTCGTTCTGCACACGGGGCGCGGCGTGAGCCAACTTGCCGCCGAGCAGTTTCCAAGTCTCGGCGACGCGCCGATCGTCAAGCGCCACGCCGTAACCAGGCCGCAATGCGTAACCCAGCAGATTCAACCACCGGCTTTCGTACACGGGATTCCGTTTACGACCCGTTTCAGCGGTGATCAACTGTTCCCACATCCGGCGTAACAGCGACGGCGGCCACTCCGAACGCGACATGCCGGCCGCTCCGGCCAGCCGTTGCATTAATGTGTCGGGCGACGCCGGTTCGTTCGCCGCATCGTCGAACGTTAGAGAAATCTCGGTTAACGCGGCTTCGGCCAACGCTTCGTCGACGAAGCCCGAGCGTTCGCCCGCGCCGGTGTGGGCTTCGCGATCGGTTTGTACGGCGGCGCGGACGTCGAACTGCATTTTCCAACGACGCAGGCCGTCGAGTTCGGCGCACCAAAGTTCGAGCGTGCCGATTTCGCTCAGGCGACTTTGCACGCGAACCGGTACGCGGTCGTCCGACGATTTGCCGCGCACTTGCAATACCGTGCGGATCGGCGCAGAGTTCGGTCAGTTGCTCGCGCTCGACCGGGACCAGCGTCCCCGGCGCATCGGTCAACCGCGTGCTGCTGACATACAGCGGAAACTCGACCGGCTGACTCACGAGCAGGCCGAAATGCCGGTCGACCGTGATCTCGCGACCCGGTTCGGTCGACGCGGGCGCGACGCAGACGGCGAATTCGGCCGGTTGGTTCGCGACGGCATCTGCCGCTGCGGTTGGCAACGTCTCGGTCAGGACGATTTCGTTCATCACCGTTTCCACGGTGGTTTCGTTGTGCGACGCGCCGACGCCCAGATAATAGGTGCGGGCCAAATCGGCGGCGATGCGGACGCCTTGGCCGCGCAGGACCATGCCGTAATACGCCGCGCCGCGGGCGACTGCCAGATCGAGTCGTTCGTGAACTAGAACTTGCGGCTTCCACTTGGGCGTCGCGGCATACGGCGATTCGGCGTCGCGACCGTCGAACCACGACGACAAGACATCGACCAACCGCGCGGCAGCGCCGGCGAGTGGAAGAACCCGCCGTTGAACAGCACCACATCGGGTCGCGCCGGATCGTGTCGCAAGTGAGTGTCGGTCGGGGGAACGGCGGCTTCCTCAGCGAGCTGCTTGCGATGCGCCGACAAGAAATGCGCGAGATACCGTGTGATCGCCGCATCGGCCGCGAAGGGAAGACCGAACTCCTGAAAGCCCGAGCGTCGCGCGACGGGCCGCTCGTTCATCCGGACGCGCGGCAGGAAGCCCTCGATCAACAGAGCTTCGACTTCGTCGCGCGCGACCTCGGCTTGCAACCCGCCGCCCAGCAGTCGACTGCCGCCGCCGCTCAGATTCACGGCCATGCGTTCCGGGGCTTTGTCGCCCAGCAACGTTTCCTTGATGCGGCGACAACTCCGGATCAACTGGTCCCATTGCCGGGTGGGCAAGGGCTCGCCGTGGTTGAAGTGCGGTTCGAGATGCTTGGCCAACGCCAAGTCGAGGTTGTCGCCCCCCAGGATCAGATGTTCGCCGACGGCGATGCGATGAAAGCGCACGCGGCCGGCCTCGCCCGCTCGGGCGCGGATCAGCGTGAGATCGCTGGTTCCGCCGCCGATGTCGCAGACCAAAATGGTTTGCCCAGGGCGAACGAGCGACTCCCAATCGTCGCGATGGAGATTCAGCCAAGCATAGAATGCCGCCTGGGGCTCTTCGATCAGCACGACGCGCGGCAGACCGGCCCAAGCGGCCGCTTCGACGGTCAACTCGCGGGCCACTTCGTCGAACGAAGCGGGCAGAGTGAGCACGAACTCTTGCTCGGCCAACGGTGCGGCGGGATGTTGCGCGTCCCAGGCCGAACGAACATGCTTGAGATACCGCGGCGCTCGCTTCCACCGGCGAGAGCCGCGTCACGTCTGTCGCGCCGTGCCACGGCAATAGGTCGGCCGAGCGATCGACGCCGGGGTGACAGAGCCAGCTCTTAGCGCTGGCGATCAACCGGCCAGTCTGCGCACTGCCGTGATCGCGGGCCAGCACGCCGACGCACGTCGCAGGGTTTCCATCGGTCCAGGGCAATCGTAACGCGCCGGTGGGAAACTCGTTCGAGGCCGCTTGATAGTGGAACGACGGCAACGTCTCGCGAGCTTCGACCGTGCCCGGCGCGACCAGTTGCGGCACGTTGAACGTGCGCACACCCGCCATGCGGCGTCCTCGCTATCGACATAGGCGACGGCCGAATTGGTCGTCCCCAAATCCATGCCGACGACGTAGCGAGAAGGGGGCATGCCTAGAGGTTTTCAGTGTGAAGTTTTCGGTTTTCAGATCCCGTCAAAGACGGTTGCAACTGAATTCAACTTTAAAATTACATGACTGAAAACTGAATCCTGAAAACTCACCCTTCTTCCCGCGTTTGAAATTCCAGTTTCCATTTTTGCGCATTGCGTGTGGCGACGCACCAGAGTTCGAACATGCCGAGTTCGGTGATGCGAGATTGGAACGTGACCGGAACATAGTCTTCGCCGCCGTCGTCTCCGGCCGACAGCGTCGCTTCCAGCGAATCGGTTTCGCTCAATTCGTCTTCAGTCCAGCGGGCGAGTTGCTCGCCGGGCTTGTCCTGTTTGCGAACGAGCGAGCTGAAGAAGCGAAAACGGGCTGCTTCGCCCACGATCAACCCGATCGGCGGCGAAGGAACGTCGGTGGCGGTCCCTTCTTCCATCCCGAACGGGACCACGCACAGTGCGCAACGGTCGCGGCGCACCGGGTATCGCCAAGCCGGCGGTTTCGATGCCGACGTAATACGAACGGGCCGTCCCGCCGCGAATGCGCAAGCCGCCGTGCTGTTTGGCCCAGCCGTACATCGCCGCGCCGCGGGCGACGCTGTTGTCCAACTCGTCGTGATCCGCCGCGTCGCCCAACGTGCGCGGCGCTGCGCCGTACCAGGAGGTCAACGCGTCGATCAGGCGAGCGCGAATCGCGCCGGCTTTGAACGCCCCACCGTTGAACAAGAGGCGGGTCGGTCGAAGTGTTTCGCCGGCCGCGTCTTTCGCTTGGGATTTTAAGAACGCCGCCACGTGGCGCGTGATGCCGGTGTCGGGCTCGTAGGGTAGACCGAGTTCTTGAAAGCCCGAGGCGCGGTGCTTGGCCGGTTTATCGTCCAGGCGCATTGCGGAAAAAACCCGTCCAGCAACAACGCGGCGACGTCGTCTCTGCTGAGCGGGACGGTTTTCGATCCGCCGATCAAACGCCGCCCGCGCGAGAGGATCGTGACGTTGTCTTCGATCGGGCCGTCGTTGCGTAATAAGCGTTCCTTGGCGGCGCGGCAGGCGTGCCAGAGCGAGATCGATTGCCAGGGATCGAGTTCGGTTCCTTCCGTGCGCAACTTTTCCGCGACATGAAAGGCAAGCGCCAGATCCATGTTGTCGCCACCGACCAGAAGATGCGGCCCGACGGCCAACCGACGGAGCGCCAACTCGCCGTTTTCGGACTCGACGCCGATCAACGTTAAGTCGGTCGTCCCGCCACCGACGTCGCAGACCAGTAACGTGTCGCCGGGCGTAAGTTGCTTGCGCCAGGCGTCGCCGACCGACGCCAACCACGCATAGACGGCGGCTTGCGGTTCTTCGAGCAGCGTAAAGTCTTCCGGTAACCCGGCGGCTAAGGCCGCTTCGCGCGTCAGCTCGCGTGCGCCGGCATCAAAGCCGGCCGGGACCGTCAACGTAATATGTTGTGCGGCGAACGGCGCGTCCGGAAACGCCGCGTTCCAGGCCGCGATCAGATGTTCGAGATAGCGTTGTGACGCGATCACCGGCGAGAGCTTCGCCACGTCGTCGCCGGCGCTTGCGGGCAAGATCGGACCACGTCGATCGACGCGCGAGTGACAGAGCCAACTCTTGGCGGCGACGACCGTACGCTCGGGCGCTTCGGCCCCACGCTGACGGGCCGCTTCGCCGACGACGAAGTCGCGGCCGCTCGCCCAGGGGAGATCCCATTGGCCGGCCGCGGTTTCCTGCACGGTCGCCAAATACAAAAACGACGGCAGTTGCGTGCGGGCTTCGACCGTGTTCGGCGCGACGAGTTGCGGGATCGGCAATAACCGAACCTCGGCCGTGTCGCCTCCGCTGGGCGTATACGCGACCACGCAATTCGTGGTCCCCAGGTCGATGCCGATGTGATACGCGGACATAAATGACGAATGACGATCGAATCGGATGTTGGATATTGGGTAAGGCCGTTGAGACATTGATGTGGATCATCCGGAGGTCTTAGCCTTTGCCACCCTTATACAGCTTACGCGTCAGATGCGGGTGATACTGAGTAAAGCTGCTGGTCGCGTTCGTATCGTCGTTGATCAACGATTGGAAGTGATGCATCTTGGCATCCAGGTCGTCCAACTGGTGCAACGCGACGGCTTCCAGCGTCATCGGCAATTTCGCCGCGCCAAATTGGTATTCGCCGTGGTGGCTGACGATCATGTGCTTCAACCGCAATACGATCTCCGGCGAGACCGGCTCGCCCAGTAACTCTTCGGCTTCGCGCAGTTTGATGTCCAACATCGTGATCGCTTGGATTATGTGGCCTAACATCTGGCCCGGATCGGTGTAGGCGAAACCTTGCTCGAACGAGAGTTCTTCGATCTTGCCCATATCGTGCAGGAAGCAGCCGAAGATCAACAGATCGCGATCGAGCCGCGGATAACGCGGGGCGATCAACGCCGAAACTTCCATCAGGTTGACGACGTGTTCGACCAAGCCGCCCGCATACGCGTGGTGGTTCTTCACGCCGGCCGGACAGGCGGTGAAGCGAGCCATGAAGTCTTCGTCGCCCAAAAAGCATTCGGCCAGGGCTTTGAGTCCCGGATCCTTCACGCCGCGCAACAATTCACCCAGGCGAATCGCGAAGCGGCTGACGTCGGTGGGCGTGAGGCAGGCGAAGTCGTTGAAATCGACTTCGGTCGGATCAGCTTTGCGGATATTCGTCAAAATGATCTGCATCGACCCTTGATAGAGCTGGGCCGAACCTCGGACTTTCACGAAATCGCCGTCGTCGAATCGCGCGGCGTCGGCTTCCGTGGCGTTCCACATCCGCCCGCTGAGAGCACCCGTTCGGTCACGCAACTCGACTTGCAAGTACAACTGCCCGTTACGGTTGGGACGAAGCTGTTTGTTGCCGGCTTGATAAACGTCCTGATCGAGGACGGACTTATCGGCCAACTCGTTGATATTGCGACGGGGCATAGCGAGGGGTTCGAGCGTGCGATTTCAGGTAAACCCGAATTGTCGAGCCGACCCCGCCTGGGAACAAGGGGCGATTCAGTAATAAAGCCAAGGGTTAACTGTGAACACCGGATTGTCGGTGGAAATTGTGTACATTACGAACGGCAATCAGCGATAGCCAACGGTTTTCAAAATGAACCTCTAACTGAAATTCAGAGACATGAGATTTAATCAGTATTTGAGGAATTAATCGGATCTCGAATTTGTTCATTCATTTTTGATGTGATTATGAGCCGTTCTAATTGTGGATTCCCTGTTATGTGTTACTCGTATACCGTTGAGAGACAACATGATATGGCAATTTGAGCATGAATCTCAATAAGCTGTTTGGATAGTAGGCCCCACACACAATCGATGTGTCTTATTGACGACGCGAACCTGTCGGGTACATTTAGCATCTCATTCCGCGATAGAGTCGCGCGTCTTCATTCGGGATTGTGATTCAGATCGTCACCGGCCTATGCACCTCAAATCGTTGAAAATCTTCTGCGATGTGGTTTCCCGCAGAAGCTTCTCGAAAGCGGCCGAGGATAACGCCATTTCGCAGTCCGGCGTCAGCCAGGTCATTAATCAGTTGGAGCAGCGTGTCGGCGTAAAGCTGATTGACCGGTCCAAGCGGCCCTTCGCGTTAACGCCTGAAGGCGAGCTGTATTACGACGGTTGCCGGAAACTGGTTGATCGGTACTTCGCCTTGGAAGAGGAAGTCCGCTCGTTGCACGGCGAGGTCGCGGGCCGGGTGGCGCGTGGCATCGATCTACTCGATCGGTCTCTCGCACATGAGTCGCTACATCCAGGAATACATGGGGCAACACCCCAAATCGAACGTCCGGCTCGAATACCTCCATCCGCATCGCGTCTACGAAGCGGTCGAAAACGATCAAGCCGATCTCGGGTTGGTCAGCTATCCCAAAGCGTCGCGCAGCATCAAGGCCCAAATTTGGCGTGAAGAGCCGATGCACTTTATCTGCTGTGCCCGGTCATCGCTTGGCCGGTCGGAGTTCGATCGCGCTCAACGATCTCGACGGCTCGACGCTGATCGGCTTCGACAGCGATCTGACGATCCGCCGCGAAATCGATCGCGTTTTGGCGCAACATCACATCGAAGTCCGCGTCGCGATGGAATTCGACAACATCGAAACGATCAAACGCGCCATCGAAATCGACTCCGGCGTTTCGATCCTGCCGGCTCCGACGGTCGAACGCGAAGTCGCGGCCGGCAGCTTGGTCGCCATTCCCATCGACGGCGACGAACTCGTCCGTCCGATCGGCATCATCACGCGACGCGGCAAGGAATTGGGCGTCACGATTCGACGCTTCATCGACTTGATTCGGGCAGACAGCGGTCCGGACGTCGGCGTCGATGAGAACGCGACGAAGCACGACGAAGTCCGCTTCACCGAAAATCACGTCGCGAACGGAGAGTCGGACGCAACTGCGCCGGCGTCGGCGGCCGATCTGGTCGGCGCGGCGAGTTAACCGCTCGCACCGACGTCCGCCCGCCGCTCCCCTCGCACACACACGAACACGCTAGTCTTACCGGAAGTTAAGTGAACGCCATGCGAAAACTCGTCACCAATCACGGTCTCCCCCCGGCTCAAGGTCTGTACGATCCGGCCAACGAACACGATGCCTGCGGCGTCGGCTTCGTGGTCAACATGCATGGGACCAAAAGTCACCGCATCATCGAGCAAGGAATCGAGATCCTCGAACATCTCGAACATCGCGGCGCCTGCGGTTGCGATCCGGAAACCGGCGACGGCGCCGGGATCTTGATCCAAATGCCCGACGAGTTCTTCCGCGCAAGCCAAAGAGCTGGGCTTCGAACTGCCCGCCGCCGGCGAATACGCGGTCGGCACGATTCTCTTCAATCCGGATCCGGAACAGCGGAAGCAGTGCGAAGAGAAGCTGGTAAAGGTCTGCGCCGAAGAAGGACAAGTCTTCCTGGGCCTGCGCGACGTGCCGGTCGATCACGACATCATCGGTCGCTTGGCCCGCGACGTCGAACCGGTCATCCGCCAGGCGTTCATCGGCGCGGCAAAACGACGGCCGCCGACATGTTCGAATGGAAGTTGTTCGTCATCCGCAAGCGCGTCGGCGTCGAGACGTCGCAAGCCGGGTTGAACGCCAATCATTACTTCTACATCAACTCGCTGTCGTCCAAGACGATCGTCTACAAAGGTTTGCTGCTCGCGCCGCAGGTCTTCAAATACTATCCGGACTTGGCCGATCCGCGGATGAAGACCGCGCTGGCGTTGGTCCATCAACGCTACAGCACCAACACGTTCCCGACCTGGGATTTGGCGCATCCGTTCCGCTTCATCGCGCACAACGGCGAAATCAACACGTTGAAGGGGAATTTCAACTGGATGCATGCCCGCGAGAGCATGCTGGCCGATCCGCGTTATGGCGACGACATTAAGAAAATCTTCCCGATCGCCACGCCCGGCGGTTCGGACTCGAAAATCTTCGACAACGTGTTGGAACTGCTGGTGCTGAGCGGTCGCTCGCTGCCGCAAGCCGTCAGCATGATGATCCCCGAACCGTGGTCCGGACACGAAACGATGTCCGACGAACTGCGCGCCTACTACGAGTACCAAGCCTGCCTGATGGAACCGTGGGACGGCCCGGCCGCCATGGCGTTCACCGACGGCGTGGTGATCGGCGGCTGCTTGGACCGCAACGGTCTGCGTCCCTGTCGGTATTGGGAAATGGAAGACGGCACCGTGATCATGGCCAGCGAAGCCGGCGTGCTGGAAGTGCCGCAGGACAAGGTCGTCCGCAAAGGTCGCTTGCGTCCGGGTCGCATGTTTTTGGTCGACACCGCGCAAGGGCGGATCGTCTCGGATCAAGAAATCAAGTGCAACTCGCCGGTCGCCAACCGTACCGCAAATGGTTGGACGAGCAGCAGGTGAAGCTCGACTCGCTGCCCGAAGTCGCCGGCGTCAACGGTCATCTCGACGGCGATTTGTTGACGTTGCAACGCGCGTTCGGCTACTCGATCGAGGATTTGAAGGTCATCCTCACGCCGATGGCCAACGACGGCTACGAAGCGATCGGCTCGATGGGCAACGACACGCCGTTGGCCGTTCTCAGCGACCGTCCGCAGAACTTGTACAACTATTTCAAGCAACTGTTCGCGCAAGTCACCAACCCGCCGCTCGACGCCATTCGCGAAGAGATCATCACCAGCATGATCACCACGATCGGCAGCGAAGGCAACTTGATGCTGGAAACGCCCGAGCAGGCGCATTTGCTGCGGCTCGACATTCCGGTCATCACCAATCAAGAGTTGGCCAAGATCAAGCAACTCAACGACCGCAATTTGAAAAGCGCGACGTTTTCGATCTTGTTTCCGCGTGCGGCCGGCGCGGCGGGCATGCGACGACGCTTGGAAGACCTGCGGATCGAAGTCTCGAACGCGCTGACCGCCGGGGCGACGATCATCATTCTGAGCGATCGCGGCGTCGACAAAGACAACGTCGCCATTCCGGCGTTGCTGGCGACGTCGAACATCCATCATCACTTGGTCCGCGAAGGAACGCGTACACGCTGCGGCATCGTGGTCGAATCGGGCGAACCGCGCGAAGTCCACCACTTCGCGTTGCTGACCGGTTACGGAGCGTGCGCGGTCAATCCGTACTTGGCCTACTCGACCGTCGAAGCGATGTTGCACGAAGGGTATTTGAACCCGTCGCTCGATAAGAAGAAGGCGATGAAGAACTTCAACAAGGCCGTCTCCAAAGGATTGTTGAAGATCATGTCGAAAATGGGGATCAGCACGCAGCAAAGTTATCGCGGGCGCAGATCTTCGAATCGGTCGGGTTGAAGGCCGAACTCGTCAAAGAGTTCTTCGCCAACACGCCGACCCGTATCGAAGGGGTCGGCCTCGAAGAAATCGCGACCGAAACGCTTAAGCGTCACGAACACGCCTTCCCGCGCGTGAAGCCGGCCAACTTGTTGGGTTTGGACGTCGGCGGACAATATGCCTGGCGGCGTAAGGGCGAAGCCCACTTGATGAACCCCGACGTGGTCTCGAAGCTGCAACTCGCCAGCACGATCAACAGCAAAGCCGAGTTCGACAAATTCTGCTCGGCGATCGACAAGCAAGAAACGCAACTGTTGACGTTGCGCGGGTTGCTCGACTTCAAATTCGGCCCGGCGATTCCGCTGGACGAGGTCGAGCCGGCGACGGAAATCGTCAAACGTTTCGCCACCGGAGCGATGTCGTACGGCAGCATCAGCAAGGAAGCTCACGAGACGCTGGCGATCGCGATGAACCGCATCGGCGGCAAAAGCAACACCGGCGAAGGGGGCGAAGATCCGGCCCGTTACAAGCTGGACGCCAACGGCGATAACCGGATGAGCGCGATCAAGCAAGTCGCGAGCGGTCGCTTCGGCGTGACCAGCGAATACCTGGTGAACAGCAAGGAACTGCAAATCAAGATGGCCCAAGGGGCCAAGCCGGGCGAAGGGGGACAACTCCCGGCGCCAAGGTCGACAAGGAAATCGGCCGTGTCCGTCACAGCACGCCGGGCGTCGGTCTGATCTCGCCGCCGCCGCATCACGATATCTATTCGATCGAAGATCTGGCGCAGTTGATCCACGACTTGAAGAACGCCAATCACTATGCCAGCGTTTGCGTGAAACTGGTCGCCGAGGTCGGCGTCGGCACGATCGCCGCCGGCGTGGCGAAAGGCAAATCCGACGTCGTGCTGATCAGCGGCTACGACGGCGGCACCGGCGCCAGCCCGCAAACCAGCATCAAACACGCCGGCTTGCCCTGGGAATTGGGCTTGGCCGAAACGCACCAAGTGTTGGTCCTGAACGACCTCCGCAGCCGGATCATCGTGCAAACCGACGGCATGTTGCGCACGCCCAAGGACGTGCTGATCGCCGCGATGCTGGGCGCGGAGGAATGGGGCATCGCCACGGCGGCGCTCGTGACGATCGGCTGCATCATGATGCGGAAGTGCCACCTCAACACCTGCCCGGTCGGCATCGCCACGCAAGATCCGGCGTTGCGAAAGAAATTCACCGGCACGCCCGAGGCGGCGGTCAATTACTTCTTCCTGTTGGCCGAAGGAATGCGCGAGTTGATGGCCAAGCTGGGGATCCGGACGATCAATGAACTGGTCGGCCGCGTCGACCTGCTGGAATCGCGCAAGGCGATCGACCATTGGAAGGCCAAGGGCTTGGACTTCAGCAAGATCCTCTACAAGCCGCAAATGCCGGACGAGGTCAAAACCTACCATTGCGAAGATCAAGATCACGGCCTGACCTCGGCGCTCGACATGACCGTCTTGCTGCCGAAGTGCGAAGCCGCGCTCAAGGATCAAACGCCGGTCGTCCTGGATTGGCCGATCAAGAACCTGAACCGCACGGCGGGCACGATCTTGTCGAGCGAGGTCACGCGTCGCTTCGGCGGGAAGGGCTTCGATCGCGAAAACACGATCCAACTCAACTTCAAGGGCGTGGCCGGACAGTCGTTCTTCGCGTTCGGGGTGCATGGCATCACCGTTCGCGTCGAAGGGGACGTCAACGATTACTGCGGTAAGGGCCTGAGCGGCGGTCGGATCATCGTCTATCCGCCGCGCGAGTCGAAGTTCAAGGCCGAAGAAAACATCATCTGCGGCAACGTGGCGCTTTACGGCGCGACCGGCGGCGAGTTGTTCGTCCGCGGCATCGCCGGCGAACGCTTCTGCGTTCGTAACAGCGGCGCGCACGCCGTCGTCGAAGGCGTGGGCGACCACGGCTTGGAATATATGACCGGCGGGCGCGTGATCATCCTGGGCGAAACCGGACGCAACTTCGCGGCCGGCATGAGCGGCGGGATCGCTTACGTGTACGACGAACATGCGAAGTTTAAGAAGTTGGTCAACATGGAAATGGTCGAGTTCGAACCGCTCGACGACAAGGACGTCGAATACTTGCAAATGATGCTGGCCAAACACATCGACTTCACCGGCAGCACGAAGGGTGCTCGCATCCTGGACGCTTTCGAGGCCGAAGCCGACAAGTTCGTCAAAGTGATGCCGACCGACTACAAACGCGTGTTGGCCGAACTCAAGGCCGACAGCGAAGCCGGCGCCGCCAACCAAGGCGCGCTCGCCAAGGTCGGACGGTAATCGAAGAGCGATGTGACGACGGGACATTACGACTACGTTCAGTGAGACGCGGGATATTTTCCGGAGAGAGTCAGATGGGTGACGTACGCGGGTTTATGAAGTTCGGACGCAAGATCAGCGGCAAGCAGCCGGTGGCCGAGCGTTTGAAGCACTACAACGAATTTCTGACCATCCTCCCCGACGAGGAACTCCGCACGCAGGGTGCGCGGTGCATGGACTGCGGCGTGCCGTTCTGCCACACCGGCTGCCCGGTGGGGAACATCATTCCGGACTGGAACGACTTGGTGTATCGCGACCGCTGGCGCGAAGCGATCGACCGGCTCCATGCGACCAATAACTTCCCCGAGTTCACCGGTCGCGTTTGTCCCGCGCCGTGCGAATCGGCCTGCGTCCTGGGCATCAATGAAGATCCGGTTGCGATCAAGCAGATCGAAATGACCATCGCCGACCGCGCCTTCGACGAAGGCTGGATCGTGCCCGAGCCCCCCGAAACCCGCACCGGCAAATCGATCGCCGTGGTGGGCTCCGGCCCCGCCGGTTTGGCGGCCGCGCAACAACTCAATCGCGCCGGTCACACGGTAACCGTGTTCGAACGCGCAGATCGACCGGGTGGGTTGTTGATGTACGGCATTCCGGACTTCAAGTTGGAAAAATGGCGCGTCTGGCGACGCGTCGACCAAATGAAAGCCGAAGGAATCGAGTTCCGCTGCAACGCCAACGTCGGCGTGAACGTGCCGACCCAGGAACTAATCGACGGATTCGACGCCGTGCTGCTGACCGGCGGCGCGACCGCCGGCCGCGACCTGCCCATCCCGGGCCGCCAACTGCAAGGCGTCCATTACGCGATGGAATTCCTGCCGCTGCAAAACAAAGTCAACCAAGGCGACAAACTGCCCGACCAAATCTCTGCGGCGGGCAAGCACGTGATCGTGATCGGCGGCGGCGACACCGGCAGCGACTGCGTGGGGACCAGCAACCGGCACGGCGCGAAAAGCATCACGCAATTCGAAGTCATGCCCGCTCCGCCGGATGTCGGCAGTTATCCCCGCGCCACGCAACGTCCGCAAAACACGCCGTGGCCGAACTGGCCGATCATCATGCGGACCAGCACCAGCCATGAAGAGGGCTGCGACCGCGTGTTCGCCATCGGAACCAAGGAATTCATCGGCGACGAACAAGGCAATCTCAAAGCATTACGCACCTCGCAAATCGAATGGGTGAAGGACGACCAAGGCCGCATGACGATGAAGGACGTCCCCGGCACCGAAAAGGTGTGGGACGCGCAACTCGTGCTGTTGGCGATGGGCTTCGTCGGTCCCGAACGCAAAGGCGCGATCGACGACCTCAAGCTGGAACTCGATCCGCGCGGCAACGTCAAAACCGACGCCGACTACATGACCAGCAAGCCCGGCGTGTTCGCGGCCGGCGACTTGCGTCGCGGCCAATCGCTGGTCGTCTGGGCGATCCACGAAGGTCGCGAAGCGGCCCGCTCGATCGACAAGCATCTGATGGGCTCGACCAATCTGCCCAGCGTCAACGCCGGCGACTATGCGCTGAGCGACTGAGCTTTTGGCCAAGCATTTTCGATAGTAATTTTTGCCGGGTTTTGCGTTATAAAGCGCAACCCCGGCTTTTTATTTTTCCGGTAATTTCTTGCGTTAGGCGTCTACAAGGTTAAAACCGTTTGCGGATCGACGCATTTTATCCAGACCATAATTTCATGCTTGGGGGCAGGCCATGGCACGCGATTCCGCGCGGAAATTTTCGAAATTTACCGCTTCTTTATCGGCCGTCTACGACGAGTATCAATCCCAAGGGCCGCATGCCGTGATGGCTGCGCCGCGTGCGGTGCCGTTGGCCATGTTCGCCGGCCATACCGTTCCATCCGTGCGAGTTTTCATTCATTGCAAATCGAAAACCGATCTCGATGCCATCGACGGCGTTCAAGTTTATCAAGCGACCGGCAAGGTTCGTACCGCTTCCGTTCGGTTGGATAAGCTCGAAGAACTCGCCGAGGTCTCGGGCGTGACGCGGATCGCGGCCACGCGGAAGCTACGCCCGCTGATGGATCAAGCTTCGCTCAGGACGAATCTTGCGACTTATCGTGCGGGCAATCCGTCCGGACGGACCGGAAAAGGCGTTCTCGTGGGGATCGTCGATACGGGCATCGACGCGGCGCACCCCGCCTTTGCCGGAAGGATTCTGAGCGTCTGGGATCAAACGATTTCAGGACACGGTTGGGGCTCCACGACATACGGCGTCGTGCTGACCGGCCCCGCAATGGTCGCTTCCTTAGACACCGATGGTCACGGTACCCACGTGGCGGGGATCGCCGCCGGGGCATCCACCACTTACGGAGGCGTCGCCCCCGAAGCCGACCTAATCGTCGTTAAAACGAATTTCCAAGACACCGGGATCGGCGACGCCATTCGCTACATCTTCGAGGAGGCCGATCGCCTTAACCGCCCGGCGGTCGTTAATCTCAGTTTGGGAGGGCATTGGGACCCGCATGACGGCACGGACGATCTTTCGGCGAATCTCGATGCTCTGACCGCAGCGGGCAGAATCGTGGTCGTGGCGGCCGGCAACGAAAACGAGGCCCCGATCCATGCGACCGTCGATGTTCCCGCGGGTGGAACGGTCGCTCTGAAATTCAGCACCCTTCCTTCGACGAATCCCGCTTCCCCGCCATGGGTCGTTTTGAACGGATGGTATCCCGGAAACGCGAGTTTGGAAGTCGCCGTGCGCACTTCGGCAGGCGACCTTACGCCGCTTCAAGCCGTCATCGCGCCTCCCGCTTCGCCGGTCGGAAATCACAATTTCACGACGGCGAAGTTACGTTTGACCACTCCGCCGGCGACCGCGAATCCTAATGGGGACCATCAATTCTTAATCGAAATCCAGCCCGGCGCAGTTCAACAACAAGGTGCAGGGGGGTACTTGGGAACTCCGATTGAAAAACCCGGGCGCCGCACGCCGTCCGCGCGGATGTCTGGTCGCTGGTCGATGCGGACTTCGCCGACGCCCGGTTTCTCGCTCCATATGAAGACGCCGGCATGAAAATCGGTTCGCCGGGGTCCGCCGCAAATGCCATCACCGTCGCGTCGTATACGACCCGAACACAATGGACCGATTCCACCGGGGCGTCGAGGGCCGTCGGTCTGCAATTGAACGCGCTCTCGGAATTTAGCAGTCGAGGGCCGCTGAGGAACGGCTCCGAGAAGCCGGATCTCGCGGCTCCCGGCGCGATGATCATCTCGGCTCGTTCCTCATCCGCCAACATCGTTCCGGCGAACATCGTGGCTCCCGGGTATCGAGTCGAAGCGGGCACCAGCATGGCCTCTCCGTTCGTGGCCGGTTTGGTCGCGTTGCTCTTACAGGATAAACCGAACGCGACACCGACCCAAATCCGCGCCAAACTGCGGGCCGCGAGTATAATCCCAGGGAGCCCCGCCGGCGCGATCGATCCCGGATGGGGCGCCGGTTTGATAGACGCTTCGCTGTTATAACGGTCGGCCTGGTTGCGCAGGCCGTCATCAAGGGATACTGCGATGATTGATTTCGCGAAGATCGACGCTGGCCTCGCAAACGCGCTCGCAAGCCCCAAACGCGAAGGCAAGTTTTGGATTTCAGTTCGGAAAGCTCGTGATCTCTCTCCGACGGAGCAAGCGGAATTCGCCGGTCTCGGTGGGCAGGCCGGCGATGCGCGGATGCCGTCGCTCGCGGCGCAAGTGTCCCGCGAGGGACTCGAAGAGCTATGCCTGAAGCCGTGGGTCCGCACGATCACGCTCTCTCGGACCAGAGATCCACGATAACGTCTGTTCGACGCGACCTCCGTCTTTCCGAACATCACTTTGCTCCACGGATCGATTTCGCGAACTCGCGATACTCTATGGGATTGGCGACAAGTGCGCTCGCCGGACTCTTCCGGCTGGCGTCTTTTTCGATTCGCACGGTATCATGGAACGGCCGGCGTGATTCTTCCGGCGTCGTTTTCCGAGCCACCCGATGCCGACCGCGACGATCATGCCTCCGACCGAACAATATCCCGATCCGCCGCCGTTGGCGCACAAGCCCGACCCCGCGCCGATCCGAGATTACGTCAAGCGACTCGACGCCAAACCGCCGCGCCCGGAAGCGAAGTACGCCAATTGGCAAAACATGCTGTTGGCCGCCGTGGTGTTCGGCGGCGGATTTTTGTTGTGGCTGCTTTGGTCGATGAATCAAGACGCGCCGGTCGCCAAGCCGTTGCAGTTGAAGGACATCCCCTTCGACGGCGAGCGGGCGATGACGTACTTGAAGGACATCTGCGCGATCGGCCGTCGCGTGAGCGATTCCGACGGCATCGTCAAGCATCGCGAACAACTGAAAACGCACTTCGAAAAGCAAGGGGCCAAGGTCGCGTATCAAGACTTCACCGGTCGCAATCCGCTGAACGGCCGTCCCACCACGCTCCGCAACATCATCGTCACCTGGCATCCCGAACGCAAAGATCGCGTGTTGCTCTGCGCCCACTACGACACGCGACCGTTCCCGGACCAGGATTCCAAGAACCCGCGCGGCAACTTTCTGGGCGCCAACGACGGCGGCAGCGGGATCGCCGTGATGATGCAAATGGGCGAGATGTTGCCCAAACTGCCGGGCACCGTCGGCGTGGATTTCGTGTTCTTCGACGCCGAGGAATGGGTCTTCGATCAACGCGATCCGTATTTCCTCGGCTCCGAACATTTCGCGCGAGTACGTCGCCGCGCCCGCGCACAAGTACCGCGCGGCCGTGTTGCTGGATATGGTCGGCGGTAAAACGCTGCACCTGCCGGTCGAAGCCACCAGTTGGGGCTGGCAGGACTCGCGCCGTTGATCGAAGAGATTTGGAAAAAAGCCCGCGAACTCGGCGTGACGGAATTCAGCAACAAGCTGAGCCGCACGCCGATCAACGACGATCACATCGCCTTGCACGACGTGGCCAAGATCCCGGCCTGCGACATCATCGATTTCGATTATCCGCATTGGCATACCACCAACGACGTCCCGGCGAACTGCTCGCCGTTATCGTTGGCCAAAGTCGGTTGGGTGTTGGAAGAATGGTTGAAAAGTCTGTGATGCCCCGGTCGAACGTATGATGCGCGGTGTCCCGACAAAACGCTGGGTGGCCGGGGACGAAGCGCAGCGTAGGCCCCGGAACGTTGGAGGTCGCAGATGTTCCTTTGCCTGAAATTCCGGCTCCGATATTTCTCGTCTTTTAAAACTTTACGACTCGCTTCTCTCGCATACGGTTCTCGCCTTGTTTGAAGATTCGCCATTCGACGTCGCTCGGTTTTCCGGTCGTGCGCGGTTGTTTCCGCTGCCGAATTTGGTCCTCTTCCCGCACGTCATGCAGCCCATGCATCTGTTCGAGCCGCGCTACGTCGCGCTGCTCGAAGAAGCGATTTCGGGCGACGGCCTGATCGCCATGGCGGTGTTGGCCCCCGGTTGGGAACGCGATTACGAAGGCCGCCCGCCGTTGGAAGCGGCCGCCTGTCTCTGTCGCGTGCTGACGTATCACAAAACCGAACAAGGGACCTACAACGTCCTGCTGGTCGGCGTGCGGCGAATCGCGATCGAGCAGGAACTGCCGCCTGACAAAGCGTTCCGTGAAGCGCGCGTCCGCGTGCTGGACGACGACTACCCGCAGGGCCTCGCGCCGTATCGCATCGAACTGCAAGAACGACTGCTGACCGCGTTCAAAACGCTGCTCCCCAAAATCGTCGACGCGCACGAGCAGTTGGATCAACTCCTGGGCCGGGACATCTCGCTAGGCATGCTGACCGACATCGTTTCCTATACGTTGGACATGGAATTTCCGTTGAAGTTGCGATTGCTCGGCGAGGCCGTGGTCGACCGCCGGGCGGAATATCTGTGCGAACACTTCGACAAACTGACGGTTGGCGAGCTTTCCGTCGAGAAGGACTTCCCGCCGCGCTTCAGCTCGAACTGACCAGCTTCTCCAACTTGCCTGCGCGAGCGTTACGATCGAAACGCGCGTTGCGCTCACGCGTGACGCGCATTTTTTTCGCTTGAGCCGCCGGCGTCAGCGTGCGGTTCGCGCCGTCCCGCCAAACGCCCCAAGTTCACTGCGCGATCGAAACGAGCGATACGATCGAAACGTTCGCGGTGTTTTGCTCGTTGTTCATAGGTGCGACTACGCCGCACAATTCCGACTGCGTCGCCCCTCGAACCAGCTGGACGATGACCCTCGTGCCGCGCGGCTCAGCCGGACATACGACCTGCGATTCGCGGTTCTCGCCAAACGCCCCAGCTTCCCGCCGCGAGCGTTACGATTCGCTCGGTTTTTCGTTATTCAACAAAGCCGCGAGTGAGACTCGCGGTCCAGGCTGATCGAATGATCATCCAACATCCCAGCTTACCCATGTGTTTACTGTGTTTTTCCCAGCAGGGGACGTCAGTCTCCTGAGCTAGCGCCGCTTGGTCGTAACTCAGGGGACTGACGTCCCCCGCTCGGAAGTACTTGCTCTCTCAGGCTCAAATTGCGTCGACCGCTTAAATCTTTTCTCGGCGTTACAATCGACTTGATTTCGGCATAAGCGAAACCTACGAATTCACATCAATAAGTGATAATACGTATACTTCTTACGTCAGTCTACCAGCCCCTTCGAGCTAATCAAGGCGGCGGCGAAAGAAAAATCGCGGATGTTTGGAGCGGGTCGACGCGGCCCGCCGACAATCCCCAGCCCATCGATAGACGATCCGCCGGATGGCGATCGTTCGCGACTTCCCGGCCGAAGTACTAATCCGTCCGTTGGCTGTAAAATACGCCCCGGGCACGATCCACCCACACGCGTCCGTGCGGGGCGGCGTGAGAACCGATCGTCACCACGTCCGTCGCGTTCGCCAGATCGAACCATCCGCTATCAGGCAGTTCGGACGCACTCGGCGGCAACACTCTCCGCAGGTCCTCATCCGACACGACTTCGAATCGCTCGTTCGGATATAACTCGATCGCGTGGTTGATGCAGACATCGATCGGGGCATCGAACCGCAAAATCTCGTCCATGGCGATCCATTCGTGATACCCGGCGAAACGAATATTGGTCGCCTCGTCCGGCAGCGGCATCGTCAGCGTCTTCCGCGCATCGGCCGCCGTGGCGAACGGCGGTGGTTGATAACGAGACGCTTCGCCGAATGGATGCCAAAACATCCGCACGGCCAAGCAACCGCCGACCAACACCGCGAGGTACGCGAGCGGAAGAAAACGAACGATCACACTTGGGCGGGGATGAGACATGAGCGTTAGCGTAGCAAGTCGATCGGATGTTTCATCGAGTCGGTTAGGGCACTGGCATAGTATTACGTCTCGTAGGGACGACGGCGCGTAGCCAGAGACTTCCAGTCCCTGGAAAACGATCACCCACCATCCGGGGCGATATCGGGTCGAACACGTAAACGATGTCATCGCGTTGAACGGACTGTCGCCCCTCCAGGGCTAACGATTTTTTTTGATCGATTACCCGGGGCTGACGCCCCGGGCTACCGACGGTCGGTCCTCCGGACCTCAATGCGACGGCGACTTCACTCGTGCGTCGTCCTTCAGCCCACGCGCACCGGCGACCAGACCACCACGTCGACTCCGCTGGAAAACAGCAGATGCGGCGCGGTGGTGTCGATCAATATCCCGTGTGGCCGCAACAGCGCGTCGGGATGCACGTTCCCCTCCGCGCGGCGGAGCGGCCACGGATGGTGATGCACGTCGCAGCGGAACAGGTCGCCGCGCGGAGAGGCGGCGTACAGGCAATACCGCTCGACCAAGAACCGTTCGAGCGTGCCGGGCTGCGCCGTGAACGGTTCGCCGTGTGGGCGATAGTCGGCCGCGAACGTTAGCGGTGCCGCGGACCAACATCGCTTCAGGCGAAAGCGAAAGGCCTCGTCCGCGCGCGTGAAGTCGATCGTCGCGCGATGGTACGGCAAGTGAAACCATCGCCGGGCCGCCCAGACGGCCAGGGCGTTCGTCGCGTCGAGGCTGAGAAACCAGACGCCGGGGATGCCGTCGCGTTCGACGTAGATCCGCAGATTGAGTTCCGGAAACGCCGACAACCACGGGACGTCCGGCAGCGAACGACGCATGACGCCGGTCATGCGAAACGGCACCACGCCGATCCACGACGTGCCGCCGAATTCTTGCACCGTCAGCCCGGCGTGGACCAACGGCCGGAGCGCGGGCGCCGGAATCGGATAATGGGCGAACAGCAAATCATGCCAATTCTGCCGCCACGTCCACCGCGCCGCAGGCAGCGGATAGGGACGATGATCGAGTTGAGCCAGAGCATGATGCATGGCGTTTTTTTGATTGTGACGTGAGAGACTCAATGCAGCTTTCACCGCAATCTTCGTGAGAAACTTAACGACCGTGTTGATTACAACATTACGCGTGATTGGGTTTCACGATGGATATCGCGAACAGCTTTTCGCACTCTTCGGTCAGGAACCGATCCGAGAGTCCACGTTCTCGTTGAAACTCATCGATCGCGACCAGAACTTCCGCACGAACGGCGACGTCGCATCCCCAGTAAATGATGGGGCCTAACATCGCGACGCACCAAATATCGATCGTGAATCCGCGACTGCGGAGTTCCCTCACCAAGTCTTTGAGTGTCTCATTCGGTGGCATGCCCTCCGCGTCGGCCAATGCGGTGGGGAAGGAAAAGATCGTCCAATCAAATAGTCCCGCGGCGCGAAGCTCTTGGATGGTCTGAAAGCGATGGATCATCGAATGCCTCGGTTAGAAAGATCCTTGGCCTCACCTTGGGTCGATCTCTTGGAATTCCGCCTCGGGGAACATCGCTTGTAACTCCGTAAACTCCGCGTACCCCGTCTCCGAGGGGGCGAAATAATGGATTTTTCGCACGGGAACGTCGCCGAAGAGGCCTTCGCGAACAGTGGTTTGATACCACGAGCGCGGCGGGACGTCGGGCGGCGCTTGCGAGCTGATCATTTCCCACAAATCGACGGTGATGACGTGATACCCGGGATGGTTGCGCAACGCAGCGACCGCGACCGCGCGACGACGGACGACGTTCATCTCCCACGCCGTCCAGCAGGCGACGACCGCGAAAGCAAGCAACATCGCCCGCAAGCCGAACGTCCAACGGCGACCGGATGCGTGGGGCGTCATGGACTCTCGCGCGGTGTGAGCAGGTTCGATTTCAGGATCGTGAACGTCCCCCGCTTTTCCAAGTCGCCGCGACGGTCTTCCAGCATCCAGACCCCGCTGATGCGATCGGGCGCGTCAACGCCCGCCAGAATCACGCTCGGCCCGTCGTCGTTGGGGCGGAGATGGATCCAGAGTCGGCCTTCGTCCACGGTGCCGCGATACAGTCCGTCGGCCGTCGCGGTGGCGGGGAAGCCGACGAGATAGGACTGCAAGTTCCAGATGTCTTCGAACGCTTCGCCCTCTTGTGGTTCGAGCAGCGGCGCCGAGAACCGTCCGCAGGCGATCACCTGCTCGTCGTGATCGCGAAACAGCAAGTTCGCGTCACCGGGCTCGATCGCGCGAACCGGTCGTAGCGCTCGTTTTTCGGGAAACGAGATCGAACATCGACGGCGGCGGCAGCGCAGGGTCGCGCGGTGGCGCGGCGGGCAGGAAAACGATCCCGCAAAGATCCAACACGAGAAAGATCGCCAACAGGCAGCGAGACATCGCGACGCCCCCGAACTCGGGTTCCTGGCCGGTCCAGGTGATTGTAGCACGCGTGATTTTGCGAACGCGAGCGGGGATTTCTCCGACGCGAACGTTTGCGTTTTCATCGACTTCGATTCCGTCTGCGGCCGATCGCAAAATCGCTAGAATATCGACGTCTCGTTACGCACCCCACCTTCTTTTTGCGAAAGTTCGATCATGTCCGCCGATCGTTTTCGCACATGGCTTCGCTTCGATTTGCGAGTGCTGTTTTTGATCGTGACGTTGATTTGTTGTTGGCTCGGTTGGCAGTTGAGCATCGTCCGGCAACGGGCGGCGAAGCTGGCGGAGTTAAAGACGAACCCGATGATCCAATTCGTCATGGACGGCGATCCGCACGCGATTCCCACGCCCCCGCCGCCGGGGAGCCCGACGCCGGTCGACGTGGTCGCGCCGGTTTGGCGGATGTGGCTGGGGGATGTGTCCGTGCAACGCGTGTACTACTGGCCCGACGTCGACGGCGCGAAGGCCGACGAGATGGCGGAACTGCGAGCACGTTTTCCGGAAGCCGAATTCCAAGAGGTGCTGCCCGAGCCGTGTCACCCGGGCTGTTTCCCGCGCGGCACGTTCGTGGCGACGCCGGCAGTGCTCGGCGGATCGAAACGATCGTCGTCGGAGACGTATTGATTACGATCGAGCCGAGCGGCGAGACCGCGACGCGCGCGGTCGGCTCGATTTTTACGACGACGAATCGGCTGCTGAGTATCGAGACGACCGCCGGTTCGCTCGTGACGACGCCGACTCAACCGCTCTGCTTAACGAATGGACAAATCTTGGCCGCCGGCGATTTGCAGGTCGGCTTCCGCGTGCGGACGTTCGCGCAGGGGCGTGTGTCGGAGGCCGAGGTATCCGCCGTCAGACCGACGACGCGCGAGGAGACCGTCTACAATTTGGTCTTGGACGATTCCGAGAATTTCGTCGCCGACGGATTCGTCGTGCGCAGCAAACCGCCTGTGATTGAACCGAAACGGACTCATCATCATTGATTCCGAATTCCAGTCGTTCGCACGTCCCTCCTCTTGATCGTTTGTTGCATGTGGTCGACTGTTGAAATCGCCGGCAAGGCGTGTGATGTGTATGAGCCGCCAACGAGAAATCCGCAGGGCTTCGCGCTCATTTATCTGCACGGCGTGCATTTGCAGCGGCTGGCCGATCATCCGGCGTTCGAGGCCGAATTCGCCAAGCATGGGCTGCCGGTCGTCTGCCCATGGACGGCGCGTAGTTGGTGGACCGATCGGGTCTGTCACGAGTTCGATCCGACGCTGACCGCCGAGCGCCACATCTTGGACAACGTGCTGCCCTGGATGGGCGAACGTTGGAACGCACGGCCGCCGGGGATCGGCATCTTCGGGACCAGCATGGGGGGGCAGGGGGCGTTACGATTTTCGTTCAAGTATCCGAATCGCTTTCCAGTCGCGGTCGGGATTTCGCCGGCGGTCGATTACTGGTTGCGGATGAAGGACTCGTACGACGACCCGTTGTGGACGATGTACGACGAACCCGAGGCCGCGCGGCAAGACTCGGCGACGTTGCATATTCATCCGTTGAATTGGCCGCGCAACATTTGGTACTGCTGCGATCCGATCGACCATCGTTGGCACGAAAGCGCGGATCGCCTCCGCTCGAAGTTGGGCGTGCTCGGGATTCCGCAGCAGTATGATTTGGAAACCAGCGGGGGAGGCCACGGCTTTGCGTATTACGATCGCATGGCACCCACCGCGATCGGATTTTTGGCCGAACGGCTGGCCGCCGAGAGTCGGCGAGTCTGAGACGCGATCTCAATCACTTAGGTTTTCACCGCTTCGCCGAACGTCGTTCAACCATCGCGCGGTCGTCGCGACCGAGTCCGCACGGCTGTCGGATTCGACAGCCGCCGAATTCACGCGGAATTCGGCGACTTGCGAAATACGTTGGATTTTTGGCATATGGATTGCGTAAAATTCGTTCGTTCTACGCAAAACAGCCTCTCTTTTGACGACCCTTTCGATACCGGAGAACATCGTATGGCCACCGCCGAGCATATCGCCCACAAGGAATTCACCACCAAAATCGACATCAAGCGCGACGTCCGCGAAAAGGTGTCCGAGATTATCAATCACGAACTGTTGGATTTAATCGATCTCTATTCGCAAACGAAGTTCGCTCATTGGAACGTGCGTGGGCAGCACTTCATGTCGTTGCATCTGCTGTTCGACAAGTTAGCCGAAGAAGTCGAAGGATATATCGACACGGTCGCCGAAAGGGCCACCACGCTGGGGTTCACCGTGCAAGGCACTGTGCGCCAAACCGCCGAGCAATCGCGACTGGAAGAATACGACTTGAAGGCGGTCGAAGGCGCGGCGCATGTGAAGGCTCTGAGCGACCGCTTCGCCCAAGTGGCGGCCAGCGTCCGCGAGGCGATCGAAACGACCGACGAGTTGGGCGACAAGAGCACGTCGGACATGTTCACCGAAGTCAGCCGCGGCCTGGACCAATCGCTGTGGTTCCTGGAAGCCCACCTGCAGAAGTAAGCCACGCCTAAAAAGGAAGAAGAACGCAGCGCCGTCGGTCGACTTGAATCAAAAAGCGACCGGCGGCGATTTTTTTTTGGAATTTCTTGATCGCGACTAAGTTTCGCGCGACTTCGACGACGCGGCCGGCGAACTTCAAAGGATTCCCCTAAGAGCCGACCTTTCTCCGCGCGTGTTTGTAAAACTTTCCAAGCGCGCTCGACCCCACGAATGTAATTCTTGTCGCCGGCGAACGCCCAACGACCGCTTTCCAAACGCCGCGCGAAACGTTGGCGAAATGGGGTTGACTTTGCGGGCGGTTTTCGGATTTTCCGCCAACGGCATGCTCTTTGCCTTTTCATCTTTCAGTGGAAGTCACGGATGACACCCTCTTTGCCCTTGGAAATCATGGTCTTCGAACAAGGATGTTCTTATGAAAGCCTGCATCGCATTGTTGTTTCTCTCGGCCCTGGGCTGCACGGCCACCAACGGCAAGCCGAACGTCACGCTGAACCTCAACGTGCAAATCGCTCCGGTTCTGCCGACGTCGAACCAAACCGGAAACATCGGCAGCATTGTGGATTGATCGACCATCGTCACAGCCTGTCCGTCGAAACGGTTCAACTCACATCGTGATTCACATCGCCAAGGAGGGCATCATGGGAACCCCGCGTAAAACGAAAGCTACGAAAACGACTTGGATCCGCATGGGCGAAAAAGTCGGCGGCTACGTCGACCTGTTCTTTCGCACCATCTGCGTGATCTTGGGCTTCATGGCCAGCGACTTCGTCCGTTTCGTCGATGAGTCACCGAAACCAAACGAGAAAGCCCCCGCCGTCCAGACGGCCGACACCGTGAATTTGTTGTTGCCGCCGATCCATCCGGCCCCGGTCTATAACGCCGCGCATGTTCAGCAGCAGACGCAATCGATCGTGCGTTGAGCGACTCGTTCGCCGATATGACATCGTCCGTGACGATGCCGCGCAAAAGGCGTCCGTTATGGGCATCAAATACGCAGAAATCACCTATTCGGCGGCTTCTACGTCGCCGCTTGTCGTGTCGGCGAAATTGCGAGAAAATGGCCCGTAGTCGAAGGACTCCGACCACTCTTCTCCGCACGCTCGCATGACCGCACCGTTCGTCCATCTGCATTGCCATACGCATTATTCTCTGTTGGACGGCGCAAGTCCCATTCCGAAGCTGGTCAAACGCGCCAAGTCGCACGGCATGAACGCCCTGGCGATCACCGATCACGGCAACCTGCACGGCGCGCTCGAGTTCTATCAAACGTGCAAAAACGAAGGCATCAACCCGATCATCGGGTACGAGGCCTACATCGCCCCCGGCAGCCGCAAAGTGAAGGACGGCGGCACGCTGAAGGAAAACAGCTACCACTTAACGTTGCTCGCGCAGAATCGGACCGGGTTCAAAAACCTGGTCAAAATGGCCAGCCACGCCTATCTGGATGGATTTTATTTCAAACCGCGGATCGACAAAGAGCTGCTCCAAGCGCACTCCGAAGGGATCATCTGCTTGAGCGGGTGCGTCAGCAGCGAATTCAGCCGCCTATTGCTGCAAAATAAAGGCCCGGACGACAAGCACATGGAGCAGGCGATGGAGGTCGCCGGGTGGTTCCACAAACTGTTCGGCGAGCGCTACTTCATCGAGATTCAAAACAACGGCGTCGATATCCAACGCTTCCAGATGGAAGGTGCCGTCCAGGTCGCCAAGAAGATGGGCCTGCCGTTGGTCGCCACCAGCGACGCCCATTACGTGGACCGCTCGGACGCCGAGGCGCAAGACATTCTGTTGTGCATCAACACCGGAAAATTTCGCACCGACGCCAATCGGATGAAGATGGACGGCAGCGAGTTCTATCTTCGTCCGCCTGCGGAAATGTACGCCCATTTTCCGGGTTATGAAGACGCGGTCAAACGTTCGCAAGAGATCGCCGACACGGTCGACATCGATTTGGAGCTCGGGAAACGGCACTTCCCGGTTTATTCGCCGCCGGATCAAAAGACGCCGTCCGAGTATCTCTACGAACTCTGCATCAAGGGCTGCCGCGAGCGTTACAAGAACAACGCCAAGCGTTGGAAGGGCGGCGTCGCGCCGGGCGCGGACCACATGAACGCCGAGTACGAGCTGAGCCAAGAGGTCCACGACCGCTTGGATCGCGAGATGCACGTCATCAACACGCTAGGCTTTCCGAATTACTTTTTGATCGTCTGGGACTTCGTCGATTACGCCCGCTCGCAAGGCATCCCCGCCACCGCGCCGGAAGCGGCGTGGGCGCGCTCGTCGCTTACACGACGTATCTCAGCCACGTCTGCCCGTTGGAATACGACCTGCTGTTCGAGCGGTTCCTCGATCTGTCGCGGAAGGAAGCGCCCGATATCGACATCGACTTTTGCAAAGACCGTCGCGGGATGGTCATCGACTACGTCAAGCAAAAGTACGGCTCGCCGAACGTCGCGCAGATCGGCACGTTCGGCACGTTGGCCGCGCGTGCGGCGATCCGCGACGTCGGCCGCGCGCTCGGCATGCCGATCCCCGAAGTCGATAAGATCGTCGCCAGCGTGCCCGAAGAGTTGGGGATCGAACTGGAAGAAGCGCTCGAAAAAAGCCCCGACCTCAAGAAAGCGTACGACACACAACCGCAAACGAAGGAACTTCTGGACCTAGCGATCAAGATCGAAGGACTCGCCCGCAACGTCGGCACGCACGCTGCGGCGGTCGTAATCGCGGATCAACCGCTGATCGAATATCTGCCGCTTTGCCGTGTGAAGGACAAAGAGGAAAACATCACCCAGTGGTCGATGGGCGACGTCGAAAAAGCCGGCCTTTTGAAGATGGACTTTCTGGGGCTGCGCAACCTGACGATCCTCAGTCGCGCGGTCGATCTGATCGAACAGACGACCGGCAAGGTGATCGATCCCTACGAATTCCCGCTCGACGACAAGAAGACGTTCGCGTTGCTCTGCCGTGGCGAGACGAAGGGCATTTTCCAGCTCGAATCGGGCGGCATTCGCGATTTGCTGACCAAGATGAAGCCGGACCACTTCCGCGACATCATCGCGGTGAACGCGCTCTATCGTCCCGGCCCGCTCGAAGGGGGCATGGTCGACGATTACGTGCAGGTCAAACACGGCCGCAAGAAAGCCGAGTACATCCACCCGATCTGCGAAAAGATCTTGGGCGAGACCCACGGCGTGATGGTCTACCAAGAGCAGGTCATGCGGATTTTGAACGAACTCGGCGGCATCGAGTTGGCCGCGTCGTACACGGTCATCAAGGCGATCAGCAAGAAGAAGGAGGATATGATCGCCAAGAACAAAGACAAGTTCCTGGAAGGCTCGGTCGCCAAGGGGATCAGCAAGCAGCAGGCCCAGGAGTTCTGGGACATGATCATCAAGTTCGCGGGTTACGGCTTCAATAAAAGCCACTCGACCGCTTACGCGCTGATCGCCTACATGACGGGCTACCTCAAAGCCCACTACTCGGTCGAGTTCATGGCCGCCCTGCTCTGCGGCGACATCAGCGGGCGCAACTTTAAGAGCAAAGACGCGCTCGTCGAACATTTGGAAGACTGCCGACGCATGAACCTGACCGTTCTGCCGCCGGACGTGAATACCAGCGACGTCGAGTTCGGCGTACGCGAAGGAACGATCACTTTCGGACTTTCGGCCATCAAAGGTTGCGGCGGGCAAGCGGCCGTAGCGTTGGTCGAAGAAGCGCAAAAAACGCGGACCCTACAAAGACTTGTTCGATTTCTGCGAACGGGTCGATCCGGGCGCCTGCAATCGGGCCACGATCGAATCGCTGATCAAAGCCGGCGCGTTCGATTCGACCGGCGGCAAGCGTTCTCAATTGATGGCCGTTTTGGATCGCGCGTTGCAAACGGGCGCGTTGGCCGCGGCCGACCGCAAGATCGGCCAGATGGGCCTGTTCGGCGGCGACGACGACGCGGCCGCCGCGGCGCAGGATTTCCCCCTACCCGACTTGGCAGAATTCGAAGAAAAGCAAAAGCTGATCTTCGAGCGTGAGGTTTTGGGATACTACCTCAGCAGTCATCCTTTGGCCGAACACGTTCCCGTATTGGAAACGTATTGTACGCATAAGACGTCGTCGATCGCGAACTTGAAGCATCGCGACGAGGTGATGCTGGGTGGAATGATGGCCGCGCTCAAGTTCTCGCAGACCAAGAATCCGCGCCGGGCGAGACGAACACCAAGTACGTGATGTTCGATCTGGAAGACATGGACGGGATTATGCGGTGCATTCTCTGGCCCAGCGATTTCGCCAACTTCGGCCACTTGGCGATCGCCGAATCGATCGTCGCGATCCGTGGCGCCGTGGATCGGCGGCCCGGCAGCGAAGAAGCCAACCTGATCGTGAACGAAATTATCCCGATCGCCGAATTGCCGCAACGTTTTACCAAAGGCATTCGTGTCCGGATCGACGAAGGCCTGCACGGCGAGAAAGGGATCGACGCGGTCGCGGAAATCCTGCGCGGCTATCCCGGCGCATGCGAAGTCGAAGTCCTGCTGCAATTGCTGGACGGTTGCCGTGTGCAGTTGAAAAGCGAATCGCTGAAGGTCGAACTTCAGCCCGAGCTGCGTCGCCGCTTGGATGAATTGCTTGGTCCAGGCAATATTCGATTCCTGGCCGCCCCGCCCCGCCCGAGCAACAACGGCGGCGAACGCAAATTCCAACGCGGCGGGTTCCAGCGGCAAGGCGCGGGAGCTTAGTCATCGTCAAAACACTACTCGGTGAGAAAATCGGTCAGATCGATGCGATCTTGACTCGCGTGTCGTATGCAGATCACGATTACGGATGCCTGGTGTACCACATAAAGCACGCGGTAAGCGCGTGACTTACCATAAAGCAGCTCACGAACTTCGAACGGAAATGAACGCGACTCGGCGGCCAATCCATGACGGGCGGGATTCTTTCTTAGAGAATCCAACCGCAGCATGAGGTCTCGGTAAAACCGATCCGCGGCATGCGGGTCATGCTCGGAGATAATGGCGACGTAATGAGCAAGTTGAACTTTTGCGCGTCGCTATAATGAAACGACGTAGTTCACAAGGGATTCTTCCAACCGCGTGTTCTATCAAACTCTTCCGCGATTTCTTCCAGAGTTTGGACATTTCCCTCCTGCCAATCTTGAATGCCTAGACGGATATCCTCCAGAACGCCAACGCGTTCGTCGAGTGCGGATAACGCGTCGATAAGCACATGCTCGGCATCGGGAAATCGTCCGCTGGCGATGTGACGCTCGATGGCGGCTTGAACTTCGGCGGAGACTTGCAGCGTCATGACGAACCTCGGCGAGAACGGCGATTGATCGTTCCATTGTACTCGTCGAAATTCCATCGCGGCAACAATGGTCGGACTTCGGAATCACGTCCGTGTCAAGCGCATCCTTCGACGTTTCGCAGGTTTCTTTTTTGCCGTGAAAACATTCGCGGATGGGTTGCGATTCGCGACTCGCCGGCATTAGGATTGAATGTGAGACGAGTGGGAGAGGAGCCCTCGGGCGACGTTCGCGACGATCATCGTCGCGGATCGACGGACGGATCCCGTCGCCGAGTCATTCCCGATCACCTTTGGAGTCGAGACGATGATTCATCACAGTTGCGACATGTGCAAACAACCGATCGACGCGCGCGAGGATCTGCGCTACGTGGTCAAAATCGAGGTCTTCGCGGCGCTCGATCAAGACGTCGAACCGGCCGGCGACGATCGCGACAATCTGCAAGAGATGCAAGAAATCCTCCAACGATTGGAAGATCACGCCGACGAAGCCATCGGCGACGAAGTTTATCAAACGCTCCGTTACGATCTCTGCCCCGCGTGCCGAGCACGCTTCGTGAAGAATCCGCTCGGTCGCGAATCGAAGCACTTCAAGTTCAGCAAGAACTAAGTTCGCGGAACGCCGGGCCGTTATGAGTTCTCCCGACGATCGTCGTACTTCGCCGAGTCGATCGCCGGGCGGAAAATTCGCCCCGCCGTCGACCGCGCGGTGGTTGATTTTGGTCGTAGTCGCGGCGTTCGCCGCGTATCAAGCCTGGGAACGCTACAAAGCCGATCGCGACGCGAACGTTCCGGTCGATGTTCCGACGGCGCAGAGACCGGTCCTCGATCCGGCACCGCCGCCGCGCACGACGCCGACGCGTCGTAATACGCCGTCGAGTGAGGACGAACACGAACCGCCCCCGGTGAAACGCGGTTCGCCCAATGCCGGCGAAACCGCCCCTGCCCCGGCGAAATCAAAGTTGAACAATTCCAAGGACGGAACGTACGCGGTCACGCATATCGCCGACGGCGATACGATCAATCTCGAAGGAAAGCACCGTGTTCGATTGATCGGGATCAACTGTCCCGAAATTGCGCATCCCGAGAAAACTCCGCCGACCAAAGCCCAACCCTGGTCGGACGATGCCTTGCGTTTCACCGTCGCCGCCACGCGTGGAAAATCGGTGCGGATCGAATTCGATCCCGACTACGAGGAGACCGATCATTACGGTCGTTGGCTCTGTTGGGTCTATTATCGCGACGGCGGGATCGAGAAGTTATTGAACGAAGAGTTGGTCCGCCAAGGCTTGGCCTTCGTCTATGACGATCGTCGTCGGTTTCCGTATAGCGAATCGATCTATCGTCGCCTCAAAGCCGCACAAACCGAAGCTCGTCGCAACCGACGCGGCATCTATGCCGACGAATAACGGCAACCGAACCAGCGCAAGAAAAAACGTCCTCGGCCTTGCGACCGAGAACGTTCGATAGGGGCGAATCGGAAACGCGGTTAGTTCAAGATCGTGCTCGTGTCGGCGACGATTTTCTTGACCACGTCGTCGGTCAATCCACCGGCGGCCACGGCGTGGTTCGCCTTGACTTCGCCTTTGACGTAAATCAACACGGTCACGTCGGCTTCGGGCGCGATGTTGTACGCGGCCGGGCCGTTCGGTTGATCGGCCGGGATCACCACGGCGATGTTTTCGGCCTTCGAGTCGGCGACCAATTTCTCGGCGGCCGCTTTGCCGCTCGCGGCGTCGGTCCCGATCAGGTTGACGAACGACGCCAACTTCTTCTCGGCGTTGGCGGCCACGACTTTATCCAACTCCTTGACCAAACCGGCCAATTTCGCATCCGGCTTGCGGGCGAAGACCATCACGACCGGGCGGTTACCCAGCTTGCAGCGATAGCAGAGTTGTTTGCCCGTGTCGACACCGTCGTTGGCGTTGCCCGCGCATTTGACGACTTCATACGCGCCGACTTCTTCGCCTTTTTGCGGACCGCTTTTCAGCTCGGCGGCGGAGGTGGTTCCCACGCACAGGGCCATGGCCAAGGCGGCGGCGAACGACGGCAGAACCTTCAGCATGATGCGACTCCTGGAGAACGATTGGGCGGAGAGAACGGTTCTCTCGACGCCGTTCATCTTATGCCAGGGACTACGCGAGACAACCATTTTTTGTTCGCGCGTTGAATCGTTCGACATGCCGGCGTTTTCGATCTTATAAGAATTCGAGCTGTCTCTCGGCGACGCAGGTTTCCCGGCCTGCCCAGGCCGCTGCTAAACGTCGTAAAACTAGGAATTCTCTTGCCGCGGCTTTTCCGACGCCGATAGAATTTAGGTGGGGCGAGGGAATTACGGAACGCCGGGAAGCTTGGGTGAGAGCGAGCCGGCAAACCACTTCGATTCCGTAGCGAGCATTCTTGCGGCAAAACCCGCCGCTCATTCTCTTTTTGCGACCAATCTATCTATGGCCACGATTACCGAAACCGCCCGTCGTCCGCAAGTTCGACAAACCCAATGTTTCATCGGCGGCCAATGGCGTCCGTCGGCCGGGGGCAAGACGTTCACGACCTTCAACCCGGCCACCGAAGAACCGATCGCCGACGTCGCCGACGGCGACGCGTCCGATATCGAAGCGGCGGTCAAAGCGGTCGCAAGCAATTCGACGGCGGCGAGTGGTCGCGAATGGATGCCCGGGATCGGGGGCGTTTGCTGTACAAGTTGGCCGACTTGATCGAAGACGATCTTGAAGAGTTGGCCGCGCTCGAATCGTTAGACAATGGCAAGCCGATTCGCGACGCCAAGGCGGCCGATCTGCCGCTGGTGATCGACTGCCTGCGCTACTATGCCGGCTATGCCGACAAGATTCACGGCAAAACCATTCCCGTACGCGGTAACTTTTTTACCTACACACGGAGCGAACCGGTCGGCGTGGTCGGTCAGATTATCCCCTGGAACTTCCCGATGCTGATGGTGTCGTGGAAATGGGGCCCTGCGCTCGCCGCCGGCTGCACGATCGTGATGAAGCCCGCCGAACAAACGCCGCTGACCTGTTTACGCATGGCGCGCTCGCGCAGAAAGCCGGTTTCCCCGACGGCGTTATCAACGTCGTCCCGGGCGGCCCCGTTGCGGCGCGGCGTTGGTCAAGCATCCGGGCGTCGACAAAATCGCGTTTACCGGTTCGACCGAAGTCGGCAAGATCATCATGCGCGAAGCGGCCGGCACGATGAAACGCGTGACGCTGGAACTCGGCGGGAAAAGCCCGAACATCGTGCTGGACGATTCCGATCTGGACGCCGCGGTGGCGGGCTCGCACTTTGGTCTCTACTTCAACCAAGGTCAATGTTGCTGCGCCGGCAGTCGCTTGTTCGTTCAAGAGAAATTGCACGACAAGTTCGTCGAACGCATCAGCGCGATGAACACGTCGCGCAAACTCGGCGACCCGCTGGATCCCGAAACCGAACAAGGTCCGCAAGTCGACAAGGAGCAGTTCGACAAGATTCTGGGTTATATCGAATCCGGCAAGAAGGAAGGCGCGAAGTTGATTTCCGGCGGCGAACGTCACGGCGATCGCGGCTTCTACGTGCAACCGACGCTTTTCACCGGCGTGCAGGACGACATGACGATCGCCAAGGAAGAAATCTTCGGCCCCGTGATGTCGATCCTAAAATTCAAAGACCTGGACGAAGTCGCCGCCCGGGCGAACAACACGGCGTACGGGTTGGCCGCCGCGATATGGACCAAAGATATTGGCAAGGCGCACACGTTGGCCGCGAAGTTGCGTGCCGGCACGGTTTGGATCAACTGCTACGACGTCTTCGACGCCGCCGCGCCGTTCGGCGGTTTCAAACAATCCGGCATCGGCCGCGAGTTGGGCGAAGCCGCGCTGGCGAACTATACGGAACAGAAAACCGTAACGGTCAGCTTGGGATAATCGAGCTCGCAAAGGGCATTACGTTACGAACCCGGCGTCGCTCGTTTCTGCTAAAAACGGCGACGCTTTTTTCATGCATTTTCGCGATGTTCAATGTTCCGCGATCTTACAGGTAGTTTCGACTCTCATGCGTAAACCCAATCACGGCGGCGGGTGGCAGGCGATTCGCTACACGTTGAAGAAATCGTACGAAGCCGGCGGCTTCTGGAATTTCTTCAAACTCTATCGCGCGATGCGCACCAAGAACGCCTGTAAGACTTGCGCGCTCGGCATGGGGGGCCAAGCCGGGGGGATGGTGAACGAAGCCGGCCACTTTCCCGAGGTCTGTAAAAAATCGCTGCAAGCGATGGTCGCCGACATGCAGGTGCCGTCCAAACCGATTTCTGGAAGACCTATTCCGTCGCACAGTTACAACGTTTCACGCCGCGCGAACTGGAAAACTGCGGCCGCATCACGCAGCCGCTACGGTTATGTGCCGGCTCGCAATACTATGAGCCGATCACCTGGGAAAACGCCCTCGAAACGATCACGGCCAAACTCCGCGCGATCGAACCCGACCGCAGTTTTTGGTATTTCAGCGGACGCAGTTCGAACGAAGCGGGCTTTCTTTGGCAGTTGTTCGCGCGGTTTTACGGTACGAACAACGTCAATAATTGCAGCTATTATTGCCATCAAGCCAGCGGCGTCGGACTGACTGCGTCGATCGGCAACGGGACCGGTACGGTTCAGCTGGAAGACGCCGAGAAGGCCGACTTGGTCTTCGTTATCGGCGGCAATCCGGCCAGCAATCATCCGCGACTGCTCCGCACGCTGATGACCGTTCGCCGTAACGGCGGCCGCATCATCATCATCAACCCGATCGTCGAAACCGGGCTGGTGAACTTTCGCGTCCCCAGCGACGTCCGCAGCATGCTGCTCGGCAGCCCGATCGCTTCGACGTATGTGCAGCCGCACATCGGCGGGGACTTGGCGTTGTTGACGGGAATCGCCAAGCGGATCATGGAACTCGGCGCGATCGATCGTGAATTCCTCGCTGCTCACTGCCACGGCGCGACCGAGCTTGAGACGATGTTGCGCGGTACCTCTTGGGACGAAATCGTCGCCAAATCCGGCGTCGCGAAAACCGAGATCGATGACATCGCCGCGCAATATGCTGCGGCGAAACGCGTCGTTTTTTCCTGGACGATGGGGATCACCCACCACGTTCACGGCGTGGAAAACGTCCAAGCGATCGCCAACTTGCGCTGCTCCGCGGTATGTTGGGCAAACCGGGCGTCGGCGTCATGCCGATCCGCGGGCATTCCAACGTGCAAGGGATCGGCACGGTCGGCGTCACTCCGAAATTGAAAGACGCGATCTTCGAGCGGCTGCAGTCGCGTTTCGCCGTCAAACTGCCGACCACACCGGGTCTGGATACGATGGGATGCATGGAAGCCGCCGAACGCGGCGCGTTGAAATTCGGTCTCTGTCTCGGCGGCAATCTTTACGGCTCAAACCCCGATGCCGAGTATGCTCGTCGTGCATTGGAGAAGCTCGACTTACTCGTCTATCTCAATACGACGCTCAATACCGGCCATGCGCATGGCCTGGCTGCCGAGACGATCATCCTTCCGGTTCTCGCCCGCGACGAAGAGCCGGAAGCGACGACGCAAGAGTCGATGTTTAGTTACGTCCGCTTGAGCGAAGGCGGTGCGCGGCGACATGAAGGCCCGCGTTCGGAGATCGAAATCATCGCCGACGTCGCGGCGCGATTTTTTCCGGAACCGAGGCCCATCGACTGGCGCGCGATGACCAGCGCGAAGACGATCCGCGGCGAAATGGCCAAAATCGTCCCGGGTTTGGAAGAGTTGGCGACGATCGACGTCACCAAGAAAGAGTTCGCCATCCCCGGCCGCGCAATTTCGACGCCGCAATTCCCCACACCCGACGGCAAAGCCAAGCTCTTCACGCACACGTTGCCGCCGCTGGCGGGCGACGCCGCCGGAAATCGACTCCGCTTGATGACGATCCGCAGCGAAGGGCAGTTCAATACGGTCGTTTACGAAGATTACGACATCTATCGCGGCGTCGATCGACGCGACGTGATTTTACTGCATCCCGACGATCTCGTTCGCTTGGGTATCGAACATGGGCAACGCGTCTCCGTGCGTAGCGAAGTCGGTCGGATGGACGGCGTAATCGCCCACGCATTCGATGCGATCAAGTCGGGCAACTCCGCGATGTATTATCCCGAGGCGAACGTGTTGGTACCGCGCACCTTGGACCCCCAATCGAAAACTCCGGCGTTTAAGAACGTACTGATTGAAATCGTCAAGAACTGAATCGCTACGAGCGTCTCTCCAGGGACGCGATCGCTGTTGATAGCACTATTTTGTAAAAATCATGAATTGCTCTTGAAAAATTCTTGAAAACAGCGCAATCGCGGTTATGTTGTGGAAAACGTGTCGATGGATCGCGTTAAATTCGCTACAGGGATGGTTTTATGAAGCACTTGGCTTCCCAGTTAGCTGCGACCGCTGTTCCGGTTCGCAAAGGGTCTCGCCCCACGGGCAAATCCAACGTCGTGGCCCGCACGACGCGTCGTTCGACAGCCGTCGCGTCGACGCCGTCGCACCTCCGGACAAATGAAAAGCCTAAGGCCGGGGAAGAGCCCTCGCGATCGACGCCCAAGCCGCTCGGCGCCCGAAAATCCGCAGCGTTCAAGGTTCGCGTCGAGCGTGTGAAGGCTCCGGCTCAGCGATCGTTCGCCGAGCTTTCGTCCGCGTCGACGAAGTCGATCACGACGAAAAAATCGGCCTTCGGCAAACTTCTGCCCGCGCCGTGTAAAACGACCGCTCCGGTCGAGATTTCGGTCGGTCGCTCGGGCGATCACGCCGATTTGCATCGTTTGTTATTGAACGTCTTTCACGCGCCGTTGCGCGACGAATTTCATGCCTGGAGCGAAAAGCCCGGCTATGATCCGAATTCGCGGCTGTTGGTCAAACGAGGAGAGCATGTCGTCTCGCATCTTCTGACCACGGACTATCGTCTCCGTTTCGGAGCGACGAATTTGCCCGTAAAGCAGCTGCATTGGCTGGCGACGTTGCCCGAGCAGCGCGAGCAGGGCTTGGCCGGCGCCTTATTGAACGCGGCCGATGCCCGGATGCGCGAAACGGGTTCCGTGTTGGGAATGTTACGCACGACCGAACCGCATTATTTCGCGCGTCACGGCTGGGCCGCTTGCGTACGCGAAACATCGCCGCGCTGTTGCGCCCGCGATGTGCTGGGACGTCTCTCGCGTCGCGCGACGGGACGCGATATGCCGCTGAGCGTCCGTTACTGGCGGCATGTCGAACTTCCGGCGTTGATGCGGATGTACGATCGCTTCACCGCCGATACGCACGGCGCGGTCGTGCGCAGCGAAGACGATTGGCGCTGGTTACTCAGCCGCAAGGCGTTCGATCACATCCTGGTCGCCATCCATGGTCGAGATCGCTTCGACTTGGAAGATACTCGCGCGCCGCTGGTCGGCTACGCGGTGATGCGCGGGCAACGGATCGTCGAATTCGTGGTCGATCCGAATTACCCGACCGCCGCCGAACAATTGCTGGGTCTGCGCGTGCGGCGAAATGATCGAGTCCGATCGGCAAGAAATCTCGGTCGCCACGGCGCCGGGTAATGATATTGAACGCTATTTGATCGACGCGTTGCCGAACGCTGGCAACTTGGAAGAGCAAACGGTGTTGATGTTAAAAACACCCGATCCCGCCCGCTTTTTCGAGGCTATGAAGCAAGAACTCCTCGTTCGCCGCGCCTCGTCGGGCCTTGGCACGCATGTCGAACTCGGCTTTTCGATCGACGGCGCGAAGCACCTACTCTCCGTTACACGCGACGCCGTGAAATGGACTTCCGGCAAACTCGGTCGCCAATTTTTGGAACTGCGTAACACGGAATTCACTCGGTTAATCACCGGCCACTGCGATTTATCCGCCGCGATCGATGCGGGTCGCGTGCATGCGTCGAATCGCGCGGCGGCGGAAACCGCGGCTGGCTTGTTCCCGAAAGCAGCATGGTGGACACGTCCCTGGGACGACATCACCGTCTGATCGATTCGCCGAGTCCTTCGTTCCCGAATCTTGCTAAGAGGCTGGTTCTTCATCGAGCGTCGCGTCCGGCGTTTCCTCGGGTTTCACCGTATCGCGCGCGACATCGGCCACGAAGCGATAGCCTGCTCCGCGTACTCCCAGGAAATGCCGGGGATTAGCCGGATCGCGTTCGAATGTTTTCCGTAAATTCAGGACGAAGTTGTCGACCGTACGCGTGGTGGGGATATGGTTTAATCCCCACACGTCTTCCAAGAGTTTCGCGCGACTGACGACGATGCCTTCGTGTTCTACGAAATAGCGCAGCAGCTTGATTTCGAGCGCGGTCAATTTCGCATCGCGTCCCGCGACGCGCACTTCAAACGTCTCGAAATTCACCTCGGCATCGCCGAATCGGTACGCCGCGCCGATCGGTTTCGTCGGCGTCGTAGGAGGTTCGGAGCGGCGATGGCGCGCGTTGGCCAGCGATCGACGCACGACGCTGAGCAACTCTTCCAGATCGAACGGCTTTTGCAAATATACGTCCGCACCGGCGTCGAAACCGCGAATGCGATCTTCGGTGAGCGTGCGTGCGGAGAGAATCACGATCGGCCGGTGCCAGCCCTGCCGACGCAGCGTTTCGCAGACCGCGTAACCGCTCATCCCGGGCATCATCACGTCGAGAATCATCAGATCGATCGCCGTCTCGTCGGTCTCGATCGTAGCTAACGCGGTCGGACCGTCGGGGGCGATCGCCGCGGCATAGCCTTCGGCTTCGAGATTCAGCTTGATGCCCTTGGCGATGTGCGCGTCGTCTTCGACGATCAGGATCGACGCGACCGAAGATTTCGGCCCGCGACCGAACAAGCGGTCGAATAAACGCGGGGTTTTGGATTCCTCTTTCAAACATCGCTCCGCGGTCGATGGACGCCGTGTGCCCGATGGGTTCGATTGTACTCGCCGCGGCTCGATGACGGGAGCGCACGATTATGGCTTCGGCGCATCCGCCGGCGACTCGATGCGAACACGCGGCGTCCCCGGAGCGTAGACGATGTTCGCCTTCCGACGCAATTCGGCCACTAACGCCCGGGCGCGAAATTCGGCATAGTCTCCGCGCAGGCGTTCACGCAGTTCCGACTGCGAGCGTGTGCCCGGCTTTACGCCGACGCACGTCAACAGATGCACCCCGTACGGCGTGACGATCGGCGGCGAGATTTCCGAGCCGTCGTCCTTGCGCAAAGCGAACGCCGCTTGAGTAAAAGTATCCATCATCGGACCATCGGCGCGAATCCAGCCCAGATCGCCGTGATCCGTATGGCTCGGGCCGACGGAATGTTTCGCGGCCGCTTCGTCGAACGACAGTTTTCCGGCGAGGATCGCGCTACGCAATTCTCCCGCTTGTGTCACGAGAGCAAGGAGTTCTTCGGCAGTTCCGGCGCGGAGTGGGCGGAGCACGATATGCTTGATACGCAGCTCGGTGCCATCGGCTCGTTCGCGTTCGCGCGCGACGTAAGCCTCGTAATCGCCCGAGTTTTGCGTCGCGTTCAGGTGGTGATTCAACGCGATTTTTCGGGCGATCTCGTTGCGTAGATCGGCGACCGAGCGGTTCGTCGCCGCGGCGAGTTTTTCCACCGTCAACGCTGGATTGCGCGCCGCAGGGCGCGAGAGCGGATTCCACACCGGCATCGATCTCGGCCGCGGTCGCCTTGTGATCGGACTTCGCGAGAAACGCCGCCAACAATTTCTCGTCGATCAACGCTTCCAACGTTTCCGCGAAGAGTCGGGGCTCGAGTTCCGGAGGCGGAGTTTTTCCGACCAGTCGCGCGGTCAAGTTCGCCTTGACTTCGGCGATCGAAATCGGCGCGCCGTCGATCGTAGCGGCCTCGTCCGCGGCGAATACGTACGAATTGAGAATGAATGTCAGCGCCGCAACGAAAATCCCCAGGAAGCGATACATCGTCATGACTCTAAGCGTTCAAACGATCGACACGACGTTTAGGGTAACCGGATATCTTTGATTTCATAGTGTAACTCCAATCGTTGCAGCACGACCGGGCATGCGTACGTCCATTTGGCGCCATCAATCTTTTCGATGTCGTAGTAATACGAAATTCCGTATTCGTTTTCATTTCGCAAGGTGGTATCGAACCCGTCGTGATCGTGAATTTTTCCCTCGGCGTCGGTCAGTTGCGGAGAGTAGCGTAAAATCCAGCCCGAGAGATACGAGTCGAATGCCTCGAACGCTTTGTCATAACGAATTTTCATCTGCACTTCCCACAAATCATTGTTCTTGACGATCCGTTCGATCGAGACGGTCGCTTGGGCGATTTTCTTCTCCAAGCGTTGGTCGGGCTTGCTGATTTCCTTGAGAGCGCCGAATTCGAATTTCTCGACGCGCCCCGGCAGCAGCATACGGACTTCGCCCGAGAGGGAATCGAGCGAGGTCTGCGCCGCGGCCCGGCCCTTCCAGCAACACTTCGACTTCGGTGCCCTTCGCGCGGTCCGAAATCAACGACGTAGCGGTTCCGTCCGAGCGTAACGAGTCCAACGTTTTACGCTGATCGTCGATCGCTTTGACTTTGGCCAGCGGGATTTCGACCGAGATCGGGTTTAAACGGCTTTCCCAAGAGATTTCCAACCCGACCCGCATCCGGGGCGATTCGGCCAGTCGCGGATCGCGTTCCAGCGAAACACGATTGGCTTCCAGACGCAGCGGGCCCGTATAACCTGCCCGCTCGGACCGAGGAAGTTGGCGATTGTTCTTCGGAACCACGCTCAATCCGCCGCCGGTCGCAAAAGGATAGATCGACAACTGCGTTTGATCCAAGACTTCGTCCAACGCTTTCCAGAACGGCGTCTCTTTCCATTCGACGTCGAGGGTGTGTTTCAACAGTTCGGCAGGTAAGCGATCGACGTTGTCGATCGGGTTGCCCGATCGCTTGGCCAGTTCCGCGAACAACGATTTCACGCTGAACGTGCCGGAAAGCGTGACGTTCGATGAGACCGAAGTCGATTCGGCCAGCGCGAATTCCAATTTCTGGCGTACGCGCCCAAGGCTTGCTTGACGCCGGAATTCATAATCGCGGATTCGGCCGGTAAGAGCGGCAGCGCGGCGGGGCCCAGCTTAATCAATTCGGCCTCGGCCGCGTCGCGACGCCCAAGTTCGGCCGCTTCGAGTTGTTTGATCAACTTCCGCACCGCACCGGACAGCGCGGGGTCGGTCTCTTTGCTCTCGCCGGCTTGCGCTGGAGCAAGGTCGTGTTTGAGGTCGCCGGCGTTCTCTTCCGCTTTCCCGGGCTCAGCCATAAGCGATGCGCGGAAAGAGAGTCCGCAAAACGCGGCGAGCAACCATGTGGTGACGACGATACGGCGGAACATCGGCGAACCTTCGAGAACGCTGACCATGGCGGAACGCACCGAACCGTATTCTACGATACGCGGCGCGGCCGCGACAATCGTGACGAACTTAACGATCCTATGGCCACGGTTCGGCCGGCATTCACCGTTCGAACATCACGGCGATACCGAGACAATGCCGTAAAAACCTAGACTTGCGGGTGCTGTGAACGCACGAACTTCGTCGACCGCTCGCGGACTCGTCATGCCACTTCGATACTTCTTCGCGTTCGTGCCGTTGCTGCTGGCGGCGCCGGCTTTCGTCGTCGGACAAAGCACCACGCCGCTGCCGATTCTGTTCGACATCACTCTGGCCGGACAGCGGTTGGAAGGGATGCCGCTCGCCTGGTCCAAAGAGAAGGTGTTTCTGCTAGGCCGCGACGGAGTGATGTCGTCGTTCGATCCCCGAACCGTCGGCTCGTTCCAGAAAACGAATCGCGCGTTCGAGCCGTATACCGCGCAGTGGATGAAGACCGCGTTGTCGAATGAACTCGGCGCGGACTACGACGTGTCCGAGTCCGGGCGGTTTCTGGTCGCGCATCCGCGCGGCCAAGGCCGGCAATGGGTCGATCGATTCGACGAACTCTCCCGCGCCTTCACGATGTACTTCAAGGTTCGCGGATTCGAGCTGCGCGAGCCGGCGTTTCCGTTGATCGCCGTGGTTTATCGCACGCGCGAGGAGTTTCAACGCGCGGTCATTTCGCAAGGCATGACGCCCGGCGAACATTTGATCGGCTGCTATCTCTCCTCAAACAATCGAACCGCGATGTTCGATCTGGATCAAGGGCGCGGCGGCGCGAATCGCGCCGAAACGCTGGCCACCGTCGTGCACGAAGCGTCGCATCAACTGGCGTTCAACACCGGCATTCACAGTCGCTGGGCGCCGCCGCCGCGTTGGGTGGCCGAAGGTCTGGGGACGATGTTCGAGGCCCGCGGGGTGTGGGACTCGCAGGCATTTCCGAACCGCGCGGATCGCATCAACCGCGAACGGTTGGAGCATTTCCGCGCGATGCGTAAAACTCGCAAACCCGACGCCGTCTTGGCGCTGCTGCGCGACGATCGTCCATTCGACGCGGCCGTGTTGGACGCCTACGCCGAAGCCTGGGCGTTGACGTTCTATCTGGTCGAAACCTACCCGCGGGAGTACGCGCAGTACCTGAAGAAGACTGGCGATGCGGCCCCTTCACGGCGTACGAGCCGCAGAAACGAATCGCCGACTTCGTGGAGGTGTTCGGCGGCGATTTTCGCATGTTCGATGCGCGCGATTTGCGCTTTATCGACGAATTGAAGTGAGTATGAGCGGCCTCTAAGAAGCTCAAAAAACAATTAGAATCTGCTTGACTGGTCCACGATGTCCGGACTATCACCGCCGTTTACAAAAGAGGGCGAGAACGTATCGATTTCTCAGTCGAGTTTTTGAGTCTCTTTAAGGCCAAGCCCGTTCAGAACCCCAACAACTTCCAGCCGATCACGAACAACGCGGCGTCGACGAGCGCATGTGCGATCCAGGCGGCGGCGATCGTGCCGTTGCGATGATCCGACCACGACCATATCCAGCCCCCCACGCCGACGCCGGCGGACGCGACGTACGTCCAAGGATTGGCGAAGCCCAGATAAACGCCGATCACCACGACATGATGCGCGGCGAAACCGAGGCTGGATACGAGAGGCCCCGATCGCGGACCGAGCTGATCGCGCAAGTGACGATCGACCAACCAGCGCCAATACCATTCTTCCATGCCCGAGTGCGCGAGGGCGTAAAACAGCCCTAATGCGAAAAATCGCTCCGGCGCATCGACCGCGAACTCGGAGAGTTTCTTACGCATCTCCGGAATCGCGTCTTCGAAAAATCCGGTCGGCGCCAACCAGCCCAGGGCCAACACGACGATCGGCGCGGAGATCGCCAAGCCGGTGAGAACGCCTTCGACGATCGTCGCGCGATCGAAGCGCGGCTTACCGAATTCGCGTCGCGCGATCGAGCCGTACAGCAACGCCGGGATCACGACGAACTGCAACGCCTTGCCTAACAACGTGACGCCTTGCCGAGTGCTAGGCTCCAGCCCGTCGAGTTCGACGAAGTAGATCCATGTGAAGATCGTCGGATACACGCAGGCGACGACCAACAGCGTCTTGTGCCAAGCGGAAAGGCACGGCTTCCATTCCGACCCGGGGCCATGCGGTCCGTGACTCTCCACGTCGCCTCGAAGATGAAAGAAGAGAGACCGGCTTCAGAAACCCCGAAGAGACGAAATAGCTTAGCAAAATTCCTGCTTGTCAAACTCATGATTACGATAAACCGACGATCGTCAGCTTATGTACACTCTTGAGATTTTTGAGGCCATTCTTAGTTACTTGCCGAGCGGAAACTCGTGCGGCCCGGCGAGTTTGGGATGTCGACCAGTTCTAGGGACAGCGGTTCCGTGCGATCGGTCATTTCGATCGAGAACGTCAATGTATGCGTGCCGGCCGCAAGGTCGCGCGTCAAAATCTCGCGCGGTTCTTCGCCGACGCCGTCGACCCAGAGCGCGAGGCCCTTGGTCGAGTTCAACTTGAGACCGATCTTGCCGGCCGTTTTAACGTCCAGCTTCACCCGTACGAATCCGACCAGTTGCCCGTTGCCGCCGAATCGTTGACTGGTCACGTCGCGTAACGGAATCGTCCCGTCGACCGTCGAATATAACGGCGACCATTGCAGCGGCCCTTGCCCGTCCAACACGACGGGCGTTCCTTGGCGATTGAGCAGCGTCAGCGCCACCGGCGTTTTCTCGGGCGTTTCCCAACGCCGCGCGACGCGGCGTTGATCGAGTGCGTAAGGCCCCTCTTTGCCTAATTCGCTGAGGAAGCGCGTCAGATCGATCAGTTCTTGACGCGAGAGTTCGTCGACTTGATTGCCCGGCATCAAGCTGGTTTTGGCGTCCTGGCGATCGTCGATTTTCGCTTTCGGGATGACCACCTCTTTATCGTCTTGCGTACGTAGGACGAGTTCGGCGTCGGTCTCGCGCACCTTGAGACCTTGGACCGTTTTGCCGTCGTCGTCGGTCACGATGAGCGCGTTGTAGCCCTCTTTGATTTTCTTACTCGGTTCGATGAGCGAGTCCAACACGTAATCGGCCGGTGCTGCTGCCCAACGAACGCAACTCCGGACCGACGATCCCCCCTGCCCCGCCGATGGCGTGACACTTCTGGCAGTTCAATTCGGCACGGCGATAAACGAGTTCCCCGTGCGCCGGATCGCCCTTGGTCTTGAGCGCGTCGAGGATCGCCGTTTTTTCGGCGTCGGTCCAGACGCGCGGGCCGCCGTCGATTCTTACCGGCCTTCGAGATGGCGGCGAGGAGCTTCGAGTGTTGCTGCGGCAAGCGTTTGATCGCGCGGGCCGCGCTGCGGGCGGAATCGGCGGGCAACGTCGCTCCGGCGAGGGCCTTTTCGAGCGCCACGGGCACGTTCTTCACGCTCAGGAATTCGGCCCAGCGAGTCTCGAGAGCGTCACCAGCAGCGTCGTTTGCCAGCAACTTCGCCAAGACGCTCGAACCCGCGTTCACGTCGCGCGGCAAGAGCAGAGCGACCACTTCGACGTGCAGTTGCGCGGGAGCCATGTCAGCTTCTGCCGCTTCGCGCAGCAACGGCGTCGCGGCCGGGTTGTGGATCAGTCCTTGCGCGGCCGCGATGCGGAGTTCGGTCGGTGCTGCGGAGTCGGCGAAGGTCGCGCGGAGTTTCTCGAACACGTCGCCGCCGCGCCATTGCCCCACCAAGCGGTACGCCGCGCGTTTGACCGCAGGATCGGCGTGGTCTACCAGTGGGATCAGCTTCTCGGCGTTCTTTGGCGCGGCTGGATTCTTGGCCGCCACTTTCAGCATCAGGTCCAATCGCCGGACGACGTCGGCTGCCGGCGCGGACTTCCAGTCGGTCCTGTCGATCTCCGCGACCAGATCGTTCGCGCTACCACGCACGTAGAGCATCTCTTGAAATTGCGGCAACGCGTCGTCCGGGACCAACTTCTTGTCGATCACCACGCGCAACGCCGGCAGGGCTTTGTCCGGAGCGACGCAGCTCAAGGCGTGAGCGAGGTGTGAGGGTTTTGCGAAGGGGTTCTTGCCGGCTTCAAGTTCTGCGAGCCAGGCGGGGCTTAACTCGCGAAGAGCTTGCCAGAGTGCGAAATCGAGGAAGCGATCCATCGGCAGGTCAAGAACGGTTGTCGCAACTCCTGCGAGCGACGAACGTCCTTCCTTGGTCGCTTTCTCATTCGCCAACTCAATAAGCATCAGCAAACGTATACGAGGGTTTTTACTTTGTAACAGTTTACCGTAAGTCCTCGCATAAACATTATTTGTATTGCCCTCTGTGCTATCCAAATCAGCAAATTTTATAACTCTGTCTTCGTTTACTCGTGTGAGATGGTTATTCCACCAGATGGCATCTTCAGGTTGATCAAAATCGAATTGAAAACGACTTACCAACACTCGTAGCTGACGAGCGATATTAGGATTTTTGCCTGCGACTTCGAGCGTCTTATCATCGAGTTTAACTCCGCGATTAAATCGGGTTTTGTCCAATTGAGCTTCAATATCGGCGATTTTCCGCTGAAAGAGTAATGTCGCAGTATCTTTCAACCAACGATCTGGGGAATCAACTAGCTCGGCTAACTCATGAAGCTCAAGCTTGTCAAGTTTTACGGGCTTGTTTAACGGTCGCCCCTTATACGTTACCCGCCAAATTCGTCCGTGCGTTTTATCGCGGCGTGGGTCGCGGAAGTCGACTTCGCCGTGTTGGATGATCGGGTTGTACCAGTCCGCGATGTAGAGCGCGCCGTCCGGGCCGAGTTTGGCGTCGATCGGGCGGAACGACGGGTGATTGCTTTTGATAACCTCTTGCATCTCTTTACTGGCGAAGCCGCTTCCATCGTCGCTCAGCTTGAATCGGCAGACGCGGTGTGCGCGGAAATCGCTGGTGATCATGTCGCCTTGCCAGTCGTCCGGAAAGTGCGGACTCCCGACGATCTCCAGCCCGCAATGCTTGGGGCTACCGGGGTTGAGTCCTTTGACCACCCGTTCGGCATTGGAGGCGGTCGTCATGACGCTGCCGGGAAACACGAAGTTGATTCCTTCGTTCCCCGCGCCGTCGGTGGCGAACATGTTCCCTTGCTTGTCCCAAGCGATCCCCCAGGCATTGACCAGCCCGCGGGCGAAGATGCCCAGTTTTTGCGTACGTGGGTCGTATTCCCAGAAACCGCCGGCGTTGAGAATCTTCACGCCGTGCGGCGTTTCGATATGGCTGTGAATATAGATCGATTGTGCGAAAAACATCGTGCCGCGCGGCGACCAGCGAAACGTGTGAATGATGTGGTGCGTGTCTTCGGTTCCGAATCCGCTGAGGACGATCGTCTTTTTGTCGGCCTTCCCGTCGCCGTCGGTATCCTTCAGGTGCAACAGTTCGGTGCTGTTGGCCACGTACGCGCCGCCGTCGCCGGGCAGCACGCCGGTCGGGATCAACAAGCCGTCGGCGAACACGGTCGTCTTGTCGGCGACGCCGTCGTGGTTTTCGTCGCTCAGGATGATGATCTTGTCGTTGGCCGGCTTGCCTGGTTCGACCTGCGGATAGGTTTCGCTGGTGGCGGCCCACAGGCGTCCCTGGCTGTCCCAGTTAATCTGGATCGGTTTGGCCAACAGCGGATCGGCCGCGAACAGATTGACCTCGAAGCCCTCGGGCAACTTGAACGTCGCCCGTTCGATTTCGGGATCAACGGGGGGAATGTCCTTGAGATCGTTCTGCGCGAACACCGACGCTGCCGCAAAGACCAGGCACAGCGGAATTGCATATCGCAACATGAGTCGCTCACGTTTGGAATGAAAAATCGATTACGTTTGGCCTCAAGAAGCTCAAAAAAGAATGTGAAATTAATCTCAGACTTCGCATTCTCTTTTTGTGTTTTTTGAGATTTTTGAGGCCACTCCCGCTTACTTCGCCAACGCCTTGGCTTGCTTGGCGATGTTCGCTTCGGCGGCGGCGATCAGCGGGTCGAACTCGGCCATTTCTTTGGCGTTGCGGCCTTGTTCGTGTTTGCGGAAGCCGAACAGGTATGTTTGATTGGCGGGTCGCCATTTGTGAAAGAACAATTCGTTCTTGGCTTGGATCTCTTTTCGCAGCGTTCGCAACTCGGGCTTGTCCAAGTCGACGGCGGCCGTGCCCCAGGGACCGGCTTGGGCGAGAATTGCGTACGCGGGTTCGTCGTAATGCAGACCGTTATAGGTCAACTTCTCGGGGAGCGATCGCCAACCGAGCCACGCATAGCCACGCTTGTCGGCATTGGTTTTGAGCGACGCGGAGTACGCCGGTAACTTCGCGTTGTAATCGGCGGCGAACTCGCCTTCGTGCGGCAGCGGCGCGAAGAACGCGATTCGCTTCGTGTGCTTCTCCAAATCTTCGCACAGTTTCGTCAGGCGTTTTTCGAATTCCGGCAAACCGGCGTCGCCCGCGAACGCTTCGTTGTTGCCGTAGCCGACCAGGATGACGGTCGGCTTCAACTCGTTCAGCAACGCGATCAGGTTTTTGTAACCCTCGGCCGGTTGGCCGAAGTACGCCCGAGCGTCCCCTTCGACCGTATCTCCTGACCAGCCGAGATTGCGGAAGGTCAGCTTCTTGTCAGGGTTCTGCGCGGTGATCAGCGTCTCGAAGCAGCCATAATTGCCTTCGCGCTCGATGAACGTCGCACCCAGGAAGACGACGCGATCGCCGTCGCGAAACTCGAACGGCGCAGTTTCCTTGGCTGTCCCGAACCGAGCGGTAACGAGCAGCATCGCGCACGCGACCAGGAATGACCGACCACGCATAACTTCCCCCCTGACGAACACGAAGATGCGCTGAACGCACCGAACCGGCGAGACCCGCATTCTAAATCGCCACGGTGCGCCGAGACAGCGGGGAGCGCCAGATTTCGCGGAAACTGCGCTATTCGATTTCCAACGCATCCACGATCGAGGTCGCGATATTCAACGACGCCGTCGCCGCCGGGCTGGGGGCGTTCAACACGTGGACCGCGCGAGCGGTGTGGCGGATCACGAAATCATCGACGATGTCCCCGGCCGGCGACACGGCCTGGGCACGTACGCCGGCGGGACCGGGACGTAGATCGGCTGCGGTCAATTCGGGAATCAGTCGTTGCAATGCGGCGAGAAACGCCGCCGGATTGAGACTACGCCAAACCTCGCCCGCGCCGGTTTTCCAATATTTTCCGGCGAGTCGCAAAAACCCGGGAAAGGTCAGCGTTTCCCAGAGCTCCGCAAGGTTCACGTCGCTCCAAGTGTAACCTTCACGGGCCAACGCCAAGACCGCGTTCGGACCGCACTCGACGCCGCCGTGAATCATCCGCGTGAAGTGGACGCCGAGAAAGGGGAAACGCGGATCGGGCACCGGATAAATCAACGTTTTGCAGAGATGCTGTGCGGCTGGGCGAAGTTCGTAATACTCGCCGCGAAACGGTACGATCCGCGCGTCAGGCGACTCGCCGGCCAACTGCGCCAAACGATCGGAGTACAGTCCGCCACAGGTGACTAACCGCCGTGCGGCGAATTCGCCGACGTTGGTCGAGAGTCGCACGCCTGTCGCGTCGTCCGCGATCGCTTCGACGCGGGCGTTCAAGACAATCCGCGTGTTCACCGCGCAGGCCAACTCGGCCAACTTCGCGCAGACGCCGGGATAATCGACGATGCCCGCCTCCGGCACATGGATGGCGCGGATGCCGGCACAATGTGGTTCAAGCTCGCGGAGGCGTTCCGGCCCGATCAATTCGCATGTAACGCCGTTGGCTCGACCACGTTCATAGAGTGATTCTAACCGCGGCAGTTCGCCGGCATCGACCGCGACGATCACTTTGCCGGTGGTTTGAATGGCGACGCCGTGTTCGCGGCAGAACGCTTCGAGTTGAGTCTTCCCTGCGCGACAGTTCAACGCCCGCAACGATCCGGGTTTGTAATAGATGCCCGAGTGGATCACGCCCGAGTTACGACCGGTCTGATGCGCGGCCAAAGTCGACTCTTTTTCAAGCAGCAGAACCGAGCAATCGTAATGGCGCTGCGACAATCGCCAGGCCGTGGCCAAGCCGACGATGCCGCCGCCGATGATCGCGAAGTCGTAGATCAATGTTCTGTATTCAACGGACGAAATGCGGAAAGGGAAACCGTGAGGTTTCCCCAATTTGTCCGCAGTGAAGAATGCTCGCTACATGTTCTCCAGCTCAGCGAGCGAATTAACGTTGTGCACCTTGCCAGCCTGCGGCGGCACGACGAGTCGGAGCAACCGGGTCACGCGCGTCGGATTCATTGTTCGAAACGCGTCCGGTTTTGGTCGAAGGCTTCCAAGGCGCGGCGTCGGTCGCGGCGGATTTTTCCGGAGCTGATCCGACCGACTTCCACAGCGGCGAAGCGGCGATTTCGTCGTCGACCGCGGCTTCGGCCGAGGCCGTTCGCACGCCTTCGTCGACCATCGTCCGCGACTTCATCGCCACGGTTTTGCCGGTATTCTGCTTCGGCCGCGGGCCGACCGCAAGTTCTTCGTTCAGCATCGACTTGCCGACCGAGCTCAACTCGCGGGACTTCCGTTGCACGCTGGGCAACGATTCCGGAGCGGGCGATTCGTGAATCACGCCCGGGGTGACGTCGTGCAGCACTTCGTCGGCGTTCTGATGTTGCTCGACCGGACCGCGGCTCAGCACGTTGGGACGGGTGTACCCATAGTCCAGATAAATCCCGGCGTCGCGTTCCCGAGCATGACGCTTGGCGTCGAAGTACGCCTTACCCGGCCACGGGCCTTCGGCCAAGAACACGTTGTTGTATTCCAACAGCGAACCCTTACGGTAGTGAACCTGGGCGATGCCGCGGTTGTAATCGGACAGAGCACGGAAGTAATGCTTTCGGCGTCGGCCTGCCGGCGTTGGGCGTCGAGCAGCAAGTCGAACGTCACGGTACCGTTGTTGTAGGCGGCTTCGACCGACTTGACTTGGCGTTCGGCGGCCAAGCGGCGATTGAAGATCGTCTGCACCAAGGTGTAGTTGGTATCCAGCAGGCGGACCGCTTCGGTCAACTGATGCGAGAGTTCCAGCTCTTGATCCTGCAGCACGCTGCGTTCGCGGGCCAGGAACAGTTGTTGTTGACGGACCGTGGTGAGTGCTCGGCGGAACCCCAAGTCCATGCTGAATTGCAGACCGACTTCGGACTCGGTGAAGTTGCCGTCGGTGACCCCGGCCATGGCGTTGGTGCCGGCCAGTTGATCGCCGACTTGGCCGTTGAAAGCGTTGCCGTTCTTATCCCACCAGTTGTCGCCCAAGCCCAGCACGCGATAGCGACCGGTGGCGTCCAAACGGGGCAGCAAAAGGTTCTTGCTGGCCATCAATTCGAGTTCGCGTTGCTTGATACGCCACTTTTGTTGACGCAGTTCCACGCTCCGCATCAACGATTCGGCGTGTATTTCGTTCCACTCGAACACCACCTTGGCGGTCGTTGGTTCGGTGACCGGGGCGATCAACCGCGAGTCGCTCGCGGCCAAGCCCATCGTGAACCGCAACCGGCTTTCGGCGCGATACAGGTCGGACAACGCCGTTTCGACTTGCGAACGGAAGAAGAAGTATTGTTCGCGAGCCTGGGCTTCTTTGTCGGCTTCGCCACCGCGGGTGTTGGACGTGTACAGCGAGTACACCTTCTGCCAGGTGGCCAGGGCGCTGTCGCGACCGACCTTCAAGGCTTCCAGGTTGCGATAAGCGAAGTACAGATCCCAGTAGCTGTTTTCGACTTCGTTGACCAGGTTCCGTACGCCGGCTTCGAAGTCGGCCAAACTGATGTCGGTGCGAATGCGGGCCAGCACGACGCCGTCGAACTGCGGCGTCCCGAACCCGGAGAACGGGTCGTTCGGTCCGGCGATGCGGTTGTAGAAGATGCCGCCGCCTTGCAACAACGGCTGGCTGCCGAAGACTTCGAACGACTGGAACACGTCGCCCGGCACTTGGCGGATCGGGCTGTTGTTGTAGTCGCCGATCGTTTGGGCGGTCAACCCGACGCGACCGCCGGTGACCATCCGTTTTTGCAGCGTGCTGTTCCACGTGGCAAGGTCTTGGGTACGAATCAGATTAAAAATGCTGCCGCCGACCGCGGTGAAGTTTTGCGGACGATCGGTCTTGGCATAGGTCAAGCTGCTTTGCAACTGCGCATCGAAGTTGGCCAGAGCCCCTTCGACGCCGAAGAACGGATCGGCTTCGACGATCGCCGGATCGTAAACGGTCGGAATCGACGCCGGTCCGCGTTGCAGCGAATCGGGCGATTCGTCTTGTTGCGGACGAACGCCGAAGTTCGTGCGGCGACCACCCAGGGTCCGCATGACCTTGGCGTTTTCCAACGCGTACTTCACGGCGTCTTCGAGTTCCAGTTCCCAGATCTCGCCGTACTTTTGATTCGAGACGGTCAGCGGACTCGGCACGTCCGTGACTTCGGCGAGGCTTTGCGTCTCGACGTCCGGATGCTCGATTTGCGTGGCTTGACCGATCCAATGCGACAGATCGCCGTCGTCGTTGAAGAAGAACGGCTGACGCGGCCGCATCCCGTGATGGAGATGGCCGCGGTCGTCATCAATGCCACTGCCGCTCGTAATTTCCGTCGCATGGAAACTCTCGTGATGTGCTGGTTGCGGTCGCCCGATCGCTCGGCCGCGACGCACTCTGCGTCGCGACCCGTTGCGGGCCGTTTCGAACCCGTCGAGGCATGCCGGCATGGCGAACGGAGCGTTCGACCACCCGGCTCTCTACGGAGAGACCTCGACACAACAGTTATCGTCGGCCCGACCGGCAAACCTTGAAAAATCCACAAGGTTTTTCCAATCGGCAAGGTCACAAAAAACCACCCAAACCGCCGCGCCGTCCCGATTTCCGATCGCTGCGCCGTTTCGGCGTCGTCTTGCTAGCCGATTCGCACGAAACTAGACTGAGGGTTCGCCACAGACGCTACCGTATCAACGTGCCGCTTAGGAGTTCCGTCGCGAATGCCCGCCCCTCGTCATATTAAGGTCAACGTCGTCAACGGCGTCGCGGTGGTACGGTTCGTCGACACGAAGATCATCGATGACCTGGTGATCCAAGAACTGGGGCAGGAATTGTTCTCGCTCGTCGAGCAAGACAAACAGTCCGCGTTGGTCCTGAATTTCTCCAACGTCGAGTTCCTCAGCAGCGCCGCGCTGGGCAAACTGATTACGCTGGATAAGAAGATGAAGCCGCTCGGAGGCAAGGTCCGTTTGAGCAACATCCGTCCCGAGATCTTCGAAGTCTTCCGGATCACGAAGCTCAACAAGTTGTTCGACATCAAGGACGACGAAGCCGAAGCGATCAAAGCCTTCGGTTGATCGCCGACCGCCGTTCGACTCGATCCGCCCGACCCACGAGTTGCCCGCCGCTATGGCCGAAACGTCCGAGCCCTGGTCCGTCCGTCTCGAAATTCCCAGCGAACGCGGGGCGGGTCAGGCGTTTTTGGGCCAAATGCTGGATCATCTCCACGCGCAACACTGGCCCGACGCCGAAGTCTTCGGCATCCATCTGGCCGTCGAAGAAGCGGTGGTTAACGCCGCGCATCACGGCAATTGCTTCGCCGAGGACAAACGCGTCCGCATCTTGTGCGAGGTCAAACCCGAACGCTTTTGGATCGAGATCGAAGACGAAGGCTGCGGCTTCGATCCCTACGCCGTCCCGGATTGCACTGCCGAAGATCGTCTGGAAGTGCCCAGCGGTCGCGGCGTGATGCTGATGCGGGCGTTCATGAATACTATCGAGTACAACACCTGCGGCAATCGCGTCCGCATGGAAAAACTGCGCGGCGTCCCGGTCGACGTCGAAGACGAAGACTAACCGCGATTCCCTGGCGGTACGCGACAAGACCGACTTTCGATCGCTTCTCATTCCTATTCACGGAAGAATCATGCTCAACACATTTCGGTTTCTTGCGTTATCGGCTCTGGCTTGTGCGACGTTCGCCGGTTGCGGCGAAAAGACCAAGGACAAACCGAAGGCAGTCCCGGGAGTCGTCGACAGCGATCCGCCGCCCGTCGAAGGAGGCCACAGCGGCAAACATGGCGGTACGTTGATCGAACTGGGCCAAGAGGAATATCACGCCGAGTTGGTCATCGACGAAAAATCCGGACTCTGCACGATCTATCTCATGGACGGCGCGTTGGCCAAAGACGTCCCGATCCCGGCCAAGGAACTGACCATCAATCTGACGGTCAAGGGGAAACCCGAAGCCCACGTCTTGGCCGCCAAGCCGCAAACCGGCGACCCCGCCGGCCAAAGCTCGCGCTTCGAGACCGCCGATAAAACTCTGCATGAATCGCTGGAAGACCACGACACCAAAGGTCGCTTGGCCGTCGAGATCAACGGCAAGCCGTATAGCGGCGACGTCAAACATCAGCACTAAGCCAGGCTGATTTCCGGTCATATCTAAACGCTCGACAATTCGACAAGCGCCGCGATCCATCGGATCGCGGCGTTTCTTCATTGATGGTCGCTCTTTTCGAACAGGACCGGATAATCGTTACCACCTGCCCGCTTCTTGAGCATTCGCGTCCGCTCACTGGTCACGCACTTCTCGGGCGAATAAACTAAATCTCGTGCGTTCCAAGGTTGCCCGATTTCAGCGCGTGTTGCGCGCGATTCAGGCAAACTCTTCTGAACTCTTCACAGCCCTCGACTCAATTAGGATTCTCGCGTGTCAGGTAAGGCGTGGTCGGGCGTGTTTTCGACATCGACCGATTCTCGGGTCGAGCAGTTTACCGAAAGCGTCAGCTTCGATCGGCGTCTCTATGCGCACGATATCGCCGGCTCGATCGCGCACGCCAACATGCTGGCCAAGGTCGGGTTGCTGACCGCCGACGAATGCCGTGCGATCGAGCAAGGGCTGCTCGCGATCCAAGCCGACATCGAAGCCGACCGTTTCGAGTACTCGATCGCCCTCGAAGACATTCATCTGCACATCGAACGGGCGTTGATCGAACGGATCGGCGACACCGGTCGTAAACTGCACACCGGGCGTAGCCGCAACGACCAGGTTTCGACCGACTTGCGTCTCTGGTGTCGTTGGGCGTGCGACGAAATCGACGCCCGCTTGCTTGCCGTGCAACGCGCGTTCGTGGGGCTTTGTCCGCGCGATCAAGCGACCGTACTGCCGGGCTACACGCATCTGCAACGCGCAGCCCGTGTTGGCGGCGCATTATTGGCTGGCCTACTGCGAAAAATTCGAGCGGGATCGTCGCCGCTTGGCCGATTGCCGCAAGCGGATCAACGTGCTGAGTCTCGGCGCGGCCGCCCTCGCCGGCACGACGCTGCCGATCGATCGCTTCGAGACCGCGCGGTTGCTGGGCTTCGACGAGGTCGGCGCCAACTCGCTGGACATCAGCAGCGATCGCGATTTCGTGGTCGAGTTCGCGTTCGTCCTGACGATGATCGCCGAACATCTCAGCGTCTGGGCGGAAGAGTGGATCTTGTGGTCGACCGTGGAATTCAACTTCCTCAAGTTGCCGCAGGAGTTCTGCACCGGCTCGTCGATCATGCCGCAGAAGGTCAATCCCGACGTGCTGGAACTGACCCGCGGCAAGACGGCTCGCGTGGTCGGCAACCTCCAAGCGTTGTTGGTGCTGATCAAGGGTCTGCCGCTGGCGTATAACCGCGATCTGCAGGAAGACAAACCACGGATCTTCGACAGCTTCGACACGGTTCTCGCGACGCTCGACGTGGCGGCGCCGCTGATCGAAAAGACGCAACTGAATCATCGGGCGATCTCCGAGCGTTTGGATCGCGGCCACTTGGACGCGACCACGTTGATGGAAGAACTGATCCGTCGCAACGTCCCGCAACGGACCGCGCACGAAATCGTGGGCAAGCTGGTTCGTAAGGCGTTGGACAAAAGCGTTCGCCTGAGCGATCTGAGCGTCGAGGAATTTCGCGCGGTCGAGCCGTCGCTCGACGAGACGCTGTACGACGCGCTCGGCGTCGATAAGGCGATCGCGCGGTTCGTCAGTTACGGTTCGACCGCTCCGGCGGAAGTCGCCAAGCAGATCGCCGCTTGGCAAAACAGATTGGGCATCGAAGCATAGACGCAGGTCGCAGGATGGCGTTTCGAGGAACGGACTTCCTCGATGATGTGTGAAGTCCGTCGTGGTCATGATCGAAAACATCCTGGTGGTTCGTATGTCGCTCTCGTCTTCCTCCGCGGTTCGCATCCTCGCCGGTCTGGCGTTGTCGGCCTCCGTCGTCTGGGCGCAAGATCCTTTCGCCGCGGGTGATCCGGCCGTCGCGCCGCCCGCCGCCAAGGGGGGCAAAAAATCCGCCGTGCCGGCCGGTCCGCCGCCGTCGCCGGCCGCCGCCGCGATTTTGGCCGGCAAGCCGACGACCCTCGAAGACCTCATCACGTCGATCAACACGTTGGATCGTCTCGGCGAAATCGAGTTGGCCAAGCCGTTGTTGGGAAAACTGTTGGCCGGCAATCCGGACGACGCCGCGTTGGCAGCCGCCGTGACCAAGTTCGGCTCGCCGATTTTCTTTCGCATGGCCAAGATCGAAGCGCTGCAACCGCAAGCCGCGCAGTTCGCCGATCGCGCGTTGGCCGCCGCCGGCAAAGCGGCCCGCGATCCGTCGCGTTTGAAAGACCAAGCCGCCGCCTTGGCCGCCGCGACGACCGAGAATGCGCAAGGCCCGGCCTTGGCGGCGCCGTTGACCGCCGGCGATGTCGGCGCCGCCGCGATCCTGGCCGAACTGCGGAACGACCAACTTTCGTCGGAAGGACGTTCGCGGTTGATCGGCGCGTTGCGCGAGATCGGCGCCGGTGCGGTCGATCCGCTGCTCGCGACGCTTGCATCCGATTCCGTCGCGCAATGCGCGGCGGCGATCGAATTGCTGCCGACGCTGGGCGGACAAGCCGCAGCCGTCGGATTGTTCGTGCCGGCGTTCTCCGGCAACGATGCGGAGCAAAAAACGGCGCAAGCCCAACTCGCCGCGACGTATGGCCGCGTTCCCGGCCGCCCCGAAGCGGTCGCCGCGTTGAAGCGTGAAGCGAACGCGTGGCTGAGCGACGATCGTCGGATGCCGATCGACGTCGCGGGCAAATCCGTCATTTGGCAATGGGACGACAAAGCCCACCGCCCGGCGGCCCGCTCGGTCGATCGCCGCGAAGCGCAAATCCTGCGCGGCCTGCAATGGGCCGACGACGCCGTGCGTCTCTCGCCCGACGATCCGGTCGCGCGGTCTCTGTGGCTGACCGCGCATCTTCGCGCCGCCGCGTGGCGCGATGGGTTCGACGCGCCGCAAACGTCGTCGCCCGCCGAAATGAAACTCGTCTCCGCGTGGGGACCGGGCGTCGTCGAGGAAGCGTTGGCCGCCGCGATCAAATCGGGCGATCAACTCACCGCCGCCGGCGCGGCCCGGTTGTTGGCGAAGACCGGAACCGCCGCCAGCCTCAAGGGGCCGAAGCCGCATCCGCTGGTCGACGCCGTCCGCTCGAACGATCCGCGCGTCCGCTTCGCCGCGTTGGAAACGTTGGTCGGGATGAATCTCAAAGACAACTTCCTGGGCGCCGGCTACTTGAACGAAGCGGTCGCGCAGATCGCCGGCCTCCGCGGGCAGCCTGCGGCGGTCGTCGGATTCCGCAGTGCGCCGGTCGCCACGCAGTTGGCCGGGTTTCTCGTGCCGTCGGGGATCGAAGGCGTGCCGATGACCACCGGGCGCGGCGCGGTCCGCGCGGCCCAGCAATCGCCGGACGCGGAAATGATTTTGCTGAGTTCGTGGATCGATCATGAGCCCCTTTCGTTAACGATTCAAGAACTACGGCGCGATGTACGCACCGCTTCGCTGCCGATCGCGATCCTGTACGAAGAAGGCGTCGAACAAGCCAAACTCGCGTCGCTCTACGACGGCCAGCCCAACGTATCGATCTTCTCGCGACCTTACGACGACGAATCCGTCGCCTTCCTCGTGGCGCAAATGCGCCGGAAGCACGACGTCTCGGCCGTGCCCGCCGAAACACGGCGTAAGCAGGGTCTGTTCGCCCTGACCGCCATGTCGCGGCTGCTGGATCTCAATCCGAAACTCTACGACTTCCGCGCGCAGGTTCCGCTGCTTACGCTCGCGCTCGACGACGCATGGCGCACCGAAGCCGCGGCCGACGTGTTGGCCCGCATCGGCGATCACGCGGCGCAGACCGCGCTGGTCGAGTTCGCGAGCCGTCCCGAGGTGCCGGTCGGTCGTCGGACCGCGGCCGTCGCCGCGCTCGGCGAGGCCGTGCGTCGGCGAGGCGTGCAGTTGACGCGTCCCGAAATCGCGGCACAATATGCGCGCTACAACGGCAGCGCGACCGCGCCGCCCGAAACGCAAAAAGTCCTCTCCGCGATCCTCGACGTGTTGGAACTGCCGACCAAGGTCGACCGCGCCGCGACGACCGCCACGAACTAAAACGCACGAACTCCAACGCGCTCCGCCGCACTTCGACATGACGCCCGCCGAACCGACTTCGAACTCGCTCGCGATCAAAGGCTTGATCGGCGCCGGCGCGGCGATGCAGACCGTTTATCGACTGACCCGCCAAGTCGCCCCGAGCAACGCCAACGTGCTGCTGCTGGGCGAAACCGGAACCGGCAAGGAACTGATCGCCAAGGCGGTCCATCAACTCAGTCCGCGCGGCAGCGGCCCGTTCGTCCGAGTGAACTGCGGCGCGTTGTCCGAAAGCCTGCTCGAAAGCGAACTGTTCGGCCACGTCAAAGGGTCGTTCACCGGCGCGATGGCCAACCGGACCGGCCGCTTCGAAGCCTGCGCACACCGGGACGATCTTCTCGACGAAATCAACTCGACCACGCCGAAGCTGCAAGTCAAACTCCTGCGCGTTCTGCAAGAACGCGAGTTCGAACGCGTCGGCGACACGCAGACGATCCGCGTCGATACGCGCGTTATCGCAGCCACGAACCGCGATCTGTTGGACGAAGTCGAACGGAACAATTTCCGCGAAGACTTGTACTACCGTCTGAACGTCGTACCGATCTATCTGCCGCCGCTTCGCGAACGCCGCGAAGACATTCCCGAACTCGTCCGTCACTTCTTGGCCTACTACAACGAGGAAAACGATCGCTTCGTCTCGCGCGTCGAACGTCGCGCCATCGAAGCCCTGCAGGACTACCGTTGGCCGGGCAACGTTCGCGAGTTGCAAAACGTCGTGGAACGAGCCGTGGTCATGGCCTCCGGCGACGAACTGACCACCGATCTGCTGCCGCCGACCGTGTTGGGCCAACAAGCGCCACGGCTCTCGCGCGGCTCGGGCAAATCGCCCGCCCGCGACATCGAATCATTAACCACCGAACTCGTGCAACAAGGTCTCTCCGCGGCCGGACCGCAGGAAGACAATTTGCACGCGAAGGTGGTGAACCGCGTCGAAAAGGAACTGATCGTCCAGGTCCTCGCCGCCTGCGACAACGTCCAAACCAAAGCGGCCGGCCGCCTGGGGATCAACCGCAACACGCTGCATAAAAAACTGAAGGAATACAATCTGGACGCCGGCGACGACGAATAATACGACGCACGGATTTCTTATCCCGCGACGGGGTTTCTCTCCCCGCCGACTTACCAAGCTTCACTGCGCGAGCGTTACGAGCGAAACGATCGCGGACGCGCGCAAGTTTTTTCTTCCATCAAACGGCGCGAGTGGAACGCGCGATACGAACCGTGCGAATCGTCGAACAGCCGGCTGTTCACCGAATTTTCGGCGAGTCCGCCTCGAGCTTGCTTGCCTATCTTCACTGCGCGAGCGAAACGAGCGAAACGATCACTTCGTTCTATGTTTTCCAAGCAAAAAGTGGCGAGTGCGATTGGTGATCGAGATGTCGCCAAATCCCCTATCTTCACGCTACGAGCGAAACGAGCGTTGCGATCAGGTGTCCAAAGCGTTTTGCGTTTTTTTTGGCCGGCACGGAATGCCGAGCGGACGCCGGCGCGTTCCGTGTCCGACCAACTTATTATTCGTTCGGCGGACGCCCCTTTATTCGGCGTCGGGCAAAATAAATGGACGAAAGTCCACTCGCCGACTTGGCGAAGCACGAATGCCCGGAACACCCCTCGGGTTTCCGCGCGTTTTCGGGTTAGCCCCGGGTTCGTTCCAGCAGGGCGACCATCAGCATCGCCAGGATGATTTTGGCTTGCTCGGCGACGTCCAACTCGGGGTCGTGCAGTTCCAGCCAGAAATTGCGTTCCATAAACGACGGCTTCTTGACGATTTGGATCGCCAGTTGACCGGTCTTCGGTCCCACGGCGTGCGTGACCAGATACGACGGGTTGAAGAAGTATCCGGTAAACAGTCCCAACACCGGGACTTCGCCCAGCACGCCGTCGAGGAAGCGCGTCATCACGCTTTTTTCCTGCAGCAGATACTTCGTCTGCCCGTGCTCCAAGACTTCGTAGTGTGTCGCTACATCGACTTCGCGCCGTGACGCTGGATGGTCCCAGCGTCGTTCCCCTGGGCGTCGGTGATGTGGTACTTGGCCGACCAATCGATCACGCGATCGGCTTTGATGTTGTAGAGCAGTTGCTTCTGACTCTCGTCGCGAAAGACCTCGACGTGTTCTTTCAGCTTGAGCAATTTTTGCTTGACGTAGAACAACGACGTCCCGGCCGCGTCCGTTACGTAGATTTGCGGCGCCAGGGCGAGCAACTTGAACGTCATCTTGATCGGATAAGTCGGCATGGCGATCGTGCGTCGAGAGAGGTGGAACTCCGAGTCGCGGTGGTGAACCGCGTTCGCCGAATTTGTAACAGGTTCCCGCGCGGCAGGCAAATCGGTGCGCGTCCACCCTTCACGTGCAAAAAAAACGCCCCCCGGAATCGCTGATTCCGGGGGGCCGTGTTTTACAAGGAACCTCATCGAGCGGCGAATCACTCGACCGTGACGCTCTTGGCCAGGTTGCGCGGCTTGTCCACGTCGCAGCCGCGGAGCACCGCGATGTGATAGGCCAGCAGTTGCAGCGGGATGATCGTGACGATCGGTTGCAGGAACTCCTCGACGGCCGGGATGCGAATCACGTCGTCGGCCAGATTCGTTCCACGCGGGTGTCGTTTTCTTCCACGATGGCGATCACCGGACCGCCGCGGGCTTTGATCTCTTCCAGGTTCGACATCACTTTGTCGTAGACGAACCCCTTCGGCATCAGGAACACGCTGGGCGTGTGTTCGTCGACCAACGCGATCGGGCCGTGCTTCATCTCGGCGGCCGGGTAGCCTTCGGCGTGGATGTAGCTGATTTCCTTCAGCTTCAACGCCCCTTCGAGCGCGGTCGGGAAGTTGTACTGACGGCCCAGGTAGAGGAAGTTCTTGCAGTCGCAATACTTCTCGGCGATCCGACGAACTTGTTGATCGCAATCGAGCGCGGTCGCCACGTGTTCGGGCAAGCGATTGAGTTGTTCGATGATCCGCAGCCCAGCGCCGAAGCTCAGATGTGCGCAAGCGACCTAAGTACAACGCCAACATGGCCAACGTGACGACCTGCGACGTGAACGCCTTGGTCGAAGCGACGCCGATTTCCGGGCCGGCGTGCAGGTAAATACCGCCGTCGGCCTCTTGGGCGATCGTGCTGCCCACCACGTTGCAGATGGCCAGCGTCGAGTGACCTTTGCGTTTCATTTCGCGGAGCGCGGCCAGCGTGTCGGCCGTCTCGCCGCTTTGTGTGATGGCGAACAGCAGCGTGTCGCGGTCGATCGGCGGATTGCGATAACGCAATTCGCTGGCGTATTCGACCTCGACCGGGATGCGGGCGAGTTCTTCGATCAGGTACTCGCCGACCAGCGCCGGCGTGCCAACTGGTGCCGCAAGCGGTCAGCACGATGCGATTGACCGAGCGCAGTTGCGCGGGCGTGAGATTCAACCCGCCGAAGACGCTGGTCGCTTCGTCGACGCACAATCGGCCGCGCATCGCGTTTTGCAGCGTCTCGGGCTGCTCGTAGATCTCCTTGAGCATGTAATGGTCGTAGCCGTTCAAGCGAACTTGCGTCGCTTCCATTTCCAGCTTGCGGACGTTGACCGTCACATGGCCGGTGGTCGCGATGGATGATCCGCAGATGATCGGCCGTGACGATCGCCAATTCGTGGTCGGCCAGATAGACGATTTTTTTGGTGTGACCGACCAACGGCGACGCGTCGCTGGCCAGGAAGTGCTCGCCTTCGCCCACGCCGACCACCAACGGGCTGCCGAGCCGCGCGGCGAAGATCGTGCCGGGAACGTCTTTGAATAGAATCGCCAAGCCGTACGTGCCGTGGAGTTGGGCCAGCGTCGCCTTGAGTGCGGTGGATGTACGGTTCGTTCCCCACTCCGCCGACGACGAGTTCTTTACGCAGTTCGCGGTCCAGCAAGTGGGCCAGCACTTCGGTGTCGGTGGCCGAGCGGAACACGTAGCCTTCGGCTTCGAGGATCGCTTTCAGATCGCGGAAGTTTTCGATCACGCCGTTGTGGCACACGACCAGCGAGCCTTCGCCCCCCCAATGCGGGTGGCTGTTGACGTCGTTTGTGCGCTGTGCGTCGCCCAGCGCGTGTGTCCGACTCCGGTCGTGCCGGTCGTGGAAAACTGCGTCGCCCGGGCGGCCAAGTTATCGATCCGACCGACCGCTTTGACGACCTGCAATTCGCCGGTGCCCCGTTCGACGGCGATTCCTGCGCTGTCGTAGCCGCGATATTCCAAGCGACGCAACCCTTCGAGCAGGATCTGCTTCGTTCGAGCCGACGTAACCGACGATGCCACACATAAGCGAACTCACCCGCGAAAGTGCCTGAAACAAAGCCGTAGGATGTGAAATCGTGCTTCGACGGCCGGGAGACTACCGTACCTTAGCATTTTCCTGGGAGATGACGGGAGGCGAACGATGCCGGCACGCAGGCCTGCGCACGGTTTGGACCTGTCGTCGCGAAGGAAAGCCCTATAATTGTTCGAACCGGCTCGATCCGCAGCAAGTTCGGTCGCGTTGTGGGGATTTTCCCGACGGTCGTACCGATCGTGTGCGATTGCGCGAAACGCCGACATGCATATCGCGAGCGAGCATTCCCCTTAAAAACCCAGCTTTCCACGCATTCGTTTCCTTCATGCGCAGCGTTATCGTCATCCCCGCCCGACTGGCCAGCACCCGCTTGCCGTGCAAGTTGCTGCTGAACGAGACCGGCCGGCCGTTGTTGCAACACACCTACGAAGCCGCCTGTCGGGCTAAGACCGTTGCGCGTGGTGATCGCCGCCGATCACGAGGAGATCGCCGCCGCCGCCCGGGCGTTCGGCGCCGACGTGATCATGACCAGCCCCGATTGCCCCAGCGGGACGGACCGCCTGGCGGAAGTCGCACCGCAATTGCCCGACGCGGATCTGATCGTCAACGTCCAAGGAGACGAGCCGGAGTTGAGCGGCGAGACGATCGATTTGGCCGTGGCGATTCTGGAGTCGCACCCTGAAGCTCCGATGGCGACGCTTTGCACGCCGATCCGCGAACGGGCGAAGCTCGACGATCCGGCCTGCGTGAAGGTCGTGTGGCGACCCGATGCGGAACAGTTGTCGGAAACGTCGTTCACCGGCACGGTGCTCTATTTCAGCCGTGCGGCGATCCCGCATGCCCGTGACTGGCGCGACGACCTGCTGACGGTCGAGCCGGCGGTGTTTTATCAGCATTTGGGGCTGTACGTATATCGCCGCGAGTTTTTGCCGAAGTACGCCGTGCTCCCCCGGACGCCGTTGGAACGGTTAGAGAACTTGGAGCAACTGCGCGTGCTGGAACACGGCTACCCCATTGCGATCGGCGTGGTGGACGAGCCCTCGATCGGGATCGATACGCCGGAGGATTACCGGAAATTCGTGGCGAGTTATTGGGCCAAGCATTCGTAGGCTGCGTCTCGACGCACCGACGCAAGACTTCCCATTCGCGATAAACGACATCGATTGATGGTGCGTCGAGACGCACCCTACGCCTGAAAATATGTCCGACCTTCCTCCGCACAAACTGTCGCAACTCCCGCCCGAGGGGCAGGGTGGGTTCGACTACGCCGCGGCCAAGCGGGGCGAGTTTCCGCAGAAGCCGGGCGTTTATCTGATGAAGGATCGTGCCGGTCGGGTGATTTACGTCGGCAAGGCCAAGAATCTGCGCAGTCGGGCGGGCAGCTACTTTCACAAAGCGGCCGCCGTCGAGATGCGGACGTCGGATTTGGTCAAAGAGATCTGGGACATCGACTTTCTGGAACTGGAAAGCGAAGTCGACGCGTTGCTGACCGAATCGCGGTTGGTCAAGGATATTCAACCGCGTTACAACAGCGACCTGAAGGACGGCAAGAGCTTCCCGTACCTGCAAATCACCACGCACGAGGACTTTCCGCGGATCGAAGTGACCCGCAAACCCCGCAGCAGCGGCGTGAAGCTGTACGGCCCGTTCACCAGCGCCGGAAGTCTCCGCGCCGCGGTCACGGCCCTGCAAAAGATCTTCCAATTCCGCACCTGCGACCTGGATATCGAAGCGGGCGACGAGCGCTGGCGGTGGTTTCGGCCCTGCCTGTTGGCCTCGATCCGTCAGTGCACCGCGCCGTGCAATTTTCGGATCGGCAAGGACGACTACAAACGCTCGATCGCGCGATTGCGGACGTTCTTGGACGGCAACAAAGACAAACTGCTGGACGAACTGCGGGCCGAGATGCTCGAGGCGAGCAAGAACCTGAAGTTCGAGAAAGCCGCCCGGCTGCGCGACGAGATCGGCAAACTCGAAACGCTGGACCAACGCGGCGATCTCGACGACAACACGCAACCCGAGGTGTTTTACATCGACCCGAAGAAGGGCCTGAAGGGGCTCAAGCAGATCCTCAAACTGGACAAAACGCCCCGCACGATCGAAGGGGTGGACATCGCCCATCTGCAGGGGGGCGAGACGGTGGCCAGCTTGGTCAGCTTCATCGACGGGTTGCCGTTTAAGCCCGGATACAAGCGATTTAAGATCCGCGGTGTGAGCGGGATCGATGATTTCAAAAGCATTCACGAAGTGGTCGGCCGGCGCTTTCAACGACTGAGAGACGAGAACGAACTGTTCCCGGACATCCTGTTGATCGACGGCGGCAAGGGACAACTCAACGCCGGACTGGCCGCGTTCCGCGAGTTGGGCATCACGCCGCCGACGGTGATCTCGTTGGCCAAACGCGAGGAAGAAATCTACGTCCCCGGGTTGGACGAACCGCTAAGGCTCAGCCGTCACGCGTATGCGTTACGACTGTTGCAATACGTTCGCGACGAGTCGCATCGCTTCGCTCAGGCGTATCATCATCTGCTGCGGAAGAAGAACAACTTCGATCAGTGAACGCTCGGACATTTCGTCGCAACGCGCACCCCTTCGCATCGCGCGTCACATTATCAGCCGTCGTAATTTCGACGACGCGCGAGATCACTCCGACGACGGTCTTAGGTCCATGACTCTCGCAAAGTGTTCGTTCTAACTCGCTAGCGAGTCGCGAGTTGCGGAACATCAGGCCGAATCGAGCGATCGGCAGTTTTTTGAAAAATTCTCTTGCAAAAACCAACTCGGCGGGTAAATTCACGCCTGTGGGTTTCCTTCCCAGATCAATTTCAAACTTGATCCGAATTATGGGAAGTCGACCCAAAACGATGGGTCGGACGGAGTCAGCCCCAACGACTTTTTCCCGCTCATTCGTTGCCGACCCGCATGTCCGATTCGTCGCTACTCACCGGTGAGTTCGCACGATCGTTGGACGAGCGGTTTCGGTTGTCGCTGCCCGCCGACTTAGCCGATCCCCTCACGCGGTCGGGCGCGGAATGCATGTTGGTCAAGGAACGTCCGGGCTGCCTCAGTTTGTGGGCGCGGGCCGATTGGCAAACACGCACGACGGCCGGTTTGGAATTGGTGCAAGCCAAGCTCCGGGCCGGCAAATTGCAGGACCGTTGGACGGACGTGCAACGGTTGGGCCGGTTGCTCTCGACTCGTCATCGCGAGGTGCAATTGGCCGGTCGGGGACGGCTGGTCGTTCCCGAGGGATTTCGCGAGTTCCTGCAAGTGCAGCCCGGCGGCGACGTGATCGTCGTCGGCGCGGCGGTCTGCGTGGAACTGTGGCAACCCGATGCGTGGCTGGAACGCCTGCGAACGGAACTGCCGAACTTTCAAGACCTGTTCGACGATCTCACTCGATAACTCGTCGCAACACCGAACACATACCAGGGCCGGGCCGTGTCGTTGGAACGACGCGGATCGGTTCGCGCAGCGATGTTTGTCGGTTCGCCCAGGATGGGCCTGTCGGAGACGACATGGAGGTAGGAAGGATCCGTCCTGAAGTGAACGGCAAGGATGTGGACAGAAGACCGGTCCGTGCGGCGAAGAATCCGAATTCCCTCGAACCTGCCTGTGTCACCCGGCGGATTTCGATTAGACGGCGAAGGATCGCCATCAAGAATGTCACGGACGACAAGACGCGGGATTCCGAGCCCCGGACCGGTTGTTTTTTCTAACGCTATTACGCGACGAACCAGATTCTGGTTCGTATTTCAAACAGAATCGTTATTTCATGATTCTTGCCGGCGATATGCTTCGTCGTGCGGTGACTAAGCGGCCTTCTTGCGAGCGGACTCGCCCGCGGATGAACTTTTTTGCGGCGACGCGGGTTGCGATTTCTTCTTGCGTCGAGACAGCCGATTCAGCAAATCCAAAAACCCCGGCGCCCAGCGTTTGATCCGCCACAGGACGTGCGCCATCGGCGTGACCAGCGTCATCGCGTGGTTCTTTTTGATCGCGCGGATGCCCTTCTTGGCCACCGCCTCGGGCGTGGCGCAGACCCACTCGGGCGGGGTCGGCACTTTTTTGTCCGGACGACCGCTTTCGGCGGCGTTGTAGAGATTGGTCGTCACCGGCCCGGGGCATAACGCCGTGACGCCGATGCCGCGGCGAACGTATTCCGCCCGCAACGCTTCGGTGAATCCGACCAGCCCGTACTTGCTGACGTGGTAGGCGGCGAACCGGCCTCCCGCGACCAGCCCGGAGATGCTGCAGACGTTGAGAATGTGCGCTTCGTCGCGATCGAAGAACGAAGGCAGGATTTCGCGCGTGATCTGAATCGCCGCCAGCAGATTGATCCGCAGCAGGCGATCCCATTGTGCGGCCGACATTGTTTCGGTGGGGCCGTAGAACGCGATGCCGGCGTTATTGATCAACAGATCGACGCCGCCGTGGATGGCCAGCGCGGCGGTCGTCATCCGCGTGACGGCCGCTTCGTCGGTCAGATCGCAGACCAGTTGATGCACGGTCACGCCCTTGGCCAGGCATTCGCCCGCCACGGCGGTCAGCCCGTCGGCGTCGACATCGACCAAGACCAAGTTCGTCCCTTCGGCGGCCAGCTGACGCGCAAACGCGCGACCGATGCCGTTGGCCGCGCCGGTGATCAACGCTCGTTTTCCGCGTAACTGTTTCATCCACCGATTCCGAAAAATGTCGCATGGTGCGTCGAGACGCACCCTACGCCCGAATTTGAAAACGTGCTACGCCGCTTCGCGCATCAAACGCGGACCTTCGCCCGGCTTGTGATCCTTGTTCTTCACCACGGCCGCCGACAGGGCGGTCACAAGACGTTTCGGGAGAACACGCCCTAGCCAGGCGTTCAGTTTATAGAACGCCCCCGGAATGATGACGTGCTTGTTGCCGAACATGCCCTTGAGGCCCGCTTTGGCGACGTCGGTCTTGTCCAACGTCATCCATTTCATCAGCTTGGTTTTTTTGTGCTTCGAGACCTCGTGAAATTCGGTCTCCATGAAGCCCGGCATCAGGCAACTGAACTTCACGCCGCATTTGCGGAATTCGTAACGCAGCGAGTACGTCAACGCCACGGCGTAGGTCTTGGTGGCCGAGTAAATCGCATAACGCGGGACCGGTTGCAGACCGGCGAACGAGCCGACCCACAGAATGTGGCCCCCTCCTTGGCGTTTCATCCGATCGGCGAACGTGTGGGCCAGCAGCGTGGCGGACCGCATGTTGACGGTCATCACTTCGTCGATCTGATCGACCGTTTGATCGATGAATTCGCCGTAGTGGCCCAGGCCGGCGTTGTTGATCAGCACTTCGACCGGAATGTTGGCCATCTCGACGGCGGCCATCAATTTTTCCGGACCGCGCGGCGTGCTGAGATCGGCCGTTATCACACGGCTGTTCGCGCCGTGTTGCTGTTTGAGTTCGCCGGCCAATTCGTTCAGGCGATCGCCGCGACGGGCGCTCAGCACGAGGTCGTAGCCTCGTTCGGCCAGTAAGACGGCGAACTCGCGGCCGATGCCGCTGCTCGCTCCGGTAACCAACGCCCAGGGACGCTCGACGGACATCCGTGCCTCGACAATCGTGGAAAGACGATGCGCATGCGCAATCCTTTGCGCGAACCGGCAGCGTAGCAAACCGGTCCGATCGGAGCGAGAGCGATTTCGGCCGCTCGTCGCACGACGGTCGATCTCTTAAAATGAGTCGCTTGATTCGCTATCCGTACAATCGCTCAACACCCGTGCCGCTAGCATGCCCTTTCCGAAGAAACGCCTTCTCACGCCCGGTCCGACGCAGGTTCCCGAGACCGCGTTACTATCGCTCGCACGACAAGTGACGCATCACCGAACGCCCGAGAGCTATGCCGAATTCGCGGCGGTCCTCGAAGGTTTGAAAGACGTCTTTCAAACGCGGTCCGACGTCGTCGTGTTGGCCGGCTCCGGAACGGCGGGGATGGAAGCGGCGATGGTCAATCTGGTGCCACGCGGGCGGAAGGCGATCGTGTTGAATGCCGGCGTCTTCGCGCAACGCTGGGCCAAAATCGCCGCCGCGTACGAGATCGACGTGGTCGAACATCGGGTCGAGTGGGGCAAGCCGGTCGAAGCGGCCGACGTGGCGGCGCTGCTCAAAGCCCATCCCGACGCGGTCGGCGTGTTCGGCACGTTGATGGAAAGCAGCACCGGCGTCGCGCACGACGTGCGCGCGATCGCCAAGGTGGTTGCCCCGACCGACGCGGTCTTCGTCGTCGACGCCATCAGCGGCGCCGGCGTGCAGGAGTGCCGCATGGACGCGTGGGGGATCGACGTGTTGGTCGTCGGCGGGCAAAAAGCGTTGATGCTGCCGCCCGGCCTGGCGATCGTCGCCGCGAGCGCCAAAGCCTGGGCCGCGATGGAGCGTTGCAAAGCCCAGGCGTTCTATCTCAACCTGCTATCGCATCGTAAGAAGCTGGCCGAAGGTCCCACCACGCCCTGGACGCCGGCCCACACATTGATCGGCGCGTTGCACGAGACGCTGAAGATCATCCTGGCGCGCGGCATGGACCGCGTCTGGTCCGACGCGCGCACATTGGGGGCGGCGACGCGCGCCGGGCTGAAGGAACTCGGGTGGGAGTGCTTCGCCGCCCGCCCCGCCGACGGCATGACCGCCGCCAAAGTGCCCGACGGGATCGACGCCGGCCGGTTCCTCAAGGCGATGGAAACCGATTACGGCGTCAAACTGGCGAGCGGTCAGCTCGATCTCAAAGGCAAAATCATCCGCATCGCCCACATGGGGATCATCGACGAGTTGGATATTTTGAGCGTGCTGTCCGCGATGGAGCTGACGCTGGCTGGCCTGTGCCGCCCGATCGAATTCGGCCAAGCGGTCGGAGCGGCGAGCCGAGTGATGTTCGAGGCGAAAAAACAGACGTGATTCTGCACGCTTCGATATGCTTTCCCCACGCTCGATGGTTACTACAAAATGACGTCCCACAAATACCAGGAGTTGTTCGCAGAGATTATCACTAACGCTAAATGGACATCAATTACGCTTGAGCGTGTATTTTCCAAACCGAGAGGCACTTGGATACCATTTACGGACGTTTGCAAAGATGTCGACGAGCTATTGAGCAAACTCGCGGAAATCGATTCGGATGATCACGCCCAAGTCTCGGTGTCATGGCTACATCATTCCGATCCGAAATCCGATGCATTTATCGTCCTTTGTTATGACAGTTCGGAAATGGAAATCAATGTTGCGCTTGTGACAAAGCATTGCTTAGATCAACTAGAAATCGAATCACCCCCTAGATCCATATGACATAAGCGTAGAATCGTAGCGGGTTATACAGGCGATTTCTATTTGAATGACAAACTGCAAGCGCACACATACATGTCACAACCTCCCCCACCCGTCGGCTTCGATCAAGCGACGGCGAACAACTACGATCGTCACTGGACGAAGTTGGCGCCGCTGCGCGACGCGCAACATGTGTTGATCGCCGCGATCTTGGCCGACTTGCCGGACACGGCGCACATTTTGTGCGTAGGCGTCGGGACCGGTCACGAGTTATTCGCGTTGGCCGAGCGTTTTCCGAACTGGTGTTTCACGGCGGTCGAACCCTCCGCCCCGATGCTAACGGTCTGTCGGAACAAAGCCGCCGCGGCTGGAATTTCTGACCGCTGCACGTTTCACGAAGGCTATCTCGACACGTTGCCGCTCGCCGAACAACCGTACGATGCGGCGACCGCGTTGTTGGTGTCGCAGTTCCTTCTCGAGCGTTCCGCGCGAGTGGCGTTTTTCGCGGAGATCGCCGCGCGACTTCGCTCCGACGGCATCTTCGTAAACGCGGACTTATCCGGCGACGTTCGCTCCGACGAGTATTCCGATGTGTTGGACGTGTGGATTCGTATGATGCGCGGCGCGGACATCCCCGCGGAAAACGCTGAGCGTTTGCGGACGGTCTACGAACGCCAAGTCGCCGTCCGACCGGTCGCGGAAACGACGGAGATGATCGTGGAAGGAGGCTTTACGACCCCACGCGCGTTCTACCAAGCGGGCTTGATTCATGCGTGGTTTGCGCGTCGCTTGCCGTCGATTTAGCGCATGATTCTTCCTTCCTTGACACCCCGTTCGCCGAAATCGAGAATGACGGCTCGTGCGACGAGGCCGTTCTCTCATCCCGTGGTTCGCCGATGGCCGTTTTGACCGAACCGCAACGGCACGCCCGGAAGGTCGTCGAATTGTTAGCGCGGCATTACGGCAACGCCGAATGCGCGCTCAACCACGACGGTCCGCTGCAGCTGCTGATCGCCACGATCCTGTCGGCCCAATGCACCGACGCTCGCGTGAACATGGTCACGCCGACGTTGTTCAAAACGTATCCGACCGCGCAGGCCCTGGCCGACGCGCCGGTCACGGAGATCGAAAAGCTCGTCCAATCGACCGGCTTTTTTCGCAGCAAGGCCAAGAACATCAAAGCCTGTTGCCGCGACTTGGTCGACCTGCACGGCGGCGAAGTGCCGCGCGATCTCGACGCCTTGGTGAAGCTGGCCGGCGTCGGTCGGAAGACGGCCAACGTGGTGCTCGGCACGGCGTTCGGCATTCCCAGCGGCGTGGTCGTCGACACGCACGTCGGCCGGCTGACGCGTCGCCTGGGCCTGACCGAAAACACCGATCCGGTCCGCGTCGAACGCGATTCTCATGGCGATTTTGCCGCCGACGGCATGGATCGACTTCAGTCATCGACTGATCCATCACGGTCGCGCGATTTGTGACGCCCGGAAACCGAAATGCGACGTTTGCCCGCTGCTGCAAGACTGCCCGCAAGTCGGCGTCGTACCGAGCAAAGGTCCGGCGAAACGACCGGCAAAATCGAACACCAAACCGAAGTCACAGCCGAAGCTCTTGCACCCGTCTCCGCACGTTCTAGGACCGAAGCATGATTCTCTCGGGCGAAGAAATCCGGCGACGCATGGGGACCGACGTGCTGATCGAGCCGTTCGATCCCGAACGGTTGAACCCCAACAGCTACAACCTGACGCTACACGACGAGTTGATGACGTACGAGGAAATCGTCCTCGACATGAAGCGTCCCAATCGCGTCGAGCGATTGGTGATTCCGCCCGAGGGGTTGATCCTCAACCCGAATCAGCTCTATCTAGGCCGTACGTGCGAGCGGACCGAGACGCACAACTTAGTCCCGATGATCGAAGGCCGCTCGTCGATCGGCCGCTTAGGCTTATTCGTCCACGTCACGGCCGGTTTCGGCGACGTGGGCTTCTGCGGTTACTGGACGCTCGAGATGTTCGCCGTACAGCCGGTCAAGATTTATCCAGGCGTGCCGATCTGCCAAATTTTCTATCACGAAATACGCGGCGACATCGTCGAATACCGCAGCGACAAATACCAACACAACCGCGACATCCAACCGAGCCTGCTCTACAAAGAGCTGAGTCCGCAAGCGGACATCGACCCGCAGTTGACGTTGTTCAAAAGCGGGAAGTGATCGCGGATCGTCCGGAGAGCGATTAGCGTTCGCGGAACACGATGCGACCTTTCGTCAGGTCGTACGGCGACAGGGCGACGCGGACGCGGTCGCCGGGGACGATGCGGATGAAGTTCTTACGCATCCGACCCGCGACGTAGGCGGTCACCAAGTGGCCGGCGTCCAATTGGACGTGGAAGTTCGTGTTGGCGAGCGCCTTGACGACCACCCCTTCGAGTTCCAGCGCTCTTCTTTCTCGTCCGCCATACAACAACGCGCTTCCCTTGAGTGCCGCTCGGCGCCGACTCATGGAAACGAGCCGCCCGGGGGGCAGAAGATCGAAACTCGGATTTTAGCCGACCCGGCGCGGACCGTCCAGCGTCGTCGATTAACGCGAGTTCGACCAAGTGACTTGGGTTGGCCGGGGACGCAGCGTAGCGAAGCCCCCGGAACGCGCGACGCCGAACGCTTTCCGGGCCCTACTCCGTTTGGCCCCGCCACCCAAGCGGTTTTTTCGCTACCACCGATTGCCGCGGGACGGGGGATTTCGCAGTCCGGTCGGATTCCCCGGCGAATCGGCGCGGCGATTCCCCTTATAATCGAAGCACCGCCTTCTCCCGCTCGCTTCTTGGGTTCAGGTCCGCCGATGCTTCGCGTTCGTACTCTGTCCGTCGTCGTCGCGTTGTTCGGTCTGCTTGCTGGGCACGCGTCGTTGCGCGCGGCCGATCCGGCGAAGATCGATTTCGAACTCTACACCGAAGGCCGTCCTGCGCCGCAAACGGCACATACGTGGTTTCAGGCGTTGACCAAACTCGACGCCGGGGCCGTCCGCATCCGCGGCGCAAAGCCGGGCGATCAACCGTCGTTGACCAAGGTCGGCGCGGCCGGCGCCGAATCGTTTCGCGTCGTCGGCGCGATCAGCGAGAAAGGCGAAATCGTCGTGCCCGGCGGTCGCTTCTCGCAACGCGACTTGACCGGCTTGGCGAATTGGATGCGCACGCTGGGCGATCACGGCGTCGAAGGCGTCACCGAATCCAAGACCGCGTTCGGGCTGACCAAACAACAACTCGAAGCGGTGCACGCCGATCTCGGCGCGAAAGTGACCGTCGCCACGTTGGGGCAAAAGCCGGCCGACGTGCTGCGGAAACTGGCCGCGGGCAAACATCCGTTGGTGATCGACGAAGAGATCGAAAAGGCGCTCGCCTCCGACGAACCGGTCCGCGACGAGTTCCAAGGTCTCTCGCGCGGCACCGCGCTGGCCGCCCTGCTCCGCCCCGTCGGCGGCGTGTTGGTTCCGCGCAAGCCCGCCGGGACCGGCGTCGAGTTGGCGATCCTCGACGGTCGCGCCTCCGGCGAGCTTTGGCCCGTCGGCTGGGCCAGCGACGTCAGCCTGGACAAGCAAATTCCCAAACTGCTCGATACGTTGAACGCCGAGATCGACGGCGTGACCGCGGCCGAAGCGATCGCCGCCATCAAAGGGCGGATCGACGCTCCGCTGCTCTACGATCACAACGGCTTGGCCGCCAAACGCGTGGTCTTCGACAAGCCCGTCTCGCTTCCCTCGGGCAAAACCTATTACTACAAACTGCTCCGCGACGTGCTGAGCAAATGCGGCGCGAAGTACGAGGTCCGCGTCGACGAAAACGGCAAACCGTTCCTCTGGATCTGCGTGAAGTAACGCTTCGCGGGGGCTGGAGATGTGGGGTTGGGGACTGGGGAGATGTTAGAATCAACTCGGTTTCAAATCATGGATCGATGAGTTTTTCATCGTCCTCCTCCCAGCCTCTAGCCCCAACCTCCAGCCCCCGTGCTTCTCTCCATCCAAATCGGCGCGCCGCGCTGGCACGGCACGCCCGGCGATCCGGCGGATAAGCCGTGGCTGAGCGGGTTCTTCAAAGATCCGATCGCCGGACCGATCGAACTCGATTGGACGAACCTGGCGGGCGACGGTCAGGCCGACCTCGAAAACCACGGCGGCGTCGACAAAGCGGTTTGCGCGTACTCGGCCGAGCATTACGCCGGCTGGCGAACCGAACTGAAGCCGTTTCTGCACGGCGTCGAATTTGTGTACGGCGCGTTCGGCGAAAACTTTACGATCGCCGGCCTGACCGAAGAGACGATCTGCATCGGCGACGTCTATTCGCTCGGCGTCGCGCGGTTGCAAGTCTCGCAACCGCGTCAACCGTGTTGGAAATTGGCCCGGCGTTGGAAGCTGAAGGACCTGACCGCGCGAGTGATCGCCAACGGCAAGACCGGGTGGTACTTCCGCGTGCTGCTGCCCGGCGTGGTCGAGGCCGGCATGCCGCTCGAACTGCTGGAACGCCCCCGCCCCGAGTGGACGATCGCCCGGGCGAACGACGTGATGTACCGCGAAAAGAAAAACCCCGGCCCGGCGCGAGAGCTGAGCACGGTCCCCGAGTTGTCCGAAAGTTGGCGCGATCATTTAGAAAGCCGTGCGAATCAGTTGGAGATGTGAAGTCGTGGCGTCGGATGCGGTTCTTGCGAGCGGAGGACGTAAGTCCTCCGGTTCCGTAAACACGTATTCGGCGACGGAAGTTGGGGTGGCCGTGGTTTAGTGCGTACTCACGAAGTCGCCGGAACGTTGATGGTCGATTCACCATGACCGACAATCCCTACGAACCGCCCCAAAGTCGCGAGCCGCCGATCTCGGCGGACGAGCTGTTTCGCGACGAGACCCTGCCGCCGCTACCAAGCGCGGGCCACATCCTCACGCGGTTGCTGGGAATCGCGGTCATCGGGGTGCTGGTCGTCGTCGGAGTGTTTCGGAAGAGCTTGCGCGAGCTGCCCGGCTTCGGCGAAGTGGTGCTCAAGTTAATGTTCTTCGGACTGGCCGCCGTTTTACTGCTGGCGCTGCTCGCGATTCCGGTTGCGGTGTATTACATGCTCAAAGCCCGTCGACGGCGATAATACCCTCACCACTCGTCAGTCACCGCACCGAGACACCTATGGAACGGCCGAACCCATACGATTCGCCGCAAGCGGAACTTGCCCCGACGTCGGATCCAACGCGGTGGACGCCCCGCTATGCGGCGCTCCGACGCTTGTTGATCGTGGATACGATGGCCTCCGCATGCATGTTTATCTTTCTGACCGGCATTATGCTTGCGACCCAGCCCTTTCAATTGGCAGGAATCTTCCGATTGTTCTACGCCTCGCTGATCGTGTTCGTCTTGTTCTTCGCCGTGGGGCTCGCGGCGTTCGCGGTCGAATGGGTGTTGTTGCGGCTCTCCGGTCGAGCGAATGCCTCTTCCTCATCCGATCACAAGGACGTGAAATGACCGACAACCCGTTCGAATCGCCGCGGACGCCTGCATCGCCGACGTGGTCGTGGTCCGTCGTCGTGTTGCCGACGGTCGCGATCACCGCGCTCGTTTGCGGCGGGGGGCGGTTCGTGTGGTTGGTTTTTCTGCGCCGAGGACTTTTCGCCTTCCGGATTTCTTAGCAACTTCTCGCAAGCGTTTTTGCTCTTCCTCGGCGCGTTCGTCGTGTTGCTGATCGCGACCGTTCCCTTAGCGTCGATGCGCCGTTGGTGGCGCGGCGACTCGCGGGCGGTGGCCGGATCGACCGCCATGTCCCGGGGAGACTCGTGACCGACAACCCCTACGAATCGCCGCGCGAAGTCGAACGTTTGCCGGCGACCGGCAAACCGGTCGCCTCGTTTTTCGTCTTTTACAACCGCGTCGCGTGGGCGTTTTGCAAGCTCGGGTTCCTCCTGGGCGGGTTCGTGTTCGTCATCGGGGTGATCAATCTGCTGCGCAACGGGCGCGACGCCGACTTCGGTCTCTTGGCGGTGACGACGCTGAAACTGCAACTCCTGCTGATCGTCCTCGCCGGCTTGGCGGCGATTCCGTTGGCGTTGTTGAGGTATGAGGACCAAGCGGACGACGCCGAGGAGTCGGTTTAACACGAACATCATGTCGAACGAAAATCCCTATCAGCCGCCGCAAACCGCCTACCGCGTATCGACCGGCGAACGTTCTCGACGACCGATCAGGCGTTGGGAACGTCTCTTCTGGATGAGCGGCGTGATCGTCTGCGTCACGTTCGCGGTGTTGATGTTCTTTCAAGCGTTCGTACCTCCGCCTTATGAATCTCCTCCGCTCGGTGGCCAAGACCAAACACCCCGGTACGATGCGTATCGCAGACGGGCTCCTTGGTTCATTGCCTGCGGATCCATCGCAATGGTCTTCGCCGTCGGCTGCGGCACGACGTTGTGGTTACGCGAACGACGTTCGGCCTCGGAACAATCCGGGAAGAATGACGTAATCCATTGATTCGCGTGCGGTTCAACCGGAAGAAAACACATTGTCGATCGAAAACCCCTACGAACCGCCGCAGACGGATATCCCGGCGCAAGACGCCGCGCATCGTGCGTTGCTGCCGGTTACGTTCGAACGTGCGCTCTGGACGATCGGCATGATCGGCGGCGGGACGTTCGGCGCGTTTACGTTGATCGGACTCCATTTGCATGACGTTTCGGATCCGCGTCTAACCGTTCTGGCATCGTTCGCGATCGTGTTCGCGGCGATCTGTGGTATCGCCTTGGCCTATCGCGATCGCCAATTCCTGCGTCGCAACGACGAGTTGAACGATAACGGCGTACCATGACCGACAACCCTTACGCCGCGCCGCAAGTCGTCTCCGAGTCGTCTCGACGAACGGCGTCGCGGCGCGGGGCCGACGTCGATCGCATCTTGCGGCCGTTTCTTTACGTGGCGCTCGTTCTGGCGTCGGGCGTGTTCGCCGCCGGGGCGTTGAACCAACTCGTCGGCGTCCGCCCGACCGGGTGGCGCGGCGTCCTCGCGACCACGTTCGGGACGTTCGTGTTCTGCGTGATCGTCGGTCTGCTGGTCACCGCGCTACTGGTGATCGCCCGCCGCGCCCGCAAACTGTCGCGGCTGCGACGCATACGTCGCGAACGCCGACTTCACGATTCCGAAATACGGTAGCCGCCGCGAAACGCGGTTTTCATATCAAAAACTCTTCGCGACTCGGTGTCGCCTTCTTTCCGTCTCCCCCGCTCCGTGTCCGCCTTTCCGCCCCTGGTAAAACGCCCCCTGATCGGGCAAAATGGGCACGTTTTCCGGCCCGCCGCGCGACGCCACGTCCGCGCGACGCGGCCGACGTCTTTCGCCACTTCCTTCTCGAATTTCCATGCATCACTGCGACGAGCATTGTGATCATTCTCACCACTCTCATTCCCACGATTCCGCTATGAGTACGATCGTCGACATCCAAGGCCGCCAGATTCTCGATAGCCGCGGCAACCCGACCATCGAGGTCGACGTGACCCTGGTCGACGGCACCCGCGGCCGCGCCGCCGTCCCCTCCGGCGCCAGCACCGGCATCCACGAAGCCTGGGAACTGCGCGACGACGACAAGAAAACCTACCTGGGCAAAGGCGTTCTCAAGGCCGTTGAAAACATCAACACCGTCTTGGCCAACGAGTTGGGCGGTTGGGACGCCTGCGATCAAACCGGCATCGACATGCGGATGCTGGAACTGGACGGAACCGACAACAAAAAGAACCTCGGCGCGAACGCCATCTTGGGCGTCTCGCTGGCCGTCGCGCACGCCGCGGCCGAACAAGTCGGCTTGCCGTTGTATCGCTACCTCGGCGGTCCGGCGGCACGCTTGTTGCCCGCGCCGATGATGAACATCATCAACGGCGGCGCGCACGCGGACAACTCGGTCGACGTGCAAGAGTTCATGGTGATGCCGGTCGGTTTCGACAGCTTCGGCCGCGCGTTGCAAGCCGGCGTGGAAATCTTTCATGCGTTGAAAAAGGTGTTGAAGGGCCGCAAGCTGAACACCGCCGTCGGCGACGAAGGGGGCTTCGCTCCGGATTCTGAAGAGCAACGCCGAAGCGTTGGACCTGATCATGGAAGCGATCGGCGCGGCCGGCTACGAGCCGGGCAAGCAAATCAAGATCGCGCTCGACGTGGCCGCGACCGAACTGTTCGACGAAAAGACCAAGAAGTACACCCTGGGGAAAAAGGCCGGGAAGAACGAAGAAATGACGCCCGCCGAAATGGTCGGCATGCTGGCCGATTGGGCGGCCAAGTATCCGATCTGCTCGATCGAAGATGGTTGCAGCGAAGACGATTGGGACGGGTGGAAACAAATCAGCGACAAGATCGGCAACAAGGTCCAATTGGTCGGCGACGATTTGTTCGTCACCAACGTCAAGCGTTTGCAGATGGGGATCGACCAAAAGATCGCCAACAGCATCTTGATCAAGGTCAACCAAATCGGCACGCTGACCGAAACGATCGAAACGATCCAACTCGCCCAACGCAACGGCTATACGACGATCAGCAGCCACCGCAGCGGCGAAACCGAAGACAGCACGATCGCCGACCTGGCCGTCGCGCTGGGCACCGGCCAAATCAAGACCGGCAGCGCCAGCCGCACCGACCGGATCGCCAAGTACAACCAACTGCTGCGGATCGAAGAACAACTCGGCGCCGGCGCGTTGTACGCCGGGCCGTTGCTGTTCAAGAACCAATAGTTGGTTTTCGCAGCCGCGCGAACACAACCAGCACGCGTCATTAACGCACCCGAACGCCCCCCGGAATCCACGATTCCGGGGGCTTCTTGTTGCGCTGGACACCTGCTCAACACGATGTCGAGATGCATGCGAAAACTCGAATAGGTGAAATTTGATGTTTGGGCTAAATTAACGATCCTCAATCCATGTCGACCTTACTCAGGAACTCGCCATGTCTCGCTCGCACGCGTTCGCGATTTGCTCCGGACTCCTCCTGCTGGTTTCCGGCGTTGCACCGCTATCGATGATCGCTCGCGCGGTGGAGCCGATTTCGGCGGACAACGCCGAGACCCGCGAGTTCGCCGAACGGACGCGCAAACTGTTGAACGCCTCGATCACGCTCGATGTTCGGAATGCGAACCTGAGCGATATCGTGACGTCCCTCGAACGCCAAAGCGGCGTACGTTTCAAGCTGGGGTGGTATCCCCGTTTCGATCCTCGAAAACCGAACATCACCGCGAAATTCGAAAACGTCGCGTTGCGGGACGTTTTGGACCAACTGCTGACCGATCGTGATCTCGATTATGGGTTTGAATCGAACGAGACGCTCGTCATCGTGGATGGCACGAAAGTCTTTCACGCGAAGCTGTACCCGATCCGCGATCTGCGCGAGGTCTACGACGAACCCGATGCGCAGCAACTGATCGCGACGACCCAACGACTCGTGCACCCTCGATACTGGAAAGAGGAAAAAGGCTTCGTCATGCGAACGGCCGAATCGGAAAGCGATACCGTGAAAGACCCCAATCTGCTGGTCGTCAGCGCGACGAAAAAAACGCATCGCGACTTGGCCGCGTACTTTCAGTGCCTACGCGACGTCAACGGTCTCAACATAAAATAAGTTCCGAAGTCTTCGATCCACGACAAACCGTCTTGCGCTCCCGGAATCGCCGATCCCGGGAGCTTTTTTGCGCCGGCGTTTTGTTTCACGTGAAACAAAACGCCTCGCGGTGTCTCAATCGACTGCGCGAGCGTTACGAGCGTTGCGATCGTTTCGCGGACGATGGATTTCGTCTTCTCACGCCCGCCGCGACAGGTACCCAAGGTCCGTACCGACCAAACCGACGCCAAACGCCCCAGCTTCACTGCGCGAGCGTTACGAGCGAAACGAGCGTTACGAGTCCGTGTTTTTTCTGCGTTTTCGTTTTTGCGCCGAGTTTCAAATGACGCGATCTTGCCTATCTTCACTCTGCGAGCGTTACGATCGAAACGCGCGTTCCGAGCACGTCCGTTTCACGATTTTTTTAGAACGGACAGCATCCCCGAGAAACCGCATGCCGTTACGGCGTGTTTCGGCCGGCACGCGGGAAAACGGTTCGCGGTCCGGGAATACCGACCGCGACCATGCTTCAAAGAATGATTCGCCGAAACCGACGCGGGTTATTCGGCGTTGCGAAAAGTTTTTTACCGCGTTCCCTTCCGCCCCGAATACTCCATCTTCACGTTTCGAGATGCAGTCGAAGGTGGCCCCGGCGGCAATGCGGAGTGAATGGAATTCCGTTTACCAGACCCCAGTCCCGCATCCCGGCCCTCCACCAAACAAAACACCCCGGCGCATCGCAGGATGTGCCGGGGCGAAATTTTCTCGGATTCGCAAGCCGTTCCGCTTACCAAACGATCGGGCCGTTGGCGCGGGACATTTTCGGGGTCGTGCGCGGGCGGGCCGCGACGTTGTCTTCGTAGGCCGACGCGCCGCGACCGGCGTACGATTCTTCGTAACGCGATTGCGTTTCATAACCTCGCGTTGCGCGGACCTCTTCGCGATACGACGCCGGGTGCGGCACGTTCCGACGCGTTTGCTTCATCGGCATCTCTTCGGCCGGGGCCATTTCCGGAGCGGCACGCAACGGCTTGCTCGACGGCGTCATGCGGGTCGGAGCCGATTCGTAGATCGTCTCGCCCTCGTACGGCATCGCGGCGTGATGCGAATGCCCACCGCCTCCGCCGCAGCTCGAACAGCCGCCGCCGCAACTACCACCTCCGCAACCGCCCGACGCGCAGCCCATCTCGCCGCACGGTTGGACGGGGCCGCAGTAATCGTAGGGGCTATCGCAAATCCGACAGCCGACAGCGAGACACGACAGACCGAGCAAGGCGAGCATGCGCAACATGGGTGATTCCCCCCCAAGGGAACGTCGAACGACGAGTCGAAGTGGACGAGGCGGCGGCGGTCGTGTCGCGACCGCGCGAACAGCGGTGCGCGTCGCCGGCGGAAGATCCCCGTCCAGACGACGCATCGCTGGAAGTTCCATCGACCGCCCCGTCGGCCCGGCATCAGAAAATTTGCCGATTACGCCGGTCGCACCGATCGTACGACATGCCGGCATGCGGGGCTGGGGGCTGGGGACTGGGGACTGGGGACTGGGGACTGGGGACTGGGGACTGGGGACTGGGGACTGGGGACTGGGGACTGGAGATGCAACCGCCGAGCGCGTGAAGTGTTCCGCGTGTTCCGCGAAAATCCAGAAGGCCGGGAACCGGCCGCGCGGTGTGCCACGTGGCGGGCAAGACGGAGCGGAGCCACGCCGTGCGGAGAGTGCGTCGTGTCGCTGCGCGACCCGGGATCGAGATCCCGGGGCACCCTTCGGAGAGTCGGAACCCTTCGGAAAGACGGAGAGATTCTCAATAAGGAATTAACCGGCCGCCAGTTCCGGCGTCGTGACGGGCAGTTTGCCCGGGAGATCGGTCAGGCGTTCGCAGACGCGGCGGTCGGCATGCTCGTGCGTAGCGCAAGAGACGGTCCACCAGCCGAGGTCCTCGGCCGTGTCCAAATCGCGTTCGACCGCGCCGACGAAGACCGCGGCGCTTTCTTCGACTTCGAATCCGGCCAAGGCCACATGGAAGGCCGCTTCGTCGCCCAGCGAACATTCCGTATCGCCGGCCGTTTGAATGACCGCGAAGCACTCGGCCACGTCGAGGTCGTCCAGACGTTGCTTCAGTTCCGCGGCGGTCTCGGGCGATTCGGCGTACAGGCCCAGCGTCCAGCCGGCGGTTTGTAACGCGCGGAGCGTCGACTTCACGCCCGGCAGCAGGCGGCATTCGGCCCGTTCGCGGCGGGCTTGGCTGACGATCGCGGCGCGCAGTTCGGGAATCGCGCCGGCCGGGATCAACCAGTAGGCCAGGCATTCGTCGACGGCCGCTTCCAACGAAATCGCCCGCACGGCGACCAGGCGACGCCAGCGGCGTTCCCAGACACGGCGGAATTCGGCGAAGCCGCAGCGGACGCCGAACTTGGGCAACATCGTGTGCGCCCAGCGGAGCCAGCCGCTCAGGTCGCACAGCACGCCGTCGAACGCGAAGACGATCGCCCGAGCATGACGCGGAGCGACGATGTCCCACTCGACGCGGGCGGCGCCGAACGCGTAGGGGCGACGCAGCATTCCGGAGACGGCGTCGTCGGAACACGTCTCGAACGAAGCGACGCCGAGAGTCGGCGACGCGGGCAAGGTGGGAATCATAACGTGTGCGGTGGGGGCGGACCCTAGCGGTCGGGCAAAGTGTGCGGGTCCGGGAGACACTCGGGGTAGGTTATCGGCCATCGCGGGGCTCCTCCTTGAGCGAATGTTTCCCGAATTTTTGGATCGCCGTGCGCGACCGGGAGACACCCTTGTAAGCGAAGACCACGCCTGCCGGCGGACCGAACGACGCGGAATACGACACGGGCATGTGTTTTGCTTCGATTGCCTAATCGCCGCAGCTTCCGCCAAGGTCAGGTCCGATCCCATGCCGCACAAGAACGTCGATTTGCACGGCAACGCGCCCGAGAAGTCCGCCACGGCGATTTTGCTGATCGACGTGATTAACGATTTGGAATTTCCCGAAGGCGCGCAACTGCTCACACACGCTCTGCCCATGGCCGCGCGGATCGCCGAGTTGCGCGAGCGGGCTCGCGAAGTCGGAATCCCGATCATCCACGTCAACGACAACTTCGGGCGCTGGCAGTCGAATTTTCACAATCAGGTCGAGCATTGCCTGCACGACGGCGTGCGCGGGCAAGCCTTAGTGGAATTGTTGCGGCCGGACGAAGAACGCGACTACTTCGTGCTGAAGCCCAAGCACTCGGGCTTTTTCTCGACCGTGTTGGACGTACTGTTGCGTTATCTGCGCGTCGAGCGGCTGATTCTGTGCGGCGTGGCGGGCAACATTTGCGTGTTGTTCACCGCGCAAGACGCGTATGTGCGCGACTACGAACTGTTCGTTCCGCGCGATTGCGTCGCGTCGAATACGACGCGCGAGAACGACGACGCATTGGGTATCATGGAGCGCATTCTCGGCGCGAACGTTTCTCAGGCGGCCGAATTGGATCTCCGCGCGATGCAACGACGACGCGATCCCGCACACGAACCTCGGGCCATGCCCGGAAAGACGGTATGACACGCAATCTCGGCCCGTTGGAACGTTTCGCCAAGTTCGCCACGCATTGGACCGGCGGTTCCACCGCTCTTGCCTTGGCGTTTTTGGTGATCATCGTCTGGGCCTGCACCGGCCCGATGTTCGGCTACTCGGATACGTGGCAACTGGTCATCAACACCGGCACGACGATCGTGACGTTCTTGATGGTCTTCCTAATCCAGCGCTCGCAAAACAAGGATTCGCTGGCCGTTCAATTGAAATTGAACGAGATCGTGGCCGCGTTGAACGGGGCCAGCAACCGGCTGATCAACGTCGAGGATTTGGCCGAGTTGGATATCGAATTGTTGCATAAGCATTACGCCAAGCTGAGCGAACTGGCCGCCTGCGAGGAAGACATCCATTGCTCGCACTCGATCGACGAAGCTCAACGGCGACACGATGAAAAGTTGGAAGAAGAAGGCGACCTGAAGGAAAACGCAAAATCCGCAGAACCCGAAAACGCATCCTGAAATCGGGCACGAGAATTGCGAAATGTTTCTTTACGACCCCGTTAGCAGTGAAACGGGAGCCAATCTGACGCGCGTTCGAACCAAGTCGGCGTCGGCGCGATCAAAACAGCCCCCATTTCCCAGCATTGCACGGAGAGTCGTTATGGTCGCCGAACGAAAACGGAAAGTTCGTTATGCCGTGGTCGGCATGGGTCACATCGCCCAATCGGCCGTTTTGCCCGCGTTCTCTCACGCCGAAAACGCCAAGTTGCAGGCGATCGTCTCGGACGATGCGAAAAAACGTAAAGAGATCGCAGCCAAATACAACCTGGACCAAGCGGTCGCTTACGAAGACTTGGACGATCTGTTGAATCGCGGCGACGTCGACGCGGTTTACATCGCGTTACCCAACAGCATGCATCGCGAATACGTGACCCGCGCCGCCAAAGCCGGCGTCCATGTTCTCTGCGAAAAGCCGCTGGGCGTCGATGTGGACGATTGCCAGGCGATGATCGACGCCTGCCAAGACGCCGGCGTGCGGTTGATGACCGCGTACCGGCTGCATTTCGAAAAAGCCAACATGCGGGCGGTCGAGATCGTGAACTCGGGCAAGATCGGCGAGCCGCGCTTATTCAGTTCGGTCTTCACGATGAACGTCAAAGAAGGGGACATTCGTCTGCGGAAAGATCTCGGCGGCGGCACGCTGTACGACATCGGCATCTATTGCATCAACGCCGCGCGGTATCTATTTCGCCGAGCCCGAGTCGGTGCAAGCCTTGTGCGTGCGCGGCGCGGATAAGCGGTTTTCGGAAGTCGACGAAGCGACCAGCGCCATCCTGCACTTCCCCGGCGAGCGGATCGCCACGTTTACGACCAGCTTCGGCACCGGCGACGCGGGTTACTACCAAGTGTTGGGCACGAAGGGCGATATCCGCGTCGATCCCGGCTACACGTATCACGCGCCGATGAAGCATGCGGTGACGATCAACGGCAAGACGTCGACCAAGACGTTTAAAATTCGCGATCAGTTCGCCGCCGAGTTGATTTACTTTTCGAACTGCGTGCTGCGTCGTCGCGATCCCGAGCCGAACGGGTTCGAAGGACTGGCCGACATTCGCATCATCCAAGCGTTGTATGAATCCGCCCGGACGGGCGAACGCGTGAAGCTGGAACGATTCGAAAAGAGCACGCGGCCGTCGATGCGCCAGCAGATTTCGCGACCGCCGGTGAAAGAGCCGGAACTCGTTCACGCCGCGAGCCCCAGCGGGGACTAAGGGGATTTCGTCCGGGGCAGGGTTACGTTCGTTTTTTGAAAGCACACGCCGATGATTTCTCTTTCGACGATCTTGTTGATCATTTTGATTTTGTTGCTGTTGGGCGCGGTGCCGGCTTGGCCGCATAGTCGCAACTGGGGCTATGGACCGACCGGCGGGTTGGGTTTGATCGTCGTGATTCTGCTCATTCTGATTTTGATGGGCCGGATCTGATTTCGGCTCGCGCACGAATATGATTTGCGGGGCTCAGGGACGACGATAACCACCGGGCACGGACGAATCTCGGGACTGATCGCACGTCGGCATCGAGAGACGTTATGGATTTACGAACCGGTCGATCATATTGGCAGGCCGTCGGGCCGCAACCGACGCCTGCTTTTTCTTTGGACCGCGATCTCCGCTGCGAGGTCTGCATCCTGGGGGGCGGCGTCACCGGCGCGTTGCTGGCCGAACGCTTTACGCGCGAGGGCGTGAACGTCGTTCTGCTCGACCGGCGCGAGTTGGGCGTCGGCAGCACGGCGGCCAGCACCGGCCTGTTGCAATACGAAGTCGATACGCCGCTGGTCGAACTGAGCGCCAAAATCGGCGAGCCAGCGGCCGTGCATGCGTATCGCCGCGGACTGACGGCGATCGACGAGATCGCGGCGTTGACGCTGCACGCTGGACGACGACTGCGCGTTCCGGCGGCGCGACAGTCTCTACTTCGCCGGCCATTGGTGGCACGGCGGCGACCTGCGCCGCGAGTACGAGTGCCGCCGTGCGCACGGCTTCGATGTGGATTTATTGGAGCATGATGCGTTGACCGCGGTCAGTTCGATCCGCGCGGCCTGCGCGATCCGCTCGCGCGGCGACGCCGAGATCGATCCGTTTCGCTTCACCGCCTCGTTATTGAAGAAAGCCCGCGAACGCGGACTCGACGCGTACGCCCGGACGCCGGTCTTGGAAGTGATCGAGCGGGCGGACGACGTGGTCGCCGTGACCGAACATCACACGGTCCATTGCAAATTTCTGATCTTCGCCACCGGTTATGAATCAAAACCGTATTTACCGGACAACACCGGCGACCTGCAAAGCACCTACGCGGTAACCAGCGCGCCGATGCCCTGCCCCGCCGGCTGGCCCGACGAGTGTTTGCTGTGGGAATCGAGTCGGCCCTATTTTTATGGTCGACGGACGGTCGACGGTCGCTGCATGATCGGCGGCGAAGACACCGCCGTGCGCTCGACCACGCCTTGAACGGCGAATTGGAAGCGAAGGTCGCGAAGCTGGTCGCGCGCTTCCATGAGTTGTTCCCCGGGACGGAGTTCGTCCCCGAGTACGCCTGGGCCGGCACGTTCGGCGAAAGCGCCGACGGCCTGGCCTACATCGGCAGCCCCCCGGGCCGCCCGCGCGTGGGCTTCGCCGTGGGTTACGGCGGCAACGGCATCACGTTCAGCATGATCGCGGCCGGGATCCTGGCCGACGCGTTTCTGGGACGTACGAACGCGGACGGGGAGATATTTCGGTTTGGGCGGTAAGCGGCATCTTTGAAATTCGCGAGTTTGACACCCCCCAGCACCCCATTTTAGAATTTGCGATTCGGACGTTGGGGAGGGATGCCCCGGGGAGAGACTTTTTTGATCGTGCGCGCGGTGGCTTCGCGCGTGTCTATGCGCTTTCGCGCGAGACACCGATCGCTCCTCCGGCACTCTTCGTTTCGTCGTCTCGCCACGTTTCCCCGCAGCCTCTTTAGGTTCGTTCATGTCCGCCGCCGCTTCGAATCCCGCCGCTCCCGATGCTTCGTCGTCCTCCGGTTCGCTCGATACCGTGATGCACGAGTCGCGGCTGTTTCCGCCGCCGGCCGAATTCTCGGCCAAAGCCCGCATCGGCAGCTTGGCCGATTACGAAAAACTGTGGAACGAAGCCGCCCAAGACGTCGAAGCGTTCTGGGCGAAGCTGGCGGCCGAGTTGCATTGGTTCAAGCCGTTCGACAAAACGCTGGAATGGAACGAACCGTTCGCCAAATGGTTCGTCGGCGGGCAGACGAACGTCAGCTACAACTGCCTGGACGCGCATCTGACGACCTGGCGTAAGAACAAAGCCGCCATCATCTGGGAAGGCGAACCGGGCGACACGCGCACGCTGACTTATCAGCAGTTGCATCGCGAAGTTTGCAAGTTCGCCAACGTCCTGAAGGACCAAGGCGTGAACGCCGGCGATCGCGTCTCGATCTACATGCCGCTGACGCCGGAGTTGGCGATCGCGATGCTCGCATGCGCGAATCGGCGCGGTGCACAGTGTGATCTTCGGCGGCTTCTCGAGCGAAGCGATCGCCGATCGCAACATCGACTGCGGCGCGAAGCTGATCGTCACGGCCGACTACGGCTGGCGACGCGGCAGCCAGATCGCGCTCAAGGAGAACGTCGACAAGGCGCTCGAAAAAAGCCCGACGGTCGAAAAGTGCGTCGTGCTCCGTCGGACCGGCGGGCCGGTGAAGATGGTCGAAGGTCGCGACGTCTGGTGGCACGAAGCGATGGAAAACGCCTCGGGCGATTGCCCGGCGACGCCGCTCGACAGCGAAGCGCCGTTGTTCATTCTCTACACCAGCGGCTCGACCGGGAAACCGAAAGGGATCAAACACACCACGGCCGGCTACAACCTGTACGCCAAGAAAACGTTCGAATGGGTCTTCGACCATCGCGACGACGATGTGTACTGGTGCACCGCCGACGCTGGCTGGATCACCGGCCACAGTTATTTGGTTTACGGTCCGTTGAGCGCAGGGGCGACGTGCGTCATGTACGAAGGCGCACTGAACTGGCCCAACGAAGGTCGGTTTTGGGAGATTATCGAGAAGTATCGCGTCACGATTTTCTATACCGCGCCGACCGCGATCCGCTCGTTCATCAAGTGGGGCGATCAATGGGTCGATCGCCGCGATCTGAGCAGCTTGCGGTTGCTCGGCTCGGTCGGCGAAGGGATCAATCCCGAAGCCTGGATGTGGTACCACCGCAAGATCGGCGGCGAGCGTTGTCCGATCGTCGACACGTGGTGGCAGACCGAAACCGGCGGCGTGATGATGAGCCCGCTGCCCGGCGCGATCGCCACGAAGCCCGGCAGTTGCACGAAGCCGTTGCCCGGGATCATTCCGGAAATCGTCGATGGTTCCGGCAAACCGGTTCCGCAGGGCCAAGGCGGCATGCTGGTCATGGCCAAGCCGTGGCCCGGTATGTTACGCGGCATTTGGGGCGACGACGTGCGCTACAAGGAACAGTATTGGAGCAAAATTCCGCACAAATACTTGGCCGGAGACAACTGCCGCCAAGACGCGGACGGGTACTACTGGATCATGGGCCGCATCGACGACGTGTTGAACGTCGCCGGCCACCGTCTGAGCACGATCGAAATCGAGAAGCGCGCTGGTCAGTCATCCGGCCGTGGCCGAAGCGGCCGCCGTCGGACGCCCGCACGACATCAAGGGTGAAGCGGTCGCGGTGTTCGTCGTGTTGAAGAGCGGCGAAGCGGACGACGCGTTGAAGGACGCGCTGAAAAAACACGTCCGCAAGGAAATCGGCGCGCTGGCCGTCCCCGACGACATCCGCTTCACCAACGCCCTGCCGAAGACGCGTTCCGGTAAGATCATGCGTCGCCTGCTGCGCGACATCGCTTCGGGCAAAACCTCGACCGGCGACACGAGCACGCTGGAAGATTACAGCGTCTTGGCGAAATTGCGGAGCGATGAGGATTAATCCCGCAGCTTGAGTTGTGCACTCGAATTCAAACCGGCCTCTCGCCTGAGAGGCCGGTTTCGTTAACGTCAGGCGGATTGTCGTTACGACCTGCGCAGATCTCGGCGATCGACGGCGGCTAAGCAAAGAAATCGATTGTCTTTCCCAGTTTCCTACCGGAAAATGGAATCATCGTCGCCGCTCGTTCCTTGAGTCGAACGCTTATGTCCAGTCGCTCGTGGATCTTCGCTCTGCCGTTGACGTTCATCACGTCATTCACGGCCGCTCAGGCCGTTATCCCGTTCGACAAGTCCGGCAAGCCGAAAGTCGGTCCGACGAAGTCCGATCCGCGGCGCACGGTCGATCCGTATACGCCGCCGAAGCGGTTCGTGAACCCGTACGCGCCGACGCCGCGCCCATCGACCGAGCCCCCGGTCGAGGAAACACCCAAGACCGGCGGGACGCCGATTCGCCCGTTTTCGACCGCGCCGATTCCGTTCGCGCCGCACGTCGCGCCGGATCTCGACCAGACGAAAGGGAAAGCGACGAAGTTCGGTAAGTCAGCGGACCCACTGCTGCGCGATCCGCCGGCGGTTGAAACGCATTCCGCCGCCACGGCGGCCGTTCGTACGTTGCCGAGCAAGTCCGCGTTCAGACCGGACGACGCCACGCGCAGCTATTCGGCCGGACCGAGTGCGCCCGTCGCCGAGTCGCCGGCAACACCCCAGGGAACCGCTCCGTCCGAACCGCCTCGCGACACGCCCGCAACGTCAGCGTCGCTCCAGCCGATCGTGGTCGCCGCCATCAAACCCCACGGAGCGGGCAAAATCGTCGTCGCGAACGATCCGACGAATACGAAAACCCTCGCGTTTCATATCGCGAGCAAACCGTATAGCGTCGCGCCCGGCCGCGAGGTCGTCGTCGAGGTGCCGGCGAGCTTCGTCTTCGACGCGCCGAAGTTCGGCCTGCGACTGACCGCCGCGAACACGTATACGCTGTTGGGCGACGGCCATGGCGTGCTGTTTCCGCACGGCGGCTCGCAACCCGACGACCGCCGTATCGTTTATCGGCCCGGGAATCGCGTTCGCGTCGCCAAGGCGGAGGCCTGGCTCTACGACGGGCTGACGCCGGTCAAATCGGTCGCCGCGCGGCAGGAATTCGAAACACTGCAGATCGAAGGGGACTGGCTGCTGATCGAGCTCTCCGGACGACGACACTGGTTGAACGTCCACGACGTGTCGCCCGCGATCGAGTGATGCAGGCGATCGCACGGACTGCGCGCCCCGTTTCTTTCCCGGCCCGCGCTTCCTATAATTCCGATTCTCGTTCATTCGGAATTTCGTCGTTTTTCGGGGACTGCGGCACGCCATGGCGGAAAAATTGGTCATCATCGGCAGCGGACCCGCGGGTTGGACCGCCGCCATTTACGCCGCCCGGGCGAATTTGAATCCGATCGTCTACGAAGGGGCGATCACTGAGGAAAACCAAACCAACGGCACGCTGCCGCTGGGCCAGTTGGCCCTAACGACCGAAGTCGAGAACTATCCCGGCTTTCCGGCCGGCGACTTGGAGAGCTACCTCGATCACGCTGCTGGCCGAGGACCGCCGTTCGACGATGGCGCCGCACATGAAGGAAGGGGTCAGCGGCCCCGAGTTGATGGAGCTGATGCGCAAGCAAGCCGTGAACTTCGGCACGCGAATCGTCACCGACGATATCAAGAAGGTGGAGTTCGGCAAGCGGCCGTTCAAACTCTTCCCGCTCGATGGCGAACCGCTGGAGGCGCAATGCGTGATCGTCGCCACCGGCGCGAGGGCGAACTACCTGGGTCTGCCCAGCGAAGACCGCTTCAAGAATCGCGGCGTCAGCGCGCTGCGCGGTGTGCGACGGCGCGTTGCCCCGCTTCCGTAACAAGCCGCTGGTGGTAATCGGCGGCGGCGACACGGCCGTCGAAGAAGCGACTTACCTGACTAAGTTCGCCAGCAAGGTTTTACTGGTCCATCGTCGCGACGAGCTACGCGCGTTGAAGGTGATGGCCGATCGGGCGATGAAGGATCCGAAGATCGAGATCATCTGGAATCACGGCATGGTCGAAGTCTTGGGCGAAGACAAGAAGGGCGTCACCGGGGTGCGCTTGAAAAGCACCGTCGACGACAAAACCCAAGACGTCGAAGCGGGCGGCGTATTCTTGGCCATCGGTCATACGCCCAACACGAAGTTTCTCGACGGGCAACTGACGACGAACGAGAAGGGCTACGTCAAATGGACGGTCCCCTTCCGCACCAACACCAGCGTCGAAGGCGTGTTCGCGGCCGGCGACGTGGCGGACGACTATTACCGCCAAGCGATCACCGCCGCCGGCAGCGGGTGCATGTCCGCACTCGACGCCGAACGCTGGCTGGCCGCCCAAGGGCTGCACTAATCTCGTAGAGCGACTCATTCGTTAGCGCCGCGTTTACGGTTTGGCTTCCGTCCGCTCGGTGCGAAGCATGCGTTGCTCATAGATCGTCATGCCGGCGCCGATGATCGCGGCTCCGGCGGCGACCCATTGCAGAAACCCCAGCGTCTTGGCGTTACGCACCTGCTCGGGCGTGACGTCCACGTCGTCGTTGCGTTCGGCCACGGCGTGCGGCGCGGTTTGCGGGACGTTCGCTCGCGGATCGACGGCTTCGCCCTTGGCGATCCGCTCGTTGGCTTCGCGACGACCGGCGAACTTCATTTCGATCCGGCGTTCGCGTTGCTCGTACTTGCCTGCGATCGCCCACAGCCCGAGAAACGCCGCCGCGCCGAACGCCAGCAGCCAAAACCACGGAGACTCGTGGAATTTGCGCGGGGATGCGTCGCTCGGATTCGAGTGCTCGGTGTTAATATCCAACCGCTCGCTCATATCATTCCCAATCGGCCGCTTCGTCCTCTTCGGACTCGCGCAGCGAACAGTAACTCTCGTAACGTCGCGCATCCAAAAAGCCGTCCGCCACGCCGTCCTTGATCGCGCACCCCGCTTCGTGCGTATGCGTGCAATTCGGAAATTTGCAACGATTGGCGAACGGTCGCAGGTCGCGAAAATGCTCGGCCACTTCTTCGGGGATCAGATCCCAGAGCTGGAATTGCCGGATGCCCGGCGTGTCGACGACGTAGCCCCCTTGGGACAGCTTTAACAGCTTGGCGGTGGTCGTCGTGTGGCGGCCTTTTTGGTTCTCGCCGCTCACGCTGCCGGTCCGCAGCGACCAGCCGGCGTCCACGACGTTCAGCAGCGACGACTTGCCGACGCCGCTTTGTCCGACGATCACCGTCGAACGGCCGTCGAGCAACGCACGGAGGCGTTCGACGCCGCGACCGAGTTTCGCGCTCAACAACAACGCGGGATAGCCCATTCGCGCGTAAACGCCGACCAAGGGTTGGAGTTCGGAGGGGTCGACCAGGTCGACTTTATTGATGCCGATGATCGGTCGCAGGCCCGCTTGCTCGGCCGAGACGATGAAGCGGTCGATCAGATTCGGTTTGAGATAGGGTTCGGCCGCGCTGCCGATCATCAGCAATTGATCGACGTTGGCCACCATCGTGTGCCGTCGACCTCGGCTGGTGCGACTCAACACGCCGTGCCGCGGCTCGATCGTTTCGATCATTCCTTCGTTGTCGGCGGCCGGGCGAAACCGGACCCAATCGCCGCTGGCCACGACTTGGCGCTCGTCGGTGCTGAGGGTTTTGAGAATCCGCCGCGTTCCGCATTTGTAGACCACTCCGTCGGGCCCTTCGACCGCGCTCGTCAGCCCGAATACGCTCAGCACGCGTCCGCGCAACAGATCGGCGCCGGACGCCAGGGCGGGGTTTTCGCCGGCGATCCGCGCCGCGTCGTCGGCCATGACGGTGCGTTTACGGGTCAAGTCGCCCTTGCCGCTCAAGCGTTCGCCTCGGGCCAAGCGGTCGGCGGCTGCGTCGTCGTGCGCGGACTCGGCGTGACCGAATTTGCGCGTCAGATCATTCTCGCGACGTTTGCCCGTCTGGCGATTCTTGCGAAAGTCGGCGCGGAATTTTTTCTTACGTTCTGACATGGATGGCGGCGAAGAATTCGGAGCGTGGGCTGTATTCTATGCGAAGAGGCGTGAAAAGTCCCTTGCGACCGATGGTCGATCCCCTGCCGCCATTCCGACGAATCCGCTACACTGAACATTCGTCCCCCGCGCAGGACATGGATCGTTATGCTGACCACCTCGGACATTCTCGGGCCTCAGGGACGCGTCGCCGCGCGGTTGAAGCAGTACGAGCAACGCCCCGAACAGCTCGAAATGGTCGCGACGTCGCCCGGGCGATTCAAACGCAGGAACATCTTCTGATCGAAGCCGGCACGGGCGTCGGCAAAAGCTTCGCGTATTTGGTGCCTGCGATTCTCGCCGCGTGCCAAGATCAGTTGCCGGATACCGCGCGTGACGAAAAAACCCGCAAGGACGCGCGCGAGGACGACGACGATCGCGCGACGCGACGCGTGGTGATCAGCACGCATACGATCGCGCTGCAGGAACAATTGCTGACAAAGGACATCCCGTTTTTGCGCTCGGTCATCCCGCTCGAATTCTCGGCCGTTTTGGTCAAAGGGCGCGGCAATTACGTCAGCTTGCGGCGTCTAAAGTCGGCACAAGGCAAAGGCGAAACGCTCTACCATCACGACGACGAACACCGCGCGTTGCACGACCTGGGAGAGTGGGTGAAGTCGACCAACGACGGCACGCTCAGCGATATGCCTGCCCGTCCGCCGGCGACCGTTTGGGACGACGTGCGGAGCGACAGCGGCAATTGCTTGGGCCGCAACTGCCCGACCTATGCGGATTGCTTCTATTACGCCGCGCGGCGGCGGATGCAGCATGCGCAGATTTTGATCGTTAATCACTCGCTCTACTTCAGCGACCTTGCGTTGCGTCGCGAAGGGGCCAGCTTGTTGCCGCCGCATCAACTGGTGATCTTCGACGAAGCGCACACCGTCGAAGGAACCGCCGGCGATCACCTGGGCCTCGGCCTGGGTTCGAGTCGAGATCGAATACCTGCTCAACAAGCTCTATAACGATCGCACGAACAAAGGCCTACTGGTCGGTAACAATTATCCGGCCGGACAGAAGGCGGTGATGGAATGCCGTTTTGCCGCCGACGAGTTTTTCGGCGACGTCTGTCAGTGGTTGGACGAACGCCCCGGCTCGAACGGGCGCGTGCATACGACCGACGTCGTACGCAACCGCCTGAGCCCCGCGTTGGTCAAATTGGCGCGCATGATCGCGCAACATTCCGAAACGATTCAAAAAGACGGCGAGCGCGTCGACTACGTCAGCGCGGCCGAACGCTTGCAGGTGTTGGCCGGATCGTTGGAAACGTGGCTCGGTCAAAAGCTGCCCGGATCGGCGTATTGGATCGAACGGACCGCGTCGCGTCGCGGATTTCCGCGCGTCTCCCTCTCGGCCGCGCCGGTCGACGTCGGTCCCGAATTGCGCGATCACCTCTTCACCGACGGACCGACCGTGGTGATGACCAGCGCCACGCTGAGCATCGGCAAACAAGCCTCGTTCGAACACCTGCGGAATCGCTTGGGACTGACCACCGGCGACGACAAACGCCTGGGCAGTCCGTTCGACTACGCGAAGCAAGCCAAGCTGATCCTGATCGACGGCATGCCCGATCCGGGCGACAAGCAAGCGTACGAAGCGGCGACGGTCGCCATGGTACGGCGCTATGTCGAGCGGACCGACGGCCGCGCGTTCGTGCTGTTCACCGCATACGACATGCTGCGTCGCGTCGCCGAGCGATTAACACCGTGGTTGACCGAACGTCGCTTGCAACTCATCACGCAAAGCGACGGTACGCCGCGCGGGCGGATGCTCGAACTGTTTAAGGAAAATCCGCGTTCGGTCTTGTTCGGGACCGACAGCTTTTGGCAGGGCGTCGACGTGCCGGGCGACGCGTTGCAGAACGTCATCATCACCAAACTGCCGTTCGCCGTCCCCGATCAACCGCTGATCGAAGCGCGTCTCGAAGCGATTCAAGCTCGCGGAGGCAAACCGTTCCCGGAATACTCGCTGCCGGAAGCGGTGCTCAAACTCAAGCAAGGCTTCGGCCGATTGATTCGTTCGAAGACCGACACCGGCATGGTGGTCATCCTCGATCCGCGGATTCGGACCAAAAGTTACGGTAAGACGTTTTTGGAATCGCTGCCTGATTGCGAGCGCGTGATCGAGAAGTATGAAGAGACGAAAAGCGAAAAGCGCGAGACGCGAAAATCATTCTGAGCCGCCGTGCATAGAGATCCGCAAGTCGTCCCTTGCGGTTCGGGGCGAATCACCGTGGGTTTTGCGTGACGACTCGCCCCATAGCCGAATCTCGATGCCAGGTCTAAAATGGAACCAGCCGCTGTGGCTCCGGACGAGGTGCGCCGTACCCGGTGAAGACAAGACGACGCCTAATTCCTTCTTTTGGGAAAGGGCCTCGTCATGGCTTGGGCGTTGTTGATCGTCGCCGGACTCTTGGAAACCGGTTGGGCCGTCGGATTGAAGTACACCGAGGGCTTCACCAAACCGCTGGCCAGCGCACTCACGATCGCCGGCATCGTGGTCAGTATGTATCTGCTGGCCGTCGCCGCCAGAACGATTCCGATCGGGACCGCCTACGCCGTGTGGGTGGGAATCGGCGCCGCCGGAACGGTCGTGCTGGGAATGATCCTGTTCGAAGAGCCCGCGTCATGGCCGCGGTTGCTTTGCCTGGGCTTATTGCTGGCCGGCATCGTCGGGCTGAAACTGACGGCGCATTGACCTACCCACGCTTGGCGGGGCGTTTACCGGCGGTCGTGTAAATGTCGGCCAATTGCCCGATTTCGCGCATCGCCACGTGGAAACGTCGATCGCCTTCGAAGCGATGCACGGTCATATGATACGACTCGCCCCAGGCGGCGAGGTACGGCCGATCTTCGGGCTTTTTCAAGGCGCGAATTTTGCCCCATGACCCGTCGCCCAGATACGGAACGCCGTACTTGTCCATCAAACCGTCTTTCAGCGGATGCGTCCGCTTGAACGTATGGTCGTGATGCTCCAGCACGAAATCGACGCCGTGATTCTCGAACAGCGGACACCAATACTTCCGATTGTCCGCGCCGCTTTCGTTGAACGTGCGGAACGACGGATAGGCCGGCACGTGATTCGCCGCGAAGAGATGCTGACGGCCGTCGCGTGCGCAACGTTTTTTCCAACCAGTCGGTTTGCTCGCCTTTGACCGGGCTGATGTGATTCGAGTCGAGCAACAGGATGCTCATATAATCGCCGAAATCGAGCACGCCGTACGACGTGTCACGGAAGATTCCGTCGAATACGCTGAGGTAGGAAGCCGCGCCGACGCGTTTATCCTTCTTCGACGAGTCGACCTCGTGATTGCCGGGACACGAGATCAACGGGATCAATCGTCCGCGCGTGTCGCGCATCGACTTCGAGTATTTTTCCAAATAGGTCAAAAACGTCTTCGGCGCTTTGCCGTTGTCGTAAGCCAAGTCGCCGCCGATTAGGGCGAAGTACGGATCTTGCTTCGCCGCGACGGCGTTGGTCAATTGCGCGTGCGTGCCGATTCCGCTGTCGCCGCCCGAGACGAACTGCAACGCGTTGGTGGCCTTGGCGGGCATCGTGCGAAAGCGATAAACGCTTTTCCAACCGACGATGCGGAAAGCATATTCCGTCCCGGGCAATAGGCCGGTCAATTCGGTACGATGAACGCGCTGATCGGTGTCGGGGAACGGTTTGTTCGCGACCGTAGCGCGACGCCACACGTCGTCATTATCGAGCGCGGCGTATTCGACGATCGCTCCGCGAAACTCGGGTCCGACCCATTGCACGACCATCGTCGTACACGGATCCCGCCACCACGTGAGGAACAACGATTTCGGCTCCGGCGCGTCCTGTAACACGATGGGCGACGACAATGTCGGCGCACCGATCGCGGTCGAGAGCGAAAGTCCGGCGAGCGCGCCGAACGATGTGGTCAGAAAGTCGCGACGGGGCAGAGACGACATGAGCGGCCAAGGTGGGGCGTTCTACAGGCGGGAAGATGTTTATTGTAGTCGGCGATGAAAATCCCCGGCAATGCTTCAAGCGTCGATCACGGAATTCTCATCGATTTTTCGCGGCTTTCACGAATATGACCTGGCTGATTTACGGAGCGAACGGGTTCACGGGCGAGTTGATCGTCGAAGAAGCCCTCCGTCGCGGAAAAACCCCGATCGTAGCCGCCCGCAAGGCGGAATCGTTGGCGCGGTGGGCGAACGACCCGCGCGTGAAAACCCGCGTATTCGGGCTAGGCGACGAAACGGAGTTGCCCCGACATCTCGTCGAGGTGAACTTGGTTCTGAACTGCGCCGGTCCGTTCGCCGATACGGCGGCGCCGTTGATGGATGCGTGCGCTCGAATCGGTGCGCACTACCTGGACATCACCGGCGAGATCGATGTGATCGAAGCCGGTCATGCGCGCGACGCGCTGTTTCGCGACGCGAACGCGGTGGTCATGCCCGCCGTCGGCTTCGATGTGGTTCCCAGCGATTGCTTAGCGGCGTTGTTGGCCGCGCGCTTACCCGGCGCGAAACGCTTGACGTTGGCGTTCCAGTCACTGGGCGGTCTGAGCGCGGGAACGGCGAAAACGGCGATTCGCGCGTTGCCCGAAGGGGGACGCGTGCGGATCGATGGACGAATCACGCGCGTCCCGCCGGCTTGGAAAACACGATCTGTTCCCTTCGCCGAAGGGACGCGGACCGCCGTGACGATTCCCTGGGGCGACGTCTCGTCGGCATTCCATTCGACCGGCATCCCGAACATCGAGGTCTATACCGTCGTCCCGCCCGAGCAATTGCCGCGTTACGTTGGTCGCGGTGGGGGTTGCCGCTGTTACGTTTCAAACCGTTGCAAAACTGGTTGATCTCGCAGGCGCAGGTCGGCAGAAAGAACCCGACCGCGGCCGAACGCGCGGCGACGCCCGCGTCGTTGTGGGGACGCGTCGAGGACGACGCAGGACGATCGTGCGAGGCGACATTGACGACGCCGAACGCCTACGACTTGACGGTCCTGACCGCGTTGGCGATGGTCGAGCGCGTACTCTCCGGTGCGATCGAGCCGGGCTTTCACACGCCGTCGCGCGCATGCGGCGGCGAGTTTATTCTCTCGTTCGACAGGGTCGATTTTCGTCCGAGCGACGTCGTTTCGAACATGGCCGTCGATTCCTCGACACGAAGTCGGGACTAACGTGGCTTTTGCGCGCTCGGTACAATGGCGACGCATCCTTCCGCCCTTGATCGCCGAGCCGAGTCATGTCGATTTCCGACGTTCCAACGCCCCCGAAGCCGCCGCAACAAGTCCTCGACTTGGAAATCAAAGACGCCCACGTCATCTTCAAAACCGTGTGGGAAGACCTAGAAGAAGGCGTGGGGCACGAGAATTTGCGCTTTCCGAAAGAATTGATCCTATTGGGCGGGGCGCCCGGAGCGGGCAAGGGGACGCACACGCGGTTCACGATGAAAGCCCGCGGGCTGACCTGCCCGCCGATCGTCGTCAGCGAGTTGTTGAACACGCCGGCGGCCCAAAGAATCAAAGATTACGGCGGCATGGTCGGCGACAAGGAGGTGATCGCGATTTTGCTCCGCAAGCTGTTGGAGGAAGATTTTCGCGACGGAGCGATTCTCGACGGATTTCCGCGGACGCGCGTGCAGGTGGAGTGTTTGAAGCTGCTGGTCGACAAGATCACGAAGCTGCATCAAGAGTTCGCCGAGACGCCGCTGGCGATCAATTTTCGCCGGCCCACGATCCACGCCATGGTGCTGTTCGTCACCGAGCGGACGAGCATAGAGCGCAACTGCTGCGCGGCGCACAAATCGCGGCGCACAACACCGAAGTGCAGGAGACCGGAGTCGGACGACTGTTAAGTCTGCGGGCGACCGACCTGAACGAAGAAACCGCGCGACGTCGTTATCGCGTGTTCAAAGAGCAGACCTGGGACGCTCTTCAATCACTCAAGGAGATCTATCACTATCACTTCGTCAACGCCGAAGGGACGATCGCCGAGGTCGAAGAGAATATCCTCAAAGAGTTGCAGTACCAAAGCTCGCTGGAACTCGATCCACGCACCTACGACCGCCTGCAACCGTTGCCGCTCGCCCAAGAGATCGTGCTGCACGCACGCCAGCAGTTGGTGAAACGTCTGGATGCTTACGAGTTGGAGCATCCCGACTTGTTTATCAAAGTCGTCGAGATCATTCACCGCAAGTTCATGCCGATCGTCACGCGCCACGCGCTCTCGGGCTGCGCACACGTCAATTCGGAAGATCCGCTATTCGAAAATCCCTTGGCGTTGTCGATGTTGATCGACGTTTTTTCCGAACGGGGCTTCCACGCCGTGGTGGACAAACACATCCAAGAGATCCCGACGCGTTTCGATACCTCGACCGGCGAGATCCAGGTGCGGCAAAAGATCGTCTATCGGATCGAGATCAACTTCAAAGGCTCGTCGATCCGGCGCGGTTAACGCGACGGCGAATCGCTACATCGCCAAGCGAACTTGCGGCGCGGTGTGACGCAGCAACTGCGTCATGACCGTTTCGGTGCTGTATTCCGCCCGTCGCTCGCCGAAGTAGCGTTCCGCCGTGGCGCGATAATGGTCGTAATGCGCAGATCATCTCCTGGACGACCTGCGGCAGCATCGACATGTCACCCAACATCAGTCCGACCGCGCCGATCGGACACCCGATCGCTGCGGCGAACGCGTCCAGGCAATAGGCCGTCAGATCGTCGACGCGTACGTCGTCGGAGCCGAACGCGTCCGAAAATTCCAAGGTTAACGTCGTCGCGCCGCGCGGTACCGGCATGACCGACGCTTGCGTTCGGTCCGCGCCTTGCTCGTCCGCCGCGCATCGACCCGTCGTTTCTACCCAGCGGCCGAGCTTACGACCATGCGCATTCGCGCGCGGTGATTTCGATTTTGAGATAGATTTGCGTCTCGCGCAGCCGCGCCAGGTCCAACTCAAGGCGAGGTGCGACGTGCGCGGCGGCACGGCGACGACCGCCGTACGACGCGGGACATCGGCCGAGATCAACGCCTCGGGTTCGGCTTCGGCGAAGATGCGCGGCTTGCCGGGTACGACTTCGCAGTGTGCCGGCGAATCCGATTCCAACCAATTCCATTCCTCTTCGGGGACGACCGCGAGCGCAGGGAGTTCGCGTAGTACGCGATCCGCATGTTCCCAATTCGGCTCGGAGATTTGATCCGCCATCCACCCGCCGGCGGTGACGATGACCGGAATCCCTGCGGCTTGAAACTCGACCATCACGCCGGAAATCCGCGCGAAGTACTCGTTCGTTTCGTACGGCAGCAACCCAATATCCGTCAGGCGTACCGTATCCAGATACTCGCTGCTGGAAAGAGGCCACTTCACGGCGACGACCGGCGATTCGACCTTCGCGATTTCAGCGGGCGTGGCGGCCGGCTTGGCGTGTTTGCGTAACGGCGGAGCCATTTTGGCGACGCGATGCGATTGGAACAACAACCGGCAGCGCTTGGCGTGCAGGAACTCGTCGCCTAAGTCGTCCACCAATGTCGAGACGTTTTGCGAGCCCTTGTTAGAACGGACTTTACCGAGGATCGTGAGATTCAGCGGGCGTGTGACGTCGCGCGGCGGTCGCGGCTCGAAATAGGCCGGATCCATCGGGGCGGCCAACGCTTCGAACGGGAGATCGCTGAGCAGGTTGAATTGCCGCGCGGCGCGCTCGTTCGTGCTATAGCCGCGGACGCGCTGACCGGGAATCGCGGCGATTTCGGAAAAGGCGCGACGCATCTCGCCGTGACGCGTATCGTGTGCGATCCGCTCGGCTGCGCGACCTTTGAACAACGGAAAATGAAACTGGAAGTGAAGGTCGACCGCGGCGGCTTGCGGATGCTGACGATAATAGTCGGCCATCGCCAACATTTCGCTTTCGCCGGCGGTGGCCATGAAAATCTGATCGCCCGGTTGGAGATTCAGCGTATCGTAGACGTTCGCCGTCTCGCGCGCGAAGGTTTCGATGAAGACGCGATCGCGTTTCAAGGAGCGTCGCGTTTTGTAGGCGCGATACGGCGCGGTCAGCACGGCGCGAACAATACCGCCTAATCCCGTCCGTTGGGGATTCTCGGTCGCCGCGAGCAATGCTTCGACCGTCTTCAAACGCGAACGCCGAAAATGTTTTCCTTCGTACGTCGTGTTCGTGTAAACCGGAACGATGGTCCAATGCGCGGGGAAGCTGTGTCGCTCGAAAAAGCGTTTGTTCGTGACCAGCACCGGTTCGTAGCCGTGCTTTTCGGCTTCTTCCAACACGCGGAGCGCATACTCGACGTGATGGCCGCCGATGCGTTTGATGGAATGATCGAGCAGTACGAAACGCGGCATCGAAATCGTCCCTGAATATTTCTTGCGAATCGTTCGCGAAGTTTCCGAACCGTCGCGGATCACGCCGCGTAACGCGAGCAACGCGAGCCGTCGAGGATGCCGTAGTCGGTCCAATCGCGCTTTTCGGCCAACGTGGCGTCCCAAATTTTGCGATTGGCCGCGATCCCTTCGGGGCTGGCGTAGCCGCGTTTATGATCCAAGTGCACGCAGATCGCGCGAAACCGAATCCGAAACGGCCGCACGCCGTGATGGATCAGGCGTTCGCCCAACTCGCGGTCTTGCCCGCCGTAGGCCATCCGTTCATCGAAACCGTTCACCGCGACGATGTCCGATTTCCAACCGGACGCGTTGTGCCCGTTCCATGTGGCGCGGGTCGTCGTACCGCGATCCAAAACGGCGGCCAGCGCACGCGGGCTTGTAGTTTCCAGCACTGCACGCTCCATTCGACGCCCTGTTCGCGCAGCCAGCGATAAGACATCGCGCGGCCGCTGGCGACGTCGTCGCGCGTGAGATCGACGCTGACTCCCATCGGCAGCATGAAATAGCCGCCCGAGAGAAAACGTTTCGGTCGTGCGAATCGTCGATGCATCGCCACATAGTCGCTGCGCGGAACGCAATCGCCGTCGGAGATGATCAGGTAATTCCCGTGCGACGCGACGATCGCCTTGTTCAAGATCGTCGATTTGCGAAACCCGTCGTCGGGCTGCCAAATGTGGCGGATATTGAGATCGAGTTCCTCGCACATGCGGTCGATTCGGCGACGAACGGCGTCGTTCGAGCCGTCGTCGGCGACGATGACTTCGAAATCGCGATCGGTTTGCACGGCGTATCCCCATAGCACCTTCTCCAGCCAGTCCGGCGAGTTGTAGGTGCTGAGGATGACGGAAATATTCGGCCGCATTACGCGATTCCTTCGCGGAACGTCAGATGGAAACCTTCGGGGTCGCCGATAATACGACATACCGAGGAATCGTGACAAGACCGGTTACATGCTTGACCTCTGTTCATGCCGGCAAACGTAAATAACTCTTGCAAGTAGGCTTCGAAGACGGTAATTCATGATGCTAGCGGCCTCCGCGAATACGCGGTGTTTCGATGGACGTCCGAACGGACGGTGAACTTATGACCTGGGTCTGGGAAAACGCGATTCCGGTGTTGGTGCTGGGAATCGTGGTCGTCGTCATCTTGGCGTTCTGTACGTACGTCACGCAGAGCAAAGGCTTTCTTTACGCGATTTTCGCCGCGATCCTGGCCACCGGCGGATTGTACTTCGCGTCCAAAGCGATCGTCACCGATCGCGAGGCGGTGTTGGCCACGATCGACGCGGGCGCCGACGCCGTACGGGCCAATGATTGGACGCGTGCGACGTCGCTCGTCGCGCCGAGCGCGCAGGACACGGCCAAAAAGGCGCTGCGTGACGTCAAAGGCATCCGCGTCGACGAGTTAAGCGTGTTCTCGCGCGATGTGGTCTTTCCGCCCGGCGACAGTCCCGGCAGTTGCGACGCGGCCGTCATCGTACGCTTAAAAATCAGCGGCAAATACGAAATGCCGGTGAGCGTGAAGGTGCATTTGCACTTCGTCCGCGAGAGCGAGCGTTGGTATGTGGAGAGTTACGAGGTCGGTCAATAGTCGTCGTCAAGCCGGCAAATAAAACGCCTCTCGGAAGCCATTCTTCCGAGAGGCGACGTATCACACTCAAGCGAGTATTTCGATCACGTATACGGCTTACTTGCCGTACTTGGCGGCCATTTGTTCCAACGTGATGCACTTGATCTTGCCGGCGTTGCCGGCTTGACCGAATTGGACCATCCGTTCGGCGCAGACCTTCTTCATCGCGTCGCGAGCCGGCTTCAGATAATCGCGCGGATCGAACTTGTCCGGGTTGTTGAACAGCACCTTGCGGATCGCGCCGGTGATGGCCATGCGGTTATCGGTGTCGACGTTGATCTTGCGGACGCCGTGCTTGATGCCGCGTTGAATCTCTTCGACCGGTACGCCCCAGGTTTGCGGCATTTTGCCGCCGTTGGCGTTGATGATGTCTTGCAGTTCTTGCGGCACGCTGGACGAGCCGTGCATGACCAAGTGGCAGTTCGGCAACACTTTGTGGATCGCTTCGATCTGCTTCATCGCCAGCACTTCGCCGTCCGGCTTACGGGTAAACTTGTAGGCGCCGTGGCTGGTGCCGATCGCGACGGCCAGGGCATCGACGCCGGTCGCCGCGACAAACCGCTTGGCTTCGTCCGGATCGGTCAGCAGTTGGTCGTGGCTCAGTTTGCCCACGGCGCCGTGGCCGTCTTCTTGTTCGCCTTCGCCATGTTCGAGCGAACCGAGGCAGCCGAGTTCGCCTTCGACGCTGACGCCGCGGGCATGGGCCAGCTTCACGACCGCGGCCGTGACGTTGACGTTGTAGTCGTAATCGGCGGGCGTCTTGCCGTCTTCCGACAAGCTGCCGTCCATCATCACGCTGGTGAATCCGTTATCGATCGCGCTTTCGCAGTTCTTCACGCTGTTGCCGTGATCCTGATGCATCGCCATCGGGATGTTCGGATACAACTCGGCGGCGGCCAACATCAGATGGCGCAGGTAATTGTCTTGCGAGTAGCTGCGGGCGCCGCGGCTGGCTTGCACGATCACCGGAGAGTCGGTCTCTTTGGCCGCTTCCATGATCGATTGGATCTGTTCCATATTGTTGACGTTGAACGCGGCCAAGCCGTAACCGTGTTCGGCGGCGTGGTCCAACAAGATCCGCATCGGCACCAAGGGCATCGGAAACTCCTAAGAAAAATCGTGAGATCGCGTCGCGCTTCGGCGACCGCGGCGTCGGTCGTCGGCACGTTCGAACGAAACGCCGCATAAGACCGTAGTTACAAGCCGCGTTATTTTAAGGGATACGCCCGACAAGCTAAAGGGGCGGAGGAGACCGCACGAGCCATTCACAACCGGCGCATTAGCCGCAAACACGGCGGGAAGACGCTATGCAGAAGCTGCGGCGATAGTAACGCGACTTTTCGTTAAGGCGCGAAATTCATCCACCTGGGATTAAGTCGTCGCCGCCCGTTCCGCGTCTTGTTCTTCGGTGCGGACGACGGCCGATTGCGGTCGGATTTCCAGTTTCGGGGCCATCAAACAGACCGGGCCCGTCCCTTCGTCCAATGACGTGCAGTTGCGGCCGGCTTTTTTGGCGGTACTCATGCACCGCGCCAAACGATCAAGCAACGTCTCGACCGAATCGTTCTTGCGCACGTCCGTGACGCCGACGGAGGCCTGCAATTGAATTCGGCCCAGCGGATGGTCGAAGTACGAACATTCGATCGTCTGTCGAATCCGTTCCGCCGCGCTGTTCGCGCCGCGCGGTCCGGTGTCGGCCAACAGGACCAAGTAGCGTTGTCCGGACAAACGGGTGGACAGATCGCATCCGCGGTTTTTGCGCAAGATGCCATCGACCAACGGGCCGAGCGCCTCAATATCTGATCGCCGATATGCGTACCCCATTCCGCGTTCAACGCGGCGCAGTCGTCGACGTCGACGGAGACGGCCGAGAGTTGGCGTTGCCGATTGGGATCGGCCGCCCACCATTGCCGTAACCAAAGTTCCAGGCCTGCGCGATTGCGCAGTTGCGTTCCTTGGTCGATCAAATCGACTTGACCCCATTCGGCCAAGCGGTTTTCTCGCGTCAAGACCGTGACCAAGGCATAGAAAATGATCTCGCGAGGCTCATGCGTCCGATCGATCAACGTCTTGATTTCGCTCAAGATCTTTCGCGTATTCTTCGGATCGCGTATCCGCGCTCAGTCGCGATAGACGTTCGTCGACTTCCGTCAACTCGCGCAATTGCGTCTCGACGATGTGCCCCATGCGATCCGCCAAGTCGGCCAACTCGCCGCTTTCGACTTCGCGTCGACGCAACACGCCCAGTGCTTCCTCCAGGCGCGTTTTCCAATCGCCCGACACTTTTCGCAGCTCGTCGAGCGCGGCGCCGAGACTGATCTTCAGCTTCATCAACTCGGGAGTAGGCGTCGTCGACGGCTCCGCCGCTTCGGCGGCCAAGTCGCGGAAATCTCGGCTAAGCACCCGGGCATGCGTTTCGACTTCGATCAGCCGCGTCGCGATAGGCGCCGACTTCCAATCGCATGACCTGCGCCCCGGCCTCGACGAAGCTGCGACAGGCCACGCAGCTGTCCAGAATTTCGGTCCAACTCGAGGGAAGTTGATCGACGGTAAAGGCGACTTGTGCGCAGTCGTCGATTTCGACCGCTCGGGTCGGTTCAGGCAAAGGGAGTTCGGGTTCCGGGTCGAAACCCGGTTCGAGTGGGATGACGTCCGCATCCGGCGTACCGTCGCCCAAGGGTGGAGTTACGCCCGTGAACTCTGAGTGCGGCGTCGGTCGTTCGACCGGCGCAGGCGCGTCGCCCGCAAGCCGAGAATCAGGCCGAGTCCGAGGTACAGCGTTCCCGTGATCAGGATATAAGTCGCCATGCGGTGCTCCGCGAAATGCCTACGTAAGTCTAGGTCGCGAACCGCAACGCGCGGGCGCTCGCCGGATGACGCGCTAGAATCCGTGCCATCGCGCCGCCGCGTGGTCGATTCGTCGGACGCGGTGTAGGATATGACGATCGCAAGGGTTTTACGGCGACGGACGCCGGCAGACGCGGCGATTTCGTCGGAAGCGACTATGAATCGGCAAAATTTTCTCTGGATCGTCGTCACGCTGTTCGCTTCGGCGATCAGCTATCGCGTGATTTCGCGTAATCCTTACGCGCGGCAAATCGGCGAAGCGTTCGAGAAAATCGAGCGGAATTACGTCGTCGAGTTGAATCCCGACAAGCGGACGGAGCTCTCGAACGCCGCCATTCAGACGATGGTCGAGCAGTTGCACGACCCGAATTCGTCGTTCATCCCCGGCGATGATTCCGAGAAATTTCAGAACAGCTTGAACGGCGAGTTCGGTGGGATCGGCATCGAACCCTGGAACGATCCGGCGGGCAAACGGATGGTCGTGCGGTTTCCGATTCCCGGCGGCCCGGCCGATCGGGCCGGGATCAAAGCCGGCGACGAAATCACCGCCATCGATCACGTCGCGATCGACAAACTGGGTTACGGCGCGGCGGTCGAACGCATCCGCGGACCGATCGACACCAAAGTCGATCTGACCGTGAAGCGGAACGGACGCGCCGAACCGTTCGACGTGCCGGGTATCGTCCGTTCGACGATCGTCGTCCCCTCGGTGTTGGGCTATCGTCGTGCGGAAAGCGGAACGTGGTCGTACGTGATCGACGGCGCGGCCGAGATCGTGTACTTGCACATCGGCCAGTTCGGCATGCACACAACCGAAGAGATCCAACAGATTTTAGAGAACCTCAAAGGCGCGAGCAGTATCGCGGCGTGATTCTCGATCTTCGCGACAACCCCGGCGGTTTTTGCGCGACGCGGTCGAGATCACGAATCTGTTTATCGACGACGGACTGATCGTGCGGACCGAGGGTCGCGTTTCGGACGCCAACAAAGCGTCGTTCGCGCAACCGAACAAAAAGATCGTCGACGTCCCGGTCGTCGTGTTGGTCAACGGGCTAAGCCGCAAGCGCCAGCGAGATCATGGCCGCCGCGTTGCAAGACCACAAACGGGCGATCATCGTTGGCCAACGGAGCTACGGCAAAGGGACCGTCCAACACCCGATTCCGTTGCTGCCGCGCGGCGATGAGAAAGGGCGACCGCCGATCCTGAAGCTGACCGTCGCGCATTACTATCGCCCGAACGGACAGAACATCCATCGCTTGCCCGACGCCAAAGAGAGCGACGAATGGGGCGTGACTCCGAACGAGGGCTATGTCGTCCCGTTAGACGAGAAAGCCGAAAAACGCCGTGAAGCGTGGCAACGCGAGCGCGAACGGAGCCTGCAGAATCTGCCCGCCCCGTCGCCCGACGGCAAAACGACGGTCCCCGAGCCGGAATCGGTGTTCGACGAAAAAACGCCCGATCCGCAATTGAAACGGGCGATCGAAGCGATCCGCGAACAATGGAATACGCCCGTGCCGAAAGCGGCGTAGGCCCGTTTGGCGTGAACCGAGTCCGCGCGACGCTCGTCAGCGCATCTCTCACGCGGCCTATCCGCTTCTACTTATCCCAGGTCATGCCGATCTCGGTCGCGAGTTCCGTCAGATACTTCTTCGCTTCGGCGCGGCGACGTCGGGTCCGTCCATGTAGGGATACAGCTCGACCGTCACCCAATCGTCGTAGCCGGTTTTGACGATCTCTTGCAGCGTCGACTTGAAGTCGATCGCCCCCTTGCCCGGGATCAGATGTTTGTGGACGCGCGTCGCGGCGATGTCTTCGAAGTGGTAGTGGACCGTGTGTTTCGCCATCTTGGCGATCCAGTCTTGCGGATCTTCGCCCACGCAATACGCGTGACCAATATCGAAGTTCAGGCCCATGATCGGCGAGTTCACTTTGTCGATGAACTCGAGATACTCGTCGAAGCGTTCGATGAACAACCCCGGCTCGGGCTCGATCAGAAACTTCACGCCGACTTCCTCGGCGATCTCCACGCAGGGCATGATTTCTTCGTAGAAAATCTTGTCCGCTTCGGCTCGCGTTTGCCCCGGTTGCAGCACGCCGCCCGGTTCGGTCGTCAGATTCGGCGCACCGAGTTCGGCGGCCAAACGCAACGCGCGTTTCGTGTGCTCGCGACGGATCGTGCGGTAGTGCGGATCGGGATCGGTCCAGCCCGGATGCAGATACGGCGTCCGCGGATCGGCCACGGCGTTCATCATAAACGCGTTGACGTTGCTGATCGTCAGCTTGTGCTTATCGAGCGCACGCTTGATCGATTCCTTCCGTTCGGGCAGCAACCCGGCCGGCCAAGCGTGGGGGACGTCGGCCAGGATTTCGATCCCCGTGTAACCAAGCTCGGCGATCTTGGCGATCGTGTCTTCGATCGAAAAATGTAGGTAGGCGTTGCTGCTGAAGGCGAGTTTCATGCGGGCGGGCGTGGAAAGACGGTGGGGGCGTCGCAAACAAAAACCGCGCCGGCGAACGAGACGCAAGCGCGGTTCAACTTTCGATTATAGACGCCCCGGGCGTTTTTTCTATTGCCCGAACAGCTTGTTCAACTGCTTGTTGATCGCGCCGTCGATTTTTTGTTGCGCCCCGTTGATTTTATCGTCAACCTTGCCCTGCAGGCCGTTGATCTGATCGGTCACCTTGTTCTGGACGCCGCCGATCGACTCGCCGATCTTATTCTGCGCCGCCCAACAGCTTGTCTTGCGCGAAGTTGGTCAGCAGCGAGGTGGTCAGTTGCTTGATCTCGTCCGACGAGATTTTCGGATCGTCGACCGTGCCGCTCATCGTCATGCGGATCGCTTGATTCGGCAAATTGCCCAGCGTCGGGTACTTTTGCACCCATTCCGGTCGCAGCGGCACTTCGATAGTCATCGCCAGCGTGTTGTCGACCATGCTGGCCGAGCCCGACGTGCGGACGGCGAGCTTGTCGATCTCCATGACCAAGCCTTGGTGATACACGCGGCCGTCTTGCACGCGGACGTCGATCGCTTGCTCGGGCATGCTCATCAACACCGATTCGCGATCGAGTTGCGTCGGCGGGACTTGGCCGTTCAACAACGCCTTGATCTGTTTGACGCGCAAGACCCAGGTCTCCGACGCCGGTCCGGGGACGACCTGCAAGCCGTGGATGGTCGCCTTGCCCGACGCGGTCATCGCGCGCCATTGCGAGACCGGCATGCGGAACTCGCTGAGTCCCAGCGAGACGCGGCCTTCGACTTGCGCGTTGCTCGAAATCATCGGATTCAGATACTTCAAGGCGAAGCCGGCCATTTCGCGGGTGACCTTGAATTGCTTGATCACGTCGCCCGCGGGCAGCGTCAATTCCATCGGTCCAGGGGTTAAACGAACTTGCGGAGCGACCGAGATCATCCCTTCTTCGCCGTTGATGACGAACGGTTTCTGTAAGCCAAAGACGCCGTCGCGGAGTTGCATTTCCATGTCGCCGCGCGCGAGGGGAATGCCCATCACCGCCAATTCATCCCAGCCTAACGCAAGCGTCGCGCTGACCGGTTTGATCATCGCCAGCGAATCGGTTTCGATCGGCCGGGCGTTGTAGCTGACGTTCGAGACCACCGCCCGCGGCGTTTCCGCCGCCGGATTCAACGGCCCCGCCGCGGTGAACGCGCTCGAACGGCGACCCTTGATGCGGACCATGTCGCCCACGTACGGTTTCAGCAACGGGCTGAGTTGTTCCCAGTCGTAATCCAACTTGCCGGCCAAATCGATGGCGGGCTTCGCGCCGGTCGCTTGCGACAATTTACCGCTTGCGGCCATCGCGATGCCGCGCGACGCCAGTTCCAGCGTGTCGAATTGCGCCGCGTCGCGGGCGGTGTCGTACGTGCCGCGCATGTTCAGTTTCAACTCGGGTTCGGCGTACAACGGCGCAACGTTCTGGCCGTTAGCCTGGATCAACTGCTGCGTGTCGTAGATCGCCAGTTGCGAGACCGTGTTGTTGCATTGCAACTGCGTGGCGGTCCCCTGCGAAACGATCACGCAGTTGCCGCTGAGGATGCCGGCCGTGCGGACGGTCGGCTGCACCTGCGGATCGGCGAACCAGAGTTGCAACCGCGAGAGATCCGATTGATACACGGCGTTCCCGCGCGCGGTCAGACCGGACGTGCCCCAGCCGATGTCGCCTTCGGTGATGCTGCCGGCGATGGTCGCGGTGCGGAGGGTCAGCTTCGAGAGAGCCATGCGTTGCGCGGCCATGTCGACGTCGGCCGACGCTTCGAGTTGCGCTTCGGCTTCGTTGATGGTCATCCCGGCGCCGACGAATTGCAGCGGCGCGATTTTGCCGATCAGCGTGTTCAAGCGAATGCGATTCGCATGAATTGACCGCCGCCGGCGATGTCGGCCGCCCCGGCCATACGATAAGCCGACAACGGTAGGAACGTGGCCAAACGCGGCTGCCACGCGGCCAGTTCGCCTTGCAGACGGAAGTCGAGCGGAAACTGCGTGGTCGACAGCGCGGCGGCCAACGAGCCGTCGGCGCCGGCCGTGATGGTCGTCGCTTGACGCAACGTAATCAGCAACTTATCCGCCGGGCCGCCCGGTTGCGCGGCGGGGGCTTCGATCGAAAAATGTCCGCTCTCGACGCTGCGCCGCGGTCGTATTGCTCATCATGCCCGCCACGTTGCCGGCGATCGCCAGCTTCGGTTCGCGCATTGTCAGGTCGCCCGGCAGCGTCACTTGGAAGCGATCCAAAACGGCGTCCAGCGTCAGGGCGAAACGCCCGTCGTTCGCGCGGTTCCAAACCGCTTTGCCTTGCGCCTGGCCGGCGGGCTTCATTTTGCTGAGGTCGATCAGTTGGCCCAGTTCGGCGGCCAGTTGATCCATGTCGCAGGTCCCTTCGATCGTCAATTGATCCAGATTCCCTGCGCCGTTGAGGTTCAAGAATTTCGACTTGGCCGAGACGTTCTCCACGACCGGGCCGGCCACCGTGTCGCGCGCGGCGACTTGGACCACCAATGGATCCTGCAACACGATCGGGCGGCCTGCATTCAGCGCGCGGAGATCGCGCGTTTCGACCTTGCCGCTCCATTGCGTGGCGGTGGCGTCTTTGCGACTATCCCACACGGCGACCAGCTGCCCGCCGGTGATTTGCGTTTCGGGGTTCACGTTCATCACGTGCGGCAACTGCTTGGCGAGCGCGGCCAGATCGACCGTGCCCTCGAAATGCGATGGTTCGCGCAAGATGGCCAGCACGTTGCCTGCGGTCAGCGTGGCCAACGGCATTTTGCCTGCGGCCGAGAGCGACCCGAGATCGCACAGCACTTGCAACGAACGGACATCGACCAGTTCCGGCGACGCCGACAGATCGCACGGGACGCGGATCGAATTCAAGCCGAGCCCGTCGCCGCCGAGCGCCTTGCCGCCGACGTACAACTGATCGACCGCCAATTCCCCGCGAAAATCTTGGGCGAATCCGCCCGGCACCGCGCGGTTGACCAACGTTCCGCCGGCGCGAAAGTACCCGCGCAACTCGACCGGCCCCAAGCGCGAGCGACGGCGCAGCGGAACATCTCGAGCGGGATCGCGTCGGCTTGCAGTTGAATCGTGTTCGCGTCGGCGCCCGCCACGCGGAAGCCGGCCATTCGGTCCGGCAGCGGCACGTGCGCGGCGGCCGACCAGTCGACAGGCAACGCGGCGTCGTGCCGGATCGACATGCCGACGGCAAGTTGATCGATGGACCAAGTCTTGTTCAGCGGCGCGTCGAGCAGCGTGATCGCCCCATCGACGATTTCGACGCGGACGTCGCGCGGCGTGCCGGGCGAATCGTCCTTCGGTTTGCTCAACACCGGTTCGAGCATCATTTCCAAGTTCGTCGTCGTGTCGGACGCGACCAAGTCGATCTTCGGCTTCGTCAGTCGAAACGTGCCGAGATCGGTCGGGTTGGTCACGAACCCATAGAGCGGCAGCGTCGATTCGAATTTCTCGAACGCGACGACCGGTTTGCCGTCGGGATCGCGCAGCGTGAAGTTCTCGAACACGATCGGCGAGAACCAACCGAGCGACGCTCCTTCGCAACTGACCGTGCCGCGGACGTCCTTGAGCGCCCAGCGCAGCATCCCCTCGCGCAGCGGAGTGTAGGCGATCACGTACGGCGCGACGAACGCCAACGCGGTCAGCACCATCAACGTGCTGAAGATCCAACGTCGCTTGCGACGCGGCCGACGTGCGGGAACGTATTCGTCGCGGTCCTCGGCCTTGAGTCCGCTGGAGAGACGTTTCTTGCTGCTACTGCTATTCGAAGACGAGATCGCCATGGCGCACCGACGTGAAAAGAACATCCTTGTTCAGGCGGCGACGCGATTGGTCTACGACGGTGCGACACCGCGAAAAAATTCGGCCGCGTATTCTAGGGAGAAGTTTTCGATTGAAGCCAGAGCAGTCCGGACGGTTTCCCGACATGGATTGCCAATACGCCATTTCCGCTAGCAAGCATCGGATGCCAGGGGTCGCAGCGTAGTGAAGCCCCCTGGAAGTTCGAGGCCGAACCACAACGGCCCACTTTCGTTCCCTTGCGATTCCGCGCTGTTTTTCATTAACCACAAAAACGACCCAAATTTTATAGTTATCCCCAATTCGGACCACTCGCCCGCGCAAACTCCGCCGCGAAAAAGACTTGCGATGCGAAAAACAATTCTGAAATCGGGCTAGAAATCGTACCAAGGGGGGTGATAGAAACGGGACAGTTCAAGGCGGTTCTCGCCTTCCGCCCGGCTCCGAACTCCCGACTCCCAGTTCCTTGCGTTTCCCATGCTCAGCGTCAAAGCAGCTCTCGATCCTTCGTCCATCGGCAAGTCGGTTCGCGTCGGCGGGTGGGTGCGCACGCGGCGGGATTCGAAGGGGGGCTTTTCGTTTCTCGAACTCAACGACGGGTCGTGTCAGGGCAACCTGCAGATCGTCGCCGAAGCCGTGCTGTCGAACTACGAGAGCGAAATCAAAAAACTGATCGCCGGGTGCAGCGTGATCGTCGAAGGCGAAGTCCGCGCGTCGCCCGCCAAGGGGCAAGCGACCGAATTGCCGGCGGCCAAGATTACCGTTTGCGGCTGGGCCGATCCCGATTCGTACCCCCTGCAGAAGAAGGGGCACACGATGGAGTTTTTGCGCATGATCGCGCACTTACGCCCGCGGACGAACACGTTCGGCGCGGTTGCGCGGTTGCGTAATCGCGTCAGTAAATCGATCCACGACTTTTTCCAAGAGCGTGGGTTTCTCTATCTGCATACGCCGATCATCACGGCCAGCGACTGCGAAGGGGCGGGCGAAATGTTCCGGGTCGGCACGATCGATCCGGCCAAGCCGCCGCTGAAGGACGGCAAGATCGACTACGAACAAGACTTCTTCGGGAAGAAAGCGTACCTGACCGTCAGCGGCCAATTGAACGGCGAGACCTACGCCTGCGGGCTGGGCAAGATCTACACGTTCGGGCCGACGTTCCGCGCCGAGAATTCGAACACGTCGCGGCACTTGGCCGAATTCTGGATGGTCGAGCCCGAGATGGCGTTTTACGAACTGTCCGACAACATGGCGTTGGCCGAAGCGTTTTTGAAACGGATTCTGACCGACGTCGTCACGGACTGCGCCGACGAGATGAAATTCTTCGCCGACCGCGTGGACAAGACTGCGCTCGACCGCGTGCAAGCGGTGTTGGACGGCGACTTCCAACGGTGCAGTTACACCGAAGCGATCGAACGCCTGGAGAAATCGGGCAAGACGTTCGAATACGCGATCAGCTGGGGCAAAGACCTACAATCCGAGCACGAGCGTTACTTAACGGAAGAGGTCTTTAAAAAACCGACGATTTTGTTCGACTATCCGCGCACGTTGAAACCGTTTTACATGCGTTGCAACGACGACGGAAAAACGGTCCGCGCGATGGATGTGTTGGTGCCCGGCGTCGGCGAAATCATCGGCGGCAGTCAGCGCGAAGAACGTCTGGACGTGCTGGAACAACGCATGGCCGATCAACACCTGGACCCGGCCGCCTACTGGTGGTACGCCGACCTGCGCCGCTACGGCACGGTCCCGCACAGCGGGTTCGGATTGGGCCTCGAACGGATCCTGTTATTCATCAGCGGCCTGGGCAACATCCGCGACGTGATCCCATTCCCCCGCACGCCGGGCAACGCCGATTTTTAATAGGAATTGTTGAGAGCGCTGGGATCACGGATGACGCGGATGGGACGGATTCGCACGGATGTAAAAACATGAGTGACCGATTCTTGAATCAATAAAAAAGATGGACACGGAACCGCGTTAATGCGGCTCCGCGTCCATCCGTATGATCCGTTCGATCCGTGATCCCAGTTCTCCGCATAACGCGGAGAAATCGTGGGCCTATTTCCCCAGCTTTTTAATCTCGGGATTTTCGAGCACTCGCCTTTTGGCGTTGTTCCATGAACGTTTTGAGGCTCATGCCGCCGCCACCAACGGGGCCGCCCGGGCCGCGTGGTTGCTCGCCGCCGGGGGCGGGCGCGTTATCCGCGTCGAACGTGCCGGTCGATTTTTTGAACGCTTCGTACGAAGCCAGCTTCTTGGTGTCCTTTTCCACTTCCTTGTCGATCACTTGCACGTAGCCTTCGACGACCGGTTTCATCTTGCTCCAGTCGAGTTGGTTCTCGGCGATCCATTTCACATGTTCCAGATACTTCTTTCGCAGACTCGGGACCGCCAGCAACTTGCTGCGCAGCGGCTTGCTCGTGTCGTTCAGGCCGACCAGCGGATCCAGCGAGACGCCGCCGCCACCGCCGCCCGGGCCACCCATGCCCGGTCCGCCGGGGCCACCTTGACCGCCGGGGCCGCGACCTTCGCCCGGTCGTCCTTCGCCACGTCCTTCACCTCCGGGGAATCCGCTTTTGCCTTCGCCCGGGAACATGCCGCCTTTCTCGTTACGGCCGGGTCCGTTTTGCGCCAGCTTTTCATCACGTGGCGGACCTTTTTCGTCGCCTGCTTTGCCGTCGAATTCCGGACGTCCGCCGGGGCCACCCTGCCCCGGACCACCCTGCCCTGGTCCGCCCGGACCGCGACCACCTGGCCCGCCGCGACCACCGCCGCCGGGTCCGCCCATTCCTGGGCCGCCGCCGGGATGGAACGCTTCGTTGGCGTCGTGCGGCACGATGTGGAACACGCCTTTGCCGTCTTTGTAGATGCTGTAATCGCTGGCGCGGGTCCAGTAGCCGTCGCTGTTGATGAATGCGACGTCGTAGGCCAAGAACCAAATGCGCCTGTCGATATCCAGGATCGGCTTAAGCGCGTCTTCCAACTTATTGGCCGGCGTTTGGTTCAGCACTTTGCAGAGATGGATGAAATCCTTCCACGCCTTTTCGCCGTCGCTGGTTTTCATTTCATACAACTTCTCGTACGGCGCGATCTCCTCGCCCAGGTATTCGAGCCCACCCCGTCCGCCCGGTCGACCGGGAACTTTCCAGCGCGTACCCTTCGAGTCGGGGTAGTTCTCTTTCAGAAACTCTTTGTTGAACTGTTGCACGTTCGTGTAGACGCCCCAGTTCTCGCCGTTGATCACCACGCGCACGTGGTTCGCTTTGGGGACCGGCAGGTTTTTCTTCGCGGCGTTGAAGTACACCACCGTGCTGAGCATGGCGGCGTCGCCGTTGGAGTTCAGCAGGTTCAACGTCTTGTAGCCATACAGTTTTTGTTTTTCGTCGACGTAGTCGGTCGAGATGTTCAGCGAGCGTTTGCTGCCGTGCGGAACCATGCCGAACGACGATGCGCCGCGAAAGTGTACGCCCACGTTGGGATAGACTTTGCCGTCGACGGTCATCGTGGCCGGCATTTCGACGTCGGTATTGTTGAAGTCGGCCATCTCGGCTTCCCAGTCCGGCGCATCGGTGAAGTCGATGAAGATCGTCCGCAGCACGCTGGGGTCGTAGAGGCCGATTTCGGCGCCGACCGGTTGCACATCCTTCGGCGAGATTTTGATCCCCGGCTTCGCCGGTTCGCGCGCTCCCATGCCCGGCGGTCCGCCCATGCCGCCGGGGAAACCGCCCCGTCCGCCCCCCGGGCCGCCCTGCCCTTGTCGTCCTTCACCAGGTCTGCCTTCGCCGGGCCGTCCCTCTTTGCCGGGTTCGGCTTTGGCTTGGTCGTTTTTGCCGGGACCGTCTTTTCCCGCAGGCGCGTCTTTGCCCGGGGGACCGTCGTTTTGCCCTGGTCGGCCGCCGCCCGGGAATCCACCGCCGGGGCCGCCCATGCCGCCGCGTCCACGCCCGCCGGCTTTGGCCGCTTCGCGAGCTTTGGCGCGTTCCTCTTTATTCAGTCGCCCGTCGCCGTCGGTGTCGAATTGTTTCACCAGCTTACGCTCGCCCCCCATCATGCCGCCGGGGCCACCCATTCCACCTGGACCGCCACCACCAGGACCACCCGGGAACCCACCGCCGGGGAATCCGCCGCCCGGTCCACCGGGAAAGCCTCCCTGTCCGGGCGGGGGCGGTTCTTGGCCCGGAGGAGGCGGATTCTGCGGGGCTTGAGCGGAAAGCAATGTGTGCGACGCCAGGAAACCGGCGAACAGCAACAGACCGGGGAAGCGGATTTTCATCGTAGAAGCGGAAAAAAGAGGAGATGTCGCCCTGCAGGCGTGGGAGCGAAGCGGGTTCGCTCACGGATTCTTAACACGGTCTGAACGGTTGGGTTTCGCGCTGTTCGGCGATTCGACGCCCCCTTTACCGGAAAGGTCGAATCGTGCTACATTACCGGGCTCGCCGGTTCATCCGGCGGGTGTTCCGTCCGTCGACATGCGATCTCGTCGGCCGGAGTTTGCGGTGCTTCTCGGGAAGAACGCCGCATTCGCATATCGATCGCACGACCCTGTAAACGTCGGACGCCCCGCAAGATCGCCTTGCGCTTTGGGAAAAGAGCCGATGTGCCGAGTTTTCGCAGGCGGCATCCCCTTGCCGCGAAGGAGCTTTTGTCGTGTCGAGCATCACAGCGAAGGAATTGATCGAAGCCGGCGTCCATTTCGGCCACCGCGCCAGCCGCTGGAACCCGAAGATGCGTCCGTATATCCACGGCCGCAAAAATCTGATCCACATCATCGACGTCAAGGAAACCCTCCGCGGTCTCCTGCGTGCGAAGAAATATCTGAAGCAAGTCTCGGCCAACGGCAGCTTGATCCTGTTCGTGGGCACCAAGCGCCAGGCGCAAGAAACGCTCGATCGCGAGTGCAGCCGCGCCGGAATGCCGTTCGCAAGCGAACGTTGGTTGGGCGGCACGTTGACCAACTTCCGTACGATCCGCAGCCGCTTGACCCGTTTGGAAGAAGTCGAACGGATCATGAACTCGGACGAGTTCAACGCCTACTCGAAGAAGGCCCAGTCCGCGTTGAAGCGCGAATATCGTAAGATGTTCCGCAACTTGAACGGCATCCGTTCGATGAACCGCGTTCCGGAAGTCATGGTCGTCATCGATCCGAAGAAAGAAAAGAACGCCATCAAGGAAGCCCGCAAGTTGGGCGTGACCGTCGTGGCGTTGATCGATACGGATTGCGACCCGGACGTGGTCGATCTGCCGATTCCGGGCAACGACGACAGCATTCGCTCGATCGAATTGATCATGTCGCAATTGGCCGACGCGGTGCTGGAAGGCAAGACCGACGCGTCGACCAAGCAATTGGAAACCGCCGGCCGCTAGGCCCGCATTCTCGCGAATTTCGGACTCCCCCCGATCATGCGATCGGGGGGAGTTCGTTCCCGAACCCGACTCGTTCGCACGACGTCCTCTTAAAGAGGGCGTTCGCCCAACGTGGAGCGACGAACGAGCGTTCCCCGAACTTTTTAATCGAGTGGAGAAATCGAAGATGGCCGAAATCACCGCCGCCAGTGTCAAATCGCTGCGTGAAGCGACCGGCTTGCCGATGATGGAATGCAAGAAAGCGTTGAGCGCCACGAACGGCGACGTCGACGCCGCGGTCAAGTACCTGCGCGAACAAGGGATCAAAACCCAAGAAACCCGCCTGGGTCGCGAAACGAGCGCGGGCCGGATTACCGTTTACGTGGACGCGGCGAAGAAGGTCGGCGCGATGGTCGAGCTGAAGTGCGAAAGCGCGCCGGTCTCGAACTCGGACGACTTCAAGAGTTACGCCTCGGATCTCAGCAAGCAATTGGCGTTGACCGGCGCCGCCGGCGACGCGCTGCTGAAGCAACCCAGCCTTGCCCAAGCCGGCAAGACGTTGAAGGACGTTAGCGACGACATCTTCAATCGGATGCGCGAAGTGTTGGTCGTCGGTCGCACCGTGCGGTTCGAAGGAACCTGCGGCGGTTACGCCCATCACGACGGCTCGTTCGGCGCGTTGGTTGAAATCGAAGGAACGAACGTCGACGCGGCCAAGGACATCGCGATGCACATCGTGGCCCAACGCCCGTTGGTGGTCGCCAAGGAAGACCTCGATCCGACGGTGGTCGATCAAGAACGCGCGATCCTGACCGAAGCCGCCCGCAAGGAAGGCAAGCCGGAAAACATTATCGTCAAGATGATCGAAGGCCGCTTGAAGAACTTCTACGCCGAGAAGGTTCTGTGCGAACAACCGTTCATCAAGGACGACAAGCAAACCGTCGGCGCCTATGCCAAGGCCTCGGGCATCAAGGTCCTGAAATTCGCCAGCTGGCAAATGGGCAAGGAATAGTCCCGCCGGTTCGGCCGCATCCGAGTCTCGATCCGCCCGCGAAAGTCATCGGCTTTCGCGGGCGGCGTCGTTCGGGCGGGCGATTCGATCCCGGAAACGTACAAAACAGGCGGATTTTCGGCCGGATTCACCGAATAGCCGGCGTTCCATGACGAAAGCGATCGTCCGGACTGTCATTTTTCGGACCTGGGTGTATATTTCAGAAGTGCGACGCCCGACACGAGTTGCGCCGTCGCCCTGCTCGAAATCCCGCCCGGAGCCGTCGCGATGGATGCCTTTTCGTCTTCGAACGATACCGCCCCCCGTCGCGTGTTGCTCAAGCTCTCGGGCGAATGCTTCTGCCGGCCCGGCGAGCGCGGGATCAGCATGACCGAGGTCTCGCACATCGCCGATCAGGTGGTGCAAGCGAAAAAACACGGCACCGAAATCGCGATCGTCATCGGTGGCGGAAATATCCTTCGCGGTTCCCAGTTCGCCGCCGGGAACTCCAGCATCCACGAAGCGACCGCCCACTACATGGGCATGCTGGCGACCGTGTTAAACGGGTTGGCGTTACAGGACGCGCTCGAATCGCAAGGTTGTCAGTGCCGGTTGATGACCGCCATCCGTATGGAAGGCGTGGCCGAACCGTACATTCGCCGTCGCGCGCGTCGACACTTGGAAAAAGGCCGCATCGTGGTGTTGGCCGCCGGCACCGGCAGCCCCTATGTAACGACCGACACCGCCGCCGCGCAACGTGCGTTGGAGTTGGAAGCCAACGTGCTGTTGAAGGCCACGAAGGTCGACGGCGTCTACAGCGAAGATCCGGAGAAGAACCCGCACGCGATTCTGTATCCCGAGTTGCATTACAACACTTTGCGCGAAAAGAACCTCCGCGTGATGGACGCCACGGCCATCGCGCAATGCATGGAACACGATCTGCCGATCTTGGTCTTCAACTACAAACGCGCGGGCAACATCGAACGCGCGGTGATCGGCGAACGCGTCGGCACGATCATTTCCAGCGCGTCGCATACGGTCAAAGCGTAAACGACGACGAACGACGAACCTCTCCGCACGAGTTCCGGCGATGAGTCTCGACATCGAATCCGCGGCGCAACTCGATCTCGACGCCTTGGCGTCCGAGCCGATGTTGGTGCTCGATCCGGCGAGCATTCGCAATCTGATCGAAGAACGGCGGAAGATCGGCGCCGATCGCTTCGACGAAGTTTGGGAGGGGCAATACCGCATGTCGCCGTCGCCGAGCAATCGTCACTATCGAGTCGCCGATGCGATTTATCGCGTCTTGGCGGAATTCTTCGACGGCACGAAAACGATCGTGCAAACCGGAGGAAGCGTCAGCGATCGTCGCCGGGAATGGGCGAAGAATTTTCGCGTACCCGATGTCTTGGTCGTCATGCCTGGCGGCAAAGCGATCGATTGCGGCGAGTTTTATCACGGGGGACCGGACTTCGTCGTCGAGATCGTCTCGCCGGGCGAGCGTCCGCACGACAAGTTGCCGTTCTACGCTTCGATCGGGGTGCGCGAAGCGTTGTTGATCGACCGCGACACGCTGGAACTCGAATTGTTCCGCCTCGACGGCGAACGGATAACGTCGCAGGGCCGCTCGACGCAAACCGAAAGCCTACCGATTGCAAGCGTGGTCATGCCGCTGACCTGGTCCACGACGACGCGCAACGACCGTCCGGCATTGCGGATTCACTGCGATGCGCAAACGTTCGAGCGTTGGATCTCGCCGTAATCGTCGGATCGATCGCGGCTTCGCGACCATCCCGCTGGAGGCGGTTTCGCCGATTGAATCTTGGGGTCGCTTGTTCAATAATGGCGTTTTCCGCCGTCCTGGCCGACGCTTGCGGACATGCCTACACGACTACATCACCGCGCGAGTTCGACACCATGCCCGCCGACGAAATTTTGATGGATAGCGAAGAACGGATGGACAAGGCCGTCGACCATTTGAAGCATCAACTGACCGGCATCCGCACCGGCCGCGCCAGCCCGGGGCTGGTCGATACGCTGCGCGTCGAAGCCTACGGCACGATGACGCCGCTGAAGGGCTTGGCCCAAGTCGGCGCGCCGGAACCGACGCAGATCGTCATTCGCCCGTTCGATCCGACGACGATCAAAGACATTGAAAAAGCGATCCGCAACAGCGACCTGGGGCTGAATCCGCAAAACGACGGGCGAGTGATCCGTTTGAACATCCCCGCGTTATCGACCGACGTTCGCAAGAAGATGGTCGCGCGGATCAAAGAGTTGGCCGAGGAAGCGCGGGTCTCGATCCGCAACGTCCGTCGCGACGCCAACAAGGCGGCCGATCAAGAAGAAAAGAATAAGCTGCTGCCGGAAGACGATTGCAAAAAACTGAAAGAAGAAGTGCAGGACCTGACCAAGCAGTACGAGGACACAGTCAACTCGCTGGCCCAAAGCAAAGAAGGCGAAGTGATGGGGGAGTAGCCCGATACACGGGTTGTCGCTTTCGATGATCGGACGTTCTCGGAAATCGATATTCATCGCTTACCCAAGCCCCGCGATCATATCGCGGAGCTCTATTTGCTGTCATGATTTTTCGATTGTCTCGCATTTGGAAACTCGTCTTGACCCCTCGTCGAAAAACCCCTAACTTGCCGCACCGTTGTAAAAACGACGCATAATTCGTCTCGCCGTCGCGAACCCGCATTCGCATGTCGAGCGTCCGAACAGCCTCTCGTGGAAAAAGGAGTTTCCCGCGATGCCCCTGCATCAAGCCGAACCGTCCGTCGCCCGGACCCCACGTTGGAAGCGGATGTTGGTCACCTGTAGCCCGATCGTGATCGTCGGGGCGGCCGTCGCCTTCAAGGCGATGTCGCCCAACGAGGCGGCCGACGCGCAGGCCCCCGCACCCCGCGCAAGCCAAGCCGCAAGCTCCGGCCCGCGTCGACGCCGCGCCGGCCAAGGCGATGGCCAACGGCCAAGCGATCGCCGATCCGAACGCCAAGATCGTGGCCAGCATCAACGGCGAAGAAATCCAACGCGAGGAACTGGGCCGCGAAGCGATGACCCGCTTCGGCAAACCGGTGATCGAAAGCATCATCAACAAAACGCTGATCACGCACCATTGCGCCCAAGCCGGCGTGACCGTGACGACGCAAGACGTGAACGCCGAGATCGATCGTCTGGCCCGAAAGTTCGGCATGACGATGGACGACTACGTGAAGATGCTGAAACAAGAACGCGGGATCGGCCAGAAACAATACGCCGACGAAATCGTCTGGCCGATGCTGGCCCTACGTCGCTTAGCGTCGAAGAACGTCCAACCGACGCGCGAAGAAGTCGACCAGATGTACGAATCGAAGTACGGCGAGTCGGTCAAGGTTCGCATTATCGTCGTCGAAGACCCGGCCTTGGCGAAGGAACTCCAAGCCGCCGCCGCGCAGAATCCGGATTCCTTCGGCGCGCTCGCCGTGAAGCACTCGAAGGATCCCAGCGCCAGCCTGAACGGCTTGATCCAACCGGTCCGTCGTCATGTCGGCGATCCATTGCTGGAACAAACTTGCTTTTCTCTGCAACAAGGGCAAGTCTCCCCGGTCGTACCCATCCAACTGCCGGGCGCGACGGTCGGCACGCCGGGTTCGAAGCAATTCGTGATCGTCAAATGCGAAGGTCGCTTGCCCGCTCAACAAATCGATCAAGCCAATCGGGCTAAGGTCGAAACCACGCTGGCCGAGTCGATCGTCGATCGCAAGATTCAAAAAGAAGCGAGCGTGATCTTCAAGAAGATCGAAGACCAGGCCAAAGCGCAAAACGCGATCGTCAACGTCTACAACGACGACGCCTTACGGGCGCAAAACCCGGGCATCGCCGCCCAAGTCTACGATCGCCGCATCTCGATCGCGGAACTGGTCGAAGAATGCATCGCGCGGCACGGCTCCGAAACGCTGGAGATCATGATCCATCGCAAATTGCTGGGACAATCATTGAAAGAACGGAACCTGAGCGTGACGCAAGACGATATCGATACCGAAGTCGTCCACGCCGCGATCCTCATGGGCAAGACCGACAAAGCCGGTCGCCCGGACACGAAAGCCTGGTTGGAGATGGTCACCAAGGAAAGCGGCGTCGGCGTCGCGACGTACATCGCGGACTCCGTGTGGCCGTCGGCCGCGCTCAAGAAGTTGACCGGCGACGTCGTGGTGTCCGAAGAGGATTTGAAAAAAGGCTACGAAGCCAACTACGGCGCACGCGTTCGCGCTCGGGCGATCGTCCATAACAACCAACGGAAGTTGACCGAAGTCTGGGAACAAGCCCGCCAGAACCCGACGTTGGAAAACTTCTCGCGATTGGCCGAGGCCAACTCGATCGATCCCAGCAGCCAAGCGTTGCAAGGAAAAGTCCCGCCGATTCAACGTCACGGCGGGCAACCGTTGATCGAGAAGGAAGCCTTCGCGTTGAAGCCGGGCGAAATGTCGGGCGTGATCGACTTAGGCGAGTACTTCGTCGTCATGTTCTGCGAAGGCTACACCGAGCCGCAAAAGGTCACGTTCGACGAGGTCAAGCAATCGATCCACGACGACGTTTACGAAAAGAAGCAACGGATCGTGATGGGCCAAGCCTTCAAAAATTTGAAGGAGGAAGCTCGGATCGACAACTACCTGGCCGGCACGATGCAAACGCCGAATCGCAAGGTGAACTATCAACAAGCGATCGACGCCAAGGGCAACCCGATCGCCAAGCAGACGGGGGCCGCGACGAAAACCGCGCAACCCGGCACTGCCGCGCCGCGTCGCTAAAAGTCGTTGACATTATATTAGGTCACGACCCTCGCGCGATGTGTTCGCGCGAGGGTCGTTTCGTCTCTTAAAACGGGTTTACGCACCGGTTAGCGAACCTCTCGCCTCCTCGCGTGTCATTCCCATTCCGCGGGGAATGCGGTATTCTAGCGGTTGCCGAATGCCCCGGATTCGCCCGGGAAACAGGTCTTTTTCGCAAGGTCGCGCACCGATGAGTCAGCCCACCGATAATCCCCGCGACGACGTCCGTCCGTTCAAGATCGAAGTCTCGGACCGCGTCAAACGTTTGCCGCCGTACCTCTTTGCCAAGATCAACGCGAAGAAGTACCAAATGCGGCGGGACAATATCGACGTCATCGACCTCGGCATGGGCAACCCCAGCGATCCGCCGGAAGAGTTGGTGGTCGAGAAGCTGAACGAAGCGGCCAAGGACCCGAAGAACCACGGCTACAGCAAGGCGTTGGGCATTCCCAATCTGCGCCGCGAAGTGGCGGCCAAGTATCAGCGCAAATACGGCGTGCGGCTGGACCCCGAAAGCGAGACGGTCGTCTGCTTGGGAAGTAAGGAAGGCTTCAGCCACTTGTTGCTGGCCTTGCTCGGGCCCGGCGACACGGCTATCGTCCCCGCTCCGTTTTTTCCGGTCCACGTGCACGGCGTGAACTTAGCCGTGCGCATGCGATCACGTTGGAAGTGGCCGACAGCGACAAATTTTTGTCGAACATCGCCTACACGTGCGAGCATCTTTATCCGAAGCCGAAACTGCTGGTCATCAACTACCCGCATAATCCCAGCAGCGTGACCGTCGATCCGCCGTTCTTCGTCGAAGTGGTCAAGCTGGCCAAGAAGTACGGCTTCATGGTCATCAGCGACTTCGCTTACGCCGACGTGGCGTTCGACGGCTATCAGCCGCCGAGTTTCTTAAGCGCGCCGGCGCCAAGGACGTCGGCGTCGAATTCACGACCATGAGCAAGGGCTACAACATGGCCGGCTGGCGCGTGGGCTTTTGCAGCGGCAACGCCGAGATGGTCCGCGCGCTCGGCACGATCAAGACCTATTACGACTACGGCATGTTCCAAGCGATTCAAATCGCCGCGATCATGGCCCTGCGTCATACCGACGCGGCCGTCGAAGCGCAAAGCAAGATCTATCAAACCCGCCGCGACATCATGGTCGAGTGCCTGCGACGCATCGGGTGGGACGTGACGCCGCCCCGCGCCGGGATGTTCGTGTGGGCGAAGGTCCCCGAACCGTGGGGCAGCCAAATGAACACGATGGAATTCGCCGACAAGATGTTGGACGAAGCCCACGTCGCGGTCAGCCCCGGCAGCGGTTTCGGCCCGGCCGGCGAAGGCTGGCTGCGATTGGCGCTCGTCGAGAAGGAACAACGCCTGCGTCAAGCCGTGCGGCAGATGGGGCGAGTCTTGCTGGGGGAAGCCAAAACCGCGGCGGCGTTACCGGGCAAGGACGAGTAACGTCCGTCTGAGAATTCATGCCGCGGCGTTTTCCGAGATTATCGTGTCGCCACCGAGATGCCGTAACTCGGTGCGCTCGGGTAAATCCTCTGGCAGTTTCACATCCCAGATTAATCCGATACGTTTAAGCGCGCACAACATCCACCATCCCGGGTCGTGTTGATTTTCGTGTAATCCGAAACGGGCCGAGCCGGGAAATGCGTGGTGATTGTTGTGCCACGCTTCGCCCATGCTCCACAGACCGAAATAGGGCACGTTGTATCCCTGGACCGCATGACCCGCCAGTTCCCACTCACGCTGGCCGTGATTGTGCGCGAGGTAGCCGACCAACCAATGCCCGAGTAAGGAAACCGTGATCCGCACCGAAATCCCCCACACGACGAACGCCCAGCCGCCGAGTAAATAGAACAAGATCGCCCAAGGAAGTTGCTGCGACATCCAAGTCCGTTGCAGAAAACGGTATAAGCCATCCCCGGCGATCTCAGGTTCGATGACGAAACAGGGCGGATGATCGAGATGGATCTCGCAATGCAGTTGGCGATAACAGTCTCGCCACCACGACGCACGATGAATGAAAAACGCGTGGCAGCGCGGATGTCGTTGCGACCAATCGCGAATTTCGTGCATCGCCATCATGCCGAACGGGCCGTTCATCCCGACGACCGTTCCCAGATGGACAAAGAGATATTCCAGCCAACGCGGGCAGGCGAAGCTGCGATGGATCAGCAGTCGATGTAAGCCGAGCGACTGCCCGCAACAGAGCGTTACGATCGTCGCGACGCACGCCGTGAGACCAGCTTCCCAAGAGAACGTCGCATAACCCGCTACGAGCGCGATCAAAGCATGCGTCGTGAACCAGAGCGATTTGATCGGGCTCCACACGACACGACCTTCGACGGGGTTCGTGCGTTCGTCGACACGAACCATCCGCGGCAAATCCAGCGTTGACATCGCACGTGCCCTTTGCCGATTTCAGGAATCTCAAACTGGATTCCAAACCGTCGCAGGGCGCGGAACATAACGGAATTCATCAAGATTTCTCATCGCACAAGCGCATCATTCTCCTGTGGGAGACCGGTGATCGATCGTCGTTTGAGACGACCGGGTTTCGTGATTCTTTGATGGGATGTTTCCTACGTGACTCGCTCCGTCACGCGGCCCAAGGCTATAATCGAATCCGGTCGCGGGGAGGAGCCGTCGTCCAGTTCACCGGAATTCGCTTATGTCCGCATCGTTTTCGCGTCGTAACTTGTTCACGCGCTCCGCGCTCGGCGTCGCCGCGGCGCTGCCTCTCGCCGCGCTGCCGTTGGCGCAAACCGCTTTCGCCGCCGACGAACCGCCGCGCGCGAAGCCGCCGCGCCGTCGCTTCGCGATCTCGACCTACTCGTTCTGGCAATTCACGCACGAGGATTGGCGCGATATCGGTAAATGCCTCGACGCGGCGGCCGAGTGGGGCTTCGACGGCGTCGAAATCCTGCATCGGCAAATGACCGACGAAAAAAACGAGACGTTACAGGCGATCAAACGCCGCGCGTTCGTCAACGGTCTCGATCTGTGCGGCTTCTCCACGCATCAGGGGTTCCTCTCGCCGAAGGACGACGTTCGCAAGAAGAACATCGATCACACGATCAAGTGCATCGAACTCGCATACGCGCTCGGCATCCCGACGATGCGCGTCAACACGGGCACCTGGGGGACCAGCAAGAACTTCGACGATCTGATGGCCCATCGCGGGATCGAAACGCCGCTCGAAGGGTACACGGACGTCGACGCTCACAAGTGGGTCGTCGACAGCTTGGAGAAGTGTTTGCCCACGGCCGAAAAATGCGGCGTGCTTCTGGGCCTGGAAAACCACTGGGGGCTCGGTCGCACGCCGGAAGGCGTGTTGGACGTGGTCAAAAAAATCAACTCGTCGTGGTTACGCGTGACGATGGACACGGGCAACTTCTTGGAAGACCCGTATGACAAGCTCGAACAGTTGGCCCCCGAGACGATTCTGGTGCAGGCCAAAACGTACTACGGCGGCGGATTGTGGTACACGCTCGATTTGGACTATCCGCGGATCGCCAAACTCCTGCAAAAGCACGCCTATAAAGGGTACGTTTCGCTGGAATTCGAGGGGAAGGAAGACCCTGCGATCGGCATTAAGAAAAGTTTGGCGATGCTGACCGAAGCCTTCGCCTAAGATGCGTTTACCGGCGACGCTCAGCCCGCGCGAAATACCGCGCTTACGGCCCAGATCGCCCAGGGCAATGCGCCGATGACGTCGGCCGCGCGGCGGATCGACGCCGGAGCTTGTTTCTTCCGGACGCGCCGCGCGACCCAGCCCAGGATCAGCGTGGCCGCGCCGCAACAGAGCATGATCAACGTGACGTAAAACATCATTACGCCGAAATTTTGCGCGCTCCGCGGGTCGTCGGCCTCTTGCCGCGAAACGTAACTCCACGCCAGCAGCCATCCGATCATCGTCGCGGCCGTGGTCAACGCCGTGAACATCCAACCGACGGTGATGAACGTCGCCAAGCGCGTTTCGCCCGACCAATCATCCGCCGCCGACCTGCGCCTGTGACGCGACTCGGCGCGGCAACGCGATCTTTCTTCTTCTTGCCGGAACGGGGCATAAACGTTGGGAAGTGGAGTAGCACGAGGGAAGAGCAAGAGACGTTCATTCTAAAGAATGTTTGTCCGACTCGGCAGCCATGGATGCGCAAAAAGCGGTCGACGCGAAGCTTCGCGTCGACCGCTTGAATGTTCACAACTGACGTCGATCGCTTAATAGCGATACGTGACCAACAGATCGCCATGCTTGTCGAAGACGAAGTCGATATGGAGACCGCATTTGTAATCGTGCGTGACGATCCCGCGATGGAACGCGCCGCAACGGCTGTCGACGCACGGCGGCTCGACGCAGCAACACGGCACGCAAATCGGCACCATGACCACGCAGCAGGTTTGCGGGTTCTTGACCGCCACCGTCAGCGAAATCTTCGGCTTGTCGGCCAGGCAGCTACGACGATCGCCCTTCGTGCGATACGTGATGCAGGGCGTCGGGCAGCACGGCTTACAGACCGTGACCGGCGCGGAGCAGGTCGGTTCGACCACCGGAGCGCAACCGGCACACGGTGCGACCGAGATCGCGACGGGGGCGACGACCGCAGGGGTCGCGGGCACGGCGCCTTGCATGACCGAGACCGTGGCTTGCTTGGCGACCGCGTCGCTCGCACAGATCAAACCGAGAACCAACGACAAGCTCGAAACGATCGAGAACCGCAACATGACCGACTCCTTTGAAATAAACGGACACTCCCTTGAAACGTGCGATTCAACCGCTTCCGGCCCAATCACAACGGAAAGTTTGGCACAAATTCCCATTCGTCGTAAGGGGCCGAACGAGGCTTTTTCGCCGCGTGTCGCCGTTTCGCCACCAGCATTGACGTTCATCAACGATGCCGGCACGACCGTTTTCCGCGTCTTGAGCGACGGCGTTGAACGAAATTTCCCGATCGGATGCGTCTCCGAATTTGCCCGCGATCGGAAATCGAACTAGGGTTCCTTTTGGCTCGCCGTCGTTCGCGACGGTCGGCTTCTCATCTCGCCGGGGCAGTCGTCACGCTGGAGGTCGTATCGATGTCGACCGCGTATTTGGAGCCTGTGCTCGCGGAGACGTTCGCGCACTGGAGCGACGACGCCCGGCGCGCGTCGGCCAACGATTTTGCGCGGTGCTGGACGAGTACGCGGCCGACACGGAAGCGTTGCAAGACGAGCTGGCGACCACGTTCGCCGAATTGGAGTTGCGAAACGATCGGCTGCGCGAGGACGAGCTGCGACTGGCGCCGAACGCTTGGAGTTGGCCGAGTTCAAAGCGCAACTCGCTTTAGAGCGTAACGAACGCGAGACCACGCGGCTGGCGTCGGAGCAAGCGTTGCGACAGTCGGTTCTTGACCTCGAACGCGAGCGATCGGAGTTGGAGTTGGAACTCGAAAACGTTCGCCAACGGGCGGTGGAACTCGGCGACGAACTGACCGAACTGAAGCGAACGTGCGGCGAAGAACGCGAATCGTGGCAATCCGAAATCCGCCAACTTCGCAAAACGATCGAGAAATCGGCGCAAGCCGGTCCGCGCGTCGTCGAGCAACCCGGCGAAGTCGTTCACGAAACCGCTTCGCCGGCAACGCACATGCCGGAACCCGCGAAACCCGTCGCGCCGACCGCCGGCACATTCGATCCGGTACTCGGCTCGGTTCTCACGCAATTTCAGGCGTTGCAGAAGGATCTCGCGCGTCGTCGTCAACCCAAGGCGAAATCGTGAACGCATTCCGGTTATTGAACACGTCCGTCCATTCGCTCCGCACGGGCTTGAGTGCGATCGCCGGTTCACGGCGACGGATCGGACGCGTCGTGCTCGTCTTGATGATCCCCGCCGCGCTCGGGGTGGTAATCGCCGGTGCGTGGTGGACGTTGCCCGCATTGGTCGCCGTGGCGTGCGTCGCCGCATGGCGGGCGTTTCCGACGTCGTCGTTCGCCGCCCGGGACGCGGCGGATGATGAGGCACACGGAGACACGTTGACCGACTTCGTCGACGCGATGCTCGACGAGGGTCGAACCGCGTTGCTGTTACGCGCGCAAATCGCCGAAGAACTCTCGCCTGAGCAGCGCGCGGTCGCACGCGAGAAATTCCAAGCCGACACGGCGTTGGTCTTGGGCGGCGCGACCGGCGTGGTGAAACGCATCTTGCCTGGGTACGAACCTACGCTGAACGACGACGACGCGGAGATCGTCGAGACCATTCACGACGTGCAACCGTTCTTTCTGGATCGCGGCGCGGTCACGAATCGACGCTTTCAGGCGTTCGTCGACGCCGGGGGTTATGCTCAGCTCGATCTGTGGGAACCCGAGATCTTGCCTGCGTTGCCCGAGTTGGTCGATCGAACCGGTATTTCCGGTCCGCGGTTCTGGCACGGCGGCAACTATCCGCAGGGGCAGGCCGAACATCCGGTCACCGGCGTGAACTGGTACGAGGCCCTGGCCTTCGCCCGCTGGTGCGGGATGCGGTTGCCGACGGACGCCGAATGGGTGAACGCGGCCGCCGCGCCGATCACGCTCGGCGGGGGCTCGCGTCGGCAACGCGACTATCCCTGGGGCGAGCATTTCGAGCCGGAAAAGGCCAATCTCTGGGCCGCCGGCCGCGGCGGCACCACCGCCGTCGCCGACTTTACCGCGGGCGCGACGGGAACCGGCGTGCGCCAGTTGACCGGCAATGTGTGGGAATGGACACGGGGCGATTTCGAAGAGCTGCTGATTCCCGAAATCCCGTCGGCCGAATGGCGTTGGAAAACCCTTCGCGGCGGCGCGTTCGATACGTACTTCGAAACGCAAGCTCGCAACGATTTCGTCGCCGGCGAACATCCCATGGCGCACAACACAACGTCGGCTTCCGCTGCGCGGCGAGTTGGCTCGACGTCGCGTTGGGCGGCGACTCCAACGGCTCGCGCGACGAAACAACGGACGCGGCGAATGACGACTCCCCGTCGGACGAGACCGAATCTTCCTTGGTGTGCGAGGCGACGGTATGACGGTCACGTATCAAACGTTGGAATCGGCACGGTATGTCCATGGCGCGTCGCGGATCGATTGCTATTTGTGCGGCAACGACAACCTGACCGACGCCGAGCATTGCCGCGAGTGCCGCGCCCCGATGGCCTTGGCCCACCAAGCGACGGCGCAATGCGTGTTGCCGCGCTTTCTGGCCATCATCGGCGCCAGCGGCGTCGGCAAGACCGTCTACCTGGGCATGCTGCTCGACATGCTTTCGCGGCACGGCGGGGACCTGCAACTGCTGGCGCGGGGGGCCTTCTCGCTCTCGTTGCAACAAGCCGTCATCGGCGCGCTTGCCCGTTGCGAGTTTCCGCCCAAGACGCGATGCGAGCCCGAGCATTGGAATTGGATGCATTGCCAATTATCCGCCGCCGGGCAACGCCGCCCGTGGGAGTTGATGCTGCCCGATTTCTCGGGCGAGGCGTTGTTCTCCGAAATCGATCATGCGCTGACCTACCCGGGCATTCGCGCGTTGTTGTGGCAAGCCCGCGGACGGTTGGTGTTGATCGACGCCCCCGCGCTCGCGCGGGGCTGCCGCGAACAGGCGTATTACGGCCGAAAGTTGCTGCATTACTTGGCCGAATTGCCGCACGAAATCGGCAAACGGGCCAAGACGCCGCTGGCGATCGTGATGACTAAGGCCGATCAGTGCGAGGAGAGCTTCCTCGACCTGCGCGGCTTCGCCGAACAACACGCCGCCGGCTTGATTCATGTTCTGGAGGAACGCTTTCCGAACTTCCGCATCTTCGCCGCCAGCGTCGTGGGGAGTTGCTACGACTACCAATGTCGGGGCTACGGTCGGTTGTCCGTGCCGTCGCGGATCGAACCTCAGGGCGTCATCGAGCCGTTCTTGTGGTTGATTCGCGAGATGGAAAAACAGGGTTGCGGTTGAGAGTCGCGTCGGTTCGCGAGTGAATGATTCTTCGTACGTGCGTAATTCCGTGTTCATCGAACAAGCCGTCTTCGGATCGGGCGTGACGGCACAAACGGCCGGCTATCAGATCCTCTCGGCCAGCGCAGGCTTGGACGACGATGCCCGGCGGGCGATCCTGCGGCTCGCACCTTCGCACGATGGTCTGGCCAACGGCTGGTCGCGTGCGATCGCCGGGCAACCGTTACCGGACGGCCGTTACGTGTTAATGGCCGTGCGCCGGCGGCGCGAGTACAGCGGTCGCGGCGTTCGCGTGACGACCCGCGCGTTCGTGCTGCCGGCCGACGTGCTGTCGCGCTTCGCCGGGCGGCCCGACGCCGTGCTGGAAGCTTTGGCCGCCAAGGGTGCTCTACGTTCGGCGACTCCGCTCCGACGCGGCTGCCAACGCTTCGTTTGGTTGGTCGGGCAGGGGATCATGTCGACGAAGTGCACGCCCGTCTGACCGCACATTGGGGGCCGCGCCGCTTAAGCGACGTGCTGCAGGCGATCGATCCAGCACGGACGACCATCCTCGTCGGCGAAGATCATCCGGAAGAGATTCAAGCCGATCTCTGGCGATTATTGCCGCGCGAACGGTGCGACGTTGGGCTTTAGCACGGCGTTACGCTTCGTCGAGGTGCGCGGTACGCATGTCGTTTGCCTGCCCGCGGGCGAACCGGGCCTCGAGCAATTTCGCCGCAGTCCGACGACGATCGTCTTTCAGAACCCACGACATCGCGTGGCGGTGACGACCTGAGAGAGGCTATTCCTTGGGCACGATTTCATCGAACGGTTCCGCTTCCTTGGCGTTCTTCCAAGTCAGTTCGAAATTCAAATCTTCGCGCGGCCCGTCGATTTTGGCCGTCAGATTCGAGAGTTTTTCGTCTTTATAGTACGGCGGGGCCAACCAGGTTCGTTTGCCGGGCTTGTCTTGATAGCCCGCGATTTCGACCGTGTGCTCGCCCGGATAAACGCCGTCGCCGGAGGTGAACGTGGTCAGCGAGTAATGGCCGTTCTCGTCGATCACGCCGTAGGCCAGTCGACCGGTCGTGGGGATGACCCGCACATAGCCCCCCTGCAACGGCTTGCCGTCGATCGTCACGTTGCCCGACACCGGGACCGGCTGCGGTTTGCGATCGCAACCGCCGGCGACGACCAGCGTCAACGCCAACAGCAACAGGGAACGGCGAACGCGAGAGGACGACACGAGCGATTTCCGAACGAAGTACGAAGCGAAGTGAGCGAGGCGACGTCGATCAATACTGGTCGGCGATCGTCTCGCCGCCGGCTTTGGTCGACAGGGCTTGATAGCCGGCCTTCGAGATATTGTCCGTGATGAAGGTCGTATGACCGTCGCCGAAGACGAAATTCGCTCCGCCCGAATGACGACTGCCGAACGCGCCGTTTTGCTTTTGCGGCGTGTACGTGGCGTCGACGATCCCTTCGCCCGGCGCGGTGTTCAGCGGATTTTCCGTGATGCGCATCGAGTCGCCGTAGCGTCCGCCGGAACTCCAGATGTTGGTCCCGTCGGTCAGGTGTCCTTCGATGACTTCGCCGACGAACATCGTTTTGCTGAGGCCGTCCGAAATTTTGCGACGACTCATGCCGACGAGATAGGCGAAGACGCCGGTGTTGTTCATTTTGATCTTCGAGGAGTGCGTGGTCGACGGACCGAGGTTCCCCATGTTGACCGCGTAACTGCCGACCGCCGCCGGCGGACTGGTGGTCGCTTCCGACATCAGATTGCGGATGCCCATTTCCGACGGGCAATTCAACACCGGCAACACCGTGGCCACGACCGCCTTGTTCTTCTGCGCTGCTCCAGGCCGAGTTGTACGCCGCCCACAGTCCGTGATTCGAATTATCGATCGAATCGTACAGTGCCTTCTCTTCCAAGAACGGCAAGATCGCCACGAACGCGCTGGCGCCGTTCCGTTTGCTGTCCGGGACGCCGTTGCACGCTCCGGCGTTCGCATCGAACGCGTCGCGGCCGATCCCGTCGCAGCCCGAACGACCGGGCGGAAAGACCTTTTTTCCGTCCTCGTACTTGAAGAACGCCAACTGCAATTGGCGAATCTGGTTCACGCATTGATTCCGCCGGGCCGACTCGCGCGGCCTGGATGGCCGGCAACAAGAGCGCGACGAGAATGCCGATGATGGCGATCACCACCAACAGCTCGACCAACGTGAACGTGCGCAGTGTCGAATTCGATCGGTTGGATACGCCACAACGCATCGGATCACCATTTCAGAGAAGGAGTCGCCCGGCACGACTCAACGTGCTTATCCCCGATCCGAAATCCCCGATTTCGGAAAAAGCGAATTCGCTGTCGCTATTTAAGTCTTGAACAACGGCCGGGTAAAGATGTCTCGGCCGCAAGAAAAGTCTTTTCTAAAAAATGTCGGAAAATTTGATGTTAACGGCGGGATTCTCCGGAACGCATCGGTCACAGTCGATCGGTTTTCACTCTGTTGCCGCAGCTTTGAAGTCGTCCAAGTACGGCCCCTCTCGACCGGTCCCTTCCCAAGTCAATTCGAACGCCAGATCGTCCGTCGGTCCGTCGACCTTTGCGATTAGCCCGGATTTCGCATAGTCGCGATACTTCGCCGGCGTATGCCAGCGTTGACGTCCGGGCCCGAGAACTTCGAGCGCGATGATCTCGACCGGGTGTGCGCCGATCAAGCATCCGTCGCCGATTTGGTATGTGGTAAGCGTAAAGCGACCGTCGGAGTCGAGTTGTCCGGTGGCGGTACGTCCGCCGTCGGGCAAAAGTCGGATGGTGCCGAAACCGACCGGTTTTCCATCGATCCGCACGTGGCCGGAAACCGGAACCGGTTTCGGTCTGCGCGTTCAGCCTCCGACCATGATCGATGCCATGGCGATCAGGATCGGAAACAACGCGGCGACGTCGAAGAAGCGCGCGGCATAGCGAAGCGGCCCCGCGCTTTAATAGTCGCCGGGCGCGTTCTCGCCGCCGGCTCTGGTGGAAGTTGCGCGATAGAGCTTGAGATCGATTTCATCGGTCAAGAACGACGCATGTCCGTCGCCGAACGCGAACTGTGCGCCTCCCGAATGACTACTGCCGAAACATCCGTTCGTCTTGTAATCGTAAAGATCGAGGATCGTGCCTGTTCCGCGCAATGTGTTCATCGCGTTGTCGGTCGAACGGAGCGTATCGACATGACGGCCGGCACAACTCCAGCGATTCGCCGCTTGCGCGTATGCGCGTCGGCGACTTCGCCCAGGAACATCGTTTTCGACATGCCGTCGGAAACATTCTTGCGCTTCATCGGTTCGGCGTACATGAATATGCCGGTGTTGTCGATCTTCACCGCGTCGCTGATCCCCTGAGACGGGCCGTTCGAGCCCATGCACATCGCGTAACTGCCGGTGGCGGCTTCCATCGTGTCCTTAAACTGCGTTTCGGGCGGGTCGTACAGCGGTTCGGAGGTATCCGTCGGACAACGCATCACGGTCAATCGCGTTCGCACGATCGCCAAATTGGCGGGCTTCCATTTGCTGAGATCGGCTTGAATTTCGCCGCCGGGATTCCAGAACGTCGCGTCGAAAATCGCCGTCTTGAATAACGTCGGCTCTTCGATGAACGGCAATATCAACATAAAACCGCCGCTGCCCCGGCGGAACGACGCCGGGACGTTCGCGCACGGACCGCTCGTGATTCCATCGCACCCATAGCGGCCGGGCGTGAATTTTTTATTCGCCTCTTCGTAGAGGTTTTCGCCGAGTTGCAACTGGCGGAGATTGTTCAGGCAACTGCTGCGACGCGACGCTTCGCGCGCGGCTTGAATGGCCGGCAACAAGAGCGCGACCAGGATGCCGATGATGGCGATCACCACCAACAGTTCGACCAGCGTGAACTGCGCGGACGACGTGACATGCGACGACCCGAACTCAGAAAGAGAACGCCGGCTCATCCCCATGAGTTCGACGGCAAGTCCTTGCTTGCGAGGCTCTAGATTACATCAACCCGCTCAACCGAGCCAGAGAAGTCGCTGGTTCGTGGCTTATTTGCAAGTTCTCTCCACCCCAACACGCCGTCCCGCCCCTTAACCTTTCCCCATCATTCGGCGGAACTCGCTGAACAGGTACTGGCTGTCGTGCGGGCCGGCCGACGCTTCGGGGTGGTATTGCACGCTGAACGCCGGAAATTCGCGGTGGCGAACCCCTTCGATCGTGCCGTCGTTCAGGTTGCGTGTGCGTGACTTCCAAGTTGCCCGGGAGCGAGTCTTGATCGACCGCGAACCCGTGATTTTGCGAGGTGATTTCCACGCGGCCGGTTTTCCGGTTCATCACCGGCTGATTCGCGCCGCGGTGGCCGAATTTCAGTTTATAGGTCTTGGCTCCACAGGCCAGCGACAGCAGTTGGTGACCCAGGCAGATGCCGAAGACCGGCGTTTTGCCCAACACGCCGCGGATCGCGCCGATGGCGTATTCCAACGGCTCCGGATCGCCGGGACCGTTGCTCAAGAAAATCCCGTCCGCCTTGTGAGCCAGCAGATCGTCGGCCGACGACGTGCCCGGCACGACCGTCACGCGCAGACCTTGCTGGGCCAAGTGCCGGGGGATGTTCCACTTCATGCCGTAGTCGACCGCCAAGACGTGCGGCATCTCGCCCGATGTCGCGGCCGTTTGTGCGCCACCCCAATTTTCGACCAGCGATTCCGTGTACGTGGCCGTCATCAACGGGTGCAGTTTTTCGCTCCAGCCGTTCGCTTGCGTCGGCATGACTTCGCGGACCAGGTCGCGACCGACCAAACCCGGGCTGCGTCGCGCCTTTTCCACCAAGCTGGCGTCGTCGAGATCAACGCTCGAGATCACGCCCTTCAGCGCCTGCGCGAGCGGATATGCCGAACCAACGCCCGCGTGTCGATTTCGGCGATGCCGGGGATGTTCCAGCGTTCGAGATACTGTTCCAGTCGTTCTTCGCTGCGAAAGTTACTGGCCCGCCGACTGTTTTGGCGGACGATGAAGCCGGCCAAGTGGGGCTTGCTGCTTTCCAGATCGGCCGTGTTGATGCCGTAGTTCCCGATCTCGGGATAGGTCATCGCGACGATCTGCCCGCGATAGCTGGGGTCGGTCAGGATTTCTTGATAGCCGGTCATCGAGGTGTTGAAGCAGACCTCGCCGTCGACCTCGGTCCGCGCCGAACGCCGTGCCGACGAGAACGGTTCCGTCTTCCAACGCCAATTTCGCGACCGTAGACATAGCGACCGGGTGTGTTTCCGAAATGAAGTGCCGGCATCCTGCCGCAGGGAGCGTAAAACCCACTCATTCTAGGAAATTCGCGACGCGACTTGTAGGGGGCGAAATGGGGGGCTGGGGATGCGGGGCAGGGGGCTAGGGTAAGAGACTGCGACCAAACGACCGAATTCGAGACAGGCATCGTCGCGAGCCACACGGTTGCCTAGCGACTCTGCACGGAGTCATCCAATACCTCTGGTGGCCGATTTCGCGAAGACTTCGGGTGCCCCAGGATCTCGATCCTGGGTCGCGCAGCGACAGGACGCCGCGCCGGTTGAATCTCACCCGCGCGGAACGTAGGTTATTTTCTTGCATCCGTCCGAGTTCGCGAATCCGACATTCCCCGTTGCGAGGCCGTTCCGATGATCGAAATTCTGTCCGACATGCCTGCGCACGATCGGCGTCGCGCTCAGCGGGAAGTTGCACGACGCGGATTACAAGACGTTCGTCCCGCTGGTCGACGCCGAAGCGGCCAAGGACGGCAAAGTGAACTTCCTGGCCAAGTTCCACGATTTCCACGGTTGGGACGCCCACGCGCTGTGGGACGACATCGTGTTCTCGACGACGCACTGCTCGCGGATCCAACGGATCGCCCTGGTCGGCGACCGCGCCTGGGAAAAATGGATGGCCCTGGTCTGCAAACCGTTCACGCTGGCCAAAGTGAAATACTTCGACGCCGGGGATCTGGAGCAGGCCAAGGCGTGGCTGGGGGAAGCGGCGGGCTAACGAATCAAAAGAAGCTCCTTCAATGCTTTCTTTGTAGACGACTATTTAATCCGATAATCACAATTCGGAATCACCGATGAGCGCTTCCGGAGTCGGATTATTTCAAGATGATGTCGCGGTGGATGTCCGCAACGAGTATGTCGATCTGATTGCGAACGGCGTCAGCGACGAAGACGCGCATCGCGCAATACTTAAATCGTGGAAATCCGCATTCAAGGATTCGGACGAAGGTCCGATCGTATGGCTCGCGCTCGCGGCGACACAGTACGCCTACGGACGGCTTCAGGCCGAATCGAAGAGACAAGCATTGGCGATCATCTCGCGCGGCCAAGGTCTCGATCGCTGGACCGATGCCGGCTTGGCGAAGAAGCGAAAAGCCGTCCTTGAGCAACTCAAGAAAAAACTGTCGTCACCTGAACCCAACAAGAGAACGCCTCGCAAACGCAAGACTCCTGATATCCAGTCGATCGCGGCGACTGCTCCCGACGGCCGTGCCAGTGCGACGGCGTGGCAATATGATACCGATCCGCAAAACCCCAAATCGCAGGTCTACGTTACATTGACGGTGAATGTCCGAACCACCGGAGGCGGAAGCGTCTTTTCGGCGAATTGCGCCGTGGATAGATTAAAACTAAAATGGTTGGACAACGACACGCTCCGCATCACGTACCCTAAAACGGCCAACGCCGATCAACACGATGCAACATGCTTTTATTCGGGTCGTACGATCGCGGTAAAATATCGACGCGTTTCAACTTAACGGGTTTTTGTAGGAGTGAAGCGAGGACTTCTGCGCTGCTACGGACAACTATCCCAGCTCTTCACCCTAGCGCGCACAAACCAATTCCGGATCATGCGCGTCCCGCGTCACGTCGCGGGGTTTCGTTCGGGCTTGGATTTTGCCGGGCAGGCGTTCCAGCAGCGCCACTTGGCTGGCGCCGTAGGCGAAGCCGCGGCGGCCGGCGCGGAGCGCGCGGGCCAACAGTTCGCCTTCGCCCGCGAAGCAATTCGTCAGCAACGCGTTGAGCGGGCGCGGCGGCAACGCGAAATCGGTTCCGGCCGCGCCGGCCGATTTGCCGCGCAGGCGATTCAACGTCCGCACGCCGCGAATGACCGGATACAACCGTGTGTTGAAGTGCGAGACCAACCGTACGCGGACCGGCAGACCGCGCCGCACGCTCTCGAACCCGCGCGGTCGTAGCGGCGATAGTGGCCGAACGCCACGTCGTGCGGGCTCCAGAGCGCCATGTCGGCCGGGACGGTCAGCAGGCAAATCGCGCCGGGCCGTAGTTCGGCCATCACGCGCGAGAGCAGCAAAAAGTCGTCGCGGACATGCTCCAGCACGTCGTTCAACATCACCAAGTCGGCGTTGCGTAAGTCGTCGCCCAAGTCGTCGGGCGCGTAGCCGTGGATGAAACGGACGTCGGGGTGCGCAGCTTGGCCGGCGCGATCGCCTCGGGCGACGTATCGATTCCGATCGCGCGATAGCGATCGGCGAACGCGGCGATGTTGGCGCCGGTCCCGCAACCGATGTCGATCGCCGTGGGACGCGTCGCGACGTCCCGCAGGCGTTCGCGGAGGGCTTCGTCGGCCAAGCGGCGGAGGATCGCGCGTCGCGCGACGAACCACCAATGCCGCCGCTCGATCCGCGCGTGCAACTCGAATTGCTCGGTCCGCATGACTTCGTCCGCCGTCGTGTGATCGCGTGGGAAAAATCCGCCCGGCAACCCTACCACACGTTTCGCCGCCCCGGCCCGGACGTCCACTACGACCGGCGCAATCCAGTCTGGCGCATGAAAAATCGTTGGTTTCCCGGTCGGGATCGCATTTTCGTAGCGTCCGGTCCGCACAGCAGTGGGTGTCAGGGGTCGAAGCGTAGCGCAGCCCCCTGGCTTGCTGGAGGTCGAGGCGCCTGTTTTGCGTTAAACCGTTAGCACCCAGGCCGCGAGACCGGTCGTGAAAAAGTTTGCGAGAGACCGAAAATCTTTCAAAAACTGGCTAGACCGCCGCGTTTATACAGAGTATACATAAGATCACATTCAATTCTCCGACCAGGCATTGTGAATTCAGGCGTTTTTGCGCGCAGAGGCGTCAAATACCTGTCATGACCAAGCGGGTGCGACGAAGGCAGGGCAGTTCAGGGCCGCAGAAAAAATTTGCTCGCACGGCGCTGATCGTAACGCTCGTTTCGCTCGCAAAGTGAAGATAGGGAAGCTCGCGGATGTCGAAGAATTCGACACCGACGGAAATGTGCGGAAATTCGATTCGCAGGTAGGGTCCGCTGTGCGGACCAGGACGCCGCGGGTGACGGTCCGCACAGCGGACCCTACGATTGTTCGCAGTTGACTCTCGATCGTAACGCTCGTTTCGCTCGCATAGTGAAACTGGGCGATCTGGCGAGCGTTGGGTAATTCGATCCGGCCGGACCGCGAGATCACACGCGGCTTTGCAAAAAAACTGGTCGTGCACAGACGATCATTTCGCTCGTAACGCTCGTTTCGATCGCGTAGCGAAAACAGCGAGATCGCGGCGATTGGCTAGACAAGCTGAAATACGGGGTTTACTTGGCTTTAGGCAACCCGGCGTCCAGTAGGTCTTCGTAGCCAGCTTTCAGGCAGCGCCAGTCGCGTTTGTCGGCAGGTTCCAGCAGACCGCACGCCTGCTTGGCGCGGATGCCGGCCATGCAGTGGACGTACACGATTTTGTCGGCGGGCAGCTGCTCGGCCAACCACTTGGCCAGTGCCTCTTTGTCGGTCGACCGTTTTTTGATTTCCGCCAACGGCAGATGCAACGCCCCTTCGACGTGCCCTTCCTTCCATTCGTCGAGCGAGCGCACGTCGACCAACACCGCTTGCTTTTCCGCCAGATTCTTTTTGACCGTCTCGAGCGAATCCTTCGTCGGCTCGACGGCCGAAGCCGGGACGAGCGAAGCGAGGAGAACGACGCATACGAAGAGGATTCGCAAAGACGCGAGTGACATGGGTGGTTGTCTTAAGAGGAAAGTGTGAGGTGATTCATAACAAATGAACTGGTAATGCATCGACAATGCATCCCGTTGGGAACGACGGCGTGTCGGCAAGGACCTTTAGTCCCTGGGCGATCCGTCGCCCCTCCGGGGCTAACGATTTCGTTACCGTGGCCGATAACCCGGGGCTTACGCCACCGGGCTACTGACTGCCGGTCCTCCGGACCTCGGCATGCACGCGCGTGGTCGTTTCACTGGCACCGCTGAAAAATGCCGTGATGGCTGCTAAACTGAGTGTCCTGCCTGATTTTACGTTTTGGGGGAGTGGATTGCGATGACGTTATTGTGGATTGCGCTGGGGTCCGCCGCGATTTTGATCACTGCCTACGTCACGTACGGCAACGTGCTGTCGCGGCTGTTGCGTTTGGACAAGAACGCGCCGACGCCGGCGTTCGAGCTGCGCGACGACGTCGACTTTACGCCCACCGAGCCCAAGATGCTGCTGGGGCAGCACTTCAGCGCGATCGCCGCCGCCGGCCCGATCGTGGGACCGATCGCCGCCGGGTTGTTGTTCGGGTGGTTGCCTGCATCGTTTGGATTCTGGTCGGCTCGATCTTGATCGGCGGCGTGCATGATATGACCGCGCTGACGGCCAGCATCCGACACAAGGCCGGCTCGATCGCCGAAGTGGTGCGCGAGCATATAACGCGCCGCTCGTACCTGCTGTTCCTGTCGTTCATCTGGATCGCGTTGGTCTACATCATCGTCGCTTTCACCGATGTGACCGCCGCGTCGTTCGTCGGCAAGATGGAGATCGAGCCGTCGGTCGTCGAAAACGGCATCGAAACGCCCGGTGTGTACGTAACCGGCGGCTGGATCGCGAGTTCGTCGCTGATGTATTTGCTGTTGCCGATCATCATGGGGTTGCTGCTGAAATTTACCAAGATGTCGTTGAACGTGGCGACGTTGATCTTCGTGCCGTTGATCGGGCTGTCGGTCTACGCCGGCAAGTTTATTCCGGTTTCGATGGAAGCGCTCTTCGACGGGCCGACCGCGCAGATGGACGCGCAGAAGACCTGGGACGTGATTCTGTTGCTGTACTGCTTGATCGCCGGCGTGTTGCCCGTCTGGTCGCTGCTGCAACCGCGCGGGCATCTGGGGGGCTACTTCCTGTACATCGCGTTGGCCGCGGGCGGCTTCGGGCTGTTATTCAGCGGCCTGCCGATCGAGTACCCGGCCTTCAACGGCTGGACGGTCGAAGACAAAACCGGACCGAAGTCGATCTTTCCGTATTTGTTCATCACGATCGCCTGTGGCGCCTGCTCTGGCTTTCACGCGTTGATCGCGTCGGGGACGACGTCGAAGCAGTTGCGGTATGAAACCGACGCCAAGAGCATCGGCTACGGGTCGATGTTGTTGGAAGCGATGGTCGCCATCATCTCGCTGTCGTGCGTGATGATCCTGACGGCCGATTCGCCGCTCCGCGATCGGGGGCCGAATTTCATTTACGCCAACGGCATCGGATCGTATTTGGAGAAGCTGCATATCGCGAAGGATTTGACGCGCTCGTTCGCGTTGATGACGTTCTCGACGTTCGTGTTCGACACGCTGGACATTTGCACGCGACTGGGGCGTTACATCATTCAAGAATTGTTGGGCAAGCACGACAAAGTCGGCGCGTGGGTCGGCACCACGTTGACCGCCGGCGTACCGATCCTGCTGATCGTGCAACGCATGACCGACGCCAAAGGTCAACCGATCGCCGTGTGGAAGGTCTTTTGGGACCTGTTCGGCGCCAGCAACCAGTTATTGGCCGCGCTTACGCTGCTGGGCGTGACCGTCTGGCTGTGGCGCACGCGCCGCGCAATGTGGGTCTGGCTGGTCACCGGTTTACCCTGCGTCTGGATGTACGCGATGAGCACCTGGGCCCTGTGGGCATTGACGTTACCGAAATTCCAAAACGAAGACCAAGCGTTCCGCATGACGACCGACCCGGTCGCTTGGGCGGGCGTGGTGCTGCTGTTCTTGGCCGGCTGGATGCTGATCGAAGCGATCATCGTGCTGCTGTTCGGAGGCGACCGCCCCAGCGACTCGCGCCGAACGACCGTCGAACCGATCGCCGGAGTCGCGGCGACGGTGTGATTCTGATCATTCGTTTTTCAGCGCAGCAAAAAGCCCCCCGGCGGCGACGCCGGTGGGAACTGAACTCGACTATTCGACGTCGAAACGACGTTACTTTTTCTTCGCCGGAGCGGCGGGGGTGGGCGTGGCCGTCGGAACCGGCGCGGTGACGGGCGGCGTTTGCGCCGCGACGGCGACGGCGCGTTCGATTTGGATCGCTTTGCGACCCTTACACGCGCCGGCCTTGGCGTGGAATTTGGGAACGCCTTCGACTAGTACGGTCAGGTCTTCGCGTTTGTCTTTTTCGGTGGTGATGATGTCTCCCACGCGGAGCCCGATCAGGTCGCCGGTGGTGATCCGGGTGTCGGCCAAGCGGACGACCATTTCGACCAACGCCCCTTTGACGCCGCGGCCGAGCAGGGCCAGGCTCTCGGGCGAGCTGGTTTTACGACCGTAGCCGACCCAACTGTTGGCGGTCAGTTTGCTGCCGATGCGCTCGATGCTGTTGAACGGAATGCAGAGGTTCATCATGCCGCGGGTTTCCTGCAGCGTGAGCTCGAAGCTGATGAGGATGACGACTTCGTTCGGCGGAACGATCTGCACGAGTTGCGGATTGCTCTCGACGCGTTCGACCGAAAGATTGAGCGCCAGGACGTTCTCCCAAGCGTGCTGCAACTCGTCGAGAAACAGATTCGTGATCCGCGAAACGAGCCGGAGTTCGATTTCGGTCAGCGGTCGTCGCGCAGATCGGCCCGGCGTCGCGGCCTCCGCCCAGCATCCGGTCGATGATCGGATAGAGGATCGACGGGTTGATGTCGAGGATGAGATTGCCTTCGAGCGGTTCGGCGCGGAGGACGTTGAAGCAGGTCGGGTTTTCGAGCGAGAAGACGAATTCGCTGTAGGTCAACTGATCGACGCTGGTGAGCTTGACCTCGACGATCGTGCGGAGCAGCCCGGAAAGCGACGCGCCGAAATTGCGGCCGAAGCCTTCGTGGAGCGTCTGCAGCGAGCGCATTTGCTCTTTGCCGACGCGTTCGGGACGTTTGAAGTCGTACGGCGTGACCTTTTCGCGGGCGATGCGCGGCCGCCATCGCCGGCGTGGGGGCCGACGCGACCGGCGCAGTTGACCGGCAGACCGAATCGGTACGCTGGTCTCCATCGCGCTGAGCAGGCTTTCGACTTCGGCTTGGCTGAGACAGGTCGCCCATGGGATCGGTCCTTGATCGTGCGTCAGGCGCAGTCCCATCAGTGGACGACGCCCTCGTCGTGGCGCTCGGGTTTACGTGCGAATCTGTCCGTCGCCGTGAACGACGTACTTGTAGCTGGTCAGTTCCTTCAGTCCGCAGGGACCGCGGGCATGAAACTTGTCGGTGCTGATGCCGATCTCGGCCCCCAGGCCGAACTCGCCGCCGTCGTTGAATCGGGTGCTGGCGTTGATCCATCACGGCCGCGCTATCGACCCGCGCGGTAAACGTGCGAGCGGCCTTAGCGTCGTCGGTCATGATCGCATCGGTATGTTTCGAGCCGTAGCGATTGATGTGGTCAAGCGCTTCGTCCAGCGAGTCGACCACTTGCAACTGATGATCGGGCCGAGAAACTCGGCCGCGTAATCTGCTTCGGTCGCGGGCTAGGGCACTAGGAAGCAGCTCGCAAGTGCGGTTGTCGCCGCGAATTTCGACCTGTTTGGTCGCCAAGGCCGCGGCGATGCGCGGAAGGAACGTCGCGGCGACGTCGGCATGAACCAGCAACGATTCGGCCGCGTTGCAAACGCCGATGCGGTGCACTTTGCTGTTCATGACGATCCGTTCGGCCATGTCGAGATCGGCCGCGCGATCGACGTAGACGTGACAGTTGCCGTCGAAGTGTTTGATGACCGGCATCTTCGCTTCGGCGACGACGCGACGAATCAGCCCTTCGCCGCCGCGCGGAATCGCGACGTCGATGTATTGCGGAAGTCGCAGGAAGTGTCCCACGGCCGCGCGATCGGTCGTGCCGACGAGCTGCACCGCGTCGGCGGGAAGGCCGCATTCGGCCAGGGCGGTTTGCAGCAGCTCGACCAACAACCGGCTGCTGTGGGCCGCTTCCTTGCCGCCGCGCAGGATCACCGCGTTGCCGCTTTTGACGCAGATCGCCGCGGCGTCGGCGGTGACGTTCGGCCGCGATTCGTAGATGAAGAACACCACGCCCAACGGGACGCGGATTTTATCGATTTCCAACCCGTTGGGACGAACCGTCCGTTCGATCCGCTCGCCGACCGGATCGGGCAGGGCGGCGACGTCGTCCAAGCCCTCGGCGATCGATTCGATCCGCGCAGCGGTCAACGTCAGACGATCGATCGCTGCGGCATCGAGACCGAAGTTCGGCGCGGCGGCCACGTCTTGGGCGTTGGCGTGCAGGATCGCGGATTCGTTTTCGCGAATCAGCACGGCGGCATGCCGAAGCCAGCGATTTTTCGACTCGGTCGACAACACGACGAGTTCGCGCAGCGGCCCGCGCGACGAGCGACCGCTTCGCACTCGGCGGCCAGTTCGACTTCGGGGACGGGTGCGACGATCGACATCGGCGACTCAAAAAACGATTCATTAACGAGAAAGGAGGACGAACTTTGATTTTACTTCGTTGGGTCCGCGTTCTCCAGCGGCTTGCCGTCGGGCGAGGTCGCTGCCGCAGGCTTGGCCTCGATCGGTTCGAGCGCCAGACGCACGCACGCCCTTCTCGTCCGACAACAGCACCAACGGCGTCGATCCGTCCCAGACCGACGCGATTCCGCGAAGCATCGTGCCCGAGTTGAACGCATCGACCGTTTTGCCGGCCTGATCGATCAGGTGGACCGAACCATCGGGACCGGCGGCCAACCAGACGCCCGGTTTGTCGCCGGACAATTTCGCCGACGTGACGAAGTCGATCGGAAAGCCGTGCGCACCGCGCGGCAACGGCGCCAACCACGTGGCGCACGACCCTCGGGCGTGAACCCGACCAAGGTCAACGCGCCGTCGTTCGCCGGGATGACGCCCGTGACCGCGACTTTGCCGCTTTCGAGTTCGGCATCGAAGAGGCCGATGATCTGCTGGCCGGGAATTTGCCACTTGCCGGTCGGTTCGCCTTCGCGATCGAGCACGACGACCATGCCGGTTTCGTTCGGCACATAGAGCGGACGGCCGCCGTCGGCCGTCGGTCCGCCGACGGCCATTTGAAAGGCACGACGGAAGTCGGTGCGGTTGCGCCAGAGGCGCGTGCCGTCGAGCTTGACCGCTTGCATGCCGGTCGGGCCGGTGTACGCGACAGCGATCTCGAGGACGCCGTCGCCGTCGAGATCGGCCAACCGTGCGTCGACGATCAAGTCTTGGCCCCGATCCTCGGGCTTGGGAAAGTCGAGAATCCGTTTCCAGTCGGCGTCGTAGAGATAGAGTTGGCCGTGTTGATCATAGGGATGAAAGACGATGGCGTATCGCTTGCCGTCCTTGTCGTGAGCGACGCGCAGCATCGACACGGCGCAGCCCTCGGGCAGTTTCAGTTCGTGCCGACCGAGCGATTTGCCGGCGAGATCGAATTCGCAGACCGCGTCCCAACCGTCGAGCGCCAAGATCCGCGCGGGACGTTCGCCCTGTGCCTGCACGACCACCACGTTGCCCGGTTGCTTGATCGTTTCGTTGTCGATCGTCCAAGCGACGCGCGTTTTGAAGGTCTTGGGTTGGCCGGCCGGGGCGATCGCGGCGGCTTCCAGCGGTCGGACCGTGCGCTCTCGCCCGGCATCTCGGGAGGTGTTTGTTGGAAGCGACGGTATTCGGCCAAACGTTGTTCGTAATCGGCGATCGTGGCCGCGTGCGTCGGGCGATCGGCCAGCAAGCTTTCCAATATGTTTTTCAACTCGGGAACGAGATTCCCTTCGAGACGCGGGCGATGATGTTGCACCAGACCGTCTTTCCCCAGGATCAACAGCGAAGGAACCGCTTCCACGCCGAATGCGTTGGCGGCGTCGCCTTTGGGATCGCGGAGCAGCGGCAACGTGACCTTGGCCGTTTCGAGTTCGCGTTTCAAAAATCCATCGTCGGTCCCGGCTTCGACCAAGGCGACCGCGAACGGAGCCAGCTCTTGCTCGTCCTTGAATGCGTCGGTCGCTTGTTGAATCGCCGCGAGCGCGTCGCGACTGGGCGGCGATTTCGAATCCCAGAACGCGAAGACCGCGACTTTGCCCAACAACGAATCCGGCGTCACTTTCGTTCCATCGGCGGCGACGAACTCGAATTTCGGACTCGTCTTGCCCAACAACGCGGTCGGACGCAGCGGCGCCGGAACCGGCACGATGCGTTTGACCATCAACGCGCCGGTCGGGACTTCGAATTGAAACGATTCCTTGGCGAACGCCGGATCCAACCGCGACTCGACGAACTCGGCGAATTGTTCCAGACCTTCGACTTTACCTTGCTTTTCCAACTCTTTTCGCAAAGCATCGACGGGATAATCCAAACGCACCAACGTCCAACCGGCGGTGTCGATCCACAATATGATGTCGCCCGCTTCGGTCGGAATTTTGATCCGTCGGCACATGCGGCCCGCGTGTGTTTGCTCGGGCAACGTCACTGCCTTGACGTTCGCGGGCAACAGATATTCGAGCGCGTTCGGCGAGAAGCCCAGCAGCAGTTGCGGCGGATACATGCCGAACCCGCCGGCCAGGGCTTCCTGCATCGTGCGATCGACCACGATGTTCTCGATCGTCGATTTGCCGGGAGCAGGGAGTTCGAGTACGCCGTCCAACCCTTTGACATAGCCGCGCACATTCGCGCCGTCGCAGATCAATCGGACGTCGTAGCATTCCAAGCGGAGTTTGTTCGGTCGTTCAAAGGCCACGGTCAGCGGAGCGGTCAGTTCGACCGGTTTACCGTTGAGCGCGTAACGCCGAACGACGAAGCCCTTATCGGCATAGGACTTGGCGTCGCGATATTTGGCGACGACGAATTCCAAGATCGCGCGGGGCGAATCGTCTTTGGGTTGCGTCGGCGTCGCGGCTGCTGCGGTCGACGCTTCGCCGGTGTTGGTCGTATTCGCTTTCGAAGTCGGCGCAACGACCGCAGGCGTTGAGGTCGGCGAACTCGGTGCGACGGTGGGCGGTTTCGGTTGCGATTCGCCGCAGCCGATCACGAATGCGATCGCTACGGAGGCGAAGACATCTTGCAAGCGTAACGATCCAAACGCGGATGGAGTCATCGAGGCGGAATCTGCTGAGGAGAGGGATTTCGGGCAGGGAATTATGGGGAAAATCGCGATTTCGGTAAAGCTCGTTCCGTACTGCGCCGCTGGACCCCACGACGGCGACGGGGGTATGATGCGAAATCCACCTTCGCTACGGAGTCGATCCGCCGGCATTGGGCGACTTGTTTTCCATACGAATTACCAGATTTGATTGCAGGACAGATGCTAGCATCGCTGAATTACGGTCGAGACGGTCGCATCGCCATCCCGCGGACCGCCGCGCGTGTGGTGGAATCCGCGAAGGACGACGCACCGATCGATCTGGAAGCCGAGTTGCGGCGCGTCTGGATCAGCCGCTTGATTTTCCCGCGCTCGCCAAGGCGATCGTGCCCGACGATCAGATCGTGCTGGCGTTGGGAGACGATGTGCCGGCACCAGCGCGGTTGGTCGCCGGCGTCGTTGCCTACCTGCAAGACCATGGCGTGACGCCCGAGCAGATTCGCGTTCTGCGCACGCAAGCCGAAGAAGCGCGCGGGCAAGATCCGCTCGCCGATTGTTCGGACGACGTTCGCGCGGCGATTCGCTTGGTGACGCATCATCCCGAGCGTCGAGGCGATCTCGCGTATTTGGCGGCCGACGCGGCGGCCGAGCCGATTTACTTTCAACGCTGTCTGATCGAAGCCGATTTGATCATTCCCGTCTTGGCGGCCGCCCGACCGGGCCAGCGGCACTCGCCGACGGGTCTGTATCCGATTTACGCCGATGACTCGGCGCAAGATCGGCATCGCAGCGCCGGGAAGCCTGCGGTGAAAAAGAAAGGGACGAAAAAATCGCCCGAGCCGATCGCCCCTGAAGACGACGAACCGTTGGATTCGCTGTTGTGCGTACAATTCGCGATTCGCGCGGTGGCCGTCGACGATCGGCATCCGACAAAGATCCTAGCCGGCGAATGCTTGACTGTCGATCGCGCGGCGACGGCCGCTTACGGCGAACTTTGCACGGTCGTGGTCGGTGCGCCGCGGCAAACGTTGGTCGCCGGCGTGCCGAGCGACGTGCCGCTGACGTGGCGACGTTTTTCGGAGTTGGTCACGCGACTGATGCCGCACGTGCGCGCCGACGGCGATCTGGTGATTTGCGCGGACCTCGATCCGGAGTTACCGGAAGCGTTGCGCAGTTGGGCCGCGTCGAGTTGGTTGGACGAAGTGCTGGACGAACTCCGCACGGCCGAAATCCCCGGCTGGCGAACGGTCGTCGAACTGGCCGCCGCGCGGGACCATGCGCGGATTTACTTGGTCTCGAACCTTCCTTCCGCCGCCGTCGAAGATCTCGGCTTCGCGCCGATCGCGACCACCGAAGAATTGGCACGCGTCCTGGGCGACGGCCGCGACGCATTGATCGTGCCGAACGCGGACCGCATGACCTTGGTCGAATAAACGTCATTCTTTTTCACGGCATTCGCTTCATGCTCGCTCCGGTCGATTTTCCATTGGATGACTATCGCGCATCGACCGAGGGCGTGGGCCTCACGCCGCTCGCCGGCGGAACGCGCATCGAGTTCGTCGGGCCCGACGCTCGCTCGTTCGCGAATAACTTTTGCACGAACAACGTCCGCGAGTTGAAACCCGGCGAAGGATGCGAAGCGTTCGTGACCGACGTCAAAGGCCACGTGATCGGTCACGGCGTATTCGCCGCGACGGCCGACGGCCTGTACTTCGACGCGCCCGCGTCGCCGACGCCCTCGCTGCTGCCGCATTGGGATCGCTACTTGATCCGTGAAAAGGTCGAGTTGTTCGATCGCTCGCCCGTGACCGCGTTCTGGTCGTTGGGAGGCGCTCGGGCGGAAGCCGTGCTCGGGCGGTTCGGACGCGCCGCCGACCGAACGATTTCGTCACGCCGGGATCGTCGTCGCCGGCGTACCGACGCACGTGATGCGCGTCGATTGGACCATCGCCCCGGTTTGGCGACTCGCCGCGCCGGCCGAGGCCGCGAACGTATTGGAAACCGCGTTGCTGGATGCCGGAGCGAAACTTTGCGCCGTTCCGGCATGGAACGCCGCGCGGATCGAGGCGAGCTATCCGCTGCACGGCGTCGACATCACGGTCGAAAACCTACCGCAGGAAGTCGCTCGCGACGCCCAGGCGATCAGCTTCACCAAGGGCTGCTACCTGGGGCAAGAAACGGTCGCGCGGATCGATGCGTTGGGGCACGTCAACAAAACACTGACCGGCGTACGATTCGCAGGCGACGTCGCACCGCTGCCGGGCCTCGATTCTGATGCTCGACGGCAAGAGTCGCGGACGCACGTTGTCGATCGCCCTTTCGCCCCGGCTGAACGCATATCTCGCGTTGGCGTACGTCCGTCGTGAATGTCTGACGCCAGGCACGAATTTCGAGACGACCGCAGGACCTTGCGAGGTGGTCAAACTCCCGTTGGCTTAGTCTTCAAGAACTCGCGACGAGAGCGAAGAAGGGATTTTTTTCGTAATCTCGATTCCGTGTCCTCGGCGATCTTCTGCTCAAATAATTCTGAACAGGAGATCGCAGAGTTCACGGGGAGGTCGTAAAAAGCGGGTCGATATCCAGTCCTTCTTTTCCTTCTGTTCAAACCGGATTCAATTCACGTTCGGAGCGGTGGCGACGCGGAGCAACGACGCGTGATCGGCGAGTCGTTCTTTTATGCGGTGCTCCACCGTATGTGCCGCCGCGTCGGACGTGATTTCGCCCACGCAGGCATAGGTCTCGGACGCCAACTCACGTTTCAGAGTCTCTAGGCTGTTTGCTAACTCGATGAGGAACGTCTGCTGTTCGTCGTCGCTAAGCGGCTGTGACCGCAGCACCGATCGTTCGGCGTCGCGGACGCGTTCGAGTGCGATCAGTCGCCCGAACTCGGCCTTGAACAAGCGGCCGGCCACGAATGCGCGACGCAGTTCGCCGCGCGAGTTCCAGTGATAGACCGGATCTTGGTCGAGATAAACGCTCATCCCGCCGGCGGCACGAAAGCCGACGAAGAGTTCGACGTTCGATGTGACATGGCGGAACTCGGCCCGATCGACATAAGCACGGGCGTCGCGCAGCAGATTCTCGCGATCTTGCTCGTCGCGGGCCATACTAGCGTTTCGCCCGCAGGCGATGCTTTCGCGTTTGAGAAATTCCCGCTCCTCCGGCTCCAATCCCTCGAAGCCCAGATCGCTCAAACGGGCCAGGACCACGTCGAGGCGAAGATCGAGACCGGGCTCGGCGATCTCCGGTCTCATCCGCGACGAATGCGTTGTCTTGTGGTTCGACATCGCGCTCGCCGGTGGGCGCGTCGTCTCGCTCTTCCCCCAACGCCGACTCGCGCTCGCCGACGGGCCGTTGCGGCGGGCGGTTCGGACGCGGCGGACGAAGCCGACCGACTTTGGCTCGTTTCGCGGTCAGAGGAGATTTCGGCGGAGGTAGAAACTCGTGCGGCGGGTGTTCGGTGCGCAGGTTGATCGCCGCGAAACCGCACACGATGCCGGCAAGCGTAAAAACCGACCACAGCGGAAAGATGCCGGCGATCGTCGGTTCTTGAAAAACTCCGGCCAAGACGAACAATCCGGCCATCATCACCAACATTCCGTGCGAGAGGATGCGGTCGGAGCCTTCCTTGCCGAAGACCGGCCGAAACACGGCCGACAACGCTCGGCCGCCATCCAACGGAAAGGCGGGAAACCAAGTGATCGAAAAGATCACGTTCCACCAGCAGAAGAATTTCAACAACGAACGCGCCCAGTTCTCGTCCAACGCATCGCCGCGACCGGGAAGTTGTAAAAACTCTTGCGGTCGTTCGCCGTCGGCGAACAGCAACACCATCGTGAACAACAGACCCAGCAGCGTACAAAACGGCCCGGCCAACGAAAACTGAAACTGCGTTTGCGGCTCGTCCCCCAAATCCCCTTCATACGAACACCCCAACGGGGTCAACGTCATGGCGTTCAACTCACCCCCGTAATGCTTCAGCACGCGGAGATGGCCGAAATCGTGCGTGACCACCGCCATACACCACGCGCACAGGCCCACGCAAAACACCCATGGCGCACGATCGCCGCACAGCGATTGGCAAACGACGAATGCCAAGACGGCGGCCACCACGCACGTGATGTGCACGCGCAGTTCGACCCCTTTGTAGCGGGCGAGCGAGACGGTGTGCCAGGAGATCTCGCGCATCGCAAAATCCCGCGTTCGTCGAAATGAGGATCACTCGCCGGGCAGACGTGCGGGCGAGTCCTTCGTATCATACCCCAAGCGTCGGCGGCGAACAATTTTCCGTTCGACCGGTCGGCGAAACTTTTCGGAACCGCCATGCCCACATCTCCCGCCGATCGACCGGAAATCTTGCTCGAAACGCCCCGGTTTCGTGTCGCGCAACATACCGTCGCGGCCCAGGACGGTACGCCACAAAAAAAGGCGATCATCCACCATCCCGGCTCGATCGTGGTGCTCCCTTGGACGGAAGATGGTCGAGTCGTGCTGATTAGCAACCGACGGATTTCGGTCGGCGCCATTCTGTGGGAATTGTGTGCCGGCACGTTGGAACCGCCCGAGCCGCCGGCCGCGTGCGCGATTCGCGAATTGCGTGAAGAGACCGGCTACACGGCTGCGCGTTGGGAGAAATTGGGCGAGTTCTGGATGTCGCCGGGGATCTTGGAAGAACGCATGCACGCGTTCGTCGTGCGCGACTTAACGCCGGGACGATCGGCGCTGGAAGCGGGCGAAGAGATCGAAACCCACGTCATGCCTTGGACCGATGCGCTCGCGATGATCGACCGCGGCGAAATCGAAGACGCCAAAACGATCGCCGTGCTGTTGTTATGGGATCGTCGGTTACGCGCGACCGGCGAAGCATGACATGGGGAAATATGGATTGGAACAGTAGGAATCGAAGGGTACTGAACAACGTTGTGCGTAGCGTAACGCATCATCCTTCATCTCGATTTCTCCAGTTCAATTGACGAGACGGGAAATCGCGGAGACGATGCTCACCTAAAGCTTTGACTTCGCGTATTGCGATTGGCTACGGAGCGAGGTTTTTCGCTCTTCGTTTCCTTCTGTTCCAATTCATCGATAAAAGATTTGAATAACCGGCATCAAGATCCGAAGCCGGCGTCTTGCAGTTGGGATTGGTTCTTGCCCCACATCCCGCCGGTTTGCGTCCCAACGGTGCCGATCGCGGCGATCACGGCGATCAGGATCATCGCCAACATGACGGCGTACTCGACCGACGTCGTGCCGTCGTCGTCGCGCAGGAATTTTTTGATGGAGTCGGTCATAACAATCTCGGTCTGGCCGGTGGGAGCGGCGGAACTGCGATACTGAACACTACGTCAGGAACGGCCGAGGGCAAATCCGCAAACCTCGCGGAGGCCGCACAACCCTTACGATCGCGCAGAAACGGTCCCCGACGCCGTTCAATGTGCGGCGATCGCGCGTGCGGCATGATAGAAGTCGCGCGGAGGGACATGTAGTCCGCGCCGCGGATTGCGGTAAAGAATACGCTCGATCAAGTCGGCGGATCCCGGTTCTTCGTCGCGTTCGTAGTGCCAGCGACGATGCGTCGGCGTCCAGCGTTCTTCGTAAGGCCACGCATCGAACGGGCCGTGCGGAAAACGCTCGACGCCTATCAACGCGGCCAACTTCGACGAATCAAGCGTTACGTCGCCCGCCCGCGGCGGCATCGGTCCGGCGTCGATCCGCGGCATGCCGATCAGCAAATCCGGATCGTATCCACCGACGCGGTTCACCACCTGGGCGATTTCGTACAAGCTCAGTCGGCGCGGTCCGCCCGCGTGATAGAGTCCGTTCAGTTCGCCGGCCAGCACCAGTTCGCACAACTCGTTCAGATCGTCGGTGAAAGTCGGCGTACGGACCTCGTCGAAATATAACGTCGCGGGCTTTCCCTTTTTGAATCGCGATTGGATCCAGTCGATCGCGCCGGCGTGTCCGTTAAAGCTGATGCCCATCGGCAAAGAAATGCGTAACGTACAAGCACGGGGATCTTCGGCCGCGATCAACGCCTCGGCCTCGATCATGCTTTTGCCGTACTCGGTGACCGGATCGGGCAGGTCCGTTTCGACATGCCCTCCCCTGCCCTGGCGCACGCCGTCGGACGCGCCGCCGTAGACCAAATCGATCGAGAGATGGACCAAGCGAACGTCACGTCCGCGCATGACGTTGAGCAGCGTCCGCACGCCTTCGACGTTGACGCGGCGGGCCATGGCCGGATTGAGTTCGCAGCTTTTCAACGCGCAATTGCCGGCCGTGTCCAACACCGCGCGAAAGCCGAAGCGATCGAACAGTCGCGCGAGGGTCTCTTCGTCTTCGGCGTCGCAAGCGACGACGCCGGGTCCCAGCAAGCGCCAATTATCGACCTGGCGAATCGCATGCACGTCGTGTCCGTATCGCGCATGAAAATACGGCAACGCGTTATAGCCCGCCACGCCGGAAATTCCGGTGATCAGCAACGGTAAGCGAGTTCGATCGAGCACGACGTTCAAGACGAAACCAACCCTTCGGCCGCGCGCAGCGTGTTGGTCAGCAGCATGGCGATCGTCAACGGACCGACGCCGCCGGGAACCGGCGTGATCGCGCCGGCGATCGGTAAGACCGCGTCGTAATCGACGTCGCCGCACAGCTTGCCGTCCACGCGATTGATGCCGACGTCGATGACCGACGCGCCGGGCTTGACCATGTCGGCCGTCACAAAGCGCGGTACGCCGATGGCCGCGATGAGGAGATCGGCCTGTCGCGCGATGCCGGGTAGGTCGCGCGTGCGACTATGGCAAAGGGTGACCGTGCAGTCGGTTCCCTTTTGGGCCAGCATGTTCGCCAACGGTTTGCCGACGATGTCGCTGCGACCGATCACCACGGCGTGCGCCGGCGGTCGGGATCTCGCAGCGTCGCAAAATCTGCAAAACACCGTGCGGAGTGCAGGGGAGAAAACGCGGCTTTCCTTGCACCAACAAGCCGACGTTTTCCGGATGAAACGCGTCGACGTCCTTGGCCGGCGCGACCGAGAGCAGAATCGTTTCGGTCGAAATCTGCTTCGGGAGCGGCAACTGCACCAAAATGCCGTGCACGCTTGGATCGGCATTCAATCGTGCGATCAACGCCAGCAGTTCGATCTGCGTCGTCTCGGCGGGCAAGCGATGGACGTTGCTCCGCATGCCGATCTTCTCGCACGTCGCGTACTTATTCCGCACGTAAACTTGGCTGGCCGGATCCTCGCCGACCAGAATGACGTCCAATCCCGGCGTGACGCCCGTACGCGCGACGAACACGGCGACTTGCGCGGCAGCTCGTCTTGGATCGTGGCGGCGAGCGATTTTCCGTCGAGGATACGTGCCGTCATAGTAAGTCAATTGGATGCGTGTGCGTAGAAACGGTTGATTTTACCCGTTGGATATTGAATTTCGTAGGGTTCTCCATCCGACGGGATACCGGGAATCGGGCCGCGGCACTTTCGGGATCGTCTTCGAACATTGATAATCGGACGATTACGCTAAACAGCTTACGAGGAACGACTTGTGCCTGCGTTGAAAATCGGGGTTTCGCTTGCCGCCTTGCGGTTACCCTTCAGAGAGGCGTTGCCTTGGCTGGTCGAGCGGAACGTCGCGTCGATCGAGATCGACGCTCGACATGGGTTCAAACCGAGCGAATTCGGCCCCTCGGCGATCCGTGAGTTTCGGAAAAAGCTGACCGACTATCGCTTGCGCGTCGGGCTGGTCACCTACCACACGCGGCGCGGCTACGGCGAGCAAGACGATCTCGACGCACGCATTGCCGGCACCAAGTCCGCGCTGAAGTTCGCCGCCGACCTGGGCTGCCGCATGGTGGCCAACCACATCGGGCTGTTCCCGCAAGGCGAAGCGTCGCCCGAACGGAAGTTGATGCTCGAGGTGCTGACCGATCTCGGGCAATACGGCCAAAAAATCGGCGCGACGTTGTGCGCAAACCGGTCCGCAACCGGCCGCCGAGTTGGCGACGATGTTCGCAGCCTTGCCGCCGGGCTCATTGGGTGTCGACGTCTGCCCCGGCGCGTTGCTGATCTACGGACACGATCCGGTCGACGCGGTCGCGCAGTTGGGCGAATGGATCATGCACGTTCACGCGGACGACGCCCAACAAGGTTACGGCGTAGCCCGCGGCAAGCCGGCCCCGCTCGGCGAAGGCCGCGTCGACTGGCCGCAACTCCTGGGGATGTTGCAAGAACGCGACTACCGAGGCGACTACACGCTAGGCTATGCTCATCCCGGCGATCCGGCGGACGAGTTGGACCGCGGGATCAAGTATTTGCGAAAGTTATAAATGCGATGGGCCGCTGATGAAACCGATCCAACGGATTTTCACTGATCTGAAATTCGTTTTTTCATACCTCGCTCGGCGAATACATTATTCAAAGACCACCGTGCGGTTTCCATACACAAACACACGTTCCTCCAGGACCAACCGCACGGCCTTGGCCAATACGATTTTCTCGACGTCGCGGCCGGCCTGAGCCATATCCAGCGGCGAGTGGGCGTGCGTCACGTTGATCGTGTTTTGCGCGATGATCGGCCCTTCGTCCAGATCGTTGGTGACGAAGTGCGCCGTGGCGCCGATGATCTTCACGCCCCGCTCGAACGCCTGGCGATACGGATTCGCTCCGACGAAGGCGGGTAAGAACGAGTGGTGGATATTGACGATTCGCCCTGCGTACCGCGCCACAAAGTCCGACGACAACACGCGCATGTACTTGGCTAGCACCAAGGACTCGGGCGCGAAACGATCCACGGCGGCCGCGACGGCGGCTTCGTGTTCGGCGCGGCCGACGCCCGCGTGCGGCACATGGACGAACGGGACGTCGAAGCGGCGGACCAGCGGTTCCAGCACGTCGTGATTGGAGACCACCGCACGGATCTCGGCCGGCGACTCGCCGCAAGCATGGCGCAGCAGCAAGTCGCCCAAACAGTGGGGTTCTTTGGTCGCCAGAACGACGATCGGCCGCTTCTCGGCGACGGTCAATCGGATATCCGCGTCGGACGGCAGCAGTGCGCGGAGTTCGGCGAGAATTCCCCGCGCATCGCCGTTTCCGGAGAACGCGGTCCGCATGAAAAAGCGATCGTGTATCCGATCGACGAACTCATGGTTCTCGGTGACGTTGAACGCGCTCCGCGCCAGCACGCCGGTGATCGCGTGAACGAGCCCGCGTTGGTCGGAACAATGGATCAGGAGATAACGGTCGGGCATAAGTTTTTGAGTTATCATTAGAATGAGTTCGAATGTTTAGCGTCGAGCGTAGCGAGTCGAATTCACATCGAGAAAGGACCTACGAACGACCATCTCTGTTCGCGTTTACCTTCTTTTTCGGGATTTTTACGTACATACTCGATTGCATTCCGAACATAGCGAACGGAATCCAAATACGACGCCCAACCGCCGCGTGACCACATCTTCGGCCGTTTTCCGTTTCTAAGTTCTTGAAACGGGTGAAATCCCGACTCGACGAGTTTTTTGGTGGCGGCCGCTTTGAAAGCGGGAATCAAACGCTCGATTGATATTCGATGTCGCAAGACGACAAGATGCGCGTGACAGGGCAAGATAGCACACGCCAGGATACCGATGTCGTGTTTTCTCGACAATTCCTCAAAGCCCTTCGCGACGGCACGCGCCTGAATGCCGCTTAAGACGACAGGCTTGTATTTCAGTTTCGATCGTAGTCGTTCGACTTCATTCCATTCGGAGCCGTGCAAAGCTCGACGTTGCTTACCAGGGGATCGTTCGACGAGACTCGCTAGTTCCCATGCCCGAACAAACTCGGACCATGAACCGCGCGGGTCGTTGGGCAACCAAAAACCGTAAGCGCTGACTATAACGTGATAAGCAAGGACCATACGAGGATCGTAAGTCGTCCTCGGTTCGGTTGCAAATCGATCAAGAAGACTCGCGTTCGCTCGCCGCTAAACGATCGAAATCCGATTACATAAAATTCTCTTGCACGTCCGCCGGAGCGGGGCCGTAACGGAGCGGTTCCATCGTGAAGCCTGCGCGGCCTTGGCTCAGGCTGCGGACCGCCATCGAATAACCGAACATCGCCGAGAGCGGGGCTTCGGCGTCCAGCACGGTGTTCGGCCCGCGCAGTTCCGTTCCGGTGATGATTGCGCGGCGTTGTTGCAAATCGTTGATGACGTCCCCGACGTGATCCTCCGGCGTGGTGACTTCGACCTTCATGATCGGTTCCAGCAGACTGACGCCGGCCTTCTTCAACACCTTATCGAACGCGTCGGCCGCCGCGATCCGCAGCGCGACTTCGCCGGGCAGCGGTTCGGGCAGCGTGGTCGGTAACAGTTCGATCTCGCAGTTATACAACGGGCAGCCGTACAGCCCGCCCCCTTCGGCGTGCTCCTTCAACGTGCTTTGCAAGATGAACACGCACTGCTTCTTCGCCGCGTCGTCGCCGATCCATTTGCTGATGACCGTCGCAGGCTTTTCGTCCGTTTTCGGCGTGACCTTCACGCGACATTCCGCGAACAGGCTTTGACCGTTGATCATTCGCTGACACTTGCCTAACTCTTCCGCGGCCGACAGCACGGTTTCTTTGTAGCTGACGCGAGGCTTGTGCACCTTCACGTCCAGTTTGAAGTCGCGCAGCAGTTTGTGCTTGATGACTTCCAAGTGCAACTCGCCCATCCCGCTGATGATCGTTTGGCCGGTCTCTTCGTTTTCGATCGCGCGGAACGTCGGATCCTGCCGCTTGAGCATCTCCAAGACTTCGCCGACCTTTTTCCGTTCGGTCGAGTTCTCGGGCTCGATCGCCATGCTGATGACGGTGTCCGGAAATTGAATCGATTCCAGCAGAATCGGATCCTGTGTTTCGCAGAACGTGTCGCCGGTCGTGCTGAAACGTGGGCCGATCACGCCGACGATGTCGCCCACGCCGGCGGACTGTACTTGCTCGCGACGGTCGGCTTGGATGTGCCACAACTGCGCCGCGTTTTCTTTTTTGTCTTTGCCCGGGTTGAAGACGCGGCTGTTGGCCTTCAGCTCGCCCGAGTAAATTCGCACAAACGAAAAATCGCCGTGCTTATCGGCGATGATTTTGAAGACTAAACCGCAAAACGGCTCGTCGGCCGAGGCTTTGCGAATCAGCTTCTTCTCGGGATTCTTCGGATCCACGCCCTCGACCGGCGGGCAATCGGCCGGCGACGGAAGGTAATCGACCACCGCGTCCAGCACCGGTTGTACGCCCATGTGATGCAGGGCGGAACCGCACAGCACCGGTACGATCTGCCGCGCGATGACCGCGTCGCGAATCGCTTTCTTGACGATTTCGGCCGAAGGCGTCTGCTCGTTCAACACCAACTCGGCCAGTTCGTGCGAGTAGTTGAACAACTCGTGCAGCAACTGCTCGCGATAGAGATTCGCTTCGTCGATCAAATCCTCCGGCAACTCGGCCACGATCACGTCGGAACCGAGCTTATCCTCGGTGAACGTCAACAGCTTCATGTCGACCAAGTCGATCACCGCGCGAAACGGCGTCTTACCGTGCGAGGGACCGAGTCCGACCGGAATTTGGATCGGCAACGGGTTCGCGCCCAGGCGTTTACGAATCTCTTCGATGGTGCCGTAGAAGTCGGCCCCTTCGCGGTCGCACTTGTTGATGAACGCCAAACGGGGGACGCGGTATTTGTCGGCTTGTCGCCAGACGGTCTCGCTCTGGGCTTCGACCCCTTCGCGGGCGCTGAACACGACCACGCCGCCATCGAGCACGCGCAGGCTGCGTTCGACCTCGGCCGTGAAATCGACGTGGCCGGGCGTATCGATCAGGTTGATCGTGCTCTCTTTCCACGTGAAGCTGACGCAGGCCGAATAGATGGTGATGCCGCGATCACGCTCTTCTGGATCGAAGTCGGTAATGGTCGTCCCTTTATCGACCTCGCCCATCCTATGGCTCGCCTTGGCGTAATAGAGCATCCGCTCGGTGACCGTGGTCTTACCGGCGTCGATGTGGGCGATGATGCCGATGTTACGCAGCGTTTTGATGTCGCGAGACATGTGCGGAAACGATGAAGGATGACGTGAGAAGGATGAAAAGAACGGCGACGCACGATCCTGTGCGTCAACCCGGGCCTTTCATGCTTCCTCATTCAATAAACAAAGGGGTCGAGATCGCGTACGACCTCGACCCCTTGAAAATTATCGATACGGCGTCGACTACCACGCGAAGTGGGCGAAGGCCTTGTTGGCGTCGGCCATACGGTGGACGTTTTCGCGCTTCGAGATGGCCGAGCCTTCGCGTTTGTAAGCGGCGATGAATTCTTCGGCCAGCTTCTCGAACATCGGGCGGCCCTTCTTTTCGCGGGCGGCGATCAAGATCCAGCGGATCGCCAGCGAAAGTTGGCGATTGCGGTTCACTTGCATCGGGACTTGGTACGCGGCACCGCCGACGCGCTTGCTGCGGACTTCGATCGCCGGCTTGACGTTCTCGACCGCCGAAGTGAAGACTTCCAACGGGTCGACGTCGGGAACTTTTTCCTTGATGACGTCCAACGCGTCGTAGAAGATCCCTTGCGAAGTGGTCTTCTTGCCGTCGTACATCAGGCAATTGATGAACTTGCTGGCCAAAATCGATCCGTACTTCGGATCCTTGGCGAGCATCGTGCGGCTGGCGGTGATACGACCCATGTTGCGAATATCCGAAATGCGTGAACGACGTGTGATTGAAACGAGTGCCGTCGCGGGGAAGGAGTCGATCGCGTCGAGCGATCGCCGTCACTTGCTCGGCGACGAGATTATTACTTCTTGCCCTTGGCCGGAGCCCTTACCGCCCTTGCCGGCGGCGGCCTTCTTAGCGCCGTACAAGCTGCGGGATTGCTTACGACCGTCGACGCCTTGGGTATCGAGCGCGCCGCGGACGATGTGGTAGCGCACGCCCGGCAAGTCGCGAACGCGGCCGCCGCGTACAAGCACGATGCTGTGTTCTTGCAGGTTGTGGCCTTCGCCCGGGATGTAGACCGTGACTTCCTTGCCGTTGCTCAGACGCACGCGGGCGATCTTACGCAGAGCCGAGTTCGGCTTCTTCGGCGTCATCGTCTTCACTTGCAGACAGACGCCGCGCTTTTGCGGGCACTTATCCAACACGGGCGACTTGGTCACGCGGCGTTGAACCTTGCGACCGCTTTTAATCAACTGATTGATCGTGGGCATAACGAAAAAGCACGACGGCGAAAACGAAAAACTCAAAGCGGGACTCGCCGACGGCGATTCACCGCGTAAACGTCAACCGATTCCGACGAAAACGCCGCCGGATTGGGAATCACTCAATGTACCGAACGCCATCCGAGTGTCAAGCGGCCGAAACAGGTTCGGAGCTGATCCACATTCATTCCGGAAACGCTTACGACGACGGGAATTACGCCGGCAGTCGTCAGAGGTACATCCCTAAATATCCGCCGGCTTGATCGGCTTGCGATTGAAGGGCGGCGATGCGGGTCTTCGCCTTCTCCAAATCGCCCGAACGGATATACAAATCGAACTCGTCCTTCACGGCCTGAGCGACCGTTTCGCGAAACCAATCGACGATCGGCTGACGCAGCCAATCGCAGGTTTCGCGAGTCAACTCGACCGCCACGTCGACCGTCATGGCGTTCGCGTCCGTGGGGTCGGTCAACACCACGCCCTCGAACGCGAATCCGAGCAAGCCGCGATCGGGGTTGTTCGTCAGGCGAAACTCGGCCCGGGCGTCGTACAAGTAATAACTGTTATGCGAACCATGCTTAGCCATCGCGGCCTGGATTCGATGACAGCGTTCCTGAAACTTCGGCGAAGCGTCCAACGGAATGTCCAGCCGCCCGATCGAACGGAGCGGCAGACACGCGAAGGTGATTTCGACGGCGTCCGACATCGGTTTGCACCCAGTTTCGTCGAAACCCTCGCCACGCCCGGCATCACGACTGAATTACTTCTTGCCTGCGGGCTTCGCAGCAGGCTTAGCCGCGGCACCCTTGTGCCGCCCTTGGCATCGGCGGCGTCTTCGGCCTTCTTGACCTTTTTCTTCTTCAGCGAGAGCTTGAAGACGCGAACTTTGGGCAAGCCCAGGGGGCTTTGGCCGTCGGTCCACTTGTCTTCGCTCTGCAAACGGGTGATCCGTTCGGCGCGTGTCAACACGGCGCGGGCATTCCCGGCGCCGTGTTTGATGCGCAAACTTTGGTCCATCGTCATCGGACGAAACTCCACGAAAATCCGGCGAAAACGCGTACGGAGAGACGAAATCGCCCCGTCCGACGCGGAAAACGAGCAAAACAAGAACCCTAGAATATAAAAAGCGAATCGCCCGGACACAAGCCGTGCCGGGCGATTGAACGACGGAGAAATTTCGAGTCCTTACTTCTTCCCGGCCGACTTTGCGGCCGGGGTCGGAGCGACCGCCTTGGCGGGGGGCGTGGTCGGCGCTTTGGTCGCCGGCGGTGGGGCTTTGCCCGCTTCCGACGTCGGCGCGGCGGATTTGGCGTCGGTCATGGGCGGCGCAGGTTCGGACTTGCCGGTCGTCGTCGGTGTTTCTGACGACGGCGGAGTCGGCGTCGTCTCCGGCGCGGCCGGTTCGCTGCTCGGCGGCGGAACGTCGATCACTTTGGACTCGGTCCCTTCCGGCTTCGGCGGCGTCTTGTCTTCCTGACCGCACAGCGGCGGGAAGGGGACGGTTTCGGCGGCGCGACCGTCGTCGATGATCGCCACGATGTCGCGCAGGATGAAATTCTCCGGAAAATCCAGTTCAGCCAAGGCCAACGCTTTGCGATAGTCCTTGATGATTTCGTTAATGTCGTCGGCCGTCACGTTGTCGTTCCGCAGCGCAGGATAAGCGTTCAGCAACGCCCGCCAATGACAAAACGCTTTTTCATAGGTCTTGGCCGCTTCATACGGATTGCTTTTCAGCAGTCGCTTCGCTTCGTAGGTCGTTTTGTGGGCTTCGTACGCGTCGTTTTCTTTTTCGGAGCGAATCAGCAGCCGCCAGTATTCGTAATTCAACGGGTCGCGGAGCAGATCGATTTCTTTGATCCGTTCTTCGAGCGCCGTGATCCGATTGGCCAGCACTTTGGCGCGTGCGGTCCGCCCCTTCGGGAGCGCGATCGGCTACGTCTTGCCAGCTAATGATCATTTTCGATTCATACTTACCGGCCTTGTCGTTGTCTTCGTTCGTCCGGTCTTGCGGAAGCTTGCGGAGGATTTCGATGACGGTCGGATCGGCCTTGGCGATTTCGGCTAAGCGTTCATCGCGGATTTTTTCCAATCCGCCCGGCGACAGCGTGACCAACTCTTTTTGCAGTTCGTTCGAATCCCGGCGGAGATCCTCCAGCTCGCCCACGACCACGACCAGCGAGTTCGGCGTAAGAAACTTGCGATCGAACGAATAGTCGCGGAAATCCTTATCGGCCTGCAGCCAAGCGTCGCGGGTCAGGTCGAAACGACCGTCCTCGGAGATCGCTTCGGCGTAGTTGATCTGCGCGTGCGAATATTCTTTGTAGAACAACGACGGCGTCGTTTGCAGCGGAATCCCCCGCTCTTCCAAGTCGTCGGCCATTTTCGTGGCGAAGGCGAACTTCTCGCGGGCGACTTGCCAGTTGTCGCGCGCCGGCGTGCCGGGCTGGCGGTCGGGACCGTCGCCGTTGACGAATTCGCCCTTCTCGTTTTTCACGCCTTTGTGGAACAGATCCATGTAATCGTCGGCGAACAATCGGCGATAAAATACACGTTCGTCCGCGCGGCCGATTTTGTGGCCGATATACCAGCCCAACTTGTGCGGAAGGCGGGGTTCCTTCTTGTTCAGGTCGATCCCCTGACGCATGAAGTTGAAGCCGGTCACCACTTGCTTATACCGGGCGCGGTAGTCGTCGAACTCGACCGACATATTGTAAATCTGGTTGTGCGCCAGATAGTCCCACACTTTGAAGTAGTGGGGCTGCAACTTCACCAGTTGTTCCAGCGTCGACCGCAGCGTTTCCCAGTCTTCTTTCTTCTGCGCTTTCTTGCGCCTGATTCCACAGTTTGTTGACCGCCACGCCGTTGAAACCGAACAGCAGGTATTGCATCGTCGCCCCGCTGGGGTCGATGTCGCCGATGCTGGTCTGACTGAGCTCGTGTTCGTCGCGCAATTTCGAGAGATAGCCCTGGAAGTCGCGCTCGTCGGCCTGGACGTTCTGGCCCTGCGTGAAGCGGCTGGGCTGTCCTAAGTAGGAGAGCGGCAGCAGCAGCACGATCAGCAAGCCGATGTACAGAAGTTTGCGTTTGAAGCTGCGGTTTTGGGTCACTTGGCCACCTCGCGGATGCGCATGAATCCCAGCCCCAGCAGAAACGCCGCGAGCGAGAAATAGAGCGCCTTGAAAACCAACTGCGCCAACAATTCGTCCGGTACGTCGAAGCCCTGACCGACGATGCGGAGCGTGTCGTATTCGTCGAAATTCGGAATCCCTTTATTGACGCCGTGCATGACGTACAGCATCGGCGTATCGACCATCCGCATCAGCTTGACGCCGAAATTCGGATCGGTCGGCGTGTCCAAGGGCGTCGTCACGCCGGTTTGCGTGACCATGCGATAGAACGATTCGATCGGCCCGCCGCCATAGTAGGTTTTCCCCCGCGCCGTCTCCTCCATGAACAGCGACGACGTCGTCACGTCTTGGATGAACCCGGTATACAGCCCCAAGAACAAGAACCCGGCGGTGGCCAGCAACGCGACCAGCGCGCTGACGAACGTGCTGAACAGAATGCCGCAGCTGATGATGATCAGCATCTGCAACCAAATGCAGAGAACGCCTTTCAGGAAGTTGGCGAAGAACGAGCGATTCGGCTCGCGCAGATACAAATCCCGCGCGGCCATACCGAAGTATTGCCGCGGCGCGTCGCACTTGATGATGATCTGCAGGCGGCCGTTTTCGTCGACGAAATCGTCATAGAGCGTCGCCGAGCGTTCCTTGCCGTCGGCCGTGACGATCGACAAGCCTTCGTTCGGAATGAATTGGCTGTCGATGATGTTGTCTTTACAACGGAACGCGAACCGCTTGCTGGTGGTCCCGGTCGTGGGGTTCCGCAGCATCATCGAACCTTCCAGCGGTTCGTCGATCTTCGCTTGCTCGGTGCGGAAGACGCGCAGCGTCCGTTCGATCGTGATGCCCCCCTGCGGATAACGCTCGGGCGAGACGTTCTCGAACGTCCAAATCGCTTCCCAGGGGCTGCGACCTTCGATAAACGTGCGGTATTTCCACTCTTTGCCGACGTTCACGCCCTTTTGCACATCCGCACCGCGGGCGTCTTTGAAGCTCAGCTTGCCGACGTGTTGCACCCGGGCTTGCAGCAAGTCGTCGGGCTCGGCGACTTCGTATTTTTTGTCTTTGGCGTTCCAAACGATCTGGTGGCGATGGCCGAATTCGTACTCGGTCCAGTTATCCGCGTTCTGATCGGGGTTCAGTTTGTAGCGATGCTTGTGGCCGATCGTCGGCTTATAGCGGTTCAAGTTTTCGTTGGTCGAGGTCAACGCTTCTTTGAACTGCGTATCGGATTTGCCGTCGTGCGCGGCCAACTCTTGAACCACCGTTTCGGGCAGCTCCAAATCGTGAGTGTGCTGCAACGTGAACAACAAGAACAAGTAGCCGAACAGCCCCATCACGGCCAGCAAGATCGTGCCGATCGCGGCGAAGCCGAACCAGCGGCCCAAGACCAGTTCCGCCGTGCGGACCGGCTTGGTCACCACGGTGTAGATCGTTTTGTTTTTAAAATCGAGCGGAATGCTGAACACGCTGATGATCAGCATGACCAACAGGACCAGATACCGCATGCATTGGCTCAACACGAAGCTGATCGACAGCTTCGCCGGGTCCTGGCTGTTGAGCGTGATATAACGCCCCGCGAACAGCAGCAGCAATAAATAGATGACCAGCACGACCCAGAGATGGCGGCGCCATGCTTCCAGCACGACCAACTTCGCCACGGCGTAAACACGGCGGGGCGAAAGCCGGACCAGGTCCATGAACGATCCGGCCAGCAAATCGTAGGTTTTTTCGCCGGCGGCCATCGGTCCGTAGCGGACCAGCGCGACCAAAAACCCGACCAACGCGGCCAACAATAACGTCAGCGGCAACCAGATCAACAAATAGCCGACCGGCCCCTGAATCCAGTTCAGGACCAGCCATTCATACAGCGACGGATACTCGTACTCGTAAACCATGCGTCGAACTCGAACGTGCGTGTGGCGGAGATCAGCGGTGGGCCGGTTCGCGGCGAGACGGCGTTACGGCTCTTGTTCGGTCGAGCGGCGGCCGGGTCGCGCCTCGCTGTCGCGCACGATATTTAGGAACAACTCCTCCAGCGTCGTGGTCGGATGATCCAGCTTTTGCACGTCCACATGATGCCGGGCCAACACGTCGCGGACCTCGGCTTCGCAAGCGGCCGACATCGATCCGGTCCGCATTTCGGTGACGTCGCGAACCTTCAACAGGCTGTCGACGCGGCCCAATTCCTTCAACTCGCCCTGGTGCAAAATCGCGATCCGGTCGCACACGTCCTGCACGTCGGCCAGCAAGTGGCTGCTCATCAGGATCGTTTTGCCCTGGGCTTTCAGCCGCAAAATCAGGTCCTTCATCCAGCGCGTTCCCAGCGGATCGAGACCGCTCGTGGGTTCGTCCAACACGATGAAATCCGGGTCGTTGATCAACGCCTGGGCCAGCCCGATGCGGCGGGTCATCCCCTTCGAATACTCGCGTAACGCTCGGCGACGGTGGTTCGTCAGCCCGACGTCCTGAATCAGTTGTTTGGTCCGCGCACGACGGGTTTCGGCCGACATTTTGAACAAACGGCCGTAAAAATCGAGCGTTTCTTCGGCGTTCAAAAACTTATACAGATACGATTCTTCGGGCAGATACCCGATCCGTTCGTTCTTCTCGACGTCCGTGGCGTCTTTGTTGAAGACCAACGCCTTGCCGGAGGTCGGGAACAGCAGCCCCAGCAGTAGTTTGATGGTCGTCGTCTTGCCCGAACCGTTCGGTCCCAGCAGCCCGAAGACTTCGCCCTGCTGGATGTTGAGGTCGAGCGCGGTCAGCGCTTCGACTTTCTGGCGGCCCCAGAAATCGCGGTAGGTTTTCGACAGATTGCGGGCTTCGGCGACGACCGTGCGAGCTTCGCTCGCGGTCGGCATCACGGGGCGGGTCGCGGTGGCCATAGCGGACGGAATTCCTGATCGACTCGTGCGGAGTAAAGGTCGCGCGACGAAAACGCCGCGCGGAATGACGTCAATCGCGTCGTGCCTCGAACCCGAACGGGTCTCACGACGCTGCTGCTGATGATGCCGGCAATGAGACCTTGATTCTAACCCGCCCCGGGGGAGGAAGGGAATTGTTCTGTGGAAAAGTTGGGGGGAGGGTTTCAGGGTTCGGGGTTCAGGTTTCAGGAGTGCGCAATGTCGTCGGTCCTTAAATTTCAAAGTCAACCGGCGATACAAAAAACGACGGAATGCCACTCCCGAAACCCGAAACCCGAACCCTGAAACCTCTCCCTCCCCTCCGCGTCATACGTTGCGAACCGGGGGAAGGATCGCCTAGGATAGCGGGCCGACCTTCTTTTCCGCTCGAGCCGTGCCCGAATCCGCCCGTTACGCCGCCGCGCTCGACTATCTGCATGGCCGCATCGACTACGAGCGGGCCGCACTGATCCCCTACCGCAAAGGGGAATTCCGGCTGGACCGGATGCGCGAGTTGCTCAGGCTGCTCGGAAACCCGCAAGACCGCTACCCGATCGTCCATGTCGCCGGAACTAAGGGCAAAGGTTCGACATCGGCGATGATCGGCGCGATCGTCGCCGCCGCCGGGATCGACGTCGGGCTGTTCACATCGCCGCATTTGGAGCGGATCGAAGAGCGCATCCGCTGGAACGGCGAGCCGATCGGCCCCGACGATTTCGCCCGGACTGTGGAGGAACTTCGCCCGGCGATCGCCGAATTGGATCGCGCAGGCGCGGCGACTCGGCGAAGCGGGACCGACGTTTTTCGAGATCACCACCGCCATGGCGCTCTGGTGCTTCGCCCAGCGCAAGGCCGGCGCGGTCGTGTTGGAAGTCGGTCTGGGTGGGCGACTCGATTCGACCAACGTCGTCTCGCCGTCCGTCTGCGTGGTGACCAGCATCAGCTTCGACCACACGAAACAATTGGGCCGCACCTTGGCCGCCATCGCGGGCGAAAAAGGGGGCATCATCAAACCGGGCGTCCCGGTCGTCAGCGGCGTCACCGCCGCCGAACCCCGCGCGGCGATCGAACGGATCGCCGCCGGTCAGGGCGCACCCCTGGTGCGGATTCACCGCGATTTCGACATCGTTTCGCGCAATCAACACGTTTCCCGCACCGGTCGCGATCCAGCGATCCGCGTCACGCGGCATGAGATCGATTATCTCGCCCCGCAAGCGTTCGGGCTCGCTCCCGCGCGGCTGGAAGGGTTAACGCTCGGCTTGGCCGGCCGTCACCAGGCCGAAAACGCCGCGTTGGCGATCGCGGCCGCCGATCTGCTGCGTTCACGGTGCCCAGCGATCGACGTCGACGCCGTACGGCGCGGGCTGGTCGAACTGCGGTGGCCGGCACGGATCGAAACGCTGCGTCATGCGCCGCGCGTGATCTTGGACGCGGCCCACAACACCGCCTCGATCGCGGCGCTGCTCGAAACGTTGGGCGAAGAGCATCGCGGCGGGACGCGCTACCTGATTTTCGCCGCCAGCCGCGATAAGGACTGCGCGGCCATGTTGCGGCAACTGGCCCCGTTTTTCGATGTGATCGTGCTGACGCAGTACGAACACAACCCGCGCTACGTGCCGCTGGACGCGTTGCGCGCGATGTTGGACGACGTGCAACGGACCGCGACCGGCGGCGTTTCGTCCTGGCACCGCCCCTGGTTGGAAGCCAAACCGCGTCGCCAACCGCGCATGCCGCGCCGCGCGTTGCGTATCCAAGCAACCCCGACCCCGCGCGCGGCCTGGGAGATCGTACGCGCCGCGGCCGGTCCGCACGATCTGGTCGTGGCGACCGGCTCGTTCTTCTTAGCGGCCGAACTGCGTCCGCTGATTTTGGAGCAAAGCGAATGACGGTTCATTGATCGCACCGCATTCCGGATCTCGAAAAACCGATAAAAAGCCTTGACAAGCATGGATTCATGTGTATACTATTTCATAATTGACGCCCGGGCGTAAGGGAAACTCTTCGCCGGCGTTGTTCTTGCTGAAAACGGCAAAGTTCAGTTTGGAGATTCGTTTAGCAAACTTATTCCGACGACCGTGATTCGATCGTACGGAAGTCCTAGTCGCGAGCTTGGAATTGACGTCTCGCTCACCCGAAAAAATCCTGCATAACGCCGTGCTCGTTTCGATCGTAACGCTCGCGCAGTGAATCCGGGGTGATGGGCGAAGCGGCGGCGTCCGGGAAAGCGGGGCCGGGCGGGGTTTGTGTGGCCTTCGCTCGAATCAGAACGAGAAGTCACGTTCGGATATCGCTCGTTTCGCTCGCGAAGTGAAGCTAGGGGATTTCCGCCTCGCCCGCGAGATTTCACCGGCCGACGTAGCGACTTCTGCGCAGAGAAACTCGTTGTACGCGTACTCGTAACGCTCGTTTCGATCGTAACGCTTGCGCAGTGAAATTGGGCAACTTGCGTCCGGGACTGTGCGCAGATCCGGTCGGCGATGGAGCGTGATCGGTCAATGTTTCACGTGAAACAATTTCGCGGAACCGATCCGTCATTCCGCCGTAGCCGCCTTGGCTTTGGCTTTCGCGTTTTTGCCGTTGGCTTCGGCCTTGCCGCCGGTAACGGGGGTCGGGTGGATTTTTTTCAAGAACGCTTTGTGTTCCGCCACGACCGCGGCGTGCTGGTCTTCGGCGGCGAGATTTTTGAGTTCCTGCGGATCGTTGTCATGGTCGTACAGTTCCGCCCCTTTCGCGCCGCCGTCCCATTCGGTGTAACGCCAGCGGGCGGTCCGTACGCTGTGGCCGGGGAAGCCGCCGCGTTGCACTTGTGTGTAGGCCGGCCGCGACCACGGCGCGGTCGGATCGTTCAGCAACGGGCGGAGGCTGATCCCTGCGAGATCCTTCGGCGCGGGCAGTCCGGCCAGATCGGCCAACGTCGGGTAGATGTCGACCAATTCGACGGTCCGCGGCGACGCATTTCCGCCGATCCCCTCCCCTGCCCCATAGCCGGCCGGAACCGAAATGATCAACGGCACGCGCGCGCTTCCCTCGAAGCAACTTTGTTTGGCCCACAGACCATGTTCGCCCAGGAAGTATCCGTGATCGCTCCAGAAGACGACGATCGTTTTGTCGCGCAGCTTCAAGCGATCGAGTTCGTCCAATATGCGCCGATTTGCGCGTCGACGAACGAAATCGTGGCGTAGTACGCCTGCTTGGCTTGTCGCGCTCGTCGACTTTCGCGCCGTAGTTCGGCCACGGCTTGGTCGAAGCGAGCGCCGGCGCGGGGACCGCGTCTTCATAGCTCGCGTCGATCTGCGGAATCGAGATTTTGTCGAGCGGATAGAGATCGAAATACTTGGCCGGGGCCACGTACGGACAGTGCGGCTTGTAGAAGCCGACGGCCAAAAAGAACGGTTCGTCGGCGTGTTTTCGCAGCAGTTCGATCGCTTGCGTGGCGACTTTCCCGTCGGTGTGCTCTTCATCCTTACCGGTCTTGTCGGCCAACACGGTCAACGACGAACCGAGCCCGCGTTTCGGCGTGAAGTTGACGATTTCCGGCTCGAGCGCGGTCTTGTCGCGACCGGCCGGGTTATAGAACTCTTGCCACGACTTGGGATCGTCCAACCCGCTGGTACCGATGTCGCCCGGATTGCCGTAGTGATAGATCTTGCCGACGTGCGCGGTGTAGTAACCGTTGTTCATGAACGTCTGCGACAACGTGACGACGTTCGGCAAGCCTTGGCGAAAGCGAATCTGCAGATCGAAGACGCGCGTCGTGTCGGGCCGCAATCCCGTCATGATCGACGAACGACTGGGCGAGCAAAGCGGAAACTGGCAATACGCGCGCTGGAACATCACGCCCTGCTTGGCCAAGCGATCGATGTTCGGCGACTTGACCAATTTGTCGCCGTAGCAGCCGAGATCGTTGTTCATGTCGTCGACCGAGATGAACAGCACGTTCGGCTTCGCGTCCTTCGGCTTCCCGGCGGACTTCGCGGTCGTAGGTTCGTCCGCGCCGTAATTGATCGCGGACGACAGAAGAACTGCAATAGAAAACGCTACCGCGATGCGCATAACGATGCTCGGGACGCGAGTGGGGGAAGGGCGATGCGACGTCGGTCAACGTATGCGCGCGGCGCGATGGGTCTACGCTTTTTTCGTGAGCGTACGGGAACTTCTCGCGCGACGGCGTGTCTAATAGAAACGAAAAAGCCCGACCGATCGGTCGGGCTGGGTAGTGCGTGAAGTGTCGCGATGCGACTGGCGGAGGATGCCTCACTCCGGATCGTCACGGAACTGAGCCATGAACTCTTCCGAAGTTTGAGCCGGGCGATCTTTGCGATCGTCGCGCATGTTTTTCTTATCCGAAGCTTTACGCTTCTTTTCCTGTTCGCGCTGGCGTTTGGCCAGGGTGGTGGATCGTCTGCCGTTAGCGATGATATTGCTCCTTATCCAAGGGTTTCCGACGAACGGATGACTCGTATCCTACTGTGTCGTTTTCCAGCCGAGTCGTACTTCCATTATAGGCGAGGAAACCCCGTCGCCTACCCCGTCAATTCGACCAGAAAACCGCATTTCAGGCGAAAAAATTCGCAAAATCCATAAAAAACCGCTCGCGAATGCGAGCGGTCGAGCTACCCGGCATGGATTCGAACCATGAATGAGAGAGCCAAAATCTCTAGTGTTACCGTTACACCACCGGGTAGTGGAGCCCCCTGAGGGACATCGCTAATTTACCAGTCGGACGAACGCGCGAACAGAGGAAAACGATCTCGCGAGTTCCCGTAGGACACTTTATTGAGAGCGGAGGTGAACGCCGAAGGTTCGGAATCGGTCGCGTGTTTAGGCCGACTCTTCGAGCTTTTCGGCCGCTTTTTTCTTGTTGGCCACGTTGAAGCAGAGTTGTTCCAATTCCATCGCCAAATCGACGCCGACCAAACTGACATGCTCGGGGAGCGCCAGCGTGACCGGGGCGAAATTCACGATCCCCTCGACGCCGGCTTGCACCAAGCGGTCGGCCACGCCTTGGGCATGCGGGGCGGGAACCATGATCATGCCCAGCTTGATGTTTTCCGCTTTGACGACGGTCGGCAGTTCGTCCGGGTGGTAAACGCGGACACCTTCGATCGAACCGCCCACCATATCGGCCGAGATATCGAACGCGGCGACGACGCGGAAGTTCTGACCGGAGAAGCCTTTGTAACCCAAGATCGCGCGACCCAAGTTCCCCACGCCGAACATGGCGACCGGCCAAAACCGATCGGTTCCCATGATTTTACGAATGGCGGCGATCAGCTCTTCGCACTTGTAGCCGATGCCCGGATAGCCGAAATGCCCGAAGTAGGCCAAGTCCTTGCGGACCTGAGCGTCCGTAAAGCCCAACAGCGAACCAAGTTGGTTCGAGCTGGTGGTCGGATGCCCGTCGCGCATCAGATGCTGCAGTTCGCGCAGATACAGACTGAGACGATTGACGACGGCCTTGGGGACCTGACCATCGGGCGGATTCGGCGTTTTCTCGGTGTGATCGGGCACTGAGGAATCGCCGGCGAGAGAGGTTTATCGTGAAATTTCGCGAGGATCGCGATGCTTGCGAGCGGGTTTTACGCAAACGTACTGTAAAAAAGCCCTGCGGTCTTCACAAGGGGAAATCCATCTGTGGAGAAAGGGGCTCAAATGCGTAGAACATGACTTTCGCCGAGTTTACACGATGCTTTACGACATCTTGACTCCGGAGTCGGCGAGTTCGGCCGCATCGCCTGCCGGTTCGATGTGGATCAGCACGTCTTTGATCCGCTTATCGCCGGCCAGCAGATGGTCTTTTACGCGATGGCCGATGTCGTGCCCCTCGCGGACGGTGATGTCCGGGGCGACCTCGATATGCAGCTCGACCAGAAAATCGATTCCGCTTTTTCGGACACGGCATTTCTCGGGCGCCACGACGCCGGGGACTTCGGCCGCAAGACGAGCGATCCGTTCGTAAACATCGTTCGCCACTTGGCCGTCCAAGACCTCGTGTAGCGAGCCGAATAGTACGCGGTAGCCGTTGTAAACGATCAATAAGCAGGTCGCCAACGCGGCCCAATCGTCGGCCGCTTCATAACCTGGACCGCCGACGAGCGCGATGAAAATGCCGATCGCCGTGGCGGCGCATGGTCAGCGCGTCCGACAAATGATGCCCCGCGTCGCCGCGCAGGGCGTTGCTTTCCAGCGAATCGGCGGCGTTGCGGATCTTGCGGGCCAAGAACCATTTAATCGCCACCACGCCCAACAAGACCGGCAGCGTGAACCATTCGGGCGAACCGTGTGGCGTACGGATTTCCTTGATCGACTGCCAGCCGATGATCGCGGCCGACACCCACAACGAAACGCCGGAAAACATGCCGGCCAAGGACTCGATCTTGCCGTGGCCGTAGGGATGCCCTTCATCGGGCGGCTTCAGCGAGAGTTGGAAGCCCGCCCAGGTGATGAGGGAGGAGACGATGTCGCCGGCGGACTCGATACCGTCGGCGATGAGCGCGTACGAGTTACCCACGAACCCGACGCCGATTTTGATCATCGCCAGCGCGATGTTCACGGCGACGGCCAGAATGCCCAGCCCCATCGTTTCGCGCGAAATGCTCATGAAGTCCGTCATCGACCCATTATCAGGTGGCGGCGAACGTCGACCGCGACTCCCCTGCCTTACCTTAGCACGCGGCCGCTCCTCGGGAGAACCCGTTCAGCCCGGTTAATCCGGATCCTACCTGTGATCATTAGCCGCGGCGAAAACCGGCCAAACCGATTTCTCCGCATCCTGCGTAGGCCTCGCCTGATCCGCAAACCCCCACGAATCAAGCCGAATTCGTCGTCAACATTGGCGAGGTAGCCGGCAATTTGACGGATGTACGTAATGCAACGCGAATTCGGTGACTGCGGAAAATAAGCAAGGGGGCTAATGTGGGCGGAATATATCGTCCGATGAGTCTTATGACGAGTCGGGCTCGTCGACCAGACCCTTCTATTCCCCTACGGAAGCCGTCCAACTTTTGGGAGGCAGGACAATGAAAAGGATGTTTCTCGCGTCGCTCGCGACTGGCTTGGTTGCCATCGGATCGTCGCAACTGGCGCACGCAGGTTACTGCGGCGCGGCCAGTTTCCGCTACTGTACGTCTGCGCCCGCGGCATGCACGGCCGATCCGTGTCATACCGTGATGAAGACCGTACGCGAAATCGTGTACGAGCAGCAGCAGGTCCAAACCACGAAAACCGTGTATGAAACGGTTTACGAGGACCGCACGTACAACGTCACGAAGTACGTCCCCGAGACGATCGTCAAGGACGTCGAATACACCGTGACCAAACCGGTGTGGGAAACCAAAACCCGCACCCACACTTACACCGTGTCGAAGCCGGTGTGGGAAACGCATCAAAAAGAAGTCCAGTACACGGTCATGAAGCCGGTGATGGAAACGGTCTCGAAAGAGATCAACTACACCGTCATGAAGCCCGTCTACGAGACGCACGTCCGCAACTACACGGTCCAAAAACCGGTGTGGGAAACGGCGACGCGCGAAATCAACTACACGGTGATGAAACCCGTGTACGAGACGCACACGCGCGAAATTCCTTACACCGTGTTGAAGCCGGTGCAGGAAACCAAGACGCGGACGATCAACTACACGGTGATGAAGCCGGTCTACGAAACGCGCGAAATCCCCTACACGGTGATGAAGCCCGTTTACGAAACCGTGACCAAGGAAATTCCTTACACGGTCGTCAAGCCGGTGTATGAAACCCGCACCAAGGAAATCTCGTACACGGTCATGAAGCCGGTGCAAGAGACCCGCACGCGGGAAATCAACTACACCGTCATGAAGCCGGTTTACGAGACCAAGCAAATCCCCTACACGGTGATGAAGCCGGTCTATGAAACCGTGACCAAGGAAATCCCGTACACGGTCGCCAAGCCCGTTTACGAGACGCACACGAAGCAGGTCAACTACACGGTGATGAAGCCGGTGTACGAAACCCGCACCAAAGAGATCAACTACACGGTCTGGAATCGCGTGACCGAACAACGCGAACGCCAGGTCTCGTACACGGTCCGCAAACCGGTCCACTACACGAAGGAAATCCAAGTCTCGGGCGGCCATTGGGACACCCAAGTCACGGAAATCCCGGGTAAGACGATTTGCAAGACGGTCCAACAACCGGGCTGCTGGGAATACGATCCTTGCACCTGCCGTTGCTGCTATAAACCCGGCCCGTGCTGCACCGTTCAAGTGCAATGCCCGCCGACGAAGTGCTGCAAGAAAGTCTGGGTTCCGACCTGCGAAACCAAGACGATCAACTGCTGCCGTTACGAATGCGAAACGTTGTGCAAGACGGTTCCGTATTGCGTGACGAAATGCGTGCCGGAATGCAAGACCAAGACTTGCACCTACACCTGCTGCAAGATGGTTCCGGAATGCCGCACCAAGACCTGCTGCTACACGACCTGCAAAATGGTCTGCGAACAAAAGGTGAAGACTTGCTGCTACCAAGTTTGCAAGATGGTCTGCGAACAAAAGGTTCGCACCTGCACCACCTGCAAGATGGTTCCGGAATGCCACACGAAGACCTGCAACTACACGGTTTGCAAGTTGGTTCCCGAATGCCGCACCAAGACTTGCACCTACACGGTCTGCAAGAACGTCTGCGAGCAAAAGGTGAAGACTTGCTGCTATCAAGTTTGCAAGATGGTTTGCGAACAAAAGGTCCGCACCTGCACCACCTGCAAAATGGTGCCGGAATGCAAGACCAAGACTTGCACCTACACCTGCTGCAAGATGGTCCCGGAATGCCGCACCAAGACCTGCACCTACACCTGCTGCAAGATGGTCCCGGAATGCCGCACCAAGACTTGCTGCTACAAGGTCTGCAAGATGGTTTGCGAACCGAAGAGCTGCACCTACACCACGTGCAAAATGGTTCCGGAATGCCGCACCAAGACCTGCACCTACAACGTGTGCAAGATGGTTCCGGAATGCCGCACCAAGACCTGCTGCTATAAGACTTGCAAGATGGTCTGCGAGACCAAATCGTGCGACGTCTGCTACAAGGTCTGCCACCTGGTTTGTGAAAAGAAGGTCAAACAAGTTTGCTGCACGGTGTGCAAGCCGGTTTGCGAAACGAAGACCTGCAAAGTCGCCAAGTGCGTCGCCAAGTGCGTTCCCTGCACCGTGACCCGCTGTGTTCCCAAAGTCGTCTGCAAGCAAGTTCCCGTCTGCTGCCCGGCCCCGGTTTGCGAACCGAGCTGCTGTGCCGCCGAACCGACTTGTGCCGGTCACTAAGTGATACTTCGCTTCGCGTCTCGCCGAGGGTTCCTCGGCGGGACGCGGACGAACGGCCGCAGGATGATCGAGCGACGGACAATGCCCGATGACGTCCGCCAAATTTCGCTCGGATAGTTCGGAGACGCGATCACCATAAACCCCGCCTCGCGGGATCCTGCGGGATCCGCGAAGCAGACGATAAGACCGGCCCGATGCGCGAGCGTAGGGACGATCGACGAGACGGACGCGACGATGCGACCGGCGGCTTTGTGACCCGCCGGCGTATCCCCCCGCGACGACTCGAATCGAGGATACATCCCGCGGCCATGACGGCCGCGTGACGTCGGAAGAGGTCTGGTCAACCACGAATCGCGGCGGGTCCACGAGGGATCCGCCGCGATTTTTTATTGGTCGCGGCCGACTCGCTCGCAGCCCGACCGGCCCGAACTTGCTTCACGGGGGCGTGCGTATTAAATTCGGCGTATCGTAGTGCCGCGCGAATGGGGAATTCGTGCGCTCGAATTATGTCGGGGGAGTCGGCGATGTTTCAGCGTTTTCTGCTCGCTTTGATCCTTGCGCTCGTAAGCGGCGGCTCGATTTCGGCCGCGATCGTTTCCGTTTCGCAAACGGCGCCGATCGTCGACGGCGCGGACATTTCTCAGCTCGTCGGCAACGTCGACATCGGCGGAGATCAAGGTCATGTTTGGAACAACCGGCCGGTTCAAGGTCAGACGTTCACGACGTTGGGCAACGTCGACGGCTACGTCTTGAGCGCGTTGACGCTCAAGAATTTCAACAACACCGTGACGATGGGGACGTTGTCCGTGGCGCATCGGCACGGTTTCCGGCACGACGTTCACTCCGCTGGCGACCGAGACCGGAACGGGGATCGCCACCATTCCCGGCGATTTCGTCACCATGACGCTCGCCACGCCGCTGATCCTTGCGCCGAACACCGTCTATGGGTTCGATTTCACCAGCAACGGCAGTGGTTTCGTCACCGCGAATTTCGCCGCGCCGACGTCCAGCGGCTACGCCGGCGGTACCGCGTATAGCAGCGGCGCGAATGCGATTCCGGACAATCTCGCGGTCCTTGATCGCGGTACCGACCGCGTGTTCCACGTGAATCTCATCGCGGCGACCGCGGTTCCGGAACCATCGAGCTTGATCGTCTCCGGTTTCGCGCTCGCACTTTGCGGCTGGGTCGCCCGGTCTCGGCGAAACGATCGTTAAGACGTTGTTGTCGCAAATTCGGCCAGCAACCGCAGCTCTTCGCGGAAGACGTTTCCGAGCGGCCGTTTCAGCACGATTCGCGTCAACCAGCCTTTGACGCCTGGGGTGCGCATCGTCATCTCGATCGTCGTGCGACAACGCGTTTCGCCCAGGGGATCGACGGTGAACGCGGTCACCGAATCGTTTTCGGGGATCCGTTCTTCCAAGCGTCGTCCCGGTTCCGGTTCGACGATGTTCGCCGTCAACTCGCTCGTCGTGCCGAGCAACCGCATTTTGAAGCGGATCTTCGTCCCGTGCGCCGATTCCGCCCCCCGCGATCACGACCAAGTCGGAGAAGTATTTGGGCGGGACGATCAGGGGATGACTTTTCAGATAGTCGGCCAAAATTTCATAAACGCGCGCGGCCGGAGCGGCGATCTCCAACGACTCGCGAACTTGCAACGACGACATGGTCGGCTCATTTCCGTACTTTGTAAATCGTGCGACTCCGCGCATTATACCCGAACGTCGCTCACGACTGCCGAATCGGTCAAGATTCCCGAGCGGCGGCGCTTTCCACTTGCCAAGCCCTGCCCTACGCAACAAGATCGTAGCGTCGTATTCGCCGGTCTTTCACCGTTCGTCGCGAGGTATGTTCGATGTTGCGCAACGTTTTGGTCGCCGTTGGTCTCGTCGTTCTCGCTACGTCGTCGCTCGCGGCGGCCGAGCGTCCGACGACGCGGGTGTTGTACATCGGTATCGACGGGTGCCGGCCCGATGCGCTGTGCGCCGTGCAAGCGACCAACTTGCAAGGACTTGCCGCCGACGGCGCGGCGACCTATTCGGCGACGATTCTTGAACCCGCGCGGCGACAAAGCCGAAACGGTCAGCGGCCCGGGCTGGTCCAACCTGCTTTGCGGGGTCTGGCCCGACAAGCACGGCGTCACGAATAACACGTTCAAAGGCCGTGACTACGAATCTTACCCGCACTTTTTCGCGCATGTCCGCGAGGCCTACCCAGGCGCGAAGCTCTACTCGTTCGTCACGTGGACGCCGATCAAAAAATACATCGTGAGCGCCGCCGACGAGTCGGACGACTTCACCACCGACCCAAAAAAGCCGGACTACGCCAAGGCCGACACGCTCTGTCTCGAGCAAGCGATCCGCACGCTAGAAACCGGCGACCCCGACGTGCTGATGGTCTATCAAGGTCAAGTCGACGAGGCCGGTCACTCCAAAGGCTTTCACCCGACCGTCAAGGAATACGTGACCGCGATCGAAACGGTCGACGCCAACGTTGGTAAGTTGTTGACCGCGCTTAAGGCACGCCCCGGTTACGCTAAGGAAAACTGGCTGATCTTGGTCTCGACCGATCACGGTGGCAAAGGGACCAACCACTCGGGCCGCGACAATCCGGAGGTGACCACGATTTTCCAAATCGTCAACGGCCCGGCCGCCGCCAAAGGCGCGATCGAAGGGCCGACCTACCAAGTCGATCTCGTCGCAACCGCCCTCACCCACCTCGGCATCGCGCATGAAACCGGAGTGGAAGCTCGACGGCAAAGCGATCGGATTGAAGTAGGCATCGGCGAGCCGATTCACCAACTCTCAAATTTCGCCCACGCGCGAGTTCTCGCGCATGGGCGATTTTCTTGAACTACGTTCAGAACGCACCGCGCCAACCGCCCGAGGCATGCAGCGTTTCGCCGTTGATCCAACCGGAGTCGTCCGAGGCGAGAAAGACCGCGGCTTTGGCGATGTCCGACGGGATGCCGATGCGACCCAACGGCGTTTGCGCGACGGTCGCGGTCTTCATGTCGCTTTCGGTGATCCCGGCGGATTGGGTTCCTTCGGTTTCGACCATGCCGGGGTTCAACGCGTTGACGCGAATCTTCCGCGGTCCGAGTTCCAACGAGTGAATCCGCGTGATGACGTCGACCGCGGCCTTGGTGGCCGAATAGACCGAGCTGCCCGGGATCGTCGCGACGGCCACGACCGACCCGATGTTGATCACGCTGCCGCCGTCGTTCATGATCTTGGCCGCTTCTTGCGTGGCCAACAACAAGCCTAAGACGTTGAGATCGAATTGCTTGTGAAAGTGTTCCGGCGTGATTTCGCCGAGCGGGCTGAATTCATAAATGCCCGAGTTGTTCACCAAGATATTGAGTTTGCCGAATTCCTTTTTCGCGGCGGCGAACAGTTTCGGCACTTCGGCCGGATCGGCGAGATTCGCCTGCACGGCGACGGCTTTGCCCCCCTTCCCCGCGATCTCGGCGACGACTTTATCCGCGCCCGCTTTGCTGCTGGAGTAATTCACGACGACGGACGCCCCGGCGGCGGCCAGATGCAGGGCGATCGACGTGCCGATCCCTTTCGACGCTCCGGTGACGACGGCGACCTTCCCTGCGAGTTTCTCGGACATGACTGCGACTCCTAGTGGAATGAAACGGCCCGCATGAATTGTGTACCGTTAAGTACAAAAATACGTACGTCGGCTTGAACCGTCAAGTTCATTTGTGTACCATAAAGTACAGAAAGAAAGGGGGAATAAATTCATGGCACTCGGGCGTCCGCGAGGATTCGATACCGACTTGGCGTTGGACCAAGCGTTGCAAGTCTTTTGGCGCAAAGGCTATGCGGGCACGTCGTTGGCCGATCTGACCGCCGCGATGGAAATCAACCGGCCGAGCCTATACGCGGCGTTCGGCAATAAGGAATCGTTGTTTCGCGCCGCGCTGGCCCGTTATGTCGAGCGTGCCGGCAAGCATTACGCCGCCGCGCTCGTTCAGCCCGACGTCCGCGATGCGGTCCGCGCGCTCTGGAACGGAGGGCTGGATCTGATCGCCTGCCCGCGCGGGCCGAAGGGCTGTTTTTTGATCCAGGCCGCTCTGGCCGGGGACGATGACTCGGACCCGCTGCGTCGTGAGGCGGCCAAACAACGGGCGAAATCCGAAAAATCGCTGCGTGAACGCTTCGCTCGCGCGATCGCCGAGGGCGATCTGCCGGCCGACGCCGACGCCGCGGCGTTGGCCAAATACGTGGCGACCGTCGCGCACGGCATGTCGGTGCAGGCCGCCGGCGGCGCGTCCCGCGCGGAACTCGATCGCGTCGTCGAACTCGCTCTGGCCGGCTTGCCCGGTCGACCTGCGCGTTCGCGACGACCGCGCGATTAGCGTCGCATAGCGATACGACGCTAACCGCGCGTCACTCGCAGCCGTACTACTTCCCGCGCACCACCGGCGGCGGGCTCCACGTTCCTTCGCCCGACGGCAAAATCGAGGGCGGCGTTTCCTTCGGCCAATACATCCGCATCGTCAGCAGGAATTCGCCCTTAGGGCAGGGCAGCCAATTCGCTTCCTTGTCCTTGCCCGGCGATTCGTGTTGAAAGTACAGCGTCAACGAACCGTCGGCGTTGAAAGTCGGCTTGTCGCGCATGCTGACGGTGAACTTGTTCAACGCGTTCGGATAGAACCACCAGCCGCCGTCGTCGAAGTACATCGTGATCGACCAGAACCCGTCGACCGGCGGCGTTTGTCCTTTGGCGAACGTGACGGTGTATTTGTTCGCGCCGTTCAGCTTTTGTCCGTCGCCGTCGACATAGGCCGTCGGATAGACGGCGTCTTGCGGCAGATTCGCCGGCCAACCGAACGCCGCGATCACGGCGCGACCGAGATAGTTCGTGCCGTATGTGCCCGCCGCGCCGGGAATTTGCCAGCCGTTGATCGATTTGCCGACGCTGTCCTTCTTGGCGAGAATCGTTTTCATCGCCGTTTGCGGAACGTCCTTCAGCGCGGCTTGCGTCTTATCGTCCAACTTCGCCATGTCGAACGTTTTTCCTGGAATCAGGCCGATTTTCGCCATCTTGGCGACGAACGACGCGTCTTCGGCGGCGGGCGGTGCGGCGCTCCCCATCAGCTTGGCCATCATCGTAAAGTACGCGGCCGTATCCATGGCGTTGATCACGTCTTGCGGCTTGTCGGTCATGCTGAAGCCGGGGTTCGGATCGATCTTCGGGATGACCGGCACGTAATCGGCCTTGCCGTAAGCGCTCAGCGGAACCAACTTGTATTGCGCTTGCAACGCATTGACGGTCTTATAATCCTCTTCGCTGCCGTCGGCGTACGTGCGCCCCAAGATCACGAGATACCGCGTCGGGGATTTGATTTGCTTCATGCCGGCCGGGACGGTTCCTTTCCAATCCGGACCGGTGATCAAAAACGTTCCGGCTTTCTCGCCCGTCGTGCGGCTCCCCGGGGACTCGATGACCGGCATCCACAGACTGTACATCGGAAACAGGAAGTACCGTTTGCCCATATCGGGGTGCGAGAACACGATCGGCTCGGTCCCGATGTCGACCCAGGCGAGCGAGTACAACGTGTCGGCGTTCGGCGCCGAGACGCCGCGATAATCGCCGGGCGGATAACGCTTGACGTTCACGAAATGCCCCATCGGCGCTTGCAGGACGCCGACCTTGTCGACGTTGGTCATCTGCACGCGCGTCACTTCGGTCGTGATCAGCGAGTACCCGTAGATGTAACTCTCGAGCGCAATCTCGCGCGCCGCTTCGGGCGTCAGCGCAGGCTCGGCGGAATGGGTGCGAGTCGGGGCGAAAGCCAGCCCCAGACACAGGCATAAGGAAACGAAAACACTTCTCGACATGGACGTCTCACTGGTGAAGATTGCCCGCGTTTCTCACTAACGCGGCAAAACGATCGCGACGTCACGTTCGACGCGATGAACTTAATTTAACCGGTTCGACGCAGGAATCGAAACGACGGACGTGAAATCTCACATTCGACGCCGTCATTCTCGCGCTCCCGAACCAAGTAACCGTGATTCAAGCTATTTTTGAATCGGCGCGGCGTTCCACACGCGCACGTCGTCGATCCAGCCGTCTTTGCCGGCCACGCCGATTTCGATCTTCGACTTCGTCGCGTGTGCGATGCCCGACGACTTCAAATAGCCGACCGGGCGACCGTCGATCAGCACGCGCATCTCGTCGCCGACCGTTTCGACGACCAAGGCATACCACGTTTCTTTCTCCAGCTTGACCGGAAACGTCGCGCTGCGACCCTCCAGCAATTTGGCGACTTCGGCCTTCTTCGTCGGATCCTTTTTCATCGCATAAATGTCGTTCCGCATGTTGCCGTCGCGCTCGTCGATTAACTGCACGCCGTTCAAACGAACTTGTGCGCGGCAGATGTGGCCGTAGTGCGCGTCCTTGTACGCGCGGTCGTCGAACTCGACGTCGATCATCAATGCGCCGTCGAAACGAATCCGCGCTTCGACCACGCTGTCCTTCGTCGGAATCTCCAACCCATGCACGGCGGCGTGCGCCGTGACGGCGGGCTTCCCGTCGGCGGCCGGGATGTTTTGATCGCGTGTTTGCGTCCCTTTCGAGCACGCCGTTCTCCAACACGAACGTCGGCACCACGCGATGCCAGGGCTTAGCGAGTTCCGAGGCCGAAAAATCGTCCGTGAAGAGTTGCTCGCGTTTGACCGCGATCGACTCGGCCGGAATCTTGGGCGGCTCGGCGGCGAAGGAAACGGCATTCAAACATAACAGCGCGGTTGCGAACATGATGTGACGCATCGAAATTCTTTCTTGAAGATTGGGCATGAATCGAAGTCGAGCTATTTCACTTCCACGAAATCGCCGGGCTTCCAAGCGCCGTCGAACGCGGCCGCTTCCGGGCCGTAGATGCGGAAGTATGTGAACCAGCCTTTGCCGGGGATCGTTTTGATCCAACGGCTTTCCTTCCCGGCGGGAGCTTGGGGACCGAAGTACAGATCGACCGACTTCGCGTCGCTGAGAATCTTTGAGTTCGAAGAGCGAGCGCAGCGCGGCCTTGTTTTGATCCGTGGCGATTTGGCTGCGAGTTTCGTTGTCGTAAACGGTCAGCGACCAAAACAGCTTGCCCGGCACCGGCAAAGGAACGGTCAGCTTATAAGTTTTGCCGCCGTCCAGGTACGCGCCGGCGTCGTCGCGTAGGCCCAGCCAGTAGAGCGAACCCGCGCCCGCGTCGCGACGAAACATCGCCGGCGACGTGACGATCGCTTGGGCGAACCAACGATCGCGCGCTTCGAGATCGATGCCGCCCGGGGTTTCGAATTGCACGCTGCCCGGGACCAAACAGGCCCATTCCCACTTGCGATCGGGCCACGCCATGCGGTCGGGCCGCGCGCTGGCGAACGCCGCGACCAACATCTGCGCACGACCGGTCTTGGCCGCCTTTTCCAGAATTCCTTTCATCCGCGACGTCAGGCTGAAACGGCTTTCCCTTTTCGATTCCCAACGCCGCCAGTTGGCCGTACATCGGAAAGAACTTCTCGACGATCGGCTCTTGCTGAATAACGCCGTTCAGCTTCTCCCAATACAGCAGATTGTCTTCCCACTTCAGGCAGGTGCTGTCGATCGCGCGATCGCTCACATCGATGAATTCGAGAAGTTTGGGATTCGCGGCCGAAACCAACGGATAGATTTTCACCTTCCGTAACGCTTCGAGCGCGGCTTTCAGATCGCCGTTTTGCGGCATCGAGCGGATCGCGACGAACGCGATGTTCGACATGCATTTTCCGGCGTAGTAGCCCGTGGGAACGTCGCCCTCGTATCCGGGCGGCAGGATCAGATGTTTGCCCCCTTTCGGTCCGGCCGGACCGGGCAAGCCCATATCCAGCACCCAACCTTGGTGGTGATCGTCGACCAATCCGATGAACGGACCGGGCGGGATTTCGATCACCCACGGTCCGTCGGTCAGATTGATCGCGCACGCGCCGTACGGCGTGTCGGCGTTCGGCGTAAACGCGACTTGCTTCGGGCCGCAGGCCATGATCATGAAACCGGCGTTGTCTTTGACGCCGACCGCGCGGCCCCCTTCGATCATCCCTTCGCACGAGACGGTCGGATACCAAAACCGGTAGGCCGTGATCGCACGCTGCAGATCGGCGTCGTCCTGCGCCGCGCCCCGTCGCGACCGTGGGGTAGCCTCGCTCGAACGCGGTATCGTTCGACGGCGTCGGCGAATCCGCCGAGACCGTACATACGCACGCACAAACGAGAAGCAAAAAAATCGAACGATTCATGAGGATTTTCCCCTGAAAGCAATCACGAAATAATCGACGCCCGGACTTCACTTCGTATCCGGGGCTCCGATGCCCAATCCGATATCCTTCTTCGGATACTTCACGAACGTCTTGGCGTGTTGTCCGTACATTTGCAGGATCGGACCATACACCCATTCGTAGTCCGCGTTGCTTTGCGTCTTACGTTCCTTGGGATCGCGATAGAGATCGAACACCCACGGCGACACGCCCACCGGAACGAACGTCGACATACTGATGTTCGAGAACGGTTGATCGGCGAGTTGCACCTTGAAATACGCTTTGAACGAATCCCAGCGCAGTCCGGAAAACTCGGCCTGGTTGTAGCTGAAGACGGCTTGCCGATTGGACTTGCCGTCGTCGGTCAGCAAGAACGACGTCTGGTCGATGCCGTCGATATAGCGCTCGGTCGGAATCTTGTCGACGATTCCGCCGACGGCGAGCGACGTGTTGAAAAGGTCCATCACGTCGAACAAGCCGTCGCTGGTGCGCCCGGCTTTGATCATGCCCGGCCAATAGGCGATACCCGGCACGCGGACGCCCCCTTCCCAGGTCGTGCCTTTGCCGGCGCGGAACGGCGTGAAGCCGGAATCGGGATAACTGTCTTCCTCGGGTCCGTTATCGGAGCAGAAGAAAACGAGCGTGTTCTCCAACTGGCCCGTTTCTTTCAGTGTGGCCATCAGCCGACCGACGATGTCGTCGACTTCGACCACCGCATCGCGATATGGCAGCTTGGCGGGGCTTTTACCTTCGTACCCTTCCCCGGGGAAGTTGTCGAAGTGAACTTTCGCAAAGGCATGGACCAGATAGAACGGCTTGTTCGCTTTCGTCGTGCGCTTCAGGAAATCGACCGACCAGTCGGCGAAATCTTGATCGCAGTTGCCCATCCGCTTGGCGGTATCCAGCGGATAATCGACCTTCAGCTTCTCGCCCTTTTTGCCGTACACGACGGCGTTGTATTCGCTCAGGCTCTTAAACGTCTTGAGCTTGTCCGGATCGTTCATCAACTCGCTGTATTTCCGCGGCAGCATATATTGAGAGTATTCGCTGACGACGGACAGAAAGCCATGAAACTCGTCGTAGCCGACTTGATGCGGTTGCATCCCTTCGCCTTCGCCGATGTGCCATTTGCCGGAAAGCGCGGTCGCGTAGCCGTTCTCGCTCAGCAGCTTCGCCGCGGAGACTTCGTCGGCCCAGGGATTTTTCGTGGGGCGATCGCTCGCCAGCAGCGGCCGCGTGAGACCGCTGCGCGCGGGGATGCGGCCGGTATTGATTGCGGCGCGCGTCGGCGTGCAGAGCGGCGTCGCATAGGTGGAAGTCAAACGGAGTCCATCACGCGACAACCGATCGATATTCGGCGTCGGCGAACCGACCATCTCGCCGCCGCCGTAGCAGCCCACATCGCCATACCCAAGATCGTCGACCAGGATGATCAGCACGTTGGGCTTACGACCGGTCTTGGCTTCCAGGGTTTTGAGTTTTCCGAGCGCGACTTTTTGCTGATCGGCATGCGGGATCGCCGGTTCCAAGTGGTCGCTCACGCGAACCGTGCGGTCCCAACCCTTGCCGTCTTGCGCGATGTTGGGCGCAGTCGTCAGTAATACCAGCGCCAATGCGAGGAGCGATAAAAACGTTTTCAAGAAAAACGCCTCCGATTAAGAGAAACCCGTGAACTAGATCAAGTTGCTACTTCAATTCCACATTCACCTTGTCGATCGTCCCGGTGAATTTGAACGGCAGTTTGTAGGTGAAGTCGACCGCCGAGCCGACGTCCTCTCCGATGTCGAGACCTTCGCCGAGCGACATCTGGATCGGGATCGTTTTTTCCATTCGGCCCGAGGCGACCGTTTTGCCGTTGGCGGTGACGGTAATCGCGCCGCCTTTGCCCATACCGCCGCCGTCGTATTTGAAGTCGACGACGAGCTGCGTTTTGCCCTTGGGCAACGCGTCCTTCCCGGCGAACGTGATTCGTTCGGTGCCGAGGAAGTTGTAGACGAACGTCGGTTTGCCGTCGTTCAAATACAGCCCGTAGCCCCCTTCGAGACCGCCGTGTGTGACGATCATGCCGCTGGATTTCTCGGCCGCGTCGATGTCGGCCGTGATCGTCCACGACTTGTTGGTCATCGACGGCGACGCCGCGTCGGGCAGGCCGATCGTACCGGGGTAGTACGTCATCGAATTACGGCCGCGAATCAAACTGGGCCGGCCCATCGCTTCGGCGTTCATCCGAATCGTGCCGCGCCAGTCGAGCGGCAGAACGTCGTACTTGGCCGCTTCGATCCACCACAGATCCTGCAACTGGCGGAGTTTTTCGGGATTCTTCGCGGCCAGATCGTTGGCCTGTGAAAAATCGTCGTCGATGTTGTAAAGCTCCCACTTTTGCGCGTCGGGGTCGAACTTATCGCGATTCGGATTCCACGGGACGAACGACATCGCCGACGCGAACCAGCCGTCGTGATAAATGCCGCGATTCACGGCCATTTCGAAATACTGCGTCCGGCGATGCTCGGCCGCTTTGGCGTCGCCGAACGTCGCGGCGAAGCTCGTTCCTTCGATCGGTTTTTGCTCGATGCCGTTGAGCGACGTCGGCGCGGTGATGCCCGTCGCTTCGTAGATCGTCGGCACGATGTCGATCGTATGCGTGAACTGCGTGCGCAGGCCCCCTTTGTCTTTGATCTTGGCCGGCCACGAGACGATCATCGGATTCCGCATGCCGCCGAAGTGGCTGGCGACTTGTTTGGTCCACTGGAACGGCGTATCCATCGCGTGCGCCCACGCGCTGGGGAAGTGGTTGAAGTGCTTCGGCCCGCCGAGTTCGTCGAACGCTTTGATGTTGTCCTGCCACTTTTCGGCGAACCCGTTGAAGAACATGTTCTCGCACAGCGATCCGTCGATCCCTCCTTCCGCGCTCGAACCGTTATCGCCCGCGATGTAGATGAACAGCGTGTTGTCGGCGTCGGGCAATTGCTTCACCGCGTCGATCACGCGGCCCATGTGATGGTCGACGTGTGCGCCGTAGGCGCAGAAGACTTCCATCATCCGCGCGTAAAGCTTCTTCTGATCCGCGTTCAACGAATCCCACGCGGGCAACCCGGCCGAACGTTCGGTCAGCTTCGTGTTGGCGGGGACGACGCCCAATTTCTTCTGCCGGGCGAGCGTTTCCTCGCGATAGTTATCCCAACCGCCGTCGAACTTGCCTTTGTATTTTTCGATCCACTCTTTCGGCGCGTGATGCGGCGCGTGCGTGGCGCCTGGGGCGACGTACAAGAAGAACGGCTTGTCCGGCGCGATGCTCTTCATCTTGCGTACCCAGGCGATCGACTTGTCGGCCAGATCTTCGGTGAGGTGATAGTTGGGATCGGGCGACGCGGGAACGAGGTTGCGATTCTCGTAGAGCACCGGATTCCAGTGATTCATATCCCCGGCGTTGAAGCCGTAGAAATAGTCGAAGCCCAGACCGTTGGCCCAACGATCGAACGGGCCGGCGTCGCTGGTATCCCACGGCGGCGTGTTGTGATTCTTACCGATCCAGGCGGTGTTGTAGCCGTTTTGACGAAGGACCTCGCCGACGGTGCCGCAACTCTTGGGCAGGATGCAACAGTAGCCGTCGTACCCGGTCGCAAGTTCGGTGATGCCCGCGAACGCGGCGCTGTGATGATTGCGACCGGTGATGAGCGCGGCGCGCGTCGGGCTACAGAGCGCCGTGGTGTGGAAGCGATTGTAGCGCAGACCTTCGCCGGCCAGTTTGTCCATCGTCGGCGAAGGAATGCCGCCGCCGAAGGTACTGAACTGACCATAGCCCGCGTCGTCGAGCAGAATCAGCACGACGTTCGGCGCGCCCTTGGGCGCCTTGACCGGTTGCGGGAATTTCGCCTTGTCCGAGTCGAGATACGTCCGCCCGATCTCGCCGGGAAAATGAAAGTCCGGACGCGGCAGAACGGTCGGCGTGCCGGCTGGCGCGGCCTCGACGGGTTGCGCGGTCGCGCGGCGTTCTTGAGCTTGGGCATCCTCGCTGAAAGAAGTCGTCGCCAGCCAACCCACTAACGCCACCACGCCGAATAGAGCCGCGGCCGGATAAACCATGCGAGTAAGCATCCCAACACCTTTTGAAGAATTGCTTTTGTTCGACCGCGACCGATCTCGCGCGTTTCCACATTCCGCAACAAGCCGTCGCGAGAGTTTCGCCGCGACGTCGGGCCTTACCAGTCGTAAGCCCCACTCACTCCGCCCTCGAATTTAATCCATTCCGGCGGTCGAAACGACACGGCAGCGGTTAAACTTGGATGTGTTCCGAATGATTTCTCGCCGTCGTGCCTGCGGACATCGTTCCATGCGACGAAGGCACCCATTGTCGCTTCATATGCTTTCCAACGTCTCACCGTTCCTTAGACCGTTGTTGACCGCCGTCATTTGCGGCTACGCGCTCGCTTATGTCGCGGCGATGTCGCCGCCGGTCGTCGAGGACCAACCCCGGCCGCTGGCGCCGGAACTCGTCGCGGCTTGGAAACAGGCTGGCGCAACGGGCGGCGAAACGTCCGAAACCGGCGAGTTGCCGACGTTTCAATTCACCCAGTATCAGCCCGGCGTTTTGCGGAAACCGCCTGCGCCGGACTCGCCGTTCGGGTTGGACCTCGGCGGCGTTCCGATCACCGACGAAGGGCTGCAGGAGCTCGCCGCGTTCAAACAAATTCATGCGTTACGACTCGGCGATACGCGCGTCACTGACGCCGGGTTGAAAGTACTGACAGCGCTTCAACATCTGCAAACGCTTTCACTCAGCTATACGAAAGTCACCGACGCAGGCTTAACGGATTTGGCCAAACTCAAACGGCTGCGCTCGCTCGATCTGCGATTTACTCAAGTCATGAACGCGGGCCTGAAGGAACTCGCCGCGCTCGACGATCTTGCTTCGCTCAATCTCGGTTACACGCAAGTCGGCGACGCGGGCTTGAAGGGACTCGCCGCCTGCGTCCGACTCGAATCGCTGAACCTGCGCGGCAATCACATCACCGACGCCGGCTTGAAGGAACTGGCCGGCCTCAAACGTCTCGATGCGTTGAATCTGTACCACACGCGCGTCACCGACGCGGGTCTCCAAGCGTTGGCGGAACTCCCGCGACTGCAATCGCTCAATCTCAGCTTCACGCGCGTGTCGGACGCGGGCTTGCGCGACGTGGCCGCTCTTAAACAACTTCGCTCGCTGAGCCTGTTTCGCACCCGCGTCACCGATGCGGGTCTGGCGGAACTGGCCGCGCTGCCGTCGTTGGAATCCCTCGATCTGGATCGTACGCGCGTGACCGACGCCGGACTGAAAACGCTGGCCGCGCTCAAAACGCTGCGCTCGCTCGACTTGGCCGACAACCGCATCACCGACGCAGGCATCAAAGACTTGGCCGCGCTCGAAAACCTCGCCTCGCTGACGCTCCGCGGCACGCAAGTGACGGACACCGGGTTGGCCGAGCTGCGGAAAGCATTGCCGCGCTGCGAAATCGAACGTTAATGTACGCAGTCGAAAATCGATTCCGTAAGCCCGTCGATTATGTACTTGTATCCGTGACCGAATATTTTTGGGCATAACCCATCAACCAATTGATCGCGAGATGGCGTTCCAACGCGAGACTGGCGATTTTGCCGCGTTCTACGTCGTTGGAGTCGTTGATCGCGACATCTCCGATCGCCAAGTCGGAGTCGATAATGCGAAATCGCTGGATATCGAATTTGCAAAACCAGCACGTCTTTGAAAACTCTACGAAGTCCATCCTTCCGGGTCGAAGTCTGTAGTTTCGGATACGCCAATGAAGCATCAACAAATGTGTTTGCATTTCCGTCAATTCTTCGACGGAGCGTGGTTCTACCGAGGCTAACCGTTCTCTTGCGTTTTCGGTTTCATATATTCCCATCGCGCAATAGAGATCGAACGGTATGACGAGTTTGTCGTCGGGCGGAATCTCGAAACGACGGAGTGCCCAAGCTAATACGACCAAGCCTTCGACGCGCCACATCGCGTTGATGAAATCACGTTCTTCGAGCTTGCCGGTCGATCGCTGCAACACCTTCCATTCGTCAGGTTCCAATTCGTCGTCGATCCCCAAAGTCGCAACCCAAGCCAGCAAACGTCGGCGTTCGGCTTCCGGGTCATCGAGCTCCGGCGCGTCGAGTTCGAGCGTCGCTCGCGCGGCGACGGCGGTCAACGCCAAAGCGCGTTTCCCGACGCGCTCGGGGGTCGGGGGAACCGGCTCGCTTTCGTCATCATCCAGGTCGTTACCTTCGACTTCCGCGGCGACTTTGAGGTTCGGAACACTGGGCAAAACCGCCGTGGGATCGTACCCTCCGCCGGCCTCGATCAATATTCGTCCCTGTGCGTCACGCAACGCGGACGGCGTAAACACGACGCCATCCAGATGTCGACAGACCGCGTAGACCAGAGCAAGTCGTTCATCGTCGCTCTCGATATTCAGGTCGTGCTGCGGAACCGACAATGCGAAGCGGAACGAGCCGATCACGTCCAGGATTTCACTCTTGCGCGGCACGTCCGGGAAGCGTGAAAAGTATTCGCGCATACCTTCCGTTTGTGCCGGCCAGTCGTCGCCTTCGTAATACTTCGAGTCGTGATTGAAAGTCAGCGGTTTCGCCTTGCGAAAGAATCCCCGTTTACCGACGTCCAGCACGATCTGTGTCCAATCGCCCTCTGAACCTACTAACCGCGGTTTGCATCCGCTCCCGATCAATAACGCGCAAACACCGCGTGGATCGATACGATGTGAAAAAATGTTGATCGGCTCGAAAGCCATATGCCTGCCCTAAGTACGCTTATCAGGAAAAACAATCCGTCGCTAAAAGCTAATCGAGCGCGTAACGCTCCGCAATATTTCACTCAATGACGTAGTATTTCAGCGTTATTCATCAAACAAGTCGGAGCGACATGATTTGAACATGCGACCCCCTGGTCCCAAACCAGGTGCTCTAGCCAGGCTGAGCTACGCTCCGAGGCGTCTCGACAGTTTAGCCCAATTCCCGCCGCGAGGGCAGGGGCGGGGAAGTTTTCAGTGTTCGGTTTTCAGTTTTCAGTCGAGTCACAGGACGTTTTTCCTGAAAACTGAAAACCGGCGACTGAAAACTGTTTCTCACTCCCCCACCAAGTATTGTCGCAGGCGATCGAATTCCGACGCGGCCGAGAAGTGGATCACGATCTTGCCCTTCCCGCGGGACGTTTGGCGGATTTCGATCTTCGTTCCCAACGCCTGACGCAACTCGCTCTCAAGCGCGGTGATTTGGCTGGTCCGCGTCCGGGCCGGCTTCGTTTTCGTCGCGGTGCTCGTTGACGAGAGGACAGCGGCGGCGGCCGTCGGGTTCACCGGATGCACCGGATTCTTCGCCGTCTAAAAATTCCTGCACGCGCTGTTCGGTCAGGCGAACGCTCCATCCTTCGGACTGAATCTTTCGGCAGAAGTCGATCTGCTCGCGTTCTTCGCCCAACGGCAACAACGCCCGGGCGTGGCCGGCGCTGATCATCTGCCCGCGGAGCGAATCCTGCACGCCGGCCGGCAATTCCAGCAACCGCATCAGGTTGGCGACCGTCGAGCGTTCCAGGCCCAGGCGATTCGACAGTTCTTCTTGGGTGCAGTGGAAGTTTTCCATGTAGCTCTGGAACGAGCGGGCTTTCTCCAGCGCGTTCAGATCCCGGCGTTGCAGGTTTTCGACGATGGCCAATTCGCTCATCATCCGGTCGTCGCAATCACGGACTTGCACCGGCACGTCCGACCAGCCGGCCTTGATCGCGTGCGCAAGCGGCGTTCGCCGGCGATCAGTTGATACCGATCGTTCAATCGGCGCACGGTCAACGGCTGCATCATGCCGTGCTTTTCCAGGCTGTCGGCCAGTTCGGCGATATGCTCTTCGACGAATTCTTTCCGCGGTTGGAACGGGTTGCGATCGATCTCGTACACGCTGATCCGCAACGGCTCGCCCGTCGGCTTATCGTCCGGGTTATGAATGGCCAAATTGGGCCGCGCGACGGGAGCGCCGAGCAACGCTTCGAGACCACGACCGAGACGACGAGGGGCGGCGGAAGACATGGGGGTTTTCGGTTTTCGGATTTCGGTTTTCAGGAACAATGCCGGCGTAAGGAGCGACCCCAGCGAGCATTCCAACATTCGGACTCAAACAAGTTCCAACACTTCGTGGCACAACTCGGCGTAGGCCATCGCGCCGCGGCTGCGGGGGGCGTAGTCCAGCACCGATTGTCCGTGACTGGGGGCTTCGCTCACGCCGACGTCGCGCGGGATGACGGTCGAGAAGACGATCTCGCCGAAAAACTCGCGCACTTCGCGTTCGACCTCGAACGTCAACTCCAGCCCGGCGTCGAACATCGTCAGCAGGATGCCGCCGAATTGCAGTTGTCCGTTCCGTTCGGCCATCACTTCGCGAATCACTTCGATCATCTGCGCCAAACCTTCCATCGCGAAAAACTCGCATTGGATCGGCATCAACACTTCGCCCGCGTGCGCCAGCGCGGTGCGGGTCAAATCGCCCAGCGACGGCGGGCAATCGATCAGCACGAAATCGAACAGCCCCAACTCGCCGTGCAAATGCTTGCGCAACGTTTCCATCGGGCCGCTCGGGTCGCCCGCCAACCGTTCGACGTCGGCGAACGTTCGGCTGCCGGGCAGCAGTTCCAGGTTCTTGGTCTTGGTCAGTAATAACGACTCGCGCAGCGGCCGCGCGATCAGCAACGGATGCCGCTCGACCGGCACATGCCCGATCCCGCTGGTGGCGTTGCATTGCGGATCCAAATCGATCAGCAGCGTCCGCCGCCCGGACTTGGCCAGCGCGACGGCCAAATTGACCGCGGTGGTCGTCTTGCCGACGCCCCCTTTTTGATTCGCGATACACAAGATACGGGGCACGGGGCAGGGCAGGGCAGGGGACCGGAGTACGCGGGAGAGTACGAAACGAAAACTTTGCAACGGGGCGTTAAACTGGGTGGGATATGGTACGAAACGACCGGATTTGGACCTAGAGCAGTTCCGCACGGATGCCGGCACGAAAAAACGGCCGCGCGAGCGAAATCCCGATCGTCCGCCGGTGTTTTCACCCGGCCCATAACATATCCATTTGTTCACTTATAAGTATAACGCACGAGCGGGCGAAAAGTTTCATCGCCGGGCAAAATATTTCCGGAACTTTCGATTTCGCCGGATTAGGCTAGAGTGTCGCGATGCGAAGTCGTTACCAAATCGCCGCTTATGCGCTTCCGACGCTGATCGCCCTGGTCTGCGCTGGCGTAGGGATCGATTTCTGGTTCGCGCCGCGTCACTATGCCGGTCCGCTGACTCAGATGCACACCGAAGTCCCGTGGGTGCCGGTCATCCTGCGTCGCTGGAAAATCCGCCCGGAGCGGATCGAGTATTCCTACGTTAATACGCTGACGTCGCGGCGGTACGGACCGTGCGTCTTGCGTTTCGACGGTCGCCGGCTCGCGATGGAGGCCGACGGGATGGAGACGGCGCTGCTGCCCGATCCGCTCGAGCGATTTCAACCTGCCCGCGGCGACGGATCTCCGTTCGACGGCATTCCCGACGGACGAGAGTGGGTCGTCGCGATTTATTTTCAGCCCGGCACGTTCGGGCAGTTTTTCGTGACCGATCGCGACCGCATCTTCAAAACCGAAGCGGGCGGCATCTGCGGCGATTTCTTCTTCACGCCGATCGCCGCGTCCGACCTGCCGACGCCGGAACTCGCCGCGAAGATCCGGAGCGACATCGCCGCGCGCCGAGATCACGCGCGTGAAGAACTCGCACAACGGGACTCGCAACGAGTAACATGGACAAGCGATCATCCGGGAACGCCGATTCCGTAGCGCGGTGCCGGCGAAGCGATCGCTCGTAGGGATTCCATCCAACACGGGGGCAAATCATGGTCAAATGGATCGCGTTGGTCGGCACGTTGTTGATCGTCATTCTGGCGGGCGCGTGGACCGCGTATGTGGCGCTGTCATATCCGCCGTATCGCGACTTCAATCAGTATTACGACGGCCATCAGATGGAGCGCGAAGTGCGCTACGACTGGTTGACCAATCGCGTGAACCACGGCGTGCATATCGACCGCTGGTTCGTCTCGGATCCGAATCGCGTCCACATCGAGGAGAACGACGTGCCGCTGTGGGGCGTGTGGGTCTACTACTACCGCGACAACGTCCTGGTGGGCGAGACCAAAGTGATCGAAGCCCGGACGCCGGACGGCAAACGCGTCTGCCCCACATGCGAGTGGGAGATGCGCTACGTCCCGCCGTTCACGGCGATGACGCCCGACGAGCAAAAGCGGTTCGACGACGAGGTCGAGAACGAACGCGAAAAGATCCGCGCCCAAGGCAACGTCCCGACCGACATCACCGAACGCGCCGACCCGTCCGGAAAGCGAACGCGGGCGACGGTCGTGAGCGCGACGCATTGTTTCACGTGAAACAATTTGAGGATTCGACGCAGTTTTCGGATTCACACATGCGCCGTCGTTTGCAATTTAGTCTGCTGGGGTTTCTGCTGATGGTCGCCGCGATCGCGGCAGGGACATGGTTCTGGTTCATTCCGCATCGATCGATCGAGCGGTACGATCAAGGTCCGCTTGCGCTGCGATTGAACTATCCGATGTTCATGGACAAAGTCATCGAGTACGAGTACGTCCATTCCTTGTCGGGCCGGAGTTATCGCCCGGTGGTGATGCGTTTCGAACCGCGAGAAGTCGGCATCTTCTCGGAATCTGCGGCCGGGGGATCGAATACGTACCTCATCGATTTGGCACGTGCACAATCAGCGGTCCCGTTTCCCGGAAACGAGTTCGTCTCGTGCATACTTTACGAGTATGAAGCCGTTCCCATACCGGTAACCACCCAAACAGGAACGCAACAGCGGACGATGACATTTCGCAATCCGATTCTTTATTGCGTATCGAATCAAGGACATGTTTACACATTGAATTGTGTTTATTTGGCTCCGCTCGCTCTGCGACAGACCGAGCAGCAAATCCCAGTCGGCGAACTCGGTCGCGCCATCCGTGAGGAACGCAACAAGATCCTGCAGGCGACTCCGATTCAATAATCCGGTTTGAGTGGTTTTGTTTCACGTGAAACAATCGCCGAGCCAACGGCCACCCGCTAGGCTGAAGGCATGCGTCGCCGCCTCCAATTCAGCCTGCTCGGGTTTCTGGTTCTGGTCGCCGCGATCGAGGTCGGGGTGAAGGTGTGGCATGGGCCGCACCATGTCATCGAACGGCCCTCGCAGAATCTCGAAGATGAGTTTACGTATTATCGCGAATGGGATGGAAACAAGATCGTTGATGGGCCGCGGGTGCTGCGTTATCTGACGCCAAACGGCGTTCCGCAAGTGACGCATATTTTCTTCTATCGTCAGGGCATGAAAACCGGGCATGTCACCGAGTTGGCCACGTTAAGCCAACGCGAACTTCGACACTCCCGCTCTACGGTATCGGGCTCCACCCGTTGGAGCCGCTGGAGATTGCTCGTTTCGAAACGACGATTCGAGCCGAAGAGCATCGCATCGTCGAAGCTGGCTTTAAGGTACATCGTTCCGAAACGATGCCAATCCCAGTCCCGGAAGCACGACCGTCGGGTGGGATCAAGAATGTCCCCACTAACCCACACGCGCCGACTCCGGAAGCATGAAGTCAGAACTGCGATTTGTTTCACGTGAAACAATCGCCGTAACGTCCGCCGACTCGTTAAATTGAAGGCATGCACTTCCGCCTCCAATTCAGCCTGCTCGGATTCTTGGCCGTGATCGCGGTCTTGGGCGTCGGCCTCAAACTTTGGATCGGGCCGCATCGCGTCGATGGTCCGACCAAGCCGGGTGAAGAAGCGGTCTATACGTATTACCGTACCTGGAACGGCGCCGAATGGATCGACGGGCCGAAGTTGGTCCGTTGGTTCAACGCGTCCGGCGACCTCGCCGGCTTTTCGATCAGTTGTTTTCGCGGCGGGCGCGATACATTGTTCTGTCTCATCGCCGATCGCTACGAAAAACCGCATGCGACACCCTTCAGCGAATCCAATTGGAAATCGCCGGTGGGCTACGAAAGTTATCTGAAATTTCTGACCGACGAGGAGCGTCAGACCATCCGCGCGATGTACCAGCGCGAATCGCAACGCCTCGCGACCTCGGACCCGAACGTCCGAATCGCTTACGGCATCATCCCGGGCTTCAACGTCGGGATGAAAAAACGCGTCGAGTGAGCTGATCCCCGAATTGTTTCACGTGAAACAATCGCGGACACCGCGCGGGCCGAGTAGATTGAACGCATGCGACGCCGCCTCCAATTCAGCTTGCTTGCGTTTCTGCTGCTGGTTGCCGCATTCGCGATAGGGGTGAAACTGTGGCATGGCCCGCATCGTCATGTCACACAAAATGCTTCGCTTGACGAGCGAATGGCGATAAGCGACAGCGCGGACGGCGTAGAGTTGGAATATTTGTTTTGGAACACCTCCGAAGGCCGCCGCATCGGACCGGCGATCGTCAGGCATGCTCGTCAAATTCGTTGGCGACCATATATTATCCTGTCTAAGCCGCCGGGCGAGCCGGATGCCCCAGCACGCTTCATCGTGTTGAGCGACTCGACACGGAATCCCACGGCCAATGTGGATGTTTCGATTCACAAGCGAGTCGGCGAGAGTTGGGTGCCGGCGTATTATCTCACGCGCGACGGTCGCGTCTTTGGAATCGCCGTCGACCATGCCGGAGTGGTACCAATTCCACCCGAAGCCGTTTCGCGGGAAGAGTTGTCCGACTTGATCGAACCGGAACTGCGTCGCATCGAAGCGGCGCAGTCGATTGTTTCACGTGAAACAATCGCGGACACCGCGCGGGCTGATTAGATTGAACGCATGCGTCGCCGCCTCCAATTCAGCCTGCTCGGCTTTCTGCTGCTGGTCGCCGCGGTCGCGGTCGGCGTCAAGTGGTGGCAGGGGCCGCATCGGGTCGTCGAGCGGACGTTGGGCAACGTGGAAATCGAGTCGACGTTTTACCGGGACTGGAACGGCGGCCGGATTCTCGACGGTCCGCACATCACGCGGTTGTACGATCCCAACGGCAAGCTGACCAACAGCAACATCCAGTGTTGCCGCCGCGGAACTTCGTTGAAAGGGTACTGGCAATTCGGCCCGCGCTGCTGATGTTCCACGGTCCGACGCGCGGGACGCCCGACCCGCTGACGCCCGAGGAAGAGCGAATCCTGGCCGCAGTCGTCCGGGCCGAACGAGCACGCTTCCGCGCCGCGCAGACACCGTTCGGCGAGCAAATCTTCGCCGCCGAGTCGCTGTGCGCCCTGGTCGGCCCCGATCCCGACGCCGCTCCCCTGGCCGGCGACCACCGCCGGTCCCTGAGCCGGGCGAATTGTTTCACGTGAAACAATCGCCGCCAGCGGCGCCGTCCGCTAGAGTGACCGGATGCGTCGTCGCCTGCAATTTTCGCTGCTCGGGCTGCTGCTCCTCACCGCCGCGCTGGCGATCGGGGTCAAATGCTGGCACGGCCCGCATCATGTGATCGAACATCCCCATCCGCACATGGAGGACGAGTTCACGTATTACCGGGACTGGAGGGGAACGAAGATCGTCGACGGCGTGCGGGTGCTGCGTCATACTCACGAGACGATTCCCGAAACCTGATTCAAGGGTCGATCCATCTTTATCGCAACGGTCAACGCGTCGGACACGTCCGGACAATCCTCGCGATTCTTCCGGACTCTACGATTTATCATCCTGGATCTGAAGCTGATCCATATTCAGTGCTGACCGATGCGGAACGCAAAGCGGTCGACGAAGCGGCCGAGCAGATCGTTTCGACGATCCGAAATCAAGGAAACATTCCGGTCCCGACCTCGGTCGACTTACGCGATAAACAATCGGTTTTCGACGAAATGCAAAAACAACTCCGAGGATCGACGGCGACCGAATCAATCTCGCCGTGACATTGTTTCACGTGAAACAATTTCCGGGTAGGCTGCATTAATGCGTGCGGCGGTGCGGATTCTCGTGGCGGTCGGAGTGGTCTTGGCCATCATGCTGGGGTACGTCGTCGCCACCTGGCGTGGGCCGCATCGAGAGGTCGCCCGGCTCGAAACCGCCGGGATTCCCTGGCCGTTTCTCGAAAAACTGTTCGTCGGGAAATCGGCCGAGGTCGAATATACCCGCGAGTGGAACGGCGACACGCGCGGAACCGCGGTCATCCGATACCAGCCTGGCGAGTTGATGCTGGCCAAGTTCGGCCGGCATTTGTTCGAGCGAACCGCCGACGGCCGGGACACCTCGCAAGCCGACCCATCGGCGGAATGGATCGTCGCCGGCATCTTCGATATTGACGACCAGGGGTTCTCGCGCCGTGCGCTCGAATGGCCCTACGGCGAGCATTATTATCTGGTGACCAATCATGGCCGCGTGATCACCTACGGCCTGTCCGGATCAAAGTATTTCCCACATTGGGGAACGGTGAAAACACTCGGGGAAGGCGCGTTCAAGCAACGGGTTCAACGCGAATTGGATGCGGTGGAAACATCGTCCCGGGACGTTTCTCAGGGCGACTGATCGGGAGACGAGTGTTTCACGTGAAACAATTTCCGCCGGCGGATCGAATCCCTTCCGCCGGCATCGCCCGTCCGGTTTTGTTTCACGTGAAACATTTCTACCCGGTCGGGGAGGGCAGGGCGGAGGACGGCGGTTCCGACCGAGATCGGAAACGCGAAAATCTCGACGCCGTGGTCCAAAGTCTCGACTGTTTCACGTGAAACAATCGCCGTACCCGCGATCGGCGATTAGGCTGAAGGAATGCGTCGACGGACTCAATTCAGCGTGCTGGCTCTCCTGGCGTTGACCGCCCTGGTCGCGCTCGGCGTCAAGCTGTGGCAGGGGCCGCATCGGGCGGAGAGTCCGATCGACGCCGATCCGGCCGCCGAGGGCCTGCTCCATTGGTGGGGTCCGCTGACCGACGGCGCGACCGTGTCGTACGACTATGTGAACACGCCCGGCGGTCGGCGCCGCGGTCCGGCGGTCGTGACCGGCGGCGTCTATCGGATCGAAGTCCTGGCGAAAACGTCGGACGCGCCGACGGCACAAAAGGCGCTCCCCGTTCTGCGCACCCCGTTGAATCCGCACGGCGACTATCCGCACGGAGAACCCGCACAGGATTTCGAGGTGATTCACGCGACGGTGCTGGACCTGGACGATCCGGATCGCAAGCACGTGTATCTGCTCTCGGATCGCGGCAGAGTGTATCGGCTGATCGAGGTCTCGTCGTACTTCGGGCTGCTGGTCGCGCAAACCCACCCGGACTCGATTCTTGGATCCGCAGATGCGCGAAGTCGTCGAACGCGAACTGGCAAAGCTTTCGAACACGGCCCGCTCGTGAGCGTGAGATTGTTTCACGTGAAACAATTCGTAGGTGCGGCTGTACCGCACGATCCTACGACGGAGGCCCCGGTCGATTGCCCGGCACAGCCGGGCCGACAACGAAGCCGACTCGCCCGTGTCCGCGGAATTGTTTCACGTGAAACAATTGGCGATCGCACCGCATGCGATTTTTGGTGAAAATGCCGGCAAGCGAGTGTTTCACGTGAAACAAAATACCCGAGAGATCCAACGATGACGTCCGACACCCGACCAAGTGCCGGACGATTCTTCTCGGACCCGACCGCCTACGGGTATGCCGGCCACCGCACGCAGTGGCTGTTCGCGATCCCGTTTCTGGCGTTTCTCGGATTCGTGTACTACGTCATTTTCATTTACGATTGGCAGCAAAAACCAGAGTACGTCTTTGAACGTGCGTTCGGCCAAGCACCGCCGCCGGAGGTAACCGAACTGAGGAGTTTCACGTCCATCGCGTTGAAGGGCTGTACGACTTACGTGTTGGTCTGCTCGATCGAGCGCGACGCCCTGGAAAAATTGCTCGCCGTGCGCAACTGCGCAGCCGCTCGATCGGTATGACGAGAGTGGACCGGAATTGGTTCGTCACGGCGAAGTCGTTACACCGATGGTGTCGCCGCCTCTCGATCCGAAAGTCGCCAAGTTCTGGAAATGCCCGATGGATGAGCGCCCACCGTTCACGATTGGTTACGAAGAAGATCGCAAGTTGCTTCTCGTCGATATCCGCCCCGGTCCGAATTGCAGTCCTTAATGCCGGCTCGCGTATTGTTTCACGTGAAACAAAACCATCACGTTCGAGGCGTCTCGATGCGGCGGGGCAGATTCCAGTTCGGTTTGGCCGGGCTGTTGGGGCTGTTCGCGGCCGCGGCGGTCGCCGTCAAGCTTTGGTACGGCCCGCACCACGTCTCGTTGCCGGTGGATCAAGTCGAAGGAGCGGCACAGATCGTCTCGGCCTGGGGCGACGCGACCGCGGAGCATGCGGTCGTCGAGTACGACTATGTGAACACGCCGGAGGGTCCTGCGCAACGGTCCGGCCGTGATTCGCGGCGCCGAGTTCTTGGTCGATTCGATTCCTTCCGACGATCCGCTGATCTGCGGCAGCCGGTCAGCCCGCGAGCTCAAGAGTGGATCCGTTCGATCGGGATGCGCCACACGCCGTTGGAGCGCGAACGCGTCGAGATCGTCTACGACTCCGGTCACGACGCGGCGTCCTGCTATCTCATCTGCGAGAACGGCGTCGTGTACCGTTTCTCCGACATCCGCATCTACTTCTTCGCCGGGTGCGAACCGATCGACCCGCGCGAGATCGAGAACGAGACGCTCCGAAATTTCGTCCTCGCGAAACAACGCGAGCAGACGAACGTCGCGAATTGAGCGTCACGGCAGGGATCGCCGTTTTGTTTCACGTGAAACAAAACCGCGATCCGGCGACGCTTGCATAATGAAGCGAGGAACTGTTTCACGTGAAACAGTTCCTCGCAGGTTGCTTCAGAAGATGAAATTCCAGCCCCCAGCCCCTGATCACCAGCCTCCTGTTACTCGATCGGATTCACGACCAAACCGCCCAGCAGTTTCGGGTAGAAGTACGTACTCTTGGCCGGCATCACTTCGTTGTGCAGGCTGATCTTGCGGATGTGTTCGACCGTGGCGGGCATGACCAGCGCGGCCAGTTCGAAGCGGCCCCCTTTGCTCTCGACCCCCGTCGCGTCGCGGCCGGCGATGTCGCCGGTATCCAGCGATTCGATCACTTCGTCGATGCTGTGGACGTACTTCGGCTTGGGCAAGTCCTTGCTGCCGAGCGCGGTTTCGATCAACAGCCGATGCAGAATCGCCACGCCCAGCGAGTGCCAGTCGGAGGAATGCTCGGGCGCGATCTCGGCGATCTTCTTCTTGCCGGCGTCGCTGATCGTCGCGATCGTCCAGCGTTCGTCCTTGGCCGTGAACAGGCCGATCGCCCCTTGGTCGGCGCTGGTTTCGATATCTTCCCACACCGCGCGGGCGGCTTCGCTGCCCTGGCCGGCGAGACGGGTCTCGAAGTACGGCGCCAACTTGTCGGCCAGTTCCATCGCGGTCATCTCGGGCAAACCGCGGAACAGGCGATGCGTCGGCAAGACCAGCAAGCCCGGGTCGTCCATCCCCACGCACATCATCAGGACGAAGTTGGCCGGATGGTGCGCGTTGATCTTACCGGCCGCTTTGAGCTCGTCGCGATAGTTACACGCGGTATCGTAGCGATGGTGGCCGTCGGCGATGAAGATCTTCTTATCGCTCATCAGGCGTGTGACCTTCGAGAGCAACTCGGCGTCGGTCACGACCCACATCCGGTGCGTGACGCCCAAATGGTCCTTGGCTTCGATCGGCGCGGTGTCGGCGATTTTCTGTTCGAGCAGATTTTGCACTTCGTTCGACACGTCCGGAAACAGCCCGAAGATTCTGCGAGAGGTTGGCTTGGCACGCCTTCATCAACAGCAGACGGTCGGCCTTCGGACCGGAGAGCGTTTCCTCGTGCGGGAAGACTTCGCCTTCGCCGAAACGGCTCAACCGGCAACGCGCCATGAAGCCGCGACGCGTGTGGGTGACGCCTTCGGTCTCGAAGATTTGGTGATAGACGTAGACGGCCGGTCGGTCCTCTTCGACCAACACGCCCTGCGCTTTCCAAGCGTCGAGAAACCCGTCCGCCCGGGCGTACTTGGTGTTCGCGTCGTCGCCCGGTTCGGCGCGGTTGAGTTCGACTGCGCACGAAGTTGGCCGGATGCATCTTGTACAGCCGTTCGTGCAGGTTGGCGTCGATCACGTCGTACGGCGGACAGACGACGTTCGTCAGATCGCCGACCTGCTTGAGTTCGTAACGCAAACCACGGAAAGGCTGAATGTCGGGCATGAGTAAGTTTTCAGTATTCGGTTTTCAGTTTTCAGGAGACGGGACAAGACATGACGCGCGAATTTCACGATATCGCGTTGATCATGGGCTTATGTCCTGGCCGTACCGCGAATTGTTTCACGTGAAACAATTCGGACCAGCAGTTTCCCGCGCGGGGGGCCGCGTCGTCAACCGGGTGCGGAGGTTCGCGAAACAGCACGATCGGAAACGATGGACACCCCCTCTCCCGAGATTGGGTGACGCATCACGATGGACACAGCGCAAGCGAGAGCCGGGGTGAAGGTGATTCCAAACAATTCGACGGTATGGCGCTTTGCTCATCCCAATCCTTGTCCCCAACCGAGTCACGCGGAATGGAGAGGTCGTTGTGGAGAGAAGAAACCATTGAATTGTTTCACGTGAAACAAAACGGGCTTACCACCCCAGCACCTGGGCGAAGATCAGCGGGGCGACGATCGTGGCGTCGCTGTTGATGGCGAACTTCGGCGTGTCGGCGTCGAGCTTGCCCCAGGTGATTTTTTCGGTCGGGTTGTCGCCCGAGTACGATCCGTACGATTCGTTGGTGTCGGTGATCTGGCAGAAGTAGCTCCAGAACGGAACGTCGACCTGCATGTCCTGTTGCAGCATCGGTACGACGCAGATCGGAAAGTCACCCGCGATGCCGCCGCCGATTTGGAAGAAGCCGATCCCTTCCTTCCCGCAGTTGTCTTGATACCACTTCGAGAAGACCATCATCATTTCGATGCCGGACTTCATCGTCGACGGTTTCAACTCTTCGCGCAGACAGTAGCCGGTGAAGATGTTCCCCAGCGTGCAGTCTTCCCAGCCCGGCGTGACGATCGGGATGTTCTTCTCGGCCGCCGCCAAGACCCAGGCGTTCTTCGGATCGATTTGATAATACTGCTCGAGCACGCCGCTGCGGACGACGTCGTAGAAGTATTCGTACGGCAGCTTGCGTTCGCCCTTCTCTTCCGCCTGCTTCCAAACTTCGTAGATGTGCTTTTCGAGCCGGCGAATCGCTTCGCCTTCGGGAATGCAGGTGTCGGTGACGCGGTTGAGATGGCGGTCCAACAATTTCCGTTCGTCGGCCGGCGTCAGATCCCGGTAATGCGGAATCCGTTCGTAGTGATCGTGCGCGACCAGGTTGAAGATGTCTTCTTCCAAGTTGTTGGCCGAACACGACACGGCGTGGATCTTGTCTTGGCGGATCATCTCGGCCAGGGACAGACCGATTTCGGCCGTCGACATCGCGCCCCCCATCGCCAGCAACATCTTCTTGCCTTCGGCGAGATGCTTGTTCCAACCCTCGGCCGCGTCGACCAGCGTGGCCGAGTTGAAGTGGCGAAAGTGGTGCTTGGCGAACTGCGAAATCGGACCGCTGGACATGGCGTGGAATAATCAGAATAGAAGGCGGAACGAATGTGTTTGACGTAGGTCTCAGACGAGAGACCGAGTGCTCGGCGGACGCCGTACGCAGTGGACATACGAACAGACCGTGACGAAGGTTCGGCTGGGTCGGACCGTTCACATTACCCGACTTGCCGGCGTCGTCAAGGCGGCACGCGACCGCGTCGCCGCGCGAGACTCCGGTATCCGCGCGGCGCGGCCCGGATTACGATAAAACGAGCGACCTTTTCCGGAGACCATGATGGCGATCGGCGATCCGTATCAAACGCTGGAATACATGGAGCGGGGCATGCTACACGTTCGGTATTTACTGAACAAATCCAGCACGGTACTGCAAAACGCCGGCATTCCGTACGCCGTCATCGGCGGCAATGCGATCGCCGCCTGGGTCGAGACCATCAATCCAAAAGGAGCTCGCAATACCAACGACGTCGACCTGTTACTCAGGCGCGAAGATTTCGTCCGAGCGAAAGCGCTACTCGAAGCCGACGGGTTCACGTACTACGACGTAATGGGCGTGACCGTTTTTCTCGACGCCCCCGAAGGAAATCCGAGCGACGGAATCCATATTCTGTGGGCCAATGAAAAGGTTCGTGAGAACTATGCGACGTCGAATCCCGACCCGGCCGAATCGTCGATCGTCGGGGATCGCCGCATTCTGAATTTAGAGTCGTTGGTGCGGATGAAATTGAACTCGTTCCGTCGCAAGGACCAAGTCCATCTGCAAGACCTGCTCCGCGTCGGATTGATCGATGCGGACTGGCCGAAGAAGTATCCACCGCAACTGGCGGCGCGTTTACAAGAGATCCTCGACGACCCCGAGGGCTAAAGATGGGCTTACTTCCCATCTTTCTCTTCGTGGTAATCCTCTTCGGTATTCACGGCCCAGATGTTGTCTTTGTTGGTGCGGCCAGCCAGGATGTTGTCGACCGAGACCATCGCGGTCAACATCGAGTGGTCTTGATTGTTGTAGCGGTGCATGCCGTTGCGGCCGATCAGATAGAGATTCTCGAGGCCGTCGACGTACTCGCGGATCGTGTCGAAACGATCGTATGTGCCGAAATACGCCGGGTAGGTCTTCGGCACGCGCAACACGGTCCGATCCAGGACTTGATCGCGATCGATAATGCCGATCTTCACCAGTTCGTCGATGCCCAACTGGGCCATCGCGTCGTCGGTGTACTTCCACATCTCGTCATCGTCGTTGCAAAAGTATTCCAGTCCCAACCATGTCGTCCCGGGATCGGCGACGAGATACGGACTCCAGTTGTTGAAGATCTGCAACCGGCCGATCTTCACGTCGGGTTCTTGGATATAAATCCAGTTATCCGTCAGCGGTCCGCCGGTTTTCTTCTCGCGCAGCTTGAGGTCTTTCAACAGTAAGCCGACGGTGATGAAATCGCGGTACATCAGTCCTTCGGAGACGTCGCGTACCGCTTGCGGCACGTCGGTCGCCAGGCCGCGCACCAGATTGCGCACGGGCATCGTCGAGAAGACATAATCACCGCGAAATTCGTGGAATTCGCCGGTCTTAGCATGCTTGGCCAGCACGCCCGCCGCTTTGCCGTTTTCGATGAGGATTTTCTCGACGTGCAAATCGTGATGCAGGACCCCGCCGCGCTCTAAAACCTTCTCGCGGCACGTCTCCCACATCTGGCCTGGGCCGAGTTTGGGATAGAGGAACCGCTCGATCAACGACGTCTCGACGGCCTTTTGCGCGATGTCGCCTTTCTTCTTGAACGGTTTGCTCAGCGCATGCAGCACGGCCTTGGTGATCGAGAGTCCTTTGATGCGTTGCGCGCCCCAGGCGGCGCTGATTTCGTTACACGGCACGCCCCAGACTTTTTCCGTGTAGGACTTGAAGAACGTCAGATAGAGTTCGCGGCCGAAGCGGTTGATGAAGAACTCTTCCAAGTTCTTCTCGTCGCGGATCGGCAACGCGCAGGCCTTGGCGTAGCTGACGCCCATCTTGGCGATGCGGACCGGGCCGAGGTTGCCGATCGTCTGCGCGTTCATCGCGATCGGATAATCGAAAAACTTGCGCAGATAGAAGATCCGGCTCTTGCGCGAGCGGACCAGCATCACCTTGTCGGTCGTTTTGGGGTCGATCCCTGCGCCGCCGGGAACCTGCGTCGTTTTGCCCTGGTAGTTGATGCGAAAGTCGCCGTCGCCGTGCGATTCCATCGGCAGCATTTTCAGCCACCAATCCATCACGCGACCGGCTTTCGAGAAAAAGCGATGACCGCCGATGTCGATGCGGTTGCCTTTAAAATTGACGGTCTTCGAGATGCCGCCGACCATGTCGGACGCTTCGAGGATGATCGGTTTGATCTCCGAGCGCGTGACCATCTCGTACGCGGTCGTCAGGCCGGCCGGACCGGCGCCGATGATGATCGCTTGCTTCTCGGCCATGGAACACGCTCAATCGCGAGATTGAAACAAAAGGAGTTTGCGTAACCCGAAGTTCAACACCAACACGACCGCGGCCGCCGGAATCTTGGCCAAGTCCTTGTGCTCTTCGAGAAACAACGAACAGAACGCGATGATCTGGTCGTTGACGAACAAGCCCAACAGCCCGACGACCATGAAGATCGCGAACTCCAGCCAGCGATTGGAAACGTTACGTCGATCGAAGACCCACGCCACGCTGATCGCGTAATTGACGATCAAGCCCAGCAGAAAGCCCAAGGCCGCGGCGATGCGGACATCGACGCCGAACGCGCGGTACAGCAACGCCAAGGTTCCTAAATCGACGACGAACGCCAGTCCGCCGACCAAACAATACCGCAGGAATTGCCGGAAGAGCCGGGAAAACGCGGAATTCGCCGACTCGACGACTAGCGTCGGATTCGCGGGTGCGGCGGGGACTTCGAGCGACATAAACGACGACCGCCCGGGACGGCACTGCGTATTCGAAGAGTAATCACGAACATTTATTGTCGATCGTCGCAGTCACCCGTCAAGTTCGACGACGCGATGGGTGTGAACGGGGCGATCGCTTACGAACGAACGATCCCTACGATCGACGCGATCGTGACGACCGGACTCCCGTCTATTTGGCGAGCCGCGATCCAGGACTCATAATTCACTCCTCGCTTCTCGTTGGCTCCTTCGTTTCATCTCTCCGCTTATGCAGACGCAGGACTCCTCTCCGACGCCTGCGGCGCAATCGACGCGCTGGTACGCGATCGCCGCCTGCGCGATCGCGTTCCTCTCGACCGCGTTGTGTTGGCAAGGCTGGCGCGGGAAGTTTCCGTTCGAACTCGACTCGATCATGAACGTCGACGAAGCCGCGCGGTTCCTTTGCGATGGGTCGCTGCCCGATCAAGGGGGCGTCGCCTCGACCGGCGGCTACAATCCGCCCGGCATCTCATGGTTGTACATGCCGGGGATCTTGACCGGCGACGTCGAACTTTACCAACACACGGGCGCGTCGATCTGCCATCTGCTGACGATGTGGGGGATCTACCTGCTGACGGTCTGCGCCGCCGATCGACGAACCGCGCTCTGGGCGCTGATCTTCTACGGTTTTTCGGTCACCGGGATGCACTTCGGAAGCTCGCTCTGGCCGCGCGCATATCCACTGTTTTATGTCTGGATGACGCTAGGCTTATTGCGTTGGGTCCGCGCGAACGACGCCTGGGGTTTGGCTGGGGCGATCGGCTGTTACGCGGCTGGTTCCTACGTCTTTATGGAGTTTCTACCGGCCGGCGCTGCGTTCGTCTGCGTCTGGTGGTATGCGCGGCCGCGCGTTCGCCCGATCCCGATTCTCGTCGCCGCAGCGGCTTGCGCGGCAATCTGGTGGCCGTATCTCGCGTTGCAAGTCGAGCGCGAGTTCTTCGACGTCCGCCAACAGCTGTTTCGCTCGAACTTGGGATACGATCCGAACGCCTACGATCCGTACGCCGCCGAGTTAAAAACGTGGAACGCCGAAACGCGGTCGCTCGAACCGTTCCACTCCATCTACGTCGTCGATCCGCAAGAGCGACAAAGTCCGCCGAAGAAACTCTTCTTTGCGCCTATCATTTTCTCCGGAATTTGAACGGGCTGTTCTTGCTGAACGCCGGTTGGATCGGCTGGCTGCTCACGATCCCCTGCGCCGCGCGCTGTGGGGCTGGTTGGATCCACGCACGCAACGATTCCGACAGCGCGTTCCCAAGGCTCTGACATCGACCGCGGGCATCGGCTGCTTGATGGCCGGTGTGATTTGCAATCCGTGGACGGCGGGCAAGGTCTTCGGCAGAACATTGGACGGGGATGAAGCGGCCAAAGTGGTGTTGGTCGAAGTCGCGGCGCTGATCGCCGGCGTCGCGTTGACGTTTTCCGCACCGATACGCGAGCTGCGCAATCTCGTCGCATGTTTTTGGGACGACGACCCGATCGACACATCGCCGGAAGCCCAAGCTCGCGGCGTCATGTGGCATGCGTTTCTCGTTCCGTGGTTGGCCGTATCGCTGGCCGCGGCCTTCCTGCGATACACATGGTGGCTGTGGGGGATCGAATGCGTCGTCTTGGCGCTCGCCGTCTCGTACTTCCCGTTGCGTAACGGCGTGCATCGCTGCCTGGGGTTCGCGTTCGCGGCCGTGTCGCTGATGGTTGTTTCGCCCACGATTCCCAAAGCGCGGGACGTCGTCGAACACGGCTTCGCGGGCGAGCGTCCCGTGCTGACGAACATCATGGATCGCTTGGCCGACGACATCCGCGCCGCCGACCGCACTTCGGCGACGATCGGGTATCACCTCTTCTTTAACGGTTACGAGTTGTTCAACTCGGAATTTGAGCCTCGCTACCGGATCGGCGGTCCATTCGATCTGTTCCTCCGGATGAAATACGGAATTCGGAACGACGATCAATCACCGCGCGGTTTCACATCGGACGACGACTATCGCGTCGTCGAGAAGTTCGGCTACCCCAATAAACATCATCTGTTTCCGTTCGTAAACGACGGACGCTACCGTTTGCTGGTCGAAGAGGGGAACTATCAGGTTTGGAAGCGGGATCGAACGCCTAATTGAACGAAAAAAACCTCGGGAACACACGGTTCCCGAGGCTCGGTTGTTGAATTCCCGGAATGATCGCTTAATAGCGATAGTGATCCGGTTTGAACGGGCCTTCGACCGGCAGGTGCAGGTAGTCGGCTTGCTTCTTAGTCAGTGTGGTCAACTTCGCGCCGACGTGTTCCAAGTGCAGACGCGCCACTTCTTCGTCCAGCTTCTTCGGCAAAACATAGACCTTGACCTCGTAGGCGTCGGTGTTGTTCCACAATTCCAACTGCGCCAACACTTGATTGGTGAAGCTGTTCGACATGACGAACGACGGATGGCCGTTCGCACAGCCGAGGTTGACCAGACGACCTTCGGCCAACAACAGCACGGACTTGCCGTTGGCGAACGTGTACTTGTCGACCAGCGGCTTGACCTCGGTCTTTTTCGCGCCGGATTCCTTATCCAACCACGCGACGTCGATTTCGATGTCGAAGTGGCCGATGTTGCAGACGATCGCGTCGTTTTTCATCGCCTTGAAGTGCTCGCCGCGGATGATGTCGCAGCAGCCCGTCGTGGTGACGAACAAGTGTCCTTGCGGCGCGGCGTCTTCCATCGTGACGACTTGGTAGCCTTCCATGCAGGCTTGCAAGGCGTTGATCGGATCGACTTCGGTCACCAACACGCGAGCGCCAAACCGCGCATCGAGTGAGCGCAACCTTTGCCTACGTCGCCGTAGCCGGCCACAACGACCGTCTTGCCCGCGACCATCCAGTTGAGGGCTTGTTTGATACCGTCGGCCAAGGACTCGCGGCAACCGTAGAGGTTGTCGAACTTGCTCTTGGTGACGCTGTCGTTGATGTTGATGGCCGGAACCTTCAGCGTGCCGTCTTTCACGCGTTGATACAGGCGATGCACGCCCGTCGTGGTTTCTTCGCTGAGACCACGGATCTCGCCCAGCAATTCGGGATATTTGTCGTGGACCATGTTGGTTAGGTCGCCGCCGTCGTCCAAAATCATGTTCAGCGGCTTACCGTCTTTGAAGTACAGCGATTGCTCGATGCACCAATCGAATTCTTCGTCGGTCAGGCCCTTCCAGGCGTAGACCGGAATGCCGGCGGCGGCGATCGCGGCGGCGGCTTGGTCTTGGGTGCTGAACTTATTGCAGCTCGACCAAGTGACCTCGGCGCCCAGTTCGACCAACGTCTCGATCAAGACGGCGGTTTGAATGGTCATGTGCAGACAGCCGGCGATTCGCGCGCCCTTGAGCGGCTTCTTGGCGCCGTATTTTGCGCAGGGACATCAGGCCCGGCATTTCGTTCTCGGCCAGGGTAATTTCCCGGCGGCCCCATTCGGCCAGCGAGAGGTCCTTCACTTTGTAAGGCAAACGTTTTTCGACGGTCGACACGACATTCTCCGAAAGATTCTGGAAGCTCGAAAACGAGAAAAACCCGGGTCGAGGCTTCGACTACCGGCCGCTCATAAATTACCTGATCTTTACCGTTTCCGTCGAGGGTGAATCCGTGAAGCCAGCCTTGCGTTCGACGGTGATTGCCGAAAATTTCGATGAATTCACCACGTGCCGGCAAGAAGCCTGGACTGAACTCGGGGCGTTTTATGCCATAACATCGAGGGCGTTGCGTGCCGCTTGCACAAACTCGCGACTTAACGCGGGGTCTTTTCGTCCCGGAGTCGACTCCACGCCGCCGGCCGTATCGACGCCGTCGGCTCGGCTATTCGCGATCGCTTCGGCGACGTTCCCGGGTGTCAAGCCGCCAGCCAGGATCAGAGGGATCGCCGGGCGCGTGGTCCAACGCCCTACTGCGGACCAGTCGGCCGTGGCGCCGGTCCCGCCGTACTGACCGGTTTGATAGGCGTCGATCAACAGCGCCGTGAACTCGACGCCCACCGCCTGACACGCGGCGAAGTATGGTTCCAGTTCGACCTGTGGGTTGTCGCGTAAGCGCAGTGCGCGGATCAGTCGGGCCGAACCGGACAAGGCGTCTTGGAGTTTCCGCGCGGTCTCGGGGCTTTCATCGCCATGCAATTGAACGTAATTCAAGCGACAAGCGGCGCAGGCGGCCAAGATCGCGTTGATCTCGGCGTTGACGAAGACGCCGACCCGCGTAATCTCGTTCGGTAATGCGGCGGTCAACTCGGCGGCGCGGTCCAGGTCCACATAGCGCTTGCTGGGGGGATAGAAGTTCAGCCCCACGGCGTCCGCGCCGGCCGCCACGACGCCGGGGACGTCTTCCAACCGAGTCAGTCCGCAGAGTTTGATACGAAACATCGTCGCCATAACGAACGAGTTCTTGCCGGCACGCCGGCGATCCGAACCGAAAGCCTCCTATTCTATGCGGATTACGCCGCAAGATGCCGGCGGCCGCACAATCGGCAAAGTTTTCCTCATTCCTACGATCGGCAACGTCGATAACGAGGATGTCGGACTCTTTCGTGAGAACGGCGTCGCGACTTCGTACCTGAAACACGTCATCCATGCCCCCTTCGACACAGACCGACGCACGCCTGCGTACTTCCGGCTCTTCGCCGGAATGCACGACGCCGCGCGCTGCGCTCTGGGGCTATGGAGGCAAGGCGTACGATGTCGTGATCGTCGGGGCGGCCGCGTTCTTGGCAGTGATGGTGGTCTGGAACCTGTTCTTCACCGCCGAGTTAAACCAGCATCGCCGCTTCGCCGCCGATCGCGTGCGGCTCCGCACCGAGATCGAAACCTGGGCTCAAACGCTGGCCCAGCAAGAACGTGCGCTCGACGTCGATTGTCAAAACTTGTTCACGGTCACCGCGCCGCGCACGCCGCAAGCGCCGGCCGAGTTAGGCTTGGGTCGAGTCCGTTCGTTGCTGAAAGAATCCACGGAGCTGCTTTCGGCCACGTCGCGCGACTCGGTGCGCCGACGTCTGCGAAGTCGTCGAACGAAGCCGAAACCGAGGTCTTACGCGAACGCATCGCCATGCTGCGCGAAGAGTACGCCGGCTTGTTGGCGCGAATGACGCCCGAGCATCCGGTGCTGCGCGAGTTGAGCGGCGAAATCGAAGCCGCCGACCGTCGCCTACGCGAGAAAACCAGCCAAGTCGTCGAGACAATCGACGCGGGCGACTCGAACGTGCGAATCGTACCGAATCAGTATTTCCGTACGGCCGCGCTTCCGAAAACGGCGCCGCAGTCGACCGAACCGAATCCGCGAATCGTGCAAGGGCTAAGCGAGCTCGAACAGCAGTTCCTGATCCTCCGCAGCGAAACCGAAACACTGCTGGCCGCAGTCGAACGCGAGCGGTCCGCCGCGCCGCCGACCGACGATCCGCTTCGCTCGGCCGCGTGGCAAGCGGTCACGAAGCGATTGCTGGATTTGGAAGAACACTGCCGGCTGCCCCCTTCCGTCCAAAGCTTGCCGGTTCGCGCCGTTGCGCCGACGTCGCTCGGTTCGAGCTATTTGTGGAGCGCGTTACTGCTAGGCCTGCTCGCCGGGTGTGCGACTTGGAAACTACGCGCGGTCGCCCGCGCGTCGACCGCGTCCTCGCATCCGTCGCCGTCCGGTCGCAGCTCCGACTTCGCACGAAACGATGTCATCGACCCTCTCGCTCGACGAGATCGGGCGCACGTTGGGCTGCGGACCGCTGGCCGTGTGGCATATCGATGCCGAACACGTTACGCCGCCGCGTTCGCATACCGCGTGGGATGACGTCTCCAACGAAACCGGCGTCGTATCGACACCCGTAAGCGGCCAACGCGATCGCTCCGCGCGTTGGTGGTTGCGACGGACATCGGAAGCGTGGCTGGTCGTGGCCGCGTCGGTGATGGTGATCGCCGCGTCCACATCGCCGGCGTTTCGCGCGGACTTGCTGGACCAACCGACCACCGCCTGGGGCAAACTGATGGCGATCGCGGACGAGCCGCAAAGTTGACCGAATCGCCAAGGTCGGGTCCGAGTTTACGGCCCGCCGGCATGAAATTGGACGTCCGCCGGGCGGTCGCCCGAAGGAAACGATAACGCGAACGATCGCCCTAACGCCGGGCGACTTCGCGCGGCAACGCGACCGATCCGTCGGAAGGAACGCAGCACGATGACTCAACGCTATTTCGGATTCACCGATCGCCCCTTCGCCGCCGCGCCGCGCGTCGAAAGCTATTTCGGGGCCGAGAGTCCGGAATCCGCCCTGCGCGGCGCGATCCGCTGTCTGGAACGGGCCGAAGGGATCGCCGCCGTGATCGCCGCCCCCGGGATGGGCAAGACCACGTTGCTGCAAGTGATCGCCGAGCGTTTGAAAGACGATTTCTCGATCGCCACGCTGACGGCCGGGCATCTCACTACGCGTCGTTCGCTGCTGCAAGCGATTTTGCACGAATTGGATTATCCGATTCACGGGCGCGACGAAGGCGACCTGCGATTGTCGTTGCTCGACGGCCTCTCCGCGCCGAACGCCGCGCCGTTACTGGTGCTGTGCGACGAAGCCCACACGCTCTCGGGCAAGCTGCTGGAAGAGTTGCGGTTGTTGACCAACGTCGTGCGCGACGGCGAATTCAAAGTTCGCTTGTTGCTGGTCGGCGGTCCCGCGTTGGAAGAACGGTTGGCGCATCCGAAGCTGGAAGCGTTGCAGCAACGGATCGCGGCGCGGGCCTATTTGCATCCGTGGAACCGCGCCGAGACGCGCGACTACGTTCGTGCGCAGATTCAGCGCGTCGGCGGATCGCCGGAACGCGTGATCTCGACCGACGCGTTGGAAGCGGTCTTCCGCGCCACCGACGGCGTGCCGCGGTTGATCAATCAGATCTGCGATCACGCTCTGGTCATGGCCGAAGCGGCCGGACAAACGGCGATCGACAAACGGGCGATCGAAACCGCCTGGGCCGACTTACAGCAACTCCCGCCGCCGACGCACGCCGCGCCGTTCGGGACGCGTTCGGCCGTCGAAACGATCGAATTCGCGCTGTTGGACGATGACGTGGAATCGATCCGGATCGACGAGGTCGTCGACGTGCCGACGGGCAACTCGCCGCTCGACGGCGAAATTCGTCGCGTGCATGCGGAGACCAGCGGCGCGCCGTCGCCGCGATTATTCGACGAACCGGCCGGCGTCGTCGACGCGTTCGAAGAGGAACCGGAATACGAATTCACGCAAGAATCCGACGACTCCGCGCCGTTCCGACCACGCGTCGCGCGAACCGACGAGCATGCCGAAAGCGACGAAGCGCTCGCCGACGAGCAATATACGCTCGATATCGAAGCGGACGACGAGATCGTCTTCGATGAATCGCACCTGCTGCGCCGCGTCGAAACGATCGAACTTCAACTACGCGATTTGAACGGCGACGAACTCGTGTTCGAAGCGCCGGAACCGCCGGTCACGCACGATCCGTTCGGCGAAACGTTTTTGGAGGAAGAGATCGTACTCGATCCGTTCTTAGATCAATCCTTGGGCATGTTCGCGAACAAGCCGCTGGTCGTCGCCGATGCACCGCGTCTCGTCATCACGCCGGAACCGTCGACGGCACGATCGATCGTCGCGCCACTTCCGGCCGCGGCGCGCGTCGAGTCGAGTCACTCGATCGAATTGGTCTTCTCGCCGCCAACGGCCCACGAAACCCGATCGATCCACACGCACGCGCCGGCTGCCGAACCGCGACCCACCGGCGAATCGACGATCGCCGTCACTTCGCGAGAAGCGATCCAGCGTGCTCCGGTCTGCGCAACCGTCCGTCGCGCAAACGACGCCTGTCGAAGACGATGTGATCGTATTCGACGACCAAATCGACGACGGCGAACGCCCTCGGGCGGAACGTCGCGAGTATCGCCAACTCTTCGCCAAATTGCGTCGCGGGTAATCGCGACCCCATCCCGGAGTGACACGGATGACATCCCATACGGCGCACGACCCGCATCCGAACTCCGGCGAACGGCAACGCGCAGCGCAGCACGCGCCCCACGCACGTTTTTCGGGTTCGCCCACCGGTATGCGCGTATTGGGATCGATCGCCAGTCTGGTCGACGATTCGGTCCGCGCCGACGCGTTATCGAAGGCCGTCGCACAACCGGTGACCGCGTTTCCTTCGCATGCGGAGATCGCGGCCGCGTTGCAAATCGTCTCGACGTGCGAACCGGCTCGAATCGCCGCGCCGCCGATCGTGGCCGAGCGTCCACAGGTGATTTTGCCGTCGAGCCTGTTCGCTGCGCCGGCGAACGTCGCCGACAAGCAAGTCGCAGCCTGCACGACGGTCGAGTCCGTACGTGAAACGACTCTCGCCCCGGCAACGGACGCGATCGCACCGACGCCGCCGGAACAGCACGCTGAAGAAATCACGCTCGGCGCGACGCCGTTGGACGCCGCCGAACTCGTCGATGTGTTGCCGTTGCCTGAAATGCGACGTGCGGCCGTCGATCGCGCGGCGTTTCCGGCGTTGATCGAAAAACTGGCCGGCGCGTTGCGCTACGGAAGAACGCGCGTCATTCACTGGCACGTCGTCGGCGACGGCGCCACCGGTCGAGCGCATCTCGATGCGTTGGCCGAAGCCTGGGGCGCGTCGCGGACCGAGCGATTGCTGTTCATCGACGCGCAACTCGATCCGACGACCGTCTCGACGCAGGCTGGCTGGTGGGACGTCGTCGCCGATCGCGCGACCTTGGCCGAATCGTTGCATGAGACCGAGTACGCTTCGCTCGCGCGGATGTTCGTCGGGCGACGACCGCGCCGCATCGACGACGAAGCTCGCCTGCGGCTTGCCGGCGGATTGCTGGCGTTACAACGCGATCATCGCGCGATCTGGTTGGTCACGTCCGGCGAATGGACCGACGCCGCTCAAGCGATCGCCCACGCCGCGCACGAGCGTTACCTGGTCGTTCCCACTCCCGAATCGGCCGCGTGGCGACGCGTGGCGACGGATTTGACCGAACGTAACGTCCTGGTCAACGGCTGGATCGCCGTGGCGCCGCGCTCTGCGCCAGATACCATGCGGTTGTCAGCGTAAAGATCGCGGCGACCGCCGTGAACATCGTGGGGAACGGCGGCCAACCGATTCGACCGGCCAACGTCACCGTCGCACCGACCAACGGCGCGCCGAACAGTCCGCCCAGATCCATCATCCCCAGCATCAACGACGTTCCCAAGCCCCGCGCGAGCGGGAAAGCGTCGACTGCCGCCGGTAATGACCGACGGGAACAGCCACGAATGCGCGTTCCCCATAAAGATGCCCGGCAGGACCAAACTCCAAGCGTTCTCGACCGGCAAGAACAGCAGCAGGCCGATCACCATGCTGGCCATGCCGAGCACGATCATCGTCCGCTCGCCGTAGTATTCGGGAAAGCGCCGCGTTGTCATGCGCGAAGCGAACGCGCTCAACGCATAGCCGGCGAAAAACACGCCGATTCCGGTCAGCCCGCGTTCGCGCGAAATCGCGAACAAACACGCCGGGCAGCGTCAGGCCGACGCCCATCATCACGCCCATTAACAATAGCGGCCCGTCGACGTGTCGACGCAACAACGCGAAGGTCGAATGTCGCGGCGTCTCCGGCGCGTCTTGTTCGGGATCGCGGCGCAACGTCGAACGCGTGGCGAAGAACGCGCACACGACGGCCAAGCTCATCGCGCCGGCCGCGATCAGAAACAACCCGTCGAGACGTTCGCGAGGGTAGGGGGGCTGCCCGGCCCACCAGTCGCCGATCATCGGTCCGACCAACAACGCCAAGAACCCCGACGATCCGAGCGTACCGACGGCCTCGGCCATGCGTCGTTCGCCGGATCGACACGAGACATAGGTGATCGACGCGCCGAACGCGCCGGAAATCCCGGTCCGAATTAGAATTTGCAACAGAAACACGTACTGCCCATCCAAACGCTCGACCCAGAGTTGTCCCAACACGCCGGGAATCGCCAAGGCGAGCGAGCCGAGCCACATCAGTCGTACGCCGTGGCGGTCGATGCCGACGCCCTGCAAGGCGCGAACGAATAAGCTGCCGATCATGCCGACGCCGACGATCAGGCCGAGTTGAAATTCGTCGCCTCCGAGCAATCGTACGAAGTCGGCATAGCGGTAGAGTTGCGACGCGCCGATCATCAACGCCGCGCTCGCGGCATAGCAGAGCCAAAAGACCGCGTCGTACCGGAACTCGGGCTGCGCGTCGTCCGCATCATGAGTACGGCGCGCGACGACCGCCGTTTCGGTCGCCGGTTCGGGAATCGTGGACGTGGTGGACAGCGGAGCGTTCGTGCTGGGATCGTCGTGGGCGGCCGCGGTCGATCACCGCGAACGAGGCTGAATCTTACTCATGACCGGCGAAATTCCGAAGCCGAAGCGACGATCTCGCCGTTTCCTGGGCGGAAATGGCGTTTCGGGCGGGCCGATCGCGACCTACAATTTCCGAACGCCCATTCGTAAAGCGGGGCGTCGTTCATTCGGAAGGAAGCCGTTTTGGAGTCGCCCATCATGTCCGCCGCCCTCGATCCACGACGCACCGTCGCCGGACCGCGCGTGCTGGTCATGACGGCGACCTATAACGAGCTGGACAACTTGCCCGATTTGACGGACGCCGTCTTCGAGCATCTTCCGACCGCCGAATTCCTGGTGGTCGACGACGACTCTCCGGACGGAACCGGCGTGTGGGTCGGCGAGCGCGCGCTGCGCGACGAACGGGTCCATCTTCTGAGTCGTTCCGGCAAGCAGGGTCTGGGAACCGCGATCGTCGCCGGCATGCGCTGGGCGATCGACCGCGATTACGATTACGTCATCAATATCGACGCCGATTTCAGTCACGATCCGAGTTACTTGCCGGCGTTGGTCGCCGGCATGTCTCCGGTCGGCGCCGCGCCACGCGACGTGATGATCGGCTCGCGTTATATCGCCGGAGGCGGCGTGCGGGGCTGGCCCTGGCATCGCCGGTTGATGAGCCGCTGCGTGAACGTCTATGCCCGGGGACTCTTGGGTCTGACCGCGCAAGATTGCAGCGGCGGATTTCGGTGCTATCGCGTGGAAACGCTGCGTCGATTGGATCTCGGCGAGGTCCGGTCGCGCGGCTATTCGTTCCAAGAAGAAATTCTCTGGATGCTCAAGCAGGTCGGCGCACGGATCGGCGAAACGCCCATCACGTTCGTCGATCGCGAACGAGGCGTCTCGAAAATCGACTCGTCCGAAGCCTGGGACGCGTTGCGCATTATCGCCCGGTTGGGCTTTCTGGGCGCTGAGTCGCCGCCGTTTCGGACTTGTTCGCGGGTCGCTCCCCGGGTATCGTCCGGGCATTCCCCCGCGCGCTCCGCGGGCACATTTTCATATTTTCGGGGATGGCGTCATGTCGTTGCGTCGTTGGGGTTTCGTCCTGCTGTTCGGAACAGCCGTCTGTTCAACGGCCGGTTCGGCATTCGCGCAAAAGGTCGTACCGGGAACCGGCACGAAGATCTCGAACGTCGGCGACGACTTCGAAGACGCCAAGTGGTCGTATGTGCCCAACAATCCCAAAAGCAGCGACGAAGACGACGAACAGCAACGCTTGCCCGCCGGCTTCACCACTAACGGTCGCTGGTTCGAAGGGATCAAACGCGGTCACCCGGACGTGGTGAAACGCGTGATGACGCCCGAGGGGGGCTTGGAGGGAAGCACCGGCGCGATGCTGCTGCAAACCACGCTATCGGGAATTCCGAATCGCGTGACCAACAAGCCGATGCAGGACGACTTCGTGGCGAACTGCGTGTCGCGCGTCGGGGGCTTTCTGCACGTCTCGAAATCGCCCAGCGTCGTCAGCCGCATCTATCTGCCGCCGTTCGAACAGTGGGAAAATCGCACCGGCAACACGTTCGGCTTCCGGATCGCCGCGCGCGGCATCCCGACGCGCGACACCAAGTCGGAATTCAAAAACGGCGACGGCACCGAAACATACTGGCCCGGCTTTTTCTTGTGGTTCAACAGCGAAAACGCCGCGCGGAAGGTTCCGGATTCGGCCTACATGATCATTCGCGGCGGCCCGGTCGGACAAGATATCAAAGGGCCCACCGTCGAGCCGGGCTGGTGGACGTTCGGCATCTCATGTTCGCCGGACGGCGCGATTCACTACTACGTGCATAAAGGTTTGGAAGACCTGACCGAACAAGATCACATCGCCAGCCACTTTCCGTACGGCTACAAGTGCACCCACTTCGAAACGTTCTTCTACAACGTGCTGAGCTTCGATAACGGCCGCACACAATCGACGCCGTGGGTGATCGACGACACGTTCGTCTATTGGAACGGTCCGGACATCCAAGCCGGCCAACGCTGCGCCGCAAATCGCCGCGCCGTACAACCCGTCGGCCCAACGCTCGTCGGCCTCGACGACGCCGTCGCGCGGGATCATGCGTCGACGCTCGGAATCCGGCGTCAGCAATCGCTAGTACTACAGTTGGACTTCCGTATTTCCATCGAGTTCGGTAAAGATTTCGGTTTTTACGTGATATTCGCGGAGGCACGGATGCCGACGACGACCGAAGTACGTTCGTGGGGAGATGAAGTGACGTCCGCGGCGGCGCGGATCGCGGGTCGTTTCGCGCGGCGTGAGCAGCGCCGTGCATGCCGCCGGGTATTTGCGTGGATTGATCGGTCGCGTGGAGCGCAAGAACGGTTGGCAATTGGCCGAGCAACTCGGCGCGGTGACGCCGACCAATCTGCAGCACTTTCTGCGCGAGCCGAATGGAGCGCGGACGCGGTCCGCGACGATTTGCGGTCGTATGTCGTCGAGCATTTGGGCGATCCCGACGGCGTGCTGATCGTCGACGAGACGGGGTTCTTGAAGAAGGGGACCAAGTCGGTCGGCGTGAAGCGTCAATACTCGGGCACCGCCGGTCGAATCGAGAATTGCCAAGTCGGCGTCTTTCTGGCCTACCGTTCGCAACGCGGTCACGCGTTGGTCGATCGCGCGTTGTACCTGCTGCGCGAGTGGGCCGACGATGCGTCGCGTCGCGCGGAAGCCAAAGTGCCCGAGTCGATCGCGTTCGCCACGAAACAAACGTTGGCCCGCGCGATGATCGAGCGAGCGTTGAACGCCGAGGTTGCGTGCGCGTGGCTGACGGCCGACGAAGCCTACGGTTCGGACTACAAATTCCGACGGTTTTGCGAAGAAAAACGTTTGAATTACGTCATCGCGATCTCCTCGGCGACGCACCTGTATCTCGCCGGCAAGCGGCGTGCGGTCGGCAAGCATTTGGTCGACGTCCCCGCACAAGCCTGGCGTCGGCTCTCGTGCGGCAAAGGCCGAAAGGCGAACGCGAATACGACTGGGCGTTCGTCGCTTGGCCCCATTACGAACAAGATTCGCACGCACGCGGGTGGTTGATTCGACGCTCGACGGACGCGACCCCCGAACACGCGTTCTACTTCACGTACGCGCCGCGCGAGACGCCGTTGGTCAAGTTGGTGGAAGTCGCCGGTTCGCGTTGGGCGGTCGAAGAATGTTTTCAACAAGCCAAACAAGAAACGGGACTCGACGAGTACGAAGTCCGATCCTGGATCGGCTGGCATCGCCACGTCACGCTCGCCATGTTGGCACACGCCGCGCTCGTCGTCTTACTGCGCGCGATGCGCGGACGACGCGACGTACGCCGCTTCAAAAAAGAAGCCGAACTCCTCCCGCTCACCGTCCCCGAAATCCGCACGCTGATCGAACGGTTGTTCTTCGCCGACACGCCCGACCCGCGACGATCCCTTCGCTGGTCCGACTGGCGCAGAGCCCATCAACTCCTTGCGAAACGCTGCCACTACCGCAAAAGAGGGCATGATCCCACTGAATGAAAGTCCAACTGTAGTACTAGTTCACGAAATCGATTAACTCAATCGAAACATCAAGGTCGCACGAGGAACACGTTTCCTCATGCGACCTTTTTTAACGCTGGGTTAGCATCGGCTGGGTGACAGGGGTCGCAGCGCAGCGGAGCCCCCTGCAAGCGTGTGGTCGAAAAAATGCTTACTCGACGTGCGGCGTTTGCGTCAGCCCGTCGATTTCGAGCGAGAAGCGTTTAACCCAAGGTTGCGAGCCGGGGATGTCCAAGCCGGCTTGCTCGGCCGCGGCGAGTTGCTCGCCTTGCTTGGCGGTTTGCGCGAGAGCGCGGCCAATTGCGGATCCTGTGCGATCGCTTGCTGGATGGCTTCGCGATCGGGATGTGCGCCCGAGACGGCGATGCCGCCGTTCAGGCCGGCTTGCAACGTTAACGGACGGCCGGTCGTATCGACGCCGTGTTCGTTCAGGATTTTCTCGATGCGGTCGCGTAACAATTTGAGGTTGTCGCGGTAGTCCGTTTGCAGGCGTTGCAGATCGCTTGATTCGCCGGACGCGCCGGAGCTTTCCGCGGCCGACGCCTGCATTTGCGCCAGCACGTCGTCGAAACTCGTTCCGCTTTTGCCGGCGCCGCGTAACGATGCGAGCGACGTGCCGAACGCATTTCTCGTTTTTTCGATCGCGGTCATCGTGACTTGGCCTTCGAGTCGATGCGACGTGCGCAATCCGAGCGGCGACGTGTTCGTCTTATCGTCAGAGGAACACGACGAGCTTAAGGATTGTTCCGATTAGGCGATCCGCCAACGATTCGTCTTGTGCGAAGTACGCGAATTCGGCTCATGTGCCGGCATCTTTCACGCGACGATCAACGCACGGTCCGTTGCCGCAACGCTTCGTAGAAGAGCACGGCCGCCGCCGTCGAGACGTTCAGACTGTCGGCCGCGCCCAGCATGGGCAGGCGGATCGGATGCACATCGGCGACGCGCCAGAGCTCGCCTAGGCCATCGGCTTCGCCCCCAAGGACGATCGCGGTCGGTCCGCGGAAATCGACTTGCGTGTAATCGACGGCCGCCGGATCGAGCATGGCGGCGTAAATCGTCAGCCGGCGTTCGCGCAACCAGGCGAGCGCGGCCGGTTCGTCCGTCGCGCGACACGGCAACCCGAAGATCGTCCCTAAGCTAGCGCGGATCGCATGTGGGTTTTCGAGATCGGCCCCCACGCCGGCGGCCAACAACGCGGAGACGCCGGCACCGTCGGCCGAGCGAGCAATCGCCCCCAGGTTGCCCGGCTTTTCGACGCCGGCCGCCACGGCGACCAGCGGCGTTTCGGGCAGCTTCAAACTCGTAAGGTCGCGTAAAGACTCGGCACGCGACTCGACGACCGCCACGACGCCGTCCTCGCGATCGCCGTAGGCCAGCTTGGCGAAGATCGTCGCCGAGACGGGTAGCAACTCACATCCGTTAGCGGTTAGCTCGCCGGCGAATTCCAGCAGCGTGCGCGACTCCGGTGTGCGGCAGAGTTCCTCGCATACGAACAACTCGCGCGGCGCGATGCCGGCGCGGAACGCTCGCAGAATCTCGCGTCCGCCGTCGATCAAAAACCGCCCCGCCTTACGCCGCTGCCGCCCGTCGCGCAGGCGGACGGCCTCTTTGATGCGCGGATTTTGCGGACTGGTGATCACGTGAGAAAAGCGCGGGTCGCAGCGAGAGCGTCGAAGGTCGATGCAACGAGTGTAACCCAATCGTACGGCGATGCGAGCCTAGCTTAAGTTCGCAACGAAGTCCGTAAAATTGGAGGAGATGAACGCGATGCGTTCTCCGAGAGGCTTGCCCTCATCGGTTTCCGCTTCATGCTCCCAAAAGTGAATCTCGCCGAACTTCCCTGGGGTCAATGCCAGCAGCACAAGATTGCCGAACGGGTCCGAAGCGATCGGCAGAAATCCGGCGGGGAGTCGATCCTTGAACGTATCGATTTCTTCTTCGATGTAGTAATACTCCGCGGCGGGGTCCAGCGTAAAAAAGAAATGCAAAACGGACCTCTCGCCGTTCGGTCCTTCGAATTGCCTAGGCCGAGGCCGCCCGCCGTTCCACTCGGCCAAAAATCGTTTGTAATCTTTCGGCAAGGAAGTCTTTCGCCGTGCTTCAAAGCTTTGGATATCTTCGCTTGTCGCGCCGGCCGCGCTGATCCGCTCGGTGATCTCCATGAATGCAATGCCCTGGAATCGATTTGTCGCAAGAACAAGATTATCCCCGCCCACCTTCGCAACACGTTTCGCAAATCGCGTGGCAACGCGAGCAGACGGCCTTCATGCGAATGTCGATCAACGGACCGTCGCACTGCGGGCAACGCGTGCGGCACACTTTCGTCGGAGCGACGTCGCCGGCGGATGTCGGCTCAATCGCCGTAAGTGCGGGACGTTGAAGTGCCGCGCGGTCTTGAAAAATACTTTGGCCCAGGGATGGCGACGACGAACGATCGGCGACGGATGAGCGATTCATATTAAGTCTCCGCTACGGACAGCCATACACTGAGTGTACTTTCGTACAATTTTATGGTCAAGACTTTTCCGTCGAGCGGGATAAAAAACGCCGCACGTCGAGACGTGCGGCGTTCGGGATGGCGTTATGGTCGCTGCGGACGACGCCCTTAGCGCTTCTTCATGTCGCTGCTCAGACCGCCCGCGGCCGGGACGTACGCCAAGCGGCAGTAGTCTGCGACCATGCGGTGCGAGCTGAATCGCCACGCCAGCGAGCTGATCGAGTTCATCATCATCTGAATCCAGCGTCGCGGCAGACCGTCCGAATCGCGTTCGTAGAAGATCGGTACGACTTCTTGCTCGATCACCCGGTACAGATCGGCGGCGTCGCGTTTATCCAGGGCTTCGTCGCTGGTGTGCGACGTGCCCTTACCGATGGCGAAACCGTTTTTGCCGTCGTACGCTTCGGCCCACCAACCGTCGAGGATCGACAAGTTCAAACCGCCGTTCAACACCGCTTTTTCACCGGACGTGCCGGACGCTTCCAACGGACGACGCGGGTTGTTCAACCAGACATCGACCCCTTGGACCAAATGCCGGCACACGTTCATGTCGTAATCTTCGACGAAGACCACGCGGCCCGCGAAACGAGGGTCGTGGCGCAGATTATTGATGCGACGGATCAAACGCTTGCCCGGCTCGTCGGCCGGATGCGCCTTGCCGGCGAAGATGATCTGAATCGGCCGTTCGGCGTTGCCCAACATTTCGGCGACGCGATCCAAATCGCTGAAGATCATGTCGGCCCGCTTGTACGTGGCGAACCGCCGGGCGAAGCCGATGGTCAGCACGTTGGGGTCGAGGATATTTCGCGATGCTTCGACCGCTTCGTCGCTTTCGCCCCGACGGCGACATTGGCGACTGACGCGGCGACGGACGAATTGCAACAGTTGGTTTTTCAGCGCGTAGTGGGTTTCCCACAACTCGCCCGGATCGATCCGCAGCAGTTCCTTCCAGACGTCGGCTTCACCCATCCGCTGCATCCACTTCGGTTCGAAGTAGCGGTCGTAGAGCTGCCACATCTGCCAGGCCAACCACGTGGGAATATGTACCCCGTTGGTGATATGGCCGATGGGAATTTCTTCTTCGACGCGCCATGGCCACAAGTGCGACCACATGCGGCGGCTGACTTGACCGTGCAACGCGCTAACCGCGTTCGCCCGGCGCGAGAGCTTCAGCGAGAGGACCGTCATGCAGAAGGTTTCGCCTTCGTTATGCGGCTCGACGCGGCCCAAACCCATCAGTTGTTGGTGCGAGATGCCCAGTTGGTCGCGCAACGGACCGAGATGTTCTTCCATCAGACCGCCGTCGAAGCGATCGTGTCCGGCCGGTACCGGCGTGTGCGTGGTGAAGACCGTATGCGTCGCGACGTCGCGCACGGCGTCGTCGAAGCTCATCCCGTCTTCTTCCATCCGCTCGCGGACGGCTTCCAACGTGGCGAACGAGCTATGGCCTTCGTTCAAGTGATAGCAACCGGGCGAAATTCCTAGGCGGCGCAACGCCTTGACGCCGCCGACGCCCAGGATCAGTTCTTGGCGAATGCGGGTGCGATGATCGCCGCCGTATAAACGGCTGGTCAGTTGTCGGTCTTCCGGGCGGCTTTCTTCGACGTCGCAATCCAGCAGATACAAGTCGACGCGGCCGACATGAATGTGCCAGACGCGGAAAAACAGCGGGCCGGTGCGGGTATCGACCTGCACCAAGATCTCTTTGCCGTCTTTGTCGACCGCCCGTTTCATGGGCATGTTTTCGACTTTGGTCTCTTGGTATTCCTCGTGTTGATAGCCGTCGAGGTCCAAGTGCTGGCGAAAATAGCCCTGTTTATAGAAGAGACCGATCGCGACCAACGGAATGCCCAAGCCGCTGGCGCTCTTGATATGGTCGCCCGAGAGGACGCCGAGGCCGCCCGAGTAAATCGGGAACGACTCGTGCATGCCGAACTCGGCGCTGAAGTACGCGACCGGTTTCGCGCCTAACACGCCGGCATTGTTCGTCGCCCAGGTCGTGGGCTGCGACATGTACTCTTTCAGTCGCCGATACGCATGGTTGATCCGGCTATAGAGCACCAACTCGGCCGCGCGCATTTCCAAGCGTTCGGGCGTGAATTCTTTAAGCAGCGCGATCGGATTGTGATCGAGCTGTCGCCAACGAATCGGATCGAGGTCGCGAAACAACGACACGACGTCCGGATGCCAGACCCACCACAAATTGTGGGCGACCGCCAGCAGCTTGTCGTAGAGAGTTTCCGGGGAGAGTTCCGAAAGGTGAGGTCCCTCGTGTTTGAGAGACTGTTCTTTCACGGGTTTGGTCGGCTCGGTGACTTGGCTCATGCGAATCCTTCGTTGCGACTGTGGACCATCGCGCTCGACTTGCGCCGAGTTCCTCTTACTCAATCCCCGCCGCACATTATAGCGAAGTGCTATCGAGGCGAAAGAGAAATCCCTTACGCCGCAAGAAATTCCGTCGAATGGCGCGGCGCCGTCCGCATAGACCGTTTAAGTTTCCAATCGCCTTACTTTTCGTCGTAACGCAGGACGACTTGTCGCAGGTCCATGACCGCCGCGCCGGGTTTGGTTTTCGGTTTGACGGAAAAGGTGTATTTACCGGCCCGCGGCAGTTTGACCTTGCCGATTGCACGGCTCACGAAGTTTTGAAAGTGACCGGTGTCTTGGACTTCGACTTCCAGTTTTTGCTCGGTCCCGGCAGCGTCGGTCACGATGAAATCGACCTTCGCCCCGCCGCTTCCTTTGCCGCAGCCTTGCAGAATGTCGACGTGATAAGCTCCGACGTTTTGGACTTCGAACTCCCAACTGACCCAATCGTCGACTTTGGTCCAGAAACCGATCGTGTTCTTGTTCGGCTGCGGCTCATAACGAACCGTCTTACCGTGAATCGTCACGTCGCGCGCGTGCAACGTCACCGAGCCGTCTTCGGCCGGGGCGATCACCTTGGGCGTCTCGGCGACGGCTTGTGCGGATGCCTTGTCGGCCGGTTTTTCCGGTTCGGCGGCGCAGCAGAAGAGGCTCGATGCGAACAGCAAGCAACCAGCAAGGCGAAGCATGACGAACCTGGTTGAGCGAAGGGAGTTGGAGAAAGCGAAAGTTTGAACATTGTGCCGCGCGCTGCGGACGATCGCAAATCACACGCTGTCGGGTCAATCCAGATCATCCGTTTCGCGCGAACGACGATCGCCGTGGCGGTCGCGTGCGAACGGCAGTAGGCCAGCGAAACGCGAATCTCACCGACTCGGCACGCTTCCAATGCTTCGCGCATCGAGCCGCGCATCGCGATCCGCGCGCCTCCGTGTTTGAGCGGCCGAATTTCCAGATCGTTCCACTTCAACCGACGCTGCCACGACACGCCGCAGGCTTTGAGGATCGCTTGCTTGGCCGCCCAGACCGCGGCGTAGAACTGCGTCGTTTGCGCGTGATTGGCAAAACGACAATTCGCGCGGCGTGTAGACGCGTCCTAGAAACGCCTCGCCGTGCCGTTCGATCAGTTTGGCGATCCTCAGCACTTCGACGATCTCGGTCCCCAGCCCCTGAATGCTCACGAATCGACCTCCGCCGTTTCATCGACCTGGGAAATCGACGTTTCCGCCGGCATTTTCGAACCGGCGACCGAAGTGTCGAATAGCCGAAAAACCGCCACGGCGATTCCAGCCTGTGCGACGGCGGCGAACGCCCACCAGGCATAGGTTTCGGCCCGCACTTGTTCGGGCGGGGTCATAAACTGCGCGAAAGTCGGGGGTTCAAGCTGCGCGACGAACATCGCTTCGAGCGGTTTTTTCGAGTCGAAGCCGGTTTTCCGTGCTTCCAGACGCTCGCACGCCGCATTCCACGCGAAAAAATGAGCCGCCGCACACAACACGATTCCGCCAAACAGGACATGCCGGATCGAAACACGCCGACCGAGCTGTTTAAGCCCCAAGGCAGCCCCGCCGAGTGCGCCTCCTATTAACAAAAAAACGGCGACCCACGAAAGCTGCTGTTCGAGCAATAACCCTAACTTCGCGAGAAATAACGCTATTAGCCCTAGGAGCAGAGCGGTAAGAAGTGGGCCCATGTCGTCGTAGCCAGAGCAGAAGCGGGGAGTTGAGCCTCGATTGTAGCGGGTTGCTTCTGAAACACACCCGGCACCAACAGTCGACCCAAACGCTCTATTTTGAATTTTCTTTTCAGCTGGATTGAATATAGGAAAGTTTCAACTAAGATATGGGCGTGCTATTGAGAATCATTATCAAACTCATTTTCTTGGATCAGCTCATGAAACGAGTGGTTTTCGCGGTCGCGTTGCTCTGTTCCGCGACCCTGGCTTTTGCGGCACCCGTTACGCCGTTTACCGAAACATTCAATACCGGCAATTCGGATTGGCGCCAAAACGTCTCCGCCAATTTTGCGACATGGACGGCTAACGGTGGACCTGCCGGTGTCGGTGATGGATACATCTCCGCCACTTATGCAACCATCAATTCCGGATCAGTGCTCTTACGCGGAACCGGCAATGCCACGCCTCCGGCCAGCGGCGGAGCTTTCGTCGGCGATTGGATCGCGGGTGGGGTGAAATCGATCAATTTCTGGGTACGGCATACGAATTCCACCCCGCTCACGCTCGGTCTACGCATGGCCAGCCCGACCGGCGGACAAGCGATGATCGGACTCGCTTCTACCCCTGTCGATCCGAACGTTTGGACGCAGGTTTCCGTCCCTTTGAACCCGAACACTCTCACGCCTGAAGCCATCGGTGCGATGACGCTGGATCAATACTATACCGCCGTATTCAGCAACATCCTCAACGTTCAGTTGACATACACGGCTTCGTCTCCGGCCACGAATGCGACGTTCGATATGTCGTCACTAACGCTCTCCGCGGATCCGCTTCCGGAACCCGGTACTTGGTCGGCGTTGGCCGCCGCGGCCGCGATCGGCGGCGTCGTCTGGCGTCGTCGCCGCGCGAAGTAAGCTTCGCCGCAAGATTCGCAACACTCGACACGCAAGCTCGATCCCAGGATCGAGCTTGCTTTTTTTACGCCTTGCTTGGCAGTCGAAAATGCCTGTGTTAGCGTAGCCTGCACGACTCCAGTCGCCGATTCCAACCCTCTTCGCTCCGCCGCCCAATGCAAGACTACGAACTGCCGGCCAAGTTTTATCTCGGACGCGAATACGACCCGGCCGCCGGCAAACCGAAGACGGATCTGGTTTTGTACGATGCTAAGGATCTCTGCACGCATGCCGTCTGTGTCGGCATGACCGGCAGCGGCAAAACGGGGCTCTGTCTGGACCTGCTCGAAGAAGCCGCCATCGACGGCATCCCGGCGATCATGATCGATCCCAAAGGCGATATCGGCAACTTGCTGCTGACGTTCCCCGAGTTGCGACCCGCCGATTTCCAACCCTGGATCGATCCGGGCGAAGCGACGCGCAAAGGCAAACCGCTGGAAACGCTGGCCGCCGAAACGGCCGAATCCTGGAAAAAAGGCCTAGCCGACTGGGGCCAAACGCCCGAGCGGATTCAAAAATTCAAAGACGCGGTCGATATCACGATCTACACGCCCGGCGGTTCGGCCGGAGTGCCGCTCACGGTGCTGAAATCCTTCGCCGCCCCCTCCGAGAAAATCCGCAACAACAATGAAGCCCTCCGCGAAAAAGTCGCCGGCGCGGTTTCGGGTCTCTTGGCGTTGATGAATATCGACGCCGATCCATTGCAGAGCCGCGAGCATATCCTGCTTTGCTCGCTGGTCGACGCCGCATGGCGGGCGGGCCGCGATCTCGATCTGACCGATCTGATCCGCGACATCCAAAAACCGCCGTTCGACAAAGTCGGTGTGCTGGACCTGGACAGCTTCTATCCACAGAAGGACCGCTTCGCCCTCTCGATGGCGTTGAACAACCTGCTCGCTTCGCCTGGGTTTCAAAACTGGATGCAGGGCGAGCCGTTGGATATTCAACGGTTGTTCTACTCGCCTGAAGGGAAGCCGCGGTTCGCCATCATCTCGATCGCACATCTGGGCGACAGCGAACGAATGTTCTTCGTCACGCTGTTGCTCAACGAATTGATCGCCTGGATGCGCACGCAATCCGGCACGACCAGCTTGCGCGCGTTGTTCTATATGGACGAGGTCTTCGGCTACTTCCCGCCGTCGGCCAACCCACCCTCGAAAATCCCGATGCTGACGCTGCTCAAACAAGCCCGAGCGTTCGGCCTGGGCTGCATGTTGGCGACGCAAAACCCGGTCGATCTCGATTACAAAGGACTCTCGAACGCCGGCACATGGTTTCTCGGTCGCTTGCAGACCGAACGCGACAAACTGCGCGTGCTCGACGGACTGGAAGGGGCTTCGACCGCGGCCGGCGCGAAGTTCGATCGCGGCGCGATGGAGAAGATCCTCAGCGGCCTCGGCAATCGCGTGTTCTTGATGAACAACGTCCACGAGGATCATCCGGTCGTCTTCCAATCGCGTTGGGCGTTGTCGTTCCTGCGCGGTCCGCTCGACGCGACGCAGATTCGAACGTTGATGGACGAGAAAAAGTCCGCGCAACCCGCCGCGACGAAAGCCGCCGGTCCGAAGTCGGGCGGCCGCCCGCTGACGCCGCCGGGAATCGAAGAAGTGTTCCTGCCGCGCCGCGCGGCGAAGCCCGCCGGCTGCACGATCGAGTACCGGCCCGGCCTGCTGGCCGACGGCAAACTGCATTTCCAATCGACGGCCAACAAGATCGACGAGTGGGACGATATCCTGCTGTTGGCCGACGCCGCAGGCGGCGTCCCCGGCGAGGAAGCCTGGGAAAATGCGACCACATTCGACGAGAAACCCGACTTCGAATCCGGCCCGGAAGAGGGGGCGACCTACGCCGACCTGCCCGGCGCGTTGGCCAAGGCCAAGAGCTATGCCGATTTTGCGGCCGACGTCAAAGCGACGTTGTATCGGACCAAATCGCTGGACCTGTTCAAATACGCCAAGCCGAAGTTGGCGGCCGAACGGGGCGAGAGCGAAGGGGACTTTCGCATCCGCGTCGCGCAATCGCTGCGCGAACAACGCGACGCCGACGTGGAAAAGCTGAAGGCGAAATACGCCGTCAAATACGCCGCGTTGCAAGAACGGATGCGAAAGGCCGAACAGCGCGTCGTCAAAGAAAAAGAACAAGCCAACCAAGGCAAATTCCAAGTGCTGTTGAATATCGGCACGACGGTCCTCGGCGGGATTCTCGGCGGACGAAAATCGATTTCGGCCACCAAAATCTCCACGACCGCCCGCTCCGCGTCGCGCGCGTTCGGTCAGCACCAAGAAGTCGGCCAAGCCGAGGAGAACACCGAAGCGGTCGCCGCGCAAATGCAGGCGATGGTGCAACAATTCAACGTCGAAGTCGCGCAGATCGACGCCTCGATCCAGCCCGACAAAATCGCGGTCGAGACGCTGACGGTCAAACTCAAGAAGACCGACATCGCGATCAACGCGGTCAAACTGGCGTGGATCCCGTACGTGGTGAATGCGGAGGGGATGTGTAAGAGCGCGGTGTAGCGGCCTTCGGACGGAGCGTATAATGAATCGCAGAGAAACCTTATGAATAGCCTTGAGTCGACCATACACTCCGACCCGCAGATTCTCGGCGGGACGCCCGTCTTCCATGGGACGCGCGTCCCCGTGAAAACGCTATTGGACTATTTGGCGGCGAACGACCCCTTGGAAACGTTTCTGGCGCATTTTCCCAGCGTGACTCGTATCCAGGCCGTTGCCGTACTCCGGCACGCCGAGACGCTATTGGACGCTCATGCTCATTCTGCTTGATGAATGCGTTCCGGAGCCGCTCCGTGGATATATCTCCGGACACGAAGTTCGTACCATACGTGCCGCAGGATGGAGCGGCAAGAAAAACGGCGAACTTCTGAACCTAATGACGGCCGCCGGGGTTCATGTCTTTTTGACAGTCGATCAAAACTTGGGGTATCAACAAAATCTCACGAACCTCTCGATCGCGATCATCGTGATGAAAGCGATTACGAATCGTTTGAACGATCTCCTGCCTCTCGTACCCGCCGTCGAAAACGCTCTCGATACGATTCAAGAGGGGCAACTGGTCGTTATCAGCGAGTAAGATACGCCGTCTGTTTAACTGATTTCGAGTCCGCTCGGCGGTGTTGGTAACGCTTTCGAACAGGCTCATTTCGCTCGCGATCCCGGTTAGAATCACGATGAAATACGCATTGCTCGTCTGCATCCTGTTTATCGTGCGCGGAACGCTCGCCGCCGAGCCTGCGCCGTTCGAAATGCGCCTCGTCGTCGCCGAAGCCGGCGATGACACCCAAACGCTTACGCACAAGCCCTATACCGATGCGGCTCCGGAGTCCGTCCATCTGAAGAAGCGGGCCTTCTTGGATTGCGACGCCGTGCGCCATGTGACCTGGACGATTACCAAAGAAACCGGGCAGCCGGAAATCGTCTTAACGTTCACCGAAGCGGGCGGAAAAACATTGGCGAAGGTCACCAAGGCGCATCTCGACGAGCAACTCGCCATCCTCATCCATGGAAAGATCGCCGTGGTGGCGGGCATTCGCACGGAAATCCGGGACGGCCAAGCGCACATCACCGGCCGCTACACACAGGACGAAGCGATCGCGATCGTGAAAAGCATCAACAAAGCCGTGATCAAAGAGCAGAAATAGCCGCAACGCCGCGCTGTTTCGCAAACCACCCGGGGGGGAGTACCGAGGATGTCCACACGACGCGATTTTTTGAAACTCGGCGCGGCCGCGTCGATGGCCGCCACGACGTTCACGCGCATCGCCGCGGCGGAGCCCGAGACGGCCACGTTAACCATCGATCCCAAGCCGCTCCATGCGTTGTCGCCGTATCTCTACATGCAATTCATGGAACCGCTCGGCACGACCGACGGTTCCGTCGAGGCGTCGTGGGAGCATCTCAAGCAACGCTGGCGGCCCGATTTGGTCGCCGCCACGCGCGAGCTGGCGCCCCCGATGCTGCGGTGGGGCGGGCTGTTCAGCTCGTACTATCGCTGGCGCGAAGGGGTCGGCCCGCGTGACGCGCAAGCCGATGCAAAACCTCGTTTGGGGCGGCGTCGAATCGAATCAAATCGGTACGAACGAGTATTTGGACTTCTGTCGCCTGATCGACGCCGAACCGCTGATGTGCGTCAACTTCGCGGCCGAAGGTCACGGCCCGTGGATCAAAAACGCCCTGGGCGAAGTCCGCACGGCCGACGCGGCGGAAGCCGCCGCCTGGGTCGCTTATTGCAACGCGCCGGACCACGCCGAACGTCGCGCGCACGGCTACGCCGAGCCGCGTCCGATCCGCTATTGGCAATTGGGCAACGAAACGTCCTACGACAAAGCGCGGTTTAAGAAAGACGAAGCGATCGCCACGACGATCGAGTTCGCCCAAGCGATGCGGAAGGTCGACCCTACGCTCAAACTGATCGCCTGGGGAGACAGCGGTTGGGGCCCGGACATGATTCGCGAATGCGGCGAGTTGATCGACATGGTGGCGTTCCATCATTTATTCGATCCGGGGCGACCGTGCAACGACGCCGAATTCCGCAAAGACCCAGGCGCGACTTGGGACACGTTGATGCGCGCCGTCGAACGGCAGGAGAAGAAGATCAACGAGGTTCGCGCGCTGACCGGTAAGTTCCCGCTGGCGATGACCGAAAGCCACTTCAGCATGCAGGGTCGCGACCGCTGCGATTTGAATTCCACCTGGGCGGCCGGCGTCGCGTATGCGCGATTTTTGAATTTGCACGAGCGTCACGGCGATGTGCTGACGATCGCCAACCTGGGCGATTTCTGCGGCACGCGCTGGCAATCGAATGTGGTCATGTTGCCGACCCCCGGCGGCAAGGCCTACGTCATGCCGGTCGGCAAAGTGAGCGCACTCTATCGCAAGCACACCGGCAAGGAGCGCGTCGAGGTTCGCGCGCGCCGCCGGAACTGGATATCACCGCCAGTCGTACCGGCGACGACTACTTTCTGCACGTGGTCAATATCGATCGCGGTCGCACGCGAAGTTGCAAACTGTCGCTCGAGAACACGGCGTTCAAATCCGGTCGCGCGTTCGAAATCACGGCCGCCGACCCGTTCGCCGAAATCACCTCTTCCAAAGACGACCCGATGAAATTAAACACGCGCGACGTCGATCCGAACGGCGTCTTATCGTTTCCACCCGCTTCGGTCACGGCCGTTGAACTGCGATCATAAAGACTTAGCAAGCACTCGTTGCGGGTTGTCGCAAACCGTCGATTTTTCTTCGAAACCGGCCACTTCGACCTTGGTTCTAGTTACCATGTGCAAGTTGAAGCACCGCTGGGAGGCGGTTGCGCGAGTGGTCGAAGTGGGATCTCCGTTCGCCGGGAGTTGTGTGATGAAGTGTCTTACGCTGCGCGCCGTTGTCGGGTTATCGATCGTCTTGGTCGGTTGGGAAAGTTGCGCGGCGATTTTGCAAGGTTCGGCCACCGCTCCGTCGTCGTATACCGTCGCGACAGATTCCAACGCTCTGATCGCCAATCTCTCGTCCGCCGGATCCGTCGATTGGGCGTATTGGAGTTCCGCTCTCGGGGCTTCGGCGCCGGGGACGCCGACCAATAGCAAGCTTAGCGCTACGCCGATCGGTTCGATCACCTCGATCGGCGCGGGGACGCTCCGCGGCAGTTCGTCGACCAACGTCAACGGACGATTCACCTATACCGACGGCACGTCGCCGACGGCCAGCACCGCGCCGGGACAGGCTATCACCGGGCTATTTAACGAGACTCTAAACACGAATAACGTCGGTGTTTCCTTACCGATCTCCTTGCCGACCACGGATACGTATTTGATTACGCTGTGGGTTTCCGGATTCAACGCGACCGGCGCGATGACGGCGTCGCTCACCGGCGCGACGAACTACACCGATTCGAGTTTGGCGTTTCAAGGGACGAAGAACGCCGGTTATTACACGTTTCTCGCCAAAGCCGATACGGCGGGCGACACGCTGACGTTGAATTACGTCACGGCGAGCAATTCGAACGCCAGCTCGCACGTCTTAATCGCGGCGGCGACCGTGGCGATCGCGCCGATTCCGGAGCCGTCGACGTTCGCCGTCTTGGCGTTCGGGGCGATCAGTTGTGCGGCATATGGACTACGCCGTTTTCGGGCATAACGGACGAATGTCTCGCATCCTTCGAGTTGCTATCGTCTCTCTCTTCTTTTTAAGCACAATCGTCCTCGCTGCGAGCGTCGCGAATTTCGCGTTGCATTCGAAGATTTCTTTCGATTCCGCCGCTTGGCGAAACGGCGATCAGCGAGTTCGCGCTCGCATGATTCACGATATTAGCAATTCAAAATTGCTTCTTGGGAAGACGCGTAGCGAGATTGATGGCTTGCTTGGACCGCCGGATCAAACGTCGCAGCAAACTTGGGACTATCGATATCTCCCTGGCGGCGTGTTGAAAGACACCCTGCGGCTTCCTTACCACGATTGGTCTTATACGTTACACATCGAATTCGCTACGCATGAAGATCGCGTCCGAATGGTTTCGACTTTCGACTAAGCTCTCGGTCGAAGCACAACCTTGTTACGTCGCATTTTCCAGCCCGCGATCGCTCCGCAAACGATTAACGCTCCCCACGTAGTCGGTTCCGGGATCGCGATGATATCCCAGCCGATCAGATCCAAGGCTCGGAAATCGGCTTCGGTTAACGGTTCGATCACGCCGAACGCCAGCGTCGGATCCATCAGCCCGATGTAGTTGCCGGTTAGATCGTCGTCCTTCCAGTGACTGGCTTGCGTACCGTCGCCGGTGTTATAGCCGGTCGCCATGCCGTATTGCGTTAGGCCGCTGGTCCCCCAGGGCAAGACGAAATCCGACACCACCGCCGCGCCGGGCACGAAATTTCGTGCCGCGGTGGTAAAGTCGGCGGGATTCGTCGGCGCCGTCCCCGCCGCAAAGCGATAGAAATCCAGCGGGTTGGGGTTCACTTGCGTTCCGCCGTAGTCGACCGTATCGACATCCGACACGAACCCCAAGACATGGCCGATCTCGTGCGCGGCGACGGTTTCGAAATCCATCATCCCCGGCGTGATACCGTCGGACCGATCGAAATCAAACGCGAAGTTGCTGCTGAACGTGATCGTCGCGTCGAGCGGATCGAAATCGACGTCCAGATCGGCGAAGCCCATCGCCTTGAGATTGGCTTTGGTCGCTTGGACCAAGCCGGTCGGAGTGGTGCCGCTTTTGAACGTCGCGTTGAACGTTCCCGCCGTCGCCGGCAAGAACGCGGTGATTTGGTCGTCCGGGTCGGCCGCCGCGTCGAGGACCAATTGATCGCGAATTTCGGCGTACGTGCCTTGGAGGAACACGCTTTCCGTCGAGCCGATGACGTTCGCTCCCAACGCGGCCAATTTGATGTCGATATTGATCGTGATCGGATCCGAAATGCGCGTCTGCCATTGCGCTGCGGCGCGTTGAAACGCCGCCAACGCGGCCGGATTCGCCAACAAATTGGAATCCGGATTCAGGGCGATCTGAAACGTTCCCAGTGTGTTCGTACGCGTTCCCGCGCCGCTGATGCCGTTGGGCGTCACGAACGGAAGCGCGGATTCATACGATGTCGAGGGATTCGTCGACGACGGGATCGACGGCGTTTGCGGGACGGAGGTCGAAGCTAATTCGATCGCATCAGCGAACGAGTCGGCGAGCCCGACGACCAACGTCGCAAGGACCAAACGGCGAAACATCGAATTCACGAGCGGACTCCCGTTCCCCTGCGCGGGGGTGCGTACGGCGTAGACGAGATGCGTGTGCGAACGGGACTCGATCGTGGGCGGATCGAAACGCCGAACATGCGTGCCATATTAGCCGAACGCATGCCGGTCGCAACGATTCTGCGCAAGAAATCGGCCGATTCCACGACCGATCCAGGCACGCCGATCTTTCAGCGTTGTAAGGGATTCGACGTTATTTCGCCTGCAACGGTTTCGCCGGCAGATAGGCTTTGGAAAACCGCTCGATCGCCTCGGCCAACTCGGCGGCCGTTTTTTCGAGACGATCCTTCTTCCGAAACTCGCCGCCGTATTCGATTTGAATGGCGTCGATCTCGGGAATTTTGTCGCTGCCGTAACTACGCACGATGTGACCTCCGTTGTAGAACGTTTCAGTCTGATCTTCGGCGTCGACGGCCGGAAAAACCGTGTAGCCCTGCTTGGCAAAGACGCCGAACACCCCGTTCGATCCGGTGACGGCCGCGCACCGTGTTCCTTGACCAACCGCGTGACCGACGCGCCGTCGGCCGTACCGCGATAAATCCCCGCCGGCGATTTCGCCTGCCCGTGAATATCGACCAGCAGGCCGCGGCCCCAGTCGTGCTTGATCGCGGCCAACGCGTCTTGAATGCCGCGATGGTAGGCATCGTAGGCTTGCTTGCCGGCTTCGCTTTCGTAGGCCGCGGCCGGTTCGCGATTCGCGTCGGCGTATTTGCGCATCGAACCGCGCGATCACCACATATGGGCGACCTCCTAGACGTTTTTCCAGCGCATCGGCCGTCAGTTCGGCGACGCGATCCACGTTGCCGTCCAGCGCCGTCACGAAGCGGTCCACGTTTTTCCCGACACGCGGTTCCGTGCCCGGGATCGGCGTGCGCCCGCCGTGCGGGGCCGATAACACGATCGGCAACGTACCAGGGACGATCGTCACTAACGCCTCGGGCTTGGCCGGCGCTTTCGCCTGCGGCTCGTCGGCGCGCGCAACAATGACGGAACAGAAAACAATGCAGAAACCCAGCGCCGTCACAGACCGCAGCGCCGGTGATCGACGTGACGCTACTTCCATGACGTCAATTCCGCGGTGTTGTCCAACTTGTTCCAAACGACCGCTTCGACCGTTCGCTCTTTGTCGTCGACTTTGACCTTGAGCGTCAGCTTATAGTTCATACCGGCCACCACTTGGCGTTGCGCGGCGGCGATCGAGACGAGGATCGTCTTCTGTGTTTTGTTACGTTCCTTGACTGCGAATTCGGTCGCTTTGACCACTTCGGCGTCCTTTACGTCGACGTCGCTATATCCGCCCGGTTTCGCGGGCGCGGCTTCGATCGTCAAGGCGAACACGCCGAACAACGCCGGCACGAGTAACGCGGCAAGTAGTCGCAAAGTCATACAACACGCTCCGATGTGATGGGCAACCGAACCTCTGGAATGTCACGCTTTCCGACGCCGTTCGCAAGTCGAAAGTTCCGCCGAATCGGCGATTTCATCGAAACCTCATGCGGTCCGAAATTCGCAAAGAAAACCGTTGCCGATGCTGGTACGCAGTAAGAGAATGAATCGCAGTGATCAGGAGCCTCGTCATATGAAATGCTGCCAAATCTGCGGGGCGGAAATCCCGCCCGAACGCTTGGAGATCCTGCCCGACGCCGTGACATGCGTCGCCCACAGCGGCGAGCAAGCCGGTGAACGCCACGATCCCAACGAGGTCTGCGCCAAGGCCAACGTCGAGGGCCGCAAAGGGTTCTCGCCGAAGACGTGAGTACCCGAACTCACTGCGCCACGTAATTGAAGTACGTCTCCATCCGGATCGTCACTTTCTGAATGACCGCTAGCGGCGTGAGCGTTTGCGTATAAACGACCGCAGACGCGGCGGCCCCCATCGGCAAATCGGCGTCTTCGCGCAGTTTGATCCGCACGGCGAATCGTCCGCGCGGCGCATGATCCGGGATCTCGGGCAACTGCCCGCTGGGCAAAAGCTGACCTTTATCCGACGCCGGGATGATCGTCTCGATTTCCCCTTTCAGGATCTCGCCCGGTCGCGCGGCGAACGCCAACTCGACCGGATCGCCGGGACGGATCACGTCGAGCGCGCTTTGCGCGAACGTGGCGACCAAGATGCCTCGTTCCGACGTGTTGATGAACGTCATCACCGAACTCGACGGTGTGACGATCGAGCCGGGCCGAATCTGCAAATTCGTCACGAACCCATCGTGCGGCGCGACGATCGTGGTTTCGGCCAAGTTCAACTCGGCGGCGGCCAACTGCTGACGAACTTGCGCCACCGACGTGAATTCCTGACCGATTTTCGAATCCAACTGCAACTGGGCGCGATCCCGCGTGGCCGTAGCCGCGTCGAGATTCGCTCGGGCCGACTTCAATTTCTTCTCGGTGTTTTCCAAGTCCGCCCGCGACACCGCGCCGCTGACGACCAGTTTCGCCGAACGATCGTAATCCCCTTGCGCGTCGGTCAGTTCGGCTTGGGCCGAAACGATCGCGGCTTCGGCCGCTTTCAACGACGCTTCCAACTCGGGCTGATCTTGATTGGCGGCGGCCAAGGCGGCTTTTAAGCGATCGACCTCGTACTGAAACGGTCGCGCGTCGAGTTTGAACAACACGTCGCCGGCTTTGACTTGCGTGTTCGGCCGCACGGGAACGTCGATCACCCGCGACGGTTGCGTGACCCAGGGGACGATCGGGACGACGTTCTGAAACACTCGCGCATCGTGGCTATACGGGTGGCAGAACAGCATCGTCAAATAGATCCCCAAGATGCCGATCACGCCGATCAGCGAGACGGCGATCTTGTACGTCAGATTGAACGGCAACCACTTGTAATAAAAGAAAATCAACCACACGACGAACAGGTAGGACAACGTCAGAACGAAAATCATCGCACGCCCTCCCGCGTCGACTGGGTTGCACCGAACCACAACGCCCAGACGAACGCCAAGAACCAGAGCGGCGGCAATAAAATCCCCAACCATCCGGCCGCGCGAACCGCATCGGTTTGCGGGTGCTTGCGTTTCTCGGCGAGCGTTCCCGGCAGCGATCCGAGCCACACGATCAGCACGACGCCGATGACGACGAACGAAAACAAGAAAAACAACGCCATTGCGTTGAATAGCGGATCGAACGAATCGAACATCCTGAGCACTCCGACGTGATATCGCGTGAAATCTCGCACCGGCTCCATCGCGCCTTCGTTATAGGGGCGAGATCGCTCGCACGCCAATCGCATCGACCGACTTTTTTGCGTCCGACCGGCCGGTTAGGATGACGCGCTGCGGACCGGGTCGAAACGTGACGACGAGGCCGCGGCTGTTCCGGCGTGGCGTCCCACCCGCGCCGACTCTTATCTCAGGAGATGACGATGCGAATGCCCGACTTCAGACGCTGCGTCGGTTCGTCGTTGTTCGCGGTCTTGGCCGTTTGGGCGACGGCCGTCCACGCGCAAAACTCGAAACCCAACATCTTGGTCATCTTCGGCGACGACATCGGCATCGCCAACGTCAGCGCCTACAGCCAAGGCGTGATGGGCTATGAAACGCCGCATATCGATCGCATCGCCAAGGAAGGGATCAAGTTCCTGCATTACTACGGGGAGCAATCGTGCACCGCCGGACGTTCGGCGTTTCTCACCGGCCAACACGTCATCCGCACCGGCTTGAGCAAAGTGGGCTTCCCCGGGCGCGCCGATGGGCATGAGCCAAAAAGATCCTTCGATCGGCACGTTGCTCCGCAACCTTGGCTACGCGACGGGCCAGTTCGGCAAGAACCACGTCGGCGACCGCAACGAAACGCTCCCGACCGTCAACGGCTTCGACGAGTTCTTCGGCAACCTCTATCACTTGAACGCCGAAGAAGAACCGGAACTGCCCGACTACCCCAAGGACCCCGCCTTCAAAAAACGCTGGGGTCCGCGCGGCGTGTTGAAGTGTAAGGCGACGAACGTGGACAACCCCACGGTCGATGAACGCTTCGGCAAAATCGGCATGCAAACGATCGAGGACACCGGCCCGCTGACCAAGAAGCGAATGGAAACGATCGACGACGAAACATCCGACGCGGCGATCGATTACATGCAACGCCAATCGAAGTCCGGCAAGCCGTTCTTCTGCTGGTTCAACTCGACGCGCATGCATCTGCGCACGCACGTGCGCGAAGCACATCGCGGAAAATACACGCACGGCGACAGCGAGTATATCGACGGAATGATCGAGCACGACGAAACGATCGGCAAAATCCTCAAGTCGCTCGACGACTTGAAAATCGCCGACAACACGATCGTTCTCTACACGAGCGACAACGGCCCGCACATGAACACTTGGCCCGACGGCGCGATGACGCCGTTCCGCTCGGAAAAGAACACCAACTGGGAAGGCGCCTTCCGCGTGCCGTGTTTGGTTCGCTGGCCCGGTAAGATCAAGGCCGGCACCATCACCAACGAATTGGCCAGTCACAACGATTGGATTCCGACCTTTTGCGCCATCGCCGGCGACCCGGACATCGTTAACAAATGCAAGAAAGGCTACAGCACGACCGGCATGCAGCCGCGCGAGTTCAAAGTTCACCTCGACGGCTACGATCAGAGCAAATTCTTGACCACCGTCGAAGGAACAGTCGGCAAAAATAACGGCGTCAAGTCCGCCCGTAAGAATTACTTCTACTCGGATGACGACGGGCTGCTCGTCGGCCTCCGCACCGGCGACTACAAGGCGAGCTTCGCCGAGCAACGCATGCCCGGCACGATGGCCGTGTGGGCGGAACCGTTCGTGAAGCTCCGGCTAACGAAGCTATACAACCTGATGCAAGACCCGTACGAACGCGCCGACATCACATCGAACACGTACTGGGATTGGATCATGAACCACGTCCCGCAGGTCTATCAGGGGATGGAAGGCGTCGAGACGTTCCTCGTCTCGTTCAAGGAATTCCCGCCGCGCTCGTCGCCGCAGAGCTTCAATCCGGCCAATATGCTCGAAGACCTACTTCACGACATCAAAGCGAAGCAAAAAGCGGAACAGGCGTTCCCGATGCTCCGGCCGGAAACGAAACCGCGCGGCGAGTGATGTCGCTCGATGATCCGAACCGTTTCTCGAACCCTCGCACGCGCACGTGCGAGGGTTCGTTTTTTCGACGAGCTGCCGAACTTGCCGATTGTGCGGCGCGACCGCGCCGGTTTTGTTCTCCTCACGAATCGGAATTCTCGCAAGTTCCGCGCGCGATTCTCATCATCGTTCGCCATGCGAAATACGACCGCGCGACTGCCGATTCGCAAACTTTAGCGCGGCGGGCGAAAGCCGACTTGTGCGCCCGGCCGTGGAAAATTTCGCCGTGTTTGCCGGCTCTTCCCATTCGACGGAGACGATGCGACGGACGATAGACTTTGTGTGACGGGAAAGGTTCGCCCACCACGCCGGACTTCGCCGATCGGCAAAGTCGCCCGCGTCCCACCTTCGCCGACCGCCCGCACGCCGCCCCCGCCGGATTCGTCCCACCGCACGATCATGACCCACTCGGGAGTACCCGCGACCATGTCTTGTCCCCAAGACCTGTTTTCGGATTTCGATAACGTACGCGACCTCGTCAATCACACCCTCTGCGACCATGAAGAACTCGAACCCGACGCCTTCCCGCTGACCGAGCAAGTGCTCGAACGCTCCGGACAGCCGATCGGCGTGTTTTTCTGTCTGCACGGTCCCCGTTCGGTCCGTTATACGGCCATTTGGGAAACCGCCCGCAACGTGGTACTGTTCTACGGTTCGACCGGCGAACGGTTCCGGACCGTCGAGTTGGGGGCTCGAAAATCGTCGCCGCGCGTCGCCTGGACGTGATATCGCGATTCGTAAACCGTTGCCCCGGCGATGGATGCGAAAATCGCGAAAAAAGATTGACACACGTACACTTAGTGTGTACATTCATCCACATCACCAACCGCCATTCGCAACAAGCTTTAAGGATATCGCTATGTTGGTCTTATCACGCAAGGAATGTGAGAAAATCCGCCTGGGCGACAATATCACGATCACGGTCGTGCGCGTCGCCGGGGATAAAGTTCGCCTGGGGATCGAAGCCCCGTCGGACGTGCTGGTGTTGCGTAAAGAATTGAAAGCCCACGAACGCGAACCCCGGATCGGCGATCGCAGCGGCGTGCTGACCCGCTTGGTCGAGACTGCCGAAGAAGCGCATTCGGACGCGGCCTAGACGTCGCATAAGGTTCGAGTGACGTCAACCTGGTGGCAACTGCCGCGAAGGCGTCGGTCGATCACGGCGGCCAGGGCGGCACACGCCCCAGGACCCGAAGATCCCCACGCCGGCACGCGGCGCCGCTCGGCAGGAAGCTGGATTTGTCATGGCAGATGTCTTTGCAGGCCGCGCCGTGGTGCGTTATTCACCGCGTCCGAGCCGATGTTCGACATTTGACCTAGGAACGCAGGCAATACGCAGAGCTTCGGCGGCTTGCGTAAGAAGATGAAACCGGATTGCGATACACCCGATCTCGGCGTGTGGATAAAATTCTCCGCTGCCGCTGACCCTCACGTGTTTCCCCCGCCGACCGCAAAACGGCCCGGGCTCCTCGGCGAATCGAATCTTCCGTGGGAGATCGCGTGCGTCGTCGACGTTGGCCGTGGGTCGTGTTGGGCATCCTCGTGGCGCTGGGCCTGGGGGCGGGCTGGCTCGTGTTCCGGCTCTCGCGCGTCCGGCCGTTTTACGCTACCGCCCGGGCGATCCCGCAGGAACGCTTGGAAACGGGGTCGCGGGACTTTTTAAACCGTACAAGTCGGCTCTCCAGCAAACTGCAACGTCCGCCGCCGCGCACCGAGTCGTGGAGCCTGACGTTGACCGACGACCAGATCAACGGTTGGTTGGCCGTCGACCTGACCAACAACCACGAAGGAGCGTTGCCCCCGGAGATTCACGACCCGCGCGTGCGAATCGCGGCCGATCGGATTTCGTTCGGCGTGATGATCGAGACCCCCGCGCTGCCGATCGCGGCGTCGCTGGACCTGGTGCCGAAGCTGATCTCGAAGCAAGAGTTTTCCATCCGCATCCTGACCGCCCGCCTGGGCGAATTGCCTTGGAGCCTGGAAAGCGTCGTCGCGCCGTTGACCACGGCGATCCGCGAGCAGGGCTGGAACGTCCGCCAAACCGCGGTCGACGGCGACCCGGTGCTGATCTTCACGCTACCCACGAGCGCGAACCCACGCGCCGACCTACGAACTCGACCGCATCGACCTGGCCGACGGCGAACTGACCCTGGCTGGCACGATCATCCCGGCCTCAGACGGGAAATAGGCCGCGGATGAAACTGATGAACTGATCTACGCGGATCTGCAGATCCAAAATACGAGCCGCAAGCCCTCATATTCGCTTGAAACCGAACCATCTCTTCAGGCAATCATTGAACTGATTTATCCGCGAGCATCAGTTCATCAGTTTCATCCGCGGCCCATTCATGGAATTCCCCCCCGATTTACAGCCCCGGCGTTCGGCAAGTACACTCTAACGTCTTATCCCGTCACGATTTTCGCGTTTTCGCACGGTCTTTCCGAACCGGTTGTTCTCACGATGCCCCGCTACACGCCCGCCGAGATCGAACCCAAGTGGCAAGCCTATTGGGAGCGGCACAAAACGTTCGCCGCGCCCCGGCTGCCGGGCGCGAAAAAACGCTACGTCCTGGACATGTTCCCGTATCCCAGCGGCGACGGTCTGCACGTCGGCCACCCCGAGGGCTACACCGCCACGGACATCGTCTGCCGCATGGAACGGATGCGCGGCGTCAGCGTCTTGCACCCGATGGGCTACGACGCGTTCGGTCTGCCGGCGGAAGAAAACGCGATTAAAAAGGGGATCCCCCCGCGCGAGTCGACCGAAAAGAACATCGCCAACTTCACACGCCAGCTCAAAATGCTGGGCTTCAGCTACGACTGGGACCGCTGCCTGGCGACGACCGACATCGATTACGTCCGTTGGACGCAGTGGATCTTTTTGGTCCTGTTCGACACATGGTTCGACGGCGCCGCGCAAAAAGGTCGCCCGATCGCCGAATTGCCGATCCCGGCCGACGTGCAAGCGGCCGGCGCCGACGCGATCCGCGCATATCAAGACGACCATCGCCTGGCCTACATCAAGCATGCGCCGGTCAACTGGTGTCCCGCGCTCGGCACCGTGTTGGCTAACGAAGAAGTCGTCAACGGACTGAGCGAACGGGGCCAACATCCGGTCGTGCGGATGCCGCTCAAGCAGTGGATGCTGCGCATCACCGACTACGCCGAACGTCTGGAACGCGGCCTCGACGGGCTGGATTGGCCCGAAGGCATCAAGACCCTGCAGCGCAACTGGATCGGCCGCAGTGCCGGCGCGGAGGTCGATTTTTACATCGGCGAGGATGCCAAGTTCGACGCCTGGAAAAACTCGCGGAAGAAAAGCGGCTACCCGGCCAAGCCCGATGCGGATGTGCTGCGTATCTACACGACGCGGCCCGATACGCTGTTCGGCGCAACGTATATGGTCATCGCGCCGGAACATGCGGCCGTCGCGGCGTTGACCACGCCCGAGCAAAAAACGGCGGTCGACGCCTACGTCGCGGCGGCGGCAGGGAAGAGCGATCTCGATCGGACCGAACTCGCCAAAACGAAAAGCGGCGTCTTCACCGGCAGTTACGCGCTCAATCCGGTCAACGGCGCGTATGTGCCGGTCTGGATCGCCGACTATGTACTGGCCAGCTACGGCACCGGCGCGATCATGGCCGTCCCGGCGCACGATGAACGCGACTTCGAATTCGCTCGGGTCTACTCGCTACCGATCATTCCGGTCGTCGATCCGGGCAAGTCCTACAAAGAGCGCGACGACCTACTGGCCGGCAAGCTGGCGTTCATCGCCGACGGCGCGGCCATCAACAGCGGCGCATACGACGGTCTCGCCACGCCCGAGATGAAAACGAAAATCGCCGCCGATCTGGCCGCCGGAGGTTTGGGGAAACAGGCCGTCAACTACAAACTGCGCGACTGGCTCTTCAGCCGACAACGCTTCTGGGGCGAGCCGTTTCCGATCCTGCTGGAACTGGGCGACGACGGCCAACCGAACGGCAAGTACCGCGCGGTCCCGGTCGAGCAACTTCCCGTCCCGCTCCCGCATCTGGACGACTACAAACCGCTGGGCCGCCCCGAGCCGCCGCTCGAGAAAGCCGCGCACGATTGGCTGTACGTCACGCTCGACGGCAAGAACTACAAACGCGAAACCAACACGATGCCGCAATGGGCGGGCTCGTGCTGGTACTTCCTGCGCTACGTCGATCCCAAGAACGAAACGCGGCTGATCGATCCCGAACTCGAACAGGCCTGGCTGCCGGTCGACCTCTACATCGGCGGGGCCGAGCACGCCGTGCTGCATCTGCTCTACTCGCGCTTCTGGCACATGGTCTTGCACGACCGCGGCCACGTGATCGCGCCCGAGCCGTTCCGCAAACTCGTCAACCAGGGGATGATCCTGGGCGAGGCCGAATTTCACGTCAGCCACATCCACTACGCCGGCAACCAAGACCGCGTCGCCGCGTTGGGGATCGACGCCAAAATCGTCGAACCGAAGGACGAAGGCGAGAAACCGATCGTCGTTCTCAAAACGGCCGACGGCAAAAACCTGGGCGAAGAGCAGGTCGAAAAACGGGCCGGCAAAACCTATTTGCGCAGGACCGAGATCGAACTCTCCAGCGTCAGCGAGAAGATGTCCAAAAGCCGCGGGAACGTGGTCAACCCGGATTCCGTGGTCAAGGACTTCGGCGCGGACTCGCTGCGGCTCTACGAAATGTTCATGGGTCCGCTCGAAGCGACCAAGCCCTGGAGTTCGACCGGCGTCAACGGCGTGCGGGGGTTCCTTGATCGCGTCTGGCGGCTGGTCGTCGACGAGAAACAAGAGACCGTGGTCCTGAACCCCGCGTTGACCGACGACGAACCGAGCGAAGAGATTCTCCGTCTGTCGCACAAGCTGATCGCGGCCGTCACCAACGACGTCGAAACGCTGAGTTTCAACACGGCGATCGCCAAGATGATGGAGTTCGTCAACGCGCTGACCAAGCTCGAACGCCGCCCGCGCCGCGCGGTCGAAACGCTGGTGCTGTTGGTCTCGCCGTTCGCGCCGCACTTGGCCGAAGAACTGTGGGAACTGCTCGGCCATCGGGACACGCTGGCCTACGAGCCGTGGCCGGTCGCCGAAGAACGCTATCTCAAGGATGCGTCGGTCGAGATCCCGGTCCAGGTCAACGGCAAGCTCCGCCGCGGATCACCGTGCCGGCCGACGTCGCGCCCGACGTCCAGCAAGCGACCGCCGCCGCCGACCCGCGCGTGGCCGAATTGCTGACCGGCAAAACGATCGTCAAAACGGTCAGCATCCTCGGCAAGCTGGTCAACTTCGTGATCAAATAACGTCGTCCGTTTCCTTACGCATTCTCACAGGGGCAGGGCTATGAGTCGGTTCGATTGGCGGTATAGCGGCGTCGTGTTGTTGTTAATCGGCATGTTCATGTGGGTCACCACGTCGCAACGGTTCGGCTTGATGAACGAGTTGAAAAACAAGGGGCTGAAAACCCGGGCCAAGGTCGTCTCGGGCAACGAACGCAAGTCCAATCATCGCGTGCGGCTCGCCTACGACGTCAAAGGGGGCAAGTCCAAAAGCACCGAGATCAAGGTCAGCGGCGATTTTTACGAGAAGACCGGCGTCGGTGCGGAATACGACATCCTCTACCTGCCGGAAGACCCGCAACAGATCATGATCGTTGGTGAACCGCTGGCGACCGACACCGAGTACAACATCGCGGTCGGCCTGACCTTAGCCGGCGCGCTGCTGACCGGACTCGTCGGCTACTCGCTCTACAAAAGCGGCGGCGACTGAGTCTGCCGCACGGGCGGCTCGCGTGAGAAGAATCGAACGGCGTTTCGCCCCGTTTTTGTAGGCCTGCGTCAAGCCGGGCGAACCGGCGAAACAGGGCGAACACCTGCTCGACGAGATCGCTCCGCACTCGAATTGCTTCTCGCCAAACGGGTCGCTAAAGTGGGGTTTATCACGGGCAGATCGAGAAATTCGATCCTGCCGGCATCGCTCCGGCGTGCCGGCGTTTCGCCGTGTGTGGGGGAGCGCACCGATCGACGATCCGATTTCTCTGTTCCAGGGGCGCTCGTATGGATTGGAAATGGTTTTGCGTCATCTTGTTGTTGATCGGCGGGTTCATGCTGTTCAACAGCATGTCCAAGTCCGAACTGATGGAAGATCTCCAAACGAAGGGCGTCAAAACCCAGGGGACCATCACCTCGGGCGAGGAACGGACCGGGCGGAAAGGGTCCAAAACCTACAAGGTGAAGATTCTGTATCAGAATCCAAGGGGGCGGATCCAAGACGGAAGAACTGGAAGTCGATAGCACGTTCTACAAGAACGCCGCGGTCGGCAAGACCTACGACGTGTTGTATCTGCCGGAGGATACCTCGGCGATGATGATCGTCGGTTCGCCGTTGACGACGAATTTCGATTTTTACTTCGCGCTGGGGATGTTCGTTCTCGGCGCGCCTGGGACGGGTTGGTTGGCCGCGTCGTTGCTCAAGCGAAACGGTTAGTCCGCCGCGCGACGTCGGGTCGCCGACGTCGGTTGGGTTCGGTTTCACATACGCACGGGTAGCTCGATGTCGTTACGCAATACGTTGGCGTTGGTCCTGGGCGGCGGTCGCGGCACGCGTCTCTATCCGCTGACCAAATATCGCTCGAAACCGGCCGTACCGTTGGCCGGCAAATATCGTTTGATCGACATCCCGCTGTCGAACTGCATCAACAGCGGCGTCAATCGCGTGTACGTGTTGACCCAATTCAACTCGGTCAGCCTGCATCGTCACATCCGCCGCACGTACACGTTCGATTCGTACAACGGCGGCTTCGTCGAAATCCTGGCCGCGCAGCAAACCAACGACGCTTCGGCCTGGTATCAAGGGACCGCCGACGCGGTGCGACAGCACGTGCGCTACCTCCAGCAATCCGATATCGAGTACGTGCTGATCCTGAGCGGCGATCAACTGTACCGCATGGATTACTCGGACATGCTGCGCACGCACTTGGCCTCGAAGGCCGACGTGACGATCGGCGCCATGCCGGTCACGCGCGAAGCGGCCAAGGCCTTCGGCATCATGCGCGGCGACGACTCCGGCCGCGTGACGGGCTTCTTGGAAAAGCCTCAGACCGACGCCGAAATGAACATGGTCAACACGCAGCCCGAGTGGATCGACGCCCGCGGCATCCCCAGCCAAGGCCGCGACCTGCTGGCCAGCATGGGCATCTACCTGTTCAATCGCGACGCGTTGGTCGACGTGCTGACCAAGACCGACTACCACGACTTCGGCAAGGAAATCTTCCCGGCCAGCATCCGGACCCGCAAAGTGCAGATGCACCTGTTCGACGGGTATTGGGAAGACATCGGCACGATCAAGTCGTTCTTCCAATGCAACCTGGATCTGGCCAAAAGCAATCCGCCGTTCGATCTGACCACCGCCGAAGCACCGATCTACACGCGCGCCCGCTTCCTGCCGCCGGCGCGGATCGACAACGCCAGCATCAAAAACAGCTTGATCTCCGACGGCTGCGTGATCGAAAGCGGCGCGGTCATCGAGAACAGCGTGATCGGCGTCCGGATGCGCATCGGCAAAGGGGTGACGATCCGCAACTCGATCTTGATGGGCTCCGACGAGTTCGAACCGGGCGAGCTGATCCGCAACCCGCCGGCCGGCGCGGCCCCCGCCATGGGGATCGGCGACGGCAGCTTCATCGAAAACGCGATCGTCGACAAAAACGCCCGCATCGGCCGCAACGTCCGGGTGGTGAACGACAAGAAATTGGAATCAAGCGAGGAGACCGACCAAGCGATGATCGCCGAAGGGATCGCCATCATCCAAAAAGAAGCGGTCCTGCCCGACGGCTGGAAGTTGTGCTGAGCGTGTCGGTGCGATTGATAAAAACACATCGCAGTCGTAGGGTGCGTCTCGACGCACCTATTTCGGCGTGCAAGCGAACCACTCGTCTCTATCATCCCTGAGAGATACGCCACGCACACATGCGACATGTTCCGGGGTGCGTGGCACGCCCCCCGGCGATGAGCTGCGATCCCCGCGGGATCGAATCGCAACAACGACCGGAAACGGGGAATCGTTCCATAGGCCGGATCGAGGCTTTCCTCGCAGAAGATCCGGCAACACGCAAAAAACGCCGTAACAAAAAGAATCTCTTGAAAAGTCGTCTGTGCCTTGACTTGCCCGATGGGGCTGGTAGACTCGCTTAAGAGTGTACCAATTGCCACTTACCTTTATCCCGTGTATCACGCTTGCGAATACCCCGTGGGCGAGTCGAGATTTCAACTGAAACCGGGGAAAGACTTGGGTTCCCGCGCAGTCACGACCGGTCGGGTTCTTGCGGAGAATAGGGCGACCGGGCGGTTCACGCCGGACGCTCGGAAATACAATTGCGTATTTTCGCACGATCGATTCGTTCGTAACGCTCGTTTCGCTCGCGCAGTGAAGATAGGTAAGCGGTCGACGCGGTGCGGGTCGAGAACTCAAAAACAGTTCAAACAAATCAGCGGTCGACCGCAGGGGCGGAACCGCCGGCTCGACGTTCTTTGACAATTCGGAGATCGCTCGGCGATCGTAACGCTCGTTTCGATCGTTTCGATCGTTTCGCTCGCGCGGTGAAGCTGGGGCGTTTGGCGGAACGGCGCGAAGTCAGGACAGACGCCGGCGGCTCGATCGCAGACTTAAAGCGTTTTCAAACGATGCGAATTTTTCGATGTGCTTAACGATCGTTTCGCTCGTAACGCTCGCGCAGTCACTTTGGCGAATCCGGGGTGTTGCGGGCGACTACGCCGATGACGTGCGCCAATCTCCGTCCGGCATGTTCAACAGCGTCAGTCCCCACGTGCCGGGCGCTGCGCCCGGGGCGAAGAGCAGGGCGGTCACCTCGGGCCGGGCCTCCAGATACGCGGCCGCGGCTTCGACGCCCATCACGTAGAACGCGGTCGACAGCGCGTCCGCTTCGGCGGCGGTCGGGGCCAGGACCGTGGTCGACAAAATCCCCTCGGCCGGGCGACCGGTGCGGGGATCCAGTATGTGGCCGTAACGCTTGCCGCCGTGGATGAAATACTGCACCGCCGCGCCGCTGGTCCCCGCCGCGCGATCCCGGACACGGACCTCGCCCAAGCGAACGTCGGGCCGCCACGGATCGCGCACGCCGATCCACCAGCCGCCGACGCCGTCGAACGCCTCGGGATGCGAACCGAGCGCCAGCACGCTGCTGTTGCCGCCGTGCAGCAACCCGTCGGTGATCGCATGGGCACGCAGAATCTCGCCCGCACGGTCCAGAGCGTAACCTTTGCCGATCGAGCCGAGATTCAGCGCGACGCCGGGCTTCAGGAAGCGGATCGTGCGATCGTCGGCGTTCAACTCGACGTGGCGCATTCCGACGTGTTCGAGCACGGCCGCGATTTCGCCGTCGGTCGGCATCCGCCCGGCGCAACGCGTAAAGCCCAGAGCGCAGCTCGATGGGCCGCTGGTGGGATCATACGCGCCGTCGGTCGCACGCCACAGCGTCTGCGCGGGACAGCAGCTCGAACAAGCCGGCCTCGACTTCCACCGGTTCGGCGTACGCGCGGCGGTTGATTTCCGCCGTCTCGCCTCCTTCGCGATAGATGGTCAGTTGCGTTTCGAGTTCGTCGATCCGGTCCAACGCCTCGACGGCCGCGCTCGCTTCGGCTGTGTAGCGACCGTAAGGAAACGACAACTCGAACTCGCACGCCATCGCGCATCGCGCGTACTTGGCGAGATAGCTGCCGCTGCGTCCGGCGTTCCAACTCGAACCGGCGCCGGCTCCCAATCCGTCCGGCCGATCCATCGCGTCGACCGCGTCCCGAGCGACCTGCACGATCGAGCGGCCGGTCAGGAACTGGCGACGATTGGTGGGCTGAAAGTCGGACATCGCGACGAAAAACGCTGTGAACGCCGGACGAAACCCGCTGCCGGCGGCGAACCTTCGAGTTTACCACGCCGTTGCCGCCACGGGGCAGGACGACCATAATGAAGAGACGGTTTCGCTCGTCTCGTCGCGTTCCGACACGGTTCCTTCCTCGGTCCAGCCATGCGCCGCTCCGCGTTCGTGTTCTTCGTTTTAAGTCTCGGCATGGTGCTGGCCGCGTTCGCACAAGCGCCGAGCAAAGCCAAACGCGTCGCGCCGCCGACCAAGTGGCCCGAGGACGTCCGCAGCATGTTTCCGGACGACGCGGTAAAGGAATTGAAGGGGGATCGTCCGAACTTCGGCGGCGCGGCCAAAACGCCGACCAACGCCGTGGCGACCGGCGGCGGAACTCCGGCGGCCGGGACGACCGAACCGGCCGCGACCGGCGGCGGCAATTGGTCGAAGAATCATCGACCCGGACGTGGTGCTGGCCGAGATCAAGTCGTATCAAAACGGCGTCTCCGCCGACGTGAAAAGCATCAGCGAGTTCAACGGCGGCGGCTATAAACGGTCGCGCATCGCCTACAGCATGCTGGCCGTGATGTTCGCGATCATCGACGAGTACGACGGCGACATCCGCTTTAAGAAAGACGCGCTGGCCGCGCGCGAGCTGTTCGGCCGCGTGGGCGGTAACCTGAAAGTCAACACGCCGCAATCGTTCAACGAATCGAAAGCTCGAGCGGAAGACCTGGGGAACCTGATCCGCGGCGATTCGCTGACCGCGCCGCCGGGGATCGACCCCAAGGCGAAGTGGAGCGAAAAAGTCGCCAACCGACCGCCGTTGATGACGCGACTGAACGTGGCGACCGAAGAACGTTTGAACAAAGCGTTGTCCGATGCCGGGACGTTTAATAAGAGTCTGGAAACCGTGTTGCAGGAATCGCAAGTCGTCGCCGCGATTTCGGCCGGCATTCAGCGCGAAGGGTACGAACATACGGACGACAATACCTATCTGGGCTTCGCGCACGACATGCAAAAGTCCGCCATGGAAATTTCGGCCGCGGCCAAGGCCAAGAACTACGACGGCGCCCGCGCGGCGTACGGCGCTGAAGCAAAAGTGCGACGAATGCCACGGGTCGTATCGTTAACACCCGCGCCGGGGCGTCGTTATTCGCGGGTTACCCATGTCGATCGACCAAACGCAATCCCAACCGAACGAGGAACTCGTTCGCGCGAGGGAATTGAGTTTGGCCAGTTCGGCGTCCCCCGCCGAACTGCCGGGCTACGAGCCGCAACGCTGTCTAGGAACCGGCGCGTTCGGCGAAGTGTGGGTCGCGCTCGATCGCTCGACGAATCGCCGCGTGGCGATTAAGTTCTTCACGCCGCAAGCCGGGCGAGATTGGTCGCTGTTGGCCCGCGAAGTCGAAAAACTGGCATACCTCTCGGCCGATCGGTACGTCGTTCAACTGCTGGATGTCGGCTGGGACGCGACGCCGCCGTATTACGTAATGGAGTACCTCGACGACGGCAGTCTCGAGGACATGCTCAAACAAAAAGGCAAGCTGCCCGTCGCGCAAGCGGTGGAAATCGCCCGCGAACTGGCCGTCGGTCTGGGCCATGCACACGATAAAGGCGTGCTGCACTGCGACTTGAAGCCGGGCAACGTGCTGTTGGACAGCGATCTGCGACCGCGTCTGGCTGACTTCGGTCAAGCGCACTCTCGCACGAGCGGCAATCCTCGCTGGGAACGTTATTTTACATGCGCCCGAGCAAGCGGATCCTCGCGCACAACCCAACGCGCGGTGGGACGTGTATGCGTTGGGAGCGATGTTGTATCGGATGCTGACCGGCGAGTTGCCGTATCGCGAGCCGGCGTTCGTCCGCGCGCTCGAAGGAACGCAATTGTTGGACGAACGATTGGATCTGTATCGCCGCAAGTTGCAGCGGATGCCGATCCCGACCGCCCATCGCGACGTATCCGGCGTCGATTCCGACTTGGCCGAAATCGTCGATCGTTGCTTGGCGCAAAAGCCGGCGGAACGTTATTCGAACGTGGCCGAAGCGCTGACCGCGTTCGATGCCCGCGCGCGGCGCCGCGCCTTACGGCCGCTGTTCGCGCTCGGCGCGATCGGTCCGGCGGTGCTGTTGATGATCGTCGCGGCGGCCGCTTGGTGGTGGTTCGCCCGGTCGTTCGAACAATCCCGCGCGGCCCTCACCGAGCAAGCGTTGGAAAGCCTGAGTTTCGCCAGTCGCAACGTCGCCGTCGTGGCGGGCAACGCGCTTGAACGGCGTTTCGATCTGGTCGAACGCATCGCCGCCGACGAAGACTTGACGAACTTGCTGGTCGATTACGAACGGAACGACGAGTTGGCCGAACTCGGCGGCAAGCTCAGTCAAACGAATTCCGTCGAGATGCAGTTGCAACCGTTTCGCGACAAATTCAAACGCTACGAGGAACTGGAGCACATTCAAACGCGTCTGACCAAACTGCTGGCCGATCACAACAGCTTCGAATACGCCAGTTGGTTCGTCACCGACAAACGCGGCTTGCAAATCGCCCGTTCGCCCGAGAGCAACACCATCGGCCAGAACTATGCGTGGCGCAATTACTTTCACGGCGAGTCGGCCGACCATGATCGCGAATGGCGTCCCGCGGCCGACAAACACATCCGCGAACCGCATCTGTCGGCCGTTTATCGCAGCCAAACGACCAAGCTGTGGAGCGTGGCGATTTCGGCGCCGATTTACAAACGCGACGGCAGCGGCGAATTCCTGGGCATCGTCGCCTACACGTTCGAGTTGGGCAAAAACTTGATTCGTTTCGAAAAGGGACGCGAGCAGTTTCCTGTGCTGATCAACGCGCGGAGCCGGCGCAGAACCGGGACTGATCGTGCAACACCCGTTGTTCGATCGGCCGGAGTTCGTCAAATCGGACGAGTTCGAGCGAATCGCCGGCCTGCGGATCGGCGACGAAATTGAACGGAAGCGCGAAGGGGGTGGGACCGACGATTATCATGACCCGGTCGGAGAATTGAAACTCGGCGACGACTATCGACGCCAATGGTTGGCCGGCTGGCAACCGGTGACGATCGACGGTCGACCGACGGGCTTGTACATGTTGGTGCAGCAGTCGTACGAAACGGTCTTAGGTCGGACGTTGACCGAATTGCGTCAGGGCTTCATCCGCGTCAGCGTCGTCGCCCTGACGATCACCGCGACTCGTTAGCGGCGGGTTGTGGTTTTATTGTTTACGAATGTCGGAACAAGCTCCGCGCGGTCGCGGCGCGTAGCCGACGGCTCGTGATTTCCTTTCGTAGAAGCTCGCCGAATTCGCCGTATGGCCGATCTGATCGCACAAGGAGAAACGCCCGAGGATCGTTGGCGGAGGCCCCTTCCGCCGGGTCGCCCGATCGTGGTCGGTCGTACTAACGGCGCGTGGTCGGTCCCGTGGGACGATCGCGTCTCGCGTCTGCATGTGCGACTGGAGTGGAACGGCGAGCGGTTGAGCATCGAACATTTGCCCGACGCGCGGAACCCGGTGTTCGTCCGCGGCGAAGCGATTCGCGCGTCGACGATTTTTCCGGGTCAGCATTTCGTCGTCGGGAAGACCGCGTTCACGTTGGTCGAAGACCGCGTCGCCGTGGCCAGCGATCTGCCCGAGCCGCTGCGCGAGCAGGCGTTCAGTTCGCAGTACCTGCGCCGATTGCGGTTTCGCCATCCGGACTTGCGGATCGAGAACTTGAGTCGATTACCCGAACTGATCACCAGCGCGACGAACGACCGCGAGTTATGTCAACGATTGAGCAACGTGTTGTTGACCGGAGTGCCGGCGGCCGACGCCGTGGCGATCGTCGACACGCCGCAACCGACCGCCGCGGCCGGCGCGGCGAAGGCGAGCGAGACTGCGGAAGCGGGCGACGTCCGTGTGAGACATTGGGATCGTCGGACGATGACGATGGGCGAGTTTCGGCCCAGCGAACGGCTGATCCGCGCGACGTTGGAACGAAACGAGACGTTGCTGCATGTGTCGCGCACGGCCGAGACGCCGGGCTACACCGTTAGCGACAACTACGATTGGGCCTGCTGTCTGCCGGTGCCGGGCGCGGCGTGTCGCGGCTGGGCGATATATTTGGCCGGGCGATTGAATTCCTCGGTCGCGTCGAACGCCGCGCCGTCGGACGCGGCCGATTTCGGCGACGACATGAAATTCACCGAAATCGTCGCCGCTACCCTCGGCTCGCTGCGCGACTTAGGCAGTCTGACGCGACGGCAAGCGAGCCTGGCGCCGTTCTTCTCGCCGCGCAGTGCGCGAGCTGTTGGCCGGCGAAGATCCCGAGCCGTTCCTCGCTCCGCGCGAGACCGACGTGACCGTGATGTTTTGCGACTTGCGGGGCTTCTCGCGGCATAGCGAACAACACGCCGAACGCTTATTACCGTTGTTGCAGCGAGTCAGCGAAGCGCTCGGCGTGATGACCCGGCGCATCCTCGAATTCGGCGGCGTCGTGGCCGACTTCCAAGGCGACTCCGCGATGGGCTTCTGGGGTTGGCCGTGGCCGCAAGAAATCGGGTCCGCCGGGCATGTCTCGCCGCGCTCGAAATCCGTCGCGAATTCGCCGCGGCCGCCGCGCAGCCCGAGCATCCGTTGCATCACTTTCGCGTCGGCATCGGCTTGGCGGGGGGCCGCGCCGTGGCGGGCAAGATCGGCTCGGCCGATCAAGTGCAAGTCACGGTCTTCGGGCCGGTCGTCAATTTGGCTCAGCGACTCGAAGGCTTGACGCGTTCCTTGCACGCCGAGATCCTCGTCGATGCCGCGACCGCCGCCGAAGCGAACGCACGACTCGAACCTCAGCTCGGCGCGACGCGACCGATCGCCACCGTTCGTCCCAAGGGGATGGCGCAATCCGTCGCCGTGCACGAGTTGCTCCCTGCCGAGCATGTGCCGGCGAACGTCGATCCCGCTTCCTACGGGCGGATCTTGGAACACTTTTCCGCCGGCCGTTGGCGAGAGGCGAAGTCGCTGACCGCGGAACTCCCGATCGAGGCACAGTGGGGACGATTTCTGGTCGAGTGGATCGAGCGTCACGGCGACGTCGCGCCGCAAGATTGGAACGGCGTGATTCCGTTCGAGAATAAATGAAACGACGTCCGACTATTTCTTTCCCAAGCGTCGTTGTGCGCGGAAGAACTCGGTCAACAGCCCGCCGCACCGTTCGGCCAGCACGCCCGACGAGACTTCGCATCGATGATTGAGCCGTGGATCGTCCAGCAGCGTAAAGAGCGAACGTACCGCGCCGGCTTTGGGATCGGACGCGCCGTAGACAACGCGCGGAATACGCGCTTGCAAGATCGCGCCGGCACACATCGGGCAGGGTTCCAGCGTGACGTACAACACGCAGCGTTCCAACCGCCAATCGCCGATCGCGGCGGCGGCGGACGTGATGGCGGCGATCTCGGCGTGCGACGTGGGATCGTTGAGACGTTCCCGCGCGTTCCGCCCGACCGATAACACTTCGCCGTCGCGAGCGATCAAAGCGCCGACCGGCACTTCGTTTTCGGCGGCCGCCAGGACCGCGGCTTCGAGAGCCAGCGCCATGAAACGCTCGTCGTCGTTCGCGGCGTCGCTCATGGATCGATCACGACCGTGACCGGCCCGCTTAAGACATGGCTGTTCGCGCCGCCGTCGCCGATGCCGATCGCCCGCAACGTCAGCGGTCCCGATCCGGTCGATTTCGCGCCCGGCACGTCGGCCGTCGAGACGGCGGCGACCAAGAACTCTCCGGCTCCTTGCACAAGATGCGACCGTTCCCATACAGCACCACGCCCCGCATCCCCTTGGCTTGAATTTCCACCGGAATCGGCGCGCCCCGTTTGACGCGTTGCGTCGCGGCGGTCAATCGATCCGTTTGCCCTGGTTTTCGAACGTCAGAATACGACTCCAGCGTCCTTGCGTTTCGATCGGCCCGGCGGCGATCCCCACGACGCGTACGTCGTGCGCGCCGTCGGCGAACTTGCGCGTATCAAGCGTCAGCGCATCGCCCTTAGCGCAGCGCGCGACGCGCGCGCCGTCGACGAATAACTCGAAGCGATCGACGATACCGTCTGCGAGCGCGGCCGTCGGTTTTAATTCGACGGCTCCACTCAACAGCGTTTTCGTGGAGGGAAGTTCCGGCACGTCGATCTTCGGTACGACGGCCCACGGGGCGCAGAGCGGATCGCCGACGATCAGCAACTGATACGGCCCTTGCACGGCTTGATAGAACGATTCGGCCAACGTGCAACCACGAGCGTAATGGACATGCACGAAAGCGTGTGGAAACTTCGCGGGAATCGCCAACGGTTCCTCGACGGTCCCGGACGAGCCCCCCGCGCCGAGTCGCAGCATTTGCGTCAGCAAAGCTTGACCGTGTCCGCCGTCGAACTTGCCACCGTAACTGGTCAGATTCTCGACGATCGCCCCGGGCAGGAACCGTACGTCGTCGACGACCGTATTGCGGTCGGTGAAACCCAGCGTCGCGCCGAGAACGTCTTTACGGCCTTTCAAAAAAACATCCGGGACGATCTCGGCTTTTCGCCCCAGCTTTTCAAGCGCGGCGACCGCCGCCGCGAATTGCGGGACCCGGGTTTTCGAACGAACGTCGCCGTGATCGGAGAAGTAGAACGTCCCGGCCGGGCGTGTTCCGTCGGCTTTTGCGCTCGAACGCAGATCGGCCAGGGTTTCGGCCGGAGTGTTCCCGTTCGCTCCGCCGACGCCCAGCATGGCGGAAAGTATGTAACGTTCGCCGCCGGCTTCCAACAACTCGCCGCCTGCTCCCCAGCCATACCATGCGCGAAAGCCGTGCGTGGGCTGTTTTTGCTCGGCGCCGACGACCGGACGGAAATAACGGTTATAGCCCAAGTTCGTATAAGCGGCGGCGTTTTTCGAGCCGCTGGCCGAGTAAGCGAACGTCAGGCCCGTCAACGATCCGACCGGCACGCCCGCCAGCTTCACGCCGGAAGGCAAGTCGGCCGCCAGCGCTACGCCGGTGGGAAAGCCGGTGCTGAACGCGATCACGTCGATCTGTTCGCTCAGCCCGCGACCACGCATGGCGGCCAGCAACGGTTCGAGAATCGTGGTGCGATATGCGGCGACATCGATCACGACCGCCGTCGGGATTTTGTCGAGATAGACGACGTGACTGGGCGGCACGTCGCGCAGATTCACGTAGTGATTGGCGACGGTGATCGAGTCCGCGTTCTCGCCGTTGACGACCAGCAACACGTTCTCAGGTCCGCCGCCAGCAACTGCGGACGCCGGCGTAAGCCCAAAAAGGCTCGTCAGAAGAGCGAACATCGTGACGAATCGGACGATCATCGATCGTAGTCGCGGCGCGAGAGAAGTAACGACACGATTCGTCATAATTCGCCGTCACGAAGCCTACGGATTCACACCCCCGGACATCGCCGCGGACGACACCGCGAAAGTCCTAGGAGTATTCGTACGATAACGGCGAACGACGGCAAGCGAAAGCGGTCAAACGGCGGGAACGGTCGCTTTGGCGGGAGTCGTCGCGGGCGTAGGCTTCGATTCCGGTGGATAAAGAAGCGGATTCAAAATCGGTAACGCTTGTCGAAGGAACGACTGCTGCGGCGGCTCGTCGCCCTTGGGCCGAGTTTCACCGCCAGGGCGCTCGCCATCACATAGATTTTATAGATGGCCGGTTCGCGGGTGAATGCGCTGCGCGGACTACGTTCGCCCTGCCACATTCCGTCTTCATTAAAACTCCACCACGTGTCCTGATTAACGCCGCGTTGGTCTTTATAGCGTTGCCACAAAAAAGTACCCAAATTCTTTTCTTTGCCGTCGGCGGCGGGCGTTTTAATGTCTTTAGACTGCGGCTCGGAAAAGACCGGCTGCATACCGCCGCCGGGGAAACATTCTTCCGGGGTATGAATACGAGATATCGCTGGTCGGTCCGGTGGCTAAAAACAGCGTGACCTTTTCGTTCGTCGTGACGTTTCGATATGTGCGCGAAAAGTACTTGGTGATTTTCGCGATTTGGATTTGGCCGGCGTCCATCGGCGCTTCAGCCACGAACTCCCATTCGCCGTATTGATTCGGAATCTCGGGAATACGAGCCGCTAATTCTTCGATGTACGCATCGGCTTCGGCGTTCGAAAAATTCAGGAAGCCCAGCTTCTGCCATTCCTCTTTGGTGATGAACACCAGGACCGGAATCAGACAGACGTAGATCAGCAATTGACTGCGAAACGAGACGTTCATTGGCGAGCAGACTCCGGCATCCGATTTACACTGTCACATCGCGAGTCGCGATACGCATCAAATCACGTTAAGCCGAGATGGCGCAACCCATGCTCGAAACGCGACCCACGACGGCTCCCAAGACAGGTACGCCGACCGATTCCAATTGTTCGCGGGCTTCGTACACGCTAGGCAGCCGGCTGATGTCGCGCAACACGGTCAGAATAGCGGCGTCGGCGTAGCCCCCGAGCAGCAAAGCATCGGCGTAACCGAGAACCGGCCCCGAATCGATGACCACGTAATCGTATTCCCCGCGCAACCGCGTGAAAAGATCCAACGCTTGGTCCTTAGCCAATGTGGCCAAAGCCGTATGGTCGCATTGCCCGGCTTGTAGCAGATACATTCCTTCCAGTTGTGCGGGCTGCACGGCGTCTTCGGGGGCGACCTCTCCTCGTAACAATTCACAGAGTCCGGCTTGTTGCGGCATATTGAACAGGAGATGGATCGTGGGTTTTCGTACGTCGCCGTCGACCAGTAAGGTTTTTCGTCCGCAACGCGCAAACTGGCGGCCAAGTGGGTGGCGACCGTGGTTTTGGACTCGCCTTCCCCGGCGCTGGTGACCAACACGACGCGGATCAGGTTTTTATTTCTGCCTTGCAAAAGAATCGTCCGGAGCGTGTCGACGCATTCCGCCAGCACGCCGGACGCGACTTCGTTTCCTTGACCGCGAAGGCGACCGAGGTTGGGGACGGTCGCCAAAACCTTCATTCCCGGTCCCGGCAACGCGACTTCTTCCAGCGAATTCACGCGATGTTTACGATTTTCCAATAGAACGACGCCCAGCGTTCCAACGACCAATCCCAATGCGCCGACGAACGTACTAAGGATCATGCGTGTCGTAACGTTACCGATTCTGGGAAGTTCGGGCGCGCTCAACTCCACGATGCGAGGCGTGTCCTTCAGACCTTTTTGACGAATCTCCAAATCTTCCCGAGCCAATGTGGCTTTACGAATTCGATCGTCGATCGCCGCGAGTTCGCGTTTACGGTTTTCGATGTCGGAGGTTCTCGCCGCCAGTTGCGTATATTGCTCGCGATACTCGTCCGCACGCTTTTGCCGGATGGAAATCTCCTCCTCCATCGAAGTCAAGTTGTTCTCCAAGACCGGAAGCGGCAGCGCCCCGTCGGTACGCGAAGCTCGCATTTTCGAGACGAGAAACGGCTTGGCTTCGACCTTCAGCTCGGCGATCTGTTTCTCCAATTCGAGGATAGTGCGTTGCGCACCTACGATTCTGGGGATTGTTGGGATTGGACAATCGCGCTTTTCGATCGGCTAATAGTTTTTTCGAATCTCGCAATTGTATCATGGCTTCGGAGTACCCTGGGTACTCGGCGTACATGGTTTCCAGCATGACTTCCGGAATCTGCGACATCCCTTCGTCCGAATTCATGTACTTCACGTTGGCGATGTTGCGAGCCAACACCGCGCGATCGGTTTGTAGCTGACGCAACATTTGCTCGTTAACGGACATATCGTTGCGAAGCAATTCCAATTCGCGACGATTGAATTCATCGTTCGTGTTTTTGCTCATACGGATTTCGTTCTTGATAATGTCGTCGAGAGTACGAAATTGCAGGGTCGAATCGTCGTACTCCTTCTTCAATTTCGCGATAGTCATCGTGATCGGTCGAATTTCCTCTTCGTTCTGATATTTCACGAACGATTTGACGAGGGCTTTGAGGATCTTCACGATCTGTTGCGGATCACGCCGATTCATGCGGACCGACAGCAGATCCGTTCCCGTGGGATTGACGACCGATACGGAATTTCTGATGAAGGCTTTGGCGTCTTTTTGATCCGCGAGCAGCGGTAACGTCGAAATGGGACGTTGGTCCTCGTCCATTTCGTTGAGAGTCATGCTCAAAACGACATCGCTGGTCAACAACTGTTTTTGGGTGTCGCGAAACACGCCGCGGTCGATATTCTCGTTGACTCGCCCCATGTAGACGGAATCGACGTTGAACTTCAGCAGCGACGAGACGTCGTAAGTATCGGGCAACAAAGCATAGACCGCCGCGAACCCCGCCCCCCCCAGAATCAACCCGACGAACGTCGCCAGCAGATAACGACGGCGAAACGCATGGAGCAGTTTCCCAAAAGTAAACGCGCGGCCCGTGACGTCGGCCGAGTCCGACATCATCATCGGGAACCCATAAGGATTTCCACCGGCATGTGCGTGACTGTCTTTCAGAATCAACGCTCGATTAGCCCCGGGCGTCGATTCGGAATGTGTCGGTTGTTCGTGCGACATGGTGGTTCCGCGAGACTTGTCCTAAGGGTGGATGACACGCTCAATCGTCCGGAACGATGAGGAGTGCGATCTCTTGCAATCGCTAGGCCGGCACGCGATCGATTCTCTCGGGCCGCGGTCTAACGACTTATTCTACAAACGTTTAACGCATCTCGCGCCAATTCGGACGCCCCGAAAACCATGTCGTTTTTCGGCATCATGCGGCGATAACGCTACGCGCGAGGCTTTCCCAAGGGAATCGGAGCCGGCAACTTCATCCGAGCGTCGCGCACCGGCGCGGTCGGCGCGAAAACGTCGCCCGCGTCGTCCAACACCAGATTTCTCAATAATGCGTACTCCAAATACAACAGCCCAAACACCAACGGATAAACGAGAAAACCCGCCAAATAATCGTGAAAAGTCTCGGCGAAACCACTGGATACCTGATAGGCGACGCATTGCAATACGATTCGTATAACATTCGCGAACATCGCGATGGGCAACTGCGCTTAGAACCAGCAGAATTTTGATCCAAAGTTCGGCCCGAATCAAAAACACGACGGTCAACGTAATCGAGATGGCCGAAAGCATGCCTTTGAACCCGGCGAAGCTTCGGCGACGTTCAGGTTGATCTCTTCGGTTCCTTGCCGGAGTTTGATTTCGTTCCCTTTATTTTCGACGTCGACACCCAAGGTTTCCAATGCGTAAACGCTCGACTTCGTGGAATACTCTTGCAATTTGGTAAACGTCAAACGTTCCATTTTCGCCGAAAAGGGCATCGCTAAAGTCAATAGCAACAACCCCGGCCAAGTCCATTTGACCATCCGCCAACCACCCAAAATCAAGATCAACCCACCTATACAGCCGATCAGTGAATAATACATCGGTTGCTGTACATGGCGAAACACCCAGAAGTAATACCGAATCCCGGAGAAGAATAAAATCGCCCCCACGCCCAACAATTGCTCGGCGGTTGAACTGGCGGTGATCGGCCGTCGATAGCACCATAGCACGACCAAGGCCATGATCGGGATCAAGATGCCGGCTTCATATTCCGGCCGCTTCCAAGATGCGACGATCTGCGTTAATACGAACGCATACGACGTCAAAACGACGCAGCACATGACTAAAAACAAAATCACCGATGCCCGTAGATTCCCCGGCAAAGCGCGAAACTTATTCCAAACACCGGTCACTTCGCCGCCGAAATTCTGAATCACGTCTTGCATCGATGTAACACTCGCTAGCGTGTGCGTGCGAAATAGCGCGGAGAACCCACGACCATACGATTGTCGTGGAACTGTTTTTGCGCGGGAGCGCAAATTAGAGAGAAATCTCCATCGAACGCGAGGATTTTCACGTCCTGAAACACTGCTTCGACAGTAAATGCCTCCAGCAAAGCTGTCAAGCAAACGGATGCCCGCACATCGAATCCTCACGACGCCCGACATTCCGTTAAAACGGGCGGTTTCGGTCGACTACGTTAGCGGCTTGAGCCCGATTCGAGATATTCCGGGGTTTGCGAGAAAGTCCGCGTTAAACTTTGCCGATAAAGTTGACTGTTCCGTGAAAACGGATTTAGGGATGCCTTTACCTGTCGGTAATGCAATCATGTCCGCGTTCAATCGCCAACTCGAACTTCGGAACGGCCACATTCGTGTGTGCTTGACCGCGGCGTTGGCTATCTGGCTCGCCGGCTGTCGCACTCCCGCCGATACGCGCGGAAACATTACGGGGCCGACGCCGACCGACGTCGCTCGAGAATTAGATTATGTCAACTTGCCGACGTACCGAATCGAACCCCCCGATATTCTATTAATCGATGCGTTACGAGTGGTTCCCAGAGAACCGTTCCGTATCGAATCGAACGATTACATCTACGTGCAAGCGACGGGAACGTTGCCTGACCAACCGATCTCAGGAGCGATTCTGGTCGATCCGAGCGGATTTATCGATCTTGGCGCGGCATACGGGAAGGTCAAAGTCGCCGGCAACACGATGGATGAAGCGTCGGAAGTCGTGGAAAAGCATTTGGCCCGGACATTACGCGAGCCGCAAGTGGCGATCACCTTGGCGCGATCCGGCGGCCAACAACAAATTATCGGCGAACACATCGTCGGTCCGGACGGCCGCATCACCATGGGTAAGTACGGCGGCGTCTACGTGGCGGGCATGACCGTTGCGGAAGCGAACGCCGCGGTCTCGAAACATTTAGAGCGATACCTGCAAGACCCCGTCATCGCCATCTCGGTCGCGTCGTATAACAGCAAAGTGTATTACGTCGTTTCGGAAGGGGCGAACCAGGGCGACAACATCGTTCGCGTGCCGATCACGGGTAAAGAAACCGTCCTCGACGCGATCGTTGCCGTCGGTGGGGTGTCGCGTTTGAACGATTCTCGTATTTGGGTGGCGCGCCCGAATCCCGGCATAGGTTGCGATCAGATTCTTCCGGTCAATTACGGCGACGTCGTCAAAGGCGGGAATCCCGAGACGAACTTTCAACTCATGGCCGGCGACCGCGTTTTCATCGCCGATAATCGCTACGCCGATTTCGATGGAGCGCTGGAACGTCTGCTCTCGCCAATACAGACCGTGATGAATTTCACGTTACTCGGTACGAATACGATTCAAACGGTCAATCGCTTTCCGCGAGGCGGAAACTTCGGAAACTTCCAATAGCGCACTCGCAGAACTTGACTTGAACGCTTCCGCCGCAGAGGTCCGTACTCCAAGCCGTCGCATCGTCCTCCCCCCGGGACCGTTATTATGCCTCAACGCTTTACCGCTTCTCTCGTCGGCGCCGCGCTTATCGGAATCGGCGGCGCATCAATCAATGCGGCCCCGCCGATCGATCCGTACCATCGAACGTCGCCGCACTGCGTCGATGGCAATTGCGTGATCAATCGTCAATTCAACGGCTTTAACGCCACGCGCTGGCGGCAGTGGCCGGGCAACGACGCGCCGACCCAAGCGCCGACGCCCCCCGTCGGCATCAATGCGCCGAAGTCGAAAGTCCCTTCGACGGAAAAGGAATTGGAACTCCCGAAATCTCCCGCAACGGGCGGATCGCCGAACGATCTCCCGCCTCCGACTAACGGAGTCGTGCGCCGCGTCCCTCGGGTTTAGGAACCCCGGGATTACAAGACGTGGTTCCGCCGAAGCCGCAAGAACTTCCCCTCGGCCCGAATGATTTTTCGATCCCCGGTCTCAATCAAGGCTCGCAAAACAAATCACCGGCATTCGCGCCGCGCGGCGCGATCGTCGGCGCTCCGCAACAACTGCCGCCGACCATGTCGACGACGCCGACGTTGATGCCTGCGCCGCTCAATGAACGTGCTCCACTGCGAATTTCGGAACCGACCACGCCGACGACCTCCTCCGTCAATCGAACGTCGTTCACGACGCCCGAACAAGTCATGGCCGCCGAGGCGCCATGCTGAACGCCGACCCGACCGTGCGCATTTCGTCCCAGGGCGTTCGTGCGGCGTTAAACCTCGGCGAAGGTCCGCTGCCGACGGAACAATCCGCCTCGATCGCCTGGAAACCTTCGTCTGTCGGCGTCGAAGCGAACGCGTCGTCGCGATCGGAAACGTTCGATGCGGCGCCGAAAGTTACGACCGCGCCGAATGCGCCGTTGCGGTTGACGACCACGCGGAACGAGTTCGCGCCGCAAGCCGCCGAGAAACAGGTCGAACCATCGGCTCCGCAATGGAAGCCGATCGTGTTGGCCGCCGCGACCGCGCCGATCGAATCCGAGAAGGTCGTATCACCCAAAGCGGAGCCGACGAAAATCACCATTACCGAAACGGCGACTCCCGCCGTGCCTGTCGAATCGACTACGCTCGAGAAAAGCGACGCGCCGATTTCGCCGTTACGCGGCGTCAGCCGCGGCAATCCGTTACGTGGTGGTAAGTAAGCCGACTCCGGCGGCCGAAATTTCGGCGTCGATTTGGAACACGGACGGAAACACGTTAAGATACGACGGCCCAAGCCTGCTCCGCGCACGCCGTCGATGTCTCTTCCGTTGTTTTTCGTTTGCGCCGGAGTGTTCGCGTTATGATTACGCGCGAGGATTTGAAGGTTCGTACGCTGGGTCCGTGTACCATCGATTCGCCGTTTATGGCGTTCTTGGAAAACCGACGGCCGTCTTATAACAACGTCTTGGAAAACGATGGCGTCGTCTTCGACGATTGTCTCTCGACGTTGAGCGATCGCAATTGCTCCGTCGCGGATCTCGCCTACGTCGAACCGGCCGGACCGCGTAAGAAGATTTTCTTCGACCCCTCGAAGGTCCGCGCCGGCATCGTGACCTGCGGCGGTCTGTGTCCGGGTCTGAACGACGTGATCCGCGGGCTCGTCATGGAGTTGCACTTCCGCTACGGCGTGAAGCGCGTCTACGGTTTTCAAAACGGCTTCGAAGGCTTCATCGCCCGCTACGGTCACGACGTGTTGGAGCTGACGCCCGATAAGGTCAGCAACATCAACGAGCAAGGCGGCACGATCTTGGGTTCGTCGCGGCGAGCGCAGAATGTCGACGAGATCGTCGATTGCCTTGAGCGGATGAACATTCAGATCCTGTTCGTCATCGGCGGCGACGGCAGTCTGAAGGGGGCGTTGAAAATCTCCGAAACCGTCCGCGAACGCGGCTCGCGCATTTCGGTCATCGGCGTCCCCAAGACGATCGACAACGACATCATGCACATCGATCAGAGCTTCGGGTTCCAAACCGCGTTCTCGGTCGCCACCGAATCGATCCGCGCCGCGCACATCGAAGCCAAATCCAGCCCCAACGGCATCGGCATCGTTAAGTTGATGGGCCGCCACTCGGGCTTCATCGCCTGTTACGCCGCGTTGGCCAAAAACGACGCGAATTTCGTGTTGATCCCCGAGATCCCGTTCCAACTGCACGGAGCGCTGGGGCTGCTGCCGCAAATTAAAGATCGTATCGAAAAACGCGGGCACGCCGTGATCGTGGTGGCCGAGGGCGCCGGCCAAGAATTGATTCAACAAGCGCCGTGCAATACGACGCGTCGGGCAACATCAAACTGGCCGACGTCGGCGTCTTTATTAAGAATCAGATCCAAGCCTACTTTCGCGACCAGTCGATGGAAGCGAACATCAAATATATCGACCCCAGTTATTTGATTCGCAGCGTGCCGGCCAATCCGTTCGACGCTGTTTACTGCCTACGCCTCTCGCACAACGCGGTCCACGCGGCGATGTGCGGCAAGACCGAGATGATTATCGCTCGGTATAAAGGTCGCTTCGTCCATTTTCCGATTCCCATGGCGGTCAAGGAACCGAATCACGTCGACCCCTATGGCGATCTCTGGATGAGCGTCTTGGAATCGACGGGCCAACCGGTCGAGATGAAATAAATTAACCTTCCAACGTCCCGCGCGTCACGCCGAGTTGGTTGAGGATGCGTAAGCTACGGAACGTCGCTCGGGCTTGGGTTTTGCCGCTCAATGCGCCGGCGTACTGATCCAGCAGGTCTTTCGTTTCGGCCGCATTCTCGCGCAGCAAGTCGATGCGGAAATGCCGCACGCCGCGCTCCAGCATCCGCGGCAAATACTCGGCCGCCGATTGCGGCACCGCGTTGAAAACCGTGTTCCGACAACCGGTGTCGGCCAACAGCGGCAGTTCCGCGCCCGAGCGATCGCGCAGGTCGACCTTATGCAGATCGCAGGGCCGCCCGCAATCGCGCCAATCTTTACCGGTCGACAGCATCGCCGCGAAAATGCAATGCTCGTTGTGGAACATCGGCATGTGTTGGTGCACGACCGGTTCGAACCAATCGGGATCGGCCACGCCCAGCAAGTCGGCCAGTTGTTCCCAATTCAGATCGAAACCCGGCGTCATACGGCGCAGGCCTTGATCGCGATAGAGCGCGGCCGATAACGGATTGACCACGTTCAACGAAAAATCGCCCCGCAGCTCGATCTCGGGCGTTTGCTTGCGGTAGTACTCCAAGCCGGCCAAATTGCGAATCAAAATCCGATCCGGTGCGGCTCGGCCGATGATCGACAGCAACCCCTCTTCTCCCGGTTTAACGATTCGCAACGTCGCCAGACCGATCGTACGCCCCGCCGCGCGGGCGAGTTCCACCGCGCCGCGATAGCGGCGGATATCTTCCCAATCGCAATACACGGCGTCGAAATCCGTCGCGCCGTCGGCCGCATTCCACTCAAGTCGCCGCCTTCAGTTGTTCTTCGTTACGGACGAGTACGGAAAGACTCGGTCGAACGATCGTCGTCGCGCGGGGCGTTCGCGCACCGCATTCAATAACGCAGGCAAGCGTTCAGGATGAGCGACTCGCACGCGTTTCGTCCTGCGCCGCTGCGCTCTCGGTCACCACACGACGGCGCAGATCGTTCAACACGCTCTTCGGCAGCATGCAGCCTGCGGGGAGGTGATTCTCGATCGTTCCCAACACGTAGGGCGTTTCGCCCAAACGGCTCAGTTGCTCGACCAGCGTTTCCCGCGTCAGCGGTTGCTTGAGCGCGGTTTGCAGCGGACCGGGCCATTCGCTTTCTTGCACGCCGGCCGTTTGAACGTCGCGCGCGATCAACCGCACCGCGCCGCCCAATTCGCCATGCAACTCGAAATCGATGCGGTCGGGCAGGGCGACCAGGTCGCGCGCGTACGTGTTTTCCATCCGTTTGCGAAACGCCGGATCGTCGGTCCGCCACAAAATCGTCTCGGGCGTCAGCGACCGCCAGTCGATCGCCCCGGCGGCGAACGACAAACTTAAACGGGTTTTGCCCTCGTAAGTAAACGGGTGGACTTCGTAGAGACGTCCGCCTTGCTCGTCCTCTTGCGGTTTTCCCTGATCGAAAACGACGCCGTCGCCGGGCTTGAGAATCGTCGCGTCATGCCCAGGATCGAGTTCGACCGTAATCAACCGCGAATCGGCGGCCACCAACATCCCGACGCGCACGCCGCGGGCCTTCGGGAACGCGCCGGAACGAGCTTCTGATGGTCTAACCCGCCGAGGAACCCTTGCGAGAAGCCCCGTGAAAAACTTTGCTGCAAGTCGATCTCGGCGGCGCGGGATAATTCGTAGCGCGCCCGGCGAGGGCCTGATCGAGCGCGGCCCGATAAACTTGCGACGTCGCCGCCACGTAGTGCGACGTCTTCAAGCGACCTTCGATCTTGAAGCTGACCACTCCGGCTTCGAGCAGTGATTTGATCAGTTCGGGCGCGGCCAAGTCCAGCGGACTGAGCATGTACGCCCGATCGCCGAAATCCCGCGTTTGCCCGTCGACGACGAGTTCATACGGCAAGCGGCACGCCTGGCGCATTGTCCGCGATTGGCGCTTCGCCCGCCGAGCGCCTCGCTGGTCAGGCATTGTCCGCTGTAGGCCACACACAGCGCGCCGTGGACGAAGACTTCCAACGGCATCGTGGTCTGTTTCGAAATCGTTGCGATGTTATCGATCGATAACTCGCGAGCCAAATCACGCCGTCGACACCCAACCGACGAACAAACTCGACGCCGCGCGGTTCGGTCAGCGTCATTTGCGTCGAACCGTGGATCGTCAAATCGGGCGCGACGTTACGGATCAACTCGACGACGCCCAAGTCTTGCACGATCACCGCATCGACGTCGGCGGACACCAATTCGGCCAGCGTGGCGGCCACGTCCGCTAGCTCGGACGTGAAGATCAACGTATTTAAGGCGACGTAGCCCCGCACATTGTGTTCGTGCAGAAACGTCATGACCGCCGGCAACTCGTCACGGCGAAAATTCGTAGCGCGATAGCGAGCGCTGTAATTCGGCAAACCGAAATACACGGCGTTCGCGCCGTTAGCCACGGCCGCGCAAGGCGCAGTTCCCAATCTCCGGCGGGGGCAAGCAGTTCGGGTCGTGTATCGATGGCCATAACCATCGATTCTAACAAAAATCGCCGCGAACGGATTTCCCTGAAAATCCACGAGCCATGCAACGAAAACGGGGAGCCGAAGCTCCCGTTGAAAATCGTACGATGGATGGAATGCGGCTTAACGCGTCTGCATGGCGGTGCCGACCGATTGTCGCGGGATCATCACCGGCAGCGGTTGCAGATCCAACGTAATGCGGACGACCTTCGCGGAACCGTCCGGGTTTTTGCCGTCGGCCACGCTCAGAATCTTGGGCTGCATATCTTGGGAAGGGTTGCCGTTCTTATCCGTCTTATGCGGACCGTAGAACTCCATGATGCTTAAGACGCCGCGATTGATTTCGGTTTTCCCATCGGTGCGGGGCGTGCCGACGTTGTCGAAATGCCCGACGCATACGATGCTTTCGTGACGGTCGTGGAACTCGTACGCCTCTTTGCCTTGTGCTCGCAGCGCTTCGGTCAGGAGATGCGCTGAGTCCGGCTTCTTCCAGTTTGGTGACCATCGGACGGCCGCCTTCAACAGCGCGGACTTTGTTTTGATCCAAGATGCTGGCACCGCGGAAGGTCGCGATCTTCACGCTGTATTGACCGGGGGCTTTGAGCAGCGAGTATTCGACCTCTTTGTTCATCTCGACGACCATCTTGTCGAGCCCGGCCGATTGAAAGTATTCCTTCGGCAACAACGGGTTCGTACACAAGAACGCCATGCCCAGCGGTCCGCGTTTCTTGCCTTGATTGACCGCCGAACGCCAGTTCTGAATCATTTCGGTGCTGCCGTCGGCCCCGTGAATCGGGCCGAACTTGACGCTGGTCGGCACGATCGCCTTGACCGTCTTCAACGCCTTGATCGCGGCGTCGTCTTCCAAGCCCGAGTAGTCGCCGACCAACACGGCGACTTCGTGCACGACTTCCTTGTGAGCGTATTTCCAAACGTCGCGTTCGCCCTTTTTGTCGACGTGGTTGCCCGCCCATGTGCCGGAATAATCGCCGACTTTTTCATGGTAGTAGGCTTGCAGCACGCGTGCGATTTACGCAGTTCGAGGACCAACGCCTTGGCGTCGTCCATCGCCTTGTCGCCGCGGAAGACGGTGGCCATGATCATCCACGGGCCATTCGTATCTTTGACCGCATAGTCTTTGTTGGGATCGGCTTCGACCCGCTTGAACAGGTTGGTCAACGGATTGGCCGCGAAGCCGGGCAGCAGAAAGCCCATACCGATCATCGCGCTCAAGAATCACCGAGCGAACGCCGAAACGCAACCGTATCATCCGATGACCCTCTCTCGCGCGACGGCGAGATGTCCGAAGGAAGAAACCGCCCACCGCGCAGACGTCCATGCCGCGATTCCCGAGAGGCGGGCGGAAGAGTAAAAGAACGGCCCGAATCGATCAAGCCCAACGTCGCCGACTTGAGAAAAAATCTCGCCGGCAGGGAAATTCGCGGAAATCCGTTCTCGTTTCCATTCGCCGACGATCGACCGAACGATCCGACTCGCGGCGGCATCGTATGGATGAGCGTTGCGCATGCGCGGACGTTTCGTCGTAGGACCGCTGAGGATCGCAACGATCATGCCGGCGTTCCAGCTTGCCCGGTCGTTGACTTTTCTCAACATGCTGCCGAAACGCGACGCATGTTGCGTAAGGTGTGCTAGGGTTCAGCGGTGGAAAATCCGCCCGCTTCGTTTCGTCCTGCCCGGACGCGATGACTTGCGAAATCGTTAGTGTTTTCCGTAACCCTCGACTCCGTCGCGTTCGTTACCGCACCATGTTCCCTTGGCTCCGTAACCCGCTGCTGATCGCAATGCTCGCATTGCCGGCGTGGGGCTGCGCAGCGCGGTCGGGCATCGATCCCACGGGGCAACGCATTTTCGAACACCCCGGTACGCCGGTCGCAACGCCTGCCGTGGCCGGACAACCCGTCGCGACGACCGTCGCGTTGCAAACGCCGCCCGATGCGTTGGCGTTGCCTGGCATCGCGTTGTATCCGGGTCGCTTGGTCGCGCCGATCGGCAACGAAGTGATCTTGGTCGCAGGCGCACAAACAAGGTCGACCGAACGTGCCGTACGAGCGCGTCGAATGGTTGTTGGCTCCGAACGGCGTCGGCACGTTTTTGTCGGTCGGCGAAAGCGATCGGCCGTTCTTCGATCATCATGGTGCGAATCCCCGTAAGCTGGACAACCAATTCGCGGTGACCGAAACCGCCGCCATCCGTCGCGTCCTGACGCGCGGGACCGCCGCGCCCAACGACGACGTTTCGATCCTCCCCGGCCAAAGTTGGATCACGCTGACCTCGCCCGTCGAAGGGGTCAGCTACGTCACCGCCTATGCGCCGGACATTCTGGGAACCGCCGGCAATCGCCAAACCGCGATCGTGCAATGGGTGGATGCACGCTGGGTGCTATCTCCTTCGACGAACGGCCGTACCGGTACGCCGACGCCGATCTCGGTGAACGTTTATCGCCAATCCGACGGCAAGCCGATTCCCAACTGGCACATGCGCTACACGATCAGCGGCGGTCCACCGGCGAATTTCTCGAACGGCAGCGCACAAACCGTGGAATTGCCCACCGACGCCACCGGCTTGGCCGTCGCCGAATTGACGCAGCCCGCACCGCAACTCGGCACGAATCTGGTCACGGTCGAACTCGTCCGCCCCCCGAGGGCGTCCCCGGCGCGGTCGAACCGCTTGTGATCGGCACGGCGACGACGCAAGTCGCCTGGACCGAAACCGGACCGACGCCGTTACCCGCCAATCCCGGCATCCCGTTGGGCCCGACGACACCGTCCAATCCCGGCACGCCCGGCACCCCTGCGCCGGCGACCGCGCCGATTCGCTTGACGTTGAACGGTCCCGAAACCGCACAAGTCGGGCAAGAGGTCGTTTTCAACCTCGATGTGCAGAATCTCAGCGAGCGTGAAATGACGCGGCTGGTTATCCGCGATCAATTCGACGAAGGATTGCAATTCGCCGCCGGCGAGAACCCGGTGATCCGCCAGTTGGAACCTCTACCGGCCGGACGCAAGACTTCGGTCCGCATCCCGTTGCGCGTATTACGACCCGGCCGGCTGTGCCAAACGGTGATCGTAACGACACCCGATGGCGCACAAAGCACCGCACAAGCATGCGTGAACGGCGTCGCCGCGGGCGGAGTTCCTGGCGGCGGCGTGGGAGGCATCAACGATCTGCCGAAGCTGACGCTCAACATCCTCTCGAATCGCGATCGCGTCATGCAGATGGGCGATCGAGTGACCTATACGTTCGAGCTGATCAACCCGACCACCGAAACGGTTCGCGATATTCAAGTGGTCGCATCGTTCGATCCGGAACTCAAGCCGGAACGCTCGACGCCCGGCATCGATACCAAACTCGACCCCGCCACGGGCAAGCTGACCTGGATCATCCCGGAATTGAAGCCGAACTCGAAACAAGATCCTCCGTTACAAGTCCAAACGCTGCCTCTCGATCGACCGACGCAACCGAACAAACCGGCGCGCATCGGCGCACAGGCGCTCGTGAACGGTCAACCGATTTTTCAAGAACTGAACGTCGAAATCACGACGCCCCGCGCGGCGACGACCACGGCCGGCAGCAAGTCGCAGCTGGGCGTCACGTTGATCACCGCCGGCGAACAGATTCGCGTCGGCACCGTTTATGAAATGGCCTTGGCGATCGACAACGTCGGCAGCGCGCCCGATCGCAATCTGCAACTGACCGTCACGTTGCCCGAGCAAGTGTCGATCAAAGACTCCGATATCACCGGCGCAGTTGAAACCGACCATCAACGGCCGCACGATCACATTCGCGACGATCGCCGAGTTAAAACCGACCGTCGGCGGACCGCCGCCGCCGGACCGCACGATACCGATCCGTTTGCGGATGAACGTCGATCGCGCCGGGACCGGCGAACTGCGCGCGGTCATGACCAGCGAAGCACAACCGGGCGGTCAAGAATTCAAAAAGACCTTCCAGTATTATTCCAATTAGGTTTTTTAAAGCTTCCGCTTCGGGCCACCATGCGATTCGTCGTGCTCCGACATACCGGTACGCCGACCTACAAGCCGGGCGTTCATTGGGATTTGCTCTGCGAGTCGCCGGCCGGACTACGGACCTGGGAATGCCAGGCCCCGCCGTTCTCGATGCCGACGCAACTCGTTCGCGAATTGCCGCTCCATCGCCCGCTCTATCTCGACTACGAAGGTCCGCTCGATCGCGATCGCGGAACGGTCGAACGCGTTCTTGCAGGGACGTTCGAAGTTCTCGATGAATCCACCGATCGCTTCGAGATCACGGTCACCGGCGACAAGGCGAACGGAACGCTGCGTATCAATCGCGATCGCGTCGCCGCGGAAGTCTGGATTCTCGAGTGGCGAACATAGCGTGCGGCCTTCACTCCCCCGACGTACGTTCGGGAGAATCGGCTTTGCATAACCAAATCAACGCGACCGCGTCGTACAGGGCATGCACCAGGATCGGGACGGCCAGGTTCTCGGTTCGCAGCATCAGCCAGCCGAGATAAACGCTCATTACGGTCGCCAGGACGAAATAGACCGGCGAGAGCGCGTGCAACGCGCCGAACGCGAGCGACGTCAGACCGATGACCGCCCAAGCGACGCCGGGCCGGGTCTCGAACATGTCGAACACCACGATCAGCAACGGTTGCAACAGCCCGCGGAACAACAGCTCTTCGCCGAAACCCGCCGCCGCGGAGAGGATCAGCAAATGCGGAATCGATAACGTCGCGAACAGCGGTCGGACGCGCATCTCCATCAACCGTTGAAAGTTGGCGATCGGTCGCCATGACGACGATCGCGCGTAAACGAGCGCGGCGACCGGAGGCAACGTCCAGAGCAAACCCGTCAGGCAGGCGTCGACGTCCCACGTCCAAGGCTTCAACGGCGCCGAACAACACGGCGATCGCGCCCAGCCCGCCTTCAAACAGCAACATCGCGAGAAACAAATTGCGATTCCAACGCCGACGTTCATCGTCGCCGAGGTCGTTCGTTTCGCTCATGACGCGGCGACCTGCAACGACGGAATCGGTTCGCCGGCCTTGAAACAGGCCGTCAGATGCGTTCCGCCCGCGACGTCGCGCAATTCATACGGGGGCTGCGTCCGTACGCACTCCGCATCCGCCAAGGGGCAACGGTCCGCGAAGCGGCAACCGGTGTAAAACGTATCGGCCGAAGGAATGTCTCCCAACAACGGTATCCGCCGTCGCGCGCGTTCCGCCTGCGGGTCGGGCAACGGAATCGCCGAGAGCAACGCTTTCGTGTAAGGATGCCGCGGCGCGGCGAACAGTTCGGCGGTCGGTCCCGTCTCGACGATCTTGCCCAGATACATCACGGCAGTGCGATCGGCCAAATGTCGTACGACCGACAAATCGTGCGCGATAAAAACATAGGCTAAGCCCAACCGCTCGCGCAACTCGGCCAGCAAGTTGATAATCTGCGCCTGAATCGACACATCCAGCGCCGAGACCGGTTCGTCGAGAATCAGCACCTTCGGCTCGACGGCCAACGCCCGGGCGATGCCGATCCGTTGTCGCTGGCCGCCGGAGAACTCGTGCGGGTAACGATTGATGAACCGCGGATTCAGACCGACCGTTTCCAGCAACCTCATCACGTGCAGCGGTCGCTCGCGCGTCGGATACAAGCCGAACACGTCCAGCGGTTCGCGGACGATCTCGGCGACGGTCATGCGCGGGTTGAGCGAAGCGAACGGGTCTTGAAACACCATCTGCATTCGCCGCCGCGCCGCGCGAAACGCATGCGAATCGAGTCGATCGATGCGCCGACCATCCAAAAACACTTCACCCGCGGTCAACGGCACCAATCCCATCACCGCGCGCGAGAGCGTGCTTTTGCCGCATCCCGATTCGCCGACCAACCCCAGCGTCTCGCCGGGCCGCAACACGAAATCCACGCCGTCGACAGCGCGAACCGTCCCTGAGCGTCGTCCAAACCAGCCGCGATTGACCGGAAAATGGACCGTCAGTCCGCGCACATCCAACAACGGTCGAGCCGTAGGAATTCGTTCGGTCGTATTCGATGACGATGCGGTCGACATACTTTTTCACACCTACGCGAACGTTCCTTCAGACCGATTCACTCGCAACGGCCGGACTTTCGTACGGATGATAACAGGCATAACGTCGATGCGTGCCCAAGTGCGTCGTGGCGGGAAACTCCGACTGACAACGCTCGGTCGCATGTTCGCACCGCGGCGCGAACGGACAACCGGCCGGCAAGCGGGCCAAGTCGGGCGGTTGGCCGGGGATCGGCGTCAACGCCGCGCCGGGACGATCGACGCGCGGCAGCGACGACATCAGCCCACGGGTGTAAGGATGCTTCGGTCGGGCGAACAACTCGTCGACCGGCGCTTCTTCGACGAAGCGGCCGGCGTACATCACGTTCACGCGATCGCAGTTTCCCGCCACCAACCCCAGATCGTGCGTGATCAGGATCATCGCCATACCGTTGTCGCGTTGCAGTTCGCGCAGCAGGTCCATGATCTGGGCTTGAATGGTCACGTCGAGCGCGGTGGTCGGTTCGTCGGCAATGACCAACTCCGGTCCGCACGACAGCGCCATGGCGATCATCACCCGTTGACGCATGCCGCCGGAGAACTGATGCGGATAATCCCGAATCCGCCGCGACGCGCCCGGAATCCCGACCCGTTCGAGCATGCCGACCGCGTGTTTCAACGCCTCGCGATAACCATGCCCGAGATGATACATGGTCGCTTCGGTCAGTTGTTCTTCGACCGTCAAGAACGGGTTGAGCGCGGTCAGCGGGTCTTGAAAGATCATCGCGATTCGACGCCCGCGAATCGCACTCTGCTCGCGCCGCGACAGCGTCAACAGATCGCGACCGTCGAACAGCGCGCGACCGGCCGCGATTTCGCCCGGAGGTGTGGGAATCAGTCCCATCAGCGCCAAGCAGCCGACGCTTTTGCCCGATCCGCTTTCGCCGACGATCCCCAGTGTTTCGCCCCGCGCGATTTCATACGACAGCCCATCGACCGCGCGAACGATGCCGTCGTCGGAGTGAAACCGCACGCGTAGATCTTCGACACGGAGCAGCATGGTTCGTCTAACGGTTCTTCAAACGGGGGTCGAGCGCGTTGCGCAGACCGTCGCCCAAAAAGTTCAAACTGTACAACGTGGCGGCGATCGCGCCGCCGGGAAACACGACCAACCACCAATAGATGACGATCGGCGTGATGTTTTTGATCCCTTCGTTCGCCAGCACGCCCCACGACACGTCGGGCGGACGGACGCCCAGGCCCAGAAACGACAAAAACGCTTCGACCAACATCACGTTCGGGATCGTCAGCGTTAGATAAACGATGACGATGCTCATCAGGTTGGGAATCAAATGCCGGCCGATGATTCGCGTCGGCCCGGCGCCGACGCTGCGGGCCGCCTCGACGAATTGATGATGTTTCAGCGAAATGACCTGTCCCCGCACGACGCGCGACATCGTCAACCAGAACAACGCGCCGATCATCACGAAGAAGACGGTCATTCGCCCGATGCCCAACCATTCCAAGGGGCGACGATATGTTTCGTTATCCAAGACCGTCATCGTGAAGATCACGATGAAGATAAACGGAATCGAATACAAAATATCGACCACCCTCATCATGGCGTCGTCGACCACGCCGCCGAAGTAGCCTGCGATCGCGCCGTACGACACGCCGATCAACAGCGAGACGAACGTCGCGGTGAGCGCGGTCGCCAACGACAGACGAGAACCCCAGAAAATGCGCGACAACATGTCGCGCCCAAGTTATCGGTCCCGCACCACGAACCGAACGAGCCTTGGCCGAACCAGCGGATCCGCGTCTCCAACAGTCGTTGGCTGACCCAATCCAAGTCCTCGTAACCGAACCCGGCATCCAGCTTCGCATACTCCGGATAGACGACCGACTTTTTCTTCCACGCGCCGTCTTCCACATAGGGTCGTAGCCGTTCGACGTCGATCGCAGGTAACGACGCCGGCAGCGGCCGCGTGTCGGGCGAGGCGCCTTCCGCGATCTCCGGCACGTACCACCATTCGCGCAGCGGCGGCAGGTATTTGGATTTCAGGTCGATCGTCCGCGGCGGTTGAAACGGCAGCAACGGCGTGAGGATCGCCAACACGGTCAGCGTGATCAAAAACCCCAGCGACAACATCGCCGACCGCCGCTTCTTCAACCGCCGCCACGCGTCGCGGCCCAACGAAACGCCACGCAAATGCTCGGCGTCGCGCAGCATCGCGGCGTAACGTTCGAGCGGCTTCGCGTCGGCGGATGGTGCGGCGGGGAGAATCGGATCACTCGCGAAAACGGACGTACGAAAACGATCGGGCAGGAGACCGCGGTGGTTATTCCAACTTCACGCGCGGATCGAGCACGGCATACGTGAGATCGACCACGAAATTCAACGTATACAACACGACCGTATACAACATGACCAAGCCCAGACAGAGCGTGTAATCGTATTGCAACGCGGCGAAGACGAAATGCGTACCGAGTCCGGGAATCGCGAACGCTTGCTCGACCACCATCGAACCGGTCAAAATCCCCGCCGCGGCCGGACCTAAATACGTGGCCACCGGCAGTAGCGCGCCGCGCAACGCATGACGCAGCACGACGGTCCGCGCCGGCAACCCTTTGGCGATCGCCGTGCGGATGAAATCTTGGTTCAACACTTCCAGCATGCCCGTCCGCGTCAACCGCGCGATGTACGCCGCATACGGCGCTGCCAAACAGCACGCTGGCAGCACCAAATGCTCCCACCGGCCCCAACCGGCGGCCGGGAAGAGCGGAATCAAAAACGCGAACGCGATGATCGCCAACCCGGCCAACACGAAGTTGGGCAACGCGATCCCCAGCGTCGAAATCCCTATCACCGTCGTATCGACGTAGGTTCCGCGACGCACGGCGGCGATCGTGCCGGCAGTAATTCCGACCGCGGCCGCCAGCGTCAACGCCAGCACGCCAAGCGCGGCCGAGATCGGCCACCCTTCGGCGATGATCTGATTCACGCTGTAATCCTTCTGCTTCATGCTGTAGCCCAGATCCAGCTCGAACACATACCGTTTCATCTCCAGCAGATATTGCTCCCACTGCGGCTTATCCAAGTCGTAACGCTTCTCCAGCATCGCGCGTACGGCCGGCTCCAGCTTTCGATCGCCGTCGAACGGATTGCCGCTGGTGTTCCGCATCAGAAAAAACGACACGGTGAAAACCGCCCACAACGTAACGATCATCCACACCGTGCGCCGTACGACGAAACGCATCACGGGGCGGCCTCCACGCGTTCGCCGTGCGCATGCCGCGCCTTGGCGTCGAGATCGACGGTGATCGCCTTCAACGGATGGATATCGTGATAGTTGGAATACACACCCCGCGCATACGGCTTCGACATGCTGTTGGTCGCGTCGAAATAGATCGGAATGACCGGTAACTCGTCCATCATAATCGTTTCGGCCTCGTGAAAGAGCTTACGCCGCGCGACCGGATCCCCTTCGCGAAGCTCGGGCGATCAACTCGTCGTACGGCGGATGTTTCCAACCAGTGTTGCTTTGCGTGCTGTCGCTGGTGAACAGTTTGAGGAACGTCATCGGGTCTTTATAGTCGCCCACCCATCCGGCCCGGCTGATTTGGTAGGTCAGATCGTTCTGGTTCTTCTGATACGCACCCCATTCCAGGGAATTGAGTTCCGCTTCGATCCCCAGATGACTGAGCCATTCGATTTGAATCGTCTCGGCGATCGCCTGATGACTTTCCAACGTGTTGAATTGCAACTTCAACCGCAGCGGCGCGGTTTCCGACGCCAACAATCCATCGGTGACCAACTCGCGTTTCGCCTCGGCCAGCAACGCCCGAGCGGCCGCCGGATCGAACGGTCCGCAGAGCGCCGGGTCGTGGTCGTCGATCACGCTGGATACGAACGACCGTGCCGGCGTTTGTCCGCCGCGCGTGATGTCCGAGCAAATCTTCGACTTGTCGATCGCCATGTTCAACGCCTGACGAAGCTTCTTATTCTTCAGCGGCCCGTTCGTGACGTTGATGCGATAAAAATACGTGGTGATATAAGGAGCGGGACGATAGTCGTCCGGATAAAGTCGCGGGAGATCGGCGACGACGGCGCCGGGCACTTTTTCGATCCAATCGGCCTGTCCGGTCAAATACAGATTCAAAGCCGTGTTCTGACCGTTGACCGAGAGGAAATCGACCGTCTCGAGCGCGACGTTGTTCGCGTCCCAATAGTGCGGATTCTTGACCACGCGAATCCGCTCGCGAAAGCGTCGCTGTTGCAAAACATACGGCCCGTTCGAGACCAAGTTGCCCGGCTTGATCCACGCATGACCGTGCTTCGCCACGCAGGCTCGTTGGACCGGAGCGAACGGATACATCGCCAGCACTTCGAGGAAATACGGCGTCGGGTTTTCCAGCCGGAATTCGACGGTTCGTTCGTCCAACGCGCGGATCGCCACGCTCTCGAAATCCGGCAGCACATACACGGCCGGCTCGCCGAGTCGCGGCTTGCGGTTGACGTCGGCATCGAACGTCCGGACGCGGCCGTCGATCTCAATGTCGAACAGTTTTTCGCCCCGGATCGCGATTAACTTACCGCGCAACAACGCGTGTGGCGCGTTCGCGCGATCGTAGTCCGTATCCAACGGCTCGTCGACGGCGAGTTGTTTGTCCGCCGCGCTTAACCCGTCCTGCAAGACTTGAATCTCGACCGCGTCCCCCGCGCGCAGCTCTTGCTTCGTGTAACGCCCCGCGTTCACGACGTACCACAATTCATAGGAATACTGTCCACCGGTCGAGGGGTGCAGCATTCGTCGCATCGACCAAACGATATTGGCCGCGGTCAGCGGCGTGCCGTCCGACCACTTGGCGTTCGGGCGAAGGTGAAACACGTAGCGTTTGCCGTCGTCGGAGATCTCCCAGCGTTCCGCGACGCCTGGTTGCGGAGAGAGATCCTTTGCATCCGGGACGCACAGCCCTTCGAACAACGCCCAGATCACGCGTCCTTCGGGCACGCCCTGCGATTGGGCCGGGTCGAGGGTTTCGACTTCGGTATTATTGACGACCACATAGTCGGCCGCCGGCAGCGAGCCGAGGCGCGTCGCCCCCCAGATCGCGCCCAGGATCACGGCCACGACGCAAGCGGAAAGGATTCGTCGACGAATCGTCGGCGGCATGGCGAGGAACGGCGAAATGGTTTTTCCCTAGTTGCCAACTTAACGCAAACCGGATGCAAACATGAACCACCCTCGAGCGGCAACCGCGTGCATCGGCCGACTCCAGACGATTCGTAAGTCCTTTACGGACTGCTCGACAATAACTCCTGTAGCGATGAATTAACAGAGACCGTATACGACATTTCGTCGCGGTCAGCTCTTTTTCATTTCCGCAAACCCCTGATTCACCAAAGCCCATAATGCCTTTTACATTCTGCGTTTCCGTACATTTCCAAATCTCGCTTCCGCGTCGTTGAAGATGGGGCTTCCACAAAGTCAATTCGATCGTTTCTTGGTAATAATCAGGCCCCCCCGCAATTTGGGGGAATTTTCTTGAAATCGTTGGTAGAAATCGTGTCGACGGTCGATAGATTGACTACGATAGCGACGAGAATTCGGACGTTTCAAGCGACTTGGACCGTTGATTTCCGTTTCTCTCCAGAGACGAGACGACTTCGCACCAGATGAACGGGGGCAGTTCGACGTTACGAAAAGGGGCTTCTTTTCCAAAGAACGTGGGCAAGGAAAGCATGTTGTTGCAAGCCATGTCGCCAAACACTCGGGGCAAAGCCGCGACCGAACATGATCATCTCTCGTTCCCTTGGAACGGCGCGATCTCAAAAACTTCGTCGAACTCTTCAAAACGTTGGCCGACGAAACGCGTCTGAAAATTCTGCAATACCTGCTGGTCGAGCCCGAGTACCACGTCCGCGCGTTGTGCGAACTGCTGAAGCAAAGCCAACCGGCCGTCAGCCATCACTTGGCGTTGCTGCGGACCGGCGGGCTGATCGAGTGCCGTCGCGACGGAAAGCACAACTTCTATCGCGTCGTTCCCGAACGCTTCGTCGAAATTCGCGACCTGCTGACCGGATCGTCCGGCGCACAAACGCTGTATCAACGAATGTTCCTCGCCCGTCGCTAAGCGGATCGATCCCGCTAAGGTTTCCGCAACTCGGCGACGTACGCTTCGACTTGCGCGTAATCGAACGGCTTGCCCGGCACGCTCGAGTCGAAGGCTTTCACCTGCCCGGCGCGGTCGTAAACCAACACCGTGGGGATCGACGTCAGCCCGAGCTGCTTGTGCAACTCGTCCGGGTCCAGCGTCACCAGGATGTTACGCACCTTGCCGGCGTTTTGCTTCTTGAGGAATTCGAGAACCGGCGCGTTGTTTTCGGCCGGCGTCGCGGTGTCGTCGTAGTCGAAACTGACCGACGCGCAAACCAGCTCGCGCGGGTCGGCTTTCTCCGAGATCGCGACCAGTTTCGGAAACTCCTTCTTACACGGTGCGCAATACGTCGCCCAACAGTCGACGATCACAATCTTGCCGCGTTGTGTTTTCAGCCAAGCTTGAAAGTCCTCGTAGCTCTGCCGCGTTAACGTCGCGCCGCCGGCGGGCGCGTTGGCCGCCGACACGCACGCCCACGCGATCGAAGCGAGCATGCAAGCGAAAACCGTGAACGGTCGTCGCAGCGATAATGTGTTCATCCTCGTCTCCTGCGCGTGGATCATGGATTTCGCCCAGACCTTCATGATAGAGTACGCCGGCGGTCAAGACGTGGTCGGTTTCCACGGCATCGCTTTGCGATACCACGGCTTCGGTCGGCGCTGAACCGACCCGTCCGGTAGTCCACGCGTTCTCGATCTCGCTCCGTCATTCCGCATTCCCCACTCCGAATTCCGCACTCCCCCATGCCCGAGTTCGAACACTCGCGACACCAGCCGCCGTCCAAACTCGAGCGACCGCGCGAGTTGATCGTCGCCTGCGCCGTTACGCAGCCACATCAATCTGTCGCACATCGTCCGGACCGCCGGCTGCTGCGGCATCGAACGCGTGATCTGTTGCGGCCAAAATCGTGTCGTCGACAAAATCGCCCGCGACGGCGCGGACACGGTCAAACTCGAACCGCACCGCACGCTGCCGCCGGTCCTTAAGGAACTCAAACAGCAGGGCTACGTCCTGGTCGGTCTCGAACAAACGTCCAATTCCGAATCGATTTACTCGTTCGCGTTTCCGCGCAAAATGGCGCTCGTCGTCGGCAACGAGCGCTCAGGCCTGACGCCCGAGGAATTGAAATATCTGGACCGCGTGGTGGAAATCCCCGTCTACGGAATGCCGCACAGCTACAACGTCCACACGTCGACCGCGATGGCGTTGTACGAATACTGTAAGCAGTACCCCACCGGCTGAGTGGACGATTGTTTCACGTGAAACAATCGTCGTGTTGTCTTGCCTAAGTTCACTTAGCGAGCGTTACGATCGCGAGTGACGTCGGAGTTTTTTTCTCGATTGAGCCGCCGGCGTCGGCCTGGGGCTCGCGTCGTCTCGCCAAACGCCCCATTTCCACTGCGCGAGCGTTACGAGCGAAACGATCGATCCGATCACCGTTTTTCAAAACGTTTTTCTCATCGAACCGCCGGTGTCGCTTTCTTCGACAGCCGACTTCTCGACGATCTTTCCTAGTTTCACTCTGCGAGCGTTTCGAGCGATCAGTGATCGCCAAAAAAGTATTTTCAAGCGGCATCTGCGTCCCCTGCTGGAATGACGACGCGACGCAAATCCTGTACCTACCCAATCTAATAACTGATATTATGTATACCATAACGCACGGACGACGTCAACGGCTGCCCGTCGGTTTCTGAAAACTTCCACAAGCCCTTCGCCCTCCGGTCGTTACGCATAACCGTGCGCAGTTACGGCAGATTGCGGGCGGACGTGCCGTGCAATTTCGCCGCCGCCAGGGCGACCAAACGTTCTCGTTCGGTCCGCGACGCCGTTCCCCGTTGCTGGGCCGCCGCCACGATCTCGGCCGGCGCGGTCGCCGGCGAACCGGCGTCGAACGGCGGGGCCGGCGCGTATTCCAGCCCGAGCTGGATCGTCCGCGCCGTGTCCGGGCCGGCCAACTCGGCGAGCAGCGTCAGGGCGAAGTCGATCCCGGCCGTCACGCCGCCGCCGGTCATCAGATTGCCGTCGCGCACCACGCGGTCGTGCGTCGGAATCGCGCCGAACGCGGCCAACAGATCGTGCGACATCCAGTGCGTGGTCGCCCGCTTGCCGCGTAGCAATCCGGCCGCTCCCAACACGAGCGCCCGGTACAAACCGACGTGATGTACCGCGCCGTCTCGGCCTGCGACCGCACAAAGTCCAACGTCGCGTCGTCGACCAACAGCGGATTGATCCCGATCCCGCCGGGGACGCACACCACGTCCAACGGCGGACATTCCGCGAACGTCACGTCCGGTTGCAAACGCAAGCCGGTCGACGAAACGACCGGATCGAGCGTCTTACCGACCAACCGCACCCGCGCCTCCGGCCACGACGCGAAGACATCGTACGGCCCGGTTAAATCGAGCTGCTGGACCTGCGGGAAGATGAGGATTCCGATCTCCACGGACATGTCAAACAAACCGGTAAAAAATGGAACAGAATTTAAGTTGCGGAACCTCGTTCTCTTCAGTCGTTGCGAAACCAAATCAGCATCACTTGGGCTTTCGCCATCACCCAACGCCACTCTGCGATCTTCAAGATCGTCGGAATATCGCTTTGATCTTGGTCGCGAAGAATTTTCGCGGCGTGGCAGAGCAGGCCATACAGTTCGCAGAGATCGCGCAATTCCTGTTCGGAGAACGCATCGATAAAGGCCGGATCTTTCGGATGAAACAAATCGGTCGTGAACCCATCAACCCATTCGTCTACAACGGGATATGCCACGAGTTCCGATGCGGACGCCAAAAGTCGAACATGCCGGGCGACATGACTTCGAATTGTGGATTTCATACCTGAACCCTCATCCTACAGACACTTTCTCGTCAAGCGGATTCCGAGTAGAGAAGCGTGATTGCTCGCAAATGCCGCGACGTGCTTAACGCTTCCGCGGTTCAACGATCGTCGACCGACGGTGGGACAGGCAGTCGACCCGGTTCGTCAGGCAAGCGGTTCTTCCCGAAGCGAAAGCCGCCGAACGCGTCGTCCGGCCTTCTGCGCGGAGTTTCGGGATCGCGCGGCGGCAGTTCGTTCGTAAACGGAATCTTCACCTCGCGGAGGTCTTTCCAAACTTCGATTTCGATCGTCCCCGGACCTTCGCCCGTGGCTTCGAAATCGTTCCATTGGGATTTGCCGCAGATCGTGCTGATGAGAGGGTTCAACCGTTTGCCGTCGACGGAAGCATAGACGTCCACGAGCGGTTGTAAATCGCCGTTCACGGAGAACCCGAGTCGCTTCTCGGCCCCGGGCGGAAATGCGTTCTTCGAATGGTCGACGCCTCCCAGGTGGATTTGATACGGACCCAATGCGATCGGTTGCTCGTGTTTCTTGAACAGGTCCACCGCGTCCGATTTCAGCGTCTCTTTTTTCGCCGAGATCATCACGGCGATCGTCCCCTGCACGCGTAGACCGTCGAGTTCGCTGATGTCGACGTGGGGTAACGTAAACGAGAACTCGCCGTACTTCGGGTCGGCGACGCGCGGCATCGCTTCCAGTTCATACTCGCCGGCTTCGCTCGTCAGCAGGTCTTCGCCCTGCTTGGTTTTTAAGACGTTCAGTTTCAAACCGTCGTCGCGAAACGCGGCGAGATGCGGGCCTTCCACCAGAAACTTCAACTGCAACCCATCCTCGGGCAGGATAAAACGGACGCCCACCGCTTTGTGGTCGTCGGTCAATCGCGCCTGCGCGACGACTTCGATCAACCGCGCGCGATACGCGCTCGGGTCGGGTCCGGTCGCGGGTTCCGCCGCGGCTAAGACTCGTGCGAACGCCAACACCGTGGCCAGACCTGCGATCCATCGAGACATTGCCCCACTCCTTGGAAGAAGGCCGTCCTCACGACGCGGCGGCGGCCGAACACGATCGACCGCCACGCGCGGAGGCCGGCGGTGCGTAAAAACTCACGACCTGAGCATAACGGTTTCGCGAGAATCGGTCGCCGCGAAACGCCGACACCGGGCGGCGCATGCTATCGTCTCGCTGCTCTTGCACGAGTCAGCGTTCCTGAGCGTCGTGCGTCGGGCGATTGAGGCGCTCGCAGGCGAAACCAGAGCATCGCCACGATCAAGACCACGCCAATCACGACGCCGCCGACCAGGCCTTGCGTCACGCCCTGGCCCACGCCGGCGGCCACCGGATCGAAGTCGGGCGACTGCCCGTTGCGAAAGACCGAGCGATAGTACCCCGGCAAGTACCGCCCCAGCAGATACCCGACCCCGCCGCCGAGCGCGGTGAAGACCAGCGCGGAGCCGAACAGCAACGCCAGCATTTCGCCGACGGAAACGAGCGACGATTTCGAGGGGGAACGAGGGGATTCAAAGGGGTTCATGGACTACAGAGTATGTCGTGGATTTTGTGATTTCGTTCCAAGACGCCAATCGCTTGCGTACTTCGCTTCGCAGTGAGAACGTTTCGATCGCCTCCACGATCGTACACGGATCGTCCAGCAACGTCGCGTGTGGAAATCGAAGCCCGCTGATCGTTTTCCATTCGTCCTGATATTCAAGAAACCCAAGCACGACGGAGATCGCTCGCCCCGGAGCGAGCGAACAGGGACACGGTCTGAAACTGCGACCATTCCAAACGCGCCGTTCGCCGCCGCCATCCTTGAAACGAGAGCCAGGGACACCATTGCCGATAGATACCCCGCGTTAAAGCATCTCCCGTGAGGGAGACGGCGCCGATCAGATTGAATTCGATGCCTTCGCGATAGCAACTGATCGAGGCGGTTCTACGAGCGAGTAGGTTGCAGCCGGCAGGGAGGGCGAGCGACAGTAAGGCGACGCCGAAGAACAGTTGCGTCGGAATGGAGCGAGAGCTCGTGCTGTCCGACGTGTCTCCGACCATGCCCGTCCACTGCGCGATCGCCATGGTCAGACAAACGAATCCCACCACGCCGAGGAGCACGAATTGGGCGACGAACGGCCGCACATTCGCCTCGAACCGATCAGGGGGTGTCGCATAATCGATCATACGTGGTCATTCGTCGCGCCGGAGATTCCACGAGAGCTGTGCGGAAAAAACTCAGGGCTGCCCCTTATTCGGCAGCACGAACGTTATGCCCGGGAACTCTAAGTAGACGTCGCCCGGTTTCAAATCGGTGACCTGTTTATACCCAGGCAAGACTTGCAGTTTCGCGCCCTTCTTAAACACATGGCCGTGGGCGATCCCGTCCGCTGTGCCTTGGAACGTCAGCCGGGACTGCGACGCGTCGAGCAGCAGCGCGATTTCGCCGTCGCCGACGTAGAACCGATTTCCTCGGATCGACGCGCTGAGCGAGGTCAATTCGATCCCCATGCTGGGGCTCCCCTCGAAATAACACAGCGTCAAATCTTCCTGCGGCATCCGGACGGAGATGATCCGCGTATCGAGAATCGGCCCCTGGGCCTGCGCAGAAACCGTGATACTCAAAATCAGACCGACCAAACATGCGATCGTCTTCATGGCACACCCCCGATGGTTACGATGTCGAACGCGTTGCACGATGTTATTGGAAACGTTCGTCGCGACGCGGGCAAACAGTTCGCGCGGAGAACGCGCTTCGGGCGGCGTACGATTCGCGATACCGATTCCGCACATCGCTCTCGGACAGCTTGCACACGGGCCGGCGATGTCTCGCGGTCGTTATTCCGGTTGCGGCGGAGCTGGGGTTTTCGCAGTTAATGCGATCTCTTGCGAGGTGGTCTCGAATCGCTCGTTCGCCCTCGGCTGTTTGCGAAAATCGAGGACGACGCGTAGTTCGTGACCGTCAAACATCTCGGGCACCGCCACATCGAACGTAAACGTCGCTCCAGCCGGAATTTCGTGATCTACGGCCCCCGTTCCGCAAAACCCAATGTCGTACCGAATCCACATGTCCTGCTTCGTCGCGCGTGTTTGCAGGCCGTAGAACGGAGAATCGGGACCATGCCCGTGGATCCAAATCGAGGCGTTGGAGACGTTGCGACAGAGGACCTTCGTGCCGAGCCAGCGACTCCCCGGATTCGCGGTATTCTGGGGCGAGAACTGTTCGTGAATTGGTCCGAACGTGAAATCCAGCACGCCGGTTTCCGTGGGGAAGGCCGGCTCGATGCAGACCGTGGGTTCGGGCTCGCGACGATCGCATCCGATCGCAACGACGCACGACAGACACAACAACGCCCTGCATAGAATTCGCGACATCGCTCGAGACCTGCTTTCCGAATCGCGGAAGCGTAACCGACATCCGGGACTGAGACGGACGAACACGATTTTCGTTACACGGATTTCGGATTCTTTTACAAAGCGCGTTCACGCTTGCGTTGTTCCAATTCCTCGATGCGCGTCCGTAACGTCGCGATTTCGCGGTCGATTTCCACGACCGTCGGGTCCGCCGCGGCGTGCGCCGACGCGGGATCGGATTTGCTGAGTTTGTGAAAGATCGGAATCAGGATCGTCACCGCCGCGTCGAGGATCGCCCCGACCGCCAGCAAACGGATCGGCCCCTCGTGGGCGATTTCGCCGACGATCAGCAGCGTCAGCAACGACGCGACGCCGAAGATCAACGCCTGGGCCAGCTTCATCGACCACGCATAATTGGTGGCCAACCGCGCGATGGACAATAACGAGAGATGCCCGCACGCGATGGCGAAGATCGAGACGACGGCCGTCGCTTTCCACAACGCTTCGATGTTGGGCGTGACCCAAATCAGCAGCAGCAACAACGCCCCCGCCGCGATCGAAAGCACGATCCCGGCCCAGGGTAACGCGGTTCCGCGACCGGTGGCCAGATACGCGCCGTTGGCCAAACCGCACAGTCCGGAGAGCGCGACGACGACGGTCGTCAGCATGACGCGCGACTTCGAACCACCCGAAGTGATCGGTCAGCACCGCCAGGATTCCCAACGCGGCGCAAATCCCGATCGCCCCGGCCAACAGCCCGAGCACCGCGCGTTTGAAGTTGAAGGAGGATTCGATCGAGGGGGATGGAGTCATCGTGATTCTCCGGCGAACTTTCACGAAGTGGTCGCTTGCGTCTCACAGTTTATGATGCCGTGGCCGAATCGCTCGTCACAAGTTTTCTTCGTCGTTCGTTGTGAAATCCGCGAAGAATCGGTCATCGGAGATGCTCGCGCACCCTTGAAGACCGAGCGGCAAACTCCCTATATTAACGTGTTTGGAACTTTCGGACGCAGGCTCGCTCGAACGTCGTCGGGCCGCGCGCCGTCGGAATCGCTCTTCGCCGGAAAGATAGGACTTCGCCGTGGCTTCTACGTGTGTGATCGGTCTGCAGTGGGGTGACGAAGCCAAGGGCAAGCTGGTCGATTTGATGACCGAACGCCACGACTTGGTCGTTCGCTACCAAGGGGGCGCCAACGCCGGGCACACGGTCGTCGCCGGCGATCAAACGTACAAGCTGTCGCTGATCCCCAGCGGCATTCTCAACCCGAAGGTGATCTCGATCATCACCGGCGGCGTGGTCTTGAACCCGCCCAGCATCCTGGGCGAGATCGACGGGTTGGTCGGCCGCGGCGTCGAGGTCGGGAAGAATTTGATGATCAGCGACCGCGCCCACGTGATCTTCCCCTGGCATATCGCCGAAGATCGCGCGATGGACGGCGGCGTAAGCGGCGGCGAAGCGATCGGCACCACGCTGCGAGGCATCGGGCCGTGTTACCGCGACAAGGTCGGCCGCTCGCACGCGATTCGCTTGGGCGATTTCTATGAAGACGATTTCCGCGACAAGATCGAACACATCGTCAACGCCAAAAACGTCTACTTGCCGATCTGGTCGGGCGCCGACGCCAAACCGCTGGACGCCGCCGCGATTTACGACGAGTACCGCGGCTACGGCGAACGCCTGAAGCCCTACGTCGCCGACACGAACGCATATCTGTTGAACGCCGTCGAAGCTGGCAAGCGATTGCTGTTCGAAGGCGCAAGGCGCGTTGCTGGACATCGATCACGGGACCTTCCCCTACGTGACCAGCAGCAACAGCAGCGGCGTAGGCGTGGCCAGCGGCTCGGGCGTGCCGATGCGTTGGGTCGACAAGATCCTGGGCGTGGTCAAAGCCTACAACACGCGCGTCGGCGGCGGACCGTTCCCGACCGAGCAAAACAACGACATCGGCCAACACATCCGCGATCGCGGGAACGAATACGGCACCGTGACCAAACGCCCGCGCCGTTGCGGCTGGTTCGACGCGGTGGCCGCGCGGTACACAGCGCGGTTGAGCGGCGTCGACGCCATCGCGGTGATGCTGCTGGACGTGATCAGCCAACTGCCGGAAATCAAAATCTGCACCGCATACGAAATCGACGGAAAACGCGTGACGGATTTTCCCAGCCGGGTGAACGATTTGCGCAAAGCCCAGCCGATCTACGAAACCCTGCCGGGCTGGCAGACGGAAATCACCAATATCCGCAAGATCGCCGACTTGCCCAGCAAGGCGCAAAACTACCTGAAACGGCTGAGCGAGTTGATCGGCCGCCCGGTCGACGTCGTTTCGGTCGGACCGGATCGAAAACAAACGATGTGGGCGGAAGCGAAGTAAGATAGAGGCAACACCCGTTCGCAGCCCGATTTGTATCCCCCTTCGGCGTTATTCGATGAACTCGCCCGTGATCGAACCACCCGCGTTGCCGCCGGCCGAAAAGCTGCCCCGGCACGTGGCGATCATCATGGACGGTAACGGCCGCTGGGCGCAACGCCAGGGCTTGCCGCGCATCGAAGGCCATCGCCGCGGCGTCGCCAGCGTGCGTCGCACGACCGAAGAGTGCGCACGACTGGGTCTCGAACAACTGACGCTGTATTGTTTAAGCAGCGAGAACTGGAAACGCCCGCGTCAGGAACTCGACTTCCTGATGCACTTGCTCGAACAGTACATGATCGAAGAGCGAGGCGTGATCCTGGGCCAAAACATCCGCGTCGCCACGATCGGCCGCCGCGACGGCATCCCGGCCACGACGCTGCGCGAGATCGATAAGACGATCGAACTGAGCGCGGCGAACACCGGGCTGCGTTTGTGCCTGGCGATCAACTATGGCGGCTCGGGCCGAGCTGCTGGACGCGGCCAAGCAACTGGCGCACGAAGCGGCCGCCGGCACGCTCGACCCCGAAGCGATCACCGAAGAGGACCTGGCCGCGCGGCTGTACACATCGGGCATGCCCGATCCGGACTTGTTGATTCGCACCGCCGGCGAGTTGCGCATCAGCAACTACCTGCTGTGGCAGATCAGCTACGCCGAGCTGTGGGTCACGCAAAAAGGCTGGCCGGAGTTCGATGAAGCCGAGCTTCACACGGCGTTCCGAGATTACGCGGCGCGGGATCGACGCTACGGGGGATTGAAGCAGCTGGTGGAATGACGGTAACGCTTGTCCGATTGAGTCTCGCCGACAAGCTTACAAGGACGTGACAACCGGATCTCGTCATGCTCGACCTCGACGCTTGTATCGAACACCTGCTCCTTGACCGAGACAACTTGCGTCCATAGGCTGATTTTTATGTCCTTTCACGAACTCACCGGCGCCGCGATGGCACTCCCGCTTGAGGATCGCGTTGCTCTCGCTCAAGCGTTGTGGGGGAGTATCGACGCCGGATTGCCGGACATTGAGGAGCGCGAGGCGATCCTCGACGCCGTTCGACGTGATCGGGAACTCTCTTCGGGGTCCGTCGTTGCGATTCCAAATGAGGTTGCGATGAATGCGGCACGTCGGGCGATCGGATGCGAGTAGCTCAGCATCCGGATGCCAACGCCGAATTGATTGAAGCCGCTCGATATTACGAATCGAGCGTTCCTACGTTCGGTAAGCAATTTCTCGACGCGATCGACGACGCAATCGCCTTAATCAGTCGATCTCCCGAACGTTGTGCCGTCGTCGAACACGATATTCGTCGTTATATCTTGCGTCGATTCCCCTTCTCGATCTATTTTCGTGTCGAGTACGATCTGATTCGCATCCTCGCGTTTAAGCACCATAGTCGTCACCCCGATTACTGGCGAGACCGGCTGTCGTAATGACCGCCGATCGGCTTCCCACTCACGCATATTTACGTTTCTCGATTCTTTCCATGCTGCGTTGGCGACTTCTGATCGGGGCGGCGTTGATCGCGTTGCTCGTCGCGTTGTTTTGGCTCGACGCCGCGCAAATCGCCGGCACGCGCCCCGCCGCGTGGTTGTTTCCGTTGCTGATCGCGGTCGCCGCGCTCGGGTCGAGCGATCTCAGCTACCTGTACGCCGCGCGCGGCTGGCGACCGTCGCCCCTGTTGTTGACGGCCGGTAACGTCGCCATCGTCGCGATCAACCTCGTCCCGACCTTCGTGTTGCCGCCCGGACACCGCGCGGCCAATCCCTGGGCGTGGCCGATCGTCGTGTTTTTGGTCTGCGTTCTCGCGGCGTTCGTGGTCGAAATACGCCGCTACCGCACACCGGGCGACGCGGTCCTCAACATCGCGTTGTTGATCTTCGGTTGGAGCTACGTCGGACTGCTGTTGACGACGCTGATCGAATTGCGCGTCGGACAAGCGACTCCCGCGTTCGGCGTGTTGGCGGTCGGGTCGATGATCCTTTTCGTCAAATTGGGCGACATCGGCGCCTATACGTTGGGGCGACTTTTCGGCCGACACAAGATGACGCCGACTCTCAGCCCGGGCAGAATTGGGGAAAGGCTCCCTCCTGCGCGGCGATTTTTACCGCCGTCGGAAGTTGGGCCGTCCACATGTATTGGTTGACCGAGTTGGGCGACCTCTCGACCGTGGATGATGTGAACTCCCGCTGGAAGGAGCGTTCCTGCGAGTTCCGGCGGCGGTCCGCTGGATGATTGACGGCATGCTATCGGCCGGCGTCGGATTGGCAGGCGATTTGGCCGAGTCCCTCATCAAACGCGATCTGGGCCGGAAAGACAGCAGCAGTTGACTGCCGGCTCGGCGGCCGCTGGATTTCCTTGCTCGATTCGATCCTCTTCGCCTTGCCCTGGTGGCCTACATCATCTGGGCGGCCGGCTGGTTGCCGTAACGATGGAAAAGTCGCCTGCGGTATCGGTGATCGACTCGTAATTGGTGACCAGCAGTACTCCGTGCGATTTCGGCGAATTCGTGGCCCCTTTCCCGGATTTTCGGCGTAAACGCCTTAATCTGGCCGATTACCTGGTTCTAATCTTGAACTTCCAAGGCTTTACGTCGCCGCCGGCGAATTCCGTTCCGTGATCCTCAGGAACAGGTATATTATCATTTCGAGTCCCCGGGGGGCGTGACGGATCGACGCCCCGTGAGATGCAGACCCAATCGATTTCGGTTCTCGACGCGAAGACCCTCCTGACGATTCCTTCTCAATTCGCGATACGCATCTCCGCAAGCTCCGCACCGCCCTGGGCGTCACCATCGTCGTCGCTGACGAGCGGATCCAGATCGAGGGCGAACCGCCGCCGTCGAGATCGCCACCGCGGGCCCGCCCCCGAGCAGCCTGAAAACCCTGGCCGAACGTCGGGGTCGTCTCGATCCGCACGATGTCGACGGCGTGCTCGTGGCTGTCATGCAAAGCTCCGCAGTCGGACCACGACCGATCGTCGGCATGGCTGGCGGATGCCTGGTTCGGCCCCCGCACGCCCGGACAGGAAGCCTATGTCGAGGCGATCAAGAAACACGACATCGTCCTGTGCGTCGGTCCGGCGGGCAGCGGCAAAACGTATCTGGCCGTCGCCATGGCGGTCTCGCGTCGAACAGGAACGGATCCGCAAGATCGTGCTGGTGCGGCCCGCCGTCGAAGCCGGCGAATCGCTGTCTCTACCGGGCGATCGCCAAGGACAAGATCAACCCGCATTCGCGGCCGCCTGCTCGACTCGCTCAACGACCTGATGGATTACGAGTTGGTCAAACGCCTGACCGAGCAGAACGTGATCGAGATGGCGCCGCTCGCCTACATGCGGGGTCGCACGCTGAACGACGCGTTCATCATCCTGGACGAAAAACCGTAGAACACGACCATCCAACAGATGAAGATGTTTCTGACGCGTATGGGCACCAACAGCAAGATCGTCGTCTGCGGCGATACCACGCAGATCGACTTGCCCGCGCAAACCACCTCGGGCTTGATCGACGCCATGACGCGGCCTCGCTACATCCACGGCGTGGCCGAGATGACCATGAACAAAGAGGATATTGTCCGCCATCGCTTGGTGCAGGCCGTGGTCGACGCCTAGCCTGACGACCATTCCCAAGGGCACACCGGCCAACGGAAAAGGCGTGACGCTGTGTTCCGGCGGTCGCCCTCTTCCACGCTTCCTCGTCTCGCTCATGTCTTTCGGCGCCACGTCGATCCTCGGATCCGGACGGGTCAGTTCCGTCGAACCGCCGCCCGGGATGATCGAACGGACGTGGAAAACGTTCGCCGGCGACCTGCTCGTCGCGATTAGTTTGGTTGCGTCGCGATGCTGGCGTTGTGGGCGATCGCGCGGGTTGGACTGGCGGTTCGGCTACCGCACCAATTACGTCCCGCCGCGCAGTTCGGCGGCGCGAGTCGATTTCCAGCAAGAAAATAAGGACAAAACGCGCGATATGACAGGCTGCCGATTGCGGCTTATCTGATTTCGTCAATAACGCCGCGCCGCTCGTCAAATTGCGGGCCGAGTTGAAAGACAAGTGAACCAACTGGTCATCGCCGAAACGTACGACAAGTTGAAGCCCGGCCTGTGGGACGAATTCCTCCCGACGGTCGACGGCGCGGCCAAGCCGACCGACGAGAGCCGCCGCGCCACGTACGACGAGTTACGCAAGCGGCTGACCCCGCAGTGCAGTTCGACAAGTTCAATCTCGACGTCGCCGTGGCGATGCAAGAGCTGGAAACGAAGGGCGTCTTCGATCCGACGACCGCGTTCCCGCCGGAGGACAAGAAAACGGTCGAAACGACGACCCGCGCTACGACAAGCGGCTGATCAACTTGGCGATCCGGGTGCCCTTGAATCCGCAGTTCGAGCAGATCGTTTCGATCTCCGACGTGCGCAGCGAAAACGCCAAGAGCAAGCTGCTGACGCAACTCAAATCGCAAGACGCCATCGGTCCCGACGCGGTGCAGGTCTTGTTCAACTGGCTTAACCCCAAAATCGCCGGCACGCTGACGTTCGACGCCGAGAACACGTTTCAGGAAGAATCCAAGGCGGCCGACGCCGTTCCGACGGAATACACGAAGCACTTGGCCGATAAGAGCATTCTCGTGCCCGGCAACGACATCCTCGACGACGAGGACTACAAGCTGCTCTGGAACGAGCATCAAGCGTACCTCGCGCACCAGTCGCTGTTCGACAAAACGATCGAATCGCTGGCCGTCTTCGGGATGTTCTTCGCGCCGCTGGCCCTCAGCGGGTTCTACGCCTATTACCGCGAAACTTCGCTGCTGACGGACTTTCATCGCTTTCTCACGGTGCTGACGTTGGCCGTGGTCACGATCGGTCTCGCGCACTTGGCCGCCGGCAACAACATCCGCGCCGAGATGGTTCCGCTACTGGTCTTCGGCATGACCGTGGCGATCGCCTTTCATACCGAAATCGCGTTGCTGCTGACGGCCGAGCTGGCGCTGGTCATCACGTTCACGTTAGGGCAGGGGATCGGCGAATACGTGATTTTGGTCAGCGGCGCGTCGTGCACGATCCTGTTGCTGGGTCGCATCCGGACGCGCAGCAAGTTGATCTTGGTCGGCGTGGTCGCCGCGCTGGTCGTCGGCGCGACCACGGCGGGCGTCAACACGTTGGATCATCAACCGTTGGATCGGCACCTGGCCTGGAACGCGTTCCGCAACGCCGCCTGGGCGTTGACGTCGTGCTTTATCGTGTCGGGGATGCTGCCGTTCATCGAAAAATTGTTCGGCGTGCTGACCGATCTCAGCCTGCTGGAATTGGGCGACCCCACGCATCCGTTGCTGCAACAGCTCGTCCAGAAGCGCACCGGCACGTACAACCACTCGATCAACGTCGCGACGATCGCCGAAGCTGCCGCCGAAGCGATCGGCGCGCGGGGTTTGTTGGTGCGCGTGGGGGCGTATTTCCACGACATCGGCAAGATGAACAAGCCGTCGTACTTCATCGAAAACCAAGGCCGCGAAGGAAACCGCCACGAATCGTTGAATCCGGCGATGAGCACGTTGGTCATCATCGCGCACGTCAAGGACGGCGCGGACATGGCCCGCCAGCATCACTTGCCGCAAGCGATCATCGACTTCATCCAGCAGCATCACGGGACGACGCTAGTCGAATACTTCTATCGCCGCGCCAGCAAAGAGAGCGAAAACAATCCCGACGCGGCCGACGTCGACGAAGCCAGCTTCCGCTACCCCGGTCCGCGTCCGCAAACCAAGGAGACCGCGATCCTGATGCTGGCCGACGCGTCGGAAAGCGCCAGCCGAACGTTGGTCGAACCCACTCCGGCGCGGATCGAGAACTTGGTCTACGATCTGGCGATGAAACGCTTGATGGACGGCCAGTTCGACGAATGCGGACTCACGATGCGCGAACTGGCTCTGGTGCAAGACAGCCTTTCGAAATCCCTCACCGCCGTGTACCACGGTCGCGTGAAATACCCGGATCAAAAGACCGCGGGATAGACGATCAAGATAATCGGCCGCTGATTTTCATGACGAAACCGATCACCACGGATCCGCAAAGAATCACATCGACGGGGAATTCGACGAGACCATCGTCGGGGTCGCTCTCGGATCAGTGGTGATCGGACGAATCGGTTTCATCGGCGGCCCATCGCATACAACACTCATCGACTTCGACTTTCACTCGTTCGCTCATGCCCTCCGATCACGTTTCGCCCTTTTCCGTGAAGATCGCCAATCAGCAGGAAACCCTGCCGGTCGACAACGGCATGATCCGCCGCGCGGTCCGCATGGTTTTGGCGGGCGAGGGCTGCAAACTGGCCAAGATTTCGGTCGCCGTGCTCGACGATCCGGCGATTCACGCGCTGAATAAACGCTTTCTCGAGCACGACTATCCGACCGACGTGCTGACCTTTCCGCTGGAGAACGGAAAAAAGGGCCTCGAAGGCGAGATCGTGGTCAGCGCCGACACCGCCGTGCGGAACGCGGCCGAGTATCAAACCGAACCCGCCAACGAACTGCTGCTGTATGTCGTTCACGCGCATTGCACCTGATGGGCTACGACGATCATGACGACGACGACATCGCCGCGATGCGGGCGAAAGAGAAGTTTTATTTGAACAAGGTGCTGGCCGTGGACGCGACGCCCGCTGCTTCCGACGCGCCCACGACGGAAACACAGCCCTCGCCGAAACCACATCGCGACGCGAACGATCGCCGGCGCGGCGGCAGCGGCGGACATGGCGGCGGGGCGAGCGGACGCGGACGACGTCCGCGGAGGCCCCGTTCGTGAGCGGCGGCGAATACTTCATCATGTGGACGGCGTGGGCCGTCGCGTTGGGTTGCGCGACGGCGAGCGCGTGCTTGCGCAATCTGTCGTGGTCGCGGCTGACCGAACGCTGTCGCGCGGCGGGGCGAATCCTACGTCCAACACATTCTCGCTCAGCAGGAACCGCTGGGCGCCGCTGCTCGATCCGTGCGCGTTGATCTCGGTGTTGATCGGCGGCGGCATTATGGTCCGCGCGTTCCATAACGACGTCGGCGGCGTCTTCAGCGACACGCCCTGGCCGGGCATCGGCATCTTCGTGCTGGCCGTGTTCGCGGCGTTGTATTGGATCCCGACCGCGCTGCAACGCTTCATCGGCGAAGGGTTTTTATTGTCGACCTGGGGCTTGTGGTCGTTTTTCGGTCGTTTGGTGTGGCCGGTCTTTTGGCTGGGCGGCAAACTGTTCGCCTGGACCAAACGCCCCGCCGAAGCCGATGCCGACGAAGAAGCCGAAGAAAACCTGGAAGAAGAAATCCGCGGACTGGTCAGCGCCGGCCAACGCGAAGGGCTGATCGAGAACGACGAACGCGAGATGATCGAAAGCGTGATGGAATTGGCCGACGCCAGCGTGGCCCAAATCATGACGCCCCGCACCGAAATGACCACGCTCCGCGGCGATCTCCGACTGGGACGCCCTCGTGCGCAGTGCGGGCGAAAGCGGTCACTCGCGAATTCCCGTGCAAGGGAAATCTCGCGACGAGATCATCGGCATCCTCATCATCAAGGACCTGCTGCGCGAACTTTCGCGCCCGCCCGAACAGCGCCGACCGTTACGCGCCGTGCTGCGCCGCCCGTTCTTCGTGCCGGAATCGAAGCCGGTCAACGAAATGCTGCAGGAGTTTCAACGCGGCCGCACCCATATCGCCATCGTCTTGGACGAATACGGCGGGGTCTCGGGCTTGGTCACGATCGAAGACGTGTTGGAAGAGATCGTGGGCGAAATCGCCGACGAACATGACGACGCCGTGGCCGACGACTTCAAGCAACTGGACGAGACCACGTACGAGACCTACGGCCGCACGCACATCGCCGACGTCAACGAACGCTTGGGGATTCAACTGCCCGACGAAGAGAGCTTCGACACGCTGGGCGGGTTCGTTTTCCACGAGTTGGGCCGCATTCCCGCGGTGGGCGAGTCGTTCAAGCGCGGCCGCGTGCGCATCAAAATTCTGGACGCCAATCGCCGGCGGATCGATCGCTTGCAGATCGAACTGTTGCCGGAAGTCTCGCCGACCGATCCGGAGTCGACGCCGGCGGAGGCGAAGCCGAACGGCGAAGACGCCGGCTCCGTAGAACAAGGCGGTTCGTAAGCTTCGCGGTTCCTAAACACGGTTGCCCAATCTTCCGCAAATCGTGAAGATTGCGTTTCCACGCAGTTCACATCTTCCAACCGCCGCGCACTCGTTATGCCGGCACATTTTCGACACGTTCCTCATGTCGCAAGCGGAAAAAGCCACGGCGCTGGTCCTCCGCTTCATCGACTTCAGCGAGTCGAGCGGCGTGGCGACCCTCTTTACGCGCGAGTTCGGCAAGATCGGCGGTCTGGCCAAAGGAGCGAGGAAGCCCAAGGGGCCGTTCGAATCCTCCCTTGACCTGTTATCGCTTTGTCGCGTAGTGTTCCTCCGCAAATCGTCCGGCACGCTCGATCTGTTGACCGAAGCCAAGCTGGATCGCCGCTTTCGGCCGCTGGGTCGCGGGCTTGGACGTTTGTACGCCGGATATTACGTCGCCGAATTGCTGACCGTCGCCACGGACGAGCATGATCCACACCCGGATCTGTTCGACTTGGCCGATGAAACGTTGCGAGCCTTGGCCCGCGAGGAACAGGGTTCGCCGGCGGCGTGGACGGTGCGGTTCGAACTCGGGTTGTTGCGGATTCTCGGTCACGCGCCGGCGTTCATCGCCTGCGCCGAATGCGGGAACGCGATGCCAGATACCGGTCGCATCGCCTTCGGCGCGCAGTCCGGCGGAGCGTTGTGCGCGACGTGTCGCGTGGGCAAGCGAAACTTGGTTTCGCTCCGCGCGGAAACGGCGTACACGTTGCAACGGTGCGTGGATGCGGGCGATCCGGATCATCCGGAAAGCACGACCTGGACCGCGTTGACGTTGCCCGCCGCGCAGGCGCGGCGAGATTCGCGGTTTGTTGAACAACTACCTGACGCAGTTGATCGGGGATCGCCCCCGTTTGATGGATCACCTCGGCTCGATCGGACACGGCGAAGCGTCGCCGGAACCCGCGTCGACCGCCGCGACGACGACTCCCGAACCTCCGCCTCCCTAGCACGCCGGATCATCGTGAACGAGACTCGCCGATCGACGACTTTCGTTCGCGTTCTGTCCGGAGCGCTCGCCTGCGCGGCGCTGTGGGGATCGAGCGGTTGCGCTTGGCTGCGACGTGAAGAACCGCGCGACCCGTTTCTTGCGCAAGCGCAAAAAGCCGAATCCGGCACGCTGAACCCCGGCGGAACCAAAGACGGCGTCCGCCAAGCTTCGTACAACGAAAACCCCGGCGTCAATTCGGAAGTGATCGGCGACGAAGTTGCGCCCCCGATCCCGAGGGCTGGGATCGCTGGGCGCCGGAGAACGTCAGCAAAACGATCAAGAAAGCGGTCGGCTTAGGGCCGGACATCAAAATCGCGCGTCCGGCATACGACCGCGGTCGAGCGTTGTTCGCGGAAAAGAAATACGCCGAAGCGGCCACCGAGTTCGGCACCGCCATCGCACTGGCCGGAATCGACGCTGGAAGAAGACGCGCTCTTCATGCAGGCCGAGAGCTACTTCTTCGGCGATCAATACACCAAAGCCGAAGACACGTACCAGATGGTGGTCGAAAAGTATTCGAACACGCGGTATCTCGACACGATCAGCAAGCGACTGTTCTCGATCGCCAAGTATTGGCAGGATTCGGTCGCCGCCACGCCCGAGTCGTTCGCCAGCATCAACCTGACCGACGACACGAAGCCCTGGTACGACACGATGGGCCACGCGGTCCGCGTCTACGAGAAAATCCGCTTAAACGATCCGCGCGGCGTGTTGGCCGACGACGCCGTGATGGCGGCCGCCAACCTCGAATTCCTGATGAAAGACTACGAGGAAGCCGACCACCTGTACAACATTATCCGGACCGACTACGCCCGCAGCGAATTCCTGCTGCAAGCCCACAAGTTGGGCCTGCAATGCAAGCTGCAATTGTACCAAGGGGCCGACTACGACAAGAAAGCGTTGGAAGACGCCGAAGTGTTGGTCGATCAACTGTTGGTCCAATTCCCGCGCAAACGGCCGACGACCGCGAACGCTTGCTGCGCACGAAAGCCGAACTCAAGGCGCAGAACGCGTTGCGCATCTGGAACGTGGCGCAATACTACGAAAAGGGGGGGCACAATCGCGGCGCCCGCTTCGAGTATCAACGCCTGATCAACGAGTACCCCGGCACCGAATTCGCCGAACGCAGCAAACAACAAATCGCCGGCTTGGTCGGCAAGCCCGACGATCCGCCGGATCGCTTCGGCTTTCTGGACTATATCTTCCCGAACCCGGCCGGCAAGTACGGCCAGCGGAAACGGTAACCGATGCTTCGCATTCGTTCCACACCCTTCGCCCGTACGACGCTCGCGCTGTTCGCCGCGCTCGCGGCTCTGCGCCGGCGGCGGTTGTGCGGCGTATCGCTTCGGGCAATCCTCGCTCTACAACCCCGACGTCCGCACGGTTTACGTGCCGATGATCGAATCGGACAGCTTCCGCCGCAACCTGGGCGAACGTCTGACCGAAGCGGTCATGAAGCAAATCGAAACCGACACGCCGTACAAAGTCGTCAATACGCCCGACGCGGATACGACGCTGTACGTACGATTGGTCAACGATACGAAGCGGATGCAGTTCCTGAATATTCAAGGGGACGTGCGCGACACCGAATTGAATATGCAGATGCAGGTGAGTTGGGTCAGTCGCCAAGGCACGATCCTGAGCGAACAGAACGTGGCGTTACCGCCCGAGATGGTGGATATTGGTCAGAAGGCGCAGTTGATCCCCGAATACGGCCGTTCGGTCGCCTCGACGCAGCAAGAGATCATCAATCGCTTGGCGTCGCGCATCACCGGCTTGATGGAGACGGGTTGGTAACGATCGCACGACAACGGAAACATCGGTAACTTCTTCGTTCGCTTACATCTCGGCGAATGCACTTCGAGGACGCGTTCTCGTCGCGTGTCTTATTCGCGTTCCGGCATAGGCCCTACGACCCTCAAAGTCGCCAAGCGCGGGATCCGCGAACTCTTCCATATATCCGGCCGGGGAAAATCGGCGAAACTGCGCGGATTCGAGAAAGTGGCTAATCGGGGCGAATTCTGCGGGTCGATAGCATTCGTAGTCGTGCCATACGTCCTCCGCGTGTTTCACTTGGCCCGTCGTGTTCGATCTCCCCACGGAGATCACCGGGGCTACGGGCGCGTAGCCCTGAAAGCGGAACGATAGGTCACAGTTTTCCGATTTTTTCCCAGGAGTCGCGAGTCATGAAGCGTCGCATCGTATTGTTTGCCGGACTGGTCGTTTCGTACCTGCTGTCCGGGTCGTCCGCTCAAGCGTTCAACCTGTTCGGCGGCTGCGCCGAACCGAGCTGTGCGGCCGCCGTCGAGCCGAGCTGTTGTGCTCCGGCTCCGTCGTGTTGTGAACCCAAGTGCCGCAAGCATTGCTGGGGTCACCATTTTCATCGTTGCTGCAAACCGGCTTGCGAGCCGACTTGCTGCGCTCCGGAGCCGACCTGCTGCGCTCCGGCCCCGAGCTGCTGTGAACCGAAGTGCCGCAAGCATTGCGGTCTGTTTCACCACCTGAAACATTGCTGCAAGAAGGCTTGCTGCCCGGCTCCGTCGTGCTGCGAAGCGACTTGTGCCGCTCCGGCCGGCTGCGCCGCCGAAGCCACCTGCGCCGCTCCCGTCGCTTGCGCCGCCGAACCGACTTGCTCGGCTCCGGCCGCTTGTGCCGCGGAACCGACCTGCGCCGCCGCTCCGTCCTGCGGTTGCGAACCGAAGTGCTGCAAGACCCGTTGCCACAAGAATCTGCTGCCACAAGATCAAGTGCTGCTGGGCCAAGATCAAGAGCTGCTGCAAGCCCGCTTGCTGCGCCGCTCCGACCTGCGGTGGTTGCACCAGCGGTTACGCCGTTGAACCGAGCTGCGCCGGCTAGTCTTGAGTGAAGCGAGTCCGACACCAACCCGAAGGCTCCCCGTGTGCAAGCGGCGGAGCCTTCGGTTTTTTTATGGCCTTCGTAGGATAGTTTCCGGCCTGTCCGAATTGAGATGACGGGCCGGCAGCCGATCCTACGGGCGCGTACACGCCGCAAAGAGTCTTAACGCGTTTCTTGTCCCGCGGCACGTCGTGGACGCGAAGAATTTGCACACCCTGGGCGGCCAGGCGCAGCTCGCCCCCACTGTTCCCTGATCGCGATCCGCGAGGTCTTGAAAGCCCTCCCCCAGGGTCTTGCCGATGAAGCCCTTGCGCGAGTGGCCGACCAGCAGGGGGCGTTCGAGCTCGTGAAACGCGGCGACTTCGCGCATCAGCGTCAGATTATGTTCGTGCGTTTTGCCGAACCCGATGCCGGGATCCAAACAGACGCGTTCCGCCGCGATACCCGCCGTTTCCAACGCGTCGCGGCGGCGACGCAGATACTCCAAGATTTCCGCCGTCACGTCGGCGTAACGCGGATCGTTTTGCATCGTGCGCGGATCGCCCCGCATATGCATCGCACAGACCGCCGCGTTCGCGCGTAACGCCGTGTCGAGCATCGCCGGATCGCCGTCGAAGCCGCTCACGTCGTTGACGATCTGTGCGCGGCCGCCAGGGCCGCCCGGGCGACCGCGGCTTTGCTCGTGTCGATCGAGATCGGCACGTCGGTCGTCGCCGCCAGCGCGAAAATCACCGGCAAGACGCGCCGCGATTCTTCGGCCGCGTCGACCGGGTCCGCCCCGGGCCGCGTGCTTTCGCCGCCGACGTCCAAAATATCCGCCCCGTCGGCGATCAATCGCGCCGCGTGGGCGATCGCCGCTTGGGTGTCCGCATGCCGGCCACCGTCCGAGAAACTGTCGGGCGTCACGTTGACGATTCCCATCACCAGCGGACCGCGCCGAATCGCAACGTGGTGCGAGGCAATCGCCAATAGGTCGCTCGGGGCATCGTCTTAATCGTTTTGAACGGAATTCGGAAAACCCTCAGTGTACTCGTCGGTAAGCCCGACGGAACGCCTTTCGACCCGCAGGATCGTCTTAGGCGTTACGATCCAACGACCGATCGCGCAAGTCCTTGCGGACGCCCGCGACTCGGACATTTCTGCGTACCCCGTCGAGGAAAGAACGTAGTGTTCAGGAGAAGGCGACCTTGCGCAAGTCGCCGTAACAAGCGTTTCCGTTTTCCCGAGGACTCCCCATGCAAGCCGTCTTGAATCCCACCGAGCCGTGCTATTACTCGACGCTCGCCGACGATCCGGATCTGGGCGAAATCGTCGAGATGTTCGTCGACGAAATGCCCGGTCGCATCCGCGATCTGCAAACGCAGTTTCGCATCAACGACTGGGATCAACTGGCCCGGCTGTCGCACCAACTGAAGGGCGCCGCCGGCAGCTACGGTTTCGACCAAATCACGCCGTACGCCGCCCGTTGCGAAAAGGCCGTCCGCAACGAGCTGCCGCACGCGGAAATTCAAACCGCCTTCGACGAGTTGGTGAAAGCCTGCCAACGCGTTCGTTGCGGTTTGGCCAAGTGCTAAGCTTCGACACGAAGCGATTACCACGAAGAAGGCCGAACACTCTCAGGGGAACGTTCGGCCTTGTCGCTTTTCAGGAGGTCGACGAACGAATCACTTTCCGGCGGCCGACTTCAGCGTTTGCAGATACGGCACCGGGTTGCTGCCGAGCTCGCGTTCAGCACCGTGCCGCCGGCGGTGAACGTGTGCGTCACCCAGTCGGGTTGGCCGTACTTCTCCAACGATTTGCCCCCTTCGCCGCCGCCGATGAAGACCAGCGCCGGCCTCTTTCAATCGCTTGAGTTGCGAGACGAACTTCTTAGTGCCGGCTTCGAAGCGAGGATCTTCGAACATGCCGAAAACGCCGTTGTGGAACACGACCGGAGCGTTGACGCCGCCCAGCCGTGACTTGTTCTTTTCTAAGAACTCGCCGACCTTGGCTTCGAACAATTCGCTGGTTTTCGGACCGATGTCGAACTGCTGCTCGCCGGGGCCGATCACGTCGACCGCACGACCGTCTTCCAAGATCGAATCGACCGGCAAGACGAAGGTGATGCCCTTCGCGCGGCCTTCGTTCAGCATCTTTTTAGCTTGTTCGACGCGTTCGTCCGGGATGTAGTACGGTTTGTCGCCGTGCGCCGGATCTTCCGCCGCGCCGATGGCGACCGGCTTGCCCGAGAGTTGTCCGTCGGCCTTCCGCAACGCCATGGCCAAACTGCCGGCGGCGAAGACCCACTTGATCGTGCCGCGATCGATCATCGCTTGCAGATCGTCCAGCTTGTCGATCTTCAACCCGCTGAACACGACCACTTCCGACGCCAGGCATTGCATCATCGGTCCGTCGAATTCGCCGGCCACGTACGTGCCGAGCGCGACGCGATCCATCGCCGCCGGCACGACCACGGTCGACGTATCCAGCGAGCCGGCCGACAACGCTTCGTTGACGTAGACCTTGGCGATCTTGGCGGCGCACTCGTTGGCGAATTGCGTCAGTTGCGGGGCCAACTTCGCCGCGTCTTCCGGCTGGGCCTTCCACAGCACGCGTTCGATATCGTACTTCCGTGTGTTCTCGAGAACGATGATCGCGCCCGGCTTGGCCGCGTCGATCGCCGTCTTGACCGCGGGCAAGATCGTGTTCGTGGCCGGATCGTACCAGTCGGCGATCAACGTCGCTTCGGTCCCCAGCAGTTCGCCGATGCGCACCGCGACCTTGTCCAGCGAACCTTCCGGCTTGCGGCCGATGTGGCCGAAGATGATCTGCTTCCAACCCTTCGCTTGGCCGAATTTCAACGTCTCGACCATCGAGCGCAGACGTTCGTCCCCTTCACCGATCGCCTTGCCCGGTTTGGCGTCGACGTCGCCGCGGACCAGCACGGGCGTGCCGGAGGGCACGTCGTTCAGCGTGCTCAAACGCGGAATGGCGTCCAGATATTGCCGCAGCGTCAGCTTCGGCCCATCGGCCCCGGCGGTCAGCAGCGTCTTGAGCAACGATTCGATCTTGGCGGCGGTCGCGGGCATCGCGAAACACTCCAGGGGTGGAGAAAATTCAGGCGGAGGAAAGTGCCCAAAAGATACCACAGCGGCCAGGCGATTTGCAGGGGCGGCGACGCCTCCGTTTTTGAGTCGCACACGGGAATCGGGTAAGTTGCCCGCAGGGAACCCTGTCGTGCGAACGACATCACTGCGAATCGGCGGAGGAGCGCGACGATGTTGCGATGCGTCTTGGCATTGGCGATCGCCCTGGCTGCGGTCACTGGGCTCGCAGCCCAGCCGGCTCCGGTCGAGGTACCGGCCGTCAAACCGCCGCGTGTGTGGGCTAACTTCGAAATCTTCGTTTGGCAGTATCAAACCAACGTACTGCGCGATCACGAGTCGTATCGCTCCGTCGGACTCCGCGCGTTCCACATCGACCGCAACGATCCCCGCGCCAAGGCGTTCGCCGAAGAATCCGGGCGGCCGTATTACGTCGACCATCTGGCCGATAAGGGCTACCTTCATTTGGGAAACAAGCTCGACGAGCAAATTCTGCGCAAGAAGGAACTGATCGAGCGGCCCGTCTCGCTGGCCGATCCGGCGACGCTCGACAAGGTGAAGCAGATCTTACGCAAGAACGTCGCGGCCGATCGCGGGTCCCAGGCGGCGGCCTACGCGCTCGACGACGAAGTGAGCCTCGGCTCGTTCGTGGCCCCTAGCGAAGTCGACGCCTCGCCCTCCGGGGTGAGCGTCTATCGGGAATGGTTACAGCGCGAGTACCGTACGATCGACGCGCTCAATCGACGATACGGCACGAAGTACGCCGCGTTCGCCGACGTCGCGCCGAAATCGTTCGAAGCGTTTCGCGGCCAACTCGTGTCCGGCAAGCTCGACAAGGTCAATCTCTCGGCCTGGTGCGATTGGCGTTCGGCGATGGACACGCATTTCGCCGATACGTTGGCCGAACTGACGCGCGAAGCCAACACGCTTGATCCGCACACTCCCGTCGGCATCGTCGGCGGACAGATGCCCAGCCCCTGGGGTGGTTACGATTACCGCAAGCTGTCGTGCGCGGTGCAATGGATCGAGGCCTACGACATCGGCTCGACCAACGAAATCCTCCGCAGCTATTGGGATCAATCGCGACCTCGCACGCAGACGTTCTTCTCCAGCAAGAATGCGAAGCAGGACGCGTGGTTTCTCTGGTATTACCTCTGCCACGGCAATCGCGGCGTGATCGCTTGGCCCGAGGGCTGGTTCGCCGACGGCAAAGTCGCCCCGCACATCCAAGACGACGCCCGCACGTTCGCCGAGGTGCAAGGTCCGATCGGCCGTCACATCTTGGACGGTCGGTTCGTGCACGATCCGATCGCGATCTACGATTCGCATCCCAGCGTGCAGGTCGGTTGGCGCTCGACGCGGCCACGCACGGCGGGACTTGGCCCCGGCGAAGTTCCAGCATGGATAACGCCCTCTCGACCGCGTCGCACGTCCGGACCGGGTGGTTGAAGACGCTGGAAGACCTGGGCTATCAAGCGAAATTTCTCCATCGCGATCATCTGCTGAACGATGCGTTGATCAACGACGGTTACAAAGTTCTGATCCTTGGCCGAACGCTGTGTCTTTCGGATGAAGAAGCGCTGGCGATCCGCGTGTTCGCCGCCGCGGGAGGTACGGTCATCACCGATCATCAGTGCGGCCTGTTCGACGAGCATGGTCAAGCGCGGCCGCGCGGTGCGCTCGACGATTTGTTCGGCGTCAAACGCCAGGATGTGCGCGGTTGGTTCGACGGCCAATCCCTGACCGAGGTCGACGGCGAGCGAGGAGGCACGCTGGACGACAAGACCTGGCTCGGCACGCGTTCGTCGCGCGTTGACGACATGACCGTCGTCGAACTTGGTCTGCGGCCCGACGGCGCGGTCGCCGCCGCGCAGGCGAACGACGTCCCGGTGTTGCTGCGCAAGATTGCGCGGCGTATCTCAATCTCTCGCCCATCGGCTATCTCATGAAACGCCGGGAGGCCGGCGGCGCGGCGTGGGCGAAACGGATCGCCGGGCTGCTGACCGAAGCCGGCCTGACGCCGCGCGTCGTCGTCACGCGCGACGGCGCGCCCGATCCGCTGATCGAACGACTCTTCTGGCGCGCAACGGCCGCGAAACGCTCTGCCTGGTGCAGAACCTGGATCGCAGCGCGAAGATCGATGGTTTCGGCACGGTAAAAACCGCCTGGGACGCCGGTCCCCAAACGATCCGCCTGACCTTCGCCCGCCCGATCAAGGATCTCGTGAACGAGCGGACCGGCCAACGCCTGGGCGACGGCGCCGCGTTCGACGATCGCTTTACGCCGTGGGAAGCGAACGTTTACACGTATCGGGCGGAGTGAAGTGTGTCTCGCTGAAGCGCAATTCGTTCATGGAGAAATCCTGTGTTATCACGGATACTCGTTCTGCTCTCCTTCTTCGCCTTGCCGTGTTTGATCGGGTGCGACGGCGTCGCGCAGCCCGTCGCGAACGCCGCGCAAGAAAGCGATGACGACGTCGCACTCCAAAAACTCGTCGATCGGGGCGGGCTGATTCGTTTGACCAAGCCCGAGTATCGCCTGACGCGGCCGATCGTCGTCGATCTGGCCAAAACCGGGTTCACCTGCATCGAAGGCGGGACCGTCGCGCGCGTCGTGATGACCGGGCCGGGGCCGGCCTTCAAATTCGTCGGCACGCATCGCGGTTCGGCCGATTCCAAAACGTTCGACGAAACCGTCTGGACGCGCGAACGAATGCCGGGCGTCGCGGGGGTCGAGATCGTCGGCGCACACGCCGAGGCCGACGGCATCGAAGCGGCCGGCACGATGCAACTGACGTTGTCGCGCATGTTGATCCGCCGTTGTCGGCACGGCGTCCGTTTGGTCGATCGCAATCGCAACGTCACGATCGCCGACAGTCATGTTTATCAGAACCGCGGCGCAGGCGTGTTCTTCGACGCCGTCAATCTGCATCAAGCCAACGTCACGGGCTGCCATCTCAGCTACAACGACGGAGGCGGCGTGGTGGTCGTGGGGGGCGAAGTGCGCAACCTGCAAATTACCGGCTGCGACATCGAAAGCAACCAAGGCAAGGACCATCCGCCGACGGCCAATGTGCTGATCGACAGCACCGGCGGAACGAACGCCGAAGTGGCCGTCACCGGTTGCACGCTGCAACACAATCACCACGCGGCCGGCTCGGCCAATCTTCGCGTCAAAGGTCTCTGCGGCGTCAAACGCAAGACCACCGACGAACTGCGCGACGGCAACATCACGATCACCGGCAACGTGATCAGCGATACGATGACCAATATCCACCTGGATCACGCCCGGGGCGTGGTCGTCACAGGCAACACGTTTTGGACCGGGTACGAACACGATCTGCTGGTCGAGCACAGCGCCCACGTCGTGATCGGCCCGAACAGCTTCGAACGCAACCCGCGTTACGGCGGAAGAAACGCCCGCGACCGCCAACGCGTTGGTGTTCCGCGACTGCGCCGACTGCACGCTCGGCGGCCTGCACATCGCCGGCGTCCGCGCCGCCCCGGCCGGGTTAACGCTGGAACGTTGCGACCGCTTTCATGTCAACGGTCTGACGATTCTCGACTGCGAACACGTGGGCCTGTTACTGAAAGACGTCACCCACTCGCGCATCGCCGGCCTGTTCATCCGCAACGACCTACCGGGAGCGAAATTCGAGGCGGTGCGGGTCGAGGGGGGCAACGATAACAGCATCGACAGATAGAGTCGTCATGCGACCGATGAGATCATTCTTGCGGCGGCCGAAATCCCCAGCGAGAATTCTTTCAGCGACAGGTCTGGCGTTTACGATTCGAAATCCGCGACTATGTCCGATCGATGCATCCATGATCGACGGAAGAACGTTTTCGCAAATTAACTCCTTACGACGAGGTCGATCATGCGCACGTTGCCGTTCGTCTTGATCGTCGTTGCATGCACGACTTGGAGTGGCGCGGCGGACGCCCAGGAGCGGGTTTTGCGGCAAGCCAAGCTCGACGCGCGGCGGACGGTCATCGTGACGGAGCGGCATACGTCGGCCGCGGAAAACAAGCGTTACAACGACTCGACGCCGAACTTCGATTTTCCGGGAGAATCGCCGGCCGTGAAACCCGATCCGAGTTCGATCGGGTATCTGTATACGTGGAGTCTGCACGAGGAGGGGACGGAGCCGGACCTGCCGATTCGCCGTATCGCGTGTTATTCCGCGAACGGACCGTGTCAGTATTACGACATCCAGGATCTGCGAGTCATCGACGGCGCGGTCATCACGCTCTACCGCTACAACCAGCCGTTCGCCGTCGTGTTTCCCTTGGACCATCCGGAAAAACTCACGAATCGTTTACTCCGCAGCGAACCGATCTCTGATCGGTCCGATCGGGGGACCCAAGCACGACGTCAGGACGGCGGAAGCCAAAGTCCTGGACTACAAAAATTCGATCCTGACGGTCGAGTTGACCAGCTTCACCAAACAAGGCACGGGCCTCGAAGCCCCAGTCGTCGACAAACTGGAAGTGGATTTGTCGAAGTGAAACTCGCTGGAAACGTGTTGAATGTATAAAGTCAAATCGATCCGCAATATCGCGCAAGGCAATACTTCGTATCCTTCCGCCGCTCTCTCGACGTCTGTTCACTCCTCGTCTGACATGACTGTGGCGAGTTTTGTCTGTTTGGGTTTCAGGCCGTGTTTTCGACAGTCCGCGTCGACATCATCGCTCCATGCTTCGTAACGTTTTTTCAACTCCACGAGTTTGTCCGGATGCTCCGTCGCCAAATCCCGCCGTTCGCCCACGTCGTCCTTAAGATTGAACAACATGTCGCGTCCCGGCGTTTGATTGGGGCCGGGGCTCATTCCTCCTTCGGTCGAATGAACGAACTTCCAATCCCCGACGCGCGCGGCGTAGTTGTCGCTCATCGTCCGACTGCGCCAAAACAACGCGTCGTGTGGAACGCCGGTTTTCTCCCCTTGAAGATAGGGAATCAAATCGACGCCGTCCGTGTTCGTCGTCGCCGCGCCGGACCTCGCGCAGCGCGGTCGCGCTCACGTCGAACGTGATGACGGGTTGGCGATACACCGTCCCCGGTTTGAGGACGCTCGGCCAACGCATGAACAACGGCACGCGGATTCCGCCTTCGAAGGTTTCGCACTTCGATCCGCGCAGCGGAGCGTTTTGACTGCCGTTCACCGCGTTCCGCGTCGTAGGACCGCCGTTGTCGTTGGTGAAGACCACGAGCGTATCGTCGCGCCGGCCGATCGCGTCCAGCTTGGCCAGCGTTCGTCCCACGGCGTCGTCCATGGCCGATAGCATCGCCGCGTAAACGCGTCGCGTTCGATTTTCGATCGCGGAGAAGCGAGCGATATATTTCTCGGTCGATTCGACCGGCGTGTGTACGGCGTTGAACGCCAGATACAGAAAAAAGGGGTTGGTCGCGTCGCGTTGAGTTTCGAGGAACGCTTCGGCTTCGTCTCCGAACGCGTCGGTCAGGTAGCGAGTTTCGGCCACGACTTCGCGCTGACGCAGGATCGGCGCGTTGTACTCGCCCTTGCCGTCGGGGTGATGAAAGTACATATGACCTCCTCCGAGAAATCCGAAAAAGGATTCGAATCCGCGGTCGAGAGGCGTATAACCCGCGCGCCCGCCCAAATGCCATTTGCCGACCATCGCCGTGCGATAGTCGACGGCCTTCAGCCGCTCGGGCAACGTGTTCGCTTGCTTCGGCAACGGGCTGTTCAGATCTTCGATCGCATAACGATGCTGATAGCGGCAACTCATTAACGCGGCGCGGGTCGGCGTGCAAAACGACCCGTTCGCATACGCATCCGTGAAACGAACGCCGTCGCGGGCCAAGGCATCGAGATGGGGCGTGGGGATGTCCTTACCACCCTGCGCTGCCGAGATCGGCGTAACCCATATCGTCGGATAGAATGACGATGATGTTCGGCCGCTTCGCGGTTTGCGCCGCGGCGTTCGCTTCGAACGCGACGAACAAACATGACGCGAGACAAAAAACGCACCCGATCCGTCGCGACATAAGCATGGCGTATGGTTCCGAAAGTTAAAAATCATCTCGAATCGTTTGGCCGTCCCGACGATTTCCCAGCCGAGAAAACGTTTCGGGCTCGATCGTTTCCGGGACGAAACGGACCGAACCGTCGCAGAACCCCAGAAAACATCCCCCGACATGGCGCTGCCGAAGCGTTCTTCTTCGACGACGCCGAGCGCATCTTGCAACGGCGTTAAACTCAGTTTGGGATTCGCGGTGTTGTGGAACGTCCAACGATACGTGTCGTTATTGTGCGACATCGCCCAGGGATGATTGTCTCCCAGGTCGACGCCGGTTTCATAATTCTCGGGATTCAAGTATTTCTCACCCAACAAGATCGTATGCGAAGTCGCCGTCGCGTATTTGCGAAAATTTTACTTGGCTCCGCATAAAGCTCATTCCCGTATGATCGCTCATGTCCGGCCATGCGTAGTTTGCGCGGTCGCCTTCGACATAACCGCCGGGTTGACCAGAGTCCGCCTTACTCTTAGACGAACCGGGAGCGGTCGAGCTGGCGTGCATGGCGTAATCGGTATGGAAATTCGTGTTACGGCGTTCCGATCCGTAATAACTCCAGTTCGCCATCGTGGGGTTCGGCCAAGCTTGCGGTGCGCGTCGGCTGGGGCACGTGAACCCCGGAATGACGACTTGCGCTTGATCGCCGGCGATTTTTCGTTTCTCCGCGAGCGTCTTGCCTCGTGATTGGTCGTGCAGGAGGCTTTCTTCGATGAAGTGCAGAATGTTGAACATCCAGCCGCCGTGTTGTTTCGGTCCGAAGCCTCGATCCGGATCGCCGCCGGCCCACGCCCAACCCCAACCGCCGGTGGGGAAGTGTTTGACGGAGTCATGGTGCGTCTGGCACGCTAGCGTCAGTTGACGCAGTTGATTGGTGCATTGCGTTCGGCGGCCCGATTCGCGCGCGGATTGAATCGCGGGAAGCATCAACGCCGCGAGAATCCCGATGATCGCGATGACCACCAAAAGTTCGACGAGGGTGAACGCTCGTGGACGCATGCGATTCAATCGGTCCATGGACTATCGAACTCGAGTACGGTTTCACTCGTCGCGAACGGGCGGAGCGATACGCTAAGCGGTTCGACGATACTTACCTCGATAGCCCCATGCCAGCGCGCAGGCGAACGCGAGCAGTCCGTACGTTCCCGGTTCGGGGACGGCGACCGGATTTGCGATGACCTGAAACCCGCTGATGATCGAGCGACCGCTGACGCCGACGATTCCGGTGATATTGAACGAGGACGCGTTCAGGCCGTCGAACACCGCGTAGTTCGCGTTCGACGTCGCGGTCCCGCTCGTGACGCCCGTGGCTTTCAACCAAGTCATCGCTCCGGAATCGGTCGGATCGGAATCGACGGCGGTGTCGTTGGTAAAGTACGTGGCCGATGTCGTGCCGTCGTCGACGCGTAAACCATAATTGCGCGACAGGGCGCCGATATTGAAGAACGCGACCACTTTGTAGCCGTTGGCGGTATACGCCGAACCGAGATTGGAAATCGTGATTACGCCGTCGGTCGAAGTTATGGCGAGAAACGAATTCATCAATCCCGCATCGCCGGTCGACGTGGTGTTGGCCCCCGAGACGTTGGCTCCGTCCGCGAAAGCGCCGGTTAACGTCGAAGTGATCCTGCGCGGCGTTGATCGTACCCGCGTCGTCGATCAAGCTGATCGAGTTCCCGCCCGTCGTGTTGGTCCGAAAGACAGCGCCGCTCCCTCCAAGTAAGACGTTGTTCCAACGATTACCGGGAATATTGACGGCGTCCGGATTGCCGGTAACCGCCGATTCGTCGGCGTCGACGGCATAGGCGTCCGTGACGGTTGTGCCGAACGTGAAGTTCACGCTAATCACCGCCGTGCGCGTCGAGGCGGTGGTCGATAGAAAAGCCAACAGAATGAAAGGGATTTCGCCGTAGGTTCGGTTCATGTCTGCTCGAAGTTCGAAGAATCATGCTGCCCGAAGATTCCGTCGCGATGACGGAGACGGACGGGCTTCGATGATAATCGTTGTGGATTTTAATTTGATGAGGAAATCCGAGTCTCGCTCGAAACGGCAAAGCGGATTGGTCCGAATCGGCAACGTATTTCCCGCAACGGAAACTCCCGCACGGTCCGTCTGGCGATACAATCTCCGGCACAACGTCCGAATCGCTTCGCCGTCGAATCGTGGTTCATGCATAAAACGTCTTTGACGATCGGCTTTTACGGCGCAGCGCGACACGAATTGGACAACCGTCGTTTCGAGGGCGTGCTGAAATTTTGCTCCGAACGCGGTTACGCCGTTCGCGACTTCCGCATGCTGGAATTGATTCAAGACATCCGCAAAGTCGCGCCGCCGTGGCGAGGCAAGATCGATGGATTGGTGTTTTGCGATCGTCAGTTGCCCGGTCAGAGCGAGACCGAACTGGCCGATTGAATTTTGTCCGGAGGCGTGCCCACGGTGAACACGACGGGCGATTGGTTCGAGCCGCGCATTCCGACGATCACCGTCGATTCCGACAGATTGGCGGAGATCGCGGGAAACGCGTTAAAGGTCGTCGGTTGCCGTAGCTATCTGTTTTTCGGATATGCCCCGTCGACCGCTTCGCGCATGCGAGCCGACGCGTTCGTCGGCGTAATGGAAAAACTTGGCGGAGCGGCCACCCGATATCAGTGCGAGACGCTGTATCGGGGCTCGTTCGAAGACGACGACAAGGTGCGCACGGATCGAGTGCTGCTGAAACTATTGAAGGCCGCACTAAAGCCGCTGGGCGTTTGGGCCCACACCGACGCTTACGGGACGGCCGCGATCAAAGCTTGTCTCGAACTCGGTCTCGACATCCCTTCCGAGGTGAAGATTCTCGGTACGAACGACACCGGGCTTTGCAGAACTTCGACGCCGACGCTGTCAAGCATCCATACTCCGCTCCTCGAAATCGGCTACCGCGCCGTGCAATTTTTAACCCGGATGTTGGCCGGCGAAAAAATCCGAAAACTTACGACGCTACGCCAAATCGAATTGTTCGAGCGCGCTACGACCGGCACGTCGGCGGCTTCGGGAGGCGACATCGAAGCGGTGCGGGAGCATATCCAGCGTCACGCCTGCGCGGGCGTGAGCGTCGAAGAATTGCTGCGCGTGGCTCATTGCTCGCGTCGTACGTTGCAGACGCGATTCGTCGAACGTTACGGCCATGGACCGTACGAAGAAGTGCAGAACGTCCGATTGGCACGTGCCTGCGAGCTATTGCGCGAGACGCGACTTTCGATCAGTCGCATCGCCGCGATGGTGGGATTCCAGGAAGTCGGCGCGTTCGGCAAATTCTTCCGTAAACAGACACAACGCTCTCCCAAAGCGTATCGGCAGCAAATGTCCACGTAAGAGCTTCTTCGCGGAGGGGCTCGCAATCAAAATTCCCGACTCGAAATGGCGTGGATTTTTTTTTAGAAACGCCGAATACCCCACGCGGTCGGGCACGAATCATTCTCTGGGCCGTCGCGTCTTCGCCGGGCGGGCCGGTCGGCGACCCACACCGACAGGCGTCGCGCCGGAAAAACACATTTTCGCGCAGTCCGTCGTGCTCGTAATGCTCGTTTCGATCGCAGAGTGAAAATCGGGCGTTCGGCGACGATCCGATCCGGCCCCGACGGTGAAAATTAAAAACCTGGCACGCTCGGAACGATCGTTTCGCTCGTAACGCTCGCGCAGTGAAGATAGGCAAACTCGCCCCCGTGGATCGCTCGGTGGGCAGGTGCAAGTTCGTTGGACTTACCGACTCGTCAGCTTTCGTAACACGTTTCCTCGACTCTCTCGGAGGTTCCTCGCCGACCCGCATTTCCCGCCTGCGCTTTCCCCCTTTACCCGGGAGAAAATCTCGCCGATAATGGCGTTTTCCGAATCTTCCGTCGGGTCTCCGCACCTGCGCGGTACGCCCCGGCGACCGATGCGGAATCGACGCCTGAGCGCGGGCCGTCGGGCTCCAGAACACTGTTTCACGTGAAACAATGTTCTGGTGTCTGACGGCCCCCGCTCGGCACACACGGTCGCGTCACGATCGGCCGTAACTCGTTACGCCTCATCACGATTCACGAATCTTCGCACCCTCTTCCGGCGACGGGCTGATCCTATGGCACGCGGCGAACTGGAGCACGAGACCTTGCCTGATAACTCCGAAGTCGAAGCCGCCGAACTCGAGAACGTCGAAGCCGAACGCCACACCGCCGGCGACGAACCCGATGCCGAACAGGGCGTCGAGCTGGAAGGCGAAATCGAAGCCGTCGACGAGGAACCGACAGAGCCGACCGGCGAACTCGAAGAACTGCCGCCCGAGGACGCCGATCCGGTCGAGACCGAAGAGTGGATCGCGTCGCTCAAGAGCGTGCTGGAACGCGGCGGCGACGAACGCGTCCGCTTCCTGCTGAAAAAGCTGAGCGACGAAGCCCATCGCATCGGCGTCGAACTGTCGTGGGAAGCGACCACGCCGTACATCAACACGATTCACGTCGACGACCAACCGGTCTTCCCGGGCAACCGCGAAATCGAACGCCGGATCAAAAGCATCATCCGTTGGAACGCGATGGCGATGGTCGTCCGCGCCAATCGCGAGGAAGGGAGCATCGGCGGGCACATCAGCACGTTCGCCAGCTCGGCCACGCTGTACGAAGTCGCGCAAAATCACTTCTTCCGCGGACGCGGCGAAGACGGCTTCAGCGGCGATCAGATCTACTTCCAGGGCCACGCCAGCCCCGGCATGTACAGCCGCGCGTTTTTGGAAGGCCGCCTCGACGAACAAAATCTGCTGAACTTCCGCCGCGAACTGCGCAAGCACCCGGGCTTGTCGTCGTACCCGCATCCGTGGTTGATGCCCGAGTTCTGGGAATACCCGACCGTCTCGATGGGTCTCGGCCCGATCATGGCGATCTACCAGGTGCGCTTCAATAAGTACCTGTACGACCGCGGCATCAAGGACACCAGCAAGCAACGCGTCTGGTGCTTCATCGGCGACGGCGAATGCGACGAGCCCGAAACGCAAGGGGCCATCTCGCTCGCCTCGCGCGAAAAGCTGGACAACCTGACGTTCGTCATCAACTGCAACCTGCAACGCCTCGACGGGCCGGTCCGCGGCAACGGCAAGATCATCCAAGAACTGGAAGGCACCTTCCGCGGCGCGGGCTGGAACGTGCTGAAGGTCGTCTGGGGCGACTTGTGGGATAGCCTGCTCGCAAAAGACGACACCGGCACGCTCATCAAACGGATGGCCGAAGTCGTCGACGGCGAGTACCAGAAGTACGTCGTCGAAGGGGGCGAGTACATCCGCGAACGCTTCTTCGGCAAGTATCCCGAACTGGTCGAACTGGTCAAAAACCTGAGCGACGAGAAACTCAAAAAACTCAATCGCGGCGGGCACGATCCCGAAAAGGTCTACGCCGCCTACAAGGCCGCCACGTCGACCGTCGGCAAACCGACCTGCATCCTCGCCAAAACGATCAAGGGCTACGGCCTGGGCGAAGCCGGCGAAGGCCGGAACATGACCCACAACAAGAAGAAATACAACGAAGAAGAACTGCGTCAGTTCCGCACCCGCTTCTCGATCCCCATCAGCGACGTCGACGTCGACAAGACGCCGTTCTACAAACCGGCCGAAGACTCGGCCGAGATGAAGTACCTGCGCGAACGCCGCGCCAAACTGGGCGGGCCCGTGCCGTCGCGTCCGGCCGAAGACAAGCTGCCGAAGATCAAAACGCCCGAGCTGTCGAAGTACAAACCGTTCATCGACAAGTTCGCCGGTTCGAGCAACGCCACCACGTTCGGCGCGGTCCGCTTGATGCGCGAACTGCTGAAGGACAAAGAAGTCGGCAAGTACCTGGTCCCGATCGTCCCCGACGAATCGCGCACGTTCGGCATGGACAGCCTGTTCCGCGAGGTCGGCATCTACAGTCACGCCGGGCAGTTGTACGAACCGGTCGACAGCGACCAAATCGCCTACTACCGCGAAGCGAAGGACGGCCAAATCCTGGAAGAAGGGATCACCGAGGCCGGCAGCATCGCCAGCTTCATCGCCGCCGGGACCGCGTACAGCGCCCACGGCGTGCCGATGATCCCGATGTACATCTACTACAGCATGTTCGGCTTCCAACGGATCGGCGACCAAATTTGGTGCGCGCTCGACGCCCGAACCCGCGGCTTCCTCATCGGCGGCACCGCCGGGCGGACCACGCTGGCCGGCGAAGGCCTGCAACATCAAGACGGCAACAGCCACCTGTTCGCCATCGCGTATCCGAACGTCCGCAGCTACGACCCGGCCTTCATCTACGAATACTGCGTCGTCGTGCTCGACGGCATGAAGAAGATGTACGAGCTGGGCGAAGACGCCATCTACTACCTGACCGTCGGCAACGAGGAAATGCCTCAGCCGCCGATGCCCGCAGGATGCGAAGACGGCATCATCCGCGGCATGTACAAATTCCGCAGCGTCGCCGCGCAGGGCAAGTCGGGCATGCAGGCCCAACTGTTCGGCTCGGGCGCGATCATGCACGAAGTGCTGCGGGCGCAAACGATCCTGGCCGAAAAGTACGGCGTCAGCAGCGACGCGTGGAGCGTGACCAGCTACAAGGAACTGCGCCGCGACTGCGCACGAGTGTCGCCGCTGGAACATGCTGCACCCCGACCAGAAGCCCCGCGTCAGCTACTACGAAGAGCAGATCCAGGGAGCCGAAGGCGTGTTCGTGGCCGCCGCCGACAACGTCCGCGCGGTGACCGAACAGCTCGACCCGTGGACCCCGGGCGGCTTGTACAGCCTGGGGACCGACGGCTTCGGCCGCAGCGAAGCCCGGCCCGAGCTGCGTCGGCACTTCGAGGTCGACGCCGAATGCATCGCGGTCGCCGTGCTGCACCGCCTGGCCGAAACCGGCAAGTGCGACCGCAAACTGGTCGCCGCCGCCGTGACCGACCTGGGCATCGACCCCGAAAAACGCGACCCGTTCGCCGCCTAAGTCGAATCGGGCCTACGGATGAGAAGTTCGTTGTCCCCTTCGTCTGCGAATAACGGCGAGCGAATGAGGTCCGTAGGACCGACAGTTGACAGCCCGGACCGTCAGGTCCGGGTCGAGACGCAGAAGTAGATCGTGAGGTCCGTAGGACCGACAGAACCTCCCCCATCCCGGGGACTGTCGGTCCTACGGACCTTACGGATCACGAATACGACGTTTTCCCGGCCCTTACGGACCGGGCTACCGACGACCGGTCCTCCGGACCTCAGTCAAAAACCTCCGTTTCCACCGCCACTCGCATTCCGACCGCCATGCAATTCAAACTTCCCAATCTCGGCGAAAACATCGACTCGGGCGACATCCTCAAGGTGCTCGTCAGCGAGGGGGACACGGTCGCCAAGAACCAGGGTCTGTTCGAAATCGAAACCGGCAAGGCCGTGGTCGAAGTCCCGATGAGCGAGGCCGGCAAGGTCGTGAAGATCCTGGTCAAAGAGGGCGACGTCGTGAAGGTCGGCGCCCCGGTCATCGAATACGAAGCCGCCGCCGGCGGAGCCGCGAAACCGGCCGCAGCGCCCGCCAAAGCCGCGGCCCCGGCCGCGAAGCCCGCTGCGACGAATACTGCTAAGCCGGCCGCGGCGCCGGCCAAGACCGCGCCCGCGTCCACCGCGCCGAAGGCGTCGACCGCTCCCGCCCCGAAGCCGGCGGCGCCGAAGCCCGCGCCGGTCGCCGTGGCCGAAGCCCCCGCTCCCGCGCAGAACGGTCAGACCGAAACGAACGCGCCGGCCGGCCCCGAAGTCCGCCGTTTGGCCCGCGAACTGGGCGTCGATCTGGCCCGCGTCAAAGGGACCGGTCAAGACGGCCGCATCCTGCGCGAAGACGTGATCGCCGCCGTTCGCCAAGCGACGGCCGGCACCGCGAACTTCGCGTCGCAGCCCGGCTACGACGAGCGCGACGCGTTCGGTCCGATCCGCCGCAGCGCGATGTCGCGGATGCGCAAGACGATCGCCGCGAACATGGTCAACAGCTACCAAACGATCCCGCAGCTGACCAACTTCGACGACGCCGACGTCACCGAACTCGAACGCCTGCGCAAAGACAGCGCCGAAACCTACAAGGCCCAGGGGATCAAGCTCACCAGCCTGCCGTTCCTCATCAAGGCGGTCGCGCTGTCGTTGCGTTCGCACAAGACGCTCAACAGCAGCATCGACATGGAATCCGGCACGGTCACCGAGAAGGGCTACGTCGCCATCGGGATCGCCGTCGACACCGAGCACGGCCTGATGGTCCCCGTCATCCGCGACGCCGACCGCCTGCCGATCCCGGCCCTGGCCCAAGAGATCACCAAGATCGCCGAGAAGGCCAAAAAGCGCGAGTTGAAGCCCGAGGACATGACCGGCGGGACCTTCACGATCAGCAACATGGGCGCGATCGGCGGGACGTTCAGCACGCCGATCATCAACCCGCCCGAGGTGGGGATTTTGCTGTGCGGCCGTTCGCGGAAGCTGCCGGTGGTGGTCGAGAGCGGCGCGATCGAACCCCGCCTGATGATGCCGCTGAGCCTGACGTACGACCACCGCCTGGTCGACGGCGCCGCCGCCGCCCGCTTCATGAACGAAGTGCTGGGCTATTTGCAAAGCCCAGGACGGTTGTTATTGGCGCAGTAGGATTGGACTTCATTTTTTAGTGCAACGCATTTTTGTATTCACACTTTGACAATGAGCGTTGTGCAATTATTAAGTACCACTCATGCGGTTTGTTACAGTATCAATCTCTTCGATTGTTAAGCATTCGGTTGACCAACCTCGCGCAAATTCCGCAGTAGCGGACTTGGGCAGTTGACTATCCCTCAAATCACGTACACGGACTCTTGCTGGTAGAGCAGCACCTTCTCCAACGAAAAGTGCCTCTTGTTGTGCCAAGCTAGGGAGCATTCGCGTCATACCGGAGAGACTATCCGGTAAGAATCTAGCAACATGATTCTGATCTGCCGCATTTGTAAGTCGCAAGATTAACCATGTGCCACATTGCGAGATAACCGTACCCTCCACATCAGCTGGTCTTTGACTAACAAGCATCAGTCCAATTCCATATTTCCTGCCTTCTCTGGCAATTCTACGTATAGCTGCTTGTGCTGCAGCATACTCAGCATCGCCTCTATCCGGCACATACCGGTGTGCTTCTTCACAAACCAACAAAACTGGATCTCGCTTTCGCTCGTTCGAGTCTTGATGCAATTTGTATTGAAATAGCAAACGCGCCAACATCGCTGCCAAAGGACCAGCAACTTCGTTAGGTAAACCAGATATGTCGATAATTCTTAAATCAAGTGACTTGCCTGCTCTAACATATTTCCCCACTAATTGCGACACGATTTTTCCAAGAGATGCGCTCGCTTCACTGTATTCCTTCATCATGAAAGCAATACGAGAATCGCTTCGCAGGACATTGAGTTTATCAATTATGGACTTAAATCGTTCAGCAAAATCAGATGCAGTAACTTGTTCCGTTTTTCCATTTTTTATCTTTGCCGCCTGCAGGAAATAAATATGATTGTAGAATTCCTGAAGCTTGAACGGTCGCGGCTTGTCTCTGTCGAAACTAGCAAGTTTTTCATCGCTTACTCCCGGCATAGGTCTGGGTTCGTCCAACGACTTACCATCATCTACGATTTCTTGACCATATGCATTTGGAGCGGCTTTGACCATTCCAGCATTTGCCATTCGTGCATGCGTTAATGCTTTGTAAACAACATTGTTTTGAGATGTCGCCTCATGCTCCGTTTTGCCTATTACCAAACGCCGAAACTCGTCTGCGGACATTAACCAGTAAGGCAGTTCGATGGAATCACCAACCGTTTCTTCGGTTCCAATCGGATCGTAGGCACGATAAACTATCGCCCTATCTTTAAATGCCTTGCTATATTCTCCATGAGGATCAATGATAACAACCGAAGGATTGCACTTATTGCTTCCTATAGCAGAATGATCTAATATGCTGTGCAACAATGCTGATACAGCCCCGGATTTTCCAGATCCAGTTGATCCGAGAACTGCGCAATGCATGCCAAACATTCGATCAATATTGACACGACAAACAGCATTGTCAGCACCAACATAGTGAGCAAACGGCACTAATGGGTTATAATCGCTTACAGACTCTTTCTCAGCAGATTTGTATAAAGAAACTGTCTCATCTTGTGTAAGCAAATAAACGCCTTGGCGTGGCAGTGGATATGTCGAAACGCCACGTATAAATGCGAGCTTGCCCGAGTGAGCACTCCACAGCCCTTCTCCGAAAAGCTCGATTTCCATTAAACGCTGATCGGCATCTGGCGGAATAGGTGATTTGAGTTCGGGCATCTCCTGTGATCGCATGCGAAGCAAAGTCACAAAACCGAATATCACCCTTCTGCCAAAATGTATTTTTACTATGCTGCCGATTTGGCCAATTGGATAAACACGACCGTTATAGGTACGCGTCAACTCCGTTACGGCTACGTCAAGCTCGACTTTTATGGCTGTTCCGGACACTTCTACGATGTGCCCGATTCGCAAGTCGTTGACGACATCAAAGGTATTCATAGAACACATGCCTCCGCGCCGCTGCTCAAAAGCTTAGCTGCGCCGTTGAATGTCCACCAATCATGGGGACTTGCTGAACTCTGGAAATGGGGCCCACTAGCTCCCACATAAAGGCCATCAGATGCGATTACAAACAGTCTTTTTGACCAATGTTCTGATTGCCATCGACGCAACACATCCCCAACAGTTTTAGTGAATGCAAGAATTGTTGTTTTATTGTCTGATCGCCGAAGAGCTAGTTCTATTTCTTGATTTATATGCTCGTCACCGAAGCTATATCCGCAAATTGCCAATACGTTCTCCGACACTGAACAAAGCGTATTTCTCAATAATTCAAACTGAGCAGCGAATGGATCGTGTTGCGTAGCGAAATATTTAGTAGATTGAGGGTAAATTAAGACGCGCGTAGGAGAGTCAAGATATTTGTCACCGTCCCTCACTCTCCATATCCGATCTGTGCTATCTAAGTGCCAGTCAATAGAACCGTGTAGCTTAATAACGTGCGCACGAAAACCTCTTTCGGGTTCAGATTTGCCATATGCATGGCTACGAAATGCAACGGCACCACCAGAAAAGCCATCCCAATATGAAAAAGACCCCAGTGCAAGTGCATCTTCAAGCAGAGTGTCATAGTTAGTCGTGAAGAATTTCAAAGCGCCCCGCCTCTCAGTCATACCTGCTTGAGCCCGATTATAAATTGCTGACATGAACTGCAAATGCGATGATATTTTAATGATAGGAATACTGCGCGTACCGACTACTTCTGGTACGCCCTCTTTAGCCTCTGTATATCCCCACCTAATAGTCTCAGCTATCCAGTCTAAAACCTGAGCGTGGACCGTGCGTATTTCATTCAACTCAACGGCAATCTTACCAATTCTTGATTTCTTGCTCTTAGCTCTTTCTGCTAACGTTGCTAAATCACCTAAATGACTTAGTATGTGTTCAATGTGCGCATTCTCGGGAAGTTCTTTTCTAACTTCTGTCAAAACATTCAAAGTCTTTTCGTAACCTTTTACACCGCTAAGATTGAAAATGCGGTTCGTCAACGGGTACATTAACGGTATATTTGCTTCTACGCTTATGCCAGCACCAAACAGCCACGATTGATGACTCGCTGCCAAATGGTTATCCAATTGTCTTAAACTATCTTTGTCAATTGTTTCCATTTGTAACCCTGATGTAGAATGCCTTGATTTGTTTCTGAATAAAACGATTTCTTTCACTGTTACACGTTATAGTATTGTCGTTTCAAAAATCAAACGCAATCTCCTTTTGAATATCTGAGTCTCTCACGTCTAACAACAGGCACATTGGAATTCTTAAGTAAACTCAAAGTCACGACTGGTTAGCCTGAACCCTACTGGCTCTGAATCACCAGGGCCTTGATCACGAACTTCAGCACGTACAGCGCGACGATCACGCCGCCGACTCCCAGCGCGGCGGTCGATGGGTCGAAGCCCGAGCGGCGCGGTTGCGCTTCGACGTGACGACGCAGATCGGCCAGCGCGGCGTTTTCGGGCTCGGGGTCCGGGTCGCCCGCGCTTTGCGCGACGGGCAACGCCCGTTCTTGTTGAGTAACGAAGGCCAGAAACGGATCGTCGTCGCCCGGTCGTGGATTCGGCCCCGTCATCGGATCGCCCCCGCCGCGGAAAACTCGCGATCGCACCCCACGACCAACCGCCACTTTACACCCCGGCGCGGCTCTTCGCGAACGTCGTCGCGCGTGCCGACGGAATTTTCTTGCCGCGCGTCGCGGCGCGCGGGTATCTTGAAACCCGGAGCGAGGGAACACGTTCTCCATCAGGAAGCGGGCAATGACGAAAAAAGAAGTCGATTCTCTGACCATTGGAATGATTTGCGTCGGCGTGCTGTTCTGTGTGACGCTCGTCGGCGCGGCGCATCGGTGTTCCCATGATCATCCTCGGCGTCGCGCTAAAGGGCGCAAATAGCATCAGTTGATCGCCGGACGCTTCCGGTCGAATGTCGTGCGTTGCGTTTCGCGATATATTTTTGCATCGCACAGCGGCCGCGATTTACCATGTCGGGTGGAAGAGCAGAGACCTCACAGATAGGAAGCGGGCATGAAAAAAAGCGAACTCAGTTCTCTGGCGAACGGCATGATCGTCGTCGGCGTGGTCTGCTGCGTGACGGTTTTGGGCGCGGCGGTCGGGATCCCCCTGCTCATCCTCGGCGGCGCAATGCGCCTCGCCATCGATCTGGGCGGCTGATCGACCTGAGTTGATCGATCTGGGCCGATCTCCGGCACGATTCGGATCCACGAGCACGGCCGTGTGCGATCGCAGGGCCGCGTGCGCCGCTGCGCACGTCTCAAACGTGCGGGTCTCGGGCCACCTGCCGGCGCGACCGTCGCCGCGTGCGGGCAGGCTTGTCGTCGGATCACCGGTTTTCGGGTTTTTCCATCTTCTGAAAAAACCGGGAAACGTTTGTCCGCTCTCCCGCGTCATAACCTTATGAACACCATCACACGCTGCATCGCGTTCGCATACCTGATCCTGCTGATCGTCGGCGGGCGAGTTCAGGCCGACCCGGCTCAGAACGAAAAGGCCGCAACGCCGGACGCCCCCGTCGATGTCCGGGCGGTGTTGGAGAAAGGGAAAGCGGCCGCCGCGTTGCCCAAGGGTCTGGTCGTCCGTATCGGCGCCTGCCTGGGCGAGGCCGACGACGATGTTCCCACGGAGGCCAAGCAACTGGTCGAATCCTGGGAGCTAACGACCGACGAGGTCCACCTCGTGGAACATCGTACCGAAGCCGGCAAGACGGTTTACGCACGGCTCGCGTCGCGCCCGTTTGATTCCCGGACGATTTGCCAGGACCTGCTCGACGGTCGGGCGCTGGAGATCCACGAGCGCAAAGGAACCGGTCCCGAGATCGTGCTGGCCGGAACCAAGTATGGGCGCGGCTCGCGTTCGCTCGAAGTCGTGTGGAACGGCAGGACGATTCTGGACCTGCACGAAACGAACGGACCGACTCTCGACGCATACCGCGAAACGGACGCCCGGGCCTTCGGGAAACTCTACGAACGCCTGGCCGCCCAGGCCCGCGACCAGCCGGCCCGACCGACGGGCGACGCGGCCAAGCCCAAGTAACACGGTCGTGCGTTTCCGGGGCCGAGGCCCCGGGCACCCCCGAGGTTCGTCGTCGACTTGGATGCGCTTCATCGCGAAATTTTCTTGCATCGCTCCGCGACCGCGATTTATCATGTCGACGGGATAAGGGACGAACTCGATTTATAGGAAGCGGGCAATGACGAAGAGCGAAGCGAACTCCATCTCCACCGGAGTGATCGTGGCGGGATTTTTGTGCTGCCTGACGGTCGTCGGCTCGCCGGTCGGACTCCCCTTAATCGTGCTGGGGATCGTGCTGAAAGTGATCGCGAATTCTTAGTTCGCCGAGAATCCTCGTCTGCGATCGCGTGAAACGGTATGGTGCTTTCGCGCGCGTGGGTTACCTCAAAAGCGACCGTCGTCAGCGGCGACCATTGCTACGAACGCGATCCGCGTGGTGCGCACGAAACGATCTGGCCCGCGCAAAACTCCAGAAACCGCCTGTGCGTTTCGATGCGACGGCGCACATCCTCACGGCCCGCGACGGCGGCCCCGGCGTCCGCCGCGCGACGCATACGGAATCGTTTTTCATAACCCCGGGCATTCGTTGACGAGCGGTTTCCCGCAGACTACTCTGATGCCTCATCGGCATTCGATTTCTTCGAGACGCGGGACCGTGGGCATGCGATTTTTCTTGGTTGGGTGGCTGGCGTTATTGGCCGGGTTGTCGGGTTCTGCGCGCCGCGATCGTGAACGTGGCGTATTATCCGCTGGGCGAATCCGGCTCGATGGGCGTCAACAATCTGCCGCAAGACGTCGTCGGCGGGCATCACTTCCTCAATTCCAACGGCACCAACAACCTGTTCACGATCGGGACCGCCGGTCCGCCGAGCGGCTCGACCGCCTACGCGATCGACGGCGTCGCCGGCGGCGGCTATTTTTCGACCGACACCGGCACGACCACGCTCCCTACGAATACGGATTGGGTCGCGTCGCTGTGGGTCCGCGCAAGCAACACGGCGCAGTCCAACATCGATATCCTCTCGGGGAACGGCGGTCTCGCCGGCGCGTTCAAATTCACGTTGACCGGCGGCGCATGGGGCGCGACGTTACAGGGAGGGCCGACCTTCGGCTCGCAAACGGCCGTCGCCAACACCTGGGCACGATTGACCGCCATGCGTTACGGCAACGCGTTGCGGTTCTACGTCGACGGCACGCTCGTCGGCTCGACCACGACCGCGAGCACCACAGCCAACTTCGCCCAAAACGGTATTCATCTGGGGGTGAATTCGGGCGGGTCCACCGGATTCGTCGGCAACCTCGACGAGTTGAAGCTCTGGACGTTCAACTCCGGCACCGACTCGCAAGCGAGCGTCGAAGCCGCGGTCTTCGGCGCGGTGCCGGAACCGTCGAGCTGGTGCATCGTCGGCGGACTGGCGTCCTCGGCCTGTATCGTCGACATCGTTCGCGCGCCGACCGGAACGTAAACGCAAGCGTCGGCACGACTTAAAATTCTTGTAAAATCTCGTCGAATTCTCTTGCATTCTGAGTGTACGTACGTACAATAACTGCGTTGCATCGGCCGATGCGCTGTGCCAAGTGAAGGTGAGTCTCCGTTCCGTCCGGAGAGGCCGTGTTTCGCGTGAAAAACGCGAGAGACGCTGAACTTCGGCGGAATTTCCGAGCGTGCGATCGCGGGGTGGGCTTTTTCGAAAGCGGCCCTGCGGTTTGGGATTGCGCGCGCTCGGAATTTACCCCCTGCGGTCCCGCAAACCCGGTGTGTAGCTACACCCCACACGCGACATCCGCGTCGCGGCCGTTTGCCGAGCGTTCACCACGCCGGCGAACCGGCCAATCGCTCGTGCGATCCGCACGAGCGAAGCCCGCGTTTCCGTTCGACCACGGTCAGCCCCCCAGGTCCATCGCGTGGGACGTTTTTTCAACAACGTCCCACGTGACAGCGACGGCGATCGTCGAACGGACGCGCACGAGATCGAAATCCTCCGCGCACGCGTTTCCGGTTCCGATCGGAACACGTCCGTGCGGACACGAGTCCAGGCACAGAGTTGTTTTCACTTTCGCGTAGGCGGAACGCGCCACCCGTGCGCGCTGACCAAACATTCGTGGACGTTCACATCCCGCCCCGCGCGCACGGCTCTTCGTGCGCCGGGCGGGAGTCTCGTTAGGGAAGTGCGGAATGCGGAGTTTGGAGTGCGGAGTGAAGATGGCGGGCCATACTCCCTCTCCCGAGAGTAGGCGTTGCGATTCGATGAGACCTTGGGCGGGAGAGGGCCGGGGTGAGGGCGACCATTATTAGAGTAGACTGTCGCCCTCACCCTATCCCTCTCCCCGGCGGACGTTTTTGGGGATGGCGAGCGTGTTGCGGGGAGAGGGGACCGGAAATTGCGGTGCGCAAACATTGTTCGTGACACGCGTGGCGCAGAATCCAGTGTACGACGCCAAACGTTCCGGGGGCTCCCGATGGTCGTCCCCGGCCACCCAACGTTTTTTTGTGACGCAGGACACGCGATCGTTTCGATCGTAACGCTCGTTTCGCTCGCGCAGTGGAACTGGGGCGTTTGGCGAGACGAAGCGAACCGAAGGCCGACATCCTCGGCTCGAGTAAGAAAGAAAAAGCACCGTGGGGCACGCGATCGGAACGATCGTTTCGCTCGTAACGCTCGCGGAGTGAACTTAGGTAAGGTGTCGCGCGGAGTGTTTCACGTGAAACAACTCGCGGCTTTCCTCGTTACTGAAAACCGACTCTTGAAAACTGAAAACTCCCACCACTCGGAGAGTTACGGCGTTTTCGGCGCGGTCAGCAGGTCGGTCATCGCGTCGCCCATTGCTTGGCCGATGCGGGTGAACCAGATCGCGCTGCCCAGATAGTGATAGCCGTGGTCGCCGCCGACCTTTTTCCAAGCCTCTTGGTTCTCTTTCCACGTTGGATAGAGTTCCTCGGCCGCGGCGTCGACCAACGGATCGGTGCGGAACGCGCGGACGTTGTCGCGAAAGTCGGGGACGACGTTCATCGCAAGTTGCGCGTCGCGGATCGTCAGCATCGCCCCTTTGGCGGGCTTCGATCCGTTTTGCCCCATCGCGGCGATCACGAACGGCAGGCGGGGCGCGTGCAAGTCCTTCCGCACGTCGCGGATGAAGTGCTCCATGTTCGACGCATACTCGTTCTCGCCGCCGTATTGATCGTTCCATCCTTGAAACCAGACGAAGCCGGTCAGCTGCGGCGTTTTGCCTTTGAGTTCGGGAAAGAGTTCGTCCAGTTTTTCCAGCGTCCCGTGGACTTCGCTCAACATGTTGCGATAGGAGGAACCATAGGGCTTTTTGATGTCGTCCAGAGTCGGTAACGGATCGTCTTTTTTGTTTTTCTCGTTGCGCGTGCGGACTTGCTTTTGTGCTTGCTCAAGCTCGGCCTGCAACGCGGCGTCCGTCGGCATGCCGGCCGACGGAGAGCGAAACAACTTACACAACGAGTGCCCGCCCCAAGCGGTTTTGATCAGCAGGACCGGTTCCGGGAACCGCTCGCCCATCGCCATGCCGAAGGCGTACTCGGGGCCGGTCCGCTCGGGCGAGCCGAAGCCCAGCGTGAGAGGGCCTTTGCGGTCGAGGAACTTGATGAAGACGTCGTCGCGCACGACCCAGCGGTCGTCTTTGCGAAGATATGCGAAAAAGTCCTTGGTCTTGGGATCGGTCGCCTGATGGTCGAACAATGCGTTGGGCGCTTTGCCCTCCATGTTCGATTGGCCGGCGAGGATGAAGACTTTGACGACGCCGGCCGTTTTGGCGGCGGTCTCGTCGGCGGCCTGTGCGATCGCCGACATCCCAAGAGCGAAGCCTAACGCGGCAAGAATGGTCCCCAGACGCACGAACATGCAGGTCACTCCGCAAAGTCGCTCGATTCCGATGAAGGCCGACCGGCGGCCTTCTCCCCGGAAGAGATGCCGAAAAACGGACTCGCGTTTCGAGCAAATCGGTGCGAGAGCGGGATTCTTCGCGAAAATGACGGATCCGCGAGAGACGACGGCCTACCGACGGCGGCCCCAGCCCCAAATGCCGAGCCCCAAACCGACCGCCAACACGCCGTACACGGCGGCGAGCGCGCCGTTCGACAGGCGTTTTTCAAAGCCGGGCGTCAAACGGTCGGGGACCAAGTGGTAATCGGTCACATAGGCGATGGCCGAGGTCGCCGCGCCGGCCGCCGATGCGCCGGGCAGGGTGGTGGGGCGCCGCTTGCCGCCGAACAGCAGTTCGCCCACGACCGCCCAACCGGCGACGGCCCCGGCGTTCAGGGCCAAGCCCGAGAGGGTGTATTGGAGCGAAGGTTCGTCGTGGGCGGCGGCTTCGTCGCCGAACAGGATATGACTGACGGCGTTGATCGGGCCCAGCGGACGGCCGTTTTCGAGTTGTCCGGCCGCGGCCACGGCGGCCGTGGTGGCGACCGTCGCGCAGGCCGCCCCGCAAAGAGCGTGTTGGAACGTATCATGAGACGTGGCGGCGGTCATGGGAGCGATCCTGTGGTCGGAGAAGCGATTTGAGTGGTTACGCCGCAAAACAAAGCAATCCACGTACCGTCCAAGAATTCCGACTCGGCCGTAGTGACGTATGCTTTGATTGAAGGAGAATGCCGGAACGCGATTTGCTGAATTTCTTTCACGTATCCGCACACACACAACTTTCGTTTCGTTTTTAGTAGGTTTCCCGATGTCCCACGCTCCCGATCACGGCTCCCACGACGCGGCGTCCGAACACGCGACGGTTGATCCCGGCTATCGTCATGTCGGCGAACCGGAAGCCGCGAAGTCGATTTATGAACCGGTCGCCGCCGCGACCTGTGCGAACGACACGTTTGCCCGAACGTCGGCGCGAATGAACGCTTGGCGTCCGTCGCCGGCGGATTGACGCTGCTGGCGATCGGCCTGCGACCATCGGCATTGCCGCTGACGCGCCTGGTTACCGTCGTTTCGGCGGCGAGCATGCTCTACCGCGGCCTAACCGGCGAATGCCAGGTATATCGCGCGTTGGGGATCGATCGCTCGGATAAGTAGGTCGCGTAAATACGAATTCCGTCCATGCATCGTTAAGCGGCGAGCTGGCGTTCGTAAAGTCCTAACGCCTTGTTCGAGAAGCAGCAGAAAATGATTTCGCGTAGCGATCGCACACGGAGTAGCGTTTCGCGCACCGAGGTAATGGCGACTTCGGTCGCTTCTTCCATCGGATAGCCGTACACGCCTGTGCTGATACCGGGAAACGCGATCGTCGACAGACCGAGCTCCTCTGGCGATTTCCAGACAGCGTCGATAGCACGACGCGAGCTGTTTCGCCTCGTCCGATTCGCCATCGAGAAAAACGGGTCCGACCGTATGAATCACGTATCGGGCCGGTAAACGATACCCGAGCGTATATTTGGCGTCGCCGGTCTCGCAACCGTTCAACGTGCGACACGCGTCGAGCAATTGCGAGCCGGCGGCTCGATGGATCGCGCCGTCGACTCCGCCGCCGCCTAACAGCGAGGAATTCGCCGCGTTGACGATCGCATCGACGGACAACATGGTGATGTCGGCGTGAATTGCGCGAAGGAGCATGGGCATGATCGCGTGAATGTTTGGCGACGATCGTCGTAGAATTGGTTACCGTGGGCGAATTTCCAAGATCGCCTCCAAAGCCGCCTCGTGGGTTTCGTCTTCGTCCAACAAAACATACAGTCGCGATAACGCGGGCGCGGCGACGGGACCAAACGCGGCCAAGACCCTGCAAGCGCCGATGCGATCGACCAGGGATTCGCTTTCCAGCAGCGACCGCATCAGCGGCAACGCGTCGTCGGCTTGTGGACCGTAGGCGATCAATGTGTCGTAGATCGTTTCACGCAACGGGCTTTCCTTAAGCGCGGGAGTCGCGAGCAACGTCTTCGCCAACGCGGTGAACGCGCGGGGTTGTGCGCCGATCTCGCCCAGGGCTTGGATCGCCGCGGTCGCGTCGGTTTCGAAGCGAGCTTGTCCGTACGCGGCGTAACGCAGCAAACGGGGCGCGGCCGACGCGGCGGCGGGACCGATCGCGCCGCACAGGCGGATCGCCTCGTGACGCGTATCGACATAGGTCGCGTCCAAATAGGAGAGGATGTACGGCAAAAGCGGCGCGGCTTTCGGTCCCAAGACGCGGAGATCGCGCAGCTGATACGGCTCGCGGTTGAGGCGAGGTTTCCGCAGGCATTGCGCCATGATCGCTAGATAGGGAGTGGGATCGACATCGTTGTCGGCCAATAGGATCGCCAGCTGTTGGAACGCTTCGTCGGCGGCCGGGCATTCATCGTCGGCGGCCATGCGGGCCAAGAGCGGCATGCTGGTTTCCGGACGCGTGCCGATCGCGCCGATGGCGAGAACGATCCCCTGTTGCAGGACCGGATCGCGTTCCCGCGGCGCCGCGGAACAACGCATCCAGCGCCGGGTCGGCCGCCGTACCGAAGCTCCTCATCGAGACCAGCGATTCCTTACGCAGCCGTGGATCCGCATCGACCGCGCACGCGGCCAGTTCCAGAACCATCGCACGTTGCGTGTCCTCAGCGACGAGGTCGTAGTCGGCGTATCGGACGTATTCGGCGGCGAGGATTTTCAGCAACAACGATTCGCGCTGACGCATGGCGTCCAACCACGCGGAGCAGCGCGGCGCGTCGCGAAAGCGATCTCGACGACTATAGCGATCGCCTTCCGCACGCCAGTTCGCCAAGAGCGCGGCGCCGCGAATCGCCGGAGGAACGTGAGGATCGACGAAGATTCGTTCAGTGAGCGCGCGAATCTCAGATGCGCGGCGATCATGCGCGGCGCGAAACGCCTGCGCGTCCGCCGGAGTGTTGATCGCCGGCTGGCGCCAAAACAAACCGCGTCCGGCGACGAAGCCCAACGCCAGCGACGCCGTGACGCGGCGCGCCGCGGGCGTTTGGTCGTCAACGATCAGCGTTTGTAAGAGCGCGAAGGATTCGTCCGGCGCGGCCATGATCGACTCCGGCGTCGCGCCGAAGTCCGTGTTATGGTGAACGATGTCGAGCAGAATTTCCAAACGTTCGGCGGCGGTCAAGTTCGCACGGCTCAAGCCGAGTTGCGCCTGTCGGGCGACATACGGATCGGACCCGATCGCCGACTCGCGCAGCAAACGCGTCGTTTCCGCCGATTGCGGCTCGACCCGGGCGAGCGCGGCGATCGCCGCATGGCGACGAATCGAACGCGTGGAACCGACTTCGGCGCGCAACGCCGCTTCGATTTCGTGCGAGGTCGGTCGCACCGCGCCCAACGATTTGAGCGCACGGGCGGACTGATGATCGGTCGCATCGTCGTCGCCGGCGACGCGAGCATGCTTAAGCAGGCCGGCGACGATCGCGGGGCTATGTCGGGGAAAGAACTCGGCGGCCACGAGCGCCATGTTGCGGCGATTCCGGTTCGCGTCGTCGAACCCCGTGAGCAGCGGAGCCTCGACGCCCAACCGCCCGAGCGCGTTCGCGGCATGATTGGGGAACCTCGCTCCGTCCGCTTTGTAGTGTGCGGTCAACCACGGCACGGCCGACGCGCCGGCGTCGCCCCAACCACCGACCACGGCGATCAGCTGATCGCCGTCGGGATAGGTTTTGTCCTCGATCAACGCTTGCAACCGCGGCCACGTCGGCGCGGCGGCGGGACCATACGCGGTCAGCATGTCGATCGCCCGCCGCGCGGTCCGCGCATCGGGATGACGCAGCGTGTCGACCAAGTCGTCGAGTAACGCGACCGGTTTCGCCTGCTCGATCGCCTTGAACGTTCGCCAACGGACGTTTTCGTCGGCGCTGCGCAACCCGGCGCGCAGTTCGGCAAGGTCGACCGGCGGATCGGCCGCCGCCGCATCACTGGCGAGCGCGCACACAAGTCCGACGCAGGTCAGCAACGTCACGACGCTTCGCGCGTTCATCGTCGGCCCCTCTCGACGAAGAATTCTCAAATCCCGTTAGAACTGGAGTTTGTACTTTTGACTCATTTCCATCCCCACTTGCTTCATTTCCGAGAGCATGCGGGTCCAGATTTCGTCGCGTTGGTCGGCGCTTTTTTCCACCGCTTGCTGCTGGGCGATGCGGACTTCCTGGATGTTGCTGCTGACTTCCCACGGCGCGGGATTGTACCCGTACGGCGTCCAAACGCCCGCCGGGCCGTACCAGCCGTTCACGTTCCAGTGATAAGTGACTTGCTCGCCCAGGCGTTGCGTCTGGACCGGTACGCCGCGCAGCGACGCGGCCAACGCCCGCAGGCTTTCGGCCATACGCTGGGCGTACTCGACAACGACCGGATCGACGTTGGTGGTGGGGAATTCCTCGATCTTGCGGGCGTAGTTATCGTGCCATTGCGCGGTGCGATCGTATTCCTTGGCCCGGCGATTCAGGATTTGCAGATCCTTGATCGTGTTGTTGACCAGATCGAAATACTTTTTGGTCGCCGCGCCGACGACGTCGGCGGTCGGCGCGACCGAGGCGACCTTCGGCGCATTCTGCGACGGCGTGAACTCGCGATGGTCCATCGAAATCGGCGTCAGGATGATCGACATCACGCGACGCAAGCCGACGTCGGTCAACGGCATCAACAACTCGACCGTTTCGGGACCGACTTTGACCGTGGCTTGATCGAGTTCGTCGATCCGTGCCGGCGTCGTCCAGAATTTCGCTCAACAGCGGCTTGATGTAGTTGGCCTCCGCGCCGACCTTGGCGTCGAAGTCGAAGGCGATCCCCAGCGTGATCTCCTTCTTCACGTCGATGCCGATCCGCGCTCTGCGCAGCTTCAGCAACAACGCGACCAACGCTTTACCCTCTTCGGTCTTGCCCGCCAACGCTTGCGAATACATCACGCGGTTGGTGATCAAGTTCGGGTTGAAAAAGTCGTGCAAGTCGATGACCGACAAGACTTGCGGCTTGAACTGCTTGGTGACCTGTTGCAGATACGGCGAATACTGCGTCCCGTCGGCGGCCGTGATCGTGCGCAACCAGTACGCGAACGATTGTCGGTTGGGCGGGCCCATCACGCCCAGCACGCCGGGCAGGACTTCGGCCATGTAACCGCGACTCGAACGCCAAACCATGGTTTGACCGATCTGGTCGTAATCGATCTTGTCCTTCGGCAGCAACTTTTCGAGCGCGATGTCGGCCGGCTTCGGCACCAGACTGACCGAGAACATCGGCCCCATCGAGAACGATCGAATCTCGGTCCCGCGGACCAACGTGCTGACCCACGGCGGAATCCGGCCCGAGCCGGCCAGGAACGCGGCGTCTTGCGAATCCTTCCACTTCTCGGCCACCGCTCGTTCGGACTTCATGATCTCGTCGACGCGAATGATCGAGATCGAATTGACGTTCGTCGGCAGCAGTTTGAGCAGCGTCGGCGCCGGGTCTTGGGCGCGTGACGACGAAACGGCCGACAGCAGAAGCCCCAGAGCGAGCAACGACGAACGCAAGAACCGAAATCCGAGCCTGTTCATGACGGGGACCATTGGAGTACGCGAAACGCCGGAGTCGGCGCGAGGGACCATTCGGTTATAAAGCAGAAACGGATCGTATTGTAGTCAAAAATGCCGGCAAAAACGCGCCGCACGGTCGGATGGCCGGACAATCGGGAGAAGAGCAAGATCTTAGCGGTTTTACCCATGCCGGCAGGCCTGACATCGCTGTTCCGCCGATCGCCCGCCGGCGGTATCATCCGCCGTCGCGGCCGGGGCGTCGACGACGCCCTGCATTTCCTCGAAGTTCGTCGATGATCCTCTCGCGTACGCTGCTGATCTCGATCGTCACGCTGTTGATTCTGGCGATCGGCGTCACGCTGTGGGCGACGCGCGACGTCCGGCCCGAACCGGAACGCGTCTTGTTGACGCTCGGACCCGCGACGACGCTGATCGAACGCCCGCTGTTGAAAAACGGCTATCCCGACTATTTGGCCGCGCTCGATTTTCTCGCGCAAGGCGATCTGACGCCCGAGCGGAACGCGGCGACGACGATCTTTCAACTCTGCGGACGGGGCGAGCTGACGGATCGGCAGGCCGAGCGGTTCTTCGGCAAGCTGGGCGTCCCGCCGCCGGCGAAGACCGCCGCGCGGTTCGAGGCTTGGCATGAGTATTTGAAGCATGTTCCCGAGAACGAATTCCCGCCCGCCGACGATCGCGAGATCGCGATTCGCGACCTCATCCAACGCCAACGAGCGGTGCGCGAACGAACGATCGAATTTCGCGAGATCGGCTTGGCCGGGCCGTGGCGAACGCGCGGACTATCCGTTGTTGGCCGTCTGGCTCGACGCGCAATGCGCCGTATCTCGATCGTGTGACGCAACTGCCCGACGATCCGCGGTTCCATGCGCCGTTGATTTCCGAAACGTCCGAGCCGCTGTTGTTCACGGTTCTGCATCCGCACTTCGATCCGCTACGCAACCTGACGCTGGCGCTCGCCGTGCGGGCGAACGACGCCGTGCGGCGGGACGATCGGGCGGCGGCGTGGCGCGATCTGCGGACCGCGTACAAGCTGATCGATTCGCGCACGACAAGGGCCGCTGCTGTTGGATCAACTGCTGGCCGCGAGTCTCGAACGACGCATTCAACCGGCGTTCGACGCGCTGATCCACGATCCCGACGTGCGTCTCACGCCGCAAGAGTACGCCGATCTCGAACGGGCGTATCTGGCCGTGCGCAAACCGCCCCGCGTGCGCGAAAGCGCTCGTCGAAGGCGAGCATTTTCTGTTTCTCAATATCGTCTCGTCGGTCGCGCAGTACGGCGTCGAATATCAAAACGCCATCCGTCCCGGCGAACCGCTGCAGCCCGTTCCGTTTCGCCAACGCGCCGCGTTCGATTACGACGTGTTGCTGACCGACGGCAACGCGCGGTACGACGAACTGAACACGATTCAGGCGATCGCCGATCCGGTCGAACGCCGGACGGCGCTGCTCGAATTTCGCGACCGATTGGACGAACTCGCCCGCTCGGTCGAAGGCCTCACGTCGTGGGGCCTCATGCAGCAGAATAAAAAGAACCGCTCGCTCGGGCTGGCGGCGATCTTGCTCGCGCGACTGTTGCCGCCGACGACCACGTTGGCGCTCGGCGTCGACGAACGGGGCCGGATGCTGTTCGAACTCAATCGCGTCGGCTTCATGCTGGCTCGCTATCGCGCCGAAGTCGGCCGCTATCCCGACCACTTGGACGAACTGCCGGCCGTCGACTATCACGCCATCCCCAAAGACTACGCCTTACCCGCGCATTGACGTATCGCTCGAACGGCACGGGCTTCATTCTCTACAGCTTCGGCGACAACGGCCGCGACGACGGCGGTCGTGGCGGCGACTTGGACGAAGGCGAGACCGACGACATCGCGATCGCCTCGCGTGATTGGGCGTGGACGCCGGCGGAGAAAAAGTAATCTGTTATGCGCGTCAGCCTAGAGGGTAGGGGGCGAACTCAAACTTGCCGGGGGGCTACGCGAGTACGCTTCGACCCCCGCCACCCGGGAGTTTGTTCCGGGGAGAGGGAATCAACCGCTACCACCGCGCGGTGAACTCGGCGAAGTCGTAGGCCGCCAGGTCGATCCGGAGCTTGCCGTTTTCGAGAGCGAGTTCCTCTTGCGGCTCGCTGGAGAACAGGCAACGCTGCCCCATCACGAACGGGCGGAACCCGCTGACGCGGACCGCGCCGGCTTGGCCGGTCGTCTCCAACAGTCGACCACGCACGCCGACGATACGATTCCCGTCGCGGAGCGGCTCGAGCGAGGTCAGCAGCACGCCCTTCGCATCGACGTGAAACAACCAGCCGCTCGTCGCGCCGCCCGGCGGGGCGGCCGGAAACGGCACGGCCGGCGACGCGAATTGCCGCGCGGCCATGGCTGGGTTCGGCACGTCCAGGCCGATGCCGATCCGCAGCGGCGGCGGCACCCGGACATCGACGTCGGGCAACAGTTTTTTGCGCGGACCGACCGTTTCGCCGCGGACGTTGATCAGCGTATCCAACACGCGATAACCGGCCCGCACGTGATACGGCAGTCCGTTGACCAACAGCGTCGTGCGCGCGGTCGTCGGCCAGCTCGACGAAGTGCGGCGAGTCGATCCGTTTGGCGCCGGTCTCTTGCACCGTTTCGTGATACGAACGCTTCAGATCCTGCAACTCGCTTCCCCAGGCCCAACGACACGCGAAGTACGCGTTCCATGGATCGACTTTCGGCGCTTCGTGCGGTTCCAGCACGATCTCCAACTCGACCACGCGCGAGCCCGCCCACAACCGCGTGGTCTGTTCGAACCGGGCGTATTCCTTTCCGGCTTCGTCGACGATGCGGCCCTTGGAAACGTACTCGCCCAACACGGTCGATTCGACGGTCACCTTGATCTCGTCGGCGACCATGCCCGCGTACTTGGGCAATTCCTCCCAGCCGGTTTCGCCGTCGGCGGTCAAGCGAAACCCGAGCTGCTGAGAGAGCCGGTTCCCGCGCGAACCGTCGGCGAAGATCGACTTGATCCCGCCGGTCTCGGGCGAGATCGTCACCGCGCAGTGTTCGTTCAGCAGCTTCCCCTCGCGGGCGATAAACTGCGGCGGCTGCGGTTTCCCTTTGAACAGGCCAAGGCCCGACTTCTTCGGCGCGGCCGGCGTTTCCGGCGGACGTTGATCGATCCACGCGAAGCCCAGCGGTGGGACATCGATCACCGAAAAACGATCGTCCGTGGCGACGACCGTGCCGCCGACTTGGCCGGCCGGGCCGCGGACGCCGGTACGTAAGGTGGCGCTGTGCGGATTGAGCAGCAGGAAGCCGGGCGCTGCGCATTGTCTTCCAGCATCAACCGCATGCCGAGCGCGGCGGCCAGCGGGTCGATCGCGCCTTCGTCTTGCTTCGGCGTGCGGCCCAACATTTCGGCCAACGCGATTTGCGCGTCGCCGCCGCGTTGAATGGTCGAATGCAGGAACTCGCCGACATGCGCGGTCAGCGGGTTTTCGCGTTTGCGAATCACGTCCTGCAGCAAGTACGGCGGACGATAATGATCGAGTTTGAATTCGCCGACCTCGCCCGAGCCGCTGGTTTCGTCCATGAACTGCTGGAACGTCACGAAGCGACCCAAGACCTGGATCGCCGACGAGAAACGACGCAGATCGTCGAAGTAGGGCGACGTCCGACCGGGCCAATGCGCGAAAACCAACGTGGCGACGTGGTCGTAGTCCATCGTCTCGCCCAGCTTCTCGGGCAAGTTCAGCAGCGGCCCATGTTCGCCGGCGTCGAGCGGTACGCGCGGCACCGCTTCGATCGCATGCGCGCCGAACCCTTGCCACGAAATCTTCGCGCACGTGCCGGTCGGAAAACGCCCTTCGTCGAGCGTCACATGAAACGCGGCTCGATAGCCCAGTCCCGTCAACAAGTTCGGCAAGATCGGCGACAGGCCCGCGCGACGCCGACCGTAGAATTGCGGCTTGCGACCAAGATGCTTTTCGAAGAGCGCGGCCCCTTCTTTCAATCCGGCCAAAATCGTTTCGACGTCGTCCAGCGGAAGTTGTCCTTCGCGCGCGTCGCCCCCCAACACGGACAGCGTCCCGGCGTCGAGTCGCGCACGAATCAGCGCCAGCGTCGCCGGCTCGTTAGCGGCCATCGCCGCTAACGTTTCGCCGTCGAGCAGCAACGTCGTCGGAAACTCTTTGGCCAGTTCGTCGCGCAGGCTCTGACCGATCGTCGACGGAGCGACCAGCGTCACGTCCAGCAGGTAACAATCGACCGGATAAAAATGATTCCGCGATTGCAGCAACTGGTCGAGCGCGCCGTTGAGCGCGGTCCGCGTCGCGTCGACGTCGCCCGCGACCGACGCTCGGGCAGCATCCAGGACGGCGGTCTGGAACGCGACTTCGTCCAGCAGCGTCATGTAGCGCATCCGCCGCGTCAGCAATTCGGTCCACAGGTAGGCCGAGCCGAGCGCATAAAACTCGTCGATCAACACCGGTTCCGCCGGCGGCGCGGCGTCGATCGGAGTCGGTTCGGCCGCCGCCGTTTCGGGCGAGTTTTCGCCCTCGGTCGCCGTCTGTGCGATCACCGGTTGCGACATCGCGGCGAACGCCGCCAACGCGGCGCGGGCAAGTTCGTCGCGCGTGCCGATCTTACGCAGCAGCGTGCCGCCCCCCTCTTTGACGCGCTTCGCGTAACCGCTGGGCAACTCGCCGCCGCTGGTTTGCGGGAAGACCATCAACCGTTCGGCGAAATCCTCGGGCGGGTCGTCGCACCGCGCCCAACCGGGGACTTTGTTGACGCCGGCCAACAGCGTGGGATGCCAGAGCGCGGTCCACGCGGCCAACAACGCCTCGGCTTCCGCTCCTTGATGGTAGAGCGGAAAATCCTCGAACGAGTGACACGGCAACAAAATCGTCAGTTCGGCGACGGGCATAACGGATTCAATCGTGCGATAAAACGATGTGACGGCGGCGTTCGCGAAAGCGCGATCGGCCGCGGATTCGACCGCCGACAACTGATTCGCACCGATCCAAAAAATTATTCTGCTTCTTGCGGATCAGTGAAAATCAGTCCGATCAGGAACATCAGCGGCCCATTCCGAGATCTAAATCTCTCCCAGGTCCAAATTCACCGCCAGGTCGCGGTTGGCGCGGTACCACTCGACGCACCGCGCGACGCCCTCTTCCAGCGTGACGCTCGGACGCCAGTCCAACAATCGGCCGGCCGCGGAGATGTCCGCCCAGGTCGCCGGCACGTCGGCCGGATGGGCCGGATGCCGCTCGATCACCGCCCGTTTGCCGGTTAACTCTTCGATTTGTCGGATCACCGCCGACAACGGCGTCGAGCGGTCGCCGCCAAGATTGATCACCTCATAGCCCAACGGGCGAAGCGCGGCGATCGTGCCGCGCGCGATGTCTTCGACGTAGGTAAAGTCGCGTTGTTGCTCGCCGTCGCCGAACAGCGTGATCGTCTCGCCTTCGTTGATCCAGCGGATGAAGCGAAACACGCTCATGTCGGGTCGGCCGGCCGGTCCGTAGACGGTAAAGTACCGCAGGACCGTCACGTCCAACTGGTGCAGATGATGATACGTATAGGCGATCGCTTCGGCCGCTTTTTTCGACGCGGCGTACGGCGACAACGGGCGGTCGGTGTTCGCATCCTCGCGAAACGGGATCGGATTTTTCGATCCGTACAGCGAACTGGTCGACGACAGCACGAACTTCGGCACGCCGAACTTGCGGCAAAGTTCCAACAGGTTCAGCGTCCCGTCGGTGTTGACCTTGAAGTAGATCCACGGATCGCGGACCGACGGCCGCACGCCAGCTCGAGCTGCCAGATTGATGACGCCGGCGAAGGGCGGGGCGTTGTGCGCGGCGCGACGCTCGAACAGGTCTTTCAGCGCGAAAAAATCGCCGATGTCCAGGCGTTCGAACTCGAACCCCGGCGTTTGCGTCAGTTGCGCGAGCCGCCATTCCTTGAGCGTGGGATCGTACGCGTCGCTGAGATTGTCCAGCCCCACCACGTGTCGCCCGGCGGCCAGCAACTGCCGGCAAACGTTCGAGCCGATAAAGCCGGCCGCGCCGGTGACAAGAATCGGAGCATCCACGGACATCGGGACCGAAGCGAACGAAAATCGAGCGGAAAGGGAAGGACCGTTCAGTTTAGTTTGACGACGTTCCCCGCGAAAGCGAAACGCACGGCGACCGAATCCCGTTCGACGCCGGGTGGCCGGTGCAGCGGCCCCGGTAGTGTTGGCTTGTGCCGAATCTTCCGGGCAGCGGCCCCGGTCACCCCTATCGATCGGTAGTCAGACGCAAGCATCTCCGCTCGTTAACCGGTAAGATGGTCGCACGTCCCACCCAGTCTCTCATCCCCAACATGCAGAGCGATCCATGCGTCCGTTGCGTTGTCTCGTGATCCCGACGTTTCTCTTGCTCTGGTCCGCGCTCGGCGTCTCCGACGCGGCGGCGCAAAAGGCCGAACCGCAACGGCCGAAGTTGCCGGCCGGTTTCACGGCCGAGTACGACGTGAAGTACGTGCCCGACGGCGACGCGGCGCAAGCGTTGGACATTTATTACCCGGCCGGCCCGGTCGACAAGCCGCTGCCGTTGTTGATTTGGATCCACGGCGGCGGCTGGCACGGCGGCAGCAAGGCCGGCATGCCGTACCTCAATCAATTGCCGCGCGGCTACGCGGCCGCCAGCATCGAGTACCGCTTCAGTCAGAAGGCGAAGTTCCCCGCGCAGATTCAAGATTGCCAAGCGGCGATTCGCTTCCTCCGTGCGAACGCGGCCAAGTACCATCTCGATCCGCAACGGTTCGGCGTGGGCGGGAACTCGGCCGGCGGGCATCTCTCGGCCCTGGTCGGCACCAGCGGCGGAAAAAACGTCTTCCCCAAGATCGGCGGCAACGACGAGCAATCCGACCGCGTGCAGGCGGTCTGCGACATCTACGGTCCGGCCGACTTTTGGACGGTCGTCAAGCAGGCCGACGCCGATCCGAACGCCAAGACGATTTTCAAATGGAACGCCGGCGATCCGTACTCGGAACTGATCGGCGCGAAATTGGACCAGGATAAGGAGAAGTGCGACGCGGTCAGCCCGGTCCAGTACGTCGATAAGGAGAATCCACCATTTTTGATCCTGCACGGCGACCACGACCGCTTGGTGCCGTATGCCCAAAGCGTGGAGCTGAGCGATCTGCTGACCAAGGCCGGCGTCGAGGTCACGCTGCAACGCTTGCCCGGCGCCGACCACGGCGGCCCGGCGTTCAACCTGCCGGCGGTCAACAAACTGACCAACGCGTTTTTCGATAAGCACCTAAAAGGTATCGACGCGAAAATCGAAGAACTGCCGGAAAGCGACGTGACGGTCAAACCGGTCGCCGCGCCGAAGTGAACGCCGTAGGGTGCGTCGCGGTATTGTTTGCAAGACGCAGTAGGGTGCGTCTTGACGCACCGTAACTTGGGCGGCCTCAAGGAAACGCAAAGAACTTCAAGAAATGACTACATCGCTCCGACTTGAGTTTTTTGCTGAAACTCCAAGCCACGCCTTGACTTCGGGCCGGGGGCTGGTAGACTAATTTATGAGTGAACTTATTGTCACTATTTCGGATTAGCTGGGGGGGGGGAGCGTAAAAGCACATCGGTAATTTGGAGAAAACCCGGCGAGCGGGGGACGTGAGTCCCCTGAGCTAGGCGGGACCGACGTCATTCGGCACAAACTCAGGGGACTGACGTCCCCCGCTCGGGAAAAACAAAAAACAAATCGAAACGTGCGTGATCGTAACGCTCGTAACGCTCGCGCAGTGAAGATGCCGAGACTAGCGAAACTGGGGAGTAAGGCTCCGGGTCGATCGATCTGGAGCGGGAGCCCAGCTCGAAGTTTGTTCAAAACAGTGAAAATTCCCGTGATCGTAACGAGCGCAACGCTCGTAACGCTCGCGCAGTGAAGATGGAGAAGTTCCAAAAGGAGGATAGGCTTCCAGCCTGTCCGCTCAGCACTAGCACAATCGCCTCCTCAGGCGAAGACGGGACAGGCTGGAAGCCTATCCTACGAGGGCCGATCCGATTTTTCCGGAACGGCATGCGAGAATCAGGGCATCCTATGAAGCGACGACGCGGGCGACGCATTCGGCCGTGACGGGCTGGATCACGCCCCGTTCGGTGATGATGGCGGTGATCAGGTCGGCCGGGGTGACGTCGAACGCGGGGTTGTAGACGGCGGCCTCGGCCGGCGCGGTCCGGCGGCCGAAACCGTGCGTGATTTCCCGCGGGTCGCGCTGTTCGATCGGAATCGCGTCGCCCGAGGCGAGCGTGAGGTCGAACGTGCTGGTCGGCGCGGCGACGTAGAACGGCAGTCCATGATGCCGGGCGAGAATGGCGATCGTGTAGGTGCCGATTTTGTTGGCCGCGTCGCCGTTGGCGGCGATCCGATCGGCTCCGACGATCACCGCTTGCACGCGCCGTTCGCGCATCGCGACGGCGGCCATGTTGTCGCAGATGACGGTGGTCGGCACGCCGGCTTGGGTCAGTTCCCATGCGGTCAACCGAGCGCCTTGCAGCAGCGGACGCGTTTCGTCGGCATAGACTTCGATCGGCCGGCCGCGCTCGTGCAGTGTGTAGATCGGCGCGAGTGCGGTTCCGTATTCGGAAACGGCCAACGCGCCGGCGTTGCAGTGCGTGAGGACGCCGGTGACGCCGGACAATAACTCGGCCCCATGCCGGCCGATCGCCCGACACATGGCGGCGTCTTCGGCCCGAATGTCGTGAGCTTCGATCAACAACCGAACGAGACGATCCGCCGGCGGCGTGGTTCCGATCAGGCGTTCGCCGAACGCCCGCATGCGGTCGAGCACCAAAACAAATTGACGGCGGTCGGTCGCGAGCCGGCCAAATAATCGGCTGTTCGAGCCAACGATTTGATCCAAACGTGGTCGTCGGTCGAATCGACGCCGCGCAGCCCCAGCACGACGCCGTACGCGGCGGCGCAACCGATGGCCGGCGCACCGCGCACGCTCAGTCGGCGGATCGCGTCGAACAACGTCGGCACGTCGCCGCAGTCGAGATATGCGATCGCCTCGGGCAGCCGCGTTTGATCCAACAGCCGCAATCGCCCGGTCGCGGCATCGCCGATCCATTCGAGCGAGAGAGGAAGGGGCATACGGAAAGGATGAGAAAGAGACGAAGGATGAAATTCGGAGGGAGAGGCCGCGTTTGTTTCACGTGAAACAATTCGCGCGATCACAGTCACCTTGCGCGATGTCTAGAACCGGTTCACACATGATGCGTCATTTCTCGTCTCCCGACGTAGACCATATCCGGTCCGCTGGCGTGCCAGCGGCCGTCGGGGAATCGCACGGCGGCGGCCATCAGCGCATGACCGACGCCGGCGACAGGGGAGGGGGCCAAAAATCCGCCGATCACTTTCGGGGCGACATAGGCGTGAATTTCGTCGATCAAATCGCCGTCGAGCAGCGAGCCCAACACGCGGCTGCCTCCTTCGACCAACACGTTGGTGCAGCGACGACGGCCGAGTTCCAACAGCACTTCGCGCAAGCGGGCTTGCGGTTCGTCGGCGTCGATCACACGGACCTCGCATCCGGCGTCGGCCAAACGTTCGCGTTCCGCCGGTTTGGCGTCCGGTCCGACGATCACCAGCAGCGGCGTCTCGCGCACGGTCCGCACCAGTTGCGAGTCGTCGGCCAGATGCGCTTGCCGTCCAACACGACGCGCAACGCGACCCGTGCGCCCGGCGGTCGGGCGGTCAACAGCGGATCGTCGCGTTTGGCCGTTCCGCCGCCGACCACAATCGCGTCCATCCGACCGCGCAGTTCGTGGACCGAACGGCGGCTGGCGTCGCCGCTGATCCAGCGGCTGTCGCCCGTGTGCGTGGCGATTTTGCCGTCGAGCGTCATCGCCCATTTGGCGATCGTCCACGGCAAGCCGGTGGCGATCAGTTTCAGGTACGGCGCGTTCAACCGCGCGGCGGCGTCGCGATGGAGATCGGTTTCGACCACGATGCCGGCCGCGATCAACTCGGCGAAGCCGCCACCCGCCACGCGCGGAAACGGATCGCGCATCGCCGCCACGACGCGCACGATGCCGGCCGCGATCAACGCTTGCGTGCAGGGGGGCGTCTTGCCGTGATGGCAACAGGGTTCCAGCGTCACATAGGCGGTCGCTCCCCGGGCGCGCGGACCGGCAACGCGCAGGGCTTCGACCTCGGCGTGCACTGCGCCGAATTTCGTATGAAACCCTTCGCCGACGACCATCCCGTCGCGAACCAGCACGCAGCCGACCAGCGGGTTCGGCTCGACGAAGCCCCGCCCCCGCTCGGCCAAGTCGAGCGCGCGGGCCATCAGCAGGGAATCGTCTTCGGTGAAGGACATACTGAGAGGTTTCAGGGTACGGGTTTCAGGTTTCAGGGCAACGTTCGAGGAGATTTCCGTCAATGCATGCGAACTTGTATGACTGAAAACCGAACACCGAAAACCGAAAGCCTGTTAAATCCCAAACTGACGGAGGACGAGTTCGAACACGTCCGTGTCGGTGATCGGGGGGCCTTCGAGGACGCCGGGGTCGGAGGTCAGGATCACGCTACGTTGCGATTCGTCGCGCGGCGGTGCGCCGTGCGAGCCTTTGATCAACGTGGCGTCCAACGGAATCCCCTTCGTCGCCGGATCGAAACACATTTCCACCGGGTCGTAGCCCGGCTTGCGATGGATGTCGACCGTGCGAGCGTACTTCGGCGCGGCGGCGTCGTCGGTCCAGTAATAGTACGCCTGCCAACTGTTGGGGGTACTGACCAACACGATTTCGCCGGCGCGGGCATGCTCCAGTTGATAGCGTGTCCGCTGCTCGCCGACCAACACTTCGTCGATCCCCTCCATCCCGGTGAAGAGTTTTTTGACCTGCGCGATGACCTCGGGCGCGGCGTCGCGAACGAAGACGTGCGAGAACTGATGATCGACCAACGCCCAGGCCGCGCTGGCGGCGAAATCGATCTCCTCGCCTTGGTCGGTCGTATGCGTTTGCAGCAGGCCGGCCGCGCGAAGGACGCGGTTCGGGTAGGTGACGTGATCGACGGGCGTGATGACGTACTCGCCGGCCACGATGAACAGCGGCGGTTGGCGATGCTCATCGGCGATCGTTTCGTAGGTCGCACGAATCCCGGCGACGAAACGGCCCAGCGATTCGTCCAAGTCGGTCAATGCGGCGAGCGCTTGCGAGCTGTCGGGGCCGAATTTCTGCGCCGCGTAATCCAAGTGCGGCAGATAGATGTAGAAGAAGTGCGGATGCGATTTTTCAGCCGAATGCAGGGCCGAACGAAGAATCCAATCCGTCGATTTGATGTTCGACAACGGTCCCCAAAAGTGCATCAACGGAAAATGGCCGAGCGCGTCACGCAGCTCGCCGTACAGTTCGGTCGGCCGCGTGTAACACCACAGCGATTCGCTGCCGTCGGGGTTGTGAATCGGCGCCGGCGTGCAGATCAGCTCGGCTTCGCACCCTTTGCTGAGCAGCGGAAACCAGACGGCCGAGACGATCGATTCGTCGTGCTGACTCAGCAGGTCCCAGATCTGCGGCGATTCGATGACGTCGTTCCAGGCGGTCCACATTTCGACTTCGCGCTTGTCGCGCCAATAAAACCCGTTGGCGATCACGCCGTGTTCGGCCGGGGGTTTGCCGGTGGTCATGTTGACCTGCACGCAGCACGTCACGGCCGGAAAGCTGGGAACCAACGGCGCGCGATCCCCGTGTTGCGTGAGCGCGGTCAGGTTGGGCATCCGCGCGACGTCTTGCTCGCGCAAGCCGGGGATGGAAAGCAGCAGAACGGTATCGGGCATGGAATAGATTTCGGGGTTCGGGTTTCGGGGTTCGAATACGCCGCCGATTTCGCGACGTCTTCCTCTCAAGATCGTGTTTTCAAGAACGTGATCGCTTCGGCGGCGGCTTCAGGCGCACAATGCGAATGACGACTCAACTCGACATACACGCCGTTCGAATAGCCGACCCGACGCAACGCCGCCAGAATCGGGGCGAAATCCATTTCGCCTTCACCGAAGCGCAGATGTTCGTGGACGCCCGCTCGCATGTCTTCGATATGGACATTGACCACACGCGACGCATACCGTTCGATCACCTCGGCGATCGGCGTTTCGCCTTGGCAATGCAAATGGCCGACGTCCAACGTCAAACGCAACGCGGGATGATCGATCCGTCGGAGCAGTTCGTCGAACTTGGTCATCGTGTCGATGAACATTCCCGGTTCGGGTTCAAATCCGATCGCGACACCGCGTCGTACGGCATAGTCAAGAACCGTTAGCAATCCGGATAACAGTCGTTCCCAATGCGTTTCGTCGTCGGCCCGCTCGTGAGCGACACCCGACCAGAGCGAGACGCAGTCGGCGTTCAACTCCGCCGCGACGTCGATCGCGCGGCGATAGAATTCCACGCGACGCGCCCGTTCGGCGTCGTCTGGGGTCAGCAACGTCGGTTCATGCTTACGGCGGGGATCCAGCAGGAACCGCGCACCGGTCTCCACCACGCAGCCGAATCCATGCCGACGCAGCCGCCGCTTCCACGCATCCAATTGCAAGGGAAAGTCGGTCGCGTAGGGATTCAGCCAGCCGTGATCCAGCGTCAGACCGATGTCCGTATAGCCCAACTCGGACAACAACGCCACGGCGTCTTCGGGCGCATGATGCGCCAGACCGTTGGTGTTGTAACCGAATCGAAGCTGGGACGGATTCGCGGACATCGTGCAAATTAGTATAAAAGGAATGCCCCTCGACGGTGAGGGGCGTATGCGTCGCCGCGATTACTTCACGAGAGATTCGGGATGTTCGAAAACAGGACCGCCGTCGTCACCGGCGGCTCGAGCGGGATCGGTCGAGCGACCGCGTTGCTGTTGGCCGAGCACGGCGCACGGGTCTTCACCGGCGATCTGCGGCCGAACGAGGCGAACGGCGATCGCTATGCGCCGCTGCGGATCGTCGAGACCGCCTGCGACGTGCGCAGCGAGGCCGAGGTCAAACACTTAGTCGACACGGCGGTGAACGCCACCGGACGGTTGGACATCGTCGTACACAGCGCGGGGATCGTGTTCGTCCGCCAGATTCCCGACACGACAGAAGCCGAATGGGACGCCTGTCTCGATACGAATTTCAAAGGAGCGTTCTTGTTGGCCAAGCACGCCGTTCCCGCGTTGCAACAAACCGGCGGCGGAGCCATCACGTTCGTCTCGAGCAACGCCGGCTTGCTGCCACGTGCGCATGATCCGGTCTATTCGACCAGCAAAGGGGCGGTGAACGCGTTGGCCAAGAGCTTGGCATTGTGTCACGCGCGGGACAAAATCCGCGTCAACACGATCTGCCCCGGACCGGTCGCCGAGACCGGCATCATCGACGCGGATTTAGCTCGGGCCGAGGACCGTGCGGCCGCGGAAAAACGCTTCATCGCCGCGGCGCCGTTGTGCAAGGCGTTCGGTCGGATGGTGCTGCCCGAAGAGGTCGCGGCGGCGATCGTCTACCTGAGCGGCCCGGCGGCGACGATGATTACCGGCACGATGCTGGCGATCGACGGCGGCAAATCACTGGGCGTGCCGGCGGATTGACGATCGAATCACCGCGCGGCCACCGATTCGCATCGACTCTCGCACTCGACCGCCGATTTCAACACCGCTTCCCAACGACCACCGATCGTGCGGGGTGCGAAGCGGCGGCCGATTATCAGTTGGCCTTCGCGAATCCGCGCGAGCGCGTCTTGCGGATGCTTGAGCGCCCAACGGATCCCGGCGACGGGATCTTCGTTCAGGCAAAGCCCCTGATCCAATTCTTGGTACGACGGCAATGGATACGCCACGACCAAGCGACCGGCGCGAACCCCTTCGACCGCGCGGTTCGGACTTTTGACCTTCTTTTTGTCGCTCGGCAAGCTCGGGAGCAAGACGATATCGGACTGAGCCAACGCTTGCCACGTGGCGCGCGGCGACCATGCGGTCAGACGCAGTTTGAATCCACGACCGTCGGCGCTTTGCAATTCCTCGAATAGCGGCGAACGCCGAGCCGCTTCGAGATCGGTGACCAGATGCAACTCCAACGGAACCGATGTCGCCAACTCGCGTAAGCCGCGTAGCATGGCGGCGACCGTATCGAAATTGACGGGATGCCCGAACCAGACCAATCGCAGTTCAGGCGTCAACAAGCCCGGGTAGAACAACGGATCGCCGAGCGGCCCTTCGTAGGGATCGTCGATCACCACGGCGTTACGGCCGGTTCGTCGTTCGATCGTCGCGGCCATCGACGCGGTACTGGCGGTGACGAGATCGGCCGTGTCGCACAGTTCGTGGTACGCGGCCGCCAGATCGGGCGTGTCGAAATGGTCGTCGCAAAGATCGACCACCAGCTTCGCGCCGGATTGCTTGGCCGCGCGGCGGCCGCGACGCTTCCTTCGCCCAGCACTTTCGAGACGACCACTACGTCGGCCGCTAAGTGCGCGGCGATCGCGGGATCGTCCTCCGCGCACCGACGAATCGGAATCCAAGCCGGACGGTGGCCTTCCGCGAACACATATCGCGCCGGCGCGAGTACGCGATAGCGGATGCTCGCCAGCGGACTGTCCCAGCCGTCGGGTCCGGCGCCGGTCACTTGTCCGGAAATCAGCCAAGTGATGCGCATGGAGGGGCGGAAGCGATGGGGTGACTCGAAAAACGAACGGAACGGCTTATCGCGCGGCTGAGCCTTCGATGGCGCGTAAGCCTTGTCGGGCCGTTTCGTTTTCCGGGTTCATCGCCAGGGCTTGGCGGAACAACGTGCTGGCTTGCGCCGTCGATCCGTGCGTGGCGTGGATGCGGCCCATTTTCGTCAGCACTTGCGGCGAATTCGGCTTGATCCGCAACGCTTGTTGATACCCGGCGAACGCGGCGGCCGGATCGTTGTTTTGTTCATGAATGCCGGCCAAGTTGAGATGCGCCTCGAACAAGTCCGGATCGATCGTGATCGCCCGTTTGAGCGTGCTGATCGCTTCGGCGGTCATGCCGTTCATCCACAGCGCGGTGGCCAGCGTGTTTTGATATTTGGCGTCGCGGGGCGACATTTCCACGGCGGTCAACGCCGACTCGACCGCGTTCTGTAGCTCACCCAATTGCATTTCGACGATGGCAGACATGTTGCGAACTTCGGCGTTACGCGGAAACTCGCGAGCCAACTTGCGGTAGCCGATCCGCGCACCGTGGAGATCGCCCGCGTTGTGGCGGTGGATGTTTTCCTGCATTTGCGTTTCGGCGGTGCGCTGTTGAGCGGGCTTCACTTTGCCCGGCGCATCCGGCCACCCGATCACGAAATCGTCGATAACGCGATCCATGATCACGCCTCCCAGGCTTTCGAGATAATCGATCAACGCGTACGGCTTCTGGCCGTAGTGTTTGACGCCGTGTTGTTTGTCTTCGACGATGATGACCGGGTGATTGGCCAACAGCGTTTCACGCGCGCCTTCGAGCACGTCGAGTTCGAAACCTTCGACGTCGATCTTGATGAAGCCGACGTTCTCGATGTGAAAATCGTCCAGCATTCCCAGCGGGATCAGCCCGTGACGTTTGGCGTCGATATGCGTGGCGCCGGTGTGGCTTTCGTCGTAATCAAAGCTGACCGAGCCGTGGCGATTCCCCAGAGCGATCGGCACGATTTGGATGCGATCGCTGACGACGTTCTTTTCCAGACATTCGCGTAACGGTCGCATCGGTTCGAACGCGACCACGCGTTGGAATTTGCCGACTAGGATTTTGCTCCACATCCCGACATGCGCGCCGATGTCGATCGCGGTGCGATAATCGGCCACGAACTCAAGCGCGCGATTGAGTTGTTTCGATTGATAGACGCCGCCCGATTGTTGCAAGTACGACGGCATGTGCGCTTCGCCGTCGGGGAGATAGATGCCGGCAACTTGTTTCATGGCGGATCGTCCGTGATTGAGAATTGGCGGCGACGCCGATGGCCTGCGTACGCGAACGAACCAAACGTCGTCGCGGCGGGTCGCCTGTGGTCTCTATCGACCGGAACAATCGTTAAACTTGACGCGGTCGGACATTCATGCGGCCAAACACGTGCCGGCACGATTCGCGTTCGTCATTTACAGTAAAGAGCTTGGGTCTCGGTCGGATTCGCATTCCTTTTATCTTCGATGTCCGAGCAACATCCCGTCGAAATCCTCGGTCGCGAATTCCGCTGCCCCGTCTGCGAATACGCTTACTTCTTCGTGCGCGAGCAAGCCTTGCAATCGAAATGGGAGCCGTTGTTCGATTTTGCCGGCATGTTGGTGACGACGCTGATCTGTGGTCGTTGCACCAACGTTCAACTCTTTTCCGATAGCTCTCGAGTTCGCGTGCTCAAGAATATTTCACCCGGTAAGCCGGTCGATCCGCTCGAAGCCGCGGCATGCACATCGTCGGTTTTCATCCTCGGCGGCGAGGGGCAACTCGGTTCGGCATTCAAACGACATTACGGCGAGAACGCGCTGGCTCTGGGCCGCACGGAAGCGGATCTGTGCAGCCCGAGGTGTTGCGCAGCGTATTGACGAGACTTCTGACGATCTCGAAAGAGCAGGCGACGGCGCGGCCGACCGTCATCAACTGCGCGGCTTACACGAAGGTCGACTTGGCCGAAAAAGAGCCCGAACTCTGTCGCCGCATCAACGTCGAAGCGGTCCAGGTCTTAGCGCAAGTCTGCCGGCACGTCGGGGCGAAGCTGGTACACATCGGCAGCGACTACGTCTTCGGTTCGAGCGCGCCGCGCGACGTGCCGTGTCGCGAGACGGATCCGATCGCCCCGCAAAGCGTGTATGCCCTAAGCAAAGCCGACGGCGACGAAGCGGCGTTGAACGCGCCGTTCGGCCTCGTCGTACGCACATGTGGACTGTACGACCGCGTCAGCGGACCGCGACACGCGAATTTTCCTACGACAATGCTACGGTTAGCAGGCGAGCGGCCGCGGCTGAGGGTCGTCGGTGATCAAACATGCACGCCGTCGTATGTGCCGGACATCGTTACGGGAATCGTGGAATTGTTGCGCCACGACGCCGTTGGGCTGTATCACCTGACGAATGCCGGTGAAACGACCTGGTACGATTTCGCGGTTGAACTGTTGCGATTGGCCGAATCGACGACGCCGATCGACCGCATCACCACGGCCGAGTTCAACGCTCCGGCTCCACGTCCGGCTTATAGCGTTTTAGATAGCACGAAAGCCCAATCGTTGACCGGCCATGTCATGCCTGCATGGGAAGACGCCCTGGTACGGTACGTCGCTTCGTTAGATCGTTAAGAGTCCACACATCCCCCCAAACACCTCCCTGGAAACCGTTCACTGAACACTAAAAACCCTGACTGCTAGCGACGCTACATCTTATTCAATTTACTCATTCTTTTTTCTTTACCCGGACCACCGCAAGGTCCGATGAAAGCATTGTCAGCCCGATTTTACCTGATCGTGCTATCACCCCGCTTGAATGGATTCGCCCGTCAATGGATTGTCCGGCGGGACAAACACGCACGGCCGAGTCCGTCGTTCCCTTTTTCGATACGGATTCACGGAGGAATCGTCATGCAAGTACAGACTACGCGTTTTCGGCGCCGTGGAGATGCGCGCCGAAGACGTCCTACTGTTCCCCAACGGTCTGTTGGGGATGGAAGATTGCCGGCATTGGGTGTTGTTGGCCGATTCGCAAAACGACGCGCTCGGCTGGCTGCAAAGCCTGACCCGCGCCGAGGTCGCGTTCGCGGTCGTCAGCCCGCGCCGATATGTGCCCGATTATCAGTTGCGCGTCGCCCGGGGCGAATTGGTCCCGTTGGCACTCGACGACCTTAAGCAAGCCCAAGTCTTGGCCATTCTCGGCAAGAACGAACGGGGCATGACGGTCAATCTGCGCGTGCCGCTGGTCATTAACGAAGAACGCCGCGTCGGTCGCCAAGTGATCGCCAACAACGACCTGCCGGTGCAATACGAATTGACGACCGAGCCGGCGCGGTTGCGGAAGAGCGCGTAATCACGGACGAGACGACGAAGCCCACACGGAAGATTCCCCCGACCATTTCGCATCACCCGGCGACCGCTCCACGGAGCGAACGCCCTTCATAAGACGAGCAAGGAGTCAACGATGCTTGTACTGTCGAGACAGCACGACGAAAGCATCATCATCGGCGATAACATCACGGTGACGATCGTGGATATTCGCGGTGATAAGGTCCGTCTGGGGATTAACGCCCCCAGCGAAGTCCCCGTTCACCGCCAAGAGGTTTACGAAGCGATTCAACGCGAAAACCAACGCGCCAGCCGCCTCGATCCCAAAGACGCCCAAAGCCTCGGCAAGCCGAGCGGGCGAAACGGGACGCACGGCTAGATCGCCGGCCGACCCGCGGTCGATGCGTGCCGTCTCCCGCAACCCGGTCGTGGTCGACCGCGATTTTCGCGGGCGGCACGGCGGCAAGTTCGGGGCAAACCGCGTCGGCGGGGCAAACCTTAGGGTTCATAACGCCGCGGATAAGTCCGCACGATCGCGTCTTGGCGGTTGTGCGGACTTTTTTGTTTTTTGCCGTTTTCCGGAAGTCGATACATGTTTCCAGAGATTCCGAATCGAACCGCCGGAAAAGTTTCCCAGTTTACCTAAAGCACCCCGTCCTTCGGGTCGATAGTGCTTGTACGGTCGCGTTCCGGACTTGGAGTGCGCCCGAGGTGTAGTCCGCAGGAAGTATAGGGGTCCACCCCCGGGTCTTGCTTCTCGACGTATTCGAGGATCGCGATCCGCGGGACGACTTCGTACGTTTGCGTCGCGTTCGGCCGAACACGACCCAAACGGTCGCTCCCGGGGCCGTACCGCTCGAACTCGTTGATTTTCCAATTCCCAGTGGTGAGACGCAGATGCCCCGGCAGTGAGCTTGGGCGAAGCACACCGCCAAACTTGACTCGCCCGGTTTTACTCCCCGTGCCGAGAGTCAGGCTTGGGCATCGTTCCGATTAACCTTTGAAGGGGTGTCCAGCAATGACCCGGATTAACACGAACGTCAGCTCGTTGGTCGCGCAAAAAACTTTGGCGCGGTCCAACAACGATTTGCAAACTTCGCTCACCCGGCTCAGCACCGGTTTGCGAATCAACAAGGGCAAGGACGACCCGGCCGGTTTGATCGCCAGCGAAATTCTCCGTAGCGACATCGTCGCCACGCAACGCGCCGTCACCAACTCGGAACGCGCCAACCAAATCATCGGCACCGCCGACAGCGCCTTGGGTCAGGTCAGCTCGCTGCTGAACGACATTCGCGGGCTGGTCTCCGAAGCCGCGAACAGCGGGGCTCTCAGCGACGAACAAATCGCCGCGAATCAGTTGCAAGTCGACAGCTCGCTGGAAGCGATCGACCGCATCGCCCAAACGACGTCCTTCCAAGGTCGTCGCTTGCTGGACGGCGGGTTGGACTTCCTGACGACCAACGTCGGCAACGTCAACTCCCGTGCCAGCGGCACGTTGGGCTCGGCCACGGCCGTCGCCGCGACGGGCTCGTTCGGCTCCGTCGACGACGTGAATTCGACCGCCACCTTGACCGGCAGCGGCGCGGGCAGCATCGCGCTGTCCGGCGGCCCCGCCAACGGCGACAAGCTCGTGATCGTCGTCGCTTCGGGTTCGGCGACCGAATCCGCCACGTATTCCGGCAGCACGCTGACGTTGACCGTCAACTCGGGCACGACGGCCGCCTCGGCCGTGGCCACGATCAACGCGTTGTCGGCGACCACGCCGTTCCACGCGTCCGTCGCCGCAGCTGGCGCCTCTTCAGCGGTGCCTCGGGCGGCTCCGCGTTGACCGCGGTCACCGCGGGCGGAACGTTCAGCAACAAGATCAGCCTCTCGGCCGTCACCGCCGGGACGGATTACAACGCCAACATCACGATCGCTTCGACCTCGGGCGCGGCTTCGGCTTCGTTCGACACGTCGACCAAGACCTTGACGATCAACGTCAGCACGGCCGGCACGACCGCCGAAGTGGTCAACGCGATCAACGCCAACGGCGTGTTCCAAGCGAGCGCGAAAGCTCGGCCGCGGCCGGCACGTACTCGACCGGAACGACCTCGGCCGCCACGACAGGGGGAGCCAAGGCCAACCAAATCGTCCTCTCGGCCATCACCGGCGGTCCGTCGTATAACAACACGAACGTGACGTTCGCGACTTCCAACGGTGTCGCGTCGGCCGCGTACAATACGGCCACCAACACGTTGACGATCAACGCGTCGGCGGCCGCCACGTCCGCGGAAATCGCCACGGCGATCAACGCGGGCGGCGTGTTCAGCGCCACGGCCAGCGGTGCGGGCGACGGTATCTACGCCGCCGGCACGGTTTCCGCCGCGACGACCGGCGGGGCGTCCGGATCGGCCGGTTTGAGCGATCTGAAGATCGACCAAGCCAACTTCGGCACGGCCACTTCGATCGGCGTCGACGTTCGCGTCGACCAACAAGCCAAGCAAGGGGCCGTCTATTACAGCGGCGGAACCTTGACCAGCGACTTGGTCCTGCAACTCGGCGGTAAGAGCGGTTTCGAAACGTTCAACTTCGGAACCGGCAGCACGGTCAACCAAATTCGCGACGCCTTGAACTTGGTCAGCGACGCCACGGGCATCTCGGCCTCGGTCACGTCGGGCACGGTCTCCGGCTCGGTGCTCAAGTTGAGCTCGATCGAATACGGCAGCGACGCGTTCGTCTCGGCCAAGGCTCTCAGCGGGTCGTTCGGTACGGTCGACGGCAACGGAGCGACCAGCGAACGTCAAACCGGCGTCGACGTCAAGGTTCGCGTCAACGGCGTGCAAGCCCAAGGTAAGGGTCTGGAAGCGTCGATCAACACCAGCACGCTGGACCTCAAGTTCAGCGTGAACGCGGCCGCGGCGGACGGAGACAACTTCGGTTTCTCGATCACGGGCGGCGGGGCCAACTTCCAAGTCGGTCCGGACGTGGTCAGCAATCAACAAGCCCGCCTCGGCATCCAAGGCGTCAGCACGGCGACCTTGGGCGGGGTCAGCGGCAAGTTGTACGAATTGCGATCGGGCGGATCCAGCGATCTGCGTACCGACACCAAGTCGGCCGCCAAGATCGTCGATGAAGTCATCGCCAGCGTCACCGGCTTACGCGGTCGTCTCGGTGCGTTCCAGAAAACGACGCTCGAAACGAACATCGCCACGCTGAACGACACCCTGGAAAACCTGACCGAGGCAGAAAGCTCGATTCGCGACGCCGACTTCGCCGCCGAATCGGCCAAGCTGACCCGGGCACAAATCCTGGTGCAATCGGGTACGTCGGTCTTGTCGATCGCCAACCAAAACCCGCAAAACGTCCTGTCGCTGCTCCGCTAGTCGGACTCAAGACAGACGTCAACGGAAAAGACACGCCGCCCGGCGAACGCAAGTTCGCCGGGCGGTTTTTTGTATGCTTGAGAGTTAGAGTCGAAGCCCAACGCGTTCCACTCGCTGCGGTGGCTCCCGAGAAACATCCACGCGGTCTGACTATCGCAGCAGCCACGCCAACGCCCCTTTTTGGGCATGCATGCGGTTGCCGGCTTGGCGGACGACCTCGCTACGCGGCGAGTCCATCACCTCGTCCGTCACTTCTTCGCCGCGACGGGCCGGCAGGCAATGGAGAAAATACGCGTCCGGAGCGTGCTTCATCAACGCGCCGTTGACTTGGTAAGGCGCGAAGATTTTCAACCGTTTGGCGTTCTCCGCTTCCTGGCCCATGCTGGTCCAAACGTCCGTGTAGACTGCGATCGACCCGCGCACCGCGTCGGCCGGATCGTCGTAGACGGAGTATTTGAAATCGGGCGCCAAGGCGCGTAACGAGTCGATCTCGTCTTGCTCGAACCGATAACCGGCCGGACCGGCGATGGCGAACTCGATGCCTTGGAACGCGGCACAGTTCCATCAAGCTGCGCGAGACGTTATTCGCGTCGCCGATGAACGCCAGCTTCGCCCCGCGAAGATTCCGGCCGAGCAATTCCCGCAAGGTAAAGATGTCGGCCAACGCTTGGCACGGATGGTCGTGATCGGTTAGGCCGTTCACCACGGGACAACCGGTGAACTTGGCCAATTCGGTCACGGTCTTGTGCGCTTTCGAGCGCACCACGATCGCGTCGACCAGCGAGCCCAAAACGCGACCGAAGTCGGCGACCGTCTCGCGCGACGAATTGAAGCCGACGTCGTCGCCTAGAAACATACTGCCGCCGCCGAGCTGGATCATCCCGCTTTCGAAGCTGACCGCGCGTTCGCAACGACGGCTTTTCGAAGAGCAACGCCAGCACGCGCCCGGCAACAGCGGCTTGCGCACGCCCTGTTCGAAATCGGCCTTGATCGACGCCCCCAACGCGAGCATTTCTTCCAATTCGGCGGGCGTGAAGTCGGTCAGCGAGAGCAGATGGCGCATCGGCAAAAAACCCTAGGCGAACGTCTTTATCAAAGGATTGGAACGCCTTCCGAATAGGCGGAAGACCTCCCCAAAAACAAAACGCGGGTCGTCGAAACGACCCGCGAAATCGGACGCGATCACATGCGAAAATTCTACTCCAACTTGCCGGCCGCCGCGAGCGTTAGGATCTCCGTCAAAATGTCGATCCCCGCCTCGGCTTGATCGAGCGGCAGATTCATCGCGGGTAGCAACCGCAACACCGTCCCTTGCGTGCAGTTGATGAGCAGTTTGCGTTCGAGCGCGGCCTTCACCAACGGCGCGCCTTCAATCGTCAATTCGACGCCGATCATCACGCCGACCACGCGCACGTCTTTGATAATCTCGCAACGCGACTTCAGCTCGTTCAACCGCGTCGAGAACAACTCGCCCAGCGACTTGGCGTGGTCGAGCAAGCCCTCGTCCTCGATCATCTCGAGCGCGGCGATTCCTGCCCGAGCGGCCAAGGGGTTGCCGCCGAACGTGGCGGCATGCATGCCGGGTCGTAACGACGGGGCGATCTCGCGTTTGCACAGCAACGCGCCGCCGGCCACGCCGCCGCACAGCGATTTGGCCAGGGTCATGATGTCCGGCACGACGCCGAAGTGTTGATAGGCGAACCATTCGCCGGTCCGCCCGCAGCCGGTTTGAACTTCGTCGAAGATCAACAAGATGCCGTGTTCGTCACACAGTTTGCGCAGGCCGTCCAAAAACCCTTCCGGAGGAATGTTGACGCCCCCTTCGCCCTGGATCGGCTCGATCATGATCGCCGCCGTTTCGTGGTCGATCAGTTTGGCAACCGCCGCTAAATCGCCGAACGGCGCGTAAACGAAGCCGGCCAGCATCGGGCCCAGGCCTTCGTGGTATTTCGGTTGCGCGGTGGCCGAGACGGCCCCCATCGTGCGACCATGAAAGCCGCCGCGGAACGTGATGATCTTGTAGCGTTCCTTCGGCGTGTGCAGCCGCGCCAGTTTGATCGCCGCTTCGTTCGCTTCCGCTCCGCTGTTACAAAAGAACGCCATGCCGTCGAAGCCTCGCGCGCCGAGCGCCTCGGCCCAGCGACCTTGAGCTTCCATGTACCACGTGTTGGGGACATGGATCAGTTCGGCGACTTGCTCTTGGACCGCCCGCACGACCGGGGCAGGGCAGTGCCCCAGCAGATTGCAGCCCCAGCCGGGAAAGAAATCGAGATATTGATTCCCCTCGACATCCCACACGTACGAACCTTCGCCCCGCGCCAACGCCACCGGATAACGCGTGTAGTTCGGCACCACGTATTGCTGGAACAACGCGACGACGTCGGCGGACGTAGTGGTGACGGAGGACATATCGAGAAGGGTCAAGGAGGAGGAATGAAGGCTGAAAATCGGAAACTCGTAGGACATCGGAATTCTGGGAAAGGTTCGTTTCAGGCATTCAGCCTTGCTCCCTGATCCTTCGACCTTTCCCTAGCGTGGGTCTTGCATCATCTCCGTGCCGACCCCTTGGTTGGTGTAGATTTCCAGCAACAGCGAGTGACGTAAACGGCCGTCGATGATGTGGATTTTGCGAACGCCCTTATCCAGCGTATCCAGACACCCTTCGACCTTCGGGATCATGCCGCTTTCGATCTTGCCGGTGCGGATCAGCTCGCGGGCTTCGGTCACCGGCAGCGTGTGGATCAACGTGTTCGGGTCGTTTTTATCCAAACGCACGCCGTTGACGTCGCTCATAAAGATCAGCTTTTCCGCTCCGAGCGCCTGCGCCACGCCGGTCGCGGCGGTATCGGCGTTCACGTTGTATTTCTGGCCGTGCTTGTCGACGCACATCGACGGGATGACCGGAATCAATCCCGCGTGCCAGAGACTAAACAACGGCTGTGGATCGACGCGCGTCACGTGACCGACGAAACCGAGATCGATCTTCTCGCCGTTCTGACCGTCGAGAAACAATTTCTCTCCGTACAGGACGTTCGAATCATGCCGAAAATTCATGCCGTGGGCGCGTCCGCCCAGTCTTTCGATCCGATTGACGATGTCCTCGTTGATGTCGCCGGCCAAGACCTCTTCGACGATCTTGAGCGTCCCTTCGTCGGTGTATCGACGGCCTTGGATGAATTTGGGAATCAGCCCGGCGGCGTCCATTCCGCGATTGATCGCCGCGCCGCCGCCGTGTACGACGACGACCCGCATCCCGACCGTTTGCAGAAAGACGATATCCAGCAGCAAGTGCCCCAGCGCGGCGGGCGTTTCCATGACGCTGCCGCCCAGCTTGATCACGGTGATTTTGTCGCGGAAGCGGCGAATCCAACCAAGCGCCTCGATCAGGACGTCGGCCTTTTCCATCGCATGCTGCTGCGAGACCATGGCCGGCGTCGATTCCAGAGACGTGCCGACCGTATTCGACGAAGAAACCGTAGCCAAAGGCGCAAAACCGAATGTCGGCGAAAAGGGGCGTCCGGGAAAACCTTGCATTGTAAAATCACGCGAACGAATGTCAATTCCGCGAATGCCGTTCGTTCGGTTCGTCTTTTCACGCGGAAAGCCTCGAAATTCGCCTCGGAAATTCGTTGGTGCGAATCCTTCAAAAAGTTATGCTGAAGAAACGTCGTTGAAACGGGGATTCGCGGCGTCCGACCGCGCAGACGTTCCGGGGGAACCGTCCGCTTTGAATCTCCACACCGCCGAGCGCATTGCGCTCGGTCCCGCCTAGTCGCTTTCGACACTATTTCCATCGCCCACCCTTTAGGAAGTTTCGATGTCCACTCAGTTGACTCGTCGCGAGATGCTGGAACGTTCGATGTTCACGACAGCCGCCGCGTTGGCCGCGCAATCGGCCTTGAGCCGCGCGACGTTCGCCGCCGACGAACCGAAGCCCGCTTCGTCGCCCAGCGAGCAACTGCGCGTGGCGGTCGTCGGCTGCAAGAGCCGCGGCAAGGAACACTACAACAGCATCGCCGGCAATAAGAAGCACAACGCGCTGATCACCTACATCTGCGACGTGGACGAAAACGTCGGCCAAAAAGCGTGCGACGAGATCGAGAAGAAGCAAGGCGCACGTCCCAAGTACGTCGCCGACATGCGTCGCGTCTTCGATCAGAGCGACGTCGATTGCATCACCACCGCCACGCCGAATCACTGGCACGCGCTGACCGCCATTTGGGCGTTACAAGCCGGCAAAGATGTGTACGTCGAAAAGCCGGTCAGCCACAACGTGAGCGAAGGCCGCCGCATCGTCGAGGTCGCCCGCAAGTACAAAAAAATCTGCCAAACCGGCACGCAGTCGCGTTCCAACAAAGGGATGCGTGACGCCATGGCTTACGTCCACGACGGGAAGATCGGCGAAATCACCGTCGCCCGAGGGCTGTGCTACAAGCCGCGCGGGTCGATCGGCGCGAGGTGATTACGGGCTGCCGAAGGAAGTCAACTACGACCTCTGGTCCGGCCCGGCGCCGATCCTGCCGCTCACGCGCAAGCAACTGCACTACGATTGGCACTGGCAGTGGGCCTACGGCAACGGCGACCTGGGCAATCAAGGCATCCACCAAATGGATCTCTGCCGCTGGGCGTTGAACGTCGACAAGCTCAGCAAGGGAGTCATCAGCTACGGCGGCCGTTTCGGTTACGAAGACGCCGGCGAAACGCCCAACACGCAAGTCGTGATCCAAGATTACGGACCGAAGACGCTGGTCTTCGAAGTCCGCGGTCTGAAGACCGACGGCTATAAAGACGCCAAGGTCGGGATCATCGTCGATGGGACCGACGGCTACTTGGTGATGACCAGCTACGCCGAAGGAACCGTGTTCGATAAGAACGGCAAGCTGGTCAAGCACTTCACCGGCGGAGGCGACCACTTCGGCAACTTCTTCGAAGCCGTCCGGTCGCGCAAAACCGACGATCTGCACGCCGACATCGTCGAAGGCCATCTCTCGAGCGCGCTCTGCCACACCGGCAACGTCTCGCTCCGCTTGGGCAAACAACAGGGCCTGAGCGAACTGCGCGAAAAACTGACCACGCTCAAAATCGCCGACAACGCGCTCGACACGCTCGACCGCACGGTCAAGCACTTGGCCGACAACAAGGTGACGCTGGACGACAAGACCAAGTTCCAAGTCGGCGACTACCTGGAATTCGACCCGGTCAAAGAAACCTTCCCCGGCAACAACGACGCGACCGCCATGCTGACCCGCGACTACCGCGCCCCATACGTGGTCCCCGCGGCGGACAAGATTTAACACGGTCGTTCAACCACACGACATCGGGTGGCCGGAGACGAAGCGCAGACACCGGAACGCAGGACATCGCGTCACGAAATATCGAGCCGCCGGATCGCACCCAGCGTTCCGGCGGCGTTCATTTTAATTCGAAGTTTTGAATGTGTCGTGAAGAAGAAACGGAGGACTCACGTCCTCCGCTCACTAGCGTTAAACTCGCATTTCCCGAACCCCGAAACCTGAACCCCGAAACCCTCGCTTGTCCCTCGACCTTCTCCTCGACGACGGCGTCGTCCTGGCGCTCAACAAGCCGTCGGGGCTGTCGACGCAATCGCCCCCCGGCTTCGACTCGCTCGAACGCCGCGTCCGCGAATTGCTGGCCACGCGCCACGTCGGTCCCGGCAGACATTATCTCGGCGTGCCGCATCGGTTGGATCGCCCGGTCAGCGGGGTGATTCTGTTCGCACCGACGCCCCGCGCAGCGCGAAAGTTGGCGCGGCAGTTCGAAAAACGCTCGATCGCCAAAACCTACTGGGCGGCCGTCCAAAGCGTGCCTGATCCGCCGGAGGGAACTTGGCGCGACCTCATGCGCAAAATCCCCGACGAACCCCGCGCCGAGATCGTCTCGCCGAACCTGCCCGACGCGCGCGAAGCGGTACTGCATTACCGCACGATCGGCCGGACCGCACACGGCGCTGTTGGAGATCACGCTGGAAACCGGCCGCATGCACCAGATCCGGTTACAATGCAGCGTCCACGGCCATCCCGTCCTGGGCGACGTCATGTACGGGTCCGAGACGCCGTTCGGTACCCAGCCCACCGACGAACGTAATCGAGCGATCGCCCTGCATGCCCGCTTGATTACGTTCCATCATCCGACCGACGCCCGACGAATGACGATCGAGGCGCCGCTGCCGGAGAGTTGGGAGAGGCTCGGCATCGAATGACTTCTCATAACACGTGATCTTCCGCCATGACGAACTCACCCGTCGGTCATTGGGCAAGCAAACAACTTGCCGAATTGGATGCCGGGTGGAAGCGGTTGACGGCGGTCGTCGATCGACTCGACGCACAGGGCTGGGAACGTCCGCTCTCGCCCGCCTGGAACGTCAAGCAGATGCTGGCCCATCTCGCGTTTTGGGAAGAGACGAGTCTACCGGTGATCCAAACGATCTTTCGTGATGGGCCGGAGATGGCCGTGCAAGACTGGTATGGCGGCGACGATCTGGAACTCGCTCTCGGCGCGCCGTGGCCCGACGCGGACACGCACAACGCCCGCGAAGTGCGCTGGGCTCGTAGCGCAGCCCGGCCGAAGTTCTCGCGCGGATGCGCGCTGCGCGCGAGAAACTCAAAACGGTCCTCACGACCGTCACCGACGACGAAGCCCGCGGCCCGATCGGCGAACAATGGTCCGCGACGGAGATCAACAAGCATATCGAGCGGCATCTGGCGCAGGTGGAGAGCGGCTGAGCCTTCCAGGCGTTAGAATTCTAAACGCGTCCGACGATGCGTCGTTCTCATTCCGGAAAAAAATCGCAATGCCCACCCTCGATCAATTGATCTTCGTCGGTTTGAACGGCTATGCCGTGGCGTTGGATCGCGACTCGGGCGAGATCGTCTGGTCGAACAACGAACTGAAATCCGGCTACGTCACGCTGCTGCTCGACGGCGATCGGCTGATCGTCTCCACGAACGGCTACATCTTCTGCCTCGATCCGTTGACCGGCCGCATACTGTGGCAAAATCTGATGCGCGGGTACGGCGCCGTGCGCCGACGTCGCTGCTCTCCGTGCGCGGCCAAAGTTCGCAGACGGTCGTCGAACAAGCGGCCGCCGCGACCGCCGCCCATCACGCCGCGGCCCACCATCACGGATCGTGATCTGGCGACGAACGCTCCTTCGAGACGACTCATGCGCGCTTCCCCGACGTTCTCGCTACTCTTCCTCGCTTTCACGTCCGCGACATTCGCACAAACGCCGAATGCCGCGCCGACGACACCCGGAGCGCAAACCGCGCTGGAACAGAAAAAACTCGCCGACGATCCGGCGTACTTTTTGAAATCGGCCGCGAAGTCGCTCGGTTGGAACGAGCCGGCCGAGCCGGCCAAGATCGTCGGGCCGATCCACTTCGTCGGCACTAAAGGACTGGGCGTGTATCTGATCGCGGGTTCCGACGGACACATTTTGATCAACACCGGCATGGAGCCCTCGGGCCGCTTGATCGTCGAGTCGATCAAGAAACTCGGCTTCAACCCGACCGACGTCAAATTGTTGCTGATCGGACATGCGCACGTCGATCATTGCGGCGCGGCGGCGATCGTCCAAAAAGCGACCGGCGCACAGATCGCGCTGATGGAAGCCGAAGTCGCGTTGCTCGAATCGGGCGGCAAGACGGATTTTCATTACGGCGATGTGCCCGAGTTCCGCTTCGCGCCGGTGAAGGTCGATCGCGTCTTGCGCGACGGCGAGCAAATCAAACTCGGCGACATCGCGCTCACGGCGTTGCATACGCCGGGTCACACGCGCGGCTCGACGACGTTCGTGATGAACGTGGTCGACGGCGGCCGAACCTTCACCGTGGTGTTTCCGAACGGAACCAGCGTGAATCCCGGCTATCGGGTGACGAACGCCCCGTCGTACCCCGGCATCGCCGACGACCTACGGCGTACGCTCCACACGCTGGAGATGTTGAAACCCGACGTGTGGCTGGACCCGCACACGGATCAATTCGCGTACGAGCAAAAACTGGCCCGCGCGGCCCAAGAAGGGTCGGCAGCCTGGATCGATCCGCACGGTTACCGCCGCTGGGTCGCCGCCAAACGGGTCAAGCTGGAAGCGGCGATCGAGCGGGAAATCCGTGAGTAATGGTGGCGAATCGAAAAAGTGATCACAACACAAAACACGATTTTTCGCCTGCACTCATTCAAGATTTTCCGAAACGCGAGTAGGGAAGCAGGCATTTAAGGATCGTGTTGCTTGAACTCCCGCACTTTCCGACCACGCCGATGTCTCAGCTTACTCGCCGTGCTTTTCTCACCACCACCGCCGCAGGCGCGTTCGTTCCGAGCCTGCTCAACGCGCAAGAACGCGCTTCGCAAACCCTCACGTCCGACGCGCAACCCTTGGCGTTTTTTCTAGTCGGCGACACGCATTACTTGGCCGATCGCACGTCGCCGCAACAACTGGCCGAAGCGTCCAAAACGACCAACGGCCGTTTGATCGAACGCTTGAACGAGCTGCCGGGCAAACCGATCGACGAGCGGGCGGGCGGCGGTCGCGTGCTGACTCCGGCCGGCGTGATTCATGCCGGAGACCTAATCGACAGCGGCGACAAAACCGGCGCGACCGAAAAAACGATGCAAGCGACCGAACTCACCGCGTTCATCAATGACTACGGGCTGACCGGTAAAGAGGGCAAGCTCCGTTATCCCGTGTACGAAGTCCACGGCAACCACGACGGCCCGCGCGGCACGGGCCCCGTCGTCGAAGCGATCAAAGATCGCAATCGCAAACGATCGGGCGTAAACCACGTCTCGGAAAACGGTTTGCACTATGCCTGGAACTGGGGCGACGTCCGCTTCGTCTGTCTGGGAATCGTCGTGGGCGGCGTTTCGCCTCCCGATCGCAAACGGCGATACGATCCGCTCGACAGTTTGGCGTTCTTGAAAGATGACTTGGCCAAGAACGTCGGCAAATCCGGAAAGCCCGTCGTGATCGTCCATCACATCGACGTGTTGCGTTACAGCGTCGATTGCGTGCCCGAGACTCCGGCCGGACAAGCGGAATGGGATTCATGCGATGTGAACGCATATCACGCCGCGTTGAGGGATTATCACGTCGCGGCCGTTCTGTATGGTCACACGCACTCCCGAAAAATTTTCCGCTGGGACGGCACGAAGATGCCTGCTGAGTCGGGCATCCCCACGTTCAATAACGACAATTCCGCCCACTTCGCCTCGAACACGCAGGGACTGCTGTATTTCGAAATGTCGGCGAAAGAGTTGAAAGTCCGTGAACTGGTCACCGCCGACCGTTGGCAAACCACGGCTTGGACGCAGGAATTCTGGAGTTTCCCGATCTAAACCAAGCGACGTTTTCTCAACCCGTGCGATGGAATCGTCGCACAAACTCTCGAATTCTAAGCGGTTCCACGAAAACACTTCAGCGGTGGACCGCATCCTATTGCAAAACCATACCGACACTCGTCGGCTGTGATTGTTTCACGTGAAACAATTCCGACGCCGTCCCGGATTGGCGTCGTTTCGCGAGGCGGGGTAGAATCGAGTTTTCGAATATCGACCGTGTTGCGCGGCGCCGGGGGGCGTCGGTATGCGTTGGTCGCCCCGCCTTTTTTCGAAATTCGGACGACTATGGTTCGCTCCGCCCTGCCGACGCTCCTGCTTTTGTTCTGCGCGTTCGCGATTCCAATGTTGCGAGCGGCGGACGACGTGCAAAAGCCGGTCGCTCCCGGTTTCGCCGCCGCGGACAAGGTGTTCTACACCGAGAAGGTCAAACCGCTGCTGGCAAAGCATTGTTGGAACTGCCACAGCCATGCCGGGGGCGAAGCGGGGGGTGAGCTGATGTTGGATGCCCGCGCGTTGATCGTCGCCGGCGGCGACCGCGGCGCGGTGATCGTCCCGGGCGAACCCGACAAGTCGCTGCTGATCAAAGCGATCGAATACCAAGACAACGATCTGCGGATGCCCGAGAAAGGCAAGCTTGCGCAAGCCGAGATCGACGTATTGAAAGAATGGATCAAACGGGGTGCGCCGTGGAACGACGACGGCGTCGATGCGACCAAGAAGACAGCCAAGATGAGTTCTCGCCCGCGCGGATGGAAGCTGACCGACGCGGACCGCGCCTATTGGGCGTTCCAATCGCCGAAGGCCGTCGATCCGCCGACCGTGACCGACGCCGCCTGGAACAAACACCCGATCGATCGCTTCGTCGGGAAGAAGCTGGAAGAGCACGGTTTCACGCACGCTCCGCAAGCCGAGAAGTTGGCGCTGTTGCGACGCGTCACCCAAGACTTGATCGGCCTGCCGCCCACAACGCTGGAGATCGACGAGTTTCTGGCCGACACGCAACCCGACGCGTATGACCGCGCGGTGGAACGCTTGCTTAGCAGCCTGCGCTATGGAGAACGTTGGGCGCGGCATTGGTTCGACGCGGTGCGTTACAGCGAGTCCGACGGCTTCCGCGCCGACGCGTTTCGCCCGACCGCATGGCGCTATCGCGATTACGTAATCCGCGCGTTCAACGAAGACAAGCCGTACGATCGTTTCGTGAAGGAACAACTGGCCGGCGACGAAATCGACCCGGAAAATCCCGATGCGCTGGCCGCGACCGGCTACTTGCGCTTAGGCGTTTACGAGTACAACAATCGCGACGCCATCGGCCAATGGTCGGCGATGCTGAACGAAATCACCGATGTTACCGGCGACGTGTTCCTGGGGTTGGGCATGGGCTGCGCTCGCTGCCACGATCACAAATTCGACCCGATTTTGCAGAAGGACTATTTTCGTTTGCAAGCTTATTTCGCGGCGATTGATCTGACCGACGACCGACCGCTGGCCACGCAAGCCGAAATCGCCGCGCATGCCCAGAAGCTGAAAATCTGGGAAGACAAAGCGGCGTTAGTACGAGCGGAGATCGAAGAGTTGGAAGGACCGGCCCGCGTCGCGCGAAAGAAAGCGGTCGAAATTTTCCCGCCGGACATCCAGAAGATTCTCAACGCCGATTACGCCAAGTTGAGTAACTACGAAAAACAACTCTACAATTTGGCTTACCGTCAGATCGATTACGAATACGAACGATTGGACTCGAAGTTCAAAGATGAACAGAAGAAGCAACTCGTCGATTTACGTAAGAAGCTGGACGAGTTCGCCGCGTTGAAGCCTGCTCCTCTCGCGACGACGTTGACCGTCCGCGACATCGGCGAGGATGCGCCGGCGGTCCGTATCCCAAAGAAGGGAGACGACGCGATCGCGCCCGGCGTGCCGTCGGCGATCGATGCGAACGACGCGTTGATCCCACCCGCGAAAGTCGCCGGTTCGACCGGCCGACGGACCGCGCTCGCCGAGTGGTTGACCAAGTCCGAGAACCCTCTGACCGCGCGGGTGATGGTTAATCGCGTGTGGCAAGCGCATTTCGGACGGGGCTTGGTCCCCACGAGCAGCGACTTCGGCACGCTCAGCGGCGGCCCGTCGCATCCGGAGCTGCTGGATTGGCTCGCCCGGAAGTTCGTCGACGAAGATTGGCGTTTGAAGCCGCTGCATCGCTTGATCGTGACCAGCGAAACGTACAAGCAAGCGGCCATGATGCCGACCCCGAACGAGACGGCCGCGACGAAAGACGCCGAGAACCGCTGGTTGTGGTGCAGCTCGACCAAACGACTCGACTCCGAACAGATCCGCGACGCCGTCTTGGCCGCCACCGGCAAGCTGGACTTGCAAGCCGGCGGACCGAGCGTCGAGCCGAGCGTTCCCCGCCGCTCGATCTATGTGAAGTCGATCCACAACCAACGCGATCCGTTATTGGACGTATTCGACACGCCCGACGCGTTTTTGAGCATCGCCGAACGCAATGTCACCACCACACCGTCGCAATCGCTGCTGCTGATCAACAGCCCGCAAGTGTTGAAGCAGGCGCGGGATTTCGCCGGCCGCTTGGAAAAAGAATACCCGCAAGACGTCGCCGCGCGGGTGAACGCGGCGTATCGACAGTTATACGGAAGAGGAGCGACCGAGCGCGACGTCGCAGTGGCCAAGGCGTTTCTGGCTGCACACAAGAAATCGTTGCAACCGACGGTCGATCCGGCCGGCGGTTTCCAATACGCGAAGATGCCGTATCGCGAAGGTCGCGCCGCCGTGCTGCAACCCGGCCAAGTCGGTCCACGTTTGGTGATCCCCGACAGCGACAAGTTGCCGACCGGCGATTTCACGATCGAGGCGTTCATCAACCTGCGCTCGCTGTTCGACGACGCCACGGTGCGCGTCATCGCCAGCCAAGGTCGGGCGGAAAACGGCCGCCCGGGCTGGACGTTCGGCGTGACCAGCAAACGCTCGGCCTACAAGCCGCAAGTCTTGGTCCTACAACTGTGGGGAAATAACGGCGAAGGCAAGATGGATTATGAAGCGGTCTTTTCGAATCTGCACATCGAACTGAATAAACCCTATTACGTCTGCGCGACGTTGACGTTGAACAAGACGGCTAAGGACGGCATCGTGTTTTATTCAAAGGACTTGAGCAACGACGACGAACCGCTCCAAGTCTCGTCCGTCGCACATAAGATCACGGCCATCCCCAAAGAGCGTGGGCCGATCGCGTTGGGTCAGGTCTTCGGCGCCAAAACGACCGCGCCTGGGATGGCCTAATCGATGACGTTCGTTTATCGAAGACCGCGTTGACGCGCGAACAGTTACTACTGACCCAAGAATCCCCCAGCGAACGGACGGCCGGCTTCTGGCAGTTCGAAATGCAACCCGGAATGTTTCGCGACAGTTCGGGCAACGGTCAGCATATGAAGCTGGACATGACGACGGACGACGGAAAACCCAGCGACGGCAAATCGACCGCCGCGAAGTCCGAAACGCCGGTAAAACCCTCGGCTTGGGCGGATTATTGCCACGTGCTTTTGAACACGAGCGAGTTTTTGTACGTGGACTGAAAAGACGACGGTGTTGATTCAGCATACGTATAATCGACGTATCGTTGGATTTGCTCCCGGATGGTTAGCACGAACACGGCCATGACCTATAACACGAACGCAAACATCGTCGATCCGCACACGTTAGCGTTGGACTCGCCGTTACCGGTCGGGACCGGCCGAGTCGAAGTAACGATCAAGCCGATCATCGAACGTAAGTCCAGATCGAGACGCGAATTTATCGCGTGGTTAGAGGCTCGGCGTATCGAAGACGGACGAACGCCGCGAAGCCGCGAGGACATATTGCGTGAAATCAATGAGGAACGCGACTCATGGGACAAGCCATGACTCGTGTGTTTCTCGATGCGACTCCGATCATATTTCTGGTGGAGCAACCGCCACAGGTAAGGGATCGTCTTGGCAAGATTATGTTGGATGACTCGTTCGCATTGATTTCGAGCGAACTCGTGCGAATGGAGTGCATGGTGCGACCGCTGAAAAGCGCAAACCAACGTAGAATCGAGGAGTTCGAAGCGTTCTTCGATTCACAAATCGCCGAGATGGTTGGCTTCGTCGCTTCGGTCTTTCGCAAGACTGCGGAAATCCCGCGACATGGAACTTTCGCACGCCGGACGCCATGCATTTAGCCGCAGCGCTGTCCGGTCGTTGCGATTCGTTTCTGACGGGCGATCGGCAGCTTGCAAGGTTCACGGAATTGTCGGTGGAAGTCATTTGAGACGCTATTACGCGCGAGAGCTCGCACTATGCACGATCCACGCTGTCACCGAAACGACTCCTACCTCAATCGACGCGACTGGTTGCTGCGCGGCGGAGCGGGGTTCGGCGCGCTCGCGCTCTCGGGACTTCTGAACGGCGAGAGATTGCGCGCGGCGGAGGCGGCCCCCAAGACCGCGGTTAAAGGCCCGCTCGCGCCGAAGGCGGGGCAGTTTCCGGCCAAAGCCAAGAGCGTGATCTTCCTCTTCATGGAAGGCGGTCCTAGCCATATCGACTTGTTCGACCCTAAGCCCGCGCTCGAAAAGCTCGAAGGGAAACCGTTGCCGGACAGCGTCGAGGCGATCATCACCGCGATGGGCGAATTCCGCTCGCCGGTGCTCGCGAGCAAACGGACCTGGAAACAATACGGACAAAGCGGGCAGTGGTTCAGCGACTGGTTGCCCGAGATGGCGACCTGCGCGGACGATTTCGCCGTGCTGCGGTCCTGCTGGGCCGACGGCATCAATCATTCGACCGGCGTCTGTCAGATGAATACCGGGTCGATCCTGTCGGGCCGGCCGTGTCTCGGTTCGTGGGTCACCTACGGTTTGGGCACCGAAAATCAGAATCTGCCGGCCTTCGTCGTCATGCAGGACAACCAAGCCAGCGTGGTGAACGGCCCCCGCAACTGGAGCGGCGGCTTTATGCCCGCGTTGTACCAAGGCGTCCGCCTACAAAGCGGCAGCGAACCGTTTCCCAACCTGAATCCCCCGCCCGGCATTACCGACGAACAACAACAGAGCAAGCTCGCGTTACTGGCCGACTTGAATCGCCGGCACGCGGCCGAACGACCGTTGCAATCGGAACTCGACGCGCGGATCGCCGGTTACGAGTTGGCGTTTCGCATGCAATCGGAAGCGCCGGACGCCGTCGATCTCCGCGACGAAACCGCGGAAACCCGCGCGCTGTACGGCATCGACGAGAAGGAGACCGAAGTCTTCGGCAAACAATGTCTGCTCGCGCGGCGGCTGGTCGAGCGCGGGTGCGCTTCGTGCAGCTTTATCACGGCGCCGGCAGTAAGTGGGACGCGCACAGCAACATCGAAAAGAACCACGCCACGCATTGTAAGTCGTCCGATAAACCGGTCGCCGGGCTGATCAAAGACCTCAAACGACGCGGCTTGCTCGACGACACGCTGATCGTCTGGGGCGGCGAGTTCGGTCGCACGCCGATGAGCGAAAAAGGGAACGGCCGCGATCACAATCCGAGCGGCTTTACGATGTTGTTGGCCGGCGGCGGCGTGAAGGGGGGCCGCACCATCGGCGCGACCGACGAGTTCGGCTTGCACGCCGTGGAAGACCGCCTGCACGTTCACGACTTCCATGCCACGCTGCTTTATCTGCTGGGCCTCGACAACATGGGCCTGGTTTACACCAATAAAGGGCGCCCCGAACGGCCCACGCTAAACGAAGGCGAAGCGTATCGGAAGATTACGGGTTGAGAAAAATTCAAGACGCGGAGACACGAAGAAGCATGTCCTCAAGAGTATTCTTCGTGACTGACTTTCTCCGCGTCATGTTCTACGTATGACGCTCCGAACGCGCATTCACGCACGACCGATCTCATCAGCACGATCGGAGACCGACTTGACCGGGATGCGCCGAAGATTCCGCGCGGCAAGTCAAAACGTCGCGTTCGCGTAAGCTATCTTGGTCGCGCAAAGTGGACCGGCCGGGCGAACCGCGACGATAGCTATCTCTGTGACCGCACGGAGCATCCTTCCTGACGCCGCGCGGCTCGCGACCGCTTTCGACCCGACGCGAACGGCGACGCCCCGACCACGGTCGGGTTTGTTTCCGGCGCGGATGCGCGTGTCCCCGGGAATTCCGACCCGGCGACGACTCGCCGTCCGCGCGTGCGCCATTCGCGTCGTCGGGGCGGTCGCGTCGTTCCCTTTCGCGTCTTCGTTCCGTCATGGCCGTCCGCCGTCCGCATTATCTCTTGCGCTCGCAAGCCGAGCTCGTCGGTTCGTCGCGCGGTTGGAGTTTTCGACTCCAATCCGTCGCCGGCGGTCCGCCGATCTGCGTCAACGAAAGCGAGCACGACGCCTCGTCCGAACGCCTGGAGCTGCTCTCCGTCGTCCGCGGTCTCGAAGCGTTGCCGGAACCCGCCCGGGTGACGTTGCTGACCGACAGCGACGTGGTCCAACGCGGCATCCGCTACGGTTTGGAGGAATGGCGGGCGGACGATTGGCGGTGGGAAAGCTACGGCGAGATGGTCCCGGTCCGTAACCTGGATCTCTTGCGCCGCATCGATCGAGCGATCGCGTTCCACCACATCGACGTTCGTCGGTATCGCATCGACGCCGCGCATGCCCCGCTCGACGCGCCTCGCGTCGCGGAAAGCGAAGACTTCACTCAAAGCGGAGTCGACCTTCGACACGAGTCTCTCAAAGCGGAAACGGAAACCGTCGCATCCACCGTTTTGCGCTCGCCGCATTTTGGGCTCAAAAAACGCAACGTCGGCGTAACGACGCAAGCCCGGTTTGCACAAAACTCAGACGCTCCGAACGAGACCGAGCGCGAACGCATTTCGACATCGCTCGTAGCCGGGGAGGACAGCGCATGGTTCGATGAACCTTGGGATCAAGCGGATCGCGAATCCTCGGTCCTCGAAGGCTTCGCGCAGGAAGATAATTCTCGACACCTCAATCCCCGCTGGATCCGCGCGCCGCGACGCTCGCTGCGGGTATGGCGTTTGCATTTCCTGCGCAGACTCGGCGAATTGAAAGACAGTTTGCTGTGGTTCCTCGAGACCACCGGCTTCACTTCCAGCCAATTTCCCTGGTTCACGGCCGACGATCATCGCGGCTTAACTCGAATCACGACAAAAACACGTGACATTCGGTGAGTAACGAGGTCCGCGATCGCCCAAATTCCGCGCACCCCCTGGACTCGCCCAGTTTACCCAGCCAGACTACTTTTCAGATCACGACAGGACCGAACATCGTGCGTACGACCGTCGAGTTGGATCATATCGCCGCCCTGACCGAAGGTCGGCATCGGAATCCAGGGGAGATTTTGGGGCCCCACGAAGTTCGGCAGGGAGATCGTCGGATGCTGGCCGTCAGGGCCTACCTGCCCGACGTCAATCAAGTGTGGCTGGTGGACGGAAAGCAAGAACGAACCCAACCGATGCGCCGCATTCATCCGGCCGGCGTCTTCGAAGCGTTAACACCCTTGGCCGAAGGGGCGGGAGCCGACATGGACTACACGTTACGCGTGACCGATCAAAAAGGAAAACAGACCACGATGCGCGATCCGTACGCCTATCCGCCGCTGCTGCAAGAGCTGGATTACCACTTGCTGGGCGAAGGGAAACATTGGGATTCGTACGAACGTTTGGGCGCGCATCTGCGCACCATCGACGGCGTCGTGGGCGTGAACTTCGCCGTCTGGGCGCCGAACGCGGTCGGCGTGGCGGTGATCGGCGACTTCAACGAGTGGGACGGTCGCCGACATCCGATGCGGAATAACGGCAGCGGCGTGTGGGAACTGTTCGTCCCGGACATGAAGGAAGGCGCGATCTATAAGTTCCGCGTGAAAACGCCGCACGAAGAAGTCGATAAATCCGACCCATACGGTTTCGCCGCCGAACTCCCGCCGCGGACCGCGTCGAAGGTCGCGGACCTGAAGAAGTACGTATGGAAGGACGCCGAATGGATGGCCGCGCGCGAAAAGCGCCAAGGCCTCGATAAGGCGATGAACATGTACGAGGTTCATCTCGGCTCGTGGCGACGGCCCGGAACCGATCCGAATCATTACCTGACCTATCGCGAGATCGCGCACCAGCTGGTCGAGTATTGCTTGGAGATGAACTTCACGCATCTCGAATTGATGCCCGTCAGCGAACATCCGTTCGCGGGTTCCTGGGGCTATCAAACGGTCGGCTATTTCGCGGCCACCAGCCGTTTCGGTTCGCCGGAAGACTTCATGTATTTCGTCGACCACTGCCATGCCAACGGCATCGGCGTGATCCTCGATTGGGTGCCGGCTCACTTCCCCAAAGACGGTCACGGCCTCGCCCGCTTCGACGGGACCGCGCTCTACGAACATTCGGATCCGCGTCAGGGCGAGCACCCCGACTGGGGGACGATGATCTTCAACTACGGCCGCAACGAAGTCAGCAACTTCTTGATCGCGAACGCGCTGTTTTGGCTGGACAAGTATCACATCGACGGGCTGCGCGTCGATGCCGTCGCGTCGATGCTGTATCTCGACTATAGCCGTAACGCCGGCGAATGGGTTCCCAACAAATACGGCGGCCGCGAGAACTTGGAAGCGATCGACTTTCTCAAACGCTTCAACTACGAAGTTCACCTGCAACATCCCGGCGTGTTGACCATCGCAGAAGAATCGACCGCGTGGCCCGGCGTTTCGCGGCCCGTTCACTTGGGCGGATTGGGCTTCAGCCTGAAGTGGAACATGGGTTGGATGAACGACACGTTACGCTACATGCGTCACGAGCCGATCCATCGTCAGTACCATCACGACGAATTGACGTTCAGCTTGATTTACGCGTTCCACGAGAACTTTATCTTACCGTTATCGCACGACGAAGTCGTGCACGGGAAGAAGTCGCTGCTGGATCAGGTCCCCGGCGACCTGTGGCAGAAGTTCGCCAACATGCGGTTGTTGTACTCGTACATGTGGACGCATCCCGGCAAAAAATTGCTGTTCATGGGCAGCGAGTTCGGCCAATGGCTGGAATGGAACCACGATTCCAGTCTGCAATGGGACTTGCTGCAGTGGGAGTCCCACCAGGGCTTGCGGCGTTGTCTCGCCGATCTGAACGCCTTGGTCCGCGACGAACCCGCGTTACACGAATTGGATTTCGACCCCAACGGTTTCGAATGGGTCGATTGCCATAACTACCAAGACAGCGTCTTATCGTACCTGCGAAAGGGGAAGAATCCGGACGATCATCTACTGGTTTGCCTGAACTTTACGCCGGTCGTGCGACAGAACTATCTCATGGGCGTGCCGGGACTGGGCAAGTACCGCGAGGTGTTCAACAGCGACTCGAGCTATTACGCCGGCGGCAACGTCGGTAACGGCTGGGTCGACGCCCAACCCATCATGGCCCAGGGCCGCCCGGCCTCGCTTTCGCTGTCGCTCCCACCGCTCGGCGTCGTAGTGCTGAAACCGGAACGTTAAGCGACCAGCGTCTGAAAACCTGGGAACGAACAAGCCGCCTGATCTAGGATCGGGCGGCTTCTGTTTGTGACGGAGCTGGAAGTAAGAGTTGAAGAGAGCTCGCTCTCCTCAATGGCTTACTCTTCGCGTTGACGACCGAGAATGCGGGCGACCGACGCGATGCTGCGGTTCAGCTTCACGTTGTAGCGCTTTTGGAGATTCTCGATAAAGACACGTTCCTCTTCCGCCAAGCGCGGAATACCGGCCGCGAAGGATTCGTTGCGGCCGGCATCGGTTTTCAGCGAAGCCAGGAACTCGGCTCGCTTCGAGTCGAGCGCGTCGATTTTCACCGGCTGGACGACGTAAACGATCGATTGCGGCGTATTCCAGGCCGTGGCGGCTTGGTCTTTCGACAAGCCGAACAACGTCGCCATGAACGGGTCGCCGATTTTGTCCAGTCCCGAAACCCGCGTCAGTTGCGGCGGCGGGGCTTCGCGATTCGGCGCGGCCAAGCCTTGGGTCATCCACGAAAATTCGCCCAGGTCCATGGCCGTCGGCAGAATTTTTTCTTTCGCCAATTCGACCAAAGGTTTCTTCGCTTCGTTCGCGATCTTGGCGAATCGCTCGGCTTCCGCCATCGCCAACTTACGGGCTTCGACGGTTTTCCAAACGAGGATCGCTCGTTCACGGGTCTTCGGATCGCTCAGCGTCGGAACTTCTTCCTTGGCGTGTTCGGTTTTCCAAAACAAGCGACGACCGGTCAGACCGGGAGCTTGGAACGGGTAGAACGTAGGGAATGCTTGTTCGTCGAACACGATTTGCGGAACCGCGAAGTTGCGTTGACGCAGCGTAACGTTGGCGGTCGACAACGGATGCTTCATCAAGTCGCCGTACGTAATCAACGTCAGTTCCTCGGCTTGAATCGCCGGGTCGACGGCGGCGGCCGCTTTCTTGAGATCGAACGGGTCGAACTTTAACTTGCTCGAGTCGGCCGATTCGCTGGCCGCCCGCATGCGCTGGTTGTTGTAGGCGTTCATCTCGTCGGTCAGCTTCGTCATCCAGGTCGTGATCTTGGCGTTCGCTTGCTCGCGGGCCAACGTTTCGCGGATCTCGTCCTGCACCGATTCCAGCGTCTTGTACTCAACCGGTTCGGGCACGGTCAGCGGCGCAGGGATCTTGGTTTGCGGAGGCTCGGTCGCGGCGGCCGGGTCGCTTTTCACAGGCTCGCTCTTCGACGCTTCGCTCTTGGCCGGATCGGCCGCCGGTTCCGTCTTCGCGTCCGACTTAGTCGGTTCCGCTTTGGCGGGCTCGGTCTTGGCGGCTTCTTTCTTCGATTCATCCTTTTTGGCGTCGGCTTGGAAAGCGACCGGCGTCATCCGCATGCGATCCAACGAGCTTTGTTTCGCCGCTGGGGCCTTGGCCGGCTCCTTTGCCGGAGCCGGGGGCGTCGGTTCGACCGACTTCGCAGGCTCGACTTTCGGTTCTTCCGTTTTGGCGTCGGTCGCTTTCGCATCACCGGACTTGCCGTCGGCGGCCTTACCAGCATCGGTCTTCGCAGCGTCGCTTTTCGATGTGTCACTCTTGGACTCGTCGGTTTTAGCGTCGCCCGATTTGGTTTCGTCGGACTTCGATTCATCGGTCGTCGGGGCGGGTTTCTCTTCGCCCGGGACCGGCGGCAGCTTACCTTTGCGGTAGAACTGATCCTTGTTTTTCTCGTAGTAGTCGGCGATCTCTTTATTGCTGATCTTCGGCTTCAATCCGTCGACCAGCGTTTCGTCGTTCACGGTGAAGACTTGTAACGTCACGCGATCAGGCGTGCGCAAACCCACTTCGGCGGAATCCGGATTCGGCAACGCGTCTTTGTGTGCGGCGAAGAACGTCTTCAATTGATCGTCGGTCGGATCTTTCACTTGTGCGACGAAGTCGTCGACCTTAACCGGAATCACCTGTACTTGCGCCCGGCGATGCAGCATGTTGTAGCTGTCGAAACGGGCCAGCGGCGGTTCGCCTTGCATGGTCGAGTAGAGCCCGACGACCTGCATCGTGCGGTTTCGCAGCAAGGCTTGGCGAAGCATCTCGAAGACCGAGTTTTCGGTGAACGTCGGGTTCACCCGGGTCAAGTTCTCGATCATCTGGGTCATTTCGGCGCGTGTGATTTGCCGCAACGCTTTTTGGGTCGGCTTTCCATCGGTCCCCATCTCGGGCAGCACGCGGAACGATTCCATGAATTCGTTCACTTGCTTGTCGGTGATGACGATGCCCAAGTCTCCGCCCAACTTCTCCAGCAGTTTGCCTTGAAACGCTTGGGTCTCGGTTTGCGGAGCGTTCAACATCTGCTGGGTTTGGCTGAAGACCGAACCGATCAGTTGTTGGCGGAACTGCTCCGGAAATTGTTCGAGCGAAATCTGGCCGTAACGCAACGAGAACGCCATTTCGGACAGCAGTTGCGTCAGCATCCCTTGCTGCCGGACTTCGGCCCGCAGTTCGGCCACATCGATGCGCCCGCCGTCCCAGGTGCCGACGATTCGCTCTTCGGCCCGCTGCATCGCCCGTTCTTGGCCCTTGGTCGCGAAGATCTGGGTGACGTAGGCTCCGACCGTGAACGCCAACATGCAACCGATGCCGATGACCGGCAGCAGCACTTTCTGATTATTGCGGATCAGCTCGAAGGGGCTCGACATGGGGATTTCGCGACGTGTGCGGTGAAAAATTCGGATCGAAAAACGGGTCCGCCGGGACGGGCGAACGAGGGCGTCGCGCCGAAGCCAAGGCTTGACAGCCGGCCCGGCGGGCGATAAGCGATAACGCTAAGAGAGACTCGACTCCGTCACTCCCGACGACCCCGTTCGATTGTAAGGCGATTCGCCGTAAATGCAACGGCAGTTGGGAAGTGCGTCGATTTCAAAGCCGCGTCGCGACCGCTCGGTAGGAACTCCGACCCGGTCCCACGGCGTAGGATTTTTGCCGGCGGAAGGTCCGTCGAGCGATGGTTTTTGTGGAATTCCGGATTTTGTTTTCACCTCCTGCCAACGTGCAAGGAATCGCGAAACGTTATGGCCAAAAAGTCCGCCGCCGCCGAAAAATCCGGGATCTCGTTGGTCATCGTCGAATCCCCCGCCAAAGCCCGTACGATCGGTAAGTATCTGGGCAAGAATTTCAAGGTCGAGGCCAGCATCGGCCACATCCGGGATTTGCCCCAAGGGGCGAAGGAAATCCCGGCCGAACTGAAAAAACTCCCCTGGGCGAGATTGGGTGTCAACGTCGACGAGCAATTCGACCCGCTTTACATCGTGCCTGCCGAAAAGAAGGCGCACGTCGCCAAGCTCAAAGCCTTACTGAAGGACGCGAAAGACCTCTATCTGGCGACGGACGAGGACCGCGAAGGCGAGGCCATCAGTTGGCACCTGAACGAAGTCCTTAAGCCCAAAGTGCCCGTTCACCGCTTGGTATTTCACGAAATCACCAAAACCGCGATTCAAGACGCGTTGGAGCATACGCGCAACATCGACGAGGATTTGGTCAAAGCGCAGGAAACTCGCCGAATCCTGGATCGCCTGTACGGTTACGAGGTCTCGCCGCTGCTGTGGCGCAAAGTGCGTCCGAAACTGAGCGCGGGCCGCGTGCAGAGCGTGGCGGTTCGGCTGATCGTCGAGCGCGAGCGCGACCGGATGAAGTTCGTCTCGTCGACCTATTGGGACTTGATCGGCAGATTCGCCGCGGCGGCCGTCACCGAAGCGATTGCCGGCGAATTCGGCGCCGAATTGGTCAGCGTCGACGGCCGCAACATCCCCAGCGGTAAGGATTTCGATTCGTCGACCGGCAAGCTCAAGAACCCCGCGTTGTTGTTGCTCGACGAAGCCGGCGCAAGCCTTGCGCGACAAGCTGAACACCGCGTCGTTCAAAGTCGAAACGCTGGATGACAAGCCGTACACGTCGAAACCGTACGCGCCGTTCACCACCAGCACGATGCAACAAGAAGCGAACCGTAAGCTGAGCTTTACCGCGCGGCGGACGATGCAGGTGGTGCAGAGCCTGTACGAGAACGGGCACATCACCTACATGCGTACCGACTCGACCAACTTGGCGACGGTCGCGGTTCAAGCCGCCCGCGACTTGATCAAAACCCAATACGGTCCCGAATACCTACCCGATCAACCCCGCACCTATGCGACCAAGGTTCGCAACGCGCAGGAAGCCCACGAGGCGATCCGTCCGGCGGGCGAGACGTTCGCCTTTCCCGAGACGCTACGCGCGCAGTTGAACAACGACGAGTTCCGGTTGTACGACATGATCTGGAAGCGAACCGTGGCGTGCCAAATGGCCGACAGTCGCGGTCGCCGGATCACCGTAACGATCGGCGGGGGCGGGGCCGTGTTTCAAACCGGCGGCAAGACGATCGAGTTTCCCGGTTACTTGCGCATATGTCGAAGGCGCCGACGATCCGTTGGCCGAACTGGCCGATCAAGAGACCGTGCTGCCGCCGCTGGAAGTCGGTCAAGCGATCGACCTCCGCGAGATCGAAGCCAAAGGCCACACCACGCAACCGCCGTCGCGGTTCAGCGAAGCGGCGTTGACCAAAGCCTTGGAAGAAATGGGCATCGGCCGCCCCAGCACTTACGCCAGCATTATCGATACGATCTCTAGTGCGCGAGTATGTCTTCAAGAAGGGTACCGCGCTGGTCCCCACGTGGACGGCGTTCGCGGTGTCCCAATTGTTGGAATCGCATTTGACGGATTTGGTCGACTACCGTTTTACCGCTCAGTTGGAAGAAGATCTCGACGCGATCAGCCGCGGCGAAGCCAACAACACGGCGTACTTGAGCAAGTTCTATTTCGGCGACGACTCGAACGGCCTCAAATCGCATTTGGCGAATAAGCTGGAAGAGATCGACGCGCGCGACGTCAGCCGCATCGCGATCGGCGATCCGGTCGACGGCGAACAGATCGTCGTGCGCGTGGGCCGCTACGGCCCCTTCCTGCAACACGGCGAACGCCGTGCGCCGATCCCTGACGGTCTGACTCCCGACGAGTTGGTCGTGAGCAAGTGCCTGGAACTACTCAGTCAATCGGCCGCCGCCGAAGAACCGTTAGGCCGCGATCCCGAGACGGGCAAACCGATTTATCTGAAGAACGGTCGCTTCGGCCCGTACATTCAACGTGGCGAGAACGACGACGATGAGAAGAAAAACGCATCGTTGCTAAAGGGCATGACGCCGGATCAAGTCGACCTCGCGACCGCGCTTAAGCTGCTGCAGATTCCGCGCGTCGTCGGGGAGCATCCCGAAAGCAAAGAACCGATCACGGCCTACAACGGCAAGTTCGGTCCCTACATCAAATGCGGCACGGAAACTCGTTCGCTGCCCGCCGAGATGACGCCGCTGGACGTCACGTTGGCTCAGACGCTGGAACTGTTGGCCCAACCGAAGGCCGCGCGACGCGGCTTCGGCCAAGCCGCCGCGCCGTTGAAGATTCTGGGCGTCTCGCCGGTCACCGAGAAGAACATCGAACTGCGCAGCGGTCGCTACGGTCTCTACGTGGCCGACGGCGTCACCAACGCCAGTTTGCCGAAGGGGGCCGTCGCGGAGGAAACGACCCTTGATCAAGCGCTCGCGCTCTTGGCCGAACGCGCCGCCGCCGGACCGCCGGCGAAGAAGGGCCGCGGCGCGAAGAAGGCCGCCAAGAAAGCGGCGAAATCAGCCGCCCCCAAGGCTGCGAAAAAAGCGGCCAAAAAAGACGCAAAGAAGTCGGCGAAAGCCGCCCAAGCAATCGACGACGACGATGACGACGCTCCGTTCTAAATAACCGCGCACCGCCGAACCGCCATGCCGCACTCCGACACGCCGCCGGACATCGCTCGCCTGCAGCGAGATATCCTCGTGCGCCAAACGCCGGAGGACCGCGTGCGACGTATGACAACCGTTTCGGAAGAGATGCATGAACTGTTGCGTGAAGGAATCCGAGTACGACATCCGGAGTAGTCGCCGCGGTAAGTGATGCGCGAGTTCTTTCGCCAGAAGTTACCGAGCGATTACTTCGCGTAGGCATTCGCCGATGTGATAATTTCACAACACGTGAACATCGGATCCGATGGCGAAAAAACGTAAAAAATCCTCCCGTCGTCGCGACGTCGCTCCCGAGGCGTCGTATGTTTGCCAAAGCTGCGGCGAGGAGATCGTCGTGCCGATCGACACGAGCGCGGGACACGAGCAAGACTACGTGGAAGACTGCCCCGTCTGCTGCCACCCACATTTGATTCACGTCGAGATCGACGAGGACGGCGACGCCCGAGCTTGGGCCGAAAGCGAATCGGATTTGAATTAAGAGCGTCCGGTAGGATCCGGTTCCCATGTGGGAACGTCGGCCTCCCAATCAATTCCCGAACGTCCGCGAGTTCGTGACGCGATGCGACCCGGTTTTTGGACCAGAATTCGACTCGCTTGGCGACGGTGGCGCAAGCCGTTGACGCTCGGGCAACGCGGCGAGCGGGCGGCCGAGGCGTTCTTGGCACGCTCGGCTATCGCGTCGTGCATCGCAACTATGCGATTCTCGGCGGCGAACTCGATATAGTCGCCGTCGATGGGCGGACCGTCGTCTTCGTCGAAGTGAAGACCTTCGGTCACTCCGGCTACGATCGACCGGAAGAACGCGTGGACGCGGCCAAGCGGCGGCAACTCACGCGCGTGGCGAACGCGTATCGCAAACGCTACCGCGTGCAAGGCAGTCGCGCCCGGTTCGACGTGATCGGCATCGTTTGGCCGACGGACGCGAAACGTCCCGACATCAAACACATCCGCAACGCGTTCGATGCGGAATGGTGAGACAAGTTTTCGGTTTTCGGGATTCGATTTTCAGTAGGAGTCACTTATCGCTGAAAACCGAAACTTCATACTGAAAACTATGCTAACGCTTCGTTCTGTAGGCGCGTGAGTTCGCGGATGCCGAGTTTGGCGTGGCTGAGGAGCGCGGCGAGTTGCGATTCGTCGAAGGTCGCTTCTTCGCCGGTCCCTTGGATTTCGACGTAACGCCCGTCGCCGGTCATCACCACGTTCATATCGACTTCGGCGTCGACGTCTTCGACGTAATCCAGATCGAGCACCGCCTGGCCTTTGACGATCCCCACGCTGACCGCCGCCACGCTGTTGAACAACACCGGACGCGACGGATCGAGTCCCGGGATGGTCGCCAGCGCGTCGCGCAGCGCGACGTACGCGCCGGTGATGCTCGCGGTCCGCGTCCCGCCGTCGGCTTCGAGGACTTCGCAATCGCAGACGATCGTCCGCTCGCCCAGGGCGTCCAGATCGACGATCGCCCGCAACGCTCGGCCGATCAGTCGTTGAATCTCGGTCGTGCGGCCGTCGGTTTTGCCGTCGCGGTCCCGTTTTTTCCGCGGGCTGGTACTGCTGGGCAGCATGTTGTATTCGGCCGTCATCCAACCGCGCCCCTTACCGGCCATCCAGTCGGGCACTTTATTTTCGACGCTGGCGGTACAGAGCACGCGCGTGCCGCCGGCTTCGATCAACACGCTGCCGGGGGCGACGCGCGTAAAACGACGCGTAAAGCGAATGGGTCGCAGTTGATCCGGACGACGACCGTCGTGACGAGACATAAGAGCAGGGTTTCGGGGTTCGGGTGTCAGGGTTCAGGAGACGAGCGACCAAAACTATTCGTTATTTATCCGCCCCTCTCTAAAATCCCCCGCCGCCGCCGTATTCGGCGAACTCTTCGTGCTGATGCAACGCGGCGTCTTCGAAACGCGTGAAATCCCGCAGCCACGTCAGCTTGACGTCGCCGACGGGACCGGAGCGTTGCTTCGAAATGATGATTTCCGCCTGACCGGCGACGCGTGCGCGATCTTCGTCGTTCGTCGCGTAGTATTCCTCGCGATGGACGAACATCACCACGTCGGCATCTTGCTCGATCGCGCCCGACTCGCGGAGATGCGAGAGCCGCGGCTTGTTGTCCTTGGATTGTTCGGACATCCGGTTCAATTGCGCTAGGCAAATGACCGGCACGTCCAACTCGCGTGCCAACAACTTCAATCGCCGGGCGATCTTCGAAACTTGCTCTTGGCGTTGATCCTTCGGGTTGTCCGGGTCGATCAACTGCAGGTAGTCGATGATGATCAGCGAGAGTCCGCCCTTCCGTTTCATCCGGCGGGCGATGGCCGAAATTTCCGTCATCGTGCGGCTGGGGGTGTCGTCGACGAACAGCGGCGCGGCGCTCAGTTCGCCGGCCTTCATGCTCAACTTCTGTTGATCTTCTTTGGCCAGCGTCCCGCTGCGGAGATGGTGGCCGCTAACCCGCGCGAACGAGCAGAGCAGTCGGTCGACCAATTCCAACGCAGCCATTTCGAGGCTGACGAACAGCACCGGTTTCTGCTGCTTGAACGAGACGTGCTCGGCGATGTTCATCGCGAAAGCCGTTTTGCCCATCGAAGGACGCGCGGCTAGGATGATCAGTTGCTGGGGATAAAGCCCGGACATCATCGCGTCGAGATCTTTGAACCCGGTCGAGATTCCGCCGTCTTCATGCTTACCCGACAGCCGCGCGTCGATCCGGGTCAGCGATTGCAACAAGATATCGTTGAGGGGTTGGGCGGCCCCGGTTCCTTGATCTTCGAGGATCGAGAAGATTTTCTGTTCGGCTTGGCTCAACAGGTGCTTCGGCTCGTGGGAACCGTCGTAGGCGTCGCGGAGGATTTCGGTCCCGGCCAGAATCAACCGACGGACGGATGACTTATCACGGACGATCTGCGCGTACTCGGTCGCGTGCGACGCGTTCGGGACGCTGGTCGCCAACGTCCCCAAGTATCCGTAACCGCCGACCAATTCCAATTCGCTTGCATTACGCAGCCGCTCGACCAGCAGCGTGATGTCGATGCGGCGACCGTCTTTGACCATCTCGGCGATGTGGCCGTAGATCCGCTGGTGCGCGTCGTCGTAGAAATCGTCTTTGCCGACCAGCATCGCGACGTCGTCGTAGATCTCGGGCAGCATCAAGATGCTGCCCAACACGCCTTGTTCGGCCTCTTCGCTCCAAGGTGGGCTGCGATCCAGCAATTCGGCCGGCGCACGCTCGCGGCGCGTCCCTTTGTCGAAGCGTGTTTGCGGCTTGTCCATCGATCGATCCTCCGTGCCGGACGTCGGTCCGACGTCGCGAATTGCCCGTGCGAATCCGCGATTTTACCAGAGGCCGAATTCGATTTCGCGTCCTTGACGCGGCGAATTTTCGTGCGTCGAACTCAGTACGATCGCACGATTACGGCGTTTTATCGGCGACGGGATTCGCCGGGGTTTCGGACTTCGCGTCGGCCGCGGGTAGTGCCGGCTCCACTCCCGCTTCGACGAACGTCGTTTTGTAGCCCGCCGGCGCGGTCGGACCAAAGTGCGTTTGCCGCATAAGGCCGCTGATGACGACGATCGCGAACGCGATCGCCAGATTCACCGTGATCCACAACTTTGCGTTGTTGCGCACCCATTGCAACGCCGACGATCTGCCGGCCAACGCGCTGGCCAGAAAGAACATCACGAAGGCAAGCAAAAATTTGACCCCGAACAGGATGTTGTACGGCTTGGCGTATGCCTCGCGCCACACGTCGCCCCATTCTTTGTAGGCGCGCATGAACAACATGAAATTCGCCAAGCCCGAGAGCAGCAGAATCCCGATCGCGATACCCACGACCATCGCCCAGCGCCGGCGAATCGCTTCGTGCAACGTGGCGCGGGCCGGATCGTCGATCGTGGGCAACGCCGGGATCAACGCGGTGCGCAGAAAGATCGACCCGCCGACGGCGGTCATCGCCGCCATGATGTGCAGCATGCGGAGCGACAGGGCGAGATAGTCGATGGTCATATTCGAGGGTACGGGTTTCAGGGTTCAGGTTTCAGGGAATTCTTGAAGGCGATCATGGTGCGCGGCGGCGCAAGCCCCAAAGCATCCAGCACCGCTCGCAGACCTTGCGACAACGTCTTCACTTGCGGCCGATCGCTACGGTGATCGTGCCATTCGCGTCGCGGGCGGCGCGGTGCATGCCGGGGGCGTTGACCGGCAGCGCGACGTTGCCCGCGCGATCAACGGCGATCAGGCCGCCCGCGTCGGGCGTCAATTCGTCGAACATCACACGCTGCGCCGCGTCGGCCAACGACAGACCGTTGTACCGCATCAGGGCCGCGATGTGGAAGGCCGCGCTCACGCGGATGAATTCCTCGCCGGCGCCGGTACAACTGACGGCGCACGTCGCGTCGTCGGCGTAAGTGCCCGCTCCGATGATCGGCGTGTCGCCCAAGCGACCGAGTCGCTTGTTCACCATCCCGCCCGTGGACGTGGCGGCGGCCAGATGCCCTTGCAGGTCCAACGCCACGCAGCCGACCGTTCCGCGACTCTCTTGCCCGCGATCGGCGGTCTCGTTGTCGGGACGCGAAGCGGCGGCCCGTTTCCGTTCGAGTTCCGCACGGCGTTCGGGCGTGGTGAACCAGTTGTTCGAGACGCGATCCAGGTCGGGCTGAGCGGCCTGCTCGTCGGCGAAGCGTTCGGCCCCCGGCCCCACCAACAGCACGTGCGGCGTCTCGGTCATCACCAGCCGGGCCAACGTGATCGGGTTGCGGATCGTCGTGACACAGCCGACCGCGCCGCAGCGTCGCGTGCGACCGTCCATGATCGCGGCGTCGAGTTCGTGGCGCCCGGCGGCGTTCAACACCGCACCCCGCCCCGCATTGAACAACGGGTCGTCCTCCAACGCGCGGACCGTCCATTCGACCGCTTCGATCGCCGACCCACCCGCTTCCAAGATCGTCATTCCCACGGCCAACGCGGTACGCAAACCGCGATCGTAGGCGGCCAATTCCTCGGCCGTATGCTTCGCCGGATCGACGCCCGCCCCACCGTGTAACGCGATCGCGAAGGGCATGCGGCGGGAGGGGCTGAAAAAGAGGGATTGAGGGCTGGAGAGAATTGTCGCAGTTCTTGCGTCATGCCCTCAAAATCCCGCCGTGCGCTTGATTGCACGCCGCCAAGACCGTGTCTCGGACGGTATCGGCGGCGGCGCTGGTCAGGGTTTCCTGTTGGCCGCGCAGTAGCAACGAGAAGAGTAAGCTTTTCTTGCCTGCGCCTAAACGCTCGGGATTCCGATAGGTGTCGAGATACGTCAAGCGTTCGAGTTGCGGGCCGGCGTGGGTCAGGACCGTCCGTTCGACATCTTCCCAGCGGATCGCTTCGTCGACGATTAAATTCACGTCCCGCGAGACGGGCGGGAACTGCGAGAGGTCGTGTGCTTGCGGGATCAACTCGGCGATCGCGTCGAGCGCGTCGATTCGCAGTTCGGCCACGGTGGTCGCGCCGCGGAGTTCGAATTTTTGCAACCCCTTCTTCGAGACCTCGCCCAAGTAGCCCAACCGCTCTTCGCCCAGAAACACTTCCGCGCCACGGCCCGCCGCGAAAAGTTCGCTTTTGTATGGCTTACACGTCACTCGCGTATGGGGCGAGAGCGCGGCCACCAGAGCCTCGACCACGCCCTTCAACGCGAAATAATCCCCGCCGCTCGACAGCGCGAGCATCGTTTCCTCCACCGGCAACGCGTTTTCGCTCGGCCAATAGACTTTGGCCGTCTCGAACAATTCGATGCGTGGATTCGACAACGCTTCGTTGTTACGGCGGACTTGCAGCAAGCTGGGCACCAAACTGCGGCGCAAGCGGTCCGCCCGGCGGAGGACCGGCGTGCTCGCCCGCAGCGGTTCGGCGTCGGTCCAGGGACTGAAGGCCGCGCTCGCCGCTTCGTCGACCGCACTGAGCGTCATGGCTTCGTCGAATCCGCAGCCGACGAGCGCCGTGCGGAGTTTGCCCAGCACCCGATCGCGGCGCGTACGGGCCGAGGGAACCAGCGGCACCGCACGATCCTCGGGAATCGCGTCGTAACCGTATACTCGGGCGACCTCTTCGATCAGATCGATTTCGCGCGTCAAATCGCGTCGCCAACTTGGCGGGACGACCGTGATCGACGTCGCGTCGCACGCGGTTTCTTTGAGACCGAGCGCGGACAAGATTTCGCGCACGCTCTCGGTCGGGTAGGGGATTCCGATGATCCGTTCGAGTTGTGCGAAACGCAACGTCACGGGCGACAACGCGGCAGCCGACGCGCCGACGTCCAGCGGTTCGGCGGCCACTTCGCCGCCGCAGAGTTGTAGGATCAGTTCACAGCAACGCCGACTCGCCCAATCGACGCCGGCCGGATCGAGACCGCGCTCGAACCGGTACGACGAATCGCTGTGCAACGCCAACGCCCGGGCGGTCGCGCGAACGTTGCTGGGGTCGAATTCGGCCGCTTCGATCAGCAAGTCCGTAGTGGTCGCGTCGACCTCCGTCGAAGCGCCACCCATCACCCCGGCCAAGGCGACGGGGTGATCACGGTCGGCGATCACCAGCATCGACTCGGTCAGTTCGTAGGTCTTATGGTTGATCGCTTGCAGCGTTTCGCCCTTCTTGGCGCGACGGACGACGATCTCGGGACCGGCCAATTGCTTCAAATCGAACGCATGCAACGGCTGTCCGCATTCCATCAGCACGTAATTCGTGATGTCGACCACGTTGTTGACCGGCGCGATGCCGATCGTGGTCAAACGCTCGACCAGCCACGCCGGGGATGCGCCGACTTTCACTCCGCGGATTACCCGGGCGATATAGCGGGGGCAAAGTTGCGGTTCGGCGACCGTCAGCTTGGCCAGCGTCGCGGTTTTGGTCGTGCCTGACTTCGGAGCGGTGGCCGGCAGCTTCAGGGCCGTTTTCCACAAGACGGCCGCCTCGCGAGCCAGGCCGATTTGCCCCAGACAGTCGGGGCGGTTGCTGGTGATTTCCAGATCGACGCACACGTCGTTGCCGACCGCGTGCGATTCTTCATGATTCATCCCCGCCAGCATCATTCGCCGGGCGAATTCCTCGTGCGAGCAGTCCAACGAGACGTAATCGGCGAGCTGCGACCAAGAAAGAAGCATGAGGCGGAAGGTTGAAAGATGGAGGAGAGGGGATGAAATTCGGGCGGACCGATGACTCGCCGGGGCGTTTCATCCTGCAACCTTCCTTCTTCATCCGGGTTTGACCGCCGTCCATGTCCAGTGGCGATCGCTGGTCATTTTAACGGTTTCAGGGCCGAAACCCAGGGGCGCGACCAATGCCTGAACCTCCCCCAATGTCAGGGCGGCGTGCAGCGAATCCCGGAATAACGCCCGGGCATGATCGACCTCCCCGCCCGCGTAAAGCTCGACCAATCGCTCGACTTCGCTCACCGAAGCCGGGCGGACCAAATCCCGTACGAAAAGGGAACCGCCCGGACGACAGACGCGGACGATTTCGGCCAACACGGCCGCCGGTTCCGGGATGTGGTGGACGATGCTGTTCGAGATCACCGCCGAAAAATACCCGTCGGGGTAGGGCATCCGCTTGGCGTCGATCAGATCCAATTGGATCGCGTCGCGAAGCCCGGCGACTTCGACGTTCAATCGCGCGAGCAGCAGCATCTCCTCCGCCGCATCGACCGCCATCACACGCGCCTCGGGTACACGCTCGCAGAGCGCGATCGGAATCCGCGCCGTGCCGGTTCCGACATCCAACACATCCAACGGCGGTTGGATTCCGTCCTCTCCTTCGGCAGGCAACGCGGACAACAACCCGGCGGCCAGCAGATCCTCGACGAACGCCGCGTTGACCGCGCGATGATCCATCGCGTCGTAGTCCGACGCATCGTCGGCGGTCTCCATCACTTCGGGTTCCAACGTGCGGGGAAGCATGCGCGACGATCGTTTTGCAAAAGATGAATGAAGCGAAAATGCGGGAATCGATTCTCGACATTGCGGGAAATACGCAAAGAATTCGTGAAGTTTTTCACAACTGCCATTGCTGCGAAATCATACTGTCGTGGACTGCCAAATTGTACAATTTCGCCTGCCGGCACAGAGCTTTTTTCAACGTCCAACAGTGTGCATTTATTCACGATCTTTCGCACTCATCATAACTCGTTAGCGAACGATCGGTTATGGAAGCCGGCAGGAAACCGCAATCGATTTTCCCAGCCGTCGGAACCCTTGGTATAGCCTTTGCGTATTACGTTGCTCGACCTGCGAGGGTTGCCGAAAGCTGCGGAAACGCAAGACTTCGGCAACTACGGTTCGCGGGTTCCACCCGGTGTGGTCTAATCCTTCTTGGTTGTGATTTTTTGAAAGACAAGTGACGGATTCCGTAGACCGGCGGAAACAGTCACGAACCCTTTCTGAAAGCCCGACGTAGAAATGAGCGTCACCATCGAACGTTTTCGTGTCAATTCGAACCGAGTCCCGTTCGCCGAACTCTCCGACGAGGAGCTGATTCGCGATTATCGCACGAGCGACGACCGTTGCGCGTTCGAGGAACTCGTTCACCGTTACGAACGGGAGCTGCACAGCTACCTGCGTCGTTACTTGACCGACGCCGCTTTGGCGGACGACGTGTTTCAAGCGACCTTTTTACAGGTGCATCTGAAACGCGACGATTTCGACGACGGTCGGAAATTTCGGCCGTGGCTGTACACGATCGCCACCAGTCGGGCGATCGATGCGCAACGTCGGAACAAGCGTCATCGCATGGTCAGCTTGGATCGGCAGTCCGATTCCGAGCAAGGGGACGAAATCGGTTCGCTGCTGCAATTGTTGGCCGGAAACGAGAATCGACGCCGAAGCTCAAATGGAGTTCGGAGAACGTCGGGATTGGGTTCGCCAAGCCGTGGAAGCGTTACCGGAAACGTTACGAACCGCCCTGGTTTTGGTGTATTATCAGGGTTTGAAATACCGAGAAGCGGCCGATGTGCTGGAGATTCCCGTTGGTACGGTCAAAAGCCGGCTCCACGCGGCGATCCTCAAATTGCACGAAGCCTGGAACCAATCGCACTCCGCCGAACATGATTGAGCCTTCGCAAGAGCTTCTGATCGGGTATCTGCTCCAAGCCCTGGAGCCTGACGAACATGCCCGAGTCGCCGAAGAACTTCGCAAAAGTCCCGATCTCCGCCGCAAGTGTGCGGTATTAAAAAAGTCTCTGGAACTGCCCGAGGCGGACGCCGAAGAATGCGATCCGCCGCCGGGCTTGGCCAATAAGACGTGTGCCCTGGTCCGTTGCGTGGCCGGACTGCAAGCGGCGTCTCGCCAGTTTGCGTCGTTTCTGCCGGAACTTGCGTGTCCCTCCGCAACCGAGAAACCGGCCGAACAAGCAACCGATCACCGGCCGGGCGAGATTGCCGCATTGTCGAACCCGACCGGAGCCGTCCTCCCGACGATTTCGACCGCTTTAACAGCTGGACCTGCGGACGATGCGTCGGTCGAACCGGCCACAACGGAGGATTCGGCGGGGCTTGGTGCGTTACGATTTCGCCGCAGTCGTGCGCTCGACGCGGTCGTAGCGTGCGCCGTGTTGGTGATGATCGGCGGAACGATGGCGCCGCAACTGTTGCAAAGCCAATCTCAGGCGATGCGACGCTCGTGTCAGAACAACCAACAATTGATGTATGCGTCGCTGGCTCGTTATGCCGCCGCGCATCACGGTCGCATTCCGACCGCCGCAAAGAGCGGTAAACTCGCGTTCGCAGGCGTCGGCGGCTCGACGATGTGGCAACAAGGCTACATCACCGATCCACGCACCACCCTTTGCCCCGAATCCCCGGCCGCACGTCAGCCCGGCTTTCGGATCGCGACGTTGGATGAAATTCAAAAAGCCGAAGGGATCGAATTGGCCGAATTGCAAAAGCAAGCCGGCGGTTCGTTCAATTACACGTTGGGCTATTACGAAAACGGCGTCTACCGCGAAGTCCGTCTGCTCGGTCGCAAAAGCTATGCGATCCTCTCGGATGCTCCGCTCGAAGGCGGCGAATCCGCGCAGAACCACGGAGAATTCGGACAGAACATCACGTTCGAGGACGGTCACTACGAATTTCTATGTGAATGCCGAGACTCCGGCTGTTTAGACGAATTTTTCAAGAACGACCACGGGCTGCGTAAGGCAGGCGTGCATCGCAATGATTCGGTGCTGGTCGGCAGCCAAATCAGCCCTTAAGACAAATTGCTGATTTTTAGCGTATCGATGAACGCTCAATCCGGGAATGAGATTGTTTCCCATATTTCGAGTGCAATATAAATCAATCCGGTCGTGAGGACCGCGCGGTACTCGTGGTTTTTCAGCCACTGAGCGAAACTCCAACCCTTGAAGTTGGGGGACCAAGTCGACGGAAGAAACCGCTTCGTGCGCGACGCGTAGTTTCGCCATGCGTCGCCGAACGTGCTTTCCAGATGCCGTTCTTCCTTGCGTACGGTGACGATGTAGATCGGAATCAACACAAAAGCCGCGGCCAACGGTAACGTCGGACGGTCCAGTTGGACGCAGAATCCACTGATCATCAAAAACGAACCGAGATACAGCGGATTCCGCATGATCGAGTAAATCCCGGTCGTCGTCAGTTCGTAATACTTCACCAGCGTACCGGCCGCCCAACTCCGTAGGGCTAGACCACAAATGACCATACCGATGCCGATGCCGGAGACAAGATCGTGACCGGAAATAAATTCTCGCGGGACCATGCCCATGCATGCGCAAGACGTGAGAATCGTCGTGAAGATGATGAACGAGAGCGCGACCCGTTTTTTGACGACGAACCGTTCGAATGCGGATATCTGCGAATCGGCCCCGAGTACCGTTCCAGTCATACGAGCCGGATCCTTCCAAGATCGATAAAGCAGGTCGGAGCCGCGTCGAAAAGGATTCGGCAGTCCCCCTGAATCGGCACACAATAGATGCTCTGCGGGTTTCCACCAAGATCGAACGCGATTCTAAGCGGGAATTTACCTTTCCCGAATCGCATCGAAGACCGACGATCGTTTGTCAGATGTCGTCGATGCTCCGGCGTTTTGCGTCTCGCCAAGCATGCGGATAGATTAACGAGCGGGAGTTTTTTATACGTTTTGCAGCCGCCAGTTACTTGCGGCGATGTTCACCGACCGGGGAGAGTCCGATGCGCAGTGTGTTTTACGGCCTGACGTTGCTGGCACTTTTCGTTTGCGCCGCGACGGCCGCCCCGCCGGTCGTAACCCTCGAGAAAAACGATGCCGGCGTCGCCGTGACGATCGACGGAAAACCCTTCACGCAATACGTCGTCAAATCCAAAACCAAGCCGATCCTGTGGCCGATCGTCGGCGTCGACGGTCTGCCTCTGACGCGCTCGTGGCCGATGGCCGAGCAGCCGAACGAAAAGCACGACCATCCGCATCATCGCTCGTTGTGGTTTACGCACGGCGAGGTGAACGGCATCGACTTTTGGATGGAAGAGCCCAGCAAAGACGGTAAACAGCCCGGCGTGACCGAACATCAAGAATTCAAAACCGTCCGCTCGGGCACATCGACCGAGCCGTGCAAATCGTCACGACCAACGTCTGGAAAGTGCCCGACGGCAAACCGGTGTGCGACGACGTACGAACCCTGACGTTCGGCGCGGACGAGACCGTGCGCTGGATCGATTTCGATATCGCGATCAAAGCCTCGCATGGGCCGGTCACATTCGGCGATACGAAGGAAGGCTCGTTCGGCGTACGCGTCGCCGAGTCGACCAAGGTCGAAGCCAAGAAGGGGGGCAAGATCGTCGACAACGAAGGCCGCGTCGACGGCGAGACCTGGGGAAAACGCGCCGCGTGGGTCGACTACCACGGCCCCGTCGGCAAAGACGACGTCCGCCAAGGGATCGCGATCCTCAACCACCCGGTCAGCTTCCGCCATCCGACCTACTGGCATGTGCGAACATACGGCCTATTCGCCGCCAACCCGTTCGGCGTACACGACTTCGAGAAGAAGACCGACAAAGTCGGCGAATACACGCTGCCGGCCGGGGAAACGCTCCGTTTCCGTTATCGCGTGATCCTGCACGCAGGCGACGAAAAACAAGGCAAAATCGCCGAGCGTTACGCGGAGTACGAGAAGTCGAAGTAGTCTTCCGCGTCGTAAGTTGCTCTCCTCTAATCAAAGTGGACTTGGCCGATGCGCGGTTTCGTCGCGGCGTGGACGTCGTTTGTGTTATTTGCCTTGAGTTCGTCGATCCTGCGTGCCGAATCGCGCACGTTCGACGTGATCGTATATTCGGCTACGCCGGCCGGCGTCTGCTCCGCCGTCGCCGCGCGACGCGAAGGGGCGACCGTCGCGTTGATCGAATCTAGCGATCTGGTCGGCGGCGTCATGAGCGGCGGGCTGAGTTTCAGCGACTCGAACCAAACCGCACGTGAGTGCTTAGGAGGGTTGTTCGAGGAGATCCATCAGCGGATCGAAAAGAAGTACGTCGATCGCGGGGTGACGCTTCCCTACAAAGTCGCCGTTAAGGATCAGGCGGTCTGGACCTACGAACCGCACGTCGCCGAAGCGGTTTTTCACGATCTCCTGAGCGAAAGCGGCGTCGTACTTTACGCGCGACGAGATTTACGGAACGTCGATAAATCCAGCGCGCGTCTCCAACGTATCACGACGACCACGGGCGACGTACTGACGGCGCGTGTTTTCGTCGACGCGAGTTACGAAGGTGACCTGCTGGCCAAAGCGGGCGTGAAATATCGCATCGGACGCGAAGGTCGCGCCGAGTACGACGAATCGCTGGCGGGAAAGCGCTTTCCCAAAAAAGTCGTTCCCGTCTCGCCGTTCGACGCGCAGGGCCGGTTGCTTCCATTGCTGACCGGCAAGGACGCGGGTCCGGAAGACGCGGGCGACGAAAAGGTCATGATCTACAGCTTTCGGATGTGCTTCTCGAAAGACCCCGTCAACCGCGTTCCGATCGAGAAACCAACGAATTATGATCCGGCCCGTTTCGAACTGTATCGTCGAGCGTTCGCCGAAGACCCCAAAATGCCGTTCCCGATCGACTTGTATCCGATTCCGGGAAATAAGTTGGACGGTAACAACGGTATCGGCAAACAGTTTTCCATCGGACTGAACGGCGCCAGCTGGGAATGGCCCGACGCCTCGCCGGAACGTCGTCGCGAGATTTGGAACGAACACAAAACCTACACGCACGAGTTTCTGTGGTTCCTGGCCCACGACGAAGGCGTGCCGCCGGCGATTCGCAAGCAAGCGACGGAGTTAGGGTTGGCCAAGAATGAATTCGCCAAATACGGCCATTGGCCGCCGGCGTTGTACGTACGGGAAGGCCGACGAATGAGCGGCGAGTTCGTCCTGACGCAATCCGACATTCTAAAAAACATCGAGAAACCCGATCCGATCGCGGTCGGTTCGTTCCCGATCGACTCGCACGACTGCCAACGCATACCGAGTAAGGACGGCGGAGGATTCGTTAACGAAGGAACGATTTTCCCGGTCCGGCTTAAGGAGCGTAAGATCGGTCAGCCGCATCATCTGCCCTATCGCTGTCTACTCCCGAAGTCCGCCGAGTGCGACAATTTGCTGGTCCCGGTCGCGTTATCCGCCACGCATGTGGCGTACAGTTCGGTGCGCGTTGAACCGACTTGGATCACGCTTGGACAGAGTGCCGGCGTCGCGGCCGCGTTGATCGTTAAGGACGACGTGCCGGCACAAAGGCTCGAATACGAGCATTTAAAGAAACGATTACTGGCCGTCAAACAAATTCTGGAACTGCCGCCGCAGCCGAAGTGATTTCGTCGACCGTTCCGAATTTGTTAGCGAGCTTTGCGTTTGGTGCGGCTCGGTTTGTGAACGCTCAGGCCTTTGGATTCGGCTTGGAGCTTACGTAGCGTGCCGGTCAGCGTCGGGAGCGAAATCATCTCCGCCAGGCCGGCTTCGACCATTTCGGCACCGGTCACGTAGCGACCGTCGCGGATCCACTCCATGATCGTTTCGCGCGATTTTTGCAGCAGATCGCACAGCATCGCGTCCATATCGCCTTCCAACTTGGCGAAGTGCCGCGACCATTCAGCCGCTTCGCGCAGGCCGACGTGCTCTTCGCTCTGCCACTTCATCGGATGGAACAGCAACACGCTGTAGGGCGTGACATAACGCTTCACGCAGGCGGCCAAAGGCCAGAGCGCGGCGGACGAGCACTCGCCCGTCACGTACGCCGTGCAGCGGAGCTTGCGCAGCAGAATCAGCGTGGCCAACGAGAGCCCGCAGTAAGGACTGCCGCCGGGCGAATCGAAGTAGATCGTACATTCGCCGCCGAACGGCACGCCGAGGATCTTGTCGGTCAGATCGGCTTCGCCGTTCGTCATATCGCCGGATAGGGCGATTTCGAGCGGTTCGGATTTTTTCGCGGAGCGGGTCATCGGGCCAAGCGGACGGCGGTAACGAACGAGCGAATCGCCGAGCGATGCGTCGCAACGCTTCCCCTGCTCGGTCGACTTGTTAGACGGTAACTACGACGCTGGGAAACGGCAAGCAAATGCCGGGGAGGTCCGTCCCAGGTTCTGACGCGATTTGCTTGCCCACACACTTGCATTTTGGAATGGCTTGAGTCATAGCCGTAACGCCGCAAGCAGCCGGAGATAACTCGCTCGACAAAATTATGCCGGCACGCCGAACCCGAGTTCGACTCGGCTTGTCCCAACCGTATAAGCCGTTATACTTTGCGGCTCGGAATCGGCCGTCCGTCAAGACGCTCGGTGCCGAACGATGCGTGCGAAACGGCGATCCTCGAACGAACGCTTTTCACCGCAAGTCGCGATCCCCTGATCGATCCTCCATTCGGGCCGTCCTTTGTAACGACGACCCCTTCTCGAAATTTATCTTCGGAATTTCTCCATGAGCGTCCGCGTCGTACTGCCCGACGGCAGCGTCAAAGAGTATGCCCACAACGTCCGCGCGATCGAAGTCGCGGCCGACATCGGCGAACGTCTGGCCAAGGCCTGCATCGTGGCCGAAGTCGACGGCGAACTGCGCGACATGAGCGCCTCGCTTCCCGACGGCGAAGTCAAACTCAAATTCATCACCAAGAAAGACGCGGTCGCCCTAGGCGTGATGCGGCACTCGTGCGCATACGTCATGGCGCAAGCGGTGATGCGGTTGTTTCCCGGCGTGCAGTTGGCGTTCGGTCCCACGACCGAAAACGGGTTTTATTACGACATGAAATCTCCGCGGCAGATCACCGAGGACGATTTTCCCAAGATCGAAGCCGAGATGGCCAAGATCGTGAAAGAGAACGCGGCCTTCGAGCGGATCGACATGCCCCGCGAAAAAGCGCTGCAACTTTGCCGCGACCTGGATCAACAATTCAAAATCGAGCACGTCGAAACCGGACTGGCGAACGAAACCGAACTCTCGTTTTATCGCCAAGGCGAATTCATCGATCTTTGCCGCGGTCGCCACATCCCGGCGACCGGCGCGATCGGCGCCTTCAAGCTGATGAGCGTCGCCGGGGCCTACTGGAAGGGCGACGCCGACCGCGAACAATTGCAGCGACTCTACGGGACCGCGTGGTTCTCGAAAGAGGACATGCAAACCTATCTCGACGCGATCGAAGAAGCCAAACGCCGCGACCATCGCGTGCTGGGCAAGCAACTCGAATTGTTCACGGTCAATCCGCTGGTCGGCTCGGGCTTGATCCTGTGGCTGCCCAAGGGAGCCGTCATTCGCGGCTTGCTCGAAGACTTCGTCAAAGACGAATTGATCAAACGCGAGTACCTGCGCGTCTACACGCCCAACATCGGCCGCGTCGAACTGTACGAAACCAGCGGACACTTCCCGTATTACCGCGACTCGCAATTCACCCCGATTTTCAGCCACGACGCGGGGCAATTGATCGATTACATCATCCGCAAGCTCGATCCGCACGATAAGTCCACCGATCACGATCTAACGACTCAACACGAAGCCGAACTCGTCGGCACCGCGCGGCTGCTGGGGTTCGAGGGCAAGTATGACTTGAACGCGAGCGTCGAAGACAAACTGACGCTGTTGAAAAGCTGGTCGCGGCAGCAAGAACGGTACTTGCTGAAGCCGATGAACTGCCCGCACCACATCATGATCTATAAGAGCAAGCCGCGCAGCTATCGCGAATTGCCCGTCCGCTTGGCCGAGTTCGGTACCGTCTATCGTTACGAGCAATCGGGCGAACTCGGCGGGCTGACTCGCGTTCGCGGGTTCACCCAAGACGACGCGCATATCTTCTGTACCGAAGAGCAAGTCGAGCAAGAGTTCCGTTCGTGCATCGAATTCACGCTGACCGTGCTGGCCGCGCTCGGCTTGGACGATTTCCGCGTTCGCCTGGGTTTCCGCGATCCCAAAAGCGAAAAATACGTCGGCACGGACGACGCCTGGACCAAGGCTCAGAACGCGATCCGCAAGGTCGCGCAGGAAATGAACCTGCCGTTCAGCGAAGAGGAAGGCGAAGCCGCGTTCTACGGCCCGAAGGCCGACTTCGTGGTCAGCGACGCGATCGGCCGCGAGTGGCAACTCGGCACCGTGCAGTTAGACTACCAACTGCCGAGTACGCAACGCTTCGCGCTCGAATACATCGGCGCCGACAATCAACCGCATCGCCCGGTGATGATCCACCGCGCGCCGCTGGGTTCGCTCGAACGCTTCATCGGCGTGTTGATCGAACACTTCGCCGGCGCGTTCCCGTTGTGGCTGGCGCCCGAGCAGGTTCGCGTGCTGTCGGTCAGCCAAAAGTTCGAGGACTACGCTCGCGAGGTCGAAGCCAAGCTGCGGGCGGCCGGTTTTCGCGCGACGGGCGACTACCGCTCGGAAAAGATCAACAGCAAGATCCGCGACGCGCAGTTGGACCTGATCCCGTACATGTTCGTGATCGGCGGACGCGAGCAGGAAACCGGCGGCGCGGCCGTGCGGGATCGCATCGACGGCGACCTGGGCACCATGAGCGTCGACGACGCGATCGTGAAACTGAAAGCCGAAGTGGCCGCCAAACAGGTCCGCAAAGTTGCCAAATCCAAGGCGAAACTGGCCGACAAAAGCAGCGGCAACGAATATTAAGCTAGGGTTGAACGGTCCGTTTTTTGAGTCCGACCGCCGGAATTCTGCGATTCGACGACCGTGTTTCGGATCCCCCCCCCCTTTTAGGTTGACTCCGCGCCGTTGCGCGGACGATACTATGTGATTCCCGCACGAGTGAGCCGGGACGACGTCGCATTGGACGTGCGACGACGTCGCCCCAAGATTTTCCTGACGCAGTTGCCCAAATCGCGGTTGTGTTTCATCGCGCGTTCCCCACCGGAGGATCGGTCCCATCGACAAGTCGCAGCGTATTAACGAACAAATCCGCATCACGCCCATCCGGGTCATCGGTGCGGACGGTGCCCAATTAGGAGTCATCCCGACGGATCAGGCCCTGACGCAAGCTCGCGAAGCCGGCTTGGACTTGGTCGAGGTCGCGCCCACCGAACGTCCCCCGGTCTGCCGGATCATGGACTTCGGCAAATTCAAATATCAACAAAAAAAGAAGCACAACAAATCCGCTGGCCATCAAAGCAAGCTCAAAGAGTTGCGCGTCCGCCCCAACACGGGCGACCACGATTTTGAGTTCAAAGTGAATCAAGCCCGCGGCTTTTTGCAACACAAGGACAAGGTCAGCTTCTCGGTCATCTTCCGCGGCGAAAACGCGCACATCGAAGAAGGACATCGCATCATCGGCCAAATCATCACGAAGTTGGCCGACGTCGGCAAACCCGAATCCAACCCACAGCAGCTCGGCAAGAAAATCCTCTGTGTGATCCTGCCGCTGGCGACCAAGTAGGGCGAAAGTCTGCGCCGCGGTCGTACGCATCGCTTACAATTCGGAGACCGACGCCTCGTTGCGTCGGTCTCCTTTCTATTGCGCGGCCCGCACATGTCGTATTCGCACTTTCGGACCTTGGTGATCGCGACGTTCGTCTGTTCGTCGTGCGTGACGCTCGCCACGGCTCAAAAAGCTGCGCCGAGTAAAACCGCCGCGACGAAACCCGGCGTCGCCAAAGCCGCGGATTGGCCGATCTTTCGCGGCGTCGCGGGCGACGGCGTCGTTCGTAACGCGACTTGGAACCCGCGTTTCCCGTCGGAGCCTAAAATCGTCTGGACCGCCGAAGTCGGGATCGGCTTCAGTTCGTTTTCGGTCGTCGGCAACAAAGTTCTGACCATGGGCTGGGCCGACGGTCAGGACCAACTCGTTTGCTTGAACTTGACCGACGGCAAAACGCTGTGGTCGCAAAGTTATCCGTCGAAGATCGTCGACAATCTGCACGAAGGAGGCCCCGCCGCCACGCCGACCATCGACGGCGATAAGGTTTACACCTTCGGCAAAGAAGGTCGCTTCCTTTGCTTCAAACTGGCCGACGGCAAGCCGGTCTGGGAACACGACCTGCAAAAGGAACTCGACGTCAAAATGCCCGAGTGGGGATTTTCGTCGTCCCCGAAAATCATCGATCAACTGGCGATCGTCGATGCGGGCAAGACGATCGCCGTGAATAAAACGACCGGCAAAGGAATCTGGGCCGGCGAAGCGTATCGCCCCGGATACGGTTCGCTGACGCTCTTCGAGCGGAACAAGCGCAAGCTGCTGGCCGTCCTCAATAACGAAGCGTTGTTGATCCTCGACCCGGCCACCGGCAAAGAAATCGCCAAACATCGTTACGAAACGAACTTCTCGACCAGCGCCTGCACGCCGCTGATCAAAGGGGACGCGATCTTCGTCTCGACCGGCTACGGCAAAGGCTCGACGATGTTCGAGTTCGACGGCAAGGAGCTGAAGATCGCGTACGAAACCAAAAAACTCCGCTCGCACATGGCCACGCCGGTCTGGATCGGCGACGCCATCTACGGCATCGACGGGCAAAGCAACGAACGCAGCCGCTGCAAGCTGGTCTGCATCGACGCCAAGACCGGCGAGGAACGCTGGTCGCAACGCGGCTCCGGTTGCGGCACGATCTTCGCCGCCGACGACGTGCTGGTCGTCCTCTCGGACGACGGCACTCTGATCACGTGCGAAGCGAACCCGGCCGAGTACAAAGAACTGGCCAAAGCGAAAATCCTCGACGGCCGCTGCTGGACCGTCCCCACGTTGATCGGCGACAAATTGCTGGCCCGTAACGCCCAGGGGCACGTCGTCTGCGTCGACGTGGCGAAATAGCGAAAGCACGAACGACCGCCGCGCGAATTGTTTCACGTGAAACAATTCACTCCCGTCGACCGTCAGCGGTTGCCAAGAACGCCTGCGGGTCGCCGCTCAAGCGTTTCGGCCTCTCGACCATCGAATTCGCGCGTCACGAGCGCAGAATTTTCTCCATCGCTTTGCCTTTGGCCAGCTCGTCGATCAGCTTGTCCATGTAACGCACTTTGCGCATCAGCGGATCGTCGATCTCTTCGATCCGGACGCCGCACACGACTCCCGTGATCAGCTCGCAATTCGGATTCCAGGCCGGCGCCTCGTCCAGAAACGTTTCCAGATCGGCGTCACCCTCGATCCGCTTCTTCAATCCGGTCGCCGTGTAACCGGTCAGCCAACGAAGAATCCGGTCCACGTCCTCGCGCGTGCGATTCTTGCGTTCCGCTTTCGCCACATACAGCGGATAGAGCTTGGCGAACGGCATTGCGAAGAGATTGAATTTAGCCATCCGTCGCTCCTGCGTGAATCGAGCGTCACCGAAAGGATAAAGAGAGCGTCGTAGCGATTGTTAAGGGAGCGTCTTCGTCGCTTGCTTGCCCGGCGGATTCAACGTCAGCGTTTTTTCGGTCGCTAGCCCCTGGTCGCCTTGCTCCTTCATCCACGCGTCCAGCAATACGCGTAGCTCGCCGATCGTTTGTTGCGACGCCGGGTCGTCGATCAAGTTGCGTTCTTCATGCGGGTCGGTTTTCAGGTCATAAAATTCTTCCGCCGGGCGACGCAGATAACGGTCGACCAGCTTGGCGGCGGCGGGATCCTGTTTTGCTTTTTCGACCCACGTGTCCCAGTACTTGGGACCGTCGCCGGGGGCTTTGTCGATGTGCGTGTGGTGTTCGATCGTCGGATCCAGATTGCGGATCAACTTGTAACGTGCGGTCCGCACCGCGCGTTGCGGGTACATGTTCATCTTGCCGTCGCCGCTGTGGGTGAGGAACACGCGGTCGCGATGCTGCTTGGTCGTGCCGTTCAACACGCCGAGAAACGACTTGCCGCTGAGGTCGTTCGGGGGCGCGTCGCCGGCCGCTTCGAGCAGCGTCGGCAGCAAATCGACCCAGCCGACCATCGCCGTCGAGGTTGAACGCGGCGCGATCTTGCCGGGCCAACTCACGATCAGCGGCGTCCGAACGCCCGTGTCGTAGAGATTCCACTTGCCGAACGGAAACTGCGCGCCGTGATCGCCGGTGAAGACGATCAGCGTATCGTCCCCCAGCTTCTCGCGCGTTTTGTCGAGAACGATCCCCAGATCACGATCCATGTTGGCGAGCGCGGCGTGATACTTCGCCCGGGCGAGCCGCGTAAGGTCGGTATCCACCGTCTTCGGCGGCAACATGACTTTGGCGGGATCGCCGAGCGGGTTTTTCGGCCACGGGACGTGCGGCCAGTTCGTACCGACCAGCAGACAAAGCGGCTTGGTCGAAGTCCGCGCCTGCAACCATGCGGCGGCCGCTTCGATGCAATCGTCTTCGTGGTAGGTGAAATGGCTGAAGTGATCGAACCCGTATTCCTTGACCTGGGCATAGTGCGCGACCTTGCCGATCGCCGCGACCTCGTAGCCCAGCTTCTGGAAATAGGCCGGCCAGCGTTTGATTTCGTTGCGCGTGTGCGCGTGATTGAGCATCGCGCCGTTGCGCATGGGATCCAGGCCCGTCAGCAACGCCGCGCGACTCGGCGCGCACGACGGCGATGCGACGAACGCCTGGCTGAACGTCATACCGGCCGCGGCCAAGCGATCGAGATTCGGCATCGGCACGTCCTTCGCGCCGTTGATCGTACAATCCGCCCAGCCGAGATCGTCGGCGAGAAAGACGACGATGTTCGGCGGTGCGGCAGGCTTCGCCGTCTCGTCGGCGCGAAGAATCGGTGCGAATAGCGATAAAACGACCGTCAGAATCGACAGACGTACGAAACTCGAAGTTTTGTGAAGCATGAGATTTCAGAAGCTGATGGTCGCTCTCGTAGTTTCAATCGGTCGTCGTCGAAATCCTCGTTATTTAGGAAATCGACGCGATTGTTCGGCTTTCAATATGACCCAAGGCATCTCGAGACCCGTCGTGTAAAACCGATTCGGTTTTTGCCGGGAATGGATCAGCAGCACGAGTTCGTGATAGCGAGTCCACGCGGCATTGATGGTCGTCGTATCCGTTCGGACTTCCAGGACACGATCGACCGGGGAACCCGTGCCGATGGAGCCTAACCCTTGTTCGAGGACGGCCACCACTTCCAACTTTTGACCATCGGGCATCGTAAACGCATACCATCCGTGAAATTCCTCGTGGAAACTATTCCGGACGGAATAGGAGTCGCCGTAGCAGAGGATGCATAACGTGAATAATCTCGTGAACATGGCTGTGCCTTCGGCAAGTGCGTTCGACGTTAAGGCATCGTGAATCGTTAGCCATAGCGCATCGTAGTGCGCAACGAAACGATCTTCAATGAACGTCCGCCAATCCACATCGCCGTCGATGCTTATCCGTTCACGGCGGCCGAGGATCGCGGCTCCCCGGTATTCGCGAGCATGCGTTCGATCAGCATCGTCGTCGCGACGATCGCGAGCGCGATGAGCGCGAAGAGCAGCCCCATCACGACTCCGCCCACGCGATCGTCGCTCTCGTTCGCCAGCAGCAGCAGTTCTCCGCTCGCGATGAACGCCAACAGCGCGTACGCGCAGAATTTGATCGTCCGCAGTGCGTTCCGCGTCTCGGGTGCCAACACTCGGCCTAGGCAGACGAATCCCAACACCCGGAACGCGTGATAGATCGCGACAAAGAACGGGGTCGACGCGACGTAAGCGTAGGCCAAGAACGGATCGTGAAAATAAACTTCAGTCCACGTGGCCTGCGCGTTGCGCCCTTCGAGATGCGGTTCGACGAGCAAAAACGCCAAGGCGGCAAGGGCGATCACGACGACGACCGCTTGCAGGGTTTTCGCGGAGACGATGAGCGAAGAACTCGGCATGGGATTCACATCACTTCCACAGGAATCTCGTCACAGCGAATAAACGTTTTGTCGCCGGTGAGAAAGACCGATGCGCCGAATTCGACAGCGGTGGCATAATGCAACGCATCGGGCGTTTTCAAACGATATTTCGCACGGAGTTCCGTAGCCCTCTCGATTACCGCGGCACTAACCTCCGCGATCAGCAATTCGACTCCTCGAAAAAAGACCTCGTACTCGGCAAGTGTCGCATGATCCCGTGCTTGCAGCGGTTTCGAACGACATTCGATCCGTGTCAAGCCTGACGTAAGCAGGGAGTTCGCGATACCTAAAGATCCAGCAAGTCGCGTCGCCAGCGGGGCGATGGTCGCCGCGTCGCCTTCGACGAGCCGAATCACGACGTTCGCATCAAGATAGATCAACGATTGCCCCACGCGTCGCGTTCGGCTTCTGTTTGGGCCAGAATCTCGGCTCCTGTCCGTAGAACGGGGGCGGTGCCAAACGCGGCGGCGATCGAACCGCGTTGCAACATCGAGGAAGGCGTGATAACCAGTTGGGCGGACCCTTCCGCTTCGGGCATCGGTTCACTAGGAATAAACATACGACCGATGTATTGGCCATGCACGATCAGATTTTGTTCCATAAAGATTCTCCCTCCATAAATAGTAACAGAGGTTGGAAAGGAAGCCATCTTTTCCGAGAATATCTTTACTTCTATTACTCTCGTCGCCACACTTTCAGCGATTTGAGCGTCATCGTCCCCGAACCGTCGTCGTACTTCGATTCCGGCTGCGCCTTCACCGCCACGTTCGTCAGCGGGTACCACGTTTCGCCTTTAAACGGGTTGGCGTATTGCATCGTTTCGACGCCGTCGATCCACATCGTGATCGTTTCTTCGGTCACGGTGCAGGTGAACGTGTGGAACTCGGTATCCAGCGTGTTCTTCAAGCCGAAGTCGCGCATCCGCATCCGCATCGCGGGGCGCGTGAACGTCCGTTGGTTGCGGTCGCCGCCGTGCAGATTGGTGGACAGGTCCGAGGCGAAATTCCACGAGCCGTTGTAGCCGAAGCCTTCGTAAACGTCGATCTCCGGCGGCCAGCCCGCGACCGGTAACAGCCACAACGCCGGCCACGACGCGCGGCGATTCGACATCTTCACCACCCATTCGACGCTGCCGTACTGGAAATACGTTTCCGGCGACTTTGATCAGGTCGAAATCGATGAGCCGGTTGAGCGTATCGATCAGCGGCGCCGTGTCGTAGTAACTGATGCGCGCGTTGGAATCGGTGAAATATTGCCACGGCGTCAACGCCGGGTACGTAGAAACCCTGCACGCCGGCAAGCGCGTTATAGCTGGCCGAATACTCATTCATCCATTTGCGCGTCAGGTCGCCGGTCTCGACTGCCAGCGATTTCGGGCCGTCTGACACCATGTCCCAGAAGCTGCGCAGGTTTTCGATGCGCTTCTCCTCCGGGCTGCCGGCGATGATCGCTGAATTGATCGCGCCGATCGAAATGCCGGCAATCCATTCCGGCCGGATGCCTGCCTTGTGCAGCGCCTCATAGGCGCCGCCTGATAAGCCCCCAGCGCACCGCCGCCTTGCAGAACGAGGAATTTGCGATCCTTGCCGAGCTTCATGCCGAGATCCTTTCGTGCTGCACCATAGAGGTGAGATTTCCGCCCTGATACTATATCTAAGTCTCGATATTGGGCGGAATTGTGCAGCGCACAAATGCGTAAATCGAAATAAATTGATCTGCTTTGCTCGCTTTGATATTGTAGTCACCAGTGACCACAAGGAGTTTCTATGTCGACCGTGACTTTGCGGGATGCGAAAAGCGGCTTCTCGGCTTTCGTCGACGAGGCAATGAAGGGCGAGATCGTGACGATTACTCGGCATGGTAAACCTGTCGCGGCGCTGGTCAGCATCGAGGCCGCAGAAGTGGTGCGTCAAGACAAGCGAAAGTCCTGCCCGAACTTCGGCGAATATCTGATGACATTTCCGGGCGGTGTCGATTTCGAGCGCAATGCGTCCAAGATGCGGGACATCCGACATTTCGAAGGGCTATCTCCTCGATACCAATGTCATTTCCAAATTCGCGCCAGAGAGGTCCGCTCCACCCGATACGCTGGCCATCTGGATGCACGAAAAGGGTGAGATTGACGAGCTGTTTCTATCAGTGATGACCGTCGCCGAAATCCGCAGGGGTATCCGCGGTCTCGAAAGACGTGGTGCCAAGGCAAAGGCAGCCAGTCTCCAGCGCTGGTTCGATGGCTTGTTGTCCATATTTGCTGACCGGATCCTGGACATGGATACGGCGATTGCACTGGCGGCCGGCGAGATCGAGGATCATGCCCTTGGTGCAGGGCACGATCCCGGGCTTGCCGACGTGATTATCGCGGCGACCGCAAGGGTTCACGATCTGGTCGTCGTCACGGAGAACACGAGACACTTCCAGCCGCTCGGGATTCCGGTACAGGCGCCCGTTACTGCGTAGATTCCCTTGACCGTAACGCGATGGCAGCTTGCAAGGAAACGACGGCCAAAGCCGCCGTATCATAGCCCTCGAGCCGTCCGCCGAAGAGCGGCATGCCGACAATCTGCGTGAGCCGCGGCGTCGTCACCAGCGCCATCACCAGGAAGACCGCCGCCGTGGCGCCGGTCAGGAAGACCAGGACCGGAAGCGGCCAGCGCTGGTTCATGCGCCGCCGGGATAGTTCGGGCTTTCGCGGGTGATGGTCACGCCGTGGGTGTGGCTTTCGCGCAGGCCGCGCGCCGGAGATCCGCACGAAGGTCGCCCGTTCCTGGAATTCGCGGATGATCCTTGCCGCCGACATAGCCCATGGCGGCGCGCAGGCCGCCGGCGAGCTGATGCAGCACGGCCGAGACCGGACCCTTGTAGGGCACCTGGCCCTCGATGCCTTCCGGCACCAGCTTCAGCGTGTCGCGCACTTCCGCCTGGAAATAGCGGTCGGCCGAGCCGCGCGCCATCGCGCCCACCGAGCCCATGCCGCGATAGGCTTTGAACGAGCGGCCCTGGTAGAGATAGGTCTCGCCGGGGCTCTCGTCGGTACCGGCGAGCAGCGAGCCGACCATGCACGGCCGAGGCGCCGGCGGCGATCGCCTTGGCGAGGTCGCCCGAGAACTTGATGCCGCCGTCGGCGATGACGGGAATGTCGTGCTTGCTGGCGACGTCGACCGCGCCCATGATCGCGGCGAGCTGCGGCACGCCGACGCCGGCGACGATGCGGGTGGTGCAGATCGAGCCTGGGCCGATGCCGACCTTGACGGCATCCGCGCCGGCGTCGATCAGCGCCTGTGTGCCGTCCGGCGTCGCGACATTGCCGGCCATGATCCGGACGCGAGTTGGACAGCTTCTTGGCGCGGGTCACCGCGTCGAGCACGCGCTGCGAATGGCCATGCGCGGTATCGATGACCAGCAGGTCGATGCCGGCATCGATCAGCCGCTCGGCGCGCTCGAAACCGTCGTCGCCGACGCGAGGTGGCGGCGGCGACGCGCAGCCGGCCCTGGGCATCCTTGGAGGCATTCGGATTGAGCTGCGACTTCTCGATGTCCTTGACGGTGATCAGGCCGATGCAATGGCCGGCATCGTCGACGACGAGCAGCTTCTCGATGCGGTGCTTGTGCAGCAGGCGCTTGGCTTCGGTCTGGTCGATGTTTTCCTTGACCGTGATCAGGTTCTCCCTGGTCATCAGCTCGTAGACCTTCTGGCTCGGGATCGGAGGCGAAGCGGACGTCGCGGTTGGTGAGGATGCCGACCAGCTTGCCGGTGCGGCCGCGCGCCGTGGCTCTCGACGACCGGAATGCCGGAAATGCCGTGCGCCTTCATCAGCGCCAAGCGCTTCGGCCAGCGTCGCGTCCGGGCCGATGGTCACCGGATTGACGACCATGCCGCTTTCGAACTTCTTGACCTGCCGGACCTGCTCGGCCTGCTCGGTCGGCGTGAGATTGCGGTGGATGACGCCGATGCCGCCGGCCTGCGCCATGGCGATGGCGAGCCGCGCTTCGGTGACCGTGTCCATGGCCGCCGAGAGGAGCGGCAGGTTCAGCTCGATATCGGTGGCGATCTTGGTGGCGATATTGGTCTGGCCGGGCATGACTTCGGAGTGGCCCGGGCTGCAGCAGCACGTCGTCAAAGGTGAGCGCTTGGAGGCCGGTGATCGTTTCGATGATGACGTGCCATGCCATGTTCCTTAAATAACGGCCCGACACGGTTCTGGGAGAACCGCGTTGGGCGCGAATGAACTATCGGAAGATGACGAGGGCTGGTAACACGATGACAGTGCGGAAGGGAACTGGCCGCAGCGTGAATTTTCAATGAAATTTCCGCAGGGCAGCGATGCGTAAACAATGCGGCATGGTCTTCGCAGCCGATCGCCATTATATCGACGGCCGCTCCATCGGCAGCGGCACGTTGCCGATCGAGGCACGAGAGCGAGAAGTTGTCGCTCGAGCGGAAGACGCCGTCGCCGGGCTCCTCGGCGACGCATAGGCGGTCTCGGCCGCGCACGTCGCAGCGTCCCACCTCGTCGCTGATATTCGGCAGCGGCCATGATGTCACCGACGGCGCCGTTCAGCACCACGCGCGCAGGCCTTCGGGCAGTGATTCATCGTCAGGTATCTCGGCTTGACGAGCTTGACCGGCTTTGGGCTTGACCACCGGGACGCGGCCTGACACTTGTCGAACCAGTCGGTCAGCGGCTTGCCGCAGCCGCTGTCGCTGCGGCGGATCGACCTGGTCCTCGCAGCCGTCGAGCCGGGTGGGCACTTGATGCGGATATGGAAATGGTAGTGATGGCCATAGATCGGCCGGATCTTGTAGAGCACATGCGGTCCGCCTTCCACGTGTCGCAGAGCTTCTTCTTGATGCCGGGATGGACGAAGATGCGCTCGACCTCGGGATAGCTCGCCGCGCGCATGATCAGCCGCTCATGCGCCTTTGTCCATTTGCTGTTGTGACATGAGCATGCCCTGCGAGCATGGAGTTTTCGGGAATGACTTCGCGCTCCTGATAGTCAGCTTGTGGTCGGGCATCGGCGTCAGCCAGATATCGGCGTCGAGGCCGATCTGGTGCGAGGCGTGGCCGGTCAGCATCGGCCCGCCGCGCGGCTGCGAGATGTCGCCGATCATCAGGCCGTTCCAGCCATCCTCGGCCTTGGCTTCGCGCGCCAGGCGCTCGATGCAGCGCGATCATTTCCGGGTTCCCCAGCGGCGGTTGCGCGAGGGATGAATGACCTGCCAGGTCGGGCCGTCGGCGGGAATGGCCATACCGCCCGCGAGGCAGCCCTTGGCATAGAAGCCGATCGCCGTTGCACGCTTCGACGGCAGCTTATCTGCCGAAAAGCTGCTTAGCCGGACGGGATCCTGCGCCGCACCGCGGCGTCGCCATGAGCAGGGCCAGCACAGGGCGAATGCCGGAAACAAATGTTTTCAAACCGGTCGTCCCTCTTCGCCGCACTCGCTGTCATGTTGACGGAATCGTGATTTGCCATGCAGTCTAACCAATTCCGCTGATTTTGGTGAATGCATGGTTATGCGCAAAATGTCGCGGCTGGAGCATGGCAAATTTGCCACGATGCGTTTTCATGCATAGATCGCTGCAAATCGGCAACGTTGGCGAAAGGAAGTACAGATGGGTTTGATCGTACTCGGAACTGCGCGCGGGACTCGGCACTGCGCTTGCCTCTTTCTCCCTGGCCCTTCCCCGCCGCGGATGACAACTGGACCAATGGCATTTCGGTCATCGGCGAACTGAAATATCCGCCGGGCTTCAAGCGTTTCGATTATGTCAATCCGGATGCGCCCAAGGGCGGCACATCTGCATCTCTCCGAGCTCGGGACCTTCGACAATCTCAATCCGGTGCTCAACAAGGGCAATCTCGCGACCGGCGTCGGCCTGGTCTATGAGACGCTGATGAAATCGTCGCTGGACGAGGTGTTTTCAACTATGGCCTGCTTGCCGAGAGTATCTCCTATCCGCCGGATTTTTCGTCGGTATCCTTCCGGCTCAATCCGAATGCCAAATGGGCGGACGGCCAGCCGGTTACGGTCGAGGACGTGCTCTTTTCCTTCGAGAAGGCCAAGGAATCGACCAGCCAAGTTCTATTACAGCATGTAAAAGGCGGAAAGGCCGGCGAGCGCGAGGTCACGTTCACTTCGACCTCAAGAACAACCGCGAACTGCCCAACGATCATGGGCCAGTTTCATGATCGTGCCCAAGCACTGGTGGGAAGGCGACGGATGCCAGACGGCAAGAAGCGCGACGTCAGCGGCCACGACGCTCGAGCCGATCATGGGTTCGGGGCCCTACAAGATCAAGTCGGTCAGCCCGGCTACGTCATCACCTATGAACTGCGCGACGACTATTGGGGCAAGGATCTCAACGTCAATGTCGGCCAGAACAATTTCCGCACCATCAGCTACACCTATTTCTCCGACCGCAATGTCGAGTTCGAGGCCTTCCGCGGCGGCAATACCGACTACTGGGAGGAGAACGAGGCCAAGCGCTGGCAGACCAGCTATGATTTCCCGGCGGTCAAGCAGGGCAAGATCAAGAAGGAAGAGCTTGCAAACGACTACCGCGTCCGGCGTCATGGTCGGCTTCATCCCCAATCTGCGGCGCGAGATGTTCAAGGATGTGCGCGTCCGTGAGGCGCTCAACTATGCCTTCGATTTCGAGGAGCTGAACCGGACGATCTTCTACAAGCAGTATTCCGGATCAATTCCTATTTTTTCGGCTCCGAGCTCGCCTCGTCGGGCCTGCCGCAGGGCAAGGAACTGGAAATCCTCAACGAGCTGAAGGACGAGGTGCCGCCATCTGTCTTCACCGAGGAATACAAGAATCCGGTTGGTGGCGATCAGAAGAAGTTCCGCGACAACCTGCGCAAGGCGGTCGGCCTGCTCAAGCAGGCCGGCTACGAGATCCGCGGCAGCAAGATGGTCAACGCCAAGACCGGCAAGCCCTCGCCTTCGAGATCATGCTCAACTCGCCGATCATCGAGCGATCGCGCTGTCCTTCGCCGACAAACCTCAAGCTGATCGGCGTCGATGCGACGGTACGGCTCGGTCGATTCCTCGCAGTTCGTCGAGCGCGCCCGCAAGCGCGATTTCGACATCATGTATTCGGGCTGGGGCGAAAGCCTCAATCCGGGCAACGAGCAGGCGGAATATTGGGGTTCGAAATCGGCCAGCGACGGAAGGCACGCAGAACTATGCGCGGCATTTCCGATCCGGCCATCGACAAGTTGATCCAGAAGGTGATCTTCCGCACCGACCGCGACGACCAGGTCGCCGCCGTCAAGGCGCTCGACCGGGTGCTGCTGCATCACCACTACGCTGATTCCGAGCTACTACGCGCCGACAGGTCCCGCATCGCCTACTGGGATAAGTTCGACCGCCCGAAGGAACTGCCCAACTATTCATGTCGGCTTTCCGACCGATCTGGTGGTCGAAGCAGTATGCGTGAGCCTGGCGAAAGACTTGCGTCGCTAGCAGTTCTGGATATGCATGAGTAGACGAATCGAACGCTTCGCGCGCATGTTTGATCACCGGAGAGGCATGGCTTGAACGATATTCCGTGCCCAGGACAGGGAGGCCTGATTGGGAGCCTATATTCTCAGGCGCCTGGCGCTCGATCATCCCGACCTGCTCGGTATCATGCTGCTGTCCTTCACCATCGTGCAGTTCGCGCCCGGCGGTCCGGTCGAGCAGATCATCGCCGAGATGACTGGCCAGGACAGTGGCGACCGGCTCGATGGCGGCGGCAACGAATCGACATTCGGACATGCAGCAGCTCCGACGTCTCGGGCAGTTATCGCGGCGCCCAGGGCCTCGATCCGGAACTCATCAAGAAGCTCGAAAAGCAGTTCGGCTTCGACAAGCCGGCCTATGAACGCTTCGGCGAAATGATCTGGAACTATGCGCGCTTCGATTTCGGCGAGAGCTTCTTCCGCAACGAGACGGTCATCAACCTGATCAATCGAAAAGATGCCGGTGTCGATCTCGCTCGGCGTCTGGATAATGCTGCTGTCCTATGCCATCTCGATTCCGCTCGGTATCCGCAAGGCGGTCAGCGGACGGTTCGTCCTTCGACGTCTGGACGTCGGGCGTCATCATCGTCGGCTATGCCGTTCCCGGGCTTCCTGTTCGGTATCCTGCTGATCGTCGCTTTTCGCCGGCGGCTCGTTCTTCGACTGGTTTCCGCTGCGCGGCATCGTCTCGGACAATTTTGACCAACTGTGCATCTGGTCGAGCAAGATCGTCGACTATTTCTGGCATATGCGTTCTGCCGATCACCTCAATGCTGCTCTCGGCTTTCGCGACGACGACGCTGCTGACCAAGAATTCCTTCATCGACGAGATCCGCAAGCAATATGTGGTCACGGCCCGCGCCAAGGGCCTGACGGAGAACCGCGTGCTCTACGGCCATGTGTTCCGCAACGCCATGCTGATCGTCATCGCCGGATTTCCCGGCGCCTTCATCTGCGCCTTCTTCACCGGCGCGCTGCTGATCGAGAACGTCTTCTCGCTCGATGGCCTCGGCCGCATGGGCTACGAAGCCGTCATGAAGCGCGATTATCCGATCGTCTTCGGCACGCTCTACATCTTCTCGCTGATGGGCATGGTGATCGGCGCTGGTCTCGGACCTGATCTATACCTGGGTCGATCCGCGCATCGATTTCGAGCAAGCGGGAGGTCTGACATGAGCAGCCGATCAAAGACCGCGCCTGACGCCGCTCAACCCCGCCGGCTCGCAGAATTTCAAGGCCAACAAGCGCGGCTATTGGTCGTTCTGGATTTTCGCCGTCCTGTTCGTGCTCAGCCTGTTCGCCGAGTTCATCGCCAACGACAAGCCGATCGTCGTCTCCTACAAGGGCGAGATGCTGTTTCCGGTGTTCGTCGATTACCAGGAAGACAAGTTCGGCGGCTTCCTGGCCGAGACGGATTATCAAGACCGACTATATCCAGCGATGAGATCAACGCGCATGGCTGGATGATCTGGCCGCCGATCCGCTATTCCTATGACACCGCCAATTCCAACATCCCGCATTCGGCCCCGACCGAACCGCTGGTGGATGATGGACGCCAAGGAGCGTTGCTCCGGCTATCCGCAGAAGGATGCCGATCCCGGCTGCACGCTCGGCAATATGAACTGGCTCGGCACCGACGACCAGGCGCGCGACGTGCTGGCGCGCGTCATCTACGGTTTCCGCATCTCTGTGCTGTTCGGCCTGTCGCTCACCCTGCCTCTGCTCGTCGTCGGCGTCGCGTGCCGGCGCCGTCCAGGGCTATTTCGGCGGCCGCGACGGACCTCTACATGCAGCGCTTCATCGAGATCTGGTCGTCGATGCCGGTGCTCTATATCCTGTTGATCATCTCGCGCCGTGCTGCCGCCCGGCTTCTTCATCCTGCTCGGCATCCTGCTGCTCTTCTCATGGACGCTCTCGTCGGCGTCGTGCGCGCCGAATTCCTGCGGGCGCGGAATTTCGAATATGTCCGGGCGGCGCGTGCGCTCGGCGTTGGCAATGTCACCATCATGTGGCGGCATCTCCTGCCCAACGCCATGGTGGCGACGCTGACCTTCCTGCCCTTCATTCTGTCGGGCTCGATCATCGACCCTGACGTCGCTCGACTTTCTCGGCTTCGGCATGCCGCCCGGCTCGCCCTCGCTCGGCGAACTCGTCGGGCAGGCCAAGGACAATCTTCAGGCGCCCTGGCTCGGCTTCACCGCCTTCTTCACACTCGCCTTCATGCTGTCGCTGCTGATCTTCATCGGCGAGGCCGTGCGCGATGCGTTCGATCCGAGAAAGACGTTTGGATGAGCAGAACTCGCTTTTCAGGCGGTTTCACCTATCCTTAGCGCAAGAGCCGAAGGATGCTATGAACAAGATCGTGCGCGAACATTATCCGGTATCGAAGCTGCCCGAAGATCTTCAGCAGGAGTTCGAAGGTGCGAAAACCGTACGGATCATCGCCGAGCTTGCCGAAAGCACCACGGATGAGCGGGATTTCTGGTCGATTCCGATCATTGAGCTGAAACCGCGAACGCCGGATCAGGTCATCGCGGATTTCAACCACATGCGAAGCCTCGGGCTGCCAAGCGTAACGCCAGAAGAGGCTGTTACCCGCATTCGCGAACTTCGCGATGAATGGGAGATTAATGTCTCGATACGAGCGAATTTATCTCGATTCGAATATTATTATCGACATGGTGGAAGCGGTTAGCGAAATAGGCGATCTCTTGCGCAGCTTCGCAACTTTACATCCGAGCAGACCTGCCTTCCGTCTTCAGAACAAGTGAACTCACCCTGTCTGAAGTATTGGTGCATCCCCTCAGACTTGGGAATGCTGATTTAGCGTCCATCTACATGAAAATGCTCGCTGGAGCGTATTGGCTTTCTGTGGTGCCAGTAAGCCCACCCGTCTTGGAGGCGGCATCGGTTCTGCGGGCGTCTCAGCGATCACTGAAGCTACCTGATGCAGTTCATGTTGCCACTGCTATGTTTTCTGGATGCTCCCATTTCCTGACGCAGGATCAGCGGATTACGGATTTCGAGCCGCTGAAACACCCATTTCGGGAGCAGGCGCTGCCGGCGCTCAAGATTGTTCGCCTCGACATGATAACGCTGTCATCCATTCTGGAGGCAATTCAATGACCGATCCCCTCCTCTCCATCCGCGATCTCTCCGTGGCCTTCCATCAGGGTGGCAAGACATCCGTGGCGGTCGACCATGTCTCCTTCGACATCGCCAAAGGGGAGGTCGTGGCGCTGGTGGGCGAATCCGGGTCGGGCAAGTCGGTGACGGCGAATTCTATCCTCAAGCTGCTACCCTATCCCGCCGCCAGCCACCCGTCCGGCCAGATCTTCTTCAAGGGGCAGGATCTGCTAGCCGCCGAGCCCGAAGCCCTGCGGCATGTCCGCGGCAACGACATCACCATGATCTTCCAGGAGCCGATGACATCGCTCAATCCGCTGCACACGATCGAGCGGCAGATCGGTGAAATCCTCCACCTCCACCAGTCGATCGAGGGGAGCGGAGGCGCGCCAGCGGGTGATCGAACTCCTGACCCAGGTCGGCATCCGTGAACCGGAAAAGCGGCTGGGTGCCTTCCCGCACGAACTTTCCGGCGGCCAGCGCCAGCGCGTCATGATCGCCATGGCCCTCGCCAACCGTCCCGAACTCTTGATCGCCGACGAGCCGACGACCGCGCTCGACGTCACCGTGCAGGCGCAGATTCTCGAACTCCTGCGCAAGCTCAAGACCGAGCACGGAATGTCGATGCTGTTCATCACCCATGACCTCGGCATCGTTCGCAAGATTCGCCGACCGGGTCTGCGTCATGACCAAGGGCAAGATCGTCGAAACCGGACCGACCGCCGAGATCTTCGCCAATCCGGAGCATCCCTATACCCGGCATCTGCTCGCTGCCGAGCCGAAGGGCGAGCCGCCGTCGTCCGACGAATCGAAGCCGATCATCATCGAGAGCCAGGACCTGAAGGTCTGGTTCCCGATCAAGACCGGTTTCATGCGCAAGATCACCGACTATGTGAAGGCCGTCGACGGTATCGACCTCAAGCTGAAGGCCGGCCACACGCTCGGCATCGTCGGCGAATCCGGTTCCGGCAAGACGACGCTTGGCCTGGCGCTGACGCGGCTCATCTCGTCGAAGGGGCGCATCGCCTTCGTCGGCGCGCGACATCCAGGGCGCAAGCTTTCCGAGATGCGCCCGCGCCGCCGGCAGATGCAGATCGTCTTCCAGGATCCTTACGGCTCGCTTTCGCCGCGCATGTCGGTGGGCGAGATCGTCGGCGAAGGGCTCGGCGTGCACGAGCCCTCCATCGTCCGCGGAAGAGCACGACCGCCGCGTATCCGAGGCGCTGACCGAGGTCGGGCTCGATCCGGAGACCCGTCACCGCTATCCGCACGAATTCTCCGGCGGCCAGCGGCAGCGCATCGCCATCGCCCGCGCCATGGTGCTGAAGCCGAAATTCGTCATGCTCGACGAGCCAACCTCGGCGCTCGACATGAGCGTGCAGGCCCAGGTGGTCGAATTGCTGCGCGAATTGCAGGCGAAGCATGACCTCGCCTATCTCTTCATCAGCCACGACCTCAAGGTGGTCCGCGCGCTCGCCAACGAGATCATCGTCATGCGCAATGGCAAGGTCGTCGAGCAAGGTCCTGCCAAGGAGTTGTTTTCGCGCCGCAAGGAGGATTATACCAAGGCCCTCCTCGCCGCGGCCTTCAACATCGAGGCCGTCAAGACCGCCCCGTCCATCAGTGAGTGCCCATGCCTGCCCAAGAGCCCGATTATCGTCGATCTGCGTTTCCACCCCGATCAGGTCCGAGAGGGCCTAAAGCGTGTTCCCGGGCCGCGAGGTGATCAATCGCGCCGATCCGGCAAATGAGGCCGCGACCTCTCCGGCATCGCCTATGCGGTGCTGTGGAAGCCGCTGGACGACCTGTTTTCCCGGGCGACGGACCTGAAGGTGCTGTTCTCGGGCGGCGCCGGTGTCGATCATGTGCTGACGCTGCCCGGCCTGCCGGACCTGCCGCTGGTCCGCTTCGTCGACCATACGCTGACGACACGGATGAGCGAATGGATCGTCATGCAATGCCTCCTGCATCTGCGCCAGCATCTCACCTATGACCGCCAGCAGCGTGAAAAGCTCTGGCGGCCGCTCGACCCAGCCCGAAGCGGCCGACATCAATGTGGGTATCATGGGCATGGGCGTGCTCGGCACGGACGCTGCCCGCAAGCTGAAAGCCCTGGGTTTTAACGTCCTCGGCTGGTCGAAGACCCACGAAGGACATCGACGGCGTCGAAAGCTATCGACCGCCGACGGTCTCGATGAATTTCTCGGCAGGACCGATATCCTCGTCGGCCTGCTGCCGCTGACGGCGGAAACTCGCGACCTCTACGATATGACGCTGTTCCGCAAGCTCCGCCGCAGCGGCGCGCTCGGCGGACCTTTCTTCGTCAATGCCGGCCGTGGCGGCAGCCAGGTCGAGGCCGACCTCGCCACTGCCTTGACGGACGGCACGCTCAAAGGCGCCTCGCTCGACGTCTTCCAGTCCGAGCCGCTTTCGGCCGACGCACCGTTCTGGTCGATGCCGAATGTCATCCTGACCCCGCATTGCGCCGCCAATTCCGACCCGGCCGCACTCTTCGCCTATGTCGAGCGTCAGATCGATCGCTTCGAAAACGGCCAGCCGCTGGAAAATATCGTCGGGCGCGAAGCCGGTTATTAACGACGATCTCTACATTCAGCCCGCCGCCGAAACGCGCAGGCTGGTGCGTTTCCCGGGAAACTGCTTCCTCCTCAAAACCGGTTACCGTCCGATCCATCGAAATGTGGAGCGAAGCACAGTCATGCGCATTTGCGGATATGAATTCAGGCTCCTTCCGTCGCCGCGCGGGGCCACGGCGAAACTCTCTCGCCGTCTATATCTTGACGTAAACGTAAGAGTTACAAATTTCTGTCATAAAGGCCTTGAAGACGTCTTGCTCAAAGATCATTCTCTAAAGGATGGATGGACCGATTTGCGCGGTCCAGGGAGGAACGCATGAACGTAGTCTCTCCGGCTTCGACCATGGCATCGCCTGGCCGCACCCTGGCTCAAGTCCTATCCGAACGGCATTCCGGCGGAAATCGGCCCGCTCGAGCATTCCATCCCGTCGCCGGCCTTCTCGAGGATAGCTGCCGCAGATATGCCGCCAAGACCGCCTTCATCTGCATGGGCAAGGCGATGACCTATGCAGAGGTCGACCGGCCTCCGCCAAGGTGGCCGCCTGGCTGCAGTCCAAGGGCCACAGGAAGGGCGACCGGATCGCCGTGATGCTGCCCAACGTGCTGCAATATCCGGTCGTCGGTCATGGGTATCCTGCGCGCCGGCATGACGGTGGTCAATGTCAACCCGCTCTATACGCCGCGCGAGCTCGAGCACCAGCTCAAGGACGCGGGCGCGTCGGCCATCTTCGTGCTCGAAAATTTTGCCGTGCACCGTCCAGCAGGTCATCGCCGAAGACGAGCTGTGCAAGACGGTGGCCGTCGGCACGATGGGCGACATGCTGGGCCTCAAGGGCCATGATCGTCAATTTTGTCGTCCGCAAGGTGAAGAAACTGGTACCCGCCTGGTCGCTGCCGGGCCATACGCCGTTCAAGCGCGATCATGGCCGGTGGCGGCAGATTTCCGCCGCGGAGAATTCGGCCTCGATGACATCGCCTTCCTGCAATATACCGGCGGCACGACCGGTATTTCCAAGGGCGCGATGCTGCTCAACCGTAACGTGCTCGCCAACGCCGTACAGAGCAGCCTCTTGCTGCAGGCTGCCTATAAGCTCAAGGGTGGCGTGCCCGGCAACATCCTGCTATGTCTGCCCGCTGCCGCTCTACCATATCTTCGCGCTGACAGTGAACATGGTGATGGGCATGGCGCGAGGGCTCCGCCAACCTGCTGATCGCAAACCCGCGCGACATTCCTGCCTTCGTCAAGGAACTGCGGCAAATACAAGGTCAATTTCTTCCCCGGCCTCAACACGCTGTTCAACGCGCTCGCCAACAACGAGGATTTCAAGAAGCTCGACTTTTCCGGGCTGATGCTGACGGTCGCGGGCGGAATGGCCTGCCAGCGCGCCGTCGCGGAAAAGTGGCAGGCGGTCACCGGCTGCGTCATCCTCGAAGGCTATGGCCTGTCCGAGACCTCCCCGGTTGCGGCCGTCAACCCTCCGGGAACGACCACCTTTTCCGGCACGATCGGCCTGCCCATTCCATCGACCGAGATCGACATTCGCGATGACGACGGCCACAGCCTGCCGTTCGGTAAGGTGGGCGAACTCTGCATCCGCGGGCCGCAGGTCATGGCGGGCTATTGGCAGCGCCCCGACGAGACGGCCAGGGTGATGACTGCCGGACGGCTATTTCCGCTCCGGCGACATGGGCTTCATGGACGAGCGCGGCTTTGTCAAGATCGTCGACCGCAAGAAGGACATGATCATCGTCTCGGGTTTCAACGTCTATCCGAACGAGGTCGAGGAAGTCGTGCCGCTGCATCCCGGCGTCCTCGAAGTCGCTGCGATCGGCATCCCGGACGAGCATTCCGGCGAGGTCGTCAAGATGTTCATCGTCCGCAAGGACCCGGCGCTGACCGCGA
>JASGKV010000002.1:0-13119 GCA_049840575.1 Pirellulales bacterium
CGTTTTGTGGCCCGACAACATCACGGCGAGAAACGGATACTCGAGCGCAGGCGAGCCGACTTTGATCGGTTTTTCGAGTCGTCGGCTGGTCAGCGTAAGACCTTCGTCCGTGCGTGCGAAACCGCCCATCTCGACTGTGCCGTAGTAGCCCGTCTCGCCGTTGCCGACTTGCGTGCACCATGTTGCAGCGAAGTGGAAAACGTTTTCGAGCCGCCTTGATCGTCGAACTTGATCGTCGCGCCGGTCTCGTCGTACACGAGTTTGCCCAAGGGCTCGAACTTGAGCACGGCGCGACCGCCCGTGATCGGTACGTTCTTGGCGCCGGCGACGGCGGTGATTTCGATCGGGCCGCCTTTGCGTTTGGCGGCCGTCCGGCTCTTCTTGCTGAACCGCTTTGGCCGTGTTGCCGGCCTTCATCTCTCTGACTTGGAATTCGACGGTCTTGGTCAGCGGATCGCCGGGACGAAAAATCACCGACTTGCGCGTGTCGGGATTCCGCGGCCCCCTTGGCCGTCGAAGACGCGCACATGTGCGATCACCGTGTTGACGCTCGGTTTATCCAGCGACACGGGAACATGCACGGCGGTCGCGCCGACCGGGACGTCGAACGGTTTGATCTCGACGCTCGACGCCGGCGGGTACTTTTTTCCTTTGTCGTAAATGTCGGCGGCTTTCGCGGCCGCGGCTGCCTCCCCTTCGGCAATCAACACATCCAGTTGCTTGCCGAGACGCCCGACCGCGGCTTTGGCGATCCCAGCGTCCTTACGCGCATCGGGCGTCGCCGCCTTGTCGATCACGCGTTGGATCGCCTGATCGGCCGTCGCGGCCTCCTGACGCATCGCCCGGGCTTTTTCGAGCGTGGCCTCCTGAGCGGAAGCGACACAAACACAAACGAACCCGACCAATGTGAAGAGCGCGGCGAAACCGCGACGAGTGAATGATTGCATAAGAACCAGTTTAACACGAGCCGCGCGCTGACGCCGCATCTTCGCGGCGAAGCGCATGAGCAATGCGACTCGACCCACTTGAAGTGAATAAATCTTCGCAAGGAACGAAGAAGGGCGAGCTCCTTTATGTTTGTGCGAAGAATAATCGAACAGGAGATCGCGGAGTTGACCCAACAACACTTCTCTCCGTGCTCCGCGATCTCCCGTTCATTAAACGTATACTGCGGTGCGTCGAGACGCACCCTACGGACTGAAAACTGAAAACTCCTTCTAGTAAGCCTTCGCGAACACCGCCATCCGCGCACTCGGCTTCCCCGTCAAAAAGCATTTGCCCGCTTCGTGAATGGGATAATTCGGCAGCACGCCGGGGAGCGGCAGGCAGCGGATCGTGACTTTCAGTTCGCCCAAGAGCGCGTCGAGTTCGGGGCCTTCGGCGAAGTGACACAGCGCGAAGCCGCCGTGGATTTCCGGATTCTCGGCGTTCTTCGGCGTGAAGAACTTGCGGAAGGTTTTTTCGTCGTCGATGACGCGGATGTGTTCGTCGCGAAGCTTCGTGGCGCGATCCAATAACGCCGCTTGGATTTCCGTCAGCAGAGCAGGGGCAGATGCGACGAATTCCGCGCAGGGGCATCCCCTTCTTCTCGCCCGGCTGATCGCGACGGGCGGTGAAGACCGCGCCCGACGCCACGTCGCGCGGTCCGACTTCCAGGCGAATCGGCACGCCGCGTTTGACGTGGAACCACGCTTTGTCGCCGCCCCGCATGTCGCGGCTATCGATCATCGCGCGGACAGGTTCGTCGTCGTACCGCTGCGCTTGAGTTCCTTCAGCAGCGACTCGCAATACTCCATGACCGTCGCTTGTTCTTCCGGCGTGCGATAGATCGGCAAGATCACGATCTGTTGCGGCGCGAGTTTCGGCGGCAGCACCAGCCCGTCGTCGTCGCTGTGCGTCATAATCAGCCCGCCGATCAAACGCGTGCTGACGCCCCACGACGTGGTCCAGCAGTATTCTTCTTTGCCTTCGGCCCCTTGATATTTGATCTCTTGGGCTTTGGCGAAATTCTGGCCGAGGAAGTGCGACGTGCCGGCCTGCAACGCTTTGCGGTCCTGCATGAACGCTTCGATGCTGTACGTGTCGACCGCGCCGGGGAACCGCTCGCCGGCCGTCTTCTCGCCCTCGACGACGGGCATCGCCATGTACTCGCGGGCGAACGTGCCGTAGACGCCCAGCATTTGCTTGGTCTCGGCGACCGCTTCGTCGGACGCGGCGTGGGCGGTATGACCTTCTTGCCACAGGAATTCGGCCGTGCGCAAGAACAACCGCGTGCGCAATTCCCAACGCACCACGTTCGCCCATTGGTTGATCAAAATCGGCAAGTCGCGGTACGACTGCACCCACTTGGCGAACATGCTGCCGATAATCGTTTCGCTGGTCGGGCGGACGATCAGCGGTTCTTCCAACTCGGCCGACTTATCCGGCACGAGTTGCCCTTTGTCGTTTTGCACCAAGCGATGATGCGTGACGACGGCGCATTCCTTGGCGAAGCCTTCGACGTGATCGGCTTCTTTCTGCAAGAAGCTGAGCGGAATGAACAGCGGAAAATACGCGTTCTGATGGCCGGTTTCCTTGAACATGCGGTCCAAGACCTTCTGCATGTTCTCCCAAATCGCATAGCCCCAGGGCTTGATCACCATGCAGCCGCGGACCGGCGAAAGCTCGGCCAAGTCGGCCGCGCGAATCACCTGTTGGAACCACTCGGGGTAATCTTCGGCGCGGGTCGGCGTGATCGCGGTCTTGGCGGCTTTGGCCATCGTTAGGCTTCGGGGTTCAGGTTTCAGGTTTCGGGGAAATTCCCAGCGAAGGGGGCAAGCCACTCAAGAATTCTCAAGAGAGACTTCCCATCACCGCATTGTTCGGCAGGGCAGGCGGACGGAATTGTCCCTGAAAGCGGGCGGAATTGACAAGGGGTGCGAAGCTCGCGCCGGTTGGCACGATTCTTCGCTTTTTCCTCAAGGCGCTTTTCCTCAAGGCGCATTTGGGGGGAACTTCGAGATTTGCAATGGCTGATATTTCTGATAGTGTGGAGCTGTTCGAGTTGGGGAACTCCACAAGCCTTCCAAGTTCGCGCACAGGTCCGCCTCGATGCGCGTTGTGGAGGTGTCTGTCTTCGTAAGGAGCCGCCGATGAAGGTGTCGTCGTTGCGCCGTCTACGGGCATTCACGTTGGTCGAATTGCTGGTCGTCATCGCCATCATCGGGATCTTGGTCGCGCTTCTTCTGCCGGCCATCCAGGCCGCCCGCGAAGCGGCTCGTAAAAGCGATTGCCGTAACCGCGTCAAGCAACTCGGCCTGGCGCTGCAGAATTCGGTCGATGCCCGCAAGGTCATGCCGCCCGCCGGCGGGTCGATCAACGACCCGGCCACGATGGTCCGCAGTACGAACAACACCAACAATTACGCGATCGTCGCGCCCGGGACCTTACTTCAAGCGTCCGGGTGCGTTCTTTATCCACATCTTGCCGTACATCGAGGAGACCGCGCTATTCTCCTTGGTCAACCAACCGGGCAAGAACATGAACTCGACGTTTAACGGCAAGATTTTTTATGCCAACGTCGTCGACGCCTATCTCTGCCCGTCCGATCCTACGCCCAGTCGCGATGTCGCCCGAATGGGAAATTCCAATAACTACGACGCCGGCTGGGCGACGACCAACTACGTCGCCAATTATTTGGCGTTCGGCGATCCGGATAAAAACATGCAGGACGGCGATACGAAGATCAAGGACTTTACCGACGGCACGTCCAAGACCGTCGTCTTCGCCGAACGTTACAACTACTACGGGTATTTCACCTCCGGCACCAGCACAGGTCAACCGGCTTCGCAATCGGCGTTGTGGACCAACTCGGAGTCGCGGTGGAGTCCGCAGTTCTGCCGCGGTTTGGCCACCAGCGCGACCGCTGGTTGGAAAGCGTGTCCGCTGTTTCAGGACGGCGTCCTCTATACCGACGCCAGCGGACCCGAAGGGGGCGGCCAGATGATTCATCCCGGTACGATGAACATCGGCATGGCCGACGGCAGCGTGCAATCGCTCAACGGCGACGTGGACGCCACGAACTGGAGCCGCGCCTGCGATCGCCGCGACGGTCAAACGCAGACCGCGTTTTAATGTCTTCGCCGAAGCTCTCTTAACCCTGTTTTTCGCGAGTCGAGGATCGTCGTAATGATGCGAGCGTTTGCGTATGTGGCGGCGGTGTCCGCGTGTTTGGTCGCGGTCGGTTGCGGCAAGGGTCCGGGAACCAGCGTCAAAGGGAGCGTCACGCTCGACGGCAAGCCGGTCGCCGGCACAGGTCAGCATCATCAAAGACGCGGCCGTCGGCGGCGGATCGACCGTCCACGGCGCCTCCACCGACGAACTCGGCAGTTTCGTGATCAAGGAACCGGCAGGTTCGAAGACCGAATTTCAGCCCGGCAAATACACGGCCTTGGTCAGCAAAATGTCGGGCGATATGGATCATCCGAAGAACGACCTCCCCGCCATGTACGGCGACGCGAACAAGACGCCGTTCAAAGTGGAACTCAGCGGTCCGGACACCGAACTGCCGCCGTTCCAAATGAAGACCAAGCCGTAACGATAGTATTTGCAGGGTCTCGTTGAGGCCCTTTTAATCGATGCAATGGTTGACGACGTCGACTCTCTCGACGATCTTGACGACGGCACGTCGAGCGATTCGACATGCTTGATGCCGATTCACGGCAAACGAAATTGGCGTGAACGCCCAGGGTGCGACTACAATGCAAGTCGTGCCACACACACGCTCATCCGGTTCGTTTCGTTCGAGACTCGATGCCTCTCTTCATCTGCCCTCAGTGTCAGGCACGGTATTCGGTCACGCGCGAATCCCCGCGAACGCCTCGTTCCAATGCAAGAAGTGCGGTAATAAATTCAAAGCGATCCCGCAACAGGAACCCGCGCCGCGCACCGCGGCACAAGTTGCTCCGCAAGCCGCGCCGCCGACGCCCGTCACCGCGCGGCCCATTCCGTTACGCCCGAAACCCGCCAGGCCGCGCCTCCGGCCGCTGCACCGGTTCCGGCTCAATCACTTACTCCACAGCCGTTCGCCCCACCCCCCGCGTCGCCGGTCGCTCCACCGCCGCAGTTCGCGACGGCTTCTGGTTACGACGTCAACGGCGCTCCTGCACAACCTCCATATGGAGGACCTCCTGCCGCAGTACGGCACGCCGCCGGGGTATGACGTTGCCGGCGGATATCCTGCGACACCGGGCTTCGCTCCTCCCAGAGTTACGTGGCACCGGGTTACGCCGCGCCGCCGGGCTTCGATCCAGCGGGCTACGGCGCACCGCCGGGGCACGTGGCCGAGCCGCCCTATTCCCCCACGCAGTACGCCGCGCCGTCTTACGGCGCAGGATCCGTACGGCCAACCGCCCTACGGCGCACAACCCGCTCCGGCCGACCACTACGCTCAGCAACAGTACGAACCCCACCAACACGCTCCGGCCGAAGCGAATCCGTTCGACGATCCGTTCGGCGCGCGCACTCCGGCCGCGCCCGTCGCCGGGCCGTCCGCATCCGGCGTACACGCCGTCGTGACGACGACGCCGGCGAAGTCGTCGAAAACGCTGTATCTCGTCATCGGTCTCGGCGCTCTCGTACTGATCGGCGGCGCGGCGACCGGAGCCGTGCTGATGTTGCGCGATCCCAAGCCCGAGCTCGCCGCGAACGACAAGTCGGCCGCGTCGGAAAAAACTCCTCCGAAGGACACGAAGAAAAAAGTCGCTACGCCGAACCCCCAAACCGTCGCATCGCCTCCGACCGACGCGGTCGCGACTCCGGCGAAGGAAACGCCCGTCCCTACACCGGCCAAAGTCGCCGCCAAGGATCTCGCCCTTCGAGGCGTGCCGTACAAGCACGCCGATCCGGCCCGTTGCTGGGCCGTCTCGCACGACGGGACGACGCTCGCCCTGGCGACCGAAAAGGGCGAGGTCGACGGTTACGACTTGACCGCGCACCGTCGCGTTTGGAGCTACGAGGATTCCATCGGCATCGGTATGCCGTGGAAGATCGAAGCAATGACGTTTTCGTCTCCTCGCGCGTCCGGGGCCGGTTCGCCCGTGCTGGCCATCTCCGGCCGCTTTCAGGCCGACGACGTGTTCTTGGTCGCCGTCGACGCCAAGGACGGCAAGGAGCTGAACCAATATCACGCGCTCCACGCACCGGCCCCGTTCCTCGCTTTTCCGGCCGGACAAACGAATCGCGTTGTCGCCGGCTTAGGCGACAAAACCGGCAGCTTGCAACTGATCGACTTGGCCGAAGACCGCGTCGCCGCGGAAATCCTCGAAGGCCACGAATCGCCAATCCGCGGACTCGCCATCTCGCCCGACGCGACGCTCTGCGTGACGACCTCCAGCAAAGCGATCGAAGGGAAGGACGCTCCCGGTTCGGTGCTGACCGTCTGGTCGCTGGCCGTCTCCGGCCGCGAAAAGGAGTTCGCCGAATTCGCCGGCGTCGCCGGCCGTATCGCGATCTCGCCCGACGGCAAACTGTTGGCCGTCCACGAGAGCGATGGCGCTTCGGGCAGCCTTCGCCTCTTTCGGTTTCCCGAACTCGAACCGTTGAAAACGATCTCAGGCGTCGCGCCGACCATCGGCGAGCGGTGGGATCTCGTTTCGTTTCTGCCCGACAACGCGACGCTCGCCGTGGCCGTCGGCACCGATGTGATCTTCTACGACGCCGCGACCGGCGAGCGCAAACCGAGCTTGCCGCAAGCGTTCGCCGCCGCGCCGCAAGGCCTGCTGTTAAGTCGCGACGGCAAAACCGCCGTCACCTCCTCCGGGGAAAAAGAATTCAAAGTTTGGAAACTCCCTTAAGCGAAACCGCTTCTTAAAAAAATCATTGCGTGCCCGGGAACGAAGCGGAGCGCGGGCCGGGCACGTTCGACATCGCCGCCGAGGCCGCGCGGCGAACGTCTTCATCTCGCAACGCGTATGCATAGAATGGCACCAGTCGCCGTTTCCACGCCTACGCTTCCATGACCACGCTTCGTCTCAAAACCAATCTCAACTGCACCGCCTGCGTGGCGACCGTCACGCCGTACCTCGATAACGAGCCGTCGATCGAGCGTTGGAGCGTCGATACGAACGACGCCGACAAGCCGCTGACCGTCTCGGGCGATCGTCTCTCCGCCGAGACCGTCTCGGCCGCCGTCGGCCGGGCGGGGTTTCGCGTGCTGGGCGAAGCGGGGTCGCAGGCGAACCCGCTGGTCCGGCTCGGCGCGTCGCAAGCTCCCGCCGCGCGACCCGCCGACCATCAATCGCCGGCGGCGGGCGTCACGTATTATCCTCTGCTGCTGTTATTGGCCTTTCTCTTGGGGATCGTCGCGCTCGTCGAGTGGCGGTCGGCGCGTTCGACTTCGCGCGTTCGATGCGGCACTTCATGGGAGGCTTCTTCGTCGCGTTCGCGTTCTTCAAACTGCTCGACCTGCGCGGCTTCGCCGACGCGTACCGCATGTACGACGTCGTGGCCGAACGCAGCCCGGCCTACGGCTTCGTTTATCCGTTCCTCGAACTCGGTCTTGGCATCGCGTATCTGGCCGACGTCGCGCCGACCGCGACGAACGTCGCCACCATCCTGCTGATGGGCGTCGGCGCGATCGGCGTGGTGCGCAGTCTCTTGCGGAAGCAAACGATCCGCTGCGCTTGCTTGGGCACCGTGTTCAACCTCCCGATGTCGACGGTCACGCTGATCGAAGACGGCGGCATGCTGGCCATGGCCGCCACGATGCTGGCCATGCCCTGATCCGACCGCATCGACCGCATTTTCCCTATCTTCCCAGTGCGAGCAAAACGATCGTTACGGAACAGTTTTCAGTGTTCAGGATTCAGTTTTCAGGGATTTGGAAAGCCGCGAGTGGCACTCGCGGACGAGCGAACCGCTTCACGCGCCGCCCTGCCAAACATCCCAGTGTGAAGAAACGAGCGTTACGAGCGAAACGATCGTTTCGAGCACACGGTTTTTGTGTTTTTCCAAAACCATGAGCGGAGGACGTCAGTCCTCCGGTTCTGTTCTCCAGCCAGTCTCTCCATCCTCACAGTGCCATCCAGTTTCACTCTACGAGCGAAACGAGCGTTACGATCACGATCATACGCGGTTTTTCTGTTTTCCCGAGCGGGGGACGTGAGTCTCCTGAGTTGTCGCGCGAGACGTCGTTCGGCGCTGTCTTCAGGGGACTCACGTCCCCCGCTCGGTGGCGATTCCCTCGACACCAGCGATCTTCTCCAGCTTCACTGCGCGAGCGTTACGAGCGAAACGCGCAGTTGCGATCGCGATCGTGCGCATGTTTTTTCTTTTCGATCGTGCCGCAGGCCTCAGCTTGCGGTTCTCGCCGCACCGCCAAACGCCCCAGTGTGAAGAAACGGCGCGGTTTTTACGACACACCGATTTGGGGTCGAAATCGCCGTCGCGCACCAACACGTCAATCACGGTGCGTCGAGACGCACCCTACGCATCTGCGGCTCATTCGAAAAACCGATTTCCAATATCACAATAAGTGACAATACGTTCACTTATAACGTCAGTCTACCAGCCCCGGCGGGCAAGTCAAGACGGCGGCGATTCGGCCCGAGAAAATCTTTTCCAACGGAACGGCGGGCGATTAATCCGGAAATTGCGTATTCTGCGCGGCGTTCTTGGCGATTCGCGCAGTGCCGCGCTCGCAAGAACGCGAGACCCGCGATCATTAGGACGACAACCAGTCCCGCGCCGGCGAGTTGCGGCAAAAGCGGTTCATAGGCGGCTTGGTACGGATGCTCGTCGCGATACGTCACTTCAATACCTACCTCATTAAATAAGGGTTCTCTCAACCTAATTAGGCTTTATAGAAATATCGGATTCAAGTAAGCGAATAAGCCGCACACAATTACGTAGCCGTTGGTCACGGTACAATATTTCTTTTTCAATCTCTTCTGGGGTTAGCCACGGGGGATAGACACAGCTCACGATGCGATGAATATAATGTTTCCATCCATTCTCATCATCGTTGCCTGGAAATTTTTGTGCCGTTTGGGTAACGAGCTGCCACACATCGGGTGAGAAACCTTTCTTAAACTCATGAAAATTGTCCTCTGCAAGATTCACGACAACATAATCGAAGACATCGCTTTCCGAGATAAATCCACGCTTGAATAACTTCTCTATCCTGTGCGGCGATCTTTTATTTTCTTTACAACGATTCCACCATTGAATCTGCTCTTCTAGAGACAATGCCTTCCACTCATCAGGACTGAAAGCTATCGGACGCCAGTTAGGTTCATGCATTAGTTCGCTACCTGTTTGATACACAGTATCTACGTCGAGTTTACTAGACACTCAGGTTTCCGCAACATTTACTAGAATTAGACGAAAAGGGTTGTAGTTTTCAATACGTCTGTTCCTCTTCTTGTAACTGTTGTTTCGCGATGGAATCATGCGTCGCTTTCTCGTAGTCCGCGATGTTCTCTTGAAGCGATTGTCGCCGCGTGAGGATGAACTCGGATTGCGGAGCGTACGTCGCCGCGAGTCGATAAACGGCGATCGCATACAACGCGACGTCCACGCAAACGGGTTCGTTCGCCGCTCCGTCTGCTAAACTGGAGGGGAAACCGCTCCGCCCCGGAACCGCCGTATGCGTCGTGCTTCGTCGTCCCCCTCGCAGGTCGTGCGGCGACTGCACCGCGCGGAACGGTTTCGTACGCGTCGCGATGTGCGTCGGCGTGATGTGCGTCCTGGCGAATACGGCCCACGCGCTGGACCCGCAACGGACGCTCACGCAATACATTCATCGTATCTGGCAGTTGCAGCAGGGTTTGCCGCAGCCGTCGATCTATGCGTTGCATCAAGCCGGCGATGGTTATGTTTGGCTCGGCACGCAAGCCGGCCTGGCGCGGTTCGACGGCGTGAAGTTCACGGTCGTGCAAGAACGGGGCGGCGTCTCGTTCGCCGGGCTGTGGGTGACGCGGATCGTCGAAGATGCGCGGCGCACAGTTGTGGATCGGCACGAAGAACGCCGGCGTGTATCGCCTGACCGACGACGGGGCCGCGCAATTGGACCACGGCCGAAGGCCTGCCCTCGAACACGATCCATGCGCTGCTGCCGCGCGGCGACGAACTCTGGATCGCCACGGCCGCCGGCGTCGCCGTTCTGAAGGACGACAAACTCAAGACGCCGGACAAGATGTTCGGCGGCGCGGATGTGCGCGAGATGATCGAAACGTCGGACGGCGCGGTGGTGTGCGCGGTCGCTCCGCGGTCGATTCTCGTCGATGGGGCACGGCAGGATCTCATCTCGCTCGACTCTCCGGATCCGAACGCCGCGATCACCACGCTCTGCGCGGACGGCGACGGCGGCCTGTGGGTCGGCACCACCAACGGGCTGCTCCATCGCACGTCGCGGGGCGAGCGACTGTGGACCACCGACGACGGCATGCTCGACGATCATGTCCTCTGTCTCGAACAGACTCGCAACGGCGCGGTGTGGGTCGGAACGAAAGGGGGCGTCTGTCGCATCCTGGGCGACGAATGCCGCACGTTCGGCACGCGCGACGGCCTTTCGCAAAACGCGGTCCATGCGATTCTGGAAGATCGCGAGGACAACGTCTGGGTCGGCACCAAAAACGGTTTGAATCAATTCGCCGATCGCCGCGTGATTCCCTTCACCGTTAACGAAGGGCTGCCGACCAACGACGTGGGCCCGGTGCTGACCGATCGCGACGGGACGACCTGGATCGGCACGTTCGGCCACGGCTTGGTCCGTTACGACGGCAAACGTTTTCACAAGATGACCGAGCGCGACGGCTTGGCCGGCATGACGATCCTCTGCCTGACGCACGGCGCGAACAAAACTCTGTGGCTCGGCGGCGAGCATGGTCTGCAAGCGTTGGAAAACGGCCGCGTGACGGCCACCTATACGACCGAAGAGGGCCTGCCCGACGACGTGGTCCGCTGCGTCTGCGAAGATCGGCAAGGCGTTTGGATCGGAACGGCCAAGGGCCTGGCGCCTTGCAAGACGGACGCATCACGATCGTCGACGACGAAAAACTGCGCGGCCGCGCGATCGCCGTGTTGGCCGCGCATCGACGCGGCCGCGTGTTGGTGGCGACCGAGAACGACGGCGTCTTTTTGCAGACCGACGACGGGTTCCGCGCGCATGCCGTTGGGGGGCATGGCACCGCCCGTGGTCGATGCGTTGTACGCCGACGTCGACGGCATGGTCTGGATCGGCACGCGCGGCGAAGGGTTGCGGTTGTTCGACGGGCAGAACGTCGTTGCGTTTTCGATCCAAGACGGTCTGTTCGACGACGACATTTACGGCATCGCGGCCGACGATCAAGATCGTTTGTGGATGGCCTGCGGCAAAGGGATTTTTCGGTGGCGCGAACCGCGTTGCGTCATTACGCGGCCGGTCTCGATAAGACGCCGCTGCGTTGCGAACCGTACAGCCCGACCGAGGCGCAAGCGCACCATCGAAGGCCGCCCGGCGCGCAGCCGGTCGTGACGCGGACCGACGACGGCAAAATTTGGTTCACCACGATTCGCGGACTGATCGTGATCGACACGCGAAACGTCGCGCACAAGCTGCCGCCGATTCCGGTCGTGGTCGAAGAGACGTTGATCGACGGTCGTTCGCTGGGCGCGGCGAAAACGTTACGTTTGCCGCCGGGGACGTCGAACGTCGGCTTTCGCTTCACCGGATTGAGTTTTCAATCGCCCGCGCGGATCACGTTTCGGTATCGCTTGGACGGTTTCGACGACGACTGGATCGACGCCGGCACGCGCCGCGAAGCGACCTACGCGAATTTGCCGCCGGGCGAGTACGCGTTTCGCGTGAGCGCGACCAACGTGGACGGGCAAGCCCACGAAAGCGATCGCCCGATCGCGCTGACGATCGAACCGCGTCTGACGCAACGCACTGGTTTTGGCCCGTCTGCGCAGCGCTGGCGTGCGCGGTCGGGTGGGCCGGGTATCGCGTGCACATCGACGCCGTGCGTCGTCGGAGCGCGGCGATCGTCGACGAGCGGGGGCGGATCGCGCGAGTTGCACGATACGTTACTGCAAGGGTTCGCCGGCGTGACGATGGAGATGCAGGCGCTCGGCGCGGATGCCGGCGACGGCCGAACGCGACGAACTGCGCGGCATCATCGACGACGCCGCGATTTGTCTGCGCAAAGCGCGCCGCTCGGTGGCCGGCTTACGGACGGGCGACGCCGGCGGCGACGACCTGGCCGCGAAACTGGCCGCCGCCGCGACGCGGATCGTCGATCGACCCGACGTCCGTTTGCGGACCCGGTTCTCGCGCACGCCGATCGGCTTGCCGACCGACGTCGAATACCAAATCCTCCGCATCGCGAAAGCGCTCTCGAACGCGATGAAGCATGCGCGGCCGACGACGATCGACCTGACGCTGGAATCGCTGCGGAAAACCATCGTGCTGACGATCGCCGACGACGGCGCGGGCTTCGCTCCGCCCGAGAAATCCGACGCGACCGGCGGCGAACGCGCAGGCCGAACGCTTCGGCTTGATCGGCATGCGCGAACGGGCCGCGCAAATCGGCGCAACGTTGACGCTGCGCAGCGCACCGGGCGGCGGCACAACGATCACCGTGCAATTGCCCAAGACGAAAACGCCTGCGGCGAAACGCGATGCGGCGGTCACGACGACGGAGGACGAAGCATGAGCGACGCGTCGCACGCCTCGTCCCCTGCCCCGCACACGCCGATTCGCATCCTGTGCGTCGACGATCATCCGTTGGTGCGCAAAGGGATCGCCGCGATTCTGGCCAACGAGCCGGACATGGCGTTGGTGGCCGAGGCCGAAAACGGCCGCGCGGCGATCGACGCGTTTCGCGACGTGGCGACCCGACGTGACGCTGATGGATTTGCGGATGCCCGAGGTTGACGGCTTGACCGCGATCCGCGCGATCCTGGCCGAAGCGCCGACCGCCCGAATCGTGGCGCTGACCAGCTACGACGGCGACCAAGACATTTTCAACGCGCTCGACGCGGGCGTGCGGGGTTATCTGTTAAAAGAGACGGTCCACACGGAAATCCTGCAAGCGATTCGGCTGGTTCACTCGGGGCAAAAGATGACGCCCCGCGACGGACCGACCGACGCCGGCGGTC
>JASGKV010000003.1:0-198215 GCA_049840575.1 Pirellulales bacterium
GATTCTGCGCGATCAAGACGGCGACGGCGTCGCGGAGACCAACGAGACGTGGTTCGAGGGCTTGAAGCAACCGTTCGGAATGCTGGTTCCGACAAAACGCTGTACATCGCCGCCACCGACGGCGTCTGGATGTTCCCATATGTCGCGGGATCGAAACCCAAATCGAACGACGGGAAGAAGATCATGGATTTGCCGTCAGGCGGCTACAACAATCATTGGACTCGTAACATCGTCAGCGACGGCAAAAAACTTTACATCTCGGTCGGCTCCGCCAGCAACGTCGCGGAGCACGGAATGGACGAAGAAAAACATCGTGCGAACATCCTGGTCGCGAACCTCGACGGAAGCGGTCTTAAAGTCTTCGCCGACGGGCTTCGCAATCCGGTCGGGATGGCGTGGCAACCGTCGAGCAAGGAACTCTGGACCGTCGTGAACGAACGCGACGAACTCGGAGATGATTTGGTCCCCGATTATTTGACGAGCGTCGGCGAGGGGAAGTTTTACGGTTGGCCGTACAGTTATTTCGGGCAGCACGAAGACCCGCGTTTGAAAGGTAAGCGTCCGGACTTGGTCGCCAAGGCGGTGGTACCCGACTTCGCGCTCGATCCGCATTCGGCCTCCCTGGGACTGACTTTCTACGAAGGTAAGACGTTTCCGAAACGTTTCGGCAAGGCGCGTTCATCGGTCAACGCGGGTCGTGGAATCGCTCGAAGTTCGCCGGTTACCGAGTCGCGTTCGTGCCGTTCGCCGAGGGACGTACGAGCGGCAAAGCCGAGGATTTTTTGAGCGGCTTCGTGAAACAGGAAGGCGAAGTGTACGGTCGACCGGTCGGCGTCGCGGTCGCCGCGGACGGCGCGTTGTTGGTGGCCGACGAACCGGGCAATATCGTTTTGCGCGTGCAAGCGAGTTCTCGATGAGACGACGACGCGGTTTCACGCTGATCGAACTGCTGGTCGTCGTCGCGATCATCGGCGTGCTGATCGGAACGACGTTGCCGGCCGTGCAATCCTGCGCGAGGCGGCTCGCAAAACGACGTGCGGCAACAACCTACGGCAGTGGGGATTCGCACTGTTGAATCACCATGATGCGTGGAAGCGGTTTCCGGCCGGTGCGGGATGCCGTTGCCGAGAATCTTCTCGGCGTTCGCACCGCTTCTGCCGTATACCGAAGAGCAAACGATGGCGAAATCGATCGATTGGAACGCGGTGCCTGCCGATTTTTCAATCTCCTCGACGACGGCCTATTCCGCGCGGCGAATCTTCGCGCCGCCGTGGCACGGCTCGCGATTTTGCGTTGCCCGTCCGACGGAGTTGACGATTCGGCGACTATTTATGGTCCGACCAACTATGCGGGAAACACGGGAGATGGAGCGAACTTCGGGACTTTGACCAAGTCCAACGGAGTTTTTTTGGCGGGTTCGTCCATCCGGATGCGCCGACCTCAGGGACGGTGCGTCGAAGACGATCGCCTTCGCCGAGTGCACGTCTCGGAGCATCGATCTCGACGAACGCGAACGTGTGACTGCGCGGCTTCCGTGAACATCCTGGCGGCGTCGACCCGACGCCGACGATCTGTGCGGACTTGTCGGCGGGAATCGAACCACGTACTCGCGCGAAATGGATCGTGGGCAACTACGGCAACACGCTGTATAACCACGCCTCGTTGCCGAATGCGGCGCACCCGGACTGTACCAACGCGACGCAGCAAAAAGGCGATTTCGCCACACGTTCGGAACATCGCGGCGGCGTGCAAGTCGTGCGCTGCGATACCGGCGTTTCCTTCATCGAAGATGCGATCGATCTCAACGCATGGAAAGCGTTAGGAACGTGGCGCGGCGGAGAATCTTATAACGAATAACCGGTCTTAGGATTCGTTGGGTTTGAGATCGACCAGCAACTTCATCAGCTCCGAGATATTTACGGGCTTTACCAAATGGTGATCGAAGCCGGCCTCGCGAGTCCGTTGACGATCGTCTTCTTGATCCCAACCGGTTTGCGCGATGATTGTCGTTTTGCTTCCATACGGTAAAGCTCGAATCCGACGACAGGTTTCATAACCGTTTAATCTCGGAAGTCCGATGTCCAACAAGATCACGTCGGGCCGAAAGCTCTCCGATATTTCGATCGCTTCTTCGCCATCATAGGCGGTACGCGTCTCGTTACGACGGCTAAAACGACTCACCCAGCGCCCAAACATATCGGCCACTAGTTTTTGCGTTTGCTCCATTTGATTGCACGGCGTTCCGATACTACCGTTAGGGGCTTGTTCCGACATGGTCGAGAGCAGCATCGCGTGCGTTTTCTTGATCGACGATGACCGTACATTCCCCGGTGGCGAGTTCTTTCCAAATCGCATCGCCGAAACTCCCATCCGGCTGTTTCTCATGCAGTTCTAGTTCGAAAATCCCCGTCACCAGAAAATGGTCCGATTCCTCGAATCGAAACCATCGATCCAGACCGACTTTTGCGGTGTACTTTTCACCCGGTTTGCAAGTGTGGTACGAACCGATCCCGCCGAAATTTGTCGGATCGCCGTTGTCCGGAACAGCTTTGCCTTGACCCCAGCTTTTGTAAGCCAGAAAGCGAAACTGATTGTCACGCGGACCGCGGTTTTGTCCTCCCACGCGAAACGAGATGGGGTGCTGGCCCACGTTTTCAAGCGTCATCAGCAATGTGACCGCTTCACCGGGGCGGTACGCGTCACGATCGGGTTTCCACGACAGGACATAGCGATGCCCGGGGTGCTTACGACGCGGCAGGTCGACATTGAGCTTCTTCGCCAGCTTGATCGCGGTGTTCTCGCCATGGATCCAAGCCGACAAGCTTCCGTCAAACACACCATCTGACTTCTGGCCTCTGGTAACGGCCGCGCAGACGCCGTCGATCACCACAGCCAACTGCGCGGTCTCATCGGTCGCCTTCGGCAAGTGGTCATGACCGGTCAGTGTTAAGGTGAATTCGGAATGGTCGTTCTTGATCGCCTTCCATGTGGCTGTCCCAAGTTTGTCGCTGAGCCGCACCCCAAGAATCGCTTCGCCGCCATCGATATCGACGCGTGTCAGTTTGACTCCATCGCCGGCGAGCCTGCGTACATAAATGCCGTCGGGAACTTCATCTGCCGATAAGGTCGTGCAGAAACAAACGCACAGCAAAACTGGGAAGAATCGCCGAAATGCAAAATCAAAATCCGACAAGAGAGATGCGGTATCGTTGCGAGACATGTTTCACTTGCCAAGCGGATGGTAGAGGATCCAGAAAGGCCTGGGCATAGTTTGACGCAGTGATGGGCGTGATAGTTCCGGAAGATTCGGGATCTCAACGGAATTCCGCCTGTGACCGGATAATCGGTCACCTTTTAAAGAACATGGCCAGGGAGTCGTCCAGCATCACATTATGATTGTAAGCGAGACGCTGCCGACCGCAGAGCGTGCCACGGCGCGAAGGGTGGTGCTTCATTAGCCCGTGTTTCACTGTGCTACGTGGCGTCACGCCACATAGTTATTCAAGCGAGGATTATTCACCTGCCAGGTCGCCGCCGTTATTTAGCGATGACTGGTTGCGGCTAAGTCGATGCGATTCAAAAAAATCGTGATTCCGTTGATTTCGAGAATTTTCACAGCCCGTTGGTTGGCTTTTCAAATGTTTCAGGAATTTTGCGACACCGGAAGACGTCCAAGTGTAAGCTCTTCATGAAGCCGTGCGTTCGCCCCATAGAGACGTCCCTTGCTCGATCAACCCCAACAACGCCTCATCGGCCAAGGCTTGCGCGCGGGCGATCGCGCGGCTTGGGCCGCGCTCTACGATGGTTATGTCGCGGACGTTTGGAAATTCGCCGCACGTCTGATCGGCGGTGATCCGGCGGCCGTGGATGACGTGGTACAGGAAACTTTCCTGTCCGCCGCCCGTTCCGCCGGCGGTTTCGATCCGGAACGAGGGACGCTGTGGGTATGGCTCACCGGGATCGCTCAGCGTCAGGTCGCTTTGTATTGGAGGCAATCGGCGCGGGCTGATCGCGTGAGGCGTTTGGCGATCAGTGGGGCGGGCGAAATCCAGGAATGGCTTAACGACACCTCCGAACCCGAGACACCTTGGGAACGACACGAATCGGCCGATCTGATCCGCGGCGTGTTGGCGGAATTGAATCCCACTTACGCGGGGTTGTTGACGTCACGTTATCTGGACCAACGCTCGATCGCGGAAATGATCGAGCTGTTCGGGGGATCGCACGACTCGCTCAAGTCGAAACTCGCACGAGCAAGGTGTGCGTTTCGCGAGAAGTTCGTACTCCTACACCGCGGTTAAAGTCTTTCCGCACCGCGCACATCGACCGGGACCCCCTAGATTATTCGATCCACGTCATGAAACCCGCTCACGAACACGACCGAGACGAGACGCGACCGTGCAACTTCTGCGCGGTCGAGGTTTCCGTCCCGCCTCTCACGCCTGAGCGTTTGGCGGAAATTCGTGCACAGTCGCTCGCGGCGTTTGCGCAAGCTCACGACGACGCCGTTTCAGCTCCTGCAACCGTACCTCGACCGACCGCTACTCCAAGCGATTCCGCAGCAATGTCTTCCATCACTCTCGCTGCACCAATCACGCCAACGAAGACTTCTCACCCTAAGCCTATAAGGCCTCGTATGATTACCGTTGGACTTCGCGTCATGGCCGCGGTCGCCGCCTGCGTCGCGTTTTTCTTGGGCTGGATGAACTTTCATCCGACGGCGGCCAACGAAGTCCCGTTTGCCGAGGTGCTCGCGAAACTCCGCGCGGCGCATTCGCTCGAATTGCGCATTGATCGTGACGGCCGGTCGGCCAGCGTCTTCATCCGCGCTCCGGGTTTGGTGCGTTACGAGGAGTCGCCGCAGTGCTATCGCATTACCGCCGGTTCCCGATTGTGGAAGATCGATGAAACGGCCAACACGGCCGAAGCCGGCGACTCGCCATGGTATCTGGGGCCTGAAAAACAAATCGATCTACTCGGGTTGTTGGAACTCGGTGTCAGCGACGTCGGGCCTTTGCTGCGGGCGAATCCGCGGTGCGTCGCGGACTACGACGAGCAAGAGGCGCTCGAGTACCGCGTCGAAATGCCCTCCAAGCATGGGCCGCTCGAAGTCACCGCCTACGCACATCCGAAGACGCATCAACTACTGGGGATTCAGGCGCGTGATCTGCAGGCGGGCAACACACCGCCGCTGGCCGAGTTGCGTTTGGTCGCGCTGAACGCTCCCGTCGCGGATGACAAGTTCAACGTCTCGACCACGCTCACAGAAGACGGCCGGATCGGCGTCGTCAGCGATCTCCAGGGGATCGTCGTGCTTCGCCCGATGCTCGCGCAGCGCTGGACGCCGCTCTGCCGCGAGACGATTCTGAAACCGGGGGACTGGCCTGCGCACGGACCTGCGCGGCGCAAATGCCGTGCGGGGTGCGCATGACGACCGGCCCAGAACTAATCCTTGGCCCCGGGACGCTGGTCGAATTTGTCTCGCCCACGCAAGCCCGCCTTCACACGGGTGAGACGCAAGTCAAACTCCCCGAGCCGGCGAATGATCAGAAGCTCACGGAGTTCACCCTGCTCGCTGCTGCCAAGGCGACCGCAAGTTCGCCAAGCCGGGCAGGGTCTTCGTGCGCGTCAATAAAGAGGAGCAACTCGTCGAGGTCAAAGAGCCGCCGAAGTGGCTCGCTGGGTTCGAAGGGACCGCGACCAGCGAATCGCTCGGGTCGTTGATCGTGAATCTGCCCGATGGCCGGAACGAGCCGCTGACGATTGGATATCATCGCGTCAATGTCGAGATCCGCGACCAAATTGCGCGGACGACGATCGAAGAATCATTTGTCAACCACACGGCTTCGCGGCTCGAAGGTGTCTTTCATTTCCCGCTGCCGCAAGATGCCTCGATCAGCGGCTTTGGCATGTGGATCGGCAATGAACTGGTCGAAGCCGATGTCGTTGAGAAGCAACGAGTCGCGAGAGATTTACGAAACGATCCTCCGCGAGCGTCGCGACCCTGGCTTGCTCGAATGGACGAGCGGCAACTTGTTCAAGGCCCGCGTCTTTCCGATCGAAGCGCACTCCGAAAGCGCGTGAAGATCACCTACACGCAGGTCCTTCCGCTGCGCGGCAACGAGTATCGTTACAACTATGGGTTGCGCAGCGATTTGCTGACGATGAAGCCGCTGCGCGAACTCGCGGTGAAAGTCACGGTCAATTCGGCGCTGCCGCTCAAGGGCATTACCTGCACGACGCATCCCGCGCGGTCGCAGTTGACGGGCAACAGTGGCACGGTCGAATACGCGGTGCAGGAATACTCGCCGAGCGCGACTTCGAAGTCGTCTGCGAAATCGACAACAAGCAATCCGAGGTCGTCGTCGTCCCGCATCGCCGCGGCGACGATGGGTACATGCTCATGCAGCTGACGCCGCCAGGTGCCGAAGGAAACTGGCAGCGCGAGGTCCTGCCCGAAGGGACGCCGCTGAATCTGGTGCTGCTGTGCGATACGTCGGGTTCGATGGACAGCGAGAAACGCCGCCAGCAACAAGAAGTCGTCGCGACGATCTTGGCCGCGCTCTCGCTGCGCGACAAGTTTCAACTTGCGGTCACCGATGTGCGCACTGATTGGGCGAACGCCGAGCCGGTCGAACCGACGGCGGAGAACATCAAAACGGCGAGGGATTATTTGGAGCAGCGTATTTCGCTCGGTTGGACGAATCTCGACATTGCGTATGAAACCGTCTTTCGAAAAACGAAACCGGGGACGCAAATCATCTACATCGGCGACGGCATCGTCACCGCCGGCGATCGCAATCCGCAATCGTTTGTCAAACGGTTGGCGAAACTGGTTGGCGATAACTTCGCGAAAAAGCCCGAGGACAAACCGGCGCTGCACGCGATCACCGTCGGCAACACGAGCGACCTGACGGTCCTGCGCGGGATCGCCGCGAATGGCGGGTCGGGTGCGCTCGGTCAGCGGCGAGCAAACTCCGCAACTCGTGGCGACGGAACTGCTCAACGAGACTCGCGCAGCCGGGTTTGCGCGATTTGCAAGTCGAATTCCGTGGCGTCAAAGTCGCGGCGCTCTACCCCGAACGGCTCCCGAATATCCCCGCGGGGACGCAGCAAATCATGGTCGGGCGATACCTGCCCGAGGGGAAGCAGCAATCGGGCGAGATCATCGTCACCGGGAAGCGCGGCAACGAAACGGTGCGCTATGCTCGCGGATCAACTTCGTCGATGCCGAGACGGGCAACGCGTTTATCCCGCGGCTCTGGGGACGCGGACACTTGGAGCATCTCCTCGCGCAGGGAACCAGCGCCGCGATCCGCGACCAGATTATCGCGCTCAGCGAAGAGTTTCATATCATCACGCCGTACACGTCGCTGCTCGTGCTCGAAAGCGATGCGGATCGCGAACGCTTCGGCGTGAAGCGGCGCTTCGAGATGCGCGACGGCGAGCGGTTCTTTCAAGACGGCAAGAACAACTGGCGCAGTTCGAACTGTGCAGCAGAAAACTGAAACGCGCCGGCGAGTGGCGACAGCAACTACGCCGCAATGTCCTGCGTCAGTGGGCGAATTACGGCCGCGACACACAAGGTCAAGAACGGTTTATGCAACTCGCTCATCGCGAACAGAATCAGCAATGGGCGGAACTGCATGGTTGGGCTTCGTATGCCGGCGAGACTACCGTTGCGTCGGGAAGATTAACTTTAGCATCGGCGGCACCGGTGGATGCCCTTATCGACAATTTTACGACCTTTGAATTAGACGAAGAACCGGTGGCAGGCAAAAAGTCCCTGCACGATTCTAAGAACAATGAACGATTCGCCGGCGACAAGCTCAAATTGTTAATCCAGGAGGACGAATCGTTGTCGCTCGATTTGGGCATGACGGATTATCCAGAAGAGCCCAGTTCTCCCGCCCCGTCTGGACCAGCATCGAATAAACCGCTCGATGCCGCGAAACGCAAACAAAACTTGGCAAGCGACGCCGAGCAATTGTTTTCGCTCAGCGATGCGACCCCTTCGAACGGCGAGATGTTTCTCGACGGGGGCCTGCTCGGCAAAGATCAAAAACGGTTCAACGCATTCTACGATTCCGACGGCGATGGACTCGTCGAGAATGAATACTTTGACAGTCGCGGCGCTTATGGCGGGGGAATCGGTGGGCAATTCGGAGTGGAATTCAAGTACGATGGCCGCCATTACGGCCGCGTTGATTACACGCAGTGGTATCGCCAACTTTTTCCCGAAGTGCCGGTTCAACTGCCGGCAAAACAACCAGCCGTTCATTCGACCGAGCCATGGCCCGCCGAAGCGACCGCGCTGGCCAAGCAACTGCTGCGTAACGAAGCGCTGCGCAAGCTTGGCAAAGGTCTCACAATCAAACGGACCGAAGAGGAGTTTGATACGGTTTGGAAACGCCGCTCGTCACACCACGAATCGCTGGTGTTGGTCAGCGCCGGCAAGTGGCTAACCAAGCCGCTCGACCCTGGGACGCATTGCGTGATCCAAACATACGACGGGAAAGCACGCGCGGCCTACACGCGGGCGCTGTTGCTCGGTCAGACTCGTCCGGCGATTGCCGCGGATCAAGTGCCGAATCTGAATCTCGAAGATTTCTGCAACTAGAACTGAATGCGTCTACGCAGAATTTCCAAGCAAAAGTCGAGTCGCCGGCCGATAGCCGGAAATTACTGATATTGACCAATCCCGAGGGAACCTACATTCGTCGGTTCTTGATCGATACGAAGCGCGGCGTGCTTCTCAAAACCGAAGACGAAAGCGCTGGCAAACTCAGCACCGTCACGACGTTCACCGACTACGTCGAACGGGGCGGCACCTGGTGGGCACAAACGGTGCGTGTCCTTGGTCCAACGGAAGAACTCTATCGCGAAACGAAATTCGACATCCAAGAACTGGATTCCAAGCAGTTCGACGACCGCTTCGTGGCGGAACAAGATCTGCGCGAACAAGTCCTCTTTATAACACGGCCGTTCGCGAAGCTGGTCGACGTGCGGAAACGAATCGCCGAAGGCTCGGCCGATCTCACGGACCGCATGGTGCAAATCATTGCCTACTGCCGAACGCAGCAATGGGATTCGCTCTTGGAACAACTCACCGCCTTGGAAAAGCAGCCGCCGGCAAGCCGGGCGTGCGTTGGATTCGGACGCTCGTCCTGTCGACGATTCGCCGGCACGACGATGCACGCCAGCGTTTGCAAGACGAAGTAAAAACACTCCTGGCCAAGCCGACTCGCGATGATTTTTACCTGGCTCAGTCGCTACGCGAGTTCTTGCAACCGGTGAACGGCGTGCACGAGTATGTGCGCGAGCTCGAAGCGCTCCGGCCGGTCTACGAACGGCTGCCCCAGGAAATCGAAGCACTCCCCCAATACCAAGATGCGTTGGCCACCACGCTCGAAAACGCGGGTCGCATCGAAGAGTCGCTCGAACAACGCCGCTTGAACCGCGCAGCGCGGCCGTGGGACACGTATGCCCAGATCGACTACGCTCGGCGGTTGCTGAACGCCGGCCGCGCCGACGCGGCTTATGCCTGGCTCGACAAACAGCGCGATGCGGATATCAATCGGACGATCTATGATCAAGATTTGATCTACGGCGGCTACGCGGAACTTTACCGGATGCAATTTCGCTGGCACGACCTGGTCAAGCTCACGACCAAGTGGCTGGAACTGAACACTACGAATGAGTTGGCGTATCAGAATCATCTCTCGGCGCTGGTTCACGACGATCAGTACGACGCGGCGAACAATTTGGCCGAAAAGTGGCTGAACTTGGCGTTGCAACCCGGCAAACTCTCACCAGGCGACGAGGCTCGGTTTTCGACGGCGGCGAATTTTGCCGGCGGCGGCATTTACTACATCAGCGTCCAGCGCATGGACCCGCGTTGGGAAAAACCGCTGGCCGAGTTGATTCACCAATTGTTGCCGCACCGATCGGTTCAACGCGCTGGGAAAGATTTACGCGCACTATTTTTCGCAAACGGATTCGTCCGATCGTCTCTGCGGCGAGATGCTCGAACTTCTGAGGACGAAAACGAACGAGCTGACGGTGCCGCAAATCGAGTACTTCCTGAATCAAATCCTGAATTATCGCGTGACGCTCGCCGAACCGTTCGAAGGCCGGCGTCAATTTCAAGCAAGCGAACTCCCAGCAGCGTTCTGGCGCCCGATCGTGCGCGAACTGCGCACGCGTTGGGAGAAGGCCGAGGATCTGTTGGGAAAGAACGAGAAGCACACGCTGGGGTCGTTGCTGCAGCGAATCCACGCGTTGAAATTCGCCGAGAGCGAGTATTTGCCGTTCATGCGCGAATGCGTGAAAACGGCTTCCACCGCGCGACTCACGGAGTACCGTACCACGCTCTTTGACACGCTTCTTAGCCGTCCTTGGAAGCTCGATAACGAGAACGAAGCGTGGGATCTGTTGCTCCTCATCAACAATCCACAGCAACCCGCGACGGATCAATTGAGCCAGGTCGCGTTGCTGCATCGCTGGGTCGATGCGATGCTTGCCGCTCGTCAGCAAGCGGCTCTCACGGCGAAGCAAGATGAAAGCAAAACGCTCGAAACAAGCAAGCAAGACTTGGCCAAGCGGCAAAAAGAAGTTCGCGAGCAAGCACTCAAAGAACTCGCCGAAACTCTCACCAAGAAAACAGCCTATCTCAGCAAGAAAGAGTCGCCGCTCGCCGAATGGACGCGGCTCGAAACGGCGTGGCTCTTGTTGCAACTCGATCAACGAATCGATCCAGCCGCGGAGCTGGCCTGGAAGCTTCTTAACACGGCGGATCTCAAGTTGTCGGAGGAAGCAGACCGGCCGCCGACCATCAAGGAAATCCTGCAAGTCCGCGAACAATCGATGCTCAAGCAGAGGTCGCTGATCATGGCTCTCCGATTGGCGAGCCGCAAAGACGCGAAGCCGGGTTTGATCGAGCAAATCGTCAAGTATCTCGACTCGCGGATCGCTCGCAAAGACGAGTCGTCCAACCGCTGGCGAATGATCAAGTATCAATTCCTGATCGCGCGTGATCGGCCCGAAGAACTCGAACGGACGCTCCGTGCTTGGGTTCGTGAATCCGACAGCACCGCGCCGTGGCGGAAATCGCTGGCCCTGGTGTTGGCCGAATTGGGCAAGCTCGACGAAGCCATCAAGATCTTCGAAGCGCTCGGCGCGGATCAACAGCTATCGTCCGCCGACTGGCGCACACTCGCGACGTGGTACACCGTCGGGAATCGCCGCACGGATCAAGAACACGCGACGCTCGAAGCTTGGAAAGCGATGCCCGAACAGTACTTGGCGCAGCAGCTTTATCAGGCACGCAATCGTTGGCTCGGCTACGACAATCAACCGCTGCCGACGGAGATGGACGAGGCCACGCTGCAGGCGGTCCGCGCACTGTTGAGCAAAGCCGGCAACCCCGAGAACTACTTCTACCAGATTCGCGATCTTTACCGGGCGAGCCGCGATTTCCGCGTCCTGAAAACCGTCCCGCGCGGCATGCTCGGGCACTCGCCGCAACAAGTGTATCCCTTTATCAATCAAGTGACGCATCAATTGCTGAGCGAAATCCGCAACGAAGCGCCGGCCGATGAACTGCTGCAAGAGATCAACGCCGCGCGTCAGGAAAAACCGGCCACGATCGATGCGCGGGCACTCGATCTGCTCGAAGCTGTGGTCGAACGCCGCGCCAGCGAGGTCCTAAATCAACGCGGCCCGCACGCCGCCGCGGCCTTGGACGCGCTGCGCCGCGCATTCGAACGCGAGTGGACCGACGGTGAGCACGCTTTGATGGCCGTCTGGCTCGGCGGCCAGGGCAAAATGCCGAGTCCCATACTGCAAGAGGAACAACTGCGCGAGTTGGTTGCGCTGGCCAAGCTCGTCCCCGAGAACAGCCGCGACCAGCTGCGCATCAACCGCGAATATTACAAACTGCTGTATTGGCATTACGAACGCAAACGCGAAGCGATCACCGACTTCACCGCGTCGTTACGCGCCTACGAACAAAAAAATGACAACCTGCTGCCGCACGACGACAACTACCTGCTGCAAGATCTCCTCTCGATGCTGCAAGATCACGGTGAATATGCCGCGGGCGAAAAACTGATCGTCGCGCATCTGTCGTCGGCCGTGCATCAAACGCAACGCGAAGCGTTCCAAGATATGCTCTGGTCGCTTTACAATCATGCCCTGGAGCATCGCGGCGAAATCTCCCTCGGCAAAGGCCAGGATCTGCTGCAAGCGCTGAGCAAGTACGGTCTCGAACGAATCGCTGCCGAACCGGCGGAACAACGCCGCGCTCAAGCGGTGAACACCTACGTGGAAACGATCGACATCGCACGGCGCAACAAAATCGACGGCGCCGAAACGTTGCTGAAAACATTCTTGTTCGAACACATGGCCAAGATCATGCCGCGGCAATCGTCGCATTATCAGAATACGGTCCAAGCCCCGCTCGGCGTCTCGCGCGAATTGCTCGGCCCCGTGCCGACGCTGCGATACGGCATCGAGCGCATGGAACAGTGGCCGCGTTGGATGAACCTCGGCTGGAACAATTCTTGGCAATCGCTCGGGCACGAAGTCGCCCAGCAACGGCATCTCGCGGCCGAGAAGAAACTCGATTACTCGCATCTCGAAGAGCGGCTGCTGAAATTGGTAGTCGAGAATCTGCGGCATGAACTCCGCACCGGCGAGAACCGCAACGGCTATATGTATCACCATGGCTACGCTTGGCGCGAAAAGTTCCCCGTCTTTCTCGGAGTGGCCGACGAAATGCACCGCGAGCTGAAATCGTCGGGCCGACGTGTGGCGCACATCGCCGGTTACGTTTGGGACTCGCTCGAACAACGAACCCGTGCGATCGAGATGCTGTTGGAAGCCGAAGATGACGGCATCCTCGATTTGAATGGGCAGCAAAGACTGGTCGAGTACTTGCGTTATGAAAAACGCTATCCCGAAACGATCGTGCTGCTCGAACGTTTAAGCAAGTTTTACCCCGACACGATGACCTATCGCGCACAATCGATTGAGGCGTATCACTTCGCCAAACGTCGAGAGAAGGCCAAGGAAGTCCTGCAAGCGACAGAGGAACATTTCCATGCCGGCGGTCGCTGGACCGAGGGGAATATCGCCACCCTGGCCTATTCACTTCTTACGACGGAAATGACGCCGCGCGCGGCCGAGTTGTTCCAAGAAGCGATCATGCTCCGGACCCGGGCTCTAAACAGACGCACGCTCAACGACCAAATCTTGTCAGGCTGGTATCAGCAACTTGCGCACACCTACTCGCGTCTGAAGAAGACCGGGGCCGCCGTCGAAGCGGCCAGCGCCGGGATCATGTGCTGGAACGAATCGCACCAGCATCGCAGCGAAGCCATCTCGACGTTGGAACAAGTGCTGAGCCAAGCCGAGGACTTACCAAAGTACATCCAACAACTCGACGTCGAAGCTGAAAAAACCGGCCGCGACAGTCCGCTGCTCCGCAAGCAGTTGGGCAAGGTTTTAAAACAACTCGCCAAGTACGAAGACTCGATCACTCAATTGCGGCTGGCCAAGGAGCTGCAACCAAATGACCGCCAGGTTTACGAAATGCTCGTCGAGTGCTTCGACCGACTCCAGCGTCCGGCCGAAGGGACGCGCGAGTTGCTCGCGCGTTTGAACGTCGATCGGCACGACTTGAAACTGTACGAACAATTGGCCGAGCGACTTCAGAACGACGAAGCGATGTCGGAACGCGCAGTTGACCAATATCATCGAAGCGGGCCCGAACGAAGCCGAAAATCACCAGGTTCTGGCCAAGATTCGCGAAAAGCAAAAACGCTGGGACGAAGCGATCCAACATTGGCAAGAAGTCGCCGAGCTGCGGCGTCTCGAACCTACAGGCTTACTGGGACTTGCCGCGGCGCAAATTCAAGGTCAGCATCCCGACGATGCCCGCAAAACGATCAAGCAACTCCGACGAACGGAATGGCCCGTTCGATTCGACGAGGCTTTGCGAGAGCTTTCGAATCTTGAACGCAAAATTGCGAACTGATTTCGCAATCGCTCTTAAGTAAATCCGAGAAGCACGAAAGCGGTCGTAGAGGCATCGCTCTAGTTCTACGTTCGGCTGGCAGTTGACGCCATAAGGTCAAGCCATTCATGACTTTGCCGTTGGATGGTGATGCACACAACCTAAGCGGTTGGATATATTTATCAAGCTGTACCCATTGAATAGCTACCGTTTTCGTAGAGCCAGTTACAAAACCGCGTTGCTAGCCTGAACCGTGTTGGTTTTGGGTCGTACTGTAGAGACGAAAGGAGTCTCTTCATGCTCGCACGATCTCGCTTGCAGGCGGGGTCCAGGATGGAACGTAGCGTTGAAACGTTGCCGCCGCAACTCGATGACGAGAAGTGGCGTCTCATCTCGGATTTGTTCGTCGATCCTTCGCCGAGCGCGGCGGGCGGTCGCCCACGTGCGAACGTGCGTCGTTGCTTCGAAGGCATCCTGTGGGTGTTGCGGAGCAGCGCACGATGGAAGGATTTGCCCAAGTCGTTTCCCTCGTACGTGACGTGTTGGCGACGCTTCGTCGCGTGGTCGGATCAAGGTCTCTTCGACACGGCGCAGCGTCGTTTAATCGATCGACTTGATCGTGCGGGCCGGATCGATCGCGAACAGGGCTTCGCGGATGGGACGTTTTCGTCCGCTAAAAAAGGGGCGACGACGTAGGTCCCACCAAACGCGGCAAGGGAACGAAGGTCATGCTGTTGGTCGACGGCCAAGGACTGCCGCTGGCCGTCGACGTCTGTTCGGCGTCGCCCGCCGAAGTGACGCTGATCGAGCCGCTCCTCGATCAGGCCCGTCCGCGGCATCGCCCGACGCGTCTGATCTACGATCGCGCCGCCGACAGCGATCCGCTCCGCACGCGGTTGGCCGAACGCGGCGTGGAACTCATCTGCCCGCATCGCAAGGGCCGCAAACGGCCGCCGACACAAGACGGTCGCAAACTCCGACGCTACGCCCATCGTTGGGTCGTCGAACGAACCGTGGGCTGGCTCCAAGCCTTCAGACGGCTCGTCACACGCTACGAATTCTACGCCTTCCACTTCCTCAATTTCGTTAAACTCGCCTCCGTACTGATCCTGCTCAGACGGTATGGAAACCGGCTCTAGTAGCAAATCGCGATAGTGAGTATAGCGTGGCGACAAAGGAGGGCTGTTACGCGAGAATGGGGCTTCGGATACACCCCCATCAGCATTTTTGCAAAATCAATTATCTATCCTATGAAGTTTACATTTCGGAAGTTTTCGTTCCAATAACTCGAGATCGTCGTCATCCAGCGCGATGTCATGCAATGTTAATCGTTCGAGTCGTGGAAAATAATCCACGATCGTGCGGAGAGACGCGGAAGTGATGCGCGATCCCTTGCCGCCGATTTCCAGTTGCGCAATTCGCCACAGCCACGTAACGCGAAGACCCCGTGATCAGTGATTGGCACGTGATGGATATTCAGCTCTCGGAGTTGTTTCCAACCCCCAACCGTTCTCATCGCTTCGTCGTCGATTTTCACGCAATTCCGCAGGTACGCCGAACGAACCGGTAACGCCTTTAGCGCGGCGATGCCTGCGGACGTAATTTTCAGCCTTTTATATTTATCTTCATCATACTCTGCCTCGATTCCGAGAAAGATACTTTCTAAATTCTTGAACTCGGCGACGATTGGCAGCCATTCGTCCGTCAATTCAAATTCATTGTATCCAAAGCCGATTCCCGTTACGAATTTCAATTTTGGCAGTTCACGTAAATCCTCCAAGCGAACCGTGCGTTGACCTATGTCCTGCTTGGGATCGGCTTTGAAAAAACGCAACGAAATCTCATGTGTGGCGGCGTCTTTTCCAGCGTCTTTTGCGGGGTATATCGGCTTGATCGAGTGACTATGGGCGATTTCTTTAAGATTTTCCCAAAACCTTCGTTCCTCAGGCGTCAGTGCAGGGGGATTAAAGGGATCGAAATTAGGATCGACCCGTCGTGGTTTTGGATTAGCGAACGGATCGTTCTTTTCTTCCGTCTCGAGCGTTTGCGCATGAACGTTGCTCGTCGGTACGAACCAAATCAAACAAAGCAAGAATGGAAGCACAAATCTCACGAGAAATCTCATCGGAAGCCTCCGTTTCGACGCCATTGCCGATTCGCGGCTCCCTCGCCGACGAACGCATCCAATAATTCACCTTGGTCCGCTTCGTTGAAACGCGCATCGCCCGTCACGGGTTGAGCTTGCGTAAACGCCCACGTCAACACGCCGTTGGCATTGGAGGCATAAGTCCCGCTACCGTCGTATCGCCACCCTGCGCTGGCTTGACGTACATAAGTGGTCTTTGCGTCGTTGTCTCGCGATGTTCCGACAGCGCCGTGCGTACCGTCAGCCGTTCTCGCAACGCATCTTCAAGGGGGACACGCGCCGTCATTATCGCCGCGCGGCGACCAAATGATTTGGGCTTTGGGGAAAACTTGATCAGTTCCTCGTAGCGTCGCAAGGAGAGCTGTGTTCCGTCGATGTTCAGTTCATCTAACCGCTCGAAGCACTTCAGCGTCGGCATCGAGGTCTCCGTGACGAGGTTGCCGCCCCGGTATCCACAACTGATATCCAGGAAGGTCAATTTCCGACAACCGCGAATCGTGAAGATGCCTTTGTCCGTTAGAGGAACATCGGCCAAACCAAGTCCTTCGATTTCTTCCCAATCGGCGATGGTTTTCATCGCTTCGTCGTCGAGATTCCTACAACCGTGCAGTCCGGCGGAGCGGATCGGCAGGTCCGCCAAGGCTTTGAACTCCGCGCTCGTGAACTTCCGATTCTCCGGCTTTTCGGAACCTCCTAAACCGAGGTTTTCGAGCGATTGAAAGTCCGCGATGACCGGCATCCACTCGTCGGTCACCACGATCTCGTGCGAAAAACCCAGCCCCTTCACCTTCTTCAATTTCGGCAACACTTTCAAGTCGCTCAAGCGCAATGTACGCTTGGCTTCCTCTTTGACGGGTTTGGTCTCATCGACGAAAAGAAATTCGAGATGGATTCCCGGATGCGGTTTTCCATCGTAGAATACGCGATGCTCGAAGGCGATCGGCTGGAGAACCGCATAAAACTTTTTCTCCTCCGGCGTCAGCTCCGGGGGATTGAAGGGATCGGCCTCCAGCTCCACGGGCGTCGGCGCAGGCGTTTGCGCGAAGACCACGGCCATGCCCGCTTGCGCTAGGATCAAGCCGCAAACGCATCTTCGTACGAATTCAATCATCCGACACGCTGACGACGCATTTGGGGAGTTTCCGTTCGAGGAGTTCATAATCTTCCTCGCTCAACGCGATGTGATGCAACGTCAAGTGTTCGAGACGCGGAAAATAATCCACAATCGTGCGGAGCGACGCGGAGGAAATGCGAGTCTCCCGACCCCCGATTTCCAGCTCGCGCAAGTCGCGACAACCACGCAACGCGAAGACTCCGTGATCCGTGAGCGGAATTTCATTTAGTCGAAGCCTTCGGAGTTTTTTCCAGCCTCCGATCGTTTTCATGGCCTCGTCATCCAGTTTGACGCACTTACCGAAATCCGCCCAGCGCAGCGGAAGTTGCACTAACGCCTTGATTCCCTGGGAAGTGATTTCCGGGCGTTTCCCTTTGGAATCGATTTTCAAGAGTTTTAAATTCTCTTCGTCATATGGCAATTCAATACCGACATCCAACGCTTTCAAGTTCTTGAATTCCGCGAAGATCGGCAGCCAGTCGTCCGTGACGTCTATCTCATCGGCGATCCCCAGCAACGTCACGTTCCGCAATTTCGGGAGGGCACGTAAGTCTTCCAGTTTAAGCGTACGTTTGCCTTTGTGTTGGATGGGATCCGCTTTGAAGAAGGTCAACCGAATTTCCATCGGATCGTCTTCTTCCCCGACAAAGTATGCAGGCCGATCGCATGCGATCTCCTTGAGGATGGCCCAAAATTTTTTCTCCTCCGGCGTCGGTTCCGGAGGATTGAAGGGGTCGAAATTGGGATCGACCGGTCGTGGTTTCGGGTTAGCGAACGGATCGTCCTTCTTTTCCGTCTCGGGCATTGCACATGAACGTTGCTCGTCGGTGCGAACCAAATCGAGCAGAGCAAGAACGGATACAGAAATCGCACTTGAAATCTCATCGGAAGCCTCCGTTTCGTCGCCATTGCCGATTCGCGGCTCCCTCGCCGACGAATGTGTCCAGCAATTCGCCTTGGTTTGTTTCGTCGAAACGATCATCGCCCGTCACGGGCTGAGCTTGTGTAAAGTTCCAAGTCAACACGCCGGCGGCGTTCTGAGCATATGTCCCGCTGCCATCGTATCGCCAACCGGCGACTCGCTTGGCGGACATAGGTTGTCGTCGCGTTCGTGTTGACGGCAGGGTGCGTACCGTCGGCGGTCCGCGCGGCGACGTACAGTCTGAAATCGATGACCATGACGCTGGTCGTGGGCGTGGTCACGGCGTTCGGCCATATCGGAAGAAACGGTCGATCGCCCGTCGAAAGTTGGATGGAATTGCCGGGACCAAGCGGTTCTCCGACTTTCCGGACGCCCTGTCGTCCGGGAACGCTGGTCGTGTCTCGACTATCGTACCAAGGGCGTTCGCTGCCTGCGCCATCCGTGATCTGATCCAGAAACGTGCGGCCTTCGAATCCGCTGATCAACGTACGCGTATTGTTCGTCGACCGCCAATTCCCGGTGGAGACGATCGCGGTTTGCATGATGCCGACCTCGATAAAATCGATCCCGCGTTGCACACCGCCGCGGACCGGCCCCTCCAACGTGACGACGATTCGGTTTTGCATCGCCAAATTCGGGCTCGCCGATGCGATGATGTTGTTGGTTCCGGGAACGGGGCCGTCTCCCTGTTGATTATAAAGTATTTGATTTTCCGATCCTAATGCGATCTTGACGACATTGACCTCGACTTGCCAGACGAAATCGTCGTCGGCTTGGTAAACCAACAGTCCGGTTTCGGCTCCTTCGCCCCACGTTCGACGCATTTTGTCGATGCCGGCGTCGCTGTTCGTGATGATCGCAGCATCATCGCCATTTTCCTGCTCCAACCATTTGCCGCGCCCTTGAGCGGCTCCATTCACGGCCGTGTAGTCGTATGTCGAGTGGTCCGGCACATTCAACGGCCCGCCGATTTTGAACTTATTCAACTTGACGGCATCGGCCCAGTCGATGACTTGATAATCGTTCTTCCAAGCCAATACCAGCTCCGCAGCTTTCTCATTTATGCCTTCGACCCAAAATTCAGAGATTGGATCATCGCTACTATAAGGTGTGGTACCAACAACATTGATTCGTCCGGATTTGTTGCCATGTTCCCACACATTTATATTTGCGGCATCGTAAGCCGATTTTAATGTATACGTTCCACCAACATCGACATTCGTCGGTTTGGCGATTTGCATTTTCAGTAAATCGTTCTCTTCGTCGCTGCTTTGACCGACTAGATAATCCGGGTTTGGTCTTAATGCGTTTCCTTGGCCCACGAATTTATACAAATCATAATCATCATTTACCGGCAGATACGCCCCTCGCGATTCTTCCAGCAATTCCGAAAATTCTCCGCCTTGCACGTTACCGAGGCCGACGGTGCTGGCGCATGAGGTTGAATTTCGCGACGGTGTAGGCGACTTCGTCCAATGCTTGAGAAAGCGCGCCGTCTTTGCTCACGAACTTCAACGAAACGCGTTCATGCGCGAAGGTCTCGCTTTTCTTGATCCCTTCGACATAAACAAAAAACGTCGCCTCGGGCGCGAACTTCGTCGATTCGGATACGACGAGCTTGCCGTCCTGCGTGCGAACCTTGATGTACTCATCTTTAAACGACAGGACGTACTCGCCTTTGCCCTTCAATGCGGGATTGCCCTTGAGATACAGTTTGTGAAAATCACGCTCCGCTTCGGCCCCGTTCATCTCATCATCTTCCAAATCGGCTTTACCGAATCCGTTGCTTCCCACGGCGTCGTCGTCGTCATCGTTCAACAAGACGATCGCTCCGACGGAGATTTCTTTGTCGTCGGGAATTAATTGCGCTTCCCCGGCTTTTTTCCCCGACGATAACCCCAAGTCTCCCGACAATTCCGATAAGTTCACGGCGGCCAAGACTAAGGGGGCTCCCGCTTGTAGTAAGTTCAAGGCGACGCGCCCGAGGCCCGACCCGGAGATGAGTTCGGCGTAAACCGTTCCTCCCGTTAGCGCAGAAAACGTCGTCACGCCGCTTTCGATCGAGTCCGTCAAAGCGGAATCACTCCACAGCCGGATGATCGACGCATCGAACGTGAAAACATATTGTGAATCCGGATTGGAACCTTCGGAATTGCTGGTACTCAACGCCGTGTAGCTTAACTCGGCGGCGACGCGATTGTCGGGTGTGGAGAGCACGATCAACCCACCTGGCGACAACTCGTTGTCTTCCGCAACCAGCGGATCGACAATATCCAAGTCTGCCCCGATGCCGAGATAGACCGTGGCATCCGCATAAACGCCGTAGGAATCGGTCGCCCGATACGTGAACGAATCGCTTTCCACAACGCCGGACGTCGGTGTGTACGTGAAGGAACCGTCGGACTGCATAACGACGGTGCCGTTCGTGGGCTGCGTCAACACGCCAGCCGTCAGATTCGACGAACCGGAACCGCCGTTGTGAATTACATCGTTGGCCAAGACCCCGTTCGTCTGGTTAACCAGCAATTGTGTTTCATGAATGGACGGCAAGAAGTAATGGTCGTTCTTGGCGTCGATGGATTTACCATCAACAATCGAAGCATAGGCCGCGTTAGAAATGCGGTCGGGATCGGACGTCGGAACCGAGTCACCCGGATACCCGACGACGTATTGCTGCTCGGATGTGCCGGTTTCGCTCAACGTCGCGAGGAGTCCCTCGTCGTGTTCGCGATCATGATCTTCATTCGCGACCACTTCGAACGTCACGGATTCCATGCCTGCGGGAAGACTTCCAACCCACGTCGCGGTGGCTCCATCGGACGAGATGGTCAGCGTTCCGTTCGGCGCAACGACCGTATAGTCTTTGTCGAAACCGTAGATCGCTCCGTCAATTGCGGAAAATTCGATCGTGATGCCGGTCAATTCCGGCAAATCGCTGAGGCTTTCCGATCCCAACTCGCGTCGCAATACATAGGTCGGCTGGGATTCACCTTCGTTAATCAGCACCTTGGCGTCGGTTCCTGTCGGTTCCAACCAAATTTTTTTCGGTTGGTATGCGGTCGCGGTGATTTGCGCATACCAGTCGTCGTAATCGTTGTCGGTCCAATCTTCGTATTCAACTTTCTTGTCGAGTTCCGATGCGCCCAAGCGGTGCTTGGCGGTCAGCGTTTGGAAGCGATTTTGCACAATGTCACGCCAGTCGCCTAACCATTCGCGCGGACACGACGATCGATTTAGGAGTCAACGGAGTCGGAGTGATCGTGCTGGAGGTTTCGCCTTTCTGGAATACGCCTATGCTCACTCGATACCAATCGCCATCGGTGCTCAATTCACCGCCATCCTCCAAAATGTTTCCGGTGATGGAGGCATTTGCCGTGACGAGAAGCCTACCATCGGCGACCACGACATCGCCGGTTGCGGTCGATGCGCCATTGAAAGTCCAATCTTCCAAACCGGTTTTTCGCAAAGACAGCGTGCCGCCCGTCGCACCGCTATGATCCTTGATTTGACCGGCAAAGGGAGTGTCGATTTCCAACGCACCTACCTCGAAGGTTTTAGTGCCGGATTGCGATCCGGCCTGCACGATGCCGGTGGCGTCGGCGGCCAGGGAGCCGAATTGCATCACGGCATCGCCCGCGAAATTCGCGCTTAGGAGATTTCCGCCGGTGATGTCCCATACGGCCAGGGCGTCCCGGCGCTCGCGGCATTGAAGAACAGATTACTTTGACGTAGCGAGAACGTCCCGGCGAAGGCGCTATTGTCGCCGCCGAGAAACACCGAATACGCACCCCTTTGTGAATGATTCCGGTTCCCGACAGGTTGCCGTTGAGCGTCAGATTGTTGCCCCAGGGTGTAACGACTTCGCTTGTCGTTCCAGACGCCGCGACGAGCGCGTTGCCTAGCGTTCGTGCGCCGTTTCCCGCTTGCAACTTCCCTCCTGAAAGCATAATAGCGCCGCCGCCGAGGGCGCTGTTTTGGTTGATTACGACAGTTCCACTCTCGATGGTCGTGCCGCCGCTAAAGCCGCTGCCGCCGCCGAGTGTTTGTATACCTTCTCCTGTTTTCAAAAGCGCGAGTTGCGAACCGCCGTTCGTGCCGACGTAGTCCGAGAATACGCCACTGTACGTGGAGGTCGCGTTTAACTCGCCGATCTCGATCGTTTTTTTGCCGTTCCGATTACTGCCGCCATGAACGGTTCCTGTCGTGCCTGTCAACGACCCGAACCGCACTGTCGCGGCTCCGTCGAAATCCATTCCCAACTGTCCGCCACCGGTGATATCCCATGCGGCGAGTGCGCTTCCGGCGATTGAAGTCGTGAAATAAAGATTGCTTTGACGATTGGAAAATGTTCCCGCGAAGGCGCTGTTGTCGCCGCCGAGAAACACCGAATAGGCACCGCTTTTCCAAATCGTGCCGTCGCCGCTGAGGTTGCCGTTGAGCGTTAGATTGCTGTTCGTCGGCGAGATGAACTCGCTGGTCGTGCCGGTCGCTGCGACAAACGCATTGACTAACGTACGCGCACCGTTCCCAGCTTGGAGCTTGCCCCCCGCCAGCGTGATCGTACCCGTGCCCAACGCGCCGTTGTGATTGACTTGCAGCGTTCCCGCTTCCAGTCGTGATCCGAGCGTGTAAGAATTGTTCCCACTTAGAGTGAGTGTACCGTTACCTCTTTTCACCAGCGCGATGGTCGAGCCGCCATTGTTCGAGTCGAAGTTTTTGATCGTACCCGCGAAAGAGGTTGAAGTGTTTAACGCTCCGATTTCGACGGATTTACCGCCTGCCAAGTTATAGCCGCCATGGAGCATGCCGGTCGTGCCGCCAAACGAACCAAATTGAATCGTACCGTTGGTCGCGAAGTTCATCGCGAATTGATTGCCCCCCGTGTTGTCCCACGCGGCCAGCGCAGCTGCCGGAATTCGCCGTATTGAAGAACAGATTGCTCTGGCGATTCGAAAAAACTCCCGCGAAGGCGCTATTATCCCCGCCCAAGTAAACCGAATATGCGCCAGTCTTCCATATTGTGCCGACTCCGGTGAGGTTGCCGTTGAGCGTGAGGTTGTTGTTAGTCGGCGACACGACTTCACTAGTCGTCAACGCTGTCGCTGTGATCGTATTGGTCAAGGTTCGGGCGCCGTTTCCAGCTTGGAGCTTGCCCCCCGCCAGCGTGATCGTGCCCGCCCCCAACGCGCCGTTGTGATTGACTTGCAGCGTTCCCGCTTCGATCTTGGAACCGCCCGTCAGACCAGTATTATTGGCGGTCAGCGTGATGGTTCCGGCACCCGTTTTTTTTAATTCGGTCGAGACGGAAAGTTGCGTCCCGATCGTCGCCGAGAGGCCGTCTGCCGCTTCGAGGCCGCCCTGCGATAATCCGAAGGGTATTTCCAGAGAGTGTGTAGCCGGTGGTTCCAAATTTCACGTTTGCGGCGCTGATGGATGTTCCCAACGTTACCGTTCCGGCATTGCCGGTAAATACCGCGTCATCCCCGTTCGCATTGTTCCAAATCTGTGTCGCCGACGAGCCGGTGGCATCGGTCGTCCAGTTTGCCGCTGTGGTGTTCCATGTCCCAGCACCGCCGAGACCCGGCGTCGCGCCGTTCGTATCCCAATAGAGCGTCGCCATAAGTTGGCGGCTTTCCAGCGACTCGACCGCGAATCGACGCCCTTCATGACGTTCTCGCGAGGCACCGGGAGACCACTTTAAGGCTTTGAACCCCAGGCTACCGAGTAAATTGTTCCACGAACGAAGGGGGCGACGCATGAGAGGACTTCTCGCGAGAGAAGCTCCGAAAGCATTACGAAAGATGAGAAGTTGCCACCGTTGATCTGCCCATCAACACACCGGCCTAAGAATCCTTGCCGGTCGGACGCGTACGTCCTTGCTCCAGAAACTGATGCGGTCGATTGCAAGAGTCGATGACGAAACTCGCAAGATCGTAAAGAACTGCCCCGGACACGCGACCTGATTTAACGGCTACCTTACCAAGTGATTTCGGGAATGCAAGGAAAACTTTTGATAAGATCTAGTAAAAAAACTTTGTTGCTAGCCAGCATCGCTTGGTGTTTTGAACAGGATGCTTAGGACATACAACGTTAGCGAAGAAAGACCATTGGATGGTGTGTCCTATGCGGGTGACAACGTTGAATTTGCGATTCCCCACATCGCGTTAGTCTTGATTGCGCAGCTCCCGTTTCATGCGTTCCTGCAATAGTGCCAAAACGGCCGCTTCTTCTGAGCTTAGAGAGCCTAGGCTGGTTTTCAGCTCTCCTTCGGCTCGGCGTTGAACCGTTTTCATCAAGCTGCGATCAAGATAGGCTTCGATCACCGCGGGATGTACATAGCACTTACGGCAAACGGAAACGGTATTTCCCAGACGCGCCGCCACGCGTTCGATCGCTTGGGTAATGTTACGCTTCGCCCGCGCTTGGCTGTCGAATTCCTCGAACTCCTGCAACGCATGCGCGGCGAGCGCCGTTCCCGCCCACGTACGAAAGTCCTTGGCGGTGATGTCTTGGCCGCTGATCTCACGTAGATAATCGTTGACGTCGTCGGAACCGATGTCATGGACGCGCCGTTCGTGATCTAGATATTGGAACAGTTCTTGTCCGGGCAGGTCTTGGCACTGTTTCACGATTTTCGCCAATCGCGGCGATTCTAGATCGACGTCGTGTTGGACTCCGCTCTTGCCGCGAAATTGAAACCGAATCGTAACGCCCCGCACTTTGGCATGCCGATCGCGCATCGTCGTGAGGCCGAATGAACGATTCGTGCGGGCGTACTCGTCATTCCCTACGCGAATCAAAGATGTCTCCAAGAGTCGCACGATGGCGGCCAACACCTTCTCTTTAGGCAGACCGCGTTTCTTCAGATCGCGAGTCACTCGTCGTCGAATTTTAGGAAGCAGCCGTGCGAAGGCGATCGTCTTCGAATATTTCGACGCGTCGCGAGACGCGTTCCACAACGGATGATAACGGTATTGCTTGCGTCCACGAGCGTCACGACCGGTCGCTTGCAGATGATCGTTCGCATGCGGCGCGATCCAAACATCAGTCCAAGCCGGCGGAATGACCAATGACCGTATACGCTTCAACGTCAGCGCATCGCGAATATTTTTTCCTCGCGTATTTAGAAAGACAAATGCTTTACCATGCGGTTTACGCGTGAGGCCAGGCGAATCGTCACAGGAATACCGGAGGCCCGCTCGGCGAGCCTGCCGCCGACTCGATTTTTCAGCACTAATTGCGATCACCCGGTCACCTAGATATGCGAAAGACGTTGTCTCAAACGCTTTAAGCAAAGCGAATGCCGGCTTATTTCGACTCGGATTCTTTCATTCCCGCCAGAAAGAGTATCGATTGACGGCGAGGAATTTCTTCGACGTGGACATTCGCGAAGCCGATGTGACGGATCAATCGCACGTCGTCGTCCAACTCGGTCTCACTTACCCCGGGCTGATCGAAGAACCACGGTTTTTCGCGAGCTTTTCGCAAACAGATGACGAGTCGACCGTGTGGCCGTAATACGCGATAAATCTCGCGCAATCCCTCGCAACACGAATTCCAGATGTGAAAGTTACTTACTGCGTATACGCGATCAAACGACGCATCGGGCCAGGGAAGTGACTCGACGTTGCCGTGTTCGACTTGAAATGAACACGAATGATTTCGAGATCGGCAAGATTGCCGAGCCTGATCGACCATTTCCTGCGAGGGATCGATCCCCGCGACGTGACGCGGCTCGTATCGATCAGTCAAAGTCTCTAGCGCACGGCCTGCGCCACAACCGATCTCCAACACATCTTGCCCGTGCAGCAGACCCAGCCGCTCCAGCGTTAACTCGTTTAACCGACGGTTCACCCATCCCATCCACCAACCAATGATTTTGCCAGTTAACCCCCTGGGCTGATTGGTTTGTGAGCCGAACGAAGCCGAAGCCGTCGTCGTGGTTGCGGTTGCCGACATGGAACATGCCCAAGTAAAAATCTTGAATTCAAATAACTCGTTATTCCGAACGCAAATCTCAAGCCCGGCAGTACAACGGTGAGGAGAAGAAATGTGAGATGGCATGTAATGTGCCAGAACACCGACGTGAACGCGCATCCGTGTTGTCCGGAATCGAGGACCGTGGAGAAAATCATGAGCAAATCGCGTAAATCGTCGTCACCGAAGTCCCGGGAACTGGATGCGAAGGCGCAAGACCTGGAATACCACGTCGAAATCCCCGCTGGTCACGCCTTGACCACGAACCAAGGCGTTCGGATCAGCGACGACCAGAATTCGCTCAAGACCGGGCCGCGCGGGTCGACGTTGTTGGAAGATTTCGTTTTGCGCGAAAAAATCACGCATTTCGACCACGAGCGCATCCCGGAGCGCATCGTTCATGCCCGCGGATCGGGCGCGCATGGTTACTTCGAGTGCGAAGAATCCATGACGGAGTTCACGCGCGCCGCGTTCCTCCAAACTCCTGGAGAGCGAACTCCGGTCTTCGTGCGATTCTCGACCGTCGCCGGATCGCGCGGCTCCAGCGATCTGGCGCACGACGTGCGCGGGTTCGCGATCAAGTTTTATACGAACGAAGGCAATTACGACTTGGTCGGCAACAACATGCCGGTCTTTTTCATTCAAGACGCGATGAAGTTTCCGGATTTGATCCACGCCGTGAAGCCGGAACCGCACAACGAAATTCCTCAAGCGGCGTCGGCGCACGACACGTTTTGGGATTTTATTTCGCTCATGCCCGAGGCGATGCACATGATCATGTGGGTCATGTCCGATCGCGCCATCCCGCGCAGCTTGCGGATGATGCAGGGTTTCGGCGTTCACACGTTTCGTTTCGTGAACGGGGCTGGGAAATCGGTCTTCGTCAAATACCACCTCAAGCCCAAGCTCGGCTCACACGCCGTCTTGTGGGACGAGGCGTTGCGTATCTCGGGCTGCGACCCGGATTTTCATCGTCGTGATTTATGGGAAGCGATCGAAAACGGCATGTTCCCCGAATGGGAGTTCGGCGTGCAAATCGTTCCGGAGAAGGACGAGCACAAGTTCGACTTCGACCTCCTCGACCCGACCAAGCTGATTCCCGAAGAACTAGTCCCGGTGCGACGCATCGGCAAGCTGGTTCTGAATCGCAACCCGGACAATTTCTTCGCCGAGACCGAGCAAGTCGCCTTTCAAGTCGGCAGTTTGGTACCGGGCATCGACTTCACGAACGATCCACTGTTGCAAGGACGTACGTTCTCATATACCGACACCCAACTGATTCGCTTAGGCGGACCCAACTTCCACGAGATTCCCATCAATCGGCCAATCGTTCCGACACACAACCTGCAACGCGACGGCCACATGCGACAAACGATCAACCGAGGTCGCGTCGCCTACGAACCGAACACGCTGGGGGGAAACGACCCGCATCAAACCGCCGTGAACGACGGCGGATTCGCGTCGTATGCCGAACGCATCGACGGCTCGAAGATCCGAGCGCGCAGCAAAAGTTTTTCCGATCATTTCAGTCAAGCGGCGATGTTCTTTCACAGCCAGACGCCGGTCGAGCAGAGCCACATCGTCGATGCGTTACGCTTCGAACTCGGCAAAGTCGAAACGTCGGCGATTCGCGAGCGCATGGTCTTTTTGCTTTCGCAAGTCGATAGGACTCTCGCGCAAAACGTGGCGGAAGGTCTGGGGATCGACATCCCGAAGTCGAGCGAGGGTCCGCTGAACTTGGGCGTCCCGGCGGACGGCGCGAAGGATCAACAACCGAAGAAATTCACTGGCAAACCCGTCGATTCGCCCTCGCTGAGCATGCTGAAAAACAATCCCGCCACACCGGAAGGACGAAAGGTCGCCGCACTGGTCGCCGAAGGTTTCGACGGCGACGCGATCGCCAAGTTGAAGAAAGGTATGTTGGACGCCGGCGTGCAACTGAAGATCGTCGCGCCGCGCGGCGGAAGCGTCGTCGATGCGAACGGCAAACCGTTGGCCGTCGATCATGGCTTGAATACGGTCGCGTCGGTGTTGTTCGACGCGGTCGTTCTCGGCGGCGGCGATGAGTTGTCGGACCTCCCCAAGGCGATCGAGTTCGTCGAGGAGACGTTCAAGTACCTCAAGCCGATCGCCGCCTTAAGTAGCGGCGTAGAATTGTTGAAAGAATGCCGACTGGGTAAAACGCAGCCCGAGCTTTCGGCGTCGAATCCTGAGCAAGGCTTGCTTATCGGACAAAAATCATCGAATGCCGCGAAACTGCTGACGGAGCTCCTGGCAGCGCTGGGGCAACATCGCGTTTGGGAAAGAGCGTTGTAGGCCAAGCACTCGTTCGCATTGTGAACTGCGCAACCGCTCTCTTGCGAGTCCATTAAATGATTTCGTCCACCAGAACCGGCATGACGACCGACCTTGTCATGATCCGATAATAGTACGTCGACTCGCGGACGATAAGATAAGCGGCGGATGTTGATCCCTTAGTGGCGAGAATCGCGCGAACGCCTTGCTTGATTGGATACCAGATCCCACGTTGAACGCCTGCTCCGGCGGGAACCCAAACGTCGTCGGCTCCCACCCACTGGCCAGCGTCGACGGTTCGTTGCCAAATCGTCCCCGTGCGCGGCAAGATCCCGCTTCGACAGCCCCACGGCACGATCTTCAACTCCCCGCTATGCCATAGAGGCAAAACCGGATGACGGACGTTCCTTAGAAAGCGGACTTCTTTCTCACCACCGCGCTCATGTACGAAACGTCCGAGATCATGCCGCTCGATCAGTGACACTGGGAGCGAAGAATAAGGCAATGAAATCCCGTCCATGGTCGACCTCAGAAACACGTTTTGCCGTGGACGTCGCAGATGTCGTACGAATGGGCTTCATCCTCGTAGATCTCTATCAACGGCAGCGTCGCGGCGCTGCGTAACGCGAAGCGACCGTGCTTTTCACCGATCGATCGCTTTAATTCGCGTACGGCGATGTCAGGTTTCGGCGGAGTGCCGAAAAGTCCAAGTTGCCTCGGCCCCGGATAGGTGAGGTCGCCCGCGATATAATGCATGCGGTACAAAGCATGTCCCGGCACGGCCACACGAGGCCACAAGTAATTCACGCATTCAAGCAGTTGGTCGTAACGATTCGTGGCTTCGCTCGTTCGTGCTTCCGCGGTCCGCACCAATCCGTCTTTGTACTCCAGGATCAGGGTCAGTTTCTCGGTCCGCAGGCCATGAAACTCCATCGCTTCGATCAAGCGTTCAAGATTGCGTATCGCCCAAGCCCATTGAATCGCCGGATCCGTCGACGGTTTGCCGATGCTGCCGCCGCGGGAGAGCAGCTTATGCGGCGGACGGAGCGTTTGGATCGGGATCGCGGGCTCGCCGCGCAGTTCATAGCAGAGTTTCTCGCCGACGACCGTTAGTAACGAGCGAACCAACGACGGTCTCGCTCGGGCGAGATCAAGGCATGTTTTAATTCCATGCGTCGTCAACATGATCGCTCGGCGACCACCGATGCCGGTAACGTCGCTCACGGGTTTCGTAGCGAGAAACTCTTCCTCGGCCTGCCGATCGACGAGCGCCAAGGCTCCGAACGGTTTCGCCAAATCCGAAACGAGTTTCGCTAATGTTCGAGTTCGTGCCACCCCGATCGTGACCGGCACGCCGACGCGTTTCGTCACTTCATCTCTTGCAACTTCAGCGAACCGTTGCAAATCGCTGGCATCGGTGGCGAAGAAAAATTCGTCGATGGAGTAATACTCAACGGTCGGAGAAACTTCCCTCACGACGTCAAGCATCATGCGGCTGAGAACTTCGTACCAGTGAAAATCGCGTTTGATGAACAACGCTTCCGGGCATTTTTGAACGGCATCCCAGATCGGCTCGCCCGTTTTGACGCCTGCCGCCTTCATTTCATAGGACTTGGCGATGACACACGCGCCCTGATTACCCAACACACCCACAGGTTTCCCGTTCAGGAAACGATTTCGAACTCTCTCCGCGCTCACGTAAAAGCAATCCGCGTCGAGATGGGCGATGTGCATAGGTTCACCATTGCTGGAAATGGCGAATCTAACTCCATGATGTACGCATGTCAATCGGAATGCGGCTCCGCGAAAATCACGTATACCCAGCGAAAGATGCTGAAAACAGCTGCTTACAAAGCCTTAGAAACCAATCACCTTATTGGTCTTTCTGACCAGTCCGATGATTCAATATCGAGATGCTCAAGGAAGAGATGGAAAAGAAATCTTCGCTGATTATCAAAGTAGAATCCTACCTCCGGTGATGGCGATGGTCGCCCCGCAGACATAGCTGGCTTCTTCCGAAGCCAGCCACACGAAGGCGGATGCCAATTCGGCCGGTTGTCCGACTCGTCCGAGCGCCGTATCTTTTCCGAACTGCTCGACTTTTTTCGGTTTCAGCGTGGCGGGAATCAACGGCGTCCAAATCGGGCCTGGCGCGACGCAGTTCACGCGAATGCCGTCTTTGCCGAGCATCTGGGCAAGACCGGCGGTGAAGTTTTGGATGGCGGCTTTGGTCGCCGCGTAGGTGAGGATTTCCGGGGTCGGATTGTCCGCCTGGATCGAACTCACGTTGATGATCGACGACCCCGACTTGAGATGCGGGATAGCCGCTTGGCATAACCAGAACATCGCATAGACGTTCGTTTTATCGTGCGGTCGAATTCGTCGGTAGGAATGTCGAGGATCGAATCCCGGCTCATTTGAAAGGCCGCATTGTTGATCAGAATATCGAGTCGGCCGAAACGTTCGATCGTTGCGGACACGACCGATCGACAATGCTCTTCGGCCACCAAGTCGCCGGGTAAAAGGAGGCACTGCCGGCCCTCGGCCTCGACCACGCGTTGCGTTTCTTTAGCATCGGCGTCTTCCGACAGATACGGAATGACGACGTGCGCCCCCTCGCGCGCGTAAGCTAACGCGACGGCCCGACCGATTCCGCTGTCTCCGCCGGTGATGATGGCGATGCGATCCTTCAATCGATCGGAGCTGACGTAGGTTTTCAGTCCATAATCCGGCTTCGGATCCATCGCACTTTCGGAACCCGGATAGTCTTGTTGCTGGACGGGTTGCGGAGGACGAGGACCGCGAGTCAGGGGATCATAAGACATTGCAGGCTCGCGAATGAAATGGTCGACTCGATAACTCTTGATGTCCGTGTTTACGGCTTCAGCACGACCTTGATGCAGCCGTCTTCTTTGTCGCGGAATTTCTTGTAGGCCGCCGGCGCTTCAGACAGCGGCAACCGGTGAGTGATGATCGCTGAAGGATCGATTTCGTTCTTTTCGATCATTTCCATGAGCGGCTTCAGGTAGCGATGGACGTGAGTCTGCCCGGTCTTCATCGTCAGCGACTTGTTGATAAAGGCGCCCATCGGCATGTTGTCGACCATCGAATACACGCCCGGGACGGAGACCGTACCACCTTTGCGGCAGGCGATGATCGCTTGGCGTAACGCGTTGGGGCGATCCGTCCCGAGACCTACGGCGGACTTGACCTTGTCGACGACCCCGGGCAGACTCGCGAAGCCGTGGGACTCGGAACCCACGGCGTCGATGCAACTGTCGGGACCACGACCGTTGGTCATGGCTTGTAATTGTTCGTACACGCCTTCTTTGACGGCCATGAAATCGATCGTTTCGGCCTTACCCAAACGCTCGGCCATCCGTAACCGTTCGGACACCGTGTCGATCGCAATGACGCGGCCCGCACCGAATTTCCACGCGCTTTGAATGCTGAATTGCCCGACCGGACCGCACCCCCAGACCGCCACGGTGTCGCCCGGTTCGATGCCGGCTTGCTCGGCGGCCATGTAGCCGGTGGGAAAGATGTCGGTCAAAAAAAGCACTTTTTCATCGACAAGGCCATCCGACACCTTGTAGGGGCCGACATCTGCGAAGGGGACGCGAACGTACTCGGCTTGGCCTCCGGAAAACCCACCGAGCATGTGGCTGTACCCGAACAGACCGCTGGGTGAATGCCCAAGCACTTCTTCGGCCATCTTATGATTAGGGTTCGAGTTGTCGCAGCACGACGTCAGCGACTTCTTGCAGAAAAAGCAGGTGCCGCAGGCCATCGTGAACGGCACGACGACGCGATCGCCTTTACGAAGATTCGTCACGGCGTTGCCGAGTTCGACGACCTCGCCCATGAACTCGTGACCAAGAATGTCCCCGGACTTCATCGTCGGCATGAAGCCGTCGAACAAATGAAGATCGGAGCCGCAGATGGCCGTCGCCGTGACTTTAATAATCGCGTCGCGCGGATTCTCGATCTTCGGATCGGGAACCGTATCGACACGCACGTCGCTTTTACCGTGCCAACACAAAGCCTTCATCGTTGAGTCCTCCCAGCCACGGAATGCGAAAAGCCAACGCCTTTCGGTCGCCAGCAGCAACTCGCGAGCCGAACGTCAGCGACGACGTCGCTCGCCGATCACCCTCGCGGATGACATGAAGAACGCCGGCACTTCATTTGCGGTGGCAGCGCATCGCAATGAAAACACCATTCATTCCGGGTGCCGTTATGAGTCTCGAATCTCTGGCCGATTTGTTTTTGGACGAATTAAAGGACTTGTATCACGCCGAAAAGCAACTGACGAAGGCTCTGCCGAAGATGGCGAAAAACGCCTCGTCGGAAGAATTGAGTCAGGCGTTTACCGACCACCTGGCGGAAACCGAGACGCAAATCGAGCGTCTGGAGAGCGTCTTCAAGCTGATCGACGAGCCCGCCAAGACGAAGGTCTGCAAAGCGATGAAGGGACTGATCGAGGAAGGCAAAGAACTGATGGAAGAGGACGCCGAGCCGTCGACCCTTGATGCCGGGCTGATTTGCGGTGCCCAGAAGGTCGAGCATTACGAGATCTCCGGCTACGGCACGCTAATCACCTGGGCGGGCATCTTGGGCTACGACAAAAAGGTCGTCGCCCTGCTGAAGGAAAGCCTGGCCGAAGAAAAGGCGGCCGACGTCAAGCTCAGCAAGATCGCCGGCTCGATCAACCACGAAGCGACCGAAGAAGTCGCCTGATTCGAAGCATTCAAGTTGAGGCGACCCGTCGATGGATCGATGGGTCGCTTTTTCCTGCTTTTTCCGGAAAACGTGACCTCATGCTCCACCAGCGTTCGAATTCCTTGTGGCTGGAAACGGAGACGCCACGTTTCCCGAAAGTCGCGCACGGAGGTCGCTATGACGTCGTCGTCGTCGGGGCGGGCATCACCGGGCTGACGGCGGCGTCGTTCTTGAAGCAGGCGGGGAAGACCGTATGCGTGCTGGAGCGCGATCGCCTCGCCCACGGCGACACTGGCTACACGACCGCCCATCTTTCGATGGTCACCGATCATCGGTTACAACGGCTCGTCGACGTTTTCGGCCGCGAATCGGCGAGCCGCGCCTGGCAGGGCGGATCCATCGCGATCGACGTGATCGATGGGCTCGTCGATCAATTGCGGATCGATTGCGAGTTTCGGCGCGTCCCGAGCTTTGTCCACGCGCCTGTCGATGCGTCAGACCTGGAAACGGATGCGCTGAGGAAAGAAGCCGAACTGGCGAGCGAACTCGGCTTCGACGCCGATTTCGTCGACGCCGCGCCGGTCGTCGGCCGGCCGGCGGTCCGCTATCCGAATCAAGCTCTCTTTCACCCTGTGAAATACTTGAACGCGTTAGCCGCCGCCGTCCAAGGCGACGGCTGCGTCGTGCAGGAAGAGAGCGAGGCAATGAAGTTCGAAATCGACCCGCGTCGGGTCGTAGTCAACGACGCCGAGATCAACTATGACAAGTTGATCCTGGCGACGCATGTGCCGTTGATGGGCAATCGCGGGTTGATCGGCGCCACGTTGTTTCAAAGCAAACTCTACGGCTATTCGAGCTACGTCGTCGCCGGCGAAGTGCCGCGCGGCGCGCTCTCGGACGCGTCGTTTTACGACACCGCCGATCCGTATCGCTATCTCCGGATCGACGGCGCGGGGGACATCGCACGGGTCGTACTGGGCGGTGAAGATCACAAAACGGGACAAGCCGAAGACGTCGAGGCCCGATATCGCCGCCTCGGCGAGTTGGCGGTGAAGCTGATCCCCGACCTAAAGCTGGATACCCGCTGGTCGGGGCAAGTCGTGGAAACCAACGACGGACTGCCCTTCATCGGTGAATCGGCACCACAAGAATTCGTCGCCACCGGGTTCGCCGGCAACGGCATGACGTTCGGGACGCTGGCCGGGCTTATGGCTCGCGATTGGGTGCTGGGCGAGAACAACCCGTGGCAAGATCTCTTCTCGGTGGAACGCAAGAAGCTGCACGGCGGAACGTGGGAATACCTCAAGCAGAACGTCGATTTCCCGTACTATCTCGTAACAGATTGGCTCAAGCCCAGCCGCAAGGACGACCCGGCCGCGCTCAAACCGGGCGAAGGAGCGATCTTCAAAATCGACGGCAAGCAAACGGCTTGCTCGCGCCGACGACGGGACGCTGCATCAGGTGTTGGCCGTCTGCACCCACATGGGCTGCTTGGTGCGTTGGAACGGGGCAGAACGGACGTGGGATTGCCCGTGTCACGGCTCGCGCTTTCATTGCGACGGAAAAGTGTTGGCAGGCCCTGCCGAAACGCCATTGGAAAAACACTAACTCGCAAAACGTCTCACACGCACTTTTCTGCGGTACCTGCTGGCTAACGTGCGTCCATACCTAATGAAAACCGAACCACTTCGAGTCACTTCATCAGCGTGATGGAACACCGTTTGGCGAAATACGGTGTTTGTGGCTGGTTTTTGTAGTACGGCTTGTGAATTGCTTAAGTCCCGCTCGGAGTAATCGACGTGAACTTTTTTCGAGGAGCTACGACATGCGCTATGTAATGACGCTCGGCCTTCTAATGTTGGCGATGGGCTGCGATTCCAAGCCCAAGACGGATCCGAACCGGCTGCCGAAGGACAACACCGGCGTGAACGCTCGGGATGTCGAAAAAACGACCAAAACCCCGATCGATCAAAATGAGAATCAACACGATCTGGACATCACCGCGAACATTCGCAAGCAGATCGTCGACAAAAAACTGTCCATAAAAGCTCAAAACATCAAGATCATCACCCAAGACGGAAAAACCACCTTGCGTGGTCCCGTCGACACTGCCGACGAAAAGCAACGCGTCGAACAGATCGCGCACAGCGTCGCCGGACAAGCGAACGTCACATCGGAAGTCGAAGTCGCCGCGCCCTAACGCGACTTCCTCAACAAGATTTTCCCACACCTAGAACCCAACCAGGAGAAGAATCATGGCCAACGTCGTTTACGGATTAGTGAAGGATGTCGCGACGGCGAGTCGTCTCGCATCGGACCTGCAGACTTCGGGATTTACCAATCAGGACGTGTCGGTTTTGATGGCGGAGAAGAAGGGAACCGAGAGCTTCGCCATCGACAATCACACCAAAGCCCCGGAAGGCGCGGCGGCGGGAGCAGGAACAGGAGCCCTTCTCGGCGGCGGACTCGGTTGGTTGGCGGGTATCGGCGCGTTGGCCATTCCGGGACTCGGCCCCCTTATCGCCGCCGGGCCGATCATGGCCGCATTGACCGGCGCCGCCGTCGGCGGCACGCTGGGAGGCGCGACGGGCGGATTGATCGGACTCGGAATCCCCGAGTATGAAGCCAAGGTCTACGGCGAACGCGTTTCGCAAGGGAACATCCTGATTTCGGTGCACGCCGGGACCGATGCCCAACTGGATCGCGCGAAGCAGTTGTTCGCCGCGGCCGGCGCCAGCGATGTGCACACCGCCACCGTCGCTTAGTCCGCTGCCCGATAAGTTTTCAGTCTCCAAGCATTTGCATGAGGCTCGTCATCAGTCTTGATGACGAGCCTTGTTGTTGTTTAGCAGGCTTACTGGTTCCGCATCAGATCCGTACTCATTGAGGTCCCCGAGCACGACATCGACCTTGAGCGGCTTGTGCGACGGACGCCCGTAAGCGATCCCCACGAAGTCCTGCAACTTCAAGCCGTACAAGCGGGACGGGCAGAGGCATAGCCGTCATTAGCCATATTGGGCATGCCGCCGGTGAACTTGACGCCCTTTGTAGCGTCCGCCGCGACAGATTCGCGGGTTTCCGCCAAGTACGCTAGATGCATCTCCAATTTGCATATTCCAGGCATTGGACTATCACATAGCTCCCTCACGGCTGGCTTTTTCTTCGACTCCTCCCAAGTTGCGATGTCCGTCAATCGAGTCGATCCAAATGAGGAAAAGGACTTTTATCGTTTTGAAATGCAAGGGTCGAGATGGGTCGTGCTTCGCAACGATGACAACCACGTCGTGTGTTATTGCGCTCACGCCGATCAAGCGAAAAAACTTTCCATCTCATTGAATCGCGATTACCTGCGTAATGCCGATTCGCATCGCAAATCGAGAATGAACGCTACCGACAAGATGCGCTGAGTACGAGTGCAAAAAGGCTCATATTTTGCACGACTGATGTAGGAATGTTCGATTAACACCATTCGATCGCTAGCGACCCCTCTAGGTGTGGGATGGAAAAACGAAGCAATGCCATACTTATCGCCAGCGATTCCCCAATCGTGCTGGCCGGTTTAAAAGCCACTTTGTTGAAAAGTGGATATGACAACTTGGTCCATGCCGAATCCATTGCGAACGGAATCCGCATGGCGAAAGTCCAGGAACCGGAACTATTCGTCTTTCACTCGCTTGATACGAATGAAGACAGCTGGAATGCGATCGAAGAGATTCGCTTGGAGATGCCCAAAGTCCTCATGATTGTGGTATCGCACTACCCGAACCGGCATTATGCCAACAAATTACTGGAGCGCGGGATTCAGGGATGTCTTTGCCTACGCGCAACCGAAGAAGACTTATTGGCTGCGGTGAAATCCGTGACGAACGGAGAACATTTTTTGTCCGTCGCTTTCGAAAACACTCTTAGCGAGTTCACGACTTTCGGTGAAGTGGGTAAGGATTTATCCGAACGTGAACTTCAGGTTTTATCACTGATCGGTGACGGTAAACCAACCAAGGCGATCGCGAATCAATTAGGGTTGGCTTTGTCGTCCGTGGAAACTTACAGAGAGCGTATCAAAACAAAATTGCGACTGATGAACACTCAAGAGTTGACACGCTTCGCGATTCTTTGGAAGCATGAACATCCCGAAGGGAAATAATTTCGCTTTCTCTCGTGCAAGCGGTGTTTAAGGTTTGCCAATCGGTCGTTGAGAATCAAAGTATGTGCGGCAAAAATCCCTCCAAGTTGATCAAGCATCATGATCTAAAAGATTTTGGATTTCCGGGATACGCGATCTCCAGCGACGGAACGGTCTGGAGTACGTTTCGCAAAACGCGACGGCCCTTGCTCGTACGTCCGGCCACTTCCCACCGCGCCGCGACCGTGACGTTGCTGATGGGCGAGAAACGCATCGTCCAGCAGGTCGCGAAGCTCGTTCTCTTGGCGTTCCATGGAGGTCCAAACGACGGGGAATTCGAAGTCCCCCAATTCAAAGATGGAGATCCCGGAAATTGTTCCTTTGAAAATCTCAACTGGTTGAGTGCCGACGCGAAGCATAACTCCGCCCTGGCCAAGCAAGGCGTGAATCGACTCGATGGCGAAATCGCCCAACGCATCGAGCGACAGCGGCGACGATTGAATGTCTCCATGGAAGTGTGCGGCGCCGCTACGGCGTGAGTCGTCAACGCTGGCAGATCCTGGAAAACCACGCGTCGCAATGCAAGTTCGAAACGATCTTACGGATCTGCAAAATCCTCCAATGCGAGCCCGCCGATCTTTTGCCCAAGGCCTGGCGAGATGCGATTGCATTGGCCGATGAATCCTGACAACATCGAAACGCCACCTGAATTCACCCTTTAGCGGCCAAGCCCATGACGTTCCGCAAACTCCTGGTCGGTAAGTCATTCAAAACGCTCAAGTATCAAGACGGGCTGTTAATGGCGATCATCGGCGATATGCCGGACGGTCACGCGCAGGACATCGAACATGATCGCTGTCAGGTGGTGGACCAAGGTCTGGTAACCGATGCCGCGATCGATCGTTTCTTGGCAGATGGCTGGGTGTTCACGTCGAACAACGTGCTAACAAAAGCAGTCGACTCGAATCAGCGGTTCAAGCCGTAGTATTGCCCATCCGTGGCCCTGAGAGACAGCCCAGCTATGCCAGCCTACATTTTCCAGAATAATGCGTTCCATCTACGGATCGTTTTAGAACCCAAAGCGTCAGGAATGGTCACCACCTTCGCCTGACGTGCCCGACGTTCCATCCTCCCCTGGGCGGCGTCGGGTTTTTCATACCTTGAATGAGAAGTGCGAACGACGAATGAGCGAGACTCCGTGTTGCCACTTGGTGGCCATCCACGAACACCTGAGCGAAATCGGTGGGTGGAGCTTCTATGTCGTGAATCAGTGCGACGACATGATCGAGGCCGCCGAGTTGAGCGCCCACCGATCTCTTGATAGCCAAGTGATTGCAAACAGTCCGCAAGCCGTGTGCATGGGCGTAAAACCCGGCGGAGTCAGCTTGCTCTGGCAAATGTCACACGCCGACGAACCGTTCATTCTCGATCTCACCATGCGCTTAGGCGACCGAATTGAAACGGTCGTTTACGAATTTCCGCCCCTGAATAACAAGACTTCCGTATCGTATGTTGAGTTGCTCGGGCAATCCGGTCATATCTGCCATGGAAGATTCAGCGAGAATTAGTGATGTAGCACAGTATCGATTTGAAACGACCAGACACGGGGCGGGGCATGATTCCTTACGAGTCGCCGGAACAGGACGCGAAACCGAACCGGGTCTACCACACCGCGATTATCGAGGTGTTGGTGTTATAGTTATTAACTCCCGCGATCGCGTTGAGGCCTTTGCTCGTTCGGAGGATTGGACGAAAGATCTTAGAGCCGGATTTCAGATTCATCTCGCCAAACCGATCGCATCGCAAGAACTCGTTACGACGGCCGCCAGTCTTGCCTGACGTTTTTCATTAATCGAGACGATAGGTCGCAATCTATCTTGCCAAATACTCGTGGACGCCTGAAAACATCATCTACCAGTGCAAGAAACGGCAAGCATCTCGAAAAGTCCGAGAAACAATCAGGCTTCCTGGCGTTGATTCCATAAGGTCAAATCTCACCACAATCTCTATCCTCCATGCTGAATCGCCTTCCATCCTGGATCTGGTTCGGAGCTTGGGTTTTGGCGTTCGTGGCGGGGATGGTGAACGTACTGGGTTTTTTGGGATTTGAGCATCAAATGCTCACCCACATGACTGGCCTAACGTCGCAACTGGGTGTGGCGATAAACGAAGGAGACGGCGTAGGAGTTTTTCGTATCGTTTCCGTGATGGTCGCATTCCTATCGGGTGCGTTCGTTTCCGGTCTGCTGATTCAAAATGACGAATTTCACTGGGGTGCGCGTTACGGATTGGCGTTGTTTTTGGAAACGATCGTTCTGGCCGTCGCCTATGCTCTTTTGCGTCGCGAATCGAACTTCGGATTCTATCTGGCGTCGTTCGCGTGCGGTCTACAAAACGCGATGGTCGCCACGTTTTCGGGTTCAGTGATTCGGACGACGCACGTGTCCGGAATGTTCACCGATCTCGGCGTCGCGCTAGGTCATCGGCTTCGCAAACTGCCGGTCGATCGTCGACGGATTCGAATCTGCGTTTCTACGATCACTGGTTTTTTTGCCGGCGGGATGCTTTGCGCTGTTCTATATCCCCATTTCGGCAAAGCGTGTTTGTTGATCCCCGCCATGATCACCGCGACGCTTTCAACGACGTTTCTGCGACTTCGAAAACGGTATGCGAAACGCGATTGATCAAAGGCTGGGTAAGCGGGACGGCTTTCGAAATCGCGGAGTGTGGGTTGTGCGAATCGACTAATCGGAAATTTCAAAATGCATGTGCGACACTTCGGTGATCAGACGCTAGGCGGTGCTAATGCTTATTTCGACTCATTTGGAAACTCGTAATCCAAGATCTCCCGCACCAATCGCGACGCGGGCGTGCCGATGGGGATGATGCGATATTGCCCCGTCTGGCGAAACATGGTGTCGGACCACAATCTCGCCAACTCGAACGTCGTCCGGTCGTTCACGACGAGGAGTGATAATTGTTTTTCTCGTTCCGCTCGAAACATAAATTGCCCGCGGTTGTGCCTGAAGTCGGATAACGACTTCAAACTTAACAATAAACTCCATAGATAGCCGTCAGCATTTTTTACATTCAATAAAATCATTATGCGCACCTAGTTTCGAGTGAAGATTCGATCAAAAACAGACGCTGAAATCCTTCGGATTGTGTGCGGTTGGTCGTTTAGTCGCATTGATCACAAACCGCCGCTTGATTCAGATGAGAGGACCATCCAGAATCGATCGCTCCGCCCTCTCGGAGAGATTCATCCGGGCTTGTTCATGATGAGTGAGCGTTATGCGCGCGTTGTTGCTCTGGTTTTTAGTTTGCTCGCCCGGATTGGCGATCGCTCAAGAATCCCAGATCGCGAAAATACCAGCGGTCTTTGAAAAATCGATGATTTCGATCGGTCTGTATTCGGAAGAGTACGGTTACTGGTTGCCCGAAGTTCAGCTCGAAGGTCGAACGACGATCGAGTTGGAGTTACCGAACAAACGACGATTTTTCGTCCGGATCGTACGGTCGGATGGTATGCCGTTGGACGCGGGTTGGATCGATTTTCAGAAAGGCTTGAGGGACTTGGAAACTCCGGTCGTCCGCTTTCGAGAAACTGTGGTGGAGAGCAAGATCGAGAAGGGGCAAGTCTATGAAACGATCGTCATCGAAAAATCAACCAAAACCATCAACGTTACGACGAAGACGCCGGTGACGACCAAAAAGATCGTGAACTTTACGAATGCCTCGACGGGTCGCCAAGAGGAACGTGAAATCGAGGTCACGCAAGACGTTTACACGACCCAAGAGAAAGAGGTCGTTACGCCGGTTGCGAAACGAATGAGAATGACCGCGGAGGAGAATGTGACGTTGAAGGTTCCCGGAGTCGCGGTCGACGTGGCGGTATGGAAGACTTTGGATGCCGACCGCGATTCGAAGTCTCCGCAGCGCGAAGGCGACCTTTCAAAACCCTGAGAACCGTACCAGGATTCTTCATCAAAGACCTTCCTTGATCGATCCCGCGATGATACGCCGAACCCTGTTTTTGTCGCTGTGCTGTTCGTGGCTTTCGAGCGTGAACGACACGCAGGCGAAGGACGAATTCCTACTCCGTTCTTTGCTGCGTTTCGACGATGCGCCCGCAAAAGCCGAACCCGCGCCGCGGTCGGACGCCCCCCAACCGATCAATCCGGTCGTGGAAGAGTCAGCCGAAGCACAATCCGCGACGGATCTGGTCCTGCATTTTTACTCGACCGAGACCAAGTCCTGGCTGCCGCCGATGACATGGGCGTCGCCCGACAACATGCGATGGATCGCCTTGGAGAGCGAGCAGCCCCACTTCGTGCGTGTCGTTCGGGGCGAGCAGACATGGGAAGCCGGATTCATCGATTTTCATGCCGCGTTGCAGGGGAAACGCGAGCCGATTCTGACTTTAAGCCGGCGGATGATCAACACCGTGATTCCGGCCGGCACGCTCAAGACGCACGAGACGATGGGCATCCGCTCCGTCGAACAGCCGATTTTCAAAACCGTGATGGATCAACACACACGCGAGGTTCAAGTTACGGGCCCCGACGGCAAGCCTCAAACGATTCGCGTCACATCCGCCATCGAACGCCTGGTTCCCGAAACGCGTGTTCGCGAAGAGGAGGTCGTGATGCGGAGCAAAGAAGCGACCACGAGCATGCAAGTCGAAAGCCGCGACGTCGCATCGTTCGGCCGACAAGAGTATTTGGGCGGCGATCTGTCGGCCGCACCGCCCGGCGCGGCTCCCGGCGTAGATCCGGATCAGGAATCGGAGGCGACGCCCGTCGTGCGCGTATCGGATCTACAATACGCTGAGCTCGTTGTCGGACGACGGTCCTGCGGTGGTCTGGGCGTTCTCGTCATCAACGAAAACATGGTCGGCTCCCACGATCGTCACCCAAAACGGCGAAGCGGAGCTCGAAACGACGGCGCAAGGACCGCAGTATTTGCGCTTTTTGAGCGGCGAGGCGGAAATTGATGCGGGGTACATCGATTTGGCGACGGCGGTCAAGGGAAGGCGGGATCCGGTTTTGATTTTGGAACGGGCCACGCTCAAACGCTTCGTGCCCGCCAATCAGGAATTTACGCGCTGGGTGCCCGAGCCTCGAACCGCGACTCGCGAATACGTCGTTAAGGTCCCCGTAACGGAGACACGGACGAAGCAGGTAATGGAACCGTCCGGCGACACGAAAACCATCGAATACGCGGTGACGAAGATGGTGCACGAAGCGCGGACGGTCAGCTACACCACGAACGGAGTGCGGAAAGTCGTCCGGACGGCGGAGCGCGATCAAACCATCGACGTCGAAGGACTGCTGGTCAGCGTGATCCGCGACCTACCGGCCGATCGCAAAACGACGCCGCCCGAGATGCCCAAAAACAGTCCGCAGAAAGCCAAGCCGGTCATGATCGAAGCGGCCGAAGAAGCCGTGCCCGCTCCGCCGCTCCCCCCGAACGCCCCACCACCGCCGCCACTGGCGGTTCCGGTGACGGGTCTTCCACGTTCATAAGCAACACATCAGTTACTTTCAAATCGGGCGGTAGACCGGGCTTTTCAAAGCGTGCATGACACCATGTTCACGGTCTTCCACTCTCCTACAGCACAGCTTGAGCTCGCATAATTAAGTCCCGCTCTCAAAACAAAACGAACATCGCTCGCACAGTGCTCGGGTCAGAAGGCATCCGCGATGCAAGTTCGCGTTGAGTTAGCGCTCAACCTCGCGTTAACTCAATGTCAGCGGTTGAAAAGCCTTTTTAATCCGACTCGTTTTATCAGAACTTGTACGACGACATCAACAATTAGGTCTTAATCTTGTCTTAAGGTGGCTTTCCTAGACTTGGCATGAAGCGACGCAAGGTATCTCGGTTCGGGAAAGAACCGACCTCCGTTGCACATTCTAGGAGCACTTCGATGTTTCACTCAGGCTTTAAACGCCTCTTAGCGGTGGCGATTCTCACCGCCGGTATCGGCGGAGGCGTGGTACTGACCAACGGCTTTTCGGCACCGGCGGACTTGACCGCCCCGCCATCCGAAACACGAACCGACTCTTCCCCGAACGAGGAACCGATGAAGACCAAAGGCACCGTCGCGGACTTGCATACGAACAAACACGGCGACATCGACGGGCTGTCGCTCAAGAACGGCAACGAAGTCAAGTTTCCGCCCCATCAGGGCGTCGCCCTGAAAAAACTGATCTCGGTCGGAGACGAAGTGACCATTGAAGGACGACGACACGAAACGCCGAAAGGTGACATCCATCTGCACGCCGATCGCATTACGACGGCCAGCGGCAAAACGCTGGAACGCGACGAGCCGGGTAAGCGTGGCCCCGGCCCCAAAGACGAAGAACGCCCCATGTCCGCGCGGGGAACAATCGTCGATTTTCACGTCAATCGCCCCGGCGACGTCGATGGGTTCGAACTCAAGGACGGGACAGAAGTGAAGTTTCCGCCGCATCAAGGCGTCGCCTTGAAGCAATTGCTCTCGAAGGGCGACGAGGTGCGGGTCGAAGGACGGCGTCACGTCACGCCCAAGGGCGACGTGCATTTGCACGCGGATACGATCACGACCACCGACGGCCGAACCTTGGAACGCGACGAACCGCGTGACCGCCGACCGTCGCCGGATCGTGCCGGCCCGAAAGTTGCGGAACCGCCGCATGAACAGATTCTGCGCGAATTGCGCGACCTGCGTCGATTGATCGAAGAGGGCAAGTAGTTGTTTGTCTTTGTCGGGACCGCTCGGATATTTTTCCGAGCGGTCCCGTTTTACCGGAGTCGATCGGTCATGCGTGTGTTGGTGATCGAAGACGAACCCGACTTGCGGCGTTTGCTCGCGGAGATTCTGTGCGACGCCGAGTTCGCGGTCGACATCGCCGCCGATGGTCGTGAGGGGCTCATCAAGGCTCGTAGCTGGAATTACGATGCCGTCATCTTGGACCTGCTGCTGCCGAAGTTGAATGGTTGGGATCTTTTGACCGAGCTACGCACGATCAAGTCCACACCGGTCCTGATTCTCTCCGCGCGCGACACCGTTAACGATCGCGTGAAGGGGCTCGACACGGGAGCCGACGATTATTTGGTCAAGCCGTTTGAACGCACGGAATTGTTGGCGCGATTGCGAGCGCTCATTCGGCGATCTGCGGGACATGCCTCGTCGCGTATCGATGTAGGGAACGTCACCATCGATCTCAATTCCCGTCGCTGCTTGCTGGATGGAGCGGTCGCATCGCTGACCGCTCGCGAATACGCCTTGATCGAGTATTTGGCGTTACATCGGGGCCGCGTGATCGCGCGGACGGAGTTGTACGATCACTTGTTCGACGAAACCGACGACACGCTTTCCAACCTGCTGGACGTGTATGTTTCCAACGTGCGTAAGAAATTAGGACACGGCCTGATCGAAACGCGCCGGGGGCAAGGCTATGTCGTCCCGCAATGATTCGTCGAGACTGCCCGCATTGAGGACGCGATTGTTATTGGGGCAGCTGACCACGCTCGCGCTCGCGACGCTGGGTTTCGGCATCGCGATCTACATCATGACGCGTCAGAGCGTCTATCGCGAAGTCGAGTCCGACCTCCTCGGCGCCGCACAGCTGATCGCACAAGATTTGCGCGTTCACCGATCGAATGAGGCATTGGAGATTGATCGTGCCTATCGACGACGATTCGGCGCCGCTCCGCGTGATCACGCGTATTTCGCGATCTGGGATGCGAATCGAAAACAACTCGCGGGCAGCGATCCGCTACCGCCGCATGTCGAGCCGCTGACGGATTTGCCCGAGGCGGATGGTCATCGTCCGTTCACGACGAAGGTTTTCGAGGAAGAATTGCAATTGGCCATGCGCGGTCCGGAGGACACGCAGATTTTGATCGGACGGCCGTTGGCGAAGGAGTTCGATCGCCTGCGACGACTAGCTTATGTCCTCTTCGCCGTCGGAGCGGCGACGTTATCCATCGGTGGATTCGTGGCGTGGCGGTTAGCCCGAAGGCTTGCGCGACCCTTGGAAGATCTCGCATTTTCGATGGAAGGCGTCTCGGCGACCGAGTTGAATCGACGACCATCGATAAAACCGGTCACACGCGAGGACGCGCGTTTGGCGACGGTTTTCGACGCGATGCTCGAACGCTTGCGACGCGCGTTCGAACGACAAACGCGTTTCACGGCCGATGCTTCGCACGAGTTGCGCCACGCCAGTAACCGTCGTCTTGGCGCAAGCCGAGCATACGTTGGCCAGACCGCGTTCTCCGGAGGACTACCAAGCAGCCTTGCGGACATGTCTACGTTGCGCAACGCATGAGACGGTTGATCGACGATTTGTTGTTTCTCGCACGTCAGGACACCGGATCAGCGGAGCTTTCGTTAGAGAACATCGATTTGGCGACGATCGCGCAGGATGCGATCGACGCGATGACCGCTTTGGCGGCGAAGCGTGAAATCCAAATCGTACCACAACTGCAAATCACGCCGTTGTTAGGCGATTCCGGACGACTTGAACAAGTCATCGTCAATCTGATCTCCAACGCCGTTCAATACAGTCCGCCTGAGAGCCGAATCCTCGTCGTCACGTTGACGCAAGACAAGAACGCCGTGCTGATCGTCTCCGACCAAGGCATCGGGATCTCGGAGTCGGATCGCGAGCATGTTTTCGAGCGGTTCTATCGCGCCGAAGAAGCGCGCACCCATCATGACGGCGGAGGGGCGGGGCTTGGGTTGAGTTTGGTCCAAGAAATCATCGCAGCCCATCAGGGGCGAATCGAACTCGCATCCGTGCCGTCTCAGGGCACGACGATCACGATCCGCTTACCGGTCGATCCCGCACGACCTAATCCTCCGTCCTAAGTCGTTTCTGTTTTTCTCGCGTCTGTTAAGGGTTCATTCGAAATGCCGGCAACGCTCATCGTCATCGGAATGTTGATCGTCTCGAATCTGTTCATGACCTATGCCTGGTACGGGCATTTGAAGGATTTGGCGGAGAAGCCTTGGTATCTGGCGGCGGTCATCAGTTGGTTGATCGCGTTTTTCGAATACTTCGTTCAAGTTCCCGCCAACCGCTACGGCGACCTACATGGTTTGAACTTGGGGCAACTCAAGATTTTGCAGGAAGTCGTGACACTCGCGGTTTTCGTCCCGTTCTCGATTTATTACATGAATCGAACGCTCGATTGGAATTTCGCCTGGGCCGGACTCTGTTTGTGCGGCGCGGTGTATTTCGTCTTTCGTTCCTAAACGGGTTCGTTCATGCTCGCCGTCATTGAAGGTCTCACTCATTCCGATCTCGCAACAGGTCGCCAGGAACGTCGAGCGCCGCGTAGCGAGCGTGCGTTGGACGCGACCGCGTTCTGCTTGGCCGACGTCGCCGATGGTCTCGGCCCGTTCCTGGTCATTTACCTAACGAGTCGACGCCACTGGACCTCCGGCGAAGCGGGCTTCGCGATGTCCGCGATGCTGCTCGGCACCGTTCTGAGTCAATCGTTCGTCGGCGCGTGGATCGATCGAACGCATGCGAAACGAGCGGCGATTTTCGTCGGCGCGTTGCTCGTGGCCGCGTCCACGATCGCGATGTATTACCTGCCGACGTTGGAAATGATTTACGCGCTGCAATTCTGCACCGGCGCCGTCGTCGCGGTCTTTCCGCCGGCGATCGCCGCGCTGAGCCTGGGCATCGTCGGACGCGCGCGGTTCTCGGTACGGGCCGGTCGAAACGAAGCCTGCTTTCATTCCGGCAACGTCGTCTCGGCCGGATTCGCAGCCGTGTTGGCGTCTCGATTCGACAGCGCGGGGGTGTTTTACGGCGTCGCGTTCATGGCGGTGGCCAGCGCCGTCGGCGTCCTGTTCATACGCGATGCCGACGTCGATCACGATCTCGCGCGAGGAGCCGACGCGGCCGACGATCAATCGCATGTTTCTTCGCCGAAAGTTTTGCTCTACGATCGACGAATCGTGCTTTACGCGGCGAGCGTGGTGCTGTTCCATTTCGCGAACGCGGCCATGCTGCCGTTGCTGGGACAGAAGCTGGCCGAGTCTCGTCCCGACTCCGCCCAATCGTTGATGGCCGCCTGCATCATCGTCGCGCAAATCGCAATGGTGCCGATCGCAGTCTGGGCCGGTCGCAAAGCGAACCAAGGCCGGCGTCGGGTCATGTTACTGGGGTTCGCAATCCTGCCGCTCCGCGGAGTGCTCTATACCTTGACCGACGATCCGGCCTGCCTGATCGCCATTCAGATTCTCGACGGCGTCGGAGCGGGAATTTTTGGCGTCGTCTCCGTGTTGATCATCGCCGATCTCACGCAAGGAACGGGACGCTTCAATTTGGTCCTCGGAGTCGTCGCGACGGCCGTGGGAATCGGAGCCGCGCTGAGCAACATTCTGACCGGCTTGATCGTGGACGCCGCAGGCTATGGCGCGGGGTTCCTCTTTCTTTCTTTTGTGGCTTCGACCGCTTTCATTGCTTTGTATTACGGATTTCAGGAAAGTTTGCTGAAGCCTGAAAACTGTTTTACAAGCGTCTGAATCACATCAGGATGCAGGCAATGTAGGAGAAGGCTATGTAGAGCTCGGGTTACCAGCGGCGATTTGTTCAGCGGCGCGGCTTATTTCCGGCTGTAGTCGAGTTAAACGCGAAGTCGATCGTGTTGACTGTCCGTGAACGATAGAGGTTAAGTCAAATCCTTTGCCCAGCAAGAACTGGAAAGTCGCCGAGAACTTCTCGCGTAATATTTCAACCCTCAAAGACCTTTCCGCAGAACGTTTTTCCGTGGCGGTGTTGAATGTGTGAGATAGTTCCTATTTGGCAAGTCGATAGTCAGCCATCTAGCTGGACAACGGACAGTGGCTATCTACAAAAATCATTCTTCATGGGATCGGAGAAGTCTGATGAAACTTTTTGTTGCGACGATTCTGGTCTTTCTAACACCGATCTTCTCGATTGCCGCCGAACATGTCGGCAACGCAGCGGACGGCACGGCAATTCCACACCCTACGTCTAAGACGACTTCTGTTGTGAAGGATGGCACGACGTCGATTGCGGTATCCGAATCCATGGTCTATATCCCGGCGGGCGAATTCACTTATGGGCAAGGAGCCTCCGCAAAAAAGGTCAATCTCAGCGGCTATTGCATCGGCAAATACCATGTCACAAATGCCGAATTCAAGGCTTTCTTGGACGCCAACGGCGGCCGTGCTCCAAGCTATTGGTCCAAGGGAACGTATCCTCAAGGCAAAAGCAATCATCCGGTCGCGTTCGTATCGATGAGTCAAGCAACGGCCTACGCGATGTGGGTGAGCAAGGAAACCGGCTGGAATGTGGTCATTCCAACATCGGAGCAATGGGAGAAAGCGGCGCGCGGTCCTAAAAACACGATTTATCCCTGGGGCGACTCCATGGACGTTTCTTTGACGGAAAGTGGGTTGAAAAGCAAATTCAATTACAACGGGGTTATCGCAGCGGATTATTTGAGGAACAAACCGACACTGGAAACCTCGTACCAATCAAAGTCCGCGAAGTATGCCGGACAGAAAGTCACTGTCGAGAAAATCGCAGCGTATGACGAAGAGGGGCGCGGCACACCATTCAGCGTAGGGCCGACCGGTCAGGTCCGCGGCTGGGTGGCGCACGGTACGAACACGGGGTTTATCGGCACCGAATTATTTCATGCGATCAGCGCGTCGGGTGGCAATACGACGCCGGTTGGGAAATACGAATCGGGTAAAAGCGGATATGGATGTTACGATATGGCCGGTAACTTGTGGGTCTGGTGCGACACAAAGATAATCGCCACGAATGGAGCCGAAAAAGGCAAAGAAGTCTACGAGATTCGCGGCGGGTCGTGGTACGCGAACGGAGGCAGTTGCAAAAGTATTTCCGTTGGAGAAGGGCGGGCTCCGAGTGGCGCATGCAACACCGTCGGATTTCGCGTTGCGCTGATTCCAACGCCGTAAGACCAGAATAATAGATGCAGAAGCAAGGCGGATCGCTTTCATTATTTTTCGGAGTCGGAAGATCCCCCGGTAGTTGAGCGGATCACGATCGTAGAGCCGAAAGATAGTTAACGCAGATAATTCTCAACATACGCAAGACAAGTATTCTCACCTTGCCAGGACTTCGAACTTCTGCAAACCATACTTTCCGCTTCATCAAGATGGTCTTAAAATTCGTGCTTGACAATCGTTGCACCTAAAGGTGTAATGATTGTCGGTCGGCCACGACATTTTCTCATGAGTGCAATCGGATGAAATTGATTTGTTTGTTCGCGTTATGTTTGACTATCCATGCCATGTCGTTCGCTTTGGCTTCGGACCCCGTCGCGCCCCCCGGTAGTCATAGACGAATTCGCACAAATAGATGGCCTGAGGATGCACTATCAAATCCGTGGGGAGGGAAAGCCAGCCGTCTATGTTCATCCGATTGTCAGTCATGGGGGATCGGCTCCACGTCTAACGAACAACCGCCAATGGATCTGTGTTGACCTTCAAGGTCACGGTCGGACGCTTGATATCGATCGACCGATGACCGTCGAACAGCATGCTGATGACATCGCCGGATTGCTCAAGCATCTTGAGATTGCAGAGGCCGATTTCTTCGGTGACAGTTTTGGAGGGGTGATCGCTGTAACGCTGGCAGTCAGACACCCCAAGTTGGTTCGTAAAATTGCAACGTATGGTAGTCCGCTTACACCACTACCAAAAGAAATCGTCGAGGTAGTTAAGTCTGATTCGAACTTAATGAGGTGGGAGCGAGAGGAATTTCAAAAGGTTGCTCCCGATTCAAAGCAATGGGAAAAGATGTTCTCTCGGTCCCTAAAGAGCGGAGCCGAATGGAAAGGATTTTCTGCTATTGAACTCAAGCAAATAACGGCGCCGGTCTTAATCGCATGCGGTGACCACGACTTGATTCCTATCGAGCGTTGCATCGAACTGTCGCGGCTAATCCCGAACGCTCAGCTTGCGGTAATACCTGATGCCAGTCATTTTGTTCTTTTTTCGGAACCTAATAAGTTGCTCCCCGTGCTCGTGGATTTCTTCGATGCGCCAGCTAAAAAAACACCTCTAAGTTCGATGCAAAGCGGTTTTTATCCTGGGGAAACACGATGATCGCATCATTCGTATTGAGTTGGCGTGAATCGAGCAAGTTTTCCACAAATCACGTGAAGAGTCGGTACATGGATCAGTTATCAGACGTCCTCATTGCGATTTCGCATCCTTCGAGACGTAAAATCATCGGGCAATTAGTGCTCGGGCCTGCAAGGTTTACTGATATTGCGAAGCCGTTCGATTTGTCCTTGAACGCGGTCACAAAGCACCTGAAACTGCTTGAGCGCAGCAAAACTGATTTCACGGGAAAAACAAGGGCGTGAAGTTCTGATCACGCTTTGCCCGGACCCCTTGCATCTCGTTGCAGGCTGGGTGCATGAATACGAACGGTTCTGGAATCATCGGTTAGATGAATTCGCTTCCCATTTCACAAACAAACGAAAGGGCAAAGATAAGTCATGAAGCACCAATTGAAAACATTTGATTTGAAAGTGGAACGCACGATTCCAGCATCGTGCGAGGAGCTTTTTGACGGTTGGCTCGATCCTCGTTGTCCAGGCACTCCCTGGAGCATGGCCGCAAAGCTGATTATGGATGCAAAAGTAGACGGACTATTCTATTGGCTTTATATCAATGAGGCAGGTGAACACAAACCGCATTATGGCCGATTTACTATTATCGAGCGCCCTTGGAGAATCGAATACACATGGATGTCACTGCACACGCAAGGCATTGAAACATTGGTCTCTGTCGAGTTCCAAGAAACAGACGGACAAACCCTGATGACTTTACGGCATGAAAAACTTCCGGAAGATGAGATTGGAAAAGGCCATGAAAAAGGATGGGGGAAAATCATCGGCGAATTCGCTAGCCGATACGATCGCCCTCGATAGAAGCTTTATTCGGTGTATTTGAGTTGCTAATGTTCGGGACATTTTCACTTGTCTGATGGTTGTAGCTCTACTGTGAATGTGCATCCCTTTGCAGCCTGACTCTCAACTTTAATTTTACCGCCATGGGCTTCCACGATCGCTTTGCAGATGGCTAGCCCTAACCCATTGCCGCCGGTGGCTCGATTGCGCGAAGCGTCGGTGCGGCGAAAACGTTCGAACAGATGCGGCAAGTCATCGGCCGAAATTCCGGGCCCCTCATCGGAAATTGAGAAGCAAACACCTTCGTTCTTAAAAGTTCTGAGAACGATTTTCCCATCGTACGGCGTGTGCTGAATCGCGTTGTTGAGCAGGTTCAGAATCACTTGAGTGATACGCGAGGGATCCACTTGGCAAGGAGCGGGCTGAAGCTCTAATTCAATCCGCAAACGTTTCGCATCGATGAAAGACCTCAACTGAGACGCACAATCGCGAACCAGCAGTGCCAGATCGCAAGCTTCTCGTTGAACCAGCTCCGTTTCGGCATCGAAACGGGCGAGTTCCAGTCGAGAATCGATCAGTGTCTTCATGCGTTGTGCGGCTTGTACGCAATCCGCCAACGCTTCTCGGTATTCTTCTGGGCTTTGATCATGCAGCAGTGCCCCTTGGGCATGCGCCATAATGAGCGAAACGGGGGTTCGCAATTCATGCGAGGCGTCCGCCGTGAACTGCTTCTGGCGTTCGAACGCGGTTTCCAGGCGTGCGAATGTGTCATTCAGCACTTTCGCGACATCGCTCAATTCGTCCTCGGTGTTGGCGAGATTGATTCGCTGGGAAAGCTCCCCGGCGGCGATTTGCTCAGCGGTCCGGCTGATTTCCAGCAGCGGTCGAGTGACTCGCGAGGCGATCCACCAAGCCAACCCGAGCCCGGCCGTCAGAATACCGGTTCCGATAGCAGCCAACGCAAAAGCATCTGCTCTAGCTTCCGCATGCACATAATGCATGCTTCGGCCGACTAAAAAACAACGTCCCGTGGGCGTGAAATGGATCAATTCGCGGAAGTTCTCGCGCGTGCGAACGAACTGTGTTTCTGTCCGCGCGGGAACGTACATGTCCGGGGCCGCGTCCGAACGGGCTTGAACTTGCCCGTCACTCAGCCAGACGCCGTAATAAAATGGCTCTCCGCCGTCGTTAGCGAATAACTCCCGGGCGCGGGGCGAAAGACGTGGTTCGGTGACGCTTTCCAGCCGTTGACCTGGATTTGGGCGAAAACCGGTGATCAGCAAATTCAATCGCTCTTCCAAGGCGCGGTCGATCGCGGCGAACCGCGCCGCGGTCTCGCGACGCCACGCGACGTAGCCGAAGCCCGCGAGCGCAACGAACAACAATAAGCCGATCAGCACGAGGAGACGAACGCGGATGGAACGCAACGATTTCATTGCTCGATGTCGATGCCATATCCATGGCCACGCCTCGTCACGATGAATTCCTGCCCTAATTTACGTCGCAGATTGGAGACCCGCACATCTAGAAGGTTCGAGAGCGTCTCTTCATTCTCGTCGAAAAGATGGTCGTAGAGCGTCGTTCTCGTAACGACTTCGCCGCGATGCATGACGAGATATTCCAAGAGCGTGTATTCGCTTGGGAGTAATGCGACCACTTCGCCGTTACGCCAAACGCAACGTTGCGCCGTATCGACCACGATCTCACCGAAATCCAAGCGAGTATTCGGTATCGACGTTCCACGTCGCAACAGAGCGCGAACGCGTGCAAGCAGTTCGGGTAGGTCGAACGGTTTGACGACATAGTCGTCGGCTCCCTCGTCCAGCCCCCGTACTCGGTCAGAACTGGCGTCGCGCGCGGTCAGCATCAGAACCGGGGTACGCTTCGACTGACGTAAGCGTTTTAGCAGTTCCCAGCCATCGAATACCGGCAGCATGGCATCTAATAAGATCGCGTCGTAATCGATGGCGGTGGCTTTCGATAATCCCTGCTGACCATCGGCCGCAGTGTCGACGGCGTAACCTTCGGCACGAAAGATCTTCGCGAGACGTCGCATTAAATCCGGTTCATCTTCGATGATAAGCAGCCTCATAGCTTCTGATTTTAATAGCCGGTCGATGTTCTGACACCTTTTGGTTTGATGAAATCGACTCTGCCTAGGTCGAGAAAATTCCTGGCCTCATCTTCTCAAAAGGTTGCGATTCGTAGACTTCAGGCGATCTGGGAGTGCGCTTCTTTTTTGGACGCTTGAGAGCCATTCAATCCAACGCAACCATGAAGACTCGTATCAGCCTCATTGTCTTAGTCATGATTTGCGGCGGATTTGTTCGTGCCGTCGCGCAGCCTCCTGTACAGGGTGACCAGACGGCGTTCTTCGAGGCGAAGATACGCCCGGTTCTTGTTGAAAAATGTTACCAATGCCATTCGGAAAAATCCGCCAACGTACGCGGCAGTCTGTTACTCGACACTCGTGATGGAATCCGGCGCGGAGGCGATTCCGGGCCAGCGGTGGTGCCAGGCAATGTCGAGAAAAGCATCCTCATCGAAGCGATTCGTTACGCCAATAAGGATACGGCGATGCCACCCCCAAAAAACGGCGGCAAGCTGCCCGACAGCGTGATTGCGGATTTCGAACGCTGGGTGAAGATGGGGGCTCACGATCCACGCGACGGAAAAGCGCCGGTCGTTGAGTCTAAGAAATACGATCCCGAAGCGGCCAAGAAATGGTGGGCGTTCCAGCCGTTGCGTCCGCCCGCCGTGCCCACAACTAAGGATGCGGAGTGGTCGCGCGGAGACCTCGACCGCTTCGTATTGGCGGGTCTGGAAGAGAAAGGTTTGAAGCCCGTCGGCGATGCCAGCAAGCAGCAACTTTTGCGTCGGGTTTATTTTGATCTTATCGGCTTGCCGCCGTCCCCCGAGCAAGTTGAGACCTTCGTTGCGGATAAGGAGCCGAACGCATTCGAGAAGGTGGTCGACAAACTCTTGGCTTCGCCGCAGTACGGGGAGCGTTGGGGGCGGCACTGGTTGGATGTCGCCCGTTATGCGGAAAGTACCGGCAAGGATCTAAACGTTTCGTTCCCACACGCATGGCGTTACCGCGACTACGTGATCGCGGCATTCAACAAAGACAAGCCGTACGACCAATTCATCCGGGAGCAACTCGCCGGTGACTTAATTCCGACGAAAGACTCGAAGACCCGCGCGGAGCAGTTGATTGCCACGGGCTTCCTGGCGATCGGGCCCAAGAATCTTGGGGAATTGACGCCTCGGCAGTTCGAACTTGATCTGGCGGATGAACAAATCGATGCGACATCACAAGCCTTTCTGGGAATAACGGTGTCCTGCGCTCGCTGCCACGATCACAAGTTCGATCCGATTTCGCAACGAGACTATTATTCGCTCGCGGGGATCTTTCTTTCGACGCAAGTGAACTACGGGACGCTGGCGGGACCGAAGAACAACCAGGAACGAGGCTTGGTTTCCTTGCCGAACGATGCAGGATTGCCAACAGTTCAGCCCCGCATCAATTCTCAAGAGCGGGCACGACTAGCGGCCGACTACGCCGCAGCCAAAGCCCACTATGACGAGCTGATGGAACAACGCGGCAAGCCTGCGCCGCCGCCGCGCGGACCAAGCGCCAAGGGCGGACCAGGTACGAAAGGCGGCAAGGCGGGAAAAAATGGCAAAGCGGCCACAGGCGGAAGCGGCCCGCAGTTTTTCATTCAAGTGCAAATCGCCCTCGGCAAAATGGCCGAATTGGAGAGTCGCCTCCACTCGTACGACGAGCGGGGAAATCCTTTAGCGTATTGCATGGGAGTGGAAGATCGTCCCGCCAGTAAAGGTAGGCTTGAGGCGATGCGGCCGACAAAGGTCGTGGAAATCAAAGGCAGCTCAGGTATTCGCCCGCCGAGTGGCTTTGAGACGATCGCAGACAGTCCGTTATTTGTGCGCGGCGAAATGAACGAACCCGAGAGTCGTGTCGCGCGAGGGTTTCCGGCGACGCTCGCGAGTTTATCAAAGCCGACAATCCCGGCCACGACGAGCGGTCGTAAAGAACTCGCGGATTGGATCGCGAGTACCCGAAATCCGCTATCAGCGCGTGTGATGGCCAATCGTCTGTGGCTGTGGTTGTTCGGTGAGGGGCTGGTTGCGAGCGCCGACAACTTTGGAACTTCGGGCGCGGCCCCAGCGAATCAAGCGTTGCTCGATCATTTGTCGGCGCCTCGTTCTGAATCGTTGGTCGATGAAAGCGACGATCCGCGAAATTGTTCTGAGCCGAACCTACCAACTCGCCTCGACTCATGAGGCAGGAAATTATGCGGCTGATCCTCAGAATACGCGATTGTGGCGACATAACAAGAGACGTCTCGACGCCGAGTGCATTCGCGATGCCATGCTGTCAGCAAGCGGACAACTCGATTTCAAACCCCCTGTTGGCTCGGCGGTTGCAGTGGCCGGAAATGGTCCTATCGGCAGCACAGGTGGGTTTGTCCGGATCGACGAAGACACTTTTATTGACGCCACGGCTAACTATCGAAGCGTCTATTTGCCGATTGCTCGGGACTTGTTGCCTGATGCGTTGGCGGTCTTCGACTACTCGGACGCCAGCATGGTGATGGGGACTCGTGAACAGACGAATGTCCCCGCTCAGGCGCTTTATTTGTTGAACAATGACTTTGTCATCGCCCAAGCGAGTAAGTTTGCCGAGAAGCAAATTGCTCAATCATCCGCGACCGTTGATCGGCGTATTGCACAAGCCTATGTCACGTGCTTCGCACGGCAACCCACGGCCAAAGAACTCCAGACGGCCAAGACGTTCCTGGAACGTCAACGTTCGGTCGGCTCATCCCCGAACAAAGCTTGGAGCATGTTCTGTCTCGCCCTGTTTGCTAGCGCCGACTTTCGTTTTCTGGATTAATCAACATGCGCACTTCATTGATTGCGATTGCTTTGATCGCCTTGCTATCGTCCATAACCTTTGCCCAACCGCCTGGTCTTAAGGGACCTCGTCGCCCTGGTGGACTAGCAAAGGGTGGCACCACGGAGCTGAAAGTAAACCAAACCGATCCGCCAGCGCGTTTCGATGTTGCGCAAGCCAGCATCGAACGCGGCAAGGTAACTCCGTTCGAGTATGAATCGAAGGCAGGAAGTGGGAATTTCAAGGCGACGATCTACACGCCACCGGGCTACTCATCGACCAAGAAATATCCGGTGCTCTATCTTCTCCACGGGGCGAGCGGCGACGAAAACAACTGGGTTCAACCGATCCATGCCGACGCCATTCTCGACAACCTGTATGCCGAAAAGAAGCTCGCACCGATGCTGGTCGTGATGCCTTCGGCACTCTCGGTTTCGGCGAGAGAAAAAGCAGGTAACGATCGTGACGCGAAGTCGCGAGCTGGCATGGCGTTCGGCGATGTTTTGCTTAAGGACTTGATCCCGCATGTGGAATCCAAGTATCCCGTGGCTGCCGGCCGCGAACAGCGTGCGTTGGCCGGTTTATCAATGGGAGCGGGGATCGCTCTAAATACTGGGCTGTCGAACTCGGATCAGTTTGCCTGGGTCGGAGCTTTTTCTGGCGGCGGATCACGTATTCAGGACATGCGTTTCGATATCACTTCCAAAGATCGACAGCTTCGCTTGCTGTGGTTGTCCGTCGGTGACCGTGACAATCTCACGGGGAGCGGCATGGCTTCGGCCGATGCGTACTTGACGGAGAAAAAGGTTCCGCATGTGTTCCGCGTCAATGCCGGTGGCCATGAACCGAAAGTCTGGATGAACGACCTCTACTATTTTGCGCCGTTGCTTTTCAAGGACAGCAAGTAGATCTGCTTAATAAAACAACTTGATAACAAGCTGCTGACTAGCGAAAGAAATGACCAATGAGATTCATCCTGATAACGTATGCGTTGGCAGTGGGACTTTGCTCCGCAGCGATGGCGCAAACTTTCTCGTTGACTCCGAACCTAGCGCAACCGCCTGCTGGTTTTGATACGGTTCGCACTGGGATTTCGCACGGCACCGTTCAGGCGGTTCAATTGAACTCCACGATTGATGGCGGTGTTTATCGTATGAATGTGTATCTGCCACCTGGTTATGTTTCGAACAAAGCTTATCCCGTCATGTACTTGTTGCATGGAGCCAGCGGAAACTCGAATACCTGGGTCAACGACATCTTTGCGCCAACGATTATGGATAATCTTTACGCTGATGGAAAAGTCGCGCCGACCATTCTTGTTATGCCGTCTCGATTGACCGATGCAGCCTATGCCCTGACTCCGACGGCCCAGAACGCGAACTTCGAACGGATTTTGATTCGAGACATGATTCCCTATGTCGAGACAAACTACTCGGCGTCGACGAATCGTGTTGATAGGACCCTAGCTGGCTTGTCACTTGGCGGCGGACAAGCCATGGACATCGGCTTAGGGCGCTCAGATATATTTTCCAACATTGGAGCGTTCTCAGGAGCCAATACTCGTAAAATCGATGGCGACAGCACGGTCGATGTGTCATCTCCTGGTCGCAATTTGAATTTGTTCTGGGTATCGACGGGCAACATAGACAATGTCACAGGCCCTGGATTGGTGGCCGCCGATCAGACTCTCACTGCCGAGCCGATTTCCCATGCTTTTTACATCAGTGCCGGGGCTCACGAGCCCATCGTTTGGGAAAGCGATTTGTATTACTTTTCGCAAGCCGTCCAACCCTTGCCGGAGCCGTGTGTCGTGGTCGTCGTGATCGGAGGATTATTGGTGTTGTATTGCAGCTATCGAAGTAAACACAGAACAGCAACAACCGCAGGGGATTCCCAGTTCACAACCAACAATCATTGAGCCACCCATGCAACCGAAATCTTTGTCTCATTTGATGTCGCGTCGCACGATGCTGAAGACCGCCTCGTCGGGTTTCGGTTGGTTGGCTTTCGCAGGTCTCGCTCACAATGCTGCGCAAGCCGCCGAAGGACCGCTGGCCACGAAAACCACGCATTTCCCTGCTCGCGCAGCGTGTGATCTTCATCACGCTGCGTGGTGGACCATCACACGTTGACACGTTTGACCATAAGCCCAAGCTCACGGCCGATACAGGAAAAGCGGGGAAACGCCCCGGCACGAAGCTGCTCGGCTCGAAATGGAAGTTCGCTCAACATGGGCGAAGCGGTCAGTGGATTTCGGAGTTGTTCCCAAATCTGGCCAAGCAAGCTGACGATCTGTGTTTCATCCGTTCGATGCAGACGGATTTTCCTGCGCATCCCCAGGCGTTCTTGCAAATGCACACGGGCAGTGCCCAGTTCATCCGACCTTCGTTGGGAGCATGGTCTATCTATGGTCTTGGCACATCAAATGAAAACTTGCCTGGTTTTGTGACTTTATCACCGCCGAGTGATGTCGGTGGTGCTCAAAACTACGGGAGTTCGTTTCTTCCCGCCATCTATCAGGCGACTCGCATCGGCTCTGGCCAGCGTCCCATCGCTTCGGCATCGGTCCGTAACCTCGCCGGAAAAATGCCCGCCAGAGAACAACGCACGGCGCTCGACCTCATCCAGTCGATGAATCGCGAAACGTTGGCCCGCGATGTCGTGAACCCGGAAGTCGAAGGCGTGATCGAGTCGTATGAACTTGCCTTTAAAATGCAGATGGAGATGCCAAGCGTTCTTGATATTTCACGAGAGTCCGCGGCAACCAAAGCGATGTATGGCATCAGCGAAGGAGGCGGTGGTCGCCGTGGGCAAGGCGGCGGTCAGTTCAACAGTTCGCCCGATGACTTTGGTCGAAAATGTCTGCTCGCACGTCGCCTATGTGAAGCGGGTGTGCGCTTTGTGGAAGTCGCCGGCGGCAACTGGGATCAGCATTTCAACCTGAGTACCGGTCACGAAGCGAACGCGGCGTCTGTCGATCAGCCAATCGCCGGTTTACTTGCCGATTTGAAGCAACGCGGCATGCTCAAAGACACGCTGGTGGTTTGCACAGGCGAGTTCGGCCGTACGCCTCACGCTCAAGGTGGCGACGGCCGCGATCATAACCATAAGGCGTTCACGCTCTGGATGGCGGGCGGTGGCGTGAAGGGCGGAATCGGCTACGGAGCGACCGACGAGTACGGCTACGAAGCGGTCGAAAACAAGGTTCACGTGCACGATTTGCACGCGACGATGCTATATCTTCTCGGACTCGATCATGAACGCCTGACCTATCGTTACGCAGGACGTGATTTTCGCCTCACCGATGTTCACGGGAACATTGTTAAGGCGATTGTGGTTTAGGTATCCTGAACATTCAGGCTATTCGAAACGTTGAGTATCGGCGAGACTACATGGACTTCACGGAGGAAGTTCGATGCTGCGACGTCATGAGTTGAGCGACAAACGCTGGTCGTTGATCGCGTGGGTGATTCCCGGCAAAGTCGGCGACACCGGTCGGACCGGCGCGGACAGGCGCTTGTTCGTCAAGTCACCGCCCCCAGCACGGCTACGAGGCGACCTACGACGGAATGGTCGCGCTCACCCCAACGGCGGTACGGTTCAATGCCCTCCTGGGACACGCCTACAACGTGAGAAGTATGTTCGCCAAACACTATTGCACAACGTTGGAAGACACTAGGATGAGATAATAATGCTTAAACCAATTCAGGACATAAAGGGCTATGCAGCAATAACATACAACTTCTGCAATACAGCTCTTGAACTGCCATCTATTTTAAATTTTCTACTTTTATTCAGGCAAACGCAAGAAAAATCGAAGCATAACCTCAGCCTGTTGCTGTTTATTAAAGATCAAGTTTTGGGGGCGTCGCTTGAATCGCCCGGCGTTGCAGATCGACACGTAGTGTCCCGCCGTTATGAGAGCGAATAATTCTCCATGCCGCATATCCCTGAAGGATAGCGTTTTCCCAGTCCCCATGCGAACAACGTCCCACTTCAAGATGGTTAACCAGGCTCTGGATAGTTTTGAGCAAGCCAAAGTCGATGGTCGTTACCCCGTCGAAGAAACTGTGTTTTCTCGCATAATCGTAAACAATCGCCGAAACTGCTTCATCAATGACCTTCGCGCGACCTCCATCCTCAATATCATCAACCTGTTTGTTGCTGCGTCGTTTACGCTGAAGTAGCGAGCGAACGATAGGCGACCAACCCAGCACAGCGGCGTACGACAAATGGAAGACATCGTGAAACCGATAACCATCGTCCTCGTATGCATTGTCGCTTAAAGAATCGCCCAGGAGTTTCCCTTCAATCAGGCACTCAACATTGCCTTCTCGATTCGTCTGTACCTGAATGTCCATTACACGTGGAAGTTGCTCATGCTCCGGAAACGGCTCATCGAAGAACGCCGGCAGAAATGAGCGTTGTCCGGGAACCTCTCGCGACCATCGTGCGGCAGTTTTTCGCAAATTGTCGTGGGCGATTTTGTCGAGGTCGAGGCCATGTTTCGAAGCGATGTTGGCAATGTACCACAGCAAGTCGCCCAATTCCTCTCCGACCTGCTCCTGATACATGCGGTGCGCCGGACCGTCACGGAGCTGCTTTTTGTATTCCACGAGCAGCGAGCCGACTTCTCCCGCGAGCCCCAAGAGCGGCACGAGCAGACTGTCTCCACCCATTCCCTTCACTTGGTCCGTTGCCTGCGCCTGTCTCTGATATTCATTGAGATCCATCAGTTTTTCTCCGTCAGGATAGGAGTATTGTTTGACACTTCCGATCTGCAACATCGCTCGTCAACTAGCGTGGAAGGCGGTCGTTCAGCCCCCACTTCGGTGGATACCACAATGCGATGGGCTCCGGATTTGGCGAGTACACCTGTTTGATCCGCGTCCTGTTGGTGATACCGGCTACCTCGGGATGAGCGATCCGGGCGTACTTGCTGATTTCGCAAAAAAGATTCTGGCAGTCGATCAATTGCAACGACCGCCCCCAGAGATCTGGGAATGTAAGCCCGAGCCGTTCGAATTCGCGTTCTTGCCGATCTGTGACAATCCGTATGAGGTCGGCTTCCGTCAGTCCGCCACGGTCGTGAAAGCACTTTTGGAGTCCATCAAGCGCTCCCGGCCCAGGAACGACGAATTCCATTTCACTGTAGTTCCATGCACTGCTGTAGTTCAGGTCAGTGACGTATTGGTACGCAAGAAAGTCTCCAATGGTTGGGAACGACCTCAGCAAGACGAAGGCATCCCTCATGCGGGCGCAGTCTTGGAGCCGCTTTGCGGTCTCCTCTTTCACCATCCGGGCTAGGAGAGCGAGATGCATCTCGTGCTTCCGGTCGTACTTGCTGCCCTTCCCGCCGGAAGGCATGATATACGCAGCAGAATAAATCGGCACTCCCCTTATCAAAGTGCTTTCCAACACCTGACCGTACTTACGCGGATCGAACTCGCGGCTTACCGGCATCCCAAATTTTTTGGTAAGTGTTTCCCAAGTATCAATTCGGTTGAAGAATTTGAATAGCAACGTCCGGAAAAAAATCTCTTGTGCAGACTGTTCGCCTTCATATAGCACCTTCTGGATCAAGTATTGGCTCACTCGGTCAGACGCTCGGTAAGCGTTCGTGAACTTGTATTTCGCGAGTATGCAATCAGATGTCTGAAAATGTTCCCCCTTCGCCCGCGCAACAAAAATCTGTTGACGTTTAACGGCGAACTTCCAGTAAGTGTCATAGACATGCGAAGGTTTGGCGGGGGCCAACTTACTGAACCCACGCGGCACGGCACGGCGGATACCCTTGCCACCGTCGGAATTCGATCCGATTTTTCGATTCATTTTGGCTTCCCTGCCTAAGCTGCGATTGGCGATTCTGTCAGACTTTGCTCGATGCAACTGCACACCGAAGCCACTGAGGCTTTAGTCACGTCTCCGAGAAGTGGGGCCGCGACGAAGCAATTGACGCGGACCAGTCTCAATTGCAGTGCATCTGCGATGAATTTTCCTAGGTGAGAAAGCCCTAGATAGTTTCCGTAGCCACGATCAAAAATGTACTGACAGGGATAGAAGGCGGAGATCGCCAGTCCTTTACCGCTGCGGTCATAAGCGAATGAAAGCTGCTGTAGGCACGGAAAGCCTCGAAGCGGTTCAAAGGTATGATCTCGGTGCGGGTCGAAACAGGCCGCAAGCATTGACGAAGGGCGGGGACGCCGACTCGATTTCCGGCATCGTTCCCAGAATTCGATGATGTGTTCCAACTGGTTCACTCCATCAGCATACCGGATCATCCGCTCGAAATATGTTCCGTAGAACTTACCTTTAGCCAGCGATTTAATACGAGGGAAGATGTGGGTCTTGTAGTGTTCGTAGAACGCAGCCCGTCCCTGAGCTCGGCAAAGTTGCCACGTTCGCTGCGGGAACAACATCGCAGCGTTTTCCTGCACCGACACTTTGACTTTCTTTTGATCCTTTAGAGCATGATCGACCGCTTGCCGCAACTTGGGATTCTCCTCCGGTTCTCCAGCCGTCGACACATTGAAACTGACGGTCATCGGTCCGGCATCGTGCGGATTCCGGTAGGCATGTTGAAACGCCCGCGCCCATGCTCTCGCAAGAGTGCTTTCACAAATCGTTGTCGGTGCCAAGGTTCTCATCGGGATCCTCATCAAAACGGAATGTGCTTTGCCCTTCAAAATATTTAGGCATCACTCGTACGAAACTGCTCCAGCCCGTGGAAGGCGATTCGATCCGACCGAGCCCACGTCTGATGGCGACCGCAAGACGTTCACCAACTGCTGACGATTGCAACGTCACTCGCTCCCCTTCTTGAACACTGTCCGGCGGTACCAGCACGCCGTCTCCCACTCGCAGATCAATCGCGCGACCCGACCAGAACGTACCGGCAATCACGAGGTATGGAACGAGATTCCTGCCTAGCAGTTCCTCTCGAATCACCTTCGGTGAACTCCTGCGCAATTTGTCGGCGTGGGAAGTTGGGATCAGGCGGAGAGTCATTTCGAGATGAGTGATCAAAGTCTCGTATCCAACGCCAAGCCATGTTGCCACAGCATATATGTCCACGGGCTGAGAGTTTGCTATTGCGATTCCTCTAGCGTTGAATCCTGCCCGTACGGCGGCCGGCGGCATCAGGAAGTGCGAGGAGAACGTATCGGCAAGAAACTCTTCCGGATCGAATCCTTTCGTTGCGGGAGGCATTTCCAAGTACTCGTCGGCCCGCGTACCGTGTTGGAAGACGTGATGTCCCAATTCGTGTCCGGCGGTGAATGCCTGGCGTGGCAGCGGGCGCTCCGTCGAGACAATGATCGATGGGCCACGGTCTTTGCAGTACATACCTTCAAGGCTTGGAATCGGTGCCAGCCACACGAGTACGCCGCTCTCGGTCGCCGCGTGGAGCGGACACACTGGAACATCGCGACGGTATCCGCGTGCAATTCGAAGATCCGCAGCAGCGCGTGCCGAGAGTCTTGCCAGTTCTTCGCGTCGATTCATTTGTCGCCTCCTGCAGGAGGCAGCCGTCGCAACAGTTTGAGGATCTTTTCGGCATCCTCCTTTTTTAGTTTTGACAAAACGCGGGCCGCCAACTGGATTGCGGGATCAGCGTCGATATCGTCGCCCGTCACTATCCAGTTCACATCCACACCATAGAGCTTCGCAAGCAACCCGGCTTCGTCGGCTGCTACTCGTCTGCGACCCGCCTCAATTTCGCTGACCGTCGGCCGATGCCAGCCTAATTTAGCGGCCACCTGTCCCTGAGAAAGTCCCGCCTGTTCGCGCGCGAGTTTGAGTCGCTCAGCAATCGCCTTCCGCTGCTGCATTTCATCGCTCATAGCGTCACTCCATACGTCTCGGAGCAAATGGCAGACACTGCGTCAACGATTTGCTTCACATTTCGCTCACCAGCATTTCCATCAAGAACAAACGGATTCATTTTGCTGGGGATAGAACATCCAAGCTGCTTTTCAAGCTCGCACGCGAAATCAACGCCATCAAGACTGGTGAGCCCGAGGCCCGAGATCGGTTTATCACTTACCACAATCTCGTGCGTTCCGCCCACGAAATCCTTCAAGACCTGCTTCACGACTTGTTCGATTTCAGTTCGCGTTTTGGCCATTGGCTCCTCCATAAACAACGGTCATAAGTGACGGTAATGAAATCTTACCAACCGTAAGACGATGGGGTCAAGCCGAATTTGAAAAACCTTGTTGAAAATCAATGCGATTACCGGCATCTAGTTATGCACAATCACACAATGACACAGCGCGACAGACGTAATAACACGAGTATCTCCGGCGGATGGAAACGCTGTGAGCTTGTCCTGCCGCGTTGGCTGAGCACGCCGAAGCGTTATAACTTTCAGGCTGCGGGCGCCTCGATTGGTGCCCGCAGCTTTTTTGGGTGGGCGGTTTGTCGGGAAAAAATTTCGCTTTTGGCTCCGATCCGGCTGAGAAAATGAAAACGCTCTTACTCCTCTAGAGTATGAGCAAAAGAAACCAAAAACGAGAATTACAACGGAAGCAGCAGGAACGGGAACTGCACGGCGAATGTGTCCTGACCGACTTTCCGCCAATCACCTATGAAGAACTGATTGAGTGGGGAATGCAGCACTGGAATGAAAATCGCCGGCGACCGCATCAAGACCCCGCTAGTTGGGACACCGACATCCAAACTCTTGAGCGTTTCGTGAACTACGCCCGTCATTGGCTTTGTCCAGGATACGATGCATCCTATCGCCGCCCCGAGACAAATCTGACGCATCGAGAGCGGAAGGAAGTCGCCGTTAGAATCTCACTGCGGCAGATCGACATGCATTGGCCGCAACTGAACGACGAGTGTCTACGGCAGGAAAAAATCGCATCTGATCGGCACTGCCTTACTGATCCCCGGCTCACTTCGATGCGAGCCATGCCTCCCAAGCCCCGGCGCTGGGGCAGAGACGGCGTGCGGCCACGCTGCATCCACAGCTCGGGTAGTAAGCGAGGGATCGGAGCGACTGCGCGAACTCCCCGCCCATTAAAATGTCTTCCATTTATGCAAAGGAGGCAATGATGACCGTCATTAGCAGAGTCGGCGTGAAGGCGAAGCCAGCCAAGAATCATCCAGAGTTCAAGGAATGGGAAACCGCCAAGGTCGTGGTTTTGGTCGCGGCGAATGGTCGCGAGGAAACGTTGGCCCGCGCAGGGAGGTGCTGCGCGATGAGAAGTGGGAAGTCTTGGAAATTCAGCTTTGCGATCGGTTGATCGACTCACGAGTTCGCGAACAGGGAGGCGAAATGCTGACGGCTTACGAAGCGGCGTTGGCCAGCGGATCGGAGATTCGGGTGTTTCCCGACCACTTTGCGCCCGGCAAGTCCGGAATCCCCGCGATCCTTCCCATGCGGATTACCGAGTCCTTCATGGATCAAGTGGTCCAGGACGTCGGCGGAGAGCGGATTCCGACCGACGACGAAAACCGCATTGTCGATTATCTCATTGAGGATTGGCTGTTTGAGCTGAAGAATCTTCAGGAAGAAGGGCTTCATCAACCTGAGCGGCAAAAGAAACTCGCCAAACTTTTTGCCCGGTTCCTAAGCGATGGCTTGCCGGTTCAGATTGATCCCGCGGTGCTCGACGAAGCAGACCGACGCGAGTTTTTTAACATCCTCAGCAGCCCCATCCAGCCGCAGGTGAAAAAGGCGTCCAAGCAGATCCGCTCGACCCGCGGCTTGCTGAACCGGGAGGATCTGAAGGGGGGCATTATTTACTTGAATACCGGGTATGGGAGTTTTGCTCCTGACGAGTTTGGCCCGCTCGTCGAGCGCTATGTCCCGGAAGGACACCACGCAAATCGAGGCGATTTTTTGCGTCGCCTTGTGGAATGAAACTAACGGGTTCGACTCTTACGTCTTCTACAGGGCATTCCCGGCAGAACCCAGTATCCCGGTGGTCAAGAAGTTGCAGCAGGCGTTCGGTCTACGGTTCGAAGAAGCCATGACGCAACTTGTGACGGGCGGCTTGCCTTCGTCGGCGGTCTTCGCCGACCCGTTGACGCCCGTGACCTTCAATGTCGATGGGATCGACTACGTTTGGCAGCCGGGGATGGTGCCGCTGTCCTTCTCAACTGGATGATCAGGTTCGACTTCGCGGGATGAACAACGCATCGTAAAATGACCGCCAGCTTGGCCAACTGAGCAGCGAAGAGATTTCAAGCGAAAGCTTGCGGCCTTGGCTACACGTATTTGACGGGCAATGAAGGAGCTGCAGGATGACGGCCCTCCACGCGAACAGTTTGACGGAGATTACTCGCCGAGACATTCGTCGGGCGCTGATTCGCGAAGGCATTTCGTGGAGCGGCGATCTGGGAGAAACGGAGTTTCTGAGCCGGCTCTACAACCTTTCGTCACTGCCGTCCCACGACGGGCGGTTTGACGATGCCGCCGGAGACATCTGGCAACACCGCGTCAACAATCATGACTGGGACGACAACTGGTTGTTTGATGATGAACGGTTTCAACTCGCGGACGGCCCGGATGAAGTTTATCTGAATTTTCTGGCCGAGATCGTTCACCCCGCGGTGCAGCCGGATCGCGACCTGGCGAAGCGTCTCGTGACGATGCTCAACGAGCTCTTGGCACCCGATGGTTGGAGCTTGGCGGAACAATCGACCATTTCCGGACGTTCTATCTTTGGACCCCGGCGCTAACGAATTCCCGGCATGCGATCGAGGCGGCCCAGAACGTGGCTGCGGTCATCGACGAGGATTACATTCACCGGCAAGTCAATCGAATGACTGCTGCTGTGGAACACGATCCCGATCTGGCGATCGGTACGGCCAAAGAGCTGATTGAATCGGTGTGCCACACGATCCTGGCGAACCGCGGCAAGCCCGTGGAAGACAAACCGAATCTGCTGCCCCTAGTTCGACGAACCCTGGAGGAGCTGCAGCTTGTTCCAGACGGGATTGCGGAGGACGTGAAGGGGGCCAAGTCGATCAAGTCGTTGCTGGGTAATCTGGCGGTGATCGCTAAGAGCTTGGCTGAGTTGCGGAATCTCTACGGCACGGGGCACGGCAAAGCGGGAAGCCGGCGAGGGTTAGGGGCGCGGCATGCCCGTTTGACCGTTGGAGCCGCCACAACCTTGGCGGTCTTCCTGTTTGAGACCCATTCAGAGCGGACCAAGTGAAGCATTGCGTGGGTTACACGCATCGTGACGGTCGTCCTTATGGAAGACGTAGGACATGCAAGTGAACGATCCTCAATACCAGGCCCATCCTGTTTTCGACGAGCTTGAGAGACACATCGGCTTCTACGAACACTTGGCCCGCTCTGTGTTCCAGTGGGCTTCGTCGGGCACGAGTGTATTCGGGAATATTGACTCCTACGTCTATTCGTCCATTCATGGAACGCTGTCGTCGATCCAGACGGTTCTCCGGTCTGGACGAATCAACGACGCGTATTCGCTGCTGCGCAAATATCACGACTCGGTGGTCATCAACGTCTACTCGATTCTGTACTTGGAAGAAAATTTCAGTATCAACAATTTTGTTGTCGAGCAGATCGATCGCTGGCTCAAGGGCACGGCGCAACTGCCCGAGTATCGGGTCATGTCGCAGTACATCCGGGCGTGCCCGCGCGTGGCGTCGATCACCGCGGTCTTATACTTCGATGACCGCTACAAGCGGCTGCGCGATCGGTGCAACGACCACACGCACTACAACTTCTATCGAAATGTCCTCCTTAACGACAACGAGATCCACCTACCGCACCGTGGTCAGGCGCTGGACGCCTTCGTCACCGACTTGCGCGACTTGGTGGTGCTGCATTTCGCCTATTTGTTCTTTGCCAGACAGCACTACATGATGGCGAGCGACTACGTCGATTGCTTGGAATGCGGATACACGCCCGAGGCGGATTCCCAATACTGGGTCGCTCCCTTTGTGCAAGAGGGATTCGATGAGATCTTGGCCAAGCACCGTCCAGATGTGGCGGCAATCATTCGCTGTGGAACGAGTATGCACCTAGCTTGATCGAAGGCCCGACTACGTGACGCTCGCCATTCGTGCCGCGATCTCGCTGAATCTGGTCGCAACGAGATAGGACCGTTCTTCATTCCAGTGGGTAATGATCCCGGCCAGGCGCCGATTCGGGCGACCAACGGTTCAGCGACCATGCCACTTCGGCGGCGCCGAATCTCCAGACCGGGCTGCCACTCAATCCAAACGCACCAAAAGGTTGGCTTCCCGGCAATGTCGGTAAGTCGACGTACAATCCGGCGTGCTCCTTTAAGATTCCAGAATTGGTCACGATCTCGCCTTCTTGCGTTTTTAGGGGCTCCGTCGGTTCGTCGAAGTTGAGACAAAACTGCCAGGGCTGTAGCAGTTCATCGGGAACCGGCGGGTAGCCTTCTATCTGCGCGAACAGACTCCACCGAGGATATTGAGCTTGGCTTTGACTGGGTCGGACCCACGTACAGTGGGTGTAGCCTTCGGAGATACTGCCCGGCAAGAAGGTTGAGAAGCGGGAAAATCGCGCGGGGAATCCATACACGAGCATGTAATCAGCGGCCATGGCGGCTGAGGAATCCTGGCGATCGCACCACTCGCAGGCCACAGAGAACTTTCCGCTGGAACTGGAATATCGCTTTCAGGCCTGATGATCGCCACATCAATGTCGGCGAATCGCATGTGCTGAGCTTGAAAGCCACCGCGAGCGGCGCTGATTCCGACGGCCCGATAATTTCCGGACTTCTCAATCTCGGTGAGGACATGGTTCGCCGTGACAAAAGCTTGTCGTCCTTAAAACTGGCACATTACAGCCGCGCCGCGGTGGTCGGCCAGACCATCGTCTTTGCGAATGCCGAGAATGCGGGTTACGCTATTGGCCACGAACTGCGGCAAGACTTTTCCCGCTTCAAATACAAAGTTAGTGTGCGGTCCGATGTCGGCAAAGTGGATTCCATGCAAAAGGCGCGACTGCAAACGCAGACCACATGTGTGGATTGTATGGCGGGTGCCGCTGCCAGGCTTGCTTTGACACCGGAGGGAGGCGGCCGTTGTGGCTGCCGGCCGAGTGACCGGGGTCGGATTGGACGAGTCATTTTTAAGCGTCAAGTCGCAAGTGCTTGCACGATGGCAACTAACGTCTTCGTCCAGTCGCCAAATGAGCCGGAAAAAAGTTCAATAGACGTCCTGTCAACCCGACTTAGAATTTGTATTACGTCATATGGAATGTTTAGAAAACTCTACGAAATGAACGCAAGTTTTGCCGTGTTTTCGAGAAAGAAGGGAAAAACGGAATTTTCGATGAAACCTCTTGGAAATGGTATTCATTAAGTAAATGGGGGAGCGGGTTTGGTTGCAATTTTGACATCTTTTCCTAAGCTCATTATGCTGTCGGAAAAGCTGGCCAAGTCCTGCTGAAACTTCCCACATAGCGACATCCTCGCCAAAGACATCCCACCATCGAGACGCGTTTGCTGGAAAAGTTCCATCACATGCGTCTCCGCTGCTCCGGTCGCCCTGCCTTTTTCGTAGGGTCGAATTACGAGCCGCGCGTTTATTTCGCCTTTCCTCCGGAGACTCGCGATGCACTGCCAAGGTAACGCGTTGAGCCGTCGTTCGTTTTTGACCGTCGGCACGTTGAGCGGACTCGGTTTTACGCTGGCCGATTACTTTCAGGCCAAGCAAGCCCGCGCCGAGCAGAAGCATTACGACGCGATCGAAGCCAAAGCACAAAGCGTCATTCATATCTTTCTGCCGGGCGGGATGGCGCATCAAGAATCGTTCGATCCCAAGCCATACGCGCCGATCGAATACCGCGGCGAGTTGGGGACCATCACCACCAAGACGGGCGAGGTCTTTTCCGAAACGCTGCCGAAGTTGCGCAATGCTCGGATAAGATCGCCGTCATCCGTTCGATGACGCACGGCGAAGCGGCCCACGAGCGCGGCACGCATAACATGTTCACGGGCTATCGGCCCAGCCCGGCTCTGCAATTCCCTTCGATGGGAAGCGTTGTCAGCCATGAATACGGCCCGCGCAACAACTTGCCGCCGTACGTCTGCATCCCGAACGTCCCGAATGAATTCGCGTCGAACGGATACCTCAGCTCCTCGTACGCTCCCTTCAGTCTCGGCGCGGATCCGGCCAGCAAGGGGTTTCAAGTCCGCGATCTCTCGTTGCCGGGCGGCGTCGACGACGATCGTTTCTCGCGGCGCCGCAGCGCGCTCGAGGCGGTCAACGATTACTTCGCCAAGAAGGATCAGTCCGACTCGATCAAGGCGATGAACACGTTCTACGAACGGGCTTATAGCTTGGTCGCATCGCGCGAAGCCCGCGACGCGTTCAGAATCGAAGCCGAACCCGAAGCGATCCGCAACGAATACGGTATGAACGACGCCGGCCAGCGTTTGCTCATGGCCCGTCGCTTGGTGACCGCTGGCGTTCGCTTCGTCACGTTGACCTACGGCGGCTGGGACATGCACGCCGGGATCACCAACGGCATGAAGAAGCAAGTGCCGAACCTGGATCAAGCGTTGGCCGCGTTGGTCAACGACCTGGACCGCACCGGTCAGCTTTCCAGTACGCTGATCATGGTCAGCAGCGAATTCGGCCGCACGCCGAAAATCAACAAAGACGCCGGTCGCGATCACTGGCCGAAGGTCTTCAGCGTGATGCTGGCCGGCGGCGGCATCAAGGGCGGGCTGGTTTACGGTTCGTCGAACTCGACCGCCAGCGAGCCCGACAGCGATCCGATCGGACCCGAGGATTCGGCCACGACCGTCTATCACCAACTCGGCATCGTCGCCGACAAAGAACTGATGGCGCCGGGCGATCGACCGATCGAGATTTGCGACGGGGGCAAGGTCGTCAAGGGGTTGTTGGCCTAACGGCGCGACGCCGATCGTCGTCCGAACATGCTCGACGGCGAAGTTTATGGAGTTCGCACGCGGTCCGATCGGCCGCGTTCGAGCATTCGTAAGTACAATAGATGTTCCCGCCCCGCTCGATCCCACCTGAGCGAGTCCGTTTTCAAGGTGTCGCATGCGTCGTATTCGGACGCCCTTCCGGTTATTCGCGTGTCTCGTTTTCGCGCTGGGTTTGCAAGCTCAACTTGCGCGCGCGGTGGAACCGGTGTTGAACGAGATCGTCCCGGCCGGGTTTCAACGTGGAACCGAAGTCGATGTGCAGTTCAAAGGCGTCCGTTTGGAAGACGCCGAGGAGGCGTTGTTCTATTCCCCCGGTCTGACGGTCAAATCGTGGGAGGCCGCGGGAAACGTCGTCAAAGCCAAGTTGGCCGTGGCGGCCGATTGTCGGTTGGGCATCCACGCGGTCCGTCTGCGTTCGGCGACCGGCGTCGGGAACTTGCGGCTGTTTTCGATCGGCGCGTTTCCCGAAGTCGCCGAAGTCGAACCGAATAATCTCTTCGAGACTCCCCAGGCGATCGCGCTGGGAACCACCGTGGCCGGCGTCGTGCAAACCGAAGACGTCGACTACTTCGTCGTCGAAGCGAAAGCCGGTCAACGCATTACCGCCGAGATCGAAGGTCTGCGATTGGGCTACACATCGTTCGATCCCTACTTGGCGATCCTCAACGAAAAACGCTTCGAGTTGGCGCGTCTCGACGACGCTTCGTTGTTGTTGCAAGACTGTGTCGCGTCGATCGTCGCGCCGGAAGACGGCAAATACGTGATTCAGTTGCGCGAAAGCTCCTACGGCGGCGACGGCACCGGACGCTATCGCTTGCACGTCGGATCGTATCCGCGACCGCTCGGCGTGTATCCTGCCGGCGGTCGTCCCGGCGAAACGCTGGAGATCAAATGCTTGGGCGACGTCGGCGGCGAATTCGCGGCCAAGGTCACGCTGCCCAGCGACGGCTCGTCGACGCACGCCTTCTATGCGCAAAACGAACAAGGCATCGCGCCGTCGCCCAATCAGTTGCGCGTGGTCGATCTGCCGAACGTGCTGGAAACAGAACCGAACAACGCGCATACCGACGTCGCATCGGCCGTCCCCGCGCCGGTCGCGTTCAACGGCATCATTCAAACCGACGGCGACGTCGATTGGTTCAAGTTCTCCGCGAAAAAGGGCGAGCAGTACGACGTTCGCGTCCACGCGCGCGGCACGCTTCGCTCGCCGCTCGATCCCGTGTTGAGCATCAATAACGATAAAGGAAACCAAATCGCGTCGAACGACGACAGCGGCGGCATGCCCGATTCCTACCTGAAATTCGCCGTTCCGAACGACGGAGACTATTACGTCTCCATTCGCGATCACTTGAAGTCCGGCGGTCCGACGTACGTCTATCGCGTCGAAGTAACGCCGATCAAGCCGTCGTTGACGGTGAATCTGCCGGAGCGTCAACAATACGTGCCGACGCTGCTGAACGTTCCGCGCGGCAACCGCATGGCATTGATGGTCGCGTTGCAACGACAGAATTTCGGGGGCGAGGCCGGTCTCGAACTTCGCGGCGCACCGAATGGTCTCACCGCCGAACCGTTGCCGTTCGTCGGCGGTAACACGCTCGTGCCCGTGCTGTTCAGCGCGACGCCCGACGCCGCGCCGTCGGGAGCGTTGGTCGAGATGCTGGCGAAGTCGCGCGATCCCAATCAACCGGCCGAAGGCCGTTTTTATCAACGCTCGATGTTGATTCGCGGTCAGAACAATAAAGACGTCTACGGTCACGACGCCGATCGGATGGCCGCGGCGATCACTAAGGAAGTTCCGTTCAAGCTCGAGATCGTCGCGCCGACCGCGCCGTTGGTGCGCGACGGTCAGATCGATCTCAAAGTCACGGCCGCGCGTGTCGGCGAATTCAAAGGACCGATCTCGATCGCGCTGCTGTACAACCCGGCCGGCGTCGCGTCGTCCGGATCGATCGTCATCCCGGAAGGGAAAAACGAAGCGGTGATTCCCTTGACCGCCAACAACGGCGCGGCGCTCGGAACGCACAAGATCATCGTCGTCGGACGCACCGTGCTCGGCGGCGGAACCGTCGAATGCTCGACCGGGTTCGCGGATTTGACGATCACCGATTCGTTCTTTTCCGTGGCGTTTCAAAAAGCCGCCGTCGAGTTGGGGCAATCGACCGATGTGCTGATCAAAGCCGAAAAGAAAGCGGATTTCCCCGGCAAAGCCAAGGTCGAATTGGTCGGTTTGCCGGCCGGCACGACGTCGACGCCGATCGAGATCGCGTCGGGAGCCGAGGAACTCGTCTTCAAGGTCGTCACCGATCCGGCGGTCGCCAAGCCTGCGAAATACACGTCGCTGATTTGTCGAACGACGTTCGAGGTGAACGGCATGACGGTCATTCAGAATCAAGGGACAGGCGAGTTGCGAATCGACGCGCCGTTGCCGCCGAAACCGAACGCGCCGGCCGCCGCCGCTCCGATCACGACGGTCGCGAAACCGGCCGAGCCCAAACGCTTGAATCGGTTGGAGATGCTGCGACAACAAAAGGACGAGAAGTAAGGTTCGGCGATCAAGAGGGGCTGCGAGTTCGAGCGAGGGGCTTGAACCGCGTACGAGTTATCGAGAGTCAGCGAGTCCGCCATGCGAATCCTTCCATCGATCGTCCGTCTCGTATTCGGCTGCGTTGTGTTCGGCGCCGTCGCGGCCGCGCACGCCGAACCGGCGTTGACCGGAATTCGGGTCTATCCGCCCGAGATCAATCTCGAAACGAAAGGCGATTCGCAACGGTATCTGGTTGTGGCCGAACGCGCCGACGGCGTCACGCAAGACGTCACCGCGACGGCGCAAGCGAAATTGGTCGACGGGACGTTCGCGCGAACTCGATCACCAGACGCTGACGCCGACGGCCGACGGCCGCACATCGCTGGAAATCGAGTATCAAGGGCAGAAGGCTTCGGTTCCGGTCGTGGTGAAAGATTGCGCGGTCGAGCGCGCGATCAGTTTTAAACAAGACGTGATGCCGGTCTTCATGCGGGCCGGCTGTAACACGGGCAGTTGTCACGGCGCAGCTCGCGGCAAAGACGGCTTTATGTTGTCGCTGTTCGGCTACGACCCGGACGGCGACCACCGCCGCATCACGCGAGAGATCGGCTTTCGTCGCATCAATCTGGCCGTTCCCAAAGAGAGTCTCCTAATCGAAAAATCGATCGGCGCGGTTCCGCATACGGGCGGCAAGCGTTTCGACGCCGAGAGCGATTACAACACGACGTTGCTCCGTTGGTTGGACGCCGGCGCGCCGCTCGACGCGACCGAACCGCCGGCCGTCGTCGGCGTCGATATCTATCCCCCCGCCGCTGTGCTGGAAACCGGCTCGGAGCAACGCTTCCTCGCTCGGCGCGCTACGCCGACGGCACCGATCGCGACGTGACCGCGTTGACGGTGTTTCAAACCAGCAACGACAATTCCGCACCCATCACGCCCGACGGCGCGATCAAAGTCGCCGCGCGGCGAAGCGTTCATCATGGCGCGTTTCGAGACGCACACCGTGGGCAGCCAAGTTCTGGTGTTGCCGAAGGATTTGAAGTATTCGCCGCCGACGATTACCGGCAACTACATCGACGAGTTGGTCGGCGCGAAGTTGAATAAGTTACGGATACTGCCGAGCGAGATCTGCACGGACGAAGAGTTTTTGCGTCGCGTCACGCTGGACGTCACCGGCACGTTGCCGACGGAGACCGAGTTCGCCGAGTTCTTGGCCGACGCTTCGACCGATAAACGCGCCAAGCTGGTGGATCGATTGCTCGAGCGTAAAGAGTTCGCCGAAATCTGGGCCATGAAATGGTCGGAACTCTTAATGGTCAAATCCGGCAATCAGGTCAGCTACAAATCGATGTACCTGTACTCGACTTGGCTGACCGACAAGATCGCCGGAAACGCGCCGTTGAACCAAACGGTGACGGAACTGCTTTCGGCCTCCGGCGGAACGTTCAAAGAACCGGCGACCAACTTCTATCAGATCGAACGCGATACCTTAAAGACCGCCGAGAACGTCGCCCAAGTGTTCATGGGCATTCGCACGCAATGTGCCGCAATGCCACAACCACCCGTTCGATCGCTGGACCCAAAACGATTACTACGGCTTCGCCGCGTTCTTTTCGCAAATCGGGCGAAAAGAGGGCGAAGATTATCGCGAGACGATCGTCTTCAACAGCGGCGGCGGCGAAGTCAATCATCCGTTAACCAAGAAACGGATGGCGCCCAAGTTCCTCGGCGGCGTCGCGCCCGAGTTGAAGCCGGGCGAGGATCGTCGCGAGGCGCTGGCCAAATGGATCAGCTCGACCGAGAACCCGTACTTCGCCACGAGCGTGTCGAATCGCGTCTGGGCGCACTTTTTCGGTAAAGGAATCGTCGAGCCGGTCGACAATATCCGCGTCAGCAATCCCGCCAGCAATCCCGAATTGTTCAAGACGCTTGGCGATCGCTTGGTGAAATACAACTACGATTTCAAACAACTGGTGCGCGACATCTGCAACTCTCAAGCGTATCAACGCAGTACGGTACGAAACGAATCCAACGCGGGCGACGAACGCAATTTCGCCCACGGCAACGTCCGCCGTATCGCGGCCGAGCAGATGTTGGATTGCATCTGCCAAGCGACCGAAACGCAAGAAAAATTTCGCGGCCTACCGCTCGGCGCACGGGCGGTCCAGGTTTCCGACGGGCGAACAACCAATTACTTTTTGACGACGTTCGGTCGCTCGAGTCGCGAGACCGTCTGTGCCTGCGAAGCCAAAACCGAACCGACGCTCTCGCAAGCGTTGCATCTTCTGAACGGCACGACCATCGGCGCTAAAATCGGTCAGGGTGCGGTCGTGCAGAAGGCTTTGAAATCGGGGAAGAAGCCGGAAGAAATCATCGATTCGATCTATATCCGCGCATTGGGCCGTAAACCGAGCGCCGAGGAAACGAATCGGTTGATGAACGTGGTCGAAGGTTCGGCCAATCCCGAAGCCGGTTTGATCGACGTGTTTTGGGCGGTGCTGAACTCGCGCGAGTTCATGTTCAATCACTAGTCGCTCGTTCGCGTCCGTTTCCGCGGTGATTCCGAGTTATATTTTCGAGATCGTGTTATGCATCGCCGTTTTTTGACGTTCGCTCTGACTCTGCTCGCCTGTGCGGCGTCGGCCGTTGCCCAAGACAAAGCCGCCCAAGATAAATCCGCTGCGGATAAACCGAAAATCACGTACGACGATCACGTCAAACCGATCCTGCGCGATCATTGCTTGACGTGTCATAACGCCAACGACGCCAAGGGCGGTCTTACGCTCGACAGCTACGCCAAAACGATGGCCGGCGGCGGCAGCGGCGAAGTGGTCTTGCCCGGCGATCCGGACGGCTCGCGTCTATACGCGCTGGTGGCGCACATCGAGCAGCCGATCATGCCGCCGAAGCAGGATAAATTGGCCGACGCCAAACTGATGACGATCAAAAATTGGATCGAAGGAGGCGCGCTGGAAAACTCAGGCTCCAAGGTGATCGCCAAGAAGAAGAAAACGTTCGATTTCTCCGGCGGCGGCGCGGGCAAACCGGCCGTCGTGGCGATGCCGGAAAACCTCTGGCGTCAGCCGGTGGTGTACACGCCCCGCACCGCGTCGACGACCGCCATCGCCGCCAGCCCGTGGGCGCCGATCGTCGCGATCGCCGGTCAAAAACAAGTCGTCATCTATCAGACCGACACGTTGGAATGTCTGGGTGTTCTCCCTTTTCCGGAAGGAGTTCCCTATGTCTTGCGTCTTAGTCCGAACGGATCGGTCCTATTGGCCGGCGGTGGACGCGGCGGTCAGTCGGGGTTCGTCGCATTGTACGACGTAAAAACAGGCAAGCGAATCGCCAAAATCGGCGACGAGTTGGACGCCGTTTTGGCCGCGGACATCAACGCGGCCCACACGCGGGTCGCCCTGGGTGGACCGCAACGCTTGGTGCGGATCTACTCGACCGAAGGGGAGTTGCTGCATGAAATCAAAAAGCACACCGATTGGATCTATTCGCTGGCGTTCTCGCCCGACGGCGTGCTGTTGGCGTCGACCGATCGCAGCGGCGGCGTCTTCGTCTGGGAATCCGAAACCGCGCGAATACTTGAGCTTCGCGGACACACCGGCGGCGTCACCGACGTCGCATGGCGCGACGATTCAAACATCTTGGCCACGGCGGGCGACGACGGCAACGTGAAGCTGTGGGAGATGAACGACGGCAACGCGATCAAAACCTGGGCCGCCCATCCCGGCGGCGTCACATCGGTCGCTTTCTCGCACACCGGTACCCTCTTATCCGGCGGTAAGGACAAAACCATCAAGACTTGGGACGGCAACGGCGCGGGGCAGAAGACGATGCCCGCGTTTACGGAAACGGTTTTGCGATCCGCGATCACTCATGACGGCAAACGGGCGATCGCCGGCGATTGGAACGGCGACGTTCGTGTGTTCGATGTCGTCGGCGCGACGCAAGTCGGTGCGCTGGCCGCGAATCCCCCGACGTTAGCGATGTTAATCGATGCGCAGACCGCGGCCATCCCCGCGTTGGAGACGGCAACGAAAGAGTGCGCGAACGAACTCGCCGAGTCCGAAAAAACTCTACAGAGTAAGACGACGGCGCTCGACGCCGCGAATGCCGCGTTGACGACGGCCTCGGAGGCGGTGATGAAGTCGGACGCCGAGAAAGCCGCCGCGCTCAAGCAACTCGACGAGGCGACGGCCGCGTTGAAGTCGGCTGGCGCTACGATCGCTCCGGCGGAAGCCGCCAAGAAAACCGCCGAGGCCGAGAAAAGCGTCGCGGAAAAAGCGGCGAACGAGAAAACCGCCGTGCTCGAAACGTCGATTCTGAAGGTCAAATCGGCCCAAAGCGACGTCGAGAAAGCCGATGCCGAAAAACAAACCGCCCAACAAGCGTTGGCCGAAGCGGTCGGCAAGAAAGACGCGGCCGAGGCCGCCGCGAACGCCGAGACGATCGCGCAGGCCGAAACCCAACGCGTCGCCGGCGAAAAACAAGTCGCTGAGAAAAACAAGTCCGCCGCCGTCGCGGCCGAGGCGTTGAAAGCGGCGCAAGCGACCGTCGAATCGCAAACGAAAGAGCTTGCCGTCGCACGTGACAACGCCGCCGCGAAATCGCAAGCGTACCAAACCGCCGCGAAGAACCTCGACTCCGCACAAGCGGTGTTGAAAACCGCGACGGCGGCCAAGGCCGACGCCGAGAAACGCGTCGCCGCCGCGGAACTCGCGACGAAAGCCGCCACCGATCGCCTGCCCGTCGCCAAAGCGAACGTCGAAAAGCTCTCAAAAGAAAAAAACGATGCGGAAAATCTACGGACCGCCAAACAAACGGCCGCTCAGGAAGCGACGAAAACCCTCGCCGCCGCGCAAGAATCGACTAAACCGGACGATCGCGGAACGCACCGCCTTTGCGCAAGTTGGAGCGAACTTGACCGCGAGCGCGGACGACGCCGAAAAACGACTTCGGACGGCCAAGGATGCCATAACGCGACTGGAAGAGCAACACGCGCAGAAAGCCGCCGCGGCGAAAGTCGCGGCCGCCAAAGCCGCGGCGATGAAGGCCGAATACGACAAACTTCTAGCCGATCAAAGCAAGGCGGAAGCGGAAGTCGCGGATCAAGCCAAAGCAATCCAAGCCGCACAAGACGCAGCTGTGGCTGCTCAGACTATTTCCGAAAAAGCCAATGCCGAGAAGACTCTACACCAACAGGCCTACGAGAAAAAGTAACACTTGCGCGATCATCGTTGGATTTTCAAAAACCATCGAAAGTGAAATGGAAATGCCTGTATACCAGACATGCTTTGACTGGAAATCGCCCATTTGCCAATAGGCATCGACGTCCAGCAAGGATCGATTGTTTGCCGGCTTTCATACCGAATTCGTATGAAAAAACACACTGATCGGAAAATGAGAACTCCCATCGTAATGTGCAACTATGACGAAAATCGGCCGCGCTCGATTATGAATCGAGCGAGAAATTAATCGAGTTACATGCATTTCATAGGTCCATGATCGTGTGAATGCCCGAGCGCAAAAAATGCACACCTATTGTCAAGCCCATGAAAACGAAGTTAAGAGCCTTAAATATACAAACTCAAATTAACGCCCGTCATTTCGAATAAAATTCCAACAGAATGGTTATCAACCTAACGGAAATCGTAGTTCTGAATCTCAGTAAGCAGACTTCTGCATGGTAAGCGATGGCCGGCTTCGCGCAGTTTACTGAGAATACGATGGCTAACGGTGAGGTCGACTAGCTCGGCAAGCGTGCCGACTTCCAGTTGTTATTTGTGATTTACGATCGGTGCGTTCCCACAGCGAGTTTCGGTAAGAAACGGCTTTGTCGCCATCCCCTTGATCATGGTCGGTCGCGGGACCGGAATCGCCCCGTTTCGGGTTTTCTTGCAAGAGCGACGCGCACAGAACGCCGTCGGCAAGAATTGGCTCTTCTTCGGCGATCAATATTCCGCGACCGATCATCTTTATCAGGACGTATTCGCGGAGTACCAAGCCAGCGGTTTGCACACCCGCGTCGAGACGGCGTGTAGTCGCGATCAGGCGGAAAAGGTCCATGTTCAAACGCGGATGCGCGAACAGGCGCCGAAATCTTCCGCTGGCTCGAAGAAGGAGCGACGTCCTGCGTCTGAGGCGACGCCCAACGCATGGCGGTCGACGTGGACGCCGCGTTGCGCGAGATTATCGCTTTCCACGGTTCAAGAACAAGCGAACAGGCAACCGAGTGTCTGGAGCAAATGAAGCGCAATAAGCGATACTTGCGTGACGCATATTGAGATCACGAGTGAACTTCATACCGAACGTTATTGGGTTTAATTCCGAAGCTGGCTTCCCTATCATCGCGCAATCGCGACCACGTATGCCCCAAACCGAAAAATAACGAAAAATTGACAATTCTCTCTGCATCGGCCAGAATCCACACGGATCTTTTAGGTGGGGACGTTGGGACCGCTCGGGAGGCGGTCGCTGCGATGTGGATACGAGTGAGCGTATCCGTTGCTGCGCATTTCTATCGAAATTTTCCGCAGGATAATTGCATGTCGAATCGTGCACGATTCTACGCAAAGAAACTGGCGATCACGGCGTTGATCGCCGCAAGTTTCTCGGCCGACCTTAGCAAGTCCGCATTCGCGACGGCGTTGTATTGGGACTCCAATGGCACGACCTCCGGTTCCGGCGCGCCGACGGGCACTTGGGGAACCAGCGCGTTCTGGAATACCGATTCGACGGGAGCGGCGGCAGGTGCGTTTCAAACCGCGACCACGGTCACCGACGACCTGTTTTTTTCCGCCGGCACTAACGGCACGACCGGTACCGTGACCGTGGGAACGACGCAATCCGCCAACAGTATTACGCTAGACGATAACGTCGGATTGACGATCAGCGGCGGGACATCGATCACGCTCGGCAATTCGGCAGGAGCCGGAATCTTCGTCACCTCCACTAATAACGCCGCTAACACGATTTCAACGGCTTTGGTATTGACCGGAAGCACCGTTTTCCAAACCTCCGGCATCGGCGCGCTCACGTTGAGCGGCGCCAAGTCGGGCACCGGCAATATCGTTCTCAATAACAACGCGACGAACGCGGCGGGGATTACGTTGTCGACCGGTGCCATAGGCAACACCGGTACGATTACGAACAGCGGCGTCGGAACCGGCGGAACCTTGATCAGCGGCGTCATCGGCACAAGCGTCACGGGCGTCGTGCAGAACAGCGCAACCTCGATGCTGACCTTGAGTGGCGCGAATACTTTTACGAGCGGGGTTACGGTTAAGGCCGGTACGCTTCGAGCCACCAATTCCGCATCCGCGCTGGGAACCGGAACGGTCACCATCGGCGACTCCGCCACCAATTTGGCGGCGACGCTCGACTTCAATTTCGGCGGAACGACGACCAATGCGATCGTCCTGGCGTCCGGCGTCACGGCGCCATTGACCATCAGCACTCCGAACGCATCCGCGCCGCAAGTTCTGAGCGGCGGAGTTACGGGCACCAACGACTTGCGTTTAAGCGTGACGAACGTGCAAAACTTGCAGTTCATCACGGGTGCGATCAATAACGCCGGAAGCGTCAACAACGTGGGAACCGGAACCGGTGAGTTGCTGGTCGCATCCAATATCGGCTCGAACGTCACCACGTTCGTGCAAAACAGCACGACGTCCGCTTCGGTGCTATCGGGAACCAATACCTACGACGCGACCAGCATTACGTCCGGTGCGCTAACGTTTCTCACGACGTCCGCGATGCCGAATTATCCGTCGCCTATCGCCGGTAAAATCACCGTCGCTGCAGGCGCAACGTTGGCGTACGGGATCGGCGCGGCGAGCGGGCAGTTCGGGAACGCCGACATCGCTAACGTCTTCAACGGCTCGACCAATATCGGGTTCGCCGCGACCGGCGGTTATTTCGGACTCGATACCAGCGCCTCGCCGAGCGGATCGGTAACGTATGCCGGAAACCTGACCGATCCCAGTCTCTCCGTCTCGCTGGGATTCAACAAGCGTGGAGCGGGAACGCTGATTTTAACGGGGGCGACCACCTATTCAGGCAATACTCTCGTTTCCGGTGGAGCGTTGAATTCTCCGGTGCCGTTGACAGGAAATCTTGCGATCGCCGCCTCGACTTCCACGTCCGCCACGTACATTCCAATCACCAATGCGTTTACGCGTCCACTCGGATCCTCGGCCGGTGAAATGCAAATCACAGGCGGTCAGAGCGGGTTCACTGCGACGATCGCCGGTCAGACCGTCACGTTCGGCGCGGTTGGATCGCCCACGGCTTTGACCTGGGGAGGCGCGACGTTCGCACCGGCGGTGCTTGTGCTGAACGACGTGATGGCGACGAACACGATCGATTTCGTCAATCCCATCAATCTCGGCACCGCGACTCGGACGATCGGCGTTAACGCTACGGTCGCCGGTACCGCGGCGACGATGAGCGGCAACTTGTCCGGCGGCACCGGAGGCGGCATCACCAAAACCGGCGCCGGAACGTTGATCCTGACCGGAACGAATACTTTTCCGGGTGCGATCGTCGCACAAGCCGGAACATTGACGTTGATCGGATCGAACACCTCGAACGGCATCACGATCAATGCCGGAACGAATACGACGGTGCAGATCACGAACGTCGCCGCGGCCGGGACCGGGAACATCACGACCAGCACCGGCGCGACGACGCCGATCGTGCAATTTCGCGTCGACGGCGGCGGCACGATCGCTTTTCCAAACGGCCTCGGCGGCAACAGCGGCATTACGACCACGCTCGATGTCAATAATAACGGCACCGGCACGAACGGCGTCATTCAACTCAACGGCACGCTGGCGAACTCCGCAATCGGAACGGTCACATATAACGTGACCGGCGGGAACGGTTACAGTCTCTCGGTCGCGAATCTTCGTAGTACGGCCGGAACGGCAGGCGTTACGACGTTCAATCCGACGACCGCCAATCTTTTGCTCGGGAATTTGGCCGGAAGTCAAGCGACCGGGACGAACACTTGGACGTTGAGCGGATCGGCGACCGGCAACACGCTCGGAGTCGTCGCCAACGGCGGCGCCGCACCCGGAGCCGTGACTAAGACCAACACCGGGACTTGGACGATGACCGGAACCAGCACCTACACAGGTGCGACGTTGATCAACGGCGGTCGGTTGGCCTTGACGGGAGCGCTGGGGAACACGGCCATCACCGTCGCCGCCGGAGGAACGTTCGCTCCCGCCGCCGGAAGATTCGCCGGGCCGACCCCGGTCGCCGGAACCACGGGAGCGACGTTGACGCTTTCGCCGGGAGGGGTGTTGGATCTGGCCGCGGGAACCGTCGGAACCTTCACTCTCAATCAACAGCTGACCTTCGCCGGGACGGCCGCATCGCTCAACGGCGGCACGATCAATTTCGATCTCGGAGGCGCAAGTACGACGGATGTCGATCGATTCGTCATAGGTGCCGGCGGCGTCGGAACGGCCGCGATGAGCGGAACAAATATCGTCACGCTTTCGTTAGTCGGTTCTCCTACCGGTCTCGCGACCGGCTCTTATACCTTGGTCCAAGCTGGAAGCGGTTTGGTCAACGGCAATTTTCTGCTCGCTTCGCCCAACCTTTACGTCGGCGGGACACTCTACAACTTGTCGCTAAGCGGGACCGCGACCACCGAAGTCTTGAACATATCGACCGGTGGATCGCTCGTCGACACGCCGAACGCGTATTGGGCGGGTGGTCAGAGTTCGAGTTGGGTTACGCAAAACGTTACGACTTTTAACACCAATTTCGTGACCGATCCCGGTGGCCTCAACAACGCGTTCGCGACGCCGGCATCGACCACCAACGTGTTCTTCTCGGCCAACACTGCGGCAAATTTGACGGCCACTTTGGATCAAAATTTTACGATCAATAGCCTCAATTTTACAGGAACGGGGACTGGAAACGCGGTGGGCAGCGTCATCTCCTCCGGAACTGGAGCGAATACGCTGAGAATCAACGCCGGAGCCGACAACGGCAACGTAGCCGGCAGCGGGATAACCGTCGCATCGGGCGCCGGTGCCGTAACGATCTCGCCCAATGTCATTTTGGGTTCCACGCAGACTTGGACCACCAATTCGACGAACGATACCGCCGTCTCCGGAGTCGTTTCCGAAAGTGCTTCAGGTTTCGGTTTAACCAAAGCCGGTACCGGTACGCTGATTCTTTCGGCCGCGAACACGTACTCCGGCGCTACGACGATCAACGGCGGTATCCTTTCGGTGGCCGTGCTCGCCTCGGGAGGGATGCCGAGCGGACTCGGCCAATCTTCGAGCGCAGACACGAATCTTGTTTTCGCCAGCGGGACATTGCGTTATACGGGCGGATCCCAATCGATCGATCGAGCGTTCAGTATCGGCACCGCATCCACGGCGACGTTCGATATTGCGCAGGCCGGTACGAACCTCACGTTGCCCGGCGCCACCGGCGTCGTATCGACCGGCGCTCTGATAAAAAACGGCCCCGGAACGCTCACGCTTAATGGGGCGAACACTTACAACGGCAACACGACGGTGAACGCCGGCGCATTGGTTATTAACGGCAGCTTAACCGGGAACGGCGTGGCCGCTTCGGGTTCGACGCTGACTCTGACCACCGCCGCGGGCGGCGCCGCCGCCGTCACGATCTCGGGCAATATCACCGACTACTACGGATTCAACGGCGCGGTTACGCCGGGCTCGGTTTCGGCCTATAACCAAACATCCGGGACCGTCAATTACACTTCGACCGCCACCAACAATACGACCAACGTCATTGCCGGCAACGGCGGTTACGGGTATTTCAATTTGACCGGCGGAACGGTGGGGATCGTCGGACGTTTGGGCGTTACCGGTTCCAACGTCACGACCAACGGAAACTCCGTCGGCGTCGCGTACATCGGGGGGACCGGCAAGCTCAATGCTTCCGGCGACTACATTCTGCTCGGTTACAACGGTGCGGGGAATTCGGGTTCGCTGACGATCGGTCCCGGTGGCGAGGTTCACAAGGATGCAGGCGCAAACGGCATCGCGGTCTTCTGGTCCAGCGCCAATCTTACAGGGATAATCAACGTCGCCGGCGGTCTGCTGACGACCAACACCGCCACGTCCGGACGAGGTCTGATCTTCGGTGGCGGAACCGGGGCGACTAACGGCAGCGGTTATGTGAACCTAGCGGCCGGAACCTACTCGACCGGCGTCCCGATGACGTTCAACGGCGGCACGGGCTCTAACGCTTATATCAACTCCGCCGGCGGCACGATTCAGGCGTTTAACGCCGTTACGGGAATTCTTCCAGTCACCGCGTCCAACGTTACGGTTACGGCCACGTTGTTCGGAGCGATCAATAATCAGGCGGCGATCGGAAATACCAGTCAAAACTTTGTCGGCGGGCTCACCATCGATACCAATGGTTTCACCGTCTCGACCGCCGCGCCGTTGCGTGCCCCCACGGGAGTCGGCGTCACTCAGTCGGATCTTACGATCTCCGGTGGTTCCGGTTATCTCGGCGCGCCGCTGGTCGTGTTCGGTAAACCTGCCGGCGGCGGCGTCCCGGCTTCGGGATATGCGTTAATTAGCGGCGGAAGCGTCACCGGGATCGTCATCACCGCGCCCGGTACGTATGCCGCCTCCGAAGTCCCTACGATCACGCTTTCCGGCGGTGGCGCCACGATCCCCGCCACGGCGACGTCCGCGGCGTTGACCACCGCAAACATCAGCGGTGGATTTACGAAAATCGGCGTCGGGACGCTTACGCTGACAGGAGCCAGCACCTATACCGGCTTGACTACGATCAGCGCGGGATCCTTGCAATTAGGAACAGGCACGACCGGTGCTTTGGCGACCACAGGTACGATTTTGAATAACGGCAATTTCGCCGTCGGTCGGACCAACGCCACGCTCCAAGGAACGGACTTCTCGGCGAGCGATATTTCCGGAACGGGATCCTTCTCTCAAGTCGGTTCCGGCACCACGACCTTTAATGCGAACAATTCATATTTGGGGGGCACGACCGTCACCGCAGGGGCTTTGCAGATCGGTAACGGCGGCACGACGGGCTACTTCGGTACGGGGGCGGTGACGCTAACGGCCGGGACTTTGATTTTTAATCGCAGCAACACTTTGACTTTGGCCGCGACCAATCTCGTGACCGGCGCCGGGGCGGTCACTCTGGCCGGCGGAACGGTGGCCGCTGCGGTCGATGGTCAGTTTACGACGACCGGTGGTCTCAACTTCGGTGCGGCGAACGCCTCGACGAGCACGGCAAACCTTGACTTGACGAATGGTGGTTCGAGCTTTGGAGCCATCCTTGTTCGCACGAATGCCGCCGCCGCGAATACCGTGACCGTCGGAGCCGGAAAGACCTTCGCCGCGACCGGACTGACGATGGGATACGACGCAGCCGGTGGAACCGGCGCCACGCTGTCACGGCTGACGGTCGCTGGCCCCGGAACCATGTCCATCGTAAATACGACGGGTACGATCAACATCGGCACGAATCAAGCCTTGGTGAATCAAGCCTACTGGAACGATAGTACGTTGGATGTGACCGGCTTGGGGTTATTCAACGTCGATGTCGCGACGTTGAATATCGGCGTCGGTACCACGACTCAGGGGCCCGGCACCGTACTTCTATCGAACACCTCGAATACGATCACGGCCACCACGCTCCAAGCCGGAAATACCGGCTCGAATAACGGCAGAGGAACCGGCACGCTGACCTTCGGAACCGGCACGAATATCGTCAAGGCCGACACGATCAATATCGGCATCGGCAAGAATACCGGACCGGGCTTGGTGAACTTTGCTTCCCAAGTCGCGGGCAGTTCCGGCACGGTGACGATCACCAACAAAGCCGGCGACGGCGGAGCCGCGATCACGGTCGGGAATATCAACGGAGTCGGAACAGCGGGCGGAGCGATCGGAACATTGGATTTACGTGGCCATATTTCAACGGTTACGGCTTCCACGCTTTTGATCGCGAATAACAACGGTACCAGCACCGGAGCGGTTACGGGCACGGTCAGTTTCGACGCCGGTACCTTTACGGCCGGTACGATTAACATCGCGCCGAAATCGGCCGGGGGCAACTCCGTCGCCACCGGAACGCTGAATGTCGGAGGCGGAAACTTCATCGTGAACACCGCTTTCACTCTTGGATCGCAATCTACCGCGGGGTCCTCCGTAGCGACGTTGAATTTGACGGGAGGCACGCTGACTTCCAACGTCGACATTCTCAAGGGGTCGGGTACCGTCAACGCGACTTTGAATCTCGACGGCGGCGAGTTGAACATGATGGGCAAAAACTTAGGGGGAAGCGTCGCGATCAATAACTTAGTTCTGGCTTCCGGGAAGTTGAGTAACGTCGCGCAAATCAACAACGGCGGCGCCATTACTAAGACGACGACCGGTACTTTGATCATCGATGGTACGAATTCTTACACGGGCGCCACGGCGGTTTCGGCCGGCCGCCTCATGGTCAACGGCAATAATATCGCCGCGACCGGCGCGGTTTCGGTCGCCGGATCGGCGACTCTCGGCGGAACGGGCACGATCGGCGGAACAACAACGGTCGCGGCGACCGGCGTCGTCGCGCCCGGAACGAGCCCTGGAACGCTGACGTTCAACGCCGGATTGTCATTGTCCGCGAATTCGAACTACGTTTGGGAGTTATTCGCCGAATCGGTCGCAAATCCCGGCTCGGATTGGGATCGTATCGCCGTTTCGGGCGGGGCGTTGAATGTGGCCTCAGGAGTGAACTTGGTGCCTACCTTCGGCGGGGCGACGACCGGACCAACGGGTAACTCGTTCTGGCTGAGCGACCGAACCTGGACCGGCATCATCAATGTCGGCCCGTCGGCTTCGATCGACGTCGGAAGTAGCGGCACGCTGACGATCGATAACAACGCATGGTCGTCGCTCGGAACTTTCTCGACCGTCGCGACGGCGACCGGCGTAGATTCTGAAATGGACGGCCAATGTCGTCGCGGGGTCGACGTCGATGAGCGTTTCACCCACAACCGTCGAATTACGCGTGTTGAAAAACGCATCTTCCGGCACCGGCGTCAATGTTACGCTCGCTAACACCGGGACCGTCGGCGGCACCGTCACGGCCACGCCGACCGGACAAGTGGCCGCCGCGTTTCCATCCGGAACCACACTGCCCGGTTCGGGTACGTTGACGTCCAGAATCAATACGACCGATTCGACCGTGAACGGGGCCTTCGTAGGATCCGTCGCGTACTCTGTCCCCGGCGACACGAGCGCTGGGAACGATACGGTGACGGTCAACGTCGTGGTCGGCAACGCCACGGCCTCGCAAGCCAACGTCGCGACGAGTTTCGGTCAGTCGCTTCTTGCGACGCTCGCGATCGGTCCGTTACCGACGAATGCGAACGTTTTGTCTTCGACCGTTACGGGCACCGTCGGAACCGTCACGGGCGCGGCGAATTCGGTTGGTTCGACGGCGAGACTGCTCGAGGGCAACATCACGACAGCGACCACCGCAGCCATGTCGTGGCGAACCCGCACGAAGGCCGAAGCAAGCATTTTGGAAACGGTGGTCGGAGGCGCGTTGGGAAGTTCGACCGGAGGTTTCGTGATAAGCGACGTGGTTTCGCTGAGCGGCCTGGACGGACAGAAATTCGTTCTGGATGTCTCGTACAACGACGCTCTCATGGGGAATAACGAAGAACTCTCTCGATCCTTGGGTGCACTGTACCTAGCGTGGCGCGACGGCAGCGGGCAGTGGGTGAATGCGGTTTCACACAATTCCACGTTACCGGGCGACACCGGCGCATTGGTCACCAATTACAACGGAAGTTACGCCATGGCCAGATCGGCGAACGGCAACGCGATGCTGGCCCTGGGCAGTTGGGGCGTCGACACGAGCAACAACACCGCCTGGGCCGTGCTGGATCACAACAGCGATTTCGCCGTCGTCCCCGAACCAAGCGCCATCGTCGCCGGCGGATTGGCAATGCTGGGCTTAATCGGCTACGGCCTGCGAAAACGCCGCATTCGGAACAATGCTTAGTGACTGAAAGAATGAGCATACGCCTGCGTTTCAGGTCGATTGCGATGAACGGACTCGAATCGTGAATCAAGCAAGAATGTTATGACATCACTTCGTTCGCGTTGATCGCTGCCGGCTGTTTCATCATACGAATGATTAAGTTCGCGGAGTAATCGGCTCATGCGAAGATCGGTAGCTGTCGTTAATCGTCGCTCGATCCACGGATGTACGTAAACTAAGGGGTGTCCGTCATGTGATTGAGAATTCGATTACGTGCTCTCAAATCCTTTTAAGGTTGCCGAACCGCTCGAAAACTTCTCGTCCGGTAGGCCGAGATGGCGTAGAAACGAAACGTACAGATCGCACAGCGGCGGCGCCGCGGCGGGTTCGAAGGCGATGTGACCCGTGTGTTTGAATCTTCCGCCGGCCGCGACGATCGGCAGGTTCGCGTTACTGTGGCTCGAAGCGTTCCCCATGTTCGAGCCCAACAGGATGGCCGTTTGATCCAACAGCGTGCGTTCGCCTTCGTGGACTTCGGACAGCTTTCGCGTCAGCTCGGCGAAGAGGCGCATTTCTTCTTTCTCGATGATGGCCAGTTGCTTCAGTTTTTGCGGATCTTTGCCGTGATGGCTGAGGTTGTGCCAACCGTCGTCCACGCCGTCGAGCGAGACGACTTCGTTTCCCCCCGCTCCGATCAGCGTGATCAAACGCGTGGAATCGGTTTGAATCGCCAGGAAAATCAAATCGTAGAGTACCGACATTCGACCGGTGAAATCCGAACGATCTTCGATGTCGCTCGGCGGTTTGCGATCGACTTTCGGTTTCGGGAGTTTCGCCCATTGCTCGGCCGCGGCCAAACGCTGTTCGACTTCGCGGACGCTGCCGAAGTATTGGTCCAACGTGCGCCGATCTTCCGAGCCTGCGTCGCGGACGACGTCTTTCGCTTGTTCGCGTACGAAATCCATCACGCTGCGGCCGTCGACGATGCGATTCATCTGATTCCGTTTTTGTTCGGCGGTTCCTTCCAGGAACAGCGACGCGAACAACTTCGAAGGCTTGCCTTCGGCGGGCAAACGAACGCCGCTGCGCGAAACGGAGATGCCGGTATAGGACGCGGACAACGCGATCGACGGATAACGCGTCAGATGTCCGATCCGCTCGGCCGCGTATTGATCGAGCGAGATCGTGTTCCGAAAGCTCGGCGCGCCGGGATGCGCCGCGCCGGTCAAAAAGCTGGCTTCGGCGGCGTGACCGCCGTCGACGTCCGGATGCGTCAGCCCCGAAATCACCGAAAACTTGTCGCGCAGCGGTTGCAGCGGTTCGAGATACGGCGTGACCTCGTAATCTTTCCCCGCTTTGGTGGGAAACAAATTCGGCGTGTGAATCCCCAGCGGTGCGCAGATCGCCAACAGGCGACGCACATCAGGCCCGGCCTCCGCCGCGCGACCGCGGGAGAGCGTCGACGGGATCATCGCGCCGAGCAAAGGTAACCCCAGCGCGATGCCGGTGCCGCGGAGGAATTTGCGACGGTGCATGAGTGAGCGCGTCATGGCGAAAATCTTGATTCCGGTACGAGGATCACGTTGTTACGGTCGAATGAACAAATCACTTTCCACGACGGCTTGCAGCATGGAGCGCAGACCGTAGCCGTGCTTTCGCGCGTCGGCGGCGACTTCCGCGACCGCCGGACGCTCGGTCACGCCGCAGCGTCGGCCGGTGCCGTAGATCAGCAATTTTTCGGCCATCGCCAGCGCGAACGTCTCTTCGTCGTTTTTAAGCAGCGCGCGATACTCTTGAAAGTCGCGAAACCCCGTACCGTCTAGCGCGTTTCCGGCCGGTTCGATCGCGCGCCCCAGTTTGTATTGCTGATCGCGAACTTTCTCGCCTTCGCCCAACGATCGATATCGCGTCCGCTCGCCGCCGATCGGGTCGAACAATTCGAGCGCCAATCCGGGCGGATCGATCCGCATATGGCAACGCGCGCACGACTCGTTCGCGCGATGAAGATTCAGTTGTTCGCGGATCGTCGTCGCGCCGCGGATGTCGGGCTCCACCGCCGGTACGCCGGGGGGCGGCGGCGACGGAGGCAGACCGAGGATCTTGTCCAGCACGAATACGCCGCGCACGATCGGCGACGTACTGGTACCGTTGGCGGTGACCTTCATGACGCTCGCCTGAGTCAGAACGCCGCCCCGCACCGAGTCTTCCGGTAATTTGACAACGCGAAACTTTTCGTGCCCTTTCACATCGGGAATTCCGTAGTGACCGGCCAGCCGTTCGTTGAGGACGGAAACGTCGGAATCGACGAAATTCAGCACGCTCAAATCGTTTTGCATGACATGGCGAAAGAACCCGCGGGTCTCGCCCAGCATCGATTCTTGGAGCAATTCGTCGAACTCCGGATAGAGTCGCTTATCCGGAGTGGTAAACTCGATTTCGCGCAGCTTCAGCCATTGACCGGTGAAATCGACGACGAACCGCTCGCCGCGCGGATCGGCGATCATGCGATTCACCTGCGCGCGGCGCACCGCCGGATCGCGCAGTTTGCCGGCGGCCGCCAGACGCAACAACGCGTCGTCGGGCATGCTTGACCATAGAAAGTACGACATCCGCGAGGCGATGGCGTAATCGTCGACCTTCGGCTCGGCGTTCAGGAGCAAGAATTTGGGGGAACACAGCACGGCGCAGATGCCGGTCCGGACCGCTTCTTCGAAACTTCGGCCGGCGTCGAGTCGCGCCATTGCCAATCCGACGTAGCGTGCGACTTCGGCGTCTTCGACCGGGCGACGGAATGTGCGCGGGACGAACGCGCGTAGGATTCGCTCCGCGTCCTCGCGCGGATGGTCGGACTCGACGACTTGCAGCTTCATCCCTTTGCGATGCCGCATGTAGATCGGTTTGCCGTCGACGATTTTTTGATTCTCGCCCAGCAACTTGCGTTGCGCCGGTGCAGGCCACTCCTGATCCAAGGGGCCGTGTGTTTCCGCCCAGGCGACCGCGACGCCGGGCTTAGGACCGGGCGTTTTGTGCGTGTGCGCGGATAAATCCAAGGGACCACTTGCATGGCGTCCCCTTCGTCCATATGCGTGACGAATTCGATGATCCGCGGATCGTCGGCCGTGCCGGTGACGTCGAACATGCCCACGAAGCGACGTTTGCCCGGCCCGAACAACGGCCCGACGAACACGGCCGCGGCCAAAGTTCGTTCGCCCGGCTCGTACGGCCAGACGGCGATGCGGCCGCGATAGTCGCCGGCTTCGATCGGATGCGATTCGTCGATCCGAGCCGGAGGCCAGCCGCCGGTGAATTTGACGAATGCCCCTTCGGACGCCAAGACACCCCCTTTTTTCTTGGCGACCGAATCGATGTTTTCTTTGTTGTCGAGCAACGTCACGCGCCGCGTGGCGGCGGGAAGCGGTTTGATGCGACGAAACACGCCGTCGTACGCCGCGTTCGCCGCTTCCAAATAACGTTCCATCAAAATCGGCGACAGACTCAATCCGTCGCCGACGTTATCGAAACCCTGCGTGGCGGAATCCTCGGGCAGCATCTCGGTCAACGCCGTTTCGATCCCCAGCAGATCGCGAACGGTGTTTTCGTACTCCACGCGATTCATGGCGCCGCAACGCGGTCGGTTTGGGAATCGTCGACGCTTGTAACGCCGAGCCGAGCGCAGCGACGACCGCGCGGAGCTCTTTCGCGGCGGGCCGAGGTTTCTCCGGCGGCGGCATCTCTCCCGCCAGCAGCGTTTCGGCCACGCGCGTCCACTGTTTATCGTCGTTCACATTCGCGGCGGGACGGGCGAGCGTATCCAGACGTAAGTCGCCCTGCGGCTCTTTGCCCGTATGGCATTCGAAGCAATGTTTTTTCAGAAACGGAACGATGAGCGCGTCATGCGGTTGGGCGACGTTCGCGTCCGGCTTGACGTCTTCCGCGCTTGCGCATGCGAAGCCGCACGCAATCCAAACCTCGCATACGCAAAACCCCCGCATCCCCATCATCGTGTGTCCCCGTCAAATCGGGTCGATCATGCGGCGTTCCCCACGTCGCGACGAGTCGTCATTGTAGCCGAACCATTCGGCATAGCGACAGAATGCGAATCGCGTAAGCGACCTTGCTCCGGCAATACGGAGGATCGACTACGCCAGGATTTTTTCGATTTTCTGACCATGGACGTCCGTCAAGCGGAAGTCGCGGCCCTGGAAGCGATAGGTCAACGCGGTGTGATCGACGCCCAGCAGATGCAGGATCGTCGCGTTCAGGTCGTGCACGTGATACGGATCTTCGACGATGTTGTACGAATAGTCGTCGGTTTTGCCGACGGTGACGCCGTGTTTGACGCCGGCCCCGGCCAAGAACATCGAGAAGCAGCGTGGGTGATGATCCCGGCCGTAATTCTTCTCCGTCAACGCGCCTTGCGAATAAATCGTGCGACCGAATTCGCCCCCCCAGACGATCAACGTGTCGTCGAGCAAGCCGCGCTGCTTCAGATCCAGAATCAACGCCGCCGTGGCCTGATCGGTGTCTTGGCATTGCCCGCGGATCGCGTTCGGCAAGTTGCCGTGATGGTCCCAGCCCATGTGAAAGAGCTGAATGCAGCGGACGTCGCGTTCGGCCAATCGCCGCGCTAACAAACAGTTGGCCGCGTAACTGCCCGGGCGTTTGACGTCGGGGCCGTAGAGATCCAGCGTCGCTTGCGTCTCTTTGCTTAAATCCAGCAGCTCGGGAACGCTCGACTGCATGCGGAACGCCATTTCGTATTGCGCGATGCGGGTTTGAATTTCCGGATCGCCCATCGCGCCGTAATGCTCGTGATTCAGCTCGGAGAGCCGATCCAGCGAATCGCGCCGCGCGGCGGCGTCGATTCCCGGCGGGTTGGCCAGGTAGAGGACGGATTCGCCTTTGTTGCGGAACTTCACGCCTTGGAATTTGGAAGGCAGGAAACCGGAACCCCATAGCCGATCGTAGAGCGGTTGATCGTCTTTCCGGCCGCTGCCGAACGAGGTGAGCACGATGTACGACGGCAAATCTTTGTTGACGCTGCCTAAGCCGTAGCTGACCCACGAACCGATGCTGGGACGACCGGCCAATTGCGAGCCGGTCTGCATGAACGTGATCGCCGGATCGTGGTTGATCGCCTCGGTGTGGAGCGAATGAATCATGCAGAGTTCGTCGGCGACCTTGCCGAGATGCGGCAGCAACTCGCTCATCCACATCCCGCACTCGCCGCGCTTGTCGAACTTGAAGATCGACGGCGCGATCGGAAACGTCGCTTGCCCCGACGTCATCCCGGTCAAGCGTTGGCCGTTGCGAATCGACTCGGGCAGGTTCTTGGCCCGTTGTTTTTCCATTTCCGGTTTGGGATCGAAGAGATCCATCTGCGACGGCGCGCCGGATTGAAAGAGATAGATGACGCGTCTGGCCTTCGGAGCATGGGTCGGCAACGTGGGCAACCCACCGAACGCCGCGGAGCCCTGCGGCGTTTCGCCTGCGCGTAAGCCGCCGTTCAGTAACATCCCGAGCGACGCCGCGCCCAGCAAGCCGGAACCCTTGCACAGAAAGGCGCGGCGATTCAACGCGTCTTGCAGTGCGAACGGGTTAGGCGTCATGGGGGTGATCTCGAAATGCTTGGTTGGATCGTAAGCGTCGGGCCGCAGTGTGCGTTGGGCATCACTCGCGCGTCAGGGCTTCGTCCAAGTTGAGCAGGATGTTCGCGGTCATCGTGTAGGCCGCCAGTTCGACGCGGTCGAGCGTCTCGGCGGACCGACTTGCGCCGACTTGCAAGAACGATTCGGCCGCTTCCGGCCGCTCACGGAATCGGCGGAGCGAGTCTTCATGCAGCTTGGTCAAAACCTCCAACTCGCGTTCGTTCGGCGTACGCGAGGTCGTCAGACGGAAGCCGTGCGACAGTCGTTCCGCTTGCGTCGACGCGCCGAGGGCCAGCATTCGTTCGCCCAGCTTGCGCACGGCTTCGACGTAGGTCGGTTCGTTGAGCAACGCCAACGATTGCAGCGGCGTGTTGGTGCGCGAACGCTTCACGGTGCAAATCTCACGCGACGGCGCGTCGAGCAGCATCAACGTCGGCGGCGAGGCGGTCCGTTTCCAGAATCGTGTACATCGTCCGACGATACAAGCCGTCGCCGACGTCGGCCTTGTAGTTCAGCAAATCGCCGTACTTGCTGGTTTCGTCCCACACGCCTTCGGGCATGTACGGACGAACCGAGGGGCCGCCGATCTTCTCGACCAGCAAACCGCCGACGAACAGCGCTTGATCGCGCAGCATTTCGCCCGAGAGCCGAAATCGCGGACCCCGTGCCAGCAGGCGATTCTCCGGATCGCGCGCGTACGCTTCGGGCGTCACCTTCGAACACTGGCGATACGTCGCGGACATGACGATCGTTTTTTGCAGGGCTTTCATGTCCCAACCGAGTCGAATAAATTCCGTCGCCAACCAATCGAGCAATTCCGGGTGGCTGGGCCATTCGGATTGGGAGCCGAAGTTTTCGGTGGTTTTAACGAGTCCGACGCCGAAGAACTTTTCCCACGCGCGATTCACCCACACCCGCGACGTGAGCGGATGCTTCGGATCGACGATCCAGCGGGCCAAGCCCAAGCGATCGTTGGGCGCGTCGACGGGGAGCGGCGGTAACATGGCGGGCAACCCCGGTCCGACTTTCTCGCCTTTCTTGTCGTACTCGCCACGTTTCAGCACGAACGCGTCGCGCGGCGGACCTTCTTGCATCACCATCACGGTCGGGACCGCGTCGTTGTATTTCTCGAACGTCGCCTTTGCGTCATTCACGCGGTTTTCCGCTTGCTTCAGCGGCGAGTCGACCGTGGCGAGGTAGAAATTTCGTAACTCAGCGGTTTGGCCGCTCGAACGTTTCGCGCTTTCCAACGCCAGCGTTTTTTGTATCGCTTCGGGGAAGCGCGTTCCCTCCAACGTCAACGTCTTGAGCGGCGCGGACGACGTGGATAAGCGAAAGCGGCCGATGCTGTGTTTGGGTAACGATTCGTGCACCAAGCGGACGGTCAGCGTCGCGTCGGGCGGCAGCGTGATCGGCGATTTCGGCAGGAACATCGCGCAGCGCGCGACGAGTTTGGTCGGATCGTTGCCGTCGACGGCCCAGCCTTTTTCTTTTTTGTTCGACAACGTGTGGGAAATCTCCCAACCCTTTTGCGAATAGTCCGCGACGGCTTTGCCGAATTCGACGACGATCGGTTTCGCGTTCGGCGACGCGATTTCCGCCTCGACTCGCGTCAGCACGAAATTGCCGTTCTCGGCGCGACCCAAACTTTTCGCGGGCAACGCGTCGTCGGGAAACGCTTCGAGCAGCAATCCCGTCAATTCCATACCGGACAACGGCGCGACGACGACATATGTTTCGTTCGCGCCGGCTTTTTCTGACACCAAGTACGTGCCGTCCGCTTGCTTAACGAGCTTGGATTTACTTTTCGCTTCGACCGAGCTCGCGTTCAACACCGTCCATTGCGAACCATCGGATTCCAAGTCCTTCTGTAACGTCCGTTCCCAGGCGGCGATCGCCTCGGGCAGACGCTCGTTCTCTTGGGCGACCGTCGCTTCGGCTTGAGTAATCAACGCCCGCAATTCGCTTAACCGTGCTTCCTGTTCGGCCGTGGGGACGGCCAGCACCGGCGTGCTGTTCTTCCCTTTCGTTTGAATCAGTCCGGAATCGGTCGTGTTGTAAAAATAAGCGAAGAAGCGATAGAAATCTTTTTGGCTGATCGGGTCGAACTTGTGGTCGTGGCAGCGGCAGCAGTTGTAGGTCAACGCCAACCACGTGGTGCCGGTCGTCTCTAAGCGGTCGATCGTGTTTTCGATCTTCCATTCTTCCGGTATCGAACCCAGCTCGCCGTTGTGTCGATTGTTGCGATTGAATCCCGTCGCGACGATTTGCGAACGCGTCGCGTTCGGCAACATGTCGCCGGCGAGTTGTTCGACCGTGAATCGATCGAACGGCATGTTCGTGTTGAACGCGTCGATCACCCAATCGCGCCACGGCCACATCGTCCGGCCGCTGTCGCTCTGAAACCCGTGGCTGTCGGCGTAGCGCGCGTAATCCAACCACTGCTGCGCCATCTGTTCGCCGTAACGCGGATCGGCCAGCAGTCGATCGACCACGCGCTCGTAAGCATCCGGCCGTTCGTCGTTCAGAAACGCGTCGAGTTCCGCGATCGTCGGCGGCAAGCCGATCAAATCGAACGTCACGCGACGCAGCAACTTCGCGCGATCGACGTCTTCGGCCGGCTTCAACTTCTCGGCATCGAGTCGCGCCAACACGAAACGATCGATCGGATTGCGAATCCATTTTTCGTTCGAAACCGCGGGCGGCGCGGGGCGTTCCGGCGCGATCCAGGCCCAGTGGCCTTGATACTCGGCGCCTTCGGCGATCCAGCGTCGCAACTTCGCGATTTGCGCGGCGTTCAGTTTCTTATGCGTGCTCGCCGGCGGCATCATCAAGTTCGGATCTTTACTCGTCGCGCGCAGCAAAACGTCGCTCTTATCCGGATTCCCCGGCACGATGGGCGTCACGCCCGAGTCGGTCGGTTTGAGCGCGGCGTCGCGCTGGTCGAGTCGCATGCCCGCTTCTCGCGTCGCCTCGTCGGGACCGTGGCATTGAAAGCAATTTTCGGAGAGGATCGGCCGGATATCTTTGTTGAACGACAACCGCGCCGGTTCGGCTGCGTCGCTCGTCGGAACGACGCAGAACGCGAACGTGACGCAGAAGGCTCGAAAACCGAACGACATCGATCGACTCCGTCGATGAACTTTGGCCGTAGGCTTAAGCATACCTCGGCGTGGGCGGGAATAATTATATTAAGGCGGATTAAAATTACCGTCAACTTTTACACATCTGCGATTGATACCGGACGCGCATCATTTCGCCACGCGAAGGTCGCAAAATCCACACGTTTAATGACCTTCCGGCCATGTTCGCGTTTCTACTAAGGACTCGCCGGTTTCCAGCAAGGACTTCAAGCTGGAAAGCAAGTGCGGCCAGCCGGTCGCGACGGCGGCGATCGTTTTGGAATTCGGCAGGTCGATTTCGTGCGCCAGCGTGAGTTTCATCGACTCGCCGACTGGTTCCAGTTCGTAGGTCAAGCGCGTGGGGCCTTCGGCCTTCATCTCGGGAATGAATTGATTCTCCCACGCCAGAACCAGTCGTTTTTCAGGTTCGATTTCCAGTACGCGTCCACTGTCGCCCACGCGCCCGTCGGGGATCATCAGTTTCCATTCCGAGCCGACCCGCCAATCGCAATCTTGCCACGTCTCGCACCAGTAGAGGCGCGTGAATCGTGGTTCCAGCAATCCGGCCCACAACTTGGCCGCGCTCGTTCGGATATAGATGACGTAATCGAAACGCGATGCGGCCATGGGGTGTTTCCTACGGATCGTCGATGACACTGGCGAAATAGAAATTCTCGTCTCGAACAAGTTTATTGATTGGCTGCTATATACTCTTCGGTCGACACGACCTGCGCGTAACCAAAGCGCAGGCGCGGACATAAACGCGGCGTGCACTTGCTGGGCCGGGACCGTCACGCCTTCGAACTCCAAGTCGCGCGACGCGCATGCGTCGTGAATCACGCGGCAAGCGTATCCGAAATCGTTGGCCGCGCGGGTCGCGGCGTCGACGCACATGTGGCTCATCGCGCCGCAGAGCGTTATCTGTTTAACATTGTGCCGGTCGAGAATCGCTTTCAACTCGGTATCGCGGAACGCGTTGATCGCCTGCTTCACGATCACCGTTTCGCCGTCGCGATTCGCCGCGTGCGGGTGAATTTGCGCGCTGACCGAACCGCGCGAAAAACGGCGCGTCGGCGGTCGGAAACTCGTGCCGAATATGCACGACCAGATCGCCCCGCTTGCGCGCCGCGTCCAGCAAACGACCGACGTTCTTGGCCGCCGCATCCATCCCACTCAGTTCCCAGCGGCCGCCGGAAAAATAATCGTTTTGCACATCGATCACGATCAGGGCGTTGTCGGTCATCGTTTTGTGAAGCGGGAGGAATCGTCGAACTGAGTTCTGGAACGATTCTCGCACGCGCGGTCATCCACAACAATCCGTGCTCTCACGAGGAAGGACGGCAAGGAAATCGAGTGGCCGGGGCTGGGGCCCGGAATTGTTCGCAACTGAGACGCGATCAAATTCAACAAAATTTCTAGCGCATGTCGAATGCGGTCGGATTCCGACGACTAACAAGTAACGATCGTTCATCCAATTCACGCCATGTCGGAAGCACGCGCCGCGCTATGTCCGAATCCTGCACTTGCCGACGCTCGCGAGAATCGCGACTCGTCGCACGCGTCTGCGAGTGTGCGGTTCCCGGCGCGTTGTTGCTCGTTGTTCCGAAATGCCCTATGTGTTTGGCGGGGTACGTCGGGGCTGCGACAGGAATCGGACTTTCATTCGATACGGCATCATACGTGCGATACGTGCTGTTGATCGCCTGCGGCGTCGCGTTGGCGTTCGCCGGCTTCCGATCGTATCTTGCATGGAAGTCCGATCGAACGCATTCCAACGCGGCGCCGTGATTACGTCGCATCGACTCCTATCCAACTTATTTCAAGAGAGAGACCGCTATGGAAACCGTCCCGCATCCGCCGATCGTGTCGCGCGAACAATGGCTCGACGCGCAAGTCGTTGCTCGCCCGCGAAAAGGCCGAGACCAAGGCCTACGACGAAGTCAACGCCGCGCGACGCAAACTGCCGATGGTCAAGGTCGAGAAAGACTACGTCTTCGACGGACCCGCTGGCAAAGTCCGCTTGATCGATCTTTTCGCCGGCCGCCGGCAGTTGATCGTCTACCACTTCATGTTCGATCCCGCGTGGGACAAAGGCTGCCCAGGCTGCACGAGCATGCTCGACGCGCTGGGCGATCTCAGCATGCTCGAAAAACGGGACACGACCTACGTCGTGATCTCGCGCGCCGCTCGAAAAGCTGCTCAAGTACAAAGCCGAGCGGGGCTGGGATCGCACCTGGGTTTCGTCGTTCGGTTCGACGTTCAATTACGACTATCACGTCACGCTGGACCGCGACATCGTCCCGCTGCAATACAACTATCGTCCGCAACCGGAGATGGACGCTCGCAAAGACATCGACCCCAACCCACACTCCGGCGAATCGCACGGGTTGAGCGTGTTCTTCCGCATCGGCGACGACGTCTATCACACGTACTCGACGTATGCCCGCGGGTGCGAAAGCCTGACCGACGCGTACCGGTTGCTCGATCGGACGCCGTACGGGCGACAAGAGGATTTCGAAGCGTCGCCGCCCGGCTTTCCGCAAAAACCGACGTACGGCGAACGGTAAACGAAGGCCGGATGCGATCAGCCGCGCGTCGTGCCGCGATACTTGTTCGAGTTTTGCGACGTGAAGAATTTCGCTTCGAGTTGCGGAATGTCGTCCTCGCGTCCCAACACGATGACCGTATCGCCTGCGTGGAGTCGCGTGGTGGAGTGCGGATTCATCACCATCGCGCCGTCGAGGCGACGCACGCTGACGATCAGAAACCCTTGGTTGCCGCGCAGGTCGATGTCGTTCAACGTCCGATCGACCAGCGGCGAACCCTCGACGACGGTCAATTCGTTGAACCGCAATCCGATGCGCGAGAGTTCGTCCTGCACGCCCCCTTCGTGCGTCAACTGCTCCAGCATGTGTTCGGCCGATGGGCGAATGATCAGTTGCGCCAACTTGTGCGCGCCGATCGCCATCGGCAGCACGACCCGGTTCGCGCCGCAGCCCAGCAGTTTCTTTTCGGTCTTCGGATTCTCGCCCCGCGCGATGATCAGCAGGTTGGGGTTCAGCTCGCGCGCGGTGATCGTCACGAAGACGTTGGCCGCGTCGGCCGGCAGGACCGTCGCCAAGATCGACGCGCGCTGAATGCCGGCGGCTTCCAAAAAGCGTTCTTCGGCCGCGTCGCCGTGGACGGTCAGATAGCCCAACTCCTCGGCCGCCAGCAAGCGTTTCTCGTCGACGTCGACGATTACGAACGGCTTGTCGGCGGCCTTGAGTTCGCGGGCCAAGATCGAGCCCATCCGCCCGACGCCGCAGATGATCGTGTGACGTTCGAGCTTGTCGATCTCCTTGGTCATGCGCCGTGCTCCTAATGCGTTTTTCAGTTCGCCGTCGATCAACATCTGCATGAAGCCGCCCACGGTGTAGATCACCGCGCCGTAGCCGACGACGATCACGCTCATCGTCAGCACGCGAAGCGCGGTCGTCTCGACCGGCTGCACTTCGCCGTAACCGACGCCGAAGATGGTGATCACCACCATGTAGACGGCGTCGCTCAGCTTCCAACCGGCGATCGTGTAGCAGATCACCGCCACGACGCAGGTCGTCAAGAAGACGCCGATGCCGATCGCCATCTTGCGAAACGGTCCGGCGAGGCGCGGGTGGCGGCGGGAAGCGTCGAGTGAGAATCCTGCGGTTCGCGACTCAAGCGGCGTTCGATCGAGAGAGTAATCGCCCGCCGTAACGACGGCGAACGCTTTGTTGTAGGCAGACCGCGGGAGCGCGAGCAAACGAAATTTTTCCGCGCTCGATCGGCATTTGGAACGCTGGTGTTCCGTTGTCGTTTCGATAAGTAGGCCGTATATTGGCCGGTTTCTCCGGAACTTTTCGCACCAGGCCGCTTTGTGAAACGCGTCGCTTTGATCATCGCCGTCGAGTCCTATGCCGACGATCGGATCGAAGCCCTTCCCTTCGCCGCGGCCGACGCCGCGCGGTTCGATGCCGCGCTCGCCGCCGTCGGATATGCCGACGCCGATCGAACGCTGCTGCTCGACGGGCAAGCGACGAAGACCGCGATCGAATCGAAGGTGCGACGGATCGTCAAAACGCTGACGACCGACGACGAGTTCCTACTCTTCTACGCCGGGCGGACGTTCTTCGCGGGGCATGCCGATTATCTGACGTGCCACGACACGCAAGCCGACGAGCCGGTCGAGACGAGTCTGAACATCGAAGAGCTGTTGATCGCGTTGAGCAAAGCGAAGTGCGCGGGAATGCGACTTTTCGTCGACTGCGCCGAAAGCGATCTGGCCGAGCATGCCGACGAAGAACTCGGCTCGTTCGACGACGAAGTCTGCGCCGACGCGATCGCCGATCCGCGTTTCGTGGTCGCCCTCTCGCGCAGCGTCGGGCAGCTTTCGCATCGCAGCCCGATCCTGCAAGCCGGCATTTGGGCGCATCACCTTTGCGAAGCGTTCGCCGGCGCGGCGAAGGGCGTGATCAAGAACGGTGCGTTGACGTCGGATGCGTTAAGAACTTATCTCGACAAGGCCGTGCCGCGCACGTTGACCGCGACGTACACGGCCAAGAAGAAGCAGACGCCCCTGCTGTTTTCGCCGGGCGACGTCGTGCTGGCCGAATCGGCCGGCAAGACCGCCAAGGCCGCGCCGCAGGCGAACGACGGGCTCGTGCGGCAGGTCGTGTTTCTTTCGGAGAAGCGGATCGACGTGAAGGCCCTGCCCGGATTCAACAAAAAAACGCATCGCGTGCCGGACGCCGTCTCGCGTTACAACGAAACGTTCGTCGCCGGTTTGGCGCACAGCGAAATCAAAGAGGATTTGGACACGATCTACGCGCGGCTGAAAAAATTCTTCCGCTTCGCGCGGGCCGATCTCTCCGTCGCCGAACCGGGCGACGGAACGGGCAGCATCGTGACGCCGTTCTTCAATTATTCGATCAACGTCGCGCTCGATCCCGAGAATCCCGCGCGGACGATCTGGACCCGGATGGTCGACGCGATCAAAGACCCGCCGCAGGTCGTCGGCGACGCGTTCGCCGACGTGTTCGACGATCGGTTCGACCGCTTGAACTACGCGCTGCCCGAGAAGCTGGATCTCGAAGCGTTCATCGACGCGGTGGAGGCCCGCAAGTCGGACGAACCGCGATTGAGTTACGATCGCGACGCGACGTACTGCGAATTGCGTTACGAGGAAGTCCCCGGCGTGGTGCGGATTACGCCCCGGGCGTTGACGATCGAATTTAAGTCGCCCCAATCGCCCCGCACGTTGTTGCGAACGCTGCAACAGGTCAAATCGCTGCTGGACGGCGACCGCAAACGCGGTTTGCCGCAGCCGGGTAAGGGACGATAAACGTGCGGTCGAAGCCGTCGAAAAAATCGACGGCGGAAAAGCCTTCTCAAGCCGAACTCTAGGACGCCGAACCGCGTCGAATACTCAGAGAAAGGCGTGCGGGAAAATCTTGCCGAACGCCGAATAATTCGCCCGGTTCGGCACGAAGAATTGTGAGAGTAGCGAATTTCATACGCGCAAGTATTAGTAAATATATGAATATTATTGAAATTCCGGAGAATCGGGTCTCCGCCCGAGGTCTTCGAGAAAAACATCGACGTCACGTGTGATCGTAACGCTCGTTTCGCTCGCGCAGTCAAGTTGGGGGGGTGGGACCGTTCGATCCCTCCGGATCGTGAGTCCCGTTCTCGGCTTTCCGAAATTTGAATAAAAGTCGTGATCGTTACGCGCGTAACGCTCGTTTCGCTCGCGCAGTGAAGTTAGGGTGTTTAACGCAACGAAGTGAACCGAAGGACGGCCACCGACGGCTCAATCAAAAACCGAAAAACACTGTGGACGAACGCTCGTTTCGATCGTAACGCTCGCGCAGTGAAGATGGAGAAGTTGGCGGCGAGATACTTCAGCTCGTGAAGCGCCGAGGTGATTATTTTTGAAACACGAAGATCGTTTTCCAATCCGTTTTCATATCGACGACCGTCCAGCCCTGTTTGCCGGCGGCGTCGAGCGCTTTGTCCAGTCGACCGATGGAGGATTTGCGATCGTAAGCGTATTCGCGTTCGGCGTCGGTGTGATGCACGATCAGGCCGAACCGCGGGCCGGCCCCGGCCGAGGTCCATTTCAGCATCTCGAAATCGCCGTCCGAGTTGCCGAAGGCCATGATCGGGCGGCGACCAATGAATTTTTGAATGCCGATCGGTTTACCGGACTTATCGTCGATGAACTCGACGGCCGGCTCGCGGATCAACGTCGGTTTGCCGTCGGGCTCCGCGTACTTGAGCTTGATGCTGCTGCCGACGACCTGTTCGGGCGGAATGCCGTAGGCGGCGTACGTCCACGGCCGCATGAACTCGATGCCGCCGCCGGAGACGATGTAGGTCTTGTAACCGTTTTCACGGAGGTACGACAACACTTCGACCATCGGCAAATAAACGCACTGCGTGTACGGCCGGTCGTATTTCGGATGCTTGGCGGTCGCCAACCAATCGAGCACGATCTTGTCGAACTCGGCGGGCGTCATGCCCGCGTGCGAAAGCATCAGCAAATCGACGAACGCTTTTTCGCCCTGGTTGATCAACCCGGGAATGTCCCCTTCGAGGGCGGCTTTCTGCGGCTGCGTGGTTTTCCACTCGGGATGCTCGGCCGCGAGCGTCTTCACGCGATCGATGGCGAAACGAGCCTGAACGTACATCGGCTGCTCGCACCACAGCGTGCCGTCGTTATCGAAGACGGCGATGCGCTCGGCCGGCGGCACGAAGTCGGGACTGCCGGCGGTCGTGGTTTTTTTGACGAAGTCGAGAATCGATGTTCGCGCCGCGACGTCGTTCCACGACGGCAGCGGTGTCGATGTCTCGGCGGTTTGCGCGCGAGCGGTGGCGATCGAGCAGAACGCGATCAACGCCAAGGAAAACGAAACGCCCAAAACGCGGCGGTGCGAAGATCGCGACATCGGAAGTTCCTCGCGGCGTGTATGGAAAGTTCGTTGTATGACCGATCGATCAGCCGCGGGGCTCTTCGCAGTTCACCATCCAGGGCGTGCCGAAGCGATCGGTGACGACGCCGAAAAGAACCGCCCAGAAGGTTTTTTGCAGCGGGAAGCCGACCTCGCCTCCTTCGGAGAGCGCCGCGAACGTTTTTTCGGCGAGGACCGGATCGACGAGATTGATCGAGAGGGCGAAGCCGGCCGGGCGAACGTAACGGCCCGGCGGGGCGTCGGATGCGAAGAACGAGGTCGACCCGACGCGAACGCTGGCATGCAGGATTTTGTCGTGCCATTCCTTCGGCGAATGCTCGGCCATCGGCGACGCGCCGTGCGTCATCGCCAGTTCCACCTTCGCGCCGATCGCCCGTTCATAAAACTTCAACGCTTCGGCGCAGTTTCCCTCGAACGTCAGATACGCGTGCAGTTCCATCGTACGAATTCCTTTTGCTTTTTAAGACACTTTCGTTGAGCTACGCCATGCGACGCTTACTTCCCTTGCAGTTCGGCAGGTACGACGGGCGTCGCGGCGTTCGGTTGGGTCGTGACGACTTTGTTCAAGCTTGCCAAGCCTTCTTCAAATTGCCCGCCGACCATTTTGTCCATGTTCATAAAGACGCAAAACGCGCGACCGACGAAGTTGTTTTGGCCGGACATTTTCCATTCGACTTTGGTTTTGCCTTCCACCGGCGTGAACGTGAAGTCGGTCACGCAACTGCTTTCCATCGGCTTTTTGAAGTCGAGTTGAATTTTGATTTTCTCGTGCGGATCGCTTTCCAAGATCGTTTGCGTCCCTTCGCCGACCTCGGCGTTGCCGTTCCAATGAAAACTCGCCCCTTTGCCGGCGTCGGGTCCGGCGAAGGTCGCCTTGGCGTTCGGATCCAACTTAGCCCAGGGGGACCACGCTTCCCAGTTATGAAAGTCGTTGACCTGTGCGAAGACGACCTCCGGCGGCGCGTCGATCACGGCGGTCCGCTTCACTTCGAAGTCGGCCGGCTGCAGCGCGACGTAGACGACGAAGCCGACGATCAGCACCAAAAACACCAACAGGATTTTTTTGAACATGGAGCACCGCCTTGTACCGAATCGGGGAACTGCGTGAACGCTCGATTGTACGGCTGCGCGAGAACGCGAAACAGTCGTCGCAAACACGAAAAAAGCCCCTTGAGCGAATCAAGAGGCTTTTCGTTTCGGGATGACGTTCGCGTCGTGTTACGACTTGGCGAATTTCCGTTTCGGTTTCTTCTTGAACGGCTTGGCCGATTCGCCGCCGAAGCTTTGCGATCCGCCCAACGCACGCGAGATGTTCATCGGGTGACCGCAGACGATGACTTTCTTCAACGTTTGCAGCAACGGTTCCGGCATGCCGGCCAGCAGGTCGATCGTGCTGTGATCCTCATAGATCGCGATGCGACCGATTTCGTTGGCCGACAACCCCGATTCGTTGGCGATCGCGCCGACCAGATTCCCCGGCTTGATCTGATGGGCATGACCGAGTTCGACGCGGAACGTCTCCATCGGGGGCGATTCGCGACGTTCGCGGGGGCCGCCGTTTTGCGCGGCGACGACTCGTTGCGATCGCCGAAGCGGTTCGCGCCGCGCGGTTCGCCGCGTCGGTTATCGACGAAACCGTCTTCCTGCAGGTCGGTCGTCAGGAAGAACGGCGCGTCGCCGGCCGCCATCGCGGCGAGCGCGGCGGCGACCTGTTCGGCCGGAACTTCCGGATTGGCGGTACGGTATTGTTCGACCAACACGGCGAAATCGTTCAGGTTCTTACGGCCGAGCATGGCCGTAATCCGTTCGTGAAACTTTTCGACGCGGCGACGATTGATGTCGCGTTTCGTGGGGACGTCCATCTGTTCGATTTGTTGCCGCGTCGCGTTTTCGATCTTGCGCAGTTGGCCCCGTTCGCGCGGATGCAGGAACAAGATCGTTTCGCCTTCGCGACCCGCCCTGCCCGTCCGGCCGATGCGGTGGACGTAGCTTTCGCTGTCGAACGGCAAGTCGTAGTTGATGACGTGGCTGATGCGTTGCACGTCGAGACCGCGCGACGCGACGTCGGTGGCGATGATCACGTCGACCTGACCTTTGCGCAGGTTCTCGACGATCCGTTCGCGTTCCTTCTGGGCGATGTCGCTGCTGAGGGCGGCCGTCTTGTGACCGTGCGACGACAAGAAGTCGGCCAACGGACCGGCCGAGCTTTTGGTTTTGACGAAGATGATCACGCCGTCGATCGGTTCGGCTTCGAGCACCCGGGCAAGCGCGGCTTCCTTGCGATGCGGCGCCACGACCAAGAAACGCTGACGCACCGTGTCGGCGGTGGCCGTTTTTTGCTTGATCACGACATGCTCGGGATTGCGCAGATGCTTCGACGCGATCCGACGAATCGGTTCCGGCATCGTGGCCGAGAACAGAGCGATCTGGCGTTCGGCCGGGGCTTGGCCCAAGACCCATTCGACGTCTTCGGCGAAGCCCATCCGCAACATTTCGTCGGCTTCGTCGAGAACGATATGACGGAGTTGATCCAATTTCATCGAACCGCGACGGATGTGATCCATCACCCGGCCCGGCGTGCCGACGACGATCTGCGCACCGCGCGAGAGTTGGCGAAGTTGTTGCGTGTAGTCCGCGCCGCCATAGACGGCGACGACGTTCAGACCGCGAGTTCCCTTACCATAACGCTCGAACGCGCCGGCGACTTGCATGGCCAACTCGCGGGTCGGCGTCAGCACGAGCACTTGAACGGTCTTGCCCTGCGGATCGATGCGCTCGAGCATCGGGATCGCGAACGCGGCCGTCTTACCGGTGCCGGTTTGCGCTTGGCCGATGACGTCGCGTCCTTCCAGCAGCAACGGAATCGTGCGGGCTTGAATCGGCGTGGGTACGGTGTAACCGCTGCGCTCGATGGCTTCCATCACCGGAGGACCGAGCTGCAAATCGGCGAAGGTGAACGTGGCGTCTTCGGAATCGGAAACGACTGCGGAATCAAACGACATAAAACCCATGAAACGAAAGGAAATCGACCGACATGGAAATGGAATCAGTCCATGCACGGCGAGTCACGCGCCGCAAGGTCGGGCGCGAGCGTATGGCCGCTTGAGAGAGTCGTCGCCGTCGGTCGAGGGCGCGATCGTAACAGGCACGGTTTCTGCGAATGCTTCAAGCACTGTTCAGAAACCGGCGGACCGGAGAAGCCCTCCTCAAGGGCAAACCGTCACAAACGAGGAGAGCGGATCCGAAGCTGGCCCGAAGGGCATTCATGGCGAACAGGTAAGTGTAGCGAATTGCCGGCAAATGCGGAAGCGGAGGTCAAAGATTTCTTGGCCGAAGCGACGCGGATTGAGATCACTCGGATCGGAGAAATTCGAATCGCGGAACGGTTTTCCCCTGATATTCGACTGTTTCGACGAACATCGCCAACGGCCGGACCCAAAGCCCGCGTGCGCCGTAATCAGGCCGGTAGACGACCAGCTCCTCTTCGGTTTCGCTGTGTTTGGCGACGCCGAGGACGACGTATTCCGGCCCTTTGTAGTGGCGATAACGGCCCAACGGCAGCGGATTCATGAGGTTTTGACGAGAGAATTGCGTGGCGGAGCGAGTGGTTTCGGCCCTATTCGAGCCGTCGGACGAAGCCTAGAATCGGACTTTCCCACGGGCGATGCGCCATGCCGCCGTCGCCCGACCGACACAGGTTATCATCCCACCACGGAGGTCGACGATGCAACGCCGGATGTTCGGATTATTGGCTGGTTTCGCGTTTCTACTTTTTTGCGGAGAGGTTTTCGTGAGCGCTCAAGACGTCGCCATCCCCACCCTGCCCACCGGAGCGGGCGCAACGGACAAGGACGCCCCGAAGTCGTTCGAAACGACCAAAACGGGTCTGAAATACCGTGTTTTGCGTAAGGGAACCGGCACGGCGCCGAAGGCGACCGACACCGTCGTAGTGCATTACCACGGTTGGTTGGACAACGGCAAGGTTTTCGATAGCTCGTACAATCGCAAGGAATCGATCTCGTTCCCGTTGAACGGCGTGATCAAGGGTTGGACCGAAGGGATGCAATTGGTCGGCGAAGGCGGGATGATCGAGTTGGAAATTCCCTCGGACCTGGCCTATGGTAAGCAAGGTGCCGGAGGCGCCGTTCCGCCGAACGCCACGTTGCACTTCCTGGTCGAATTGTTGGACGTCAAGTAAGCGATTGATTCGCATTTGGAATCCGCGTCCCGCGGACGGCTGGTCCGCGGGACGTTATTGATTTTGGCCAATTGAGAAACGTTGGTCTTTCCGAAGCGATATTCGGATTCGTGAGATTGATCGATAAGTTCGAACACGCTCAAGAGCCGGCCGCCAAAAAAACCGATGAAAGAGGGGTCGCGGACGGCCGGTTTTGCGTTACAATACTCGAACCTTTTCCCGGCGAAGCGTCACTTGCTTGAGTGCCGCCACCGGGATCCGCGACCGCAGTTCGAAGCGGTCGCCGTCGCGAAATCTTCCGAGTTTTCGCGGTATGAAGGACAAGACAATGCACCTGTAGCTCAATTGGATAGAGCATCGGTCTACGGAACCGAAGGTTAGAGGTTCGAGCCCTCTCAGGTGTACTGAAGCAAATCGATCGTATTGCCGCAGGTCGTGATTTGAGCGGCTACAAAATGATGGTAATGGTCTGAATGCGTACATGAACACGAGAGTTCTTGTTAAGACAACCTCGCTACGTTTGAGCTATCTCGATTTTCGCGACATCATAAAAGTACTGAGGTTTTTTTGCATACGGACTCGTAACATCATCCGCCATTCGTGACGCCGTATCGAATTCGAGCCTTCGTTCTGATCGACGTTCTTAGTAACTGACAATAGACGAATGCGTATGACGGTGTTTGCAGCGTAGGAAAAAATTCGGCACGTGATACCGAACACCAATGAATTTCGACTTGTCTAGAACTTCATACTTGTTCGGGTACGCAGGGCTCTCGATAATATCCACGCTATTCGATATTGATCGTCTACGAGGGAGGAACCGCTCGTGTTCGCTACCGATAACATCCTACTCCTGACGGATAGCTATAAGGTTTCGCACTACAAACAATATCCGCCGGGCACGCAAACCGTCTATTCTTATTTTGAATCGCGCGGCGGTGAGTTTCCCGAAACGGTCTTTTTCGGACTGCGATATTTTTTAGAGAGATATCTCGCCGGCCAAGTCGTAACCAACGAGAAGATCCATGCGGCCGAAAAGCTTTTAGAGCGTCACTTTGCGAGTGGAAGTTTTTTCAACCGTGAAGGTTGGCGTCATATCGTCGACGCCCACGGTGGAAAACTTCCGATTCGCATCAAGTCGGTACCCGAAGGCACGGTCGTACCGACCGGCAACGTCTTGATGACGATCGAGAACACCGATCCGTCGTGTTATTGGCTTACGAACTATCTCGAAACGTTGCTGGTGCAAGTCTGGTATCCATCGACGGTCGCGACGCAATCACGATCGATGAAGCAAACCATCGCCGGATATCTGCGTCGGACCGGCACGATCGAAGGCCTGCCTTTCAAACTCCACGATTTCGGATTTCGCGGCGTCTCGTCGGTCGAAACGGCGGCCTTGGGCGGTGCGGCTCATCTCATCAACTTCCTCGGAACGGACAACCTGGCGGGGATCGCGCTGGCGCAACAATGTTACGACGCCGAAATGCCGGGGTTCTCCATTCCGGCCGCGGAACACAGCACGCTGACGTCTTGGGGCCGCGAGCATGAAGTCGACGCCTACCGCAACATGCTGAGTCAGTTTCCGACGGGACTCGTCGCCGTCGTCAGCGATTCGTACGACATCTTCAACGCCTGCGATCGGATTCTGGGGATCCGAGTTGAAGGCCGAGGTGCTGAATCGCGACGGAACATTGGTCATTCGCCCCGATTCGGGAGATCCGCCGACCGTTGTTGTTCAAGTGTTGGAGATCTTGGGCCGGCGTTTTGGTTATACGACCAACGTCCACGGATTTCGCGTGCTTGATCCGCACGTTCGTCTCATCCAAGGCGACGGTATCGACAAAGACATGCTGGGAACGATTCTCGAAGCGATGCGCGTAGCGCAATGGTCGGCCGACAACATCGCATTCGGATCCGGCGGCGGACTGCTGCAAAAAATCAATCGCGATACGTCGAAGTACGCCTTCAAGTGTTCATCCGCGACCGTAAACGGCGTTCCGCGCGACGTTTTCAAACAACCGGCCACCGACGGCGGGAAGCGTTCGAAACGCGGGCGATTGAAACTTATACGCCGCGGTGAGCGGTATGAAACCGTACGAGAATCGGAAAGCGACGAGGCGGATTGTCTGATCGAAACGTTTCTCGACGGCGAGATCGTCGATCGACCGAGTTGGACGTCGATTTGCGAGCGAGCGTCGATCGACGTGCGTTGACGCAATACTTGCAGTAGCGGTTGTTGCGACGATTCCTCAAGACTTGATCGGTGGAAAAGGTCATGAACGAATTCGATGACGTGTTGACGACGATTAACGAGAAATTCGTCTCCGCGTTCGGTTCGACGCCGTTGCCGGAACGCGTGCAGGATTTGCTGGCTCAGGCCCACGGACTGAGCCGTTATACGCATGTCACGAATTTGCGGGACGAGGCCGGGGATTTGCTGTGCAGTTTGTTACAGCTCTGCAACGAATGCGATTGGCGACCGAACGAATTGATCGCGGAAACGCTGAGTAAAATCGATCGTCGCTCGGACATCTACCATCGTCTTGGGCGTAAACTACGCGTCGCGCTGTTGGGCGGCGCGTTCGATCCGATTCACGTCGGTCATCTGCACGTCGTGCGCGAGATTTTACGTTCGGGCGCCGTCGATGAAGTCTGGATCATGCCGTGCTACGAACACCTGGGCGGCAAGGTGTTAGCGCCCGTCGAAGATCGTCTCGAAATGTGTCGCTTGGCCGTCGAAGGCGAACGCGGCATCGGCGTTTTCGACTACGAAATACGTCAGAAGTTTCGGGGCGAAACGTATCATTTGGTCAAAATGTTATTGGCCGACGAATTGGCTTTGGATCGTTGCGAGTTCTCGTTCGTTCTCGGTCAGGACAACGCCGACACGATCATGTCGTGGACCGGCGCGGAAACATTGATGCGGATGATGCGCTTCATCGTGTTGCCGCGGGCCGGATCGCTTCCGCCGCCGCCGCGAGCGTGGTATCTGCAGCAACCGCATCGATTTCTTGATCAGATCTCGCAACAGCCCGCCGTCAGTTCGACCGAGGTTCGACATCGCTTGCGAAAAAACGATGAATCGGTCGGAACGTTGGTACCGAACGCGGTACACGAGTACCTGGTCGCCAAGCGGCTGTATCGCGCTCCGGTCGTTTCCGGCGAGCTGCGACGAAAAAAAGTCGCCATCTACGCCAGCACGTTCGATCCTCCCAGTAAATATCATCGCCGCGTCGTCGAGTCGATTCTCGCAAAAGGGTTCGACGAAGTTTTGATTCGTCCCGCCGGCCCGCGACCAAGACAACTCAATCGCGAACACGCGATCTCGCGACATCGCGCCGCGTTGATCGATTTAAACTTTCAAGATCTCCCGGGCGTGCGGATCGACCTCAGCGATCTCGAACTCTCGCGTTTCACGCCTCCCAAGGAATATGAGAAAGCGGTCTCGCAATCCAACGAAGTCTGGCACGTCGTCAATTCGGACCTGATTCGCGGCGGTCAGCAGGGAACCGCGCGGATTCAACAGGAGTGGGATCACGGTTCGCGTCTCTGGAACGAATCGCAATTCCTCGTCTTGCAAGGCTCGCCGGAGTCGGTTCGTCAGGAAGACCTGCCGCCGCGTCATTGCGTCTTACAGGTTTCGCAACACGTTCCTTCGGCCGAACTTCGCAATCGCATCTACAACGGACAACCCGTCGGCGAATGGGTACACGAAGCGGTCGAATCGTATATCGAACGGCACGGACTGTTCCTTTCGTCTCAACCGAGCGGCGCACATCGCTTGCGGATCACCGATCCGCGAATTCTTTTGGAATTCGACGAACGGAACGCCAAATCGATCGCGTTCGCGGACCGTTATCGACGCTGGGTCTCCGACGATCCGAACCTGATCCTCGTCGTCGGCGGCGACGGAACCATGCTGCGAGCCATTCGACGTCATTGGCGACGGCGCTTGCCGATTCTCGGTCTCAATGCCGGACATCTCGGATTCTTAGCGAACGAAACCTTGCCCGAGGACTTAACCGGCGGAGAATTCGTATCGTATTCATTGCCGATGTTACGCGTCGATCAGGAAGCGGACGACGGCACGAAAACCAAGGACTGGCTTTCGGCGATACATGGCTCGAGCGGGAAGGAGGCCAAGCCGCGTGGATGCAACTCGACGTCAACGGCGTGACGCGCGTGCAAAAAATCGTCGGCGACGGGATGCTGATCGCCACCGCGGCGGGATCGTCGTCGTACGCCCGCGCATTGGGCGGGATTCCCATCCCGTTGAGTTCTCCCGTCTTCACGCTCGCAGGATCGAATATCTTTCGTCCCCGATTCTGGAAGCCGATGAACCTCGACGACGAGTCCATCGTCACGCTGACGAACGTCGACACGTTGGGCAAACGACCGCTGAGAAGCTTCATCGACGGTCATCCCTTGGGTTCGACGCGTCGACTTTCCATACGTAAAAGCCCTTTGGCTTCGGTCGAACTGTGTTTCACCAGCGAATTCGACCCGTCGACGAAGCTCTTGCGATCGTTGTTTCCGGCGTCGGAGGAATGAGCGGATGGTCACAAGAAATCGACGTATCGATCCTTGATGAACCATGATCCAGTCATTCAGTATTTCGGGAAGATCGCCGGGGTCGGGAAGCGTTCTTCGTGGCTCGAACCGCCGTCGTTGAGGTATTCCTCGCGCGGTACGGCGTGTCGGGGCCAATTCGCGGGACGGATGCGGACGACCCTCCCGGGGCGCATGCCTTCGGTGACAAGATCCGTTTCGAAACGAATCTGCACGCCGCTGCTGCCGAACGGCGCATCGTTCGATGAATCCTTGACGTCGGAGATGGTGCCCGTCGCGGCCATATGATCGGGACCGTAAGCGCCTGCGGAATGCTTCAAGGTGTTCTCGGCCGCCGCCATGAGCGTCGGAACGTCCTTCTTAAAATCGGCGTAGAGGGACGCGTCCATTCCGCCGAACAGCGTCGCGGTGACGGTCGCGCGGCCGAACTTTCCGTATTCGACGTGATCGACCCAGGCCGGCATCCAGTAACTTCGCATCAATGTTTTATGCGACTCGGTCTGTCGCGAAGTCGCACGGCGGATCGAAGTTTCGTCCAACCAAATATCCGACACGTAAAACCGGTTGAACACGCTTTCCGGCGTAGGAACCCACGTGATGCCGAGTAAAACGGACGGGCCGTCCAGGGGTTTTTTACCCGTCGCCGGCCATGTTCCTTCGGCGACGAGGTCGGCGATTCCCAAACGCTCGCGACCGCGCCAGACGCGCGTGGCGGCGTCGAGGGTCATTTTCTCGTCGCTCTCCTTCTCTTCGCCGCCTTGCTTACTCACGCGACTTGCGGTCAGGAAGCTTTCATTGTTTTGCAGATCGATTTCCTTGAGCTTCCAAGCCTTTCCCTCGCGCAGGCAGTAGCTGGGTTCGTCCTCCAGAAGCATGACGTGGTTTTCGGCGGGCTTCTCGACGGTTCCTTTTTGAATCACCGGGACCGCGGAAATTTTCGGATCCGGCGGCAAAAACGCTCGGGTATGGAGCATTGTGCCGAGTGGGATATCGCGCAGAATCCGCCGGCGCACCGTGATAACGAACCATGCCGTAGGGAAGCATGGCGAACGGTTGCGGACCGTTCCGAAAGAACATGCCTTGCCCTTGAACGCGGATGGCGCCGCGGCGATTCGCATGATCGACGAAGGCCAACTCCCCGCGGTAGGACCGCGCCTTTTTCCAAAGGAGGGAATTTTCCGACTTCCGGTCGGAACGGCTCGTCGGCGACGGTCGTGGAAGTCGAGCACAGTGAAACGCCGATGCACAGTGCCGCGAGATAACTCGGAATGGCGTTGAGTTTCATAGTTCGATCGCCTTTTTGCTGTCGCCGAATTTGTCGGTTTCCACGCCCATACGCTTGGCCATCAGGAGTAGCAGGTTGCTCATGTGGCCGTCCGGGTTCGCGGGGCGACTGCACAGATTGTAGTGCTCGCCCGGTTTGTCGAGTTGATAGCCCTTGAAGTGTCCCTGGTTGAAGTCCAGATGACCGCCGTGTTTCAGGCCGAGCTCGGATCCCCCGGCCAATACCAGCGGAAGGTTAGCGTTGCCGTGGCTGTGTCCGTAGGACATCCCGCTGCCGAAAAGCGCCATCGTCGAGCCGAGCAGCGGCTTGCCGTTGAGGTCTTTCGTTTCCGCCAGCCGGGTGAGAAAGTAGCCAAACTGCTCGATGGCGAACGTGTCGTACATGGTCAGTTTTTCCATGTAACCTGCATCTCCGCCGTGATGGCTCAGTTGATGCCGGGACTCGGTGATGCCGATTTCGGGAATGGAAAACGCGTCCCCTTCGCCCCCCAAGCTAAAGGTGGCCACGCGCGTGACGTCCGTTTGGAAGGCCAGCACCATGAGATCGTAAACGGTGCGGAAGTCGCCCGCTTTGGTGGCGGCGATATTGCGGTTCACGCGATCGCGATCCGAAGCCGAGACGACGGGCAGCGGCGTATCGAGCCACGCATCGGCCCGCTTGGTGCGAACTTCCGCCTCGCGCACCGAAGTGAGGTACTGATCGAGGCGACCTTTGTCCGCGGATCCCATCGCCTGCTCGAGTCGACGCACTTCCGCCAGGTTGGCGTCCAAGACGCTCGCTTTGCGACGCAGGGCTTTGCGTTGAGCCGCCGTTCCCCCTTTCGGGTCCTGAAAGAGCGAGGCGAAGATTTCGCTGCAACGACGCATCGCCGGCAAACGCACGCCGTCCGCGGTCCACGCGAGAGAATCCCCGGTGAGGGCGACTTCCATTGAAGGGTAGCGCCGCTATGCTTCGCTCGACTTCGGCCATCTTTTGGTCGACGGAGATCGTGTTTTTGTCTGAAGGGCCGAGTTTTCCGCCGGTGAGCCAGACCGAGATGCAGTTGTGGTGATGACTGAGGGCGCCTGGATGATGAAGGCCACTGATGGGCGTAATATCCGCGCGGTGCTTTTCCAATGGTGCGAGTGACCGGGAAAACTTGTAGTCCTTACCCGGCGTGGTGATTTGGTAATTGAGCGAATGAACGCCGTTCGCGAGATAGATAAACGCGCTGCGAGCGGGTGACGCGGTTTGTTCCGCCGCTCGAAGCGGGATCATGCATTCCAGGAACGGCAGCGATATGCAACCACCCAAGGTGCGCAAACGCGTGCCGCCGGTCGATCAACCAAGACTGAGAGAGAAAGTGGCTCATCGGGATTTCCTCGGCGGGTGTTTCTAGCGTTTGCGGATCAGTTTGGACAAAGCCACGGCGCGGACGATGTCCTTGATGCGGTAGTCGTTCTTCTTTGCTTCGGCCTCGATGGACTGGAGATCGTCCTGATCGTCCACCGTCAGGACCCGGCGGAGCGAGTAGGTGCAAAGTTGCTCGATAAAGGCACGCCCGATCTTCTCTCGATCCGCGAGGAGCAGTTGTTTGAATTGTACCGAATCTTTAAACGCTCGACCGTCGGGCATAAGTCCGGAAGGATCGATCAAAGGATCTTCGCCGATCCCCTTCACGACCTTCTCACGGGTGCGCCACTGTCCGATGGCGTCGTAATTGTCCCAGGCGAGTCCTAGCGGATCGATTTTCGCGTGACATGCGGCGCAGTTCGCGTCGTTACGGTGCGCTTCGATTTTCTGCCGGAGAGTCGCCTTGGGACTTTCCGGCGGACTGGGTTCGATGGCGCTCACGTTCGCCGGCGGAGGCGGAGGTGTCTTGTTGAAGATCGCTTCGCTCAGCCACACGCCGCGATGGACCGGGCGATGACGCGTGCCGTCCGATGTCAGCCCAAGCAACGCGCCCATCGTCAGCAGACCGCCGCGATGATCTTCGGGTTTGAGCGAGACGCGTTGGAAGCCGCCGGTTTTCGGTTCGGGAAGTCCGTAAAAATCACACAGCCGCGCGTTGTTCATCGTCCAGTCGGAATCGATGAAACCGTCGATCGGCAGGTTCTTAGAAAACATTTCACGGAAATATTCGATCGGTTCGGATCGCAAGCTCGTCTCAAGCCAGGGGTCGTATCTGGGGTACAGCTTTTTGTCGGGCGGGAACATGCCCAGGCGATGCAGTTGGAGCCATTGTCGTGTGAAATCGTCGACGAAGCGGTCGGCTTTGTCGTCCGCAAGCATGCGGTCGACTTGTTGACTTAAGCCCTCGCCTTGTAGGTTGCCGCCTCGAGCCGCGGACAGCAGGGCATCATCCGGCATGGAACTCCATAGGAAATAAGAGAGCCGCGAAGCAAGCTCGGGGTCGGTCAATCGATCGCGGGCGACCTGGTCTCCTTCGACGAGATAGATGAAGTGCCGGGAGGTCAGCACGCCCTGTAACGCGACGCGAAAGGCGTCGGCAGGTTTTTCGCCCGCTTCGCGTTCGGATCGGTAAGCGCGCAGATAGTCCGCCAACTCCTCGTGCTTGACCGGACGTCGCCAAGCGCGTTCGGCGAAACGCCGCAGGTGCTCCGCGACCGCATCGAGGGACGCGTCGTCGGGCGGCAATAAACCTTCGCGGCGGGATCTTTCGGTCTCGGTGACCAGAGGTCCCTCCCATTCGATCCAATCGAGCAGTACCGTGGAAAACAGGCCGTTTCCCTTGTCATCGAACATCTGCGGGGCGTTGGGGTTCAGCAGAACATTCTCGCTACTGTGCGTGAACAGATATTGCGAACTGCTAAGCGAATTTCGAAAGGCGGCCCCCTTTCTTCGGTCGACGCCATCGGTGGCCACTACGCAGAAATGCAGCGTCGCGGGTGTTTCGAGAAACACCTCGAACTCATAGACCTGCGGCTTGTCCTCGGGTGCGGTCAGATCGAACTCGATGAGGCCGTCGACGGTCTCCTCCCCCGTCGACTTACCGATACTTAAGTGAGCCGGTTGGCCGCCGACCGGCCGGATACCGCTGGCTTGAAGGCGCATCCGGTAGAGCCCGCTATGTTCAGGACCGGTTCTCACAAACCAATTCGGCGACAACGCATTCTCGATTCGTCCGGGGAACAGCAGGTAACGCAGGGGCCGCTTGATCCCGAATCGGTCGAGCGCCTCCTGCTGCGTCTTTCCGCCGTTGTATCGTAAATCGAGGGCGGTCTTGCGAACTTTGCGTGCTTCTTCGGGCGTGGTGGGGAAGCGCGAGAGAGAACGAGTTCCGCGGCGCGGTAGTAGCGATCGACATGCGACGGAGAGAGCGATAGCTCGGACCCGATGCGCTCGAATCCGTGCCAGCGCGAGTCTTCGTTCAACTCGCCCGGCTTCGCCGGATCGTAGCGAACGCCGAGTAAGTCGTAGACCGTGTTTTGATACTCTTTTCGACTCAAACGATAATGCGACACCGCCGGCCGGGCGGCCATCCGCGCCGCACGACCTTCTTTGAGTCGTGCATCGAGTTTCGTGACGAACGTCGCGATCTCGGCTTGCGTCGGTTGGGGCTCTTTCTTCGGAGGCATTTCGCCGCTGTTGATCTTATCGAGCGCTTCCGCCCAGTGATGCGTATCGACGCCCGACTTAAAATCGCGCGAGAGTTGGTCGAAGCGTATGTCGCCTTCGCCTTTCTGCGGGCCATGACAGCGGACACAATGCTGCGCCAAAAAATCTTCGACGGGGTCCGCACCGTAGACGGTATCGGTCGAGCCGAGACCGACGATGAGAAATAACGCCGCAAGCACGGCGGGAAGGGGGGCGTGTTTCATGATCGCTGAGCCAGGCGGGAGTCTTCCCTTGGAGATAACCCGAATCAATCCAAGCAGGAAGAACATTCAGTCTATCAACGAACCAGTGTCCAAACAATTTTTTCCCATTCATTATGCGAGACTTGTTTCCTTTCACACCCAAGGAAAAGCAGTGGAAATGCAACGTTTGATGAATCGCAAGGCAATACGAGTACGCTCCAAGCAAATCGTGAAATGCGTTGTATTGACGGTGGTATGCGGACACGAAGCTCGCTTTCGGCTAGTGATGATCTCTATTTCGATCCGATGCCGCACAAGGTTTTGATTTGCGAAAGAAGAGCTGGTACGCGGTTGGGATAGCGGTGGCGAATTGCGAGTCGATCGTCAGTTTCGGTTGAGACAAATTGTTGCTCGACATGAGTAATTTGCGGGTTTCGGTCGCTCTGTGAAGCCGACTGTCGATGAAGCGACTTTTTCTAGGCGACTTCGACTTTTCGCAAATGCGTTTTGTTAAAACTAGCCGTAACGTGCTCAACAGCTCTTCTGATTTCGTGCGATACCCATGCCGTTTTTGGTTCTCGATCAACTTTCCGCAAAGACTGCGCAAGCGTGACCTGCTGAGTCTCCTGACCGAATACGGCGGTCTGGCTTTGAATCGCATCGGCGTCATCGAGCTCAACGCGGGACGCGCGACGATCGAAGTCCCCGGCACATGGTCCGAACGCTTGGCAAAGACGCTCGATGGTAGCCTGTTGCTGGGAAAACGGATCGTCGCCTGGGCGGAATCGAACGCCGCATCGTCGAACGGCGGACAGTCACAGGATTCGTTGGACCATTTGCGTCGTTTGATCGAACTCGGCGAATTTGAACGACAGGCCGAAGCGGAGCGAGCCGTCGAACTCGGTCGCCGACGATCGTCGAGCGAATCGGAACGGCTGGGCCATGCGTTGGTCGATCTCACGATCGTCGACGAAGAAACGGGCCTGGGCGGTCGAACGCTGTTGCGGTTCGTAAAACGCAGTCGATCTCCCCTGCCCTGGACGCGTTTGTCGAACGGCAGCCCGATCGTATTGACCGGTATGCAACAGCCCGACGACGCTGTGCGCGGCGTGGTATCGGAGATCGGCGAAAACACGATCACCATCGCGATCGCCTCGTTGCCGGAAAGCATGGAAGAAATCGAATATTGGCGGATCGACCACTCGAACGACGAAATCTCCAGCCAACGTCAGCGTGCCGCGCTCGAACGCGCGATCCGCGCAAAAAACGATCGTTTAGCGCAACTACGTGATGTGTTACTCGGCGAAACTCCCGCACGTTATGAATCGCCACTCGAAGAGGCCGCGTTGGATGCCGGTCTGAACACCGTGCAATGCGCGGCTGTGGAATTCGCTCTCGCCGCACAAGACGTCGCGTTGATCCATGGTCCGCCGGGAACAGGGAAAACGACGACGTTGGTCGAGTTGATTCGACGTTCGGTGCGGCGCGGGGAACGCATCCTGGTCTGCGGACCGAGCAATATGGCGGTCGATAATCTTTTAGAGCGATTGTTGCGTGCGAACGAGCCCGCGATTCGACTCGGCCATCCGGCGCGAGTCATGCCGTTGCTCCGTTCGCATACGTTGGAGATGTGCATCGAACGACATCCGGACGTGAAAGTCGCGCGTAAACTGGTCAAGGACGCCATGGCATTGTTCAAACGCGCCGCGCGTTTCACACGAGCGAAACCCGAGCCCGATACGCGACGCCAACTGCGCGCCGAAGCCAAGGCGTTGCTCGCCGACGCCCGACGGATCGAAGCCCAAGCGGTCGAGCATTTGTTGGACACCACGCCGATTCTCTGCGCGACGACGACGGGTCTCGACGATTCGGTGCTCGGCAATCGGCGCTTCGATTTGGTCGTGATCGACGAAGCGTGTCAAAGCACCGAACCGGGCTGTTGGATCGCCGTGACGCGCGGCAGACGCGTGGTCCTGGCCGGCGATCATCGTCAGCTTCCTCCGACTGTCTTGAGCGACGAGGCGAAGAAACAGGGCTACGATCGCAGCCTTTTCGAACGCTTAGCCGAGACTAAGCCAGAAATTCTAAAACGCTTGGCGATTCAATATCGAATGCACTCCTCGATCATGGAGTTCTCGTCGCTGGAATTCTACGATGCCGATTTGATCGCCGATTCGTCGGTCGCCGCGCATCTCGCGTCGGACCTCACGGGCGTCATCGAGAGCGAAAATACGAAGTCACCGTTGGAATTCATCGATACGGCCGGCGCCGGCTATGACGAGGAAACGGAAGTCGTCGGCCAAAGCCGTATGAACCGTCAAGAAGCCGAGCTGGTGGTGAAAGAAGTCAATGTGCTAATTAAATCGGGAATCTCGCCGCAGGCCATCGGCATAATCACGCCCTACGCGGCCCAAGTGCGATTGTTGCGCGAAAAACTGCCCGATGCGGATTTAGAAATCGATACGGTCGACGGATTTCAAGGACGGGAGAAAGAGGTCATCGTCATCTCGTTCGTACGCTCGAACGACGTCAACGAGATCGGTTTTCTCGGCGATTTGCGGCGTACGAACGTCGCCATGACGCGCGCACGACGCAAACTATTGATGATCGGCGATAGCGCGACGCTGGCCGGTGATCCGTTTTATGCCCGACTGATCGAGTATGTTCAAACCTACGGCCGATATTGCTCGGTCTGGGAAACATGAATCGAGGCCGCTTTTCCCTATCGCGAATCGTTCAATCGAAACGACCACAACATCATCCCGTTTAGAAACAACCGTCATGCCGTATTACAGAATCGTCGCCTGTCTGTTCGCGCTATTGGTTGTTTTGATGTCACGACACGGACGTACCGCCGAGGAAAACGCGGTATCGAAATGGGAAGATATTTCGTCGTCGCTCGTGCAAAAGCTCGAAGCCGAAGGGCAAAAGACGGCATGGCCGGGCGAAACCGCGGGCGTGGCGGTCGATCCGAAGACCGGCGATGTTTATATGATCGTCACCGGACTCGGAGTCTGGAAATCTTCGGATCAAGGAAAGTCGTTCGCTCGCGTCGACGACGGTAAAGTCGGCGGGCGGTGCGAAACGTCGTTCTCACTGAATGTCGACGCCGTCGGGAAGCGGCTTGCCTGCTTCATGTTGGACGGCAAATGTGCATGGACCGGAGACTCGGGCCGGACTTGGAACGCATTCAAAGACGTCGGTCGAAATTGGGACTATGCCGCCGTGGATTGGTCCGCGGGCGAAATCAAAACTATTTTCGCGGCGCTGCACGAATCCGGCGGCCAAGTCATGTTCAGCTCCGACGGTGGACAAACCTGGAAACTGATGTTCAAAGACGCCGAATTCGATAAGTCCGGCGGTCTTGGTGTTTTTGACGAACGCACACTGGTTTACACGCAAAAGGCAAAAGGGATTCAACGCTCGACGGATGCGGGGCAAACATGGAACAAAGTCTCGGAGATCGAGCCGATCGGTCGACTCATGATAGTTCGTAAAGACAAAGCGTATTGGTTAACGAAGGACGGTTTGCTGGTCAGTCAGGACAATGGTGAAAGCTGGCACATGCAAGGTAAACCGTGCGACGCATCGATCGGGCCGTACTTCGATCCCCGGAATGATCAACGAATTCTGGTCGCCGGCGAAAGGCATCCTGCGTACCGATGATGGCGGAGAGACGTGGAGTCTCGTCGCTGCGCTTCCGACAGGTCTTGAAAAACTGCCCAGAGCCGGCTCGTTTACCAACGTCGCATGGGATCCCGTGAATGATCTGTTTTACGTTTCTCGAATGGGAAAACCGACCTATCGGCTGAATGTGAAAGCATCGACTGGTCAATAAAACGAGTTGTGGAATATTCCTCTCGTGATTTGACAAGCGTTAAGCGGTATGTGAAAAATCCAGGTCTTGCCTGAGTCAGCCCACCGGTTTGTCGGCGATCGTAAGTAAGCGAAGCTTCGCTTAACTTACGATCGCTCGGCCTTTCTTTTTCGAGGGAGTTCGTCATGGGTCCAGATCCATCCGCGCACAACGCCACGACGCGCCGCGACTTCATCAAGACGGCCGGCGGGGCGGTCGCCGCTCCGTATTTTGTCCCTGCCACGATCTTCGCCAAGGACGATCGACCGGCGCCCAGCGATCGTTTGACGGTCGCCGGGATCGGCTTGGGAAACATGGGCAGCGGCGATCAAGGAGGATTCCTCGGTCGTAACGACGTGCAATACGTCGCCGTGTGCGACGTTCGCAAAGGTCCGCGCGACGCGGCCAAGGGCAAAGTCGATAAGAAGTACGGCAACACCGATTGCAAAGATTACGTCGACTTCCGCGAGATTCTGGTGCGCGACGATATTGACGTGGTCCACATCGCCACGCCCGATCATTGGCACGCGATCCAAGTGATCGAAGCGTGTCGCCACGGCAAAGACGTTTACTGCCAAAAACCCGAAAGTCGTACTCTGCGCGAAGGCCGATTGATGGTCGACGCCGCGCGACGTTATGCCCGCGTGGTCTCCGGCGGAAGTCAACGCGTACTGGAAGATTACAAAAAACAGGTCGAGCCGGCTTGGGCGGGCGAACTCGGTAAGATCAAATCGATCAACGTGAACGTCGGACCGCTGTCGCAAATTTGCAATCTTCCGGCCGAAGACCTGCCTCCCGATATTGATTGGGAATTGTGGCTCGGCCCCGCCCCTTGGGCGCCGTATAACTCCAAACGTTGTAGCGGCAATTTCTCGACCGGCGGTAACAGTTGGCGCTCGTACGTCGACTACTCCGGCGGCGGTATGACCGATTGGGGAGCGCATCACTTCGGCGGCGCGACCTTCGCCGTCGATGTGCGCGAACTGCAACCCGAACAGGTCGAGTATCTCAACGACAAGGACGGCAAGTGGGTGGAGTTTCGCTACGCCAACGGTATCGCGGTCACGCACAATCGTCCCAAGACCGGTAATCTGGCGATCGAAGGTACGCCGGGCGAGAAGCGCGAACCGAAACCGGTTCCGACCTACAAAGGGGGCAAAAACATCTATGGCGACTTTATCGAGTGCGTGAAAACGCGCGAGAAACCGTTCCGCGACATCGAGTTGGCCGTCAATACCGTGGCGTTGAGCCATTTGGCGACGATCGCCTATCGCTTGGAACGTTCGTTGAAATGGGATTCGGCCAAGCAAGAGTTCCCCGGCGATGCGGAAGCGAATCGCTTCTTGGACAGCGCTCGTCGTGAACCGTGGCAGTTGTAACGTCGAATCATGCTCGACGCAGCGCCCCTTACCGAATGATCCGACGTCAGCGAACCCAACATCGAACTTCATCAAACAAGATCGGAACTCGCCATGCTCGATACAGCCTTTGAAGCCTTGAAAACCTTGGATTGGGGCGCGGATTTGAAGCCGCTCGACCCGATCGACGCGGCCATCGTCGCGAGTCGCGCCGACACGGCCGTGCGGAAAGACGTCGAAACGCGCCTGACGGCGGTGTTGAAATCCGACGCTCCTGCGCGACGCGAAGGACTATGCGTGCCGCAAACTGATGGTCGTCGGGACTGCCGCGTGTGTGCCCACATTGGCCGAATTGTTGCCGCAAGAAAAACACTCGCACACTGGCGCGGTTCGCGTTGGAACGCATCCCCGGAGCCGAAGCGACCACCGCGTTGCGCGATGCGCTTTCTAAAGTGAACGGCAAGCTGAAAGTCGGCGTGATCGCGACTCTCGGCGTACGCGGCGACGTGGCCGGCATCGCGTCGTTGGCCGCGCTGCTGGCCGACACCGATGAACTGATCGTCCGCGCGGCGGCGACCGCCCTGGGCGATATTGCCACGGCCGATGCGGCGAAAGCCTTGGCCGACGCCAAACCGACCGGCGCGGCCGCCAAATCGGCCACGACCGACGCGCGATTGGCCTGCGCCGAAGCGTTGTTGACGGCCGGAAACAAAGCCGAAGCGATGGCCATCTACAAAACGTTCGCCGGCGGCGATCAGCCCAAGCATATCCGCTTGGCCGGAACGCGCGGCATGCTGGCGTGTGCGGGCAAAAAGGAGTGATGTACGCATTTTGTCGTTGAGTTGAAGTGAGCTTGGAATTTCTTAAAAGGTCGTTCGGCGCGATGCGTTCTCGTCTCGGTTTGTGTGTCGTCGTGTGTGTCTTAATCAGCCGCGTATCCACGGCGTGCGCTCAGGATACGTCGGCCGACACCGAACCGTCGGACCTCGTGCGGTTGGCGATCGGACTCTTCGGAGAGAAGGACAAAGACATCCGTGCGCTCGGATTCGAGCAAGTTCGAACCGACGCGCCCGGCGCGGCGGCGACCCGCGCGTTCGCCGCCGAACTTCCTAAACTCTCCACGGACGCTCAAATCGGGTTGTTAATCCGCATTAGCCGATCGCGGCGACGCCGCCGTGCGCCCGGCTGTGCTGAAACTGCTTTCAGGTAAGGCCGACGAGTCGGTTCAAGTCGCTTCGCTCGCCGCGCTCGGGAAGTTAGGGACATCCGACGACGTCGCGTTGTTGGTTGCCAAATTATCGGACTCGTCGGACCCTCTGAAAAAGGCCGCTCGGGCCGGTCTCGTCGCTCTTCCCGGCGATGGCGTATCGACCGCTATCGCGACGATGCTTCAAACCGCAACACCCGCGTTGCGTGTGACGTTGATCGAAGTTCTGGCCGCGCGTCGCGCCTCGATGCGATCCCCGCTCTGCTGCAAGCGGCCGTCGACGACGAAGCCGGCGTTCGGACCGCGGCGATGGTCGCACTCGGTAAGTTGGCCGGGCCCGACCATATCGCCGGCATGGCCGCAGGCATCTTAAAAGCGGAACCCGGCGTCGAACGCGAAGCGGCCGAGCGCGCGATCGCCTTGGCGGCCGGTCGCGCGGCTGATCCCGCGCAACGAGCCGACCCGCTGTTAGCGGTGCTCAAATCCTCGCACGAACGGGACCGACTCGCGTTGCTGCCCGCGGTGGGGCGACTCGGCGGGAAGTCCGCGTTATCCGTCATCCAAACCGAACTGACTCATGCCGATCCACAACGTCATGCGGCGGGCTTAGTCGCGCTCGGCAACTGGCCCGACGCTTCGGTGTCGGCCGCATTGATGAACGCTGCCGTCTCCGATCCGCAACCTGAACTGCGCGCGAAGCGCTCCTGTCCCTGATTCGAGTCGCCCCGCTCAACGACGGACGCACGGACGCCGTCCGTTTGTCCGAAACCAAGCAGGTCATGGATCTGTGCCGCCTGGACGAAGAACGGAACCGTCTGCTCCGTCGCGTCCAAAGTATCCGCACCCTCGAAACTCTACGGTTCGTCCTCCCCTTCCTCGACAAACCCGAGAACGCCCAGGCGGCGTGCGAGGCCGTCGTGGAAATGGCCCATCACCGCGGCTTACGCGAACCGAACAAGCCCGTCTTCGACGCCGCGCTCGATCACGTGATCGCCGTCAGCAAGGATCCGGTCGTCATCGACCGTGCGCAACGCTACAAAAAGGACCAAACCTGGGTCCGACCGAAAGTCGAGGAGTAATCCACGTTCTCGTGAGAGAGCGGGTCTCATCCTGCGACATATCTTGCCTAAGTTCACTGCGCGAGCGTTACGATCGAAACGAGCAAAGCGAGCGATGTGAAATCACCGTCACATCGCATGCGCAGGTTCCGCCCTGTTCTCGATTCAACGCCCTACCTTCTCCATCTTCGCTTTGCGATCGTTACGAGCGAAAAGAGCGTTACGATCACGACCTCTTTGCGAGAAAAGTTTTGTTTGTAGCTCGGAAACGCGTTTCGGCCTGCGCGTCAGAGTCATTCCAAAACTTGCGATCGACAGTTCAAACGACTTTTTGCTTAGAGGCTTCAAATCGCCGGTAAGCGAATCGAATATCAAGAATAATCATGCGTAATAGTGGCAATAAATCCACTTACATAACAAGAATACCAGCCGCCCGTGAAATGTCAAGGCTGCTGGTCCGTACTGCGAAAAAAAATCGGTTCTACCTCAGGCGCGTATCATGACCTGCGACAAAACCTCTTTCAATCGCTTCAGATCGACCGGTTTCAGCAAGTGCAAATCGAAGACCATTTCGCTCAAGTCGCCCGCGCGTTGATCCTGGGTATAGCCGCTAAGCGCGATGAGATACGGCGTGGGACGATCGGTCGTCGATTTCAAATGTTTCGCGACCCCGAAGCCGTTCAGTTCGCCGGGTAAGCCGAGATCCGAGATGACCACTTGCGGACGAAACGTCGCGCAAACGTCGAGCGCCGACCGGCCGTCGAACGCCACTTCTACTTGATGCCCCAGTAACTTGAGCAACATCCGCAATGTCTGAGCGGAATCCGGGTTGTCTTCGACCACCACGATACGCAAGCCGTTCGAGGTGGAACACTCGGAGGGCGAAATCGTCGGGGCGGGCGTCGGAACGGCCGCCAACGGAACATGAAAGCGGATCGCCGAACCAAGTCCGGGGCCTGCGCTTTCGGCGGCGACCGCGCCGCCGTGTTGCTCGATCAACCCTTTGACCAGCGCTAAACCCAATCCCAATCCTCCGCCGCTGCGGTCCATCGTCTGGTCGGCTTGGCTGAACGGTTCGAACACGCGTCGGATGAATTCCGCCGTCATGCCGGCGCCGGTATCGCGTACTTCGATCGCGCCGTGCGAACCTTCCCCGTGCGCCGTGACGCTTACGACGCCGCCGGCGGGCGTAAACTTGCAGGCGTTGTGCAGCAGGTTGCCCACGACCTGCGCCAGCCGCGCGGCGTCGCCTTCCACCCAGAGCGGCGTCGACGACGCGTTCAACGTCAGCGTCAGGCCGGCTTGCGCGAGCACGTCGCGATAATCTTCGGCCGTGCGACGTACGACTTGCGCCAAGTCGCAACGTTCGATCCGTAGACGGACTTTACCCTGCGCGATTCGCGCGGTGTCCAGCAGGTCGTCGACCAGCCGGGTCATATGATCGACTTGGCGGGTGATGATCGCGCAAGCTTCGCCGGTCGTGCCGTCGTCGGCCGGCTTGAGCAAACGCAACAATTCGACGGCGTTCTTGATCGGCGCCAACGGGTTTCTCAGTTCATGGGCCAACATCGCCAAAAATTCGTCTTTCCTGCGATCGGCCAGCTTAAGTTCGTCGCTGTAGTTGCGGCTCTCTTGCAAGAGACGTTGATTTTCCGCGGTTTTGGCGATGAGTTCGTCACGTTGCGTGGCGACTTCCTGACGCTGGCGATACAACTCGAAGAAGACCGCCGCTTTGCCGCGTAGAATATCGGGCTCGATCGGCTTTTGTAGGAAATCGACCGCGCCGGCTTCATAGCCGCGAAAGCGTCGTTGACGATCCGCGTTGCCCGCGGTAACGAAGATGATCGGGATGCGATGCGTCCGATCCGACGTGCGCATCAACTCGGCCAACTCGAAGCCGTCCATCTCGGGCATCTGTACGTCGACCAACGCCAGGGCGATATTGTAACGCAACAAATATTCCAGCGCCTCGCTGCCGGAGCGGGCTTTCAAGGTCTCGAGGCCTTCGCGACGCAAGAGCGCGCTTCGAGCGCGATCAAGTTTTCATCACGGTCGTCGACCAGAAGAAAATAAACGGGTTTTGACTGCGAGTGTGACATCAACGAGCTGCAAGTGCCATAAGATGGTCGCGGATTTCCGCCAGACTAAACGACTTCGCGGCGCGGCAGCGTTCGTATGCCGCCCGGGGCATCAGGGGGGATTGTGCGTCGTCGGGACATTGTACCAACGCGCGCCCGCCCGCGTCTTCGATCGCGCAGACCTTGCGCCCCGTCGTCGCTTCCGCCGGTCAGCACGATTCCCAACAATTCCGGGCCGTACGCGTCGGCCGCGGACTCGAATAACACGTCGACCGACGGTCGAGAGAAATTGACCGCCTCCTCGCTGGAAAGCGAAATCGTTTTCGCGCGTTCGATCAACAGATGATAGTCGGGCGGAGCAAAGTAGATCGTACCGGCGAGGATCGTGTCTTTGTCTTCGGCTTCGCGGATCGTCGCGCGACATTTTCGGCGGAACAATTCGACCAGATAGCTGACGCGATCCGGCGGTACGTGGACGACGATGAAAATCGAAAACGGAAACTCTTCCGGCAGCGCCGGCAAAATCGCGGAGAGCGCTTCGACCGCGCCGGCGGACGCGCCGATGGCCACCGCCGCGACGTTGGATTCGACCACGCGATCGCCTTCAAGTTCGACGCTCATCGATCTCCCCGCTTACGGAACAGCTTATCCGTGGGAGCGAAGTCGTCGAACCCATCGGCGTATTTCGAGAATCGTAAGCTCTCTTTGCGCCCAAACCTAGAAACCCTTTACGAGTCAAGGATTCGTCGAACAGGCCGATCGCCCGGTCTTGTAGGTCGCGTTCGAAATAGATCAACACGTTTCGGCACGAGACCAAATGCATCTCGCCGAACACGGAATCCGAGACCAAGCTGTGATCCGAAAACACGACCTGGCGACGCAGCGTTTTGTCGAACACTGCCGCGCCGTAGGCCGCCGTGTAATAGTCGGAAAGCGACGTTTTGCCGCCGGACTTGCGATGATTTTCGGTAAATTGCGGGATGCGATCCAATTCGTACACGCCCGCTTCGGCGCGGCGCAACGCATCGGGGTTGATATCGGTTCCGTAGATCATGGTGCGATTATCGAGTCCTTCTTCGCGAAAGAGAATCGCCAGCGAGTAGACCTCCTCGCCTGCGCTGCAACCGGCCACCCAAACTTTTAACGAGGGGTAGGTCCGCAGGTGCGGCACCACGAGATCGCGAATCGCGCGAAAGTAGGCGGGATCGCGGAACAACTCGCTGACTTGCACCGTGAGATACGACAGCAATTCTCGGAACGACGCCGGATCGTGAAGTACGCGATCTTGGAGCAGCGAAATCGTGCGGCAATCGAAATGGATTTTCGCTTGGTTCAAACGTCGTTTGATCGACGCGGGCGAATAGTCGCGAAAATCGTAATGATACTGACGATAAATCGCGTCGATGAGCAGCCGGATCTCAATATCTTCCGTTTTCTCGGTCATGGGGATCATCGTTATCGTGGCATCCAGACGCGCACCAAGGAGAGCAGTTTATCGACATGCAAAGGCTTTGCCATGTAATCGTTGGCGCCGGCCGAAATGCAATTCTCTTGGTCGTCTTTCATTGCCTTGGCGGTCAACATAATGACCGGCAATTTTTTCCATTCGCTCCGTTTCCGGATTTCCCGCATCGCGGTCAGCCCGTCCATTTCCGGCATCATCACGTCCATCAACACCAATTCGATGCGGTCGTCGGTCGAAGCGGACGACGCTTCCAGGGCGCGTAACGCTTCCAGTCCGTTGCGGGCGATCGTCGTTTTCGCTCCGCGCGGCTCCAAGATGCTGGTTAACGCGAAGACGTTACGCACGTCGTCTTCGACGATCAAAATGCGACGACCTTCGATCGCGGCGTCGCGGCTGCGGGCTTTTTCGAGCATGCGTTGTTGCTCGGCCGGCAGTTCGGACACCATTTGATGCAGGAAAAGCGTCACCTCGTCCAAAAGACGCTCGGGCGATTTCGCCCCTTTGATGATGATCGACTTCGAGTATTTCCTGAGACGCTGCTCTTCATCGGCGGAGAGTTCGCGACCGGTGTAGACGATGACCGGGGGGAACGAGTATGCGTCTTCGCGACTGAGTTTCTCCAGGAGAGAGTAACCGGATGCGTCGGGTAACGAGAGATCCAGGACCATGCAGTCGAAGGTATGCTCTTGCAGTTGAGCGAGGCATTCCGAAGCGTTACCCACGCCGACGGCTTCCACGTCGTGCGAGCGGAGCAAACTACACAGGCTTTCGCGCTGGCGGATGTCGTCTTCCACGACCAGCACGCGACGCATCCGCTGTTCCAACCGGCTTTCCAGGCGTTTGAGCGCGTCAGCCAAGTCTTCGCGTTTGACCGGTTTCAACATGTAGCCGACAGCACCCAGGGACAACGCGGTTTGGGCATAGTCGACGCCGGAAACGATGTGGACCGGGATATGCCGCGTTCGACGATCGTGTTTCAGACGGTCCAAGACGGTTAGGCCGGAATGATCCGGTAATCCGAGATCCAAAACGATCGCGTGCGGCGTGTATTGCGCGGCGACGGCGAGCGCTTCTTCGGCCGTGGCGGCCGTCAGGCATTGAAAATCGAGTTCATGCGCCAAGTCGAACAAGATACGTGCGAAGTTGTCGTCGTCCTCGACCACGAGAATCACGCGACGGTCGCCTGTCAACGCGCGACGGTCGTCTTCGAAACGCGTGGTCGAACTCGGCGGCGCGGAAATCGCTTGGTTCCGCACCAGCGGAGCTTCGACGCGCCTTTCAAAACGGACTTCCCGCGTCTCCGCTGCCGCAGTGGCGATGAACGGAGTTTCCGCCGCTTGATAACGCGTCGGCAACAACGCACTGAACGTGCTGCCGGCGCCCGTGCGCTGGTCAACCGGATTTCGCCCCCAAGCAGTCGCGTGAGTTCGCGCGAGATCGAAAGCCCCAATCCGGTTCCGCCGTACTTGCGATTGGTTTTTCCGTCGGCTTGCCGAAACGCTTCGAAGACCACGGCTTGCTGTTCGGCGGAGATACCGATGCCGGTATCGGTGACCGCGAATTCCAAACGTCCGTCGGGCGTGGGACCGACGCGCAACTCGACGCGTCCGCGTTCGGTGAATTTGAAGGCGTTCGAGAGCAGGTTTTTCAGCACTTGCTCGAGACGCAAACGATCGGTGACGAAGGATTCGGGACAGTCGGGCGCGATGACGACCGAGAATTCCAGCTTCTTTTGCATCGCGATCGGTTGAAAGACGCGATCGAGATCGTTGATGAGCCGGGCGATCGAACAGCTTTCCGGATTGATTTCCATCCGACCGGCTTCGATCTTCGAGAGATCGAGGATGTCGTTGATCAACACCAACAAATCGTTGCCGGCCGCTTGAATGTTGTCGGCGTAGCGGACTTGCTCGTCCGTTAAATTCCCGAGCGCGTTTTCGGACAGCAGCTTCGCCAGAATCAACGAGGAATTTAACGGGGTACGCAACTCGTGCGACATGTTCGCCAAGAAGTCGGACTTGTAGCGACTGGCTTGTTCCAGATCGCGAGCTTGCATTTCCAACGCGTTTTTCGCCCGATTGACGTCGTCTTTTTGCGCTTCGAGCAACTGGGCCTGCTCTTCCAGTTGCGAATTCGTTTGTTCCAGCTCGGCTTGCTGCGTCTCCAACCGGGTTTGCGATTCCTTGAGCGCGCGGCTTTGTTCTTCCAGTTCTTCGTTCGAGACGCGCAATTCCTCGCTTTGCGTTTGCAACTCTTCGGCTTGGCGCTGAGTTTCATCCAGCAGATTTTGCAAATGCGAGCGATAGTTCGCGGCCTTGATCGACGCGGCGATCGTGTCGGAGACGGATTCAAACAATTTCTGAGCGGCGTCGTCGAAGGAGTTTAACGACCCGAGTTCCATGATCCCGTTGACCGTTTTATCTTGCAGCGTCGGGACGATGGCCAAGTGCCGGGGTTTGTCGCGGCCGAACGACGAACCGAGCGTGAGATAGCCGTCCGGAATTTTTTGCAGAATGAACGTCTTGCCGTCTTTCGAGGCCTGGCCGAGCAGACCATCGGAACCGTCGAACTCCGCGGGCACGCCACCTTGGGCGGGAACGCCGTAAGTGGCGACGCGTCGAAATTTAGCGCCGTCGCGTACGAAGAACGCCCCGGCCTGAGCTTGCACGTATTCCGCGAAGAAGCGTAAGACGTTGTCGCCGAGTTGTTCCAGCCTGAGATCGCCGGCGGTCACGCCGTTCAAGCCGATGTGTCCGTTTTGCAGCCAGGCTTGGCGACGACGCTGCAGCATCGAGCGGCGAATCAACCACGCCACGACGATCGACAACAGCACGCCCAGCAGCCCGGTTAAAACGCCGCTGATCACGGCCGTTTGGAAGGCTTGCTCGGCATCGTCGAGTCGTTGATTTCGTACGCTTCTGACCGCGATCTGCATTTCTCGGATGTCGCGTCGAATCCGTTCCATCGCGTCGCGACCGCGATCGGAGACGACGATCAGTTGCGCGGCTTCAAAGCCCTGCGAACGTCGGACATCGATGGTTTCCGCCAACTCTTTCAGTTTGAGATCGAGATTCGCCCGCAATCCCGCCATGCGATCCTTCAACTCGGGAAACTCATCCCCATAACTTTCGATTTCGGCCAATTTTTTGTCGAGCAAATTGACCGCCGTCGAATGCGGTTGCAAGTAGCTTTCTTGACCGGTCACGATGTAGCCGCGTTGCCCCGTTTCGGCGTCTTTGACCAACGATAAGACGTCGGTCAGAGCCACGAGGACTTCATGCGTCCGAGTTACGGAAACGCTGGTCTCGCGTAGCGTGCGCGTGTTTAAGTACGCGACGATCCCGCTGACGACGAACATGATCAAAACGGCGGCCAGACCTATGGCCAAACCGATGCTGGATTTTCGATCCGAATCGGTCGTCGTCCGTTGGTCAGGCATTGCGTTTGATGAAATCGGCGGAGGGGACGGAGAAACCGCCATCATGACCACTTCAGATTCACGCGACAAGCGACGATGAGGCGTAAGCGAATTATGAGAAGAGAAGTTCGAGTTGACTGAAGAGTCGTCATATGGCAATTCACGTTCCAATCCGGTGGCGTAGATCGCCCGGTCGTACGGGTTAGCGCGACTTTGCGGATTCGACCGTGCACGATGTCGAGGTTTTTACGCGAGCGAATGACCGCGTCGATCAGCGGATTGCCGCGCGTCGTTGTGGAGACGGTTTGACGCGCGACCTCTTCGACGTACCGTTGCTTGTCGCACGGTCGAGGGGTTCATCCGGCGACGATCGCCTTACTCATCGCCGGAGTTTCGCCATGTCGCTGCGTGTCTTGGTTGCGGACGATTCGAATACGATGCGCAAAATCATCTTGCGCTCGCTGCAAGCCGTCGGGATCGCCGGCGCGACCGAGGCCGCCGACGGAGTCGAGGCGGTCAATCTCTTCAAACCGGGCGAGTTCGACCTGGTTTTGACCGACTGGAACATGCCGAACAAAACGGGCCTGGAAGTGACCCGCGAAATTCGCGCGTTGGACGCCGACGTGAAGATTATGATGATCACGACGGAAGCCGAAAAGTCACGGGTGTTGGAAGCGATCCAAGCCGGGGTGACGGATTATCTGGTCAAGCCGTTCACGGCCGAGACGCTGCGCGAGAAGTTGGAAAAACACGGCTGCTAACGGCAGCGACCTTTTCGTAAAAAATAATCCAAGGCGTGCGACCCATAATGGCTCGCACGCCTTCGTTATTCCCATAACCAATCGTATTTTCTGTGATTCTTAGCGAATTTGGTTCGTGATTTGCTCAGGTTGAGGATTTTCTATTGTTAAGAGCGAGTTTTCGTTCTTGGTTGAAACCTCTACGCAGGTGCGGTGCATGTTCAGGAAGCCGATATGTGGTACGTATCGCCTGCAGATGCATAGCCACCTGCGATTCGAGACCGTTACGGATGATTTGTTGAATTATTTGCGCGATTTAGGGATCGACACGATCTATCTTTCGCCCATCTTTCAAGCCGCGCAAGGGAGTACGCACGGTTACGACGTCGTCGATCATGGACACGTCGACGAATCGCTCGGAACCGAGGCCGACTTTATGCGCATGGCCGAGGCGATTCGCGCACACGGTATGGGTTTGATGCTGGATCTGGTCCCGAATCACATGGGGATCGACGACGCGCGAAACGGCTGGTGGCGCGACGTGTTGGAAAACGGACAATGCTCGCCGTACGCGAAATATTTCGAATATCGATTGGAATCCACCGAAGCAGGTCCTCCACGGAAAGGTTCTGTTAGCGGTTCTCGAAGATCAGTTCGGTCGCGTCTTGGAAGCCGGTTTGCTGCGTCTGGCATACGAAGATCAGACGTTCGTTGTGAAATACCACGATCGGGCATTACCGACCGACCCGCGATCCTGGGCCGTGATTTTGAGCGGGTGTGCGCACGCGGTTGGTTCATAACGAGAGTTGGAAGGTCGTTTTACACGAGCGTTTGAACGACTTGATCGCAGGCATCGAAAGTATTCCGGATCGCACGCGGATCGACGACGAGACGACAAAACGCCGCTGGGTCGAGAAGACGTTGGCGCCGAACGTCTGGCCGCGTTGCTCGAGGCTTCGCCCGAGATGCGAACCGCGATCGATGAAACGTTGACCGATTTCAACGGACAAGGAGGCGTGAAATCGTTCGACCGGCTCGAAGCGTTCCTCAACGCGCAAGCGTACCGCTTGTGTTACTGGCGCGTGGCGACCGACGAGATCAACTATCGCCGCTTCTTCGACGTCGATTCCCTAGCTGCGATTCGGATGGAAGACCCGGACGTCTTCGACGCGGTCCATGCCACGGTCTTGAAGTATATGCAGCAAGGTTTGGTCACCGCCTTGCGGATCGATCACGCGGACGGTTTGTTCGACCCACGACAATACTTATCGTTGCTGGCCAAGCGTGCCGACGCCGCGGCCCGCATCGCCAACCCCGAAATGACGGACGATCGCACATACATCGTGGCCGAAAAAATCGTGGCTTATGACGAAACGATTCCCGACGATTGGCCCATCGCGGGAACGACGGGGTATGATTTTCTCAATTTGCTGAACGGCTTGTTTGTCGATCGGGACGGTTCGACAGCGCTGCGAGACGGATACTTTCGCTGTATTGAAGATCGGATTCGTTTCGAGGACGTCGTTTACGAGGGCAAGCGCACGATCTTGGCGACGTCATTGGCCAGCGAGCTAAACGTGCTGGCGCAACGCTTGTCCGAGATCGCCGAGCAGGATCGCCGTTCTCGCGATTTCACCGCATCGGCCTTACATCGCGCGTTAGGCGAAGTCTTCGCGTGTTTTCCGGTTTATCGCACCTATAACCGACCTGAATCAACAGAGCCCCGTCCGGAAGATCGTCGACGTATCGAGTTCGCCGTACGAACCGCGAAGCGGCGCAATCCGGCGATCAGCGGCGCGTTCTTCGATTTCATCGGTTCGGTGTTGCTGCTCGAGCAACCGGCCAATGCCGACGAACGCGTTCGCGCGGCGCGGAGATTATTCGCGTTACGGTTCCAGCAAATTTCGGGACCGGTGACGGCCAAGGGATTCGAAGACACGGCTTTATATCGATACTACCCCTTGGCGTCGCTGAACGAAGTCGGCGGGCATCCGTCGCATCCGCCTTTAGGACCACAAGCGTTCCATGCCGAGATGATTCGCCGTGCGACGGATCGCCCGCGCGATATGAACACGACTTCAACGCACGATACGAAACGGGGCGAAGGCGTACGCGCACGCTTAAACGTCCTTTCCGAAATGCCCGAACGTTGGGAGAGCTCGGTTCGGCATTGGCACGAACTGAACGCATCGGCACGATCCGAATACGACGGTGCGCAAGTTCCCAGCCTTAACGAAGAGTATCTGATCTACCAAACGATCGTCGGTACCTACGTGACCGGACCACGCACCGCCGAACAGCAACTCTCTTACGCCGATCGCATCGTCCGGTATTGCGAAAAGGCTTTTCGCGAAGCCAAGGTGAATACCAGTTGGTTGAATCCCCACGGCGAGTATGAAAAAGCCATCGCCGATTTCGTCAAAGCGATCCTGTCCGACGACCGATCCGAATTCCGACGCGAAGTCGCGGAATTGGTCGAATCGATTCATTCATGCGGGTGCTTGAACGAATTGTCCCAAACGCTGCTGAAGATTCGTTTGCCCGGGATCCCCGATTTTTATCAAGGCTCCGAAGAGTGGGATTTCAGGCTGGTCGATCCGGACAATCGCAACCCCGTCGATTTCGCCGCGCGGCGTAATACGATCGAGGCGTCGATAGCGGCCGAACGTCATGGAGAAGCCGATAAGTCGATGCGTGAACTTGTATGCGCGTGGCCGGACGCACGTTTGAAGATTGCGATTATCCGTAAAGCACTGGAGTTTCGAAGAGCGTTACCGGGGCCGTTTTTCGCGGATTACGTTCCTCTGATCGTGCGAGGCGAATTCGCAAAGTCCGTGTTCGCGTTTCTACGTCGCGACGAAACAGATTGGATCCTCTGCGTAACGCCGCGGTTGACGTACGGGGCCTTCGGAGATCTTCGCGCGTCGGCCTCGCCGTGGCCGACTAAAAATGTGTGGAAAGATACTCGAATCGTTCTCCCAGCGCACTGCGCCGCTTGTTTGGCGGAGCGCATTTCTTGCAAAGACGTTTCACATCGAAGCGACCGAAACCCAGGAATTCGCCTTCGACGTCGGAAAGTTATTGGCAGAATTTCCGGTCGCGCTACTCGTCTCCGATCATTCCTCCTCAGGCAAGATTCGTAATTCCGAAAGCAGTCCGTAAAGTGGAATCTCCGCGCGATCCGGACGATGCGTTAATTCATATTCCAACTCGAAGATGCCGCGTTGCAACACATGAATCCGTAGTAGTTCGTCGAGATCGTTTTGATGGCTCGGTAACAAGTACCGTACTTCGATCTCACGGAAATAGGCGCGTAGTATGGCGGATGCGGACCAGAGATACCAGAACCGTGCGCCCTCTCGTAGCGACGTCATCGACTCCGGTCGATTTTCGAAGCCTGGGTCGCGAATCGAGTCGTGGATGGCGTAATGAAGCGAGCGTAATAACGACGCCAAATCGGTCAGCGGCGAAGCCTTACCCCGTCGGATCACGAGTGGGCGACCGGGAACCCCTTCAAAGTCGAAAAAGAGCAAATCACGACCGTCATAAAGTATCTGGCTGAGGTGGCAATCGCCGTGACAACGTATCTGTTTCCCCCAATCTCGACGTTCGAGCAGTATTTCCAGCCGACGAAACAAAGTCGGTCGGTAACGTTCGAGATTCGCCGCCATTTGAAGAACTCGCGGCGGCAACTCATGACGACGCTGCTTGAAGTATTGCAGCGAGCGTACCAATGACCGGCGTATCGTTTGATACATCGAACGCATTTGCGTCGGGCTGGCCGGAATTGGGCGAAAATCCTCCCCGGGCAATGAAGCCAGTGCCCGATGAAGTTCAGCGGTTCGCTTTCCCAACAACCCTGCCGTATCGAGAAATCCGCCTACCAGATTAAGAATCTCGGCCGCAGCATCGAGTCTTGAAGCCGCGAGTAAATCCTGAACGGTGGTTCCAGCGACTGGTTGCGTCGAAAGCTGTGGCGGATTGGCCGTCCAAGCTTCCAGAAAACGTTGAAATCGATCGGAGACGTGATGTTTGAAGCTGACCGAGTCGGGAATGTATTGTTCGACCAACGCCAACGTCGTGGATTGTCCGGTAGTCGAGACGTATTCGACCGCGCCACGCAGCGGGACGATTCGATCGAACGTTCCTTGTTCACGCAACAGGCGACCGATTTCCAATTCCGGGTCGACGCCGACTTCCAACTTGGTCAGCAACTTCAGCGCTAAACGATCTCCGAATAAAATCGTACTGTTACTGGGCTCCGTCTCCAGCGGTTTCGGCGTCGTGTCGCCGCCGAGAGACGATAACTCGGCGGCGAGTTCCGGCGTCGACCAAAATTTTAATGTGCCCGATCGGCCGACGGTCGTGACATCCGACGAAATCGATTCTAAGAACCGATTCATCCGCTCGGGAATGCGCGTCGCATCGCGGAGCAGCCCGACCAAGTCGCCTCGACGATCGAAAATCCTCGCTAGTAACGCCTCGGGTAACCGGGTCGCTTGTTCCTCGAGATCACGACCGCCGAGTAGTCCGACCGGAGTCGAATAGCTTTGGCTGTCGCCCGATTCATAGCGAATATCGATGAGTAGCAAAGCCAACCATGAATCGGCTTGATCGTCGAGAATAACGACGTCGTTCAGTCGAATCGAATGCACGGCACGGGGTTCGTCGGCGAACCAGTTTAATCGCGGCAAAATCGCGCGAAGTTGTTTTTCGAAAAATCGCGTATCTTCGGATCGCAAAAGTTCTCCGACTTTCATTCCCGCGGGCAACGAAACTTCCGGAGCTTCGCATCGGTCGGAGTTCATCCTCGCGATCGATTCCAATTCAAAATAGAAGAATGCATAGGGCGATAACGTCATTGGGTACGGAGCGGAGCCGATCGAGGGAAATTTCGTCCGCCCGAACACTTCGATGGGCGTGGCGGGGGAGTACGCGGAGAGATCGAATTCCACCGCTTGTGCGTGGCGCGAAAGATTCGCGACGACCAATACGCTTTGCTCTGCGGTGCGGCGGACGAACGCCAACACTTTCGGGTTGTCGGCCGAAAGCGGTTCGAAACTTCCTCGCCCGAACGCGGGCAACCGTTTGCGCCGGCGATCAAACGTTTCATCCACCACAGCAGCGAATTCGTATTTCGCTGTTGTGTTTCGACGTTGACCGATTCGTAGAGATAGTCGGAATCGATAATAACAGGCGAGTAGAGTCGTTGTGGATTGGCTTCCGAGAATCCGGCGTTTCGATCGGGACTCCATTGCATCGGCGTGCGGACGCCGTGTCGATCACCGAGATAAATGTTGTCGCCCATCCCGATTTCGTCGCCATAGTATATGACGGGAGTTCCGGGTAGCGAGAACAGCAGACCGTTCAATAATTCGATTTTGGGACGATCGTTTTCCAGCAGCGGCGCTAACCGTCGTCGAATTCCCAGATTGATGTGCGCTTGGGGATCGTGGGCGTACGCCCGATACATGTAGTCGCGTTCTTCGTCGGTGACCATCTCCAACGTCATCTCGTCGTGATTTCTTAAGAACATTACCCACTGGCAGTTGTCCGGAATGGTCGGCGTCTGTTCCAGAATGTCGATGATCGGTAATCGATCTTCCATGCGTACCGCCATGAAGAGACGCGGCATGACGGGGAAATGAAACGACGTGTGACACTCGTCGCCGTCTCCGAAGTACGCCACGGCGTCTTCGGGCCATTGATTCGCTTCGGCCAGCAGCATGCGGCCGGGAAAATGTTCGTCGATATGACGCCGCAGTTTTTTTAAGAACGCGTGAGTTTCCGTCAGGTTGTCGCAATTCGTTCCGTCTCGCTCATACAGGTACGGGATGGCGTCGAGGCGGAGGCCGTCGACTCCCAACTTCATCCAGTAATCGAGGTTCTCGATGATCCGTCGATGAACTTCCGGATTCTCGAAATTCAAGTCGGGTTGATGATGATAGAAGCGATGCCAAAAGTACGATTGAGCGACGGGATCCCACGACCAGTTGGAGGTCTCGAAATCCTTGAAGATGATCCGCGCTTCGGGATAGCGCGTGGGATCGTCGCTCCAAACGTAGATATCGCGAGCCGGATCTCCGGGTTTCGCGCGACGCGAGGCTTGAAACCAAGGGTGTTGGTCCGAAGTGTGGTTGATGACCAACTCGGTGATCACACGGATGCAGCGCGCATGCGCTTCCTCGACGAAACGCCGGAAGTCGCGCATCGTACCGTACGACGGATTAACGTCCCCGTAATCGGCGATGTCGTACCCGTCGTCGCGCAGCGGCGAAGGATAAAACGGCATCAACCATATCGCCGTGATGCCGAGATCTTGCAGATAATCCAGTTTTGCGCGAGACCGACGAAATCGCCGATGCCATCTCCGTCGCTGTCGCGAAACGAGCGGACGTGCAACTGATAGATGACCGCATCCTTATACCACTGGTCGTCCGGTCGTTCTTGGGACTTCGTATTACGCGTCGTATCCCTCGATGGAGTAGTCATCATGAACATTTCCTCCGGCTAGTCCTTAGGGAACTCGCGGTAGACCAGCGTCGCGTGCCCGGGAATGATTTCCAAATGCGTTTCGTTGGGGCCGCTGCCCGAACCTCCGTACGACGGATTTTCGGTCGACCAATACAGTTTCCATTCGCAACCACTGGGCGGAGCGAGCAACGGTTCGGTCGCGCCGACGTCGTCAAGCTGACGTCCGAGATTGACGATCATCAGGCGATCGTCGTCGTTCGGACCCGAAAAACCGCAGAACGAACGCCTCGTGTGCGATCATACGCCATGCAGCGTATCGCCCCGTTGTGCGGCGAAAACGGGATCGTTTATGTACGCGCGATCCAGATCGCGATGCATGCGCCATATCGGATCGGCAGCGCCGACCGGATAGTCGCGGAGCTTGCACGCTTCGAAGGTTTCTCGAGTGCAAGGATCCACGAAGTATGCCGCGGCGTCCTCGCCGGCTAAACAGCGAAACTGCTTAATCTCTTTCTCGCGACCGTTACGGACCATCTTGCCCAAGTCGCCTTGATGATCGGCGAAATAATGAAACGGCTCGCGCCGCGCGATACTCTCGACCTTGAAACAGCATCGGGGTTGCCGGTCCGAGCAACAGCAACGCGGTGGCCGCTCGGAAACGACCGGGCGAAGTCAATTCGTGCAATCGCTTGCCCAACGGCGTATTGCCGACTTGATCGTGATTTTGAATAAACGTCACGAATTGCGATGCCAATAGGTCCAAGCCGGGCGATCCGCGCGGCGCTTCGTACGAGGGCTCCATTGCCCTTGAAACAAATAGCCCCACTTCACGGACGAGAGTATTTCCTGAGGAGTTCCCTGATAGTCGCCGTAATAAAAATCGGCATGCCCCGTCAACGCGACGCGAATCGCGTGATGGTAGTCGTCGTTCCAGGCCGCGTCCAAACCGTGCCCGCCGCGATCGATCGAGTGCAGCATCTCGGCTTTTTGATGATCGTTTTCGACGATCACCACGGTCGCGCGTCCGTTCGCGGCGCGATGCACTTCGCGGCCGATGCAAGCGATCACGTGATCCTTGGAATCATCTTTGATCGAGTGGATCGCGTCGATTCGTAATCCGTCCAGATGATACTCGGAAATCCAGTAGCCCGCGTTGCCGATGAAGAAGTCGCGCACGGGCTGGGCGAATTCGTCGTCGAAGTTGATCGCGTCACCCCAGTCGGTCCGATGATGCTCGGACATGTAGTGCTTGGAAAAACGGGGCAGAAAATTACCGTCCGGCCCGAGGTGGTTGTAGACCACGTCTAGAATCACACCCATTCCCAGACAATGCGCCGTATCGACGAATGCGCGAAAATCGTCGGGGCGACCATAGAGTCGAGTCGGGGCATACAAGTTGACCCCGTCGTAACCCCACCCGAACGAACCGGCGAATTCGTTGACGGGCATCACTTCGATCAACGTGATTCCCAACTCGGCGAGGCGCGGCAGTCGTTCGATCGCAGCGCGCGAGCTTCCTTCGGAAGTGAACGTCCCGATATGAAGTTCGTAGGCGATTTGCCCATGCAACGTCGAACGACGCCATGCATCGTCCGACCAGTCGAAAGCATCGGGATCGACTACCTCGGAAGGTCCGAACGGTCCATCCGGTTGAAATCGCGAAACCGGATCGGGCAACAATCGATGTCGATCGTCGTCTAGGTAAAAACCATATAAGTCCCCCACTGCCCCTTGGGAGTCGAGTAACTCGAAATATCCGTCTTCTTGAGGGATCAACTGGAACGTGCGTTCTCCCACAGAGTTTCGAATCACAATCTCGACGGAGCGTATGTCCGGAGCCCACAGCCGATAGTGAACTCCCTCGGTAACTTTAAGGGCTCCGACTTTACGCGTAGTGGGGGTAGACAAAGCTAATCTCCTGAAATCGATAGTCACTCAACGAACAATCGACGTTGCACGATGAATGCCGAGAGTCAGGATCGACATCGAAACGACGATACAGTCTTTTTTACTTGGGAACGGACGCTGATTTCGTTCGTTACTCATTCAAACTGATCGCTTTGCGATCAAATAGATGTTGTCCAACGGAAAACTCAGTGATTTGCGAGTGATGCGTAAAAAATGGGAAAGTTGGCACACGCCTTGCTTAAGCTTAGATTCATAATTTCCATCCACTCGAAATCAAAAAGTCATCCAATGAAATCCATTCGCTCGAATCGTGAATTTGAAACCGCACCATCTCCCGAAGAGGTTCGCAAGCGTGCGCGATCGTTGCGTCAACAGTGGGACCTAGAGACCCAACGCCAACGACGTTTTATCGCCGTGCTTCGCCAATCACGCTTGATCGATGGCACATATTTGGTTGGCTAGGCACAACAGGAGTCGAATGATGAAAGTCGTCGCCCTGGCTAGCGATTATGACGGGACCCTGGCACATGATGGTCATGTTTCACGTGAAACAATTGCGGCCATTGAGCGGCTTCGTTCGTCCGGACGTAAATTTTTCATAGTCACCGGACGCGAACTACCGGAATTGAAATCGATCTTTGCCGAGTTGCGTCTTTGTGACGGAGTCGTGGCGGAAAACGGCGGCTTGTTGTATTTTCCCCAAGACGATAGCGAGCAAGTCCTAGGCGAATCTTTGCCCGAGCAATTTCTTACCGAAGTCTCGCGACGGGAGATTAAACCGTTTTCGGTCGGAAAGGTGATTTTTGCGAGTTGGCGACCACACGAAGGGCCGATCTTAGAAGTGATACAAAATTTAGGCTTAGGACATCAAATCGTCTTTAACAAAGACGCGGTCATGGTCCTGCCTGCAGGCGTCAATAAAGCAAGCGGCTTATCCGCGTTGCTGAAGTTGGCCAACATCGAGCCGGTCGAAACCATCGCGGTGGGCGACGCCGAGAACGATCATGTCTTTTTCGATTTCTGCGGGCTCGGAGTGGCAGTCGCGAACGCCCTGCCGGCGGTTAAAGAACGTTGCGATCTCGTGATGCACGGCGATCACGGAGACGGTGTGATCGAGTTGATCGATCGGATTCTAAGCGAGGATTTACCGCCCGCTCGCGTTTCAAAACAATCGAACGTTGTTCCCGCTTCGAGTCCCGTGCCATCATGAATGTATTGACGATCGACATCGGCGGAACAGGAGTCAAGCTGTGGCATACCGGCCACGAAGAGCATCTTCGTTTCGATTCGGGCAAAACGCTCACGCCTGATGAGATGATTAAACAAACGCGCGAAATCGCCAAAGAATGGCAATACGAAGCGATCGCGTTAGGCTTACCTTGCCGTGTCAGTAACGGTCGACCGATCGAAGATCCACAAAATCTCGGGCCTGGTTGGGTGGCATACAATTTTTCCGCCGCGTTCGACCTGCCGGTTCGAGTAATGAACGACGCGGCGTTGCAGGCGTTAGGCAGCTACGACGGCGGCCGTATGCTCTTCATGGGCCTGGGGACGGCCGTGGGGTCGGCGTTTATCGCGGATGGATTGATTTTGTCGCTGGACCTTGGGCGGATTCAACATACGAAAGGGAGTTTAGCCGAACTCTTCGGGAATAAAAGCTTGGAGAAACTTGGCGTGAAGAAGGTGCAGGACATTCTACACGAAGTCGTCCCTACGCTGAAATCGTCGTTCATGGCCGACTACGTGGTTCTAGGCGGTGGCAGCGCGAAAAAGTTCGAGACGTTGCCGGACGGGGTACGTCGAGGTCACAATCGGACCGTCGTCGAAGGGGGGCGCAAGCTCTGGGAGGAACTCTCCGACCCCGCCGCGAAAAAGGGCGCGGATTGGATCATTTTGTGAGCGACTTGGACTCGATCGAAGTTACTAGATCGTATTTCGCCGCCCTAACGTTTGGTCGAACGCGGAACCAGTCTTCATCGGCTTCATGCTGATTAGCCCAGGCGACATACGCCGCCGGAAGATTCGCGCCCGCGTTATGCGAGAAGGGATAGCCCCCGCCGAATCGCGGATTGAACTCCAAAACAGCAGGACCGCGCTCATCGACGAACACATCGCAATCTAAATTTCCGTAATGCTTGAGTCGATTGCCGATCTTTCGTCCCAGATGTTCTAGTGCCGCGTCTTTGATGGTCAGCGCATGGTCGGTCTCTCCCGTGCGCATTGAGATTTTCTTGCGCACGAATACGGCCACGTTGTGACCGGAAAAATCGTTCACGATGTCTAGCCCGAATTCCTGCCCATTAAGGCGTTCCTGAATAATGAGATCGTGTTTCCCCACGTTCGCGAGAGGTCCGCGAAGCAGTTTCTTGTTCAATAACTCCCAGTAAGCGGCAAGCTCTTGCCGATCATAGGCGAACTCCACGCAAATAGAACCGGAACCGCAACAGGGCTTCACGACTAAGGGGAATCGTGTTTCGCCGGCGTCGATCGCCGCGAACGCCGCATCAAGAGTTTCCCAAGTTCGCGGGCTGCGGATGTGATGATCGGAGAGAAACCGCGCAGTCGCGGTTTTGTCCATGCAGTGGTCGATGACGGAGATCGGCGAAACGGCCGCGGTCGCGCCGTATTCCTCAAAACGCGCTCGCGCATGTGCGAGAATCGGCAATTCCAAATCGTTCAATGGAACTACCAACCCGATGTCTTCGTTACGGCACAGATCTAGGATGTGATCGACATATCGGGGGTCGGTAACTTTCGGAACGACGTACGCTCGATCCGCGATTTGCATGGCCGCCGCATGCGCAAGCGTCGGCGGCGAAGACTTGTCCGCGCGTGCCCAAGGCCTCGCGGAAATACTCGACTAAATAATTACGGCGACCGTGCGCTCGTTAACAACACATTCATCGCCGATCGCCCCCCTGCTGCGTGAAGGAATAGTTAGCGAATGCTTGCTCGAACGTTTGTTTCGTTCTCGCGGCAATGAAGTCCTTCCCGTCGCATACCAAGACCGCCGGCGCAGGATGGATAAATGTGGGCGACATCACGATCGTGTAGGCGCCGAGATGGCCGATCTCCAGATAGTCGCCGACTCTGACGGAAAGCGGGACTTTCTCCAACAATACGTCGCGCTCCATGCAGGTCGAACCGACCACATCAACGATTTCCGAATGCTCGGAGAGTTTGGGATTCGCACGAATCGGGCGAAACGGCTGACGTTTGGAATGTCCGCTGGGCTTGGTTTGCATGACGTTGCCGTCGACCACGACCAAGCGGCGCTGTCCGTACGTTTTGAGGTCGACGACGCGCGTCACGAAGCTCAACGTATCGGCGACCAACGCTGTTCCCGGTTCCAAGATCAAGCGAGGTCTTCGTTTACCTGCCCATGCGTCGGCTAGCAGCGTACCAACGATCGTGGTCGCGTAATCGTCGAAGCTGGGGACAGTCGCTATTTCGAACTCGGGCGGCACATTCCCGAAGAAGCCGCCGCCGACATTGATCGTGTCGATCGTCGACGGAGCGTGCTCCGCCGCGGCGCGACAAAGCGTGCGTGTGATCTTTTCAAAAATCCACGGACTGCGTGTCGAACTGGACGAGTGCCCATGCAAGGCGTTGACGACGACGCCCGCCTTCGCCAACCGAGTGACGATCTCACCGATGCGGACGATCGAAAACCCGAAACGACCGCCTACGAGTCCGTCTTGAACGTAAGATGTCCCCTGCGTGTCGCTAAGATTGATGTTGATGCGTAATCCGACTCTGAATTGACGATCGGGATGGCATTGAGAATATCGAGCGACCACATCGAGTTCGTGCTCGGCATCCAAATTGACCGAGCTACCGAGATCAAGGGCTAACTCTAAGTCGCGTGATTCCTTGAGCGGTCCGTTGAACAGGATATCTTGCGGATTTTGATTTATCCGTAACGCCAGATCGTATTCCAACCGGGAAACGACTTCCGCGATTCCGCCATGGTCACGTACGATCCGGCAGATCCAGGGGAGATAGTTGGTTTTGTAGGAGTACCCAATACGCGTGTTGTTGTAGCGGTCGACGAATGCCGTTTCGAATCGTTCGTAGTTGTTGATAAATCGCTGTTGATCGAACAAGTAAAACGGCGAGCCGTGGACTTGATGTATCTGTTCACAATCTTGAAAAGTCAGCATCTTGAGCAGACACGAAGAGCATGATGGAAACGATTCGGACCGCCCCATGATACTTACTAATCTGCAAGAAAACGGCATTCACATTGATGAAGATGGGTTTTTGTTGATGAGTTCCATGTATTTCGTTAGCGTATCTTTCCGTCTTGAATCGCAAACATCGACTGGCTAGCAACTTAAAGAAAAATTGTAGTGGTTATTTGTTTGAATTTGAGCCACTCCCCCGGAATGTCTACGCAATATCCCCATATTTATTGACCGCCTCAAATTGCCCAATTAACCTAAAAGTCCCCCCGTTTTCGAGGGGCTTTGGGGCGTTTGCAGCTGCTTTCTTCGTGATTTGGCATTCTATGATCCGTTTCAGACCTGCTCTGAAGCTGCAAGGCAATTGGAAACGAATTGCCACTCGCCAAGCTCGACTTGTTGGAGTCGCATTAGTCCACCTAATGCTATTCGCTTTGGTTTATGCATTTGCTTATGGCTTGAGGTTCGATTTCAACGTTCCTGAAGATAACTGGGAGATCTTTCGCGGAACGCTCCCCTATGTCGTCAGTGTGAAGCTTTGCATCTTTTATTTGACCAGGCAGTTTCATAACTGGTCGCGTCATGCCGCATTCAGCGATCTCGTCTCGTTGACCGCCGCCTCGGCTTGGTCGTTTCTTTCGATCGTATGCGTCAACCATTTCGCGAACGGCCACTTCATCCCGCGCACGGTCCTCTTATTGGATTTCTTCGGGACGATCGGCTGCTTGGGCGCGTTGCGGTTCAGTTGGCGTTTGCTGCATGAACACGCTCTGCCGATTTTGTCGCGTTCGGACCGTGCCCGCGCGATCGTCGTGGGTGCATTGCATGACGATAAACTGTTCGCCCAGCGCTTGCAGTCCTATGGTCGCTTTCCGTTTCGGATCGTCGGGTTCATCGATCGCGACGTCCCCCACGACGGTGATGCGATCGGTGGCATTCGGGTCTTCGGCTCGACGCACGACGTCGCCGAGATCGCCGAAAAGATGCGAGCGACCGACGTCATCGTGATTTCCGGCAGTTTATCCGGCATCGATATGCGCTCCGTCATGGAGCATTGCGAAGTCGCCAAACTGAATCTGCAAATCATTCCGCCATTGTCGCAAATCTTCAACGGCGACAACCAGATACCCCTGAAGCCGATCGACATCGCGGATCTCTTGCGTCGAGATCCGGTGCAATTGGACGTGAGTTCGGTAAAGCGACTCTGCGACGGCGCGACGGTGTTCGTGACCGGCGCAGGCGGCAGTATCGGCTCGGAAATCTGCCGACAACTATTGGAGTTCCCTTTAGCCAAACTGGTTCTGATCGAGCGCACGGAAGGGAATCTCTACACGATCGAGATGGAATTGCGGACCGCCCAGCCCAATCGTACGATCGTCGCCGCATTGGCCGACGTGACGGACGAGAACCGGATGCGACGTTTGTTCGAAGATCACCGTCCCGATGTGGTGCTGCACGTCGCCGCGCACAAACACGTGCCGATGCTCGAAACGCACCCCAGCGAAGCCGTGAAGAATAACGTCTTCGGCACCGCGTTGATGGCCGATTTGGCCGATGAGTACGAGGTCGAACACTTCGTACTGATCTCGACGGACAAAGCCGTCAATCCGTCCAGCATCATGGGCGTGACCAAGCACATCGCCGAGGACTACGTCCATGCGATGTCGGTCGAATCCGATACTCGCTTTGTGGTCGTGCGTTTCGGAAACGTACTCGGCTCGTCGGGAAGCGTCGTTCCGCTCTTTCAAGAACAAATTCGTCGGGGCGGGCCGATTACGATCACGCATCCCGACATGCAACGCTTCTTCATGGCGATTCCGGAAGCGGCGCAGCTCGTCTTACAAGCGACCGCGATGGGACGCGGAGGGGAGATCTTCGTGTTGGAAATGGGCGATCAGGTCAAGATCGTCGAGTTGGCGCGTGATTTGATTCATCTCTCGGGCTTGCCGGAAAACGCGATCGAAATCGTTTACAGCGGTGTACGCCCGGGCGAGAAATTGTACGAAGAGCTGTACTTTGCGGACGAGAAGGATTTACCGACGCAACATCCCAAACTTCGCTCGGCGTACCATCGACCGATCGCGTTGTCCGAGATGCGCGACGTTTTGGACGGCCTTGAACCCCTATTGGATCAAGATGATCAGGTTTTGATCGCCAAACTCAAAACGATCGTAGGCGAGTACATCGGGTCGGAACAATACGAGCGGGAAAAAGTCGTACGTACGACCAACGCGCTCCAGGTTTTAGGCGGGCTACGATTCAACCCGGCGGTAACGAACACTTCTCCGGCGGGCGATTTGCTCTCGGGCATGATGCTCAATAACGTCGGTTTGACCAATTCGGATCGCAGCGTCCTCGGGAACGAGGGCTGATCCATGTCCGCAACTCTGGTGAAGACCGAGACGGAAACCTACCCTTCGGTCGAGCCAATCGTCGCCGCGCGAGCAGTCGCTCTTCCCGACCTTCGACGCGACTCACTGCGTTTGTTCGTCGGCAACGCCGTTTACGCGGCGTCGCAATGGGGCCTGCTGGCGATTCTCGCTCGTTTGGGTACGACCGACATGGTCGGTCGTTGGATGCTGGCTTTGGCGGTCACCGCCCCGGTCATGGCGTTTTGCATGCTGCATTTGCGCCGCGTCCAGGCCACGGACGCGATGAATGAGTTTTGCCTCGTCGATTTTCTGTTGATGCGACTCTCAGGTATCTTCGTCGCGGCGATTGTCATCGCGATCATCGGCGGCACGGCCGATTACGATCGCGAAATGATCTTCGTACTACTCGCAACAACGGCGGTTGCGATCGTGGATGCGTCGGCGGATGTGATTTATGGCTGCCTGCAGCGCCATGAGCGACTCGATCGCATCGCGTACTCGATGATCGTCAAAAGTCTGTTATCGTTGACCCTCTTCGCCCTCGCGACGTACGCGACCGGTTGGTTCGTTTACGGGATACTGGCGATCGCCGTGGCGCGATTCGCGATCTTCTTCGGCTACGATTTGCGCGGAGCGGCGGAGATCGTGAATCGCGATATCGTTGCGAACAAAGGCCGTGATTTCCGCCTCACATGGGACGGCACGCGTCTCGTCGCGTTGTTGAAGTTGTCGTTGCCGCTGGGGCTGGTCATGACGTTGATCGTTTTGAGCGGCAGTATCCCACGCTATTACCTGGATCGTTTTGTGGATGAAAGCGCGGTCGGCATCTTCGGGGCGATCGGATATTTGACCGTCGTCGGAACGATGTTCATCGGCGCGATCGGCGAATCATCGAACGTACGGCTTGCGCAAGACTACGCACAGGGCCGAAAAGCCGAGTTTCTCGCCTTAACGTTGAGAACCGCGTCGATCGCCGGCGGGCTGGGCGTGCTGGGAATCCTCTGCGCCACAACGATCGGCGGTTGGACGCTGAATCTGCTGTACGGGCCGGACTATGCCGCGCATGCCGAGTTGCTGACTTGGATTATGCTCGCCGGCGGCGTTGGTTACGTCGCTTCGATTTTGGGCTACGCGATTTCCGCCGCGCGGTATTTTCGCAGCCAGTTGCCTCTGTTCATCATCGTCGCGATAACGACCGCGGTCACTTGCGCACTTTGGATTCCGCGATTCGGGTTGCATGGTGCGGCTTACGCGTTGGTCGCCACGTCGGCGACGCAGCTCATTGGAACGCTATTGATCTTCGTTCACGCGCTGCGTCACATCCCCGACGCCGCGGCGGACGTTTCTTCCTCTCTTGTTCTGAACTGAAATACGTCGTGTCTAACGATCGTCCAATTCGCGTTCTCCACATACTCGGCTCGCTCGACCGCGGCGGCGCCGAGACTTGGTTGGTGAATGCGCTGCGCCGGGTCGATCGACGAGAGACGGCGATGGATTTTCTTGTCCACACCGCTCCGCGCGGCGCCTATGAAGATGAAGTCGAAAAACTCGGTGCACGCGTCGTTCGTTGTTTGAATCCACAAGGGTTTTGGAGATACTCGCGCAATTTCAAAGCGCTGTTGAAACAACACGGTCCCTATGATGTGATTCACAGCCACGTGCATCATTACAGCGGTCACATCTTACGCGTGGCGAGAAAGTTCGGCGTACCTGTGAGGATCGCGCACAGTCATAACGACACCTCGCGCGACGACGACCGAGCTGGCACAGCCCGTCGTGCTTATCTGGCGTTGATGCGTTATTGGATAGCCCGCGACGCGAACGTCGGTCTTGCGGCCAGCGGCAAGGCTGCGACGTCGCTGTTCGGATCGAATTGGAAGTCCGATCCGCGTCGTCGGATTCTTTTCTGCGGCGTCGATTTGAATCCGTTACGTGAATCGATCGACCGAGACGCCGTTCGTGCCGAATTCGGTTTTACCCCCGATGATTTCGTGGTCGGTCATGTCGGTCGTTTCGATGAGCAGAAGAATCACTCCTTCTTGATCACGGCCTTCGCATGCTTCGCGGCAACGAATCCGAACGCGAAATTACTGCTCGTCGGACAAGGACCGTTGAGACACAAGGTCGAAGCCTTGGTCGAGCAAGCAGGTCTGCGGGAACGCGTGATTTTCGCGGGCGTCCGTCCGGACGTGCAGCGTTTGATGCGCGGGGCGATGGATTTATTCGTGATGCCGTCGTGGTTCGAAGGCTTGCCGCTGGTGTTGGTCGAGGCTCAAGCCGCGGGGCTATCGTGTCTCGTGTCCGACGTCATCGCCGACGAGACGACCTTGGTTGAGTCGCTGATTTCGAAGTTCTCGCTCGAACGTTCGCCGAATGATTGGGCGGCGGCGATGACCGAATTCGCGTCACGCAAGACGGCCGTGAGCAAAGCCGAAGCCCTGGAAATCGTTACACGTAGCCCGTTGAACATCGATCAATCGGCGCAGGAAATGTGTGCCCTCTATCGCTCGGAATTGTTGCAAGAACCGAACATAACAACAGCTACGAAACTCTCTTTAAGTTAATGTCCGCCACGACCACATCTCGATCGACGCTGATCCCACCGGCACTCCCGCTGGTGGTACAGGTATCGGCATGCGCGGCGTCGGTCGTCCTCTGGGCATTTTCTCCCGACTCTCCTGCGGCCGTCGAGAGTTGGATATATGGGTTGTGCGTTTTCTTTACCGCGCTTTATGCATGGTCGGCGTATTCGTGGTACGTAACGACGGGCAAGCTCTTCGATTTCTATCAATTGTTCCTGCTCGCCGTGGCGTTGTTTCACGGTGGCCAAGCATTTCTGGAGGTTTTCGGACTCAACCACGACGGTTTTCTCGAAAGCAAATTCTCGGACAATGTCGCGTTGCAAACGATGTTGGTAACGACGATGTGCTTTACCGCGTTGCACCTTGGCGCGTTGCTGGCGGTTAAGACTCACGGCGCTCCGTGCTCGCTACCTAATATCGACATTCGCGAACAACGCGAAGCCGATCTGCGCTTGGTCGGCTGGGGCATGCTGGCGGTCGCGATTCCGTTTACTCTGCTTGGATTTCGCTCGTTAGTCGGCGTGGTGCTGTCCGGTGGCTATATGGCCTTGTACCAGCAAGACGTGTCGGCCGGCTTCGGCGCGATTCCTAAGGTCTTGGCGACGTTTTTTATGCCGGGTGCGATGTTTCTACTTGCCGGCAGCCGATTGTCTCGGAACAGCGCGCTCTTCGTCGCGGCGATAGTGTGCGTCTTCGCCATGATGCAATTCTTCATCGGCGAACGTCATAACGGCGCGTTGGCGTTGGTCTCGCTCGCCTGGCTATGGCATCGCACGATTAAGCCGTTGAATCCCACCGTGTTGCTCGGCGGGGCGTTGGTGATGGGCATGATCGTGTTCCCACTGGTGCGCGCCACTCGCGAAACCAGCGGCAGTGAACGGACATCGACCGAGCAAATGATCGAGCGCTACGTTTCGATCGAGAACCCGGCGGTCAGCGCCGTGCATGAGATGGGAGGATCGGTCTATACGCTGGCTTACACGATGACTCTCGTGCCCAGCGAACGCGAATACGACTTGGGAGAGAGTTATTTCTTCGCGATTCTGACGTTGTTCCCGAATTTGATTTGGGAGGTGCATCCCTCGATCGCCAAAGGAATTCCGGGCGATTGGCTGAGTTGGATCGTCGACCCCTATTCGGCGGCGCGGGGGGCCGGCTTTGGCTATTCGTTGTTCGGCGAAGCATACTTAAATTTCGGTTCGCTCGGCGGCGCGGCGTTCATGCTGTTCTTTGGTTGGGCTTATGCCGCGTTCACTTTGTGGGCGGATCGGCCGGGGCATCCGGCACGCTGGGCGTTCGCGGCGAGCATGGCGTTTTTCTTTCTGTTCATTGCGCGATCCGAGTTCGCGATCGTCGTGCGCGGCATCGCGTGGTATTCGTTTATTCCATTCTGGATCGCCGTGACGCTGTTGCCCGCGTGGCGGACCTGGACCGCGCGCCACGAAACACGTCGGAGAGTCGTCGCATGACCGCGTCAAATGAAAAGTCCACGCGAATTTATCTCTCGCCGCCGCACATGTCGCCGGACGAGCGAGCGTTGTTATTGGACGCGTTCGATTCGAATTGGATCGCGCCGCTGGGACCGCACGTCGATGCGTTCGAACGTGAGTTCGCCGCCAAGATCGGCGTCGAACACGCCGTCGCGCTCAGTAGCGGAACCGCCGCGCTGCATTTGGCGTTGATCTTGGCCGGTATTCGGCCGGGCGACGAAATCGCCACGTCGACGTTGACGTTCGTCGCCACCGCGAACGCCGTCCATTACGTCGGCGCGAAGCCGGTTTTTATCGATAGCACGGTCGAGAGTTGGAATCTCGATCCGCAACTGCTGGAAGACGAATTGGAAGCGTCGCACAAACGAGGCCGACCGATCAAGGCCGTAATGGCGGTCGACGTCCTGGGCCAGTGCGCCGATTACGCGCCGATTCGCGCGTTGTGCGATCGCTTCGACATCCCGTTGATCGAAGACGCCGCCGAAGGGCTCGGAGCCACATATCGGGGACGTGCGGCCGGGTGTTTCGGCGACATCGCCTGTTTCTCGTTCAACGGCAATAAGATCATCACCGCCAGCGCGGGCGGCATGCTCGTGACGGCGAACGCCGAAATCGCGAAGCAGGCCCGGCATTTGGCCACGCAAGCCCGGGATTCCTTCCCGCACTACGAACATACCGCCGTCGGCTACAACTATCGCCTCAGCAATCTGTTGGCCGCGGTCGGCAGAGGGCAACTCCGAGTCTTAGACGAACGTGTGGCGAAACGTCGCGAGAACTTCGAATTCTATCGCGATGCCATGGCTCATTTACCGGGACTGGAATGGATGCCCGAACAGATTGGCGGCGTTTCGACGCGCTGGTTGAGCTGTTTGACGATTGATCCCGTGAAATTCGGCGCAACGCGCGAAGACGTCCGTCTTGCATTGGAGCGCGAAAACATCGAATCACGTCCGGTCTGGAAACCGATGCATCGGCAGCCGGTGTATGCCGACTGCCGCGTCCGCGGCGGTGCGGTCTCGGACCGACTGTTCGCCGACGGGCTGTGTTTACCGAGCGGTTCGAGTTTAACAAACGATGATCGACAGCGCGTCGTCGACATCGTGCGTTCGGCATTCGTCGCCAATCGACGTCGTGGTGCGCACGCCGGACACGCGGTCTGCGTCGCGGGTTCTGAAGAATTGCTTGCATCGAGATCGCTACACCCGACACCCGCCGCCGCGGGAATGAACATAGGGAGAACGGTATGAATAACATTTCGGCATGGTCGCTTACAGAAGCGTTTCGTGCGTTGTATCGCTACAAATGGCGAGCCGGTTTCGCGTTTGCCCTCTGTGTCGCCGGCGGCGCGGCGTATTTGATTTTTGCACCGAAGCGTTACGAGTCGGAAGCCAAGCTGTTCGTACGCGTCGGCCGCGAGAACGCGACCGTCGATCCGACGGTCGTCAAAGGTGACGTAATCGCCCTGAATTCTTCGCGTGAAATCGAAATGAATTCGATCGTCGAACACGTTAAAAGTCGCTCGATACTCGAAAAGACGTTAGGTATCTTGCGGCCAGCCACGCCCCACGAAGGAGAAGAGGAGCGAGAACGTGCGTTCACCAAATTGAAAAGCCGCGTGACGGTAACCTCGCCGCGACAATCGACCATCGTCACGATCACGAGCAAGGGCGATACGCCCGAAGAGGCCCGCGAAATCGTTGCGACGATGACCGCGGTGTATTTGGACGAACACATGCGGATCAGCCGACCGGACGGTTCGCACGAATTCTTGACGAATCAATCCCGACGGGTGAATGAGGAATACGCCAAGGCGCAAGGCGAGTTGCGCGACGCCAAAAACCAGGGCGGCATGGCATCGATCGAAGGGCGACGCACCGCCCTCGAAGCGCAAATCAATTCGATCGAGACGCAAACGCACGACGTAATCGCCGAACTCGCCGCGGTGACTGCCCGTTTGGAGAAGCGTAAAAACACGATCGCAACGCTGCCCAAACCATTATTGAAACAGATGGTCGGCGGTATGCCGAACGACGGGTTGGCGTCGATGCGCGACCGTTTATTCCAGCTTCAAGTTCAGCAGGAAGAACTCCGTTCGAAATATAACGACGGGCATCCGTTGATCGCCGCATTGAACAATCAAGTGCAGGAATTGACCGACGTGTTGAACCGTGAAGATCCGGAACGCGAGCAAATCATTATCACGCTCTGCTCGGATGACGAAGCCCGCAAAGCCGCTTTGACGGCGCAGAATGAATCCTTGCGTTCACAACTGACCGGTCTGCAGCGTAAGCTCTCGACGCTCAACGACGATGAGATGCGGGTCGCGCAATCGTCTCTGAAAGTTCGTCAATTGGAAACCGAGCTATTGACTTATGCATCGAACGCCGAGGATGCTCGACTCGACGATGCGTTGCGTGACGGAAAAATCTCGAACGTCAGCGAGTTGCAACCCGCTTCGTTCGCGCCGCTGCCAGTTTCGCCGCAGAAAAGTTTAGTCATGCTGCTTGCCGGCATCGCGGGACTCGGAAGCGGGGCCGGCGTGGCGTTGATTTCGGAACAGGTGCGTCGGAATAACTTGGAAAACGCGCTGGAAGACGACGATCTCGAAGCGAACGCAAAGTATCCGTTGTTCGATGCGCCGACGCGACAACGTGCCGGCTTACATCCAGCCGGCGTGTAAGTTCTAGCAATGATTTTATGGGAAAGCTCTCGATGCGTTTAACCATTACTTCCGACGGACGTTATTCCCGCACGCCGGACGGCGCGATCTGGACCGACGGCGCGTTGCACTACGGTGTTTGGTCGCGTTACTTGTCGACGTTCGATCGCGTCAACGTCGTCGCGCGTGTTTCCGCGATCGACGCACCCCACGAGAAACTACGCCGTGCCGACGGCGACGGCGTGTCGTTTTCCGAAATCCCGAACTTTCTCGGGCCTTGGCAATACTTGTGTCGACTGCGCGGACGTCAAACGCGCCGCCATGGCGGCCGTCGCGCCCGGCGACGCCGTGATGCTGAACGTTCCGGGGCAAATCGCGAATTGTCTTTATCCGGCGATCGAAGCGGGGCGTCCGTATGCGGTACATGTGATCAGCGATTCTCGCGATACATTCGCTCCCGGCGCGTTCGAGCACCCATTGCGCCCGTTTTTCCGCTGGTGGTTCGCCAAGAACCTCGCGCGGCAAGTCGCCGCGTCGAGCGCGGCGCTGTTCGTGACGCGGCGTACGCTGCAAGCTCGCTATCCTAGCCGCGGACTGGTTGCCGGAATCTCCGACGTCGATCTTCCGCCCGCAGCGTTCGTCGCCGAACCTCGTGAGAACCGCGCTCCCGGCGCGCCGTTTACGTTGATGAACATCGGCACGATGTCCACACAATTCACCAAAGGGCTGGATGTCCTGATCGATGCCGTGGCGTTGTGCGCGGCCAAAGGCTTGAACGTTCGCGCGGTTCTTGTCGGCGGCGGGCGATACCAAAAATTCTTCGAAGAACGGGCGAAGGAACTCGGCGTCGCGGAACGCATCGTCTTTCGCGGCCAGCTGCCGGCGGGCGAAGCGATTCGTTCGGAACTTGATGCGGCCGATCTTTTCGTGTTTCCCTCACGCATCGAAGGTCTCCCGCGAGCGTTGGTCGAAGCGATGGCGCGGGGGCTGCCCTGTCTTTCGACCGCCGTCGGGGGAATACCCGAACTCCTTTCGGATGACGATTTGACGCCTGTGGGGGATGCCGCGGCACTGGCGGAAAAAATCATAGCCGTCGCGCACGACTCCGAACGTTTAGCCGTGATGTCTGCCAGAAATCTGCGAAGCGCACGAGAGTTTCGCGCAGAAGCGTTACAGGTCGAATGGAACTCGTTCTTCCGAACTCTGGCCGAGCAGACTCGTGAATGGAATGTCGCACACGGCATTCCGGATCGCGACTCGATGCAAAAGACGATCACACGGGAGGTCGTCGTCGGTGTCTAAGCGATTCATCGATATCGTCGTTTCCGCGGTCGGATTGCTTCTTTTTGCTCCGGTTTATCTTGTCGTGGCGATCGCCGTGCGCTGCGCGTTCGGGAGCCCGATTTTATTCAAACAAGTCCGACCCGGACGAAACGGACGACCGTTTACGGTTTATAAATTCCGCACGATGCTGGATACGCGCGATGCGCAGGGGGAACTTCTGCCGGACGACGGTCGTCAAACTCGATTCGGTCGTTTATTACGCAGCAGCAGCTTGGATGAATTACCCGAACTCTATAACGTACTCCGCGGCGAGATGTCATTGGTCGGACCTCGGCCGTTGCTGGTGGAATACTTGGATCATTACACGCCCGAGCAAGCGCGACGGCATGACGTGCGTCCCGGCATCACCGGTTGGGCGCAAGTCAACGGCCGCGCGGATTTGGAATGGGATGAGAAGTTGGAGTTGGATCTTTGGTATGTCCGCAACAAGAGCTTCTGGTTGGATTGCAAAATTTTGGCGCGTACGATCGGCGTCGTGTTGGGGTGGCGTGGGACACAAACGACGCATCATGGCGTACCACCTACGATGCAAGCCGTAACGGGAGAAACCCGATGAACGTATCGACTATGATCGCCGAACATGATTGTGGCGAAGCCGAAAAACCGGCTGTTCAGTTGCCCGTAGCTTCATCGTCGTCGGCTACGATCAGCCTCGTGCATATTACGACCGTTCCGGTGTCGCTGAATTTCTTCCGAGGGCAAATCGGCTATTTGAAAGAGCATGGTTTTACCGTGAGCGCCATCTCCTCGCCGGGCGAGGAACTGGATGCCGCAGCCGTGCGCGAGGAGATCGACCTCTACGGCGTACGGATGTCGCGCGGGATTGATCCGCTCCGCGATATCGTTTCGTTATTTCGATTATGGCGGTTGTTGCGGCGACTGCGCCCGCGGATCGTACATTCCCATACGCCGAAGGCCGCGTTATTGGGCACCATCGCCGCACGATTGACCGGTACGCCTGCCGTCATGGTGTCGATCTTCGGGCTAGCGCAGATGACGCGTACCGGACTGAAGCGTAAATTGATCGACTTCATGACGCGCACATCGTGTCGCTTAGCTCATCGCGTGTGGTGCGACGGCGATTCGATGCGGAACTATTTAATCGAACAAAATCTCTGCCCCGCCGAGAAGGTCGTCGTGTTGGGCGCGGGCAGTTCCAACGGCGTCGACGCCGCTGGAGCGTTTAATCCCGCCCGCTACTCACGGCAGGATCGCGACGCGTTGCGAGCGAGTTACGGAATTCCAATTGATGTTCCGGTCGTATGTTTTGTCGGTCGCATTGTGGCCGATAAAGGGATGCGCGAGCTGGCGGCGGCATGGCGTCGTTTACGCGTAGAGTTTCCGGATCTTCGTTTGCTGATCGTGGGACCGTTCGAGTCACAAGATCCGCTTGAACCGGCCGATGAACATCTGCTGCGTAACGACGATCGCATTCATCTCGCCGGGATGCGCAACGACGTACCGTTACATTTGGCCTCCGTCGACGTTTTAGTGAATCCGTCCTACCGCGAAGGCTTCAACGTCGCGTTGCTCGAGGCGTCCGCGATGGGATTGCCCGTCGTGGCGTCGCGTATTCCCGGCTGCGTGGATCCCGTCGTGGAAGAAGTCACCGGGTTGCTGGTTCCGAAGCGCGACTCGACGGCGTTGGCCGATGCGATCGCCAAGTATTTGCGAGATCCGGAACTACGAGCCGCGCATGGATCGGCGGGGCGATCAAGAACGCTGAAATCGTTTCAGCCCGCGAGCATTTGGACGGCTTTGGAAAAAGAATATCGAGCGCTGGTCGAAACGAATGCTCCGATTCCGCAGGTCATACCGACTCGTGCGTGAAGATCCTTTAATATTCGCCTGAATTTCCTCCGATTGAGTTAGGCTCAAAAATAGTGGGAGAAGGCTCGTCAAAAGGATCCGACTTTGAACATTTTGATCGTTGGCGGAGGCGGACAGTGTGCCGTGATCGTCGATTTATTATCGCAACGCAACGAGCACCACATTGTTGGGATTCTCGACGATAGCCTCTGCCGAGGGACTTCGGTTTCCGGAATCGTCGTCCTCGGCGACCTCGCGCAGTTGAACGAAATCGTCGTCGCGCTTCAAATCGACGGTATCGTGGTGGCCATCGGCGACAATTGGACTCGCGCTCGCATGGTCGCGATGATTCGAGAAGCGTGTGCGCACTTGATATTCCCGACACTCGTTCATCCCCGCGCCCACGTTGCGGGGAGTGCGGAAATCGGTCGTGGAAACGTTTTCATGGCGGGAGCCGTCGTCAACGCGAACGCGCGAATCGGCGAATTCTGCCTGTTGAACACGAACAGCTCCGTCGATCACGATTCCACATTGGGCGATTTCGTGAGTCTCGCGCCGAACTCCTGCGTCGGCGGCGGTACGACGATCGGCGCGTACACGGCCGTCTGCTTAGGCGCGAACGTCATCGACCATGTGTGCGTGGGGGAACACACGGTCATCGGCGCAGGCGCGACAGTGCTGCGCGATCTTCCAGGGCATGTCGTGGCATACGGAACGCCGGCGCGAATCGCGCGCGAGCGCGAGGTCGGAGAACTCTACCATCGTACGAACGAGTCGATTGGATTGTGACGATCGCGCGGTCCGTATCGATGTGAAAGTGATTAAATCACGGCTTATGGAGGACACGAAATTCGTTACGCAATTACTATGGAATAATCCAGCCAGCGAACGATAAGCGGTCATCGCCATGCACAAAAATTTTCAGTTGACGGACGATCAAGCCGCTTTGTTACCCAGCGACGAGGATGTGGCGTTCTACGAGCGCGAAGGTTATTACGTCTCGAAGCCGGGCGTCCTTCCCGACGAACTGATCGAGACCGCTATCGAAGGATCGCTGCGTTTCTATCGAGGCGAAGTCGATGCCGTCTTGCCGATCGACGACGGTTTTTCCAACACGGCGATCGTCGACTCGACGATTCCGCGGAATCACGAATTCGTGTCGTTGCAAATGCGAGAATTCCATGCTCTGGCCTCTTACCCGCTGATCGGCGCGATCGCCGCGCGGTTGACGCGTAGCGCCGAAATTCGTTTGTTAGACGATCAACTGATTTGGAAACCGCCCGCGAAGGGGGATACGGCAAGTACGATCACCGGGTGGCACGCGGATCGCGCATATTGGGCCACGTGCAGTTCCGACAACCTGACGACCGCGTGGATCCCGTTGCACGATATCGAAGCGGATCGCGGGCCGCTGGCGGTCATGGCCGGCAGTCATCGTTGGACCGGGCTGCAAGATATGCGTCACTTCAACAATAAGAATCTGACCGATTTGCAGGCCGCTCTGCGCGAAGAAGGGAAAGACGTGCGTATCGTCCCGTTATTGATGAAAAAAGGGCAGCTCAGTTTCCATCACGCGTGGACGATGCACGCCGGCTTTCCCAACACCAGCGACAAACCTTGGCTTTCCTTTGCCGCACATTTGCAAGACGGTGCGAATCGATATCGGCCATATCGCAACGCGCAAGGTCGGGAAATTCATATCGCCGACGAACGATTGTGTCGTAAATTGCCGAATGGTGATCCGGATTTCTCGGATCCCGCCGTGTTCCCCGTCTTGTGGTCGGCCGCCTAATGTCCGCCATGATTCTGGAATCGAGCGATCCACGCTGGTCCGGCGTACTTGCGGGTCTTGCGCACGATGTCTATCACCTCGGTGAATACGCGTCGATCGAAGCGCAGCGTCTGAACGCCAAAGCGGCGGCGTTCGTTTTCACGCAGAACGAGAAAACATTCTTTCTGCCGTATCTGGTACGCGAATGCGAAACGGTACCTAACGTGCCGAAGGTTTGGGACGTCGTCTCGCCGTACGGATACCCCGGCGCGTTAACCAATGACGCCGGCAAAAATGTCGAGTTTGTCGCGCGAGCCCTCACGGCCCTACGCGAGACATGGTCGCAGTCGGGAATTTGTTCCGCATTCTTGCGGATGCACCCCATCTTCGGAGCGCGACAAAGTTCCTTTTTTCCGTCTAGCGTGTTAGGCGATTCGGGGCAGACGGTCGCCATCGATCTGCAAAACCCAATCGACGAACAGATGTCCAAGGGGCATCGTCGTACGATCGATAAATGTCGAAAGCTGGGATATGTGGTTCGCTTTGTGCCGCTGACGGAAGCGTTCGAGCGGTTTACTGCGATTTACAAACAGACCATGGATCGCGTTAACGCCAACAACGAGTACTATTTCGACGATCGGTATTTCACAAGTCTGGCCGAGCTTGAGCAAGTGACGTGTGCGATCGCTGAATTAGGCGATGAGGTCGCCGCAACGTGCTTGTTCTTTAACTCCCACGGCGTAATGCAAGCACACTTGGGGGGGACCGCCGACGCCCATTTTCAGCATTCGCCTTTTCATTACGTTCTCAATCAAGCGGCACATTGGGGGAAATCACACGGCGCACAATGGCTGCATCTTGGCGGCGGAGTGGGGGGCGCAAGATGATCGCCTCTTCAGATTCAAATCCGGGTTTTCTCCACATCGATTTCAATTCCACACCTGTCGGCTCGTCATTGACGATGCCAGATACTCGGAACTTGTGCAGGCAAAATCCGTCGAATTGTGTATTCCATATGACAACTTAGCTTCACGAGATTACTTCCCGGCTTATAGATCAAATTTCATCACTGAAGCACGGTAGATGCAATAAAAAGCCAATTCTTGGTTGAGTGCCTAGTCGATATGACGACAGTCTATCGTGCATGTTTTTCAATCACGATGTGCACTTGATTCAGTCTCCGATGAACGTCGGGCAATCAGCTAATCGAAAATCTGTCGAGAGAGTATCATTGATTTTTATTAATAACATCTCGTAGCAACTCCTTTTTCTTATTCTGCCGTCTTTTCTGAGCCAGTTAATTGTGGCAGTGTTTATGGCATGTAGTTTGCGGTGTCTCACTACGTAGTGGTTTTTAGAACGCATTGTGAGCCAAATGGAGTTTGTGCATGCCACGCTTTACGGAATTACAAAGCCGCCCCTCTCGTGTGCGATTCTCGAATCCTGATCGCTCAGAAACCGAGGAGTTGTTGGTCAAAGATCACCGCGGTGGCATGTCGCCTGCCCAAGTCGTAGAAGCCAAACTTCGGAAAGTTTTGACAAGTGGGGTGCTGTTTTTATCGCATCACAAAAATCTGAAACCTCGCTAATTGCTTGGATTGAGCGTTTGTAGGGTTTTATCAAATACCGAAAACCTCGCCGCAGTGATGCGTTGCGAGGTTTTTTGCTTTTCCAAGATAACGGGCGAGGATTGTTATGAGGACTCGAGTCGCAGCGAAGCACGACACTCCGCAAACTCCCTTAAAAAACCTAGACGATGCGTTCGGCAATCACGCACCCTTACGTGGGGAATCGTTTAGCGTCGAGCATCTCGAGCAATTCGCCCGTGAGTTAGGATCGAGTTTAACGACCGGTGATTTTGGCGGAGCCCGCGAGGCTGCGGCGTTTCAGGCCCGCATCGATGAGAACGGCGAAATTCTTCGCGACGCTCATCGGGAACTCTCGCTCGCCATTCAGCAGGGCACCCCGCTGACGCCGGATGCGGAATGGATTCTAGACAACTACAACATCGTCGAAGAACATCTCGCGAGATCCACGAGGATCTCCCAACGGGTTTCTATCGCGAACTGCCGAAAACCGCCGACTCGCGACCGCGCGTGCAACGTCTAGCCCGAGAATTCATAGTTCATACCGACAGCAGTTTCGAGGAAGAGACGCTCGTTCGTTATTTAAACGCGTTTCAAGAATCAGCGGAACTCTCGATCGGAGAGGTCTGGGCGTTCCCGATCATGTTGCGGCTGGAGCTGACGGAAAATCTCCGGCGGCTCGTGACACAAACGATGGGCGACCGTCGTTGTCGAGCACGGGCAGCGGAGATACTGGATTCGAACATTTCAATTCGCTATGCCGGGCTCGATCCACAGGATTGGGACTGTTCGGCGCCGTTGTTAATGGAGATTCTCGAGCGACTTCAAGAGCAAAGTCCCGAGTCAGGTCCCAAATTGCTGGAAGTCGAACGCTACTTGGCCGAACACGGCAAAAAACCGCATGAGTTGATCCGTGTGGCGCATCAACGGCAGGCCGCCAATCAAGTCTCGATCGGCAACGTGATTACCGGTTTGCGTTTGATCTCGGCGTTGAATTGGGTGGATATGTTCGAGCGGATCAACTTGGCGGAGCGCATTTTGCGCACGGATCCCGCCGAAATTTACGGATTGATGGATCCACCGACGCGCGACCGTTACCGCCATGAAGTCGAACGGTTGGCCAAAGGTCTGAATATTCCAGATACGCAAATCGTTCGCCGTGCGGTGTCGCTGGCCGAAGAGGCGGTCGAAACCGCGAAACCAATCGTTGAACGCCATGTCGGATACTACTTGATCGATCGTGGGCGTGATCGGTTGGAAAGCGAATTGAATTACCACGCCGGTATGCTCGATGGAATTTCGCGATTCCTAACGACTTACCCGGCGTTGACGTATTTGGGGAGCGTCATCGGGCTTACAAGCGTCATCGTGGGAGTCGCGTTCTTCATCGCAACGCTGGTGGGGGAAACGATCGGCGCGGCGATCGCTATGAGCGCGTTACTACTTTTGCCGGTAAGCGAACTGGTCGTCGGCTTTGTCAATATGTCGATCGCGGCTTGGACCAAGCCGCGACTTTTGCCAAAGATTGAACTCAAAGAGGGAATTCCAGCCAAGGCGAGAACCTTAGTCGTCGTCCCGTCGATGCTGACGTCGAAGTCAAGTATCGACGAATTGGCCGAACGACTGGAATCGCATTATCTCTCGAATTCCGAACAGGAACTGCGCTTCGCTTTGCTGACCGATTTCGCCGACGCCGCGCTAGAAGTTATGCCGCGCGACGAAGAATTGCTGAGCTACGCCGCCGGGAAGATCGTCGCCCTGAATCGACGCTATGCCCGTAACGGTTCAGGCCCCTTCGGATTGTATCACCGTCGGCGTCGCTGGAATCAAGTCGAGGCTTGTTGGATGGGCTGGGAGCGTAAGCGCGGCAAGTTGATGGAGCTCAACCGGCTGTTGCGCGGAGCGACGGACACTTCGTATCAAGACCCGATCGGAGATGCGTCGGCGTTGATCGCAACCAACGGCGTCTATCCGATTCGCTATGTCATCACGTTGGACGCCGATACGCAACTTCCGCCCGGTAGCGCGCTGCGGATGATCGGCACGATGGCGCATCCATTGAATCGTCCGCGTCGTGACAAGACGGGACGGATTACCGACGGCTATGTTTTGCTGCAACCTCGGATCGGCATCGATCTCGCGGCCGCCACGCGCTCGTGGTATTCGCGTATCTATGCCCAAAGCCCGGGCATCGATCCCTATGTCACGGCCGCCTCCGACGCCTATCAAGATCTGTTCGGCGAGGGGAGCTTCATCGGTAAAGGCATTTACGACGTCGATGAGCTCGAAACCGCGCTCGACGGTGTGTTCCCCGCAAATCGAATTTTGAGTCACGATCTGATCGAAGGCTGTTATGCGCGGACGGCATTAGTCAGCGACATCGAACTGATCGATGGTTACCCGTCGAACTACGGCGCCGAGACTCGCCGTCAGCATCGTTGGACACGCGGCGATTGGCAAATCGCTTCGTGGTTGTTGCCGAGCGTTCCGGCGGAAAAGGGACGTCGCTCGAATACGTTGGGACTTCTTTCTCGCTGGAAAATCCTGGACAACCTGCGCCGCAGTATCGTAGCGCCGGCATTACTCGCGTTCCTGATTATTGGCTGGCTGGCGTTTCCGAAGTTCGCCGCAATGTGGTCGTGGACCGCCGCGTTGATCGTGTTTTTCCCGGTCTTGAACGTCTTACAAGGCACTCTTCGTCATTGGCCGCGTGGAATCTCCTGGCTTGAATATCGCCGCGCTTTCTTCGAACGTGTTGGGCGCACGTTCGCGCAATCAACGCTGAACATCATGTTCTTGCCCCATCGCGCTTGGTCGATGGTCGATGCTTTGGTTCGCACCTTGATTAGGCTATACGTCACGAAGCGTAAGTTGTTGGAATGGGAAACCGCGGCCGCCAGCGAGCAACTGTTCGGCAAGCGAAAATGGGGCGTCGTGTCGATGATGTGGATGGCGCCAGGCATCGCACTGGCGACGGCCGTTTTTCTACCTGCCCCGGCACGTTGGGCCGCCGCGCCGTATTTGATCGCTTGGTTGATTTCACCGTTGATCGCGGAGTGGATTAGCAAGCCGATTTCGACGGTTAGGTCTCTGTTGTCCGAAGACGAGATCAAGCATTTACGCCGCCTTGCAAGAAATACGTGGTCGTTTTTCGAACGGTTCGTCACGGAAGAAGAGAATTGGCTGCCTCCCGACAACTTCCAGGAATATCCCACCGAAAAAATCGCGCACAGGATTTCGCCCACCAACGAAGGCTTGTTTCTTGTTTCGGCGTTATTGGCCCGTGATATGGGTTTTGTCTCGCTGCGGGATGTGGTCGGTCTATGGGAAAACAACTTGCGCGTCTGGTCGGGCTTGGAGCGAATTCGCGGTCATTTTCTCAACTGGTATGAAACCACGACGCTCGCGCCGTTGCACCCGCGTTACTTATCTGCCGTGGATAGCGGCAATCTCGCGGCCTGCTTCGTCGCGTTGTCCGAGGGAGTGAAAGAGCTTCGCACGACACCGATTTTCGACGATCGGGCGTGGCAAGGCATACGGACAAGTCTCGACGCCATCGACGAAGCGCATCGTCGTTTGCAGCCGCGCGGAGCGGTGATGAAGAATTCGCCGCTGGATGAATTCGTGAGCGAATTCGATTTCATTCGCGAAGCGGTCGATCCGGTGGATTCTCTACACCTTTGGGGAGAATTCTTCACCGTGCTTCGCGCGAATTCGCCCTCGATCGAAGCGAAGCTTGAACAGTATTTGAAATCGAGTGCGATGTCGGACTCGGAGATGCCCGTGCTGGCGCGGAGCATCGTCTCGTTGCTAAAAGGAACTCTCGGGGATTATGAAGCGCTGTTTTCATGGCGAAAACGTTATGACGCATTGATTCGCATCGGTAGCACAGCTTACCCCAAGCCGCCCCAAGCTCTCTTTGACGATGCTGCGCAAAAATCTTGGGAGAAAGTTTGTCGCACGTTGGATCACGCCTTGTCGTTGTCCGATTTCGCCGGAACTTCCGCAGCGCTGGCCGAGGACTTTCAGCGGCTTCTGCGAATTTGGAAAGCCGCACCCCGTACCGAACAAGGAGGCGTCGGCATCGGATCGCCGTGGTTGGAGAGCATCGTCGATGATGTGAGCAAAGCGGACGACGCCGCGCGCGCGATGATCGCGCGATTGGACGACATCGGGCAATTGATGGAACGCCTGACAAGCGAAATGGATTTCGCGTTTCTCTACAATCCGCAACGACGTTTATTCTCGATCGGGTTCAATGTCGAAGAACGGCAACTCGATCGCTCGCACTATGACATGTTGGCATCGGAAGCGCGTTTGGCCGTCTATCTTGCCGTCGCCAAGGGCGACGTCGACCATCGAACCTGGTTCCGCATGGGTCGCACGTTGACGTCCGCCGCCGGCGACGTCGCTCTCCTGTCGTGGGGCGGAACGATGTTCGAATACCTCATGCCGGAACTTTTTTACCGAAGGTATCAAGGTTCGATTCTCACGCGCAGTTGTCGCACGGCGGTCGCACGCCAGATCGAGTACGGCCGTTCCTTGGGATTTCCCTGGGGGATTTCCGAGTCGGCCTTCAGCGCGCTGGCCTCTAATTCGGACTATAACTATCGCTCGTTCGGCGTCCCCGGTTTGGGTCTCAAACGCGGACTAGCCAAAGATTACGTCGTCTCGCCTTACTCATCGTTCATGGCGCTCGACGTCGCGCCGAAAGCGGCGTACGACAACTTGCTACGCTTAGCCGAGGAAGGTGGCTTGGGCCGTTGGGGATACTTCGACGCGTTGGATTACACGCCGGAACGTTTGCCGGCCGGTAAACGCAATTTGCCCGTGCGCTGTTACATGGCTCACCACCAAGGAATGAGCTTTCTGGCGTTGGGCAACCTGCTGGCCAACGAAGGCGTGCGTCGTCGATTTCAGTCGCATCCACTGTCGCGTTCGGCCGAACTTCTCTTGCAAGAGCGCGTCCCCGACGCCGCGCCGTTGGTGCAGCCCGCCGAAAGCCAAGTCGCGGTCATCGATGCGCCGCGTATCGAAATCGAGATGGTTAGTCGGAAAATGCGCGGATACGAAACGGCGACGCCGCGCACGCATCTTCTATCGAACGGCCGCTATTCGGTGATGGTAACCAACACAGGCGGCGGATACTCGCGTTTCGACGACCGCATGGTGACGCGCTGGCGACCAGACGCCGTACGCGATCATTGGGGCCAATTCATCTATATGCGCGATCGTTCGAGCGGAGCGGTCTGGTCCGCCACGTATCAGCCGACGCTGACGAAGCCGGACGCTTACGAAGTGATCTATTCGATCGACAAAGCCGAATTTCATCGCCGCGACGGTTTGATCGAATCGCATCTCGAAGTCACGATTTCACCCGAAAATCATGCCGAACTCCGTCAGATTAAACTCACCAACCACGGCGATCAGCCAATCGAAATCGAATTGACGAGTTACGCGGAAGTGGTACTCGCGCCCGCCAACGCCGACGCAGCACATCCGGCGTTTATGAAGTTGTTCGTCGAGACCGAATACTCCGCTCGCGACGGAGCGATCCTTGCCAAACGTCGACCTCGCGACGCGAAAGACACTGTCCGCTGGGCCGCACACGTCTTGGCGCCGGGGCAAACGAACGTCGGTGCCATCGAATATGAAACGGATCGCGAGAAGTTCCTGGGGCGCGGACGAACGGCTGAGCGACCGGCCGCGTTGGAACGCGGATCTCGTTTGAGTGGGACCGTCGGAGCCGTACTTGATCCGATCTTCTCGTTACGCTGTCGCGTATCGATTCGCCCGAACGAATCATCGACCGTCGCGTTCGTTACGGTCGTCGGCGATTCGCGCGAGGAAGTTTTGACCTTGGCCGATCAGTATCGCGATCTCCGCGGCGTTCAACGCGCGTTCGAATTATCTTGGGCCTACAGCCAAGTCGAGCTTCGGCATCTCAAGGTCTCGGCAGCCGATGCGCACACCTATCAACGCCTGGCCTCAGCCCTGCTCTATCCCGATCCGGCGCGTCGCGCGGCTGCCGAAACATTGACTGCGAATCGACGTGGGCAAGACACGTTGTGGCGTTTCGGCATTTCCGGCGATCTGCCGATCATGCTCATCCGCGTATCGAAGCCCGAGCAGATCGAAACCGCGCGCGAGTTACTGGCCGCTCGGACTTACTGGCGTGCGCATGGTTTGACCGTCGACCTCGTCTTGATCAACGACAACCCAGGCAGTTATCTGGACGAGTTGCAGGAGCAGTTGCAATCAGTGATTCACGAGACGTATCACGAACCGGATCGCAACCCGGCGCACGTGTTTCTATTACGCGGTTCGCAGCTGTCCAGCGAAGAAACGACTCTGCTGGAAACCGCCGCGACCGTCGTGATGCATGCGCAACGCGGCACGTTGAGCAAACAGTTGGAGACCGCCCTCTCGTCGGCATCGAATAAAACGATGATTCCCGCCGTCGATGTCGCCAGGCCGGATGGTCATGCCGATGCGTCGAACTCAAAACCGAATGATGTACCATCGACGTCGAACACGAAAAATAAAAAACGTAATTGGTTGCGCGATGAAATCTCCGCACTCGGCGCGGAATTGAAATTTTGGAACGGCTACGGTGGGTTCACCGGCGACGGTCGCGAATATCGAATTCTGCTCGACGGCGTTACGCGTACGCCGAAACCCTGGAGTAACGTCGTCGCCAATCCGCGCGGCGGGTTTCTCATCACGGAATCCGGCGGCGGTTACACGTGGGTCGGCAATAGTCGCGAGTTCAAAGTCACCGGCTGGTCGAACGATCCCGTGATCGACGAACCGTCGGAGCGGATGTTTCTCGTCGACGAAACGAATCGGTCGCGTATATCAACCGTTGTTCTCGCGCGGCGACGACGAGCCGACGCTGCGGACCGTGTCGCATGGGCAAGGCTATTCTCGATTCGAAAGCGAGCGAGACGGCTTATCGATCGAAACCACGCTTTCGATCGCGCCCGATGACCCGATCAAATTCCTTCGCGTCACGTTAAAGAATCGTACGCAAGAGGCGCGTGATTTCCATTTGACCTACTACGCCGAATGGTCGCTCGGAGTCTCGCGCGAGCAATCCGCACTGCATATCACCACCCGGCATGACGCCGATCTCGATGTGCTGCTCGCACAAACGCTTACCATCCGGAATACCCCGAGCAGACGGCGTTTTTGAAGATTTTTGGCGAGCGCACGGATTGGACCGCCGATCGTCGCGCGTTCATCGGTCGTAACGGCGATCCGGCCCATCCGATCGAGTTGGAGAGTCCGGAACTCTCGCGCCTGACCGGTGTCGGCGGCGATCCGTGCGGCGTGGTGCGTGCGAAATTCCGCATCGAAGCCGGGGCCGATCACACCATGTACGTCATGCTGGGCCGGGTGGCGATGAGGAAGAAGTCCGGCGATTTCTCATTCGGTTTTCCACTCCCGCCGCGATCGATGCGGCCATCGCCGAAACGACCCGCCGGTGGGACGAAACGCTCTCGACGATCGAAATCGAGACGCCGGATCCGGCATTCGATCTCTTGGTAAATCGGTGGTTGCCGTATCAGGTGGCAAGTTGTCGGCTTTCGCGCGCACCGCCTTCTACCAAGCCGGCGGAGCGTACGGGTTCCGCGATCAGTTGCAAGACGTTATGGCGTTGGTCTATGCGCAGTCCCGATGCGGCCAGAGCCCACTTGTTGACGGCCGCTGCGCATCAGTTCGTCGAAGGGGACGTACAGCATTGGTGGCATCCTCCGCTGGGCCGCGGCACACGCACGCGATTTTCCGACGACTATCTGTGGTTGCCGCTGGTCGTCGCCCAGTATGTCTCCGTGACCGGCGATCGCACGGTCCTCGACGAATCGGCGCCGTTCTTGACGTCTCCTCCGTTGGAGCCGAAAGAACATGAACGGTATGAGTTGCCGACTCGTTCCGAGGAGTCCGCGTCGTTGTACGAACATTGCTTGCGCACGTTGCGCCGCCGAGTCCGCACCGGTCCTCACGGCTTGCCGTTGATGGGCTGCGGCGACTGGAATGATGGGATGAACAGAGATCGGTGAGCTGGGCCAAGGCGAAAGCGTGTGGGTCGGGTGGTTCCTGTTGGTCATTCTGCGAGACTTCACTCCGCTGATGGAAGCGCGACGGCGATCTCGAAGAACTCCGCGCATTTCAGTTCCACGCCGTTCGCTTGCGCGAATCACTGGAGACGCAGGCCTGGGACGGCGAATGGTATCTGCGCCCGTTCTTCGACGACGGTACGCCGCTTGGGTCTCGCAAAAATGACGAGTGTCGGATCGATTCGATCGCGCAATCCTGGGCGGTCTTCGCCGGCGCACAATCCGAGCGAACCCGCAGCGCGATGGAAGCGGTGTGGAACCATTTGGTGCTGAGAAAAGAACGGCTTGTACTGCTCTTCGCGCCGCCGTTCGATAAGACCGCGCTTGACCCGGGGTATATCAAGGGCTATCTGCCCGGCATCCGCGAAAACGGCGGGCAGTACACACACTCGGCGTTGTGGGTTATTCAAGCGTTTGCCGAGATGGGCGACGCCGAACGCGCGTACGAGGTTTTCCGCTTGATCAATCCTGTGAATCACGCCCTGACTCAAGCCAAGGCGGATATCTACCAGGTCGAACCGTATGTGGTTTGCGCAGACGTCTACGGCGTTCGGCCCCACGTCGGTCGCGGAGGTTGGTCTTGGTACACCGGTTCCGCATCGTGGATGTATCGGACCGCGATCGAGTCGATCCTGGGTCTGGAAGTCCGCGGCGATCGACTCTCAATAAATCCCAAAATCCCGGCCGCTTGGACGGAATTTACGCTGATTTATCGATACGGATCAACGCGTTATCGGATTCATTTTCAAACCTGCGAAGCAGAACTTGTGTCTCATAAATCGACATTGGATGGTCAAACATACGCCGAGCATTGCTTGCTCTTGCAAGACGATCGTCAAGAGCATGAATGGATGATTACAGGAGCGAATACGGGCCAGATATCGCCTAATACTTAGACAAATGTTTTGTTAAAAACGACGTGCAGCAAGTTTCGCATTGTTTGTTTTTGCCATGGTGCGTCGACTGTATCGACATCAATGCGACTTGAGTGTCGACAGACTCGACATCGCACGAGATTAACTAAATGCAAGCATCCTGAAACCCCCTGAAAATGGGATGGAAGCGTCGCGAAGGATAATCTTGGCATAAGGCCTGCATAAACAGTTCGCCTCTATCGGGAGAGGGACCTTTCCATATTCACGGGCTAATCCATGATTATCGCACACGAATCGCCCCGTCGCGGGCGTTTGGCTTTTACTTTGGTCGAATTATTAGTCGTCATTGCCATTATCGGCATTTTGGTCGCGTTGCTGTTACCTGCGATACAAGCGGCCCGGGAAGCCGCGAGAAAGTCGTCATGCTTAAACAATCTAAAACAGCTCGGCTTAGCGTTCCAGAATCATCACGATGCTTGGAAGGCCTTTCCCCCCACGCGAATTTCAAATGAGCCTAAGCGACGCGGTTGGGCAACGTTTCTTTTGCCCTATATCGAAGAAGGCAATACTGCCAAGATCTATCGTACCGATCTAAATTTCTACTCACCCGAGAATCAGCCCGCTGTAAATCAGCCGATAGCCGTATTCATGTGTGCAAGCGCGCAAGAATCATCTCGAGTCGTACCCTATCTTAAGACACCTGATGAAGCATTTCCGACTGGCACGACCGGTCAGGGTTATGCTACGGATTATTTGGTTAATCACTTATTGAATGCCAGTACGGCTACCGACCTGGGGTTCACTTGCAAACCGTGCAAGCCGGCTTTAATGAATGATGCATTTCGTTCGATCAAGAAGATTACGGATGGAACATCGCATACATCTTTGGTGTTGGAAAGCTCAGGTCGTCCGGACTATTACATCGGTGGGGTTCGTCAAGAATCCAATAAACCCACCGGCACCGAAGGGATGACCTATGGCGGCTGGTGGGGGTCGTGGCCGTCGAATGCGCATTTCCAGATGCAAGGTTACACGGGTGATGGAACAAATCGTGGTGTGGATTGCGCAGTGAATTGCAGTAACTCGCAAGGCATCTTCGGATTTCATCCGGCCGGGGCAAATACCGCTTTCTGTGATGGAAGCGTACGGTTCTACTCACAAGAAATGTCGATCCGTGCGACCTACAGCTTGGCAACCGCTGCGAATGGAGAAATCATCGGTGACGATGAGCCGAAATAATAGCGACACTGCGCTCCGATCTTGTAATTGAAGCAATTTCTGCACTCTACTTTTTGCTCCGCTCGACTTTATGAACACGCTTCAAAGCGATCTACCAAAAAATGACACGACTGTATTATCGAATGCACCTTTGCGCCTCTCAGGCGTAGTCAAAAAATTTCGCCAAGGCGAAAGCGTCGTGGAAGCGTTACGCGACGCGTCTCTCACCATCAACGACGGCGAGTTCGTCGCCGTGATGGGGGCCAGCGGCTCCGGCAAAAGTACGCTCCTGCACGTTATGGCAGGGCTCACCGAAACGGACGCCGGAACGATCGAGATCGAAGGGACGTCGCTCGCTGGGTTGAGCGATAAGAAGCTAACGCTGTTTCGTCGCCGTCGAATCGGGCTGGTGTTTCAAGCGTTCAATCTCATTCCATCGCTGACGGCCGAAGAAAACGTCGCCCTCCCCTTGCTGGCCGACGGTCGTGATCCGTACGCCGGAGGCAAGCTCGACAAACTTTTCGAACGTCTCGGTATCTCAGGACGGCGCAAGCATCGTCCCGACGCGATGAGCGGCGGCGAGCAACAGCGCACCGCCATCGCCCGCGCGTTGATCGGCGACCCGGCGATCGTCTTGGCCGACGAACCGACGGGGAGTTTGGACTCGGTCAGCGGCGAAAATCTCTGCCGCTTACTCCGCGAACTGAATCGCGAAGAAAATCGCACGATCGTCGTCGTCACGCACGAACCGTCGGTCGCGATTTGGGCCGATCGTGTAGTGGTGATGAAAGACGGGCGGATCATCGCGGACTTCGCAACCGCGGACTTCGCCGACTCGCACGCATTAGCCGCCCATTATCAAGAGATCGTCGGTGTCGCCGCGAAGGTGGTGGCCCGATGATTCTCGCCGATATTCGCGTCGTCCTCCGTTTGGTTTTAGCCCATTTGCGACAGCATCCGGGCCGCGTGTTGTTGACCTTGGTTTCGGTCGTGACCGCGGCGTCGATCGTCGTCTGGGTCGTCAGTGGCTACGATTCGCTGGTTTCCAAATTCGACGGGTTTTCCGAGACTTATCTCGGTCGCTATGGCATGTTGGTCGTGCCGGCGGGCGTGCGCGGCGAGTCCGGACTGGGAAACGCGAAGGCCAAGCCGCTTGATCCCCAACTGTTGACGCAACTCGCGACCGACCCGGACATCGTTGCATTGGAGCCGGCTTTTCAAACACGTGCGGACATACGCGCGACCAACCCGCGTCCGCCGGAACCCGGCAAGTCGGAAGATGAAGAACCGCGACGACCTGGCATGCGCGGGCTTCCTGGAAGCGGAAGTCCCGATGGGGCGAAGTCCGGTAAGTCCGCGAGCGAAGGAACAAAACTACTACCCGGTGAAATGGCGAATCCGTATCATTCGACCCCGATCGTGGCCGGTGGTTCACGGGGCGGTTTCAGCAGCGGACCGACATTAGTCGGAACGGATGCGACCGAAGCGCCGAATCGCTTGGTCGAAGGTCGCTGGTTCGATCCGCGCAAGACCGATGCGTATGAAGCCGCGATATCAAAAGGCGCCGCCGAGCAAATGCGTCTTCAATTGGGAGATAAGGTTACGGTCTCGCCCGGGATGGGGCGTGATTCGTTCCTTCTGACGATCGTCGGCATCGTCGAACAGACCAAGGCGTTGCCTTCCGTTCGTTTTCGCACCGGCTTACCGGCGTCGCGCGGTCCGGCATTGGAACGCGGGCCCGCTCGCTCGGCCTTGTATGTTCCGTTAGCGACCGCCGAGGAGATCGTCGAGCAACCTGCCGAATTCGATTACGCCGGCGTCGTGCTGAAGCCCGACATCGATCAGGCGGCGTTCGCGAAACGCTGGAAGGACAAACTGGCCGCCTCGACCGTGCCGGCCGAATTCCAAAACGCGGCCGATGTCGACGACGAGTTGAATTCCAGCAGCGGTTCCGAATCGATGCGAATGCAAGCTTACTCCGCGACCGGCATTTCGCTGCTCGCCGCGTTGTTCATCATCTTCACGACCCTCAGCATGGGCGTACACGAGCGGATTCGCCAATTCGCGGTCTTACGCGCAGTGGCGCTGACCAAATCGCAAGTTGCCGGAATGATCTTCTTGGAAAGTCTCTTGCTCGGTCTGATCGGTTGGGGCGGTGGGATTCTGGCCGGTTGGGCGTTGTTTAAAATCGTCAAAGCGTGGCAGCCGGAGGTGATCGTTGGCGACAATCCGCTCGGCACATGGTGCATTTTGCTGTCGGGATTGTGTGCGTTGGGCGGTTCGATGGCCGCTTCGATTCTCCCCGCGTGGCGCGCAACGCGCGTCAGTCCGCTCGAAGCGATGAATCCTCAGACTGCGACGACGGTGGCGAAATTCAGCGGTCCGGCGTTGATCTTGGGCTTGTTGTTGATCTCGATCAACCCGCTGGTCGTCTTCGTCATTCCGATGGCGGATACGTCGCGCTACGGTGTGTCCGCCGCGTTGGGTTGCACCACTATGGCGATCGGGTTCATCTTGCTCGCGCCCGCCGCGATCTTGGGGGCCGAACGCATATTCGGTTCTTTCATTGCGAGACTCTTGGGATTAAACCCGAAGCTACTCGCCTCGCAGTTGGGAACCAATCTGTGGCGCACTCTCGGTACGACGATCGCGCTCAGTTTGGGTTTAGGACTGTTCGTCGCCATGCAGACTTGGGGCTATTCGATGCTCGCGCCGTTTTATCCGGGCGAATGGGCGCCCGATCTCTTGATCGGCGTCTCTGCGAGCGGGATTCCGATCGATCATGCCGAGGATCTGGCGACGGTAAACGGGCTTGCTCCGAATCGCATCATCCCGCTGGCGATCGAGCAAACGAAATTCGCGGACGACGTACTCGGCGCCGACGAACGTGCGAACGCCGCGCGGCAAGATAACTGCGTGTTCATCGGCGTCGATCCGGATCGCGCGTTAAGCGGAAAAGACCCCATCTTCAACTTGCGATTCGTCGAAGGAAATCGCGAAGACGCGATCGCAAAACTCAAGTCGACGCGATCATGCTTGGTCCCCGATCACTTCGCGCCGAGGGGAACCTGAAAGTCGGCGATAAATTTCGCGTATTGCCGCCGGACAGCCCTGACAAACCGTTGGAGTATGAAATCGCCGGCGTCGTCTCGATGGACGGCTGGCACTGGCTGAGCAAAGACGGACTGCGTATCCGCAGCGGTGGACGCACATCGGGACTGATGCTGACCGATTACGCCCGCAACATTTCCGATTACGGAATCAAACGCATCCCGTATTACTGGGCCGATATCGACGGGAAGTACGATGAAGAAAAAACGAAGGCCGAGATCAAAACGATCGTCGCCAAATATTACGATCCCTCGCTGGCCGGTAGAGGCAGGCGTCGCGGTGGCCTGCCAGGCGGTGCGATGCCCGGCGTCGCTGCGGTTGAAGGAGCTGCAGGCGGACCGCCCGGCATGCGTGGCGGAGATGGACCGAATATCTCGTTAATCACTGCGGAAAGCGTGCGAGAGAAGATTTTCAATCGTGCGAACGCGATTTTTTGGTATCTCAGTTCGTTACCGCTGATCACGTTGGGCGTGACGTCGATCGGGATCATCAATACGGTGCTCGCGTCGATCCGCGCGCGACGGTGGGACATGGGTATTCTCCGCGCGCTCGGCATCATGCGTCTGGATCTGTTCCGCCTGATCGTCGCGGAAGCGTTGTTGGTCGGCGTCGCGGCGTGCGTACTGAGCTTCGCTTTCGGGACGTTGGCCGGTTATTGCGGAACGGGACTCACCCGATACATCAATGTCCGCGGCGGGATGGTGACTCCGTTGGTGATTCCCTGGACCAAATTGGCGATCGGGTTTGCGCTGACTTTAGGTTTATGTTTGCTGGCCGCACTCTGGCCGGCGTTTCGGACGGGGCGAACCGAACCCTTGAAATTGTTACAAGCCGGTCGAGCGGCGATGTAAATCGTTTTCGCATCGCCTTCGTGGAACAAACAATGCCCGCCGAACGAGTGTTCGGCGGGCATTGTTCATCGATGAGTTGGTTTTGGCTTGCTCATCCCTTCGACATTCTCAGTTCTGTGCACCGTGTGCGGCCAGAATGCGACCGGCTGTTTGAAGTCGCGCGCTTTCGATCGCCTGTTCGGCATGTTCGTCCTCGACGGTGACGAGAATACGGCCTTGGACTACGGCTTGATCGTAAAAATTCGCCGCCTCGCGTTCGAATCCCCGCGTCATCATCGCTCCGATCAGACCGCCCGCCACTCCGCCGGTCCAAATCCCGGTTCCTCCGGCGACCAACAACCCGATGCCGCCGGTTGCGATTCCCGCCGCGACGGCGGCTAAACCGAATAGGGCCGATCCGATCGCTCCGCCGGCCGCGACGGCAGCGGGAGAATACGATCCGGCTGGCTTTTCATGTTCGAATTCATGGAAGTCGGCTTCCTTGAATTTGTCGGAACAGACGACGGTGATTTCATCATGGCTGAAACCCGCCGACATCAATTCAGTGATGGCCGCGCGTGTTTCGCCAACGGTATCGAACACCGCCGCACGAATCGGTTTTTGGGCGGAATCGTTTTCCGTGTGATGTGTCTTTGCGATCGACATAAAAACCTCCTAAAAAAGACAGATAAAAACGGTTGCAATTCGCATACCGGGCCGAAACGACCTGCGTTTTTAGATGTGTCGTCGAATGTCTGATACCGCTGTTGAACGCTTAACGTCCTACGCCGATCGTTTTGAAACCGAATGCCGCAAGCTATGTTTTTACGAATCGGCAGCACTCAGCGATCGCAAGACATCAGCGTGACACGTCATGACCCGACGACTCTTATCCCACTGGTTGCGGAGGCGAACGCCTTTCTCTATCGTTAGAACGCCGATCTTACGAAGGATATCACACGCTCAAGCCTGATAAATGACCGATCGCATCGCACGTTACACGTCCGCTTTGGAGTTCGCCGAACGCCAAGTTGGGAATCTCGTTACTCGTCATCCGGACTTCTTCCCGATCTACACGGTCGGGGGCAAGTGGCGTCACGAGGGAGAGTTGTGGACCGATTGGACCGGCGGTTTTTTGGCCGGCATGATGTGGCAGTTCCACCTGCGTACGGGCGACGCCGCATGGCGCGCGCGGGCCGAGCACTACTCGAAGCTGTTGGAACATCGGCAACATGATCGCGACGTGCACGACCTGGGCTTCATCTTTTTGAGTACGTACATGCCCTGGTACTTGCAAGACGGTCGCGCCGAACAGCACGACGTGTTGATTCAAGCCGGTCGCACGCTCGCCATGCGGTTTATGGAACGCGGGCAATATCTCCGTTCGTTCGTCGCGCCGGAATCGTTGTTCATCGACATCATGATGAACGTCCCGATCATCTTCTATGCGGCGCGCGAAACGGGCGACGCGGAACTGCCGCCGTGTCGCCGTCGAGCATTGTCGCACGACGGCTCGGACGATCGTGCGTCCGGACGGATCCACGGCGCACGAAGGCGTGTTCAACTTGAAGACCGGTGAATTTCTACGCCAAACGACGCATCAAGGTTTGCGCCCGACAGCGCGTGGGCGCGAGGGCTGGCCTGGTCGTTATATGGGTATTCCAAGGTCTACGGACTGACCGGAGAACCCGAGTTTTTGGAGATCGCGATCCGCAACGCGGAATACTGGCTCGCGCACTTGCCGGCCGATCATGTTCCGTATTGGGACTTCGACGCGGACCTGGGTTTACCTGCCCCGTGGGGAGCACAAAGAGAAACGATGCGGCGGCGATCGCGGCGAGCGGCTTATTGGATATAGCCGAGCAAACGCGCGATTCGCAACGCGGCGAACGCTACCGAGCGACCGCGCTTGCGATGCTGGATGCGTTGGTTCAGCCGGACTATCTCGCCGATCACACGCCGGGTTGGGAAGGGATCCTCAAGCACGGCGTTTATCACACTGCCAAAAACCTCGGCGTCGACGAATCGGTGATGTGGGGCGAGTTCTTTTTCGTCGAAGCACTGACTAAGGTCGTGCGGGGACAGACAACTAGATGGGCGCGATAATTTTTCATTCCTAGCAGATTAAAAGAAGCAGGATTCAGCCACCTGCCTTCATCTCGAAATTCGCCTCCTCGGTTCCTGCGTCGGGAACCGTAAATGGAGTGCCGCTGACGTATTTCTCGGGAGCAAGTTCCTTTTTCACGATCTTGGCCGGGACACCATCACCTTGTGACTCCGTCACAACCGTCGTAATTCGGATCGTATGTTCCCCGCTCGCGGCGCCGGCCTTTCCTGATGAAGAAGTCAGCGTAAACCGGCCATCGTTTCCCGTGACTGCACGCGAAGTTTCGCCGGCTTTGCCCGAGCCTGGCTTAGTTACAGGTTGAAAAATGACGTTCGCATTGGCTAACGGTTTACCGTCAAGCGTGACTTTGCCGCTAACCGGTACGAATTTGTACGGATCGCCGCCACATCCCGACAGAGTCACGAACACCACTAGGATGAGATGCGCCAACCAGCGATTCATATCGAAGGATCCTTATTGACGGAACTAACATGTGAAAAAAAGCACGGCGTCGCGATAGCCGACGCCGTGCGAATTGCTGACTAATCCAGGTTAGTAGACTCCTGACCTGAAATCGTGGCGGCCGCCGCCAAAATCTTCAAGTCGGTGTCGACGGGAACCGTTCGTGTCGAGCCGTCAGCGAATGTAAACTGGATGATGCCCGAATGGGTTCCGGAAAACGTCCGTTTGCATTCGGCGGCGGTGCCGACCTTGGGAGAATTATCCGAGCATTTTTTCCAATCGTTTTCCAAGACAAACCCACCGGCATTGTCCGTGACGGAACCAAGATTGACGCCAAAGTAGCTACCCGCCCAATAGACAAAACGAGACGGCGTGTTCAAGTCCATAGACGAGTATTCACCAATGATCAAGGTCTTGGAGGTTCCATCCTTGATCGCGCCCATTTTGCATGCTTTTAGTTTCGGAAAATTGTCGGAACCAGTCGTCGTATCGCGTTGATGTGGAACAACCGTGAAGACGCCTTTGTAAGCCATCGAGATGTTGGTCCCCATGGCATTATCATCGAAGTATGCGCTATCGAAACTGGACATGAACACTCCGCGACCACTGACGCCGCGATAAGATGAAACGGCGCAATCGCCACCGCTCACAGGAGTATTGGTGGTCCCTGCGTTTGAATCGCTGGGGCAGTTTTGCACATTTAAGGATGTTTTGCGGAACACTAACTGGGCCGCATCGCTGTTCAATTTCGTTTGCACGTATTGTTTGAATAAAGTCGCTTCTTCGCAGTAAGGAAGCAGCTCGATCGCCCAGTTCGAGTATTCGCCGGTGGCAAGGGTTTCCGCGGATGCCTTGGTTTTCAACATCACTTTGCCAGGCGGAAACGCTTTCTTGGCATCGATGTGGTTCTGCGCACCGAATGATAGTTGCTTGAGATTATTCAAACATTGATTTCGTCGCGCTGCTTCACGCGCCGCTTGGATCGCAGGTAGTAAGAGTGCCACCAAAATCCCGATTATCGCGATCACGACGAGCAATTCCACAAGAGTGAATGTCGCAATTTCCCAGGCAACGTCCGTTGCATAACGCGGTCCCCCAAACAAATTTAGAAAAGATGGTTCCCCAGAGAGCTTTGCAATCCCCATTCCCCATAGCAAAGCTGCATAATCGAATCCTAGAAAAAAAGACAGGTTCCGTCAAAGAACTTTTCATGAACTCGGATTGTGGATCAATTTGGCCACTAATAAAGGAATACAGGGATGCGGAAGGCCGCCTGGACACTTGGTATTTCGAGATAATTCGCTGAAGAAATGCAACAAGCCTAATGATGCTTTATGCTAAGTCACAACTTTGTCCGATTTGGAGCGAATTGCCGGCATTAAATGTCCATGACGAACGCCTTACGACCACTGCCGAGGTTTTTGGGAGATCGGGCCGTTCACCTAAATTTCGAATTTTTCCCAGGCACGGATATTCTGCTCTCGTTGCGGAATTGGGACGCTGCGATTCACCGGGAATTGGGGTCCGTGTGCGTCGAAATCGTACAAGGCATGACCTCGTTGACGTTGTTTTACGATCCATTACGCACAACCTACGATGCGGTTGTCGATCGAATACTCAACTTGAACGTGAGTGCGGCATCGGAAGGACCGACCGGGAGGCTCGTGCGGATCCCGGTTCGTTATGGTGGGCAATGCGGTCCCGATTTGGACGAGTCGGCGGTGATGTTGGGGGTGTTGTCCGATGATGACTTGATCGCCGCTCATTCACAACCGTCGTATGAAGTCCGCATGATCGGCTTCGCGCGTAGGCTTTCCGTATTTGACCGGACTGCCGGAACGTTTGGCGTTGCCCCGGTTGGCCAACCCACGGGCACGCGTCGAAGTCGGATCGATCGGGATCGCCGGATCGCAAACGGGCGTCTACCCACAAGCCTCGCCCGGCGGATGGCGGATTCTCGGCCGCACGCCGCTGCGGTTGTTCGACGTTCGGCGCGAGCCGCCGTCGTTGCTCGAACCGGGCAATCGCGTGCGGTTCGTGCCGATCGACGATCGCGAGTTCGACCGTCTCGCCGCGGAGCATCCATGAACGCTTCCTCGTGCGGCTTCGTCGTCGAACGAGCCGGGATGGGAACGACGATCCAAGATTTGGGCAGGATCGGCTCGCGACGGTATGGCGTAATCGTCGCCGGCGCGATGGACCATGCCGCCGCCCGCCGTGCGAATCGCTTGGTTGGGAATTCGGAATCGGCGGCGGTGCTGGAAACGACTCTGACAGGTCCGACGCTTCGCTTCAATGGCGATACGATCATCGCGCATTGCGGAGGACGTTTCGCGATGACTCTCGATGACAAGCCGCTCCTTGGAGAACGCCCGGTCTTTGTCGCAGCACAATCTCTCGTGCGGGTCGGCACCGCCGAACGCGGCTGCCGCGGTTATCTGGCCCGCGCGAGGAGGAATCGACGTTCCACCGGTCCTCAGCAGTCGTTCAACCGACGTTCGCGGCGGATTCGGCGGACTGGAGGGACGAACGCCTCGCGCTGGCGATCGACTTACGACGTCGCCTATGGAAAGCGTCGACTCGAAAAACGTACCACGCATCGTGTTGCCGGATTTGCCGTCGTTCTCGACGAGTGCGGGACCGACGGCGCACATCGTTCGCGTTCTGCCAGGGCCGCAAACGGAATGGTTCACTTCGGCGAGCGTCGCAGCGTTTTATTCAGCGGAATTTCTCATAGGCCAAAACTCCGATCGGATGGGTTATCGGTTGGCAGGACCACGCTTGGAATTAACGCATTCACGAGAGCTCGCATCCGAAGCGGCCATGTTCGGAGCGATTCAGATTCCGCACGTCGGTGCGCCGATTCTCTTGGCCGCCGATCACCCGACGACCGGCGGCTATCCCAAAATCGCCGTGGCGATCTCGGCAGATCGGTCGATCGTCGCGCAAGCGAAGCCCGGCGATTCTCTCCGATTCGTCGAAACGACATTGGGCGAAGCGCGTCGAGTCGCTGCTCGAACAAGAAGCCGTGCTGCGCGAGCAATTCCACGCGATCGACCTTGCCTGGAGGGCGTTGCGATGAACGATACTCGATCGATTGATCTGAACGCCGATCTTGGGGAAGAGGTCTCCGAAGTAGGGTTCGTGTGCGATGCAGCGATCATGGCGTACGTCTCGTCCATCAACGTCGCGTGCGGAGTCCATGCCGGCGACGAGAAGACGATGCACGCGGCGATTCGGGCCGGAAAAATCGCCGGCGTCGCGATCGGCGACCATCCGGGATTGTCCGATCGCGACGGGATGGGGCGTCGCGAAGTCCAGCTCGATCCGGCGGACGCCTATCGATTGGTCTTCGATCAAGTGGCGGCGTGCCTGGCGCGATCGCCGGGGAAGAAGACGCGATAGTTCGGCACGTCAAGCCTCACGGTGCGCTTTACAACATGGCCGCGAAGAACGTGGAACTCGCGAGGGCGATCGCCCGAGCGGTTCACGACATCGATCCCGCACTCGCGGTGGTTGGATTGGCCGGCAGCGTATCGTTAAACGAAGCGGCTGCGTTGGGCCTGAAAACGATCGCGGAAGCCTTCGTCGATCGGGCTTACCGCGCCGACGGATCACTGGTTCCACGAAGCGAGCCGTCGGCGGTACTGCATGATCTCGAATCGATCGTCCGCCAAGCACGGCGTTTGGCGATTGACGGCGTCGTTGAAACCGTCGACGGTATCTCGTTGGCATTGCGTCCGGAAACGCTCTGTCTGCATGGCGACACACCCGGTGCGTTGATCGCGGCGGAGGCAGTCAATAACACGCTTCGCAACGCGGGGCTGAAAATCGTCCCGCGATAACGCGGGATCGTCAGCCGATCAATAATCGCAGCGACGCCACGGCGGCGAAGATCAGCAGCAGGAGATCGAACAGGCGTTGCGGAACGTGCTTGATCAACCACGAACCGAACAGTAAGCCCAGCGGAACGACGGGCGCGAGTATCGCGTTCAACGTTAGCGAGTCGCAGTCGATCAGACCTTGTTGCCAACTGAAGGGGAGCTTGAAGACGTTGATGATGAGAAAGAACCACGCGCCGGTGCCGACCAATTCGAATTTCGGCAACGCGACTGCCAAAAGGTACAGCGCTACGATCGGCCCGGCGGCGTTGGCCAGCATCGTGGCCGTTCCGGCCAGCAAGCCCAATCCAAGCGCGAACGCATGCGAGTGCGGAATCCGTTCCAGAGCTTGCGGTTTGACCAAGCGCAGGATCTGCAATAACGTCAGCCCCAACACGATCGTGCCGATCATGGGACGATATTGCGCATCGACGATGCGTTCCATCAATAGCCAGCCGACGACTACGCCGATCATCGAGGGAGGAAGGATCTTCATCACGTGATCCCACCGCGCATGGCGACGATAGACGGCGACCGCCGCGACGTCGCCGACGACCAATAGCGGCAGCAGCATCCCGGTGGAAGACTTCGGACCGAACAGCCAAGCGAAGATCAGAATGTGAAAAAAGCCGACCCCGGCGAAACCACTCTTCGACAATCCGATGCCGATCGCCGCCGCGACCGCCCAAACCCATTCGGCGACGGAAAGATCGGGCATGGTTTGGCGAGGAACGATACGGGTGAAAGAAAAACCCGGCCGTTCGTCGCAACGAACGGCCGGGTCTGTGGATTATGATCGACCGGAATCGGCTTACTTCGTCTTCTCTTTTTTCTCGACGGTCTTTTCGGCTTTCTCGGCCTTCTCCGCTTTGTCTTCGGCCATTTTCTTGGTTTTGGATTTCGATTTGGATTCTTCGATCGCTTCGTCGAGCGCCTTTTGCTGGGCTTTGGTCAACACGTCGCGGAGCTCGGCGTCGCGTTTCTCGCGCATCGCCTTCAGTTCTTCTTCCAGCTTATCCAGTTTGGGATCGTACGAGGCTTGGATCTTGTAGATTGCTTCGCGTTGTTTATCGTCGACGTCGACCTTGGCGTAGTACGGAGGGAGTCGGCCTTTGGCTTTGGCCTTGGCTTCTTGCGCCGACGATGAACTCGACCAATCGGACGCCCCGATCGTGACGACCAGCGCAACGGCGAACAGCGACAATTTCCTCATCATGGTATACCCCTGTTGTGAGTGATCGAGCGTTGCCGGCAAAAGATGACGGCTTGGCCAAAGCGGGGTTTATGGTAGCGCGGCGAAAAATGATTTGCAAGCAAATGTGGCAAGCGTACTTCGGCGAAATTCTTGGAAAAATCGATTTTAGCAGGATTTCGTTGACAGCGACGAGGAGATAACTAGAATGAGGCTATTGAGACTCAGTATCAGAGGTTGATTGCTCGCCCTTCCCGCCACGCATCTCCCACCTGCCGTCTTTTATGTCCGTCGCCACGCTCGGTTGCCCATCCGGATGCGGGACTTGCTCGGATACGATCGTCTGCCGCTGCCAAAATATCAGCGAAGCGACGGTCGTCGACGCTATTCAATCCGGCGATATTCGGACGTTTAGCGAATTGAAATGCGAGACAGGCGCTGGAACCGGTTGTATGGTTTGCCATCGCCGCTTGAAGCTACTCCTCGCCAAAAACGCAGTTCTCGGCAGCGATGCGTCGCCACAACACGCATTGGTGGCGGGATAATTCTCACGAACGCGATTCAGTCGCCGGATTCGCGAATACCATTGCGTCCTAATCGGACCGCACTCTGGGTTCTCCCCTAAGTCCGTTATCGCATGACGATCGGGCGGGCCAGCGATTCAACCGTGGTCCATTGCTCGCGGATCGATTCGTCGTCGAATCGCACCAAGATGCGTTCGCCTTCGTGATCGGCGACGGTCCCTAAGACAAACCCTTCGCCATCGCGGCGGCGATAGAGGACGCGCATCCCCGGCAGCACGTCCAGCGGCAGCAAATCGCGGAAGAAAACCCACGCGCGATCACCGTCGTCGAACCGGACGTTCGCTTGCACGCCCTCGAGTTCCAGCACGCTTCCCGGAAAATAGGCGGCTGCGTTCCAAATCGCCCAGACGCGGTCCCCTTCCTTCAAGCGGTCTAAAAACGCGAGATGCGACGTCATCGAGACCGGCCGGGCCGGATCGCCGAGCGGTTCGCAGGGTATCCGCAGAGCCGCGATGTTTTCCCACTCCTGTCGTCCGTCGGCGAAATCGATGAAGAACTCCTCGCCGTCGAGTTCTTCGATGACGCCCGGAAAGAACGTCGGCCCCATATCGCGTCGACTCATCACGCGGTCGCCGATGCGCAATGCGACCGAGCGGATCGCGGCATAGTCGACCCAACCGACGTCGCCGTCGTCGAAGCGGACGAGCGCGCGATCGTCCGCGATTTCTTCGATGCTGCCCGCGTACAAAAATCCCGGCTCCCATTGAGCAAGGACGCGATCACCGACGTGCCATGACGATTCGGCGGAGTCGTCGGCCGGAGAAAACGGATCGAAAGGCGACATGGCGGAGAACGCGATGTGACGAAAGAATCGGGATGAAGTCGACGATTCATTATCAAAGAGGCCGCGGTCCGCGACAAGTTCGCGGGACCGCGGCCGTATTTTGAAGTCGAACCGAATCCTTCGTCGCGGGTCGATCAGTGCCCTTCCAGATCGTGTTCGCCGATTTGTTGGGTGAGATAGAGTTGGATGCCGATCGCTTGGATCAACCCGAGTTGCGTTTCCAAGAAATCGACGTGTTCTTCGGATTCGGTGAGAATCGGCGCCAGCAATTCGCGGGTTCCGTTGTCGCCCACCTTAGCGCAAAGCTCGATCGCTTTGTTGTAGGTATCGACGCCTTTCTTTTCGAGCGCCAAATCGTATTCGAATTGGGTCTTCACGTCGTCGCCGACGCGGATCACGTCGTAACGGGCGATTTCGGGAACGCCTTCGAGGAACAAGATGCGGTCGATGATCTTTTCGGCATGGCGCATCTCGCCGATCGATTCGACGTAATGCTTCTTACCCAATTTGGTATAGCCCCAGTTGTTGTTCATCTTGGCTTGGATGAAGTACTGGTTGATGGCCGTCAGTTCGATCGTCAGCGCCGCGTTCAGCGCGTCGATGACTTGTTGGTTCCCTTGCACGTCGGCGTCTCCGAGTAAAAGTCGAGTGGCTTCGCAACGTCCGGAATTGTATCGCCCGTCGAGACGTTCGGGCAGTGTCGAATCGTGAGAATCTCGCGGAATAATCGCCGTTTCAATGCAAGTTGAAGCTGAGTCTCAATCCGCTGTGCAAGCTATAAAGCTCGCTCGGCAATATTCATTGTCTCGTTCTATCGACACAAAAAAACGTCGCGCGGCGAACGCCCGCGACGTGAGAGAATTCGTTTGGAGAGGTTTGGTGTTTAGCGTTGCACGCGGGCCGAACCACCCTTGGCCAACTGTTCGACCTCGGGCAGTTTGGCGATCGTCGTGTCGCCGGGGAACGTCGTCAGCAACGCGCCGTGCGCCCAGCCCAATCGCAGCGCTTCTTCCGGGGTCTTGCCGTTCAACAGGCCGTAGACCAAACCGGCGCAGAAGCCGTCGCCGCCGCCGATGCGGTCGACCACATCCAGTTGCATCGTGGGGCTGACGTATTCCTTGCCGTCGAGCCACAGCACGGCGGCCCAATCGTGGCGGTTGGTCGAATGCACTTCGCGCAACGTAGTGGCGACCATCTTGATGTGCGGATGCTTTTGCACGACCGCGTCGATCATCTTGAAAAACGCCTTCGGGTCGAGCTTGCCGGTGTGTTCGACGTCTTGGCCGGGCATGCCCAATCCCTTTTGTAAGTCTTCTTCGTTGCCGATCAGGCAGTCGACGTGCTTCACGATCTTACCGATCGTTTCGACGCCCTTCTTATCGCCGCCGATGCTGGCCCACAGCTTGGCGCGGTAGTTCAGGTCGAAGCTGGTAACCGCTCCTTGGGCTTTGGCGGCTTGCATCCCTTCGATGATCGTCTCGCTGGTCGTTTCCGACAGCGCGGCGAAGATACCGCCGCTATGGAACCAACGGCAGCCCCCCTCCATGATCTTCTTCCAATCGAAGTCGCCCGGCTTCAGCATCGCGCCGGCTTCGTTCGCGCGATTGTAGAACACCACCGGCGGGCGCACGCCCAGACCGCGATCGCTATACACCGTGGCGATGTTGGGGCCGCGAACGCCGTCGTGCTTAAAGTGCTTGTAGAACGGTTTGACGCCCATTTGGCGAACGACGCCCTGGACCAGTTCGCCGATGCCGTTGTCGACCATCGCGCTGGCGACGCCGGTCTTCATGCCGAAGCAGTCCGCCAAGTTGGCCGCGACGTTGTATTCGCCGCCCGAGACGTGGATATCGAACTGCTTGGCCCGACGAAACGGAATGATTCCCGGATCGAGACGATGCACCAACGCGCCGAGCGCGAGGAAGTCGAGTTGGCCGTCTTGCTTGATCGATAAACCGCTCATCATGGCTCCTTAGAAATTGCCGCGAACCTCGCCCCCGGCGAAGTCGCGTCGAACGATGGCAAACGGTCTAAAATAGCGAAATCGTCTTGGTTTCTCCAGGGTCCAATTCGTACCCTGCGACGATTCTTCAGCCGATTCCCCAACGTGATTTGTCAGCAGGCGACTACCGTCTTAGGATGACGGCGTTCGGCAAGGGAAAAGCGTTCCATCTATCGGGGAGTTTTCGTCATGCGGCGTGTGTTGTTCGTGCTGGCGTTCGTGTTCGGGGCTGCTGCGATTCCGGCTCACGCGGCCGATACGCCGAAGCCGGAGTTGCTTTGGCCGGCTGCGCTCCGTTGGCCAAGGGCGAGAAACCCGAGGATCAACCGCGCATCACCGTTTATCCGGCCGCGCAAGACAAATCGGTCGGCGCGGCGGTCGTGGTCTGTCCCGGCGGCGGCTACGGCGGCTTGGCGATGGGCCACGAAGGGCTGGACATCGCCAACTGGTTGAACGAGCGCGGCGTCACGGCGCTCGTTTTGGAGTATCGCCTTGGCAGCAAGGGCTATCGCCACCCGGCGATGCTGCTCGATGCGCAACGGGCGTTGCGTTACGCACGCACGAACGCCGAGAAGTTGGGTTACGCCAAAGACAAAATCGGCCTGATGGGTTTCTCCGCCGGCGGACACCTTGCCTCTACCGCCGGGACGCATTTCGACGACGGCGACGCTACCGCGCAAGACGCGATCGACAAAGCGAGCTGCCGGCCCGACTTTCTCATCCTGTGCTACCCCGTCATCACGTTCGGGGAATACACGCATCAGGGTTCGAAGAATAATCTCTTGGGCAAAGAGCCCGCCGCCGATTTGGTCGCTTCGTTAAGCAACGAAACCCAAGTCACGGCGAAAACCCCGCCGACGTTCTTGTTCCACACCACCGAAGATACGGCCGTTCCGCCCGAGAACAGCGTGCTGTTCTACACCGCGTTGCGGAAGAACAAAGTCCCCGCCGAACTCCACATCTACGAAAAAGGAAAACACGGCGTCGGTTTGGCCGCGAAGGATCCGATCCTGTCGAGCTGGTCGGGTCGGTTGGAGGATTGGCTAAAGGTGCGTGGGATTTTGAAGTAAGCGACCATCGACGATTTGATTTTTCACGAACGACGCGGGACCAGTCCATCACGATGCGCCTTTCGACGTTTTATCGTGCGCCGGGCGTGCGTGGGCTGATGGTCTGCGTGTCGATCGTCTGCGTGATCTTGGCGTGGATCAAGTTCCACATCGATCGCCAAGAAAGCGATCGCGCGACGTTGAAAACATTCGCCGCCGCCAACGAGATCGACTTGCGGTACGACGTGCGAACGCCTCCGTGGCCGATCAACTGGCTCAAGCGGGAAGATTCTCGATTGGTCGGCATGTCGTGCGGCAACACGTTGACGGCCAAACAAACGCTCGACCCCGCTCTGCTGGACACGCTCGCGCGTCAGACCGATTTGGAAGAGTTGTTCGTGGCGTTCGCGTCGGGCATCGAAATCGACGACGCGTTCTACAAGCATTTGCCGGTCGGCGTGCTGAAAAAAATCGAGCTGCAGGGCGAACCCGCGCCGCGGATCATCGATTTGCTCGCTCGGGCACCCGCCGTCGAAGAAGTGACCTTCACCAAAACCGACCTCGATGCGAATGCGTTATCCGCGCTAGCCGATCAGCCGAATCTCAAAACCGTCGGCTTTCGGTACTGCAAATTCGACGACGGTGATTTGTTGGTTTTCAAACGGATGCCCGCGCTAGTCGAAGTGAAGTTCTTCGACACCGAACTCGACGCCGTCCGTGTCGGCGAGTTGCTGACGGTGCTCACGAAGAACGGGTCGGCCGGTTTCGTCACGCTGAACTATCGCACCTTACGCGCGTTGCGCGGCACTCCGGCGGAAGTGAATGCCGCGGAAAGTTTGTGGCAATCGTCTCCCAACGGCTCACAATCGCCTTATGTACCGGTAGTTCCGTCGCCCCCTCCGCCACCCTCCATCGGACCGGCCGCGGGTGGTGGTGGCGGCCTTTTTTAGCCCCCGCGTCTAGCGATCGATTACTTCGCTTTGCGCATTGTCAGTTCATACTTAAACGGCGTATTGCGCAGTTCGGGACCGGTCAGCGTCGCCGTGTCTTTCTCAAGCGTGTAGTCGAACGGTTTGCCTGAGACCGGATCGGCTGGAATCGGTACGAGCGTGACGTCGTCCAACGATTTGGGCAACGCGCCGCCGTTGGCCGCGGCGTGGAGACGTAACGCTTCGATCACGCGGAGCGCGGCGATCTGTCGATCCAGCCGCACGGTCGCGCGGCGCAGCTCCGGCTGAGCGGCTCCCAAAAGTTGCGGCAGTTGAAACGGTTCGGACGCCGATTTCAATTGCCGATCGACCGTGCTCGACGCGACTTCCAGCGCGGCCTGCGTTCGTGCGTACTCGGGATAGGACAAGTGGAACGTGCGCAACACCTCCTGTCCCAGTTCATCGTTACGTCGAACGAACTCCAGCAAGATCAACTGAACGGGATCCAACTTCGCCAGTTTGTCGTCCGTCCAACCACGCTCGCGTAAACCGACTTTCGCCAGCGGCGTGTAGCGTGCGATCAAGCCATCCAGCTCCGCTTCTTTCGGCGAATCGGCGTTCCATTGTTGAAATTGCGCCAACGTACGGGCCACGTGCAGAAATCTCGAACGCCATTCGGCCGAGGTCAACCGCGCGGTTTCGACGTCTTTCAGGTCCGGGAACGTCAACTCGACGATCTGCGCCTTGATATCCATCGCCTTGCGTAGATCGATCATCCGAGACGGGAGTTCGGTCAACGCCCAATACAAGTTCGGCGCGTCGGGTTGTTGGACGAACGTTTCCAGTTGCTCGACCGCCATCGTGCGACAAATACTGATCCCGATCAAACCGCCGATGGCGGTTTCATGTTCGGAAACGTGTTTTCCTAAAGCGAGCATGTTGCGGATCGAGCGCAGTGCCGCGTCGAACTCGCCGTGTCGCGATCCGCACACGCGTTTGAGCGTTCAGCAAGCGGGCGAAATTACGCGATTGTTGCAACTCGGGCAGCAGCATCGTCGCAAATGGTTCGCGGCCGATAGGAACCTGCCAATCGGCCGACTTGCAGTGCGCGGCTTGCTCGAGATAGTACAACGGACCGTGATCTTCTTTCGGAAACACGCCGATCAACGGACCGTCCGGACCACCCTGACGGACTTGATAGAGCGCCTTCGGGCCACGCAATTCTTCGATCGGAGCATGTTCGATACGATCGATCTCCTGCCAGATTTCGCGATTGCCGAAGAAGAGTTGCTCTTCGGCGGTGACTTTGCCCAGATAAACGACCGCGTTCCCGTCGATCTGTTCGCGAAAGCCGTACATCAAACGGGGTTTCGACGCCGCACGAGTCTCCGCGCGAGGCGTCAACGTCATGCGTACGACTTTGGCGTCGACGGGTGCGTCGGCTGCCTGCGCGGGCGATGGGGCGAATAACCCGAATGCGAGCGACATGAGCAAAATCGAAAGCAACGTACGCATAGGAGTGCTGCGGAAAAAAATTGAATTAGAAAGGAGGATCGTTCACGCGGCGAAATCACAAGACGGTTTGGAATTCTCGAATCGTCAGCGGACGCGTAGGTTCCGTCGGGGCTTCGTGCGTCCCACCGAGATCGGTCTGAGAGACGCGAATGGCCGTTTCGAACTGTTCGAGGCTCATCCCGGCACGTAACTTGCGCAAGTCAACGACGGGATTGTCGCCGTTCGTCACAGTGTCTGGCGAACTCGCTATGTTCGTCGGTCCGCTCGGCGAGGTCGCATACGAATTCGCGGGTGCATCGCCAAGTTTCGGGACCGGCGTCGGCGTGGCTCTAAGCACCAACGCCAACAAGATGCCCGCCGCGATGGTCATGCCGCCGAACGACGCCGGCCAGCCCCAGCGACCGATGCGTGAAACGCGACCGAGTTCGGCCACCGCCGCCGCATGACCGGCCAAATACGCCGTGCGGAGCGCGGCGGCGCGATCGTCGTGCGGTCGGAGACCGGCGAGTTCGGCCGCGAAGGCATCCAGAGATGGATCGTCTTCCGGAGAAGCATACGGTTCTGATTTCATCGGTCGGCCTCGCGGTCAGAGGTTTCGTTAACGCTCAATTCGCGTCGCAAACGTTTCAAGCCTTCGAGATACACGCGGTGTGCGGAACTCGACGAAGTTTCGGTCAGCGCGGCGATCCCTTCGAAGGACAGTCCGCTCCATAACCGCAACACGACGATCTCGCGCATCTCGATCGGCAGCGTCGACAACGCCGCCACCGCCGCGTCCGCATCCACACGATCGTCGACCGTCGGCGTGAACCAGGCGCGTTGATCGGCCGCGGTCGCTTCGTGCTTCGCACGTCGTCCGGCCGCTCGGGCGGCGTCGATCGAGCCGTTCCGCACGGCGCGATACAACCACGCCACGGGGTTATCCGGCGTCGGACGTACGCCGACCAAGCGAATGAACGCTTCTTGCACCACGTCCTCCGGCGTCGCACACCGTTGCCGGGCGAACAACGTCAACCGCGCAGCATGCTCGTCGAGCAATCCGGCCAGCGCGTCGGCGTCGAGTCGAGGCATGCGTGTGCAGTCAAAGGATGGTTAACAAGATGACGTTCTCGGCGCGAGATCATCCCAAAGTATTTTAGAGATTGCGCAAATAAGCTCCGGCGAGGCTTGAATTTGGGCAATTGATCAAAATCTTCCAATTTCAGCTCGTATTCTACGGCATAACATTCGCAGCAGATCGGAAGGCCATTTCCTGTCTCAAGAGATCATCGATGTCCTATCAACCGATCGAAAATTACGGCGTCATCGGCAACTTGCGGACCTGCGCGTTGGTCGGAATGGACGGATCGATCGATTGGCTTTGCCTGCCGCATTTCGATTCGCCCAGCGTGTTCGGCGCGATTCTCGACGACCGAATCGGTGGGCGATTTCGGATTTCTCCCTGTTGCGAAGAGTATCGCCACAAGCAGGCTTATCGGCCCGATACCAATATTTTGACCACGCGGTTTTTGCACGCCGACGGGATCGGCGAAGTGATCGACTTCATGCCCTTGCCGCATCCGGCGGCCGATGAGTGCGTGCAAATCGTTCGCCGCGTGCATGTGGTCCGCGGTCGGATGCCGTTTCGCTTGGAGTGTCGGCCGGCGTTCGATTACGCCAGGGCGAGTTCGTCGATCCATACGGACGAGCACGGTGTGCGCTTCGAGGGGGGCGGATTGAGTCTGTCGCTGGAAACGACGGTCGATTTGCACCGCGCCGACGACGGCGTGACGGCCGAGTTCACCTTGCATGAGGGCGAGTCGGCGGATTTCGTGTTGCGACTGCTCGACCCCGCCAAGTCGACGCGGACGCACGCGATTGTGCGCACGTGACGCGCTTGCTGCAAGAGACCGACGCGTATTGGAAAAAATGGTTGTCCAAATGCAACTATCGCGGACGTTGCGCGATACGGTGCAACGTTCGGCGTTGGTGTTGAAGTTGATGACGTTCGAACCGACCGGTGCGATCGTCGCCGCGCCGACCGCCAGCCTGCCCGAGGGAATCGGCGGCGTCCGGAATTGGGACTATCGCTACACATGGATTCGCGACGCGGCGTTCACCTTGTACGGCTTGTTACGGATCGGGTTCACCGAGGAAGCGATCGGCTTTATGGAATGGCTGACCGCGCGTTCCAAGGAAATCGATAAAGACCGCGAAAGTCCGCTGGGACTGCTCTATCGCATCGACGGCGGTTCCGATCTGCGGGAAATCGAACTGCCGCATCTGGACGGCTATCGCGGTTCGAAGCCGGTCCGGGTCGGGAACGGTGCCGCTGGCCAATTGCAGTTGGACATCTACGGCGAGTTGATGGACAGCGTGTATCTGTACAACAAATACGCCGCGCCGATCAGCTACGACGCCTGGATCTCGCTCGCGGACTGGTCGATTGGGTTTGCGAAAACTGGAACCGCGAAGACGAAGGGATTTGGGAAGTCCGCGGCCGTCGTCGGCATTTCGTGTTCTCGAAATACATGTGCTGGGTCGCTATCGATCGCGGTCTGCGTTTGGCCGACAAACGGTCGTTCCCGGCCGATCGCGTGCTCTGGTCCCGCACGCGCGATCGCATCATCGAAGACGTGATGCGTCACGGCTGGAGCGAAAAGCTGCAAGCGTTCACGCAATCGTACGGCGAGGATCTACTCGACGCGTCGTCGTTATTAATGCCGCTGACGTTCTTCATGGCGCCCAACGATCCGCGGATGCTCAAAACGATCGACGCCATTCGCAAGCCGCACTCGCAGGGGGGCTTGGCCGCCGACGGCTTGATCTACCGCTACGATCCCGGCTTGGCCGACGACGGGCTGCACGGTCCCGAAGGGACGTTCAATCTGTGCAGTTTCTGGCTGGTCGAAGCGTTGACCCGCGCCGGCCGGACCGATCCGCGACGCCTGGACGACGCGCGGCTGCTGTTCGAGCAAATGCTGGGCTACGCCAACCACCTGGGCCTGTACGCCGAACAAGTCGGCTCGGGCGGCGAGGCGCTCGGTAACTTTCCCCAAGCGTTCACGCATTTGTCGCTGATCAGCGCGGCGTTTAATTTGGATCGGGCGTTGGATGGGAAGTAAATATGGTATACCTTCGATAAAAACGACCTTGGATGAGAGAGCAAGATGAAACGTCGTGAAATGAATGCGGTTGCGAACTCACTTATCGCCTATCTTTGTTCGAGAAATAACGATATTGCCGGCTATTGGGGAATCGGGTTTCTCTGTGCGATCTCGCGACGAGAAAAGAAGGTAAAGTTTGGTTTTAGAATTTATCCTGGACGAAACATCACGATCTATGGTCGAGAGATTCGAAGTTCGACCATTATCACGGAAAAGCTCGTCAAGTACGGATTGTCATCGATCGAAGGAAGGCTCTCATTTTTTGAGGACGGAAGATATTCTCACGGAGCGGAAAAATGGACCTGCGGAATCGGCATCGCGATTACTCAGGACGGGCGAACCGGAATGGGCTTAAGCCATGTAGCGTGTTGGCCGCACGATCCTTCAATAGAACGCCGTAGTTGTAGAATGTGAACTACGTTCGCTACTGCAGCGCTTCCAAATACACATACGCGATATTGAAATAAATCGTGATCCCCGTCACGTCGACGAACGTCGCCACGAACGGGCTGCTGGCGAAGGCGGGGTCGAAGCCCAGGCGTTGGAAGATCAGCGGCAGCATCGAGCCGACGATCGTGCCCCACAGACAGATCGCGGCCACCGCCTGCGAGATGACCAGCGCCAAATCCCAATGCCCCACGGCGTCGCCCAGCAGCGAGTCGCTGACCAGCATCGAACGGAAATAGCCGATCGCGCCCAACGTCACGCCGAGGGCCAGGCCCATCCAGAATTCGTGTTTCAGAACCTTCCACCACAACGCGGGCGTGATTTGCCCCAAAGACATCGCGCGGCAAATCAGCGTGGCGGCTTGCGCCGCTGTTGCCGCCGGTGGCGATCACCAGCGGAATGAACAGGCTGAGGACCAGCACCTTGCTGAGCGCATGTTCGTAGTGGGCCATCGCCGTGAACGTGATCATCTCGGCGACGAACAGAAACGACAACCAAACCGACCGCTTGATCCAAATGCTGGCGAACGGCGTCTCCAGGTAGTTTCCTTCGATCGGCGCGACGCCGCCCATCCGGTGGGCGTCCTCGGTCGCTTCCTCTTCGATGACGTCGATCACGTCGTCGTGCGTCACGATGCCGACCAGCCGCCCGTTGTCGTCGACCACCGGAATGGCCAGCATGTCGTAGCGGGCCATCTTTTTGGCGACCTCTTCTTGGTCGTCGGCCACGTTCACGCTGACGACGTCGCTCTCCATGATGTCGGCGACCAGCGTGTTCGGCCGGGCCAGGATCAACGTCTTTAACGAGACGAATCCCAACAAATGGCGGTCGCGGCCCAATACGTAGATGTAATAAATCATCTCGTTGTCGGGCGCTTGCAACCGCAGGCGCGAGATCGCTTCGCCGGCGGTGATGTCGTCCGGCACGCTGGCGTATTCGGTCGTCATGACCGCGCCCGCGCTCGAATCGGGGTACGATAACAGCGTCCGCACGTCTTGTCGTTCGGCCTTGGCCAGCAGCGGCAGAATTTCTTCGACCACGTTTTCGTCGATGCGCTTCAACAGATCGATCCGGTCGTCGGGCGCCATCTCTTCGATCAGGGCCGACATTCGCTTCCGGCCCGATCCGTGGACCATCTCGTCTTGCTTGGGATGCGCGTAGTACGAGAAAATGTCGGCCTGCATCGCCAACGGCGCGTAGCCCAGCACGCGCCACGTTTCTTCGACGTCCAGCCCTTCGGAAAACTCGGCCACGCTGGCCGGATGGAGCTCGGTCACGAAGTTTTTCAGCCCATCCTCGTCCCCTTCGGCCAACATCAGCCGAAGTTCGGGAAGGAGAATGGGGTTGATCATAACGAGCGATCGGCGAAGGATTTGAGCGGCACGGCAGGCGAAAAGAGGTCGGTTCTATTATGCGTTCGCCGGCACGTTTTTCCTACCCATATTGCGTCCGGCCGTAAGGTTGGCATATGCGGCATTGGTGATTGGGGACGGAGCTTGATTGCGTAGGGCCACGGTACGTTTGGGCATGACGCATTCCCCGATTCGCCCGAACGCATAAGATACACGGTGAAGCCCGCGCCGCAATTGCGGTTCGGCAACTCGGCCACGTTCCCGCGCAACCCGGATTCGATGAGTTTCGTTCGCGCCTTTCGTCGTCCGTTCGCATCCACCCTGTCGGCGGTGCTCGTCGCGGCGTGCGCCGCGTGGGGGCTCTCGCTCGCCTTCGCCCCGCGCTTGGCGGCCGAGCCGCCGCTGCCGTTACCGTTGCCGCCGCAAGCCCGACCCGGCAAAACGCGTCCCGCCGCAGCCGCACCGCGTACGCCGGCGCCGAACGCATCAACTCCAACCACCGCAACTCTAAACACCGCGACCCAAGAACCTCGTTTCGCCACGCGCGCCGAGCGCGGCTATTGGCTGTTGCTGAACAAACCGTACTTGCCGGCCGACTTCGATCAACAAACGTTCGACGACGTCTGGAAAGTCTGGGAAGAACCGACTCGCTCGACGGCCGAAAAAGCGACGCCGGACGAGCGGCGAAAACTCGCCTTTGCTCGGTACGGCTTGCTCGAACGCGCGAATGATCCGCAGCATCGGCCGTTGCAATATATCGTGCGAGACGGCCAATGGTCGATGAACTGCTTCGCCTGTCATCAAGGCTCGCTCGACGGCCGCGTGATTCCGGGATTGGCGAACGCGCGGTACGACATGCAGACGTTGTACGAAGACGTGCGCAATACGAAACTCCGCTCCGGCAAAACGCTGACGCACATGGACATCGGGTCCACGATGCTGCCGTTGGGGACCACGCGCGGCACGACCAACGCCGTGATGTTCGGCGTGGTTCTGTTGAATTATCGTAAGCCCGATTTGTCGATCGACGCGGCGCAACCATTACCGCAGTTGACCAACCACGCGCACAACGCGCCGGCCTGGTGGCATTATCATCGCAAGACGTCGATCTACTGCGACGGCTTCGCCGCCAAGGGACATCGCGCGTTGATGCAGTTTTTGCTGGTCAAAGAAAACGGTCCCGCGCAATTCGCCGCTTGGGAAGACGACTTCCGCGACGTCCATGCCTGGCTGGAAAGCCTGCGTCCGCCGAAATATCCCGGCGCACTCGACGCCAAGTTGGTCGAAGCCGGCGAAACGCTGTTCACGCGGCACTGCGTCAAATGTCATGGGACTTACGGCGAGAACGGCAACTGGCCGGACAAAAACGTGCCGCTCGACCGCGTAGGGACCGACCCGACGCGACTCCGCGGGTTGAACGTCGCCCAGCGCAAACATTACGCCGACAGTTGGTTCGCCCACGCCGGCGCGGACCCGACCTCGACCGATCCCGACGGCTACGTCGCCCCGCCGCTCGACGGTATTTGGGCCAGCGGGCCGTACTTTCACAACGGCAGCGTCCCGACCCTGGCTCAGGTGCTGAACCCCGCGCTGCGGGCGAAAGTCTGGCGGCGCGTCGACGACTCGTTCGATCCCGAGCAAATCGGCCTCAAGCACGTCGCGACCGACGTTATGCCCGCCGACATCCGCACGGGCGCGGAACGACGCGACCACTACGACACGCAGGTCGCGGGCCAATCGAACGGCGGCCACGAGTTCGCCGCCAAGCTGACCGACGACGAACGCCAGGCGTTGTTGGAGTATCTCAAAACGCTCTAATTCGTCGCATCCCGAGCGACACTCGTACGGGCTCTCTTGAATTCGCTAGGCGAGTGATCGTGCGACGCGGATTTCGCAGGATCGCTCGACCCGTTGTCGCCGGAACTCGAATTGACACTCGCGTCGCGGGAGTTACGATAAAGCCATATCCCGAAACGATTTCCCGCATGATCTACGGCGAGGGAAAGCCGTCACCGATTCTTGCGCCGTGAGGGTTCGTTCGTTCATCGTACTTCGCAGTTGTAAGGATGCGTCTTCTGATGACTCAGATTGAGATCGCCCGCGCCGGTGAAATTTCGCCCGAGATGGCTTACGTCGCCGAGCGCGAAATCTCGCTCCCGAGTTGATTCGCGACGAAGTGGCGCGCGGTCGCATGGTGATTCCGGCGAATAAAGAGCATCTGCGTTTGGGCCTCGAGCCGATGTGCATCGGCATCGCGTCGAAGACCAAGATCAACTCGAACATCGGCAACTCGGCGGTCACCAGCAATCTGGAAGAAGAGCTGCAGAAGCTGCACGCCAGCGTGCACTTCGGCGCCGACACGGTCATGGACCTGTCGACCGGCAAAAACATCGACGGCATCCGCAAGCAAATCATCGAAGCGTCGCCCGTGCCGATCGGCACCGTGCCGATCTATCAGATGCTGGAAGAACTGGGCGGCGAAATCGAAGACATGACGCCGCGACACTTCTTGGATATGGTCGAGCACCAAGCCAAGCAAGGCGTCGACTACATGACCGTCCATTGCGGCGTGTTGTACGAGCATCTGCATCTGACGACCCGCCGCATCACCGGCATCGTCAGCCGTGGCGGCTCGCTGATCGCCAAGTGGATGATGAGCCATCGGAAGCAAAACCCGCTGTACACCCATTTCGACGATCTCTGCGACATCATGCGTCAATACGACGTCACGTGGAGTCTCGGCGACGGTCTGCGTCCGGGCTGTATCGCCGACGCCAGCGACGAAGGGCGAAATTCGCCGAATTACAAACGCTGGGCGAACTGACCAAACGCGGTTGGGAGGCGCGGCACGCAAGTGATGGTCGAAGGCCCCGGCCATGTGCCCATGGACCAGATCGATATGAACATCAAAAAGCAGATGGAAGTCTGCCACGACTCGCTGTTCTACGTCCTTGGCCCGTTGGTGACCGATATTGCGCCGGGTTACGACCACATCACGAGCGCCATCGG
>JASGKV010000004.1:0-22277 GCA_049840575.1 Pirellulales bacterium
GATCACCAAGACCGACAGCGAATACGATCGCGAAAAGCTGCAAGAACGCTTGGCGAAAATCGCCGGCGGCGTCGCCCAGATCAACTGCGGCGCGGCGACCGAGACCGAAATGAAGGAAAAGAAGTACCTGATCGAAGACGCGCAAAAAGCGACCCAAGCCGCGTTGGAAGAAGGAATCGTCCCGGGCGGCGGCGTCGCTCTGATGCGCTGCGACAAGGCCATTGACAAGTTGGCCCTGACCGGCGACGAAGGGGCCGGCGCGAAGATCATCAAGAACGTGTTGGACATCCCCCTCCTGCGCGATCGCCGAAAACGCCGGTCTGGACGGCGCGGTGGTCGTCAATCGCGTGCGCCACTTGAAGGGCAAGAACGACGGTTACGACGCCGACAAGGATAACTACGGCGACTTGGTCGCCGCCGGCGTGATCGACCCGGCGAAGGTCGTCCGCACCGCTCTGAAGAACGCCGCCAGCGTGGCATGCTTATTACTGACCACCGAATCGCTGATCACCGATATCCCGTCGGAAGAAAAAGAAGGCGGCGATCACGACCATCACGACCACGGCATGGGCGGCGGCGGCATGGGTGGGATGGGCGGCATGGGAATGGGCGGCATGGGCGGTATGCCCGGCATGATGTAAATCGGAACCGAAGGACTCACGTCCTTCGCTCCTTGCCTAACTGAAAACTGAAAACTTCACACTGAAAACTTAACCACAACTTTCATCACACATACAGGATTTCCGAACATGGCCAATCTCCGTCTCCGTCCGTTGGATGATCGCGTCGTCGTCAAGACCGTCGAAGCCGAACAAATCACCGCCGGCGGCATCGTGCTGCCCGACTCGGCTAAGGAAAAGCCGCAACGCGGCAAGGTCATCTCGATCGGCCCCGGCAAGCTGCTCGACAGCGGCAGCCGCGGCACGTTGTCGGTCGCCGTCGGCGACGAAGTGATCTTCGGCAAGTACAGCGGCAGCGACATCGAGATCGACGGCCAAGAGGTCAAGATCCTGCGCGAATCGGATATCCTGGCCAAGGTCCTGGCCTAGTCAATCGGAGAGATGGATCACGGATGAGACGGATTCGGACGGATGGATGCGGATCGGCGAAATCGCAATCGCTTGATTCGCATCATGTTCGTAATTCGACCGTGTCGATCCGTCTCACCCGTGGTAATCCGTGACCCAATTCCCCGCACAATTTTTCATCACACATAGACAGGTTTCCCGTGCCTAAGCAATTGATGTTCGAAGATTCGGCTCGCGCCAAGATGCTCAAGGGCGTCGAGAAGCTGGCCGACGCCGTCGCCGTCACGATGGGCCCGACCGGCCGCAACGTGATCATCAACAAATCCTTCGGCGGCCCCACGGTCACCAAGGACGGCGTCACCGTCAGCAAGGAAATCGATTCTCGAAGACCGTTTCGAGAACATGGGCGCCAAGCTGGTCAACGAAGTCGCCAGCAAGACCAGCGACATCGCCGGCGACGGCACCACGACCGCGACCGTTTTGGCCCGCGCGATCTTCAAGGAAGGGACCAAACTGATCGCCGCCGGATCGAACCCGATGGCCGTGCGCCGCGGGATCGAAAAGGCCGTTGACGCGGCCGTCGAACAATTGAAGATGATGGCCAAGCCGGTCAGCAGCAAGGCCGAAATCAGCCAAGTCGGCGCGATCAGCGCCAACAACGATAAATCGATCGGCGATCTGTTGGCCGACGCGATGGAAAAGGTCGGCAAGGACGGCGTCATCACCGTCGAAGAAGGCAAGACCATCGAAACCACGCTCGAATTCGTCGAAGGGATGCAATTCGACAAGGGCTTCATCTCGCCGTACTTCATCAACAAGACGGCCGAAATGAAGTGCGAGTTGGAAGACGGCGCTCGTCTTGATCTTCGAAAAGAAGCTCTCGAACCTCCGCGAAATGATCCCGGTGCTCGAACAAGTCGCGCAAACCGGCAAGCCGTTGTTGATCATCGCCGAAGACGTCGAAGGCGAAGCGTTGACCGCGTTGGTCGTCAATAAGCTCCGCGGCGTGTTGAACGTTTGCGCCGTCAAAGCCCCCGGCTTCGGCGACCGCCGCAAAGCCATGTTGGGCGACATCGCCACCCTGACCGGCGGCACGCTGATCAGCGAAGATCTTGGCCTGAAGTTGGAAGCTCTGGAACTGTCGCACCTCGGTCGCGCCAAGCAAGTGATCGTCGACAAGAACGACACGACCATCGTCAAAGGCGGCGGCAAGTCGGCCGACATCCAACAACGGATCCAACAAATTCGTACGCAAATCGAGCAAACCGAGAGCGAATACGATAAGGAAAAGTTCCAAGAACGTTTGGCCAAGCTCACCGGCGGCGTCGCGATCATCAAGGTCGGGGCCGTCAGCGAAGCCGACATGAAGCAAAAGAAGGCCCGCGTCGAAGACGCCCTGCACGCCACCCGCGCCGCGGTCGAAGAAGGCATTCTGCCGGGCGGCGGCGTCGCGTTGCTTCGCACGAAGGAAGCGATCGAAAAGGTTCGTTCGTCGTTGAAGGGCGATGAAAAGGTCGGCGCGGGAATCATCCTGCACTCGATCGACGCGCCGATCAAGCAAATCGCCGACAACTGCGGCATCGACGGCAGCGTGATCGCCGACGAAGTTTCGCAGAAGCCGACGAACACCGGTTACGACCTGCGCATGCCGGCGAATACGTCGACATGTTGAAGGCCGGCATCATCGACCCGGGTCAAGGTCGTCCGCAGTGCCCTGAGCAACGCGGCCAGCATCAGCGGTTTGATGCTGACGACCGAAGCCCTGGTGACGAACCTGGAAAAGGAAGACAAAGCGAAGAGCGGCATCGAAGGCCTCGTTCGCTAGGATGCTTTTCGTCGCCGGGCACGTCCGAAATTCCGGGCGTGCCCGCGACGATGTTCACGGAGCGATTCATGTCGGAAATGGGAAGGATCGACGCCGACGTGCACATCGCCGTGAGCGCGGTGAAAATGGACGCCGGTCGACCGAACGTTCTCGAACGGATGCTCTGCTATCTGCCGGAAAACGGCGTGATTCAATTGCGCTGCGAGTTCTCGAAGCGCAGCATCGTGCAAATCATCGGCGCAAACAAGCAACGCGTGGTCACGCTGCCGCAAGATTCGTCCGGCAATTTCTATCAAGGTCTCGACGTTCGCGTGGTGAACGGCGAGTTCCTGCGAACGGACGAGAAGGGCGACCCGTCGGACGATCTCAGCGGCCTTCCGACTTATTGACGGCGTCGTCCGACACAGGACGACGCTTCCAAACGACACATTCGGCCGCATCATGTCCAAACGCGATTATTACGAAGTACTGCAAGTCACGCGGACCGCGACGCGCGACGAGATTTCGACGTCGTATCGCAAATTGGCGATCAAGTTTCACCCGGACAAGAATCCCGGCAACGCCGAAGCCGTGACGATGTTCAAGGAAGCGGCCGAAGCGTTCGAGATCCTGTCCGACGATCAAAAACGTGCGCTCTACGACCGCCACGGCCACGCCGGCGTCAACGGGCAGGGTCATCAGTTTAACGACATCAACGACATTTTCTCCGCCTTCGGCGACTTGTTCGGCGGCGGAGCGTTCGGCGACGTGTTCGGCGGACAACGGGGCGGTCGACGCGTTCACAAGGGCGCCGACATCGGCTGCGAAGTGACGATCGACCTGCTGGAAGCGGCGCGCGGCGTCACGAAGAACATCCGCTTCGAGCGTCGCGAGAAGTGCGAGACCTGTGCCGGAACCGGCGCGAAAAAGGGACCGCGCTCAAGGAATGCCAATACTGCGGCGGTCGCGGCCAAGTGGTGCAAAGCACCGGCATCTTCCGCGTGCAAACGACTTGCCCCGTCTGCAACGGCGGCGGGAAGGTCGTCAAGGAAAAATGCGGCGACTGCGGCGGCCAGGGCTTCAACCCGGTCGAAGTCGAACGCGAATTGACCATTCCGGCCGGTATCGACGACGGCATGCGGATGCGTTTGACCGGCGAAGGCGAACCCAGCCCCGACGGCGGCCCGTCGGGCGACTGTTACTGCTTGGTTCACGTCACCGAACATCCGTTGTTCCAACGCGAGGGCCAACACCTCGTGTGCCAACTACCGATCACCTACACGCAGGCCGCGCTCGGCGCGACGATCGACGTGCCGACGCTGGAAGGGACCGAACCGCTGACGATTCCGGCCGGCTCTCAACCGGGCGACGTCTTCAAGCTGAAGGGACGCGGCATGCGCGACCCCCGGCGCGCGGTCGCGGCGATCAACTGATTCAGGTCTTACTCGAAGTTCCGAAAAAACTCTCGCCCAAAGAGCGGGAACTGCTCGAACAACTGGCCCAAGAAGAACACGTCAACGTCACCACCAAACGCAAAACGTTTCTCGATCGGGTGAAGGATTTCTTCGTCCCGACCGATGAGGGAGCGAAGTCATGAGCGAATCCAATCGACCGACCGACGACCTGCCGGACTACGACGACGCGGCCGCGGAAACGTTTCCGCTGGACGCCGAACAACCCGGCGCGGATTTGGCCGACCAACTGAAGCAGTCGCAAGATCGCGTGTTGCGCGCGCAGGCCGAGTTGGAAAACTTCCGCAAGCGCGTCTATCGCGAGCAAGACGAAGAGCGCAAATATCGCGAAACGTCGTTGCTGACTGATCTGCTACCGGTGCTCGACAACGTGGAACGCGCGTTGGCCGCCGGTCAAAAAACGGCCGACGCCGCCGTGTTGTTGCAGGGCTTTGAGATGTTGGGCAAGCAACTCGACGAAGTCATGTCGAAGCACAATTGCAAGCGGATCGACGCGCAAGGCAAGCCGTTCGACCCGAACGTCCACCAAGCGATCATGCAGCAGTCGAACGGCGAAGTCGACGAGAACACGGTCTTGCTGGTCGCGGCCACCGGCTACACCGTCCACGACCGCACGATCCGCCCCGCCCAAGTCATCGTCAGCAAAAAGCCGTAAGGCAACCGTAGCGTCGGCGCATGAAGAAGTTCTCAGGAGTCGCGTTTCGGCTTCCTGAAACCTGAACCCCGAAACCTGAAACCTGTTCCATGCCCACCTACGATTACGTTTGCGACGCTTGCGGCCACGAATTCGAGCATTTCCAAGCGATGTCGGACGACGTGCTGACGAAGTGCCCGGAGTGCAAAAAGAAAAAACTCCGCCGGCTGTTCGGCACCGGCGGCGCGATCATGTTCAAAGGCTCGGGCTTCTACATCACCGACTACCGCAGCGAAAGCTACAAGTCGGGCCAGGCCAACGATAAGAAATCCAGCGAAAGCTGCGCCGAGCGAGTCGAAGTCGGAAAGCAAATCGGAAACCAAAAGCGAAACGCCGAAGACCGAAGCGAAACCGGCCGCCGAAAAACCGGCAAGCAAGCCCGCCGGCAAAGCGAAGAAGAAATAATGCCGCGTCCGTCACGCGGCGTATCGTCATGCCCGCGACGTAGGAGAGTCCTTACCATGATCTGCCCTGTTTGCGACGTCGTCTTCGAATCGAAGAACGCCCCGCAGGCGTCGTTGCCGTTCTGCTCGGCGCGCTGCAAACAGATCGACCTCGGTCGCTGGCTGAGCGAGCGCAATCCGCTGAGCGTGCAAAAACGCCCGTCGATGGACGATCTCGACGGCGCGGACTATGAAACGGATGAGGAAGGGTAAACGAGCGTTCGTCGCGTTGGGTTAATCCAGCGTTTTGCTCGCGGAAACATCGGCGGTTTTCGCCACGGGTTGGGCCGCCTTTTGCGGCCCACCTTTTTCCAACGCGCCCAGCACCGTGCTTTGCTGAATGATGCCGTCGTAAACCAGCGGCTTCAACGGTTCGCCGGCCGGGAAAACCGCCAAGAGCGGAATACTTTTACGGTTGAGCTTGGCGAGCATTTCCTCGTTGTCGGGGATTTCGGTCGAGCGATCCGCCAACAGCGCGACGCCGTCGTTCTTTTTCAACCAATCCGCGACTTCCGGCGTGTCGATCGCCACGCGCATGTTCACTTTGCAGTTGCGCACCAATCGGCGGTGAAGTCGATCATCACCGTGCGACCTTCGGCCGTGTAGTGCGCCCAGGCTTCGTGCGAATACGGTTCCCACTGCAGATACTTACGCGGCGTCAAATAGTTGAAGCTGAGATATGCGACCGCGCCGGCGACGACGATCCCCTCGACCCAACCCCGCGCACGACGACCGAACGATTCGTAGATCGGCACGCGTCCCACCCACCAACACGCGAACCACAGCCCGATCATCGTCGCCAAAGCGGGGACGTAATACTTGATCGGTAACGTGCCGAACAGAAACACGACCGTTCCCAATAACACGAACCCCATGACCTGCTTGAACGTATCCATCCACGCGCCGGGCTTCGGCAGACATTTGACCAAGCCGGGGATCGCGCCGATCAACAAGTACGGCAGCGACATCCCGACGCCGATGCAAGTAAACACGGTCGCGACGACGGTCCAATGTTGACCCAACGTGAATCCGATCACGGTCCCCAAAAACGGCCCGCTGCACGGCGTTGCCAACAACGTGGTGATGATCCCTTTGAAGAACGCGCCGACGTACCCTTCCTTCCGCGATGCTTGGGTCATGGACTTGGACGTGGCGAATCCCGGCAACGGGATTTCCCAAACGCCTAAGAAGCTCAACGCCATGACGAACACGATGCCGGCCAACGTCAGATTGAAGCCGACGCTTTGGAACTGCTCGCCCCACCCTTGATTGGCGAAAATCGCCAACGCCGCCAACACCCAAAACACCGACAACATCCCGAAGGAATACACCATGTTCAACAAAAAGACTTGCTTGCGACCGTGACCGGCTTGATCGACGAACGCCAAGATTTTCAACCCGATCACCGGCAAGACGCACGGCATGAAGTTCAGCAGAAAACCGCCCAACACGGCCAGCAACATCGTCACGGCCAGCGACGCCGACTGCGATTCGTCGTAGACCGGTTCCAACTTCGGGATCGAGGGTTCGTCGAGCCCCGGAACGACGGTCGCAGGAGTCTCGCGCGTGCCCGGATTCGGAACGGTCGTCCCGTTTTTCCCGACGCCGGGCGCGACCGGATCCGGGGTGGCGGGGGGATTCGCACGCGGTTTGACCAACGGCAGGCCTGTGGCGCCAGTTTCTCCGGCGTCGAATACGGCACGGCTGCGAAACGGAATTCGGATTTCGCGGCAGACCCTTCGCCGATCGCGAACGTCCCGTGGAACAACAAGCCCGTTTGTAAGCAGCTTTCGTCGCTACAGAATTGCACCCCCAACACTCCGGCGATCGCGGCTTCGCCCGGAACGTGATCCGTCGGAACTAGCACGTCGAAGCTCAGCGTCAACGGCTCTTTGTAGTAATACTGCACGCGGCCGTCGTCGTCGGTTTTTTCCAGCGGTTCGACGCTGCGTTTCCCCTTCCCGATCACAAGATTCGACTTCGCGGCGAAGTTGACCAACGTCGCGCGGCCGGTTCCGGTCTGTGGTGCGGTCAGACGATCGACGTAGTCGTAAAAGTAGAAGCCCTTCGACGGAGTCAGCGTCAATTCGAGCGTCGTCTTTTGCCCCGGTTTCACCGTCGCCGGCGTCAGTCGGGCACGGATCGTCAACTCGTCGTTTTGCGTATGAAATTCGTCGGTCTTCCAGTCGGCCTTCGCGAACAGGGCGTCGATCGCTGCCGCGTTGGCCGCGGCCGTATCGGCGTCCGGCGTGGTCTGTGCGGCCACGAACGTGCCGAGCGTCAGCAGGAAGAACATCGCCAGGAGCGAACGAAAGCCATGCATCGCGGGCCATCCTCAATCGGAAACAGACGAAAACCACCGAAAAACCCAGAAAACTCGCGAGACTTCGGCTTCACGAATCGTACCGTCGTGCGGTCGCGAGCGTCAACTTCGACCGCATCACCAATGAACCTGCGAACTCATGTCGTCGACTCGCCGAACTCCTCGCTTCGCAGCGTGTCGAGAACGCGGAGCCGCTCCGAAACCGCCGCCATGTCCCTAAACGCGATCCGCTCGACGCACAACCAACGAATCCAATTCACGCACGACAGCACGCGCGACGTCCGGTCGTACAACACCAACAACGTTCGTTCAAATTCGGTAAGCCCAATGACCTTGTCATACTCCGCCACGGATGCAGCGTACCAATCAGGCTTGGCGCGTCTCCACGATTGCGTCAATCGCGCGAGATCCGCGATCGGCGCATCCACGCGGAGCGCGCCGACGTCGATCAAACCCGACACGCGTGTCGAATCGCCGTGGATTTCCGCGAACATCACATGCTCGGGCCGAACGTCGCGCAGGCAGGGCATCCGCCGGGGCGTTTCGCTCGAACATCGCGCGATCACTTCCTCGACTTCGACCAGCAACCGCGGTCCGTATGTTCGCAACGTCGCCACCGTGCGTTGGGCGAACACTCGCAATTCGGTCCGCGTCTCGACACGTGCGGCGTCCGCCGTTTCATCGCTCCGCAACGCTTCGCGCAGCAATTCGCAACGCTCGAGGAGACCGGAAGGAACACAATCGAAGGTGGTCTCTGCCGGAACGCGGCTCAGAATGATATGCGTTTGGGCCAGCGCACGGGCGGCCGCGGCAAAGCGTTCAACGGATGGCTCGGTCGCCAGCAACGGTCGACCGGGCATCCACGAGAGGACGATCCACAGGGCGGCGTCATCTTCGACGAAAAACGCCCCGTTTTGCGTTACGGCGGGGTGTGGTAGCAGCGGTTCCGAGACGACGGTAGGCAAGCTCAGTACGTTCAGCCGCCATACCCACTTCCGCCGGCTTTCCGGATCGGCGGAAACTCTCTTCAGAACCCACTTTCGCCCATGCGACTCGACGACGCACCACGTTTCGTCACGGCTCATACCGCCGGTCAGACGGTCGATCGACGCCACGCCGCCCAGAGTAGGGAAGTTGGACAAAACGGATCGCAACGATTCTTCGTCCATGACGATTCCGCGAACTGCCGGGGATTTTGTCTAACCTAACCGGTGGAGATTGCGTAGAAAGCAGAATCCCACCGGCCTGATTTGAACAAAATCGGCCGCTCGCGTCACAGAAGGAAATCTACGCCGATTTTGACGCCTCGGTTTTGGTAAACCAGGGATTCTGCGTTATAGTTAACTGCCGCCGAACATTCGACTTCCAGCGACCGGCGACGGTTTGTCGTACGCCTTGCGATCCCCGCCCCGCTCGCTTGAACCCCACCCACTTCGCTTTGAAGGATTCCGTTATGCTCGTGTTGGGACGTCGTCTCCGTGTCGCATGCGTCGGCTTATTGATGTGCGGCGGTTTAGTCAGCGGCGGAACGCTTTTGGCCGCCGATACGAAATCCGAAAAGGCTTCCGGCAAGACCGAAGCCAAGGCCGACGAAGTGAAGGCCGAATCGTCGTCCGACGAAAAGTCGTCGAAGAAGGACGATGACGACGCCCCCGCGCCGAAGCCCAAGTTCCCGCCGTTCGGCATGGTGATCAAAGACGCCAAAAAAATCGACGGCCTGATCCCGCTCTATCGCAAAGACTCGCAACTGTTTGCCGAGATCGGTTCGTCGATCCAGAACAAAGACCTGATTCTGATCATCTCGATCGCCCGCGGCATCGGCCAGCAGCCGTTGCTGGGCGGGATGAGCTGGGGCTTCGGCGAAGACGCGCTCCTGCAATTCCGCAAAGTCGACGACACGATCCGCATCGTCCGCCGGAACATTCGCTTCACCGCCGCCAAGGGCTCGCCCGAAGAGAAGGCCGTCGGCCAAGCGTACACCGACAGCGTGTTGTTCAGCCTGCCGATCGTCACGATGTCGCCGTCGGGCGCACCGATCGTCGACCTGACGTCGGTCTTTATGAGCGACCTGCCGCAACTTTCGCAAGCTCTGCCGGGCTTCGTCTTCGCCGCCAACAAATCGAACTGGGCGTCGACCAAAAGCTATCCGGACAACGTCGAATTGCAAGTCGCCGCCACGTACGCCAGCGGCGGCACGCGCGAAATCGACACCGTGCCCGACAGCCGCGGCGCGACGATCCACGTCCATTACTCGCTCAGCGTCCTCCCCAGCACCGGCTATAAGCCCCGTTTGGCCGACGATCGGATCGGGTACTTCCTGACCGCGATCAAGGACTACTCGCAAAAGGGAGACGACGACCGTTTCGTCCGCTACATCAATCGCTGGGATCTGCAAAAGGCCGATCCTTCGGAAGCACTCTCGCCGCCGAAGAAGCCGATCGTGTTCTGGATGGAAAAAACCATCCCGATCAAATATCGCAAGCCGATCCGCGACGGCATTTTGGAATGGAACAAGGCGTACGAAAAAGCCGGGTTCTACAGCGCGATCGAAGTCCGTCAACAACCGGACAACGCCGATTGGGAACCCGAAGACGTCAACTACAACACGTTCCGTTGGATCACCGCCAGCGCGGGCTTCGCGATGGGCCCGTCGCGCGTCAATCCGTTGACCGGCCAAATCTTAGACGCCGACATCATCTTCGACGCGGACTTTTTGCAGTCGTGGAAGATGGAATACGAAACGCTGACGCCGCAAGCGATCAGCGCGATGACCGGCGGTCCCAACGATCTGCGCAGTTATGAAAAAATGATGGCGATGCGTCCCGGCTTCAACGGCGATAACTCGTCGTGTCGCTGCCCGGATTGCTCGATCTCGCACGGCCGTTCGATGGACTTCGCGTTCGGCTCCGCCGCACTGATGGCCAAAGACGCCGCTCTGAGCGAAGCCGAAAAGGAAAAGCTGATCATGCAAGGGCTGAAGGAAGTGACGATGCACGAAGTGGGCCACACTTTGGGTCTGCGTCACAACTTCAAATCCAGCACGATCTACAACCTGAAGGAATTGAACGACGTCGCGAAGACCAGCGAAACCGGCTTGACCGGATCCGTGATGGATTACACGCCGGCCAACATCGTGCCGAAGGGGATGAAGCAAGGCGATTACTACTCGACCACCGTCGGTCCGTACGACATGTGGGCCATCGAGTACGGTTACAAGCCCTTCTCCGGCGACGAAGCGGCCGAGTTGAAGAAAATCGCCGCCCGCAGCGGCGAGCCGTTGCTCAAGTATTCGACCGACGAAGACACGCGCGGGATCGACTCGGACCCGACCAGCAACCGCTTCGACTTGGGGAAAGACCCGATGGAATACGCCAAGCAGCAAGCCAAGCTGATCGGCGATCTCTGGCCGGGCTTGGTCGACCGCGCGGTCAAGGACGGCGAAGGTTTTCAACCGGCCCGGCGCACGTTCGGCGTGTTGCTGAGCAAGTACGGTTCGGCGATGTTCTTCGTCGCTCGCAACGTCGGCGGCATAGAAATCTCGCGTAGCCACAAGGGCGATAAAGACGGCAAGGCGCCGTTCATCGTGGTCGACGCCAAGACGCAACGCGACTCGCTCGATCTGCTGGGCGAACACGTCTTCAGCGACAAGCCGTTCAACTTTCCGCCGGCACTGTACAACTACTTGGCCGCCACGCGGTGGTCGCATTGGGGCTTGAAGTTGCCCGCCCGGACGGATTACGCCATCCACGACACCGTGGCGATGTGGCAAGACCGCGTGCTGAGCCAGTTGCTCTCGCCGTTGACGTTGGAACGGCTGTACGACTCGGAGTTACGCGTCGCGTCCGATAAGGACGCGTTCACCACCGCCGAGTTGCTGCGCAAGTTGACCGGAACGATCTATTCTGAACTCGACACCGTCAAGGAAGGCGAGTTCACCGATCGCAAGCCGGCCGTCAGCAGCTTGCGTCGTAACCTGCAACGCAACTATCTTGAACGCTTGGGCAACATCGCGCTCGGCAAGACCGATGCGCCGAACGATTGCCGTAGCTTGGCCCGTCTCGAGCTAACCAAGTTGGATAAGTCGATCAAGGGAACGCTGGACAAGGATTTGAAACTCGATTCCTACAGCCGCGCTCACTTGCTGGAAGCCTCGGCCTACATCGAAAAAGTGATGGACGCCAAAATCGATCTCGGCGGCGGAGGGGGCGGCAGCCTGCTCGGGATCCTCAGCCCGCACGGCGACTGAGCATTCGGATTCGCACGTTGAAAAACATCGACAGGGCGAGATTTCCACCGGGAATCTCGCCCTGTTTCTTCGTAATGACAAGGCGTCGGAACTCCGGCGAAACGGCGGGCTGGCGGCGCATTCGGCAACGGTTAGGATAGAGCGTCCACCCCGGTCGGCCCCGGCCGGTTCACGCCACGCGCTCCCGTACGAAACGCCCGCCCGACATGAAACCGATCCGGAAATTGCTGGTCGCCAACCGCAGCGAAATCGCGATCCGCGTCTTTCGCACCGCGCACGAATTGGGGATGCGGACCGTCGCGATCTACTCGCACGAAGATCGCTACGCCCTGCACCGGTTCAAGGCCGACGAAGCATATTTGATCGGCAAGCAAGGCGAGCCGATCCGCGCGTATCTGGACATCGACGCGATCATCGCGATCTGCGTCGCCAACGGCGTGGACGCGATCCACCCCGGCTACGGATTTCTCTCCGAGAACCCGCAGCTCCGCGCGGCGTGCGACAAGCACGGCATCATCTTCGTCGGTCCGCAACGCGAGTCGTTGCAAAAATTGGGCGACAAAACGGCCGCCCGCGAAATCGCCGAACTGGCGAAGGTTCCCATCTTGGCCGGCAGCGCAAAATCGGTCACCGGCGTCGAAGAAGCGACCAAGACCGCCCGAGAGCTCGGCTACCCGATCATCCTGAAAGCGGCCCACGGCGGCGGCGGGCGCAGGATGCGCAGTGGTCCAAACCGAAGCCGAATTGGCGCCCAACCTCGAATCCGCACAACGCGAATCGAACGCGGCGTTCGGCAGCACCGAGGTCTTTCTCGAAAAATTCATCAGCCGCGCCAGGCACATCGAAGTGCAAATCCTGGGCGACTCGCACGGCAACCTGGTACATCTCTGGGAGCGCGATTGCTCGGTCCAGCGGCGTCACCAAAAGGTGGTCGAAATCGCCCCCGCGCCGAATCTCGATGCCGGCGTGCGCCAAGCGTTGTGCGACGCGGCGTTGGCGATCGGTCGCGCGGTGAAATACGAGAACGCCGGCACGGTCGAGTTCCTGGTCGACGCCGACACCAACAAGTTCTACTTCATCGAAGTCAACCCGCGCATCCAGGTCGAACACACCGTCACCGAAGAAGTTACCGGAGTCGACATCGTCCGTTCGCAGATCATGGTCGCGAGCGGTAAGAAATTGAGCGATCCGGAAATCGGGCTGGGCAACCAAGCCGAGATTCATACCGCCGGTTTTTGCATTCAGAGTCGCGTCACGACCGAAGACCCGGAAAACGGGTTTCGTCCCGACTACGGCCGAATCATGGCGTACCGTTCGGCCAGCGGGCCGGGCATTCGTCTCGACGGCGGGACCGCCTTCAGCGGCGCGGTCGTCACGCCGTATTACGACTCGCTGCTGGTCAAGGTCTGCGCCGGGGCCGCACGTTGCGCGACGCGGCCAAGCGGATGCAACGCTGTCTCGAAGAATTCCGCATCCGCGGCGTGAAGACGAATATCCCGTTCATCCTGAATTTGCTGACGCACGAGAAGTTTCTCGCAGGCGAATGCACGACGCGGTTCATCGACGAAGCGAAGGAGCTCTTCAACTTCGTCGCGCAAGATTGCGCGTCGAAGCTGATGCAATACCTGGGCGAGGTCGTCGTCAACGGAAATCCGCTGGTCAAAGACCGCGCCAAGGCGACCGTCCGCGTCGCCGCGCCGTTACCGTCCTACGACAAATTCCAAACGCCGCCGGCGGGGTCACGTCAGAAATGGAAGGAACTCGGTGGCGCGAAGTTCGGACAATGGATCCGCGATCAAAAAGGTCTGTTGCTGACCGACACCACGATGCGCAACGCGCATCAATCGCTGTTGGCCACGCGGATGAGGACATACGACATGACGCGCGTCGCCGACGCGTATGCGCGACTGACGCCGAATCTGTTCTCGCTCGAAATGTGGGGCGGCGCGACGTTCGATACCAGCATGCGGTTCCTCAAAGAGAACCCCTGGCAACGGCTCAGCGACCTTCGCGAGAAGGTGCCGAACATTCTCTTCCAAATGTTGCTGCGGGCCAGCAACGCGGTCGGCTACACGAACTATCCGGACAACGTCGTCGAGGAGTTCGTCAAAGAAACCGTCGCGGCGGGGATGGACATCCTGCGCGTGTTCGATCCCCTGAACTGGGTGCCGAACATGAAGACGGCGATGGACGCCGTGATCAAACACGGCGGCATTTGCGAAGCGGCCATCTGTTACACCGGCGACATCCTCGATCCGAAACGGCCGAAATACGATCTGAAATATTACGTCGAATTGGCCAAGCAACTCGAAAAGATGGGCGCCCACATCCTAGCCATCAAGGATATGGCGGGATTGTGTAAGCCCTACGCCGCCGAGACGTTGGTCAAGGCGTTGAAGCAAGACATCGGCATTCCGATCCACTTCCACACCCACGATACCAGCGGCATCAGCGCGGCGTCGATCCTGCAAGCGGCCGACGTCGGCTTGGATATCGCCGACGGCGCGCTCGCCCCGTTTTCGGGCCTGACGTCGCAACCGAACTTGAACGCGATCAACGAAGCACTGCGCAACACGCCGCGCGACACCGGCGTGGACCACGAACAACTCCGCTATCTCGCGCATTACTGGCAAACGGTACGCGAGTACTACGCGCCGTTCGAGAGCGACATGAAGGCCGCCGACGCGGATTTGTATCTGCACGAAATGCCCGGTGGTCAGTTCACCAACCTCCAAGAGCAAGCTCGGGCGTTGGGGTTCGCGCATCGCTGGGAAGAGGTCTGCCGCGCTTACGCCGACGTGAACGCGTTGGTCGGCGACATCGTCAAGGTGACGCCCACCAGTAAATCGGTCGGCGATTTGGCGCTCTTTCTGGTCACCAATCATCTGACGACCGCGGACCTGATGACCAGCGAACGCGAGTTCGCTTTCCCGGAATCGGTCATCGACCTGGTCGGCGGCCGCATGGGTCAACCGCCGGGGGGTTGGCCGGCGAACGTGCAGAAACGGATCTTGCGCGACGTGAAACCGGTCACGGGACGCCCCGGCGAATCGCTGCCGCCGACCGACTTCGGCAAAGCGACGGAAACGGTCAAGAAACTGCTCGGCCGCGAACCGACCGCGCAAGAGACGATCACGTACGTGCTCTATCCGAAGGTCTATTCGGATTACGTCGCCCACGAACAAAAGTACGCGGATACCAGTATCCTGCCGACTCCGTCGTGGCTCTACGGCCAAGAGCCGGGCGAGGAACTGACCGTCGACATCGAAAAAGGCAAAACACTGATCCTCAAGTTGCTGACGGTCGGCGAACCGCACGAAGACGGCAGTCGGACGGTCTTTTTCGAACTCAACGGTCAGCCGCGCAGCGTCAGCGTGTTCGATCGCTCGCTGGAAGGCGAAATCGCCCGCCGACCGAAGGCCGATCCGAACAACGTCAAGCACGTCCCCGCGCCGATGCCGGGCGCGGTCGTCAACGTGGCGATCAAGCCCGGCGACAAAGTCGTGAAGGGGGCGAAACTGTTCACGTTGGAAGCGATGAAGATGGAAACCACGATCTTCGCCGACCAAGACGGCCGCATTGCCGACGTGCTCGTGAAACCGGGCACGCCGGTGGAAGCCGGCGAACTGATGGCGGTGCTGGAGTAGTTCGCATCGACAACGAATACAAAAGGGGAGCACATGACGCGTTTGACCGGAATGATCTGTGTGTGGATGTTTTGCTTGGCGCTCGGCTGCGGAAAACCGGACGCGCCGTCGGGTCGTGTTTCAATCACCCGAAGCCCCCTACACGGTCGAGTTTCCGAAAGCTCCGACGGAGGATCGCTTGGGAGTGGGGGCCAAGGGCGTTTATGAGACGGCGATCTCGGACCTAACGTTTTACACGTACGCCAAGGAGTCGGCCGTCGACATCAAAAACGCCAAGGCCGCGGAAAAAGCGTTGCGGGAATTCGTCAAAGACAGCTTCGCGGGTCCCGGCAATCCGATTCAGGACGAAAAGTTTTATCTGCTCGACGGCAAGTACCCGACTCTCGACTTTCGTCAAACATCCGACGACGGTACGAGTTTCGCGCATACTCGCGGGCGATTCGTCGTCATAAAAAAACAGTTACTTGCGTTCATGGCCGTAACCGGATTTCGGCCGAAGGCGGACGATCCGGCATTCGACAAGTTTTTCGCGTCGATTAAAATCACCCAATAAGCTCGGCCGTCCGCCCCGTATTCGCGAGGGTGCTTTCGATGCGTTACGCGTGTCTCATCGTCCTCGGCTTGGCGTTCTGCGCGACGGGCTGCGGACGCTCGCTTCCAACGTACGACGCGTGGATCGACCTGCGTGTTCCCGAATCGACGCTGAGTTTAAAACTTCCGTTCGAGCCGAAAATTTCCTCGGGAAACGGGACGACCAAGTATCTCTGTACCGCCGGTAAGACCGACGTCGTTTTCGCGATCATCGACTTACCGATCGAGCTTCCCCCCGCGGCGGCCGGGAAAGTGTTCGACGACGTCCTCGCCGGCGACGCGCAAGGAACGAACGCGAAAATCGTTTCGCAAACGGAGATCACGCTGGGAAATCGTTATCCCGGTAGAGAAGTCGTCGGCGAGATGAAACAGGGCGACGACGTCAAATCAATGCGCACGCGAATCTATCTTATCGGCAAAACGCTGGTGATGCAGGCCGTCACGACGAACTCGCCCGAAGTCTTGGCCGACAAAACGATCGAATCGTTTTTCGATTCGTTGACGATCAAGGAGTGAACGCGTCACGCGCTGGCCAGAAAGCGTTCATACAATTTGGCGTACGCGCCGTCGGCCGCGATCAGTTCGTCGTGCGTGCCGCGCTCTAAGATACGCCCGTGATCCAGCATCAGGACCAAGTCGGCGTGGCGGATCGTGCTCAGACGATGCGCGATGATGAAGCTGGTCCGACCGGCCAACAAGACCTCGAGCGCGCGTTGCAACTTCGCCTCGGTTACGGCGTCGACGCTGCTGGTCGCTTCGTCCAAGATCAAGATCCGCGGCTCGGCGATCATCGCCCGGGCGAAACAGACGACTTGACGTTGCCCCAGCGACAGCAGCCCGCCCCGCTCGCCGACCGGCGTATCCAGCCCGTGCGGCAGCTTGGCGATCAGGTCCCAACATTCCAACCGCCGCAGCACGTCTTCCATCTCGGCCGGCGCGGCGTCCAGCTTGCCGTAGCGGATGTTGTCTGCGACCGTGCCGGTGAACAAAAAATTCTGCTGCAGCACGAGCGCGATGTGTCGATGCAGCGAACGCCCGGTGATCGTGCGGATTTCGCGACCGTCGAGCAACAGTTCGCCTTCGCCGGCCAAGTAGAATTTCGCCAGCAGATTGATGATCGACGTCTTACCGCTGCCGGTGTGCCCGACCAACGCGATCGACATGCCGGGACGGGCGTGGAACGTGATGTCGTTCAACACCGGCCGGGCCGGGTCGTAACCGAACGTGACGTGCCGGAAATCGACGTCGCCGCGCAGCTCGTCCAGATCGACCGCGCTCGGATCGTCGCGCCAATCGGGCTCGGCGTCGAGCAGTTTGAAGACTCGCTCCGCGCCGGCCATCGACGTTAACGCTTGGTTGTACTGGTTCCCCAAAATGCCGACCGGGGCGAAAAACATCTGCGCCATGAAGAAGAAGCCGACCAACTCGCCCACGCCCAGGCTGGCGTCGGTCGCGAAGACCCGCAGCGCGCCGATCACCAAGAGCGCGGCGACGAAGAGCTGGTTGTTCAATTCCAACAGCGGCTGAAAAATCCCTTGCGTGCGGCTGTACTCGAAGTTGTATTGCGCGTGGTCGGCCAGCAATTCGTTAAACAGCTCGGCGTTGCGATTCTTGCCGCACGAAGCTTTGCGTCACGCGGATGCCGTTCACGCTTTCGGCCAACGTGGCCGTCACGCGACTGAACGATTCGCGCATGCGGCGCAGCACGACGCTCAAACGCCGATGAAACGTCCGATTCAGCAACCAGAGAATCGTGCGCAAAAACAGCACCATCAAGAACAACCAGACGTCGTAGTACAGCATGAACGCCGCGGCGAAAATCATCTGCCCGATTTGCACCAGACAAATGAACAACACTTCCTGCACGCCGACGCGGAGGTCTTCGACGTCGGACGACATCCGGCTGATGATCCGGCCTAGTTTCATTCGATGGTAGAACGCCATCGGCATGTCTTGCAGATGCCGGAAGATGTCGTTCCGCAGGTCATAGACGACCGCTTCGCCCAGTTGCAACGCCAAGCGTTGACGAAAGTGCATCACGACCTGCGTCGAGACGGCGACCGCGAAGAACGCCGCCATATACCGAACCGTGCCGGGCACGTCGCGTTCGGTGATCGGACCGCGGATGGTCAACGCGATCAGCCACGTCAGCGCGGGCAACTGAATCGCCCGCAACACGACCAACAGAAAGAGCCAATTTCGCGTCGCGGCGTGCGGGCCCGTGTAACGAAAGAGACGCGTGATGAGTCCCAAATCCAACGGACGTTGGTCGACCTCGTGCTCTTCGTGTTTCTCCAACCGAGTGAGCGTCTTACTCGGCGAATAGGCGGTCGTCGACATCCGTGTCCGAGCGAAGATGGGAAGTTATCAAGACTGACGGAACGCTTGGTCTCGAAATCAAACCGACTCGATCAAATAGACCGTCAACGAACGCGCGCCGTCGCGCCGATGACCAGCGATTGCTCGATGTCGGCCGTTTTCGAAGGGCCGGCCAAGAACATGCCGAACCCCCGCGCGCCCAGCGACAGACGCGCGTACGCTTCGTGCATGTTGTGAACCAGCTCGCGCCGGCACGCACACGACGACGTGCTGAGACAGAAAATACGTCACGCGGTGCTTCAGGCCGGCGTCCGTACACCAGACCGCGCCGTTCTCGGCCACGGCGAATTCGCCTGGCATGATCGCGACGTCGATCCACTCCAGCGCGTGCGGATCGTCGATCGCGTTCAGATCGACGACGCGCTCGTCCGCGAAGGGCAATCGCGTAACGGCTTGCACCATGTGCTGGGCGTCGCGCACGACCGCTTCTTCCGCGATCCGCCGCGCCGCGTCGGCCCAATCGGCCACGATCTCGCAGCGTCCGCCGATGCCGGTCAACGTGTCGATGAATTGCGCGCGCGGGTCCGCGTAGCGAATCGCGTTCGCCGGGTAACTCGGTAACGCGACCTGCGGGGTCTTCTGCGCGCGCAGCTTGGCCAGCAAGTCGGCGCGCGTCGCGGATTCTTTCGAGAGCGGCATGGCGACTTGGTGCGGGTTAATGCGCCGTCTTGGATGCGTGGTGCGTGGACCCGTTCGCTTCCGCTTCGCGACGGGCGCGGAACTGATCGCGGAAACTCGTCTCGGCCATCGGCGGTAACTCGCGTTGCTTCCCCCAGGGATTCAACCCGTTGTAAACCAACGCCCGGGGTAACTTCGGCACCAGCCACCGCGCGGCCTTGCCGACGCCGCGGAACAACGCCGGCGATTGAAACAACAGCGACGCTAACTTCATGCCCACGCACTTGGTCCACTTCAAATGCCCGCGCACCGCGATCAAACGTCGCCACGTCAGCAGTTGTTGATGCAGATCGATCTTCACCGGGCAGACGTCGCTGCACGAGCCGCACAAGCTGCACGCGTGGGGTAACGTGGCGTAGACCTTGGAATCGCGCGCGGCGGCCAGGATCGAACCGATCGGGCCGGGGACCGGCGCGTGATAACTGTGTCCGCCGCTGCGTCGATAGACGGGGCATGTGTTCATGCACGCGCCGCAGCGGATACAATTCAGACTACGACGAAATTCGTCGCTGGCCCGTACGTCGCTGCGGCCGTTGTCGACCAAGACGATGTGCAGTTCGCCGCCGGGCAACGCGCCATGGAAGTGCGAGCTGTACGTGGTGATCGGCTGCCCGGTGGCGGAGCGCGCCAGCAAACGTAGGAACACGCCCAGGTCGCTCGCGCGGGGAATCAGCTTTTCGATTCCCATGCAGGCGATATGAATCGGCGGTAGCGAGACGCCCAGATCGGCGTTTCCTTCGTTCGTGCAAACGACGAAGCCCCCGGTCTCGGCGATGGCGAAATTCACGCCGGTCAGCCCGGCCTGCGCGCCATGAAGCGTTCGCGCAAATGCGCTCGCGCGGCTTCGGCCAGATACTTCGGATCCTTGGCCCCCTTTTCGGTGCCGAGATGCTTATGAAACAGCTCGCCGATTTCTTCCTTCTTGTAATGGATGCAGGGCAGCACGATGTGGCTGGGGGGCTCTTCGGCCAACTGCACGATCCGCTCGCCCAGGTCGGTGTCGATCACCTCGATCCCGTGCCGCTCCAGATACGGGTTCAAGTGACACTCTTCGGTGAGCATCGATTTGCTTTTGACGATCTTGGTCACCTCGCGCTCGCGGAAGATGTTCAGGACGATTTCGTTATGCTCGGCCGCGTCCTTCGCCCAATGGACGTGCACCACCAGCTTCTTCGCGTTCGCCTCGAACTGTTCCAAGTAGTGCCCAAGTCGGCTTGCACGTGCAGCTTGATCGCCGAGGCCGCCGTCCGCAGGTCTTCCCACTCGGGCAGCATTCTCGACTGCCGATCGCGCTTCACGCGGACGAACCACAGCGTTTCGTCGTGCCAATGCGCACGGGCGTCGTCCGCGGTGAACCGCACGGCTCGGTCGGATGATCGACGATGGGGAGGAGCGTGGAGGACATGGTTTTATCGTAGGGTCCGCTCCGCGGACCGTTTGTTTCAAGGGTCGCGCAGGTCCGCACGGCGGATTCTGCAAGGGAACGTTCGCGGGGTTCGTACCCCGCCAAAATCTCGGCCACGTGCATGACCGCGCAGCGTTTTGTTCTGCCGGTGGATCAGCCCGGCCATGTGCATCAGGCACGACATGTCGCCGGCGGCCAGGACTCTCGCTGCCGTGCGATTCGTGGTCGTGAATGCGGTCGTTCCCCATCATGCAACTGACCGCTTCCTCGCTGACCGCAAACGTCCCGCCGAAGCCGCAGCATTCGTCGGGCCGGCTCAATTCGGTGAAGCTGATCCCTTCGATCCCTTCCAGCGGTTGCCGACGCTTTGTTGAACATCGGGATGTTCAACTCGCTGACGACTGCCGAGCCGCAAGTCGCGTAAACCGTGGCAGCTTTGATGCAGGCCGACGCGATACGGGAACTTGCCCGGCAGCGGCCCGACCTTCAGCACGTCGACCAGAAACTCGCACAGCTCGAACGTTTTGGCTTGCAGCTCTTTGTAGGCCGGATCGTGCATGCAAAATACTCCTCGTAATGGTGGCGGATCATCGCCACGCAACTCCCGATGGGGCCGACCACGTAGTCGTACGGCTGGAACATCCGCATGAACGTGCTCGGCCAGCGGTTCGGCATCGGCCGTGCAGCCGGTGTTGGCCATCGGCTGGCCGCAGCAGGTTTGCCCGTCGGGATAATCGACCGTCGCAGCCGTGGCGTTCCAGCACGTCCAGCGTCGCCATCCCGACCCGCGGATAGCACTGGTCGATATAGCAAGGAATGAACAGACCGACGGTGGGCATGAGCGAGGCCGGGCAAGCGATCGTCGAGGGCCGCCGTCTCTCCGCGCGGATGACGCCCTCGCAAGACGTTGATTATAGGTGTCTTGCACGAGATTGTCAGGGGACGCCGCCGATCGGCGCGGAACGCGTCATACTCGGACAAAATCGCGGCCGACGATGGATTTTCGCCCTGCGGATTGCTATTCTTGCGGCAGCCCAAGGTTATCAACTTCGTCAGGCAAAACGCCGACGTTCCCCGACCTCCGAAAGCCCGTGATGAACGCTCCTTCGTTCGAAGTCTTGGTCCCCGACGTGCCGGTGCCGACCATCCTGCCGGGCCAAATCGCCCTGGTGACCGGGGCGTCGTCGGGCATCGGCCAAGGGATCGCCATCGGGCTGGCCCAAGCCGGGGCCGACGTCGTGATCAACTACAACCGCGGCGTCGAAGGGGCCGAAAAGACCGCCGACGCCGTTCGTAAGCTGGGCCGCCGCGATCATCGTCAAAGCCAACGTGGCCGACGAGGCCGACGTCCAGGCGATGTTCGCCGCCGCGATCAAGGAATTCGGCCGGCTCGACATCCTCATCAATAACTCGGGCAAGCAGAACGACGCCAACCTCGACGACATGACGCTCGATCAATGGAACGACGTGATCGGCGTCAACCTGACCGGACAGTTCCTCTGTTCGCGCGAAGCGATCCGCAGGTGCTGTTCGGATTCTATCGTGTTTCCCTATTAACCTTCAGCAA
>JASGKV010000005.1:0-84254 GCA_049840575.1 Pirellulales bacterium
GCCCAGGCTTTTTTCGATCGCTTGCGATTCGTCGCTCAGGCCGGCTTTCGGGCGCGACGTGCGGGCCGAGGTCGACGTTTGCGAGCGGAACGGCACCGGCGCCACGTCTTGGCGGAACGGTGCGGGCTCGCTGGTGTCGACCGGTTTCGGCACGCCGGGCCACCATTTGCAACCGGTGCACGCGACGCCGACCAAGATCAACGCCCAACCGAGCAACGCGACGGAAACCGGCCGCGATACGGAATCGCGACGCGTGGGAAGTTCGAACTGCTGGCCGCCGTGCATCGTCGTCGTCGGTGGAATACTGGCCCCGGAAAATAAGACGCGGGCGAACTCTCGCAGAATCGGCCGGCGGCGTCGAGACCGGTTTTCTGCCGGCAGATGTCACGATCTCGGCGTGGACCACGGCTTCCGAATCAAACAACGTTCCGGGTGGCCGGGGCCTCGGCCCCGGAACGTTCGACGACGCTGCGCGTTCCGGGGCTCAGGCCCCGGCCACCCGGAGTTGGTTTGCTCAAACGGCTCACGCCTCTGAACGCCTCGCGTTTTGCGAACGCCGAACCCCCATTTAGAATGCGGTGTCTTGAGTTTTCGTCATGATCGACCTCGCATCCGCGCTCTTCCGAACCCCGCATGTCCGTTCTTGATACGATCGTCGCCCAGAAACGCTTGGATGTCGCCGCCGCCAAGGAGCGTCGCGCCGAGTCGTCCGTCCGCGACGCGGCGGCCGCCATGCCGGCGACGCGAAACTTTTTTCACATGCTGGCGCAGCCGGGCCCGATCAAGCTGATCGCCGAAGTCAAAAAGGCGAGTCCCTCGGCCGGGCTGATTCGCGCCGACTTCGATCCGGTCGCGATCGCGCGGACCTACGAAAGGCACGGCGCGACCTGTCTGAGCGTGCTGACCGACGAGCATTTTTTTCAGGGCCGGCTCGACTACCTGACGAACGTCCGCGCGGCGGTCGGCATTCCGGTCTTGCGCAAAGACTTCATCATCGACAAGTACCAACTGTATGAAGCCCGGGCGGCGGGCGCGGACGCGGTGTTGTTGATCGCCGAGTGTTTGAACGATTGCGATCTGCGGTCGCTGCACAACGAGGCGGTCGCGTTGGGCCTGACGCCGTTAGTGGAACTGTACGACGAAGCGAACCTGCCCCGCGTGTTCGACGCCGGCGCGACGCTGATCGGCGTGAACAACCGCGACCTCCGGACGATGGTCACCGATCTGGACCACTGCCTGCGTCTGCGCGACAAGATTCCCGACCAATGCGTGTACGTGGCCGAAAGCGGCATCAAAACCCACGCCGACGTCGAACGCCTGACGGCCGCCGGCGTCGACGCGATCCTGGTCGGCGAAAGCCTAATGCGCCAGCCGGACATCGGAGCCGCGGTGGATGCGCTGTTGGGAGGGATTTGAGACGTGAAAATCAAATACGTTCGTCGAATCCTTCATGCGCGAACTTGAACGAACGACCGGTTCAATGCTCGCCGCGCTCTTTACCGAAACAGCAATCCGCGTCTTCTCCTACGCCATCCGACGTTAGCTAAGCGAATGGCCAGTTGTCTTTTTAAAAATCCAAAACCGATTTCAGCTCCCCAGGTAGGTGCGTTGGATACGCCGTGCTGGTATGTACGCAATCCGCAAAAACTATTTCATGAAACATCCTCACCAAAAATCCATTTTTCCACTAATTGAGGGTAAAGGGAGATCATGCCCTTAGGCGCAGCCTCTTTTTCCTCGATCTCATAAACCCATTTCGAAATGATGTTGTCGCCGGCAGTCAGTTCCAAGACATTCTGTCGTAGCCGATCCAGATGTTGGTGGATGTGTTTGGGGCGTACAGACCAAAGTGCTCCGATATCTGCACATTCATGAGCAATGAAGTTGCGGGCATCTTTCGCTTTGAGCAAAACGTCTAAGTCGATTGATGATTTTACAAGACCACTGAGTTCCTTAATGGTTGGGCAAAGTAATTGATCTTTGATGGTTCCGATTAAAGCCGCTGTGGCAGACGCGTCGCCGGTTGTCTCGTAATGGTTCGCAAGCTTTGCAATCCGAAGTACAAAGCGACATTTATGCTCGTAAGCTGTGGCAAGGAAAAGTGCTTTGCCCACTGCCAAAAGATAGTTATCAATCAAATCCGAATCGATCGGTGTGTTGTACCCAAGCGACCAACCCATGACTCCCTCCGTAAAACGTTTGTGAATAAGACATTCTATGGAGGTTTTGGTTCATAGATACTTCGTAAAATACCTTTTTTGTTGACGCTCTCGCCGGTGGCACGGCAAGATTGCCGTGTCCCCGAAGGCGACCAGAGGCCGCAAATTTCGCGTCGCGTGACGGGCCCGGGGCGTGCCGACGATTGCACCATGATGTGACGCAAGTTGCACCGCCGACCTTCGGATCGGAATTCAAACCGGCGTTTCCTTGAAAAACCTTCGCAAACGCCGAAAAACCCAAGCGTTGGTCAACGAAGAGAGGATAACGGCGCGACGTTCGCAATTCTTCATTGCTCTAAACTCAATACCCCCCCGATATGCTGACGATTCAATGAAGTTACGTTACGAATTCCCACCGGACAAAGTGCAAAGAGGTATTCGTTGGCTCGAGTTGGAGGCAGCCGATGGAGGTGTCTTCGTCTACCAATTCGAAGACATCGACGCGCCATGCAAATGGGATAACTTTTATGCCGATCTGGAGGATGCGCTGTCTGACTGGGAAGCAGTCGGCGTCAGCAGGTCGGACTGGTACGAAGTCGAGTAATGTTCATGGAACGTCAGAAGGCGTAATCTGGGAAGGAAACCACGGCGCAATGGCCGCATCACAAGCTGGTAAGCCCGTTACTATTGAGGTTATTCAGCTTCCACCTGGAGTGCCGCCGCCGGCAGGGATAGGGCAAGTTACCAATCTGCCCATTCGAACTGGCAATGAGGGTGATTTTTATGAACAACGAGGACATCAAGAATGTTCTTTGTGACATTCTCTGCCTGGGACTTTTGCGTATTCGAGCATTTGGGAACTCAGGTGATGCCGAGGCATGTGCTATGGAAGCAGATCATTTACACAATCTCCCGGAGTTGATCCGCACTTTTCGGTGGGAGCTACTCCATTTCTACTTCGACGTGGAAAGGCCGGAGTATATCAGTCGTCAGCCCAAAGGAGCGGAGCAATTCTCTCCACTTTGGAGTCGGCTCGCTAATTTGATCGAGCCGAGGACGTGAGCAATAGGCAAAAAAACTTTCCCCAACGCCGAATAACCCGAGCGTCGGGCCACGAACTGTTGTTTGGCGAATCGCTTCGTCGTCGCCGATCAAAGTGATTCGTTTGTGTGAACAAACGTTTCCTCGCAAAGAAAAACTGTTTTCTACGCGGCGGCGTGATCGTTTCGCTCGTAACGCTCGCGCAGTCAAACTGAGAGGTTTGCCGGACGAGCTTCGCTCTCGAAAAAAACGAAAAACCCCACGCTCGTTTCGCTCGCAGAGTGAAACTGGGCAAACAGTGGGACTAGGTCAACCGTATTGCTGGTGAACACCGGCGGGCGTGTTCGTTGAATCGCGAAAATGCCAAAAAACCAGGGCATAGACCTGAGCGGTCGACCGCAAACATCGCCCAACGCTGCCGTTCTTTGACAACTCGATGGGAAATCGCGAGCGTAACGCTCGTTTCGCTCGCGCAGCGAATTTGGAGAAGATCGTCCCGGCGTCGAAATGTTTCACGTGAAACATTTCGGGCGGAGCGGAGCGGCCGCTAAGAGTGCGCATGCGTCGCGCGGAACGTCGTGTCGCGACGGTCGATCCGTGGCGAAGCGCCGGGAACTGGGTCTTTCCCGGCGCTTCGGACAGACGGTTTCGCGACTTACCGCTTCATCTGCGGCGTCGCCGGTGCGAGTCCGCGCGGCACCGGTCGGCCGGCGGCCGCGGCTTCGTTCGCGGCGGTCCGTTGCACGTAGGCGCGGCGGACCATTTCCAACTTCGGCTCGACCTGCGTCACCGTTTCGCAAAACGATTCGATGACCTCGGGCTCGACGTGCGGAATCTTTCGCGCCATGCGGATCACGCCGTCGGGATTGTTCTCGCTGGTCTTCGACAATTTGGAGACGAACGCCAGCGTCTCGCCGAAGTTGTGGTCCGAGGCCTTGGCCACGGTGCCCGAGAACGTTTTGGCCAGCAGTTCGACGCCCAGGTTGTCGATCGCCAGGAACATGTCCAAGGTCGACGTGATTTGCATCCGGCCGCGGTTGTCCAGCCCGTAGTTCGAGCGAACGATCAACACGCAGCGACCGCGCACCGTGCGGGCGATCATCGGGCCGGTGTAGGTCCCTTCGGAGAGGACGATGTGGGTGTTCTCGGAAGCGTACAGCAGTTGGACCAAGCCCTTCGTACCGTCGCCGTCGGCCATGCGGTATTGGCCGGGGGCGATTTTGTCCATCGTCATCTTGGTGATGGACATGCTGGTCCACATGTTGACGATCAACTCGGGATTGCGCATGCACTGCAGGTACAGGTCGGGCTCGCAATCGATCGATTCGCGGGGCATGCGTCGGTAGAGGCTGGCGTTGTCCAGCACCGCCTTGACCGCCGCGCCGCTTTCGCGCGACATCTTGTCGAACGGGACGGCGCGATACGCTTCGTCGCGGGCGGCCTTCGAGTTCGTGCCGGCGTTCGGATCTTCGGCGGCGCGGGCCGTGCCGGCGACCGACACGGCGACGGCGATCGTACACAAGCCGGCCGCTCGGCAGAGCGCCGCCAGCAGGTACGAGATCGCACCACTGGGCGCAGGATTTTCCACTCGATCTGCCATGTTCCCCCCGGAGCAGCAGCGTGACATCGTCGTTCGGGTTGTAGCGGTCGCGAGGACCGTACTGGTTACTTCGGCCCTGCGGGTGCCGCTTCAACAGCCTTTTCTTCGAGTGAAGACGCGGTCGTGCCGGCACGTTTTCGCACGGGGTTTTCGGCGTTTCGCTCTTGCCGGCGACGGAGGGGATGCGGACAATCGCGCGGATTTTTCGCCGCTGGGGACGCTTCGCGAAGCGTTCCGAGTCGGCTTCGATCCTGCCTTTCGCAAAGTTCGCCCGCGATGAGTCGGCCCCCGCTACGCCTCGATTTTCGACCCGCGCCGCGCGGCCGTTGGATCCCGCCCGTCGCGGCGGCGATACTCTTCGCCGGGTGCGCGGCGTTGGTGTGGTTGTGGATCGCGCCGATCGATCGCACGGCGCGGTTGGAACGATCGCTGGCAGTGATCGAGGTCGCGGGACTGGATGACGCGGTTCGCGAGCTGGCCGCGCTCGGCGCGCCGGGCCGAAAGATTTTGTTGGAAGCCCTCGCGCATCCGCGCGTCGACGTGCGACGCGTCGCGCGGAAGCATTGGTGGGAAGCGGTCGCCGGCTGGAGTTTGCGGCCGGCCCGTCGACCGCGCGAATTCGCGGAGTTGACGGTGACGCTCGACGACGTCTTGCGCCGTGTCCCGGATGCGGAACGCGTCGAGCTGCGGCCGTGGATCGAGCAATGGTTGTCGCTCGACATGTCGGTGGAGCTAACAGCGAACGATCCGCGCGTTGCGCAAGCGAACGCCGGTTATCGCGACGCCCGGGCGAACTTGACGACGCTCGCCGCGCGGTCGAAAACGCCGCTGCCGACGATGTTGGCCGAGCCGGACATGCTGGTGACGCACGTGCCGACGCCGACGATTAACGACGCGCGCCGCCGCCTGTGATTCAACAAGCGGCCCACGTCGCCGAGCGTGCGGAACCGGTCGCGTCGGCGGTGTTCGCGCAACCGCTGGACGAACCGTTGCGGCCGGGCGAGATTCGACCGATCGCCGGACACGGCGGCTTGAACGAGCCGGCGTTGTTGCCGCCGGACGACTCGACGCCGGCGTTGACGGTGAAAGACGATTACGGTCCCCCTCCGACCGCGGCCGAACTATTGGCCGGCGGCTGGTTCGAACGCTGGCGCGCCGCCGATCACACGACGCGGCGCGAGATGGTCGTGGCCTTGGATCGACGCGGGTGCGCGCCGGCCGACATGCAACTGCTGCGGCTGTATGCCGGCGACGACACGCACCGCGCGGCGGCGGCGGTCGAACGCCTGCCCGAGCGGGCGGACGTCGACGGCGAGTCGTGGCTCCGGGCGTTCGCCGAACATCCTGCGCCGGTGCTGCGAAAAAGCGCCATCGGGTGGTTACTGACCCGGCCGGATCGCGCCACGCAAACGTGGTTATTGAACCGGATGCTGCGCGAGACCGACGACGAACTGCGCGTCTGGTTCCATCAAACGCTGGCCGTGAGAGAAAAGGCGACCAGCCGCTCGCGGCGGTGAATTACTTTTCGCTCGCTTCGTCGGTTTCCAAGCTGAACGAGCCGAACCACATCACGGCTTCGTTCAGCGGGACGCGGAATTTGCCGTTTTTCGTGGGATAGCCGTTCTTCAATCCCGGTTCGCCCTTGGGCGTGAACGTGTTGCCGAACGGATTCCAGAACAGCACGGTGTCGGTCTTCTCGTCGTAGTCCAACACGCCGTACGAGTGGTTGTAGTAGATCCCTTTGACGATCGCCTGTTTGCCGATCGGACCGCAACCGCCGACGATCAAACGCCGATCGGCGAACGCGGCGAGGAGATCTTTGCGCAAAGGATCGAGATCGTCGGCACTGCCGCCGTGCTCGTTCATTTTCGCGCGATAGAGTTCGCAGCCGTGGCGACGAACCTTATGGCCGGTCAAGATTTCCAGCGGCACGTGCGGCGAACCTCCGACGCCGATCAGACTGAACGGCGTCGCGTGGCGGTCGGACTTCGCGCGTTCCAACATCACCGTGCCGACGGCCAACTCGTACATGCCGGCCCAAACGCCGGTGTTGCGCGTCGTGGCGCCGATGACCAACTCGGCGTCGGTCGGCAGGTTCAGCTCGCGCGTTTTCCCATCGCCGTAGGCGATCGACGCTTTGCCGTCGCCGGCGGGTCGCAACATCCGTTTCAAGCGTGCGGGATCGCGCTCCGCGCATGTGCCGAGACTGGCCAAGAGGAAGCAATCGCCCATGCGACCTTGCGAGATCGTTTCCAACCGCGGCGCGTCGTCGACGAACAGTTCGCGTTTGGTCGAGCGGATGCGTTCCAAGGCCGCCGCGTAGTGCGCTTCGAATTTCGGTTGTGGGCGTTCCTTCGTCGAAGGTGTGGTCAAGCGTTCGAGCAAACCGGCTTTCGTCACCGGGGCGACGTCCTTATCGGCGCGCACCGCGCGACGCAACGCGGCGGCCGCCGCGGCGGCTTCGCCCGTGACCGCCGGATCGTGGACGGCGGTTTCGATTTCGTTGATGGAGAGCGCGTCGTCGTGGTCGCGATCCCACGCGGCGAAGTGTTCGGCCACTTGCTTGTAGAACGGACTCGACGCGGCCGGTTCGACCGCGCGGAGGAGCGTGAACGGAGCCAGGAGCAGAGCGATCGAAGCGATCGACCGGAGCGTTCGGAACGGCGACATGGCGGGCAGGCGGTGGTGAGCGAAGCGAAAAACGCTCCGCCCATGATAGCCGATGTCGGTTCCGAATCGTGTGAGATTCGTGTTATTCGACGTCGTTCATGCCGGAGAGACCGCTCGGTTTGCCGTGCAGCATTTCGACCAGCACGTCCTCATCATCGTCCTCGCCGTATGACGACGCGATTTCGATGAAACGGTCTTCGCAGGCCAAAAACGCGTCGATGATGTCGGGATCGAAATGTTTACCGGCCCCTTCGACGATGATCGATCGCGCGACTTCGTGGGAATAGGCCGCTTTATAGACACGGCGAGTGGTCAGCGCGTCATAGACGTCGGCCAGCGCGACGATTCGTCCGCAGAGCGGAATTTCCTCGCGGCGCAGTCGCGCGGATAGCCTGTGCCGTCCCAGCGTTCGTGATGCGTCAGCGCGATGTCGCGGGCCATGCGCAGGAATTTGGCTTGCGGAAATTGGCCGAGCGCGGCTTCCAGCGTTTGCGCCGAGGACCGCGTGCCCCTTCATGATCTCGAATTCCTGCGCATCGAGCAGACCCGGCTTCAGCAGCACGTGATCCGGGATGCCGACCTTGCCGATGTCGTGCAACGGACTGGTCGAATAGAGCAGGCGGATGTACTCGCCGTCGATTTCATGCGCGTAGCGCGGCTGCGCGGCCAAGTATTCGCCCAAGATGCGGCAATACAGCCGAACGCGTTCGAGGTGCGTACCGGTCTCGCGATCGCGCGATTCGGCCAAACCGCGCCAGGGCGAAGATCGCCACGTCACGCGTTTCGAGCGACAAGACGCGCTCGCCCGAGCGAATGCGGACGATCATTTCCGACGGTTCGAACGGTTTGGCGACGAAGTCGTCGGCGCCGGCTTCCAGCCCCAAAATCGTGGATGCGTTTTTGTCGCGACCGGTAATCAAAATCACATAGACGTATCCGGGAATGTCGCCCGCCCGCGCGGCGCGGATCAGCTCCAAGCCATCGACGCCGGGAAGATCCCAATCGACGACCACCAGGCGGAACTCGCCCGTTTTGAGTAAACGTAACGCTTCGTCGCCGTCGTCGACGGCGGTCACGTCGTAGCCCTGGGCGAGCAGCGTCCGCTCGAGCATTTCGCGCGAGATGAGGTCGTCGTCGGCGATCAGGATTTTGGCGGCGGAATGCGACATTGGGCTTCGTTCAAGAAAATGATCTGCGTGTGATCGGCGTACGTCGCGGACTTAAACCTCGACCAGTTCCCGGCGAGCTTCGACGGTCGCCGGCGGCGCGACGTTGGGCGTCGCGACGGCTTTCGTCGACTTCGCCGGCGTTTCCGTCGCGGTCGTGACGTCGCCGACATTGGCTCGCACGTACTCGGCGCAGGCGTTCAGTTCGCGTCGCGCTTCGTGCAACATCGTTTCGGCCACGTCCCAGCGGTGGGCTTCGCAGGCCGTTTCCACGGCGGTGAAGCGGGCGGTCAACGTGTCCGCGCCGAGCGCGGCCGATCCGCCGCGCAGACGCATCGCCGCGCGACACGCCGCCGCGACGTCGCGCGTCGAGAGGGCGACCACCAACTTGTCCATCCCGTCGCGACAGGTTTGCGGGAACTTGGCCAGCAACGACCGGACCAGGCCTTCGTTCCCCAAACAACGTCGGGTCAACGTCGTTAGATCGAACGGACCGTTGACGGGCGTCGCGCCGGCGGGAAGTGCCACGGTCGACGCTTCGCATTCGAGCAAGCGACGCATCGACGACGATTCGGCGTCGTCCAAACTGCCCAACAACGCTTCGATCCGCTCGATCGCGGCCAGCGGATCGAGCGCCGTGGTCGAAGTCGAGCCGATCGGCGTCGCGACATCCGATTCCGTCAGCCACGAAAACGCCAACGCATGTTCGGCGTCGACGGTGCGACGACGTTCCTCGCGTTTGACGTTCCGATCGGCGGTCGATCGCGCTTCCGTTTTGCGCGCTCGGCGAACCACGTCGCGAGCCGTCTGCAGATGCTGTTTCGCGTTCGCGGGGAGTCCGCAAGTTTCGAGTGATTCCAGGATTCGCTCTAAACGGGTCGCGTCGTCGAGACCGATCCCCGCGTCGCAGCTACGAACTTCCGGCTCGCGCGGTTCGGGCGCGATGGAGGAGCGTCTTGGCGACGCATCTCGCGAACCGCGGAGATCAGCAGAAATTCGCCGGTCGACGTTTCGTAACGACAGAGGGATTCTTCGATCCACAACGTGTCGCCGCCGCGCGTGCGGATTTGCGAGACGAAGCGGCGCGTGTCCGCGCTTTGCGAGATGCCGTCGTAAACAACCGCGGCCCGCGACGAATCGACGTACATCCCGTTGGCGTTGGCCGCGCCGATGCGGAGCAATTCTTCGACCGAATTCGTTCCCAGCAGTTCGGCGAACGCCGTGTTGGCGATCAGCACGTCGCCCCGCGTGTTCGAAATATAAATCGGGTCGGGCGAATGAATCGCCAAGGTCCGCAGGGCGTCGACCTCGCCCCGCGAGATGTCGTCGCAACCGCGCACGGTCGGGACGGGCCGCTCGACGCGTGGAGCGGCCGAAGCCCCGCAACGGGTTTTCGCCAACAGTTTTTTCAAAACGCTGCGCATATCGACGACCTCTCCGCACGGAACGACGATCTCTACCATGAAAACCTTAGCTCAAGTTCCGAACGCGTCGAATCGCGGTCGACAATGCTCGATCGTTAGGACCCATACGACCAAACGAAGGTCGAGCGTTACGAGCGGCAGGACCGTCTTAATCACGGAGACGCGAGCGGCTCACTAAGAAAACGCGTTTGAAATCCGCAAATTCCCGATCCGTTCCGTCCGGCGGCGAACGCACTGGTACAATGTCGTAGTCACGCTCGGTACTTACCGTTTACGGTCGGAGACGTCCCATGCCCCATTCCGTTTTGCTGATCATCGGCGACGCGGCCGAGACGCTCGATACGCTGTATCCCTACTATCGCCTGCAAGAAGAAGGCTGGACGCCGGTCGTCGCCGCGCCGGAAAAGAAGCGTTACAACATGGTCTTGCACGAAGTGAAACCCGGGTGGACCATCACGCGCGAATGGGAAGGTTATACGCTGGAGGCCGATATCGCCTTTCGCGACGTTCGGCCCGAGAACTACCTGGGCATCTTCTTCAGCGGCGGGCGCGCCCCAGAATACATCCGCTATGACGAAGACTTGGTCCGCATGACCAAATACTTTTTCAACGAGAACAAACCGATCGCCAGCGTGTGTCACGGCGTCGAAATTCCCGCCTACGCCGATTGCGTGCTGGGCCGCCGGATGGCGACCGTGCCGAAGTGCCGCTTCGATTTGGAAGTCCGCGGCGGGATCTTCGTCGACGAACCCTGCGTGATCGACGCTAATTTGGTCAGCGGCCGGACGTTCCACGACAACGGGAAGTATCTGGGCGCATGGATCAAGCTGCTCCGCGAAGAAGCCGCGAAACGCGACGCGCAGGGCAAGGGAGTCGGCGGATGAGCGAAGCGGACCCGACGCGATTGCCGCGTAGAAGTTTTCTCCGTCGGACCGCCAAGGCGATCGGCGCCACGATGGCCGTCGGTTTGGCCTATTGCGGCTACGAGGCCGCGCGATTCGGCGTCGAACGCCGTACCATCGCCGTGGCCGGCTTGCCGGAAGGTTGGCGCGCGAAGATCGCGTTACTCACCGACATCCATCACGGTGTTTTCACCGGTCTCGAATACATCGCCGAAGCGGTTCGCGCGGCGAACGCGTTCGATCCGGATGTGGTCGTATTGGGCGGAGATTACTCGTTGCGCGGCGGCAAGTACGTTGCGCCGTGCTTCGCCGAACTCTCGGCGTTGTGCGCGAAGCTGGGCGTCCTCTGCATTCCCGGCAACCACGAGTATTACGATCGGATCGCCAACTATCGCGAGGCGACCGCAGGCAGCGACTTCACCGAGCTGACCAACCGCCACACGATTCTGCGTCGCGGCGGCGATCCGCTGGCCTGGGCCGGCGTGGACGATTACTTGATCGGTTCGCCCGACCCGCGCCGTGCGCTACAAGGCGTCGCGTCGGAAACGCCGGCGATTTTACTGGCGCATAATCCGGATCAAGCGTTGACCTGCGACGATCCGCGCGTGCGATTGCAGCTCTCGGGACACACGCACGGCGGACAAATCGCGTTGCCATGGTACGGGCCGCCGATCTTGCCCGCGGGCTTCGTCAGCGGGTATGTTCAGGGCCTGTACGACGTCGGTCCGACGAGCAAAATCTACGTCTCGCGCGGTCTCGGCACGATCACGCCGCCGTTGCGGTTCAATTGTCCGCCCGAGTTGACGTTGATCGAATTGACGTCGGGCTAAGCGAGGCGACGTCGACCCGCAATCAGAATGGATGGATCCAAAAGAGTCGAGGACGCACACGGAGGTACGGGATGTTCGCCAACGGGTATCGGAAATTTTATCATTATCATCTGAAAAAGTGCGGCGGGACCACCTTAAACGACTGGTTGGCGAATCAGGTATCTCAGCGCCGAGCTTGGTCGGTTCCCGACGTATCGGCCGCGTTCCGTCGCGGCGGAATGGCGCACGGCTTACCGACGGTCGAGAGTCGCGATCGCGCATTGATATCCGCCCTCCACTGGTCCGACGGATTGTTCACGCACACGCCGATGGCGGGGTATTTGACGGCCGAAACGTTCTGTTTCACCGTGCTGCGCGATCCGGTCCGACGTTTGCTCTCGCATGTGTCGGACATGCGTCGCGATGCGCCGCATTACCGCCGCGACTCGATACTTTTAGATAGTCCGGCGAAACGGTCGATCGCCGAAGCCGACCGCCTGAGCTTGAAAGAACTCTTGATCAAGAACTCGCGAAACGAGAACCGCTATCTTTTCGACAATTATATGACGCGGTCGCTCGCCAGTTTGACAGCCAAAACGATGTATTGGGGCGAGTCCGAGTCGCGTAACGCCCTCGAACCCGCCTTGGAATATTTGAACTCGCGATACCAATTCGTCGGATTGACCGAACGGTTGGACGAATCCGTTGCGCCGTCGCATTGGCGTTGGGAACCGTTCCGGAACGGCACACCGGCCACCGACTGAACGTGTCCGGCAGCGGTGATCGTTTCGCGGAAGAACTCGGCGAAGCGGCGCGAGATCCTCGCCGAGTTGACCGCCTTGGACGAACGATTGTATGCGGAGGGAAGACGCTTGTTCGAAACTCCGCGATCTACGAACGTGCTCGCTTACGACGAGGCGGCGTTCGAGCAACGATTCGCGGCTCAAGCCGTTTGGGATTTGCGACCCGAGTGCCGCGACGGCGAAACGGTCTTTCGCGCGAGCGATCGCCTGTTGGCTTCCGGATTGCACGGTCGAGACGGCATCGGGGACGATTGTCGCGTTTGGACAGGTCCGTCGCCGCGCAGCACGGTCTACTTTCCGGTCCCGGCGGGTTATGAGTTGGACGTCAAAGTTTGGATCAACGCTTATGTCGCGCCGCGGCTACGTGAGCAACTCCGAGTCGAATTCGACGATCTTCGCGTCGAACATCGCTTTGAATCCTCCGAAGACTCTCGAGACGTCCTGGTGGTTCGCGTAAATCCCGAGCGCACGTTCGGGAAACTGACAATGACGGTGGACGAAACCCTCGACGCCGGCGATCTTGGGGAAACCGGAGATCACCGGAAACGGGGCGTACAGTTCGATTCCTACGGTCGGCGCATCGTGTAACGACGCCCTTTTCATCGCCCGGCCCGCATGACATAATGCACCCTCGTCGAGGGACTGATTTCTAGGCCGGACGTCGCCGCGGATTCGCTTGTTCGCACGGCAGATCGTTCGTTCGTCACTTTCGGGCCGTTATGTCGCTGGAACTTCGCAATCGCTTGTTCGACGTCATCGATTCTTGGACGATCGTCGATCCGCACACGCACATCAACGCCCTGCAACCGGCCTCGACCACCCTGGCCGACGTTCTCGGCTATCACTATTACACCGAATTGGCGCACTCGGCCGGGATGCCGCGCGAGTGGATCGAAGAACCGGGGCTCGCGCCGAAAGACAAGGTCGGCCGGTTGGTCGAAGGTCTCGGCCCGATCGAAAACACGATTCAATACAGTTGGTTCATCGAGATTGCGCAGTCGTTTTTCAACTTCGGTTCGGAACGGATCACGCCGTCGAATTGGGAACGTCTCTACGACGACGCCGCGACCAAAATGAAGCAACCGGATTGGTCGAAGCAAGTTTTGGAGAAGAGCCGCATCAGCGCGGTCTTTCTGACCAACGATTTCGACGATCCGTTGGTCGGCTTCGACACGAACGTCTACATTCCCTGCCTACGCACCGACGACTTGGTCTTTCATTTGCCGAAGCAGGCGGTCCGCACGCGGTTGCAACGCGCCACGGGCATGTCGATCGATTCGCCCGCGCGGCTGCGCCAAGCGATCGGCAAACTATTCGATCATTTCACTGCCAAGGGCTGTCGGGCCTGCGCGATCTCGTTGCCGCCCGACTTTGCCCCGACGCAGGTCTCGGCCGAAGCGGCCGCGGCGGCCGTGCATGCGCGAACGATCTGAACGAGGCGCTCGGCGGCAACATCATCGCGACTTGTCGAATTTCGTCTTCTGGACGTTGGCCGAAATGTGTCGCGAGTACGGCCTGCCGTTCGATCTGATGATCGGCGTCAATCGCTCGGTCTATCCGGGCGGCGTCCATCAAGGGATGGATCTGTACGACAGCCGCGTCTCGCTGATCCAATATCGCGAATTGTTCAATGCGTTTCCGAAAGTGACGTTCCCGATTTCGGTCTTGGCCAGCGTCACCAATCAAGAGTTGGCCAGTTACGCCTGGATTTTCCCGAACGTGGTCACCAACGGTCACTGGTGGTACAGCAACACGCCGACATTCATCGAGCACGACGCGCAGCGCGGCTGGAATGCGTGCCGCGCACCAAGCAGATCGGCTACTACAGCGACATGTACAAGCTGGAATTCGCGCTGCCGAAGTTCGCGATGTATAAGCGTATCTTGGCCAAGATATTGGCCGAACGATACGTCCAAGATCGCGGCTGGAGCGAAACCCGCGCGGTCGCCCTCGCCCACGATCTGCTGATCGACAACGTGGAACGAACGTTCTTCGCCGAGCGGTGAGCCAAAGCTCTACACGTCGAACGCGTTCGACGTACGCAGGCCTTCTTCCAAAATTCGATCCGCCACCGCTTCCGCCGATTCGCCCTCTCGTGCATGTCGATGAGGCGGCATTCGACCAAGCTGCGGTACCACGTCTCTTGGCGTTTGGCCAGCTGGCGGGTCCGAGCTTGCGTGCGGGCGATCGCATGGTCGCGGTCGATGCGGCCGTCCAGTAGTTCCAACGCCTCGTGATAGCCGGCCGCTTGCCGTGCGGTGCGACCCAGTCCGTGCGGCGCGGCGCGGAGTCGGGCGGTTTCGTCGATCAGTCCGTCGTCGAACATCCGCACCACGCGACGTTCGATGCGATCGTGCATCGTCGCGCGGGGCCAACGGAGTTGGAAGACGCGGACGCTCAGCGGATCGTTCTCGCGTTCGAATTCGCGTTGCAAGTCGCTCAGCGGGTGGCCCGTTTGTTCGAAGACTTCCAACGCGCGAATGATGCGACGCTGATCACCGGGTAGAATCCGGGCGGCCGAAGCCGGATCGACGTCGTGCAATCGTGCGCCAACGTTTCGACGCCGTGCCGCGCGGCTTCTTCGGCCAGCTCGGCGCGAAAAGCCCAGTCGGCCGGTGGGCCGTCGAACAGCCCGCGCAACATCGCTTTGAGATACAGCGGCGTTCCCCCGACGAACAGCGCGCGTTTGCCACGCGCGGTTAACTGAGCGACCGTCGCCAGCGCCAGCGTTCGATACTCGACGACCGAAAATTCCTCGTGCGGATCGCGAATGTCCAATAAATGGTGCGGAATCGCGGTCCGTTCGGCCGGCATCGGCTTTGCTGTCCCGATATCCATGCCGCGAAAAACGGCCATCGAATCGAGTGACAGAATCTCGGCGTTTAAACGGCGACTTAAGGCCAGCGAGACATCCGTTTTGCCGGAGGCGGTCGGACCGCACAAAAACCAAGCATCGCGTAACGCGTCGTCCATCGGCGTTCGTATCGAAGGTGGTTAAAGGCGACGTATGACGGAGAGATCGCAGGATTTTACCAAGTTCGCAAGTCCGTCGCCCCGTTCATCGTCACATTCGGAAATCTCGACGAGTGTTTGAATTCGCCGACGAAGTTCGCCCGATGAAACCGACACTTCGAAAACGCTTGCGCCCGCGTGACGAAGCTTCCCTTCGCAATTAAACTCGGGTTGCGGTCGCTCGGTTCGTTTTCCCCTGTTCTCTCGCGTATGTCCGTCGATTCCTCATCCTCTCAACGCCGTTCGGTCGTCATCACCGGCCTCGGCGTGGTGAGTCCGCTGGGGGTCGGAACGGAAACGTATTGGAACGGTTTGCTGAATCTCGAAAGCGGCGTCCGACGGTTGACGCATTATGAACCCGAGGGGATGCCTGTCACGTTCGGCGGCGAGGTTCCCGACTTCGACGGCAAGACGTACGTCCGACCGCGCAAAGCGTTGAAGGTGATGTCGCGCGAGATCCAATTCGCGTTCGCCGCCGCCGACTTGGCGATGCAACACGCCGGGCTGTCCTTGAGCAATTACGAGCCCGAGCGGCTGGGGGTGGTGTTCTGCGCTGACATGATTTACTTCGACGTGAACGATATCACGGACGCGGTCTTGGCGTGTAAGCAAGACGGGCGGTACGATTTTTCGCATTGGGCCGACCAAGGGATGCCGCGGGTCTTCCCGTTGTGGTTGCTGAAGTATTTGCCGAACATGCCGGCCTGCCATATCGCGATTGCGCATGACGCCCGCGCGGCGTGCAACTCGGTCGTGATCGGCGAAACCAGCCCGTTGGTGGCGTTCGCCGAGGGGTTGCGCGTGATCGAACGCGGTTTGGCCGACGTGGTGTTGGTCGGCGGGACCGGGTATCAAACCAATACGACCAACGTGGTGTTCCGCTCGGCGCAGGAAACGTCGAAACGCGACGACGATCCGCCGAACGCATGTCGCCCCTTCGACCTAAATCGCGACGGCCAGGTTTACGGCGAAGGGGCGGCCGCGTTGATTCTGGAATCGGCCGAACACGCCGCCGCGTGCCAGGCCAAGCCGCTGGCGGAAGTGGTCGCTTATGCGGTCCGTCAAGAACCGCGACGAACGGGACAAACGCTGAGTGGCAGCGCGATTCGCGATGCGTTGACCGGATGCTTGGAACAAGCCGGCATCGGGCCCGAAGAACTTTCGCACGTCAACGCCCACGGCATCGGGAAGCGGAACGACGACGCGATGGAGGCCCAGGCGATCAGTGACGTCGTCGGCAGAACGCCGGTTTGGGCGATTAAAGGCTCGCTGGGAAATTGCGGTTCGGCCGGCGGCGCGTTGGAGTTAGTGGCCGACGTGTTGGCCATGAACGCGCGTCTTCTGCCGGCGTTGCGCAACGTCGCGACACCGGATCCCGGTTGCCCGATCAACGTCTACCGCCCCGCGGCGACGCCGATCGAAAAGAGCTATTCGTTGAAAGTCGGCTATGCTCCGACCGGTCAAGCGGCGGCGGTGCTCTTGAAAGTGCCGCAACCCTCGTAATGACGAGTGCGCTACGGCAGCGTCTTTTTCCAAGCGCCCAGGGTCACGGTCATTTTCTTTGCGACCTCCGGTTCGGCCGACGCAAGGTTTTTCGTTTCGAACGGATCGTCGACAGGGTCGTACAGTTCCACCGACGAGCCGTCCGCGTTCATCAGCAGTTTGCGGTTCCCTTCGCGGAGCGCCAATTTCGGGCTGCGATGTTTGGCGTCTTGCGGGTAGGCGAACGCCGGGTCGTTGCGACCGTATTCCCAGAACAGCGGTTTGCCGCGCGTAGGCGTTTCTCCGCGAAAAATGCCGCTCATGTCTTCGCCGGCGAACGTTTCGCCGGTCGGTAATTTCACGGCGCAGACGGTGGCCAGCGTGGGTAGGAAATCGACGCCGGAGAACACCGTCTTGTCATTGACCGAGCCGGTTTTGATCCGCTCGGGCCACCACGCGATCAGCGGAACGCGGATGCCGCCTTCGTACAGACTGAGCTTTTGTCCGCGCAGGCCGCCGGTGCGCTTCCGCGCAAAGGGCTGCGACGGGCCGTTGTCGCCCAGCAACAGGACCAACGTGTTTGTTCCTTGAAGTCCGTCGAAGAGTCGCCCTAGTTCGACGTCGAGCGCGGCGAGGACCGCTTTGTAATGGGTCAGCGCTTCCGCGTCGCCCTCGGCCTTGACCGCCGCCATTTGCGCGGCCGACGGGACGTACGGCGTGTGCGTGTCGTCCAGCCACAGATTGACGAAGCACGGCTTGCCGGCGTTCGTCTTCATGAATTCGAGCGCGCGATCGATCATCCACCGCGAACGTTCGTGTCGCGGAATTTGTTGTGGTTCGAGTTTGTCCTGCGGTCCCCACGGCGTGGTTTTCAATCCCAACGCCGCGGCCGGTTCGGGACTTTCATAAGTTCCCAAGCCCAGGTCGTAGCCGTACGCGGCGAACTTCGGCGGATCGACCACGTCGCGTCCGCCGCCGAGATGCCACTTGCCGATGTGGGCGGTCGCGTAGCCCGACTCTTTCAAAATGCGCGGCAGCGAGGGGCAGCGGGGATCGAGAAAGTCGGCCATTTCGCACGCTTGGTTGCCGGCCTTGGTCTGCAAGAAGCTGTTGATCCGCCACTGCGCGGGAAACTGCCCGGTGATGATGCCGCACCGCGACGGCGAGCAAATCGGCGCGGCGACGTAGCCCTGCGTGAAACGGACGCCCTCGGCGGCCAAGCGGTCGATCCGCGGCGTTTTGACCAGCGTGTTGCCGTAGCACGACGGATCGCCCCAACCGAAATCGTCGACCAGCACGATCACTACGTTCGGTCGCTCGGCGGCGAACGTCGTTGCGGCGAACGCGATGCAAACGAGGAAACAACACCGGCGAAACATAGGCAAACTCACGACGCTTTCGATCGACGATGATGAAACTACGACGTCTTCTCGACCGCCGCTTTCGATTTGGCGAGACCGGTCTTGGCGACTTCGAGCACGTCCTGTTTCCAATAGTTTGGGTTGAACAATTCGAGCGAGAGATAGCCGTCGAAACCCGCCGTGCGGAGGTCGCCGAAAATTTCGCGAGCGGCGCGACGCCGTCGCCCGGGTAAACGCGGTCGGCGTCTTTGATGTCGGCGCGGGCGGCGCGGCGGGATAGTCGTTGATGTGGAAGATCGGCACGCCTTTGGTCCCCAAGAATCGACAGCCCTTCGAAGCGGCTGCCCCCTTTGTAGATGTGATAGATGTCTGGCAACACGCAGGCATCCGCGTGGCCGCTCTCGACGGCGACGAAAATCGCTTCACCGAGGCGCAGACAGGCACTTGCTGAAGCCCCAGACTTCGACCATCGGCGTGACGCCGACTTGTCGACCGACATCGCAAGGCGCACGGTAGCGTTCGGCGGCGGCGAAGAGATCGAGCTTCGGGTTGTTCGTCTCGCCGGCCGGCGGCGCGGCGATTCGCGTGCCGCCCAAGCGGCGAACCAGTTCCATGTCGCGTTTGGCCTGTTCGAGCCCCGCTTTGCGTTTGGCGTCGTCATCGACGATCCATTGTGCGAAGCCGATCGCGCTGACGACCTTCAGGTTGCGATCGGCCGCCTTCTTCGCCAGATCTTCGGGCGAGCCGCCGTTCTTAACGAACGCTTCGATATCGCCGATCCAGGGTTCCACGCCGTCGTAACCGGCCGCGGCGGCGACGTCGAACTGCGCGTCCAGAGGCAACTTTTGACCGCGGATCGTGCTGGTGTTGAGCGAGAATTTCCACCGCTTGGCCGTCGTGGTTCCCGACGGCGACGTGGGCGTGGACGCCGCATCGGCCGCGCCGACGGAAGATACTCCGCCGGCCAACGCGCCGAGACCGGCGGCCGTGACGGACAACATGCGACGACGAGAAAGCGACATGGGCGTGAAACGTCGAAAGGGCGTGGAGGGCGACCGCAGCCATGCTGCGTAACACGCTCGTTTTACCACAGACGCCGCGCCTAAACAGCCGCCGCGCGACGGTGTTTGCGAGATACGCCGTCACTCGGAAAGCGGTTTTGCGGCGACGAAGTCCGCGTCGGCCAACGGGCAAGCCAACAACACGCCGCCCCAGGCGGCCGGCAGCGTCGCCCACAACGTGAGCCACGGCAAGCGAGCCGCCGAACCGAGCGGTAACCACCACGCTTCGCCGAGCATGGCGCAGCCGACCAGCAATCCCAGCAGCGTCGCGCGGGTCCAGGGGAGTTCGCCCCCTTGCCGAGCCATGAGATACGCCGCCAATGCGACGCACCACAACCGCAGCGCGGCTTCGAACCACGGAAACCCGGTCAGCGTGGAGAGCGTCGCATGCAGATCCTCGGCGGGTATGCCGCGCGAGGAGAGCAGCGCAAGCATCCACGCCGACAAGGCGCCGGAAAAGGCCCAACCGCCGAGCAGTGCACCGCACGCCGTTTTCAAGAAGCCGAACGAGCCGCGAACGTCGAGCTGTGTCATCGGCGTGGGCAAAGAGAGGAGCTTGATGAACGCGAAGCGTCACAGTCGACTCTGACAAACGCTCGCGAGGTTCAGTATGATTCGAGTGAGCGAAAACACGAAACGCCGTCACGCGGCGTACCGTTCTTGACGGTTTCGCGGATTGTACGAACGGATGGATGGATGCGGATCGTCATACAACTCTTCGCCGGAGCGCGCGACGCGGTCGGGGCGCCGACCGTCGAGGTGGACGTGCCCGCCGGCGGCACGGTGGGGGACCTGGAAGCGGCCTGCCTGCGCATCGCGCCGCGCTTACAAGATTGGATGGGCCGTTCGCTGTGGGCGGTCGACGGCGAATACGCCGCGCGAACGACCGTAATCGCCGCCGGCGCGGACATCGCGCTCGTTCCCCCGGTCAGCGGGGGCTGACGAATTCTTAACGCATCGTCGTTAGCTAACGCAAACGTCACCGCATCGATCTGGCGACGCGGCGTCGCGGCGGAGAAAATTCAAGACGCACGTACGATCTCGCATCGTCCGTGTCCCGCCTTCGGTCGCTTCCTTCGCCGCTCACACGGTCTCGCTTATGTCTTTGCTTCGTCGTTCGTTGCTGCTGTGTTTCGTCTTCGCGTTCGCGTCGACTCTGCTGACCGGCGACGCCTGGGCGCGACGTTCGCGTCGCAACGGCGCGGCGGCCGCCGCGCAGCGGAAGAAGGTGATCGCGAATTTGCAGAACCAAGTTTCGCAAGCCAAACAACTGTTGGCGTCGGCCGAATCCAAAAGCGGCATGTCGCAAGCGCAAATCGGGTCCGCCGCGTCGCAGTTGATGCAGGCGTCGAGCGCGATGACCGACGCGAAGAACGACGAACTCGAAGCACGGACCGAATTGCGCGAGATCGAAGAAGATATTTTGGAGGAGCAGAAGGAGGGTTCGGACTTCGCCGCCGCTCATCAGGCGCTCGACGCGGCGTTGGCGAAGTTGGACGACGAGTTCTATCGCGTGACCGAAGCCGAACGCCCGGCGGCCGGCGCGACGCGGAACCGCGCGACGGAGCACTTGCGCTTGGACGACGATCAACGGCGTTGGTTGAAGAACGACGTCGCGTACCAAGCCGCCAAAGAGGCGGTGCAAGACGCCGTCGAGCATTGCGACGAGGTGAAACAGAAATTGTTCTACGCCGACGCGGAGTGGAAAGCGGCCGTCCAACACGTCCACTCGGCGGCCGACGATCTGCGTAACGCGCAAGGTCACGGCAAAGACGCCGGGCACGACACGTTCGTGGCCAAGAAGGACTATAAGAACTCGCAGGAAGTCGCGTCGGCGACGCGATCGTTCATCGCGTCGGCCGAGCAGCGGTTGAAATCGCTGGGCGCGAAACCGGCCGCAGCGAATAAAACGGCATCGAAGTCGAATACGAAATCGTCGATGTGAATCGTTGAATCAATAGGCGGCCAGCTCGTCGTGATTTGGATAATAATCGCAAATGCAATTTACGACTTCGAGTAGCTTGGATTTTAGCTCACTATGATCGAGGATTTCGCAATCGGCGACCGTGAAAATAACATCCTGACCCTTACTATGAATTATTCGAACATCGGCTTCGATCAGAGTTTTATCCAACCTTATCGTCGTTTCAAAACACCAGCTCAATGCATTCCCATCTGGTAATTCACATTCGACGTATTCTTCCAGCCGGAGAGCTTCTTCAAACGGAATAATGTCGGTGTTATGCGTGACGCTCGACGTGTTATCCAAACTTCGAAGATTGCCGGCGTGCTCTTTCATGAGACGATGGCATTCTCCCAAGCAAACCAAAACTGCGATTGCGGCGGGGTTCATCGTGTTGAAACCTCATCACAATTAATAATTCCGCTCAGTTGTTCGGGAGGGCATGCCCCATTTTGTCGCGTTTGGTCGCCAGGTATTTTTCGTTGTGTTCGTGCACCGGCGGGACGATCGCCACCTGATCGACCACGGTCAGATCGAAGCCGCCGTAGATGAAGGCATCGGTCTTTTTTGGGTTATTGGTCAGCAATCGTACGCGACGTAAGCCGAGGTCCTTCAGCAGTTGGATGCCGACGCCGTAATCGCGCGAGTCGGCCTTGAAGCCGAGCGCGAGATTCGCTTCGACCGTATCGAGCCCTTGGTCTTGGAGCGAATACGCCTTGATCTTCTCGACCAACCCGATGCCGCGACCTTCTTGCGGCAGATAAACCAACACGCCCGCCCCTTCTTCGCTGATGCGCTTAAGGGCGAGATGCAATTGGTCGCCGCAATCGCAACGCAGCGAATCCAACAGATCGCCGGTGAAGCACGACGAATGCAACCGCACCAGCGGCGCTTCGACCGACGTCAGATCGCCCATCGTCAGCACGATCGGTTGTTGCGCTTCGTATTTGACCCCGTAGGCGATGATGCGGAACTGCCCGTACTTGGTCGGCAATTCGGCCGTGGCGATCCGTTCGACCAGTTGTTCGCGCACGCGGCGATAGCGGATCAGGTCTTCGATCGTGATCATCGGCATATCGAACTCGGCGGCCAGTTCGTGCAACCGCGCGCGATCCGCGCGATTGCCGTCGGCGCCGAGGATCTCGCACAACGCGCCGGCCGGCGCCAGTCCCGCCAACCGCGCCAAATCGACGGCCGCCTCGGTATGACCCGCGCGGCGCAGCACGCCTCCTTCTTTGGCCAGCAACGGAAACAGGTGTCCGGGCCGCGCGAAATCGCTCGGCTTGCTGGCCGGGTTCACGATTTCAAGAATGCACGTCGCACGTTCTTGCGCGGTGATCCCGGTCCGCGCGCTGCGATGATCGACCGGGACGGTGTAATTCGTCCCCAGCGGCGTCGTGTTGGTGTCCACCATCGGCGGAAGTTCCAACCGCTCGGCGATCTCGGGCAAGATCGGCATGCACAACTGGCCGCGGCCTTGCGTGATCATGAAATTCACGATCTCGGGCGTAACCTTCTCGGCCGCGCAGATGAAGTCGCCTTCGTTCTCGCGATCTTCGGCGTCGACCACGATGATGACCCGGCCCGCGCGCACGGCGGCGATGGCGGCTTCGACGGCGGAATGCTGATCGGGCATGAACGAAATTTTCAGAGAATTCGAAACGACGCGAAGCCGGCGGTTCGCGTTCCATCGACGCGCGGCCGACTTTGGTATTATAGACCGTTGGTCCACCGTCGTCAGAGGGGGTTCGCCGTGCCAGTGCCGGATCGCGAAGAGTTTATCGAACAAAGTTATCTCTATCGGGCGATGGGCGAGCGTCTGGAACAGGCGCTGCCGACGCAAGATTTGCTGGGAACGCTGAAGCACGAAATTCTGCCGACCGGCAATCTCTATTTGTCGCTGGACTATTTGGCGTCCGAGTTGAAACTGACCGGATTCATGGCGCCGGCGATGCGGCGGCTGAAGCACTACTTCACGCCGTTTCAAACGTTTCTGATCGGCGAAGCCGAACGCGATCGCGGGCGGTTCGACCTGACGATGGCGTTGAAGATTCTCGAGCGCGAGGCGCTGTACCGCGCCGACCAACCGTCGCCGCAGGGGTTGTTCCTTTATCAATTCGAGAGTCTCTGTCGGAATCGCTTGAACTACGATCGCGGTCTGGCGGCGATCGCCGACGATCCGGCCTACGATTCCGAGTGGCGCGATTGGATTCTGTTGGTGCGGAAGCAGGTCGGGTTCTTGGAGTTGGGCGAATTGATTTATCTGCGCAGCGAACAAGCCCGGCTCGATCGCGCACGGCATGGGGATTCCGAGCAGGAACCGCCCGTTTTGTTCGGCGCGAAGGAAGGACGCATCGCCGTGGCCAATCGGGGCCGCGAACCGCTGCTGTTGTTCGCGGTGCTGCATCGGCAGCTGGGGTATCCCGAAGTGCCGCACCCCGTCTTCGGCGACCGCCCCGTCGATTTGGTGCCGACCTTGATCCGCCGCATCGAACGCTTGGAAGCGAAGTTGAAACTGATGGACGACGAGCAGCGCGGAATCTTGGATTTGACGAAACTCTATGCGAAGCCGGATAAACCGCCGGCGTTCGAGGATGAGCCGAGTTGATTGCGATCAAAGAATGCCGGCAAACAAGACGGCGCGACCCTTCGTGCTTGCGACAAAACGTCCGTCGGCGCGGCCGTCGCCGAACTTCAAGAAAAGTCTTCAAGTATTTTTTGCGGTGACGACGATAAGGAGCTTTGTAACGGTTTTGTCGATCATCCGGAGGCCGGAGGCTTCCTCGACGGCAAAGTCCTATCGGAGCCTCGTCGATGTCGATGATCTTCACGCGCTACCACTCCACGACGACCGGCTGGATAGCCGCGTTGGCCGACGAGTGTTCGGCCGTTACGCTCGGCGAACGGTTAAGCCATCGAAACGCATCGTCGATCGATATACGTTGGGAATTCACATGCGAAGGCTCGTCGCGTACGGTTCGGGTCGTGCGTAATCCGTTGACGGTTCTGTCGGCGGCGAATTTTTCCGTCTGCCGTACGCTCCCCGTCGAACAGTGGCCGCTGCCCGCCGTGCGTCACGAACATCTACGCAAGCAGTCGTCCTCGCGGAGGACGGCGTGCGCTACCGGCGCCGCGTCGGCTCCGCCAGCGGACGACCAGGGAACGTTGACGATTCGTTTTGAAGATTTGGTGCTTGCGCCGGAATCCTTCCTGGGTGCGCTCTGCACGTATTTCGGAGAGCCGTTGCCCGAGGAACTCGCCGAACGCATCACGCGGCGCCCCTCGCGTTTCTCGCCGATCGATTCGGATTCGTACGACGACCCACGGTTCGCGACGGAACCTGAAAACCCGTTCGTATCGGCCGAACGACTCCCCGCGGAAATCGCCATGACGGTTTACTTGCGACATCAAGACGTTTTGGACGGATACTATCCCGAGGTCGCGGGGTTATTTCACATGTCCGGCGGTCCGGCCGCGCTGCTTTATGATATGGCGCAGCCTCGTTCGCGGGGCGCAGAGCGCGGCGTGAATCGTCGCAGAGGGTTCGAAGTCCGGAGATGCTCACGATTTTCACGCGACGAGGTGATTCGATGAAACCGATCTTTATGACGCACCACAAATGCGCTTCGGCGTGGCTCAGCGACGTGTTTCACGACTATTATTGCGTGCGTCGAGGCTTGCCCGCTTATGCGACGCATCGTAGCGACGAGTTTCCCCCGGACGCCGCGCGCTTCCAGTTTCTGATCTTCGGCAACGCGTCTTGGAATTTTCTCAAGGACAAAGTCGATCGGGCGGTGCATATCGTGCGTAATCCGCTGGCGATCTTGGTTTCGAGCTATTTTTCACACATCAAGACGCATCCGATCGACACATGGCCGTTGCTGGCGAAGCAACGCAAGCGATTGGAAACGCTCGATATCCGACGAGGTTTGGTCGCCACGAACGAGTTCATACGCAGTCGCGACGGATTCCACGAAGGAGTCGTCGGACCGTTGGCCGCGATGAAGGAATTCGACTACGACGACGATCGCGTGCTGACGCTTCGTATGGAAGACGTCGTCCGCGATCCGACGCCGATTTTCGAAAGGATCTTCGAACACTTCGGCGAACATATGCCCGAGGATTTCTCGGCTCATGTCGCGCGTCATGATTTCCGTGCGAAGTCCGGCGGCCGTGCGCCCGGCCAAGCGTCGGACGCCGGTTCGCATTACCGCTCCGGCGATCCGAACGACTGGGCGAAGCACCTGACGTTGCGCTTTGCGCGACAAATCTATCAACAAAATCGCGAGTTGATGGATCGGTATTATCCGGAGACCGTCGAAGAATTCGAACTCGCGCCGGCACAGGGAATAATTTATCGCATCTCGGATTACGTACGACTTCCGCGCGACGCAAGCATTGCGTCGCGCGGCCTAATCGCTCACGAACCATGCGCATACGGCCGCCGGAGCTCCGGCGGCCGTGTGTTCTTTTCTTGATCTTATGCGCGACTTAGCGCGCGGTGACGCGTTCTTGGATCGTCGTCACGAACGGGTTGAGCGTCGTTTGCACGCGATCAGGCGTCGGCGCCATGACCGTGCGATCGGCCGTTGTGTTGTTCACCTTGGGTGCGCTCGATTCCTTGACGTGCGGATTCACGATCGTTTGCGGAATCTCTTGCACGATCTCCGGGGTCATCGTGCCGGGCGGATAAGCGAACGGGCTGTAGCCGTAGGTTCGCGCCACCGGTTGGCTGTAATACACGGGCGGATACATCGCGTAGAACGGCGGCAGATCGGCCCGCGACGTGGCGTAGGCGTAGTTGCCGCCGTAGCCGAAGCCCCCGAAACCGCCGCATGGAAATTGAGCCGACGCTTCGGCGGCGCCGACGAACAGGCAAGCCAAGGCGATGGCGATCGCCGTGCGTGATTTCAACATAAGGGTGTCTCCCGCCGGTCAGCGGCCCGTTGTGCGATCGGCCGGTTGTGTAACCCGCGACCGACGTCGATGATGGATAAAACGCGGCGGCCATGCCCGAACGACGACTCCGAATTCCACGGTAGTTACGGTCGCGCGACGTTTCAAGCCGCCGTTTTCGCGGATTCCAAGCCGTTGTTTCGCGAATCTCCGCAGAAATCTTCCACTTCGCCGCGCCACCCGCTCGATCGGTTCGTGTCTTTCGCACCCCCTCCACAGACGCCCGCCGAGATCGCCGCCGCGCTCAAAGCGACCGCGCGCGAACTCGGTTTCGTGTTGACGGGGATCACTTCGGCCGACCCGCCCGAGGGTCTCGATCGCGTCCGCGAATGGATCGCCGCCGGCTACGCGGGCGAGATGGCGTACATCGCCGACCGCTTGCCGGCGTACGGCGATTTGAATTTGTTGCTGGACGGCGCGGAGCGTCTTGATGCTGGCCGTCCCGTATCGTACCGAAGACGAAGCTCGCGCCGACGGACGGATCGCGCAATACGCGCACGGCGCCGACTATCACAAAGTCTTGTGGAAGCGACTCGATCGCTTGGGCGACGCGCTACGAACGTGGGTTCCCGCCGCGCGGACGCGCGGCGTGGTCGATACCGCGCCGCTGCTCGAACGCGAATTCGCTCGCCGGGCGGGACTCGGCTGGATCGGTAAGAACACGCTGTTGCTCAATCGCGAACACGGCAGTTGGTTCTTTCTGGCGGCGTTGATCCTCGACGTCGAGTTGCCGATCGACGCGCCGTTCACGGCCGATCATTGCGGGACGTGTCGCGCGTGTCTCGAAGCCTGCCCGACGCACGCGTTCGTACAACCGTATGTCTTAGACGCCTCGCGCTGCATCAGTTATCTGACGATCGAAACGAAGTCCTCGATCGCGACCGAGCTACGCGAGCCGATGGGGGACTGGCTCTGGGGCTGCGACGTTTGCCAGGACGTTTGTCCGTGGAACTCGAAGTCGCCGCCGACCGAGGATCCCGTGTGGGGACCGAATCCCACCGAGGCGGAGTATCGACTGACCGACCTGTTCCTGTGGACGGCCGAGGAATTCGCCGCGCGGTTTCGCGGGACCGTGTTCTGCGCGCCGAGCGGCGCGGGATGCTGCGCAACGCGGCGTTGGTCTTGGGAAACCGCGCGGACCCGGCCGCGCGACCGGCGTTGGAACGGGGTGCGGCCGACGAGGACGAAGTCGTCGCCGAAGCTTGCCGTTGGGCGTTGGAACGCTTGGATCGTACGACGAACCAAGTATCTCGGGGAGAAAAATTCCCGATTCAGAGAGAAACCGCCGATCCCCACGACGGTTAAATGGTCGTACGAACCTCGTCTGCGTGGAAAATATGCTCTGATTTGCTGGCTTTTCCACGCCTCCGGCGATTTCGCATCGTGTTGTTTGTCGGACGCTTCCGCGTTAAATTGAGATGTTGAACGAATCCGGGATTTCGGCCGTCCAGGACGCCGAAACGCTCGGACGACATATTCAAGCGGGCGGCATTCTCGACGGTGTTTGTTCGGCGCAGCGGAGTAACTCGGATGAGCGCGGCTTTCGACCCTTATCTGCAGTGGCTGGGCATTCGCGAAAAACAACGCCCCGTTCATCATTACCGCCTGCTCGGGCTGGAACTCTACGAGAGCGAAGCGAACATCATCGCCCAAGCCGCCGATCGGCAAATGGCGCACGTTCGCCAATTTCAAGCCGGCGAGTTCGCGATCGCCGCGGATAAATTGCTGAATGAGTTGGCCGCCGCGCGGTTGTGCCTGTTGAAACCCGAGCGCAAAGCCGATTACGATCGCCGCCTGCGCGAGAAGCTGGCCGAGGGGCAAGTCGCCGCGCCGGCGCTCTCCCCCGCTCCGTCGGTCGCGGCCAAACAGCCGCAACACGCACAACTCGGTACGCAGCCGATGCCTGGTCAACGCATGGCGCCGGTTCCTCTGCGTACGACACGTCCGGTCGGCGCTGACGGCGGCGCGATGCCCTACGCGATCGAACAGCCGCCGGTGACGCCTCCCGTGTTTCAAGCCGCGCCGCAACCCAAACCGTCGCCGGTTGGGATGTGGACCGTGTTGATCGGGCTGGTCGGGGCCGTGGTGGTCTTGACCGGAGTCTTGGCGTTACGCAAGTCGCCGGAAGAGCCGGTCGCCCAAGGGCCGAAAACGCCGCCCGCCAAAACCGAACCGGTGGCGGTGAAGACGCCCAGCGTTCCGACGGAGACTCCGCCGCAGACCGAACCGACGAATCCTTCGACGACCGTCGCGCCTACCGTGCCGACAACACCTGTCCCGGGAACGGAAACGCCGGCAACGACAGTTGTTCCCAACGAAGCGAATCCGGCAACGCCCGTCACGCCCGCTCCGGCGGTTCCCAAACCAGTGCCATCCGTGACCGTGACGACACCGATGCCGGTCGGTCCGACCAACCCGGCGACGGTCGCGCCCGCCGCGCCGACGATGTCGGAAAAAACGATGCCCGAAAAAGGGATGCCCGCCAAGCCGGTGGACGAGTTCGAAGCGGCGATCAACAGTCTCGGCGGGAACGATCCGGGGATGATGGAACCGTTGCAAGGGACGATGACCCCTCCGAAAGCCGCGCCGGTTCGAATGAGCGTGCCCGAGAAGGCGGCGATCGCGGCGAAGACCAAAGAAATTCGCGAGATCTTCAAAGCGGATTACGCCGCGCGCGATCAAGGCCTCTCCAAAAAGCTGCTCGAACACGCGCTCGAAGCCAGTAACGACGCGGCCACGACGTACGTCTTGGCCAGCGAATCGCGCGAACTGGCCGCCTACACCGGCGACTACAACGCCATGAGTCGCGCCGGTCGCATCCTGACCGAGTCCTTCGGCGTCGACGTACAGGACGAAGACATCGCGGCGTTCGCCAAGATGCAGAACTTGCCCAACAAGCCCGCCCCTTGGTTTCAAGGTCTGCTGTCTGAGTTGAACGAACGTTCGACCACGGCGATGGACAACAACGACTACGATCGCGCCGCCCGTTACGCCAACATGGCCAAGGCGCTGGCCACCAAGACGAACGCCACGGCGGAAGCGCAGGTTCTGACGGCGCGGATCAAAGAACTCGGCGCGTTGAAGACGCAATACGCCAAAGTGAAGGTCTCGCACGATCTGCTCAAAACCTCGCCCAACGATGCCGCGGCCAACGCCGATTGGGGCGCTTATCTCTGCCTGATCAAAGGCGAATTCACGACCGGGCTGCCGCACGTGGCGAAAGGTTCGGACGCGGCCCTCTCGAAATTGGCGCAACGCGAAGCCGCCTCGCCCCGCGACGCCAACGAAACGATGGCTATCGCCGACGAATGGTGGGCTTACGGCGACAAAGCCAAGGACACTTCGCGCAATAACGCGCGTCGTCATGCCGGCGACCTGTATCAGGACGCTTTGCCGGGACTGAAAGGTCTTTCGATCGCCAAGGTCGAAAAACGGTTGGAAGAATTGGCCACCGATCCGTCGTTAGGAAAACTCGTCGGCAAGCAACTGGAAAAGTCCCTTATCATGCGTCCTTGGACCGTGAAGTGGACCAACGTGCCCGATCCGTTCCGCCGTTTCGGACCGCCGCCGGGTGGGAACAATCCGACGCAAAACACGGAAGAGACGATTACGTTTATGGAGAACGGTCGCGTCGAGAGTCGCTATTTCGACGCCTATGAAATTCGTAACGACGTGATCGAGTTGCGCATCCCCGTCGACAATTTCGGGGGCGGCGGCGGGGGCGGCGGTCGTCAATATATCGGCAAAGGCTTGCTGGTCGGCAGCGAGTTACGCTTGATCTACGCGCGCGAAGATCGCCTGAAAACCCCCGCCAACCAAGGCGTCGGTCATCGCGCCCGCACGACTGCGAACTGACCTCACGGTTTAAGTCCGCCCGCGACTTCCGGCGCGGTGCGGGGCCTGTCGACGCGGGTTTCGTGTCGTCTCGCGACTCGTTGCGGCCCGCTCCGTTCAATTGCGGTCCGCGCACGCGACGCGGTTCGACCGGCTCCGCGTGAGCCGCTTGCGACACTCGCCCGTCGATACGGCGTTGCGACACGCCCGGCGGTATTCCTTCGGGCTCTTGTTGCGGGGCGAAGTGCTTGGCGTCCTTCTTAGGCGCGCCCATCGCTTCGCGGCCTTCGTTTTCGGCTTTTCGCCACAACGAATCGTCGTCGACGCGTTCCTGCTCTTTGCCGACGCAGGCCAAGGATTGCAATCCGTTCAAGCCGACCGCCGCGCCCGGATCGATCCACAGACCTTCGGCATCGACGCGCATCGTGTCCAGGCTGAAGTCGAGCGTCATGCGTTCGACCTCGAAGTTGACCCACACGCTCATGAAGTCGTTCTGCACGTTCAACAAGTCGCCGAGCGCGGAGACCAGATCGCGCGGTCGTCGGGCTGAACGTCGCTTCGACTCCCGGCTTGGGCGGTTCGCGTAGACGGAGCCGCGTCACTTCGACCTGATCGATCGCCACGCGCACCGCGGCGCGGCGCAGTTCGAAGTTGGCCTGATCCAACTCGATCTGCCGCAGTCCATTGCGTAACGATTGATTCACGCGATCGACGAACAGGTAATAGTTGCGACGGGCTTGTTGATACTCGATCAACGATTGGCGGTAGTTGTTTCGCTCGGCCACGCGCGTCAGCGGCGCGTCGAACTGCACGCCCGCCCGCAGGCGGCCGGTCGCGCTCCGGAAGTCGACCGGATTGTTTCCCACCGTGCGAACGTCGCCGCCGAACACCAGATCAAGTTGGCTTTCGAGCGCGTTGGCGTTGAATTCGATCAATCGCCACGTATCGACCAGCGACGCCCGAGCGTTCATCCAGTCGCGGCGATTGTGCGCGGCGATGGACAATGCGTCGGCCGGCGACAACTCGACCGGCAGCAAGTTGACGCTCTCGGCCCGCGCCCGGGCTTGGATCAACGACAGTTCCAAAATGTCGCCCGAGAAGTTCACCAACAAATCGGGCAGCGCCCCCAACACGGCGTTCATGCGCACTTGTCCGGCCGGTCCGGCCAGGGCTTGCGGATCGGCTTGCCAAGCGGCCAGTTCCGCGTCCAACCGTTGCCACTCTTGCGGATAGCGCGCGAACGATTGCATCAGCAGCGCCAATTCGCCGCGCAGCTTGGCGGGCAACGCGTCGAGCTGTCGGACCATCAGCGCGAACTCGTCGTCGGGTTTGCCTCCCGGTTCGTCGACCGGCAACGGATCTTGCGTGTCGGCGTCCCCTTCGGCGGCCAGCGCGTTGGGCGTATCGCCGGAGACGCGCGATTGCAGCGCGGCGTCGCGTTCTTCCAGTTTCTTCAAGATGCGGCGACGATCCGGTATCGCCGCGGCCAAATCGCGGATATCGAGTTCGGCCGCGCCGAACTGCCGTTGCGACAAGCGGTGCACGTCCCGGGTGGTCGCCAGAACCTCGCGAAGTTCTCCCAGGCGATCGCGCACCACGGCGTCCGCGGTCGGATTGTCGCCGAGTTGCCGCGTCGCTTCGCGCAGACCGATCACGCCCGGCCCCAACGACTCCTGTGTGCGCGTCAAACGATTTTGCAGCGGCGGGATGGATGGATCGATCAACTGAAACGGCGCCAACAGCGGATCGTTCAACTGCATGTCGACGTGCGGCGGCAACCCCAACGTGATCTTGTACGCGTCCTGCGTGTTTTGAAAATTCGTCTTGGCTTGCAGCAACTGGCTGCGGGCGTTGAACAACGCTTGGCGGCCGAAATCGACTTGAAAGCGATCGATCCGCGCCGCGTCGTAGGCCGCCTGCAACTGCGCCAAGCTGTCGGCCAACGCGGCGACGTTGGCTTCTTGATTCCGTAGTTGTAGTTGCGTTTGCAGCAACCCGAAGAAGCCGCCGGCTTGGCCCGCCCCCGCGCCGCCGGTGGTGTTGGTGTTGTTGGTTCCCTGCGTGGCGGTTCCGCTGACGTTGCTGAACCCGCCGGCCAGCCCGGTGAAACCCGCCAAACCGCCGCCGCCGAACACGCCGCCGCGGCGTTGCGGACCTTGCCCGGCGTCGCGGCCGGTGGCCAAGTTCAAATAGAACCCGCTGCGATAACGTTCCATCGCGCGGACGTTGGCCAGCAACGTCCGTTCGGCCAAGGTCAAGCGTTCCAAGACCTGCGCCTTTACGCCGCCGCGCAGCAGCGGTTGCACGAAACTGAAATCGAACAGCGTCGTCGTCACGTTCGTGTCCGGCCCGGAAAATTGCCACACGATCGAGTTCGCCACGTCGACCACCAACTGCCCGCCGCTGGCGAACAGCTTGGTCGCCTGCAGGTTGCTGTCGGTCGTCAGCGTGCTGCTCGATTGTCCGTTGCCGTTCCGCAGCGGACCGTCGGCGGTGAAGAACGTGTCGTTACCGCCGAAATATTGCACATCGAAACGAAACCGTTCGAACGTCACGTCGAGCGCCGAGAGATACAGATCTTCGAGTTCCTTCTGGTAATCGCGCGAATGCATCAAGCCCAGACGGACCGCGTTATCCAGATCGACCTGCACCTCTCCGCGCGGGCCGCGCGGCAGCGTTTCCATCCACCGCAGGTTCTCGACCATCTCGGTGTCGCCGTTCAAATGCCAACACGGATAGCCCTTCATCCCGTCCACGCAATGCATCAGCTTGTGCGCGGTCGGATCGTCGGGCGGCAGCGGTTCGTTGTCCGGATCGAAACCGTCGTACATCCGCGAACGCGGGTCGATATCGATCGTGTAGTCTTGCAGACACCACCGCGGGTCGTTCGATTTTTCGGCCACCACGCGATAGACGTCTTGATCGGCGGACTCGCGGTACATGGCGCGCGTGCAACCGAACGACGCGGCGAGCCACGCCGCGCACAGCAACGCGCCGGCCCAGCGACGTCGCGAAGCATCGAACAACCGAATCGCGGGACGGCGATGATCGGACATGAGACCGGGGGGATCGAGGTCGCGATCGCCGCCTGAGACGATCGCCGGGTCGCGAGCGCCACGTGCGCGCTCTCGTCGCGCAAGGCCCCCCGACCCGCGCGACGAACGGTTTCCGGCTTTATCGTCCCGGGCTCACGATCGACTTCAACGATTTCGCCGACTTTGTGGATCGTGCGGGTCGGGGCGCCCGCCGCTCGCCGATTACGAGCGTTATGCCGGCGTTTAACCAGCGAAATCCGAGAATTCCCCGGAGGCCGGACCGCTTTCCTTGACTCCCCTTTTTGCCCGATTTATCATCCAAATGGACGAAGTTGCCCCGCCCCGGGGCGGTTGTTCGTTCGCACTCATCCTGTCCCGGGACGGAGCCGGCTCCGTTCGCGTCCTCACGCGGCCCGGCGTTTTCGCATTCCCGTTCCGCCGCGGCTTCGGTCCTTCGGCGAACACACGAGCACCGCAGTCATGGGCGATAGCATCGGATCGATCGTGTTGGGGATGGCCGGCCTGGCTTTGCTGGCGGGCTTGGCGTCGATGTTCTTGAGCTTCAAGAACTGGCGACTCTACACGATCTTCTTGTTGTTCCTCAACTTGGCGGCCGGCTTCGGCTTCATGTATTTGTCGGCCAAGACCTTGGCCATCTACCGCGCCTGGGGCAAGGAAGAACAAGATTGGAACAAAACCGCCACGACGATGATCGGCACCGCCGACGATCTGCGTCTGGGCAAGGCCGACGGGAAAGACGACATCGAGAAAACTCGCGTCGACGAGCTGCGTTTGAATTTGAATAAAGCGCTGGAAGGACGCGGGCCGGCTTGGGGGATCATCCCGAACAGCCTGAAACCGAAAGACAACATCGGCGCCGATCTCGATCCGCTGCTCGCCACGTTTTCGGTCGAAGGGAATCGTCTGAAGGCCGTGTTGACGTTCCGGACCGAACAGCCGCCCGTCGGCTTGGTCGAAAAAACGCAGCTCTATCTGTTCTTAGACACGTCGCTCGCTCCGCAATTCAAGTTGTCCGGCGATTTGTACTTGGGCTTCTTTAACGTCGACTCGGTCAACGGGAAAACCGTCAACCTGACCTCGATCAATCCGATCGATCCCAAAACCACGCCGCCGGCCGGGCGCGACCGCCCCGTGATCGCCTATGTGAAGTTTCCCAACGACGACTATCGCGCGTTCGCGGGCATGAGCGCGGACGAGATCCGCGCGCTGCTGCCGACGATCACGGCGCAGGATCTCTTGGAACTGACCAAACACGGCAAGCCCGTCACCGAAGCCGAGGCCGAACAGTTGACCGCCGTCGATCCGTCGATCGTCGATCCGGTCTTGATGGAACAAGAGAAAAAGGCCAAAGCCGACAGCATTCAGTATCGCGTGCGCATGAAAGCGCCGTACGACACCGCCGCCGGGGCGGCGCAAGCCGCGCCGATGCCCGGCGAAGACGGCGCCCCCGCCGCGACGCCCGGCAAGAAATACGGCACGATCATCCCCGTCGGCGGCAAGGCGATTTTGCCGATCGCCGCGGCCGAAGAACTGATCGCCGCAGGCAAGGCCGAACTCGACGGCGCGGATTACCGCGTCTACCAACGCCCGTTGCGCGATTTCCCCAACGGCTATCAACACGATATCGAAGCGCGGAAGCGCGTCGAACAGTCGATCGCCGAGACGGATCGCCTGATCGCGCTGAACGCCGCGACGAACGCCTCGACCGCCGCGACGATCGAGATCCACAAGACCCGTATCAAAGCGCTGGAACAAGACGCCGAAAACCTGAAAAAAGAGACCGCCGTTTTGGACGGTTACATCACGTCGTTGCGTCAGTCGGCCGTCGCGTTGCGTCAACGTCGCGACGCGTTGGAAACCGGCATCGAGAACGCCGCGGTCCAAGTCGCGCAGCTGCAACTCGAAGCGGTTCGCAAGATCAACGCCCGTCTGCAAGCTCAAGAGTCGGCCGCCGCGACGCCGTAATTCGCGTCGCTCGCGCGTTACATGCCCGGCGTTTCTTGCTCGCGCACCAGCGTCTCGAGATCGTCCAGCGTTTCTTCCAGATCGGCTTCCATCGCGGGCGGGATTTTTCCGCGCAGCGTCTCGCGCACTGAACGCAAATACCACAGCGTGCCGTCTCGTCCGCCGCCGAAGCGTTTCCATAACGCCGCGCCGATTTCGCGATAATCGCGCAGCACCGACCGAGCGTTGTGCAGCTTGTCGGCCGCCAAAATCAACATCGTGCCCGCCGGGGCGTGCGCCATTTCGGCCAGATGGTCTTCTTTCCGCTTGCGCCAGGGCGGTTTCGGTTCGACGTCGGTGTCGCTGCAGGCGGCGACCAATGCCGCGACGCGCGGCCCGAAGCGTTCGCCGATGACGGCGGCCGTCGCGGGTCCTCCCTGATCCTCCACGGCGTCGTGCAGCGCGGCGGCGATCGCCTGATCTTCGTCGCCGCCGTACTCCAACACCAACGCGGTCACGGCCAGCAGATGCGACACATAGGGGATGTCGCCTCCTTTGCGAACTTGCTTGGCATGCAGCCGCGCGGCCAACGCCAACGCCTCGGCGAATCGCTCCGTCAAAAACATGCTTGCTCCAGGACCAAGTCGTCTCCATCCCCCCGCACTCATTTCACGAACACATTATATCGCGATTCCCACGCGCGGCGACTTCGCGCACGCGGCGCGATAAGATGAACCGCTTCGTAACGCGATCTCTTTCGACGCCGTTCTTCCTCCGCGACGCATTCCGTGACCGATACGCCGTTCTCCGCCGCGACCCCCGCGACCGATCCCCTGCCCGCTTGGGCGCCCGCCTGGGCACGCGAGTTGGCGGCCACGTACTTTTCCGGCACCAGCGGAATGTTCGTCCTGCACGGCAACGTGCGCGATCTGATCGCGATCGAGGACGCGGGTCGCACGCGTTACGTCTCGTTAATGGACTATCTGGCGACCGAAATCTTCGGCGCGTGGGACTTGGTCGTGGGCTATGACCTGAGTCGCGGCCTTCGCGCCGCGGCCGGCGCGGACGCAGCGCGGTTCGCGCGATGGTCAACACGTTGACCGCCCGCTGGGGCGAGCCGGGCCTCTGGACGCGCGATCCCGACAAAGTGTTGATCGAACTCGACAAATTTCTCGAACGCAACCTGATCGAACCCGACGCCGCGCGCATGAGCTGCGCTTTGCTGTTCGACTATGCGCAGTATCTCGTTCCGGCCGGCGATCTCGATTCGCTGCGCGCGGCAACGCGACGCGTTTGGTCCGGTTCTTGGCCTGGGCCGCCAATCCGCACATCCGCGCCAACAACATGGGCTTCGTCCTGATCGCCGACAAGTTGTCCGAAATCAACGAGCGATTGGTGCACAGTCCGTACGTGACGACGATCGAAATCCCGCTGCCCGACGCCGCGGAACGGGCCAAATTCGTCGCCGCGGCGACCGCCGACAAAGACTTGGCGAAGCTCTCGGATTTCACGCCCGCGCAACTAGTCGAGATGAGTAACGGGTTGAGTCTGACCAGCTTGGACGTGCTGTTGGCGCAAGCCGACAAAGCCGGCCGGCGGTTGGATGCGCCGCGCTACAAGGCGTTGAAGAAGGATCTGTTGGAGCGGCAAGCCGGCGGATTGCTCGAGTTTTTGGAACCGCCGTACACGCTGGACATGGTCGTCGGTCACGACGCGGCGATCGCGCGGATGAAGGAAGACGCCGCCGCCATTCAACAAGGCAACGCCGACGTCGCGCCGATGGGCTATCTCGTTTGCGGCCCGGTCGGCACGGGCAAAACGTGGTTGGCCGAATGCTTCGCCGGCTCGATCGGCATTCCGTGCGTGATGCTGAAAAACTTCCGCTCGAAATACGTCGGCGAGACCGAAGGCAACCTCGAACACGTGCTGGGCGTACTCCGCTCGCTCGGCCCGGTGTTGGTGGTGATCGACGAAGCCGATGCCGCGCTGGGTAATCGCCAAGCCGGCGGCGACTCGGGCACGTCCGCGCGGGTCTTCTCGATGATCGCCAATCAGATGGGCAACACCCGCTATCGCGGCAAGATCGTCTGGATGCTGCTGACCAGCCGGCCGGACTTGCTGCCGATCGATCTCAAACGCCAGGGTCGCGCCGAGGTGCATATTCCGCTGTTGTATCCGCACGAGCCGGACGCGTTGCGGAAGATGTTTCTCGCGATGGGCAAAAAATACAAACTGAAATTGACCGACGAGATGATTCCCGCCGTCGATCCGCAACGTCGTTTGAGCGGCGCCGACATCGAAAGCGTCTTGCTGTCGGCCAAACGCGCGGCGCTGACCGCCGGCAAGAAGCAGGTCGACAAAGCGGATCTGGAAACGGCCTTGGCCGAATTCATCCCCTCGGCGCAAGGCCTGGAGAAAGAACTACAAGAATTGGCCGCCGTGTTGGAATGCACGCAGTTGGCGTTCCTCCCCCCGGACTGGCAGACCCGGGTTCGCGCGCCGGACGGCCGCGCGCGGATGCAAGAACGCTTGGTCGCGATTCGACAACTGCTGGAAGAGCGATAAACGCAAGCCGCAGCCGAGCGTTTGCGGGGCGCTCCGGAAAACGGTACAACGCAAGAGCGATCGGACGGTCTCCCCTGACGTCGTTCGCTGCGCAGTCGTTTCGTTAACGGAGGTTACGATGTCCGCTTGGTTCGATCCGCAAACCGATGAGCCGCTGCTGCAAGAAAAGCGCGGCACTTGGAAAGTTTTCTCGAAGCGATCGCCGACGGCAAAGTCAGCGACGCCGAAGTCGAAGGTCAGGAAGCCCGCGTCGTGGCTCTGATGAAGGAAATCGAACCGCAACTGACGCCCGCGTTGCACGAGAAGATGACGCAATTGCTGGTCGAACTGACCGCCTACGACATGATGCAAGTGATGAGCATGATGAGCGCCACGCGTCCGAAGGCGGGCAAGCTGGTTTTGTAACGTCTCGTCGGCATCGCGGTCCGGGCTTTACGGTCGAGGAACGTCGCACAGGTGGCATTCGGCAAATATTTTCGCGCGGCGATCGCTCGGCCCTGGAATCTGTTGATCTTGGCGGCCGGCGGCGCGGCGGCGTACTTCAGCGGTTCGCCCGAGTACGTGTTACCGGTCTTGGCCGTCGGCGAGACCGGCTATCTGCTGTTCGCCACGCAGAGCGACGCGTTCCGCCGCTTCGTGGACATGCGCGCGAACGCGAAACCGCCGGAGCGAACCGCCTACGAGGAACAACGGTCGATCGACCGGATGCTGGCCGCGCTCCCGTACGACGCGCAAACGAAGTATCGCGCGCTCAAAAAACGCTGGCGGAGCTCGCCAAGTTGACCGCCGACTTGCCCGCCGGCGGCGATCGGGCGATCGCGACGTTCGAGCGCGAGCAGATCGAGAGTCTCGACCGGTTGTTGTGGATTTACTTGAAGTTGCTGCACGCGCGGCAGGCGTTGACGAAGTTTTTGGAGGGCACGCCGGCCGAGCGATTGGAGGAAGACGTCCGCCGCTTGGAACGTCGTTTACAAGACGACTCCGCGGCGACGCTTTCCCCGGGCGAAGACGATCCGGCGGCGATCGAAGCACGTCGCCGCGCGTTGATCGAAAACGTGGCCGCCAGCCGCGAGCGGTTGGCCAACGTCGCGCGGGCCAAGGTCGACTTGGCGACGGTCCGCGACGAACTCGCGTCGCTGGAAACCAAGATTCACGCCCTGGGCGAGTCGAGCGTGGGCCGGATCGACGCCGGCGTGTTCCGACACGAAACGACGGCGATCGTCGACGGCATGCGCGCGGCGGAACGGACGATCGACGCGCTGCGCAACGTGATCGGTCTGGAAGAACGAACCGCGCCGCCGAAGATGCTCGAGACGGAATCGCCGTAACGTCGCGCAGCGATTCGGGTTCGACGCCCGGAACCGGCGTCCCGCAGCGTGATTTTCCGCGCGTGAGATGTCTCCGACCGATACCGAGGATCCACGATCGACCAGAATATAAGCCTTGACATTTCACGGATAAGTTGGTATACTGAATATCACTCGTTCTTGTTCTGCGTCGATAGCCGGGATTTCCTACACATGAAGCTGGATTTTCTTGGATTTCGCTCGTCGGAACGAGTGTCCGAAACTCGCCCTTGCCCAATCCCCCGGAATTTCGATCGAGTTTCTGCGGGAACTCCGCAGCGACGTACGGCGGCGGTGGGTTTGGTTTTAGAAAGAAAAAATGTGGAAGGCTATGTTCGTAACGCTCGTTTCGCTCGCGCAGTGAAGATGGCGTATTCGGGGGGGCTGGCGATCGGCGAGGCGGCGACTCCTACGATTGAAACGAAACGTGAAAAACCATGTGCGTAACGCTCGTTTCGCTCGTAACGCTTGCGCAGTGAAGTTGGGTAAGCCGACGAGTGTTTCACGTGAAACAATTTCGGCCGATTTGGTCGGCGTCGCCGCCAAAGTACCGGCGACGGCCGGGATTGCGATCGGTCGGATGCTAACGCGGAACGCAGATCGTAAACTCTATGAAACCCGCCCATCGTTTTCGTTAGGGAGCCGACACGTGTCCGAACCGCACTACAACCCGCTGACTCAAGAAGAGGAGTACGTCCTGGTCCGGAAAGGGACCGAGCGGCCGTTCGTCGGCGAATACACCGACCTGGAAGCCGCGGGGACGTACGTCTGCCGGCGGTGCAACGCGCCGCTGTACGCATCGAAAGACAAATTTCACAGCGGTTGCGGTTGGCCCAGCTTCGACGACGAACTGCCCGGCGCGGTTGCGCGGCACACGGACGCCGACGGGCGACGGGTGGAAATCGTCTGTAACAACTGCGGCGGCCACCTGGGCCACGTGTTCCAGGGCGAACGCCTGACGGCGAAGAACACGCGGCACTGCGTGAACTCGCTGTCGATGCGCTTCGTGCCGGAGGGAGAAACACCGCCGGGGACGATCGTTTAATTGGATTTCGAAACTCGCGACGCAGGACTTCGTTTCACGTGAAATGACTTCCCGACGTATAATACCGTCATGCAAACCGTCATCAACATCGATCCGGAAATTCTCGGTGGCACACCCGTCTTTGCGGGAACGCGTGTTCCGATCGAAATTCTTTTCGACACATTGCGTGACGGTCATACGATCGAATACTTTCTCGAAGATTATTCGACCGTGACGCGGAGCAAGTCGAACAACTCTTGGATGAGGTCAAACACCGTTTCGCTCCGGAGAGACTCTCCGCGTGAAGCTTCTACTGGACGAGAACTTTCCGCATCGCCTTCGACGAGAGATTCGAGGGGCACGATTGTTTCACGGTCGCATATATGGGTTGGGGCGGAAAAACCAACGGAGCGTTGTTGGCTTTGGCGGCGACGGAATCGTTCGATGCTTTACTGACCAGAGATTCGAATCTTCATTATCAACAAAACCTCGAAAACCTACCGATTTCGGTCGTCGTCTTACGAACGCGTTCGAACCGAATCGATGAACTTCGCACGCTCATTCCCACATTGCTCGAAGCTTTGAAATCGTTGCGACCGAAGACCGTCCTACGAATCCCGTAACCTCGCTCCGCAACCGGATCGGTCATGGACGTTCCCCGCGGTATCACCGGTTTTGATCGCTTGCCGATCGTCGACGCGAAGTCGTTTGTTCAACGGTGTCACGAGGCGTCGCGAGTGTTGGGCTATCGATGCGTTTCGACCGAAAGATGAATCGTTTTCCCGAAGAATTATCTGACGACGGTTCTTGAGCAGAGGCAAAGTCGAGCCGCCGTCGTCCACAATCAACATCACCCCATCATCGGTTTCGCGAGACTCCTCAAGAGCACGATTCTCAACCGACGTTCATCGATCGGCCGGAGCTAACGGAATTCTTTCGAGCGGGCGGCGGTTACCTCGTGCCGAGCGTCGCGGAATTGACGCGGGCGATCGAAAGCTCGGACCTGACGAATCTTCCCATGGATGAGCGAGCACAGGTCGCTTATTGGCGGCCTCGATGCATCGGCGACCTCGTTTTCAATTTTCGGGATTAACACAAAAAACACCCTGCAGAACGCTCGTTCCGCAGGGTGGATTCATCCACAAAACAAGTTTGACCAAGAAGCTCAAAACTCGGTCGTCGTCTTCAGACCCGGCATCGGGATCGGGTATTTGCCGTCGGCGTCGGCCGTGATCGGGGCGGGGCTGTTCAGGGTGATCGTGTCCAGGCCCGGGGCCAGTTCCTGCTTCGAGTTCAGCATGTCCTCGAAGGTCACTTCCTGACCGGTGTGCGCGGCGAAGCGCCCATCGCGGTGACCACGCTGGCTTCGACGCCGCGTTTCACTTCGTTATACGGCGTGTCGTCGCGAACCGCCTTGACCAGATCTTCCCATTCCAAACGGTACGGGTTCGGTTCCGACTTCGGACCCGACCAGACCAGATCGTTTTTGTCGACCTTTTGACCCTTGTAGATGCGAGCCTTCGACGGGGCGTGACCGGCGCTGCTGATGACGGCCATGCCCTTGGTGCCGTGAGCGTAGCTGGCGAACTCGTCTTTGCAGCCCTTCATCAAACGACCGTTCATGAACAGCTTCGCGCCGTCGGCGAACGTGTATTCGACGTTGTACGTGTCGAAGTTTTGATCGACGTAACCCTCTTCGCGATAGTTACGACCGCCGCTGGCTTGGGCCTTCACCGGCCACGCGTTTTTCATCCAGCAGCATTCGTCGATGTTGTGAATGTAGTAATCGCTGAACGCGCCGCCGCTGGCCCAGAGGAAGCTGTGGAAGCGTTCGATTTGATATAGCGTTTCGTTTTCGCCGTCTGGTTTTTTCTTGCTGAAGCAGGACGCGACCGGACCGCTCATGCGGTAGCCGCGCAGCATGGTGATGTCGCCGATCTCGCCGGCTTGGATCTTGTCGAACAATTCCTTACGGACCACGCAATGCCGACACATCAACCCCACGCCGACCTTCAGGTTTTTGGCCAGCGACTTTTCGTACAACTTCAACATCCGTTGCGACGACGGACCGTCGACGGTGACCGGCTTCTCCATGAAGACGTTCAGGCCCTTGTCGATCGCATAGGTGAAGTGGACCCAACGAAACGCCGGCGGCGTGGCCAAGATCACGATGTCGCCTGGACGCAGGACGTCCATCGCTTGCTTATACGCTTCGAAGCCGACGAAACGGCGATCCTCGGGCACGTCAACTTTGTCGCCGATGTTGCCGGCCTTGATCGACGTGTAGCTGCCTTTCAGTCGTTTGTCGAAGACGTCGGCCATGGCGACCAACTTCAACTGACCGTTTTGCACGTTCAACGCGTCGACGGCCGCGCCGGTGCCGCGACCGCCGCAACCGACCAGGGCGATGCGGATTTCTTCGTTGCCAGCGGCATGCACGGGCTTCAAGGCCATGTGCGTGAAGGCCGAAGCGGCGGCGAGCGTGCCGGTGGTTTTCAAAAAGTCACGACGATGCGCGGACATGCGAAAGATGCTCCCGAAAGGCAATAAAACTGGCGGGTCCCCAAGTGGCGTTATTGTAGCAGAGAATTTCCAGGAAAACGCGAGTCATGTCTAACGAAAAACAGGTTACGCGCAAGACGACGCCCTCCGCGAGTCTCGCTCGCGGAGGGCGTTTTCCGCATGGGATAGATCTTCGTCGGCGTGGGTTACGCCGTCGCTTCGGAGAGATCTTTGGCCAATTCGACCAAAGTCCGGACGTACATTCCGCTCGCGCCGGCGTCGGCCCAGGGTTTCACTTTGTCGTAGAACGCGGGTCCGGCGATGTCCAAATGTGTCCAGGGCGTGTCGCCGACGAAGGCTTGCAGGAATTTGGCCGCGCTGATCGCGCCCCCCCAACGACCGTTGCCCACGTTCTTGATGTCGGCCACGTTACCGGCGATGTCTTCGTCGAATTCCGGAAACATCGGCAGCGGCCAGAGCGGTTCGCCGACGACGCGCGACGCGGTGATGACCCGCGCTTGCCAGTCGTCGGCGTTGGTCATCGCGCCGGCGACGTCGACGCCCAGGGCGACGACGCACGCGCCGGTCAGGGTCGCAAGATCGACGATGCGCCGCGCCTCGATCGCGGGCGACGTCCAGCACGTCGGCCAACACCAAGCGACCTTCGGCGTCGGTGTTGTGAACTTCGATCGTCTTACCGCTGCGGGCATGCAGAACGTCGCCCAACTTCATGGCCGCCGGACCGGTCATGTTTTCGACCAGACCGACGTAGGCCGACACGTTGATCGGCAGTTTCAATTTGGCGATCGCCGCGATCGCGCCCAGCACGGTCGCCGCTCCGGCCATGTCGCACTTCATCGTCAGCATGCCGTCGGGCGTTTTGAGCGAGAGACCGCCGCTGTCGAAGGTCACGCCCTTGCCGACGAGCGCGAGTTGCGGCGCGTCCTTGGCGGCCCCTTGATACTTGAGAATCACCAAGCGCGGCGGCTTGGACGAGCCCTTGGCCACGGCCATGAGCGAGCCGCAACGCTCTTTTTCCAAGCGGCATTCGTCCCAGACTTCGTATTCGAGTCCGGCGTCTTTGGCGACTTTTTTCGCTACGTCGGCGAACGTGTCGGGATAGATGACGTCGGGCGGCTCGTTCACCAAACGACGCGTGAGATGAATCGAGTCGGCCAAGATTTTGCCGGCCGCCAGATCTCGTTCGTCGATCGCCAACCAGACGAGCGATTCGGCGGGTTGCAGTTTTTTGTCTTTGCGATAGAGATCTTGTCCAACGCCCCCTTGCATCGCGCCGGCGACGGCGTGCGTCAGATGTTCGCGGCCCAACACGTCGCTCCAGGCCATCGCCACGACGGCGCGGGGCTTCGCGGCCAGAGCTTTGGTCGCGGTGCCGGCCGCGCGATACGCGCGCCCGACGTCCCACTTGTCGCGCGTCCCCAACCCGATCAGCAGCACCGTTTTCGCGGCGACGCCGGTCGGGTACGGCAAGAACGTCGCCTCCAGATACTTGCCCGAGAGATCCTTGGCTTCGCGCATTCGCGTCACCAGTCCTCCGGTCGCGGCGTCCACAGCGGCCAGCGTGCCGGAGAACGGTTCTTCGGCGAAGAAGGGGACGACCAACGCGTCGGCTTCGATCTTCAACGGCGGGGTTTCGCTGGTCGCCAGGCGGGTCGTTGGGACGGGCAGATCGGGCATCGCGGTCGCTCTCCGTTATCGAAATGTCGAGTTCGCGGCTATTATAGGGCGACTCGTACGGACTCGATAGCGCGAATCGCGATCACACGCGGCATTCCATTTAAGGAACACTCACGACCGATGGGATACGCTTCACTGCAAGCCGCCGTGCGCGACCTCGAATCGACCGACCGCTTGCGACGGATCGACGTCGAACTCGACGCGCGGTTGGAGATCCCCGAGATTCAACGTCGAGTTTTCGCCGCGGGCGGACCGGCGCTGTTGTTCACGCGGGTTAAAAACTGCCGCTTCCCGTTGTTGGGCAATCTCTTTGGGACTCGCGAGCGCACGCATTATCTGTTTCGCGACGCGCTCGAGCCGGTCCGTCGCTTGATCGAGTTGAAAATCGATCCGGCCGCCGCGATCAAGTCGCCCGCGCGGTATTGGAAGACGCCGCTGACGGCCTTCGCGACGCTACCGAAGCGGGTCGCGTATGGCCCCGTCATGGACGCCTCCTGTGAGCTGAAGGATTTGCCCGACTTGGTGAGTTGGCCGCTCGACGGCGGATCGTTCATCACGCTGCCGCAAGTCTATACGGAGTTGCCTGGCGCGAATGGCTGGCAACACTCGAACTTGGGGATGTATCGCGTTCAACTGGCCGGCAACGCTTACGCGGCGAACGAGGTCGGACTGCATTATCAGATCCATCGCGGCATCGGCGTGCATCACGCGGCCGCCGTCGCGCGGGGAGAACCGTTACGCGTGAATATCTTCGTCGGCGGACCGCCGGCCATGGCGTTGGCGGCCGTGATGCCGTTACCCGAGGGGCTGTCGGAATTGGTTTTCGCGGGCGCGCTCAATCAACGCCGCGTCCGCATGGTCCACGGAGCGACGACGTTGCCGTTTCACGGTGAGGCCGACTTCGTCATCAGCGGCACGATCGACCCGACGCGGACTAAGCCCGAGGGGCCGTTCGGCGATCACCTAGGTTATTACAGCGACGTGCATGAGTTCCCCGTGATGCGCGTCGATAAGGTCTTTCACCGCCGCGACGCGATTTGGTCGTTTACGGTCGTCGGACGGCCGCCGCAAGAAGACACGATGTTCGGGGACATCATCCATGAGCTGACCGGCCCGATCATACCGACGGTGCTGCCCGGCGTGCGCGGCGTGCATGCGGTCGACGCGTCGGGCGTCCATCCGCTGCTGCTGGCGATCGGCAGCGAGCGTTATGTTCCATACGACAAGCAACGGAAGCCGCGCGAACTGCTCACGCAAGCCAACGCGATCCTCGGCCAAGGGCAACTCTCTTTGGCCAAGTATCTGTTTATCGTCGCCGAGCAAGACGATCCCGCGCTCGACATCCACGATCCGGCCGCGTTCTTTCAGCACGTGCTGCGACGGGTCGATTGGACGACCGATTGCCATTTTCAGACTCGCACGACGATCGACACGCTGGACTATAGCGGGACCGCGCTCAACGAAGGCTCGAAGTTGGTCGTCGCGGCCGCCGGTCCGACGCGACGAGACCTACCGACCGAGTTACCCGCGCATTTTTCTCTCCCCGACGGTTGGCGTGCGCCGCACGTCGCGCTGCCCGGCGTGCTGGTGGTCGAAGGGACGAAGCTGACGCCACAGGGGTGGGCCGAACAACGTCTCCCGCGCGGCGTGAGTGCGGGCGAGCGTCCCGGGGCCGCACACGAACCCAGCGATGAGACCGCGCGGATTTGCGAGCGTGTGCCGCACGATCATCCGCTGAATGCGTTCCCGCTGATCGTGATCGTCGACGACGCGGCGTTCGCCGCGCGGACGCTGAATAACTGGATTTGGTCGACATTCACCCGCAGCGATCCGGCCCGCGACATTCATGGCATCGGCGCATTCACCGAGCATAAACACTGGGGCTGTCGCGGCGCGTTGGTGATCGATGCCCGCGTGAAGCCCTGGCATATGCCGCCGCTGGTCGAAGACCCGGCGGTGTCGAAGAAGTTGGACGGCATGGCCGTGCGCGGAGGACCGTTGGCCGGGTTGTGGGAATCGTAAGCGTCAGCGATCCCGCCGTTGATCGAGCGCGAATCGATACGCGGCCTGTTCGGCCGACTTCCAATCCCCTTCGCGCGCAGTTTGCGCGATGCCTGCGAACGCGGTCGCTTCGTCGTCCCCGACGTGCTTCGCCCGCACCGCGGCGGCGAGTTCCTTTTCGAAGTTCGTCAGCAACTTCACGTTCTTGGTATTGGCCGCCGTATACATCAATTTGATCAATCGCAGCGACTCGGCCGATGTGACTTCGGGATAGATCCGCCGATTCATCCACGCCCACGCGCCGACGCCGACCAATAAGATGCAGAAGACGGCCACCAACGATTTCGTACGTGAGGACATGATTGGGGTTTCGGGTTTCAGGGTTCGGGTTTCGGGAGAGGCGATCCGCTTGAGCGTGTGTGCTCTTCGTCGTGGGATGACGGACGCTTAATACTCGCCGACGACTTCTCCGCCCCGCATCGACGAGAGCGCGGCCCACGTCGTCAGGTCGATGTCGCCGCGAATGAAGCGGACGCTGCCGTCGGCCAGCAACACGTGGCCGCCGTCCCAGGGCGAGTACATCTGGCAAACGTGGCAGGTCGGGAAGCTGGGTGGGTGGATGATGCCCGGTTCGTCGGCCGCCGGACCGCTGTGGCACAGGACCAACGTCGCGGCCGAATCACATTCGGTGAACGGATAGAGATTCGGATCGGTCGCGCAGACCTGCGCTTGGGGATGCACGCCGACCCAGGTCTTATCGCTGATCGACGTGTGTTCGCCGACCAAGACCGTCTTGCTGGTCCCGTCGGTGATGTGCGACAGCTTGACGCGCGAGTTGCGATACAACGGCCCGGTCGAGACCTTCGTCCAATCCTTTAAGCCCGGGTGATAGCCCCAAGGCTCGTCCTGACCGACGTTGCCGACGAAGTGCGAGCGTCCCCAGACGGCGAGTTGCGCCTTGCCGGAATCGCGGACGACCATCGTCGGTTCGAGATTCGGCGCGGCCGGGTTGATGAACGTGGCGATCGGCGTCGAGACGGCATCGACGTTCGATGCGTGCCACGCCGGCAATTCCCAACGAATCGCCTTGGCCAGCGCGGTCTCTTCCATGAACGGCAGCAGTCGTGCGCCCCAGCCCCAGCCGGGGGGCGCGTCCCAACTGTCCGGATCGGCTTGCGCGTGGCCGGGCGTGGCCTCGTACCCGGAGGGCAGGTGCTTGCGGCCGTCATGGTGGTTTTGAAACGCCAGGCCTTGCTGCTTCAAATTGTTTTGGACCTGCGTGCGTAGCGCGGCCAAACGTGCCGCTTGTACCGCCGGCAACAGCGTGGCGATCAAAATCCCAATGATCGCGATGACGACCAGCAATTCGACCAACGTGAATGCGCGAGTTGCGCGAAACCGATCAGAGCGCATATCGTTTCTGAATCCAAAAAGAATGTTTTGTGCAATACGAAACACAGATTTTGATTAATCAAAATTACAGCCAATTCATGATTCTGCAAGGGTTTCCGCAAAAATATGTCGGATTTCTCCTGCTATGCCCTACCGGGACCGTCGTATAAACTGACAATCGCCCTCCGATGAGCGAGCGTTTGGCTGCTCTTCTTGAGTGAACCGCGGCGTGCCGGCTGGACTGCCTGCGCGGCTGGATCACGGCGTTGACCGATCGTCACGCCCGGCCATGAGGAACGGACACGGGATATGCCCCCACTGGTGATCGACATCCGGAGCGCCGAAGATACGCGCGACGTCGTTCACCGAGCGGTCCAGGCCTTACACGAAGGCCAGTTGGTCGTCTTTCCGACCGAAACCGTGTACGCCGTGGCCGCCAGCGCGTTGCACGAACATGCGGTCGCACGGCTGTTAAAAGCCAAACGTCGCGAACTTGGGCATCCCCCGCTGACGTTGGCCGTGAAAAGCGTCGACGACGCGCTCGATTATCTGCCGGCGATGACGCCGTTGGCTCGCCGGCTTGCTCGACGTTGTTGGCCCGGTCCGATCACGTTGGTGTGCGACGATTCGCATCCCGACAGCCTGATTCGCTGTTTACCGAAGGCGTCGCAAGCGGCGTTTACGTCCGAGAAGACGTTGGGGATTCGCGTCCCCGCGCATGATTTCATTTTGGAAACCTTGCGCATGCTTTCCGGCCCGATCGCGATCAGTAGCGCGAATCGCCACGGCGAGCCGGAATGTCTCACCGCTCAGGATGCGTTACGCGCCTTCGGAGAAGACGTACAATTGGTGCTGGACGACGGACGTTGCCGCTTCGGCCAAGCGTCGAGCGTGGTCCGCGTGGGCAGCAAAGACTGGAAAATCCTCCGCCCCGGCGTGGTCGGAGAGAACACATTGAAACGCTTATCCGCCATGATGATTTTGCTGGTTTGCACCGGAAACACGTGCCGCAGCCCGATGGCCGAAGCCCTCTGTCGGCAAATGTTGGCCGAGCGGATGGGCTGCACGCCGGACGAATTGCAGGATCGCGGGGTGGTCGTGATGTCGGCCGGGATTTCCGCCGCCCTGGGAGGCTGCGCGCGCGCGAAGCGGTCGATGCGTTGACCGGCCACGGCCTCGACCTGAATACGCACGAAAGTCAACCGGTTACCGAGCAACTCGTCCGCCACGCGGATGTGATCTGGACGATGACCCGTTCGCATCGCTTGGCGATCGTCGATAATTGGCCGGAGGCGTCGGCGCGCACGCAGACGTTGTCGCTGGATCAGCGGGACATCGCGGATCCGATCGGAGGCCCGCTGGAATACTACCGCAAGTGCGCCGAACAGATTAAAACGGAACTGCGGCAACGCTTGGACGACTTGACATTGCCCACATAAATTACGCGACTTTCCAGACACCGACGGCGAACGCGGGCGAGACGCTTGCCGCTCGAACTTCAACCCCAGACTCACGCCATGCGCATCATCGTCGGTAGCGATCATCGGGGCCAACAAGTCAAAGCCAAGATCTTGGAATTGGCGGCGCGACTGGGGCACGAAGCGATCGACGAAGGAACCTGCGGCGATACGAACATCGATTATCCCGACGTCGCCGCGCACGTTGCGGAAAAAGTGAGCGCGGGCAACGCCGAACGGGGCATCTTGGTCTGCGGAACCGGGATCGGGATGGCCATCGCCGCCAACAAATTTCCCGGCGTCCGCGCCGCACCGTGTCACGACGATCTGACGGCCGAAATGAGCCGCCGGCACAACGATCTCAACGTTCTCTGTTTGTCCGCCGACATGTTGGGCGAAAAGCTGATCGACCGCATGGTGGAGATCTGGCTGAAGACCGAGTTCGAAGGGGGCCGGCATGCCCGTCGCATCGAAAAAATTTGCGACATGGAACGGCGTAACGCCGAAGCCCTCCAAACCGATCGCTGAACGACTTGTAAGCCGTCGCGGCGAACATCGAAATTCACGCCGTCATTCGGACATCCTTTTGAAATCTACCGCTTTTCAGGCAAGAACCTCCCGGTTGCGGCAACTGCTTCGATAGCGTTGCCCAGGGCGTTTTCCTTTCACTCGCATCGATCTTGCTCGCTCCGTCAGGCGGCGATACGATGCGGATTGCGTGCGTCGCCGCTAACCCTATGCGGAACGCGGAGTTAGCTCGCCGATCTCAATGCTCGGCGGAAATTTCCGCGGACGTTGCGTGAACGGATTTTTTCCTCGAACGTAGAATCAACGGCATTCGCCGCGAAGTCCTCGTACGCGAGACGCATTCCCCACGGATCGGGAACGCTAAACGCTGCGTCCTCGCGCGACCGCCCTCCTTCCTTCCGAACGATTCTTAAAGGCCTTCGCATGTTTCGGATTCAGTCTCTCGGCCGCGGCCGCTCGGCACGCGCGATTCTTGGTGGAGCCACGCTCGCGTTGGCGACGGGCTGGGGGCTGTGGGGCGTCGAAGCACGCGCCGAACCGACCGGCGCCGGACCGAACGATCGCTATATCTCGCGCGTGGTGGCCAAGTACCTCACCGACGAGCACCTGGGCAAGCACCCGCTGGACGACGAGATGTCCGCCCGCGCGTACAAGAACTTTCTCAAGTCGCTCGATCCGCTCAAGCTGTACTTCACGCAAGCCGACATCGACGAGTTCTCGAAGTACGAGAAGCAACTCGACGACATGATTCAAAAGGGCGACGTCAGCTTCGGCTTCACCGTCTACCAAAAATTCCTACAACGCGTCGACGAGCGCGCCAAGGCCGCCGTGGCGTTGCTCGACGCGCCGCACGATTTCACCGTCGACGAAGAATTCGTCACCGACGGCAAGAAACTGGATTGGGCCAAGAACGACGCCGAGATCCAAGACCGTTGGCGTCGTCGGATCAAATACGACCTGTTGGTGCAGAAGGCCGACAAGGTCGAAGCGGCCGAAGCCAAAACCAAGTTGGCCCGTCGCTACAACAGCTTCGCCAAACGGATGCATCAACTGGGGAACGAAGACCTGGTCGAGATGTTCCTAACGGCCATGACGACCACGTTCGATCCGCACACCACGTACATGTCGGCCGGCACGGTCAAGAATTTCAACATCTTGATGAGCTTGAACCTGGAAGGGATCGGCGCATCGCTGCAATACGAAGACGGGTACACGAAGGTCAATAAGATTATCCCCGGCGGCCCGGCCGACAAAGACGGCCGCTTGAAAGCCGAGGATCGCATCGTCGCGGTCGCACAAGGCGCGAACTCGAACGATTGGACCGACGTCGTCGATATGAATTTGAACGACGTGGTGAAACTCATCCGCGGCAATCCCAAGACGACCGTTCGTCTGAAGGTGCAAGTCGGCGGCGTCGGCGAAGCCAAAATTTACGACTTGGTGCGCGACAAAATCGCGCTGAAGGACAGCGAAGCCCGCAGCGAAATTTTCGAAGCCGGCAAGAAACCGAACGGTCAACCGTTCAAGGTCGGGGTGATCAATCTCCCGAGCTTCTACATGGACATGGAAGGCACCGCACAACCGCGACGATTACAAAAGTACCACCCGCGACGTCAAGAAACTGCTGGACGACTTCAACGCCAAAGGCGTCGACGTCTGCATTCTCGATCTGCGTAAAAACGGCGGCGGTTCGCTGCCCGAAGCGATCAGCCTGACCGGCTTGTTCATCGACCGCGGTCCGGTGGTGCAAGTGAAGGATCAAGAAGGGAACGTGCAACATTACGACGATCAAGACGCGGGCGTGGCGTGGAACGGGCCGTTGGTCGTGCTGTGCAGTAAGTTCAGCGCAAGCGCCAGCGAAATCTTGGCCGGCGCGATTAAGGATTACGACCGCGGCCTGATCATCGGCGACAAAACCACTCACGGCAAAGGGACCGTGCAAAGCCTGTTGGACCTGGGCCAACGCTTCTTCCGGACCGCCAATCCGCCGGAATTCGGCGCATTGAAGATCACTATGCAGCAGTTCTATCGCCCCAACGGCGAGAGTACGCAAAACAAGGGCGTCGAATCCGACATCGAATTGCCGTCGATCACCACGCATCTGGACGTCGGCGAAGCCGATCTGGAATACGCGCTGGCCTTCGACAAGGTCCCGGCCACGCCGTTGAAGAAGGAAAACCGAGTCGAGCCGAAGATCATCGAAGAGCTGCGCGGCCTCTCGGCGCAACGCGTGGCCAAGTCGGAGGAATTCCAGAAGGAAGAAAAGAAGATCGCCAGCTACGAGGAGCAAAAGAAGAAGAAACGCGTCAGCTTGAACGAAGCGACCTTCATGAAGGAACGCGCCGAACTCGATTCCGAGAAGGCCGAAGAGAAAGAGCTGGAAGAGATGAACGACCCCAATGCCCCGGTCGTGAAACGCGATTACTACTTCAACGAAGCGATCGACATCGCCCTGGATTACATCCGCCTGGGCGGAAAACTGGCCGCCAAGTAAATCCCCGCGACTTCGCGCCGCCCTCGTCGAACGTGATTTTCGACGAGGGCGGCGTCGTTTCGCGACCTCAGGCGGCGTTTTACTCGATTCTGGGGGCGTTTCGACCGAAGAATCTCTCTCCGGTTCCCGGCTTCCCCTGGAACGCCGAACCGGATAAAATCGAAATTTTCGCGTCCTGAAAACGGACGATAGCTTTCCTATCTTCGCATCCGAAGGATTTTCGTCATGGCCAAGCCGCATCGTCGTCTGAAGAAAGCCAATCACGGCCGCCGCCCGGCGAACAGCAAAGCCCGTCGTTTGAAACGCGGTAAGGTTCGCTGCTAGTTTCGCATCCGTCGCCGCGAGCGCGCTTCGCCGCGTCGTATTGTGGGTCTGTCGTTGGTTCCTCGTTTCGGATTCGGAGTCGTTCGCGTGTCCAAGGAATTGATCATCGATCCCGCCACGCTCGATCTGGACCACCCGATCGCCGGCTTGGAGGATATTCGACGGTACAATTTGCAGCGTCACGAGATGGAGCATTTGACGGCCATCGTCTTGCTCGACAACGAACGGGGCATCGCCGTCGGTTACCGCGATACCAGCCCCGACGAGTTTTGGGTGCGCGGGCACATGCCTGGCTATCCGCTGATGCCGGGCGTGATCATGTGCGAAGCGGCCGCGCAGTTGTGTAGCTACTTCACCCAAAAGTTCGATCTGTTGGGGGCCAAGGTCGTCGGCTTCGGCGGTCTTGACGATGTCAGTTTTCGCGGGCAGGTTCTGCCCGGAGATCGCTTGGTGTTGGTCGTCGAAAAGATCCGCTGCCGCCGCGGCGCGATGATCGTCGCGCACTTCCAGGGCTTCGTTCGCGGCTCGTTGGTCGTCGAAGGCAAGATCAAGGGCATCCCGCTGCCGATCGACGATCCGCAATACGATTCTTAACGGATCGCCGTATCCCCGGCGTTCGAGCGGGTCGCTCTCTAAGATCCGCAGGGGTCCGATCGCTTGGTATGATGATGTCGTCGCGTCGCCTTTCGGTCGCGGCCTGATCGCCATTGCGATCGAATCGCCGCCTTTTCGCGACGGAGTCGTGTTTGCTCCCCTACGACGATCATAACCCGACCGAGCGTCCGGCCATCGTCACCTGGGGTCTGATTGCGCTGAACGTCGTCGTCTTCCTGCTCGGATTGCGACTGGACGATGCGCAGTTGTTCGAACTGCAGACGCAGCGCGGGTTCATTCCGTCGCGCATCGAGCAACTTCGCGATCCCGAGAAGGTCGTGTACGTCGAGGCCGAGGAATTGGCCCGCTTCGGCGACGTCGTCGTGGCGTTGCCGCGAATGCTCGCGCTGCCGGCCGATCCCCGGGCGATCTATCTTTCGCTGATCACATGCCAATTTCTGCACGGCGGGTGGATGCATCTGATCGGCAACATGCTGTATCTGATGGTGTTCGGCAACAACGTCGAAGATCGCTTCGGGCACGCCGGATTTCTGATCTTCTATCTCGCGGGCGGCATCTTCGCGTCGATCTGCCACTGGGCCATCGACCCGAGCAGCGACGTTCCCACGATCGGAGCCAGCGGCGCGGTCGCCGCCGTGCTAGGGGCGTACATCGTGGCGTGGCCGCATGCGCGGATCAAAACCTTGATTCCGTTGGCGATCATTTTCATCCCGCTCGAATTGCCCGCGTTCGTCGTGCTGGGCTTTTGGTTCGGCGGCCAAGTGCTGGACGCGTTACGAATGTGGACCGTCGAACTCGGCGGCGGCGTGGCCATTTGGCGCATATCGGCGGGTTTCTGTTCGGCGCGTTGTTGATGCTGTTCGCCGGCGGTCGCGATCGCCGCGACTTGCGACCCGAGACCGATCGCTTTTTCGTCCCGCGTTGGCGTTGAACGAATTCCCTATTGAATCAGGACGTTGAAGAACGATGGCGCGACGTGCGATACGTAAACTCCGAGATGGAATCGATCTCTCGCGCAATTATCGCGACTTAAAAACGCTGACCCCGCCGCTGGACGTCGGCGCGTTGTTCGCCGATCCGCACGCGCCGCTCGAAATCGAACTCGGCAGCGGCAAGGGTTTGTTTCTGAACGCCGCCGCGCGGAAACATCCCGAACGGAACTATCTTGGGAACGAGTTGGCGATCAAGTATGCGATCAGCGCGGCGGGTAAGTTATCGCGCGACGGCATCCTCAACGGCGTGATGATCGGCGGCGACGGCCTACGGATGTTTCGCGAATTTTTGCCGCCGGCTTGCGCCGAGGACGTACACGTCTACTTCCCCGATCCATGGTGGAAGGCTCGTCACAAAAAACGCCGCGTGTTGAACGAAGCGTTCCTCTTCGACGCTCAACGCGTCTTAAAGCCCGGCGGTCGGCTGCATTTTTGGACCGATGTTCAAGAGTATTACGAGACCTCGATCGAACTCATCCGCCGCGTGACGACGCTTGTTGGACCGACGCCCGTCCCGGAACCCTCGACCGAGCACGACCTGGACTATCGCACCCACTTCGAACGCCGAACGCGGATGAACCGCGATCCGGTGTTTCGCTGCGTGTTCGTGAAGAGTTAATTCTCACGCGTTCGTGGTGTCTCCTCTGATGAGACCTCTCCCATTCCGTTTTGATCGTCGGACGGGCATTTCCACGGCTTGCGGGAAATCTCATGCATTCCGAGGCGTTGATTGGTCCGCAGTTTGCTGATTGTTCCAAGCTATCAAACATTTCATGCGGCTTCACGCAGGCAAGGCGCGTGAGTCGAACGAACTACGAGGCTTAACATGACGATAGCTTTGACCTTAGCGGAAATCGTTACGGACGGCACGACGTTGGTTACCGTCGCCGGATTTGGTCTCCTTTCGGCCTTTCTGGCCAGTCTGCTCTGGGTCACGATGCGCGATGAAGCACCATCGCCCGAACGTTTGGCGTTCCCGACCGGGTTGGATGCTCCGCATCCGCACCACGACGTGGTGACCGATTCGCCGAATAGCGGGCTGGTCGCCATGTTGGTCAAATTCGCCAAACTCGACGGAGACCTCACGCCCGCCGAAATCGAAATTATCGAGGACGTCGCCGCCGGGCAATTCGTGGATGAAAGCGAATTGCTGGCGATCTACCGCGACGCCAAAAACGCCAACACGTCCGTAGCCGGGATGCTGGATAAGTATCTCTCGCGATACGGGGTAAACGGACATTTTATCGATCAATTTCTGACCTCGCTGTTTGCGATCGCGTACGTCGATCACGACTTGTCGAAAGCCGAACGCAAAGGTTTGGAAGGCGTTTGCGATTACCTCGGTCGCGACTTCGACGAAGAACTGGACGCCTACTTGGCGTCGGTTGACCATCAGGACGCGGAACTCCGCGAAGCCTACCGCGTGCTGGACGTCCCGATGAACGCCGACGACGATCGCGTGGAGGCCGCGTATCGCCGGTTAATCATGCAACACCACCCGGACCACGCCGCGGCGGGCGGAGCGTCGGATGAAGAATATCACGCCGCCGCCGAACGCTTCAAAACGATCCATGCCGCCCATCAACACGTTTTGCTGAGCCGCTCGGTCGAACACGCGGCCTAGTTCCCACGTAGAATTCTTACAAGGAGCCGTCGTCGCGTCCGGATCTTGAGCTTCCCTCGGGAAGCACGATCCGCATCCGCGGCGGCTCACCAAGCCATCGACACGCCGCGCGTCATCGTGATGTCGCGGCGTTTTTTTTACAGCTTTATTGATTGACCGTCGTTTTCGATAGGTAGGCATGGTTTATAAGGAAGTACAAGGAATCGCGGTCTTATAATGAGGCGGGATCGACTCTTGTGGTTCCTCGCTTAAGTCGAGCTGCTCGAAAGCGACGTTCAAGGCCGGCAAGAATTCGTTCGCATTCCGAACGCGAACCACTCGCCAACGATCGACCGTCGGGTCTATATTGGGGCCATGCGTTGCCCTTTTTGCAAAGTCGATAACGATCGGGTCCTAGATTCGCGCACCAGCGACGACGGTTTCTCGATTCGTCGTCGCCGCGAGTGCTTGGGGTGTCATCGCCGCTACACGACCTACGAACGAGCGGAAATCGCCGTGATCAAGGTCGTCAAGAAAGACGGCACGCGGATCCCGTTCGACCGGCAGAAAATCCAATCCGGTCTGACCAAGGCCTGCTGGAAACGTCCGATCAGTAGCGAGCAGATCGAAGGCGTGGTCGTGGCGATCGAAGGCGCGATCTACGACAACTTCGATACCGAAATCGAAACGCGCGAGATCGGCGAATTGGTGATGCGCAAGCTGCGCAAACTGGACCAAGTCGCTTACGTCCGTTTCGCCAGCGTCTACCGCGAATTCCAAGACGCCCGCGACTTCGTCGAAGAACTCGAGCCGATCCTGGCCGAGAAACGTCCGACGAAGTGACGGCGAAGCGTGCGAACGCACGCGTTCAGCGTTCGCTTTGCGAGAGCTTCAACAGGTCGTCGGCGTGTTCGCGGAGGGCGGCGGTGCCTTTGAGGCCGAACCGCAGTTCGCCGGCGTTCGCGGCGATGGTCGTTGCCTCCATCGCCGCGTACAGACGCGGGACGTGTTCGCCCTGAATCCCCGCGCCATTCGCCCGCCGGCACGGAGGGCAGATGGAAACGGCCGTTCGCGATCGGGCAACGCATCCGCAGGCCGTCGTCGCGAAACAGAAAAAACTCTCCGTCGGTCAACGGGACGGAATCCAACGTCACCGTTCCCACTACGTCGACGTGCGCCGCGAGGGCGAGTTCCAACCGCTCGTCGGTCGTCCACCAACCGTAGGCCGCGTACAGCGCGGCCGCGGCGCAACAAGGAGCGGAGTAACGGAGAACCCAGCGTGCGAGCGTGTGGAGGCGAGTCATGTCCGCAGCCTAAATCGTCTTGGCCGATCGGGCAAGAGCGATCTGCGCGGCGGCGAAACGTCGTTACAACAAGTGTCGCGCCTTGATATCTAAATACGCGTTCACCAGCGGCGCGGTCAGGTCTTCGGGAAAGACGTCCAACGCGCGAACGCCCAGCGTTTCCAAACGCGTCAGCACTTGCGAGCGCCATAACAACAGATCGGCGGCCGCGGCGGCGCGATACAGGTCGTCGTCGTCCTGCGGCGGTTTCTCGGCCGCGTCGAACAGCGTCCGGTCGCGCAGTAGCACGCCCATCGAAAGGTGCCGCGTCGCGCTGTTGCCCAAGTAACGATGGACCTGTTCGGCGTTGACTTCGTCGATCAGATTCGTCGTCAGCACCACCAGCGACCGCTTGCGACAGTGCGTGTCCAGGTACAGAAACGCTTCGTCGTAGCGGGATTCGACTAAGCGAGGAAAGCGATCGAAGCAGGCGTGCAGCAACCGATTCATCTGATTTGCGCCGGACTTCGGCGGAACGTAGCAATGAATCTGGTCCGAAAAGCACAGCAATCCGACCGAGTCGCCCTTATTCAGCGCGACGTAACTCATCATCAGCATCGAATTGAACGCGTGATCCAACAGGCTCAATCCGCCCGAACGGTTGGTCATCATCCGACCGCAGTCGATCAAGAAGACGACGCGCTGGCTTTGGTTCGTTTGAAAATCCTTGACCGTCAATTTCCGTCGTCGGGCGGTGCTGCGCCATTCGATGTGTTTGAAGTTGTCGTCGCGAGTGAAGTCGCGGAGCCGCTCGAACTCGTTGTCTTGGCCGATGCGTCGCGTCCGCCGCACGCCGAGCAAGCTCAAGCGATTGGTCCGCGCGAGGATGGCGTATTCTTCCAACTGCTTCAAGTCGGGATACACGTGCAGCGTGGTCGCCGTGTCGTAAGCCAAATCGCGATGCCAGAGACTCCAGCGGCTCCGTGCGCGCAGATACACTTTTTCGAGGACATGCGCCCCTCGACGGCTCGCGGTCAGGCCGTACTCCATCGTCGAACGGGACCGCGGGGCCGGGATCTCGCGGAAGTCGGCCGGTTCGGCCCTGAACTCGGGCGGCACGTCATCGCGCATTTCGACGGCGACCGTGCGCGACGCGCGGCTTTCGAGAATCAGCCGAACCTCGTGCGGTTTGCGCAGCGACACGATCCGCAACGCCTCGCGGCGGACGGCGAAATCGCGCCGCCAGGGGAGGCTCAGAGCGTCGATCAACGCCAAGACGAACAACACGACGTCGACCACGTACACGATCGGCAATGCCGCGCGTGCGTCCAGATCGAAGAACGTCGCGAGGAACGCGATCGCCAGCGAGATCAGCACCGGAATCGTCCAAGCCAACGCCAACGGCCAGCGCGGATAGATCTTGAAGAAATACCCCACGATCGCCAGCGGCACGAGCGGCGCGAGGAAGATCAACAGCGGATGAATTTCGGACAGCCAGGACAAGCGGCGAACGCGGGGCTGGGGGTGAGGGGCTGGGGGCGAGCGACCGAACTCCAACGTGTTCTTCAACCGCTTGCCTCGACTCGCTTCGAATCGTAGCACCGGCTCGCGCTATGCGCGGGGGACTTCGATCGTACGCAGCAACTCGCTTAACTGGTCGTCGACCTTGTGACCTTCGACGTCGGCTTCGGCCGTCAGGACCACGCGGTGTCGCAACACGGGCAGCACGATCTGCATCACGTCGTCCGGCACGGCGTAGTCGCGGCCGTAGAACGCGGCCAATGTCCGGGCGCCCTGCACCAACGCCAAACCGGCGCGGGGCGATGCGCCCATATGAAATTGCGGCCATTTCCGCGTCAGTCGGACGATTTTGTTGATGTAGTCGAACAGTTTGTCGTCGATGCGGACCTGCGCGTGATTTTTGGTCAGTTGCATGATCTCTTCGGGCGAGGTGACGGTCAGCACTTCGTCCTTCAGCTTGGCCTCGAGGTCGATCTGGCGACCGTGGACCTTCAGGACCTGCAACTCTTGTTCGCCCGTCGGGTAGTCGACGGTCAGCTTGAACATGAAGCGATCGAGTTGCGCCTCGGGCAGGTTGTACGTCCCTTCGCTTTCGATCGGGTTCTGGGTGGCCAGAACCAAGAAGGGTCGGTCCAACTTGTGGCTGGTTCGTTCGACGGTGACGTGATACTCCTGCATGATTTCGAGGAGCGCGGCGTGGGTCTTGGCGGGCGAGCGGTTGATTTCGTCGGCCAGCAGCAACTGCGTGAAGACCGGACCGGGATGAAAGCGGAACTCTTGCGACTTCATGTCGAAGATCAGCGATCCGGTGATATCCGACGGCATCAAGTCGGCGGTGAACTGGATGCGGCCGAATTGACAACCGAGCACGCGACCCAGCGTCCGCACGAACAGCGTCTTACCGAGTCCCGGCACGCTCTCGATCAAGACGTGTCCGCTGGAGAAGAGCGCGACCAACGTTCCCAGGATTAGTTCGTCTTGGCCGATGTAGACTTTGCGCAGTTCACGGACGATTTTTTCGAACAGCGCCTTGGTGGGAGACATGTCGCCCCCCTGCCCGCCGTCGCCGTTCGTGGCGGGCATGTTCGAAGACGAGAACTCGCGCGGCAAGGTCAACCCGCCGAGCGGCGGCGCGGCTTGCGACGGACGCGGTTGCTGCGGCGGTAAGCCCTGCCCGCCTGAATACGATTGCGGCGGAGTCTGCGGCGCGAATTGCGAGCCGCGCGGCGCATCGCCGAACAGATCGTTCAGATCGGCCTGCGGTTGCTGCGGCGGGGCGTTGAATTGCGGCGGCGCGGTCCCGTATTGCTGAGCGGCCGGCTGGCCCTGCGGCGCTTGCGGCGACGGATCACCGGCCGGGTTGGGAACCCGGGCCACGCCGCGACAGCCGGGGCAAAGAACTTGCTGCCCGATGTGCTCACGGCTCATCTGCAACAGTTTGCCGCAGGCGGGACACGCGAACTCGACCTTCGTCCCGACGAACCGCCCCGAAGCCGTACTCATTGCGCTGGCCGCGCCGCGCGCGGAATGAAACACGAACGTGTGAAACCCGATAGGCCCTCATTCTACTTGTCCCGAACGGCGACGCCAGCGAGTTTCGGCGGCGCGAGACGCCAAGGGTCTTCGAGTAGACGAGTTGTCATTTCGGAGCTGAAACGCTCGGAAAACCGGTGTTTATTTCGCCGAATTCAATTGCGCCAACTTGCCGTCGATGAACTGGGTCAGCTCGGGGTTCTTTTCCTCACGCAGTTTTTCCATCGCGGCGACGATCGGGGCGAGGTCGGTCGCAGGGTTCGCTTTGTGGAATTTCACCACGGCGTCGCCGGCGTTGTTCAAGATGATCAATCGTCGCTGCTTGGCTTCCGCCGTTTGCTTGGCGGTCGGCTCTTCGCCGGCCGGAATCTTCGGCAGCAGGTCGTCTTGTTGAATCCGCAACATCTCTTCCAAGATCGGCAACGCGGCCACGTCGCCCCGCATCGCCAAACTCGTGCAAGCGTTGAAACGTGTTTCCAATCTGCCGTCGTCCAGCAGTTTTTTGAGCTTCTCGGTCGCCGCCGGTTCCGGGAACTCGGCTAGGTGGAACGCCGCCCGCTCGCGAATCTCAGGCTCGGTGTCGTCGGCCAACGCCAGGGTCAGATCGCGAACTTCGGGGTAATACTTCCACGAGTCGCGCGCCGTGTTCGTGCCGACCGGACAAAAGCGATGCGTCAGCACGCCCAGCGAATCGAACGCCTCGGCTTGCACCGGCAGTTCGGTCAGTTCGCGTCGCGTCTTGGCCGCGCTGATCAGCGTCGGCACGCCGTCGTCGACGGTGAAGATACGCAGCGCGGTGGCCAGGTACTTGCGGATCTCCAACGAGTCCGTCTGCATCGAGCCGCCGTTCAATTCCACGTCCAAAATCTGCGCCATCTCGCGGCAGAGCGCGGGATCGCCGGTGTAACGACCGGCTTTGTCCGACGCCAACTGCTGCGCCAGGTTATGCGCGGCGTGCCAGCTGCGCGCTCGAGTTGCCGCGGAGGGTCTTCAGTTCTTGTTGCGGGTCGCTCCCCATGTGCGCAAGCCACGTGAACAGCATCCACACGCCGACGATCACCGACACGATGATGCCGGGAATGAAGAACAGTTTCATCAAGAACCCGACCGTGGGGGCTTCCACCGGCGGGAGATTTTTGTCGGGCGAGTACGGCGACGTTTCGGACATGGGGCGGTTGAAAAAGCGATAATAAGCGGACAGACCGCCATTTTAGATGCGCAGACCCGGATGGGATAGTCGTGGAACGGTCGGGCCGGTGCGGATGCGGTGTTTAAGAACGCCGCCCTTTTTCTTTCTCCACACTCGGATGAGAATAAACGTTTCGCGATTCCTCCTTTTCGTCCAACGGTCGCATGCAGTACTTGTTTGAAACCCGCGCGACGCCGGCCGAGAACTTGGCGCTCGACGAGGCGTTGCTCGACGCGGCCGAAGCGGCGGTCGAGACGCGTCGAGCGGAGCAAAGCGAAGCATTGCCGGTCCTCGCGACGAAAGCCGACGAGCGAACGACGAACTCCGTCGGACGCGGCGTCGCCGACGAAGTGTTGCGACTGTGGGAATCGCCCGTGCCGTTCGTGGTGTTGGGGTCGTCGTCGAAACACGGCGTCGAGGCGAACGTCGAGACGTGCGAGCGCGACGGCGTGCCGATCCTGCGACGCAGCAGCGGCGGCGCGGCCGTGATGGCCGGACCGGGCTGTTTGATGTACGCGGTGATCTTAAGTTACGAACGTCGGCCCGAGCTGCGCGACATCAGCGCGGCGCATCGATTCGTCATCGGCTCGATCGTCGCGGCGTTGTCGAAACGGGTCCCGGTCGTCGACAAAGACGGTACCAGCGATTTGGTGACCGGCGGGCGGAAATTTTCGGGCAACAGTCTGCGTTGCAAACGCGACCATTTTTTGTACCACGGCACGATCCTGTACGATTTTCCGTTGGACGCCCTGCCCCGCTACCTGGGTGACCCGCCGCGGAAGCCCGAGTATCGTCGCGACCGTGCGCACGAAGAGTTCGTGACCAACTTGCCGCTGCCGCGCGACGAGATCATCGCCGCGTTACGCGAAGCGTTCGTCGCCGGCCCGGAGATCGCCGCCACGCCGAACGACCGCATCGCCGCGCTGGTCCAAGACCGCTACGGCCGTCAGGACTGGACAAAGCGATTCGAGTAGTCGTTCAAATTTCATAAAAAATCGCCGCAAGAAAAACAAAAAGGACAAAAAACGAGAGATCATGCGTTCTCGCGCGACTCTATACTCTGATGGCGGGCTTCGTATGATTGCCGTACGGTCATCTCGATAATGCGGATCACTCGCCGGTTCATGTCGATCTAATTTTTTGTCTTTCTTGTTTTTCTTGCGGCCATTTGCATTTCTCAGTGCCGCATTCACCCATGTTGACGCTCGATCCGATTCAAACCGTCGCGTTGGCCGCCGTGATGCTGGCCTTGGGCTATTGGCTGACCAACCGCGTCGCGTTGCTGCGCGATAACAACATCCCCGCCCCGATCGTCGGCGGGCTGATCATCGCGCTGTTGCAATGGGCGACCTACAAAGCGTCGCACCGAGACTGGGCGGACGTGCCCGAGAAACTGTTCGTGTTGTCGATGAAGTCAGAATCCACGCACGGTTTGAACATCCCGTTCGCCGAACCCTTCACCAATCGCACGCTCTACAGCGTGCGCACCGCGACCGAAGCCGATCGGACGATGAGTCTGACCGAGCCGTTTATGCAGATGTTTTTCGCGTCGCTCGGCTTCGGCGCCAGCTTGGGATTGATCCGCATCGGCGGACCGCAGGTCGTGCGGTTCTTTCTGTTGGCCGTCGCGTTCGCGGTCATTCAAAATCTGGTCGGCATGCTCGCCGCCTGGTTGTGTGGGAGGCCGTTGTTGTTCGGCGTGATGTGCGGGTCGGTCACGTTGACCGGCGGACCGGCCACGGGGATCGCGTTCGCCAAACAATTCGAAGAACGGGGCATCGCCAACGCCGCCGGCTTGGCCCTGGCCAGCGGCATGGGCGGCATCATCTTCGGCGGCTTCATGGGCGGGCCGTTGGGGAAATGGCTGGTCGAAGGGAATCGTTTGCGCAGCGTCACGGGTCGCAAGACGGTCGTCGACCGCACGCCGACCGCCGAAGACCTGGTCGAAAAGCAACTCGATCCCCTGCCCGAACCGTTTGAGGAGGAACGCGACGAGTGGTCGACCGACGGCCTGCTCAAGGCGTTCGTCGCGTTGTTGGTCGCGATGGGCGTCGGCGTGTGGCTCAGCCCCTGGATCAGCGCGCTGGGGGCGAGCGTGCTGCGGATCGAAAAATTCACGCTGCCGTCGTTCATCGGCGCGATGTTCGTCGCGGTGTTCTTAAGGAACTTGGACGATCGGACCCGATGGTTTCGCTTTTCGCAACGCTTGATCGACGACTTCGGCAATCTGGCGCTCGGCGTGTTCATCACGCTGACGTTGATGGACCTGAAGCTGTGGGAGTTAGCCTCCGACGCGAGCGCCGCTCTTCATCGTACTGGTCGTGCAGGCGGTCGTGTTGTTTCTGTTTTGTCTGACGGCCGTGTTTCGCGTGATGGGGCGCGACTACGAAGCGGCGGTGATGAGCGGCGGCTTCTACGGCTTCATGATGGGAACCACGGCCAACTCGATGGCCGCCATGCGGACGATGGTCGAAAAATACGGCCCCGCCCCGCGCGCCGTTCTTGGTCGTCCCGATCGTCGGCGCGTTTCTGATCGACGTGACCAACGGGTTGTTGATCACGGGTCTGATCAATGTGTTGAAGTAAAATTCAAAGCACGGTCAGGGTCGGACGAATCGTGATGAGCGGAAACGCGTCTTCACACTCGCCGCACGACTTCATCGTGCGGAAATCGCACCTTCATGTGCGACGAATACTTGTCGTCCGCTTGGCGATAGCCGGCCGCCGCGGCGACTACCGTACGATAGCCCTCGTCTCGCAGTTTCAACAGCTCGTCGTATTTGGCCGGTTGGATCCCCTCCATCGGGCAACTGTCCACGCCCAACATCGCGCACGCGAGCATGAACTGTCCCAGCGCGATGTAAACCTGACAGGCGGCCCAATGGTTGTGGTTGAAGTAATCGGGCGATTGTTTCAGGCTGCCCAGCATCATTTTGCGGAAGCCCCCCAGCGAGTCGGCCGGCACGCCGCGCACTTCGGCCGTGCGCAGCACGTGACGTTCGACCTCGGGCTCGCCCGGATCGATCTTGGCGGCGAAGACCACCACGTGGCTGGCGTCGCGGACTTGGGATTGGTTCCAACTGATGGCCGGCAGTTGCGCTTTGACAGCCGGATCGGTGACGACGATGAACCGCCACGGTTGAAGCCCATAGGACGACGGCGTAAGGACCAGCGATCGTTCGAGCGCGTCCCAGGTCGGCGCGTCGATCGTCCGCGCGGGGTCGAACGCCTTGACCGCGTAACGCCAGTGAAGTTGAGCGAGTAAATCCTGCGGAGCGGCGACGGCCATGGTGTGATTTCGCTTACGAAGAGAATCGATGTCCAAGATGTTGCTAAGATTCTAGGCGTCGACCCGGCGCGAGGCGAGTGCCGGACGGGTCGCAAGTCACTCCCGTGTGCGCAAGACGACGATGCCCGACATCAACCCGTATTCATCAGCGAGCGACGACTCGCTCCAGCGCCGAATGCGCGAACCGTTGACGGGCGAACCGATCTCTTCGCGTCTGACATGGATGCATAAGCGCGTCATGCCGTGGATCGCCCTCGGCGGCGCTGCTGCTGTTTCCCGTCGTGTTGCTGTGGTTGCACGCTCATGGCCAGCCCGCGCGAATTTGGTGGTCGATGGGGCTTCCGCTCTTTTGGGGCGTTCTGGGTTACGTGTGGTATCGCAGCTTTGTCCGCTGCGCGGCCGACGAAGTTCGCGATCAAGGCGACGCCCTGGCGATCCGCGTGGGAGACGACGTCGAGCGCGTTCCGTTGCATGACGTCATCAACGTGACCGAGGCCGCGAACTTGCTGCCGTATAACATCGTGATGTTGCGCACCGGCTGCCGCTTCGGCACGTCGATCATGGTGCTCGCCCGATTGCGCTGGAACGTCCTGACGGTCGCCGATTCACGGCTGGAGACGCTGATCCGCCGCATCGATCTGGCCCGCGCCGAGTTCTTCGTCGCGGATGCCCGAAACGGACCGCGCCCGCTCGGAGATCGAACCTAACTCAGTTCGGCGGAGAACCGCCGTGGCCGATAAGAAAAGCAACCGTAAGCGGTTAGGCCAAGAAGAGTTCGTGTATAAAAAAACTTAGAGCCGCTCAAGCTGCGTACAGCGTGGGCGGCTCTTTCTCGTCGTTTTGATTTCGGCGAGAGGCCCGTCGATCCGCAGGATCGGGAAACTCGTCGCCGGCAAGAGGAGAAGCTCGTCGAGCTTACTTCTTCTTGGCGGCCTTCTTGGCGGCCTTCTTCGCGGCTTTCTTCGGGGCGGCCTTCTTGGCAGCTTTTTTCTTCGCCATGGTACATTCCTTCGCAAAAAAAACTCAGCCTCGAGTCGGCGTCTTCACACGCATGAAGATCGACCGCCCGATGCGGAACTCACATTCAATGACGACACCCGTCCGTTGGTTATCACGCGTCGATCGGTCTCGTCATGTTACGACCGACGGTGTCATTGCCGCGCTGGTGGTTCGACGCGTCGTGGTTCGTCGCGACTCGTCCGAACGTTCGTGGGGAACATCGCGGTGGGTCTGTGCTCGAAGTCGTGCGCGTCTCGCCTCGCGATCGAACTCGGCGAGAGGAAGACCCTGCGGTCGTTCGTCTCATCGTTCGTTCGCGAACATCGTGCGTCGAAGTCGTCATACGCTCTTCGATTCACGACGTTAATTCTGTTTGTAGTGATTCCCACATTTCTTGCAACAGCATTTTGAATGAAATGCTTGAAAATTCTTCACGAGACGTTCTCAGCGCCGCGTTGCGCGCATCATGCGCTCGCGTTACGCGTCGTCGACGACGCGCGCGACGCGCTAGCGCACGATCACGATGCGCGACATGCGATGATCGCGCGTCGTAGCGCGATGGACGACGAGCGTTCTCATCGGCCGCGCGCGACGATGAGCGTGGAAGAACCACAATCGCGCGTCGTCTCTGTGCGGCGTAGCGGACGCGACATAAGAAAAACAAGCGGAAAACAAGGTGTTTCCGCATATGTTACGAGAATGAGCGGCGCTGACGCGTACGATACGCGCCGGGACGATGAACAGGTCGCGATACGCAACGTGATAAGTACGACGCGATCGTCGTACCGTCGTCGAGCGCGATGCACCGGCTGCGCGGTGCTCCGCGCGTAACCGAAGTACGACTCGTCTTCCGCGCGTCCGCGCAGCCACCATCGCGCGGTTCCCAAACGCGTCGGCGGCGCGGAAAAAATATTTTCGTCGTGCGACGATTTTTCTTCGTCGGCGCCGCCAACTTCGCAACACGCGCGCGACCACTTCGTTCCATTTGCGCGGTCGGTAATGCAACGGATCGAGTCCGTACCACGCGCGCGGTTGCGCGACCGCGACCGCGTCGAACTCGCGCGAGCGCGTTCAAACGTTCGTTCAACGTCGCTCCCTCCGCGCGGAGGAACGGCAACTCGACCCGACTGCCCGGGAAGCAGACGTCGCGGAACAGTCGGAACCGCGCGTACGAAATCCCCAGGGCGTTGTCGATCGGCAACAGCGTGACGATCAACCGTTCGCATCGCGGCGCATCCGCGCGAGACACGCCCGCGTCCAACCGACGATCTGGTCGGTCGTCGCGCCGTAGAAGTAGTCGTTCCCCACGTCGGTCAACAACCCAAACGTCGGCGCGGCGGCGGAGTTTTCCCAGCTTCGCCAAATTCCGGCATGCAGGATCCCGGGCAGGCCGCGACCGAAGACGTGCGTCGACCGATCAAGCGATCGGCCCAGCCCCAGCGTGGTCAAGATTTCCAACGGTCCGCCGAGCAGCGCGGCCGCCGTGTCGACGAACGTCGGAAAGCAAAACGTCAGATTACTGGCGCCCAACAGGACGACCCGCGTTCGCGTCGCCGTCGGGGGAACATCGCTCGAAGTCGGGATCGCATCCAATTCACTGACGGTCATGAATGAGCAGCCGAGAAGTCGGGATTCCAACGGTCGGAACGTGATCAAAACGAATCGCACGCCGCGCGGCGAACCCCGGCACGGCGAATCATGTCCGTCTTCATATACGAGAAACGCCGGGAATGCGCGGATCCGTGTCGAGTGCGGCGGGGGTTTCGCCCGCGTCGCCCCCTTGTCATCGGCGGCCTTCCGCGCTATCCTAAATGTTCGCTCGAAGGGCGGTTGCGACCGTTCTATGCACGCGATACGTGACGTCAGTCCGTGGTGGCTATAGCTCAATTGGTTAGAGCGCCAGATTGTGGCTCTGGAGGTTGCCGGATCGTTCCCGGTTAGCCACCCTGCGAATCGAAAATCCCCGCCGCACCCCGGTCGGGGATTTTTTTGCGCCCATGCGAAATGCGAATGGCCGCAAGAAAAACAAAACGGAACAAAAAGGGGGATCGCGGAGCTCGTTCCCGGTGATGGCGTTCTCTCAATAAAAAGCTCTCGCGAGCTCGCCGTTTTGTCCTTCTTGTTTTTCTTGCGGCCATTCTTCGTATTCTAAGTTTCACCAGCCGCGGTCGTCGTCTTCGTCGTCGGCCGATTCCCACGGTTGCGCGGGGGACGGGTGCCGCTTCCGCCGTCGCCGTCGCGACCACCCCGTTCCAACGCTTCGCCGCCGTAGCGACCGAACGCCTGCAGCAACATGTAATTCTGATAGGCCAAGATGCCGAAGAACATCGCGCCGAACAGTTTCATCTCCGCCGGCCACAACGCTACGGCGAATAACGCCATGCCGATGCCCGTGATCATGCCTAACTGAAACGCCGGCCGCATGCCGTCGGTCCCTTGCCGGGCGAGGAACAGCTCGCGTGCGATCTGCCCGCCGTCCAACGGGAAGATCGGCAGCAGGTTGACCAGGCCCCAGAAGATGTTGATGTAAAGGAAGTACCGCAACAGCGTGGCGACATACGGGCTGGTCACGCCGGGAAAGTACCATTGCGGTAAGTAGGCCGGACCGAGTTCCCATTCGACGCCGCCGCCGACCAAGACCAATACGCCGACGATCAACCCGGCCAACACGAACCCGGCCGCCGGGCCGGCCAAGCTAATCAGCACTTCGCGGCGAGTTTCGCGGTACCGCGTGTAATTCTCGCCGAAGACCGAAATCGGGTCGTAGCCGTATTGCTCGTTTCGATCGTACGACGCCAGCCCGCCGAACCCGTACAGCGTGACCCAGGGTCGATAGCCGTACCAGCGCATGGTGAAGGCATGGCCCAACTCGTGGATCAGGATCGACGCGAACGACGCGACGACCCACAACAAGTTTTCGACCGGCTTCGTGTCGGGCCGGACGCTCATCAGCAGCGTGATCGCCCAGAACAGCGGGTGGACACGGACCGGAATCCCGGCCACGCGAAAGTGGAGATCGTAATTCGTCCGTTTCGGTTCCAGCAGACCCAGCACGCGCGTCGTCCTTTCCGAGAAACTCCGTTCGCCCCGGCCGCGCCGATGGCCCGGCATGCCGCGCTCCGCACGACGACCTAAAAATTCTAACACGCCCGCCGGACCGCGTCTCGCGACGAACGGCGCGAGCCGTGAATAAGCCGGAGTGTGCGGCACAGCCGCACCGACGAGGATGCCACCGGATCTCGATCCGGTGTCGCGCAGCGACAAGACACGAGTCCGACGCAGCGACAAGACACACGCAGCGCTGCGGCCCCGCACTTGCCGCCGCCTTCTCGGCGTGTTGCAATGCACGCTCGCCGACGCCGCATGATCCGGGGCAACATCGATGCGTTTCCGACTCCCTTCGCCGCGTTTCTCGCTCAAGCTGCTGTTGATCGCCGTCGCGTTTTGCGCACTGCTCGCCACGTGGTACTCCCGCGAGCTGGACTGGCATCGCCGACGAACCCAGGCGTTGGCCAAGTTGGGCGAGCCGCTTTTGGAGGACGATCCGGATTGGCCTTACAATCCTACGCAATACCGCGTCGAGCCGTTCCCACCGAACGGAGCGGGTCCGACCTGGACGGAACGTCTGCTGGGCGAAGCGTACACGCCGCCCACGTATGCGTTGACGCTCACGTCGAACTCGATTCTGGGAGAGGACGATTGGGCGCATATCCGTCGGAAGCTGCCCGAGCCGTGGTTCGATCTCTGGATTCGTCGGTGACTTGGAGGAATTGGAGCTCAGCGATATTTACGCTCCGTTACGTCCGGAGACGGCATCCGGCTTACGAAACCTACGTTCGTTGACCGTTGGGTATCGACGGGCGACCAAACGATTCGAACGCGATACGTTCCTCTCGGACTTCGTGCATGCGTTGCCGACGCTGCCGCGGCTGACGAAATTCGACGCCTTTGACCTGTATCTCGGTTTACCGGGACAAGATTTCGCGCTGCTGATGGACAAGGCGCCCAATCTGACCGAACTGAACGCGGCGGTTTGTGCGCTCGATGAAACGGCGCTTACCGCCGTGCGTCGGCCGAATCGCTTGACGACCGTGCGTATGAACGTGTGCGAATCGCGGATCGAAGCGTATTGCGACTTTCTGGAAGCGGTCGCTGCGAATTGGTCGGCCGAATCGCTGGAGATCACCGATCACGAAGGCTACTCCCCGTATGATCCGCTCGCTCCCGGTGAGATCGAAACGTCCGGATATCGCGAGGTTGAAAATTTCCGAAACGCGCTGCTCGCCACGGATCGTTCGATCACGATGCGAAACCGTGCGTTTCGACACGCGACCTGGGGGTGCTTCCCGCGAGTGATCGTCGAAGGTTGCGATGAACTGGAGGGGATCTCTTTCGAACTCTGTCACTCGACGGTCGTACGCGGATGCCCGAAACTCGAGAGCTTATGGAGCAGTTCCGAAACGTTCTTCGTCGAGGATTGCCCGACTCTGAAATCCGTGTACGGCGGTCGAAGTCGTACTGTCACGCTCAAAAATTTGCCGAAACTGCAAAGCGTCAGGGTGATCGCCTGCGACGAACTGATTCTCGCCGAGAAGCAGGGTTTCGAGATACTCGTCTTTGGGGGCAACGTTCCCGCAGGCGATCGGGGCGCATGTCGCTTGCCCGTGATCCCCGGATTACGGCGCGTGCTGCTTTACGGATTGTCGAAAGAAATCGTCGCCAATCTCAAGAAGCAAACCGGCCCGTTGGAGGTCTCGATCGTCATCCGGAAAAGCGCCGGCGCGATGTTGGAACCGGACTCGGTGTCTCGGTTGCTGACCGAAGTTCCGATTCGGAGCTTGCTACTGCTGAGTACCGATACGGAAACCGATCCGGAGATTCATGCCCGTACGACGTTCGCGGCATTGGAACGCAGCGCGATGTTGGAAGAATTGAATCTCTACGGCTTGAGTTCGTTCTTTCCCGAACACAAGCGTTCCGCCGACGAAACGACCACGACCGACGACGAGTCCTTGACGAAACTCTGGTCGTTGACACTTCCACCCAGCTTGAAAAAATTGATCGTATCAAGCGGAGATTATCGCAAATCACTCGACCCCCAAGACCCTCGTGTCGTGTGGCTGAAGAAGCGGTATCCGCAGATTCAGATCGATGTGCAGTAACGCGTACGAGTCGCGCAGCGACAAGACGCCGGTATCGATCTTGGGAATCAGAATTGAAATTCGAAGTGTAAAGACAGCAGCCGGCGGCGTTAGGCGGCGAACGGGATCGACGTGTGCCCCGAAACATGGAACAAACGGAAGGGGTCGCCGTCCCGTAGACTGAAGACTTTCGAGAAGGTATGGATCGAAGAGACTTGCAAGGCTTCGCCGGCGGCGTTGCGACAGGAGATCGTTTTGGAGAACGTCCACGGGGCGTGCGGGGCGTCTTCGTGACGAACGTACCGCACCGTTTCGACGCATTCCGGGAAGCGTCGCGCGGCCGCGCGAAACGCTTCGTCCAACGCGCGATATAGCGGCTCGCGATGACCATAGTCTTCGTCGAAATCGATTTCGACGATCAGATCGTTGACCAAGACGATCAACGCGCGAATCTCGGCCGCGGTTTCGCACCGCTCGCAATACGTGTGCGTCGCCGCGACGACGTCGCAGTCGACCGCGTCGTTCCGCCAGTCGTGATACGGTGGAAGAGTCATGGACATTCCCGAGAGCGACGGTTCGCGTTGTTCCAGACGAATCGCCGACAGTTATAGCATGACCGCCGGAGAGGGCTGTTGCGAAATCCAGCGCGGAAATCGTCGCAAAACGGTGCGTCGCGACGCACCCCGAAACGTCTCGCGATTCCGACTGAGACGCCTGATGGGCCGTTCGAAACCATCGAATATTTAAAGTTATCCCCAAATCGTACCAGCGCGTCTCGGAAGTCGTGTGGCGTAGGGAACTTCGGGCGACGAAATGAAATTTTCGATTGGTCTAGTAATCGTACCAGGCGTTCTTTTAGGTTAAGACGCGTGATGAGCGAAGCCGTTAGTCACGGCCGTAGGGTGCGTCTTGACGCACCAAGATCACGCAACGTTCGTGCGGAAATCGACGTCCCACGTCGGTGCGTCGAGACGCACCCTACTGAGGGCGGCGCAACAACGCCGGGACGCACCCAACGGAGTGTCTCGCACTCAACACAGTGACGCACACGACAAAACAGTTTCGTCGCGATCGTAACGCTCGTTTCGCTCGCAGAGTGAACTTGGGTAAGACGTTCGTCGGGATGGTACGACCGGCGTGACTCGGCTCGCTGCGCTCGGTCCGCGAGTCCCACTCGCGGCGTTCCGAATCGTACTGAAAACTGAATCCTGAAAACTGCTCGCAACGATCGTTTCGCTCGCAGAGCAAAAATAGGAGAACTTCTTTTAGGTTGAGACGCGAGATGAACGGAGCCGTTATCACGGCCGTAGGGTGCGTCTTGACGCACCAAGATCACGCAACGTTCGTACGGAAATCGACCTCCCACGTCGGTGCGTCGAGACGCACCCTACGGCGGTGTCGCGTTTCAATACAATGACGCACCCAACGGAAGGCGTCTCGCAATCAACACAGTGACGCACGCTACGAAACACGTTCGACGCGATCGCAACGCTCGTAACGCTCGCGGAGTGAGTTTGGGAAAGACGTTTTGGGAATGCGGCGTCCCACGAGACTCGGCTCGCTGCGCTCGGTCCGCGAGTCCCACTCGCGGCTTTCCGAATCTTGCTGAAAACTGAATCCTGAAAACTGAAAACTCGCAACGCTCGCGCAGGGAAGATGGAGAAGATCGTCGCGACGATGAGCAATTCGCGGAATTGCCCGGGGTCGGCGCCGACGAACAACGCTAAGCCCGAAGATCCGCCACATCCGGGCGGTCGCGGCGCACGATCCACCAGTCGGCCCAGCCGAATCCGAAGGCGAAGGCGTGCGGGATGAGCAACAAAGACAGCGATTCAAGGAGGATTCTCAGCCCATTCGGAGAATCCCAATTTTCGACACCCAACCAACCACACCCACCAATGCCGATCAACTCGATCACGACGAACCCGATCGTGAAAAAGCGCGGGCGCAGCGACAACGTCCACAGCAGATACACGTACGCGAAGTAGATGAACGCCACGACGCCGAACCGGACGTCGCCGTAAGCGACCACGTATTTCCCACCGAACACCGCGATCGCCACCGCCGACGTGAGCGAGAGCAACCATTTCAACGACCATTGCGGGCGGTTCGCATGATCCGCGATCGAGAGAGTCCGACCTTCGAGATTGATCAACATCGAAGGAAACCGCAGCAGTACGTTCAACAAAAACGCCCCGCCGCCGGCGATGCCCAGGACCGCGAAGTAGAGCTTGAACCACTCTTCGAAATCGAAACGTCCTGTGCAATAAACGAACGATCCGATGGCGGAAAGGGACGTGACCAAAAGTGCGACCAAAGCGCGTCCGAGTTCGCGCGGCTTCGACCAAGTGAGGCCGGCGACGAATCCCCACCACATCAGATTGACGGTAAAACAAAACCAGCCCGGAACGTTTCTGAAAAAACTTTTGTCATCGACGGGGGCGATGTAGTGTTCCCAAAGATTCAACAACCAGGGAAGCAAACAGAGGCCCGCGACGACCAGCCACGCGCGTCGCGAGAAAAGTCCCGCGGCCGGAGCCGGCGCGGGAAGGTCATGATCCGGGACCGGAGGACGAATCGAACGTCTGTCGAGCATGGCACCGGATCGCACGACGGAGAAAGCACGCGACGACGAAGCGACGCGACGAACGCTACGGCGTTTGCCGCTTCAACACGACCAACACCGCCGGCGAGTCCTTCGTCGAAACGAATTCCTTCGGGCGCGGGCCGTTGTTGTTGGCGTGACGGATGCAGAGTTTCAGCGTGTCGCCGCTGATTTCATAAATACACAGGATGGGGGCTTTTTCCTTGGGAGGCGTGAAGTCCAACTGCTTGGGCGATTGCTTGGGGTCGATCGTGTACGTGCATTCGGCCTCGTTATCGTCCTTGAAGTTGCCGCGCAGCAACAGTGTCTCTTTTTGAAACGTGAACCGCATTCGTTGCGCGTCGGCTTCCGGGGCGGGCGTACCGTCGGTGATTAACGACTGCCCGACCCAGACGCCCTGCAGCGGCGATTTATCGTCATCGGCCGCGCGCGTCGGGATGGATGCGAAGCCGATGACCAAGATCAACAACCAACGGAGGTGACGCGGCATGGGATGACTCGAAGATGAGGGCGAAGCGTAAGAACGAAGCGCGATCAGCCGCCGGCTTGTAGCGCGAAGAACAGCCCGGCGTAGACCTTGGGATCGACGGCTTTGCCGGCCGCGGCCTGGGCTTTCAACCATGCGGCGACTTCGGTCAGCGGGATTTCGTGGACCACGATGTTTTCGTTGTCGATGCCGCCGCCGGCGTGGACGCGGGTCAGTTCACCGGCGCGAAAGAACGAGATTTCCTCGTTCGTCAGACCGGCCGAACTCGGTCCGGTCAGCAACCATTCCCACCGCGCGGCGACATAGCCGGTTTCCTCCAACAGTTCGCGTTCGGCGCCGGTTTGCAACGCTTCGTTCTCGTCGCCCGCCGTGTCGCCGACCAGGCCGGCGGTCAGTTCGATCGAGTTCCGACCCAGCGGCACGCGGAATTGTTCGACCATCAGAAACTTCCCCTCGGGCGTGACGGCCACGACGTTGACCGCGCCGCTGGCCTTGGTCCGCGCGGCGTATTCCCACTTACCCCGCGCGACCAAGCTCAAGTATTTGCCGGCGGCGAGAATGTTCGGCGGAGGCAGCGTATCGGACATCGGCGACTTTCCCAAAAACGGAACGGCGAAGGTTGGCCGCGATTATCCGACAGCTACGACCATTTTGCAAAGCAAGAATGAATGATTGAGGAGAAGGCGAGAGCGAACATCGGCTCCCTCTCCCGAGAATCGGCATCGTTTGCGTGATGGACGTTGAGCGGGAGAGGGCCGGGGTGAGGGCGACCGTACTTCAAACGAATAGACGATCGCCCTCACCCTAACCCTCTCCCCGACAGCGCTATCGTGAATAGGAAACGACTGCCGGGGAGAGGGAACGATAGAAGCATTCTCGAAGATTGGCAATGAAGTAGAATCAGCATTCGCATTCCCTTCAACGGATTCATATGGCCGTCGCCTCCACATCCACGTTCTCCGCGTTGCGTTTGGCGCCGCGCACGACGTGCGCTGGAGTCGGCGGATCGAGCGCGGGACCGAGTTGATCTTGGCCGTCGATCCGGTGGCCGAGCGGCGATGGTTCTGGCGGCCCGAAGAGTGGTTCGTGTGGGAATCGCTGACGGTCGGAATGACGCGCAAGCGACTGCGCGAGTTGTGGGAAGCCCGCTTCGCGCCGCGCCGGATCTCGCCCGAGAGCTTGCAACGGATTTTGGCGAAGCTGTTGGACGCGGGGTTGATCCATCCGCTCGACGCCGCGCCGGACGAGACGCTGGCTCGCCGGCAAACGGCCGAACGCCGTGCTCGCGGCGCATGGTGGAGCAAGATCCTGGCGTGGCGCGGCCCCGGCTTCGCGCCTCGTGCGTTACAACGGGCGTTGCGACCGTTCGCGGTCGCGGCCTATTCGCGGATCGCCGGCGGCGTGCTTGCGATCGCCGTGGCGTGCGCGACCTGGATCGTCGTGACGCAACGGACGCGCTTGGCGGCGGAATCGGCGGCCGAATTGTTACCGCGCGACTGGCGCGGCATCGTCGCCTGGGGACTGGTGTTGGCCGTGGTCAAAGCGTGGCACGAGCTGGGCCACTTGGCCGCCGCCACCGCGTGCGGCGTGCGTGCCCGACGCGTCGGCGTGATGCTGCTGTGCGGCGTGCCGACGTTGTATTGCGTGATCGACGACGCGTGGCGCGCGTCGCGTCGCGCCCGATTGCTGATCGATGCCGGCGGGATGCTGTTCGAAGGCGCGGCCGCCGTCGCCGCGCTGTTCGTGTGGAACGCGACGTTGCCCGGTGCGTGGCATGACTTGGCATTGCGGGTCGCGGTGCTCGGCGGCGTCAACACGTTGCTGCTGAACGGCAATCCGTTGTTGCGTTACGATGGCTATTTTTTGTTGAGCGATGCGACGGCCATTCCGAACCTGGGCCAGCAAGCGTCGGGCCTCGCCGCGGCGTGGTTCGCCCGCCTGTTGGGGCGTGCGCCCGAGACGCGCGATCCGCCGCTGCAACATCACGACGCGACGACGCGTGGGTGGCTGATCGCGTACGCGCTCGCGTCGGTCGTCTATCGCTGGACGCTGGCGTGGGGGATGATTTGGTTCGTCCATCGCACGTTGCGACCGTACGGTTGGACGTCGCCGTCGTATGTGTTGGGCTTCGTATTCTTCGTTCTGTTTTTGTGGCCGCCGATTCAATCGATGCGCACGATGCTCAAGGATTGGACGTTCTCCGACGATGTTCGCCGCCGTCGCTTCGGCCTGCGGTCGACGATCGCCGTCGCGTCGCTCGCGGGGTTGGTGTTCATCCCCTGGCCGGCGTCGACCGATGCGCCGATCCTGTGGGAATCGCCCGACGCCGCGCCGCTGGCGGCCGTGGTATCCGGTCGATTGCGCGACGCACAGCCGGCCGGAACATCGGTGGCGAAGAACGATCCGGTCGTCGTGTTGGAAAACCCGGAGCTGGAACAAGCTGCCGCAAAAGCCGCCGGCGAAGCGACCCGTGCGGCGGCGCATCTCGACGATCTGCGTTTGCGCGGAACGATCCGTCGGCCGCGGCCGAGCTGCCGACCGCGGAAACGACGCTGGCCGACGCGAACGCGCGAGCGACCGAGTTGCGGCGCGAACTGGATCGCTTGACGATCCGCGCCGCGGGCCGGCGTGGTCATCGCGCCGCGCTCGCGCGGCGAACGCGAACCGTTGTTGACCGAAGGAGGCGAGCCGCTGCTGGCCGTCGGCGAGCTGCGCGATTGGGCCGGTCGGCCCGGCGACGCACCGAATCGCGGGGCGTGGATCGAAGTCGGCACGCCGCTGGGCTCGATCGCCGATCCCGCGCGTCGCGAAGCCTGGGCGTTGCTCGAACAGTTCGACGTCGGAGTGGTCCGCGTCGGTCAAACGGCCGTCCTACGCTCGCACGCCGAACCGGGCCGGACATGGCACGGTCGCGTGGTCGAGATCGCCGCGCTCCCGGCGACGGCCGTCTCGCCCGAGTGGATGGAGTTGGATCCCACGAAATTGCGCGAGCGACGCGAAGACGAACTCCGGCGACGCTGCGCCGCGGACGACGTCGTACTATGCGCAAATCGCGCTGAACGAACGCTCCGACGAAGCTCCGCCGTTGTTCAGAAGCGCCGGCAACGCGCGGATCACGATCGCGCCGCGTTCGCTCGCCGGTCGCGGCTGGGCGTGGTTCACACGAACGTTCGGGTGGTCGTGGTGAGTCTGAAAACGAAACGGCGGACGAACATCCGCCGCTCGTGATCGATTTCCTGATAACCGAAAACTCAGATCAACACCAAACTTTTAATCGTCCGTCCAACATGTCCGGTAGGCGTTTTTTGACGATCTTGTGCGTCGCCGCTTCGTCGAGCCGGGTGCTGAGATGCGCGGCGATGATCACTTCGTTCTCGAACCGGTCGCGGCGGTCGATCAGATCGTCTAAGTGGATGTGACCGTACTTATGGATTTTTTCCTTCTTGTGTGCCGGATGCACGAAGGTCATTTCGGTGATCAAGATTTTCGCCTGATACATCGCCGGGCAGATGTCCAGGCCCTCGGGCGTGCTGTCTCCCAGATACGCGACCAGCGGCAAGCGCGTCTCGGCGGTGACGTCGACGCCGGAGATGCGAATGTCGCGAATCTTGTCGCCGGCCAGTCCGGCGTACTCGGGCTTCAGCTTGCGACGACGTTCCCAAACGACGAAGCCGACCGACGGGACGGTGTGCTTGGTTTCGGAGACGGTGACGACGTGCTCGCGCGAGAGTTCGATTTCGTCGCCGGGCTTCACGCCGATCAAGTTGCACGGCATGCGGCCGCGATCGAGACGCGTGAACAGCTTCAAGATTTTTTCGACGTTCTCGACGTTCGACTCGGGCATGTAGATCGTCGGCGGTTCCATCTTCATCATCCGCCGACGCGCGACGTAGACCGGCAGCGCGGCGACGTGATCGAGATGGGCGTGCGACATGAACCACGTCGGGGTCCCCATGAACGACCAGGGTTGCGCGCCGAAGTCGAAACCTAAGTTGAGTTCGCGCACCCGATAGTACGTCTGCACGGCGGCGCGGCTGAACCCCTCGACGGTCAGTCCGGCATGCGTCAGCACGTTCAGCGGGGCGTTTTCCATGTCTTCAAGTGCGGAACGCGGAGTTCGAAATGCGGAGTGACGGGACGTTATTGATACGACGGGAACTTTGGAAAATGTCCCAACGGGACGAAGCATCATAGCCCAGGGCATCGCCCTGGGTCACACACGAGCGACGAGATCGCAAGTCCTGTAAGGACGACGCATCGAATAAGCAGTCGATTGCATCGCCCCGTCAGGGCGAACGAATCCGTTCGACTCTCATACCCAGGGCTGTGATGCTTCGTCCCTATGGGACTTTTCAAGTCCAGCCCCGTCCCTAGCCCCCAACCCTAGGAGCCTCGCAACGTTTCAAATACTCGATGCTCTCGCGGGCGAGGCGTTCCACGCCGGGGGCGTAGTCGAAGACTTCGACCGAGACCCAGCCGTCGTAGCCGACGTCGCGAAGCGCCTGCATGATCGGCGGAAACTTTACCTCGCCGAAGCCCGGGCCTTGGCGGTTCGGGTCGTTGGCATGGAAATGATGCAACTGGCCGGCGAAGGTTCGGATCAGGTCGGGGATCGGGGTCGGTTCGTCGCTCATCGCCTTGCAATCCAAGTGCAGGCGAACGTGCGGCGAGTTGATCCGCTCGATCAGTTCGACTCCTTCGGCCGAGGTGGTCAAAAAATCGCCTTCGGGTCGCCCCAGCGGTTCGACGGCGATCGTCACGTCGTGCTTGGCGAGCGCAGATTCCGCGCGGGCGATCGTGTCGGCCGCGAACTCGTGGGCTTGCTCCAGCGTCACGCCCGGCAGCAGATTGCGATGCTTGGGCGATCCCAGCACCATCAGCGAACCGCCCAGGTCGCGGCACAGCGCGGCGAGTTCGCCCAGGTACGCACCGGTTTTTTTCCGCACGTCGACGTCGGGCGACGTGAGATAGAAGCCCTCGGTCTGGGCGAGCAGCCAGTGCAGGCCGACGACCTCAAGTCCCGCGTTCTTCGCGGCGGCGACGACTTCGGCGCGTTTCGTGGGCGAGATGTCCCGGGCATACGGCGCGAGCGTGAACGGCGCGATCTCGATGCCGGTATAGCCGCAGGCGGCGGCGAACGCGAACCCGGCGGCCAGGTCGCGGTCTTGAAACGTTTCGTTGCAGATGGCGTAACGCATGTGATGACTCCCGTGACAGCCAGTTTAGCAGAGCCGCGTAAGATGCGTAGGGTGCGTCTCGACGCACCAATGTTGAGCTTGGATTGTCGCTTTCGCGTCGTCACACGTCGGTGCGTCAAGACGCACCCTACGACCGCGACGGGATCGGATCGTCGAGACGCCTTGCGACCACTGTGGTAAAACGAATTGCGACGCGCGGTTCGACTTGCATCTTTTTGTAGGAATTTCGACGACCGATGACCGATCCTTTTGAACTCTTCGACGTCTGGTTCGCCGAGGGGCGCGGACGACCGAATTGAACGACTCGAACGCCATGGCCTTGGCCACGGCCGATCAAGACGGCCGACCCAGCGTGCGGATGGTCTTGCTCAAGGGGCACGGTCCCGACGGGTTCGTGTTTTACACCAACCGCGAAGGTCGCAAGGCCGGCGACTTGGCCGTGAATCCGCACGTGGCGTTGCTGTTCCATTGGAAGTCGCTGCGGCGACAGATTCGCATCGAGGGTCCGGTGACCTGGGCGACCGACGCCGAGAGCGACGCCTACTTCGCCACACGCGCGCGATTCGCAACTGGGAGCCTGGGCCAGCGACCAATCGCGACCGTTGGACTCGCCGCGCGACGTTCGAAGCCCGTTTCGCCGAGGTCGAACACCGCTTCGCCGGCGGTCCGGTCCCCCGCCCGCCGCACTGGGGCGGCTACCGCGTCACGCCCGGCGCATCGAGTTCTGGCAAGACCGCGAACACCGCTTACACGAACGCCGGTTGTTTGTCCGCGACGGAGCGGGGTGGAGCGAAGGGTTGTTGTATCCGTAGCTGAATGTTGCCGTTCATGGGCAGATGCGACCAACAGAGAACATTCAAAATGGAGATCGAGTATCTCTGCCGTTATCTCGATGATGCTCGCCTGGCTTATCGGTTCTGCGTCGACCGCCTTGGTATAAGCGCCGAATCCAGCGATTTCTTAGATCTATTGCGAGCGGGCAGGAACGGGCAAGTCGCAAAAGTCGGCACCGTCGTGGATGATTTTAACGGTTATAAATATCACATTCACGGGATTGGTTACTCTTTCAAAGACTTGAGCGGCGGCAAGCAGATTCACTTCGAAATCGTCTTAATGGATGGCCGCGCTTACATTCGTATTTCAGTCTGGGCATTGCATCAATACGTCTCTAGCATCGGCAAACGAATTTCTATGGATGAAGTGAACAACAAACTTAAAAGTTTCCACGAATCGGAGCGACGGCTCACTCGTATTCAAGACGGTGGATTCGAACTCTATTGCTGGTTACTCGACTCTTTGCCGTAGATATTCGACAGCTCGCCGTTCCTATATGGATAAAGCAAGTCGTGGCGTCATCGCGCAAAACACGACCCCGATCCAATGGATCGGGGTCGTGCGAAATGTTTCAGCTTTTCGCTTAAAACTACTTCGGCTCCTTGCGAAGTTCGATCCATTCCGTGTGGAAGGTTCCTTCCTTATCGGTCCGCTTGTAGGTGTGCGCACGAAGTAGTCGCGTTGGGCTTGCAGCAGGTTGGCCGGCAGGCGGTCTTGGCGGTAGCCGTCGTAATAGGACAACGCCGTGGTGAAGGCCGGCATCGGGATGCCCAGCTTCACGCTGGTCACGATGACGTTGCCGCCAGGCGTCTTGCGCGGCGGCGGTCGCCTTTTGGAAGTACGGCGCGAACAGCAGGTTCTCGAGATTCGCTTCGGCGTCGAACGCGTCCTTGATCGTTCTGCAGAAACGCCGCGCGGATGATGCAGCCGCCGCGCCACAGCAACGCGATGTTGCCGTAATTCAACGGCCATTCGTGTTCCTTGGCCGCCGCTTGCAACTGCACGTACCCTTGGGCGTAACTGCAAATCTTGCTGGCGTACAACGCTTGGCGGACGTGTTCGATGAATTCCTTCTTATCTCCTTCGTACTTGCCGCCGGTGGGGCCGGTCAGGACCTTGCTGGCGCGAACGCGGGCGTCCTTCAACGCCGACAGGCAACGGGCGAACACCGCTTCGGTGACCAACGTGCTGGGGACGCCCAGGTCGAGCGCCAGTTGGCTCATCCACTTGCCGGTGCCCTTGGCGCCGGCCGAGTCGAGGATCACGTCGACCATGTACTTGCCGGTATCGGGATCCTTCACGCTGAAGATGTCGCGCGTGATCTCGATCAGGTAGCTGTCGAGTTCGGTCTTATTCCATTCGGTGAAGATGTCGTAAAACTCTTCGTTGGTCGTGCCGAGGGCGTGCTTCAGCAGGAAGTAGGCTTCGCAAATCAACTGCATGTCGCCGTATTCGATGCCGTTGTGAACCATCTTCACGTACTGACCCGCGCCGCGCGGACCGACCCATTCGCAACACGGGATGTCGTTGTTCGGTCCGACCTTGGCGGCGATCGCTTGGAAGATCGGCTTGATCAGCGGCCAGGCCTTTTCGCTGCCGCCCGGCATCAGGCTGGGGCCCTTCAACGCACCTTCTTCGCCGCCGGAGACGCCGGTGCCGATGAACAGCAAGCCCTTCTCTTCGATGTACTTGGTGCGGCGTTCGGTGTTGGTGTAATGTTCGTTGCCGCCGTCGATGATCACGTCGCCCGGTTCCAGCAACGGGATCAGTTGATCGATCAAATCGTCGACCGGCTTGCCGGCCTTGACCATCATCATGACCTTGCGCGGTCGGGCGATGTTCTTGACCAAGTCTTCCAGCGAGTGGCAGCCGATGAAGTTCTTTCCTTTGGCGCGACCTTCGATCAGGTGATCGACGACGCTGGTCGTGCGGTTGAACACGGCGATGGTATAGCCGCGGCTTTCGATGTTCAGGGCCAAGTTTTCGCCCATCACGGCCAGGCCGATGAGGCCGATGTCGGCCAACGGTTTTTTCGCGGACATACGATTTTCGCTCGCAAAGGAAGATAGGAAAGTTCTTTGGAAACCGCTGTTTTAGAAGATTTTCAGGTCACTCACAAGCACCCGAGAACGCCGTCGCGGGCGGCCGGAAAACGGAGCCCGATTTTCCGGCGACTCCGGGTCGAATCCCCGGAAAATCCGCGTTATTCGGCGATCAGGCGTTTGAACATCACGTACGCGTCCACGTCGCCCGACCGCGGATGGCCAAACGCGCCCGGCAACGTCCCGACGATCGCTAACGCCAGTTTTTTCCACAGGCGGACCACGCCGCCGTTGGTCGCCACGACCAGATTGAACTGCATCGCGCGAAATCCGGCCGCGACGGCCGCGCGTTGCGAATGTTCGCACATCGTCGCGGCCATGCCTTGTCCGCGCCCCGCTTCCGCGACCGCGTACCCGCAGTTGCAAACATGATCGCCCAAGCCGGGTTGATTCGGTTTGAGATAGTAGGATCCCAGGATGTTTCCTTGGTCGTCGACGGCGACGTCGGTCGCTGCGCGGTGCTTCGATCCACGCGACGAGCCTCCGCTTCGTCGATGTCCGGCGGAAACGCGTAGGTCTCGCCCACGCGAAAAATCGGTTCCAGAATCGCCCATACGGCGGGCCAATCGGAATCGATAAAACGGCGAATCGCAGGCATCGCACACTCCGTGTTCGTCGGTTTCCTAATTCGGATTCACTTCGCTCCAGGTCGGCATCTTGCCGGTGATGTCATGACCGCGGTTTCGTCCACACGAACCGATACGGTTTCGCGGCCCAGTCGCCGGCATAGTCGACGCCGATGCGCGGTGTGATCGCGATCTCGCGGCGCGGCACGGTCAGGCCGCGGTCTTCGATCCAGAGCGCCGTCTCGACCGCGGCCGGCTGATCGTTTTGCACTGCGTCGAGACTCATGCGTTTCGTCAGCTTGCCCGGTCCGTCGGCCGGGCCGGCCGCACGGATCAACACGGCGGCCGGCACGTCGACGTCGTCGGTCACCACGTTCAGCATCCAATGGACGCCGTAGATGAAGTAGACGTACCAACGACCCGGCGGACCGAACATCGGCGCAGTGCGCGCGGTCCGCCCGGCCCGCGCATGCGACGCCAAATCGTGCGCACCGACGTACGCCTCGGTTTCGGTGATCGGCCATGCCTGCATCGCGCCGTCGGGCAACCGGCGGACCAACGTCCGGCCCAACAACGCCCGGGCGACGTTCAACGCCGGTCGCGCGAAAAACGCGGCGTCGAGCACTCGGCCCGACGCCGCGTTCCGCGACAACTCGGCGGTATCGAGACGCGGACGAACGACGGGCATAAGGTGCTATCAAATGAAACGAATGCGGGTTCTGCCGGCACGACGGATTGCGCGGTTTGCGCAAAGTTTTCCGTCGCGATGGTCGATAAACCGGTACGGCGCGTTCGCGCACAACGATCGCCGTACGTTAGACCGCTTGCCGCTCGTTCGTATTGTTCACCGTCGTCGCTCGCTCGTCCAATGGCTCCGTTCGATCTCGAAATCGCCGGCAAGATCCGCGATACGGCCCAGGCCAATCAGGCCGACATCGCCGCCGGGTTCGCACGCGCGTTCAAGGCGCAAGGCTGCACGGCGACCTGGGCCGAGCAAACGACGTACGATCTGGCGCACCCACCGTCGAGCCGACCGGTCCCGGTTTGGTCGTGCAATGGAAAATCGGCGACGCATTCGCCGCGTTGATCCTGCCCGAGCAAGGGGGGCTGCTCCCCCCGACGTATGCCGGCGACGATGCGACCACGCGCAGCAAGCTGAGCACGCTGGCCCAAGAGCTGGGCCTGCAACTGTTTCCGGACGAGTACGAGCAGGCCGCGTTCGACGCGATTCCCTGCCGCGACTTAGCCGCGGCGTTGAAGAACGCACACCCGGCCGAAAAGGCCGGCCTGATGGCGCTGACGCTGACCTCGGGCGAACGAACGTGCGCGGGCGCGTTGATTTGGCCCTATGCCGGAGGCGATGCGTTCCGCACGCCTGCCGCGGATGCGGCGCCTGCGATCCCCGAGACACACCCGAAACCGGCGGCCGCGACCAAGCCGGCCCTGAAACCGCAACCGGCGAAAGCCGCGCCCGACGAACCGCCGCCCCCCACGTTCGAGAAGCTACCGAACTTCACGCGCAGTCTGCTCAAGATCTCGGTGCCGGTTCGCGTGACCTTGGCCGAAAAACGGCAGCCGATCTCGTCGATCTTGGACCTCGGTCCGGGGGCGATCATCCAGTTCGAAAAATCGTGCGAGGAGATGCTGGACCTGTGCAGGTGCTGTTCGGATTCATCGTGTTTCCCTATTAACCTTAGCAATACGTAATGAACGAAGAACAGGA
>JASGKV010000006.1:0-19962 GCA_049840575.1 Pirellulales bacterium
GATTCGCCCGAACGCATAAGATACACGGTGAAGCCCGCGCCGCAATTGCGGTTCGGCAACTCGGCCACGTTCCCGCGCAACCCGGATTCGATGAGTTTCGTTGCGCTTCGTCGTCCGTTCGCATCCACCCTGTCGGCGGTGCTCGTCGCGGCGTGCGCCGCGTGGGGGCTCTCGCTCGCCTTCGCCCCGCGCTTGGCGGCCGAGCCGCCGCTGCCGTTACCGTTGCCGCCGCAAGCCCGACCCGGCAAAACGCGTCCCGCCGCAGCCGCACCGCGTACGCCGGCGCCGAACGCATCAACTCGAACCACCGCAACTCTAAACACCGCGACCCAAGAACCTCGTTTCGCCACGCGCACCGAGCGCGGCTATTGGCTGTTGCTGAACAAACCGTACTTGCCGGCCGACTTCGATCAACAAACGTTCGACGACGTCTGGAAAGTCTGGGAAGAACCGACTCGCTCGACGGCCGAAAAAGCGACGCCGGACGAGCGGCGAAAACTCGCCTTTGCTCGGTACGGCTTGCTCGAACGCGCGAATGATCCGCAGCATCGGCCGTTGCAATATATCGTGCGAGACGGCCAATGGTCGATGAACTGCTTCGCCTGTCATCAAGGCTCGCTCGACGGCCGCGTGATTCCGGGATTGGCGAACGCGCGGTACGACATGCAGACGTTGTACGAAGACGTGCCGATACGAAACTCCGCTCCGGCAAAACGCTGACGCACATGGACATCGGGTCCACGATGCTGCCGTTGGGGACCACGCGCGGCACGACCAACGCCGTGATGTTCGGCGTGGTTCTGTTGAATTATCGTAAGCCCGATTTGTCGATCGACGCGGCGCGACCGTTACCGCATTGACCAACCACGCGCACGACGCACCGGCCTGGTGGCATTATCATCGCAAGACGTCGATCTACTGCGACGGCTTCGCCGCCAAGGGACATCGCGCGTTGATGCAGTTTTTGCTGGTCAAAGAAAACGGTACCGCGCAATTCGCCGCTTGGGAAGACGACTTCCGCGACGTCCATGCCTGGCTGGAAAGCCTGCGTCCGCCGAAATATCCCGGCGCACTCGACGCCAAGTTGGTCGAAGCCGGCGAAACGCTGTTCACGCGGCACTGCGTCAAATGTCATGGGACTTACGGCGAGAACGGCAACTGGCCGGACAAAAACGTGCCGCTCGACCGCGTAGGACCGACCGACGCGACTCCGCGGGTTGAACGTCGCCCAGCGCAAACATTACGCCGACAGTTGGTTCGCCCACGCCGGCGCGGACCCGACCTCGACCGATCCCGACGGCTACGTCGCCCCGCCGCTCGACGGTATTTGGGCCAGCGGGCCGTACTTTCACAACGGCAGCGTCCCGACCCTGGCTCAGGTGCTGAACCCCGCGCTGCGGGCGAAAGTCTGGCGGCGCGTCGACGACTCGTTCGATCCCGAGCAAATCGGCCTCAAGCACGTCGCGACCGACGTTATGCCCGCCGACATCCGCACGGCGCGGAACGACGCGACCACTACGACACGCAGGTCGCGGGCCAATCGAACGGCGGCCACGAGTTCGCCGCCAAGCTGACCGACGACGAACGCCAGGCTTGTTGGAGTATCTCAAAACGCTCTAATTCGTCGCATCCCGAGCGACACTCGTACGGGCTCTCTTGAATTCGCTAGGCGAGTGATCGTGCGACGCGGATTTCGCAGGATCGCTCGACCCGTTGTCGCCGGAACTCGAATTGACACTCGCGTCGCGGGAGTTACGATAAAGCCATATCCCGAAACGATTTCCCGCATGATCTACGGCGAGGGAAAGCCGTCACCGATCTTGCCGGTGAGGGTTCGTTCGTTCATCGTACTTCGCAGTTGTAAGGATGCGTCTTCTGATGACTCAGATTGAATCGCCCGCGCGGTGAAATTTCGCCCGAGATGGCTTACGTCGCCGAGCGCGAAATTGGCGCCTGAGTTGATTCGCGACGAAGTGGCGCACGGTGGCATGGTGATTCCGGCGAATAAAGAGCATCTGCGTTTGGGCCTCGAGCCGATGTGCATCGGCATCGCGTCGAAGACCAAGATCAACTCGAACATCGGCAACTCGGCGGTCACCAGCAATCTGCAAGAAGAGCTGCAGAAGCTGCACGCCAGCGTGCACTTCGGCGCCGACACGGTCATGGACCTGTCGACCGGCAAAAACATCGACGGCATCCGCAAGCAAATCATCGAAGCGTCGCCCGTGCCGATCGGCACCGTGCCGATCTATCAGATGCTGGAAGAACTGGGCGGCGAAATCGAAGACATGACGCCGCGACACTTCTTGGATATGGTCGAGCACCAAGCCAAGCAAGGCGTCGACTACATGACCGTCCATTGCGGCGTGTTGTACGAGCATCTGCATCTGACGACCCGCCGCATCACCGGCATCGTCAGCCGTGGCGGCTCGCTGATCGCCAAGTGGATGATGAGCCATCGGAAGCAAAACCCGCTGTACACCCATTTCGACGATTTCTGCGACATCATGCGTCAATACGACGTCACGTGGAGTCTCGGCGACGGTCTGCGTCCGGGCTGTATCGCCGACGCCAGCGACGAAGCGCAATTCGCCGAATTACAAACGCTGGGCGAACTGACCAAACGCGGTTGGGAGCGCGGCACGCAAGTGATGGTCGAAGGCCCCGGCCACGTGCCGATGGACCAGATCGATATGAACATCAAAAAGCAGATGGAAGTCTGCCACGAAGCGCCGTTCTACGTCCTCGGCCCGTTGGTGACCGATATTGCGCCGGGTTACGACCACATCACCAGCGCCATCGGCGCGGCGATCGCCGGCTGGAGCGGCGCGGCGATGCTGTGCTACGTCACGCCGAAAGAACACCTGGGCCTGCCGAATCGCGACGATGTCCGCGCCGGCGTGATCGCCTACAAAATCTCGGCCCACGCCGCGGATTTGGCCCGTCATCGACCCGGCGCACGCGACCGCGACGACGCGCTCAGCCGTGCCCGGTTCGGCTTCGACTGGAACGAGCAGTTCCGTCTGTCGTTGGATCCGGAAACCGCCCGGCGGATGCACGACGAAACGCTGCCTCAAGACACGTTCAAATCGGCCCATTTCTGCAGCATGTGCGGGCCGAAATACTGCTCGATGAAGATCACCGAAGACATCCGCAAAATGGCCGCCGCCGACCCGCACTCGCTCCCGACGCCCGACGCGCCGGCCAAGCCCGAGTTGGTGCAAATCGGGGGGTGATATAGGAGTATTCGGATGCTCTCGAAAGAAACCCTTGAACGTTATCGTAGGATGACTCCTGGCGAGCGTCTGAAAGTCACGTTTGATTTGATGGAATCGCCTTTGGCCGACGCCGGAAAGGGTGAAGATCAGGTTGTCGCGAAACGCTATGAAAAAATCCGCGCGGACAACGATGCGCGCAATCAAAACATGCTGACAGCGCTCGCCAAACTCCGCCGTACGACATGATCCCTTTACTCCCGGAATTAGTGCGTATCGCCGGAGTTTTCGATGCCGAGGGAATACCTTATGCGGTCATCGGAGGAATCGCGGTTCGAGCGCTTGGGGTTCCGCGTCCGACCTACGATCTCGACTTCACGATCGTGAATGACGACCTGGATCGAATACTTACGGTCCTCGAAACCAACTATGAAGTCCCGGAGACTTATCGAAGAGGCTGGTTGGATCGCGTTTCAGGCATGCCGCTTTTCAAAATCAAGCTGCGCAAGAATCTCGAAGCGATCGATATCGATATTTTCGTCGCGGATACCTCGTTCCAGCAGTCCATGCTGGCGAGAAGGCAGTTAGTCGATTACGAGGGTTTTCGCTTTTGGTGTGCCGCCGCGGAAGATGTCATTCTGCTGAAATTGATCGCCAACCGCTCGCGCGATCTCGGCGACGTTGAAGACGTGCTGTTCATGCAAGGTCTGCTGGATGTCGAATACATGCGTCGTTGGGCGCGTGAATTGGAAGTCGAACCTCTCTTGCTGAACGCCTTGCGTAAATACGACGCCTATCTTCCTTTGATCGATCCCGTTTAACAGGTTCGTGCGACTCATGGACGATGCTCGCAAACCGCGTTTGCTTACGCGCCCCGACGTCTTCGCTTGGGCGATGTACGATTGGGCGAACAGCGCGTATTCGACGCTTTCGATCACGATCGTCGTCGTCTTCTTCAGCAAGATCCTCTACCCCGAGTCGATCGATGTCGCCGGTCCGAACGGCACGACGATCACGCAAGTCGTCTGGGGCGGCTGGAGCGGCGCGGCGTATGCCTATGCGCTCGCGGCCGCGACGCTGATCGCGGGGGTTCTCTCGCCGATCGTCGGCGCGTTGGCCGACGCCCGCGGCAATAAGCACGTCTGGCTCGCGCGACCTGCGCTCGCCGGCGCGGCCTGCTGTCTCGGCATGGCCTTCGTTCCGGCCGATCCTCCCTGGGCGGGAACGGCGCTCTTTTTCGGCGCTGTTCTTCTTCGAGTTGTCCTACGGCTTCGCCAACGCGTTTTTGCCCGACATCGCGACCGAAGCGCAGATGAACAAGGTCTCGGCGTTCGGCTTCGCGTTGGGCTATCTCGGCGGCGCGTTGGCGCTGATCGTCGCGTTGCTGTTGATCGGCTACGGTGATTCGCTGGGCTGGTCGGGGGAACAGAAACTCCGTTGCGGCTTGGCCGTGATGGGGCTCTGGTGGGGCATTTTCAGTTTGCCGGCGATCCTGTTTTTGCGCGATCGCAAAGCCGGACGCGAGCCGATTCTTATCGTCGAAACCACCACGACGACGGTCGCCGATCCCGCCGCGCCGTTCGCGTCGCCGACGACGCTCGAAACCCGCAAGACGCTGATGGTCGCCGTGCGAAGCGCGTTCCGCGACGTGCGCCGCACGTTGGGCGATATGCGCGATTACCGCATGCTCGCTCTCTTTCTGATCGGGTTTCTGCTGTACAACGATTGCGTGCAGACGGTCATCAGCCAAGCGTCGAACTTCGCCGAAAAGGATCTCGGTTTCTCGACGGAAGAGTTGATTCAAGTCGTGCTGATGATCCAATTCGTCGCCCTGCCCGGTTCGCTGTTCATCGGCTGGTTGTCCGACAAGATCGGTCAGAGCAAAGTCCTGTTTCTCTGCTTGTTCACTTGGGCGGCGATTTTGCTGTCCGCTTGGTTCGTCGAAGAGAAGATTCATTTCTGGATCATGGGCGCGTGCGTCGCGTTGGTTATGGGGGGCATCCAATCGGTCAGCCGCGCGATCATGGGAACGATGACGCCGCCGGAGAAGTCGGCCGAATTTTTCGGCTTCTTCAATTTGTCGAGCAAAGCGACCTGTTTCATCGGCCCGCTGATTTTCGGCGCGGTCTATCAGTCGACCGGCAAATACAAACTGGCGATTCTGAGTCTCTTGGCGCAGCTGATCCTGGGGATGCTGATCGTCTCGCGGGTGAACGTAGAAAAAGGCCGTCGCGACGCCCGCGGCGGGACCGCGACCTAAGCCGAATCCCCGGCCGAGCTTCGCCGACGAAAATATCGACACCCGACGGAATTCGCTTGACTTTTCGTTCTGAGTAGTATACATTCATATCGTCTAGCGATGCCCTGGCCGTTCACGTGTCATCGGTGACCGGTGACTGATCGCTTGTCCGACGCAAACACCGAGCGGGGGGCGCGAGCCCCCTGAGCATTCGGACCGCGTCGCCGCAGCGAAAATGCTCAGGGGGCCTGCGCCCCCCGCTCGGTGAAATTGAAAAACACGAAAACAGTTCGCTCGGAACGATCGTAACGCTCGCGGAGTCAAACTGGGGCGTTTCGGGGAGCCGGCTTGGTTCGGCGGACGGCGCCGATAGTCGGCAAAAAAGAAAAACCGTCGCGTCATCGGCGATCGCAACGCTTGTTTCGATCGTTTCGCTTGTGCAGTGAAACTGGGTAAGCCGTGTGTCCGATGGGATGTCGGTGACGAAAAAACTTTTGCCGGAACGCTCGACGCTCGTAACGCTCGCGCAGCGAAGTTGGATGAGGCGGTGAGGCTGGGGCGTTTCCTCGAGCCACGTGCCCCGAAAGCGTACGGCGGCGGCTCGATCGAAAGAAAAAAGACGCGTGTCGTTGCGATCGTAACGCTCGTTTCGCTCGCGGAGGAAGTCTGGGAAAGAACACGGACCGACTGGGATTTCGGAAACCTCAATCCGATTGCGTTGCGTCCGTTTGAGTCGCCGGCGGGCATCGCTTACCGTGGGGGCTTGGAGAAACCGACGGCCTTCGTGCCTGTCGGTAGGAACCCGTCCCGATCGATCGCAATCCACACATTTTCCTTGGGATATTCGCCATGCGCGCAGTGAAATCGATTCTAGGAGCCGGCTTGCTGGGACTGTTCGCGTGCGGCGTGCCGGTTTGGGCGGACGACGCGAAACCGACCCCGCCGCCGGCGGTGAAAGAGACCGCGAAACCCGAGCCGGCCAAAGCCGACGTGCTGGAAGTGATCGTCGACGTTTCGGAAACGCCCGAGCATCAGAAATGGGCCGACGAAGCGGCCGAACTGGTGAAGGTCTGGCATCCGAAACTGAGCGACTACCTGAAGAGCGACGGCTACACGCCGCCGAAGAAAATCACGTTGCAATTCAAAAAGGACATGAAAGGGGTCGCCCACACGATCGGCGATCGAATCGTGATCGCCGGCGATTGGATCACGAAGCATCCCGAGGACAAAGGGATGGTCGTCCACGAATTGACGCACGCGATCCAGGGCTATCGCCGCGCGCCGCGTAACGCGGGCTGGCTAGTCGAAGGGATCGCCGACTACACGCGGTTCTACTTGTTCGAACAATCGGTACTGAAGCCCGAAGAACTGCGTCGCGCCCGCTACGCGAACCCGGACCGCTCGAAATACACGGACAGCTACCGCACGACGGCGTCGTTCTTGAACTACCTGGTCGAAAACGTCGACCCGCAGATCGTGGTCAAGCTGAATGCGCAATTGCGCGACGGTAAGTATTCGGAAAAATCGTTCGAAGAGCTGGCGAAGAAACCGCTGAGCGAAGCGGAAGTCGATTGGAAAGAAACGCTCAAGAAAAAATAGCAAGTGACCGCGATTCAACGTCCGGCGTTTTGCGCGATCTTCATCCGGACTTCCGATAATGGGTAGTCCAGGATCGGCAGTTCGAGACCGGCCAACTCGCGGAGACGGCGGTAGCCGCGCGTGAGCAGGGTTTCTTGCTGCGTGACGAAAACCGGATCGAGACCGCGTTTATCGAACGGGCCGTCGACCGTGACGGGTGGCCGGAAATCGTCGTCGACGATGTACTGCGCCAACGTCGGATCGCAGCGAATGTGGCGTTCCTTGGTCGTATGCAAGACCTCGGGATCGAGCAGGCCGACGACGTAACGGAGATAGAGATCGCTATCGGTCAGTTCCGCGACGTCCCGACCGCAGACGTCGCACAGATACCCTTCGTCGCATTTGGCCATCGTTAGTTTTCAGTTTTCAGGATTCGGTTTTCAGTACACGATTCAGATCGCATGACAAGCAGTTCGCATTCACAACTTTCACTGAAAACCGAAAACTGAAAACTTCACACTCACTTAGAGTCCTAAAACATCCGGCATGCCGTAGAGACCCGGCGGTTTGCCGGCCAGGAATTTCGCGGCGGCCAGCGCCCCGGTCGCGTAGCAGTCGCGGTTGCTGGCGCGGACGGTCAGTTCCATCGTTTCGCCCAGCAGTCCGAAGATGATCGTGTGTTCGCCCGGGTTGTCGCCGACGCGAATCGCGTGATAACCGATTTCGTTATGCGGCCGCTTACCGGGCCGACCTTCGCGACCGTGCGTCGCGGCGGTGATGCCCATCGCGTCGGAAACGATCTGCCCGAACTTCGAGTCGCGGTGCCGCTGGGGGAATCTTCCTTAAAGCGGTGATGCCGTTCCAAGATTTCCACGTCGGCGCCGTCGTTCTTCAACGTCTTGGCCGCGATTTCCACCAACTTCATCGTCAGATTGACCGTCATGCTCATGCTGGGAGACCACAACAACGTCGCCGTTTTGCCCAGCTCGCGCAGTTCGGCTTGTTCGTGCGCCTCGAAGCCGGTGGTGGCCAACACCAGCGGAACGTTCTCGGCCGCACACTTCCGCGCGATCGCCATGCCGGCCGACGGGACCGAAAAATCGATCACCACGTCGGGCTTGTTCGACCACGTCGGGCTCAAGGGAACCCCGATCGCTTCGATGCCCGCGACCGTTCCGGCGTCTTGGCCGATGGCGCGGGCTTTTGGCGGATTCCAACGCGGCGACGATGGTCAGTTCGGGATCGGCGTTGCCGAGCGCGATCAGGCGTTGACCCATACGTCCGGCGGCGCCGTGAATGGCGATCGAGAGAGGCATCGAAACGAACTCCGAATGTCGCGTGGAAGGAATCGCGGAAAGTCTGCGATTCTAACAGCGCGGCCCCCGCGAATTAAGGGCGTCATACGCGTGAGATCGCTTTCGCGCGTTCGGTTGTCGCTTTGCGACGTCACGACTACGATTGAAATCTTCGCGGAAATTCGGCCGTTTTTTACGATTCGTCGTTCGCTATGAAATTCGCTTTACTAGGACAACCGTACGACCTGTTGCCGTTCGTTCGCGTGATCGCCGAGGAGGAACCTTCGCATGAATTGAGCGTGGTGATACCGATGTCGTCCGAGATGGGGGAGATTTATCGAAGCGATTCGAACGTCGCCCTCGGAGATTCGTGGGAAGCGTTGCTGGCCGAGGGACCGACCGGACAGTGGGATGTGTTGTTGCTAAGCCAACGCGCGACGACGACCTTGGAAGAGCAGTCACTGCGCAAATTGCCGCGCAGCGGACGCCCGATCATTTGTGCGCATCCGGCGTTGGATTCGATGTTGTCGGCGTACGAATTGGAAATGACCTGCCGCGACGGCGGTGCGCGGTTGATCCCGTGGCTGCCGTTACGAACGCATCCGCTCGTGGCGACGTTGAGCGGCTGGTTACGCGAACCGTTTACGTCGCCGGTCGGCAAAATCGAGCGATTGACGATCCGCCGCGACTTCGCATCGGCCCAACGTTCGTTGGTGACCGCGGCGTTCGCGCGGGATGTGGATCTGATCCGAGTCCTCGTCGGCGATCCTGCGACGCTGTTGGCTTCGGGCGTCGGTGCGGCGGATTCGATGTTGTTTCGCACGTTGGCCGTCGATTTGACCGGCGAGTCGGCGGTCGCCGTGCATTGGGCGGCCGGCGATCCGGACACGAACGGCGACGTGTTGACGCTGCAGGGCGAGACCGGCGTCGTCGAATGGCGTATACCGACGTTCGATTCGCGCGGTGAATGTCGCGTGAAGAGCAAGGGGACGGAGACTTCGGTGCCGGCCGCGGCATGGAGTTACGACGACGCGGCGCGGAAACGTTGCGGCGCATCGCGGCCGACGAGACTCCCCTGCCCGACTGGCACGAGGCGGCCCGTTCGATCGAAGTGCTGGATGCGTTGGAGCGCAGTTTGAAACGTGGACGTCGCGTGGAGATCCGCGTCGTCGAGGCCGACGATTTGGGCAACTTTAAAGGGATCATGGCATCGGTTGGGTGCGGCATTTTGATGTTCGGCCTGTTCGGGATGTTCGCCTGCATCGTGACCGCCGCGCTCGCCCGAGCGGCGGGCTGGAAGGCGACCGCCGACTTTTTCAGCGGCGCTTGGGTGTGGGTGATGTTGGTCTTCGCGGCAGTGTTTTTGATTTTGCAGATCGGCGTGAAACTGTTCGTTCCGCCGGAAGCGAAGTCGGCTGATACGAATGGAACGACTCAGAAAACCGATTCTTAACCGCGACGCCGGCAAGCAGCGTGAGAGTTGGTCGCCCGCAAAGTTTCGCTGATCGTTGTGTGCGACGCGAAACATGTCGTTCGAGCCGAATCCCCGCCGTCATTTGGTGAAGAACGAGCCGGCAAGAGTGAAGTCTCGACTGCGAAGGCTCGATACCTTCTTTAGTTACTCAACTCAGTCGTGATTCCAACGGCCGATCACTGGATCGGCGGGGACGAACGGACATGTCGCAACATCGACTCACGGCCTATTTCGCCGAAGAACGTCGTTCGCAGCAGAGCCGCGCACGGCATTTCGCGATGGTTCCGACGTTCGCGTTGGCGGCGATCGGCGCCGCGGCCGCGTTGTATGCGTATGCCTACGCCCAGGCCGAGAGGCAAGTCCGCGTACGACGCGAACGCGCCGCCGAACTGCGTATGCAAGACGAACGTCGTCGTTTGCAAAGTTATCGCTGGAATTAGATGCGTGTGAGAACTAGTCGAATTTCGGTTCGCGAAATTCCGACCATTGCAGCTTGTGTTTACGCATTCTCGCCCGCAACGTGTGCGGGTTGATGTCCAGGATCTTGGCCGCGCCGTGGGCGCCTTCGATCCGTCCGCGCGTGGCGGTGAGCGCACGCTGGATGTGCTTCAACATCGCGGTATCGAGCGTGTCGAAATTGTTGAGCGAGATCGGTTCGTCGACTTTGGCCGCGGCGGTCGGCGCGACTTCGCGTGTGACGGAATTGGTCGAGACGCCGAGCGCTTTGGCGACTTCCAGCGAGTTGCCTTCACCCAGGATCGCCGCACGGTCGATGACCGCGCCAGTTCGCGAATGTTGCCCGGCCAGGGGTAGTTCATGAGTACGCTGAGGTTCTCGCCGCTCGGCACCGCTAACGGGAGGCCGAAGCGATTCGAAGCGCGTTCGGCGAAGTGACGCGCCAGCGCGGGGATGTCTTCGCGACGTTCGGCGAACGGCGGCAACAGAATCGGGAAGACGGCCACGCGATACCACAGATCCTCGCGAAACGTCCCGACTTTAACCATTTCGGGCAAGTCACGATGCGTGGCGGCCACGATGCGGACATCGATGCGAATCGCATGTTCGCCGCCGACGCGTTCGATGAATCCGTCTTGTAAAACTCGTAACAACCTCACTTGAGCTGGCAAAGGGAGTTCGCCGATTTCATCCAAAAACAACGTGCCGCCGTCGGCCCGTTCGAACCACCCTTTGCGTGTTTCGGCGGCGCCGGTGAAGCTCCCTTTTTCGTGACCGAAGAGTTGCGAATCGATCAACTCGGCCGGGATCGCTCCGCAGTTGACGCGAATAAACGGAGCGCCCGCGCGACGCGAGCGCGTATGAATCTGCGCGAGACGACTTCCTTGCCCGTGCCCGTTTCGCCGAGAATCAACACTGGAACGTCGGATTGCGAAACGAGTTCTACGCGTTCCATAACGGGCCGTAAGCCGGCTTCGGAACCGACGATCGTTTCGCCGACGTCGCGACGACCGAGTCGCGTCAGCAGCGAACGTTTGTCGGCCTCGGCCGCTTCGCGTAACGACGCGAGCTCATGCAAACGAAGATCGTTTCCTAGCGCGGCCGAGAACGGATCGAGCAACGCTTCGTGCATGGCGATGTGTTCGTCGTTGAACGTCGCGCCGCTCGTCGCGCGGATCACAAGCACGCCCAACGGACCGTCGGGCCCAACCAGCGGGCCGGCCAGCAGGTCGCCCTCAACGCCTTCGCCGGCCAACGTGGCGATCTCACCGGTTGGTTTGCTGCTGCGGTTGCGCAGCACCTTGCCGGAACCGGCCCAGGCCATCAAACGTTTTAAGCGCGTCGGGTTGATCTCGGTCCGCGACTCACGCGTCGTGGGATCTTCGCCGTGCGAACCCCATGCGACGGTTTCCAAACTGGAATTCGCCAAATGAAACCGTCGGACCAATATCAAATCCAACGGCAGATGACGTGACAGCATTTCCGTGATCGTGACGGTCGATTCGTCGATCTCCAGGTGACGCCCGACTTTCGCCAGACATCCAGCAACACATCGAGAAACGCCGTCATAAATCACCCGTGAAAAATCGATAATACCCGTGAAATCGTACGGCACGTGTCCGTAACATTTCAAGGGTGCGTCGTTCCAGCAAGCTTTCTTAAGAATAGTAAGGCCTGAAATAAGTGCAATACACATTAAACATGACTCTTGGCATAATGATTGCACGAAGCCGTACGCGTTAAACCGTACGAGACACACTCAAGCGGTCGTTCTGCCCATCACGGATGATTTGGAGTCGGGAAAATCACGATGACCAAGACACGGTTCATGCAGCCCTGGTTGACGCAATTCTTCGCGCTCGGAGCAACGATCGCTCTGATCGCCGGTTGCGACTCGAAGCACGCCGAAGGCAACAAGCCCGGGTCGAAGTCGGAAGTCACGATCACGAATATGTCGTACGATCCGACGCGCGAATTGTACAAGGATTTCAACAAAGCCTTCGCCGAACATTGGTCCAAGCAAACCGGTCAACCGGTGAAGATCGACACCGCACACGGCGGTTCGGGCAGTCAAGCCCGCAAGGTCATCGACGGCACTCCGGCCGATGTGGTGACGCTGGCGTTGGAGTTCGATATCGACGCCATCGCAGCGCAGGGTCTTCTGGACAAGGCCTGGCGTGAAAAACTGCCGCATCACAGTGCGCCGTATACGTCGACCATCGTGTTCTTGGTGCGTAAAGGCAACCCCAAAGGGATCAAGGATTGGGACGATCTGGCGAAAGACGGCGTCGAGATCGTCACGCCGAATCCCAAAACCGGGGGTGGCGCTCGGTGGAATTATTTGGCCGGCTGGCGCGAAGCTGAAACAAGAATTGGGTGATTTCAAAAAGCTGTCCGATCCGGCGGCGAAAGACGAAGTCGCGGCGGCGCAAGCCAAGGCGAAAGACTATTTGGTCAAAGTCTTTAAGAACACGAACGTACTCGACCCGTCGGCGTGCGCCGCGACGAACACGTTTATTCAACGCGAGATCGGCGACGTGTTGATCACGTGGGAAAACGAAGCGTTCCTGGCGTCCGAATCGCTGGGCAAAGGCGAGTACGAAATCGTCGTTCCCAAAGTCAGCATCTTGGCCGAACCACCGGTCGCGGTCGTCGATCGGAATGTCGACAAGAGCGGAACGCGGGATGTGGCGGAAGCCTATTTGAAGCATCTGTATTCGCCGGCAGGTCAACAGTTGGCGGCCAAGCATCATTATCGTCCGGCCGATTCGGCGTTGATCTCCGAGGACGAGCGGAATCACTTCGCGCAGGTCGAATTGTTCACCATCGACGACGTATTCGGCGGCTGGAAAAAAGCCCAGGCCGAGCATTTCGCCGACGGCGGCGCATTCGACGACATCCTGAAAACCGCGAAGCAATAACGGAGCACGCTCATGTTCGCACGGAAGCGCTACAGCGTGATTCCCGGGTTTGGCTTGTCGCTGGGATACACCACGTTCTTTCTCGGCTTAGTGGTATTGCTGCCGCTCAGCATGTTGTTCGTCCGCGCCGGCTCCATGAGTTGGGACGGCTTTCGCGCGGCCGTGACGTCGCCTCAGGCCTTGGCGTCGTACCGACTGACGTTCGGCACGGCGTTGGGCGGCGCGGTGATCAATTCGGTGTTCGGCTTCTTGGTCGCGTGGGTGCTGACGCGCTACACGTTTCCCGGACGCCGCTTGTTGGACGCCTGCATCGATTTGCCGTTCGCTTTACCGACGGCCGTCTCAGGCATCGCGTTAGCGGCCGTCTATTCGAAGAAAGGTTGGCTCGGTCGATTCTTTTTCGAGAACGGGATCCCGACCGCGAATTCGTGGCTGGGCGTGTTGATCGCGATGACGTTCATCGGCTTGCCGTTCGTCGTGCGGACCCTGCAGCCTGTGCTCGAAGAGCTGGACGCCGAGACCGAAGAAGCCGCGTCCAGTTTGGGCGCCAATCGGATTCAAACGTTTTTGAAAGTGATTTTTCCGGCCGTGTTGCCTGCGTTAATCACGGGCTTCGCCTTGGCGTTCGCTCGCGGTTTGGGGGAATACGGCTCGGTGATTTTCATTTCCGGCAATCGCTACATGGAAACGGAGATCACGTCCAAGTTGATCTTCGACAAGCTGGAAAATTACGACTACGACGGAGCGACGGCGATCGCGTTGACCATGTTGGTCTCGTCGTTCGTCATTCTCTTCGCGATCAACGCCGTGCAATGGTGGGCGGGTCGTAAGTATCGGGGGGTCGCGTAATGGCTACTCAAAGTTCCGCAGGTCACGATCGCAACTCCTCTCCTGGATGGATCAAGTGGCCGTTGATTTTAGTCGCGGTCGGATTTTGCGGATTGATGCTGTTCGTGCCGTTGGCCGCGATTTTCGCTTCGGCGTTCAGCGAAGGCTGGAGCGGCTTCATCGAGGTCTTTAAGGACCCGCACACGGTCGCTTCGATCAAAGTGACGATCCTGACGGCCGCGATCGCCGTGCCGTTGAATATCGTGTTCGGTATCGCCGCTTCGTGGGCGATTGCCAAGTTCGAGTTTCCCGGCAAAAGCTTATTGCTGACGTTGATCGATCTGCCGTTCGGCGTTTCGCCGATCATTTCCGGCATGATTTTCATTCTGTTGCTGGGGCAACGGAGCGTGATCGGCGGCTGGCTGGAGGCGCATGACATCAAGATCATTTTCGCACTGCCGGGCATCGTGATCGTGACGACGTTCGTCACGTTCCCGTACGTGGCTCGCGAATTGATTCCGCTGATGATGGAACAAGGCAGCGACGAAGAACAGGCCGCCGTCTCGTTGGGCGCCGGCGGGTGGCAGACGTTTCGCTTGGTCACATTGCCGAATATCCGCTGGGGTCTGCTGTACGGCGTGATTTTGTGCAACGCACGGGCGATGGGCGAGTTCGGTGCGGTGATGGTTGTCGCGGCCAACGTCCGCGGCGGGACCAACACGGTTCCGATGCAAATCGAAAACCTATACAGCGACTACGCGGTTCGCGAGTCGTTTTCCTTGGCGACGCTGCTGGCCTTATTAGGCGTCGTCACACTGGGGATCAAGGTGCTCCTCGAACGACGCATCGCCAAACAGCAGCAACTGTTCGCGGCCGCCGGCGCCGAATAACGATTTGCGCGGCGATGGATCGCCGCACGCCAACGCAGACAACTTGAGCCGATCAACGGCAGAGAGCCTGGAATGACTACGATTTCCTCGAACACACCGCCAACATCCGCATCGCCCAAGCCGGCGGTCGAATCTCGACGCATGAGCATCGAAGTCCGTCGCGTCACGAAAACCTTCGGCGCGTATACCGCGCTGAATAACGTCGATTTGGCGGTCGAAGACGGCGAATTGGTGGCGCTGCTCGGTCCGTCGGGTTCCGGCAAAACAACGCTGTTGCGCATTATCGCGGGTCTGGAAGTTCCGAACGAAAACTCCGCGACCGAGATTCGCTTTCATGGCGAGAACGTTTCCGGCGAACGCGTCGGCGAACGTCGCGTGGGCTTCGTCTTCCAGCACTACGCGTTGTTCAAACACATGACGGTCTTCGAGAACGTCGCATTCGGATTACGCGTCCGTCCGCGCGACTCGACCATCGAAAAAAGCGATCAACGACAAAGTCCGCGAACTGCTCGGGTTGATTCAGCTTGAGGGCTTCGGCGACCGCATGCCATGGCAACTCTCGGGCGGCCAACGGCAACGCGTGGCGCTCGCCCGAGCGTTGGCGATCGAGCCGAAAGTTTTGTTGCTGGACGAGCCGTTCGGGTGCTCGACGCCAAGGTCCGACAAGGGCTGCGGAGTTGGCTGCGACGTCTACAAAAAGAATTGAAGATGACGACGGTGCTCGTCACGCACGACCAAGAAGAGGCATTGGAAGTCGCCGATCGGATCGTGGTGATGAACCGCGCGGTGATCGAGCAAATCGGCACGCCGGAAGAGGTATTTCATCACCCTTCGTCGGAATTCGTGCTGGATTTTCTGGGCCAAGTCAACGTCTTCCATGGGCGGATCGAGCAAGGACGCGCCGTGTGGCAAGGGGGTACGACCGACGTTCCGTCCTTCGCATCCGGCCAAGCGGCGGCCGCGAACGTGTATGTCCGGCCGCACGAATTAGAAATCGAACGCCACAGAAACGGCGTTCCGGCCATCCCGGCACGAATCTTGCGTTTGAACCCGGCCGGCTCGGTGGCGAAGATCGCGCTGAGCGACGAAGACGGGCGAGATCATGGTCGACTTGCCTTTGGATCGATTTCATCAGTTGCAACTGCGCACCGGTGAAAACGTATTCGTGGTCGCCAAAAAGGTGCGAGTGTTTGCTCCTGACTACATGATCTAAAGAAACGACCGCGCCCGCCGTGATACATGTCCGCGAAAACAGGATGTTTCCCATGTCCGAACCAGGAATCGTGCCCATGTCGACCAGCCCGCTCGATAGCTCCTCCGGCAGGAACGCCCGGGGCAACGACGAACGCGAACAAGAAATCCATCAAGTTCGTGACGCGCTACGCGGACTTCGTTACGGTGCGGTTCTGGTGATCGTGCAAGACGGTGTCGTCGTGCAGATCGAACGAACCGAAAAGCGACGTCTCCGCGGGCCGAAGTCCGCATAGAACGGCTTGCGATGCGATGCCGAAAAGGCAAAGTCCGAACCGATAGCTGAGAAGATCAACCGTTTCGCCGACTCCACTCCCGGAGAGGCGTTTTAACTAAGGATTCGTCGACCGTCGTGATACGGAGACGAAACGGCGATGCGAACATCGATGAACGATGACGCATCGAGCGATTGACGCAGAGTCGCCGGTATGCGACGGCTGCGAGAATCGCCCCGTCAAATATGCTCGATCGACGGCGATATCGCCCGTGATCGACGACGGAGACCGTCGGACGACACACTTGAGAGGGAATCTCCCATGAAAAAAACGATTTGCTTGCTTTCGTACGCGGCCCTCTGTGCCGCGGTTCTGCTGACCGGCTGCGGCAAAAAAGGTCCGCCCCGCGAAGAGGTCTTTCCGGTGTCCGGGCAGATTCTGCTCGAAGGCAAAGCGATCCCCAACGCCCAAGTCACGTTGGTCCCCACACCGAGCAACCCGAACGGAGTGATCGCCAATGCGGTCACGGATCACGAAGGGAAATTCGCCGTGACGACCTACGTGACCGGCGACGGCGCCGCACAAGGCGAATACGCGGTCGTCGTGCGTTGCGAGCCGTTGATCAAAAACGGGCAAAGCTTCGAGCGCGGTCCGAACATCCTCCCGGCGAAGCTGTCCGACGCGAAGACCACGGACTGGAAGATCCAGGTCGCCGCGCAAGAATCGAACGTCCTTCCTCCGCAGAAATTGAAACGCTGATTCAACGCTTCGCGACGGATCGTGACGCGTTCCGCATACACATTTCCCAAAAAGGGCAAGACATGAAACGATACTCTCGCAATTTCCCGCGTGGCTTCACGCTGGTCGAACTCCTGGTCGTGATCGCCATCATCGGCATCTTGGTGGCGTTGTTGTTGCCGGCGATTCAAGCCGCGCGTCAAGCGGCGTTCCGCGCCTCGTGCACCAACAACATTCGCCAACTGGGTTTGGCGGTGCATAACTTCAACGACTCGTTCAAAAAACTTCCTTCCAGCGTGCGACCTGCCGGCGCGACGACGCTGCCGCGTATCGCGGGATTGACGTTCTTGCTGCCGTACATCGAAGAAGCTGCACTGTACAAAAAATACGATCAAAAGCTGAACTGGTCGCACGCCAATAATCTACCCGTCACGAAAACCGTCGTGCAGACGTTCCTGTGCGCGTCGTCCGCGGTCGACGCCGGTCGTTTGGACGGCGATCCGCAGTACAACGGCACCACCACGTTCCAAGGCGATTTGGTCGCGTGCACCGATTATTCGCCGATCGTGTTCGTGGATGCCCGCGACCGGCGCGGAAACGACCAGTACGAGCATCAACGACTTGAAGGGCGCCGGGCTACTGCCGAAAAACGGCACGCCGAAGATCAAGAATTGCACCGACGGCTTGTCGAAAACCATTCTTTACTGTGAATCCGCCGGACGTCCGTATGTCTTCCAAGGCAGCACTCAGCTGGCCGGAGATTTGAACACGACCCACGTCAACGCCGGCGGTTGGTGCCGCCCGGCCAGCGATTTCAGTTTGGATGGATCGTCGTATGACGGCAAAACCTTCCCGGGACCGTGCGCGGTCAATTGCACCAACGGCGAAAACTTCGGCACGACCTTCCCGCATGCGTTCTACGGTTCCGAGGGAAGCAGCGAAGCGTACTCGTTCCATTCCGGCGGCGTGAACGTCGCGATGGGCGACGGTTCGGCGGCGTTCATCACCGATGACATCACGCTGCGCGATTTCGCTCGCAAAGTGACTCGCTCGGGCGGTGAGCAAAACACCGACTGAGGCAAATCTGATAACCTAACGTATCAAAACAGCGAGGCCGCCGATCTCAATCGGCGGCCTCGCTGCGTTATGCCAACCAATTGAGCCGAACTACGCGTAACCGCCCAGCTTGCTGGCTTGGGCGACACGGCTGATGCCGAGCATAAACGCGGCCGTGCGGAGCGAGGTTTTCCGCTCGGCGGCGATCTGCCAAACGGACTCGAACGCTTCGGCCATCGCGCGATCCAATTCTTGACGTACGCGATCCTGCCCCCAACGATAATACTGGCGATTCTGGACCCACTCGAAGTAGCTGGCGGTCACGCCGCCGGCGTTGGCCAAGATATCCGGCAGCACCGTAATGCCGTTGCGATCAAAAATCTCGTCGGCTTCTGGATCGGTCGGGCCGTTGGCCGCTTCGACGATTAACTTCGCCTTCACGCGCGGCGCATTCTCGGCGGTTAGGACGCCACCGAGCGCGGCCGGGATCAAGAGATCGACGTCCAACTCGAGAATCTTCGCCGATGTCCCCAAGAATTCGGCGTTCTTGTAACCGGCCAGCGAGTTCTTGTTGTTGGCGGCGTACTTTAACAAATCGTTGACGTCCAAGCCATCGCGACGATAGTAATCGCCGCTGGCGTCGGCAACCGCGACGACTTTGCATTGCGCGTTGCGCAGGAACCTCGCCGTGTGCGTGCCGACGTTGCCGAAACCTTGAATGGCGACCGTCGTGTTCTGCGGTTTACGACCGACGCGGCTCAAGAGTTTCGTCACCGAGATGCCGACTCCGCGACCGGTCGCTTCATCGCGCCCCGGTAAGCCATAAAGCTCCACCGGCTTGCCCGTCACGCATGCCGGCGCGAAGCCGTGGTACTTTTCATATTGATTGGCGATCCACGCCATTGTTTCGGGGCCGGTCCCCATATCGGGAGCGGGGATATCCGTGTCGGGACCGAATAAGTCGTGAATCTTGTCGACGAATTTGCGCGTGATTCGCTCCAACTCGCGGCGACTGAATTTGTGCGTGTCGACCGTAATGCCGCCCTTGCGCTGCCGTAGGGCAGATTCACGACCGCTGTTTTCCAGGTCATCAACGCGGCCAGCGAGCGAACTTCGTCTAGATCCACGTGGGGATGATAACGCAGGCCTCCCTTCATCGGACCGTGCGCTTTATTGTGCTGAACTCGATAGCCCGAGAGAACGATTAACTCGCCATCGTCTCGTTCGATAGGAATTTGAACCGTGGCTTCGCGATGCGGCGAACCGAGAAGCGTGCGGCATATTCGCGGAGAGATCCAAGAGATCGGCCGCGCGATCGAAGTAAAACTGCGTCGATTCCGAGGCTTTCATGTCGACTCCCTACGCTGTGCGACGGTTGGGTCGAAGGACCCAGTGCCAAAATCATATCTGTCCGAGCAAGAGGCCGAAACGCCCGTTTTGCGGGGCTTCGGCCGGTCGTAAGACGTGGTGAATCCCGAACCTGCACATTTTCGCGTTCGCGGGTTAGAATAAAATGACATACGAACGACGAATCGACTGAGTCATTCATCGATTCGAACCGAGATCCGCTCGATCCGGTTTGGAATAGCCCATCGACGTTCGCCCCGCCCGCGAAACCGCACTCACGCATGGCAATGACCATCGCCGATCTTCGGCAAACCCTGGAAAAAAGCCGTCTCGTCGGACCGGATCATTGCCTGCGCGCTGAACGAGCAATTTTCGAAGCTGAAAGGCGTCGACGGTCAAGGGAACGCCGCCGTCTTGGCCGAATGGTTGGTCAAACAGAACGCGGTCTCGAAATATCAA
>JASGKV010000007.1:0-444505 GCA_049840575.1 Pirellulales bacterium
AAATCCGGCGCGGCGATTCTGGCGTTGCCTGTGCGCGGGACGTTGAAGCGGAGCTTGGACAAACAGTCGATCGCGGAAACCGTCTCGCGCGAGAACCTCTGGGAAGCGCAAACGCCGCAGGTCGCCAAACGCGAATGGCTGACCGCCGCCTTCGCCGCCCGCAACGGCTTCAACGCCACGGACGAATCGCAACTGCTGGAACGTGCCGGAAAAAAGGTCGCCCTGGTCCTCGGCTCTTCGTTAAACATCAAGATCACGACCCGCGAGGACCTAAAGCTGGCCGAACAGGCGCTCAAAATCCTCCCGCAACCGCAACTCTTCAACGCGATGAATCCGTTCGCGGATGAAGATAAGTGGAAGTAAGGATCGCCGATACCGATCACCGAGAGACTTGCTTCCTAAAGGCTCTCGAAACTAATTGCACTCGAATCGAGACGATCACTATGCCGCGCGGCGTAACGCGCGGGTGTGTCGTTTGACGCTTAACGCCGCCTGCAGCGATTCCAACGGTGCGCCCGATCGATAGCGAAACGCGATGCGCACGTCTTCGCCCGCGCGCACCGTCAACGGTTCGTCCAGCGGCAGCACGAGTTGGTTCATCGGCCACTCCACGCCGCGCTCTTCGGCGTAGTCGAACGCCAAGAAATTCTTGGTTTGAAACTGCAACGCGTTCAGCGTTCCGGCCGTGTGGATCGGCAGGTTGCCGGACCATTCCAAGATCTCGGGTAGTTCCTCTTCATACGAGATCGTGCCGTACACCTGCGGATCGGCCAGTCCGCGGCAATCGTGGCGAAACCCGGGCGGCGCGAACATCGGGACCGTCGCCTCGTAACCGAGAAAGCGGAAGTCTTGCTGGACCGGCTGGACGCCCAGCAACGTCGTATCGGGAATGAACCGCGGGAGTTTCGGGCCGAAGGCGGCCAGATAGCGTGTTTTGAAATCGTGCAACACATCCAACTGCTTCTCGCGGATCAACGCCACGTGCAGCATCTCGCAGATCACCACATCGACGGGTTCCGGCGGTAGATATCGCATGGCGTCGGCCAAGACGACTTGGACGCGTTCGCCGCGCGCATTGCGATCGAGAAATCCACGCGCAGGCGCGCCAACGCCGGATTCCGCTCGACGCACCACACCTTGGCGGCGCGCTGCGCGGCGAACCACGACAATACGCCCGTCCCGCCGCCCAGTTCCAGCACCTTCCCGCCGACGGGGACGACCATCTCGATCGCTTCGCGGAACGGTTCCATCCGCGTCCGATCCTGCAGCATGTTGAAGTGATAATGCAGCGGGATGAATTGTCCCAGCAGCATTTCCTCGGGCATGTTCTCGCCAATCTCGTGTGTCGAATTCTGAGTCACGGCGGCATCATCGCTCGGGCTGACGGCCGCGGCCGCCGAAATGGAAGGGGCGGATGGTAGCCGAATCGTCCGGCCGCGGCAATCCGTGGTTGCGCGTGACAAATTGAACCTTCATTCAGGATTCATGGAGATTCGCGTCGCTGACTGAAGAATCGGCAAGGCGACGACACATGCCGATTGCTCTCGGTCTCCAGCCGTGACCTACCGTATCGTGCGACTTTGCCGAGACCAGGCCGGCTCTCAGTTAACTCACATCCCGAGGAGAACGCGCGAGACCTACAGATTCCCCAAGTTGTCTTCGCGATCCAATTCCGCCAAGTGCAAGTGTTCGACTTGATTCAGCGTCAACAGTTGAAAACGCGTCTTCCAAATCACGCGGCTGATCGACGCGTTGAACAAACTGAAGGGGTTCAAGTCGGCGTTGACGCCCAGCAGGCCTTTCAGCGCGGCGGTCAACACGCCGCCGTGGGCGACGACCGCCACGTGTTCGTAGGGCAGCTCGCGGATCGCACGGAGCGCCGCCTCGCCGCGCGTTTGCAGTTGCGCGGGACTCGCCTTCGGGGATGACGAAGTCGGGATGCTGCTCGCGCCAGGGGGCTGCGTACTGCGGATAACGCTCTTCGATTTCGTCCCAGCGTAGGCCGGCGAAAATGCCCGCGTGGATTTCCTTCAAACCGTCGCACGCCTGGGGTATCAATCCGTGTCGTTCGGCCAGCGGTCGGGCGGTTTCCCAAGCCCGTTGCAGCGGGCTGGCGATCACGGCGTCGAGCGCGACGCCCTCGAACGCGGAGGCGACGGCGGCGGCCTGTTTCCGCCCCAGCTCGGACAGCGCGATGTCGGTTTGGCCCTGGATTCTGGCCTTCGCGTTGTAGACGCTTTCTCCGTGGCGAATCAGATACAAAATCATCTGGCGGCTTCCGAACGAGTGCGATGCGACCGGTGGGCGGGCGTGTTGCGGCCATGATACCCGACCGCCGGGGACTGCGCCAGCCCGCGCCGACCGGCAAAACCGGCACGCCGTGCCGCCCCCGCGAAAATCGGCGAGTCACCGCCGACGGCTCGAACGAATTCGAGATAGAGTTGCCATACCGCCCGTCGGAACGCCCCCGCCGATCAAAGCCGTCTTCGTCGCCATGATCGCTTGGTTCCTCGTCATCGCCGTTTCGCTGCTGATCGCGGCCGTGCAATTTTTGACCGGCTGTTGGATCGCGTTTTATCTTCGTGTGCGCGATCCGCTGCGCGCGACCAAGACGTTGCTGTTTTGCTTAAGCACGCGTCGTTATAACGGCGCGGAGTTGCGCGTGTTGTTGCGCCGCTGAAGCCCGCGAACGGTCCGCGGCGTTCGCTCGATCCGCGTCGGCGTGATAAAATCACCAACCGAGAGATATTTTCAGCGCACTTTGCGGAGCACGACGCGATGCGACCGGCGAGCGGACGATTGGCGATAGGTTTGATCACGGCCGCGCTCGGCGGCGCGGCATCGACGGCCTTCTATTACGAGTTCGCCGCAGCTCCCGCGGCCGAATCAGCCCCGGCGACGAAATTCGTCGCCGACGAACATCTCTGGGACGACGCGTTCGTGCTGCACGCCTCGGCCGAGACGTTCGATCGCGCTCTGCGCGGGCGTGACGATGCCGCGATTCAACCGGTGCAAGTCGTCGGCGAGCAACGCTTGGCCCAAGCGCCTCCGCCGTTGCCCATTCCGGCCGGCAACGGCCCGTTGCCGATCCTCGCGCGACCTGCCCCGCTGGGGACCGCGATCGCCGACGAAGGGTACACGCCCGAGGAACTGACCAATATTCGCGTATACGAATCGGCGAACCGTTCGGTGGTGAACATCAGCACCAAGGTCGTCAGCCAGCAGGCGACGATGTTCGGCGTGGGCGAGTCGCAACAAGAAGGCGCCGGCAGCGGCTCGGTGCTCGATAAGCAAGGACACGTGCTGACCAACAACCACGTGATCGAAGGAGCCAAAGAAATCGAAGTGACGCTGGCCGACGGCAAGTCGTACGAGGCGACCGTCGTCGGCGTCGATCCGTCGAACGACACGGCGGTGATCAAGATCGTCGCCCCGGCCGAGTCGCTGTTTCCGATCACGATCGGCGACTCGACCCGTTTGCGCGTGGGGCAAAGCGTCTCGGCGATCGGCAATCCGTTCGGCCTCGAACGGACGTTCAGCACCGGCGTTGTCTCCAGCTTGAATCGCTCGATCCCGACGCGGAACGGGCGGACGATCAAATCGATCATTCAGATCGACGCCGCGATCAACCCGGGCAACTCGGGCGGTCCGCTGCTGGATAGCCGCGGTCGGATGATCGGCATGAACACTGCGATCGCCAGCAAAACGGGGCAAAACACCGGCGTCGGCTTCGCGATTCCGGTCAACACGATCATGCGCGTCGTCCCGCAACTGATTCGCAACGGCAAAGTGATCCGCCCCGAAACCGGCATCACCAAGGTCTTTCAAACGGAACGCGGGCTGTTGATCGCGACGCTGGCTCCGAAGAGCCCCGCCGAAGCGGCCGGCCTGAAGGGAATTCAAGTCGTGCGGCAGAAGAAACAGCGCGGCCCGTTCGTGTACGAAACCGAGACGCTGGACCGCAGCAAGGCGGACTTGGTCATCGGCGTCGGCGGCAAGCCGATCACGTCGGCCGACGATTTTCTGTCGACGATCGAAACGTATAAGCCCGGCGACCAAGTCACGCTGAACATCATCCGCGAAGGACGAGAAACGTCGGTCACGATGCGTTTAGGGGGCGATTGAGCCGCTCGTCGGCGGTTTATGAATGCGCTAGGCCGCCGACTTTCATGATGTGACTGATTTTCACTGAACTGAAATCAATCATTTTTTCAGTAAGCGCGATCCATTCGCATCAGTTCGATTCGCGACCGATTCCCTTATGGTTGCGAGAGCGGGACGTTGCGGTAAGTCCCTTTGAAGGTTTCCGCGATCAGGCGGAAGCCTCGTTCGGCGGCGCTGTTGCGGCCGATGTCCAGGCCGATCGTGTGGACCGTGATTTTGGCGTTCTTCCGGCGCACCGCCTCGGCGATCGTGAAGTCGCCGAAGTCGCCGTCGCCGAGCAGATAGATCGTGTCGGGCTTCAAGTCGAACGCGATGCGAATCGCCTTCAGCCCGCGGGTGGCCGGACCAAGTCCGACGTGCGTCAGCCATTCGGCGACCTTGGCCTTGTTCTCGTCCGTGGCGGGGAGCATGTCCTGCTCCATCGCGGGCCAGAACATCGGATACGCGCCGTCGCTGAAAAAGACGACGTAAAAGTATTCCGTCTCCTTCAGCTTATCGATCGCGGCGACCAGTTCCTGCAACGCGTTCTGCATCTTGTAGCCGCGCATGCTGGCCGAGTTATCGACCACGAAGCAGAACCGTTTGCCTTGTCCGCGCACGCCGTAAAAGCTGGTGATCGGCGGCAACAACTTTTCGTCGCCGGGCGCGACGTCGGGCTGCGTCGTCGCCGGCGGCGCGGTCATGGTCGAGCGCGTGGTCGAGTCGTCGACCGGCAAGCTCCCGGGCGGCACGACGTCGGCCGCGACTTGCTCGGCCAGTCCGACTCCGGGCCTCTCGGGCGTCGCCGCCGCGGCCGGATTTTCATTCACCGGTTTCGCCTCGGTCGTCGCGCTCGCGACCGGAATCTCCGGCGCGAGCGGAGTGGAGCGTTTCGGGGCGATGCTTAACGGTTCGGCCGGTGGCGACGCGACGAGCGACTCGCCGGTCGATGTCATGGACGGCGGCGGAACAACGGTCGTTTGCTCCGGCGGCGATGTCGTCGGCAGAGACGAGACGACGCGCGTTTGTCGGATGGCGATCGCGGGCGGGGTTTCGGAAGCGTTCTCGGTCGATTGAAAAGAGACGGTCGCGACGACGCCGAGCAACGCCCCGGTCGCGAGGATGCCGATGCCGGCCAAGACGAAGGCGATACGCGACGATGCGGTCCGCGCCGGCACGCCGGTCGACGCGATCGGGCTCGTCGCGACCGGTGGTCGGCAAATCGGCGGTACGCGCGGCGGATCGACGACTCCGCCGGGAGGGAGCCGTGTCGGTGTAGACTCGGGCGTCATCGTGGACGGTCCCGGCGGTACGGAGCAAGCGACGTCGTCGCGAACGCGACGATCCGCCTTTGAGAATAGCGGCCTCTCGCGCGGGCGACAAGCAAAAGGGATTTTTGCCCGCTGAACGATCCGCACTTCGCGATGCGTGCGTTTCCGCGATTACGCGAAAAGGCCGGAAATCGGCTTTCCTTCGTTGGCGAATTTGAACGGACGGCCGTTTTTGGCGACCAGCTCCTTGTCCAGCGGCAGCCCCAGGCGCGGCGGCGATCGTCGCGTTGAAATCGCTGATGTCCACGCCGTGCTCGGCGGGTCGGAACCCGCGGTCGTCGGACTTACCGTAGGTCAGGCCGCCTTTGATACCGCCGCCGGCCAGCACGCCGCTGAACACGCCGGGATGATGGTCGCGCCCGCCGCGTTCGTTGATTTTGGGCGAGCGACCGAACTCGGAGATCAACACGACCAAGGTCGTTTTCAACAAGCCCCGGCTTTGCAAATCGCGCAAGAGCGCGGACATCGTTTGATCCAACTCGCCGGCCTTCGACGGCAACGCGTTGTCGCCGTAGATGTCGTCGTGCATGTCCCAGTTGCCGAAGCTGACTTCCGACCAACGGACGTCGTGCTCGACCAACCGCCGCGCGAGCAACGCTCCTTGGCCGAACGGCGTACGGCCGTAGTCGTCGCGAACGGAATCTTTTTCTTGCGACAGATCGAAGGCTTTCAGGTCTTCGCTGGACATCAGTTCGACCGCTTGGCGATAAAACTCGGCGTAGGCGTCGACTTGTTTCAACGGGTACTTGCGGCGGAAGCTTCCGCCGAATTTTTTGATCAGGTCCAAACGTTCTTCGAAGAGCTGATCGTTGAGATACTTCGGCCGCGTCGTGTTCTGTAGACCCAACTCCGGATCGCCGACCGGAATCGGCGTGAACTTCGGATCGAGGTAGCCCGCGCCGGATGACGTTCGCCCTGGCCGACGACGACGTAATCGGGCAGCGTCTTTTTCCGCGCCGAGCGACGCGTTGGCGAACGCCCCCATCGCCGGATGCACGATGCTGGCGATTTGCCGGTAGTTGGTCTGCAACAGGTACGTCGCCTGTTGATGGTCGGCCGTGGTGGTGAAGATGGATCGGACGATCGCCATGGCGTCGGTCAGTTGCGCCAGCTTCGGCAAGTTATCGCCCAACTGGATGCCCGCGGTCTTCGTGGCGATCGCCTTGGTCTCGCCCTGCTCGGGCGTGCCGGGCTTGGGGTCGAACGTATCGATGTGCGTCATCGCACCGCGCATCCGCAGGATGATGACGTTCTTCGCCTTGCCGCTGCCCGGGATCGGCGGAGAATCGTTTTTTCGGCCGCCGACAGCGTTCCGCCGAAGCCGCGGTCGAGCAGCGTCGCGCTGATCGAGACCCCGAGGAAACTCTTCGCGGCGCGGGCCAGCACTTCGCGGCGAGTCAAACCATTCGGGCCGGCAAGTTCGTATGACATGGGAAAACTCGAAATCGAAAGCGTGTGTGTGAAAGGCGTGGCGTGGCGACGAAATCGCAGGCTATTGAATGAACAAGAATTCCGGCGTGTTCACCAACGCCCAAACGACATTTCCGAACCCGGGCCGGCCGTATTTGCGAATCTCGTCGGACGCGATCTTGCGATCCTCGGGTGTGGCGCACCGCGAGAGAACGCTGAGGAAGATCACGTCGATCCGTTCGTTCGGTTGATCTTCTTTCAAGATGTTTTTGGTCAACAGCGAATCGGGTTCCAGCAACATGTGCGTGATCGGGCCGTTGAACATCTGTAACGCCTGCGGCACGCTGCCGTCGGTGTTCGAGCCTTCGATCTGCTCGCGATCCGATTGCCCGAACTGACGCAAAAGGTGTCCCGGGGGCAACGGATTGCCGAGTTCGCTGGCGCAGGACCAGCGTGAGACCTTTGTATTCGTACTCGGCTGTACGCATCTTGTCGGCCCGCTTACTGGCGTAGACCTGATACTTCTGCAGGCGGTCGACGATCTCCTGCGGCGGCGTGGACGAGAGCGAGACCAACAGCAGATCCGTTTCGCCCTTGGCGGCCGGCTTGTGGTATTTGCCCGGATCGTCGAACGCGGCCAGCGTGACGAACGAATCCCAAACTTGCTCGGCCGTCATCCGCCGCAACGCCGGACCGGCGAAATGGTATTCGATCGGGTTGATTTCGGTGTGCGTCGCTTCGCGTTGATAGGTCTTCGTGTTGTAGACGATGCGTAGGATCTGCTTGAGATCGAATTTGTTCTCGACCACTTGCTTGGTCAGGAACTCCAGCAGTTCGGGATTTTCGGCGACCGTTTCGTCTTTCATATCGTCGACCGGTTCGATCTGTCCGACTCCGAACGCATGCTTCCACATCCGGTTGGCGATCGTCTTGGCGAAGCGCAGGATTCTCGGGCGACGTCAACCAACGGGCGAAGGACAACCGCAGCGGCTCACCCGACGACGGGTGGAGTTGCGGCGTGTCGAAGATCGCGGCCGGCACGACCGTTTCACCGGCCTTCACTTCTTTGCCGTCGATTCCTTCGGGGTATTTCAATTTCGCGGTGCCGTCGGAGACGGCGATCGCGTTCCCTTGGATGATGGGGCGATAACGCGCCGGGCGGAAGTCGGCGTCCAGATCCTTGAGCGCCTTCAACGTCTTACCGACGTCGGCCTTGGCCGCGCGCGATTGCGGTTGGTAGGTGGTGGCGTACGTGTAGGCCGCCATTTGATAGAACTCTTTTTGCGTCCAGCGATCGAACGGGTGATCGTGGCACTGGGCGCAACCGATTTGCGTTCCCAAAAAGACGCGCACCGTGTTGTTGAGCGCGTCGAGCGGCATATTGGCGTCGCGCAGGATGTACCCGGTGGCCGGGTTTTCCAACCCTTTGCCGGTCGCGGTCAACATCTCGTACACGAATTTGTCGTACGGCTTGTTGGTTTCGATCGATTCGCGGACCCACTGGTTGTACGGCGCGGGCGTCACGGCCTTCAGCATCCGTTCGTCGCGCAGACGCAGAATGTCGGCCCAATAGTTGTACATGTGGCCGGCGTGATTTTCCGAGTTCAACAACCGATCGATCAACCGCGCTCGCCATTCGGAATCCGAACGGACGGCCAACGCCGCGCGGGTTTGTTCGAGCGTGGGGATCGTGCCGGCAATATCCAAGTACACGCGACGAACGAACAGTTCGTCGGAGAGCGTCGCATTCGGCGTGACGCCGTGTTTGGCGTAATTCTTTTCGACCAGCACGTCGATCTTGGCGGCCGCCGCTTTCACTTGCGACGCGGTCGCCGGATCGACGGGGGCGACCTTCACGGACCGTTGCGGCGTCGAGCGGATCAGTTCCGCCGATTCCCGCATGTTCGGCCGGCCCTTCTCCCCCTTCCCTTTGCCGTCACCCTTAGCCGGTGGCACGGCCGCCGGAGCTTTCATGGCGGCAGCTTTGTCGGCGGCGGCCTTCAGGGCGGCGATTTTCGCCGCTTTTCCCTTTTTCGGCTCGTCGGCCGCACGCGTGGCGGGCTCACCGGCGCAGGCCAAGACCAACAGGCCGACGAACACCGGCAAGAGCCAGCGGAAACCGAGCGAACTGCGAGAGAATGGCTGCGACACGGCGGCGATCTCGGGATGATGGATGAATGACAAGCGGAAGTTCGGCGTTCGCCGGTACTCCTGCATCTAAGACGCGCAGGGATGGCCGATTTTCGTGGCGGTTACCGAAAATCCACCGACCAAGCGGAAACCCGTCATTAGACATCCAACCCACGAAAAACGCGAAGGTTTCCCAAGGAAACCTTCGCGTTTTGAGAGAAATGGGGTCGAGAAGGCCGGTTCAAGCGGGCTGATGGCTCAGCCGGCGTCTAAAAACGCGCCGTTCGTGCCGTGGTTCCCTTCGACTTGGCCGCCGACGCCGTTCAACGTATGACGTTGCCCGGCTCGACCAAGTAGATGCGGCGTAACCGTCGTTTGGTCGGTCGCGATGCGTCCCAAATGCGACCGGGCGATCCGACAGTGGATGATCGCGCGATCGTCCGAGAAGCGTTGCGAGAGCACCTCGCCGTGCGCGGCCAAATAGGCCATCAGCTTACCGTTGTCGATGCCGGTTTCGACGTCGATGTCGGCGAAATCGCGGCTTAACGCAGCGCTCACCGCGCCCGAGAGTTCGGCCAAGCCCTGCCCGCTGCGTGCGCTAATCTCGATTCCGCGCGGATAACGCGCCCGCAGTCGATCCAGATTCTCGGCCGCGCGCGGGTGGTCGACTTTGTTCAACGCCAGCAGCGTGTCTTTTTCTTCGATGCCGAGTTCTTGCAGGACCGTGTAAACCGAGGCGATCTGTTCGAAGACCGCCGGGTTCGACGCGTCGGCGACGTGGATCAGCAAATCGGCTTGGCGCGTCTCTTCCAACGTCGCCTTGAAGCTGGCGATCAGTTCGTGCGGCAGGTCGCGAATAAACCCGACGGTGTCGCTCAGCAACACCGGTCCCCAGCCGGGCAGTTGCCACTTACGTGTCCGCGTGTCGAGCGTGGCGAAGAGTTTGTTCTCGGCCAGCACGCCGGCCTGCGTCATCGCGTTCATCAACGTGCTTTTGCCGGCGTTGGTATAGCCGACCAGCGAGACCGTCATGCGGTCGTTCCGCGACGCGACCAGACGTTCTTTCCGTTTATGAATTCCACCGAGCTCGGACTTTAGATCGTGGATCCGTTTTTCGACCAAGCGACGGTCGACTTCCAGCTGCTTTTCGCCCGGCCCGCGCATCCCGATGCCGGCCTTGATGCGCGACAAGTGCGACCACGCCCCTTTGAGACGCGGCAGCGAATATTGCAACTGCGCCAACTCGACGGCCAACCGGGCTTCGTAGGTTTGCGCACGTCCGGCGAAGATATCGAGGATCAACTCGGTTCGATCCAGCACTTTGACCTTGGTCTCTTTTTCCAAGGTGCGGACCTGCGCCGGCGAGAGATTGTTATCGAAAATCACCACATCGGCTTCGTTGGCCTCGACCAATTGCGCCAACTCGTCGAGCTTACCGCTCCCCAGATAGCTGCCGCTGTCGGGCACGTCGCGTCGCTGAGTCAGCGTGCCGACGACCTTCACGCCGGCCGTCTCGGCGAGACCGCCGAGTTCTTCGAGAGGTTGATCTTCGATCGGAGTGTTCGGTAACAGAACGCCGACGAGGATCGCGTGTTCGGATGCGACGCTTGCGCTGCGGGTGGTGTCGATCACGGGCGGGATTGGTCTCCTGTGCGCGCGGCACAAAGCGGGTGGACCGTTCGCCCGCCGTTGCCGGCGGTTTTCGTCATGCGGATTATGCCGAGGCACCTCGTCGAGGACGAACGGACTTAGAACGACAATCCAGTCTGTCTTGCGGTTCGCGAACTGTCAACCAAGGTTGACCTTCGCTCCGCTACGAATTTCTACGACGCTTGGACGCGGGAAGTTTAAGGAAAGTTCGCGTTTTTCGGGAATTGCGAAAACGCCGCGTGAATCTCGTCGAATCGAGATCGAACGCTTGCCGAATGCGAACGCACGACATCGCCGTCGGGGCATCAATGCGACACTTCGACGTCGTCGGCTTTGATCGGCGGGTGGAAAAAGAGCAGCAACAAGAGCGCGGCGATAATCCCCAGACTCATGGGGTACATGAAGATCTTGGCGTGATCGACCACCGCCTCGGCGCCCGTCCCGGTCGTGTAGGCGTCTTGCACGCGCGACCAGACGAGTCGCGACGAAATCGGCCCCAGACCAAACACCAGCAAGTTGAACAAGCCCTGTGCGCTGGTGCGGGCGTCTTTTGGAAAATAGGCGTCGACGAAAATGTACAACGTCGCGAAGAAGAACGCGTAACAGATCCCGTGGACGATGTTGATCGAAACGACAGCCCAGGGTTCGGGCACGAACGCAAACACCGCGAAGCGGGCGGCGTGCCCCAAGATGCCGACGATCATCGTGGCGCGCCAGCCGAACGACTTCAACACCCAACCGAGGATCGCCATCGTGAGGATTTCCGCGACCTGGCCGATGGTCATGGCCGGTTGAATCCAGTTGGACGGAACGCCGACTTTTTCCAAGTACCCGAACGCGAAATAGAAGAATCCGTCGTGGACCGTGGCGTCGATCCAGGTGACGACGAACAGCACGGCGATGAACGGTTTTTTGAGGAACGACAACGCTTCGAGCAGAGCAAATTGTTTATCGCCCGAGACGATCTTCTTGGGCGGCGTATGCGGCAGCGCTAGACTGAACGCGGCCAACAAAAGCGACGCTCCACCCGCGACGATGAACGCCCAACTCTTGCCCATGTTGAGCGCATGACCGGTCAACGGCGTGCCGAGCGCGGCGCCGAGCCATTCCTTGAAGGATTCGCTGGCCGCGAACGCGGGGACCTTCGCCCAATCCGTCAGGATGAACACGAACGGCCAACTGGCGGCGATCCATCCGATGGTCCCCCACAAGCGGACCGGACCGAAGTCCTTAGCCGGATCGCGTAGGTTTGCGAACGCGATCGTATTGGTCACCGACATCGTCGGCACGTAGAAGAAACAGTGAATCGCCATCAAGGCGAAAAACAGCCAAAAATTGGCAGGGGCCGCTTCCACCACGGCCGCCATGTTTTGCATGCCGGCGACCACCGCGGCGGCATAGGCGCGAGCTTCGAAATACGAACGCGCGAGCAGGCCGAACGCGACCATCGCCGCTCCGCCGATCAATTGACTGAACGCCAAAAACTTTTCGGCCGCGAAGTGCCGATCGACCAACTGATTGGCGCCGAACATGGCGATGATCGCCGCGATCGGAAAGCAAATGTTCAACGCCTCTTGTTGACCCGGAGTGAAGTTCAGGCCGGTGTTCCCAAAAAACCCGAAACTGCACGGCAACCATGCCCCCCAGATGAATAACTGCAAAAACATCATCACGCCCAGCTTCGTGCGAATCCACGGAATGCCGGGAACGGTGGTTTGCGAGGCGGCGTAGGGATTGTCTTGGGACATGAGCGTGCGGGTACGAGAAGAGATTTATTCGGCGGGTTAAGAATAAACCCCATAACGTCGAATCACAAGCAATCCTAAGAAAAAACGGTCCCGAGTCGTGCGACTCGGGACCGTGAAATCCGCAGCGGCGTTAAAGTCACGGCGCGTGGAATCAACTGGCGGCTTTCGGGCCTTCCGGCAAGCGACCGGTTTGCACCTTCGGGAACGGACCGGTGCAGGCCTTCATAAATTCGACCAAGTCCTTCTTATCTTGCTCGGTCAGATCGAGCTTCTTGATCTTGTCGCTGAGGAACTTGTTGGGGTGACCACCCTTGGCGTACCACTCGACGACTTCTTCCAATGTCTTTTGACTGCCGTCGTGCATGTACGGCGCGGTCAACGCCACATTGCGGATCGTCGGCGTTTTGAAGGCACCGGTGTCTTTCTCGTCCTTGCTGATTTCCGATCGGCCGACGTCCGGCTTTTCGGCGTCCATCCCGACGCCCAAGTTATGGAATTTCTCGTCAGTCAGGTTCGGGCCGACGTGACACGCGGTGCAATTGGCCTTCTCGCTGAAGAACAACGCTTGGCCGCGGATCGCGCTTTCGCTCATCGGCGTTTTGGCGAGCGCCGCCTTAGCTTCCGAATACTTCTTCCAGAGCGCGGCGTCTTCCTTGATGTCGTCTTCGTCTTGTCCTTTGAGAGCGGTCAGCACTTGTTGATAGTCGAACGGCGCCGGACCGGTCACGACCGCGCGCTCGAAGCTGGCGATCGCCCGGGCGACGTTGTCGATGGTGAATTCGCCGTTGAAGACCTTGTCGAATTGCGAACGATACCCTTCGATCTTCTTGAGATCGGCGACGCAGACTTCGTGGGTGTTGCCCATCTCGATCGGGTTTTGGATTGGTCCTTTGGCTTGCTCTTCGAGCGTGGCCGCGCGGCCGTCCCAGAACTGCACGTCGCTGAGGATTCGGTTGTAGGCGGTCGGCGAGTTGCGGCCCCCTTCTTGCTTGTTGATGCCCACGCCGAAGCGGGTTTCTTTGGCATAGCCCACGTCGGGATCGTGGCAACTTCCGCAACTGACCGAACCGTCTTTGGACAAACGCGTGTCGAAATAGAGTTGTCGACCGAGTTCGATCTTCGCACGCGTCAGCGGATTCTCTTTTAATCCCTTCTCTTGGCCCGCACCGCAGCTTAAGCCCAGCGGCAGGATCGGCTTGATCACGACATGGTTTTCGGGATTATCGAGCCACGTCTTGATTTGCTCATTGGTCAACGGACCTTCGCCCGGGATGCCCGCCAAGATCGACGGGTCGTCCAACGGCAGTTCGATTTCTTTCGCCGGGGCGGCGGGTTTCGTCGCTCCAACCTTCGTGGCATCCACGACGGCGACGTCGGTCGTTTTATCGGCTGCGGGTTTCGTCGCGTCGGCGAGCTTACTTTCGGTCGGCTTGGTCGCCGCCGCCGACTTTTCCTTTTCGGCAGGGTTCGCGTCGGCGGGGACGCCTCGCGCGGCTTATCCGTCGCCGGGGTAGCGGGCTTATCGCCCGGAGCCGACTTTGCCGGCGACGTCGCTTTCTTCAGTTCGCATCCCGTCGTGGCGAGCGTTCCGAATGTCGCTCCGGCTAAAAACAGGGTGTTCCAAAAGTGTCGCATCGTTTCAAGATTCTCGAATAGGAAATGAATCGGCGCCCGCTTGCCGTACTCGTCGGCTATTTTTTGCGCGTCGTGACGACGGGTTCGTCGTTCACCAAGTAGATCGCATTGTACAACAATCCGGCCAGCCCGCCGCCGACGCTGGACCGGCGATGTACATCCAGACGTAATCCATGTTGTTCTTCACCAACGCGGGGCCCAAGGTTCGCGCACGGGTTCATGCTGGCCCCGGTGAGGGAACCCCCGAACAAAATGTCGGCGATTAACACAAACCCGATCGCGATACCGACCACGTTGCCGTTCTTGCCCGCCAAGCCGTTGGAAAAGACCGAAGCGACCAAGAAGAACGTCAGGATCGCTTCGACGACGATCACCTTGATCTTGGCGTCGGAATCGCCGGCCAACGCGGCGTCGGTGAACTTGCCCGTGGTTTGCCCCAGACCGCTCTCCGGACCCAACAGATACGCCAACAGGTAGGCCGCGGCGATGCCGCCGGCGAACTGGGCGATCCAATAGACGATGGCCTTGCCGAAGTCGATCTTGCCGCCCAACAACGCACCCAGCGTCACCGCCGGATTGACGTGCGCGCCGGAAATCCAGCCCCAGGTGTAGATGATGAACATCAGGGCGATGCCGTGAGTCAGGGCGACCGCCGTCAGACCGGCCGAACCCGGATCGGCCAACGAACCGGCCCCGGCCCCGAGAAACACGAGCGTGAACGTGCCGAGAAATTCCGCGAATCCGGCTTTGGGCGTAGTGATCATGTGTCGGAGCCTTCCGATGCGTGGGCGTCTGTTCCGTGCCGCGCGAGATGAGCGCTCGCGTCTAGGCCGGCAGTATATCCCCGTTCGAACGCGGTCGACAACCCGTTTTCGCGGGTTAACGCCGTTAGAAGCCGGCCGCCTTCGGGCGCGGCGAACCACAGCAGCTCGCCTTGGCCGATCGCGGGAAGATCGGCGAAACGTATCGCCGCCACGGCCGCTTTGCCGAAACGCAACGCCGCGCGACCGTCGCCGATCAGCGCCGCGGCCAGTCCGGCCACGTCGGGCATGTGGCCGACGATCGCCGTATCGAGTCCGCCACACGCTTCCGCCGCCAAGCGGGTCGCCTCGTTCGCGCACCGCCGCAGCCCAATTCTTCGCGATCGTCTCGTTCGAGAAGCGAGTCGCCGCGTGCGCGAGATGTTCGATCAACAAATCGCTCGTTTCGCGACATCGCACATACGGACTACTGAGAACGACGCGCGGAGCCAACGCGTCGCCCAGATGCTCGAGCCATTTGCGAAAGCGTTTTTTCCCGTCGGGCGTCAGCGGACGCGTGCGATCGTCCGGATAGCGGGGATCGCCGAAGTCGCCTGCCCAAGCGTGACGAATGACGTACAGAATCACGACGAGTCCCGGTGTTCGAGCCGATGCGGATCAATGGGCCGCGGCGTGTTTGCCCAACATCGTGCGGGCCTGTTCGAAGCAGACGCGGATGCGGCGTTCGACTTCGGCCGTTAGTTCGTCGTCGGACAACGCGTCGATGACCGCGCACGACATCACTTCGCCGAATTGAATATACACGCGGCCCGGTTGCGGCAGCGGACGTGTGCGAGGCCAGCTCTCGAACATGCCGTCGATACCGACCGGCACGATTTCGGCCTTCGTACGCCGTAAAAACGCCAGAAAGCCCGGCATGAACGCTTCCAACTCGCCGGTGTTCGAACGCTGACCTTCGGGGAAGACCAGCACCGCTTCGTCGCGTTTCAAGCGACGGAGCGTCTCCTTGACGCCTTCGATCCCCATGCCGTCGCGATCGATCGGAATGGCGTCCAGCGAACGAATCAACCATGCCAGCGGCGGAAATTTGAAAAGCGATTTTTTAGCCAGATAATTGAATCGCCGTTGTTCGCAGACGCCGCCGATCAGCGGCGGATCCCAGTTGCTCTGGTGATTCGCCATGATCAACAACGGGCCGGACGTCGGCACGTGTTCGGTCCCGCTCCAGCGTAAGTCGAGATAGACTTTGCCCGAGACGCGAATCATCCACTGCAAAGCTTGGTACCAAAGTCGTTTAATCGTCGCGCACATCGCATCCGGTCTGTTTTCGGTGTGGCTCGGCCTGGTCATGGAACGTCGAAACTATGACGTTCGACGCCCCGACTTGCAACCGGTTTTTAGAGCGAAATCTTGATCGCGGCGACGAGCTTTTCGAGTTCTTCCTCGACCTCGCACGCCTCGTTTTCGTCTTCATCCGACGTTTGGAGCGACGCTGTTTCCAACTCCGTGCTCGCGTCGCGTTCCGTCTCGATGGTTTCCTCCGTCGTCGCCGTTGCGCTCGTGGCAGAACCGTTCGCCTGCGACAGCGGCGCGACCGCGACCATCCGGCGCATCTCGGCTAAGAGCGACCCGGCGTAAAAGTACGGTTCGGCGTCGTGCGTTTTGCCGTTACAGGGGCAAGCGTCCAATTGACGGACCTTATGTCGGCGTCCGGCGTCGACCAACGCGCCCCGATAGCCGGCCGCATTCGGCTTAGTGCAATCGACCAAGCGATAGTGCTTAAGGGCCGGATCGCACGAGTTATTCAAGAACACCGCCGACGACACGGCATCCAACGCGCACCCATGCTGGGCGTGGGGCAACAACCAGTTATTGTGCAACGCGGCTGCGGTGAAGATCGCGCGGGCCGGAGTTCGCGGCGTGGTCGAAACGGGCAACGCATAGTTGTTTAAGCGGCCGCCCCCCAGCAAATGCAACGCGCCGGTCCCGATTCTCGCACCGAAACTGTGACCGAGAATCGTGACCGGCGTTTGTGCGGGAAGTTGCGAAATCAGCCACGCCAAATACACGCTCTCGCTGGACGTGCGCACGGCCTTCACCCGAACGTCGTCGAAGCGCACCTTGAATCCGTTCGCTGGGCCACGACCAAACGACTACGCGCGGAGCCGGGCCGGCATAACCACCCAGCAACGAGCGTTCGAACAACGCGCCGTAGTTCACGGCGTCTTGCGTCGTCATCCGATTGCCGTGTACGACGATCCACACCGGACGAACGTCGCGTTGCTGCGCCGAGAAATTCGAGCAGCGACGCGTTCTCCCAACGGCGCGGGTTCGACGAAAGTTTTTGCGCGGCGATCGCCGGTCCGTTTTTCGGCAGATTGCCCGAGACGCACGGTAACCGACGCGTCGACAGCAACCATGTCTCGTGCGCGGCGGGGCAGACGGCGGTCTGGGCCGCAGCGTGAGCGTCGCCCCCGATGCGAGCCAAGGCATAGACGGCCGCCATGACGGGCAAGCAAAGCGAAATGGCGAAACGGCGCGTCATTGGTCGTTCGTTTGATGATTCGTGGAGTGCTGCCGATGATGTCGATCGTAACGATCGGACGACGTCGGCGATTCCGGTGACGGGGAATACGTCGCCGAAACGCGACGCGGCGTCACTCAAAACTTAGCACACCGTTCAACGCATGATGCCGAAACGCCACACGGGTTGAAAAATATTTTCATGTCGCGTTTGCACATCGCGGAGCGTGGGGTAGTGTTCTACGGGCCGGAATCCGGTCCATCCCGCCTAGATATTTCCCGCCGGTACGGAGAACGTGTTATGAAGAAGTTCATGTCCCTCGCCGCATGCGCACTGTTGCTCGCGGCTTCGAATGGTTGCTCGGTGTGCGACGGTACGAACGGCGGTTGCGACGACGAGCGCTTCTCGCTGGGACGTCTGTTGCATCGCGATCGCGGTTGCAACGCCTGCTCGACGGAAATGCCCGCATGCCAATCGTGCGGTTTGTCGTCCGGATACTCCGGCGGCACGATCATCGAAGGAGGCCACGCCTCGGCTCCTTGCAATTGCGGCGGCTCGACCAACGTCGGGTATGCCGGCGGCACGATCATTTCCGGCGAACCGCCGATCTCGGGTCCCATCGGCGCACCGTCGCTGCCGTCGGGCGGCTTCCGCAGCGCGGCTCCTGGCCCGATGTCCGAATAGTTTGACTTGAGACGCAGCCGCGTCGTCGTCCGTCGCTCGTTTCATGTCGCGAAACGATCCGCGAACGTCACGCGTTATCCTCCGCATTGTCACGCCCCGCCGATGATGGGTGTTCGCGCACGATCCTGAACGCGCAGGCCGCCCGACATTCGGCGGGGTGTTGCTTTTACGCATGATTGTTGAATGATGGGAGCTGTTCGCGACGCGTCCTTAGCGTAGCGTGTTCCGCTCGGCTCATCAGTTCAACCCGCTCATCGATGTCGGACAGCTCCGCTTCTCACGACCACGTCGCCGATGCGTCCGGGTTCGGTCGTGCGTTGGTTGTCTTGAAACCAAAGAAATCGCGGCCGTTTTATGCGCGGCATCCCTGGGTGCTGGAGTCGGCCGTCGATCGCATAGAAGGCGAACCGACCGACGGCGACATCGTGGAATTGCTGAATGAGAAACGAAAATTTCTCGCCCGCGGCGTTTATAACTCGAAGAGCCGAATCCGCGTTCGACTCTACAGTTGGGACGCCGGTCAAGGACTGAACGACGACTGGTTGCGCGAAGCTGCGCACCGCGATCGAATTTCGGCGACAGCTGGGCTATCTCGAGCCGGGTGACGGCGCGCGGATGGTCTTCAGCGAAGCCGACGGTCTGAGTGGGCTGGTCGTCGATCGTTACGGCCCTTACCTCTCTCTGCAAATCAACGCTTTGGCGATGGCCAAACGGTTGCCGACCATCGTCGAAATTTTGGCTGACGAGTTAAAGCCTACCGGCATCATCGTCAAACAAGAAAAAGGGATCGGTCCGCTCGAAGGCATTCGCTTGGACGAAGGCTTGGTCTGGGGCGAGATGGCCGAAGGCCCGATCACGATCAACGAAAACAACCTGAAGTTTCACGTCGACCTACGAACCGGTCAGAAGACCGGTTATTACTTGGATCAACGCGACAACCGTACCGCCGTCGCACGGTATGCGACGGGGCGGCGCGTTTTGGATGTCTGCTGCTACGCCGGCGGGTTCGGCATCAATGCGGCCGTCACCGGCGGAGCGTCAGGCGTCGTTTGCGTCGACGGCAGCGCTAAGGCGATCGAACTGGCCAAACAAAACGCCCATATCAACAGCGCCGGGCATGGAGTTTCGCGTCGGCGACGCCTTCGACGCGTTGGACGAACTCAAGACGGCCGGCGAACGTTTCGGACTGATCGTGTTGGACCCTCCGAAGTTCGCGCATCGCCGCGACGCGGTCGACGATGCGTTGCAAGCCTATCATCGTTTGAATCGAACCGCCGTCGAAATCCTAGAGCCGGGCGGCATCCTGGCCACGTGCAGTTGCTCGGGCCACATCACGCGCGAAGACTTTCTGGACATGCTCTCGGGCGTCGCGCAACGGACCGGCCGCGACATCCAAATCCTGGAACAACGCGGCGCCTCGCCCGATCATCCCGTCGCGGCGACATGCCTGGAGACCGAGTATTTGAAGTGCTTTATTTGCCGGGTAGTGTGAGAAACGAGACTCAGCAATCTTTCGAATTGTAGCCCTTTATCACGATTCGACTAATCGATCTGTGAAGAGGTTGCGATCTCCGATTCTTCTTCGTCTTCGAATACTTCTTGCAGCAATTCCAAATCTTCGTCCGACATCTTGAGGGAATTGCGATATTGCAAAGCTTCCGCATCGGCTCGATATGAAACTTCACCGAAATTGTTCTTTACGACTTCGATCACCTCATCGAGTCGAACGCGAAAGAACTCTTTTCTAAGATTGACCTTGTTCAGTCTCTTCTTATGAAATTCCCTGTGCAGTGCGTTTTCCAAAGCGGGAGCGTCATCGGTCGAAATCATTAGATGCACGTCGAATGGGAACGGCACGGACGCGTCACCGAGTTCATCGACACGATCTTGCGGCTCAAGACGTCGCGTCATGCCAATCTTGAATAGTTCTTCTCCAAACGCACCTATATTCGAGATCACATAGACGTGACCGGATTTCGTGAGTTGCGCTTGGGAAACCGCGCGTTGCGACTTGGCTTCAGCTTCCGCCAACTTCTGTTCCAAGACTTCGATTTCGGCGGTGTGCATCCCTTTTGCAGCAGCCAAAGCCTTTTTTAGTGCAATCTCGACCAAAGCTTTTTCGCGTTCTGCTTGGTCGATCGCCCTCTTAGAAGCCGTTTCACAAGCGGTTTGAACTAAGGTTGCGCCCTCTCTGGGTTTATGATGGAATGGTCGTCGAAAGGAGTCTTTCGATGGCGAAGGCGTACGTGCCGAATTACGTGGCGATGTTGAGCGAGGAGCAGTGGTCGAAGCTTGCGCCGTGGTTCCCGCCGTTGGCGGTATCGTCGAAAGGCGGGCAACGTGCGATCGAGGATCGGCATTGCTTCGAGGGCCTGCTGTGGATGTTGCGGTACGGGGCGGCGTGGAAGGCGTTGCCCAAGGGATACCCTTCGCCGAGCACTTGTTGGCGTCGCTTGGAATGGTGGTCCGACGAGGACGCGTTGGAAGAGAATCTGGCGGGCGTTGTTATCGACGCTGGACGACCAAGGTCGGTTGGACTGGGAAGAATGCTTCGCGGACGCGACGTTCATTCCGGCCAAAAAAGGGGGGCCCGCATCGGCAAAACCAAGCGGGGCAAAGGGACGAAGTTGGTGGTGGTGGCGGACGGCCAGGGCGTACCTCTGGGCCTCCGCGTCGATTCCGCTTCGCCCCACGAAAGCAAACTCGTCGAAGCGACGCTCGACGACGTGAGGGTTCCCCGTAAGGACCGTCGCCGCAAGCCGCGCACGGTCGTGCGGTTGATTTACGACCGCGCCGCCGACAGCGATCCGCTCCGCGCCCGTTTGGCCATGCGCGGCGTCGACCTGATCTGTCCGCATCGCAAAAACCGCAAGAAACCCCGCGTCCAAGACGCCGCAAACTCCCTCGTTACAAACGCCGCTGGAAGATCGAACGCACCTTCGCCTGGCTCCAAAACTCCAGACGACTCGCCATGCGCTACGAACGAAAACCCAATCTCTACAAGGCGTTCGTCCACATCGCCTGCATCCTCATCTGCCTCCGACGCTTGTGAAACGGCTTCTAATGTCTTTTTCCCGTTTTTGTTCTTCGCGTATTTGCATCGTATCCGTGCTTGTTCTTCCCTTTCTATCGCCGTGCGAACGATCAGTTCATAGTCGTTCTTCAGATCGTTTAGTAGCGAGGCTTCTTCGTCGGAAGGAATCGCAAGTCCGATTTCACGACAACGCTCGATGGCCGTCAGCAGTTTCTGCTTACAAGTTGCATAGTTACTCGGATTCAAGCTGTTCCCAATCCATTTGACCTGATCTCGCAAGTAGCTTGTCCCTAGTTCTTGAATTCTCTTGTACAAAGTTTGCTGTTGTTTGTGCTGCAACGACTGGTCGAGATACGTTTTACGCCATTTCTGATGCAACACAGCGAGATCCTTCTTTATCGCGATGTTCTCGTTGAATAGAGTCTGATAATTAACGAATTGATTGTTGAACACGATTTTTGCAGACTCAAAATCCTGCAACTGCTGATTGTGTTGTTCCTGGCTGTACGACAAATCAATCCAAGCGGCGCGGAGCTGCTTTTTCTCATTATCCGTGTGCAACTTTATCGCGGCAAACGACGCTCTGCGAGTTTCAAGTAATAAGTAGCTAAGCAAAGCACCGCAAAAAAATCCGACAATAGCGAGGATCGCGTAGCCCATAACATGCCCCGGTTTAACTCAAAGGGTTTTTGAGAAAACAAAGTAAACTTGATTCGTGCATTTTGGACATTTGACTGAATCCCAAAACAACGATTGTTTTCCAGAGGCACAAGCGCCGCAAGTGGGGCATTTCCCAGAAACGACCTCATGCATGTACGAAGCCAAGGATATTTTATAGGAATTCGACTGAGGTACCCTATGTATCAGACCGGCGAGTTCCCAGCATTCACAAAGCCACCGCCACCAATCCTGGTCGCCACCGAGTGTTTTGCCGATGTCGGCTTGAAAATTTATTTTCCTGTTTTCCAAACCCATCCAAAGTCGGTTGGCCTCGTACAATTTTGTTTTTGCGAACTCCAATTCCGATAAGTAGTCCCTGTTTGCGATTTTCTTTATACGTTTGTTATTCAACAGTACGATTTCCAGTGCACTTAACGACTCAATGTCGAGTACCACAGGTGCGAATCGAATAATAAGATTGATCACGCCGATGTCATCGATGTCGATTTTATTATATTTCTTTTCAAAGTGAATCATGCCTTCCAAGTGAGGAAACGTTGTTGATGCCAATTCAACGGCTTGCGCATACCGATTTTCTTGCAGATGGAGTTTGCAAAACGTGAAACCACTGTGGTAAGCGTTATAAGAGGCTTCTAAATCTGATTTGGTGGTGGCCATAAAACAACTTTACGTCCGTAAAGAAAATCAGTGTGAAAGTTTAGCAAATCGCTCGTACGCCGCGTCCCAATCGCCGCTGGTTTTTTGCGGCAGGTATTCGACCGTCGGAAAACTTCGGCGGACGACTTCCCGGGCTTGGGCGATGTCGCGAAGCTCGCCCAAAGAGACGTATTGCATCAGCAAGTTGCCGATCGCCGTCGCTTCGACGGGCCCCGCGACCACGCGTCGACCGGTCGCATCGGCCGCCAGTTGGCACAATAACGTGTTGTGCGTACCACCGCCGACGATGTGGATCGTGCCGATCCGTCCGCCGGTCAACTCTTCGAGATTACCCAGCACTTTCCGATACTTGAGCGCCAGCCCTTCGAGCGCGGTCCGAATGATTTGCCCCGGCGATTCGGGGACCGGTTGGTTCGACGCGCGGCAAAAGTTCCGAATCGCCGCGGGCATGCTCTCGGGGGCGAGAAAGACCCGGTCGTCGGGTTCGATGATCGAGCGTAGCGGTTCGGCGGCTTCGGCCATGCGCATTAAATCGGCCCATTCCAAAGTTTGTCCGGTCGCTTTCCAGATGCGACGACACTCCTGCACCAGCCACAATCCACCGATGTTTTTTAATAACCGCGTCGTACCGCCGACGCCCCCTTCGTTGGTAAAGTTCAATTCCAAGCAGCGCGGCGTGACGACGGGCCTGGGAACTTCGACGCCCATCAGCGACCACGTGCCGGAGCTGATGTAACACCAATCGGGCTGTTCGCTCGGCGGCGATTCCGCCGGGACGGCCAGCACCGCGCTCGCCGTATCGTGCGCGCCGGGAACGACCACACGCATTTCAGGCAGACCGAGTTCGCCGGCCAATTTCGGCCGCAACTTGCCGAGTTGCTCGCCCGGTTCCACGATGCGTTGCAACATCCTGGTCGGCAAGCCGAACCGTTCCAACAACTCGGTCGACCAAGCGTGTTTGGTCGGGTCGAAGAACTGCGTGGTCGTGGCGTCGCTGAATTCGTTCGCTTTCTCTCCGCTCAGCAGCCAATTAAAAACATCGGGGATCATCAAGAACGTCTCGGCCATGTCGAGCAGCGGCGAGTTCGCTTCCTTCAGCGCGAGCAGGCGATAGAGACTGTTGATCTGCATGAACTGCAAACCGCTGTGCGCGAAGATATCCTCGCGCGGCACGAGCTTAAACGCGCGTTCCAGCGCGCCGTCGGTCGCGTGATCGCGATAGTGATACGGATTGCCCAGCAGTTCGTCGCCCCGGCCGAGCAACGCGAAATCGACGCCCCAGGTGTCGACGCCGACGGAGCGCAGCTCGGCAGCGATTCCTTTGGCCGCCTGAAGTCCGGCGACGGTTTCGGACCAGAGTCGTAACGAGATCCCAATACATTCGTCCGGCCGCGCGAACCGGACCGTTTTCGAAACGGTAGGCTTCACGTAACGCCAATCGCCCGCCGTCGAATAGACCGACGACATGCCGACCGCTCGATGCCCCGAAGTCGACCGCGACGGTTGCGATTCCAGTCATGATCAACGTGACTCCTGCGCCGTTTCCGGGGCGATAAATGCGTGGGAGGGGATCGAATTTCGCCACAATCTAATCGAAGCTGGGCTAAGCACGGCCATCGTCTCAAGCGATTGTCTATGCGTCAAGTTCCTATCTACGATAGAGTTGCGTCGATTTTTGACGGCTCGTTACTAACCTCCATTTTCGTGCCTGCTGGAAAAATTGCAGTTGACGGAAAACTCGGTCGATGAAAGCCGCGTAGGAGTTAATGTTGACTAACTTGATTGCCTTGCTGATAATTGGCGGATTCGTCACGGAATCGACCCATGATCGCACCGATGCATCCGAACATGCTGCAACTGTTAAACTCGCCTCCGCCGGAAATCGTCGCGCGTCAAACCGCGTCGCCGCCGTTGCCGCCGTTGCCGCCGTTGCCGCCGTTGCCGCCGCAAGAGTTTCTCGATCAGCTTCGCGCCGACGGCGAAGCCTTGGAATCGGCCACGCCCTACGAGGTGCTGGAATGGGCGGTCGCCAAGTATTGCCCCAAGTTGACGATGGCCACGGCGTTCGGTCCCGAAGGCTGCGTCATCCTGTGGATGCTGTCGAAGATCAACAAAGACGTCCACGTTTTTAATTTGGATACCGGCTATCAGTTCGAAGAGACGCTGAACCTGCGCAACGAAATCGCGCGACGTTACGGCATCGAAGTCGAATTGACTCGCCCGGATTCGACCGTCGCCGAGTATGAAGCCGCGAACGGCGGTCCGCTATACAAAACGAATCCCGATCAATGCTGCTTCGATCGGAAAATCAAAGTTTTGCAACGCAAAGCGGCGCAAGGCTGGACCGCCTGGATGAGCGGCATCCGTCGCGATCAGAGTCCTGATCGCGCGCGGTGCGCCGATCGTCGGTTGGGATAAGAAATTCGGCTTGGTCAAAATCAGCCCGTTGGCGAACGCGACCAAGAAGGACATTTGGAAGTTGATCACGCAACACAACATTCCCTACAATCCGCTGCACGATCAAGGCTACACCAGCATCGGTTGCTACCCCTGCACTCGTTCGGTCATGGACGGCGAAGACGAACGTGCCGGCCGCTGGGCGGGAACCGCCAAAAAAGAGTGTGGATTGCACACGCAATAAGTCAAATTTCAATAGATCTAACACTAGCGGGGCGAACAAATGTTCGCCCCGCCTTTTTTGTTTAAAATCGGCAAATCGCTCTCAGCAACGCATGGCTTGATCTAAATCGGATATCAAGTCTCGAACATCCTCGATGCCCACAGACAGACGGATCAGTCCGTCGTTAATGCCGGTTTTCTTTCGTTCTTCGGCCGGAATCGAGGCGTGCGTCATCAACGCCGGATGTTCGATCAGGCTCTCGACGCCGCCTAGGCTTTCGGCCAGCGTGAAGATCTTGCACCGCTCCAACATCGTGCGAGCGCGTGCGATGCCGCCGGAGAGGACGATCGAGATCATTCCGCCGAAATCATGCATTTGACGCTTCGCCAACTGATGCTGCGGATGGCTGATCAATCCGGGATAGATGACCTTTTCGACACCGGCGCGCGTTTGCAGCCAGTTGGCTAAGAGCCGTGCGTTATGGCAGTGACGCTCCATTCGTAATGACAACGTCTTAAGTCCACGCAAGGCTAAGAAGCAGTCGAATGGTCCGCTGATTCCGCCGACGGCGTTTTGAAGGAACGTCATTCGTTTAGCTAATTCATGATCTTCGCCGATCACCACGGCCCCGCCGATCATATCGCTATGGCCGTTGAGGTACTTCGTCAGCGAATGCACGACGACGTCGAAACCATAGTTCAAAGGGCGTTGCAGATAGGGCGTCGCGAACGTGTTATCGGCCACGGAAATCAACCGATGCCGCTTCGCGATCTCGGACAATCCCTTAAGATCCGCCAACTTCAGTAACGGATTCGAAGGCGTTTCGATCCACAGCATACGTGTCTTCGGCGTGACGGCCGATTCGACGGCCGACAGTTTCGTCGCGTCGACATACGTAAAGTCCAGATTACAACTGGACCGACGAACTTGTTCGAACAAACGGTAGGTTCCGCCGTAAATGTCGTCGCCTACGACGACATGAGAACCGTGGGGTAGCAATTCCAACACCGTAGAAATGCCCGCCAACCCCGAAGCGAACGCATAGCCGGCCGTGCCGTCTTCCAGATCCGCCAAGCAACGTTCCAGAGCGAACCGTGTCGGGTTGTGACTGCGTCCGTAATCGAATCCTTTATGTACGCCCGGAGATTGTTGGGCGTAAGTACTGGTCGTGTAGATCGGCGTCATGACTGCGCCGGTCGTCGGATCCTTCGTTTGACCCGCATGGATGGTTCGTGTTTGAAACGCATTTCGTGACGCGACCGGCTTATCGCCGAAACGCGACGCGGCGACGTGAGCGTCGATCGCTTGCTCGCCGAGCGGTCCCAATTGGGAATCGCGAAGATTCGAGAAAGAATACGGTTTCAAATTCGACATGTCACAAGTTCCTTGTCGCGAGTCTACGTTGTCGATGATTCACCGACTGTGGTCAGGAAATCATCGCGAGGGGGCGTCGTTTCCGTCGTAGCAGGCTTAGGCTGCGGCGTTTTGCTGCTTTCGTAAGTGATTCAATACGTCCACGCGCGTCACGAGTCCGTAAAACCCGTTTGCGTCGGCCACGATGACGACTTTGCCGGAATTCAAGATCGGCAGTACGTCGCGCGGCACGGCGTGCGGCGAGACCGTTTCCAATTCGGTGATCATCACGCGGTCGCACGTCCGGCGGAACGCTTGTGGATCGTCTCCGATCGCCGTCAACAAATCGGATTCGTCCAAGAGGCCGACCAGACGATCGCCGTCCAGCACCGGGACTTGCGAGATGTCGTGGGCGCGCATTCGCGCATAGGCGACGGTCAACAAGTCCTTCGGCGCGACCGAGATCACGGCGCCTTCGGCGAAGCGGCGCGTCAAGAGGTCGCGTAGGTCGCCGAAACGTTCGGTGCGACGCAAACCTTGATCGGTCATCCAATTGTCGTTGAATTGCTTGCTGAGATATTTGTTACCGGAGTCGCAAACGAACGTCACCACCCGCTTCGGGGCGGATTGTTCGCGGCAGTAAGCCAAAGCGGCGGCGACCAGGGTTCCCGACGAGGAACCAGCCAAGATGCCTTCGCGCCGCAATAGCTCGCGGGCGGTTTCCAAACTCTGCGCATCGTCGATCGAGTACGCCGTCCGGACGCGCGACAGATCCAACAGCGGCGGCAAGAAGTCCTCGCCGATCCCTTCGACCAGCCACGAACCGGCTTCGCCGATGGTTCCGTGTTTCACGAAATTGGCCAGAATCGAGCCGACGGGATCGGCCAATACCATTTCGACATCCGGAGCCGTCTTGGCGAAAAAGCGACTTAATCCCGTCAGCGTGCCGCCCGAGCCGACGCCGCACACGACCGCGTCCAACTTGCCGCCGGTTTGCGCGAACAGTTCCGGCCCGGTCGTCGTTTCGTGCGCGAACGGATTCGCCGGGTTGGCGAACTGATTGACGTAATACGAATCCGGCGTTTTCCGAGCGATGCTTTCGGCCAAGTCTTGATAGTAAGCCGGATGACCTTTGCCGACGTCGCTGCGGGTCATCACCACTTCCGCGCCGAGCGCGCGAAGATGAAAAACCTTCTCGCGACTCATCTTGTCCGGGATCACCAGAATCAATTTGTATCCCTTTTGGGCGGCCACCAGTGCCAAACCTAATCCGGTGTTACCGGCCGTCGCCTCGACCAGGGTTGAGCCGACTTTCAGTTCTCCACGCGCTTCGGCCGCGCGAATCATCGAGAGTCCGATCCGATCTTTGATCGAACCGCCAGGGTTATGACTCTCGAGTTTTAGAAACAGTTCACAGCGGCCGGTATCCAACGCATGGGTACGCACCAGCGGCGTTTCGCCGATAAGATCCAACACGTTGCGATGGGAATAGGACATGAGCGTGAACCTAAGTGGCGGAACGGCGATGCGTGACGACTTGAACGCATCCTCTGCGGTTTTCCGCCCAAGGGTGAGTGGGAACTCGACTCCATCGGAATAACCGTTAAAGTCGACCCGGCTTACTTATCGTTTGGGAGATGGTCGACTCATGACCCCGAATTCTTAAAAGGGAAGAGTTTCATTCAAGTTTTTCGCCGGCAACTTGCTCATAGATCAGTTATGCCGGCATCCAACTAAACATCCAATTTCTTGCTGGGAAAAGACTTGTGAAAAATTCGGAGTTCCTGTTACAGTATTCGTGAATCGCTCGCCCGAATAACGGGAGGCATCCAATAAGTTCACGTCGTTGCTTTCAGCGGAATGACCGCCTGGACGACGACCCCTTTGGTTTTCGAGCCCGTTCGCCGCATCGGCGACGGTGTTTTCGACGACCTGCCTGAAGGAGACCGGCGATATGATGACTCGCATGATGGACCGTCCGATGATGTCGATGGGAACGATGCCGATGGGAACCCCGTCCACCGGCATGACGATGGGCGAAACGTCCATGACGCCGAATATGGCGAACATGACGATGATGCCGCGTTGCACCATGAAAATGGAAAAATGCGCGGGCGGCATGAAGATGATCTGTTCGTGCGACGACGAAATGGCCTGCGCCACGTTGCAGAACATGTGCAAAATGATGTGCGACGGCATGTGCAGTTGCTGCTGCATGATGAACGGCATGGTCATGTGCCAATGCAACATGATGATGTGCCATTGTGTCTGCACGATGACCGAAGACGGCGTCTGCATCACCTGCACCACCGGCGATAAAAAGTGCTGTGAAATGCTGCAAGCCTGCTGCGATTGCATGTGCGCATGCATGGAAGCCGGTTGCATGTGCTGTGTTTGCTTCGGCGGCACTCCGGTCTGCTGCGGAACCTGCGCCTAGGCGTTGGGCCGTTCGGCTGTGGCGAAACGCCGCGGACGGCCGGAATCCCCCCTGGCCGTCAAACGAAACCTAGAAAGCCGTTCGCGAATGCGAACGGCTTTCTTCGTTTCCAGCACATTCGCTGGCGATGCGAGATTTTCACGGGATCCTCCCCGTGACATTCCCCAGGTGCGACATGACAAGCTTTCCGTGAGCGGGATTCTCAAGCGATTTCAATTAATAGATCACTTAACCGATAATCAATTAAATGCGACTGAAAAGAAGAACGTAAGCATTTGAAAAGGATTGGGTTAAGCACGTATTTCATGTTCTTCTAGGCATGGAATTGCCTGCGAAAAAACAGAAGGCCATCTCCGTGCTGAGGTTTTCGGCACGTTGTTCGCCTTAGAGTCTATGCGTGATCGGTCGCCGACCGAAGCCCGACTTGGCCCCTTGCCCGTTGAATCCCATGCCCTCCGCTATCAGCCCTTCAACCCGCTCCTTTGGCCGTTATCTGGATGCTCGGGATCTGACTTGCTGTGGCGACCGCATTCGTGCTCAACCGTCGGTGTTCTCGGTATTCCCGACAACTCGGCCGACCGTCGCCGCGCAACGCGAACTGTATGCCTGGGCCGTCGCTACGGCTCGTCGCCAAATCGCCGAACGTTGCCGGCGCGAGACGCCAGCCTATCGCGCTTACTTGTGGAACTAGTTTGTGATGTTCGTCGAGCCGAATAAACGGCGCGACGCGGTTTTCGGATTCTTTCAGCGTCGCCCACTGGATCGCCCGGAGGCATACGCGGACTCGAACGGAGTCAGGTATGTCTTTCCCGCACCGAACTCGATTCGTCTTTCTGTTCACGCCCTTCCCTCCGCAGCCGTCCACCGCCATGCCCGCCATGACGACGTCGCCGACCATGCGGAACTTCTGTTGTCGTCGCTAACAGCCGTCGACGCGCGTGATTTGCGACCGCCCCACGACGCCATTAAGGGCGCATTCACCTGTGGTCCGCATTGAATTTCGAATTCCCTTCCCCCGCCGAAAGTTTCCAAACATGTTTCATCACGATAGCCGACCGGCAACCGCCGCGATCTTACCTCCCTTGTTTAAGAACGTCTTACCTCGCCGAGACACGACGAACGGCTTATTTCAAAAGAGCCGTCATGCGATGTGCTTGTTGCTGATGTCGCGCGAAACCAAGCGAGCCGTTCCACCACGACACTAACCCTTCCGGGACCGTCGCATCGAAACGGCCGCCTCCGGTTTTCTTCGATTCCCCCATCAACGACCAGACGGACGCCTTCTCTCCAAGGCTTTGCGACGGTCCTGATTTTTCACTCAGACACCGTCATTTGATAATGATCGAATGGAGTACGTGATGATTCACTCAATCAAGCGTCAACGAAATCGGACAGCGTTCACCTTGGTCGAACTTTTGGTGGTGATCGCCATCATCGGCATTCTCGTGGCATTGCTGCTGCCGGCCATTCAAGCCGCGCGCGAAGCTGCTCGCCGGATGTCCTGCACCAACAACCTGAAGCAAATCGGTTTGGCGTTGCACAACCATTTAGACGCCACCAAGGTGATCCCGGCCGCGGCGGGCGTGTTCGTGAAGGGAAGCGGACTCGCGTTGAACAACCCGTCGCAAGCGGAAATCGACGCCAACAACCGCCACAACTGGTTCGTCGCCCTCTTGCCGTATTTGGAAGAATCGACGATGGGCAAGCAATTCGACTACAAAGTCGCGTGGAACCACGCGACGAAAAATCGTCCGCTGATCGTCAACCGAATTTCCGTCGTCGAATGCCCGTCGACGTCCGTCGACGAGCGCGTGGCCGTCGTCAACAACAACGCCACCAATCCCACGACCGCCGCGACGACCGATTACATCGCCGTGGTGACCGTCGGCAAAACGTTTTACAACCAAAACGGCATCACGCTTCCGGCCGACGCCGTACGCCAGGGCCTGCCGGATGAAAAAGTCCGCTTGAAAGCCAGCCGCGTCGTCGATGGACTGTCGAAGACGATTCTCGCCGCCGAAGACGCCGGCCGTCCGTCGTTCTTCGTCGCGCAAAACCGATTAGGACCTTCCGACGTCCCCTTCACGAACAAGCAAGCGGTCGAAGCGGGCATCGCCAAGGGCGGAGCATGGTCGCAACCCGACGGTCGGATGACGCTGCACGGCTCGAAGTTCGACGGTTTGGACGATCCGGGCAAATGCTCGATGAATTGCACGAACAACAACGAGCTGTATTCGTTTCACTCCGGCGGCGTTAACGCGGTTCTGGCCGACGGTTCGGTCCGCTTCGTCACCGAAGACATCGAAGCCGCGGCCCTAATCGCCGCGGTCACCCGCGCGGGCGGCGAAACGCAAACGCTGCCCTAATCGTCGCGCCGCCGCTTAATCGGCGTCGTGACCAGAAATCCTTTCACACTCCCGAAACCATCTTTACGAATCCGCCCGCGTCGCTCACTGGATCATCCGGAGGCCATGCCAACTCTTCCTGACAAGGAATCGTCATCATGCCTCGAATCGTTTCGTTGCTCTTTCCACGCCACCCACGTCGGGCGTTCACGCTGGTCGAACTGTTAGTCGTGATCGCGATCATCGGGATTCTGGTCGCACTGCTGTTGCCGGCCATCCAATCCGCCCGAGAGGCCGCTCGGCGGATGTCTTGCACGAGCAACCTCAAGCAGTTGGGCTTGGCGGCGCACAATCACTTGGACGCCTATAAAGTCTTTCCAGCCGGCTCGGGCGTTTTTGTTAAGGGGACGGGCCGTGCAATCAACTCTCCGTCCGATCAAGAAATCACGGACAATCTCAAGCACTCGTGGTTGACCGTGTTGCTGCCGTTCATCGAAGAAGGGAACATCGCCAAGCAATACGATTTCAAAGTCGCTTGGAATAACGTCGCCAAAAATCGTCCGGTGATCGTCAACCGCATTCCCATCGTCGAATGCCCGTCCTCGCCGGGTCTGGATCGCGTCGGGATCGTGACCGACGGCGCCAATCCCGTGACGGCCGCGACGACCGATTACATCGTGATCCAAAACGTCGGCAACGTGTTTTACAACGCCAACGGCATCCCCAAGCCGGGCGCCGCGGCCCAAGTCGGCCTGCCGGACGGCAAAGACCGAATCAAGGCGTCGCGCGTCCCCGACGGACTTTCGAAAACTCTGCTGATCGAGGAAGACGCCGGTCGGCCCAACTTCTTCGTCGCGCTTGGGCAGCCTGGTCCGACGATCTTGGATTACGCCAACAAGCAGGATGTTTCCAACGGCATAGCATTAGGCGGCGTCTGGGCGCAACCCGGCAATCCGATGACGTTGCACGGCACTCAGCAAGACGGCCTGAGCGATCCCGGAAAGTGCTTTATGAATTGCACCAACAACAACGAACTGTTCAGCTTTCACGCCGCCGGAATCGTGGTGGCGTTGGCCGACGGATCGACGCGTTTCGTCAACGAGGATATCGACGCACGCATCATCATCGCCGCGATCACCCGCGCCGGCGGCGAAACCGAAACGCTCCCGTAATGCCGCGCAGGCTATACTGCGAACACGAAGCCGCGTGCGTCCTGCGGGTCGCGCGCAGGCTTTCGTCGTATCCGGACCGAATAAATCAGGGTCGATCTTCGGCCGCTATATCGCTTCCCTCTAGTCGACCGCTTCGTCATGGCATAAGTTGGCGGCGTCGATTTGCCTCGCGGGGAGCGTCGCGAATCGCCTTCGTGCGGTCGTTCTTCGAGGGGAGTTTCGTGATGGAATCGTCGCGCTCTATGCGCCAAGCCTGGACCGCCGTGATCGCAGGCACATCGGTGAATTTGTGTCTGGGCATCCTCTACGCTTGGTCGATGTGGAAGACCGAATTGGTCAGCGCCGAAAAGGCCGGCACGCCGATGTCTGGCCTGAACGAAGGCTGGACCTACTTAAACGCCGGCGAAGGGAATTGGGCGTTTAGCCTGTGCGGATTCATCTTCGCGCTCACGATGATCCCCGGCGGTCGCTTGCAAGATCGCTACGGTCCACGCTTAGGCACGGCGCTCGGCGGGGTGCTGTTGGCCGGCGGGTGTATCTTGGCCGGAGTCATGCACAGCTTCGTCGGACTGGTCGTCGGCTTCGGGGTTCTCGGTGGTCTCGGTATGGGTTTCGGCTATGCGGCCGCGACGCCGGCCGCCGTCAAATGGTTCGGGCCCGCACGACGCGGCTTAGTCGTGGGGATCGTCGTCGCCGGCTACGGCGCGGCCATGATTTACATCAGCCCGTTGGCGGGTAAACTGATCGCGCAATACGGCGTCTCCGGCAGTTTCATCGGCCTGGGGATTTTGTTTTCGGCCGTGATTCTGACGGCGGCGTTTTTCTTAAAACCCCCTCCGCCGGACTACGTCGCGCCGCTGGCGAACAACGTCGCACAACCGGTCGCCGCGCGGCAATGGACGGCCGGCGAGATGCTGCGTTCGCCGCAGTTCTACGCGTTGTTCCTGATGTATCTCGGCTCCGCCCAGGTCGGCTTGCTGGTCATCGGCAACATCAAACCGCTGTTCAACGAACTGGCCGCCGACGCGCCGGAACTGAAGAGCGAGTGGTGGATGGTCTTCACCTTCCTTGGCGTCATCAACGCGTTGGGACGCGTCGGCACGGGCGTCTATTCCGACAAAACCGGTCGACGGAACGCCTATCTCATCAACGCGATTCCCGCCGTGGCCGCGATTTTGCTGCTGCATTGGACGATCGAGACGCGGAATACGCTCGCGTTCTTCGCGGCGGTCGGCGTGATCGCTTGGCAATACGGCGGCGGCCTGTCGATCCTGCCCGCGATCACGGCCGATTTCTTCGGCACGAAAAACATGGGTCTGAATTACGGGCTGGTCTTTTTGGGCTGGGGTGCCGCGTTCTTCGTGCCGCAAGTGGCCACGATCATGAAAGACGGCCCCGCCACGCTGTCGCACGCCGCGATCTGGTTATCGGCCGGCCTTTCTGCGCTCGGAATCCTCGTGGCGGTCTTCCTGAAGAAGCCGGCGGAGAGTCCAAGCTGAATCGAAGGATGCCGCCTCTCGGACGACACCCTTCGATAACAAAGCACGAATCTCTTCGGTGACTACGGTAGCTCGCGGAACTTAAAGTTCTTGAACTCGACCGGCGAGCCTTCGGATTCCAGGCACAGGTAGCCGGTGCGCGGTTCGATGTTCGTGCCGCCGGAGACCTCTTCACCGTTCACCCACAGCCGGACTTCGCCGTTGATGCCGCGGACGTAGTAGTGATTCCATTCCGGCGAATCCTTAACTAAGTCCTTCTTCGGGAAGCTGCGTTGGCCGTTCGGCGACGTCGGCGGGAACGGCTTCATCTTCACCCCGACCGGAAACACGTCGCCGTGTGATGTGAACCAGTCGCCCTTCTTGCCGCTGCTCTTCTCGTATTGCGCAGCGTACCCCGTATCGAGCACTTGCACTTCGATCCCGTGCGGCAAACCCGATTTCTTGCCCAGCTTTTCCAACGATTCGGGCGTGGTCCAGACGAAAATACCCGAGTTGCCCGCCGGTTTGAGGTGCCGCCATTCGGTCGAGAGTTCGAAATTGGTCACCTTGATTTTGCTGCGCGTCACGCTGACCGGCTTGCCTGTGCAGTGGATCACGCCGTCCTTCATGCTCCACGTGTCGTCTGCGCCGTTTACGTTCTCGAAGTCGTCCAACGTCCACGTTTTCCAATCCGGACCCTCGCCGTTGATCGTCGCGGCCGGAAGTTTCGTCGGCTCGTCCGCATGAAGGAAAGAGGCGGAAATTCCCGACATGAATAATAACGTAAAAGCGGTGATGCAGGATTTCATAATCATCGGAAGGCCATGCGAAGAGAATGTGACGCGGAATACGGCGAGAAACGAAATTGTAACGACGCTTAAGACGCGTTGCTACTAATTCCTTAAGAAGTGAGCGGCGATAAGTCACCACTCGTTTCGCAGACTAAGCCATGCGGAACCTCAAACCAACACGGCCGTCAACTGGCGGAATTCCGGATCGTTGCGGAGCGGGTCGAAATCGTGTTCTTTATGCACCAGTTCGCGATAGTCGGCGTCCAGTTCCAACGCCCGTGCGAGTTCGCGGAGCGCGTACGATTTTTGACCGGCCAAGCTGAGATAGCACGACAGGTTGTAATGGAGGATGGCGACGTCGGGCTTCGCTTCCAACGCGCTTTCCAACGCTTCGATCGCCAAATCCAGCCGGCGCAGACGCTTTTGACACCAGCCCAGGCCCAGCCAGATATGAATATTCTCGGGCTCGGCCGCGGCGGCGGCGGTCAGCGGTTCGATCGCCGAGGCATACTCTTCCATCGCGCGAAACGCTTGGCCGCGCAAATGTTCTGCGGCCGAAATATGGCGGCTTTGCTCGGGAAGCGTATCCAGCAATGACAGGGCGCGGTGCGCCATCAGACGACGGTTTTCGATCGACGGACCAAGGTCGTCGTCGAACAGCATCAGCAGTTCGAGATAGCCCTCGGCTTCGAGGAGCAACTGCCTGCGGCGGATCCGTTCCAATTGGTTCATCGGCGGGAAACTCGGTCGGTAAGCGTAGATCGCGGACGATTCCGGCAGCTCCCTCCTCGCTCCATCCGTCAACAGTGTAATCGAGTTCGGGGTTTTGCCAACATTGGTTACGACCGAATCGATCGAATTGTTTGGAACATGCGTTCGCCGGCTTTACGCCTGCGCCATCGGCGCTGCGGAAATCCGCCGGCATCTCTCGTAAGCATACGACGCGAATCGCGAGAAACTCATCCGAATTTCGCATTTCGCCGCTAAGTAAGATTCGCCTACAGCGCCTTCTTTTATTCTACGAATTGATGATGTTCAGCCAACAAAAAAGCCCCACCGACGCCATAGCGTCGGTGGGGACTCGACAAAATTAAAATCATTCCGTGACCGGCGACGTTACGCCGGTTGCAACGTTTGCTCGAGCGTGGCGACCAGCGTCTTCTCGGGCATGGCCAATTTCAAGACCGGCGCGAACTCGACGTATTCCTTATCGATTTGGGCCAGGAACTCGCTCAGTTGCGGGCCGTCGGCGGCTTTGGTTTGCGTGTAGTATTGATCGAACAACGCACACTCGTTCCATTGCGCGTCCGACACCGACGGCAACAGCGACGACAACGCCACGGCGATCGCACCGGGCGACGCTTTGCCGCCGGCCAGTAACGTTTGAATCGACGTGTGATCGTCCAACAGTTGGGCGAACTCTTCGGGCATCTTCCAGCTACGGGCCATCGCGCCGGCGACTTCGGCGTGTTGGAAACCGAAACGTTCTTGCTCCAACTCCGATAAGCGACGGCCTGTTTCGCCGCGAGTCTTCAGCAGTTCCAAGTAGTCCTGCGGCTTTTCTTTGGCCAACAGCGGCACGGCCATGTCTTGCAACAACGCTGCGGCGAAGACCTCTTCGCAATCCTTCAGCCCCAATTGCTTGGCGTATGCCCGGGCGAACAACGCGCGACGGAGCGAATCTTGCCACAGGCGTTTGAGATCGAACGGGCCGCACTTCGGATTCGGCATCAAGCTGAAGACGGCGCTCCACAACGAAAAATTCTTGATCGTGCGGATGCCGACCAACGTGATCGCCATCTTGATGTTCGAGATTTCGCGCGAGAAACCGAAATAGGCCGAGTTGACGAACTTCAAAATCTGCCCGGTTAGACCGGCGTCGGCCTCGATCGGCACGGCGAAGTCGGCGGGACCCTTATTCGGATCGCGCGACAATTCCATCAATCGGATCGCGCTCTGCGGCAAAGCCGGCAGTTGCGCATTCCCCAAGAGTTGTTGAAAGTTTTTCGCGGGTTTGGCGTCGCTCATTGCACTCACTTGCATTGCTTAGACGGGGAGGCGGGAGGGGATCGAACCGCACGTAGGACGAAACTCCGCCAAGGGAAACTTAGGTCGAAAAACCGCCCTGGCAACAAAAACCGCCGATTCGTGGCGGTCGACCGCCGGCCGCTTAGCCAAAATGGGGTCAAAACGCCACAACATCGGAGAGGTCGGTGTGGAGAATCGGCCACTGTCGCGAAAACGCATCGTCTCCTAACTTCCCGAGATGACGAGACTTAACGACGTTCGGCGGAATCGTCGGGCCGCGGTCTTCTCTTTGCGATGGAGGTCTGTCGTCGACTTGCGGGTTACGCAAGCGACCCAATCTTCCTTTGCGAGCCGCCGTGTTCGAACTCGTGCTCCATAGCCTGCTCTGTTGGGCGTTGCCGCACCTTCCGCCAGTCGCGACATCGCTGGAGCAGCGAGCCGTGATCGTGCGTTCGAGCGTCGTGACGCAAACACCGGTTGCCGAAAAACCGGTTGTCGCCACTAAGACATTGCGTCCCCGCGTGGTCTTCGCTGTTCGCAGAGTGTTGATCTCCAAACCTCTCTGGAAACCAATCGCGTCGTGGCAACCGCCGGTCTGGACCTGGACGTTGTTGTTGCTGGGCATCTTCGCGGCCGTTTGGCTCAGCGACACGGAAGCCCCCGCATTCGCTACCGGCGACAAAGAAAGTCTTTGCGACGTAACACCCTGTCCTGCTAAGGGTTAGTTCGCGAAATTCACATCGCTGGCGATTTACCGGCATTTTTTCGCACGGAATCTCCTCGGGGCCCTCACTAATACCATTGGTGAGTCGCTTCTTTTTTTCGAGGGTGCTGCGATGCGGTTGACGCTCAGAACGTTGATGGCCTATTTGGACGATGTGTTGGAACCGGCCGATCGCGAGGAAGTCGGTCGCAAGTTGGCCGAGAGCGAAACGGCGCAATCCGTTCTCAACCATATTCGCGACGTCACGCATCGCGTCCGCCTCGGCACGCCGAAAGTGACCGCTAAGGGCTTGGGGGGCGATCCGAACACCGTGGCCGAATATCTCGACCACACGATGCACAACGAGCGCAGTGCAAGAATTTGAAAAAGTCTGCCTGGAATCGGATATCCAATTGGCGGAAGTCGCCGATTGTCATCAGATTCTCGCGCTCGTCTTGGGCCAACCGGCCGAAGTCGATCCGCACACTCGCCGCAAAATGTATGAAGTCATTTTGAAGGCCGACGATGCGGCCGAGCCTCCGCTGACACTCCCGATCACCGGGAAACCTTCGCCGGCGAAGGACGAGCACCCGGTCGCCGGCCCGGGACTGACGGCGGCGACGACCGCCACCACCGCCTCGGCCGCCGCTCCTCTGCCGACCTTCGCGACGCCCGTCGCGGCGACCGCGCATCCGGCCGCTCCCGACTCCCCGGAGCGTCACGTTCCCGAATACCTGCTGGCCGATCGTCGCGCCCACCGCCGTACGCTGTGGTGGATGATCGCCGCCGCGATTCTCGTACTGGTCGGCGTCGCGAGGTTGATCGGACCGTTTGATTCGACGAATCCGTTAATCGCCTGGGCGGTTGCGAAGGATCCTTCCCCATTGCCCAAGACGAACGATGGAAAGTTGAACCCCGAAGACAAAATTCCGGATTCGGAAACGCCGGCGATGGAACCGAATGTTGCGAGTAAGTCCGGCGAAAAGATCGGTGCCGAAACCGCGACGACCGATCCTATGGCACCGGTCGCGCCGAAGAGCGACACCCCGGTGCCCGCCGTCCCCGTTCCGGAGACGCCCGCGATAACGCCGGCGACGCCGATGCCGGCGGAGATCGTGACGACCGACGGCAAAACGCCGCCGCCGCTGCCGATGCCGCCGGGAACGCCGACCGGCACGCCGGATGTCGGCACGGCCGCGGTCGTGACCACGACTCCGGCCGGAGCCAATCCCGCGACGCCGGTCCCGCCGGCTCCGATGCCTTCTTCGGCGGCGCCGACCGCACCGGCGATCATCGGTCGGATGTCGGCCGATGGAACACAGGTCTTGTTGAATTGGAAAGATAACGTCGGCGGCGGATCATGGGTCCGCGTGCTGGGGACGGGAACGGTCGCCACCGGCGATCGATTGCTCAGTCTGCACACGTATCGACCGGCCGTCACGCTGGGCAACGGCGTGATGTTGCAGATGATCGGCGAGACGCAGCTCGAACTCTTCACGGCTCCGCAAGGAAATATGCCGTTGATCCGCCTGCACTTCGGCAAGATCGTGCTTTACAACTCCAGCACCCGGCCTGACGCCAAGATCGCGATCGAGCCCGGCGTGAAGCGAACCGGCATCCTGACGTTGAACGACGTCGACAGCGTCGCCGCGCTCGAGGTCGTTCGCGCATTGCCCGCCGGCGGCAACCCCGAGACCGTCGCCGCGCTGGTCGGCCCCACTTTGTACGCCGTGCAGGGACACTTCCAATGGCAACCCGACACGACCGTGGCCGCGCCCGCCCCGGCCGCCGGTCCGTTGCGTCGCCCGTTGAACGGCGAACCGGCCGGCACGCCGGTCGATAACAAGATTCCCGTCTGGGTCACCAAAAACGAACTGTCCGGCTATGACAGCCAAGCGTCGTCGCCGTTGCAACAATTTCTGAACGACACGCAACCGGTCGCGGTTACGCTGCGCGAGTTGGCCGGCGGCAACCGTCGGGCGGAGATTCGTTACCTCGCCGCGCGCAGCTTGGCGTTGATCGACGAGTTCGATCTGTTCATCGACTCGTTCAGCGATCCCGACCAAAAAGCGGTCTGGAGCAAAGAGATCGAAGCGTTGCAAGCCGCGCTCGCCCGCAGCCCGGAAACGGCCGCCATGGTCCGTCAGTCGTTCGTCAAACAACGCCCGGACTACGGCGAGAAGTTGTATCGCTATCTGTGGGGCTTCACGCGCGAAGACCTGGTCGGCGGCTTCTCCGACGAACTGCTCGACGGTCTGGACAACGACAACCTGGACATGCGCGTGATCGCGTACAACACGTTGCGCGAAGCGGTCCGCGATCCGAAGTCGACCGCCGCACCGCCGACGTACAACTTCGTCCCCGACGCCACGTCGATCCAGGCGCGTCAACAATCGGCCCGCCAATGGCGAGCGAACATCAAAGAGCTGATCAAACGCCTTCCGCAAGCCGCCGCGACCGCCCCGCCCGCCGTTCCGGCGACGCCGACCGCCCCGGCGACGTTGGATCAGCTGCCGTAGTAAAGCCCGCGTTCTACAGCGCAAACAATCGCCCCCGGATCGTAATCGATCCGGGGGCGTCTTCATGCGCTGACGAATAACTTTCGCTTCTCACGACCCCGCAAACGCGAAGCGATCGACGTCGACCGACAAATTCCGCGCGAACCATTCGCGATGCCCCGGCATGCGGCCCTCGTCGAACGGTCGCGAGACTCGTAAGAGTTCGCCCTGCGTCGCGGCGCGGAGTTCGCTTCCCTCGACCACCGCGCGGCCGTTCTGAAACACCGCGACGGGGACTTGGAACATCGCCTCGAAATCCGCCTGCGGGCGGTAAATCGTGACGTCCGCTCGCGCACGACTCCCAAATGGCCGCGATCGGTCAAGCCCAGCAGCTTGGCCGGCGCGGCGCGGGTCAGGATGCAGATTTCGCGCAGCGTGTATTCGCGTTCGACGCCGCGGATGGCGGTCCGCTCGCGCACCACGCGCGGCAGCTTGGCCAACGTCTCGCGCCGATACGCGGCGTCCATCAGCAGGCGGATCAAGAATGGGTAGCGCCAAAAGACGGCGCCGTTTGGGTGATCGGTGGTCAACGCCAGACGCCAGGGATCGCGGGCGAGCAAAAACCACTCCAGCCCGATGACGAACTGCCACGCATGGACGACCGACGTGTTCTTGTACTCGATCGGCATCACGCCGCAGCCGCCGGCGCATTCCAGATCGTGGTTCACGCGACGCCCGCCGGTCAGCTTCGCCAGGAACTGCGCGGCCGGGCTGTCGCCGGTCATGATCGTCGCCGGTCCGAGCAACGCTTGCCCCACGTCGAAGCTCAGATTCGGTCGCTCTTCGATCGCGGCCAGCAACTTCTCGGTCGCGCTGCCGAACGTCGTCTCGTCGCCGTCGCCGCCCAAATAGCTATGGTACTGAATATGGCACAAGTGCGCATCGCGCCGTCGAGCGCGAATCGTCTCCAGCGTCGTCCGCCAGTTCCCCGGCAGACCCAGATCGTTGCAATGCACGTGCGCCGGATGCGGTAACGCCAACTCGTCGATCAGCGCGGCCGTCTCGCGGAGGATCGCGCGTGGCGAAGTCTTGATCCCCGGCAGCGGCGCGTCGAGATCGGTGAAGCCGTGCGGGCGGCCGCGCTTCCACGCTTCGACGTTTCCCGGATTGACCAGCTTGAACGCATAGCCGCGCGCGGCGTTGAGGATCCACGCCAGGTATTCGCGCGCGGCCGTGCGATCGCCGGCGGCCAACAGTTCGAGATACCGCCGATCGTTGCCGATCACCAAAAAGCAGCCGGTATCCAGATTCGGCGTCTCGGCCAAATCGCGATGCGCCAAGGGCGAGAGCAACGGCGCGACCGCCGCGTCGAACGCCGTGGTGTAACCGAGCCCGCTGTAACGCAGGCCGGTCGCGACCGTGGTCGGCACGTTCCCCAACGACCATCGAGCGTCCGCGCCGCCGAGCGTGCGCGGCCCGCTCACGAACTCGCCCGTCCGCCGCGCCTCGGGCGACAGACCGCGGCCGATGTTGACCTTGCTCCCGGCGATGTGCGAGTGCATATCCACGCCGCCGGGCATCACGACGTCGCCGGTCGCGTCGACGACCCGCGTCGGCCGCTCGCCGCGCTCCGGCTCCGCGACGATCTTCCCGTCGCGAATCCACAGATCGCGCACCGCGTCGACGTCGTTGGTCGGATCGAGGACGCGCCCGCCGGCGATTTTGAGAAGATCGGTCATCGGACGACCTCCTGGAGCGCACGAATCTTCGCAAGCAGCGATTCGAGCAAGACTTCGACATCCGGCACGGTATTCGCCGTATCGGGTCGCCGAACGATAGGGATACCGTCCTGACGCAACTCGGTCCCGCGTTGTTCGTGAGTGGGCAAGGTCGCCAGTTCGACTCGCGGCACGCGCGACGGCTGGCAGAAGTCGTTCAGCTCGCGTAGTCCGATGAGCGCATCTCGGTCGTAGAGCTGAACGATGGTGAAGTCTTCGAATTCCAGCGGCAGATCCTTGCCGACGACGAACAACGCGTCGATCTCGTCGCGCGACGCCGCAGCGATGAGCGACGTCCGCCAGGGCGCGAATTCGGCGCGGCCCTTTGAGAAATCGACCGCGTCCGGAAAGCCCGTCCGCGCGGTCAGCGCATACTCGAGCGTCGTGAACGACTCGACGCGCAACGGCACCGCCGCGGAACGTCCGTCGCGCAGCTTTGTCGAGAGCGACACGTTCGATGGCTTCGATCGCATCCGCTTCCGCCATGACGTCGCTGCTCCCCGGCCGCTTCTCGGCTTCGTAGGCGAAGAGCGGAAACTTCGCGTTCCGCCAAGCCTTACGCAGGTCGTCCCAATACGCATCGTTTTCGACGACTCGAGAGGCTTCGGTACGTACGCGAAGTTTCGCGAATCGCGATTCGTCGTCCGCGATCAGCTCATCCAACCGCAAACGCAATTCGCCCACGTCGGGCGACACGATGCGTCGAACCGACTCGCCTTCGATCGGCGTCAACCGCGTGGCGATCGATTCCGGAATCCCGCCTTTCAGAAGGTCTTGGAGCGACTGTTTCGGGTTCGATCCGAGTTCGACGAGATACATCGGCGTTCGCGCCGCGCACGCTTGCACGACGAAGGACTTCAACAACATTTCGCTGTTGACAACCGCAACGACCAAATCCGCGTCGCGAAACTCCCCGCGCGTTGCGCGTGATTCCCCTTGTAAATGGAACGGCGTGCCGCGCAGGAATCTCATGCCCCCGGCCCGAGTCGATGATCGCCCCCAGCGTCTCGGCCAAGCGAACCGCCGCGGTCGCCGCTTCCAGTGTAATGTACGGACCGACGACGATCGCCGGACGGCGCGCGGCCGACAGGACGTTCGCGGCGCCATCCAACGCCGTTTCCAAATCGCACGGCCGGCCCGCGACAAGGTGCGGCCATTCCTGGGCGGAGTCCTCACCCGTCCCGGCCCCGTTCGACTGCTGAGTCATGGCCGTGGTGATGAGAAGAGGAAGAGCCGCGCGACGACGAGATACCGTATTCAAACCGGCGCACGCCGATCACGCAAGCGGCGTGTGCCAGAGTTAGGACATATCCGTGTTCTGGGCAGCATCCTCAACTCTTACATCGGCACACTCGATGCAGATTACAGCGTCCACGCGCTCGAATGAGATGTCGATTGAGAGCTGTCCGGGCTTCGAAGGCTGATTCGTAGAGTAACGTAGATACGCCAGTTCGGATGTCTCGTGATGCCCGACTTTGAGGAACGCTTTTACTTCTTCAAAATTCTTGATGCCGCCGAATCTCACATGCACTTTAGTATCGCAGCGTCCAGCCGTGTCTGCCCAAGAAAGTAGACAGAGTTCAAGTAAGATTTCGCGCCGCGGACCAATGGTTAGGCCGACGATACGGGCGTTGTTGTATTCATATTTCAATGACGGCAAGAGCATACTGTAATAAGAGCGTTAATGACGGGTGTACTTGATAAGCGAAATTTTTGTGGGCTGCCACTGGCTTGATTACATCGCTCACTTCTTCCCATTCTCCTCCACAAACCACCGTACCTTGTAAATCGTATTCCCCTTCACCGCGACGTCGGCGGCGGGGGCGTGCAGCGAGAACGTTTGTCCCCACAGTGAATACGCGATGCGGCCCGTCGTCGGGTGGACGTCGATCGCTTTGACGCCGGCGGTGTCGCCCAGGTGCGGGTGCTTGCGGAACTTTTCCGCGACGCGATCGAACAGCCAAACGTGCTTCTCGGTCGTCACCAACAGGTCCGCTCCCTCGGGCATGGGACGCAGGTCGTGGCCGTCGTCGTCGGGCAGCGGCCACGTGTTTTGCAAATCAAGCGACGGCGTCTTGGTCTCCCAATCCTTCAGCGTATAGCGTCGCAACTCGTTGAAGCCCAGCGTCCAGAGGGATTTTCGTTGTTCGTCCCACACCAGACCGTGGGCGGATTTGAGCGGGGCCGACCAAACGGCGGTCGCAGACGCGTCGCCCCGCATGTCGAACAGCAGCAACTTGTCGCCGCTCAGCGAACTGGCGACCACGATCCGCTCGCCCGGCAAGCGTTCGACGCTGTGGGCGTTCGTCGCCGCAGCCGACCAAATCAGCTTGCCCTTCGCGCGATCGATCAGCCCACAACCCGAGTTCGACGTGCAAATCAAAATCAGCTTGCCGCCGTCGAGCGGTTTGCACTCGTCGAGATTTTTGAATCGCTTGAGCTGGTCCTCCGGCACGCCATGTTCGACGCTCGCCGTCCACGACCAGAGCTTGTTGATCGTCCCCGCCTCGGCCGCCGTCGCGTCGAGGAGAAAAACCTCGGCGCCACCTGCGCAGAGGAGTTGCGGAACGGCAGGCTCGGCCGCTCCGCCAAGATGACCGCCTAACAACATTCCGATGAATGTAATCAGACTCATCACGTGTTTAGGAAATCGCAACATCTTAGGGTGCCACCGGCTTCGCCAGTGCTTTGAATGAATCACGAACGCAGTTCACGAAGTAGTCGTCATCGTACGTTTTTAGCCGTGCCGATGCGATTCTCGGCATGATGATCCAAGTCAGGTATCAAGTAATATCGGAGGCGACGTCACTGGACGGCCATTCGTGATGCAGGTAGCCGACTTGTTCTGCATCCTCATCATACAATTCGAATCGATGACGAAGACCTGCTTTCGCTAAAGCATTCGAGACCAAGGTCGCATCCTTAAGCATGAACTCAAGCGATCCGCATTCAGCATCGATGCACGGTTCGCCGAAATCATCGCCATATTGCCGAAATACAAAATGAGCACAATCTTCAATGCGGATCGAGTATCGACCGACATTGACTCGCAAGCCGGCATTACGAAGTATCGCCGCCATCTGGTCTTTCTCGGGCCAGAGCGAAACCTCGCCGCAAATTGAAAACTTGGGATCACTCATTCTTCAGAGGATTTCGTCGAGCTAAGCCATTCCGATCGGCATACCATTTTCTAAATTCCGGCCCTTCCGGAGCCAATGACACGCTACGTTTCTAAGTTCTCTCGAACGAGGTCGATTACATCCGCTGCGCAGAACGTCATTCTCGCCTTGCGACGCTTCGAAGTCGGCGACTTCGACTTTTAAATTCTCCCATTGGCGATGACGAATATCCAAGATGATCATGCCGTTCGTCGTTGCGGGAAAACCTTCTTCAATGACCAGTCGTTGCGGTCTCAGAAATCGAAGGCGACGAATCGTCGATTGTCGAGAGAGCGTCAAGTCGAGATATGAGGTGCAATGATCGCGTGGATCGTTGTGGTAATCGAATCGCAAAATTTCGTACTCGTGTGGTCGATCGAGAATCGGATGTATGGGACTATCACCCCACATGTCGTTCATTTGCCGCCCTGACACAAGATTTCGCAGCTCGTTGTAGCAACTCAAGGCCAAATTTCGATTCAACGGAACAAGTTGGTTGGCTTGCCGGCAGGCGTTCCCATCGTTCACACTCGCCAATTCCGTTCCCCGCGCGATCGCAGCCCGTTCGCTTCCGCGTCGTTTACGAACTCTTCCTTCATCGGGTCGAACTTCAAGAGGGCGCTGCAGCACCCAGGCCAGGGCGGCGGCGTGGCAGGCGATGTGCGAGCGGCGCATCACCGTCGAGTTGCAGATCGGCGCCTGCCGCGATTTGACGCAATCGAAAAAGTTCCGCGCATGTGCGCCGACGTCCAAACCCGACGCCCGTTTCGATTTCTCCTGCTTCGCGTCGGCCAACGTCTCGGGCGTCAGCACGATCTCGCCCGAGTCGCCCGTCTCGACGGAGCCCGCGCTCCCGACGAACCGCACGGGGCACGTCCCCAATCGCGTCACATAATGCGGGCTGCGATCACCGAACGGCGTCTTCAGAAAATCGAAGATCAGCTTCACGCCGTTGGCGTAGACGCAGGTGATTTTGTCTTCGCCCGGCAGGTATTCGATCGGCGTGGTGTCGTCGGCCTGGTTGGCCCATTGGCAAAGGTCCAACGTGTGCGCGCCCGAATTGAGCAGCCGTGCGCCGGAATCGAAATCCCAAAACCCGCGCCAATCGCGATCGACCACATACTTGCTGTTGTACGGACGCCAAGGGGCGACGCCCAACCACAGATTCCAATCGATTCTCGTCGCGCGGCGGCGTCGGTTGCGCAGGCAGCCATTCGCTGCGAATCGACGGCGTGTAGATGCTGGCGTACAGCGTGTGCAGCTTGCCGAGTTTGCCCTCGTGCGCCATGCGGACGGCCTCGGCGAAGTTCGGCACGCTGCGGCGTTGCGTGCCGGCCTGAAAGACGCGTTTGGTCCGTTTGATCGTGTCGTCGAGTCGTTGGCAGAGGTCGATCGTCAGTCCGCAGGGCTTTTCGCTGTAAACGTCTTTGCCGGCCTCGGCGGCCAGCATCGACGCCTGTGCATGCCAGCGATCGCCGGTGGCGATCAGCACGGCGTCGATGTCTGTGCGATCGAGCAGTTCGCGGAGGTCGCGATACGTTTTGCAGTCGTCGTTGCCGTACTGTTTGTCGACCGCCGCTTTGCACGCGTTGCGACGCGTCGCCTGCACGTCGGCGACGGCCAGCACGCGGACGTCGGCGAATTCGAGCATCGGCTTCAAATCGTATGTGCAGCGCGGGCCATACCCGATCACACCCAGCGTGATCCGCTCGCTGGGGGCGATCGCGCCGTCTTTGCCGAGCGCGGTGGCCGGCACGAATGTCGGCAACGCGAACTGCGCCGGCGACCGCGGCCGATCCGGCGAGAAACTGACGACGCGTGGCGGTGGATCGCATGAGTGAGATTCCTGTGGAGGGCGCCGTTGGGATGCGCGGCGTTGCGGGTGGACGATATGGGTGGGCGGGTTGTCGCGACGGTATCGTCTTGCCTAGGCGCATTTGAGCGGCACGCTCGCAGCGAAACCGCGCGGCAAGTTTTTTGTCTGCCGGCGACGAACGTGTGTCGCAGAGCGAGCCAAGTCCGAGTGTGTCGAGTCCGACGCGTCGTACATCGATTGATCGTACAAGAGCTATGCCGGAGATGCGACATTCGTGGATTCAATTTCCGCTTGTGGAATCGAATTCCGCTTGTCGAGTCGAGCCCTTCACGATCCCGCAGGGATCGCAGCCCATCGCCGGGGGTCGCGCAGTGCACCCCCGGTGTTCGGTACGGCGAATTCGGAGATCCCGGAGAGATGACAGAACCTCTGGGAACTCGATATTCCCTCTGGAATACGCAAAAATTTCCGGTGATGTGCTGCGATCCCTGCAGGATCGATTTTTTGAGATCCGATCGACCGAACGCTTGACTTTCGTCTGCGTGATTGGTATACATAATAACACACACTAAACGTTCTGAGCAAACCGGACTTTACCGCCGGCGTTTGTCGGGATTTGCGAAACGCACACCCGAGCGGGGGACGTCAGTCCCCTGAGATTGAGCCGCTTGGTCGTAGCTCAGGGGACTGACGTCCCCCGCTCGGGCAAGCCAGAGAACACAGCGGCTTTGCCGAAAGCGAAAAACGCGTACTCGTTTCGATCGTAACGCTCGTTTCGATCGCAGAGTAAAGCTGGGGCGTTTGGAGAGACGAGTCCAACCGCAGGCAGACGCCGGCGGCTCGATCCAAAAAAAACATGCGTCACGCATGATCGTAACGCGCGTTTCGCTCGTAATGCTTGCGCAGTGAAGTTGGGGGATTTGGTCGTGGAAAAAACGAAGCGGAGGACCAACGTCCTCCGCTCGCGGAAAAATTGTTTCGATCCGACGTGTGCGCAACGCTCGTAACGCTCGCCAAGTCAAATTGGGTAAGCTGCCAAACTGAAAACTGAAAACTGAAAACTGAAAACTGAAAACTGAAAACTGAAAACCTACCCCGCCAACTTCGCCGCCAGTTCGGCCACGTGTTTGCCTTGGAACCGGGCGATCGCCAATTCGTTGGCGGTCGGTTGGCGCGAGCCGTCGCCGCCGGCGATCGTCGACGCGCCGTACGGCGAGCCGCCGGAGAGTTCGGCGACGTTGGAGAGTTCCTTGCACGAGTACGGGACGCCGGTGACGACCATCCCGTGGTGATAGAAGAACGTGTGCAGATGCGTGAGCGTCGTTTCCTGGCCGCCGTGTTGGCTGCCGGTCGAGGTGAACGCGCTGCCGAGCTTGCCGACCAACGCGCCTTTGGCCCACAGGCCGCCGGTTTGATCGATGTACGCTTGCATTTGGGCCGCCGGCAAACCATACCGCGTCGGCGTGCCTAAGAGGATCGCGTCGGCGTCGGCCAGTTCCTTCGGATCGGCCGGCGGGATGTGGGCGAACGCTTTTTTCGCGTCGAGTGCGCCGATTTTGGTCAGCACGTCGTCGGAGAGCGTTTCCTTGACTTGCGACAGTTTCACCTCCGTGCCCGGGACCGAGCGCGCCCTTCGGCGATCGCTTCGGCCAATCGGTAAACGTGCGTGTACATGCTGTAGAAGACGATATGGACTTTGGCCATCCGATGGAACTCCGACTGGAGGGTGATGAGCGAAAACAAAATGCGATGGGCAGCGAACGACCCGACCGATTAGGCCTCTTCGCATTTCCCTTTGAACACGACTTGATCGATCGAATGCATGCCGGGCCCGGTCAGCATGAGCGAGAACGCCGTGCCCCAATACAGCGCGGCGAGTTCCCAGTGTCCGCGCGAATCGGCCGGATTCCATGACAACGAAAACGGATCGCCGCCGCTGATATGTTTGTAGGCCGCGACGGACATCGTCGCCATGATGAGAAACGCGGCGACCGGCGTGAGGAACCCGACCGCCAAGCAGATTCCGCCGCCGAATTCGGAGATCGCCGCCGCGGCTTGCAGAAACGACGGGACGCCCGAGGGACCGTATGCATCCATCCAGCCGGTCATGTTTTGCACTTTCCCCCATCCATGCGTGGCCATTCCAATGCCGAAGACCAAACGTAGCGCGAGCAACCCGAACGACGGCATCAACGACGGCGATTTGGGCAACAGTTTTCCGAGCATGCGACGAGATCCTGAAGAAGTGTCCGATCGACCCAATCGGGTAAGAACGTTCCGTACCCGGTGGTTTTCTCGAGCGTGCCGCGTCCTTACGGCGCACGCTCGAGAAAGTTGCCGTTATCCTAGAGGACCGGTATCATTCGGCAAGAAGGCACCGGACGAATACCCAGGGGCTGTTTGGATACTTTTGCGAATTTTTCGGATGTTACGACGATGAAGCCATCCATGGTCGACGACCGAAAACACGAAACGACCGTGTCCCTCAATGGACATGGCCCGGTGGAACACGCTGCCGACGACGCCGGACACGTCCATTGCCCGGCCGGGGCGGCGATCGATTTGGTCGCCCACAAGTGGACCGTCCATATCCTGTTTTCGTTACACAACGCGGGCGAGCCGCTGCGATTTCGCAAGTTACAGCAACTGGTCCGCCCGATCACGCAAAAGGAACTGACCAAGCGACTCCGCGAACTGGAACGCTCGGGCTTGGTGCATCGGCAAATCTTCGCCGAGGTGCCGCCGCGCGTGGAGTACCGCCTGAGCGAACTCGGCCGAACGTTGATGCCGGCGTTAACCGCGCTGTCGGACTGGGCGTCGCGTTACGGCGCGACGATCGAAGCGCACCGCCGATCTGCGACGCACTAACAAGTTGATGTATCGACAGAGATGGTTGCAACGCTCTTTGACAACTCGATCAATTGCAACCGTCGTTAAAGTGCGAAGGCGGTTCCCCAGACGGCCTTACGGTTCGATTCCAGTTGGGCTGAAGTTCCTACGGCATTTCGTTCCGAGAGCTCGTCGTTCAGGAAATCCCCAAAATCCAGACGTTTCCGCCGAAACTCCTCACGAAACCCTCACGTGGCCCTAACATTCGGCCGTTACGATCGAGTCGTTCCGGCGATTGGGCGAATGATGCCGGGTCGCTACACTTTCGGGGAGACGTCACTTGGAAACGACGCTGGTCAAGAGCCGAGTTATGGCGCGAGAACGCATCTTGGTGGTCGACGACGAAGAGGACCTCCTCGAACTGGTCACCTACAATCTGGGCCGCGAAGGCTATCGAGTGGAGACCGTCGCCACCGGCGAAGCGGCTCTGACGCAAGCCCGCAAGATCCTGCCCGACCTGATCGTGTTGGACCTCTTGCTGCCGCACGTCGACGGCCTGGAAGTTTGCAAGCTGCTGAAGTCGGATCCGCAGACGAAGATGATTCCGATCATCATGCTGACCGCCAAGGGCGAAGAATCCGATATGGTCGCGGGCCTGGAATTGGGCGCCGACGATTACATGACCAAGCCGTTCAGCCCGCGCGTGCTGTTGGCCCGCATCAAAGCGATCCTGCGACGTAAACAAAAGCCCGACGCGAAGGATGAAGCCGAAGCGATTCGCGTCCGCGAGTTGATTATCCATCCCGGTCGTCACGAAGTGTTGCTGGACGGTGCGCCGTTGGACTTAACGTTTACCGAATTTCGGTTGTTGCAGTTCCTCGCCCGCAAGCCGGGTTGGGCGTACAGCCGGACGCAGATCGTGGACGCGGTGAAGGGCGAAGATTATCCTGTAACCGAACGTTCCGTGGACGTGCAGGTCGCAGGCCTGCGGAAAAAGCTTGGCGATTACGGACATTACGTCGAGACGGTCCGGGGCGTCGGGTATCGGTTCAAGGAATAACGTCCTCGTCGAAGACGCGATCCGCCTGGGATCCGCTTCGGCTCGTCAGATTTACGAATGTCGCACACCCCGCGCCTCGTCGCACGGATTCTTACGGTTTATCTCGTCGCGTCGACGCTGCTCGCCGTTTGCTTAGGCTGGTTCGCGACCGCCTCGGCCGGCGCGGCGCACGAACAAGCGCAAGCCGCGGCGTTGGAGTTTTATCTCCGTCGCGCCTCGACGAATGGAACGCGAACGGCTTGAACGCCCGCTCGCCCGAGTTGGCCGAGCGTATCAAGCGCGACGCCGTCGCGGGCGACGTGCGGCTGACGCTGCTCGATCCGGACGGTAAGCCGACGTTCGATTCCGAGAACATCACGACGCAAGTCGACGCGTTAGCCGATGTGTCGCAAGTCACGGAATTGCTGGACGGACGGTTGACGGCCTCGCGCCGTTTGGAACGAAGCGGGGCGACGTGGCAGATGTTTTTGGCGATCCCCTGGCGTCATGCCGACGGAACGTCACAAGCCGTGCTCCGCGCCGCGCAAACGACCGATGCGTTTCCGCAGGCCGCGACGATCGATCCGCGTTTGGCCACGTTCGTGATTTGGGCGGTCGCGTCGATTTTAGGAGTGGTGTTGATCCGTCGCTTTTGCCGGCCGCTGGAAGAGATGGCGGTCGACGCCGCGCGCGTCGTGGCCGCGCCGACCTTGGAAAAACTGCCTCGGCAATCGCTGCTCGAACTGCAAACGCTGGGCGAAGCGTTCAATACGTTGGTCGAGCAATTCGAGGAACGCGGTCGCACGATCGGTCGCAAGGGGACCGAGCAAGAAGCGGTTCTGTCGAGCATGGTCGAAGGCGTATTGGCGGTCGATTCGGACGAACGGATCATCACGATCAACCGCGCGGCCGCCGCGCTCGTGGGCGTCCCCGTCGCCGAAGTGCCGGGCAAGAGCCTGCAAGTGGTGCTGCGGAACGCCGATCTTCGTCGTTTCGTTCTGCGCGTTGGAAAGTTTGGATTCGATCGAAGACGACATCACGCTGCACGGGCTTTCCGCACATGGCGAGCGGAATCGGATCTTGCAAGTCAGCGGCACGGCGTTGCGCGATGCGCGCGGCCGCGCGATCGGCGCGGTGATCGTTTTGAACGACGTGACCCACACGCGGCACTTGGAAAACATTCGACGCGAGTTCGTCGCCAACGTTTCGCACGAACTAAAAACACCGATCGCGGGCATCAAAGGCTTCGTCGAAACGTTGCTCGACGGCGCGATGCACGAACCGACGGACGCCGAACGCTTTTTACGGATCGTCGCGCGTCAAGCCGATCGACTCGATACGATCATCGAAGACTTGCTGAGCTTGTCGAAGATCGAACAGAGCGAAGAGGCCGCCGATCTGCCGTTGGAACGGATGCCGCTTCGCGAATTGTTGTCGGGCGTCGTCGAAGATTGTCGGGCCAAGGCCGACGAGCGCGGCGTGGTGGTCGACATGACCTGCGACGAATCCGTGACCGCCGACATCAACCCGCGACTGCTCGAACAAGCGATCGTCAACTTGGTCGACAACGCGATCAAATACAGCGAGTCCGGCGGCGCACGTCGACCTGCGGGCCGAAGCGTTCCAACAGGAAGTGGTCGTCTCGGTCCGCGACCGTGGTTGCGGCATCGAAAAAGAACATTTGCCGCGTCTGTTCGAACGCTTTTATCGCGTCGATAAGGCGCGGAGTCGAAAGCTGGGAGGAACGGGTCTGGGGTTGGCGATCGTCAAACACATCGTCCAAGCGCATCGCGGACGAATCGACGTCGACAGCGTGCCGGGCCAAGGAAGCGTTTTCAGTATTCGACTGCCGCGCGGCGCGACGGAATCGACCGCCGAGCAGACTTCGAATTGATCTCGGTAAGCGGATAAACGGACTGCGCGGTACCGAGCGTTTTGCGTCGGAGTCGGCGTGCCGCTAACCTGAAGCGGTCGTTTTATTCTCGCTGCTTCGCTGTCTTTCCATGGGCTTGACGATGAAAGCGTGTCTGGCCGTCGCCATCCTGTTGACGTCGTTCGTCGTCCGCGCCGACGACTATTCGTTCTTACTTGGCGAAGCGAATAACGGCCGATTCAACGTCCTCGACGACGCGCCCTACCTGATGATCGATCGCGGACCGCCGGGAGGCGCCGTCGATTTCCGAAACGAAAAATACCTGGTGCACTTCGGGTCCGGCAAGAAATTGGCCTACCCGCTCGACGGCGACCGTGCGGAATTGCTGTTGGGCGAGGTCGAAGGACGCGTGCGCCGAATGGCGGTTCGTCGACAAGGGGCCATCGAGTCTGGAACACGGCGCTCGACTTTATACCATTCAAGCCGCGGCCGGAAAGTTCAAGAACTGGTATCTGGACATCGACGAAGCGGAACTTCTCGTCCAATCCGGCGACAAGGGATATTGCGTGAAACGGTTCATCCTGGTCGAGACGCCGAAAACGCCGCGGACTTTCGATAAGTACGTCGTCGCCAAGTAGATTCGGCGACCAAGCGTGCGAGACGGCGATTTTTCGGGCGTTTCGCACCCCTACATTCCTACGGCCGTAGAAATTATCATAAAGGACTCGTTTCCGAGTCGGTCCGGGCCTGTGCCCTTCGCTTTTTCCGCGGCGTCGTCGAATCCCTATGAGTCATGCGAAATTGGTCGTCCTGGGCGGCGGTCCCGGCGGGTATGCGGCGGCGTTTTTGGCGGCCGATCTCGGCATGGAGGTCACGCTGATCGAGGCCGACGCCCGACTCGGCGGCACCTGCCTGCTGCGCGGCTGCATTCCGTCCAAGGCGTTGCTGCACGTCGCCAAGCTGCTGAACGAAACCAAGCACATGGGCGAGTGGGGGATCGAATTCGCAGTCGCCGACGATCAATCTCGACGCCCTTCGCGCGCGTAAGGACAAGGTCATCTCGACATTGACCGGCGGCTTGGCCGGTTTGGCCAAGCGACGCAACGTAACCGTCATCCACGCCAAGGCGACGTTCGTTTCGAGCAGCAAGCTGAAGCTTGAGCGAACCGACGAACCGGGCAAAGTCGAAGAGCTGACGTTCGATAAGTTGGTGCTCGCGACCGGTTCGCGACCGTCGACCGTGCCGCCGTTGGATATCGGCAGCGACCGCGTGATGGACTCGACCGTGCGGCTCGAGTTACGCGACATTCCGGAATCGCTGCTGGTCGTGGGCGGCGGGTATATCGGACTTGAAATGGGCAGCGTTTACGCCGAACTCGGGACCAAAGTCAGCGTCGCCGAATTCACCGACGGGCTGCTGCCCGGCGCGGATCGCGATTTGGTCAAGCCGTTGCAAAAACGGATCGAGAAGGCGTTCGACACGATCATGCTGTCGACCAAAGCGGTCAAGGCGAAAGACGTGGGCGACGGCGTGGAAATCACGCTGCAAAACGCCGACGGGTCGAACGAGCGCGTGGTCAAATACAGCCGCGTGTTGGTCAGCGTCGGCCGACGGCCGAACAGCAACGACATCGGCTTGGAAAACACGAAGGTCACGATCGACAAACGCGGGTTCGTCGTGGTCGACGACGTGGCGCAACTTCGGATCCCAACATCCTGGCGATCGGCGACGTCGCCGGCGATCCGATGCTGGCGCACAAAGCGTCCGCCCAAGGCCGCGCCGCCATCGAGGCGTTGCACGGCGGGCCGGCGAAGTTCGAACCGCTGGCCATCCCGGCCGTCGTCTTCACCGATCCGGAAATCGCCTGGGCTGGCCTGACCGAAGACCAAGCCAAGAAAGAAAACCGCACGGTCGAGATCTCCGTCTATCCGTGGGCGGCCAGCGGTCGGGCGCAATCGTTGGCCCGCACCGAAGGGCTGACCAAGGTGCTGATCGATCCCGAAACCGACCGCGTGTTGGGCGTCGGGATCGTCGGTGCCGGCGCGGGCGAACTGATCGCCGAAGCGGTGCTGGCGATCGAAATGGGGTGTACCGCCCGCGATATCGCCGAGAGCATCCATCCGCATCCGACGCTGAGCGAAACGGTCGCGTTCGCGAACGAAAGCTACTTCGGAACCGCCACGGAAATCTATAAACCGAAGCGGCACGGCTAAGGCTTGCTTCGCTTCTGAAACGATCAAAAATGCCCGGCCGATTGCGCCGGGCATTTTTGATGGGATGAACGAGCGTCCTTCTTCATAAGGACGCGTCTCGGCTGGGACGAAAAGCTTACGGCGTCGATAGCATGTTTCACGTGAAACACCGAACCGAGCGAACCGTCGGTTCGGTCTGCCGCAGAAATCGGATTGTCCGAACCCTGCGCTTGTGCCGTTCGTAAGGATCGCGGAAACTCCGTCAACTCGTCGTAGCGATCGGAAGGAATTCAGGGGCCGGTCGCTCTCCTCTCCACGACGGAAATCGGTTCACGCCCGCGGCGACGCTCTCGCCGTGCGGCACGTTTAGGACTCTTGTCTCGCCCCCTTCTTTCGGTGAATGCATGTCGCGATTCGATGAACGGAACCCGCGTCGTCGTGGGTTCGAAGCGTTGGAACTGCGTTCCATGATGGCCTCGGATTGTCTGTGGTGCATCGATTTTCGTCAGATGGCGGCCACGGCCGCCGCCAATCGCGCGGCCGCGAGCACGGCCGTCTATTCTTACTCCGGTACGATCGCCGGAACCTCGTCCATCTCGACCGGGAACGCGGCCGCCTTGGTCGACGACGGCTACGAAAATAACGACACCCGTGCGACGGCCTACGACTTAGGCACCATCGCCGGCTCGAAGCAGATCTCGGGCGTGATGGCCGACTCGGCCGATTGGTTTAAATTCACGATCGGCTCGACCGGCACGTCGAGCAGCAAGGTCTCGCTGGCGTTTACGCACTCCCAGGGAGATCTCGACATCGCCATCTACAATGCCAACGGCACGCGCGTCGGTCTCTCGCAAGGCGTGACCAACTCCGAATCTCTCTCGCTCAACGGGCTCGCCGCCGGCACGTACACCGTGCAGGTTTACGGCTATCGCGGCGTCACGAATCCCGCCTATGCGTTGACGATCAATCACGGTACCACCACGACGCCGCCGACAGCGTCGGCGGATTTGCTCGGCGCCGGGATGAACGCCCCGGATTCCGCGTATTGGGGTCAAAGTATCACCGTGACCGGCAACGTGCGAAACTCGGGCACGGCCGCGGCCGGGGCATCGACCGTGGAGTGGTATTTGTCGCAAGACTCGACGTATTCGACCAACGACATTCGGTTGACCACGACCAGCGGCGCGACCGCTTCGGCCGTCGTCGCGCTGGGCGTCAACGCTACGACGCAAGTGACCGAAACGCTGGCCCTGCCTGCTTCACTTCCGTCGGGGTTGAGCGGCGGCAACTTCTATCTGGTCATGCGAACCGACGCTTCGAACGCGATCGTCGAATCGAACGAAGGAAACAACGGCGGTCAACTGGGGGCCGGCATCGATAACGAAGCGATTACGATCACGACCGCTCCGACCACTCCGCCGCCGACCACGCCGGGGACGTCGCAGTTCACGATCGCGTTGCAAATCACCGGCATGACGGCGTCGCAATCGGCGATCTTCCAAGCAGCCGCCGCCCGGTGGTCGCAAATCATTCTGGGCGATCTGCCGAACGCGACTTACAACGGCGTGGCGGTCGACGATTTGTTGATCAACGCCAGCGCGGTGTCGATCGACGGCGTCGGCGGCGTGCTGGGCCAAGCCGGGCCGGACCGCTTCCGCTCGGGTTCGTCGTTACCGTACCACGGAACGATGCAGTTCGACAGCGCGGACCTGGCTTCGATGGAAGCCAACGGCAGTCTCTATTCCGTGATCTTGCACGAAATGGGACACGTCCTCGGCCTCGGAACGCTGTGGTCCAGCAAGGGCTTATTGGTCGGCGCCGGGACCAGCAATCCGGTCTACGTCGGGGCGAACGCCGTGGCGCAGTACAACTCTTACACGGGCGGTAACGCGACCAGCATTCCGGTCGAGAACACCGGGGGCTCGGGAACGCGCGATTCGCATTGCACGAAAGTACGTTCCGTTCGGAAATCATGACCGGTTGGGTCGGTCCCGGCACGTCGTTGCCGATCAGCCGGATCACGATCGGCGCGTTGGCCGATTTGGGTTACTCGGTCAACTACGCCGCGGCCGACGCGTACTCGGTCAGCGGAACGTCGTCGATCGTGGCGAGCGCAGCCGCATCGAGTTCCGGTTCGACGGCCTCGGCCCGCGTCGCAACGGCCACATCGAGTGACTCCAGCCGCGCTACGTTCTTTCGCGCCTCGGCTATGCGGCCGCGACCGGCAGCATGGTTTTCGGACCTGCTCGGACATCGACCTCCGCCCAATCCGCGTTGGGTTGCGTGTTCGCGAGCGGGAATTGGTCCTAACATCCAGCCGAATGATGTGAGTTTTTAAGAAAGCGGCCCGACGAACTTCGTCGGGCCGCTTTTTCGTTGCGTACGTGCTAGGGTTATGTCGACAGGGTGACTTTTTCCGGAAATCCGGTCAAAACCTGCCAGCAGCGCGAACTTTCCCGGGTTCTCGTGCGACTCAATTCGACACGCGATGGATTTCGTTGTCGGTTCGACCGACAGTCGACTACACTGAGTTAGCCCCACCCACGCTTTTCCTGCCCGCCCGACCTTCCGAAAATCGTCATCGAGGCCGATTTTTATGCATCGTCGTGATTTATTGCGGCTTGGGCTCGGATCGCTGGCCGCCGCCGCCATACCGGGCGGGCCGATCGTTCCCTGGCATGCCGCGGCCGCTTACGACAAAAAACAGTACGACAAGATCGTCAACGGTGCCTGCGATTGGGTCGCCCACACGCAAAGTCGTTCCGGCGGTTGGACGGGGGCTCAAGGATCGTACCCCACGGCGATGACCGCGCTGGCCGGCATGGCGTTGATCTGCCACGGCTCGACCACGATGCAGGGCAAGTACAGCAAGAACCTGCAAAACTGTGTCAATTATCTCTCGGGCAAAGCCCGTTCGAACGGGTTGATCGGCGATCCGAAGACGGACGATCGCTACACGTACGGCCACGGCTATTCGATGATGTTCCTCAGCCAAATTCTCGGCGAGGAGGAAGACGAAAAACGTCGCGAAGAACTGACCGTGATCCTGCAGAAGGCGGTCAACTTTGCGCCCAGGCACAAACCTCCAGCGGCGGTTGGGGCTACGTCAGCGCGAAGGATGGCAGCGACTTCGACGAAGGATCGACCACGATCACCCAAGTCCAAGGACTTCGCGCCTGCCGCAACGCCGGCATTCCGGTGCCGAAGGAATGCATCGAACGGGCGATCAAATACATCCACAAATGTACGCTGGCCGACGGCGGCGTGCAGTACAGCGCCAAAACCGGCGGCGGCGGACGTCCGCCGATCACCGCCGCCGCGATCGCCTGCCTGTTCAACTCGGGCGAATACGACGGCGAATATACGCCCAAGATGATCAAGTACAGCGACCGCAATTACTTGAACGTCGGCAGCGACAACGACGGCCACTGGCACTACGCCCACTATTACTACGCCCAAGTCGTGTACCGCGAAGGTGGCTCGAAGTGGGAAACCTACCGCGACAAGATCTTCATGCGCATTCCTGAACGAAGCCCGTAATGACGGGAAATTGAGCTACTGGGATCAAGGCTACATCGGGCCGATCTACACGACCTCGATCAACCTGACGATTCTGCAGTTGGAAAAAGCCTACTTGCCGCTGTATCAGCGCTAAGCAGTCGTATGCCTCGCGAAGCCGACTCGCGTCCTAACGCGTCGTTTTTCGATCCTCGCGCCGGCGATCGGCCCTGCGTGATCGAGTCGATCGCGATCGATACGCCGACCTATGAACCGCCGCGCGACAATTATTTCGCGTTGTATTGGATCGAGAGCGGCCGCGGCGACTACTGGTCGGACGCGACCAAAGATCGCTTCGAAAGCGATCGGTTACTCTGCTTCACGCCGTATCGGTTGCGGAAGTTCGCCTGTTCGGGGCCGTTACGGGCGACGGTCGTGCGCTTTCACGCGAATTTTCTCTGCGTGGAGACGTTTCACGCCGAAACCGGTTGCAGCGGCGCACTTTTCAAAGACGAATTCGGACCGCCCTCGGTAGCGTTCGCCGGAACCGCCAAGAAAGACGCGCTCGGCTTGATCGCGCGGTTACGTCGCGAAGCGAACTCGATCGAACTCGGTGCGCAAGAAGCGCTCTTGGCCACTCTTAAGTTATTGTTGATCGCGGCGACGCGGCTCAAGACGGCGGCCGTCGAGGTTAGCGCGAAAACCGACTCGGCGTATCGCCACCCCACGATCGTCCGACTGCGGGAATTGATCGAAGCCGACTATCGACGCAGTCACACGCCCGCGCAGTACGCCAAAATGCTGCATATGACCGCCAAGGCGTTGGGGCGTTGCGTGAGCGAGCATCTCGGCAAAACGCCGCGCGACTTGATCCGCGAACGTATCCTGACGCACGCCAAATGGCATCTGTTGCACACGTTGCGACCGGTCAAGGAACTCGCCGCGGAACTGGGGTTTCGCGACGAATTGTATTTCAGTCGATTCTTCAAAAAATCGACCGGACTGTCGCCGGTCCATTATCGCGAGTTCGAAACACGCATCCGGGGCGGAAGCAATTTGTCCATGACATCGGACCGGCCGTCCATTTCCCACCGTCGGTCGTCGCCCGATACTTCGGGATAGACGTTCCGTAAATCGGTTTCAAGCGAAGCCGAACGGACCGTCGCGAACCGGGAGTTTCTCCGATGACCGTTCTGAGTTGCTTTGAATTCGCCGCGCGTTGCGAACGGTTCGGGATCGCGACGACCCGAGTTGGGTTGATCGTAGTGCTGTTGTGGATCGGCGGATTGAAGGCTTTTCCCTATGAGGCCGACGGAATCGTGCCGTTCGTCGCCAACAGTCCGTTCATGGATTTCCTGCTGAACGATCCGCGGAACTACTCTCTGCACAAGAATCCCGAAGGGGCGGTCGTGCCGGCCAACCGCGCGTGGCATCAAGAGAACGGCACCTATCGCTTCGCCTACGGCTTGGGCAGCGTGATCGTCTTATACGGTTTGATGCTGTGTTGTCATCCGTGGCGACCGGAGATCGCCGCCGTGGGAAGTTTTCTGATCGTCGTAATGTCGTTCGTAACACTGTCGTTTTTGATCACGACGCCGGAAGGTTGGGTCCCCGATCTCGGTTCGCCCGAGCACGGATTCCCCTATCTCAGCGGCGCGGGCCGCTTGGTCGTAAAGGACGCGATCATGCTGGGGGCGGCGATCGTCACGATGGCCGACTCGGCCAAATCGTATCTCGTGCGACGTGCGGCGGCAGCGCAAAAAACAGCCCTCTGATCCCAAGCGGATCAGAGGGCCGTGAATTCACTCGTTCGCGAAATAATGCCCCGGTTCTTAGAACGCGCCGTTCTTGCCCGGCTTCGGCGGAGTCCGTTCGCGAAACGTCGGGTTGATCAGATTATCGCTCTTGTCGGCGTTCTTGTTTTGCGTATCGATCAGGCGTTGGCCGCGGTCGACGGTGTGCGATTCCGGAGTCGGCGTGTGGCCGATGTCGTCCAAAAACTTGCGCAGTTGGATCTGCGGGACGGTGTACTTCTTGGCGTCGCCGTTGATGTCCGACCAAGCCTTTTGGAACTTTGCGTCCGAACGTTCGTCGACGCCTTTGCCCAGGATTAAGAACGCGGTGTCGGGCGTGACTTTGCCGACCGATTCGCCACGTTCGCTAACCTCGGCCACCACGGTGCCGCCGTTGGCCACGATCAGGTCTTTCAAGCGGGCCAAATCGCTGAATCCGTCGTTGTCGAAGTCGATAAAGCCGGCGATCGCGAATTTCTGACGCTTGCCGGGGAACCACAACGGCGAATCGATGAAATCGCCAGGCAGAATCGGGTCCGAGATCGAGTTTTCGACGATCCGGGCGCGGGCCATTTTATCGTCGAGGATTTCGATCACTTCGATCGCCCCCTTCTTGATGGCGCTGCCGACGTCGTTGGTGCTTTTGTCGTAGACGCTGAACGTCACGCGACGTTGCAGGGCGTCGGCGCGGCCGATGTTGATATATGCGGTTTTGGTCGGTTCGTCGACGTGGACGATCATGCCGTCGGTCAATGTCGGACGCGGATCATTGTACTTATCGAGTTCGGTTTTGATTCCCTCGACGTTGGATTGCAGTCGTTTGATCTCGGCCGCGCTCGCCTTTTGGATGGCCACGATTTGATCTTGCAGCTTGGTCGCTTCTTCCATTTTCTGCGAGATCAATTTTTCGGCATCGCCCTTTGACGTGGCGAGTTTCGTTAATTCGCTTTGGAACGTGCCGGACAAGCTGGTGTAATCGCCAGCGACTTTGGTCTTGTCGGCAGTGGCCGAACTGATCGCGCTGGTGAACTTGCCTTTTTCCGCGTCCAAATTCGTCGCGGCCTCTTCCGACTTTTGCTGATACTGCAGCAACTCGGCGTTCTTCGCGACGATGACGTTCGACAACTCGGAAATCAACGTTTGATAATTCTCGGGCGCCTTGGCCAACCCGCCGAGCGCCGAATACTTGGCCAGTTCGGCGCGATTTTTGGCCATGATGTCGGCCGGTTTGGCGTCGGCTTCGGTCTGATTGATCAGACTGTAGATTTCTTGGCGCTCGGTGATCGCGGTTCGTTCTTTGTTTGAGGCGTCGGTCGCGGCCTTTTGCGCGTCGGCCGCCTTGAGTTCGGCCTTCTTGTAATGATCGAAAAATAGGTAGGTGGTCACGCTCAACGAGATCGTGAGGATCACGAAGATAATGAGGGCGATCTGCAATCCTTGATTTTCGCGTGCGGCCATATCCGTTGCTCTCCTATGAATCGCTGAAGGCCGCTTGCGCGACCGTGACCTCACATCGCCCCGCGATCGCGTTTAAAACGCAGCGCATCGACGCGACGACCTCGACTTGGGCTGGGAAACGTCACGGCCACGGCGTGCACCGGGGACCGTTTCGCTCCTCGGATCCCCCGCGAACTCCGAACGGAATCGCATCAGACCGGCAGGGGGACGTTCTTGTAGAATAGTCGTCGTTGTGGGCGAACGCCACATTTTCGAACGATTTCCCAGAGATTTTCGATGCCCGAACCCGTCGATCAACCGTCGATCGCGCTGGAAGCCGCACAATGGCTTGCCGGCGAGGTCGGTCGTGGGACGATCGAACGGGTCGTATCGGAATTGCACGCCGGAAAACCACGGTTGCGGGTCATCGAATCGATACGAACGTCACTGAACGCACAACAGGCACAAGCCGTCCTGGATCAGGTCGGTCTGCGCGAAAAAATCCGCGAAAAGTTCCCGTTCCCGCAGCCCCCACTGGCCACACAGAAGGGTTTGGAGCAAGCGACCGATTGGGCGATCGCCCGGTACAAAACCGCACGGTTGGCGACCGCCGTCGGGCGCGAATCGACCGTCGTCGACATCGGGTGCGGCATCGGCGGCGACTTGCTGGGAATGCTGGCGGCCGGATTTCAGCACGTGATCGGATACGAGCGAGATCCGGTGACCGCCGTATTCGCTCAGGCGAACGCCGCGCGAATGCTGAGCGACTTGGCGGCGATTCCGCCCGACTCGACCGTACGGATCGAAGCATTTGCGGCCGATCCGGCCGCCATACCGCCCAACGCACTGTGGCACATGGATCCCGACCGACGGCCGGGCGGCGGCCGCGCGGTCGATTGGGAATGGCTGGCGCCGGGACCGGAATTTTTTGAGCGGCTGCTCGCGAGCCACCCGACCGGCGTGCTGAAAGGCGCACCGGCTGCTCCGGCCTTGCCGGGTCGTTTGGCGGACCTTCCGCAAACGCGCGAGTGGATCGCTTCGCGACGAGAGTGTCGGCAGCAGGTCGTGTGGTTCGGTCGTGCGGCGGATGCGCCGGGCTCGCGGCGTGCGACGGTCGTCCGTGCGGCCGACGATTGGGAGGCCGCGCCGTTCGCGGAATCCTTCACCGGCCTGCCTGATCAAGCGGTCGAGCGTTGCGACGAATGGGCCGCCTATCTGCACGAACCATCGGCGGCGTTACTGGCCGCCGAGTTGGACGGCGCGTTCGCGCGCGAACAGAGCTACCTGCAGATTCAGCCTGGGCTGCCGTATTACACGTCGGATCGGTCGGCGACTTCGGCGTTAGCAAGCTCGTTCCGTATCGAACTGGTGACGCCGTGGCGAAAAGATCGTGTGAAAGCGCTTCTGCACGAACGCAATATCGGTCGGCTTGAAATCAAGAAACGGGGCGTCGAACTCGATCCGGAAACGGTCCGCAAAGAATTGAAGCTCAAAGGCGATAACGCCGCCACGCTGTTCCTCACTCGCCGCGGCGAACAGCGCATCGCGATCCTCGCGCACCGCATCGTGCAAGACTCGGCCGATCGCAGTTGAGAAGATCAAGCCCGGCGTATCCGCAGCACGACGCTTTCGGATTCCGTCCCCGCCAAGGGGTAGCTCGCCAATTTTTGGATTTCGACGAAACGAAGTTGCTTCTTCTCTTTGGCTTCGTCTTGCTCGACTGTCCAGTTGGGCCCTTTGATGACGAGCATCTGGCGAATATTTTCCCAATACGGCTGCAGCCAGAACAGCAGTTTGGTCAGCGGCGCGACGGCGCGGCAGACCAGCGTCTCGTATTCGTGGCCCGCCAAGATCTCTTGGACGGACCCGTGATGCACCGGCACGTCGAGGCCGACCGTGCTGACGATTTCGCGCACGGTCCGCGCCTTCTTCGCGACCGAGTCGCACAGTTCGACCTGCAAATCGGGCCGCAAAATCGCCAAGACGACGCCCGGCACGCCGCCGCCGGTTCCCACGTCGAGAATCCGCTGATTGGGGTCGAGAAATTTCTCCAGCCACAGGCTGTCGACCAAATCGCGCGACACGAAGCGATCGTACGTGGTGTGACGTGTCAGATTCAGCTTAGTGTTCCAATCCCACAAGGCGCGGCAATACCGATCGAGCGTCGCCGTTTGTTCGTCCGGCAGGCTGATTCCCTGCGCGGCCAGCGCCGTCGGCAAATCGGGCGAGCCGGGGGCGGATTCGACGATCTCGGGGTCGGACGACATATCGCTTGGTTGAGAAACAGAGGTGAATCGCGAACATCGATTGTATCAAGCCGCATTCCACGCGGTCAGGGTCGGCCCACGAGTCCTGCGGATCGTCCCTGTCCGGGCAAGGTTCGGGCGTTTACAATCGACCGCATGTGGCCCGACGGCGATCAAACGCGCGAACTGTTGAACCAAGCCCGGGATGGGCAGGGCGAGGCCGTGAACGCGCTGTTGGACCGTCATCGCGACGCGCTGCGACGGATGATCGATCTGCGGATGGACAAAGTCGTTCAGCGCCGCGTCGATGCCAGCGACATCGTGCAGGACGTGCTGGTCGACGCCAATCGCCGGCTGAAGGATTATCTGGCCGATCCGGTCATGCCGTTCCATCTCTGGCTGCGGAACATGGCGCGCGATCGACTGATCGACGCCCATCGCCGGCATCGAGGCGCGGCGCGACGCAGCATCGATCGCGAGCAATCGCTGACCGCCGCGCGCTACTTGGACCAATCGACCATCGACTTGGGGCAACAAATCGCTTCGCGCGAATTAACCCCGGCCGCGGCCGCCACGTGGCATGAGCTGCAAGTTCGCTTCCAGGCCGCCGTCGACGAGTTGGACGAGCAAGACCGCGAAGTGATCTTGATGCGTCATTTCGAACATCTGGGCAACGGCGACGTCGCGCACGCGTTGGGGCTGAGCGAAGCGGCCGCCGGGATGCGCTACTTGCGCGATGCGTCGACTACGCGAAAAACTGGACGATCCTTACGCCGACGAGTCGCAGGCCGCCGCGCCGAAGACGGAGAGCGACGCGACATGAGCGAGGCAACCGGCCCGGCCGATTTTCTCGGCCTGCAGGGCAAAACGATTCTGGTCTGCGGCACGGCCAATAAAAAAAGCGTCGCTTGGCAAACGGCGCAAGTTCTTGAACGCGCGGGTGCGCACGTCGTCCTTACCGTCCGTTCGCCGGCACGCGCGGAACAAGTCCGCAAGTTCGCCGGCGCGATGCCGATCTTTGTCTGCGACGTCGAGTTCGAAGACCAGATCCAAAAACTCCGCGACGACCTGACCGCCGTCGGTTATCGTCTCTCCGGCTTGTTGCACAGCATCGCGTTCGCCGAGTACGAAGCCGGCGTCAAGGCATTCCACGAGACGGGCAAGCGTGCGTTTCTCGCGCGATGGACATCTCGTGCTACTCTCTGATCGCCCTTGCTCGCGAACTGAAAGATCTGTTCGAGCCCGACGCGTCGGTCGTCACCGTCTCGATCTCGACCACCACGATGGCCAGCGAGAACTACGGTTACATGGCGCCGATCAAGGCCGCGCTCGACTCGTCTCTGGCGTTCTTGGCCAAATCGTTCAGCGTCTTTTCGCGAGTCCGCTTCAACGCCGTCGCTCCCGGCTTGCTGAAAACCAGCGCCAGCGCAGGCATCCCCGGCTACGCCGACGCGTATCTTTACGCCGAACAAATGACGCTGCGCAAGGAGGCGCTCAAAACCGGCGAAGTCGCCGACGCGGCCGCGTTTCTGTTAAGCCCTCGCTCCTCCGGCATCAACGCGCAACACCTCGTTCTCGACGCCGGCATGGCGGTGAACTATTTCGACCGCGACATGGTCCAACGCGCGTTGCGTTAAACCTTCGGCTCCCAGCCGGGGCGGTACTCGCGTTTCCAATACGTCATCGCTTCGGCGTCGTTGATGATCATTTTCTTGACCGGGTCGAAGTGCAGCGTGCGGCCCGTGCGGTAGGCGATGTTGCCGAGATGGCACATGAGGATGCTGGTCTGGCCGATTTCGATTTCGGCGTTCGGTTTCTCGCCGCTACGGACGCAGTTCAAGAAATTCTCGATGTGGTCCTGATCGCCCGAGCGCCCCGACGCGCCGCCGGTTTTCTCGCCCTTCAGATCATAGGTTACGTAGCCGTCGTTGGTGATGTGCAGCGTCCCGTCTTTGCCATAGAAGATGCAAAACGGCTGCTTCTCCTCGCGCCGCGGATGGCACGAACTGCAGTTCCACGAGATGCCGACGTCGCCGAAGTCGTATTGTGCCGTGCCGGTGTCCGGCGTTTCTTGGTCGTCGTCGTAGTGGTAACGACCGCCGACGTACGAAATCGTCTTCGGCAGGTCCACGCCCAGCCCCCATCGCGCGACGTCGAGTGCGTGCGGTCCGTTGTTGGCCAACTCGCCGCCCCCCCAATGCCAGTGCCAGTGCCAGTTGTAATGAACGAGGTTGTCCTTGTACGGCCGCTCGGGCGCGGGGCCTTGCCACAAATCGTAGTTCAACGTGTCCGGAACGGGGACCGGTTTCCCTTTGCCGATCGTCGGCCGCGCGTTGTTATACCAAGCGCGGGCGTACAGCACTTTGCCGATCGCGCCGGCGCGCAGTTTGGCCACCGCTTCGATCAACGCGGGCCAACTCCGGCGTTGCGTCCCCAATTGCACCGTCCGTTGATGTTTGCGAGCCGCTTCGACGATCTTCTGCGCTTCCCACGCGTTGTGGCTGCCGGGCTTTTCGACGTAGACGTGCTTGCCGGCGGCGCACGCCATGATCGCGGCCGGCGCGTGCCAATGATTGCAGGCCGCGATGAAGATCGCGTCGAGACTCGTGTCGTCGAGCGCACGACGCAAATCGGCGATCGGCACCGGCGAGTCGACGTTCTTGGCCGCGACCGCTTTCATGCCGGTCTCCAGCCGTTTCGAATCGACGTCGCACAGGTACATGAGCTTGGTCTTCGGCGCTTTGAGAATCGCGGCGACATGGCCCATGCCGCGACCGGTGCCGACGACCGCCACGCGCAACTCGCGGTCGGCATTCTTGAGAGGCTCTTTCTCGTCCGCGCCGAACGCATACGGCGACAACGCCGCCGCGGCGGCCAACGTGCCGGTCTGCAAAAACGTCCGCCGGGTCTGAGTCGACATCGAGAACTCCGCGTGAGATTAGGTATGACGCTCGTTCGCGGGGTTGGGAACATCGAACGAGCGCGCTCATTCTAACGCGGGCGCGGATCGCGAGACAAATGTCGATGCGCGACTCTATGTCGTCGTCGGCAACAACGTCTTCAACGCTTTCCAGCCGCCGTCGACGCTGACCGGATTTTGGTAGCCCATCTTGCGCAGCGCGTCGGCCGCCAGAGCGGAGCGGAACCCGCCGCCGCAGTACAAAAAGAGCGTCTGCGATTTTTCCGGGTGCAGTTTCTCGATGTCGCGTTCGATCACGCCTTTACCGATGTGTTCGGCCCCTTCGACGTGGCCGGCGGCGAATTCGCTCTCCTCGCGGACGTCGATCAACGCCGACCCGGGATGCGCGACGAGTTCGGCTTCGAGCGCGGCGGCGGGAATCTCGCGGATCCCCTTCTTCGCGTCGTTCACGATGGCGAGAAACGCGGGCGAATGATCGGCGGCCATTGCGGACTCCAAGAGATACGGCGAAGGTGTGTGCGTTCGACTATAACTTCTCGATCCAAATTCCTCCGCCGTGATTTCGCGTCGTCAGCGGCATCTCGGCGAACGCCTCCGGATGGAATCGGTGCAGGTAATCGCCGAAAAACCGGATCGCGAAGGCGGAATTGTTCGAGAGGAAGGCGCGTAGAAGATAGGCTTCGTTCCAATTGCGACCTTTGAACACCCACTCTTGAGGGTATTCGAAGGGATAAAAAACATCGTGAAAATGCACGAATACTCCGGGCCGTAAAAGCGGGAGAATCCGGAACAGAATATCGTTGACGTCGCTGCCGGTTTTAGAAACATGCGTACTGTCGACGAACAGAATGTCGTTCTTTTCGAGTCGCGCGAATAACTCCGGATCCACGTCTTGGACGAAACGTTCGCGAATCTCGATCGTCGCCGTATCCTCGGCGGTCATCAATGATCGCAACCGCTCGGGGAACGGTTCGATAAAGTGCAACTTGATCGACGAATCGAAGAACCGTTGATTCGTATCGAGCGTCACGGCGGAAGAAAACCCCGAACCGATTTCGATGATCCGTTGCGGGCGTAGATGCCGAATCATGGAATACAACACGATCCCATCCGTGTACGAATAGAACGCGTTCTCCAACCAATAGCGCAGCCCTGCCCTCTTTTCCGGCCCGAACGGCATCTCGGCGTAAAATCCCGAAAACCGCCGCGCAAGATCCAATTGCGCGGAGACCTGGAGGTCGATCCCCGGAATCCCGTCGATCGTTTCGCTGGCCCAGATTTCGGCCGCGCATGCGCGCCACGTCTTCCACCGAAACGACGCTGGAATAGAAATGCCCCGCGGGAAAACAAGAATTCCGTTTGAACTCGTCCGTCTCTCGGCGGAGTTCTTTCACGTATGGGATTCGGTTCAACAGTCGCTGGAACATCGATCCTCAATCCATCTACGAATGACGTCGCATGCGACGAGCGGCGCGAGCCGAACTCCGACAAATGCTTTGTAAACGCTCCCCTACGGCGAAGCGGCTTTCTTCGCGTCCTCCGGCGGCGTCGGCTCGGTGTTCTCCGATTTTCCGGCGGCTTTGTCGACCGCCTCTTTCGCGGCGGGATCGGATTTCAGGCCTTCGTCCGGCGGCATTTCCTTAAGTTCCGTCGCTTTCGGTTTCGGCATCGCCTCCAATCCCGCGGCCAAGCCCGGGACGTCGGGCTGCGCCGCTGGGGACGGTGATGGTCGAGCCTTTGAATGCGTCGCCGATCGGTTCGTAGCGACCGCCCAGGTGGACCGACAGAAACGCTTCGGTCACGGCGTTGAACGCCAGGCTGTTGTTCGGCCGGGCGAAACCGTGGCCTTCGTCGGGGAACAGCACGTACGTGACCGGAATTTTTTTGTCGACCAACGCCTTCACGATTTGGTCGGCTTCGCTTTGCTTCACGCGCGGGTCGTTCGCCCCTTGGGCGATCAGCAGCGGCTTCTTGATCTTTTCGTGATGCGTCAGGGGCGAGAGTTCGGTCAGGAATTTTTTCCCTTCTTCGGTCGTGAAGTCGCCGACGCGATCTTTGAACATTTGAATCGCCGGCACCAATAGGCCGGAATCGTGCTGAGCAACGTCAAGATATTCGACGGACCGACAATATCGATGCCGCAGGCGAACTTGTCGGGCGTGACGGTCAGACCGACCAGCGTGGCGTAGCCGCCGTAGCTGCCCCCCATGATGCCGATCTTGCCGTCTTCCGTGACCTTACGCGCGACGGCCCAATCGACCGCGTCGAGCAGGTCGTCGTGCATCTTGAGCGCCCATTGCTTGTTGCCGGCGTTGGCGAATTCTTTGCCGAAGCCGGTCGAGCCGCGGAAGTTGACGTTCAACACCGCGTAGCCGCGATTGGCCAACAGTTGCGATTCGGGATCGAAGCCCCAGCCGTCGCGCACCCAGGGGCCGCCGTGGACGTTCAACACCAACGGCACCGGTTTTTCCGGAATCCCGTCGCCGTTCGTATCGCTGCCGGGCGGAATCGTCAGGTAGCTGACCAAGTTCAATCCGTCGCGCGCGGGGATCACGTGCGATTGCATCGGCTGCAGCGGCAACCCTTCCAGCGATTTGCGATTGGTGAAAAGAAACTTCGCGTCTTTGGTCGCGCGATCGTAGACGTAATAACGAACCGGGCCGACGTCCATCAAAAACGCGACGATCCACTTCTGATCGTCCAGCGTTCGGCTGGCGACGGTGATTTCGCCGTCGGCGATTTTCTTGAGCGCGGCGAAATCCTCTTCGACCGCTTTGTCGAAGAACTTCCAGATCGTGCGATCGTACGTGAACGACACGCCTTGGATGGTGTTGTCGGTCGGATGGCTCATGATTCCGCCGACGTCGCAACGCGGATCTTCGGCGACCAGCTTCTCGTCGTTGTCCTTCAAGTTCCAAGTCTTCAGCGCGCCGGTGTCGCGACCGCGGCTGTCGATCAGATACAAGATTTCGCCCGTCTTATCGAAGCCGGCGGGCTGCGTGGTCAACGTGTCTTCCATCGGGATCTTGAGGAAGTCGGACCACTTGCCGTCGCCGTCGTTCTTATAGAGTTGGCTGCCGCCGTCCTCGGTCATCTTGCTGGCGAAGCGAATCTTGTAATCTTCGTCGACGACGAACCCGGCGTAATCGTCGTTCTTTTGAATCAGCGTTTTTTCGCCGGTCGTGAAATTCAGACGATACAGATCGTGATATTCCGGATTGCGGTCGTTCAAACCGACGATGATTTCGGTCGGAAACTTGTGGCTGACCGATTCGATCTCGGCGCGGGTTTTCTTGAGGTCGGTCAGGTTCTTCGTTTCGCCGCTTTTCAGGTCGACGCAGTAGACGTTCCAGTCTTCGTTGCCGTCGGCGTCTTGCGTGTACAGCAGGTGCTCGTTGGTGAACGCCCAAAAGTACGAGCGGATTCCGCGTTTCTTGTCGGCGGTGACCGGTTTGGCGGCGGACGGATCGTCGATCGGGCCGACCCAGATATTCAGCACGCCGTCGACCGGGGCGAGAAAGCTGAGACGCTTGCCGTCGTGGCTCATCCGCGCGGCGGCCTTATCGGGATTGCCGAACAGTTTTTCGCGGGGGATCAATTCGAACGTTTTCGGTGCGGGCATCGGCGTGTTCGGGGTGTCGGTGGGCTTGGCGGGTTCGGTGGTTTTCGCGACGGCGGCGGGTTTGGGGGTTTCCGACTCTTTGCCGGGGGGCGTCGTTTTGGCCGTATCGCCGGGCTTCGCCGGATCGGCCGCTTTCGGCGGCGCCGGAGTCGATTTGGGGCGATCTTGGCAGCCCGCCGCCAAGAGGATCAACGACAGGGCGAAAACGACGCGCGACATGCGTGGAAAACTCCGAATGCGGAAATGCGAAAAAGCGTGCGGTCCGTCTCCGTCAATGTAGCGTGTCGAGATAGACCGTGTCGATGTACACCGTGCGACCCGCCGCGCAGGCCACTCCGAAAAACGCCGATCGCGGACCCCACCGTAAGCGATCGAAATGGCCGGCGGCTGGCCGGCCGATCGGGACAATCTTTGGAAAAGACGGAAGTTTTCGCTTGACTCAAAAGTGTATATATGTATACTTTACAAAAGTCCGTTCTTGCGACGCAACCGAATCACCTCCCCGAGCGGGAAACGACAATCCCCTGAGATGCGAAAAACGAGTTTCAGCGAAGACTACACTGGGTAGCGAATACTCACGCTCGGAAAAATAAACCCGTTTTTGAGCGAAACGATCGTAACGCTCGCGCAGTGAAAGTGGGGCGTTTGGCGAGGCCACGCGAACCGAAGGTAGACGCCATCGACTCAATCGAAAAAAATGCGCGTCACCTGCGATCGTAACGCTCGTAACGCTCGCGCAGTCAAACTGGACAAAATGCGAGATGGATCCAGCAATGAAAAAGAAACTCAGCGACAAAGAAAATCGCGTGTTCGTCACGAGCGCAACGCTCGTAACGCTCGCGCGATGAAGATGGAGAATCGTTCCCCGTCCAGAGTGACCGGAAACACGCTCCAAAAACAATAACAACACTTGAGCGGTCGACCGCAATGTCGAGCGACCGAGTGTGGATTTACAGCAACCACTCCGGCAGGCGTTTGACGCGGCCTGTGCGGTCGACGCAGGCGATCACGCTTTCGCCGGTGGCCAGAAGGTCGTCGCCGCGTTTGAGTTCGTAGCCATGACGGATCCGCGCCCCTTTGGATTCGAGCACGGTGGTGGTCAGCGTCAGTTCATCGTCGTAAGCGGCCGGCAGGAAGTAGCGGACGTGCATCTCGGCGACGACCAACAGATAGCCCTCGTCTTCGACTTGCTTATACGTGTACCCGCCGGCGCGAAGGAGTTCGGTACGGCCTAACTCGAAGTAAGTCAGATAATTGGCGTGATGCAGCCGCGCCATGGCGTCGGTCTCTTGATACCAAACGCGCAACGTAAGGGCGTGGTGACGCGGAATCGACGACATACCAATCAAACCTGGACCGAAGGGAGGTGCGAACGCCGCTGAATTGACCAAATCGCCCGGGCATTGTCGATGCCGCGACCGGGGTACCGATCGTAACTCTCGATCCGGCCGAGATTTGACGCTTTTGCCGGCATGCAACTATAATTCGTCGATCGTCGCCCCGAGCGACGGCGGTACGGATTCACCAGCGAAAGTCGCGGACATGAGTTATGGCGAAGACGCCGGCGCAGGGGTCGGATATTCGACGATGCGTGGTCGCAATTACCCCACGATCCGTCAATTTACGGTCTTCCTCGAAAACCGCGTCGGCCAACTCCTGGAGGTCGTCCGCCGCTTCGAAGGAAGCCGCGTCCGGATCGTCGCTCTGTCGATCGCCGACTCGGCCGAGTGCGCGTTCGTGCGATTTTTATTGAGTCATCCGGAACAAGGTCGCGAGATTTTGGAACGGGCCGGCTTGGCGATGATCGAGAGCGACCTGATCGGCGTCGAACTGCCGGCCGACAATCAACCGTTGCTGCGAGTCTGCACCGCGCTGTTGCAAGCCGAGGTGAACATCATCCAGGCGTATCCCCTGCTCGCCCGACCGCACGGCAATCCGGCCGTGGCGATCATGGTGGACAACATCGAGATGGCGCAAGAGACGTTGGCCGGCAAAGGGTTTACGATGCTGACCGAAAACGACTTGCTGGAAGAAGAAGACTAAATCGAAGTTAATCGAACATTCCGTCGGGCAATCCGACGACGCCGCGGATGACGACGCGTTCGACCTCGTCCCAGGGAATGACCGTCATCGTAACCGTGCCGTCGGCCGCTTGAGCGGCGAACAGGCCGTGCGTTTGCATCGAGAGATGTTTCTCGAACCAGTCCGGCAGATAAACGTTACCGCCGGCCAGATGCAGTTCGATGATGCCGCCGTGCTCGCGTTCGTCCCACAGCCGGACGACAAGATCGGCTAACGGGTGATTGGCGGCACGAGTGGGCGTCGGCAAAGCCTGAGCGGTCGGCGCGGCGGGAACGGCGCGTTGCATCGCGCTGCTCGACGTCGCTTTTTCCTGTAACCAGCGTTGTTGTTCTTCGTGCTTACGTTGTTCGTCTTGTTTGCGTTGCGCCTCTTCCAAGCGGCGTTGATGTTCCTCGCTACGGACCGCTTCGATCGCACGGGCGAATTGATCGGTATCGCCTTCGGGTTCGGCGACCGCGGCCTGGCCTAAACGCGATCCGCCGACGCCGGATTGCATCGAGGAATCGAACTCGACCGATTGCAGATCGCTGAGATTGCCGTCGTACTCGCCGGCTTCGGCCCGGGCGGCCTCGGCCGCGCGGATCACGTCGAGCGGAGGAATCTCGAATTTTTCATGACAATGCGGACACTGTCCCAAGCGACCCGCCAGCTTCGTCGGGCCGTTCAACTTATGACCGTTAGGACACAAGAAGACGATGTGATCGGCCGGGATTTTGTGAATTTTCGAACTGCCGCCCGCGGTCGGCACGTGCTCGCCGACCGAATTCGCGGAGTTCTCGTTCGCTTGCGCGGATTCACCAACCGGTTCGGCGGCGGGCAACGCCTCGCCCGCGACCGGCGCGGGCGCGTTCGGATCGGGGATGCGAAAGACGGTCGCGCACTTCGGACAGCGCGCGCGCGTCCGGCCGTTTCATCGGGACAGACGATCCGGTGACCGTTCGGGCAGAAGGCTTCGATCGACATCGAGTTGGCGTGCGGACGAGTGGGGTGCGGCGAGCGGACGATGAGTGCGCGACTTGCGCGTGGCCTATTTATAGTGTAGCACGCCGCGCGAGAAAACGATTTTCACGCGATTGGCGCGAATGAGCCTGATTTGCGAGGTTTTTGAATCGCGTCGGTTCGTGCGACTAGGACTGCGTGCGGACGGAAACTACACTTGAATCGTCCCGACGGCCCCTCGTCTCTCGTCGCACGCTCGCCGCGCCCGGCACTCGTCACCATGCCCATCAACGTCCTTTGCCCGACTTGCAAAAGTCGATTTCAAGTCAGCGAAAAATTCGCCGGCAAACAAGGACCGTGCCCGAAGTGCAAAGCCGTCATCACGGTGCCGAAGGTCGAAGAGCAAGTCGTCATCCACGCGCCGGAGGAATTCGGCGGTGGCGGCGTCGCGGCGCCCAAAGACGCTAAGGGGCGGCCGGCCCTAAAACCAATCGCTCGCAAGAAGTTGTATTTGAACCCGGTGCTGGCCGGCATTTGGTTCGCCGTCGTATTGGTGTCGATCTTGTTGGCGTTCGTGTTTCGGGCTAAGCCGCCCGAAAGCCCGAACCCCTGGGTGCTGACGGTCGGCGCGTATGCTTTGGCCTGCTTGACGATTTATCCGTCCTACCAGGTTTTCCGTGATCGCGAGTTGGAAGGGTTTTCCGGCTTCCCGCAGATCTGTGCGTCGCCGTGTTGGGTTTGGTCTTCGCCGCCACTTGGGGAGTGATTTACGCGTTGAAGCAGCACGTCTTCTTGGCGGATAACCCGATGCAGATTTATCACCTCGTGGCGATCCTGCCCGGACCGGTGGTGATTTGTTCGCTGGCCGGGATGGCGTTGTTCGAGATCGAGCCGGTGCCGGCGTTTTTCATGTTCGTGTTTTATCTCGTGGTTTCGATTTTATTCCGGGTTTTGATCGGCCTCGAGGCGTTCCCTGTCGAGCCCCCGGTCGCTCCGACGATCGTCATGTGGACGGCGGGTGCGGGACCGATCGTATGAGAGAGCTATCGGCGATTCCCGAGTTGGTCGCGCTCGGTTCGCACGGGCCGTTGATTCGGATTCCGCCCGAGATCGACGTCCCGCTGACGAATCGCGTTCGCGCGGTGATGGATACCGTCGAGTTCCGCCGTTTAGCGCACGTCGGACAGTTAGGGTTGGTTGTGTTGGCGTATCCCGGCGCGATGCATTCGCGATTCGAGCACTCGCTGGGCGTGTACCGTTTGATGCTGTTGTTCTTACAGCGTCTGGCGGCCGACCCTCGCTTTCGCGCGGTGGTGACGGTCGAACATGCCGAGGCGCGATCGCGGCGGCGTTGGTTCACGACATCGCACACTGGCCGTTTTGTCATCCGATCGAAGATCTCCGTTTACCGGAGATTCCGCATCATGAACAATCGGCGCAAAAGATTTTAGAGCAAGGCGAGTTGGCCGACGTCTTGCGCCGCGAATGGAACATCGAACCGGCCGAAGTCGCGCGGTTGTTGATGGACAAACCCCAAGACGCCGGCGAACGCATCATCTGCAGCCTGCTGTCGGGGCCGGTCGACGTGGACAAGATGGATTATTTGATGCGCGACAGCCTGCATGCAGGCGTGCCGTACGGGCGAAACTTCGACCAACAGCGATTGATCGGTGCGTTGTGCGTCGACGTGCGCGGCGACGGCTTGGCGATCACCGACAAAGGTCGCACCGCGGCCGAGATGATGGTCTTCGCGCGTTACGTCATGTTCAGCGAGGTCTATTGGCATCACACGGTCCGCGCGGCGACTGCGATGCTACAGCGGGCCTACTACGTCTCGCGCGAGAGTCTCAATGCGCCGGCCATGATGAGGATGACGGACGAGGTTTGGATCGCGGCGCTGCGTCGTTTGGTCGAACCATCGGCCGTCGCCCTGGTCGAAGGATTGTTCGGCGCAAAGCGTCGCATTTATAAGCGGTTGGCGCAATTCAACGTGCTGGAACATCGCTCGCTGTACGAACGGATGGCGCGGCGACCGTATGCCCACTTGTTGCGAGTCAGCGAACGATTCGCCGACCTCTGCGGTGCGACCATCGGTCGAACCGTGGCCGCGCACGAAGTGCTGTTCGACGCGCCGCCGGTCGAACGCGAGATCGAATTCGATTTGGACGTGCGCATTGGAGACCGCGAGGAGTTCCGTCGCTTGGGCGAATTGTCACCCGTCGTACGGACGTTAGCGCGCGAGCAATTCGACGATTACGTGAAGCTGCGTGCGGATTGACGTTGATCCGATCCTACGGGATGAATTAATGAACCGTGTCGATGTGGCCGAATTGACGGCCAAAGCGATCGACGCGGCGGAAACACCTTGAACGACGCGTGTCTGCGGCTTAGTCGTCGCCGCCCAGATCCTGATCCAGTTTGACTTCGTACAGCAAGCGAGCCAGTTCGACCAAGCTGGCGGTTTGCATTTTGGTCATGATCGCGTGACGACGCGCTTCGACGGTGCGGAGCCCGATATCCATGCGAGAAGCGACGACTTTGTTCGATTTTCCTTTTAAGACCATGCGGAGGATTCTGGACTCCTCGGGAGTCAGCTTACGCAACCGAGCCTGCACATCGGCGCGGACTTTGTCGTACTCTTCTTGCTTTGCGTCATGCGCTGGCGCGGCGCGAATGGTGTCCCACAGTTCTTGATCGCGACACGGTTTTTGCAACAGCGTCCAGGCGCCGGCTTGGAACATCTGCACGGTGGCCGGAACGTCGGCGTAGCCCGAGATGATGATGACCGGCATCGAGACGCCCTTCGCGCGGAGCGTCTTCAACAGATCGAGTCCGCTGGCGCCGCGCATCCGCAGATCGCTGACCACGCAGCCGCGATAATCGGAGCGGTACTTCTCCAGAAACTCTTCCGTGCTGGCGAACGTCGCGCAGGGAACCTCCATGGATTCGACCAACGCGGCGACGGATTCGTCGCGCCGCCGCGTCGTCGTCGACGACATAGACGCACGCGGTCATCGGTACTCGTGATGTCATGACGGTCATGTTAGCCCACTTCGGAAGTATCCGCGGGAATGGTAGGAAGCCGACAGGTAAAACAACAGCCGCGATCCGCGTTACGACGCACGGTCAATCGACCGCGCGACGCTTCTACGATCGAACGGCAAATCGAAAGGCCCAAACCCATGCCATGCTCTTTCGTGGTAAAGAACGGATCGAAGACCCGTTCCAACGCATCGTCGCCGATCCCCACGCCTTGATCGATCACTTCGAACACAACGTGTCCATCGTCTCGGGCGGTCCGCAATAAAATCGTCGCTTCGCTCGTCTCCGGATTCTCGGTCGCATCCAGTGCGTTCTGCAAGAGATTCACCAACACTTGTTGCAACAAGACTCGATCGCTCAACAGTTCCGGCAGGCAAGGTTCCAACTCCAGCTGGATTCTTCGTCCACGTAATTTCGGATCCGCCTCGACCAGGTTCAGAGCATCCCGCGCGACGTCGTTGGGTTGAATCACCGTCGCTTTTCCGGGGCTTTTCTTCGAAAATGTACGTAGCCGAGTAAGGATTTCGCCTGCGCGTTCGGCCTGCTTGAGGATTTGATTCAACCAATCGTGGATCTTCCGGCCGTCGATTCCACGATCGTCCTGGAGTTTCGTCTGTAACGCCGCACCGTAGTTTTTAATGGCATACAACGGTTGGTTCACCTCATGCGAAATTCCCGCGATCATTTCTCCCAACGACGACAGTCGTGCGGCATGCGCAAGTTCGAGCTGTTTTCCGCGGAGCTGTTCTTCCATGTCCGCCCGCAGCGTGACGTCACGCCAATTCAGTATTACGGCGCGCAGCGCCGCGTCGCTCAGCGCGTTCGTGGCCGAAAGTTCCAAGATCCGCCAATCACCGTTGGCATGTAGGGTTCGTAAATGGGTGCGCTCGATCGTGCCTTGAGGTTGCGCGACGAGATGTTCGAACATCGTTCGAAACGTCGCGACGTCGTCCGGATGAAGGCCCGAAGCGAACGTCTTTCCGGAGAAATATCCTCGCGGATATCCGAGCAAAGCTCCGGCGTTCGGGCTGTCGTATGTGACGACGCCTTGCTCGTTCACGGTCATCAAGGCATCCGCCGAGTTCTCAAGCATCGCTCGATAACGAGCTTTGTTCTCGGCCAACAATTCGCGTCCACGCACATTCTCGACCGCGATCGACGCTAAGCGCGCCAAATTTTCGAGCAGGGCGAGATGCTTTTCCGTGGAACGAGTCGGTTGGCGAAAATAGACCGAGAGCGTTCCCAGCAGTTGGCCGCCGAGCGAGCGAAACGGAATCGACCAACACGCGCGCACGCCGTAAACGCCGGCGAATGCCTGAAACCCCTGCCATCTCGGATCTTGCGTGATGTCTTCGCAAATCACGGACTTGCCGGTGAAGATCGCGGGCCCGCAGCTACCGACATCGGGACCAAGTTCGACGCCGTAGACGGTCTGGACGTATTCTTGGGGAAACGAGGGGGCATGTACTTCGATCGCGCGGCGGCCGTCGGGGGAAACCAACAAAACGGTTCCCAGCGCGCCCGGCACGAATTGCGACGCCAGCGAACAAATCCGATCGAAAATCGGTTCAAGTCGGTCGCCACGCGAAATCATCTCGAGAATCGTGTTGTGCCCGGAAAGCTGCAACTGCGCGATCTTCGCTTCGGTCACATCCCAACCGAAACCGATCATGCCGACGGCAAGATCATCGTCCAAGATCGGGCAGAGACGCGACTTCGTCCAAGTTTCTCCGGTCTCGTCGTATCCGGCGACTTCCAATTCCACCGTGCGACGTTCGTCCCAAGCGGTCCGAAAGGCTTCCGCCGCTCGTTCCGAATTCCCCGGATCAATCGATTCAAAAGCGTTCCGAAAGCGCGGCTCGTTCGTCGCGGTTCGCTCGTCGGAATTGTTATGGAAGAGAATGTTGCCGGAACGATCCGTCAGTAGAAGTTCGCCGGGCAGATGCTTTAATAACGATCGCCAGCGGGCGTCATGTCGCGGCAAACAACCGTCGTCCTCTTGCAAGCCGGTCACATCGATCGCGGTAAAAGCGACGGCGACGATAACCCCCTCCGCATTCTGAACGGGAGCGATTCGCCAGTAAAGCGAGACAAGTCGACCGGCATGATTCAGAACTCGCTGGCTCGTCTTCGAAACGCGGCCTTGCAATGCATGAGCCAACTGCTTGGCCGGCCAATCGGTTTGATCGGGATCGATCCGGGCCTGGATCTCGCGGATCGTTGAGTCTCGTGTCGAAACGCCGAAAAAGAGGCGACAAAACTCGTGATTCGCGTAAATGACGGACTGAGAACCGGCATCGAAACAAAAAACCGGAAATCCCGAGAGATCGACGAAACGATGATGTGCGTCCTCGTATTGCGAGAACGCATGAACTACGTCGTCGGTCAGATTTTGTATGCCGGACATTGCCCCTCGCATCGGAATCGCTACGCCATCGAATCACCGCCCAAAATAAATTTTGTGAGGCGCAACGTATGATGAAATCAAGCCTTACTGGTGGCTTGTCGAAACGCGACTTAATCGTGTGCTTGTAGGTTATCGTGTTTTCAGCTGATTCAAATAGAGCGACTGCGGTCGACCGCTTGTTAATGCGCGAATCGTGATGAAAATGCGCAGTTTCGTCTTTATTCACTCACCGGCAATTTGAAATCCGGCTCTGTTTTGGCCGGTATTTTGAGCTTCATTTTGTCTTTCAGTTTCACGGTCGTGTTTTCAATCTCACCGCCGGTCGATAAGAAAAACGTCCCTTCGGTCGGCATTCCCGCATCGATGTTCAGGACCGGGTTCGAGTCCGCCGTAAATCGAGCTTCTTCGATCGGCGACCATTTGCCCTGCAGGTCATGAACCCAGGCGTTTCCGAAATTGGCGCGTTGATTCAATTTGGCCGATTCGCCGTTGCGACGGAAATCCTCGACGAACGAGTAGTAGCCGCCGAGGGATTTGCCCTCGTTCAAACGGGAAAAGGTCACCAGCTTTTTCCAAGCCTTTTCTTCCGGGTGATAAAACCAGGACGTAAACGCCGTTCGTTCGCCTTCGACTTTCGACGAAACGGCGAAGCGATACGTGGTTTTGTCCTTCCAGTCGTAATCATAGAAGGACTGACCGCCGGTCCCTTCGTTGCCGAAGCGACCGATGCGAACCTTCTCGTCTTGATAGTGCAACTTCACCCGCTTGTCGTCCGGCACCTTTTTCGGATCGTCTCCCTTGACCGGATCCCAAATCGAAAAGATCAGCAGCCGTTTGCCGTTGGCCAATTGCTGAATCCCGTAATAGCCGGTGTTGAATCCGCAGACGCAGAAGTACGTCCCCGGTGCTGAATTGACGACATCGATTTCGTTATAAAACACGTCGCCCGTCGCCGCGGTATACGCCAAATGGACGGATCGGCACGCTTTGTCTTTGAGCTTTTCGTCCGCTCGCAGGTCGCACAGATTCAAGGCAAGAATGCCAATCACCACAGTGACGGTAAGTTGCAAGGCACGCAGCATACATTCACCCGAGAGAGCGGGATTACGCGAGCTAAAAATCACGACAAAGAATTATTATACCAATCGAAAATAACCCTGCTAGTGCCTATCTTTATCAGCTTCGGCCTGGTTTCGCGTTCGATCTATTCCGCGCTGCGCGTCCACCACATCGCCCAGGCATCAAGTTCCAAGCGAGCCAGTTCGCGTACGACCGCCGCGGCGGAGTCGGGTCTGCGCGCGGGATCGATCGCGAGCAATCGTCGTATGAGACTAACGCCGTCGGCCGTGATTTCCGGATGAGCCGACCGCAGGCGTTGCGGATCGATTTGCTCGAAGTACTCGCGCTCACCGTCTTCGGTCGAGCGTAACGACTTTCCCGTCAACATTTCCCACAGCACAGCTCCGAGCGAGTACAGATCGCTCCGATGATCGGTTCGCAGTGTCCCCGCCAGTTGTTCCGGCGAAGTAAGCCGGCGTTCCCAGCAAAACGTCGCCGCGCAGTCGTCTTCGCGTCGAGCGGCATCGCCGATCCTAGGTCGATCAACGTCGCATGCCCATCGTCGGCGACCACGATGTTCGCGGGCTTCACGTCGCCGTGTAAATAGCCAAGTTCGTGTAGTTCGGCCAACGCGGCGGCCGCTTGACGGGCGACGCCCCAAATCTGCGCCAACGGCGTACGCCGCGCAGCGCGGATTCGTTCGGCGACGGTCGTACCGTTCAAACGCGGCATCACCATGTATGGCGTCTCGGCGCCCGGATCGGCATCGAGCACCGGCACGAGATGCGGATGCGACAACTTCCGTCCCAACCGAGCTTCGAGCGCGAAGCGTCCGCGCACAAACGCGTCATGACGAAATTCCTCGCGGAGGATCTTCACGACATAGCGCGGCGCTTCGTGACGATTCAGCGCAGCAGTCGGTTGAGCGAAATACAACTCGGCCATCGCCCCGGCCGCACACCGCCCGACCAGCGTCCACGCCCCGCTGCGCGTTGGCCGGCCCGCGATCGACGAAGCGGCGGACGACGTATCGAAACGTGCCGGCATGATGCACACTGAAAAGCGATTCGAGAGGAGAACGTCGCTGCGCAAACGCGACGACGCTGTTCTCGAAATCGGAATCCACAGTGTCGCCAATTGACCGCGAACGCCGCGTCGTTCGATTTGGCAAAAGATTCCGATCAGGCCGACTTTCCGTTCGCAACCACCGCTGCGATCGCGCAAAAAAACTCAACCCAAACGACAAAACCGCGGACTTGTTTCGCGCTGGCGTGCCGGCTAGAATCCAGGAACTCTCGGGGGAGTAACGGGTTCGCTTCGGCCATCTAAGGGGGATCGCGTGATGGGAATTGCTCTGCGTTTATCGCCGTTCATGCGTGCGCTCGGTCTGCTTGCGCTCTGCGTGACCCTGGCGGTCGCGGTCGGTTGCTCCGGCAAAAAAGCCGCCAAAAGCGGGACTGGAAAAAAACGCATCATCCTGCTCAATAACACGGCTGACCCCTACTGGGACGCCGCGGCCGCCGGACTGAAGAAAGCCTCCGAAGATTTCAAGTTGGACGTCCAAGGCTACGAAGCCTCGATGGACACCAACAGCGGCGGGGACGAAGGCCAAGTCCAAAAGCTGCAAGAATACGCGCAACAAGACGATATCGCGGCGATCATCATCTCGCCGACCTCCGGGAAGAATCGCGCCATCGCCGAAGAGTTGCGCAAGCTGCAAGACACCGGCGTGATCATCGGTTGCATCGATAGCGATCTCGATGAAAAGTACAAACGCGCTCGTGGCTTTTACATCGGCACCGACAACCTCATGGCAGGCAAGGTTCTGGGTTCGGCGGCCGCCGCCATTAAGACCGACGGTGGGCAATACGTTCAATTCGTCGGCAGCGACAGCCAACAAAACGCCATCGAACGGATGAACGGTTTCAGCGGCGCCGTCGGTCCCAAGTACAAAGAACTCGATCGCAAGATCGACGATAAAGACAAAAAACGTGCGCAAGACAACGTCCATGACGTGCTGGATAAATATCCCGACCTGAACATCCTGGTCGGTATTTGGGCGTACAACGCGCCGGCCATCGTCGAGGTGGTTAAGGATAAAAAGGTTCGCGACAAGACCACCATCGTCACGTTCGACGCCGACCCGGCCGCCATCCGCGCGATGGGCGAAGGACAGATCGACGCGATGGTCGTCCAAGATCCCTTCGGCATGGGCTACGAATCGGTCCGCTACATCATGGCCAAGCTGACCAAGGATCAAGCCACCATCAAGGCGATGTTCCCCAACATGGGCAAGCCGAACGGCGACATCATGGACACCGGCGTGAAACTGGTCGTCCCGGCGGAGAGCCCGATTTTAAAATCGGCCGACATCGCCGCGTTCGGTAAGAACGTCAAAGTAATGCCGTTGCCCGAATTCCAAGATTGGCTGAAAAAATACGGGCTGAACGGCACATGAGCGCCCCCGCCGAGAATCCGATCCGTCGCATCCTGCACGGCATCGAACTGAAATTGGTCGTGGCTTGGCTGATCGTGGTCGCGTTGACCGCTTGGGCCGATCCCGCGCACCTTTATTGGACCAAACCGGACGTCACGTTCCCGCTGATCTTCGAGAACACGCTCTGGTTGGGATTCCTGGCGATCGGCGGCGGAATCGTCATCATCTCCGGCGGCATCGATTTGTCTTGCGGATCGGTGATGGTGTTGGCCGCCACGGTCTTCGCATCGCTCGCCGCGGCGTGCGAACCGATGGTCTGCGAAGCGACCGGAACGCCGTTCGATCCGGAAGTCTTCTCGACGGCCACGATCGTAATCGCCTTCGCAGGCATGTTACTCGCCGCCGTAATGGTCGGCACGTTGCATGCCTGGCTAATCAACTGCCTGGAGTTGCCGCCGTTCGTCGCGACGTTGTCGACGCTGGTCGGTTTGCGAAGTTTAGGTCGCGGGATGTCGGATGCGTTTTTCGGCTCGTCCGAAATCACGTTCAAAGATCCGAATCTGGCCGATGTCCTAAAAGGACCCTGGTTTTACGCTCCGCTGTTTCTCGTTCTGGCGGGCGCACTGTGGTTCATGCTGTCGGGTACGGTGATCGGTCGCCGGATCTATGCGTTGGGCGGTAACGAGCAAGCCGCGCGGCTAAGCGGGATTCGCGTCGAACGCTTGAAATGGCTGGCTTACGTGCTGAGCGCTGTCCTGGCATCGCTCGTCGGGTTGATCCTGTTCGCCAAGGTGAACAGCGTCAAGCCGATCGAAACGGCCCGCGGCTACGAATTGAACGCCATCGCCGCGGCGGTCATCGGCGGTTGCAGCTTGCAAGGGGGCATCGGAACGATCCCCGGCATCTTCCTCGGCTGCTTATTGCTGCGCACGATCATCGACGCCATCACTAAGGTTGTGCGGACCGGTTCGGACGTCTACGAAGGGATGATCGTCGGCGTGGTGGTCGTGCTGGCGGTCACGTTCACGCAACGCCGCAACGCCAATCGCAAAAAACTGTTCGGCGATGCGCTCGGCTGGAGCGTGATTCCCATTCACGGGCTACTGGGCGGATTGATTTGTTACCTGTTTCTCCGCACGCGCGACGGCTTCGAGCCGTGGCACGCCGCGGCGTTCGGCCTCTTCGTGATCGCCGCGCTGGTCGGAGCGGCCGTGTGGGAGTCGCTTCCTTCGAAGTCCGGCGCGGCCGGCAAATCGACCGCCTGACGCACGACGTCCTTCTTTGATCGCCGGAACATGGACGCGATACTCTCCATCCGCGACGTCGGGAAACGCTTTGCCGCGGTCCGCGCATTGTCGGACGTCAGCTTCGACGTCCGACCCGGCGAACTCCACGCCGTGATGGGCGAGAACGGCGCCGGCAAAAGCACGTTGATGAAGATCCTCTCGGGCGTGATCGTCGACTACGACGGCGAGATCCGGGTCCGTGACCAAAGGGTCGCGTTCCGCGGAACGCGCGACGCCGAGCAAGCGGGCATCGCCATCATCCATCAAGAGTTGAATCTGGTCGAGCAACTCGACGTCGCCTCGAACATCTTCCTCGGTCGCGAATTGACGCATTTCGGCGGCGTTCTTGCGCAAGGCAAAATGGAACACGCGGCGGGCGAATTGCTGGGTCGGCTCGACGCCGCCATCTCGCCCCGGCGCCGGTTTCGACGCTGCGCGTCGGCGATCAGCAGTTGGTCGAAATCGCCAAGGCGTTGTCGTTAAACGCCGACATCCTGATCATGGATGAGCCGACCAGCGCGCTGACCGAAACCGAAGTCGCGCGGCTGTATCGCGTGATCGACAAGCTGCGCCGCACCGGCGTCACGATCCTCTACATCTCGCACAAAATGGACGAGGTGTTTCGGCTTTCCGACCGCATCACGGTGCTGCGCGACGGTCGCTTCGTCAAAACCGTGAATACGGCCGACACGAACATCCGGGAAATCTGCCACCTGATGGTCGGTCGCGAGATCGAAGCCGCGCAGAGCGAACCACGCAATCACATCGGCGGCGAGATCGTACTCGAAACCCGCAACCTCTCCCTGGCATGGCCCGGCCATGCTCGCGGGTGGCGGTTGAAGAGCATCGACTTGACTTTGCGCAAAGGCGAAATCCTGGGCGTCGCCGGTCTGATGGGCGCCGGACGGACCGAGCTGCTCGAATCGTTGTTCGGCGCGTCGCCGTTACCGCCCACGGGCGAGATTTTGCTCGACGGCGTCCCGCGCCGCTTCCGGCACGAAGCCGACGCCAAAGCGGCCGGCATGGCGTTGGTGACCGAAGATCGCAAACGATTGGGTCTGTTCGCGCAGATGACCGTCCGCGAGAACATCACGCTCTGCGCACTGTCCGAAATCGCGACCGCCGGCGTGCTGACCGCGGCGGCCGAACGCAGCGCGACCGAAGAACAGATCCGCTCGCTCGGCATCAAAACGGCCGGTCCCGAAGCGTCGATCATGAGCCTCAGCGGCGGCAATCAACAAAAGTGCATCGTCGGCCGCTGGTTGCTGACTCGTCCACGCGTGTTGCTGCTCGACGATCCGACGCGCGGCGTCGACGTCGGCGCGAAGGCCGAACTTTATCGTTTGATGGATCGCCTGGCCCGCGAAGGCATGGCGATGATCGTGACCAGCAGCGAACTGCCCGAACTGCTGACCGTCAGCGACCGCATCATCGTCCTAAGCGAAGGCGAGTTGACGGGCGAATTCACTCGCGCCGAGGCGACCGAACAAAACATCATGGAAGCCGCGACGCGCAAGGGCGCGCCCGCGCGGCGCTGAGTTCTTAGTTTGTTACAGGCATACGGTCTAACTTCGATTCCTCAATCGACTTTGCCGACGCACCACAGGTGCTTCGCGCCGCGAATAAAAATTTTGCCGTTCGACGGCGCCAGCGACGAATAGACTTCTTCTTCCAGCTTGTTCGTCGCGAGAATCTCGGGTTTCGAGCCGGGCTTTAAAATCTTCGTCACACCGTCGTCGTCGGTGGCGTAAACCAAGCCGCCGGCCGCGATCAACGAACCGCTGTAGTGGCGGCCCATCCGTTCTTGCCACAACAGCTTGCCGTTCGCGGCGTCGAAACACGACGCGATGCCTTCGTCGGACGTGATGAGAAAATAGTCGTCGACCGCCACCGGCGAGGGTACGTACGACACGCCACGGCGGAGATGGTGCCAAACCACGGCCGACTCCGGGAGCTTGCCTTCGCCGCGCGGATCGATGGCGATGATATGCTTGTCCGGAAATCCGCCCGTGATGTAGAGTAGGCCGTTCATATAGACGGGCGAGGCGACGAACTGCTCGGTCGGCCCGTCGAGGATCCAACGTCGCTTGCCGGTCTCGGGATCGAAGGCCGCCACGCACTTGCTGCCGCTCAGCATCAATAACGGCCGTCCCTCGACCTCGCGGACGATCGGAGTGCAGTAACTGCGGGTTTTGTTTTCGCGAGATGTTTTCCAAACGGTTTCGCCCGTCTTGCGATCGAGCGCCACTAAGTAGGCGTCGCCGTCGTGATCGCCGTTCACGATGACCAAATTCTTATACAGGACGGGGCTGCTGCAGAAGCCATGCACGCTGGAGAACGCGCCCGGTCGGACGGACCAGACGTCTTCGCCGGTATGGGAAAACGCCGCGACGACCATCTCTTGCTTGTCGAGAAAGCTGACGTAAATCCGCTCGGCGTCGACCGCCGGCGTACCGGACGCGTAGCTGTTCAGCTTGTGTTTCTTTTCGAGCGGCGATTCGACGACGACCTTGCTCCACAGCGGCTTGCCGGTCGCCCGATCGTAGGCGGCCAACTCGCGCGACGGCTTCGTTTCGTCGGCGCCGGCGATGAAAACGCGCTCGCCGTAGGTCACCGGCGACGAGTGTCCCGCGATCGTCAACGGCGTTTTCCAAACGACGTTCTCGGTCGCGCTCCAGGTGGTCGGCAAGTTCGTTTCGGAACTCGTCCCGTCGCCGCGCGGTCCGCGCCAACAGGGCCACTCTTCGGCCGCGACGAATTCGGCAAGCATCGCACACAGTAGCCACGAAAACGCGATTCGCACGAACGGCATAGCGAGCGACCGAAATGAGAAGCGAAGCGGCGGGAGAGATTTCCGAGGCAATTTGCAGGCGGGCGACGGACCGGCTCAATATAATGCGGAGGCCCGACGAAGGGAAATTCGGTCCCGCCTATTACACACGCCTTCCAAGAGTTCCCGCCATGTTCACGCGACTCTGCGCATTCGTCACACTGCTGACGATGACGACGATGTCCGTCCGCGCGGCCGATGCGACGCTCAAACTGACGTCGCGTCGTCTCCCGGCCGACGCGAAGGACGACCGCCCCGTCGTGACGCACGACGAATGGCCTGCCGCGCGGACCGCGTTGATCATCTGCGATGTCTGGGACTCTCACCACAGCTTAAACGCGGTGCGACGCGAAACCGAGATCGTCCCGCGTATTCAACAAGTCGCGGACACATTGCGTAAACAAGGGGTGTTGATCATCCACGCCCCCAGCGATTGTATGCCGCAGTATGCCGAGCATCCCGCTCGCCTGCGAGCGAAAGTCGCGCTCGCCGGCGGCCGACTCCCCGACCGAGATCGCCAAGTGGTGTTACAAAATTCCGGCGGAAGAGGCCGGGGTTTATCCGATCGATCAAACCGACGGCGGTGAGGACGATGATCGCGTCGAACTGGCCGCTTGGCACAAATTACTAACCGAGCACGGCCGCGATCCCAAACGTCCCTGGAAGTACCAACACGCCGGCATCGCCATCGACGCCGAACGCGATTTGATCAGCGACTCGGGCGTCGAGATCTGGAACCTGCTCGCCGCGCACGGCATCGACCGCGTGCTGCTGTGCGGCGTGCATACGAACATGTGCGTGCTCGGCCGACCGTTCGGATTGCGTCGGCTCGCTTCGAACGGCAAGCAGGTCCGCTTGATTCGCGATCTGACCGATACGATGTACAACCCCGCGAGCAAGCCGTATGCGGCGCACCACTCCGGCACGTCGTTGATCGTGTCGCATATCGAACGTTACGTCTGCCCGACGATCGAGAGTACGCAACTGATCGGCGGCGACGCGGCGAAGTTTTCGGACGATCTTCGCCGGGTGACGATGATGATCGGAGAGGACGAGTACGAAACGTGGGAGACGCTTCCGCGCTTCGCGGACACAACGCTTCGACCCCTGGGCTACGATGTGACGATCGTGCATGCCTCGAAGACCGACCCCAACGATTTTCCCGGTATCGTCGAATCGTTGAAGAAGACCGATGTCCTGATTCTCAGTGTCCGCCGTCGCACGCCGCCCAAGGCGCAGCTCGACGCGGTGCGCGACTATCTCAACGCCGGCAAACCGCTGATCGGCATCCGCACCGCCAGCCACGCCTTCGCGGTCCGCGATCCGAAGACTTTCGTCGCGTCGGCCGAACGGGCGATTTGGCAGGACTTCGATCCGGAAGTCCTGGGCGGTCGCTACACCGGACATCATGGAAAAGTCTGCGCCGCATATCGAAGTCATCTCGGGTAAGAACGGATCGGTGTTCCTGCGTGGGATTGAAAACCTGGCATTCGACACGCCGGGCACGCTCTACAAAGTCGCGCCGTTGGCATCGAAGTTCGCCGATCCGATCCTGCAAGGCTCGATCCCGAACGCGCCGGTCGAACCGGTCGCCTGGGGAACGATTTACGGCGAAAACCGTGCGCGCGTGTTCTACACGTCGCTCGGGCATAAAGAGGATTTCGAACGACCCGACTTTCGCAAATTGCTGGTGAATGCGTTGGTCTGGGGGACGGCCGATTCGGTCAAACGGGCGGAGATGCGCGATTTTTTACCGCCGACGAAAAATTCCGCGGCCGAAGCGTCGAAAGAGTAGGAGTCCGCGACGTTTTGTCGCTACACTATAGCCTCGTTTGGGGGAAACGAGGCGTCTGGGGCGGATTTCTCAGGGGAAAGAGGTCGCGATGTCGTTGCGCCGTCGTGGATTTACCTTAGTGGAACTATTGGTGGTCATCGCCATCATCGGCATTCTCGTCGCGCTGCTGTTGCCGGCGATCCAAGCCGCCCGCGAGGCCAGTCGCCGCAGCTCTTGCCTGAACAATATTCGGCAAATCTCGCTCTCGGTTCACAACTACGCGGACGCCAACAAGCGACTGCCCGATGGAGGAACCCACGTCGACGACGCCGACAATCCGCCCCCCGATCGACGCAAATGGGGCTGGGCGTATCAGATCATGCCGTTTATGGAGTTCGGCAACGAAGCGAAGAACACGGATAACGCCAAAGTGCGGGTGACGCTGATTCCGGCTTTCTATTGCCCCAGCCGGCGCGAAGTCCGCACCTATCACAACAGCGGAATCACCGATTACGCCGGCAACGCCGGCACGAACACCACCGATGCCCGCGACGGAGTGTTCGTCCGCACCAGTTTGATCGTGCCGTTTACGACGAAACCCGCCTACAAGTGGAAAGATCTCCCCGACGGCGTATCGAAGACGATGTTGTTCGGCGAACGACGCGTGAACATCGCGTTGATGGACGCCGCCACCGACTTCGGCGACAACGAATCCGCTTTCGGCCCCGGCTGGGATCAAGACGTCATCCGCTGGGTCCGCGCCTCGGGGGCGACGTGGCTGACGCCCGCGCAGGACACGAACGACCCGAACTTGGCCGTCAACACGACCGAGAGCAGCTACCTGTTCGGAAGTTCGCACTCCGGCGGCATCAACATGACCTTCGCCGACGGATCGGGCCGCTTGCTGACCTACGAAGTCGATCCGGTCGCGTTCATGCGTCTCTGCGTGCGCAACGACGGACAATCCTACTCTCTGGATTAAGTCCGTCGCACCAATCTATTTCATCGACGACCAACTCTGTCGAGCGGCGTTCGTTACCATTCGCAACGCGACGCATCGCTCGACCGCCATCCGGCGGCAGTCTTCGTATTCCGGCGCGAATGCTTCCGTTCCATCAGGCAGCGTCGCGACGACGCCTGTGACCGGGCCGTACGCCGTCTCGACGGTCGCCTTGCGACGCGGCAACGCGGTGCGCGCGGTCGCCTGGCGACGAACGCCCAACGTGCCCGTCTCGGCGAACAGGATCGCTTCCAGCTTCTCGCAATCACCGGGCTTGGCTAAAACGCCCAGTAGCGTGCCGGGGCGATTTTTCTTCATCTGGATCGCGGTCGTATAGACGTCGAGCACGCCGGCGTCCATCAGCCGCGTTACGCTATAGCCGATCTGCTCGCCGGTCGCTTGATCGAGATTGGTTTCCAAGACCCAGATCGTTTCCGCCGCGACATTCGGGGCATCGGATGTTTCGCCCAGCATGATTCGCAGTAAGTTTGCTTGTTGTTCCAAGTCTGCGCGTCCCCGCGCCGTAGCCGATTTTGCGGATCGTCATCGCCGGTGCGGGACCGAACGCCTCGCACAGCGTGGCGACGATCGCCGCGCCGGTCGGCGTGGTCAATTCGGCTTCGACCGTCGAGGGAGCCAAAGGAATGCCGGTCAGCAATTCGGCCGTCGCCGGCGCGGGAATCGCGCAGCGTCCGTGGGCGATCTCGATGAACCCGTTACCGGTCGGTACGGCCGACGACGCGGCGTGCGTGATGCCGAGCGCGTCCCAGGCGATCGCCGTGCCGACGATGTCGGCGATGCTGTCGATCGCGCCGACTTCATGGAAGTGCACCTGACGGAGCGACGTGCCGTGGACCTTGGCTTCGGCCTGGCCGATTTTTGTGAAAATGGCCGTCGCCAAGCTCTTTGCGCGATGTGATCTCGCCGCTCTTCGTGATCATCGCCTCGACGTGATGGAGGTGGCGGTGGGCGCGCTCCTCGGGGTGTTCGATCCGCAGATGCAACGCACGGAAGCCTTTCTTCTTGACCTCGGCGGTGCTGAGTCGCACTTGCGATAATCCCATCGAGTCCAGCCCCCCCTGCACCGCCGCCAAATCGGCCCCCAAGTCGAGCAACGCCCCCAGGGTCATATCGCCGCTGATTCCGCTGGCACAATCGAAATACGCGAACATGGTCGTTGTCGTCGAAGTGAAGAACCGCCCGGAATCATCAATATACAGCCCGCCGGCAAGTCCACCGAGGGTCGACGACGTTGACCGCCCGACCGTGGGTCGCTATCGTTCGCGTCGCGAACGCCGGCCCGCACCGGCGCCGCCGCATCGAGGCCGAAACGCTCGAAATGCGTTACAGTAAAAGATCGTCTCGCCCACGTCGGCGAACCGTTACGCACTCCTTCCCGCGCACCGCATGGCCACGCTCGCCGAAAGTCTGAACAGCAGCACGGCCCGCGCGTTGGCGGTCAAAAAACGGCCGGACTTGGTCGTCGAGCGGCATCGCTATCACGGGCAGCCGTATTGGATCGTCAAAGATCCGCTGGCGTTGTCGTACTATCGCTTTCAAGAGGAAGAATATTCGATCCTGCAAATGCTGGACGGCGAGACCAGTTTGGATCAGTTGAAGAAACGCTTCGAGAAGGAGTTCGCGCCGCAAAAAATCACGCTCGAAGAACTCGGCCGTTTGATCGGCATGCTGCACCGCAGCCAATTGGTGATCGCCGATCTGCCCGGGCAAGGCCACCAACTGCGTAAACGCAACGTCGAGCAGAAGAAGAAAGAATTTCGCTCGGCGCTCGCCAACGTCTTATCGATTCGCTTTAAGGGGATCGACCCGGATCGCATCCTGACCGCGCTCTTGCCGTGGTTCGGTTGGCTGTTTACTTGGATCGGCGGCGTATTCGTGTTGAGCATCGCGTTCTCGGCGTTGATGCTGGTGTTGGTGCAGTTCGAAGTGTTTCAGGCCAAGCTGCCGACCTTTCACGAATTCTTCGCCGCGCGAAATTGGATTTACCTCGCCACGGCGATGGGCATCTGCAAAATCTTGCACGAGTTCGGCCACGGACTCTCGTGCAAGAAATTCGGCGGCGAGTGCCACGAGATGGGCATGATGTTGCTGGTTTTTACGCCCTGCTTGTATTGCAACGTCAGCGATTCGTGGATGCTGCCCAACAAGTGGCGGCGGGCGATGATCGGCGCTGCGGGCATTTATATCGAATTGCTGATCGCCGGCTGCGCCACGTTCGTCTGGTGGTTCAGCGAACCCGGTTTGTTGAATTACCTGGCGCTCAGCACGATGTTCGTCTGCTCGGTCAGCACGTTGATGTTCAACGCCAACCCGTTGATGCGTTACGACGGATACTACATCCTGTCGGACTTGACCGAAATTCCGAACTTGCGTCAAAAATCGACGTCGATCCTCGGCCGCAAACTGGGAAAATGGTTTCTCGGTCTCAAAGAGCAAGACGATCCCTTTTTACCGCGCCGCAATCAGCTCTTCTTCGCGCTCTACAGCATCGCCGCGACCGTCTATATGTGGTTCGTGTCGGTCTCGATTCTGACGTTTTTGTATCACGTGTTCGAAGGGAATGGCCTCCGCATCCTGGGCCACATTTTGGCTGCGGCGGCGCTCGTCAATCTGCTGGGCGTCCCGTTGTGGCGCGTGGGCAAATTCTTCTTTCAGCCCGGAAGGTGGGATCAAGTGAAGCCGCGACGGATGATCGTCAGCCTGTTGGGAATCGGCGCGGTGATCGCGGCGTTCGCGCTCGTCCCGGTCCCGTATCGCGTTTTCTGCCCGGTCGAGATTCTGCCCGACGCGGCCGAACCGGTCTACGTCGACGTCCCGGGGCATCTGGAGTTCGTCGGCGTGCACGCCGGTGACATAGTGACCAAAGGGCAAGAGTTGGCCCGATTACGCAACGAACAAATCGAACTCGAGATCGTCGATCTGCAAAGCAAAGTCGATGAAAAGCAGGAGCAATACTCGGCCATCCTGCGCGAGCGGATCGAAGGAGGTACGCAAGCGTTGAACGAAGTGGAGGCCGTCGCGCAACAATTGAAGTCGGCCGAAGGCGAGTTGAAGCAAAAGTTGAAGGACTACGACCGCTTGACCCTCCGCGCGCCGATCTCGGGCACGATTATCATTCCGCCGGTCGTTCCGCGCAAACAAGACGATAACGTGCTAAGCCAATGGACCGGCACGCCGCTGGACCGCGGCAACATCGACGCGCTGCTAGAACGCGGCACGCTCTTCTGCCGCATCGGCGAACCGAAAAAACTGGAAGCCGTCCTGGTCGTCGATCAAGGCGACGTCGATTTCGTGCGCCGCGATCAACGCGTGGAAATCAAGTTGGACGCGCTGCCCGGCGAGACGTTGAAGACGGCGCTCAGCGATGTTTCGCCCGAACGTCTCAGCGAATCCAGCAAGCAACTGGCGGTCAAAGCCGGCGGCGAGTTGGAAACGAAAACCGACGAAAACGGCGTCGAACGTCCGATCTCGACCGTCTACCAGGCCAAGGCCGACCTGACCGACGAAAGCGGTACGCTGCTGCCCGGCATGCGCGGGCGTGCCCGCATCCACGCCGAACCGCAGACGTTGGCGCGGCGCACCTGGCGATACATTCAGCAGACGTTCCATTTCCGCATGTAATCGCGATTTCGCCAAATCGCCGGTGGAGCGGAGTTGGGAATCCCCCTAAGATAGGATCGGGCTCCCCCATCTCCGCGGATACGTGACGCGATGCGATACCTGATTTCATTCTGCGCCACGGTTGCGTTGCTGTGCGTTTGTCGTGACGTTTCGGCGTGGGCCGATACCGGGCACAAGGTCGTCGCCTCGATCGCCATGCGGCGATTGTCGCCCGAGGATCGCGAAACGATCGTCGAGATACTCTCGCATCATCCGCGGTTCAAAGAAGAGTTCCAAGACCGCATGCCGGCCGACGTGCGCGAGAACGCCGCGCTCAAAACCGAGTGGCTGTTTCAGCAGGCGGCCGTCTGGCCGGACATCGTGCGCGAGTACAAGGGCGAAACCCGCGACGCCCTGCACCGCCCGACTTGGCATTACATCAATTACGCGTCGTTCCTAATTCCGACCGAGAAAGCCGAACTGCTGAAATCGATCCCGCCCGAGGGGCGCACGAGATGCCGAAAACCGTCGCGCAAGTCGACAACGTGATTCAGGCGTTGAAGTTTTCGCGTAAGACGTTGCTCGATCCGAAAACCTCGCCGGCCGATCGCGCGTTAGCGCTCGCGTGGTTGATCCACTTAACGGGCGATCTGCATCAACCGCTGCATTCGACGTCGCTCTATTCAAAAGAGCTGTATCCCACGGGCGACCAAGGCGGCAATCTGGTCTATCTCATGCAACGCACCAACCTGCACGCGTTGTGGGATGGATTTTTGGGCGGCAAAGCGACCGTCGCCGAAGCGCGGAACGACGCGCTGGTCCTGGCCGCCGACGAGGAATTGAAGGCGGCCGGAGAGAAAGCGGCCGAGTCGTTGGACGTCGAACAATGGATGCGCGAGAGTCGCGACTTGGTGCAAGCGGTCGTCTATGCCGACGAATTGATCGCGCCGCTCCGCAAATTCGAACGCCTGGACGATCTGAAAAAATCGCCGATTGGCCTCAGCGAGAGTTACTTAAAAACCGGCGGCGCGGTCGCGAAAAAACGCGCGGTCGAGGCAGGCTTCCGGCTGGGTGCGATTCTCAAAGAGGTCGCGGCCGCGCAGGCGAACGAAGCGAAAACCCATCCCGCGAAGTAAGCCCGGCGTCTAGGCACTTCGATCCAACGCTTGGAAGATCGGAGCGGATCGGCGTTATTCCGCCACGCCCATGCTGGCCCGCTGTTCGTTGCGGGCGTAATCGAGCAGCGCGTCGGTCAGAAATTGGAGATTGCCTGAGATGATCGAATCGAGCTTGTAGAGACTCAGATTGATCCGATGGTCGGTCACGCGATTGTCCGGATAGTTGTAGGTCCGAATCCGCTCGCTGCGATCGCCGCTGCCGATCAACGACTTGCGATCGGCCGCGCGTTTGGCGTCTTCGACTTTGCGAAAGTGTTCGTAGACCTTCGTCTTAAGCTGACGTAACGCCTTGGCGATGTTCTTGTGTTGGCTCTTCTCGTCTTGGCACTGCACGACGATGTTCGTTTCGTAATGCGTCAGACGGACGGCAGATTCGGTTTTATTGACGTGCTGGCCGCCGGGGCCGCTGGCGCAGAACTTATCTAAGCGATAGTCGGACGGCTTGATATTCGATTTCGATATCCTCGGGCTCGGCCATCACGGCGACCGTGGCGGCGCTCGTGTGAATGCGACCTTTGGTTTCGGTTTCGGGAACGCGTTGCACGCGGTGTCCGCCGCTTTCGTATTGCAACTCGCGGAAGACCCCTTCGCCGTCGATCCCCAGGATGATTTCCTTGAATCCGCCCAATTCGCTGGCGCTCATGTCCAGGATTTCGACCTTCCATCCTTTCGCTTCGCAGTAATACTTGTACATGTCGTACAAGTCGCGTGCGAACAGCGCCGCTTCGTCGCCGCCGGTACCGGCGCGAATTTCCATCATCACGCGCGTCCGATTGGCGTCTTCGCCGCCGATCGTCATGTCGAGCAGATCGTTCCAGACGGTTTCGCGTTCTTCGCGCAAGGTCGTCAATTCGGCTTCGGCCAGCTCGCGCATGTCCTGATCGCCGGTCTCGATGATCTCGTTCGTCTCGACGATTTGCTGATTGAGTTCCTTAAAGCGGCGATACTTCAACGCCAGCTTCGACAGCGAACCGTGTTCGCGCGAGTACGCCGCCATTTTGGGGCCGTCGGCCTGCACGACGGGATCCATCAGACCGCGCTCGAGTTCCTCGAATCGTGCCAGCTTTTCATCCAATTGCTCGCGCATCGCAAATTCGCTTTCTACGTCGCTCGTGTAAGAAGGCCAAAACGTCCCGCAAACCCATGACCGAACCGCGACTCGTCTCGATCACGAGACGAAGTCGCGGAGAGTCGTTCCAGGGCCGTACGGTCGCCGGCGAAAGTGCGCGAGAGCGACGGGCGTCCGGCCGCGGAATCCGCGTACCGGTTGGTCCGCTAAGATTCGGCGGCGGCGGCTTCGGCGGCGCCCTTCTTGCCGCGCTTCAGGCTGGCGTAGCCCGAGGTCGAGAACTTGTTCTTGAACTTTTCGATGCGGCCGGCCGTATCGACGAACTTCAACTTGCCGGTGAAGAACGGATGGCACGAGCTGCAAATATCGACCTTCAGCTCAGGCACGGTGCTGCGCGTGACGAAGGTGTTGCCGCAACCGCATTTCACGGCGGTGGTGACGTAATTCGGGTGGATGTCTTTTTGCATCGTCGTATTCCGGCGTAAATCGGTTCCTGCGGAGCGACGCCGATAGGATAAGCGTCGCGGACATGCGTTCCGGCCGGTTTTTGCCAGCCGGAAATCGCGAGAATCTTCAATCTTATCGGAGTTTTGTGGGGCGAACAAGACCCAAACCCCGGCCCTCTTTATACGACGGATCGGGCCTGGTAGTTCAGCGCCGCCGATCACTCGCGTTTCGATGCGTTCGCCAGCTGTTCTAAGGACTCGCGCAGTGATTTCGCTTGCAGCCGACTGCCGGCCCGTTGCGGCGATTGGTCGGCCTCGAGGCGATCGATCGCCTCGAGTTTCAACTTAGTCGCTTCTTCGAGCTGTGACTTTTCGAGCTTCGCGGCCTTTCGCAGCAAGAGATCGGCGAGCGCCAGATTCACCGCGCCGGCCCAATCGCCGAAGCCCTGGCCGTCGTACTGTTTGAAGAAGCGTTCGGCCGCGTCCAACTCGCCGGTATCGGCTTGAATCTGCCCCAGCCAATACGTACCGCGACGATTCATCTCGCGCAGCATTTCCAAAAACGCGATTTTCATCTCCAACGGATAAGTGTCGCCCGCCAGACGATTGCCCGACACGAAACTTTGCCCGAAGTCCGCCGCGTTCTTAGCCGACAGTCCGGTCGGCTTGAGGAGCGGCGGAAAAAACTCGGCCGCCTCTTTCGGCGTCTTCAGCGCCAACAACCCCGAAACGGTTTTTCGCACCGCGGCCGCGTCGATACCCTCTGCGCGAAGCTGCGCGAGTTAAGATTTCGACCTGCTTCGGAAAAATCGCCGCCGCGATGAATTGGTCGCGCAGCTTCGCGCGATCTTCCTCGGGCACTTTCGCAGAAATCAAAAACGCGTCGAACGCTTTCCACTGGGCCGAACTCAACGGCGCGTTGAACAGCTTTCGTAACGTCGCGTCGGGCTGTTTGCAGAGCATCAGCCAATAGATCGCGCCGTGCAAGTCTTGCGGGACCTCGAACGAACCGGCTTTCGCTTCGTCGCCGCCCCGTTCCGCGTCGCGCCAGACTCCATGCGCCGCGCAATTGCATCAGCCGCCCATGACGCAACGCCTTGCCGATCTCATGATCGGCCACGAACTCTTTCTCGGGACGAAATCGCAGGATCACGCCGTTTTCGAAATCCGGCCGATTCAGCTCCAGCAACGTCGGCGGCGGCTTCGTGCCTTCTTGCGCCGAAGCTGCCGGTCGCTTCGTCGAACACCAGATCCGATGCTTCGTCCATCCGCTTCTTACCGCCCCCTTCTTTCGGCAACGGCAATTCGACTTCGTAGATGGCGGTCCGGATTTGCATCGTCCGCAGTTGGGCGTCGTTGGGATTCGCCCGCGTCTGCGTCACGACGAACGGGTGCCGCCAGACGCCGATTTCCGGGAAGCCCAACGCCGCGCCGGTTTCGCTCCAATCGGTCGGACCGCCGGTAGCTTCCGAAACGCGGACAATCGCGTCGCGGTTTTTTTGATTTTGCTTCACGCCCGGCAGATCGTGCTGTAGGCGGGCCATGCGTTTCGACCAGCCCGAGGGGCTGACCACCGCCAACGCGCTCAACTTGGCGACATCGTCGGTCGCGATCGGGTACGGCGCGTTGGGCGTGTCGTGGCGCCGCAGCAACTCGGGCTTGGCCGTGCAATTCCGACAACCGCAGCGTTTGCCCCGGCTTTTCACCCGGCAGAGGCAATCCCAAGCGCGGATCGAATAGCAACAGATCGAGCTTCGGCGTGGATGCTTTCTCGCCGGCCGACACCGGAACGACGATGCCGACGCACCAGGGGCGGACGCCTTCGGGCGCGTCGAGTCCGGCACACAGAGGACGACTCCGCGCAAGCCCGCTTGGCGGGCCAACTCCAGCGCGACCCAGCCGCGCGCGGCCGCGCCGGCGCGGCCCAGGTACAACGTCACGTACGGCGTGAAGAGGTTCTCGAACGCATCCGCCGGAATCGCCCATGGGTCGGCCGATTTGCCCCACGACGGGCTTTCCAACGCCACGTTCCGCACGGTCCAAGCGAATAGCGCCTCGGCCACGGCGGCGTCGCGCGTCGCCTTGTCGTCGGCCTTGACATTGCGCGTCAGACGCTCGGCGATGAAGCGCAGCCAGGTCGTCTCGCGCAGGTAATCGACGTCGGTCTGATCGAAACGTTTGCGTTCGAGTTCGGCCAACGGGCCGTTCGTGCGAAACTCCTCGGGCAGCGTTTGCAGCAGCGGCGCTGCGCCAGCCGTTTTTGCCCATCTCCGCGTCGATGCCGTTTTGCTCGGCGGCGTCCGCCCAGGAGTTCAATTGATTCAGGATGTGTTTGCGTTGCTCGTCGTCGCTGTAGGACTCGTCCCAAGTCTCCAACGAGCCGACCATCGTCTCGAGAATCGCCACCCGATCGGCGGCCGTCGCGCCGGATTGCGTGGTCGCCTTGCCTCGTTGCGGGCGAGGCGTTTTCTCGCCGCAACCCCAGAGCGTGCAACCGACCAAAGCCAATATCAAACACAAACCGCGTCGCATGGGCAGAACGTAAGGGCGATGTTTGAACGGAAGAAAACGAAGCACGATCGAACCGCGAGTCGAAATGAAACAGAAGTCATTCGAACAGGAGAACGCAGAGATCGCGGAGAACTTCTCGAAGCAAGCCTACTTAGAAATTCCACCTCCGCGTGCTCTGCGATCTCCTGCTCAATTCGTATTCAATACGTTTCCCACTCCCCAAGTGTTCCGCTTACGATGCGAACGACGAGACCGCGGCGCGGATCGTCAGGATCCGTTTCAGCACGTCGGCGAATTTGTCCAGCGGGATCATGTTCGCCCCGTCGCTGGGCGAACTGTCCGGATCGGGGTGCGTTTCGAAAAACAGCCCGTCGGCGCCGATCGCGGCGGCCGCGCGGGCCAGCGGTTCGACCATCGCGCGGTTGCCGCCGGTCGCATTCCCCAACCCGCCCGGTTCCTGCACGCTATGCGTGGCGTCGAACACCACCGGCACGCCCAAGGCCTGCATTTCGGGGATCGCGGCATGTCGTTAACCAAGCGACCGTAGCCGAAAAACGTGCCGCGTTCGCACAACAGCACTTCCGGACAGCCGGCTTTTTGGAGTTTCTTGACGACGTTTTTCATATCCCACGGGGCGACGAATTGCCCCTTCTTCACGTTCACCGCGCGACCCGTTTTGGCGGCCGCGACCAGCAAATCCGTCTGCCGACAGAGGAACGCCGGAATTTGCAGAATGTCGCAGACCTTGGCCACATCGGCGCATTGTTGCGATTCATGCACGTCGGTCGTGACCGGCAATTTGGTCTCGCGTTTCACGCGGGCCAGCGTCTCCAACCCGTGGGCCAGACCGTGGCCGCGAAACGCGTCGCCGCTGGTGCGATTGGCTTTGTCGAAGGATGCCTTGAACACCAGCCGGACCGGCAGGTCGGCGGTGATCGTGCGTAGCGTCTCCGCGATGTGCATCGTCAGTTCGGGCGTTTCGATCACGCACGGCCCCGCGATCAGCAGCAACGGCTCGCGCGGCCCGCAGGGAAACTGTTTCGCAGACGCGACGTCTTGAGTCATCCGTGATTCCAGTCGGCAATAGAAATCGAATTGAATGAACAGAAGGAAACGAAGAAAAACGAAGTGCGACGTATGAACTCCATTCTTCGTTACCTTCGTTTCCTTCTGTTCAAATTTTCTCGTCGTCGAAGTCCCCTCACCCCAGCCCGGTCCCGCACGATGTCATGCGGGAATCGAACGCGTTCACTCGGCAGCGAGCGAAAGTTTGCGGAGCAGCTCGTCCGACACGATCGCGCGAAATCGGCCCGGCAGCACGCGGACGGTCGCGGGCAGCGTGCCGCCCGGGTCGCCGTCGATCTGATACGGGATCGGCGTCGCGCCGTCGCCTTCAATCGTGAAACGAACGCCGGCGAGCGTCCGCGAACGACAGTCGGGCATGTGGCGATGCAACCGCAACACGACCAACATCAAATATCGCAGGCTGCTCCAAACGAACCAGCCCTGAACGCGCAAAGATCCAGCCGCCCGTCGGCGGCCGAGGCGTCGGGCGAGATCCCCCAACTGCCCCGCGTAACAGGCAGATGCTGACGAACGCCACTGCCGGTGACTGCTCGAAGGTCGCGCCGGTCGCCGCGTCGTGATCCTCGGCGCGTCGATCCGCATCGTGAAGGGCGAAAAATGGTACCGCCGGAGGCGTTCCACAACGGCCTGACATAGCTCCAATGTGTGATGTGGCCGCTCCGTTCGGCGTGCAGGCGATGCACCACATCGGCGTCCAGGCCGCAACTGAACATCAACAGGAAGATCGCCCGGTCGACTTGCCCCGCGTCGACGCGACGCTCGACCGTCTTTCAACAACCGCGCCAATTCACGCGAGCCCTGGTTTCCAGCCCAAGTACTTGGCGACCAAATTTTCGGTCCCCAGCGGCAACATCAGAAACGGCGTTTCGGCGGGCAGGCGATTGACCAACGCGTTCAGCGTCCCGTCGCCGCCGGCCGCGACGACCGCCCGCAACGTCCCGGCCCGCAAATCGCGTTCGACCCGCTCGTCGAGTTCGGCGAAGCTGGACAACACTGGCACAGCGCGAAGCCCTGGTCGGCGAGCGCGGCCGTCAGTTCGTCGACCAGCACCGCGTTCTTGCCCGAGCCCGATTTCGGATTCCAAACACGACGACGTCCCGCTGCCTCGGGGCGAGAACGCCGATACGCGACGCGACGACTCCGACGTACCGACCACGAAAACCGCCCTACGGAAGAAGTTCTTTCGACCGTGGTGTTGTACCGGATTCGTCGGAGAAACGAAACGCATTCGGCATCAATCAATGCCGTGACTTGCAAATCAAGGAGATGGGTCACTCGATAATAATTACTTTGCCGAACGCTCGAAATAGACGGCATCCGTGCCGAAATCGATCCGTGCCGCGAGCCTGCCGAGCGTTTTTCCCGAGACGTCTCCGCCATAATGTGCCCAACCGGCAGCTCCATGGCGATATCCTCCGGCAGAACACGGAACTCGGCATTCCGCAATTGAATTGATCCGTAAATCGAATTTCATCGACTTTTGCGATCGGCAACCGGCCCGATCGCTTAGCTTTCGCCTTCGGTTCCGGCTCGGCGGATTTCGGAGCGGTCGTTGTTAACTCCGAGGCTTTGACGATGCTCGGCATGATGGATATCGCTGCGTTTGTTCGTATCGATCGCGAATAAATCATCGCGGTCCTTGATCCGCAAATTCAAGAACACCAACTGCGACGCGTTGCGAGTTAGCTTCGCTACGTCGTCTCCTTCGGTCACGCGACGTTTCGCAAAAGCATCGGAGGCGACGTTGTTTTTCGGAATCCAAAGACACAGAGCGGGATAGTCGATGACGGCACTCGTCGCGACAAATACGGAATGCCGATTACGCCATCGACTTCGATTCGGGTTCCGTCGGCCAGAACAATGTCTTGTTTCTCTTTTTTCTCGATGACCACGGTTCGTCGATCCTTAAAGACCGAACCGCCGCCAAGGTCGACGGAATCGAAATTCGTCGAAAGCAAATCGGGATTCGTTTTGCCCAATGCCGAGAGTGGTTTCTTGAGCTTCGCGGCGAACGACTCGTAGACGATCAAATCGACTCCGGTCCCGGTGTCGATCCGCAGCCGTACCGTTTCCCCCTCGATTTTCCCCTGCAAAATCAACGCCGTGCGTTCTTGATCGCTCGCCAACGATAGACGGTGAAAATCCGTCGACATCCCGTTCATGGGGCCTGCCGGTTCTGCGGCAACGGCGACGCTTAACGCGAATATCGAGATGATGCAATGAAAGAGAATTCGGTTTGGCTTGAACATGAGCCCACCAATGTGAAAGCCGAGCTTGGACTGGAATCAGCGTTTCCTGGCTTCGACTGACGCGCGGTAAGTGCGACGAGATCTTTAACCGTCGGCCGCACGTCGAGTTCCGGCTGCGCTTCCAACAACGCCTTGACCGCCGGTTCGATCATCGGGCTCAATTCGCACAGAAACGTGCCGCCCGCGCCGCAAGCGGGACGACTTCGTCGATCAGCCGGGCGATCAATTCCGTGCCGGTCGGGCCGCCGACCACGCAGGGGCGCGGGTTCGTAGTCTTTCACCGTTTTTTCGAGCGCGGCGTATTCGGGCTCCGAGACGTACGGCGGATTGCTGAGGATCAAATCCCAGGTCGGCGCGGCCGGAAACCCAGAGAGCAAATCCCCCTCGGCGAACGCGATTCGCTCGGTCATGCCGTGCTTGTCGGCGTTGCTCCGCCACGGCCAACGCGGCGGGGCTTTGATCGATCGCGGTTAACCGCGCGGTTTTATTCTGCTTGGCCACGGTGATCGCGATGCAGCCGCTACCGGTCCCCACGTCGACGACATCGGCCGGCTCGCCACGTTCCTTCAAAATGTCGATGCCGCGAAGGATCAAAAACTCGGTTTCCGGGGCGGGATCAGCACGTCGGGCGAGACGGCGAATTTGAGCGAGAAGAACTCGCTCGCCGACCAGATACGCGACCGGCATCCCTTCCGCCCGCTTCTTGACCAGATCGCGAAACGTGTTGCGTAGGTCGTCCGTGGCCACATCTTCGAACGCCGTATACAAGGCGATCCGCGGACACTTGCGACAATGGGCCAGCAGCACTTCGGCGTCGAGACGCGGCGAATCGGCCCCCTGCTTCTTCAGGTAGTCGGTCGTCCACTGCAACAACTTGCCGACGGTCCAAACTTCGGACATGAGCTCTCGGAGAAAGAACGTTCGACGATTCGCCGGCCTCCGCCCGCGTCGCCGTACGGATGTTCGACGCACGCCCGACCAGTATCCCACATCCGGCCATGTCTGACGAGTGGAAATCATCACGATCGCGCGATGAATCTCGTGGACATTGCGTCCCGTGAGGGACGAAGGCATGTCGTCAGGAAATCCGCAGGACGATGCAAGTGCCGTCAGATGATCCCCTCTCCCCGTAATCGGCTAACCCATTCACTGTGGGCTTGGTTGGGGAGAGGGTTAGGGTGAGGGCGAACTCGAACGATTTTCCATCGCCGAGACTCGCTCGCCCTCACCCCGGCCCTCTCCCGCACCTCATCTCACATCCATCCGATGCTCGTTCTGGGAGAGGGAGGTCGGGATGCCGTTTCATGCATGATCCTGTGAAGTCCCTGGCGACACGATGTCGCTCCTACGGAGCGGAACTTTCGGGACTCGGCGTCTCGCTTTTCGGCTCGGAATTCTTCGGACCCTCGGGCGGAACGCCGTCGGACTTCGCTTTCGTCGGATCCGGCAGCGTCTTCCCCGGCGGCAACAAGCCCTTCAAATCGAGCGGTTTGGCCGGGGCGTCGAGTTGTTCCTTCAGCGTCTTTTCTTCGCCGGGCGGGGGTTCCGGCATGTTCAACGCGTTGGCGGGGGTCGGCGCGTCGTCGCCCAATTCGACCAGCACCTCTTTGATGCTGACTTCCAACTCTTTCAGCCGGGCTTCGATCTTTTCGAGTCGCGGCGTGAACCGCGTGCGATAGACTTCGTCGTGCTTGGCCTTGGCCGAAGCGATTTGCGCGTCGACTTCCGCCCGTTCGGCGTCGTTGGCCGCTTTATCGCGGGCGGCTTCCAACTTATCGAGTTCCTTGTCGTACTTCGCTTCGTATTCCTTGCGGCTGAACTCGATGCCGTAGAGTTTGCTCCGCTCGAAGTACTGATCCTGCAGGTGCTCGGTGTAGCGGACCTTGGCGCTTTTAGCGGGCACGGTTTTGACCGGCCGCGCGGCGTTCGCATCCTTCGGCGGCGACTTGCCGCAACCGGCGACGAGCGCCAGCCCGCAGACTACGAGACATGGCAGACAAAAGTTCCACGATGCGTCCCGACCGACCATCGGAATAGCCCTCAGCACGAAGAGATTGGACGAGAGTTTTTAGTCTCGCACACAACCGGCGGAGTTGGCAATCGCCGGGTTCAGAAAGCTGTGCATGGCAAGAGCCGGTCAGACCAGGGCACGAACGGCTGAGCGATGCGGAACGTAGAACGGCTTATCGCGATCCTGAAAACGCTGCAGATGGAAGCGGTCTCCATAGAACGCCCTCGCTTGTGAAATACATCACGGTCTCGTAATGAGACGAATCTCTGAGCTTTCGCTGTTCTCAGAATGAGACGCTTGGAAAATCGCTGTGGACGAATTGAACGAATGTAGCAGTACGAAACTGGTATTTCGGGTCTCAGAAATCGCGAGAAAATCGCCCGAAGATTTTTAAGTGCATATGGTTGAACGGTTTATTAATGCCCATGAAGGCCGTAGCCGGGTTTTGGCCTCCCACGTGCATCTAGGAGCATTCGAGCTAACGCTCATTCCTTTGATGGCCCGCGGGGTCTTCGAACGTATGTTGTAGGGTCGTTGCCTTGCCCCTGACGATCCTGCTTAGCCGATGTGTTATCGGCACGTCGAAGACCCCGTTTTTTCTTGCGCAAGGTCGGTCCGCCGAACGTTTCTCGCGGCCCGATCGTCATCGTTCTTGGAATATTCCGCGAGTGTTTTCCCGGAAAAGCCTTGCGGCAATCCGCCTGGCATGGTATACTGATGAACACGTCAGTAGCTGCGTAAATTCGCGGTTTACGGTATTCCTGTTCCTTGAGAACTCGCAAATCATTTGGCGAAACTGGGCGATGTGGCGAGAACCGAAGGCTGACAGACTCGGTCCGATCAATATTCAACCGCGTGCTCGTCGCGATCGTTTCGCTCGTAACGCTCGCAAAGTGAAGATAGGTAGGCCGGATTGAGGCGTAGCCGCTGAAAATCCGGCAACTCGCTGGACGTTTGGTGTCGGTACGAAACGCCAGGACCGCGAAGAACACTTGCGACTTTGCAAAACAGAAAAATTGCCGCGCTTTGCGATCGTTTCGATCGTAACGCTCGTGGAGTGAAGATGGATAAGATGGCGATTGTAAACCGACGGTCTGCGTTGCTTGGTTCGCGAGCGTCACTCACAGATTTCCCCGACGCAACGAAATCCGACTGTGCGTAACGATCGTTTCGCTCGTAACGCTCGTTTGGAAGTCGCGGATATCGTCGTTGTTAAAAACGTCGACAACCGTCAAATGCGGCCACAATCCCGGGGGTCGGGGACTTGACCACCGGGCGTTCGTCCCATATTTTATTAAGTTCCCAAGTCGTAACGACTTGAGTCGCCGATGTAGCTCAATTGGCAGAGCGCCGCATTCGTAATGCGGAGGTTATGGGTTCAACTCCCATCATCGGCCCTGTCCTAACTTCTTGCAGGTCGGACGGTTACGCGATTTCGGGTCGGCGTCGGAATGATCTCGACGCAGGCAATGGGAATCGCGTTTTTCGTCGCCCGACCGGTCGGATTCGGAAAGTCATTTAAGTCGTCCAGGGAGATTCCGCGCGATGTCCGTCTCGTCAGCCGCCGCGAATATCAAGCAGATCGTCGTCACCAACGGCACGTTCGGTCCGCATGAGATTCAACAACTCGTCGACGCCATCAGCGACGACCCGACGAACCACCGCGTCCTCCGCGAAGCGACCAACGAACTGGAACAAAGCGAAGACCGCTCGCCGGCCGCCGCCGTGCGGTTGGGTGTCAGCTTCTACCTGCTGGGCCGCTACGGCATGGCGATCGACACGCTGAAAACCGGCGACGGCGGCGCCCTGGCCCACTTCTACCTAGGCAAAGCCTACCTGGCCCAAGAAAACTGGGATTCGGCGATCGGCTCGTTCCAATCGGCCGCCAAGGCCGGCTACGACTCGGACCTGTGCCGCCTTGGCTCGCGTCGAAGCGATGCGCTGCTCGGGCAAGACCAAGGAAGCCTTGGACGTGCTCGACGGCTTGTCCGGCGCGGTCGAAAGCTCTTCGGAATACCTCTATCAACGGGGCGCCACGATCGCCGCGTTAGGGGGCAACCCGACCGAAGTGATCGCCCTGTTCGAACGTGCCGTCGAAGCCGATCCGAAAAACGCCGGCGCGTTGTTCGGCCTGGCCATCGAGAACGACCGTCGCGGCAACGACGAAACGGCCGTCGGGTTGTACGAACGCTCGGTCGCGCGGTTTCCGGCCCACGTCGGATCGCTGCTGAATCTGGGCATCCTGTACGAAGATCGCCTGCAATTCGAACGAGCCAATGTCTGTTATCAACGGATTTTGGACACGTACCCGATGCACGATCGGGCGCGGATGTATCAGAAGGACGTGGCCGCTTCGCGCGACATGTTCTACGACGAAGACGCGCAACGCCGCCGCGATCGCTTGGCCCAGGTCCTCAGCATTCCGGTCACCGACTTCGAACTGTCGGTCCGCAGCCGGAACTGCCTGCAAAAGATGGGCGTGAACACGTTGGGCGATTTGGTTCGCACGTCGGAAGCCGAACTGCTGGCCAGCAAGAACTTCGGCGAAACGTCGCTGGTCGAAATTCGCGAGATGATGACCAGCAAGGGTCTGTCGCTGGGGATGTTCGCCAACGAAACGGCTCAGCCCGAACCGATCGCGGAACCGGAATCGTTCAGCCCCGACGAAGCCGCCCTGCTGGACCGCCCGATCAGCGATCTCAACCTGTCGGTCCGTGCCCGCAAGTGCATGATCCGCTTGGGCATGAACACGATCGGCGAGTTGGTTCGCCGCACGGGCGACGATCTGCTGGAATGCAAAAACTTCGGCGTGACCAGCCTGAACGAAGTCCGCGAAAAGCTGACGATCAAGGGCCTGAAACTCCGCGGCGACTGATCGCCGTAAGCAGCGAGGTGGTTTTACGATACACACCCGAGCGACCGGAAACGGTCGCTCGGTTTATTGGGCGAAGGGTTGATACGCAGGAAAATTGAGACCGCGTCGCCGTCAGACCGGATGCAGGCCGCAGAGGATTGGATGCCGCCCGTATGCCGGTATTGTGCGAATACGTTTATTCCGGTCTACGAAATACAGCCGAAAAACTACGGCACCAGCGGCTTCAACCGCAGGTTCTTGAATTCGATTTCCTTGCCGTGGTTTTGCACGCTGACGTAGCCCTTGAGCGGCTTGTCTTGGATGTCTTTGACCTTGGATTGGTCGACGTCTTGTACCACGACGTCGTTCAACGTGATTTTGATCTTCGGGCCGCGGCATTCGATTTCCATCACGTTCCACTCGCCGGCCGGCTTCACCGGGTTCGACGTCGGGGCGACGTAGCGATAGAGAGACGCCGTGCCGTGCACGTCGGGCTTCTTGCCGGCGTCGTCGAGAACTTGGATTTCGTAGCCGCTGAAGCTGGGGCGAGTTTCGGCTTTGCCGTTGAACTTTAGGTGGCGAATGCCCACGCCGCTGTTGCAGCCCTTCGAGGTTTTGAATTCGACGTGGTAGCAGAAGTCGGCGACCTCTTGCTTGTCGAAGCGAAGAAAGCCGAACCCATTGCCGGCGCAACGGATCGTGCCCTGCTCGGTGACGGTCCAGACCGGGGTTTTGGTCTTGGCTTTATCGAGAAAGTCCTTGGTCCCTTCGACGACCCAACCATCCAACGTTTTGCCGTCGAACATCTCGATCCAACCGTCGGTCGAGGAGGATTTTTCCGCAGCGGGCTTGTCGGGAGAAGATTTTTCGTCGTCCGCCGAATACCCCGCGACGGTTACCGCGAAGAGTATAAACAGCGCAAGAACCGACCGCGCAAACGAACCCCGAACGGACGACGGACATAGGACGATTCCCCAAACGAAGCGAAAGGCGAGCGAGTTTCCGGCGAGACGCTCACTATAAATCGACGCCGTGCGAGTTGCACGTGGAATTTCGCGGCGTGACGGATTCGCAAGCGATGAAACAAAAATACCCCCCGATCCCAGAAGGATCGGGGGGCATAGAATCGGGTCTGACCCTCGCGTATTCGTAACGCGGGATTGTTGGTAATCGCGATTAGTTGTCGTCGCCGCCGCCCAGCAGGTTGTCCAGAGCGGATCCGCCGGCCGGCTTCGGTTGGCCGTCGGACTTGGCGTCGTTGTCCGGCGCCGCATCGAGCAACGGGAACGCACGGCCCAGCACGTCGTTCTTTTCGGCCGCCAACGCTTCGAGCGCTTGCGGACGAATGCGAACTTCGGATTGCTGGAACGATTTGAACCCGGTCCCGGCCGGAATCAAGTGGCCCAGGATGACGTTTTCCTTGAGACCGACCAAGTTATCCACCTTGCCCGCCAACGCGGCTTCGGTGAGGACCTTGGTCGTTTCCTGGAAGCTGGCGGCCGAGATGAAGCTGTTACTTTGCACGGACGCCTTGGTGATGCCCAACAATTGCGTGCTGGACGTCGCGGGCTTGGGCTTGGTGCCCTTGGCGGGCTTGCCGCCCAGGCCTTCGACTTGGGCGTTGATTTGTTCCAACGCGTCCTTCGGCACGATCGTGCCCGGATCGAAATCGCTGTCGCCTTTGTCGGTGATTTTGACGCAACGTTGCAGCTTCGAATTCGCTTGGCGGAAATCAAATTTGTCCATCACGCTGCCCGGCAGCAAACCGGTATCGCCGACGGAGTCGATGCGAACCTTGCGGAGCATCTGGCCGACGATGATCTCGATGTGCTTGTCGTCGATTTCCACGCGTTGAGCGCGGTACACCGATTGGATTTCACGGACCAAGTAGTTCTGCACCGCTTCTTCGCCGCTGATGCGAAGGATGTCGTGCGGAACCAACGGACCTTCGTACAACGCTTCGCCGGCGCGAACATAGTCGCCCGAGTGAACGCGCGGATGTTTACCTTGGGAGATCAAATGCTCGCGTTCGATTCCGGCTTCGTTCTTGACGATGATCGTGCGTTTTCCGCGACGTTTCTCGCCCAAGATTTCGACCGTGCCGTCGATTTCGGCCATGACGGCCGGATCCTTCGGTTTGCGGGCTTCGAAGATTTCGGTGATGCGCGGGAGACCGCCCGTGATGTCCTTCGTTCCGGCCACTTCGCGGGGCGTTTTGGCGACCAGCGTACCGGCGGAAATTTTGTCGCCTTCTTGGACTTCGATATATGCCTTTTCGGGCAGATAGTAGTAGTCCAGGATGTGCCCGGTTTCGTCTTCGATGACGACCTGCGGATGGTAATCGCCCTTGTGTTCGATGACCATCATGCGCGAGCTGCCACTGGCTTCCTTTTGGACGCGAACGGTTTCGCCCTCGATCACGTCCTCGTATCGGACGCGACCGCCGACTTCGGCCAACACCGGGATACTGTGCGGATCCCATTGGACCAGCACTTGACCGGCCTTGATCTCTTGGCCGTCTTCGACCATCAAGCTGGCGCCTGCGGGAATCTCGTACTTATCCAGTTCGCGACCCTTCGCGTCTTGGATATTGATTTCGCCGTTACGCGAAAGCACGACGTTCTGACCGGCGTCGTTGCGGACGACCTTCAGACGGGCGAACTTCGCGATACCGCCCTTCTTGGCCTTGGTCTCGTGTTCCATGATATCGCGTTGACCGGTTCCACCGATGTGGAACGTACGCATGGTCAACTGAGTACCAGGCTCGCCGATCGATTGGGCGGCGATGATGCCGACGGCCATGCCTTCTTCGACCATCGAGCCGGTCGAGAGATCCATGCCGTAGCACAGACGACACGTGCCGAGCGCGGCGTCGCAGGTCAACGGGCTGCGGACTTGGATCTTTTCCAAACCGAGCGCCTCGATCTTGCGAGCGGCGTCGCGGCTGATCATTTCGCTTTCTTTGACCACGATTTCGTCGGTCAACGGGTTGCGAATTTCCGAGCGACTGACGCGGCCGCGGATCGTGTCGGCCAAGCTGACTTCGACCTTTTCGCCGCGATAGATCACGCTCTTGGTGATGCCTTGCGTGGTTTCGCAGTCGTGCATCGTGACGACGACGTTTTGCGCGACGTCGGCCAGCTTGCGGGTCAAGTAACCGCTGTCCGCGGTCTTGAGCGCGGTATCGGCCAAGCCCTTACGGGCGCCGTGCGTGCTGGAGAAGTACTCGAGTACGGTCAGACCTTCGCGGAAGTTGGCCTTAATCGGCGTTTCGATGATTTTGCCGGACGGCTTGGCCATCAAACCGCGCATGCCCGCCAACTGGCGAATTTGCTCGACGCCGCCTCGGGCACCGGAATGCGCCATCAGATAAATCGGGTTGATATATCCATTGGTGCGCAAGTCGGCTTCGAGCTCGCGCATCATCTCCAAGGTAATCTGTTCGCGAGCGTGTGTCCAGGCATCCAATACTTTGTTGTAGCGTTCGTTGTCGGTGATGATGCCGCGCGAGTAAAGCTTGTTGAACTTCAACACTTCCTTCTCGGCTTCGCCGATGTACTTGAACTTGTGTTCCGGCGTGATGGAATCGTCGGTCGCGAACGACAGACCGCTCATCGTGCTGGAGCGGAAGCCCAAGCGGTTCATATCGTCGAGCAGGTCGATCGTTTGGCGGCGTCCCAGGATCGCGTAGCAATCGCTGATGACCTTCGCCAACTCGCTGCTCCGCATGACGATGTTGTAGAACGGCATCCCCTTGGGCAGCATGTCGTTGAACAACACGCGACCGACGGTGGTTTCGATCAACGCGCCGGCCTTCGCTTCCGCCGGATTGTCGGTCTTCAGCTTGCGATCCTTAGGCAAGCGGACCTTGATCTTGGCGTGCGTATCGACCTTCTTCAACTGATGAGCGAGCAGCGCTTCCTGCGTGCTGCTGAACACCATGCCGTCGCCCTTACGATTCGGGATCGACGCGGTGATGTAGTAGTTCCCCATCACCACGTCTTGCGACGGGCTGATGATCGGCGCGCCGTTCGACGGGCTGAAGATGTTGTTGGTCGACATCATCAGCGTGTGGGCTTCGACCTGGGCTTCGATCGACAGCGGCAAGTGGACCGCCATTTGATCGCCGTCGAAGTCGGCGTTGAAGCCTTTGCACACCAACGGATGCAACTTGATGGCGTTCCCTTCGACCAGCGTCGGTTCAAAGGCCTGAATCCCCATGCGGTGCAACGTCGGAGCGCGATTCAGCAAGACCGGGTGGTTTTTGATGACCTCTTCGAGGATATCCCACACCACGTCGTCTTTGCGTTCGAGCATCTTCTTGGCCGACTTGATCGTGTCGGCGTGCTCGAGAATCCTTCAAGCGACGGATGATGAACGGTTGGAACAGTTCCAACGCGATCTTCTTCGGCAGACCGCATTGATGCAGACGGAGATACGGACCGACGACGATGACCGAACGAGCCGAGTAGTCGACGCGCTTACCCAGGAGATTTTCGCGGAAACGGCCTTGCTTGCCCTTGATCATGTCGGTCAAAGACTTCAGCGGACGGTTCGACGAACCGAGCACCGGGCGCTTGCAACGGTTGTTGTCGAACAACGCGTCGACCGATTGCTGCAGCATTCGCTTCTCGTTGCGAATGATGACTTCGGGCGCGTTGAGATCGACCAGCTTTTTCAAGCGGTTGTTGCGGTTGATGATACGGCGATAGAGATCGTTCAGGTCGCTCGTGGCGAAATTACCGCTGTCGAGCAACACCAACGGACGAAGATCCGGCGGAATGACCGGGATAACGTCCAGGACCATCCATTCGGGCTTGTTATCGCTGTCCCGAATGCTTTCGACGATCTTCAAACGATTGATCAGGTCCTTCTTCTTTTGCTTCGAATTCGTTTCGTTCAAATCGACGCGGAGCGTCTTCGAGAGCTCGACCAGGTCGAGCACCGGCCGAGGAGCTTACGAACCGCTTCGGCGCCCATATCGGCTTCGAAACCGGTTTCGCCGTATTGTTCGCGGGCTTGGCGATATTCGTCTTCGGTCAACAGTTGTTGACGCTTCAGCTTCGTGTCCTTGGGATCGACGACGACGTAGTCTTGGAAGTAGATGACCTTTTCCAAGCTGCTGGTCTTCATGTCCAGCAAGTTGCCCAAGCGGCTGGGCATCGCTTTGAAGAACCAGATGTGCACGACCGGCGCGGCCAACTCGATATGGCCCATGCGCTTGCGGCGCACGCGACTGTGCGTGACCTTCACGCCGCAGCGATCGCAAATCATGCCTTTGTACTTCATGCCGCGGTACTTGCCGCACGCGCATTCCCAGTCCTTTTCGGGGCCGAAGATGCGTTCGCAGAACAGACCGTCTTTTTCCGGACGGTAAGTGCGGTAGTTGATCGTTTCCGGCTTCTTCACTTCGCCGAACGACCAGCTGCGAATGTCGTGCGGACGGGCGAGGCTGATCTTGACCGACGAGTAGTCGTTGATCCGATCGTAGGATGTTTCACCGGCGGTACTCATGCGAGATTCCTCTCAAGCGAAAGGCGGCCGCTGCGGGCGGCGATGTGTGCGTTTGGAAGTTTCGAGCGGCGGGGCGTCCGCGTCGTGCCGCGCACGGGGGGATAGTACGTCGTCGCCGGCGAACGATCGTCCGGCGGCGACGCGATGGTCCGAGGTTAAATCCGTCGCTTTTCGAGCTGCATGTTCAAGGCGAGACCGCGGATTTCGTTGGTCAACACGTCGAAGCTCGCGGGAGTGCCGGCTTCGAGCGTGTTCTCGCCCTTGACCATGCTCTCGTAGATCTTCGTCCGACCTTCGACGTCGTCGCTCTTGACGGTCAGCAATTCTTGCAGGATGTAAGCGGCTCCGTACGCTTCGAGCGCCCAGACTTCCATCTCGCCGAAGCGTTGACCGCCGAAGCGGGCCTTGCCGCCCAACGGTTGCTGCGTGATGAGGGAATAAGGGCCCGTGCTGCGGGCGTGAACCTTGTCGTCGACCAAGTGATGCAGCTTCAACATGTAGATGTAGCCGACCGTGGTCTCTTGCTCGAACGGTTCGCCGGTGCGTCCGTCGCACAAGCGGACCTTACCGTGCTTGGGCAAGCCCGATGCTTCAAAGCACTTCCGAATATCTTCTTCGCTGGCTCCGTCGAACACCGGGGTCACCGCTTGGAAGCCGAGAATCGCGCCGGCCCAACCCAAGTGCGTTTCCAAAATCTGTCCGACGTTCATACGACTCGGAACGCCCAGCGGATTGAGCATGATCTGAATCGGCGTACCGTCGGGCAGGAACGGCATGTCCTCCTTCGGCAACACCTTGGCGATCACACCCTTGTTTCCGTGGCGTCCGGCCATCTTATCGCCCACGCTGATGACGCGGCGGGCGGCGATGTAGACCTTGACCATTTGCAGCACGCCGCTTTTCAGCTCGTCGCCGCGCTTCATGCTGTTCAGCTTGCGTTCGCGCAGATCGATCGCCAGTTCGACGGCCGGCCAGTATTGCTTAAACGCCTTTTCGACATCGGCCTTCTTCTGCGGGCTGCGGATGTCGATGTTGTCGATGCGGAAGTTGACGGCCTGTTCGGCGACGAAGCGTTGTTCTTGATCGCGAACCAGCGGGTTGCCTTCTTCGTCGGTCAATTTCTTGCCGAGAATTTCTTCGATTTGACCGACCAAATCCCCGAAGGCCGAGGCGATCGCCGCGTTGCCGTCGGTTTCGGCGTCCTTCAATTGTTTCTCGAAGAGCTTACGTTCGTCGTCCGCCAAGCTCATGCGGCGCGAGAACTTCTGCGTGTCGATGACGATCCCTTCGATGCCCGACGGAACTTCCAACGAATCGTTCTTCACGTCTTCGCCGGCGCAGGCCGAAGATCGCGTGCAACAGTTTTTCTTCCGGCGTCAGTTCGGTCTTGCTCTTGGGGCTGACCTTACCGACCAGGATGTCGCCCTGACGAACGAACGTGCCGATTCGCACGATGCCGTTCTCGTCGAGGTTGCAGAACATCTTTTCGCTGACGTTCGGAATATCGCGAGTGAATTCCTCGCGTCCGAGCTTCGTTTCGCGAATTTCGATGTCGAACTCTTCGATATGGATCGACGTGTAGACGTCGTCTTGCACCAGCTCTTCGCTGATGATGATCGCGTCTTCGAAGTTGAAACCATCCCACGACATAAAACCGACCAGGACGTTGCGTCCAAGGGCCAATTCGCCCTGGAACGTCGCGGCGCCGTCGGCGATGACGTCGCCCTTTTCGACCTTTTGCCCCATCGCCACGATCGGCTTTTGGTTCAAGCAGGTCCGTTCGTTCAAGCCGGTGAACTTGGTCAACGGATAGACGTCGCCGCCGATTTCGATACGCGTCGAGTCGACGTACTTCACCGTGCCGGACTTCGCGGCGCGAATCAACATGCCCGAGTTACGGGCGACGTCGCGTTCGAGACCGGTCGCCACGATCGGCGGTTCGGCGACCAACAGCGGCACCGCTTGGCGTTGCATGTTGGAACCCATCAACGCACGGTTCGCGTCGTCGTGTTCCAAGAACGGAATCAACCCGGCCGACACGCCCACCATTTGGCACGGGGCGACGTCCATGTATTGCAGCTTGTCCGGATTGCTGAGGATGAAGTCCGAACGGTAACGCACGACGATGTTTTCGCCCTGGATTTGACCGTTGACGACCGGCGTATCGGCCGGCGCGAAATAGGCTTCGTTCTCTTCGTCGGCTCGCAACCAAACGACTTCTTCGCTGACCTTGGCGTTCTTCACCTTGCGGTACGGCGTCACAAGGAAACCGTATTCATCCACGCCCGCGTAAATGCCAAGGCTGCTGATCAACCCGATGTTCGTACCTTCGGGCGTTTCGATCGGGCAGATACGACCGTAGTGCGAAATGTGCACGTCGCGGACTTCGAAGCCCGCGCGCTTACGATTCAAACCGCCGGGGCCGAGGCGCCGACAAACGGCGTTCGTGCGTGAGCATCGACAACGGATTCGTTTGATCGACGACCTGCGACAACTCGCCGCGGCCGAAGAAGTATTCGATCGCCGCGGAGATGCTTTTCGGATTGATCAGATTCCGCGGGGTCATCCCCTCGAGATCCTTCAAGCTCATCCGTTCTTGGACCGTGCGGCGGAGCTTCAAGAAGCCCTTCCGCATTTCATCGCACGCCAGTTCGTCGATCGTGCGCAGACGACGGTTGCCCAAGTGATCGATATCGTCGACTTCGGCGCTCGAGTCGCCGTCGAGCAGCTTGACGATGTAACGAATCGACTGGATCAGGTCTTCGGCCCGCAGGCACATCTCGGTTTCGGGGACGCCGAGACCCAGCTTGCGATTGATGCGGAAGCGACCGACCTTGCCCAAGCGATAACGATTGGTGTCGTAGAACTTTTCGTGGAACAGAGTGCGGGCTTTTTCCAACTGCGGCGGATTGCCCGGACGGAGACGTTGGTAAATGCGCAACAACGCTTCCTCATGGCTGGCGGTCGGATCTTCCGCCAAGCTGTTGAGGATGATCATGTTCTTCAACTCGGGCATCACTTCGACCGAGCCGACGCCCGACGTGCAGATCTGCTCGGCGATGTTCTTCGTGATTTTTTGACCGGACTCGATGATCACTTCGCCGGCGCGATCCGAATCGGCCGGGTAAACGACGTCGTCGACCGAAATTTTGTTTTCGATTTTCGCGACGCTGCGACCATCGACGACTTTCTCGACCGTCGTGTCGTAGAACGCGCGCATCAATTGCGAGTTGGTTCCGAATTTCGGGTCCATCGCCCGCAGCAACATCATCGCGCTGAACTTACCGCTTTGGTCGATGCGGACCGTCAGCGTGTCCTTTTTGCTGATGTTGACTTCGATCCAGCTCCCGCGTTCCGGGATAATTCGGCAGTTGTACAGCGTCTTTTCCGGGGACTCGTCGTCTTTGGTGAAGTCGATACCGGGGCTGCGATGCAACTGACTGACGACGACGCGTTCGGCGCCGTTGATGATGAACTCACCGCCGCCCAACATGATCGGAATGTCACCTAGATAGACTTCTTCCTCGATCGGCTCTTCCTTGTTCAGACGCAGCCAAACACGGAACGGGCGACCGTAGGTCAGACGCAGTTGGCGGCATTCGTGCGGTTCGTAACGCGGCTTGCCGAGTTCGTACCGGACGTATTCCAGCTTCAACGTTTTGTCGTAGCTTTCGATCGGGAAGATCTCTTGCAGAACGCCTTCGATTCCCTGATCCGCGATTCGCTTGGACTGGGGAACCTCGAACTGCAAAAACGCGTCGTAACTGCGCGTTTGAATGACCGTAAGGTCGGGAATTTCGTGGTAGTTACGAAGACTGCCGAAGCGGCGAATTTCCTTGGGACGAAGCCGACGTTCCGCCGAAGTAGCCATAAGGCTGAAACTCCAAAGAAGTTGTTGTGGATTGCTCTGGCGTCGACGAGCGGACCGGGATATGGTTCGGGCGAGTTCGTCGCGGTGTCAGGGCGAGCGAATCTTTCGCAACGCCGCAATCCACCGAATGGGCCGCGATTGATCGCGACCGCCGAACCACCTCTACCGATCCGCCGAAATCGAAACGCTGCGAACATCGTCGCGACTGCCGTCTCGAAAAACGATTCTTCACGCATCGACGAACGCACAATGTGCGATCACCAAACGCGGCCGGCCACGGCAATGCCCGAATTCGCTTGCATCGCGAACTCGCACATCGACGCGGACGAAAAATTCGCTTTCAAGCGATCAATCGCGGTCAATGGGGACCTGAAATGACGAACTCTGAATGAACTCTCGACAATCAACCGAGCGGAAGCGCCTCGAGCTTCCGCCGGCGAATTTCGCGATCACGATACGGGCCGACGCCGCAAAGCGCCGACCACTGATGAATAACCGCCGAGATCGCGTGAATACGCGAACGGCGATGCGGGGTTCGTCGAACTACTTGATGGCGACCTTGGCGCCGGCTTCTTCGAGCTCCTTCTTGAGCTTCTCGGCGTCTTCCTTGGCGATGCCTTCCTTGACCTTGCCCGGAGCGCCTTCGACCATGTCCTTGGCTTCCTTCAGGCCGAGGCCCGTGGCGGCGCGGACGACCTTGATCACGCCGATCTTCTTGGCGGCGTCGAAGCCTTCCAAGACGACGTCGAACTCGGTCTTGGCTTCGGCGGCCGCGCATGCGGCAGCGGAACCAGTCGACGGACCAGCCATCATCACAGCGCCGCCGGCGGCCGCCTTGATGCCGTGGACGTTTTCGAGGTAATCGCTCAGCTCCTTGGCTTGCTTCAGGGTCAGAGCGACGATCTTGTCGCCGATTTCTTTCGAGAGTGCGGTGTATTCAGCTTCAGCGGTGGCCATTGCGGTCAAATCCTTTCTGTCGTTGACGGACCGAGACCAACGTCGTCTCGATCGCAAAAATGCATAGAATCGTGTGGGAATTCTTCTTATGGGGACGGCGACAGTCACGGTCGCCGGCAGTTACGGGTGGTCTCGTCTGGAATCGTTACGCCTACAGACTTGGAACGAAAAATGCAGAGTCGCCGAACCGTAGAATCCTTGAATCTAACGAAACACCCTCGCTCTTGACAAGCGGGTGCAGGCAAGATTCTCGAAAAGACTATTCGGCCGCCGGAGCGTCGCCGCTGGCTTTCTCCAAATCTTCGAGCTTTTGCTTGATCTGACCGGCCAGCGTGCCGCCGATCCCGACCAGTTGCGAGGCCAATTGCGATCCCGGACCGAGGATTTGCCCCGCGATCTTCGAGAGGACTTCGCCGCGGCTGGGCCACGAGCTGACGACCTTGGCTCCGCCCTTGGCCAAACCTTCGCCGTCGACCGCTCCGCCTTCGGAAGTGAACTTCTCGAAGCCCTTCAGTTCGGTCAGACGCACGACCTCCTTGGCGAGGTCGACAATATCGCCACCGCCCCAGATGACCGCCAGCGACCCTTCGGTCTTGGCGAACGCCGGCGCCAACGGAGTATCCTTGGTCGCCAAACGCGCCAAGCTGCTCTTCACTACGGCCAGGCTGATTCCCTTCTTGCGAAGGTCGGTACGTAGCTTGGCGGTATTTTCGGAATTCAATCCGACGACATTCACCAACAGAGCGTCGTTGACGCCGTGCAGTTTCTTTTGAATGTCCTTGATCATCATCGATTTGACGGTCTTACTCATATCCGATTCGTCGCGGCAAGCGACGCTTTCTTATGCAAGTGGAGGATGTGGAACAGGAATACGCGTCGATCGGTCGAGTGCGTTAGCACGTGACCGGCACTCCGGGCGACATGGTGGCGCTGAGCGTAATCGACTTGACGTAGGTTCCCTTCACCGTGCTCGGCTTGATTTGCTGCACGAAGTTGATGAACGCCTGAGCGTTATCCGCCAACTTCTCGGCGTCGAAGCTGAATTTCCCGACGACGGCGTGCACGATGCCGCCCGCGTCGTTACGAAATTCGACCTTACCGGCCTTGTATTCCTTGATCGTCCGGGCGACTTCGGCGGTGACCGTTCCGGCGCGGGGCGACGGCATCAACCCACGCGGCCCGAGCACCTTCCCCAACGGACCGACCAAACCCATCATGTCCGGGGCGGCGATGCAGACGTCGAATTCCGTCCAACCTTCTTTGATCTTTTTGGCCAATTCGGCGTCGCCCACTTCATCGGCTCCGGCGGCGCGGGCCTGATCGGCCAACTCGCCCTTGGCAAACACGACGACGCGCTTCGACTTGCCGATACCGTGCGGCAACACGATCGAGCCGCGCACCAATTGATCGGCTTGCTTGGCGTCGATTCCCAGACGAACGGCGATTTCGACCGTTTGGTCGAACTTCGTCGGCGGGAACGCCTTCAACACCTTGACGGCGTCGGCCAACGGCAACGGCTTCTTGGCTTCGACCTTGGCGGTCGCCTTCTTCATGCGTTTGGTGAGTTGCGGCATCGGCCGCTCCTTTCATTCCTGGTGCGAGCCGGTCTGACGATCACACGCGGATCGAGACCGTCCCAGAATTCCGAAATATCACTTACCGGCGATAACATCGCCGGAGAGATCGAGTATCGAGCGCGACTAACCTTCGACGACCAGCCCCATGCTGCGGGCGGTTCCTTCGATCATGCGGCGGGCATGTTCGACGTCGCGGGCGTTCAGAATCCGCCATTTTCAGTTTGACGATCTTCGTGATTTGTTCTTGATTGACTTTGCCGACTTTATCTTTGTTCGGCACGCCCGAGCCTTTGGCGATTCCGGCGGCTTCCTTCAGCAGATTGGCGGCCGGCGGACTCTTGGTAATGAAGTCGAACGTACGGTCGTTGTAGACGTTGACGACGACCGGAATCGGCATCCCCTTGGCTTCTTTCGTGCGGTCGTTGAATTGCGACACGAATTGGCCCAGGTTGATCCCGAACTTACCCAACGAGGTGCCGACCGGAGGCGCCGGCGTCGCTTGACCGCCGGGGACTTGAAACTTCGCGGTGCCGACGAGCTGCTTTGCCATGTGATGCGAACTTGAAAATTGGGAATGGACTAGTGATACCGCAAACCCGACGCGGGCTTTTCGTACCTACCTGAAAATCCGTACCCGAGGTGAAAGTGTGAATGTCACTACGCCGGTAGTCGCTCTCGACGACTAAACCGTTTCGACTTGCCAGAATTCGATGTCGACCGGAGTCGATCGTCCGAAGATGTTCACGATGACGGTCACGCGGCCGCTGGCCTCGTCGATCGCCTCAATATTGCCTTCGAAATTGGCGAACATACCCTCTTTGATTCGGACGTGGTCGCCTTGCTTGTACTTGATCGCAGCCTTGGGCTGCTCGGCCGCGCCTGCGGCGTCGGTCTTCGGCAGGATCTTGGCGATATCGGATGCCGACATCGGGGCGGGACGGCCCATCGCGCCGGCGAAGTCGCCGATCCCCGACGTTTCGCGAATCGCGTACCACGTGTCGTCGTTGATCTCCATGTTCACGACGATGTAGCCCGGATAGAGCTTATGCTTCGTGACGCGCTTCTTGCCGTTCTTGAATTCGGTCAACAATTCGACCGGCACCAGGATGTCGCCGAAGTAGCGATCCAAGCCGGACATCGCCACCTTGCGCTGCAACGCGTCGCGGATCGAATCCTCGCGATTCGTAGCGACCTTCAGGATGTACCACTGCTTGTTGATTTCTTCGGAAGCCGGTTCATCCGATTCACCGGATTTGTAAACCGCGGGTTCGTCCGGTTCGGCGGCCTTCGCTTTCTTCGCGGCCCGCTTGGCGGGCGCGACGGCCTCCGCTTCCGATTCGGTTTCCGCGGCGGCGCCGCTCGACACCGTCGGATCCTGCACCGTCTCATCGCTCGATTCGACATGCAACGGCGCAGGGGCGTCGTGCTCGGCGGCCGTCTCGGTCGCGGTCGGAATGTTCGGCAGATCGGAAAGCGTATCGTCGGTCATTGGTAATCGCGAACAGGCGGTGCGTACGGTGCGGGCAGACGATGAAATTTCACCGGAAACATCTTCAATCCGATCACCCGCCGGGGATGATCTCCAACGCGCTGAAGAGGCGGAACCAAACCGTATCGAACATCCAGAGGATGAGTGAAAGCAAAATCATAACCACAATGACGACGAACGAACTGCGGACCAACTCGGTCGTGGAAGGCCAAGAAACCTTAGCCGCTTCGCCTTCGACAGAAATCAAAAAGTCGGCGGCGCGCGGCCAGTTGACGATGCGGTAACTGATCCAAGCGCCGACCGCGCTCACGACCAAAAACAAAGTCCAGCCGTTCGTACCGGTTTCCATGTCGTAAAACGAACGCAACCGCCAGCCCGACAACACGAAGACCAACAACAAGGAGAAAAAGGCGACCTGACGCACGATGCGACCTTGCGATCGCTTGTACATGTCGACCTGAAACAACTCGCTGAAGAACGAGGGAGACGCGGCGATTTCTTTTTTCTCGGCCATAACGTTCGCGTGTTTACAAAGGCCTCGTGCCGGCACGCTTCTGCGAACCCTTCGCAAAAGCTCCGCCCCACGGTCCGTGCGGGCGACTTGGATTCTTCTAATTCCAGGATGCGAGATCGCGACCGAACCGGTCGCAACGTCGCTGCTCGTAACACGAGCGGAGGGAGTCGAACCCCCAACCTGCCGCTTTGGAGACGGCTGCTCTGCCAATTGAGCTACGCTCGTAAACCCGAATCGAACATCTTAGCGAAAAGCGTTCGATCCTAAAAGGACCAAGGACGCGCGCCGTTTCCGACGCGCGTCCCGGGGCCAAGTTTCCGGTTTCCGCCGCGATTCGCGGGGAACGATCTCGGAGTATTAAGCCAAGATCTTGGTGACGACGCCCGAGCCGACGGTCTTGCCGCCTTCACGGATGGCGAAGCGAACGCCTTCGTCCATGGCGATCGGCGCCATCAACTCGACGCTCAGCTTGGCGTTGTCGCCAGGCATGCACATTTCCGCCCCGCCGGTCAACGCCACCGAGCCGGTGACGTCGGTAGTGCGGAAGTAGAACTGCGGCTTGTAGTTCGAGAAGAACGGCGTGTGACGACCGCCTTCTTCCTTGCTCAAGATGTACACTTCGCACTCGAACTTGGTGTGCGGCGTGATCGAATTCGGCTTCGCCAAGACTTGGCCACGTTCGATGTCCTCACGCTTCAAACCGCGGAGCAAGCAACCGACGTTGTCGCCAGCTTGACCCGATTCGAGCATCTTGCGGAACATTTCGACGCCGGTGACGACGGTCTTCTTCTTTTCTTCGCTGAAGCCGATCAACTCGACTTCTTCACCGACCTTGACGACACCGCGTTCGATACGACCGGTCGCCACGGTTCCGCGGCCTTCGATCGAGAACACGTCTTCAATCGCCATCAAGAACGGCTTGTCGATTTCGCGTTGCGGTTCCGGAATATAGCTGTCGACGGCGTCCAACAGATCTTCGATGCACTTGCGCGCCTTCGGATCGGTCGGGTTGTCCAACGCAGGCTTGCCGGCACCGCGAATGATGGGGATGTCGTCGCCCGGGAAGCCGTAGTGCGACAGCAATTCACGAATTTCCATTTCGACCAGATCCAGCAATTCCGGATCGTCGACCAAGTCGACCTTATTCAAGAACACGACCAGCGCGGGCACACCGACTTGGCGAGCCAGCAGAATGTGTTCCTTCGTTTGCGGCATCGGGCCGTCGGCAGCCGACACGACCAGGATCGCGCCGTCCATCTGGGCGGCGCCGGTGATCATGTTCTTGATGAAGTCGGCGTGTCCCGGGCAGTCGATGTGGGCGTAGTGACGCTTTTCGGTTTCGTATTCGACGTGCGAGACGGCGATAGTCACGGTTTTGGTTTCGTCGCGGACGGTACCGCCCTTGGCGACTTCGGCGTAGGACTTAAACTGAGCCAAGCCCTTGGCACCTTGAACGGCCAACAGAGCCGTGGTCAGCGTGGTTTTGCCGTGGTCGATGTGGCCGATGGTGCCGACGTTGACGTGGGGCTTCGTCCGCGAAAATGTTTCCTTTGCCATTCGATCTCCTAAGTGTTTGCTGCGGCCGTCGGTCGGGGGCAACGACCCGCACGACGCCAGACCAATGAGTTCGCCGACCAGTACCTAACCGTCGTCCGCTGTCGAAAGCAAAACGACGGCCTTTGATCGGCAATTCGTATTCGTCTCGATCCGCATGCGACGATTCGCCGCGACGACCGCACGACTCGAACCAGGGCTGATGGCGGGATTTGAACCCGCGACCTCGTCCTTACCAAGGACGCGCTCTACCAACTGAGCTACATCAGCAAAACCGAAAAACTCTCAGAGCGGGTGAAGGGAATCGAACCCTCACGACCAGCTTGGAAGGCTGGAGTTCTACCATTGAACTACACCCGCGAGAATCCCCAACACCGACAACCGACCCGACCGAAACCAACCCTACGTAAGTGGAGAGTGAAGGGGTCGAACCTTCGAAGCGCGAACGCGACAGATTTACAGTCTGCCTCCTTTGACCACTTGGATAACTCTCCGACGACCAACCCAACGACCAACAAGCCCGCCAAACACATTTTTCCGATCCCAAGTCTCGATTCAAGCTCTTTGAAGCAATGAACTTGGATCACGGCGTCAGGGCCGGCGACCGGAGTCGAACCGGTAACCTGCTGTTTACAAAACAGCTGCTCTGCCAATTGAGCTACGCCGGCGTGAATCGGTCCCAGGAACCCGGGAAACACCTAAATATACTGATCTTCCCCACCCTTGCAAGGTGTGCCGACAGTCCAATCACGAAGGGATTTTTCGTTCTTTTTGCATTTCCCAAAGTTCCACATTGGCGTTCTCGCGTTCCTTTCCCGGTAAGTCACATCCGGTTGCATTGAGGTTCCCACAAACCGATTACGCCACAGTGCATGATCCGCCTCAAATTATTTGTTTGCAGCAGCTTACAAAAAAATCTCTGGCCGATAAAAAACGGCCATCGGGCAACTACCCGATGGCCGTGGACCGTTCATGCAAAAGTTAAGGAGTTACCCTGGCAACTCGATATCCAAGTGTTCTTGCGCGATCGCTTGACGCAGCTTGTCCAATGCCCTGGCTTCGATCTGGCGAACGCGTTCCTTCGTCACACCCATTTCGACGCCGACTTCTTGCAGCGTCAGCGGTTCATGGCTGTGATCCAGCCCGAAGCGGCTGATGATGATTTTCTGTTCACGTTCGTCCAAGCGTTCCAGGATCTTGCCAACCTGCTTTTCGCGGCGATTCTGTTCGTTTTCGCGGACCAGATGGTCGCCGCGGTTGTCGGCTTTGCCCAGAAACAGTTCCAGCGCGGTCGTGCGGAAGCGATCCTTGTGCTTGATCTCGTCCGGGATCGACCGTGCGTAGTTCTTCATGATCGCCCAGCTGGCGTACGTACTGAACTTGAAGCCACGGGCGAAATCGAATTTCTCGACCGCGCGAATCAACGAGACGTTGCCGTCACTCACTAACTCGAAAAAGTTATCCGTCGGCCCAATGTGCTTCTTGGCGATCGACACGACCAATCGCAAATTGGCGCGAACGATCGAGTTCTTGACCGCGAGGGCTTCGTTGTACAGCTTCTCGATCTCGTCCATGGTCGAGCTTTTCGCCGTGACCGGATCAAGTTGTTCGCGCAGTTTGCCTGCGCGATACTTCAAGAAATTGAATTTGCGGAAGAGATGCGCCTCTTGCTCGCGATTGAGCAACGGAATTTCGTACAAGCTGCCGAGATACGGCGGCAAGCCCGCGGGAACCTTGATCTTCTTCGCGGCCGCCGGATTTTCCGGGCAAGCTTCGCGCAAAATCTTCTCGGGATTCAATCGCGGAAAGCCGGGATTCGGAATGAAATCCAACGGCAGTTCCATGATGCGCCGGGCGCGCATCTCGTTCACGATGCGATAGATGCTGGCGCACGTCCGACAGAACGCCTTGGCCAATGAATCGACCGAAACGCCGCGATGGAATTGCTGCTGAATTTTCTTTTTCGCCTCGTCGTCGAGCGCACCTGCGCCATGCGGAAAAATGGCTAATTCCGTGTGTTCCTGATCGAAATTACGAATCGTGTAACGGACCGTCTCGACGCTGCGGTTGTATTGTTCGGCGACTTGGCGGATCACTTCAGAAGGGCAGCCACCTTCGACGGAAAGGCGTCGCGCGGCGTGGAGTATCTCGTCGCGTTCGTCGTCGCGCATCTGACTAAAACGGGTCCCGCGTTTGATCCGCTCCTCGTTACCCGCGACGAAGCGATCGACGCTGCTTTTCAAAAAGCCAACGCGCTTACGCCCATCGAATACGAAGCGACGACTGACCAATCCTTGTTGACGCCAGCGATTGATCGTCTTGGTCGAAACATTGAACGATTTGCTCAGTTCATCGACCGTCATCACGTTCTCGCCCACCTCGACTGCCCCGAGATCGGCCGAATCGGAGAGATCTTCCACGAACAGCAATAGGTCGTGCTTAGCGTCGGTGCCGTTCAACTTGTGATTGGGGAACGACGTCGGTTTGTAATCGGTGATTTTTTGACAGAGAAATTCGTACGTGTAGACGCGATCCGGATCCAACTCGTGCAACAACTTCTCGGCACGATTCAGTTGTTCCAATTTTTTGTCGCGCGGCGCATAGCCGACTTGCTGATCGCGCAACTGACGCAACACAGGACTCTTGTAATCTGCATGCATAATCGGGGCACCTCCGCCCTGTTTCCAAACAGTCGACTCTACCGCAAGACGATGCCATAACTGTGGCACGTTGCGGACCGAATCGACCATCGGAAAAAACGAGACACCGAACCAGCGACCTGAGGCGAATCCTACCGCCAACTTAGACCCGGTATCGCAATACGAAGTTCGCTCTGCGATTCCCATCTGTTTTACGTAACAGAGTGTCCAAGGGTCGAGAGAATGTTGAGAAAAGCGTGGCGGGATTCCGCAATGGCATCCAAGACAGCGACAGCCTTTTTGCCGTAACCCGCATCAGAACATTAGCTTAGGGATTTTCAAAGCAAGCTGAAATTCGCCGCAAACTCATTAAACAAATGTATGAAACGGCTGTAATAGGTGGTTCTCGAACGCTTCTAACGATTCTGCTGGATTCAAGATTCCATCGGTGACGATGATTCCGATACGGCATGCAACTGTACCGCCGTCTGCAAATCGCCGGCATCCACATCGATCCACTTCGCGCGAGAAGCGACATATGTCCCGGATTTACGCCACTCTTCGTGCGATTCTGCTCTGCGGTGCTAGTTCGCTGGTTTCCGTCGCCGCCCAAGCGGTCGAGCTGAAATACCAGCCGAATGCCGGTGATTTAACCAACTATACGATCGATTTGAACGTCCAGGGCCAACTCTTGATCGGTGCCGGCAAAGAGGCCGTTTCGATGCCGTTACAAGTCGAGGCCAATCTTCGCTATGGCGAACGCCGGGTCGACGACGGCTCGCTTCCGACGGAAACTCGGACATTACGAATCTACGAAGAGGCCAAGGCCGTCGTCCGCGTCGATCGCGAAAGCACGATCACCAAGCTGCAGGACAAACACACGCTGATTCGCGGCAAAGTCAGCGCCGGCAAGTTGCGGTTGATCTCGGCAGGCGACCCGCTCACTGCGCGACCAGCGCGACCTGTTGGATGCCTCGTGCGACCCGTTGACCATCGCCAATATCTTGCCGACCGGTTCGGTCAACGAACGCGACACGTGGACCATTCCGAACGAAAAATTAGCTCCGCTGCTGGGGATCGACGAAGTTAAACGCAACGATGTGAAGGTCAAGCTCGTTTCGGTCTCCAGCGAAGCCGCCATCATTTCGCTGACCGGCAAACTGACCGGCCTCGCGTTAGCGCTCCGAACTCGATCGACGTCGACGGAACCGCCAAGTTCGACGTTCGCAACGGCCGGTTCTTGGCTTGGGCGTTTACGATCAAGGAACAACGCGATTCGGCTCTGGTCACGCCCGGCATGAACATCACGGCCAAACTGAACGCCGTCGCCGCCCCGACCCACCAGATCACGAAACTCTCGGACGATGCGTTGGGGGAATTGCCGCTGATCGACGATGCAAAGCCTGATCTGCTGGGCTATGTCCAACGTCGCAACGTGTTTCGCATGAAATACGACCCCCGCTGGCGCGTCGTGCAGGACGAGAATTACGGACTCAACATGCGGCTGCTGGACGATGGCTTGGTCGCCGCCCAGTGCAACATGAAGTTGATTCAAGCGCCGTCGACCGCTCCGGAAACCTCGCTGAAGGAGTTCGAGACGGAAGTCAAAGCGGCGATCGGACCCAGCTTTACCAAGATTCAAGACAGCACCGAAGGCAAGAACCCTGCCGGTGTTCGCACCTTAAAAGTAGTCTGCGAAGGGGTCGTCGAACAAGTTCCCGTGTTGTGGGTCAGCTACCTCTTCGAAGGCCCGGAAGGCTACCGCGTTTCGACGACGATTTCGTTCGAAGACAGCATGCTCGAGAAATTCGGCGAGGCCGACAAAGCGATCCTTGAAACCCTGGAATTCAATGCGGCGATCAAAGCGGCGACGAACAAAGCCGATCCGGAAAACTCCGACGCCGAGAAATCGCGCGTAAGCGAAAGAGTCGCGACACGAAAGCCGAAGACGTAAGATGGTCGACGCTCAGTCGACCATCTTGCATTCCACATCGATGTCCGAACCGTTGAAAATTCGTCTCCGCGAAAACGGCCCGATCGTCGTCGAAGGCCCGTTCACTCTGACCGATCATCTGGGCAACCTGATTCCGTTGCCGACGCATAAGCCGGTCGTTGCCCTCTGCCGTTGCGGATTCTCGCAGGCCAAACCGTTTTGCGACGGCGCACACAAAACCTGCGGTTTTGACGGCGATTCACCGCGAGTCGCTCCCGAGTCGTCCCCATCGACCCCGAACACCTAGTCGCCGCGTCGACGGATGTTCAACTCTGCCGCTCGACGCGCGACACGTTTTCCCCATGCCTGGGGACGCCGTAAACTCGCGATTCCTACTGGAATCCTAGAGCTTTAGCGAGCCTGTAACACATCGTGCGGAAGCTCGCACGCTCGTTCTCTTGTCGACCATTGTTAAGATGCGAATCACGTGAGCGGGATGGAACCGACCCCTTGGACGACACTCAACGACGATGGCGCAAACGCAAGACACCACGACGGTCGCGGAACAAACCTCGGCCGCCTTTTTGGGCCGCTGGAACCATTTGGTCAGCACCACCAACTGGGAAAAAGGACGCATCATCCAGATGGCGCACGGCGTTGATCGTCGCCGAAGCGCCGATCGAAGAATACAGCGACGAAGCCTGGGCCGCTCGGGTCGGCGGCGTCAGCGGCCAGCATGTCGGTCGTTTACGCCGGGTGTTCGAACGCTTCAGCGCGACGCACGACGACTACAAAGGCCTGTATTGGAGCCATTTCCAAGCGGCTAACGAATGGGCCGACGCCGAAATGTGGCTCGAAGGAGCCGTGCAGAACGACTGGTCGGTCGCGGGCATGCGTCAACAACGGGCCGAAGCCCTGGGCGAGATCGTCGTCGAAGATCCGACGCTGCCTGAAACCTGGGACGAAGATTCGAGCGACGAAGAAACCTCGACCGCGAGTCTGACGACGAACTTCGCGGGCGAATCCGGCGGCCCCGCTCACGAAGGACCGGATTTCGGCGACGACGATGAATCGCCCACCGCGTCGGGCGAACGTTCCGGCGCGGAGGCCGCGCGCGAAGATGGCGAGAGCGGGTCGCTCGACACACGCGTGCCGATCAACCCATTGCGTCCGTTCGCCGAGTTACCCGCTCTACCGCTGGATCTGAACGAAGCGTTCGAGGAATTGAAGTTGGCGATTCTGCGACATAAGGTCACCAATTGGCAAGAAGTCGGTCCTTCTGCCATTCAAGACCACTTAAACGCGCCTCGGCCAAATGTTGCACGCCGGAGCATAATCCGACCCAACGTACATTCGCATCTAAACGCGAAAAGGCGGCCCTTCGACAAAAACGTCGACAGGGCCGCCTTTTTCCTTCTGACGTTTCCCGTATTCTGAATGTCGTCCGGTTTATTCATTCGGAAGCGTCACGTGGAAAACGTTCGTTTCATTCTCGAAGCCTGCGATGGTCGCGAGCGTGGACTGCGCCGCGCTGGATCCTGCCTATTGGTGAAACGCCGTTGCACGACGGCGTGCTGGGCGTGCGCGACGGCCGCATCACCCGCGTCGTCGCTCGCTCGCGGTGGGACGGCGACTCGCCGCTCGATCTGGGTGATGTCGCCATTCTGCCCGGCTTGGTGAACGCGCATACGCATTTGGAGTTCAGCGAATTACGCGAACCGCTTGGCGCAGCGGCTCGAATTCTCGGAATGGGTGCCGTTGGTCGTCGCGCATCGAAGAGCTCGGGACGCCGATCAGCAAACAAACAGCACTCAGGCAGGCCTACGCGAATCATCGCGGGCCGGCGTGTCAGCGATCGGTGAAATCGCCACCGCAGGCTGGCCATCGGGTGCCTTCGGCGACACGCAGAACGAAGGGGTCGTTTTTCGCGAATTCTTGAGTTGGGATCCCGCCCAGGTTCCTGAGCAAGTCGCGTTCGCCCGAGCGCATGTCGCTTTGAAACTCGGCCCGCACTGGCGGCCGGGCCTCAGCCCGCATGCGCCGTATACGGTCTGCGCGGAGTTGTTCGACGGGTTGATCGGAGTCGCTAGCGACTCCGATAGTCCACTCGCGATGCACCTCGGCGAATCACACGCGGAACTCGAGCTGTTGGCGACCGGGAGTGGCCCTTTGCGCACGATGCTCGAAAACGCCGGTGTGTGGCGCGAGGATTTTTGGCGCGGCCCCGCCGATTGTGTGATGCTTCTGCAGCGTTTAGCGACCGCGCCGCGCACGTTAGTGATTCACGGGAATTATTTCGGCGCGGCCGAGCGAACGGTACTGGCCGCACATGCCGATCGCATGAGCTTGGTCTTCTGTCCGCGGACGCATCGCCATTTCGGGCTTGAGCCTTACCCGCTCGCCGAAAATCTGGCCGCGGGCGTCGCGATGGCCTTCGGCACGGATAGCCGGGCGTCGAATCCCGATCTGAACCTGTGGCGCGAACTGCAAGAGGTCGCCGCGCAGCATACGGTCGCGCCGCAAACGATCGTGGAGATCGGCACGCGTGGCGGCGCGGTGGCGTTGGGTTTGGCGGATCGTTACGGCGTGCTGGCGGCAGGTCGTCGAGCGCAAATCTGCGTCGTCGGGCGCGTCGCCGGATCGACTAACGACGATCTGTACGGCGCTTTACTTCACGGAATCGCGGGTGATCGAATTGGATTGAGGTCTCAGTCGACCAGCTTACTCTCGTCCAAACCGAGCTTTTTCATCTTCTTGTAAAGTGTGGTGCGATTGATCCCCAGTTGATCCGCCGTCAGGTTGCGATTCCAACTGTTGATCTCCAACACTTCCATGATGATCCGCCGCTCGGGCTCCATCAACGCTTCCTTCAGCGACTGCCCCGGCAACGCCCGGGCGATCGCCGAGCCGGTGGGCAAGGCGAGAATTTGTTGCGGCAAGTCGGCGGGGGTGATTTGTTCGCCTTTGCCCAGCAGGACCGCGCGTTCGATGACGTTTTGCAATTCGCGCACGTTTGCCCGGCCACGAGTAGCGTTGCAGCGCGATGATCGATTCTTCGTGGAAACCGCGCGTCTTCTTTCCCGACTCGTCGCAGACTTTACGCAAGAAATGTTCCGCCAACCCCGGCACGTCGCTGATGCGATCGCGCAGGCTGGGTAACTCGACGTTGATGACGTTGATGCGGTAATACAAGTCCTGCCGAAAACGCCCTTCGGCGACCGCGGCTTCCAGCCGTTCGTTGGTGGCCAGGATGACCCGCGCGTCAACGCGCATCGTCTTCGTCCCGCCAACCGGTTCGAATTCGAATTCTTGCAGCACGCGTAGCAACTTAACTTGCATGCCCGGCGTGGCGGTCCCGATTTCGTCCAGAAAAATCGTCCCGCCGTCGGCGGCGGCGAATTTCCCCACTTTGTCGCCCATCGCGCCGGTAAACGCTCCGGCGACGTGCCCGAACAGTTCGCTTTCCAGCAGATTCTCGGGCAAAGCGCCGCACGCGACTTCCACGAACGGTTTATTGCGACGCGTGCTTTTGCGGTGCAACGACCGCGCGATCAACGACTTGCCGGTACCGCTTTCGCCGGTGATCAACACCGTGGCGCGCGTATCGGCGACGCTTTCGATCACGTCGTAAATGCGTTGCATCCGATGATCGCGCCCCACGACGTTTTCCAACCCGAAGCGTTGATCGAGTTGTTTTTTCAACACGACGTTTTCGGCCAGCACGCGACGTTGCGATAACGCCCGTTGCAACGACATTTCCAATTCTTGATCGATCAACGGTTTGGTCAGAAAGTCGAACGCGCCCGCGGATCGCGTCCATCGCCGTTTCGACGGTCCCGTATCCGCTCAGCAAGATCACCGCGCAGTCCGGATGCTGCGTACGGCAATGCTGGAGGACTTCGAATCCGTCCCCTTCGCGCAGACGCAGATCGCAGAGCACTACGTCGGGCGTCTTCTTATCGATCAACGCGATGCCGGGACGGGCGTCGACGGCCGTCTCGACTTTGTAATCTTGTTCGCGCAACCAGGCGGCCATCGATTCGAGCACGTGCCGATCGTCGTCGATCAAGATCAGATTGCCGCGACTCATGACGCGTTCCGCAGAATCAAAAGGATGGGCGTTCGAATAGTGTCGCCGACGTCGCGAGGGACGTTCGACGATCCGTCGTAGGTGATTTAGGTCGTCGTCGCCGAAAGTCAACGCGCGTTTCGCGCCGCCCACCGGACGATCGATACGATCGTTACCGGCGTGCGAAACGGCTCGCGCGGCGACCGAGATGTGGTTTTCGTGCTACGTTTGCTCACCCCGACGTTTGTACCCGTGTTGCGTGCGTACCCCGCGTCGCGGAGACGAACTACCCCGGTCTGGATCCGTATGCCCACCGCTCGCATCATCGAAGCGTTAACGCTTCGCGCCCGACGTCTCTACACTCTGCCGTCCGTCGCCGCGCGGGTCTTGGAATTGACCTCTCGCCCGCAAGACGACTTGTCGGAGTTGCGACGCTGTCTGGAGAACGATCCCGCTTTGACCGCCAAACTGTTGCGCGTGGTCAACAGCTCGCTGTTCGGGCTGCATCGCAAAGTCGGCGATCTGCAACAAGCGTTGAACGTGCTGGGACTGAATCCGTTGAAGATGTTGGTTCTGGGGTTCAGCTTGCCCGATCGGTTGTTCCGCGGCGTGAACGGCGACGCGTTGCGGCGGTACTGGCATCGCACGTTATTGACCGCCACGTTCGCGCGCGAGCTTTCGCGGATGAAGGGAATCGGCGATCCGGACGAATTGTTCCTGGCCGGCATGCTGGGCGAAATCGGCGTGCTGACGTTGATTCAGGAATACGGCGCCGATTATTCCCGCTTGTTGAACGTCGTCTCGGGGGATGCGCGCGAACTGGCGAAACATGAATTCGCGGCCCTGGGCTTCGACCACGCCCAGGTCGGCGAAATCATCTTGGAAAGTTGGAAGTTGCCGCCGGAATTGAACGCGTTGATCGCCGCCGGCTTGCATGCGAGTCGCGCGGTCGGGCTAACGCCGGATCGTCGTCGAACGGCGGCCGTCCTGCGGCTGGCCGGACGCGTTTCCTGGGCGTTGAGTTCTCACGGCGTCGCGCTCTGGCAAGTGATCGCCGCCGACGCGGCCGACGACTTCGGACTGGACGCTCACGGTTTAAGCGAATTGCTGTCGACCGCCCGTTCGCACGTCGATCCGTTGGCCGCCAACATCACGATTCCGCTGGCCGGCGATCAGAGCTTCGAATCGATGGCGATCGTCGCGTTAGAGCGTTTGGGAGCATTGGCCGAACAGCGAATCTCCGGCGAAATCCGCGAAAGTCAACTTCACGAGCAGCCTATTGACGAATCGTCGAACGCCATCGAGCGACTGAAAACCGCGGCCGTTCGCGCACTCGACGATGCACAACGATTGGTGTCCGAAAGCGACGCGGCATCGATCGATGCTTGGCCCCGTTTGGACTTTCCACAAGGTCATGTCGAACAGACCGCGACGAATACGCCGACGGACGACCGCGGACCGACCGCTCCGGAATTCCAGGCCTTCGCATCGATGAACGCCGCGCCGCAAGCGTCGAACCCGTTCGCGAACGCCGCGCTCGCGGCGACATCGGCCACGGTCGTAAAAACGACCAGCGCCAAGTGTTACTCGACCGTGTTGCGACAAACGACGTCGACCTTGGCCGTGCAATGTCGTCAAGCGCGCGAGCCGCTCAGTCTGACCTTGATCCAAGCCGACGCCGTCGAGACTGAATCCGGCGACGATCCGTGCGTCGACGAACGCGTTTACGCCGCGTTGTGGCGGCGGATTCAGAGCGCTCCGTATCCGCGACAAATCGCGTTGCGTCTGTCGGCGTCGCAATACGCGGTGCTGATGCCCGATTGCGAACGTCGCGCGGCGGTGCAATGGGCCAACGATCTGCAACGCCACGCACACGAGCTGCGTTGCGGCGCGATCGACGCATCTTCCCCGGGCTTGCATCTCAGTATCGGGATTTCGAACGTCGCGCAGCCGTCGAAGAACTTCGTGCCGGATCAATTGATCCAGGCGGCGCAACGTTGCTTGGACGGCGCGCGTCTGTCGGGCGGCAATGCGGTCAAGAGCATCGAGTCGGCGTGAGGTTGCGCGTCGCCGCGGCCTCTCATGACTCGCCGATTCGCATAGGCTCCGGTAAGCTGCTGATATGAGTTCCCTTGATCAGACGTCCGAAGCCGACGACCCGCGCGATCGACGCGAGAATCCCTATCGGCATGTCGCCGAGTTGCCGACGCTGGAAGACGCGCTCGGCGTCACGGCCGCCTATCGCGCGACCGATCCCCCTCCCGCACCGTCGCGGCGCGTCATGCTGCCGATCGCGCTGTTTCTCTGTACCTGCGGAACGACGTTTTTGGCCGGCGTCGCCGGTTGGCCGAAGATCTTCGCGTTCGAAGACCCAACATTACCGCAAAAGTTGCATACATCGGTGTTTGTCTGGAACGGCATCGAGTACATGTGCGCCGTGATGGGTATTCTGTTGGCCCATGAAATGGGCCACTTTTTGATGAACGTCCGGTATCGCATCTCGTCGTCGTATCCGCTGTTTATTCCGTTTCCGTTATTGTTTACCGGGACGATGGGAGCGGTGATCGTGCTGGACGGACGTCGTGCGAATCGCCGTCAGTTATTCGATATCGGCCTCGCCGGCCCGCTGGCGGGGCTGGCGCTGATTGTTCCGATCTTGGTTTACGGGATTTCTCACGCGCAAGCGGTCACCGTCGCTCCGAACGGCTGGGGTCATATCGACGACCCGTTGCTGGTCGAGCTCTTGAGAACTTGGCTCCGTCCCGAAATGACGCCCGACCAGGATTTATTGCTCAATCCGTGGCTGATGGCCGGGTGGGTCGGCTGCTTGGTGACGGGCTTGAATATGTTTCCGCTCAGTCAACTCGACGGCGGCCACGTGCTGTATTGCTTGCTTGGCAAACGCGCCCACTACGCGGCGCACAGGCGTTTTGCTAGCCTGCATCGCCGCAATGGTCGTCACCGACAATTACAACTGGATGGTCATGCTGGTGCTGGTGATTTTCTTGGGCGTCGATCATCCGCCGACGTCGAACGATCGGATGCCGTTGGGGCGAGTTCGCACGCTCTTGGGCATCGCATCGCTGGCGATCCCGGTGCTGTGCTTCATCCCGCGCATTTGATGCGCGGATGAAGCACAGCGCTATTAGCGAACGGCCATCATCACGCCCAACCCTAGAATCACGACAACGGCCACGCCGATCGCCAGCTTCAGCCAGAACGCGCCGCTCTCGGCGTCGCGCGCCTCGCGCTCACGCTCACGTTTTTCGGTTTCTTCGACGCTGTCGTGCAGTTTCAATACGAACTGCGTTTGGCAGAACGGACATTCGACCTCTTCGTCCAACAAATCAACCGACGTTTCCAGGATGTGGCCGTTGGGACAAGGGATGTGCCAAATCTGAGCCGTCGCGGGCTGGGACGGTCGTCGGTCGTCGGTCCAATCGCCGGCACTACCGGTGGATTGAGTCGCAGGTGCTGCGCTCCCCGGCGCGCCGCCGAGAAACGGAAAATTCGGCGCGGCCGTTTCGCGAGCGGCCGGAAACTGCGCAGGCGCGAACGGCGACGGAGCTTGTGGGTTGCCGAACGCCGGGCCGGCGGGTGCGCCGAAGTTCGGCGCCCGCCGAAACCCAGCGGCGTATCGGGAGCGAACGGATTTCCACCCGTCGTGCCGCCGGGCTGACCAAACGACGGCGGAGCGAACGGTTGCCCTGGAGGTTGTTGCGGCGCGAATGGTTGTTGACCGAACGGTTGCGCCGGAAAACCGCCAGGGGCTTGCGGACCGGGCCAGTTCCCCGGCGACGGCGGAGCGTAAGACGGCGGACCACCGGCGGGCGAAGCGAACGGATTCCCCGACGGACCGGCGGGCGGCGCTTGCGTAAAGGGGTTCGCGGCAGGACCGGACGTCGGTGGAAATGCGCCGGGTTGGCTCGGCGGTGTGAACGCGCTGGGAGAACCCGGCGGCGGAAACTGCGGATTCACCACCGGAACGGTCACCAAGTTCGCGCAGTAGGGACACGTGACGGGCTGGCCCTGCTGCGCGTCTTCCGCTTGCAGGATTTGTCCGCAATGACATCTAAACTGAAATGGCATATCGCGACGTGTGCCCCGATGAATGACCGCCTGAAAAATCGAAACTCCCGCACCGTATTCAATCATCCTCACTGTCGGACGATTTGGCAATTCATCGCCTGTGAGCGAACGTCGGCTGCTGGACGCCACAAACGGATTATGCGGATCCTACGGCTGCGCGAGCACAATAGTCCACCAGCAATTCGCATTCTCGGCGTTGGATCCGGCGATAAAGCTCGTCGCGTTGAGGATCGGCGGCGGCCGCTGCGCACAGATCGACGAAACGCTCGCTCGACCAAGTCTTCCCGGCGGACAACCACTCGGCTTCCGGCCAGGATGCGAACGCGGCGTCTTCCGCGACGAGTCGTTTCGCCTCCTGGGCGAGAACATCGTAAATCGGGTGTCGTCCGACGCGGCGGAACCAATACTTCGCGTTGAACGGATCTGGTTCGCGCCGATGTTGAATGCCGTGCCAATAGCTTCCGCTCGGCGTTTCGATCTCCTGGGCGATCGCATGCGCGGCGTCGAATTGGTCGACCATCGTCAGCAGGCCGGCTTGCACGAGACGCGCGGATTCGGCATCGATGATTTTATGCGGTGCGAACAACGCTTCGATCGGAAGCGAACGTATCTCGCGTCCAAGTTCCGAATCACCTGCGCCGAACGTCAAGCCGACGATCGGCACGCGATTCAAGAATTCGACGATCTTCGGCGGAGTCATCGGCAGCTCTTTCGATTCGAGGGACATGACGTTACGCATTCTATCGAAAGCGACTCCGCTTACGCATCGCGTCCACGACGGTCGCTGCCCGACAACGTGCGAAGGCGTGGATCGTGGTCAGGTCGTCGGACCAGTCCGCATAGTGCGACGCGACCTCGCGTTCTTCGTAACGCCGTTCGTCGAGCGTGATGATCTCCATGAATTTCAGCCCCCGTCCGTAACGGCCCGAGCAATCCTGCGCCGGGCGGATCCAACGTCCGTCGGCTTCAAAAATCGCGCCGGCCGGCCGCGCGGAACGCACATCGGAAACGATCGGATTGGCCGGATGCGGCGTCCACGCGGTCGCGAGCGGCGAGTCGGCGGAAAACAGATGCAGTTCGTCCCACGACGACGCGCCGGGATGTTCGCGCAGATTGACGAACATCCACCATCGTCCGTCGCGCTCGTGCAACGTGGCGTCGACCGCCGAGACGTCGTTCATCAAGACGGCCGCCGGCTCCCATCGATGCGGAAACTCGACGCAACGGTACGCTTCGATCGTCCGATTGCCCGCGGTCTCGGGCAGCATGTACAGTTCGTCGGCATGTTCGAACAAAAACGGATATGAGAGATGATACGGTCGTTCCAACACCGGCTGCGGCGGCGAGATCCAGTTCCCATTCTCGTCGCATTCAAACACCACGATGCGGCCCAGCCCGGTCGCGTCGAGATATTCTTCGGCGAACAAATACGGTCGCCCGTCGCGCTCGATCAGATGCGGATCGGCCCAAAAACGATCCGCCGGCGGAGTCAATGTCTTGAATCGTTCGAACGAGCCCGAGAGCGCGTCGCCGCGCTTCGACAGCAGGATCCACTGCTCGCGGCGGAACAGTTTTTTGAGCTTGCGGCCGATCAGGCGTCCAGCGGTTTTGAGAAAACCGGCCACGACGTCGCGATTGCGCGCGCGACGTAGAGCTTATGCGAATAAAACCGAACCGGCGCGGCGCGTGTGCCGGCTTGTCCGAGAAACTCGTCCGCGCCGAGTCGCGCCAGCGACTTAAGCTGTCGCGGCAACATCGCCAACGCCTTCCAATACGACGTGGCGTTGTTGCGAAGCTGCGAGGTCGGATCGGTGCAGGAATGCGTTTCGGCCAGAATCGTTCCGCCGTCGAGTTCCTCGTTCAGGATTTGCAGAATCGCGCCGGTCGTGGGTTCCCCTCGAAACACTTCCCAATAGCCGGCCGGCCCCCCGCGATGCGTATCGGGATCACCGTGATGAAACGACCAAACGCCGGCCGGGGCGAGCGTTAGGATCGGCCCTTTCAGAATGCGAAAGCCCAAACGAATCAGCACGTCGGGCCGTTCCGCGGCGATTCGATCGACGTCGACGGCCGCCAAACGATCGACGTGCTTCCCGCGTTGCGGCACGACGTCGAACACCTTGGCGTCGGGGATGAGTTCTTCTATGGAACCGGTCTCGAATGGGTCGTGTTTGGGGGCGAACAATTTGCGGTCGAGACGCAAATGCAGCGAGTATCCCAACGTATGAAAATTGTCCCACATCCGCGCGAGCGTCGAACGGGGCGGCTCGATGTAGGCGTTTCGCACGACCAACACGACTTCGGCGATCCCCGTCGCCGCGACGCGCCGAAGCATCTCGCGCACCCAAGCGGGCTGCGTGAGCGAGTCGACCAACAGGCCGATACGCAGCTTGGAGGACTGTGGCGAAGAAGGCTGAATCGAAGAGGACAAAACGCAAGGCTCCGGCGAACGAACAAGAGAATCCTTATTCTATGCCGGCTTACTGCGAGACAGGCGTTCGCCGCGAGCGGAAACGCGGCGTGGGTCGCGCGCCTTGGTCGTTAGAATCGCTGTTATCGGCCTTTTCGGGCGATGGCGCGTTTCACGGCTTCGCCCATGTCGGCCGGACCGTTCGAAATCTCGAAACCGGCTTCGCGCAACGCGGCGATCTTGTCGGCGGCGGTCCCTTTGCCTCCGCTGATGATCGCGCCGGCGTGGCCCATCCGTTTGCCCGGCGGAGCGGTTTGCCCCGCGATGAACGCGGCCAATGGTTTGGTGACGTGCGCTTTGGCGTAAGCGGCCGCTTCTTCTTCGGCGGTTCCGCCGATTTCGCCGATCATCAAGATCGCTTCGGTTTGCGGATCGTCCTGATATAGCTTCAGCAGATCGATCTGGGAGGTTCCGACGATCGGATCGCCGCCGATCCCGACGCACGTGGATTGGCCCAAGCCGAGATTGGTCAATTGCCAGACCGCTTCGTAAGTCAGCGTGCCGCTACGACTAATCACGCCGACGCCGCCCGGCTTATGAATGTAGCCAGGCATGATGCCGATCTTGCATTCGCCCGGCGTAATGACGCCGGGGCAGTTGGGGCCGATCAGCACGCTGCCCGATTGACGCACGATCGGATAGACGCGGGCCATGTCGATGACCGGCACGCCTTCGGTGATGGCGCAGATCACGCCGATTCCGGCATCGACCGCTTCGAGGATGGCGTCGGCCGTGAACGCGGGCGGTACGAAGATCATCGTGGCGTTCGCCCCGGTTTGCTTGACCGCCTCTTCCACGGTGTCGAACACGGGCAAGCCTTCGACCGTTTGGCCGGCTTTCCCCGGCGTGACCCCGCCGACCATCTTGGTGCCGTATTCCTTACACCCTTTGGTGTGGAACTGACCGACGTTGCCGGTGATGCCTTGGCAAATGACGCGCGTATCTTTGTTGATCAGAATCGACATGGAGAAACGTTTTCGGTGTTCAGTGTTCGGTTTTAGGATGAGCGCGACGCAACGAGAACCCGCCGCGACTACTTTTTGACCGCCGCGACGATTTTTTGCGCGGCGTCGGTCAGGCCTTCGGCGGTGATGATGTCGGCGCCGCTGTCGGCCAGGATTTTGCGACCTTCGGCGACTTCGGTTCCTTCCAGACGGACGACCAACGGGATGCCGTTGAAGCCGACCGTCTTATAAGCCGCGACCACGGCCGTCGCGATCGTGGTGCATTTCATAATGCCGCCGAAGATGTTGACCAGCACGCCTTTGACGTTCTTATCGCCCAGCAGAATGCGGAACGCCTCGGTCACGGTCTCGACGTTGGCGCCGCCGCCGACGTCGAGGAAGTTGGCCGGCTCGCCGCCGTGCAAATTGATCAAGTCCATCGTGCTCATCGCCAAACCGGCGCCGTTGACCAAGCAGCCGATGTTGCCGTCCAACTTGACGTACGACAGCCCCGACGCCGCGGCGCGGACTTCGGTCGGCTCTTCTTCGTCCAAATCGCGCAGCTCGTTCAACGCCGGATGGCGGAACAGCGCGTTGTCGTCGAACGTCATCTTGCAATCGAGACAAATCAGCTCGCCGCCTTTGGTGACGACCAGCGGATTGATCTCGAGCATCGAGCAATCTTCCTTGACGAAGACCTTGCACAGGTCGTTCAAGAACTTGCCCGCCCCCTTGGCCGATGCGCCGGTCAGTTCCAGCTTCTTGGTCAGTTTGCGAATCTGGAACGGGAAGAGGCCCTGATCCGGATGGAATTTTTCCGTGAAGATTTTCTCGGGCGTATCGTGTGCGACCTCTTCGATGTTCATCCCGCCCGCCGCGCTGGCGATCACCACGGCGCTCTTCATCCCGCGATCGACCAAGATGGCCAGATACAGTTCGCGGTCGATGTCGCAGCCCGCTTCGATCAAGACCTGCCGCACGGCTTGGCCGCCGGGACCGGTTTGGATGGTGACCAGTTCCTGGCCCAGCAGATTGCCGGCCATCGTGGCGGCGTCGCTTGCGCTTTTGACCAGAACCACGCCGCGTTGGGCCGGGTTGATCTTGATGGTCCCCTTGCCGCGCCCGCCGGCGTGAATACTGCGCCTTCACCACGGCCAACGGACCGCCGAGATCGGCGAACGCCTTCGACGCTTCGTCCGCGTTCCGCGCGATGATCGACTTGGGGACGTTCACGCCGTGTTGGCGAAGAATCTGCTTGGCCTGAAATTCGTGAATTTTCATAACACGCGCAAGAGAAAGACGGAGAGCCGATCCTCGCCGCGATCTTGAGAACGTCGAACGTCCACGCGAATCGCACGCCGCGAGATGCGATTCAGTATAAGAATCCGGCTAGCGGCCACAATGAGGCCGAGTGGGGAAAACCGCGAGAAATGCTCGCCTGCGGCATTTGTCCTTAGACCAATCCTAAATTTTCGGAAGGAATCACACGCAGGATTTCTTCCATATTCGTCACGCCCTTCGCGACTTTGAGCAGTCCCGCGCGGCGGAATTCCAGCATGCCGTCGCGAATGCCTTGCGCTTCCAGTTCGCCGCTGCTCGCGCCGGTATTCATCATTTTGCGCATCGTCGGCGAGACGCTCAGCACCTCGAACACGCCGGTTCGCGTCCGGTAGCCTTCGCGCGGCAGGATTCGCAGCCGACCGACGTATACAGTTTTCTCCCTTCGCCCTCGTGCAGCAGATGACCGATTTCCTCGAACGTCAGCGGTGATTCGCTAAGGTCGAAATCGACACGACACTGATCGCACAAGATGCGGGTCAACCGTTGCGCGACGACGCCGCGTAACGAATTGGAAAAAAAGTGCGGATGCACGCCCAGGTTCAGCATGCTTTGAATCGCCCCGCAGGCGGTCGCGCTGTGCAACGTGGCCAGCACCAAGTGTCCGCTGTTGGCGGCGCGGACGGCGGTTTGCGCGGTGATGGGATCGCGAATCTCGCCGATCATGATCACGTCCGGCGCCTGGCGCAAGACGCTGCGTAACATCTCCGGAAAATCGCAGTCCCAATGCAGATTGATCTGTGTCTGGCGAATCCCCTCGACGGCGTATTCGATCGGGTCTTCGATCGTGTTGATCTTCCGTTCGCCGTTGTTTAAGTGGTGCAAACACGCGTACAAGGTCGTCGTCTTTCCGGACGACGTCGGGCCGGTGACCAAGATCAAGCCGCCGGGCGATTCCAACATCGAGCGCAGCGTTTGCAACTCGTGATGCATCAGGCCGAGTTGCTCGAGCTGCTGGAGATTGCCGTCGCGTTCCAGCAAGCGAATCGCCAGGTCTTCGCCGAACAGCGTGGGAATCGAATTCACGCGCAAGTCGGTTTTCCGACCGTCGGCATGGACGCGCAGCCAGCGGCCTTCCTTCGGTTTGAATTTGTTTTCCAACGGGATGCCGGCCAACGCTTTGACATGCGCGATCCAACGTTTCCCATCGGCGGCGGTCAACGTGCCGATCGTGCGGACCGTGCCCATGTGACGCATGCTGACCACGGCGTCGTTCTCGTTCATCGCCAAGAAGAGATCGCTGGCGCCGACCTCCGTTCCGCGATCCAACAACGCCGAGACGCCGGCTTCCGCGCCGCCCGAGAGATCTTCGACGAACGTCGCATGTTCGTGCTTCGCCATGACGCCGTTGACGCTCATGCGACACCCCCGCCGGTTCCGCAGAGCGCGTCGGCTTGTTTGGCGTCGTCGGCGACGGCGACCACTTTTTCGATTTTCAACATGGAGAGCAGTTTTCGTACGAGCGGCGAAGGGGATTGGAGCACCAACTTCCCACCCTGCTCTTTGCAACTGCGATGCCGTTTCAGGATCCAGCCGATCGCGCAACTATCCAGATAGTCGACCCGGCTGAGATCGAACACGACGGGCCGAGAGTAGAAATCGGCTCCGATCGCTTCGGCCAAGCAATCTTTGGTTTGATCGAGTTCGGCGTTGGTCAACGACCCCGCGAAGCGAACCTTGGTGACGTCGCCCTCGCGCTGCCAAGTCATGTCCATAATCACGGCCCCGTGAATTCGGCGAGCGTGGGTGTGACGCTCACGACCAGGGCATCATAGCAATTCCGTAAGACGATACAAATTTCTTCTCGGCTTTTATGCTTTGTTTCGTAGTTCGTCCGCTTATTTCGTCATGCGAGTCGAAGAATACAACGTCCTTTTCGATGATTAATGCGGTTTCCAAAAACGAACGTCGTCGTAATAGCCGCGTCCATAGCCGTAATGTCCGCGCGACGCCGCGCCGAACCACCCATAGGCGTACGGCGATGGATGCACGCCTTGGCCGTAACCCTGAGCGGCCGGCTGCAAAATCAAATACCGCTGCGTCGCCCCGGCGTTCGGTTCCTGCACCGCCACGCGCGGCGGTTGAGGCAAGAGTTGGCCGTGGGGATTGTGGGGATGCTGAAAGTTATACGGCACAACCGGCTCGCCGGCGGCGCACAAGGTCGCGATCGCGATCGCCGCGCTCACGCAGAATCCACTCAGTCCGAATTTCATCGTGCAGCTCCGCCGACCGGTACCGTTTGGCCGTGCGTATTCACAACGACTTCGTCGCGTCGCGCAGGCCCTTGAATCTTCTATCGACGGAATAGTCGTCGCACTCCGCAAAATTCCCCGCCGCTCGTACCTCGAAGCTAGCGTGCCGCATCACGGTCCCAAGCTGGGGACCGGCAATTCGGCCGGTGGCGCGATCAACGGTTGCGCCGGCAGCGACGGGGCGGGAAGCGTCGGATTAACCAACACCTCGGGCGAGGCGGCCTGTGGAAGAGTCGTTCCCGGAACGATCGCACCCTGTATGAATGGTGTATACGGTCCCCAGGTCCGATAGCCGGGCATCGCTTGCGCCGGGCCATAGTATCCGCCGAACGGACCATAGAATGAACGGCCATACCCCCAGCCCGGCCACCCGCCGCGATAGCCGTAGCCGAATCCACCGTAACCATATGCGCCTCGATAGTACGGCGCATACCCATAGCCGTATCCATAGCCCCACCCAACATATGGGCTGCCGAAGAACGGCGCGGGACCTTCGGTGTACCAGCGTTGCGGCAAACCGGTGTCGGCGTTGACCTCCGGCGCAGGCGGAGCCGGCGGAAAGTACGCATCGAGTCGTCGCGGCAACGGAACCGGCTCAGCGGCGCACAACGTCGCCGCGCACGACAGCGCACACGCGACGAGCATCATCGGAAAAGTCTGACGCATCTCGTTCTCACATCGCGGAAAGACATGTCCACGCCCCGCCCGGTCGCTTGTCCGGGCATGCGGTCGGCTCTATCTTGATGCTAATCACCGCGTCGCGATGCCGCTCGCAGTCGCGTGAATCGCTTGAAAAACCGCGTCGGATCGCGTCGCCGACCGTTACGACCGCTCTAATCGTCACCGCAATGTCGTCCGCCGCCCGTTTTCATGTCCGCGTGACCAAAGACGACCTCGTCTTCTCGGCGGCGCATTTCATCACCTTCAACGGCGATATCTGCGAGCGTCTGCATGGGCACAACTACCGCGTCAATGTCGAAGTCGCCGGACCATTGGACGAAAACCGCTACGTCTACGATTTCGTCGCGTTGCGCGATCATCTCCGCGCGTTGATTTTGGAGTGGGATCATCACGTCCTGCTGCCGACCCGACATCCCACGATCAAAGTGAGCGCGAACGATTTGGAAGTCACCGCGCAGTACGCCGAACGGCGCTGGATCTTCCCACGCGAGGATTGCGTGTTGCTGCCGATCGAGCAAACCACCGCCGAACTGCTGGCCCAACGCTTGGGCGTGCGTCTGTTGGAACGCCTCCGCGACGAAGGTCGCCCCGTGCCGGAAATCCTCCGCGTCGGCGTCGACGAAAACCACGGTCAATGGGCCGTGTGCGAACTAACCACCATTTAAGCCTGAACTCTCGACCTACCCCGCGTTCTCTCCACTCCGGTTTTTCCAAAACTTATGGACGTCTACGAATACTACGACTTCTCGCGCGGCATGACCGACATGATCATCGGCAAGTACCTCGACGATTTGAACGACGCCGAGTTTTTGCTTCGCCCGCATCCCAAATCCCATCACATCGCGTTCCAGTTGGGACATCTGATCTCGTCGGAAGCCCAAATCATCGAGGCGATCGCCCCGGGCAAATCGATTCCGCTGCCGGTAGGGTTTCACGAAACGTACACCAAAGCGAACGAGTGTTCCGACGACCCGTCGAAGTTCTTGACCAAAGCCGAGTATCTGCGGCTCTATCGCGAATCCAGCGCGAATACGGCTGCGGTCGTACGCACGCTCGCGCCGAGACATTGGATGCCGAAAGCCCGGAGAGATTGCGGTCGTTTATGCCGAAGATCGGAAATCTTCTCTGCTTGCTCGCACAACACCCTTTGTTGCACGCCGGGCAGTTCGTCCCGGTCCGGCGCGAGACGGGCAAGCCGATCGTGGTGTGACGAACCTCGCGTCTTCGACGACCTTTTCTTTCGGACTATTCACCATGCGTTCCGTTTCGATCTCGACGATCGTCTTTCTTTGCTGTGCGGTTTCGTTTATGGGCGTTCTCTCCGCGGCCGATCCGGCACCGAAGACTAAGGTTCTGCGACACGTCGTGATGTACGAATTCAAGCCGGAATGCACCGCCGCGCAGATCCAAGAGGTGATCGACGCGTTCGGCGGACTGCCGAAAAAGATCGACGGCATCGTCGGCTACGAGGCGGGCAGAAACGTCAGCCCCGAAGGCAAGTCCGACGGCCTCACCCACGTGTTCGTGGTCACGTTCCAAGACGAGGCCGCCCGCGACGCTTATCTCAAACACCCGGCCCACGACGCCTATGTGCTGGTCGTGAAAGACAAACGGAAGAAAGTCGTCGTGTTCGACTACTGGGTGGAGAAGTAGTTTTCAGTTTTCAGTTTTCAGTAAGATGCATCGTTGCTGAGCCGGCAAGGTTTCGGGTTTTCCTGCCCCCCTGAAACCCGAACCCTGAAACCTGTACCCTCCCCATGAAAGACAAAGCCGAGATCGTGCGCGATTGGTTGCCGCGGTATACGGGCCGCGCGCTCGATCAATTCGGCAACTACGTCTTGCTGACGAATTTCAGTCAGTACGTCGTCTCGTTTGCGCAGCGGTTCGGCGTGCCGGTCGTCGGCGAGGGCTTGCCGATCCAATCGGCCACGGCCGAGAACCTGACGATCATGAACTTCGGCATGGGGAGCGCCATGGCCGCCACGGTCATGGACCTGCTGGCCGCCGTCGATCCCAAGGCCGTCCTGTTTCTGGGCAAATGCGGCGGCCTCAAGAAAACCAAAATCGGCGACTTCATACTGCCGATCGCGGCGATTCGCGGCGAAGGAACCAGCAACGAATACTTTCCGCCCGAAATCCCCGCCCTCCCCTCGTTCCGCTTGCAAGCGGCCGTCAGCACCGCGATCGCCAAGCATGGGTTCGACTACTGGACCGGCACGGTCTACACGACCAATCGCCGCGTCTGGGAACACGACGCCGCGTTCAAGGACTACCTGCTGCGGACCCGCGCGATCGGCATCGACATGGAGACCGCCACGCTGTTCGTGGTGGGCTTCGCCAACTCGATTCCGAAGGGGGCGTTGCTGCTGGTTTCGGACAGCCCGATGACGCCCGAAGGGGTCAAAACGTCGGCCGGCGATCGCTTGGTGAACGCCCGCTACGTCGAGGCGCATCTGGAAATCGGCATCACCGCGTTGATCGAACTCCGCGACAGCGGCGAATCGGTCAAGCATCTGCGGTTCGAGTAAAGGATGCGACGATTTGTGCGGGCGACACGCACGATTTAAGATAACGGCCCGGCGACGAACGTTCGTCGTCCCGCCCTTCCCGCCCGCCCCGAGGTTGCTCCTATGCGTCGGTCGTTGTTCGCCGTATTCGCTTTTCTATTCACTTCGACCATCGTCGCCGCCGGCGATCTCGAATCGAAAACTTCGTCCGGAACTCACACCTATGCCGGAGAGACGACCATCATCGCGACAGCGCTGCTTGTAGAACCCGCGCCCGACGCCGACGGGTGGTATTCCCTGTTCGACGGCAAAACGCTGGACGGGTGGAAGATCAACGAAGATCAAAAGGCCGCCAAGGTCGAGAACGGCGAGTTGATCATCGGCGGCGCGCCGCGCACGCACGTCTTCTACGACGGTCCGGTCAAAAATCACGATTTCAAGGATTTCGAGTTCAAAGCCAAGGTCAAGGTGATCGGCAACTCGAACTCGGGCATCTACTTCCACACCGAATATCAAAAAGACGGTTGGCCGGCGAAGGGCTTCGAAGCCCAGGTCTGCAGCAAGAACTACGGCGACCCGCGCAAGACCGGCAGTCTGTACGCGGTGAAGGACGTCGAGGAAGCGCCGGTGCCGGACGACGAATGGTTCGATTACCACATCATCGTCAAGGGCGACCACGTGACGATCAAAATCAACGACAAGGAAACGATCGACTGGACGCAAGAAGCCGGCAAAGCGCCGAACAAAGACATGCCCGGCCGCGTGATCGGCCACGGCACGTTCGCCCTACAAGGCCACGACCCGAAAAGCGTGGTCCATTACAAAGACCTGAAAGTCAAGCCGTTGTAACTCCTTTGATCGCATAAACGCGCAACGCACGGCGACGAGCGAACGCGAACAAATCCAACGCTCCGGCGAGCCGACTCGCCGGAGCGTTTTGCGTCAATAAGCATCACTGAGGTCTGACGATGATAAAAGAAGCTCAAATCCTTCGTCATCGAATTTCGTAGACGCGGGGGCGTTTGCGCGAATTGCGGCGACTGGATCTCCGCGACGCGTTACGCCTTGCCGAAAAACGCCAAGCGCAGTTCCGTCAACACCTCGTCGCTCATCGTCGTCAGCGGGCCGATGTGCCGAGCGTTGATCAACGCTTCGGCCGTGCTTTCCAGCACTTCCAGGCGGTCGAAGGCGTCCAACACCGTCGTGCCGACGACCAGAACGCCGTCGTTTTCGAGAATCGCGACCGGGTTTTCCGGGCCGACCGATTCGGCCAAGCGGACGCCGTCGCCGTATTGCATGCCGTACTCCAAACGGCCGACGTCGCGTAAGAAGATGTAGCTTTCAGGGATCGTCCGCGCGTCGAGCGCGGCGTCGGTCACGCTGAATGCGGTCGCATTGACCGGGTGCGCAAAGACGATCGCGCCGGCGAACGGATGCTTTTGGTAGATCGCCCGATGCAACAACGCCGCGCGGCTGGGACGCTTGCCCATCGAGCGTCGACCACCAGCGACCGAAACGAAGTCCGACGGTTCCAACAGATACCGATCCCGTTGCGACGGGCTGATGACGAACGTATCGTCGTCGATCTTGACCGAAAAACTTCCTTCGGTGCTGATCAACAAGCGTTGCCGCACGCCGCGACGAATGAACTCGCAGAGTTGGCGACGCGATTCTTTTTCCAACGTGCCGGCTTCGGGGAATTGCGCCGGTTCCAGGTCCAACGTGCGGTTGCGAAAGCGTTCGAGCTGCGGCTCGTTCAGATAACGAACCGGTCCGAGTTGCCGCGCTTTGACGATCGTCTTGGCCGCGAACTCCAAGGCTTCGAAACGCTCGAACGCCGCGGTCAACGTCGCCCCGCCGACCACCACGCCGTGATTTTCGAGCAGCACGCAATCGTGACCGGCCTGGAACGTCCGCGCGATGTTCTCTCCCAACCGTCCGCTGCCCGGCAGCGCGTACGGCGCGAATCCGACTTCGCCGCAGACCATGCGTGCTTGCGGAAACAGCCGCGTGTCCGGCACTTCGCGCGTCATGCTGAACGCGACCAGCGCTGTCGGATGCGCGTGCACGATCGCCCGTAGATCGGGCCGCGCGGTGTAGATCGCTTGATGAAACGGAAACTCAGACGACGCGCGATGCAGACCTTCGGACGTTCCGTCGGCCTTCACGCGGACTATGTCTTCGCGACGCAGGTTCCCCTTATCGACCCGGGCGGGCGTGATCCAGATGTCGCCCTGTTCGTCGCGGATCGAAACGTTGCCGCCCGAGGTGGTCGTCATGCGGAAGCGGTAAATCCGCTCCATCGTGGCGAGAATTTCATCTCGCGGAGGCAACCAAGTCGGCACGGACATAAGCGTGGATCGGGTACGGAGTCACTCGAACGGGGAACCGTCGGAACGCTGGATTGAACCATCGGCGGTCCGCCACGGCAAGCGCAGTTCGCCTTGCCGGGATCATTCGCTTCGACGGGAAGAGATCGCACGAACCGACGCGGCGCTATTCCACCGCCGGCAATTTCGGACGAACCGGTTTCGGCATGGGGACGGCCGGCATTTCGTTCGGATCGGGGCGTTCGCCTAACGGCGCGGGCTTCGGCGGTTCCACCAACCCTTTGGTCGGCGGCGCTCCGCCCTGCACGCCGACGCCCAAAACCGGATCGTTGATCGGCACCACCGGTTGCGTTTTTTCTTTTCCCGGCGGTGCGCCCTTCTCGGGCACGACGTTCTGCGCCGGCCATCGCGGGCGGATTGGCCGGAACGACCGCGTGCCGGGAACTCCGGGGAGAACGAGATTGTTGGCCGGCAGGGCGGGAGGCGCTTCGCCCGGCGGCGGGGCTTCGGCCCCTAATGCGCCGCGATCGATGACCATGAACGGCGCCCAGAAGAACGGCGCGTCGGCTTTCATCTCGGGCGTGTCGGCCGCCGCGCGGATGCGTGGTTCGCCGGCGACTTCCAACGGCGATTCGCTGGTTAAACGGACGCTGCGTTGCCAAGCTTGGGCGGCCGTGCCGAAGGGAAGCTCTTCCAGGAAATGGCGGACGAGTTCGACGCTGGACGTTCCGCCCGGTCGCCAGCGCGTGAGCATCACCGTCCGCGCGCCGTGCGACATAAGGCCGGTCACGGATAAGAACATCTCGCGACCGTTGCCCAGCGCGGCGTTGCGTACGGTCGATTCCGCCGCGGTATGAAAGCCGGGCAAGACGGCGACGTCGAATCGTTTCCAGGGAAGCTGCATCCAGTTGGTCAACGCGCCGACGGAGGCCGTGCGATCCAGCGTCAGCGGCGACCAATCCAACGGGCCTTTGTCGGTCACGTTCAGATCGTCGAACACGACCAATTGATCGAAGAACCCGCCATACAGCGGCGACGCGACCGACGTACCGGCCTTGAGCGCGTGCGAACGCGGATTTTTGGCCGTCAGACGCGCCACGGCCGCTTCGGCCATCTTGGCGTCGCCGCGCGGATGCAGTTTGCCGGCGATATACGCGGTTTCCGGGTCCCGCGCGGGGGCCCAGCGTGTCGAACATCAAGCCTTGCGTCGGAACGTAGCGAATCCGCGTTTTACTGAGCAGCGTGACCGGTGTTTTTCCGCCGTCGGAGACTTCGGCCGCTTCGAACGGAAAATACCACAACATGCCGTCCGGAACGATGATCAACTCGTCGAACGACTGACCGAAGTTTACTTTCGAATTGGCCAACAGCGCGTCGATCGCTTCGCGCGACGCGACCTTCCACGCCGGATCGTTCAACTGCGCGACGGTCACTTCGCGATTGCCGTCGAAGTTGCCGATCGTCCGCAGCAGGTTCAGGGTTTTCTTTTCGAGCAGCGCGGGATTCTCGATTCGCCAATTCGCGTAACGCGTCTTCGAGACCAAAATCGTGTGCAGGTTGCGCGACGTGGCGTGCGCGATCAACGCGACTTGCCCTTGCGGTAGTTGGGCTTGGATCTGTTTCATACCGACGGTCGGCGGGAAGACCAACTTGGTCGGTTCGCGTCGAAGAGCGATCTCGCGGACCAACGCCTCTTGCGACGCGGCGACTTGATACCACTCGTTCATCAGGTCGGCGTGTTTTTTAACCTCTTCGGCTTTCTCCGCGGCGAACGACGTCTCTTTGATCTGCGTCTTCAACTTGACCGACTGCGCCGAAAGCGTTGCGTATTGCGGATAACGGATCATCAGATCCTGACGTTGCAGCAACGCTTCCTTGTCCAGCATTTCGGCCGGCGCTTCCAGCAACCAACGGACCGCCATCGGTCGGCCACCTAGCGGCAACGCGTTGAACAGGCGATGCCGCTTGCACTTGTCGGCCACGTCGAACGCTTTTTCCCAATCGCTTTTGGCCAGTAACATCTCGAACCACAGATCGAACGTCGGCTGTCGGGCGATGATCAACGACAACAGCGAGTCGACCGGACGCTCGGCCCAATCGGCCGCCAGCGGGTCGTCGGACAAACGCTCGTAAATCGGCAGAACCTTGCTCTCGGTCAACAACGACGGCGCGGCCGTGAACCGCGACGTGGTGACGCCCAGGTGATACATCCACTTGCTGTGGGCCGGCGCGATCGTCATGCAGGCGGCGACCGATTTGTCGCCTTCGGCCAGTTTGCCGTTTTGATAGTTGACCAACGCCGAGACGTAATGAAATCGCACGCCGACTTCGCCGGTCGCCAAGCCGGTCCGATTGATGCCCAACCACGCTTCGGCCAAGATCGTGGCCGCCGCCTTCGTGTTCCGCGCGATCGCCGCGCTCTCGGCCGCCAACACCATTAACGACGTCTGCAACTCGCGCCCGCCGACGCGTTTGGCCCAAGCGGTGGCCGGGGCGGTCTCCATGAACACGCCTTTGCGGTTCAACAACACGTGCACCAGGAAGCTGTAGCGAAACGCTTCTTCGACGGCCGGATAGTCCCCTTGTTCGGCGGCCGCCAACGTGGCTTGGCCGAAGAACAGGCCGGCGTCGTCGTACTTCCCTTCTTGAAACGCGATCTGCCCCAACATCAGCAACGCATAGCACGTCATCGGGTGATCGAGTTCGCCGCCGAGCAGCAGCGAACTCTTCAAATGCGCGATCGCTTGGCCTTTGTTGCCGATCGAGTACATCGCCGCGCCGAGTTGCGCGTCGTACCACGCCCGCGCCCAACTGTTGGGGGGCATGCCGGCTTTTTGCAGCTTGTCTAAAACGAAGTTATTGAGATTGTCGTGCGGACCGACCGGGCCCAGCAACTCGCCCCGGCGTTTCATCGCCAAGACCGTGCAGCGGATGATCTCCTGCACCGGCACGTTGATCAGCTTGGGCGGATTCACCACGCCCCCTTGCTGCAGCGTGGCGGTAGTCACTTGCTGACCTTGCTGCATCAGCATCGACTCGGGCAGCCGCGCGAGTTTCGATCCGACCCGAATGCCCCAGGGAAACTTCGGGTGCGGCACGCTTTGCACGTTCGGCGGGAACTGCACGCTGAGCATCCAGTTGGCGTACTCGGCGTACAGGTTCATCGCGGCGCCGTACGCTTCGGTCGCCTTCTCGAGATTCCCCATTCGATAATGGCACTCGCCGATCATCGTGTAATAGCAGACCGAGTCCAGCCAACGCTGCGTGCCGATCTTCATCGAGCCCGACAGCTCGCCCTCGAAATTCCGCAACGCGGTGACGTAGTCGCCGTTATAGAGATTGGCGAAATTCGCGTAGTAGCTGGCGTTCAAGACCGGGCCGGTCTGTGCGGAGGCTGTTCGGCCGCCCAGTCCGCAAGCGAACAGCAACGTCCCGAGCACGATCCACCGCATGATCCGTCGACCGACGGCCGGGCGCCAAGCCATAGCGAAGTCCCTCAGCGAGAGCTGAAAAAGTGCCGGCGTGGGCGCCGGGGTCCCGCGACCGAACCGGGAGAGAGTGCGTCGGGGTCCATCCATCATATCGCTTCGCCTGAGTCGGGGCGACGTTTTCCCAGCCGATCCGCGTGGAAATCCTCGGGCAAAGCGGTGTCCGCGACTGGAATTTGCGGGTCGTTCCGAATCGGTTCGATCGCGCGATGCCGGCATCTTTTCGGGTGGTCATTCGTGCGAAATCGAAAAATCGTGTGAAGCTGTGCGGGCTGGCGCGACGATAACTGTTCTGTGGATCACACCGATTCTTACGTTAAGGGTTCGTACATGGCACGCTCGTCTTCGATCGCTCGTATCGCGTTGTCGGGTCTTGGTCTCTGCGGAGCTTTGCTCTGCACCGGTTGCCAAGTCAATATCGGCGGCCAGACTTTGCCGAGCCCCTACTATCTGCAAGACGACGTCCAATACTTCCCGACCGGGCCGAAGTTCAAACTCTCGCGCGAAGCGGCCGCCCAAAAGGCCTACAGCGAATCGCAAGCGGAATTGCAACAAGCCCCGCCGCGGTAGTTCTGGATCCCCACGACGACCTCGGACCCTGGGCAGAGGCACACGACGATGTTGCGTAAAACCGCTTTGCTCTGCGGCGTCTGGACCGTGTTGCTGGCGACGGCGATGTGCTGCTCGATGCTCGAATGTTCGGGCGATCCGGTGGACGTCGATGATGTCGCTCAATCAAGCATGCCCCTGAAAGTCTCTCCTTATTTGGTACAAGATGGGAGCGACCTGATGTACTCCCCGTCGGGAATGAATCAGATCTTCGAGACCAGGTAGCGTGGGGAGTGGGTGACGCCGAGCACGCGGTTCGTCGGATCGAGTTCTTCCCTGCGCGGGGAATCGAATTCTTCGACGTTCCCGCTCGCGCGTCGTGTTTTCTCGCTAAAACGCCGATAACCCTCAAAGACGGCACGATGGTCGCGCCGTCTTTTTCCGTATCCCCACGGTCGTGCCATGCTCTTCGCCGACGCCGAAGGCTTTCAAGCGATCATGGAGCAATGGGCCAACACCCTGCTCATCTGGATCGGTTTCGGAACGCTCGTCGGCCTGACCGCCAAAGCGGTGATGCCCGGCAAAGATCCCGGCGGCGCGGTCGTGACCATGCTGATGGGCGTCGCCGGCAGCGTGGTCGGTTGCGGCGTGCTGATGTTTCTCTACGACGGTCACCGCGTGACGCCGATCAGCCCGTTGGGCTTCTTAGTGGGAACCGGCGGGGCGTTTATCTTGCTGTTTTTCTATAAACTGCTGGCCGGCAAGATCATCAAAGAGGGTGGCGACGTGATCGAAAAGATCTACTTGCCGGCACCGCATACCAGTCGCGGCGCAAAAGTCATCGTGAAAGAGAAGTAAGCCCTGTCAAAAGTAAGACGTAATCATACGTAAAAGTTCGCGACGTAAATCGCAGCGAAGATCCGAATCACGGACCGTGCGACTTCGGACTCGCGGCGAATCGCCGAATACTGTCCGAAAATCACTTGCCGCCGAGCGCGGGCTTCTGCCGCGACGTACCGCTTGAAGTGATCCGCGTCGTGGCTGGAATCACGTTCGAGGCTTTCGGCGTAACGACGCGCGGCAGCCGGGGGACGACTTGAAACATCGCGAACTCTCCAAAGTTGAGCGGGTTGCAATCCGAATGGACTAACACTAAACTATCGACATTGAGAATCATTATCAATAGGAAGCTCGCCAGCTTTTTCAGTTTTTTAGCTCGCACGCCACTGAACGAATGATCTTGCCCCCAGGATGTCCTGAGGGGGAATTCGCCCTCACGTGGAGTCTCTTGCGATGTCGCGAGCGTATTTTCGTTTTTATTTCACTCGTTTTTCCGCGATCTGCGGTCTGTGCATCGGTCTCGGCGCCGTCACGGCCCAGGCCGCATTCGTGCAACCGTCGGATGCGACGGGAACGTTCGGTCAGGACTTTTACGGCGTCGATCCGGTCGCGTATTCCGCGTGGAGCGCCTATCCCACCAACTCGTTGGCTTTCGCGACTTCACCGACGATTCGCTCGATTCCGCTCTGGAATCGCCCGACCGACCTGTCGAGCGCCACGTCCGGCCACACCACATATCAAGAGTGGGACGTCTTCGACGCCAACGTGCTGACCGCCACCGGAACGGCCCCCAATACGCCGCCGTCGGGCAATAACGCCGCCCCGTTGGTCGAAGCCGCGCCGCTCAACCCTGCAGGCGTCGCCCGGACCTTCAGCACCGACGGCGTGTCGTTTCTCACCGGGGGCGGGAACGTGTACTCGTTTTCCGGCACGACCCAAATGACCATGATCGTGCCGAATTACGCGCTGGGAGCCGGATTCGACACGCATTACCTGCTGCAAATCCGTTCCCTGGGCACTCCGTTGGACCTGACCAACTTCAAAATCAACGGGATCGACGTCACCACCCTCGGGGCGACGTTTCAGGAACTTTACAACCAAGCCCTGGGCGGGTTCGGTGGTAATTCGATCGACCTTAAGGTAGAATTCACCCTCCCCGGAAACCGCCTGCTCGACACCATTACGTGGTCGGGCGCAGGATCGTCGTCGAGTCAGGACCGCGTGTCGTTAGATACGTACGCCGTGGCCGCCGTCGCGGTTCCCGAACCCGGTTCGATCGCCCTGTGGGTTTCGGCCGGAATCTTGGGTGGTATCTGCTTGTTTCGCAAACGCTTCGTCTAATCGACGACGTGTTTTTGGAATGACGTAGACCGCGGGTCGAATTCGAGAGTTTTTTGTCGCGTCGATGCCAGGATGGCGAAACGATGCGAAATATCCCGTCTTGAACGAACAGCGTAGCCCGCAAGGATCGCGGACTCGCCCGAGCAAGGCGGACGGTTTTTCATTTCATTCGGAGTTTACGCAGGAATGGGTCACTACACCGGACCGAAAGGTCGAGTCAATCGTCGTCTGAGTCTGAACGTTTACGAAAACGCCGGCGCGCATCGCGCCTTCGATCGCCGCGAATCGCCCCCGGGCATGCACGTTCGCCGCGGCAAGGTCAGCGGTTACGGCGCCGCGTTGATGGAAAAGCAAAAGATCAAGCATTATTACGGCCTGGGCGAACGGACGCTGCGTCGCTTGTTCGACATGGCTCGCAAGTCGACCGGCAATACGGGCGAAGCGCTGATGATCCTATGCGAACGCCGCCTGGACAACGTGCTGCGTCGCGCCGGTCTGGTCAAGACTCGCCCGCAAGCCCGCCAAGGCGTGGTCCACGGCCACGTGTTGCTGAACGGTCGCAAGGCCGACATGCCCGGCATCCTGATCCGCCCGGGCGACGTGATCTCGATCAAGAACACAAAGGAATTGGGCGACCTGTACTCGCAAGCGTCGTTGGAATCGGAAGGCGAACAACCGAACTTCCTGACCCGCGACGGCGACAAGTTGATGTTCACGATCAACTCGCTGCCGACCCGCGACGATATCTCGCTGCCGGTCAATATCAGCAAGGTCGTCGAGTTGCTCAACCGCTAAGCGGTTCCGACACGACGCACGAATTCCGCGAGAGCCGATCCGTATGGGTCGGCTCTCGTCGTTGAAGGCCATGATGTTTTGGATTCGGCTCGTCCAAGCGAAAAACCTGGGTAGCCGGGGACGAAGCGTACTCGCGGAGCCCCCGGGACGCGCGAGCTTGGGTGGGGATTGAACCCGACTAGCCGATTGTGCCTGATCCGCGACAACGTTGATCCGCCCCTCGCAAAACCTTGCAATCTCCAAAGGCGTTCGCAAGCGCTTGGCATTCGTTACGATTTCATACGAAGATGGAGACGTCGAGGGGACCATTCTTCAGGAGCGCATCCGATGAAATTCTGCATGACGTTGGCTTTGTGCTTGGCGATGATCGGCGGAGCGACGGCGAAGGAAAAGAAGAATCCGCAAACGAACGAGCGGAACACCGAGTTCAAAAAACTGGATACCAACGGCGACGGACTGCTGAGCCCGCGCGAGTTCGCCGCCGGGTCCGACGCCGAAAAACCGGGTCGCGCGTTCGCCAAACTCGACACCGACAAGAGCGGCATGATCTCGGCCGCCGAATTCCGCAGCGGCGGCCCGACCAAAGATAAAGTCGCGAAGGGAAAAAAGAAAAAATAAGTCGGCGAAGCGAATCGCCGTGTCAGATGGGCGTCACTACTAAAAGCCGGCATAGTTAGTCGGCTCCGCGAGTCAAAGCTCCTTGCATTGAGCCCTGGGCGGCATGATTTGCCGACGCGGAAATGGCCCGTGCGTCTCAGGTGGATTGAATATTGCCATAAAGTCGTACTTGCGCCACATGATATAGTGGGGCGATCCGCGTCTGCTTGAACGTATCGCAAGATTTTTACTGTTTTGTTGGTCCATGCTTCGTTTCACTTTCTTATCGCTCGTTCTGGCTTCGATTCTCATTTGCGGTTGCGGCCGTATTCCCAAAATCTCCGAGAACCGCAAGAATCTTCCACCTTGGGAAAAGATGCCGGCCGGCAACGGGATCGTCTATCTCGAAACGTTCACGGATGATCCCGGCATGGAACCGGTCTATCTGGCGAAAATTCGCTACGACGACGATGCCGCTTTGCGTCGCGTGATCGATGCTTACGGAGTCATACCTCATTCGTCACTCACTCCCCCGAATTCGTTCGCCGGCAAAAGAAAGCCGGCTCCGGCTTGGTTCCCGCTCGCAAATGCGACGAAGCTTTATATTTTTCCTGAGCCTGATGGCAGCGTTGATCAGTATGCCGCCAATCTGTGGGTGAATACCAACGAGCAAGTGATAATACTCGAACGTGCGTGGTGGTGAATTACCACGCCTCCCGAAGTGAAGTCGTTTGCGATTTCGCGGTTGATCGGCTCATGCAGTGACGTTTCCCCCCAAGTCGCTCGATCAATATCCATGAGCACGTCTCCGAATAGTCATGCTCGCACGGATTGGGACCGTTTGATTCGCGAGGCGATCGAGACGCCGGATCCGTTGCTCTCGAATTTTCGTATCACGCGGCTGCATCAATTGTTGTCCCGCGCTCTGCTCGAAGCGATCGGCCCCGACGCCGGCGCAACTTCCACAGTTGGGCCGTCTGGGGTTCGCGCAAGGCGGGCGTCACGATTCGCATGGAGGATAAGGGCCAAGCGTCGCGCGACGCGATGCTCGTGGCCGGCATCGTCGGCGCGTTGGCCGGCGCGGCCGTGGGGTGGTGCGCCGCGACGCCGCTCGGATTCAGCGTCGGTTGGTCGATCGCGTCGTGGGTCGTCATCGGACTTTCGACGGGCGCCTACGCGGGCTATCTGCTGGCCGACTTCACGCGTCGGGCGGCGGCGCGAACGATTCTCGCAGGCAATCGAACGGTGTTGGACGACATCGGCCGCGTCACCGCCGGCTATCTCGATTACGCGCAGCGGATCGTGGATCGCAAAACCGACTGCGACGCGGAATTCGCCGCGTTCCTGGCGACGCTGCGTCCCGGCGCATCGGAGCGCGACGGCCAAGATCTCTTGGGACGCGCGTTCACGCAGTATGAAACCGCGCCGCGCCGACGATCCGCGTACGCGACACGAAGCGATGTACTTCGCCAACTGCATGGCGGTGCTGCACGAACACTATCGCCTGCAACCGTACATCGATAAGTCGCTGCCGTTTCTCATCAGCAAATGCGTCACGCAACGTCTGATGACGTACGGCGTCGGTTCCGCGCAGTTGGCCGTGAACGAAGACGTCCCCCCGTTAGGCGAAACGCCTTTCCCGCCGACGCTCACCACGATCGCCTCGCCCGAGTTACGCACGTTTTTGGAAGGCCCCGCCGGTTGGGACGTTTCGCGCGGACGATTGACCGACACCAAAGCCTGCGATTGGCGAAACCTCCGCCAACGGATGGGCTACATCGTCAACCTCTTCCGCACGCGTCACCTGCACGCCGACGTCGTCGCCTCGCCCTACACGCCCGAGCAATCGCAAGCGATCGCGAACGGAACGATTCCCGCGCGGCCGTGGTAGGATTCGCTCGCGACGGCCGCTGGAATTTGCGAAGTCCGGACCGAGTAGCGAATTCCGAGTCCGACGTCATGATCGACTCGCTCTTCACCGGATTTTCGGTGGCACGCCTCGATACGCCTCCGAGAAGGAGTGCGTCTTGTTCGTTCGCGATGCCGCGCGTATGTTCGGAGAGTCTTTGTACTTGCGACCGCTTGTCGTTGAATGATGATGCGTGCCGATGCCTTCCAACCCATACGAATCGCCGCAAGACGCGTCAAAGTGTGGTCAACCCGATGTCGCGCTCAAAACGGTCTCGCCCGAGGACTGGCAAAAAACGTTGCGAGCGGATTTGCGAGCCGTGCGGGGCTTGGCGATCCTGTGGGAGTTCAACATTTTTCTCGGCGTCGCCGGACGTCGTGCGATCGAGCATCAATTCGGAGTATGGGCGTTTTGGTTTTTCGGAACGCTGCTCGCGGCGATCTTCATTTGCTCGATTTTTCGTTGGCGATTATTCCGCAAGATTTATCTCTTCCTGCAATTCGTTACCGGGCCGATCGCGGGCTATCTGTTGATTCGGCTCATCGTGGCGTTAGCGTACGACAAATGGGCGATTTATCTTTTCGTGTTGATCTATGTCCCGTGTTTCGTATTTTGGTTAGTGGGTTTCGGAGTGTGCTGGGTCAAGGCGACCGTCGCGGCGCTTCGTCCGAAAGGAGTTTTCAACGAAGGTCCGCAAATCAATTGGGCGGACTACGGTTTCGAACCGCCGCGCTTCGATCTGCTCATCCCGCGGACGCGCAGAAGGCTGGATGCTGACGGTACTGATCGGCGGCTTGGTCGCGTACCTTAGCCTATATTTGGGGCTGCTTTGGTACGCGAGTTGACGGCAGCGCACAGTTCCACGAATTATGCATCCGGCACGGCATGGTTTGAGCGTATACCGGGTGGCACTGCTTGAAGGGGCACATTCCCGGCCGGCACGGGCAAGCTTGACTACCCGTGTCGCCGGAGGCGATCCGAGGCGGCGATTCAGGCGTCGCGTTTCGAGAGTCGTCGTATCTCGCAAATACCCCAGCACGTTTGGCGTCGTACCGTCTCCACGACGTGTTTGCCGAAACGGTACAATATTGTCGAGGGATCCACTTCCAGCGTTCCGGGGGCTTCCATCGCACCTCGCGCAGCGAAGATGAGAACAGGTTCTTTGGAAAGGAAACGAGGCTGCTCAACGGCGCATGCGCAGAACCTTTTCCGGATGAAGTTGGGGAAGAATCTGGGGAGAAAATATTCGTTCCGACCCTTTAATCTGTTCTAAGCTACTGAAACTTTTTGGAGCTTGATATGGATCAGGTGCTAGTCCGCTCTCTGGTTATGCAATGTTTGGAATTGGCCGACGATGGCAATTCGATTGGGATCGATGAATTGTCAAATTTATTTGAAATTAGTGGTCTCGATCTCGTAGCTAGCCAAGCCAAGTACCCACTTCCAAATCACAAATACAGTGAGTTGGAGGAAATCGAACGACGGCTTTTCCCGTTGTTCAGCAATTCAAAGTTATACGGCAAGAACAGCAGCTACAATGTCAGCGAGAACGGCTATCTCGTGTTAGCCTCGATGCTCATTCACACTTATTGGAAGAATCCATCAAGAAAAAAGCCCTGAAACTAATATCAAAAGCGAGCGATTATTGACCGAGTATTCATGCGATCTCAGTCTCTTTCAGGCGCGTGTGGCACTGCTTAACCGCCGCAATCTCGGGTGGCACGGTCAAGCTCGGCTTGCCGTGTCGCCGGAGGCGATCCGAGGCGGCAATTCACGCGTCGCGTATCGAGAATCGCCGTATCTCACAAATCCTGTGTGGCTGGTGGTCGGCGTGCACGCAACGCCGCCCCCGGCACGTTTGGTGTCGCGCCGCCTATGTGTTGTTTTGCCGAACCGGGACAATCTCGTCGAAGTGTTCGACCCGCTGCGTTCCGGGGGCTCCCGATGGTCGTCCCCGGCCACCCGGGCGTTTGTTTTGTAACCACGTAGTCGTACGCGCAAGCCCAAGCGTCGGCACGACTTAAAAATCTTGGAAAACCCCGCCGGAATTCTCTTGCATTTTGAGTGTACGTACGTACAATACACTCCGTAGCATCGGCCGATGCACTGTGCCAAGTGAATTTGAATTTCCGTTCCGGTCGGAGAGGCCGTTTTTCGCGTGTTTTGCGCCAAAAAACGCTGGACTTCGCCGGGATTTCCAAGCGGGCGATCGCGGGGTGGGCTTTTTTCAAAGCGACCTCGCGATGAGGGAGTGCGCGCGCTCGGAATTTACCCCCAGACATTCCCGCAACCCGGTGTGTAGCTACACCCCAAACAGGTTCGTTGTGGCGTCGCGTTGTGCGACGCGTAACGGACCAACCGTTCGTGCGACGCACGAACGAGTCCGCAGAGCGAGTGGTGTTTATCAGCACGTCACGGTCCATCGCGCGTGAGCGTCGTTTTGACGACGATCATGCGTGAAAGCGACGACGGCCGATGAACGCTTTCGCACGAGATCGAAATCCTCCGCGCTTGCGTGCCGCTGCCGATCGGAAACCGTTTCATAAAAACACGGTGCGATCAAGCCACGCGCTGCGCGCGGACACAAGTTAAGGCACAGGTCTTCTTAAAAATTGCGCAGGCGAAACGCGTCACCCGTGCGCGCTGACCAAACACTCGATGACGTTCATATCCCGCCTCGGCGCGCACGTTCGTGCGCGCCGGCGGGAGTCTCGTTGGATCCCAGTAGGATAAGCTTCCAGCCTGTCCAGTAGCTTTGTCGTCGATATGACCGCAAGCTCGCTACGCGAGGTGACAGGCTGGAAGCCGATCCTACGTTCGAGCGGTGTTGGCCGGATATTAGGAATACCGGCCGCGGCGACGAAATAACGCCAATAACGGAGAAAGCACTTGGAGACGATTGACCGCATTCGTTCGATGATTTCGCTACCGATGCATTGTTGTTGTAGTTCAGTTCTCGAATGCACAGCGGGCTTGCGTTTTACGGTCGGGTTGAAACTCAAACAGAATTGCCGTTGTTTACACTGAGTACTCCCCTCTATCGATCAGGGCGTTTCGGTTTAAAATGCACGTTTCACCGCGAATCCTTACTCCCCCAAGACGCCGCCCGATGACCAGCCGTTCGGTGATTTCCGCAAAAGTTTTTCCCGATCTGGGCGACCTTCGCGACGCGCTGCTCGCGCATCGCATTTACGGTTTGGTCGACTCCGAACGGGCACTCCGCACGTTCATGCGGACGCACGTTTTTTGCGTGTGGGATTTTCAGTGCCTGATGAAGGCGTTGCAACGCGATCTCAGTTGTACGACGTTGCCCTGGACTCCGACTGCCGATCCCGCAGCGCGGCGGCTGGTCAACACGATCGTGTTGGACGAAGAGAGCGACGTCACGGCCGACGGCCGCGCGTTGTCGCACTTCGAGATGTACCTGGAGGCGATGCGCGACTGCGGCGCCGACACCGGTCCGATCGATCGATTTTTGAGCACATTGCAAATCGGCCAAGCGTGGTCCGCCGCGCTCGACGCGTGCGGCGCGTCGCCGGCCGCCGTCGCGTTCGTCCGCGCGACGATGCAGGTCGCCGAACACGCGCCGGTCCACGTCGTCGCCGCGTCGTTCACCTACGGCCGCGAAGACGTCATCCCCGACATGTTCACCCAACTGGTCGAACGCCTGGCGGCCGAAAACGCCCCCGCCTGGACGTCGTTCCTGTACTACCTCAAGCGCCACATCCAACACGACGGCGACACCCACGGCCCGCTGGCCCGCAGCCTGGTCGCCCGCCTCTGCGGCGACGACCCGACGCTGCGCCGCGCAGCCGAAACGGCGGCGCGAGACGGCTTGCGCCGCCGCATCGCATTGTGGGACGCGCTGGCGGACGAGATCGCGTTGGGTGCGTCACAGCATAGATTGCGAGCCGCTCCGTAGGGTGCGTCTCGACGCACCTTCTCGAATTCGTCGCAACGCGACGACGCAACACAGCCCAGGGCGTAGCCCTGGGTCTCGTGGCATAACGAATCGGTCGCCCTGAAAGGTCGAAGCAAAACACCGTACTGCGTCGCACGTTCACGTTTTGTAGCTGCTGAGCTCAGCCCAATTCCGAGTGATCCATGACGACGAAAACTCTACCGAAATTCGTCGCACTTTATCATCGAGGCTTCGTCAACTCAGGCGAGTTGCAAAATGCATTGCTGTATGCATTGTGCGTAAACGATGTCGATTTAGATGAAACAGGATTACGGACGATTCTCGGAGACGACTTGTATGCGCGTTTTATGAACTACCTGCAGGACATCCAAAACACCGACTATCGATGGAAACATTACCTCATTGGCGGCAAGGACGAAACGGATTACTCCATGCGAATTCGCGAGTTATGCGATCAACTGCTACCCGGCGCAAACGTTGATTGACGCGGCTTCGTGCTTTCCAAAGATGCCGCGTCAATCATGCCGAAATAACATCGTCATCATGCCATCTAGCATATTTTCAAGTTCAGCAGAACCAATTCCAATCACTTGAGTCGGATAAGCATGGAGCGAAAGTCGGAATTCGATCGAATCCAATTTGGGTATCACGGCAAGTTTATTCGCAGAGAAGGCATACCAACGTCGACTCGAGATTTATAGCCAATTGTGAGACACTCAAGTGTATGTCTGCTCGGATCTTCCGTGCAAGAATGCCCAATCAATGACCCGCAGCGCTGGTTCGTATAACGCATCGTGAGCGATGGATTGCGAGACGCTTCGACGGCAAAACTCTCATGTACCGAGACAAGTCAAATTATCCGAAGTCATTGAATGCATCACACCGAGAATACGACGGATCACGTACGGAGGAGTTTCACGACAAGCGTTCTGGTTTCAAAATTGTACGAAAAGCCGACACAGTATGTTTGCACCATCGCGCATACCAAACGTAGAGTGGTCGAGTCGCCCCAGCCGTAGGTCGAGACGTTCCAAAAATGCTCGGCCGCCACGTCTTGGCCGTCCATAACCCGGTACGTGATCTCCGTCCCTTGCCAGTTGGTGATCGGGTTGCCGTACGAGTGGAATGTTTCACGTGAAACATTCCGCGCGTGGTTGCCGCCGCGGCGGCTCGATTTGCGATCCGCAGCTTATCCAGATTCGCTCTGCGAGCGTTGCGAGCGAAACGATCGTTGTGCGCGTGAGGTTTTTCGTTTGTTTCGAGAGCGAAGCCCGCTCGACAAACCTCCCAGTTTGACTGTGCGAGCGTTCCGATCACGCCGCCACGCGGAAAGCAATATTATTGCGAGGAAACGTTTGTTCACACAAGCGAATCAAGCCGATCGGCGACGGCGAAGCGATTCGCCAAACATCAGTTCGTGGCCCGACACTCGGGTTATTCGGCGTTGGGGAAAGTTTTTTTAGTGAGCTGAATTGAGTCTCTAACTGAAGGGTTGGCAGTGGAAACTTGCTCTGCATCCAGGTGTAATCGACGACATGCCTCCAGCAGTGTCGCGACGCTGAAACCTATGCCTCCTGCAAAGTGAAAGATTCTTAGTGTGATGTGGGTTTTGAATCGTCTTTGATTCCCAAACACCAGATGCGTAAATATTCTTCAAAATTTTCTGCTGCCGGAGCGACTCCTCCAAAGTCATGGTCATAAATCCATATTTTTCCTACTCGATCCATTCCCACAGGATTTCCGGCATGATCGGAAGAAAAGATGATCCATTCATGCGCTGACGCAACGCCCTCTGCTCGAAATTGCTTGGTCATTTCGACGACGGACCAGGAATCATCTCCCATAACTTCTACTGGTCTCAAACCATAAATTGGATAAGGCCCCACTATCGCAGCACCGAACGTCAGGAGAAAACTACGATAGTCTGATGAGAATGGAATACCGATCTCGTTTGAGGCATCGTCAATTTCCGCTGAGTCAGGTAACGTTTCCGCCCTAAGGAACGATAATCCCGAATGTTTTTCCGCCAAGCGGATAGTCGTTTCTTGATTCATTGTTGTGTTTTTTGAAATTATGAATTGGAATTAGCCCATACTTTGTCTCCGCCAGATCGAATAAATATATCGAGAAATAAGGCGAATGAGCTGGCTACATTATACCACTCTTGTCTTTGATCAATTGGGGTTGCAACTAATACACTGCCGTAGTCAGAGTGCAATGGATTCTGTTCGTATCAATAATAAGTCAGAATCACCTAAAAATTTACCCACAACGATATCCCCTGACATGTAATCTGCTTTTCTGCGATTCTGAAATTGTTTGGTCAGAGTTGCCATTGAATTCGGATCAAGTATCTCAAGTCCCCATTGACCGTATGTTTTATCCGCAAATATCTGGGCCCTACTGGACGTCTTCCAGAACTCAAGTAGATCAGGTGGACAATTCGGAACAGTTTCTAAAATATCAGATTCTTTCAGACCGCAGTCATCGAATGTGCATTCAAATTCCATGTCTTGCATGCCTTGGACAGGAATAGGCTTGGCGAGATGATCGCCATTACGCTTCATCAACTCAATGGACTCTGCAACAGTCATCTTTTTTCCTTTCAAAGCCCGGAATATTCTCGCCAAAACTCGTTGAACAATTCTTGATGAGTTTGTCTTTCTACAGGCACTAGATTCCAAAAGTCATTAGTTCCGCCGAACTCCCTAGGCTGTATATGATGAATGTCATATTTATCCCATCCCCCACGTGGTGTTGGGTAGCCACGTCGATGCCATTCAGCAATGAATGCAGCACGGTCCATCTTAGAGTCCCACGAAACGCGCTGGTTTTTGTCTACCCTGCTTCGTATGCCAGACGGAAATGGGATATTTCCTCCTGTACGAGGATCAATTACCTGGGGATAAAGGTCGAGTTTCCTTTGAATTCTTGTGACTAACGGGTCGGTCCCCTCCGGTCCACATGGTACCGCATTTCCGGGGTTTTGAGAACCATTTCGATTGGGTGGTGTTGGTGCGGGTCTTTCGTTTTGTTGGTTGAGCTGTTCGGCGCCGCGAGCTTTGTCAGCGGCTTCGCCTGTGGTCGGATTGCCCGCGGGTTTCGGTTTGGGCGCGGGTATGCCGGACTGCGGACGGTTGTAGGATCGTCCGTCCGCGCCGCGGCAGGGCGAATCGATGATCCGCGGTCCCGGTTTGAAGGTCGTCGGGCCGCCTCTTGACATCAACCGACCGGTGGCCAAGGCTTGCAACGTCTCGATCCCTTGGACGAATCGGTGGTAGCCTTCGAGCGGGATGTCCGCCCCGATGCGTTTCAATTCGGCCGCCGCCTCGCGCTTGGCATCACTCCCCTCGACGTTAGAAAGGTATTGCCCACGTAATCGACTAATCGTTTCCGGGCTGACCCAATTCGGATTGGGGTTTTCCGACATCCCGCAATTGCCCACCAAATTCGGTTTTCTAAGTTCGCCGTTGATGACTCCTTGCGCCAAATCACGTGCGATCTTGCGGTCCAGATCCGCCATGACTTCGTTGGTGTTCTTGCTGCGTTGATAAAGATCGGCGGCGATTTGCAGAGATTTCAGTTCCGCTTCGTTGAAGCCGCCCTCGGGCGCATACCTCTGAAAATCGTCCATCGTCAAGAATCGGCAGTTGCCCGTTCTTGCCGGGCCCCGGCAACTCGACGTAATGCAAGCCCGTGGGATCGACGTAGATCGTCGGCGAGTTGCCGACGTATCTTCCCAGGTTGGCGTCTCCCGCGTCGAAACCGATGGGGTCTTGGGTGAGCCAGTTGCCGACGGTGGGGTCGTACCAGCGGCGGCCGTGGATGGAGTAGCCGCTCCAGGAATCGCGTTCTTCGCCTGTGTATCCGTAGTTGGTCCAGTTGAGGTAGGCGGTGGCGTACATGACGCCGTAGTAGGGGTCGGCGGCCCAGGAGACGGCGATGTTGCCGTACGAATCGTAGACGACGTGTTCCCAGTGCCAGAGTTTGTCGTCGTACAACCAACGGACGACGTCGCGGGTGCTGTTGCGGACGTCGGCCAAGACCCAGAACGTGTAGTCGCGCCGAGGCTTGGTTGATGTAAATGTTCTCTTGCGCGAGCAACGTCGGCGTACCGCCCGACGGATTGTCCGCCCACAGGTAGTGCCGCCACGGATCGCCGAAGCCCGACGTCGACGTCCGGTTCATATGCTCCGCCGTCACTTCCGCGCCGTCGTAAATTCGCTGCGCAATCTCCGCCCCGTTCCAACCGCCGATCGGATAGCCGGTGTCGCGGAATGTTTCACGTGAAACATTCCGCGCGTGGTTGCCGCCGCGGCGACTCGATTTGCGACTGCGCGGCTTACCCAGCTTCCCTCTGCGAGCGTTACGAGCGAAACGAGCGTTGCGCGCATGAGGTTTTTCGTTTGTTTCGAGCGAGAAGCTCGTCCGGCAAACCTCCCAGCTTGACTGCGCGAGCGTTACGAGCGTTCCGATCACGCCGCCGCGCGGAAAACACTTTTATCTTGCGAGGAAACGCTTGTTCACACAAGCGAATCCAATTGATCGGCGACGACGATGTGATTCGCCAAATAACTGTTCGTGGTCCGACGCTCGGGGTATTCGGCGTTTGGGAAAGTTTTTTAAGAAACGAGTCGGCTTGAATTCCGAGCTGAGCCGGGAAGAGGTGGAAACTCGCGTCGACCATCAACGTGCAATCGTCGGCACGCCTTCGGGACGTAACGCGCCGCGGAAATTTCGGCCTCTAGTCGCCATTGGCGACACGGCATCCTGTTATGCCACTCGCATGTCTATTGGATCATCGAGAAATTTTTTATTCTCAGACCTCAGATTTCTCGCCTGTCAGCCGCAGGTATGTTTCTTATCTAGCTGCTAAACTCTCATAAAGAGGGGTAGAAGTCATGCCCATACGTGTCGGCTGATAGCAAGGATATATTTTTCATACAATTCAATTCACAGAATTTCTTAAATCGTTCCGATACGATAATTTCGCCAGGAAGGCCACGAGCAATGAATATATCCTCTCCAATCCACGTTTCAGCATCGATAACCACGCTCTTCCATCGCTTAATAATGCCTCCAAGGCGACAAACGGGGCATGTAGGAGGGCTATCCCATTGAAAGCCTGATAGTGTTAAATTGATTTCGGTTTGGCTTCGATGAACCATTGCTCGAAAGTACGCGGGTGCTTCGCCAATTGATTTGTCATGATTTTTCAACTTTACAACCTTCACATCCTCAAACCCACTTAGTCCAGCGAGACCAGACAGTTGCCATGCATTCATAAAATGGAGTGAAACGAGGAGATCGGTTCCAGTTATAGCCATATCGGCAAACTCTGAACCCCAGGTTTCCATTTCCACACAATACGGCTTTATCCACTGACGCATCCCGATATATCTTCCACATGCTGGACAGCGAGGGGCGTCACCATAATTCGTACCATCAGCTTTGAGAACATCGGTTCTCGCTCTTTGGCTGTTGGCGATTAACTCTTGAGTCAGTACAAAGAATTGCATTTTTGGCCGTTCTTAAAAACCGTTAGGAAATCGTTCTACGAGATCTGGTTGACTATACCGCCAACGAAGCCATCCTTCAAAGGACTGTGGAGTTGCCTGCGGGTTATTTCTCACCCACTGTGACACCTCTGCATCTAATTCACGATGCCAAGTTTAATATCCTCGATGTGCCGCCTCATCTATCGCCTGAGTTGTAAACCTCGGGTCACGAGGTTGGTACTGGCCTGCAAGATTAGGATGCTCGTCTAGTGCCTTGGAGACCTGCTTGGAGATTGGATGATGAATCTGGCCATTTGGAACTTTGGCTTGTGGGGCATTTTTCGCCGCTTGCGGCAGCGGCATACGTTCGGCGATAGGAGCTAACGATGTTTTGGGCGTTGCGACGTATCCTTTCGGACCGAACTTCAAGGTGTGCGACGGAAATCCGAATCCCGGATTGCATTTCACCGAGACGGGGTTCCACCAACCGACATAGGCCGCGGTTCCCGCCGCAACGCGCGTGCCGCGTTCATAGCCATCCAGTTCCCGACTGGTCGCCAGAATCGATCCCGACGGATCCCTCGGCGATGGCGTGCGTGCCGGCGGTTTGGCCGCCGATGTGGAACATCATTTCCCCCCAACGGCCTTTCTCGCGATTCCAGGTGTCTTTGCCGTTGAGGTTTTCATAAATCGAAACGCTCCGATCGCCGATCTCTTTGCCTGCTTCTCCCGTCGCGACTTTCTTCGCACCGACGCCGATGTTCTTCGCTCCGGTGCCCAGCCCGCCGAAATACGCCGCGGATTCGTCCGCCGTCGGATCGAAGAACTCGCCCCAGGATTGATTCTTGTTGGGAATATCCCAGGTCCAAGGAATCCAGAAATTCGCCAAACCTGTGAAATCGACAGCGTTCGTGGGGGAGTTTCCCACATATCGACCGAGGTTGGGATCGCCGCCGCCGAATTGGGTGGGGTCTTCGGTTAGCCAACGGGCGACGACGTAATCCATCCAGCGCATACCGTGGATGGAGTAGCCGCTCCAGGCATCGCGTTCTTCGCCTGTGTAACCGTAGTTGGTCCAGTTGAGGTAGGCGGTGGCGTACATGACGCCGTAGTAGGGATCGGCGGCCCAGGAGACGGCGATGTTGCCGTACGAATCGTAGACGACGTGTTCCCAATGCCAGAGTTTGTCGTCGTACAACCAGCGAACGACGTCGCGGGTGCTGTTGCGGACGTCGGCCAGGACCCTGAACGTGTTGTCGCGCCGAGGCTTGGTTGATGTAAATGTTCTCTTGCGCGAGCAGCGTCGGCGTGCCGCCCGACGGGTTGTCGGCCCAGAGGTAATGCCGCAGCGGGTCGCCGAAGCCCGACATCGACGTCCGGTTCACATGCTCCGCCGTCACTTCCACGCCGTCGAAAATCCGCTGCGTGATCTCGGCCCCGTTCCAGCCCCCGACCGGAGAGCGTTATTTCGTAATACTGAAGTTTGTAAAAAACATATGTTCAATTATTGTGCTGATGCGAATTATCGCCTTACATGGTTTCCAACAATTTGCTTATATGATACAGGAGATTAGATTGCGAGTTACCGACTTGCTCCAGCTTGGAAAGTCTATTTTTTTCTTCTAGTAATATTAATTTTGCTTCGTGTAATCGCCCTATGTGATGCATGGCAAAACCAAGAAAAGAATTTTGCTTAATATAAGGGACTATGTCGTGTATGCGTTTGAATTGATCTAGGTATGGAAGTGCTATATTTATAAGTAACGAATGTACAGTCATGGCGAATCGATGTCTCATGCTCTCTTCTGTCTTGCAGTTGAATTGCTGTTGATCGAGTCCGACTCCAGCTTCACTCAAATATGACCACGAATCGGTAGGTATCCTTAGGTTATCCGGAAATTGCGAGTCAAATGATGGAGATAAAACAGGAGACGCCGGAAAAACCTTGATATCGTACCACGCTCCCCTGGCCCCAAGATCGGGCATAATCACGTGATAAACATCGTTAGAAATATTCTTGTAATAAGTGCAATGATTGGAATTTTCATTCGAAAACCCAAATGGTGCAAGAACGGAAGTGAATAATTCACTGGCGATTCTGGTGAATTGATTTGGAGTCATCGTTGTCTATAGATTTCCTGTGCAGAGGTGCCAAACCGGTCAATAAACTGTGTTTGTCGAGAGGCAGGAATTGGCCTCAGTGTGCCACCGTGCGTTTTGAGGTCGAAAATTTGAATGAAATTGGGGTCATCAATAGATCGCAAGACCGTATCAGCACCGATTGAATTGTCTGCATTGCGTGATGTTACTAAACCATCAGCATCTCTGAACTCTTCTGAAGCAATACGGAATTTGCTTCCTTCTTTTGCTAATCTTGCGTTTAATCGCCTGTTGAGACCTTCAAAATAACGATGTGCACGACTACCAAATGCTTGAGGTGAACCAGTAATTCTTCCTCTAGCAACTGCACGCCGTGCTAATTCTGTAGCAACATCAGCATTATGGCTAATTTCTTTCAATGGGTCGAGAAGCGATTTCGCCTGGCTTTCAGAATTTGATAAAGGCGTGCTACTTCCACATGGAAATCGGTATTCAAAATAGGGGATCGCCACGGCTGCTACGGTTTCCATCGCGACTCGGTCCCGATGTCCGCTTCGGGAGCGGTTTCGGGTGAAAGCCTTCTGGCTTGATCTTTGAGCGGCGATCCGAATTGATCCTCCAAAAATCTCGCGGGCAATCCGCTGTTGATGAGGCGATTCGCGCTGGCCAACGCCGCACCGCTCGCATGCTTGGCGGCCTGTTCGGCATCGCCTTGCAAAGCGTGGTAACCAACCGTTCCGGCGATACGCCCTTCCGCGATGGGGATGCGAATCGCGCCGTAGTCGTACCAATTGGTTCTGCCGGAGATCACATCCGACCCGGTGTTGTAAATCATGCCGATGCCGGTCCAGCGGGGCATCCAATCCCCAATTCCCGCTAACCCCGTGGGATCCGTGTAATTGGTGGGCGAGTTTCCGACATAGACATAGAGATTGCTTTGCCCGCCGGCGAAGCCGATGGGGTCTTGGGTGATCCACGATGCGACGATCGGGTCGTACCACCGTTGATCCATGCGGTAGTACCCGCTCCAGGCGTCGCGTTCTTCGCCTGTGTAACCGTAGTTGGTCCAGTTGAGGTAGGCGGTGGCGTACAGGACGCCGTAGTAGGGGTCGGCGGCCCAGGAGACGGCGATGTTGCCGTACGAATCGTAGACGACGTGTTCCCAGTGCCAGAGCTTGTCGTCGTACAACCAACGGACGACGTCGCGGGTGCTGTTGCGGACGTCGGCCAAGACCCAGAACGTGTAGTCGCGCCGAGGCCTGGTTGATGTAAATGTTCTCTTGCGCGAGCAACGTCGGCGTACCGCCCGACGGATTGTCGGCCCACAGGTAATGCCGCAGCGGATCGCCGAACCCGTACGTCGAGCTGCGATTGACGTGCTCGGCCACCACGTCCCCGCCGTCGTACACGCGCTGCAAAATCTCCGCCCGTTCCACGCGCCGACCGGGTTGCCGGTGCCGCGTGGAATGTTTCACGTGAAACAAACCGCGCGTGGTCGCCGCCGCGGCGACTCGATTTGCGATCCGCGGCTTATCCAGATTCGCTCTGCGAGCGTTGCGAGCGAAACGCGCGTTGCGCACGTGGGATTATTTCGTTTTTTTTGAGAGCGAAGCCCGTTCGGCAAACCTCCCAGTTTGACTGCGCGAGCGTTACGAGCGAAACGATCACGCCGCCGCGCGGAAAACAATTGTTCTCTTACGAGGAAACGCTTGTTCACACAAGCGAATCCAATTGATCGGCGACGACGAAGCGATTCGCCAAACATCAGTTCGTGGCCCGACACTCGGGTTATTCGGCGTATGAGAAATTGTTTCTTGGATAGTGCGTTGAAATGCCGGACCCTCGGATCGTCTACAGAACTGTGCTCGCCACTTTCGCCAAAAAACGCAGGCACACGCCTCTCTTACGCGACACGGCAAGAATTTTGCCGTGCCACCCGCGACTAAATGGTTTGGCAATATTTCCTATGCATTTCAACAAGCTTATCTATTTCATGTTTACTACTATAGCTAAGCATCTGATGTGAATCCATTCCGCATGCAGGACAAAATACCATACGCCTTTCCATGCTTACCAACACTTTGATCGGTAGCTTCTCCCTCAAAAGATAGCGATTCAAAACTTCAGTCCCTTCATAATCACAGCTTCGTATTTGCATCATGAACATCAAGCTCTCACCGCCTTTGAAAAGTATTGCGGCAATACCAAGTTTACCCGCGTTATCAACCATGTCTTCGAATCTTGGACAGCAGTATTTCATGGAACCTTGTACTCCTGTATGGCTTGAGCTGCTTGAGATTCAAACAAAAACTCTGTGATGAATACATTTTTATCGAGAGTTGAACCTGTACTAACCTGATCGGAATTATACCAGTGATAATAAACCTCTTCAGGGACCTCGTACTTGTGAATTGAACCAATCCTATCCAATTTCTGAGCCTCTTCAAGTGTGCCGACTGTTGACAATGTGAGTCGTGGTTGATCTAAATTGCCTTTGTGATAGAATGTGCGTACTCTACCGCTTCTTTCGGTTGGTGGTGGTGCGAGCTTTGCCTCTATGCGAATTGGCGCACCATTTCTATGAATTTGCACAAAACCCAGTGGTGAACCGCATGGTAACCCCCTGGCCCACCGAACACTCGCGCGAAGTAAAATCGTAGACTCCGTGATTCTCATTCCCGCATGTAACATTTCACCCGTAGTTAAATTGTTAATGTCAGCATTCGGATTTCCGAATATGTGATAATTTGCGTCTTGTTGATTTTGTGTACGTGCTCTGTTCTCTAGTATCTGATTTTTTTGTTTTGTTATTTCATTTAGATATTCAACTTGCGAATCTCGTGGTTCACGTCCGTCAACTTTGTACACATCGATTCTTAGTCGACGTTCGTGTTCTATTAGCGCGTCTTCTTCTTGCCTCTGTATTTGTTCATTTGTTCTACGGTATGGATTATTTCCGATAGATGGCCAACTGCCATCTTTTGTTGTCTGAAGCCCCGTGGGATCGGTGTAATTCGTCGGCGAGTTCCCGACGTAGACGTAGAGATTGGTTTGTCCTGCTGCGAATCCGATGGGGTCTTGTGTGATCCAGACGCCGACCGCGCGGTCGATCCATCGTTCGCCTTGGATGTAGTAGCCCGACCAGGCATCGCGTTCTTCGCCTGTGTAACCGTAGTTGGTCCAGTTGAGGTAGGCGGTGGCGTACATGACGCCGTAGTAGGGGTCGGCGGCCCAGGAGACGGCGATGTTGCCGTACGAATCGTAGACGACGTGCTCCCAATGCCAGAGCTTGTCGTCGTACAACCAGCGGACGACGTCGCGGGTGCTGTTGCGGACGTCGGCCAAGACCCAGAACGTGTAGTCGTGCGCCGAGGCTTGGTTGATGTAGATGTTCTCTTGCGCGAGCAACGTCGGCGTGCCGCCCGACGGATTGTCGGCCCACAGATAATGCCGCAGCGGGTCGCCGAAGCCGTAGGCGGTGGTCCGATTGACGTGTTCGGCCACCACGTTCCCGCCGTCGTACACGCGCTGCAGCAGCTCCGCGCCGTTCCACGCGCCGACCGGGTTGCCGTACGCGTCGTAGCTTTGCTTCAACGATACGAACATCCGATCGAACACGTCGTACCCGTACGACACGCGTTGCGTGATTTGCGAGACGTTCGAGGAGTTCGCCCGCCACGTGATCTGCGTCAGACGATTGCGGTGGTCGTACTCGAAGAATCGGTACTCGCCGTGCCCGAACGCGGTCAGGCGATTCCCTTCGGCGTCGTACGTGAACGTCCAGCCTTCGCCCGATTCCAACTGGTTGTTGCCGCCGGTGGAGTAATCCCCGGCAGGCGTGCCGCCCGAACTCGTGTCCGTTCGGTTGCCGTTGGGGTCGTACTCGTACTCTTCGTCGCCCGGCAGATTCGCGCCGGTGTGGTCGGCGCCGATCAGTTGATCGATCAGGTCGTAATCGAAGACGCTCGTTCCGTCGACGCTGGTTTCGGAAGTCATCCGGTTCAGCGCGTCGTACGTGTACGTGAACGAAGCGATCGAGCCGTTGGACGGGTTGAACGCGGTCGTCGCGCGGGTCAACGCCGTGTCGTGTGTGATCTCGGTCGTGCGGCCGAACGCGTCGTACAGGTAACTCGTTTCGATGATCTTCGTGTAGTCGGAGAGAATCGGATGCGAGATATCCGTGTCGGTCGTCGAGCGATCGACTTTGGTCCACTGATCGAGGTCGTTGTAGGTGAACTCGATCCGTTTGCCCATCACGCCGTTGTCGTAGACCCACGACGACCCGGGATACGTCCCGGAATAGGGGCTGCCCGTCGAGACCGGCGTTTCGCCGTCGCGGCCGGTTTGCTCCAACACGGTCAACCGCGAACGCGAGTCGTACGTGTACGTGTTGCGGTAGTCCAGGCCCGTCGCGGTGTACCAGATCGGATAGATCGGTCCCCAGTTGGAGATGGTCAGCGTCTGCGAAGTCCGTCGATCGAGATCGTCGTACTCGTTATCCAGGACGTACGCCCAGCGATCGGTGGCGAACTGCGTGCTTTGCGTCAGGTTGTCGCGCTGGTCGTATTGGTAGCTGTTGGCGTACTGCTGCGGCCCGGTGACATACGTCACGCGGCCCATCAGGTCGTAGTCGTATTGATTGGTGCCGGTGACCGTCGCGTTCGAAACTTTGCTCCAGGTCTCTTGCGTGTTGCGATCCAGCATGTCGTAGGCGAACGAGCGGATGTTGTCGTTCTTGTCGGTGCGGCCGGTCAGGCGGTCGACGTCGTCGTAGGCGAACAGCCGGCGGCGGAGCAGCGCGTCGGTCTCGCGGACGGCGCGGTCGCGGCGATCGTATTCCCATGCGGTCGTGTTGCCGACCGCGTCGGTCAGGCCTGTCCGATTACCGACCGCGTCGTACGTCACGCGTGTTTCGCCGGCTTGGGCGTCGATTTGCAGGATCGGGCGATTCAGCGCGTCGTACTCGGTTTGCGTGACTTGTTCGAGCGCGGTGCCCGGTCGGGCGGTCGTCGATGTGAGATTGCCGACAAGGTCGTACTCGTACCGCGTGACTTGATCGTCGGCGACGAGCGACGTTTCGGGATCGGCCGCTTCGACCGAGCCGACCGCGGTTTCGTAGAGGCGGGCGAGTTCGTCGTAGGTGTAAACGGTCGAGCGACGGGCGTCGGTCGGCGTCCCGGAGACGTCGGCCTTGAACACGGGACTGAGAACCTGCGTCGTACGCCCGGCGGCGTCGTAGAAGTAATCCGTGACCGCCGCGCCGGTGACGGGCTGGCCCGCGCTGCCGTGGCCGGTTGGGTAGACCGCGTACCCGGCGTAGGCGTCGGCGACGGAATTCGCGTTCTTGTTCGGCGCGACGGTGCGGATCGCGCGGCCCAGGGCGTCGTAATCGGTGTGATAGCGCGGGCGGGCCAGGTCGCCGCTTTTGTCCGGGTCGGGCAGGTAAACATCGGTCACGCGGCCCAGCGCATCGTAGACGTAATCGGTGGTCGGGCCGATTTTGTCGAAGTCGGTTCCGTCGATGTCGACCGCGTTCCCGGTCAAGCGATCTTGCTCGACGACGGAAATCGTCCGGCCGAGCTTATCGACGAACACGGCGTTCTCGCGATTCAACGGATCGACCGAGACGGTGACGCCGGACGCTTCGTAATAGGCGTACGCCCAATCGTTGCCGCTGCTCGCCGCGCCGGTCGTCGGATCGGGCAGGTGGACCGCGGTCACGCGATTCCAAACGTCGTAGAACGTTTTGGTTTCGCGAACGACGTCGACGTCGTAGAGGTCCTTGCCGACGATCTCTTTGAACGACACGACGTTGCCGGCGAGATCGTACGCATACGTTTGGGCCAAGCGTTGACCGGCGGTGTCGGCCTTGGGGCGCGAATACGTGCGGAGGCGATCGAGCGCGTCGTACGCGTAGGTGACGGAGCGACCCAGGGCGTCGGTCTCGCGGGCGACGTTGCCGGCGGCGTCGTAGGCGGTCGTCCAGACGCCGCCCAACGCGTCGACGGCGTACGTTTCGCGGCCGAGGGCGTCGTAGCCGAAGTACGACGCGCAGCCCTTCGGCGTCGACGACTTTGAAGAGGTTGCCGGCTTGGTCGTAGGCGTAGGTGGTGGTCGCTTCGTGCGTCTCGCCCGCCGCCCGGACGACGGCGACGACGCGATCGAGTTCGTCGTACTCGTAGTCGACGGTGAGGCCGGTCGGGTCGACGATGGACAAGAGATTGCCGACCGCGTCGTACGCGTATTCGGTGATCGGCGAGGTCAGCGCGCCGGCGCCGTCGGGATCGGCTTCGATCAGTCGCGTCAATCGGCCGGCGGAATCGTACTCGTACTCGGTGACGATGACGCCGCTTGCGAGCGTGCCGGCGACGAGCAACGCGTCGGCCTGCCGGGTTCCGGCGTACGTCAATCCGGTCGCGGCGTTGGGGAGAATTTCTTTGACCCGGTTGCCGGCGATGTCGTACTCGTAGCCGACGACGAGCGCGCCGTCGACGATCAGGACGTCGGTCTCGTCGTACTCGATCGCCGCGCCGGTGACCGGATCGTTCATCACCACGCGGACGACGCGGCCTAACGCGTCGTAGACGTAGAAGGTTTGCGACAACGGACCTTCCAGATCGGCGTCGTTGCTTTCGACGGTCTGAGTTTCCAGCAGTAGTTGGCCGGCCGCGTCGTACGCGTAGGCGGTGTGGAGGGACTTGTACGTGCCGCCGGAGACGATCGACTGCGAACTGATGCCGGTCAGGCGATCGCGTTCGTCGTAGCCGTACGTGGTGACGCGGGTGTCGAGGCCGCCGCCGGATTTCGAGCCGAGTTCCTGCGTGGTGGTCAGCACGTTGCCGACGCCGTCGTACGTGTAGAGCGTGCGAGGACGTTCGTACGCGGCGTTGACCGGATTCAAAACCTCGGGCGCGACGACGATCACCAGTCGTTCGAGTTCGTCGTAGTAGTAATCGTAAACGCGATCTTTGTCGCCGCCGTCGGTCGAGGTTCCGGACAGCGTGACCGTCGTATGCCGTAACATCTGTCCTTCGTAGTCGTCCTCGCCTTCGACGAGTTCCGCATGGTATTCGTAGGTCGTCGTGCGGCCCAGGAAGTCGGTTTCGGAGACGATGCGATCCAACGCGTCATACGCAACGGAGGAAACCGCATGATCCGGATCGACGCCGAGATCGGGCGAGGCGGAAATCGTGAAGAAGCCGAAGAACGCGTCGGCCGCCTCGCCCGGCGTACCGTCGCGATCTTGATCGAGTTCGTCGGCGTTCGCGTCGAGGACGTCTTCGTCGACGGTCAGCGTGTATTCGCCGGGCGTCGTTTGCGCGGCGAACGTCAGCAGCATCTGCGTCCGGCCGAGATATGTCGCGGCGACGATCGTCACGGCGGCCGTCGTGCCGTCGAACGCGCGGCGTGACAAGGCGAAATAATCCACGTCGTCCATACTCGCGCCGAGGACGCCGGAGAAGCCGACCACGACGCTTGAAACCGGTCCGAGCACGTTGTTGCCGGGTGTGATGCCGAGAACTCGAAACGGGCCGGCTTGAATCACGTCGGTGTCCGCGACCGAACCCGACGACGTGCGCGCGACGGTCACCGTGAATGGTGCGGAGACGGTCCCGTCGGGGGCGATCGCGACGATCGAAAACACGGTCGTCCCGACCGCGTCGTCGGCGTAATCGACGAACAGCTTCGGCGACTCGCCGGGCGTATGGACGATCGCGACGCGGTCGAAGAGCTCGGCCGCGGGCGTCGCGCCGCCGACGCCGACGATCTCGAAGCGGAGCAAATACGTATCGTTGTGCGCGACGGGCGCATCCAGGCGATCGAACGCGATCTCGGACGTCGCGTTCGCGGTCGTCGTGTTCGCCACGACGTCGTCGAACTCCAACGCCGACGTATCCTCGGTCGGCAAGTCGGACCGAACTTCGGTCAGGCGATTGAAAACGTCGTAATGGTACGTCGCGGTCGGACTGCTTAATGCGCCGGTCGGATCGGCCCAGGTCGTGCCGCGCAATTCCCCTTCGAATCCGACCGAGTATTCCGACCGCGTCGCACGCCCCAGGGCATCGATGACTTTGACCAAGTTGCGATTCGCGTCGTAGTATTCGGTCGTCGTGACGGGGTTCAAGAACGTGCTTTGCGGATGGTCGATCTCCATGATCTTCGTGAAACGAAGATGTTCGATCGGGTCGACGCCGTACTCGTAGAGCACCGTGTAGTCGTTCAAGCCCGTGGCCGGATTCGGCAGCTCGGCTTGTTTGATGCGGCCGAGATGGTCGTAGACATAGTCGTACTCGGGCGAGACGAGCGCTCCCGCCCCGTCGGGATCGGGTAACGTTACGTGAACGACGTTGCCGAACGCGTCGTAATCGTAATCCGTCACGCGGCCGAGTTCGTCGGTCGCGAGATCGAGATAGCCGTTCGCGTCGTAAGTGAAGGTCCGCGTCGGCGCGACGGCTTCGGTCAGGACGATGCGGGGCAACGTGACCGTCGACAGTTTGCCGAAATACGCGCCGGTCAGCGGATCGGTTTCGTCGTAGTAGTCGTAAGTGGTCGTTTGCCCGTTGGCGTCGGTGACGGAAGTCAGCATGCCGGCGGGAACCGACGTGGCCAAACCGGTCAGCGAATCGTACGTTTGCGCGGCGGTGTAGGTGTACGTGGTGGTCAGATCTTCGGGATCGCCCGAAACGGCCAGCGCGTCGTCCGCCCCGACGACGACCGTCATCGACAGGACGTTGCCCGCCGCGTCGTTGACGTATTTCGTGATGCGGCCGAGTTCGTCGATGTATTTCTCGACGTGATCGTTCGCGTCGTACTCCCAGGCGTATTCGTACTCTTCGATTCCTTGCGCGACGAGCATCGTCAGCATGTTGCCGTCCGCGTCGTAGACGAACGTCGTGACGCGGGATTGCGCGCCGCTGGTCACCAAGTCCGTGTCGGGTTCGATCATCTCCAGCAAGCGGCCCGCCGCGTCGTAGCGATAGGTGGTGGTCCCCCGGGCTGTCGTTTCGGAGACGGTTTGTCCGAAAGAATTCGTCGTATACGAAATCGCGTCGCCGAGGCCGGGGTTGTATTCGGTCTTTTGTCCCGCGCCCGACGTGCCGGCGGCGTATAACACCGGCATCCGCGGCGACGACATCGTGCCGGCGGCCGCGCCGATCGCGTCGCCGTGGATCGGCGTCGCGTATTTGGTCGCGTCGAGCCCGACGTTCTCGATTTCCGCCGCGCGACCGGTCGTCGCGTCGTAGGTGAATTTCTGCGTTTGCGGATCGCCGACCAGTTCCCATTCCTCGGACGTCGCGTTGTATTCCGACCGATAGAGTTTGATGAACTCCAGTCGGCCCGACCCGTCGTACTCGTACTTGGTGAATGCGCGATCGCCGTTGGTTTGCGTCGGCGATTCGATCGAGAGCAACTTGTTGCCCGAGTCGTAACGAAACGTGGTGGTCTCGCCCTCGGGCGTTTCGTAACGCATCACCTTGGCGTCGACGGGATCGGCATAATCGAACGCCATCGTCGTCGTGCGATTCAGCGGATCGAGGATCGAAATCGCTTGCAACTGCGAGCCGTCCCAGCCGTAGTCGACCTGCGTCCGATTGCCGTTGGGATCGCGCTTCTCGCGCAACCGTCCGTCGGAGCCGAAGATTTCCGACGAGCCGTCCTTGCGCGTCAGCTGATGCTGGCCGCCGGTGAGCGGAGTGAGCGTGGCGTCTTTCGTTGGGTTTTGATAATTCCCCGTCCCGGTCGGCGTAAAGCGTACGAGGTTCCCCATGCCGTCGGAGTAGAGTTTTTCATCCACATAAGGATTTAGGTCATCTTGTACCTGACTAAGCCCTTCCACCTCCCAACCGCCGCCGAATATCGAGTCCTCAAGGTTGATGATTAAGACGCGTCCGTCAAAAACTTGAGAGGGCAACGGGTCCGTCGTGCCTAAGTAATTTTTGACGACGAAATTTCCATTACCGTCGTCGTCTCCGAACTTAACGACGGCGGTCCATTGATATGTCCCCGTCGCCAGTCCCAACCCGCCATTCGCAACCAAGCATGTGTAGTCGAACATCTTTCCCATCATGCTCGAATCGAATTCATAGACCGTCGTCGTCGAGTTCATGGAGCCCGGAATCGAAATCGTCGCTTGGATGCGAGTCGGGAGATACTCATCGTCGAAGATGGGCAAATATGCGGATGCGACGACCGTTGGATTGATAGAGCTTTCCGAACCGCGATAACGAAGATTCGTGGGTGTCGAAACGTCGGAGAGACCGGATTGCTCACTTATGATTGCCTTGACTATCAAATCACCGGTAGAGGTAAAATTCGCTACCGTGCCGTTCGGCATAATGCATTCACACGGACATATTAAGCAGTTCTGAGGCGGAGTATCGTTGATGGCGCTTTGAGCGGTATTGCCCGTCATAGCCATTCCGTCAACGTCGATGGTCATGACGACGTTTTCTAAACCTTCATATCCATCATTATGGTCATTCGTATCGTTTAGGATTTTCAAATAGAATGCACCGTAACCTTGATTGCCATATGAAATCGGAAAGTCAAAATTATCACCAAATACTGGAAACGGAGCCACATAGACTCCCGAGTTTAGCATCGGTTGAAACCATAATTCATAATCTATGTTGCGAGTGGCCGCACCGCTCATAACGAATGGAATCGTCACGGTATCGTCCATCCCCGACAATGCAATACCGGCGAAATCTTGTAACGCCCCGCTTGCCAGAGCCGTTTCTTCGTAGATGACTACGCCAGGATGAGTCGCATTGGGATTATCCCAATGATCATCCCATGCGGAAGTGAAGTTGCCCGTCAGCGTCATCGCATGCCGCGTTTCCAGCGTCTCGAACTGGATCCAGCGCGAGAGTTTTTCGCGCACGGCATTTGCCGACGACTTCGGTCCGCGCCGCTTCCACGATAGAAAACGCGTCATGACTGCCCTCATGAAGATGCGGAGATGGTCCGAGCACGGTCGTATTCGTAAGACGTACGAAGGTCGAGAGAAATCGCTGCCCACGATCGCGACCGGCTGTTTCTTGCTTCGGTTGCGTGATAATGTCACGAGGAGCGTGCGGAATGTCAAGAAAATTCCGACTTCCCATTTCGTTTTATCGCAGGCTATTGGAAATTCGGGGCATCGGCGAATGCGCGGAAAACGACTGCTCTATACTTGGGAATACGGGGGCGGCTGGGGACATCTGGAACGCTTCGCCGCGCTTGCGCGACCTTCGTCGAAGCCGGATTCGACGTCACGGCGTGCTTGCGCACGATGCCGCCTAATGTGCGGCGTGACGTTCGCTACGTGACGATTCCCACGAGCGCGCGCGGCCGTTGCCGTCCTCTATCTTGCGCGATCGCGTCACGTGTTATGCGGACGTTCTCTGGGATTGTGATTACGCCGATCCCCTTCGCGGCGCATGGAAACTCAGCTATTGGAAGCAACTCCTCGAACGTGAACGGCCGGACGTCGTCGTCGGGGATTTCGCGCACAACGCGCTATGCGTCGCACGTCGACTGGGTATCCCGACAGTACGCATCGGCACCGGTTACACGTGTCCGCCGGCCGACATCGCGGAGCGTCGTTTCGCCGGCGCGTTGCCCTGCACGTCGCAAGAACTGCACCGGCGTAACGCCGAATGTTTGGCGCACGTCGACTACGCGTTACGCGCGATCGGGCTCCCATCGGTCGACTCGTGGGCCGAGTTCTTTCACGCCGACGCGACCGCGATAACCGTGTGTCCCGAGTTGGATCACTTCCCTCGCGCTGCGCCCGACGAGTATGTGGGATTGATTCACTCACAAGGCGGGGATCCACCCGAGTGGCCCGAGGCCGGCGACGTCTCGGTCTACGTCTATCTGCGGCCGTTCGACGGCTACGAGCGTTTGTTACGCTACGTGCGCGATGTCCGTTTTCACGCGATCGTCGACGGACGCGATGTTCCATCGGACTTACAAACCGAACTCAGCGGGCCGACGCTGCGTTTCGCCAACCGGCGTTTGGAGATGTCGCGCATCGCCCACGACGCGCGCTTCGCGATCACAAACGCAGGCATGGGGGTTGTCGGTCATTTTTTGTCCCGAGGAAAACCACTCGCGCTCTTACCCCGCTATCAAGAGCAAGGGATTCTGGGCGAACGCCTTGCCGCCGCCGAACTCTGCACCTTGGGCTATCTGGAAGAGTTCGAATCCCAACTCTCGGCGATCCGCGCAGCCGCGCTGGATCCTCGATATTCAATCCATGCGCGTGAATTTCAGAAGAGACATGCCGAAGCGACTTCTGATCATTCCATACAACGAATTCTCTCAGCCATCGCAAGAATCTCCAACTGATCGACGTCTGGAATGATTCGGCGGAAGTCGCTACGGAAGGACCGTGAGACCTTGCTCATTCGGCCTTCGACGGCAAGTCACGTCAGATCATCCGCTTTGGAGATATCAAACCGCGGAATTCTTACAACTTGACGTATCGTCTATCAAGAATTTCCTCTCCGCCGCGAATAGCGCTGATGCGCAATTCAATCGTTGCCCGCAGCGAGATGCTCGTCCAACCAACGCTCGCACAAGGCGCGTCGATCGCCGAGACTTGGGGCGTCTTGGTGTTCGATACTGGTTATGCGAATGCCCAGTACGAGGCCCGCTTGCAGCACTCGAATATTGGGTTGCTCACCGACATGGGAGACTTCCTTTCCGGAGCCACCGTTTGAATTGATACTTATCTACAACGAGATTTGAATCGATGATCCGATGGGGCAAGATGGATGGAGATAGTCGTCTATCATTGCGGGCCAGAGTCCGAGCTGCGCGTTGGGCTATGACACGCATCCCTTCGGGACTGTAACTTGGTTGCCAGCCGCTACGAGTCCAATCTCTATGTCCTCGCAATACCGCTTGCCCGGAATTGTTCTGCTTTCGGCGTGGCTTTTCGGCCTATCTTCGTGGAGCACATCCTCCGCCGCCGAACCGGCTTGGTTCGAGCAGGTGCTGGTTCCGCCCAAGAACGTCGTCGCCGATCCGAAACTCGACGCGTTGCTGAAGACCGACGCCGGCGAACCGATCCGGACCGCCGAGTGGCAAGCGCAGCGCCGCGCGGTTGTCGCGGCTTGGAACGAGTTTCTGGGACCGTTGCCGACGCCCGCGAAAGAACCGGCCGTGGAGACGCTGAGCGAGGATCGCGTCGGCACGATTCGGCGGACGAAAATCCGCTACGCCGTCGAACCGGGCCGCGCGGTCGAAGCGTACTTGCTGGAACCGCCGGAACCGGACGCGCAGGACGCGAACTCGTCGAACAAACGACGCGCACGTTACCCGGCCGCCGTGGTGTTTCATGCGACGTCGGCCCAGACGATCGACACCGTGGCGGACGACCAGGGCGATCCGACTCGTCGCCTCGGCCTGCGACTGGCCGAACGGGGCTTCGTCGTGATTTGCCCGCGCAATTTTCTGTGGGAAGAGCAGACGCTGAACGATTCGACCGCGCGTGTGCGGGAACGTCACCCGAAAAGCCGCCCCATGACCACGATGTTGGCCGACGGTCAGCGCAGGTCGACGTATTGCTGACGCGGGCGAACGTCGATCCCGCGCGGATCGTCGCGCTCGGGCACTCGCTGGGGGCGAAGGAAGTGCTCTATCTGTTGGCGTTCGACGAACGCGTGATCGCCGGCGTCGCCAGCGAAGGGGGCGTTCCGCTCAATAGCACGAACTGGGACGCGCCGTGGTATCTCGGCCCGGACGTGCGCAAGCCCGAGTTCGCACGCGACCATCACGAACTGGTCGCGCTGATCGCGCCGCGCCCGTTCTTGGTCCTGGCCGGCGAACGTGGCAACGGCTGCGCCGACGGCGATCGGACATGGCCGTATCTGCTGCCCGCGCAACAGGTCTGCCGCCTGCTGGAACGCCCCGTGCGGATCGGATTATTGAACCACGGCCAAGGCCACACGGTGCCGAACGACGCGGCGGAGAAGGCGTTCGTGTGGTTGGAGGAGGCGGTGAAGCCATCGCAGTAGGGTACGTTACTGAGTCGATTGCGAAACGCGTAGGGTGCGTCTCGACGCACCGAACCGACGGTTGCTTAGAACGTGTCAATAAAGCGTCGAAACAAGCCTTTCTAAGGACGTTGTGGAATCCTACTCGTCCCAAAGGGACGCCGCAACATAGCCCATAGCGCAGCCCTGGGTTGGTTCACGTCAGAGAACGGTCGCCCTGAAAACGCGACGCAATCTCAATGTTTGCATCGCCCGTTCAGGGCGACCAAGATGTTCTCGATCACAACCCAGGGCTATGCCCTGGGTTGTGTTGCGACGTCGCGTTGCGACGCATGCGAGAAGGTGCGTCGAGACGCACCCTACGATCGACTACAACGCCGTCTTACTCCCCTCGCCTTCGATCTCGCGGACATAGCGCGGCACCGCGTAGCCCGGCAGGCGTAAACGCAACTCGACGATGAGCGCACAGGCCGACGGCTTCATCGACTTCGAAGTGCGCGGCCCCTTGCACGCGGTCGAGTTGGTGCAGATAATACGGCAGCACGCCGTAATCGAGCAGACGCTCGCTGAGCGCGGCCAACACGTCGGCCGTGTCGTTGACGCCGCGCAACAGGACCGTTTGATTGAGCGTCGGGATGCCCGCATCGACCAAGCGGCGAAACGCCGCGCCGACATCGGCGTCGATCTCTTGGGCGTGGTTCGCATGGACGACCACGATCGGCGCGAGTCGCGTTCCCTTCAACCACGCGAGCAGCGCAGTCGTCGACGCGCGACGGGATGAAGATCGGCAACCGCGAGTGGACGCGCAGGCGACGCAGATGCGGGATCTCGGCCAAGCGGGCGGCCAACTCGCCCAGCATGCCGTCGCGGAGGGTCAGCGGATCGCCCCCGCTGAGGATCACCTCGGCGATGCTCGGGTCGGCCGCAATCGCGTCGATCGCCGGCGTCCACGCATCCAACGACTTCGGAGCGTCCTCGTACGGATACGCGCGACGAAAACAGTACCGGCAATGGACCGCGCACGCGCCGGTCGTGATCAGCAGCACCCGGCCGGCGTATTTTTGCAAAAACCCGGGCGAACGGGCGGCCCCGGCATCCCCTACCGGATCGGGGGTGAAATTTGGTAGGATTTGCGATTCGGCGTTTTGCGGCAAAACTTGCCGCAAGAGCGGATCGTCCGGATCGCCGGGCCGCATGCGCACCGCGTATTCGCGCGTGACGAACAGCGGAAAGTCGCCCGGCGCACGACGAGCCGCGACGGCCGAAGACGCGGGGAGTTCGAGCAGCCGGCACAATTCGTCCGGATCGCGAATCGCCGCCGCGAGCGCGCGTCGCCAAGCGACCGCGGGCGGTCGAGCCGGTACGTGCGAAATCGGCGAAGCGGTCGACACCGGTCGTCCTGAGAAGTCATCCGTTCCCAAACCCAAAATTTTATCCTACTCGTTTCCTCATCGCACACAACCGGAGCGTTCGTCCGTGGCGTACAACACCAGCGATTTCAAAAAAGGGATCAAAGTCCAAATCGACGGCGACCCGTACCTGATGCTCGAATGCAACTTCGTCAAGCCGGGCAAGGGCCAAGCGTTGTACAAATGCAAGTTCCGCAACCTGATCCGCGGCGGCAACCTCGACCGCACGTATAAGAGCGGCGACAGCTTGGACGAAGCCGACGTGGTGACGATCGACGCGCAGTACCTGTATCGCAGCGGCGACGCGTACGTCTTCATGAACAACGAAGATTTCGAGCAATACGAAATCCCGTCGAACGTCGTCGGCGACGCCGCGCAATGGATGAAGGAAGCGGTCGTCTGCACGACCACGCTGTACAACAACGTGCCGATCAGCGTCGAACCGCCCAACCAAATGGTGCTGCAGATCGTGCAATGCGATCCGGGTACCCGCGGCAACACGGCCACCAACGTGACCAAGCCGTGCAAGCTGGAAACCGGCGCGGTCATCAACGGCCCGGCGTTTCTGGAAGAAGGCGAAACGATCAAGGTCGACACGCGGACGAACGAATATATCGAACGCGTAAAGGTCTAAACGCATTTCGAAGTCGGATGAATTCGAGCGCAGAGCAGCCCCCCGGAATCGACGATTCCGGGGGGCGTTTTTGTGCGCTGAATGGCGCCGTCTTGAGAGTTACAATCAAGCGGGTCGTCGCATCGTTACGGGGAATCGTTATGACGTATCGATTGATCGCTTCGTGCTTCGCGCTCGTGCTGCTGACGAGCGCCGCGTGCGCCGCCGATGCTCCGAGTTTCACGCGCAACGTCGCGCCGATTCTGGTCGAGCATTGCGTCGCTTGCCACGGCATCAAGAATCCCGGCGGCGACTACCGTTTGAACACGTGGACCAAGGCCAAAAAATCGGGCGAAAGCGAAGCCGCTCCGTTCGTCGCGGGTAAGCCCGAGCAAAGCGAGTGGTTGCGTTTGCTGACGCATGCCGACCCGCAAGAGCGTATGCCGAAGGACCGCCCCGCGTTGGCGGCCGACGAGATCGACGTGATTCGCCGGTGGATCGCCGCCGGCGCAGTACGATCAGCCCGACCCCGACGCGCTCCTGACGACCATCGCGGCCGCGCCGAAGATCGTCGCGCCGGACGTCTACCCGCGCACGATCCCGATCCGTGCGCTGTCGCTGCGCGGGAGTTCGAACGGCGTATTGTTCGGTGGGTACGGCGAAGTCTTGGAACGCGACTTGGGCGACGGGCGTTTGATTCGCCGCCGCGCGGTCCCGGTCCGCCGCGTGACGGCGCTGGCGCTCTCACCGGACGAGCGGACGTTGATCGTCGCCGGCGGCGACCCGGGCGTGCGGGGGCTGCTCGTCGCATTGGAGATCGACGCGAACGAAGACCGTATTCGCGCAGGCGACGACGTCGCGCGCATCGCGGCGTCGACGGAACTCTTTTTCGACGCGGCGTGGTCGGCCGACGGCAAACGCCTGGCCGCTGTCGGCGGCGACCGTTCGCTGCGCGTCTGGAACGTAACGCGCGACGCCGAACGCGTAACGTTCGAACCGACGTTACGGATCGACGCGCACGCCGATTGGGCGACGACCGTCCGCTGGCGGCCCGACGGTTCGCAGTTACTGACCGCCGGCCGCGACGTGACCGCGCGACTCTTCGACGCGAACGACGGCAAACTGATGGCCAACTTCACCGGCCACGACAACGCCCCGAGCGCGGCGATCTTCGCGCGCGATCCGGATTCGATCTTCAGCGCCGACGGCCGGGGTGAACGCAAGATTCAGGAATGGCTGGCCAAGACCGGCCAAAAAATCACCTCGAAGAAGCCCGATGACAAGACCAAAGACGATCAAAAAACCAACCCGCGCGAGTACCGCGTGAACCCGTTCGGCAAAGGTCTGACCGACGTAACCACGTTGCTGCTGGTCGACGACAATCCGCTGGTCGCGACGAAAAATACGCTGGTCTGGTTGAGGGACGACACCCGCGCGACGATTCGCACGTTCGCCGCGGGCGAAGGGACGCTGTTGGCCGCTGGGTCTCACGCCGAAACGAAACGCCTGGTCGCCGTGGACGATCGCGGCGAGATCTTCGTTTGGAAGAGCGACGCGAAGGAGCCGATCGAGCGGTTTCAGGCGTTGCCCGGGAAGAAACGATAAGCAGTTTCCGCCCTTGATGCCGGGAACGAATGTGTTCTCGTGTAGAGATAATCTCAGAAAAATCCGATGTCGATCATTCGATTTTATGCTTACCCCGCATCGCAGCTCTCTTCCAATTGGGCTTCTCCGCGCCGCGCGATAAGCTTCTTTCGGAAAGCATTCCTCCAGCGTCGTCTCGAACTCTTCCGGCGTACGGACGCGGCTAATGCGGCCGCGGAAGTCTCGGGCGCGGCGCGGCCTTGGGCGTAGCATGTCGCGAACTTGCGCATCAGCGTCGTTCCGCGGTCGTCGCCGAAACGGGCGCGGACCAACGCGAAATGCCGGCGGATCAACGCCCGTTCTTCGTCCGGCGTCGGGTCGGGCGGGATCGGTTCGCCGCGCACCGCGGCCGCCGCCTGGGCGAACAACCAGGGCCGGGCCAAGCAGGCCCGGGCGATCATCACGCCGTCGACGCCGTACCGCGTGAACGCGCTGACCACGTCCTCGGCCGATTGCAGATCGCCGTTGCCGATGAGCGGAATCCGTTTGAGGTGCGGCTTAATCGCGGCGATGCGATCCCAATCGGCGCTCCCTTTGAAAAACTGCGACGCGACGCGCCCATGCACGGTCAACGCGGCCGCGCCTGCCCCTTCGATGACCTGGGCGACATCGATCGCGTTGATCGTGTCGAAGTTGCAGCCGAGCCGGATCTTGGCCGTGACCGGCGTCGGCGCGCATGCGCGGGCGACGCGCTCGACGATCGCCGCCACGCGGTCGGGCGTGCGCAGCAGATACGACCCGCTGTGCGCGCGTTGCGTGACCTGCTTGACCGGGCAGCCGAAGTTGATGTCGACCACGCTGACCTGAAACTCGGTCGCCAACTTGTGTCCGACGGCGGCCAGCGTCTCGGGATCGTTGTCCCAGATCTGCACGGCCAGCGGACGCGCTTCCTCCTTGATTCCCCACAGTCGATCGGGATGCTCGTTCTCGTGCTCTTCAAGCCAGAGGAAGCCCTGGGCGGAGATCATTTCGGTCGCTTGCAGCCCGACGCCGCCGAACTCGCGCACGACCTGGCGAAACGCATAATTCGTGTAGCCCGCCATGGGGGCCTGCAAAATCGGTGGGTCGAGGACGAGCGGCCCGATGCGCAGCGGCGGCAGATTGAGCGAAGTGGACATGAGATAAGTTTACAGTTTTCAGGGGTCGGTTTTCAGTGTGCGTGGGAATTTCGGGTGCTGCGGTTATTGATTTTGGTCCCCCGCGACAAGCGATTTGTGCGACATCTCCGTAGGGTGCGTCTTGACGCACCGACATTCGAGGTCGCCGTGCGTGTTGGGGCGTTTTGCGAAGGTGCGTCGAGACGCCCCCTATGGGTCTCGCAATCAATAATGTGACGCACCCTACGGAATCACGGCATAGCCACGCCACTCCAGATGGCTCGCTCGAAACCATGCAAAAATTAAAGTTATCCCCAAAACGTACCAGCGCGTTTCGGAAGTCGGGTGGGGCGAAGGGCTTCGGGCGACGAAACGAAATCTTCGATTGGGCTGGAAATCGTACCAGTCGTTCTTTTAGGTTAAGACGCGTGATGGCCGGAACCGTTAGCCACGGCGTAGGGTGCGTCTTGACGCACCGAAGTTCGAGGTCGCCGTGCGTGTTCGGGCGTTTTGCGACGGTGCGTCGAGACGCACCCTACGCGTCTTGCAATCAATACTGTGACGCACCCTACGCGTCTCGCTATCGACACTGAGACGCATCCTAAGGAGAACCACGTAAACGCTTCTTGTCGCCGGCGCGACACCGGATCGAGATCCGGTGGCATCCGTGTGCGGACTACACGCGGCGCAGTTTCGCCGGGGTCGAGAGGTAGTCGTGCCACAGCAGCATCGTCGCCAGGGTGCGGTACGGCGACCACGCGGCGGTGAGCACGAGCAGCGCGTTGCGCGACGTTCCCGCCGGCAGGCGTTTGACGCGGCGCAACGCATTGACCGCCGCGAGGTCGCCGCTGGGAAAGATGTCCGTGCGATGCAGGACGAAGATCAGATAAATGTCGATCGTCCAATGACCGATCCCCTTCAGCGCGATCAATCGAGCGCGGACTCGGTCGTCGGGCAGTTTTTTGAGTCGGGCCAAGTCGAGCGCACCGGTCTGTAACTCGGTCGCCAACGCGCGCACGTAGCCGGTCTTTTGACGACTGAAATAGCAGGCGCGGAGGTCGTCGTCCGTCAGCGCCAGGACGCGCTCCGGCGTGATCGATTCGATACGCTCGCGGAGTTTTTCGAGCGCGGCCTTGGCCGAGGCGAGCGAGACCTGCTGTTCGAGAATGATGTGAACCAACGTCTCGAACGTATTCGGTCGCGTCCAAAGCGGCGGATAGCCGTGCGTACGGAGGATCGCCCGCAATTCGGCGTCGCGTTCGGCGACGCGATCGCAGAGGGCGTGCAGCGTTTTGCGAGAGAACGTTTCGAACATGCGGCGCGAGGCAGGGGAGTATCTTCGGTTCCGCCGTGAGTTTGGGTAGCCGGTCCCGGCTTAAGCGAAGTCCAGGAACGCTCGTGGCGAATCAGCGCCATCTTTCAGATGACCGTTTCACGCGCTCTTTTGGTGAAGTTCGTCGAAATTCTACGCTGGGTCGGTTTTTTTCGACGAACACCCTCCGAAAAAACCTCGTAATAAGCAGGTGAGAAGCGTTAGGTTGAGAGAAACACCATGTTGAACGGAGGACACAGGGCGATGAAGCGATTGGCGGCCGGGATCGATTACTGCAAGCGGATCGAATACCGCAAACATTACGAGGTGGCCCGGAAATATGCTCCGCTGGTCCTCCTGGTAGCGGCTGGCGTTCCCGCTCTGTGCGGTTTCGCGTCGCACGGTTGTTGTTGAACGGGGCTAAGGCGACCGTCGGTCTCGAACCAGCGTTGAAGATGCTGGACGGCTTACGCGGTAAAGATACGGTCGCGACCACCGCTGAGCCCGAAGCCGCGGTTACACCCGTGGCCGTCGCCGAACCCGTAGCGGTCCAGGCGACGCCTGCCGCCCAAGAAAACCCGACCGTGACCTCGGCGATCGACGCCGAAATCGCGATCAAAGCGGTGACCGCGTTCTGGCAGGGCGTAGCCGATGTCTGGCGCGCGTCCGAATTGCGGAAGTCGATGAAACCGGACACGAAGTGAGATCGAATCGGAATTTTCCTTTTTCAAAGATATTGGACGGTCGGACACATGGACTTCTCCTTAGACGACTTCTTGAAGTTGGAATCGTTGTTTCGCGGCGGCGGCTCGCTCGCCCAAGGACTGCGAAACATCCAAGGCATGGTGCCGGGCCTGCCGCCGGTCGATTTAGGGGATTTTGAACGGCGCGTGGCCCGGCTGTTCGATATCGTCCGCGAAATGACGCCCGAGGAACGCCGCGCGCCGTCGTCGATCGACGACGATCGCCGGCGTGACATCGCCGCGGCGTCGCACACCGTTCCGGCCGAGGTCGATGGACTGATCGAGCAATTCATCACGATGCGCGACCTGATGCAAAACGTCGCCGAATGGGGCGAAATGGAAGCCGCGCGACGGGCGTTCGAGCAAGATTCGGCCGACGAAGACGAAGCGACCGAGGCCGATTTAGACGATGCCGAGGAGTTTTCGCCGTTCGGTGAGCTGGAGAACGCCAAATCGCGCGACCCGAACCACGATCCCTGGGACGATGTCGATTGGCCCGACGCGGAATGGAACTATAACCCGGATAACGACGCCGACCGATAGGTCGAACACACACACAGCCGGTCTCCGCCCGGGCGAGAGCAATCTCGCCCGGGCGTTTTATCTCTTATCCACTAACGAGTTAAGTCTTTACACAGTCCACTTGGCCTGCACTTTCGCACGTTGCCGGCGGGATTTTAGGACTTTCGTCCCCACCGGATTGCGAATTCGCCCTTACTTGTGGTAAATTCGCTGTTTGCGCGATTTTGAACGACTCTCTCGCGGGTTTCCCTCCGCGTGCGTGGGGTCGTCGTCGCGTTGCGTTTCCAGGCAACACTCGGTTCGGCGATTCCTACCGCCACTCGGTCCGGATTGTATGTTCGACTCCCTCCAAGATCGACTCTCCGAAGCGTTTCGCTCCTTGCGCGGCAAGGCGAAACTGTCCGAGTCGAACATGCGCGACGGCCTGAAGCTGGTCGAAAACGCTCTCTTGGAAGCGGACGTCAGCTACCCGGTGGTGCAGAGCTTTATCGCTTCGATTTCGAAAGAAGCGCTCGGCGAACGCGTCATTAAAGCACTCGACCCGACCCAACTGGTCGCCCAGATCGTGTATACGAAGCTGGTCGAGTTGATGGGTCCGGTCGACCACTCGCTGCATCTCAAGCCGGGCCAAACGACGGTTTTGATGATGTGCGGGCTGCAAGGCTCGGGCAAAACGACCACCTGTGGCAAGTTGGCCCGCACGTTGCGAGACAAGGGCTTGCGTCCGATGCTGGTCGCGGCCGACTTGCAACGCCCGGCGGCGATCGAGCAGTTGCACGTCCTCGGCCAACAACTCGGCATTCCGGTCTTCAGCGAGACGGGCGCGGCCGATCCGGTCGCCGTCTGCCAAAAAGCGGTCGACAAAGCCAAGGCCGACAGGCTGGACGTCGTGATTCTGGATACCGCCGGCCGGTTGCACATCGACGACGAGTTGATGCAGCAACTGAAGCGGATCGACGCCCGAGTTTCGCCCGATCAGGCGTATTTGGTCGTTGACGGCATGACGGGCCAAGACGCGGTACAGACGCCAAGGCGTTCAACGCGGCGCTCGAGCTCGACGGCGTGATCATGACCAAACTGGACGGCGACGCCCGCGGCGGTGCGCTGCTCAGCGTGAAGGCCGTGACCGGCGTGCCGGTGAAATTCTTGGGAACCGGCGAGCACTTGGACGCGCTCGAAGAGTTCCATCCGGAACGGATGGCCGGTCGCATCCTCGGCCAAGGCGACGTGATGTCGTTGGTCGAGATGGCGCAGACCAAGCTCGACGAACACGAGATGCGCCGGCAGCAGGAAAACCTTGAAAAGGGGCAATTCACGCTGGCCGACTTCCGCAAGATGTACGATCAGATGCGGAAGCTGGGCTCGATGACCAAACTGCTGGGGATGATCCCCGGCATGGGCGGAATGAAGGAGATGCTGGGCGGCGTCGACATCGACAAAGACATGCGTCGACCGTTCGCCATCATCGACAGCATGACCCCCGCCGAAAAGAAGAACCCCAAGCTGATCGATCAGAGCCGCCGCAAACGGATCGCCGCCGGCTCGGGCACGCAGCCCAACGAAGTCAACGAATTGCTCAAGCAGTTCGACATGATGTCGGGCCTGATGAAGTCGATGTCCGGCAAAGGGGCCGGCGACAAGATGGCGATGCTCAAGCAACTGCAAGCCGCGGGGATGGACCCCGGCGCACGCTTGAACGGCGCCAAAGGCGACACCGGCACCCGACTGACCAGCGAACAACGCGCGAAGCTGAAGAAGCAACGCGAGAAAGACCTGCGGAAGAAAAACCGCAAAAAATGAACACTCGGCGGCGAAGTCGCTTCGTTCGCCCGAAACCCGTACCCCGACACCCGAACCCTTTTCGAGAGATTTATGTCCGTTCGCATCCGTATGAAACAGATGGGCCGCACGCATCGGCATTTTTACCGCATCGTGGCGACCGATACCAAGAACCCCCGCGACGGCCGTATCATCGAAGAGTTGGGCACGTATGACCCGAGCGTTCCGGAAACCGACGCTCGCGTGAAGCTCAATCAAGAGCGTTTGGCGTACTGGCTGAGCGTGGGCGCGTTGCCGTCCGAACACGTGGCGATCTTCATCAAGAAGTACGGCCCGAACGGCACGCACGCCGAAGCGCAAAAGGCCGCTTTGGAAAAGATTCGCGGCGGCAAGAAGGCCTCGGCCTCGTTGACCGCTCCGACGTTCATCAAGAAGACCCGCGCCGAGCAAGCCGCCGAAGCGGCCGCCGCCGCGCAAGAAGCCGCTGCGGCCGAAGCCGCCGCCAACGGCGCGGTCTCGGAAGAAGCGGCCGCGACCGACGCCGCGGCTCCGAGCGAGCCGGCCGCAAGCTAGTCCGCCGGACGTTTTGTTGGAACTGATTCGCCATGCGATTCGACGTGTTGACCTTGTTCCCCGAGATGTTCCCGGGCTATCTCGGTCAAAGTCTGTTGAAGCTGGCGATCGAGAACGGGTTGGTCGGCGTCCATCTGCATAACATGCGGGATTGGGCGACCGGCCGACACAGGGTCGTGGACGATCGTCCTTTCGGGGGCGGTCCGGGCATGGTCCTGAGTCCGCAACCGGTGGTCGATTCGGTCGAAGCGGTCCAAATCGGAACCGCGCCGCCGAACCCGGCCGAGCCGGATGCCGCTTGGCGTAACGCGGGGCATTTGCCCGCGACGAACGCCGCGGCGTCGGCGCCCGGCGCGTGGTGATGATGACCCCGCAGGGGCGCCGATTGACGCAACGCGTGGTCGAAGAGTTGTCGGGCGAGTCGCGATTGATCCTGATGTGCGGTCGATACGAAGGGTTCGACGACCGCGTGAGGCAGATCCTGAACCCCGACGAGATTTCGATCGGCGACTATGTGTTGGGCGGCGGAGAAGTCGCCTCGATGGTGCTGATCGACGCCGTGATACGGTTGATCCCCGGAGTCTTGGGGCACGACCGGAGCGCGGCGGAGGATTCGTTTTCCGGCACGGAACCGCGGCTCGAAGGAGCCCAGTTCACCCGCCCGCGCGAGTTTCGCGGGCTGAGCGTGCCGGAGATTTTGCTGTGCGGCGATCACGCGAAGATCGCCGCCTGGCGCGACGAGCAGAGTTTGCGGAAGACCCGCGAACGCCGAGCCGATTTGCTCGAATAACACCGATCACGCGACGCGACGATGCGCCGCACCGAAACTTCGACGAGACGCTTTTTCTGCAAAGGACATTCCGATGAGCAAGCCCGATATTCTTTCGCTGGTCGAACAGAGCAGCCTGAAAACCGATCCCCCGAAGTTCGCCGTCGGCGACACCGTCGACGTGCATACCCGAATTCTCGAAGGCGAGAAGGAACGCATTCAGATCTTCAGCGGCGTCGTGATCGCCAAGAGCGGCGCGGGGACCCGCGAGATGTTCGTCGTCCGCCGCATCGTGCAGGGCGAAGGCGTCGAACGCAAGTTCCCGATCCACAGCCCCCGCATCGCCAAGGTCGAAGTCAAGCGCTCGGGCGTCGTCCGTCGCGCCAAGCTGTACTACCTCCGCGATCGGATCGGCAAGGCCGTGAAGCTGCGTGAAAAGAAGGTCGACAACAAGACCGCCAAAACGGCCAAGGCCGGCAAGTAAGCCGCGCCCGCGTCGAACCTGTGAAACCTCACCCGAGCCGAACGTCGCCTTGCGCGCGTTCGGCTCGGTGCGTTCGATGGGATGCCTTCCGCGATGTCACACGGTCCCGCACAAACCGCCATGAATGACTCGATTCAATCACTTGCCGATGAACTCGCCGCGAAGTACGAACTGGTCAAAGGCCCGCTCGGGCTCGTCGGACACGAGTTGACGTTCGTCCGTCCCAAGAGCGTCGACGAGTTGATCAGCGAGGACGAGTTCAACGCAGACGGTCGTTTGCCCTATTGGGCCGATGTTTGGCCGAGCGCGCTCGGTTTGGCGAAACGCGTGTTACGCGAGGAGGGCGCGGGCCGCACGTTGTTGGAACTGGGCTGCGCGGTCGGCTACACCGCTTGCATCGCGGCGAAGCAAGGCTTCCACGTGACCGCGACCGATTACTACGCCGACGCGGGCAGGTTCGTCCAACTCAACGCCGCGCTCAACGCGTTACCGATCCCCGCCGAACGCATGGTCGACTGGCGCGACTACCCGACGGATTTGGTCGGGTTCGACGTCGTCATGGCCAGCGACGTGTTGTATGAAAAACCCTACTGCGATTTGGTCGCGTCGTGTTTTTACAAATCGTTGGCCCCGCACGGGGTCGGTTGGCTGACCGACCCGCAACGTTTGCTCGCCCGGGATTTCGCAATCGCGGCCGAACGGAACGGCTTGCGCGTCGTCTCACGCGAGGAGATTCCGGTCGAAAAAGATGGACGAAAGCAGATGATCGATCTCTACGAACTTCAACGTGCGGATCGTTAAACGAAAAAACGGACGCCGAGGAACCTCCTCGACGTCCGTCGTCTTTCGGTCACGAATCTCGCGAGTGCGTTACGCCTTGGAAATGCCCGGCGACGCGGGTTGCTTCTTCGCGTCGTTCAGCGCCTTGCGCACGCCGGCGGCGTACTCGGGATGAACTTTCTCGAAGTGGCCCAACTGGCGTTCGACGATGAAGTCGGGCACGCCGTTCATGGCGGCGGCGATGTTCGAGAACAATCGCGACTTTCTGGCCGGCGTCGAAGAGATTGAACAACGCGCGGGGCTGACCGTAGTCGTCGTTGCCTTCGCGGCGATCATAGCGATCGGCGTCGCCCGAGATTTTGAGCGGCGGCTCGGCGAAGTTCGGGCGTTCGGTCGGACCGCCGAAGGAATTCGGTTCGTAGTAGGCGTCCGGATTCGGATTGTTCGGCGTGAACCGCATCGCGCCGTCTTTGTGGTAATGATGCACGGGGCACTTCGGCGCGTTGACCGGAAGCGACTCGTAGTGCGTCCCGATGCGATGACGATGCGCGTCGGCGTAGCTGAAGATGCGCGCTTGCAGCATTTTGTCCGGCGAGAACCCGATGCCCGGGACGATATTCGACGGAGCGAACGCCAACTGTTCGATCTCGGCGAAGTAATTGTCGGGATTGCGGTTCAGTTCGAGAATTCCGACGTCGTGCACCGGATATTCGCCGTGAGGCCAGACCTTGGTCAGGTCGAACGGGTTGTACGACGTTTTTTCCGCGTCAGTCTCGGGCATGATTTGGACCTGCATTTTCCACTTCGGAAAATCACCCCGCTCGATCGCTTCATACAGGTCTTCTTGCGTCGACTCGCGCGTTTTGCCGACGACCTGGGCCGCTTCGTCGTTGGTCCAATGCTTATGTCCTTGCAGCGTTTTGAAATGAAACTTCACCCAATACCGTTCGTTTTTGTCGTTTAAAAAACTGAACGTGTGGCTGCCGTAACCGTTGATGTTGCGCACGCCGACCGGGAGGCCGCGGTCGGACATCAGGATCGTGACTTGATGCAACGACTCGGGCGAAAGCGACCAAAAATCCCACATCGCGGTGGGAGACCGCATGTTGGTGCGTGGGTGACGTTTCTGCGTGTGGATGAAGTCGGGAAACTTGTACGCGTCGCGGACGAAGAAAACCGGCGTGTTGTTCCCGACCAAATCCCAATTTCCTTCTTCCGTATAGAACTTCAACGCGAACCCGCGTACGTCGCGCTCGGCGTCGGCCGCCCCCAACTCGCCCGCCACGGTCGAAAACCGCGCGATCATCGGCGTTTGTTTGCCGATTTTCTCGAAGACCTTGCATTTGGTGTATTTCGTAACGTCGTGCGTGATGGTCAACGTGCCGTGCGCGCCCAGCCTTTGGCGTGGACCGGGCGTTCGGGAATCCGTTCGCGATTTTGATGCGCCAGCTTCTCCAGCAATTGATAATCCTGCAACAACACCGGGCCTCGTTTGCCGGCGGTCAAACTATTTTGGTTGTCGGCGATCGGCGCGCCGGCGGTCGTGGTAAGAATCGGGGTCTTATCGTTGTCGGGCATGTCCGTCTCCGCGAAGTGAGGGCTGGGGTTCGATCGAGCCGGGGAAGGCTCGAGATCGCGACCGGGCGCGAGCGCTACGTTTGCAGAATAGAGCATTCGCGACTATCGTTCAAAGATATTCTTCCTATTCCATCGATAGGGAATACCTATGGAACTGCATCAACTCCGATATTTCGTCGAAGTCGCCGATTTGGGTGGGTTCACGCGCGCCGCCGAAAAATGCTTGGTCGCGCAACCGTCGCTCAGTCAGCAAATCATCAAGCTCGAACGCGAATTGGGCTACGCGTTGTTCGAACGCGCGGGAAGGACCACGCGTATCACCGAGGCGGGGCGCGCTGCTATCCGCAAGCGGCGCAGATTTTGGCGACCGTCGACGGGATGCAAAACCGCCTGCGCTCGATCGGCGGCGCAGGACGAGGAACGGTTCGCGTCGGCGCGATTCCGACGATCGCCCCGTATCTATTGCCGGAGACGATGAAGCGTTTCGCCAAGGAATTTCCCGACGCCGAGGTGGCTCTAACCGAAAATCTGACGGACCACGTCGTCCGCAGCGTGTTGTCGGGCGAATTGGACGCCGCGTTGATCGCCACGCCGACCACGGACGAACGTTTGATCGTCGAGTCACTGGGGGTTGAAGAGTTGCTGCTGGCGTTACCGCGCCGCCACCGCTTAGCGCGTAGGCGCAAACCGGTCTGGAACGATCTCGAATCCGAACCGTTCGTGTTGTTGGACGAACTGCATTGCCTGGGCGAACAAATCGTCGGCTTTTGTACCCAGCAAGGGTGCGTTCCGACGGTCAGTTGTCGCGGCGTGCAGTTGCTGACGATCCAGGAACTGGTCGCGCAAGGTAACGGCGTCTCGTTGCTTCCGGCCTCCGCGGCGGCCTCCGATCGCGGTCGGCGCTGCGTCTATCGTTCGTTGCGTTCGCCGCGACCGACGCGTACGATTCGGTTGATCCGCCGTCGCGATCGATATCGACTACCCATCGTCGATTCTTTCGTCGAGTGCCTGCGACGGATGACGATTCCGGCGCCTCTTTGACGAATCTCCACCTCACTTTCACGACCTTTCAATTACGTCCGCTTGTTATGTCGCAATCGATCCTGATGCTTGTCGGCGATTACGTCGAAGATTACGAAGTCATGGTTCCGTTCCAAGCTCTGCAAATGCTCGGACACACGGTGCATGCCGTCTGTCCCGGCAAAATATCCGGCGAGATCGTGGCGACCGCCATTCACGATTTCGATGGCGCACAGACCTACAGCGAGAAACGCGGCCACGACTTTCGCTTAAACGCGAACTTCGACGAGGTCGATCCTGCGACCTATGACGCTTTGGTGATTCCCGGCGGTCGAGCGCCGGAGTATTTACGATTGAACGACCGTGTGCTGGAAATCGCCCGGCACTTCATGACCGCCGACAAACCGGTCGCCGCGCATTGCCATGGGCTACAAATCCTGACGGCGGCGGACGTCGTGCGCGGCCGACTCTGTACGGCCTACCCGGCCTGTAAGCCGGAACTGATCGCCGCCGGCGCGACCTGGGACGAACCCGTCCCGACGTTGGACGGCGTGACCGTCGACGGCAATCTGGTCACCGCCGCGGCCTGGCCAGCCCATCCGGCGTTATTGCGGGCGTTCGTCGCGTTGCTGGGAGCTTAATAACAAAAACGAGGACCGCAGGCAAACGTCGCCTGCGGTCCCGTCGAATCGTGTTTCGGTATTCGCTTCCTCGCGGCGGACTTACGCCACCATCTTCAATTCGTTCTCGACGCCGGTCAGGGCGAACAGGAATTCTTCGAAGATTCGCACGTCCAGTGCCGAGGCCGTGTCCGCTTCCGGATGGAACTGCGTGCCGACGGCCAACCAGCCCTCTTGCACGCTTTCGATCGCTTCGACCACGCCGTCCGGGCAACGGGCGGTCGCGACGAAGCCCGGGGCGATTTCGTCGCAGGCCATATGATGCATGCTGTTGACGCGAATCTCGCTGTCGCCGTAGACGCGTTCCATCAACGTACCGGGGCTGACGCTCAGGGCATGACGATGCGCGGCGTCCAGCGGATCCTTATGCGGCAACGCCTTGGGCATGTCTTCCGGAATGTGCAGGAACAGGTTGCCGCCTTGCGAGACGTTCAACAACTGCATGCCGGTTCCGATGGCCAGCAGCGGCATGCGACGGTCGGCGACCGCACGCATCAACAGGCGATCGAAATCTTCGCGACGGGCGTCCAACAGGCGGATCGACGGGTGCAGCATGAAACCGTCGCGACGCGGATCGAGATCGGCCCCGCCGATCATCACCACGGCGTCAAGCAGGTCGAGAATCTTTTCGAGGTCGTCCTCGTTCGCTTGCGGGGGGATCACCAACGGAATGCCGCCGGCGCGGATGATCGCGTCGTAGTAGCCCGCGGTCAGAAAGCTGAACGCCGGAGCGTCCTTCTTCGAAGAGCGATAGTCCGCGTTGATGCCGATAATCGGTTTGCCGCGCATAGTGCCCAACCTTTCCGGACCAATCCCTGGTCCAATGATGACGTCGTTATCCCAAACGTGGAAAAGAAAAGATCGCGAGTTCGGAGCGAGCGCGGCCGATGCGGCGGAGAAGAACGTTATCCCAAGCGGTCGGCGGCGGAGATGGCCGTGACGGAGGCTGCGGGTGTTCTTCCGTGAACACGTCGGCGAGCGTTGACTCCTGGTGTCGATGATGCGTTGTGGACCAAGGTCGCCGGAGATCGTCTCCGGGCCCGAGCTCTTCGCCCTCCTGGCGTCGCGGCTCGAACACAGGCGAATGTAGATCGTGAAAAATTTCTGTAAAGCAAATTCCGTATTTAGCGCACGAACTCTCCCGCCGGCACTTCATCCTGTGCTAGCAATGTCGCGGCGGATCGCGCTCGCCGCGAAATCGCTCTTGCTCGGTTGCGCGAAAATCGTTCCGCGCGGGCGGCTCGAATGGCGAAAACATCTTGATTTCAGGCATTTCTGCGATGTTCGGCCGATTCGCGCAGAACCCTCCCGGCGAATGCTGAGCATTTGTATATTGAGAGATTCGCATGATGAATCGCGTTCTATCGGAGCAGCGGCGTGGACGATTGGGATTTCGCGACGACGAACGAAGACCTGCTGGAAGGCCTGACCAAGCCTCAACAAGACGCCGTCAACACGATCGACGGCGCGCTGTTGATTTTGGCCGGCCCGGGCAGCGGGAAGACTCGCGTGGTGACGCACCGCATCGCCAATTTGGTGCGGCAAGGGATTCCCGCGCGATCGATTCTCGCGCTGACGTTCACCAACAAAGCGGCCGACGAAATGAAACGCCGCTTAGCCGCGCTCGCGCCCAACGAAGCGGTTTGGGTCGGCACGTTCCATCGCTTCTGCGCGATGATGCTGCGGCGCGTATGCGCATCACGTCGGCCTGGGCGAGAACTTCACCATCTACGATCAAGGCGACAGCCTGAGCGTGGTCAAACAAGCGATCAAAGCCCACGACATCGAACTGACGCACGTCACGCCCGAGCGCGTCCATCAGGCGATCAGTTGGGCGAAGAACAGCCTGCTGACTGCCGAGACGTACGAAGCCCGGCCCGGCCACCCGCTGGGGCAGATCGTCAAGCGGGTCTATCCGCTGTATCAGAAGGCGTTGCTGGAAGCGAACGCGGTCGACTTCGACGACATGCTGCTGCACGTCGCCACGATGTTCGCGCGAGCAAAGCGAACTCCGCGCGGCGCTGGATCAACGTTATCGCTACATCTTGGTCGACGAATACCAGGATACGAACCTGGCGCAATACATGATCGTGCGCGGGCTGTCGATCGATTATCCGAATCTTTCGGTCACCGGCGATCCCGATCAGTCGATCTACGGCTGGCGCGGCGCGAATCTCAGCAACATTCTCGACTTCGAGAAGGATTATCCGACCGTGAAGGTCGTACGACTGGAACAAAACTATCGCAGTACGAAAAGCATCCTCCGCGCGGCCGACTCGCTGATCCGCGCAACACCAAACGCAAGTCCAAGCGACTCTTCACCGACAACGACGAAGGTGCACGGTCGGGTTGACGCGGTATCAATCGCATCAGCACGAGGCCGACTCCATCGCCGATCGGATCGCCGAACGAATCCGCGCGGGCCGCCGACCTCGCGATTTCGCCGTGTTTTATCGTATGAACGCGTTGTCGCGCTCGGTCGAATTCGCCCTCCGCGTGCGCGGCATTCCGTATCAGTTGGTACGGGGCGTCGAGTTTTATCAACGCAAAGAAATCAAAGACATCTTGGCCTATTTGCAGTTGCTGAATAACCCTGCGCGACGCGGTCGCGTTTCGCCGGATCATCAATCTGCCCGCGCGCGGCATCGGGAAGACGTCGGTCACGGCCATCGAAGAGTACGCCGCGCGGAACGGCAGCTCGCTGCTCGACGCCGCGCGCGAGTCCGGCATGAATCCGGACATCACGAAACGCGCCGCGGTCGCCGTGGCGAAGTTCGTCTCGCTCTACGACGGCCTCCGCGCGCTGGGCGACGCGCAGGTCGAAGAGATCATCGGCCAAGTCTTGTCGCTCACTCAGTACGAAGCGGAGTTGCGCGAGTCGACCGACGCCGACGATCTCGATCGTTTGGCGAATATCCAAGAATTGATCACCGCCGCGCGCGAGTACGACGAACGCGAAGGAAGCGACGGCGGCCTGGAAGGATTCTTGGAGCAAGCCAGTCTCACCAACGACATCGACGGCTGGGAATCCGACGACGACCGCGCGACGTTGATGACGCTGCACGCCGCCAAAGGATTGGAGTTTCCGGTCGTGTTTCTGCTGGGCGTCGAGGAAGGAATCCTGCCGCACGAACGTTCGAGTCACAACAACGACGAACTGGAGGAAGAGCGTCGGCTGCTGTTCGTCGGCATCACGCGCGCACAGAACGAGTTGCACCTCAGCACCGCGCAAACGCGCGGCTTCCGCGGTTCGATCCGCATGACGGTCCCCAGCCAGTTCTTGCAGGAACTGCCGCTGGCAGAGATGAACGTCCGCGACGAAACGTTCGTCGTCGCCCCCCCGTCGGCGTTGACGTTCGACGACACGCAACACGCGCAAGAGGACTTCGAAACCCGCGTCTTCACCGCCGATACGCCACGCAAGAGCGAACCGTTCGCGCCGGATCTCGACGCATTGCGCAAACGTTGGAGCCTGACCACGGCCGCCGCGTTGCCTTCGCGCGAGAACGTGCACGACGCCGGGCGCCGCATGAAGGAGCCCAAAAAACCGGCAAAGAGACGCCCGTCTCGAACGAACCGCGCGTCTCGCCCGACGTGTTCCACCACGGCATGGTGGTCAAGCACCCCGAGTACGGCGTCGGCAAGATCACCGCCCTCAGCGGCGCCGGCATCCGCCGCATGGCGACCGTGATGTTTCCCGCCGGCGGCGGCGAGAAAAAGTTTTTATTGGCCCATGCGCCGCTACGGCCGGCGGGGGAATCGGCAGGGTAGAATCGTGGTCCTCGCACGATCAAGTTTGAGGGGGCAATATGGACGACTCGAAAAAACGACCAAACGCGTATGAATCGCCGACCTCGCCAACTTCGCCGACCGCACTGACCACGCCGATCTCGCCGCGACGCAGGTCCGTCGAGCTGACGATCCTCGCCGCCGTTTCGCTCGCCGTGTTCGTCGGCATTCAGTTACTGCCCGGGGCCGTTTACTTTGGCCGACCGGAACATGAATGGGTAGAGTGGGTTGTCCCGTTGGGAAGTCTTAACATTGCCGAAGTCCTGATCGCTCCGCGACAGGGTGACGTGGTTGATCGAAACCCGCGGCGATTCCGCATCATCGTGGGCCGGCTTGGCGCATTTCGCGTCGCTGATTTGCTTCGCGCGCTGCTGCTGGTGGTCCTGCCGCTGCGCGGCGCGAGCAGGAAATCCCTCTCGATGCCGCTATTCATGGGCCTGAATCTCGGCTGGATCGTCGTTCAAGATTCCTTCACCATGCTCAATGGTTACGACGCGCAATGCTATCTGTTCAGCGCATTCTCGATCTTGGGAATACTGATGACGTTGTTTCCATTCAACAAGCCGCGACTCTCGTAATTCATTTCTCGCTAAGACCTCAGTCCGCACTTCGCACGCCACCATCATGTCGATCCCGCACAATGCGTACGAATCTCCCCGGCAGGTCCAACGTGCGCCACGCCGATCGACGCCAGAATTGGTAGCGTTGGTCGTCACGTCGGTGGCGATCTTCGTGGGGATTCAATTTCTACCGGGGTTCGCGCTCCCCGTCGGGCTGGATAACGGGCAAGATCACATCGGTTTGGCGAATTTGAATTTGATCGACTGTCTGGGGACGCCGTATGCGATTCAACGCGTGATCGAAGAGCCCGACGCTGCACGCTCGTCTTGGGTTCAGTTGGCGCGGGCGACGGCGCTGGTGTGCTTCTTGTTGGTCGTTCCGCATCTGTTGTGGCGCGGTACGCGCATGAAATACGTGACGCTGCCGTTGCTGCTCGGACTCAATTTCTGTTGGCTGCGCCTGGAAGACGGAGCGGTTTTCTTGTCCGGCTTCCAGGCACAATGCTATCTGTTCGGCGCGTTCTCGGTGCTGGGGATCATGATGACGTTGTTCCCGCTGGCGAAGCACCGCCCCACAACGGACGGCGCGTCCGCGGCGACGAAATCGTAGCCAGGCGTAACGGCCTCCGCGGATGCGTTCATCGGAGTCGCTCGGCGACGTTCGCAACGTCTCTTTACGCGCCGGCCAGGCCTACGCCGACCATCGTTTGCGGGTCGACGATTTTGTCGAACGTTTTCGCGTCGATATCGCCCGAGGCCAGCGCAGCCGCGCGCAGCGTCGAGCCCTCGGCGGCGGCTCGCTCGGCGATGTGCGCCGCTTTTTGATAGCCGATGACCGGCGACAGCGCGGTCACCAGCATCAGCGAGCGGTCGACGTACTCGCCGATCTTGGCGCGATCGAGTTCGGTTCCCGCGACGGAATACGTACGGAATTTTTCGCAACCGTCGGCCAGAATGCGAATGCCGTGCAACACGTTGTTGATGATGATCGGCCGCATCGCGTTCAACTGAAAGTTGCCCTGACTCCCCGCGAACGCCACGGCGGTGTCTTCGCCGATGACTTGGATCGCGATCATCACGATCGCTTCGCACCGCGTGGGGTTGACCTTGCCCGGCATGATCGACGAGCCCGGTTCGTTCTCGGGCAGCTTCAATTCGCCGAGACCGCAGCGCGGACCGCTGGCGAGCCAACGCATGTCGTTGGCGATTTTCATCAGCGCCACAGCCGTACCGCGCAGCGCGGCGGAAACGCGAACCATCGGATCGAGCGACCCTTGGGCCATGAATTTGTTGGCCGCGGTGACGTACGGCTTGCCGGTGAGCTCGGCCAGCTTGGCGGCGATCTGCTTGGCGAAGCCCGGGGGCGCAGTTCAAGCCCGTTCCGACCGCCGTGCCGCCGAGGGCCAGTTCATACAGCCCCGAGCGCGCGTGAGCGACTTCGGCGATCGCGGCGTTCAGTTGCGCGGCGAAGCCCGACCACTCTTGCCCGACCGTCAGCGGAACGGCGTCTTCCAGATGCGTTCGCCCGATCTTGACCACGTCCATCCAACCATCGGCTTTGGTTTGAATCGTTTGGGCCAGCAGTTTCAGTTCGGGCAGCAGGCGTTCGTCGATCAGTTGCACCGCCGCGATGTGCATCGCCGTGGGAAAGCTGTCGTTCGACGATTGGCTCATGTTGACGTCGTCGTTCGGGCCGATCGGTTCTTGCGAGCCGAGTTCTCCGCCGAGCAATTGAATCGCGCGGTTCGAGAGGACCTCGTTGACGTTCATGTTGCTCTGCGTGCCGGAGCCGGTCTGCCAGACGTAGAGCGGAAAATGCTCGTCCAGCTTGCCGGCGATCGCCTCGTCTGCGGCGTGCACGATCGCGTCGGCCTTCCATTCCGGCAAGCGGCCGGCTTCGGCGTTGACCAGGGCGCAGGCTTTTTTCACCACGCCGTACGCGCGATAGACCTCGACCGGCATGCGATCGTTGCCGATCGAAAAGTGTCGCAAGCTGCGCTGCGTTGCGCGCCCAATACTTGTCGGCGGGGACGTCGACGACGCCCATACTGTCGAATTCGCGGCGCGTGCCATGCGCAGTCGATCCCGACGGCGATGTCGTGCGAGTCCACTGTGGCGGTGCTCATCGGATCGTTCCGTTCTCGTAGATCGGCGTGTAAACCAACGATTCGATCCACGCCCGAACGTCGACCGGTCGTTCCACGGTCGCTTCGCCTTGATCGAAGATGAATTCGGCCACGCGCGTCGCGGTGGTGATCTCGGTCTCCAGAATCGCGTCTTGGCGCGGGAACAACATGCCGTGGTCGCGATCGAGTCGACTCACTTGATCCTGCGCTGCCGTGCGCGGCCGCGATGAACATGGCGTCGTTGATTCGCTTAGGCTGGGTCGCGTAGACGGCCATCGCCAAGGCGGGGTAGATGTAAAAGTTGTTGGCCTGGCCCGGATGAAACGTCCGGCCGTCGATCGTCGTATCCGGGAATTGCACGCCGGCCGCGACCAGCGCTCGGCCGTCGGTCCAACGATAGAGCTGCTCGGCCGTCGCTTCGGCGTGATCGGTCGGATTGCTCAACGGGAAAATGATCGGTCGCGGGCAGCCGGCGTGCATGGCTTTCACCACCGCCTCCGTAAACAATCCGCCGATGGTACTGACGCCGATCAGAATGGTCGGCTGGAATTGCCGGACCGCGTTTTCCAGTACGGCGGTGTCTTGCAACGCTTGCGCGAAGCCCCGTTGCGACGGGCTCAGATCCGTCCGATTCTTGGTCAACAATCCGTCGACGTCGAACATCGCGATCTTCGCGGCGCCGCGGACTCGCCGACGCCTTCGAGCATCATCGCTTCGACGATCATGTTTCCGATGCCGATGCCCGCGGACCCCGCGCCGGCGAACAGGATGCGTTGATCGGTCAGTTTTTCGTGTTTGATTTGCAGCGCGGTGATCAGTCCGGCGATCGTGACGCCGGCGGTCCCTTGAATGTCGTCGTTATAGACCAGGTATTTGTCTTGGTAACGCTTCAGCAAGCGGATCGCGTCGGTCCCTTTCCAATCTTCGAAGTGGACGCAAACGCCGGGGAACACCGTGTTGGCCGCTTCCATGAACGCATCGACGATCGCGTCGACCTCTTCGGCGCTCGGCGGCGTCTCGCGCAAGCCCAGGTACAACGGATCGGCGCAAAGCGCCGCGTTCGTGGTGCCGATGTCGAGATGAATCGGCAACAAAACTTCCGGCGGAACGCCGGCGCAGGCTGTGTAGAGTTGCAGTTTGCCGATCGGGATCGGCGCACGTTCACGCCGATGTCGCCCAGACCGAGAATCCGCCCGCCGCTGGTCACGCAGATGAATCGGACGTTCTTGTGCGGCCAGTTCCGTAAGACCTGCGTGAAACGATCCTTCATCGTCTTGTTCAGATACATCCCCTGCGGCCGACGGTAGATTTGGTCGTACGCCAGGCAAGCGTCGGCGATCGTCGGATCGTAGACGATCGGAATAAACCGGGCCGGATCGCGCATCAGCGTTGCGAAAAACAGCGTTTGGTCGCGCTCGGCCAGGTCCTGCAAATAGATGTAACGTTCGAGGTCGGTCGATTTCGCGGCGAGTTGTCCATGCACGCGTTCGATTTGACGATCGAGCGTATCGATTCCCGCCGGCAAGAGCCCTTCGAGTCCCAGCGACGTCCGCTGCTCCGCGGTAAACGCCGTGCCGTGATTGCGGGAGGAATCGTCGAGGACCGAATTCTGGCTCAAAAGCGTCATGGTGTTATCCGAGGCGAAGCGAAAATGCGTCGAGATTACGGAACTCTAGGTCGACCCACGCCCGCTGCAAGCTTTTGCGATTACAGGACTTATGCCGGTCGTGCGGAGCGTCGAGGAACGCCGTGAGCGCGTCCGCAGGTTTTCATGCAAAAAGCTTCCCGAAAAAATCGATTCGGAGACCTTGACGGAAATGTGTATTTATGTATACTATTCTTCGTTTGACGCGAGGCCCTTTGTCAAAGAGATTCGGCAGCGGTCCCGCAAATACCCCGGCAAGCCGAGCGCGCTGTCCCCAAAAAACCGCGATCGCAAAAATACTTAATCGATCGGTCGGATGCGACGCAGGGGGCAGGCTGGAAGCCGATCCGACTTTTTTCGAGCGATCGGAACGCTCGTTTCGCTCGCGCAGTGGAGATGGGGTGTTTGGCCAGACGGCGCGAAGCGAAAGCCGACGTCTTCGGCTCGAGTAAGAAAGAAAAAAGCACCGTTAGGCACGCGATCGGAACGATCGTTTCGCTCGTAACGCTCGCACAGGAAAGATGGAGAAGACGACGCGCGGGTTGTTTCACGTGAAACAAATGCCGCGACGCAGAACACTGGATCTAGGCGTTGAAAGAATCCGACTGTCCACGTAGTGCGGCTCGCTACGCGAGTAACACTCGCGGCTTTCCCGCATTGACTGAAAACTGAATCCTGAACACTGAAAACTCGCCCTGCCCCTCAGCTCCGCAAGGTCTCGAACGGAGACGGGACGACTTCCAGGAATCGGCCGCCGCTTTCGTACCAGCCGTGTTTGGTGAAGCGGCACCAGGTCAGGTCGGTCGCCAGCGAGAGCCAGCGGCGGTCGTCGCGTTCCAGCGTGACTATCATCCGCCGGAACGGCAGCGACGTTTGGTGATAAAACCCGATGCCTCCCTGCGAGAGATGCTTGCCGCTGGCCGCTTGCGTGGGACCGGTCGGCGTCACTCCGTCGGGCGCGGTCGGGGTGAGATAGATCAAGCGCGGATACGGATAGCGGTTTTCCGCTCGACGTTCCGGGCCGACGCGCTCCGGGGTCAGTTTGCCCAGGATTTCGGCCAACTGCTCGGCCGCGACGGGTGACGTGGGGCGGGACGTACCGCGCGCAAAAGTCCCTCGGGCAAGTCGCAGCATCGACAGCCTCCCAGTGCGATAGAAGTCCGCCCTCACGCGGAAGCCGTCGGATCGCGTCCGCCGAACGGGGACGCGAGACAAGCCATCAGATATCTACCTTACGAATCGAGGGTGGTCAAAACTTCAAAACGGCGTTTTTCGTCAGCGAGCGAAGCGATCCGCGTGGTCCGGTTGTCGGAGCGATTCTAAGGTCGTCGTAAGCCTGGGAACCTGTTCGCAGAACCAGACTTACATTCGCGCAAGTCGTTTGGGCCGAAAATTTCGCTTTGCCGTAGAATCCCTTGTTCAATTACACTTCATTTAGAGAGAGACGCCCGATGTCGATCACCATCGACCCTCCCGCCGCGAAAATCCCACGCACTCGTCCGGAAATCGTTATGGAAATCTTGATCGTCGAAGACGACGGCGTCATGGGTAAGGCCCTGCACAAAGGCTTGGGCGAAGCGGGGCATAACTGTCGCTGGATTAAGGACGGCGCCGAAGGCCTACAAGCGGCGGTCACGACCAATTACGACCTGATCTTGCTGGACATCATGCTGCCGGGCCTCAGCGGTCTGGAATTGCTGAAGCAATATCGCAAGACGGGGAACAAAACTCCGGTCATCCTGCTGACCGCGCTCGGTAGCGTCGAAGAACGGGTCTCGGGCTTACGGGCCGGGGCCGACGATTATTTGGTCAAGCCGTTCGCGTTGGCCGAGCTGATGGCACGCATCGAAGCGGTCTGCCGGCGGACCAACAATCGCCCCGCCACTGTGATGCAAGTCGCCGATTTGACGTTGGACCTGAGCACGCGACGGGTTCGTCGCGGCGAACACGATATCGAACTGACTCCGATGGAGTTCAGCCTGTTGGAGTTATTAATGCGTTACGCGGGCCAAGTCGTCACCCGCAAAATGTTGTGCGAACACTTGTGGGAATACGATTGGGAAGGGACGACCAACGTGATCGAGGTGCATATCAACCGCTTACGGAATAAACTGGATAAATTGTTCAAGCAGCCGCTGATCCAAACCGTTCGAGGTCGAGGCTATGCCCTTCGTACAGGCGTCGAAAACGTCGTCGACGTCGCCGCCCCACAATAAGCTCAGCGGAACGCTCCGGTTCCGGCTGACGGTGTGGTATACGCTGTTGTTGCTGGCGGCGTTGGTGTTCGTGTTGGTCTTCGTCCGGGCGAGTTCGCGCGAGATGATGATGCGCGATACGGACGAGCGTTTGCGCGAAAGATCTGCTGGAAATCGAGCGGATGGTCGAGCGCGAGTATCCGAATACGGAGCGACTGGTCGCCGAATTCGACCGCAAGGCGTCCGCCCACAATCGCCACGGGATGTTCATCCATCTGGCCGATGCGAACGGGAAGTTGTTTCTTTCCAACTCGCATGCGCCGCTGACCGGGATGAAGTTCATCCTGATTTCGGACGACCGCGACGTGTTGGTCCATACCCGCCCGAACGTCCCGTTCGGAGAAGGAACGGACGACGTGCGCACCGCGATCACGGCGGTCGATTTTAAGGATGGAACGCGACTCTGGCTGCGGATCGGCACGTCGTTGCGGATGATCAACGAAACCGTTTCCAGCCTGACGCGATCGATGTTGGTCGTCGGCGGAATCATGTTGCTGTTCGGGCCGATCATCGGTTATTTGATGGCCCGACGCGCGACGCAGCCGATCGCCGACATCAATCGCGTCGTACCACGACTCGAACCGCGCAAACTCAAAGATCGCCTACCCTTGCGCGGGACGGGCGACGAGTTGGACGTGCTGTCGGCTCAGATCAACGATTTGCTGGACCGCATCGCGGCCTACGTGGAGCGGAATCAGGTCTTCACGGCCAACGCCGCCCACGAGCTGCGTTCGCCGTTGGCGGCGATTCAGAGTTCGGTCGAAGTTGCGCTAAACGAAGAACGGAACGTCGAAGAGTATCAGGAGTTGTTGGAGACCGTCGTCAACGAATGCATGCAATTGCGGACGCTGGTCAATCAATTGCTGCAACTGGCCGAGAACGACGGCGAAGCGGCGAAGATCAACTACGTGGCGGTGCCGATTTCGCAAATCATCCAACGCTCGGTCGCGATGTTTCGCGACACGGCCGAGGATCGCGGCATTCAACTGCTGACGCCCCGTTTGGACGATTGCTATGTACGCGGCGATCCGAAACGCTTGCGGCAGGTCGTCAACAACTTGTTGGATAACGGAATCAAATTCAATCGTCCGGGCGGCAACGTCAGCGTCGTCGTGTTGGCGCAACCCGCCGACGGGACCGTGTTGATACGATTTACCGACACGGGCGCGGGGATTCCGGAGGATGATATTCCCTATTTGTTCGATCGTTTTTATCGGGGCGACAAAGCCCATTCGCGCGAGATGCCGCAAGGGACCGGGTTGGGCCTCAGCATTTGCATGTCGGTCATTCAAGCGCATCAAGGACAAATCCAAGTTCGCAGCGCGCTCGACACGGGCACGACGTTCGAGGTGATCTTGCCCGTCTCGCCCGCGCCGATCGAAGAGCCGGTTCCAGTCGTAAAAGAAATCGTTTAATCCCGTAAGTTCGCATTTGGTCGTCGACCGTTCGAGTATGTCCGCATTGATTTTGACGTTGGAAACGACCTGCGATGAGACTGCCGCCGCGGTCGTCGATCTCGAGTTGCGCGTCCATGGGGCAACCGTCGCCACACAAGACGACTTACACTCGACCTACGGCGGCGTGGTGCCGGAGATCGCTTCGCGGGCGCACCTCGAACGGATCTTACCGGTCATCGACGAAACGCTTCGCCGCGCGGGGATCGCGCCGCGCGAATTGGCCGCCATCGCCGTGGCCAATCGCCCGGGCTTGGCCGGCTCGCTATTGGTCGGACTGGCGGCGGCGAAGACGTTGTGCGTGACCCTCGGCAAACCGCTGATCGGCATCAACCATTTGCAGGGGCATATTTACGCCGGCCGGATCGCCGCCGAGCGAGATATTTTTCCGTGCGTCGGGCTGATCGCCAGCGGCGGGCATACCAGTTTGTATCGGTGTCGTTCGGCGTTGGATTTCGCGGTCTTAGGGGGCACGATCGACGACGCAGCCGGCGAATCGTTCGACAAAGTCGCCGCGATGCTGGGATTGCCCTACCCCGGCGGGCCGCACTTGGAACGGGCCGCCGCCGAAGGAAATCCCAAAGCGTACGACTTCCCACGTTCGTTTCTCCGCGATCCACAGCGATTGGAATTCAGTTTCAGCGGTCTAAAAACCGCCGTGCGTTATGCCTTGGCCGGGCAGAACGGCGCATTACCGCGTCCGCCGTTCGATCCGCGGATCGTGCGCGACGTCGCGGCGAGTTTCCAAGCCGCCGTGGCCGATTGCCTAACGATCAAAGCGGTCCAGGCGCTCGAGCGCGAGAATTTACGGACGCTCTGCTTCGCCGGAGGCGTGGCCGCCAATCGCACGATCGGCAAACAGCTTCGCGCGGCGTGCGAAACGCGCGGTTACGAGTTGATCGTCCCGCCGCCGTCGCTTTGCACGGATAACGCCGTGATGGGGGCGATCGCGGTCGAGCGATTCAAGGCCGGACTGTTCGACGAACTCGATTTAGACATCGTGCCGGGCTTAGAACGCTAAGCGTCGGTCAAGTTAGAAGTGATGCGCGTTCAACTCGGCTCGCGCAACACCGCATACCCCCACACGGCCCAGCCCGCGATCAAGAACGAACCGCCGAACGGCGTGACGGCGCCCCAGGTGGTCACACCGGTCACGGCCAAGACGTACAAGCTGCCGCTGAACAGCAGGATCCCCGCGGCGAAACACCACGTGGCGATCTTTGCCCGAGCGACACGTTCGGACCGAGCCTGCCAGAGCCCCAGGCCGATCAACGCCAGCGCGTGATACATCTGGTATTGCGCACCGGTCTCGAAATTGGCCGCGCGGCCGGTCGCCGCGAGCGTGTCTTTCAGGCCATGTGCGCCGAACGCGCCGATCCCTACGCCGAGTAGACCGAAGAGAATTCCCAACAAGATCGTCGTACGAGACATGATCGTTTCGATGGAGGTGAATCAAAGAGCTTGATGTGACCGTACATCTTACTCGCGGCGTTCGGAAACCTTAACCCTCGCCTACTGAATGAAAAAACCCCGGTCGAAGATCGACCGGGGTTTTGGAATCGCATCGTGTCGGACCTGCGTCGATCAGGACGTCGGGGCACCGATCAGTTTTTCTTCTTCTTCTTCCTGAATGATGATTCGCGGAGTGACCATCATCATCAAGCTCTGCGTCGAACGGCCGATACCGACGTTCTTGAACAGGCGGTTGATGTAAGGAATCTTACTGAGGATCGGAATCCCGCGTTCGTTCCGACCTTCGGACAGACGCTTGATCCCGCCTAGCAGCACCGTGCCGCCGTCGGGCACGCTGACCGTGGTGGTCACCGTCACGAAGGCGAACGTCGGCAACTGAACCGTCGTACCTTCGGTGAAGGTCGTGGCGTCCTTCGTGGCCGTCTTGCTGTCGTCCGTACCGTTCGAGCTGCTGCTGTCCTTGGTGGTCGAAGTCGAACTGCCCGTGAAGGTGAACGTATCGACGTCGCCGATTTGGCTGAAGAATGGCACCACGGTCAGACGGACGAAGCGACGGTCGTTGCTGACCACGGCTTGCACCGTCAAGGACGTTCCTTCGCTGAGCACCACGATGACCGGCTGTTGGGCCGCGGCGAAGTCGCCGACGACCGGGATGATCGACGTCACGAACGGGCGTTGAGCCGTGTCCGAGATGAACGCCGATTGACCGTTGAACAACGTCACCTTCGGAGCCTGCAAGATGTTGTTCCGCGTATCGCCTTGAGCCGCTTGGATCAAGAAGAACGCTTCGATGTCGCTGAGGATCGCGAAGCCGAACGAACCGGCGGTCGCGGGATTGAACCCGATGCCCGGGAAGGCCGGGACGGTTCCTTCGGTGAAGCTGCCTTGCGTGAACGGAACTTGCAAGTTCGAGGTCACGGTCGGGCTGGTGGCACTTCCGGCGACGTCGAGACCGACGACTTCGCTGGGTCCGAGACGCGAGTTGATGCGTGCCGGAAGAGCAGCGTTGTTGTCGATCGTAAAGTCGAAGTCGACGCCGATTCGTTCGAAGAAGTTATCGCTGAGCGTGATGAAGCGAACTTCGATCGTCACCTGCAAGTCCTGCAGGCGGCGAAGTTGTTGCAACAAGTCGGCCAGTTGTTCGTGAACTTCTTGCGTGTTGCTGACGACCAGCGTCAAGTTGGTTTCGAACGGAGCGATGTCGCCCTGTCCGCCGTTGGCCTTCCAGGTGTTCGGCTGGACGGTCGATTGCACCAGTTCGATCAGCGAGTCGAAGTCGGCCTGCGCACCGCCGCCCATGCCGCCGGGGCCGAATTGCGGTTGTTGCATCATGCCGGTGGCCGGCGGACCGCCGCCGCCCATCCAACGGCTGGGGTTGTTTTGCATCTGCTGAGCCAACGCTTGCGGATGCATTTGAGCGGTGGTGCTGCCGCCGTCGCCGGTGGCCGCGACCGAGACCGGCATCGCCGCCACGGCCGGCATGTAGCCTCCGATGCTGCGACCCATCGCGGCGCCCTTGTAACCCTCCTTCAACGCGTTGACCAAGCCTTCGTTCCCGGTCGGGACGAAGTTCGGAATCGGGATGACCAAGTCGGCGACTTGGTAGCTTTTGGTGTAGACCAAGCCCTTCGTCTTTTGCTCGCTAGTGATGATCAGAACGTCGTTCTTGATCATGTAGTTCAAGCGATACTTCGGCAGAATCAGATTCAACGCGCTGCGAAGCGGGATTTCGTTGGTCAGCTTCAGCGTAACCGGAGCCGATTCGTCGACCGATTCCGACGCCAAGCCGGCTTCGTCGATGTGGATCGAGATGTTGGCGACCTTTTCCAGGTAGTCCAACACTTCACGCAACGGCCGGGCTTCTTGTTTCATCATGACCGGCGTGTTCAAGCGTTGCTCGATCTCGCGTTCCCGCGGGCTCTTTTGCAACGACGCATCGGCGTAACGTTCGCCGCGAGTGCGGGTCAGCGTTTGCCAATCCGTTTTGTTCGGGAACATGATTTCGCCGTTGAACGGCGTGGCCGCGAGATCGGCGGCGACCAAAGCGCCGTGGATGCCTTCTTCCTTCCCGGCGCGAATCCCTTTCTCCATTTCCATGCGTCGTAACGCCTTGGCGTTATGCAGCAAGGAGACGGTCACGGGATTGTTCGGAGCCAGAGCGGCGGCGCGCTTGGCCACCACTTCGGCTTCCGGCAGACGTTGTTCGTCGACCAGTTGATTGAATTCGGTCACCATCTTGACAAGCTTTTCGTCGATTTCTTGACGATGCTGAGCCGAGCGTTCGACGTCGCCGCGTACGGCTTTGTTCTTTTCGTCGAGTTCGATCTGGGCCGCGTTCGCTTTGATAAACTGTTCGGCTTCGCCGATGCTCAGATCCAAGCGACGTTGAATCACGACCTTCATCGCCGGATCGATGGTCGCTCCGGCGTATTTTTCCTTCTCGGCCTTCAGCATCTCCATCGCTTTGCGCGGATCCTTCGGTAAGAGTTCCTTCGCCGCGGTTTGCGTGCGGGAAATCTCGGCCGAAATCCGTTTGGCCATCAACTGTTGATTCTCATCCGCTCCGTCGACCGCCGCGCCCGGAGCGGTCGGCGCCGCGGGACGCGACAAGATGCGCAGATGATCCTGCAACCGCGTACGAGCGGCCGGATCAAGATCGCCCTGTACCGCGTAAGCGTCGCGGAACAGCTTCAGGGCTTGATCGACATTGCCTTCGTTGAGCGCCTTTTCGCCGGCGTTCAACAATTCGACGCCCTTGCCGGCGACCGGAGCGGTCGCTTGCGCGGGCATGTTCCCTTGTAAGGAGTACGGCGAAGCGGCCGGAGCCGGCAACGCTTCTTGACGCGCCGTCGGCATGGGAGCAGGCATCCCAGGCATCGGGGCGGGCATGCCGCCGGTCGCCGAAGCTCCGGGCAACAACATGTTATTGCCGGCGGGCATCACGCGCGACGCGTCGTTCATCCCGCTGTAGTAAGACTGTTGCACGCCGCCCGCGGTCGGCATGCCGCCGCCGGCTTGCATCACGCCGCGATCGAGCGACGGTTGCGGCATCGGCATCGGCGCCCCGCCGGTCGGTGCGCGATTCAGCAGCGGAGCGGCGGCGTTCATCGCGGCGCCCCCCGCCATGTTCATCGCGCCGCCGGCCATCTTGGCGGTCAACGCGGCACGCAGCGACTTCGGCGTGTCGCCGGTGTAGTAGAGCGGAAACTTCGGGTTCATCGATTCGACGCGTTCGATGTACGAACGCGCAATATTGAATTTGCCTTCGTCCATGGCCCGGCGAGCCTCGGCCATCATGCCGGAGACTTCGACGTCGGCGGACGCTTCGGCCGCCGCGGCGGTCGGTAGGATCGAGACGGTCGGGGCGAACGTCAGGCACACGCCCAACATCGCCGCTCGTGTGAACCGGCGCGAGAAAGTGGTCGTGTTCAAAACCAGGTTCTCCAAAAGATGAAAATCGATCATCGGGGCGTTCCTGCCGGTCCAAAAAGACGAGGGCGAAAAGGTTCGCGTACGTACGCATCGCGGCGGTGAAGCCGGTCAGAGGCGAGAGAAATACAGAGCCTTCCCCAGAGGGTCAAGGCCAGTTTCCATATCAAAGGCAAAATTTTTCGTCGTTCGAATATTCGCCGAATACTACGCGATGTGATAAGTGTCACACGTTCGCGAAAGACTCGATAAACCGACTATTTCTCGTCAGTCCGCCAATCTTTAGCGGTGATGCGGAACTCACCCAGCATCCGGGTCAACGTATTGGCATGGACGCCCAGCATCTTGGCGGCGCGTCCTTTATGTCCGCGGGTTAAGACCAACGCTTGGCGGACCGCTTCGTAACGGAGCTGATCGATATTCAAAAACGGCAGACGACGCGCCACTTCTGCCTCGGTCGTCTTCATCCCGGGCAGCGTCGGCTCGATCTCCAACACGTAGGCTTGTTCGACCACATGCGCCAACTGACGCACGTTGCCCGGCCACGAATAACGGCTGAACGCATCCAACGTCTCGGCGCTGGGGCTCCAGAGCGGCCGATGGTATCGCTCGGCGAATTTGCGCGAGAAGAAGTCCAGAAACTCCGGAATATCTTCGGCCCGCTCGCGCAGCGAAGGAATCTGCAACTCGACCAAATTCAAGCGATAAAACAGATCTTCGCGAAAGCGCCCTGCGATCACTTCGGCTTGTAAATCACGGTTCGTCGCGGCGACGATTTGCACGTCGATCTTCACAGGTATCGACGATCCGACCGGCACGACTTCGGCTTCTTGCAGCGTACGGAGGAGCTTGGCCTGCAACTCGAGCGGCATCTCGCCGATCTCGTCAAGAAACACCACGCCCCCCTGGGCCGCGCGAAACACGCCTAACGAACTGCCGGCCGCCCCGGTGAACGAGCCTTTCTCATGGCCGAACAACTGGCTCTCGGCCAACGTGACCGTCAACGCGGCGCAGTTGACCGGCACGAACGGCTTTTCCGCACGCGGGCCGCTGCTATGCAAACGCCGAGCGAGAACCTCTTTGCCCGTGCCGGTTTCGCCGGTGATGAGGACCGTACACTGCACCTCGGATGCGCGTTCGAGGTGCTTTACCACTCGGCGCATCGACGGACTCTCTCCCACCAGCCACGTGGGGCCGGAGGGAGCCGTGTCGATCCGGTTGGACTCCGGAAAACGCGGGTCGAGCGTGAGGGAAGGCATTTGCAGGCGGGACGAACTCGCAAACGATCAGAACAACCGAAACACTTCGTCGCATCGAAATGCGCCGATCCGAATGCTCGGATCGGCAAGATTTTCAGGCGAATCCGACGCATTTGCACCGTTTCGCATCCGAAAATCCGTTCGGGATTAGTCCCGATTATAGATGGAGCAACAATTCTCGCAACAAATATCAACGATTGCATCAAGGATTTTGATTGCGAAACACGCGACAGATTTAGCGTGTTTTCGGCCTTTCTTCGCATTTGGGGCCCTGAATTAACTCGTTGTGAGCCGTCGATTTAGACACATTCCGCTCCCAAACGTTCGGCTTCGTAAGCGCATGATTCCGCGTTCAGATATTTTCCCCTAACCGCTATAGTGTGTCGATCGGAGCGAATATCCGACGTACGCCTACGCTCTCGGCCGACTCTCTCTGACGGGAAACGATCGCCGGGCGATCGTCTTGCGTAGCACGTACAGCGGTCCACCATCGCCTTCAATTTCGACATCCGCAGAGCTTCCTCATGATCGAGCCGATGACGCCGGCGACCGCGACCGACGCCAAACCTAGTAGCTTCGACTCTACGCGCGAAACGATCGAATCGATCGCCGTCGCGTTCATGTTGGCCTTCATGTTTAAAACGTTTCTGGCCGAGATGTTCGTCATCCCGACCGGCTCGATGGCTCCCACGTTGCAAGGACGGCACTACGACCTCGTCTGCCCTGAATGCGGCGAGGAGTATCGCTGCGGTTTCCTCGAGCAATCGTCCGTGCAGAAAGTTCCGGTCTGCCCGAACTGCCGTTACGCGTTGCAACTCGATCCCAACAACAAAAACGAACAAGTCTTCATGGGCGACCGCATCACGGTCAATAAATTTCTGTACGACTTCGATGCGCCGCAACGTTGGGACGTGATCGTCTTCAAGTATCCGGAAGACGCCAAGACGAACTACATCAAACGCTTAATCGGTCTCCCCGGCGAAAAATTGCGTATCTACAAAGGCGACATCTACACCGCCAAACTCGATGGCGCGACCGTCGTCGGGCCCGACACGATCGCTCGCAAACCGAACCATCAAAAGCTGCAAGCGATGTTGCAGTTGGTCTACGACACCGACCATACGCACGAAGGCTTTTTGGCGCGGGGCTGGCCGTCGCGTTGGGCCGATTGGTCGACCGAACCGACCGCCAACGGCTGGGCGATGTCCGCCGACGGCAAGACATTCAAACTGCCCGAAAGCGCGACCGCCACGACGTTGCGCTACCGGCACTTCGTTCCGGCGCAATCGGATTGGAAGACCTATAAAGATTCGGACCAGCCGCTGAAAACTCCGAACCCGCAATTGATCAAAGACGATTACGCCTACAACGTCTCGGGGCCCGATACGTTGACCGGGATGAATTGGGTCGGTGATTTGGCGTTGCGCTGCGACGTGAAAACCACGTCGGCCGCGGGCACGTTGACGTTCGACTTGATCAAAGGGGGCGTTCGCTTCCTCGCCGAAATCGACTTGTCCGCCGGCGTCGCTCGTCTGAAAATCCCGACCGTGCCGAACTACGCCCCGCCCGAAGCGAAGGTCGCGTGGAACGCGTCCGAAACGCACACGATTCTGTTCGCCAACGTCGACGACCAGTTGACGCTGTTGATCGACGACAAACCGGTCTTCTACCCGGCCGTGACCGGTTACGCGCATCTGAACAACGACGTCGAATCGGGCACGGTCGCTCCGATCCCGGGCGATACGAACCCCACGGATTACTCGCCGATCGGCGTAACCGTTCAGGGCGTCGCCGCCGAGGTGACGCATCTCAAAGTGCTGCGCGACGTGTTTTACATCGCTCGCGATGAATTTCATTCCGCACTCGATCAATTTGAAATTCCGTTGCTGGACGAACAAAACGACGACAAAGATCAGTTCTTCATGCTGGGCGATAACAGCCCTTCCAGCAGCGACGGACGTCATTGGATGAAACAAAAATTCGTCGAACGACGGCTGCTGATCGGCAAAGCGGCGTTCATCTATTGGCCGCACAGTTGGCCCACCGAATGGGGCGTCTCGTTCAAAAAATTCGGTGTCGATTTCGACATCCCGTTCATCCCCAACTTCAAACGGATGCGTTTGATTCGCTGAGCGAACGGTCGACGGCGGAATCACAAGTCGGTATCGGACACATCGGTCAGGAGGACCGTACCATGGCGTTGCTCGAAGCGACCGGACTCGAAAAAAACCTACGGCAGTCGCCAAGTCGTCAAAGGCGTCGGCTTCCGCGTGGAGCAGGGCCAAATCGTCGGCTTGCTCGGTCCCAACGGCGCCGGAAAAACGACCAGCTTCCGCATGACGTGCGGTCTGGTCGAACCCGACGCGGGGCAGGTCACGCTCAACGGTTTGGACGTCACCAATTGGCCCCTCTATCGCCGCGCTCGCGAGTGCGGCATGGGCTATCTCGCGCAAGAGCAATCCGTCTTTCGCAAGCTGACCGTCGAGCAAAACCTGCTGGCCGTCATGGAACTGCTGGGCATGGGCCGCAAGGAACGGATCGAGCGGTGCGAGCAACTACTGCATCAATTCGACATCGTCAAAATCCGCAAATCGCTGGCGATGTCGCTCTCGGGCGGTGAAAAACGCCGTCTCGAAATCGCCCGCTGTTTGGTCTCGAACCCCACGATCATCCTGCTCGACGAACCGTTCACGGGGATCGATCCCGTGACGATCAACAGCATCCAAGACATCATCCGCAAGCTGCGCGACGACGGCATTTCGATCCTGATCACCGACCACCGCGAGCGCGAGACGCTGGCGATCGTCGACCGCAGCTACGTCATTCGCGCCGGCGAAGTCCTGTGCGAAGGGACCGCCGAAGAGGTCTTGAACGACCCCGACGCGCAAAATACTACTTCGGCGACGACCCCGGCATCGTCCGGGCATTGCTGCCGACCAACAAAGTCTCCGCCCCGCACGCCGCGCGCGGGACCGGCCTCGAAGACTCGACTCCGGTCATCCCACTCGCCCGACGTTGAGCGTTCTTGGTTTTCCTGGATCTCCCCTGCGCGAGCGTTACGAGCGAAACGAGTGAAATGAGTTTTCAGTGTTCAGGATTCAGTTTTCAGGAGTGAGGAAAGCCGCGAGTGGGACTCGCGGACCGAGCGGAGCGAGCCGCACTCCGCGGTACGTCGGGTTCTTCCAGCGTCTCAACTCACTTCACCGCGAAGCGAGTTGTTTCACGTGAAACACTCCGCGCGTCGTCTTACCCAAATCCACTCTGCGATCGAAACGAGCGAAACGATCGTTCCGATCGTGTGCGCACATAAGGTTTTTTTTCTCGATTGAGCTGAGGGCGTCCGTCTTCGGTTCGCGCCGCCTCGCCAAACGCCCCAGTTCCACTGCGCGAGCGAAACGAGCGTTACGATCGAAACGATCGCGTGTCCTGCGTCACAAAAAAACGTTGGGTGGCCGGGGACGACCATCGGGAGCCCCCGGAACGCTTGGCGTCCGGTCCGCCCAACGTAGGGTCCGCACAGCGGACCCTACGAGAGAGGGGGGAACCGCGCACGCCATCATCACTCCGCACTCCAAACTCCGAAATCCGCACTTCCCCCAACGAGACTCCCGCCTGGCGCGAGCGCGCCGGGGCGGGATGTGAACGTCCACAAGTGTTTGGTCGGTGCGCACGGGTGGCGCGTTTCCGCCTGCGCGAATTTCTCAGAAGACATGTGCCTGGAACTCGTGTCCGCGCGATGCGCGCCGCCCGATTGAACCGTGTTTGTTGGAACGGTGTTCGATCGGCAACGAGCGTGCGCGGAAGATTTCGATCTCGTGCGAATGCGTTCGTCGGCCGTCGTCGCTGTCGCGAGAGAAGCGTCGTCAATACGACGCTCACACGCGATGGACCGGTGACTGGCGGGAAAACGTCACTCGCTCTGCGACTCGTTCGTGCGTTGGCACGAACGTGCGGTCGATTGCGCGTCGCACAACGCGACGTCGCAACGACTTGGGTTGGGTGTAGCTACACACCGGGTTTGCGGGAATGATTGGGGTAAATTCCAAGCGCGCGCATCCCCCCATCGCGAGGCAGCTTTCAGAAAAGCCCACCCCGCGATCGCCCGCTCGGAAATCCCGGCGAAGTTCAGCGTTCTCCGCGCAAACCACGCGAAAAACAGCCTCTCCGACCGAGACAAATTTGAAATTCACTTGGCACAGCGCATCGGCCGATGCTATGAACAGTATTGTACGTGCGTACACTCAAAATGCAAGAGAATTCCCGCGAAGATTTGAAGGATTTTTAAGTCGTGCCGACGCTTGGGCTTGCGCACGACTTCGTGGTTGCACAAAAAACGCCCGGGTGGCCGGGGACGACCAACGGGAGGACCCGGAACGCTGGAGGTTGACCACTTCGACGAAATTGTCCGTTTCGGCAAACTCAACGCGGAATCGGCATGACCTCAAACGTGCTGGGGGCGGCGTGGCGGACTCGCCGACCACCTGCCACCCGGTGCGTTTTAGCAGTCCCACATGCGGAATCACGGATCGTCACTGGCCGCGATGCCCGTAGGCCGGATTGAGGCGTACCCGCCGAAAATCCGGCACTTGCGCGGCGGTTTTGCAATTCACCGTCGCCCTACACATCGACCACGTTTCGCGTCTCGCCGGATTTGCGCGGGTACGCTGAATCCGGCCTACGTTAAGTATTTTGCCTGGCTGTCACCGGCGAGTTATCTTAATCACCGTCATCGCGATCGGCTGATTCGCTTTTCTGTTGCCTTCCGGGGGGCATATGTCGGTTTATCGCAGGAACTTTGTTGCCGGGGGAACGTATTTCTTCACCCTCGTCGCTTATAACCGACGGCCGATTTTCGCGACCGATCATGGCCGCCGATTTCTCCACTACGCGATCGCGACTATTCGCGCGGACTATCCTTTCGACTTGGTCGCCACGGTACTGCTGCCGGATCATTGGCATCTCGTGATGACCTTGCCAATCGGTGACGCGCGCTATCCGCTGAGATTGAGACGGATAAAAGCGGAGTTCACCCGGCTCTGGTTGACCGCCGGTCATCCCGAAGCGCGCGTCACGGCGGCCCAACGCGCCAATGGCGAACGGGGCGTTTGGCAACCGCGATTTTGGGAGCATACGGTTCGCGACGAGATCGATCTCGAACGACGCGTCGATTACATCCATTGGAATCCGCGCAAGCATCGCTTGGTCCAAAAAGTGATCGATTGGCCCTGCTCGTCGTTTCACCGATTCGTGGCCTCAGGGCAGTATTCACCCGACTGGGGCGGCATCGCTCCGCAGTTCAACGACGACGATTGGGGGGAACCGTAACCGGCATTTGCGTCGCCGTAGGCCGGATTGAGGCGTACACGCCGAAAATCCGGCAGGGGCCAGGTGGGGAAAGTGCGTCTCGCCGGATTTACGCGAGTACGCTGAATCCGGCCTACATGAATTGTAGGGCATTTATCGGGATCGCGTATGTGGACGCACATAAGTACCATCTTTGCGAGTGTAGCCTTTTACATGAACCGGACCTGAAGTATTGATTTTGCCTTGATAACGTTCTCCCGAATAATCACGGGAAACAATCGGGCTGCTTTGCGAATAATCTCGTTCTTGAATGCCCTTGGAGGGAGCACTTTTGAGAAGCAAAGCCAATTGCCTCTCATGATTATCTTTAGCAGCCTTCTCACGTTCGGACTTTGCTAGGTCGTATAAGTCTTTGCTAAAACCAAACTCGGGCAGAATTTCGGGAGCGAGCTGAGAATAATCAATGAATGTAATACCATCTTCGTATTGAATAGTAACACCAAGCGGTTCTTTTCTTTTAACGTTGACCGACTTATAAATTTTTCCCGACCGCAGCGTGAGTTCTCTTGTATTCCTGAACTTTGACCGGAGATCCTGATTTCCATTCGCCGACAAGTGAGATAACTCAACATCAACCTGCGGTTTTAGACGTGCGGCTCGATATGCTTCCAGATCAAATTCGAAGCTAGCCAATAGTCCTGGGTCCAATTCCGAATAATCGACAAAAACCGTTTTGTTGTCGTAGTCGAAACCAATTCCTAAATCGTTCTTGAACAGAATCAACACATTGGAATACAGAGTTCCGTTTCGCAACTTAACATCGCGATGCGATCCTTCTATGTGGAGCAGAAGCAGCATGCAAAGCAGAAGTTTTGCGCAGCATTCCATGAATTAGCTCCCCGGAGAAATCGCGACGCTTACAACATGCGCAAATCCAAGAATTACTGCGGCAAAAACAATCGCCACAGCGATGTTGCCCTTCTTAATTTCATCCCAATCATTAATCGGTGTTAGGAAATGCCAAATTAACGTCAGCAGACCTAAACATAAAGACATAATTAGTGCGGCGGAGATTCCGTACCCCAGCATGTATAGAGAATTTTCCAGAATCGGATGCATGCGTCTGCCCCTTATGAAAAACAGAATGCCTTGTGTTTCGCCGGATTTCCGCGGGTACGCTGAATCCGGCCTACGATTTATCCAAACACCCCCGTTACCACGTTGCCTTGCACCATTTCGCGGGGTTGGTTCAGGTGGTTGTAGACGATCGTCGCCGGGTCCAGGCCCAGGGCGTGGTAGATGGTCGAAAGGAGGTCCGTCGGGTGGACCGCGTTCTCGAGCGGGCCGCTGGCGGTCTTGTCGCTTTTGCCGTAGATCGCGCCGCGTTTGATGCCGGCGCCGGCCAGCATCGCGGTGTAGCAATACGGCCAGTGGTCGCGACCGTCGGAGCTGTTGCCGTTGCCGCTGGTGCTGAGGCCGCGTTGCGGCGCGCGGCCGAATTCGCCGACCGCGATGACCAGCGTCTCGTCCAACAGGCCTCGTTCGTCCATGTCTTCCAGCAACGCGCTCAGCCCGGCGTCGAGCATCGGCGCGGCTTGGTTCTTGATCCGCTGCGTCAGGCCCACGTGCATGTCCCAACTGTGGTTGTCGCTGTTGGCCACTTTCGGCCAGACGACTTCGACCACCCGCGTGCCGGCTTCGATCAAACGCCGAGCCAGCAGACAGCTTTGCCCAAACGTGTTCTTGCCGTACTTTTCGCGGAGCGCGTCCTTCTCTTTCGAGACGTCGAACGCGTCCCGAGCGCGGCCGCTGAGAATCAGACTGAGCGCCTTGTCGTAGTATTCGTTCAGGCTGTATTTGGCGACCGCGCGATCGATCTCGGGCATCTCGTCGTTGATCAAATCGCGCAGCTTCGCGCGACGTTCGAGACGGTCGGACGAGATTTCGGGCCGGAGACGGAGATCGTCGATCTTGATCTTTTCGATCTTCGACATATCCATGTCGTCGCCCGCCGGATAGACGGTGTACGGGTCGTACGCGCGGCCGAGGAAGCCGGCCATCCCCCCCTTGCCGACGACGTTCGATTCCTGCAACGGACGGGGCAACATCACGAACGGCAGCATCGCTTCGGTCGGCGGTTTCAACCGCGCGATGTGCGAGCCGAACGTGGGAAAATCCTTCGGCGTCGGTGGTTCCAACTGGCCGCTGGGACTGACCTTGTCGGCGGTGTAGCCGGTGTGCAGCTGATAGATGGCGGCCGTGTGGTTGAACAGGCCGTTGGGCGTGTAGCTCATCGAGCGGATCAGGCTGACCTTGTCGGTGACTTGGCCGAACTTGGGCAGCAGCTCGGTCAGGTCCATGCCGGGAACCTTCGAGCCGACCGTCTTGAACTGCGCTGCGGACGTTGTCCGGCACGTCGTTCTTAGGATCCCACAGATCGAGTTGGCTCGGCCCGCCTTGCAGGTAGACCATCAGCACGCTTTTGGCGCGGCCCCAACCGGGTGATTTTTTCTTGGCCGATTCGCCGACGGTGTTGGCCGCGGCGGCGGCGTTCGCTTCGGCGGCGACCGAGTTGCCGCGCAGCAGTTGCGCCAAGGAGACGCCCGCCATCATCGATCCGCCGACGCGGAGCACGTCGCGACGCGTCACGCCGAGGGCGCGATCGCACAGATCTTTGCCCGGACGACCAGGGATCACCAACATGGCGGCACTCTGTTGAGAAAGGAGCGTGTGGGGCGAGCCGAAACGCACGATGCGTGGGGCGGAGCGCGAACGGGCCGTTTCGTGCAGGGCGGGCGGTTCTCTCAATCTAAGTCGGTCGGCCCGAGGCGTCAATTTTTTGCCGGCTGCGTATGAGGAGGATGCCTGGGCGGCCCGGGATCGTGATCCCACGTGCGCAGACAAGACTGAGCCATCGGTAGGGCCACGTTCGGGTTGTGCTTCTTGTCGCCTGCGCGACACCGGATCGAGATCCGGTGGCACCCGATAAAACGCCGGCGGAGTGAATCTGAGTCAACCTGCATAACGCCTTGAAACGTTGGGGCGACCCTCCAATTGTCGGGGGGCTTCGCTACGCTGCGACCCCCGCCACCCGACGTTTTTTCCTTCAAAGACGCCGAGTTTTCTCCGCTAGCGGAGCGAGTTCTTGGAACGTCGCTCTTGTTCCATTTGGTCGTTTCTTCTACAAGGTTTGCCCGGCAGAAATCCGTTTCGTCTCGACAGGTCGTCCGCAGGAGCCGTGAATGTCACCCAAAACCACGACGTTGGCCGCCCTGATCGGGGCCGCGCTGCTGGGGACTCCTACGGAATCGTCAGCCCAAACCGGTCCCTCGCCGGCGGTCAGCGGCGAGCAGATCACGTTGGGCTCGGCGGCCGGTGCGACGTACGAACAGACGCTGGCGGCGGGGCTGAAATGCCGGTTGCCATCGGAATTCGCCTATGTCCGCGTGGTGGCGGCCAAGGTCCGCGACGGCAGCTTGCCGCAGAACTTGGTCGACAGCACGTTCTTCTACGCGCGACGTCAGCCGCCCTACCCGTTCGTGTATTTCAAATTCGCGTTAAACGCCCGGGCGAAAAAAATCGGCGTCATACTGTAAATTCGCGGTCGACTCTGGCGAAATCGCTGGTTTGCTAGATGTGGAATAAAACCGCTCGACTTTCGCGAATCGTTTAAATTGGGTGTGGGATTGCCGGCACGACGGTTTCCGGCGCATTTCCTATTTTTTTGCCGCTTGCCGCAATTCTTTCCTTGTTCAGAATCCATTTCGGAATCATTCTGAAAAGGAATGTGTCGAAAACCTGCGCATTTTGCCGAACTCCCGTTCGGTTTGCGATTTAAGTCATGGAAAATACGACCCGTAAACGCGAGATCGACTTTCGGCAACAACCGCCGACGAAAGCTCCCGCGCCGACACAGTTTAAGGTTCGTCCCAAAAGTCGGCCCAAGAAAACGCTGTTCGTCGCGCTGGGCGTCATCGCGCTGACCTGCGTGGTGTTTTTCGCCGTGCCGTCGCCGCAGCCCGAAGTGATTCAGAAGGGGATCGGCGCGGTCTATGCCGCGGCGGTCGCGTTCTTGGTGATGACCGCGGTGCGCGAGTTTTGGAAAAAGATTCCCGCGCCGACCGCGGGCGACGCGGCCAAGGCCGCGACCGCTAAGTTGAACGACTCGAATTCGAACAACGAAAAGTCGAACGCCGCGCGCGAGCAAAAAGACCACCTGCTGCATCAGGTCGGCGGACACCATCGCTATGCGCGGGGTCGTAAACGCTGGTCGTGGATTCTCGGAATTCTCACATTCGCCGGGGTTGGAGCGATCTGGTTCACTTCGTACGCGCCGATCGAACCGCAGGTGATCGAGCTTGATCTGGACCAGGCGTTGGCCGATTCGGCGACGACCACGCTTTTGGTTTTGACCGATCCCGAGTTTCCGTTGATTCGTCTCCCGTTGCCGAGTTTGGCCAGCCGTATTTCGGCGGAAACCCGATTGAGCAAAGACCCGTATCGCGCCGGGAACCAGTTGATCGCGCGGGGCGATTATCCCGAAGCGCGCGGGATGCTCGAACCGTTACGCAAGGAAGCGGGTCTCGACGCCGCGCAAAAGACGAAAATCGACGTGGCGATCGCTCAATCGTATTTGTTCGAAGGTCGACCGGCCGACGCGCTCAAAATTTTGAAACCGATGGAGAAGAAAGAGCCCAACGTTCTGGCGCACGCCGCATCGGCCGCGTTGCTCGCCGGACAATATCGCGACGCGCGCGAGTGGGCGGCACAACTGCAAACGCAGGCCAAATCGGGGAGCCCGGACGACAAAGCCCGCGCGTTGAATTATCTGCTGGCGTTGAACGTGATGAATTGGCGCAAGACGAACGCCTGAAGTGCGAGAACGAAGCGAAGGGGGTCAAACCGGACGAAACCTCCGGCCAACATTCGGCCGCGTTGCAAAACAATCTGGCGCATTGAAGGCGTTCGCCAATCCGCCGCAGTATGTCTCGACCGGGAACCACTGTCGCGTAGGCTTGGACGTGTGGAGCAGACTTGATCGCGAGAGCAACCTGCCCGAGGGCGTCCGCGATCCGATCGAAGCCGCGGCCGAGCAGAACATCGGCATTTCGCTGTGGTGGTTGGGCGAGTACGAAGATGCGCAAAAGCAATTCGATAAGGCGCAAAAAACGCGGTCCTCGGTCAAACGCAACGAGAAGAAAACGCCGACGCTCTCCGAGCAGTCGGTCAAACTGCGCGGGCTGTTGGCGACCGGATTGACCGATTACACGCTGGGCCAGTACATCAAGTTGCGGAACACGATCGAAGAGTGTCGCGGGCTGACCGGCGGCATGACGCGATCCGATCCGCATCGCCTTGCGCTCAAAATGCTGGAACTGCGCGGCGACTTGGCGGCGCTCCGCTACGCCCGCGCGGAACTGCGCGGCATCGAATTGCTGAAGGAAGCCGCGCAACTCGGCAACGCGCATCCGGCGCTGATCGCGGCGCGGTTTCGGACAGTCGAAGCGTATCTGGGCAATGCGAAGAATTTACGCGCCCCCGAAGCGAAGAAACTACTCGACGAAGCATTCGCCGCGTTGAACGAACTCGGCGCGGCCGAACACATCGACATGGTGACCTACTGGCGTTTGCTGGCCTATCACGAATATCTGACTGGGCGACCGGACAACGCCAAGACCGCGCTGGATCGCGGCGACGCGTTGGCTAAAAAAATCCTCTACGTCAATCAAACCGGCAAGGCGCGTCCGCACGTCGAGACCGCGCTTAACCACGGTCTGCGCGGACTGACGGCGATCGCGCCGTGCGCGGCGGCGATCAGGCCAAACTGAACGCCGGCTTCGAAGCCGCGCTCAAGTCCTGGCAAGAGGCCGAGAAAGAATACCGTGCCGCGATCGGCGACAACTACGGCGAAGGTCATCCGCAAGTCGCTCGATTCATAGAACTACAAGCGCAAGCGTTACTGAAACTCGATCGCCAAAAAGAGGCCGCCGCGCGGATGGCCGAGTGGCGCGACGATTACCTGGAAAGTTTTCCGCCCGACCACCCCTGGGCGGCCGACGGTCTGACGCTTTCGGCCAAGCTGGTCGAGAAGACGAACAAAGACGAAGCGGCGGAGTTCATGAAGCAAGCGAAGACCTACCGCGACCTGTACGATCGCCAAGAGTAGGCGAAACGATTCTCAAAAATCGGCTGAGGGCGGCAGGGGTCGCAGCGTACTCGCGCAGCCCCCCTGAACGTTCGACGTGGCGTTCACTCCCACCCCAACGCTTGGCGGATTCTTCGATCGCCCGCCGATTCGGCGATGAACGCCGCGCCGCTGAAATCGTGCGTGTGGCTATGCCCGCCCGGGACGGCCACGACGTACGCCCCCGAGTCGACCGCCGCGCGACAGCCCACCGCGCTATCCTCTAAGACGAGCATTTCGGCCGGCGCGACCTGCAAACGCGCGGCCGCTTTCTCGTAAATCTCCGGATGCGGCTTCCCTTGATCGACGTCTTGATGCGTCAGCACGAAATCGAAGCGCGTCACCAACTCGAACTTCCCCAAACATTTGCCGACGAAGACCGGTCCGCTGCTCGTGGCGATCGCTTTGGGGATGCGATGACGTTCAAGCTCGTCCATCAATTCCGGAATGCCGGGCATCATCTCGAGCCGCGTTTCCAGCAACTCGTGGAAGATCTCGTCGGTTTCCAACGACAACTGCGCCGGCGTGTCGGTCAGCCCGTGATACTCGATCATCAGCCGCAACGAAATGGCCGGCGGCCGGCCCATCATTTGGTCCAGTAACTCGGCGGTAAAGAGCTTGCCGCGCCGCCGCAACAACTCGGTGCCGACCTGCTGATACAACGCTTCGGTATTGAACATTGTGCCGTCGTGATCGAACACGACCGCACGAATCGGCGACTGCGGAAGACGCATCGTATAAGGGGTGTTGAGATGATTTGCGTGGAAGTACGAATCCCTGCCCATCGCGACGAACCGATCAGGGTCGTGTTCGTTCCTGAATTTCGTAAATGGAGAAATACGGTCGCTCGAAGCGCGATACCATTGTTATTCCGCGTTTCTCGAGCGCGTCGAAATCGACGTCGTGGGGATTTCCATGCATCAGAAAGAACGCTTTTCGAGTTTTTTCGAGATCTGCGAACAAACGTAACTCTCGGGAATAATCTCGCGGCGATCCGCCGCTGTTCGGGTATGCGATCCGCATGTCCCGGTCGAGCAACAGCGGTATCGAAGGCGAGTTTGCGACCAATCGCGAGTCGAGCGGCAACTCCTTCATCGCCTGAATCGCCGTCGGGTCGTCCGCGGTAAGTCGTAACGCGGTTTTCGGATCGTCAAGTTCCTTGGAAAACAAGCCGAATCGCAAGCAAATCAATCCGACGAGCAGCGTCCAGAGAGTTCGGTTGGCCCAAGTTCGAGAGCCGAGCTTCGAATGCGCGATTCCGGCGAACATTAGCGACAGCAAGTAAATCGTGTACTGAGACGCATTGCGTACGGAAATAAACGACCCCCATTCATATTTCGTGCGAGCCGCGATGACGATCGACCATCCCAACAGGATATAAATCGCGACGACCGTCGCCAAACGCTTTTCGACGCGATCGAAACTTCCGTATCGCCAGCCCGCGATCGCGTACGTGATCGCCGCCACCAACGGAACCGCGACGAACGCGATCAATAGAAGAGGATCTCCCAGTAACTTTTCGTTCAGGTTGTAATACTTCGTTACGTCCAAGAATTGCGATTTAAAAGCCCATATCAAGTTTTCGCCAAGACCGATGGTGGAAGGATCCATCTTATATGGTTCGAGAACGCCGAATTCGATCAAATTGCGAATTTTGACCGCGATCGGCAGCGGAAGCTGCGGAGCCGAACCACGGCACTAGCGACTTCCCAAGCGTTACCCAGTCGGCTTTTGGACGGTCGCTCACAAATCGGTACACCACGTAGATGGGATAAGCCGCGACGTTCGCTAATCCGATTGTTCGAAGAGTGATGGAAACTCCCGCCAGAAGCCCCGCCAACGCAATCCATCGCATGGCTCGTCTCGACTCGAAACCGATCGCCAGACAAGCGAAGCCGGCGGCGGACACCATAAAAAACGGCGCGTCCGACATCGGAACCGAGGCGTAAAACAACAGACCGGGCGACGTCAACGCAAGAAACGCGATCGGCCCGGCATAACGTCCCGCACCCAAGCGTTTGCACAAAAAGACGATCAACGGGCACGATGCCAGCCATCCGAAGAACGTTACGCTCACGGCGGACGCGTAGCCGGACAAGCCGCAACGGATTCCCAATGCGATTAACAACGGATAACCGGGCGGCCAGAGACTTAGCGACTGCGTATCCGACTCATTCGAAACCGCTAACGCAGAATGGACGAGGCCGTTCCCCGCGGCGACGTTTCCTCCGGTTTGAACATATAACAAGGCGTCTTCATCGAAATCGTAATGAATCCGGTTTGAAAGGATCGACCATCCCGCGCCGACGAGTATCACGAAACAGATCCACGCATAGTCCTCGCGATTGAAGATCGAGCGATGGAGAGGTTCATGAGGCATAGGATTCATGGCAAACGTGGGGAGATCGTGCGAATTTGTTTCGATGAATTCTTGAAACGAATCGTCGTACCATAGTTATCGAATATGGACGGCGATAAACGGCGACTGCGGAAGAAGCATCAGAGAAAACTCGTAAGCGAGGAAGATGCCCGTTACGAGTTTAGAAACCGGACGCGCATGTTGTATAGGAGCGTATCGTTCGCGGGCTCCGTCAAACGATTCCCGAGAACGCTTCCATACACCCCTGCCCTGCCCGATGTGCGTCGAGTGCAGCGGGCGAATGGACGTCGTCGACTTGCGTGGTAACGGCTTCGTTGTTGCGAGAGTTCGTTTTGTTCGCGATCGCGTCCGTCTTCGATGCCGGCGCTGCTTGGCTCGTCTGAGGCTCGGTGGTTTTGGGGCGAATCAATAGGTCGCGGATTTCGCGCAGCGTGGCGCGAATCCCCGGGCCGTATGTTTCGGCCGCGTGCAGCAGCGTATTCCCGAGGAGGCCGATTCCCACGATCAGACCGCTGTACAGTCGCTCTGAGGTCGCCCATTTGGCGGTCGCTTCGGCCAGGGGGCCGCAGAAGTCGAGCGTGTAGCAGGTCGGATCGGCGAACAATTCTTCCAACTTCAGCCCGCGCAAAAGTTGGCTGGGCGAGAGATGGGCGAACGCTTCGTCGTAACCGATCTTCGGCGTGTAATAGACGCTCTTCGAACGCCAGCCGTATTCGAACGCGATATTGACGTCGCCGTGGCGCAGAAACGTCAGTTCCAATTCGCCGTCGTGCGCCAGTTGCGCGGCTTGATCGAGATAGAATTCTAGCGCCCCGGCCGTCCGCAACACCGACGTGCCAGCGGGCCCCTTCCAGCTTTTGTCTTCGACCGCGAAGCCGCGGACGAGCAACGAGGCGACCGCGTCCGGATCGGACGGCCGATGCGTCTCGAGCACGACGCCGCCGAGATGGCCGCGCGACGACTGCGCCTTGCGGATTTGTTGACGTTGGTTGCGCGAGCGACCGGTTTCGTAGCCGTTCCAATCGGCCGCGGCGTCGGCGCCGTGAATCGCGATCCGACCGCACTCGAAATGCGGACGTTCGACCGTAGCTAAGCCTGCGCGACCGCAAGCGGCGACGAAGTCCCGCCACACGGTTTCTTCGAGCGCGATTGCGTCGAACCAGACCCAGGGGCGACGCAACGTCCCCAGCCCGCGGACTAAACAATCGTGAATCGCGTCTTGATCCGGCGTGTTCGCGTCGACCAGCAAGTCGCCGGCCCAAGCCCAGGCTTCAGCCATCGCCCGCCAGGCCGGCACGAAGCGACACACACGATCCGTCCGCAACGGCAACGCGGCGACCAAGCGGCCCTCTTGCTCGACGACCAACGCCGTCGCGCGCTTCCGCGCGGAACGATGATCGAGCCAGTTCAGAATATGTTCCCATCGCCCGATCGGCGTGGCGTCGGGCGCGGCGTTCCAGAGTTCGTTCCAACGCGCGGCGGCGTCGACGGGCGGAGCGGCGAAATTCCAAAACGCAAACGAGAGAGCGGACATCGTGGACTCATGCCGATGAAAGTCGAGCGGCGCGGAACGCTACGCTTCAACTCTGGCTTATGGGATACCGCGTTTCTCCTCGATTTGACCACCATGTGTCGACGCCCGAGGCCCGCTCCTCCGCACAATCGTTAGATTCGCGTTACGAGGTCCGTTAGAACTGGAATCTCGCGAAGCGTGTGTCCCGAATCACTGGTCGTTCCGTTATGCCGCGACACGTACGTGATGTGCCCAGGCCGGCGGCATATTGAGGCAAATCGGCGTGCGACGGATTTCTCGGTCGGCAAAAAGCGGCCCAAGAGTTCGTCGATGCCGCGCAGTGCTCGCGATCGGCGCGGCTAGTGACCAACCACTTCACGCGACGGATGGCGATATATTCGAAGAATGAAATCGTCGAGCCCGGGGCGGCCAGCGTATCGAACCCAGCCAGGATTTCGCGGACGACGTCGACCGGAAAATTGTTGAGCGGCAAGCCCGAGACGACCACGTCGAATTTCTCGTCGGCGGCGAACTCCTGTACCGGCTTGGTTTCGATCACGACTTGATCGGCGACGTTCTTCCAAGCCGGTTCGCTCTCGAAGCGTTTCTTCAGATGCGCGACGAACTCGGGATTGATCTCGACGATGGTCAACCGATCGGCGGGGCGCAATCTTCGCAAGATCGCGTCCGTCACCGTTCCGGTTCCGGGACCGACTTCCAACACGCGACGCGGCGCGTCGTCGGTCAGCGGCGCGATCGGGTTCTCCACATAGTGCGCAACTCGCGCGCCAAGCCGCGACCGCTGGGCCAGATCGCGCCGGTCGTGTGATATTGTCGCCAAAATTGGCTGAGAAAGAGTCCGAAGCCCGAATTCGCCATGCTCGCTCCATCCGTGGTCACGCCCTCGATACGAGAAGCGTAGAGTATGGCGAGCCGCACGTCGCCGGACAATGGCCGACGCGAAGCGATCGTTCAAGAAGAAAATGGGCCGCTGATTCTCATGATGGGACTGATTCACACTGGTCTGCAAAATCCAGAATTTTTGTGAGTTCGCAGATCAGTGTGAATCAGTTACATCATTAAAATCTGTGGCCCATGAATGCGGACCTAAAACTAACCCAGCACCGTTTCGGCGGCGCGGCGGCCGTCGCGGATGCATTGCGGAATGCCGACGCCGCGATACGCCGCGCCGGCCAAAGCGAGACCCGGCAGCGCGGCGACGGCCGCGTCGATCCGCGCGATGCGCTCGAGATGCCCGAGATGATATTGCGGCATCGCCCCGTTCCACCGCGCGACCAACGTCGTCAGCGGTTCGCCCTGGATGCCGTAGATGCGGCGGACTTCGCGTAAGGCCAACTCCGTGAGCGCGGCGTCGTCGAGTCGGTTCAACTCGGGCCGCAACGCCCCCCCGACGAAAACACGCAACAAGATCGAGCCCTTGGGCGCACGACCGGGAAATTTCGCGCTCGCGTAGCTGACGGCCAGCACGTCGCGGCCTTCGCGGGCCGGCACGACCATGCCGAAGCCTTGCGGCGGTCGGGCGAATCGATCGAGACGAAATCCCAACGACACCACGCCGCTGCCGGCGTAGGGAATTCCACGCAGTTCCGTAGTCAATGTCGGCGAGACGTCCTGCAGCAACGCGGCCGCGCGGCGCAGGCAAGGCGATGATGAGGCGATCGAATGTTTCGCGCAACGGCCCGATGTCCGACTTCCCTTCGACCGACCAACCGCTTGACGTGCGGCGAACGGCGGTGGCTTGCGTGCGCAAACGTAACGCTGCGGCCGGCAGCGCGGCCGTTATGGCATCGATCCATTCGGACATGCCGCCGCGCGGAGCTAGGAATTGGTTGTAGCGCGTGCCGCTCTGCGCCCCCTTCCCGGCCGCGTCGCCGCCCGAGCCGAACATGCCGTGCGCACGTTCGGCGATCATCGCTCCGATCAGACTTCCGTAACGACGCTCCATATCCAAAAAACGCGGCAGCGTCGCGGCCAAGCTCAACTTCTCGGGATCGGCTGTGTAGATGCCCCCGATCAACGGTTGGACCAACCGCTCGAATGCCTCGCGACCAAACCGGCGGATTGCGAACGAGGCCAAACTCTCGTCCGCTTGCGCGGCGGGGCGCGGTTCGATCAACGCTTCACCCGCCATCCGGAGTTTGCCCAGCGGACTCAACAGTGGGCTGCGCAAGAGCGGCCCGATCGCGAAGCGCCATCAGCACAAAACCGTCGGGAACCGTATGCAACGCGTCGCCGCGTAGGACATACGCGCGGCGATTACCAGAGTTGGTCGAAATCATGCGCCGGGCATAGCCGACTTTGGCGCCAACGCCAGCGGCCAGGGTTCGGTGCAGAGCATGCTGTCGGCGCTGCGTTCGATCAAGAACCCATCTTGCCGGACGGTTTCCAACACGCCGCCGAGACGGTCGTGCGCTTCCCAAAGTTCGCATTCACCCGCCGGATCGAGTTCGCGCACGCGTAACGCGGCCGATAACCCCGTGATGCCGCCGCCGAGAATCAGCGTACGACGCGGTCGGGCCGGTGAATCGAAATCGGGCTGCACGCGGACGAATACTTCAAAGTGTGAAAGAAACCGGCGAAAGAGATCACTTTACCATGATTCGTGTCGATTTCGGCGAATAACAAAACGGGCATTCCGAGCGATTTTTAGGAACATGCGATTTCGCGGAATGATTGAAAGAATGCCCAGGCCGGGCGACAATCGGATTGCCCTGCGACATACATTTTCAATTTCACACGCGATGTCTCTTTTAAAACTTGTCCTACGCGCAGTTCATATGCGACCGAGTGGCGCTTGGGCTGTTCGCGGCGTGTTGCGTTGCGCTCGCGTTCCCCGCGAGCGCGGCCGAAACGGTGCACAAGGCCGAATTTCGCCGCGGCAAAGCGACGGCCGAATGGTCGGTACCGGCGTCGGCCGTCGGCGAGCGGCGCAAGATCGAACATCTCGGTCCGTTAGGCAGCGACGTCGTCGCGTTGTCGCTGAAGAAACTGCCGCCGCACGCCTATTTGCGGATCACGTTCGACCTGCTGACGTTCGGCGATTGGAGCGGCGCCAGCGATGACGAAGGTCACCCGCTGCCGACGGACGAGATCGCCGTGATCGCGTTCGGCGTCAAGGACGCGCCCCCGTTGATGGCATCGACCTTCAGCATGCAATTCAACGCTCCGCAATCGTATCCGGACGTCGACCCGCGCAATCCCGCGCCCCCGGGACACGGTTCGCAAGAGCATCGTCGCATCAACTCGCGCAGCGCGATCCGTTCGGCGGGTTCGAGGCGGAGCAGAACGGCATGGTTTTTCGGCGAACCTATCTCATCCCGCATTGCGCGGACGACGTCGTTTGGGAATTCACCGGTCGGCACATCGGCGAAGTCGAGTTGCGCAATTGGGGTCTTGATAACGTGCAGGTGGAAACTCTCGCCGCGGACGAAGTTGCGCCGTTGGGCGCGCATCCGTTATGCGCGGCGGTCGTCGCGCTACGCGAACCGAACCACACCGCCGCGGCGGACGCCTGTTACGAGTTGATCGCACGCCCCGATCAGGCGATCGCCACGGCTCGCGAAGAAATGGATGAGTTGTTGCGCGCAAGACAAGACTTCGACGCTGCGAGCGAAGCGGGCACGCGAGTTGGTCAAGAAATTGGATTCCGCACTCTTCGCGGATCGTGAAGAAGCCTTCCGCGAATTGTCCGACCAAGGATTGCAGATTCATCCCGTACTGAAAAAAGAACTTGCCGCGACGGCGTCAACGGAAACGCGCGAGCGGCTGCGCATGCTGTTGGCCAAAGTTCCGCAGCGTCATCAAAATCTTTTTACGCCTCAGGCGCTCGCCCGTATGCGCTGGACCCGAGTTATGGAAATGATCGATACGCCGGAATCCCGCGTGCTGGCGGCCAAATTGAAGTGGGAGTAATCAGGGAGTGCGTTCGTACGCGTTTCGGTCCAAAACGAACGCGAAAAGAAATGACGAGAAAGTTCTTGCAATATAATTACCTAGCTGCATAATAATCACTGCGGTCGACGCGATTCGATCGTTCCCGCCTTTACCCTTCGTCTTCGCCTCCACCAGGGTTAACCCGCATGTCTTCCATCGATCGACGCAGCTTTCTGGAGACCGCCGCGCTGGCCGGCGCCGCCGTCGCCACGCTTAACGTCTCGCGTTCGGCGCACGCCGCCGGCAGCGATGTGATTCGCGTCGGGCTGGTGGGTTGCGGCGGACGCGGCACCGGCGCCGCGGTCGATGCCTTGAAGGCCGAGCCGAACGCCAAACTGGTCGCCCTGGCGGATATTTTTCCCGATCAAGCCGAGAAGTGCCTGAAGGCGCTCAACGCCGAAGGCTCGGTCAAAGGCCGGATCGACGTCCCGCAAGAAAAATTGTTCTCGGGTTTCGACGCCTATCGTCAACTGATCGACAGCGGCGTGGACGTGGTATTGCTCTGCAGCACGCCGCATTTCCGCCCGCAACATTTGGATTACGCGATCAAAGCCGGGAAGCATGTTTTCTGCGAGAAACCGGTCGCCGTCGATTCGACCGGCGTGCGCAAGGTGATGGAAACGTGCAAACTGGCCGCCGAGAAAAAGCTGAACGTGGTCAGCGGCTTGTGTTACCGTTACGAGCCCGCCAAACAAGCGATTCTCGAACAAATTCACACGGGCAAGATCGGCGACATTCGCGCGTTGCAATGCACCTACCTGACCGGCACGCTTTGGCATCGCGGCGACAAGCCGGAGTGGAGCCCGATGGAAAAGCAAATCCGTAACTGGCTCTACTACACCTGGCTCTCGGGCGATCACAACACCGAACAACACATCCACAGCCTGGATAAGGCCGCCTGGGTCATGCGGGACGTTCCGCCGGCCAAATGCACGGGCATCGGCGGTCGCCAAGTCCGCACCGATCCCAAGTGGGGCAATATCTACGATCATTTTTCCGTCGTTTACGAATGGGATAACGGCGTGAAGCTGTTCGCGTCGTGTCGCCAAATGGCCGGTTGCAAAAACGACGTCAACGACTTCATCTACGGCACCAAGGGGACGGCCAACCTGATGAAGCACAGCTACGAAGGCCAAGAGAGCTGGAAATTCGAAGGCCAGAACAAAAACATGTACGCCGCCGAGCACGAAGCCCTGTTCGGTGCGATCCGCAAGGGCGAAGTCATCAACAACGGCAAGTACATGTGCCAAAGCACGCTGCTGGCCATCATGGGTCGGATGTCGGCCTACACCGGAAAAGAAGTTTCTTGGGACGATGCTTGGAATTCGCCGGAAGACCTGACGCCGAAGGAATACGCCTGGGGCGACGTCTCGATCCCGACCACCGTCGCGATGCCGGGCAAAGCCTAAGCGTCCAAGTCGCCAAAGGTCCAAGTCGCCAAAGGTCCAAGTCGCCGAAGAAGGAACACAACCCTGCGAAAGCCCTGCTTTCGCAGGGTTTTTCGTTTTTAAGACCGCGCTGATTCGACGGACTTGAAGAATTCCGTCGATTTTTTCTTGCTCTCCGTCCGGGTGCGGAGGACACTTACGCTAGGTAGTAGCGAAATCGGCCGGAAACGGTCGATGGCCGTTCGGCGTCTTTCTTCTCTCCGCAAGCCGCTCGCCGAATTTTTCGTCAGGACACGCACAACCGTTCGCCGCGTCCCCTTCAATCGGATGAGGAGGCGGCTCCACGGGCAAAGTCGCGGCCAATTCGCCGAAATTTTGTGGCGTTTCCGAAATCGGCCAAATAGAATACGTGATAGCGAAAGATTCGTCGGGATGAAACTGTCGCGTTTTGCGCAAGATTTCAATCACACGATTCCCGGTCGAAACCGCGACCTTCCTTGCGGCTTCGCCCCTCGTCACGTTGCTTATCGCAGTTGCTTGTCCTTCGGATCTTTGCCGACTCATCACTTGCGGATCTCGATCGCTTCGAAACGCGGTCGTCGGTTCGCGGATTCGCGTACGGGAGAACGCCCTTTATGACCAAGCGTCGTCTGTCTGCTGTCTGGATGCCCGGGTTGCTGGGCGTGGCGTTGATTACGCCCGCGGTCGAACATGTTTCGGCGCAAGTGGCTCCCGCCGCTAAGTCCGTCGTCGCGGCTCCGGCCGTGCCGACGAAGCGTTCGCCGAGTCGCATCGAATCGTTTAAGAACGAAGCGGGCGAGAGCTTCTACGCTCTCAGCCTGATGCCGCAAACGGCCGCGCCGATCGCCGAAGCCCGCGACTACGTGGTGCTGTTCGACACGTCGGCCAGCCAAAGCGGCGCGTATCGCGAAAAGCGCTCGAAGCGTTGCGAACGCTGACCAAATCCCTGGGCGATCACGATCGCGTCGCGATCTTCTCCGTCGATGTTCGCGCGGTCCCGATGACGTCGACTTTGGTCGGCACGCACGATCCCGAATTCGCCGTGGCGATGGATAAATTGTCGAAGCGCGCCCTGCTCGGTTCGACCGACATGGGCGAAGCGTTGGCGACCGCCGCCGAACAACTCTCGGCCAGCAAGAATCCGAAGCGCGTCGTCTATATCGGCGACGGTCAAAACAACGCCGGTCTCGCCGGCCCCGAACTGCGCAAGTTGCTGGATCGATTGGTCGCCGACCATGTCAGCGTCAGCAGCTTTTCCGTCGGTCCCGACATGAACGTCGGTTTCTTGGCCGCTTTGTCGAATCTGACCGGCGGTTCGATGGTCGTCGATTCGGATCGAATCACCGGTCAACAAGCCGGCGCGATGTTGGACGGTATCGCCCGCGAATCGGTTATTTGGCCGTCGAACATCAAGCTGCCCACCGAACTGCAGGCGTCGTTCCCCAGCCGCGTCCCGCCGTTCCGCGCCGACCGCGACACGATTCTGGTTGGGAAGGGCTCGCTCGATAAAGCGGCCGACGTCGTCGTCGAAGCCGAAGCGGGCGGCAAGCCGATCGAGCTGAAGTGGACCGTGCAGCCGGCCCCCGCGGATAACGAAAACGCCTACATCGCCCAAATCGTGAAAATCGCCGAAACCGACGGCGGTTACGGCCTGACGACGTTGGGGACCGAAGGTTTGCACGAGACCCGTTTCGTGCTGACCCGCAACGCCGACGGTTTGGCGAAACTCGGTCGCCAAGCGTTCGCCTCCGGACGCGCCGATCAAGCGAAGCAACTGGTCGACGAATCTTTGCGTCGCGATCCCAATAACATGCAAGCCGCCGCGATGCGGCAAGCCCTGTCGCGTTCGAAGGTCGTGCCGACCGCATTGCAAGCTCCCGCCAACGAACCGGCTCCGGCCGCCGGCGGTAACGATCTCCGCATGGTCCGCCGTCAATCCAACGAACCGGCGCCCGCCGACTTCGCCCCGGGTTTGCTCGGTACGGTCGAAGAACGGGTCGCGTTGATCGAACAAAAACTGCGCGGCGAAGTCCTGCAAGGCTTGAACGGCGCGCGCGGCATGCTGGGCGTCGATCCGACTCGCGTCGAAGTCGACTTGAAGCAGTTGCTGGAACGCGTGGAATCGACGCCTGACCTTCGCGCTGCGCCGCGAGCGGAACTTCGCGAGATGCTGACCAAGGCGATCCGCGAAGCCCAAGCCGCCGCGTACGGTTGGGAAGCGCGCCGTCTGGAACAACTGCAAATCGCCCAGGCCGCCGAAGAACGGAAACAAACGCTGGAAGGGGTCTTCTCGCGTCAAGCGCAAGTCAAGCAATTGATCGAACGCTACAACGCATTGCTGAAAGAAGGCCGTTATAAAGACGCCGAACTTCGCGCCGTGGTGCAAGCCTACGCGATCGAGCAATCGCCGTCGACGTTGGTCGTGCGCGAGAACGCGTTCTTATTGGGAACCTATAACGAAAACGTCGCCATCCATACCGAGAAGCGCCGTAACATGGTGCAATCGTTCCTGGAAATCGAACGCTCGTCCATTCCTTTCCCGGACGAACCGCCGATCGTCTATCCCGACGCCGATGTGTGGCGCGATCTGACCCGTCGCCGCGCGAAATACAAAGCTGTCGATTTACGCGCCGCGGGCAGCGCCGAAGAAAAGATCAATCGCGCCTTGGAAGAAAACACGACGTTCGACTTCACCGAAGCGAAACTCACGGACGTCGTCGACTTCATCCAAGAACGCCATAAGATTCCGGTCCAAATCGATTCGAAGGCGCTGGAAGAAGCCGCGTTCGACTCGGCCACGCCGATTAACAAGCGGATCACCGACGTCAAGCTTCGCTCGGCGTTGCGCCTTCTGCTGAACGATTCGGCCTTGTCCTATGTCATCGAAAACGACGTGTTGCTGATCACCAGCAAGACGGCCCAAGAAAATAAATCGGTCGTCAAAGTCTATCCGGTCGCCGATTTGGTCATTCCGATCACCAACGGCGGCGGCATCAATCCGTTCTCGCTCGGCGGCGGCGTCGGCGGCGGCGGGGCCGGCGGCTTCGGTTCCGGCGGCGGGATGCAAGGTGGCTTCGGCGGCGGGATGGGCGGCGGCATGGGCGGGATGGGCGGCATGGGCGGCGGCGGGATGGGTGGCGGCGGATTCTTCGCCGTGCCGGATCCGGTCGAATTGCCGACGGCCGGCGACGAACCGCAAGCGTTCGCGGTCCCGGACGAAGTCTTGACGATGAAAAAGGCTCCCGCTTCGGTCCCCGCCGTCAACGCGCCGCAAGCGCAAGCGGCTCCGGCCGCGCGTGGCGCGGTGCGCTCGACATGGTCGAAGCCGAAGACGTGATCGCCAAGCGTTTGAACCGCAAACCGCAGGCGCTCACGGTCGTCGTCGCCAAAGACGAAGACCCGGAAGCGCCGTGGAGCAAGTACTTCGCCGCGCTCCCCGAGATCAAGGGCGAACAGGATTCCGAACGGTTGGTCGCCGCGTTTCATCAAGACGCCGACGTTCGCGAAACCGCTCGCAAGCTGATGACCGAGCAAAAGTACAAAGAGACGGTCGGCATGATTCGCGCCGCGTTGCGGCACGGTTACGGCCAACCCTGGATGTACGAAGCCCTTGGTTTGGCGATGATGGCCGACGATCAGCCGAAGGAAGAAATCGAACGCTGCGCTGATGTCGGCGGTCGACTACGCCGCCACGACCGAAGACCTGATGTTCGCCGCGCTCTACATGAGCAAGCTCGACGGGCTCAAGCCGCGGGCGTTGAAGTTGCTCCATCGCGTCGCCGAACTGGAACCGACCCGGCAAGAACCGTATCGCCTGGCGATGCACCTGGCCGAACAACTGAACGACGTCGCCGCTATCGAATGGTCCGCCCTGGGCATCTTGGCTCAAGGCTCGACCCGCGATCAGGCGGCCTTGGAAAACCATGCTCAACGGTTGGCGCTTTCGACCTTGGAAACCTTGCAAAAGCAAGGCAAAACGGCCGAAGTCGCTCGCTTCAAGAAATCGTTGCACGACGCGCCGTCCCGCGACTTGGTCGTGCGCGTGACCTGGACCGGCGACGCGGACATCGACTTGATGGTCGAGGAACCGACCGGGACGATTTGTTCCGTCTCGAATCCTGCGCACGATTCTCGGGCGGCGTGTTGATCGGCGGTTCGACCGCGAACAAGTCGGCCAAGACCGGCGGCACGATGACCGAAGAGTACGTCGTCCCACAAGGGTTCGCGGGAACCTATCGCATCCTGCTGAAACGCGTTTGGGGACAAGTGACCGCCGGCAAAGTGCGGGTCGAAATCTTGGCCAACCACGGCAGCGAAAAGAGCGTGGTGAAGAGCGAGTTCATCGCTTTGGGCGAAAAGCCGGCGATGGTCGTGTATGACCTGAAGGAAGCCCGCCGTGTCGACAAGCTGCCGGACGTGCAAGTCGCCGTCGCCGCGCGCGAGCAAGCCCGCGTCGGACAAGCCGTCTTGGCTCAGCAGTTGGCCGCGCTGCCGACCGGCTATAGCGGCGGATCGGGCAACCCGACCAATCCGTTGGTGCCGACCGGCGTCAATCCGTTGTTCCCGTTCGCCGGACGCGGTGCGGTCGGCTACATGCCGGTCATCACCACGTTGCCCGAAGGTACCAACATGATGGCCCAAGCCGTCGTGTCGGCCGACCGACGCTATGTTCGGATCACGTCGACGCCGCTGTTCTCGACGATTCCGGAAATCTCGACGTTCAACTTTTCGAGCGGTGCCGGTACGACGCAACCGGGAACGCAACCCGGGACGGGCACCAACCCGGGCGGCAACGGCGGCGGGTTCTTTTAAGCCGCAGTCACAACCACGCGACTTCGTATGCAACAAAAAAGCCCTCGCGATCCGCGAGGGCTTTTTTCATTACGCGCCGTTCGAGGATCGATCGGCGTCAGAACACGCGATTGTAGCCGTTCAACGCGGCTACGCGGTACGCTTCGGCCATGGTCGGATAGTTGAACGTCGTGTTGATGAAGTACATGAGAGTATTGGCCGGCCCCTTTTGGGTCATGATCGCCTGACCGATGTGGATGATTTCCGAAGCTTGGGCTCCGAAGCAATGGATGCCCAGAATCTCCAACGTTTCGCGATGGAAGAGAATCTTCAGCATCCCCATCGCGCGACCGGTGATCTGCGCGGGCCAGGCTTTTGAACTGCGCGTGGCCGATCTCGTAGGGAACTTTGGCCGCCGTTAGTTCTTTTTCCGTTTTACCCAACGAGCTGATTTCCGGACTGGTGTAAATGCCGGTCGGAATATCGCGCACCATCTCGTGAGCGCGATGGCCCGAACCGAAATGGATCGACGCATAGCGGCCTTGGACGTAAGCCGCGCTGGCCAGCGACGGGTAACCGATCACGTCCCCCACGGCGTAGATATGCGGATGTTTGGTTTGAAAATCTTCGTTGACTTCCAACTGTCCGCGTTTGTTGGGAGGTATGCCGATTCCTTCCAGGTTCATCGCGTCGGAATTTCCCGAACGGCCGTTGGCGAACAGCAAGACGTCGGTCTTCAGTTGCTTGCCGCTTTTCAGGTGGAGAATCACGCAATCGTCGGTGGCTTCGACGCGTTCGTATTCTTCGTTGTGGCGGATCAATACGCCTCGTTCGCGCATGTAATAACTGAGCGCGTCGCAGATTTCGTCGTCGAGAAATTCCAGCAACTGCCCCCGCGTGTTGACCAAGTTGACCTTACATTCCAAGTTGCGAAACATCGACGTGTATTCGCAACCGATGACGCCGGCCCCGTAGACCGTGATGGAATGCGGCGTGAAGCCCAGATCGAGGATCGTATCGCTGTCGAAAATCCGCGGATGCGAGAAATCGATGTCGGCCGGACGGTAAGGCCGCGAACCGGTGGCGATCACGAAGCCCCGTGCGGTGAAACGCTGACGACCGCCGTATTCTTCATCGATTTCCACGGTGTGTTCGTCGACGAAGCGGGCTTGCCCTTGCACGATGGGGACTTGATTGCGGTCGTAGAATCCGCGGCGCATCTCGACCTGCCGCTCGATCACGCCGCGAGCCGATTGACGGAGTTGCGGGAACGTCAGTTGCAACCGCATCCCGGCCGAACGAAAGATCGGATTTTGATTCGCTTCGGTGACTTGGTAGATGGCGTATCGCAATGCCTTGCTGGGGATCGTGCCCCAGTGCGTGCAACCGCCGCCGATCTTGCTGTAGCGTTCGATGCAGAGAACGCGCTGGCCCTGCTTGACTGACTGCATGGCGGCCCCTTCGCCGCCCGGGCCGCTGCCGATGACCACCAAATCGTAATCGTAAATCGGATCCGCCACGACGATGATGCTCCCGACGCGTCGATCGCGACGCATCCAAGTACGAAACCCGCTTTTCCACGCTCCGGAACGTGGGAATTCTACCACATTCTCGGCGGTGTAAACGACCGCCCGATAAGACGTTCCGACGCGACCCGCGATCCCACGCGCGTCGCGACGCGAAACTTGAATCGATTCGCCGCGAAGTTCGGCGCAAGAAACGACCCGCGCGTCGAAACGCGCGGGTCGTAAGAGATCGAGCGATTACGCCGCGTAGGTTTACTTGGCGTCGGGGCGTTTTACGACGTGGACTTTGACGGTAAATTTTCCGGGAAACTGGCTTTCGTTGTAGTCGTTCATCACGCCCAGAGCCAATTGCAGGTTGCCGGGCTTATCCACGGTCAACGTAAATTTGTTGCCGAACTTTTGGAATTGATCGCTGGAACCGACCCGTCCGACCAACGCGCCCATCGGGATTTGGTTCCCCATAAACTGTCCGTACTGCGGATTCCCCTCGGGCGTGGCCATGGCGTTGTTGCCCCAGGGATTCATGTGAATGGTCCCTTCGGCGGTGATCGTCACCTTGTCCCCGCGTTCCAAACGGATCTTCGTGTCGAGCGGGTTCTTGAACGCGAAGTTCTGCGCGTCGACAGAGACGGTTTGGCGCACATCTTCTTTCTTGCTGGTCTCGCGAACACCGCCGCGAATATCCGACAGTTTGATGGTCAACGGTCCGTACTGGCTGGTCACCTGAAACGATTGGGGCACGATTTTGCCCACGATGGTGAACTCCAACGTTTCGATCACGTCGCGTTCACGCACGCCCCAGGGCTTTTCGCCCGCGTCGTCGTCGGCGTCGTCTTCGAACTTATTCAAGATCGCCGTAATACGATTGCGGCGTTCGGTGTCCGAATCCTTGGCGTGTTTTTCCAACTCACTGCGCAACGCGGGAAAACGTTCTAATTGCTGTTGGGCCTTTTCGCGTTCATTGAAGTTCGCCGAACCCAACGCTTGGATCCAACCGCCGATTTGCTTGGAGAAGCTCGGGTGGCTGCTGAGGCCCGGCGTGAAGCTGCGGATGCTCGATACCGGCACGTTCAACGCGCCGAATTCGGTCTCGACCGCAAGTTCCTTCACCGCCAATTTGCCTGTGATGATCGAGCCGTCCATCAAGTGCAGCTTGATGATCTCGGGATCGGCGGGCGTCGCGGCAGGACTCGGCGTGGCCGGTTCCGGTTTGGACTTTTCCCCGTCGTTTTTCGCCTTCTCTTTTTCACCGGGTTTGTTCGCCGGCTTCGGCGGCGGATTCTCGGCTTGATCGGCCGTGATGACTTCCACCACATTCCGCGTTTCGACGTTCCCTTGAACTTGCAGAACCAACGTCCCTGCGCCGACCTTCGTCAACGGAACGGCAATTTGCGGCGGCTGATTCAACACCTGAGCGTCCAAAGTCCGCCAGGCTCCGGTGGTGAGGACCAGCGAACACAACGCGGCGATATACTCGACGCGGGTCAAAGACGATTTCAAACTCATCGAGGCGCCCTCTGCGAAATCTGGGTACGTGTGTGCGATTGGACGATCGTCGTCAACGTTCGAGTGTAACCCGAATCAGATGCTCCCGCCCGGAGAAAGGTTCCCATGTGATGAAAAACTTAACCGGAAAGCCCAGCCGCCGTTCACAACCGATTCTATGTCCCGGGAATCCACCGGATCGTCACGATTTGGTCACGGTCAAGCTCGACGAAAATTGTTGCAACGAGGATGTGCGCCCGTTAGGATGGTTCACGAATTGACGGCCCACCGATTTTTTTTGCCCACCCGTTTTTATCGCTTGCGATAGAAAGCATCCTCATGCCGCGTTTTCTCTCGTTGCTTTCACTCGGTTTCGTATTGGCGTCTTCGTTTGCATTCGCACAGGAAGCACGGCCTCTCTTTAACGGTAAAGATCTCAGCGGCTGGCGCGGCCAAGGCATGGTCGACCCGGTGAAATGGAACGAGATGGACGTTGAAAAGCGCAAAACGGAACAAGCCAAATATGACGAAGATTTGGCCAAACATTGGTCAGTGAAGGACGGAGAAATCGTCAACGACGGCAAAGGCGTCTATTTGACGACCGCCAAAGATTACGGCGACTTCGAGTTGACCCTGGATTGGAAAATGGTCGCCCCGAACGGCGACAGCGGCGTGTATCTGCGCGGATATCCCCAAGTGCAGATTTGGGATCCCGCGAATCCGAAAGAAGTCAAGAACGGTGCGGACAAAGGTTCAGGCGCGCTCTGGAACAACAGCGATCCGAAGAACGGCAAGTTTCCGCCCGTCGTCGGAGACAAGCCGATCGGCGAATGGAACACGCTGAAGATCGTGATGAAGGGCGAACACGTCACGATTCACTTGAACGACAAATTGGTCGTCGATCACGCGACGCTGGACAATTATTACAAGCGCGGCACGCCGCTCTCGCCGGTCGGACCGATCCAACTGCAAACGCACGGCAGCGAGATGCGCTTCCGCAACATCACGTTGAAAGATCTCTCGACAGGCGGCGCGAAGAAATAATTCGGCGCGATTCGCTTCCTTCCTCCCTCGCATCATCCCACCGCGTTATGACCACATCCATCAACGCGAGTCGCCGAGAATTCCTCGCCGGCTCGCTTTTCGGCGTAAGCGCTCTGGCCATCGGTTGCCATTCGGAAGTCGCCGCTCAAGCGTCGAAATCGGCCGGCGAAAAACTCAACATCGGCATCATCGGCACCGCCAATCGCGCTCGCGCGAACATCGGCGGCGTCCGCCACGAGAACATCGCGGCGATTTGCGACGTCGATGCAAAACTGTTGGATAAGATGCAGGCCGACTTTCCGCAGTCGACCAAGTTCACGGACTTCCGCAAACTGCTTGAACGCCGTGACCTCGACGCGGTCGTGGTCAGCACGGCCGATCACACGCACGCGCCCGCCGCGTTCTGGGCTATGCAGCAAGGAAAGCACGTCTATTGCGAAAAACCGCTGACACACACCGTCGGCGAAGCGCGGCTGCTGGCCGAAACGGCGAAGAAGCAAAAAGTCGCCACACAGATGGGCAACCAAATCCACGCTGAGAAAAACTATCGTCGCGTGGTCGAGATCTTACGCTCCGGCGCGATCGGCAAGATCAAGGAAGTCCATACATGGGTCGGCAAAGGTTGGGGCGGCGGCGAGCGACCAAAAGAAACTCCGCCCGTGCCTGAGACGCTGGCCTGGGATCTCTGGCTGGGTCCCGCGCCGCAACGGGCGTATCATCCGACCTACTTGCCCGCCAATTGGCGACGCTGGTGGGATTTCGGCGGCGGCACGTTGGCCGACATGGCCTGTCACCATATGGATCTGCCGTTTTGGGCCTACGAACTGACCGCACCGACCAAAATCAAAGCCGAAGGGCCGCAAGTTCATCCCGAGACTTGCCCGCTCGGATTGAAGGTGATCTACACGTTCGCGGCGGCGGGCAATCGTCCCGAGTTCACGCTCACCTGGTACGACGGCGACATGAAGCCCAAGACTATCGAAGGGATCGAGACGGGCGGCGGCGGAAACTTGTTCATCGGCGAGAAGGGGAAGCTGCGTGCCGACTACGGATCCTGGAAACTCTATCCGGAAGCCGACTTCGCCGACTACAAGCCGCCCGCCGAATCGATTCCGAACTCGACCGGTCACTACATCGAATGGATCACCGCCTGTAAGACGGGCAGCCCGACGACATGCAACTTTGGTTACGGCGGCAACCTGACGGAATCCGTGCTGCTGGGGAACATTGCTTATCGGACCGGCAAAGAAATCGAATGGGACGCCGCGACGCTGAAGGCTAAGAACGCCCCCGGAGCCGACCGCCTGATCCATAAAGATTATCGCCCGGGCTGGGCATTGAGTTAGCCGACGTCACACGTTGACTTTATCGACAGGCACGAGACAGCACGACGAAATTATCGACCGCCCGTAAGCCGTGGCTTGGGGGCGGTCTTTTTTCGTTGCGTAGCGGTTATAAATAGCATCGTCGCGATGCTCGCTTTAAAATGCTTCGAAGCACGCGCTCAACACCATTCGCAATGGAGTCGCCCCGATGTCGTATTCTCGCCGAACGTTTTTCTTCAGCCTGCTGGCGGTCGCGACGTTGATTGCTTCGCCGCGGACGCGGGCCGCCGATTCGAAGGCCGCCGTCGACAAGGGAATCGAGTTCCTCCGCAAATGCAGGACGAAAACGGCGTTTATAACAAACAGACCGGAACCGGCGTCACGTCGCTCGTATTGTTGTCGCTCGTCCGCAGCGGCGTGCCGGCCAACGATCCCACGGTCGCCAAGGGGCTGAAGTTTATCGAATCCAACGTCCGCGCCGACGGCGGCATCTACGCGACCGAGTCGACCAACAAGAACTACGAAACATGCTTGGCGATTTCATTGCTTGCCGAAGTCAACGCCGATGGGAAGTACAAGCAAACGATCGCCGCGGCCGACAAGTTCGTCAAAGGCCTGCAATGGGACGAAGGCGAATCGGCCGATAAATCCAACGTCAACTACGGCGGCGCAGGCTATGGTCGCAAAAATCGCCCGGATATGTCGAACACGTCGTTCCTGATCGACGCTCTGCGTGCCGCGGGCAACGGCCCCGACGACGAAAACATCCAAAAAGCGATCGTATTCATGAGCCGTTGCCAAAACTTGGAGAGCGAACACAATACCACGCCGTTCGCGGCCAAAATCAACGACGGAGGATTCTACTACACGGTCGCCAATGGCGGCGAAAGCAACGTCGAAGGGTCGACGCCGGAACTCGGTCTTCGCAGCTACGGCAGCATGACCTACGCCGGATTGAAAAGTTTCATCTACGCCGGGCTCAAGTCCGACGACAAACGCGTGGCTGCGGCCAAAAGTTGGTTGGCGAAGAATTACGCCGTCGACAAAAACCCCGGCATGGGCGACGTGGGTCTGTATTACTACTACGTTACGTTCGCCAAAGCGTTGCACGCGACCGGCGAAAAGACATTCGTCGACTCGGCCGGCAAAAGCCACGACTGGCGTGCCGACGTCACCGGCGCGATCGTCGAACGCCAAAAGCCGGACGGTTCGTGGAGCAACAGTGCGCCGCGTTGGATGGAAGCCGATCCGAACATCGCGACCGCCTATGCGTTGCTGGCGTTGTCGTACGCCAAGTAAGCGGCGGTTATACGAGTGAATGCCGCCCGCTCGAAGCGATTCTTCGAGCGGGCGTTTTTATGGAACCTTGCTACTTTTGTCGGTCGCAAACCACTCCGGCTTCAACGCTTCGCGCAATTCCTTGGCGTCGGTGAAAACCTGCCAAGTCCCATCCGGTAGATCGGCGAACGCCGCCTTATTTCGCTCGGGGCTTTCTTTGCCGGACTTCGAATCGCGGATCAAGATTTTCACGACTTGCGCGGGATGCTTTCTCGCCACGGCGCCGTAAATCTCGGGATCGTCTTCGCCCGTATCGCCGACCAGCACGAATTTGCGTTGCGGATAGCGCGACAAGAATTGTTCGATCGCGTTCGATTTGTAACTCTCATGTCCGCGAAAAAACTCGACCGCCGAACGATCCGTTAAGCGCAAATGCTTCATCGTCCACGTGCCGGACGGAAATTTTTCGTTCACGCGAAACTCTTCCAACACGCCGAAGAGTTGCCAAGGACTCGACGACACATAGTGAAACACCGCGCCGTCGGATTCCCATCGCGCATATTGCTCGGCCATACCTGGCACGGCGACGAACGGCTTGAGAAACGTGTTGCGCAACAACTCGCGACGATCCGCGACCTGACTGATTTTGATCGTATCGTCGAGGTCGGAAATTACGCTTAAGCCGCGGGGCTCGATCAGTTGCACGTCCGCCGTGAACGTTCGCCGCTCCGCCTCGGGCAAGACGGCCGGAAGTTTCAACCAGGGCGATTTGCCGATTCCGCCCAACTGCCGGGCTTGTGCGTCGTCGAGCGTGAGTTCGCCGGTCGCATGACCGTTGGCCGCCGACTTACCTACGTTCGCGTCGCCGACGGGAAGCTTAATGCGAATCTCTTTGCCCTTCTCGTTCTCGACCAGAAAGACGCGTGCGCGGGTCTTGAACAGATCGGTATCCACGTCTTTGGATCGCGCGTCGATCACGCCGGCCAACAGCGTTAACAAAACCCGGCGTTTCATCGAATCAATATCCGGCTCATGCACATTGGCATGAATCGGCACCCGCCAGACGCCATCCGCGTCGCGTGCCGCGGCGGTCGGGTAAAACACGATCGTTTCGTCGGCCCGCAGTTCGGGTCGAGATCCGAAATTCCACAACGCCATACACGTCGCCATCCCGAACAAGACACGGTTCATCATTCGCACCAGTTGAGAATGCCATCCGGCGAACGTCGTTCAATTTACCCGTTACACGCTGAATTGGTTGCGAAGAAGCCGAGGAATTCATTCGATTCACGACCTGCCAGCATCGTTATAGGGATTGCAGACGACCTTGCTATCTGAATCAAATTCGAGTATTTTTGAACTACCAAAATCACATTTCCGACTGACCGAAATCCGTCTCGACTTTTCCTAAGTCACGGCCCTATGCCATTTTCCGCGTCTTTTCTTCGTCTCGGCTTGTGCATTCTGAGTGCGACGGTTCTGTTTGGGTGCGGTGGGCCGGCCGGTCCTCGCACAGGAAAACCGCAAATAGTCTGCACGACCGGCCAAGTCGCCGACATGGTGCAGGCCATCGCCGGGGACCAAGTCGAGGTCAAAACACTGATCGGCCCTGGTGTCGATCCACATTCGTACCGAGCGTCGAGTCCCGACGCCGCCGCCCTTCGCTCGGCCGATGCCGTTTTTTATAGCGGCCTGCATTTGGAAGGACGGTTGAGCGAGCAACTCGAAAAACTGGCCGTCGGAAAACCGACGCTCGGCCTGGGGGATGCGATCGCCGACGCGGCTCCCGATCGAATTCGCCGCGTGTCCGGCGCCGCCGATCCACACATCTGGTTCGATGCCGAAGTCTGGTCGCTGTCGATTCCTGCGGTCGTCGAAAAACTTTCGGCGTTAAAGCCCGATTTCAAAGCCGCGTTCGAACAAGCGGGAGCGAAGTATCGCGATCAACTGTTGGCCGCCCACGCGGATTGCAAAAATTCGATCGGCGAACTCCCCGAAACCGCGCGCCTGTTGGTTACCGCCCACGACGCGTTCGAGTACTACGGCGCGGCATATGGGCTGGAAGTGCGCGGACTGCAAGGCATTAGTACGGTCGATGAAACCAGTCTGGAAGAAGTGAATCGATTGGTCGAGCTATTGGTCGACCGTAAAGTCAAAGCGGTGTTCGTCGAAAGCAGCGTTCCCAAGGAACGACTGCGACAGGTCATTGACGGCTGCGCGGCTCGCGGGCACTCCGTAGTCGTCGGAGGCGAATTGTATTCCGACGCGATGGGCGAGCCGGGTACCCCTGCGGGCACATATGTCGGGATGCTGCGTTACAATACGCAAACCATCGTGGCGGCTTTGAAATAACTTTTTCGCTTGCTTCTCGTGTCCGCATCCGCAGTCGCTACGTCGAGCGCCGTTCCACTCGACATTCATGACCTGACCGTCGCTTACGAGCGTAAACCGGTGCTGTGGGACATCGACCTGAGCGTGCCTGAGGGCAAACTCGTCGGGATTGTCGGTCCGAACGGCGCAGGCAAGTCGACGCTCATCAAAGCCGCGTTGGGGTTGATACCCTTGGCGAGCGGCAAGGTCGAGATTTACGGCAAATCGATCGATCGTCAGCGACATTTAATCGGATATGTGCCGCAACGCGAAAGCGTGGACTGGGACTTCCCGGTTTCGGCGCTCGACGTGGTTCTGATGGGAACTTACGGCCGTTTAGGTTGGCTACGGCGACCCGGCGAAGCGGAACGGAGGATCGTGCGCGATTGCCTGGAACGCATCGGCATGACCGAATTCGCCGATCGCCAGATTCGCCAACTCTCGGGCGGACAACAGCAAAGAGTTTTCCTGGCGTGCGCGTTGGCGCAAGACGCCAAGATTTATTTCTTGGACGAACCGTTCGCCGGCGTCGATGCCGCTACGGAACAGGCCATCGTCGAACTGTTGCGGACGTTACGCCAACAAGGCAAGACCGTCTTGGTCGTGCATCACGATCTCAATACGGTCGAAGAGTATTTCGATCGCGTGATCTTACTGAACTTGCGTTTGATCGCGGCCGGCCCGACGGCGACGACGTTCACGCCCGAGAATCTGCGGACCACGTTCGGCGGTCGCTTGAATATCTTGGATAAAGCGGTCGAAGCGGTTCGTAAAGGATGATCGTCGTGGTTTCGTCGTTCGTCTTCGCGCTCGCCTCCAACACGGTCACTGTGTTGGCCGGCACCGTATTGTTGGGCGCGACGGCCGGGGCGATCGGAACGTGGAGCGTACTGCGGCGTCGAGCGTTGATCGGCGATGTGCTCTCCCACTCGGCGTTGCCGGGACTGTGCGCGGCGTTTTGGCTGGGGTGCGTCTTGGGCGACTCCGGCTGGTGGCCTTTCGCGCCGTTGAACTACGGCGTTTTGGCCGTCGGCGCGTTGATCAGCGGGACGCTCAGCGTGATGCTGATCTCGTTCCTGACTCGCGCCACACGAACCAAGGAGGACGCCGCGATGGTAGTCTCCTTGAGCCTATTTTACGGTCTCGGCGGCGTCTTTCTGTCATTGATCAACAAGAGCGGACTCGCTTCCCGCGCCAGCGGACTTTCCGGCTACTTGTTCGGACAGGCCGCCTGGTTGACCGACGACGACGTGCGTTGGATCTTCGGCGTCGGCGTCGTGGTCATCGGCATCATGCTGACGTTGTACAAAGAATTCCAAATGCTGATTTTCGACGGCGATTTCGGTCGCACGTTGGGACGGCCGACGCTTTTGTTGGATTTGATTTTGATGGGCTGTGTGGCCGCCACCGCGGTCATCGGCTTGAAAGCCGTCGGCGTGTTGTTGGCCCCGGCCATGCTGATCGTGCCGGCCGCCGCCGCAAGGTTTTGGACCGACCGTCTCCGCACGCACCTTCTCTGCGCGACCGCGTTCGGAGCGATCGCCGCCGGCGGAGGCACGTTACTGAGTTCCGGCGAACTCGGCCGGCTCGATTTTCTTGGTTCGAATTTGCCCACGGGACCCTGCATCGTATTGTGCGGCGCGGCGATCTTTCTGGCGTCGTTGGCGTTCGCTCCCGAGAAAGGCGTCGTCGCCAAACGCCGACGCCGCACGCGCTTATGCGCGGCTCTCGTATCCCGGCATGATAAGGTCGATCCGCACGAGGCGTTACGATGACGCCCTGGCCGTTGTTCATAGCCGATTGGACCTCGCTCGACACGGGGACCGCCATCGTCGCCGTCGCGACCGTGGTCGCCTGCGCGCTGATCGGTTCGATGCTGGTCCTACGCGGCATGAGCATGATGGGCGACGCGATCGCGCACGCCGTTTTGCCCGGTTTGGTAATCGCTTTTCTATTGACCGGCCGACTCGATCAGAACTTCATGTTGATCGGCGCGTTCGCGATGGGGTTGTTAACCACTTGGATGATCCAAGCGTTACGCCAATACGCCGAAGTGGCAGGCGATTCCGCGATGGGGGTCGTCTTCACCACACTGTTCGCGCTGGGGGTGTTGCTGTCGCGGGTGAAAACGTCCGGCGGCGTCGACTTAGACGCGGACTGCGTGCTGTACGGCTCATTGGCTACGATCGCGATCGACGCGGTTCCGGTCTTCGGTTTCGAGTGGCCGACCAGCGCGACGTTACTGACGATCGTCGTGGTGATCAACGGCGCGACGTTAGCGCTGCTGTGGAAAGAACTCCGACTCGCCGCGTTCGATCCGCCGTTCGCCCAAGCGCTGGGATTTCGACCGGGTCTGCTGCATTATCTCGTGATGGCGTTGACCGCCGTGACGGCCGTGGCCGCGTTCCAAGCGGTCGGTTCGATTTTGGTCATCGCCATGTTGATCGTCCCCGCCGCGACGGCGCACCTGCTGACCGATCGGCTGAGCCGCATGGTGTCACTCTCGGTAGTGTTTGCGACGCTGGCGGCGTGTTGCGGCTTAGGACTGAATAAAACGTCGATCCTCCTGCATGCCGAACCGGCCGCCCTCATCGCCGTTTGCGCCGGCGTCATCTATTTAAGCGCCGCGTTGTTCGCACCGCGCTACGGCTTGGTCGGCAAACAGTGGGAGCGGTTCCGTCGAGCCACCCGGATCATGGGCGAAGATTTGCTGGCGATGTACTTTCGTTTGGAAGAACTCGCCCCGGGTCGCAATCTGGGGACCGGCGAGACCACCCAATCTTTAGGGGGCGGCCTTCGCGCGGCGTGATGCGCTGTGGAGACAAACGATGAAGGGAAACGTTGTATTCGTGCACGGCACGTGGCGATTGACGGATCAAGGTCGTAAGAAGGCGGCGCAGGTCGTCCGTTCGCATCGACTGTGGGAAGCGTGGTTGTTCAACCACTTAGGGTTGCCCGTCGATCACGTGCACGATCCGGCCGAGCGAATGGAGCATTACATCGGCGAGCAGCTGGAAGTCGAATTGCGCGAGGCGTTCCAGGGCGACGTCCGCGACCCGCACGGTCGCGAAATCCCGAAATAGTCGTCAATAATCCAGTTTTTCCGGCGTCCTCCGATCAATCGGTACTTCGAACAGAATCGGCGTCTCGCGCGACCATGACGCGCGCATGCGCTCCGCCAACTCGTCGGGCTCGGTCACGCGGACGGCCTCAACGCCGAAAGAATTCGCCAGTCCCACGTAATCGATCCGCGGGCCGTCGAGATCGAGTCCGACGTAACGCCCGGACTTGGCATGCTCGAGCCCCAGCCCGCGTGCGCCGACCTTCAGGATTTGATACGAAGCGTTGTTCGGCACGACGAAGGTCACGGGGATTCGATATTTCGCGGCGGTCCAGAGTCCTTGAATGCCGTATAACGCCGCGCCGTCGCCGATCAACCCGAGCACCGGCCGTTCGGGCCACGCCAGTTTCACGCCGATCGCGCAACCCAGTCCCCAACCGAGCGCCCAACCGCGGTGTCCGAAGTAGCCGTCCGTCGTCGGTAAGCGGCCCAGGCGTTCGAAGACACGGTTGGTGGTGGTGACCGCTTCTTCGATCACCGCGACGTTCGCCGGCAGCACGCGCGAAAGCGTCTCCATCAACGTTAACGGCGAAAGCGGTCGGCGCGACCCTTCCGCGCGCTTGCTCCAACAGCTTCTCGCGTGCGGTGATTCGCTTCGCTCGAAATCCTTCGATCCGTCCCTTCGCCGCGATTCGAAACGCTTCATCGATGCGACCATCGATCTCTTGCGCTAAGTCGGCGAGCGAGGCGCGCGTGTCGCCCCACACGGCCGCGGCTAACGGATAGTTTTTGTTCAATTGATAGGGATCTTCGTCGATCTGGACGATCGCCAAGTCGGCCGGAATCGGGCATGGCGGATCGAAGTAAACGTATTGGCGCAGCAGATCCATGCCGACCACCAACAGCGCATCGTAACGGGTTAACCGCTCTAACACCTCGGGCGACCACAGCGGTAATCCGTCTTCGTGCAGCGGGTGATCGGCCGGAAACGGGCATCGTCCGTGCGTGGTACCGCTTTCGGGGACGACCGGCACGCCGAGCAACTCAGCCAGACGGACCAATTCGGCCATCGCGCCACGTTCGGTCACGCGGCTGCCGGCGAGAATCGCCGGAGACTTCGCTTTCAACAGCACGTCGGCGGCCGCTGTAACGGCGGCCGGATCGGGCCGCAGCTGGTGTCGCAATGGCGCTGCGGGGCGGAGATCCAACTCGGCCAACGCCAACTGCACGTCCAGCGGCAGTGACAGGAAAACCGGTCCGGTCGGCGGGGTCATGGCGATCTGCAATGCGCGACGCACCGCGTTCGGGATATTCTGCACGCGCCGCACTTCGCAGGCCCACTTGGTCCACGGCCTGCGCGACGCCGACCATATCGCCGCCCAGGATCGGCTCCTCGAAACTCAAACGCGTGTCCTGCTGTCCGGCCGTGACCAGCAGCGGCGTCCCTTCGCGAAAGGCATTATAGAGCAGCCCCATCGCGTGCCCCAACCCGGGGCAGATGTGCAAATTGACCACACCGACGCGACCGCCTGCCATGGCGTAACCGTCGGCCATCGCCATGACGGCGACTTCTTGCAGGCCCAAGATGTATTCGAAGCGCGTATCGATGCAGAGAGCGTCGTTCAGCGGCAGTTCGGTCGTGCCCGGATTGCCGAAGATCTTCCGTACGCCGGCGTCGTGCAAAATTTCCAAAAACGCGTCGATGCCGCGCAGCATGCTCGAATCTCCGTAATCGGTTGGGCAGACGGTATTTTACCGCGCGATGATCGATGTCCCAACTCGCGGATCGGACGAGTTCGACGCGCAACGTTCATTTCGTCGCGATGACGATCCCCCCGGCGACGATCAAACCGCCGCCCAGCAGATGTCGCCATGTCGGCTGTTCGCCCAGGAACACGAAGGCCAGCGCCATGGCGACGACGACGCTCAGTTTGTCGATCGGCGCGACCGAAGAGGCTTCGCCGAGCGCGAGCGGCACGAAAGTAACACAGCCACGACGCGCCGGTCGCGATACCCGAAAGGATGAGGAACGTCCACGTTCTCGTCGTGATCATACGCCACTCCGGCGCCGCCGACCAAGACGATCCCCCAAGCGAAGATCAAGATCACCACGGTGCGGATCGCCGTGGCCAAGTTCGAATCGACGTCGCGCACGCCGACCTTCGCCAAGATCGCCGTCACGCCGGCGAAGATCGCGGACAATAGCGCCCAACTAAGCCAAGTCATCGGCGTACCTGCGGGTGCGAGGACGATCGCGCACCGGATGAAGGGACGGCGGCGCGCATGCTCCCAATCTATTCGACCGGCATCACGTCCACCGAGACCGTCATCTGATTTTGACCGCCGCCGATGAAAACGCCCATGATCGGGCAGACGTCGCCGTACTCGCGTCCCCAGGCCAGCGTGATATGTTCGACGCCGGGTCGGCAGTTGTTGGTCGGATCGAAGTCGATCCAGCCGATCTCGGGACACCAGGCCGAGACCCACGCATGGGACGCATCGGCGCCGACCAAGCGGGGCTGTCCCGGCGGCGGCCGCGTGAGCAAGTATCCGCTGACGTACCGCGCGGACAACCCGACCGCGCGGAGACAACCGATCATCAGATGCGCGAAATCCTGGCAGACGCCGCGGCGAATGCGCAGCACCTCACGAATCGGCGTGCTGACGGTCGTGGCGGTCGGGTCGTACTTGAACTCGCGATAGATGCGGTTCATCAGATCGGTGACGGCCTCGAACCAATTTCGTCCTTCCGCGAACGACGGAGCGGCGTAGGCCTGCAACGCTTCGTCGCCCACGATCTGCGGCGACTCGAACAGGAACTGCACGGGATCCAATCCTTCGGGCAGATCGCGATTTTTCAATCGATCGCGGACCACGTTCCAACTCGGCGTTTGAGTCGCGTCGAGCGGCGGCGGCGGCGAAAGCTCGACGCGACTGACGGCGGTGACCGAAAGTCGTTTGTGTCCTTCTTGAATCGAGAAAAACTGGCTGGGATTGCCGAAGTAGTCGCGAACTTGCTCTTGCCCCGACGGCGTGGGGCGGATCGTGATGCGGTGCGCGGTACACAACTGCCGGTCGTGTTCGCGCGGCGTCAGATGGACCTCGTTGTGACACAACGGGACCGATTCCGAATAGTCGTAGGTCGTAATGTGAACGACTTTATATTTCATCCGATCGCTCCCGGACGAAATTCCGTCATCTGCCGCGACGCCACGGCGTGAACGAGATACTTGTGAGTGAGGATATCCGACAGCGTTCGCAACGACAGCATCTGGCGATGTAAGAATCGCTCTAAATTTTTACGCTGCCCCGATTTCTCTTCCTCGCATAACTGCTGAATGTCGCATAACCGCACGGCCGATTGAATGCTGAGGATCGTGCGATATTCTTCCGACAGCGTCGCGCTCGACGCATCGCGCGGCAAGCGTTCGACGTGGGCCAACAATGAATTCAGTTGGAACAACACGGAACGCGGATTGCTTTCGTCCATCAGAAGCAAATCGATGACGGCCCGCGCTTGCAACACGTTCAGGTAACGATTGCGGTACGTCATCAGGCTGTCGCCGATTTCGAGCAGCGATTCTAGCACGCCGTTCTCGACCTGCGTCGAAGGGACCAGCATGTTGCCGATCAGGCCCATGGTGTAGTGGTGCGTTCCAGGCGGCGACCGATGTCCAAAAAACGCCACGCGGGGCCGCGGGTCATGCTCTCGGTCCCTAAGCCGCTAAACGCGGATAGCGTGACCAACATATGATTGATCGAATCCAGCACGTCGCCGATCCGCACGACGCCCAGGGGATAAGCGTCGGTCCCGTTTTCGCGGGTCAGCATATTGAGAATGCGCCAACTGTCGATCGAGATTCGATCGCGCACGCCGTTGCTCAAGTCGCGGACGGCTCCCAGCGTGTTGCGAAGGCCACCGAGGTGCTTTTCGTCGAAGACGAACGCCAGGAGTTCGGTTTCCATCACCGACGAACGAAATCCGCCGGAGTCTTGTGCGGCGAATTCCGGCCGGAGTTGGCCTTGGCCGGTCAACGCGCGGACCAAAGCCGAGAGTTCCGGCTGATCGCCGCTGCCCGTTTCGCCCAGCAGCCGAGCGATGGCGCAGCGCACCAAGCGGACGCCCCCTTCGGCCCGCTCGACGTTGCGGCCCAGCCAATACATATTATCTGCGACGCGGCTCGGCAGATCGTTTCCGCTGCGCAGTAAGTTCAACGGTTCGCCGGCCGGATGAAGCAGCGTGACCGGTTTGACGGGCCCTTCGGACAAGACCCAAACGTCTTTGCTCCCCTGCCCCGCCAACGTCGACTCGGCCATATGCCGATCGGTTTGGGTCACGCGCACTAAGCCGCCCGGCATGACCTGATAGCCGTCCTTCGACGCCATCAAAAATGCGCGTAAACCCATGCGCCAGGGGAGAATTTCGCCGTTGGACCAGACCGGAACGGTGCTGCGGTCGATCCGTTCTTGTGCGACGTACTGGGCCGGATGCTTGGCGATCTTGGCCAGCAATTCTTGCCGAGCCGAGGCCGAGAGCTGCAGCGGTTGAATCGTGTCGCCTCGCGGCGCAAAGGCCGGCCGGATCAGCAGCTTCTCTAAATTGTCGTAGACGTATCGCAAACTCGTGGAGTCGCCGCACCACCACGTGGCGGCCGAACGGAGTTTCAGGTCTTCGCCGAAATAGTGCCGCGCCAACTTCGACCAAAACGCCATGAAGATCGGCGCTTCCAGTAAATTGCTGCCCAACGGATTGGCGATCGCCACGTTGCCGGCGCGGACGGCCTGATTCAAGCCGGGCACGCCGATCATCGAACGGCTGCTGAGTTCCAACGGATCGCAATCGGCGTCGGCGACGCGACGCATAATCACGTCGACCGGAATCAATCCGCCGAGGGTCTTCAGATACACGCGATTATCGCGGACCGTTAGATCACCCCCCTCGACCAAGGTGAAGCCCAGGTAGCGTGAGAGATAGGCGTCTTCGAAATAGGCCGGACTCTGCGGTCCGGGACTCAACAAAACGATACGAGGGTTCTCGCGATGTTTCGGCGCGAGTGCGGACAACGATTCGCGCACAGATAAAAAAAATCCGGCCAGGCGCTGAACGCCGCAATCTTGATACGTGTCCGGAATCATCCGCGACAACAAGATGCGATTCTCCACGGCATAGCCCGCGCCGGCCGGCGCTTGCGTCCGATCGGCCAGCAGCACCCACTCGCCGGACGGATTCCGCGCGACGTGCGCGGCGTAGAACTGGACGAACGTTTGATTGGGGACCGGGATGTTCCAACAGGCTCTGAGGAACAACCGATTGGCGAAAACCGCCTCGGGCGGCAAGACGCCTTCATGCAGCAACCGCTGCGGACCGTAGAGATCGGCCAGCACCAAGTTCAGGAGTCGCGCGCGTTGCGTCAGCGCCTGCGAGAGCGTCTCCCATTCTTCGGGGCCGAGGATCAACGGCACCGGGTCCAACTCCCACGGTCGATCGCGACCCTCGGGATCGCCGTGGACGTTGTACGTCACGCCGTTGTCGCGCAACATCCGGCGTGAAATATCCCAGCGGCGCGAGAACTCGCTACGGCCGACGCGTTGCAGCGAATCGACGAAACGTCGCCATGGTGCGCGGATCGCGCCCGGCGACGACAGCAATTCGTCGAAGTGCGACGACTGCGACGGATACCCACCGAATAACGGGGGCTCGGTCGCGGCTGCGGCGAATGGAGCGGTCGCTGAACTCATGGCGGCTCAAACGGTGTTCTTACGTCGGTCGTGAACGGTTCCGATTGTGCCGTACTCAGGACCTCTTGTCCCACCTCGTGGAATCCGGATTTTAGCCCCCTTGATAACGCAGGTCGAGCGTCATCGGGAACTGCGCGTTGATTTCGGTCTGCGGTTCGGACCACGCGCCGGGCGAGTGATTGATCGTAAAAAACCGCCGCGCGGCGAGCTTCCGCCTCGTTGGCGTTGATCGGGTAAGTCTCGTAGCTCCGTCCACCCGGATGCATGACGTGCCACTGGCAACCACCCAACGAACGCTTGGTCCACGTGTCGTATACGTCGAAGGTCAGCGGCGTATGCACGCCGATCGTCGGATGCAAACACGACGGCGGTTGCCATGCGCGGTAGCGCACGCCGGCGACGTACTCGCCCGCGATCCCGGTGGGATGCAACGGCACGCGTCGGCGATTGACCGTCAACACGTGTCGTTCCGGTAAGAAATTCTTGACCAACGTTTGCACGCGTTCAAGCGACGAATCGACGTAACGCGCCGTACCGCCGACCATCCCTTCTTCGCCCATGACCAACCACGGTTCGAGTGCACAACGCAATTCCAACTTCACGCCGTCGCGCACTACGTCGCCATACAGCGGAAAACGGAAATCGAAGTGCGGCTTGAACCACTCCAAATCCAGTTCATACCCCGACGCCCGCAGGTCATTGACCACATCTCGGAAGTCTTGCTGGATGTAATACGGCAGCATGAACTTGTCGTGGATTCGCGTTCCCCAATGAACCAACGAGCCCTGATACGGTTCCCGCCAAAACTTCATCGTGAGCGCCCGCAGCAACAACTGTTGCGCCAAGCTCATTCGCGAGTGGGGCGGCATCTCGAACGCGCGGAACTCGATCAGTCCCAAACGACCGGTCGACGAGTCGGGCGAATAGAGTTTGTCGATGCAAAATTCGGCCCTATGCGTATTGCCGGTCATGTCCGTCAACAAATGGCGGAACAACCGATCGACCAGCCATGGCGGCGTATGGCCGCTTTCGGGCATTTGCTGAAAGGCGATTCCCAATTCGTACAACTGCTCGTGACGCCCTTCGTCGATCCGCGGCGCTTGGCTGGTCGGTCCGATGAAGAGTCCCGACAGCAGGTACGACAACGACGGGTGGTTGTTCCAATACGCCAGCAAGCTGCGAAGCAAATCGGGCCGACGCAAGAACGGACTTTCCGCCGGAGTCGCACCGCCCATCACGATATGGTTGCCGCCGCCGGTGCCGGTGTGGCGACCATCGAGCATAAATTTGTCGCAGCCCAAACGAATCTGTCGGGCATCCTCGTACAGTCCGGTCGTGATGTCGACCAGTTCGTCCCAACTCGACGCCGGCTGCATGTTGACTTCGATCACCCCCGGATCGGGCGTGACCTTCAGATTCGTCAATCGCGGATCATGCGGCGGATGGTAACCTTCGATGACGACCGGCGTGTTCAGTTCGGCGGCGGTCTCTTCGATGTGCGCGACCAATTCCAAATAATCGTCTGCGGTTTGTAACGGCGGCATGAAAATGTGCAGCCGACCTTCCCGCGACTCGAAACACATCGCCGTTCGTACGATCCAAGGCGAGGACTGTTGCGGATACGGCGGCACGCTCGGCGCGGGAAAACCGTCTTCGACCTTCACGTACCACGGGCGATCGGTTGATCTCGCCGGCTTTTGAAATTTCGGCTTCGGCGTTTCAAACGCGCCGGCATCGGCGTCTCCACCGAAACCCGAGCCATACCCGCCGTCTGAATGACCGCCGCGTTCGGCGATCGCCGCGCGGGACTGGGCATCGGCATAGTCGCCGGCCGCCGCGCCGATCTCGACCGGCAGCCGATCGGTGTGATGACCAGAACCGTTCTCCGCATGGCCGTTCGTGGCGACGTAGCCGTTAGCGATGCCCGTATAAGCCGGCGCAGCTTGCTCGGTCGCGTCGCGTTCTTGTCGACGAATCAACGTTTCGCGCGGCGGAAACGGCGCGAGTTCGGCGTACGGGTCGCGGGCGACCAGCGCATCGCGATCTTCCGGCGCGACCCACGGCAGCGAATCCAACGGCAGACGGAAGCCCATCGCCGAATCGCCGGGGAACAGGAACAGATGCTCGCGTCGGAGAAACCAACGTCCGCTGGCCCACATTAAACCCTGTTGACCCAGGCGACGTTCGATCGGCAACGCGTAACCGACAGTTTTCTTCAGACCTTGTTCGAAGATCCGCGAAATACGGCGCGTTCCAGTTCGTCGTCGATATGATTTTCCAGCGGATCGACGTTCACCGGCAAGCGACGTTCGCGCAGCATATATTGCCAAGCGTCTTCGTAGCCGGGAATCGCGAACTCTTTCTCGACGCCCAAGCGTTCGGCCAGTCGTTCGGCGAAGCGGCGGGCGGTTTCTTCGTCGTGACCGTAATCCAGCTTCTCGTCGCAGATCAAATTCGGCCGCGTCCACAACGGTTGCCCGTCTTTACGCCAATAACAGGCCAACGACCACCGAGGGAGTTGCTCGCCGGGATACCATTTGCCTTGCCCGTAATGCAACAACCCGCCGGGCGCGAAGCGATTCCGCAGCCGCAACATGAGATCGCCCGAGAGCAGACGTTTGGTCGGCCCGACGGCGGCGGTATTCCACTCGTCGCCGGCTTGATCGTCGACCGAGACGAACGTCGGCTCGCCCCCCATCGTCAATCGGACGGCATGCTTCTCCAGATCGGCGTCGATCTTATGCCCCAAGTCGACGATCGACGTCCACTGCTCTTCCGTGTACGGTTTGGTGATCCGCGATTCTTCTTCATAACGCGTCAGCGTCATCTCGTGATGCAGCGTCGATTCGCACGGCTCCACGCCGCCGCTGACCGGCGCGGCGCTCGACGGATCGGGCGTGCAGGCCAGCGGGATATGTCCCTCGCCGGCGAACAGACCGGACGTCGGATCGAGCCCGATCCAACCGGCGCCGGGAAGATACACTTCCGTCCAAGCATGCAGATCGGTGAAATCGCGATCCGAACCGACCGGGCCGTCGATCGCTTTGATGTCCGGCGTCAGTTGAATCAAATACCCGCTGACGAACCGGGCGGCGTAGCCCAAACGACGCAAAACTTGAACCAACAGCCAAGCCGTATCGCGGCACGAGCCGGTTCGCAAACGGAGCGTTTCTTCGCACGTCTGCACGCCCGGTTCCATCCGGATCGTGTAGCCGATGTCCTTTTGCAGCTTCGTATTCAGATCGACCAGAAAATAAACGACGTGCTTATCTTCCAACGGGATCGATGCGACGTATTGATCCAACAACGGGCTGTCCGAGATCTGTTCCAAAAACGGCCGCAGTTCCCGCTGCAGGGCAGGCTCGTACTGAATCGGGAATTTTTCCGCGCTGGACTCAACGAAGAAATCGAACGGATTGATGACCGTCATCTCGGCGATCAAATCGACTTCGATCGACAGGCTTTTCGCTTTCTCGGTGAAAACGAACCGCGCTTGATAATTTCCCTGGGGGTCTTGCTGCCAATTGATGAAATGCTTGGCCGGGCCGACTTTCAGCGAGTAGCTCAGGATCGGCGTCCGCGTGTGCGGCGCGGGCCGCAGACGCATGACCTGAGGATAAATTTCGATCGGACGGTCGTAGAAATACTCCGTCTTATGATGCAACGCGACGCGAATCGGCATAAAAACGTCTCAGTCAACGGCGGGCGGGAAGCGACGAAGGCGACGGCCCCGCTGTAACGGCCGGGCAAACTAGGAGGGTGGGGAAATATACCTCGCGTTACGCGCTTCCGGTGCGTTGGCTCTGCCATTGGGCAGGAAGAAATCCGTTTTTCAGCGGGTTGACCGCCGCCTGGGGGGAAAAGAACGTTTCGGTGATCGTCCCCCCCACTTCGTTAAGTCTGGCTTGAATGTCGTCGATAAACTCGTGCATGCCGCGCTTCACGATCTCAGCGATGCTGGTGTAGTCCAATTCGGAACGCAGACGCCCGATCGATTGCTCGGCCGAGTTCTGAAACGTGCCCGGGCGTCCGTTGGTGATCGCCTGTAACGATTCTTCCGCGCGGCTGACGCAAAACCGGATCGCCCGCGGAAAGTCGCGGTCCAAAATTAAGAACGCGGCGACCTGCTCGGGCGTGATTCGGCCCATCGTCTTACGATACATCTCGAGAGCACTCGTGCTTTTCAGCAGCGCGGCCCATTGGATCGTGTCGATCGGCGTACCGACGTCGGCGACCGACGGCAACAACAAGTAGTATTTGACGTCCAAGATTCGCGACGTTTTGTCGGCGCGTTCCAACAAGCGACCTAACCGCGCGAAGTGCCACGATTCGTTGTGCGACATCGTGGCGTCGGTCAGCCCTTGGACCAAGTGGCTGGCCATCCGGACTTCGCGATAAAAGTCCAACGGCGCATCGACGTTCCCCCGTCCGGTCGCGGCGCCGCGGACCATCAGAAAGAACTTGTTCATCTCTTCCCACATCGGGGAAGTGATCATTTCGCGGATCGAACGAGCACATTCCGCGCTTTGCGCAAGCAGCTCAGAATCGAGTTCGGATTTTCTTCGTCGAACGTCAGAAACTGCACGGCGTTTTGCAGATTCGATTCGCCGTATCGGTCCTTAAACTCTTCGAAATCGCCGGTGGTGTTGATCAGCGGCATCCATTGCTCGCCGACTCCGACGCCCAAGTCGAGCGAGAGATTGAAGTTCACTTCGACGAAGCGGGCCACGTTTTCAGCTCGCTCGACGTAGCGACTCATCCAGAAAATCGAATCCGCCACTCGACTTAACATGGTGCGCCGTCTGCAGTTGTCTATTTTGGGCCGCGCACGCGATCCTGCGTGTCGCGCGGCCGGTCATTCGCGTTGGGATCAGCTCCCGTATTGTTTCACGACCCAGGTATCTTTACTACCGCCCCCCTGCGAAGAATTCACCACGAGCGAACCCTTCTTCAACGCCACCCGGGTCAATCCGCCGGGCAGTACATAGATCTCTTCGCCGTACAGGATGTACGGCCGCAAGTCGACGTGGCGACCTTCCAAGTGGTCGTTCACGATCGTCGGCACGCGCGATAAGGCCAGCATCGGCTGAGCCACGTAGTTGCGCGGGTTGGCTTTGATCAACTCTTTGTATCGAGCGTGCTCGGCGGCGGTCGCCTTGGGACCCAACAAGATTCCGTAACCGCCGCTTTCGTTCGTCGGCTTGATCACCATGTCTTGAATATTGTCGATCACGTGCGCGCACTGATCCGGCTCGCCGCAAATGTGCGTCGGCACGTTCGGCAAGATCATCTCTTCATTCAGGTAATACTTGATGATCTGCGGCACATAGGCGTAGACCGCCTTGTCGTCGGCGATCCCGGTTCCCGGTGCGTTGGCCAACGAAACGCGGCCCGCGCGATACGCCCGCATCAACCCCGGCACGCCCAACGCGGAATCCGCGCGGAACGTTTCGGGATCGAGAAAATCGTCGTCGATGCGGCGATAAATCACGTCGACGCGTTTCAACCCGCGTGTCGTCTTCATGTAGCACGTGTCGTCGATCACGACCATGTCCGAGCCTTGCACCAATTCCACGCCCATTTGCTGGGCCAAGAAGCAATGCTCGAAATAGGCCGAGTTGTAAATCCCCGGCGTCATCACCACGACGTTCGGCTCGCGAATGCCGTCGGGCGCGATGTGTTCCAACATCGCCCGCAGACGCTCCGGATAATCCTCGACCGACAGGATTGACAACCCGCTGAAGACCTGCGGAAACGTCCGCTTCATCACTTCGCGGTTTTCCAGGACATACGACACGCCGGAAGGACAGCGGAGATTGTCCTCCAGAACGTAAATCTGTCCGTCGCCGCCGCGCACCAAATCGGTTCCGGTGATGTGGCACCAGATCCGCTTCGGCGGATTCAAACCCTTACACGGGCTACGTAACGTCGCTCCGCTGTCGATCAACCACTCGGGCACGACGCCGTCGTTGATGATGTTGCGGTCGTGGTAGAGATCGTCGATGAACAGGTTCAGCGCCTTGATGCGCTGCTTCAACCCGCTCTCGATCATCAACCACTCTTTGTGTTCGATGATGCGCGGAATGATGTCGAAGGGCCAAATCTTCTCGGTTCCGGCTTCGTGACCGTACACGTTGAAGGTGATCCCCATGTTCAACAACACGAGATCGGCCGCCTTTTGGCGACGTTGTAATTCGTCCGGCGCGTACGACAACAACCGCTTGGCCAACATCGAACTGCTCGCGTGCGGATGGCCGTCCGACTCGAACATTTCGTCGTAAAATCCTTCGGTGCGATACGCGCTGAATAGGCGTTCGGCGAACTCTTTGTCGATCTCCGCAGTCGCCGTGGGGCGAGTGTCGACGAGCATCTTGGGAACTCCTCGGAAAAGTCGAACCGAACCCTCGGACGTCTCGCTCTCGACGTCAATGTATTCCCGCCGCTGCCCGATTGCCGGCTTTTTCGGCCCCTGCTGAAAAAACTGGCAATTTGTGTAATCTTCGGCGGCAGAAACCGGCTGGACGATCGGAGATTCGCCCACTTCCGCCGCAGCGTCCCCCTTATGCAAGCGTCGTGCCGGCCCCGGCTTCGCTTTGTCGATCCGTTGGATGCGTCGGCCTGCCATGTCGAGTAAGATTCCGCTCTGGGGATTGTGATACCGGGCGTTTCGCCAGGGCCGAACGATACCGTTCGCCGCCGAACGACGCCACGACATTTTTTCGACTTCACCGGAGCTTCCGACATGGATCGACGGGAATTTCTCTACGGCGGCGCGGCCGGACTGACGCTCGCCGCTCTACAACCCCGCGTCTTCGCCGCCGCCGGCGACAAACCCAAACGCGTCGGGCTGATCGGCAGCGGCTGGTACGGCAAGGCCGATTTGCTGCGACTGATCCAAGTCAGCCCGGTCGAGGTCGTCTCGCTGTGCGACGTCGATAAAGTGATGCTGCAAAACGCCGGCGAACTGGTCGCGTCGCGGCAGGCCAACAAAAAAACACCTCGCTTGTATGAAGACTATCGCGACCTGTTGAAGGAACGCGATCTGGATATCGCCGTCATCGGCACGCCCGATCACTGGCACGCGTTGCCGGCGATCGCCGCGATGGAAGCCGGCTGCGATCTCTATCTGCAAAAACCGATCAGTCTCGACGTCGCCGAAGGGGCCGCCATCCTGGCCGCCGTGCGCAAGCACAAACGCGTGGTCCAAATCGGCACGCAACGCCGCTCGACGCCCCACTTGATCGACGCAAAGAAAAAAGTCGTCGACGCCGGCCTGCTGGGCAAAGTCGGCTTGGTCGAGGTCTACTGCTACTACCACATGCGGGCCAAAGACAACCCGCCCGACGGCGAAGCGCCAGCCAATCTGAACTACGATCTCTGGACCGGTCCCGCGCCGCTCAAACCTTACAACAAGCTGGTCCATCCGCGCAGTTGGCGAGCGTTCCAACGTTACGGCAACGGCATCGTCGGCGACATGTGCGTCCACATGTTGGACACCGCCCGTTGGTTGTTGAATCTCGGTTGGCCGACCAGCGTCAGTTCTGAAGGGGGCATCCTGATCGACAAAGCGAGCAAGGCCGACATCCCCGACACGCAAACCGCCGTCTTCGAGTTTCCCGAATTCCCCGTCGTCTGGACGCACCGCAGTTGGGGCGACGCGCCCGATCCGGAATATCCCTGGGGTCTGACCATCTACGGCGAAAAAGGAACGCTCAAGGCCAGCGTGATGAAGTACGATTTCCTCCCGCGCGGCAAAGGCGAAAAACTGCATCAAGACGTGGTGATGGAGCTGGAGGAATTTCCCGAGGACAAGACCGAAAAGGATCTGGAAAAACATGTCGCCCCGGCGATCCGCGGCCATATGAAAAACTTGCTGGAGTGCATCGAAACTCGCGCCAAACCGGTCGCCGATATCGAGCAAGGCCACATTTCGACCGCCAGTTGCATTCTGGCGAACCTGGCGCTGCAAACCGGCCGCACGCTGCATTGGGACGCCGACAAAGGGGCGATCAAAAACGACGACGAGGCCAACAAACTGCTCAAACGCCCCTACCGCGCCCCCTGGGTTCACCCGGCGGACGTTACATAGACGCAACTCGATCGAATCGAAAAATGAGTTGGACATGCGCCGTCTGCGGCGTTGTAAACAATTCGTCGCCGACTTGCTTTGGCATGGAAGCTCCTTGGCGTGCATTCGTTAAGGAGGATGAGTTTGCGTCGCGCGTCGATTTAACTGCGGATCAATGCGTCGTGGATGGAGATAAGTTCTTTATCCGGGGACACATCGAAATACCAATTCACGGACATCCCGAGTCACTGTCTTATTCCGTTTGGTCGTCGTTATCCGAAACCAGCTTTATTCATTCCTACTCGCGATGGGAATCGCCCGATCGCGATTGTGATCCTCCATATTTCGGCTGGCTTTGTAACCACATTCCGATCTACCCGGAAACGGTTCACCTGAGGTTGTCCGTTCAATCGCGTAGTCCCGGCAAAGTGCCGATTTTCATACTAACGGATGTCGATCATCCATTAGCTTTGGAACAAATGAATGGAATCTCGTTAGAGCGGTGGGCACAGATCGCTCACGTGCTACTACATCGTTAAAATAATATCCGTAATTGGCCGGTTGTGTCACGAACAGTTCAGGTTGAGTGAGGCGACGCAACATTGAGCCGAATGTACGTTTTAAACAGAAATCAATAGAGCGGCTGCCATCGGGTCATTCGGATCGTCCGCGAGCAATTTTCATCTACGGTAAGCCTAAGATGAACATAAATCCATATTACAAGAGTTGATCACGACCACCATTCGCCAATTGCCCTGTTTTTAAGACAATTATTTTCCATCAGGCGACACTTTAACTGCGTAAACGGGTTAGAGTCTTGAACGAATTGCGCTGAACGTGATGGGGGATTCGTGCGCGGGCGACGATTCGTGTTCACACGCGATTTTGCGTGAGAAATACGTTCAAATCATGAGCCGTCGATGCGTTTTTGGAGAATCGGAATCGTTGGTGGCGGTCCAGGCGGGCTGATGACCGCTTATGCGCTGCAAAAGGCGTCCGATTCCGCCCATCGCATAACGCTGTTCGAATCGTCAGACCGGCTGGGGGGCAAAATATTGACCCCCCGGTTCCAAGCGGCCGACGTCCGCTACGAAGCCGGCGCGGCCGAGTTTTACGATTACTCTCAGTTCGACGAAGACCCGCTTAAAGAACTGATTCGCGAGTTGGGACTGCCCATCAGCCCGATGGGAGGACCGGCGGTCATCATGCATGATCGAGTCTTGGCGAATCTGGACGACGTCCGCGACGAACTCGGCCCCCGTGCTTGTGCGGCGTTACAGGCGTTCGACCGAAACGCCAAAGACCGGATGACGCCGCAAGAGTTTTACGCGTCGGATTTTCCGGAAGGCGCGGCGGCCGAGAGCGATCCGCCCCGATTCGACGCGACGATGGCCGAGATCGCCGATGCGGCGACTTCCGGTTATGTGATGAACATGATCCACAGCGATCTGGCGACCGAGCCCGCGCACAAGCGCGGCGTACGGGTTACAAAACTATTTGATGAACGATCCGGCGTACATGCACTTGTACGGGATCGACGGTGGAAATGAACGGTTGCCGCGCGAACTCGCCGCAAGAATCGACGCCGACTTCCGGCTGGAACATCGCGTGCATTCGGTCGCCAAGCGGCCCGACGGCAGAATCCGAATCGAATCCGAACATCGGGGCGAACGACGGCACGACGATTTCGACGCCGTGGTGATCGCATTGCCGCATAATCATCTCGGGTCCGTGCAATACGGCGGCGAGAGATTGTCGGCTGCGGTGAAGTCGCACTCGGATTACTACGACCATCCCGCGCATTACTTACGAATCACGATTCTCTTCGATCGTCCGTATTGGGAAGGCACGTTGGGCGATTCGTATTGGATGCTGGATCGCTTCGGCGGGTGTTGCTTATACGACGAGTCCTCGCGCGATCCGGGCCAAACGCATGGGATCCTCGGCTGGTTGTTGGGGGGCGAGAACGCACTGGAAATGAGCGGTCTTTGCGACGAATTGTTGATCTCCAAGGCGTTGGATTCGCTGCCCGAGGTTTTGTCGGCCGGGCGGCGTCATTTCGTCGAAGGGAAAGTGCATCGCTGGACCAAGGCGGTCAACGCGCTGCCCGGAGGCGTGGTTCCGCTGTCGCACGACCAACGCCATCGACCGGACCCGACGGAACATGCGCGGTTGTTTTTCGTGGGCGATTATTTGTTCGATTCGACGTTGAACGGCGTGCTGGATTCGGCGAATTACGTCGCCGCCTGGATCGCCGCCGAAATGACCGACACTCTTTAAGGTAGCCTGATGATAGTGCAAGAAAAACGAATCGACCTTGTCGCAGCGACGCATCACGTCGACCAGCCCATGGGATCGTCGTCGAAACCCGTTGCCGGCACATTGCCGCACGGCCTACCGACGGGGACGGAGTCGCAACGAATCGCGTTCGTGACCGAACGTTCGCCAGAGCAGGAACTCGTGTTGGAGTTTCCGCCCGTGATTCAGCGTCGCGCGATCGTCGTCAAACATGCTCGGTCGGCGGGATCGAGCGATTTGACGCGTGAATTGGAGATATTGACCATTCCCACGGCGGCCGAAGCGGACGTCGAACTGTTGGAGTATGTGCGAAATTGGGTCGAAGCCGACGCCGGCGACGCGCAGCCGCGTGGGCAAATGATGACGTTGCAAGGCGCGCGGATCTTCTGGAGCCGCGGCCGGATCGCGATTTTCGCCGCGGTCGATCGGATTCCTACGATCCGTAGAGCGTTGATCGAGAACGCGTATTATGAGGCGGAATTACACGATCTGGAACAACGACTCGGCGAGTCCTGGCCGCAATTGGAAGCCGACATGCCCTTGGCGTTCGAGTTCGACGAACGCTCGCTCGACAAACGGAAGTCGCTGCGTCGAAATTTTCAAAACGTGATGATGTTGCGGGCGAGATTGGCGCGGATCACGCCGTTCGTCCATTGTCCGCATCTACATCCGCCGACCTTGGCGAGCCAAGTGGAAGACGCTTTCGCGAACGCAATCGCACGACCCAGCGTTACGAATTTCTACAAGAACAACTGGAGGTCTTCGAAAAAGTGTATGAGTCTTGCGGACAACGCGCCGGCGACTATGTGTTCGGCGCAAGGGGCATATTCTAGAGTGGATCATCATCGTGCTGCTGGGGGCGCAAATCCTCTTCACCGCGTTCGAGTACCTGACGAGCGCGTCGACGTAACAACCGTTCATGCGCTATCCCTCGATCGATATTCTGCGCACCATCGCCATTTTCACGATGGTGATGGTGCACTTCGTGGAAAACCTCTCCGGCGTAACCATGCCGATCACGGGCATGGGCGCTCCGTTGTTCGCGCTGCTCGCGGGGGCCAGTTATCGACTCTGGTCGAACGCGCAGTTGGTCAAAGGGAAAAGTGAAAACGAGGTTTCGAAGATCTCCGTTCGCCGCGGGTTATTCGTGTTCGGGGCCGGCTTCGCGTTCAATATCTTGGTCTGGCTGCCGGAGGACACGTTCAACTGGGACGTGCTGACGTTTATCGGCGCGGCGTTGTTGTTGTTGAACGCGATGCGACGACTGCCGAGCGAGTTCTCGGTGGTCTTGGCGCTCGCGGCGTTGTTCGTCGCGCCGGTTTTGCGCGATGGCCGATTATCCGGCATATTGGACGAATCGTTATTTCGAGTACGACAACACGTTAACGGATATCGTCATTGGATTTTTCGCGACGGGATATTTTCCCTTCTTTCCGTGGGTCGCGTATCCCCTACTGGGGTACGTCATGGCCAAGGCGCTGTTCGACGACGACGCGGACCAGGGGGAAATCGAAACCGTGATGCGTCGCATGACGTTGATCGGTGGGATGTTGATTTGCGCGGCGAGCGTAACAGCCGCGCTGCATTATTTTGTGCCCGAGAACGTCGCGAAGACGTTCTTTCGAGGGTGGACGATGTTTCCCCCCAGTTTGGCGTATGTGTTAGGAACGCTGGGCATCGCGTCGGCGGCGTTGGCGATTCTGCATCGTCGCGTCGATCGCAAGCCGCACGAGCGCGAGTCGTCGACCGAACGTCGAGGCGGGTTTCTCGACGTCGCCAAAACCTTCAGCCGCTATTCGTTGACGATCTACGTATTACATCATCTCGTCCACATTTGGCCGTTGTGGATTTACGGTGCGCTGCAAGAGGGAGACGACCCAACCATTTATTGGCAAAAAGCAATGCCGATCGAGATGTCGTTGCCGCTCGCTTGGCTGTTTCTCGGCATTTGCTATGTCGTGTTTCGCAAAATCGGCTCGAACGAACGCTACGGCCTCGAATCGTGCATGCGTTGGTTATGCGATTAGGTCACGACGATTCCATCGCTCGGCTTAGTGCTTATAGACCGTATGTTTGGGGCGGCCCGAGAGGATTTGCTCTTTGCCCCAGTTGGTGACGGCGCGGAAGGCGTCGCTTTGGATGAACGCGGCGAACGCTTTGTCGTCGGACCATTCGCTGGTGATCAGGTACGACGCGTCGTCGGCCACGTCTTTCCACAGGGTCGAGTTGTCGTGTCCGTCGGCTGCGCGGTGCGCGGTCAGCACGGCGGCGAACTTTTCCTCGAAGTCCTGTTGCTTGCCCGGCAATACGTGGTAATTCATCCCGACGGTGATCATGGTCGAACTCTGGAGGGGCCGGCGTGTGGCGTGCGAAAACGACGAACGCCCGGATTCTACCCGAATCCCGGCGTCGTCGTGAGGGGCCGCGCGCACGTTAAGCCGTAGCGTGCCGCGCGATCAATTCGACGGAACATAGCGTTCGTATTCGTAGGTCAGCGTGGTTTCCTCGCCCGGTTTCAGTTGAACGCGCCAACGCACAGTCCCCTGGCGTTCGAGGAGACGAAGTTTCGTGGCGTCGATTTCGGTCGTGCCGTCCTTGTCGGCCTTCAACGGTTTGCCGGGCAGCGGATTTTCGATCACTACGTCGACGGAGTGTTCTTCGTAGTTTTTCAAACGAAGTATGCCTTCGAGCGTCACGAGATCGTAGTGGACGTGCTCTTGCGGCGAGTACGCGCGAAGCTTGTGCGATTCTCGGTTTCGCTTTTGTCGTTGGCGATGTTGATGGCCGCTGTCACCGGCAGCTCGCCCCGGCTTCCCTTGGGCGTGTATTTCAGCAGGTCTTCGCTTAACGGACGATCGCCGCTGAGGGCCAAGCAGGGACCGGTCGTCCAGGCGTCGTCGGTCGAGTTTTTCAGCACCAACGAATGCTCCATCTGCCCCGGTGGCGTCCAGCGATAGATGTGGTCGTAGCGGATTTTTTTGACGAACAACGTCAGGATCGCCTTCTCGCCGCGACGCAGCGTCAGGTCTTTCTTGGTGTACACGGTGTAGTCCGTGCCGGCCGCGCCGTCGAGCTTCGGCAGGTTGCCGACCGTTTTGTTGAGGTCGCCCGCGTCGTTGCCGACCGGTTTATCGAAGACGTCCTGACCCTGGGGTTGCGCGGCCGCGTTCAGCGGTTCGTTCCGCACGATCGCGGCGCGATTCATGATTTGCGTTTGCACGTTGGAGACGGAGTTCGACACGGCCGCGCCGCCGACCGCCGCGCCGATCGTACGAATGACTTGGCCCACGGCCAACGGGGCCATGTATTGCGTGTGCGTGAAGTGCGGGACGCCGACGACTAAGTGGACGTCGGTATGAATCAGGTCTTCGGCTTCGTTGACCAACGAACCACGCAGCGTCAGCTCGGCGGTCTCCTTGTCGATGACCTTTAGCGTGTATTCGGGGATCCAAGTGATCCCTTGCCGCAGGTAAGCCATGCCCAGCTTGGCCGATGCGATCGGTTTTTGTTCGTCGTGCGCCACATGGACTGCGCAGCGGCAGATCCAGCGTTTGCAGTCGCGTCACGCCGTCGATCGGGACGGCCGCGTTGTTGCCTTCGGATTCGAGAATCGCGAAGTCGGGCCCGACCGAGACCAGCTTGCCGGAGGCGGTGCGCGTTTGACCTTTGAAGAGATAACTGAGTTGCATCTTGGTCTCGACGTTCGCTTCCAAACGGGCGCGTTTGGCGGCGATCGTCTTGGGCGCGTCGCGGCCGTCGAAATCCACGACCTCGCCGGGACCGGAGCCGACGATGTCGACCGTTTCCTTTTCGCCCAACGCGTAAATCGCCAGCGTGCCGAACGCGGCCGGAGGGACCTGTTCGGTCAAGCTCCACCCGTCGCGCAGTTTGACGTTTCCTTCGCGCATGAAGAATCCGAGACCGTTCTTGAAGACCGCGACCGACTTGGTGGCGGCGGCTTCCAAACAGTCGGGTTTTCGTCGGCGTCGGCCGCGGGTTTGTCAGCCGCCCGCACAGAAGTGGGCTGATCGGACTGAGCGAAGAGATTCGCGGTTTCGCCACTCAGCGTCGCCCAGGCGAGCAAAACACCGAGCCGCAACAGTTTGTAATGACCGATTTTGAGGGTAGATGTGCGCATCGTGGTCGCCTTTGCGGAAAAGTCGTCGGACCGCGCGACGATCGGCCGCGCTCTGCCGAGAATTTACTCGAACGACCAGACAGGACGTGTAAGTCGTCTGTAACGGCGACCGGTCGCTACCGTTTTTCGACACCGACCTGCGGCGTCCACCACGCGTCCAATTTCGCCCGCAACGCTTTGACGTCGTCCGGCGCGCGGCGGCCAAATCGCGATTTTCCTCGGGGTCGGACTTGAGGTCATAGAGTTCGACTTCGCCCGCGGCGCGTGTCGGGTTGGGCACGATCAGCTTGAGCGAACCGGAGACGCACCACCGCCATTTCAGGCTGGCGGCCGGATCGTGAATATCGACGGCGTTGTGTTCGAAACACTCGCCGAAGATCGCGTCGCGTTTGTCCCGCGTCGCTTCGTTCAGCAGATCGATGCCGGGCAGATCGGCGGGCACCGGTCGGCCGAGCGCGGTAAGAATGGTCGGAGCCAAGTCGATGCTGGATGCCAGCGCGTTCGCTTGTGCCCGGCGCGATTTTGCCCGGCAGGCGAAAGAGGATCGGCGTGCGGACGCCACCTTCGTTGGGCGATTGTTTCGAGCGCGGGGCATAACGATCGGCCAGCGGGTCTTGAATCCAACCGTTGTCGCAGACGAACACGACCAACGTACGCTCGCTCAGTTTTTCGTCGTCGAGAAACTGGAACAGTTCGCCGCAGGTTTCGTCCAACCACGCGATGTTGCCCCAATATTTGGCGGTCCGTTCGTCCGGGGCGACGTCGCGATACGGCTTCACCAGACGCTCGGGGGCATCATGGGGATTATGCGGCAAGAACGGCGCGTACCACGCGAAGAACGGCACGTTCTCTTTGCGTTGTGCGCTATGAAATCGAACAACGGCGCCATGGTCTTGCGGCCGATCTCCAGCCCTTTGTCGCCATGCCGGCCCCCTTCGCTCATCCCGTGAGTGAAGCCGCCGCGGCGGAAATCGCCTTCCCACCATTTGCCGGTTTGGAAGCTGCGATAGCCCGCCGGCGCGAGCCAGCGCGGCAGCGTCGCGGCGCGATCCATCTTGGCGATGGTCGCTTCGCGTTGCTTGAGGAATTCGGGATCGCGGTTGGCTTGTGCATTCGTCTTACCGGCCGGCAACGGCGGATCGTTCGATGTAATGCCGTGTTGATGCGGATACTTTCCGGTCAGAATCGTCGCCAAGCTGGGGCGACAGAGACTGCTGGGAACATACCCGCGAGGAAATACCAGACTCTGCGCGGCGAAGCGATCCAGATGCGGCGTCTTCACATGCGGGTGGCCCATGAACCCGTAGTCGCGCCAATGCTGATCGTCGGCGACGATCAGCACGACGTTCAGCGGTTCGACCTTTGGGACGAGATCGGCCGCGAGGCAGGCGTTGCCCAGCCAGACGGTCATGACGAGAACGAAAGCGGTACGCATCTGGAGACTCTGTATTCAAGTCGGGAATGAAATCACATATCAGCGAACTCTCTCGAACGACGAACGATTCGAGTATTTAAGTGCGGCTCCGGATAAACATGGTATGACACGTTTCGTTGCGGTTACAATGGCGATGCCCTCACATCTCCCACACGCGCGGTTTGATCGACCTCATTGGTCCTATCGAATCGCCACGATGCCGCGCGCTTTGCCGTTCTCCGCCGACTTCGACCAACGCATCGGCGTCTCGCCGTTGCCTTTGGAACGGACGGTGGTTTTTCGCGATGCGCGTTACGCGGATGAGATCCGGCTCAAACGCGAGTTGCTTGCGGAAGATCACTCGTATTACTTCCGCGACATCCCTGCGAGCATGGTGGCGCAGTGGGAGGCGTTGGACTTCGTACTCGATGCCGCGGTGCGGTCCCCGGCGTTTTATAAACGCGACGACCGGCAACGAGTTTGGTCGAACCCGTCGCGGGATGAAGAACGGCGTTTCCTGTTCGGCGACGAAGCGAGTCTTCCGTACGCGCCGCTCGACTTCGCGGGCCGTCACGTGCAAGAAGACCTGCTGTTGCTCGATCCGACCTCCAAGCTGGTGGCAGGGCAACTGTGCTTCGCCAACGGTTGGTCGTTGGAGGAAAAGCTCGGACGAACGTTTCTCGCCGCCCACGAACCGTTGCCCGGCGAGTTCGCGTCGCTGCTGCGCACCGCCGACCGTTTCCTCGAACGCATGCCGCCGGGCCGCTCGTTTACCAGAACCAACTGGGCGATCCGCGTCACCGATCGCCTGGATCTTTCCATGCGCTGGAACGCATGGTATCGCGATCGGTTGGCCGACGTCGGTGCGCGATTGAACGCGTCGAACGCGGGCGAACTGCTCTATCTCCGTATCGAAGATCAAACGCTGACCCGACTTCCGCGCACTGCGCACATCCTATTTACGATTCGGACCACCAGTCGGACATTGGACGACGCACTCGCCGACCCCACCGACGCCGACGTTTTCCTATCGCACCTGCGCCAAACACCCACTTCGGTACTGGATTATAAGTTGATTTCTCCCGTCATTCCTGCATTGATGGACTATTTGGTGAACCGCGTGGAAACCGCACGACACTCGAAAAAAATCGCCTGATCGCGATTCGTCCTAGGTAGCCGGATCGCGCTTGCATTTCCCGCCGACTGTGAGGAAAATCCAGCAAGTTCCGAATGCGGAATAGCTACGGGGAAAAGGGGAACACGATGCTACGACTTGGGCTCTGCTGCGCACTGATCACGCTCTTCGTCGGCACGACGAAAGCGGCCATCATTTTTTCCGCGCCAGCGGCTGATCCGACGACCGACGCGTTCGATCAATTTTTCTTTGGTGGGCCGGGTACGCAACATAACGGCGAAGATTTCACCGATAACAACGGCCCGCCCGGCCAAATCTTCACGACGCCCTCCGGTTCTCAGTTCACTCTCAATGCGGTCGGCATGAAGGGCCGCGGCAACGGTGCGAACTTCACCGGCAATTGGGCCGTGCGCGTGGCGACCGTCTCGGGCGCGACGCTCGGCACCACGTTGTTGCAAAATACCGCGGTCACGCCGACCGGCGCGGCCGTTGCGAACTGGGCGATCATGAATTTCAGCGGCGTCGATCAACTGACGCTGCAACCCAACACGCAATACGTCTTCCAGTTCTATACGACCGCGGGCGGCAGCTTCTATGGTTTTCAGAACTCCGATGCCGCCGGCGGCCCGACGGCCTATACCGGCGGCACGGCGGTCAACGGTAACGCGGGAAGTCAATCGTTCGCCGATACGACTCTCCAACTCCGTTCGACCTACGACCGCACGTTCTTCGTCGATCTCGCCCCGGTCGCCGTGCCGGAACCGGGAACGTTCGCGGTGCTCGGCAGCGTAGCACTGGGTCTGATCGCGTGCGGCGTCCGTCGCCGCTCCGCGATTTAGCTCGCCGCGAATTCGGTTCACGGTCGTTCTTACCACGTCAATCCGGCCCCGAAGGCCATGCCGTAAAGCTCGAGATCGGAGCGGCCCGATTGCGACGCGAACGAGTTCGTCGTCAATTCGCCGATCGTGCCGCCGAAGCCCCGCGCCGCCGACCGGTCGCATATTCATCTGCCAATCTTGGTATTCGAGCGCGGCCCGGAAAAAGGCGTTCGCCGGAATGAACCGGAGTTGCCATTCCCACTGCACGCCGACTTGCAGTTCCACGATTCCGATATCGGCCCGCGTATCGGTGCGCGAAACCGTCGCCGCGCCGACCAAGGGCGTGCTCGGCGACGACGCGATCGTTCCGGCGGCCCGAGCTTGGCCGTACCCTTCGCCGTTGATTTGACTGACCCGACCTCCGACGATCAAAAACGCGTTCGAGTCGCCGATGCGACGACGACCGGTCAAGCTTCCCGTGCCGCCGACCCCTTCGAATTGCGATAAATTGCTTAGTCCGAGTTGGACGAAATTCCCGGTCGTAAACACGCCGAACACCGACTGACCGGATTCGCTGGTGGTATTCGCGTAACGGGCGCCCAGCGTGCCGTCGATTTTCCAATGCCCCGGCGTAAAACTTCGCACGGCTTCGATATCGATCGTTTCGGCTTCGATCCGATTCGTCGACGTAAACGTGGCGAAATTGGACCCGGTGCGCGTCGCGAACGTCGGGACGTTGCTGTCGGAATCGCTCAAACGCCAATAACGGACCGCGGCGCCCCAGCGTTCGCCGAACTTCCGGCCCACGACCAAGCGGGGCGAGTAGCTGACGTCTTCGAAACCGGCCGCGTCGCGAATCGAAGCCGTCGAAACGCCCGGCGCGGTCGTGTCGCTGAACGACAACGTGTTGATGCCGCCGCTGAACGACTCGACCTTTAAGAACGTCATCTCGACGCCCGCGAACCAATGCGGCGCGGTGCGGCAGCACTCGCATAAGTCCGGGCGGTCGTACGCGCTGCCGCAGTCGACCAACGGCTCGAACTCGCAGGGTTCCATTTCGCACGGACCGGACTCGCACGCTCCGCCGGTGGCGATCGTGGCGATCTCTTGCGTGGTGCAGAGCGTGCCCGAACACTCCTGAGCGCGACACGTCGCGGTCTCCGCCCCGCCCAAACCAAGCATCGTCAACAGCGCGGCCGGAACGATCGCCGTGCGCAACACCCGACTCTTCACGGCCGAATAGGCCGAGGACATGCGTACCATTGGGATATCCTTATCCGTGATTTCCGATCAACCGCGGTGCGTCGATTGCGCGTTAGCGATCGACGGTTCGGTTCAGGGATCGCCGCATCCGTTGCGGGCGATCGCCGAAAAATGCTATCGGAAATCCCGACGCGAAATCCCCGCGTTTTTGCGCACATGCTAGCTTGGATGATACGACCGTTACGACGCAATCTTCACGCAGCCGTTGAGGTCGCCTCGGCTGCGTTCGATGCTTATTTCCCTTTCGCCTCTTTATCGCTGATATCGTAGCAGAGCAGCGTATCCTGCTCGCGCAGATACAGCTTGCCGTCCAAAATTACCGGATGGGCCCAGCCTGGGCGTTCGCCGGCGTGGGGGAGTTTGAACGAGCCGAGTTCGACGTATTCCGCCGGATCCGCCTTGGCCAAGACCATCGTTCCGTCGGCGAAGTGCAGGTACAGGCAACCATCGGCGGCGGCCATGGCGATCGAGTTCTTGCCGCTGCCGCGTTTCTTCCACACGATCTCGCCGGTCGCCATGTCGGCGCAGTACGGGATGCCCGCGTCGTCGGAATCGCCGTACACGTGATCGCCCACGCGCACGACGCCGCCGTGCTTGTTGGCCAGCACCGCCTTGAACGGATAGACGACCTCCGCTTCGATGCCCCCCATGCCGTCGGGCTTTTGCTTCAACAACGCGCCGCCGCGCTTGTAACCGACCGCCACGAAGACTTGATCGTCTTTGATGATCGGCGTGGGAATCACGGCCGGCACTTTGTCGCATTCGTACGACCACAGGAATTTTCCGTCGCTCGCCCGCACGCCGAGCGCCGCTGGCGGTCGTCGAGACGTAGACCTTCTCGTTCCCGATGCGGCTGATCACCACGCAGGCGTGACCGGCCCCTTTGTCGCCTTCGCGGACCGACGTCCAAACCGTCGTGCCGGTCATCTTATCCAACGCGGCCATCGTCGCTTGCGTACCGCCGGGCAAGCAAATCAGTCGATCGCCGTCGATCAACACGGATTCGCTATAGCCCCAGATGTCGCCCTTCTTACCGCCCAGGTCGTCCTTCAAATGCTTCTTCCATTTCACGTCGCCGGTCGCCGTGTCGCAGCAATACAGTTCGCCGCCGGCGGTCAGCGCATAGACGCGATCGCCGTCCACGGTCGGCGTGGCGCGCGAGCTTTGCCAAGTCGCTTGGCCGTCGTTCCAGGCCGGGCCTAGATGTTTGACCCACAGCCGCTTGCCGGTTTCGCGATCGTGGCACAATAGGTATTCGTCCTTGTCGTCGACGTCGGCCACGCCGTCTCCCATCAGGAACATCCGCTTCCCCGCGATGGCGGGGCTGGTGTAGCCGCGGCCGGTTCCTTCGACTTGCCACACCAACGGCGGCCCTTCGGCGGGCCACTTCTTCAACAAGCCCGTCTCCGGCGAAACGGCCGTCCGATCGCTGCCGCGAAACGTCGGCCAATCGGCGGCGCCGGCGGACGAAACCATCACCACACAAACGATGCACGCGAACGCAATCGGTAACCAACGACCGGACATGGAACGAACCATCGTGTTGCTCGTAATCGTCAAAGGAACAAAATCCGCACAGCAGGCTTGCGGCGATTCAGATTTGTATTCTATGCGATCCGAAATGCCCGCGTCTTGTGGATTTTCCGCAGAATCGCAGCCGCTTTTCGAGTGAAAACGGACGTTCGGACCTCACGGCCACTCCCACGGCGCCGAATTGGCTAAATTCCCTGCGCGAGTGTTGCGAGTGGAGCGAGGGTGAAGGTTTCAGGTTTCAGGTTTCAGGACATGAGCAAAGCCGCGAGTGGGACTCGCGGACCGAGCCGAACCACGCCGCGCGCTCCGTCCCAAGCACGGCTTACCCAGCTTCGCTGCGCGAGCGTTACGAGCGAAACGCGCGTTACGATCGCGCGGTGATTCGCATGTTTTTCACTCTCTCTTCCGAGCGGGGGACGTCAGTCCCCTGAGCTAATGCTCAACGACGTCGGCTCGCGCTAGCTCAGGGGACTGACGTCCCCCGCTCGGTGCGAACGCGTCCCGTCGCCGCGCGTCCTCGTTGCATAGAATGACATTATGTATACTCTCTCATTTTGCGTTTGTCAAGGCGTTTTGGTTCACCGTAAAACCACCCGCAGCCGTGGTTTCCCCTGCAAATCACCACCAAATCGCTTGGGGATGTCCCTGGTTTCCCGCCGGCGACGAGGAGCGCGCGTTGACCGGCTTGCCTCGTCGAACTACGTTGCACGGACCGCACCCAATATGAATCGACGTGGAAACCGATGAGCGACGGCCCGCAGCCCACCGACCTCCGCCCGACCGTCGTCCTACGCGACGTCGAAGACCATTTCAGCCAACTGGTCGCCAACGTCACCGATTACGCCATCTTCCTGCTCGACGCCCAGGGTCGCGTCAAAAGCTGGAACGCCGGCGCCGTGCGCTTCAAGGGCTATGCCGCGCACGAGATCATCGGTCGACACTTTTCGACCTTCTACACGCCCGACGCGATCGCCACGGGCTGGCCCGAGCACGAACTGGCCGTCGCCCGACAGGTCGGCCGCTTCGAGGACGAAGGCTGGCGGATCCGCAAAGACGGCAGCAGGTTCTGGGCGAACGTCGTGATCACGCCGTTGAAAGAAGCCGACGGCGAAGTCCGCGGCTACCTCAAAATCACGCGCGACCTGACCGAACGGAAGCACGTCGAAGAGACGCTCCGGCAAAGCGAAGAACGTTTCCGCCTGCTGGTCGACGGCGTGAAGGACTACGCCATCTTCATGCTCGATCCGGCCGGCGTCGTCGCCAGTTGGAACGCGGGCGCGGCGGCCATTAAGGGCTACGCGGCCGACGAGATCGTGGGGAAACATTTCTCCGTCTTCTACTCGTCCGAAGACGTCGAAGCCGGCAAACCGGCGCGCGAGTTGGAATTGGCGCTCGAACGGGGCAGCGTCGAGGACGAAGGGTGGCGCGTCCGCAAGGACCGCTCGCTGTTTTGGGCGAACGTGGTCGTCACGCCGCTGTACGATAGCTCGAAAACGCTGATCGGCTACGCCAAGATCACGCGCGATCTGACCGAAAAGCGCAAGGCCGAAGCGTTGGAACTGGCCGATCGCCAGAAGAACGAGTTTCTGGCCATGCTCGCTCACGAACTGCGCAACCCGCTGGCCCCGATCAGCAACGGCCTGCAACTGCTGAAGATGCCGGGCGTCGACGCCGACACGATCAACCAAACGCACGACGTGATGGAGCGCCAACTCTCGCATCTGGTCCGCTTGGTCGACGATCTGCTGGACGTCTCGCGGATCGTGATGGGCAAGCTGTCCCTCAACCGGCGGCCGGTCGAATTGGCCGACATCATCGGTCGCGCGGTCGAAGAAACGCAAGCGGCGATCGACGTGCGCGGGCACGAATTGATGATCTCGATCCCCGGCCGGCCGATCCTGATCGACGCCGACGTGATGCGCGTTGCGCAGGTCATCAGCAATCTGCTGGGCAACGCATCCAAGTATTCGGAACGCCCCAGCCGAATTTGGCTCTCGGTCGAACGCCGCGGCGACGTCGCGATCTTACGCGTCCGCGATTCCGGTCTGGGGATTGCGCCGAGATGCTGCCCAAGATCTTTCAACTGTTCGTCCAAGCGGATACGTCGCTGTCGCATGCCGGCGGCGGCCTGGGCGTGGGGCTGACCGTGGTTCGGCGGATCGTCGAACTGCACGGCGGCACCGTTCGCGTGCAGAGCGAAGGCCTGGGCCGCGGCAGCGAATTCACGGTGACGTTGCCGATCTCGCAGGCCGCCGCGCCGGCGGCGAAAGCGGCTCCGGCGGTGTTCCCCAGCAGTGCCGCGCGACGCAAGATTTTGGTGGTCGACGACAACGTCGACGCGGCGCAAACGATCACCGGCCTGCTCAAGTCGTGGGGGCACGACGTGCTGACCGTCTACAACGGCCCCGCCGCGCTCGCGGCGGCCGCCGACTTCGACCCGGACATCGTGTTGCTGGACATCGGCCTGCCCGGGATGAGCGGTTACGACGTGGCCCAGCGTCTCCGCGCCGCGTCGACCACGCCCCGCCCGATCATCGCGGCCCTGACGGGCTACGGACAAGAATCGGACCGCGCCCGTTCGTTCGCGGCGGGCTTCGACCACCACATCACCAAACCGGCCGACCCGACACTGTTGGAGACGCTGATTGCGCGAGGTGGGTTGGTTAATGAAACTCCGCAATAAACGATCAGACACTAATTTTTTAGTCGTTTTTTATGCGGATGCTTCGGTGTCGCAGATTTCGATAAATGCTTCTTAGATGGTTGTGATTTTGGCAAAAGTATAAATCGCCAAATTTTAAGCACTTTTCCCTTGTAGTCAGCAGGCACTTGAACGCCAAAATCAGACGGATTAGCGGTGGGCGTGAATGAAGTGACCGAGAGTCCGTTAGACGTTTTGGAGATGAATTGCTTTGAAATCATTTGGCTTAATTGACCTACAATCCGAAACGGCTGGTCCTTGTCGTGCACAAATCTTCTTTTGGCTCAGCGTAAAACTCTACGTAATCTAACTGTCCATTATTAACTTCGGCTTGGTGAATGCTGTCCCAGTCTCCGTGGAGCAAAAAATACCATGCAAGTTTCTTCTCGTAGTCATCGATTACTTCTTTGTTTTCAACATAAATGCCTGCATTCGCAATTCGTAACTCACATTTTCCATCATCATCACATGTTCTAGGATAGTCGGTATCCGCAAAAAGTCGCAGAGACAGTGGGGGAGTGCATCCGTACATACAATCGCCCAGCAGATACATCTCGTTTTCCATTACTGCAGCTTTCATGGCCAACTCAAATCCACCTTTAACACGTTTGAGGCATTCTAGAGAGGTTAGTGTCCATAAATTCCAACGTGACCAATAGATTGCAAATTTCAGGGGAATTGAACAAATTGACGCGTAATCTTTTAATGTTTGAATGTATTGTTCATCAAATTGGTAAGAGGAAAATGGTTGTTTTGCATGAAAGTTTTTGACTTCTACCAAGAATTGTTCTCGTTTTTTTGTCACGATTCGAAAATCCGGTCTGCGAATATACTCGTTTTCTGTAAATAGATTTCCAGAATCTTCTTCGGTTATCAAAAAACACTCACCCATCGCAGCCGCAACGTGCGCGAACATCGATTCAGTTCTTAGCCCATATAAACGCGCTTTGTGATTGCGATGCCGATTAATCTGATCTTTTACGTGTGCAAGAAATGGTTCTTCAATATTATCGGCGACCAATGGCAAGCCCTTCGCACGTGCATATTTATCTAGTGCATGAAGCAATTCAAGTTGCAGCGGATTCTGTTCTTGTCTGTGCATGCATACCTCATGGAAAATGTCATTCTACACATGACTTAATCTAGAGAATAAAGGTTCAGTTTACCTGCGCGGCGATATTCATTTTTAGCGAACTCCTCACTCCCCCTCCAACATCACGTCCTTCAACACCACTGTGCGTTCCAGCACGCGCGGGGGTTGCATCGCTTGGCGGAGGGCGGCGCCGCGGCGGGGGTCTTCGTCGCGGCGGCCGGCGGTCAACTCCAACACGCCGACCGCTCGTTGCGAATCCCGCTGCGACAGGCCCGTGCGCCGTACGTCGGCGCCCCGGTCGCGCGGACGACTTGGCCGATCTTCAACGCCAACGCCCGCTCGCGCGGATCGCCAGCGTGACCGACGACGGCGCCCAGCGGCTTTTCGTCGGCGCGTCGCCCGCGTCCAGACCTTGAAACGACACCGCGTAGGCCGTGGTCTCGGGCGCGATGCGCACGGCCACCACGTTTTGCACCACCAGCGGCACCGTCCAGCGGGCGGCCATCACGTCGGCGTGCCGCTCGAGAAATTTGCTTTCGGCCTCTTCGCGCTGCAGCGTGGTCAGCCCATCGAGCGTGGGGGCGAACTCGGCGAACGCCGCGTCGAACGCCCGAAACGGCGTGACGGGCGCATCGACCGTTTGCCCGGCCTTGAGAACCGCCGGCGCGAGTTGGGCCGAGGGCGTGGCCCCGGCGCAGGGGGCGGCGGATCTGCGCGACCACCCGCGCATCCGTGGCGAACCCGACCGACCAGACGAGCGCGGCCCACACGGCGACGACCGCGAATTGTTGGAAAGAGAACGGACGCATCGGACACCGCCGGCAAAAAAGGAGTTGGGCCACGCGCAGCCTCGATTTTACGTGCACACCAACGGCGACGCAAAGAACGCTCTGACGTAGGGTCCGCTGTGCGGACCGTCAGCGCGGCGTCCGGTCCGTCGCTCGGGAAATATTTTCCCCCCAGCCGAATAACCCGAGCGGTCGGGCACGAATAGACTCGGTGAGGAACACAGTGAGAATCCTGGACAGGGTCCGCCCGACGAGACGTCACGACTTACGACGACGTTTCGCCGTAAGTCGAAGGATGTCGTTGACGGAAAACGGTCGGCGGGGAAAGCCCAGTGCGACGCCTGCGCTTTTCGGGGCCGCTCGTCCGATGACGCGGAGTTCCGAGTCGGTCGTCCGCCGGGCACCCAGCGTGTTTTGTGACGCATATTGTGCGATCGCTTCGCTCGGAACGCTCGTTTCGCTCGCGCAGTGGAGATGGGGCGTTTGGCGAGACGGCGCGAGCCGCAGGCCGACGCCCTGGCTCCATCAAAACAGAAAAAACAGCCGCGCAACCGGCGATCGAAACGCTCGTTTCGCTCGTAACGCTCGCGCAGTGAACTTGGGTAAGACGCTCGTTGGGATGGAATGTCCGGCTTGGTGCAACTCGCTTCGCTCGGTCCGCGAGTGCCACTCGCGGCTTTCCTGACTCCTGACTCCTGACTCCTGACTCCTGACTCCTGACTCCTGACTCCTGACTCCTGACTCCCGACTCCCGACTCCCGACTCCCGAAAACTGAAAACTGAAAACTGAAAACTGAAAACTGAAAACTGAAAACTGAAAACTGAAAACTGAAAACTGAAAACTCCCCGCGGATTGTTTCACGTGAAACAATGCCCGGCGAAACGAGCCCCACTCGCCCGCGCAACGCACGGCGTGCGTGCGCTGCATGGCCTCGCGAGGGGAGAAGCCGGGGACGCCATTTCCTCGGCTGCGCGCAGAAAATATCGTCACCGTCGTGTCCGTTTTTGTGTGCTTCAGCGTGCGGCCAGGGCGTTTGTGCGGAAAAGAACCGCTGTTTTCCGGGCAATCCGCACAGGTCGGGCGACCGGGCCGTCGGGCGTCGACGGCGGGGCATGGCAGTTGCCTTGAGGAAGAAGATTCGTCGGCTGGAACTCTCCGCGGAACGCAGTTATGAGTACGATGTCCAACCCCTCGCAGCCCGGTACGCCGCTCGGCGTCGTTCCTCAGACTGCTGTTCCGCTCACCGCGACACCGCTCGGCGCTGCGCCGTTGGCGAAAGCGGTGTCGTTGAACGATCCGTTGCGAACGCCGGCCGCAGTGCCGACGCCGGCAGTGCCGACGGCCGAAACGCCCGACGACGACGATCGCCGGGGGATCTTCGCGCGGATGCGGGATTGGGCCATTTACGACGGCCCGCCGATGCTGATCAGCACGATCGTGCATTCGGTCATTTTCTTGATCCTGGCGCTCACGCTGGGGAACGTCTACTCGGACCCTCCGAAGCCCAAGGGCCACGACTTCACCGCCGCCGACTACGCCGAGATGGGCGAGCCGCAGCTCGAACGATTCGAACTGGGCGACCCCGAATTGGATCCGGGCCAACTGGATACGGACCTGACGTCGATGGTCGACGGCGACGCGGGCCTGCCCGACGCCGAGTTGGACGCCGACGCGCCGAAGTTCGAAAAGCAAAGCGGCGGTTCGGAATTAAGTTCCGACAGCTACATGGGCGGCCTCGGGATGAACATCAGCGCCAGCGGCTTGGGCCCGAAGCTCGACGGTGGAGGAGGACTGTTCGCCGGCGGCGGAGGCAAAGGAGGGAGCACGATTTTCGGCAAGGTCGTGCGCGGCACCGGCGGTAAAGGCGGCAGCGGCGGCGGAGGAGGCGTCGGTCTGGTCGGCAAGTTCTACGATCTGAAGCAAGATCGTCAACGCAAACCGTTGCCGTATAGCGGCGCGTTTCCCGACTTCATTAAAACGCTGAATCGCTTGGCCGACAAAGGCTATAGCGACGCGGTGATGAAGGAGTATTTTCAGGCCGACACGCAATTGGCGTTTTCGCAACTGCTGATCCCGGCCACCACGCCGGCCGAAGACGCCCCCAAGGCGTTCGATGTCGAAGGGCAAGTCAAGCCGCGCGGCTGGTTCGTCCATTACAGCGGCACGGTCATTCCGCCCAAGAGCGGCGAGTGGCGGTTCGTGGGCTTCTTCGACGACGTGCTGATCGTCTACGTCAACAACCAACCGGTGCTGGACGGATCGTGGGTGCCGATGTGCAACGTCGGTAAGGGGACGTACGACAACGCGTTGCGGCAAGAGTTCAACGGCCCCAAGATCTCGGGCAACCGGACCGCGTACGCCGGCAAGTGGATCAACCTGAGCGGGCCGACGAAGATCGACATCCTGGTCGGCGAAGTCCCCGGCGGCTTGGTCGGCGGGCTGCTGATGTGCCAAGCCCGGGATCAGAAATACGCCGTCCGCCGCGACGGCACGCCGATCCTGCCGCTGTTCGTCACCGCCCGCCCGGACAGCCGCAACCTGCGACAAAACCTATTCGCCCAACAATACGGCTTCGCGGACTACATGCCGATCTGGAAGACGAAGATCGCGAAGTGAGGTTCGAGAGGGACCGCTTTTCGAAGAGCGGCGAGTCTGCGATCGACAGCGATTCTCGGAGCCGCTACTTCGATCGTGCATCCAACTCGGTTTGCATCCGTTTCGAGTCCGCCCGGAGCGTTTCGATTTCGCGTTGCATTCCTTGGATCACGCGTTCGTAGCCTTGCAGTTGGAGACGCAGCATCTCGGCTTCGTCGCCGGGGCTGCGGTGCGCGGTCGAGCCCGGCACGGCGGCGACCGGCGCGCTGTTCTCGCGGTTGATGGTCTCCGCGCCGTCGACGATCACCTTGCCGTTCTTCAACGTCGCTTTGACCGCCGGACTGACTTGATAGGCGTTGTTCACGATCACGGCCGTCGGCGCGGGACCGCCGCCGATCAGTTCCAGCGTTACTTCACGGCGTTGACCGCCGCGCTCGACCAACAGCCGGACCGTGTCGCCGGGCTGCTTCCGCAGGATCGCGTCGACCGCCTGATACGCGCTGCGAATTTTGATCTCGTCCGCTTCGATCACCACATCGCCGACCCGCAGATCGACCTTCGCCGCCGGCCCATCGGGCTGAACGCGTTCGACCTTCACGACACCTTCGGCTTCGCCTGCGCCCAGCGTCAAACCGGCCATCGGGCGTTGGCGTTTCAATTCGATCGTTTTCTCGGGTTGGCGGGCTTTCAACAGCCGTTCGATGTGGCGGATTCCCAGGGCATAGCTCAACCCGTTTCGTTGCGCGGTCGGCAATTCCACGGCGGCCAGCACGCCGATCAACGCGGCGTCTTTGTCGACGACGGCCGCGCCGCTGCTGGTCTCGGTCGTCCGCAGGTCGCATTGCAACAGCGGCGGCAGATCGACGCCCGAGAGCGAACGCTCGCGCGCGGCCAACGTGCCGATCGAGACGGCCGGCGCTTCGACGCCGGCGGCGGCCGCGGTCAAAATCCACGCTCCGGCCTTGGGCGTTTCCTTGGCCAACGCCAAGCCGGCGGCGTGCTTGTTCGGGATTTCCAACAACGTCAGTTGCGACACGCGATCGACGACCGCGATCCGCGCGTTCGCTTGTTCTCCGCCGGGCAACGTCACGCGGACGCGCGGCGGTGCATCGAGCAAGTCGGCCGGCGCGGCGAAGAACGTCGCCACCAACCCGTCGCCCAACAATACTCCCGAGCGCACGGTGATTTCTTCGATCGGTTTGGGGGCGGGAACGCCGGCGGTGGATTTGGAGACGTCGATGCTCTTAGACGGTTCACCGACGGCTTCGCGCGGCGTCGAGATGCGGACCGTCACCGTGCCTGCGGTCAGCTTTTCGGCGGCCGGCTCGAAATTCATCTGCTCGTTGGCGGACGTACGCGCCGGGCACAGAAGCGCCGTACACAAGAACAACGCGAGCGGAACGAGAGCGAACGAACGTGACATGGTTAGATCGAAATGCGGACGTGGGCTTGGTCTTGATGTTCGATCAGATCGAGTACCGCTTCTTGTTCGGTGCCGAGAGCGACTGAAATTGCTGCGGGGCGAGCAACGCTTCGCCGGCGTCGAACTCGACCGGCTCGACCGCGACTCGGGCATGCCGCGCTTGCTCGTTCAACGTCGGTCGGCCGCCGCGATCGGCGAAATAGCTGCCCACGCCAAGCGACAGCACCACGGCCGCCGCCACGTAGCGCAACGGAACGCGTCGTCGGAAAATCGGCGTTTTTTCCGGCAAGGCGACCGGTCTTGCGTTCGCTAGAGCGACTACGCGCCGGGCCATGGCCGCGGCATCCGGCGGCGTCAACGCACGGGCCGGGAATTGCGCGGTCAGGCGTTGCGCGTTGTCGTGCAGCTGTTCGGCCAGAGCTTCGGCCGTAGGAAACCAGTCGCGCGTTTCCGCGAAAGGCGACGCGTTCGCGTCGGCCTGCGCGCTGTGGGTCGTCTTCGGAATACAGTTTCGGCTCAAAGGGCATGTCGGGCATCCTCGTTCGGGTACGCGGGACGTTCCGGACCGCGTCGCTTCCCTCGGCGTCCATCAGTTCGCGTAACGACGCCAACCCATGGAACAATCGTGATTTGACGGTCCCCAGCGGACACTCCAACGCCAGGGCGATTTCCTCGTACGACAACTGCTCGCTGAAACGCAACACCAACGCTTGACGTTGCCCATCCGGCAAGCGATCGACATAGCCCCACAAGCTGTGCTTCCATTCGGCGACTTCCACCGGCGCGTCGGCCGCCGGGACCGTGCGCGGCGACGCTTGATCGGCGTCCCACAGCACGCGCATCTTCGTCCGACCGGTCGCGTTGCGGCGTCGGGCGCGACGATCTGAGATTCAGCAGAATCCCATACAGCCACGTCGACAGGCTGCTACGTCCGGCGAACGACTCGCCCTGCTGGGCCAACACGATGAACACCTCTTGCACCAAATCGTCGGCGTCCCACGGACTGCCGGTCATCACCAGCGCGGCCCGATGGAGACGCGGGAAATGTTCGGCGATCGCGGCGTTGAGATCGATCGAAGGCAAAACGTGTGAGCGGCGGCGTGAGGAATCACCGTATCCGATCGACGTCGAACGGCCGACGAAAACCGATCGAATCAGTCTAACCGACGTCGCGCGATCTCCGCCGACCACGTACGCTCCGGAATCGAGACCGAAAATCGGTCGAATCGCTACGATCGACCACTCTTCCGGAAGTGAGTGCCGCGAAGAGCGGAAAAGGTTTACCGACCTTTCTCGAATTGTCGATTCAGGAAGATCAGGCGATTTCGTTGAACCTGCCGGCACCCCCGTTGCTCGATTCTCGCACCCCAGGGGTGTAGAATAGACCGGAGGCGGCTTGCCGGATTTCGATGCAAGTCTTTGATTGTCAGATGGTTGCAACGGACTGCGACTCACCGGATCGGTGTTCTCTCGGAGTTCCGCATGCACGTCGTCGTCGCCAGCAGTGAAGCCGTCCCGTTCGCCAAAACCGGCGGTCTCGCCGACGTGGCCGGGGCGTTGCCGCTGGAACTGGCTCGGCTCGGCCTGCAAAGCACGCTGTTTCTGCCGGCGTATGCCTGCGTGCAGGCAGCTGGAATTCCGCTAGAACCGACCGGCATCACGTTGCAAATCCCGATCGGCAACAAAACCGTTTCCGGCAAAATCCTGCTGGCGTCGCTTCCCCTTGGCGACGACGCGGGGACCGAAGTCCCGGTCTATTTCATCGATCAGCCGGACTACTTCGACCGCCCCGGCTTATATCAGGGGGGCGGCCAAGACTTCACGGACAATTGCGAGCGGTTCGTCTTCTTCAGCCGCGCTGTGATGGAAGCGATCCGCCGCCTTAGCCTGCGGGTCGACATCCTGCATTGCAACGACTGGCAGACCGGGCTGATCCCCGCGTTGCACAAGATCGAGTACGCCACCGTCCCCGGCTTCGAAGGGGCGTCGTCGCTGCTGACCGTCCACAACTTGGCCTACCAGGGCAATTTCTGGCACTGGGACATGTTGCTGACCGGGCTAGATTGGAAATACTTCAACTGGACGCAAATGGAGTTCCATGGCCGGCTGAACTTACTCAAAACCGGCTTGATCTTCGCCGACGCGATCAACACGGTCAGCCCGACCTATGCGCGCGAGATTCAAACGCGAACATGGTTGCGGACTGGAAGGCGTGCTGCAAAATCGCAGTAACGTCCTCTACGGCATCCTCAACGGCATCGACGCGCAGCACTCGGAATCCGGCCACCGACGAACATCTCGCCAAGCACTACACGGCGGCCGACTTCGTCGCCGGCAAAGCGGACAACAAGTTCGCCGTACAAACCGAATTGGCGTTACCCACCGCGGCCGAGATTCCGATGTTGGCCTTCGTCGGTCGCTTGGCCGATCAGAAAGGCGTGGACCTGATTCTAGAAGTGTTGCGCGAACGCTTGGTCGAACGTAACGAGCAATGGGTGTTCTTAGGAACCGGCGATCCGCGGATCGAAGACCGCCTGCGTCAGTTGGCCCGTGAGTTTCCGAACAAGCTCTCGGTCACGCTGGCTTTCTCCGACGCGCTGTGCCATCGCATCGAAGCTGCGGCCGATTTGTTCTTGATGCCCAGCCGGTTCGAGCCGTGCGGACTAAGCCAACTTTATTCGTTGCGCTACGGCACCGTGCCGATCGTGCGTTCGACCGGCGGGCTGGTCGACACGATCGTCGACGTCGACGAAACGTCGCTCGTCGGCGGTACCGCGACCGGTTTTCGCTTCGACGATTATCATCCGGGCGTGTTATCCGACACAATCGACCGCGCGTTACGAGCCTACGCTCAACCCGACGTTTGGCGACCGCTAGTCACCAACGGCATGTTGCAAGATTGGTCTTGGAGCCGCAGCGCCCGCGAGTATGCCCAACTCTACGAATCGTTACGCGCGAAGAAACTCGCCGTCTCGGCGTAATGCGAGATTCAAACGTTTTGAACCTCGTTTGGCATGGGGTGGTCGGGGTCGAAGCGTATTCGCGTAGTGCCCCGATCGCTTGACGCCGAACAACACTCGATCATAGTGCGACGTCCGCTCAGGCCGGCTTCGGTTGCCGCGTAGCGCATCGCGCAGCCCGAGTTTCTTGGCCGTGTCGCGCAACGGCGCGGTCCCCATCTCGCCTCACAGAATCGACCGCTTGCTCTTGCGCCGCCTCCCACAGCGGGAACGCCTTTTCCAGAATCGCTGTTCCCTGCTTCGTCAGCTCGAACGGTTGCGTTCGCGCGTCGCGCTCCTTCACATGAACGATCCAACCTTGGACTTCCATTCGGTCTAGGTTGCGGCTGGCGGTCGATTTGTCCATGTGCAACGTCGCGCACATCTCGCGCGGCAACACGCGGCCCGAATTGGCTGCGTAAAGCAAGATATGAAACTGCCCCGCCGTGATGCCCAACGGGCGGAACGCGTCGTCGAAGAACGACGTCAACGTGCGGTCCAGAATGCGCATCCGCAAGGACAGGCATTGCTTGGCGACGCGTTTGGCGGAATCTTCGAAGGACATGGCGTTTCGCACGAACGTCGTTTACTCGATCCCCGCCAATTCGCACAAATTGGCGGTCACGACCAACTGCGGACAGCTCCAGACCAGAAAAAACAACGCCTCGCGGGCATAGCGTCCGGCCGGATGTCCGGCGGCGAAGCCGGCTCCCTTGGCCGCGGCGAGCGCGGCTTCGCCGAGCGTAACGCCATGCTGTTGGCCCGAGCGCGCAGATCCGGCGCGGGCAGACTTCGTTGCCCACCGCCAGTTGCGACAACTGCTCGACCAACTCCTGTTGTTCGCGACGCAGTTCGGCGACGATCAGTTGCAACTCCGGTCGCTTCTCGGCTTCGCGTTCGATGAACGTGACCGATGCCCCGGCATGTCCGATCGCCAAGGCCGAAGTGGTCAGCCCGCCGGTCTTCGCGCCTGCGCGCCGCTGAGGACGTTGTCGACCGGACCGGCCAACAAACATTCGCGCGGACATGCATGCCCTCGAAATCGAGCGGTCCGGTGCAGGAGGCCGTAAGCGCGATCAATTCCAACGGCGGCTGCGCAATCACCCCTTGGGCCTTGCCGGGGACGCACAGCAACACTTGCTTACCGTCGGGTTGCGTCGCGCCGACGACGATGTGATCGGCGAAGGTCGCGCCGGTCACCCACGGAGCGGACCCGTCGAGAATCCATCCATCGATGACCGGTTCGGTGCGCACCGCCGGAGCGGCCACATGCTGCCGACTGGTGGTGAGGTGCGAAATGGCGACCGTGGCGAACGTCGCACCGGAAAGCAGATCCGGCAAGATCACTTCGTGCAGTTCGTCGTTGGCGTAGGCCGCGATCCGGCGGACCGCGCCGGCCCGTTGCGTGAGAATGAACGCCGTCGTCAGACAGGCTTCGCTCAGGTCCAAGTACCCGCGAAGTTGATCGACGTCGTTCCAGCCATAGCCCCCCAGTTCCGACATTTCCAACCAGCGATAGACGCCCGCATCGGCGAGCGCCGCAACGATGTGCGCGGCCAGAGGGACTCGGGCCGCATCCCGGCATGATCGAGCGCGGTGGCGCGGCCGGCCAAGACTTCCAGCAGCTCATCGCGCGGATCGAGCGGCGAAACGAGAGGTGCGAGCACGGAACTTTCAAGCGGAGAATGCGTTATCGGGCGGAAAGCGTGAGTTTATCACCGCAGGCGCGCTTCGCCCAGCGATTCGTACGGCTCGACTGCTTCATAGGATTGTCCGCGCGATGTGCCGATCGTCGCGGCGAACCGCTCGGCGTGTTCGCGGAGTCGCGAAAAACCGCGTACGAAGAGCAGCGAACACCATATGCCTAGCACGAACTCGATGGCGGCGAGAACGAAGATCAGCGTCGAAATCGACACGTTGACGAAGCTCAGCATAGCGATCAGCAACGGAACGATGCCGGCCACGACCATGCCGACGATCACGACGCCGGCGCGACGAGCGAGTTTTTGCAACCCGCCGTCCTCATGTCGGACGCCGAAGTTCAACAGTCCTTGCACGCGCAACTCAACGCCGCCAATCCGGTAAAGAATCCGAAAAACGCGCCGCATGCCAAAACCAATCCGATGAGTAGCAGCGGCACGAGCAAGGTCAGCCCGAGATCGCCCCACTCGCCGACGATCGCGATTCCGAAAAACGTTCCGGCCGACATCTCGACGACGCAACAAAATGCGGCGTAACGCAGGCTCGCACGAAATTCTTCACACGCGCCGGAACCGTCGCGGAGTTCCAAGAGTTTCTTGAGACCGATGAACGCCAGCGCGACTGCCAGTAACGCACAGGCGGCGGCGAAGATCGCCGCCGTGATACGTATCCAATCCCACGGCAACGCGATCGCCGCGGCGCCGACCAACGCGGCGCCTGCGAAGAGCGCGGCGTTGCGGCAATCGAGTGCGCCTTCCGCGACCTTGCGCCAGTCTGTCTCGTGGGGTGTGCGCGGCTCGATGATCGGCGTTTCTTGCGAGTCGGATGCCGTCGGCAGCGACAGCGGCGACTCGAACGGGTTGATGTGCGTCGTCGTGCCGGGTGCATGCGCGTCGTCAAGATGCGGTTCGTTCATCGACGTCTTTCCGTCATCGAGGCGAACATTCCGGCGGTGCTTTCGTCTCGCGCACGAGCAGCCACACGACGCCCAACGCAATTACGGCGACGCCGGTCGACGTGCCGCTTAATAGCCCGATCGACGTTTCGTACGGCAGCAATTCCGGCCACGCTTCGCGCGGTCCAGGCCAGCGTTAGCGACATGTTTAAGAGGGCGGTCGGCGCGATCGCGTAAAGCACGATGTGCGCGGCCCGCGTCGCCGTTGAGTTACGGCGAGACGCGGCCAAACGCCCCAGGCCGAGCGGCGTGATGAGCAGCCACGCCCAGACGAGAAATTTCGGCAGTGCGCCGAGCATACGAAACACCGGCACGCCGTCGAACGGTCGAACCCAAATCGACAAGAACGCGAACAGAAACGTCAGCGTGAAAAAGACGACGCCCGCCCGCAAGGGGCCGAGCGCAGGCTCCGGCGGCATGACGGTCGGCGACAATGCGCCGTTCACGCGCGATCGCCGGCGACATAGACCAACGACGCCACGATCACGCCGAACGCGCCGCAGAGTTCGACGAACCCCGCCGCACGGGGCAACTCGCCCGATACGACGTATGCCAAACCGCAGCCGCCGCCGACCCAACACGCATACGCCGCGAGGCGCGCCCCGCCATCATACCGCCCGGCGGCGATGTGCGAAATCTCGTCGCGTTCGGCTGGCCGGGCGAAAGGGATTGGTTCGCGCGGCGCACGCGAGGGTGGCGGTTCAGGCATCGCGTCTCTCGCAAGCGGGATCATCGACGTCCGTTGACGGCGTTTCGAAGATGTTCGTCACCCGGCTGTACTCATCCCGTGCGGCGAGTTCGTCACACAACTTTGCGACGCCGCCGAACGCGGTGCCTAAGAGCAGCAGGAAGAGCAACCCACACGCCAAAGCGACGATATGCACGAGCAAATAACGACCGTCGGACCAATCGGTGAAGCCCATGATCCACACTTGATAAAACACCAAATTGACTGCGGTCACTCCGGCCCCGGCGGCGAAACCCTCGGTTACGGTTTCATGTCGAGCGCGTGCGAAGCGTTGTAGTCCCGTGATCGTACCAAAGAACGAGGTCCAGACGATCGCCGAGCAGAGCGCGATCCAGCCCAAGCAGATATTAAGCATGTCCGGCTGGAAGCCGTGCACTCCCAGCAAGATCAGCGCAAAAAGCCCTAACACGAACAACGAAAGTCCGACGAGGTACGCCTGATATGCCCGATCGAACGCGGAACGCGCGGAGATTGTCGGCGGCGTGCCGCGCAGCTTGCTTAGCCCCTTGCCAAAAATAATCCCGGTTACCAGCAAAACTAACAGCATTCCGAAAATCGCCAAAAATCCCAGTAACACGGAACTCAAAAAACCCACCGGCAAGGCGATCAACGCCGCGCGACATGTTCTGGCTCCATCGGCGACGACGTTCCAAACCGTGGCTTCGACCACGCCCGTCGCGGCCGTACTGCTCGCAGTCTCCAGCGTCGTCGGCGATTGGTAAGGATTGAGATCGTCCATAAGCCTTAAGACCGCAATCGCGAACGATTCGTCACCGGGAAGATAGAAGCCGTCGATACGGCGACGCTTACTACAACTAAGCTTATCCCGAAAACGACACGCGGTCGCGCCGAGCGAACTCGGCGCGACCGCGTGATGATATTCTTGTCCGCTGCGGCCGACTTACGCCGACTTGTTGGCGTCCAGCAGTCCCCGGGCGGCCGCTTCGATCGCTTCGGATGTGATGCCGAAATTTTTGTAGAGCAACGGAGCCGTGGCGTGGCGCCGTAACCGTACATCCCGACGAATACGCCGTGCCGTCCCAGATAGCGTTCCCAGCCGAACTTGCCGGCCGCTTCGCATGCCACGCGGTTGGTCACGCGGTCGGGCAGGACTTGTTCCTTGTATTCGTCGGATTGTTGCTCGAACAGATACCAACTCGGCAAGCTGACCACGCGGGCGGCGATGCCGGCGGCGGTCAATTTTTCATACGCTTCGACGCAGAACGACAACTCGCTGCCCGTGCCGATCAAGATCACGTCGGGCGAGGCGTTAGCCGAGTCGGCCAAGATGTATCCGCCGTATTTCACGCCGGCGGCGGACGCATACTTGGTCCGGTCCAACGTCGGCAGGTTTTGCCGAGTGAGGATGATCGCCGCCGGGCGGTCTTGGATGTTGATGATCGCGCGATACGCTTCGGAAACTTCGTTGGCGTCGCCCGGTCGCATGTCGATCAAGCCGGGGATCGCCCGCAGGGCGGCCATGTGTTCGATCGGTTGATGCGTCGGGCCGTCTTCGCCCACGCCGATCGAGTCGTGCGTAAAGATGAAGATCGACGGCAACTTGCCGATAGCGGCCAAACGCAGGCTGGGCTTGCAGTAGTCGAAAAAGCAGAAGAACGTCGATCCGAACGGACGAACCTTAGACAACGCCATGCCGTTCATCGCGGCGGTCATGCCGTGTTCGCGAATGCCGAAGTGGAAGTTGCGGCCGGCGTAATGGTGCGACTCGAAACTGCCGTTGGCTTCCGGAAAGGTCAGCGTGGTCATGGTCGACGGGGCCAAGTCGGCCGAACCGCCGATCAACCACGGCAAGCCCTTCGCCACGGCGTTCAGCGCCTTGCCGCCGCTGATGCGGGTGGCCATGCCCTTCGGATCGGCCGGGAAGACCGGGATTTCGGTGTCCCAATTTTCCGGCAGTGCGCCGGCTTCGATCAGCTTCCATTCGGCGGCCGCTTCCGGGTACTTCTTGGTGTAATCGGCGAATTGGTTGTCCCACGACTCGTGTTGACGCTTGCCGCGTGCGATCACGCCGTCGCGGAAGTGCGTGCGGACTTCGTCCGGCACGAAGAACGACGGTTCGGTCGGCCAGCCGTAGAATTCTTTGGTCAGTTTGATTTCGTCCGGACCGAGCGGAGCGCCGTGCGCGCCGTGCGTGTTGGCCTTATTCGGCGAGCCGTAGCCGATGATGCTGCGGACGATGATGATCGTCGGTTTGTCTTGGCAGGCATGGAAACCGGCGTAGGCGTTTTCCAACTTATCCAGGTCGTTCGCGTCGTCGACGTGCAGAACGTTCCAGCCCAGGCCTTCGAAACGCGTGCCGACGTTTTCGGAGAACGCCAGATCGGTTTCGCCTTCGATGGTGATCTTGTTGTCGTCGTAGATCCAGCAGAGGTTGTTCAGCTTCAAGTGACCGGCGATGCTGGCCGCTTCGTTGGCCACGCCTTCCATCAAGTCGCCGTCGCTGCAGAGGACGTAGACGTTGTAATCGAACAGGCGGAAGCCCGGTTTGTTGAACTTGGCGGCCAGCCATTTTTCGCGATGGCCATCCCCACGCTGTTGCCGCAGCCCGCGCCGAGCGGTCCGGTCGTGGTTTCGACGCCGCTGGTTTCGAACGCTTCGGGATGCCCCGGACAGCGGCTGTGCCATTGGCGGAACTTCATCACATGCTCGATCGGGCAGGCTTTTTCGCCGGTCGGTTTGCCGTGCCCGTCGAGTTGTTCGACTTCGGCCAGATGCAGCATCGAGTACAGCAACATCGACGCGTGACCGCAGCTCAGTACGAAGCGATCGCGCGGGCCATTGCGGCGCGGCCGGATCGTACTTCATTTGATTTTGCCACAACGTGTACGCGATCGGCGCGAGCGCCATCGGCGTGCCCGGGTGTCCGCTGTTGGCGGCTTGCACGCCGTCCATCGAGAGCGTGCGGATCGTGTTGATCGCCAGTTGTTCGATGCCGATCTTGGCCGGTTTCTCGGTCGCGGTGGACATAGCGTCTTTCGGTTCGGTGGAAGGATTCGTGATTTCGAGTTGATCGGTGGTCGTTTCGACGTCGACGGAGCCGAACAACGATCGCTGCACCAACGGTCGGCGTCGTCCGCGAGTCGGTTTGGTCTTGGCCGCGGTCTTCGCAGGCGGATGTGGTTTCTGCGACGATGCCGATGTTTTCGCGAACTTCTTGACTGTAGGTTTCGCGTCGAGCTTCGTCGGTGTCGTCTTGGTTTTCAGCTTCGTGTCGGCGACCGGCGTTTTCTTCGAGTCATCTTTGCGGTCGCCTTTTGCCGCCGGCGTCTTGGCAGGACTTGCTTTCTCCGCGACTCGCACGGGCTTTCCCGCGCGCGGCGTGGCGGGTTTTTTGGCCGCAGCGGACTTCGATTTGGGAATCTTGCGGGCCATCGTACGACGATCTGGTCGATGCGGTATCGCGGGCGCACGGAACGCTCGGCGGTTAGCCGCGACGACGCCCACGGACGCAAAAACGCCTAGTGTAAGGCCCCCGCCGGCAAGGGTCAATCAGCCGCGTTCGAGGGTGGACATCTTCCCGCAGGCTGGAGAAATCCCCCGACCGGCCGATGGATCGGCTGCTCACCGTTCCGCCCAGAGGCTAAGATCACCGGACGGCGTTCGGGCATCGATTTCGCCCTCAGCCGAACGGCCCGGCCTGCACGCTCATCATCAAGTCATTCGGCCTTATGCCCGCCTACACCTGCCATCTGTTCGTCTGCTGCAATCAACGCCCCGAGGGGCATCCGCGCGGCTGTTGCGACCCGGCCGGGAACGAAGCCCTCAAAGAGAAATTCAAAAGCGAACTCAAAAAGCGCAACTCGGTCCTCTCTTTCGCGTGAACAGTGCAGGATGTCTGGAACAATGCGAACTCGGTCCGGTCGTGGTTTGCTACCCCCAAGCGGTCTGGTACGGCGGCGTCACGGAACACGACGTCGAACGGATTCTGGACGAAACGGTGATCGGCGGCCGCGTGATCGACGAATTGCGGATTCCGGACGAGCAGTTGAACAACCCGGCGTTGAGGAAGAAGGTCTAGCTGCCGAAAATCCACCCAACATTCAGGCATCTTTTTCGTATAATTCAATAACGCACAACATAAAAACCTTACCCACAATCATGCCAGTCACACTGCCAGCACCGGAACCGACCGTCAAACCTTACAAGTCGCTCGCCAACGACGAGTTGATCGCCCGGATCAATGCCGTGCGGGCCGAACTCGGCTCGAAACTGCTGATCCTCGGCCACCATTATCAACAGGACGAGGTCATCGCCCTCTCGGACCTGCAGGGCGACAGCTACCAACTGAGCCAAATGGCGGCCTCGAGCGCGGAGTGTCGGTACATCGCGTTTTGCGGCGTCCACTTCATGGCCGAGACAGCCGATATTCTGGCCAACCGTCCGGAAAAATTGGATGCCCGGCACGGCGAACGCGTGACCGTGGTTCTGCCCGACATGGCTGCCGGCTGCTCGATGGCCGATATGGCGGCGATCGAACAGGTCGAAGGCTGCTGGGAGGAACTGGCCGATTACGTCGACACGAACGACATCACGCCTGTCACCTACATCAACTCGGCCGCCAGTCTCAAGGCGTTCTGCGGTCGCCACGGCGGGATCGTTTGCACCAGCAGCAACGCCGCCGCCGTGCTGAAGTGGGCGTTCGCCCGGCGAAGTCGAGTGCTGTTCTTTCCGGACCAGCACTTGGGCCGCAACACGGCCAAGGCGATGGGTATTCCGCTGGACGAAATGTGCATCTGGAATCCGCACGAAGCCGATCGAGGCGGCAACACGGCCGAGCAACTCAAAAAATCCAAGGTCCTCCTCTGGCAAGGACACTGCAGCGTCCACGCGATGTTCCGGCCCGAGCATGTCGACCTCTTCCGCAAAAAATCGCCCGACTTCCAAGTCTTGGTCCATCCCGAGTGCCCGATGGAGGTCTGCGACAAGGCCGACCTCAAGGGCTCGACCAGTTACATCATCAACGCCGTCAAAGCGGCTCCGCCGGGCACCAAATGGGCGATCGGAACCGAGCTGCACTTGGTCAATCGCTTGAAGCACCAGTTTCCCGAGCAAGAGATTCACTTTCTCTCGCCGGTCGTCTGCATGTGCGCCACGATGTACCGCATCGACCTGGCCCATCTCTGCTGGAGCCTCGAACACTTGGCCGCCGGCACGCCGGTCAACACAATCCGCGTCGACGACAAAACCGCGACCGAATCGCTGACCGCGCTCGAACGCATGCTGGCGGTCAAATAGCGCGAACGCTATGACGACCGATCGCGTATCGATAAATTCGTAGGGTTCGTCTTGACGCACCGTTGCTCGATCTTTTCGCACGATGAAATAACGCCTGATCTCGGTGCGTCAAGACGCACCCTACGGTTTCGCTTCTCGTCATTCACTTATCGTTTCTTGTTGATCGCATGCCCAACACCGTTACGCTCGGCTTGATTCAGATGCGTTGCTCGGCCGATAAGCAGGCAAACTTGGACAAAGTCGTCCAACGGATCGGCGAGGCCGCCGCCGCCGGGCGCAGGTCGTTTGTCTGCAAGAGCTGTTCGGCAGCCTGTACTTCTGCCAGACCGAGGATCACCGCCAATTCGCCCTGGCCGAGCCGATCCCCGGCCCGTCGACCGAAACGCTCTCGGCCGCGGCCAAAAGCCACAACGTGGTCGTCGTGTCGTCGCTGTTCGAGCGTCGCGCGCCGGGCCTGTACCACAACACGGCGGTGCTGTTCGACCAGGACGGTTCGTCGCTGGGCATCTATCGCAAGATGCACATCCCGGACGACCCGAGGTACTACGAAAAGTTCTACTTCACGCCCGGCGATACCGGCTTCAAAAAGTTCGACACCAAATACGGCCCGCTCGGCACGTGCGTTTGCTGGGATCAGTGGTATCCCGAAGCCTGCGCGATTGACCGCGCTCGCCGGAGTGCAGATTTTGTTTTATCCCACGGCGATCGGCTGGCTGGTCGAGGAAAAAGCCGAGTACGGCAAAAGCCAACACGAAGCGTGGGAAACGATGATGCGCTCGCACGCGATCGCCAACGGCGTGTTCGTCGCCGCGGTGAATCGGGTGGGCATCGAGAACGAACCGGGCCACGAAAAAAACGGCATCGAGTTCTGGGGCGCCAGCTTCGTCGCCGACCCGAACGGCAACATCATCGCCCGCGCCTCGCACGACCAAGAGGATACGCTGTTGGTCGAATGCGACATGGACAAGATCGACGTGGTCCGCACGCACTGGCCGTTCCTCCGCGACCGCCGGATCGACGCGTACGGGGATTTGACGAAGCGGTATTTGGATTGAGCCCATAACCTCACTTGTATTCGCGATTCGCGCTGAAGTCTGGCATGTCCGCGATCACCTGGGTTCTCGAATCGGAAGCGTTCCCCAACGGCGATGTGCTGCATGAAGCGGCCGTAAGCCATGGCGATCGGATCGTTGCTTGGGACGACGTTTCGTGGAGCACTCGGGCGTTTCCACGATTCGACGGCGTCGTGGTGTTTCACGGTAGTCTCGGCAACGCCGATCGAATCCAACGCGAATTATCCTGGTCGCCCGGCGCGTTCTGCGATACGGCAAAGTTCGCGTGTTCGACATGGTATGATTCCGCGAGGAAGTGGTTATTGCAGGAACGCTACGAGATCCTGCCGGCGTGCGAATTGGTCGCTCGCGCGGATGAGATTTATGCGCGACACGGCGTCGATGGTCGTGTTTTCGTGCGTCCCGATAGTCCGTTAAAACCGTTCTCCGGACGTATCGTCACGCGCGAGCGAATGTCCTTGGCCGCACTCGATCATGGGTTTTACTTCGACGACGAAAACTTGTCGGTCGTCGTCGCACCGGTCGTGTCCGTGTCGAATGAGCGTCGCTTTGTCGTCGTGAATCGGACCGTCGTCGCCGGCAGCGGCTACCGACCCGATGGGCGAACCGCGACGATCGCCGCACGGCATAACGATCCGGCTTGGGGTTATGCTCAGGATGCGGCCGCCGAATTGCCCGCACCGTCGCTCGTTTACGTTATCGATGTGTGTGAATCCGTGAACGGTTTTCGAGTCGTGGAACTCAACCCCTTCGGCGGCGCGGATTTGTACGCTTGCGACGCCGCGCCAATCGTCGGGGCGATTCACGCCTGCTACTAGACCGCTACTCGAACATCGCCGGAATCGAGCGACTATTTTCGACGATCGTTCTTCACTACAATCACGTCGTCGAATTTCGGTCGGTTCCGCGTCTTAGCTCGTTATCCGCACTCATGTCGAACGGCGATTCCAACAGCGACATCCCCAGCGAAGATTCCGATCCTGCGCGATACGCACGGCGTCGAAACGCCCGCCGCGTTCGGGTATCGCATGCCGGCCGAGTGGGAACCGCACGCCGCCACGTGGTTGTCGTGGCCGCATAAGGAAGCCAGCTGGCCGGGCAAGTTCGCGCCGATCCCGAAGGTCTTTGCCCGCCTCGCCCGCACGCTGGCCCGCAACGAAACGGTCAACATTCTGGCCGGCGACGGCGCGAGTGCCGACGCCTACAAACACGTGGGCAATGTGCCGAACGTCGAAATCCACGTCGTCGAAACCGACGACGCGTGGATCCGCGACAGCGGTCCGACCTTCTTGGTCGGCCCGGCCGATCAACCGCCGGCGGTCGTCAACTGGGGCTACAACGCCTGGGGGGGCAAGTACCCGCCGTTCGAACAAGACGACCGCATTCCCAGCGAGATCGCCGCCATCACCCGCCGCAAAATCTTCACGCCGCGGATGATCCTTGAAGGCGGCGCGATCGACGTCAACGGTCGGGGGACGCTGCTGACGACCGAACAATGCCTTCTGAACAAAAACCGCAACCCGAAGCTCGATAAGCCGGCGATCGAAAAGTATCTCCGCGATTATCTAAACGTCTCGAACATCCTCTGGTTGAAGGAAGGGATCGTCGGCGACGACACCGACGGCCACATCGACGAACTGGCTCGCTTCGTGAATCCCACGACGATCGTGGCCGCCGTCGAATCCGACGACAGCGACGAAAATTACGCCGTCCTGCAAAAAAATCTGGCCGACCTCCGTGCGATGACGGATCAAGACGGCAAGCCCTTCACCGTCGTCGCGCTGCCGATGCCGCGGCCGTTGTTTTACGACGACCAGCGCATGCCGGGCAGCTACACCAACTTCTACATCGCCAACGGCACGGTGGTGGTCCCGCAGTTCGGCGACCCGGCCGACTGGGACGTGCTGGACATCCTCCGCCCGCTGTTCCCCGGCCGCGAAGTGGTCGGCCTGCCCGCCCGGGATCTGGCCTGGGGCCTCGGCGCGTTCCACTGCGTCACGCAGCAAGAACCACGTTGAAGGAGAAACCGGTACGCGGATGACGCGGATCGAACGGATGAGCACTGATCGAAAAACATCGAGTGTGAACGAATTCCACTCACACTCGTATTCTTCGATCCGCGAGAATCCGTCACATCCGTGGTATCCGTGTACCAATCTCTCCGAACGAGCTACTTTTTCTTTTCGTCCGCAAACGGTTCGACGCTGACTTCGATTTTGCCCAGCACGTACGGTTCCGACTTTTCGGGGCGGCAGGCTGAAATCGTGTCCCCACATCTTGCTGAACCCGGCGTCTTTCACGTGCCAAGTCTTGGTCTGCCAGCCCATGTCGGGCGCGACCGAATACCACTGGCCGGTCGACTTGTACGCGTTCTTCCCCTGCGAGTCGGCTTGCTCATAGAAGAAGTTCATCCCCAGGTTCCCCGGCGTCACGCGGCGCAACGTCGCACGGACGTAATACTCGCGCTGCAGCGGCCCGGCGAACGACGGATGCACCCAAAACGCGGCCCATTGATTCGACGGAACGTATAACCCGAACGTTCCGTCGGGGAACGTGAAGACCGCGTCTTTATGGCGACCGACTTTATAAATTCCGGTGTTGCGATCTTCGGTGCCGTACTGAGTCGTTATGGGCTCGACATGAACTTGTTGGTCGCCCACCGGGGTCGGATAGCCACCTCCGCTGGAATCCTTGACGATCGGTTTCAGCTCATCCATTCGCCCGATGACGACGCAGCGCGGCGTCGTACCTAAGCGTTTACGTTCCACTGCATCGCTGATTGCTTCGCCGGTCAGCATGTCGATTACGGCACCGGTAATCGGTTCGACGTCGTGATTCATCGGCTGTTCGGATTTCATTCCGGTTCTCCATTGAACCATCACGATGCCCCGTTCATCAGTCTCGAAATAAAAAGCCATCTTCGGTTGCGAGCCTTCCGTCAATGAGTAACGGAGAAATCGAGGTTTTGACCCTAAGACCTTGGTCAAAGTCTTCAAGGCGGTGTAAGCCGCGGCGCGGTTTCCCGTTGCGATCGATCACGCCGAAACCGTTTTCTTCGTTCGTCGGGTCGCGGGCTTCGAACCACTGGATTCGTTCGATCCCTTGCGCCGCGGCCATCACGTACATCTTCACCAGCGCGCGGGCCGCTTGCTGCTCGTCGATCTTGCGGCCGTGCGAGTCGCCGATGCGGTGACCGATCTCGGTGATCCAAATCGGGCAGTCCGCCCGTTCGGGACAGCCCGACTTGAGCAGCGTCCGCAGGTGGTGCGTCATCCAGAGAAACGGGATCTCGCCGTCCGGCTCGAGCAGCAGATCCGCGATTTCATACGGATGAATCGCCAACCAATCGAACGCCGCCGGCTTGCCCAACTTTTTCAACTCCAACATCGTTTGGTGCAGATATTGCGCGTTGAAACTGGCGACCGACAGGCCGATCATCGCGTCGGGATTGGCCTTCTTCGCCGCGTCGTAGGCGACCGCCACCAACTTGGCGTAGTCGGCCGTGGTGTGCTTGCCGTCGTTGAAGCCGGCGTTCCCTTCGTTCCAGACTTCCCAGTAGGTCACCTTGCCTTTGTAACGGCCGACGATTTGTTCGACGTAGCTCGCCCAATCGTCGAGGTTCTCCATCGGAAAGCGATGGATGCCCCCTTCGGTCCAGGGGCACTTGCCCATGAAGATGCCGTTCAGTTCCAGGCCGTTTTTCTCGGCGTCGGCGATCATCTCGTCGCATTGCTTCCAGTTCCATTCGCCCTTCTTGGGTTCGACGTTCGACCACGTGGGGAACGAGCGGACCGTCCGGACGCCGGCCTCCTTCATCAACGGAAACCATTCGGCATGCGTCCGCCGCGACCCGGCCGAACTGCTGATTCCCCAGGGAGACGGTTTTTTGGACTGGGCCGCCGCAGGCACCGCCACGGCCGACCGCGTCGGCATTTGCGCGAACGACCGTTCGGATTGCTCAACGAGCGTTGCGAGCGAAACGAGTATTACGAGGACGGTGATAAACCACGAATGACGCATGACAAAGCCAACGGCAAGAGAAACGAACGACGATCAACGCCCTAGCTTACCAGCGCGAGTGAAACGAGCGTTGCGGGGGAGTTTTCGGTTTTCGGTTTTCGGTTTTCGGTTTTCGGTTTTCGGTTTTCGGTTTTCGGATTTCAGTTTTCGGTTTTCAGTTTTCGGGGTTCGGGGTTCGGGGTTCGGGAATGCCGCGAGGGGGACTCGCGGAAGTGTGCAACGAGCCGAACAAGCTCGACTAAAACTCCGCACGACAGCTTACCTAGCTTCACTGCGCGAGCGTTACGATCGAAACGATCGAAACGAGCGTTACGAGCGTTACGAGCACACGTGAAGCAACCGTTTTTTCTTTTGATCGAGTAGCCGGGGCCAGCCTGCGGTTCACGCCGTTTCGCCAAACACCCCAGTTCCACTCTGCGAGCGTTACGAGCACGACGTTACGAGTGAATATTTTTTCACTTATAAAACCGACCTCTCGCGTGTCGATTTCTTCGACAGCGCGGCGAATCGTGATCAAAACCCCCGCTCATCGGAAATGCACGAAAGCCGGTCGAAGTTACGGCGTTTTTCTAAGAATTTTTCAGCGGAACGGGACGTTCTGCATCCCACGTTCCGTGCGAACCCGGGCTAACCGGAGTCGTGTCGAGCACTGATTTAAGACGCCTCATGGCACAAAAAAAGTTCCCGGCGAAACCCGTTCGCCGGGAACTTTGCGGATGTCCGTTAAGCCAAGTCGCCGGCTAGGAAATCGCAGCAAGACAAGACTTTCCAGTCTCGTTGCATTTCCTGAAACCTGAAACCTGAATCCCTTCACCCTCCCCCCTACTTCTTCTCAAACGCCGCGTCGAACCGGACGTTGCTCGGCGTGAAGTCCAACTTCTTGACGAACGCGGCCGCTTCTTTCGCGCCGTGTTCGCGTTCCATGCCGCAATCTTCCCATTCGACCGACAGTGGCCCTTGGTAGCCGACTTCGTTCAGGGCGCGGATGATTCCTCTTCGAAGTTCACGCCGCCGCGGCCCGGGCTGCGGAAATTCCAACCGCGGCGCGAATCGTCGAAGCTCAGATGGCTGGCCAGGATACCGCTGCGGCCGTTGAGCGTGGTGATCGCATCCTTCATGTGGACGTGATAGATGCGGTCCGGGAACGCGGATGAATTCGACCGGATCGACGAACTGCCACAGCAAGTGGCTGGGGTCGAAGTTGAAGCCGAACTCCGGACGATGGTCCAACGCTTCCAACGCGCGTTGCGCCTGTAGATGTCGAACGCGATCTCGGTCGGATGGACCTCGAGCGCGAACTTCACGCCGCATTCGGCGAAGACGTCCAAGATCGGGTTCCAACGCTCGGCCAACAACGCGTAGCCGTCGTCGATCATCTTCCGCGGGACCGGCGGAAAGTCGTAAATCAAATGCCAGATGCTGCTGCCGGTGAAGCCGTTCACCACCGACACGCCGAACTTCTGCGCGGCCCGGGCGGTGTTCTTCATCTCTTCGATCGCGCGCTTCGTCACGCCCTCGGGCTTGCCGTCGCCCCAGACGTGCGGCGGCAGGATCGCCTTGTGGCGTTCGTCGATGTTGTCCAACACCGCTTGGCCGACCAAGTGATTGCTGATCGCGTGGCATTGCAGGTCGTGCTTGGCCAGCATGTCGCGTTTGGCCGCGCAATAGCCCGCGTCCTTCAACGCGGTGCCGACGTCGAAGTGATCGCCCCAGCAGGCCAGTTCCAGCCCGTCGTACCCGAACTCGCGGACCTTGCGGGCGATGTCGGCGATTTTGAGATCGGCCCATTGGCCGGTGAACAACGTGACGGGACGCGCCATGGACGGAAACTCCCCCGAGTGTGCGTGAACGTGTGGTGGGGCGGGAAAGCCGTCCATTGTCGCCGATTTCCGGCCCTCCGCAAGACGCGGGGAGAGTGGCCTCAAAGAAGCTCAAGAAGACAAAAGAGATTGGCCACAAGAAAAACAAAAAGGACAAAAAAGGAGGAGGGATGATTGCGATTTGGTACGCCGCTCTTGAGAAACGTAGGGCCGCTCTCCTTTTTGTCCTTTTTGTTTTTCTTGCGGCCGTTCTCCGTCTTCCGTTTTCTTGAGCCTCTTTGAGGCCGACCGCTTCCGGTTACAATCGAACGCATGCCCAACGATCGTATCTTTCATATGACGCCCGAATTGGCCAAAAAAACGCTGTCCGCCGCGTTGCGCGGATGGTTGCCGGGGCAGTCGTGGCAACAGATTCGCAAATTGATCGTCAGTCGTCGCGTGATGATCAGCGGCAACATCTGCACCGACGAGGCGCGGCGGCTGACCGAGAACGACGTGATCAAGCTGCTGGACACGGCCGCACCGAAACCGCCGCAAGCCAGCGACCTGAAGCTGCACTATCTGGACGACGCGGTCTGCGTGTTGGAGAAGCCGGCGCGGATGACGACCAATCGCCACAAAGAAGAAGAGATGTGGTCGAACAAGCGGAAGCAAATTCAGCCGACCCTCGAAGAGTTGTTGCCGCACGTGATCGCCAAGATCGATCCCAAGTTGCGCAAACACAAAGGCGTCCCGCCGCCGGTTCGGCCGGTGCATCGCCTGGATCGCGAAACGACGGGGTTGATGGTCTTCGCCCGCACGGCGACGGCCGAGAGCAAGTTGGCGAAGCAGTTTCGCGATCACACGACCGCGCGGCGATACGTGGCGATCGCGCGGGGCGACGTGAAACCGCAAACGATCGTCAGTCATTTGGTTCGCGATCGCGGCGACGGTCGACGGGGCAGCACCAAGAATCCGTCGGTCGGCAAACGGAGCGTCACGCACGTCAAAGTTCGCGAAAAGCTGGGCGAGTACACATTGGTCGAGTGCAAACTGGAAACGGGCCGCACCCACCAAATCCGCATCCACCTGGGCGAGTTGGGCCATCCGCTGTGCGGCGAAAAAGTCTACAACATCCCGTTCAACCAAACTCCGCTGATCGACCGCAGCGGCGCCCGTCGCGTGATGTTGCACGCGTTCGAACTGGGCTTCACCCACCCGATCACCGGCGAACGCCTGCTGTTCGGCTGCGAGATGCCGAACGACATGGCGACCGTGTTGAATGATTTGCGGAAAAAGGGCCGAAGCGGCGCGGCGAAGAACGAGACGACCGCCCAAGCGAGCGAGAAGCCGCATCCGAAAAAGTCCCGCAGGGACGATGCGTAGTAGCTTTACGGTCAAATGCTATCGAGGGCAAAGTGTGGAATTACATTCTCTTGTTTCTTATCGGTGCCGCATGCTTTTTGTACGGGATTGTTGACTCATATTCCGTTCAAAGAAATGCGGGCCCCCCAATGATTGTTGCCGGAGCCATTCTCATTGGTTCGGTTTTAATTTCCGCCGCGATATATTCGAAAAAGACGTGAACCGGCCCCGACGGACCGGGCTAACAACTGTCGGTCCTACGAACCTGGGAATGCGACGCTGGGCCGTACTTTGTCCGATGGGAGCGGATTACTCCGCCCGTTTGTTCGCGACCAGCATTCGATCGGCCGCTAGGAACATCGCTTCCAGATCGTCGTGATCGACGGCGCGGCTCCAGCCGAGTTGGGCGGCGATGCCGATCGCGGCCAGATCGGTTTCCACGCTGCGCGGCCAACGCCTCGGGCTCGCCGCGCGAGACCAGCAACGCGAACTCGTCGCCGCCGATGCGGAACGGGATGCCGTCGTCTTGCAGCGCGACCCACAACGCTTCGCTCGCGCGGCGCAGCAACGCGTCGCCCGCCGTGTGGCCTTCGCTGTCGTTCAGGGCCTTCAGACCGTCGAGGTCAAGCACGATGACGCCCCCTTCGTCGTCGGACGCGGTCCGTTCGACGAGGTTGTCCCACGCGCGGCGATTCGGCAGCCCGGTCAGCGCATCGACCAACGCCCGCCGTTTCCACCGTCGGGCACGGCGTTTCCACAAACGCAACTCGTCGTCATCGGACATCGCTTACCAACGTTCGAAAAGTGTGAACAGAAGATCGTCGAGATCGCGGAGAAATTCCTCAAGAGCTTGTCTTTGCGTCCTCTGCGATCTCCCGTTCAAATTGTATGAATTAGGCGCCTCGATCATCCGTGTCTTACAGCGGAGCGACGTGGACCGCGCCGTCGTTGGCCAGAGCGCCTTGCGCTTCGTCCGCCCAGGGGCTTTCGGGCGAAAGTCGGAGGAACGCCTGCCAACTTTCTTTGGCGTCGCTGACGCGGCCCAACTCCTGCAAAGTGCGGGCCATGTGGTAATGGACTTCGGCGTAATCCGGGTGGAACCGCAACGCGCCGGCGAACGCGGCCAGCGCCAACTCGCGATCGCCCAATTCGGCCAACACGCAGCCGAGATTCGCCCGCGCTTCGACGAAGTCTTCGTTCAACTCGATCGCCATGGCGTACCGTTCGCGCGCGGCGGTCAGATCGCCGTGGCGATACAGCACGTCGGCCAACGAGAAGCACACCTCCGGCGACGGACCCTGCACGGCCATGACCAAGCGATACAAGTCGGCCGCGGCCGCCGTATCGTTTTGATCTTCCATCTCGGCCGCCATTTCCAGCAACACCTCAGGCGGCGTGTCGACCGACGGCGCATCGTAGGTTTGCGCGGGCGGCTCGGATTTCGGCCAGCGAGACGACCGCCGGCGCGGCCTCGTGCCCCTCGTCGCCGGGAAACTCCAACGCGGCGTCTGCGATCTCCGTTCGCGTCTGATCCGCCTCGGGCGAAAAGTCGAAAAACAATTGCCCGCCCGGACCGACCAATCCGTCGTCCTGGCGGACCAGCAATTGTTTGCCGCGCACGATCAGCGCGAGTTGTTCGAGCGGCCGCCCGGTCTGCGGCAGATACTTCGACCACGCGGCGATGCGGTTTTCGAGTTCGGCGGGCGAAAGGCCCGTGGCCAGCAATTCGGCCAAGCGTCGCGCGGCGGCGACTTCGGCGAAGTCGAAGTACGGCAGCTTTTTGACTTCGCGCGTCGGCGTGATCAAACCGCGTTTATGCCAACGACGGATCAACGCCGGCGCGACGCCCAGCAACTCGGCCAGCATCTGCGGTGTGTAGAGCCGCTGGATATTCTGTTCGACGTCGACCAACCCCAGACGTTCCCAGAGTTGCGTTTCGCCGGTCAGGCGAATGTGGCCGTCGTCGATCGCTTGGCGGACCTCGGGGCCGAAGAACCGTTCGAGCGCATCGACCAGCTGGGACCCAGGCAGCGGCGATTCGCCTTCGCCGGCGACGATCCACGTGGTCTTGCCGTCGGGCCCGTCGACGACCAAGCCTCCTTCGCCGCGGATGAGCGCGGCGGCCTCTTTTTTCGACATACCGGCCAGCTTGCCGACCAGCGCGACGCGTTCGCCGGCGCAACGGCCGCGATCGAGTTCGTCGTCGGCCTCGTCCGGCGTCAACGCGGCGTCGAGCGCGGGAACGTCGTCCGTTTCATCGTCCAACGCGGGCAAGAATTCGTCGCGCACGTGGATGGCCGAAAAGTGGAAAGATCGTACGGAACGGCGATTCCTAGATCATAAAACAATCCTTTGTGTGCGAGTAGGGTCCGCCCAGCGCGGCTTTCCTTCAAGTTCCCGTTGGCTTAGCGTAGAACACAGCTTGCCGCGACTATTATCTCTCGGAGCAGATATGGAATACTCAAAAATTCGAGCGGAGTCCTGGGCGCTCATCAAAAAACTCGACTTGCTTACGAACGACGCTTTGCCGTTGCTTGATACCCCGGACTGCGATCGATCGGTCGAGGGAGATCATCAATCGCATTTACGCCATGCATGGTACCGCCGCGGCCGCGTATGGATTCGATCGTCGCAGGGCACTTCGTTGGATCGAGGAGAACGAGTCTTCACGTTCCCTGACTCTATCCGAACGAATATTTCTTGAAAGCTCGAAACTGCCGACTCGACGATTTATCAATCAAATCGAAGGAATGTGGCGCTTTGTTGGAGTCTCTCGCTGGTCGACGACTTGAACTTCGCGGAACCTTGTTCGCAAAGCTTCGTGACACTTTTTCCCGACATGAAAAAGGATGAGTCCGGGATTGAATTTCGCCGCAAAGCGTTGAAAAGACCTTCACAGCAAATCGTCGCCGCTTGCGATCGTGCGTATTGCTTGCACTGGTCAGTCATGCAACATCGAAGAATCCAATCGTCAAAGCTAAAGCTTGATAACGATGGAATCGTCGAAAGGCGACATGCGTTGGAATGGTTGCTTTACAACCACGAGTGGGATGACGTTCCCATGGATACGTGATCCTTCCAAACGCATAACACCTCAGTCGTCCGACGTCGGGTCCAGTCCGGCGGCCAGTTTCGCCAGGGCTTCGGTTTCGATTTGGCGGACGCGTTCGCGCGTTAGGCCCAGCGATTCGCCGATTTCCTTCAGCGTGCGCGGTTCGTGTTCTTCCAGACCGAAACGCATCTTCAGGACGGTCGCCTCGCGCGTGTCCATCGTCTTCAGCATTTCCATCACGTGGAACAAATTGTCGTCGTTCAACAACTTGTCGTCCGGCGTTTTCGCGTTTTCGTCCATCACCATATCGCCGATCGACCATCCGGTCTCGGCTTGATCCGTCTGCGGCGTCAGGTTGTAGATCTTGATCGCCTTCTTGATGATCGGCAATTTTTTGCGGGCCAACCCCAGCACGCGAGCGACCTCTTCCGGCGTGGGCGTGCGGCCCAGTTCTTCGGTCAAGCGAGCCGACGCGCGACGCCACTTGGACAGCAACTCGACCATGTAAGCCGGGATGCGGATCGTTTTGCCGCCGTTGATTAACGCTCGCTTGATCGATTGCTTGATCCAATAGCTGGCGTACGTGCTGAAGCGCGTGCCCATCGACGGGTCGAAGCCCTCGACGGCGCGCAACAGGCCCAGGTTTCCCTCTTCGATCAGATCTTGCAGGCCCAGGCCCTTGCCCGCGTAGCCGCGGGCGATGTTCACGACCAGCCGCAAGTTGGCGCGGACCATGCGGTCGCGGGCGGCGTTGTCGCCCTGGCCGATGCGCAGGGCGAGGTCCTGTTCGTCGCGGATGGTCAGCAGCGCGGTCTCGTTGATTTCGCGCAGATACGTTTCCAGCGGCGTCTGGACGGACGATGTTTTGCGGCGGACCGAGGGCATGGCGAGACGCGCGAACGCGCGGGCGTAAACGACCGACGAAACGGGGAACGAACACGATTGAACGAACTGCGCTCATTCCCTTGAGCCGGTCGATTCGCAAGCCGCCGGATCACGACCGTCGAGGGTCGCATCGGGCTTCGAGAGAATCGGCGATTCTTCCTTGACAATCGCCAAGTGAAGTATCGGCCCGGCATGTGGAGAAAATGCAACGTCCGCGAAGACCGGACGGGCTGTAACGACGATGCCGATCGTCGGGGCATGGGATGCGTCGCGCTGATTGATGCCGTTCGCTTCAAGAGCGACATCCCGGCCGCTTGTGTGACCGGGCATGGGGTTCGATAATAACCACGACTTGGGGGAGATGTTTTCGCCGTTACGTCGCGATTCTTTCGCTAGGGACTTCATGCGCACGTTTCTGATCGCTCTTGGTTCGTTCGTTGTTCTGGCTCTGCCCGCGTTCGCGGCCGAGCCGGTGTCGTTACTCTCGAACGGCGATTTTCAAACCGCCAAGGACGACGGCCCCCGGGATTGGAAAACCGGCGGCGGCATCACGTGGGAGCAAGACGGCGAGAACCGCTTCTTGCGTCTGGCGGTCGTCGAGCCCGAGAAACAGGTCCTGGCCTACCGCGCGATCAACGTTCCGAAAGACGCGCAAGCGTTACGACTCGCATACAAAGTCCGTTACGAAGGGATCGTGCGCGGCAAGGCGAATTACTTCGACGGTCGCATCATGATGGATTTCAAGGACGCCGCCGGCAGCAAGCTGAAACCTGCGCCGAAGCATCCGAACTACGTCGGCACCAAAGCCGAGTGGACCGTCCGCGAGCAAACGTTCCGCGTTCCCGAGGGAGCGACGCAATTGGAGTTGATGTTCACGTTGTTCAACGCGAAGGCGGGCCGACTGGATTTCGACGACATCACGGTCACGCCCTACCCGGTCGCCGAACTCGACGCGGCCGAGAAAGCGGCCGCCGACAAAGAGGCAGCGCGGATCGCCGCGTTGCCGAAACCCAAGCCACAAGTCGAAGCTCCCGCGGCCGACAAACTGCCGAAGCCGCTGCATGTCGACGGCAACCAAGTGAAAGACGCCGACGGCAAAACCGTCTGGCTGCAAGGCGTGGCGATCCCGAGCTTGGAATGGTCGGGCGGCGGCGAGCATATCCTCGAATCGATCGACGTCGCGATCAAAGAGTGGAAATGCAACTGCGTCCGTCTGCCGATTCGCGAGCATTTTTGGATCGGCAAGGGCCCGTATCAAAACGACGGCGGTATGAAGTATCGACAACTGGTCGACGACGCGGTCAACAGTTGCGCCGGCCGCAGCGTGTACATCGTGCTGGATCTGCACGCTTATCGTGCGCCCGAGCAGAAGCATGCCGACTTTTGGAAAGACGTGGCGACCAAGTACAAGAATCACCCGGCCGTGCTGTTCGATCTGTTGAACGAACCGCACGACGTCAGTTGGAAAATTTGGCGCGACGGCGGCCGCGTGACCGACAAGCCGAAAGACGGCGCGGTCCTCAACGAAAACCAAGCCAAGCTGGCGGGCTTCGATTCGATCGGCATGCAAAAGCTGCTCGACGTCGTCCGCGAGACCGGCGCGAAGAACATCGCCATCGTCGGCGGCCTGGACTGGGCCTACGACCTTTCGGGCATCCTCGACGGTTACTGCGCTCGAAGACAAAACCGGGAACGGCATCATGTATTCCTGCCACGTCTACCCGTGGAAAAGCGATTGGGAAAACAAGTTCATCAAAGTGGCCGCCAAGCACCCGCTGTTCTTGGGCGAAGTCGGCGCCGAGATCGAACGGATGTCGTTCGTCCCGCCCGAGCGGCAAGAAGACCCGTACACGTGGTCGCCCGACATGCTGGGCCTGATCCAAAAGCACAAGCTGCATTGGACGGCCTGGAATTTTCATCCCAAATCGACGCCGCGCGTGATCCTGGACTGGAACTATACGCCGACCCCGTTCTGGGGCGCGTACGTCAAGAAGGCGCTCTCCGGCGAAAAATTCGAGGTGAAGAAGTTGCGGTAGCACTCGTAGGAATGCTTAATCAGGGGCATGTGTATGTTGCGCGAGCCTGAGATACGGAATCCGCACATCGCCCCGCGATCTTATACCGAGGACGATAATGCGGCATCGCAGGATCGCTCGGAAACCGTTTCATGGCGAGCGGCATCCGACGGAGCGCGGATCTGCGGTTGGGTTTTAGTCGGCGTTGCCGTTTACTCCGTGCTGATCAACACGATGAAACTCGACGGAGCGATCCGTTCGCTGCATTTTTACTTGGATAACGACGCGGCGGCTTTAATCATCGCATACTTACCCATCGCGCTTTGTGTCGTGCGGTTTACTTACGGATTGCATCGGCTGCGTGGTTCGCCTGCCGATAGCGGCGTACGATTCTTTTTCTCGTCTTCGTACTTTGCGTTCGTCGTACTCATCGCCGTTTTTTCTTTCGGCGGCTTGGCGATTCTTGGCCTGAGAACCTTATATCCCCCGAGCGCGGATTTACTCGGCGCAGTACTCGGCTTCATCTACCTCATGTCGAGCTTCGTGGCGATCGCGGTTACGATCTTTTCTCTACTGAAAAGCGCATCTGCCCTGCGATCACCAGGCGTCTTCGCCACCGCGATCGGCGCGACCCTATTGTTATCTTTGCCCATCATCGTAACGATGCTTGTCGGCGTGCGCTGGGCGTTACTGAACGCAGTCACGCTAATCATGTCACCTCTGCTCTACTCTCGTTCGTTCTTCCTACTTGCACGAGCGATGCGTGAATGCGGCGGAAGCGATTCGCACGAAATGATGTTCGAATAAGTGAGTAGATCAGTCTCTTCCGAAGAGACTCTTGTATGCGTGGTGAGTAAGAGTCACCTGTGAATCGGAAAATCCGTCGTATTCTCAGAATAGTGGTCCCATCAATAAAAAAACGCCCGGCGCGAAATTCGCGCCGGGCGTTGAATTTTCAATCGCTTCGTTTCGGATTATTTCTTGCGACGTGCATAGCCCACGATGCCGCACAATGCGGCCGCGACGCCCAGGCCGACGACGCCCGGTTCGGGCACCGGCGAGGCGGTGACCGCGATGCTGACCAAACCGGTTCCGCCGACCGTGCCGGCCGACGTGGCCACGCCGGTCACTAGGTCGACGGTGAACAACGAATTATCGTTCGACAGGTAGGCGATACCGTTTTGGCCGACGTCGAACCCGACGTTGCTGCCGATCGTCACGCCCAGGGTCGTTCCGACCGTGGCGACGGTATTGAATTGCGGACCCACGCTATGAATGGCCAACGAGTCGTTCGTGGTATTGATGCTGTACAGGGTGGTCGAGGCCGCGCCGTCGAAATTGTTGATATAAGCGTTGGCGACCGGAACGAACCCGGCGACGCCGGTGAACGCGCCATCGGTCGTCACCGTTCCGGGGGCGACCGATGTTTGCGGCGCGGTGACGATGTCCGGCTCGACGCGGTAATTTTGATTCGTCGATCCGTTCGTGAAGACTCGCATCCGGTCCGCGCCCGGGTTGAAGTCGAAATCGGTCACGGTCCCGACCGCGCCGGCGGTAAACGTCGCCGAAGCAGGCGTGGCGCCGGTCGCGACGGCGGTCGTCGTGTTGATGCGATACGCGGTGCCGTTGGCGGTCATCCCGTAGAGCAAACCATTGGCCGGATAAAAATCGATGTCGACGATCCCGGCCTGGCTGATCGTCCCGATCGTGGTCACCGTGCCGGGCGAGGCCGAATCGAACCGGATCAACCCGTTTGTGGACGTCAGCCCGTAGATATTGACCGCGTACGAAGCGGGGACGGCAACAAGACCTAGGCACGCCGCACAGCAGACGCCGATGACGGCGACTCGTCGTAGCAAATATCGCATTTCGTTCCCCCGGAGAAAGAGAAGGGCGGCGCAAGAAAACTGCGGTTCGCCGTGCCGCAATCTACCGCGACAATTCGTCGCAGACAACGAAATTCTTAAAAACCGCTAAGGATTTTCGATTAACTACAAAACACGCGTTATTTCAGTAAATAATAGCGATTTGATGACGTGTAATTCTGCACGCATCCACGATTTAGAGAAATAAACAATGGAAAGAGTAGGCCCGGTGTGAATCGAACACACGACCAAGCGATTATGAGTCGCCTGCTCTAACCTCTGAGCTACGGGCCCGAAATTCATACTGCTCGGTCTGGTCGCCGTGTGATTCGGCTTGCATCACGACTCGCAAAATCATCTTCTTCGACCGCGCAGCAAAACGGCCGCCCGGGTCTTGCGATGCGGCGGCCGTTGGTCGTGCGGAATCGAGTGGAGACGAAGGGGATCGAACCCTCAACCCCCTGCTTGCAAAGCAGGTGCTCTCCCAATTGAGCTACGTCCCCAAGTTGTTGCCTAGCCGGTGTTTGCGTCGTTTTTCTTGGGCTTCGGGCCTCGTTTCTTGGTGCTGTTTTCGCCTGTGTTTTTCTCTTCTGAACCGTTCATTCGGGTAGATTCGGGTATTCGTTTCCATTTGAGTTGCTGCTTCTTAAACCGCCCAATTTTGTACTCCTTGTGAGCCGCAATAAGGTTGCCCAAGAACGAACCTGCATCAGCAATTCCCGCCGCCACACCCTCGCCCGACTCAACCTCGTAATGCGAGTCAAAACCCTCAAGGGCACGTTCGGCGGCAAAATCGATTAACTGCTTGCCAGCCTCCTCAAGCATTACGCCGAGTTCCTTGATTTCATCGACAGCGTATGGCTTTCGTCCGCGACCCATGTGGTGATGATAGGTCTGAATAAAACAATTTACAAGTAATTCGGAATTTTTTTAACCCTTACCCTTAAAAGAGTTGCGTTATTTTTACGCTCTATTATGTCGGTAATAGGTCGAATTAGGTTCTAAATTCATTATAATGCACGAGACGAAAACGCCTCACAGAGCAAAGCAATGATCGACTTAGCAAACGAAACACCGCTAAGAGTCAACGCCGCTGCCGAGTTGCTGAACGTCAGCCGTCGCACGATCCAAGTTTGGTTCGATCGCGGTTTGGAGCACACGAAGCTAGGCCGAACGCTGTTCACGACACGTGAAGCGTTGCAACGATTCTCCGCACAGGAAACACCGGAGACGCCAAAGCGCGGACGGCCAAAGAAAAGCCCCGACATCCTCAAAGAGTTGGAGCGGTACGGAATCTAAGCCAAGGAGATGGAACGTGGCAACAGTCGTAGCGGACCTCCCAAGTGGACGCAAGTATCCGTGGAGCAAGTGGACGACCGGCAAGTGCTTTCATGCCAAAGCCGGGAAGGATTTCACTTGCAGCCCGGAGGCGTTTCGGTCGTCACTCTATTCCTACGTTCGCATTCACTTGCCGGAAGGCAGTAGCGTACGCACTCGCATCACTGGAAACGATGTCGAATTCCAATTCACCCGTCCCCGCAAAGCGAAGTAAACACACACCCACCAACACCGAAATTCAAAGGACTTGTTTCGATGTGCAATTTCTTGTCGGCGATTTACTGCAAGGGTGGCCGGATCATCACCGCTCCGGAATACACGGACAGCCATAGCGACTTGATCGCGGCTTACAACCTGCGCGACGACGGCATTCGCATCCGTGGTTGGGTGCGCGTTGAATTCACACCGCCAAGCGTTGCCGAGTGTGCGGAACCGGCGAAGTACACACTGCGTCTCGATGAGACCTCACGCCCCGATTGGTTTGACAAAGCCGCCGAGTTCGATTGCACCGAACGGCTGCGGGAAAAGATCGCCGGAATGATTATCACCGACGAACGCCAAATTCTTTTGGGTGGTTGCTGGATTTTGGCGGGCGACGCGATTGTGAAAGTCGTTAAAGGCGTGCGCGTCTATGCCATGCTCGCATCGTCCAACGTCGGCGAGATGTGGGGATCGTCCAAGGTCGGCGTGATGTGGGGATCGTCCAAGGTCGGCGTGATGCGGGAATCGTCCAAGGTCGGCGTGATGCGGGAATCGTCCAAGGTCGGCGAGATGTGGGAATCGTCCAAGGTCGGCGAGATGTGGGGATCGTCCAACGTCGGCGAGATGTGGGGATCGTCCAACGTCGGCGAGATGTGGGGATCGTCCAAGGTCGGCGTGATGCGGGAATCGTCCAAGGTCGGCGTGATGCGGGGATCGTCCAAGGTCGGCGTGATGCGGGAATCGTCCAACGTCGGCGAGATGTGGGGATCGTCCAAGGTCGGCGTGATGCGGGAATCGTCCAACGTCGGCGAGATGCGGGAATCGTCCAAGGTCGGCGTGATGCGGGGATCGTCCAAGGTCGGCGTGATGCGGGAATCGTCCAACGTCGGCGAGATGTGGGGATCGTCCAACGTCGGCGAGATGTGGGGATCGTCCAAGGTCGGCGTGATGCGGGAATCGTCCAAGGTCGGCGTGATGCGGGGATCGTCCAAGGTCGGCGTGATGCGGGAATCGTCCAAGGTCGGCGAGATGTGGGAATCGTCCAAGGTCGGCGAGATGTGGGGATCGTCCAACGTCGGCGAGATGTGGGGATCGTCCAACGTCGGCGAGATGTGGGGATCGTCCAAGGTCGGCGTGATGCGGGAATCGTCCAAGGTCGGCGTGATGCGGGGATCGTCCAAGGTCGGCGTGATGCGGGAATCGTCCAACGTCGGCGAGATGTGGGGATCGTCCAAGGTCGGCGTGATGCGGGAATCGTCCAACGTCGGCGAGATGCGGGAATCGTCCAAGGTCGGCGTGATGCGGGGATCGTCCAAGGTCGGCGTGATGCGGGAATCGTCCAACGTCGGCGAGATGTGGGGATCGTCCAACGTCGGCGAGATGTGGGGATCGTCCAAGGTCGGCGTGATGCGGGAATCGTCCAAGGTCGGCGTGATGCGGGGATCGTCCAAGGTCGGCGTGATGCGGGAATCGTCCAACGTCGGCGAGATGTGGGGATCGTCCAACGTCGGCGAGATGTGGGGATCGTCCAAGGTCGGCGTGATGCGGGAATCGTCCAAGGTCGGCGTGATGCGGGGATCGTCCAAGGTCGGCGTGATGCGGGAATCGTCCAACGTCGGCGAGATGTGGGGATCGTCCAAGGTCGGCGTGATGCGGGAATCGTCCAACGTCGGCGAGATGCGGGAATCGTCCAAGGTCGGCGTGATGCGGGGATCGTCCAAGGTCGGCGTGATGCGGGAATCGTCCAACGTCGGCGAGATGTGGGGATCGTCCAAGGTCGGCGTGATGCGGGAATCGTCCAACGTCGGCGTGATGCGGGAATCGTCCAACGTCGGCGAGATGCGGGAATCGTCCAAGGTCGGCGTGATGCGGGAATCGTCCAAGGTTACGAACGATGCCCGTATCAAAAAGGAAGCGACCCCATGACCCAAACCACCATCAACTTCGACGCCCCACCCGCCCAACGCCACAGCGAAACATCGGTGGCGGCTGCGGAGAGCTAGGATAACGAAACACTCGATGCGATTCGCCTACGGGTTTATCGCCTAATCGTGGCGGCTGGCGATGAAGGACTGACGGATTGCGAGATTTTCAAGCTCATGCCGGAGGTGCGAGAGAACACGTTGCGACCGAGACGGATTGATTTGGTGAAGATTCGTTGGATTAAGGACTCGGGCAAGACTCGCAAGACGGATTCGGGACGGCCTGCGGTGGTTTGGGCGGCGGTTTAACACATCAATCAAGGAGCAGATCATGGAAGGTGAATTACCCCAGTTCAAGGAATTTCCGAAAATCGCTCGTCTTTCTCGGCAGTGCGTCATCACTGAAAAGCTGGACGGTACGAACGCCCAAATTTACATCACGCCAGAAGGCATGATGTTTTTCGGAAGCCGTACCCGTTGGATCACGACCCAAGACGACAACTTCGGATTCGCGAAGCGGGCGACCGAACACCGCGACGAACTCTCGCAGCTTGGCCCAGGCCGTCACTTTGGCGAGTGGTGGGGTAGCGGCATTCAACGCGGCTACGGGCTGCCAAAAGGAGAAAAGCGGTTCAGTCTGTTCAATGTCATTCGGTGGTGTCTGCCTGGCGAGATGCCTCTCGAAACCCCAACAGAAGACCCTCGCGTGGTCAAAGTGCAAAAGGTTCTACCGGCATGCTGCGGACTCGTACCGGTTCTCTATCGCGGCGATTTTACGACACATAACTGTGAAGCGGCATTGAAGCGTTTACGGGCCGACGGAAGTCACGCCGCACCGGGATTCATGAAGCCGGAAGGAATCGTTTGCTTTCATACTGCGAGCAACAGCGGCTTCAAAAAGACACTGGAAAAGGATGAGGCCCCCAAGTCGCTGGCCAATAAGGTCGTTGCGGCATAGCGAATCTTGTCTCGGGTGCGGCGCGTGCCGAACCTAGCCCGGAGTAATGACCCGGGCTGAATACAGGAAGGGACGTTAGGAGCGGCTAAGGATTGAGTGAGCCGCATTGAGGTTTGCCAAGGATGACAAGCACGATGGACCGCAGATTCCGGGGAACGCCGTTGGGGTTAGTACCCGCAGGTCCACCAACTCATTTCAAGGAACACAACGATGCTTTGTTTGTCACGCAAGGTCGGTGAAAAGATTCGGATCTGCGACACGATTACGGTCGTGGTCCTAAAAGTCAGCGGCGAGAAAATCCAACTCGGTTTAGATGCGCCTGCGAACATCGAGATTCATCGGGAGGAAGTGTGGCAACGACTTCATCAAGAACGACGCGCTGCGTGATTTGTTGGCCACTCTGGGCGGCTGCAATCGTGCTGTCCGCCATGACGGGTTTGATGATCCTGCTTTTCGGAGAACGACGATGACCAAGTGGCCCGGAATGATCGAATACGCCTTGGAAGATGCCGATGGCGTCGGTGTCTTTAAGGTCACCGTGCAGATTGGCTATGCGATCCAGTTCGACTGCGATCCGAATGGGCGGCGTTTTCCAGTGGCCGAAGGTTGGGAAGTCGTGGATGTCTTAAGCGATGCCCGCCTCTGTGTGGGCGATCACGAAACCAAGATCGACACGCCAAGCACGGTACTTTTGCCGCTCATGCAACGCCTAGCCGGTCGTTCATTTGCCGACATTGAAGACAAGTGCGTTGAGGATTACCGCGAAACCATCAAAGAACACTTAGCTTCGGCGCGTGCTGGTAGCTCTGCTGCGGCTTAGGGTGGTGAGCAGACAGACGGACACGCAAGTTGATCGCCAACTGGGCTATTTCAGGATTTGTGCGGAATGCCGCTGACATTCGGATCACTGTTCGCGGGAATCGGCGGCTTCGATTTGGGTTTTGAACGGGCCGGAATGAAGTGTCTTTGGCAGGTGGAGATCAATGAGCAAGCGATCGAAGTCCTCGAAAAGCAATGGCCTGGCGTCCGGCGTCACAACGATGTACGCACATGGCCGACGGTCGACGCCGAGCGAGTCGATGTCCTCTGCGGAGGTTTCCCGTGCCAAGACATCAGCTTCTCGAACATGCGTGGGCAAGGTCTCGCCGGCGAAAGGTCGGGCCTCTGGTTTGAATACGAACGTATCATTCGCGCGCTTCGTCCGCGGTACGTCGCGATTGAGAACGTCGCAGCGTTGCTTGTTCGGGGGTTGGACGGAGTTCTCGGGTCGCTTGCCGGCTGCGGGTACGATGCGGAGTGGCAAACTCTACCGGCGTCCGCGTTTGGCGCACCACACCGTCGAGACCGAGTTCTCATCCTGGCCTACGATGCAAGCCAGCGACGGAAAAAGGGTGAAGCTCTCACGCGCAGCCCATCTCAAACAAGCCGAGAGAAACAGGATTTGCGGCTTCGGCACTGGCCCGGCCGGACTGAATCTGGTCGCTCACGTCCTGATCGAATTCGATGGTGTCCCGACGGCCAGCTTTGCCGAGTGGCTGATGGGGTTCCCGATCGGGTGGACCGCTATCGGCAACTCGGAAATTCAATCGTCCCACAGAAGGCCGAATGGCTCGGCCGCCTGATCATCGAAGACGCTGTTTAGCAACGGCTCTTTAGTTCTTTCAGAAACCACGAGGGTCGGTATGGACAGCGAAATGATGAAGTTGCGTACATCTGCGGAGGCCAAGGTCGACCAGGTTCGTGCTCAATTTGCCGATGAGATGCGGATACTGCTGGGCAAAGACCCCGAGTTTTTCAAGTTGCTGCACCGTGTCGTAGGCAAAAGCAATACCGAAGCATCGGCCGCGATTGAAAAGCTGACAACGAAATCGCGACGCTACTTAATGCAGTGGCTGATCCCCGCCGCGCGGATCGGTCTCCTGCAATCGACGTTCGAGATGCAAGACAAGTACACGCGGCCCGATAGCGAAGTCGAATAGGCACGTTCGCCCGAACCGATCCTAAACCCCAACGCGAGAGAGTGAGATGAGCGAGACGGAGCTGAGAGTCGGCGAGATTGTCCAACTGTCCCCGGAATCTTGCCGTAATCGCATGTTTGGCGGGTGTTACATGACCGTCACCGAGCCGAAGCCTTGGGGCGCACAAGGGTACGTGCAATCGCTTGGCGAGAACGGAGAGATTGGCGGGCAAGCGTACTATCGTGCGACTTGGGGCGAAATGGAACAAACCAATGGTCACGCACCATTTTTGATCGAATGATCCAACCGAGGCTGTGTTACTCAATGACGGAGATAAGCAATGGCGATTGAGATTTGTTATTGGTGCGACGAACCGACAGGTCGTGCAGGGCGTGGAGAAGACTCGATTTTCATCACGCATAAGTCAACGGGAGATCGCGTTGGCCCGCTGTGCGAAGCGTGCCGCGACTTGTTTCACGAAAACGGATTGGCCGTAAAAGACACCGAGGCGTGACGGCCGGGATAGACCGGCAAGACGGGGTACGTTGGGAGCGAGACTCCCGGACGCACTAGATGGCAACAGAAGAGCGTTTCGGAACTAGCCAGCCGAAGTCAGGGAGCGTAGCCCTGGACCCCGATTCGATAGCCGAGATTGCGACAACCGTACATAGGGAATGAACGACATGGCCGAACAACACCCACCCGGTTGCTTGTGCACCGGGTGTTGCCGCACATCACCGAGGCTCGGAACCGCAGTCGCAAAGCCACAAGAACCGACAATCCGTCTCCGATGCGAATTGCTCGATGTGACGGTGAGGAAGTGCGACCGCGCCGCTGCCCAAATACTGTTCGACAAACTGCTGGATTTAATGCGCAAGGTCTGACCAGCTACGACGTGCAACAACGAGGAAAAACGGAATGAAAGCCTACAAAGTCAGTTGCCGTGACTACGACCACAGCCAAGTTATCGAATTCGCCAAGCGATCGAAGGACGTGCCACGCAACGCCAACGCGGAAAATTGCGATTGCCCGTACATCGAGAAGCGAGTGACGCGCGCGCCGGAATTCGATAAGTACGCGCCTGGTCCCGTGACAACACAGAACTGCATCGACGAAGGCTGGCAATACGAATGCGCGGGCTGCTGCGGAACCATGCTGGATAACGAACACGCCGGACTGATCGTCTTAGACAGCGGTCACGTTTACTGCGGGCGCGAGTGCATGGAGAGCGACTACAAACGCTCCGAAGCGTACACGCATCCGTCGTTCGAGACGCTACGACAGTCGATTCGCGGATACCTCGAACGCAACTCCGTCACGACCGTTTAGCCCCGAACATTTCATCCGTTTGTCTTTTTGAAAGCCCAAAATCATGAGCCTGACTTTCGATCAACTCCGTGCGGCGAACACCGCCCGCCTGCCGTTGTTCAAAAACAAACACGGCGAGCCGGCACATTCCAAAGCCGGCGGGTCCGACTGGTCGCCAGCACAATGGCTGCAAGCGATGGTCGGCGAAGTCGGCGAGTACGCCAATCTCCGCAAGAAGTTCGATCGCGGCGACGTGACGGCCGAGGAGTTTCGGAACGAAGCCGCCAAGGAACTGGCCGACGTACAGATTTACTTAGACCTGCTGGCGTTGCAACTCGGCATCGACCTGGGCGAAGCGACTCGTAGCAAGTTCAACGAAGTCTCTCGGCGCGTCGGGTGTGACGTGACGCTGACTCAGGTTCTGGAACGCAAGCACGAATCCATTACCGAAGCGTTGACCGGATAAATGATCGTCTTCCCCGTTCGCGGCTTTTTCCCCACCCCAAACAAGTTTCCCCCATGCCCGCCCCTGTGAAGACGAGCGACCCGAGCGTGCTGATCAAGTTGCGATACGCCGTGATGCTGCGCGGCGAAATCGTCCTGGCATGCCGCAAGAAATATCGCGCCGAGCAACTTGCCGAACTCGGATCGCGCGACACGCCGAATGGTCCGTGCTATGTGGTTGAGATCGACCCCGCCGCGTTGCCAGTCCCCGGCCAAGCGAAGGACGAAAGCGCGACACATGAGCGCGTTCGTCAAGCTCGCAAGGCCGCTGGTTTTGGCCTCCGCGAATATGCAGAGATCCTTGGCGTGCTGCCGTCCGACTACGCCAACTTCGAGAGCGGCAAGCGAGCTTCGGTTTTGCCAGACGCCCGTCCCGCTCCGACGCCGAGCGCAGGAGGTGAAGCGATCGTCACGCTGTCCGAGGCCGCAGCCAAACTGCTGTCGTCGCGTCTTCAACGGCGCACGATTCTTTTGCTGCTCAAAGACGCTACTGGCCTCGGACTCAACGACATCGATAACGTCCTCATGGCCGCGGCAAACATGAGCAAGAAGCACGTGCGACCAGTCGCCAAGTAACCCGCCGCCCAACTTTCCCGAGCGAGTGTGATGCAATCCTGCAAACAATGTCATGGTGACAAGCAGATCACGGTGCGAACTGAACAAAGCGCGATGCAACTGCTGACGCATCGGATTCAGGCTTGCTCGGACTGCTGCCCGCATCCCATCGCGTATCGTCGCCAAGAGCCGTACACGCATCAAGATATGTGCGGCCGATGCGGAACAAGACTAGCCACCCCCGCCCCCTAACCGCCGAGAGCAGACGTGCCGAAACGCATTCAACGTAAACGAACTAAGGGCTGGCGCATGCCCGAAAACTGCGTCAGCGTCACTCGCCCGGGATCGTTCGGAAATCCGTTCGTGGTCGGCGAAGAAGGTCCGATGGGTCACAAGCCTATCGATGCTGAAGGGGCGCTCGGATTCTTTCGCGCAATGTTTGGCGACGAACAACTGCGAGCCGCCGCCGGCTATCCCAGCAATACCGAAATCCGTGATCGGCTTTGCGGCAAAGACCTCGCCTGCTACTGCCCGCTCGACAAGCCCTGCCACGCGGACGTTTTACTCGAACTTGCCAACGCCTAATCCCCGAATCCCGAGCGACAAACCGGAGTGTGAGAAATGAGTCTTTTTGTCTACGAATCGATCGTGAACGGCGAGCATTTCGCCATTGAGACCTATACCGATTGGTTCTGTGGCGTGACTGAGGACGGTCGCGAAATCTTGATCAAGTGTTCGCCAATTTACATGCCGGTTTTCAAAAACCCCCAGCCCCGAGGTGACACGTGAGTGAGGCAAAGAATGACATGTGTGAAAAATACACGCCGGACCCGTACCCGTGGTTTATCAAAGCCTACGAAGACGAGCATTCTGTCGAAATCAAGGGCCGCGACGGCTACGCCTTGGTCGCGACTGTTCACTGGAACGATGGAGAACGTGACGCCAACGCCAAACTGATCGTTGCCGCGCCGGAACTGTACGAAGCGTTGAAAGTGATCGTCGCTCAGATACACGCCCAGGAAATCAACTTCGGACCGCTGACGGCCGACGCGGAAGAAGCAATTCGGAAAGCCACCGCCTGACGCCGGACCATTTTGTTGACGCCAACACAATGGTGCCGGCCGAGTACTACCACAACTTTCAGAGATGACCGCTCGCGAACACGCCGAACTCGCCGCGAAGGAAATCGACGCTCAGCCGTTGCTGGCTGTGCAGATCCTGACCGACCGTTTCGAGGCGTGCCGCAACGACACCGACACCTTGATTCACCTGCTGGCGCGAATGAACGCACGTGGCGTCGGCCGCGACCAGAAACGCAAAACCAAACGCAAAGCGAAGGCAACGAAATGACCGCGACGGAACGCAAACCCGATTGGCAAACGAGCGACGGCGCGGTGCGTCTATATCTCGGCGATTGCCTGGAAATCTTGCCGACGTTGGGCAAGGTCGACGCGGTTGTGACAGATCCGCCGTATCAAGGCATGAAGGGAGGTTTCGCGCGTGGTGATCTTAATGGCGTTGGTCGTCGCATGAGTCGTAGCATTGCGATCGGCGATCCGTGGAAGGCTACGCAAGAATGGTTGCCGATGGCCGCCGAAATCGTTTCGCTTGGCATGATCGTGTTCTGCACACACCATTCCGTCGTCGAGGTCGGTGGCGCTCTTCCGTGTTTTCGTAAGGCCGCGCTACTGACATGGCACAAGCCGGATGCCGCGCCAACACCGCGAAATGTACCGCGATTTACGACAGAGTTTATGTGGTGTCTGGCGAAAACCGCCGGAATGAAATGGGACTCGCTCAAGAAAACGATGTACGACATTCCTCGTATACGTACCGGCTGCATCGGCCAAGAATCGAAATTCCATCCCTGCGAAAAGCCGGTTGAATTGATGGTCGTGCTTGCCAAATGCGTTCCGCGCGGTGCGCTTGATTTTGGACCCATTCTTGGGTTCCGGCACAACCGGCGTCGCCGCCGTTCGCCTTGGCCGCAAGTTCATCGGCATCGAACGCGAGTTGAAACACTTCAACACCTCGGTCAATCGGATCGAGGCGGAACTCAATCGCGCCCCGTTGTTCGAGCCAGCACCCGTCGTGCAGGGCAGTTTTTTAGACGTTTAGCTGCGTTCCTGAGATACGCGGCTAACCGATTTTGACCTTGAGACCCAACGCTTTCGCCAATTTGTCCTGAGTCCCCGTGTATACGTCTTTTTTCTTGCCGCTCAAAAACAAGCTCACCTCCGTCTGCGAGGTGCCGGCCTTGTCCGCGATCGTGGATTGTGTCTCGCCGCTGGCGATGGCCGCGCGGATCGCGGCGCGAAGTTGGTCGGCTGATGGGGTCATTGCGATTTTCCGTATGCAGGGATTCCGTTCTTCGCGCGATACCGCGCCACAAAAATACGACTTACACCGAGTGCCTTTGCGACCGTTGTGTCGTCGGCCTTGCCGATCTTCTTTTGCTCCGACGCCGAGAGGTCGCGACGCCACGGCTTATGCGACGGTATGCCTTTTGATTGCCGCTTACGTTGCACGGCGATTTTTGTTCGGCCGATCTTCGCTCCGAGCAGACCGTCGGGCATCGTGCCGAGCAGGGATTCGTGCTTGTCCGACCAAGGATTTAGTGCCATTACACGACTCCGAGTTGCGAGAGCGTTTTATTCGCTTGACAGGATTGCCAGGATCTTTTGATTTGATACGGCCAGTGCAGCGCGATATGAGAGATATTCTTGAGTCTCCTGGTATGCGTCATATGCTGCGCACCATAGATTCCAAGCACTCTCCGGTGCGGCCGTTGGCCTCAACGAAAATTCGCACTGTAACGCAAGCGGCCTACGCGGCTGAAGACGCCGCAGAAGCACGCCGCGAATGGCGCCTCGCTCAACGCTGCTGGTCGCGCAGCGATAAAGGTTGCCGATATTTTCGTCAGACTGCCCCTCACAGGCAGCGCGAGCCCTGGCAACGCGAGTGTGATAGCTCTTGGTTTTCATTATGCAGCCCTCCAAACACGCTTGCTCTGCCAACCACGTTTCGTGAGGCGGCGGCCGTTGTCGAGCGTGATGGCGATGATCTGGTTATCGGCTTCGCGGCGATCGACCGAAGCGACTGTGCCGAGCAATTCCGGCGTGCCGCCGTCAGTCGATTCCATCTGGTAGAGCGTTGTCCCAACGTCGCACATAGCCGAAGTGCGAGTGTAGCTGACGCCGTTGATCGTCTTGGTCGAGTGGTTCATTTCTGCTTCTCCTTGTTGACTGAAAAATCCCGGAGCGGCACGCGTCACTCGCTTGCCATGGTCTCAATATATTGGTTATCGCCAATATTGGCAAGTCCCAATAACAAAAATCCCAAAGATTTTTGACGACCCCTGAAAACACGCGGATTTTGACGGTTTTGGAACGGTTGACGTGAAACGATCAGGAACCCCGCCTGAACACCCTAACCCTATTCGGAGGACGTGACGTGGGACAGAATGCTGGAACTATGTCGCCTCGCAATCGCGCCAAGGAACCCGATCCAAAATTGCCGTCAGGGCAATGGGCGATCCACTTGTGCGCTCTCATGGAAGCGAAGGGAACGACAGCTACCGAATTAGCCGAAGCGGTCGGTAAGGGTCGCGCTACGGTGTTTCAGTGGCTGCGTGGCGACCTTATTCCCTCGCTCGACCATTGGCCAACCATCGCTAAAGCGTTGGGTCTCAAGTCTTGGCAACAACTCGTGCCGCCAAGCACGAAACAGAAGTAGGTAATAGTCTGGTACAGCCAGATTATTTTCTTGCCCAATAAGTCTGGCATTGCTAGACTATAGAATCGGTACCCATACGTTTTTTTGATTGGTGCTGCATGAGCATTGCCGAATCGCACGAACTTAAGCCGGGCATCTACCGCGATATGTCGTTTACCGACTATCTCGAATTACCGTTCGTCAACAACTCATCGTTAAGCCTGATCGCGCGTTCGCCGCGTACCTACCATCGGCGACCGAAGATCGAGGAAACTCCCGCCATGCGACTCGGCACGCTAACGCACGCTGGCAAGTTGGAACCGTCCGCCGTGTTCCGCCGCTATGTCGTCATGCCGGATTTCACGAAGGACGTAAAGAAAAAAGACGGTGGCGAGTGCAGCAACCCACGTGCGACTAAGGAATACAAAGCGAAGGTCGAGCAATTCCGTCTTGATAACTGGGAGAAGATCATCGTCACGGAGGACGAATTCGCAGCCCTGGTCGAGATGGTCACGCAATTGGACCGACACTCGAAAGCGCGTGAATGGTTTTCCGACGAAGGCGAGACCGAACTAACCATCGTATGGGACGACCCGCTGACCGGGCTGCGGTGCAAGGGCCGCATCGACAAACTGTGTCGCCGCTTGAAGATCATCGCTGACCTAAAAACAACCGCCGATTGTCGGAAGTTTCGCAACGTCATATTTGACCGTGGCTACCACCGGCAAGCCGCGTTCTATATCGACGGCTGGAAAGCCCTGACCGGCGAGACGTTTCGTTTCGGTATTGCCGCACAAGAGAACAGCGAGCCCTACGGAACGCAAGCCGCAACGTTATGTGAGCGGTCTATCGAGCTTGGCCGCGAAGCCTATCAACGCGCACTCATCGACCTACGCAACTCCCAGGTCACTGGGCTGTGGGCCGATTACGAAAGTCCTGACGAGTGGACGCCGCCGTCGTGGGCGGATGTCGAAGAACCCGTCGAACTGTCCTTTGGTGGAGAGGTTGTGAGGTTATGAACATCCAAGAATTGATTCCGTCGAAGTATGTAGCGGCATCCGATCTACGCGGGCAAGACGTGCAAGTCGTTATCGCCCGCGTCGCGCTGGAAGAAGTCGGTATGGAGGCCAAGGAAAAAAAGGGAGTCGTGCATTTCCAGGGTATGACGAAGGGTATGGTGCTGAACCGCACCAACATCAAACGCATCGCCAAGATGTACGGCGGTGAGACGAACAACTGGATCGGAAAAACGATCACGCTGTATCCGAGCGAAACAGAAATGAAGGGCGAAACAGTCCCCTGTATTCGTGTTCGGGATATGGCGGTCCAGGCGATCCTTGCGGCCACCGAGCCGGCACCGGTTGCGATTCCCGCTCCCGTAGTCCAACCGGTTACGCAACCAGTAGGCGCGCCAGTCTTTTAGGCATCCCACGACCCCGACGCCGTGGCGGGAATCCACGGCCGAGCCGCAATCGCTAACTGCGGTGACGTGGGGGAAAATTAGATAAGTCCGACCCCAGGCTGAATCGTCCGAGCAATGAGGTTTAACCGCCTCTGGAGCGTCCGGGTTCGAGGCCCGGCGGACGACCTGAACCGATTCCCAACGATACAAGGATGACCGCTATGTCGACTGCAGTAATGGATTGGAAGGCGATGCCCGACAGCCGCGAAAAGTATGCCGCGTATCTCGCTAGCCGCGAATGGGCAGTCCTCAAAGAGGCGGTGAAGGCCCGCAGTGGCGGTACGTGCGAGCGGTGCGAATGGAACGAGGCCACACAGACGCATCACCAAACCTATACGCGCAAGTACCGCGAAGAACTGACGGACTTGTTGCACGTGTGTGCGCCTTGCCATGAGTTCGTTAGCGGCAAGCGGGCTGACGATCCGATCTTGAAGCGTCCGCTCTTGTTCGGGCGACACCGCACTCCGCTGCAGTCCATCTACCTTGCTGGCAAGATTACCGGCACGACGTGGCGAACGGACATCATCACTGGATGGTCGTTGGAAAATCATGGTTTCGGCGTCAATTATCGGTATGAATGGGGGAAGAACGGGTTCATCGCCCGCAATCGGATCATTAATTATGCCGGGCCGTACTGGCGAGCGATTGACGACTGCGGTGGACATAGTTGGTCAGGCGACAACAGTGGATCGCATGCCTATGGTGTGCCTTCTGCGACGGGTAGCGAAGCCGAGGAATCGCCGAATTTCAGCACCGATTATGGTCCGCTGTTCCTGCAATTGGTTTCTTCTATAAACCGCGCCGACCTGATCTTTGCGTGGATCGACGCACCGGACTGTCATGGCACAATCGCCGAGATCGGCCTCGCATACGGTCTCCATAAACCGATTGCTATTTATTTCCCCCCATCGCAAGCGGCCTATCTGCAGCGGGAGCAATGGTTGCCGCTGATGATGTCGCGCTTTGGCGGAATCGTGGAAACACCCAAAGCGGCATGGGAACACTTCCTGGAGAACCACACACGGTAGGGAGACGGGTCTAGGAGTCTCAACGGCAAGGACGAAGGAACGCGCCGATGTCTGGTGGGTGGCTGAAAATCGAAAAGGCGACTGCGCAAGCCCGAGGTATTGCACCTTGCGGACCTGCTCGACCTGCACCCCGACCATGCGTTCGGTCTGTGTTTTCGTTTCTGGTGCTGGTGCGACGATCACCTCACAACATGTCACGCTTCGAGCGTGACAGAAAAGCGACTCGACATCGCAGTCGGTCACGCCGGTTTCGCGTCCGCGCTCATCTCTGTCGGCTGGCTTCGAGTCCGCGAAGGCTCGCTCGAAGTCCCCAACTTTGATCGGCATTTGTCCCAAGGCTCTAAGACTAGAGGACTTGCGGCAGAAAGGAAGCGTAAGGAGAGGGGTGAAAATGTCACGGATTTGTCACGCTCGGACCGTGACAAAAGCGTGACCAGATCAGAGCAGAGCAGAGAAGAATCTCTGCTACGTAACGTTACGAGCGACGATCCGAAACGCTCAGAGAAATGTGAAGTTGGGCAATACACCGGATTTCTCGCAACGAAGTTCCAGGGCAAGACGCTCGACTCGCGTGACCTGCAGTTCCTCAGCCTCGTCGGCCGTGCCGTCGAAGTTGGGCGCGTTCCGGAGTGTCACGTGGCCGCCGCGTTGCAGGGGTGCGAGAAGCCGGAAGTCAAAAAGCCGATCGGCATGTTCCGGGCGGCATTGCGCAAGAACGTCGAAGCGGCCGGGTCCAACTTGGAAGTCATTCTCGATTCTTTGAAGGGAGTCAAAGCCGATGGTTAGTCGCGGATACCAACCCGCCGTACTGGAGTCGACCGGCAAGGACGACGTGTTCGCCTTCGCACGCGACTCCCGCGCCGAAATGTCCGTCATTGGGTCGATCCTAATGGTGGACGAAGTGCTGGACGACGTTGCGCCGATCCTGAAACCGGAGATGTTCTTTCAGCACGACTGTCGGGTCATCTACGGCGAGATGCTGGAGATGCGAGCGGCTGGCAAGCGGATCGATGTCACGCTGTTAGTCAACCGCCTCAAGAAATCCAAACAACTCGACGGCGTAGGTGGCATGGGCGGGATCGCCGACCTGGCGACCGTTGTTGACAACGCCTACTTCGCCAAGCACTACGCCGAGATTGTCCGAACCAACTCGTTCAAGCGCAAGGCGTTCGTCGTTGCAAGCAAGATGGTCGAACAGGCGTCCGACGAAGCGATGGATGCCAACGACCTATTGAACTCCGTAGACGCCCTGGTTTACACGCTACGCGACGAATACCGCGTCGGGCAGGATTGCGTCAAGAAACTTTCCGTCTCACTTATGGAGGTTATCCAGCGGCTCGACAGCAACGAAGCCGACGCCTGGACGCCAAGCGGTTTCCGCGACCTAGACGCGATTCTCAAAATGGCTCCCGGCTCTCTGACGATCCTTGCCGCCCGTCCGTCGATGGGCAAGACCGCGCTGGCCATGAATATCGCGGCGCGAGTGAGCGAGACGCAGCAAGTGTTGTTTGTGTCCCTGGAAATGTCATCCCTCGAATTGTCCGACCGATTGCTTAGTGGCGAGGCGCGTGTTTCCGGCTATCGCATGAAATCGCGGACCTGCAGCGACGAAGAGAAGATCCAACTCAACCGCAAAGCCGCCGAACTCAGTAATCGCGGCACGTTCACGATCGACGACACCAGCACTCGCACGGTTTGGGACATCGCATCCGTCGCCCGCCGCATGAAACGCAAAGAGGGTCTGGGATTAATCGTCCTGGACTACCTGCAGCTTCTCACCCCTACGAATAAGAAGGTCCAGCGGCAAGAGCAAGTTGCGGAGATGTCGCGCGGCTTGAAGCAACTCGCACGCGAACTGCAGGTTCCGATCCTCTGTCTGGCTCAACTCAACCGGCAGGCGGACGGCAACGAGCCGCCAAAACTCTCGCACCTACGCGAATCCGGAGCGATCGAGCAAGACGCGGACAACGTGATGTTCGTGCATCGACCGGAATACTACGCCAAGACCGAATCGGAACGCGCCGCCACGGAAGGCAAGGCGGAAATCTACATCGCCAAGCAACGCAGCGGCCCGACCGGCAAGGTGGAGATGTGTTGGTTTAAGGATTACACGCGATTCGACGACAGAGCCGAGTCCGTAGTTGCGATGGGACATCACGAGGCGTACACGTTCAACATTCCACCTGCAGACCTTTAATCGGAGGACCCCCCATGCCCGACCTAACCGCCGCGATGGAGAGAGTGCGGCCCTTCAGCAAAAACACCCTCTCTCGCGAAGACCGTCGCAAACTCGTAGTGGCGATGGTGAAAAGCGACGGCGCGGGTGAGATAACGCTCTCCGGCCAACGCATCCAATTTACGCCGTTGTGTGACCTCCAGCCGAAAGCGGTGACGACATGAGTGAGGCTATCAAGTTAGGGCTGGTCGCGATTAAACGCACGCAATTACTCGCGGCTGTGGAAGCAGAGTTCGGAAGGCTTCGTCGGATCGATGAATCCGAACGACAAGCGTGTCTCGCAAAGTGGCGCGACAGAATCGAAAAACGACGCAAGGCTTCATGGGTTCGCCGACTGTTCAGCCAGACCTATCCAGAAAAGACCCTAGATGAAGCGGCCCTCTATGCGTTTGAAAACGAATTTGACGAAGGCAACTTCATGCGTCGATCGGATGACGAGCGAATAAGGAACTTTCTCAATTCCGAGTCGTGGTCCGAATGTTTCCGGCTCAAAAAGGCTTGTCTGGTTGCTGAGAAATCCGCAACAGAAACGGTATTCGTCTCCATCGACATCATTCACCGATACAGCGACACCTAACCTCCGGAAGGAACCGACCGATGCAGACGGAACTGATCCTCGACTTACCACTACCGCCCAAAGCAACGCATCCGAACTCACGTCCGCATTGGGCCGTGAAGTCGTCGGCAACATCGAAACAGAAAAGCGATGCGTGTTTCGTGGCAAGACAAGCGATGCGTAAAGCGCAAATCCCCGAACGTGCATGGTCCGGTGCGGTGGTCCAAGCGAAGTTTCGCGTCGCACGTGAGCAGGACCGCGACAACCTCCTGGCGTGGCTCAAAGCGACGTTCGACGGAATCGAGTTAGCCGGGTTGGTTGCGAACGATAACACGTTCACGTACGAACCGGTTGAGGTGGAATTGTTTCCGAAGAAGGTTGATGTGTCGAAACGCGGATTGACGCTGAAGCTGACGGCGAAACTCTAACCTGATTCCCGCGAACCAAGGAGATGGTGATGAAGAAGATTATTTCGCTGTTTCAGCGTAATTACGAAACCGACAAGCTCGTGCGCAACGAAGTCGTACCGGGTGCCGAATGGGTTCTCAACGGCGAAGGCGTGGCAACGCGCAAATTCGACGGAACGTGTTGCATGCTACGCGATGGGAAACTCTACAAACGGTACGAAGTGAAGCCGGGAGGTAAGCCACCGGAGAATTTCGAGCCTGCGAATGATGTCGACGCGAACACCGGCAAGCAGCAGGGCTGGCTTCCGGTGGGCGACGGACCCGAAGACCAATGGCACCGCGAAGCCTACGAGACTATGCGCAGCTTCATCGAATCGTCGCCGCCATTCAGCAACAACGGCACGTTTGAGCTGGTCGGCCCGAAGGTCCAGGGCAACCCCGAAAAGTTCAACAAGCATATGCTGGTCTCTCACTTCACCGAGGATCGGCAGTTCGATTTCGAGGGGGACCAGCCGCCGCGCGACTTTGACGGACTCAGAACGTGGCTCGGATCGCATGAGTGCGAGGGAATCGTTTGGCATCACCCTGACGGACGCATGGTGAAGATCAAACGCAAGGATTTCTTCAAGCGAGGTGACGCATGATCGAATTCACCTGGCAAACCGACTCGCATGGAACGCGAACGTGGTGCGATGTCGACGGCGGAAAGCAGTTGATCGCGGATCAATCGAGGAACGGCCAGTGGATTATTCCCTGGGGACCATTCGGCGCAACGTGGGGTTTCTATAGCAATTCGGTTTTGCATCTCTCGAAAATCTATGATTCTATCGAGCAGGTACAGTCCGCATTGGAAGCGTGGTACATCGAACGAGAGGAGCAGGTATGACCACCGAAACGAAGTGGAGTAATCCCGCGATAGAACGCATCTTGCTCGCGCAAGTCGTCATCGTCACCGCGCCGAAGCCGATTTGCGAACACAGCTACGGCATGTTCGGACGATCGGAGTGGATGACGAAGATCGAATGTCCGCACCCCCTTGACCAACGCAAGCTGCAATCCAGCGGAGCTGATGAGTTTTCGCCCGAGACGTGTGGGCGATGCGGGAAGGTTCTTTAATCAAGGAGAGAGATGATGCGTATTAAAGCGGGAGAAGATTATCGTCTACTAAAGCGAGGCGAGAAGGCTGTAGCTGGGGATGAGGAATACTACGAAGACCGTTGGAATACGTTGACCGAAGGTTACGAAATCGAACGCGATTACAACCCGGTACGCAGGAGGGTTGACCAAGGCGTAAACGATCTTACTTTACCAGCTTGGCATCACACCGTCCTCTGCGAAATGTGCGGGGTGAAACATGCCTGATATTTCCATGTGTCATGGCGAGCATTGTGAACTGCGTGATAGGTGTTATCGCTACACGGCTACACCCAATGGAGAGCGTCAAGCGTATTTTGTTTTGCCCGCTAATCAGCAGGGGTGGAACTGCACTCACCTTTGGCCGAATAAACCGGCGTACTTCACACAGGAAGAATTCGTAAAACCCAACCGCGAAACTTAACCGGGGAAACGAGCGATGTTTGAACTACAAGACTGCAAGACGGCAGATGAAATCGCGTGGAAGGATTATGTAAATCGCAAGGTGGCGGAAGTCGCCAATGTGCGACAGCGAATGATTATCGAGATGTTCAGTGGGCTTATTGCCTCGACCGGCTTGACCCACGACATGCTCCAAAAGCATTACGAAACAGCGGTTCAACGCGCCGATGGACAGCTTGAAAAACACTTCAGGATTCAATCGACGTTTCCGAACGTGTAGTAGCGCAGTTTTCCGACTTTCGCGGTTCGGAACCGCAGGGACTTTCCGGGAGTGAGACGCATGGGATTGTTTCAGCGGCTTTTCGGTAAAAGCAAAATTGAGCGGGACTGCACGCTTGTCATCGAGTCGCATGTTGCCGACAAATGGATGATGCGACCTACCGGATTCGATGAGTACCGATTCATTGCGCCGGACGAAACATACATCGAAGGCGGCTTTGTCGTGCGGGCCGTTCCGTGGTATGGCTCAACTGACTACGACGAATTGGAGGGCCTTGAGTCGGCTCGATTATTAACGATTCCCGAGACGCAGTTTCTGGCATGCCTGCGATCTCGAATCGGCGACGATGAAATTAAGCGTCGGCGAATGCTCATCATTGAGAACGTGCGACGCCAAAAGGCTCAAGCGGCAAAACAAGACCAATAGGGAGCAGAGCGATGGAACGCGAATACAAGATTGTGGTGCATGCGATTGAGGCGTGCAGAGAGTGCGGAGGCGAAATGCGTGTGCATACGACCCGCCAGGACGAAGAAACCAAGCTCGTTACTCGCTACATGACCTGCAAGCGTTGCAAGACGCCTGGAATCGCCCGTCACGAAATATCGGAGTGCGTCCTACCATTAGGACGAATCGATTAGGCAGGCGAGCGGAAATCTGCATACTCCACTGAATCGCACCTCGCATTAAACGCGGGGTCAGGGATTCGGAGGGATGGCCGCATGACGCTCGCAGAATTCAAAGCCGCCGCAAAGCAATTCTTGGCGGATAACGCGCAATTGGTTTACGCGGAACTGTACGCGAAGCTGAAAGCGTTTCTGGTCGCACAGGCGTTCGGACTTTCCGACGCCGACGGGGCTGCGAAGAAAGCGGCCGTGCTATCCGTGGTCAACGGATTCATCGACGCCCAATTTACGGGCCTCTGGGCGTTTCTCGCTCCCATCGCGAAGTTCCTGGCGGGGTATGCCGTGGAGCAGCTTTATTTGCAACTCAAGCCGGTGGGGGCGTGATGGCGTTGTTTAGTTTCATCTTTGCATGTGCATGCGGGTGGACTGCGGGCAAGGCCGTAATTACGAGCGACCCGCAATTGTGGATTGCCTCAGGCGTCTTTGGTGCGGCGTGTGCGTTGGCATGTCTTGCAGATAATCGCGACAGCGAAATCGGAACTTAAGCACAAACGCGGACTGATCCGCACAGGGCAAACGCGAATGATTCGCAAATTGTTGATCGCCGTCGGTGTGCTGTGGCTTTGCGCAGGGAATGCGCAGGCCACGGTTTACATGATGGAGCTACCCACCGAAGTCCGTGGTTTCTACAAGAACCCGGACGGTTCGTGCGTGCAATGCAGCATTGGTATGTGCGGCGCGTGGGCGCAAGTACCCGAAGCATCAACGCTGCTTTGGGACACCGAATATGGGCGTCGCGAACGTGGTGGAAGTTGGCCACAGCGTGTGGCGGAATACTCACAGCGTCGTGGAATCCCCATCTACAACGTAACAGGCAAAGACACCTGGGCTTGGATGCGCTGGGCGGCGATGACGAATCGCTACGCGGCCATTGGTGCCGGCGGAAATCACTTCCAGACGCTCTACGGCTGGGACGATAACAACACGCCGGACAACCTTGACGACGATACATGGTACGTCTGCAACAACAACAGCACGAATAAGATCGATTCTTACTCTTGGAAGGCTTTCCAACGCCTTCATCTCGCCTCTGGGCAATGGGTCGTCATTCTCGACGTTCCCTCTCCGCCAGCCGTTCCTCAATACGTGAAGTGGTGGTGATTATGCGTCGGTTCATTCTTCTTGCGACTGCATTGTTGGGCGTGCTTCCACCGGTCTACGGGCAGGCGTTGAGTCACGCTCCCGAAGTCGACAAAGACGCAGTGTTGCGTACTGGCGACTTGGTGCAGCACATTACGGGCATCCAGTCCGACGAGGCGACAGCGTTTGGGCAGATCATGGGTCCGCCTGCGCTCGACAACGACAAATTCGTCATCTCGATTATTTCACGTACTGGATGTGCGCCATGCGCGCAACTGAAAGCGGATTGGGAGAAATCGGAAAAGCTGTTGGCGTTTGCCAAGCCAAGCGATAAAGCAAATTCGTGGGCCACGTTCAAGATCTATATGGCGGGTGATAAGTCGCACGATTGGTTTACCAACAAAATCAAGATCGAAGGCTATCCAACGATCATTGTTCAACCGCCATTGTCGGGTATTTACGGCGATAAGACGACCGTGATTATGCAGGGGACCGGCTATTATGGCCCCGATAAAACGGCAGAAGCTATTCGTAGTTCGATTCGCAAGTACGTTGATAAGCTCTCACAAAAGAACGCGCTGTACGTTCACGCTGGACCGCCGAAAGTGTCATCAGGTGGTGGCATTCAATCCGCAGAGCATCCTACCTATGGAGTTGAGGGTGCGCCATTTCAGCCAGTCACGCCGAACAGTCCCGCGCCAACGGTGACGCCCACTAAGGTTCCTGCGTTGGTCATCCCCAACGAAGTCAACCCTGATGCCCAACCCACGCCAGCACCCGACGCCACTCCCCCAACCACTCCTAAGGAGCCTGAGTCGGTGCTGGCGAAGGGCGAGGTTTTTAACGTCGTCATCGACCCGAACGAAGTCTGGGCGGATTCAAGCGGGCCGGTGAAGCGGTTATTTGAGCGGTTGAAGAAACTCGATCCTACGATTCAACCGCGCCAGATTACGCCGGACCAAGCGGCCAAAGAATTTCCGAGCGTCGACACGAAAACCACGCCGGTCATCGTTACGCAAGGCGGCAAACTCAAAGGCGTGCTGTCCAAAACGGTGTTGGATCAGCTTCTGGCGAACGAGCCGTGGTATGCGTTTCTCGCTCCCATTCTGACATCGCTTTCCAGCGTTCTCCCTGGTTGGTTGGGTTGGACGTTGGTTGCTGGCGGAATCGCGTTCAAGGTCGTGAAGGCGCGGCGCGAGGCTAAGGCGAAAGCGGAGGTGAAGTAATGGCTGCCATTATGGGAATCATCGCAGGTGTCATTCTCGCACGTGGAGAGTACCCGATCTTTGGGACCGTGTGCATCGTGTTCTGTGTTTTGGATGCCGTTTCGGATGCCGCCAAGAGCAAATAGCAATGGGTTCGCTCATCTTCGCAATGGGCATCGTGTGGATCGCGTCATGGTCGATTGATCGGTGTTTCGATGGTGAGCCGCCGCAGTGAACTACGTCGCAATCAACCGCTGGCTTCTGGACGAACTTGACGCGGTGATTCGCGCTCGACACGTGCATTGGCCGCTGGACACTCCGATTGCGTTCCTGCCACGTGCGTTGCGATTGATTAAGAACCTTCGGTCGGAATACCTAGACGCCGTGCATCGTGCGAACCTGCCGAACAGTGAAGCGGCCGACATCGCGCGACGACAAGTGAAGGTGCATGAGGCGGACATTTTCGCGTTGGTCAGAGGGAGCGATGCGTGAATGCGGCCATACCGAAAAATCCTGCTTTGGTTGCGCCGTTCGTTCCCGGTCATCGGTCGTGTAACGGTGCGGTTGGTCGATGCGAATCAGATCCCCGGCAGCATCGCCGAAGTTCACGAAACGTCCGCCGGATTCGTCATTCGGATGCGGTGCGACCTGAGCGACAACGAGCTAGTCGATGCGTTGTTTCACGAATGGGCGCATGTCCGGCGTTGGGCGTCTCGCAAGGGCAAGGATCACAACCAAGCGTGGGCGAGAGAATTCGGCAGCATCTCGGCGGCGTACGAAGCGTTTAAGGGGAACCCATGAAGGCACCCGCGAAGAAAGCCGTGGCAGGCAAGTTTCGGGACTACGTGCGTTCCATCAAAAAGCCACCGCGCAAGACGTGGCTCGATTTACTGTCCAAGGAAGCGTTGACCGAATTGGAAGCGGCCCGAGACGACCAGGATCGCAACCAAGATGCACGGCAAGTTTACGATGCGGCGTTGCAGTGGTTTGGGGAGGAGGGCGACACTCGCACGGTCGAGGCGTTGAATGGAATCACGGTCCAGACTTTTCGGCGGTTCTTGAATGGCAAGTAAGCCGAAAACGCGACTGGTCGATGCGGTGAAGGCGGACCCTCAACGGGATGTTGCGGAACGTCGTCAGCGCGTCGCCGAAAAGGCGTTACGAACCAAGTACGACACGCTGTTAGGTCAGCACGAAGCGTTGAAGCGGCGTTTCGATGAAATGTCCGCCTTGGCCGATCGCAAGCCACAGAAGCCGTTCAAGGTCGTTAAAGCGAAGGACAAGCCGGAAGCTACGGCGATCGTGGTGTTGTCGGATTGGCACTGCGAAGAGGTCGTACATCCCGAAACCGTCAACGGGTTGAACGAGTTCACGCCAGAGATCGCGAAGAAGCGTGCGGAAGCGGTGACGCAACGTGCGTTACGGATGATCGAAGATTCGCGTGGATTGGCGACGGTGCGGCATTTGGTCGTTGGTCTGTTGGGCGATTTCTTCTCGGCTTACTTGCACGAAGAACTTGCCCAAACCAACGCCCTGAGTCCGTTGCGAGCCAAGTGTTACGCGGCCGATTTATTGGAGCGAACCGGCAAGACGTTGCTAGAACATTCGGGATGTGACGCGATTACGTTCGTGACGTGTGACGGCAACCACGGACGCACGACCAAGAAGGTTCAGCACCACAACCGGCAGGACATGAGCTTGGAAGCGGATATGTACCGCTCTCTAGCTCGCACGATTCAAGACAAGCGTGTGCGGTGGTTGATTGAAGAGGAACGCGGATACCAAACGATTCTGCCGATTGGTCGACATCGTGTGCGGTTTATGCACGGCGATTCGATCAAGTACCAGGGCGGGATCGGCGGCATGACCGTGCCGGTGGTGCGCCAGTTGTTCTATCGAGACTCGACACAACCGGCGGATCACACGTTTTTCGGACACCTACACCGCTGGACGCCCGGAACGAACTGGACCTGTAACGGCTCGCTCATCGGCTACACGCCCTATGCGGTGCATTGTGCCATGCCGTTTCAAGAACCGTTGCAGACATTCGCCCTACTTGACCACGAGCGCGGCATGACCCGCGTGATGAAACTTTTCTGCGATTAGCCATGCCTCATAACCATGTGACCGACGATTACGAAGCTGGGTACGAGCCTGATGGCTGCTGCTCCGGGTCGGGCATGCCGTGTCCTGCGCCGCGCAGTACGTCGATCGAGCGTTTGCGGAAGGTGGCGGGTGTGGATGTGGGTAAAACGATCAACATCGTTAGTTCAGATGTTGTTGAAGACGAAACCGTAGCCTTGCTCGCCACACGCGCCACCGACTACGGCCCGCCGGAAATCAACATGACCGGCATCGGTCTGATTTGGACTGCTCAGCTTCGCAACCACTACGGAATTGCGGACCTGCCGATTCTTGGACCCGAGATGGTCGCGTTGATGATGGCGGGCTTGAAGCTCAATCGCTTAGCCAAGTCTCCGAAGCATGGCGACAGCTACGCGGATGCGCGGGGGTATTTGAAGATCGCGGAGGATGTGTAATGGACTTCAACGATGGAATCTGGAATCCGGCCGCACCGTCATACCCGATCTGGCAGAGCATCCTGCATCCACAAGATGGGCAGACAGCATCGCAAACCGACATACCGGACGGCGTGGGCTGGGCAATGCTTGTGGGGATTGTGATTGCCTTGGCGATATGCGCGTTCACGTTGGTTAAAGAAGATCGCAAATGAACACACTCCTCGCCTACCTAGCGTTATTAATCGCCCCCTGGCCGACCGAGCCGGGCAACTGGCGGTTCGTGTACATGGAAGCGGGCATCATGCAGATGACCGAACCGATGGCGGTTTCGACGCTGCGTGACGACCGTGGAGACCTCTGCGTGATTGTGTGGAGCGTCGATGACCAGTTGCCGATGACGATGCACCGCACTGCCGCTGGGTACGCCAGCGACGGCATTCCAGGCTACGCCAGCGGGTATATCGTGCGTGATGGGTTTTGGATGAAGGAGCGGGAATGAGCGCAAGTACGGCGTTGAATCTGGTGATCTATGGTGTGCCGCTTAGCGGCCTGCCGAGCGTCGCCGCGCCGACATTGAACACATCGACATTCTCTACGGGCTGGGAACCGGATGGCGTTTCCGGCATCGGCTACTTCCTGATACCAGGTGCGGTCGATGGCGTGACAACCTTCGACATCTACATCGACGGCGTCTGGTCGGGCGAGACAATTTACGAAAGCGGGTTTAGCCTTGAGAGTCTGTCATACGGCAGTACCTACCAAATACAGGTCCGACTCAAGGCTTCGCTAACTGGCGTCGAAGGCCCAGCGACATCGCAGATGAGTCCGGCGCTGGCGTTTACTCCGGCCTACGCACAAGCGTTGACCTACAAAAACGCCCTGGCTGCCGCGTCGCCAGCGGTTGTGCTGACCGCTCCGCAATACACGGCGGTCAACGATTGCTTCAATTCGCTGCAAGTCGAGAACCTCCTCGATGACATGATTCAACTACAGCCGCTGTTTCATGGTTCGGCGGGCGCGAACGGCGTGTGCATGATCGGCAGCGGGTCTGCGTTCAGCGGCGGCATCACGCATAACAGCAAGAGCGTTACTGGCAACGGAACGACGGGTCGTCTCAATTCGGGTTCGACGCCATCGACCAATGGTATGACGACGAGTGCGGCGTGGTGGGGGTATTACTCGCCGTCAACGGTCGCGGCGCATACAAGCAAAGTGATGGGTTGCGTCGGCAGTAATCCGTCGACCATCGTGATGCAGGGCGGCATCAACTTCACAGGACTAGGCGATTACTGCGACTTCAACGAGTCGAACCGCGCATCTAGCGGAACGTCAAGCGGTGCGCCGGGATTGTACACATACCACCGGTACAGTTCATCGGGCGTGCGCGTTCACCCGCTACGACGGCACGCAGAGCGTACGGGTGAACAAGACCGACGCAAACGCGACATTCAACCTGCCAGCGCAGCCGATTTACTTTCTGGCGAGAAACAATAACGGCACGGCCGACACGTTCTGCGATTACCCAGTCGCACTAACGGCGATCGGAAAACACAGCGGCACGGCCGCAATCGACGCGATCGAACCGATCCTGTACGCCCTGCTGCAAGCGTTTTCGGCGACGTAACTCGGACCTCGGGGTGGATTTTGGAAGTGGGAAATACAAACGAGCCGCGACGGTGCGTCTTCTCTGCGAAAGAGATGTCGATGTACTTGCGCCGTGCCGGTGTGCTGATTCGTAATGGCCTGCACGAAAACCTTTTGAAGCTGACGCACGAAATCAACGAGACCATGCGCCGCCGGAATGAACACGCGCACGCCCAAGCCCTCAACGAAATGCCGATCACGCGAACCATGCTGAATAACTCGCGAGTCATTGCCGACCTGCGAGAACGTGGCATTCGTACGGTAGGTGATGTTCTGGCGCAGGGTGAGGGGCGATTTCTGCTGATGCGAGGGTGCTGCGAGGACAGTCTGCAAACCATTTGGGACCGCTGCCAAGCGATCGCCGACAAACACGACATTAAGGAGATGAGTCATGCCGGGTGATACGAATCGACGAAATCGCACGACCAGCGGAACGATTACCAACTCTGCGGCATCGTCCGTAGAGATCGTGATGGTCAACCAATCCGGGGCCGACTCCGGAGTCTACGCAGGGGGCGTTGTGCAGATCCCCGCCAACAGCATCGGCACGTGCAACTGGTACGCGAAAGCGAAGTCGGACAGCACGCCTGCGTTGCTCTACGACACGTCAGGAACGGCGGTAACGACGACCATTGCGGCGGGTGGCGGTGTCTATCCGCTGCCGTATGCGGCGTCGTTCGGGGCTTACAGCGTCATTCCTGTGGCGGGAACGACGGGCGGCGTGACCATTGTTGCGGGGATGCTGACGTGAGTGAAGGGGTCACGGACCTATTTACCGATCCGCATCGTTTCCATGAGGACGCACGTTTGGTGCTGCGAGCCGTGAATAAGCGTTGGCCAGTGAAGAACAAGGAAATCATCGTCGAACGCCTCGAAGCCATTGTGCGGAAGGAAGAAGTCGGCGTCATGACCAAGGAAGGTCCGATGTCGCTGGAAGGGCCAGCAGACGAACACGCCATTGCCGCAGCCAGGGTGCTTACTGCGATGGAAGGGCAGAACCAATCGGACGAGCATCATGCCGAAGGCGAGACCGTGAACCATGTTCACTCCGTTGACGAACGACGAGTGCGAATTGCTGCTCTCCGGTCCCGACTCGGAAATCGAGGAGTTGTTATCGACGCTGCATCCGGACCAGCAAGAAGCGATTCTTTGCCAGCTAGAGAGCCATCGACCGGATCACATCGCGAAACTTCCGAAGCAGCCATTCCAGCGACAGCAAGACTTACTGAATCTTGATTGCTACGAAGCCCTCTATGGAGGTAGTCCAGGTGGCGGCAAGAGCGAGGCGTTGCTTATGTACCTCGCGGAAGGGGTGCATATACCAGACTACTCGGCGATCATTTTCCGTCGCACGTTTGCCCAGTTAACGAAATCGAACGACTCATTAGTTGAGAAAGCCCGGCGTCTCTATCCGTCGATAGGTGGCGATTACAACGCAACCCTACACCAATGGCGGTTTCCATCGGGCGCGATGATAGAAATGGGCGCATTGAAGGACGCGCAGAGCGTGCAAAACTATCTCGGCCCGGCATATCATCGCATTGCATTCGATGAGTTGACGCTATTCCTTGAAGGCCAATATGACTTCATGGTCAATGAACGCATGCGGGGTGCGGAGCATTTCCCGATTCCTCTGGGTGTTCGTTCCTCGACGAACCCCGATGGCCCTGGTTTTGAGTGGGTAAAAAAGCATTTCATTACACAAGAGGCGATCGATGCAATTGCGCAGTTTGACTTAATGACCCCAACACCATCGGATGCGATTTTCTACTCCGATCCGGAGCGGGCATTCGTGCCATCTCGATTGATCGATAACCCGTTTCTTGACCGTAAAGCATATATCGCCCGCCTCAATCGAATTGCCGATCCGGTTCGGCGAGCGAAGATGCTTAATGGCGATTGGTCAGTACGGAAAGATGGGGTTATTAAGTTGGACGACATGCGATACTTTCACAAGCAAGGTGAAATGTACCGCAACCACGGAGAGACGATACGAATCGACCGGCGCACAATGCAGCGTACGGTCTTTGTTGACTGTGCGGGATCGAGCGAAGAAGTGGCGCAAGAGGCAAAGGGTAAGCGAGCGTCTTACAGCGTTGCTCAGTCCTGGGACTACGATGCCTCAAGTGGAAATCAGTTCTTGTTCGATATGATTCGTGGGCGCTGGGTATTTCCCGACCTGTGTCGTAAGGTCGAGGAGTTTCTTGTAATCCATCGGCCGCAATGGACAGGGATCGAGGACGAGAAGACCGGACGCGCCTTGGCCCAGTGGCTGCGCACAAGGGGGCATAATATCCGGCTTGTGTCCCATGAGGGCAAGGATAAGTACGTGCGGGCGGTTGACCTATTGAATCGCATCGCAACGCATCAGGTTCTCGTGCTGGAAAACGCTCCGTGGTTACCTGAATTGCATTCTGAATGGCTGGCGTGGACCGGCCATCCAGAAGAACCCGCCGACACCATCGACCCAGCCACCTACGCGGCAAGAGAATTTCAAAACACCAACGGAGTCTTTCATCTCGGGGCGAAGGGCCTCGCGGGATTGGCTCCATCTTATCGAGGATAACGGATGACCGAAAACACCGCAGTCGGCACAATGGACGCCGTGACCACACTTGCCGAGATGAACGCGCAAGGCTGGCGGATGATGCATGCCGTGCCGGGCCAGACGGCCATGACGCCACGCAGCGAACTTGGCGTGACGTTGTTTTTTGAGAGGGAGAAGCCCGGAGTTCTCGTTGATGAAGGCGATGTTAATGCTATGCTTGAAGCGAGAAGCGGTGGCGTTACTTATGCCGCAAAACCGACTAGAAAGGGTAAGAAATGATTTACGAAAAGCCAGCGGACTGCTCCGATGAAACATGGGAATGGTTCTTGTATGCCTACAGAACCGACCCCAACATCCACCTGGGAATCAAGACGGGAGAGGCAAATTGCCGAACGCTCTCTACGGCACTTCTAGTAATCATTGCCGCAACATTCGAAGATAAATGGCGACAGTGCGCTAGACCGTCGTCGTTAACGTCCGAGCCGGTCCAAGATTAACGCTGGTGGTGGTCATGTCGCACCCGGTCCACTTAATCGCCGTACTCGTGGAAAGCGTTGAGCGGGGGTCGGTGAATACGGCGTTCGCCAAGAACTCCAATCCGCCCGATAGCGATACCGCGGCCGATGCGTTGGTGAGCGATGCATTGCCGTTGTTGCCGACCAGGATTTTCGTGCCGCCGGAACCGCGTAAATCGAGCGAGCCGGAATAGACGTTAATCGTGCCGATCGCGCCGTAGGTCGTTGCGCGACTACCGCCCACGATATTAAGCGTGCCGGTCTGCGCGGCGGCATAAGTGATGCTCGCCGCTGAATCCAACGTCTGCGTGTTGGCGGTGGTAATGTTGCGGCCTAAGAGCAGTGTTCCGCTCTTCACCACGATCGCATTGACAGTCGCGGTTTCAAGGTATTGCCCGATACCAACAGTCCCACCAAACACCTGCGCCTTGGTCAACGTGGTCGCATGAATGTGGACCGGCGCAACACCGTCCAACGCATTGCCCGAAGTCTGATAAACGATGCAATCGCCGCTCAATGTCGAGCCAGACGAAATGCGAATCAGCGACGCGCCAGTGCCGGCCGTCCCTTCACCGATATACAACGCGGCCAGCGACCACTTGAAAACCTGGTTGCGATACTCCGGATAGCCCGCCGGATTCGTCGAAGGTAATCCAATGTTGCCGCCGAACGTGTGATGCACTCGCAAAGTGCAACCCGCGCCGATGGTCCCTGCGATAAAATCCAACCCGTACAGCAACGAGACGCTTGTGTCTTTGATGTAGGCGTTCTCCGTTGCCTGCGGAACGAGACCCGTTGACCAGTTGATTGGATTGCTGGCGTCGTTCGGGCCTGTCGCCGTCGTCGTGTGCGAGATTCCAAACGTCTGCGTATCGGCCGTACTGCCGTTTGCTTCGGTCGTCGCAACGGAGATTATGCCAGGAATTCCAACGGCTAAAGCCGTGAACACAATCGTCGATCCGACGACAGCGGCGGTGTATTCCGCGAATTCTAAATAGATGCTTTGGTCAACGGCGTTAAATGCCGTGGCGATGTCGGATGCCGTGGTTGCCGTCACGGTGGTCGTCGCCGCGACGGAAAGCGTCTTGGTTCCAATGGTGACGTTGAATAAATCACCGACTTCGACGGTTCCACCAACGGTTGCGGTCCAAACATCGTAAGTCGCTTGCGCCACCGATCCAAAGTACATCCGCCATTGCGAAACCCGCCGAATCCCCCGGCGATGTCCTCAATTTATCGCAATACAAAAATTCTCTGAAACAGGTGCGCAAGTCTTAGGCGGTTAAAAACGCTTTTGCTAAATCTGAACGTAATGCATCGGGGGATGCGTGAGATGAGCGTTGGCAAAGATTCGACGACCAAGCGACTTGAAACCCGGCCGATATTTGGCCGGCGTTACGTCGTTGGGCGATAAGGTCTTTCGCGAACTGACACACAGCAGTCTCGGGCAGTACGTTGCCGGGACGAAGCGTCTGATTCAAAAGGGTTATGCGCCCCCGTTTATTCTCGAACACGCTCCGCCAGGTTCGCCTGATGGCGGTCCTGTCTTGGGTTGGGACAAAAAAGCCGACTTGCTCCGCAACGGAGCGGGTTGGGTTACCGATGTGTTCCAAAACAAAGACGGATCGATCGGTTACGAACTCGACGTGCGCGATCCGAACATCGAGAGCAAGTTAAAAGACGGCTCGATCAAATTCACGTCGCCCGAGTTGCGAACAAAGCCGTTTCCTTCGGGTGACGGCGAGACGATCGCCGGTGGGTATATCGCACACGTTGCCGCGACCTACAAGCCGCGCAACATCGAACAATCCGCTTCTGAGGCGATCGCCATGTCCGTGGATGCCATGCAATTTTCGTTGGACGATTTGGACGACGAAGAGAAGGACAAAAAGGACAAGGACGACGAGAAGGTCGAACTAGAAGCAACCGACAAAGACGGTGATGGCGAAATCGATGCCGGCGAAGTGAAGGTGGAAGGCGAGGGTGGGCAAGCCCCGCAAATCGACGGCACGATCACGATTTCGCTCGATCCGTCCGTCTATCACTCCGTCATCGGAATGATGAAGGCGAAGGGCGTCGCACTGCCCGATGATCTCGTTCCCGAGATGCTGTTTCCGGCGTTATTGGCCGAGATGAGCAAGGTTCCGGGCGTTGAGTCCAAGGAATCCAAAGTCGTCGAAGAATCGCCGCCGGTCCAATACTCGATCGGCGATTGCGATGGCGACAGGCTGCCCAAATTGTTGGTCAAAGCGATCCGCTCCGAAAGCGACAAGGCGAAGGGACAGATCAACGCTCTACGCATTCCGGCTTTGCAAAAGAAGCTGGCCGAACTGGCCGGAGCGATGCAGTTTTCGGCCGATGCCGAGGAATTGCCGTCGCTGACCGTCACGCAAGTCGTTGGTCTGTTGTCCGAAACGATTCCCGAAGGTCTGCGTGCGATGTTCGCGAACGGCGAACAGTTCAGCGTGACCGAACACCACGATCCGGGCTATCTGGACGGTGGCGAAATCAAAACGGCCGAGCAGGCCAAGGCTTTTGTTGACAAGCAGGCGGAACACATTCCGTTGCTCCGCAAATAACTCTCAAGGGTGAAGGATCATGGCATACGCAACCGCTGGCCAGCAAGCCGGATTGACCGCCGCAACCACTTCGGCCGAGGCCGCTCTGTTTGGTGGACCGGCCCATCTGCAATGGATGGGGGCCGATAAGTTGGTGTCCACCGCAGTCGATGCCGGAAACACGCCGACCACGACGCTGCGACCGGGCTTGATTCTCGGGCGTATCGCATCGAGCGGGCTGTTGACCGCGTACAACTCCGACGCGACCGATGGATCGGAAGTCCCGGTATGCGTGCTATCCGATTCGCTCAGCATGGTCGGCGGCAGTGGGGCCGTGGAAAACAAAGATTGCAACGTCCTGTATGGCGGCGTGCTGACGCTGGCCAGTGGGGCGATCGGCGGCATCACTGGCCAAGACGGCGCGCTGGACGCCAACGCACGCAAGGTGCTTGGCCGTCAGTTCATTTTCGACGACGCGCTCCCGGCCCAAGCATTGGGTTATCGCATCATTCCAGCCGCAACCAGTGCGACTGTGACCGCCGCTCAGAACGGCGCGTTATTTGTCGCGACCGCAGCGGCGACGTTTACCTTGCCCACGATCGCGCTGGGTCTGGAATACGAATTCTTGATGACGGCGAACACCAATCTTGCCATTACCGGCGCGTCCGGCACGATCCTGCGGGATACGAGCAACGTGGCCGGCACTACGGCGACGTTCTCGACTTCGAGTCAGAAGTTGGGGGCCAACGCCAGCGTCCGCGCGATCTACGTTGGGTCGACGCTGATGTGGCAACTGAAAAACCTCTGCGGCTTCACGATCACTATGTCGTAGTCCGCAACGAATCATCTTGTTACTGAAACCGGCTAGCCTAGCTAGCGAAGAGGGCTTTCCCGAAGCTCCTGCCGGTTGAAGCATATCGGGCATCCGCCGCACGGGAACGGCCATGAATGGAAACTCATGGCTACCGCACTTCCTCAAGAACTCCAGCCGGTCGTTGTTGCCGAGCGCGTCTCGCGCATTAAGGTCATCAACGATACGTTCCAGAAATTCTGGGGTTTCAACGGCGACAATGTCACCCCCGTCCCGGTACGGACCGGCACGATCGACATTTTCAACGAAACGCGGCAGATCGCTACGGCGGTCGTACCCGGTTCGGCATCCGCCAACATTGCACCGCAAGTAGTTGGCACGTTCAACTACTCGATTCCCGAAGTGAGGGAAAACGAAAACCTGAAAGCGGAGAAGCTGTTCAATCTTCGGCAGATGGGTTCGTCCGCCAACGTCATCGACGTTTATGGCATGAACTACGTTGCCGAACAAGAACGGTTTATGAAACAAAAGCTCGTGAACTTTCGCGAGTTTCAAGCCGCAGCGATGCTGCGCGGGTCGTATACCTACTCGAAGATCGGCGGCGGCACAAGCCTGTCGCACGCCTTCACGGGCGGAACCTACACGGTCGACTATCAAGTTCCATCCGCCAACAAGAATCAATTGAGCGGTGCGATCGCAACGACCTGGCTGACGACAACCAACAAAATTGTTGACCACATCGTTGCCGTCAACAAGTTGTCCGCCAGCCAAAGCGGGCGGGGTATTCGTCATGCGTTCTGTAACTCCACGATCTGGCAGTTGGTCGTTAACAACACTCAGGTGCAGAACCTGGGCGGGTCGGTAAACCAACCGTTCGACTACATCGAACGCAGCGATAAGTCGGAAGACTATACCGCGAAACTGAAAGCAATTCCGTGGCTTACGTGGCACATCACAGACAACGGGCTGGATGTGGGAGGGTCGTTCACGACCTACCTTGCGGATACCCAATGCACCTTCACGGTCGAACCGGGAACGGATGTCGCCAGTTACTACACCTGTCCGTCGCCTGTCGTGGAATACGACGGCGGGCCGATCGTCGGCAAGCAGGGCGAGCATTATTGGTACACCAGCATGCGCGACCCGGCGGCATATCAATTGAACACGGTTCTCAGCGGCATGCCGATTCTGAAAATTCCGACTGGGATTTTCTACGGTACGGTCGTCTTTTAATCCGTAACGCCACGCGATGAAGCCTATCCGGGGCGGGCGGGAATTACCCCGCTCGCCCTTTTTGTTTGGAGCGATCATGGCCTACAGCACGTCGAACGAAATCCAGCACGTCATCAGTGAGCTAGGCGAACAGCTGACTACGGATGACTCGTTTTCGACGACGCCTGCGGTCGACCCAACCAACACGAATGCGGCGATTGAGAAGGTGGATTCAATCATCGATCTGAATCTGCGTCGTCTGTATTCGGCGGCGTCGCTCTCTGCATCCAAGTGGGTCAAGTGGTGTTCGGCGACGTTGGCGTGTTGCCAGCTTTACAAGCGACGTGGGAACCCCTGCCCGCAATCGTTGTCCGACGAATGCCAGCAATACATCGACGATCTGAAGGCGATCGCGAAGGGCGAGATGATGCTGCCCGATGCGACCTATCAAGGGAATCACTTTCCAACCGTCACTAACGTCACCGTCAACATGCGGTATCCGTGGGCGCAGATCCGACGTGTCCCACAGACATCGACCGGAAATCCGCCGAGTCCGCCCGCGTTCTGGAACAACAATCCCGGTGTGAATCCGTACTAAATGGCCGAAGTCGTCTACACCACCGCGCGTAGCAATCGCATTCGTGACGCCATGCGGGAGTTTCCCGGCATGTTCAGCGGTCGCGTACCGGATCGCTACGGACTCGTGGCGGGCTTCAAGATGCGCATGGCCTGGTCGTTTACGTCAACGATCCGTGACGCCTGCGAGACCAAGGGGCGTGGCCGCGCCGACGAAGCGGGCGATTCGTGGAAACCGCTCTCTAAGGCGTACCTGGCTTATCAGCGGCCAATGGAGATTCGCAAGGGCGTAGGCTCGCGCAATCCTCCGCGCGGCGGCAAGTGGGCTCCCGGCGGACGTGATGGTCGTAACAACGATGGGCTGTTGAACGAGAAGCAAAAGCAACTCTGGAAACGGACGTTCGCCCGCACGTTGGCTCGTTTGCAATTCACGATGGACTACGACGAAGCGAAACGGTTCGCGGCGGCAATCGCTTGGAATGCGGTCAAGAAAATCGGTGGCAAGACCAAACTCGATAAATTCGGTTCGCGTCGTGTGCAGATCGGTGTGAACAACGGCGTGCTGATGAATTCGCTGTCTCCAGGACAACTGACGCAGAGCGGACCTGATGCGACGTTCCGATTCGATGACCCGCACGGTTATGTCGAACAGCAACTCGGAACGATGACGGTTGGAACCGACGTACCCTATGCGGCGGCGTTCCACAAGCAACGTCCTCTTTGGCCGACGCCCGAGAAATGGCCGTCGTTTTGGTGGGACGATTGGCTGGAAGTCGCGTTAGGCGGCATCCGCTACATCGCACGTGACGTTGCGCGGCGAGGTGGCCAATGAGCGCACGCCCACCGATGAGCGCGTTGCTGCGCGGTATCCGTCAATACCTGCAAACGATTCTCAACGTCAATTCGACGTTCGTGGAAATCGACCCGGAAGGGCGACCACCACCGAATTGCCCGCATTGGCGAATCTCGATCGCGCCGGGATCGTCGCAACTTATTGCGGGCAATCAGCTCTACATGGAGCGATCACTCAGCGTTGCCGTCAATATCACCAAGCGAATCAGCGTGATACCGCGTGACCGGCGGAACTACAGCTACATCGACGAAACCGATTCGCTGGAAGTGCTTACCGAACGTGTGATTGCATGCGTGCCACAGCAAGCATGCCTTGTGCTGGCCAACACGTTTATCGATTCCGACAGCAGCGGCGTGGAAGGGTTTCAGCGTCCGTTGCGTTACAGCAGTCACACATCTCCGCAAGTGATGACCGGGGATTGGGCGGACCTGGAACCCGAGAAGGCCGCATTCTTAGTGCAAGAGATTCGATTCGACGGGGCGTTGATACAACAAAAACTCGCCAACCTCTTGGCGGCGATTCCTCCTTACGTGGCTCCTTAACATGGCACTCGGCGCATTCATCGCTGGCCCCTGCACGCTCACTTGGAACAACACGGACATCGGCTTAACCGATGACAACGGCGTGCGCATCGTCGAGCGCAAGATTAAAGAGCCGGTGCGGGCCAGCCTCTACGGCGGCATGCTCATCGACAAGGTGTATCAAGGCGGATTCGTCACCGTCTCGTTTACGCTCCTTGAGTGGTCCGCCAACATTCGCGCCTGGCGAATCCATACTCCGATGCAATGGGCAAGCCAGGTGTCGTCGGCACGCTGGATACGTCTTACGCCAAAGTGTTGGTGGCCACGGCATTGGCCAGCACGCCGGCCGCAGGAACGCTTGGTCCTGCGACGTTAACGGTCCACAGCACGATCATCAGTGATGACAACGACCTGGAATGGGCGATCAATTCCGGCCTGCGTCGCTTGCCGATCACGATGGATTGCTTCTTGGCGGATGTTACCGGCGTCAAACGCTTCTACACGATGACATAGCATGGCCGATGACGCGAAGGTCACATTCCGATTTGTCGAAGAATCCACGTCCTCGGGCGGTGGTGGTGGGACCGCTCCGCGCGCACCAGCGGCGAAAACGAACGACCCGGCGGCGTCGGGCAACACGTCGAAGCTCGACAATATCCAGACCACGCTAACCAAAGCGGCCGACGCCTTTAATAGTGCAAAGGATGTCTACACTGGCGCGCGTGGGGCGATTAACGGCATTCGTGGCGGTAATGCGGCAAGCGCGTTTACATCCGCACAACGAGCGTTAAACGGTGGTGGGAACGCGAAGACGCTGCTTAACGGATTGGGAGGTCTGCTAGGTGGCGGCGCAGGAACAGGTGCGACCGCAACGGCTACGGCTGCTGCCGCCGGAACGGGAACGGCCGCAGGAGCGACGACCGCAACAGCCGCTGCCGGTGGTGGCGCAGCCGTAACGGGTGGAGCATTAGCCGCAGTAGGTGGTCCCGTCACGCTGGCGATCGCGGCCGTCTTAGCTGGGTTCGTTGCGGTCGGCTATGCGTCGAAGAAGGCATCCGATGGCCTGCGCGAAATCGGCGAGCAAGTCGGGCAGTTCTCCGGCGCAGTCCAAGCCGCACGCGGGCAGAATCGCGCTCTCAACACATTGCAAGACATTCGCCGTGCGCAACGCTTCGGTGACAGGATCGCACGCCAGGAATCCATCGATGGTCGTTTTGATCGTGCCTTCACCGAGTTCAGCGACAACGTGAAATCCGTGATGTTTCCACTGGCGACGATCTGGCAAGAGGGTAAGGGCTTGGTCGCGGACGTGCTGGAAGGCGTCAACGAACTGGTCGACAACGCACGCGGCGAAGACAGCGGCGATACCCCGATGGACGCGATTCAGAAGGCCCGTGATTTCTTTAACAAAGAACCGCTGCCTGAAACCGGCTGGCTGGGGCCACGCGGCTTGCAGACGACGCAGGAATTGGAATTGACCGAAGGTACGTTTGAAGGCATTCCGATGGGGAACCGTTAATGTCGGCGATCAAGGATGAATTTTATTCCGACAGCAACCGCATCGGGCAGATCGTCTACAACGGCGTGGTCCTGAATCCGACGCTGCAATACAAGTTGCAATCGCGGATGGTGAAGGACGATTCGCAGCGCGTTCGTAAGCACACCGAATACACGGTGAGCGGCACGTTTATCGTGTGGGGCGAGGACGGCTCGCAGTACACCGAAAACATTATGTCGCAGCGGATGCAGACGATTAAAGAGCGTTTGCAACAGCCCGGTCGTGAACTGCGAATTCTGGACATTGGATTCGGGGATCTGGTCGTTAATTCCAAGGTCGGCAATGTTACGACCGATCCGCTGACCACGCGCCAGTTGCCGGCGGTCGCGGCGGGCGTCCGACTCTATAAAGATGTAAATTTCGGGCCGAATCCGAATGTCATGGATTTCCGGCCGTTCAGTGCGGTGGGCTGGGAGGTCATTTGGTCCTGCACGTTCAGCATTGTGGAAACTTCGCAGGCCACGACCGGCAATCCGCTGTTGACGCTGAACTATACGACCGAGTTCGAGTACGACCATCGTGGACAAACCACGATCCGCGTGGCCGGCCATTACGAGCTACCTGTTTCGGCGGCGGATTACGTCACAACCGGCGGTTCGTCGTCGCTCGCTCCGAAAACCGATGAGTTCTGGGACAAGCTGCGTTTCAAAGTGCCGAAGGATTTTAAGGTCGGTCCGCGCGGCCATACCAACAACGCGGCGAAGAACCGCGTCGACTTCTACTACACCATCATCGAACTGGAAGGCGAGCCGTTTCCGCCGGGCATCGTCGACGGGGACATTGACGAAGATTGGGAGAATGCCGAAGCGAATTCGTTTAGCGGTTGGAACGGAACGATTTCCGGCTGGCTTGAGATCGCCAAGGATCAAAACCCGACCGTCGCCGCGCGACGCTTTCTGAATATCTACCTCAACCGATTAACTGCGATCCGGAGTGCAATCGCCAAGTCTTCCAGTGACAACAAGTACAAGGCCTACGTGCTACCGACGCGGTTCTCGTTCGGCTGCAAGCGGTTTACGAAGCGATACAACTTCGCGGCGTCTTATGCCGTGTTGGGGTGCATTCCCGACTTCATGAACGCATCGGGCATCTTCAAGCAACTTGGCACGGACTACGACCAATGGGTCGCGTCGGTCAAGCTACCGTGGGATAACCGTGGGATCGCAGGCGCGACACCGACCGTCGAAGTCATCGTAAGCGAGGGGAACAACCTCGCCGCTGCCGGTTACGACATCGATTTCAAAACGAAGGCCGTGACCGTTGGGGAAGCCGAGCGGTATTTGACGTTCGATGCGGACGGGATCACGGCCGAGAACAGCTTTCTGGGGTATCAGAACAGAGTGCTGGCGGTACGGCGGGCGACGTACAACAATCACAAGTTCGCACAGTCGCCGGGGAAGTCCGTCGACCTAACAGCGTTTGGCAGCACGCAAGAGCAACCCACAACGACTTCGGGGTCGGCGAATGGCGGGAAATTATACGATAATCTTGGTCCGGTTGCGGGTGCTGTGGGCAATAGTATTGATGCAGTAACGGGGGCCATTGGCGCATTCGTAGCCCGCGCCACCACAAATGCCACCAATAGCAATGTCAAAGCGGACGTGCTGGAGTACTCGGGAACTCCAGACGATTTCTTGGTAATGACCGGCAAAACCCTGCGCATCAAATATCAGCCAGAAATCCCAAAGATACTTGCTGTGGGCGAGGTCGAGCCGGAGCTGGTGGCTGAAGCCGTCCAAGCCCCGCTAGTAATTGGCATGGTTGGCGACACCAAGATTTACTATGCCGCATGGCAGAAGATTTACAAATTGCCGGGTGGATACAAATCCACGGCAATTAATCCAACGTCATCTCCTGACTGGGCATGCACCAAACCCTTCGGCTAATCCTTGGGAACGCCAAGCTTGATGTCGATGACGTTAAACGACAGGCTCGCCTCTTTGGTTCCCATGCGAATCGACGCACAATTCCGCCGCTCAAGTGCCGCACGAATTTGATTGTTTTTCGCTTGTGATTGCGTCGCGCTTATCTTTGCCGCTTTGCCTGTCAGTTCGTAGGCGGCGCCTCGCACCAATTTAGCCGCCTGATCCCTAGTCATTTTCAATTCGATCGTGTCGCTTGTGCTAATCCTACATTCCAACTTTGGTAACTCACCGATCGTGTAATCGACCGCGTACGTTCCAGGCGTATCAAAGTCCGAATTGCGCACTTCTTGGATCGTTATGGGCAAAACCCAAGTCTTTCCATCGATTTCTTTAACGATTGCCTTCTCGTTGTCGTCAAAGTATTTCTGACGTTGAACCTCGGTCAAATCCCCCACGCCCAGCAACAGTGTTTTCGCGTACTCATCGAAAGCCTTGACGTTCGCAAACCGATCCGGCTTCTCTTTGGCCGGTTCCTGCCCCAGCCCCACGGCACAAACAACAGCGAAGACAACGGCAAGCATGGCGCGCATGAAAGAGACCCCTTAATTCGCGACTTTCCTGGTCAACGGATTCCTAGCTGACAGCGTAATGCCGGGAAAAATCCGCCGCAAGAACGCTGGTGCGCAAGTCTTAGGTGAAATAGAGCCGTTTTCCTAGCATGAATTTCGTGGTGTTTCACAATTCGGCATGGGGGAACGTATGGGTTTTTCAATTCAAGAGCCGCAAGAAATCGGCCTTATCTACGGTCGCGAGTTCAAGTTCGATCCGTTGGTCGAATTTGATTTCATTCTGGGCCTGGAAGCCAACACCAAAGATGGGGCGGAGCGGGACGCCGGGTATGCCAAGCGGCTGAAAACGCTGGCTGGCGTGGACCGCGACGTTCCCATCTCCGTGGCGTCGATCTTTATCGCCAGCATCATCGAATGGCGTAACGCCTTCGTTGACGGTCATAAAAAAAAATCTTCGACCGCTGCCGAGTCGGCTTCTTCTACTCCGGCGTCGATGCCTCCCGATTGAGCGATGCGGAGGTCGTTCTCTGGATCGCGAATCTTGAGCGGCTCAGGGCCGAGAAGTTTTTAGAGGAAGGGGATTTGTCGGGACTGGACGGAGATGCCGTGAAGCGGATCGCGGAGACGGCCTACCCAGACGGCGATCAAGCCATAGCGATCGTCGAGATGTGGTATCGGACGAAGTTGGAAGCCAAGTTGAAGGCGAAGAATGCCGGATGAGCAGCAATTAACCGAACGTCAGACCGCCGGGTATCGCCCCCCGCCGCCGCTGTGGTCGACGCTGTTCGATATGCAACGCCTGCCCGCCTGGAATTACAACTGGGCGGAAGCGATGGACGGTACGCCGCAAGTCGCATTCGGCGTTTCGGTCGGCCATTCGCCGATGTACCAATCCGAAGTCGAGGTAGTGTGCGACGACGAAACGGTGGCGCAGTACGCTGCCGAACAATGGCGTACGCTGTGGAGCCGCTATGCAAAACGCCTGCTGACCTACGACAGGGCCGGGTACGGCGCGTTGGAAGTCATCTACAAGTGGGATGAAGAAACACAGGAACTCGGCATTGACGCCGTGTGTGACTTCCACCCAAGCGACATCAAGGCGTTGACGCGAGACGGGCAGTTAATGGGTGTTCGGGTCCGCAGTACACGGATCACAAAATCCGAAACCGTCGACCTCTATGGGCCGAAGTTCGTTTGGCTCAAATACGACGCCGATTATGGTCGGCTCTACGGTCGGTCACTCTATCGCGGTGCGTTTGAACCGTGGATGGAAAAGACGAAAAGCGGCGGCGCGACGGACCTGCGGCGATTGCGGTTTATCAAAGATTCGTGGATCGGAGATGTTGCCCGCTATCCGACGAAGATCGAGCGTATCCCGGATGGGAACGGTGGATTCTACGAAATCAGTGGTCACGACTTAATCGACCAGGTTATTACGGGTCGCGCGGCCGGCGGCATGATGAAGCTGCCTAGCACGCGCGACGACAAGGGCGAATACGAATACGACTACCAAGCACCGCAAAACATCAGCGGCGCGACGGATATTCTCGCCTACGTCGATACGCTTGATTGGGACATCTGGAAGGGCTTGTTGGTCCCACGCGAAGTCATCGAGGCGGCTACGAGCGGAAGCGGGTTCAGCGGACGCACCGTACCAATGGTTGCGTTCCTGGCCATGCGCGACGTTCAGTTAATGGACATCGTGACTTCATTTAAGCACGTCTTTGACTTCTTGGTGGAATATAAGTTCGGTCGCAAAATCCCGTTCACGATGCGTCCGAAACCGCTCATCGAGCAGTTTGCGGAAAACGTCGGCGGCACGGAAGCGGCCGGGCCTCTCGAAGCGGGCCAAGATCGGCCGATGATGAATAGCTTGTTCGGAACGCCGAACGACGCACAGCAATTCGCGATCGGCGAAGAACCAACGATCCAAGAGCAGGCCAACGCGATCGGTATGGAGTTGGGCGGGCATGTTCGCCGCAGCATTCGTGAAGCGTTAAAAAAAAACTACCTCCCGAGCAGTTAGTTGAAGAAATTCGCACGATCATCGCGCGTGTTCGGCCGGTTCTGGCGCAGACGCTTGGCGATTCGATTATTGCGGCATGGATCAGCGGCGGGGCGTCCGCTTTGGACAAACTCGGAACGGCTCTCCCTCCCCCGGTGTTGCCTCCGAGCGGTGGACCCCCGCCGACTGATACCTTCGCGCCGCAACCGCCGGACGAACCAGACCCGATCGTCACGTTTCCGGGATTGGAAGACGCCGCGAAACGTCTAATCGACTCGCAGGTCGTCAGCCCGACCGAGTACTACGGTATGCGTCAGTGGGCGCGCCAATCCGCGTTCACAATCTCGGGCCGGCTTGAAACGCGAACCATTGAACGGGTTCACGGCATCCTGGCCGAGAACGTCAAGGAGGGCGGCGACCTCAAGGCGTTTATGCGAACGGTCGAAGCGGAGATTCCCGCTTTGCCGATTTCCGACGCGCACTTGGAAAACGTCTTTCGCACCAACACGCTGCAAGCCTATTCGGCGGCGCAGGACGCCACGCTACAAACTCCGATTGTTGCCGATGCGTTTCCATATCGGGCCTATTACGCGACGGCGGACGGTCGCACTCGCAGCTCGCACGAGCATCTCGAAACATCCGGCATCGGCGGCACGAACATCTACCTGGCCGACGATCCGGAATGGGACCGTATTCGCCCACCGAACGATTTTAACTGCCGTTGCCGCTGGATACCAATGACGATTCGCCAGGCGGCGCGTAAAGGCGTTCCGCACGCGCAGGAATGGTTAGCCAACATTGAGACCGCGAAGCAGCAGGGCTTCTATAGCGGCGATGACGGCGACTATCGGCCAGCGGGTGGATTAGTCACGACCAAGTTTCATGCCTCATCGGGATTCGTACGCTAATGGCCGACAAACAGCTTGCGATCAGCTTGGGCGGCAAGGCCTGCATCATGGCCGATCCCGTCAAATACCCCAACGCCGCACGGCTGGCGAACGGGTACTATTGCCCACTTGGGCCGGACGCCGGAATCGCCCATGTCCTGCTGACGCACGGCGACTTAGAGGATCTGCGCGAAAAGCTCTCGTTGCCGTTTCGCATGGCGATCGACGACGGCACGATCGGGCTATTTAAGAAACTGTATTTTCTCAACGCGACGGTAGTGAGCGGCGGACTCGGGAACGTTGCCGAAGAAGTCTATTTGGTGAAGCTCGCCGATCCGCGGTACATCCTCAATAAGTTCGGAGGGTCGGTTAATAAGGGCTACAACGTGCGGGGCTACGTCTCGCTCCGCGCACCCGATGCTACCGATTTCATCGTCAAGGAAGATTGCTACCGCGATTCCCTGAACGACTCGGGCGAGTTGTGGACGTGGCAAGCGATGTTCGATGACCTGTGGGGGCGTCTGCCGTCTGGATTGGCGGGCGTCATGCCAACGTTGCCGCGTACCATCGACGGCTACCCGGAAGGATTCCTATTCACCGGAGAATCGCTCTGGCGCGTGATTAACGGATTGCTTGATCTTTGCAATATGGCGGTGGCATGGAATCCGTTTCAGGCAACGTTCTCCGTTGTCGATCTCACGGTCGCACAAGACGGACTTGCCGACCTGCTGAAAAACTCCAGCGGGAGTTTGTTCAATGCCGCGCCGTTTTGGGGCGTTCCATCTTATTACCCGTCGTCGGTCGTGACGCACTTTCCCGAAGGCACGACGCAATATGGTTCGCTGAACGATACGGTGTTGACCACAGAGGGAAACTACCTCTTCCACGCCGAACTGACGGAATCCGTCGTTGTCGATAAATCCGGCGTCGTCAGTGAAACGATACTGGACCTCTACGACGAACGGCAGGCGCGTACGGATGACGTGACGTTCCCGCTGGACGATCTCGCCACGGAAGCGATCGCACGCAAAACGGGCTGGCAGGAACGTCAGCAGATTAGCGAGAGTTTCGCGCGGATGGAGATTCAGGGCGTCGCTCGCATTCCAACCGGCTCGCAAGTCAAAGCGGTCTACTGGCGGAACTTTGGCAGTGGTACGGTGACGGAGATCGCTAGGTTTCCGGGGTTTGGATCGTCGGGCATGGTTTACGATCCCTACCAGGTCATGCGCACCGGCGACATCGAGTGTCGCAAGTGGTTGGATGTCGCGCGGAAGTCGAAGCCCATTTACCCCCAGGTCATCCAGTGGATAAAGCTCTACGACGGCATCCCCGACGCGAACGGTTTCTACGCCGCACATATTCAGCGCGGCGACAACAACAATACCGACCATGACATCGACTGGAGCGACGGCGAGCCATGTTTCGTGCGGTTCACCGATGACGGCCGCTGGAACGATTTTAAGAAGGTACGTCGGAAAGCGGACCTGGTTCTTTCCGGTCGGCTCAACGGCTCGATCGAGTCGACGGCGGGCGTGCGGCCGTTGGTGATGTGTGATGAGTACGTGGATTACGTCGTCGGAAAACTAACTGGCGCGATTTCGTTTAGCACCAACAACACCGTCAACGTTTGGTACGGAGAGACGGGCGCGGAGGCGATCGTAACCGGCCTAACCGTTCCCGCGATTCCTTGGCAGGATTGGGATACGGATTGCATGTTCCCGGCCAGCACAGCGGCGAAGGTGCAATGTAAGTATTACGGTTCGCAGTGGTATCTGTTGCCGCTCATTCCGGATTATCGCCAGTACACCGGGTTTGATGGCGACGAACAGCAATTTCTTTCGCACACGACTGAAGGCTGTTTAGCCTGGGTCACGCCGAATCAATGCGTACCGGAGACATAATATGTCGCTTGAACTTCCTGCACGCGGAACGGGAACCACCGGTGTCGTCATGGCGACGAACGTGCGTGGGTCCGCGCATGTTCAGGTTATCGATGTCGGGGTGCTGTCTTCGGTTGCTGCGCCGGTTCGCGAAACATGGTCGACCAGCACGACGAAGACCCTAGCCGTAGCGAACACCTCGCGTCGACAGTTGATTGTCTACAACGAAGGCACGCAGCCGGTCTATTTGAAGTATGGCACGAGCGCGAGCGCAACCAGCTATACGGCGGTCGTCGCCGCATCCGGCGGATATTGGGAGATGCCGACGCCGATCTACACTGGCGATGTCACGGCGTACTCGACCAATGGAGCAATCACGATGACGACGGAGGGAACCTAGTATGCCGCTCACGACTCCGATGGTCGCGCCGCCGGTGAGCTATCCACGCTCGCGCATGCTCAATGGAATCGAAGGGGCCGGCACGCCACAGCCCGCATTGACGTTCTCTGCGTTGGCGTTGTTCAACACATACGCGCGGCAAAGCAGCACGGCGGCGAACGGCAACACGCTAACGTTCGGATTCCAGCTCGCGGCCGGCACTTACAATTTCTCCGTTATCGGCCTTAAGGGCAGCGACTGCGGCATTCTCAAGTGGACGTTGGATGGAACCGACATCGTAACGGGGCAAGACTGGTATGCCACACTGCTTGGCTACAACTCCACGTCGTCGTCCAGCGTTGTTGTTGCGGCATCCGGCTATCACACATTGGTTGCCACGGTCACCGGCAAGGCCACGCTATCGGCGGGCTACTACTACAACCTCTCGGGCATTCTGTTTAAGCCGTCGTCGTACTAATGCTTCCGCAGTTCTTTAGTCTCGATAACACGATTTGGGTCGACGAGACCGGTGCATTGATCGTCGATGCCGGAGGCGCGCCGTTGCTTTGTGACGACTGCCCGACGTGCGCACCATCCGTCTGCCCGGATAGTTGGCCGACCGACTGCGAGGTCAATCTTGGTGCAGGCGGATTCACTGACGACATCTGCGGACTCTGTGACACATTCAGCGGCGCGTATGTCCTAACGCTTAAATCGTCCAGCACCGGATTCTTTGGCTGTCGTGCGGTGTATTGCTACGTCGGTTCGGAAACCTGCTCGATGAGCTACACGAACGATGTCGGAATGCATCACACCAGCACCGGGCGTCTGTACATCCGCGTTATCATCGAGCGCGATCCAGGGACGGGCATTTTCTCGGTCACGGTCCTGGCCGGCATTGGGCAAGCGTCGGAATTTGGCAGCGGCTGCGACCTGGGCGGCTGTGACGACTTGGATTGCGTTGCGATTTCGTCCTGCACTTACACTCGCAATCTCGCCGCAATGACTTTCGCGCCAGGCGACTCCTACAACATCGGGAACCGAGTCACGTTCCACTCAATCGTGACCGATGACACGCTAGGACCGGGCCGCAGCGTGTGTGACGGCAATCTCCCATCGACTGCTGGGCTGACGTTCTAATGGAATGCCCCTTCACGACCAAGAACGAGCGGGACCGCCACGGCCGGTATTTGATGTACTGTTCGTTGGGCTGCGCACCGCACTGGTCGCGCGAAAGCGACCCCCTGAAGGTACATCGGCTATGCGGACGGCCCACCGCGTTTCGGCCCGGCAAGTGGCTCTCCGCGATTACAACGTTTTTCGGCAAAGAGAAAACGAAGGGTTGCGGGTGTTCTAAGAGAGAAAAGGCGTATGACCGCATGGCAGCAAAGGTTGTCGGGTATCTGCGGGGAAGTTAACGCTCGCCCCATGAATCACCTATTGTACACCCGTCCACTGCGCGTTATCCTGCCGCCATGACCAGACGGCAAAAACTCGCCTACAATCTCCATCGGCTTATCACGTTGACCGATCCGCAGCACCGCGACATCGGCATGATCGCGTTCAACTGCGAGATTCGCGAGCATCACATTCGCGGCTACCTTAAGATGGAATTCGACTGCAACGACCGCGTGATCGCCTCGATGGCGCGGTATTTCGGCGTGACGCCCGAGGAGATGCTGGCCGATCCTGTGATCGACGCGGGATGGAAACAGCTTTCGCCCGAAGTTTAGGAGATACCCATGAAAGTCATTAGCCAAATTCGCCACGAAGACGGAACGCTCATGGGGCGATCGAGCCTCGATTCTCACGAATACGACGGCCTTTACCGGATTTCGGAACTACCGGCTGGCAGCTACGAGTTAGACGCGAAATACGCGGACACCGAAGACGACGTATTTGTTTGCGTGACGCCAGTTCGTCATTTTGATTGAGCGCGGCGCACGAAAAACCCCGCCGGTTAGGACGGTTTTTTGCCATGAAGGCTTATTCAGGAGAGCCGAGTTCAAAGCGTGTTCTTAGTTTCTTCAGTACATGAAAAATATCAGTCCATTCAACGCCAACGGCATTACACACGTCGGGTATCTTCACCTTGCTCTTGTGATCTGGTTTCGAGACTTCGTGCGTAACTACCGTGTACCCGTATACCAACGCATAGGCGCACAAATAATAGTCGGCGGCGGCTAAGAACTCAGAAACTGCGTTATCCGTGTACCTGCTTTGCACGACCCACTGTGCTATGTGGGATAGCGCAGAACTCATTTCCGCCGTAGTCGGCATAAAAAGCGCGCTACGATAACTATCTGCCCAGTCACTTAGGTTATCTCCCGCTCCGGATATTTCGTCGTAAACCTTATCAATGCTATAAATTGCGTTTTGAGCATTGTGGTGTACGAGCCAATCCCAGAATGCAGGGCAGAAGTCCTGTGAATAGTATCGCTGGTTTGACTCAATTAAGACGTTTGAGTCGAGCAAAAAACGCGTCATTGAATTGCCCCAATGTATCTGCCCAACTCGTTAAACGTCTCTCGCTTACTTATTCCCAGCATGTGAAAGGCATCCCTGAAAAGCGTTTTACCTTCCAGGGTGTCGGCCATCACCGCTTTTGCAAACCTGCGGCCAACTCGATTGGAGTGAACCGCATAAAAATTCGCCTGCCCATCCGTGGAGCGCTGTTCGTAGAGCGCACGCTCAGTGGCATATTCCGAGAAAAAGCGTTCACGAGTTATGTATTTCAACTCCATCAAACGACGCAGAATCACAGAGCCGCTGACCATGAAGCGACGCTTCAGTGCATCTAGTCGATCTAAACCATTCGTGTTGCCAATCATTTCTCGTATGGCTTCCTGTGGCACTAATATCTCTGCTGCGGTGGCGTTGCACCATTTCTCAATGCCATCGGCATGTGTGCTGATTAATTCGGAATTGGAGATTGCTGAGTTCCCCAACCAGATGTGACATAACTCGTGTGCCAACGTAAACATTTGCGCGGACTTAGCATCCGCAGTGTTGACGAATATAAGTGGAGCAAGGGTATCGGCTATCGCAAAGCCGCGAAACTCATCTACATTTAAGGCACGTCGCGTATTGGAGCCAACGATGCTATTGAGCATTACCAATACGCCTATCGATTCGATTTGATAGGCAAACTCACGCACGGCCGACTCAAGATCGGGCGCACGCCGCATCCCCTGCGCGACACCTAGTCGCGAGCGTATTTTCGCTGCGGCATCAATAGGGCTTTCAGTGATCCTGCATGAACCAACAAAATCAAGGTCGGAGGCGTTGTTCTTGATCTGGTAGTCGCGATACCAATCATGCCGAGATAGGCATGCATGAACAGTGTCCAGCATGTCGGCGCTTGGCCGACGTACACCCTGGTCGGAGATTGTGCGCAGATCCGGTAGCGGTAACGTTTCTTCCGGCGGTTCGGTCAGAAACAAGTACCCAATTGGTAGATAAGCAGCCTTGGCAAACGCCTCCAACTGCCGCAACGTCGGTTTATCGCTTTCTGCGATCCAATCCGCAACTTTGTGGCGAGTGCGTATTGTATCCGCACGACTGCCCGCTCTGGTCAGCGCCCATTCTAAAAGCGACGGTTTGACATCGATCTTGGCCATTTTAAGTACCCGCCCCTAATCACAGTACTTTATCGGCAAACGACTTGCGAACATTTAGTAGACAGTTTGTGCGCAAGTGCCTAGAACGCAAGCATAAATAGCAACGCTTCAAGCACTTGCAGAGATGACCTAGCGACTCATAGGCGGATTCATTTTAATTGGAACGTGGGCGCATGTACAGATTAATGCGGTACTCGGTGATACCTGGTGAGGCTTGGCGGTGCTTGGCAACAGGATATTGGGTCTGCCGAATAGGTAGCAAATCAGTTGCGTTTCGAGCGTTCGCGGACCCACCAAAATATCCCAAATTTTCTTCCCAAAACAGCATAACAACATACGTCAAATCCGTACACTACACCTGCTAGCAAGCGTCGGAATTTCGTTGCAATCGGTCGATAACGAAGTATCATCGCACCTGAACAAACACTTACATACCCGAGTCACAGTGAGCGACTCGGGCGGCAAGGGGAGACCGGCCTTTCCCCAATAGGGTTTTTCGGGAGCAGAAACAATGGCAAGCTGGGACGGTGCAGAAATCACGGTTGGCGGCGAATATGAGGGGTGGTATCCGCGAATCAACCGCATCGGGGAGCGACCGCGATACGAACTGAAGCGCATTCGAGTTGTCGGCGTAAGGGACACGGAAGCGTTTCCGCTTGAGTCGGATACGGTCAAGGCCAACGATCGGATCGTGCGGACGCGGCACCTTCTTACCGTGTTGGACTTAGACCAGGGCGTTCACAAGCATCCCTATTTGGAACGCTTCGTGGATCTCAGGCCGATTGTCTATGTGCCAGACCCGACCGACCGTTATGACCTCATCGTATTGGATGACACGAAGCCAGACACGATTTTGCGGGTCGACGTTCCGCACTCTACCGCCGTTGCATGTGCGTCGGTTGTGAATCGCCTAACCTGCGTAAACGGTCGCGTGGCGAGCATTCAACCATGCAGCAATCGTTACTTCTATCCAGTTTCTTGCGCCACACGCATGGCAAGTTCCAGTGAGCGGTCCGCGTAAATCTCGTTGACCTTCAAGCCGTGGCCAAGTTGCGCGGCGGAAGCCTCTGAACCAAACTTGCGGCGAGTCATCGTTCCGCGTGTGTGCCGAAGCTGATGGGGATGCCACCACTGGACCCCGGCAGCTTCGGCCATTTCTTTGGTGATCTTCACTCGGCCGCTGGCGAACTTGTGACCATTCGCTTGGGCCATTAATCGAAAACCGTTTTTGATCGCGTTAAAGTAGCTGTGAGCCGTGTAGCGGTCGTTCGTGCGGCGAGCCTTGCCCGACTTCGGCCGACCCGCCTTGCGCTTGCGACGTAACGCCGTACGCTCTTCCACGGCGTCTGCTGGCCGAAAGATATATCCCGTTGGATAACGATCCAAATGCGGCTTGAGAATCTTTTGGGCGAGCGGCCCAATGCACACAATCTTTTCATCGACGTATTCGTCGGTCTTGTGCTCGTTCAAGACGTAAGTCCAAACCGTAGACGTGCGATCGATCCGCTCGCCTTGCAAACGGCAAACCTCATCCGATCGCATGCCAGTGAGATGGTGCAATTCGATCATGTCGCGGACCACGGACGAAACGTGCGGCAAGACCAATTTCGCTACGTCCCAATCCACCGGCCGGACTTTCTTGTTCTGGACCGCCCCGCCCCGGTTGCGAGGCAACTTCTCTAGCGTGTCGAGCCGACGCAGGATTGCTTCAGGAAAAAACTCTTTCGATACGCCCCACGAAAACACCCGGCGTATCGCGGCGATGTTGGCGTTAATCGTTCCGCGCCGATCTTCGCCTCAATCATCGCATCACGACATTCGCCTAAAGCGAGCGGCCCGAAACGATTCGTCTGCCAGCCGTGATAGGGCTTGAGGTATCTCATGGCCGCGCGTATGCGACTTAAGACGTTCGGTTGATCGCGGTAGTATTTGACCGCGTGCGCCATGTAGCCGACCATCAATTCGCCAACGGTCCTCACTATCAATGGAGCGACCGTACGGCCTTCAATCTGATTTTGTGCGTTGCTGGCTTGATGCGCGGCGATCTCACCACAGCGTACCTCGTAGTCAAGTCGCGACTCGCGCGAATTAAACCGCCCCTCCAGGTAGATCGGATTCGGCCCCCAGAGAGGTCGATACTGAATCACGGCGCGGCCGGATGGTCGATGCAAACGGTACTTTGGAAGACGCATTCGGGTATTTCCGCTAGGCAGAAACGGGTAATCCCCACTCCGAAAACGACGCATGAAATTATGGCTATGGGCTTTATATCAATCGCACTTTCGGCTGGGAAAATCCTTGCAAAGCAGGTGCTCTCCCAATTGAGCTACGTCCCCGAATGAGCTTCGGTCACGCAACACATTCGGAAAAATGCAATGCGTAAGGAAGTGCGCACACCAAGATTCGAACTTGGGACCTCCACCTTATCAGGGTGGCGCTCTAACCAACTGAGCTATGTGCGCGGCGCGTCCGTAAACGAACGATTCCACCCGGGAAACCACGTTTCGCCGAGTGAAGAATACTCCATTCTCGTTCTCGAACGGCGACTGTCAAGGGCCGGAAACTCCGCGCAATGCGGACACGTGGACGACCTTGGGGGTTCAGCGCGGCACATGCGGAATTTTGAGCATCTACGGAATGATTGCGAAAAATCGCCACGTGCCCCGCTTGTCGTTCGTCGGCAAAATCGCCACTTCGCAAACGACTTCGCGATACGGAGTGCACTCATCGATGCGCTGGAGCGGTCGGCTCCGGTGCGAGCGTGGGCTTTTCTTCCCAGGCCTCCCAGCCGGGCATAACGATCGGCTCCAACGGCGACGGGTTTTCCGCGCGACGTTCCGGAGCCAGCAGGATCAGGGCGGACGCCCCGGGATACCGTTTCAGCAACTCGGCCCCTTTTTCGTGGCCCAGCACGCAGACCGTCGTGGCCAGCGAATCGGCGTCGACGCAGGTCGGCGCGATGATCGTGGCGGCCATCGAACGGGTCAGCCCTAAGCCGGTTCGCGGGTCGACGATGTGCGAATAACGAACGCCGTCGATCGTGGTCGCCTGATATGCGTCGCCGGACGTGGTCAGCGCGACGTTCGCCAAGCGGAGGTAGCGACTCGGCGGACCGCTGGGATCGAGCGGCGCGACGCCGATCCGCCATCCGGTCGTCCCGGGCGGAGCGGCCGAGCAACCGATGTCGCCGCTGGCGTCGATCATCGCGCTGGCGATTCCTTTCGATTTCAGGTCTTCCAACGCGCGATCGACGGCATAACCCGCCGCGATGCCGCCGGCATCGAGTCGCATGCCGGGTTTGAGCAATTCGACGCCGCGACCGTCCGGCGTCAGCTTGAGATTGCGATAGCCGACCGCGTCGCGCACGGCGCTCAGCACATCCGGTTCCGGGAGTTTGCGCGAGCGTTTGCTTTTTCGCCATAAGCTCGTCAACGGTCCGATTGTGATGTCGAACGCGCCGTCGCTCCGCTCAGATAACGTCTGTGAGATCCGCAGCAGCCGTCTCATGTCTTCGCCGATAGGAATCGCTTCGCCCGGCTTGGTCGGCGCGGCTGCCGAGAGTTGCGAGAGTTCGCTCTCGGGCTTGTAGTCGCTGAAGATCGCGTCGAGCGCGGCGAATTTGGCGAACGCCGCGCGAAAGCCCGCGTCGGCCTGCGGTTCGTCCGCCGCATACAGCACGATCCGCACCGGCATGCCCATGTGTCGTTCGGTTCGATCGAACCGACGTAATTCGGCGGCCGAGGACACGCTGAATCCAACGACGCACGCCACCGCCGCGAGCAGGGCGAACGTGAAACACGAATTTCGCATAACTGGATTTTTTTTTCGAGACGACGACAGGAACCAATCCGCGCGACGGGTCAGTAGAACAATCCGATTCTACTCGCAATGCGACCACTGGTCAGGCGAACCCGGTTGGCACAAAATAACCGCGGAGAGTTCTTTGGTCGTCCTCCTTGGTGATCGTATGCCCCGCCACCTCGCTTCGTGTCTCGTACTTTCGTTTTTCGTGTTCGCGCCGACTTTTGCCGCCGATCCGGCCAAAGTCGGCATCGAACACGACAAAGCCGTTCCCTACCGCGAGACGATCCACGGCACCGACGTCGAGTTCGAGATGCTGCCGATCCCGGCCGGCAAATTTCAACTCGGCAGCCCGGCGACCGAAGCCGGTCGGAAGGCCGACGAAGGTCCGCAACGCGAGATCGAGATCACGGCCTTCTGGATGGGAAAACATGAAGTCACGTGGGACGAATACGACCTGTTCATGTCGTCGTTGGATTGTGCGATTCGCGACGCGAACAAAGTGACCTCCACACCTGAGGACCTCAAGGCCGACGCCGTGGCGAGGCCGACGAATCCCTATACCGACATGACGTTCGGGATGGGCAAGAAAGGTTACCCGGCGATCAGCATGACGCACTACGCCGCGCGGATGTACTGCGTCTGGCTCAGCACGAAGACCGGCCGCTATTATCGCCTGCCGACCGAAGCGGAATGGGAGTACGCCTGTCGCGCGGGACGAAGACGGCCTATTCGTTCGGCGACGACGCGGGCAAGCTGGACGAATACGCATGGTCGGCCGACAACAGCGAAGACAAGTATCAAAAAGTCGGTAAGAAGAAGCCGAACCCCTGGGGGTTGCACGACATGCACGGCAACGTGAACGAGTGGTGCTTGGACCAATACTCGCCGGCGTACTACGAATCGTTGGTCGGCGCGAAGACGAACAACCCGCTCGGCTTGCTGCCCAAGTACGCGCCATACCCACACACGGCGCACGGCGGATCGTGGAGCGACGACGCCGAGTTGCTGCGCAGTGCGGCTCGCGTGGCGTCCGATCCGGAGTGGAAGCAGCAGAGATCCGCAAGTTCCGCGTAGCGCGTGGTATCACACCAACGCGCAGTTCAGCGGCTTCCGAATCGTCCGTCCGGTCGTCGAGCCAAGCGAAGACGAGAAAAAACGTCTCTGGGACGCCGGCCTGGAGATCGAGGGGAAAGAACGCGTGTCCAATGGCCGTGCATCGGCAAACCGCAGAAGAAAGAGTAACTAGGCCGTGTCGTTCAGTACGCATAAACGAGATGCTTTGGATACTGGCCTGCCGCTGCAACATCGTTTTTCGCACGCGCGATCTTGCGCCGTGCATCTCTCGTGGAAATTTCGTGTTTCACGTGAAACAATTTTGGACACGGTCCGTCGTCACTGCGGAATCGCGTTGGATCGCGTGACGTCCGAAGGCGATCTGCTGCAGGCGATGACGTTGATCCTGCACATCAAAGCCAACGGTCTCGAGTCGAGTCTGAACGAGCCGCAAGACTCGTAGCGCGGCGGAAACTCTCGGGTAGCGTGCGATCTCGGGGCGCAGAGTCGCCACACCGATCGGTCCGAACGCCGGAGAGTGAAAATTCCGCGAATTCCCCGGAAATCCTCGCGCGGAAACACTCGCATCGCACCCCGCACGGCGTTACACTCGAACGATGTCGGGAATGGGGAATTCCCCGACGCGTCCCGCCTCCCACCACCACGCGTCTTCACGTATTTCTTTAGGAGTGTTCGCCAGTGACTCAGCCCAAGTCTTCGGAAGCGTCCGGAAAGTTGATTCTGCCGACCGGCGCCACGCGCCGCGAGTTTATGAAAAGCAGCGGATTGGCGACAGGCGCCGCGCTCGTCGGCGGCACCTTGGCCGGAATGAGTTCGACCGCCCGTTATGCGAACGCCCAAGGCTCCGGCGAAGTAAAGGTCGCGTTGATCGGCTGCGGCGGACGCGGCACCGGCGCCGCCAGCGACATGTTGGCCTCCAGCCATCCGGTCAAGAATCACCGCCATGGGCGATCTGTTCTCCGATCGTTTGAGCGGCGCCTCAAGACGCTGCAGAACTCGCACTCGAACAAAGTCGATGTGCCGAAAGAACGCCAATTCGTCGGCTTCGACGCGTTCCAAAACGCGATCGACAGCGGCGTCGACATGGTGATCCTGGCCACGCCGCCGGGCTTCCGTCCGATGCAATTCGAAGCGGCCGTGAAGGCCGGCAAGCACGTCTTCATGGAAAAGCCGGTCGCCACGGATCCGTCCGGCGTACGGCAAGTCTTGGCGGCCGCGAAGCTGGCCAAGGAAAAGAATCTGGGCGTCGGCGTTGGTCTGCAACGTCGCCACCAACAGCCGTATTTGGAAACGATCGCGCGACTGCAAGACGGCGCGATCGGCGACATCGTCGCCGCCCGCGTGTACTGGAACGGCAGCACGCCGTGGGTCCGCACCCGCGAGTCGTTGGAAAAACAAGCCGGCCGCAAGCTGAGCGAGATGGAATATCAACTGCGCAACTGGTACTACTTCACCTGGATCTGCGGCGATCACATCGTCGAACAACACATCCACAACTTGGACGTCATCAACTGGCTCAAGGGCAAGGCCCCTTCCAAGGCCAACGGCATGGGCGGCTGCCAAGTGCGCAAGGGGAAGGACTACGGCGAGACGTTCGATCATCACTTCATCGAGTTCGAATACGACGACGGCACCAAGATGTTCAGCCAGTGCCGCCATATCCCGAATTGCTTTAACAGCGTCAGCGAACACGTGCACGGCACCAAGGGGAGCAGCACGATCAGCAGCCATAACATCAAAAGCAAAGACGGCGACTGGAAGTTCGACGGCAAAACGGCCAAGCTCGGCAAGCCCGGCAACCCGTACCAAGTCGAACACCAAGACCTGTTGGACAGCATCGCGAAGGGGACGCCGTACAACGAAGGCGAATCCGGCGCGATGAGCACCATGACCGCGATCCTGGGCCGTATGGCCACCTACAGCGGCAAGGAATTGAAGATGGAAGACGCGCTGAATTCCAAGATCTCGATCATGCCGAAGAGCTTCGCGTTCGACGCCGAAACTCTGGTCAAGCCGGGCGAAGACGGCATGTACCCGGTCGCCATGCCGGGCATCACGCAAGTGGTGTAAGCGCAGTCGATGCGGCTAGGAGAAATCGAAACGGCCCGGGAACTTCCCGGGCCGTTTTTTTCGTATTCGGGCCGGGCAGCGTACTCAAAACTCACCGCTCAATCGTCAATGAATCGCATTCGCTAGCATCATAGCGGTCGCGATTTGCGAAGATGTTCCGGTTAGCGGAACTCTTCGGTCGGAGGTCGTCGATGGGATGCGGAAAGATGGGGCGACTGGTGAAACGTTGTCGCTGGTGACGGACGTAATGGAATTGTGGGTCCTGACGTTCCGAGAAAGTCTTAGGCGGGAGTGATCCCGGCGTTGCGAACGGAGTGTACGACCCGCATCGTACGACTCCCTTGGCGACGCCGTGCGACGCGGCCGAACGACTCGGCCCCGGATCGCGCGGATCGCATCTCGACTGGGACACGTCGACCCATCTTTTCATCGTTCTCGTCTTGGGAGTTTCCGACCATGAAGGTGACTCGTAGCCAACTCGCCGCGGCGCTCGGCATCAGTCTGTTTCCGGCCGCCGCCATGGCCGCCGACTACCGCCAACCGCAGACCATCACCCAAGCCGGCTTCGCCCAAGTGAGCGACGCCCCCGCCCCGATCGACACGCCGGCTCCGGCCGCCGTCGCACCGGCGGCGCCGACACCGGCCAAATCGGCCGGCTGTACGACCGGAAGTTGCACGACCGGCGGCTGTACCGCGGCCGGCTGCACCGCCGCCGCTGGCGAAAGCTGCGGTTGCAAAACCGGATGTGAATTGGAATGCGAAGACCGTGACGAACCGTGGCGTTTGTTCGGCTGCTACAACGAGAACAACTGCCGCGGCTTCAATGTTCGCGGTTGGGTCAACGGCGGCATCATGGGCAACTCGGACAGCCCGGCCAGTCGCTTCAACGGCCCGACGACGTTCTACGATCGCAGCGGCGAAGGTCAGTTGAGCCAGTTCTATTTGATCGGCGAGAAAGCGATCGACACCGAAAAATGCGATTGGCAAATCGGCGGTCGGATCGACGTGCTGTACGGCACGGACTATCGGTTCAACATTTCGCGCGGTTTGACGGCCAACGACGATTTCACCGCCAAGGCGCATTCCAGCCGCTTCTACGGCTTGGACATCCCACAAGCCTACGTCGAGTTGGGCAAAGAGAACACGTCCATCAAGATCGGCCACTTCTACACGATCATCGGGTACGAAGTCGTAACCGCTCCGGACAACTTCTTTATGTCGCACGCCTACACGATGCAGTACGGCGAGCCGTTCACCCACACCGGCGTGTTGGCGTCGCATAAGCTCAACGATCAACTGACGGTTTTGGCCGGTGCGACGTTCGGTTGGGACAACTTCGAAGACGTTTACAACGAAATCTCGCTGATCGGCGGTGCGACGTTCTCGGCCAGCGACGGCAACAGCAAGTTGGCTTACGCCTTCAGCGTCGGCGAAGAAGAAATCACGTTCGGCACGACCGCTCCGACCGAGACCCGTTTCATTCAAAGCTTGGTCTACAGCCGCAAACTGACCGATCGCTTGGACTACGTCGCCCAATCCGATTACGGCCGTCAGCAAAACGGCGCTCCGGCCGTGGTCGGCGCCGCCGCCCAGGACGCGGAATGGTACGGCGTCAACCAGTACTTGTTCTACAAGATCAACTGCTGTTGGACGGCGGGTGCTCGCTTCGAATGGTTCCGCGACGACGACGGCGTTCGCGTCGCTCCGGCCGGCGATTACGCCGCTCGCGGTCCGCTGGCCGTGCCGCCGAGCAACAACCCGGCGTCGTCCGGCGGGTTCGCGGGGAACTTCTATGAAGTCGCCCTGGGCCTGAACTGGAAGCCGTACGAATACAAAAACCTGACGATGCGTTACGAAACCCGTTACGACCATTACAACGGCACGAACGGCAACGCCGGCAACCGTCCGTTCGACGATGGTTTCAGCGATAACCAATTCGTGTACGGCTTGGACGTGATCTACGCCTACTAAACGGCGTGGAGCAGGACGATCGGTATGATTCGGCCCGGAGCATCGCACGATGCTCCGGGCTTTTTTGTTTTTGAACTCACTCTCAGGCGACGCTGCACAAGGTTTACTCAGCCTCTGCACGACGGCGCGGCGAATTCCGTCCGCAATTTCTTCGTACGGCTGCGACGCAGATTGATCTCAAGAAATCCGCAAATCACGCAAGACACTATTTTCCAATGAGTTAGGAATCATGGCCGCACGACCAGCGAGGCGTTTAAACGTCTTGGCATGGGGCTTGCAAAATAGGTTTAGTATTGAAAACAACGACGCGAAACTGTGCGAGACGGTTCCCGTTTCCGGTATCGCGTGACACTCAGACATTTCCCGAACGCGTGTGTGGGGGGTGTCACGAACTGTTTGCAGGAGAAGAGTTGGGCCTTCTCCTGACGGTTTCGGCCGGACCAGTTCGTGACACCCTGTTTTTTATTTCCGGACGTGTTCGCGATGGAATCTTCGAAACGCGTACGAACGCGATCGATCGTCGCCCGCCAAGTGCGCGGCACACCCCGACCGTAAGGATGCCCCTATGGCTTGGGTGGGTGCTCCGCCTAACCCGCCCAGGCCGGGGCGTCCCCTTCTTGTCGATTCGTCTTTCACGAATCCTTCTTCGACTCCGTAGCCGATTTCGACTTGCGTTTCACGCGCGAAAGCGTGATCGTTGAGAAATCGTCTCGCCACGGTGCATGGCCTCTCCCCTGCGTCGGCGATACGCTTGGAATTCGACGCTCGACTTCTCCGTATCCGTTACGCCATGAAACTGATCATCGCCGTTATCCAACCAAGTCGTTTGGAAGCCGTTAAAACGGCGTTGACCGAGGTCGAGGTCTTTCGGCTGACGATCATGGATGTGCAGGGCTTCGGTCGTCAGAAGGGACATTCCGAGCAGTTTCGCGGACACGAGATCGCCGTGAATTTGGTTCGCAAAGTGCAACTGATGATCGCCGTGAACGAGGATTTCGTCGAACCGACGATCGACGCCATCATCAAAGGAGGCCGCACCGGCGATCGGGGCGAAATCGGCGACGGAAAAATTTTCGTGCTTCCTCTCGACGACTGCATTCGCATCCGAACCGGCGAACGGGGTGGAGAAGCGATTTAGAAACAGTTTTCAGGGTTAAGTTTTCAGTTTTCAGAGAGCGGATCAATATCTGAATCGAAAAAATCCAATACGCTGGTAATTTCTCAATCGTAGCCGTTTAAGTCGAAACGATCAGAACGCGACACGCAAGTTTTCCGGCTCCGATCACTATTCTCGCCGGGCGGGACGCATAAAATGCAGGATTGGCCCACAACGCTCGTCCCGGCATCGGCGGTCCGCGATTATGGATTTTCAACTTGTTTCGCCCTACAAGCCCGCCGGCGACCAGCCCAAGGCGATCGCCCAACTCCTCGACGGGATGCGTGCCGGACGCAAGCATCAAACGCTGATGGGCGTCACCGGGTCCGGCAAGACGTTCACCATGGCCAACGTCGTGGCGACGATGAATCGTCCCACGCTGGTCCTGTCGCATAACAAAACCCTCGCCGCGCAGTTGTACGGCGAGTTCAAGGAATTCTTTCCCAACAACGCGGTCCATTATTTCGTCAGTTATTACGACTACTATCAGCCCGAGGCGTACATTCCGCAGCGTGACATCTACATCGAAAAAGACGCCAGCATTAACCAAGAGATCGACCGCCTGCGACTGGCCAGCACCAGCGCGTTGGTCAGTCGCCGCGACGTGCTGATCGTGGCCAGCGTGTCGTGCATATACGGCTTAGGATCGCCGGACGATTACAAGAAGATGCAGGTCGGCTTGATACGCGGGCAACAAGTCGATCGCGACGAGGTCCTCCGTAAACTGGTCGATATCCAATACGAACGAAACGACTACGAGTTCACGCGTGGCAAGTTTCGCGTGCGCGGCGACTCGGTCGAACTTTGGCCTTCGTACGAGGAATACGCCTATCGCTTCGAATTCTGGGGTGACGAGATCGAGCAGCTCTCGATCATCGATCCGACCAGCGGCGAAGTGATTCGCCGCGAAGAGTCGATGTACATTTACCCGGCCAAGCACTTCGTGATGCCCGAAGATCGCGTGAAAAACGCCGTCGACGCGATCAAACAAGAACTGGAAGAACGTCTCGAGCAGTTGCGAAACGCAGGCAAGCTGCTGGAAGCGCAGCGTTTGAACGCCCGCACGCGGTTCGACATCGAGATGCTGCAAGAAGCCGGCTTCTGCCCCGGCATCGAGAACTACAGCCGCCCGCTCAGCGGACGCCCCGCCGGCAGCACGCCCGACACGTTGTTCAATTTCTTTCCCAACGATTTTCTGCTGCTGGTCGACGAGTCGCACGTCACCGTGCCGCAAGTCGGCGGTATGTACTCGGGAGATCGGAGTCGCAAAACGACATTGGTCGAACACGGCTTCCGTCTGCCGAGCACGCTCGACAACCGCCCTCTGAAGTTCGAGGAATGGGAAAACAAGATCAACCAAGTGATCTACGTCAGCGCCACGCCGGGCACGTACGAGTTGGAGAACTCCGGCGGTGAATTCGTCGAACAGGTCATTCGTCCGACGGGGCTGCTCGATCCGATCATTGAGTTACATCCGGCCCGCAATCAAGTTCCGCATCTTCTCGGCCAGATCAAAGAGCGCGCTGCGCTCGGCGAGCGCGTGCTGGTTACCACGTTGACTAAACGGATGGCCGAAGATCTTTCCGCGTATCTCGACGACCACGGCGTCCGTTGCAAGTGGATCCATAGCGAGTTAGACGCGTTCGAGCGTGTCGAAGTGCTGCGCTCGCTGCGCGAAGGCAAATTCGAATGCGTCGTGGGCGTGAACTTGCTGCGCGAAGGCCTCGACCTGCCCGAGGTCTCGATGGTGGCGATCATCGACGCCGACAAGGAAGGGTTTTTGCGGAACGAAACGTCGCTGATCCAAACGATCGGCCGCGCCGCGCGGAACACCAACGCCAAGGTGTTGATGTACGGCGACAAGGTGACCGATTCGATGCAACGGGCGATCGATGAAACCCGGCGTCGCCGCACGATACAGGAAGCGTACAACAAAGAACACGGCATCACGCCGCAAAACGTCAATAAAGCGATCAAGGCGGGAATCGAATCCTCGGCCGCCGCGCACAAGATGGCGAACGCCGCCGTCGGTCGGACCGACGAAGTTCGGATGGTCACCGACGAATACATCAACGAGCTACAAGCCGAGATGTTGGCCGCGGCCGAAGGCTTGGAATTCGAACGTGCCGCGTCGATCCGCGATCGCATCGAAAAAGTCCGCGATCAAGTCGGCAAGGCGGTCCACGAAGTCGACCCGCAAGACGGCAAAGAAAAAAAGGGCCGACGTCGCGGCGGGAAAGGGATTCCAGGCATCAATAAAGAGGAATCCGACGTCATTCAAGGGAACGCCGGGGGGCGCACGACGACGCGCGGCGGACGGATTCCGCGACCAAAAAAGGGTTGAACGTCGTTCTTATTTCAACGTCGTCTTAAGCCACGCGATCATTTTTTCGCGATAGTCGCTGTCGAGTTTCGCCCAGCCACCCATGCCGTGCGCACCCTTGGGGATCGTAATCAAGTCGCACGTGTTGCCGAGTTTCTTCATCCGTTCTTGGAACTTGGTCGACTGCTCAAACGGCACTTGTTCGTCCTTGTCGCCGTGGATCAACAAGTACGGCGGCATCCGTGCATGCAGGTGATCGGTGGCCGACGCGCGTCGTAGGATTTTACGAGATTCTTCGTTGAGTTCGGTGATGCCGAATAAGGCCGTCGTCGACTCTCCCAACTTGCCGAGTTTGTCGATCTGAAACTCGCGGTCATGCGGCGCGTAAAACGCCACCACGGCGGCGACGCGCGTCTCGTCCTTGCCTTTCGCCCCGGCATACGAGACCAAGAACCCGCCGGCCGATTCGCCGATCAGCGCGATTCGTTCGGGATCGACTTTGTACTCCTTGGCGTGCGTCTTCACCCAACGGATCGCCGTGTCGACGTCGTCGTGCAAGCCGGCCAACGATGATCGGGCGCCAAACGATAATCGATGGTGAAGAACGTAAACCCGGCGTCGGCCAAGGGAGCGAAAATCGGCGTGATGTACGTCTGCTTGTTGCCCTTCGTGAAGCCGCCGCCGTGGACCAGGATGCAGGTCGGAAACGGTCCTTCGCCGGCCGGCACGAACGCATCGAGCTTGATCGAGACGTCGCCTTCTTTGGCGAACTCGACGTTCTCGATCCACTTAATCTCGCCCGGCTTAGGATCGGCCGCGTCGGTTTTTGCGTTGCCGATGAGCAGCACCGCGAAGACGGCTAATAGTACGTTTTTCGCAGCCATGACACGAAGCTCCCGCAGCGGTGTTGAGATTCCCCCGTTCGCATAAGCTTACCGTGACGAATAGCGACTTCCTAGCGACCGCGAATCAGCGACGCCGCTTGCGAACTCGCAAGCGGCGTCGGTTGTGTGTCGTAGAACTGTGGCCAAAGGTGGTCTAGCGTCGCGCGGCTCCGCCGCCGGGCCCGCCACCTCCGCCGGGTCCACCCCCGCCCGGCCCGCCGCGCATTCCTCCGCCCGGGGGACCGCCGCGTTGCATGCCGCCTGGTCCCTGGTTGCCTTGGCCCATGTTCATTCCTTGGCCCTGTCCTTGACCTTGACCCGCGTTACCCTGTCCCATGCCGGCGGTCTGCGTCGTTCCGTTTTGACCGTTTGCGTTGCAGCCCGCGGCGGTCAGCACGGCGGCCGCGCCGTTGACGCCGTTGGTGGTCGCGGTCGTGGCGACGGTGGTCAAGGTCGCGGCGAATTCCGTCGCGGTGACCGTGCCGTTCGCATCCGCATCCGCGGCTTGGCAGAGCTTCAGCATCTGCGCGTTGGCCACTTCGTTCGCCTCGATGCCGCCGCTCTGATTTTTATCGAGCGACATCAATTGCTTCACCGCGTACTGGACGGCTTGGGTCGATTGATTCGTCGCGGCGTTCTGGTTTTGCTGCGCCGCGTTATTTTGCTGAGCGGCGTTGTTCTGTTGAGCGTTGTTTTGCTTGGCGTTTTTCTTCGGTTGGGCGGCGATTGCCGAACCCATCCCGAACAGAATTCCACATGCGGTCAGAGCAGCGGCGAAACGGTGCGACATCGGAACACCAGGATGAGAATTGAAGTTCCATCGACGCCGAAACACATCGGCGAGCAGAGCGACAACGTCCTTGCCTAATCTTCTAAACGGGCCCAATTCACGTCGTCGCCGCCATCCGGAAAAGTTGTCGGCGTTTCTTCTAAATCAACCGCTTCGTCGACGGGCGGACCTTTCGGGCCATGACCTTTGCCCGGCGGCGGAGGAGGCGGACCATCGCGCCCGGGGCCGCCCTTCCCTTTACCCGACGGCCCACGTCCGGGGCCGCCGTCCTCCGGCGGACCATCGAATCCCTCGCGTCCGGGCCCGCCTGGACCGCCGCGATGCCCGCCCGGCCCGCCGTCGGGCGGGCCGTTGATTCGGTCGCGCGCCATTTCGGCGTAACGGGTTTCTCCGACGGCTTCGTAAACCGCGGCCAACGTGCGCCAATGCTCGCGCAGTAGACGAGTGACGGCCGTGAATATGTCGTGCGGCGTTTCATGCGGCGGCGTGCGACGTGAGATGGCCAACAGATCGTTGGTTGAAATCTCCAGCAGCAACCGCGCGGCGTTGTCGTCTTGATGGCGGCGCAGTGCCAACGCGTTCAGCAACTTCGCCGCCGCCCGATCGACATACTTCGCCGAGTCGTTTTCATAGGCCGCTTGCCACAGCTTCAGTGCGCGCGCGAACTCGGCTTGCGATTTTTCCCATTCACCCGTTCCATCGAGCGCCACGGCCAGGACCGTCGCCGATCGTGCCGCCAGAGACGGATCGACAGGCTCCTTGGCCGCGTTGAGCGTCATTTCGGCCTCGCGCGCCATCATGCAAACGCTTGGCTGCAATCTCCGGCGTCGTGGCCGGGAGGATTCCCAACGTCAATAGAGCCTCGATGCGGCGACGTCGTTGGGCGGCGTCGAGTCGCTCATCCGTCGTGCCGTCGAGTGCGGTCAACGCGTTACGGTATGCTTTCTCGGCGGCTTCCGGATTCCGAAGCTGCGTTTGAATGTCGCCGATCCGTCGATACGCCTGTGCGGAGTCGGCTTGGAGACCGGATTCGGTCGAGTTCTCCTCGGCGAAGCGTTCATAAAACGCAAGGATTCCGCCCAGAAGTTGCGCGTCGGCCGCGGCGGTGGTTTCGGCTTGCACGGCCGACATGATATTTCCGGCCGTGCCGGAGGCCCGCCGCCTGGACCGCGACGACCGCCGTCGGGCTCGAACAGCGTTTGCCGCTTCCCATAATCGGGAATCGCCGGAGCATACCACTCGGACGACGAGATGCTTTGCTCGGACAATTTGCCGAAGATCTCTTCGAACGCGGCCAAGGAGATCGCCACGTTCTTTTCGGCCCGCTCCGTGGCGATTTCCGCTTCGGTGCGGCGTTGCGACTCGCGCGCGAGCGCGGCGTCGGTGCTGACGTAGCCTTGCCACCCGACGATCGCAGCCGTGCAAAGCGATGCGAACGCGATGAAAATCAGCGCAGCCACCGCGCGGTTACGCCCGCACCAGCGAACGAAGCGTTCGACGATGTATGTCCGCCGGGCATGGATCGGACGGCCTTCTAAAAAATTGTCGAGATCCGCGGCGAACGCGCCGGCCGTTTGGTAGCGATGTCGCGGCTCGCGCGAAATCGCTTTGAGGATGATCGTCTCCAAGTCGCGCGGCGTGTGCGGCGCGATGCTGCGCGGCGTCGGCGGCGACGTTTCGCAAATCCGTTTGACCAAGCGGCCCGGCGAGTCTTCGCCGTAAGGTTGTCGGAGCACGGTCGCTTCATACAGCGTCAGTCCCAGCGAGTAGACTTCGCTTTGGCGATTCGTGATGCCGTGAATCGCCTCGGGCGACATATACTGCAACGTGCCGATCAAATCGCCGGTGCGCGTCAGATTCTCTTCCTCGGTCGACTTGGCCAAGCCGAAGTCGGTCAGCCACGCGGAACCGTGCGTATCGATCAAGATATTCGCCGGCTTCACGTCGCGATGCAACGTCTTCTGTTCGTGCGCATAGTCCAACGCGTCGGCGATTTGGCGACCGAGGTTCGCCACCTGCCGAAAGTACGCCGGCGTTTGCGGCGGCGTGGCGTTGGACCATGTCGCGTCGGCGGGCTTGGAAATCGAGCCCGATGTCGGCGGTTCCTCGTTCGAAGTCGCACGAACGACGGATTCGTCGCTCAGCACCAACGTCGCCAACGAAAACTCCCGCGTAGTCGGATCGCGATTCGTCTCGCTCGCTTCGTTCGTCGCTTGGGTCGGCGCATGGAGTCTCGCGCAGGCGTGGCGTCTTTATTCCAGGCCGTATCGCGTTGCGATTGGGGGTCGCGCAACTCGCGGATCACGCGCTCTAAGCTGCGTCCCACAATCAACTGCATCACGATGTAATACGTTCCGCCGTCGTCCCCCACACCGAAAACCGGCACGATGCCGGTGTGATGGAGTTGCGCCGCCGCCCGCGCTTCGCGACGAAAGCGTTCGACGCGTTGCGGGTTCTCGGAAAATTCGCGCGGCAACACTTTGAGCGCGACGGAACGCCCCAGCGATTCCTGCACAGCCTCGTAAACCACGCCCATCCCGCCGCGACCGATTTCTCGGACGATCCGAAAATCGCCGATCCGTTCGGGCAACGATCGGGCTTTCGATCCACCCGCACTCAGTTGTTTCTTGGCGCGTTCCAGCAGCATCACCGAGGGCAGGACTTCCTTCAGATCGGCGGCCAACTCGGGGTACCGCGCGACGTAGTCACCCAGCGACGGCGTTTCGCCGCGTCGGCAGCGCAGAGCGAACTCTTCGGCCACCAAATCCAAGGGATCGCGTTCGGTGGATTTCATGAGACTGCGCGGTGGGATGGCGGAGAGGTTTTGCGGCGTTGATTTACTGCGCCCGACTCCGAAAGTCGGGCAGCGCGGCCAACGCTTCTTGCAAACGGGCCAACGCTCGAACATAGCGTTTGCTGGCGGCCTGCTTGCGCAAGCCCAGGATTTCGGCGACTTCGTTGTTGCCCCGTTCTTCGAAATGTCGCAGCGTCAAGATTTCGCGGTCGATCGGATCCAAACCTTGCAGCGCCGCTTCCAACTGCGCGACCGCTTCTTCGCGCATCGCCGCATGACTGGGCGAAGCCAGTTCGGCGGCCAAGTATTCGGCCAACACGGCCGCGCTCGAATCGCCGGACGCCATACGGTCCAGCGGTCGCTCGCGTCCGACGGCCCGCATACCGGCCCCCAAATGCCGTCGCTGCATGTCCACCAAGCTCTGACCCGCGATCAATCGCAGCCACAATCCGGGCGGAAAATCGGTCTTCTCGCGGTAATGCTCCAGGCGTTTCTCGGCGTCGATGTATGCCTCTTGCAGGATGTCCGAGGGCGAGACGCGCCCGTTCAAACGCTTGTCCATCCGCGTCTCGAGCATTCGGCGCAACTGCTCGCGATGTCGGACGAACAATTCGCCCAACGCCGAGCGATCGCCGGATAGCAATCGTCGTAATACCGGATCCTGCAAATCCAAATCGTCGGACATCGCGAGGTCGAAAGAGAACACCCGAACACGGACGCGGCCCGATCGCCGGCGACCGATCGTTTCCGAGCGGAAATATCGAGTTTATCACACGCCCCGCGGCGAGCATGCTCCTTTCTCATTCGGCCTCTGCCCTCGTATACGAAATCCGTTGCGCATCGTCGCCCGGACGGAAGGGAAATTCGCCAACTTTATGCGTTTCAGCGAGTTACGAAATCTTTTTCGCCGCGAGGCGACGCCGGGCGAACCCGTCCGTTTCTGTTTCCAAGGAACGTCCGCGACCGAGCATCTCCGCCTCCGTCGCGTTCGTTTGGGAGGATTCGCCTGATCGGTTCCGATGAGCCCGTATTCCGGGAGAGGCGAGCGAGTCATCGCATCACGAGGAGTGGAGACCCATGCAAAAACGAAAATTCGAGAGCCGATTCGAGACGTTGGAAACCCGCTCGGTGATGGCGGCGGCGGCGTTTTGCCCGCCACCGGTCGCCGGGACGACGAACACCGCTCCGCCGCAAGTCGGCCAAGGTCAGGCCGGCACGGCCCCGACCGCCGAAGCGTTGTTCACGAAGCTGGACGTCGATGCCGACGCCAGCGTCACGGCGACCGAATTTACGGCGTTCGCCACGACGTGTTTGGCCAAAAAGGTCGACACGGCGGCCCTCTTCGCCAAGTTCGATACGGATGCCAGCGGCGGATTGACGCTGACCGAGTTTAAAGCCGGTTTGGCGACGCTGAAACCGATGACCCCGGCCGAAAAATTCGCCACGTTGGACGTCAACGCGGACAAGAGCCTGTCGCTGACGGAATTCACCGCCGGTGCGCCGACCAACCTGCCGAAGGGTGCGCCGACTCCGGCCGAACTCTTCGCGAAACTCGACCTGGATAAAAGCGGTGGGTTGTCGCTCGAGGAATTCAGCAAGCCGCCCGCTCCGCCGACGCCGGCGGAACTGTTCGACAAGTGGGATACCGACGCCGACGGTCTGCTGTCGGCGGCCGAATTCGCGGCCAACGCGCCGGTTTGCAAAGACACGACCGCGGCGGCCGTCTTCGCCAAGCTGGACGCGGATTCCAGCGGTTCGTTGACGTTGGCCGAATTCTCGGTCAAACCGACGAAACCCGCTCCGCAAGCGCCGCCGGTCGCCGCCGCGCCGCCGGCGAAGAAAGCCGCGCCGGTGACGACGACCGTGACCAAAACACCCGCCACGGCCACTTTGGCCAAGGCCACCGTCTCTACCGGTTCGGGACTATTGCGCAAATAGTCTCGTGGGACGCCGGTAAACGAGGGGCTCCCTTCCCGGACTCGTTCGGGAAGGGAGCTTTTTTTGCGCATTGACTTCATCACGAAACGAGTTTGCTTCGACTCCTCGACGAGACTGCACGAGGGCGAGCCATCTTTCGAATTGTCAAAGATCAGCCGACGACTCTGGTTTACGGTCGACCGCAAGTGATTGATTTGTCTTAAGGAGATACCCGATCGCAGGTCGTGCGATCACCGTCTTACCCAGATCCACTTTGCGAGCGTTACGAGCGTTGCGATCACATCGATCGCGGCGTTTTTTTGTTTAGCGATGCCAAAGTGGAAGAGGGCAAACCTCCCAGTTTGACTGCGCGAGCGAAACGAGCGTTACGAGCGAGTGTTCAGAGTTTGGTTTTCAGTTTTCAGGAAAGACGCGAGTGGAACTCCCGGACGAGCGCAGCGAGATGAACCACGAACGACTCCAATTCCGACCGACAGCTTGCCTAGCTTCACTGCGCGAGCGAAACGAGCGTGTGACGATACGCCGTTGAGTTGGAAGTCATTCCATTAAGGGGACACTTGTTCACACATTCGATTCCGTGTGACTGTTGCCGATCTCGACTGAACTATTCGTTCCCCGACCGCCCGATTATTCGGCTTTCGGAAAACTTTTCTTGAGCCGGCTCAAACTGGGGTGCGCAACGACCGTAGGGTCCGCTGTGCGGACCGCCACCCGCTGCGTGCGGTCCGCAGAGCGGACCCTAGAACGGGCAGCCACTAAACTTAAAGCTCGACCTTGCCGTGAATCTTCGGATCATGCGCCACGTCGGGCTTCGTTCCGTTCAAATAGGCCTTCCCGGCTTCGATCAGATATTTGATCCCGCTGGTGCCGCTGTTATCCCAGTATTCACCCGCGTCGCCGCGTACGCGTAGCAAGACCAGGTTGGGATCGTCCTTGCCGCCGGGGAACCAGACCTTAAACGACTCTTTCCACAGCTTTGCGATTTTCGTACGGTCGTCGACCGGCGTTCCTTGACCGCTGAGCGAGACGAATTTCATCTTCCCCTGCATGGCGACGTTCACGTGATCGTCGTGCGCGATTTCCTCGACCTTGCCCGAGCGGCGTTCGCTGAAAAACCAGAGCGTGCCGTCGGCTTCGACCTGAGCGCAGGCCATCGGTCGCGAGCGGATCCGTCCGTCGGCCGTCCGGGTCGCCAACATCGCGACGTCGAAATCGCGTAACAGTTCGACTAAATTTTCGTGCGGTGAATCGGTCATCGGATGCTCCCTCGCTGTTAAAAGACATGGCGAGAGACAGTCTCCGCAAATTGCGGACCGCGAAAGCACGCGTTTCAACCGATTTCGTTCCAAATCGGCCCCCGATTTCTCGGGGTAGGAATGGGCGATACAAGGATCGAACCTGTGACCCTCAGCTTGTCCAGCTACCCGCCACTATCGCAAGGCTTTGATAATCATAGTGTTGCGTCGGACGAATTGAACATACGCACCTATAGCTGCACCAGCTTCGCGGAAACCCAGAGGATCCTGGCAAGATGGGAGCACTTGCCCTCTAGAATTCGTCAAGCCATATTGCTTCTCATCGCATGAACGCTTGACATCTATCGTTAAAAAGACGGTGTATGGTTTTTAGTTTTTTAAACAGCACACCAACCGAATGAGGGGCAATCATGGGCAAGCATAAGCAGAGCGGCGACGGTGGCTTTTCAGTGTCAATCACTGAAATTACGTTCTCTGAAGCCCCCCAAAAACATATCCGAGTGAAGATTGATGGCAAGCTAGTAGACATTGCTGTTGCCGTGATGTTTATGCTTACTGGCATGGGCGATTCGTAAGAAAAAAATCCGACGCAATTACAAAAACAAAGATTGGGAACAATGATGAATCTGCTTCGCGTCGCCTATCTCACAGGTCGCAAAGACGCTTCCTAAACTTAAATCCACCATGAACATTTGGCTTTTCCAAGCAACGGATAAATACATCCTCAAAAACGAAGTCCCTAATCGACCTGATGATTGGTGGCTGTGTAAACAGCATTGGAACAAGGTTGGCGTCGGAGATGTTTGCTTGTTCTGGCAAGCTGGCAAGGATGCCGGAATCTACGCCGTGGGGTTAGTTAAGTCGCCCGTCTACATGGATGGCGATGAACGCAAAGTCGACATTCAATATGGGGAAGTTGTTGACCCACCGATTCTCAAGTCCGCGTTACTTGACCATCCGATTTTGAAAGACCTTGGAGTTATTGAAGTAGCTCACTCCAAGAATCCTTACAGTGTCACGTCGGACCAACGTAAGGAACTGCAAAAATTACTTGGCGAGTTTTGGCCCCTGACCGAAGCTGAGACGGCCGAACGTGCGAAACCATTTCCTGGGGAACGGCAGTATCAAAAGCTAGCGGTACTGGCGTTACCGATCTTGGTTCTTGTGGCGGAAAACAGTGATGTTATTACTTACTCGGAACTTGCCGCCGAGCTAGGAATTCGTCCCCGCAATCTCAACTATCCTCTCGGAAGCATCGGCCAAAGATTGATGCAACTCGGGAAGGAATGGGGCGAAACAATCCCGCCGATTCAGTGTTTGGTTATCAACAAGAACAGCAAGTTGCCGAGCGAAGGCATCAACTGGTTCTTGAACAAGCAAGAATTTGAAGCCCTATCAAAAGGTGAGCAAGAACGGAAACTCAATCAAGTGTTTCAAGAGGTTTACGACTACGACCGATGGTCGGACGTGTTGAAGCATTTGAGCATCAAGCCCATAACGAAAGACTTTGGCAGCTTGATTGAGAAAGCCGCTCAATACGGGGGCGGTGAAACGGCCGAACACAAGGCGTTGAAGGAATACGTCGCAAATCATCCTGAATTGATTGCGGAAGGTTTGCCCAAAGGTCAGACGGAAGTAGTGCTGCCGTCGGCTGACAAACTAGACGTAAAGTTTGAAGTGTCGGATGCTTGGATCGCAGTCGAAGTAAAGTCGCGTATCTCGCCGGAAGCCGATGTCGCGCGAGGCATTTTTCAGTGCATCAAGTATCAAGCCGTGATGGAAGCCGAAATGAAGTCTAGAGGCATGGTGCCGAAGGTTATGACTATTTTGGTCACCGAGAAGGAACTAACGCCACAATTGGCGGGTCTAAAGAACACTCTCGGTGTGAAACACCGGGTTATCACTCCGCATTGATTTTTTAACGCTTTGCCGAGCCTTACGAATACTAACACGCGATACCCCTAATTCTTCCAAGCGACGAACTCAAGGTTTCGTTTCTCGCAGTGTCGGTATTAGTGGGTAAACCTGGCCAAATTTCCGGGAATTTCCCAAGCAAAAGGGGATACAAAGGGATACAGCCTAAACCATCAAAATCGCATCGGTCAACGAAAAAACCCCTTGTTTTCAAGGGGTTTTTGAGTGGGCGATACAGGGCTCGAACCTGTGACCCCCAGCTTGTCGAGCTGGTGCTCTAGCCAACTGAGCTAATCGCCCTCGACCGACACCCACGGAATTTGGCTTGGGTTCCGTGGCAAGATTGTTGATTTTCGTCTCGAATCGGGCAATCGTCAAGGGGGCAAAATCCCTCGGACGCCTGCGGATTCGTCTCTCGCCGCGGCATCATGTGTGACACGTGTCGGCCGGTCGAGGCTCGCGCGGTTCACACGATTCTCACTTGATCGGGCGACGACCGTCGGTAGATTCAGTTTCATGAGGTCCGATCCTCCTGGGCGTTTCGACCGCTCGGCCCGCCGCATCCCTCCCGCCTTGTTTCGCTCACCCGAGGTCGCCCACATGTTCGTTCAATCGCGTCGGGATTGGTTACGCACGGCTACGGTCTTGGCTGCGCTCCGTTGCTGGCGAACACGGGGCTCGCACGGCTGCAAGCCGCCGACCCGTACGTCGACGCCGAGTTCCTGCCCGGCGAACCGCCGGCCACGACCGACGGTGCTTTCACCGTGGTTGTGCTGCCGGACACGCAGAACTATTCGGAAAAGTTTCCGGCCACGTACGCCGCGCAAACGGAATGGATCGTCGCCAATGCGGCCAAACGCCGGATCGGCTTCGTCCTCCATCTGGGCGACGTCACGAACCACAACCAGCCCGAGGAGTGGAAAAACGCCGCGGCGGCGATGAGCAAACTCGACGGCAAAGTTCCCTACGCGATGGTCCCGGGCAACCACGATTACAGCGACAACGGCGCGTGCAAAGACCGCACCACGCTGCTGAACGAGTACTTCCCGCTGAAGGGGTTGAAAGCGCAACCGACGTTCGGCGGCGTGTACGATCGCGAGCCGGAACGGGTGGAAAACAGCTTTCATCTCTACGACGTCGGCGGGCGGAAGTTCGTCGTCTTGGGTCTCGAATTCGGCCCGCGCCGCGACGTGGTGCGTTGGGGGAACGAAGTCCTGGCCAAGCATCGCGATCGCGAAGCGATTCTGATTACGCATGCGTACATGTATTACGACGAAACGCGCGTACGACTGGAAAACGAACGGCGCGAAGCAAACGTGGAACCCGCACGCCTACGCGGTGGCCAAGGCGACCGACGACGACGTGCACGACGGGCAAGAGTTGTGGGATCACTTGGTCAACAAGAACCCGAACGTGATCCTGACCTTGAACGGCCACGTGCTGAACGACGGTCTCGGTCGCATGGTCAGTCCGAACGGAGCCGGCCGCGACGTGCACCAAGTGCTGGTCAACTTCCAGATGAAGCCGAAGGGGGGCGACGGTTGGCTGCGACTGCTCGAATTCTCGGTCGACGGCGGCGCGATCGACGTGGTGGATTACTCGCCGACCTTGGACAAACAAAACGTCTCGCCGCAAAACAAATTTCGCTTGGCTCTGAAGGCTTAACGCCTCCAACCACGCGACTGGGTGCAAGTCGACACGCTCACGACGCACGCGCGGGCGTACGTAATCACCGCCGGCGTCGAGCTTTGCGACCGGCGTAATCCCTACATTTTCGCGCCCCGGCTTGGTAAACTGGCGGGAACGCCGGGCACGGAGCGACGGCGCCGTTCGTAGCGATCAGGACGTTCGTGCGCAGTCGCGGTGAGATTGTCCATCGGGAACGCTTTTCCCGCCGGGTCGATTCTATTCGTCGCGGGCTTCGCGACCGTCGCTGCCGATTGTGAGCGAGCCGTTCACGGAGTTTTTACGCGGAACCCGGTTCTCGGCGTTCCGACGGATCGTTTCGCTCCGATAGCGAAGAATACGGTTCGTTTCTTACCGTTGAGGGATTTCGGCGTGCATCTCGACCATTTGCCCGGTTCGTTTTTCGGTCCTTCCAATCTCGTCGACCTGCTGTTGCATCGGTCGACGCACCAAGGACACGACCGGGCGTTCACGTTTCTGGCCGACGGCGAGAACGAAGAACAACCACTGACGTATCGCGAACTCGACCGCCAAGCGCGGGCGATCGGCGCGTCTGCAGCGCTCGGTCTGACGGGCCAACGCGCGTTGCTGCTCTATCCGGCCGGGTTGGAATTCATCGCCGCGTTCTTCGGGTGTCTGTATGCCGGGGTGATCGCCGTGCCGGCCTATCCGCCGCGTCGCAATCGCAACCTGCAACGCATCCAAGGGATCAGCGACGACGCCGAAGCGAAGATCGCGCTGACGACCAACGAAGTGCACGAACGGGTCGCCGGGTTGTTGGACGAAACGCCGCACTTGAAATCGATCATGTGGCTGGCGACCGACAAAATTCCCACAGCCGAAGAAACTAACTGGAAGCGTCCGGACGTCCACGGCGACACGATCGCCTTTTTGCAATACACCAGCGGATCGACCGGCACGCCCAAAGGCGTGGTGCTGAATCACGCCAACCTGATGCACAACTCGGCGTTGATCTCCTACGCGTTCGAGCACAGTCGCAGCGGACGCGGCGCGTTCTGGTTGCCGTGTTACCACGACATGGGCTTGATCGGCGGCATTCTCCAACCGTTGTATATCGGTCAGCCCAACGTGCTGATCTCGCCGGTCGCGTTTCTGCAGAAGCCGCTGCGGTGGCTCAAGATGATCTCGAAGTACCGCGCCACGATCAGCGGCGGGCCGAACTTCGCGTTCGATCTGTGCGTGAACAAAATCTCGCCCGAGCAACGCGACGAACTGGACCTCAGCACCTGGGCGTTGGCGTTTAACGGCGCGGAACCGGTGCGTGAGGAAACGATCGAACGCTTTAGTCGCTACTTCGCGCCGTGCGGCTTCAAACGCGAAGCGTTTTATCCCTGCTACGGCATGGCCGAAAACACGCTCATCGTCAGCGGTGGTTACCGCGCAACCCGCCGGTGATCCGCTATTTCGAAGCGAAGCCGCTGGAACACAATCAAGTGGTCGACGCGATTTCCGACGAGGAAGGCGCGCGTGCCATCGTCGGCTGCGGCGGCCATCTGTTGGACGAGGAAATCGTCATCGCCGATCCGAACACGCTGGCGCGGGCCGCTCCGGACGAAGTCGGCGAAATCTGGGTCGCGGGTCCCAGCGTGGCGCAGGGCTACTGGCAACGTCCGGAACTGAGCGAGCAAACATTCCGCGCGCGTCTGAGCGATACGGGCCGAGGCCCGTACCTACGCACCGGCGACCTCGGGTTCTTACGCGACGGCGAATTGTTCGTCACCGGTCGCCTGAAAGATCTGATCATCGTCCACGGCGTCAATCATTATCCGCAGGACATCGAGCGGACCATCGAAGAAGCGCACGGCGATTTGAAACCCGGCGCAGGCGGGGCATTCACCGTCGAACAGAACGGGAAAGAACGTTTGGCCGTGGTGCATGAATTGGAACGCGGTAAACAGCGCAACCGGACGGATTACGACGAAGTGTTCGACGCCGTGCGCAAGGCCGTCTCGATCGAACACGAAGTCCCGATCGAGGCGATCGTGTTGATTAAGGCCGGGAGCATTCCCAAAACCAGCAGCGGCAAAATTCAGCGACACGCCTGCAAGCACGGTTTCTCCGACGGTTCGCTTGACGAAGTCGCGCGATGGACCGCCTGGGACGCCGCGGCCGCGCCGACCGAAGCGACCTCCGAACTCAAACTGGACGATTGCGGCTTCGCGATGAACGGACAACACAGTTTCACGCAAGCGTCGCCGACGCTCGGCGGGCCGCGCGCGAAGTCGCCGACCAACGTCACTCCGGCCGGCGCGGTGCAATCGGCCGAAGTGGCCGCGATCGTGTTCGAGCAAGTCAAAAAGGTCGCCAAAGAACGCACGCCTGCGCAACTGACGCTGGAAACCAACATCGTCGAACTCGGGCTCGACTCGATCGAGCGGATGGAGATCGTCGCGTCGCTCGAAGACTTATTCGGCGGACGTTTTCCCGAATCCGTGCTGACGACGATGGAGACCTGCGGCGAAGTCGTGCTGGCCGTCGAACAACACCTGGGCCGCACGCCGCGGCAAAAGGGGACGAAGACGGGCGAGATTCCGCTCGAAAACTACCGTTTCGATCTTTATCCCGAGTATCTCGCGCTCAAACAAAACATCGCGGCCATCCAGGCGGCCGGCGTCGTGAATCCGTACTTCAATCAACACGAAGGAACGGTCGCCGACACCACGGTCATCGGCGGACGCGAGATGATTAACTGGTCCAGCTACAACTACCTGGGGATGTCCGGCGATCCGTTCGTGGTCAAGGCCGCGCAAGACGCGATCGCGAAATACGGCACCAGCGTGTCGGCCAGCCGGTTGGTCAGCGGCGAAAAGCCCCTGCACCGCGATCTCGAAAAAGCGATCGCCGGCTTCATCGGCGTCGACGACGCAATCTGTTTCGTCGGCGGGCACTCGACCAACGAGACGACGATCGGCCATCTCTTCGGCGCCGGCGACTTGATCCTGCACGATTCGCTGTCGCACAACAGCATCATCCAAGGCTGCTTGCTCAGCGGGCGCGACGCCGTCCCTTCCCGCATAACGACTGGCGCACGCTCGACGAACTGCTGACCGAATTGCGCGGCGAATATCGTCGCTGCTTGATCGTCATCGAAGGCGTCTACAGCATGGACGGCGATTACCCGGACTTGCCGCAGTTCGTCAATCTGCGCAAAAAGCACAAAGCGTTCCTAATGGTCGACGAAGCCCACTCGGCCGGCACGATGGGTCCGCACGGGCGCGGGATCGCCGAACACTTCGAAGTCGACCCGCGCGACGTCGATCTCTGGATGGGGACGCTGAGCAAGTCCTACGGCAGTTGCGGCGGCTATATCGCCGGCGCGAAAGCGTTGGTCGAATACCTCAAGTACACCGCGCCGGGCTTCGTCTACAGCGTCGGTCTTTCGCCGCCGAATACGGCCAGCGCGTTGGCCAGCTTGCGTCTTTTGGAAGACGAACCGGAACGGGTCGCCAAGTTGCATTTCAACTCGGCGTTGTTCCTGCGTTTGCGCGCGAGCAAGGCCTCAACACCGGCACCAGCCGCGATTCGGCCGTCGTGCCGGTCATCTTGGGGAACTCGCTGCACGCGCTTCGCTTATCGCAAGCGTTATTCGCCCGCGGCATCAACGTGCAACCGATTCTCTATCCGGCGGTCGAAGAGCGCGGCGCGGTTGCGGTTCTTCATCAGCATGCGCCATTCGGAAGCGCAAATTCGCCAAACGGTCGATTGCGTGGTCGAAGAGCTGACCAAGATCGATCCCAACCATCTGAAGCACGGCGAGCGGGCGCGGTTGGGAACCAATCGCGGCCCGCAGATTTCGATCGGCGGGAAAGACGCGTGAGAAGGCGTTAGGCTTTTGGTTTTAGGGACTAGGAGTCATGGCGCTTGGGCAAGATGGGACGCTCGCACACGTCCTAACGCCTAGTTCCTACGGTCTAGCGCCTGTGCTTACCAACCCATCACCATATTGCTCTCGATCACCTTGCGCGAGCGTTCCAGGTCGTTGCCCGTCTCGTTCATGTAGAGACGGATCGCGTGCAGTTTGTCGCCGGCCGCTTTGTTCAAGCAGTCGCGGGCGGTGTGGCAGATGTCGGCCGAACCGGCGATGCCGAGCGCGGACTTCGAGATCACCCAGGTATCGCGCGGACGCTTAGTCATCCGCATGATCCGCTCGCCCGGGTACGCGTCCGCCACGACGCGCGTGGCCGATGCGTCGTCGCCGGCCCACGTAATAATGATATGACCTTCGGTCTCGATTTCGAACAACGGCATCGTGCGACTCTCCGTAACGAATCCGGACGCGTATACGCGAATTTGCGTACCGCCGGGAGACTGTCTTGCAATGTAAATTCCCGCCCCGAAATCGTCAACGCGGGCGAGTTCCGACCGACTTCGAAATCATCGACGGGACGTATGGATCGTAACGATAAAGCGGTGAACGCGCAGGCTTGCGTCGGCCTGAACGGCTTGCCGGCCGATCTTTCAACCGTAGTGAGTCGCGGTCGATCGGTTGCCGTTTTGCGGTCGATGCGTTAGGCTCAAAACATCTGAACGGACTTCCACCGCTCGGCGTAACGTCTCCCCGCCGAAACGCGTTACGATTACACGCCGGCTTTCCCACATTCCTTCGATCGCTTGCCTCGCGAAACCGTCATCGCCGCGTCGATGCCCGAGCCCGGAGACGATCCGGATCGCGATCTTCGTCCGCAACTGTTGTCCGACATGGTCGGTCAGCGCGAAGTCTTCGAACGCGTGATGATCGCGGTCGACGCCAGTCGCAAACGCAAGGAAACTCTGGGCCATATCCTGTTCGACGGACCGCCGGGGCTGGGCAAAACGACGTTCGCCACCTGCATCCCGCGCGAGCTGGGCGTCCCGCTGCAAATCGCCAGCGGCGCCACGTTGATGGCGCCGAAGGATCTGATTCCTTACCTGACCAACGCCGAGGAAAACTCGGTGTTGTTCGTCGATGAAATTCATCGTCTACCCAAGGCGGTCGAGGAATTCCTCTACCCGGCGATGGAGGATTTCCGCATCGACATCACGCTGGGCGAAGGGATGTCCGCCCGCACGTTGAACATGCCGCTTCGGCCGTTCACGTTGATCGGCGCGACGACCCGCACGGGGTTGCTCTCGGCGCCGTTGCGCGATCGCTTTCAGATGCGCGAGCACCTGGATTTCTACAGCGTCGACGAACTCTCGACCATCATCGCCCGCAACGCCGCGAAACTGCGCACCGCGATGGACGACGCCAGCGGAGACGAAATCGCCAAGCGGAGTCGCGGGACGCCGCGCTTGGCGAACAACCGCTTACGTTGGGTGCGCGATTTCGCCACCAGTCGCCACGACGGATCGATCAGCATCGACGTCGGCGCCGCGCGCTCGAAATGCAAGGCATCGACGTCATGGGACTCGACGGCCAAGACCGCAAGTATCTGGAAACGATCGCCCGCGTCTTCCATGGCGGTCCGGCGGGCGTCGAAGCGATCGCCCACACGATGAACACCGCGCCCGACACGCTGGCCGACGAAGTCGAACCGTTTCTGCTGCGCAGCGAATTGGTCGTCCGCACTCCGCGCGGCCGTAAACTGACCACCAAGGGCTACGTTCATCTCGGCCTAAGCAAGCCGGACGAACCCGAGGACACGGCGCAAGCGAAGTTGTTCTAATCGAAACTATGTGAATAACTCCGCCAATTCAAATTGAGCTTCGGAGTACGCGTTCGGCCCGAAGCGATCCGTCGCCGATACCTCGATGTCGGTCATATAGACTCCATCTCGTGGTTCTCTTCGGATCTCGATCGTCCGCCGTGCGGCATTCACCAGCCAGACTTCGACGATTCCGGCTTGGGAATAGGTCGCTAACTTTTCTCTGCGATCTTGTTTCCATGACGATACGCCGACCTCGACGATCAACGAAACGTCGTTCGGTACGGGGTGACGGTCGCGATAGCGGTCTTGTCGGAACGCGACGACGGCGATATCCGGCTCGGGTTCATTCAAAGAGTCCAAATGAATCGGCAGTTGTCGTCTAACGATCACATTCGCTTCGATTCGCTCGGACAGCAAATCACCGATCAAAGTCAAAAGACTGGCGTGCAAGCTGCTTTGCGGACTCATCGAGACGACTTTTCCGTTAATCAGCTCCACACGCTCGTTCGGCAACAAGATTCCCGCCTCGGCCATCGCGTAATAATCGGCGACGGTGAATAAACGGGGCGTTTCGGCGATCGACATAACTCACCTCGAATATCGAGAACGAACCTTACGGCGGTCACGGTAACGGTATCCGTATCGCTTCTCGTCACACCATTCTAGTTCTCGTTCGCGCACCCGGCCAATCGCGATTCCCCGGCATTCCCGTTGCCGAGGAACGCCGATTGAACGAGAATGGCGATTCCTCTGGCCCATCCGCCCATTCGTCGATCGCCCGCCGTGTCCGAGTCGTTGCAAGAAAATCTGTTCCTGTTCGGCTCCCCCGTCGCCGGCAATCCCACGCAGTTCATCGTCGAAAAAGCGTTGGCCGAAGTCGGTCTCGATTGGCGTTACCTCACCCTCGAAGTCGCGCCCGAACGGCTCGGCGACGCCGTCCGCGGTGCCCGGGCGATGGGCTTTCGCGGCGGCAACATCGCGATGCCGCATCAACTGGCCGTCGGCGAACTCCTCGACGAACTCAGCCAAGCCGTGCGCCTGATGGGCGCCGTCAACTGCATCCACAACGAAGCCGGGAAGCTGGTCGGCGAAAATACCGAAGGTAAAGGCTTCCTCGAATCGCTCCGTTCCGTCGCCGATCCCGCGGGCAAACGCGTGACCATCCTCGGCGCAGGGGCGCGGCCCGCGCGATCGCGGTCGAACTGGCGCTCGCCCAGGTCGGCCATCTGACGATCGTCAATCGCACGGCGGCCAAGGCCGAGGAACTCGCCGCGCTGTTGCGCGACAAAACCCACGTCACGGCCGAAGCTCAAACGTTAACCGGCGATTACGCCGTGCCGGCCGACTGCGACGTGCTGATCAACGCGACCAGCGTCGGTCTGTTCGACGACGCCGTCCGCGTTCCGGTCGACCGCGCGACCTTCCGCGAAGGGTTGATCTGCGCCGACGCCGTCTTCAATCCGCCGCTGACCAAGTTCCTGCACGAAGCCAAGCACGCGGGCTGCGTCACGCTGGACGGCCTGGGCATGCTGGTCAATCAAGCGACGATCGGCTTCCGGATCTGGACCGGCAAAGACGCGAACGCCACGATGATGCGCGAAGCGTTGGAAGAATTCTTGAGTTTGTAATGCGATAGCGCCTCCTGAGGAATGGTGAAAAAGTCGCGGTCGACCGCATAAGTATTCTCTCTGCTATTCGTTGATTTCCTTGCATCCCGGCATCCACTAAGACACGCGCCGAAATCCCCTATCTTCACTCTGCGATCGAAACGAGCGTTACGATCGTTGCGAGCACAGGTTTTTCCAAGGATCATTGCATCTCGATCGAGCCGCCGGCATTCGTCCGCGGTCCACGCCGACACGCCAAACGCCCCATCTCCACTGCGCGAGCGTTACGAGCGTTTCGATCGTAGAAAAATACATCGTGCGAAGTTGGTGGAACGAAAACGCTCTCGGAATCACGAATCCGTGAACGCCTATGCCCGGACTCCGTACTCCTACGACGATCTATACGCAGAAGCCGCCAAGAATGTTCATTTATACACTACACAACAACCCGCGTCAAGGTCCGATTTCCGAAGTGCGGACATTTTTTCGACCGGGCCGTCCCGGTCGAAAAAACGACGATCCTTCAATCCCGCTCGCGGAAAAATTCTCTCTCGGCGGTTAATTGCGAAGTCGACGCAACAGCGTCAGGTCTCATGCCCTGCCCGCTTGCCATTCTTCGAAACGGATCGCGCCAATTCGGGCGTCGGCCGCCGCCGTCAGCGAGCGGTCGTTGATGACTTCGCCGAAATAAGCCGCCTGAGGATCGGCCGTGATCCGGCGGGTATCCCCTTTGGCGGCTAACGCCAATCCGGCGTAGGTGGCCAACGGACGCGGCTCGGGTCCGGCGACTTCCCAGGTCCCTTTACCCGCCGGGCCGACACTTTGCGATTCGCTGGCCGGCGGGTCGACGATCGCATCGACCAAAGCCTTGACCACATCGTCGGCCGCGATCGGTTGGAGCAAGGCCGACGACAATCGCAGCGTGTCCCCTTCGGCGCCCGACGCGGCGATCGCTTCCAAAAATTCGTAGAACTGCGTCGCGCGGACGATCGTGTACGGCACGCCGCCGGCGCGGATCAGTTCTTCTTGCGCGATCTTCGCACGCATGTACCCACTGCCGGGCAAACGTTCCGCGCCGACGATCGTCAACGCGACGTGATGCCGAACGCCGGCCGCGCGTTCGGCCTTCAACAGATTACCGGTCGAAGCGGTGAAGAACGCCAGGACCGCATCGTCGGCGAACGAGGGCGAATTGGTCACGTCGACCACGACTTCGGCGCCCACCAACGCGGCGTCGAGTCCTTCGCCGGTCACCGAATTCACGCCGGTTCGCGGCGACGCGGTGACGATCGTATGTCCCAAGGCCCGCAGCGCGGGGGTCAGCTTTCCGCCGATTAATCCGCCGCCGCCGAGAATCACGATGTGCATGAGATGTTCCTGTGAGATCGGTTTATGTATCGATGTCGAAAATCAAGCTCTGGAAAAAAGCTGCCCTAAACATCACGCTCGACGCCGGAGCCGGCCCGCGCGGTCTCGACGGCGGCCAGCAGCGCCGCCGCGCTCGCGGCGGTGAAGACCGAATAATCGAGCGGCGGTTTGGGGCCGAGCGCGACCACCATCGTGATCGCGAAGGTCGACAACAGCGCCGCGCTCGCCCAAGCGAACCAACGCAGCCCGACGCCGATCAGCAGGCCGAACGCCAACACGATCTCCGCACCGGTCGCCGTCCAGCCGACGATCGGAATCCACGATGACGGTAAAAATCCGTTTAAGACCGCGACGTACGCTTCGTACTGCGCGACGTCGCCCCACGCCACGCCCGGCGTTCCGGGCGGCCCCCACAACCCGAGTCGATCCGCGACGGCCGACAAAAACGTGGCGGCCAACGCGATACGTAACGCCCACGCGGTGATTTTCAGACTCGTCATCAAAAGGTCTCGGAAAAAAGGAGTCTAAAAACGTGGCTTCCAAACCCCGTCGAGTTAGTGTTTCATCTTCTCCTGCACGGCGACGTCCTTGGCGTCGCGCGGATGCAGGACCCAGGCCAATAGTCGCGTCGTGCCTTTGGCCGCGGGATTTTTCGAAACACGATGCAGACACCCGGTCGGCTCGTAGAACGTTTCGCCGGCTTTGTAGAGTTTGGTCGGTTGATCGTCGATTCCCAATTCGTATTCACCCTCCAGCACGTAGACCAAAACCGGGCCCGGATGGCGATGCGGTGCGCCGGCCTCGCCGGGAGCGATCGTCACCAGCACGGCGGTCGCGGCGGCGGCTTGCCCGTCCAGCTTCTCTTGAATGTCGCGCACGGCCAGCAGTTTGACGGACTCGCCGCCGTGTTGCTGAGCGGCCGGCAGGGACTTGGGTTCCGCGCCGTGGTCTTGCGCGAACGCATAAACCCCGACGCCGCAAGTGACGACGCAGATCAGGAGCAGTGACGACTTCAGCATGGTGGGACTCCGCAGGAGAAAAGATGGCTTTGTGTAGGACGGATCGTTGCTTCGACAGGATGACGTATTTCGTGCGCGATTTGTGACAGGTTCTTAGTAAAAAATTTCCGAACACTCGTTTCCTCGCCGAAAACTGCATTTTGCGGTAAATGATTTGCCCGTCCATCGCCGGCTTTTTAAGCTGAGCGGCGGAGATTTCCACTTCACCTGGGGAGACGGGGTCATGGGAGGCGAAAACTTCGTCAAGAGTACGATCGCCGTGATCGTGATCGCGTTGGTGCTGGGGGGCATCATCTTCATGCTGGGCCGCGCGCGACGCGAGCGCGAAGAAGTGTTGGCGCATCCGCCGATCGACGTGCCGTTGGCAAAACTCGTGAAGGACGGCCCCGGCGAGAACCGGCACGTCAACGTCACCGCCTTCGAATGGGCGGACGGCTATGTCGAAGAAACCAAAAACGGTTCGACCACCGGCCTGTGGATCCCGATTTTTCCCCAAGGCCAACCGCCTCGCGAAATTCGAGCCGTCGTCAAGTTTCCGCCCGGCACCACGGCGAAGGCGTTGCCCGGGTTTCTCGACCGCACGACGCTCCGGGGGATTTGGAGCGACTCGACCAGCGGTTACGGCGCGACGCTCTCCAAGGAAATGCTGAACGTCAACCCGGGCACGACGCTGGACGAAGCGTGGGAATTGGACCTCGACGCATCCGTCAGAACGGGCATGGCCGCCGACACGCTGTTCGCCACGGCGTACGTCTGTTTCGGCGTCGTCGCGCTGGCGGGCGTGCTGTTGGCGGTGCGCGGACGCGCGGTTGAGCGCGAACGATTGAATTTCACTTGGGGCAGATTCGATGATCGCTTGGATTTCAAACCTACCGAATTACGCCAAGAATCTGGGGATCGTGGCGGGAATTCTGCTGGTCATGACGATCGGCACGAGTTTCCTCTCATACGATGCCTTTTATGGAGGAACCGGTCCGACGGGTCCGGCCACGAAACTGACCGCGGCCGACTTAATCCAAATCAGACCGGGCGGCAACTCGCGCATCGAGCTGACGGATTTCGAGTGGAGCGGGGCGTATCTACAAGAAAAACGAAACGGACAGATCGAGTCGAACTTGGTACCGATGTTTCCGATGAACGATCAATCGGGCGAGATTCGCATCGTCGTCGATCTGCCGAACTTGAACCATTTGAACGAGAGCGAAGCGAAACAAAGCTTGGTGGGAACTTGCGCGACGTCGAAACAAACCTATCGCGCCGCGACGCGACGGCTGTTCGAACAAAATCACCCAGGTATGACGATCGGCGAAGTGTGGGAAGTGACGGTGGACCGCCCGCACAAGCCTCGAAGAATTACGAAGATCGTTACGTCAATTTGATCGTCGCGATTTTCTGCGGGCTGCTCTTCACGGCCTGCGTGACTTATGTGGCGGTTCGACTGTATACGGAACGGAAACCGTCCCTCGTCGCCGAATTCGCGGAGACTCCGCAGCCTCCGGATCCTGGGGGGCCATCGTCGCAATAACGGATACCGCGTTGCGAAAAAAACGACCTCGGGCGATTATCCCGAGGTCGTTCGTGTTGATGTAACGAATTTCGCGCGTACCGAAGTTATTCCGCCTTGTACTTCAGAAACTGTTCGTATGCGGCGGCGTCTTTTTTCATCAGTTCGACTTCGTTCGCCGCTTGAACGCGTTTGACGTCGAGGTTGGTCAGATTCACCAGGATCATCGTGATCTGACCGTTCGGTTTGGTGCGGATCACCGCGCTGTACGCTTCGTCGGCCCCGGTGGTGATGTTGTCTTGTCCGTTGGCGTGCGCGACCGCGCGGCGCTGTACGCCGGACGCGACGTCCGGCACGTTCGCGACGGCGGCTATCCCGGGCAGCGTCGCGTTCGGGATCAGCGCCGGGAGAGTCACGCCGTTGAGCAGGTTCGGCATGTTCATGCTGGGCTGCGACGAGCCGGTCGTCGCGGCGGGCAGGCCCCCGCTGATTTGCACGTTCGCCGCGGCCCGGGCCATGCCCTGGCCACCCGACGTGCCGTTGCCCGTCGCCATGCTCGACCCGCCGGCCGAACCCGAGGCCGACGCGGAACCGCCGGCAAACGAAAAACCGGACGTCGCCGGCTGAGCAGGGGCGGGATAGTCCGCGCTGGAGCGCGACGTTTCCGGCCGGCCCGGCGGCGCGGCCGGCAGCGTCGCTGCGAAGATCCCAGCCATAAGAACTCCGGCCCCAACCCATTTGATCGAGGAAACTCGTCGCATCGTCGTCACCTGTAAGAGAAGAGGGGCGCGGAGATGCGCATAACGTTACCGCCGGCGGCGGATTCTTGCAAAAATATCGAGAGTTCGTCACACCGGCGATTGAACCGCGAAGTTCAATCGGTTCCGGCGCTTGGTTGGTGACCGCCGGATTTCCGCTCCTTTTCCCCCATCGGTTTTCGTGATAAATTCGGGGGATTTTTCAGCCCCGGACGCCGCGTTCACCGTGCGCGCAGGGGCCGACCTACGACATTTCGGTCGCTCATCGATGTGATTCTCCCAGGCCGCGGCCTGCGAAATCGCCGCCGCGGACGTCCCCCGCGGCCGATTGCGAACGACGCTACATTTCCCCTCGAACGTGCCTCGCCGTGCCTAAACGTACCGACATCCACAAGATTCTGATCATCGGTTCCGGCCCCATCATCATCGGGCAGGCCTGCGAGTTCGATTATTCCGGCACCCAGGCCTGCAAAGCAGCTGCGCGAAGAGGGCTACGAAGTCGTGCTGGTCAACAGCAACCCGGCCACGATCATGACCGATCCAGGGACGGCCGACCGGACGTACATCGAGCCGCTGACCTGGCCGATCCTGGAAAAAGTGATCGCCGCCGAACGCCCCGACGCGCTGCTGCCGACCCTCGGCGGGCAAACCGGGTTGAACTTGGCGATGCAGCTCGAAAAGCACGGCGTCCTGAAGAAATACGGCGTCGAAATGATCGGCGCACGGGCCGACGTCATCGCCAAGGCCGAAGGGCGCGAAGAGTTCAAGCAGGCGATGCACAAAATCGGCCTGGACGTCTGTCGCGGCAAAACCGTCCGCTCGATGGACGAAGCGTGGCAAGTCTTCGACGAAATCGGCTTACCCTGCGTGATTCGCCCCAGCTTTACGATGGGCGGCACCGGCGGCGGCTTCGCCTATAACAAAGACGAATTCGAGACGATCGTCTCGCGCGGGTTGGATCTCTCGCCGACCACCGAAGTGTTGATCGAAGAATCGATCTTCGGCTGGAAAGAGTACGAGATGGAGGTCATGCGCGACGTCGACGACAACGTGGTGATCATCTGCTCGATCGAGAACTTCGATCCGATGGGCGTCCACACCGGCGACAGCATCACGGTCGCGCCGGCGCAAACGCTGACGGACAAAGAGTATCAACGGATGCGCGACGCCAGCTTGGCCGTCATCCGCGAGATCGGCGTCGAGACCGGCGGCAGCAACATCCAGTTCGCCGTCAATCCGCGCGACGGGCGGATGATCGTGATCGAGATGAATCCGCGCGTCAGCCGCAGCAGCGCGCTGGCCAGCAAGGCGACCGGGTTTCCGATCGCCAAGATCGCGGCCAAGTTGGCGGTGGGCTATCGCCTGCACGAAATCAACAACGACATCACCCGCGAAACCAAGGCCTGTTTCGAGCCGACGATCGATTACGTGGTGACCAAGGTCCCGCGGTTCGCCTTCGAAAAGTTTCCCGAAGCCGACCCTAAACTCACCACGCAGATGAAAAGCGTCGGCGAGACGATGGCGATCGGCCGGACGTTCAAAGAATCGTTTCAGAAGGCGTTGCGCGGTCTCGAAGTCGGCAGCTTCGGGTTCGGCTGCGACAAGAAAGACCTGTGGGATACGCCGCTGCAGCCGAGCTTGGACGATATCCGCGCCAAGATCGCCGTTCCCACGGCCGATCGCGTTTGGTATCTGCGTTATGCGATCAAGGCCGGCATGACGGTCGAGCAGATCCACGAGATCACTTCGATCGATCCTTGGTTCTTGGACGAACTCGAACAGATCGTGGTGCTCGAAACCGAATTGGCGCGGTCGCCGATTGGCGAAAGATCGATTCCGGCCTGCTCCGCCGTGCCAAGCGGTTCGGCTTCTCGGACCGCCAACTTTCGCACATCTGGAGCGTCAGCGAAACCGACGTCCGGAACGAGTGCAAGAGCCGCGACATTCTGGCCACGTACAAGTCGGTCGATACTTGCGCCGCCGAGTTCGAAGCCTACACGCCGTACTACTACTCCACGTACGAACACGAAGACGAAACGCCGGCCAAAGAGCCCGGTACCAAACGAATCATGATCTTGGGCGGCGGTCCGAACCGGATCGGCCAGGGGATCGAGTTCGATTACTGCTGTTGCCACGCCAGTTATGCGACTGCGCGAGTTGGGCATCGAATCGATCATGGTCAACAGCAACCCCGAAACGGTCAGCACCGATTACGACACCAGCGACATCCTGTTCTTCGAGCCGTTGACGACCGAAGACGTGCTGAACATCTGCGATCGGATGAAACCCGACGGCGTGATCGTGCAGTTCGGCGGGCAGACGCCGCTGAACCTGGCCCGCGCGTTGTACGACGCCGGCGTGCCGATCATCGGCACGCACGTCGACACGATCGAAGACGCCGAAGATCGCGAGAAATTCGCCCGGATGCTGGAACGCCTGGACTTGCGCCAACCGCCGAACGGGATCGCCCGCACGATGGACGAAGCGCGTGCGGCGGCGAAGAAGGTCGGCTTTCCGTGTCTCGTGCGGCCCAGCTTCGTGCTCGGCGGTCGGGCGATGGAGATTTGCTACGACACCGCGCAGTTCGAGCGTTACGTCCTCGAAGCGTTCATCGTCGCGCAGGGTCAACCGGTGCTGATCGACAAGTTCCTCGAAGACGCGATCGAAGTCGACGTCGACGCCATCGGCGACGGAACCGACGTGATCGTCGCCGGCGTGATGGAACATATCGAAGAAGCCGGCGTCCACTCGGGCGACTCGGCCTGTGCGATTCCGCCGTACAGTTTGCCCGGCCCCGTCGTAGCCGAGATTCGCGCCGCCACGGTCGCAATGGCCAAGCACATGAAGGTCATCGGGCTGATGAACGTGCAGTACGCGCTGCAACGCGACGGCGACAAGTACACGCTGTACGTGCTGGAAGTGAACCCTCGCGCAAGCCGCACCGCGCCGTTCGTCGCCAAGGCGACCGGCCTGCCGGTGGCCAAGGTCGCGGCCAAGGTGATGGCCGGCGTGTCGTTACGCGAGCAAGGGATCACCAGCGATCCGGTTCCGGCGCATGTCAGCGTCAAGGAGTCGGTCTTCCCGTTCGCCAAATTCAGCGGCGTCGACATCGTTCTCGGCCCCGAGATGAAGAGCACCGGCGAAGTGATGGGGATCAGCGAACGCTTTTCGATCGCGTTCGCCAAGGCTCAACTCGCGGCCGGCACGGTATTGCCGACCAAGGGAACGATCTTCATCAGCATGCACAAGCCCGCGGCCAAGGATTCTGATGACCCCGCTGGCGAAGCGTTTGGTCGACCTCGGCTTTAAGCTGCTGGCCACTACCGGGACCGCGATGCGATTCGAGCAAGACGGCATCCCGGTCGAACGCGTCAAGAAGCTGAGCGAAGGGCACCCGAACCTGCTCGATTATCTGATCGACGGCCGCGTGCAATTGATCATGAACACGCCCGGCGGCAAGGGCGCCCGAACCGACGAAGGCAAAATCCGCGCGGCGGCGGTCGGCCACGGCGTGCCATGCATCACGACCCTGCCCGCCGCCGAAGCGGCGATCCGCGCGATGGAAGCCCTCCGCGAAGAAGAGATGGGCGTGCAATCGATCCAAGATCGCTTGAACCAAGACGCGACGGCGGTTTAACGACGCGGGTAATCGATGTCGAGAATCGCCGGAAAGAAGTGATCGAGCATCAATGCGAGCGCGATCACGAAAATCCCACCAATGACGATCCACTCAAGCGGTGTGGTTTTTCTCCGCTTGTTCGCATCGGACGACAGAACACGGCTTGGTGGCGTATGGGCTGCTTCGTTGTAAGGGGATTCGTAGGGATTCACTCTCGTATAATAGCGTTTGGCGGACGACTCGCCCAATTCCATTATCCGCCGCCCGACTTACTTCCCATATTCCAACAGCGTCGTCGCCGGGTAGGCGTGAATCGCTTCTTCGGTGGCGACGATTCGCTTTTGATCGGATTCCGACAACCGGGATTGCAGTTCGTGTTCGCTGCGGAAGTGTTGTTGTCGACCGCCCAGGAACGATTTCGACGGGATCAATAACGCCACTTTACGCGGGATCAATTTCTCTTCGGCCAACGCGGCGTTGACTTGCATCCGCGCGAACGGGGGCCAGCCCCGATTCAGCACGGCGTTCAACTGCGCCGACAGATCGCCGAACTCGCGATATTGCTGCGCGACCACCGGCGAACGGGGGGCGAACGTCTCGCATTGATAAGTGACGTACTCGCTTTGAAACACGGCGCTCGTTCTCGGTCGAGCCGTGCGACGTTTTGAATTCCGGCGCGAGTAGGAACTTGAGCGCGGATCGGTCGCCTTCTCGCCGCGGGCTTTCATTTGGCCGGAGAAGCGTTCGAGCTGATCGACCGTCAGTTCGACCTTCATCTTGCGATCGTGATCCAACAGCACGACCTTTTTCAATCGCGGAATGTAAATCGTGGTTTCGGCCGGTTTTTCCAAGAAGTCGTAAATCGCGCCGGCTGCGAACAGCGTCGTGTTTTGCGAATGCGGCGCGACGTCTTTCCCTTGAAAGACCTTCGAGTCGACCCGAAAATCCTCTGGCCTGCGCGGCCGTCGTGGCGCCGATCAGCAGTCCGCACAACGTCAGGACCGTCATGATCGAAATTCCGCGCATGTTCGACACCATCGACAAAGTTTTCGCGAGACGCAAGCGTCGCCGGCCGCCCGGTCGATTCCAACGATGGACCGATCTCGTGCGCCGAACGGCGAACGATAGCGAGGAACGCCGATCGGCGTCAAGGACGATCCAGCCCGGCCGGCGAAACCGTTTCGCCGGCATCGCCGTCGTCCCACTCTCACAGAATCGGTTCCATGTCGGCCCCTCAACGCGTTTTGGTCGCCGGCGGAGCGGGCTTTCTGGGCTCGCACCTCTGCGAGCGTCTACTCGATCGCGGCGACGAGGTCGTCTGTCTCGATAACTTCTTTACCGGGCAGAAATCAAATGTCGCCCACTTGCTGGTGCGCCCAAATTTCGAGTTGATCCGCCACGACGTGATCGAACCGATTCGCCTGGAAGTCGACCGCATCTACAATCTCGCCTGTCCCGCGGCTCCCGGCCACTACCAATACGATCCGATTCATACGCTGAAGACGTCGGTCATCGGCTCGCTGAATTTGCTGGGCTTGGCCAAGCGTCGCCGCGCCCGCATCTTGCAAGCCAGCACCAGCGAGGTCTATGGCGATCCCGAGGTTCACCCGCAGGTCGAATCGTATCGCGGCAGCGTCAACACGCTGGGTCCCCGCGCCTGTTATGACGAAGGCAAGCGAGCGGCCGAGACGCTATTCATGGATTATCGCCGGATGCACGGTGTGCAGGTTCGCATCGCGCGGATCTTCAACACTTACGGCCCGCGCATGCACCCGTTCGACGGCCGCGTGGTCTCGAATTTTATTCGACAAGCCCTCAGCGGCGATCGGCTGACGATCTACGGCGACGGCCGCCAAACCCGTTCGTTCTGTTATCGCGACGATCTGGTCGAAGGGCTGATTCGCCTGATGGAGTGCGACGTCGAATGCGGCCCGGTTAACTTGGGAAACCCCGGCGAGTTCACCGTGCGTGAGTTGGCGGAGATGACGCTGGAATTGACCGGTTCGCGGGCCGCGATCGAGTACCGCCCGTTGCCGGTCGACGACCCGACGCGGCGTCGGCCGGATATTGGCCTGGCGGAAAAATTGCTGGGTTGGAGCCCACGCGTCGATCTCGTAACAGGTTTGGCCGCGACGATCGACTGGTTCCGCGATCTTCGTTTCGACGAGTATCGCGCGCCGTCCCCTTACTTCGAGTGCGGTTCCAGCTCGACCGGCACGATCGGCGTGTGATCGTCCCAGCGTTGCTTGCTGGAGAACCACGTCGGCCCGATCCGCCAGAACACGAACGTGATCACGCAACCGATCGTCGTTCCGGCGACGTCGGTCAGCCAATCGTTCAGCTCGACGCTGCGATTGAACGGCCCTTGCGTCACTTCCTCGAACGCGGCGTAGGCCAACAATACGGTCCAACAAAACAAAAAGTGCTTCGGCCGCGGCATGCGACCGAGCCACATCCAGAAGCAAAACAGCGTGGACAGTACGCAGTACGCGCCGAGGTGAAAGATTTTATCGTAGGCCAGCAGTTTCGGTTCGCTCCAACCGGCCGGCTTCTTAACCCACTCGGGCGGTAGGTGCGTGACGACGTACATCCCGATCCAGAACGTGAATAAAACGAATGTCAGGATCGTGCGGAAAATGTCACGGGTTCGGGTCCGCATGCGTACGGTCGGCGAGGAAAACGAGTGAGTTGCGGAGCGTCGTCGGGACACCCTCCGCCGGGAGCAACCGATTCTACGAAAATCAGCCCGATTTTCTCGTTTCCCTGCCGAAAAATTTGACTTAACCGCCTATCGGCGAATACGATAAAACACATGGTCCCGGGGGCAAGCCGGCTTCTCTTTGCCCCGCGCGAGATTCTCCGCTCGCGCCGCCCGGACCTCGACCGAACGCACGGTCCGATTCGCTCTTGGGCCCAACCCGAGTCGGCGAGTCTGCGTAGGAATGTCATTCGCTCGGTTTTCCGCGTACGCTGGTCGACGTGGTCGCCGGCGGTTCGTCGATCAATCACTCGGTTCGTGTTCGCCCGCTTACGAGCGCCGTACTCATGGCTAAATCCGATTCATTCTGGGGCATCGACATCGGCAACACCGCGCTCAAGGCGGTCCGTTGTCGACTGGGCGACGATCCGACGAAAATCGTCGCCGAAGCGTTCGACTTTATCGAATACCCCAAGATCCTCAGCCAACCCGACGCCGATCAGGTGGAGTTGGTTCGCGACGCCCTGGCCGAGTTTTTGCGTCGCAACCCGATCAAGGGCTCGCGCGTAGCGATCAGCGTGCCGGGCCAGCGCGGGTTGCCCCGGTTCGTGAAACTGCCGCCGGTCGAGTCGAGCAAAATCCCGGACTTGGTGAAATTCGAAGCGAAGCAACAGATCCCCTTCCCGCTGGAAGACGTCGTCTGGGACTTCCAGCAGATGCCAGGCGGGACTGAGGAAGACGGCTTCTCGATGGAGACCGAAGTCGGCTTGTTCGCGATGAAGCGCGACGAAGTCTTTAAGTCGCTCCGACCGTTCATCAACGCCGACATCGAAGTCGACATCGTGCAGTTGACGCCGATCGCGCTGTTCAACTACGTCGTGTTCGATCAGATGCAGGATCTGCCGCCGCCGGATCAATTCAATCCGGAAGATCCGCCGGAGTCGTTGGTCGTGTTGTCGTTGGGGACCGACACCAGCGATCTGGTCGTGACGAACGGCTATCGCGTCTGGCAGCGCAGCATTCCGCTGGGCGGAAATCACTTCACCAAAGCGATCACCAAGGAATTGAAGGTCACGTTCGCCAAGGCCGAGCATCTCAAACGCAACGCCATGAAGACCGAAGATCCCCGCGCGATCTTCCAGGCCATGAAGCCGGTCTTCAACGACCTGGTGACCGAAGTTCAACGCTCGTTGAACTTCTTCAACAGCATCAACAAAACCGCCAAGCTCGGCCGCATCGTCGCCCTGGGCAATACGATGAAGTTGCGCGGGCTGCAGAAATATCTCCAACAAAACTTGGGGATGAAGGTCGAAACGGTCGAGAGCTTCCGCGGCATGAGCGGGCCGGGCGTGGTCAACTCGCCGCAGTTCGAAGAAAACGTCGGCTCGTTCGGCGTCGCTTACGGCCTCTGTGCGCAAGCCCTCGATAAAGGCGTCCTCGGAACCAATTTGTTGCCGGGCGAAATTCTGCGCGAACGGTTGATCCGCGCCAAAAAGCCCTGGGCGCTGGCCTCGGCCGCGGCGTTGCTGGTCGGCTGCGGCGTCGGGTTTATCGGGAACTCGCTCGCTTGGAAAACGACCAAGATCACGCCCGAGTTCAAAACCGCGTTCGCCAGCGTCACCGAGGTCAAATCGAAGTCCAGCGGTCTGATCGATACGTTTACTAAGGAAGAGGCCGAGTTCGATAAACTGACCAAAATCGGCAAAGACGTCTCCGGCATTACGCAACGTCAGTTTCTGTGGGCCGACGTCTTGCGTGCGATCAACGAATGTCTGCCGCAATATGGAAAAACGTTCGAGCAACTCACCCTCGACGCCAAGGGGAATACGATCCCGTTGGAAAAACGTGAACAGATCAACATCCAGGCGATCGATTGCGAATGGTATCCCGCGTTGGAGAAGTGGTTCACGCCGCGGATTCAGACCGACTACATCAACGATCATCCGGAATTGCAGGAAAAGCCGGCCGCTGCCCCCGCGCCCGGTCCCGACGGCGCAACGGCCGAAGCCGCGACGCCGAACGCCGCCGCGGCCGCGATCGGTCCGACCGGTCCCGGTTTCGTGATCGAAGTTCGCGGGTATCACCTGCATAACAACATGGACGAGCTGAACGCCAATCGTGGGATTCAGTACGTCAAAACCAAATTTTTACGCGAACTGCAGAACCGCGACATCGAGATTCGTCGTATCGACAACGGGAAGTTGGAGGTCGTGAAGATCAAGGATATTGGCGTCGAGTACCCGGTGGTCGTCACTTTCACTAAAGAAGCCGAAGAGTTGATCCCGAATCCCTACGCACCGACCGACTGCGCAAGGCCAGCCGCTCAACCCGACGCGCACTACTGGCCCGAACGCGAAGCCCGTTCCGCCCCGCAAGGCCCGGAAGTCGACGTTCGTCGTGCAGTTCGCCTGGAAACCGACGACCGACGCCCAACGGGACGAAAAACGCGAAGAAAAACGCAAGGCCGACGAGAAGGCGAAACTCGACAAGCAAAACGCGGCGGCGGCCGACGCGACGTAATCGCCGCGTAGCGCACACCGACCCGTGACTTCCGAATCCGATTTCCCACACAGCCGCATTGACCGCCCGCGCGGAGCAGATCGCCATGAGTAAAGCCGACGAGATCAAGGATTGGATGCGGAAATACCTGTACTGGGTCATGTGCGGGCTGGTCGTGATTCTCAGCCTGACCTCGTGGTGGCTGGGCACGTCCACGCTGCAGGAGGATTCGTCGAAGAACCTCAAGCTGATCGACACGAATCTCGGCGACGCCAAAAAAGTCGCGACGACCGTCGCGGGTCCGAACATTCACCCGAACGACGATACGAATAAGCAACTCGTCGCGCTGACCAAAGAAGCGCGGAAAAAGGTTTTGGCCGCCTGGAAGGAATTGAACGACCGTCAAAAAGAGTTGATTTTCCACTGGCCGAAGAACCTGGACGTGGCGTTCCAAGAGTGGTTGAAAACCGCGGCGCCCGACGCCGAAATTCCAACCAAGTACCAAGAAGATTATCAAAACAAAATCCTGGCCGAGCTAAAACGAATCGTCGTCGAATCGGCGAAAGCCACCTGGCCCGAGAAACCCGAAGTCGGCGTAGGCGAGATGCCCACCGCGCGTCCCGGTTCGATCACCCGCGGCGAAGGGGCAGGCGCCTCTGCGCCGACCGCGGCCAATTCCGAGTTCATGATCTGGAACGAGGCGGACATCCTCTCGTATCGCACGCGCTACGACTGGTCGGTTCGCCCGGTGACGTTGCAAATCCGTTTAGCGCAAGAAGACCTCTGGGTGCTGGAAGCCATCTGTAAAGTGATCGCCGGAGTGAACGGCGACGCTCCCGCGCATCTACGACCGATCAAGGTCCTCGAAAAACTCGCCATCGAGTGTTTCGCGGCCGAAGAACGTCCCAAGGGTGAAGGCGAAGGCCGCCTGTACGGCGAACTCGCCGTCGAGAAAAAAGCGGGTGGAGAAGGCACCACCGAAACTGCGACGGCCGACACCGCGGCCGCGGCACCCGCCGGCGGCACGCCGATGTCGCCCCCCCCGGCGCGACGTGCGACGGGGAACGCCATCGTGAGCGCGGCCGGGATGGCCGCGACCGGCGAACGGTCGTCGACCGCGGGAGAAACCGTTTCGGCCGAGGGAACCATCGAAGGGGCGACGAGCGCGACCGTCGCCAAGCCCGAAGACTGCGCTGTTGGACTGGCGCTACGTCAACGCCGACGGCGTGCCGTTATCGAAAACGCAACTCGGTTCGGACGAATACAAAAACGCGTTGTATCGCATGCTGCCGTTCGCATTTCAGATCCAGATTTCGCAAAATGCGATTCCTAAGTTGATGGACGGTATCAAGAATTCTCCCCTGCCGATGGAAGTTCGTCAGGTCCGCATGAATCCCGATTTGGCTAAGCCGAGCGCGCCCGCGTCGTCGTTTGGATTCGGCGGCGAAAGCCGGGGCGGCGGCGGAGGCTCGGTCGGCACACCCGGGCAGTTGCTGCCGGGCGACGTGTTTTTGGAAGTTCGCGGCATCGTCTATCTGGCCATGCCGTATGATGAGAAGAAGATGGGCGCGCCGTCCGCGACCGAAGAAACTCCGGCTCCGGCCGAACAAGTGACCGCCGCCCCGCGTTAACCGATCTCCGCACGATTCCGCCGTTCGTCACCCGTTCACTCCCCACGCGAATCGCGAGAGCACATCATGAAATCCGCAAGCAACGCCAAAACCGCCGGATGGAAGGGATTCCTCATTCAACACGTCGAGAAAGGCGTGTTGGCCGTCATGTTGGTCGCGTTGGTCATGCTGATGGCCAAGGGGTTCGGCAAAGAAGGATTGAAGTCCAGCCAGACGCCGAAGGAACTGGAGCGCAGCGTCGCCGAAGCCAATCAACACATCGTGGCCGTCAAAGTGATTCCCAAAGAAGGAGGCGGCGAAAAATTCGCTCCCTTCGATTTCGGCGCGCATCTGAAAACCAGTCTGGAACCGCGGTCGCTGCGGGACCTGGTCAAGGACTACAACCCGAATCCGGGTCACGATCGGCAGATCGACAAACGGCGTCAGCCGAAGTTGTTCCCCATCGAAGACGTCCACGCCACGGCCCTGGTCGGACAGTTGGCGTTGAACGACCCTTCGAAGGCCAAGGAAGCTGCCAAAGCGTTGCAAGCCGCAAACGACAAGAAGCTTTTGGAAGAAGCGAAGAAAGCCGCGAAAAAAGCTTTGGAAGATCAAAAGAAAGCACTGGCCGATGCCCGCAAACAATCTTCCCAGACCAATCGCAAAGGTTCGGGCGGTGGTGAAGGGGGTGCGCGCGGCGGGTTGCAACAACCGAAGCTCGAAACGCCGGAAATCGCGATGCCGAAACCGGTTGTCGAACAGGTTGTTCGCCCCCTGCATCCGGCCGTCGTCAACTTGCCCAACGTGACGACCAGCACGCAAGGGATGGCGGTGGTGACCGCGCTGATTCCCTACCGCAAGCAGATGGTCGAATACCACCAGGCGCTCATCGATCAGAAAGATCGCATACCCGATCGCGACGTTCGCTTCGATCTGCCGATTTTGACGAAGTTCGTCGTCGAACGCGCCGAGTACGTCGATCCCAAAACTCCGGTCGCCGATCTGAAGTGGGTCGATATCACCAATCAGACGATGGACTATTATCTGGCGAACTACAAACAACTGGATCTGAACTTCACGGAAACGGTGGTCAGCAGTTTGCTCGGCCCAGTCACGATGCCGATCGATCCGCAAGCCCGACCGCTCGCCACGGTCGGCATGTTGCCGAAACTGGCGGATCGCCTCTGGCAGTGCGAGGCCACGCATCCGCGGATTCCGTTGATCAGCGATCTCACGGAAACCGAATTGGAACTGGAAGGAGCCAACCAAGCCCTTTTGCCCGGGCAAAACGGTCCGCAAAACAACATCTTCGCCAAACAAAATCCGCTCGAAAACCAGCCGCTGGCGAACGAGAATCCGCTGGACGCGCTCCCGGATTACCTGCTGTTCCGTCATCTCGACATGAAAGTCGGCCTGGGACGTCAGTATCGCTACCGCGTGACGGCCTACTACTTCAACGCGAACTACGAAGTCGACATGAAGTACGTCGACGAACACGAAACGAAAATGGAATTGTCGGCCGGTTCGAGCGCGCCGTCGAACCCCGTCTCGTTGCCGCCCATTCGCGCCGTCTTGGCCGGCGGCGAAACGCAAGTCAGTCGTCGCTTGGAATTTCCCCCGAAGTCGAAGATTTGGATCTGGAAGATCGACATGTCTCGCGGCGGCGAAGTGGCCAAAGACTTCAACGACGTCGGCGTTGGCGAACCGTTGGAGTTCCTCGCCACCGTCAAAGGCGTGATCAACCGTCTGACCGGTGCGCGCCGAGGATTTGCCCAATTACAGTTTCTCGCAGTTTCAGGGTGGCGTCGCCGCGCCGGGACAAAACTACGGGTACCTGGTCGACGTGGTCGGCGGCGAAAAGATCGGGCCTCCGCCGCGTGAAAGAGGCGCGAAGCAAGACGAAGCGCCGTCCGAAATTCTAATCATGGACGAAAGCGGAAATCTGATCTCTAATCGCTCGGGCTACGCGAAGGAGATCATCGACAACTATAAAGCGCGTTACGAGGTCAAAGGCACGGGCGTCGGCGGTGGCGGCGAAGGAATGCCCGTTCGCCCCAATCCCGGCGGCGGGGTCGACATCTTCGGTCGCGGCGGCGCGTAAGCCGACGACGACATCATCCAGACGAGAAAAGCCGGAGCGATCCGGCTTTTTTTATGCGCCGACGGTATCGGTCCGCGTCGGCTGACCGAACGTCGTTACGCGTGATCGGCGAAGATACGCGTCTGCCGCGTCAGGTCATCGCCAACGCGGTCGTCGCCACGTCGTGCGCGGCGTGCGGGCGGCCTAGCTTCTGCGCGTTGCGGCGAAGGCTTTCCAGCCGCGTCGGATCGCTCAACACACTCTCCAATTTATGGTGCAGCGTTCCCAGGTTGTTGATCTTGATCGCCGCGCCGTTTTCCAGCAGGAAATCGCTGTTACGGCTTTCTTGACCGGGGATCGGATTGACCACCGCCATCGCCGCGCCGCACGCCAAGGCTTCGGACGTGGTCAGTCCGCCCGGCTTGCTGAGGATCAAATCGGCGGCGGTCATCAGCTCGTCCATCTGCGTGGTGAAGCCCAAGATTTTCGCCCGATGCCGACCGGGAACGGGGGCTGCGGCCAACCGTTTGCGCAGTTCCTCGTTCTTGCCCGCCACCACGACCAGATCCAGCGGCGTTTCGATGCGAGCCAGCGATTCGTAAATGCGCTCGACCGGCCCGACGCCGAACCCGCCACCGAGTTGCAACACGACCGGTCGATCGCCGGCGATCCTATGTCGCGCGCGGCATTCGTCGCGCGACGGTCGCGCTGCGAAGCGCGGGTGGATCGGAATTCCCGTGACTGTGGTCGCATCGGCCGGAACCCCCCAGTGTTCGAGATAGCCGGCACCCTCGCTGGTCGCGGTGAAATAGCGGTCGCACGGTTGATTGACCCACAGGCGATGCGTCTCGAAATCGGTCGTCACGGTGACGTGCGGCGCGGCGAATCGTTTTTGCGTTTTCAGACCCGCGATGATTTCGGCCGGCAGGAAATGCGTGCAGACGACCAAGTCCCACGGCTCGCTTTTGAGGAACGCCGTGAAGGCGCCCAAGTTCAACCGCTGCACCAAACGCCGTAAACGATCCGATTTTTGCGCCGCCGACGGCGGGCGATCCATCATGTCGTAGAAGTAGCCCAACACGTGCGGCAACTTGTTGACCATGTCCAAATAGGCCGTGCCGTAAAGTCGGCGGAACATCCCGTTGGTCAGCGTCAGCACGTCGACGTTCCGCACGTCCGCGTCGGGTGCCGCCGCGCAGAGCGCGAGTTCGACCGCCTCGGCTGCGCGCAAATGTCCCGCCCCGACCGACGCCGATAAGACCAGCACCTTCTTCGCCATGATCCGCCCTCCGGGGAAAACGCCGCGCGGGATCGCGCTCCGTCAGAATAACGCCGGCCGCGGATAGACGCGACGCGAACCGCCGAGAAAATGCGAACCTAATCGATTTTGAACAACGTCCGCGCGTTCGCGCTGGTTCGTGCACCCAATTCGTCCGTCGTCACGCCGCGTACCAAGGCCAAACACGCGGCCGTGTGCGCGACGTAGGAGGGTTCGTTCCGTTTGCCGCGCAGCGGATGCGGCGCAAGGTATGGGCTGTCCGTTTCGACCAGCAGGCGATCGGCTGGAATCGTCGCGGCGACGGTGCGCAGATCGTCGCTTTTCTTAAACGTCACCATCCCGGCGAAGCTAATATACAGTCCCAACTCCACGCAAATCCGCGCGGACTCCGCGTCGCCGGTGTAGGAATGCATGACTCCGCGCAGCGGTCCGCGTTGTGCGCTTCGCTCAGCATCTCGATCGCGTCCGGCAGACACTCGCGCGTATGGACGACCAACGCTAGGTCGCGTTCCTGCGAAAGCCGGATATGGCGGTCGAAATAATCCCGTTGCATGGCGAACGGCGTGTCGTGCCAGTGTTTGTCCAGGCCCGTCTCGCCGATGCCGACGCAGCGGGCTGCGCCGGCCATCCGCACCACTTCGTCCCAATCGCCTTCGGCTGCTTCGGCCGCGTGGTTCGGATGGATACCGACCGTGGCGAACAATCGCGGATCGGTCCCCGCCAACCGCAACGACTCCGCGCTGCCGGCCGCCGTGGTGCCGACCACGACGATCCGCTCGACCCCGGCCGCCGCCGCCCGGGCGAGCACGTCGTCCCAATCGTCGGCGTACGTCGTGCGATCGAGATGAGCGTGAGTATCGATCAACATGCGAGAGCGGCGTTACATGAAGAACGAGGCGGCCTGAAAAACGACGACGACATCAGTTTACTCGATCTCGCGAACGAAAAATTCCCACGAGGACGTTCGTCGTCGTGGGGAAGATACGTTTTGATCCGGGGAGACTTCGCACTTACTTCAGCGCGGCGGCGACGGTTTCTTGCACAAACCGCGCATATTTTCCAGATGGCCGCGGAGGTTGCCCTGGATTTCTTCGGCCAAAGTCGTCGCTTCGGAATCGGCGGCCGTCGACAAGCGTTTGACGCAATCATCGACCACGCGCAGATCGCGTTCGAGGCCGCGGATCGTTTGCTTCAACAGATAATGAGCCGAGAGGTCGAAGCAATCGGTGAAGATGATCGGAAACTCGCCCGTCTCGACGCGTTGATCGTGATCCAGGATCATTTCGCCCAACTTGCGCACGTAGCTCTTCGAGTCGGCGATGAAGTCGACGAACGCCGCTTGCAACCGTTCGTCGCCTTGGGCGAAATACGGCATCGCGTAGTCCAAGAACATGCCGAACGAACGGTTCAGCGTGATCAACAGACGATTCAGAATCGGAGCGACGGGAACGCGAGCCATATCCGAACTTCCGACGTGAATAAAATGAACGACGAGCGAACCGACGATTACCCCAACAACGTCGCGGCGACCGAACGGGTTAGGACCAGCAACTCGTTGAAGAACAACCCCAGTCCTAAGACGGGAATCGTGACCAACGCCAAGTAAATCCCGCGTGCCGACAGCATCGGGAACACGGCGGGCGAGCGATCTTCGGGTAACGGATCGATGGTCATCGTCTTGATGACGCGGAGATAATAAAACAAGCTGATCGCCGTATTCACCGCGCCGAACGCCAACATCACGACCAACAACGCTTTGACGTCGGGCGACTTCGCGATCGCCTGAACCACGCCGAGGAACAATTGCACTTGCCCGCGAAGCCGGCCAACGGCGGCAAACCGACCAAACTGATCAACGCCAGCGACAAACAGATCACCACGCCCGGGTTGACGCGAATCATTCCCGCGTACGAGCGATAATCTTCGCTCTTCAGCGTGTTTCGCAAGAACGCGATCGAACCGAACGCGACCAAGTTGGTAAACAGGTAAGTCGCCAGATAAAACGGCACCGCGGCGAACGCGATTTCGGCCAGGCCGTCGTCCCGTCCCATCAGCGCGACGCCGGCGGTCACGCCCATCAGCATGTAACCGGCATGAGCGATCGTCGAGTAAGCCAGCATCCGTTTGATGTTGGTCTGTCCGTAGGCGGCCAGATTGCCGAACGTACAAGTCACCATCGCCAGCACGGCCAACACCCAAACCATGAACAGCCGCACGGGGGCCAACGTCGCGACGCGTTGCTCTTTGGACATCGACGACACGATCGGCTTCGGCGGCGCGGCCTCGGCTTCGCGCGAAGCCGTTCGTACGACGGTCGCGGGAGTCGGGGGTTCGGCGGAAACCGACGTCAGCGCGATCTTCATCGGTTCCACGACGGGTCGCGGATCCGATCCATAACCGATGCCGACCGCGACGCGAATCAAAATCGCGAACGCGGCCGCCTTCGACGCGATGCTGAGGAACGCGTTCACTTCGGCACTGGCGCCGGTAAACACGTCGGGACACCAAAAGTGAAACGGCACGGCCGAGAGCTTGAACGCCAAACCGACCATCAACATCAACCCGCCCAGCGCGAGAACCATGGCCGAATCGCCCAGACCCGCTTCGCCGCCGGCTTGCGCCAACGCGGCCAGCTTGACGGCCATTTCCGGAAAACGGAGCGTCCCCAACACGCCGGCCAACAAGCTGATGCCGTACAACATGATGCCGGCGGTCCCGGCACCGTAAACGGCGTACTTGAGCGCTGCCTCGCTGCTTTGCCGGCGGCCCTTCAACAATCCGGCCATCGCGTACGACGGCACACTGGCCATTTCGATGCCCATGAAGACCATCAACAGATGGTTGGCCAAGGACATCACGCACATTCCCAGGGTCGCCCCCAGCATCAGCGTGAAAAAGTCCGGCGCGTCTTCGCCGTCGGGAATCCCAGTCAGGCGACACAACACGATCAACAGCAAGCCGAACGCCAACAACAAGCCGCGAAAGAAGACCGTAAAGCGATCGTAAACCAACAAGCCGGCGAACAATTCCGTCCGCTCGCCGCCGCCCAGCGCGGCCGTATCGAACGACCCGGGCAACGCGTAATACAGCCCGATCAAGCAGCCGCCGAAGGCGATCACGAACGCGTCGTTGGCGCACGGACGGAAAAAAATCCGCATCACCAGCAGAGCGACGATCGTGGCGCAAATCGTCAGTTCGGGACGAAACAACGACAAACTCGCGGTCAATCCCTGGGTCGAGGAATCGCCGTCGAGCAGGCGTTTTACGAATTCCGAAAGTGTGAGTGACACGGCGATTGCTTAAAATTCTGAAAATTGAGTCGAACGTCGTACTCCGTCTCTCGGCCGCTATCTATCGACGTTCACCAAATCGTACTGCGTATCCGCATCGATACGGGCGGATCGAGCATTGGTCGTCGTTTCGACGGGCCGTTGCCACGGAGCGATCACCTGAGTCGTGGGTTGTTCGATGTCCGACTTTTCAGCCACGGCTTTGGGTTTGTCGTCATGAATTTCCTTCGTCCACTTCGCCAAATCCTTGGCTTGCTGCGTGATCGTCGGCTGCATGTACACGAACAGATTGTTCGGAAACACGCCGAAGTAAATCGCCATGACCAACAGCGGCGCGGCGATGCAGAATTCGCGGGTGGTCATCGGCGTGATGTGATCGCCGTGCGGCCCCTTGTATGTGGGGCCGAGGTAGACGCGTTGCAATGCCCACAAGATATAGGCCGCCGTCAACACGACCACGCCGGCGGAGATGACCGCCAACGCATGGCTGTAATTCCAAACCGACAGTGTGACGAAGACTTCGCCGATGAAGCCGCACAAGCCTGGGAGCCCGAGACCGGCGAAGAAAATTCCGAACGCCAAGCCGCTGTAGACCGGCATCTGCGCGAACAACCCGCCGAACTCGTCCAGGTTGCGGTGATGCACGCGGTCGTAGATCACGCCGACCATAAAGAACATCCCGGCCGAGCTGATGCCGTGGGCGATCATTTGGAACATCGCCCCGTTCATGCCCATCGCCCAGTACTCGAGGATCGTAATCCGTCGCGGCGTTGGCGCTCCAGACACCCAATCCCAGGGTGACGTATCCCATGTGGCTGACCGAGCTGTAGGCGACCATCCGCTTGAAGTCTTTTTGCGCGAGCGCGGCGAAGGCACCGTAGACCATGCTGACGACGCCGATCAAGCAGACCACGTACGACAAGTCGTACGCCGCCTGCGGGCAGATCGGATAGCAGATCCGAAGGATGCCGTAGCCGCCCATCTTCAGCAGGACGCCGGCCAGGATCATCGAGATCGGCGTCGGGGCTTCGACGTGCGCGTCGGGTAACCACGTGTGGAACGGCACGACGGGCACTTTGATCGCGAAGCCGATGAACAGCAGCACGAACGCCCACCACTGAGATCGATGTGTCCGGCGCAGATTCGCCTGATCGTTGAACGGCGACGCGGAGTGCTGACCGATCTTGGCCAACGCCATCATGTTGAACGTGTGTTGCGGATCTTCGGCTTTCAGATCGTATCGGCGGCTGCTCGGCCGTCGGCCGCGGCATTTGTCGAGAGTCAACTGATTCGGCGTGCAGCTTGAGATCGCTGTTGAAGTACAGCATCAAAATCGCGATCAACATCAACACGCGAGCCGAGCAAGCGTGTAGAGGAAGAACTTGATCGCGGCGTACTCGCGACGGGGGCCGCCCCAGACGCCGATCAGGAAGTACATCGGCAGCAGCATTACTTCCCAGAAGATGTAGAACAGGAAGAAGTCGAGCGCCATGAACACGCCCAACATCCCCGTTTCGAGCAACAGGAAGAGAATCAATAACGCTTTCACGTGCTTTGTGATGTTCCAGCTGGTCCAACAGGCGAAAATCTGACGTGAACGACGTCAGAATCAACAACGGAAAGCTGATGCCGTCGAGTCCCATGAAGTAGTAGATATTGAACGCTTGGATCCAGCTCGCCGCACGCCCATTCTGCAACTCCGTCTGCGTTGATTTTGAACTGCGCGCGGACTGCCGTCTTGCATCGCCATCCAAGCGGTGATGACGAACACGACCAGGGTCGTGCCGAGCGCGAACAGACGCATCCCCGCGACGCTTTCCTTCGGAAAGAACGCCAGGATCAACGCCGCCAACGCGGGCAGGAATACCACCAAGCTCAACAGACCGAGCGAATCGTTCATAACAACCGTGCCGTCGTAAAAAGTCCGTATGTCCATTTGTGCCGCGCCGTCGACCGCGCCGGACGGACTAGCGTGCCAAGACCTGATTCCAGAACAAACTGAGCAACACGAACGTCCCGACCGTGCCGATCACGATGAACATCACGTATTGCCGCAAACTGCCCGTCTGCACGTTTCGCAACGAGTAACCGATCGAGCGGGTCGATTTGGCCAAACCGTTCACCACACCGTCGACGCCGAAGCGATCGAGCAAATCGTCCGCCCGGGCGATGCCGCGGGTCAACGTCGCCAGGCCGTCGATGATGCAGTCGATCACCAAGCGGTCGAAATTCGAAATCAATTTCGAAACCAACAACGTCGGAGCGATAAAGACGATCTGATATAGTTCGTCGAAATACCACTTATTGCGCAGAAATGTGTAAACCGGCGCCAGCGATTGACGGACGGTGTTCGCGTCGAACGTCCGCCAATAATAGAACAACGCGGCGATCAACACGCCCGTTCCGGCCGCGCCGAACGCGGCCAAGCCGGCGGGCAGGACGAAGTCCCACTCGTGACTCCAATGCTCGTTCGGAATCTTCACGTTCCAATCGTGTCCGATCGCGCTGGCGAACGCGCCGTGCTCGCCGTGGGCCAGGGTTCCCGGCCAACGTGCTTGTTCCAGCAATTTCGTCAGCCCCAGGAATGGCCAGCCCGCGATCACGGCGAAGGTCGACGTGACGATCAACGGCCAGTACATGACCGGCGGCGATTCATGGACATGGTCATAGACCTCTTGATCGCGCGGCTTGCCGACGAAGGTCAAGAACCACATGCGGAACATGTAAAACGCGGTAATCGCGGCGCCGAGCGTCGGGTGCGACGAACAGCGGCCAATGCGCGGGGTTTTCTTGCCGGAACAAAACCGCTTGTTCGAGAATCGCGTCTTTCGCTGTAGAAGCCCGAGAACCCGATTTTCGTCAATGGAATCCCGGCCCCGGCGATCGCCAAGCAGCCGATCAACATCGTCCAGCCGGTCCACGGCATCTTCTTCAATAGGCCGCCCATCCGTGGCATTTCGTTCGTGTGACAGGCGTGGATGACCGAGCCCGAGCACATGAACAGCAGGCTCTTGAAGAACGCATGCGTGATCAGGTGAAACAGCCCGGCCGACCAGCCGCCGATCCCCAGGGCCAGCATCATGTAGCCGAGTTGGCTGACGGTCGAATAGGCCAAGACGCGTTTGATGTCGGTCGCGGTGATCGCGATCGTCGCCGCGATGAACAGCGTGATCATCCCGACGTACGCGATTACCAATAACGCTTCGGGCGTGAAGACTGGGTAAAACCGTCCGACCAAATAGACGCCGGCCGCGACCATCGTCGCCGAGTGAACCAACGCCGAGACCGGCGTCGGACCTTCCATCGCGTCGGGCAACCAGACCGATAGCGGGAACTGCGCCGACTTGCCGATACAGCCGCAGAAAATGCCCAATCCGGCGATCGTCAACAGTCCGTAACCGATGCCGCTCTTACGCCAGTCAGGCAGTTTTGCTTCGATCTCAGCGGCGCCTTGCGCTCGCGTCGGAGCGGCGGCGACCGTCTCTTCGATTTCCTTGCCGGCCGCGGTGCTGGTTATTTCCAACGGGACCGTCAACTCGCCATGTTCGGCCGCCGGACGGACCAGCGAGAAAATCCCTTGGCTGACCACGTGCCCGTCGGCGTCGTATTGATCGGCGAAGTTGAACGTGCCGAGCGCCCCCCATAGGGCCATCATGCCGATCAACATCCCGAAGTCGCCGACGCGGTTGACGATGAACGCCTTGTTGGCGGCGGTCGATGCGCTGTGGCGTTCGCGATAGAAGCCGATCAAAAAGAACGAGCAAATGCCGACGAGTTCCCAGAACACGAAGACCATCGCCACGTTGCCGGCGTACACCAGCCCCAACATGCTGAAGCAAAACAGCGACAGGTATTGGAAGAAGCGATGAAAGCGGCCGGGACGAACGAGGTAAGTATGATCGCCGTGGCCGTGCCCGCCATGACCGTGGCCATGATCGTCGTGCCCGTGCGCGTCGTGCTTGTGCGAGCCGTGCGGGTTCGGGATCTTCGTGGGCGGTCTTGTGCGTCGTGGCCCTCTTCGTGATGATCGCCGTACGGGTTCGGTTCCAAAATCACTTCGTGATCGGTGATCGTGTGCAACTCGTCATGCATGTACCCCATCGCGTAGAAATGGATACACGACGCGATCAGCGTCACCATGGCGAACATCACGACCGTCAGGGCGTCGATGTGATAACCGATGCTCAAACGCAGTTTTTCGTTGATGACGCCCAGGTCGTACCAATTTCCGGTGATCGGGCGAACGAAGGCCACTTCGTCGTGATGACCGCCCGCGCCTTCGGCATGCGGATCGGCGACATGATCGGGATCGGCCGACGCGGTGGCGTGGGGAGTTCCCTGCGCGAGGGATTTCTTCCCGTCGAACCCGTGCGTTCCCAACCACGAGAACAACGCGACCGACGACAACACGAAAGCGGTCAGGATCGCGCCGGTCGCCACATAGGCGGCGTACTTCCCGTGCGGGCCGAGTTTCGGACCGAGAAACACGATGATCGTGAAGCTGAGCAACGGCAGCAGCCAAGCGGCCCCGAGCAGCAGCGGTAACGAGTGTTCCAAGGAGTTCATAAAGCGGCGGTCGAACGGCGTCGGGCGAAAGTCGAAACAACGATGCGTTGGGCATGCGCGGCGAAACCGCCGCGAACGCTACCCCTTCAACTCGTTGGCCCGATCGATGTCGACCGTGGCGTGGTTGTTATAAAAGTTCAACGTGATCGCGAGCGCGACGGCCGCTTCGGCGGCGGCCAAGACGATCACGAACAGGGCGACGACGTCGCCCTCGATCCCCAACGCGACGTCGGGGTTGGCTTGCAGGTACTTGCTGCCGAAGGCGATGAAATTCAAATTCGCGCCGTTCAACACCAACTCGATCCCCATCAACACGCCCAACAGGTTTCGCTTGGTCGCCATGCAGACGACGCCGCAGACGAACATCAGCGCCGACGACCAAGTAGTGCGAAACGCCGATCGGCGCGGTGAGGAAGTTCATACGAATCTCGACCCGAAAAGCAACGACTGAATACGACGACCGAGCGGCTTACGGCAGCGTCGAAACGTCGGACGGCTTGCTGCGTTTCTTGCGCGGGCCATGTACGCGGCCCCGACCAACACGACCAACAGATGCACCGACACGATTTCGAACGGCAGCAAGTAATCCGACATCAACCGCATGCCGATCGGCGTGGCCGTCGGTTCCATGACTTCTTGCGCGCCGCTGCGGCGTTTTCGCCGGGCAACCAAGCCGGAACCTTGAACGCGGCGAACAGCAACAACGCCAGCAACGACGCGCCGACCAAGCCGGACTTGATCCACTCGCCGGACTCGGACTTCATGTTGATAAACGGCCCCTGAGCCGTCAGCATCACCCCGAAGATCAACAACACCAACGTGCCGCCGACGTAAATCATCAACTGCATCGCGCCGACGAAATCCGCGCCGGCCAAAAAGAACAATCCGGCCGTGGCCCCCAGCGACACGATCAGATACATCGCCATGCGGACGATATTCGGCGTGAAAACCACCGCTAACGCGAAGCCGCACGCGACGGCGGCGAACAGATAAAAAAAGAGAGCATGCCAGTTCATCGGGCCGAACCTCCGTCATGCTCCGGCGTACGCAGCGTCAATCGCGTCGCGTCGTCCTCGTTTGCCTGAACCGTCTTTTCGATCGCGATCGACTTCGGGCGATCGCCCAGATTCCACGTTTCGCGAATCTCCCCGGCCTTGGCGTAGGGAGCCAACTGTCCCGGGTTCCACCAATGATTCATCTTCCAAACCGCCGCGCCCAGAAACATCGCGGCCGCGATCGGAGTGCAATATTTCAAGCAGACGGTCATCACTTGGTCGATGCGCAAACGCGGCAACGTCCAGCGAACCCACATCATCACGGTGACCCAAATCACAGCCTTGATCAGCACGTTGGCGACGCCCGCGATCGTGGCCAGCCACGTCATCACGCCGGCGGCGTTGGTCAGGTTCATGCTCGCTCCGGAAGGAGCGCCGCCCCAGCCCAGCAGATCGAAAATCGGAATCGGACCGTTCCAACCGCCGAAGAACAAGATCGAAGCCAACAAGCTGACGGCCAACATCGAGCCGTATTCGGCCATAAAGAAAATCGACCAACGCAGCCCGGAGTATTCGGTGTGAAACCCGGCGACGAGTTCGCTTTCGGCTTCCGCCAAGTCGAACGGCGTGCGATTCACGCTGGCCAACGCGCAGGTGAAGTACACCCAGAACACGCAGAACGTGAACGGATCGTGGAAGACATACCAGTTGGTGAACCAGCCGCGCTGACTTTCGCCGATCACGTTCAGATCCATCGAGCCGGCCAGCAGCACCGGCACGACCACGCACATACCGAGCGGCACTTCGTAGCTAACGACTTGAGCCGCTTCGCGCATCGCACCGAACAACGACCACTTCGACGCCGAAGAATACCCGGCCAGGATCACGCCGAAGACTTCGACGCCCATCACGGCCAGCAGAAAGAACACGCCCGCGTTGACGTTGATGCGCGGCCCAATTGAAAGCGAACGGCAACGCCATGAACGCGGCCAGCGACGCACAAAAGCTGACATACGGTGCGATGCGAAACAACAGGCCGTCGGCATCGGCGGGCATCAAGTCTTCTTTGGCGATCAGCTTGATGCCGTCGGCCAAGGTTTGCAACCAGCCGAATTTCCCCCCGACTGCGCGTCGGACCGAGACGATTCTGAATACGGGCGGAAACTTTCCGCTCCATCCAAATGAAAATCGACTGCACCGGTCGCGACCAAACCCAGGATCAACCCGGCCTGGATCAGCGCAAGGAGGGTCGACGCCAACCAGTGGGGCAACCCAAGCGTCGAATGAAAGAATTCAACCACCGCCGTACACCGATCGGAACGGGGGACATCGAACCGGCACCCATCGTACGCGCCTGACATGGACCGAAAACGAGGCGGACGCAGGCGTACGAAGTTTGTGAAATATCGCACAAACTCATGACCGTTTACAAGCCCCCGCCGGCAGAATTTCGGCATTCCTTGAGACGGCAAACGGACGATTCCGTAAGGTTTTACGCGCGGTCGCCGCAACACTGGACCACTTGCAATCGCTCCCCTTCAAGGCGTGAAAAAACCTCTGGAGAGAAAGCGTATTTCTCTCCGAGGCGAAATGTTGCATCGGAATGCGCTCGCGTACGGTTTGACCGTCTCGCCGACGCGGCGCCGCTCGTCGCCAAGGGGACCAGTTCGGACCCGATCTGCAAGGCGGTCGAGGTTCCGGATCAGACCATCGTCGCGGGACCGGACGGCGGACTGGCGAACGTCGTCGTGTTCCTTCGCAAGGCCCCGAAGATCGAGATCCCGGCCCCTCCCGAAGAAGCGGTCGAGGTCGACCAGGATGGCTGCAAGTTCATCCCGCACGTCGCCCTCGTCCGGGTCGGCCAGAAACTTCACATGAAGAACGGCGACGCGACGCCGCACAACGTCCAGTCCCCCTACTTCAACGACACAATCGCCCCCAAGGACGAGAAAGGCCTGAATGTTCGTCCCCAAGAACGCCGAATCGCTCCCGATGCCGATCGCCTGCAGCATTCACGCCTGGATGAAGGGATACGTGGCGGTCGTGAACCATCCGTGGGCGGTCGTCACCGGTCCCGACGGCTCGTTCGAGATCAAGGGGGTGCCGGCGCCGGGAACTGGAGTTTGTCGTGTGGCACGAGAAGGGGACGATCGAGCGGGGTCTCAAGATCAAGGTTAACTCGATGGCGTGACGGAATGGTCCCGGTGATCCAGGTTGCGGCGGACAAGTTGAAGTGACGTCTCGGATGTGCGGACCGGACCAGAACGACGTAGAACACATGATCCACAAACTTCCGATCCATCGACTCGCGCTGCCCGGCGGCCTCCGTCGTCTGCGGGCTGGTTCTGGCCGGCTGCGGGAAGGGCCCGGCCCCCGAGTTCCGTGTCCTGAACGAAGCGGATATCAAGGTGGAGGTCCAGGGGGGCGAACAATCCGCTTCCCCCCCGCCTGCGGCTCCCGCGAAGCCGGCCGGCGGAAAGCCGAAAGCGGAGTCCAAGTAGTTTCGTCCGGTGCGATCGGTCGTGTGAAACGAGGCCGATCGCCGTGAGAGTTCGTTCGGACAGGCCGTTCGTCCAGTCGAACCGTCCGTTTCGTCATGAGAGTGAACTGGGCCATGGCCCGTTTGGGAGGGGATCGCGTGAGATCCGCAAGTCTGATCATCCTGTCGCTCGTTGCGCTCACCCAGGGCTGCGCGAGGGGGACCTTCGGAGTTCGTCCGCTCGAAAGAGGCGGACAAGCTGATGCCCGAAGCGGCGAGCTACGTCACGAACCTCGTCAACTCCCGGTTCGGCACGCCGACGACCATCCGGATCTGGGACAAGCTCCCCCTCGAAGCCCACAAGGCGGTCGGGACGGTCAAGTCCGGCACCGAAACTGAAGCCGAACTCGCCTTCCGGAAGACCTGGTCTTCACGATCCGGAGCGGGGACCGGATCGTCTTCCCGGGGCCGACGTCGCTGGTCGGGGACATCAAGGGCTACGACGAGTCGGACGCGAGTTCGTTTCCTTCGAGCAGCCGCTCGCCGCCGCTCCGGCATCCGGCTCGGCCGCGCTGATCGGCGCCGGAGAGGTGCTGATCGAAGGACGGAACACACTACGCCGAGCACTGTCTGGATTGCCGGGACGGCGTCAGCGGCGACGGCAACGGGTCGACCCCTGCCGGTACCTCAATCCCCGGCCCCGCGACTACCGTCGCGGCCTCTTCAAGTTCACGTCGACCCACTACGACTACCGCCCCCGCCTGCGACGATCTCGCGCGGATCGTCTTGGACGGGATCCCCCGGGACCTACATGCCCTCGTTCAAACTGCTCACTCCGGAGAGACCGCGTCCATCGTCGAGTATGTCCTGTTCCTGTCGATGCGGGGCCAGTTCGAAGACGGGCTCGCCAAGCACTTCAACACCGACTTCTCGAAAGAGGCGGAGACGGACGCGATCAAGGGAGGGACCCCCCGGTCCGATCTGGTCAAGTCCCTGACGAGCGAAGTCGAGGGCGCGAGCTTCGCCGAAGACACGCTCGATCCGCTCGTCGAGGGGATCGCCACCAACTGGACGATGTCCCAGACCGACGACCCGACCTGCCGCGTGTTCGTGAAGTCAGAAGGGATCCCGTCGACCCGGGAGTCGATCGACAAGGGACGCGTGCTATTCCTGTCCGACAACGCCGGCTGCTCGAAGTGCCACGGGCAGGCGGGCCGGGGGGACGGGCCGTCGACCACCGCCGTCAACGCGGAGGGGACGCTGGGGCTCGTCGACAGCTGGGGGAATCCGATCATGCCGCGAACCTGCGGAGCGGGATCTACCGGGGCGGCCGCCGCCCGTATGACATCTACTGCCGGATTTCGGTGGGGATCAAGGGGACTCCGATGCCCGGGATTCGCGAGGACAAGATGTCCGAAGAGGACCGCTGGCACCTCGTGAACTACGTCCTCAGCATGCCGTTTGAAGAACTCAAGACCGGTGCCGGGGTCGGAGCCGACGCCCCGCCGCCGGCCGAACAACCGAAAGTGGCGGACGCCGCCCGTTAGCCTGCCTCGCCCGCGAAGTCTCTGCTGCCTGCAGCGGAGATTCGCGGGACCGGGGGTCCGTCCTGGAGGAGTGACCGTGAAGCGTTTCTGGTGCGTCTTCTTTGCCTTCTGGCCGATCGTGGCCCTGGTGCTGTGCGGCATCGCGCCCGCGCATGGGGTGGTGGTTCCCGACGACGATCAACGCCGACGGTTCCGCCTCGTCGCCGCTGGGACTGAAGATCGACGATTTGTTCTACCTGATCCTGATCATCACGACGGTGACGTTCGTCGGCGTGCAGATCGCTCTCGCGTACACGCTCTTCACCGGAGCCCGGCGGACCGATCCGGGGAATACCGAGCGGGCCTGGTTCTCGCACGGAAGTCACAACCTGGAAGTGATCTGGTCGATCGTCCCCGCGGGGATCCTGCTGTTCATCGCCCTGTACCAGATGGACGTGTGGGCCGAGTACCGCATCAAGTCGAACTTCCCCGTGGAGACCCGCAAGGGGCCGATCGCCGAGGTCACGGCCCGGCAGTTCGAATGGCGGATCCGGTACCCCGGCCTCGACGAGAACGACAAGCCCCTCCCCCTCAAGCCCGACCCGCAGCCGACCGACCTGTACGCCGTCAACGACCTCCACGCCCCGTCGGCCCGGCCGGTCCTGATCAACCTCAAGACGCAGGACGTGCAGCACTCGTTCTTCCTGCCGGAGCTGCGGGTCAAGCAGGACGCCGTGCCGGGGCTCGTGATCCCGGTCTGGTTCGAGGCGAGCAAGAGCGCGAAGTACACCCTGCTGTGCGCGGAGCTGTGCGGCTGGGGGCACTACAAGATGAAGGCGCAGCTCGTCGCCGAGAACGAGGAAGACTTCATCAAGTACCTGAAGAAACTCAAGGCGGACCAGTCCTACCACGGTCCGATCGCCGGAGCGGAGGGGGGGGGGACGGAAACTGACAGCTGCCGGCGGGCCTGAGCCTGCCGGAACGCCGTCTGGTTCCCGACCGTCTCTCGCGTTCTCCCACTGAGGAAGTGTCATGAGTTCCATTGCCATCCCCGGACACGGCGACGCGGCGCATGCGCACGGCCATCACCACAACCCCGATGACCGGCTCGCCGCTCCTCAAGCAGGTCTGGCGGTTCTCGACCGACCACAAGGTCATCGGAATCCAGTTCCTGCTGACGACGGTCATGATGCTGATGGTCGGCGGGGCACTCGCCCTCGGGGTACGGTGGCAGCTCGCCTTCCCGTGGGAAAACATGCCGATCTTCGGCACCGCGTTCGCCGCCCAGGGGGGCCAGATCTCCCCCGAGGCGTACACGATGCTCTTCACGATGCACGCCACCGTGATGATCTTCCTCGTGATCATCCCGATTCTCGCCGGGGCGTTCGGGAACTTCCTGATTCCGCTCATGATCGGCGCGGACGACATGGCGTTCCCGATCCTCAACGCCCTCAGCTACTGGTTCATGTGGCCCGCGGTCTTCTGCTTCGCGATGGCGATCGGACTGGCCCCGGAGTGGCTCAACAGCATCCTGCCGGACGCGCTCGTGGTCCGGGGGGGGATCGACGCCGGGGCGGCCCAGGGGTGGACCTCGTACCCGGTGCTGTCGGCCATCCAGGCCGCGGCCCCCGGATCGGAGTCGGCCCAGACGTGGTGGCTCCTGGCGGTGACGCTGGTCGGGGTCTCGTCGATGATGGGCTCGGTCAACTACATGACGACGATCATCAATATGCGGGCTCCGGGGATGACCCTGTTCCGGATGCCGCTGACGATCTGGTCGATGTTCATCACCGCGATCCTTCAGGCGTTCGCCCTGCCGGTCCTGACGGCGGCGGGCTTCATGCTCGTGGCGGACCGGACCTTCGGCACCTGCTTCTTCATCCCCTCGGGGATCGTGGTCAACAACGCCGCCCCGACGATCGGCGGGGGGCAGCCGCTCCTGTGGCAGCACCTGTTCTGGTTCTACTCGCATCCCGCCGTGTACATCATGCTCCTCCCCGCGATGGGGATGGTCTCCGACATGATGGCCTGCATGGCGCGGAAGCCGATCTTCGGTTACAAGCCGATGGTCTACTCGCTGGCGGCGATCGCCGGACTCGGCTTCATCGTGTGGGGACACCACATGTTCACGTCGGGGATGAACCCGGCGCTCGGCATGACGTTCATGGTCTCGACGATCATGATCGCCCTCCCGTCGGCCGTGAAGGTGTTCAACTGGCTCGGCACCCTGTGGGGGGGCCGGATCCGCTTCAACACCGTGATGCTCAACTGCGTCGCGTTCGTGTCGATGTTCCTCGTCGGCGGCCTCTCCGGCATCTTCATGGCGGCGGTCCCGGTCGACATCTACATCCACGACACCTACTTCATCGTGGCCCACTTCCACTACGTCCTGTTCGGGGCGACGCTGTTCGGCTGCTTCGGAGCGATCGTCTACTGGTTCCCGAAGATGTTCGGCCGGATGATGAACGAGACCCTCGGCAAGTGGCACTTCTTCTTCACGTTCATCGGGTTCAACGGGACCTTCTTCCCGATGCACCTCCTGGGGATCTCGGGGATGCCCCGGCGGTACGCCGACCCGTACCTGCACCCCTACCTCGAGCACCTGCTGCCGATGAACCAGTTCATGACGGTCTGCGCGATCGTCATGGGCTTCGCCCAGTTCTTCCTGATCGGAAACATGATCTACAGCATGTTCCTGGGGCCGATCGCCTCGCGGAATCCCTGGCAGTCGAATGGCCTCGAATGGGACACTCCGTCGCCGCCCGGCCACGGCAACTTCGACAAACCCCCGGTCTGCTACCGCGGACCGTACGAGTACTCCGATCCGTCGCACATCGAGGACTACTGGCCTCAGACGGAGCCGCCGGTCAAGACGGTCCCGCAAACTGCGCGGTCCCGGCCCCGGGCATGCATGAGAGAACGGGACCTCGCCAGCATCAGGCAGCAAGCATCAAAACGCTTTGACCTTCGCACCTCCCTGATATCCCCCCTTGAGACCCGACCCTGATCACCTGAGACTTCGAGATCACCGCCACGTTCGAATGACGCCTCCCTCTTACAAACCGCTCCTCCACCGCTACGCCCTCTCGACGGGCTGCATGGCGATGGTGACGCTTGTCTTCGGGGCGCTGACGACGTCGAAGAACGCCGGCATGGCGTTCCGCGACTGGCCGAACTCCGACGGTTATCTGATGGTGACCTACCCCTGGTTCCGTGACTTCGCGTCGAACTGGGACAAGTTCCTCGAGCACGGTCACCGGCTCGCCGGCATGCTGATCGGCCTGTGGAGCATCGGGCTCGCCTGGCTGCTGCACCGCCGGGAGACGCGGCGGTGGGTCGTCGCCCTCGGGTACGGCGTCCTCGGCTGCGTGATCCTGCAGGGGCTGCTCGGCGGGTTCCGCGTCGTCCTCGACGAGCGCGGGCTGGCCATGGTCCATGGCGCCTTCGCCGCCTGCGTGCTGTCGCTGATGGCGACCGTCGCCACGGTCGAGAGCCGGCGGTGGTTCGAGGACCAGGAGTTCGCCCGTTCGCCTGCGGCCCAGCCTCTCAAGGCCTGGGCGGGGCTGACGGTCGCCGCGATCGCCGGACAGTTTCTCTTGGGCGGCCTGATCCGTCATCATGGGTCGGGACTGCACGAGCATCTCGGGGTGGGGATCCTGACCTGGGTCCTGATCGCCGTGAATGCGTTTGTTTCGCATCGCTCCGGTGTCGCCTGGCTGCGACGGTCCGGATGGATGCTCCTCGCGATTGCATCGTTCCAGGTTGTCCTCGCGCGGGGGCCTGGGTGTTGAAATGGGGATTCACTTGGACTGGTTACGTCGCAACGGCGGACTCGATCGCCCAGGTCCTGCACCGGACCGCCCACGCCGTCGTCGGCATGCTCACGTTCGCGGCCGCAGTGGTGCATCTCGTTCGCGTTCTGAGGGTCAGTGCCTGTCAGCCGCAGCCGGACTGGAACCCGCAGTCGCTGCTGCGGCCGGGGGGGGAGCCACATGAGCACTCCCGTCGCCGGCTCCCAGACTCTGGCCGATCCGGCCATCGGCTCGCGGCTGCCGCTCGTCGACCTGGGCCGCGTCGCCGCGTTCGTCCGGCTCTCGAAGCTCCGCGATCGGCTTCATGGCGGTCGTCGCCGTCGCGGTCGGGTTCGCTCTCGCGAACGAGGCCGCCTGGAACTGGCCGGTGTTCCTCCTGTCGCTGGTGGGGGTCGGCCTCGGAGCAATCGCTTCGAGCGTCCTCAACCAGTGCCTCGAGGTCGCGACCGACTCCCGATGCCCCGGACCGCCTCCCGCCCCCTCCCGAGCGGACAGGTGACCCTCGCCGAAGGGTGGGCCTACGGTCTCTCGTGCTGCCTCCTGAGTTCGGCGATCCTGCTCACCTGCGTCAATCCTCTGACCGCGGTCCTGACCCTGCTGACGACCCTGGCATACGTCGCCGTCTACACGCCGCTCAAGCGACTACTCCCCGCTCTGTACCGTGCTGGGAGCGATCCCGGGCGCGATGCCGCCGGTCCTCGGGTGGACTGCCGCCGGAGAGCCGCTCAACATGCCGGCCCTGACGCTGTTCATTCTGCTGTTCGTGTGGCAGTTCCCGCACTTCCTGGCGATCGCCTGGATCTATCAGGACCAGTACCGCGGTGCCGGACTCAAGATGCTCCCCGCCGACGGCCACCCCGCTTCGGTCGGGCTGATCGCGGTCGGCTACGCCGCGGTCCTGATCCCGTGCAGCCTGCTGCTCCGCTGGTGGGGGCTTGCCGGGACGGCCTACGCGGCCACGGCACTCGTCCTCGGACTGTGGTACCTGGTTGACTCCATCCGGTTTCGCGCGATCCCGGGATCGGCACTCCGCCCGCCGGCTGCTGAAAACGTCCCTCGTCTATCTGCCCGTTGTCCTGCTGGTTCTGACCGCCGACCACCTGTGGCGGCTCCATTAAACCGGCCGGAGTCCTGATTCGCTGCCCCTGAAGACCGAATATGTCTCACGCCCACGCCGCACCCGCCATGAAGATGGGGATCCCCATCCCGAACTCGAAGCTCGGGATGTGGCTGTTCCTCGGCACCGAGATCATGTTCTTCACGGCGTTCATCGGAACGTACATCGTCTGCTTCTTCGGTTCGCCGGGGTGGCCGACCAGTACGCACGTGACGCACATCAATATCGCGGCCGGCGGCATCAATACCTTCGTGCTGATCCTTTCGAGCTACTTCGTCGTCATCGCTCACGAGGCGATGGGCTTCGGGACTTCGCGAAGGCCCGCCAGTTCCTGATCTACACCTTCGTGCTCGCCTGCGTGTTCCTCGGGATCAAGGGGATCGAATACAAGGGCAAGTTCGAGCACAACATCCTCCCCGGGCGGATCGCCGAGACCGAGGACCAGTACGTCGCCAATCGGATCCGCGAGTTCGAACGAATCCTGAACAAGCGAACTCGACAAGCTCGTTCAGCGGGCGCAAGCCGCACTACGTCAAGGAGAAGGAACTCGACACCTGGCGGAAGAGGCGGCGAAGGCCGACCCCAAGGCGGTGCTGCCGTCGATCGTCGCCGGCTGGAAGAAGCTCCGCGTCGAGCTCGAGAACATGCGGACGCAGTTCTCGAACAACCTGCTGACGCCCAAGAAGATCGAAGACGAACTCGAACGCCCTGCCACGAAGGACGTGATCAACGTCGAGGCCCAGCTGTACCACGACCAGAAGATCATCCCCTACGGCAACCTGTTCGCGTCGCTCTACTTCCTGATGACCGGTTTCCACGCGATCCACGTCATCGTCGGAATGATCCTGTTCCGCCGGCCGCTCACTGACGACGATCGACGACCGCTGGACCGACTGGATCGAGAACAGCGGCCTGTACTGGCACTTCGTCGACCTCGTGTGGATCTTCCTGTTCCCGCTGCTGTACATCGTCCCCGGGGCTCTCGGCCGGCCAGTGGCCGGCGTCAAGCCTCCGATTCGCCTGCCGATTCGAACCGCAGTCTGGAAATCTCCACTGTCGAACCTCCAACACCGTCGTCCATGCACACCGCCGCGGCGAGACCACCACGACACGCATCACGTCAACTACTTCGCGATCTTCGTCGCGCTGCTCGTCTGCACGGCCCTGTCGGTCGTGTTCGACCTCGTCCCCCTCAACCCGGCGTGCTGGTGATGTTCCTTGTTCTGGCGGTCGCGACCGCCAAGGCGTCGTTCGTGATGACGTACTTCATGCACCTCAAGTTCGAAGGGGGCTGGAAGTTCGTGATCCTGCTGCCGACGGCGATCCTCGCGGTCGGGCTGATCGTCGCGCTGATGCCCGACGTCGGCCTGCACTACTACACGCCCGACGTCCCGCAGGTCCGCGAGTACGAAGAACGGCAGAAGGACGCGGCGGCCGCCCACGGCGATCCGGCCCATCCGGCGAGACTCCGCACGATGGCGGTTCGGCACACCCGTCCGGCAAGGCGGGGCACTGATGCGGTCCTTCGCTCTGCACCGTCCGGCGGCGATCCGCCGGGATGCGCCTGGCCGGGAGCGGCCGATGACGAGGCCGGCGTCCGAAACCGCGGTCCGGATCGATCAGGTCTCGCACCGCTACGGCGAGCGGCCTCGCGCTCAGCAGCGTGTCGTGGGAGGTCCGCCCGGGGAGATCTTCGGGCTGCTCGGTCCCAACGGCGGCGGGAAGACGACGCTGTTTCGTCTCCTGTGCACGATTCTCCCGCTCCAGTCGGGGGCGGTCTCGATCTTCGGCCGCGATCTCGTTCGTGAGGCGGACGCCATCCGCTGGCTGATCGGCGTCACGTTCCAGTCGCCGAGCCTCGATCCCAAGCTGTCGGTCGGCGAGAACCTCGTTCACCAGGGGCGGCTCTACGGGCTGACGGGAAGCGTCCTCCGCGGGCGGATCGACGACGTCTCCCGGCAATTGACGCTGACCGACCGGCTGCGTGACCGGGCGGAGACGCTGTCGGGAGGGCTCAAGCGGCGGGTCGAGATCGCGAAGTCGCTGCTGCACTCGCCGCAGATGCTGATCCTCGACGAACCGAGCACCGGTCTCGACGTCGGCGGCCCGGCTCGACATGTGGGCGCTCTTCCGGCGAGCTGCGCGCGGGGGGACGACGATCCTCGTGACGACGCACCTGATGGAAGAAGCGGACCGCTGCGACCGGCTGGCGATCCTCGACCGGGGGAACCTCGTCGCGATCGGCACGCCCGACGAACTTCGCAGCACGGTGGGGGGGACTGCCTGACGATCCCGCTTGGAGCGGATGACGACGGGGCGGCTCTCGCGCGGCGGATTTCCGAGCGGTTCGGAGTGGAGGTCCAGCGGCTCGGGGCGTCGCTGCGGATCGAGCATCCCCGCGGAGCCGAACTGCTGCGCGATCTCGTGCTCGCCGATCCCGAGTCGATCCGCTCGATCACGCTCGGCAAGCCGACGCTCGAAGACGTCTTCGTGCGGCTGACGGGCCGGCAGTTCGAGAGCGAGCCGGAGCCGAAGGCCAAGCCCGGCGCACATCCCGGAGATGACGTTCGCCCCATCCGGACGGGTGGCCGACGTCCGCACCAGAGAGAGGCCGCGCGATGACTCACGTGTGGCGGGATGCCAGCGGGCGACTCACGATCGACGTCGAAGGGATTGCGAGCCTGGAGTACCCGTCGGTCTGCCGGAGGATCGCCGAGGCGTTCGCGCTGTCGCCGGCGGGAGAGCCGCTGGTCGGCCCCGACGAGTTGTTCTGGACTTTCCGCCGGGGAGACCTCGCGATCGACCTCGACTGGGACGTCTGGAATGAGTTCATGATCGTCGCCCGGAGAGCCGAGGCCGAATCCCTCGTGACCGAGATCGCGAACTGGGTTCGAGCGTCAGGCGGCGGCCGTTGACGCTGCCAGCTGGAGCTTTTTCAGAATCGCTGTGCGCTCCTCGTCGATGCTCTCATGAGGTTCTGGCTGGTGGGACGCCGCATGTTCGATCCCATGGTGCCACGGTCACGCCGGTCCAGCGGGGACGCTGGCGGGTCCAGCAGGCTGCTGGCCGCCGGAGGCAGATGAGCGCTGGCACCCCGTGGAACACGGCTGGTGTCCGAGCGCGGCCGGTCATCGCGAGCTTTTTCGCCAGGACGCTTTCCCAGCGATTCCCGGCGATTCCCGGCGTTGAGGAGTTGTGAGCCCGCGGCGCCGGATTCGGAAATCGGCCGCCCGTCACGTCCCACGGTTCCACCACGAAAAACGCCTCCGGCGGGGCCAGCGTCCCCGCTGGACCGGGATGGGCGATGACGTCGGGTTGCGCAGAAGGCGCTCCCTTCGCCCGGCACGATGACCGCTGGCGGGCGAAGGCTCCCGGACGACAGCCTGTTGACGACGGAACACCAATCCGGAAACCGCTCTAGCGGACGGCGGGGCGGGAGGCGACTTCCCCCCGCGCCGCGATCGCGACGTCGATCCGCGCGAGGTCTTCGGCGGAGAGCTGCCACGTCAGGGCGCCTGCGATCTCGCGGATCTGTTCGGGACGCTTCGCGCCGCACAGCGCCGCCGTGATGCCGGGCCGCTGGATCGTCCAGGCGATCGCGAGTTCTCCCACCGACCGCCCCGCGGCCGCGGCGATCGGGCGGAGGGCGTCGACGAAGTCGTGGTTCTTCGTCCACTGCTCTCCCATGAAGACCGGGTACTTCTGTCGGCCGTCCCTGGGATCCCAGACATGATCCCGCCGGAGCTTCCCCGCGAGCATTCCCTTCATCAGCGGCCAGTAGACGTTGACCGACACGCCATGCGCTCGGCACCAGGGAAGCCGGTCCGCCTCGATCTCCCGCTGAAGCATGTTGTAGTGCGGCTGGTCCGCCGCGATCGGACACTCGGCCAGGAATTCTTCATACTGGCCGATCTCGGAGAAGTTGGAGACCCCGACGGCGCGGACCTTTCCCGAGTCGAGGAGCGTTTTCAAAGCCGCGGCGGACCGGGCGATCGGCGTCGCCGGATCGGGACCATGCAGGTAGTAGAGATCGATGTAGTCGGTCCCGAGCCGCGCGAGGCTCTCGTCGCATTCCCGCAGCAGCGTTTCGGGCGCGCGTCCCGGACCTGCTTGTGGTCAGCCCCCCAGTGAATCCCCCCTTTGGTCGCGATGACGACCCGCTCGCGGTGCGGGCGCATCACGCGGCCGACGAGCCGCTCGCTCTCGCCGTCATATCCGTAGCAGTAGGCGGTGTCGAAGAAGTTGATCCCCGCCTCGAGCGCCGCTTCGAGGGTGGCGAGACTCGCCTCTTCGGTCACGTCAACGCTCGTCACTCCCGAGATCGGCCAGCAGCCCATGGCGACCGGCGTGACGGCGATCGGAGTGTTTCCGAGGGGGCGGAGGAGGGACATCGCGGTCTCGACGCTGAGGAGGGAGGCGGGCTCGCTCCGACAAGATAGACCGTTCTCCTCAAAACGGAACCCCGCCCACCTGAACCCGCGGTCTGCCGGGGCGAAGCGCCGGAGCTACTTCGCGGCGGGGGGCTCGTCTCCGAGCGACTCCGCCGCGGCGTCGCAGACTTTCCCGATCAGCGGATTGACCGCGCCGTCGCCGCTGGGGTGCAGACGGCTGCTGAGGAAGATCACGAACAGTTCGAGCTGGGGGTCGATCCAGATCCCGGTCCCGGTGAATCCGCCATGGCCGAACGCCCGGTCGCTGAGATGCGTCCCCCGGTTGCCGGAGAACGCCGAGCGGTTGTCCCAGCCGCAGGTCCGCAGACCACCGGGGACTTCATGCGGCGCCGTCATGCGGGCCACACTCTCCGGGGTCAGAATCCGCTTCCCGCGGAACTCCCCCTTCTGGAGCAGCGTCTGGGCATAAATCGCCAGGTCGTCCGCCGTCGAGAACAGGCCGGCGTGTCCGGCGACCCCGCCGAGGGCGAACGCCCGGGGGTCATGGACAAACCCGGTGATCCAGGAATCCCCCCGCTTCTCCGTCGGCGCGATCCGGGGCAGCAGCGTTTTATCGGGGTTGTAACCGGTATCCTGCATGGCGAGGGGTGCGAAGATTTGCTCGCGGGCGAACTTGTCGAGCGGCTGACCGGAGACGGTCTCGACCAGCTTGCCGAGGATCAGAAAATTGACGTCCGAGTATTTGAACTTTTCCCCCAGCGGAGAGACCGGCTTGATGGCAATCAGGTTCTCCCAGGCCTTTTGCGGGCCGAGAGCATAGTCGGCGATCGGGTTGTCCGGGATGAGGCCGCTCGTGTGGAGCAGCAGGTGGCGGATCGTGATCCCCTCCTTGCCGCTGGCGGCGAAATCCGGGAGGTATCGGGCGACGGGGGCTTCGAGTTCGAGCTTTCCCTGCTCGATCAGCCGGTGAATCGACGTCGCCGTGGCGATCGGCTTCGTGAGGGAGGCGAGGTCGAAGACTGTATCGAGGGTCATCTCCCGGGCCTCCGCTTCCGGGAGAACGCGGCGCTGCCCGTAGGCCCGGCGATGGACCAGTTGGCCCCGATGACCGACAAGCACGACCGCCCCGGGGAGCTTTCTGTCGCGGATCCCCTGCGCGACGAGTTCATCGATGGCAGCGAACCGCTCCGCCCGCAGCCCCGCCTGAGCGGGAGCGACGACAGGCAGGGGAGCCGCGGGAACGGCGTCGGAGGCCGCCGCCCGGGGGACGGGGGCCGTCAGCACCATGGCCAGCACCACCGAACCGGCGAGTCCGATCCGCCACCGGCCCGAGATGCCGGGCGCTTCGAACAACCGCTCGCGGGATTCTGGAGACTGGACATCAATCATGGAGTTGGCTCGTTCGGCAAGACGTTTCTTCAGAAGAACTTCAGACGAACGGGTTCTCATGAAAACCCGTTCACCGACGTCCCGGTGAATGCTAGGATAAAGGGGAGCCAGCGGGGGATCATCTCCACTGGCGATGGTCCAGTCCGCGCGGTGTTGACCTCCCGCGGATCTTTCCCGTCTGGCGGGCGCCATTCGGCGCCGTCCCGGAATCCCATGCAGCTTCGCGAAAAAGTCCTGCTGATCGCCTTCGCCTGCGTGGGCGGCTCCTGGTTCGTCGTCAAGCCGTTCGTCGCCAGCACGTTCGTCGAGCCGCTGGAGGACCGGGCCAAGCGGATCGACAGCCTGACGGGCGAGTTGAGCGACAAAGAGGCCGAAGACCTCGTGCAGATGAAGGCCGCCGGGCGCCTCAACGGGTACAACCGGCGGAGCCTCCCCCCGATCCGCTCGACGCGCATCGGCTTTATCTGGCGTGGCTTACCGACCTCTGCGAAGTGTGCGGCCTGTCGGATCTCAAGATCACGCTCGGCCAGCGGCAGGAGATCGAGAAGACGTTCTACACCGTCCCACTGACGATCGAGGCCTCGGCCACGACCGATCAGGTGGTCCGGTTCGTCAAGCTGTTCGAGACCGTCGATCTGCTGCACCGGCTCGTCCGGTTCCAGGCGGTCAGCCCGACGAACGACGGCAACCCGCTCCTGACCGTGACGATCGTGGCCGAAGGGGTCTCGATGCACGACGCCTCGACCCGGCCGGGGCTGTTTCCGCAGACGACGCTCGTCAAAGCGATCGGTCCTCGTGACACGGAACTCGTCGTCAAGAGCGCCAAGGCGTTCACCGGGCCGGTCCCGTTCCTGGCGTGGCTCAATACCGAGTTCCTGCTCGTGACCGCCATGAACGGAGACCGCTGGACCGTCGAACGGGGTGCGGAGGAGACCGCGGCCCAGAAGCATGACGCCGACACGTCGCTGGAACTGTTCCCGCTCCGGCCCCTCGCCGACGGAGAGGAAGACCCCCGGGTCGCCGCGATGCGTCTTGTCGCGAACAAGCTGTTCACGAAGCCGACCCCCAACGTGGTCTACCGGCCCCGGTTCACCCCGATCCCCGCACAGCGGGCGACGCGCGGCAGCAGCTTCACCTATCAGCTCAAGGTCGAGGGGTGGGACCCGTCCCGCGGCAAGCCGGTCTTTTCGCTCGAACCGGGGGCTCCCGCCGGGATGACGATCGAAGGACAGACCGGCGCGGTGAAGTGGACTCCCGCCGACGACCTGAAGCCCGGGAAGGTCGAGGTTATCGCGACCGCGGCCTCGCCGACCGCCAAGGGAGATCCGGTCAGCGCGAGCTTCACCGTCGATGTCCGGCCCGCGAACCACGCGCCAAGTTCAAGCCGCTGGTCGCGGCCGCAGGCTCGCCCCCCGGGGCGCCGATCACCCTGTACCTGGGACGCCGCGCCACGATCGAACTGCAGGCGGAGGACAGCGACCTGCCCGAGGACCGGCTGACGTTCGCTTTCGAAGGGACGCCCCCGCCCTGCGCGGAGATCGATTCCCGCTCGGGCCGGATCCAGTGGACCGCCCCGGCCGAGACCGAACTCGGCCCGCAGAGCTACACCGTCTCGGTCAAGGATGCGGGCGATCCCCCTCTTTCGGCCACGACGACCTTGAACGTCAAGTTCGAGGATGACGCCGCCGCCTACACGTACCTCGTCGGCTGTCTGGCGGAGGCGGAAGGACGCGGCGAGGCGATGCTGCACGACCGGACGACGGGCAGGAGGCGCGGTTCGTCGTCCGGTCGTGCGGCATCGCCTCCGCCGCGTGCTCACTGGCCAGAACAGCCGACGAAGTACTATGTAGGCGGCGGCGTCATCCTCGAACTTGACGTTCAAGGTCGTCGTGGCCGAGGAGATGGCCCGCATCCTTGACCGAGAGCATGTCTTCTCAGGCCGAGTTCGGGTATCCACTGGATCCAGCCGACGGGAATCAATCTGCCACCGCACAGGACGGGGGCGTCCCTTCGAAAGCGAACGTCGCCTGGGGAAGGTCGCTGTCCTCCGCCTGCGAGTTCAATCATGGCGCGGCGTCCGGTACGGGGTGATGAGCGGGCCGGAGGGGGCGAGCCTGCGGCCGCGACCGGCGGGCTTGAACTTGGGCGCGTGGTTCGCGGCCCGATTTTCGCGGAGTCGCCGGATCTCCCTTGGCGGTCGGCGAGGCCGCGGTAGCCGGGCTTCAGGTCGTCGGCGGATCCAGCTTGGCCGCAAGGGTCTGTCCTTCGATCGTCGTCCAGGCGGGAGCCCCGGTTCGAGCGAAAGACCGGCTTGCCCGCGGGACGGATCTGTTGAGATTGAATAGTGACCAGCTGTGCGGGGATCGGCGGCCGGAGCCGGTAGACCACGTTGGAGGTAGCCGTGAACAGCTTGTTCGCGACAAGACGCCGGTAACCCGGGGGTCTTCCTCTCCGTCGGCGAGAAGCAGGGAACAGTTCCAGCGACGTGTCAGCGTCATGCTTCTGGGCTCCTCCGCGCCCGTTCGAGACGGTCCCAGCGGTCTCCGTTCATGGCGGTCACGAGCAGGAACTCGGTATTGAGCCACGCCAGGAACGGGACCGGCCCGGGAACGCCTTAGCAGATCTTGACGACGAGTTCCATGTTCACGAGAAGCCGTCCGCTTGACGAGCGTCGTCTACGAAGACGCCCGGCCGGGTCGAGCATCGTGCATCGAGACCCCTTCGGCCACGATCGTGGTTGGAGCGGGTTGCCGTCGATTTCCGTCGGGCTGACCGCCTGGAACCGGACGAGCCGGTGCAGCAGATCGACGGTCTCGAACAGCTTGACGAACCGGACCACCTGATCGGTCGTGGCCGAGTGGGAGCGGTCCTGGTCTCTCGATCTCCTCCGGTCACAACGTGATCTTGATCCGACAGCACTTCACAAGAGGTCGGTAAGCCACATGAAGCCAATGCGCGTGGTCGGAGAAAGAGCGCCGGTTGTACCCGTAAGACGACCGGCGGCCTTCGTCCACGAGGTCTTCGCCCTCTTGTCGCTCAACTCGCGTGGGTAAGTCGATCCGCTGGTCCTCCAGCACTCAACAAACGTGCTGGCGACGAACGGCTCTGACGACAAACCAGGAGCCACCACGCAGGAGTCGGCAGGACTTTTCGCGAAGCTGCATGGGAGCCCGGGACAGCACGAATGGCACCGCCAGGAACGGGAAAGATCACGGAGGTCAACACGCGGACTGGACCATCGACCATGGAGATGATCCCCCGCTGGCTCCCCTTTATCCTAGCATTCACCGGGACGTCGGTGAACGGGTTTTCATGAGAACCCGTTCGTCTGAAGTTCTTCTGAAGAAACGTCTTCCGAACGAGCCAACTCCATGTTGATGTCCAGTCTCCAGAATCCCGCGAGCGGTACTTCGAAGCACCCGGCATCTCGGCCGGTGGCAGATCAGGACTCGCAGCACCATCCCAGCAGCGGCCCCTCCGACACCGCTCCAGCAGGCTCCCTGCTGTCTGCGTGGCTCCAGCTGCAGGCGGGGCTGCGGCGGAGCGGTTCGCTGCCATCGATGAACCGTGGGGCAAAGAGGGATCCGCGACAGAAAGCTCCCGGGGCGGTCGTGCTTGTGGTCATGACCGTTTCCGGCTGTCGCCGGCCTACGGGCGGCGCCGCGTTCTCCCGGAAGCGGAGGCCCGGGAGATGACCTCGTTCGACCTCGCCTCCCTAGCCGAGCCGATCGCCACGGCGACGTCGATTCACCGGCTGATCGAGCAGGGAAAGCTCGAACTGGACCATGACGATACCTCCCGGGATTTCGCGGCCAGCGGCGAGGAGGGGATCACGATCCGCAGGTCCTCCACGCGAGCAGCCTCGTCCCAGAACCCGATCGCCGAGTATGCTCTCGGCCCGCAAAAGTGGGAGAACCTGATTGCCATCAAGCCATTCTCTCCGCTGGGGAAAAGTTCAAATACTCGGACGTCAATTTTCTGATCCTGGCTGGGGTGGGAGAAGAGGCCGCGTCTGGTGGCCCGCTCAACAAGTTGGCCCGCGAGCAAATCTGGCACCCCTCACCATGCAGGAATTAGGGTTACAACCCCGATAAAACGCTGCTGCCGGATAGGCACAACGGAGAAGCGGGAGTTCCTGGATCACCAGGGTTTGTCCGGGGCGTTCGCCCTCGCGGGGTCGCCCGGACACGCCAGCTGTTCTCGACGGCGGACGACCCTGGCGATTTATGCCCAGACGCTGCTCCAGAAGGGGGAGCTGCACGGGAAGCGGATTCTGACCCCGGGTGGCCGCATGACGGCGCCGCATCGAGTCCCGTGGTGTCGAGGCGTCAGCTGGGACAACCGCTCGGCGTTCTCCGGCAACCGGGGGACGCATCTCAGCGACCGGGCGTTCGGCCATGACGAGCCCGGGACCAGATGGATCGACCCCCAGCTCCCGAACTGTTCCGTGATCTTCCTCAGCAGCCGTCTGCACCCCAGCGGCGACGGCACGGTCGATCCGCTGATCGGAAAGTGTGCGACGCCGCGGCGGAGTCGCTCGGAGACGAGGCCCCACAGCAAAGTGTTCCGGCGAGTTCGCCGGCAGAGCCGCAGAGTTGGGTGGGGGCGGGGTTCCGTTTGAGGAGAACGGTCTATCTTGTGCGGAGCGAGCCCGCCTCCTCCTCCAGCGTCGAGACCGCGATGTCCCTCCTCCGCCCCCTCGGAAACACTCCCGATCACCGTGGCGCCGGTCGCCATGGCTTGCTGGCCGATCTCGGGAGTGACGAGCGTTGACGTGACCGAAGAGGCGAGTCTCGCCACCTCGAAGCGGCGCTCGAGGCAGTCACTTCTTCGACACCGCCCTACTGTTACGGATATGACAGCGAGAGCGAGCGGCTCGTCGGCCACGTAATGCGCCCGCACCGCGAGCATGTCCATCACAAACCAGAGGGATCCACTGGGGGGCTGACCACAAGCAGGTCCGGAACACGCACCCGAAACGCTGCTGCGGGAATGCGACGAGAGCCTCGCGGCTCGGGACCGACTACATCAATTCTGTACCTGCATGGTCCCGATCCGGCGACACCATGCACCGGTCCGCCGCGGTTTTGAAAACGCTCCTCGACTCGGGAAAGGTCCGCGCGTCCGGGTCTCCAGACTCTCCGAGATCGGCCAGTATGAAGAATTCCTGGCCGAGTGTCCGATCGCGGCGGACCAGCCGCACTACAACGGAGATCGAGGCGGACCGGCTCCCCTGGTGCCGAGCAGTATGGAGTCAACGTGTACTGGCGGCTGATGAAGGGAATGCTGGCGGAAGCTCCGGCGGGATCATGTCTGGGATCCCAGGACGGCCGACGGAGTCTCCGGTCTTCATGGGAGAGCAGTGGACGAAGAACCACCGACTCGTCGACGCCTTCCGCCCGATGCGCCACGGGCCGCGGGGCGGTCGGTGGGAGAACTCACGATCGCCTGGACGATCCAGGCGGCCGGCGTCGCGGCGGAGCCGGGGCCTGTCAGCACAAGAAGCGTCCCAACAGATCCGCGAGATCACAGGCGCCCTGACGTGGCAGCTCTCCGCCGAAGACCTCGGCGGATGCGACGTCGCCGACAGCGGCGGGGAGGTCAGGCTCCACCGCCTGCCACTGAGCGGTTTGCGGATTGGTGTTCCGTCGTCAGCAGGCTGTCCTCCGTGATCTTCGCCCGCCGGCGGTCATCGTGCCGGGCGGAGGGAGCGCCCTTCTGCGCAACCCGACGCCATCGCCCATGCCGGTCCAGCGGGGACGCTGGCCCCGCCGGAGGCGTTTCGTGGTCGAACCGTGGAACATGACGGGCGGCCGATTTGGGAATCCGGCGTTGCGGGTTCTCCTCTCCTCAACGCCGGGGTGGCGGGGAAAGCGTCCTGACGAAAAGAACCCGCGACGCCGAGCCCGTCGGACACCAAAATATTCCACGGGGTGCCACGCTCACTCCGCCTCCGGCGGCCAGCAGCCTGCTGGACCCGCCAGCGGTCCCGCTGGACCGCGTGACCGTGGCACCATGGTCGGCGTCCGCCGCCAGAACCTCATGAGACATCGACGAGGAGCAGGCACCGCGATTCTGAAAAGCTCCAGCTGGCAGCGTCAACGGCCGCCCGCCTGACGCTCGAACCCAGTTCGCGATCTCGGTCACGAGGGATTCGGCCTCGGCTCCTCCGGGCGACGATCATGAGAACTCATTCCAGACGCTCCAGTCGAGGTCGTCGCGAGGTCTCCCCACGGAGAGTCCAGAACAACTCATGAGCCGAGCAGGGCTCTCCCGCCGGCGACACGCGAACGCCTCGGCGATCCTCCGGCAGACCAACGGGTACTCCAGGCTCACAATGAGTCGATGGTGAGTCACCACTGGCATCCGCACACGTGAGTCATCGCGCGGCCTCTCTCTCGTGCGGACGTCGGCCGCCGTTCGGATGGGGCAAACATAGCGGCTTGGCCTTCGGCTCCGGCTCGCTCTCGAACTGCCGGCCCGTCAGCCGCACGACGTCTTCGAGCGTCCGGCTTGCCGAGCGTGATCGAGCGGATCGACTCGGATCGGCGAGCACGAGGATCGCGCAGCAGCTCAGCTCGCGGGGATGCTCAAATCGCGGCGACACCGAGCCGCTGGACCTCACTCCGAACCGCTCGGAAATCCGCCGCGCGAGCGGCCCGTCCGTCATCCTGCAAGCGGGATGGTCGGGCAGTCCCCACCGTGCTGCGAAGTTCGTCGGGCGTGCCGATCGCGACAAGCAGTCGAGGATCGCCAGCCAGTCGCAGCATGCACTTCTTCGTGGGGTACAGTCGTCACAAGATCGTCGTCCCGGCCGCGCAGGTCCCGGAACAGCACCACATGTCGAGCCGGCCGCGACGTCGAGACCGGTGTCCGGTTCGTCGAGGATCAGCATCTGCGGCGAGTGCAGCAGCGACTTCGCGATCTCGACCCGCCGCTTGAGCCTCGCCCGGTCCGCGCGGGGTCCAGCGTCAAGTACCAGGAGACGTCAGTCGAGTCCGCGGACCCCGTAGAGCCACCCTGGTGAACGAGGTTCTCACCAACCGACAGCTTGGGATGGAGAGCCGGCGAACTGGACGTGACAGGTGCTGTTGGGACTCTATCGTGTTTCCCTATTAACCTTAGGCGA
>JASGKV010000008.1:0-228742 GCA_049840575.1 Pirellulales bacterium
TATTGCTAAGGTTAATAGGGAAACACGATAGAATCCGAACAGCACCTCTGTTTCATCCGACCACGACGGAATACGGCGGCGAACGTGCGCAAATGGAAGCGTTGTTGGACGCGATCTTCGCGATCCGACGACCGACGCTGCTGCTGTGGCCCAACATCGACGCCGGATCCGATCACATCGGCAAGGCGATTCGCACGTATCGCGATCAACGCCGACCGGATTGGCTGCGGACATTGACGAACTTTACGCCCGAAAATTATTTGAAGGTCTTGGCGAACACCGCTTGCGCAGTTGGGGAATTCGAGCAGGTTCGTCCGCGACGCCGGCTACTTCGGTACGCCGATCGTGCTGGTCTGGGCAATCGCCAAGAAGGGGGCGAGCACGACGTGCACGTCACGCCGGTCGCGCCGGTGGCGTCCGACATCGAAGCGGCGATTCGCAAGGAACTTGAACACGGCCGCTACTTCGACGAGCACGCTGTACGGCGACGGTCACGTGGCGAAAGCGATCGCGGAAAGCGTGGCCGGTCTGGAGCCGTATGTGCAGAAGCGACTCAACTACATCTATGAAGGATGAAGAACGAAAGACAGAAAATCAAAAGATGCTTGCCGGCAACCCATTCATCTTTCCCCTCGACGCTTCGAATTCGAGTATGCGCGTTCTCGGCATCATGACCGCTCGCGGAGGATCGAAGGGGATCCCCCGTAAGAACATCGTTCCGTTGGCCGGGAAGCCGCTGTTGGCATGGACGGCCGAAGCGGCGTTGGCTTCGAACTTGTCGCGGGTCGTGTTGTCGACCGACGATGAGGAGATCGCCGCGGTCGCCCGATCGTGCGGCGTCGATGTGCCGTTGATGCGCCGATGCGAACTGGCAGGTGACGCGACGCCCACGATACCCGTGCTGCAAGACGTCATTCGACGATTGGAAGCGAACGGCGAGTCGTACGACGCGGTGTTCGTCCTCCAACCAACGAATCCCCTGAGACGCGTCGCGGACATTGACGGCGCGATCGCGTTGCTGGAGCGGACCGGCGCCAGAGCGTAATTTCGTTCACGCCGGTCGGCGAAAAACATCCCGCGCGAATGAAGTCGCTCGACGTGAACGGCCGCGTCGTGAATCCGCCGTTCGCCGAAGCGTTCGAAGGCCAACGCCGACAGGATCTACCGGCGTTCTATCTGCGCGAAGGCTCGGTCTACCTGACGCGGCGCAACGTGCTGATGGAGCGCGATTCGTTGCAGGGCGACGATTGCCGGGCGTGGATCATCCCGGCTCCACGCGCCTGCAATATCGACGAGCCGTTCGATCTGCGCATGGCCGAGTTTCTCCTCGCGGCGTCATTGGCCGAGCCGACTCTGAACGCGGGTTATCCGGCCGGAGTTCGCGGATGAGCGCTAAACCCAGATTATTGATCGCGGAAGGCGCATGCTTCGACGCGCAGGCGGCGCTGACGACATTCCGCGCCGCGATTCGACGTCGATGTGCGCAATCTCGATCGTCCCGCCTTAACGGCGTCGATCGGCGAATACGACGTGCTGTGGACGAAGTTACGCACCAAAATCGACGCCGAAATCCTCAGCCGCGCGACGCGACTCCGGACGATCGCCACGAACACAACGGGCTTGACTCACATCGACTTGGAGGAAGCCCAGCGACGCGGGATTCGCGTGATCTCGTTGCGTGGGGAAACCGATTTTCTGTCGGAGATTCGCGCCACGGCCGAACACACGATCGGTTTGATCCTCGCGTTGTTGCGACACATTCCGGCCGCGCATCGACACGTGTTGGACGGCGGTTGGAACCGCGATCTCTTCTCCGGTCGCGAACTGCATCGTAAAACCGCCGGCATCGTCGGGTATGGTCGATTGGGCAAAATCGTCGCGCGACTATCTGAACGCCTTCGACATGCAAGTCCTGGCGACAGGACCCGGGTTACGCCAAACGGATTGCGAGCCTGGCGTCACGGCCGTGAACGACGCCGAATTGTACGCCCGATCCGAGATCGTGACCTTGCACGCCGATCTTCGTCCGGAGAATCGGCGGATGATCGCAGCGACGCAATTCGCATCGATGAAACCGGGAACCGTCTTCGTCAACACGGCGCGGGGCGAGTTGGTCGACGAAGTCGCGCTGTTAGCCGCGTTGCGGTCGGGTCGACTCACGGGCGCCGCGCTCGACGTCCTGTGCGACGAACGTTCGACCGGAATGGGCGACCATCCCTTGGTGCAATATGCCCGCACACACGAGAATTTGCTGCTGACGCCTCACTTGGGCGGAAATACCCCCGAGTCTGCGGCTAAGACCGAGCGTTTTCTCGCGGAAAAGCTGTTGGCATTCAATGCAAACGCGCAATAAAAAACGGCCGTTCCTATCCGGAACCGCCGTCGAGAACTTTGATTGTTTCCGAGTTAGGCCCGTTTGACGATCGTAAATTCGTCCAGGGTCACGGTCGTGGTTTCGCCGTCGCCGCGGTCGAGGACGATCAGGTCGCTCCAGACTTTGTCGTCGGGATTGCGGCGATAGTGCAGCCCTTGGCGACGACGTTCCAATCGGACGACCGTCCCGGTCGTGGTCGTGGCCCAACGCTTCAACCCGACTTTGACCTCGTGGGTGATTTGCACGCGGTCACCGGCCTTGAGTTCGTCGAAAATCGGACGCGGGGCGAGTTGCATGGTCAGGTTTTAGGTGAGATTTTAGGTTTCAGCGGATCTGAATCCCGGCGATCATCCTAAACGATCGCCCAACTACGGGAAAGTCCGCTTAACAGCGGTCGTCGCACTCCGGGCACCATGCCCGCAACGTCGCGGCATCGACGTGCCAAGCGGCATTCCGCAGCGCCTTGGCTGCGTCGGCGAATTGGGCCATCGAACAGGCCGGGTGATCGGTGCGGTAACGCAAATCGCGACCGCACGATTCACATACGATCGCGCCGCACAACGTGTGTGCGACGCGATCGTATTCATCCGAAGTCGGTACGGCGGACATAAGACCGTGAGGGAACTTAAACTTCCTTGGCCTTGATCCAGGTCATCAAGCGACGGAGCTGCTTACCGACGACTTCCACGCCGTGGTCGCGTTCACGGCGACGGGTCGCCTTGAAGCCCGGGGCGTTGACCTTGTTTTCCAACAACCAATCCCGCGCGAATTCGCCCGTTTGGATTTCGGTCAGGATCTTCTTCATTTCCTTCTTCGTCTCGGCGGTGATGATGCGCGGGCCGCGCGTATAGTCGCCGTATTCGGCCGTGTTGCTGACGCTGTAACGCATGTAGTTGAGGCCGCCCTGATAGAACAGGTCGACGATCAACTTCAGCTCGTGCATGCATTCGAAGTAGGCCATTTCCGGCTGATAGCCGGCTTCCACCAGCGTTTCGAACCCGGCCTTGACCAGCGCGCTGACGCCGCCGCACAGAACCGCCTGTTCGCCGAACAAGTCGGTTTCGGTTTCTTCGGCGATGGTCGTTTCGATGACGCCGCCGCGCGTACCGCCGATCCCCTTGGCGTAGGCCAGGCCCAGCTTCTTGCCGTTCTCGCTGCAACCGGCGCCCAAGGCGATCAAGCAAGGGACGCCGCCGCCCTTTTCATATTCGCTGCGGACCAAGTGACCGGGGCCCTTGGGGGCGACCAACACGACGTCGACGCCGGCCGGTGGTTCGATTTGGCCGAAATGGACGTTGAACCCGTGCGAACACATCAGGATCGCACCGGGCTTCAGGTTCGGCTTGATATCGTTGCGATAAACGTCGCCTTGCAACTCGTCGGGCAGCAAGATGTTGATCAGATCGGCTTGTTTGGCGGCCTCGGCTGCGCTCATCGGCTGAAAGCCGTGGCTGATCGCCAAGTCGTAGTTCGCTCCGCCCGGACGTTGGCCGATAATCACCTTGCAACCGCTGTCGCGCAGGTTTTGGGCCTGAGCGTGCCCTTGCGATCCGTAGCCGATGATGGCGATGGTCTTGTTCTTGAGTAGCGAGAGATCGGCGTCGTTTTCGTAATAAATCGTGGCGGCCATGGCGTGTGTGAATGAAAGGAAGCGAGCGTTGGACGAAATGATCGAGCGAGGAATTCAATCGGTTCGACGTGCGAGCGTGGCACGATTGAAGCGACCCACCGATCCTCGCGTTTGCGTCGGGCCGATGAGTCGATGATTTAGGCGAGCGGCTTAAGCGAACGAGCCGCGGACGACGTCGTCGGCGACGTCTTGATCGAAACCGCTGGGAATGTCGACATGGACGTTGCAATTGCCGCGGACCATCGCGATCCGGCCCGTGCGAACCAATTCGACGATGCCGAACGGACGCATGAGATCGATAAAGGCTTCGATTTTGCGCTCTTGGCCGCTGATTTCGATCACGACTTTGCGCGGGGCGACATCGACGATGCGACCGCGGAAAATGTCGGTCAATTCGCGAATTTGGCTCCGCGAGCCGTTATTCGGATCGGCATGACCTTGATCAGCATCAAGTCGCGTTCGACGTAGTTTTGGCTGCTGATGTCGTCCACTTGGACGATCGTCACGATCTTTTCCAACTGTCGGCGGACTTGTTCCAGAGTAGCGTCGTTGCCGACCACGACGAACGTCATCCGCGAAAATTGCGGATCGTCGGTCGGACCGACGGCCAAGCTGTCGATGTTGTACCCGCGCGAAGCGAGCATGCCCGAAACGTGGGCCAACACGCCCGGAACGTTTTGAACGACTGCGGAAAGAACGTGACGCATAAAGGAATTCCGAACCCCGTCTGGGCGAACATCGCGTTTCGCGTCGAACGGCGAAACCGCGACTCCCGACACGCTTTTCGAAGAAAAGTTCGTGCGAAATCCGCCGAAAAATGGAAACTCCTAGAATAGTCGTCCGGAATCCATCGAACAAGGGCCGAAACGACTCGCGATCGCTCGAAAATGTGCGATTTCACGATGATTTTCAGTCGCGGGTCGACCTAACCGATGGGGATTCCATGCAGAAAAAGCCAGCGTCCGATCGGACTCTAACGATCCGCTGCGGATTTGATACCGGGATCGATCTTCATCGTGTTGCGTGTGTCGCTGTGTTGAACAATCTCCGCGTCTTACTCAATGACATTACCGAATCTGACGTTCGCGCAACGTCACGTTTGAACTTTCTCTCCCTCACAATGCGTTCCGCTCGGATTTGCTTGACTTTCGCCGGCAAGTTTCGCTAAAGTCATTCCGCCCTACTGAAGCGAACGCGACGCACACATCGATGTGCCGCGACTCGCGCAGGGTTTCCTTTGACTCGGATCACGACGATCCCGCTCTATGGCTAAGAAGACTCCCGCGGTGCGGATCGCCCCCGCCGCGTTCGGTATGGGCGTGTATGCCCTGAAACAGTTTCGTCGCGGTCAAGTCATCGGTGAGGTCGACGGCACCATCGTCCACGACGACAACTACACGTCGCGGTACTGCATGGAGTTGGGCAACGGGCAAACGTTGGAACCGGCCGATCCGTTCCGCTTCATCAACCACTCGTGCGAGCCGAACGCCGAGTTGATGTATTACGATCCGGAAACGCTCCGCGCCGAGCAATCGCATCTGCTAAACCGACTCTTCGTCCAAGCCCGACGCACGATACGCGAAGGCGAAGAGTTGTCGATCGACTACAGTTGGCCTGCCGATCACGCGATCGCATGCGGCTGCGGCGCACGAAACTGCCGCAAATGGATCGTCGATCCGGACGAACTGCATCTGGTCGAATCCGGCGAAGTCGAATTCGTCAGCTTGCCGGGCTGAGCGAGCTATCTCGCGGACGAATGATCGGCGATCGCGGCACGGACCCGCTCGGCCAGCATCTCCGCCAACTGCCGGTCCGGCCCGAGCGGCGGTGCCAAAAACCAGCGTTTTTCCGGCGTTTGGGCGGCCACGATGCGTGTTGCTTGGGCGATGTCGTTCCAAACTCGGCCCGGAAACAGCAAGTGCGGCTGCACGAGGATCGTTCGCTGCGGCGAAAGGGCCGCCGAACGCAACGCTTCGTTCAACGTCGGGCGTTGACCGACGACGAAGCCGCCGAGTACGACGGCGCAACCGGCTTGCGTCGCACGACGGGCGGCGAATTCGCGGAGCGCGGCCGTCAGCACGAGGGTCACTCGATCCCCGACCGATAACCAGCAGCAACGTATCCTGCGCGGATGAAGCTGGTCCGCCTGCCATTGACCAAGTCGCCGATGAAACGGAATTTGAGCTTGTGATTCGCACGGCCTCCGCGGCACGACGTTGCGAGACGGCCAGCACGCACGGATCAGATTCGAACGCGGGCAAAAACGTCGTAGCGACGTCCGGGCGTCCAACTAGCGCCGCGACGATCGCCAGCGGGATGTCTTCTTTTGCGTGACCGGCGGAGAACAAGAGCAAGGGCGTCACGATGACGTGACTCACGCCGAGATGCAGCAGCGCGTCCACGCCGGCGGCGATCGAAGGTTCCGCCAATTCGAGAAAGCAAGCCTCGCAGGGGAGCTCCGGCAACAGCGCGGCGGTCGACGTGGCGAGTTCGCGAAACGCATTCACGCCCTCCGCTTCGCGTGTGCCGTGTCCGACGATCAAGAGTCCCGTTCGAGTCATAAGGCTCAGTTTACTCGATCGTCCGTCGGCAGTTCGTTTTGTACATCCTACGTCTTTCGCCTAGAATTCGAGAAATCCCGACGAACGCCTTTCGCCAACCCGCCGCGCGGAGCGTCGCGGATCCGCCGCCAGGAGTCGTGCATGACGCCCACCGATGAGCCGCCGACGGCCGTCGATTTGAAACTCGTCCCCCGCCCCGTCTACTACTCCCTGACGCGGGTCAACGGGCCGCAAGCGGGCGCCCGCTATCGATTGGACGAGGACGAGCCGACGCAAATCGGCCGCGGCGTCGATTGCGAAATCATGCTGAACGATCCGCTCTGCTCGCGGGTTCATGCGATCGTCTCGTTCGAGCACGACGATTGGATCCTCCGCGACAACAACAGCCGTAACGGAACCCAACTCGACGGGGTGAAGATCGATTCCTCCACCGGCCGCGGCGTGCCGTTGGAGCACGGTCGGATCATTCGGATCGGCGAGGCCGATCTCGTTTTCGAGCAACTGGAAGTGACCGCCGTCGTCGCGCCAGCAAGACGATTGTCGCGAGACGGTCGTTCTCGAAAAACCGATCGAGCTCGACACGCCGGGCGAGACCGTGCAGATGGCGCATCGCTTCGTTACGCGATCTGCAACAGGCGCAACAATTCATCCTGCTGTATCAACTCAGCATCAAGCTGTTGGGCTGCGAGCATCCCGACGAAGTCGCGCGGATCGGCGTCGATCTGCTGCGCGACAGACCGCGCCAGTCATACCGCGTTTCTGTGGATCGACGATGCCGGTCGCTTGAAGCCGAAATTGATGCTGCCCGAAGGGGACGACGATTGCATGAAGCTGAACGAGTCGCTGTCGGCGCTAGTCGGCGGCCAAGGTCACGCGTTGTGGATCAACAAGCAGCAAGCCCGCGAAAGCGGGAAGAATCTACTGCACTTCGCCGACGCGATCTGCGTTCCGTTGGTCAGCCAGAAGAAAGCGGTCGGCGCGATCATGGCCTACATGGATCGTGGTCGCTTCCAACAACACGATTTCGATTTCGCCATTTCGCTGGCCAATATCGTGGCGGTCGCGTTGGTCCGCGTGCGCAAGCAGATGAGCTTAACGCAGGACTATCTCCGTCTGGCCGCCGGCCAGGCGGCGGGACTCGACGAACTGGTCGGCGCGAGCGACGCGATGCGCGAACTCAAGTCCAAGATCGCGCGCTTGGCCCGCGCGAACGGTTCGGTCTTGATTCGCGGCGAAAGCGGCGTCGGCAAGGAGTTGGTCGCCCGGGCGGTGCATCGCGCCGGCAGTCGGGCCGATCGACCGATGCTGTCGGTCAACTGCGCTGCGATTCCGGTCGAGTTGATGGAAAGCCAACTCTTCGGTCACAAGGCCGGCGCGTTCACCAGCGCCGACCGCGATCACCTGGGCTACTTCCAACAGGCCGATTCCGGCACGCTGTTTCTCGACGAGATCGGCGAACTGACGCTCGAAGGCCAAGCCAAGCTCTTACGCATTCTCGAAGGACACCCCTTCCATCCGGTCGGCTCGAACAAAGAAACGACCGTCGACGTGCGCGTGATCGCGGCCACCAATCGCGATCTCCTGGCGTACGTGCGCGAACGCAAATTTCGCGAGGATCTGTATTACCGCCTGACCGTATTCGAACTGCAAGTGCCGCCGCTACGCGACCGCGGCGGCGACGTCGGGCGGTTGATCGAACATTTTCTCGAACACTTCAAGCAAGTCCATGGACGGCCGCAACTCACGCTGGGGACGTCCGCGCGCTCGAAACTGATGGGCTACCACTGGCCCGGCAACGTGCGTCAACTGCGAAACACGATCGACAGCGCCGTGGTGATGGCCGCCGGACCCGAGATTCAAGTGGACGAACTGGGCTTACGCGACGAAGGACCGGACCTCGACCCCGATATGCTGCGGATCGACGTCTGGGAGCGGAAATTGATCGTCGAAGCGCTGAAACTGCGCCGCCGGTAACGTCCCTGAAGCGTCGAAGATGTTGGGCTTGAGCCGCGCGACGCTCTATCGCAAGCTGGACGAATATCATATCGAACGAACACGCTTGCCGGCGGAATCGTGATTCTCGATTCACGTCGACTCAGCGCATAAAAAGCCCCGCATCGCTACGGCGATGCGGGGTCGAATTTTTGCATGGCGACTCGTCGCTTACGCTTTGTTCGAGTCGATGATTTGTTGCAGCATCGCCTTCGGACGTGCGCCTTGGATCCGTTCGACCGCTTGGCCGCCCTTGAAGATGATCAACGTCGGAATCGCTTCCACCTGATACTCTTGGGCATACCGTTGGTTGTCGTCGATGTTCACTTTGACGACCTTGAAGCTCCCTTTGTTCTCTTCCGAGAGTTGCTCGATCATCGGGGCGATTCGACGGCACGGACCACACCACGGCGCCCAAAAGTCGACCAAGACCGGGACCGTGGAATTCAAAACTTCGGTCGGAAACGTCGTGTCGCTGACTTCTTGCACGGCACCCATTGATCGGGAACTCCTGAAGGTTCGAGCGTTCGGAGAACGTCGAAGACCGTCAAAAAAGGAAAAATCGTCGTCGGAAAAACATCCTCGGTGGATGCGAAATTTTAGGAACGCCGGAAATCGCTGTCAAACGAACATCCCGGCGCACGCCTTGCGTTGGCCGCGCCGTCCGGCGGGCGTAAAATGCCGACTCGCAACTCCGCACGTCCGTTCGTCGATGACGCTCCTTACTACGCGGTGCGCGGGTCATCCGTTCGCACTTCGTTTCTCACAAAAGAAGCCGCAAATATGTTGTTGCCCGTAAAGTTTCGCGCCATGGTCGTTCGAACGAATTCCGACGGCTCGCCGACCGCCGCGATCGAGCACTGTGCCAAACGGACTTCCCGCCGGCGATACGCTGATTCGCGTCATCTGGAGCGGACTGAACTACAAAGACGCCCTGGCCGTGCACGCCAATCCTGCCGTGGTGAAAACGCTGCCGCATATCCCCGGGATCGACGCCGCCGGCATCGTCGTGGAAACGACGGCTCCGCATCTGAGCGTCGGCCAAGCGGTGGTCGTTACCGGTTGGGACTTCGGCGCGGGAAGTTGGGGCAGCTTCGCGGAGTATGCCCGACTGCCCGGCGCTTGGGCGATTCCGTTGCCGTCGGGACTGAGCCTGCGCGAGTCGATGATTTTCGGTACGGCCGGCTTCACCGCGGCACAATGCGTCGCGGCGTTACGCAAGCATGATGTTCTGCCGGACGGCGGCGACGTGCTGGTCACCGGCGCGAACGGCGGCGTCGGCTCGACGGCGATCGCCGTGCTGGCCAAGTTGGGTTACCGCGTCACGGCCGGAACCGGGAAATCGCCGGAACGTGCGTTGGCGTTAGGAGCGGTCACGACCTTGATTCGCGAGGAGTTGGCGGACGCTTCCGATCGCCCGTTACTCAAACCGCGCTGGACCGGCGCGATCGATACGGTCGGCGGCACGACATTGGGGACGATCTTACGCTCGACCGCGTATCGTGGTTGCGTCGCCGCCTGCGGCTTGGTCGGCGGCGCGGATTTGCCGACCAGCGTCTTCCCGTTCATTTTGCGCGGAGTAAGTCTGATCGGGATCGATTCCGTCAACGCGCCTGCCGCGGAACGCGCGGAAATCTGGAATCGGTTGGCCGGCGACTGGAAACCGCGCGACATCGACGCGCTGGCCGGATGCGAAATCGGACTCGACGACTTGCCCGAGCAGATCGAGAAAATCTTGCGCGGCGAGACGACCGGCCGCGTGTTGGTGAAAATCGGCGACGAGTAACGTGTTACTCCTTCGCCGCTTTCGCCGGTTCCTTCGTCATCTCTTTCTCTTTCGCGGCGTCTTTGGCGGGTTCTTTCATCGTCTTCTCTTTGTCTTCCGACTTCGCAGCCGGCCCCCCCTTTCCGCCCGGGCGTTTCGGTTGCGGAATCGCCAACGGCTCGGCGAATTCCATCTTCGCGCCGGTGATCAACGCGCGACCGGGTAGCTTCTCGAAGTAAGCCAGGTTCACGTTCACCTTGGTGCCGGGGGGCAACGCCTGGAACGCGCCCGCCGCATCGAAATTCACTTTGACCTTGGCGGCCGGATCGATCGTGATCTTGTATCCGTTGATGACCGCGACGCCGTTCTTGTACCCGGTCACCAACCCCGTCACGGCGGCGTTCTGCACCGGGTTGTTGTTGGGCTTGGGTTGCGAGTCGCCGAAGCTGGCGATGCCGCTGTCGGTCGAGACGCCGGGGATGTTGGCGTCGCTCATGATCACCAATTCGACCTCGCTGACCGGATTGGTCGAAACCTTTTGACGCGTGTTGACTTCGGTGCGCACGCGGGCCAACAACGGACCTTTGGCCAAGGTGATGTAGTCGAGTTCCGCGGTGCCGGTCAGTTCGATTTTGGCCTTGGCCTCGACCTGCATGATCCACGGTTTGCCATCCCACTCGGCTTGTACCAACGGGCCCTGGGCGCCGTGTAACGTGATGACGACGTCGTTGATTTTCGTATCCGGCTTGGGAGCCGCTTTTTGCTGCTGTGTGAAAGCCGGCGTCCCGCACAGAGCGGCGGCGAGCGTCGCGACGACGAACAGACCACGTGTGTGATACATAAAACCGAGTCGCATGCGGAGTGTTGGGCCGGGCAAGGTATTGGACGATTCAGAATACCACCCTCCGCTGCGCCACGCCAACAGTTTTCGCGCGAACCAGCGGCGCGTAAATCGGCTCTCGTCGTACGTGCCGCCGCCTGGAACGGGTTTCGCGACCCTTCCCCATTCGTTCCCCTCGGGCTAGCCTGGAAGCGTCGGCAATCGGGCCGATACAGGGGTTTCTCGCCGTTCTCCTCGATACTTCGCCGCATGTCCGCTCAACCCACCGCTCCATCTCCACGCATGACCGTTCCCGGCTTCGTCGCCTTGAAGGGGCAGCGCCGCATCAGCATGGTCACGGCGTACGACTACGCCACGGCGCGGATTTTGGATTCGGCCGGGCTGGAAGCGATTTGGTCGGCGACAGCATGTCGATGGTCGTGCAAGGGCACTCGACGACGTTGCCCGTCACGCTCGACGAGATGATCTATCACGCCGAGATGGTCGGTCGCGCGGTGCAAAACGCGTTGGTGATCGTGGACTTGCCGTTCCCCACGAATCATCTCGGCCCGTATAAGGCGATCGAATTCGCCGGACGGATTCTCAAAGAGAGTCGAACGCAGGCTGTCAAATTGGAGGGAGGCGCCGAGCAGGCCGAAACGATCGCGGCGTTGACTGCGGCCGGAATTCCCGTCATGGCGCATGTCGGGTTGCGACCGCAAAGCGTCCATATGCTCGGCGGTTATAAAGTGCAACGCGACGAGGAGCGATTGCTGCAAGACGCGTTGGCCGCGCAGAACGCCGGCGCATTCGGCGTCGTGCTGGAGTGCATCCCCACCGGACTAGCCGCCAAGATCACGGGCGAACTGCGGATCCCCACGATCGGTATCGGCGCGGGGCCGCAATGCGACGGCCAAGTGTTGGTCTATCACGATCTGGTCGGGCTGAGCGAAGGAACTCCGCCGAAGTTCGTCAAATCCTACGCCGACGCGCGCGGCGAAATCCTGCGGGCGGTCTCGTCCTTTCGAGACGAAGTCCGCGACGGCCGATTTCCCGACTCGCAACATAGCTATGCGAAATAACGAATCGTAACTAACTCGATGTCGACTGTCCGGCCAATTGCGACAGTGTTTGCAGGTAGCTGCTGTTCGATTGAATTTTGCTGATTGCGAGTTCCATATTTTGGAATTGCGTCGTCAGTCGCTCTTTCTGTCGATCGAGTCGCGCGGTGAGGAATTCGATCTGCGCGGCGTTGACGTCGTATTTCTTCGAGATCGCCGCCGCACGCGAAATCAACAGCGAGTTGTTTACGCCGGCCATGGACTCGATCATCTTGTCCATTCGCTTGCCCAGGCCGGTCGTATCGTCGCTAAGAAACTTCTTGAGATCATCGGGCTTTTCAGCGATCAGCGTATTCAGCTTCGACTCGTCCAAGACCAGCTTTCCCTCATCGTCGAGGCTGATCCCCAGTTGCTGCAACGATTGAATCGGGCCGGCGTTGAAAACTCGGCCCGATGCGAACGAGGCGAATTCGTTTTCGATCCGCTGCACCGTTCCGTCGCCTTGTAGGATCGCGGCGGTTTGCGTGTCCGTGTCGTATTTTGTGTAAGACAGGATCGACGTCCGAATCTTGTTATACGAATCGACGAACGCCTTGACCGCCGTGACCAAGTCGCCGCTGCTCTTCGCCACGGAGACCGTCACCGGCGCGGTCGCCGTGCCTTTGATGGTCAGCGTGGTTTCGGGCAGGAGGTTCGTGAACGTGTTGTTGGCCGAAGCCGCGATCGCGCCGCCCGGTCCACCGATTTGCAGCAACGCGTCTTGGCCTTTGACCGTTTCCTTGAAACTGAAATTCACGCCTTCGGTGTCGACCAGCAGTTGCGCCGCGCTCCCTTGGACCTGATTGAACAGCGTGAAACTGTAAGGTTTGACGGAGCCGCCGTTGTTCAAAATGTTGGCCCTGACGCGACCGTTCAGATTATTGATCTTGGTGGTCAGGTCGCTCAGCGTATCGGTCGCGGTCAGCTCGATCGAATAAGTCTGGGAGCCGTCGACGATCTTCTTTGACTGGCCGTCGATGACTGCGGTTTTGGTTCCGCCTAATAAATGTAGATCGCGACCGGTCGAGCCGCCCCCTTCGGTCACGGCGAACGACGATCCGGTGCCGTCGGTTTTGTCGATCAACACGATTCCGTCGCCGGCGTCGTTCACGCGCGCGTCGATCGTCAAACCGAGATTATCGATTTTCTTGATCAGATCGCCGACCGTGACCACGTTCGAGTCGACGGTCAGGGTCTTTTTTGCGCCAAGTTGTCGGTGATCGAGATGGTCCCGGTCGCCACGCCGGCGCCCCCGTTCAGCGAGGCCAGCGTGGTCGCCTCGCCGACGATTTGGCGTTTCAAATCGCCGCCGCTTTTGCTTGTGGTCGCGGCGTTCACGACCAATCCCAGCTTCGTGGCGGCGTTGTTGGCGTCGCCGTCGGCGACGATCAAGTTGCCGGAAGTGGAACCGGTCGTGTCCAGCAATTGAATGCCGGTCCGCGATGCGTTGTAGGTCGCCCGCACGCCGATCCCTGCGCCGTTGATCGCTTCCAGTACGTCGTCCAATGTTTCCGCACCGGACAAATCCACCACGGCGTTCGCCCCACTGCGATCGGTGATCGAGACGTCGCCCAAGTCGCCGAGCCCGGCTCCGCCGTTCAAGGTTTTCAGAAGCGCGGTCTTCAGGCCGCCGTAAATCCGCTCGCCGGTGATCGTATCGCCGGACGCCGTACCGAGAATGCCCAGAATCTTCGGCCGCCTTGGAACCGAAGAGTTGTTCCACTTCGAAATCGAAACCTCCGTCGACGCTGGTGTCGACCAATTGCAAACGATTGTTGACGATCGACGCCGTCAATTTACCCGGGGCGGACGCGTTGATCAGATCGACCGTTTCTTGCAACGTGGTTTGTTTGCCTGCGGCCGTCGCTTCGACCAAAGCGCCTCCCAGCGTCAGCGTCGAATCCTCGGGCACGACTTTCCCCAACCCGGTCGAACCGTCGGCGAGCGCGGCTTTGAAATATTGCGATGCGGTGGGATCGGCGTTCAGCGCGTCGATCACGCTCTTCGCGTTCGTGTTCCCTTGATCGATACGAATCGTGAGTTTTTTGTTCTGCGGATCGCTATCGTCCCATTCGAAGACTTCGGAGCCGCCGATCACGCTGGGATCATCGACGAACTCGATCGCGACGTTGTCGTAATCGGAGCCGCCGTTGACCGCCGTGAAGACGATCTTGGCGTTCGGGCTGTCGACCCCGGCTGTGGTGATGGTGGCTTTGGGTCCGGACGTGATTCCGCCGTCGGTGACCGCGATCAAACCGGTGCCGTTGCCTCCGGTGGTGCGTGTTGCGCCGAACGCGGCCGAAGCGGTGGCGTCACGTCCGAGCGCGGCGATCGCCTGATCGGCGGTAGTCGTCCCTGCGTCGATATGAAAGACCAGCGTCTTGGCGTTAGCGTCGTAGACCACGGTTTCGGCGCCGGCCGAGACGGCCGGATCGTCGACGAACGAAACCGCGACACCGCCCAACGCCGCGCCGGCCGTTTTCGCCGTGAACGTGATGCCCGCGTTCGCGCCGTTGACCGGGGTGGTGGTGAACGACGCTTTCGTTCCGGATGTGGCGAGTTTTTGAAAGTCGATCATCGTCGACGTGCCGTCGCGCAGTTTTACGCGCAGATCGGGCAACGCGCCGTCGAAACGGACGCCTAACCCGTCGTTCAACTGCGAGACGCCCAAATCACCGAAGAGCCCACCGATTTGCGAACCGGTGACCGTGTTCGCGGCGATGTTCACGCCGGAAAGTCCGAGTGAGGCGGCGGTCGATCCGCCGGCCAGTTCTTCGATCTTCAGCGAACCGGACCCACCGCTGGTATCGGTCAAGCGGATCGCGCCGTTGACCGCCGTCGCCGCGACTTTGACGCCGGTGTTCGACGTAATCGCGCTCAGGACTTCGTCGACCCCGCGCCGTCGTCAGATCGATGTCGGCCGTCGCGCCGCTTCGATCCGTCACCCGGATTTTGCCGGCGGTGAAGCCCGCGCCGGCGTTGAGCGTATCCAAACTGACGCCCGAGTCGATAAATCCGCCAAAGCGAAATTTCAACGTCCCGGCGCCGATCGGCGTGGATGTGCTGGTGAACGACGAGCTTTGCAGTTGTTGCGCGGTCGCCACGCGGAGCGGCGTGAACTGGTAGCTGCCCAAGTCGGGCGTACCGCTGCTCGAGACGTCCAATACGCTGGGATCGCTGCTGGCGACGGTCCGCTGGACGTACAGCGAGGCCGAGTTGAACCGCTTGACCGTCACTTGCGCTGATCAATTGCGCGGTCAACGCGGTGAGTGCGGTTTGCTGCGACTGTAACTTCGTATTGGCCGTCGTCAGCAGGTCGCGCGGGCGCGCCTGGATCGCGATCAGTTGATTGACCGTATCGGTGATGTTCAAGCCGGTCGACAGACCGATGCCCGAGACGATGCTGGCCATAACGAAATCGAGTTGAGGCGACGCGCGAAACGGCGCGCATCCGAATCATGTCATCGGCATCTCCGCCGAACGATCATGCGTCCGGCGGAAACTTTGCGGGTTCTAGCGATCGCAACGACGGTTCGGGCACTAGGCCGTTTTCGCCGCCGTAGCTTCGTGCCGCTTCTGACCGTGGGGAGCCGTGTGACATCGCACGAGCGTCGGTGTGTGCGACGCGTTCCATTCCTCGACGATGGCGCGAACCGGCCCGGTCCAATCGCCGGCACGTGATTGGCGGACGACGGTGACGTCGGCGTACCACGCGAGCGGTCGCTCGGCCGTGCCCCACCGCCAGCCGGCATGAGCAGGCAGCAGACAACGAGTCGGCGTACCGACCGCGCCGGCCATGTGCACGACGGCGTTGCCGACCGAAATCACCATGTCGCAAGCCGCGATCCGCGCAGCGAGGTTTTCGAGATCGTCACGTAGATCAAATTCCGGCCAATCGCAAAGCGGGGCTTCGGCGGCGGTTTGCAGGGCTAGGAATTCGTCTTCATCGACGCCGGCTTGCAGATTGATCCAGGTCACACCGGGAAGCTTCAGCAACTCGACCAGCGCGGCGCGCGTTAAGGATCGCAAAGCCCGATCCTTTTCGGTTTGGCCGCCGCGCCAAGCAATGCCGATCTTCGGGCCGGCTCCGACCGCGTCGAACCGCGCTTGCCATTCGGCCAAGAGTTCGGGATCCGGACGTAAATACGGGCCGTTCGACGCGAAGTCGTGCGGAGCGGTTCGGAACAGCGCCGGTAGCTCGCCCGCCGCCACTTGAGCGATCGGTTCGACGCCCCGCGGCAGCTTCAACGCCTCTTCATCGCCGCGCACGACGGGCAGGAATCGCACGTCAGGAAAACTGCGAGCCAGTAGCGATTCCAAACGATAGTCGCACGTGACGAATGCGCGCGGGGCGATCGCCAACGCGTCGCGATAGCACGTGCCGAACATCAGCTCGTCGCCCAAGCCTTGCTCGGATTGGATCAACAGCATTCGTTCGCCCAACGCTTCGCCGCTCCATTCGGGCAAGCCGAATTCCGCACGACGCGGCGCATTCGCGCCGCATTCCCAACGGTTGCGGTAGGCGGCCCAGCCTTCGGTAAGGCGGCCGGAATGGATCAACGGCAACGCCATGTTCGCGGCGGCGGCCGGATATGGGTTCTCGCCCGCGACTTCGATCGCGCGGCGATACGTTTCGACGGCTTCGTCGCGACGTCCTTGCTCGTAGACGGCCGTGCCGAGCGAATTCCACAATTCGCGTACGCCTGGTTGCAAGGTGGTCGCCAAGCGAAAGAATTTTTCGGAGAGTTCGACGCGGCCGACACCAAGCGCGGCCGAGCCTGCGCGGATGAGCGACGGAAGATGATACGGATCGAGTTCGGTCGCCTGCGCGAACGCGATCAACGCATCGTGCCGGCGTTGGATTCCCTCGTAGGCTTCGCCTAAACGGTAGTAGCCAATCGATGTTCCTTGTCGCGCCATCGACGATTTCAACACATCGACGGCCGTTTCATAGTCTTGATCCTGCAACGCCAACTCGGCCAGCAGTAAAGCCGCTTCCGACGACTCGGGATGTTCGTGTATCAACGTTCGCAGTCGTGTCAACGCTTGATCCCAACGTCCCCGCGCCACGAGTTCGTGACACGCTTGCACGTCGCGATGCGCCGCATCTGCGTTCGCGATGACCATCTCCGCGGCGTCGTCTTCGGTGGGAATATCGATGATTGCGACCGGCTCGACGGTCGGCGCCGTCGTTTGAGCGGCGACGAGATGCGGTCGCGCTTCGTCCGAACGTCCCGCGGCGAGCAATGTTTCGGCCAATTCGCTATGGGCGCGATCGTATGTCGGCAGAATTTCCAAGGCGCGGCGATAGCTGGCGATCGCTTCGTCGACGCGACCGGCCGCACGGAACGCCAACGCTAAATCGCAGCGACGCAACGGTACCGCTTCGACCGTGGAGAGCGCTCGCTTGAGCGAGCGAATCGCTAAGTCGCTACGCCCTTGCACAGCGCGACAAGCCCCAACTGGTGGAGGGCCGAGGGCATTTTGGGGGCGAGTTCCAAGATGCCGCGAACCAGAAACTCCGCGCGATCAAGATCGCCGGCGGCCAACGCGTCGCGCGAGGCTTGGATCGTCGCGGGGATCGCTTCGAGCGTGGCCCCGGCCGAAAATTGCGTGTGATCCAACCACAGATGTTCGGCCAGCGGCTTGTCGCGCGTCGCCGCCGCCGCGCGTATCGCCGGAGCCGGCAGTTCGATCGCCGCGCGACGACGATCGGCCACCGGCGCGGACGCCGCGCGACGCAGCATTGCGCTTAACGACGACACGACCGGCGCCCAATTCTTCCGTTCGGGCTGCCGGAACAAACGCACGGTTTTGTACCAGGGGCTTTCGTCGCCGCGAATCATCCACCGCCACGACGGGATCATCGGCAACATCGTCCACGCGGGCGTACCCACGCCGCCGGCCAGATGGACGGTCGCGTTCCCGACCGAGATCACGAGATCGAGAGACGCGATCTTGGCCGCGAAATTTTCGACGTCGATCAACGGGTCGCCTTGCTCCCAATCGTGGAGCGTCACGCCGTACGCGTCGCGAACTTCGTCGATCACTTCGCTGGAATCGCCGTATTGCAAGTTGACGAAGTCCACGCCGGGGATCTCGAAGAACGGTCCCCATTGATCGAGCGGGACGGAGCGTTTACGACGCTCCAACGGCTTGCCGCCGGCTTGCCAACTAATTCCGACCTTCATTCCTGGCCCCAATTCGGCGAACCGAGCGCGCCATTCGTCGACCAAGCGAGCGTCGGGCGTTAAGAAACGCTCGCGACGGGGAAACGCTTCGCGCGAATTGCGGAAGTACAGCGGCAAACTGCCCATCGGTAGTTGATAATCGACGCGCGCCGCCACCGGATAGGGAGCACGATCTTTCCGGCGCATGTACCCGTGAACTTCGACGCCCGGAAACGAGCGGGTGAAGAGTTTTTCCAGTCGCGGTTCGCAAATCAAAATCACATGCCCGGCTTTTTCGGCCAATTCCATCAAGCAGGAACAGAAAACGATTTCGTCGCCGAGTCCTTGTTCGGCGTGGACAAGGATCGTCTTTCCGGTCAGCGATTCGCCGCGCCACAGCGGGAACGTGTAGAGGTCGAAATCGACTTCGCCCACGCGACTCCGCATTTCGTAACCGGGCCATCCTTGTGCGAAGTCGCCCAGGTGGAGTCGGCAAATTCCCAAATTCCAAGCGGCGCGTTCATAGCCCGGATCGACCTTGAGCGACGCCTGATACGCGCCGATCGCCTCTTCGATTCGCCCTTGCTCACGATAGGAGTTGCCCAGGTTGTAAAGCGACAACCGGCAATTCGGCGACGACTCGACGGCCTTTTTCGCCCAGGCCGTGGCGTCTTCATAGCGTTCTTGTTGCTCCATGATCCCGGAAAGATTCACGTAGCAAGGTTGAAAATTCGGCTTCAAACGCAATGTTTCGAGAAAGCACTCGTATGCCGTGCGATGATCGTAACGCTCCAGATAGCAAACGCCCAATTCGAAATGCAGAGCGTGATTATTCGGATCCGTCGCGATCGCCGTACGCAACGTGGCGATGGCGGCGTCCATTTCGCCGCGCCGACGCTGGGCCACGCCGATGATGCGCAGCGCAACCGGGTGGTCGGCTTGCAGCGTCAAGGCTTGTTCGGCCATCCGGCCGGCTTCGTCGTAGCGTTCGGCGTTGAAGTGTTCGGCCGCTTGCGACAGCATCTCGCGCAGCGGCGTCGACATGGCGACCGCGGTCGGCGGCGCGCGGGGGCCGAGGCCGGCGTCGAGCGCTTCGGCCAACGCGAGGCACGAGCGCAGACCTTGGGCGGCCGTTTCGTTCTGCGGTTCCAAACGAACGATCTCGGCGAAGCATTCGGCCGCTTGATCGTACCGCTGCGATTCGTGCAACGCGCAACCCAAATTGTTCCAGGCCGCCGTGTATCCGGGAGCCAACGCAACGGCGCGGCGAAACGCGGCCACGGCTTGATCGTTCTCGCCGCGACGCAGCAACGCCCCGCCGCGATGGTTGAACACCTTCGGGTTGTTCGGCGAAACGGATTCCGCGTGTTGGAACGCGGCCAAGGCGCCGTCGATGTCGTTCGTCGAAGCGCGGGCTTGCCCCAGGCCGAGCCAGGCCTCGAAACGCTCGGGGGCCATGCGGGTCGCTTCCTCGAAGCGCGCGACGGCCGCCGCATGCCGTCCGACCGCATGAAGCGTTTCCGCGAGTTCCAAACACAAATCGACGCTCGGCTCGGACAATCCCAGCGCGCGTTCCAGCGAGCGAATCGCCAACTCCGGGCGTTGCGTCGCGCGAGCGATTTTGGCCAACGCGCACCACACCGCCGGCTTGCGCGGGGCGTGTGCGAGCGCGTCGTCGCACAGCCGTTCGGCCTCGCGCCAACGTCCCAGGTCCATTTGCTCTTGCACGCAACGGAGTTGAGCGACGAAATCGAATGGTCCGTTCGGTTGCATGGCGATCCGTCCTGGAGATTTCAAAATCGGTAACTCCGCGTGTTGCACATCGACCGTCCGGTCGCAATGTATTCCGTCTGCCAAACATCCGTCGCCGAGCATGGCGCGTAACTCGTCGGCCGCTCGGGCGAACACGTCGCTCCAACTCGTTTCGGTCGTACGTCGCAGACACCGTACGGAGGCGTACCACGGCGATGTGTCACCGGTCAGTCGCCACCGCCAAGCCGGGATCGTGGGCAGCACGACCCACGCCGGCACGCCGAGCGAACCTGCCAGATGGACCGTCGTGTTGCCGACCGAAATCACCAAATCCAACGCCGCGGTACGCGCGGCGAATTCGTCGAGGTCTTGCAGCGGATCGCCTTCGGCCCAATCGACGACGTCGATGCCGTACGTCTCCCGCAAAGCATCGCGTTCGCGATCGGTCTCGCCGTATTGCAGATTGATCCAACGCACGCCGGGCACGCTCAAGAGCGGCAGCCAATCGACGAGTTCGGTCGAACGACGACGGCGCTCCATCGGATGTCCGCCGGCGCGCCACGAGATGCCGATGCGTAGCGGACGCGTTTCGCCGCGTTGCATATCCAGCTCGTCGAAGCGCGTGCGCCACGCGGCGACGCGCCCAGGATCCGCCGTTAGGTACGCGTCTCGCGACGGGAACGCACGCTCGGAACGGCGGAAGTACCGCGGCAACTCGCCGATGGGAAGCTGGAAATCGACCGGCTCTCCGATCTCGCACGGCGAGTAGTCTTTGCGACGAGCATACGGCACGACGCGCACTCGAGGAAACGATCGAGCGAACAACGGCGCCAAACGCGGCTCGCACGTCAGCACGACTCGGCGCCGCAGGCGACGAGATCGTCGACGCAGCCGGCGAAGAGAATTTCGTCGCCCACGCCTTGTTCGGCATGTAGAAGCACCGTGCGACCGGCCGCTTGCGCGATGTCGGTCAGACGCGGCTGCGGATAACGATCGATCGCGACTTCGCCGGCGGCTTCGCGCCAGCGGAATTCGTCCCACCCTCGAGCATAATCCCCTTGAGTCAACAAGCAGAGCACAGGTTCCAATGCGCTTTGGCGTAAGTCGGGTCCAAGGCGATCGACTTGTCGTAAGTGCGGATCGCGGCGGCGAGGTCGCCTTGGCTTTGCAGGACGTTTCCCAGGTTGTAACGGACCAGCGCATTGCGCGGATCGCAGCGAGCCGCCGCTTCGAGATAGCTCCGCGCCGCGGCGTAATCGCCGCGTTGATCGCTGAGCGCACCGAGATTCAGTAGCGGATCGCACCAAGTCGGTCGCAACTCATGCGCACGGAGAAACGCGGGCAACGCCTCGGCATCGCGTTTTGCGCGATGGTACGAGCAACCGAGTTCGTACCACGCGTCGGCCGCTCCGCCGTCGTGCTCGAGCGACAACTTGAGCACCTCGATCGACAAATTCACGCGGCCCGAGCGACGCAGCGCCACGCCGAGCCAACGCAACGCGAGCGGATCGTGCGGATGGCCGGCTAAATGCGCGCGCAGCAGCATCTCGGCCTCGGTCCAACGACCGGCGTCGATCTCGCGGCGAATCCGTGCCGTGGCGGAACCTGCTTGCACGCCGTCCGACTCCGTAGGGGCATTGCCGGCATGACCCTATAAGTTCACGCCGGCATCCAGTCCGCGAAAACCACGCGGAACATCCCTACCATCGGCAAAACCGGTACGGAAGGTGGAGGATTTTAACGCTTAGGCAAAATCCAGGGCATAGATCGCCGGAATCGCTGCCGACGTGGCCCGTCGGACGGAAGCGCGGTCGCATGCCGGCACGTTACGAATCCGTTCGACGTTAACCCAGCTTTCGTTTCAAAAACCCCGTTTCCGCGGCGATGAGCGTCGGGATTAGCACCAAATTAATCAGCATCATCACGCTGGCGTAGTTCTCGTACGTGATTCCGAGCGGGAGCGCGTTCGGTTCACCCTTTCTCAACACGATTTCGCGACTGGCCGGCACCCAGTTATTTTCGGCGAACAGGGTGATGATGGGAAATTCGATACGTAAAGACAAAAAAAACGCATGTGCGAGTCCCCACTGCGAATCTTCGCCGAGAGCGTTTCCTCCTTCCGCGTCCCACGGGTTCGGCGAAGCCAGATCGTATGACGGGACCGGGAGCGAAGGAACTCCTTTCGGTTGAACGTACGTCAACGGTCGCTCGACGGAGCGCGGATCGACGAACACCGCCCAGGTCAATAGCCACAACATGACGAAGAGATACAACAATCGCCGCACACGCACGCCGTACCCCATGGAGATGTCGAACACCGTCCGCATCACCCCCATCAACCAGAGCCGACGCCAAGGTTCGCGTGACGTCGCCGAGGCGGCTTCCGATTCGGGGATTGGTTCGAAATGTTCGCGTTGGCGTCGTGCTAGAAAGATTTCGTCGGCGACGGTTTCTTCACCTTGGTTGCGCAAATATTCTTCCGCGTTCATATAAGCGGCCGAATCGAACGGCTGAGTCAATGCGAAAAACTCGACGATCGCGTTTCGGTTGTCGCTGAATAAGGATCGCCGCAAGTTGTCCAACCAGGAACTCGTGTCGAAATTTCGTCGCGCAGCACGCGTCTTGTTTCTGGAGGTCCAGAACGACTTACTTCGGAACCAAAACGCCATGGTAATCAACGTCGCTCCCCATCCGAACCACGCGAGCATGGAAGCGTCGTTCGCACGGGCGATAAATCCGATCGCGCACGGCAGCATGAGTAAAAACCAAGCCCGCACGATGCTGGCCCAGGATGTTCGTCGCGATTGGAACACCGCGTACGCGATCAAGAGCAATCCCGCGAGATGGTACGACGCGCGAATCGCAATCGACTGTTCGGGATCTCTCTGCAGCAACGGAATCGTCAACCAAACGCAAATCGTCGCGGCCGCGATCAGTGCATGATATCGTTCCAAGAAATCGCGAGTGCGCGGGACATTCCACAACGCGAAGCAAATAATCCCGAGCAGCGTTGCGCTATGAAACACGATCGCCCAGCGATCCATATTCGTCGCCGAGTAAGCGAACGAGCAGTCACGAATCCATTCGACGAGGGTAACCAGCCCCCATCCCGCGACGACCGCCGCATAATAACGCTCTTTGGGAATGAATTTTCGAGTATCCGATTCACCGGCCCGACACGTGAGACAGGCCGTGAACGTCAGGAGAACGATCGCTGCGACAAGACAACCCCAATATTCGAACGGGTGCGAAAATTTCGGTTCGACGTGGTCTTCCAATCTACCGAGCCACCAAATCGAACCGGCCGCGGCGACGCCGAGCAGCGGTCTGATCAGCCATGTTCGAAAATCGAAAGCGCGTTCATGCGGTTCGATACGCAGATGTTCCAGATTCAAAGTCTTGAATTTCAGATCGCCCACGCTGATCGCGATTTTTCGTTGCTCTTCGAGTTCTCCGGAAAATCCCAGTTCATCGGCGGTCAAGCCGTTCAACTCGATCGTGCGTGGGACGTCGACGTCGTGGGCGTCGCCCAGATGGATCCATACGCGTTTCACGAAGGCGTTCTGCAGATCGATTCGGCCGCCGACTCGCGTCAAAGTCGCCGAACCGTTTTGGGCGATGTCTCCGATGACGTCGCTGAACACGCGGCCTTTGATTTCGGCGGAGCGCAAGACCAGATCGCCGTTGATCCTGGATTCGGTCAGATCGACTTCGCCGTGGACGATCGCGCCTTCCAGAAGAAGCGTGCCGTCAATGGTCGAGTCATCGAGCAAAACGTCTCCTTCGATGGTCGCGGCTTCGAAATTCCATCTCCCCGGTACGAGGGCGCCGCAATGCTTGGCAAACAACCTGCCGTGAAGAACCGCTTGACGGAAATTCAAGGCGCATCGCTCCGCCTGCGCTGGCGACCGACTCTGACACGTATCGAAATCCGCCGCGTTTTCGCCGTCGGGAAACGAGCCGAGTTCCGTATTATTCAGGATGAGGTCGCCGTGAAGCGTAAAGTGCAGAAAGTCGATACCTCCCTGCAGTCGGCAGTTCTTCAAGATCAAGTCGCCGGAGATTTCCGCGTGACGCAAAATGATTTTGCCGTCGACGGTGAGCCGACTTAAATTCCATTCGCTGCATTTCAAATGCGATGCGATGAGATCGCCTTCGATGCGGTTCGGTTTGCCGTCCGAAGTGAGTCGATAGACGTTCGCATCCGCCAAGACGATGGCCGCGTTTTCGAATTTAGTCAGCCGTTCCGCGACTTCACGAATCGATATGTCGGCTTCGCGCAATTCGATGCGACCCTCGATCGTCGCGCGCATGTCGATCTGCCCGCGACACGTGAATTTCATTGTGTCTTCATAAGGCCGGAAAATCACATTCTTGCGTACGGCGCTCCTTTCAGATCCACCGCAAGACCGCTTGCTCCGGGCGTTTTTCGAACGTCCATCAAGCATCCGTGAAACTCAACGGAGTTGCCGACGGTGGCGCGTAGGTCGATCTGTCCGTAACATCTGAATCGCGATTTTCGGTTTTCGTAAGAAGCACAATAGAATAACACTTGTTGCCCGATGACGGCGGAAGTGAGGTTGACGGCGAACCCTCCCGCGGCCGGTACTTTTCGTACGTCGATGTGCGTGCCCTCGAACTGCAACGCGCCTCCGATTTGCGCGCGGAGATCGATTTTTCCTCGGCAGATCGCACGGCGTAGTCGCGGGATCGCCGCGTTTTCAAGCACGACATAATTAAAGAAAATCGATTTTTCGACGCGCACATCCAGCAAGTCGATGCAATTCCCTTTTACGAAAACCTGATCGATTCCGTTCGACGACAGATCGAAGAATCCGGCTTCAAATCGCAAATCTCCGCCGATTCGGACTCGTTGGAAATCCATCGCGCCGTAACAAATCATCGAGACCGGTCGCGGATCGGTGACCGCTGCCCCCAACAACACGTTTCCCCCGATCGTCGCGTCTTCCAGTCGCACTGCGCGGCCTTCGACGCCTGCGATCTTTCTGATATCGACCTTCAATCCGAGTATGACGCTATCTTGGATCTTCGCACGTAGATCCAGTTGCCCGATGCATTTCGAACGGAGGTCGTTATCCGATCGTATGAAAAGCGATTTTTCGATGACCGCGCCGAGAAATTTCAGTCCGACGCCCTGCATTTCATATCGCGCGACGTTAGCGGTATACGGACACTCGGTGACATCGATGTCGATGTAATCCATGACGACCGAGTATCTCGCGTACAGATCGCTGAGATTCACGCCGCACTTCGCGACGAGTCGCGTGCAGGAGAATACGCCGTAAATCTTTAAACGTCGCCAATCCTGGAATCCGTTCGGTGGGACGCCGAGTTCGCAGTTATCGATACGTAAATTCTTTTCAACGGTCGTATCCGTTAATCGAAGACCCTTGCGAAAGACACACCCGAGGATCGTAAGGCCTTTTTCGAACACGCAACGCGAGAAGTCGCAATGTTCGTTAAAAACATAATTCTCGAGGGTGACCGGTTCGCTGAACGTTTTACCGGCCAGCGAGATTTTCTCGCCGACCGGATTCGCGTCGCCGGGACCATTTAAGTTGCGCGGTGGATTGACGTGTGTTCGACTCGCCAACTTACGAAGAAAATCGCGCTCGTTCATCAGGCCTGCCCCGGGGATGAATGTCGCACGCGATCCTAGCGCGTGCGCGATCCCAAAGCAAGCTTTGCGGAGATTCTCGGCCGGGGCCCCGTAGAAGCGGGGCGTGGGCGGAGGGACCTTGAGTATCAGGCGACGACACCGTTCTTCAAGCCGCAAAGAACGCCTGGTTGCGATTAAAACCCGGCCTGCGGCAAGCCGTCGCGGCGGTCGCAGATGCGGGCCCAGTTCGTGGCGTCCATCTCGGCGCTGGCGCTTTGCACGCTCCCGTCGCCCATGCCGACGATCATGATCCCGGGATGGATCGTCTGTCCGCCGCCGCGCGCGTCGACCGCGTCGGTGTAAATCGGGCGATCCTGAAACATCGGGCAGGCCGCCCAACCGGCCGTCGAGCTGCTGCTGATCACACGACAGAATTGAGGACTCCAGCGGTTTTCGGAGTTCGCCCACAACGTCGATTGCGCCGGCGTCATCGAGCCATACCATTGAAAGCGTTCGGCCAGGATGACGGTTTTCGACGTCCCATCCACGAAATCCTTGACGCGCGTGTCGCCTTCTTGATGATTCTTATCCGGATCGCCGAACGCCAAGTAATTGCAAACGTAGTTGGCGGTCGCATGATTTTTATCGGGACCGGCCGGATTTCCCAGCATGGTTTCGTTCCCCTGCGTCGGATCCGAGGGGCAACGATAAGCGTCGATCGAATATTCGTGAACCAGCTTGCCGTTGACGGTGCTGTTGATCAGACCGCCGGCCTTCATCGCCGAAGTATAAAACACGCCGTCTTCGATGAACGGCAGCAGATGAAAGAAAAACGAACCGGGCTTCTTATAGTATGGCCCGCTGCGTACGACGGTTCCGTTCCAAACGGCCCCTTGGGCCCCCGCCGGCGGAAACATTTTGTAGGCGTCGTGCGTATTCTGCGTGGCCAAGGCCAATTGCTTGACCTTATTCGTGCATTGAGTCTTCCGGGCGGCCTCGCGCGCGGCCTGGATCGCCGGCAACAGCAGGGCGACCAGGATTCCGATGATGGCGATCACCACCAAAAGCTCGACTAACGTAAACCCGGCCCGACGACCGTATTGCGACGGCGCAAACATAGTGATCCCCTAGAGAAACGATACTTAGCCCGCGGCGGGATTTTCCCCAAAATCCTGACGACTCACGGAGCGATCGTTGTAGATGAAACCTGGGTTAGCTTATTGTGTCTCGGTAAATGTCGCAATTCCGATGCAGGATGCGGCTATGCGCATTTTATTAAAGCCGGATGCGACCGTTCGACGCAAATTCATCACTTGGGCATAAAAAAACGCCCCGCACTGCGTGCGGGGCGTGGCATATCGTGGACGAAGTCGATCGCTCGGAGAGCCGACTTTAGATCACCCGAACATTCTCGCGCACGGACCCTTGGGGCCGCGACCTTCGGTGAACTCGACTTCTTGGCCTTCACGCAGATCGTCGTAAGCCGTCCCTTGGACAGCCTTCGAGTGGAAGAACAGGTCCTTGCCGCTCCCGACGTTGATGAAGCCGAAACCCTTGTCCGTCAATTTCTTGATGATTCCCGTCGCCATGCTCAAAACACTACTTTCCGAAGCCGTTGCGGCTTCACACGAAATGGTGGGAAAACGATCGCCAGAGGGCAAAACGTACCCTGGACCGACGCATGCGTCGACCCTTGCGAAGAAGCTCCCGATCTCAGCAACCTAGCACCGTTCGACCGAATGCACAATCCGTCAAATTTCGGCGTTTTACGACGTTTTCCTCATCAATCACACCGACGCGGAACTCGTGCTCACCGCACGGAACGCAGTTTTCGGCGATACTCTTCGACATATGCCCGCATCAGGTTGAATTTGTATTGCACGACGTACCGGGGATGCGGCAACTCGATCAAGTCGCCGAAGAACCCGAATTCGTCGTTCAGTCGCGCGAAGTACGTCAGGTTTTTCTTCCCCAGGCAAAACGCCGTCTCGCGACGCAATCCTAACGCGATCTGTCGCTTCAGCGTCGCGGCCATGAACGGTTTCACCGCCGCAAACACCGCCGGATCGTCGTAGTAGTTGTAGTTGACCCACCGACCGGGCTTTTTCTCCAACACGAAACCCAACGGACAAAGCGAATTGATGTAATAGCGGCGATAGAACTTCGCCGCTCCGCCCATCGCGGCGATCATCGCGTAGATGAACGTCGACGACGGTTCGTTGCTGGAATGTCCCTCGACATCGACTTTGCAGATCTCCCGCAGTTTCTTGAAATCGGTGAACGGCACGCCGGTCAAACCCGCGCCGAAGCGCCCCGGGTTAATCCCGAAGATGCCCCATCGCGGCGCGTGGTCCGCATAGTACTTGTCGTAAAACGCATCCGCGCACCGCAACGCGAGCGGCGATTCGCGAAACGGGTTCATCGCCGCCACGCCCGCGGGCAAGCCGACCTGCAAACGCAAGTTGCGATTGAACGCGTTCATCCGCGCGGCGAACGTCGGATTCTTCGAGGGCTTGGTCATGCCCTGGATTATGCAGCAATCCCCACGATTCGCGAGGGGCCTCCGCGACGCTACTTCGCTCCGGCCGCTTCCAACAACTTGATCGCTCGCGCGTTCTCCCATTGCTTGGCGATGGTCAACGGCGTCGGTCCCCCTTGGATCGAGGCGTTCGGGTCCGCGCCGGCCGCCAACAACAACTCGATCGCCTTGGCCGAACCTTGTGCGGCGGCGAGATGCAGAAACGTTTGTTTGCCGTCCTTCTGATACGCCGACTTCAAATCGTGCCCCTCTTTGATCAGGCGTCGTAGCCCATCGTCGTTCTTGGTGATCACGCAATACAAGATCGCGTCGCGCCCGGTCAGCGTATAGACCTCGTCGGATTTCGATCGCGCTCGATGCGCACCGGCTCGTCGGCGTTAACGATCGACGCCATCCCCGTCACCGCGATGTGTATCAGCGTTACCCATCCAATGAATCGATAAAGCGAGCGGGCCATTGGACTTTCCTCTTGTTAGACGATCAGGCGGATCTCATTCGCTTTCAGCGTATCACGCTCGCACATATCCTTGCGTCACGAGTTCGTGACTTGTGTGTGGAACCGGAATCACGGTCTTTTCGGCAAGCCCGGCGGGAACGTGGTCGTCGCGGCAAGTTTGCCGAGTTCATCGTCGGTCAGCGCTCGACGATACACGGCGACGCCGCCGATCACTCCGCCGAAAAAATTGCCCCAAGTTCCGCCGCGATGCACCGCGCCGACCGTAAACGGGGCTCCATCCATCCCTCCGTCGAAAAGGCCTTGGTCATAAGGAAACGGGTTGTATTGTTCTAAGGAGTCGAGCTTACCGTCGACGTACGCGCGCGACGCTCGACCGTCGTAGGTCATCGCCACGCACCGCCATTCGCCGAGCGGAATTTCGGTCGCCCCGCTCGAATAGGTGATGCAAAAGTCTTCGCCCGGCGTCGGACCACCGACCGCCGACACATGGCCGTGTACGCGGTTCTTCAGTGGATAACGTTTCATCTCGTCCGCCTTGGTTCCGCGCGGCGCAGTTGAGGAACAGGCAATATTGTCGCTTCTTATGCGTTTCGTCCCACACGCCGGCGACCGCTTGCCACGACAAAGACTCGACCCGCTTGACCCACGCGATCACGGTCACTTGCGCGTCTTTCCCGTGGATGTCCAACTCACCGACGTCGGCCCTGTCGATTTGCAACCACTGGCCCGGCTTGATCCGCATGGCGTAATCGCCGAACGGGCCGCCGGGAGCCACGTCGACCCGGGCGATCGGCCCTTGGTGTTCGCGCAGCGTCAACGGCGTCGGCCCACGCGCAACGCGCGGTTTGCCGGCCTCTTCTTGGAAATCCCAGAACGCGACCAAGCCTTCGCGATACGGCGCGAACAGGGCAGGCGGCTCGCGCACGTCCGGCGGAGCGGTCCGACCAACCGCCGACATGACGATAACCGACAATGCGACCAGCGGGATTCGTACGACGACGAGATACTCAGACATGATCGACCGCCGCCGAATAAAGTTACTTCGCTGGAACGTTCCCGGACTTCAACGCCGCCAGCACCGACGTCACCGTTTGATCCGCCAAGAGCTTGTACGCGGGGCCTTTCCAGTGAAATCCGTCACCGCGCACCAAGTCGCGTTTGTCCACCAGGAGCGCGTAAAAGTCGTTCACCGGCACTTTCAGTTCGTCCATCACTTGCGCCGCCATGCGGTTCTGATCGACGATGATCGGGTCGATCGCGGGATCGAGTTCCAACGGTTTGTCTTTGATCGTCACCGGCGTGCTACTGGCCCAAATGACTTGAGTTTGCGGAGACTTTGTGCGGATCACCTCGACGAACGCCTTGGTCAGCGGTTCGAACGTGCCGGACTTGATGCGTCCGGCCTGCCAGCCGTGCAAGCCCATGTTGAAGTGCACGACATCGTACGGCCCGTTCTCCAAGACCTCGGCCAGCAGTTTGTTGAGATGCTCGGACTGGCAATGCGGATGCACCCAAGCGTCGACATACGCCCGGCCGTCCAAATCGGCGACCACCTGTTTCAAATATCCGTTCAGGATCGAATCGCCGATCAACAGCACGCGCGGTCGTTTGGCATCGACCACCTTCGCCCGATCGACCCGCCAGCCTTTGCCGTCGGCATGCAACCGCGCGTCGGTCTCGACCGGTATCGGCTTGGCCGGAGTCGTCGTGTTCGGTTCTTCGGCCATCACCACGTTGGCCTCGACGCCAAGGAGCAAAGGTCCGCACAACCATAAGTTGGCGAATCTGACAGCTGAAGACGATCCACACGAAGCCGCTTGGGACATGAGCTACGAGTCGGTGGTGGGGGATATTGGGGGAAGCCGAATCGAGGCGGGAACCGTCAAGGTACCGGTCGCTCGGCAACGACGCGAATCCTTTCGCAAACAATCTTACCTATCTTCACTCTGCGAGCGTTACGAGCGAAACGAGCGTTACGATCACACACCTTTTCGTGCGTTTTGAGAAACTCCTTGTCGAGCGGTCGCCGGTCAGAGGGCTCTCGCCATTTCACACTCCTTTGGACGCGGCTGGGCCGTCCGCCGTTCGGTGATTTTGGCGAATTTTTCCCGCATATAGCGATTGACCGAACACTGAATCCCAAAGACGGTCACCTTTAAGGACAGCGATAAGAAAAACCGTATTAAATAAATATGCATTTATGATTTCACTCTTAAATGCAAGTAAATTCCGCGTTTTTATGAAAACAACAGAAATTCCATGGCAATTATTGCTATTGCCAATTACAACAATGGTCGAAATCCGCAATTTGCCGCTTCCTACGTGCCACCTGGGTGTGATCGAGGTCCCGTCGATGAAATCGTTCGCCTTCGTCTCGTGTCCGTTCTTGCTCCTCACCCTGGTCGGCCACGTCGCCGGCATCCACGCCGCACAAGTCGCATACTGGAACCTGAACGAAGCGGCCGGCAACATCGCCGACGGCTCCGGCAACGGCCAAACCGGCGTCGCTTCGGCGACCGGTCTGCTCTACGGTCAAAGCAGCGTTCCGGCCGGCACCTACGGAGCGCTCACCATCGACGCCGCGACCGCGGCGGCCTTCGGCACCGCGATCGACTTCAACAAACCCCTCGCCGGAAGTTTCGCCGTCGCCGCGACGCCTCTCTTGGAAAGTCTATTCGAAACGGCCGGCGCCAATCTCACAATCATGGCGTGGGTTCGCACCGATGCGTTGCCCTCCGGCACCACGTACCGCGTCTTCGCCACCGGTCCGACACAAGGCTGGGGCTTCGGCATGGCGAACGTCGATCGCATTCGTTTCACGTCGTTCGGGTTCGATGATTTCACGTCGAGCGGGACGATCGCCACCAACTCCGGCTGGCACCACATCGCGGTGACGATCGCCGGGACGGCGGGCACGATGTACGCCGACGGCAACTCGATCGGCACGTTCACCTACGTCCCGGGACGATTCGGCGACGAAACGCAAACGACCTATCGCATCGGCAGCAGCGTCGGCGGAACGTCCGATCTGTTCGACGGCCAAATCGACGAGCTGAAAATCTTCGACACCGCGCTCACGCAAGCCGAGGTCCGTACCGCGGCCGTCACCATCGCCGCGACGATCCCCGAGCCGACCGTCGTCGGTTCCACACTGCTTCTACTCTTAAGCGGCGTCATGCTCCGCCGCCGGATCTACGCATCATCGATTCGCTAATGCTTGCCCTGCGCCTTGGCGGTGCGTCGGGCATTCGTTCGGCCGAGAGCGTCGCTCATCGGTCGCCGTTCCGTTACTTCGCACAGGGTTTCCGCTATGCCGCGACATTCCTCGCAGACTCGGGCTTTTACGCTGGTCGAGCTGCTCGTCGTCATCGCCATCATCGGCATCTTGATGGCCATGGTCCTGCCCGCCGTGCAAAGCGCGCGCGAGTCGGGCCGTAAGACGCAGTGCCTAAACAACGTCCGCAATCTGGCGGCCGCGTCGTTGCAGCATCAGCAACAACAGGGCGGGCTTCCTTCCAGCGGTTGGGGCTACGGCTGGCTGGGCGATCCCGATCGCGGGTACGGCCGACGTCAGCCCGGCGGCTGGATCTACAGCGTTCTCAGCTACATCGAAGAAACGAACCTCCACGACAAAGGGAAAGGTCTGTCCGACGCCGACAAAAGCACGGCGGCCAAGGAACGCGCGGCGACGCCGCTCGCCTTCTTGAAATGTCCCACGCGCAATCGACCGGACGTCCGCCGGATGGGAATGAACGGTTACCTGAATCTCAATTCGGGCGATCAACCGACGCAGGTCGCTTCGACCGACTACGCCGGAAACGGCGGCAGCCAAGGCTATGAATCCTCGTCCGGCACGGCCTTCGTCAAAGGTCCCGACGCGACCTACCTCACCAAGCCCGACAGCGCGGTCGAAGCGTTTCATGCCCCCGGTCCCTTCATGAAACACAACGGCGCGACGTTCGTCCGCAGCGAAGTCAAACCGGCGCACATTCGCGACGGCTCGTCGAAAACCTATCTCCTCGGCGAGCGCGATCTGCACTTCTCCAATTACGACACCGGCGCTCCCGGCGACGACGACCAAAGCTGGGACTCGGGCTACGATTGGGACGTCAATCGCTGGACGAACAGTGCGCCGCAGTTCGATCAAAATCCCTACTCGACCGGGTCGAGCGAATACTTCGGCGCCGCCCACTTGGCGACCTTCTCGATGGCCTTCTGCGACGGAGCGGTCAAAGCGATCCCCTACGAAATCGATACCCTCACGCACAAATCCCTGGGCGCTCGTAACGACGGCGGCAAGGACGATCTCTCGGCGATTCCGTGACGCCGCATGTTAGGCGTTCGATTCCTAAGACGCGGCTCGCGTGTCCGCCGTTCGGCGTATTTCAAAAAATCTTTTCCTATCACCCTCCTCTCACATTCCTCCCGTCTTCCGGTACTCTAAGTTCGGCTTGAAATCGGCCGGAAGGCGCGAGCGATACGTTTCCTTCCCCTTCTTTCGTTCGAATTCGTCGCGCGCGGCTTTCACTTCGGCGGGATTAGTCAGCAGTTCGAGCGCGCCCAGCGTCAGCGTCTTGGCCGCGACCAACATTCCCTTGTGACCGGTGCTGTGGCCCGCGCAGGCGGTCGCTTGCCAACTGTGCAGCGGCACGCCGGGAACGAACGTCGCCGTGCAAATCCCGCCCGTCGGCACGGTCCAACTGACGTCGGCCACGTCGGTCGAGCCGCCTGCCGTTTCGGTGATCAACGGGCCGATCTCCGTCGCTTTATCCAGCGACGGCACCGCTTGGCCGGCCGCCGTCAACGTGGCGCGCAGGTCCGCGGCGAACGCTCGCTCGTCGTCGGTATACGTCACGCCGCCGACGCGCTTCAGTTGCTTCTCCAACATCTCGCCCAACGCCTGATTGGGCAGCATCGTGTACGCGCTGCTGACGTACTCCAACGCGAACTTCGTCTCCGTCGCCATGGCGGACCCTTCCGCGCATTTCACGATCCGCGGCCAAACTTCATCGATGACCCGCATGTCGTCCGAGCGTAAGTACAAATAAACTTCCGCCCGGGCGGGGACGATGTTCGGCGCGTCGCCTCCTTCGGTGATGATGTAATGCATCCGCGTGTTACGCGGAATGTGCTCGCGCAACATCTCGACCGCGTGCGTGAACAGCAACACGCCGTCCAACGCCGAGCGGCCCTTCTCGGGCGCGGCCGACGCGTGCGCCGCGGTCCCGGTGAAGCGGAACTTGCCCGTCACGTTGCCGTACGACGAATTGTTGTATGCGCGGTTCGACGCCGACGGATGCCAATGCAGCACGACGTCGCAATCGTCGAACGCGCCGGCCCGCACCATAAAGACCTTGCCCGAGCCGCCCTCTTCGGCCGGGCAGCCATAGAACTGAATCGTGCCGGACAGCTTCAATCTCTCCAATTCCTCCTTCACCGTGATCGCGGCCAAAGCCGATGCGGTGCCGAACAGGTTGTGTCCGCAGGCGTGACCAGGCTGCGCGGCGACTTCGGGCCGCTTGAACGCCACGCGATCTTGCCGCATACCGGGCAACGCGTCGTACTCGCCCAAGATCCCGATGACCGGCTTGCCGGAACCGAACTCGGCCGAAAACGCGGTCGGCAGCCCGCCGACGTTTTCCTTGATCGCGAAGCCGGCCTGCTTCAACTTCGCTTTCAGCAACGCCGAACTTTGCGTTTCTTGATAGCCGACCTCGGCGATGTCCCAAATTTTCTCGGCCGTCTCCACCGCTTCGCTCTTACGCTCGTCGATCCGTTTCAGCACGTCGTTCCGCGCGGCATCGTCGAACTCGGCGGCCCCGGCGAACGGGGACAGCCCGACCACGCTCAGAACGCCCAGCAAACCCCGACACAACGCGCTGCGAAACGAAACGGCGAGCATAACATCCTCGGAACGACGGACGACAAAGCGACGAAAACTGGTTGTAACATCGCCGGCGAACCGAATCGAGCGAACCGACCGCGGAACGCCGTAGGAGCCATACACATGACGGACCGTGCGAGTGGACATTGTTTCACGTGAAACAATTCCGTCCCCCGGGCGTCGCCAAAACCTCCCAGTGTGAAGAAACGAGCGTTACGAGCGGGGAATGCGTTCAGTTTTCGGTTTTCAGTTTTCGGAAAATGCCGAACTCCGTTGATTTTCGGACCATCTTTCCGTCGCTAAAACCTCCCATCTTCACTTTGCGAGCGTTACGATCGTTCCGAGCGTTGCGCAAGTGGTTTTTCTTTTTCTTCGAGTGGACAACGCCCCCAGTTCGCTGTTGATTGTTGCGACACCTGAGCCGGCTTCTCTAGCTTCACTGCGCGAGCGTTACGAGCGTTACGAGTCCGCGCAATTCCTCCGTTTTCGTTTTTCGTCTCTCGGGAAAGCTGCGAGTGGGACTCGCGGGCCGGGCCGATCGACCCGGCGACCGATGTTACGACGTTCTTCTCCTATACGACGCGGCCCGACTGCCCGCCGTTCGGCGTTTTTTGCGAAATAATTTCTGATAAAATCGGGTATCTGCATCTCCCGCTGTGCGACACGACGTCGCAGCGTTCGATGGGACGTGCATCGACGCGTTCCACAGTTTCACCGCCACCACCGCTCACGCAATCACGACTTATGCCTCGTACGACGACGTGCCCGAAATGCGGCGTGGAAAGCCAGATCAGCGATTCGCTGGTCGGGCGGTTCGTCACGTGCGAGAGCTGCCGGTGTCTGTACTACGTCGTCGCGCCGACGTTGGCCGAAGACGAGGACACGCACAAAAAACTGCTCTCGGTCCCGGCCGTCGGGGCGTCGCGTCCGGCGGAGTCACCCGCCGGCTCCGCGAGCGCGCCCACGCCGCTGCACACGTTGTACGCGCGACTGCAAATCTTGCTCGTGCTGAACCTGCTGATCGGCGCGGCGGTGTTGGTGTTGGAACTGGTCCGGTTGTTCAAGTAGCGCGGTTGTTCAGAATCGCGCCGTCTTGACCGGCGTTTCAAAACGCGAAGCGGCCGTCGGCGATCGATTCGCGTATCGGGCGGCGCGGCGACGGACGTTCGCGATCGCGGAGCGTGTCGGGCAGTTTGGCTGGGTCGCCCGGGTAGCCGGCGGCGAACATCGCCTGGATCGCGTAATCGTCGGGGACGCTCAGTTCGGTTCGGGCCTTGTCCTTGTCGAAGCCGGCCATGCCGTGCGCGACCAAGCCCTGCGCCGCGGCTTGCAGCGCGATGCTCATGAACGCCGCGCCGGCGTCGAACGCGTACACCGGATTCGGCTTGCCGTTCTTGGCAAACGTTTTCGCCGCCAGGATCACGCACAACAGCCCGGCGTCTTTGCACCAGACGCGATTCCCCTCCATCAGGATCTCGAGGTACGTCGCCCAGTGGGCCGACCCGGGTCGCGCATAGAGGAACCGCCACTCCTGCTCGTTTTGCGTGCTGGGCGCCCATCGCGCGGCCTCGAACAGCGTATGCATGTCCGCATCGGTCAACGCCCGACCATCCATCGCCCGCGGCGACCACCGTTGGACGAACAGCGGGAGGATGGGATGCTCGGCCTGGCGTTCACCGGGGCCGGTGGGGAGCTTCGACATGGCACGATTTCCTGATGGGTTGCGGATATCGCAGATATCAATGTGATGTTGATATCGCCGAATGCAACCGCCGTACCGTGGTTTCGTTGAGTCGCTCAAGCTCTTGGTCGGTGGTCGACAATGCGGTGCTTCGCGCAGCACACCCTGTAAACCTCCCTCGTTACCAACGTCGCGGGACGTAGTGTTGAATCGAGGGCGAAACGTTCGTGCGGTAGCTGTTGCGCGAAAAATAGACGCTGTTGGGCGCGTAGGGCGAGTAGCCCCAGACCGGATAGGACGACGCCCAACCGTTCGTGTACGTCGGCGCGACATAGCCCGGAGCATAGCCGTAGCCTGCTTGACCGTAACCGTACGGGCCGTAGTTGGCGGGGGCATAGTTGGCCGGACCGTAATTCGATTGCCCGTAATAGGCCGGGCCGTAATTGCCGTTATCGTTGTAAATGGCGATCTGCTGAGCGTGCGTCGCGGACTGCGACGCGACACAGACCGCGATCGCCCCCAAGCCAAGTACCAGACGGCCGAGCGACGGACGACGGATGACGGAACGTAACATGACGCTTTTCCCCCAAGGATACGACGACGCGGAATCCAAAATCCGCCGCATCCTTTCGCGCGGAGCGAGTCACCCGACCCGGCGACACTCGGCGAGAGCCAGGGCCGGAAGAGGACAGGAATTTTGCGAACGGTTTTCAGATGACTGTTATTTCACGAGGTATACCGAAACCGTACGTCTGGCTTATGGTCGTACGTCCACAATCACCCTCTGCACGGTATATGAACCTGATCGCATCAACTCGCGTTCTTGTTGACCTCAACACAATTTAGGATTATGAGTAATCGATCGTTTCTTAATCGCAAGCTCTTTCTTAGTCGAACTTTATGGCACTAATCGATTGTCCTGAGTGTGGACGCAAAAACGTCTCCGACAGAGCACACTCCTGTCCGGATTGCGGCTACCCTATCGATGAGGGTGACACGGATGTGTATGAGAGTAACGAGGAAAAACGCAAACTCATCGCATCATTAGAGTCATCCGCTCAAACTGGCGACGCGGAATCGATGAAGAAACTCATCTACGCTTTGTGGGATGACGGTCGATGTCCTAAGTCAAAACTCGATGATGTGATTTTGTGGGTGAATACCTATGCAAGACGAATGACGCGAGAAATCAAGTCTAATTATGGAATGTCGGAATTCGAAGCCATCGTGTCATTTACTTTAGACATGCAATTTTATCATCCGGAACTGAGAGAAAGACTCGAACGACTTGTTGACAGTTGGTAGTTACAGCCGCAAGCAGGTCGATTCGATTAATATTGTGAGAATCCGGCCCACAGGTATGTCCGCTTAAAAAGCACCTCTACGGAGGACCAGGGTAGGCCTCAACAGATCGAAGGCAGTCCGCAAGTTACCGGACACGGCGAGCCTCGCTCGCCCGTGCCACCCACAATTTAACCATCCTCCCGCAACCCGTTCTCACTCCAACGGGAAATCGAACACGGTCGACTCGCCGGGTTGCACCGTGATCTTCAGCTCGCTCTTTTCGTTGTAGCGGGCCGGTATCCGTTCGCGGAACGCGACGGCCGACATCGTGCCGCCGTCGGTCTCGGCGGGATTCGCCCGCTCGGGCGAAGAAATCCGCACTACGTAATCGCCGGCGGGCAGGCCGTGCGTCGCCGGAAGTTCGTACTTGCCGTTGCGAATCATCGCGCCGCCGTACATCACGGGCGGGGGACCGGCTTGATAAAACTGGATCGTTCCGTCGGCGACGGTTTCGCCCTGAAACGTCACCATGCCCGTCACGGGCTGAAACCCGTTGCGTGAACCGCCGCAGCCGGCCGCGAGGCACGCGATCAGAACGCCCCACACCGAAATCGATCGCAGCACGCGTCGCGACGTCATCATGAGCAACTCACTCTCGAACCTGAGCCAATCCACTTCGCGACGACGATCCCGACGAAACACAACTCGATCGAGCCGGGCGACTCAGCCGAACCGGGTAACTCAGTCCACCGCGGCGAGTTCGCCGCCCTTCGAGGTTCCCAGTGCTTTCCAGGCGATCGGATCGATGTCGTCGTTCAGGAAACGGGAACTCCCATCGCACATCGAGACCCCCACGCCGGCGGGGTGCTGACTGCGGGCGGCGAAGGCGCGCAACGCGCCGCCGTTCGACGCCGTGCCGCCGCCGGTGATGCAGGGCGGATTCGGCACGTTGGGATCGCATGACGGGTGGTTGACCACGTCCGGGTTCGTGTCGTTCGGACGCAACGACGTCACGAACGACGTGCCGTTGATCCACCACGTGTGGCCGCGCACGTCCACGCGTTGGCCTTGCACCGTTTCGCCCAGCATCAGCGTTTTGCTGGTCCCGTCCGTGATGTCGGCGGTCCGTTGTCCCTTCGCGGCATACACGAACGGCGCCGGCGAACGTGTTGCCGTTATAGGTCGTTTCGGTACGGACGACCGTGCCGCTGGTCGAGCTGCACGTGTTGCCGATGTTGACCATGATGTTGTGATAGGCCGTGCCGTTGTAGGTCTGCCCCGCGGTCAACGCCACGACGTCGCTAGGGCACGTCATGACGGCGAATTGGACGTTGGTGGCGCCGCTGCTGGCTTGGCTGTAGCCGGCGATGTCCTTCCGATATTTCGCGGCCACGATGCCTTCTTCGAAGTACGGCAGCGTCTTGGCGATCCAGACGGGCGAGGCGGGCGAGACCTCGGCGGCGGGGGGAAAGCGTTTGTTGCCGTCGTGGTAGTTGTGCAGCGCCAACGCGACCTGCCGGAAATTGTTCAGGCATTGCGACCGCCGGGCCGATTCGCGCGCGGCCTGGATCGCGGGCAACAGCAGCGCGACCAAGATCCCGATAATCGCGATCACGACTAACAATTCGACCAACGTAAACGCTCGCCGGCGCATGTGGCGTTCCCCGTGTTGAACAGTGCGTATCGTCCCCACGACACGTCAAGACTCACAATCCCACTGCGATTTCCGCATCCCGGCCGCCCCGTCTCTCACGATTCGGCGTCCGGACGGCGTGCGATCCATATAAACCCGATGATACGTCCAAGTTCCGTGCGAAACAACGTCATTGCGGGTAATACGGGATGGAGTTCCGGCCCGCAAAGCGGGACGTACGGCGTCGGGAAGCCTTGAAAAACGGGGGAAGATTATCGTTTGTCTCGTTAGCAACGCTATCCACAAGACCCAGCCGAAGTGCTGCGGCGCATTTCGATGTAATTTCGCTTCAACCGAAAACAAGTGGGAGCAGGCTCCCTAACGTCCTGTGGACGGCGTATATGGCACACCGAGCAGCCGTCATCTGGTAGGTTCAATTCGGCCAACCTGCTGCGGAATATGCGTATTAACAATGCTGCTGGGGTCGGCGCGACGTACACACCGACCCCAGCTACCCAAGAGTTCAACATTAGCAATTCAACACCTGAGCGTGAATCCATCCATGTGATTCAATATCACAACAGAGAGGCTAGCGCATGACAAAGAAGACTTTTCTGCCATGCAATCACATTGACACAATTCTGAAAATCACCAACTAGATCACACGTCCTCAGTTCAATTGCAAGCCTATTCGCTAACTCATCGGAAATATCTCGGCCACCTCGCAAAAGCGCTGCGCGCATAACATACCAGCGATTATGACTAGAACCGAGTTCTACAAGAGCGGCAAATGCACATGCTTTGTCTGCATTTGTGCCATTGTCATAGATAGCGCATAATCTCGATGCAATAGAATCGGAAAATCCGAAACTAAAATTCGTTGTTCTGGCCCACTCACTGTACGATTCGACAATTGCTTCAGAGAGGCTGTCTTTCCTTGCAGATATTTTAGCAAGGGCGTCTGTGGACAGGTGTGACAAAAATGGCGTTGAGTATGATCCGACCCAGGTCAAATGTGCTTCCGTGCGTGCACTTTTATCTAGGTTCATAAAAAAACGTAAGAAATCCTCAAACTCGCTTTCATTCCACTGATCAATAGTCTCTATCTTTGCCAGCCACTCTTCAGATTGCGGGTCGTCTATTTTTAAGTGCCCGCCAGCCTCTACGAGTGCCTCAAGTACCATGTCCCTCAATGGTAGAATACTTGGACGGCGCTTGGGTGTACGATCCGTGCATTTTTCAATGATTACCCCCAACTTTCCATCAGCTGTATGTTTGCCGTACGGAGTGCGAGGCGGCTTGCCGACTAAGTCATGCAGAATACATCCGAATGAATAGATATCAGAAGGCGGTTGCGCTTTATGGAATTCGTTATGCTGTTCTGGAGAGCAATACAGCTCGGTATATATTGTAGTATTCTCCGTTAAGGTAAGTGTTTGGCCCTGTGGTGGAAGCACGGCACCAAAATCAGTTAAACACCAATGCCCATTATACAATAGAACATTTCTTGGATTAAGATCGCGATGCACGTATCCAAGATCATGCAAATACTGCAAACCGTTCATGATGTCCGCAACGGCTTCGATAGTAATTACTCCGGACGATCGATCATCAGCGATTTGCTGATCGTAAGACTTTTCTGCCAGTGGCATAACAAACCACGGATTTTCAATACCCAATCCTGAATCTAGTACCGGCATGATTTCTGGGCCAGTTAGTGCTTGTTGGGTTTTAACTTCTCTAGTAAACCGCTGTCGTAAGCGATCAAGCACCTTCTTAGCTTCCGTAGGATTGTGCGGAAGATTGTGAGGAGCGGGCTGAAATCGTTTTCTGGCAAAATGATTGCCATTTGAATCTACAACCTCCTCGACAACCCCAAAACCACCGCGACCGATCTCGCGTATTACCACATACTTTGGCATCATCTCACCCCTTTTGAAAAAAGACTTCATTACCTAGCGACATATTGCGAACACATCAATCGATGCGGCAATCTCCTAAGAGCTTTTCTTTGTAATGCGATACTTTGCGCTATCTGGCTCTAGACAATGAGGCAATTGCAGCCTTAAGAACTTGTACACAGATTTGTGCGGTATGTTTGTCAGGTTGGAACTTGCTCACCATCTGTTGGTACGGGTGAATGTAATTCCGAAAGTCTCTAAGCACATGACTGAATTTCTTTACGTCCAGCTTAAGGTGTTCCAGTTCATAGGCGGCGTCAATAAAGTCAGAAAGTGTCCAGAGATGAAATGGTTTTACGCGATCTTCTTTGTCCTTTGGCAGCAAGTAGTTCTGTTGAATTGTTCTGGATAGTTTGTGGCTACACCGAGCAACAATCCTTCAAGAATGCTACCTGTCAAAAAAATGCAGGCAAGTGAAGCATTGGCTGCAAGACACTCGTGTGCTTCTGCTATTCGTTGTTCGAGTATTGTGACAAGTTGAGATGGCAATCCAATCGATGAAATTGAAACCGATCCAAAATCAACATTTAGAAAATTCGATTCCGAAGAAGCGCTGCCCTGTGCTTTTCCGGTAAGTCGGCTGATAACTGTCAAGCAACGTTCGTATTGTGATTGCTCAACGGCAGTTGGTGTCGGGTTTTTGTACTTCCAATAATCCAAAAACTCTGCTAACAGCAGCCCCACAACAGCGTCGTCTTCGGCCTCGATAAATGCTCGCAGTCGGTTTGCTTTGGAATTCCCGCGCGTACCATACTTATCCGAGTATATATCTAGTTTGACATTTTCTTTGATAATCGAAGAAAACGTCGGATTGGAAAAATCGAGAACATACCCACTGGACATTCCGAACAGCTGTTCAAACGGTTCTCTTTCTAAAATTTTTAGTGTGCTCATTTCGATGCCCCGAAGTGAAATTCATTCAGATCATAGCGATCTTATTTGCATGTTCACAGATGCGGGGGACCAAATTGGTCCCCCGCTCGTGATTTCAACAGCTTCTTCGTACTTCGGCGTTTCGCCTTAGTACATATCGTGGTCGCCGCCGTGGCCGCCTTTTTTGCCTTCGGCCTTCGGCTTCTCGGCGATCAGCGCGTCGCTGGTCAGCAGCAGGATGCTGACGCTGGCCGCGTTTTGCAGGGCCGAACGGGTGACCTTGGTCGGGTCGATGACGCCGGCCTTGACCATGTCTTCGAACACGCCGGTCGCGGCGTTGTAGCCGAAGTTGTCTTTGCCGTCCAACACCTTCTCGCAGATCACGCTGCCGTCTTGGCCGGCGTTCGTGCTGATCATCGTGATCGGCGCGGGCGGCACGCAGCACGATGTTGTAGCCCACGACTTCGTCCCCCTCGAGACCTTCCGGCTTGCACTTGGCCGTGGCGCAACAACGCGACGCCGCCGCCCGGCAGGATCCCTTCTTCGACGGCCGCACGGGTGGCGTGCAGCGCGTCTTCGACGCGGGCTTTCTTCTCTTTCATTTCGCTTTCGGTCGCGCCGCCGACGTTGATCTTGGCGACGCCGCCGGCCAACTTGGCCAGACGTTCTTCCAGCTTTTCGCGATCATAGTCGCTGGTGCTGGCCGAGATTTCGCGACGGATTTGTTCGATACGGGCCTTGATGTCGGCGGGCTTGCCGGCCCCTTCGATCAACGTGGTGTTGTCCTTGTCGACGGTGATTTTCTTGGCGCGACCGAAGTCGGCCAGGGTCAGCGATTCGAGCTTCACGCCCAGGCTCTCGAACACGGCGTTGGCGCCGGTCAGGATGGCGATGTCTTCGAGCATCGCTTTGCGACGGTCGCCGTAGCCCGGGGCCTTGACGGCGCAGACGTTGAAGGTGCCGCGGAGACGGTTGATGACCAACGTGGCCAAGGCTTCGCCTTCGACTTCTTCGCAGACGATGAACAACGGCTTGCCGCTGTTGACGACTTGTTCGAGCAGCGGGACCAGTTCCTTGATGTTGCTGATCTTCTTTTCGTAGACCAAGACGTAGGCGTCTTGCATCTCGGCCGTCATGTCGGTCGGGTTGGTGACGAAGTACGGGCTGAGGTAGCCGCGGTCGAACTGCATCCCTTCGACCCATTCGATTTCGGTGGCGAAGGACTTGCCTTCGTCGACGGTGATGACGCCGTCTTTGCCGACCTTTTCCATGGCGTCGGCCAGTTTATCGCCGATTTCGCGGTCGTTGTTCGCGGCGATGGTCGCCACGTTCGACATTTCGGACTTGTCCTTGATCTTGATCGACATCTTCTTCAGCTTGTCGGTGATGTCGGCCACGGCGCGGTCGATGCCAACCTTCAACGCGATGGGATTCACACCGGCGACGACGGCCTTCAGGCCTTCGTTGAAGATGGCTTCCGCCAACACGGTGGCGGTGGTGGTGCCGTCGCCGGCGACGTCGCTGGTCTTGCTGGCGACTTCGCGGACCATCCGGGCGCCCATGTTTTCATAGACGTCTTCCAGGTCGACTTCCTTGGCGACGGTGACGCCGTCCTTGGTGACGGTCGGGCTGCCGAAGGACTTTTGGAGGATGACGTTGCGGCCCTTGGGACCGAGGGTGACTTTGACGGCGCGGGCCAACTTGGTGACGCCGCGGCGAATCGCTTCGCGCGCTTCTTGATCGAACGCGATCATCTTTGCCATGGGAGACTACTCTTTCGGAAATATGTCGATTGATGAAGTGGAAAGTGTTTTAGGTGAGCGAGTTTTCAGTTTTCAGTTGACAGCTTTCAGTGTGGACGCGATGAAGCATCTCCTGAAAACTGAAAACTGTTCACTGAAAACTATTCAATGATGGCGAGAATTTCGTCTTCGCGCATCAGGATCAGTTCGTCGTCGCCGATTTTGAAGTTTTCGCCGGCGTAGCTGGTGAAGACGACGCGGTCGCCGGCCTTCACTTGCAGCGGGTGACGCTTGCCGTCTTCGGTCAGGCGACCGTTGCCGACGCTGACCACGATGCCGCGGGTCGGCTTGTTCTTGGCCGAATCGGGCAGCAAGATGCCGCCGGCGGTCTTGGTCTCGGATTCTTCGCGTTCCACCACGACGCGATCGCCGAGCGGTTGCAGCTTGAGATTGGCGGCCGACGCTTTTTTCTTCGGGCTTTTCGTGGCGGTGGACATGGGTCTCGAATCCCTCTAAAGCGGTGATAATGAACGAAACGTGTGCGGGGGGCGACCGTACGCCCGGGTCGCGGCAGGGCGACCCGCAATCCAAGGTTCTGCCAAACTAGCAGCCTGGGACGATCGGTCCCCGCAGAAAATGCAAGTCGCGGACCAATCCGACCGGGCGGAGTGCAAGCCGTTGGACGGTTTGAAGTTAAAAAGTTGGGTGGCCGGACCGACGCCGGCTACGAATTGTATTTCCAGGGAGTGTGCCGCCGTTTTGGCAGGTGTTGGAGGCGAGGGTTTTGCCTGTGGGAGGAGAGCGTGGTGAGGGAGGGATGTTTCGCGGCCTCAAACGTTCCGGGGGCTGCGCGGGTACGCTTCGACCCAGGCCACCCACTGCCGTTTGGTGGGATGACGCGAATGCGCATCTCCGGTCGTAGCGATTCGTCGGCACGGGGGGCCGGTTATTCCGGCGGCCGGGGTGCGGAAAACCTTTGTTTCCGCCGGCGGGCGTGAGTATTCTTAAAGCATCGTCACTGATTCTGTAGTGTCGGCCCCGGGGCGGCTTTTCGGCCGACGCTTCGTCCTTCTCGTCCGTATCGCTATGCGCGTTTCGCACACGCTTCGTCTTGTCGTCGGTTCGTTGGCCATTGTCTTGGCGTTGTGCGGCGGATCGCTGCGCGGCCGATCGGTTGCTGGCGCAGCCGCAGTTGGCCACGCTCGGTCTCACGCGCGGGTGGTTCACCCAAGCTCCGGCCGGATCCGACGGTTACCGCGTGCTCGACGCGCAGTACCACACCGGCGAATTGTTCGTGCTGACCGAGGCGGGCTCGCTGAGCTGCTTCGACGGCGCGACCGGCATGCGCAAGTGGCACGTCCACGTGGGCGACCCGCGCAACAACTATCTGCCGATGGGCATCGGCACCAACGCCGTGGCGATCATCTGCGGCACGCGCTTGTACGCCGTGGGGCGCAAGACGCGAAGGTGGTCGACACATCGGCCGCGCCGCTGCGACCCGCGACTCCGGCCAAGAAGGGAACGCCCGAGATCATTCGCTACCGGACCGTGCCGTTGGTCGGCAAAGTGATCTTCGAGACCAAGACCGAATACGTTCCCGCCGCGCCGGCCGCGGTCAGCGAGACGACCGTCTTTATGCCGAACCTCTCGGGCATGATCGACCGTTATGACCTGAAGCACGACGCCGCGGTGCGTTACGTCGGTTCGACGCAAGGCGACGGCATGGTCAGTTCCGCGCCGACCGTTACGGGTCTGGGCGTCGGCTGGATCAGCGATACGGGGACCGTCGGTTTGGCGACGCCGACCGGCGATAAGACGTTTTATAACTATCGCGTGCGCGGGGCCGGCAAGGTCTCGCCCGGCGCGGGGGAACGCATTGTTCGCCGCCACCGAGTTGGGACAAATCAGCCTGTTCGCGGGCGAACGGGGCGAACCCAATTGGACCGTCAGCATCGGCGTCGGCGCGAAGACCACGCCGGTGATCGTCGACAAGTCGTTGTATGTGGTGGGGAACGATTTCCGCTTGTTCAAACTCGACACGGCCGACGGCCGCGAGTTGTGGCAAACCCCGGGCGTGCGTCAGTTCCTGGCGCAGAGCAAGACGCACGTTTACGTGCTGGACGAGATTCGTCGATTGGCGATTCTCGACGCGGCGACCGGTTCGGTGGTCGCGTCGATGCCGCTGCCCGAGTACGATTTTCCGATCACTAATCCGCATAGCGACCAAGTCTTTTTCGTGACGCGTCATGGGCTGGTCCAAGAGCTGCACGAAGCGGCGGTGAAAGAGCGTGCGAATTACTACGTCGCGCCGAACGCGGCGAAGGACACGACCAAGAAGCCGTTGAAGCCGGTCGCTCCGGAAGCCGATCCGAACGCCGCGCCGGGGACCGATCCGTTCGCCACTCCGCCGGCCGCACCGGGCGGCGCGATGCCCGGCAACGACCCGTTCGCGCCGCAACCCAACGCGCCTGCTCCGGCCCCGGCGAACGATCCCTTCGCTCCGCCGCCAGGAACGCCCGCGCCGGCGGCCGATCCATTCGCCCCGCCTGCGGGCGGCGGCGCGATGCCCGGCCCCGCCGCGCCTCCGGCGGCGAACGACCCGTTCGCGCCGGCTCCGGCAGGCGGCGTGATGCCCGCCCCGGGCGGAACTGCGCCTGCTCCGGCCGCGGACCCGTTTGCGAAGTAGCTCGGGCGTTCGGGCAGGCTCATCCAGCGATGTGGCAACCGTGCCGCTTCGTTTTCCCACGACGGAACGGGGTTTCTTCGCTCCCTGGGGCGGCTGTCTTGCGAAAAGGTGATGCGGCGGCGTCTTCCCACGCCGGCATCAATTGCCGGCACGCGGATTCTGATTTGCGGACGATCGTTCAACCCAAATTGAACGAATTTCAACCGCCGCCGTCCCAATTGGGATTCTTGTTGCGAAGATTTTCGGAGAATTTTGCGCACCGGTGCCGGCTGGCGCATTCGACTGGCTTTTAGGGAGATCGCTACGGTTCGCGGCGGAGTTATCCACAGTCCGACTAAGACTCGCCGAGGCGCATCGAGGCCGGAAGGCATGGCGGTTGCTTTCCGTGCCGATCGCCTCTCGCCGCTCCCTCACACACTCGTGACGCCCGGGATTGTGCGATGCGTTTTTCAATCTCTCTCGGAGGAAGTGGTATGAACGTCGTTTCGACTTTGCGTCGTCTCGCAATGGTGACTTGTTTCTTCGTCGGCGTAGCGACCTTCGCCGATTCGGCCGAAGCCGGTTGTCGTCATCGCCGTCACCGTCGCGGCTGCGGTTCGAGCTGTGCGCGAACTTCGCTCCGGCCCCGACCTGCGGCAGCCCGTGCGGCACGTCCGCGTGTGCGACGGGGGGCTGTGCGACCGGCGGTTGCACGACGACGACCGCGCATTCGTACGACCCCAACATGCAACATCAAAACCACGGTGCGCCGCCGGCTCCTCCGGTTTCGCCTTCGGACGCCCCCGCCGCGCCGACGCCGCCGGCCCCGCCCGCTCCGGCCGGCACCTATCGCGCATGACGAGATTCCGGTTGACGCCGGGTGACCGACAATTCGAGCAGCGCTTCGCCGCCCGCGTGATCTTTCACGCGGGCGGCGTCGATTTTGGGTTTCTCGAACATGGTCGATTCGTGCGAGGCCGTTTAGACTGAGGGCATGAACGAGTCGCTTTCAATTTGGCGAATCACCTCGGCGTCGATCTGTTTTTTGCTTGCCGCATCCGCGTTCGGATACGCCTGCTACGACATCGTCAAGCACGGTTTCGACATCTTGCCGGTCGTGTTATTTCTGGCGACGTTGTTCTTGGTCTGTTTAGGGCGGGCCATTATCCGTCAAGATGCCGGGGAAACATTGCTGGGCTGGTTGTTAAGCTGTCTTGAAGCGTTCGTTTCGTCCTGAAATCACCAAGAAGCCGGGAAAATTGGGCGGGTTGAATTGCTGCGGGGATCGGGGACAATCGGGGTTCTTTCGCCCATCCGATTCCTGATTTTCGCACACGCCATGGCCGCCGTTTCGCATGCCGCGCTTCCGTTCGTCGCTCCCGATCATGTGCCGCTGCGCCGCGCGTTGCTGAGCGTCAGCGACAAGGCCGGGCTCGAACGTTTGGCCCCGGCCTTGGCCGCCGCCGGCGTGGAATTGCTGAGCACCGGCGGGACGCTGAAGTGGCTAAACGACCACGGTCATGCGGCGCGCGACGTGGCCGAGTACACCGGCTTTCCCGAGATGCTGGACGGTCGCGTAAAGACGCTGCATCCGAAAATTCACGGCGGCATCTTGGCGTTGCGCGACGTGCCGACGCACGCGGCGTCGATGACCGAATACGGCATTCAGCCGATCGACTTGGTGGTGGTCAATCTCTATCCGTTCGAAGAGACCGTCGCGAAGCCGAACATCGACGACGCGACCGCGATCGAGAACATCGACATCGGCGGTCCCAGCCTGATCCGCGGCGCGGCCAAGAATCACGCCTACGTCGCGGTGCTGACCTCGCCCGAACAATACGACCAACTGATCGCGTCGTTCAAGCAGAACGGCGGGACGTCGTTGGAACTGCGGCGCAAGCTGGCGGGCGACGCCTACTCGGCGACCGGGCGCTACGATACGGCGATCGCGGCCTACTTCGCCAAGCCGAAGTCGTCCACACACGACGCGTTGCATCCGACGCCGGAACTGTTCCCGCAAGCGCGGACGTTGCATATCGAGCGCGTGGAAACGCTGCGCTACGGCGAAAATCCGCATCAAGCGGCAGCGCTCTATGCGTCGTCGCCGCGTAAAGCGAACAGCGTCGTCGCCGCCAAACAGTTGCACGGCAAAGAGCTGTCGTACAACAACTGGCTGGACCTCGATGCGTGCTGGGGCATCGTGCGGATGCTGCCCGATCCGTCGGCCGTGGTCATCAAGCACAACAACCCGTGCGGCGCGGCGTCGCATGCGGAGTTGTCCGCGGCCATGCGTCGCGCATGGGACGGCGATCCGGTCAGCGCGTTCGGCAGCGTGCTGGGACTCAATCGTTCGATGGACGCCGCGACGGCCGAAGTGTTGGCCGAGCCCGATCGCTTCGTCGAAGCGATCATCGCGCCGAGCTTCACGCCCGAGGCGTTCGAGATTCTCACGACGAAGCCGAAGTGGAAAGCGAACGTGCGTTTGGTCGAGATCGGTTCCGCCGCGCCGGTCGCGCCGCAAATCCTCCTGGCCGAACCGGTCCTCCGGCAGATCGACGGCGGCTGGTTGGTGCAGAACGCCGACGTCGACGCCGATCAACACGACCATTGGCGCGTGGTGACCAAGACGCAGCCCGACGCCGCGATCGAGGCCGATCTTCGTTTCGCCTGGGCGATGGTCCGTCACGTGAAGAGCAACGCCATTCTGTTGGCCAAGGACCGCATGGTGCTGGGCGTAGGGGCAGGGCAGATGAGTCGCGTGGACAGCGTCGAAATCTCGATCCGCAAGGCGGGCGAGCGTGCTCGCGGCGCGGTGTTGGCCAGCGATGCGTTTTTTCCGTTCGCGGATTCCATCGGCTTGGCGGTCGCGGCGGGAGTGCGGGCGATTATTCAACCGGGCGGATCGAAACGCGACGACGAAGTCGTGGCGGCCTGTGACGCTGCGGGCTTGCCGATGATTTTCACCGGGCGGCGTCATTTCAAACATTGATCCATTGTGACTCGTCCTGTCGCGGAATTGCGCGAACGACGATGAACATTCCGGCAGATCGCCATGAACCAAAGTAGGCGAGCTGCGGCGAGCCTGCGGATTGCAACGCACGTGACGATCGTGTGGATAACGTGTTCGTTCACATTCACGATCGCAGCTTGAGATTCGCCACTTGGTTAAGCACGATCGCATGTGTTCGGGGCAACGGAAAGTTGCTCGGAATACCTTAAAGATTTGAACGAATGCCCTAACCGTCCAAGGCGACTTGACTTAGGCATTGCAAATCGAGTGCCGAACGAGGTGGGTATCGAATTTGCATTTCTGCGCAAAATCCTTACGTTTGGCGTTGGTCTTTTTCCTTTTTCAGACCTTGGAGTTCCTTCCCTTGAGTACTGCAAGACAGGCGGCGATTACGGCGGTCACGAATTACAAAGCGAACGGAGCCGCTTTGAATTTCGTCGAGACCCCCGCAAGCGAATTGTTTAGCTCGAATGTGTTTCACGACGGTGTGATGAAGGATCGTCTGCCGAAATCGACCTACAAAGCTCTGCAAGCGACCATCAAGAAGGGCGTCGTCCTCGACGCCAGCGTCGCCGACGCCGTGGCCTTGGCCATGAAGGAATGGGCCATCGAAAAGGGCGCCACGCACTACGCCCACGTCTTTTATCCGTTGACCGGCATCACCGCCGAAAAGCACGACAGCTTCCTGTCGCCGGTGGGCGACGGCACCGCGGTCGCCGAATTCAGCGGCAAGGAACTGATCCAAGGCGAACCGGACGCCTCCAGCTTTCCGAGCGGCGGCATTCGCGCCACGTTCGAAGCCCGCGGTTACACGGCCTGGGATCCGACCAGCCCGGCGTACATCATGGAGAACCCGAACGGGACCACGCTGTGCATCCCGACCGCGTTCTGCAGTTGGACCGGCGAAGCGTTGGACAAGAAGACGCCGCTGCTCCGTTCGATGCAAGCCGTGGCGCAACAAGCGCAACGCGTGCTGAAGCAATTCGGCCACTCGGCCGACACGCCGATCGTGGCGTCGTGTGGTCCGGAACAAGAATACTTCTTGATCGACCGGAACTTCTTCTTCAGCCGTCCGGACTTGGTCACCTGCGGTCGCACGTTGTTCGGTGCGCCGCCGGCCAAGGGCCAAGAATTCGAAGATCAATACTTCGGCGCCATTCCGGAACGCGTTCTCGCGTGCATGATGGAAGTCGAACGCGAGTTGTTCAAACTCGGCGTGCCGGTCAAGACCCGTCATAACGAAGTCGCCCCGGCCCAATACGAAGTCGCGCCGCTGTACGAAAGCGCCAACTTGGCGACCGACCATCAGCAAATCATCATGCAGACGCTGACCCGCGTCGCGCAAAAGTACGGCATGGCCTGCTTGCTGCATGAAAAGCCGTTCGCGCGGATCAACGGCTCGGGTAAACACGTCAACTGGTCGCTGGGCGGCCCGGGCGTGGGCAACCTGCTGGAACCGGGCGAAACGCCGCACGAAAACGCGCAGTTCTTGGTCTTCTGCGCCGCCGTCATCCGCGGCGTGCACAAGTACTCGGAACTGCTGCGCGTCGCCGTCGCGACCTCGGGCAACGATCACCGCTTCGGGCACGAACGAAGCCCCGCCGGCGATCATCTCGATCTTCTTGGGCGATCAACTGGCCGACGTCTTCGAACAATTGAAGACCGGCAAGGCGACCAGCAGCAAGCAATCGGGCGTGTTGAAGGTCGGCGTCGACGTTCTGCCGCCGTTGCCGAAGCATGCCGGCGACCGCAACCGCACGAGCCCGTTCGCCTTCACCGGCAACAAGTTCGAGTTCCGCGCGGTGGGCAGCAGCCAGTCGATCGCCGGTCCGCTGGTCGTGTTGAACACGATCATGGCCGAGAGCTTGGATTACGTCGCCACGACGCTCGAAAAGACCGTCGGCGGCGATCCGGCCAAGTTGAACGCCGGCGTTCAAGCGTTGTTGCAGCAAATCGTCAACGACCATTCGGCCGTCGTCTTCAACGGCAACGGTTACAGCGAAGAATGGCACAAGGAAGCCGAGAAACGCGGCTTGCCGAACCTGCGCAACACGGTCGCCGCGTTGCCGGTGCTCTTGAAGAAGGAATACATCGACCTCTTCGAGAAGTATAAGGTTCTGACCGAACGCGAAACCCGCAGCCGTTACGAGATCTACACCGAGCGGTACGTCAAGGACATCAACACCGAAGCTCAATGCGCGTTAAGCATCGCCAAGACGCAGATTCTCCCGGCCGCCTATCGCTATCAAGGCGAGTTGGCCAAGATCGCCGCCGACCTGAAGGTCATCGGCAAGAATCCGCATCTCGGCACGCTGGAAACCCTGACCGGCATGGTCGCCAAACTCGAGGAAGCCGTCGGCGAACTCGATAAGGCCGCCAACCACAAGGGCGCGCACGACGTGACGGCCGAAGCCAAGCACTTCAACGACACGGTCAAGCCGGCGATGTTGGCGGTTCGCGAAATCGCCGACGAGTTGGAAACGATCGTCGCCGACGACATCTGGCCGTTGCCGAAGTACCAAGAAATGCTGTTCATCAAGTAAGCGAGTACGCTCGACTTACTCTGACCCGACTCGAACGCCGCGCGGTTCCGACCGCGCGGCGTTTTTTCGTTTTCGGAGCGATTATTCCGTATTTCTCCGGCGCATACGAAGTTTTTCGTCGCGTCGGACGATATGTGATTGCATGTACACTTCTGCACATTAGAATACATGCCGTCGCGGGCACGCGGAGTGGATCGCATCGCCGTCGTTCGGAGTCGTCGCCATGATTACGCCTCAAAGTCCGCCGTTGGCCTATCTGTTTTTGGACATGAACTCGTTTTTCGCGAGTTGCGAACAGCAAACGAATCCGGCGCCTCGCGGCAAACCGGTCGGCGTCGTCCCGATGAAGAACGTCGACACCACCTGCTGCATCGCCGCCAGTTACGAGGCGAAACGCTACGGCGTGAAGACCGGCACCGGCGTAGCCGAAGCGCGACGACTTTGCCCCGAAATCGCGTTCGCCGAAGCCCGGCCCGAGCTGTACGTGCGGATTCACGAACGACTGATCGCGACGGTCGAAACGTGTCTGCACGTCGACGCGGTGATGTCGATCGACGAACTGATCTGCCGCTTGATCGGCGATCATCGCGTCGAAGAGACCGCCCGTTCGATCGCGGCCGAAATCAAAGCGGCCGTGCGGCGCGACTTGGGCCGGTGGTTGACGTGCTCGATCGGCATCGCGCCGAATCGCATCTTGGCCAAAATGGCCGCCGACATCGTCAAGCCCGACGGTCTGACCGTGATTCGGGGCGAAGAACTACCCGAGCGGCTGTTCAAATTGAAATTGACCGACTTTCCCGGTATCGGTCCGCGCATGGAAAAACGTTTCCATCGCTGGGGCGTCGCCACGGTCGCGCAAATGGCGGCGATGACCGTCGACCAACTCAGCCGAGTCTGGGAAAGCAAACACTTGGGACGCGGCTGGTGGCACAAGCTGCGCGGCGACGACGTCCCGGAACCGCCGACGAAGCGACGTTCGGTCGGACATTCGCACGTGTTGCCTCCCGAATTACGTCACGAAGACGAAGCTGCGCGGTGTTGATCTGCATGACGCACAAAGCCGCCGCGCGGATGCGGCGGCTCGAACTCCGCGCGCAATCGGTCACGATCGAGGTGACGCATCTCGGAGAACCGTACGGCGTTTGGAGCGCGCGACACCGTCTGACCGCGGTCGGCGACACGCACACGATCGTCGAGTGCGTCAACGCGCTCTGGAACGATCGGCCCGTCGGCACGCCGTTGAAGGTCGGCGTCGTACTGGGCGATTTGATTCCCGTCCGCTCGGCGACGCGTCCGTTGTTCGACGAGCACGTCGAATTGGAACGCGTCTCCGAAGCGATGGATCGAATCAATCAAAAGCTGGGCGATCACACGGTCTACTTGGCCGGCATGCACGGTGCGCAACCGCACGATCCGATGCGAATCGCGTTTACGCAAATCCCCGAAGTCCGCCGAATGCACGCGATGCCCGCCTCCGCGGCGCTGCGCCATACGCCGCATGAACGATAACGCCGCGGCAAGGCGTGTTGCGCGTCTCTCGGCGAATCCTGGGGCGTGTCCCTCCGTCTTGGTGTTCGTTCGGGGTCGGCGGAACGGGGAATTGCGACCGTGCGTGGCGTTTGACGCAGGCGGAGGCTAAAGTGAGGAAACGTCCGCGATGTTTTCGGCGCCGTACGCAGTTCTCGAGACCGTCGTCATGTCAGACCCCGGCGATCATACGCTGTTGATCGAAGATCACATCCGTCGCTTGGCGTCCGGGGACGATTCCGCGCGAGAAGTTGCTGCAGACCGCGTGCGATCGGTTGATGCACGTCACGCGGAAGATTCTGCGGGACTTTCCCGACGTGCAACGCTGGGAACAAACGGCCGACGTGTTTCAAAACGCGTCGATGCGGCTCTATCGCGCCTTGGCCGACGTCAAACCGAACGACGCACGGCACTTCTATCGCTTAGCCGCGATGCAGATTCGTCGCGAGTTGATCGATCTGGCCCGGCATTACCGCGGGCCCGAAGGGATGGGCGCGCATCACCACTCGGTCTTGCCGCAGCGGAAGGACGAAAGCTCCGCGCCGCGGATGTTGGATCCGGGGCAACGGACGCTCGATCCCAAGCAGTTGGCCGATTGGTTGGACTTCCACGAAGCCGTGCAAAAACTGCCCGACACCGAACGCGAGGTTTTCGATCTCGTTTGGTATCACGGGCTCTCGCAGCAACAGGTCGGCGAAGTCCTGGGCGTCGACGAGCGAACGATCCGTCGCCGCTGGCGCGAAGCACGCTTGAAACTGCACGATCTGTTGGCCGGAGAGATGCCCGAGTTGGAAGGCTAAAAAGCGAGTGCCTGAGAAAGAATCGCTCTATTAAGCCGATCCCCTTGTACGGTTTTTTGCTAGCACTCTCGCATTTTGCTTTTCATTCGATTTGCCTTGACCGTCCGAAAGCGGCGGTGCTAGGTTGAGTCTCGAGGGAGTGAGTCGTGGGACGCCGATTCTGTGCGGCGTCCGTGTCCAATCGTCGAAGGTCGTGTCGCGCTATGCGCACTTCGCGACGCGACGACGACCATCAAGAAAGGATGCTTCCGATGTTGCACACGTTGGGAATCGTGCAGATTCGTCCGGATCGTCTGACCGCCGGATGGAAAGCGCACCGCGACTTCGGCGGCAAATCGTTGGTCGAGTGGGTCGTCCGCCGCGCGACCGAATGCGCCGCGCCTCGACGGCGTGATCGTGGTCGCCCCGGTCGCCGAGTTGAACGCGCTCGAAACGCTGGTTCCGCCCGACGTGCCGTTCTTCGCCAGCACGCGTCCCGACGCGTTGGGCCAACTGGCCGATGCGTTGTTTCATTACAGCGCCGCCAACGTGGTGCGGATTTGTCTCGAACATCCGTTCATCGATCCGGTGTTGGTCGATCGCTTGGTCACGCACGCCGCCGCGACGCCCTCGGCCGACTACGTGGGCTTTTGCACCCGCTCTGGCTGCCCGGCGATCGAGACGCCGATCGGCAGTTACGGCGAACTTTGTAAGTCGAAGGCGATCCGCATCGCCGATCGCGACGCCACGCATCCGCGCGACCGCGAAGAACCGACACGGTCGCTCTATCGTCGCCCGGAGCGTTTTCAAGCGAGCTTCTTGGCGTTGCCCGACGAGTTGGATCGTCGCGACGTGCGCCTCGCATTGGAAGAAAACGAAGACTGGGACGTCATGCACGAATTGTGCGACGCCCTGGGCGAGGAACCGGATTGGCGCGACGTGACCGAGTATCTGTCGTCGCAACCGCGCATCCGCAGTCGGATGGCCGCGATGAACGCGGGCATGTAAGCATCGCATATCGTGTTTTTCATACATACGTCGTTCGTCGCAATGCGGCGAACGACGTTTTATTTAGCGCCGTCGGTCGCGCGTTTGCGTTCGGCGTCCCAGGCTTTGGTAAAGAAGTCGACCACCGGCGTCACGTCCTTCAAGCCGTGCGGATGATGATCTTGGCCCGGCTTCACGATTCGTTCGACCGGTCCGCCGAGTTTCGTATAGCGGTCGAAGACGAGTTCCGAGTTTTCGGGATGCGGTACGACCTTGTCCGCGTCGCCGTAAACCAGCAGTAGCGAAATCTTGGCCTTGGCCAACGGTTCCAAATGATCGACCGGGTTTTTCGCGTAGGCGATCGCCGCTTCGTCGTTCGGAAAATCATAGGCTTTGAGCAGATTCGCCCATTCGCCGGACGAACCGGGACTTTTGCCGAGCTTCTTTAACGCCCCGCCGGGCCAGCTTTTGAAATCGCAGACCGCGTTATCCAAGTACACGGCCAGCGTCTGGTCCGGTCGGGCGGCCGCCCAGTTCATGCAGTACAACCCGCCGCGGCTCAGTCCGATCAGGCCGGATTTTTTGGCCAATTCGTACTTGCCGGTCAGTTCGGAGTAGACGACATCCCAAGCGGCGATCGCCTTGGGCGAGCCGAACAGATTCGGAACACCGACATAGGCTATGTGCCAACCGGCCTTGACCAAGGCGACGTCGGCGTCGGCGAACGCGCCGAAGAATTCGCCTCGCCAGACCCAAGGTCGGCCTTCCAGCGGCTTCGGCGGCACGACGACGATCACCGGCAATTTTTTGTCGCTTGCTTCGATGGTGAAGTCGTGCTTCACGAACGTATTCCAAGTCGACGTTTTCCCCGGAAACGCCGGAGGGTCGGCCATGACGATCGACGGCCACGCAAGCCCACACAATACACACCCCATATAAACCAAAAAGCAACGCGCGGTCACGGGCGAACTCGCAAAAAATGGAAATCACAGGTAATGCCGGCAAAGCGGCATGATAGCAAAGCAGATTGAATCGCATCTCGAAAAGCCGTCTTCGACTTCAGTGACTTTGCAAGTATTGCGAGATTCCGCAAATTCGACTCAATCGGTAAAGTCGCTCTGGTCGAAAAAGGGAGCATCTTGAACACCGGTCTCCAACAGAGGCGCGTGCGATGCCGGCGAATGACGCTTCCGTGATCGAGACTCCCGCCGCACAGGACTTCGCAGCGGCCTCGCGCGGCGAGTCGCGGTGGCGACGCTTGGCGATACTGCTCTGGACGACGTTGGCGATCGCGTTCTGCGTGAAGACCGCGCTCAATCCGCGCGCACACTCGGTCTTTCCGATCTTCTACGAAGCCGCCTGCGATTGGCGCACAGGTCGCTCGCTCTATCCGGAGTCCCAAGCGACGTTCGGCGGCTTTCTTTACAGCCCCGTTTTCGCCCTGGTCGGCGTACCGCTGTCGTACCTGCCGTTGAGTGCGGCGGGGATGGTTTTCAACTGCGCCTCCTTGGCGTTCTTGTATACGGCGTTACGCGGATTTTTTCGCCGCATCGTTGTCGCGTGGCGTCCGAGTTTTTCCGAAGGACGCTTTCTTGCGCTCTGCGCGTTGGGAACCGTGCAGGGCGCATGGTCCGCGCAAAGCAACGCGTTGATCCTGGCGCTGGTCTTGAGTTGCGTCACCGCGCTCGCGGATCGTCGGTTCTGGCGGGCCGCCTTCCTGCTGGCGTTGGCGATCAACATCAAGGTCTATCCGGTGATCATCGGATGCTTGTTGTGCGTGAAATACGGCCGCCAATTCGCTTGGCGTTTGCCCGCCGCGACGGCCTTGATCGCGGCCGCCCCGTTCGTGTTCGACGCTTCGCGGGCGATGATTGATTACCGAGAATGGATCGACATGCTGGCCGAACGCGAAGCCCTGCACATTCGCTACACGGGCTATCGAGACGCGTGGACCATTTGGGAACAGACGGTCGGCACGCCGGATTTCGCCGTTTACAAATTCGCGCAAGCCGGCGCCGGTTTGGCAGTACTGTCATGGTGCGTGCGAAACGCGCGGCAAGGCTGGTCTAACGAACGATGGCTCGTCTCGACCTTCGCGTGGTGGACGATGTGGCAGTTGCTGTTCGGCCCGGGCACCGAACGCCTGACCTACGGCATCTTGGCCCCGGTCGCGACGCTGGCCGTGATGGAAACCCATGCGCGCGGCCGCCGTTTCGGACCAACCGACGTCGCATGGTGGTTAACCGGCCTGCTCGGAACCGGAGAAGTCGAGAAGGCGTTGCTGAACGCTTGGCCGGGAGCGCGGCTGTACGTTCCGTGCGGCGTCGTCGTGCTGGCGGCGTGGTCCGTGGCGAACGAATGGCATGACCGCGCTCGGACGACGTACGAAGAGTCGAGCGAGGCCGACGTCATCTCGTTCCCGACGCGTCGTGCGTCGGATGCGCCTGCACGACGGGTCGGTCGACGCGCCGCTTGACCCGGATGCCGGTCGAAATCCGCGCCGATCGCTCTTGTGCCGCCGACGTGCCGGCGGCACAATCTCACGATTCGTTTCCGGACCGTTCCCGCACGACGCGGCGACCGTCTCCTCGAACCCGGGCAAGTGCGGTCATGTCGATCACGGCGCGAGGGGTTTTCGTTCCGACGTTGCGTGCGGCGTTCGTGATCGGGTGTGCGCTGGTCATCGGCTGTGCGTGGGAACCGTTGCTGCAAATGCCGGATCCGGTGCCGGAAATGTCGACCGTGCAACGCTATCGCGTGCCGTCGACCGGTCGGACGTTCGACGTGATCCGCCGCGAGATGTCCAAGTCGTACACGACGATGGACGACGAATTCTCGAAGCGCCGCACGTTGGGATTGGAAGTGACGCTGCATGAACACGACGCGGACGCGGTCGGCAAATCGGTCCATCGCTTGGCCTGCCGATCGACTTGGAAAAAACATCACATCGTCGGCGCCGGCAAACAATCGGCGACGTTCGATGCCGACGACGCCGTGCCGACCGGACGAGTCGTGCAGGTCGACGACGCGATCTATTTCTTCGCCTACGATCTGAAATCGTGCCGCGCGGCGGTCTATTCCGAGTCCGAGGGGAAGTTCGTCGACAAGCCGTTACACGAGCTCGATCAACGCGTCCGCGACACGGCGTATCGCTTCGAGCCCGACGTCGATCCATCATGGTTGATTTGCTTGGTCCAGCACGGCAAAGCGTTCGGTCGCAAACCGCTGACCGGCAAATCGACGCCCAAGACGGTCGACGACTTCGTGCAAGCCGCGCTCGCCGGGGAAATCTCGAAGGACGAAACGCCGGGCATCTATCGCGACTTTCTCGCGGCCTACTCGAAACAACGGACTTCGCCTTTGTAGTTCGAGCTATAGCGTTCATCTCTCGAACAGATCGGCGTTTCGTCGCCCCCGCGTTCGCGGGAGTGCGTGCGATGCACGTCAAACTTCCCATCTCGCGCTTGCTTGCAATCGGTGCGGATCGCGCAACGCATCGACGTTGCCACTTCCCGCCGATTTCTTGCAACGGAGATTACCGATCTGTTAGAACGATGGTGATCTCTCCGCGTCCTGGCCACGTTCTTCTCGTGATGGGAGCCTTTTCGATGAGACGCTCTTCGATCGTTCGCTTGGCGGTTCTGCTGAGCGCGGGCACGTTGTTTCCTCTCGCGATCGGCAGGGCCGCCGAGAAAGCCGACCCCGGATTGCTCCGCGCCAATGAGATCGTCTCGGCCGCCCTCGATGCCGAGGCGAGCGGCAATCTGGACGAACGTCGTCGTTTGCTGGACGAAGCGATCGCGCAATCCGCCGACGCCGCCGCGGCGCAATGGAACGATGGACGCATCGCGCACGGCACGCCGAAGAAGCGCGAGTGGATGACCGTCGAAGAAAGCATCGCCGACGCGACCAAAGACGCCAACCTGACGCGCTATCGCGATCTCCGCGCGAAGACCCCCGACACCGTCGATGGGCATTGGAAACTGGCCAAATGGTGCGGTGAACGCAAGTTGGCCGATCAAGCCCGCGCATCTCAGCCGCGTGGTGGACTTGGCGCCCGAGCATGCCGAAGCTCGGCAAGCCCTGGGCTTCGTTCGCATGGGCGACAAGTGGGTCGGCCCGCAAGAAATCGAACGGATGCAAACCGCGGCGGCGACCAAAACGGCCTCGATCCAAAAATTCGGCCCGACGATCGCCAAAGCGTTGGCGAAGCTGAAGGCCAAACACCCGCAAGAGCGAGAGAAGGCCCGCGCCGACTTCTTGGCGTTGAAGGATCCCGATATGGTCGGCGCGGTCGAAGCCGCGCTGATGTCGCCCGATACGGACGCGTCGAAGCTGTTGATCGAATGGATGGCGCTGGTCGATTGCGTGGAATCGTCCCGCGTGCTCGCCCGCTACGGATTGATTCATCCCGACGCCGGTATTCGCGAACTGGCGATCGATAAGTTGGTCGGGCGACCGCTGCACGATTTCGTGCCCGACATGCTGACGATGCTCTCGTCGCCGATCACGGCGATGGTCACGCCCAGCTTCGACCGCCAGGGCCGCTTGACCGGCTATCGCCAAGCGTTCGGCCGCGAAGGCATGGATCAATCGGATATTCAGGTCGTCGATCGCGGCATTCAACGCGTCAGAACGCCCTCCGCGCCGGGCGCAAGGACGCAACATGGGCGAAAACGCCGTCCGCGATTTGGTGGGCAAAGTCGAGCAAGAAGAACAGTTGCGTCGACAAGCGGAAGCCGAAGTCCGCGCAAACTTGGCCGCCGTCGAACGTCAAAACGAGTTGATCAAGCAGATCAACGAGCGGATCGCCAAGGTGATCGAAAAGGTCTCGGGCCAGGCATACACGGACGTCGCCGAAGATCTTTGGAAATGGTGGGACGCTTACAACGAGACCGAATATCAAAAATACAAACCCGATCGTTATACGCGTTCGGTCGCGGTTTACACCGTGGCGGAATACAACTACACGCCGCCGCCGTCGCCCGCGCCGGTGCGACGCGAAGTCCCGCCCGGGACGAGGAGAAGTTGCGAGTGTTTCGTCGCCGGCACGTCGGTCGTCACGCAATGGGGGATGAAACCGATCGAAGCGATCCTGCCGGGCGACTTGGTGTTGAATCGCGATCTGCATACCGGCCGACTCGATTGGAAACCGGTCCTGAAACCGACCATGCGCGAGCCGAGTCCGATCGTCGAAATCGCGGCGGGCGACGACACGTTCCTCTGCACCTCGGGGCATCTCTTCTGGGTTTCGGGCGCAGGTTGGAAGAAGGCGAGCGAATTGAAAGCCGGCGACGTACTGCACGGCGCGAAAACGCCGACGACCGTGGTCTCGACGATCAATCGCCCGGCGGCGCCGACGTTCAACCTGGAAGTCGCCGACAGCCCGAACTACTTCGTCGGCAAAAGCATGCTGCTGACGCACGACGTCACGCCGCGCGAGACGAATCGCCAAAAAGTGCCGGGCCAAGATCTGTTGCGTCGCGTGGTCGAAAAGCCGACGACCAAAGCGGCCGGCAAGTCGACCGTCAGCTCGACGCGGTGACATCCGCAAGTCTTCGAAAATCCGGCCCATGCTCGCAAAGTTTTCTTCGCGAGCATGGGCTTTTTCTATGGATGAAGCCGGCCGGAATCCGCGCGTCGGCGCGGCGAAGTCCGACTCGTCTATGACTTCCCAAGCGGCTCGACGGCGGTCGCCGCGGCGAGATCGAAGCGCTGGGCTTCGGCCACGGTTTCCGGTTCCAGCGTCCGCCAGCGGCCCGAGCGAAAACGAGCCATCAGATACGTTCCCAGGACGACGCCGTAGACGATGCCGAGGGACCAGGGGCCGAACACGCCCCATTCGGGAAACAGCTTCGCGACGGCCAAGCCTCCGCCGACGACCAAGCTCCAACAGAGCGCGATCTGTACGCAACTCGGAACGAACGTATCGCGCACGCCGCGCAACGCGCCGATGTAGATGATGAACATCGCGTCGAAGATCTGAAACGCCGCGCAGACGATCATCAACTTGCCGCCGATCGCGATCGTTTCGGGATCGGCGGTAAACAGATCCATCAAGCGATTTCGCAACAACAAAAACGCCACACCGCAACCGATCATGTACACCATCGCGACCCAAAACCCGAGATGCGCGCGGTGCTCGGCGACCTCCGGATTTTTCGCCCCGACGTAGCGGGCCACCAGCGCGGTCACGGCGGTACTCAGCCCGAACGCGGGCATGAACGACATCTTCATATACTGCAACATGTATCCGTTCGCCGCCATCGCCGCTTCGCCGAAACCCGGCATGACGACGGCCAAAAAGATCGTCCACGCCACGACGTCGCCGGTGGTTTGAAAGCCCGACGGCAGACCGATGCGTAAAAGTTCGCGAAACTTGGTCCATTCGAAGCGAACGGCCAAGGTATGAAATTGGTCTCGTATCCGGGGCGCGAGCGCGACGCCGACCAAGATCGACAACTCGATGAAAATCGACGAGTTCGTCCCCCACGCCGAGCCCGCGACGCCCATGGCCGGCGCGCCCCAATTGCCGTAGATCAAGAGCCAATTAATCAAGGCATTGGAAAGCATGCCCGCGATCGCGGAAATAAACACGACATTCGGTCGATTGATGGCCAGCATGAACTGACCGAACGTGACCGCCAGCATTTTGACGACCAGAAACACGATGCTGACGTTAAAGTATTCGACCTCCATCGGCACGACGTTGTCGGCATGCCCCATCGCCTGAAAGAGTTCCCGCGACCAGAACATAATCGGCATCATCGCCGCCGAATATCCGACGGCCATCCACACGCCCTGCCAGAGCCAGCGTCCGCATGCACGATGATCGCCCGCGCCGAAGGATTGGCTGACCAAGGTGTTGATCAGCATCAAGATGCCGAAGCCGAAGCTGATGACGCAAAAGACGACCATGCCGGCATTCACGCAGGCCGCCGCTTCGACGTTGCCGAGCTTCGAGAGCATGAACACGTCGGTGAACTGCTCGACCGTGTACGAGACCATCTGCAAGACGGTCGGTACGGCGAGGGTCAGTAGTTCGGCCAACGGCTTTTTTTGAAAGACCGTCGCGGACCGGCTTGCCGTTCGTTCATGGGACGCGGTTTCGGTCGACGGCGATTCGTACGGATTGGACACGAAACCTCGAAAACGGGAGATCGACGCGTCATAACATCGCGTTCGGTATGCGAGCGTACTTTGAACGCCGTGATTGGTCGATCGGCGACGGAACGAATCGACCAAGAAATCGCCCCAACAGGACACGTCGTCCGGGGCGTGGGTTCACTGAGGACGCGCGAACCTAAGCAGCGAAAACGTCTTTTAGTTCCAAAACGAACCCGGTCATGCAGTCCGTCCCTTCCACGAACGCCGGTTCATCAAGCACGCGCGGCGTGTTGCCTGGTTCATAAAGATGAACTTGCTTCAACAACGGATCGACGATCCAGCCGAGTCGTGCGCCGTTGTTCATGTACTCGACCAATTTGGCCTGCAAGTCCGCGAGACGATCGGTGTTGCTCCGTAGTTCGATCACGAAATCCGGACAGAACGGCGGAAACCGATCGCGCTGGTCCTGCGTCAGCGCGGTCCAGCGCGACAGTTCGACCCACGACGCATCGGGCGAACGCGCGGCCCCGAGCGGCAAGCGGAAGATCGTCGACGAATCGAAGACGACGCCGCGTCCATGCTGTTTATTCCAAGCGATAAGTTGATAGAGGATGTCGCCGTTTCGATGTCCGCTCGATCCGCCCGTCGGAGAGACGATGATCACCTCGCCCTGGGCGTTTTGTTCCAACGGTTGTTCGGGATTTTGCAGCGTCAGTTGATAAAACTGCTCTTCGTCCAAACGCAACAACGGCCGCAAGACGAGCTTGCACGGTTCCGTACCGTAGTCCGTTGTGTTCAACGCCGAAAGACCGGACATGCGTTTCACTCCGAAGCGAGTTTTGCCCCCCCGCGTTATTTTGTCATCGGCGACCAACGACGGGCAAACTCGATCGCCGTCGAGCTATTATCGCGACGATCAAGTTTTTGCGGGGGATTACGACAAGAACGCAGCGATCTTCGCTTTCGCCGCCGCTAACGCCTGGCCGATGTTTTCCGGCTGCTTCCCGCCGGCTTGCGCCAAGTCGGGCCGGCCGCCACCCTTGCCGCCGACCGCTTCGGCGACCGGTTTGATCCATTCGCCGGCGCTTAACTTTTTCTCTTGTAGGTCGCGGCTGATGCCGCAGACGATGGTTACTTTGCCGTCTTCGCCGGCCGAGATCAGGCAGATCGCGCTCGAATCGCTTTTCTTGCGGATCGTGTCGATCAACTCGCGCAGGCCCTGCGCTTCGGCGCCGGGGGCTTCGGCCACCACGACGATCGTCTTGCCGATGGTCTCGGCGTCGGCGATCAGCTTGTCGACGCTGACGCCGGCCTTCGCGCCCGCGGCGAGTTGCTTCTTCAACTCGCGGACTTCCTTGGCCAACGCGGCCACGCGCACGGGCGCGTCGGCGACGCTCACACGCAGTTGATTCGCGATCTCGAACAAGCCGGCTTCGGCCTTCCGCGCCGATCGAGCGCGACTTCGCCGGTCACGGCCAGGATGCGGCGCGTGCCGCCGGCAACGGATTCTTCGCCCATCACGCGGATCAATCCGATTTGGCCGGTGTTGGAAACGTGCGTGCCGCCGCACAGTTCCTTGCTGAACTCGCCCATGCTGACCATACGGACGATTTCGGGATACTTTTCGCCGAACAGCATCATCGCGCCGGTTTTGCGCGCGTCGGCGATGGGCAGATACGTCCAATCGACCGCTTCGGCGGCGACGACGCGGCGATTCACTTCGGTTTCGATCTGCGCGAGGATCTCCTTGGCGACCGGCTCGGGATTGGCGAAGTCGAACCGCAGTTCGTCGTCGGCCACTTTCGAGCCCTGTTGCTTGGCGTGATTCCCTACGAACTTCTGCAACGCGTAATGCAGGATATGCGTGGCCGAGTGCGCCCGTTTGATCCCGGCGCAACGCGCATCGTCGACGGTCGCGGTCAGTTCGTGATTGAGCTTTAATTCGCCTTGTTTTAAGTGCCCGATGTGCAGCGTAAAGCCGGCGTCCTTGTGCGTGTCGATCACGTCGAACTCGATGCCGGGCGCGGTCAGTTTGCCGATGTCGCCGACTTGGCCGCCCGACTCGCCGTAGAACGGCGTTTGATCCAGCACGACGGTGACGGGCTGTTCGTGGCCGATCTCATCGAGCGTTTCGCACAGTTTGTCTTGCGCGATGATGCCGACGATCGTGCCGGTCGACGACAGCGTGTCGTAACCCAGAAACCGCGTCGGCTCCATCGTTTTCTTGAGCGTGTCGATCGGTTTGTGCGCGAAGACGTCGACCACTTTTCCGCCGCCGCTGATCTTGCCGTGTTCTTCCATCTCGGCGCGGAAGCCGGGCCAATCGACTTGCAGGTTGTGTTCGGCGGCCAGCGTTTCCAGCAACTCGGGCGGGAAGCCGTGCGTGGTGTAGAGTTCGGCAGTTTCGGCGCCGTTGATCAGGACGCGCTTCTCGCTCTTCATCGTCGCGAACAGCGCATTGATACGGGTCAGGCCGTCTTTGATCGTGTTGAGGAAGTTGGCTTCCTCGCTTTGAATTACCTTAGCGACGCGGTTCACGCTTTCCGTGATGTCCGGATAGACGCTCTTCATCAACTCGGCGACCTTGCCGACCAGCTTGTAGAGGAACGGCTTGTCCATCCCCAACTGATGCCCGTCCAGCACCGCGCGGCGCAGCAAACGCTTGATGACATAGCCCTGCTTCTTCGGTCCCGGATAGACCTCTTCGTGGATCGAGAACGTGCAAGCGCGAACGTGATCGGCGATGCGACGGAATCGGCGGCCGTCGTCGTGCTTGGGGTCGTAGGTCTTGCCGCAGACTTCGGCGGCCGCTTCGACCAACGGGCGGATGCTGTCGATGTGGTAGTTCGTATCGACGCCCTGCAACACGCTGGCGATGCGTTCGAGGCCCATGCCCGTGTCGATGTTTTTCGACGGCAGCGGGTGCAGATTGTTCGGCGGATCGCCCATGCGGTTGAACTGCGTGAAGACGAGATTCCGAATCTCGACTTTCTTACCGTCGCCGACGTCGTAATAGATTTCGCTGCACGGCCCGCAGACGCCGTCGGGGCCTTTGCTGGGGGCTTCGGCCGGCCAGAAGTTTTCGTCTTCGCCGCAGCGCGTGATCCGATCCAGCGGCACGCCGATTTGCTTGTGCCAGATGTCGGCCGCTTCGTCGTCGTCCAGGTACACGGTCACGCTGAGCTTCTTGGGATCAAGCCCCAACCATTTCTTATCGGTCAACCATTCCCAAGCCCAGGCGATCGCTTCCTTCTTGAAGTAATCTCCGAAGCTGAAGTTGCCCAGCATCTCGAAAAACGTGTGGTGGTAGGCCGTGCGGCCGACGTTATCGATGTCGCCCGTCCGCAGGCACTTTTGGCAACTGGTGGCCTTGGTGAATTCGAGTTTCACCTTGCCCAGGAAGTGATCCTTGAACGGATTCATCCCGGCCGGCGTGAAGAGGACGGTCGGATCCCACCGCGGCACCAGCACGTCGCTGGCGCAACGCTTGCAGCCCTTGGATTCGAAGAAGGCGAGATACTTTTCGCGGATTTCGTCGGTCTTCATGGCGGGTCGCGGAAACGGTGAGTGCAAGGCGGAAACATCGGTCTTAAGTCGTTGAATCATACCCCCTGAGACGGCCTTTTCCCAGGCGGGGTTCGGGGGGGGGAAACACCTCTTGGCAAGCGTGTCCTCGGAATCGAGAAATCAAGCGGAAGAACGTGAATCGTTTCCGATTGGTCCCTGCGCTCGGCCGGTTTACAATCGTGGTTAGGAGAACTCGCGATGACGCTCGAATCACGACTGGTCGGACTCTCGCCGAGCGAGAAACTAGACGCCTTCAATATCTTGTGGCGCGAGTTGACCGTCGCCCCGGCGACGTTCGCTTCCCCGGCCTGGCATGCGGATGTTCTGAAAGAATGAATTGCGAAGCCATCGGGTTCGCCGCGTCTGCCGTTGGACGAAGCGATCCGAGATGTTACGGAACGTCTGAAGTCCGTTGTAATATCGTTATCTAATTCGAACATCTGCGAGCATTGTATGACCGTTCGATGGTTTCCAATTCTCGCCATGATAATAACTTGTCAGGGTCGTGCAATTTATTTTCTAGCATTTCAAAAGCAATTGAGTTGGAATCGACCATTACTTTAAGTTGTGAAGCAAAAGACTCGGTAAGCAGTCTGCTAGCTCGCTGATTCCATTCTGCGTAGAAAAGCATTAATCCCAAATATCCTAACCAGTCAGGAAATCGACATTTATCAGCTATTTGCTTGATCGAACAAGATGCGGCGACTCGACTAACATAATCTATTTCTAACTCAGAGAATGGAAGGCGGCACTTGTCCGTAACGTACTGCCAGGCATCGATCATTCTCTAGTCGGGTCAACCATTCTGGGTCTTCTGGATGAATGCCTTCCGCTAATTCTTTAGTTGCGTACTTAAAATGCTTTTGACCACAAGTAGTGCACATCAAATTCCAACACCAATTTTCAATCGATGCAATATGACAAATCGCTTCAAATGCATTAATCTTGTCGGTCATTTTCTTACCTTGGTGTTAATTAGATAATTAATAAAATCTTGGTTTAAGGTGATCGAGTTTTCGGAAGTCGGTGGCATTTTATAACAATGTTAACCTAATCGCTTTCGCACGTCCTCCAACGATGAAAACGTCGTCTCGCCGCGCGCCTGTCTCAAACGCCGTTCCTCCAAGACCTCGCCATTCCAGTCGGGCGTAGGGATCGCGCCGGGGTCCGCTTGCAACGAAGTCCAAAGCTGCTCCATCGCGTCCAATTTTTCCGCGGTCGTCATCGTGGAAAGCGGAAGCTGCATGGCAACACTCGGCGAAAAGAATGGATGGATAACACGATTTTAAGCACGGCGTTTCGTCGTCGCAACGCATTGCTTCGCCGGCCGGAACGCCCCTACGCGCTCCGTCGTCCCGGGGTAGAATGACAGTCTCTCGCCGATCGGCGGGGCTTTCTCACACGGCATGACTCTCGGAGCGCGGCGATGGCGGACTCGACCTCGGATTTTCGGATCGAACACGACTCGATGGGCGACGTCAAAGTTCCCGCCCAGGCGTATTACGCCTCGCAAACGCAACGCGCCGTCGAGAACTTTCCCGTCAGCGGCTGGCCGTTGATGCCCGAGTTAATCCACGCGATGGGCCTCTGCAAGTACGCCGCCGGCGTGGCCAACCGCGACTTGGGCAAGCTGACCGGCACCGGCAAAAACCCGCTGAACGACGATCAAGTCGCCGCGCTGCTGCAAGCCGCGCACGAAGTGGCCGACGGCAAATTCGACGATCAATTTCCGATCGACGTGTTTCAGACCGGCAGCGGCACCAGCAGCAACATGAACGTCAACGAAGTGATCTCGAACCGCGCGATCGAACTGATGCGCGGCGACCGTTTCGCCGACAAAAAACCGATCCATGCCAACGACCACGTCAACATGGGGCAGTCGACCAACGACATGTTCCCCACGGCGATCCATGTGGCCGTCGCCATGGCGATCCAAAATCAACTGCTGCCCGCGCTCGAACGCTTTCGCGACGTGCTGGAGGAGAAAGCCCAGGCCTGGGACGAGATCATCAAAATCGGTCGCACGCACTTGGCCGACGCCACGCCGTTGCGGCTGGGTCAAGAGTTCGGCGGCTTCGCGCGGCAAATGGACCGCGCGATCCAGCTTTCGCATTGGGCGATCGAAAGCGTCGACGAACTGCCGGCCGGCGGCACCGCCGTGGGCAGCGGCATCAACACGCATCCCGAATTCGGCGAACGCGTGGCGATGATCCTAACCGAACAAACCGGCATCCAATTCCACGAAGCGCTGAACCACTTCGAAGCCAACGCCCAACGCGACGGCCTGGTCGAATGCAGCGCCAACCTGCGCACGATCGCGGTCGCGCTGTTCAACATCGCCAACAACATCCGTTGGCTCGGCAGCGGGCCGCGTTGCGGCTTCTACGAAATCATGCTGCCCGACCGCCAGCCCGGCAGCTCGATCATGCCGGGCAAAGTGAACCCCGTCATGTGCGAAAGCCTGATGCAACTCTGCGCCTGGGTCATGGGGAACGATACGACGACCGCCTTCGCCGGCGCGACGGGCGGGCAATTTCAGTTGAACATCATGATGCCCGTCATCGGCCACGCCGTGCTGCAAAGCATCGTGCTGCTGGCCAAGGGGACGAACGCGTTCGTCGATTTCTGCGCGATCGAGATGGAAGCCAACAAAGAGGCGTGCGAAGCGAGCGTCGAAAAAAGCCTGTCGATGGTCACCAGCCTGAACCCGCACATCGGCTACGAAAAGGCGTCGGCCCTGGCGAAGGAAGCGTTCAAGACCGGCAAGACGATCCGCGAACTCTGCACCGAGCAGGGGATTCTGCCGGCCGAAACGCTGAAGGCCGCCCTCGATCCGTGGAGCATGACCGAGCCGCAAGCGTAACAATTGTTTTCGGTTTTCAGGATTCAGTTTTCAGTGGTTGAAGTACATACTCAATCGTGAGGCGCGGTATCTCGAGAAAACGACGATCGGATCGCTCGACGGAACCGCCGATCGTTGCCGAACTCGACCGCCGCCCGAATCGGAGACTCACGCACGGCTCAATCGGGTCGCCGCATTCTCACTGAATACCGAATCCTGAGAAATGATCGGTTTCGCCGTATGTCCACCGCTCCGCAAACTCGTCTCACCGTCGCCGAGTATCTGGCGCGAGAACGCCGCGACCGAGAAAAGCGAATACTATCGCGGCGAAATGTTTGCCATGGCCGGCGCGAGCTTCGTGCATAACTTAATCGCGCAACACGTTGGTCGCATTGACGATCGCCCTGCGCGAGAAACCGTGCCAACCGCTGGGCAGCGACCAACGCGTTCGGACCGCGGATGATTTCATCACCTATCCCGACATCTCGATCCATTGCGATCAACCCCGCTTCGACGACCAACACCCCGAGTCGCTCCTCAACCCGCGCGTCCTGATCGAAATTCTCTCCGAGTCGACCGAGGGCTACGATCGCGGCAAGAAGTTCGAGCTGTATCAGGTCATCCCCGGCTTTCGCGAGTATCTGTTGATCGCCCAGGATCGCGTCCGCATCGAACGGTTCGTCCGCCAAGACGACGGCGATTGGAAGCTCTCGGCGTTCGTTGATCCGACGGCCGTTGTCGACTTGGCAAGCGTCGGCTGCGCCTTACGCGTGGCCGATATCTACGCCGGGGTCGAATTTCCCCAAACCTAAACGAACTCGGCGCTCGTTCACGCCCCGCGTACCGTCTCTAGGCGATGCGCGGCGCAGTACGGACGGCGGGTCTCGCGGTCTCCGCGCGATGCTCCTCCCCGCGCAAGCTGTCCCGACGGCTTTCTTACGCCGCCCCCACCGGGTATCCTGCTGGTTCCCGCAGACGACCGTTTCGCCCACCTCGGAACACACGCGATGAGCAAAAAACCCCTCAACATCGGCATGATCGGGTACGGCTTCATGGGCCGGACCCACACCAACGGCTACAAACGCGTCAACGATTTCTTCGACGTGCCGTATCGGCCCGTGCTGAAGGCCGCCTGCGCCGGAACGCGGCCAAGATCCAAGAGTTCGCCGATCAGTGGGGCTACGAGTCGATCGAAACCGATTGGAAGAAGCTGATCGCGCGGAAGGATATCGACGCGGTCGACATCTGCGTGCCGAACAACCTGCATAAGGAAATCGCGATCGCCGCGGCGCAGGCCGGCAAGATGATCTTGTGCGAGAAGCCGATCGCGTTGAACGCGGCCGAAGGCGAGGAAATGTGCGCCGCCGTCGAAAAGGCCTGCGTGGCCAACACCGTCTGGTACAACTACCGCCGCGTCCCCGCCGTGACGATGGCCAAGCAACTGATCGACGAAGGCCGCCTGGGCAAGATCTTCATTACCGCGCAAACTTCCTGCAAGACTGGACCATCAACGAAGACCTGCCCGTCGGCGGGAACGCCCTCTGGCGCTTGGACGCCGCGGCGGCCGGCTCGGGCGTGACGGGCGACCTGCTGGCCCACTGCATCGACACGGCCGTTTGGCTGAACGGCGGCATCGCCGACGTCAGCGCGATGACCGAAATCTTCGTCAAGGAACGCGCGCAACACCGCGACCGGGCAGAAGCAAAAGATCACCATCGACGACGCTTGCGCAGTTCCTCTGCCACTTCAAAAACGGCTCGCTCGGTCTGTTCGAATCGACCCGCTACGCGCGCGGTCACAAGGCGCTCTATACGCTCGAAATCAACGGCGAGAACGCGTCGATCCGTTGGGACCTGCATGATCTGCACCGCCTGGAATTCTTCGACTACAAGGACGAGAGCAAGCTGCGCGGCTGGCGGTCGATCCACGTCACCGACCACAGCGGCGAGCATCCGTACATGAAGAACTGGTGGGTGCCGGGCCTGCAAATCGGCTACGAACACACGTTCGTCCACCAAGTGGCCGACTTCCTGAAAGCGCTCGGCGAAGGCAAGCCCTGCGCCCGACCTTCCGCGACGCCTTGGAAACCCAAAAAGTCTGCGACGCGGTCCTGGCCAGCGCGGCGGATCGGCAGTGGCACGAGGTGGAGTGAGCCGCAACAATGGGTAGCACGGCAAGGTCCTCCTTGCCGTGTCGCGCAGCGACCGGAGGCCCAGAAAAAACGGGCGGAAACGCAAGAAATCGATTGTTTGCGATTCGGCCCGTGCTCCGTAGCCTCTTATCGCTTCGCGACAAGAGTGAAGTAGCACACTGACATCTACAACATGCTGTTGTTATTCAAAGCGGGCATAATCGATGTCAAAAAAGGAAAATTCAAGAGAATCAAAGCCACTGAACCGTAGCCTCAGCGACGCCAAGCGCACAAGCAGGACGAGTTTTACACTCAATACGTCGACATCCAGAAGGAAGTCGAAGCCTATCTGGAGTTCGATGACAACGCATTTCAGGACAAGATCGTTTACTGTAACTGCGACGATCCGTTTGAGAGCAACTTTTTCAAGTACTTCGCCGCCAATTTCAACAAGCTCCGCCTCAAGCGGCTCATCTGCACAAGCTACGACGGCTCGCCCGTAGCCGGGCAGATGACGCTCTTCGACGAATACAACGCGGGTAACGGCCACCGCAAAAAGCCCAAGGCCATCGCCGTCATCGTCGACCACGTGCGGGACGAGAACAACGACGGCGCGACCGACATCGAAGACGTCAAGCTCTTCCTCAAGAAGAACAAGGCAAACCGCATCGCTCTCAAGGGCAACGACCAATACCCCGGCGGCGACTTCCGCAGCCCCGAGTGCGTCGAGTTCCTCAAGCAAGCCGACATCGTCGTCACCAACCCGCCGTTCTCGCTGTTCCGCGAGTACGTCGCACAGCTCGTGGAGCATGGAAGTAAGTTTCTGGTCATCGGTCACCAGAACGCGATCACCTATAAGGAGATTTTTCCGCTCATCAAGGACAACAGGTTGTGGCTAGGCGTCGACAACGGCGGAACGAAGTGGTTTCAGGTCAAGGACGACTATGACATCACAACCGACTCGAGGAAGAAGATCGAGAATGGCGTCAAGTACTTCAGCATGGGAAGCATCATGTGGTTCACGAACCTGGATCACGGACGCCGTCACCAAGAGTTGCCGCTGATGACGATGGCTGAGAACCTGAAGTTCAACAAGCACATGGGCGGCATGAAAGCATACGACCGTTACGAGAACTACGACGCGATCGAGGTGCCGACATATAAGCAAATCCCGAGCGACTACGACGGCGTCATGGGCGTGCCCATCACGTTCCTCGACAAATACAACCCAGACCAGTTTGAAATCGTTGGGACGACGGAATCCAACGACCCGGACAATGCGTGCAGGACGCGGGTATACACGTCACGGGAGTGTCGGAGCGCGTACCTAAAGCGATTCGGCAAGCAGGGCGTGTACGACCTCAACGCATCTGGCGTCGTTGACGGCGTGAAGGTCTTCAAGCGCGTCCTCATCCGCAACCACAAGCCAGCGAAGAAGGGGATGTAGTAAATGAAAACCACGCTCCGCACTGACATCACCGTCGCGAATATCTGCGACGGCTTTGTATACAACGAATCGCAAGGAAAAGGTCTGTTTGGACTCAGTGGGACGCTCACGATTCAACCGGAGTATCAGCGGAACTACATCTACAAAGATATCGACGGTGGGAAGAAGGAGCAGGCGGTCATTCAGTCGATGCTCAAGGAGTATCCGCTCGGGCTTATTTATTTCAACAAAGTGGCGGCGGAGAAGTTCGAGGTGCTTGACGGGCAGCAGCGCATCACCAGCATCGGGCGGTTCGTCACCGACAAGTTTGCAATCATGGACGGTGGGAATCCCAGGAACTTCACCAGTTTGCCCAAAGACCAGCAAAAAAAAATCAATGAATCACGGCTCTTAATCTATGAATGTGAGGGGACGGAGACGGAGATTAAGCAGTGGTTCGAGACGATCAACATCGCCGGCGTGCCGCTGAACGAGCAGGAGCTTTTGAACGCGATCTACTCCGGCCCGTTCGTCACGAAGGCAAAAGAAGAGTTTAGCAACAGCCAGAACGCGAACATCAAGAAGTGGAGCGCCTACATCAAGGGGAAGCGCGAACCGCCAGGACTTTTTAGAACGGGCGTTGGACTGGGTTGGCAAAAATAATATCGGCACTTACATGAGTGCTCACCGTAACGATAAAAACATCAATGAACTGAAAACTTACTTCAATAGCGTGATCGACTGGGTTTCGACCGTCTTCGCTGAAGTCCGGTCCGAAATGCAAGGCCTGGAATGGGGTCGACTTTACGAAACTTATCACGGCCAGAGCTACAACTCGGCGAAGACCGAGGCTCTCGTCGAAAAACTCATGGCCGATGAGTACGTCACCAACCGCAAGGGCATCTTTGAGTACGTACTCGGCGGTTCAAAGGAGAAGAAGTTGATCGCCGTGCGAGTTTTCGACGAGAAGACGAAAAAAGTTGCATATAACAAGCAGACCCAGGCAGTTAAAGGGAAGAACGTATCCAACTGCCCGCTCTGCGCCGTAGGCGACAACGCGAATAAGGCCAGAATTTACAATATCGACGAGATGGACGCAGACCATGTTGCGGCGTGGAGTAAAGTGGGCGATAGTTCTGCTCAAAATTGCGAAATGCTTTGCGTTACACACAATCGCGCAAAAGGTAACAAATAAGAACGGGAGCGAACCTGGACCGGCGTCGAAGCGATGCGGATGGCGTTCGCACTCGGCGATCGCGAGGTGCGGTTCATCGAGGGAATGCGTCACGCGTCGCTCACGCGGCCGAGCCCCGGCGGCAATCCTCCGTGGGGGTTGGCCGGGCACGTGGCGTTGGCCCAGGGGCGGTTGCGTCGGATTCTGCTCGGCGAGCCGAACCCCACGGCCGCGGGGAAGCCCGATTGCGATGGGGGAACCGACCCGCGCGACGACGCCCACGAGGATCCGCCGCGCTCCGGAACGCCGGCCGCCGCGTAAAAGCGAACCGTCGCCACGCGACCGGATGTCGACGATTTTCGTGGGAAAAGCTGTCGGGAATAGTTTTCAGCGGCCCGGTCGCCGCCGCCTTGACTTGCCCGTTGGGGCTGGTAGACTGACGATATAAGTGTACGCATTATCACTTCATGTGATGTTGTGGATCGTTTTTTCGAATAAGCCGCGACTGTGCGAAAAACGTAACATCGGACCAGGTATGCGGGCGGTCGAGCGTCCGCTCCCGAGCGGGGGACGTGAGTCCCCTGAGCTACTGCCGAACGACGTCTGCTCGCAACAGCTCGGGGGACTGACGTCCCCCGCTCGTTGAAAAAAGAAAAACCATGCGTGGGGTCGTGATCGTAACGCTCGGTTCGCTCGCAAAGTGAATTGGAGAAGCTGTCGTGACACAATGAACCGGAGGACTACGTCCTCCGCTCGCGGGTTTTGCACAAACACAAAAACCGTGTGCTCGAAACGATCGTTTCGCTCGTAACACTCGTTTCGTCACACTGGGGCGTTTGGCAGGGCGGCACGACGTGGTTCGCTCGCTTCGCTCGTCCGCGAGTACCACTCGCGGCTTTCCTTATTACTGAAAACTGAATCCTGAACACTGAAAACTGTTCCGTATCGCGCGTTTCGCTCGTAACGCTCGCGCAGTGAAGCTGGAGAAGATCGCTGGTGTCGAGAACATCGACACCGAGCGGGGGACGTGAGTCCCCTGAGCTACCGCCGTAAGACGTCTGCTCGCGACAACTCAGGGGACTGACGTCCCCCGCTCGGGAAAAAAGAAAAAACTCGCGTCAGGTCGTGATCGTATCGCTCGTTTCGCTCGCGCAGGGAAATTGAATGACACGGCGAAGATAGAGAAGCTGACTGGAGAACAGAACCGGAGGACTGACGTCCTCCGCTCGCTGGCTTTGCAAAAACACAAAAACCGTGTGCTCGAAACGATCGTTTCGCTCGTTACGCTCGTTTCGTCACACTGGGAGGTTTCCGCGACGCCCGAAGCACGGAATTGTTTCACGTGAAACAATGTGCACTCGCTTGATCCGTCGTGCGTTACGCTCGTAACCCTCGCACGGGGAAGATGGGAGATCGTTTGCACAAAGCACGAAAGACAGCGCAATCCCGTGACAGGTCGACTGCGAACGCGGCGGCCGTGGGTGAACGTTCTTTGACAATTCGGGGGTCGATGCCCCGCGCTCACTTGGCCCGCAGCCATGCTTCGTCGAAGCGGGCGCAGACGATGTTCGAGCCGTCGCGTTCGTACAGGCAAAAAATCGCGCCGTCGGGACCTTGGGCCAAGTCGCTGTATGCGCTCGGGCCGGGATGCAGCGGTTTGGCGACCGACCACGTTCGGGCGTCGTCGTCACTGAGACGCAGTGTCAGGTTCTTGCGAGTGCGGCTGCCGGGTTTGTCGCCGGCGGCGACCGGGTCGGGCGACGCGTAGACGATCCGCGGCGTGTCGCCGCTGAGACGCAGAATGCTGCCCATGCAGATCGGTTCATACAGGGCGTCGACGAGCGACGGTTTCGACCAGCCGCTCGCGCCGTCTTTGCTCATGCTGATCGCGCGACGGTGTTCCGGGTTTTCGTGACGAATGTTCAGCAGCACGCGGCCGTCGCTCAGTTCGACGACGATCGTTTCCGACGGGTTTTTCAGCTCGGGCGTGTCGACCACGATCGCGCCGCGTTTCCAGGACTTGCCGGCGTCGTCGCTGTAGATCGTCGCCACGCAAGATGGACGATGACCGCCGGCTTCCTTGCCGGTCGACATCCACACCGGTACGACCAATCGACCGGTTCGCAGCTTGATGCCGTGCGCGGGACCGACGGCCAACACGGCCCAATCGTAGTCGGGCTTGAAGCCGTCGAACGTCGCGGTGACGTCGACCGGTTTCGAGAACGTCGCGCCGTCGTCGTCGCTACGGGCATAGAAGCAGTGCGCGTATTCGACGCAGTAGAGCGCCATGGACCGCGTCGCCGTCGACGATCAGCACCGGGTTGTTGCAGGTGATTTGATTGCCGCCCTTGCGCAACTTGGCGGCGGCCGGATTTTGGGGGCCGTCGTACTTCGTGCGATCGGCCAACACGGCGAGCGGGCCCCAGGTTTTGCCGCCGTCGGTGCTTCGTTTGTAAACCAGATCGATGGCCGCCCAATCGCCGGCCCCTTTTTCACGGGCTTCGCAGACGGCGATCAACGTCCCTTTGCCGGTGCAAACCAACGTCGGGATGCGATAGATCGGATAGCCCTCCTTGCCGGCTTGAAAGACGTCGACCTTCTCCGGCTCGGCCGCGATCGCGACGACGCACACGAATAACATGAAGCAGTAGGTCACGGCGAGTCGCAGCATGAGGATCACCAGGAGTGAAGCGTAATCATACAATCGGATTGAACAGGAGGACGCAGAGGACACGGAGGAAATGCCGACGTTGAACGTAAGAGAAATCAGGAGCTCGGGCGAGCCAAGACTCTCCGAATTCGTTGCCCCCGCGATCTCAGCGACCTCCTGTTCAAGATACCTATCATCAGTGTCCGGCAGGCGGGAGCAATTCGATCCCGAATTGCGGAGCCAGGGTTTTCAGTTTAACGATGTCGTCCGGCGACGGGGGCGGGGCGGTCGTCGCGCCGTCATCCAGCGGCGTGCCGATCGCGAAGAACATCTCCTCCAACCCGGCGGGGGCGATCGTTAGGATCATGCGCGCAGGCCGATCGGATTCGTTCTTAAACGCGTGCGCCGTCCCCGGCGCAACGCCGGCGAACGTGCCGGGGCCGGCGACGATCGTGCGCTCGCCGATGCGGAAGGTGATTTCGCCCTCCAAGATGTAGAAGCATTCTTGTTCGCGACTGTGAGTATGCGGAGGCGGACCGCCGCCGGGCGGCACCAGGGCTTCCCACTGCGCGTACGCGCCGCCGGTGTCACGGCCGACGGCCAGGAAGCGATAGACGTCGCCCACCACGGCGATCGTGCGGCCTTCGCCGGGGGTTTTAAGAATCGGCGGCGTCATGGTTTCGCGAATCCTTACGTTCGGCCTGTGAGCGGAAAATTCGGCCACGAAATGGCGAAAATCGTCGTCGGACGCGGCGTCCCAGGTTTCGCAAACATGGTCCGGAACGAGTATGATACGGTTTCCCCCGCCGCCGTCGATGTTTTGGGGACCTCCGACGGCCCACGCCCGCCTTTCCCGCCCTTTACGCATGTTTCGAGTTTCTTCGTTTTCGTTGGTTTTCGCCTCGTTCGCCGGCCTGCTCGGTGTCGCGTCGTCGCGCGGCTTCGCCGCGCCGGCCGCGTTCCTCGGCAAGCATTGCGTCGAATGCCATTCGACCGAAACGAAAGAAGGGGGACTCGATCTGACGACGTTGCCGACGGACTTGTCGAAGCCCGACGTGTTCGCCGTGTGGGAACGTCTACACGACCGCGTGGCGGCCGGCGAGATGCCGCCGAAGTCGGAAAAACGTCCGCCCGACGCGGATCGCGACGCGTACCTGAACGATTTGCGTCGCGACCTGACCGCGGCGCATCGCCAACGCAAAGAGACCGTGCTCCGCCGATTGAATCGCGCGGAATATCAAAACACGTTGAACGACCTGTTCGGCGGAAACGTGAAGTTGATCCATCGCTTGCCCGAGGATCGCCGCGTGCGCGAGTTCGACGTGATCGGCGAAGCGCTCGGCGTGTCGTTGGTCCAAATGCAACGCTACCTGGAGTGTGCGAAGGTCGTGTTGGACGACGCGATCGCCAGGACGACGAAGCCGCCCGAACGAGTCGTCGTCCGGGCCAGCTACGCCGACACGCAAGGGGGCAAAGAGTGGCTGGGTAAGATTTGGTTGTTGCGCGACGACGGCGCGGTGGTCTTTTTCAAGGACTACGGCTATCCCAGCGGCATGTTGCGCGAAGCCAAGATCAAGCAAGAGGGCTGGTACGTCGTCCGGGTCAAAGGCTACGCGTTCCGGTCGGAAAAGCCGATCACGTTCGCGTTGACCGGCATGTCGTTCTCGCAGGGCCAAGAGCAACCGACGTACGGGTTCTTCGCGTTACCGCCGGGCGAACCGACGACGATCGAGACGAAGATCCACATCGACTCGCACTACATGCTGGCCGTGACGCCGTATGGTTTGTTCGACGACAACGCGATCAAAAACAAAGGCCTCGACGCGTACGAAGGCCCGGGCTTGGCGATTCAATCGGTCGAGCTGGAAGGTCCGCTGGACGAATTCCCGCGTCCAGGGCATCGTCTGCTGTTCGACGGTTTGGATCGCCGTGAGATCGAGCCCAAGAATCCGGCCGACAAACAACGCTCGTACTATCAACCGAAATTCGAACTGGCAGCGACCGATGTCGAACGCGATGTGGAACCCGCGTTGCGGCGTATCGCCTCGAAGTTGTTTCGCAGACCGGCGACTAAGGATCAAGTCGCCGCATATGTGAAACTCTACTCCGAGCAACGCGCCGAGAACGCGACGCCCGAGGAAGCGTTACGCTCGGCGACGACGGCGTTGTTATGTTCTCCGGACTTTTTGTATTTGAAAGAATCGCCCGGCAAGCTGGACGATTACGCGTTGGCCGCGCGGTTGTCGTACTTGCTGACGCGTTCCGCGCCGGACAACGCGCATGCTTGTCGCGGCCGAGAAAGGCGAGCTGACGAAGAACGCCGACGCGCTCGTGGCGCACGCCGAACGCTTGTTGGCCGATCCGCGCTCCGCCCGCTTCGTCGACGACTTCACCGACGCTTGGCTGAATCTCCGTGACATCGACTTCACCAATCCCGACGAAACGCTCTATCCCGAGCATGATCGCTACTTGCAATACTCGATGATCGCCGAAACTCGGGCGTTCTTCCGCAAGTTGCTCGATGCGAACCTGGGCGTGCGGAACTTCGTGAAATCCGACTTCGCGATGCTCAACGAACGGCTCTGCCGGCATTACGATTTGAACGGCGCAAAGCCCGGAATTGGTCGAAGTGACGCTGCCGCCGGACTCGGTGCGGGGTGGATTTTTGGCGCAAGCCGGCGTGCTGAAGGTTTCGGCCAACGGCACGAACACGTCGCCGGTCGTCCGCGGCGTGTGGGTGACGGAGCGGTTGTTGGGCAAAACCACGCCTCCGCCGCCGCCGGGTACGCCGGGCGTCGAGCCAGACATCCGCGGCGCGTTGACGTTGCGCGAGATTTTGGAGAAGCATCGGACGAACGAGAACTGCAACGCCTGCCATCGGGCGATCGATCCGCCGGGCTTCGCGCTCGAAAGCTTCGATCCGATCGGCACATTGCGCGAACGCTTTCGCACGATCGGCGGTAAGGAACGAGCCAAAGGTCGTTGGAATATGAAGTACCTGGCCTATAGTTGGGGACCGTCGGTCGACGCCTCGGGCGAGCTGCTCGACGGTCGTACGTTCGCCGGCTACAAGGAATATCGCGATCTGCTGGCCGCCGACCGTGCGCAACTCGCCCGGGCGTTCGCCGGCAAGTTGTTGACGTTCGGCACGGGCCGGGAGATGGGATTCTCGGACCGCGCCGAAATCGAGAAGATCGTCGCCGCGACGGCCGACAAAGACTACGGCGTCCGCGACATCCTTCGCGCGGTCGTACGCAGCGAGACGTTCCGCACGAAGTAAATGCATCACCGAGATCGATAGAAACGCAGCACCAACTTGAAAGTCGCCATGCAAGCTCCCTTCGTCCCGACTCGCAGCGTGTTGTCTCGTCGCGGATTCCTGCGCGGAACCGGCGCCGCGTTCGTCGGGTTGCCCTTACTCGAAGCGATGACGCCGCTGCTGGGCCGCGTGGCGCACGGCGCGAAGACACGCTCGCCGCAACGCTTCGTCGCGGCTTGCGCCACGCTCGGTTTTCACACGCCGTTTTTGTATCCCGAGAAAGAAGGGGCCGATTACGAAGCCCCCGCGTATTTGAAGTTGCTGGACAAAAACCGCAAGGATTACACGGTCTTCTCGGGCCTCTCACATCCCGAGCAGCAAGGCAACAACGGGCATGCGTCGGAAATGACCTGGCTTACGTCCGCGCAACGGCCGGGCTTGGCCGGATTTCGTAACACCGTCTCGATCGATCAACTGATCGCCGAAAAGATCGGCATCGAAACGCGTTATCCGTTTCTCGCCCTCTCGACCAGCGGACGGTCGATGTCGTGGACCGCGACCGGCGTCGAGATCCCCGGCGAAACGTCGCCCGCCAAGCTGTTCAAGTCGCTCTTCATCAAAGGGACCGACGCCGAGATCGCCGGCGAGATGCGACAACTGAAACGCGGTCGCAGCATCCTCGATACCGTCTTGGGCGAGGCGAAAAAGCTGGAGCAAAACATCGGCCCGCGCGACCGCAACAAGATGGACGAATACTTGACCGCGGTCCGCGATTTGGAAACACGGTTGCAACAGTCCGAAGGCTGGGTCCAACGACCGAAGCCGACGACCGACGCCGCGGCCCCCAAAGACATCGCCGAAAAGAACGACGCGATCGGCAAGCAGCGGTTGATGTACGACATGATCGTGCTGGCGTTGCGATCGGATTCGACCCGCACGGTGACGTTCCAACTGAGCGGCATGAACTCGGTTCCGATCATTCCGGGCGTCTCCAACGATTGGCACAACCTGTCGCACCACGGCAAGGACGAGGCCAAGATCAAGGAACTGCAAGTCATCGAAGAAGCCGAGTTCGCGGCGTTCAACGACTTCTTGACCAACATGAAAGCGGTCGAGGAAAACGGTCGCTCGCTGTTGGACAACACGTCGGTGCTGTTCGGTTCGAATTTGGGAAACGCCAGCAGCCACGATTGGCGCAACCTGCCGATCGTTTTGGCAGGCGGCGGCTTCAAACACGGCACGCACGTCGCTCGCGATCAGAAAAACAACACGCCGCTGGCCAATCTCTTCGTCGCGATCGCGCAAAAAGATGGGCGTCGAGATCGACAAGTTCGGCAGCAGCACCGCCGCCGGCGTGCAGGGATTCGCGTAAGCGAAGCCCGCATTCCGGGACGGTTTTCGCGTACGAATACGGGCTTTTATCGAGTTTCTCCATGTGTCGATCTGTTTTCGCGTTGTGTCTGATCGCGTTTGGTCTTAGCGCCGTGCAAGCGGCCAGCCCGCGCGAGACGCTCGAACAAAAGGGAGCGAAGTTCACCGAGAAAGACGGCGTCGTGATCGGCGCAAGTCGACGTCACGGCGTTCACGCCCGACGAGTTTCGCCTGCTGGCCGGAATGACCACGTTGAAGAAACTTTCGATCGCGGGCAAAACGATCGACGATACGACGTTGCCGCTGCTGGCCGGCTTGACCTCGCTCGAAGAGATCAGCACCGACCGCACGATGCTCGGCGACGAAGGCTATCGCGGTTTCGCGGCGTTTACGAACTTAAAGTCGCTCGCGCTGTTTCACCCGTCGTGGGATAAGAAAGAATTCACCGGCAGCGGGCTGGCGCATCTCAAACCGCTGGCGAAACTCGAACGCTTGACGTTCGCCGGTTCGACCGCCGGCGACGAAGCGATGGCGGCCGTCGGCGAGTTGACGCAGCTCCGCGAGTTTCGTACGTGGCACACGCGCCAAACGCAGGACGGCAACAAGCACCTCACCAAATTGACGAAACTCGTCGGTTTGCGGCTCGGCCAGCGGTTGCCGCCCTACGGCCAAGCGTCGCCGCCGAGTTTCGACGACTCGACGTTGCCGCTCTTGGCGCAAATCAAGACGTTGGAACGTTTGGAATTGACCGAAGCCAAACTGAGCGCCGGCCGGGTTGTTAGCGCGCTGAAAGATCTGCCCGCGTTGAAGATGGTGTTGATCCAAGAAACCGACGTCTCCGACGGCGACGTGGCCGCGTTGAAAGCCGCGTTGCCGCACGCGCAAATCGACTTTAAACCGTTGACGGCCGAAGAACGCGAAACGCTGCTGACGAAGAAACTGAAGCTTTGAACAACCGTTTCAAATGCGATAGGCCGCGGATTGGACTGATGAATTGATGGACGCTGATCTGCAAAGCAGATGGTAGACATACGAGTTCCGGCTCGCATCGCATGCCTATTGCTTACTTCGTTTATCGATCCGCGGAAATCAGCCCATCAGATTCATCAGCGGCCTATTCGGCTGCGACATCAAGCGTCCCACCGCTTCAGCGTTTCGACCAACTTCAGCATGTCGTCGCGTTTCTTTTCGAACAGTCCGAACAGCGCGATGATCAGCACCCCGAGACGATCCCGCAGACCCACCAGATCCACGTGTGATCGAGTTCGACGGCGGCGTGCCAGATCATGGTGAACAGCGACGTTGCCAGAAACGCGACGCCCAGGTAGAGAAACGCCCGGATCCGTAACCAGATGCCGACGAACACGCCGGCGATCGATAACGCGGCCAACACCGGCGGCAACCACGGTTGCGCGGCGACGCCTTGGATGAAAATGTCCGCCGTCGACGACGCGTAGAGCGTGATCGCGGCCAAGTATCGAATCGTGGTCTGTTGCTCGACGCTCAATCGGCCGCGATTCAAGTGCGCGGCGATCAACACGCACAACGACGGCGGAATCAGCCACAACTGTGGGTGTTCGAACAGGCCGAGGCCCGTCGTCCGCCGCAGAAACACCCACAAACCCGCGTTGACGGCGATCAGCGCAAGGCCGACGAACGCGATCGAATTTCTCAGCATCCCCAACGTAAAATACAACCCGCCCACGATCAGCAGCGTCAGCGAATGATCGACGGCGCTGTCCCAAAAGAACAGTCCCAGCGCGGGCAGCAGCGGCAAGATCGCGCCGGTGTTTTGAAACGGCTCGGACAAGACGGCGAGCCGTTTGCGACGGAAGAACTCGGACAGCCCGACGCCCCAAAACGCCAAACCCATCACGATCAGCGGCCAGTATTGCGCGAACATGCCGCCGAACAATTCCGGCACGGTGATGCGGATGTGCAGGAACACGAGCCCCAACACGGCTTCCGCGCCGTAGACGTACGCCGTACGGCCGCGCTCGCTTAGCCCCAACGGATCGCGGCCCGGCAACAACGCCGCGGCCAAAGCGCCGGCGAACGTGACCAGCAACGCGACGGCCGTCGCCGCGATGGCGGCCGGCGCGACGTCGACGAAGCCGACGGTAAAGTACTCGTACGACTCGATCCCCAAGACGGCCGCGAACAGGAGCGCGGCGGCGATGGTCAACGTCGGCAACAAGTTCTGCGCGGCGCGGGTCCATTCGTTCTCGCGTCGCAGGATTTTGACGATCCCGAAGCCGTACAGCGGAATCGCGGCGGCCACCGCGACGGCCGCGACCGTGGTGCGATGCAACAGCGGCGCGGCGACGGCGACGTCCAACAACGCGAAACCGAACGCGATCCCGAACACCACGCCCAAGACCAGCGACGCGTACTGCAACGCCGAACGCACGGTCCCGGCGGCCGATAACGCCAGCATCACGGCTTGCGCAAGATCGCGTACGAGATCGACGTGCGGAACGAACGCTCGGGAAAGGTCAGCACGCCGTAAAACGTCGCCGCTGTGACGAGGACCGCGAACACGCCGTTGACCGAGACGATCCAGGCGGAGCCGCCGGACCGCGGCGCGTCGTTCGCCGGAATGCCCAATGCGATCGCCGTGCGACGAATACCGTCGCGAATGCTCCACAGATAGGCGGTCGCGACGGTGAACGCCGCCAACGCCAGCGTGGCGCTGAACGTGAACAACTCGCCGCCGACGTCGAACGCGTCGACGAACATCGCCGTAGCGATTAAGCCCAAGCTATAGAGACCGAAAACGGATGTTCGCGTCACGCGATCCCACAGCCCGACGATCGCTCCGACGGCGGTCGCCGCCAATGCGCCGACCGGCCAGAGCCAAGAGATCTCGCGAGTCGTCCGATGAAAATCGTCGAAGAGCGAGAGACACGTCAATACGCCCAGCCCGACCATGCAGAACGTCGTCAAGGCATCATGTACCCGCACGCCCGTCGACATGCCGCCGGGGTTCCGTTTACGAAATAACAATTCCAAGCCCAACGAGACCAGAATCGTCGCGCCGGTGACCGCGATTTGGAGATAACCGAATTCTTCGAGCCGTCGTCCGAACAACGCGCCGCTCAGTTCCAACCAGATGATCGTCGCCGCGATGTTCCACAGCAGAAACGTCGGCCACAACCAACCGCGACGCATCGTCGTCCCGGCCACGGCCGCGGCCAATAGCCCGCCGGAGATCCAAGCGCCGACGGTCCACCACGGGCTTTGCGGATCGGCGAAGTACGCCCGGCCGCCGACAACGACCGCTAGAATCAAATATAAAGCCGGCCAACCGGTACGGATGACGGGCGACGTCGCACCGCGATTTCGGAGTAGGCTCGCCGCGGCCCACAACCCCCACCCTGTCGCGCACACGCCCAGGGTCAGAACGTGATACGCGGTCCAATCGCCCCCGTCCCAACGCACGGCGACAAGCGCGGCCAAGGCGACGACGAAAGTCGCCGCGATCCCCGCCATAGACTCTCCGCCTGCGAGCTTGGGCTTGCCGAACGCGAAGTACGCGGTCCCCAGTGCGACGAGTCCGATCGCCCAGGCCCAGCCGTTTCCGGCCGCGACGTACCAATCGTGCGGACGCGGATCGAGGAACAGACAGATCACGGCAGGCACGATCGTCGTCAGTAACAGTCCGAGCGCAGCGACCGGTTGCAAAGCAAGCAACCACGGCGCGACGAAGCGACTTGCCTCGACTTCGTTTGTAGACGAGGTCAACGGTTTTGCTTTTGACTTCGCACAGAGTCCGGCCCCCCAGATCAACGCGGTCAGCGTCAGCACGCCCGCGTTGAGTTGCGTCACGTCGATCCACGCCGCGACGTCGAACGCGATCGATGATTGCGCACGGTTGACGAAATACAGAATGTTCGCGATCACATTCACCGTCGCGCCGGCCGCGAACAGCCCGAACGACGAACGTTCGCGTACCCCGTATATCAAACACGCCGCCGCCGACACGACGAACGGCAGTGCATAAGACAGCCGCGCACCGAGTTCATAAAAGAAGCTCCCCGGCTCGGGACCGAACAACGGCCGCGTTTGCAAACCGGCCGCCAGTCCGAACATCCAGACGACGGTCGCTCCCAAGGCGACCAGCGTCAGCGACGCGGCCGGAATTTCCCAGCTGCGCACGGCGACGTCGGACTCGCCGGGATGCAACCGTCGCATGGCCTCGGCCACGCCGAGGACCACCAAGAACGCGAACAGCCCGATCAGAAACACCGGAAGCGGACCGATGCCCAGCGCGAACGCGGACCAGTCGTACGACGCGAGCGTGGCGGTCACCGCCTGTGCGAGCAACGGCAACACGATCAACGCGGACAACAGCCCCACGGCGATCGTCACCCAGTTGATCGATGTCGACGCAACGCTCGTTTTAGAAAGGATTGCGCTGTTTAACGCGTACCGTGGCAGGCGATCACGCAGGCAATACGCGACGAAACCCAGCAAACCAAGCGATGCGGTCGACCAACGCACCGCCGAAGCGACGGCGTTGTCGGCTTCCCAGTTCGCGGCCATCAGTAACGCCGCAGCGAACGCGCAAAACAGCAATCCGATCGCACGCGCTGCGACTCCCCGTTGACGCAAACCTACGATCAATGTCCCCGCGACGAGACCAACCACGCCCCATGCGAGCGGACCTTGGGCATGCGCGTGCGGCGCGTCGGCGAACGCGAAGCGTTCGATCGGCGGCGGCTGAACTAACGTGCGATCGAAGGGGAGGGGATTTCCGACGGGGCTCAGCTCGCAGCCGATGCCCGGCGCAACGGCATAGATCGCGTTCAGCAGCATGACGACCAACGCCGCGGCGACACAAACCGTTTCGAACGGCACGGCGCGGACATTCAAATACTCGCGGAACCACGCTCGCCACGGACCGATCCACGCGTCGGGGCGAACTGTCTCGACGACGCGCTCCGCGGCCAGCGAGCTCAGGCCGTAACGAACGATCGTCCAAAACAAACCGATTCCCGCCGCGACGAGCGCCAGCGACAACGCGAACCACGGATCGAGCCAGGGCCGCGCGGCGGCGAGATACCAATCTTGTTCGCTCAAGAACGCGATCGTCGCCAGACCGATCGCCGCGGTCGACGCGATTTGAATGCCTTCGTACAACTCGGGCCATGGCCGCGCGAACGCCACGACGATCCACACCGCGGTCGTCCAACCGAACAGCGCGGCGGAAATCGCCCACGGCGTCTCCGGCATGCCGAACAGCGACAAAATCAAACCGATGAGCGAAGTCGTGAACGCCGCATCGGCGAGTGACTGCCCCAATCGTCGCACCATCGGGCGCGCCCAACGGCAACCGGCGGCCAACACGCCCCAATCGAGGCATGCGACAGAAACGCGGCCGTCCAAGGCTGAGCGAAGCCCCAGTGATCCGGGTCGCGAAAAACGATCGCTTGAATCAACGCGAGCAACGACACGGCGACGGCGGCCATGGAATAATCGCGCCGCGCGGTGATCCAAGCATAGATTCCGGCGACCGCCGCGACGGCCGCGTACGTCCACGTCGCATCGGCCGGGTCACCGGCTCGCGCGAATCCGAACGCGGTGACCAACGACAAGCCGACGCCGAGCGCGAACATGGCCGAACGATCGATCCAGCGCACGTCGTCGTCGCGACCGAACTTTCTCGCCGCGAACGAATTCGCCCAGAATAACGGAGCCAATGCGGTCAAGATGGTGCCGCTGCTTCCGCTCGCTAATGTGCGAACGACAGCCGGCCCGTCGGTGGCGTGCCAATCGATCAAACCATTCGCCGTTTGTACGCCTAGTACCGTGGCGAACATTACGTACGCACCGGCGACGAAGTGCGCCGCAGGCAAACAATATCGCCACGCCAACACGGCGAAGATCGCTGCGTTAGCGAACATCGTCGGCAGCAGCCGCACAGGCATCGGCCAGGCGGCGATCATCGCCGTCTGCATCGTCGCCGCGCCGAGCACGCCGATCGCGATGCCGATGGTTTGCAACAGCGCGTTGCGTCGCCGCGACATTTTTTGCAAACACAAAATGCCGACCATCAGAGCCGGTGCGCCGGACAGAACGATCAGCGGTGAAAGTACGCCGAGAGTTTCCGCCACCGCTTCGGTCTTATAAACCAATAACCCCCAAGGGAATACTGTCGCGAACGTGACGATGCCCAGCAGCGTGAACGTGCGTCGCACGCGCCGCTCGGGCAGGTCGCCGCCGCGCCGAATTCGCTCGAACGGCACGCCGGTTCCGATCAAATAACTTCAGGAGCGGAATACCGGCGAAGAGATACAGCGTTTGCTCCGCCGAGTTCGGCGAAACAAACCTTCGCGTCAATAACTGCATCAGACAGGGAAGCATCACGCCCAGCGTGGCGAACGGAGCGAACTTCGGCGTCAGGTCGCGCATGGCGAAGAAGCAGAACGTCGTAAAGACCGCCAACGAAAGGGCTTCACCCGCCAACGGTAAGAAATCGGTCGGTGGGGCATGATCGGTAAACGCGGCGATCGCCAAGAAATTCAGCGGCGTCAGCAGCACGCCGATCAACAGCAAGCCAAGACTGGTCGTTTTGATCTTCCAACGCCGTTCGGTATAAAAACCGAGCGAGAAGACGGCCGCCGTGACGCCGTTGAACAGCGAGAACTTCAAGAGCGGCTTCTCGTTGATTTGCGCCCAAAAGCTGATAACCAACGCGATCGAGCAGCAGATGATCAACATGCCGCCGACCAGTTCGCCCCAGCGGATGTTCTTCTCTTCGAGAAACGCCGAGAGCAACGTGGCGAACCGCTCGCGCGGCACGGGTCGGGGCGCGACCGCCGCCGCGACTTGCGGCGCGAACGTGGGCGGAACGGCTTGTGGGCCGTCTTGGTCGAGCGCACGGCGCTTCTCGGCATAGCGGCGCGCGCGTTCGACCGGGTCGAGCGTCGACTCGCGGGCGGGCCAATTCCCGAACTCGCTCGGAACCTCGTCCGCGGAATTCACGTCATACGAATCGCCTGCGTTTTCGTCCGTAGGCGGCTCAACGCGCGAGGCTTGTCGTTCCTCCCATGTCATGACGACCGGGGGAACGTTCGCCATCGGCGTCGGAACGTCGTGCGAATGGATCGGCGCCGGCGGCTCGAACCCTGCTTGCGGCTCGGGAGCATCCGACGCAAGCTCGGCGACGGCCATCGCGGGCGTTTCGGGTCGTGCTTGCGGCGGAGCTTGCTCGGGCTGCGCGCTCGCCTCTTGCGACGTGCGGGCCATCTGCCGAAACCAATAATCCAACTGCGCGGCGTCAAGCAAACCCACGCGCCGATATCGGGCCAATTGTCGCGCGACAGCCCGGACCACGGCCGGTTCGCGTTGCCCTGTGGGAAGCGGACCGGGAAATTCGCAGACCGCGCAGGTGTGAGACGTATTATCGAACGATGTGCCGCAGCGTGGGCAGCAACTCTCCGTCAGCGTACGCGGTTTGACCGCGCCGAACATCATCGCCAATAAGACCCAGATGCCGTGGCCGATCAGCGTCACGATCGTCAGGATCACGAACACGCCGATGAAGAATTCGAGCACCGCCTGCCTCGGTTGGTTCGATGACGTTCGACGCCGCGACACGCACGATCGCGCGTGCGATCGTCGTGCGTCGTCGGCGCATGGACCTCGCAACTCTACGTCATGATCGCGTGGTAACGCTTATGACGCCGGATGCGAACGAAGCGTCACGAAAACCGCGAAATAAACTGAGAGAACTCGCGATTCCGCTTACCACGGCCAGACCGTTCTCGCGATATGCCAAGGACTTATGTCATTACCGAACACCCAGTGACTCAGAGGATGAGTCGGCGGTTATTTCGGCTTTTCGACGTTTACAGGTAGAGCCTTCCAAAGCTCGGGCTTCACCGCCGTCAGGATTTCATAGATCGCCTTGCGATCGGCCGGACTGAGATGGGCGTATTTCTTGTCCTGATCGTCGCCGCGTAGAATCGCCCGCAATCGCGTCGCCACGTGGGATTTGATCAACGGCGGCAATGCGTCGAAGGTTCGTGTTTCGATCAGGTAACTGCACGGATAACGAAACATCCGCTTCGTTAGATCGAATTCTCGCAACGAACGACCTCGCTCGTCTTTGGAACCCCGCGCCGTGAAGTTTTCGGCATACTTGGTATTTCCCTTAATCGGATCGGTCAACGGCGTTTCGTCAACGAACAGCAATCCCTCCAGCAGCGCGTCGCCGGCATGTTGAATGCGACGCGTCGTGCTTTCCAAGCGATGCTCGAGCGGACGTCCCAACGCGCGATTGAACTCCGACTCGTACAGCAACGCTTGACGCTCCGCGTAAGACGCTTTCGTCATCAGGTTATGGATCAGCGTTTGATGTTCGAACACCATCAAAGCGACGATATCACTGCCGGCCGCGAGATAATTCCCGATCGTCAAACGTTCTCGCAAATTCTCCACGTTCCGCCCCGCAAGGTTCTCAAACGGACGCGCGACCGATTTCCCGCGGATGACCATGTTGCCCAGATGCGCTTGCTCACCGCTTTTTCCGGTGACATACCACCCTCCCCAGCGATCGGCGAGCGGCGTGGAATGATCGACGCGATGGCTCCCCTCCGAAAGAATCGGAAATCCGCCCGCGTCGACGAACACCGAGCGCACCATGTGGCCGGGAATGCCGCCGGTTTGGCTGATGCCGTGACATTGCAGGCAGCGTTCGGTCTCGCGCAGTCAGTCGCGGTCGCTCGACTTTCTCGGTCGGCAACGTGTAGAACACTGCCCCGAGATTCACATCGGCCGTGGAAAGCTCCAACACGTCGCCTTCGTGACAATACCCGACGTAGGTCTCGTCATTGAAATAGATCGCACGAGGCGTCTTGGGGGCGATCTTACCGCGTTGCATGCTGGTTTTCGAGAAGACCAGCATTTGCGAATCGGCGTCGATGTTCAACGCGTTCAGCAGCGCGGGCAGATAACCATAACGATCGTCGTGCGCAACTCGATTTCGCCTCGCTCAAGCTTGCCTTGCAAGTCGGCGATTGGGTTTCGCGGCGCTGTTTGGGAATACAGAATCGGCGGACGCTCGAATTCGTCCTCCGCCCACGCGACGCATGTCGCGATCGCCGCGATGCAGATCGATAGAAAGTACGTCTTGGACATTCACGCATTCTAGCAAATCAACATGCGTTTTTTCGTTCGATTAGTGCGCCGGCGGGATCATGTCTTTCAGCCAATACGCTTGTAGGAACGTCAACACCCCCACTAACCCGGCCAACGCCAAACTATGAACGAATACGAATCTTAAAATGCGTCCCTCGCTTCCCGATTGATTCGTCGCCACGGCCGCGACCACGATGCTTTGGGCGTCGATCATCTTGCCCATGACTCCGCCGGTACTGTTCGAACCGACGATTAAATACGAATTGAATCCCAACTGTTCGGCGGTCACGCGTTGTAATCCGCCGAATAACGCGTTCGACGACGTGTCCGAGCCGGTCAACGCCACGCCGAGCCAGCCCAATAACGGCGCGAAGAACGGATAGAGACGGCCGGTGTGGGTGAACGCCAAACCCAGCGTCGCGTCGCTACCGCAATACTTGGTAACGAACGCCAAGGCCAGCATGCAGGCGATCGTCAACAACGCCCAACGCATCTTCCAAAGCGTCATCACGAATTCGGACGCGATCGTCGCAAGACTCAGTCGCAACCAAAATCCCGAAAGAATGGCGGCGAGAAAAATTCCGGTCCCGGTCGTCGCCAACCACGAAAATTCGTAGATCGCTTTCTCGGCTTCGGCCGCATGCGTCGCTCCGTCGGGAACCGGCGCGACCGGACTCGTGCGAAAGACGACGTTGTGCAATCCGGGAACTTCGAACGAGTACGAACCGATGCCGTTCAACACGCCCTTGACGCTCGGCAACGCCCACAGAAACACCATCACCGACAACAGCACCCAGGGAACCCACGCGGAAATCGTTTGCGTAACGCGTAACGGCTCTTGCGCGGCGTTCTCGGTCGGCGCGAGTTCATCCGCGAAACGCCAGAATATCGCGGGGTCGCCACACACGGAGGAACGCGGTCAGCGCCAGCATCGAGCCGATGCCGGCCACCACGTCGACCAGCACCGGTCCATGCCGGTCGGCCATCACGAATTGCAATCCGGCGAAACTGCCGCCGCTGACCACGATCGCGGGCCAGCATCCGCGAACGCCGCGCCAGCCCGACATCACGGCGACGAGCCAGAACGGAACGAGGAGCGAAAAGAACGGCAATTGCCGACCCGCGACTCGACTGAGTTGCATCTCATCCAAGCCCGAGACTTTCGCCAACGTGACGATCGGCGTCCCCAACGCGCCGAACGCGACCGGCGCGGTGTTGGCCAACAACGCCAAGCCCGCCGCGTAGAGCGGCGAGAACCCGATGCCGATCAGCAACGCCGCGGATATCGCCACGGGCGTGCCGAAGCCGGCCGCGCCTTCGAGAAAGCTGCCGAACGAAAACGCGATCAACAACGCTTGAATCCGTCGATCGGGCGAAAGCGCGACGACCGAACGCTTTACGATGTCGAATTGCCCGGACCGAACCGTCAATTGAAACAAACAGACCGCAGCGACGACGATCCACCCGATGGGAAGCAGCCCGAACGCGGCCCCGTAGAACGCGGCGCCGCAGGCGGCGGATGTCGGCATGCCGTAACCCAACACCGCGACCGTGAGCGCGACGCCTAACCCGATTCCCGCCGCGCCGATGCGCGGCCGTTCCGCGGACCAACAACCCCAGCAGCACGACGATCGGCAGCGCGGCCAGCGCGGTCGAGAGCCATGCGGAGTCAAATGGGTCGTAGATCTGCGTCCATTGCATAACGCTGTCCAGCTCGCGGACGGAAACACAAATGATGCATCCAATCGTCGAACGGCAGTCTAACATTCCTTACGAGGAGTTACGTCTTGATAAGAACTCGTATTAATTAAGTCGTCCCGACACATCGTTTGTTCCGGTTCGGGTTCTTTGTTAGGGTAAATCGATAGCCGACACCGTAACGGCCGGTCCGAGTCCTGAGCTGGCATGCCAAGACTTTTCAAACTTCCGTTCTTCTTCATCGTTTTGCTGACAGTCTGTGGTTGCGGCGCAGCGATAATCCGCCTGGTAATCATAAATCGAAGGAAAACACAGTAGCTTCTTCTCCGCAGATCGAAAAACTCTCGCATCCGGACGAAGCCGTTTCACGCAAAGTCCGACACGTCGACGGCGAAGTCGAAATACGACTCCCGATTCTGCGCGGGCGATTCGTTTCGAGTCCGCGGTTGTGGGAGGCCGTCAACGCAGCGTTGGGAACGCGTTACGAAGCGGACGCGGAGGAATACGAACTCTCCGCTCCGTTGGTGATCGCGCTCAAGCTGCTCGACGAGAACAGCGCGTCGTTTTCGATCGACAAGCAAGACGACGAGTTGATCGTCCGCTTCGCGCATCCCGAACGAGCAACCGCGCGGTTGGAAATTCGCCGGCTGTTGTCGCGATTGACCGGCGAAGCGTTCGACGCTTGGCCGACCGATCGCGGCCTGCGGTTGCCGGACGACTTCGATGCCGCTCGTCGTAGCGTGGTGTTGCTGCACGGTTTTCAATCGAATCGCGCCGTGCTCGAACCGCTGACCGCCGTCTGTCGACGACTGGGACTGCAAACGTTGATCTTCGATTATCCCAACCAAGGTCCCATCGCTTGGTCGGGCGAACGCTTGGCGGCCGATTCTCGCGCCTTATCCGAAAAGCATCCCGACTTTCGCACGGCGATCGTCGCCCACAGCATGGGAGGGCTGGTCGCGCGGTACGCGCTCGAATGCGATCCGCGTCCGCCGTCCTGCGTAACCGATCTCGTCACCCTCGGCACGCCGCACCACGGCGCGGAGATGGCCGAACTGGCCGAATGGCTCACGCTGTTGAGCGCGCTCGACGCGAAAGAGTTTCCGTTGCCCGATCCGCGCAAGACGGTCTGGGCGAAGCGGGCTGGGATCTTCGTCCCGGCAGTCTGTTTCTGAAAGAATTGAACGCGCGACCACGCGCCCCGGGCGTGACCTATCACGTCGCTTACGGTACGAAGAGCTTGACCGCCGATCCGCTCATCGGTCCCGCGCTCGCCGCGCTCGAGCGCGACTTGGTCGGTCGCGCGCGACGGACGCCCACGCAGGAGGCGCTGGCTGGAGTTGTTGAAGTCGGATGCGTTGGTCGACGGTCGCGGCGACGGCGTCGTGCCGGTCGTTTCGGCCCGCTTAGCGGTCGTTAAAAACGAGCAGGCTTTCTCCTGCGACCATTTCGATTTCGTGCGTCTCACGCCCGACGCCCCCTTCCGCGCGCCGCTCTTGACTTGGCTGCGAGCGGCATTGAAGATCGAATGATCTCTTCTTTCCGCGGGGCACGGCGTGACGCAAACGAACGACGATCAACCGGACCAGGAGTCGCCGCACGACCCGCCCGGCGTCGATCGGATCGAGCGATTGCCTTCCCCGTGCGATCAATTAGAGCTATATAAAGCCGAGGATCGACGTTCGGGGGTCGCGCGACCGTGTCGCCTCTGGGTCGTGAGCGGGGACGAGTCCGCGCGGCGACTCTGCGCGATGCGTCGGGAACGCCTGCGCGGATCGGCGTTATCGCATCTCGCCTTGCCTTATGAATCGTGGTCGACGCCCGACGGCGACGCGTATCTGGAAACCGCGACGTACGGGCTGGACACGCACGGCGACGAGTCGTTGCGTTTGCCCGCTGCGTTGCGCGGCGGACTGCCGGAACTCGCGCGCGAATCCTTGGTCGCGCTCGACGGACTGCATCGCGCCGATTTGCGTCACGGCGCGATCGGTACGGAATGCTTGCGGTCGATCGACGACGCGCGGCGACCGACCGATCGCCCGCGCTATGTCTTGACGGATGCGTTGCTTGCGCCGTTGCTCGAACCGCGCTCTGCGCCTCAGACCGACATCGAGTCCGAATCACGCCGTCACGATTTGCGCCGTTAGGAGCGGCGATCTCGATGTTGACGCACGGGCGATCTCAAGCGCGACGACGAGAACCTGCTTGGCGAGCGCGTTTACGTCTCGCCGCGTGGTGGCCATTCCATCCCACGTGGTATGCGTTGGAATCGCTGTTGGTCGAGTTGGAATCCGCCGCACCGCCGCAGTGTGCGGAAGCGTTGCGGCGCTTCGAGTCGCGCCGCCGCGGCCGTTGGCAGCCGGCCGCGTGGGTGGCGGCGCTGTGCGCCGCGGTCGGTCTTTCCGCGTGGACGCTGCTGCCGAATCACGAAGCGAACGAAGCCGATTTGCGCGCCAAGTTGGCGACGGAAAAACGATTGCGGGCCGAAGAGTTAAGCTCATTCGACGCCGAACGCCGATACTGGGACGACGAACGTCGACGCTACGCCGCCGAGTCGAACGGCTTCGTCAAGCCGCCGCCGATCCGAACGCCGCTGACGAAGGAGCAAGTCGTCGAGCAAGCCATGACGATTTGGAAAGACCGCGTCGTCGAGGAATCGACGAATAAGCCCATCGTCGTCGCCGACTTACGAACCGATCCACCCGCGGACCCGGCGGTGAACGCATTGATGAAAAGTTGGTGCGAACGCCGCACGATTTTGCTCGATCGACGGCACGGAACGTATTGGTTGAAGCATATCGGGAATCGTAATCACGATGTGAAAACCGCGTGGAAGCGCTGGTTGGAGGGGCCCGGCGATACGAACGCGTTCGATGCCTGTGAGAAACAGTTTCTAGGAACGGATCGGGCATACGAAACTTGGATGGACATGGCGAAACGTTATGAGCTGACGTTCGAGGAACTGCAGTCACGCTTCGCCGCGCAACCCGAACCGTCGCGAACGATCCTTTTGGAATGGTTGAACGAGCTGGAGCGTACGAGGTCCGTGACGTTAAAACTTTTGCCGACGAGCGAGGCGTCGTTCGACGTCGACGGGGTCGATTTTTATCTGGCGGACGACCACACGCGCTGGTCGGCGTCCGACGACGACGCGCTGCGAACGACGTTCGATTGCGCGCGCCGGACCCGGCGAAACGAATTCCGTGCAGTGTTACGTCAAAGCGTCCGGCACGTGGTACACGCTGGGGATCGGCTCGAAACCCTGGAAATATCCGGCGTTGAACACGCCGCTCGCGCCCTGGCACTTCGCCGTGCCGGGCGGCTATAACGGCGTCGAGTTCCGTGTCGAAGGAGACCTTGTTCCGCCCCTTCATCCGCCGCCGTAATCGCCGTATCTCAAGCCCGTGGTTCGTGTCCGATTCTTCGATACGTCTTTTTTCGTGGTTCACGATGTCTCGATTCCTGCCCGTCGTCATCTTGCTCGCCTTGGTGATCTTGGGGATTTGGGCGTGGTCCACGCAAGAGCGGCCGGGGGGCGATCCGGCCGTCGCCGCCGAATTGCAACGCTCAGGCGAGTACGCCGCCGCGGCCGACGCCTGGGCGAAGGTCGTGAGCGCGACGCCGCCCGAACACGAGATGTACGGCGCGTACGTGTTGAACGAGCGAATCTGTCGCACCCGTGCCGCCGAACGCGCGGCGGACGACGCGACGGCCAAGTCGCCGCCGCGACACGAACCGAAACCGACGCAAGCTAAAGTCCCCGAGAAAGACCTGCTGGAGTTCTACGCGGTCGGTCGAACCGTGTTGAGCACGGGCTATTTCGAAGTTCACGGCAAGGGGACGAACGTCGCGTGGGGATTCAAAACACAGGCGAACTTCGCGTCGAAGCATCGCGTGCTGTCGGTTTCGAACGTCACGCGGAACGATGGACGAACGATGGTCGTCGAGCAGGACTTCAAGTTGGTGACGCAGGAAGTCGAAGCCCGCGACGACGGCACGATCGAACTGGCGTGGCCAACCAATCCGTTGTTGAACACGATCACCGACACGGCGTTGCTGATCGCGAGCAAATCGCATCCGGAACTGATCGTGGTGAAAAAGGCCGTGCAGTTCTACGAGAAATTCGACCCGAATTACAAGAAGGCGTTGACCGGCTTCGCCAAGGCCGTCGGCGCCGATTTCGAACCGAACGAGCATCGTAAATTCATCGGCGCGGTCAAAGCGCTGCAAGGGGCGAAACTGCGGTACACCTATGTTAACGGTATCGGCGTCATGCCGATCGAGGATCTTTCCGAAACACATGCACTGTCGAAGCCGGAATTGAATCGTTTGGCGGCGCGGGCGGGTCTGTTGACGGATTACTTGATCCTGGAAGTCGAGAAACTGAAAACACGCAAAACCTACTCCGTCGAAGACGTGGCGCAGATGGTCACGCTGCCGTCGCATTTCGACATCCATGGCGAAATCACGTTCGAAAAATCCACGGCGGCGCAAGATCCCTCGTCGAGCGTCAAAGGCGAGCGGTTGACCGTGACGTCGGGACCGATCGAGGTTTCGGCGTTGGTCGAAGGGATCGTCCGCCGCGCGCGCATGATCGTCGCTCACGGCGAAGCGTTCGTCTCGCCGCAAGACAAACTGGTGACCGAAGCCCGCATCGAGTGGGAGAGCGATTTGCAGTGGGCGACCGAGGACGACTTGCTGTTTAAAACGACCGGACAAGCCGATCTGAAGTTTCGCTCATACTACGAAGTGCGGGTGCTGAAGCCCGGCGAGTCGGCTCCCGCCCCGTAAGGTCGTTCGCTTCGCACGTTCGTTCGTCGCTCGGTCGCGTATGTCGCAGGTCGTTTTGAACGTTCGCAATTTCACGCATCGGCTGGACCTGGGGTCCGTCGAGGTCGATGATCCGCACGGCGATGTGTGGACGATCGCGGGCCGGGACGACGGCCACGGCGTGGCGCCGCGGCATGCGCGGATCGTGCGCGACGCGGCCGGCGCGTTCCGCTTGGAACGCCTCGCCGCCGACGCCGGGCTCAAAGTCGACGGCGTCGATGTCGCTCCTGCGGGCCTCGGCGTTGCGCAGCGGGGACGTGTTGGAATTGGGAACACGGAATTTCTTCCAGTTCTCGCACGACGATGCGCGGGTATCTGACCCGCGTCGATCGGATCGAGGGGATCACCGTCAAGTTTCGCGGCGTCGAGGTTCCCGGCATCGTCGGGCCGGTCGATCTGACGATTCCGGCCGGACGGTTGACCGGCTTGACCGGCCCCAGCGGCGCGGGCAAATCGACGCTGCTGCGGTTGCTGACCGATCCGCGCTCGCACGACTATCGGGGCAAGATCGAAATCGACGGCCGGAACCTGCGCGACGAACGCGACTCGTTCGCGCAACGGATCGGCTATGTGCCGCAATCCGGGGGGGTTCACGACGCATTGACGCCCGAGCAGGCGATCGGATTTCAACTGGCGTTAAAAGCGCACGAGGATCGCGTCGCGCCGGAGTACGTCTTGCGACAACTCGACTTGGACGCGAACGTGTGGCACGCGCCGATCGGCACGTTGAGCGGCGGCGAGAACAAACGCGTTCGCGCCGCGCTCGAATTGATCGCCTGTCCGCGATTGCTGATCCTCGACGAACCGGCCAGCGGACTGGATCACGAGCGCGAGTCGCAATTGCTGCGGTTGCTCAAGAATTTGGCGTTACGCGGGTGTGCGGTCTTAGTGGTCACGCACAATTTGCACTTACGCGACGCCTACGACCATGTGGCGACGTTGCCGCGCGCGAATCGCAGCGCCGCGGCGCCGCGAGGTCTTGGGTTGCGCAACGCGTGGAACGCGTTGCGGCGCGGCGGGCCGCGCGTCGCGACGCCGCGCGAACGCTCGCCCCACGATCTCGCGCAGACGTGGTGGTTGTTGCGCCGGGAAGCTCAATTGGCGTTCAATCAATGGCCGTCGCGGTTGGCACTGCCGATCGCGCTGTTGCCGCTTTTTTCGCGCTGATCGCGTCGTTCACCGTCCCCGACTTACAGACGTTGGGATTTCTGGGCGTGTTGGTCTGTTTTTGGATGGGGGCCAGTCAGGCGTTGTTGTCGATCGTCGGCGAACGGTCGGTGTTCGAACACGAACGCCTGACGTTTTTGCGGGTGCGACCCTATCTGCTGGCCAAGTACATTTGGTCGTTCTTGGTCGGCGCGGCGCAGGTGGCCGTGTTCTACACGGCGTCCTGCGCTTTGCGGTCGTCGTGCGGCGCGCCGCCGCACGACGACCCGGCGCCGACGTATTACGCCGACTGGACCGCGTGGTACGTTTGGTTGCCGTTCGTGTTGTGCAACTGGTCCGGCGTCGCGTTGGGGACCATGATCTCGGCCGCCGCGCGGCGGACCGAGCGGATCGCGAATTTTCTGCTGCCGCTGTTCATGGTCGGACAGATCGTGTTCGGGTTCTTCGTCGGCGGCACGGCGTCGCGCGCGACGATCGACGGCTTACGAACGTTGGAAACGTCGCCGTTGGAGTATGCGCAATCGGAATACGCGGCGCGTTATCGCGCGGCCTGGGGCGCGGCGGACACGATCTCGCAATGGTGTACGGTCCGATCGGCCGACGAAATTCTACGCACGTTCGCGTATGCGAAGCCCGAGTCGGACGAAGCGACGTTCGCCGATCCGCGCGCGATCGTGCGTCGAGAGGAGTTGGAAGGTCGGTACGAGGTCGCGCGTCGCTGGGCGTACGTGCGGCTGGTCGTGGGAATGATCGCTCTGCCGATCATGTTGTGTCGCGTGGTCTTAGCCGTTCAAGAACGGTTTGCGTATTGGATCGATCGTCGTCGTTAGATTTCTGCATAACTCGGGCTTTGATATTCCAATGCTTTTCGGCCCAAGTGAAAACGATTACTTCCGAGTGCCGTTCATCGTCCGCTGGCCGGGCGTTGTGAAGCCCGGCGCGGTCAGCGACGGCCTGCTGAGCCAGATCGACATCGCCGCGACGTTGGCGTCGATCGTCGGGTACACGTTTCCCAATGACTCGGCCGAAGACAGTCTCGATCAATCCGCGCTCTGGCGCGGAACAGGGCCGAGCGCGCGACACGCTGGTCCATAACACCAACGGCGACGGCTATGCGCTGCGGCACGGCGACTGGGTGCTGATCGACGCCCCCAAGGACGGCGTGACCAAACCGATCCGTGGTTCGACGAACAAGGCGGATACGCGCAGGAGAATAAGCGGGGAGTACTCTACGATCTGAAAACGATCTGGGTCAAAAGCACAATTTGCATTCCGAGCGGCCGGAAAAGGTCGCCGCATTGCACGCGAAACTTGGGAAACTAAAACACGCGGCGGATCGGAACCAATAAGCCGCCTTGCTAAACATTTTTCGGAAGTCGTTCATGCTATCATAGTAAACGATTCTCGTGATTCACTTCCGACTCGCCTCGATATTTCTACATTTCTACGGTGACTTGTGCGATTGCTCATACCGCTGCTAGTTGTGCTCCTTTCAAGTATCGGTCGGTTGTGCGCCGTCGAACCGGCGACTAAGCCGAATGTGATCGTCATCTTGGCCGACGACGTCGGGTACGGCGACCTGAGTTGTTACGGCGCGACGAAAATCGCCACGCCGAATCTCGACAAACTGGCCGCGCAAGGCGTTCGCTTCACCGACGGGCATTCGCCCAGCGCGACCTGCACGCCGACGCGGTACGCCATGCTGACCGGACAATACGCGTGGCGGCCGACCGATCGCAACACGGCCATTCTGACCGGCGTCGCGCCGCTGTGCATCAAAACGTCGCAATACACGCTGCCCGGCATGTTCCAACAGGCCGGATACAAGACGGCGGCCGTCGGCAAGTGGCATCTCGGGTTCGGCGAGAAGCAGGCCGACTACAACGCCGCGCTGAAACCGGGGCCGCTCGAGATCGGCTTCGATTACTTTTTCGGCGTCCCGGCCACCGGCGATCGGACGCCGTGCGTCTATGTGGAGAATCACAAAGTGGTCGGTCTCGATCCGGCCGACCCGATCAAAGTCAGCTACGGCGAAAAGGTCGGCGGCGAACCGACCGGCAAGGCGAACCCCGATCTCTTGACGATGCATCCCAGTCACGGCCACGATCAAACGATCGTCAACGGCATCAGTCGCATCGGTTACATGACCGGCGGCAAAACGGCTCGCTGGAAAGACGAAGACATGGCCGACACCATCACCGGCAAAGCGGTCGCGTTCATCGAACGGAGCAAGGACGAGCCGTTCTTCCTGTACTTCGCCACGCACGACGCGCACGTTCCCCGCGTGCCGCATCCGCGATTCGCCGGCAAGTCGGGCTGCGGATCGCGCGGCGACGTGGTGCAGGAACTGGATTGGAGCGTCGGGCAAATTCTGGCCGCGCTGGACAAAAACGGCTTGGCCGACAACACGATCGTCGTGTTCAGCAGCGACAACGGACCGGTGATCGACGACGGCTATAAGGACGGCGCGGTCGAGAACCTCAACGGCCACAAGGCGGCCGGACCGTTGCGCGGCGGGAAGTATTCGCGTTACGAGGGGGGCAATCGCATGCCGCTGATCTTGCGTTGGCCCGCCCGCGTCAAACCGGCCGTCTCGGACAAGCTGGTCTGCCAGATCGACTTCCTTTCGTCGTTCGCCGCGCTGGTCAAGCAAGCGATTCCGGCCGACGCCGCGCCCGACAGCCTCGACACGCTCTCGGCGTTTCTCAACGACGACGGCGCGGCGGGCCGCGCATCGCTGGTCGTCCACAATCCTGGCTTAGGGATTCGCCAAGGGCAATGGAAGTGGATCCCCAACGCCGGCCCGAACGGACCGCCGGGCAAAGCCAAGGGGAAGCCGGCGGAGAAGTCCGCCGTCCCGCCCGGTGAACTCTACGACCTGAGCCAAGACCTCGGCGAGACGAAAAACCTGGCCGCCGCCAACCCGGACAAGGTCGCCGAACTCGACGCGCTACTCACCAAGATCAAAGCCGATGGCAAAAGCCGGTAACGGTTTTGAACAGGAGGGCGCAGAGGCCATGGAGGAGAGCAGGGTGAAGAAACCCTTTTTCGTTCTCTTCTGATCAAACCGAATTCATAAGCATTTAGAACAGAAGGAAGCGAAGTCGACGGTGGGGAGAAATCTTCTCTGCGGCCTTCGCGATCTCCCGCTCTAATCGTTTTCACGCGGTCGGTTGCGGCGCGGCGGCCGGTTTGCTGCGCGAGCGGGCGACCACGAACGCCGTCAGACCGCCGGACATCAGCATCATCAGCGTCGCGCCGATGTAGAAGCCCGCGCTGGACGATCCCCCGCCGCGCGCCGTCGAGTTCGATCTTATAGGCCTTGGCCAGCGACGTATTCTTGTTCGAGTCGGTCAACTTCTTGACCAGTTTCGGATCGAAGTCTTGCTTGCGTTGCGTCACGACGCCGCGCAGTTTCTCCTGCGCGACCAGCTTCTTCAAATCGTCGATTTTGGTTTTCGGCGCGGTCCGCACCAAGGCGACGATGTTCAGTTTGTCCCCCTTCTTGGGGAAGATCGGAATCCAGTACGCGGACTCGTCGTCGATCGATTCCTCGACGTACCCTTTGCCCCAGGTGAACTCGGTCAGTTCGACGTGCGTGTCCGCGCCGGGCCCTTTTTCGAGCAGTTTGGGCAGCGTCGTCGGCTTGATCTTCTTGGCGCGTTGCGAGCCCTCGCCGGCCCGATCCAGGCCCATGAATAAGAGCACGCCGGCGAAGACGACCCCCAGCAGAATCGCGGGGATCAAACTTTTCACCATCGAATCGACCGCCATCCGCCGTTCCTTTCCGAGTGGGCCGCGCGCACGGAAACCGCCGACGCGCGAGGAACGCCCAGCTTACGTTCAACCGAGTCGAAGTTCAAACCGATGAACGAGTGGTCCAAGACAGGCTAACCGGCGAAGGGCTCCGATCGCCGACTCGTACTAAGCTGGATCGAAATCGTTTGGGTTTTTCTAGATCTTTCACGATTTACCATGATCCAGTCGCGCCGCCTCCGCCCGACGACCCTCCGCCGAACGAGCCGCCGCTGAAGCCGCCGGAACCGCTCGAGCCGCCGCGATTGTGCGACATCTCGTAGAGGATCGAACCGATCAGCGAGAAGATGACGCCCCAGAAGAGCCACGCCCAACCGCCCGAGCCGCGGCGGATCAACGACACCATGGTAAAGATCGCCAGTCCCGCGAAGACGAAGCCGACCAGGACTTGCTTGTTGGTCAACGGCGGTTTGACCGCTTTAGGCAGCTCGAGTTTACGGGCCATCTTGTCCAGCGCGTCGACGCCGGCGACGATGCCGCGCGAGAACGCGCCGGATTTGAAGTTCGGCACGATCTGCTCGTTCATGATTTGCGTACATAATGCGTCTTCGCGTCGGCCCCAACCGCCGCCCAATTCAATCCGCGCTTTGCGATCGTCGCGCGAGATCAGTAAGAGGATGCCGGTGTTCCAGTCTTGGCCGTTGATCTTGGCGTGGCCGATTTGCCATTGATCGAACAACAACGTGGCGAAGGTCTCGATCCTCAACCCGGCTCCGCCGTGGGCGGCCATCGAATCGATCGTCACGACCAGAATCGGCGTGGCGGTGTCCGTCAGTAGTTTGTCACAGACCTCTTGAATGTGCTTCTTGTCGTCGGCCGACAGCATGCCGGCCAAATCGCGGAAGAATTCGCGATCGCCGGGTTTGTCGAGCGTGATTCCCTGTGCCGATGCCGAACGTGTCCCTATGTGCAAGCACAGGCAGCAAATCAGGACGATGAAGAATTCAAAGACGCGCGGATAATCCCGGCGAGTGGAAAATGTCATAGCGATATCGCGTTAGTAATGAGCCCGACGTCGGCCGCCGGCGACGATCGTGTTATAGATTCCATGCAGAACTCTAGCAAGCAAATCCACCCATGCGACGTTCGCGTCGTATAACCGAAAGTTGCCGGCATGTCTTTGGCCGAATCCCAATTCGCTCATCATGTCGGTCGCGAACGGAGCGATCTTGACTGAAAATTCCGCATCGGGTATTTCCCACACGACTTATCGGGCGGGGGGCCGTCTCTAGTATGCCGTGCGTGGAATGCCGTGGCGTCGACTGATCTTCGCGCTGATTTGTGTGGCCGCGTCGGCGCGCGCGCTGCCAGCACAACGCATTCAATTGCCCGGACCGATCGGCCGCACCGATACGCTGGATCCACGAACCGCCAATTGGTCGTCGCCCGCGCCTTATAGTCTGCAACAACCGTCCCCTTACGGACCCGGCGCGGCCTATCCGCCGCAACCATCCGTCCCTTCGCCGTACGGCGCAGCCGAACCCAACATCAGTCCCGTTCGATCCGTACGCCACGCCTTCGAACGTGCCGTACGGCGGTTCGACTTTGCCGAATCCCGCCGTCACGCGTGCGCCGCCGTATCTCAACGGTGCGCCGTACAATCCCACACAACCGTACGCGCCGTCGCCGTATGGCGCGACCACACCGTATTATCAGCCCGGGCCGACGGGGCCGGATTCGCTTTATCCGAACGGCTTCGGCGAAGGTTGGGGCAACTGGCAATCGCCGCAAATGGGGAACGTCGAGTTTCGTCGCTTCTTGCAGCGCGTCCGATTTTCGTACGCTTACCTCGGAGGCGGCGACGATCCGACCGACCTGGGCGTCAACGATATGGAAATCGCGGCGACGTTCGACGTTCCGCTGTTCCAACTCGAAGATCATTTTCTAGTCACACCCGGCTTTGCACTGCACCTATGGGACGGACCGGTCAACACCGGCACGCCGACCTCGATCGAATTGCCGCCGAACACGTACGACGCGTACTTGGACGTCGGCTGGAATCCGCGCGTCACGAATTGGTTCGGCGCCGAACTCGGCGTACGCGTGGGAGCGTATACCGACTTCGATACGTTCACCACGGACAGTATCCGCGTCATGGGTCGCGGCTTGGGCGTGGTGAATTTATCGCCGACGTTGCAGTTCAAACTGGGCGTGATCTATATCGATCGAAACGACATCAAGTTGCTGCCCGCCGGCGGCTTGATCTGGGATCCCAGCGAAGATCGTCACTGGGAGATCTTTTTTCCACGTCCGAAATTCGCCCAACGTCTCAGCACGGTCGGCAATTACGACATGTGGCTCTATTTGGCCGGTGAATACGGCGGCGGGGCTTGGACGTTCACGCATTCGAACGAGTTTCCGTTCGTCGGCGACGCGGATTCCTACGACTACAACGACCTCCGCGCGATGCTGGGCGTCGAATTCTTGCCCGATGTCAAAAATGGTCGCAGCGGCTTCATCGAAGCGGGCTTCGTTTTCAAACGGAAGTTGGTGTACGTCGACAGCGCAAATCCGTGTCGTTGCCGGATACGTACATGGTTCGCGCAGGGTTCTCGTTTTAATTCAGGTCAACGTTTTCGGAACGCCGATGCCGTCGCTGCGCCGATCGTCGCTCTCGCCTTACGCCGCGCATCGTCGCGTCGCGCACTGGCGATTGTTGACGGCGATCGCGTTGGCTTTCGCAGCTCCGGGAGCGCGTGGCGACGTCGCCGAATCGACGCCGCCCGATCGTTCGGCGCACCAGCAAGTCGTCGCTTCGTACATCTTCACGGATCATTTCCACGAGCGGACGATTCGCTTTCAATCGGCCGATCGCGGGTTGGACGTCCGGCGCCGAGTGCGCAGGATTTCGTCTCGCCTGTTCCCTCGGTCAACCCGTTGGAACGCCGCGTGGCGATGAACCCGCGCCCATATGAGAATCCCGCCGATCCGCGCGTGGCGATGGCGCCGCACGGGTATCAAAGCGGATATCCCGGCGACATCACGACTGAAGGAGCGCCGCTCGGCAGCGCGCCGCAGTACGTCGAACCGTACCTCGGCCAACCGATTTTCGAGAGCCTGCCGTTTTATGAACCGGGCGGGCCGGAAGCGGTCATCATGCCCGACGGCGTGGTGATCCACGAAGCGGACGATCCGATCGTCGCCCCCGGCGGCGGTCTGCCCGGCGCGAAGGATGGTCCGTTACAACGCGTGGAGTTTCAGCAAACCGCGTTACCGAATCTCGGCGGGAGCGACGGGTTGGACGTGGTCGATCTGGAAAACAGCTTCACCATCGGGCTGCCGTTTCCGGATCGCGAGTCGCCGTTGTTAATTACGCCGGGCTTCGACCTGCACTTTCTCAGCGGTCCGACGACGGTCGATCTCCCCGCACATCTCTACGACACATATCTCGGCGTGCGCTGGTTGCGTCGCGTCTCGGACAAGATCTTATTGAACAGTTCGGTCTCGCCCGGTTGGTTTTCCGATTGGGAATCAAACAGCACGGACGCGCTCCGCGCCGGCTCAGAGCTTGATCGTCTATGACTGGACCGATCGAACGCAGCTAATCGCGGGCTTGGTTTATCTGGATCGCGTCGACATCAAATTTTTGCCGGCCGTCGGCGTGATTTATAAGCCGAACGATCGCGTGCGGTTCGAGGCATTGGTTCCGCGTCCGCGTGTGTTGGTCTGCACGCGTCGAAATCGACGATTCGAGGATTGGCTGAGTCTGGGAGGCGAGTTCGGCGGCGGCCAATGGGCCATCGAGCGGGCGAACGGGGATCACGACGTGCTGACGCTGTTGGACTATCGCGCGGTGCTCGGTTGGGAACGCAAAAGTCTGAACGGGGGCATCGGCGGCCGATTGGAAATCGGCTATGTCTTCGGCCGCAAATACGAATTCCACCAATCGAATACACCGGACTACGAACCGGGCGACACCGTGATGCTGCGGAGCGGATTGATTTATTAATCAACCGACTATTCCGTTTTCGCCACGGTTTTGCCGAGCTTGGGTTCGTCTTGGGCGTCCTCCAAGCTCTCGCGGTTTTCGCCGAGCAGCTTTTCAAGCGCACCGGGCTGCGTCGAATCTTTGTTGCGACGGTAATGCCGCCACGCGAAGATTCCACCGATCAGCACGCCTGCAACGATGACGATGGTCAGCCCGTACTCGGCGTTGCGAATCCAATCGACCACGTCTTTGCCGAAGTAATAGCTGACGCCGAAGAATAAGAGGATCACCACCGCCGCGCAAAACAGGTCGGCCAGGATGAAGCGGCGAAACGGAAACTTCAGAATGCCCGCCGTGAGATAGACCGGCGAGCGCACGCCGACCAAGAATCGCGCCACGAACAGCACTTTGACGCCGTGCTGGTGAATCAAATGTTCCAGCAGTTTTTCGCGTTCGGGCGTCGAATATCTGCCCCAGGGCGTGCGGCTGTTCATCACGCGACGGCCTACACGACTGCCGATCCAATACATAATGCTGTCGCCAACGAGGCAGCCGATCAGACAGGCGAGCATCGCGAACCAGGGATTCATCTCCCCTTGCGATGCGGCGATCCCGGCGAAGATCAGCGCGACTTCTTCAGGCAACGGCAAACCGCAGCCGGTCAGAATCAAAAACAACGTGATGCCCACGTAGCCGTAGTCGTGCAGTAATGCGTAAAAAGCATCCATGAGGCGACGACGGACGGCGTGCGGACGTTTGGTTACGGCGATGAAAGACGCATTCTAATCCGGCGGTCCGCCGCCGGGCATGCCCCATTCCGGGGAAATCGCGATTAAAATGAGCAAACCGCGAACCGCCGGACGTTTTCCGCGCGATTCGTCGTTTTTTGTTCCGGAGAGTCGATGTCGCGACGCACGTTGGACGGACTCCGCACGATCGTGACCGGCGCCTCGGGCGGCATCGGCCGAGCGTTGGCCGACGCGTTGCTTGCGCATGGCGCACGCGTCTTGGTGTTCGCCCGACGGGCCGAGCGGTTGCGCGATTGGCGAATAGCACACGCGGAGTACGCCGAACGAGCGGCGATCTTCGCGGGGGACGTCACGCGGGCCGAAGACCGCGCGGCCGCGATCCGCACGATCACCGACCACTGGGGCGGTCTCGACGCGTTGGTCAACAACGCCGGGGGCGGCGCGCTGGGGCGTTTCGCCGACTCCGATCCCCAAACGTTGCGTCGCGTGCTGGAGACGAATTTCTTCGCGGCGGTCGAGATGACTCGCGCCGCGCTTCCTTTGCTGCGCGGGAACCACGCCGTTGGTGGTCAATATCGGCAGCATCCTGGGGCATCGCGCCACGCCGCAAAACGCGGAATACTGCGCCAGCAAGTTCGCCCTGCGCGGTTGGACCCAAAGCGTCAGGGCGGAGTTCGCCGCGTTGGGTATCGACCTCGTCTTGGTCAGCCCCGGTACGACGGAGAGCGAATTTTATCACAACACGCTCGGCGAAACCAAATCGCCTCCCTGGGGGATGCCCCCTGCGATCCCCACCGCAACGGTCGCCGCGCGGATCGTACGCGCCATGGAACGCGGGACGCCGGAGATCGTGCCGAGCGCACGGGGCATCGCGCTGGTTTGGGCAAACCGCTTCTTTCCCGGCATCGTCGATCGCGTGATGCGGAAATACGGGTGAAGGCGATACCAATTTCGCAGTCCGAACTCAAATCACTCGCCCGATTCCAGCTTGAGTTTCGGCTCGTCCTGCTGCAGCGCAGGCGGAACGACGTTGGCCAGATCCGTACCATGACGTTTTTTCTCGGGCATGGTCCCCGGGACGATGCCAGGGCCGGAGCTATTCTCTTCCATGACGCGACGCAGTTCGGTCGCGTCGATCACTTCGACTTCCATCAAGCGTTTGGTCAACGCTTCGAGCGCGACGCGGCGCGTTTCCAGGATGTGACGGACGCGTTCCATCGCTTCATCGACGATGCGCTTCACTTCCATGTCGATTTCGCGACTGGTTTGTTCGCTGAAGTTCCGGTTCGTGTAACCGCCGTCGCCGCCCGCCAAAAACGCCGAGGCGCGGGCTTTCGCGATACGAAACCCGCCCCAGTCGGCTCATTCCATAATCCATGACCATCCCGCGCACCATTTCGGCGACGCGTTGTAGATCGTTTTGTGCGCCGGTCGAGATGTCGTCGTAAACCATTTCTTCGACGATCGTACCGGCCAACAGGACTTGAATCCGCGCTTCGAGTTCGCTTTGCGTCATCAGGTAACGATCGTCGCCGGGACGCTGCATCGTGTAACCCAACGCAGCCAAGCCGCGCGGAATAATGCTGACTTTGTGCACGGGATCGGTGTTAGGCAGGCAGTAGGCGACTAACGCATGCCCGGCTTCGTGATAAGCAACGCGCAGCTTCTCGTCGGGCTGAATCACCTTCTTTTTCTTTTCCAAGCCGGCGGCCGAGCGTTCGATCGCTTCGTCGAAATGCTCGCGACCGACGGCCGATTTGCCGTTCCGCGCGGCCAACAGCGCGGCCTCGTTGCAGAGGTTCGCCAAGTCCGCTCCCACGAAACCCGGCGTCAGTCCGGCAATCGCTTCGATCGAAACGGTGTTATCCAGTTTGATGCCCGCTGCGTGGACTTTGAGAATCGCTTCGCGACCGCGCACGTCGGGCCGATCGACCAACACGTGCCGATCGAAGCGACCGGGACGCAACAGAGCGGGGTCCAGCGTCTCCGGACGATTGGTGGCGGCCAAGATGATGACGCCGCTGTTGCTGCTGAACCCGTCCATCTCGACCAACAATGCGTTCAGCGTTTGCTCGCGTTCGTCATGCCCGCCTACGCCCCCGCTGCCGCGCGTCTTGCCGAGCGCGTCGAGTTCGTCGATGAAGATGATACAGGGGGCCTTGGACTCGGCTTGCTGAAACATGTCGCGGACGCGGGCCGCGCCGACGCCGACGAACATTTCGACGAAGTCCGAACCCGAAAGCGAAAAGAACGGCACGCCTGCCTCGCCTGCAATCGCCTTGGCGAGCAGCGTCTTGCCGGTTCCCGGCGGTCCGACCAACAGCATCCCCTTCGGGATACGCCCGCCGAGAGCTTGAAACTTTTCGGGCTTGCGGAGGAATTCGACCACTTCGCGAACTTCCTCGACCGCTTCGTCGATGCCCGCGACATCCTCGAACGTGATATCCAAATCTTCCTGCATGTGCATCTTGCCGCGACTGCGCACGAACGCCATCGGCGAACCGGCGCCGCCCATGCGGCGCATCATCATATAAATCAACGCCATGGTGATCAGCGTGATGAACAGGATCGGCAAATAACCGACCCAATAGCTGGGCCCCTTGGGATAGACATAATCGATCCCTTTGTTGCGCAGCAGCTCGATCAATTGATTTTCGCTCGGTTCGGTCGGCAGGCGATCGACGCGGAAGGCCAAGCGTTTGGCTTGCGCAGTGGATTCCGTCGGCAGGCGTCGATTGATCGTGCCGGTGACCTCTTGCAGACGAATCTCGATGTCCTCGGGATCCGAAAATAGATACTTCTGCCCTTTCGGGTCGCCGGCAGGCGTCAACAACGTTCCGCCGGACACGCCACGCGTCGGCTTCGCTTCGGTCGATTCGACGGGTTTCTCCGCCGAAGGAGTCGGCTCGGTGGTTTTAGCTTCGGCGATCTTCGGCTCCGTCGACTTCGACGTTTCCGGCGTTTGGACGCGCGGGGGCGTGTTTTCGAGAATCGTTAGCAGCTGCGGATAGCCGAATTCGATGCCGCTCGATCCGTTGATTAAGAAGACCGTCATCGTCAGCATCAGGACGATCGCCACCATGACGACCGCGCCGTTTAAGACGAAAAACGGCTTGCGATCGGATTTGCGCGGAGGAGGAGAATCTTTTTCCATTAGGAAGATTGCACGTAAAAATGAAACGATTATTTAACTGGAAGAAACGTTCGTGCCGGCGATTTTGGTCGGCAAGCCGACGTATTCCGAACTCCAGGCCAAGTTCCTACGGAGCAAGTCCAGCACCGGATCGACGATCGCGAATACGGAATCGCGTTCTAAACTTATCGTAGGCAGACATAAGCCGTCCAACAATCATCGAGAGGAGGATCGCAGGCGACCGGCGGATCGTGGTTGTTCGCTTGCAAGTCATTCTATAGAATCCACTTAGAATGAATCTATCGCAGCCGTCGTGCCGGCAACACAGCGCCGTAGCGACCGGTTCTTACCGGATATTCGGAATTCACCGGATCTTATCCCGTATTGAACGTTGAAATTCATTTGCGGATTTCGCAGCACGTTTCGTCATTATCCGTCCTTGGTCGTCCCACATGCCTTTGCGTCGCATCGCCGTTTTCGGATCGACCGGCAGCATCGGCACGAACACGTTGGACGTCGCGGCGGCCCTGCCCGAACGGATCGAAGTGGTCGCGCTCACCGCGCATCGCGGCACGGCGAAGCTGTTGGAACAAGCTCGCCGCTTTAAGCCCAAATGGGTGATCGTGGGCGATCCGGCCGCGGCCGCCGCGCAAAATTGGGCGGCCTTGCCCGGCAATACGGAACTCTTGGTCGGCCCCGCAGCGTTATGCGACGTCGCACGCGACGAGCACGTCGATTGCCTGGTGGCCGCGATCATGGGCAGCGCGGGTCTCCCCAGCACACTGGCCGCCGTCGAGGCCGGCAAACGAATCGCGCTGGCGAATAAAGAAACTCTGGTTATGGCCGGCACCGCGGTAATGAGCGCCACCGCGCATCGCGGCGCGACCCTCCTGCCGGTCGACAGCGAACACAGCGCGATCTTTCAGTGCCTGGAAGCGGGGCTGCGAAAAGACCTCACGCGGATCGTGCTGACCGCCAGCGGCGGACCGTTCCGAACCGCGACCGTGGAGGAAATCGAGCAAGCGACGCCCGAGCAAGCGTTGCGGCATCCGAACTGGTCGATGGGCAAGAAGATCACCATCGACTCGGCCACGATGATGAACAAGGCTCTCGAAATCATCGAGGCCGGTTGGCTGTTCGGTCTTACGGCCGACAAAATCGATGTGGTGATTCATCCGCAGTCGGCCGTGCATTCGTTCGTGGAATACGCCGACGGCTCGGTGCTGGCTCAAATGGGACCGCCGGACATGCGTTTGGCGATCCAGTACGCGTTGACTTGGCCGGAGCGCGTCTCGGGTCCGGCCAAACGCTGGGATTGGACCCGCACGCACACCATGGAGTTTACGCCTCCCGATCTGGCGCGGTTTCCGGCGTTGGAGTTGGGCTGGCGCGTGGTCCGCGAAGGCGGCACCGCCGGCGCGGCGCGTCAACGGCGCGAACGAAGCGGCGGTGGGCGAATTTTTAGACGGTCGGTTGGCGTTTCCCGAGATCGCGTCCGTCGTACGACGCGTCCTTGACGAGCATCCGTACGACGAACGCCCCGACCTCGAACGGCTGTTCGAGATCGATCGCTGGGCGTCGCGAACAAGTGACTCGAGTCCGCACATGATTTCTTCGTTGTTGGAAACGATCTGGTGGTTCCTGCAGCCCGAGCATTGGGAGACGATCCTCAAGGTCGCCGCCGGTTTGGGTTTCGTGATTTTCGTGCATGAATTGGGACACTTCGCCGTGGCCAAGGCCTGCGGCGTGCATGCGACAAGTTCTATATCGGCTTCGACGTGCCGCTGGGACGGTTCTTCGATTGGCTGCTGTGGCTGCCGAAGAATTATCTGTTCCGCAGTCCGGCGCCGGTCAAGATTTTCCAACGAATCATCCCGCAGTCGCTGTTCAAATACAAATACGGCGACACCACATACGGCATCGGCGTCATTCCCTTGGGTGGGTACGTGAAGATGCTGGGCCAAGACGACGACCCGGCCGCCGCCGCGCACGAGATGAAACTGCTCGAAGCGCAACGCGCCGCCGAAGCCGTCGGCAAGAGCGTGCCGGAAGACGAACGCGTATCCGACGAACGCGTGAAGGAATTGCTCGATCCGCGCAGCTATCAAACGAAAACCGTGCCGCAACGCATGGCCATCATCACGGCCGGCGTCATCATGAACGTGATCTTCGCCGTCATCATGGGCGTCGCCGCCTACATGATGGGCGTGGAGAAACAACTGGCCGTCATCGGCGACGTGCTGCCCGGCGGTCCGGCATGGCAGGTCGGCATGCGCCCGGCCGACAAGGTCGTAAAAATCGCGGGCGAAGAGATCAAGTATTACGAACAACTCCGCGACCAAGTCACGGTCAAAGCCGAGTACGACGAAACCGGTATTCCGTTCGTGGTCGAGCGGCCGGGCGTCGCGGAACCGCTGACGTTCGGCATCGAACCGAACACCGCCGGCGGCGCCCCCGATGATCATGGTCGGGATGGCGGCACACGTTGAAGTTCCATAAACCGGTCGCGTCTCGTTACTCGCCGTTCGGGATTCAGCAAAAAGCCGAACAAGACGACAACAAGAAAATCCTGCCGGACGATCTTGTGACGCATATCGACGGCGAGCCGGTCGCCGACGCGTTCGCGCTGCGACGCATCCTGTTCGCCAAAGCCGACCAACCGCTGAGATTGTCCATTCAGCGGACCGTCAAAGAAGACCAAGGCATTCGGATCTTTTCGACCTCGTCATGGTTCCAGCGTCGCCGCAAAAGGATTTCGGCTTCGCGTTGACGCTCGGCCCGATCACCGCGTTCCGCAAAGACGCGGTGGGCGAGAAGGCCGGCTTGAAGGTGGGCGACCTCATCACGCAGATCGACGGCGCACCGGTCGGCGATCCGTTGAAGCTCGAAAAGGCGATTCGCGCCAAAGCGGGGCAATCGGTCAAGCTGACCGTCGAACGCAAGAGCGACAAAGCCTCCGACGGAAAGCCCGAAACGCTGACTATCGACGTCGCTCCGCAGCCGTTGGACTATGAAGAACATGTGACGTTCAAGTTGCCGATCTCGTCGTTGGGCATCGCGTGCGACGTGCTGCCCGTCGTCTCGGCCGTGACGCCCGGCGGTCCGGCCGATACGGCCGGTATAAAAGTGGGGCAAACGATCGAGTCGGTCCAAGTCATGGAGCCCAAAGAACCCGCCGAAGGTCAACTCTTTCCGCATGCCAGCGGAGTCATTCCGCTCGGCGGCGGCGCGAAGGCCAAACCGTCGGATCCGCAATGGGGCAACATATTTCATCAATTCCAAGACCTCGATCCGACCAGCAAAATCAAGTTCACCGTCCACGACGGCGAGAAAACGAGTTCGTTCGAATTCTTCCCGGTCACGTCGACGACCGACTTCAACGTCGATCGCGGATTGATCTTCGACGGCGACTCGGTCAAGGTGAAATATCACTTCGGCGAAGCGGTGGTCGAAGCGCTGAAAACGACCGGCGACAAACTGACGATGGTCGTCGGCATGTTGAAGAAGCTGTTCGGCGGCGGAATCTCCGTCAAAAACCTGGGCGGACCGGTCATGATCGCCAGCCAAGCCGGCGCGGCGGCCAACGCCGGTTTCTCGGAATTGCTGCTCTTCCTCGTGATGCTGAGTGCGAACTTGGCCGTCATCAACATGCTGCCGATCCCGGCGCTCGACGGCGGACACTTCGTGTTTCTGCTCTATGAAGGAATCACCGGCAAACCGATGAACGCCAAGGTTTTCGAGATCTTGATGTCGATCGGCGTGTTGCTGTTGCTCACCCTGATGCTGTTCGTACTGGGATTGGACTTCGGATTGATTTCACGTCGATAACGCTTGAATGCGTAGGGTGCGTCACGGTGTTTTTTTTGTGAGACGCGTAGGGTGCGTCTCTACGCACCAAAGATACGCCTACAATCAGCGAAATAGTCGTGAATACCCCGGTCGGACCATACCACGGTGCGTCGAAACACACCCTCCCTCGTCATTTTCGTTTTTCATGTGCGGCATCGCCGGATACTGGGGTGACTTCCCCGCCGACCTCTTGCCGCGTATGAATCAGGCGATCGCGCATCGCGGTCCCGACGGCGAGGGGCTCTTCCGCGCGGACCGGGATCGCTTGGGCTTGACGCATCGCCGCTTGGCGATCGTCGATCTGACGCCGACCGGCGCAGACCGATGACGTCGCCCGACGGGCGATGGACGCTGATCTTCAACGGCGAAATCTACGATTACGCCGCGTTACGTGCCGAATTGGAAGCCGGCGGCGTCGTCTTTCGCGGACAGTCCGACACCGAAGTGCTGCTGCACGCGTGGATCCGTTGGGGCGAAGCCGCGCTTGACCGTTTGAACGGAATCTATGCGTTCGCGATCTGGGACGATCGAGAACGAACGCTGACGCTGGTTCGCGATCCGTTGGGGATCAAACCGCTGTATTACGCCGCCGACCGCACGGCCTGCTGTTCGCCAGCGAGATTAAGGCGATTCTGCAAGATCCGCATCGATCGGACGTTGGACGTCGCGCGGTTCGCGATTACCTGCTCTATCTCTACGCCCCGTGGCCGCGGACGATGCTTCGCGCAGTGCGAAAACTTCCGCCGGGCGGACTGTTGGTCGTGCGAGATAGGAAAATCGTGCGCGAAACGCGCTACGCTCCGCTCCCGACGCCGGCGATCGATACGGCTTTGACGGCCGACGACGCGGCCCGGCGACTACGCGAGATTTTGCCGCGCGCGGTCGAACGTCAACTCATCGCCGACGTGCCGGTCGGCGCGTTCTCAGCGGAGGGCTCGATTCAAGCGCGGTCGTCGCCTTCGCCGGACAGCGCCGGTTGGAGTGCTACACCATCGCGGGCGGCGCATCCGATCGCGACGGCTTCGCCGACGATCTGCCGTATGCTCGGTTGGTCGCCAAGCATTTGAATCAGCCGCTGCACGAAGTCGCGATCCGCCCAGATATGTTCGGCGAGTTGGCCAAGATGCTGTGGCACCTGGACGAACCCGAGGCCGATCCCGCCGCGCTGAACGTGCTGTTGATCTGCTCCGGCACGCGCGAACGCGGGATCAAAGTTCTGGTCGGCGGTACCGGCGGCGACGATCTCTTCACCGGCTATCGACGACATACGGCGCTGTTGCGCGAATCGACTTGGGCATGGTTGCCTCGACCCGCGCACGTTCGGATTGGCGGGCATTGCGCGTCGATTGCCGCGTGGTTCGCCCGCGTTGCGTCGCGTCGCCAAGGCGTTCGCCCATGCCGATCGCTCGCCGGTCGAGCGGATGTTGGGCTATTTCCATTGGGCCGAGGAATCGACGGTGGCCGCGTTGTTCCGCCGGAGCGAGCCGCCGAGTTGCGTGACGACGGGTTCGCCGCGTCGCTTCGTACGACTTATGAGTCCTTGCCGCGCGACTTGCCCGAATTGCAAAAAATGTTGCTCTTGGAACAGAGCCATTTTCTGGCGGATCACAATCTAAACTACACGGACAAGATGTCGATGGCCGTCGGCGTCGAAGTCCGCGTGCCGTTGTTGGATCGCGAGCTGGTCGAATTCGCCGCGACCTTGCCGCCCGAGCTGAAGCAACGGAGCGGCGAAGGGAAATGGATTTTCAAAAAAGCGCTGGAGCAAGCGATTCCTCGGGACGTCGTCTATCGGCCCAAGACCGGCTTCGGCGCGCGGTCCGCGCCTGGGTGCGCGGCCCATTACGCGCGCAACTCGATGAACTGCTGGCGCCCGTCGCGGTGGAAAACCGCGGACTGTTTCGCCCCGCCGAGGTCGCCGCGCGTGCGCGCGCGGGAAGGCACGGGAAGATCGACGCGTCGTACACGATTCTGGGTTTGGCCTGTATCGAGTTGTGGTGCCGCATGTTCGTCGACCGCGCGACGCCGGACGGAAGTTGGGCGTAACCGGTTTTTTCGTCGTCGCGAAATTCTTGCTTCGCCGCGTAAGCCTTGTTACGCTGACAAGCGTCTTCTTCGGAGCGCGTCTCTCCGCCGCTCCCCCGAAGAGAATCGAGTTCGGGCGGCGATTCTTTTCCGGCGATCCGCACGTCGTTCGACGCCAGGGCGGTTCGCTCATCTCATCTCGTCAAAGGGTTACACGATGGGGACGACTCAATGGTGGAGCGGCTCGCTCGGCGTCGCGGCGTTGGCCGGCGGATTGGCGATCGCGATCGGGGGCGGTTCCGGGCACGCGAAAAACGGAGACTCGAAGCGAGCCGTGGAAGCGGCGCAGGGTGCGGATGCGAAAATGGTCGCGCAGCCTCGCGCAAATCGCCGCCGCGCCGGACGCCTACGACCGGATCATGGCCAAACTGAACGAGCCGTCGACGCTCGAATTCCAGGAGGCCCGTTTGGAGGATGTGGTCGAGTTTTTGGCGAAGAAGCACGATCTGCCCGTTCAGGTCGACGTCAAGGCGCTCGAGGAAGCGGCGTTCGACACCGCGACGCCGATCACCTTGCGCACGACAAAGTTGCCGTTGCGACACGCGTTGCGGTTGTTGCTGCGCGATAAAAGTTTGGCGTACGTCGTCGACAACGACTCGTTGATCCTGACCAGCCGCGTCGCGATGGAGAATACGCAGACGGTGCGCGCGTACTCCGTCGGAGATCTCATCGAAGAGGTCGACGGCGAGGCGGATTTCGCGTCGTTCATTGAAATGGCGCAATCGTTGATTCAGCCCAACACGTGGAAAGCGAACGGCGGCCAAGGAGATTGCGTCGTCTATCGCGGACGCGTCTTTCTGGCGTCGAACACACAGGAAGTTCACGAAGAATTGGCGGACTTTCTGACGAAGTTGCGGAACGCCGAACGCGAATCGGCTTCGTTGCGCACGAAAACGAGCGAGTCGCGGAAGCCGAACGAACAAAGCATCGTCCGCCGGGTCTATCCGTTGTTCGTCAAACCCGAACAAGCTCCGCAGCCGACGAACGACGACAAGAAAGTCGGCGCCCTCGAGACATCGCCCGGCGCACCCCACATTCTCGCGCAATTGGGCGGTCTGCCGTATCCTCCCGGCTATGTTCCGCGCACGGCGACGGTCTGCCCCGTAAAAACGGCCGCGTTGGTGAAACAAGTCGTCCTGCCCAAGTCCTGGAATGATGGTCAGGCGGCCGTCTATCCGGGGCCGCAATGCATCGTGGTCGTGCAGACGATCGCGGGCCAACGCGAGGTCCTACGATTTCTCACGGAGCTCAATGTATTGGCGTTGGATCATCGCAGATCGCTCGGACTGGGCGGGAGCTGCATGCAAGGCGTCGGATCGATGTTTTGAAAACGGTTTCACGTCGGATACTTCCCACATGTCGCTATTGAGTTCGATGACGGTAATGATCGGATTGATCGCGTCGCTCGGCGTCGTCGGAATCGGCGCGTCGAGCGACGCGTTTCGCGCCATATCGGAAGTTTATACGGCCGCCGGCGGAGCGAAGCCGCGCATCGATTCGAACTTCGAACCGCGCGAGACGGACGACGAGCGCGAGGATCGCGTGCTGACCGCGCTCGATCGACCGACGATGCTCGCGTTCGACGGCTGGACGTTATCGCAACTGCTGGAACGACTACGCGACGAGTACGGCATCGTCGCTGCGATCGATCGCGCCGCGTGCGAAGAAACCGTACTCGACGGATCCACCAAACTCGCGTTCCGAGCGAACGATCGTCCCTTACGTCATGCGTTACGAGTGTGTTTGACGAAGGTCGGTCTCGACTATCGCATCGAACATGGGTTGATGGTCGTCACGTCGCCCGAACAGGTCGAAGCGGCGACGTCGTTGCGTATATACGAGATCGATGACCTCGTCGCGGCCGAAGGAGCGGCGTTCGACGGCGATCGGTTTTTATCGATGCTGGTCGGTCACTGCGAGAAAACGTCCTGGAGCGAATACGGCGGCCCGGGCAACTGCGCTTTGATACGGAATCGCACGTTGGTCGTGACGAATCGCGAACGCACGCACGATGCCGTGCGAGATTTGCTGGCTCGACTTCGCGCCGCAAACGCGTCGGCACCGGTCGGTCCTCCGCACGACGACGAATTGGTTCGCCGCGTCTACCGGGTGTGGACCTCGGAAACCGTCGATCTCACGGTCTGGCCGACGTTGCGCCCGATCACGTCGAGCATCCGCTTGCCGGCCCATCACGAAGCCTCGTCGAGTTGCATCGTCAATCCGCCTAAACGGGTCCCCGCCCCACGCCGCGTGGTCGCCCCGCCCGAGGAGCTAGCGACGTTGGTCACAAAGTTGATTCTTCCGACGAGTCGGCGTGCCGACGGACCGACGATCCAGGCCGGCCAGGGCGTCGTGATCGTCCGTCACACCCGTGCGGGGCAGCGCGAAGTCGAACGTTTTTTGTACCAGCTGGGGGTCTTGTTTCCCGAATCGTATCAGCCTGCGGCACCGCCGATTCCCGTGGTGGGACGTCGCGATCATAACGTCGAGAAGTCAATGCGACATTGATATAGAAGCTGCAAGCTCGCATCGGAATTTACTTCTTGATCAGCAGCAAATGCTGCGTGTCGAACCAGACCTGTCCGCCGGTCGCGCGCAGTTCCAACACCAGTTCGACCTCGCGTTGCGCGTCGCCGATCTCGAACTCGTGGCGCAGCGTCGTCCAATCCGAGTTACCGCTCAGCTTGTTGGTGCGTTGCCCGCCCGAGAGCCGCGCACCGACGCCGGTTCCGGATTGATCTTCGATCGCCTGAACGTCGGCCGCCTTGGCCTTGGCTTCGAAGACGTACGCGCCTTTGGTCAGAATGACCTTCTTTCGCCAACTGGCGGTCGTCCGTTTCGAAGGTCCGGTTTGGATGTGCAACCCGCGCCCTTCGACCACGGTGTCGACCACGGCGTCGTCGGGCTTTTGCGGCGACCACTTCTCCAGCTTGGCGACGCCCTTGTCGTCGAACTTCAACGGGCGCGGCTCGGAGACCGACAGCTGCCGTTGCAACCCTTCGTGGCGTTGTTTCAGCCGATCCTTCATCCCGTTGAAGTTGTTGTCGAGATGATGCGCCATGCCGGGATTGAATTCCTTGACCGCCGGCACGAGGTGCTTGCGATGGAAGTCCATCCGTTCGGCCGTTTTTTGCGGATCGAGCAGACCGGCGAGTTTTTCGAGGATGTCGCGATACCGCGGCGGAGTTCCGGAGTCTGCATGATCGCTTGCGAGACCAGCGCGTTCGGGCTAACGGCGTCGAAGTTCGGATCGCCGAACATTTGATCCATCCCGTGCGGGATGAACGCCGCGCGGCCGCCGTTCGAGGGATTGAAGTAGATGCGGTAGTTGTTGCGGTTGCGGACGTAGCCGTCCCAGTGGGCGCAGATCAATTCCATCGCCATGAAGCGACAGAACTCGTCGATATCCAAAATCTTTTCGAGCTTCTCGATCCGTTTGGCAAGATCCCCTTCGCGACACGCGTCGATCAGTTTTTTCAGATCGGCTTTGTCGTCGGGGCCTTCGCCCGCGTCGCGTTGCAGGTTGGCGTCGATCTCCTGACAGAAGCCGCCGTCATAGAGGTTGCCTTTGTCGTCGCCGAAACTCCGTTTCAGAAACGTCTTATCGTAGCTCTCTTTCAGCACGTACAGGCCGAGGTCGCGATTGTTGATTTTCACCGTGGCGTGAGTCACCCGCGCGGTCGGCACGCCGGCGGCCAAATTCAACTCCGAACAGACCAGTTCGTTGGCGTAACCGCCGTCTTGCACCGAGTTGTTGAGGTGAATTTTATCGAGCCCGAAGAATTTCTGACCCTTTTTGAATTTGTCGAAATTCACCGTCAACGCCGGACGATCGTCGATGCCGCGGAAACTGCCGGCCGCCCCTTTTAGATGCACGCCGACGTCGACCAACGCTTGTTGGCCGTCGGGCAGCGTGATCTTCATTTGCGTTTTAACGTACTCCCGCGGTTTTTGCCGCAGGATTTGCATCTCGGGTTCGGCGATGTCGATTTGGAAACGCGGAACCAAGAATTCGCCGAACAGTTTTTCGCCGGGGTCGGGCTTCTTCGCCTTGGCCGGATCGGCGGGTTTCGCGACGGCGGGCGCTGCGCGAACGCGCGGTCGTTCGTCACGGAAAGTAGGGCGATGACCAACCACGGCAGCGCGGCGCGTAACATCGACGACGTCATGGTCGAGCTCGATCGGGAAAGAGTCGACGGCGGAGACCGTCCGATCAAATATGACCCGCGTCGTCGCGAATTGCAAGAAAACGCCGGCACGCGGCGCTTAATCGCGCGGATGCAAAATCACGTCGTACGTCGGACGCGCTTCCCCATTCTCGAACGTGACGCCGCGCGACGCATAAGGCATGCGATCGGGATGCGTTTCGTCGATCCGATAGTCGCACGACAACGCGGTCACGCCATGTTCGGACAGCGAACGGACTTCGCCGGCATCCGCGACGCCGTTCGCGTTCAGATCGCGCCATAATGCGAGGCCGTGCAATTCCCGACCGCTCAAGCGCCCGTCGCGGTCGTCGTCGAGCGCGCGGAGCGCGTGATAACCGTTTTCCCAAAAGCAACAGAACGACACGTTGCCGAACAGTCGTAACCCCGAGTCCGGCTTCCCGTCGCCGCGATGATCCGTGACCAACCATGCCGCGTCGGGCGTGATCCAAGACCAAGTTTTCTTGACGCCCGTGCCGTCGGCGTCGAACGCGACGCGCGCCGCGTCGTCGACGATGTCCACGGCGGTCAAGCCGGCGCGTAACGGCACGGCGATCGGTGTGATCGGACGGGCGACGCGATTGAGTTGCGCCGTTTTCTCGTCCAGCGCGGCGATTTCGGCTTTCTGTTTTTCCGGGTCGAGCAGCGGTTTCAAATATTCGGCCGCTTCGACCACGACCGAGTGCCAGCCCAGGCCGGCGCGCTTCATGTCCTTCTCTTTCTCCCAGGCCATCTCGATCGCCTTGCGATACTCGGCGATCGCGTCGTTCTTGATGCCGGATTGGTCCAAGCACCACGCATAACCGAGTTGAATCTTCAGATCGTTCGGGTCGAGTTCGACCGCTTGCGCGTAGGCCTTCAACGCCGCGGCGAGATGCGTCGCGGCCGCCGCTTTTTCTTCGGCGTTGGTCGTCTCTTTGACGTTAAACGGCGCGTTCTTCGGCGCAAAGCCCAACCACGCCCCGTCGTTTTCCTTCCCTTTGCGCGTCTCAAGCGTCTCCGTTTTCAACGAGTACGCCATCGCATGCGCGGGCGAGATTCAGCAACGGCGCCGCGTCTTTGGGATTCGCGGCGGCCAGTTTCGTCAAATTCTCGATCAACCGCGCGACGGGGATTTGCTCCAACTCCGGTCGAGCGTATCGCGCCCAGGTGTACGTCGAGGACAAAACCAACGACGCGCAGAGCGCGAAGATCAACCAGTCGCGCGGACGACGCGATGCGGAACGCATGCCTGCTCTCCAAAAAAGAAACTACCGTGACGTGTTGATAGAGCGGGACGCCGCGTTCATAAACCGGCGTCCGTGCGACTGAGACGCCGGCGAACGACCAGAAGTTCCCGAAATTCGAAAATCCGGAAATCTTCGTAAAACGGCCGCTATTTCACCTCGACTTCGGCCGGCGCCAGAACCAACTTGCCCGCGTCGGCGCCGTTCCAGGCCGGCACGTCGCACCGCGTGGCGATCCAGCCTGGGTGCAACAGCGCGCCGCCGACCGGTACGGCTTTGCCGTCGGTCGGAGCGTTCCCCAGCAAGCGGTACTGAGTCGGGTCATAACCGGCCGGCAGTTCGACGCGCGCTCCCTCGGGCGTTTCGTCGAGCGCGCGAATGCCGAACAAGCGTTCGATCACCACGCGACTGTCGCGGTGGACGTCACGCGCCACCGCGCCGATCTGCGCGTCGCCGAAGCCGGTCAGGTCCTCGTTCAGAAAATCCAAAAACCGCGCCTCGCGTTGCAACGCGGCCAGCAACGTCAGCGCGTCGCTCCGTCCGGCGGGCGGCGCGGCCTTCACGGTCGGCGCGGTCGCCGACACCGGAGCCGGCGCGGCGACGGCTTGCGGCGCGCCGCCGTCGAGGATGGATTCGACCTTCGCGGCGGTCGCGGTGTTGAACAGAACGCGGAAGAAAGCGCGGAACGCGATGAGCAGATGCATAGAAATGTGCGGAGCGCGGAATTCGGAGTACGGAGTTTATCAAGGGCGAGTACGATAGGATGCATCGGCCGATCAAACGCGAACGAGTCGGCTCCACACGGCTTTACGATTTCTCACTCGTCCTTGGATTCCAAAAATTTGGTTTCCCAGTTCGTCAGTTGCGAGAGAATTTCTTCCCAGCTTAGTTTCATCCGCGGCGTCGCCGAGAGGACGTCGTTCGTGGTTTCCGGTTGTCGGGCCGGGCCGCAGACGCGATCGACTTCTTCTTCCAACGCCAACAACCAATCCGGCAAATCGAGGCCGGCGCCAGCCGGTTGCCCGGCCAAATCGCCCGCCTCGGCTTCAAGCTGTTCGAAGGCGTCGCTCGGGCGGCCGGTCTTCGCGTCTTCGGCCGCCGGGGCGACGAGCGCGCGAATGCGGTCGATGTCCAACGGGCGAACGAAGCGTTCGGCCAAACGATCGGCGATCGTCGGCAGCCGCATGCCGTATTTCTTTTGCAACTGGGCCAAGCGCTTTTGGTGTTGATCGGCCGCATCGGCGGTCCGTTCGGCCATCGTGCGTCGCCACAGCTCGGCCGCGCTCGCGCGCCGGCGCGGACCAGCACTTCGTGCGCAGTCATCACCGGTCGCAGGTTCCAGTGGATGCGCTCGTAGCCCGCTTTGATGCGGAGGAAATCGAGCAGCATGTACACCATTTCGCCGCGATCGGATTGCGTCGTCGTGGCGTTGTAGTCGCGATACTCGGTGTAGTTTTCGACGATCGCTTCGATGACCAATTGCAGATGCTTGCGACCGTCGCCGCGCGGCAACTCGGCGACCAAGTCGGCCAACAGTCCGACGTCGTCGTTCACCTCGCCTCGCTCGGCGAGTTGCTTGATCCAGGATTCGACGCCTTGATGCAGGATCGCGCAGATTGCCGAGATTGAAAAATTTTTGCGTGAACAGGTCGTGGCCGTACTTCTCGACGAACGCCACGAAATCGCGCCATTCGGCTTCGCCGCCGATTTTTTCCAACACCGAAAGTCGCAACGTCCGGCTGTGCGATAGCCATTCGCTGAGCAACGCTTCCGTCACTTGTTGCAGACACTCGCTCAGTTGCAGGTCGGCCAGTTCGCTCGACTCGCGTTGCAATTCCCACTCGCGCGACGAATCGATCAACCGATCGACGACCGCCTTGAAGCCGATCTCGAACAGGCGATCGAATTCGGTCACCGCGCCGGGACCCAGCGGATGATCGCGTTCCATCGCGCGGGCGGTTTGGATCAGTTGGCACGCTTCGCGCAACATGCCGAGACCCGGCAACTGCGCCAGCAGCATTCGCAGCGTCTGTTGCAAGCTGCGCGCGACGGCGATACGCCGCGGGTCGCCTCCTTTGGAGAGCGGCACGTACAGCAACGGTTGCCGATGCACGGCGGCGATGAACGCCGGCCAATCGCGGCGGGCTTGTTCGATGTCTTCGGCCAGCAACGAACGCCACAGCACGACCGTCGGCGCCCAATGCTCGGGCTCGTCGTGTTCGGCCGCCACGGTCGAATCCGCCAACGCGGCGCACAACAACAATTCCGATTCGGCCATGGTCACGCTGCACGCGATGACGCGTTCCAGCAACGACTCCTTGATCATTCGCCGACGATCGTACTCGACGAGCGCAGTCGTGCTCCGCGCTCGAAAACGCCAGCGGTTGGCTTTCGATCGCATGGGCCAACTGCGACAACTTGCGACGATTCCGACGAGCTTGTTCGAGCCAGCCCGAGAGGGTGTCGCCGTCGACGCCGAATTCGGGATGCTCCAGCGGTCGGCGGAGAATGACCGCTTTCCAAAGCCGCGCCAGCGTCGTCAGGAACGACAACCGTGGATTGATACGACGCGATTCGGCTTCCAACTCGTAGTCGGTCGTGCCGCCGCCGGAATCCTGCAACGACGATTCGTTGCCGTCGGCCGTGCTGTCGCGAAAACTGACCTCGTCGTACGCCGCGCCGTACAGTTCGCGATCATCGGACGAGCCGTCGTCGGACGGATTGAACAGATCGTCGAACTCGTCGGCGACGATCCGCTTGCCGCCGAGTTGTAACGCCGGCGGTTCGCCGAACGTGTCGGCGTTGGCGTCGAGTTGATCCAGAAACTTGCCGACCGTGAACGGCGCGCGCAGGCTTGGCGTCCGACGGCGCGGCGGGCAACGCCTTGGAGGCATTGAGCGCTTTGCGCAACCAATCGACGGCCAAGTGATGGAACGAAAAGAGTCCCTCTTCCAACGGCAGTTGTTCGGCTTGCGACAGCCAGTGCATCAGCAGTCCGGCGGCCGATGTGAGGTCGCGTTTTTCGATCAACGCTTCGATCACCCGCGCATAGGCTTGCGGCGAATCGAACTGCTCGGCGTGGCGACGCCAGAACGCGATGTCGCCCGAGGCCGAGCCGGCTTCATGCCAGGCGCAGAGCGCGTCGGCCACGTGTTCGGCCGCGACGTAGCCGGTGCGGCCGGAGATCGGTTTGATCCCTTCGACGGTCGTCGTGGCGAATTGGTCCCACCACTCGGCCAAGCGGCGATAGCTGGCCGAAATGCGTGCGCGGAGGCCGTCGTCTTCGCCGACCGCGGCCAAGTGCCACGCGCGCACGGCCAACGCGAACACTTGTTCCAGCAGATCCAGTAACTCGTCCACGCGCAGGTCGGGAACGCTGTTCTCGATGGCCGGAAACAGGGCGAATTGGCCGCCGAACGCCAAGATGTTCCAGGGATCGACGACCGCGCCGCAATTGATCGCCCGTTTGAGCAACGATTCGATCTGCGGCAGATACTCGGCCGCGCGGACGATCTGTCCCGCGTTGGCGGCGTGCCAACCGCTGGTCAGCAGGCAATACAAGCGACACGTCATTCGCGCCGAAACGGCCGGAATGATGTCGGCCTGTTTGAGCGCGCTCTCGGGATAGCCCAGTCGTGCGAACAAGATCGCCAAGTGAACGTGCTGCATCTGCAACGCACGGCGTCGGGCGAGCTGCGTGTTCAAATGCTGACGCGCACCGGCGAACGGCTGACGCAGCGTCTTCGTTTCGTTTTTCAAACGCTGGGCGTGCGGACCGCTCATACGGTCCAGCACCACGCGATAGTACTCGTCGCGATAGCCTGCGATCCGCGGTAACAACGTCGACAGAGTCATCGTACTGTCGTGACACTCGGGACCGTTGCCGCTGGTTCCGCTGGCCATCAACAACGTGCCGGCCAAGACTACGGCCGCTTCTTCCTGCAATTCTTCGCGCGGCGTGTCGGGCGAACCTTCGACGCGTTCCAGCAACGCTTCCAACAACGTCTGTTGCACGACGAAGCGGCGATAGTACCCCCCGCCGTCGATGACGTGCGGATCCCACAGACCGAAGTGGTAGTTCGGTCGCTTGTTGGCCGGATGATTGAAGTCGTACGCGCGGGTCGAACGCCAATTCATCCAACAACGCCGGATCGAACCATGCGGCCGTCCAAAGCGCGGGATCGAGCGAGCGCACGATCTCCAACGCCCGGGCAATCAACGTTTGATATCGCCCATGCGCGACGCCGGCACCGGCGACATACAACGGAACCGGTCGGCAACGTTCGTGCGGATACGGCTCGTGCTTCCGCCGGTTATGCAACACGGGCAGCGGGCGGTATCCGAGAAAATCATTCAACCGCGCCAACACGTTCGGCACGATGCGCTCGTCGAGTTCGTCCCACGGCGCACCTTCGGCCAAAACGGCCTCGAAGACGCGGCCTAAGAAAAACGCGTTAAAGAGACCCGCCGGCGTTTGATGAAACAGCAGGTCTTTGTGGTGATTCAGATACGCCGGCAAGATTGCGTCGTAGGTCGTCGTCAGAACCGCGCGGGCTTGCTCGGCATCGCGAAAGGCCGGCGATTCGGCCTGCAATTGGTCGAGCTTGGTTCGTAACGCGACGCCCACGCGTTCGTAGAGCGGCTCGGCATGGTCCGGCGTTTCGGCGTCGACCGCCGCGAACACGGCGTTCAGATTGGCCATGAATCGCGGATCGGTCGTGCCCGACGAGTAATTCAGATACCCGAGGGCGTCGGCGAGGACCGAATTGGCGCCAGGGGGGACCGACATGCCGCGAAACTTCCGGAAACGGGAACAAGGACGCCGCACCCGCCCAGTGATGCGGGAACCAGTCATCCTAAGAAAACATGGGTCGGGGGACTAGGGGCGGAAACGCCCTTCGCCGTGCGAGAGAAGGCCGAAACGACCGGAAAACACGAACCGCTTCGCGTCACCAATTCCGCCATGCGTCGATCACGTCGCGGAACCATACGAAGCCCAGCGGGCGGCGTCCGCAAGGGATTCGCGCGGAAGCGGCCGTACCCGGACCAAGCGTCGCGGTCGCGGGCGTTTCGATCAATCGAGCTTCCGCGCGCAGGCCGGTTCCCCAGACCGGATCGTGTTCGCTCCTTTCGGCAAGCGTGATCAGCTTCGCCGCCATGCGGTCATCCGGCACGCTCGCCGCGCGGACTTCGATCGTCAACGTCCTGTCGTTCGCCGCGCTGTGGGCGGAGTCGATCGCGGAACGAACGTAACCCGCCTCGTCTTCGTCGATCCGCAATTCGGCGATCCACGGACCGCTGGGATCGGCGACCGTCAACAACGCTTGGCCGCGACGAACCGGTTGGCCCGAGAGCGTTTCGATCGGGTTCCACGTCAGCACGCGTCCGCGCTGCGGACTCCGAACGACGAGCGCGTCGCGACGCCGATCGAGAATCGCCGCTTGCTCGACGGCGCTTTTGCGCGTCGTTTGCAGTTCGGCCTCTTCGGCCGTCAGGCGATCGGCTTGCGCAATTCTTCGCTGCCCGAGCCGCTCAGGCGAAGGCGTTCGGCGCGGAGGGTCGCCAAGCGTCGATCGGCCGTGGCGAGTTCGCCGCGCAGTTCGACGCGCTGCCGTTCCAACTCGGCCGAGGTCAGTTCGAGCAAGGGCTGGTCGGCGGCGACGGTCTCGCCGTGTCGGACCAGCACCCGCGCGACGACCGCGTCTTCCGGCGCGAAGAATCGCGCTGCGCGGAGGGCCAGAGCCGGCCTCGGGCGGTGATCTCCAACTGCGTCGGAATCAACAGCAACGCGGCGCAAATCACGGCGAGCGTCGCCGCGACGATGCGTCGCGTGGTGACGCCGCGATCGCGCCAACCGTTCCGCCATGTCGCAAGGCGGCGGGCCAGGCCGATGCCCGGGAGGTCGTCGATCCGTCGAGCGCGTTCTAAGGCCGTCGCCGCGCTGCGCAAATACAACGGGGCGAGCATCGCGGAGCGCACATCCGCGTCGTCATTCTCCGACACGGTCGCGGCGGCGAATCGTTCGAAAATCCATGCGCCGCGAACCGTCGGCGCAGCGTGGGTCGACCGGGTCGTCGTCGCCGTCCGCGGCCGACTCCGGCGAGCCGTGCGCATCCAACGTCAAACGCAAACGCGGCGGGGCGGACCCGACCGACGCTTCATTGTTCGATCGAGGCGGAATCCAAGCCGCGCTCCAGGGGACGATCATCATCCCGCGCACTGCGCTCGCTTCGACGTATTCGTGCCACAGCGCGTCGTCGTTGGTCTCGGCGTGCGCGGCGACGTGCTTCGCGATCTCCGCGGGAACGTCGCCCAAGCGTTCGGCGCGGCCGGCGAGCGCGGTGCGCGCGGCCAAGCGTTCGAGCGCGTGGGCGATTTCGCCCTGACGATCGATCAACGTCGCGCCGGCCACGGCCGTCAATCGCCAAGCGGGCCTACGTACGCCGCGATCCAGCACTAACGCGGTCCGTCGCCAACCGGCCGGCTCGCCGATATGCCGTTGCAAGTCGTCGACCGTCGATTGGGCGACGGCGATCAGATCGTCGCATTCCGACCAATTTCGCGTCCGTTCCCACAGCGTGCGCCACGCGGTCAGGCGTCCGCGCACGTCGCGGAGGCCGGCCCGGCGCTGATGATCGGCCGCGATTTCCGCCAACGCGACCAAGAACGCCGCGCGCTCGTCGGACTCGTCGCCCTGCGGCGTGGTTGCGTCGAGCGACGCTTCGTGCGCCAGCGTCAATACGCCGGCCCGATCGTCTTCGCACCGCCACACGATCGTTTCGACGACGCCTTGCGTGGGATCCGATGCGGCGGCGATCAATAGCGGCGTGGTCGTGCCGGGTCGGACTTCGCGCAACCGCGCGTCCCACTCGGCATGCTCGCGCGGATCGAGCGCCGGCAACGCCGCCAACGCGACCACGCGCGACGTCTCCGTCCACGTTCCCTCGGCGGCGCAGCGCCAACCGCGTGCGTTCAGCGCCGCCGATGTGGGCGGCCGCGCGTAACAGCGCGTCGCGGAACGCATCGCCGACGACGTCGGTCGCGGCCAGATGTTCGATTTCGCCCAGCGCGCGTTCCCACTCATCGCGCAAGGCGGACGAATCGGCGGCGGCATCGAGGATCGAAGCGCGGGGCGTCATGGCCCCTTCATGATAAACGCGCGCCGATCCGCCACGCATCCTGGTGCGGACGATTCACCGGAAAACGTCCGCCGTCGAGCGACACAGTCGCGTCATAAATCGCGCAGGCCGCAGAGTCGCGGGCGATTTTTGCGAGATCGGTCGCCGCTCGCCAAACCGAGCTTATTTCCCGATGCGATACAACGCTTGCTTCGTGCGCACGATCAGACTTCCCTCGACCACCGCCGGACTGGCCATGCAACCGGCGTCAAGTTTGTTGAGCGCGACTTCCTGATACTTGTCGCCGGGGGTGATTACGAAACAACGGCCCCCCTGTTTGCCCTTTTCTTCGATATCGAAAAAGTACAGCAGCCCGGCCGCGAAGACCGGCGAGGCGGCCCAGGTGCCGCCGACGCGTTCGTTCCACAAAGGCTTGCCGGAGAGGGCGTCGACGCAGGTCAGAATGCCGTCGTCGCCGACCATGAAGATTTTGTCTTCGACCAGGATCGGCACGCTCCGTTTGGACGCCCCTTTGCTTTGTTGCCAGACGACGTTCTCCTTCGTGACGTCGCCCTTGCCGCCCAACTTGTAGGCGAACAGTTGCAAGCCGCCGGCGGCGGTCGTTCCGTAGACCATGCCGTGCGCAAGATCGGCCGCATCGACGTATTCATGCCGCCGGTCTTGATGCGCCACAACTCGTTCCCGTTCGCCGGGTCGTAAGCGATCGTCGCCCCCGCGCTCGGGCTGACCAATTGCGCGTGTCCGTCGACGGTGAAGACGTGCGGCGTCGAATACGCTTTCTTCACGTCGCCGTTATCGCTGCCGTAATCGATCTCGCGGTCGCGTTTCCAGACGGTTTTGCCTGTCGCTTTGTCGAGCGCGACGACGTACTGCACGTCGAAACCGTCGAAGGTGCAAATCAGCAGCTTCTCGTAGAGAATCACCGACGAGGCCGCGCCGCGATGATGATTGCAGGGCAACTCGGGATCGAACGGCAACCGTTTCCACAAGACTTCGCCGGTCTTCGTGTCGACGCACGCGGTGCCGTGTACGCCGAAGTGAAAATACGCGCGACCCGCTTCAATCGCCGGGGTGCCGCTGGCGTAGCTGTTCATCTCGTGACAGAACTGCGGCTCGGCCACGTCCCACAGATGGATGTCGTGCGTGATCTTGCCGGTGTCGAGATCGACGCATTGCGCGTCATCGACTTGCCGTCGGCCGGGGCGTTGGCCAGCCAGATTTGCTTGCCCCAGACCACCGGCGAAGCCCACGCCTTGCCGTCCAGCGGCGTTTTCCAAGCGATGTTTTCGGTCTCGCTCCACTTGGTCGGCGCGGTTTTCACGTCGGCGTGGCCGTCGCCGTGCGGACCGCGAAACTCCGGCCAATTCTGTGCCGGCAACCGCGTCGCGGCGCAGAACACGATCCAAAACGCGGCCATCGCCGTGCATGGACTTACGCGAAATCTCCAACCATTGCCTCGCATCCGATCACGCTCCCACGTATAGAATTGACCGCCCGTCCGCGGTCCGTTTTATGCTAATGCAGGACCAAGCGCGAAGCAAACAATGTGAAGGGGTGACGGGGTTCGGGTTTCCGGTTTCGGGAGCAAGCAAGTGCGTCAGAGTCCCGATCCTCTTCCCGAAATCCGAACTAGAAAACCCGTCACCTCGGAATCAACGAACGTCCGCCGCATGAGCTACGACCCTTGAAACGCTTCAGCCGACTCTATCGCGAACTCGACGCCACGACGCGGACCAACGACAAGGTCGCCGCGCTCGTCGACTATTTCCGCGAAGTCCCGCCAGAAGACGCCGCTTGGGCGTTGTTCGTGCTGACCGGCAACAAGATTCCGCGCACGATCAACAGCCGGCAACTGCGCGAATGGTTGGCCGACGTCGTCGATCTGCCCGAGTGGTTGATCGAAGAGTGTTACGACACGGTCGGCGATTTGTCCGAAACGATCGCGTTGCTGCTGCCGCAACCGCGGACGGCGGTCGACTTGCCGTTGGCCGCAATCATCGAAGAACGAATCGTCCCGCTCAAACGGATGGAGCCCGCCGCGCAACAAGCGTTGGTCCGTCGTACGTGGACCGAATTGGCTTCCGACGAACGCTATCTCTTTCACAAATTGATCCTCGGCAACTTCCGCGTCGGCGTCGCGCGAACGCTGGTCGCCCGGGCGTTGTCGCGCGTGGCCGACGTGCCGCCCGAGATCATGGCGCACCGCCTGATGGGCCAGTGGCGACCGACCGTCGCCGACTACGACGCGTTGTTGCACGGCGGCGACGACGTCGAGCCGGGCAGGCCGTACCCGTTTTTCTTGGCCAGCGCCGCTGGAATCGCCGCCCGAGACGTTGGGCGCGGTCGACGACTGGCAGATCGAATGGAAGTGGGACGGCATCCGCGCAAATCATCCGCCGCGCCGGACAGACGCTGGTCTGGACGCGCGGCGAAGAGTTGGTCACCGACCGCTATCCCGAAGCGCACCGCATCGGCGACGCGCTGCCCGACGGGACCGTGTTGGACGGCGAGCTGTTGGCGTGGCGGGGCGAAGCGCCGTTGCCGTTCGCCGTGCTGCAGCGACGGATCGGTCGCAAAACGGTCGGCCCGCGAATGCTGGTCGACGCGCCGGTCGCGTTCCTGGCGTACGACGTGTTGGAAGAGCGCAGCGCGGACCTGCGGGAACAGCCGCTGAGCGAACGCCGTGCGACGTTGGAACGAATCGTCGCCGCCGTGCGCATCGGCGAGGCAAGTTTGCCGCTCAAGATTTCGGACCCGCTGGTCGCCGGCGATTGGACCGAGGTCGCCCGATTGCGCGAGCATGTGCGCGATCGCTTGTGCGAAGGAGTGATGCTCAAACGCCGCACATCGGCCTACGGCGTCGGCCGGACGCGCGGCGATTGGTGGAAATGGAAAAGCACGCCGCTGACGATCGACGCGGTGCTGGTCTATGCCCAACAAGGCCACGGCCGCCGCGCCAGCTTGTTCACCGACTACACGTTCGCCGTCTGGGACGGCGACGAGTTGGTCCCCGTCGCCAAGGCCTACAGTGGGCTGACCGACGCCGAGATTCGCGACGTCGATCGCTTCATCCGCGCCAACACGATCAACCGCTTCGGCCCGGTCAGCACGGTCAAGGCCGAGCTGGTGTTCGAGTTGAACTTCGAAGGCATCCAAGTCAGCTCGCGTCACAAAGCGGGCTTGGCCGTCCGCTTCCCGCGCATCGCCCGCCAACGCCCGGACAAACCGATGCAAGAGGCCGACACGCTGGAGACGCTCCGCAACCTGGCCGAATCGCTCTCGCACCCGCTACCCGAGTCCGACGTGGAAACGTTGCCGCCGGATCCGCCGACGAAAACCATCCGCAAAAAAGCCCGCGTCGACCATCCGGATCAGTTACGGTTGTTCGAGTGAGCGGCGAAGTTGCTGGAGAAGAAGTTGTTGGAAGAATTGGATCACGGATGACACCGATGGAACGGATCGCAACGATGCGAATCATGATTCTTGAATTCATCCTGAAAGGATGACCTTCCACAGCCCAGGGTGAAGGCGCAGCCGCAACCCTGGGTTAAACGTCCGAGTGATTTCGATTGCCCTGAAGGGGGCTACACAAAGCGGTGAATGCTGTAGCCCTTTCAGGGCAACCGATGATCAGGCTCTCTCAAACCCAGGGTGGTGCCGACGATGTCGGCTTGACCCTGGGCTATGGGATATCATCCTTACAGGATGAAGACGGTCGGAAAATCGCTTGGCCAAGACACCGGGTACCACGGCAAGCCCGGCTTGCCCGTGTCACCCGTGAGCTTCAGACGCTGCAGGCCGTGCCAACCGAATACCTCGCATGGAATCCCAGAACCCCGAACTTCCCGCCCGCACGCAACGCTTGGTCGTGTCGTACCACACGCTGCGACGGGCGATCGGGCTGAGCGGGTTCTTTCTGCCGGTCGCCCTGGGCTTGGGCGGGTTGGCGATCGGCGTGCCGATTCAAGACAACATGAGCGGTTACTACCACACGCCGCTGCGCGACGTGTTCGTGGGCACGCTGTTCGCGATCGGCGTGTTTCTGCTCTGCTATCGGGGCTACGATTGGATCGAAAACTGGACGGCCAACATCGGCTGCGTCAGCGCGTTGCTGTTGGCGCTGTGCCCGCTCGATCCGGGCAGCGATCCGTTGGAGCAACGCTCGCTCGTCGGCTATCTCCACACGATCGCCGGCGGCGTCTTCTTTTCGACGTTGGCGTTTTACTCGCTGTACCACTTTCCGCGGAGCAGTCGCGACGACGCCGAACGCGAACCGCACCCGTGGGAACGGAATGCGATCTATCGCGGCAGCGGCATCATCATTCTGACCGCGATGCTGACGATGGGAGCGTATCTGGTTCTGTTTCCGCCCCGTTGGAAGGAAATCGCCAACGACTGGAACTTTTTGTTCTTCATGGAAAGTCTGGCCACCTGGGCGTTCGCCGCGGCCTGGCTGACCAAAGGCCTGCGCCATCGTCGCCGACATCGCGGTCGAACTGTTATCGTTCCCCCGCGAAGTCCTCCTGCCGAAACTGCGCTCCGGGGGGAAGACGGAAGGGTAGGCGGAGGGATCGCGGCATGAATGTCAGACATGCCCCATATCCAGAGTGGGTGGTATGGCAAGCTCGGCTTGCCGTGTCGCCGCAGGCGATCCGAGGCCGCAATTCACGCGTCGGCCGACACGCATGGCCGTCTTGCCGGACGGCCCGCTGCGCCGGCAACGTCGCCTGGGTCGCTCGCGCCGTCGACCGAGGCCTCTGGTCGCTACGCGACTCGGCCGGTCGAGCAAGCCGTGAGACCCACTAAGCTATGCCCGATTTTCATCGGTTTCATCAGGAGCGACAAACCCCGATAAGCTATGCAGCCGGTGTGAATTTTCACGGCCGATTCGCGCGAGAGTCGGTCGCGATTTTTGCTTCATGCTCGCCGCATCGACTACATTGACCGCATGGGGCATCTCTCGACCATCGCGCATGCGCTACGTCCTCGCTTCCGCTTTCGGCTGCGGACGATCTTCCTCGTCACGACGTTGGTCGCCGCATCGACCGTTTTGATCCTCAATCATCAAGCACGCTTGCGCGAACAGCGTGTCATCGTCGCGCAGGTCGAAGCGCTGGGCGGTCTGGTTTACTACGAACATCAAAAGACGGAGTGGGGATTTACCGACCGCCGGATTCCGCCACCGGGCTGGAAGCCGTTTTTGGATTACGTGGGGGACGATTTTTTCTTGGAACTTCGAGGCATCTCGATCGATGCCGAACGGAATCTTCAGGCGACGTCGTTCGAGTGGGAACGCTTGACCGAACTGCGACAGATTTCGTTGATTGGGAACATCTTCCCGGAAGAACGCATTAAGCATGCGATCGCCCTGAAAAAATTGGAAAGTCTCGGTCTGCTCAACGTACGTTTGCGTCCAAGGATATTAAGCGAGCTCGCCGCCTGCGAGAATCTGAATCGCATCTCGTTGTGGGGAAAAACGTTCGGCGACGATCACGTGCAAAGGTTGGCGGATTTTCCGCGACTGCGCCGGGTATGCCTTTACGATACGGCCATCACGCCGGTGGGAATCCGTGCGCTCGGTTATTGCGAGAGACTGGACGCGCTACGCATAACCTGGCCCGGCGAAGAGGGCATGCGGTTTTCATCGGATGACTGGGCGCCCTTAGCAAACCTGACGGGGTTGGAGTTTCTGGGGCTAAGTAACAATGTCGACAACGCATTAGGCGCGGTCGGCAGCATGACGAAACTGCGTCGGCTGCATCTTTGGAAATGCGATGCGACGGACGATGGCCTGGCGAACGTGTCCGGCCTGCTCGAACTCGAACGTTTCGAAGTGCAATCTCGCACCATCACCGACGACGGCGTGAAGCACCTCGCGGGACTGAAGAAGTTGCGCCATTTGGAATTCAGTTCCTCTCACATTACGGATGCGTCCTTGGATACGTTCCTTGGACTCGAATCCTTGGAAACCCTCGATTTGCGCTTTGCGAACTTGACGGACGCCGGAATCCTGAGACTTGCGAAACTTCCGTCCTTGAAACGATTGATCGTGACATATCACAAGACGCTGACCGCGCAAGGTGCGAAGCAATTCGAGATCTCTGGTTCCAAACTGTAAAGTCGAAAATAACTCGTCCTACACGACCTTTTGAAGCTCGCCGCGGGTGGCATGGCTTAAAGCGCCGCATCCCGGGTGGCACGGCAAGATTTCTTGCCGTGTCGCCGCAGGCGATCCGAGGCCGCAATTCACGCGTCGGCCAAGAGGCATGGTCGTCTTGCCGGACGCCTCGTTGCGCAGGCATCGCCGCCTGGGTCGCTCGACCCGCCGACCAGGGCCTTTGGTCGCTGCGCGGCACGTCTAGCCGAGCAAGCCGTGGTACCCGTAGATTAAAGACATGGACGAGACGACAAAACCGACGACCGTGCAACGCTTCCGAATCCGCTTCGGTTTGCGCAGCATTTTGGCCGTGACCGCGTTATTCGCCGTCGCAAGCGCATGGTTAGGTAGCCATTGGTTGCGCACGCATACGCAACGGCCGATCGTCGCGCAAATCGAAGCCGCGCGTGGGCTCGTGCTGTATGACTATCAAATCTCGGACACCGGCGAGATCGATCGCGATGCGACACCGCCGGGTTGGCAACCGCTACGCACCGTGTTGGGCGAGGATTTTTTCGCGGAAGTTCACGGCGTTTCTTTCAATTACCTTTGCGACCCGCGGTTTGCGGAAATCGAAATCGAACGGTTCCCGAATCTTCGATTACTTAATCTGCAAGGCGAGCGTTTCAGCGACAATTTCGTCAAACGCGCAGTCGCTTTCAAGAAATTGAGCTTCCTCAATTTTTCTTATATCGATATTCGACCGGAGACGTTGGATGAACTGGCGACGTGTCAATCGATTTCCCAAATCGGTCTGGAAGGTCCGTTCATCACACCCCGACATCTACGACGTCTCAAAAACTTTCCGCGATTAAACGTTCTGCGTAGCTACGATATCAATTTGTCGCAGGAAGGACTCAGCGCGATTTGCGAAATCGAAACGTTGCGGACTTTACACTTAGGCTGGAACCGTTTTCATGGACCGGTACGAGCGGTTCCGCGGGATTGGTCCGCTCTGGCCAAGCTCCGGAATTTGAGGCATTTTTCGACGGATGTCTCGAACGACACGACCGTCGCGTCTTTGAGCGGCCTGATCGAACTGCAATCACTCGATTTGAAAGAGATCACCGATCGAAATATCCCGCAACTGAAAAACTTGATCAACTTGCAGGAGCTAAATTTGGTCTCCTACACGCTTTCCGACATTGATCTCGAAACGATCGCGAACTTCACCAAACTGGAAAGCGTCGACGTTCGACCGTGTGAATTCACGAATGGCGGAATCCGGAAATTCGCGAGGCTCCGGAACTTAAAATCACTCAAACTCACGCTTACTGCCAATGTCACGCACAGCGGTGTAGAGGAATTGCGAACTCAATTGCCGCATTGCAAGATCGAGACGTTCGACATGCTCGGAAATCCTACGGAGCTGGAGGGCGTCGCGTCCGAGAAGATCGATGGAATCGACAATCCGTAGAGTGGCCGAGTTGGCCTTGAGCCATCCTGGGCGGCCGGTGGTCGGCGTGTACGTCACGCCGTTCTCAGCAGAGACGCGGGTGTCACGGCTGAAAGCGCCGCAATCCCGGGTGGCGCGGCTGAAAGCGCCGCATCCCGGGTGGCACGGGCAAGCTCGGCTTGCCGTGTCGCCGCAGGCGATCCGAGGCCGCAATTCACGCGTCGGCCAACATACATGGTCGTCTTGCCGGACGGCTCGTTGCGCCGGCAACGCTGGCTTGGTCACTCGACCCGTCGACCGGGGCCTCTGGTCGCTACGCGACACGGCCGGCCGAGCAAGCCGTGATACCCGGGGTTTGTCCTTGAGCCACCCGAGCGCTTCTGACGTAATATCGGAAATTCGTGCGCAAGAGCATGCGTCGGCACGACTTAAAATCTTGGGAAATCAGGACGGAACCCCCTTGATTGATGAGTGTACGTGTGTATAATTCAGGTATCGCGACGGCCGGTGTGTACCGTCGCACGGATTTTCGGATCCGTCTCGGTCGGAGAGAAGGGTTTTACGCGAAAACGCCGGAATTTCCGGGCGGCCTTGGTAGGATCGGCTTCCAGCCTGTTCCCCGCGCAGCGGGCTTGCGACTCGGTCCGCGCAAACGAGCTTGGACAGGCTGGAAGCCGATCCTACGCGTCGACATTTTTGGTCGGCGTCTCGATCTCTTCTACGGAGTGCGCAAAGACTTATCGATCGAACGTGTGTGTACGATACCCCCTCTCCCGCGAGGGGGCATAGTGCTTAGGCCGGACGTTGGTCGGGAGAGGGCCGGGGTGAGGGCGATCTTGTTTTTGCAAAAGGCTGTCGCCCTCACCCTATCCCTCTCCCCGGCGGACGTTTTTGGGGATGGCGAGCGTGTCGAGGGGAAAAGGGATCGGAACATGCTGAGTAAAGATGGCGGGCGCGGCTCCTCTCTCGTAGGTTCCGCTATGCGGACCGGACGTTTAGCGTGACGGTCCGCACAGCGGACCCTACGAGTGTGCGACGCCAAACGTTCCGGGGGCTCCCGATGGTCGTCCCCGGCCACCCAACGTTTTTTGTGACGCAGGACACGTGCTCGACTCGCTCGCAGCGATTGTTTCGCTCGGAACGCGCGTTTCGCTCGCACAGGGAAACTGGGGCGGTTGGCGAGACGACGCAAACCGCAGACTGACGTTCTCGGCTCGATTGAAAAACGAAAAACTTTTTGCACACACGCGATCGAAACGATCGTTTCGATCGTAACGCTCGCAGAGTGAACCTGGGTAAGACGTTCGTCGCGATGGGAGATCAGCGTGGTGCGGCTCGCTGCGCTCGGTCCGCGAGTCCTACTCGCGGCTTTCCTTAAATCCTGAAACCTGTACCCTAGCCGCACTCGTAACGCTCGTTTCGCTCGCGCAGAGAAGATAGAGGAGACCTCGCTCAGAATGTTTCACGTGAAACAATTCGCGACATTGTTAAGTCGGTCGAGACGTTGAGAACATACGACGATGTGCGTCGAGAGGCTCGCTGCACTCGGTCCGCGAGCGGCGCTCGCGGCTTTTCCTTTTCCTGAAAATTGAATCCTGAGCACTGAAAACTCCCCCCCGTCGTCATGCCGCGCGGGCGGGAGTCCCTAATAGATGAGCCAGCGCGGCGGGCAAGGTCGGGTGGCGGAACACGTAGCCGGCCGCTTCGAGCTTGTTCGGCACCACCCGGGCGGAGGCCAAGATCAGGCCGTCGGCCATTTCGCCTAAAACCACTCGCGCGGCGAACGCGGGCATCGGAAAGATCGTCGGGCGGCCGAGCGCCGCGCCGAGATCCTTCGTGAATTGGGCGTTCGTCACCGGGTTCGGAGCGACGACGTTGACGGGGCCGGTCAGCGCGTCGGTCAGCAGCATGTGATGCAGAGCGCCGGCGACGTCGTCGATGCCGATCCAACTCCACCATTGTTTTCCACTCCCCATGCGCCCGCCGACGCAGAATTTGAACGGAGTCAACATGTTCGCCAGAGCGCCCCCCTGCGGGCTGAGGATGATGCCGAAGCGCGGATGAACCACGCGGATGCCCGCGTCGCGCACGGGCTGCGCGGCGGCTTCCCAAGCGCGACAGACTTCGGGCAGGAAGCCTTGGCCCGGCGCTGGTTTCCACGAGCTGTTCGTCGCCGCGATCGCCGTAGAAGCCGATCGCCGAGGCCGAGATCAACGTCTTCGGCTTGGCGTTCAACTTGGCCAATCCTTCGCTAAGCAAGCGCGTCCCGTCGACGCGGCTGCGGCGGATCTCGGCTTTGACTTTGTCGTTCCACCGCGCGCGGCGATGTTCTCGCCCGCCAGATGGACGACGGCGTCGATCCCTTCGAGCGGCGACGCGTCGAACGTTCCGGCTTGCGGGTCCCACACGACGTCGCCGGGAGCTGGATTTCGCGCACGAGTTTGACGACCGTATGTCCGCCGGTGGTCAGCAACGGGATCAATGTCCGACCGACCAATCCCCCGGCTCCGGTGACTGCGATTTTCATAGGAACATGCTCGCGAAAGGCCTGATGACGGAGGAGATCTTGGTACGTTGTCGCATGACGATGACGAAAGACGCGGTCCAGTTTACGACGGGCAAACCCCGCGCCGAACCACGCGCCGAGGACGCCGAACGGTAAACGGTACTCGATCGAATCGGTCAGTCGGCAGCCGGAACCCTCGTGTGACGGATCGAACCGATGCGTATGCACCCACTGGGCGAAGGGCCCGGACACCTGCGTGTCGTGAAAGACGCGATCCTGTTCGTAACCGTGATGCCGGGCGACCCAACGTCGCCAAAACCCGCCGACGCGCGTCCGCAGGACGACGCGGCCGCCGTCGCGAATGCCGCCCACGGCCTCGACCAATTGGGTCGAATCCCACGGGGGCAGCAATCGCTCGAAAGCCCCGGGACGCTCGTGCCACGCGAACGCCTCGGCCGGCGAGACGGGAAGTTCGACTTCGCGCTCGAATCGCACTGCATCGCTTTCCGGGAATGAGAAAATGGAGAAGTCGGCGTTCGACGACGGCCTGATCAACGACACTTAACCGTTGTATCGGCCACGCAATTAACAATCCAATCGGAACAGGAGCTATTTCGAACTTCGGTACGCGGTCTGCAGTACGTCCAAAAATGCAACGCCGGCTGGCCTGCGCTTGACGCATGCTTCGCAAATGCTCGATAACCCATTCGCAAGAAATCCCGTCGAATTGAGACAACAATGAATCCTCCGGTCATCGTCGTCGGCGCAGGCTTGGCCGGGTTGAACTGTGCGCCGAACTGCACCTGCGCGGCATCGACGTGGCGGTCGTCGAGGCGTCGGACGACGTCGGCGGGCGAGTGCGAACCGACCAGGTCGATGGGTTCTTGTTGGACCGCGGCTTTCAGGTTTTGCAAACCGCGTATCCCGAAGCGCAGCGCGTGTTGGATTACGCCGCGATGGATTTGAAGCCGTTCGAGCCCGGGGCGTTGGTCCGCAACGGCGACGTTTGGGCGCGGATGAGCGACCCCTGGCGTCGCCCGTGGCAGGCGATCGGGACGGCGTTCAGCGGGATCGTGGATGTGAGCGATTTTTGGAAATTGGCCAAGCTCCGGCGAGGCGCGTTGGCCGGCACCATCGACGAGCTGTGGAGCGGCCCCGAAACCACGACGGCCGCGTTCCTACGCGAGGAGGTCGGACTATCGCGCGACGCGTACGAGAAATTTTTTCGCCCCTGGTTCGCCGGCGTGTTTTTCGAACCCGAACTCGCGACCACCAGTCGGTTCTTCAAGTTCGTGTTTCGCATGTTCGCTTCGGGAGACGCGTCGCTGCCGGCGACCGGGATGTGCGCGATCCCGCGGCAATTGGCCGCGGCGTTGCCTACGGATGCGGTGCGACTGAATACGGCGGTCGAATCCATCGATGAAGCGGGCGTAAAGCTGGTCGACGGCACGACGCTCGCCGCGCGTGCCGTGGTGTTGGCGGTCGATGGTCCTGCGGCGGCGGAACTTTCCGGCGGCGCGATTCCGTCCACGGCGTGGCGCTCGACGGCCTGTTGTTATTTCGCCGCCCCGCACGCGCCGTTCGACGATCGGCTGCTGGTGCTGAACGGTGCGCGATCGGGACCGATCAATAACCTCTGCGTACCGAGTAACGTCGCGCGCGACTATGCGCCGGAAGGTCAGGCGTTGATCTCCGTTTCGGTCGTCGAAACCGACGGCGCGGACGCGCAAGCGTTAACGAACGACGTGCGGACTCAGCTCCGCGATTGGTACGGCGCGGAGGTCGATCGTTGGTCGCATCTGCGCACCGACATGATCCGCCGCGCGTTGCCCGCGCAACCGGTGGGAAACCCGATTGCCGGAACGCGGAACTCGCGTCTCGGAGCGGGGCTGTATGTTTGCGGAGATTACCGCGAATCGGCGTCGATTCACGGAGCGTTGGTTTCCGGACGTCGCGCGGCCGAGGCGGTGCTCGCGGATCTGACGTCGGGCGCCACTTAGCGTATTACGAATACGTCGCGGCTATTTCGTCAGCAGGCAAAGGATCGGCAGATGATCCGAGACGCCGGTCGCGTCGAACGTTTTACCGGAGCGCGTCGGATGCGGTTTGGGGATCCAGTCTCCCTTGGCCGGCAGCAACAACGCCGCGTCATCGAGAATTTTCGTCGAATCGGCTTTCCAGCGCAGGCCCGAACCGTTCAACAAGCCTTCGGAGACGATGATGTGATCGAGCGGATTCCAGCGGTTGTCGTACACGAACGTGCCGCGTTTGCCGTCTGCGACGACCGGAGCCATCGTGTTGAAGAGAACGCCCTGTTTCGCGTCCGCCGCGGCGGCGACCGTGCGTAAACCGTCCTTGATCGCCGGGTCGGTCGTCTTCGGTTCGTTGAAGTCGCCCATGCAGAGGACGTCGGCGGTCGGATCGGTTTTGAGAATGTCGTCGATCCGTGTTCGCAGCACCTTGGCCGCGGCCAGACGATCCTCCTCCGGATTGTTTTGCGACGGCCAGTGATTCATGAAGACCGTCAGCGTGGCGTCCCCCCAACCGAGTTTCGCTTCGACGATGTCGCGCGTCTGTTGTATGGTGACCGGATGGAATTTTTCGGAGAGCAGTTTCAGCAGTTTGGCGTCGTACAGAATCGCACAGTCGATCCCGCGCTCGTCGGGGGAATCTTGGTGCACGATCTTGTAGTCGCGAGCCGGCAACGCGAGTTCCTTGACGAGCGCTTCCAGCACGGCGCGGTTTTCGACTTCGCACACGCCCAACACGTCGGGCCCGCGACCGTCGTTCATGCCGCGAATCGTGGTGGCGAGGTTTTTGAGTTTGACGGCCAACATCGCGGCGTCCCATTTCTCGGCGTCGAAGTCCTCGGTCTTGGGATCGTCGACGGCGTCGAAGAGATTTTCGATGTTGTATTCGGCGACGAAGAGTTCTTCGGCGCAGGCATCGCGAGCACTTGCCTGAAACGTTAAGGCAAGTGCGACGGCGAGCGTTTTGACGAGAATGACGGCGACTCGCACGGGCGTTAAGCTTGCTTTTGCTAAGCGATTTTGAGGCATGGCGAAGGCATCGAAGGGGACGTGCGACACGGCGCGAGATCGTCGCGGTCGGAGTCGCCAAATGTCGAAAGAGCCGAAAGGGATTAATCCCGCGGAGGAAGTGATTTTTCAATCGGGATCGGTCGGTCGTAGATCCAGACGACGTCGGAACCAAGCGTTAGGATACGCGACGGATCTCCGAATCGCGCACGAATCTTCTCTTCGTCCAAACGCGTCAGTACGACGAACGTCGGCTCGACGGCGGTCCCGTCATCGGCGCGTCGTTCGAACCACGAGCGATTGTAGGCAAAATCACTTTGTTTGCCGGATGCGTCCAACGGGATCATGTGTACTGCGTAATCGGTCTCGTAGAGCGTCCGTTTACAAGTCCAGTAGTCTCCGAAACCGGTCCGTAAACCGAGTTCCGGCAAATATCGAGAGATCGATTGCGGTTCTCGTAATTTGGTCAACGCGTGCCGGCCTTTATGGTTCTGCGTGGCGAGCACTAGCCAAACCACCGCGCCGAATATCACCGCGTAACGTTCGAACCGAGCCGAAAGGCCACGAGAAGCGCAGCACGAAACCCACACATAGGGCAGCGTCAGCATGGGTAACGCGTAGCAAAAATTGCCGGTATACGTCAAAACGCCGGTCACCAGTGGCAAGGCCATCGCCGTGGTGTTGCAGTAGATCAAAGCCAGTTCGATTCCGTCGCGTCGGGCCGACATCGGATCTCGCGGTGTGAACGTCAGCAAGACGCCTCGCCCCATCATCACAACGCCGATCGCGGCCGACAGCCATATTTGCCATTGCTTATTGCGGTAAGCGTATATCAGGAGGTCCGACCAAACCTCGATCGACTTCAGATGATCGAGGTCGAAACGCTTGAAGTCTCGCCGGACCGCCATATCCAGCAGCGTGACGACCACGGCTACGCCGCCGAGGGCCGCGAACATCGTGAATTTGCGACGTCTCGGCATGGGGGTCGCGATGATGAAAAACGCGACGCCGGCGGGAATCGCGAACCAGAGGACGAAAAGGTAATCCGAATAAGTCGCAATCGCCGTCACTATCCCCGCGACGATCAAAGGGCGCTTTCGCGCGAGGTCGTCGGCATGGACGATTTTGGACAGCAACGGAATGAACGCCAAGCCGCTCATCAACGCGCCGGAGTGAATGAAGGCGGTAACGGTATACAAGAAGAAGGTACGCCCCTCGCCCATATGCGTGCGGCCGTCGAGGATGAACGTCGACGCGATCGTCAAGACGCCCCACATGACGCTCGCGACCGATCCAAGCGTGCGCATTTCGCGCAGCATCCACGCTACGCAGTACGCCTGAATCGTCATCAACACGCCGCCGTAGACGATCGGGCGCCACATGTGAGGGAGCGGAGAGACGTCCAGCACGGCGGCCAAAATCCAATCGGGAAAGACATAAGGCGTCCGCGAAAGGTCCCAACTTTGAAATTCCGACGGCTTACGCAGCACATCTTGCATAAAGATGTACGGGTGAAGTAGGTCGCTATTGAAGGCAAACTCCGAATGACGGGCGGCGTCGACCGCCAGAATCCAGGTCATCGCGACGCAGGTCGCCACGAACGACGCGACCCAAAGCGCGGCGCGAAATCGCCGCGACGCTCCGAATCCTCCGGAATTAGCAAGTTCCATGTCGGCTTTGATGAACGAAGGAACCCTGAGCATGGGTGCGAGACCGATCTTTTCGCCAACGTAATTTGATCGTTATAACGCGGGAAGCGGAAGCAACGGGAGTGGATCGTCGTAAATCCAAATTTCCGTGAAATCTTTCGTGGTCCGGGAAGCGAAGTGGATGCGATCGGGTTTTCCGAAGGTCGCGATCAACGCCTTCTTGTCCAATCCGTCGGGTATCACGAACGTCGGGACCGCCGGAGCATCATCGTCCGCGCGACGAGAGAACCATCTCCGATTCGCCGCGAACGTCATAACTTGGCATGGAGCCATCAACGGAATGACGTGAATTTCGTAGTTCGACTTGAAGATCGTGTTTTTCGTGTTCCAATAACCGCCGTATCCGGTCGTCAAACCCAGCGCGAAGTTCGACGACCTGAGCGCTCGGCTCCGTGACAGATCTCATGGCTTTCACGCCGCGCGGAACGACCAAGGCGGCAATCAGTAAGCCGGCGACTAAGATGTAACGGTTCCGTAAATGAAATCCGCCCGGTCGGAAACGTAAGAGAACGAAAGTCGTCCAAACATAAGGCAGTAAGAACATCGGCAAAGCATATCTGTAGGCGCTGTCGTGATTGAAGGCGCCGGTCACGATGGTGACCAGCAACGCCGAAGCGTTGCACATGACGATGGCTAACTCGATCGAATCCGCTCGCGCCGAGTCTCGCGCACGTCTCGAGAAAATCAAAATTACGGCTCTGCCGAGCATTACGACGCCGACGATCACGCCGATGTAGATCGGCCACTGCCCGGCGGAGAAGCTTTTGATGAAACTTTGTCCGAAGACCTTCATCGCGACGCCGACGTCCGTAGCGATGCCGTGGGCCGGATATCGCAGACGATCCAACGCGATCCCTCCGATTCCGAGCCCGATCAATACGCAGCAAACGAAGAACTTTTTCAAGAAACCCAGAGCGGTGTGATTCAGACAATACGCCGCGCAAACCGGAACCAAAAACCATACGACGAACAACGTGTCGGAATAACTTGCGAGCCCGATCAATACGGCGGCTAAGCCGAGCAATAACCATCGCACGGAACCCTCCGTTTGAAAGACCTTCGCCAACAGCGGTATTAGCAGCAATCCGGACATAATCGCGCCGGAGTGAATGTATGACGTGCAGGTGAAGAACAGCATTCTGATACCCATGCCCGAAGGCGACGCGGCGCCGAGCAAAAACAAGCCGCCGAAGACGGCGACTGCGAGAAGGATGCTCGAGACGCGACCGGTCAAACGCGCTTCGCGAAACATCCAAGCGACCGCGAACGCGTCGATGGTCGTGAGAATGCCGCAATAGATCAGCGGATTCCACACGCGCGGAATGGGGGTCAGTTCAAGCGCCGCGATCAGCGTCCAGTCCGGAAATGCGTAGATCGCCGGCGAGAGTTGCCAATCGAAAATGGCGACGGGATCGCGAAACACATCCCGCATCACCATGAAACCCATCACCAAGTCGCTGTTATAAATCGCTTCCGGAAGTTTTCGTATCCCGATCGCGAAAACCGACGTCAAAACAAACCACGTTCCCAGGAACGCTCCGCACCACGCGACGAAGATCGACCACGGAGCGTCGAAATATCCACGTCGAGCCACGGAAGTCATCGTCCCGTCCTTTGTCGAAAACATCTGGAACGCCGATTAACGCCTGAATGTCGGCGAGATGGCGGCCATTTCCAACGGACGTTCGTAAATCCACACGTCTTCACGCCCGCTCGCGTCGCTAAACAGGATTTTATCCGGTTCGCCGAATCGCTCGCGGATTTTCTCCGGTTCCAAACGCGTCATCACGATGAACGTCGGTTCGACGGGCGCGCCGTCTTCGGCGCCGCTCGTACCACGTTTTGTTGAAGGCGAAGTCGTTACGTTCGCCGAACTGATTTAGTTGCATAATGTGTACGGCATAGTCCGTTTCGAACATAGCGCGTTTGCACGTCCAGTAATCGCCGAATCCGGTTTTCAAACCTTGTTCGACCAAGAAATGCCCCAATGTTTTCTGGTCTTCGATGCCTTGCACGGCCCGCAATCCGCGCGGGGTTTGAACGATCGCCCAAATCCAAAACAGCACGGCCACGGCGGGCATCAGTTTCGGCCAACGACGAACTTTTATTCGGGATGCGACCAGCAAAACCCAGACATATGGCAAAATCAACATCGGCAACGCATAGCGCAGATTTCCCAGATACGTCAGGGATCCTGAAACGAACGGCAGCAGGAACGCGGATGAATTGCAAAAAACGACGGCCAGCTCGATCGAATCGCGACGTTGATGCTCCGGATCGCGTTGCGCGAAGACCAAGAGTACTCCGCGTCCCAGCATGACGACGCTTAACGCCGCGGACAACCAGAATGCCCACTGTCGGGTTTTGAGGCACGTCACCAGAATATCGACCCAGGTCTTGATCGATTCGAGATGATCCATCGGGATCGGCGACGCGCGGACGCGAAAGAACTTATCAACGATCGTGACGCCGATCGTTAAAGCTCCTAAAAACGAAAACGCCAAGAATTTTCGCTTTCGGGTCATCGTCGTTTGCGTGATCAAAAACGCCAGGCAGGCCGGCGCGGCGAACCAAATCACGAATAACGCGTCCGAGTAAGTCGTTAAGACGGTCAAAATCGAAGCCGCGACGAACGCCCTTCGCCGCTCGCTTGCTTCGCCGTGCACGATCTTTGCAAGGAGGGGGATAAACGCCATTCCGCAGGTAATCGCGCCCGAATGGACGTAGGCCGCGCAGACGAAGTTGACGAACCCGCGCCAATCCGTCCCTCGTGGCGTGGCATGCGATATATATCAAAGCGATCGTCATGGTTGCCAGTAAAACGCTCTCGACGACGCGAAGAGTCCGCATCTCGCGCAACATCCACGCCGCGCAAAACGCATTCGTCGCCAACAAGACGCCGCCGTAAACGACCGGCCACCACATCCGCGGCAACGGCGATAAATTGAGCAACCCCGTCAAAAACCAGTCCGGAAAAACATACATGGCGGGCGACATGCCCCAGTCTCGCACCGAGCCGGGGTCTTGCACGACGTCTCGCATTAATACGAACGGATGAATCGCGTCGCTGTTAAAAATGTTCGGCGTGTGCTGCACGATCAGACGCGCATAAATCAGCGTCATCATGAAGCAGGTCGCCAAGTAAGCGATCGTCCAGATCGTTCCGCGAACCCAGAGAGTATCAAACCATTTACTTCCGACTTGCGCTTCCATGCGAGTGCCCTCTTTGATGCTCTACCCCGCTATCATGAGAAATCGCGGTAAGGCCCGAAAAGGCGAAGTTTAGGACGCACGAGAGAATCGGACAAGATGAGTAATTCCGCGTCGGATGGCGGTTTACGGTTAAAAAACTCGTTGACCGCTCGATCGTCCGGAATGCTTCGTAGCCGCGTCATTTTTATGGCTGCGGCGAATCTCGATGCAATCCGAGTTTCTCGAACGCCGGTTTCAACGCCGCGCCCCATTTTTCGTAACCCGGAGCGGCCAAATGCAAACGGTCTTCGCCGAAGTTTTCCTTGGTCGGTTTGCCTTCGTCTTCGCCGAGGACGGGAACCAAATCGACGACCGCGATCCGCTTGTCATCGGCCGGCAGCTTCTTGATCCGCGCGTTCAAGTCGGCGTGTGCGCCGGGCTTGGCTGGCGCTTGCGGATGGGCGCGGGGTGGGACCGTGCAGAGGACGATCGGCAGTTCCGGGAATCGTTTCCGCGCGGCGGCGAGCATCGTTTGGATGTTGGCCGCGATCCCGGCCGGATCGCCGTGCGCGCTTAAGTCGTTGCTGCCGATGCACAGCACCAACGCGCGCGGCTCGAGATCCAACACATCTTCCTCGAAGCGAAACAGCAGCCCGCGACTGGTGTCGCCGCCGATTCCGCGATTGGCGAGTTTCCAATCCGGGAACGCTTCGCCCAGGGGCTTGGCCTTCCAATTCTCTGTCAGCGAATCGCCGGCGAAGACCACCGCGCCGCGGTCGGCGTCGCGGCGTTTCCAAAACGCGTTGCGATGATCGACCATCCAGCCGAACATGCGGATCGGGCCTTTGCCCGGCCAGGCTTGCTCGTCTTTGGCGTCGGGATACGGCGTCGGTCCGTCTTTCGCCTGCGCGTGCGGTGCGAGCATTCCGATCAAGACGTAAAACGAAAGAACCAGACTTCTCAAACCGTACCGCATCATCGCACTCCCCACGTCAAGAAAATCCGACACGTCCGCCGTCGCGGACAACGAACCGAACCGAGCAACCGCCTTCTACTCCTTCGCCGCAGGCAACGCCGCCGGCCACAGGAAGTACGCGCGGGGCGTGGTCAACGTGCGGAGTTGGTTCAGCGCGGCGTCGGTCGGACCCGCGACGCGACCTTGGCTTTGCCCGAGCGGACCGAGTTCGCCGAACAGTGTCTCGGGCTTTTTGTAGCGGACCGCTTTGACTTCGTCCGGCGTCTTACCGGCCAGCTTGACCGCATGCGCCACGGCGTCTTCCAGGAAGCCCAGCTTGTCGACCAGCCCGCGATTCAACGCCTGCTTGGCGGTGAAGATTTGCCCCGTCGCCGCGGCGTCGATCGACGCTTGATCCATCTTGGGGCGACCTTGCTTGACGATGTTTTTGAAGTCGGCGAACGATTCGTCGACCAAGTCTTGAAACAGTTTGCGTTCCGCGTCCGTCATGTGTTGCGTCATGCTGCCGGCCGCCTTCAGCGGATTGCTCATGATGCTGTCGTCCTTGATGTCCCACTGCTTCAGCAAGTCGGCGATGTCGTAGTGGGGAATGATCACGCCGATCGAGCCGGTCCAGGTGGTCTCTTCGGCGAAGATCACGTCCTCTTCGTTGCCGACCGCCATCGAGATGTAGTACCCGCCGCTGGCGGTAATGCCCCCCATGCTGACGACCAGCGGGATTTTCTTCTCTTCGCGCAGCTTCTTGAGGTGATGCCAAATGTAATGGCTGCCGGTCACCGTGCCGCCGGGCGAGTCCACGCGTAACACCATGCCGACCACGTCGTCGTCGTTGCGCACGGCGTCGATTTGATGTTTGGCGTAGCCGTCGTCCTGATGCGTGATGACGCCGTCGACGGTGATGATCGCGATTCTGGACTTGCTCAGTTGTTGCTTGGCCTGCTGGCTCTTATCGTCGACATAGACGAAGCTCTGCTCGTTGACCTTCGAATTCGGGTTCAGATTCCCGATCGACGCGATCGCGCTGACGATCATCATGAAGAACATGAACGCCAAGAAGGCGAGCAGCCCGAAGAACAGCCACTTCCAAACGCGTCCGCCCGACGGTAAGACTTCCACCCGTAACGGCGGCTGCATGCCGTAGCCCTGGCCGTAGTTCGGTTGTCCGGGGTAGGCCGACGGGCCGTTGGGGCGGTACGCGGGGTTTTGCGATTGTGGTTCGTCGGAGGGCATCGCGAAGTCTTTGCGAAAGAGGCCGAGGCGGGACGCGATCGATCGGCGTCCGCGGATTCATTGTGCCGGCTCCGCGGCCGGGGGCAAGTCCACGCTGAAAGGCCGACGAGAGCGCGAGAAGCGGATCGCGACGATAGCTTGCCTGCCGCCGTGTCACGGTTGCCAATTCGACCTGCCCGACGCTAAGCTGAACGTCGATTCGCCCCCCGATTTCGGCAGGCTCGCAGGCGAGCCCGATGGTTTCGCCGACGCACGGATCGTGCCGGGTGGCGACGGCGCGGGCCGGGCTTCTACCCCGGCGGCGCGTGTGTTCGGAAGCATCGTCAAAGGAGTGTTCATCGGTGTTCGTTTCCGCCAGTACGTCGTGTTTTCCGGAGTTGGGCATCAATCAAGCCATCGAGCGCTTGGGCGACCTCGAATACACGGCCGTCGAAATCGCGTTGCACGAAGACCAAGGCGGCCTCTCGCCGCAGCAAGTCGCCGCCGACTTGGATCGTGCGATCAAGCAATGCCGCGACACGCATCGCATGATCATTGCGGCCTATTCGCTGAAATGGACCGAATCGCCGACCTATTACGAAGAATTCGCCACGATTTGTCGCTTGGCCAAGGCGACTAAAGTCGTCACTCTGACCGTCCCGCCGGCCGAATTGGGAACCCCGTTCAACCAAGAAATCGAACGCCTGCGCGAGTTGGTGAAGATCGCCGCCCGCGACGGGATCGTGGTCGGTTTGCGAACCGAAGTCGGCAGCTTGACCGAAAACCCCGATACGGTCGTCGCCCTGTGCGACAACGTCAAAGGCCTGGGCGTGTCGTTGGACCCCAGCCACTACATCTGCGGTCCGTGGAACGGTCGCTCGTACGACCAAATCATCAAATTCGTGGTCCACACCGAACTGCGCGACACGAAGAAGGACCGGTTTCAGGTCCGCGTCGGCCAGGGCGAAATCGAGTACGGCAAACTAATCACCCAGTTGCAGCAATTCGACTATCAACGGGCGTTGAACGTGAATCTGCCCGCGATTCCCGACGTCGATCACACCGGTGAGATGCGAAAAATCCGGCTGCTGCTGGAAAGTATGCTGTAGACGAGTTTTCAGGGTGAAGCTTTCGGTTTTCAGTAGATGCAGGACTGAAAACCGGGGCTATTGACTGAAAACTCGCTTCGATGACCCCTCTTGACCTGTCAAGCGAAAGCGGGAAAATGGGAGGTTCTTGATTTTCAAGCCGATTCCCTTTTTGCGTGTGCCGTCGGTTTCGACGCCCGGAGAATTCGTCATGGTTCGTGCCCGCCCCAAAACCAAGTGCGCCAAGCTGATTCGCAAGCGTCGTTGCGGCAAGTGTGACAGCGTGTTGAACACCCAACGCATCCGCTGCAAGAAGTGCGGCAATCCCCAGGGCTTCTCCGTCCCGGGCAGCAAGCCGCCGCGCGTCTCGTACAGCCAAACCTCGAAGGCGTTGGCTCGTCCGTAAGCGACGACGACGTTTTCTGTGATCATCCGGCGTCGCGCGGCTTTGGGCCGCGCGATGCTTTTTTATTGACCGGCCTGCTCGGACGAGGAATGCTGGACGCCGTGATTGTCTCTCGGTGTTTCGCCTTCCAACACCACGGTCGTCCGTGCTGCTGTTCAAGAAAAAATTTCTGGACGCGATTCGCGACGGAACTAAAACGCAAACGATCCGCGTCTGGCGGACGTTGCGGTATCGGGCCGGTCAGCGGAGCTATATCCCCGGCGTCGGGTACATCCGCATCGAATCGATCGAGCCGGTCGAAGTCGACCAATTGACCGACGCCGACGCGCTGCCCGACGGCTTCGCGTCCGCCGCCACGCTACGGGCGGAGTTGGCCGCGATCTACGCCGATCCCGCGTGCGCCGGCGGGCAAGCGTATCGACTGCGGTTCCGGGTCTTGCCGACGGACGAGCAAGCGGCCGCGATCGCCGCGCGAGTGGCTCGCAAGACGCGGCCTTAATCGCGAACCGCTTGCGACTTCGACCGGCATTTCCCAGTCCTTTCGCCGCGACCTTTTTCACTCGGCGGTGTTGTATAATCGGGGGAATCACGCGTGATGAGCCCCCACATACGAAACTCCGGAGCCCACGTTGGCGATCACCGACTCGACGATGGCGCGGTACACGCTGCACGACCCCGACGTGCGGTTGATGCTGAAGGTGCGCGACGACGACGCCGCCGCCTTCGAGGAGTTGATGCTGCGCTATCAGGATCGCTTGGTCACCGTGTTGGACCACCTCGTGGCCTCCCGCGACACGGCCGAAGACCTGGCCCAGGACGTGTTTTTGCGAGTCTATCGCTCGCGAAAAACCTACGTGCCGGGTGCGAAGTTTTCGACCTGGTTGTTCACGATCGCCAACAACGTGGCCTCGAATTCGCGTCGCTCGCGCAGCCGCCGCAAGGAGGTCGCGCTCGAATCCCGCGCGGACGAATCGTCGGAAATGCCGCGGATGGAAAATTTGGCCGTCGCCGCCAGCGGGTTCATCCCGACGCGACGCCTGGACAAGGACGAAATGCGGGCCGCCGTGCGGACCGCGATCGGCACGCTGAACGAGCGTCAGCGCATGGCCGTGCTGCTGAACAAGTTCGAGAACATGAGTTACGAAGAGATCGCCACGACGATGGAACTGACCCCCAAGGCGATCAAATCGCTGCTGTCGTGCGCTCGCGGCAACTTGCGCACTGTCTTGGAGCCGTATCTGGATACCGGCGCCGCCGTCCGCGAAGGGGCCGCGCCGGACTCCGGCGACGAGATCGAATCCCAAGACGCCTACGACGCTTAGTGCGGTCGTACTGTTCCGACGCCACTTACTTCCCTTGCACATGCCTCCCGCGAACGAACCGCAATCGGCCGTCGATTCGCTCGACGAGCAACTGACCGCCTACCTCGACGGCGAATCGTCGCCCGAGGAAGCCCGTGCGCTCGAACAACGCTTGGCTCGCGACGCCGGCGCCCGGGAACGGCTGCGCCCTGGCCGGGGCGTGGGACATGTTGGACGAGTTGCCCCGTTCGACGGTCGACGAGAATTTCGCGAAAACCACGGTGGCGATGGTCGCCGTGGCGGCCAAGCAAGACGTGGAAAAGCTGAAACACTCCGAACCGCGTCGTCGCAACGCGCGCAAAATGTGGATCGCGTTCGGCGGAGTCGTGGCGGCCGCGCTGGGCTTCTTCATGGTCAAGTACGCTTGGCCGGATCCCAATCGCCGATTGTTGAACGACCTCGGGTTAATCGAAAACTGGCGGATGTATCAAGACGTCGGCGGCGTCGACTTCCTCCGCGATTTGGACAAGGCCGGCCTGTTTTGGACCGAAGGCGCGGAATCGGTCGAAGCGACGCTGCCGATGGTTCCGGTATCGTTGACCGATCGCAAAATTTACCTCGAACAGCTCTCCGACAATCAGTTGGAAGTCTTGAGTCATCGCGAAGCCGATCTCGATCGGTTACCGGCCGCCGAAATCGTCAAATTGCGAAAACTGGATCAAGACCTGCGCACGTCCGACGACTCCGCGCGGTTGTCTTCGATCTTATTGAACTACCACAACTGGCTGAACGCGCGGTCGCCGGTCGAGATTGTCGAAATCCGCCAAGCGGAGCCCGCAAAGCGGCTGGAACGGATCCGGGCGCTGCAAGGCAAAGACGAATCCGAGTGGGTCAAGAAATACGGCTTCCCTTCGTACATGGCCGAGGATTTTCGCCGCATTCATGCGTGGCTCTCCGACGCCGCGCTGGCGCATGCGGCCGAGATCGAAGCGAACGCCACCGATGCGAAGAAAGCGTTGCTCGCGAAAAGCTCGCCCGAGAATCGCAAACGGATTCTTCTGGGCATGTGGTTCGATCAAGAGATGGCCAAACGTCGAGCCGAGGAATTGGCCGCCATGACCGACGAGGAACGCCGTAATTTCGAGCACATGCCGCAATCGCGCCAGCGTTTCCACATGATGCAGACGATGCGCAAGGTTCCCTTCGCCGAACGGAAGCTACCGCTGCCGCTGACCGACGCGGAAATCCAAGATTTGGAAAAACGGCTCTCCGCCAATGCGCAAAAGATTCTCGCCGAGTTCGCTCCCAAGTCCGGCGCGGCGGCCGACGATTCTGGTCAAAGCGGCTCAAGAACGACGGATGAAACTGTTCGAATGGATCGGCGCGTCGGTTCGCTTCGTGTTCTTTTGCGCGGCTTCATCGGCGATAAGGAACTTCGCGAATACTTCGACGCCCTGCCGGACGACGTCCGCAAGGAGATGGCCTTGCTGTCGCCCGAGGATTTGCGCCGCGAAGTTCGGAGCCGCTATATCTACGACCATGTCGGCGGAATCGGCTTCGGCCGCGGCGGCCCGGGCGGACCCGAAGGTCCCGGCGGTTGGAACGGCGAACCGCGCGGCGATGGTTCTCGCGGCGAAGGTCGCGGCGGCGACGGCCGAGGGAACGACGGTCGCCCCAACGGCGGTCCGCCTCGCCCGAACGACGGCGGCGACGGCCGTCCGCGCAACGGGTTCGAAGGCCGCGGTCCGAACGATCGCGGCCCACGCGAGCCGGGCCAAGCCGGCAACGGCGGCGGCGATCGCGGCCCGAACGGCGAAGGCAAACGGCGCGGTCCGTCGAACGGCCCGGACGACGCGAAGCCCGGCCCGCGTCCGAGCGAACCGCTGCCGATCGCGCCGGTTCCGATGAACTAGGCCAAGCGTTGATTGACCGCTACCGAATTGATTCGACGCCCTTAGACTCGGGCCTGCGTTCCGCGTGCTCTGCGGCGCTTCAATAGTCGCGGAGAGACCTCAGCGCAACAAAAAACCGCGGCTCGCTTGCGCAGGCCGCGGTATTGAATCGATCGGAATTGCGCCGTGGATTACATATTTTCGGCGGGCATCGCGGCCGCGGGGGCGGCGCCATCCGCAGGCATCGGCGCCGCGCCGTCGGCGGGCATCGGGGCCGGCTCGCCCGGCATCGGCTCGGCCGGCATGGGGTCCATCGGCTCCATCGGAGCTTCTTCCGTCGGCGCGGCCACGGCCGCCGCGGACGCCTTTTTGGCTTCGGCTTCGGCGTTCGACGCCTTTAACTCGGCCGGGACTTTCATCCCCGGCCAGCGTTGCGTTTCCAAATACAGAAACAAGCAGGCCACGGACATGCACAGGAACGACACCACCAGCATCACGGTGTAGACGTTGGCGCGTTGTTTGACGACGATCTCGGCCATGGCGACGCTCTCTTCGGACTCGACGGAACCGCGAAACGGACTCGACTACCGCATACCTCGCGTTGACGCGGGGCTTACTTGTTTTGGCTGGTCAGGTATTGCAGGCGGGTGGTGAACCCGTCGTTATCCTTGACCGGAGCGCGAAGATCGTCCTTCAGCACCTTGGCGACCGAGCGATTTCCTTCCACGGCGGTGATCGTCGCGCGGCCCAGATAATTCGGTCCGCGGAACAGGTCCACCGTGTGGCCGATCCGCATCCCGTCGTCGAAGCCCAGCGAGAGTTCGATCAAATTCGGATCGCGCAGTTGACCGACCCGGGTCACCAGACCGTCGACCGGCGGCGGAACGTCGTTCAGCGGATCGGACAACGTCTTGCCGTACTTACCCAGCATGACCTTGGCCGTGGCGACTTGTTCGGCCAGTTGCTTGGCCCGTTCCAACAGGTTCGGGATTTGCGCGGAGAGCGCGTTGTTCTCGTCGCTCAGCTTCAACACCGTGGCGAAGCGGGTTTTATTTTCGTCTTGCGAGGTCTTCACCACTTCGACCAAGGCGGCTTCGGCCTTGGCGTGCATTTCCAGGTTGGCTTGCAGTTGGGTGTTGGTCTGCGTGGCGTCGGCCAGGGCCTTTTCCTTTTGCACCAACGATTCCTTGGCCGTCTTCACGTCTTCGATCAGCTTGTTGCGTTGATCGACCACGATCGCGCGGGTCCGTTCGGCGGCCAGTTTTTCGGCGGCCAATTGTGCGCTCAACTCGTCGCGTTCTTTGATCAGCTTTTCGGCTTCGGCCGACTTTTCGGCATAGATGGTCTTCCAGCCGTTCCCCTTCGGTCCGCCGGAGTTTTCGATTTCAGCGCGGAAATTGCGGTGCGTCGCGTAGACCATCATGGACATCGCCATGAACGCCACGGAGAGGAACAGAATCAAAAAGACGAAGATTTTGCCGAGCAGATTCATGATTCCTCACCTGCGATGTGCACGGAATAACGACCACGATGCGCCGCGGCGGACACGTCCATGAGGACCGTTCGCGACCGATGACTTCCTACGGATCGAATGGTCGGACGCGGATCCGCGTCCGGTTGGGCGACCGACGACCCGCCGGATCGCAACCCGGTGGATCGGGGTTTTCCCCGTGATAAGCTCACTTCACTATAGTTACCCGAAATTGGGCCGGTCAATTCTACGGCGCGAATTTGGTAAAAAAGCGTAAACCGGGCGAACCGACGTCCGCACGACCGGAAAATGCGGGATTTTCCGGAGTTGAGGAGCGGCTCGATCGAACTCCGGCGCGATTTACGCCGTCAGCGCGATCTTCGCCAGTTCCGTGCCGTCGGCCAGTTTTTTCATCGTTACGGTCAACGTCTTGGCGTCGGCCGACCCTTCGATGATCGTCGCGTCTTTCAAATTCGGTCCGCCGCCGACCAGTTGGTGATACGGCCGACCTTCGACCGGCGGCAGATGCGCGTGCTGATGCGTGTGGCCCGACATCACCAGCGTGACGCCCGCCTTGACCAGCAGATCGTGCCATTTCGCTTTGGCGTCGGCGCACCAATCTCCGGCCGCGGTCGGTTTGATCCACGCCAACGGGATGTGGCAAAACAACACCTTGTGCGGCGCGGACTTGAGCTCCGGCTTTTCGATTTCCCGGGCCAACCACTCGGCTTGCGCATGTCGGAACGCGCAGAAGTCGTTCAAGCCGGCGTAGACCGGATGTTCGTCCGGCTTGTCTTCGCCGGTGTCTAACACCAAGAACGCGACCGGACCGTGACGGAACGAGTAATAGCTGCGTCCCTCCGGCGCGTCGGTGTAGCGTCCGATCATCCGAGCCGCCGCGCCGCGCATGTCGTGGTTGCCGCGCACCAACATCAACGGCGTCCGCGCGGCGTAGGGGAGCCCTTTGCCGGGCGACAAAAAGAGCGACGTGAATTGCTCTTCGCGCGAGATGTCGTTCGAGACGTCGCCGTTCCACAGCATGAAATCCGGCCGCAACTTGTCGGTTTGTTCGTGGAACGCGGCCAGCGTGTCGGCGCGATCGTGCGTGTCGTTCCAAACGACGAAGCGAATCGCGTCTGCCCGCGAGTTCAACGTTTTGAACGACGCCGCATCCGCGGCGATCACGTCGCCCCGTTCGATGCGATAGGCGTTCTTAAAATTGACGGCCTGCGCTTCGACGCGGTAATGGTAGGCGACGCCCGGCTTCAATCCGGTTAAGCGGACCTTATGGACCTTGGCGTCGAACGAGTTTAAGCCGTGACGCGAGCCGTGTGCTTCCAGTCCCAGCGCATCGGTCTCGCCGTAGCGGACCGTGATCGCCGAGGGACCGTTCACGCCGATGAGAATCGTCGCCGCGTCGTCCGAAACGTTGGTCACGACCGGCGCGCTGGTGAACGCCAACGGCGCGGCGGGCGCGACGTCGACCGCCGGCTTGGCGGGCGCGGGCGCTTTGTCCGGCGTCGCGGTCGTTTGCGCGGGCCAGCGCAGGCAACACGCCGCCGGCCAGCGAACCCAAGACCGCATGACGCAAAAAATCGTGACGATTCATCGGAGGAACTCGCAAAAAAACACAACGTGGGAAGTCGGCGGCTGTGACGAATTTTAAAACGAGCGGCTGGGGAACGACAACGATTTTCGGTCATTCGGCGGGAATTCGGCTTCGATTCGTCGCGACTCGGCAACGTCTGCGATTCGCTCGACACGTCGAACGTTCTGTGCAGCTCATCGTTCGCCGCGCGGTGACAAGCGATACGCCGTCGCGACCGCGGCCGCCGTTTTGGCGAGCGCGTCGTCCGCCGCGCGATGGTCGATCGGCACGCACAGCGTCGCGTCTTCGCGCCGCACGAGGATGTCGTCCACCGCGACCGCGCAACAGCCACACCGCGTCTCTTCGTCCGAACAGTCGACGCCGATCCAACCGGCCGCGTCGACGAGTCGCGTCGTCAGACCGGTCGAGGATTCGATCGAGGTTCGCAACGCGGAAACCGCCCGATCATAGTTCTCGCCCAGGGCAAGTCGTTCGTCCGTCGTCGGCGGGCGGATCAGCGTCGGCACCGCGCCGTGCGGTTGATCCTCCGGCTCCGTATGATCGAATAAGTAATGACACGTCTTGGCGACGCCGACCACGACGTTTTTAATTTCCTTCTCGACGCGGAAGCGCGGTCCGGCCGGGACGCACAGCACGGCGTTTTCGTGTCGGGCCATAACGTTCTCGGCGACGATCGCCCGCACCAACCACGCCGCGACGGCCGGCGATTCGCATTGCAATCCGATCCAGCCCGGTCGCCGTGCGGCGACGATCGGCAGATCGACGCAGAGGCCGAGCGCAGCGTTCCAACTCGGCCGTGACGCCGGCGGACTCCGCGGGTGAACTATGGAGTTCGTCGTCGGCGACGGCGTCGAGCAATCGTCCGCGGTGCGGCGGACCACCGGCCAACGCCAAATGGCAAAACGTCGTCCAGATCTCGCCCCACACGACTCTGCCCTGGTCGTCGTATCGCAACTGCGCCGAGCCCATCGAACTCGGCGCGACGTCTTCGAAACATCCGACGTAACGCGGCGGCAACAGCGCGTTGATCCGCGCTTCGAGAGCTTTGCGTTCGTCGATCATGGAGACGTCGTGCATAACGGCAAGGAAGAATCTTCGTCGATTCGTGAATGATCGTGTCGTCAAATCCAATTCATGGGCCGCGGATGAACGATTTTCGCGGATCAGGAGAATGCCGCCGTTCATTAAACCCAATGACTCTCGAACTCCAAATGATGAGTTTCCAGAGATTCCGATCAGTAAGTATCAGTTCATCAGTTTCATCAGCGGCCTATTCTGGAATTCGAAGACGCTCCTAAGCGATCTTTCCGCAATACACATCCGTCTCGTACAAAATCTCCACCGCGCCGTCGCGTTGGTGCGCGGCGAAGATGCGGGTCAGTTCCTGCAACATCGGATCGTGGCCCGGTTGGCCGATATTCGGCGCGTACGACGACGACAGCAAACGGCCGCGCAAACCGGCGAAGTCGAACCGTTGCAGATTCGGCAGCACGTGTTTGGTCCACACGCGGCCGCCGTAGATCACGTCCAACTTGGCGTCGTCGACCAATTCGTGCCGGACCGCGCCGTAGTCCGTGGCGAACAGTTTCAACAGCGCCTCGTAATCGCGCAAAAACGGCGTCGCGTCCAACAGCCGACGATTCCACACCAGCGTGATCGCGCCGTCCGGACGCAGGATGCGACGGAACTCGGCGTGCGCCCGAGGCGCGTCGAACCAGTGCATCGCCTGCGCGGCGGTCACGCAATCGATCGCGCCGTCGGGCAGGCCCGTCGCTTCGGCGGCGCCGTCGTGGCTATGGTACCCGGGCAGTCCGCCCAAACGTTCGTCGGCGGCGGCGCGCATCGCGGCGTTCGGCTCGACGGCGTCGACCACGTTGCCGTTAGCCAGCAACCGTGCGGTCAGGATGCCGGTCCCCGCGCCGACGTCGGCGATCCGCCACGCGGAGGACAGCCCCAACTCGCGACGGAGGATGTGCAGCACGCCGTCGGGGTAGTCGGGCCGGTAGCGGACATAATCGGCCACGCGATCGCCGAAACGCGTCGTCGAGTTCGCAGGATCGGCGGGCATGATGGAGTTCCGTGTTCGAAATCACGACGTTGCGAGACGGCCGTCCGTTCGCGGATGCGCTATGTGTATTTATGTATACATACTATACGTCGTTTCGTCAAGACTGTGCGATGGGAATCGGAAAAGTTTTTCGAAGGCCGGCGGCTACGGGAATGCTTTTTTTGCTCAGCCCAGGACGCCGGAATCGAACGTCGTCGGATCGCTCTAAGTCGTTTTCCGGCAATGATCTGCGCAATCGGGACGCTCCTCGACGGGGCAGCGGTCTTTTTCGCAATATGTTATGTGTAAAATGCGAAAAAGCGACTTCATTGCCGTACCAGCACGTCGAATCTTCGCAGACCTGCCTGGATTCGCCACCTTAGGCTGGCGGGGTTTTCAGTCTTTCGGCGGTTGACTCAACTCGTCACAGCGGTTTATAAATTTGATATTGATTCTCGTTATCACATCTTTTCACAGGGTTCACGATCATGGCGATGGCGATCTTCTACGGCTCCAGCACCGGCAACACCCAAATGGCGGCCGAGAAGATCAAGGAAACCCTCGGCGAGTTCGTCGAGCACGTCGCCGACGTCGCCAAGGCCGCGCCCGAGGACTTCGCTCCGTACGACGTCCTCTTTCTCGGCGTCTCGACCTGGAACATCGGCGAGATGCAAGACGACTGGGCCGACTTCCTGCCCAAACTGGACCAAGTCGACTTCACCGGCAAGAAGGTCGCGCTGTTCGCGATGGGCGACGCGGTCGGCTATCCGCATAACTTTCTCGACGCGATGGGCGAGCTGTGGCAAAAAATCCAGCCGCGCGGCGCCGAACTGATCGGCGCCTGGCCGACCGAAGGCTACACGTTCGAAGAATCGGCCGCCATGTTCGACGAGGACCATTTTTTAGGGTTGGGTCTGGACGAGGATAACGAGTCCGACCAAACCGACGACCGCATCCAAGCCTGGCTGGTCCAAGTGCTGACCGAACTGGGCTTCGGCGTCGAGGCGTAAGCGCGCGAGGGAACGACACGACGCGCAAGTCGACGCGCTGCGGAAACCCGGCATACGAACGACTTGCCCGGTCGGATACAGTTGGGGGCGAACGTCGCGCGACGTTCGCCCCCGCTTCGTTCCCAGGTACCACCGCGTTCGATTTATGCCGACCAAAGCCTACGCCGCCTCGTCCGCCGCCGCGCCGCTCGCTCCGTTCTCGCTCGATCGTCGCGCGCAGGGCGCGACCGACGTCGCGATCGAGATTCTCTACTGCGGCGTCTGCCATTCGGATCTGCACACCGTGCGCAACGAATGGAAGGGAACGACCTATCCGTGCGTGCCCGGCCACGAAATCGTCGGCCGCGTGACGGCCGTCGGCGCGCACGTCGCCGGCTTCCAGCCGGGCGATCTGGCGGCCGTCGGTTGCATGGTCGATGCGTGTCGCGACTGCGAACAGTGTCGCGCCGGCTTCGAGCAGTTCTGCGACGCCGCGCCGACCTTCACCTACAACTCGCCCGATCGACATCTGGGCGGCATGACCTACGGCGGATACTCGGCCGGCGTCGTCGTCGACCAAGCGTTCGTCCTGCGCGTGCCGACGAACCTCGATCCGGCCGCCGCCGCGCCGTTGCTCTGCGCGGGAATCACCACGTACTCGCCGCTGCGTCGCGCAGGTCGGACCCGGCATGAAAGTCGGCGTTATCGGCCTGGGGGGCCTCGGCCACATGGGCGTGAAGTTCGCCCACGCGTTCGGCGCACGGACGGTGTTGTTCACCACGTCGCCCGGCAAGGCCGACGACGCGAAACGTTTGGGCGCCGACGAAGTGGTGGTCAGCCGCGACGCCCGGGCGATGGCCGCGCACGCCGGCACGTTCGACGTGCTGCTCGATACGGTCTCGGCCGATCACGACATCAACGCGTTTTTGAATTTACTGAAGACGGGCGGCACGCTGACGTTGGTCGGCGCGCCGAGAAGCCGCTCCCGGTCGCCGCGTTCAGCTTGATCCCGAAACGACGGACGTTGAACGGTTCGATGATCGGCGGCATCGCCGAGACGCAGGAGATGCTCGATTTTTGCGGTGCGCACGGCATCGTGTCGGACATCGAAACGATTCGCATTCAAGACATCGAAGCGGCGTACGCCCGCATGCTGAAGGGCGACGTGAAATACCGCTTCGTGATCGACATGGCGTCGCTGAGCGAGTGAGCGCGCCGGCGAGACGACTTGCTCGGCCGCGAATCCGCGTATAATTGGCGTTCTTACGAACTCCCCGCGGAGCCGCCACGCGCGACATGGATACCCCTTACTCACCGGCCCCGTCCGCTTCGGCGACCTCCGGCTCGACGCAGCCGCACGCCGGCGGTTCGCCCGCGTTGATCGAAGCCCACGGCCTGACCAAAACCTATTCCGTGGCCGTCAAGCGCGAAGGGATCGGCGCGGCCTTCAAGGGGCTCTTCTCGCGCGAGACCAAGACCGTCCACGCGCTCCGCGGCATCGACCTGTGCGTGGAGAAAGGCGAGTTCGTCGCGTTTCTTGGGCCCAACGGCGCGGGCAAGACGACCACGCTCAAGTTGCTCTCGGGCGTGCTCACGCCGACCGCCGGGACCGCGACCGTGTTGGGACACGTCCCCTGGAAGCGCGAGAACGCGTTTCGCCGCCGCTTCGCCCTGGTCATGGGGCAGAAGAACCAACTCTGGTGGGATCTGCCGGCGCAGAGTCGTTCGCGCTGCATCGCGAGATCTATCGCATTCCGCCCGCCGACTTCGCCAAGTCGCGCGACGAACTGGTGGAGTTGTTGGAGGTCGGCAAGTTGCTGGGTCAGCCGGTCCGCGAGTTGTCGCTGGGCGAGCGGATGAAGATGGAGTTGATCGCCGCGCTGCTGCACTCGCCCGAGGTGCTGTTTTTGGACGAGCCGACGATCGGGCTGGACGTGGTCGCGCAGCACAACATTCAACGCTTCCTGAAGCGTTATCAGCACGAACGCGGCATCACGATCATGCTGACCAGTCACTACATGAAGGACATCGCCGCGCTTTGCAAACGCGTGGTGATCATCGCGCGGGGCGGGATCGTGTACGACGGCTCGTTGGCCGGCATCATCGACAAGTTCAGCGGCCACAAGATTCTGACGCTGCAACTGGGGGGTGAGTTTTCGTCCGGCGATTTTCGTAAGTACGGCGAAGTGTTGGAACACGTCGCGCCGAAGGTGCGAATCAAGATCGACCGCCCCCGCGTCCCCGAGGCGTTGGCCGCGATCCTCGAGCGGTTCACGGTCGAAGACGTCAGCGTGGAAGACCCGCCGCTGGAAGACGTGATCGCCGGCATCTTCGCCGACGTCACCGCGCCCGAGGGAGCGACCTGACGAGTGCGGAATTGGAGCGTGGAGTCGGAGTCGAGTGTGGAGTACGCCTCGTTGATCGAGACGCGGCTTGGCGTGAGGCACCTGCGCCGTATCTTACGCGTGCGCGGGGTTTCATTGTGCGATGCGCCGCGCGATGCGGTATAACCAAGTCGCCTTCGCTCTCGGCGCCTCCGTCTTGGGCCGACTGCGGCATCCTGTTCGAGTGGGCGACCATGCGCAAAGCCTCTACGTTCTTTTCCTCCGCGCAACGCGAGCGCGTTGCGCAATGCGTCGTCGCCGCCGAAGCGACGACTTCGTGCGAGATCGTGCCGATCGTCGCCACGTCGTCGGGTCGCTACGACCGACCGGAGGATCTCGTCGGACTCTGGTTCGCCGTGCCCACGGCGATCTTGCTGGCGATCTTTTACCCGCCGCTCCTGCCCGAGGCGGGCGATTGGGGGTTCGCCGCGGAATTCTGGGGGCCGATCGCCGCGTTGGCCGCCGGCATCATCGTCGCGTTTTTGATCGGAGCCGTGCTGGCCGCGCGGTGCGCACCGTTACGTCGACTCTTTACGCCGCGCGCGGAGATGCGCGAAGAGACCGCCGCCCGGGCCAAGCAACTCTACTACGATCACCGCATCCATCGCACGGCGACCGACGTCGGCGTGCTGATCTACGTCTCGCTGTTCGAGCGAACCGCGTCGGTCGTCACCGGCCGCACGATCGCGGACGCGCTGGGCGAAGCGTTCGCGACGGAACTTTGCGATCGCCTGACCGCCGGCCTGCATCAAGGCGAGCCGACCGAGACGCTGTGCCGAGTCATCGCGGAAGCCGGCTCGCGTTTATCCGCCCGGTGGCCTGCGCAGGCCGACGACGTGAACGAACTGCCCGACGCGTTGGTGCTGATCGATTGAGCGTCCAGCGATCGCGCGTCACATGGCAATAAAAAACGGCGGAGAGGCATCGCTCTCCGCCGTTCTGCGTTTCGGTTCAACGGCGCTTAAACCAACTCGTTGACGACGGCCGCGTTCTTGGTGATGTATTGCGGGCGTCCGTTGTTGTCGTTCAGCGTGGTTTGGGGATCGATGCCCATATGACGATAGAGCGTGGCGAAGACTTCGCCCAGTTGCACAGGGCGGTCTTGGGGGGCTTCGCCGTAGCGATTGGTCGAGCCGATGACTTGGCCCGTCTTCAAACCGCCGCCGGCGATGAAGCAGCTCGACGCGCACGACCAGTGATCGCGACCGGCGGTCATGTTGATCCGCGGCGTACGACCGAACTCGCCCCACATGACGATGATCGTGTCTTGCAGCATGCCGCGATCGTCCAAGTCTTGGATCAACGCGCTTAAGCCCGCGTCCAGTCGCGGCAACTGCTTGCGGAGCGAATCGAAGTTTTGGCTGTGCGTGTCCCAGCCTCCCCAACTCAGACTGACGACGCGAGCGCCGACTTCGATCAAGCGGCGAGCCAATAGAAAACGGCCGTTCCCCATATCGTCGCCGTTCCGCAGTCCGTAGCGATCGCGCAGCTTCGGGCTTTCGTCTTCGAGCTTGAGGGCTTGCGCCATCTTGCTGCCCGTCACGACGTCGATGGCCCGTTGATTGAACGAGTCCATCGCTTCCATCATCCGGCTGTTGTCGGTCGTGCGACGCAGACCGTCGATCTCTTTCAGCAAGTTCGCCCGATCGCTGAGACGATCCAACGAGACGTCGGTCCGCAGTTTGAGATTCTCGCGACCGTTCCCTTCCGGCCGGAAGCCGCCGTAGACGGCGCCCAGGAACCCGTGCTTGGTGTGACCGTTCAAGTCGATGAAGCGCGGCACGCTGCCGTTGGTGGTGCCGTGCAGTTTCGAGACGACCGCGCCTAAACTGGGGAATCCGCCGGACGACTTGAGATCGTTTTCGCTGTAGCCCGATTCGCTTTGATTGGGGGCATGTTCGTCGCGAATGCCGGTCATCGAGCGGATCACGGCGAACTTGTCGGCCATCTTCGAGAGATGCGAAAACAGACCGTTGATTTCCATGCCCGAGACGTTGGTGGCCGTCGGCGTGAACTCGCCGCGGATTTCGGCCGGAGCGTTCGGCTTCAAGTCGAACATATCGAGGTGCGACGGGCCGCCCCCGAGATAGATGTTGATGATCGATTTTTTCGAGCCACCGACGGCCACTTCCGCCCCGGCGGTGTTGGTGGCGGCTTCCGCCCGATAGACGTCCGCCAGAGACAACCCGCCGAACGCCAAGGTGCCGGTGCTCAGTGCGCCGATTTTCAGAAAATCGCGGCGACGCAGGCCGTCGCAATAGGTCCGGGGCGAACCCTTGAGCGTGAACATGGGCGAATCTCCACAGGAAGGCTGGGTGGGAGTTTCAGGCGGGAACCGGCTCCGGAGAGAGATGTCCGTAGCGGTCCGATGGTTATCATAAAACCCGCCAGGTCTCCGGACCAAGCATTTTCCTCTGGAAACAGAAAGCGGTTCTCCGAAGTGCCGGCGATCGGCTGGGGATTCGCCACGCTACCGGAGTGAGGCAGGCGACGTGAGCAAACGCCGGTTTCTACGGGAACTCACTACGGCACGGGCAGTTACGTCGATCGTGGCTTGAGAACTGGATCGACGTTTCCGATCGTGGTATTTGGCGAACCTCAACCTCGCGGCGTTGTCCATTTCGAGATGCGATCACTGGACCCGTAACACGACAGCGCCAGTGGATCGCGTCCTCGAAATCACCGCAAACCCACGCTCAAAACGCAGGTTTGACGGACATCGAGCCCCGCCCCCTTGAAGTCGGATACCGGGTTCGGTAAATTTCGTGATTCCCGGTTTCCACCGGGCCGCAGCGGAGCGATTGACGGTCATTCGGCGGGATTTTCCCTCGAAAAGCCTTCGCCGCTCTCCCTACACGGCCGGTTCACCGTCGGAACGCCCTCTTAGCTCAGTTGGTAGAGCAGGTGACTCTTAATCACCGGGTCGTAGGTTCGAGTCCTACAGGGGGCACTGATTATCCGTGCACTAGATCGCACGAACTCGCAAACCCCGGAAAACCCGGGGTTTTGTCGTTCTAAGGGCAATGGTGTTTGCGGTGCTTCGCGACCCACTGCGTGCGCCTGCTGCGTCGGATTCAGCGTCGTCTCTGTACAAGATTTGTGCAAATCGGCCGTCGCCCTGTCGAAGTCGGAATCGGTCGCTTGCCAATAGTGCTTCTGGGCGACCAGCGTGCTGTGCCCCAGCCATTCGGCCGCTACGTGCGGGGGATTTTCGCCCGCGAGTTCCGTCGCCCGGCCGGCCCGCAGGTTCGACTTGGAAGGCCACAACCTTACATCGTGGGCGGGAAAGACGAGCCAGGCAAAAGCAGCGCGATCGGGGCGTTGCGATGACCACCTTCCCCGAATACTGCGAAGCGCTCTGGCAGAACTGGCTGGCGTTTAAGCCGGACGTCCCCGCGTTCGTTCAGGCGAACTTCGATCTCGATGCGGCGCCGGAGCCGTATCTGACTTTCGACGACGGCAGGAACCCTCTGGTGGCGTTGCGACAAACCCCGGAAGTACACTCGCTTTCCAAACACGCGAAGTCATTCGAGCAGGTCACGATGTCGTCACCGCCTCAATGTCGTACGCGGACGCCGCCGTCGCATTCGCCAAGCACGATCGCGAGAAGCTCACAGGCGCTGCCGATCCGGCATAGCTTCTCCGCTTGTTTCCATGTGCTTACACGTTCCGTTCCTCAAACCAATTGATTGCCAAATACAAGTGGTTGACGTTCCGGCAAGCCTCATATCACAATGCCTTCACAAACGACATGTTGCTTTGAACGCTATGGGCCTGGATTCACCGACTCGTACGAATAATCCTCAAAGTCGCCCTCTCGTTCCGGGGCGTTAAAGATCGTCGAGGACGAAACGCCCTCGGCAAGCGAAAACACTAGGGCCTAAAATATGACGTCCGACTCCGCGTCCGATCTTTCTTACGCCGATAAGCTCTGGCAGGCGGCCGATAAGCTTCGCGGTCAGGTCGACGCCGCCGAGTACAAGCACGTCGTCCTCGGCCTGCTCTTCCTCAAGTACATCTCCGACGCCTTCGAAGCCCGCCGCGCGCAACTTCAGGCCGAGCTGGTCAAGGACAAGATTCCCGAGGACCGGCACGCGGCGCCTTTGGAGAACCCCGACGAATACACCGCCGAGCGGGTCTTCTGGCTCCCGTCCGACGCCCGGTGGTCCGAGCTTCAGGCCAAGGCCTTCGACCCGAAGATCGCCCAGCACATCGACGATGCGATCCTCGCCGTCGAGCACGCCAACGAGAAGCTCAAGAGCAAGCTCCCCCGCGATTATGCCCGCCGCGGCATCAACCCTACCAAGCTCGGCGAACTCATCACCGAGGTCATCGCCCAGATCGGTTTCGATGCGGACGCCCGTCGCGCTCGCGACATGCTGGGCCGGGTTTACGAGTATTTTCTCGGCAAGTTCGCGGCCGCTGAAGGAAAACTGGGCGGCGAGTTTTATACTCCGCGCCCGGTCGTCCGCCTGCTCGTCGAAATGCTCGAGCCGTACGAGGGCCGGATCTACGACCCCGCCTGCGGCTCCGGCGGCATGTTTACGCAGGCCGAGCGGTTCGTCGAAGCCCACGGCGGTAACCGGAAAAACGTTTCGATCTTCGGCCAGGAGTCCAACCCCACCACGTGGCGGCTGGCCCATATGAACCTGGCGATCCACTCGATCGAAGCGAATCTCTCCAAACGCCCGGCCGACACGTTCCTGCAACCGCAGCACCCCGACCTCAAGGCCGACTTCGTTTTGGCCAACCCGCCGTTCAACGTCAGCGACTGGGGCGGCAAGCTGCTGGAGAACGACGTCCGCTGGCGGTTCGGCGTCCCCCCCGCCGGCAATGCCAACTATGCGTGGATTCAGCACTTCATCCACCACTTGGCCCCGCCCAACGGCACCGGCGGCGGCTGCGCCGGCTTCGTCATGGCCAACGGCAGCCTCTCCAGCACCAGCGGCGGCGAGGGCGAGATCCGCCGCAAGATCGTCGAGGCCGACCTGGTCGACTGCATCGTCGCGCTGCCCGCCCAGCTCTTCTTCACCACCGGCATCCGCCGGATTTGAGCGAAGACGCAACGAGTCTGGTTCTAAGGCAAGCGGAATTATCGACGGACGCCTACGAGCTGGAATCATGACACACCGACGAAGAGACGGGAAACTCAAATTCGAGTCCTACAAGGGGGGGCACTGATCCGTGCATCATGTCGCACGAACTCGCAAACCCCGGCAAACCCGGGGTTTTGTCGTTGATAGAGCATCCGTCTGCATCGACTACTTCTCAAAACGCTTGGGTTGCAAGCTGCACGAGCCTCTGCTTGATGCTCTGAGGCTAGAGACGGTCCCGGCTTCGGTTGCGTGACGATCGAATTCAAAGCCGTGGATCGATCGGTTCGCTTTCCAGGGCCAGCACGCCGAAGACGCATTCGTGGACGCGGCGCAACGGTTCGCCGCGCGTGAAGCGTTCGAGCGCTTCGATCCCGAGGGCGAATTCGCGGAGCGCCAGCGATCGTTTGCCTGAGAGACCGCGGCTGCGCAACCGCAAAAGATTTTCCGAGCCGTCGTAATCGGGTCCGTAGATGATTCGCAAATACTCCGGACCGCGGCATTTCACGGCCGGTTGAACCAACCCCTTGTTGCCGCGGGCGATAAAGTCGGCCGGTTTGACGACCATTCCTTCGCCGCCGCCCGAAGTCAGCGTCGTCCACCAGGCGATACCTGCGACCTCGTCTTCGGCGATCGTCGTATCGAGCGTCTTGTAGCGCGTCGCCGTCAGAATGCCTGGATCGTACGCACAGATCTTCGCCAACATTTCCATGTGCCAGACATGCTCTCGATGCGTATGAACGGTGCGTTCGGTGGCGAGGATGTGAAATGGGGCCAACTTCAAGTCGTCCAACGAAGCAACCGGCCAGCAGTATTCACGATACGCGGCGACGAACCGTTCGATGTTTCGTTCGCGAGACGTCATGCTCGCATGAACGGCACGCGCGTGTTCCGCCGCCTCGCCGCTCAACCGCGATTCGGCTTGTGCGAGCGATGCCACGACTTTCGACATCGCGGCGCGTCCGGCCGCGCCGACGGCGGCGTATTGCGAGCGTAACAACTCCTGCGCCTTGGCCGACCAGGGCATCAGTTCGCAATCGAAGCAGGCCCAGGTCGTTTGAAACTCGTCCCAAAACCCGGCGGCCGTCATCGCCGCGCGGAGACGATTCAGCATTCCGCGTTCAAGTTCCACGTCGCTGAAAAAACGGCGACCGGTACGCGTGTAGACGATCCCACTTTCATTCGGAACGCCGAACCGTTCGCGCGCGGCGTTCTGGTCGCGGCAGACGACGACGACCGTGCGCGAGCCCATGTGCTTTTCTTCGCAAACCACTTTGGCGACGCCCTGACCGCGAAAATACGCGAACGCTTCGGCCGGATGCTCCAACAAGCCGGGCTCGCGACTGGTTTCGCACGGCGACATCGTCGGCGGCAGATAAATCAGCCAACGCGGATCGGCCGCGAAGCGGCTCATCACTTCGAGCGCCGCCGTCGAGTTCTCTTCGCGAATCGTCACGTTGTTGCGCAGCCGCGTCGAGATGATCCGCTTGCCGCGTACATCGTCGATGTCCAACAGGTCGTCGTGTTCCTGTTGGGCGGAGAGCTGCGTTTGTGGATTATTCTCAGGCAAAAACGGTCGCGCCGGCACGCAGTATTCACGCGCCGCCGGCACCGACACGAATTCCTTCTCGGGGTAGCGAAGCGCCGTCAACATGCCGCCGAAGACGCAGCCCGTATCGATATTGACCGTGTTGTTCAACCACTCGGGGCGCGGCTCCGGCGTATGGCCGTAGACGACCATCGCCGCGCCGCGATACTCGGCCGCCCAGTTGTGACGGACCGGCAGTCCGAACTCGTCGGTCTCGCCGGTCGTTTCGCCGTACAGCGCGAAGTCGCGGACCTTGCCCGAGCCGCGCCCTTGCATGGATTCCTTCATCCCCGCATGGGCGACGACCAGTTTCCCGGCGTCCAGCAGATAATGACTGACCAAACCGTCGAGAAACGACGCCAACTCGTTGCAAAACGCCGTGCGCGTCTCGTCGGGCAAGGCATCGATCTCCGCCAGCGTTTGTTCCAACCCGTGATTGATTTTCACGTCTTTGCCGCGCAGCTTGCGCAACAACTTCACGTCGTGGTTGCCCGGGACGCAAATGCCGCTGCCGTGCGAAGTCATATTGCGGATGATCCGCAGGCAATCCAGCACGCGCGGCCCGCGATCGATCAAGTCGCCGACGAAGACCGCTTTGCGGCCATCGGGATGCGCATACACCGGTCCGCCCGATAAAGTGTTATCGTCGGAATGCGCGACGACGACGTAGCCGAGTCGTGACAGCAGGTTTTCCAGTTCATCGCCGCAACCATGCACGTCGCCGATCAGATCGAACGGCCCGCGTTCGGCCGTGCGGTCGTTCCAAAGCGGCACGCGCTCGATCGTCGCCGTCGCCGCTTCGGCTTCGCTGGTCAGCGTAAAGACGTGGCGGAAACCTTCGAGCTTGAGTTTCTTCAGCGACTTCCGCAGTTGCGATTTTTGTAACCGCACGACGTGCGGCCCGAAAGCCCGATCGGATCGCGCTTGATTGCGAGCGTGACAGACGCTTTCCGGCAAATCGAAGACGATCGCGACCGGTAAGCAATGATATTTTCGCGCAAGCTGCACTAACGGCGCGGGCTTCGGGCTGGACGTTCGTTGCGTCGATAACCGTCAATCGGCCACGTTTCAAACGTTTCGAGGCGATTTCGTGCAAGATTTCAAAGGCGTCATTCGTCGCGCTTTGATCGTTCTCGTCGTCGCCGACCAACCCACGACAATAGTCCGACGACAAGACTTCGCTGGGAAGGAAATGCGTCCGCGCGAACGTACTCTTGCCCGATCCGCTGGGGCCGATGAGCACGACGAGCGAGAGTTTGGGAATGGCGATGTGCATCGATTAAAGCAGATTCAATTTGTTGCGGTCATGGTATGGATCAGGCGTCGTTGGAATCGATGGTTTCCGAATCATGAGCGTACTCTTCCTGAAGCCACGTCGGCGCAGTATTCATTTCCAACAAAACTTCCGCGGCGCCTCCGCGACAGATCGCGCAGGGCGTTTCGAAATATACCGTCAACGCCAGCGGCGCAACGTACTCAGACCGATTTTGTTCCACGACATTCCGCAAATCGGACAGCACCCAGTGACGTACGTCTCGATCATCCGGCAACTCCAAACGCTTCAGCAGCAACTCTTCGTCTCCGGGGCGAAAATTGCGTTCGAACAGTTCGAACACATTCGGATCGTAAGGCTCCTTGCGCAACTCCGCGATGGCGTCGTCACGGACGCGCGAGTCTTGAATGCGCGAGAGCGCGGTCCATGCGCTTCGGCGGACATCTGGATGGGAGCTGCGACAAAGCTCCGACAAGCGCTCGTCATACGTCGGCAAAGCACGCCACGACATGGCCTTCAGCAACCGCGCGGCGATCGTCGGGTCCGGCTCTACGCAAATGCGATCGAATAAATCCGTTAACTGCGCCTCGTCGGCATGCTTGCCCCAACCGCGATAAGGCGAGTACGGATTCTTCGGCGTCATCCGCACCAGATCGTCGACCGAAATCGCTCGCATTCGACTCCGATAGTCACCCATCGGATCATGCCCATCGTTTCTTTGCGGTTGCTCCCGCCAAGTCGTAGCGAAGCGTCGCACCCAGGTGTCGTCGGAATCGTCCAACAACGTCATCGTGCGCGGTTCGCCCAAGCGTTTGATCGCTTCTTCGACGAGTTGCGTATCGCCCCAATCCCAGCCTTCCGCGGAGGGATGCTCGCCGCGTGCACGAACGGCGAACAGGAACGCCGCTTCGCCGTCAAGACGCAGGATTTCGTCTTCCCCGAGCGACCGGCAGTCCGGCAATGGCTTGCGTTCAACGAGGCGGTAAAGTTCGGATCGGAATTCCGCATCGCCTTGCTCAGCATAGTGCCCCGCGAGTTGACACAATTGATAGGCGACGTAATCGTCGGACAGTTCCCGCAGCGCGTCCAGGATCGGCGCTCGCAGCCGGGTGACGAAATCGCCGGTGACGAGGATGGTCCAGAGCCAGTGCCCGCGATAAGACTCGCATTGCCGATCGAAGCGAAGGTCGTTTACGCACGCATGGCGAAGCGACTCTTCCGCAAGGACACCCGACCTCGCCCAGAGCACCGCACGACCCAAGCCCTTCTGCAACGCATCATGTTGCTGTTCGATCGTCGGTTTGGCTGGCGGCGTATAATCTCGCGGATTCATTGCACTCCTTCCGGCGAAGCCAAACGTATCCGTACCAACAAATCGTTCAGCGCCCCGCCGGCCGTCGATACTTCCGAGAGTCCGCTCTCGGAGTAGGCTTGTTCCAGTTCGGCCGTCAGCCGGACATACTCGCGCTCATGGAACGCCAAGTCGGCCTGGTCCAAGCGGCCTTTCTCTGGGCCGCCGGTCTTGCGGGCGACCAACTCAGGAATGTACGACAATTTCGCCTCGTCGTTCAAATGAACGAGGTTCGCCTCGACCTGACCGCTGCGCATCAAATGGATTCCGGTCAGGAGTACGCGATAAACGTACAGCAGCGGTTTCACATGCGGCGGATCGGTTTTTTGGAACAACTTCCACTGCGTCGCCGCGAACCCCAGATAGTGATGCGCGTGATGCTTGGTGATACAGCCTGGGGCGAGCGATTTGAGTTCTGCGTGCCAGGGGGTGGTTTTCACGATCAGCGGCGACAGCAATTGTTCCAGAACATAGCCGTTCTTCTTCAACAATAACCCGAAGAACTTCTGCGCATCGTGCGTAACCAAATCGATTTCCAACCCGTCGTGGAAGCCTGATTTTTCGACGGTCTCGTTCGTCGGACGCATGCCGACGACGTCCGCCAACGGCAAAACGTGCACGCCGCGCAGATCATAATCCGAGTCCGGCGATGGGAATCCGTATAAGTGCGCGCCGCTGATCGTCGCGAACAACAGCGGGTACGGGTGCTCGGCGATCTGGTTGTGTAAGCGTGGATCGAAATTCACGGCAACGTCTCCATGAGCGCGGCGCGTCGGCCTTTGATCAAAAACACGTTCGCCCGCTCGTAATCCGGCCGTTCCGGCAACGTGGTCGATTCGACGGCTCGTTCGAACTCGCGATGCAGCGCGATTCGCCAGCGTTCGGTCTCCTCCCAAGCGAGTTCGCCCCGTTTCACCGCCAGCAGTTTCTCTCGGTGCTCGTCCATCCGCACGGGCACAAAGCCCGAGGCGCAGCACTTCAATGCCGGAAATCAGCAACCGCAGCAAATGCATGACATGTTTCCACTTGACCGAACCTTGATTGCGAATGTCGGTTTGCATTTTCTTGAACTGCGACGCGACGTACCCGTTGTAGGTCTGAAAGACCATCCGCGAGAGGAACGCTTCGCGCATCGCCAGTAGTTCTCGTCCCAGCGACGTCGCCGATTCGATCAGCGGAGTGTAGAGGCATTCCAGCACGTTCGGGTTCGCCTTGAGCGCCAGCACGAGGAAGCGTTGCAGCTCCCAATAATGTTCTTGGGTTTCATGACGTTCGAGTTGCTCGGGCACGCCGTACAGCGACCACTGCAAATCGGCCGGCGGGAGGTAAACGCCGCGATAATCGGTGTCGGAATCCTCCGTTTCGAGACCGTAAGCCCGCGAGCCGACGATGCAGCGAAAGATCGTCCGCGCAAAGAGATCCGTTTGACCGGCGGAGACGTCGGAATCGCCGATCGCCCCTTCCTTATACTGTGCCAACAACGCCAGATCCTCGCGACGCAGCGGTTCTTCGCCGCCGTCGAGGAAACGCACGCGATACGAATGTTCCAAATCGCCCGGTGCGCGTGTGATCACCCCGACGACTCCTCGCGGGTGCATGACACGCCCCCCTTCGATCGTGATTTCGCGCAGCACGACGACCTGCGTCCCGATCGGCAGGATGAGGTGCGGGTTGAGATGAGTCCGTTCGGACATACGATTGTGTTTCGATTCGAGATTTGTTTCGCAAGGCATCAACTGATCGTAAAAATCGCCATCTGCGTCGGCGCCCACCGTCGCCTCCTCGGGGCCGACGGGAACATATCGCACCGCGTATCCGTATTTCCCGGCGACGGCGTTCGCCCAGGTTTGAAATTCGTCGCGCGTCCATTCGAAACGATGGTCGGCGTGCCGCATCGATTCGGCCGGCAAGGTTTCCCACATGACGTTGTATTCGCTGTTGGGCGTGGTCAACACGATCGTTTTCGGCCGCGCCGACTCGAACAACGATCGTTCGAAAGCCGCCAAGCGAGGAGGATCGAGATGCTCGATCACTTCGATCACCGCCGCGGCATCGAAATCGTTTAATCGCTTGTCGCGATAGATCAAGGAACCGTGCAGCAGTTGGATTCGCTCGCGTTGAAACTCCGGCAAGCGATCGTACCCGATCCGTTTCGCGGCTCGCTGTAAGGCGGAGGTCGAGACATCGAGTCCGACGATTCGCGTGAAACGACGTTCGGCCAGGAGCAGCTTCAAAAACTTTCCCTCGCTACAGCCGAGGTCCAACACGCTCCGCGCATCGCACGACCGCAGCGCGGCCAACACCGCGCCGTGACGCTGGTCGTTCAAGCTGGGCGTTTTTTCGTCCGGCTCGTCCGATTCGGGTTCCGACTCCGCAGCGAACTCCGGTTCGGCCTCCAACAATCGTTCGAGTGCTTCGCGATACAGCCCGGGCCGATGACGCAAGTAACGGCGCGTGATTTGGTCCTTCTCCGGATGCGCGGAAAGCCAACCGGCGCCTTTCGCCAAGAGTTTCTCGACCTCGTCGTCGCCGACGAAATAATGCTTCTCGTTATCGAAAACCGGAATTAAGACATAGAGGTGCGTGAGCAGTTCCGCGAGGGTTTTCGTCCCCTCGATCGTGACCGTGAAATACGGACTCTCACCCCATTCCGGAAAACGTTCGTCGAGCGCGTGTCGTGTCGTTTCGACGCGATACCCCAACGGCTCGAACAGCCGGCGCGGAAAATCTTCGCCGGCGCGCACGGGTAGGGTTTGAATCTCGTGCGCAGCGGTATCGGCGTCGAGAGCAAAGCGGGCCGATCCTTGCACCGTCCGGCTAAGGCCGATCCGAACACTTGCGAAATGGCCGTGCTCAGAAACGACGACGCGACGTAAGGTCGATCGTTGACGTAGTGTCCCAGCAAAAATCGATGATCGCGACTTTTCCCCCGCACCATCCCGACCGGATCGACGTCCAGCAACAACGCGACGGTCGCGCGGGAATCGTCGAGTTCGGGATAATAAACGTGAGCCTGCCCGAAACTCAGCTCGAACGATTGAAATCGATTCGGATGCTTGTGCAATAAGTACCCGAAGTCGGATGTCGGTCGATGCGTTGAGGTAATCGTCAGAAGCATTGGACTGTGACTCGATCAGGAATATCCGTTTCAGATTAAGCCATCAAGACACGAGTTGGCTATCACGGTTCGCCGGTTTTGACGAGTACAAAGGCGTGATAAGTGAGAGTACGCGCAGTGAACCTTGTTTCTTGATTATTAGCTCTACGTCGCGACGGCGGTGGCCAGACGGTCGCCCAACTCGTCGAGTTCGTGACGCAGTTCGTCGTCGGTGACGGTGTCACGTCGGTCAGCGACGAGTTTGTCGAGAATGTCTTTTGGAGACGCCTACGATCATTTCCATAAACGGACCTTCGCTGTTTCCAGCTGTGTGAGCGATTTCAGTTTGCTTCCGAATTTTTGACGTAATGACGAATCCTCGCTACATTTCGTACAACGTCCGAGAGACGAGGCATGAATTCGACCGCGGCAGGAACCGGTCGGCCTCGTCGGTGACCGATTTCGGGGGGGGGCAGACTTGTGGTGACCATCGACGAAGCCTATGTGGAGTCCGTCGCGCCCAACGCGGAGGCTTCGAAGAACGGTCGTGGGTTATTCATCAAAGGCAAGTATCTCAAACTCGGCATCGACGCCGACGAGACGTTGTTGTTCGGCGAATGCCAAGGATCCGGCAAAGAACCGTACCGGTGTTCGTCGGATTTCGCCCGCGCGGATCAGCCGACGCATCGCTGCTCGTGTCCCAGCAGGCAATTTCCCTGCAAGCACTGCATCGGATTGATGTTCGCGTTCGTGCTCAAACGCACGGCGTTCAAAACCTCGGAAATCCCGCTCGATCTGGCCGAAAAGCGCGACAAACAGATCGCACGCGTCGAAAAGAAGAAAGAGGAGTCCGCGAAACCGAAGGTCGTCGATAAAAACGCGCTGGCGAAAAAGATCCAGGTGCAACTCGACGGCCTCGATTTGCTCGAAAAACTGACGCTCGATCTGACGCGCAGCGGGATCGGCAACATGAACGCCAAAATCGCGCGAGGTGGAAGACAAAGCCAAGCAGTTGGGAGACGCGTATCTGCCCGGAGCGCAAGCGGCGTTGCATCGTTATACGACGCTGTTTCGCGCCATCGGCGAAACGGCCGCACCGTCGAAGACGACGCCGGCCGAGGCCGTCTACAGCGAGGCCTTGGACGAATTGTGTCGCCTGCATGCGACCGTCAAGCAAGGGCGTGCGTATTTCAAACGCCGGCTGGACGATCCGGACCTGAAGCCCGAGATCGATTCCGGCATCGCCGCGTGGCTGGGCCATGCTTGGCAACTCGCGGAATTGAAAGCGGCCGGCTTGGTTCAGACCGACGCCGAGCTCATGCAGTTGGCCTTCAATTCCCACGATGACGTCGCGCGGCGCGAATTCGTCGAGACGGGCGTTTGGATGAACTTGACGACCGGACGAATTCACATCACTCAAAATTTCAGACCTTACAAAGCCGCGAAATACATCAAGAGCGACGACAGTTTTTTTCAAATCGCGCAGATCCCGGAACTTTATGTGTATCCAGGCGACGTCAATCCGCGGATTCGTTGGGAGGGCATGACGACGCGCCGTCTCGAATCGCAAGACTTCCAGCGCGTGCGCGAATCGGCGCACGACGGTTTCGCGGCCGTGGTGAAAGAGATCAAATCCGGATCGAAGTCGCCGCTGGCCGATAAGCAACCGATCCACGCGTTGCGATTCGCGCGGATCGGTCGGGTCGGCGAGTCGCTGGTCGTCGAGAACTGCGCACGGCGAGCGTTTGACGATGACCGATACCGGGATGACGGAAGAACCGGCGAGTTGTCATTTGCTGTCGCTGCTCCCCCTCGAAGCGTTGACGAATCAAGTGCTGGTGGTCCGTTTTCGACACGACCTCGATCGTCGTATATTGCAGGTCAAACCGCTGAGCATCGTAACGGATTCGACCGTGATTCGATTAACGCTCTAGCCGCGTAAGGGCACGCCGATGAGTATTCCGGTATTGATCCAAACGTACGACGAGACGCGTCGCCTGGCGATCGCCGGCGGTGCGCTTCGCGCCGGGCGATTTTCGCTTGAAGAAACTCGTGCCGGCGCTCGAAAAATCGGGCGAAAAAGCGCCGGTTTTCGCCAAAGTCGCGCAAGCCGCCCGTGCGGTCGTCGAGAGCGACGAGAAAACCGCGTCGTTCGCCTTGCTCGAACTCGCGACGTTGGTCAACGCGATCCTTGCGACTCAGGCAGAAACCGGCGCGGCCGGCGACTTTCTGCCGCTGGACACCGTCGATCTCGGCATGCGCGAGACGCAAGCGGGAGCGCGCACGATCAAGCCGCTGCTCGAAGCGCTGAGCTCGACGGGCTCGGGTCGTGTCGAAATCGTTCGCGACGCGTTCGAACGGGGAACGTTCAACGACCTGCGCCTGGTGAAGCCCGCGCTCGCGGCCATCGACGATCCGTACCAGGAAATCGGCGATTTCGTTTGCGAGCACGTCTTGCCGCGGTACGGACGCGCGATTCTGCCGGAATTGCTGGCGAAGCTCGACGTGAAGGGCCGAGGCGGACACGTCCATCGTTTGCGATTGCTGCATCGGCTGGATGCCGTCGGAGCTCGCGCAGTCGTGCAACGCGTCTTGACTGACGGCTCGAAGGAGATGAAGGTCGCGGCGATCGAATGCCTGGGGAGTTCCGACGAGGATCGGACATATTTGCTCGAACAAGCGCGATCCAAGGCGAAGGACGTTCGAGCCGCCGCGTTACGCGCGCTGACGGCCGCGCAAGCCGATTCGGCCGACGTCCTCGCGACGCTCAAAAAAGCGATCGCCGGCCCCGATCTCGAATCGATCGTCGCGCATCTCAAAGCGAGTGCGTCGCCTGCGATCCGAGAGTTCATTCTGGAACAAAGCGCGGCGCGGTTCGAAGAACTCCTGGCGACGAAGGATAAGAAGATCCAAGGCGAACTCGTCGCCAAACTCGTGTTGTTGATCGTCTGCCTGGAAGATCGCGACGATTCGCAAGCCGAGGCGTTCCTGCTGCGCTGTTTCGAGAAACACGCCGCGCTCGCCGCGATCAAGTCGGAACCGTCCGGCGCAGGATCTCAACGAATGCGTCGCGCTGTCGATGTCTCACGGCGCGCTCGAACCGCAAAAGCGTTTGGCCGCCGCGCATGCGAATCTGCCCGAGGGCATGCTTCGTCCGGCGTTTTATGCGGCGCGGGCGGTCAAGTCGCCGGCCGAGTTTTATCGCGAGTTCTCTCCCGAGTTACGCGGCCTGGCGGAGAAAACCCGCAAAAAGTCCGATTCCAAACAACTCCGCGCCGTCGCGTTGGAGTCGGTGTTGCTGTCGGAAAACGAACATGCGTCGTATGGCCGTCGCGTCGGCTACGATCGGCTGGTCGATCGTCGCACGACGCCGTTGCCGGAGTTGGATCCGCGCTGGCTCGATGCGGCGATCGAAGCGGGATCGGTCGATTTGGTCTGCGCCTTGGCGCGTCCCGGACACAAAGCGACGAATGCGTTCCTCGCCAAGTCCCTGGCGGAAATCAAACATCCGTACGATGCCGTGAAGGTGTTGCGCGCCGTCGTGTCCGTCGGACATCCGAACGCGACCGATTTTTTGATCGCGACGCTGAAAAAACATGCCGAGTCTTCGAGTTATTACGTGGCGCATTGGTTCGCGCCGCTGATTCTCGAACTCCCCAAGAGCGCGTTGCCCGCGTTGGAAGCGTTGCTCACGACGTTGCCCGAAAAGATCGTCGATCAATTGCTGGAGTCGGTCCTGCTGTTAAAACACAAGCCCGAGTGAGGTGGGAACGATGGCGAAAAAAAACGCGACGTCGACGGAGGACGCGCCGACGACGACCGACGACGGATTGCTTCGCGCCGGCGGAAACCCTGTTCGCCGCGGAACTCGCCGCGCTCGCCGCGGCCGATACGTACGAGCGCCCGCCGGGCTGGAAGCTCTCGCCGCGCGCAGTGCTGACGTACATTCTCGGCGGGACGGTCGGCAACCGGAACATCACTCCCAAATACATCGGCTTTCGGCGTTTGGTCGAGATCGCGATCTCGACCCTCGTCACCGATCGCGCGTTGCTTTTGATCGGCGAGCCCGGGACCGCCAAGAGTTGGCTCAGCGAACATCTCGCCGCCGCGATCAACGGGGACTCGAGCAAAGTCGTGCAGGGGACCGCGGGCACGACCGAAGAGCACGTGCGATATTCATGGAATTACGCCATGCTGATCGCACGCGGCCCGAGTCCCGAGGCGCTCATTCCCAGTTCCATCATGCGGGCGATGGAATCCGGAACGCTGGCTCGGTTCGAAGAAATCACGCGTTGTTCGTCGGAAGTGCAGGACGCGATGATTCCGATCTTGTCCGAGAAAACGATCGCGATCCCGGAATTGAAAAGCGAGATTCCCGCCAAAAAAGGGTTCTCGGTGATCGCCACCGCGAACACGCGCGACAAAGGCGTCAACGACATGTCGGCCGCGCTCAAGCGACGTTTCAACATCATCGTGCTCCCGACGCCCAAGACGATCGAAAGCGAGATCGACATCGTGACGAAGTGCGTCCGCGACCTTTCGACGAATTTGGGGCTGAAGGCGAAAGTCCCCGCGGCCGAGGCGATCGAAAAGGTCGTCACGATCTTCCGCGAACTGCGCACCGGTCAAACGCTGGACGGCAAAGCGAAGCTGAAAACGCCCAGCGGCGTCCTGTCGACCGCCGAAGCGATCAGCGTCTTGGCCAACGGCATGGCGTTGGCCGGCAACTTCGGCAGCGGCGAAGTCGGGCCGCTCGATCTCAGCTTCGGCCATTCAAGGTTCCATCGTCAAGGACGAAGAAAAAGACCGACTGGTCTGGCAAGAATACTTGACGAACGTCTTGAAAAAGCGGGGCGCCGAATGGCGGCCCCTGTACACGGCCTGCTCGGAACAGAACGACTAGCGCGGCATTCGATCGATCGCCCATGAGCGAGCCTTGGCGGATCAACGTCTTCGGCGTCCGGCACCTCTCTCCGGCGGGTGCTTGGCATTTGCGTCGCTATCTCGACCGTATTCGCCCCGATCTGGTCCTGATCGAAGGTCTCTCCGACGCCGACGAATTGATCCCCGAAATCACCCGCAAAGCGACCAAACCGCCGATCGCGTTGCTGGCGTATACGGATTCCCTGCCCGTCCGCACGTTGATTTACCCGCTTGCCCGGTACAGTCCGGAATATCAAGCGATGTGTTGGGCGGCCGAGCATGACGTTCAGGTCCGGTTCATCGATTTGCCTTCGGACGTTTTTCTCGGGCTGCAAGACATCGAAGCCGAACTGCGCGACAAAACCCGTCGAAAGAAAGAGGCGACGCCCGAAGCCGAGGCGACCGCGAACCCCGAGCTGCCGCCCGAGCAACATTCCGCGGCGTCGGATGAAGCCCCGGCCGATCTCTACGAGCGCTACGCCCGCCTGAGCGGCGAGACGGACTATGAGACGTATTGGGAGCGTTATTTCGAACACAATTTGGAAGACGACGCTTATCGCTTAGCCGCTTACGAATTCGGCGACTCGCTGCGCGAACTCGAACCAGACGCCCCGCGTTGGCGAGCCGAGAATCTCGTCCGCGAGGCATTCATGCGGCGTCGCATCGCCGACGCGATCGCCGACGGCGCAAAACCGGAGAAGATCGTCGCGGTCGTCGGCGCGTTCCACGTGCCGGTGATCGGCGGCAAATTTCCCGTGATGACCGACGACGAGTTCGCGTCGCTCCGACGACGCCCGTCCAAATTCACGCTGATGCCGTATTCGTATTTCAAACTCTCGACGCAGTCCGGGTATGGCGCGGGGAATCGCGCCCCGGCCTATTTCGAGCTCGTGTGGGACGCGTTGAAACGCGAAGATTTGCACGGTTTGCCTGCGCGCTACCTATCGCTCGTCGTGCGCCATCTTCGGGAAGCGGGCACGTCGCGTTCGACGGCCGAAGTCATCGAAGGCGTGCGCTTGGCGAACACGCTGTCGGCCATGAAGAACGGCTTGGCTCCGACCTTGCGCGATTTGCGCGATTCGGCCGTCACGCTGATCGGTTACGGCGAGTTGACCACCGTGAAAGACGCCGTTGCGCGGGTCGAAGTCGGTACGGCCATCGGCGAACTTCCCAAGGGGGTCAGCCGCACGTCGATCCAAGCGGACTTCGAACGCGAGTTGTCGCGTTTGAAACTCGAAAAATACAAAACGACGGTCAAGCAGGACGTCACGCTCGACCTCCGCGAAAACCGACACGCCAAGTCGGTGGAAGCCGCGTTTTTGGATCTCCACAGATCGTCGTTCTTTCATCGTTTGCGCGTGCTCGGAGTCCGTTTCGTCACGCCGTCGGCCTCCTCCCAAACCGCCGCCACGTGGGGGGAGAAATGGGCGTTGCAGTGGAGCCCCGAGAGCGAAATCGAATTGATCGAAGCGGTGCTGCTGGGCGAAACCGTCGAACTGGCCGTCGCGTTCAAATTCAAAACCGTTCTCGAAGCGTGCGAATCGATCGGCGAAGCGGCCGAGGTGGTTCACGATGCGTGCCGTTGCGGGATGACGGCGTCGATGGAGGCCGCGCGACGTCGCCTGCAAGAGTTGGCCGCGGGCGGCGCCGATCTCCCTTCGATCGCTCACGCGGCGCACGTCTTAAGCTTGATCGTCCGCTACGGCGACGTGCGGAAGTTCGATCCGACCCCGCTGTTACCGCTGGTCGAGGAGTTGTTCGTCCAAGGCGCGCTCGCGCTGCAGGCCGCGTCGTCGTGCGACGACGAAGCCGCCAAACGTATCTTCGTCGCGATCGACGAACTCGAGCGGGTCGCGTTGGAATATGCGGAACGCGTCGACGAACCGCTCTGGCTCGACGGGTTACGGAAGCTCTCGGACGCCGACGACCGCAATCCGCTGCTGTCGGGCTACGCTTGCGCATTGCTTTTGGAACGAGGCTTGATCGCCAACGAACAGCTCGCGCGAAGTCGCGCGACGACTCAGTCCCGGCGTTCCGGCCGATTTGGGAGCCGGTTGGTTCGAAGGCCTCTCCAAACGGAATCGCTACGCGTTGTTGGCGCGGCAAGTGTTATGGACGCAACTGGCCGATTACGTGACGTCTTTGGATGAGGACCATTTTCGTCGTTCGGTCGTATTTTTACGCCGCGCCTTCGGAGGATTCAATGCTCGCGAAAAACGCCAAATCGCCGAGAATCTGGCCGAACATTGGGGGGTACGCGCCGACGTCGCCGCCGAAGTGCTCGAAGCGGAATTGACCGAAAGCGAAGCCCAATCGCTGAGCGACCTGAACGAATTCGATTTCAACGATCTGTGAAACGCCGATGCCCATCGATCCACAAAACCTCGTCCGTTGGCGTTTGATTCTCGGTCAAGGCGCCGAATCGTGCCTGCAACAGATCGGGGGTTGCGCGGTCGCTCGATCCTGGGCGGCGATCTTCACGAGTTGGACGACTGCGCTCGAGGCGATCTACTCGGGCGACGAACTCGATCGCGGCGAATGGGAGAGCGGCGACAAAACGATCGGACCGCACGGCGCGGTCAAGGGGCGAACGTTTCCCAAAGTGGCGAAGTGGCTAGACCGGATTCGAACGTTCTTTCCCAAAGACGTCGTCGTGCTCCTGCAGAAAGACGCGATCGAACGCCGCGGACTGAAAGAGTTACTGTTCGAACCCGAAGTGCTGGCGAACGTCGAACCCTCGTTGGATTTGGCCGCGACCGTGCTGGCCATGAAGAACTTGGTGCCTGAAAAAGCGAAAAACGCCGCGCGGGATTTGGTTCGGCGCGTGGTCGAGGACGTTCGAAAAAAATTGGAGACGGAGTTCGTCCAAGCGATTCGAGTGCGCTGCAACGCAATCGCCACAGTCCGTTTCGCAGTCTGCCGAATCTGGACTGGCCGCGCACCATCCGTCGCAATCTTAAAAACTATCAACCCGAACTCGGCACGTTCATCCCGGAGGACCTTAGTTTTTTCAGTCGTCGTTCGCGGCAAAATCAGTGGAACGTCATCATCGCGATGGACCAATCCGGCTCGATGGCCTCGTCGTTGATCTACGGGGGCATCATGGGGGCGATCCTGGCGTCGATCGGCGCGGTCGAGACGCATGTCGTCGCGTTCAATCACGAGGACGTCGTCGACCTGACCGAGCATTGCTCCGATCCCGTCGATCTGTTGTTCGGCGTGCAACTCGGCGGAGCGGAAGATTATTGGAAAGCGACCAGCTATTGCGAACGCTTCATGCACACGCCCGAGAAAACGCTGTATGTGTTACTGGCCGATCTCCACGACACAAGCCCGAATACGAAACGCTTCGTCAAGAAAATGGAAATGTTGTTGGAGCGCGGAATCAAGGCGATCGGACTGCTGGCGATCTCCGATCAGGGAACGCCCTCGTATAACGAATCGCTGGCCGAAACCCTTGCTAAGCTGGGCATGCCGTGCTTCGGCTGCACGCCCGAGAAACTGCCGGAACTGATCGCCGGCGTGTTACGCGGCAGCGATCTCAAGACGATATTGACGAATCTTGGAAACTCCGGAAAGCGTTAACGGCGCGTTTGTCTTTATCCCGGCTCGACTACGAATGAACTCGGCGCACGCGTCCTCTCGGTACGGCATCGCTCCGCAAAGATCTACAACGAGACTCTCGAAAAACGCTCTAAAATCTTGTCCTTAATACGTACGTCAACCCATAGAACGTTACGCAGATAAAGACAACAAGCTTGCAATCTGGTTCGGGAATCGCCAGCGGGGTGAACGTTAAAAACAGTTGTGTCTCATCGGACGCTGGGTAGCCGACTAACCGATCGCCGCGCAGGATCGCGAAACGTCCGTTGGAGAATGCCGGATTTCCGGCGATCAACTCGTCGGACACGATCTCGAATGAGTCGGACGAAAAATCGGGAATCGCCGTTTGCGAATCCACGAGCATCCAAGCCTGAAGCGTATTCGTCGCATTCGCGACCGCGCCGAGTTGGCCTGATGCAGCCAAGCCGACGATCTCGATACGAAAGGGATCGACCGAGGATGCGGTGATATTCGAGAGTTTCGCCGCCGCCCGTGATCGAGAGAAGATCCCAATTCGTTCCCGCCGAAGCGATCGCATCGCCGCCCGCGTTTCCCAGCTCCCAACGATAGATGCCGCCAGGTCCGAACGTGGTTCCCAAGGCATGCAAAACACCAACAGAGTTTCCAGGTTCGAGTGAACCGCCTGCGGAGATCGTCAGACGCCCCACGTTTCCGTTGCCGAAGAGGCTTCCCCCGTCTTGAACGAACGTTCGCGACGAGATCGCGATCGAGCCGTTCACCACGAGCCCGCCATTCGTCACGCGCGTCTGACCGGTATACCCGTTGATCGAGTCGAGGATTAGCGTCCCGTTTCCCGTTTTGAAAATGCCTTGTCCGCTCAGATCGTCGGCGACGATAGCGCCTGCGACCGTTGTCGTCCCCCGCGAATGTCGAAGCGTCCGCAGTTCGTGTCCGCCGCGCGCAGAGCGATGCCGCTTTCGATCCGATTGACGCCTGAGCCGACGAACCCGCCCCGCGCCAACAGCGTTCCGCCGCTCCCCTTCAGCAGGCAACCTTCCAATTTGATCGCCGGCGTGATGTCTTCGCGGAACGCTTGAACATCGAACGTCCCGTTTTGGATGGTGAAATCGACGATGTCGTCGGCGATTTGATGATTCTGTCCCAGTTGCAAAGTACCGCCGGCTTTGACGACTATCTGATTTCCGGACGGAACCGCATTCGTGAACTGGGCTTTGGCCAGTCGCAGCACCCCGCCTTGGACAGTGGTCGAACCCACATAGGTATTCGCGCCTGAGCCACTCAACGTTTGCGTTCCGCTACCGGATTTTACCAGCGAAAGATTACCCGCGATGATCGCCTGGCTCGTCGTGTCGTTGCCGTAAAGCAAGGAGCCTGAGACGTTCAGATTCAACGTGGCTGCTCCGCCGCTATTGGTGACGGTCGCGGATTGTGAGGCGACGCGAGTCAGCCCGGCGAGGGTTTGGTCGAATCCGGCCAGATCCAAACTCGCGGTCGTAATGCCCGAGAGATCGACCACGGCGGTCGTCGCGATGCCGTCGTCGGCGCCGACGTAAATCGTTCCTTGGGAAATCGAAAGCTGCGAGTACCCGATACCGCCGCCGGAGAAGACGACGGGACCGAGTCGAACCGTGACGGGAACCGACGACATGATCGGACCGGCGACGAACAGCGTTCCGCCGTTGGCGGCGAAGTGCCCCCCCAGGGCGGGATTCTGAATCGTGACGGGACCGGTAATAGTCGCGGACCCGGCGCCGGCTTGAATGAGCCCGCTCGCCGCGAGACCGCCGTTCGGGCCGATGGTAATCGGGTTGGCGATTTTCACCCCGTTGGTCAGCAGCAATTGGCGCCGGTCGCTTCGAACGCGATCGGTCCCGTTCCCAAGGCGTTCGCTGACGCGGCGCCGAGAATACCGTTGGCGATGGTCGTTCCGCCGCGATAAGAATTGTCGCCGCTCAGCGTGATCGTGCCGGTCCCCGTCTTGATCAAACGAATCGCGCCGAGTGCGGGGGCGTCGAGAATGGAACCTTGAAACGTTCCGGCCCCCCCTCCTGCGCCGATGGTCAATGCGGCTTGCGTCGCCGAATCGTTACGAATAACGCCCCCGGTTCCGGACAATGCGCCGACGGACGGCGAGAAGCCGTTCAAATTTAGAACGCCTCCGCCCAGGGTTAATGCGTTCGCGGCGTTCCCCAGCGCGCCGACCGAACCCAGCGTGACGACGCTTCCGCCGAGACTCGTGCCACCGGTGTACGTGTTCGACCCGTTCACGACGATCGCGCCGCGCCCCCCGTATGTGACAGCGACCGCAGCGGTGCCGTTGTTGGCGATCGACGAGTTGACCGTCAGCACATTCGTCGCATGTCGGTTCGTCAGAATCAGATTCCCGGCGGTATTCGTCGCTCCGCCTGCGGTTAGGGTCCCTTGGTTCGGTACATCCCCGACGGTGAAACCGCCCGCGTTGTCGGCGAGCAAAAATCCTCCGTTCGCGCCGAATCGTAACACATCGCCGGCGGAGGGCGCGTAAACGACGTTCGTGTAAGCATTTTGCAAAATCGAGTTGACGTCGGTCGTTCCGGTGTTGATCGGCACGAGCGTTCCGCCGATTCCCGTATTCAGTCGCACGTTCGACGTTGTGCTCGATGCCAGTTTATCGTTCGAAGCGGCAAGATTCGTGTATGCGGAGTAAGCGACGATGTTGGTGGAAGCGACCGTCGCCCAATCGTTCCCGATGGTCGCCCAGGCGCCGAGGATGCCGTTGGATGACGTCGGGATGGTCGAAGTCGTCGTGATACCGTTGGATATCGATTGCGTTCCCGCGGGAAGCGCGAAGGCCAGAGTACCGCCGCCGGACTGCGCGCGTGATCGACCCCAATTTCAAAACCGCCGTGCTTCCCGGTACGACGTCGTTCACGACCTTGATCGCGGAATCGCCGGCTAAGACTTGCAACCCGGAGAAGGTTTGCGAAGTCGACGAGGCAGGTTTGCCGATGACCGACAACGTTCCGCCGCCGAGTTGTAAACCGCTCGAAGAACTCAGCAAGTTCGTCGGCGTCGCGAGATTGGTCGAGTCGAGTTCGAGCGTGCCATCGTAGATCGCGGTCGATCCGGTGTAGGAGTTCACGGACGACGTCGCGATCGTGAGAACGCCCGGGCCGGTTTTTTGAATGCCGAATCCCGTGCCGGAGATCGTGCTTGAACCCGCGATGCGAATATTTTGCAGGCTCGTGGCGCGAAATTCATGAGTCCCGTTGGTCAGCAGCGTGATCGGGACATCGAGAATCGTGAGGTTTAGCGCGTCGAGGTTTTGAATTTTGCCGGTCGTCCAATTCAAACGCGTCGTGATCGTGGTCGCGTTTCCGGTCTGCACGCCACGCTGAATCGTGGCGGCCTTGAGAGTTCCGCTGGTCAACGCGAACGTTCCGGAAACCGATTTCGCACTTGTTCCCGATGCGGTGATCGAGTTTTCCCCCAATACCAAGTTGCCGATCTCGACGACGCCGGCCGGATGATTCAAGGTGAACATGCCGGTCGTGCCGAAGGCTCCCGCGATCGAGCCGGCTCCGGCAATCCGGCCGATCGTCATCGACTCGGCACGGAGAATCCCGGCGCCCATCGTGAAGTTGGCCGTCATCGATCCTTGAATGCCCGTGCCGTCGGCGGTCTCCGCGCTCCCGATCGTCAGCGCCGATGCGCGCATCGATCGTTCCTGCCGACAAATCCACCGAACTCGTCCAGGCCGTCGACACCGTATTCGAAATGGTTCCGACGTTGAACGTCGTCGCGGAGGTTTGCTCGCCGCCGCTCCCTCGAACGATCAACTTCGGATCGATCATGCCAGCGCCGAATTGCAACGTGCCGCCGGAACGCCCGCCGGTTCCGACCCGAACCGCATCGACGAAGAATCGATTTTCTTGACCGAGATTCAGAACAGACATTCCGCCGCTGGATGTTCCCGCGAAATCCGAGATGCCGAGCAACGATGCTCCGATCAGACGGGTTTCGCGGGCCAGCGTCGTGGTGGCGACCAAACCGGTCACTCCGGTCGTCGTGCCGTTCGGTCCGATCCGAACGACTCCGTTCCCCGACGACTCGAATCGACGGAGATCGCGCAAGTCGACGGTCGTCGGGTTGGCGGTGGTATTGGGGCCGAGCAGCAAATCTCCCGGACCATCGACGGTCAGTTTGCCGGACCCGATGATTTTGGAAATCGAAGTGGACGCGGGAACAAGTGAAAACGATGCGACGGTTTGATTCGTCGCATCGAGATCGAGCGTGGCGTTGCCTAAGACGAGCGATGATGATCGAGCGAGTCGATCATCGCCGCCGGATAACCTCAAGATTCCGGCCTGAACAGTGGTTTTGCCGGTGTAAGTGTTGGCCTGCGTCAGCTCCAGGGTTCCGACGCCGGATTTTGTAATGCCGAATGAATTCAAACCGAAGTTCGTGTCGCCGATCGGCGCGGCGATTCGCAACGTCTCCGTCGCGTTGGTCGTATCGATGCCCAACGCGGCGCCGCTTTGAAAACCTCCGCCGGCAGAGCCGATCGCCGCGATTTGCCGAACATCGTCGCTCGTGAACTCGTTTGTCCCACCGACGTTCAGCATCAGCGTTGCGCCGGAACGAACGACGAGAGACGCGTCGTTCCAGCGCTCGGAGACGCCTCTGTACAGAGCCGAGCGCGTGGTGAATTGCAATGTACCGGCGACGACTTCGGTTCCGCCGGTGTAAGTATTATCACCGCTTATCAACCAGGTTCCGGTGTCGGTTTTTTGAATCGACGACTTCGCGCCCGTCACGGAGTCGCTGACGACTCCGGTGACTTGACTTCCCTGAGCCGTTCCCGCAAAGTTCCAAATCACCGTTCCCGAAGATTGACTCGCCGCGAGATTGCCGAGCGTCAACTTGGCCGAAGTCGGCGCAAGCGTGATCGTTCCGGGCACGGCGGCGGTGCTGCGCATGTTCGCGATGAACAATCCGTAGGAATTCGCGCCGGTGACGAAATACGTCGCGTTTCCGATCGAACTGTCCTGCATCGCTCCGTTCAATTGCACGACACCGTTGATACCGCTTCCCGCGTTCGCGACATGGAGCGTGGTCGAGACGTTCGACGCGCTGGTCACATGCGTTGGGCAGCGCGAAATTACCGCCTCCATTGAACAAGAATTGCACACGGCTGCTTAACGCATCCGCGAGCGTGGCGATCGTCCCCATGCCCGTTGAAGCGACGTTGCGAATTTGCAGCGTAGCGTTGCTTCCTCCGAGTTCGATGCCCGAAGTCGCATTCGCTCCGGAGAGACTTAATACCCCGCCGGAGATTCGCGTCTTGCCCGCGTAAGAGCTCGTCCCCGTGATCGACAGCGTGCCGAGTCCGATTTTCACCAAGCCGCCGGCCCCATCGATCGATCCCGAAAACGTGAAGATCCCGTTGCCGTCGCCCGTGAACGTCGTTGTGGCGTCGAACGTCGTCTTCGCCGTGACTTGATACGTGATGGTCGACGAGCCTTGTCCGCGCATCGCGGAAAGATTGATCGTCGGATCGACGACGCCGTTCGAGACGAACTTCAAACCGCCGGCGTTCGAATCGGATGCGATCGTCACGACCGACGCTTGGCCGGTCGTCGCCGAGCCGAGTCCGCCGAGATCGAGAATGTTGAGCTCGAAGGGCGTCGATCGATCGATCGTGTTCGTGTTCAGAATCGCCCCCGCCAGTCGCATAGTACCGTCGCGGTCAACGAAGGTTATGCGAGTGGAAGAGTCGGAAACGGGAACGGTATTCCAATTGATACCGGTCGACCACTGATCGCCGTTGGAACTTGCCGGCGTGTAAAGATAGTCCGCCGCCTGTAAGCACGCACAGCAAGCCAACGTCAAAACGCACGAAAGTCCGAGCCGGAGCCTCGTTTTTTTAACCTGGGTTGTCCGGCCTGGAATCACGACAATTCCTGCGATACCGCCTGAAAGATGGAGGCGGGGACGCGCCTGCGGATACGAAAGACTCATCCTATTCGGAAAAACCCCGCTAAAACAGGCCCGTGCGGAGTGGAATCATTGTTAAAAACGGCCGTAAAGATTCAAATTACGTCTAGTGCGCCATTTACCACGTTCCGGAAGCCATGTTGCAAAATCCCAATGAACTCCAGGATTTTCGCGAGCTGATGCGGTGTCTCTGCGAAGGTTCCGAAGACGCCGCTTGGCAGCTTGTCGATCGATACGGCGGGAGCGTTCGTCGCGTCGTTCGGCGAACGTTGAGCGAGCAACTCCGTACGAAATTCGACTCGATGGACTTCATGCAGGCCGTGTGGGTCTCGTTGTTCCGGGAACGCGAAAGATTTTCGGAGTTCGAGTCGCCCGAGCAGTTCGTGGGTTACCTGAAAGCCATCGCCAAGAACAAGCTGGCGATGGAGAACAGGAAACGTTTTCAAACACAAAAACGCGATGTTCGCCGAGAGGTCGGGAACACGGACGATTTCCCGATCGAAGAACGGCTCTCGGCGGGTTCACCCCGACCAAGCGAAGTCGCGCAAGTTCGCGAGCTGTGGCACGTCATGCTCGAACGCGAAAGCGATCAAAATCGAAAGATCGTCGAATTGCGACTTTCGGGAATGACTTACGACGAAATCGCCGCGAGCATCGGCATCAACGAAAGAACGGCGCGGCGCGTCATCGATCGCTTGACGGACGAGTATGCATGACTTTGAACTACGGCGTCAATCCGATCGAAACGTTGCCGGCATTCGAATTGCGCGACGAAGTGGTTCAACGCGACGTCTTGGAAAGCCTCTTAGGAAAATATCGCGCAGGCGAAGCGATCGATCTCGATACGGCGATTCGAGAACATCCCGGCATCAGGCGTCACCGTTCGTTGGTATTGGATTTGGTATATGAGGACTATTGTACGAAAACGCAAAGAGGAACCGCGCCCGGCATCGAAGCTTATGCACGGACTTTGCCGGAATATTCGGCCGACATCGAAAACCTTTTGGAAGTTCATCGTTACTTTCAATCCTTGGCGTTTTCCGATGCGCCGTTCAAGTCGACGATCGCATGGCCGAACGTCGGAGACGTCTTCCTCGGGTTCCGTCTGATCGCCGAACTGGGTCGGGGCGTCTCGGGCGAGCGTATTTGGCCGAGGAATTGTCGTTGAACGATCGGCGCGTGGTCGTAAAACTGACGACCGACGGTCGGCACGAAGCGCATCTGCTCGCGAAGCTCGCGCACTCGAATATCGTTCCGGTATACTCGGTCGAGCACGACGAACGATCGGGGTTGTGGGCGATCTGCATGCCCTATCTGTGCCGCACCACGCTCGCCGATCTCATCCCGCGAGAAGATCGCCGCGACGCGGACTCGTATGCGTTTTGGCGAACTTTGGCGTCGCGCGAATCCGGCGAAAATCCTGCGAACGCCTACGACTCATCCGTGTTGAACGCGCCGTACGTCGATACGGTATTGACGTTGATCGAGTCGATCGTCGAAGCGCTGATCTACGTACACGATCGTCGGATTCTTCATCGGGATTTGAAACCTTCGAATATTCTCGTCGGCCGTGATCGTATGCCAAGGTTGATCGACTTCAATCTGTCGGTCGACGACGCCGAGCTTCAATACCGCGTCGGCGGAACGCTGCCGTATATGTCGCCGGAACAAATTCGGCAGGTTTTGATTCATCAGAATCCGCGTCACAAACTCAATGCGCAAACCGACCTCTATTCGATCGGAGTCGTCTTTTACGAGCTGCTCTGCGGACGCCTGCCTTACGACGTCGAGTATCCGGCGATCGTCGATCGCAAGGAAGCCGAACGGATTCTCCGGATGATGGAGCGAGGACCGATCGAGATTCGCGAGTTTCTCCCGACGCTGGACCTTCGAACGTCCGCGGTCGTCATGGACTGTTTGAAGTTCGACGCGTCGGACCGCCCGCAAACCGCCAACGCGTTGCTGGACCGGGTTCGATCCTGCAAGTCGGCGCATCCACGATTCCAACGCTGGAAACGAAGCAATCCCGCATTGTGGAGAACGCTGCTTGCGTGTCTGGGAATCGCGTTTCTCACCGTCGTGGCGTTCCTCGTTCTGCGAAAGTCGTATGAAGTTCGGGCGACGGCGACCGGGGTAGCGGCTTTGCGCAACGGACGAAACGACGACGCGCTGCGCGATTTCATCGCCGCGATTCAAGCGAACCCGGGACATTTCGACGCACATGTCGGACTGGGACGCGCGGTTGCTGAACGGCGATTACGCCGGAGCGATCGACGCTTGGAAGTCGGCATACGCGCGTGCGCGGCGATTCACGCATCGCAGCATGTGTCGGCTACGCTTATGCGCTCCGACGCAACAACGACGAAGCGATCACGTGGATGGAGTTGGCGGCGGATGCGGGCGTTTCGTCGGCAGAACTCTTCAACAATCTCGGTCACGCCTACCGTTTAAAGGGATCAGATCATCAAGCGGCGGCGTTGCGACATTTCGACCGTGCCTTGGGTGCGAATCCGTTCTTAAACCGGCTCTCTACGGTCGCGCGGTCGCGGCGCATATCTACGACCAATCGACGGGTGCGCCCATCCGAGAACAGACCTGCCTGGACTTGGATCGTGCGGTCGCCGAGCCCAATCCTTCGCCGGAACTGATCGCCACGGCGGCGAAGTATCATCTATTGATGAAGCAGGACGTGCAAAAACATTACGAAATCGCGAAATCCTATGCGTTGAGGTCTCTCGACGCGGGTTTGGGACACCAAGAGCTTCAAAGCGTCATACCGCGGAATAAGCTGTTGAACGAACCTGAAATCGAAAAAGAATCGCAACGGAAGCCGAACATTCGACGTGTCCAGCGAGAGCCGAATTTCGTGGATCCATGGACCGAAATGGAATGAACGAATAAGTCTTCAAGCCGCGCTGTCCGATTTATCGATGTAAACGCAATAAGTTCACCACAGGCACGGCTTCGACGCCGTCCTCGCTTGCAATGAATCGCTCCGTAACCGGAGCGTTCGTTCGCGTCCTCTCGCGTGAAGGTTTCGTCATGTCGTTGAATCGATCGTTCTCGCAAATATCCCATCGCGTTTGCCCAGCGCGCGACCGTGTCGCGAAGCGTGCGCGATTCGAACGTTTGGAAGATAAACTGCCGTTCGCCGCGGATCTTACGCTGTCGTCGTTCTCCTCAAACGGCCGCGATCTGCAAATCGCGTATGAAGTGGCGAACGACTCCGCTTCTTCGTTCGATGTTAAGGTCTATCGCTCGACCGACGGCGTCACGTTGGGAGAGTTGTTGTCGAGCACGACGATTTCCGACTCGAACCGATTAAACGTCGCGCGCACGATTTCGTGTTCGGCGCCGATATCGCGGGCGTGGAAACCGATTATTTTCTCGTCGCGAAACTCGAACCGTCCGACGCTTCCGCGGAATTCGATTTGGAACGGACTCTGAAGCTATTCGACGGGGGCGCGTTCCTGAATTCGGACAGCGCGCTGCATGTCCACGGTACGAACGCGAACGACGCGATTTCCTTTTCGTTCGACGAAAACGGCTACCATCTTTCGTACAACGGCGACTTGATCGATTACGGATCTCAAGAGCTCGGCGCCCTTCAGTTCTTCGGGCATCTCGGCGACGATGTGATCCTACTGGATAACTCGGTGGAGCTACACGCGCTCGCGTTCGGAGGCGAGGGTGACGATACGATCATCGGCGGATCGGGTCCGTGCGTTTTCTACGGCGGCGAGGGGAACGATTTGCTCGTCGGCGGATCTCAAAGCGATTTTCTGTACGGCGAAGACGGAGCCGACGAACTTCATGGGAACGCCGGCGATGATTTCCTCGACGGCGGATCCGGCAGCGACTTGCTTTACGGCGACGACGGCGCGGACACGATCTATGCGGGGAGTTCCGTTCAAGTCACGAGCTTTGCGTTCTCGCGTTTGTCGACCATCGGTTATGGGGATGTTTGTTTCGGGGGCGCCGGAGACGACACGATCTACGGCAGTGAAAACAACGACGTCATCGACGGCGGCGAAGGGAACGATCAAATTTTTGGTTTTGGCGGAAACGATGTGATTCACGGCGGTGACGGCGACGACGTCATCGACGGCGGACTGGGGAATGACGTCTTATTCGGCGACGACGGAAACGACGTTCTGGACGGCGGCGAAGGCGACGACATCCTGTACGGCAATGACGGCGACGACGTCCTTACGGCCGGAGCGGGCGACGACGTTCTGATCGGCGGGTTAGGGGACGATCGCCTGAACGGAGGTAGCGGAGCCGATACCTTCAACACAGGCGGTCAAGCGGGAGACATCATCGAAGATCTCCCGCAAATCACAAATTTTTTCTATTCCTATGATGCGTTCACGGCTTACCTCTCATTTTCCGGAACCGTGCATGACGAAGAATCGCCGTACGGCATGTCGATCGAATACGTCGGAGACGCCGCCGGTTGGAGCGGAATCGAACAAGACGGCACGTTTAGCGACGGAATCTATGTTTACGACGTCGTGAACGGATATATCTATGTGACGTTTACGAATCGCGAAGGGTTAACGTCCGAACGCTGTGAAATCGCGTTGGCATGACGGATGAATAAACCGAATCCCGGCAACGACTTAGGCATTGCCTTAAGTTTTTCTCGACGACTCTGTCCGGTTTTTTAAGGCAACCGCAATGAAACAGTCTGCCAGCGTTCATCCGATCGTCTTTTCGGAATGTCTACGGCGATGACTTAACAATGCGCTTTTCGGGGATTCAGGGCAGATCTCCCTCAGGCTCACCGACGATGATTACCATGCCTGCGCCGTGACAAAACCCGACGATAAATCCAACTGGCCGGACTCCGCGACGACTCTCGACGTCAGAGATTCGTGGCAGCTTCGTTATTGGTCGCATTATCTCAGGGTCACTCCGGAGAAGCTAAAGCAACTTGCGGAGAAACACGGCGGTAAACTCAACGAGATCGTAAACGAATTAGAATCTCAATGAGAGGCGATCGAAAAATGGGGGCGAATCGCCGCCCGAACGCGCAAATCAAAAACGGCGAAGATAAAATCGCCGGGAGCAGGATATGTCTTGTGGCGGCCCATCAGCCGTTGTTTGCTGATAAGGACAGATCGACACGCACCACTTCGGTGCGAGGTCACCGGATCTTTTGAGTCCGGAAACGCTAAGTTCCGTTTGCGAACTCGCAAAACCCGTGCTGCCGAATATCGGCACGTAATCTTTCGGCTCGATTGCTAATAGTGGGCGGTGAGGGATTCGAACCCGCGACCTACTCGGTGTAAGCGAGTCGCTCTAACCAGCTGAGCTAACCGCCCGTCGTTCGCCGGGACTCGTCAAGACTGTCGAGTCGCCGGCGAATACGTCAGAATATACTCGGTTCTCGGCGGCGCGTCAGCCGGCGGAACCGTTTCCGTCGCTTTCTTCAGTCATAGAGCCGTTCCGTACCGCACAGGTTCATGTCCGGACACGCGTTGATTCCGATTTTGGTTCTCCACTTGTTCGCGGCCGGGCTGACGTCGTTCGGCCCGATCGTGGCGGCCGTGTGGAGTTTTCGCGCCGCGCGCCGCGACGACGCGGCCGGTCTCGCCGCGTCGTCTTTGCTGGCGCGGTGGGCGTTCGTCGCGTTTTTCGTCGCCGTCGGGCTCGGATTCACGTTGTGGTGCGTCGGAGCTTGGCAGGCGGCGGCCGCGCTCGACGCCGACGCGACCAACGCGATTCCGCTCCGCGACGCCGCCGTGCGCAGTCTCCGCGTTATGGGTCGACCATCCTTATACGTTCTGGGGCGAATTGGCGTTTTCGGCCGTGTTGCTGGGGCTCGCCGCAAGGTGGATCGGCGGCCGCGACGGTCGCGCGATCTTCGCCCGCGTCGCCGCCATCCTCGCCGCCACGAACGTCGCCTACCATTTTCCGATGCGGTTCATCGGACTCGATTTGATCGCCGCTCGGGCTGGCTCGCCCGAGTGGGGCTCCCGGACGATCGACGCTCCGACGCGGCGGCTGTTGCTGGCCGACCCGGAATTTTGGTCGCGGATCGTCCATCACTGGTTGGCGATGTTGATCGTCGTCGGGCTGACGATGGTCTGGATCGCCGTGCGGACTGTTTCACGTGAAACAAAATCGTCCCACGTACCGGAAAGCCTACCGGCGGGCGCGGCGGGCGGATTTCGCTTGATTTTGAACGGCGTCGCGCTGCAAATGCTGGCCGGCCCCTGGGTCTACTTGCAACTGCCGATCGCCAAGCAGGATGCATTGCTCGAAACCAACGTCGCCGCGCTCGGCGCGCTGTTCGCGGGCATCGCCGCGGCGATCGGCGCGGCCTGCGTCGCCTACGGTCCCGCGCTCGGCGAGACGTTAACGCCCAGTGGGTTGAAACGCCGCGCCCTCTTGGCGACCGCGCTGTTGGTCACAACGTGGTGTTGCATGGTCGTCGTCGGGCGGTGATGTCGTCGCCCGGTTTGCGTCGCCCCTTCAGGGCTCGCGATTTTTCTTAAACGCAGCCCAGGGTTGCGCTGCACTTCACCCTGGGCTGTGATGCGTCGTCCCTACGGGACGAATTCGATGTGACGCTTGAATTGAACTCAATCCGACACGGCTGATGACGAGTTCAAGCGTGAGCACGCATTACTCGATAACGATGCGGCGGAGACTCACACTACGCGTTTCCCAATCAACACGGAGACGCACTCTCCGGTTTTTCTTTGCCTTTTTTGAGCCTCTTTGAGGCCGCTCCCTCTCGCTCCTACAACTTCGCGAAGGCGGCCAAGTCGTCTTCCAGGGCCTTGATCCGCGTCGTCAGTTGCTGCTTGGCTTCTTCCAGGTCGGCTAACTGTTCGGGCGATTCGTACGTGAACATGTAGAACTTGATTTTCGGCTCGGTCCCGCTCGGGCGGGCGGCGATGAAATTGCCGGGAGCCGAGAGTTCCATGATGACCATGTCCCCCTTCGGACCGAAAAACGGTTCCGGCAGAGCGGTCGGATGGCCGTCCTTGTCGTACGAGTTCTTCAGCAGTTCCAGGTAGTCTCGTGTTTCGATCACGCGCATACCGGCCAGCGACTTCGGCGGCGCGGTGCGGAAGCGGGCCATGATGATCTGCATGTCGCGCATACCGGCCGAACCAGGCATGGTCAGCGAGAGCTGCTTCTCTAAGTGATAGCCGTGTTGCCAGTAAATCGACGCCATGGCGTCGTGCAGCGTTTTGTTTTGCGATTTCAGCGTCGCGGCGTATTCGGCCAACAACATCGCGGCCACGCCGGCGTCTTTGTCGCGGGCATACTGGCCCACCAAGTAGCCGTGCGACTCCTCGCAGCCGAACACGAACTTGTCCGGCCCGACGGCGTCCATCGTTTGACCGATATACTTGAAGCCGACCTGCAAATTTCCTTCGGTTCGTACGCCATAACTGTCGGCGATCTTGCGGACCAACTCGGTCGTGACCAACGTCTTCACGACGTAGTGTTGCGGCGAGAGCAGCCCGGCCTTCTTCCGCGCGCGAGGATGTATTCGCACAACAACGCGGCGATCTGGTTGCCGGTGAACGTGCCCAGGCGCTCTTCGCATCCTTGGTCAGCGGCGCCGCGACGCCCAGTCGATCGCAATCCGGATCGCTGGCCATGACCAGATCCGCGCCGGACGCTTGCGCATGTTTGATCGGTTCGTCGAACACGCCCGGGTTTTCGGGGTTGGCGACGTGGCCCGGCACGTTGGTGAAGTTGCCGTCGGCTTCGGCGTGCGGGCCGTAGACTTCGACGTCGGTGAAGCCGTCGGCCTTCAGTGCGGGAACCACGGCCGACGCGCCGACGCCGTGCAGCGGCGTGTACAGGATCTTCAACGCGCGCGGCCCGGGCAGGGCTTGCGCGACCACGTTCTTGACGTATGCGGCGTCGACTTCGTCTTGCGTAAAGACGACCTTCCCTTGCGCGACCGCGTCGGCGAAGGGGAGCTTCTTGATCTCGCCGGCTTCCATCACGCAGGCGATGATTCCCTTGTCGTGCGGCGGCAGAACTTGCGCACCGTCGCACCAATAGACCTTCACCGCGTTGTCGCTCGGCGGATTGTGACTGGCCGTGACCATGATCCCGACCGAGCAGCCGTGATGCCGCACGGCGAACGACAGTTCCGGCGTGCTGCGATACCCGTCGAGAAAATAAATCTTGAACCCGTTGGCGGCCAAGACGCTTGCGCACAACTCGGCGAAGTGCCGCGAGCGATGCCGCGTGTCGTAGGCGATGGCGCAACTGGGCGAGTACGGCGGCGGTTGCAGTTTCAACACGTAGTCGGCCACGCCTTGCGCGCTTCGCCGATCGTGCGATCGTTGATCGCGTTCGAGCCGATCGGATACATCTTGCCGCGTCGTCCGCCGGTGCCGAACGGGATGACCGTCCAGAATGCGTCGTCGAGTTCCTTCCACTGCGCTTTGCCGATGTGGCCGTGGACCTCGGGATGGTATTCCAGATACTTTTGGTCGCACAGCCACGTCCGCAGGTTTTCGGCCGCCGTCGGCGTCAACACGTTTTGCGCCAAGGCGGCTTCGATGGCGGTCATGGCGGCGTCGAGATCGTGGGACATGCGGCGGCGGCGAAGAAGAGCGCGGAACTGCGGCTGGAAAACGTCGTTAGTATAAAACGTGTGCGGCGCGACGAACACCGGGTCGTGCGGAGGAATCGCGTTTCGGCTCGTGTTTTCGCGTTACATGATCTCGAAAACCGATTGTTGCGCGACGCCGGCCATGCGGAGATCGGCGCTCAGAATCGCGCGATGATGCGCGAGATGCGACACGACCCACTTTCGCAGGCAAGCTCCTTTTTTCATCGTGAAGATCGTGTGTCCGCCCATCTTCAGCGACCACGGTTCCTCGAAGGTCGTTTCGGCGACGTCTCGGAGCGCGGCCAGCGTCCCGGCTCCGTTCGTGTCGAACAACGTCGCGATCGCAGTCGGATCGGTCAATGCGGTCGGCGCGTACGGCGGAGCGCCCGGCGGCGAGAGATCCAGTTCGCTCGCTCCCAGGATCAACGGCGTCCAGCCGGCGATGTCGGCCAAGTGGTTGGCGTTCCAGCCGATCGTGTGCAGGTCCGCGTGCGGTTTCCAAGCGAGCTTGTCCGCCGGGATCGCGACCAGGACGGCCTTGGTCATGGCGAATTCGCGTTCCAAATCTTGGGCGATGTATTGCGCGAGTGTCATCAAATCACTCCTATTTCGAAAGTCCTCGAACCGTTCCGGATTTCTGTCGGCGTATTCATGTCACCGTCGCAAGCACCGTGCCGGCAGGCTGTCGATGCGCCGCGTATTCGTTATATTCCAATCTCCTTCCCTCATCGGTCAAGTCGCCGCGTCCGTCGGTCGATGACGACCGATGACCGGTTTTGCGTCCGCATGCGTGATCGAGTCTCGCTCGGACCAAGACCCCATCCCCTCACTGCCTGGCTTGCGTGTTGGACGCCCGAGAGCTTTCGGGACCGTCGTCCACACGCCGGCGGAACCTGCGTGCAATCATGTCGCTCCCTCCCTCGGCCGAACCGATCATCAGCGTCTCGGGCTTGCGCGGCGTCGTCGGACTGTCGCTGACGCCCGACATCGCCGTACGATACGTCGCGTCGTATTGCGCAAATCGGACCCGGCACGGTCATCGTCACGCACGACGGTCGCACCAGCGGGCCGCTGCTGGCCGACGTCATCGGCGGCACGATCGCCGCGACGGGCCGTCGCGTGTTGTATGCCGGCGTGGCGGCCACGCCGACGACCGGCGTGCTGGTCCGCGAACACAAAGCCGCCGGCGGGCTGCAAATCAGCGCCAGCCACAACCCGCCCGAGTACAACGGCATCAAACTGTTTTCGTCCGAAGGTCGCGTCATCTCGGCGGTCGACGGGCAGAAGGTTCTCGAACGCTATCAGGCCGGGCGCTACGCCTGGGTCACGCACGAAACGATCGGCACGATCACGTCGACCACCGCCACGTTGGACGCCCACTGGAATCGCGTCGCCAACACGGTCGACATTCAAAAAATTCGCAAAAAGCGTCTCAGCGTCCTCCTCGACGCCAATCACGGCTCGGGCAGTTTGTTGGCTCGCAAGCTGTTGGAAGAGCTGGGGTGCAAAGTCAAGATTTTGGGCGGGGAACCGAACGGCCGCTTCGAACATCCGCCCGAGCCGATCGAGGAAAACCTCCGCGGCGTGGTCGATATGGTCAAAGAGCGCGAGGCCGACATCGGCTTCTGCCAAGATCCCGACGCCGATCGTTTGGCCGTGATCGACGAGACCGGCCGCTACTTGGGCGAAGAGCACACGTTGGCGATGTGCGTCGATCACATGTTGCGTCGTCGCAAAGGTCCGATCGTGACGAACTGCTCGACCAGCCGCATGACCGAAGACCTGGCGATCAAATACGGCGTGCCGTTTTATCGTTCGGCGGTCGGCGAAGCGAACGTCTGCGATCTGATGATCGCCAAGGAAGCGATCCTGGGCGGCGAAGGCAACGGCGGCGTGATCGACCCGCGCGTCGGCTTCGTGCGCGACAGCTTCGTCGGCATGGCGATGATCCTCGAAGCGATGGCCTCGCGCGACAAAAAGGCCAGCCAATTGGCCGACGAGTTGCCGAAGTACGAAATTCATAAACATAAGATTCGCTTTCCGAACGCGGCCCTGACGGCCGGATATGCGGCGCTCGAAAAACATTTTCCGGACGCCAAGGTCGACAAATTGGATGGTCTGCGTTTCGATTGGGACAACCGCTGGCTTTTGGTCCGCCCCAGCAACACCGAACCGGTCGTCCGCGCGATCGCCGAAGCCCCCACCGACGCCGAAGCCGAACGCCTGTGCAAAGAGGCGGGTAAGGTGTTGGGTGTATTGGTGTAAATAGGGTTCAGGGTTTCAGGTTTCAGGGTTCGGGAATTCAAAATTCGGCACAGGCGCGAGTGGTACTCGCAGACTGGGCTAAGAGACGCTCGCTAGCCCCGTTTTCCGCTCGCTGCGATGACGTTCAACGAGAAAACCGAACGCGCGGGCTTCGTTCTCGAAGACGCCGTCTTCGCGCTGTTGCGGTATCTCTGGGTCGTTCTTCTCGCGATGATCGGCCTGATCGCGTTACTGGTCGTACTGCTCTTCTCCGCGGCTTGGTTGTACGGTCCCTCCGACGCGGTCAACGATTTGGTCCGCGGCAAAACGCCGATCCGCGCGATCGAGTTGACGGACGCCGGCTCACGCACGTTTCACATCCGCGTCGACGACGCGGCGTCGATGGCCGATCTGCAAGCCGCGCTGGCCGTCGCGCAAACGGACGCTCGGAGCGCGGCAACGCGCAGGATATGTGTCATGTCCGACTATCTTATGGTTGGTTCTCCGAGTATTCCGCGTCGGCCTATCTTTACGGCACGACGCCGGCGATCACGATCTACTTCGACGACAGCGAAAATCCGTCCCTCGACATGCGAACGCGGACCGCACTGCTGACCGACCCGAACACGCCGCTCTACCAAGAACTGCGACGCATTCAACGCGAGCAACCGCTGACCCCGCCGAAACTCCCGGTCGACGCCGACGACGACGGCCTGATCGATCCCTAGCCGAACTACGCAAACCTCCGAAATCACCCGCGCGAGCGTTACGAGTGAGTTTTCAGTTTTCAGGATTCAGTTTTCAGTAAATAGCAAAGCCGCGAGTGGCACTCGCGGACCGAGCGTAGCTAGCCGCACCACGCATGACGTTCCAGATCAAGCAACGTCTGTCCTTAGTTTCCCTGCGTGGGGCGTTGTTTCACGTGAAACATTCCGCGCGGGGCTTACCCAAGTTCACTGCGCGAGCGTTACGAGCGAAACGAGCGTTATGAGTTTTCAGTTTTCAGTAAATAGCAAAGCCGCGAGTGTTACTCGCGGACCGAGCGCAGCGAGCCGAGTCACGTAGGACGTTCCACCGTGGCGAACGTCCTACCTATCTTCGCTGCGCGAGCGTTGCGAGCGAAACGATCGCTTCTGAAATTCGCGTTTACGCTTTGCTCGCGACGACGCCATTGGACTTACGTCGAATTCTCGTCGTAAGTCGTGAAACGTCGTCGGGCGCAACGCGGCAAGCGGTTTTGCGTTTTTCCGAGCGGGGGACGTCAGTCCCCTGAGTTCACGCCAGTCGACGTCGTTTCGCAATAGCTCAGGGGACTCACGTCCCCCGCTCGGTCTTTGTTCCAACACAAAGCGTGTGAAGAACGATTCGTGCCCGACCGCTCGGGGTATTCGGCGTTTGCAAAAAAAGTTTTCGGGTATCTGGGGCGTTTTAGACGCAATACCGCGCACATCTCCCATGCGATATGCGTGAGATGCGACCCTCGCTAAGAAGGCGGAGGCTTCGATTGCGACGGATCGTTCGGGGCGATCGCCCCGGAACTCAGCCGGGCGGTCCGCCGGATCGGCTGCTTGCTCACTCCAACTCGATCACCACCGATTCCACTTTGCCGGAGAACGGGTTCTCGCCCTTGTAGTCGCCGATTTTTCCGGCTTCGTCGCGGCCGATTTGCAGACCGTCGGTCGGCATCACGGTCAGTTCCACGCCGGCCGCTTCGCCGACCGATTTGCCGTCGACGGCCAGCGTCAGCTTGCCCTGCTTGCCGATCACGGCGGTCACGGTGTGCGCACCTTGGATCGCCTCCTTCGCCTGGACTTCGGCCGTCCCTTTCGCGCTCCGCGTGAAGAGCTTCGGTCGGCCCTGGACCAGCGTCAGGACATAGCCCGTCGCACTGCCGCCGTGGGCGACGATCACGCCCGACGCCTGCGCCGACGTCGATCTTGGCGGTCAGCGTCAGGGCCTTGCCGGGATAGTTGGGCGCCTTGTCACGCGTCAGCGCGCGTCGCCGCTTTTGAGATCGAAGCGTTTCGCGTCGCTGAGCGACGCGTTTTTGCCGTTTCCTTTTTCCGCGGCGGTCGGTTTTTTCCATGCCCCCAGCGGCAGCACGTCGCCGGACGCGGCGTAGGCGTCCCAGGCGGCGGCCATCGCTTCGGTTCGTTCGGGTTCGCGTCGCGCGAGGTCGTGCATCTCGCCGCGATCCTGGTCGATGTCGTACAACGCCCAGGGCTGGCCGGACTTGGCCACCAGTTTCCACTTCCCGTCGCGCACCGCGCGGTTCGCCTCATGTTCCCAAAACAACAAGTTTTTGCGCTCGCTCGAATTGCCGGTCAGCGATGGGACCAGGCTTTCGCCGCGATACGGTTTGATCGCTTGGCTGGCGAGTTCTTTCGGATACTCGGCCTTCGACAAATCGATGCAGGTCGCCATCACGTCGATCAAGTGGCCGGGCCGACGATTCAAACTTCCTTGATGGCGCTCGGGGATGCCGCGCAGGCCAATGGGCGATCAGCGGCGTCGAGATGCCCCCTTCGTGCGTCCAATGTTTGTATTCGCGAAACGGCGTGTTGCTGACGTTGGCCCAATTCTCGCCGTAGGCCAAATTCGACTCCTTCGGGCCGGGCAGCGTGCCGGCCTTGAGCGCGGCAACGCGCCCCATATCTTCGGCGCACGCGCCGTTGTCTTGCATGAACAAGATCAACGTGTCGTCCAGTTTTTTGGTGCGCCGCAGCTCGTCCACGATCTTGCCTACGCCGTGGTCCATGCGGGTGACCATCGCGGCATAGACTTCCATGCAGCGCAGTTCCCACGGCTTGTTGGCGACCTTCGACCAATCGCCGGCCGGCGGCGTCAGCTCTTGGTCGGCGGGGACCAAGCCGATCTCTTTCATCTTCTTCAATCGGTCGGCGCGGAATTTTTCGTAGCCCGCGTCGTAGAACCCTTTGTATTCGGCGATCGCGTCTTCCGGCGCGTGCATCGGCCAGTGCGCGGCGGTGTAGGCCACGTACATGAAGAACGGATCTTGCGGCGTCTTGGCGGCGTGATCGGCCAAGAACGTGACCGCGTTGTCGGTGATCGCGTCGGTGTAGTAGAACTCCTTCGGTCTGTAGTCCGGATCGGTCGCGGCGGTGATCGGCGTGTTGTCGCGCGTCAACGCGGTCGGATCGTAGTAGTTGCCCGCGCCGGCGATCGTGCCGTAGTAGCGGTCGAAGCCGCGTTGCAGCGGCCAGTTCGCGCGGTCGCCGTTCGCACCGGTGGGCGTGACGTGCCACTTGCCGAGCGCGTAGGTCTTATAGCCGGCGGGCTTCAGCACCTGCGCGATGGTGACGCAATGTTTGTTGAGGTTGCCGCGATAACCGTCGACGCCGCGGTCCTCCATCATGTGGCCGATGCCGGCCTGATGCGGATATAGCCCGGTCAACAACGCCGCCCGCGTGGGGCAGCACCGCGCGGTGTTATAGAACTGGGTGTAACGCACGCCGCCGGCGGCCAGCTTATCGAGATTCGGCGTGCGAATCTCGCCTCCGTAACACCCCAGGTCCGAGTAGCCCATATCGTCGGTCAAGATGACGACGATATTGGGTTTGGCGGAGATGTTGGCGGCATGGAGCGAGAGACTCGAAAGCAGGATGAAACCGAATGCGAGCGTGCGAAGAATAATCGGCATCGGAACGAATTCCCTGTTGGGCAGGTCGGAACGCGGAGACGAACGAAGCGATCGATTCTCGTCGTCGGGTCGTCGATGCGGCCTTGCAGTGTAGCTCGATCGCGCGGCTCTGGAAATCGTTCTCGGCCTCGCGCGGGAAGATTACGGCGTTCTCTCCATGCGATCCGACGCTTTCCAAAACGCCTTGCCCGCGGCGGTCTCCGTTTCCGACATCAGCCACAACACGCGGGCCATGCCGGCGAGCGCGATCAGTTCCTCGGGCGGCTTGTCTTGGAACCGCGCGTAATACGCGTCGGCGTTTTTGCGGGCGCGTTGAATGAGATACTCTTCGCCGGTCGCGCGATAGAGTTCGAGATCGGCTTCGATCTGGAAGTGCGAGTAGCGGACCATGTCGCGGTAGAGGCCGGTGTCGCGATCCAGAAACCAGTCGGCGGCGCGGCCGATCCGTTTGGCTTCGTCGAGATAGCGTTGTTCGCCCGTCGCGCGGTAGAGGCCGAGGTTGGCCCGCAGCATCAACGCGCTGTTGTAGGTCAGTTTGCCCCGTTTGATTTCGCCGGTGGCGACCACTTTGCGATCGTCGTAGAGCCCGTCTTTGTCTTGCAACGCATCCTGCGTCCAGGCGACGATCTTTTTCGTTTGTTCGACGAGCGCGGCGCGACGTGCGGCGTCGAACTTGGCCAAACGCAGCGCGCCGACCGCGGCGGGTCCGTTGGCGCAGGTGTTTTTCGTCCCGTCTTTATGCAGTTGATGCCACCAGATGCCGCCGCCCGCTGCGTCGTCCCAGCCGCTGAGGACGAACGCCTCGGTCTCGGCCGCGCGTTTGAGGAATCGCGCGTCGTGGTTGGTTTCGTACGCTTCCAGATACGTGATGACCAGCCAGGCGTTGTCGTCGTAATACTTGTCGTTGCCGTTCCCCTTGGTCCGTGCCGCTTCGTAGCCGGGAATCGCCACCTTGTCGTCCCAATACGCGTCGAGCGCGACGAAATACTCGTCCAAGAGTTTCGCGTACGTCGTCGGATCGATCCGCGCGGCCGCCGTCAGGTTCGAGAACTGTACGCTCTGCAGCCACACATAGTCCGGCTTCCGCTCCTTCATCGAACGGAGATAGACGCCGCTTTTCTGGTCGAAATACTGCTTCTGAATATGCTCGGTGATCTCGCGGGCTTGCGCGGCGTAGTCCGGTTCGGCGGCCGAGAGTCGAGCCGCCACATTCGCCATAACCAGGACGATTGCGACTCGCACGAAAAACGACCAAACGCCCTGTTGCATGGTGCGAGCTCTAAGAAATCGTAATTCCGACCGAAATTGCCCCGCCGCCCGGTCTCCGGATCAACCGCCGTTTATAACGTCGCATCGATCCGGATTCCACAAACCCAACGAACGTCGCCATCGTGAGCCGGATCCGATTGGCGAAAAAGCGAGTCGAAACCGGATATTTTATAACTCGAATGAATAACTCTCTGCCCGATGGTGACTTGCGTCTTGTAGGGTGCGAAACCGCCTACGTTCATAATGAATAGTGGCCACTTAAATACCACTAAATCCATGCGATTTACAGCACATAACGTGATCGTTATTTTTCATCCATTTGTGGTAAACCAGGAAGTCTTTGAATATGCTGATGCGATTCGGAGGGTGATGCGCTTCTTCATCAGGGCGGTGTGATTCATTGCACATCGAGTTGAAGCGGGGAAGCTGGTGGAGTTGGGAAACGACGTCGTCAGGGGAAGTGGTGCGGGGAGCACCGGAGTCGAGTGGAGTGTGGTCTTTGCTTGCCGATCACAAGCAAAGTTTTGAGGCGCTGAACATTTTTGAGTCATCACATGCCTGTGCGCACATCGCGTATTTTGCGTTCTCGTCAAGCTCGTTCCTCGATGTTATCCGCCGCGTTTCGCAAGGTTCGCACGGCGACGATCGCCGCGGCGATCGCGCTGACTTCGCGCCGGCCGCGAAAGCGACCGCCTATTACTGGGGTACGACCAACGGCACCTGGCAAGTCGCCGGCAATTGGACGACCGATCCCACCGGCTCCACGATCGTCGGCTCGGGCATTCCGGCGCAGACCGATACGGTGATCTTCAACGGTTCGGCGATCTTCGGCAACGAGACGATTTCGTTGAACGCCGCGACGTCCGTCCTCGGGATGACTTTCGCGAATACCGGAACGACGGTTCTTAAAAGCGATACGACGACGGCGCGCATCCTGACGATCGGCACCGGCGGCATCACGATCAACTCGGGCGCGGGAGCGGTCACGATCGGCGACGCCACCAACGGCACGACGATCACGCTGGGCGGAACGCAAACATGGACGAATAACTCCGCGAATACGTTGACGATCGCGAACGCGGTCACGATGGGAACCAACCCTCTGACTATCGATGGTACGGGAACCACGACGATCAACGGAGTCATTGGCGGTACCGTGGCGTCCGGCACGACCGCGCTCACGATCGGGTCCGGCGCGGGATCGACGACGCGACTGAATCTCGGCACGGCGGCGAGCACGTTCACCGGGAACATTCTGATCAACGGCGGCACCTTATCCGCCTCGATGTCCGGTGGCGCCGCGACCAGTCCGCTCGGCGGACAAATCGGCACCGTCTACCGGATGATGACGCTGCAGAACGGCGGCACGTACATCTCCAACGTCACCTGGAACGACAACCTCCCCACGACGACGAACGTCGGCGTCGTCTTCAATTTCGGAACCGGCGGCGGAACGTTGAACGTCGCGTCCGGCACGACTCTGACGTTGGACGACGGGTCGGGAACGGGGACCGCCAGCGGCGCGGCGCAGTTACAAGGCAGCGGCACGCTGACGAAAACCGGGGCCGGCACGCTGACGCTCGGCAACGGCACCAGCAACTTCAGCAACTTCACCGGTGCGATCATCATCAGCGCCGGAACGTTGACCACGGGAACGGCCAGCACGAATCCGCTGGGTGATACCGTCACCGGAACGACGATCGCCGCGGGCGCGGATATCGACTTGAAGGGCGTGGTCTGGACGCAGGCGGAACCGCTGAACATCAGCGGCGCAGGCGTCGGCGGTACGGCCAACGTCATTCGAAACAGCAGCACGACCGCCGCGTCGTTCGCGGGGCCGATCACGCTCGCGCGCGGCGTCCACATTGGGCGGAACTGCGGGCACGATCACGCTCTCCGGCGGGATCACCGGTGCGTTTCCCTTGACGATCGGCAACACCGGGGCTGGCGGCACGACGATTTCGACCGGATCCGTCAACAATGCCGGTTCGCTGACCAACTCCGGAGCAGGCGCGGGGACGACAGCGATCAGCAGCGTGATCGGAACGAACGTCACCGGCGTCACGCAATCGTCGGCCACGTCGCAACTCACGCTCACCGGAGCGAATACTTACACCGGTAAAACGACCGTCACCGCCGGAACGTTGAGTTTCAACACGCTGCTGAACGTCGCCGGCGGCGCCAGTGCAGCTCGGTGCGCCCGCGACGATCGCCAACGGGACGATCGACCTGACCGGCACGTTGCTGTACACCGGCGCCGCGACCAGCAGCGATCGCGTGATTAATCTGACCGGCACCGGCACCGTGAATAACAGCGGGTCCGGAGCACTGACGTTAACGGGCGGCGTCACCGGCGTCGGCGGACTGATCTTGCGCGGCGCGGGCAATATCACCGAGTCCGGCGTTATCGACGCCGGCGTGACCACCGTCTCCAAAACTGACGCCGGTACGGTCACGCTCAGCAACACCGCGAATCTCTTCACCGGGAATTTGGTCGTCAACAGCGGCGTGCTCAGCGTTCCGACGATTTCCGACAGCGGTGTTTCGTCGTCGATCGGCGTAGGAACCGGAATTCAGTTGGGCCAATCCGGGACCAGCAACACAGGTACGTTCTCGTTCACGGGCGCGGCCGGGGGATCGACCAATCGCACGATCATTCTGCAGAGCAATACGGCCGCGACCGGCGGCATCATCGAGAATACGGTCTCCGGCCAAACGCTCACCCTCAACGGAACGATCGACGTCTCCGGTTTGAATGCGCTCGGCGGCACGTTCACCTTGCAAGGCGCCGGTAACGGCGTATTGAACGGAAATCTCGCCGGAACGTTGCTGAATCTGACCAAAGCCGGCGCGGGAACCTGGACGTTGAACGGCACCAATACGTATGCCGGTACGACGACGATCAACCTCGGCACGCTGAAACTCGGCTCCGCTCAGGCGATCGGCCCCACCTCGGCGGTTACGTTCGCGAACGTCGCGGCGACGGTACTCGACGTGAACGGCTTCAACACCACCGTCGGGTCGTTGGCCGGCGGCGGGACGACCGGCGGGAACATCACGCTGGGTTCGACCATCCTGACCATCGGCGGCAACAACACGTCGACATCGTACTCGGGCATCATCAGCGGGACGGGCGCGTCGATCGTTAAGACCGGGACCGGTACGCAGACCTTGGGCGGCGTCAATACGTACACGGGCGGTACGAAGATTCTCGCCGGTACGCTCAGCGGAATCACCGCGGCGGGCGCCTTCGGAACCGGCGCGATTCAATTGGGCGACACGACGGGTTCCGCGAATGCCGGATTGAACGGCGGATTCGCCGGCACCTTCGCCAACACGATCACCGTCCCCGCCGGCAGTACCGGCACGGCCACGATCAGTAGTTCAGCGGCTTCGATTTTCAGCGGCACCGTCACGCTGGGAACCGGCACGACGGCCAAAGCGTTGATCGTCGGCAATAACGCCGCGAACGCGCTGACGCTCAGCAATACGATCGGCGGCTACGGCGACATCACCTTGTCTCCGACCGGCACGGGCGTGATTACGCTCTCGGGGGCGGTCAACCCGGTCGGGTCGATCGTCCACGCCGGAACGGGTTCGGCCAGCGACGTCATCAGCGGAGCGATCGGCGCGAACGTCGCGAACGTCACGCAAAACAACGCTCTGAGCCGGTTGGTTTTGTCCGGAACGAACACCTACACCGGAGCGACGACGATCACGGCGGGCGTGTTGGAATTCCAAAACACCGTCTCCATGCCGGGTTATCCGACCCCGACGCCGGGAGAAATCACCGTCGCTTCGGGCGGAACGTTGGGCTTGGGCTACGGCGGCACGGGGCAATTCAGCGCGACCGACGTCGCGAACATCTTGAACGGAACCATTCCCGTCTCGTTCGCGGCGACCGGCGCGAACATCGGGCTCGATACCAATACGGCAAGCGCGACATACGCGCCGGTTCTCGGCAACGCGGTCGGCACCACTTCGATGGGCTTGGTAAAGCTCGGCGCGAATTCGCTGACGCTGAACGCGGCGAACACGTATACCGGCGCGACGCAGATTCAAAACGGCAACCTCAGCGTCGGACGTATCAACAGCGTCGTCGGCGGCGTCGCGGCCGGCGAGTTGGGCGCACTGACGACCGTCGCGACCGGCACGATCTCGTTGGGGGCCGGAGCCACCACCGGTCAGTTGACCTACACCGGCGCCGGCGAAACAACGGACCGCGTCGTCAATCTGTTCGGCGCGACCGGCGGCGGGATTATCGATAACTCCGGGACCGGACTGCTCAAGTTCACCAGCGGCTTGACGTTTACCGGCATCGGCGCAAAAACGCTGACCCTACAAGGTTCCGGAAACGGCGAAATTTCCGGTAGCATTCCCGGCGGCATTTCCACTTCGGCTTCGCCGTTGACGCTTACGAAAAGCGGAACCGGAACGTGGACATTGTCCGGAACCGGCAATACCGCGACGACGTTGGTCATCAACGGCGGGAATATCGATACCGGTTCTTCCGGATTGACGCTCAGCAACGCCGGCGCGGCGACCGTGCAAGCCAACGTCAACACCACGATCAACGGCAAGTTGATTTTGGCGGGCGTCGGCGGCGCGGCTAACGGAGCCGACTTCGGCGCGATCCCGGCGGGCGGAATTCTCACCGTCAACGCGATCGTCGAGGGCGGCGATACGAACAACGTCGATTTCTACAGCGGAACCGCCGGCGGCACCACGATTCTGACCGGCGCGAATACCTGGTCAGGCCAGACGTTTCTCAATCAACAAGCCGTGCAAGTGGCCTCGCTGAACAGCGTCGCCACGAACGCGGGACTAGGAACGGTGCATACGGCGAGCAGCAACTTGGGCTCGCCGACGACCGTCGCCAACGGCACGATTTTGATCTCGAACAATTCCATCTTGCGTTACGTCGGGACCGGCGAAACGACGGACCGCGTCATCGCTCTGCAAGGAGCCACCGTCGGCGCGGTGCTCGAGCAATCCGGCACAGGCTTGCTGAAATTCACCAGCGCGTTCACCGCTCCGACCGCGGGCGAAAACCCTGACGCTCCAAGGCTCGACCACGGGCAGCGGCGAAATCGCCGGCGCGATCGTCAACAGCTCCAGCGGCGCGACGTCGCTCGCCAAACTCGGCACCGGAACCTGGACGCTGTCCGGCACGAGCACCTACACCGGAACCACCACCGTTAGCGGCGGCAATCTCGTCCTGAAATCGACGGGAACGCTAAACAACACGGCGATCACCGTCGCAGGCGGAACATTTTCGCCCGCGGCCGGCGCCGCCGTAGGAAATACCGCCACCACCGCCGCGGGGGCGACGCTGACCCTCAGTCCGGGCGGCATCTTGAATTTGGCGGACGGTACGATCGGCAATTTCACGATCACGCAAGGCGCGACGTTCGCCACCGCCGGAGCCGCATTCCAAGGTGGAGCGTTGAATTTCGACATCGGCGGCATCACGACCGCCGCCGATCGAATCATCGTATCCGGCAATACCGCAGGCATCGGAGCGACGTCCAGCGGCGTAAACACGATCAATATCTTTCCGACGGCCGGCACCACCAGCTTGACTCCGGGTTCTTACACGCTGATTCAAGCGACCGGATCGGCCAGCACGCTGAGCAACACGAACTTCGTGCTCGGGACGTCGAATCTGGTCGTCAACGGAACGCTGTATAACCTCTCTCTCAGCGGAACGATCGGTACCGAGGTTTTAACGATCGCAACCGGCGGCGCCGCGGCGAGTCCCGGCTTGGCCTTTTGGACAGGGAATCTTAACTCAAGCTGGAAAACTCAAAACGCGTCGCCCGGCTTGGAAACGAATTTCGCCGCGGCGGCGACGGCCGGCGCTCCGAACACGTTCGCGTTGCCGGATCTCAACACCAACGTTTACTTCACCAATGCGACCGCGACGAATCTCAATACGACGCTCGATCAGAATTTCACGATCAACAGCCTGAACTTTACGGGCAGCGGCAGCGCGAACAGCGCCGGGGGCACAATCGATTCGGGGACGGGAACGAATTCGTTGACGATCAACGCCGCCGCCTTGAACGGGAACACCGCAGGCAGCGGTTTGACCGTCGCCGCCGGGGCGGGCATCAACACGATCGGCGCGAACGTGGTCTTGGGCGCAAATCAAACCTGGACCAGCAACTCGACCAATCTCACGATCCTCGGCGGGACCATCGGTCAATCGGCGGCCGGAACCACCCTCACCAAGGCCGGTACGGGGACGATCGCCATCGCCGGCGCGGCGGGCTACACCGGCGCGACGACGATCAGCGCCGGAACGTTGCAACTCGGCGCCGGAGGGACGACCGGCACGCTCTCCACGAGCAGCGCGATCGTGAACAACGCCACGTTGGCGTTCAATCGATCGAACACCGTCACGCAAGGGACCGATTTCAACTCGACCATCGGCGGCACCGGGATCGTTCTGCAAAACGGTCCGGGCACGTTGATCCTCGGCGGAGCGAACACCTACACCGGCAACACCGTCGTCGCCGGCGGAACGCTCGCGATTCCAACCGGCGGTTCGTTGACCGGCAACGGCACCACCACCGCCGGCTCGACGTTGATCGTCGGGAATACGGCCGGGCAGAACGCCGTGTTCAACTTGAACGGCGGCAGCGTGAATTCGTATTACACCTTCTTGTTGGGAACCAACGCCACGGCCGCCGGCGTTCTGAACATGACGGGCGGCACGTTCACGAACACGACCACGGCGACCGGCAATACCGTCAACTTCGTCGGTCAGACCGGTTACGGCATGCTGAACATCACCGGCGGAACGTTCACCGCCAAAGGCCGATTCGCGCCTTCCAACGGCGTGGGGACGACGGGCGTCGTTTATGTCGGCGGGACCGGGATCTTGGACACGTCCGCGGGCGAATGGTTCCTCATGGCCTATTCCGCCTCGGGAAACGCCGGCTTGTCGCAAGTCACCGTTGGACCGGGCGGTCAATTGTTGCATGCCGGCGCGACCGCCAAGTTCGGTTTGAACATGGATCGCAGCAACGGTTACGCGGTTCTCAACGTCGCCGGCGGGACGGTTACGACCTCCACCCAAAATATCACGTTCGGCAACGGCACGGCGCAAACATCACCAACACCAATGGTTTGTTGAATTTGGCTGCGGGAACGTTGACACTCGGCGTGGCGATGCAGAACGGCAACACGGGTACCGGCAGCGCGAATAACTTCGCGTATCTGAACTTCGCCGGGGGGACGATGCAAACCAACGCCGCCGTTACGGCGATCATCCCGGCCTCGGCCTCGAATCAAACGTTCACGTCGACGATCTACGGCGCGATCAATAACTCCGCCGCCACCGGCGATACGTCGCAAAACTTCAACGGCGGGTTGGTTTTCGACTCCAATTCGTTCAACAGCTCGTTCACCAACGCGTTTCTCGCTCCGACGGGAACCGGCGTGACCCAGGCGAACCTGAGCGTTACCGGAGGTACCGGTTACGTCGGCGCCTGCCGTGCAGTTCAGCAAACCGAGCGGCGGCGGCGCTCCGGCGGCGGGCTATGCGATCGTTACCGGCGGCGTCGTGTCCGGTATCGTCATCACCGCGCCAGGATCGTATGCCGCCGGCGAAATCCCCACCGTGACGTTGACCGGCGGCGGCGGAACCGGCGCATCGGTCGTCGCGTCGGCCCTCAATACGACGAACATCGGCGGCGGATTGACCAAGACCGGGGTCGGTACGTTGACGTTGTCCGGAGCCAGCACCTACACCGGGCCGACCACGCTCGGCGGCGGCGTGTTGGCCACGACGAATTTGGCGAACGGCGGACTCGCCAGCGGGATCGGCGCATCAAGCAACGCGGCGGGGAACTTGGTCTTGAACGGCGGTGTCTTGTCTTACACCGGTACCACCGCGGGAGCGACCGATCGCAACTATACGTTGACCACTTCGGGCGGCGGGTTCGATGCGTCCGGGACGACGCTCGGTACGCTGGCCATCAACGGAGCGATGACCGTCTCCGGCTCCACCGGCGGCCAGACCTTCACGCTGAGCGGTTCCGGAACGGGTGTGACCGGCGCCGGAACGTTGAACTCGCTCGTAACCGATGGAACCGGAACCAACGTCACGGTGCTCACAAAATCGGGCGCTGGAACTTGGACGCTGACTAACGGAGCCAACACTTTTACCGGTCCGACTACGATCGGTGGCGGGATTCTCAGCGTTGGATCGCTCGCCAACGGCGGTCTCGTAAGCTCGATCGGTCAATCGACCAACGCCGCGACGAATCTCGTCTTGGGCGGCGGAACCTTGCAATACACGGGCGGCGCCGTCACGACGAATCGTAACTTCTCGTTCGGAAACGCCACGACGGCCGCCGGAGGCGGGATCGATTCGAACGGTACGGGACCGCTAACGATCACCGGCTCGATGACCGGCCTCAATACGGCTTCCAGTACCCAAACCTTGACGTTGACGGCGAGCGCCGCTTCGGGAGCGAACGTCCTGGGCGGGGGGATCTCCGACAGCAGCGTCGTAGCGCTGACCGCATTGACCAAATCGGGTGCGGGAAGCTGGACGTTGGGCGGTGCCAACGCCTATTCCGGAACGACGACCGTCAACGCGGGCGCGTTGATCGTCACAGGAACCAACACGGGCAACTCGCCGCTGACGTTCACGACGGGCGGTGCGGGAACGGTGAACATCAATTCTTCCGGGACCGTGAATTCCGGAACGGTCACTTGGTCCGGCGCGACGGCCGGCGTGTTGACCCTCACGGGGGGCACGCTCGCCGTGAATGGAAACTTAACGAGCTTGAATTCGACCGGGACCGGCTTGGTTTTCAACGGAGGAACGCTGAAAAACAACGGCACCGCGGCCATGACCATCAGCGGCAGCCTCCCGATCGCGATTCAAGCCGGCGGCGCGACCATCGACACCACCGGCGGCGATATCACTTCGGGTTCCGTGATCGGCAACACCGCCAGCCCCGGCAACTTGACCGTAACCGGCGGAAAAAAATTGACTACGCCGATCGGCTCGACGTTTACAGGCAATACCACGCTGAGCGGCGCGGGAACGACGTTGGCCTTCCAGACCACCGCTCCGGTTCTGAGCGGATCCATCGCGGCCGGCGCCGGAACCACGCTCGACATGAACAACCTTGCGGTTACGCTCGGCGGTTTGTCGGGTAGCGGTACCGTGGTGAACACCGGCGGCGCGGCGACCCGCGTTCTGACCATCAATGGTTCGGCCAACAGCAACTTCGCGGGCACGATCGCGCCGGTCGGCACGACCGCGGCATTTACCGCGCTGACCGTCAACATGCCCAACAGCACTCTCACCCTCTCGGGGTCGGGCACCCATACTTACACCGGCGCGACGACGGTTACGAATGGATCCTTGGCGATCACCGGCGGTACGTTCGACAACACCGCGATTACGGTGAACGCCGGAGCAACCGGCGCGACGCGCACGCTTTCCGTCCTGCCCGGTACGGGCGTCATCAACATCGGCAACACGACCACCGCGGCCGCCGGAGCGACGCTGACGTTGGGCGCCGGATCGGTCACCAACACGTTCGGCACCGCGTTCACCATGCAGGACAACGCGGTCGGCACGGTCAATTTGTTGCAGGGCTCGTCGTTCTCGGGAAACGCCTTGACCTTGGGCGGCGCGTCCGCCACGGGTTACGTGAAGCCGATCATGAGTTTCGACATCGGCGGTTCGAGCTTGACGGACATCGACCTGCTCAATGTTTCCAAGCTGGCTTCGGTCGGTACGGGCGGCGTTACGTTGAATTTCTCGGCGCTGCCTTCGACGACTTCGCTGATGGCCGGCGATTATGTCTTCATGACCGCGTCCGGCGGCTTGGGAAGCAATTTCACGCTTGGCACGACCAGCATCGCGGTCGGCAGCACGACGTATTTACTCTCGCTGGCCAACTCGACCGCCACGCAACAAGTGCTGACCGTCAGCGCTTTGGCGGGGAACGCGGCCGCGTTTTGGACCGGGTCCATCAACTCGAGTTGGAAAACGTCGGACGGCGGCAACAACACGAACTTCGCCACGTCGCTTTCCGGCGCGGTGAATACGCTGGCCGTACCCGACGCGAACTCGAACGTGACGTTCACCGCCACGACCGCGTCGAACCTGAACACGACGTTGGATCAAAACTTCACGATCAACAGCTTGGCCTTCACCGGAACGGGAACCAGCAACACCGCCGGAACGACCATCGCGTCCGGAACGATGGGGCCCTACACGCTGACGATCAACGCCGGATCGGCCAACGGCAACTCCGCCGGCAACGGCATCACCGTCGCCTCCGGATCGGGTCCGAATACGATCAGCGCCAACGTAACGCTGGGCGCCACGCAAACCTGGACCCTCGCCGGAGGCACGTCGTTGGCGGTCTCGGGCAACATCGACGGCGCGGCGTCGTCGTTGGTCAAGGCGGGAGCCGGAACGTTGACCCTGTCCGGATCGAATACTTACCTCAACACCGACCTCAACGCCGGAACGCTGAACATCAACAGCGCGACGGCGCTGGGAACCGGGCGTTTGACGGTCGTCAACGGCGCGATCGACAATACGTCGGCGTCCGCCGTCGCGTTGACCAATAACAACGTGCAAACGTGGAGCGGCGGGGGAAGCCTGACGTTCAACGGAACCAACGCCTTGAATCTCGGCACCGGCGCAGTGACCCTGGGAGCGGATTCATCGGCGGGCGCCTTCACGATCACCAACAGCGCCACCGTGGCGGCAAACACGCTGACCATCGGCGGCGATATCACCTCGGCCGCCGGCGGAACCGCGGGGGCTAAAACGCTGACCATCGCGGGCACAGGAAATACGTTGCTTACCGGCAACTTGACCAAAGGCGCCGCGACGTCCTTGGCGGTCACCGTGACCAACTCCGGGACGACGACCCTTTCGGGAGCCGCCAGTACGTTGCTCACGTTGAATCTCAACGGCGGGGCCGCCAGCGTTCTCGATATCGGCGCCGGCAACATCGTGCTCAGTAATACCGGCGCGACGACGTTGACTTCCAGCTTGGGTGGAACCGTGAATGGCACCGGTTCGATCACGCTCAGCGGTTCGACCGGCGCGGCGGGCGATAACTACGTCGTCGCCGGCCAAACGCTTACCGTCAACGCCAAGTTGATCGGCAATACGGATTTCGAGATCTTCGGCGGAACCGGAACCTTCGTTTTCACAAACACCGGCAACTCCTTCAATAACTTCTTGTTCAGCCAAGCGGGTACGTTAAGCGTGCCGAGTTTAGGGACCAGCGGTAGCAACGGTCCCGCAGGCAAGGGTGCGCTCAACTTCACCGGCGGCGGCACGCTGATCTATACCGGCACCGGCGAAACATCGAACCATTCCATCAACTTGTCCGGCACGACCGCCGGCGCGACGCTCGACCAATCCGGTCCGAGCGGAAATTTGATTCTTAACACGTTCGGCACCCCGGGCGCCGGGATCAAAACGCTGACGCTGCAAGGTTCGACCTCCGCGACCGGTGAAATCTCCGCCGTGCTGAAGGACAACTCGACCACCAACACGACGAGTCTGCTGAAGAGCGGAACCGGTAAGTGGACACTCTCGGGTCTGAATACCTACACCGGAGCGACGTCGATCAATAACGGCACGTTGGCGATGACCGTCGATCAAAGTCTGAGGACGTTGAATTTCGGCTCGGCGAATACGATCACCACGGTCGGTAGCCTCGACCTCTCGACCGCCAACGCCACTTTCGCCGGACTCGCCTTGGTCCAAACCAATTCCGTCTCGGCGAATACGATCACCATCGGCAACGGCAAAACGCTGACGCTTTCCGCCGGTTTAACGATCGGGATCGACAGCGGTTCCGCGACCACCAGCAACCTCGCGGTTTCGGGCGCGGGTACGCTCGCGATCACCGGCGGCAACGTACAAATCGGCGTGTCGCAATCCACCGTGAACGCGGCGAATAACAGCGTGGGCATCTTGGACGTCAGCGCGTTGACCGGCGGCTTCAGCGCGACGGTGACCAACTTCAACGTCGGTCAAGGCAACGACGACGGCGGCGTGCTGACGCTCAGCAACACGTCCAACACGATCAAAGCCACGACGATCAACGTCGGTAACTCCAACGGAAATAACCAAGGCAGCAACACGTTGGTGACTTTGGGGACCGGTACGAACGTCATCAACGCCGATACGATCCAAATCGGTCTCTCCAAAGCGACCGGCGCCGTCACGTTCGCATCCCAGACCGCCGGCAGTCCGGGCACCGTCGTCATCGCGAACAACGCCGGGACCGGCCCCGCGATACTCAAAATCGGCGACACCACGGGCACCGGTACGGCCGCGACGGTCCAGGGAACCTTGGATTTACGCGGTCACTCCGCCACGGTGAACGCGGGAGCGGTTACGCTCGGAACGGGTACGAATACCAGCACCGGCGGCGTGACCGGAACGCTCAGTTTCGACACCGGAACGTTTACCGCCGCCTCCATTAACATGGCGTCGAAGGCCGGTACCGGTGGTACGGGAGCGGCGACCGCTACGTTGAATATCGGCGGCGGTGCGTTCACCGTGAACACCGGCGGCAGCTTCGTCATGGCCACGAATTCCGCAGCGACCGGAACGGCGGTCGCCAATCTGAATATCACGGGCGGCTCTCTCGTCTCGAACGTCGATATCACTCGCGGGGGCGGCACCAACACGACCGCCGTCATTACGCTGGCGGGCGGAACGCTCGACATGACCGGACACAACATCGGTCACGCTACGCAATTGATCAACACTCTCGTTTTCGCGTCGGGAACGCTGCAAAACGTCGCGCAATTGAACAACGGCGCCAGTCTGATCAAAACGACCTCCGGCACGTTGAACTTAACCGGCTCGAGCAATTACACCGGACGAACCTTGGTGAACGAAGGGGTGCTGACCTTCGACTCCATCGGCAACGTCGGAGCGACAAGCTCCGCGCCTGGGCCTCGCCGACCTTGGCCAATTCGGCGATCGGCGTCGGCAGCGCCGCTTTGAACGGAACGCTTCGTTATATCGGTACGACCTCCGCTTCGACGGATCGCGACCTCGATTCCGCGGGCACGACCGGCGGCGCCGCCATCGACAACTCGGGCAGCGGAGCCTTGGCGTTCACGGGAGATCTCGTCGTCTCGGGAGCGGGTTCCAAAACGCTGACGTTGACGGGTTCCAATACCGGGGCGAACACCATCGCCGCCGCCGTCACCAACTACAACGCTACGAACGTCACCTCGCTCAACAAGACCGGCGTCGGGGCTTGGAAGCTCACCGGTAACAGCACCTATACCGGCGCCACGACGGTCGCCGCCGGAAGTCTCGCGGTTTCGGGAAATCTCGGGAATACGGCCATCGCCGTCGCCTCGGGCGCGACCTTCTCCGCTCAGACCGGTTCGGCGATCACGTTCGCCGGAACCAGCGCGGCGGTCGGGACTTCGTCGCTGACGCTGGCCGGAGGAGCGACCGCGTCGAACTTCACGATGGTCGATAACGCGATCGGCACGTTCCGCGTCGGGAGCGGCGGCTTGACGACGACCACCGGGGCGACGTTGCCGAACCTCACTTTTGAAATCGGGAACACCCTCGGCAGCATCGATCTGCTGGATCTCGGCACCATGGGCGGGGCCGCATTGATCGCCGGCGGCACGACTTTGAGCTTCGCTTCGCTGACCGGCGCGTTGAGTCTGGTCCTGGGAGATTACACATTCATGACCGCGACAGGCGGCTTGGGAACGACCGCGTTCACGCTTGCCGCGAACACGATTACCGTCGGTTCGAACACCTACAACTTATCGTTGAGTAACTCGACGTCCGGTACCGGAGTCTTGACGGTCTCCTCGTCGGTGGTCGCCGCCGCCAACATCAACTTGAATCCCGCGATCCCCGGCACGATCGATCTGGGTGGAATTTTGCTGGGCGGCTCCAAATCGACGACGGTCAATCTGACCAACAGCGGTACCGCCGCCGGATCGTACACCGCCACGCCGTCGGGCGATGCGACGGTCTCGAGTCCGACCAGCATCGGCATCGGCGCCAACGGCTCGTCAACGATTACCGTCTCGGGAGTCACGGCCGGCTCGAAGTCCGGCAGCGTTCAATACGGTGGTTTAGGCAGCCACCGGAACGTCGACCAGCACGGTCAGCGTCATCGCCTCCGCCGGCGGTAGCGCCGCGGCGAAGAGCACCGTCGGAAATCCGGTCAGCCCATCGGCCTCCGGCAACTTCGGCGTCGCGCTCGGCGCCGACGTTCTGATCCCCGCCAACAGCACCGTAAACTTGCCGTCGAATCTCCAATCGCAAGTCGCTACGATCACCGGCGTCGGCAACGCCACGGCGTTCAACGGAACGGGTTCGTTCAGCACGGCGACGTTGGTGATGGGGAATTTGGTGAACGGGACGGCGTCTCCGGTGACGAGCACGATCGAGATGTCGTGGCGGACGCGGACGGATTTGGAAGTGGCCGGCAACTTCACCACGCAAGCTCCGTTGTTGAGCGACGTGGTGAAGGTGACGGGCCTGGACAATCAAATCTTCGTGCTGCAGATGAACTACAACGATCTGCTGTTCGGCACCAACGAAGGCCTGTCGGCCTCGCTGGGAGCTTTGAAGTTGGCCTGGTACGACACGGTCAACCAATCGTGGCTGAACGCGGTCGCGGGGAACCACGGCGAGGCCGGCGCGAATGCGCAAACGCAAGTGGCGTTGAGCTTCCAGGACTTCGTCACCGCCCATGCGTCCGATCCGTTCCCGGTCAACAACGCCAACCTCGGCCGTTACCTCGGCAGTTGGGGCTTCGACACGACCAGCAACACGGTCTGGGCGGTGTTGAACCACAACAGCGACTTCGCCGTCATCCCCGAACCCAGCTCCCTGGTCTTCGGCGGACTCGCCCTCCTCGGACTCGCCGCACACGGCCTCCGACGCCGTCGAGCCAAAGCCAAATCGGCCTAAACGCGAGATGAACTCACAGGCGTCGCGAAGGCTCGACTTCGCGACGAACGAAACTCCCGGCATTCACGCTCCCTCGGTCGCAAACGCGACCGGGGTAGCTTTTTATGTGATGAATGGGGGTTAGATGGTCCCATGACGTGACACGGTCGATTGCGGGATAAACTCCCTTGACCATCACTTCGCCGCGTCGGGCGATTTCTTCGCCGGCGTTTTGCTCGCGTACGTACGGCCGATCCGGTCGACGATCGCGCGGCGAACGGTCGAGCGGGTCGATCGGGCCGTCTTTGCGGAAGACGACTTTGCCGCCCGGGGCGATCACGACCGTGTGCGGCACCGGGCCTGGTCCAGTCGTTGTCGAGGATGTCGGCGAAGCGGTCGCGGTCGTCCAACGTCGAGAGGTAGTTCGTCGCCGAGACGTGCTTGTCCTTGAACACCTTGAGTGCGTAGTCCTGCTGCTCCGGGTTCGTCGAAGCTGATCGTCACCAACTCGAAGTTGCGATGGCGATACATCCGGTTCATCGTCGACCAGCTCGGGCAGCTCGGCGACGCACGGTCCGCACCACGTGGCCCAGACATTGACCACCAACAGCTTGTCGGTGTCGTTCCGGACGAGTTTCGTCAGCGCGTCTTCGTCGAGGTCGTGCGATCGCACCGGCTCTGTGATCCGCTTTCTCGAGCCACGTCTTGGCGTCGGCCCGCTTGTCGGACCACTTGGTCGAGCAGCCGAACGTGCGGGTCTTCTCGACCGACACCGGCTTGCCGGCCAGCAGGGCGTCGAGAGCGTTCCGCAGATCCTGGCTCGTCAGGGGCTTCACCTCGGCGTCGTCGATCCGGCCGACGTACCGCAGCTTGCGGTCCCGGTCGAACAGGAACACTTGCGGCGTGGCGACGACCCCGTACGGCCGGCGACGTCTTCTGCGTCTCGCCGTCGTAGAGATACGGGAACTTAAAGTCGCGCTCCTTGGCCCGCAGCTTCATATCGTCGAACGAGTCGCCGACGTCGGTGTACCCAGCTCATCGAGCCGGACCGCCTGGTCGTCGTTCGGCGAGATCGCCACGAGCGCAACGCCGCGGTCCTTGTAATCGGCGTGCAGAGCGATGATCCGCTCTTCGTACGCCTGCGCCGTCGGGCAGTGGTTGCAGGTGAACAGCACCACCAGGAACGGACGTCGCGGCGAAGTCCTTCGAGCGTATGCGTCTTGCCGTCGACGCCCGGCAGCGAGAAGTCCGGCGCAGCCGCGCCGATTTCGAGCGTGCGGAAGCCCTCGGGCACGGCGCAGAAGCGGGGCCAACGTCAAACAGAGCAGCACGCAGACGAACGAACAGAGTCGCATCGAACGGTCTCCCCTCCCAAGGAATGTCCGGTCGGTCGTGCCGCCGCGGACGGATCGGTCGACCGTGATTGTAAGAGAGCGAACGGCGAACGCCAACGTTGCGGAGCGACCGCATGCACGGAGACTCGCACGACTTGCCTGCTGGTTCGACGCGTCGCACGACGACGGACGATACGCGCGAGATGTGCGTAAAACGCGGGGAATTTCGCTCTCCGACGATCCGTCGTATGCCGATCGGCAGAGGGCCGACTATGCCGAACGACCGATTGTCCGCCGCGCGAATAGGTCGATGATTTTGAGTGGGGAATCTTGGATGCGCTCGTTAAGCGGAGAGCGAGACGGACGACCGGCCTGTTCGCCGAAGCGACGAGGTAGATGGGTTTCTTTGGGAGCGAGCGATGAGCACTGAACTGAAATCTCCGACCGTCGAAGGCAAACCGGTCGCGGCGCCGCGCTGCCCATCGCGCACGACGCGGCCGCGCAGGCACCGGCGGCCGAGCCGCCGCGTTCCGGCGTCGTGTGGACCCTGGTTCCGTACGTCGTCGGGACCGCGCTGTTGGTCGGTCTGTGGTTGGCCGCCACCGCCGTGATCGCATGGTGGAAAGGGGGAGCGTCCGCCGGCGGCCCGCCCCCGATGCGGCCCGTACCGGTCGGGACCGCCACCGCGCAACGCGGCGACATGCAGATTTTTCTCGCGGGCTTGGGAACGGTCACGCCGCTCAAGACGGTGACTATCCGCAGCCGCGTCGACGGCGAATTGGTCAAAGTGCTGTTCAACGAAGGAGACGTCGTCAAAGAAGGTCAGATTCTGGCCGAGATCAACCGCGTCCGTACAAGATTCAACTCGAGCTGGCGACCGCCGAGCACGACAAAGACGCCGCGACGTTGGAGAACGCCAAGCTGATCTTGGAACGCGATCAAGGCCTGATCAAATCGAACGCTATCTCGCGACAAGAACTGGAAACCCAAGTCACGCTGGTCAAAGAGCAAGAAGCGGTCGTATTCAAATCCGACTTGGCGCAGGATGAATGAAGCGAAGTTAAACATCGAATACTGCACGATCAAAGCGCCCGTCTCGGGCCGCATCGGGCTGCGGACCGTCGACCAAGGAAACATGATCCGTTCGAGCGAGCAGACCGGCATGGCGGTCATCACGCAACTGCATCCGATCAACGTCACGTTTTCGGTCCCGCAGGATTCGATCGGCGCGGTGCGAAAGCATCTCAACGCCGGCGAGACGATGACCGTGGACGCCTACGATCGCGGGTTCGTCAACAAACTGGATTCCGGTCGCTTGTCGGCGATCGACAATCTGGTCGACCCGGGGACCGGTACCGTGCGGTTGAAGGGCTATTTCGAAAACACCGACCGCATGCTCTACCCCAATCAATTCGTCAACGCGCGGCTGGCAAGCTCGAACGCGGCGCGACGCGGTGTTGGTCCCTTCGGCCGCGGTGCAAACCGGACCCTCGGGCGAATTCGTGTATGTCGTCAAGCCTGTTTCCAAAGACGAATCGCAGGTCGAACTGCGAAAGGTCGTCTCCGGTCCCGTCGAAGGGGATACGACGTCGATCGAAAGCGGACTGACGCCGGGCGAGTTGGTGGTGACCGAAGGGGTCGACAAGCTGCGTCCCAACGCCAAGGTGACCACCCGCAAGCCGGAAGGCGAGACGAAAAAATCGAGCGAGTCCTCGGACGCTTCGCGCACAAACCGAAGGACGGCGCATGAACATCTCGCGTCCGTTCATCCTGCGGCCCGTCGCCACGGTGCTGTTTATGACGTCGGTGCTGCTGGCCGGATGGGTCGCCTATGGGCGGTTACCGGTCTCGGCGCTGCCGCAAGTCGATTATCCGACGATTCAGGTGCTGACGTTCTATCCCGGCGCGGGGCCCGAGGTCGTCGTTTCGTCGATCACCGCGCCGTTGGAACGCCAGTTCGGCCAGATTCCCGGTTTGAATCAGATGACGTCCAGCAGCTCCGACGGCTGCTCGGTCATCACGTTGCAGTTCTCGCTGGACTTGGCCATCGACATCGCCGAGCAGCAGGTCCAGGCGTCGATCAACGCGGCGACCAGTTACTTGCCGCGCGATCTGCCGAACCCGCCGATCTACAGCAAAACGAATCCCGCCGATTCGCCGATTCTGACCTTGGCGTTGACCTCCGAGACGTTGCCGCTGCGGCAAGTGCAGGACCTGGCCGATACGCGGTTGGCGCAGAAGATCGCGCAGATCTCGGGCGTCGGATTGGTCAGCATCAGCGGCGGCAAAAAGCCGGCAGTGCGCATTCAAGCCAACCCCACCGCGTTGTCGGCGATGGGATTGAATTTGGAAGACCTCCGCGTCGCGGTGACGCAGGCCAGCGTCAACCAAGCGAAGGGGAGCTTCGACGGTCGGCGCGAAGCGTACGTCATCGGCGCGAACGATCAATTGATCGGCAGCGACCAATACCGCGACTTGGTGATCGCCTATCGCAACGGCGCACCGGTCAAGTTGAGCGACGTCGCAAAGGTCGAGGACGATTCCGAAAATCTCCGGCAAGCGGCGTGGATGAACGAAACGCCGGCCGTGATTCTGAACATCCAGCGTCAGCCCGGCGCGAACATCATCGACGTGTCGGACCGCATCAAGGAACTGCTGCCGCAACTCTCGGCGTCGTTGCCGCCGTCGGTGGGGTTGCACAATCCTGACCGACCGCACCACGACGATCGCGCATCGGTCCACGACGTGCAAATTGAAATGATGACCACCATCGGGCTGGTCGTGTTCGTGATCTTTATGTTCTTGCGCAACGTCCCGGCCACGATCATCCCGGGCTTGGCCGTACCGCTGTCGCTGGTCGGCACGTTCGCGGTGATGTATCTGCTGGGGTACAGCCTAAACAATCTGACGCTGATGGCGTTGACCATCTCGACCGGCTTCGTCGTCGACGACGCGATCGTGATGATCGAAAACATCTCGCGCTATATCGAAGAGGGCGAAACGCCGTTGCGCACCGCGCTCAAGGGGGCGCAGCAAATCGGCTTCACGATCATCTCGCTCAGCGTCTCGTTGATCGCCGTCTTGATTCCGTTGCTGTTCATGGGCGACATCGTGGGGCGGTTGTTTCGCGAGTTCGCCGTAACGCTGAGCGTCACGATTTTGGTCTCGGCCGTGGTCTCGTTGACCCTCACGCCGATGATGTGCGCGAAGATGCTCAAGCATATTCCGGCCGGCGAACAAGGCTGGTTCTATCGCGTATCGGAACGGGCGTTCGAGACCGTCATCGCGTGGTACGACCGTTCGTTGCAGAATCGTATTACGGCATCGGACCGCGACGTTGCTGGTCGCCGTCGCCACGTGCGCGGCGACCGTGTATCTGTACGTGATCGTTCCGAAAGGTTTCTTTCCGGTCCAAGACACCGGCGTGATTCTGGGCGTTTCGGAAGCGCCGCAAGACGTCTCGTTCGCCGCGATGGCCGAACGTCAGCGGAAGCTGACGCATGTGATTCTACAGGACCCGGCGGTCGAAAGTTTGTCGTCGTTCATCGGCGTCGACGGCGTCAACGTCACGCTGAACAGCGGGCGCATTCAGATCAATTTGAAACCTCTGGAAGAGCGGGGCGTCGGCGCGTTGGACGTCGTCCGTCGCTTGCAAACGCAATTGGAGAAGATCCAAGGGATCACGCTGTACATGCAGCCGGTGCAGGACCTGACCGTGGAGTCGCGCGTCAGTCGGACACAGTACCAATTCACGCTGGAGGATCCCGATCCGAACGAGTTGGAAGAGTGGGTTCCCAAGATGACCGAGAAGTTGCGCACGCTGCCCCAACTGCGCGACGTGGCCGACGACCAACAAAACGACGGTCGCCGCATTCGATTGAAGATCGATCGCGACGCCATGTCTCGCCTGGGCATCACGCCGTTGATGATCGACGACACGCTGTACAGCGCGTTCGGGCAGCGTCAAATCTCGACGATGTTCACGCAATTGAACCAGTATCGCGTCGTGTTGGAGGTGCTGCCCGAGTTCCGCGACGACCGCGCGGGATTTGGATCAAATCTACATCCGTTCGGCCTCGGGTAAGCCGACGCCGTTGAGCAACTTCGTGACCGTGCACGAGGATCGCGCGCCCTTGGCGATCAACCACCAGGGGCAATTTCCCGTGGCGACGATCTCGTTCAATCTCGCGCCGGGTGAATCCCTGGGGGCGGCCGTCGACGCGATCACCGCCGCGCAACGCGAGATCGGCATGCCGCGCAGCATCCAGGCCGCGTTCCAAGGCACCGCCGCCGTGTTCCGTTCGTCCCTGGCCAACGAAGCGGTGCTGATCGTCGCCGCGCTGATCACCGTCTACATCGTGCTGGGCGTGCTGTACGAGAGCTACGTCCATCCGATCACGATTCTCTCGACGCTCCCGTCGGCCGGCGTCGCGCGATTTTGGCCCTGATGCTGTGTCGCACGGACTTGGGCATCATCGCGTTGATCGGGATCATTCTATTGATCGGCATCGTGAAGAAGAACGCCATCATGATGATCGACTTCGCGCTCGAAGCGCAACGCGAGCAAGGCAAGTCGCCCGAGGACGCCATCTACGAAGCGTGCCTGTTGCGGTTCCGTCCGATCATGATGACCACCATGGCCGCGTTGTTCGGCGCGATTCCGCTGGCCGTCGGCTCGGGGATCGGGTCGGAATTGCGCCGTCCCTTGGGTATCACGATCATCGGCGGGCTGATCTTCAGCCAAGTGCTGACGTTGTACACGACGCCGGTCATCTACTTGGCCTTCGATCGGATCGCCGAGTATTTCGGCATGCGCACCGACGTCGGGCGAAGCCGAACACTTGGACGACGACGAATTGGAACGCGACGAGTCGCTCGCGGACGAACACGTATCGCACTCTTCCGTCGCGGCGGTCGGCCGATGAGTCTATCTTCGCCCTTCATTCGTCGTCCGGTCGGCACGATGTTGCTGACCATCGCCATGACGATGGCCGGGGCGTTGTCGTATTTTTACTTGCCCGTCTCGCCGTTGCCGCAGGTGGAATTTCCCACGATCTCGGTCTCGGCCGGTCTGCCCGGCGCGAATCCCGAGACGATGGCCTCGGCCGTGGCCACGCCGTTGGAACGTCAACTCGGCCGGATCGCGGGCATCACCGAGATGACCTCCAGCAGCTCGCTGGGGTCGACGTCGATCACGCTGCAATTCGATCTCGACCGCGACATCGACTCGGCCGGTCGCGACGTGCAGGCCGCCATCAACGCCGCGCGCAGCCAACTACCGGCGAACCTGCCCAGCAACCCGAACTATCGGAAGGTCAATCCGGCCGACGCGCCGATCATGATCCTGGCGATCACGTCGGACACGTACGCCAAGTCGAAGATCTACGACGCCGCGTCGACGATCGTGCAACAACGCCTGGCGCAGATCGAAGGCGTGGGCCAAGTCAACGTGGGCGGCGGTTCGAATCCCGCGGTTCGCGTCAGCGTGAATCCCACGGTGTTGAACAGCTACGGGTTGGGGTTGGACGACATCCGGACCGCGCTCAACGCCGCGAACGCCAATCGACCGAAGGGCCAAATCGCCGACGACGCGACGACGCTAGCCCTGTCGACCACCGATCAACTGTTCAAGGCCGCCGAGTATCGCGACGTGTTGATCACGTTCCGCAACGGTGCGCCGCTGCGCATCGGCGACGTCGCCACGGTGACGGACTCGGTCGAAGATCTCCGCGCGGCCGGTTACTTCGACGGCAAGCCGGCCGTCTCGCTGATCATTTTTCGCCAGCCCGGGGCGAACATCATCGACACGGTCGATCGCATCAAAGAGTTGTTGCCGCAGCTCGAAGCGGAAATTCCCGAGGATATGGACCTGAACGTTTCGCTGGATCGGACGGTGACGATCCGCGAATCCGTGGCCGACGTCGAGTTCACGTTGATCCTGTCGATCGGCCTGGTGATTTTGGTCGTGTTTTTGTTCCTCCGCGACGCGCGTGCCACGTTCATCCCCAGCGTGGCCGTGCCGATCTCGTTGGTCAGCACGTTCGGCGTGATGTACCTGTGCGGCTACAGCATTGACAATCTGTCGTTGATGGCGATGACCATCGCCACGGGCTTCGTCGTCGACGACGCGATCGTGGTCATCGAAAACATCACGCGTCACTTGGAAGAAGGCAAAACGCCGCTGCAGGCCGCGTTCAAAGGGGCGCGCGAAATCGGCTTCACCGTCCTTTCGATCAGCGTGTCGCTGGTGGCCGTCTTCATCCCGATCTTGCTGATGCCCGGCATCGTCGGGCGGCTGTTTCGCGAGTTCGCCGTCACGCTGTCGGCCGCGATCGGCGTATCGCTGATCGTGTCGTTGACCACCACGCCGATGATGTGCGCTATCTGTTGAAAGCGCCGAACCACGACGCGCACGGCCGACTGTATCGCTTCAGCGAATGGGTCTTCGACTGGATCCTGAAATTCTACGAGGTTTCCTTACGCTGGGTGCTGCGGCATCGGGCGTTCACCATGTTGGTCTTCTTCGCCACGGTCGCGCTCACCTTCGCGCTGTACGTCGAAATCCCCAAGGGCTTCTTTCCGCAGCAAGACACCGGCCGCTTGATGGGCAATCTGGAAGCCGATCAGAACACTTCCTTTCGGGCGATGCGCGATCTGCTCGAACGGTTCGCGAAAGTCGTCGGCGAAGATCCGGCGGTCGAAAGCGTGATCTCGTCGACCGGCGGCGGTGGCGGAGGGGGCGGCGGATCGACCAACACCGGCCGCATGTTCTGTTCGCTCAAACCGTTGCACGTGCGCAAACTGAGCGCCGACGAAGTGATCGCCCGCATTCGCGCAAAAGCGTCGAAAATCCCCGGCGCCACACTCTATCTGCAAGCGACCCAAGACCTCCGCATCGGCGGCAAGGCGAGCAGCGCGCAGTACCAGTATGCGCTGCAAGCCGACGACCTGAAAGCGTTGAACGAGTGGACCCCCAAGCTGTTGGATCGTCTGCGCAAAATCCCCGGCCTGGAAGACGTGAACAGCGATCAGAAAAATCGCGGCCAACAAATCGCGCTGAAGATCGATCGCGACAAGGAAGCACAACTGGGCATTACGCAGCAAGCCGTCAACGACGCGCTGTACGACGCGTTCGGCCAGCGGCAGGTCTCGACGATATACACCACGTTGAACCAATTTCGCGTGGTGATGGAGGTCGAGCCCGAGTTCCGCGACAATCCCGACGCGCTCCGCTACCTGTACGTGCGCGGCCGCGACGGCACCACATTCCGCTGAGTACGATCGCCGGCGAGAAACAAACCACGTCGTCGCTGGCGGTCACGCACTACGGGCAATTCCCCTGCGCAACGTTGTCGTTCAATCTCAAACCGGGCACGTCGCTGGGGACGGTCGTCGACGAGATCGAAGCGGCCAAAGCCGAAATCGGCATGCCGCAGAACATCACCGGCACGTTTCAAGGGGCGCGCAAGCGTTCCGCGAATCGCTGAAAGACGAGCCGATGCTGATCCTGGCCGCGTTCGTCACCGTCTACATCGTCCTGGGCATTCTGTACGAGAGCTATCTGCATCCGTTGACGATTCTCTCGACGTTGCCTTCGGCCGGCGTCGGCACGTTGTTGGCGTTACGCCTGAGCGGCAACGATCTGAACGTGATGTCGTTGATCGGCATCATCTTGTTGATCGGCATCGTGAAGAAGAACGCGATCATGATGATCGACTTCGCGTTGGAGGTCGAACGGAACCGCGGGCTATCGCCCGAGCAAGCGATCTTCGAAGCCTGTCTGTTGCGTTTCCGTCCGATCACGATGACCACGCTGGCCGCGCTGCTGGGGGGTCTGCCCTTGGCGTTCGGCACGGGCGCCGGTTCGGAATTGCGTCGTCCGATGGGGATCGCGATCGTCGGCGGGCTGATTTTCAGCCAAATGCTGACGCTCTACACCACGCCGGTCGTCTATCTGGCGATGGAAAAAATGCGGCTGTTCTTCGTTCAGCGACGTTGGCGTCGCTCGGCGATCGATCACGCGTACCAAGCCAAAGATGCGCCAGTCTCGACCCGACCTTCGCACAACGCTAGGCCCGCCTCACAAATGCACGATGCCGCGGCGGATCGCGATCGTCACCGCTTGGGTCCGATCGGCCGCGTCGAGTTTTTCTAAAATGTTTTGCACGTGGATTTTCACCGTGCCGGCCGCGGTGCCAGACGCGCGGCGATTTCTTTGTTCGATAAGCCTTGCGCAATCAGCCGCAGCACGTCGATCTCGCGGGGCGTCAGGCGCGCCCCCGACCGCCGGCGTCGGTCGGTCCGTCGCGGGGCGTCATCTTTTGCCCCGAGTGAACCAGCCGAATCGCTTGCAGGATTTCCGTGTGGACCGTCTCTTTTAACAGATAACCCCGCACGCCCGCGTCGAGCGCGTTGAAAATGTCTTGGTCGCCGTCGTAGCTGGTCGGCGCCACGATTCGGGCGGTCGGCGCTTCGGCCAGGATCGCGCAGGATCGCGGTCAAGCCGTCAACCTCGGGCATCCGCAAATCCATCAGCGTCACGTCGGGTCGCCACGCGCAGAATCACACCCGTGAGCCTGGCCTTGAC
>JASGKV010000009.1:0-35773 GCA_049840575.1 Pirellulales bacterium
TGCGGACGCCGTGGAAATGCAGGACGGGTTTTCCTGGCACGTGCTGGCGGCCAAGGTGCTGGCGGGCCATCAAACGACCGACGCCGAAGCGTTGGCGATCCTCCGCTCGTCCGACGACGAACTGCTGGACCTGGTCGCCGCCGCGCATCGCCTGCGCCGCGCCCATTTCGGCAAGACGGTGCAGCTGTACTTTTTGATGAACGCCAAAAGTGGGCTCTGCGCCGAAGATTGCGGCTACTGCAGCCAAGCCAAGGACAGCGAAGCCGAGATCCCCACGTACAACTTTCTGAGCACGCCGAAGATTCTGGAAGGGGCGCGTCGCGCGGCCGAACAACGCGCCAAGACGTACTGCATCGTGATCTCGGGCCGTGCCGACCGAACGCGAGATGAAGACCGTCACGACGCTGGTCCCGCAAATCAAAGAACAGTTCGGCCTGAACATCTGCGCCTGCCTGGGCTTGCTGGATAAGGATCAGGCGCAGCGCTTGAAGGATTGCGGGGTCGACAAGGTCAATCACAACCTGAACACCGGCGAAGACTATTACGGCGAAATCTGTTCAACGCATACCTACCAAGATCGCCTCGACACCTTAAACAACGTCCGCGCGGCCGGCCTGGAAATCTGCTCGGGCGGTATCATCGGGATGGGCGAGAAGCAAGAAGACGTCGTCGCGATGGCGATGGAACTGCGCGGGCTGAAGGCCGAATCGATCCCGCTGAATTTCCTAAACCCGGTCGAAGGGACGCGCTTGGCCGGCAAGAAGGAATTGAACACGCGCGACTGCCTGCGCGCGCTCTGCATGATGCGATTCGTCAATCCGACCAGCGAACTGCGGATCGCCGGCGGCCGCGAGATGCACCTGGGCAGCCTGCAACCGCTGGGGCTGTACGTGGCCAACTCGCTGTTCATCGGCGACTACCTGACGACCAAAGGCCAAGCGGCCGAAGACGACTACCGCATGATCCGCGAAATGGGCTTCCAACTGACCGTCGCCGACGGCGACGGAAGTCGCCATCCCGGAACCGACCGACCGCAGCGCGAAATTCGGCATCGTCGATCAAGCGGCGCAGGGGGTGCTGGGCAGCCCGTGCGGGGGGTGAGGAAGAATTTGTTTCTTTGTTCAGTAGGGCAAATCGATGAGAGAAGACACCGCAGTCCAGCCAGAAGACAACAAAAAACAACACATAGATTCTATAAATGTTCTATTAGAACGACTGGCTGAAGCATTTAGTCGCATTGAGTATGACATCAAACTGCTTCATGAAAATCAAGACAAATGGATACTTGACCCTTTGGATGGAATGTATATTTTCGATGGCTACATTGATCCATTTATTGTTAAAAAACGGTCGATCGATTTAATTCGAGAGGTTTGGCATATTTACGATGGAACTATTCAAATCATAAATACAAAATGGCGTGCCGGAATGATAAAAGTCACAGACACAAATCTAGACAAAGGAAAGGGACCGGGTAAGAGCGTCGTTGACAAATATGTAAAAGAAAATGCAGATATACAACTTTGCGGCGATATCGCAAATCTTACAAAGCATTACAAACTTGAACGCGCAACTAAAAGTGGAAATGGAGAACCCGTGATAGGCAGTTCTATGTTTGTATCACATTTAACAGGAGAAATTGAGCTCGGTAAGGATGAATCAGGAAAACGTTATATCAAAGTCGCAAAACCAACTACGTTCCGCCCAACCCTAGTCGTAGAAGACGAAGACGGAAAGCAACTTGGCGACATAGTTGATATCGCTCTAAAAGCTCGGGATGCTTGGATTATTTTGCTAAAACGGTGTGGTTTTGAATTCAATTCTGTTGCTCAAATTCCTAAGGTTGATATGGCAGATTTATGTTGACTTGATTCACAATATTTAAGTATCATCGTTTCGAAAGATCTTTTCTCGTCTCTAGCCAACGCCGGCGCGACATGGTCGCGCACTCCGATGACGTCGGATCGATTACGCCGGGAGATCGCCCACGAGGCGGCCCGGTTGCTTTACACGCGGGAAGAGTCCGAGTATCTTCGCGCGAAACTCAAGGCCGCCAAGCGGTTTTGCCCGCAGGCCGTCACGCCGCAGGACTTGCCCAGCAATCTGGAAGTCCGCGAATTGTTGCTGAGCCGGACATTGCTGTTCGAGGGCTCGGGGCATACCGACACGCTGCGCAAGATGCGGCTCTGCGCGTTGCGGGCGATGCGGATGCTCGACGCGTTTCGGCCCCGCTTGATCGGCAGCGTGCTGACCGGGCACGTGCGGCGCGGTTCGGACGTGGACGTGCATCTGTTCGCAGACTCGCTCGACCCGATCGCGGCGATCTTGGACGCGGCCGCGATTCCGTACGAGATCGAACGCAAACGCGTGCGCAAGCAAGACAAAAACCGCGTCTACCGGCACATCCACGCGCGCGACGAGTACCCGCTCGAACTGACGGTCTACGCGATGGATCAGGCGCACGTGCCGATGATCAGTTCGCTGACGCATAAGAAAATCGAGTCGGCCGGCATCGCCGCGCTCGAGCGATTGATCGCCGAGGAACATCCCGAGCAACCACTAGATGCCGAAACGCTGGACGCGGAAGCCCGGATCGATCGCTTTCAGATGTACGAGTTGCTGTTGGTTCCGTTGGACGACGTCCAGCAGGACCCGCGTTATCATCCCGAAGGGGACGTGCTGTATCACTCGTTGCAGGTCTATCAGTTGGCCCGCGCGGAAGTTCCGTACGACGAAGAACTGTTGCTGGCGGCGTTGTTGCACGACGTCGGCAAAGGAATCGACCCGGCCGATCACACCGCGGCCGGTTTGGAAGCGCTCGACGGCTTCATCACCGACGCACAGCGCGCTGGCTGATCGAACATCACATGGCGTTGCACGATCATGCCCGCGGAAAATTGGGCCAACGCGCGTTGCAGCGGTTGCAAGCGAACGAGAACTACGACGACCTCGTGCTGCTGAACGCCTGCGATCGCGGCGGCCGTCGACCGCGCGTCGAAGTCCCGACGCTGGACACGGTCTTGGACGAACTGCGCGAATTGAGCGACCTGGGCGGGGAGTGAGCGAGGTCGACCTTCGTGGGAAACCGATACGGTGTATCGACCAAAGGTCAATAAAAAACGCCTCGCGAACTTGCGTTCGCGAGGCGTTTTGAATCACTGTGTAACGGTGCGTCGAGACGCACCCTACGGACGGCGTCTCGCAATTCATACCGAGACGCACTCTACAATAACGGCTTACGCCTGTTCCGGGCTGCCGAACAGCGGGCCGGCTTGGCCGACGCCGCCCTTCAGTTCCTTGGCCGGAACGTTGGCGTCCTTCGGCGCGGCGGCCGCTTCTTCTTCGTCGGCCTTGGCGGCTTCTTCGGCCGACCAGTCGACGCGTTTGCGGCTCAGGCCAATCTTCCGTTCGTCGGTGTCGACGCGCAGAATCTTGACCTCGATCTCTTCGCCGACCTTGACCACGTCTTCCGGGTTTTCGACCTTGTGCTCGGCCAGTTCGCTGATGTGCAGCAAGCCTTCCAGACCGTTTTCCAATCCGACGAACACGCCGAAGTTGGTCAGCTTGGTGACCTTGCCCTTGACCAGTTGACCCGGTTGATACTTGTTCGGGATCTCGGTCGCCCAAGGATCCTGATCCAATTGTTTGAGACCCAACGCGATGCGGCGACGTTGTTGATCGACGCTGAGGACGCGGCAGGTGACCTTTTGGCCCTTCTCGACCATCTCGGACGGATGGCTGATCTTGCGGGTCCACGACATGTCGCTGACGTGCAACAGGCCGTCGATCCCTTCTTCGATCTCGATGAAGGCGCCGTAGTTGGTCAGGTTGCGGACCGTCCCGGTCACTTCGCCGTCGACCGGGTAACGGTCGGCGACCTTGTCCCACGGGTTTTCTTGGGTTTGCTTCATGCCCAAGGAAATCTCGTGTTTCTCGCGGTCGATCTTCAACACGACGACGTTGATTTCGTCGTCGATATGGACCAACTCGTTCGGATGGCTGACGCGCTTGGTCCACGACATTTCGCTGATGTGGACCAGCCCTTCGATGCCTTCTTCCAGCTTGACGAAGGCCCCGTACGACATGACGTTGACGACGGTGCCCTTATGCGACGAGCCGACCGGGTATTTGTCGTCGACCTTGTCCCACGGGCTCGGCATCTTTTGCTTGATGCCCAGGGCGATCTTTTGACGTTCGTGGTCGATGTGCAAGACCATGACTTCGAGTTCTTCGTCGATCTGCACCATCTCGGTCGGATGGGCGATGCGACCCCAGCTCATGTCGGTGATGTGCAACAGACCGTCGATGCCGCCCAGGTCGACGAACGCGCCGAAGTCGGCGATGTTCTTGACCACGCCCTTGCGCAGTTGGCCGACTTCCAAGGTCTTGAGCAGTTCTTCGCGTTGTTTCTCGCGAACCTTTTCGATCAAGGCGCGACGGCTGACCACGATGTTGCGGCGTTCGTCGTCGATCTTGAGGACGATACACTGCACCGTGCGACCGACGTAATCGCCGATGTCCGACGGACGACGGATGTCGACTTGGCTGGCCGGCAGGAAGACGTTGACGCCGTCCAGGTCGACCAACAGACCGCCCTTGATCTTGCGGAGGACCACGACGTCGACGATGTCGCCCTCGTGGATCTTCGACATGACGTTCGTCCAGTCGTCGATCTTCTTGGCTTTGCGCTTCGAGAGGACGATCATCCCGCGATTTTCTTCGCCGGTCCCCATCGAGTCTTCGACGTCTTCGACCAGGACGCGCACGGTTTGACCCGGCTCCGGCGGTGCTTCGCCTTCGTCCCACTCGTTACGATGAATTTGACCTTCGCTCTTATAGCCGACGTCGAGCAGAACGAATTCGTCGTCGACGCGGAGAATTTTGCCTTCGACGATCGTGTTGAGCGTGACGTTCGCTTCGTCGGCTAATGCGGCCGGATCGTCGAAGTCGATCCCTTGCAAGGAATCCAACAGCTCTTGTTCCAGAGCGTCGTCGGCGTAGTCCAGACCGCGGATGAGATTGCGATTAACCATGAAAAAGAAATACCTTGTGGTTGCCGGATGAGTGCGAGACCGTCCCGCCGTCCGACGTTAAAGGAAGTGTGTCCGCTCGCCTCGGGGCCGATTCGCGTCGAACCGAAAATCCCATCGCGGCGAGTCCCGTAATCTACCAATTTCCGATTCTCCGGACAATGCCGGCAACGGTGCGAAAATCGGCCAGGGTAGAAGACTTACGCAGCATCGACCGACGGAGTTCTCCTTTCGCCGGCGAGTCCGAATCGTTACGATGCGGAATCTCGGATCGCCCCTCTGTTTTCGCAGGACTCGCCGCGCCCGATGAGCACGTTTTCGCATCGTTTGGTGACCGCCGTTCTGCATAAGTGCAACCCGGTGCTGGTCGGACTCGATCCGCGTTGGGAATCGCTGCCCGCCGCGCTCCGAGGCGACGTCAAGCTGGGCGATTGGGCCGGCATGGCGAAGGGCTACGAAGCATTCTGTAAGGCGGTGATCGACGTCGTCGCGCCGCTGGTGCCGGCAGTGAAGCCGCAAGCGGCGTTTTTCGAGGAACTCGGCCCGCACGGGATGCTGGCGCTCTACGAAGTCTGCCGCTACGCCCGACAGCAGGGCTTGCTGGTCGTGATGGACGGCAAACGGAACGACATCGGCACCACGGCCGCCGCCTACGCTCGGGCGTATCTCGACCGCACGCCGGCCGGAGCGTGGCAATGCGACGCGCTGACGGTCAGCCCTTATTTGGGCGAAGACAGCCTGACGCCGTTTTTGGAAGTCGCCGAGCAGTCCGACGCCGGCATTTTCGTGCTGGTCAAAACCAGCAACCCTGGCGGCGGGATGTTTCAGGACTTGGACACCGGCGGCCCGACGTTGTACGAATGCGTCGCCGCGTGGGTCGAAGGCCAAGCCGATCGGACCAGCGACGAAACCGGCTACGGGTGCTGCGGCGCGGTCGTCGGGGCGACCTATCCCGAACAGTTGGCAGCGCTCCGCGGAGCGATGCCCCGCGCCTGGTTGCTGATTCCCGGTTACGGTGCGCAAGGCGGCGGCGCGAAGGACGTCGCGTCTGGATTCGACGAACACGGCCTGGGGGCGATCGTCAACAACAGTCGCGGCATCATCTTCGCGCACGCGGGCAAGCAATACAAAGACCGCTTCGGCGAAGCCCGTTGGCAAGCGGCCGTTGAAGCGGCGACGTGCGATATGATCGAACAACTGCGTGCGGAAACGAATGTGGGGCGGTTGTAGTTTTCGGTTTTCGGGATTCGGTTTTTAGTGCCGCCGCGGCACCAATCGTCGTCGTGAGGCGATTGATTTTCTATCGTGGGACGCTTGTCATCTTCGATGCCGAACACGTTTCAACCCTACGAACTCGAACTGAATAAGCGGACCGTCCGCGCCGTCAACGAATGGTTGGCGACCAAGCCGAACGTGGTCGTGTATCGCTGCTCGGAGACGGCCGGAACTTGGATCGATTGCGGCATCGATGCTCCCGGCGGATTGGACGTCGGCTGCGTGTTGGCGCTCTTCTCAGCAGGGGGATTGCTGGACGTTTCGCTGGTTCCCGCCCGGACGGAATTCGGCAGCGGGCCGGCGGTCCAAGTCCGCACCGACCGACCGGCGGCGGCTTGCATGGCGGCGCAGTACGCCGGCTGGAAAATCGCCGTCGACGATTTCTTCGCGATGGGTTCGGGCCCGATGCGGTTGGCCTACGGCAAGGAAGCGTTGTACGCCAAGCTCGGTTGGTTGAACGAACAAACGCCCTACGCGGTCGGGGTGTTGGAAACACGCCAAGCCCCTCCGGCCGACGTTTTCGTGACCATTTCGGCCGCGTGCGAAGTTCCCTCCAACGGGTTGACGTTGCTGGTCGCTCCCACGGCCAGCGTCGCCGGCGGTGTGCAGATCGTCGCGCGATCCGTCGAAACGGCGATGCACAAGCTGCATGAATTGGGGTTCGACCTAGCGTTGATCGAAAGCGGTTACGGCTTCGCGCCGTTGCCGCCGCCGGCGAAATCGGACTTGGCCGCGATCGGGCGCACGAACGATGCGATCCTGTACGGCGGCGAGACGCACCTCTACGTCCGCTGCGACGACGATCTCTTGGCCGAGTTCGGACCGCGCGTCCCCAGCAGCGCATCGGCCGACTACGGTCGCCCCTTCGAAGAAATCTTCACCGGTTACGACGGCGATTTTTATAAGATCGATCCGCATCTCTTCAGCCCTGCGGTCGTGGTCTTCCACAATCTGAAGACCGGCAAAACGACACGTTATGGCGAGCTGCGCCCGGACATCGCGACCAAGTCCTGGTCGTAACACATGCCGGCATCACATTAAGAAACTTCTATTCGGGAGCCGATGCATTCCGATCCGCGTGCATCAGTGCATCAGTTTTATCCGCGGCCCATGTCTCTCCGCACGTCGTGATAGCCGGCGAATTCCGTCGCCGGCAACATTGATCTTGCCCCGTTTTCCCGAAATGCCGATGATTCGCGGCGATTCTTTTCGCGCGACGGTCATTTTCACGACGGTGCCCCGATGGCGGCTTCCAAATTCGGTCTTCATAGCTTGGTGAAATTGGCGGCAAGCCCGTTACCCAAGCCCGTGCAGTACGCCGTCAGCAGTCGTTCGCGTTTCTATCTCTCCGCGGCCGCGGTCGGCGCGGCGATGTACTTCGGCATCGTCCACGTCGATTGGTCGGGCGGCAAACCGAAAGTGACCGTCGATCAATCGAAGGTGCAATCGCTGAAGACCGACGGCTACGAACTGCTGCAAAAAGGCTTGCAAGGCAACTTGCCGAGCTTCGCGAATACATCGCCTCAACCCAACGGTCAAACGTACGTCGCGCAGCCGATTTCGCCGGCCACGCCGATCGATCGCTTCGCGCCGCCTCCGACCACCCGCCCGTTGAACACGGCCGCCAATCCCGGTACGTCGCCGTGGAACGGTACGACCTCGACGGCCGGTTACTCGAATCCGACATTTCCGAGCGCCGCGCAGCCGAATCGCATGGTCTATCCGCAGCAACCGAGCTACGGGACGCCGAACGTCTATTCGAACGGCTATGCGCCGAACCCGGCTTACGGTCAGCCGAATTACGGCCCAACGGCGAACGGATCGAACCCTGCCGCCGCCAACTCCGGCGCCGCGAATTACGGTGGAGCGAACTACGGCGCACCCAATGCTTACGCTCAGGCCTATCCCATCGCGAATCCGAATTACGCCCAATACGGGACGCCGAACTACGGTCCCCTCGCGCAAAACTATCCCACCAACGGTTACTCGGCCTACCCGACGACATCCTATCAACAGCCGGCCTCGGCCTATCCGACCACGTCGTACAATCAACCGTATGGCGCGGCCGCTTATCCGGCGCGCATCCGGCGCAACCTCAGTCATATCATCCTACGTATCCCTCGCAGTTGCCTCGCTATTGAGCGGATGTTGATCGTTCTCGATTTCGTTCCCCACGATCGCTTGGGCGATCGTGGGGCTTTTTTCTGCGCTGAAGTCGCGCTGGCTTGTCGCTCCGTCCGGTGTGCGTGCGGGCGTTGCGAAATGGCATCGCCGCGTCGGGGATGTTACAGTACGAACCGTTCGTTCGTTTGCTCGTTCGCACGATCTCATGCGTCTCGCCGTTCTCGCTTCGTCCGACAGTTGGTATCTGCGCAATCTCATACGCGCCGCCGGCGATCGCCATGAGATCGTCCGCGCGACGTATCGAGATCTGAGCGTCGACTGCGTCGGGCACGGCGAAACCGCGCTGGGGATTACGTCGGGCGATGTGCCGCTGACCAAGTGCGACGGCCTGCTCGTCCGCACCATGCCGCCAGGCTCGCTCGAGCAGATCGTGTTCCGCATGGACGCGCTGGCGTACTTGGCCGAACGCATTCCGGTCGTCAATCCGCCCCGCGCGATCGAAGCGGCCGTCGACAAATTCCTCTGCACGGCACGGCTGGCCCGAGCCGGGATTCCCACGCCCCGAACGATCGTCGCCCAAACGCCCGAACAGGCGTTGCGCGGGTTCGCCGAACTCGGCGGCCGCGCGGTGATCAAGCCGCTGTTCGGTTCCGAAGGCCGCGGCATCGCGCTGCTCGAAGACGAAGCGCTCGCCGCGCGGACGTTCGATCTGCTCGCCGGCTTAGGCAGCGTGATTTACTTGCAGGAATTCATCCCGCACGGAGAATCCGATTATCGCGTGCTGATCGTCGGCGAGCGGACCTGGACGATGCGGCGGCGTCATGCGTCCGATTGGCGCACGAATCTCGCCCGCGGCGCGACCGCCGAGCCTTGCGCACTGCCCGACGACGTCCTCGATTTGGCGCGCGCGCGGCGCAGGTCGTGGGCGCACCGCTGGCGGGCGTCGATCTGTTGTTCGATCCGCACGGACGACCGCTGGTGATCGAAGTCAACGCCGTCCCCGGCTGGCGCGGCTTGAGCGCGGCGTTGAACGTCGACGTGGCGAGCGCGGTGTTGGAGTATTTGGAACAGTCCATGTAGGGTACGTCTCGACGCACCGTTCGCAAGGCGTCGCCGCGCATCGGAACGACGATCTTTCCTGGTGCGTCGAGACGCACCCTACGACACTCGCGTCGTCTCGGCTAAAATCGCCGTATGCCGCCGAGTTCACCCCCTGCCCCGCCGTGTAACGTTTCGGCGCAGTTCGCGCAGTTCGCCGAGTCGCAACCCGACGCGCTCGCGATCGTCGAACCGGGCGGTCGCTCGATCACGTTCGCCGCACTCGAACGCGAGGTCTGGAATCTGACCTGCGGCTTACGTATCTCCGGCGCACGAACCGGGCAACGGCTCGCATTGCTCGTGCCGCCGTCGATCGATTCGATCGCGCTCGTCTTCGCCATGCTCCGCGCCGGGGTGGTGCAGATTTTGATCGATCCGGGGATGGGGAAGAACAACCTCATCGCCTGCTTGGCCGAGGCCGAGCCTGAGGGCTTCATCGCGATTCGCCGCGTTCAACTCGCGCGGGTGCTATATCGTCGCCGCTTTCCGCAGGCGAATTTCAACGTCGTCGTCGGCCGACGCTGGTTCCGCGGCGAAAAAACGCTCGACGACGTGCGAGACCTCGGCACGTATGCTCCGGTTTCTCGGCGGGGCGAAATCGAGGACGCCGCGTACTTCACGACGGCCGACGATCCGGCGGCGATCATCTTCACCACCGGCAGCACCGGCCCGCCGAAGGGAGTACTGTATAGACACGGCAATTTCGACGCGCAGGTCGAACTGATCCGCGACCAATACGGCATCCGGCCCGGCGAGATCGACGTGCCGTGCTTTCCGTTATTCGGACTGTTCAACGCCGCGATGGGCGTGACGACCGTCTTGCCGAAAATGGATTTTTCGCGTCCGGCCACGGTCGAGCCGCGCGAAATCATCGACCGCGCGCTAGTGACGCATCACGCGACGCAGAGCTTCGCCTCGCCCGCGGTCTGGGACAAGATCGGCCGTGTGTGCGAAGAGCGTCGCGCGCAATCGCCGAATCTCGATCCGGTCGTCTTTCCCAAACTCAAACGCGTGCTGAGCGCGGCGCGCCGGTCACCGGACCGGTGTTGCGGCGCATGGTCGCGGCATTGCCTCCCGACGCGGCGATGCACACGCCGTACGGCGCGACCGAAGCGTTGCCGATCGCCACGATCAGCGCACGCGAAATCTTAGACGAGACCTGGCCGCAAACCGAACGCGGAGCCGGCGTCTGCGTCGGTCGACGCTTCGCGCGGATCGATTGGAAAGTCATCCGGCCGGTCGAGGGTCCGATCGTATCGATCGACGACGTCGTGGAGCTTCCGCCGGGCGAAGTCGGCGAACTGATCGTCCACGGCCCGACGATCACCACCGAATACGTCACACGTCAGGACGCTAACGCGACCGCGAAAATCCGCGACCGCGACGGCTCGGTCTGGCATCGGATGGGCGATCTCGGGTATCTCAACGCGCAAGATCGCTTTTGGTTCTGCGGCCGCGCGGCGCATCGTGTTTGGACCGTCGACGGTCCGCTCGATACGGCGCCGGTCGAGGAGATTTTCAATACGCATTTCGCGGTCAAGCGAACGGCGCTCGTCGGAATCGGTCCGCGCGGCGAGCAAACGCCGGTGTTGTTCGTTGAGCCGAAACCCTTGAAGGTGAGTTTGGGGAACGGAAAATCCGTGCTCCAAGAGATGATCGAACGAGAGCTGCGCACCATGTCGGTCGAGTATCCGCGACTCGCGGCGATTCGAACGTTTCGCTTTCATCGTTCGTTCCCGGTCGATATTCGGCATAACGCGAAGATCTTTCGCGAAAAATTGGCGGCGCTGGCGAAGCGCGACACACAACGATGAACATAATCCTGGTCGTCGGCGGAGGCGGGTTTCTCGGCGAAGCGATCGTCCGGCGGTTGTTGCGCACGGCGACGTGGTCCGCGTGTTCGGACGACACAACTATCCCGAACTGGCGGCATCCGGCGCGGAGTTGGTGCGCGGCGACATTCGCGATCCGGCCGCCGTCTCGCAAGCCGTGCTCGGTTGCGACGCCGTGATCCACACGGCCGCCATCGCCGGCATCTGGGGACCGCGCGAGACGTATTTCGACATCAACACGCGCGGCACCATTCACGTGCTGAACGCGTGTCGTCTACACGGAATCCAAAAACTCGTCTTCACCAGCAGCCCCAGCGTGACCTTCGACGCGCACGATCAAGCCAGCATCGACGAGTCGACGCCCTACCCCACGCGGTGGCTCTGCTCATATCCCGAGACCAAAGCCCTGGCCGAGCAAGCGGTCTTGGCCGCGAACGGACAGAACGGATTGCTCACTTGCGCGTTGCGACCGCATTTGATTTGGGGCCCCGGCGATCCGCATCTCGTGCCGCGTCTGCTCGAGCGCGCTCGCCAGGGCAAATTGCGCCGCGTCGGCGACGGGACGAACTTGGTCGACATGATCTACGTCGACAACGCGGCCGACGCGCACCTCCAAGCGCTCGACGCGCTCGCGCCCGGGGCAGCGGTCTGCGGTCGGGCATACTATCTCAGCCAAGGCGAACCGGTGAACTGCTGGGCTTGGATCAACGAACTTTTGGCGCTCGACGGTCAGTCCCCCATCAAAAAATCGATCTCGCGCAATGCCGCGCGGCGCATCGGCGCGATTTTGGAACGCGTTCACACTCTGTTTAATCTTAAAAGCGAGCCGCGCATGACGCGGTTTTTGGCCGCGCAACTTGGCGACGCCCACTGGTACGACATCGGCGCCGCCCGCCGCGACTTCGGCTATGCTCCGCGCGTCTCGACCGTGGACGGCATGCGCCGCCTGGCCGAGTGGTTGAAAATCCACTGAGTGACGATCGCTTTCGCGAAGTTTTTTCTCGCTGTCGAATTGTCAAAGAGCGTTCTTTCAGGTCGGCCGCCATTGCGGACAACTGCTTAAGTGATTCTCTGTCTTTTGCAGAGGACTTTCATGCCCATTCAGGGCCTGGTTTACCTAGTTTGACTTTGCGAGCGTTACGAGCGTTACGATCACGTAGAAATTTTCGTGTTTGGTGTTCGACGAGACCGTGATGCCGACCCGGGCTTCTCCATCTTCACTTTGCGAGCGTTACGAGCGAAACGAGCGAGACATCCGCGCAGGCTCGGTCGCGGCAAATCCGGAGGCATCCGCCGGGGCGGCTGCGGCATTCGCAAAACCGATGCACGGGATTCACATAAGTGTCACTGCGTACACTTATCTATGTAAGCTTACCAGCCCACGTCGGCAAGTCAAGGCGGTGCCGAACGAGGGTAAAAATTCTTTCTGGGCCGACGGACCACTGGGAAACGCGTGCTTTCGGCTAAAATTTCCGCTCACGGCCCTACTCCGGCAACGGCTTTCCCTTGGTTTCCGGCAGAAACGGCAGCACGATCAAGCCGATCAAAAAGACCGCGCACATGCAGACGCCCGCCAGACGTAGAGTTTCGATCTGCGTTCGCGCCTCGGATTTGAACGCGTTTTCCAATGCGGTTTTCACCAACGGACCGAACGCGGCGACGAACCGGCCCACGTTGTAGCAAAAGCTGGTGCCGGTCGAACGCAGACGCGTCGGAAACAGCTCGGGAAAATAAATGGCGTATCCGGCGAAGAGCGATAACTGGCAAAAGCCCATGATCGGAACCATGACCCAGATTTGCCAGAAGTCTTGCAAGAACCAGAAGACCGAGACCGTGGAAGCGAACGCGGCCAAGAGCGCCAAGACGAACGTCGGTTTGCGACCGATCTTTTGCGACAACGCGCCGAAGCCGAACATCCCGAAGAACGCTCCGACGTTGATGGCGATCGACGTGTAACTGGCCAAACTGGTCAAACGCGACTTCACTTTTCCTTCGACCGATTTCACCAGCGCGGCTTCGTCGTCGGTCAACTTCGCTCCCTTTTCGCCGGCGACGGTTTTCTTGCCGACGTCTTGGACGCGCGCGATCAATGCGGTGAATCGTTCCGCCCGTACCGTATCGCCGCCGGTTTTGGCCGCCGCCACTTCGTCCTGCAGCACTTTGATCGACTCGGCGGGCCTGCGCGACTTCGCGAATCAAGTCCGGCGTGAAGAAGCCGACCGACCACAGCCCGATGATGCCGGAGCATCCCAGCATTAGGCCTAACAAGGCGTGCTTCCGCCACCGCGCGTCGCCGAAGATGTCGGCATATTGCGAGAAGAACGGCGTTTTGACTTTGCCCTTGTCTTGTTCGGCCTGCGCTTGCCAACGTTCGGGTTCCTTCAACTTACTGCGAATCACCAACGCCAACAGCGCGGGCAACGCGCCGATCAAGAACATGATGCGCCACGGGCTGTTCAGGATGTTGCCGTCGCTGGGATCGGCATGCTCGCCGGCCACGCCTAGATAGAGATTGATCAACGCGGCCGAGATGTTACCGACGGCCGACAACGCCTGCAGCAAGCCCAACGTGTAGGGTCGCGCGCGGTTCGGCATCACTTCGGCGACGAGCGCCACGCCGACCGCGAATTCGCCGCCGACGCCGAGCCCGGTAAGAAAACGATAGAACGAAAAATCCCACAAACCGGTCGAGAGCGAACTGAGTCCCGTGAATAACGAATAGAGCAGAATCGTCATCATCATGGTCTTAGCGCGGCCGATGCGGTCGCCCAGCACGCCGAAGAAGATCCCGCCGAGCACCAGCCTGCCATGAAGACCGACGTGGCGATGTTGCCGCCGGCGCTGCGCAAACCGGGCAGCGCGTCCAGTTGTTCTTGGGTCATCCCTTCGACGGGACGATAGAAGTCCTCCATCACCGCCGGTCGAGCCAACACGAACAACTGTTGGTCGAGGCAGTCGAACAACCATCCCAGCGCAGAGACGGCCAGCACGAACCAGTGGTACTTGGTCAGCAATTTGTACCAGGGGACGTTCGGATCGCTGGTGTCCGGTTTGCTGTCGTCGAAATGGAGTTCGGCCATGGAGATTCGCACGCAAGCGTGCGTAACGTATTGGAAGGAACGTCGGAACGAGGGCGACTTTCCCCGAAACTCGACGGACGGGGCCGTCGGATCAAGCCGCGCGAGAGAAGCCGGCATGATACTTGAAGCCGGTTTCGTCGTCCATCGGAACACGGGTTCAGCCGGCGGACTCGCATTGAGCCGGCGGGGCGATTTCGTCTATGCTACGCGCCGCAAGCGTTTTTTCGAGGATGCGCGACTCCAACCGGACATGACGTCGTGGTGCGTTGGCTGAAAACCCGATTGTGGCCGCACTTGCGCGGGACCGTTTACGAATGGTCCAACGACAACACCAGCCAATACTCCGCCGCGCTGGCGTTCTATACCGCGTTTTCGTTTTTTCCGTTGATCCTGGTCATGCTGGCCGGGTTGGGGTTCGTATTACGGGCGTCGCCGTTCGGCGAATCGAACGCGCAAGCGACCCTGCTCAAGGCGTTGCGCGATCACGCCTCGGCCGAATTGGCCGACGAGGTCGGCAAGATCCTTTCGGCCGTGGCCGAACAGTTGGCCACCAACGCCACGGTCGGCGGGCCGACCGGGTTCGTCATGCTGTTGTTAGGCGCGGTCGGGATCTTCGCCAACATGGAGATCGCCTTTTACCGCATCTGGAAAGAATATCTGCCCCCGGTCAAATCGGGCTGGTGGCCGCTGATTCGCCGCTTGATCTTCGGACGATTGAAAGCGTTCCTGGTCGTGCTGGGATTAGGGATGTTCGTGGTCGTCACGTTCGTCGCGGGGCTCGTGTTGACGAGCGTCACGAAATGGATCGACGGTCTGGATCAGTACGAATTTTCGGCCTGGGTCGACGACATCCCGTTATTGAACGAAATTCCGTTCGGCAGTTGGTCGATCCGCGCGATCCAACTGTCGGCCGGCGTGCTGTTGAACATGGCGCTGTTCTTGTATCTCTATCGCCTGTTCTGCCCACGGCGAATCGGCTGGACGTTGACGATCCAGGGTTGCTTCGTCGCCAGCTTGCTGTGGGAACTCGGTCGTGTAGCGTTAACTTGGTATCTGACGCGCGGCTCGCTATCGGCCTACGGCATCATCGGCTCGTTCATCGCCATGATGACGTGGTTCTTTTATGCGTGGAACGTCGTATTCATCGGCGCCGAATGGGCGGAAGTCGGCTACCGACTGCGTTTCGGCGAAGCGGCCGTTCCCCCCACGCCGTCGCCGACGAAGTCGATCCCGGCGACGCAAACCGTGGAGATCCAAGTTTCCGCGACGCCGAGCGTTTCGACGGTACCGGACGACGTCGATCCTGCGCTCGATTCCGACGAGGCTTCGCCGAGCGGTGCGTTGCCGCTGCCGGTGATCGCACGAGTCGGGAACGCCGAATCGCAAGTCGACGGAGCACACAGGCGAGATTCCGGAACCGGAATCTCGCCTGATGAGTGAGTGAGCCTATCGCGCAACGAGAGGTTATTTCTTTTTCTTGTCCTCGCCCGGATTACGCCCCGGCTTCTCGCCGCGAAACGCCGGGCGATCAGCCGCGTTCCCGGCTGGACGTTCCGCACGCGGTGTCGGAGCCGGGCGATCGACCTTCGGCGGCGCCGCACGTTCGACACGCGGAGGGGGCGTCGGTTTTTCGATCCGCGGCGCGGGCCGTTCGATCTTCGGTTCCGGACGATCGATCACCGGCGCCGAGACCGGCCGTGTTTCGCGACGATCCATCTTCGGCATCGGATTCACGCGTGGCGTCGGATCTTCGATCCGCGGTTGAGGACGGAAGAGATCCGCTCCCTTCCCTTTGCCACCCCCTGCGCCCGGCACCACGCCGGGGTTTCCTCCGCCCGGATTGACCGGCGACGGCGCGACGTTGGCTTTCGGACCCGCCTTCGGCGCGGCCCCCGGCGTCATGCGCGGGACCGGAACCGGATTGCCGCCCGGGTTCAAGTTGCCGCGCGGCGTGGGGTTGTTCCGCAACTCGGGCGGACGCGGCGTCGGATTCGGATTGGCCTTGGGCAAATCGATTCCCGGCGTGACGTTCGGGTTGTTACGCGGCGTATCGACGCGCGGAGGACGTGGCGTGTCTTTATTCGTCGAGTCACGCCCTTGCACCGTATTGCCGGGGAACGGACCGGTCGGCAAATCGCCGATCTTGCGCGTGCCCGGGAACGGATTGTCCGTGTTCATGTTCCTCGGGTTCTTGCCGGGCGTCGGGTCCACATTGGGCGTGGTCCCATTCGGCGGGAGGTCGCCGATCTTGCGCGTGCCAGGGAATGGGTTATCCGCGTTGGGATTCATAGGATTCGCACCCGGAGTCGGGTCGACGTTCGGCGTCTTCCCGTTCGGGGGCAAGTCGCCGATCTTGCGTGTCCCGGGGAACGGGTTGTCCGCGTTCGGATTCGGATTACGACCCGGGAAGGTCGGGTCCGGCACGTCGCGCGTCGTCGGATTTTTGCCAGGAATTACGTCCGTCACATCGGGTGTGCTGCCACCCGGTCGAACGACGTCGTCGGTGCGTGGGCGACCTTTGCCCATGTTCGGGTTCTTCCCGGGAATGTCCAACGGGTCGGGGCGATCGCGGCCGACACGCGAATCGGTCGGGTTCTTGCCGCCTGTCACGTCGGGGTTCTTTCCCACGCCGCGATCCGGATTCTTGCCGTCGAGCGGATTGTTGCGTCCCGGCATGAGCGGACCGTCCGGATCGGCCGCTTTGCCGACATCGCCCAGCGGATTGCGTCCGCCGTTCGGACCTCGATCGTTCGGATCGCGGTTCGGATTCCGACCTGGCAGACCATCATCGGCGTCGGGCTTGGCGACGGTGACCGGATTCCGCCCATCGCGAGTCGGGCGGACCGGTTGAAACTTCATCTTCGTTCCGCCGTCGACGGCGACGTTGGGGCCGCCCTTTCCGGGGGTCGGATCGACGGTGCCCCCGGCCTTGGCGTTGCCGGGACGCGAAGCGGCGGCGATCGCGGCCGCATCGAACTTCTGACGTTGCACGGCCATGTCGCGGAAATCGGTCGCTTGGCGCGAATACCGTTCGCGCGCTTGCGCATCCACCTTCTCGAATTTCACCGGCGCGTTCGGTACGTCGCGAACTTGTCTGGCCACGCGATCGATGTTGTCGGCGAACGCGGCGTTTTGAACTTGCAGGCTGGTCAAGTCGCCGTCGAACTTGCCGAACTCGCGATCGCCGCGACCCGGGCCACGTCCGCGGCCGTTGGCGTTCACGATATCGATATCCGTGTTACGGCTGTTGATGATGTTGACGTTGGTGATGTTCTGTTGAACCCGCGGATCGCGAGCCAAGTCGCGCATCGCCGCATACGTGTGCGGCGGACGGTAGCCGGCGTTGGCCACGAGGTAATCATGGCGTTGACGCACGACGTTCGACCAATTCGGATCGCCGCGACGACCTTGCCACGAATAATACGTGAATAACGGGTCGTAGCAAGGACGGTTGGCCACCACCGGCGAGAACCACGGACGATACCCGGCGTTGACGAAGCCGCCGCCGTAATAATCGCCAAAGTAGTAATGGTTGTAGCGCGGACGCGACCAGAGATGGACCGTCAGGAAATTCGTACGCAGCACGATGCCCGGCGTGTAAGCGTAAGGACGAGCGAAATACCGCGGTCCGAAATAGACCGGAGCGAACGCGCAGCCGCGTTGCGCCAACGTGTAATCCCAAAAGCCGCCGGTATAGCAGTAGCCGTAGGGACTCCACGAGTAATACGCGGGCGACCAAATCCAACCCGGCTGCGCGGCGGTCCAATACCCAGGCGTCCAAGCGTAGCGGTTGTTGACGTGACGCCAGTTGCCGACCACCCAAAAGTGGTTATCGCTCGGTTGCGCGGTGGTCGGGCCTTCGTCCAAACTGGCCGGCGGTTCGGGCAAGAACTCGACCTCGTCGGCCTTCTGCGCCGTCCAAAATCCGGGAACCCACTGGTATCCCCCCGCGACTTGGCTCCAGTAGCCGGCAACCCAGGCTTGATTCGGCGGTACGTCGCGATAGACGCCGCTGACCCAGAGAAAATCGTTGCGATCGTCGTCCCATGCCCAATAGCCGGGGATCCACATCACGTTGTCCCCTTCGGGCTTTTCGTCAGGTGGCAATTCTTCGATCGCGGCCGGCGGTTGCTTTTCGACTAACGGCGGCGCTTCGCGTCCGATATTCATGGGTTGCGCAAATGCTTCGTGCAACGGTCCGCGCGTGAGAACTTCCTCCCCCTCGGCGGCCGGGTCGTTCATCGGGGCCGCATTGAGTTGCGGAGCAGGCATCGGCTCGGCGGGAACATCTAGCTTGACGCCCGGTAACGGCGGCGGCGGTGCGCCCGGCGGAACGACGTCTTGCCCCACGACGGCGACCGTGCCGCCCAAGGTGAGCGCTAGACCAAAAATCGAGAGACCGAAACGCCAAAGTCGGGGCGGAGTGCCCGGACGGCGTTCATGTGCGGGACGGAGAGGCTGAAACATGGCGGGTTCCTCTGAGAATTGCGTGCGGTGTGCGGGACCGGAGTGGGATAAGGAGTTTTGAGTGAGCAAAGCAGTGTGGAATTCAGCAGTTTGAAATTGAGCTTACTGAGCAAACGTCTTGTCGTCAGAGCGACGACGTGAGAACTCACTTACACACTGCGAGCATTCAATATACCGGCGGACACGAATTCTTAAGAAAAACTCGGATTTCGACTCAAGTCCCCGGAAACCTCGTTACGGAATGGATCGTAAAGCGTTGCGAAATGCGTTCATTCCGACTTTCTACGGTCAATGCGACAGTTCAACGACCGCTCGGCCTCGAATTTGACGTGAATCCCGACCGTATCGAATCCGCGACACTTTAAGCGAAGACGGATGTCGTGTTGCTTCCTCGTGAGCGATGTGGTTGCGGCGACGATTCGCATTCCAACTCGCGGCGCAAGTCGGCCACGATCGCGGCGTAGACCTCGGGATGTTGTTCCGGAAAACGCAAACCTTCGCCCGCGACGAAGCGGCCGTCGCGGATCGTCAACCACTCGTTGTACGGATAGGTCCACCGCCGGTGATCCATCCCCAGCCGCAGGAAATCTTCCGCCGTCAGTTCGCCGTGCAATTCTAGCAGTGCGCAGAGTCGCAGGGCTTGAATCTTCCACTCGCTTAACACCGTCGGCGAGGGGATGCCGGCTCGGACGTCGGGTTGGTAGTCGGGCAGCTCCAATGGCATGTGTCCGCAATGGTCCCACCGGATGCCGGCCAGGCAGTCGGGGCGAAAGCGAATCTCCTCCCCGCGCAATCCTCGGGCGAGTGATAAAAAAACGCGATCCCCAGCGCATTACAGATCGTGCTCACGTCGTCGTCGTAGCACGGCAGCAAAATGGCCAGATGATGCGGATGCTCGTTCACCGCTCCGCGAACGTAGTGCTGCGGCAAAATCTGGCGTAACAATGTGGCGTTGAAACGCAGCTTCGCTTGCACGCCGATCTCGAATGCCGCCGCGGGCCAACACGATGTCGTAGCCTTTGGTTTCGGCGTACGACGTCCAGCCCTGCTCGACCGCGCCGGCGATGAACGCCGCGCAGAGTTCGGCCTCGTCCTTGAAACTGGAATTGCGTCGCGTCACGCTGCCGACTCCGTTCGTCACGTAAATGGGCCACCCTGGCCGTTCACTGCGTTTGTGATTTACTTCCCATCCCGTAGCGAATCGAAATACTCTTTCACTTGATCGCGTTGGTGTTTGGGCAGGCGTTGGCGGTTGATCGCTTCGGCCGCTTCGGCTTTACCGGATTGCGTTTCCACTTTGATCTGCTCGCGGATATCGCCGGCCTTGTTCGGGCCGCCCGCTTCGCCGGTGATCTGCGCTTGGCCTTGGCCGATCTCCTGCTTCACTTTCGAGTCGCGGAACTTCGTGTCGTTCGCTTCCAATTTTTCCTTTCCGAACGCCGGTCCCGCGCCGACGCCGGCCTTCAGTCCGCCGACTCCGCCTTGCTTCATCCCGCCGGCCATGCCGTCGGGACCGTTCATCGGGCGACCGCCGCCTTGACCTTGCGACCGGCCTTGCCCTGCTTCGCCGCCTTCACCTTCTTTTCCGCCTTTGCCGCCCTTGCCGGATTTCCCCGCTTGGGCCATTTGGCCTTCGCCCGACTTCTCGCCCGAACAGCCGGACTTGCACTCGCCGATCATCTCCATCGCTTGCTGCAGCGTTTGCATCTGTTGGTTTTGCTGAGCGAGTTCGCCCATCTGGCTTTGCATATTTTGCATCGCTTGTTGGGTTTTGCGCGGCATCGCCGTTTTTCAGTCCGTCGGCCGCTTGCTTCAGGTTATCGGCCAACTGCTGCGCTTGTTGATTGCGATCGACCTTCTGTTGCGCATTGGCGGCGTCTTGCGCGGTTTGATCCAACTTCTGTTTCAAATCGTCGGCCGTCTGTTTGTCGCCCTTTTGCTCGGCCTCTTTGAGTTGCTCTTCCAACGCCTTTTGGCGTTCGGCCAATTCGTCGGCCAGCTTCTTATCCGCGGCGATTTGGTTTTCGAGCTGCTCGCGCATCGCGTTCATTTGCTCGGCCGCTTTGTCTTTGTCTTCTTGCGACGCTTGCGGATCGTTTAACTTGTCGGCCAACTTCTTCACTTGCTCGGCCGCTTTTTCGTAGTCGGCGTTCTTCATCGCGCGGGCCATGTCTTGTGCCGGTCCTTGACCGGGTGACTTCATCTGATTCATCTGCCGTTTCATGGCGTCGTCGCCGCCGCGACGATCGCGTTCTTCGGCGATCTTTTTCGCCAAGTCGTTGAGCTTCGTCACGGCCTTCTCGCGGTCCAACTCGCCGGCGTTCGCTTTTTCGGCCAACTGCTTGGCTTCGGTCTCCAGCATTTTCAACAATTCGGTGGTCTTCGGGTCGCCGGCCTCTTCGGCCAGTTTGCGCCGTTCGGCCAATTGCTTGACCAACGGTTCGGTCGTTTCTTTGAGTTGTTTGGCCAACTGCGCGGCGTCGGTTTTCGCCGAAGCCGACGATTGCGGGTTGATCGGGTCGGCCAGAAACATCAACGCGAACGCCGCGACGCCCGGGACCAGCGACCAGAGTGCGCGCGGCGACCAGCCGAGGCGGAACTTCGACGGAATATCGATCCGTTCCGTTTTCCGCAGCGCGTCGTTGACCAGCGCTTCGCCGGGCGCGGTGTTGCGCAACTCGGAATCGAGCGAGAGTGCGCTGGAGACGCGTTCGCGCAGTTCAAAGCGACGATCGATTTCGAGCGCGGCTTCCCAAGAGCGCGGACGTTTGACGTACGACCAAATCGCCGCGCCGAGCGTGGCGACCACGACCGCGCCGCCGAGCCATGAGTACGCCCACACGCGGCCGTCGATCTCGCGATCGAACAACGCTTCCAGCGGATACAGTTTGGCCAGCCCGACGGCCGCCAACGCGATGGTCAAACAGACGGCCAACGCCACGGCCCAACCGCGCAGGAACAACGCCCCGGTCATCCGCCGGGCGGCGAGCGAAACGTGCTGTTGCAGAGAATCCATGATGCGACCTACGAATGTAAGCGACGTGCTGTTAAGCGTGAGCGTGTTTCTCGAGTCGTGACTGTATTGTAAGAGTCCCAGGAAGAACCGACCACAAAATCCGGCCCTGAATCGTGAACGCGACGAATCGCCGTTTCGACAGGCTTTCGACGCTTGCTGATTGGCGAAAGTTCCCTTGAAACGTGGGTTTTAAAGCGTTATTTTGCAGCGAGTTACGGCGGTCGGTGAAACCCGGGCCGTCGCTGCGGTTCTTTCAACGTAGAATTGGTCGTCTTTTCACGCATTTAACGCTCGTCGTGTTCCTATGGTCGCCGTCGCCGAAACTCCGCATGCGGTCACGCCCGGCAAGTTGCCGTCGCCTGCCGAGCGGCCCGACGCCGACGTGTTGATCTACGACGGACACTGTAAATTCTGTCGCGGACAAGTCGAGCGATTGCTGCGTTGGGACGGCGGCGGTCGGTTGGCGGTCCTTTCGCTGCACGATCCGGAGGTCGCGCGGCGGTGGCCCGATCTGACGCACGACCAACTGATGGCCGAAATGTGGCTGATCACGCCGGCCGGCGCGGTATCACGGCGCCGGCGTCGTCCGGTATCTGTCGCGCAAACTGCCGCGGTTGTGGGTTCTTGCGCCGCTGTTGCACATTCCGTTCTCGCTGCCGCTCTGGCAATGGGGTTACGACCAAGTGGCCAAACGCCGCTACCGCTGGGGCAAGGTCGACGATTGCGCGGATGGCGCATGTGCAATCCACTTCGGCCCAAAACCGTAACTCGCACGTTTCGCCGCCGACGTTTCACCGTCTCCCTTTCGCGGCGGGCTTCTCCAGCTTCACTCTGCGAGCGTTACGGTCGAAACGAGCGTTTCGAGCAGTGTGAACGCAGAGATTTTTCCAAGCGAGCCGCCCGTGTCGGCCTGCGGTTCGCGCCACATCGCCAAACGCCCCAGCTTCACTGCGCGAGCGTTACGAACGATACGATCACAGGCGACGCGACAGTTTTTGTTTTTCCATCGCGCCGCTCCGCCCAAATCCCCTGCGCGAGCGTTACGAGCCTTGCGCAAGTGACAAAAGTGTTTTTTGTAGTGCGTAAACTGAACCAACCGATCACTTTCACCATGTGTCGCATTTCTCGACACCTACGTAACTCCCCATCTTTACTGCGCGAGCGTTACGAGCGTGTCGTGCGTAACGAGCGTCAAAAAAAGAGGACCACAGCAACAGGATTTGCCTCACTAATGCATGACATTTTGTTTACTTATGCATTTCGTCGCGAAAATGGCTTCGCTCACCTACTATTCGTTGGGCGCTCTGAAGTTATTCGGCGTGACCTGAACTTTTTTTTGAGAACGAAAACCGGAGAATTCTCGTGAGTTTTCGATGTTTTTGTACGCGAACACTTCAGCTGGGGCCTAGTCCATTTCCTCCGCTTCGCGTTTCAGCCGGGCATCGACCGCCGGCGGTTGATGTTCGGGCAGCAGCGACCAGACGACCCAATCGCCGCTTTTTTTGGCAAGCGAATTCGGCGGCATCACCGTGGGATGCTCCGTCCACAGACCATAACACCATTCGTCGAGTTTTCCGTTTTCATCGATCCCGTCGACACCCGTCCCGTAAACGATCGGAGCGCCGTCGATCAGCTTATAAATGAGCGGCGTTCCATTGATCCGATCGACCGGCAACTCGGACAGATAATCCGGGACCAGTTCGTTCAAGCGAGCAGGACAAACGCCGTGGTTTCGACGATAACGTTCCAACGCCAGGCCGATCAACGCGCCGTCGCGATAACCTTGGAACGTTTGGCATTCGCCGCGCGGCGGCATCGGCAGGAACAACCAGGCCAGCCAATACTTGCTACGAGTTTCCGCGTTATCCCAGTCGTCCGGTTGTTGCGCGACCTTTTTCCAAAGCGGCGTTTCGTTCTGAAGCAAGAACAATTCCATTTGCCGATCGTAGTAGGCCGTCATTTCGGTGCGCGACGCGGTTCGGACGTTGATCAACGGCAACGAGTACGTTTGATAGGCGTAGGGGATCCCCAGAGATTCCTCCAACCAATTTTTCATTTTGGTCGATGCGGCATCGACGTTTATTCGATCGGTGTAATTTTGCATCCACTCCAGACCTTGCTTCGTCATTCGCCCGTCGCCGTGACCGTCGTCGGAATACAAGCGTTGCAAGACGTCTTGGAAAAACGCGCGGTTGCCGGCGAACTCGCGCCGATAATCGGGTTCGCCGGCCGCGACGAGCTGAGCCAAATCCCGCAGTTGCGTTTCGCTCCAAATCTCGTCGCCTCGCGACAGGATTTCGTTGATCGTCGAGTAAGCGGTCCGTTCGATTCGATGCGCGAAGATAATGCCGATGGAGCCGGGGATTTCTTGGCAGTGTGCGGCGATCCGGAGCATCGCGCGGATGCTCGCGATCGACGTCGCGCCGTCGCCGATTTCCGCGGCGCGGAGCGCGTCGATGCGCAGATAGATGCACGCCCGTAACAGCCGCTGATACACGGCGACCGCATCGAAAGTCCAGACGAGCGGCGGGGCGTTTTTCGCGAACGCGTCTTCGGCGAATCGATTCAGATCGGGAATCGCGCGGCGATCTTCTTCGGTATATGTCGTCGGATCGCGCTGGATGACGAAACCGAGCCCCGGACGTTCGCTTCCGCGACGCAACAGGTCCAGCGCGTCCCGCCGCAGTTCGAACCAGTGTGCGACGTCCGGCCAATGGTCCGACTGAAAATTCGGCGTTTGCGCATAACTTCCGTCCCAATAAAAGGCATCGATTTTTTCATCCCGCATCCATTCCGGAGGATGTTCGAGATCAAGTTGAATCAACGCCTGGCGATACAGCGGCCAGGCTCTCTGGTCCTCGGACCACGCTTCGGCCCGTTCGAGGAAGATGGTCGAGTAGTCGGTCGTCGCGACGGGCGTCCGGGACAACTGATACGCGGTCGCACACGCATAGCCGACCAGCGACGCGACCAACGCCCACATCGCCCAACGCAGCCCATGCCACCACAGCGGGCGGCAGCGACGTTTGGCCTGCGCGGATCAGTTTGGCCGCTTGTTTCGGATCACCGAACGCCGCGAGCAGTTCCTCGGGCGTCCGCCCGGCATCCAAGCCGTCGGCGAAGTGAGCGATGAATTCTCGCGTGACGTCGTAACGTTCGCCGCGCCACAGCCGCGTCCGTTGTACGACCGAGAGGATCGTTTGCCGAATCGATTCAGGCAGTGCCGATTCCGCGAGCACGACTTGGGGATGCGGGCGGATGCCCAGCCAACGACGATAGGTGGGAAACCACGTTCGGCCGCTCGATGCGAGTTCCACGTTCATGTCGCTCCTCCGAGAGACGATCGCGGAGCTTGCAATGCCTGCATCGCGGCGACGAGGGCGTCCCACTGTTTGACGTCGGCGGCCAATTTCTTTTGCCCGCGAGACGTCAGCCGATAGTAGCGACGCGGCCGCGGCCCGGATTCGTCGACGCGCGACTTCACCAACCCCTTGGCTTCGAGATTGTAGAGCATCGGATAGAGCGTGCTTTGCCCCATGGCAAGCAGGCCGCCCGAGCGTTCGGCCAGCGCCTCGACCAATTCGTAGCCGTACTTTTCGCCGCCGGACAGTAGACGCAAGACCGCGATCGGTCCCGCGCCGCGCATCAGTTCGCTCTCGAGTTTCATGATCGACGCCAGGAATTACGCGGATCTGCAGGATGCTAGGCATCACACGCTATGTCACGCATAGTATTCTGTCCGCGAGAACGCGTCAAGCGATCGGTCGAAGCACGAAAAACGCCCGATCGATTTCGATCGGGCGTTTGACATCATCAAGATGGAGACTTCGATTTACCGCTTCGCCGGGGCCGGTGTTTGCGGGCGGGTGGCTTGTTGGGGCTGTTGCGGTTCGGGGCCGTCGCGGAACGGTTTACCTTCTTTGTAGACCGCCAGTTGCGCCTGCATCCGTTGGGCGGTCGCCCCTTTGGCGGTCGTCAGGCCTTGTTTGACCAGCTCGGCGGCCGCTTCGTATTGGCCGCTGTTGGCGTAGGCCGCGGCCATCGTTTCCAAGTAGTCGCGGGTCGTTGTTGCCGTCGAGTTGCATCGCCCGTTCGGCGACCTTCACGCACTCTTCGGCGTTCCGCAGACGCTGATCGGGGCAAGTGGCCATGATCCACGCCAGGCCGCGTAACGCTTGGCCCGATTGCGGATCGAGTTGCGCCGCCGCGCGATAATCTTCGGCCGCGGTGCCGAAGCCTTTGATGCCTAGATAGAGTTCGGCACGGACCAAGCGGAGTTCGGCGTTCTTGGGCGCCATCTTCACGGCGTAGTCGAGGTCTTGGATCGCTTCGCGCGTCTTGCCCAACTTGGCGGCGCATTTGCCGCGGCCGGCGACGTAGGCCGGATCGTTTTGGTTGGCGCGGACCGCTTCGTTGAAGTCCTTCCACGCGCGATCGAACATGCCGGCTTGGTAGTACAGTTCGGCGCGGTTGTTGAACGTGTTCGGATGCCCGTGGTTCAGTTCCAACGCTTTGTTGAAGTCGGCCAGCGCTTCGTTGTGCTTGCCGGTTTGGGCTTCGCTGACGCCGCGGTTATGCACCGTGCGCGACAGGGTCGGATCGTAGCGAAGGGAGGCCGAAAAATCGTCGATCGCTTGGTCGTGCAGCTTGTGTTCGGCGAACATCTGGCCGCGCCGGTTGTGCGCCGAACTGAGCAGGCGGTTCGCGTAGGCGGTCGCCTCGGCGCCCGGCTTCTCTTTGAGCGCCTCTTCGCCGATGGCGATGACTTCGCTCAGATCGCCGTCGTTTTGGGCGGTTTTCGCCTTATCGGCGGCGTCTTTGAGCAGCATCTGCGCGGTGCTGACCGGCACGGCCGGCTTTTCGTCCCCTTCCAGCGTTTGCGCCGGGCTGCGGCGGCGCGAGCGTCGGCTGCCGCGTGCCGGGCGACGTTTGCGGCGCGGCGCCGTGAAAGCCTTGGCCCTGTTGCGGGGCGGGGCGAGGCATCGGTCGCGCGGCGGGCGGTGGGTTGCGCATCACCGACGGAGCTTGTTGGGCGACGGCGACCGTCGGCAGCAAACAGATCGACGACAGCAACACGGAACGCAACGACGAGCGACGACCGGCCATAGGAACTCCCTCCCTGGAGATACGCGGACGCGCAGCGACGGCGCGCGACCTTAGGGATCGTATCGACCAGGTACGGCGCGAACATGCGGCGAATCCGACGAAAACGCCCCGCCGGCAGCTAGCACGGCGAGGCGTTGTTCATTTGCGAACGGGGCGCGAAGCCTACTTATTTAATTGGACGGCTTGCATCAGGTCGTTTTCTTCCTCGATGCGCAGCATGCGAATGTCGCGCACGGCGAGCGAAAACCAGGGGAACGTCGACGAAAGATCGATCGCCGCCAAGACGCATGTGACGCCGTTGACCTGATCGCCACCGAAGTAGACGCTTCCTTGTTGCCAACTGAAGCCATGTCGCTTCAAGCGTTTTTTGATGTCCGCGTACGCGTTGTTGAAAGATTCCGAGCCGTAGTGTTCTTTCAACAGCTCGGTGTCCATGTCGAATGCGATCGCATACATCCGGTTCGCCCCCGTCGGTCTGTGCGGACTTGTTTCCGTCGGAAGATCGAGAATATCGATCGACATCTTCGCACCTCTGCAAGCCAAGGAATGAATTGACGGCTTCTCGCTTAATCCTATCACACAAGGAAAAACTCACGAAAACACATTGTTCTCGTAAGTTACCAACCCCACGCGTCGCGGACGGCGAGCATCTTGGCCAGGATCGTGTTCCAGGTTTTCGGGTCTTCCAACATCGCGTTCGGGAACATGCAGCCGTCCCAACAGATGTGTTGGATGCCTCGCTCGGCCGCGTTCTGCAACCACGGGCCGGCCGTTTTGACGATGTCCAGCTTGCCGTTCGGGTCGTCGGCCGGGCAGTGACGGCCGGTCTTGTCGTGGCTGCCGGTGCCGTGGACGGTGCCGTCGTTTTGCGCGACGTGAAAGTCGATCGTCCAGGGCCGGAGCGCGTCGGTCATCGTTTTGAACGCGGCGTCGAACTCGGCTTGCGAGTAGCCCGGCTTGAGCAGCGCGTTGTCTTCGGCGTTGTAACCCAACAGGTAGAGATACGTGTGGGCTTGGTCCGCTTGAAAGCCGACGACGCCGGGGCGATCGACCGTTTCGAGCAGCTTGACCATGTGCTTCCAGCCGTGCATGCCGCCCCAACAGATTCTCGCCTTCGGCGGCCAGGCGTTCGCCGTGATCGGCGGCGACGGCGGCGGCCTCTTGGAAGGTCTTGGCGATTTTGTTCGTCCCTTCCAAGTCTTGATCCCAGGCATCGACGCCGGTCGCGCTGTCGATGCGAATGACGCCGTACTTGCGGACGCCGTGTTCGTTAAAAATCTTGGCGATGCGACAGGCCTTTTTCACGGCCAGCACGAAGGCCGCGCGGTCGGCTTCTTTCCCCATCGCAGGGCCGCCGACGGTGCCCGGCCAAACCGGCGCGACCAACGATCCGACCGCCAAGCCGTGGCCGGCGATCTTGTCGGCGATCGTGCGCAGGTCCGATTCGCTCGCGTCCGGATCGATGTGCGGATGGAAGAGGAACATGTCGACGCCCTCGAACTTTTGTCCGCCGACGTTCGCGGCGGCGGTCAGTTCGAGCATGCGATCGAGCGAGATCGGCGGATGATCGGTCCCCGGCTCCTTGCCGACGAGACCGGGCCACATGGCGTTGTGAAGTTTGGGACTGGCGTGAGTGTTGGGCATCTGCGGCGAAACCTCGTGAATGATTCTGGGCGTATTGCTCAAATCGTCAGAAACTCGACTAATCAGACGTTATCGATGCCGTTCAACCAATCGATGAACAGATGCAGAATGGAGTTCTCATCCAGTTCGCCGATCATGCCGAGAAAACGCATCAAATCGTGCGGGGTTAGGAACGGAAACGCAAGGCTTTGCGGCGCCGGTTGGTATTCGTGATTCGAGCCGAGGCACAAGAATTTCAACTCCTCGCCGTCGTAAGTCCAAATTTCGCGAATTTTCAACTTCGCGAAAATCGGGAGTCGTGGTCGGATGGAATTCGTTACCTCGATTTCGATCGCCAAATCCGGCGCGGGATCGGTAAGCGGATCCCATGCCGCGTTACGCGAGCAATCGAGTTCCTTGGTCAAGAAATAACATTCGTCGGGCTCAAGCCCTCGGTCTTCCGTCGGCGACATCGTCAGCGAGCCGAGACTTTGAATCGGTATTCGCAATTCAAACGTCATCGTTTCGACCATTCGAGCCAAAAACCGTTTGTAACGCTCGTGGTTTCTGGAAGGCGACATAATCTCGAGCACCCCGTCGTCATATGTATGACGCAAGCGTTTACCGCCGACCGCTTCTAAAATAGTTCGGTAGCCCTTCCGGTCCATGTTCCAAAAAACATAGTGTTGGTCCAGGACGAATTTTTGCGCGACGGTCGACATCGGGCACCGGCAAACGAAGAAGCGGATCGAAGGCGTTCCCGGGGAACGTTTCGATTTTACACGACGCGCGGTGGTCTCGACAGCGTCGGTTAGTCTTCGTCGTCGCCGCCGCGGATCAGTTGCACCACGCCCCAGACCAGCAGTCCGGCGCCGAGCGCGGCCAAGCCCATGCCGCTGTTCGAGATGCCGCGGATACCCACGTAGCCGCTAAGTCCGCCCGCGATCATGATCGCGCCGAAAATGATATTGCCCACGAGAATGCCCTCTCCGGAAAACGGTGATGAGATCAGACCGTATCCTGCTCCCCACGAACGGCATCCGTACCGCGCTCCGCATCCTCACGCTCGACGCGTCGCCCTCACGACGCGTCGAGGTGTCTGTTTTTTCTCGACTTCCTTCGCCGACGATTCTACTTCGATCCGCCGTGCTTCGGCAAATTCTTGTGCACGTTCGGTCCGAAGTACCGTAAGCCGACCAGCGGTTCGCTGCCGGTGTTTTCGATCTCCACGCCCCGCGCGGCGGCTTCGGCGGTGATGAAGACTTCGTCTTCGGTCGTTTGGCCGAAACGAATCATCGCGGGCGTTTGCAGAGCCAGTTTTCCCATGCGGCCTTTGCCTTGAACGGTGATCCAGCCGCTGGCGCCCGGGTCCTTCAGCACGCACTTCGCGCCCGGCTCGACGGTCAGTTCCTTGCTGCTGAAAAGCTGTTCGCCGTCGACGGTTCCGTAGACGATCCACTTGTCGGTGTAGCCCTGGCCCGAGCAAGCCGCGTCGACGATCGGCTCCAGGTAGTTGCTTTCCTTGAAGTGCGTGTCGACGTTCTTTTCCCAGTCGAGTTGACCGATGATGAAATCGAGGTCTTGGTGCTTGTCGGCCGGCATGTCTTTGACCAGCAACGACCACGGCACATAGCGACCTTCGACGATGTTCTGATACATGCCGAAGACGTCGCTGCCCCATTGCGGTTCGTAGGTACACAGCGAACCCGCGCGTGCAGCACGCCCGGCGGAATCAACCAGCCGGTGCCGCGTTTCAAGCGATATGCGCGGCTGAGATCCAAAATCCCGTTGTCGCCGGCTTCCCAATCGGCCAAGCACTTACGGAGTTGGTCCTTCGTCGTGCCCGGCTCAAGGCCCATGAACGTGTAGGCGAAGTTGTTGTCGACGTTGTTCAACTGCGGCGGAAAGTAATAGCTCTCGGGCTTTCCTTCTTGGCCGACCAGTTTGGCGTCGGAGAATTTCTGATGCATGTGATGGGGGATCGGCCCCATGTTGTCGAAGAATTTCGAGTAGACCGGCCACTTCGAATACTTGTCGAACATCGGCTTGCCGATCAACCGTGCGCCGGCTTCGGCGACGGCGTCTTTCAGTTGGAACGTCTGTCCTTCATGCAGGACGAAGCTTTGCCCTTCGTGCCAGACGCGGCCTTCGTTGGCGGCGTCGGTCGTGCTGGCGAACCAGCGTTCGTCGATCCCGCCGCGATTGGCGCCGTACGAATAGTAATCGGCCGGATGCAACTTGATCCGCTTGCCCGGATGCAAAAAGCTGCGCGGCACCCATGTCGGCGTGAGCCGCAACAGACCTTCGCCCGCATCGAGAGCCGAGTTGAGAAGTTTGGCGACGTTATCGGACATGCGCGGGTTCAGGGGGGTGAGGACGCGGGGCTATTGAGAACAACACATGGAGCCGGGGGCGTCAGCCCTCGGTTGAGGCCGCGCACCGCTCAACGTCGAGCGTCGCGAGCGAGCGAAAAACCGAGAGAATTTCGTCGCCGTCGGCTCCCGGCGACGGTGCGGTGGTTTTTAGTTTTAAGCCGTGTTAGTCCGGCCCGCAAGCGGTCGGCGACCGTACTCGGCTTTGGCTTTAAGCCGAATAAAACCGTGTTCCCTCCTTCGCCATCTTCTCCAACAACGGCGTCGCGCGCGAGCGCGGACCGTGCTTCGCAAAACGTTCCACGCGTTCCAAAATCGCCTGCGCCCGACCTCGTCCGCCCAGCGTAACACGCCGCCGCGGAACGCCGGGAAACCCAGCCCCAGGACCACGCCCAGGTCGACGTCTTCGACGCGGCGGACGAGACCTTCCTCCAAAACCATCGTCGCTTCGAGCACCATCGGCAGCACCAGCCGCCAGATCACATCCTCGCTCGCCGGGCGTTCGATGCCGCGCAACTTCTTGCGGGCCGAGGCGATCGCCGGCGCCACCACGTCGTCGGCCGCCGCATCGGGCAGTGGTCGGTCGTCGCCGGGCTTGTACCGATAGAAGCCTGCGCCGCTTTTTTGGCCCAAGCGACCGGCTTCCATCAGCTTGATCAGCACCGACGATAGAATCATGCGCTCGGGAAACGCTTCCCACATCGTGCGACCGGCGTATAGCGACGTATCCGTTCCCACCATGTCGTAAATCGCGAACGGTCCCAGCGGCATCCCCCACGCCACGGCGGCCGCGTCGATCTCGCTCCAATGGACACCCTCGTGCAGCAGCACCATCGCTTCGTTGAGATACGGCGACAACAATCGATTGACCAAAAAGCCCGGGCCGTCGTTGACCACGATCGGCGTCTTGCCGATTCGCTTAGCGTACGCGACCGCGGCGACGACCGTCTCGTCGGATGTCAACGGGCCGCGGATGATCTCCACCAACGGCATCTTGCGCACCGGATTAAAGAAGTGCATGCCGCAAAAGTTTCGCGGACGCGATAGGCCTTCGGCCAAACCGGCGATGCGGATGGTCGATGTGTTACTGGCCAAGAACGCGTCGGGCCGAAGCGCGGCCTCCAATTCGCCGAGCACTTGGCGTTTGATGTCCGGTTTTTCGATGACCGCTTCGATCACCAAATCGCAGTCGCTGAAATCCCCGTTCGACTGCGCCGCGCCGATCGCCGCGGCCAACGTCGCCGCGCGGGTCGGATCGGTCTTGCGCGTTTGCTTGTCGTAGGCCGCTTCGTCGATCGCTTTGCGCATGCCGGCGACGACGGCCGCGTCGTTCGCGTCGCCCAGGATGACCTTAACGCCGCGTTTCAAATTGACCGCCGCGATCGAATAGCCCATGATCCCCGCGCCGACGATCCCGACGTTTTCGATCTTGCCCGGCGTGAGTCGTGTGTCCTGCGCATCGATTCCACTGTCTTTCTTGTTCCGCTCGCGCGAAGAAGAGTCCGGTCAGCGCGCGATTGACCGGCGTGCCGACCAGCGCCGCCATTTCGCGCGCGGCGAGATCGTTGGCCTCGTCCAACGTCAGCCGCGAGCCGGCGATCAGCACGTCGAGCGCCTTGAGCGGCGCAGGATAATGCCCGCCGGTTCGGCGGGCGATAAATCCGCGCGGTCGAGGCGAGAAATTCGGTCTCGATCTCGCTCATCGCCGCTGGCGCGGTCAGCTTCGCGCGGCGTTCGCGCATCCGCTCGGCGACGTGCGGATCGCGTAACAACGCGATCGCCGCGTCCAACGACTTGCCGGCCGGCACGACGTCGTCGATCACCCCCAGCGACCGGGCTTTCTGCGCCGGGATGTTTTCGCCGGCACAGACGATCTCGACCGCGTTCCCCAAACCCGCCAGCTTGGTCGTCGTCCAGAGACCTCCCCAGCCCGGAATCAAACCAAGTTTCACCTCCGGGCAGCCGACTTCGGTGCGGGACGTTTCGCCGGCGACGCGAAAATCGGCCCACAGCATCAATTCCAACCCACCGCCGAGCGCAAGGCCCTCGAACGCCACGACCGAAGGGTAGGGCAGTTGCCCGAGTCGCTGAAAGAGTCGACGCCCGTCGCGGCAATACGCTTCGACTTCGGCCTGTGGCTTTTCAAACGACGCGGCCAATTCGCGAATATCGGCGCCGGCCAAAAAGATGCCCGGCTTGCTCGACGTGACGATCAGTCCGACCAAGTCCGGTCGAGCGGCCAGCGTGTCGAGCTGCGCGGCCAACTCTGCCAAGACCGCGCGACTCAGCACGTTCGCGCCGCGGTGCGGATCGCAGAACGTCAGCACCGCGAGATCGGGTTCCGGAAAGCTCAGCGTGAGCGAGGACATTTCGGACATCGAGGCGACAACTCGTAAAAACGGACAAACCCAATCGAAAATCGCGGAGTCGAACCGGTCGCTCGCTCCGCGCACTCAGAATACGTGACGATCGCCACGCCGGGAAACCCGCATTTTCCGCGCGACGGTCCTCGTGTTATGATCCCGATCCGAGTCCCGGCCGTTTGGGAGATAGGACCACGGATAACACCACTCCTACGAATCACCGCGGATTCGCTATCATGCGTGATTCCGGATGTAGCGTGATCAACCTTAAGGTCTCTTCCTGAAAGCCACCGGCGCCGATGAAGTCCAAGGCCACGACTCGAATCGCCCTCGTCTGTGCGACTCTGCTGATCGCACTGGTCGTCGGGTGCAAGCAACGGCTTGCGAATCTTCCGGAGCCAGAGTCGGCTCCCGTGATCGGTAAGGTGAAACTGACGATCGACGCGGACGGGCTCCGACCTACCGAGCAACTCAGCGTCCCCTTGGTCGAAGGAATGACCGTGTTTCAGGCGTTACTCGCCGCGACGCTCGATTCCGAGACCACGGGCAGCGGACAGGATGCGTTCGTGACGTCCATCGGCGGAATCAAAAGCGACGATCGTGTGGGCGGAAAAAGCTGGATTTACTACGTGAACGGCAAGCAGGGAAACATGGGGTCCGATCTCTACACGTTGAAGCCGGACGACGCTATCATATGGAGATTCGAAAAGTTCTCCGAATAAGCGTCGCCCGCCTTCGCACGGAATACGATCGAACGTACGAACACGACATTTTACCTGGTTCATCGCATGACACGTTTGGAACTGACGCCGCGTCAATCGATCTCTTGGCTCCTCTTCGCCGGACTGACCGTCCTAGGCGTCGTGGGACTGCGCGTTCCAGCCCGAACATCACATTACGCCGCTGGCGGCCGTCACGCTGTTCGCCGCGATGTGCTACACGCGCGTTTGGATGACGGCGTTGCTGCCGGTCGTGATCTTGGCGATCGGGAACACCCTTTTGCCGGCCTATCTGAACCGCGCCGATCAAATCGCCGCGTTCGCGTGCTTGGCGGCCGTCGCCGGGTTGCAAAGCTGGCTCCGCGCCGGCAACGGTTGGAGCCGCATCGCCGTGGCCGCGTTCTTGCCGTCGACGTTCTTCTTCGTCGTTACCAACTTCATCGTTTGGGCGGTCCGTCGCGGGTTGAACTACGAGAATTCGTTCGCCGGTTTGCTCGAATGCTACTCGCTGGCCGTCCCCTTCTATCGCTGGATGCTGCAAGGCGACTTGGTCTACACGGCGGCGATCTTCGGCACGTATGCGTTATGTGTCCGTTTTGCGCCGCAAGGGACGTTGGTCCCCGTGCGCGTGACGAACGGTCGCGATTCGTAATCGACACTCGCAGGACGACGTTCGACAACTTCGCATACGATGACGCGGGCGGCGGCATCATCGCGTGAGTTCGCCGCCAACGGGGTTCTCGCATGTCGTTCGCCGTCGCGTCGCTCGCTCCCGCCGCAGCCATACCCGATGCGATCCCGGATCACTCCGGCGCAGCGTTTGCCGGCCGCCGATTTCTTCGCCGCGCCGCCGCCGGAAATCGGCGAGTTGGTGTCCGCCGATACCACGCTGCGCACCCACAAAAACCCGCTGGGGTGGGGAACCCGGATCTCCATCGGCGCGTCGTTGGTGGTCATCATCATCGGCGTCGCGTTTTGGATCGCCTCGGGTCAACGCCGCCCGGCCGATCGGACCGCGTTTCAAGTCATCGGCGCGTTGATCGCGTTGGGCGTGTTCGGCATCGCGATTTACGTGACGCGCTTCAAAGCGGTTTGCTCGTACGTCGGCAAGAACGGCATGGCGCGGTTCACGCTGCACGGTTCGCGCGAGTCGATTCCCTCGACCGAGCTGCTGTTGTTCAACACGGTCAGCGAACTCCATTCGTCGCAAACGCGGCACTTCTACAACGGCGTCTACACCGGCACGAATTACGTTTACACCTGGAACGATCCCAACGGCGTCGTGCGGTTGAAGTTGAGCGGCACGTATCGCGGCAAGGATTCGCCGCCCAAGCAAGGCGATGCATGGTTCCTGGCCGAATCCGGTGAGCGGGCCTGGAGTCTGTACTTCTTGGAACACGCCAATAAGCAGCTTCAACACCTGGGCTTCATCGAATTCGCCGTCGATCGCAAACGTCGTTTGCGGATCGGCCCGGGCTTTATCGAATTTCATTTCGTGCGCAGCCCGCGGGTCGAAGCCCAGGACATGGCCGCCATCTCGTTGTCCGGCGGGCAGTTCAGCTTCAAACACAAAGACGCCAAGTGGTACTCGTTCTCGGGCAAGTACTCGTTCGAATACGGCGCGATGGCCAACGCCCGCGTCTTTCTCATGGCCCTCGACAGCCTCTT
>JASGKV010000010.1:0-67618 GCA_049840575.1 Pirellulales bacterium
CCGCCGTACGGCGGCCATACCAACAAGTATACCTTTGTACACATTTTGGATCAAGCGAATTCCTCCGAAATTTTTCAAATTCTCGAATTGGGTATCCGATCGACGTCAATCGAGCGAGAATTCGTTATTCCGCGAGTCTAAAAGCTCGATTTCCGTTTGATGAATCGATTCGGACGGCGTGCGGCAAAAGCCCATCGGTTTTATCCTCTTTCCGGGCCTCCGAACGATCGTTTGCGTCGCTCCGACGCCGACGTGCGTAACGCATTTCACCGAACGATTTCGAGTCTCCGGACGATCGCGCCAGAACACCGAACTCATGCGATCGTAACGCGGTTCTCACCACGGTTTTGCCCGCGCTGCGGAAAGCCTCGTCGTGCGGTACGATTTCGACCAACGACTTCCCGCGATGCGTGCGTATTTTTTCGCACGACCGTCGCGTCGAGCGTTCCCAGGGGCCGATGATGCGACTCGCACGGTTTCTTCCGCGACGGTTCTCGCTCCGCACGTTGCTGGCGTTGGTCACGCTGTTCGCCGTGATCTTCGGGTGGCAACTGCGACGCTACCAACGCTTCCACGACCGCGTCGACGCGAAAGCGACGTTGGAATCGTTGGGGTTCCGCTTTTACGAGCAAGAGCAATCGCTCGTCCCGCGACTCGCTTCGGAAAGCGAAAGCCGATTCGACGCGTGGGACCGCTATTGGTTCGGCGACGAAGCGACAAAACTCTATCTCGAGATCATCGGCGAACCGCCGACGAATTCTCCGTCGTCGAACGGGGACGTTCCGAATTTCCATCGACTGTTCCGTCATTTTCCGGAACTGGAACGGGTTCAAATTTTACCGACGTTGAGCAACACCACGACGGACGACGCCGCGCTGTCGGCGGCCATCGCCAGACTGCCGGAATTGCGCCGTTACTCGCCCCGACGCGTGGACGACGATTGGGCGACCGCGTTACCGCCGAACGCCAAACTGCGCGAGCTTCGTTTCATGCTGGGCTCGGAAAACGCGTTGACGAGCGCGGGCCTGCAAGACCTTTTGCGGAAAGCTCCGGACCTGAGTGACTTGACCATTCCCCATCACATTCTCGAACAGCGACACGCGGAGTGGATCAACAAAAACCCCGCGTGGAGTCAAGAAGCCGAAACGCGCAGGCAAAATTCGTTTCACATCAGAGACATTCAACTGGTTATTCAAGCCGATTTCACGCAAGAGGCGTTCGATCTCGACCGATTGGCTGCGCGTTACGCCATCTCGACGCGTATTACATCCTGGAGTTGCAGGCCGACGCCGCGAAAAATCCGCGGATCGACCTTACGTTGCCGACGCTCACGGAATTGACGTCCGGCATCGCCGCGTTTCACTCGATCACGCCCGAGATTCACGTGCATGATTGCCCGCGATTGGAGCTGTTCGAAGGACAGTTTTCACAATCGTGTCGCGTGACCGATAATCCTCGATTGACGTCGCTGAACGTGCAAACGGAACGCTTGGACGTACGCGATTGTCCGGCGTTGAAGTTCCTTCATTTCGACGGGCGTTCTCATGCGCGATCGGAATTGCACGTGACGCGCTGCGGCAAGCCCCGGGGCGTGACGCTGTCGAACGTTCGTGTGACGACGGACGATCCGGCCTGGACGGAGTGGGTCACGCTCGACGATTACGGATCCGTCTTGGCCGGTTTCAAGGATCTCTCGGGGATCCTGTCGTTAAGCGAGTTGCGCGATCTGACGTTGAATCTGGCGGACGGCACGTTCTTCAACCCGCCGGACGACCGCACGATCCGACAGCTCGACAAGTTTCCCAAACTCGCGCGTTTGGAACTGGTCATGCCCTGTCTGACCGCCGCGCCGAAGACCGACGCTTGGCTGCCGGATTTGCGCGATCGGGCGAACCTGAAGGTTCTGCGTCTCGACGCGTGTCGCGACTACTCGACGCATCTGTGCGAAACGAACGCCGCGGGGGAATCGGTCTCGCTGTTGCCGCCGAACTTGGAACTGTTGGTGTTGAGTCTGCCGCCGCAGGACCCGGCCGAGATCGCCGCGCTGCGTCGCGCATCCGAAGCTGTTGGTGGTGGACCTCTCCGAACGCGACCCGCGCGATCCGTCGAAGTTGCGCGTGCCTGGGAGCGGAATTGTTCAAACGGTTCGGCCTGGACGACCTGCCCGAGACCGACCAACTGCGCCTACCCGGCCGCCTGGTGGGTCGCGCCGGCGACCGCGACGAGTCCCTGAGGCGAGTTCATACGGAGTGGCCTCAAAGAGGCTCAAGAAAGGAGCAAAAAAGGGGCCATGTCGTTCTCGATCGTAGAAAGCGTGCGTGTCGAGTACGAGAGGCGTAGAGATGTGTCGGTGTCGATGGAGTGTCGCCTTCCGTAGGGTGCGTCTTCGACGCACCGAATCCTGTAGGGATTCCAGAGTCTTCGCTATTCTGTAATCCCTCCGGGATAACCAATTCCATTTTTTACGGCTCACCGGTGGTGCGCTCGCGACCACCGGCTAGTGAGCTGCGATCCCTTCGGGATCGGAAAGATGCGATCGGCCGCGTAAAACCGTTTTGACTCTCCGCATTGATCTTGGGACAATAAAAGCAATCCACGGCCTTGCGGAGAGCCACGATCATGCATTTGGAAATTCACGGTGACGGCGAACGCCTGATCCAAGCGAGTCTTTCCTCGGGTCTGTTCCAATCGGCCGAAGAAGCCGTGACCATGATGGCGGCGCCTATATGAATCACTTCCCGTCCTTACCGACGCTGCGGCCCGCGCACGACGCGCATACGTTGGCCGCCGAGCAAGGCGTTTCCCCCTATGCGTCGGATGCCGCACGGCCGGACTTCTGGCCGAACGAGGAGACGACCGACGAATTTCTCGAATTCTTACACGACGTGCACCGCGCCGAGCCTGGACCGGAGTAACGACGTATGGATTTCGTCGTGATCGATACGGACGTCGTTTCGTTTTATTTCAAAAACGATGCCCGCGCCGATCCGTTCAAGAATCATTGGGCCGGCAAAACGTTGGTCGTTTCATTTATGACCTTAGCGGAGCTTCGGCTTTGGACACGAGTGCGACGGTGGGGGCGATCCCGCATCGATCAACTCGAAGCCTTCGTCAAGAGTCGATTCGTCGTCTACCCCGTCGACGATCGACTCTGCGATACTTGGGCAACTCTGATGGCTGAGTCTCGCGCCAACGGTCGAAATCTTCATCACTCGGACGCCTGGGTCGCGGCGACGGCTTTGGTGATCGGGGCCTCGCTGGCGACCAATAACCGCAAAGACTACCTAAGCATCGAAGGATTAAGTTTGTTGATATAAATTCATACGAAAAGTAACGATGATTTCGGACGCCTGAAAGTCGCTTTGCGGACGAGACAATAACAGTGCTCGGGATAGCACCCTACGAATTTTTTGCTTCTTTCTTGAGCCTCTTTGAGGCCGGCTCTTCTCTCACTCCTCCGTCTCCCAGCGGAACGCGATGTGTTTGCGCCAGTTGGCGTCGTCGGTCGTGGGGTAGTCGCTGCGGTCGTGGACGCCGCGGGTTTCTTTTCTTAACTGCGCCGCTTGGATCATCAGCCGGGCGCACATCAGCATGTTCTGCAGCTCCCAGCCGGACTTTTCGTTGAACTGTCGGGGCAGCACGTACGAACACCACCGCTCGATGTCTTCGGCCGCTTCATCCAATCCGGCGCCGTCGCGGACGACGCCGTCGGCGCACCACATCAGCGCTTTAAGAGAGTTGCGAATGTCCCAGGCGTTCAGCGGATCGCGATGCACGGCGGTGTCGACCCGCGCGTTTTCCAACGGCACGGGGCGATAGTCGTGGTCGTGGCTGGCGGCCAATTCCGAAACGCGCTCGCCGACGTGCGCACCGTAGACCAGCGCCTCCAACAAGCTGTTGCTGGCCAAACGATTGGCGCCGTGCAGACCGCTGCTGGTCACTTCGCCGGCCGCCCAGAGGTTGGGGACCGTCGTGCGACCGGCCAAATCGACGGTCACGCCGCCGATCATGTAATGCGCACCGGGCCGGACCGGAATCGGATCGCGGGCGACGTCGAGCCCGAACTCGCCGCACATCGCGCGAATGCCGGGGAACTTGCGATAGACTTCGTCCGGGTCGAGATGCTTGAGCGTGAGGTAGACGTTCGGATGGCGGGTTTTTTCCATCTGCGCGACGATCGCGCGGCTGACGACGTCGCGGCGCGAGTTCGGCCCGTTCGTCGTACTCGGGCATGAAGCGTTTGCCCGCGCGGTCGATCAGATGCGCGCCGCGCCGCGAATCGCCTCGGTGATCAGGTTGCGACTGCTGCCGGCGATGTAGAGAACCGTGGGATGGAACTGCATGAATTCCATGTCGCGCAGCTCGGCCCCCGCGCGATAAGCCAGGGCCAGCCCGTCGCCGGTAGCGACTTCGGGATTGGTGGTCTCGCGATAGATTTGGCCGATGCCGCCGGTGCAGAGGATCGTCTGCTTGGCCCAGACCAACGTCTTGCCGTGCTCGGCGTTCCAAACCAACGCGCCGCGACAGCGGCCTTCGTGCGTCAGCAGATCGATCGTGAACGTCTGCGGCCACGCTTCGAGATTGGGCAACTTGCGCGTGTATTCCAAGACGGCGCGCATCACCTCTTTACCGGTGGCGTCGCCCAGCGCGTGAACGATGCGGTTACGGCCGTGGCCTCCTTCGCGCCCCAGAGCGAGATCGCCGTCGTCTTCTTGATCGAACTTGGTTCCCCACGCGATCAGTTCGCGGATGCGTTTCGGGGCTTCGCGGACGACCATCTCGACCACTTCGCGATCGCACAGATTGCCGCCGGCCGCCATCGTGTCGGCGATGTGATCGTCGAAGCGATCTTCGGGATCGAGCACGCCGGCGATGCCCCCCTGGGCGTACTGGCTGTTCGACTTGAGGAAGTCGTCCTTCGAGATGACCAGCGTCGAGAGCTTGGGATCGACGGCGATGGCGGCCCGCAATCCGGCCAGCCCGCCGCCGACGATCAACACGTCGGTGAAGAAGTGCGGAACGCGCTTGGGATGAAACGGAACGAGGTATCGCCGCATGGACCGGATCGGTTCGGGAGGGATGGGAATACCCGGGAGTATAATTCAAACCCCACGCGAGGACAGGCGTTTCCGGCGATTTTGGCGGGGCAGGGGAGGGCGGGGACCGAAAATGGGCCGCCGATCGTGATGATGAAACTGATTTTCACCGATCTGCAAAAAGCAGACTCGTCGCGCCCGGCAATGGAAGTTTCAGCTCCGTGAAGATCCGTCTTATCATGAAAATCAGCGGCCTATTCCGCGTTCCACGCAGACGCGATCACCCGCCCGACGCGCCTTTTTTGAACGCGTCGTAGATGTTGCGGTAGTCGCCAGGCGGGGCGGTGCGGCGGCTTTCGCGGTTGCCGCGTTGCGCGTCGTCGGTCGCGCCTTCGGCGGCCGAGCGCGATGTTTGCGGCGGACGCAGCCCCAGGTTGCGCAGCCGTTCTTGCAACGCCTTGGATGCGGTCTTGCCGTTCGCGCCGGGTTGTTGCGCGTTTTGGTTCAACTCTTCCCAACGACGCAGGAATTTCTTGGCGTCGTCCTGCGACCAACCGAGCTTGTCGAGCAGGTCTTGATCGACTTGGCCTTTTTTCACTTGGCTGCGCAAATCGTCCAGCACCAGGTCCATCGCCTTCTTCGCGTACCGCGCGTCGGCTTCGTCGACCTTCGTGCCGCCGTCGTCGACGGCGTCAGGCGGAGCTTGATCGTCGTTCCCGTTGCGCAGTCCGCCGCCGCCATGCCCCGGGGCGTTGCCCGAGCCGGTCGGGTTCTTGCCTTGGCCGGAAGACGGACGATCGCCGGCGGCTTTGCCCGACTTGTCGGCGGTTTGCGGATGCGGATTTTTTTGACCGGCGTCGTTCTTGGCGAGTTCTTGATCGACGTTCTTGCCGGTCTTGTCGGAGGGTTGTTTTCCTGCCCCGGGCTGTTTGCCCGCGCCTTGTTTTTCGCCCGAGCCTGCGCCGGTCTTGTCGCCGGAGTGCGCCGTTTTTCCGGCGGCTTCTTTTTTATCGCCGGCCTTCGCGCCGGTTTCGCCGTCGCCCTGTTCGTTGGCCGGTTTGCCCCCTTGGTCGGCGGCGGTGTTCGATCCGGCCGCCCCTTTGCCGGCTTGGTTCTTGGATTGACCGCCCCCCTTCTTTCCACCGCCGTCGCGATCGCCCCCTTGGTCGCCTTGCGAGTCCGAGTCGTTTCCTTTGCCGCTGGCGTTTTCGGGATCGTTCTTTTTCTCTTCGGCATTCCCCTTCGACGCGTCGCCTGCCGGTTTCGATTTGCCTTCTTGCTGGGTCTTCGGCGGGCCGTTCGCGCCGCCGGACTTGTCCGAGTTTTTGCCGTCCTGGTGTTCGGGCGCGGTGTTCCGATTCGGCTCGCCGGCTTTGCCGTCGCTCTTTTCGGGGGATTTTTCGCCCGCCTTATTCCCAGATTCTTTCATACCGGGCTCCGGCTTGTCGCCCGCGTTCGGCTTGCCCGTTTCGTCGCCGGGTTGTTTGCCCTGCGCGTCGTCCGCGTTTTTGCCCGGTTCGTTTTTGCCCGGTTCGTTTTTGCCGGGGTCGTTTTGCGCAAGTTCATTGCGACCGGGGTCGCCGGTTTTGGATTTGTCACCGGCCTTGTCGTTCGGAGATTGTTTAAAAGCGCCCGACTTCGCGGCATCGTCGCCGGGTTCGTTTTTGCCCGTTGGATTTTTTCCGGCGTCGTTCTTTCCAGTGTCGCTTTTACCCGCGTCATTCTTAGCGGCGTCGTTCTTGCCGCCGGAATTGCCGGCGTCCTTGTTCGGCGAATCGTTTTTGTTTTCGGCGTTAGCTTGGCCGTTCGGTTGTTTGCCGTTTTGCTCGGGAACGTTCTTGCCGACTCCTTCGTTCTTCTGTGCGTTCTTCCCGTCGGTGTTCTTGCCGTCCTGGTTTTTTCCGTCGGCGTTGTTCTCGTTGCGCTGCGCGTTGGTCGGTCGCTCGTCGTTCTTACCGCCGGCGGGAGAGGGATTGCCCCCCTTCGGCGGCGTGTTCTCCGGCGTCTTCCCTTTGTCGCGTAAGTGTTCGAGCATCTTTTCGGCCGCGGCCGCGTCGTCGGCGCCGTTGGCGTCGAGCTTCTCGCTCCGATCTTGCGGTCGACCGGCGTTCTGTTGCGCGCCGTTCGTCGGCGCGCCGCTCGACTTGCCGCGGGCGTCGTTCTCGCCGGCCGGGTCGTTGGATTGCCCGTCGTTATTCTTGGCGGGCGAGTTTTTTTGATCGGCCTGCGGATCGCCTTGGCCGGAACTTTGGCCACCCTTTGTCGCGTCCTTCGATTGACCGCCGCTCGCGCCGTTGTTTTCATTTTTCTGGTCGCCGCCGCCGGCGTTGCCCGCTTTGCCGTCGGACTGTTTTTCGTCGTTCCGCTTCGCGTCGTTTTGCTTGCCGTCTTGTTTATTGTTTTCACCGGACTTCGACGAGCCGTTCTCGCCCTGTTTCGGCGAACCACTTTCGCCGTTGCCGCCGGATTTGTCGTTTTGTTTTTGATCGTCGTTCTTTTGCCGACTAGGCCGTTGATCATCGTTCTTCGGTTCGTTCGGACGATCGCCCTCGGGCTGTTTTTGCTCGTTCGGGCGCGGATTACGCTCGTCGTTTTTGCCTGGATTCCGCTGAGCGCAGGATCTTGAGGGTTCTGATCCTGCCCGCCGGGCGGGTTTTGCGCCGGATCGCGTTGTGTCGGATCTTGCGGGTTTTGGTCGCGGTTGGGATTCCCGCGTTGCTCGTTCGGACGCGATTTCGCGCTTGGGTCGCCGTCGGCGTTTCGCGGATCGCCGGCGTTGGGTTGCGGCTGCTCTTTGTTGTTGGCGTCGCCCGCTTGGTTTTGACCGCCGTTGCGCGGGTCCTGCGGGTTTTGATCCGGATCGTTTTTCGCCAGCGGATCGTTCTTGTCGTTTCGCGGATCGGTTTGGGATTCGATCACACGCAACTTGCGTTCGGCCGTGGTTTTGACGTTCGGCGCGGGAACTTTGTTGTCGATCGCTTCGGCGTAATAGTTCACCACGTCGCCGACCTTCAAACGCAGGTCGGCCGGTGTGAACTTGACTTTCGTCGTGAAGTTGCCCGCATGCGCCGCGTTGGCGGGAAAGACGGCGAGGTTCTTGCGAAACGCGGCCGCTTCGCCGTTCATGCCGACGAGCGCGACCGAGGTCAACGCAAAGTCCGGATCGAATGCGCGGACTTCGAACGTGATCTCGCGATCCACCGGCACGGCGATTTCAGCGGATGTGGGGGCCAGCAGTTCGACGACCGGCTCTTCGTCGCGAATCACTTTGATCGTGTGGCGGAGCGGCTCCGGATTTTCCGCGCCATTGTTCGCGCGGAAGCGCAATACGTAGCTCTCGAACTCGGGCGAACTCCGCTTGTTCGCATCGGCGAAACCGAGCGTCCATTGGCCCGACGCGGTCTGTTCACGCGCGGACAACGGAATACGTTTGGTCTTGTTCTTCTCACCGCGCAAGTCGATCCAGGCTTGCTTGACCGCCTGGTTGGCGTTCGCCCGGACGATGACGGTCGTCCCTTCGAGCGCGGTCACGTCGCCGCCGTCGGTGCGTGTTTCCGGCGGTAACTTGGTGTAAGCGGGAAAGCGGTATTCGATCCGTTCGACCGCGATATACGGCGCGGCTTGCACGTCGACGCGAAATTCCTGCGAACGCGCGTCGCCGGCGAGAATCGTATAGACGATATCCTGCTGCAAGCCGGCCGTTTCGACCGCGGGCTTGGCTTGGCCGGCGGCCGGCGGTTCGGGCAGTACGGCCGCATACTTGCCGTCGGTTCCGCGCGGCATCGACACCGCGCGATCGCGAATTTGTTGATCGGCCGTCGAATAGAGCAGGGTAGGGGACTCGCCTTCGGCCAGACCGTCGATCACGGCCGCGACGGACAACGACTTGCCGCGGAAGATCGACGTCGTGCCCGGCGTCACTTCGACGATCCGCACGCGCGTCGGCGCGGTCAGATCGCTCCACGGAACGATCACCCGCGCGACGCTGGGGAACGGGTTCTTGGGCGAGAAGATGAAATACAACGCGAAGACCGCCAACAGCCCGACCAGGACGTAGCCGCGCTGAATGATCGCGCGCGATCCACGGCGTGATCAATCCGAACGTCGCTCACGCCTGCGGCCGCCTGTTGCGATAACGCATCGAGCACGGCGGGCGGCAACGCGACGCGATCGTCGCGCAACGAGAGATAATTGATCAACGAATTTTTGAGCGACGGCTTGGTCTCTTCGATCGAACGCGCGGCGTAGAACGGATTCACCTTATAGATCAACAGCGGCACGATCGAGCGCCACAGATAATAGGCCGCGCCCGCGACCATCGCGCTCCACAGGATCAGACGTCCCCACATCGGAAGACCGTCTGAAACGACCCAATGATCGATGAGGGCGGCCAGCAGCAGAAAGCCCAACACGCCGACGACCAAGCCCAACGTGCGTTGCGCCAGCTCGACGCCTTTGACCTGGGCCCGCGCACGACGGAGTTGCGACTCGATAAGGTCGGTCCGTCGTTTCGCTTCCGGCGCGATCGGCGCCGTCGCGGTGGGTTCGAGCGTTCCCGCATTTCCGGCCATCGCCGTCCTCGCCTATGATCGCTGTCCGAAAGCGTCGGCCCCGATCCGATCCGGGCTTGCGTACGCGGCGGAGACCGCGGCCGACCTAGCTATTATAGACGTCGGCAAAGGCGGAAAAGGTTCCCGAAAATCCGACTTTTCTAGTCGCCAGGTCGAATTTCGGTCTCGACGCGTCGCCGAACTCGATTCTGCGGATTTCGACGGCCTAAATCGGTCGTTCGGTCATGCCCGATCTCCGCAGGGTGAGCGAAAACCGAGACTTTCCGGGAGTTCGCTTCGAAAAAACGACCGCTTCACGGATCATGTCTGGAGTCGAGCACATCCGTCAACGAGGAGCCGCACGATGTCGAAACCGCACGCCAATCGCCGGTCTCTCCGTCTGGTCGGAGCGTTCGTCGCCATGATCATGGCGTACGGCGTCGCCTCGGCCGATCAGGCGGAAGAAAAACGCGAAGCGGCGCGGATCAAACAAGCCGAGCAAGCGTCGACCAAGGCCAAGCAATCGGCCAACGACGCGGATCAAGCGTTCAAGCTCGCCGTGCGAAACGCGCGATCGGCCGAAGATCGGCGCGACGCCGCGTCCAAAGCGATCCAACGCACGCGGGACGAAGCCGAGCGCGCGTTGGGCGAATCGACCGGCTTGCCGGCGGCGATTCGCGACGTCGCCGCCGCCGATGCGGAATTCGAACGGATCGCCGCGCCGATTCGCGCGCGGGTGCGAAAATCGGACGAGTACCTCCGCGCACAAGAAGCGGCGACTGTCGCGCGAGCCGAACGGGAACGCCTGACGGCCGACGTCGAACTCGACGACGCGGCGTTGGCCGCCTTGATTACGGAGACCGGAAAACTCCTGCGTCGTCCGGACGAACTCGAAACCGCCGCGATCAACGCCGACCCGACTGTCGCCGCGCAACGCAAGACGCTGGAAGCGGCCCAACGCCGCGCGGCGGAGTTGCGCGCGAAGGTTAAATCGCAAATCGACGATGCGCCCGGCTTGAAACGCGCCGTGGCCGAACTCCGAGACGCCGAGCAAGACCTGAACGCGAAACGGACCGAAGCGACGAAACGCCGCGCTGTCGCGCTCGCGCAACGAACGCAAGCGCAGCAAGCCGCGAATCATCTCGCCGACGTCAAATCAGCCGACCGCCGCGACGACGCGAACGACAATAAGAAAAACGCAAAGAAGAAAAAGTAAGACAGCTTAGACCCCGTCCTTCACCAACGGCAGCGATTCGTATGTTCGGTTCCCGTTATGCGCGACGCCGGTGTTTTGCAACGCGATTTGATACAGGTCGCGGCCCGTTTGGGTCGGATATTCGCCCGTGATGCAGGCTTGGCAGAGGTCGCGCGCGTCGAAACCCACCGCCCGGGCGATCGATTCGACCGGCAGGTAACGCAACGTGTCGGCCCCCAGCTTTTCGGCCATCGCACGTTGCGCGGCGTCGGTCAGGCGGCCGTCGCGCATGAAGGGCGGCGCGAACAGTTCGCCGATCGTCGACATATCGATCCCGTAAAAACAGGGCGAAACGATCGGCGGGCAGGCGACGCGGACGTGGATTTCCTTCGCACCGCCGGCCGTCCGGATGCGATGCAGCAGCGACTTCATCGTGGTCGAGCGGACGATCGAATCTTCTACCAAGAAGATTTTTTTCCCTTCGAGAATTTCACGGAGCGGCGTGTACTTGGTGTCGACCTTCTGTTTCCGCGTAACGCCTCCTTCGATGAAGGTCCGCCCGCTGTAACGATTGCGGATCAACCCTTCGAGCGACGGAATCTTCAACTTGTACGCCATCGAGTCGGCGGCCGCCTTGCTGGTGTCGGGGACCGGGACGACGATCGTGTTTTCGTCGATCGGAATGTCTTCGAGCGCGGCCAATTCCTCGCCCAAACGCTTCCGCGACAAATACACGCCGTGGCCGTCCATCGTACTGGCGACGTTGGCGAAGTAAATCCACTCGAAGAAGCAGTGCGCTCGACGCGGCGACGCGGCGTATCGTTGAATCTCGAACTTGCCGTCCACGATCGAAATCAATTCGCCCGGGGCGAGCGACTTGATGCTCTCCGAGTGAAAACCCAAATTCAGCAAGCCGACGCTCTCGCTCGACGCGGCGAATAGAGCGCCTTCTTTCGCATAGCACAACGGGCGGATCCCCAGCGGATCGCGCAGCACGCCCATATCGCCGTGCGCGTTGAGATAAACGATGTTGTACGCGCCGTCGAAGTCGGCGGTGACGTCGCGAAACAACTCGGCCAGGTTCGACGTCGTCTCGCGCGAAAGTCGTCGACTGATGGCGTGCAGGATGATTTCGGTATCGTTGTCGCGCGACAAATGGCTGTCGCCGGCTGCCAACATTTCTTCGCGCAGCGTGGCGTAGTTGGCCAACTGCCCGTTGAAGGCGAAGCTGAACCACTTGGATTTTTGCAGATGCTCGCGTTCGAACGGCTGGGCGTAGCTGCGATCGTCGGCGCCGCAGGTGGCGTAACGCGTATGACCGATCGCCGCGCAACCGGCGTACTCCTTCATCAGACTTTCGGCCTTACCGCGATGGCTCAGGCGAAAGACTTCGCTGACCGTCCCGACGTCCTTGTAAGTCTCCAGCAACTGATTTCGCGCCGGATTGTAGGTCGTCATCCCGCATGAGAGTTGGCCGCGGTTTTGCACGTCCAACAACATGCGCGGCATCAGCCGCGACGCTTCTTCGCGACCGGGCTCGGGGCAGAGCGGACTGCGTTCGCCGGGCAGATGATAGACGGCCGCCAGACCGCATTCGTGGTGCAGGACGCTCATGCGTTTTTCGGATCGACGTCGTGAGAAGACGTGCGCGAAGGACGGAAAAAGGGAAAAGGAAAACGGTGGTCGCATGGCTCCGACGAAGGAGCGTTTCGGACCACCGGCTTCCTTTTTCCTTGTTCCGCCTCGGCAAGCGTCGGTCATCGACCGCGGACGAGCGAAGGACGCGAGACTTTATTCTAGGAACATCGCCGTTGTTTCTCAATGCGCCGTGCGCGTGCGGCACGACGTAAGACGTGATCGGGTTTGGATTTTGGCCGAAAACGGTTATCTTAAGGTCCGCCGACGGCCGATTTTCGAGACGTCGCGCGACACACACGCGCCTTCGCGCAATCTTCGGACTCATCGACGGACACCTTCGACCTCATGCCGGATTTGCTACGCCAGGAAATCGCCGCCGCCGCGCACACGATCGTCGTCAAAGTCGGAACACGGGTGCTGACCGGACCGGACGGACGGCTGAATCAAGAACGAATCGCCGCGCTGACCGAAGAAATTCATCAAGTGATGCTAACCGGACGCAAGGTGGTCCTGGTCAGCTCCGGCGCGGTCGGCGCGGGGATGGGGCAATTGGGCCTGGAGAAACGCCCACGCGATTTGGCCCGCTTACAAGCGGTGGCCGCGGTCGGTCAAACGTATCTCGTGCAGACCTACGACCGCGAATTTCGCCGCTTCGGTCGGCACGCAGCGCAAATTCTGTTGATCGCCGACGATCTGGATCATCGGACGCGTTATTTGAACATCCGGAATACGATCCTGAATCTGTTGGAGCTGAACGCCGTCCCGATCGTCAACGAAAACGACACGGTCAGCGTCGAAGAACTCCGCACCACGTTCGGCGACAACGATCGCTTGGCCGCGATGCTGACCAACTTGATCCGCGCGCCGTTGCTCGTTCTGCTTTCGGACGTGCTGGGCTTGTACGACGGCGATCCCGCGCTGCCCGAGTCGAATATCGTGCATACGGTCCCGAAGCTCGACGAAAGCATCTGGGCGTTGGTCAAAGACAAGTTGACCGGGCTCAGCAAAGGGGGCATGGCCAGCAAGTTGGAAGCCGCGCGGATCGCGACGACTTCTGGCGAAAACGTGATCATTACCAGCGGCAAACAGCCCGGCGCGTTGGCCAAAATCGTGGCCGGCGAGGAAATCGGTACGCTGTTTTTGGCCCAAGGGGGCACGTTGTCGTCGTTCAAGCGTTGGTTAGGCTTCACCGCGCAGACGCGGGGCGTGTTGACGTTGGACGACGGCGCGCGATGCGCGGTCGAACAAGACGGCCGCAGTCTGTTGGCGATCGGCGTGAAGACCGTCGCGGGCGACTTCAAAAAAGGGGACGTCGTTTCGCTGCGCGATGCGACCGGGTACGAGTTCGCCCGCGGACTTACGAATTACAATGCCGAAGATCTGACCAAGATTCGCGGCCTTCGCACCGAAGGCATCGCCGCGGCGCTGGGCGCCCACCCCTACGACGAAGTGATTCATCGCGACAACTTGCGCGCACCCGCGTGGCCGAATAATCCGCCGCCTTTTCAGGATCCCGGCCGAACGGCGGGAGTACGCGTCGTGTGGGAGATTTCGATCATCCTGGTTTTGATTTTGGCGAACGGCGTGTTCGCGGGCGCCGAAATCGCGATCATCAACTCGCGCAAGAGCCGCCTGCAACCGCTGGCCGACCAAGGCGACGGCGGCGCACGCCGCGTTGGACTTGGCAGAAGATCCCAACCGCTTTCTCTCGACGGTTCAGGTCGCGATCACGTTTCTCGGCATGTTCGCCGCCGCGTTCGGCGGCGCAAGTCTGGCCGGCAGCTTCGCCCGGTACATCGAATCGTTCGGGTTCGTGTGGCTGAACGAAGGGGGACACGCCGAGAACATCGCCTTCGGTTTGGTCACCACGGCGATCGCCATCGTATCGTTGATCCTGGGTGAACTCGTGCCCAAGCGTCTGGCCTTACGGAAAGCCGAGACGTTCGCCCGACTGGTCGCCCCCATCATGCAATTCGTCGCGTTGGTCGCGCGACCGTTGATTTGGGCGATGGGCAAGGCCACGAACGCGGCGCTGTTTCTGCTCGGCCGCGAACAAAACGAGCCGAGCGTTTCGATCGACGATATCGAACACATGATCGTCACCGGCACCGCCGAAGGCGTGGTCCAGGCGGTCGAACAACGCGTGGCCGTGGAAGCGTTGCGTTTGGGCGAGCGCAGCGTGAAGCAGGTCATGCGGCCGCGCATCGACCTGGACGCGCCTCGACGCCGACACTCCGCCCGACGAAGTGCTGGGCGCGGTGATGATGGCGGGCTTTTCCCGCTTGCCGGTCTATGAGCACGATTTGGATCACATTTTAGGATATGTGCATATCAAGGATCTCTTTCGCCAGCATTACATGGGCTGGCCGCTCGACCCGCGCAAACTGATGAGGCCGGCGCTGTTCGTGCCCGAATCGATGCCGCTCGATCGGTTGTTGCAGTTATTTCAAGAGCAACACAACCAATTGGCGATCGTGCTGGACGAGTTCGGCGGGACCGAAGGGATGGTCACGCTGGAAGACGTCGTGCGCGAACTCGTCGGCGAGATTCGCGACGAGAAAACGCACGACATGGCGCAAGCGATCGTCAAACGCGACGATGGAAGCTGGCTGCTGGACGGCGCGGTGGGGATCGACGAATTTTGCGAAGCGTTGGAACTCAAGTCCCCGACCAGCGAAGAAACCCGTGGCTTCAGCACGCTGGCCGGACTGATCCTGGACGAACTCGGCCACCTGCCTAAGATCGGCGATTCGCTTGTGTGGCGCGACGTAACCTTGGAAGTCGTCGACATGGACGGCATGCGGATTGATCGCGTGCTGGCCGCGAAATCGAATCCGACCAAAACCTAGTCGACGCGAAATCACTTCTCGGAAAAGATCGACTTGCGAAACAACGGTTTCGCGAATTTCACTTTCCCGTCCAAGATGATAATGCCCTGCATGCGTCCGCCCCCTTTTTCGTTTTCGATAATCGCGTCGTAGACCCCGATGTCCTTGGGGAAGCGCACGATGGTGTCGCGATACGTCGCGTTTTCGCGCATGTCCCGCACTTCGACTTTCCGAATCGATCCCTTCTCGGGCTCGCCGCCTTTGTTTTTCCGCAGGTGCGTTTTGGCTTGAGTCAGTTCCGGTTCCAGCTTTTTCCAAACCGCATCGCCGGAATCATCGCCGAGTAACTTCACAAGCGCCGATCGATCGAGGAAGTAGGTCTCGACCGCGGCGATGCGTTGTGCCGAATCGTCGGACGCCATCCCCGCGTTAAACTCGCGCAGGGCGATCTCGATTTTTTGTCGCGTCTCTTCCGGGATCGTCTCGGCCGCCTCGACGTAACCGACCAGCGACGCCAAACAGATAAACAGGACGATCGTCGATCGCATCATCCGCCTCTCAAAAGTCGTTAATAAGATTTCTAGAGATTCTCGTTAGCGGAGTCGTTCCGCATCCGGAGTTAAATCGGCGGAGCGTCGCTGATGATGCCCGGCGTGATCAACGGGGCAGGGCCGTCGGTTGGGCCGTGAGTGTGACCATGCCCATGACCGCCGTGCGAGTGATCGTGGCCTTGCTCCTCGACGTAAACCAACCCCCACGCCAACCCTAAGCCCAGCAACAACGCCAACGACAACTTAAATCGATCATGGCTGTGGAACTGCAACTCGGGCAAGAGATCGCTGCCCGCGATACAGATACACGCTCCGGCTGCGAAAGCCAACGTGCCGCCGAGCCAAAGTTGCTGATCGCCGCCGCTGTTTTGCAAGCCGAGATAAAAAAGGGCGGTCCCCAACGGCGCGATCAACGCGTAGATGACGCTGACCGTCGTAGTGGCGCGATTCGACCAGCCCGAGAAGCGCATCAAGCTGGTGATCGACATCGAATCGAACGGCTTATGCAGGATCACGGCCAGAAAGTAGCCGAAGCCCGCCCAGCGAACCAGGGCTTCGCAGGTTTCGCCGTGCGTGACGAATTCGGGATGCACCACCGCGCCGAGCGCGAGTCCATCGATGATCGTGTGCGCCGCCAGCCCGAAGAAGACTCCACCCAGGTCCATTTTCCCTGCGGCAAGGCATGGTCGTGATGATGATGATGATCGCAGCCGGGACCGTGCGTGTGGTCGTGCGCATGCTCGTCGGCCAACACCGGCAACGATGCGCCGGCCAGGGGCGAATCGACCACGACCGGGGCAGGGGAGGGAGGTTCTTTCGCGGTCGGCTCTTCGTAAACTTCGTGCGTATGAAAATGAAAAATCCGTTGCAAGAAAAACGTGACCATGAAACCGGCCAACGTCAGTTGCATCACCGTATCGATGCCGCCGTGCTCGCTTTCCTCGAAAGCGAAGTAGGCGTGAGGAATCAGGTGCAAGATGCCGATTCCCAGCAAGACGCCCGCGACGAAACTCAGCGCGAATTGCATCCGTCGATGCGTAATTTTGACGAATCGCGGCGCATAACCGCCGGCCAGCGACGCCAGAGCGATCAAAACGCAATAAAATACGACGAGCGGAAATTCGGTCATGTGTCGACAATAACGCGGAAGCGCGGCGTTCGCCGCGAGGAACTTACAAGTCGATTGCATCTAGCAGCATCGAATATCGTTCCCACATCCCGTTTTGACTAGGGGCGAATCTCAAATCGGAACGAATTTCGCCTCCCGTGAGCGTTGACGAAACAGCGTGTAACCGCGAAAACGGCGACCGATCCGCGATTGGACACGTGAGCTGACTCTGAAACACCAAAGATCGGATCCCCGGTATGACGGAGTTGGGTTTCATTCAATAGAGGTGGCGTTCTTGCGAGCTTGCTTACAACGCGTTTCCCGTGCATCGGTTACGGTCGCCGGTGAAATCGTCGGTGCGATCGAACGCGGATTGGTCGTCCTGTTGGGCGTCGCGGTCGGCGACACCGATCAAGACTTGGAGACGATGGTCGAAAAGATTCGCACGCTCAGGATCTTCGACGACGCCGACGGCAAAATGAATCTCAGCGTAGCCGATGTCGGCGGCGCGGTATTGTTGATCAGCCAATTCACGCTGCTGGGCGACGCGCGGAAAGGTCGTCGTCCCGGCTTCATCGACGCCGCGCCGCCCGAGATCGCCAACGCGTTTTATGAACGCGCGGTCGCGTCATTGCGCACGGGCGGTTTGCTGGTAGAGACGGGGCGCTTTCGGACACATATGGAAGTCTCCCTAGTCAACGACGGTCCGGTAACGATCTTATTAGACAGTCGCAAAACGTTTTAAGACCGAGCGACTTGGCCTACACTCGAAACGTTATCGCCAAGCGGAGCAGGGGAGCGCTGTCTCTTTTCAGCCTGCGTCGCGCGTTCAATTCGATAACGACGGAAACCGATCGAGTCCGCGGAAGTCCAACTGCTGCGGTTCCGGTTGTTGCCACGGATAGGCTTGCGATCCGTTCCAATCGACCGGGTAGGTGCGCGGTTGCGAGACGGAATTGTAGCCGTTGGCGTTGAGTGGTTGGCCATTCCGCGCGGGCACGTTGTTCAACGCCCAAGCGGGCTGACGCGAATGTGCTTGATACATCGAGTACGGCGAAGTCGTCGGCTGAGTCGGCGCGATCCCGTTCGAACCGTTGCTATATGGCGTCGTTCCGTAGGGTGTTGTCGCGTTGCCGCCCGTACCATAGGGCGTCGTGCCATACGGAGAAACTCCAGGTGCGGACGAATAAGGGAGTCGCGACCCGTTTAAGGCGCCGCCTTGTAGTTGCCATGTACGAGGGTTGAGGTTCGATGTCGCCCCGGACGAGGTCGTCATCGCGCCGAGCGAGGGCGAATGTGAAAGGGGTTCGCTCGCCGGCGGTTGCTCGGCGGAGTAGGGGAGCGCACCGTAACGCGGCGCGGTATCGGAGATGCCGAGCGGTTGCGTGAACGGCGGCGAATGCTGCGGCTGAAACAATCCTTGCGGCGTCGATTCATAACGAGGTTGCGAGATCAACGGCTGCGACGGATAGCGACGCGCTCGACGCCGTACGGATCTTGCCCGTATTGCATGGGAGGGATGATCGATTGCGGAACAAACGATTGCGTCGCGGGCCGCAATCCATACGGATTGCCGGTGATCGGTCCGTCGGCCGTCTCGGTCGTCGGCCAGAACGCGGGATTCGACGCCGGCGCGTAACGCGAGTCGACCGGAATCCGGTTCCACGGATGGTCGTAGGCGCTGAGCGGGATGCCGTCGTACGATTTGTGAAACAAATTCTTCCGCCAGGCTTCGCCGTTCGCGACGGCGAAGCCGTCGCTGCGCAGGCGACCGTCCATCCAGGGCTCCACGTAATTCGACCACGCCGGATCGCCGGTCATGGCCAACGTCAACACGATCAACACGGCGTAACAACCGAGGTTGGCGGCCGCGCCGTCGCCCCAAAACTTAAGCGCACTGCCGAAGGATTTTTTGAACCGCACCAAGCCCCAGTTGACGTCGATGCTCCAAAGCTCGTCGAGAATCAAGTGCGAGAGATACCCGGTCATCACCGCGCCGGCGTTCAGGAATCGCAGCGCGACGTTTTCGTTGTCGAAAATCAGAAACGCCAATTCACCCGCGATCACCGCTGCGGGCAGGCTGTGAAACATGCCGCGATGCACGGTGTAACGTTTTAAGAATTCGGCCGCGCCGAAGCGAACCACCAAATAAATGACCGCGCTGACCAGGATCAACGACTCGAACGAAAAGCCCCATTTCGCGAACCGTTCGACCATCATCATCGGCAAAACTGCCGCGGCGAACGCCACGCTTTCGCGCAGCGGCACGCCCGAGTCGCTGTCCAAATCGGGCATCATGCCGGCGATCGAACAGAGTCCGCCGGCCAAGACGCAACTCGACAACGGCACGTCGTAAAAAGCGTGCGCGGCCAACCCGCCGGCGATCCCCAAGACGGTGCTGGTCGTGATGTGCGTTTGAAAATCGGCCATGAGGGACGTCCCTGTCTCGTTCCGGCTCGTGTGCGGCGAATCGTTCGGTGCGCAATGTGTCTCTAGGAAAACGGGGTAACTTTAGCGAACCGAGTCGTAACGACCAAGAGCAATCGCCTACCACGGCATCGCAAAAACGCTAGCACCCACGGTCCTTAAGATTCGCGATAAGCGATTCTCGCATCTGATTTTTGCGTTCGCTCCCCTGCCCGTTTTCGCCCTTTCGCAGAAACGCCCCAAGAGGCTACACTTCGCGCCCTCGCTTGCGCGAACGGATTCCGCGCGCCGCCGACACCTTCCGATCGAACGTGCGACGCCATGGCCGGTTACGACCTGTTGATGCTCATCATCGTGATCGCGACGACGGTGTTCGGCGCCTCAAGGGGATGGCGTGGCAACTGGCCACGTTGGCGTCGCTGGTCGTCAGCTATATCGCCTCGTATCACTTCAGCGGTCCGTTAACCGACACCGGCCTCTTCGGCGACAGCGCACCCTGGAATCGATTCGCCGCGATGTTGGTCGTCTACTTGGTCGTGGGCTTGGTGATTTGGATGGGTTTTCGCGTCGTGGCCGAAGCGATCGACCGCGTCAAGCTCCGCGACTTCGATCGTCAACTCGGCGGCGTATTCGGATTCGTCAAAGGCATTCTCTTCTGCGTCCTTATTACGTTCTTCGTGGTCACGCTCTTACCGACGTTTCGCGACAAGGTGATCGGCACGTTTTCCGGCCGCGGCATCGCCAAGCTCTTGGCCAAAGCGGACACGTTAATGCCGCCGGAATTTCATACCCTCTTAGAACCTTACCTGAAACGATTCGAAGAGAACCTGCAACCGAATTATCTGGGTGCAGACCCCGCCTCGCGGTGGCCGACCAACGTCGCCCCGACTCCGGAAAACGTCGGCGACGCCTGGGCCCGCGGACTGCTGCCGGGCTCGCCGCAATTCACGGGTCCGCAGCGATCGGGTTACGCGCCGTCCGGCACGCAACCGCCGACAGTCGACGGGCGCATTCCGCAACCCTATTCCAACGGCGATCCGAACGGAGTTTGGTCGGGCAGGGGAGCGGCGCAAAACCCCGCGCCATCTGCCGTTCCTCAGTCCGATCCGCGCTCCGCCCCCCCCGGTCCGCAACCGCCCCCGGCCGGATACGATCCGCGCTACCAACCGTATCCGTCGGGCTACCCCCAAGGAGGCCTGCCGCCGGGGTACGATCCCCGGTTCGGGCCCCCTGCCGGAGGGTCACGATTCGGACCGCAAATCGGTCCGCCGCAATCGCCGGTCGAAGACCTGCGGCGTTGGGTCGCGGTCCCCGGCGAAGCGCCGCGCTGAGCTGGAAGACGTGAATGAATTTCGCCCTGATCGATTCGCTCGCGACGATTTGAATCACAGAACTGGATCGGCAACGAGCATATCGAAGACTCATGTCTCCGTGTGATGTCGCGAAACGGCAGGGAATGGAAACGACGCGGAATACAAAACGCTGTTTTCCGCGGAAAACGAGGGGTCCGAACCGAACATAAGAGAGATTATCGGACGTTGCGTTACGGATTCGAACGGGGCTGGGTTCGTGGTCCGAGTCCCTGCTCCGACGACGCGCCACGATGAATTTCAGGTCGAACTCGGACTGCGCCTCAGGCGCTCACGACTAGGCGTGGTGGTGAGCGAGTCGGCACAACGGAGCAAGGATGGACGACGGTTCCAGCACGAGTTATGTCGCAACGCCGGATTCCAAAAACTTGCCCATCCGCCGAAATTTTTCATAACGCGTTTCGACCAGTTCGGCGGTCGGTTTCGCGGTCAGCTCGCGCAGCGATTTGACCAGATACTGCTTCATCCGCGCCGCCATTTGCGGATGGTCGCGATGGGCGCCGCCGAGCGGTTCCTCGATGACGTCGTCGACCACGCCGAGGCCCGGCAGATGCTTGCTGGTCATCTTCAAGGCGGCCGCGGCTTGTTCCTTAAAGGTGTGGCTTTTCCAGAGAATGCCCGCGCAGCCTTCGGGGCTGATGACTGAATAATAAGCGTGTTCGAGCACTGCGATTTTATCGCCGACACCGATTCCGAGCGCACCGCCGGAGCCGCCTTCGCCGATGACGACGCAGATGATCGGCGTTTGCAGCCGGGCCATCATAAACATGCTCTCGGCGATGACTTGCGATTGGCCGCGTTCCTCGGCGCCGATACCGGGATACGCCCCGGGCGTGTCGATGAAGCAGATGATCGGCAGCTTATATTTGGCGGCCATTTTCATCTTAGACATCGCCTTGCGATATCCCTCGGGATGCGCAGCCGAAGTGACAGGCTTGGCGTTCGGCCAAGGTTTTGCCTTTTTGGTGACCGACGACCATCACCTTGAATTGATCCAGTTTGGCAAAACCGGTTTTGATCGCGTCGTCGTCGCCGAACGATTTGTCGCCGTGCAATTCGACGAACTCGCTGAACATGAGCGAGAGATAGTCCGACGTCATCGGACGTTCGGGATGGCGCGCGACTTCGACGGTTTCCCACGGCGAGAGTCCGCCGAAGACCTGCTTCTTGAGCTCGGCCAATTCGCGACGCAATCCGCGCAATGATTCGAGCACTTCTCCGCTTTTATCGTGTTTGGTTTCCAAAGCGGAGATACGGTCTTCCAATTCGTAGATCGGCTTTTCGAACGTCAAACGATGCATCGCGACGGCCATATCGATTCGCTCCGGGCGGTTTCCGTAATTCGATTTGAGTGTACGATTCTGCCTGCCGAGTTCGGCGTCAAACGGCGACCGACTTCAACACGCCGGCTTTCAGTTCGGCGGCGACGTCGGTCATCGTGTTCGGTCGATCGGCGGGTTTCTTCGCCAGCATCCGTTTCATCAACGCCGAGAACGCCGGCGCGACGTTCTTGTTGTACGTCTCCATCGGCGGCGACGGACTACGCAGATGCTTGTTCAACAATTCATTCGTGTTCGTCCCGGTGAACGGCGTCTTGCCGGTCGCCATTTCGAACGCCATACAGCCGAAGCTGTAAATATCGGCCCGCTGATCCAGCGATTCGCCGCGAATTTGCTCGGGCGACATGTAACTTCGCGTACCGGAGATCTGCTTGGTTTTGCCGGACAACAGTTTGCCGAAAAACCCCTTGATCGGCACGGCGATGGCGAAGTCGATCAGCTTCACTTTGCCGGCGTCGTTGATCAGATAGTTGTCCGGCTTGATATCGCGATGAACGTAACCGTGCGTGTGAAACGCGGCCAAGCCCAGCGCGGCTTGTTGCAGGATCGACGCCAGTTTCGGCGCGAGACCTTCGACGCCGGCTTGCTGCAACGCTTGCTTCAAGTTCATCGACGGAAAGTATTCCATCGAGACGAACGGATGCTCGTTCTGTAGACCGTATTCGTAAATCCGAATGACGTTCGGATGTTCGAGATCCTTGGTGACCGCGAACTCTTTCTTCATCATCGCGATCTGCTCGGCGTCGACCTTGGCCAGGACTTTGACGGCGCGACGTTCGCTTTTGCTGTCGATCATCGCGTCCCAGACGTCGCAATGGCGTCCGGTCCCGATCTGGTTCAATAACCGATGGGAGCCGACGTACGCCTGCGAAGTCAAGTTGATCGCCATAAGCCCGATCCGCGGAAAAAACGGCAAAATTTCAACAATCGCTTATCTTAATCCGCAAGTCTGTTTACGACAATTCCATCGACCGTCGCGCGTGGGCGATACGTAGCGAATCGGCGGACGTTTACGTTCCCGCAAAACATGCGGTTTCAGTAGGTCACATCGACCAGATAGAGGCCGCGCGCCGGAGCATTCAATCCGGCGACGCGACGATCCTTGGCCGCGAGCGAAGTCGCGGCGTGCTCGACCGGACGAAGCCCGCTGCCGATGTGCGCCAACGTGCCTGCGATCGTGCGCACCATGTTGTACAGAAAACCATCGGCCGCGATCTCGATGGCGATCAACCGCTCCGGAGCGAGTACGGTCGGCAATCGCGCGCACAACGCCGGATTTTCCACGCCCCCCCCTGCCCCATTCGGAGTCGGCTCCACATACGGTCGCCAGACACGGAGTTCGTCGACGGTGCGGACCGTCGAAAGGCGTTTCGAGCCGCTGGATTGGAACGCGGCGAAATCGTGCGTGCCGACCAAGGCCCGGGCCGCGTTACGCATGCGTTCGACGTCCAACGCGCGATGCGTCCACCACAACGCATTGCGGGCGAGCGGCTCGGGCACGGGATTGTCCGAGATCGAGATATCGATAACGCTTGAGCTTAGCGGCCGTGCGCGGATGAAAATCATACGGAGCTTCGGCGATCTCCAAGACCGAGATGTCCGGCGGGAGATGCCCATGCAAAGCACGCAGCCAAACAGCGGGTGCCAAGTTCGAGTGCGTGCGGAACGTCGCGACCTGCCCCAATGCATGAACACCGGCATCCGTGCGTCCGCTGCAGTGAAGCGCAACGCGCTCGCCGGTGATCATCCGCAGAATGCGCTCGATAACGTCTTGAATCGCGTTGCCGGCGGCTTGCGATTGCCAACCGGCGTAGGCGGTTCCGTCGTAGGCCACCGTCATCCGATAATTCCGCACGCCGGGACCGGCGGGCGGAGCATCGGATCGGTTTAAGTCCGGCGAACGATCGTCGTTTGCTTCAGGCGTGATCAACGAAACACCTACGCCAGTTGCGGCGCGGGTTTCTTAGCGAGCGTGGCCAACAGTTCGGCGATCTGCACGGCGTTGGTCGCGGCCCCCTTACGCAGATTGTCGCTGACGCACCAAAACGCCAAACCATTCGGTGCGGAGATGTCTTCGCGAATCCGCCCGACGAAGACTTCGTCGCGACCGTCGCAAGTCAGCGGCATCGGATACTGTTTGGCGGCCAAATCGTCGACGACCACGATGCCTGGGAACGCGGCGAACAGCTTGCGTGCTTCGGCGACCGTCAACTTCTTTTCGGTCTCGACCAAAATGCTTTCGCTATGGCAGTTGCTCACCGGTACGCGAACCGCCGTCGGGCAGACTTGGATCGAGTCGTCGCCCAGAATCTTGCGGGTCTCGTACACCATCTTCATTTCTTCGCTGGTATAGCCTTCGTGCTTCGGCGAACCGATGTGCGGAATCAGGTTGAATGCGATCGGATGCGCGAAAACCTCGGGCTGGTGGCAGCCGCCGTGCAACTTCATGTGCGTGCCGTTTTCCAACTCGACCGAGCCGGCCAATCCGGCGCCGCTGGTCGCTTGGTACGTGCTGACGACCACGCGTTTCACGCGCGCGGCGTCGTGCAACGGCTTTAGCGCCACGACCATTTGCGTGGTCGAGCAGTTCGGGCTGCTGATGATCCCTTTATGCAATAGCGCATCGTTGGGATTCACTTCCGGAATGACCAGCGGAACGTTCGGGTCCATGCGCCAGTAACCGCTTTCGTCGATCACAACGCAGCCACGTTCGACGGCCCAAGGCACGAAATCGCGCACGGTCTCGTCCGGCGTGCTGCCGATCGCGACGTCGACGCCCAGAAACGAATCGGGCTTCAACTCTTCGACGATGTGCGGCTTGCCGTTGAATTGGATCGTTTTGCCGGCCGAGCGCGCGGACGAGAGAAACTTGAAGTTGCGCCGGGAACTTCCGTTCTTCGAGCAAGCGCAAAATGATGGTTCCCACGGCGCCCGTGGCGCCGACGACGGCCAGAGTCTCGAACACGGCGAATCGCTCCCGAAATGAAGTCCGACGAAAAACGCGATCGTAACGATCGAATCGATTATTTTAGCACGCCCCGCCCTGCCCCGCGAGTCGGTGTGAGTCGCCTGCTGCGGCTGTCATGGGAGAGGAATTGCCCGGCGGAGGTTCGCTCAGAGCCGTTTGGAACGAGAAACGAACGGCGACTTTTCGCCGCGTCGAGCGCGGTTCCGGAACGCGATCGATGTAGTCGTCTTCGTCGCGCGAAATATCCATTCGAGGAATGTCCGAATCGTCGCGCTTTCGACGAACGCCAAGTTCCCGATTAACATCGCCAAGCCGAACGTCATCATACCCATCCAAATGCCGATCCCCAGATGGACGGCCACGGCCATCGCCAGCATCATCGGGCGGAAGAGATGGGGCCAAATCAAGACGGCGTAACTCAATTCCCAAAACATCGTCCCTAACGTCACCGCCGAAATCAGTTCCGGATACCGAGCGATCCAGACGGCGTCGAGCGATTGATATTCCAGATTGCCCACCGCCATCCAAATGGCGTCGCCCGTCCACCACGACGCGCCTTGCAGTTTGCCGAGCGCGGAAAAGAAATAGATCAAACACATGTGACATTGAATCAACCGAATCGCGATGTTCGCGCCGACGCTCGGTGCGGCGATCCGCGGCGGATCGCGGCGACGACGCAACCACGCGTCGACGGAAAACGCGTCTCCTGCGGGGCCGATCATCACATACATCGCCAACATCGAGTTGACCGCGTCGAGCCCGAACAGCGCGAACGGCGCGCGACGCATGTACGAGATCGTCAACAACCACGCGGCGACGGCCGTGACGCGAGTGAAACAACCTAACATCAACAGCGTGAACACGACGAGCGCGGCGAGATGAATGCCCCACAACGTCGTGGAATCGGAAATCCAAGTGAAGTGCGACCAAGCATAGTCGGCGTATTGTGACGCGCCCGGCATGATGGCCGCCCGCGCGGGTTCGTCCAACCATCCCGCGGTTCCGAAAAAGCCGTCCCAATCCAGCGTCCAAACGGTATGCGTATAGAGCAACATCGCGGTGGTCGCGATCCGCACGACGCCGAGCGTGGCCGGATCGCGCGGCGCGAACCAGAAGCGGTTCCAACCGTCGACCGTGCCGCGATAGAGTTCCCGAAAATAGCTCACGGTCCCCTCCCCTGCCCCGGATCGACGACGACTTCATTCGTGCGACGATCCAAAAACTTCAGTCCCGTGTCGGCGCCGTACTCGATCTTCCACGGGTGCGAAACGTAGCTTTCGGACGCGTCGAGCTTCAGCTCGCGGTCCGCTTGCGCGGTCTCATAGGCGACGCGCGGCTCCGGAACGAGGTGTTTCGCGTAATCGATGACGATCTTGTCTCCGCCGAAGCGTCTCAACAACTCTGCGCATAGGACGACATGACATCGGCGAATCGCGCTTTCTTGAATTCGTACTCCTCGCGCGATTCGGCTTCGATCGGATCGAACTGCGCGACCTGTTCGGTCAGCATGAAATAACGGTGATACAGCAAACGCGGCCGCGGCGCGAAGAGCCCGACGCGCAACTCGGGCGGGGGCAGCACGCCGCCGTTTCCGTCCGACTTGAACTCGTTCAGGTCGACCGGTTTGCCGGCTTTATCGAAGATTTCGAATTTCAAGAGATGGCTGAAACGGGGCGGATCGGGGGCGAAAAAGCGATAGCCCTGATCGAGTTTGGCGGCGGCGATATACGGATCGAATGGCGTCGCCAGTTCGCGCATCAACGGGTTCGGCGGCGGCGCGGCGTTCCATGTGGCCAGAATTTGCGCGATAAAATGCCACAACAACAACGCCGTGACCACGCCGCGCGCCCACGCCGGCCATGGCGAAACAGAAGCGGCATCGGCGGTCGGAGAGTCGACGCTCATAAAACGTCTATCGGCCGGAACATCGCCGAACTCGCTTACCCCGAGGCGCGTCGTTTTCTTCGACGGCGGAATCGTTATAAACCGCATATCTTGGCGCAAAAAAAACGCCGGCCGCGACTCGTTTCCGAGCGCGGCCGGCGATCGATAATCGACTTCCATCGACTCGCTTAACGCGAAGCCGTACGAGTCACGGTCGTTTCCGGAGCGAAATCGAAGCTCAGCGGGCGTTCTTCGCCAGCCGTCAGCGTGATCGTCTTTTCTTGGACCGCGACGCGGCCTTCGACGACGGTTTCGACGCGAACGACGTAGTTTTCCCAGCTCGATCCGGCGGCTAGGCCGTCGGTCGCGAATTCGCGAATCGTGCCGGTTTGGTTCGTGGCGTTACCGGCCAAGGTCACCTTGGCGTCGGCCGGAACGTTCAGGATCAACGTGGTCTTCAGCGTCTTGTCGTTCGCTTTGGCGACCGGCGAGTCGTTCGAACCGTTGAACGCCACGTTCAACTCTTGACCGCCGCGCACGACGACCGTCTTGTTCTGCGAGACGACGCGGCCGTCGACGACCGTTTCCATACGGAATTCATAGGTGTAGTCGCGATCCGCGCAGGCCGCGCGAGACGTATTCGCGATGTTCGCCCACGCTCTTGGTTTGGTGACCGTTGACGAAGATCTTGGCGTCGGCCGGAACGTCCAACTTGATCACGGCGGCATAGCCGTTTTGCAAGTCGATGTTCCACGACGAACCACCCGTCGGCGGAACCGGCGGATTGGCGGCCGGCGGGGCCAGCGGATTCATGTTCGGAGTGGTGGGAGCAACCGGTGCGGTCGACGGAGCGACGGCCGGGCCGTTGATGACCGGAGTCGAGTCGATCACGGTACCGGAAATCACCGAACCACCGCTGGAACCCCAGCTGCCGTAGCTGCTGGTGTACGACGAGTAGCCCGAAGAACCACCGGACGATCCTCCGGACGAACTATACGAGTAGCCGCCCGAGGAGCCGTAAGAGTACCCCGACGACCCGCCGGAGGAACCACCGGACGATCCGCCGTAATAACCCCAGTTGCGATGATGGTGATGGAACAACCGCGGCGCATACGCGGTGTAGTAGCCCGAGCTGCCGTACGATCCACCGCTGGAGGCGGCGTAACCCCACGAGCCGGCCGTGCCCCAGGAACCGTAACCGGCATAAACGCCGGACGATCCGTAGCTGCCGCCGTACGATCCGTACGAACCGTAGCTACCGCCCGAAGAACCACCCCCACGATGCCACCACCCGGCTTCGGCGGTACCGCCGGCCGCGAGCATCGCCATCGCGCCGCAGAACGCGACGAGACGCAACATGTGCTTGCGAATCATAAATCTCTCCGAAAAAGAATAGAGACGAGTCCCTGAAATGGCCGGGATGCCCGCGAGTTCGCTCAATACTAGCATGCGACTGGGCGGTTTGGGAAGAATTTCCCGATGAGATAAAGCAGGCTTAATCTGGCGGCAAGTCATTGACCTACCTTGGCTTAGACAGATTGCTTTACGTGCGGCTTAGTGCAATCACATTGCCCAAGCATTAATAACGACCTTCCAACCGAATCGTTATAACCGGTGCAAACGCAGGAAATTCGCGGCGTTTTGACCAGATCGTGGTCACGACAGTAAGAACTCTTTCCGCGATGGAATCTTTCGTAATAAGTGAAAATTCGTGCTCACCGTTCGTTTCTATCTACTGCGCGAAGTTGGACCTGATCCAAATCGAAACGCCCGGTGGCTCCGTACAACCCCATCGTCACGATGGCTTCGCGGGTTTGGGGCGGCACGTCGAATTTCTGTTTCTCTAAGGTCCAATCCACATCGCCACGGAACGGGCCGATCCAATTGATGCCGACTTGCGTTCGGTTTTCGTCGAAGAACAGCACTCCGACCTGCGGCAATTGCTCGCGTTCCGTCCCGACCTTGACGTCTTTTGCTCGGACATATGCCGAGAGTTCGATCCGACGTACGACGCGACCATCCAAACCCAGTCCTTGCATCATGCGTGTTTGCCGACCAGGCGTCGTGTTGGTGAAACTCGCGAAGCGTTTCCCCTCGGCGCTTTTTCGTCGTCGATCATCTTCATTTGGCGCTGATAGTACCAGGCGGTCGGTTCTTGGCTGTCGCCGGCGACATCTTCGAATCCGTCGTTGATGAGTTTCGGATGTGCCGGATCGGGTTTGACTTGTCGCGCGGCTTCGGCCTTGCCGGTCATCGGGACGAACAGCGTCGGTCGCAGCAATTCCTGCACGAGCTTGCCGTTTTCCTTCTTCATCAAATACAACACTTGCTGATACCGTTCGCCGACCGGCACGATCATCCGGCCTCCTTCCTTCAACTGGTCGATCAACGGTTGCGGCACTTTCTCGGGAGAGCAGGTAACGATGATCTTGTCGAATGGCGCATGATCGGGCCAACCTTGAAAGCCGTCTCCGATTTTCACATGAACGTTTTTGTACTTTAAACGCTCCAGCGCGCGTTTCGCCGTGAATCCGAGTTGCTCGACGATCTCGATCGTATAAACGTCCTTCACCAACGGGCTGAGAATCGCGGCTTGAAAGCCACTGCCCGTGCCGATTTCCAAAACTTTGTCGGTCGGTTGCGGATCGAGTTGTTCGGTCATGTACGCGACGACGAACGGACCGGAAATGGTCTGCGATTCGCCGATCGGGATCGCCATATCGAAATACGACAAATGACGGAATTTCTGCGGCACCAATTCGTGTCGCGGCGTATCGCGAAACGCCTGCAAAATGCGTTTATCTTTAATCCCTTGCGGTATCAAGTCGTCGACGACCATCGATTCGCGCAACGCGGCGAATTCGGCGGGCGACTGCGCATTCGCGATCGAAACGAATGCCGCGCAACAGCAAAGGATGAACGGCAAAATCGACCAAGGACGAGTAGGCACGTGAAAATCTCCCCCACCGGTATTGCGTATGACGCGGCCTGACGCCTCGCCGCTTTCGTCCACATTATTCTTGCACTTCCGCGACGATTTCGAGAAGCTCAACTTCGTAGATCACGACTTCGTTAGGTCCGACGCCCGGTAGACCCGGCGCGGCGGGCGTATTCCCTTCTTTCCCAAACGCGGCGTCGGGCGGGATGTAAATCATCCATTTATCGCCCTTCTTCATCTCCAAGATCGCGTCTTTCAACCCCTTGATCACGCGACCGACCGGAAAGACCGACGGCTCGTTGATCGAGTGGCTGTTAAAAAACTGGCTGCCGTTGAGCAGCATCCCTTTTAAGTGCACCTGCACGCTTTCGGTAGGCTTCGGCGATCGACCTTCGCCCTCCTTCAAGATTTTGTATTGAACGCCGCCGGACAGCGTGACGACGCCTTCTTGCTTAGAGTTTTCTGCCAGGAATTTTTCGGCGGCCTTCTTATTCTCCTCCGCCGTTCGTTCGAGTTTCGCCGCGGTTTTTTCACGCGCTTCTTTCGTGATGGCGGTCATGAGTTCGCCATACTCGGTTTCGCTGATGGTCGGTTTTTGATTGTTCAGACCGTCGCTCAGACCTTTGATCAGAGCGGGCAGATCGAACTCCATTTCGTCGGCACGAATCGCGCGAGCGATATCCAATCCGTAGGCATAGCTCTTTTTGGATTGATAGTCGGCGGCCGTTTTTTCTTCAGCCGTCGGGGTGGGTTTTTTAGCGGCGGGCGAAGTGGCCGCCGGCGGCGCTTTCGTCGTCGGAGAACCGGGACGGGCGGGAGCTTTCGACGGCGTTTGCGCGAACGTCGCGGTCAGACCGAGCCCGATCGTCGTGAGAAAAAAGATCACGCGACGCATGGTAGTCTCGCAAGAAAGCATGATTGAAAAAGCCCTGAAGACTTCGTCGGTACGACGCCCTCGTAACGGTGACCTCCATCATATCCTGCGAGCGGTCAAACGGGCTCGCCCACTTGCGGACGTTTGAATTTTTCTCCATGTTTGTAGGAGTTTTCGATCCGATTTCCGCTCTTTCGAGTTCCCTGCGATGCGATCCAATCCCGTTAAGCAGAATCTTCGTTCCGGCCGACCGACCATCGGCACGTGGCTATCTTTGGGCGATTTGTACGCGTCACGGGTACTGGCGCGGTTGAATTGGGATTGGCTGACATTGGACATGGAGCATCAGCCGATCGATTGGGAGACCGCCGCCGCGATTTTCGGCGCGATCGCCGACGCCGGAGGCGTCCCGTTGTGCAGGGTGCCGGAAGGAACGCATTTCTATATCAAACGCGCCCTCGACGCCGGAGCCTGGGGCATCGTGGTTCCGATGGTCGATACCGTCGAACAAGCCAAAACGGCGATCGCGGCCGCCAAGTATCCGCCGCACGGGAACCGCAGCGTCGGCGGCGGAATGCACGCCTTGAATTGGAACGCGACCGCCGGCGAATACTTCGCTCGCGCGAACGACGAAGTTCTGGTCGTGCTGCAAACCGAAAGCCCGCGCGGCATTCGCAACGCGCCGGACATCTACGCGTTGCCCGGAGTCGATGCGATCTTCGTCGGTCCGAACGACCTCCGCGCGCAGATGCGCCCGACCTGGGGCGCGAACCGACCGATGCCGAATTCGAAGCCGCGTTGCAAACGATCGTCGATGTCGGAAACGCGACCGGCGTACCCACGGGCATGCATGTGATGACGGTCGCCGCGGCCGAACAACGCTTGAAGCAAGGGATGCGTTTCATGGCGGTCGGCAGTGATCTGCGGCTATTGGTCGATAAAGCTCAAGAAACGCTCAAAGCCCTTCGGCCCGAGGCGGAGCAGAAGGATGTCGCCCGTTATTAACGTCCTGCCGTACCACAGCCGCGCAGATCTCCTTCGACTAGCGAAAACATCACCGTATCCAGTTGTTCGCCTGCGACGTGAGACCGGCGGCGAGCGACTCCTTCGCGCGTCGCCCCGAGTTTGTGAGCGACTTTCTGGCTGGCGAAGTTCCCGACGGCGGCGACGACTTCGATCCGCTTCAGTCCGACGGCCTCGAATCCGAATCGGGCGGTCAACATCGAGGCGGCCGTGGCGATACCTCGGTTGCTTTCGCTGGTCCGCACGAAGTAGCCCATGTTCGCGCGACGATTACGGCGATCGAGTTGGTTGATGCCGATCGTCCCCAGCAAACGTTCGTCGGCCGCGTCGAGAATCGCGAAAGTGTATTCCCGATCTTCCCGCCAAGCGACCGGCACGTTCCGAATCCATTCGGCCGTGTCGTCCAAAGAATAGTGAGGATGATACCAAGCCAGCCAGGGACGAATTTGTTCGACCGATTCCCGGACCGCCGCGAACAACGGTTCGATATGCTCCTCTCCGGGCGGACGAAGGACGATCTGACCGCCGCACAGCACGGTGTCCGTCAACGTCGGCAAGCCAGCGGGCGTGGAGAACGGTCGAACCATCATTGGCGGCGGAGAAAAATGACCTCAGGTTGCGGAAACGACGCCGGCATTCGCGATCAGCGTGCGGCGGACTCTATCTGACACACCGGCGGTACGCGGGTTCGACCCAATCCGCTTGCAAGCACTCAAATCATAACCGAACTCCGCGGAAAACCCAGATCGCGTGCCGGCGAGTTTCGCCTTGCCGCCGGCTTACGGCGTCGTTACTCTTGTCGCCGCTTCGGGCTCTCCGCTGGGAGATCCCGCGCCCCGATCCAACGTCAGGACGACGTTCCGTCCGGAATCCGCATGATGCGGTCGAGTCGCCAACTTCGCCCCATACACTTGCACGCCCGCTTGTCGGTCGCGGTTTCGCCGTGCGCCGTCGCGTGCATGTTAACGCTCGTCGTGTGGACGACATGCCTGGGTTGCGCTTCGACTCAGTATGTCTCGGTCCGTCCGGTACCGAAAAACGCGTTGGCGGACTCATTGGATATTTTCGGCAAAGAAGGTCCGAAGCCGACCGAACGGACTTTGCAGTATCTGCGACGATACGACTTGATCGCGCTGTCGGAAAAAGACACGGCCGCGCTGTTGGAGCGCATGCAGGACATCCTGTGTCGCGATCCGTCGCCGGACGGCTGCCAAGCGTTGTCCGAGATGGCATATATCGGTGGGCTGAAGACGCAGGACAAAGATCCTAAAGCCGCCATGAATTTTTACGGTGCCGCGGTCACACACACGTATTATTACTTATTCGATCCGCGATTCGCACAATACCGCAATCCGTACGATCCTCAGTTCCGTCAAGCGTGCGATCTTTACAATCAATCCCTCGAAGGTTGCCTGCGGTTGGTGCACAAGCTGCACACGTTCAATCCGGACTGTTGCGCGACCCTCGCGATCGGCGACAACGCTTGGGATTTGACGGTCTCGATTAAAAACGGGCCGTGGAAAGCCGAGGAGTTCGCCGGTTTGGAATTCGTCAGCGATTACCAAGTCTCCAACCTTCCGAATCATTATCACGCCTTCGGTCTCGGCGTGCCGTTGATCGTCAAACGCAAACCCGGGGCGCAACCGCGTATCGACGATCGGCATCTGCCGCCGGACCTCAGTTTCCCGATGACGGCGTTTCTGCGTTTGCTGCCGGATGAAAACGGCTCGCATGCGCACCAAGAACCCCAAGCCGGCACCACCTGCAAGCGGCATCGTTTGGTCGTCGAGCTGTACGATCCGCTGACTTCGGGCGACGTCCGCGTCGCCGACAGGCTCGTCCCGCTCGAAACGGATCTCAGCACGCCGTTGGCCTACTATCTGAACAATCCGAAGCTCAGCGAATTCGACGTCAGTACGCTTGGTTTGCTCAAGCCGGCCGAGACGGCCAAAGTGACCGGCCTCTACATGCTGGAACCTTATGATCCGAAAAAAATCCCGGTCGTTTTCGTGCATGGACTGTGGTCTAGCCCCGTGACGTGGCTCGAGATGTTCAACGATTTGCAAGGCAGTCCCGAGTTACGCGCCGAGTATCAATTTTGGTTCTATCTCTACCCGACCGGCCAACCGTTTTGGTACAGCTCCACACGATTCCGTACGGATTTGAACGAACTCAAAGCCCGGCTCGATCCACAAGGTCGTTCGGCCGCGCTCGATCAAATGGTGTTGGTCGGACACAGCATGGGCGGACTCGTGTCCCGGATGCAAACGATCCAGAGCGGGGACGATTTTTGGAAGCTGGTGAGCGCGAACGCATTCGACGATCTTCAGGCCGACGATGCGACGCGCGACGCGTATCGTAAGATGTTTTACTTCGATCCGAATCCCGGCGTGAAACGCGTGGTGACGATCGGGACGCCGTTGCGCGGCAGCGAATTCTCGAACGGGTTCACGCAATGGGTCGGGCGTAAACTCATCTCGTTGCCCGACATGATGATGGCCAGCCAGGCTGAGATCGCGAAGCGTAATCCAGGTTTCTTCACGAACGAAAAATTGCTGAGCGTCAGCACCAGCATCGATTCGCTGTCGCCGAAGTCGCCGGTTTTTCCGGCGATGCTGTCGGCGCGTTGCGCGCCCTGGACCACGTTTCACAACATCGCCGGTCGCGTCGAGCCGAGCGGCTACTATCGTTATTCGAGCGAGGGCGACGGAATCGTCGAGTTGACCAGCGCTGAAGCGCCGGACGCCGCCTCGGAAATCATCGTGCCGGCCGATCACTTGCACGTCCATCGCCATCCGCTAAGCGTGTTGGAAGTTCGGCGAATCCTGCGTGAACATGCCGAAACGACGCGTTTACAGCCCAGCCCTTGGCAACGTCGCGATGCGGGAAACCCCGTGGCCGCCGCCCAGATGAACTGGGATCCCCCATTGATCGAGGCGACGCGGTTGCCGGTACCGGGCATGAGTCCTGCGACATACGCACAACAACCAGAGGAAGGAATTCGCCGTACGCCGAGCGATCCGGCTCGGCAACAAGCGGTCGATCAATCGGCGCCAGGCAATTCGCACATCGTGCAGGGTACGCCGACGGAATTTCGACAAGCGGCGGGCGAATCGACATCGACCGGCCCCGTCCGACCGCGCTCGGTCGACATGCCGTCGATGCAATCGACCAGCGCCGATATCGAATCGACGATTCTACGCGACGTCCCGGCGGGCCAGTTGTTTAAGAACCCGTTGCGGAAAGAAGGCTCTGCCCCGTCGAGTTCCGCCGGGGTCGAATCGACGATCTTACGCGGCGTGCCGGCAGGACGGCTCTATAAGAATTCGCAAACACAAGACGGCATCAGACCGAAGGGTCCGACCGTGAATCCGCCGCAGCGGTCATCCGTTCGGATTACGGACGATGGGCTGCCGATGGCCGACCTACCGCAGACGGTACCGCTCTATCGTTGAACGCATCGGCGTTCGGAACTCGTAACGGCGGTAATCCACCCGACTCCTGATTCGTCTCATTCAATGCATCGTGATGGTATCGCCGTAAGACCTCGGCCGATACGGTCGCGAAACGGGGCAGCGCGATTCGCCACGCGGTCTTAAATGACAGAGCCAGCGGCGAACGAACGAGGCGGCGGATCATGTGAAGCGTTTCCGTTGAGTCTAAACAAGCAACGTAACATTCCATCTCACGGTACGGCGAGCGGCGAGCATCGCGGGAATCTCTCGCCGACTCGCATGCAACAAACCTGCTTGCTTACACCGCGGCCATCAGCGCGGCGTTTTCTTCGCGGCAGGCCGACAGATGGTTTTCGCCCAGCATGTCGAATTCCGGGCAAGGGTCCGCGTCGACCACGTCGTCTTGTTGACCAGCGGCGTTCGAGGCGACGACGTCGCCGTTCGCCCGGCGGGCTTGTAACTTGCCTGCCAAGGGACCGCGTCCGCCGCCGTTCGGGTGACGACTGCCGATCGGCAGCGGTCGGGCGACGGGATGCCGTTCTACGTTCACGCTGGGCGGGGTGTTGCGTTCGGTACGGACGACCTGAACTTTGGTTTCGTCGATGCGGTTGTTCATCAGTTGATTGAGGGCGGCCAGGGGGATTTCGATCTCTTGCGTCGTACGGCCGGCATTCTTTTGCGGCAGTTCGTTACGCAGAACGCGGACGTTCGCCGGAGCTTCGATGCCGATCCGGATCGAGTTGCCGCGGAATTGCAACACCGTGATCACGATGTCGTCGCCGATACGAATTTGTTCCTGCAGCTTGCGGGTGAGAACCAACATGGGACACTCCTTTGTTCCGTGTGAGAAAAGCTGAAATGCAGAGAAGTCGAGGCGATGAGTTCGGGCCGTGAGACCCGCGTTTTCAACGCTGTATGAGTAATGCAGACCTCGTGCCAATCGGTCATAAAAATCCACGAATCGACGTAACTCCGCAATCCGTGAAGACTTGGCGATACTGGCCAGGCGTTCACGTCAAGAAACTACTGTACAAGTTCGTGTACAAAATTACAAGCGCGGTCGAGCAGGATTTACAAAATGTTAAAAATTACGCTCAAGTCGGTATTCGCCGGCATTTTTGGAGATTTACCTACGAATGAAAAAGCTCTCGGGGAATTTACGTTCCGGGAGACATGTCGTGTGCGCTACGAATCTTCTGATGTTATGCCTTTTTGCGCTTCGTCAGCTTGTCGCGCAGTTTGGCGGCCAACTCGTATTGCTCTTTGGCGATCGCTTCGTCCAATTGCTCTTGGATCGTCCGTCCGACGCGAAAGTGTTTTTTAAGACTCTCCTTCAACTCGTTCAGCCGGACCACGAACTCGTCCTCGTCGTAACGTTCCTCCGCTTCGTAATCGACGTAAATCTTTTTGAAGCGATTCAACCCGCGATTCAGTTCGGCGATCGCCGACTCGGCGCCGTTCTCGTCCAACTCCGAGAAAACGGAAGCCTGCACGCGATGGAACAACACGAACGGACGATACTGCTCGTGACCGATCGTCCAATCGTCGTCGGGCGAATGTTCTTTGACGAAATCCATGAACGACAACGTATGATCGGCGTCGATCACGGCCCGCTCGAATTCGCGTAGCGCCAACCAACTGATCCGGCGGTGATAAAACTGGGCGAATTCCTGGTCGGCCAGCGAACATTGCTCGCTGGTCATCGTGAATTCCGAACCTTTATCCAAAGACTCGCGAATCAAGTAATCGAAATAGGTTTTTTCGCCGTGTGGTTTCTGACCGTCGGGCCGGTCGGTCGATTCCATTTGTAACAAACCCAAGTCAATGCGCATTTGAATGACTTGGCGACCGTCGGACGCTTTGATGATGCGCCATCACCTCGTCCGGCCGATACGGCCAGTCGCGCAACAGCGTATCCAAATCACGACGCTTAGGCATAGGTTTCGACCTTGAATCACAAGAAAATCGAGGGCGGGCGTTGCATCCGGAAACGCCCGGCCCAACGACACTGGTATCTTAGTTCGACAGGGCAAAAACGCCTAGCCGCGAACGGCGACACACGGCTTCCACGAACGCCTCGGTATACCATTCTTCGATGGACACTTTGGGTTAGCAGCGCCGACGACCGACGCCGCGGAAATGATCTTTTACGAATTTCTTCGGCGCACATAGAATTGCGACGGAGCGATGTGAGGGAAGCGACGATTCCGACGGTTCCGAAATCGAATCCGGGGAGTGCTCGCGATGGGGACGATGCGCCGTGAAGAACAAATCGCGGAAGCCGAAGAGCTGCTGGGCGATCGCTTGGATAAAGTCGCGTTCGCCAAGGGGCTGTTCTTCGGAAAGTACCTACGTGAGACTTTGCCCCCCTACCCTATCGAACCGCCCCTGCTGCCGGTCGTCGCGCTAGCCGACGAACTGCGCGAGTTCTGTCGCACGACGATCGATCCGGCGGCCATCGATCGTAACGCCCGCATTCCCGACGAGGTCATCCGGGGGCTCGGGCGCATCGGCGTTCTCGGCGCGTGCTTACCGACATCGTGCGGCGGACGCGGTATGAGTCAGACCGATTATTGTCGCATCTTGGAAATCCTGGGTGGACATTGCGCCAGTACGGCGTTGTTCGTCAACGCGCATCATTCGATCGGCCCCCGTGCGATCGTGCTCTTCGGCACGCCCGAGCAGCAATCCCGTTACTTACCCAAACTGGCGTCGGGCGAATGGATCAGCGCATTGCGCTGACCGAAGTCGAAGCCGGCAGCGACGCCGCCAACGTGCAAACGACGGCGGTCCGCGACGGCGACGATTACGTGCTGAACGGTTCGAAACGCTGGATCACCAACGGCGGCATCGCCCAAGCGTTAACCGTGATCGCGCACGATACGTCGCCCGAGGCCGCCGACGGCAAGCCGGGCGGAAAGCCTAGCGCGTTCCTGGTCACGCCCGAGATGCCCGGTTTCCGCGTCGTGGAAGAGCGGATGGAGAAATGCGGCGTCCGCGGGACGGCGACGTCGCGATTGGCGTTCGAAAACATGCGTGTGCCGCGTGCGAACGTGCTGTCGAAGCCAGGCAAAGGCCTCAAGATCGCATTGACCGTGCTCGACTACGGGCGCACCACGTTCGGCGCCAGTTGCACCGGAGCGGCGAAATTTTGCTTGGCCAAAGCGACCGAACATGCGCAACGGCGCGTGCAATTCGGCCAGCGGATCGGCGACTTCGAATTGGTCAAGGATAACCTAGCCCGCATGGCGGCGGGCGTGTTCGCGATGGAAGCGACGACCTATCAAACGGCCGCGTTGATCGACGCCGGGGCCGACGACTATATGTTGGAAACGGCCATGCTCAAGGTCATGGCGACCGATACGCTCTGGACGATCATTAACGACACGATCCAAATCTACGGCGGCAAGGCCTACTTCACCGACGAACCATTCGAACGCATGTTGCGCAATGCGCGGATCAACATGATCGGCGAAGGAGCCAACGACGTACTGCGCACGTTCGTCGCGCTGGTCGGCATGCGCGACGTGGGACTCGATTTACAGGGCGTCCTCAACTCGTTGAAGCATCCGTTGAAAAACTGGAATCGCCTGACGGATTTCGCCGGCAAACGCTTGGAGTCGATGTTCCATGCCCCGGAAGTTCAAGTCCGCCACGCCGAGTTGCTCCATGAAGCGACCGAACTAGGTCGCCTGATCGCCCGTTTCTCGTCACAAATCGAAAAGCTGTTGCGGACGTATCGCGAAGCCGTTGTCGATCGCCAATACCAAGCGGGGCGCATCGCCGATTCGGTGATCGAACTCTATTCCAGCACGTGCGTGTTGCGGCGGATCGACGCGTTGCTCGGCTTGCACGCCGATGGGACGCCCGAGCGACGTCGGACGTTACGAACCGGACGCTTGGCGTTAAAGATATCCGCCCGACGTATCGAACGCGCACTGAACGATCTCTGGGACAACGACGACGAAGAGTTCAACGCCGTGGCCGACCAAGAATTGGACGGCAAGTAGACATTTAAGGCGGTTCAAACCACCGTCGAGATGATCACGACTCGAATATCCGACTAAGTCGACGTCCGACGACGCCACGCCCAAACAAACGTTACGGCGACGATGCCCACCAAAATTCCTAAATCGGCGACGGCCCCGCCACGTTCGAGAAACTCCGGAATCAAGGGTTGCGCGTGGGCGGATGAACAGGTACCGGCCAAGACGAGGCTCAAAAGTGCCGGCAGTAAGACGAGCGTGCGTAGCGGACGAGAAAACATGCGATCCGGTCGAAAACGTGGATGAGATTCCCTCTCTCCATCTAGGTGTAATCGAGTTTTCCGAATTGGCAATGAATTCGTAGCGAAGTGACGAAAGATTCGTCGAATCCAACAAGAATGATGCGTTTACGCAACAAACGCCAAATAATAAAAAGCGATTCCTGTGATGGCGGTCAACGCCATGCCATAGCCCGAAAGCATACCCAATCGCTTATGCGTGCGACTGTGCGGACCGGGCGTGGGAGGATCCGGAAATTTGCGATACGCCATCACGGTAACCAACACCCACAGCGCGAAAGTCGGTACGGCGAAACAGAGGTGCACGATCAGCACGCGCGTCACCGTGCCGGTTTCGTAATACGGCGAAGGGGCGGCGATCTCATGCCACTTGGTGAAGAAGCGCATATCGATCTCGAACGCCAGCACGGCGATCAGCAGAACGCCGCCGAGAAGCGTTCGCGCGGTTTTGTGCGCCGCGAACTTTCGCTTTTTCGCCAAACCGATCGACCAAGCCAACGCCGGAATCGTAAGAAACATCGCGATAAATACGATGTCCAGCATCATCGACGCGGGTCGACTCGGCAGCAGATGATGCAAAAACCCCGGCATGAACCACGAACTCCCGACGACGACGCGCGCAGTCATGATAACGGAATCCGGCGAGACGACTGTCGAAATCCTCGCCGGCAAGATACACTGTGAGCCGACGATTCTAGCGAATCGTGCGACGTTTCCATACGGCGTCTTCCGATGTTGCGATCGGCATAGCCCGCGAATCGATTCGGGTCGCCGCAACGCGCAAGATCGAATTATTGCGTCCGGAAACGACGTGCAACCGGGTGTGGTGGAATGGCAGACACTAGGGACTTTACATGACGTGGAGCCGCCCGCGAGGAATCGCGGTGCGCGAATGTCGAGAATTGCCGGAATCTCCTGAGAGCCCTCGGACGACAGCGTGGTCGGCGACGACGAGCGCGAACGTTTGAAAACGCGAGGGATTGGACAACCAGCAGCCGAGCGTCTCGCTTTCCCAAAGCGAGTCGAAGGTTCAGAGACTATGCACGACACGTCCTCTGTCGCGAAACGCGAACGGACGATGAGATAGTCCAGACGACGACCGAGAACGCCAGCGTTCGCGGCTCGGGGAAAGCCCAGAGGTCGTAAGAAAATCCCTTGAGGGGGAACCCTCGTGCGGGTTCGAGTCCCGCCACCCGGACTTCGTGAGCGGATGCTGAGCTGTCGGACGCGGGGAAAAGACTTTTTTCTCCGCGTCGCAGACTCTTCGCGTCCTCTTAGCCCCGCCCGCTCGGCAACCGTTTCTCAAGCAGCGCCGGGACGACCCTAAGAATCAGCAGCGCCAAAACGGTCGCCAAAATGGCCGAGGCGTCGCGACCCAAGCCGACCGCGACCCCGATCGCCGCGGTCAACCAAATTCCGGCGGCGGTCGTCAGCCCTTGAACGCGATCTTCGTCGTCGCCTTTCACGATCGCCCCCGCGCCTAAAAAGCCGATCCCGGCGATCAAACCTTGCAGAACTCGGCCGATCGAATCGTCGGTAAAGCCGAGTTGCTTAGGGACGAGCATAAAGAACGCCGCGCCGAGCAGCGACGAACATGTGCGTGCGCAATCCGGCGGCTTTGCCTTTGACCTCGCGATCGTATCCCAACACGCCACCCAAGAATGCGGCCAGCGTCATTCGAAACACCAACCGTGTCGTCTCCGCCGCATCGGGCAGATCGGACAGTTCCGAACGCAACGTCTCGACGATCTCGGTAAACACGCTTGACCTCGATAAATCATAACGGGAATACGACGTCCGGAGAGTCTCGTCATCGCACGCGAGTCAACGGCGCGATGGTTGGCGGACGATTACTTTAGCCCGTCGGACACGCTGTGAAAACGCGAACGGACGGTCGCATGACCGTCCGTTCGACGCATCGCATGTCGTATACCGAAACCTTCATTCGCGCGGCGTGACGCCCAAGACGATATCGAAATTGGCGGCCAATTCGCCGGTCTTCGACGCCTTGATCGGCGCGAAATCAATCATGACCGAATCGCGAGCCTTTTCGTCGCGAATCCCCAATACCACGCCGTCGCGCGCGTTTCCGGGGTGACCTTTGATGTAGCACTGAGTGACGAAGGGCTGGTTGCCGCGTGTTTTCACCGCCACGTGGATATGTGGCGAACGACCGGGATACGGCACCGGTTTGATCGTGCGAAAGTAGTATTCACCGGTCGAACCGGTCAAAAACCGGCCGAAGCCCTGAAAGTTGCCGTCCCGTCGTTCGCCGTTGCCGCTGCGCGAGTGCAGGTATGCGCCGTTATTGTCGCACTGCCAGATCTCGACCACGGCGTTGCGAATCGGCGAACCGTTCTTGGTCAGCACCTTTCCGGTCAGATGCGTGATCTCGCCCACGCCGGGCGTGATCGCGTCGTTGATGATCAGCAGGTCGTTATCCGTATCCAGCGGCATTTTGTCGGGATAAAACGGACCCTCGGTTTGGGCCGGCGTGCGGGTCAGTTCTTCGGCAAACAGCCCGCGCGTGGTAAACAACGCCGCGCCGAAGGCCGAAATTCGTAAAAACCGCCGACGATCGGGCAACCAGAGTTGGGACATGACGCGACTCCGCGAATGACGTGTTGTGACTGCGCGTGGGAAGGCTGTGACTCTTAACCTGAAAACGGACATTCAGGTTCCGAATCGTCAGCGCGTATCCTAAGGAATTTCCGCAAACTTCGCGCGATTGATTTGGTCACGGCTTGGTCACGATCGCTTGCTCGACGGCTCGCTTGCGGATTTCTCGCGTGCAACGTTCGTACTCGAATTCGCGAATTTGCGCTCTAGGTCGGTCAGCGTCATCAAAATCCGTTCGCCGGTCGCAGGCATGGCGAAACGCGGGATTTCCCCCGGCGCGACGTATGAAAGCGCGTTCTTCACGGCCGCCCAGGCGGCGATTCCCAGCGGCAACGGCGGTTCGCCGACCGCTTTCGAGCGTTTGACGCCGACATGGTTGTCCGGGTTGTCGAAAAACCTGCAACGGAAATCGGTCGGCAAATCGCCGATGTTAGGAATTTTATACGTGGTCGGCGAATGCGAGAGCAGCGTCCCCTTTGCGTCGTACTTCAATTCCTCGGCGGTCACCCAGCCCATCCCTTGAATAAAGCCGCCTACGACTTGTCCGCGATCGATACCGGGATTAATGGGAATACCGACGTCCATCAGCAGGTCGACGCGCGGCACGCTCAACTCGCCGGTGAAGCGATCGATCTCGACCTCGACGACCGCAGCGCCGTTGGTGTAATACAAAAACGGCGTCCCCTTGCCCGTTTCGCGGTTCAAGTCGACGCCCGGCGTGACGTAGAACCCTCGCTCGCCCAACGAGACGCGCTCGAAGTAGGCCTTCTTCACCAGTTCGACAAACGTCGTTCGCCGATCGGGTGCGCGTTCGTCCCAGACTTGCCCAGCGGCGAAGCGGACGTGTGTGGGCGACGCCGGAATGCCGCGCGACGCATCGGCGAATTGGCCGGCCGCGAAATCGGCCAAACGACCGCGAATTCGCCCCGTGGCGTCGAGCGCGGCCATGCCGTTGAGATCGGTCCCGCACGACGCGGCGGTCGGACTGGTGTTGTTGTTTTTCTCGGTGCTGGTCGTCCCGACGACGACCGACGCGTACGGAATGCCCAGGTCGTCGGCCACCAATCGGCGCACGCGGGTGTGCACGCCCTGCCCCATCTCGGTTCCGCCGTGACTGACCATCACCGTGCCGTCGAGATAGACGTTGACCAACGCGTTGGCTTGATTCAGCGTTCGCTTGGTGAACGAGATGCCGAACTTAACGGCCGTCATCGCAAGACCATGCAGTAGTAGCACGCAATCGCGCATTCAGAGCGTGGATTTCCGCCCGTCGGCGATCGTATTCACTCTCCGCGCAGCTCGCCAAGTAACTTCGGCAGGACGTTGTTGCGGAAGATTTGCCCGTACGGCGTGGTGTTGCGTTCGGTGACGCCGTATAAATTCGCTTCGCGCACGTCGTAGGCGTCTTTGCCTAGGCGCATCGCGATCTCTTCCAAAATGTTCTCGATGCAGGCGATTCCCTGCGGCCCTCCGAAGCCGCGGAACGCGGTGTTCGACGGCAAATTCGTTTTGCAAATCCGACCTGTGATTCGCGCGTCGGGCAGATAGTACGCGTTGTCCGAATGCAACATCGCCCGCTCGAGCACCGACGTCGAAAGGTCGGTCGTAGCATCCTCCGTTAGAGTACAGGTCCAACTTCAACGCGGTCAGCTTGCCGTCGTAGTCGAAACCGACTTTGTATCGTCCCTTGAACGGATGACGCTTGCCGGTGATCGTCATGTCTGTGTCGTGATCCAGCACGATCCGCGCGGGCCGACCCGTGCGTTGCGCGACGAGCGCCGCCATCGCGGCGGGCTGAGCGGCTTGCGTTTCCTTTCCGCCGAAGCCCCCGCCCATCCGTTTGCATTGAACGATGACCTGATTGAAGCCGATTCCCAGCACTTCGGCGACGACGGCCTGGACTTCGCTCGGATGCTGGGTCGACGAGAGAATCGTCAGAGCCCCTTGCTCGTCCGGGTAGGCCAAGGCGGCCATCGATTCGAGATAAAAATGCTCTTGCCCGCCGATGTCGAGTTCGCCTTCCAGCGTGTGTCGCGCAGCGGCGAAACCGGCGGCGACGTCGCCCGTTTCGATGATGCGTAACGGCCCGAGAAAATCGCCGGCGGCGATCGCTTCGTCGATGGTGAAGCGCGGCGGCAGCGGTTCGATGTCGGCGGTGATCAGCCGCTTGGCCGCTAACGCGGCGGCGCGAGTTTCGGCGACCACGATGGCCAACGGTTCGCCGACGAAACGCACGACGTCTTGCGCCAACAAGCAATCGTCCGGCACGATCGGACCGAACGTGTTGTGGCCCGGCACGTCGGTCGAGGTCAGCACGCAGACTACTCCCGGCGCCGCGCGGGCGGCTTCGAGATGAAGCATTTGACGCGGCCATGCGCGACGGGCGACCCGAACAGTTCGAGAAAAAGTTCGCCGCGACGCGGAGGAATGTCGTCGATGTAGGTCGAACGACCGGCGACGTGCGTCACGGCCGAATCATGCGGAAGATCGGCGCCGACGGCGTTCATTGCGCACCTCCGCGACCGTTTTGGTCGTTGCCGGATGGAGCTTGATCGTTGGAGGTCGCGGCGACTCGCGGCGGCCCGCCTAGGCCGTTCCGGGCATATGGAGCATCCAAGGCGTCCGTCGCGTCGAAATAGAACTTCACCAAAAAATTCTCGGCTAAGCGTTTGCGATAATCGGCCGCCCCCCGCACGTCCGAAATCGGCGCAATTCACCGATCGCCGTCGCGCCGACCGTGCGCATCGTCGCTTCGGTAAAGGGCTTGCCGCGGAGGCGCGGCTTCCGTCGCGCGTAAACGAACGATATTCGGCCCGACGCCGCCGTAAGCAATGCGGATGTCGCCGATGCGATTGGCGTCCAAACGCAACCAAAACGCGGCGGTCGCGGAAGAAATATCCAAGTCGCGTCGTTTGGAGACCTTATACGCACGAAAGACCTCGTCGGCCGCAGGCAGCGGAATATGAACCCGCGCCAGCAGTTCGTCCTTCATTTTTACCGACCGTTTGTAGCCGGTGTAGTAATCGTTGATGTCGACGCGTCTGCGCCGCGGACCAACCAGTTCGATCTCGGCCTGCAGTACGAAGAGCCCCGGCATCGTGTCTCCGATCGGCGAGCCGTTCGCGATATTGCCGCCCAAGGTCCCGGCGTTCTTAATCAACGGCGAACCGAAGCGATCCAACATCCCGGCGTACGACGGCAAGACGTCGGCCACGGCCGCTTCCAAGTCGGTCAGCGTCGCCAGCGCGCCGATGCTCAACGTTTGGTCGGTACGCTCGATCGTTCGCAGTTCGGTCAACGAGCGCGTACTGAGGACCGACTCGAACGTGCGGAATCCCTTATTCGCCTGCACCCCCAAGTCCGTACCGCCCGAGACGATCAAACAATCGGGCCGCGCCGCGAGGTGCGCGGCGGCTTGCACGACGGTCGCGGGCTTAAAAAACTCGCGTGCGCCGTCGTGGATGGCGACCGCTTCGTTTTCATGGTTCCGCAAATCGGCGGCGATCGTTTGCGTATCGTAGAGCGAATTCAATGGGCGCAGTGCCGGCCTGATCGGTCTCCATACCGGCCTTCAGGATCGCTTCATATCCGGTGCAGCGGCACAGATTACCGGTCAGCCCACGACGCCAGTTTTGCTCGGTCGGCACGGTTTCGCGATCCAACAGCGAACACATCGAGACCACGAAACCCGGCGTGCAGAAACCGCATTGCGAGCCTTGGCAACGCACCATCGACTCTTGCAGCGGGTTCAATCGACCGTCGTAGCTCAACCCCTCGACGGTCACGATATGCGCGCAATCGAGTTGGAACAGATATTGAATACACGAGCAGACCGGGCGATACCGAATCGTTTCACCCTCGGGTAGGCCGAGCAACGTCGTGCACGAGCCGCAATCTCCTTCGGCACAGACGATTTTCGTGCCGAACAGACCGAGGTCTTCGCGTAAGAAGGTCGACAGCGAAACGAACGCGCGATCGCGAACTTCGTACCTTCGATCGTTGACGTAAAGCAGCAGATAGTCGCGCATGAAATTCCGAATTCCGCGCTCCTCCTCGATTCCCTAGTTCGATTGTAAACCGGATGCCGGGATCGGGCGAGCGTTACTCTTCCTCGGGAGCCGGCGCGGGGCGTAGAAATTTCGCTTGCGGCGCGGCGACGATCCGACCGTTCTCGAAAATCACGCGACCGCGTACGATCGTCCGCACCGCCCGACAGCGGAACTCGCGGCCGACGTAGGGGCTTAATTTGTGCCGATCAAGCAGTTCATCGCGGGTCAACGCTCCCTGGGCTGCGACGTCGATCAACGCCAAATCGGCGTCGTTTCCCAACGAGATCGATCCCTTGTTCGCGATGCGAAAGCGATTCGCCACGTTGGCGGCGGTCAATGCGGCGACGCGTCCCGGCGACACGCCGATCGACAGCAACGCCGGTAACGTCGATTGCACTCCGGCGATTCCGCCCCAAACGGCGAAGAAATCCTGCGCGGTTTTCATCTCGGCCGGGGCCGGCGAATGGTCCGAGCCGACGATGTCCACGCGCCAATCCTTGACCGCGCCGATCAGCGCGTCGCGTTCGGCGGCCGGACGGAGCGGCGGAGCGCATTTCGCGGGCGCGCCGATGCGTTCCATCTCGGCGTCGTCCAGCAGCAGATAGTGCGGACACGTTTCGCACGTGACGTCCACGCCGAACGCATCGCGATATTTCCGCAGATGCTCGACGCCCCGTTCGCTGCTGACGTGCACCACGTGCAGCTTGCATTTCGTTTCGCGCGCGAACAACAACGCGCGTTGAATAGCTTCCAACTCGCAAACGATCGGCCGACTGTTCAAGTAATCGCGCACGCCCGTTTTACCGGCGTCGCGCGCCTGGCGCGTCCAGGCGGAGGTCAACGCGTCGCTTTCGGCATGCACCGCCACGGGCAGACCCAGCCCGGCGGCGATCTCCATGCCGCGGTACAACGTGGCGTCGTCGCAACAGGCGAAGTCCTCGATGCCCGAGTTCGACATAAACGCCTTGAACCCGATCACGCCGCGCTCGGCCAACTCGGGCATGCGATCGAGATTCGCCGGCGTCAGTCCGCCCCACAGCGCGTAATCGGTCAATGACGACGCGTCGCAAACGGCTTTCTTCACGTCGAACGACGCACCGTCGAGCGTCGGCGGCGACGCGTTCAACGGCATGTCGAAAAACGTCCCGCCGCCGCCGGCGGCCAACGCCGCCGACCCTGTCGCGACTCCTTCCCACGCGGTTCGTCCGGGATCGTTGAAGTGGACGTGCGCGTCGATCACCGCCGGAAACACCCACTGTCCGGCGGCATCGATGATCGTTGCGGCAGGCAACGTCAGTTCGGGACCGAGTTCGACGATCGCGCTCTCCGCTCACGCCGATATCCTGCAGGGCGACGCCGTTGGGGCCGACCGTTTTTCCGCCCCGGATCAGCAGATCCAACGCCATCGGTTCAGCTCCCGCGATAAGTGGAATACGACCAGGGCGAAACCAACAGCGGCACGTGAAACTTTTGTGCGACGTCCTTTACGACGAACACCAACGGCACTTGATCCAAAAACTTGCCGGCGTCCGGATTTTGCCGCGCGTGATAATACCTGCGCAACGTGAAAAATCAGGTGATACGTACCGGTCAGAAAATCGTCTCCCTCCAACAGCGCGCCGTCCGAGCGGCCGTCGGCATTCAGCGTAAACACTTTCAAACGCTCAGGGCGTCCATCGCCGGCGTCTTGGCCGTGTCGCCAGAGTTCGCCGGTCATCCCGGCCGCCGGCGAACCGGAAGCCACATCCAAAACATGCGTACTGATCCGACCTGACATAAACGAATTCGCTTTGCGGGGAGTGGGATTCAATCTCGAACGACCGTGCCGTGGATCAACCCGTACGGCTCGCTGGTAGTGACGAAGATATCGTTATCGTTCGTCAACCCTAACGGGGTCAAATTGAACGGGATGCGATGTTGGTTCGGCATGGTCATCGAAACCGTCGTCACGGCCGGCACGCGGGCCAGAATTTCTTCGCCAATGGCGAAGATCGTTTGCTGCACGGCCAAGCTGTCGTGTGCGGAAAAGATTTCCAAGATCGCCGTCAATGCCGCATCGTGGGTCGCGTTGAAATCGATCTCCAAGTCGCCGTAATCCCATTCGGCGTTGATCGTCGTGGCGAAAATACGATCCGTCACTTCCGGCAGCGTCGTGTAGCGATCCTTGATGAAACCGACGAAACCCGAACGCGTCGTCTTGAGAACCTGCAAACCCGCGATCCCGGCCTTCACGGAAACGCCGTTCTCGCGCGAGGTTTTCACCGCGACGGTGCGTCGACCCGACCCACCGATCTGAAACGCGTGCAAGTGGTCTTCGCCGTCGACGCGGATCCGTTCCCAACGCGTCGCGTCGATCTCGGCGCTCGCCCAGGCGACGTGGGGAAACTCATCGACGAAATGTTTGGCCAGGATCAGACCAAACGCCTCGGGCGAGTCGAACTCGTGCGACTTCGCTAGGGCGTATACGGTGTTTTTCATCGTGTCGGTCGGCACGCACGACGCGTTGTCGCCGTCTGTGTAAACCCGGGTGAACTCTCCGCCCAGCAGCAGCCGCACGCCGAATTCGTGCAGCGTATGCAGGTCGCCGGTACGGACGACCTTCGTCAGCCGCACGTCGCTCTTGCCGTAATAATCCGCGCTCAATCTGGCCATCAACCGAACTCCGTCAAAGCGTGCGACATTCGTAAACGGGCGATCTTCTCGATTTCGACTAATGCGGTCGCGATCTCCGTCGCTCGATCCTGTTCCAAACGGTTGGGCATCGCGGCCAAAATCGCGTCCTTCTTATTCTCGCGCAGATGATGAACGGAAAGTCGAACTTCGCGCGGTATGCGGCGTTGTATCGGTCGAACTCGGCGATTTCGCCGGGCGTCAGCGACGTCAATCCGGCGGCCGCTTGCTCGGAGGTGCTGGCGGCCGTCAACGCCCCTTCGCGCGCCAAGCGTCCGACCAAATCGGGATGTCGCAGAATCAAATCGAGTGTTTCCTCATCGTTCGCAGCACGCAGCGTCGATACGAGCGCCGCGTGCAACGCATCGAGCGACGCGAACGGTCGCGCCGACCACGTACGCTCGGCGATCCATGGCGAATGTTCGAAAAACGGTCCGCAGATTTCCACGAACCGCGCTTGCGACGATCGATTCAGTTCGGCCAAGCCGACGCCGCTCATGTCGTCACCGCTTGCAACAGAATGCGCGTCGCGGCGGCGATATCCTCGATCCGACTGTATTCGGCCGGGTTGTGGCTGATGCCCCCTTCGCTGGCGATGAACAACATCGCCAGCGGTAGATACGGCGCGAGAATCGCCGCGTCGTGTAACGCGCCGCTGGCCGCGTCGGGTAGCGCGATTCCCAACGCGCCGGCCGCTTGTCGCAGACGATCACAGACTTCGACGTCGAGCGGCATGGCAGGCAACGTTTCGGTTTGCGCGAAGTCCAGCTCTAATCCGCGCCGCGCGGCGATTTCCATAATCGCCGTACGCAGTAACAGATCGCCTTCGGCCAACACGTCGTCGTTGCGTGCGCGAAAGTCGATGAAGAACGACGTGCGGCCCGGGATCACGTTCAAGCCGTTCGGCTCGTTGGTCAAGCGACCGACGGTCAGGACGGTGTGCGTCGTTTTTTGCACAAGCTCCAAGGCCAACTTCTCGCACGCCAACACGCACTCCGCCGCGCCGGTCAAGGCGTCGAAACGATCGTGCATTTGCGTCGAACCGGCATGATTCGGCTTGCCGGTCAGCGTCACCGCGTATTGTCGACGACCGTTGATCGCCGTGACGACCGCCACCGGCACGCCGGCGTTCCACATCGCGGGGCCTTGTTCGACGTGCAGTTCGATCAAGCCGCGATAACGCCGGGGACCTAAACGATCTTCTTCCAAGCAATACGGATCGACGCCGTAGGCCGCGCCGGCTTGCAAATAACTCAGCCCGTCGCGATTTTTCAATTCGCTCAAGCGTTCGGCGGTCAACGTCCCGACCCACGCCCGGCTGCCGAGCATTCCCAGGTTAAAGGTCGTCCCTTCTTCTTCGGCGAAGATGATCAGTTCCAACGGCGCATGCGCGCAACGCGCAACACCTCGAGCGGCGCGACGATCCCGACGACGCCGTCGTACTTACCGCCGGTCGGGACCGAATCGATATGCGAGCCGCTGAGCCACAGGGGCTCTTCCCAGCCGAAACGTTGCGAGCGTATATGGACGTTGCCCGCCGCGTCGAATCGCGTCTTGCAGCCGACGTCCATCGCTTGGTGCATCACGTAATCGCGCGCGGCCACCCACTGCGGAGTGAATGTCGGCCGGCTATAGCCGATCGACGACGCGACCTCGCTGAACCCGGCGATGGTTTCGATATCGTGCGCGATGCGTTCGGGAGAGACGGACACTGTAGGAGTGCGGAATGCGGAGTTTGGGACGCGGAATCAAGACGATGAAAGAATAGATACCAACGGCTACTTGCCGAATTGTTCGCGCCAGGCGACGCCGGTTTTTTCCATCGTCGAGTTCGCTTCGGTCCGGCGAATACGCGTCAGCGTCGGCATACCCAGCGCAAACTCCTGCATCCAATCCCGGGCGAATTCGCCCCGCTCGGTTTCGGCGAAGACCCGCCGGATTTCTTCGAGGTTGATCACGCGCGGCCCGCGCGTCCGCACCGCGAATTCGGCCGTGCGGCTACAACGACTCGTCAGGTAGCTTTCAATGCCGTGTTCGTCCATCACGTCGATCACGCAACGGAGCGAACGAATCGCCTTGGCGTAGGCGAAACTCGGCGGATAGCCGTTCTCGACCATCACGTTGAAGCAGGCTTTCATCAAGTGAATCGCGCCGCCGTACAAAATCTGTTCTTCGAAGTTGTCTCCTTCGGTCTCGTGCTGGAACGACATCTCGACCACGCCCGCCCGGGTCGAGCCGACCACCTTCGAGATGGCCAGCACGATCTCGCGGGCATCGCCCGTCGCGTCGTGATCGACCCCCACGCAGCCGTAAACGCCTTCGCCCTTCAAAAACTTTTCGCGCACGAACGCGCCCGGCGCATTCGGGACATACAGGACGGTGTTGACGGTCTTCGGCGGCTGGATCGCGCCGTACAGTACGTTGAATCCGTGGCAGAAACAAATCGTTTGGCCCGGCCGCAGATTCGGCCCGATGTCGGCCTTGTAGATCGGCGGCTGCGCGGGATCGGCCAATTCGATCAGCAGGATATCGGCTTTCTTCGTCGCGTCGGCGATGGAGTAGGCTTCGTACCCGTCGGCTTCGGCCTGCTTGCGCGACGGGCTGTCGGCCGCGGAGCGCGTGCCGATAATCACCTTGCAACCGCTATCGCGCGCGTTGGCCGCTTGGACCTTGCCCTGAATGCCGTACCCGATCACGGCCAAGGTTTTACCGTGCAAGATCGCGGCGTCGACGTCGGCGTCGCGATAAATCTTTTCCTGAAACATAAGCCGGGGGCATCAAAAAAGAACGCGGAGACGGCCCATCGCAAGACGACGCGTTTCGCCGTTCACCACGCATCGGTGCACGGAACCACGCACCTGACCGACGAATGACCGGGACGCCGCGGCGCGCGAATAAAGCACGGAGCGAAACGAAGAAATGACGCGCTCGTGGATGACCGGAGAGATCCGATAAGGAATCGACGAGAGCCGACGCTTGGCCAATAGTATCCGTTCGACTCTGGGGAATCGCAAGAGAATTTTTCAACAGTCCCAAAATCCCCGCGAGTAGAGCGGACTGGGATTCCGAATGGGGATTTGGATAATCGAAGGAATCGGTTCGCCGCTCGTTCGCCGTTTCCCGCAGGCTCTTCGACTTGACCGCTCAGCAAACCAACTTGTTCGGCGGCGACGACTCGCCTTGGGAGACCGACGACCGGCGCGATCGGTTGGTCGCGGCGGTTGTGTTTCCCGAGGGGCCGAACGAGCCGTACGACTATGAGGTGCCCGAGCCACTTCGCGAACGGATCCTCAAGGGGCAGCGCGTCCGAGCGCCGTTCGGTCGCGGCGATCGGCAGTTGGTCGGGTATTGCGTGGAACTCGGTCCGCGGCCCGAGTTGCAGCGAAAACTCAAGTCGTTGCACGAGATCGTCGACGCCGTGCCGCTGCTGACGCCGTCGATGTTGGACATCACCCGCTGGATGGCCGAGCATTATCTCTGCGACTGGGGCGACGCGTTGCAAACCGTGCTGCCGGCCGCTGTACGCAGCAAGCAGACGTTGCGCGAGTTGACGATCGTCACGCTCGGCCCCGGCGTCAACCACATCCTGTACGGCGCGAAGCCGCCCAAACTGACGCCGAAGCAAGTCGGCATCCTCGATTTCCTGCGTGCCAATCCGGCACCGATTTCCCTGGCCGACTTGGCCGCGAAGTGCGATGTCTCGACCGCGCCGATTCAATCGCTGAAAACCAAAAACCTGTTGCGATTCACCAAAGAGTTTCTCGGCGCAGGGGTCGGCCCCGAACTCCCCGCCCCGCGCGATCGCCCGCTGACGCTCAATCAGGATCAAACCCGCGCGTTCGAAGCGATCCGCGACGCGTTGCTCGGCGGCCGGCACGAATCCTTTCTGCTGCACGGCGTCACCGGCAGCGGAAAGACCGAAGTTTACATGCAGGCGATCGCCGAAACGCTGGCCTTCGGCAAGCAGGCGATCGTGCTGGTTCCCGAAATCAGCCTGACGCCGCAAACCCGCGACCGCTTCCGGGCACGATTCGAACACGTCGCCGTGCTCCACAGCCACTTGCGCGACGCCGAAAGACTGTGGCATTGGGAACGGATCGTCCGCGGCGAGGTTTCGGTCGTCGTCGGCGCACGGAGCGCGATCTTCGCCCCCTGCCCTCGCCTGGGTTTGATCGTCTTAGACGAAGAGCACGAAGGGTCGTTCAAGCAAGACAAAGCGCCGCGTTATCATGCGCGCGACGTCGCGTTTCATCGGGCCTGCGCGCGAAAAAATCCCGCTGATTCTCGGTTCGGCGACACCCGCGCTGGAAAGTTGGCGACGCGCGTTGACCGGAGAGACCGTGTTGTGCGATCTGCCGGCCCGGGTCTCGAACCGACCGATGCCGCACGTCGGCACTATCGATTTGCGGATCGAAACGCAAAACCGCATGCAACGCGGCGCGATCAGCCGACCTCTCCACGGCGCGATCACCGCCGCGTTGGCCGATCGCGGCCAAGTCATCCTGCTGCTCAATCGGCGCGGCTACAGCACGCACATTCAATGTCCCGGATGCGGCTTCGTGTTCGTCTGCCCGCATTGCGACATCTCGCTCACGCACCACAAGTCCGGCGAGACGGCCGTTTGTCACTATTGCGACTATCAACGCACCGCGCCCGACGAAGTGCGAGGAATGCGGCTTCAGCGGCATGCGGTACAGCGGGTTGGGGACGCAGCGTTTGGAAGCCGAGGTCCGCGCCCGCTTTCGCGAAGCCAGCGTCCTGCGGATGGACACCGACACGATGCAACAACCCGGCAGCTACGTCAAGGCGTTCGAAAGCTTCCGCCGCCACGAGGTCGACATCATGCTGGGGACCCAGATGATCGCCAAGGGCTTGGACTTTCCGGACGTCGTGCTCGTCGGCGTCATTAACGCGGACACCGCCCTGCACTTGCCCGATTACCGCGCGTCCGAGCGGACGTTCCAGTTGGTGACGCAAGTCGCCGGACGCACCGGCCGCGGCGAGCGGGGCGGTCGGGTGTTGGTGCAAACGTTCAACCCCGAGCATCCTGCGATTCAAGCGGCGGTCAAGCACGATTACCTGATGTTCGCCGACGCCGAGTTGCCCGTGCGCGAGGCGTTCCACTATCCGCCGTATTGGTCGTTGGCCCGGATGATCGTCCGTGGGCCCGCCGAAAAACGGGTCGAGGCGTTCGCCAAAACCTTGGCCGAACGCGTGGAGGCCGCGCTGCAAACCTCGGGCGTCGAACATCGCATCCTGGGTCCCGCGCCGGCTCCGTTGGCGAAGATCCGCAATCTGTATCGCTATCACTTTCAGATGCAGTGTCCCGACGGCGATGTGTTACGCGCCGCGCTCCGCACGGTCGTCTACAAACTAACACCCCCGGACGAGATTCAATTCGCGATCGACGTGGATCCGCAGGATATGCTTTGAACTAGGTTACGGGGTTCGGGTTTCAGGGTTCGGAAAACGCCTGGCGGGGCGACCTCGATTTTGATGGCGTGCGAACACGACGGCTCTCCGTTCGCTTTTGCTCTGGCTCGCGATTTCGATGCATTTTAGGATGAGGGAACCGTTTCAGGTAACGCGTCGCCCGTGTACGTCGAAACTCGCTCCTGAAACCCGAACCCCGACCCCCGAAACCCCTCTCTGTCTTACAACTCCTTCAAACGCGTGCTGGGGGAAACGAGCTTGGAGCGGAAATGCCGCTTCTTGTTCGGCGCGTGTCTGTTGGTGCTCATCACCGGCAGCTTTTGGTGGTACGGCAGCCGGACCGAAGTGCTGGTCTACGCCAACACGCGTAATACCGGCCGCGCGCTGGTCAATCCGATCCTGGTTCAAGTCCACTGGTGGAACGACGAGGAAAATAAGCAACGCGACGTCGGCAAAATGTTCGAGTCGATGGTCAAACGCTGGCAGACCGAACGCTTCGAGTTTCAGGTTCTCAACCTCAACAGCGATAAGCCCGACCGCCAGCCGTTGGATCAAATCGACCGGGCGATCTACGAAAAATTCCTTCGCTTAGAGCCGTATCAACCGACCGGCAAAAAGCCGCACGATGGGAACGTGCTGCAGATCGATGACTCGCACGAGGATCTCTACGAGGAACGCCGCGACGACAAGCTGGAGAAATATTCGTATTACCAACCGATTTTCGCGACCGACCAAGCTTGCGTGAATTGCCATCGCAACTACGGCAAGTCGGGGCTTGCCCTGACCGGCGCGCCGGGGACGCGCCCCATGGAAACCGGCGATCTGCTGGGCGTCGTGAAGGTCGTCTTGCCCGACGCCGACACGCAAGGCGCGATCAACAAAAACCGCGCGTTCCTACTCGCCACGGCGATCATCACCGTGTTCATGGCCATGATCGCGGCCTACGTCATCGTGCGGTACGTCATCGTCAAACCGCTGAAGCATCTGCGCGACGTCAGCGAAGACGTCAGCCGAGGCGACTTCAACGCGCGGGCCGACATTCAAACCGCCGACGAATTCGAAGATCTGGCCAAGGCGTTCAACAAAATGTTGCGGCACTTGGTCAACTCGCAAGAAGAACTGAAGCAGGCCAACAACAATCTCGACGGCAAGGTCGACGAGCTGGCCCAACTCAACATGCGGCTCTACGAAATGAACCGCTTGAAGAGCGACTTCCTGGCCACGATGAGCCACGAATTGCGCACGCCGCTAAACAGCATCATCGGGTTCAGCGACGTGTTGAGTTCCATCAAGTCGCTCGACGACAAGCAGCATCGCTACGTCGGCAACATCCAAAAATCGGGCCGGATGCTGCTGGACATGATCAACGACATCCTCGATCTGGCCAAGATCGAGAGCGGCAAGATGGAGATCAAACCGGTCGAATTCCAAATCGAAAACGCCGTCAGCGCGCAATGCGACATGGCCAAACCGTTGGCCGAACGCAAGAACATCGACCTGCTCTGCGAAGTCGAAGACGACGTCCGCCCCATGTTCCAAGACATGGGCAAGATCCAACAAATCCTCAACAATCTGCTCTCGAACGCGATCAAGTTCACGCCCGAGGGAGGCCGCATCGTGGTCGCGGCCAAGGAAGACGCCGAGACGGGCGACCTGCTGCTCGGCGTGACCGACAACGGCGTGGGGATCGCCGTGGAAGATCAAACGGCGATCTTCGAAAAATTCCGCCAAGGGGGCCAAGTCCTCGCCCGCGGCGACGCGATGACCCGCGAATACAGCGGCACCGGCCTGGGCCTGTCGATCGTCAAAGAGATCTGCAAACTGCTCGGCGGCGAGATCACGCTGAAAAGCGAACTCGGCCAAGGCAGCACGTTCACCGTCCGCCTCCCCTGGGTGCTGGGCGACGGCGAACTGAACGCCGGCCTGGCCACGAAACCGTCGTTCAAAGCGCTCACTTAGGTTCCGGTCCCCGACCGAGACCGAATCGCCGAAACGCATAAAGACAACAAAAACCCCGACGAACGCGTCTGGACCTATTTGGCTGCCGCGGCTTTGACGAGCGCCGTGAACGCCGCCGCGTCGAGCGCGTCATCTTCGCGCAGATCGATCGCGCGGCGGACGTTTCCCTCCAACCCCGCGTTGAACAATCCCGCCGGATCGGGCAGCTTCGCCCCCTGGGCGAACGTCAGCTTGACGTACGTCTTATACGTCTCGCCGGTGCAGAGGATGTTGACCTTGCCGTCGGCCGGCAACGACCACACCGGCACGCCGGCCGGGTTCGTCGGCTTGATCCATTTCCGTTCCTCCACCACGCCGGGCACCGCTTTTTGAATCAGCGTCCGTACGCGACCCAGCGTCGCGGCGCCAATCGGCGTTCGAGGGTTTCGGCGCGGCGGCTTTCGTCTTCGGAGTCGGTTTGGATTTCGCCATTTCACATCTTCTCCAGCGGCAGCTTGCTCGCTTGTTTGATCCAGTCGCAGAATTGTTTTTCGTCCAGTACGTGATCCTCGCGGATGTCGAAATAGCGAACGTTTTTCTGTTTCGACTCGCCCGGCGGCAGCGGCTTCAGCGAAGTTCCTTGGAAGAACGAGACCTTCAGGTACTTATCGAAGCAGTGGTAGCCCATGAACCAGCCTTGGTCTTCGAAACCGTAGAACGGCGTGTTCCACTTCACCGCTTTGGCGACGTTCGGCACCGTCTTGACGATCAACGCGTCGATCCGCCGGCACAGCTCGCGCTTCCAGCCCGGCACGGCCGCGATGTAGGCCTGCACCGGCGCGTCGCCGTAGCCCTTGGCGATCTGCGGGTTGCCTCCCGAAAGCAGCACCACGCCGTCGGCGTTGGGCTTCAGCGGCGGGCGATCCATTTTCGGCTTGGTCGCTTTCTGGGCGGTTTTTTTGGCCGTTTTCTTCACAGGCTTGGATGCTTTGGAGACTTTTTTCGCCATGAGTTTCAACTCGAAGCAGTTGGACTTTCGGAAGAACGCGTGATTGAACGACTCGACCAATTTCAAAATGTACGTTGGCCGGGAAAGCTCCAGCCACTCGGCAATTGCGGGAAATGGCCCCACATCTCCCATCTCGCTTCTATGTTCGCGGCCGGACGTGATGCCAATCCCCACTCGGGTGGATCGGGAAAACCGAACCATGCGTGTTGGATGAGGATTAGATCCTCATGATCGTATGTCGTGACGAATTCGACTTCGTTACCGCTGAACCAATCGCGATCGTATCCCAGAATTCCATTGTTCGGAAAATCATTCAAATCTACCTTCAGCCAGACCAATGGCTTCATCGCTCTTTGTTGAAAACCCGTTTTCTGACGCTCGACCTGAACACCCTTCGCGTCCCATGGAATTGGTTCCCATTCGGGATCGACATCGTGACGCATTGAGTCGCTCTGAGGAAAGCGCATTCCTATTGGGTTGATCGCGCTATTTTATGACGCCGAAGATTTCGAAAACAGTCGTCCGATCGCCGCCCCTTTCCACAGCCACAGCCCGGTGACGAGCACGATCGGCAGAAAGATGAAGCGAAAATTGTCGCGGTACTGCAACGTCTCCTCCGGCGGGCCGTAGATGTACCCGACCAACGTCAGGCCGAAGAGGATGTGCGTCCAACGCAGGATGGAACGTTTGGTGGAGGCGGTCATGGAGATCATCAAGTTGAATAAAGCGAAGTGCAAAAAGGGCATCACGCGTCGAGCGGAACGCTCGTGCGTTCGAAATCGGTGTAGGGATACACTCCGTTGCGTTTCAGAAGAGTCAATAACCGTTCAGCGCCGTGCTCGTGCTTGAAAGCCAGCTCGTCTTCCGTGATCCCCAGACACAGCCGCAGTTCGCAATCCTGCTCGAACAGACGGAAAGTCCCATACGTCGCGAACACGAACCCTTTAATCGCCGACGTCTCGGGGGTCGCCGAGCCGATGTCCATCGACTGCTCCGCATGGATCGGATTCTCGATCGCATAAGGCGCCGACTGCGAGAGAATGCGTGGCCCCCAATCGAGCCGCGTCCGGTGAACGATCATCAGCTCGTAGTTCGTCTCCGACTCTTCCGGTTTACCCGTTAGATCGGCGGTGACGTATACCATGCCGTCAAGATGTTTCGAAAACGCCAAAACGTCGGCGTTCCCGCCCAGCGCGAGCGGGAGGGACGAATGAAACACCTCGTCATCGGACGGTCCGAGAACCCGCTCGAGCGCTGCCGATCTGGCGTCCCAGACTTCTTGCCAATTATCACTCTCCGCTTCGTCGCTATTCATCGTTCGGCCCCTTTGCGAGAACATCGTCGCTCAGTGTTTCAAAACCGCTTCCAACCGATTCAAATTCTGTTCGTTCGCGTCGCCGATGAAGGCGCGAATTTTCGCGGCCGTCTCGGCGTTTTCGAATTCTTGCACCCAAGACAGATGCGTCCGCTCGGCTTGTGGGGTCAGCGTGATCGTCAGCGTGAACCGAGGGGCGACCACGTGGTCGATAACGATGCGGCGGTCCGGCTCGATCACGCGGAACACGCTCTCGTTCTGGTAGTTCGCCCCATTCGGCCCGTGCATCGTGTAAACCCACCGCCCGTCGTTACGGAATTCGAACAGATCGAACGTGTTGGTGAACCCATCCGGCCCCCACCACGCGGCCAACGTCTCGGGCCGCGCGAACGCGGCGAAAATCGCGGCCGGCGAAGCGGCGATCACACGTTCGGTACTCAAGGCGGCGTCCGAGGGATTTTCGATGGTCATGGATCTCTTCCTTCTTCTCACTGGGGAACGAAGCACGTTGAAAAAACGTCGTCCGACGCGGTCGGTCGCAGACGACGTCGTTTCGTCGATCGGGCAACAGCGAATTCGACACGCTCCCGCCCCTGTACCGTGTTTCGCCAAAAGTTAAGGCGTTCCGCCGCGCGCGACGACGTCCTGTAATTTTTCCAGCATCCCGGCCCAGCCGTAGGTCGCTCCTTGGAACGCTTGGTCGGCGTACGGCTGCGTAAAGTCGAACCCGGCGTGTTCGAACAGCAACCGCGTTCCCGCGCCGTCGGGCAGCAGCGTGAAACTGACGCGCGTGTCGGTCACCGGGCCGCCGGCGGTCCAGGTGAAGACCAGTCGCCCGCCGGCGTCGCCGCTTTGGTCGCGGGGCGGATCGCACTCCAGCACTTCGCACCGGACGGTCAGGCCGTCGAATTTCATGGCCGGTTTGGGCGGCACTTGGAACGTAAACGCGTGGCCGACGCGCAGGCTCGAAGTCGTTGGGGAACATCCATTCGGCCAGCGCCGCGCGATCGGCGATCGCGCGCAAACCTGGTCACGCGACGCGTCGAAACGGACTTCGCGTTGAATCGTTTTGTTCATGACTTGCTCTTTTCGGCCACCAGCGTTCGCAGTTTGTTCAGTCGCTCGTCCCAAAACCGTTCGTATTGCGCTAACCAGTCGCGGACCGGGCCGAGATTGTCCGGCACGAACCGGTAACGCCGCTCGCGGCCATGCCGCTGCTCGGTGACGAGTCCGGCGTCGAGCAAGATCCGCAGATGTTGCGAGACGGCCGGTCGACTCATCTCGAAGTGCGCGGCCAACGCCGCGACGCCGCTCTCGCCGGCGGTCAACAGATCGAGCATCCGCCACCGCGCCGGATGACCGATCGCCGCGAAAACATCCGACCCGCGTTGTGAAGTAGCGACCATGCGGCCGAGTATAGGTAAGGAATTACTTACGTGTCAAGCGGACGGATTTTTCACACGGGTGCCCCAGGATCTCGATCCTGGGTCGCGCAGCGACAAGAAGCCGCGTAGACGGGAATTTTTTACTGCTGGGCAGAGCGAGCGAAGAGTAGTCATCGCTTCGCGGTCCAGAGCGACTCGGAAAGCATCGTTCCGCGGCTTGAGCGTCTTGTCGCTGCGCGACCCGGGATCGAGATCCCGGGACACCCTGCGAGTGTCTTACCGTGATTCGTATTCGCGGCGTAATTTCTTCGCGCCATACTGCCCGCGTTGACAAAAATCGCAGCCGCACGGTTTGCGGCCATGCGCACCGGGCCAATAGCGCCAGCCGACGACTTGCGGCAGTCGGCGAATCTTATGAATTTCGGACGCGTCGATCTTGCGCGGAACGATCACCTCGAAACCTTCGGGCACGGTCGCGCGCAGCAACACGTCGACCGCTTCCGCGGCGGTCATCTTGCGGTGCGCATCGCGATAACGGGCCAGCCAGACGGACTGCACAGTCGGGAATGCGAAAATAAACTCCGCACAGCGGCCCCGCGTTTCTCCGCTTGAGCTCGCGCAGCCATTGATGCGAGATCACGAAACTCGGCACGACGGGAAGCCCAAAAATGCCCGGTTCCGGAAGATGGCGTTTACGCAATCGATGGATGCCGTTACGACGCAGCGCATCGACGACGTTTTCCGTTGCGAGATGTACGAACATCGCCATCGCAATCACACCGAGAGCAGACCTCTAGCCTCGAAAGAGAAATCGACACGATTGAATCCCCCAGGTTCGCCGGGTGCCCCAGGATCTTGATCCTGGGTCGCGCAGCGACGAGAAGCTCATGCTCACGGGGGATTGCCAAAGAGACCGTCGAAAGAATCGAAATGACAACTTCACGAGTTGTCGCCTCGCGCAAAGCATCGTCCCGCGGTTTTAGCCTCTTGTCGCTGCGCGACCCGGGATCGAGATTCCGGGGCACCCTGCCCTGGCGTTACTTGCTCGCGGCGTCGCCGAAGCTTTCCAACACGTTCGTCAACTCGTCCAAAAATCCGGTCGGGAGGTTCTTGGGCGTCTTGAGATCCACGTGCAGATGCGTGTCCAGGCGTTTCGAGTACGGGGCGGAGACCGCCTGCGTGAAGTAACGCTTGTCCCACATTTGCGGCAACGCGGCCATCCCTTCGTACGGGCCGGGCACGATCGTCACGTCGCCGACGATCCCCTTGGGATTGGGGCCGCGCTGTTTCGACGCGTCTTGCCAATCGCCGGTGAGGAATTGGTCATGAATCCAAAACTCGCGCACCGTCGAACTCGAAGTGAATCACGTCGTCCTGCAACTCGCACTTCGCCTTGGGGTAATGCTTGATCACGACCTTTTCGATCCGGGCCCGCAATGCCTGACGATCGAGCGTCGGCTTAGCGGCCGGCGCGTCGTCCGCCGCGGTGACGATGGTCGAACACCCCCAGACGAGCCAACACAGCAGCAGGGAAATTCGTGCGGTACGCATCGGGACCTCGTTCATTGTGGAGAAAACCGACCGAACTCGCCGTCTAGCGAGCCGGGACGATTCTAACGCACGGCGAGGACGCGCTGGGTCAGCGACTGCGCAACGTCGACCGCGAGCGGAAAAACACGCGTTTAGCGGAACAGAAAAACGCCGAAATTTTGGCGATATATCGGCGGACCAGGCCTTGACACAGCGACCGTAAACAAGTATACTTATTTACATTAATCCAAATGTCGTTGCTGGAAATTACATCACTGGGCGGACGGCCGGGAGCCCCCTGAGCATGTTCGTACGGCGATGATGCCCAATGCTCAGAGGACTGACGTCCCCCGCTCAGAAAAAAGAAAAGTCGCAGGGCACGTGATCGTAACGCTCGTAACGCTCGCGCAGTGAACTTGGGGCGTTTCGGCGGGGCAGGAAACGGAGGACTGACGTCCTCCGCTCATTGGTAAAAGAAAAACGGTGTGCTCGAAACGATCGTTTCGCTCGTAACGCTCGCACAGTGAAACTGGGGTGTTTGGCGAGAACGGCGCAAACCGAAGATCGAATGGATCGGCTCAAATAACGAAAACCGTCGCGTCACCGACGATCGTTTCGCTCGTAACGCTCGCGCAGTGAAAATGGGGCGTTTGGTCAGACGGCGCGAACCGGAGACTGACGCCCTCGCCACACTCGTGACAGAAAAACTCCTGCGGTGCCCGCGATCGCAACGCGCGTTTCGCTCGTAACGCTCGCGGCTTTCCTACTTACTGAAAACTGAATCCTGAAAACTGAAAACTGAAAACTCACTCGCAACGCTCGTAACGCTCGCGCAGTGAAGATAGATAACCCGAATTCGGAGGTCAGATGAGAAAACCGAATCGCGACTATAAGAATTGCTGATACGCGGCCACGGCCAGGACGTCGCAGCGGTCGTTTTCCGGGTGGCCGCTGTGGCCGGCGACGCGGGTGTACCTTAGCCGGTGTTTGGCGACCAGTTCGTCCAGTTCCTGCCAGAGGTCGACGTTTTTGACTTCGCCCCAACCGTTTTTTTCACGTCGCCGCCAGCCGTTCCGTTTCCAACCGGCCATCCATTCACTGAGGCCTTTGCGAACGTATTCGCTGTCGGTGAACAATTCGACCGCCGTCGGACGCTTGAGCATTTCCAGCCCACGCACGACGGCTTGGAGTTCCATGCGATTGTTGGTGGTCAGCTTTTCGCCGCCGGAACGTTCGATTTCCTTGCCGCTGGACGGGTGACGCAAGATAAACGCCCAACCGCCGGGGCCCGGATTTCCGCTGCAGCCGCCGTCGGTGTACAACTCGACGGCGGGCAGCGCGTCGTGGGTTGAGAAGCGTCGGCCATGTGTGGTGCGTTGCGCAAGTGTCCGTTCCGGCGAGAAGGACGGGATTTTAGCAGGTGTTTTCCGTGCGGCGTAGTGTCCGACGCGTCGCGCGGCCTGGGCGAGCGATGCCGGTTTTGGATAATGAAGACGTTCACAAGACGATATCGGGCCGGTTTCAAGATTCCCGCGGAGCATCATCACGGATGGCGATTCGGTTGTTGGCGTTGGATGTGGACGGGACGTTGGTCGATCTTGAGATCGGATTCCGTCCGCCACCACGGATGCGCTCGCGCACATCGCACAGGCGGGCGTATCGATCATGATCGCCACGGGCCGGCGTTACAGCCGAGCGTTTCCGATCGCCGCGCGCAGTGGGGTCGACTTTGCCGGTCGTCACGGCCAGCGGCGCGTTGATCAAGCACTCGCCGGGACACACGACGCTGTTTCGGGCCGAGTTCGATCAACGCGTGTTGGCCGAGATGCTGACGTTTTTCGCCGAACAAGGTCACGAGCCGGTCCTTTACACGGACAGCTACGGACGCGGCTACGATTTTCACCTGGGCCACCCTGCCCCGCGAACGCCGGAACTGCGCGAGTTTCTAGGACGAAATTCCGACGCGATCCGGATCGACGAGCGAATGCACGTCGATCCGCCCGAGGGCGTGTTCGCGGGATTCGTGATCGGCACGCGCGACGCGATGTCGGCCCTGGCGGCCGAGCTGGATCGTCGCTGGCCCGATGCGTTGTACGTGCATGTGATCCGCAGTCCGCGGTATTTGGGATTTATGTGCGATCGCGCCGGTCGGCGTCAGCAAGTGGTCGGGCGTACGACACGTGGCCGCTCTGCTGGGAGTCGCCGATCACGAGATCTCCGCGGTCGGCGACGACGTGAACGACCTGCCGATGATCGTCGGCGCAGGGCCTGGGCGTGGCGATGGGGAACTGGCGCCGGACGACGTCCAGGCCGCGGCCGATCGCGTCACAGGCCGCCTGGACGAAGACGGCCTGGTCCGCGTAGCGGAGTGGATTTTGGATGCGAGCTAAAACGTCGCCTGGCCTCAGCCGCGATCGATTCTCAATTGAAGCGATCGCACCGAGTCACAGGCCGGTTCGGCGCATCCCAAAGCCTCCGGAGCCCCGGCTCCGGTGGAACGTTACCGATCACGCGCAAGTACGACATTTCCGAGGTTCCAGCGTGCGTTTCGCCCGAAATTCTTGCTGGACGCATTTCCGGAGAAGGTTCATAATAAAGTGGTCGGGCCGATAGCGACGATCCGGCGGAGCTTGCCGAAATGTGGGAAACTTTGAGCGATCTGTGGAACAACTCGATGTTTCGGGTCGTGTCCGGTATCGCGATTACGTCGGCCTTGGTCGCGTTGGGATATAAGCTGTTGGCAAGGTTGCGCGGTCTTAAGGATGAAGACCAGGTTTCGGAGACCGAGATGCTGTTGAATTTCCGGGAAATGGCTTCCCAAGGTGACCTCAGCAAGCAGGAATACCGAATTATAGAGTCGTTGCTGGTGAAGCCTCGGGACGAGGAAAGTCGCCGGCGACCGAAGTCGCGAACGTTCGACGCCACGGAGGGACTTCCGTAAATCGCGCGTTTTCGCGGGGTTCGTTATGCTTGCGGAGCGTGTCGCCAGGATGCCGGCACTCGTCGCGAAAAACCTGAACAAATGTACGCGAACGATTTCGCGGTCCGAAACGTACTGTTTCTGACCACTCGGTCGTAAGCCGTTCGAAACCAGAGGACAGGGATGCCCCTCTTGGCCGTGATTCGTAACACGGCGCCTTCGAACGTTTCAGACTCCTGACGAAACACACCGACGATTCTCCCCAGGGCGATGAAGCGCAACGGAGAGCGGAACCCTTAAGGAAGACCCCAGGCATGCCCACAGGTCGTGACGTCAACATCGGTCGTCGTGGTACCGGAACCACGAAACGGAACGCGTTCTGTTCGTTCTGTCGCAAAAGCTATCGCGACGTCGGACCCGTTGGTCGAAGGACCGGGCGACGTCTACATCTGCGGCGAGTGCATCGAACTCTGCCAGTCGATTCTGGATCAAGAACGTACGTCGCCGCGGCACCAATGGCAAACAACTGTTCACCCGCGTCCCGTCTCCCGCGCGAAATCGAAGACGCAGCTCGACGAATACGTGATCGGGCAAGAGCACGCCAAGAAAGTGCTCAGCCGTGGCGGTCCACAGCCACTACAAACGCCTGAACTTGGCGGCCGAAGGTTCGAGCGACGTCGAAATCGACAAGTCGAACATCATGCTGGTCGGTCCGACCGGCTCGCGGCAAAACGCTGCTCGCCCGCACGTTGGCCGAATCCTGAACGTGCCGTTCGCGATCGGCGACGCCACGACGCTGACCGAAGCGGGTTACGTGGGCGAAGACGTCGAAAACCTGCTGCTGAAGCTGCTGCACGCGGCCGACTTCGACATGGAAGCGGCGCAGCGGGGCGTGATCTACATCGACGAGATCGACAAGATCGGCAAGACGAGCCAGAACGTCTGGATCACTCGCGACGTCTAGCGGCGAAGGCGTGCAACAGGCGTTGTTGAAGATGCTCGAAGGGACCGTCGCCAACGTGCCGCCGCAAGGGGGCCGCAAGCATCCCGAGCAGCAGTACATCCAACTCGACACGAGCAATATTCTGTTCATCTGCGGCGGAACGTTCGTCGGGATCGAGAAGATCATCGCCAAGCGATTGGGCAGTAAGACGATCGGCTTCGGCACGCAAAGCGGCGATTCGCCAAGAAGGAACTCGGCCGAGATGTTGCCGCAGGTCACGACCGAAGACATCTTCGAATTCGGCATGATTCCCGAGCTGTCGGCCGGTTGCCGATCATCTCGCCGCTCAACCGCTCGACGTGCCGGCGATGGTTCGCATCCTGACTGAACCGAAGAACGCCGTGGTGACGCAGTACCAAAAGCTGTTCGCCATGGAAAACAGCGAGCTGCAATTCACCGAAGGGGGCCTTGGCCGCCGTGGCCGAAACGGGCGAAGGAAAAAGACACCGGCGCCCGCGGGCTCCGTTCGATTATCGAACAAGTCATGCTGGACATCATGTACGACCTGCCGGAACATCCGGGTTCGAAGTACGTGATCATGAGAACGTGGTCCTGGGCCGGACGCTTGACATTCCCGATTTTCGACAAAAGACAAGAATAAGCGAAGTCGTTTTAGCACATCGATTCACAAGGACGACGGTCTTTTGACCGTCGTCCTTATTTATTTTTGTTACATAAGGCTTTTCTCCTCGCTGCTGCACGGCAAGGAGCTTGAGTCGTGCGCTGAATACCGTCAAACGTCGTTCAGCGCCGGTTCAAGCTGCCGCGATTGCCCTAGCGATCAAGAGGACCTGCCGAACGAATGCCGGCGATGATGCCGGATGCCCATCTGCGCAGCTTCGCGAACGCCGGCAAGCTGTGCGGGGAGACCGATTCCTTTGAATGCGCACTCGACGAATCGGACGATAAGAAGGGTGTCGAGCGAATACAACGCACACCCGCCGGACTCGCGAACAAGCGATCGGTGTCGCTGTGACGAACTTACGGCACGTGACGTTCAATCCCGAACCAGGTCGTGATCTTCGGAACACGCTCCCTTCTTCGGAAGTCCAGTCACATGCGGGTTTTCTCAGGGCTCGGCTAGGAATTGGCCTCGCGAGCCCTTCGCTTTTACCGGGCGAAGCCGCCTGAGTTTCTCTTGCCAAAGCCGAGGGTTTCGAGCGGCTGACGGCCAGCGCGAAGTGCTGATTGCAATCCCAAACCTTTTGTGTTACTGCGATTGGTGTTTGGCACATGCCGAGTCTATAAATCCGACCCTGAACATTACGTCTTCATCATTATTCCGGGGGGAATCATGTTGACGGCGAAGCGACGTCGGCGTGGCGCCGGCGTTTACGCTCGTCGAGTTGTTGGTTGTGATCGCGATCATCGGGATTCTGATCGCCCTGCTCTTGCCCGCCATCCAGGCCGCGCGCGAAGCCGGTCGTCGGACGCAATGCACCAACAATTTGAAGCAATTCGGCTTGGGCTTTCAGAACCACGTCGACTGGTACAAAATCTTCCCCACTCGGCGGCGGGTTCCTACCTGGCAATTCGCTCCGTACTACATCGGCGGTAAGCCGGTCCCGGCGCCGTGGCAATTCCCGCCGGTTGGGGCTTTCAGGTTTTGCCGTTCATCGAAGAAGGCGCGGTTTGGCGCGGCGGCAACGCCACGACGGACCAAACCACGCGGCTTACGCCATCGGTCAACCGATCGCGGCGATGTTTTGTCCGTCATGCACCGCGTGCCGGAAGTCGTGAATTTTTCGAATACCTATCCATATCCGTACAGCACCGCCACCACGGTCAACGGACCGCACGCCAAAAACGATTACGCCGCCTCGAGCATCACCACGGACGGAGATCGACCCGAAGGAGTTGGTGTGGTGATTTGCATCAACGATTGGAACTTCACCGGCGAGGCAAGTTCTTCGGATCCTCAGCCGAACAAACGAAAACGCGGGATCGCGGTCCGTGACGTCGCCGACGGAACTTCGAAAACGCTGGTCCTGAGCGAAAAACGGATGAATACGGTTCGCGTTGGGTCAGTTGCCCCCAAGCGACAACGAAGGTTACGCCTGCGGTTGGAATCTACGACATTATGTGCAACACCAATCGCGTGCCGGTCGAAGACTACAACGACACCAACATCAGCGAAACGGCCGGCGACGGCTTCGGGTCCGCCCACGTGATGGGCGTGATGGCGGCTTTCGCCGACGGGTCGACTGACGTTTATCCCCTCAAGATGGCCAGGTGCTGTTCGGATTCTATCGTGTTCCCTATTAACCTTAGCGAATA
>JASGKV010000011.1:0-32631 GCA_049840575.1 Pirellulales bacterium
CTGATGTAGACGCCGTTCGTGGAGCCGATATTGACGATCTACCAAGCGTTGCCCGCGTGCTCGACCGCGGCGTGCTGGCGCGAGACGTTCGAGTCGTCGAGCACGAGATCGGCGTTCCACTTCGATTGACCGAGGATGAAGTGATCCTTGTCGACGTTGAACGCCTGCCCGCGATACGTGAGCGAGAGCACGCTGTTCGGCGCCGCCGACATCATCTGCGACGACGACGGCAGCCTGCGCGGACGCCCACCCCCCCACCCAGGCGCGCGGCGGATCCCGGCGCAGGCGGCGCGGGGATCGACGGCATGCGCCCCGGCGGGTTGCCTCCTCCTCGCGGCGGAGGGGGCGCCGGAACCTGGTGCCCGACGGGCTGCGTGAACGGACGCTGCATCGGCGGAGCCGCGTCCTGGCGGGGGCGGCGGCGTCATCGGCGCCATCGCGGGCGGCGGAGGCGGCGCATGCGCGACGCTCCGTGCGGGCGGCGCCGGCATTCCTCCGTGCGGCATCGTCATCGGACGGATGCCCGGAGCCTGCGAGCGGAGCGACGGCCCCTCCATCGTGGGGCATCGCTCGCCGCGGAGCAGGACGCATCTGCGGCCGCGCCGCCGTGCGCTTGATCGGCGCCGACTCCGGCGTGCCGTAGTCGTACGCGGCGGCGAGGCCTGGTAGGTGCTGATGCCGGCCCCGATGCCGACGTCGCGTGGCGCTGCCTCGCGTACGCCTGCATCGCCTCCTCGACGAGGTCGTCGATGGGCGTGTTCATCTCGCGCGCCATCTCCTCAAGTGCTGCCAGAGCAGCTCTCGACAGAGGGACGTGCGTCGACGCGACCTTCGCCTTCCCGGATGCGCGGGTACAGTCGCGGCTGCATCGACGTCTTCGGCACCGGCCGAACGAAGGCGACGCAACGGCCATCATCGCAGACGAGGAGGCGCTCCGTCACGGACCGTGCGGCAGGACCTTGCAGCTGGCCGGTCGCGTGCTTCGACAGGGTCTCGATATCGGGCGCTCGTCGGGCGCGCCCGAGCGCACCGCTCCCCGATGACCGCCGAGCCATTGCCTGAGCTGCCCGTCGTCGTTCATCGCGGTGTCTCGATCGGCAGCACGCGCCGGAATGCGCCTCCCATTCGTTCGATGGATTCCTCCCCCAGGGCGTCGCTCCGCGCAAGGCTGACGAGCGACGCGGTGGCTCCGGCTCGGGACAGGTCCCGGAACTCGTTCAGTGTGAGCGCGGGCCGCCGCAGGTTGGTGCGGAGGAGCGCCAGGGCGTTGCCGTCGGTGGATTACCCGGGGTGAACCGACGTGCTCCGAGGGCTGCCCGTCGCTTCGGCTCGAGCTCGCGCAGCACGTCGAAGAAATAGACGGAGTACCGATAGATGGAGAGGTACTTCCGTCGTGACGGTGGCATCGCTCACGCCCAGCGACGCGCGCCATGCCGCGGGCTCGAACTCCCCGCGCATCAGCTCGAGCACCATCGTGTAGCCCACCGCGTCGACGCGCCTCACGGCGTCGAGCGCGCGGAGCACGCGGCCGGGCAGCGTCGGATCCTCGTTGGGCGAGTCGGGCTCGGGCGGCTCCGACGACGGCGCCTCGCGCGAATTCCGGTATCGCCGTCGGACGGCGTTACGACCGAGATAGAGGTACGGCCACGACGTGAGCCAGAGGCGCGCATCGTCGGAGCGCTCCCGGTACGACGCGCGGAGGGCATCGGCTTCCACCTCGGATTGAGCCATCGACACGAGGGCATCGCGCGCGACATCCGGGCCGTGCGACCGAATCGCCGCTCGAGGAGCGCCTCCACTCGACAGGGCATCGTGAGGAGGTGACGACGGTTCTCCTCGTCGGATGCGAGAGGAGGAGCGCCCCGCTTCGTTCTCGTAGAGCTCGCAGGAGCGACAGCACGGCGGCAGGTCGCCTGCGGCCCGTCCGGAGACCTGGCCCACGCGAGGCATCGTAGTGCACGAGGGGCTCGGGAGTGCCAAATGTGTGGAAGGAATGCTCCAGAACGCTTCTTCTCCGGCCCCGGGCGGGGCGCTCGTCTGCGCAGTCGCGTGCTGCGTGGGCTGCTCGGATCGCTCGTCGCATGCGCCGCGCTCGCGAGCGGCAGCTGCAGCTCGTCCACGTCGGACCCGTTCGACGATCCCGACGTGGCCGGCCGCGAGGCGAATCCCGAGGGGTGTTCCGCGCATCCGACCGATCACATAGGCGCGGCAGAGCGCACGTGTTCACGCCCCGGCGATCGGATCGAACTTCACGTTCCAGGGCTACGTGAACGGCGATCGCCGAAGCTCCAGACTATCTCGATGGCCGACGTTTCGACCCGGAGCGGAAGCATCATCGCCCGCCGTCGTGCAGTTCGCGGCCATCGTGGTGCGCGTACTGCTCGAGCGAGCTCAGCGAGACCCTGCGGGTGAAAGGAGCTCGCGGCGGAGGGCGCGGTGTTCCTGAACGTGCTCGTGAGCGGCGCGAAGCTTCAGGAGGGCCCGAAGCCTCGACGAAGCGGCTGGGCTGGATGGCGCGTCACAATACCACCATCTCGATGGTGATTGATGTGGGCGCGAGGTGCTGTCGGCCGGATTGGCGTCGACGGCTCGGTCACGCCCTGGGATGCCCGGGTCGACACGCGCACGATGGAGATCCTCGAGTCGTCGGCGGATCGCCGGCCGACGTGGCGAGTATGTCCGCGAGGGCCTCGAGTTCGTGAACAAGAACCCGGCCGCCGTCGATCGATTCCGTTCGGCGCGTGGTAGAAATACTGAAAGTGCATTCTGGACACCTGAACAGAATGCCAGTATACGTTGGTGACATAGTCGAAGTGACATGGACGACAAGAACCGCCAGAAGGCCATCGAGCTCGCCGTCGCCAGCATCGAGAAGGAATACGGCAAGGGCTCGATCATGCGCCTCAAGGACGGCGCGTCCCTCGCGGCGGCGTCGAGGTGGTCTCCTCGGGCAGCATCGGCCTCGACATCGCGCTCGGCATCGGCGGCTACCCGCAGGGCCGCATCATCGAAATCTACGGCCCGGAGTCGAGCGGCAAGACCACGCTCACCCTCCACGCGATCGCCCAGGTGCAGAAGGCCGGCGGCGTCGCCGCGTTCATCGACGCCGAGCACGCGCTCGATCCGGCCTACGCGCGCAAGCTCGGCGTGAAGACCGACGAGCTCCTCGTCTCGCAGCCCGACTACGGCGAGCAGGCGCTCGAGATCGCCGACATGCTCGTCCGCTCCGAGCGCGGTCGACATCGTCGTCGTCGACTCGGTCGCCGCGCTCGTCCCGAAGGCCGAGATCGAGGGCGACATGGGCGACAGCCACGTCGGCCTCCAGGCGCGCCTCATGTCGCCAGGCGCTGCGCAAGCTCACCGCGACGGTCGCCCGCTCGAACTGCATCCTCGTCTTCATCAACCAGATCCGCATGAAGATCGGCGTGATGTTCGGCTCGCCGGAGACGACCACGGGCGGCAACGCGCTGAAGTTCTACGCGTCGGTGCGCCTCGACATCCGCCGCATCGGCGCAGATCAAGGAGGCCGCCGCGAGCGACAAGAAGGACCCCGTCGCATCGGCAACCGCACGCGCGTGAAGGTCGTGAAGAACAAGATGGCGCCGCCGTTCCGCGAGGTGGAGTTCGACATCCTCTACGGCCAGGGCATCTGCCGCGCGGGCGACATCGTCGACCTCGCCACCGAGCTCGGCATCATCGAGAAGAGCGGCGCGTGGTTCTCGTTCGGCGGCGAGCGCATCGGTCAGGGCCGCGAGAACGCGAAGGCCTACCTCGAGCAGCGCCCCGAGCTGATGGAGAAGCTCGAGGGAATGATCCTCGCGAAGCACAACATCAAGCGCAACGGCGCCGCGGGCGCTGCCGCCGCCGAAGAGAAAAGACGCGGGCGCGAGCGCGAAGGACGCCGGCGGCAAAGACGGCAAGGAAGGCAAGAAGGAGCTCGCGCCGACGGAAAGCCCGTCGTTCGCATCGGCGCTCGCCTCCGCCCCGCACCGAAGAACGGCGCGGGCACCGACGACGGAAAGCGTTCGGCTTCGCAAGCCTGCGAACTGAGCGAGCGCCTCACCTAACGACGACGCGCGTGGTGCTCGATCACGAGCACCAGCCGTCGCCGCCGCAGTACGCCCACATCCCGCAATCCCACGACGTGGTGCACTGGCCCGGCGCCATTCCGCCGAAGCCGCTGCTACCGCCGCCGCCACTGCTGTAGAAGCCGCCGCCGCCAGCGGGCTGCGGATCGACGCAGTGTCCCGGCATCCTGTCCACCATCTCCTTGCCCGTCATCGAGCAGACCTTGGGGAACTGGCACGGGTGGTTCCAGTCACACGGCGTGTCGATGACCTTGTCCTTCAGCCACTGCAGGATGTTCCTTGAGCACGTCTTTGAGCACCTCGCCCGCGGCGTCGGACGCAGGGCTGCCCGAGCCGAAGTCGTACTGTCTGCGGCTGCCCGTCGTCGCTCGAGGGATTGCAGCCGTACAGCGACTCGAGGCAGTCGCGCGACGACGCGGTCTTGATTGCGCCGGGCGCTTCGGCCGTGCGCTTCGCCTTGATGCTGCCGAAGCTGTCGACGAACGCTTCCACCACCTTGCGCGCCTCGACGTCCTTCGGCCGGAACGTGATCGTCTTGGCCTTCGGGCTCCATCACGATGGGCGACGCACCGTCGACCGCGAACCCGAGCACGTCGCTCCGAACGCTCACCTTCATCGTGACGCGGAGCGCGCCGTGCGAGGTGACACGAAGCGGACCGTCGCCCACACGCGTGACCTTCCAACCATCGATGCCAGCCTTCTTCGCGAGCTCACCGACCGGCAGCTTCGGATCGACCTCGCCGTCGGCGGCGCTCTCGGCCTCCTCCGACTTCGGCGACTCGCCGCATCCCACGGCAACGAAGACTCCGAACAGCGACAGCGCAGCGACACCAACGACCTTCGAGCGGATTAACATTCGACTCGTACCTCCGAGCGCTCGTGATCCAGCTTGCGTGCCACGCGCACCTGCCGCCGAAAGCACCGACCGACGCGGGCGATCGCCGCGTGCGCGACACTCCTACGCGCGGCATCGTCTCCTCCGAGGAGACGTGAGTGTCTCCGCACGCGAGATCTCGCGTACGATGGCGACAAGGATGAAGCTCTACATCATGCGGCACGGGCCCGCGGAGGACGACTCACCCACCGGGCGTGACGCCGACCGAGCCCTGACGCCATCCGGTCGCGAGCGGGTCCGCGAAGTCGCGCGCGCGCTCGTCGGCGCGGGCGAGTCGCCCGTCGGCATCGTGTCGAGCCCACTCGTCCGCGCGTTGCAGACGGCCGAGATTGTGGCTGTCATCGCCAACGTCGCGACCGTCGAGGTCCGCGCCGAGATGGCCCCCGGCGGAGACAAGCTCGCCCTCCTGGCCGACCTCGTGAAGGCGGGCCGCAAGCGGATGATGGTGGTGGGCCACGAGCCCGAGCTGTCGATGCCTCTGCGCAACGCCTCGTCGGCCGGATGCCGCCCGAGGGAATGATGAAAGCGATGGTGGTGGGGCGAAGCTCCTGCCGCTCTCGGCCGACGCCCAGAGCGCCGGAGGAGCCGGACTGCCGTTCACGTCGGAAGAGCGGTTTCTGCTCGACCCCAAGACACTCGTTTGGGACCGGTCAAGGAGCACCGCGTAGGGTCACGAAATCTCCGAGAACGACACGGACCCACATCGGCTTGGGGGCGTTTCCCCTCGCCGATAAAGCTCTAGAACAACGGGAAAATAGCGCGCTCCTTGACCGGGAAAGGGCGTCCCTTACCCCAAAGAGAGGCCCCATCGTCATGAGCGCCCGCACGTCGAGCATCGAAGCCTGGTGGTCCCCTCGAGGGCCTTCGGTGTCGGCCGCCGCGATTTCGAATCCCCGACCGCGTGAGCCAGCAGCTCGCGCTCGTGTTCCCGTCGGCGGCGCCCCAGCTGTTCGTGCACGAGGGCGCGCGCCAGTCGCTCGAGCGCAAGCTCAAGGCCGCCGCACGCCGGGCCGGCCCGGTGGTGCTCTCGATCACCGACAACCGGCACTCGATCATCTCGCACGCCGTGAAGCAGGGCGCGTCGCACGCGCGCATCCACCACATGTTCCTGGATGCTCCGCCGCGCGTGATTGATGCGCTCGTTCGCTACGTCACGCGCGACGAAAAGAGCGCGAGCTTGCTCGTGGGGAACTACATCGAGGCGAACAGCGCGCGGCTCGCCCGGCGTCGTCCTCGCGCGATCCCGCTCCACGGCGAAGGGCGACCGGCACGACCTCCTCGCCATCTTCGAGGACCTGAATCGTCGCTACTTCAATGGCGCCTGCCACGCGCTCATCACGTGGGGCAAGAAGCAGCCAGCGACGCACCGACGGGCCGCGCAAGACGATCAAGCTGGGGAGCTACGCGAGCCTCGAGCGACTCATCCGCATCCATCCGGTGCTCGATCAGGCCGTGGGTGCCCCGCTACTTCGTCGCGTACGTCGTCTACCACGAGATGCTGCACCACATGATCCCGAGTGCCCGTGGATCTCGCGCGCGCTCGGCGGCCAACGCTCGCGTCGTTCGGCACGGCCGGTCGCCGTGTGCTCCACCCGCCGGAGTTCCTCGAGCGCGAGGCGTGCTTCCGCAACTACCACCGCTCGATTCGACTGGGAGAAACGGCACCTCGCCCGCTCCTTCGCTCGTCGTAGCCCGCACCTGCCGCGGGCAGCGCGTCTGGTAGATTCCGCTGCGCCATGAAGGCGCTCCCCACCATCCCCGCGACGCTGCGGGGGCCCTGCCTCGCGCTTCCGTTCGCGCTCTTCGCCATTGCCTGCGCGGGAAGCCCGACTCCCTCGGCGCCCGACCCCACCAAGCCGGCCACGAGCGCTGCCGGAGCGTCGGCTCCCTCGGCTGCGCCCGCGGCGTCTGCCGAGCGACCGTTCGCGGGCTCGGCCGCCCAGGCCACCGAGCTCCATCGGCGACGTGCTCGACAAGCGCAGCGGTCCGATGAACAAGTGCATCCACGAGTACCGCACGCGGAAGAATCTGCCCCACGAGCGGGTCGAGATCTCCGTGGGCATCGATCAGAACGGCCTCTTCATCGGCGCGACCCTCAAGAAGAGCTCGAAGCAGCCCACGCCGGATTCCACGCTCGACAAGTGCATGCAAGAGGCGCTCGCCGGTGCGCCGTTTCCGAAGAGCCACGCGGGCATCATCACGATGACGAAGTCGTACGAGGACATCGTGCAGTGAAGGTGTGGCGGTTCACCTTCTTCGTCTTCGCGCTCGCGTTCCTCGCGATCGATCTCCAGGCATGCGGCGGCAGTCAGACCAAGCCCGTCGGTGTGACCGACGAGTCGCACGCCGACCCGAACGCCCGCCGCCAGCTCCCTCCGTCGACGCAGCCCGTCGTGGGCGACATGATCGGCAACGTCGCGGAGCGCACCATCGGTCCGTTCCTCGCGCGCAAGACCGACGGCACGACCGCGGTCGCGGCCTGGGTCACGCCCGCCGAGGCGCAGGTGCGTCGCGTGCTCGCGATCCCGCTCTCGGGCGTGGGCGAGCCGCGCGGCGGCGCCAATGTTATCGCCCAGGTGTCGATCGACACCACCATGATCGTGGTGAAGCCCGTGCGCGGGCCGAACCCCGGCTTCGCGCTCGCCTGGACCACGCTCACCGACCGCGGCGAGGCGCTGTGGGCGGTGGTGCTCGGCGACGACGCCTCTCCTCGGAGCAAGCCGATTGAGATTGCGCGCACCACCGACGACGTGGTGTGGGTCGACATCGTGCCCACCCACTTCTCTAGACGTCGACGAGAGTTTTTCGCCATGAACGCCCCGAATCAATGGTATCAGGACGAAGACGAAATCGAAGAACCGGAATTCACGGTTTCGATGCGTCGCGAGACCAGCGACACGGCGATGAAATCCCGACGTCGCGTGGAGAGTTCCGGAAAGCAACGCTCGGCGGGCACCGGTGGTATGCATCGCCGCTCGAACAAACGGTTCGGTTGGTAATTGAAATCGCGAGCGACTTCGATCCCGGCGACGTCCTCGCTCGAATCTCTCTCGTTAGGTCAACTTTGCCCGAGGGCTAAGTCACCGAAGTCACGATTACGATTCGCGTCGCCGCATGACGGCGGGAGTCGGACGGGAATCATGCCCAAGACTTTCGCCGAGCGATCGGCGACATCGACAGGGTGGTCGAGACGACATCGCAGGGAACTCGCGCTGGCGCGTTCTCCCACGCCTTTCCAAGAACTCATTTCATTCGATTTTCCCGAGTATCGCCATGACGCTTCGCTTAAAGACTCTGTGTTTCGCCTTGCTGGGCTTGTCCTTGATCTGTACCTCGAAAGCCCAGGCGGCGTTCGTGTCGCTGACCGGCAGTCCGGTACCCATCAATTCGATTCCGGGCGGCGTCCTGGTCGCCGGTGATAAGCAATACAGTGCGTTCAACATCGACGGGTTCGCGTTCGGCGGCGCAATCGCTCCGGATCCGTCGTTCTTCTTAGTCCAGGGTGGATACGACAGCATCACGAATCAATTCGGCTTGCGATTTCTGACCGCGATGAACGCGGGCTTGAATCAAGTCACCAATGCGAACGTTTCATTCCGCGTCGATGTGGTTCCTCAACCCACGACGCCCGTCGGCATGGCGTATATGATCAACGCGGTCACGATGGTCCTGAGCGGTGTATCAACGACCGGCAACGGCATCGTGAACGCCAGCGAAACGGTCTTCGGCACTTCGACGCCCTTCCCCGCACTCGCTAACTTGGGCGTCAGCGCTCAACAAGGGGTTCCACTCAGTCAATTGTTCGATACCGAATCCCTGCCGAATCCTTTGTCGACGATCTTCATCCGCAAGGATATTCCGGTCAGCGGCGGTGCGACAGGTGGAGCCCACCTGAGCGAGTTCTTCCAGTACTACGATCAAACCCTGGTCCCGATCAATCCGCCCGCCGTGCCGGAACCAGGCATCTGGGCCTTGGCCGGGACCGCGGTCGCCGGAGTCGGGTACTGGCGATGGAAGAAGAATCACCGCGACGAAGACACGACATCGGAAACGGAATCGCAAGACGCATAACGAACGACCTGATCGATCGAAAACCCTAAACGCCCGGCGAATTTCGCCGGGCGTTTTTTCGTTCGATTAATTCGACATAGTCGGCAATCCGCTTGCGACCATCGCGTTCCAAATCCAATTCTGCGTCCAGGGATTCCAAGTCGGGTAGGTCGTCGACAACGCGGAGAAGAGCAACAAAATACCGACGATCATATGCCCTTTGCGACAAGTAGCCGCGCGATCCAAAGCCGGCACGGCGGCCATGATCCACAGCGGCTGAAACCACAAGAGTTGTCGGAACGCGCTGATCGGACCGCCGTAGTTGCGTTGACGTTGGCCTAAGTACAGCAAGTAAAACGTCAAGCAAATCAAACTCGCTCCGATCACTAACCATGCCCAATGGACTCGATCGGCGTGTGACGAGCGCGCGAAAAAATAGAGTCCGGGGATCGCCAACAGCAGAACCGGAGTCAACGAAAAGATGCCGTGATGGCCGAAGAGCGCATGAAAAACGTAGACGGCCGTGTTCGCTTCGCCAAGGTCCACCGGATTGTTCGGCGCGCGCCAATAACTGTAGACCGTCTTGCCGTCCAAGTCGCGAACGAATTTGTAGTTGTACCAATTCTCGGGATCGCCTAACTCCGGCTCGCGCGCGGCGTCTTCGGGCGAGACCTCGCCCATCCCTTTCGAGTACGGTGACTCGAATGTGCCGTGGGCAAAGTAGTTCGTACCGAAAAACGCGGCGGCTATCAGCGCCGTGCCGGGAAGAAACGCCAGACAGACCGGCCGCGGAAATCGCACGACCAGCAGTCCGAACACGCCGACCGCCAAACAGAGCGCAGGCAATTCGTTGGCGACCAGGAACGCGGTCCAAAAGCCGGCCCCGCAGAAAAACCTGAGTCGCAGATCGCCGCGCCAGATGCGCGTCGCGTCGTATGTCAAAAAAATCGCCGCGATCGCACCCCACAAGTGGTTGGTCAACGAAACGACGAACGGGTTCAACATGGACGCGAAGCACAGTGCGGCCACCGCTGCGATACGACCGAAATCGGTCGTGCCCCATTCGTCGATAATTCGCGCGGCGACCCACCACCCGGCCGCCAAAGGAAGGATGTTGAACGTGAACAACATGACGCGACCGAGTTCGTAGGGATGATCCCGCAAGGTCCAACCGGTGACCTTCGTGAGAACCCAATACTCGGCCGCCATGATGGTGGCCATCAACGGCGGTTTACTTGAGTAAAGTCGCCGTACACCCTCCGGGTCCACATGAGCGACCAAATCGATGGAGTCCCAGCCCGGCTCCTTCATCGGTTCGTCCACAGCGTATGTGCCGTGTTCAACCAACGCGCGAACCGTCAACCAACGACTCCGATCGTTGCCGCTCAGAAACGGACGTTTTTTACGCGACTCGGCGATCGCCGTCTTTAACAAGTCGCTTTCGACGTACGGTTTCTTGCGTTTTTCCCAATTGGCGCGGCGATTTTCGATCGGTCCCGCCTTTTGCGACTTGGCTTTAGCGTCGCGGATCGCGACTGTTTCTTTGGCCAACGCTTCATCGGTGATTCCGAATTCATCGAGAAGCGTTTGCTTATAAAGCGCAGGCTTCGGGACGGTTTTCGTCGGCGGCCGCGACGGCCACAGATTTCAATTCGTTACGAAGATCCTCGCGCGCGGCTTTCTCGGCCGAGCCGACGTCGACCGAATCGACGGCCGCCAGCTTGCCGGAGAGTTGGCCGATCGAGAGTAGAATCAGCAACGTGTACACGCCGTAGCGCATCGTGCGCGTCGGATCGGCGTTCACGATCTCAAGCGGTGGAGACGAGTTCCGCGGAGTTTGGGACATGACCGGACTCGGGCGTCGTTTGGGCGATCGAATAGACTTCGGTGTCTCGACCATAGTAGGCGGTCATCATCTCCGCAAGCAAACCGATCGACAGAATCTGCCCGCCGAACAAGAACGCGCAAGCCGAATACAGCAAGGCCGGTCGCTGATGCAACGGCGTCGCCAGCAATAGTTCGTCGGTCGTGTAGAACGAATGCTGAAAGATCCAGACGATGGCTAACCACAATAGCCCCAGCATTCCGGTCCCGAAACTCAAGAGTCCGATCGTCCCCAACAGATGTTGCGGGCGTTGTCCGAAGCCGGTCAGAAATTTGACCGTCAACAGATCCAGAAAACCTTTGAAGAAACGACGGAAACCGTACTTCGAACTACCGTATTTGCGCGAGCGATGATTCACGACCAATTCGCCGACTTTGAAGCCGCGGGCGGCGGCCAAGACCGGCACGAAGCGATGCAGTTCGCCGTAAAGGCGAACCTCTTTCAACACTTCGGCGCGGTAACACTTGAAGCCGCAGTTATGGTCGTGCAGTTTGACGCCGGTCAGCCAACTGACCATCCCGTTGAACACGCGCGATGGGTAAACCTTATGCCAAGGGTCGTGGCGTTTTTGTTTATAGCCGCTGACGACGTCCAATCCGCCCGCGATCAATTCCAGAAGCCGCGGAATCTCGTGCGGGTCGTCTTGCAGATCGGCGTCGAGCGTCATCACCAACTCGCCTCGCGCGGCTTTGAAACCTGCGCTAAGGGCGGCGGCTTTATTGAAGTTGCGGCGGAAGCGGATCCCGCGCATGCGCATGTCGGTGGCCGCCAATTCTTCGATCGCCTGCCAGGAGCCGTCCTTCGATCCGTCGTCGATAAAGACGATATCCAATTCGTACCCGTGCGCAGTCGCGACTTCGCTCAGTTCGGCGTGCAACAGGCGCAGACTCTCGACTTCGTTATAGACCGGAATGACCGTCGAAAGCAGCATGCGAACTCGTCGGAAGATCGGGAGGCGGCAGGGAGAACTCGACCGAAGCGGACGCCGCCAATTTACGAAATTCAGGCGATTTGGGATAGCGGCTGTTGTTGTGGTCTCAACACGGCCACGTTGCCAGAAGGCGACCGTAGGGAAACGGCGAAGCGCATCTTTCGATTTACTCGGTCGCCGGGCGATGGAACGCCTCGGCTCGCGGCGGGATCACGTACATCACCCCCGCCAACGTCAGTTCCGCCAATAACCACTCGACGCGCAACACAACCGGCACGGCGACGTTCAACAATGGATCGTGATCCACCAGGGGGCTGAGGATAAGCAGGAAGACCAATTCGCGTACCCCCAGTCCGCCGGGAATCAACGAGACGAACCCCGCGACGATCGCCAACGCCGCGCAAGCCGTCAGCAACGGCCATGTCGCAAGCAAATCCGACTCGACGCCCAGACGCGAATCGTCCCCCACAAGCTCAATCCCATCAACGCCCAACCGCAGGCGACGAGAATCCATCCGCGGATCAAGTGTGCCGCACGTCACATGAAAGGCGGCCGGACGAACGGTCGGTTCGTCGGGACTCGCTGCATCGACGTATGATGCGTTCTCATTTTTTGAGGGACGGATTTTTTTCAATCGCGACAACAACGTTCGGAAGACGAACGGGATCGACGGCAACCCGGTTGCGATCGCTAAAAGGATCGCCAAGCAGAACATTTTGGGATCGGCGCCCGGCGGCAACGTCGGATCGGGCGTCAGGCTTACGAGCCGCGACCATAATTCCGGCGTCGAGAGATCGACACGCGTCGCCAAGACAATGGCGGCGGTCATCGAGCCGACGGCCATGCCGGTGAAGGTCTCGTAGAAGACCGCGGCTACGGCCGCTCCGGTCGTGGTCCGTTCGTTCCGCACGAGCGCGGCGCGAAGAACAACCACTAACGCCTTGCCGGGGACATACTTCCCGAGATGCCCGATCAGATTCGCCCGTAACGCGCGATAGAGGCCGGGACGCTGTCCTAGGTCATACAGCACATCATGCCAAAACAGCGCGGCCGGAAGTTGACCCAATAAATAGACACACGCCGCGAATACCAACCATCCCGGCTGAATGCTTCCCCAATCGAAATCGCGGGTTTGCAGTTCGAGATACGCTTTGTTCAGCGTATGGTGGCCTCCCCAGGCCAAGATCGCGATGATCGCAATCTTGCCGAGACGAACTGCCCAACGGCGAACGGCGGGAAACGGCATGCGGAGGAAACGCTATGTAAGAAACAATGGAAAACCCACGTATTGTGGCGATTCGTCCCTCGCACGAACAGCCCGATCGCCATACGACGGATCGCAGGACGAACTTCGGCTGCTCGATCGTGCGGGCATCGTTACAATAGCCGACGCCCGATCACGTACACCATTCCTCCGCTATTCCTTATATGATCTCGCGCATCGTCTCGATCATCGTGCTGTTGTCACTCGTCGTGGTCTTCGGCGTGGCGTTTTACGAGGTAATGGTCGACTTTCTCATCCCTTTGTTTCTCGCCGTATTGACGGCGGTTTTGTTTCAGCCCGTATATCGTTGGCTACTTCCGCGACTGCGGAATTCGCGACAACTGACGGCGGTGGTCACATTATTGATCGTGTTGGCGGCGATTTTTATTCCAACCACGCTTCTAGGCTTCCGCGCCGTTTCCGAAGCCAACGGATTGCTGAAAGATTCTCGCAAAATTTCGAAAAAAGACGCGTCGCCCAAACCTACAACGACGCCGTCGGTGGCCAATGTCGATGAAAACACCAGCGATCCTCCTCGCGATACCAGCCGTTTCGGCATCAATCACGAATCGTTGGACCGCGCGGTCGTGTGGTTCAACGAGAAAACGGGACTCGACATCAAAACGGACGAAACACAAAAAATCATCGTCGACAACACGCAAGACTGGCTCGGCAAAATCGCGCTCCAAACGCCCGGCAAAATTCTCTCCCTCGTCGTCGGGCTGGGGATCATGCTCGTGGCGTTGTATTACTTTTTGCAAGACGGCGACGACATGATCGCCGGCGTCGGCGGACTGCTGCCCCTCGATGCGCAACATCAACGACGCTTAATGACCGAGTTCGCCGACGTTAGCCGGGCCGTCGCTTCGGCGACGCTGGTTTCGGCGCTCGCTCAGGGGATGTTGGCCGGCATCGGATTCTATTTCGCCGGCCTCCCGTCGATCGCACTCCTCATGATGCTGACGATGTTGGCCTCGCTGATTCCGTTTCTCGGCGCGGCGATGGTTTGGGTTCCTTGTTGTCTGTGGCTGGCGTTCGGTCGCGACGACGGCATGCTGGCCGCCGTCCTACTGGCCGCCTATTGCATCGGCGTCGTTTCGATGGTCGACAACTTAGTGAAGCCGATGATCTTGAAAGGTCGTACGAACTTGCACCCATTGCTTGCGCTTTTGAGCGTGCTCGGTGGCGTGCAAGCGGTCGGAGCGATCGGGATTTTCGTCGGACCGATGGCGGTCGTCTTTCTGCAAACCGCCTTGACGATGCTCAAGGTCGAACTGGCGCGGACCGATGTTCCCCCCACGACGTTCGTCATCCCGCCCAAGGCCTAAGTTTCTTACTAACTTTCCCCAGCGGGCGTTTCGGTCCAACCGCTCAGATACGGCTTCAATTTTTCGATCGTCTTCACGCCGATTCCTTTGACCCGATCCTGGAGATCCTTCGGCGAGCGAAACGGCCCGCCCGTCTCGGCGCCGTCAAAATTTTGGCCGACGTCCCGACGCCTATCTCAGGCAGCAACATCAATTCGGCCTCGGTCGCCGTGTTGACATTGACCACGATCCGATTCGAAAGCGTTTCGGCCGCGTCGATGTCCACCCAGTCGCGTCCACCGGTCATGCCGTACACATACCACCAGCCCAGGACGAGCGTGCCGACCAAAACAAGGCCGGCGATCACGGCTTGATCGCCGGAGCGGAGCGTCAGCAAGCGTTTGAGTGTTCCGGGCTCGGGCATATGGCGGCGTTGAATGGAGGGACGACGAACTTCCTCGCATCCGGATAGTTTACTTGATCGGCGCGACCCTTTTTTCCCAAATGACTAGGCCGATCGGCGGCATTGGATTAAAACGGAAAGATCGACGATCGGTCGGCGATACGCCGCCACGAATTTCGTCCATTCTCACTAGCGCGGATGACGTCTTATGGCGAAATATCTCATTTTCGGCATGCTCGGGTTGGCCATCGGCGTCGCCGGCTTAAAGGAGTATCTCGAAAGCGGGACGAAGTCCCGGACCAACGACATCGCGCAAGCCGACTCAAACGGCAAACTCTCTCAAGCCGGCGAGACTCCAGCGACTCCCGCCAACGGAACTCCGCAACCCGCGTACGCGCCGGAAGTCCGTCTGAAACCGAATGGGATGTTCGTTCCACCGGCGTTATTGAAGGCGCAAAACGAAGGGTCGCGATCCTCGGATCCACCTTCGCTCCCCGCCACGTCGCCGACCCAAGGTTCCTTAGTCGACGCACCGGAAATTCGTACCGCGCCGCCGATCGAGATTACGCCGCGTCTCGATACATCGCGTTCGGCCGCCAAAGTCGAGACTCCTGATCCGTCACCGACGTTGGCGACCGATCCTCTCCATGCGAATGCGACCGGCACGTCGGAGACCGTTGCGAAAACCCCCGCGCAGCTTGAACTGGAACGAGCGATTCAAGCCAACGATCCGGGCCCCGATCCACGCTTGAAACCGCTGTTCGATAAAGACGTCGCGCCGGCATCGGGCAAGATGACCGTCGGTCGCCAACAAGTCCCCGGCAGCCCGTACGACATGCCGCTGACTCAGCAGCAAGGTGGATCTAATCCGATCCCGCTCTATCCGCCGAACATGCAACAAAACGATCCTATCGCCGTACAAGGCGGCTGGGAGCGGGACCGCAATCCGGCGCAAGTGAAAGCCGATTCACAGATTTCCGACACGTTGTTGCGAGATTCCCAGTTAGCCTTTCAAAATCCGAACTTGAACGAGCGTCAAAAAATTCCTGGTAAGGTGATGGCACTCGAAGATCTATTCTATCTCACACAAGATCGCGAACGACGCTTTCAATTAATCCGCGCGTACTGGAAACTCGCTTTGGCGATGGCCGAGTATCATTGGGCGCTCGACGAGTACATTATGATTTTGCCGCTCGAACGGATCGGCGGCGGCGCGCAAACGATCGCGCATCGCTACATCGAAGCGGTCATGTACAGCAGCCAAGCTCGGATTTCGGATACGAAAACCGCGGCGATTAACGCACAGTACGAGTTGTTGGTTCTTATGGGCAACAGCGCTCGGACCGCACCGTTGGCGGTCGATGTCCCGTTGGTCGGAACATACAATACGCAGTTCAGCCAAAACTTTCCTGACAATCGCGCGGCGCCGCAACGCTTGCGGGCGATCGACAAAACCGTCGATTTGCAACGCGACTCGATCAACACACGCGCGATCGCCATCCAGCGGACTTACGCGGCGTTGGTGTCGGCGAAAAAGCTGTACGAAACCCAACCTACCGAAATTCAAGCCCAAGGTTTCGCCTTGGCGTTCGAGCAACTCACCCGTCATCGTCGCGCGTTCCTCAACTCGGTCCGCGAATACAATATCGACATCGCCGAGTACGCGATGATGACGCTGCCCGGGAATTATCGCCCGGCGGAAATCGCGAAGCTGTTGAATCGTCGCCCGTCGCCGGCGTTGTGGAATTCACAAGCCGCCATCGAAACGGAAGCGGACGAACGTTCCGTCGGCCGTCCGGCGATGGAAACCCGCGTGGATCGCGACGTGACGCAGGCGACGTTTAACGAACCGGTCGAAGGCGAACGCTGGAGCCGGCCGCCGGAAATGAAAAGCGTTATGAAGCGCAACGATTAGTTCATTCGACGAAGCTCATGTCGTCGAAGGCATCGCAATCGACTCCGGTTGCGGTTTCGGAACAACGCAACAAGCGACTCCCAACAGCAGCGCCACCGCGCCTGACGAATAGAAAAACGGCGCATAATCGCCATAAGCTCGAAAGCATTCGATCAATAGCACCGGCCCGGCGGCCGACGCCAACACCGAGCAGGCTTGGGCGGTGCCTTGGATGCGTCCCAAGTTCGCACGGCCGAAAAGTTGTGCCCAGGCCGAAAAGAAGACGACCGTCACCACCCCTCCGGCGGCTCCGATCGCCGCGGCGTAAGCGGCCAACTGGCCGTCCGCGCGGACATGCGGAAACGCGGCGAACGCGACGGCCAAGACCAACAACACGGCCCCCAAGAGTTTCGTCGGCGAGATTTTTGTCCCGATCCAGCCGCCGAGGAAGTTGAACAGCAACCCGGTGACCAAGACCGTGCCGAGCAATTCTTGCGATTTGTCTTTGGCGAAGCCCTGATGTTGGAGCAGAGCTTCGTTGTAAAGCGCGACCGCGTTGAAGGCCAACGCATAAATCGGCGCACCGATCGCCAAGCACCAGAATGCCGGGGTTCGCAACGCTTGGCCGTAGGTAAAGTCCCGCTCGGCCGCGACGACCAGGGCATCGGTCGAAGCGAATTCCGCACGTGCGACATCCGAAGTCGCCGAGCGGTCGCGCACGAAGAACGTTCCGAGGATCGCTCCGCCGGCGAGAATCGCCGCGCCCACCATCCCCCAGGCGTCGCGCCACCCATAAGCGTCGCGTAACGCGGTAAAGGTCAACATGATCGCGACGAACCCGATCGCCGTCAGCACGGCGAAGATGCCCATCGCCATATTGATGCGCCGCGAAAACCATTTGCCGACCAACACCATCGCCACGATCGATAAACTGCTTTCGCCGAAACCGCGGATCAACGTCAGCGCCGCGCCCAAGACCGGAGTCGATTCGGTCCGACTCATCAAAATCACGCTCGACCCCAACGCGATCGTGACGACTAAGAAGAGCGCACGCACGTTCCATACCGATCGATCAGCGCACGAGCGGGATACAGAACGTCGCCCCGATCAAAATCGACGCCATGTTCATCCTCGCATGCGTCGGGCGATCGAGTTGAAATGCCTCGAGCAGCGGTTCCGTAATGAGTCCTAACCCCACCGTGCGCCGGGAAACGTGGCGATCATCGCCCAGGCGGCGCAAAGCAGAATGATCCAACCGTAGTAGAAACCGGGCTTCGCGGCGGGAGCGGACATAGTCAGGCGGGGCATTGGATCGGGCCGAAGGGACGATTAACATTAATCGTTCCGCCCCGGTCGGCAAAGCGTCGCTTGCGCAGGTTGCGGATGTTTCGATTTCCGCGCCGGGTCACATGTACGAACGGATCGCCGCCCGCGTCTCGCCGATCGCCTGGATGGCGCTCGGTCCTGCGACGATCGGCGCGGCGTTCGCGATCGCGGCGACATCGGATCGTGAATACGGCGTGGTCCTGACGGCCATGCTGATCCGCGTTTCGTTGTGTTGGTACCTCTTCGCGCTCTTGGGCATGGCGGCCATGACCAGGACCGATCGCGCGGCCGAGACCTCGTTAGGCGGAACTATCCGCTGGTGCTGGACCTGGGCCTGCGCGGCGTTCGTTTGTCACGTCTGCGTCGCGTTTCATTACTACGACCGCTGGTCGCACGACGCGGCGTTCGCGCGTGTGGAACACGAAAGCGGGATCGGCCAAGGAATTTACGTCTCCTACACATTCCTGATCGTGTGGCTGGCAGACATCGCTGCGTGGTGGCTCGCGCCGCGTCGCTACGCCGCGCTCGCCGTGGATCGATCGCTGTCTACACGGCTTCATGCTGTTCATCGTATTCAACGGCACGATTATTTTTAAAGACGGCGTGGTCCGCGCGGCCGGCATCGTTGGTTTTTTAGTGCTCGGGGTCGCATGGCTGAAATTGCGGCGACGCACTGATCGAGCAGTCGATCCCACATCGGCGGGCGAGCCGATTTACTCTTAAAACGCCGCTCGAATCGCCGGCGCTACTCCCAGCGAAACGGCGGCGTGAGTTGCCCGTCGCGACAGCGCGATGAAGATCGCCGCACACAAGAGATCGGCGGTCGTCCCCGGATTCCGTTTGTGCCCATCCGAGCGGAGCCAAAAATCGAGATCAGCCAGCGCGTGGTAATACGCTTCGGTGCTGTCTTCGCCGGCGGCCAAAACTTCTCCCGCCCATTCCGACGCGTCGTCGGCGATTCGCGTTTCGCATTTCCGCGCGATCAACGTGTCCGGAATCTTGGCCAGTGCCTGCAAGAACGTTCGTACGATCGCGGACAACGTCGGGAGCGAAGCGAGATTCTCCAGCAGCGACGGCAAAACCACCGTTTCGATCTCGGCGAAACCGTTCGAGTATTGCAGCGCGATCGAATCGCGTTCGGCCGCAGCGCGCATCGCCGTCAACAGATCCTCCGGCGGCGTGGATCGGACATCGTGCTCCGCAACGTCGCCCAAACCACCCGGCTTGGCCGCGACGATGGCGGCGTAGACGTCGCGCCATCGTCGGCGTTCAAAGCCGCCAACACGTCGCGCACACCCTCGCGCCAAGGTCGCTTGCGCGGAACCGCGGCCAAAGGGCTCAACAACAAGATAATCCCCAGATTGACGTTCGTGCCGACCATGCGTCGCGTTGCTCGTACGCAATCTAAAATCGTCTCGCCCAAACGTCGCTCGTACGCACGCTCCAGAATCGGTGCGATCGCCTGCCCGGCCAAGAGGAAATCGCCGCAAGTCAGAATCTTCGAAATCCGCGCCCCGATGGACGTTGCCCGGCTTGGCGGCCATCACATCCAACATGCAGGCCGTCCGCACGCAGTCGGCGATCGTGAGCGGAGTGTGCGCTGCGGACATAGTCGCTCGAACGATTACGAAGCCGGCTTACTCGACATGTTCGACGCCGCGGGTCGAGTCCAAGAATTCGGCGATCCGTTCGATCACTTGATCGCCTGCGTCCTCAACCACCCAATGGCCGGCATCGGCGATCCGCAACGTGGCGGCGTCGGGCCAAGACTTGAGAAAGCGTTCCAAAAACCAGGGCGTAAAGCACCAATCGCGCATGCCCCAGATCAACAACTTGGGCAGATGCCGCAGCTCGGCCAGCCGTTCCTCGATGTCCAGCAACGTCGCATAGCTCGGATGCGACGGCTTCATCGGGATATCGTCGACGAATCGCTGAATCGCCACGCGTTCCGACCAACTGCCATAGGGCGACTTCGTAACCAGCGCGGACTTTCGGGCTCATCCGTTCGCGATGCGACAAGGCCATCCAGAACGCCGCCCGCAGAAACGCATTCGCGCCGCGCACCGCCAGGGGGCCGAGAATCGGGATACGACACGCCGCGATCCGCAGCGGAATCCGGGCGCAGCGAAACGCGCCGGTGTTCAGCAGCACCAACCGGGTGACAACCTCGGGCAATTCTTCGGCCGCGCCCACGGCGATCGCGCCGCCCCAGTCGTGACCGATCAGCGTCACGTCGCGCAGGCGCAACCAACGGATCAATCCGCTGAGGTGTCGCACGCGGTCGGCGAGGCGATATGGTCCGTCGGCCGGCTTTTCACTCAACCCGCAGCCCAAGTGATCGATCGAGACGACGCGGTAATGGACCGAGAACGCGGCGATCAGTTCGCGCCAATAGAACGACCAAGTCGGGTTGCCGTGCGAGAGAACCAGGGTCGGCCGCTCGGCGTCGCGCGGACCTTCGTCCACATAATGAATCCGTTGTCCCTCGACGGTCCACCACCGCGACTCGAACGGAAACAGGGATCGCCAATCGGTATCTGGACGATCCATAGATTCGGCCGCGGTCACTCGGATCGTCACGGATGTGAAAAAAACGGGGTCGTCCGGAACGCACCGGGCCGAATCGTGGTGTAGACTTCTACGTTTTGCGTAGTTTGGGAAATTCCGCCTGGCACGCCGACAGCTTCGGCGTTGAACGCATACTCCGACGACAAACTACGCCCCACCAAGGAGTTACGACGGTTACACGCGGCATTCGATTCGTTTATCATACAAGAATCATTCCGCGTCGCAAACGCCCTGCCCCGCACGCTTCGAGTTCCCCGCCGTGACCGACCAAACGTTTTTACCGGAACATTTCATCAACCGCGAAGCGAGTTGGTTGGAATTCAACTCCCGGGTGCTGGAAGGAGCGCAAGACCCCACGAACCCGTTGCTGGAGCGCGTCAAATTCTTGAGCATCTTCAGCTCGAACTTGGACGAGTTCTTCATGGTCCGCGTATCGGGTTTACGCGAACAGGCCTTCGGCGACGGCACGCCGCAGGACTATTCCCCCGATGGTCTGCGGCCGATCGCGCAACTGCAAAAGATCACTCAACGCACGCAAGAACTCGTCGCCGGCCAATACCGTTGCTGGAACGAAGAGATCCTGCCGCAATTGGCCGAACAAGGGATTCGGTTGTTGCAGTACTCGGAATTGACGGACGTCCAACGCGAGAACTTGGATAAGTATTTCCATGATCGCGCGTTTCCGATTCTAACGCCGATGGCCGTCGATCCGGCCCACCCTAGCCCTCACTACCACAATCGAGGACTCTACCTGGCGGCGATGCTCGAACGGCGTCGGGGCTTGGGCCCGAAGCAGATGTTCGCCGTCGTCCAGGTGCCGCACGTCTTACCGCGGTTGGTGCCGGTCGGTCTCGCAGGAGAGCAGCACTTCATCCTGCTCGAGGAAGCGATCTCGGCCTGGCTGCCCGAGTTGTTCGGCGGATTCGTCGTCCAAAGTTGGACCACGTTCCGCGTGACGCGCGACAGCGACGTGGAAATGATCGAGCAAGAATCGGACGACATGCTGCGTCTGATCGAAGATCGCTTAAAGGCTCGTCTCCACGGCGAGGCGGTCCGTTTGGAAGTCGCCGCCGGCGGCAGCGAGGAGTTGCTGAGGCTGATCATCGACGAAGAATATATCCGCGACAACGTACCCGAAGGTTATAGCGAGGTCTACCGCATCAACGGCCCGCTCGATCTGACCGCGCTCTCGGAATTGCGAAATCTACCGAACCGCGATGCGTTGCGCGATCCGCCGTTTACGCCTCAACTGCCGCGCGGCATTCGCCGTCGGGGCGACGATTTATTCGCCACGATCGCGCGCCGCGACATCTTGCTGCATCACCCGTACGACACGTTCGACATGGTGGTCGATTTCGTCAATCGCGCGGCGAACGACCCAAAGGTTCTGGCCATCAAACAAACGCTCTACCGAACAAGCGGCGATTCGCCCGTGACCCGGGCGTTGATTCAAGCGGCCGAAAACGGGAAGCACGTCACCGCGCTGGTCGAACTCAAAGCTCGCTTCGACGAAGCCAACAACGTCTCCTGGGCGCGACAACTCGAACGCGCCGGCGTCCACGTGGTATTCGGGTTTTTAGACCTGAAAACGCACTGCAAACTCTCGCTGGTTATTCGCCAAGAAGGCCAAGGCTTGCGGCGTTATGTCCATTTGGGGACCGGCAACTACAATCCGACGACCGCGCTTTATTACACCGACTTGGGGCTATTCACCGCAGACGAAGACATCGGCGCCGACGCACGTGGCGCTGTTCAACTTGCTGACCGGCTACTCCCAAGGGCATCAATGGCGCAAATTGGTCGTCGCCCCGACCGACATGCATCGTCGGACGATCCAACTGATCGACGAACAGATCGAACTCGCCAAGGCTGGCAAGCCTTCGCGGATTTTCGCCAAGCTCAACGCCTTGGTCGATCACCGCATCATCGAGGCGTTGTACCGCGCCAGCCAAGCCGGCGTGTCCATCGACTTAGTCGATCGCGGCGTGTGCGGACTGCGGCCCGGCATCCCCGGCATTTCCGACACGATCCACGTCCGAAGCGTCGTCGATCGCTTTTTGGAGCATAGCCGAATTTTGGTCTTCGGTCCCGATTCCGACGCCAAAGTATTCCTGACCAGCGCCGATTGGATGCCGCGCAATTTCTATCGACGAGTGGAAGTGATGTTTCCGATCGAGTCGACGGAGTTGAAGGATCGCATCCTGCACGAAATCATCCCGGCGTATTTACGCGACAACGTCAAAGTGCGCGAGCTGCGGCAAGACGGGCAATACTATCGCGTGACAAAGGCCGAAGGCGAAGTCGCCCTTCCGTTGCCAGGAACGCTTCATCAGCACGCGCAGCGCGGTGACGAAGGACATCGCCCCCCGCGCCGGTTTGAACGGCGGCGCGAATTTCGACTCGATGCTGGCGACCGACGCCTAAGCGAGCGACCGCTGTTCAGGCGAATTGCTCTTCGGCACGGGCTGCCGGCATGCTGTGCGCCAGGAACTCGATCGATCCGGTCACCACGTCGTACATCGCCGGTACGATCGCGATGCGACCTTCGCGGGCCATGTTCGCCAAGATCTCGCTTTGCTCGTAAATCACGTCGACCGTGCGCAGAACGTTGTTCTTGGCGATCTCGTCGATCAACGAGGCTTTCTGCTCGCCCGTCGCTTTTCTTGCGCGTTGGCACGTATCGTCGTCGAAGCCGCCTTGAATGTCGTTCAAGAGATGCTCGACGTTACGGCAACCGGTGGCGTCGAACACAGATTCGCCCGAGCAGGCGAAATTCAACGCCGACGTGATCGCCCCGCAACGCGTATGCCCCATCACCAGCAGCAACTTCGCGCCGGCGACAGCGCAGCCGTATTCCATGCTGCCCAAGACTTTCCGGCTGGAAATGTTGCCGGCGACGCGTACGCTAAAGATATCTCCGACGCCCAGATCGAAAATCAACTCGGCCGGCGAACGCGAATCGATACAACTCATCACGACCGCCAACGGATGCTGACCATCGGCCGTGGCCGAGATTTGGCGTCCGAAATTTCGCGTTAAGCGATCGCCCCTAAGAAAGCGTTTATGACCGTCGATCAAGATTTGCAACACCTGATCGGGCGTGATCGATTGCTGGAGACCGCGAGTCGAATAATCGACGTACAAAATTTCATCGTTCAAATGGTACTTCTCCCGGAAGCCCAACAAGCTGACCTCGATGCCGCGCAGCGGCGCAGTCCGCTCTTTGAACTCGCGAATCAAACCTAAAACGTCCGGATCGATGAAATCCGTGTCCGTCGCGTCCAGCAGCACATGACTGCCGCGCGGCAATTCTTCCAAGCTCTTCACCAATCCTGCGCGATTCAAAAAACCGACTTGATTAGCCAACTGAATGTGGAGCACGTCGCCGCCGAGGTGCTTTTCGACGTAACGCTTCAACGGCCGGCGGAAATTGCTGTTCAAAATGAACCCGACGCTGATCGCCAATCCGATGAGAATCCCGGTAAGCAGATCGGTGAAAACGATCGCTACGACGGTCGTTAAAAACGGGATGAATTGATAACGCCCCTCTTTCCACATCTTGGAAATCATCACCGGGCTGGCCAGTTTCACGCCGGTGACGAACAAAATCGCCGCTAAGCACGATAGCGGAATCATGTTGAGATACTGCGGCAGTAACGCCATGCAGGTCAGCAGCATGACGCCATGCACGATGGCGGCGACTTTGGTTTCGCGCCGGCGTTGATGTTGACCGAGCTGCGCACGATCACCGACGACATCGGTATCCCGCCCAGCAATCCCGACGTTACATTGCCGACTCCCTGGGCGATCAATTCGCGATTAGTCGGCGACGGCCGTTTCAGCGGGTCTATGTTGTTCAACGCCTCGACGTTCAGCAACGATTCGAGCGAAGCGACGATCGCGATCACCAGCCCGGCCGTGTAGACCTGGGGGTTAGCGAAGAACGAAAAGTCGGGCTTATGGAGCAAGTCGGCGAAGCCCCATAGCGACTCTGCGACCGGGACTTGGACCAAGTGATTCCCGGCGATGGCCCAACCTTCGCCCCAATTTTGAAAGACCTGTTGCAACACGACGCCCATCACGACCACGATCAACGGCGTCGGGATTTTCAACTTCTTCAGCGCATCGATACGTTCGAACGCGACCAGCACGATCACGGATGCGATCCCGATCGCAGCCGCGCCGTAATGCCAACTGTTGAACTGCGCCCAGAGCTCGCTAAACGTGTTCTCGCCGTCGGTTTGCAGGAACGACATTTCGCCTTCGGCGTCTGTGTCGTGCCCGATGAGGTGGGGCGTTTGCTTCAAAATCAAAATGATGCCGACCGCCGCCAGCAGGCCTTTCACGACGCTGGAAGGAAAAAACGCCGCGATAAAACCGCCGCGACAAACGCCCAGCAGAATCTGCAAGACGCCTGCGACGACGACCGCGCACAAGAACGCCGGGAACGAACCTAATGACGCGATATACGCCGCGACGATCGCAGTGATCGCCGGCGACGGCCCGCTGACGCTGGTACTGGATCCGCTGAGCAACCCGACGACGATGCCGCCGATCACGCCCGCGATCACACCGCTGATGGGCGGCGCGTTCGAAGCCAACGCCACGCCCAAACAGAGGGGCAACGCGACGAAAAACACGACCAAGCCGGCCGAGACATCTTTGAGCAAGGTTCCCGCCGTCATAGGGGCTGCGTTGGGCATCGAGGCCGCCTTTGCTTGCGAAACGTTAAGGTGTGGTTCGACGAAAAACGGGACGTATGTCGTCCCGACCTTCGCAGGTTGGCATTCTTACTTTAGCGTAATAATTTCGACACATACAAGACGTTTTCTTGTGGGAAACACCTACCGATTTCGCTCTTCTTATCCTAAACGTCGATTTTTCGGTATATTTCAAATCCCACGGCGGCAATTTCGGGAATTTTTATACGCTCACGATCCTTCGCATGTTCATCGCCGCTTGTCCGAATGATTGATTCCAAGTGTGCCGGCAAACGGAATTGACGCCTACGATAAGCGTTCCTTACAATCGTCCGGCGGTGAGCGGAGCGTTACTTATCGAACTCGTAGGATCACGATGAACGTCACACGTCCCCTGTTCGGGATCGTCTACGCTGCGCTAACCTGTTTAACAATCATGGGTTGTGGATCGAAATCCGATCCCAACACCATCAAAATCGTCAGCAGCCTGCCGCGCACCGGCAGTGCCGGCGACCAAACTCAGTCGATCGTCAACGGTATCAAAATGGCGTTGGAAGAGGTCGACTACAAAGTCGGCAACTTCACGATCGTCTACGGCAACCGCGAAGACCTCGACGACGCCACCGCCGCCGTCGGCCAGTGGACGCCCGAGGCCGAAACCGCCAACGCACAACGGGCCGTTCACGATCCGGACGTTATAGCCTATATCGGTCCGTATAACAGCGGCGCCGCTCAACTCTCGATGCCGATCCTCAATCGGGCGCCGTTGTTGCAAATCAGCCCGGCCAACACCTCGGTCGGCTTGACTAAGCCGAGCGGTCTCAAAGGCGAGCCGGAGGAATATCGTCCCACCGGCAAACCTCATTACGTGCGCGTCGTCGGCACCGACGACCTGCAAGGTCCGCTCGGCGCCGACTGGGCGCACAAGTTGGGCGTCAAAAAGGTTTACATTCTCGACGACAACGAAATGTATGGAAACGGTGTGGTGCGCGAGTTTCATCGTCGCTGCGAAAAGCTCGGCATCGAAGTTTTGGGACACGATCAGATCGACGCCAAGTCGCCGGAGTTCGGTTCGGTGATGACCAAGATCAAAGCCCTGAACCCCGACTTGCTGTACTTCGGCGGCACGACGCAATCCAAGGGGGGCCAAATCGCCAAGGATATGGCGTCCGCCAAGTTGGATTGCAAGTTGATGGTCCCCGAGGGTTGCATGGAGTTCGTCTTCATCAAAACGGCCGGAGCCGAAAACCTGAACGATCGGTGCTACGTGACCTTCCCCGGTCCGGCGTTGGACGAAACCGGGGCCGGCAAGGCGTTCGCCGAAAAGTACAAAGCCAAATACAAAATCGCCCCCGAGCCGTACGCCGTCTACGGCTACGAATGCGGGCGCGTGGCGATCGCCGCAATCAAAAAGGCCGGCAAAAAGGATCGCCAAGCGATCATCGACGCCGCGTTTGCGATCGACGACTTCGGCGGCGGCACTCGGCAACTGGCGGTTCGACGCCAACGGCGACACGACCGTCAAGCAACTGAGCGGCTATCTTGTGAAGGACGGTAAGTTCACGTTCGCCACGACGCTCGAACGTTCCGACGACGACGCGATCAAAACGCCCTAATCGCTTCCGCGTATCTCCCGCGGATTTCACGGAAAATCCGCGGAATTCCTCTACGCCGGCGCGCCTCGACCCGGCTAGAATCGTCGCAAGTTTCTCGTTTTTCGATCTCCTTGTGTTTGGGGCCGCATGCTGTTCGCGGACTTCGACTGGTCCGTTTTGCCGCAACTGACGATCGACGGCCTGACCTTCGGCGCGTTGATCGCGCTGATCGCGCTCGGCTATACGATGGTCTACGGCATCATCGGGCTGATCAATTTCGCGCATGGCGAAGTCTTCATGCTGGGGGCGTTCTTCAGCGGCATGTGTCTCGAGCGTTACGCCCGATCGAGCTTCGCCGAGTCCGACGCTTGGCTCTGGGTCGCGATTCCTCTGCTGGTCTTGGCGACCGGCACGTTCACCGCGCTCGTCAACCGCGGCATCAACCGTGTGATCTATCGCCCGTTGCGTAACGCGCCGAAACTCGCGCCGCTGGTTTCGGCCATCGGCGTGTCGTTCGTGTTGCAAAACGTCGGGCTGCTGTGGGCGGGCACGCCGGGCGATTTCAGCGTGCGGCAAATCGTGCCGAACGTGAATCTCGCCGAAAGCGCGGGCCTCGACTTCACCACGCGCAATTTGGCCGTCGTCGGCGTCGTGATTCCATTAATGCTCCTGTTGATTTGGTTGGTACTGTTCACGAAGTTGGGCAAGGCGATGCGGGCGGTTCAACAAAATCAAACCGCGGCCGAGCTGATGGGCATTCCCGTCGAGTCCGTCATCGCCGCCACGTTCACCATCGGCGGCGCGTTGGCCGGCGCAGGCCGGCGTGATTCACACGCTGACCATCGGTACCAACAACTACCAAATGGGTTATCAATTCGGTCTCTATGCCTTCACCGCCGCGGTGTTGGGCGGGATCGGCAGCATTCCCGGCGCGGTCCTCGGCGGCTTGGTCATCGGCTTGGTTCGCGCGCTCACGACCGGCTATCTGGGCGAGCAGTGGGCCAACACCGTGATCTTCGGCATCCTGGTCGTGATCCTCATCTTTCGTCCGGCCGGGTTGCTCGGTCGCGCCGTACGGGAGAAAGTCTGATGATTCCCGCATCGCTCAAACGTTTTATCCCGCTGGCGGCGTTGATCGTCGCCGTTCTGTTGCCGGCGGCGCTGTCCGGCACGTTGGTCAACCAACTCACCAAACTCGCGCCGTACGTCGTTCTCGGCTTGGCGTTGAACGTCGTCGTCGGCTACGCGGGCATCCTGCACCTCGGCATCATGGCGTTCTTCACAATCGGCGTGTATGCGGCCGCCATCGCGTCGTCACGCTCGTTCCCGTTCGAGTTCAGCTTTCCGCTCGCCCTGACGATCGCGGTACTACTGACGGCCGCGTCGGGCTTGATTCTCGGGTCGCCCACGTTACGTTTGCGGGGCGATTACCTGGCGTTGGTCACGCTCGGCTTCGGCGAGATGATCAAAGACACGTTCGTGAATCTTCCATCGATCACCAACGGCATCCAAGGGATCAAACGGATCCCCGCGCCGACGGCCGAGTGGTGGGAGTCCTTGCAACTCTCGCTCGGTCTGCAAGAGACCACGATGTATTTCATCAACCTCCTTGCGATCGCATTGGTTTGGAAGTTATTAAGCAATCTCGAATCGTCGCGTTGGGGCCGGGCGTTAACCGCGTTGCGCGAAGACGAAATCGCCGCCGCGTCGACCGGACTCAACGAAGGCAAACTCAAACTGAGCGCATTCGCGCCTCGCCGCCGCTCTGGCCGGATTGGCCGGCGCGTTGTCGCTCTACTGCACGCTGAACACCAGCAGTCCCAAGGCGTACGACTTCAACAAATCGATTCTCACGCTGGCCGGAGTCATCCTGGGCGGAATCGGCAATCGTGCGGGCGTCGTGTTGGGCGTGCTGCTCGTCTTCGGTTTCGATCAGATCGGCATGATCTGGATCACCGACTTCGTCAAACGCTTCGACGTTTCCTGGTTGTCGCCCACGAATTGGAATCTGGCCCTCTACGGTTCGGTGTTGATTCTGATGATGCGGTTCCGGCCCGAAGGGCCTGCTGCCCGAGGCGCGGTTGGCACGCGAGCTGGCGGAATCCCGCACGTCGTAACCATTCGTTTTTCTCTACGTTTCCCATCTCAATTCAATTTTCGCCGCTCCGTTTTCCATGCTCGACGTACGTAATCTGACGATGCGGTTCGGCGGCCTGACGGCCGTGGACGATCTGTCGTTCGTCGTCGAGCCCGGCACGATCGTCTCGCTGATCGGCCCCAACGGCGCCGGAAAAACGACCGCCTTTAACGCGATCAGCGGCATCTACGCGCCGACTTCGGGCGAGGTGTTGTTCCAGGGCCGCGCGGCGATTCGGCCGGTCACGCCCTGGGTCTACATCGCGTGCGTGTTGATCGGCCTCTCGACCGCGTTCGCATCGCTGGTGATCTTCTCGAACGTCGATACGCTCTGGAATTCCGTCGTTTTGCAGCCGGACATTCAAGACGAATTTCGCTACGCCGCGACGCCCGGCTCGTTGTGGAATTATCTGTTCGACGGCGGATTACGCGTCCTCCCGCGCGACGGTCGCTGGAGCGTCGTCGCGCCCGAGTACACGAACTCGTCGTTCGATCGCCGACAAGTCTTCGCGACCGTGGCCGACGAGGCGACGGCGAACGCATGCGCGCCAAACTCGTCGCGGCGCTCGATCGCCCGCCGAACGAGTCCGAGTATCGCGACGCGCTCGGCGCGTCGACCAACGTCCTGACGTACGCGGAGTTCCAACAATTTCGCGACGACGCCCGTTCGCGGCGCGTGCGGCAACTGCTGGGCTGCGTGATCGGCTTGCTCATCGGCGGGTTCGGCGCGTGGAGCGTTTGGTCGCGCGGCCGGCGTTCGCCGACCGTTTGCGCCGAACGGGGCATGGCCCGCACGTTTCAAAACATTCGTCTCTTCCGGCAAATGACCGTCCGCGAAAACGTGCTGGTCGGGCTCGATCGCTCGATCGGCGGCGACCCGATTTCGCTCGTGTTGCGTCTGCCCGGTCAACGCCGGCGCGAACGCGACGCCGCCGCGCACGGACGACATCCTGGGCTTCGTCGGTCTCGGCGAGAAAGCCAAACGCTTGGCCGGCTCGCTCGCTTACGGCGATCAACGTCGTTTGGAAATCGCCCGCGCGTTGGCGACCGGGCCGAAGCTGCTGCTGCTCGACGAACCGGGCGCGGGGATGAACCCCAACGAAACGGCCGACCTCATCGAGCTGATTCGCAAGATTCGCGGGACGGGCGTCACGATCGTGTTGATCGAGCATCATATGAACGTGGTCATGGGGATCTCCGATAAAATCGTGGTGCTGGAACACGGCCAAAAAATCGCCGAAGGGACGCCCAGCGAAGTGCGCGAGAATCCCAAAGTGATCGAAGCGTATTTGGGGAAGGATGAGGAGGATTAGGGGCTGGGAGCTAGGGGCTGGGGACTGGGGACTGGGGACTGGGGACTGGGGTAAAACGATTGATTCCACGGATCGTCGCTGCGGTTTCGCTCTCTTCACTGTGCGAGCGTTACGAGCGTTGCGATCACGAATGACGTCGATGTTTTATTTTTATTGTTCGAGCGGATGGCGTTCGCCTGCGGTTCACGTCGGCCAGCCAAACGCCCCAGCTTCACTGCACGAGCGAAACGATCAAAACGAGCGTTGCGACGACCGGAACACGTTTATTTTCTTCACGAGTAAAGCCAGGAGCGGGACTCGCGGTCCGGGCCAATTGAACCATTGTCCTGCTCCACGACTCGTATCGCCCGATTCGCGGCTGAAATCTTCGCTATCTTCACTGCGCAAGCATTACGAGCGAAACGAGCGTTGCGATCACGAACGACGTCGATGTTTTTTCTTTATTGTTCGAACCGATGGCGTCAGCCCGCGGTTCACGCCGCTTGCCATACGCCCCAGCTTCTCTGCGCGAGCGAAACGATCAAAACGAGCGTTACGAGTTCGTTGGTGCGGCTGTGCCGCACAATTTCTCTCGACACGACGCTGGATTCGGTCGCGGCGCAACCGAATCGCCCCGGCACAGCCGGGCCTTCTTGCTTCTCCATTTTCACAAGGCGAGCGTTACGAGCGAAACGAGCGTTGCGCTCATTGCAAACGCACTTAAAAAAATCGTGTTCGGGAGATGCGGACGACCGCGTGAGTGTTTCACTCCTTTTTGCGTTCCCGAAGCTCGACGAGACGAGGACGCATAAAATCGCCCTGCTCTTTTCACGATAACGCCCAGCCGGGAACTGCGCATTCGCGGATCCCTTAGAACATAAACGAGTATACAATTGTTTCGTAATTTGTCAAGCAATTTATTCCCGGGATTTCCGAATCCGTTTTGCCGGCATCCGGGGTTTAACGCCGGAACTTCCCCAAATTCCCTTGACGCGATTCTGGCCGTTCTTCAAAATTCCGCCCCTTCACCACGGACGGAAACGGGGCGATTTCATGCACGTTCTTTCTCGACTTGCGCCTGCACGACGATTGCGTTACGCGATCGTGTTCTCGATTTGCGCCGCGTGGCTGCTCGCGACGGCTGGCTGCTTTAGCCTGGGCTTCGGCGAGAAGGTGACCTACGTCTCGGAAACGCCGGAAACTCAAGCCCGCATTTCCGGCCTGGAAGCCCGGATCGAACGGATGGAACAAACGCTGCAAGGCGGCCAGCCGATCGAGCGTTGAAGGCGGCCGTGAAATCTGTGTAGCGAAGTCTTGGATCGACTTCTCCGTTGTCGACACGTATTCTGCGTCGTTTTTTGTCGCTTCATGAGCCTCTTTGAGGCCACCAGCGTTTCATTTCTTCTTCGGCCCGCACGCGCCGGCGATCGGCGCAACCGGCGCCGCATGTCGTACACCCGCCGCCGCTGGCGGCCGCGGTGCCGCAGCCGGGGCCGCAGCCGAATTCCAGGGACTCGCTGAATTTTTGGATCTGCGCGGTCGCGTCGTAGGTTTTGGCCAACTCGACCGTCAGCGCTTCGACTTCGGCCGGCGGCTCGCCCAGGAAGTGGAAGTACAGGCCGCCGCCGTCGAACAGATGCTCGACGTCGGTCAGTACGGCGTCGCTACACCGCTCGCGCAGCATCGTCTCGCACGCGGCGAACGCTTCGTCGCGCTTGCGATCCAGCCGGGCTTCCAGCAATTGGTCTTCGACCGTCATGCCGCGGATGATCGCGCCGTCGGAGAGCCCGCGTTCCAACGTCTCGGGCGCGGGCGACAAAATTTCGCCGATCTCCAATCCGCGCGACGTCCGTAAGATCACCCGCGCGGCGCGGGGATAATCGACGGCGTCGACCGAAGTGAATCGGCCGATCTGCCCAACGCGCCCGACGCGAACGTAATGGTGACGAGACATAAAAAACGATCAATCAAAACACGAAAATTCAATGGAACAGAAGGAAACGAAGGAATCGAAGAAAAGTCCGAAACTTAGCGGACCTCGCGTGCTTCCGTTCCAACTTTCATTCTAACGACTGATTCTCGATGAATAGGGTTTTACGACTGCGACTCCCGGCAATCGCTTGGGGTTTCCCTCTTGTCGCAGGGCCGGGAACCGCGATACTTAACGGCTTGTCCGTCTTGTGGTCGCCCGCCCTCCGCGACCGCATTTCCCGTGGTTCGATTGTACCGTACGACGCATTCCGATGGCCAACCCAAACGCGACCGCCGCCCGTTCCGATTCGCCCACGTCCGATGCG
>JASGKV010000012.1:0-17385 GCA_049840575.1 Pirellulales bacterium
ATGTTAACCTGCTGACGAGTACGTATTGCTAAGGTTAATAGGGAAACACGATAGAATCCGAACAGCACCTCAAACCTTTTGTGTTACTGCGATTGGTGTTTGGCACATGCCGAGTCTATAATCCGACCCTGAACATTACGTCTTCATCATTATTCCGGGGGGAATCACTGTTGACCGCGACGCGACGTCGGCGTGCGCCGGCGTTTACGCTCGTCGAGTTGTTGGTTGTGATCGCGATCATCGGGATTCTGATCGCCCTGCTCTTGCCCGCCATCCAGGCCGCGCAGAAGCCGGTCGTCGGACGCAATGCACCAACAATTTGAAGCAACTCGGCTTGGGCTTTCAGAACCACGTCGACTCGTACAAAATCTTCCCCACCGGCGGCGGTCCTACCTGGCAATTCGCTCCGTACTACATCGGCGGTAAGCCGGTCCCGGCACCGCGGCGATTCGCCGGTTGGGGCTTTCAGGTTTTGCCGTTCATCGAAGAAGGCGCGGTTTGGCGCGGCGGCAACGCCACGACGGACCAAACCCGCGCGGCTTACGCCATCGGTCAACCGATCGCGGCGATGTTTTGTCCCACGCGCACGCCGGAAGTCGTGAATTTTTCGAATACCTATCCATATCCGTACAGCACCGCCACCACGGTCAACGGACCGCACGCCAAAAACGATTACGCCGCCTCGAGCATCACCACGGACGGGAATCGACCCGAAGGAGTCGGTGTGGTGATTTGCATCAACGATTGGAACTTCACCGGCGCGGCAAGTTCTTCGGATCCTCAGCCGAACAAACGAAAACGCGGGATCGCGGTCCGTGACGTCGCCGACGGAACTTCGAAAACGCTGGTCCTCAGCGAAAAACGGATGAATACGTTCGCGTTGGGTCAGTTGCCCCCAAGCGACAACGAAGGTTACGCCTGCGGTTGGAATCACGACATTATGCGCAACACCAATCGCGTGCCGGTCGAAGACTACAACGACACCAACATCAGCGAAACGGCCGGCGACGGCTTCGGGTCCGCCCACGTGATGGGCGTGATGGCGGCTTTCGCCGACGGGTCGACGACGTTTATCCCCTACGAGATCTCGGCCGAACAGTTTCGTCGCGCCGGCGATCGTAATGACGGACTGACGTTAAATTTGCCGTAACGTCGAAATTCTTTGCCCATCATCCATTAGCAATACGATGCGTATTTTTCACGGACTATTGTTCGCCTTGGCATTGGTTCTCGTCGTAGGTTGCGGCAAGCCCGACGACGGCTCGTTCGAAGTTCGCGGCCGGGTTCTTGTGAACGGCAAACCGGTCGCCGTGCAAGGCGTCGAGCAAGGGACCGGTTGGGTGAAGTTGCAACTTTGGCAGCACGGTCCCGACGGTAAGCCCGGCGAGACACCCGTCGAAGTCGCCGTGCGACTGGACGGCGGGTTCGTGCTCTCCGGCGTACAAGGGAACGGCCGCAAAGGGCTGATGCCCGGGAAGTATTCGCTCAGCCTAGAAGCGGAAGAGAACGGCAAACGACTGTACCCGGAATTGGCCAAGGGAAAATCCAAGTCGGTCCGTGAATTCGCCCCAGGCAGCGAAGAGATCGAGATTGCGCTGCCATAGCGAGCGGCCGCAGCGTCGATCCGAATGCGTTCGAGGACGCCTTAAGCGATTTCTTCGTCAACCTTCTCCAGCCGAACTTGGCAGCAGCCCAAGTCGATTTGGCCTGCGAAAAACGTCTTACCCAGCCGCACGACCTCGGGATCGAGCGCATAACGGACGAACCGCCCTTCCTTCGCGGCCGCCAGGATCTTGGCGGTCCGCAGAATGCCCAAGTGGTGGGACGTTTTCACCACATCCTCGTCCAATCCGGCCGCGATCTCGCCGACGGTTTTGGCTCCTTCGAGCAGTAAAGACACGATCCGTAACCGGATGGGTTCAGCCAGCGCTTTCAGCCGATCGGCGCAAACATCGAATTCCGTTTCATCCTTGATCACCCGTAGTGGATCGTGCTGGGAATTCTGAATCATGGGTGGACGCGTTGGGATTACGGGAAATGGACTCAGATGAATTGTGCTAGGCGTTCGTCGTCAATCCGACGGCAAGCCCTCGCCAGAATACCCGTCTTTGGGGCTAGTCCCAAGCAAAAATGTCGAAATTCCGCCTCGATTCGGTCTGACAAGTCGATGTTTTCGCCTACACAGAAGCCAATTTATCGAATTTCCCAATTTTGGTGATTTTGGCGGTCCGTACGCTTGCAGGCCTGCGCGTGGGCAATTACTCTGACAACCTCCAGAATGATAGATGATTGCCCCGCCGGTTCGAGACGCCCGCGACGAACTCCGCCGCCCGCCGTCGTCTTCCAGACTCGTTTCGCGATTTCGCATCGTTCACATCGGCCTGTCGATGATTTCGCATCGTCGCCACGGCGTCCCACCTCGAACACACTCTCGGAGTCCGCTCATGAAGTCGATGTCGAAGTTGTTCCGCGCTGTCATGATCGGGGCTCTCGCCCTGGCATGCGCCGGACAAACGCTGGCCCAAGATTACTTTGTTAGCGACCGCGGCGGGAACCAAGTCCTGCGATTCGGTTCGGACGGTTCCTATAAGGGTGTCTTCGTCACACCGGGTGACGGTGGATTGATTCGACCGACCACGATGGCATTGGTACCGACGTCGACCGGCACGGAGTTGTGGGTCGGTAGCGGGGAATCGAATCAGCTTAAGCGATATAACTCAACGACCGGCGCGTTCATCAGCAACGTCGTTGCGGATAACTCCATGGCTGTCGGCGATATTCTGTATGATCAAACAACGAATTCCGTGTTCGTTTCCAATCTAGGTGTCTTTGACGGCGTGAATCCGACGCCGATCGTCTTCCCGGATACGCGTAAATTTTCGACGAGCGGCACGCTCACCACAAGTTTCGGCGTAGGAACCGCCAGTTCCGGGATGGCGATCAACGGAAATACGCTGTATGTCCGGAACTTCGGCTCGGGCGGCGTCGACACTTACAGCGCGTCGAATCCCAGCACCGCTACGAATTTGATCCCTACAGCAGGTACGGGCGTCGGCGGATCGGGCTTATTGCAGCTTTCGACCGGGGATTTGTTGCTCAGCAACAACTTTCTTTTCAAGAGCACGCCGACGACCAATCTGGAAATCCAACGCTTCAATTCCGCAGGCGTCTTGCAAACTCCCGATCCATTTATCGGCCAATACAATCCCGCTACTCCGACGGCGGGCGGCACGGCTTACACGTTCGGGATGCTTCAAGTGGGCAACACGTTGTTGGTTTCGAATTTCGGCAACAATAACCCGAACGATCCGTACTATGATCCGACACCGCTGAATTCCACGAACAACGACAGTACGTTATTCAACGGTTTCGTCAGCGCATATTCGCTGTCGGGTACGTTCTTGGGGCCGAGTCAGTTCATCAGCTTCACTCCTTCGAGCGGATTTTTTCAACCGTCGGACATCATCTTGGCGCCAAGTTCGATTCCCGAACCGTCGACTTTCCTCGTCGTCGCCGGGTTAGGACTGTGCGGCATCGTCTATCGGGTCCGTAATCGACGCACCGCCTAGAAAGCGCCGAGCCTCGAGGACATTCGTTACAATACGACGGAGCGGCGAATCGGATTCGCCCTCCGTTGTTTCGTATGAGTCACTGATCGGACTCGATCCACAAATAAGTGATTCGCACTTTGAAGCGTCCGACTTATGTCGCACCCGAAAGTCCAGGGCGATGGATCGAAAAAACGACGCATTCACTCTGGTGGAATTGCTGGTGGTCATCGCCATCATCGGTATCCTAACCGCAATGATCTTGCCTGCGGTCCAAGCATCTCGCGAATCCGCGCGTCGCACGCAATGTATGAACAACGTTAAGCAACTCGGCGTAGCGTTGCTGAATTACGACACCGCACATAAACACTTACCGACCGGTTCCGACGCCAAGCCGACCCCAGGCGATCCCAATCACCCACATACGTTCTATCGTTGGTCGACGCTTGCACATTTAATGCCCTACTTCGAAGAGCAAACGCTTCATGGGCAACTGAATCTGAATATTCCGCTGTACGGCAACGCCAGTTACGGCGTCACGCCCGAGAACATCGTCGCGGTTTCGACGGTCGTGCCGATGTTGCTCTGCCCCAGCGATCAGATGGAAGCGGTTTCCAGCGGCTTCGGCCCGACGAACTATGTCGTCAGCACAGGCAGCGGGTTAACCGGTGGGACGGGGAATGGTACTTCGGGCGGCGGGCTTTATAACACCGACGGCGTGTTCTATGTCAACTCGGAAATCAAAACCGCGTTGATTCGCGACGGCGCGAGTAAAACCGCGGCATTTTCGGAAAGCGTCTTGGGTACGGGCCCGGAAGGCTTTTCGGATAAGTCGCAAGTCGATCCGAAAACGAATTATGCCGTCTTATATAGCCTTATTCCGATCACGGAGGATGCGTGCAACGGCGCCGTCAGTTTCAATGTGACGAATCGGCGAGGATTTTCGTGGGCGAACGGCGAATACCGCACGACGCTATACAACCACTATCGCACGCCGAATCATGAAAAAATCGATTGCGTTTCGCAGTTCTTAACGGGCCCCGTGACAGTCAGATACTCCAGTTATGGTTGGCGGACGGCGCGTAGCAAGCACCCTGGCGGTGTAACGTTGGGTATGACCGACGGTTCGGTGCATTATGTCGACGATCTAATCGACGCTGCCGTTTGGCGCACGGCCGCTACGCGTTCCGGGGGGGAAGTCGTTCCCACAATCGCGGATTAATAGCCGTTTTTCAAACGAAGGCGAACCCATTAAATCTCCATCGCCAATTCCACGCGCCGTTGTTCCACCTGGCTTTGTTGGGCCGCTAACACGATGCGGACCGCGCGATAGGCGTCGTCCAGGCCGTTCACTTGGCGCACCAAGCTGGTGACCGCGCGATGAAACTGCGACAGCAGCATCTCGCCGACCGGCCGCTCGTGTTCGAGTGATTCCATGTGTCGACCGGCCTTATCGAACCAGACCAAATTCGTCGGCAGGTCGATGAACGCCACGCCGTTCTCGCACGCCACCTGCAACGCCGCCGGTGGGCGATACGCGACCGCTTCTTCCCAGAACTGCGGCATGTAGTAGCCTGAACTGATCTGGGCGATGATCCCCGTCCCCAATTGGCCCGGCGGCGAGAAATCCAAGCTCATCATGCGGTAATCGGTCTGACCGCATTCCGGCGAAACGAAATGACTCAAACCGAAAACCGAACTCGGCTCGCTTCCGGCGACGTAACGACACCAATCGACCAGCTCGACCAAATCCCGATGATCGTCCACTTTGGGCAAAATGCGGGCTTTGGCGGTCGCTTTCTCATGAACCGGCGTCCGCTTGTGGCAAAACAACAGACGAGGCTTCCCTAAACGCGTGGCGATCAGTTCCTTCAGCCGGATCGTCGCCGCCGCGTGACGCCGCGGAAATTCGGCCATAAACGCGATCCCGGACCGCTCGATCCGTTCGCGGAGATTCCGAGCTTCTTCGGCGGTCAACTGCAACGATGTGGCGCAATACACCGCCTTGCCGGCGTCGCAGGCGGCCAACAGCGGCAGCGCACCGTACCACTGCTCGCTGAGAATCATGATGGCGTCGATGTCGTCTCGCTCGGCCAGAGCGCGGAATCCGTCGACCGGCTTCGCGTTGAACTCGCGGGCGGCCTGTTCGGCGCGGTGGCTGACCTGATCGCAGACGGCCCGGACTTCGAATCGGTCACCCAGGGTTCGCAGGGCCGGGCGATGCCGTAATTCCCACGCTTCGCCCAAGCCGACGATTCCGACGCGGAGTTTCATAGTTGCGAATCGAGCGAAGTCGCGGAGCAAGACAAGGCGACGCATGCGAAACGCCGTCGCGGCGGAGGATTATAACCCATCGTCGTCATCCGGCGTACGAAAGTCGTCGAAATCCCGATCGAACGGTGCAACCTTCGCGTCATGCCGGAGGAACCATTCTCTGTGGAACGCCGACTGATTGTCGAAGTCGCGTCACCGAGGATCATGGTGAGCTTCGAGAAAAAACTTGTCGTTCGACAGCTTATCCCCAATCCTCCTCAACCTGGAAGCATCGTAAGCCGGAATTCCGGTACAACGCTGAATGTCGAATTCTAATAATCCGCCGATTGTCAAGGAGCGGCAATCTTCAGGTTATCCGCAAAAACGACAGCTAGCAAAGTACTGTAATATTTAAATTCGTGATAAGCCGAGCAAGATATGGGCGACCAGGGAACAGCTAGCGTTAATTTAGGCAAGATGCCCGCAAATTCATCGCAGCTTACCGTTGAGTATCCATCTTCTCCAGGTAAATTAGTGACAAGTTTCACGAAGTCGTCGTCGGGACGCTTCGGCACGCCTTGTCACTTTGCATAGGAGTTTGCGGAGAGGACGTCGTCGCAAGGATTGGCCGGGAGACCGAAACCGCTCCAAGGGCCACGGACTGCGAGACGTCGTTTCGGTTCCGAATCATTTTTCGCGGTCGATGCCGCGGCCTTTGATCCCAGAAGGCCCGATTCGGAAAAACTGGATCTTTTCACGAACAGTAAGGATGTGCTTGTGTTTTTCATTTCGAAGATTTGGATGTCGGTCGTCGTCGGGGCTTGTTTCGCGGTCGGTGCGGTCGTTCATGCGGCCGACTATCCCGCGGCCTACCGTCACGCCGCCGAATCCGGCCGCCCGCTGCTGGTCTTGGTCGGCACCGAATGGTGCCCGGGCTGCGTCAAGATGAAGCATCAGGTCATTCCGCAGGCCCAAGTCCGGGGCACGATGAGCAAGGTCGAATTCGCCCAAATGGACGCCGACGACGCTCTGGCCGGACAAATCATGCGGGGGAACAGCATTCCCCAACTGGTGATGTTCACCAAAACCGAAGCGGGCTGGAAACGCTCGCAAATCACCGGCGCCAAGTCGGTCGCCGAAGTCGAATCGTTCATCAATTCGAACATGCCGAGCCCGTCGACCGCCGTGTCGTCGATCTCGGAACCCGCCCCGCGACTGGGTAGCGCGTCGGCGACCTCGGCACGCTAGCACCCGTGAATCGGGGCCGTCCGAGCGGTAAGAATCCGGAGGGGAGAACGTCCCGCAACGTTCTCCCCTTTTTCGTTTTCAGAACGCTGTTCGCAAATGGACAAGCTTGCCCATTTCAAACTCGGGCATCACTTTCAACGTCGCGTCCGTCAGAATTAAGAAATCAGAATCCGCGGCGGGGTTGTTGCGAGTCTAACTCATAACGCCGAATTTTACGGTCGAGGGTCGAACGTTCGATTCCCAGAATATTGGCGGTTTGGCTCTTGTTCCAATTGGTGGCCCGCAACACGGCGCCGATGTGACGACGTTCCATCTCGTCGAGCGAGATCGCCTCGAAGGCGCCGGCCGTGGGCAGCGGAATCTCGCTGGTGTCTCCCGACGTGGAAAGCTGCGTGAGTGCTAAATCCTCGACATCGATCATCTCGCCCCGCGCAAGACGACCGCCCGTTCGATCACGTTTTTCAACTCGCGGACGTTGCCCGGCCAACGGTAGGACATCATTCGATCCAACGCGTCACGCGTGAAACCGATGATCTTGCGACCCGTCTCGCCGTTAAAGCGTTGCAGAAAGTAATGGGTCAGTTCGGGCAAATCTTCCGGGCGTTTACGCAACGCCGGGACGGTGATCTCCAACACGCGAAGCCGGAAATACAGATCGCGACGGAACTGTCCTTCGGCGACGGCCTTTTCCAAATCGCGATTCGTCGCGGCGATGACGCGGACGTCGACTTTGATCTGCTCGCTGCCGCCGACGCGTTCGAACGGATGCCCTTCGAGGACTCGCAAGAATTTCGCCTGGATGACGGGGCTCATTTCCCCGATCTCGTCCAACATCAGCGTCCCGCCGTGCGCAGCTTTCGAACTTACCGATTTTCCGCTCGGTCGCGCCGGTGAACGCGCCCCGTTCATGCCCGAAGAGCTCGCTCTCTAATAAACTTTCGGATAACGCCGCGCAGTTCAAACAGACGAACGCCCCTTTGCGTCGCGGGCTGGAAAAATGCACCGCCCGCGCGACCAATTCCTTCCCCACGCCGCTCTCGCCGCGAATCAATACGGTGGCCTTATTCGGCGCGGCGCGATTAATTTCGCGGCCGACCTGCTGCATCAGCGGACCGCTGCCGATGATTTCGCATTGCGCGCCCAGGCGTTCGCGCAACTGTTGATTTTCGTCGCGAATTTGATTGAGGTTCTCGGTCAGTTCTTGACGGCGGCTCAGATTTTCAGCGCCACGCCGACCGTTTCGGCCACCGCCAAGGTGAATTCCAAGTCATCCGGATCGGGCACGTGCTTCGGTTGCGTGCCGGCCAAGTGAATCAGCCCCAGCACGCGATCGCCATGCCGGATCGGCGCAGATCACGCTGATCGCCATGAACTCGCCCTGGCTATCGCGCAGCCCCAGATGGCTGTCGCCCATCACATTGCGTGCGAGCACCGCTTCGCCTTCGCGCATCACGGTGGTGGCCAAAAATCCGCTTAAACGCTGATACGCATGACCGCTATCGCTGCGCGAAGCGGCGATTTCGAGATCTTGGCCGCCCGCGTCTCCCTGAAAATCGCGCGGCACCAACAACACGGCGCCGCTGTCGACCTGCGTCCCGGAAAAGAGACCGTCGAGCGCCAGTTTGGTCAGGGTCTTGACGTTGGGAGCTTTGGCCAACTCGAACGCCAGCTTGGCGAGTTGCGCCGCCGCGCGACCCAACTTCGGTAACGCGACCGCGCCGTGATCGACTTCGCTGCCGGGATCCAACAGTTTGGTTTGACCGCGTCGATGCGTGATGGTGGTCGGCTCGTGATCGTTCAGCACGCTGTCGACCGAGTCGTCCATCGCGCCGAGTTCGGCCTTGGCGATCAACGTCGCTGGGCGAACTCCGCTGAGGTCGGCGAACGCTTTCGAGATATCGTGCACGAACGCCAACTGCGTGTGACCGATGCGAATCACATCGCCGGGTGAAAGAATGCGATCCCCCTGAACCGGTTCGCCGTTGATCAACGTACCGTTACGACTATCGAGGTCACGGACGGTCCACTGCCCTTGCGAATGAAAAAGCTCGCCGTGGTAACGGCTGCAGCGGTCATCCTTAAGGATCACCATATTGGTCGGGGCACGACCGATCGTTACGGTTTGATCGGCGACCAGACGGAAAACGTCCGTCCAGTTCGACCCTTCGCGAATGACCAAATACGCCAGCATGCGTGGTCCAATGCACCGAAAACGTCGGTAATCTGCGCAAAAATCGCGCTCAACCGCCGGTTTTCTCGACGACTCCTCGAATCAATACGACTCACCCGATGTATCATAATAAAACAACTGTGCGATTGCACTACAGAATTCTGTTTAATAATCTAACGCTCTCCAGCCCTTTCGAGTCATTCAGGCACCTCGTAACGAATAATAAGAATTTGAGGGTTGCGGACCTACGCAAGTGCCGAAACCGGCTGCCGATCACCTAAATCTTGGCTAGAATTCAGACCCCTAAACGCCCTCTTATCACGTTTTATCATCCTCTATGGCTCACCCTTGGATCGCGGATCGCGCGTTATCGTTCGATAGCTCCGGCATTCGTAAAGTCTTCGAACTGGCGGCGAAGATGACGAACCCGATCAACTTCAGCATCGGACAACCCGACTTCGACGTGCCCGACGTCGCCCGCGCCGCCGCGTTGCGGGCGATCGAGTCGCGGAAGAACGCGTACTCGCTCACGCAGGGCATTGCGCCGCTACGCGATCGACTGCAAGCGCAAGTCGACGCCGAATGGAATCACGCCGATCGCAAGCTGTTCGTTACCAGCGGCACCAGCGGCGCGTTGGTTTTGGCGATGATGACGATGGTCAACCCCGGCGAAGAGGTGTTGATCTTCGACCCCTATTTCGTCATGTACGAGCCCTTGGTCAAACTCGTGGGCGGCGTGCCGAAGTTGATCGACACGTACCCCGACTTCCGCATCGACATCGAAAAAGTTCGCGCGGCGATCGGCCCGAACACGAAGTTGATTCTGCTGAATAGTCCGGCGAACCCGACCGGGTATGTGGCGACCGAAGCCGAGACGGAAGCGCTCGCGAGACTGGCGAAAGAAAAAACATCGCGCTGTTGAGCGACGAGATCTATCGTTTATTTTGCTACGACGCGCCGTTCGTTTCGCCCGCCAAGTACAACCCGGACACGATCGTGATCGACGGCTTTTCGAAGTCGTACGGCATGACCGGATGGCGCATCGGCTGGGTGCATGGCCCGTCGGCCGTGATCGAGCAGATGCTCAAGCTGCAACAATACTCGTTCGTTTGCGCGCCGCAACCCTTGCAGTGGGGCGCCGTCGCGGCGCTCGATCTCGACATGAGTCCGTATGTCGAGCAATACCGCGCGAAACGCGACCGAATCTACGACGGATTGAAGGATCACTATCGTGTCGTGAAACCAGGCGGCGCGTTCTACATCTTCCCGGAAGTTCCCAGCGGGAAGAACGCGTCGTGGAACGACGCCGGCGAGTTCGTCGCGCAAGCGATCGAAAAAGAACTGTTAGTGATACCCGGCAAGATTTTCAGCCGCGCGGATACGCACTTTCGCATTTCGTACGCGGTGGAAGATCGAATCATCGATCGGGGAATCGCCGTGCTGCGAGAGTTGGCGGAACGCGCACGAGTCTAGAAGCTCGCGCGGCGGCTATTTCGACGGCGCGACGTTCGATGCGGCGTCGCGTCGCTCGGCGGCCAACAACTTCGCCAAGAGTCCCGGTGTATGACATTGCGCATGATACTCGGAGCGCGGCGCGAAGCGATCGGTATCGGGAACGCGAAAGGTCACCAACTTCATGCCGGCCTCGGAACCGTCGTACCGCCCATCCGGCGCGACGACCAACCAATCATCCCCTTCGGTCGTAGCGATCATGCGACAGACTAAGTCGCCGGTCGCCGTGTTCCAGCAACGGACTACGCCGTCTCCGGACGTCGTGAAACCCAAGCGGCCTTCGTCATCGAGCGCGACGCCGTAAATCGTATCGGAATGGGGCAGCGTAAAGCGTTTCTTGCCCGAGACCGCGTCCCAGACATACGCGCGGTCGTCGACGCCGCCGCTCAGCACGACGCGACCGTCGTCGCTCATCGCCACGCCGTAGGCGGCCCCATCGTGACCGCGCATTTTGTGAATCGGCTTGCCGGTGTCCAAATTCCAAACGATCACCACGCCGTTATCGCCGCCGGTCGCGGTGCGCGTCCCATCGGCGTTGATCGCCGCGCCGTTGGCCGATTCATTGTGTCCCTTCAACGTAAACATTCGCTCTCCGACGGCGGTGTTCCATGAACAAATCGATTGATCGCGCGAGGTCGTGATCGCACGCTTGCCGTCGGCGCTGAGCGCTGCGCCCATGACGTCGGCCGTATGGCCGCTCAGCACGAACCGCGCATCGCCGGCTTCGACGTCCCAGAAGATCACCGCATGGTCCGGGCCGCCGCTGACGGCATGTTTCCCTTCGGCGTCGATCGCGATGGCGTACAGACTCAAATCGTCGCGCTCGAGTGCGCGATCGTCGTCCCCGTCCCAAACGACGATCGACTCGCGTGCGGTCGAATGGATCATTCGTGGAGTGTTCCGCGCGACGGCCGCTCCGTAGATCGACGAATTGCCCTCGGTGACGCGTCGCGACGGTTTGCCGTTTTGCAGATCCCAGGCCATCACGAATCCATCGTCGCCGACCACCAGCAAACGTCGTCCCCGATCGCCGACACTGATGTTCTTCAGGCCCAACAGATGATTCTTGCGATCGGTCGCGATCCGCTTCTCGGCGACATCCCAAACCACGAGCCGGCCGTCGTCGTCCAACGCGGCGATTTTCCGCGCACGATCGTCGAACGCCGCCGAGAGGATGACCGTCTCGTATTTCTCGAACGACGCGAGTTCCGTTCCCTTGGCGACATCCCAGATCCGAGTCGTGAAATCGGCCGAGGTCGACAGCGCGGTTTTCCCATCAGGCGTGATCGACACGTGTTTGACGTCGTGTTCGTGTCCATCGAAACTTTGCACTTCTTCGCCCGTTTTGCCGTTCCACACGATCACCAGATTGTCTTCACCGCCGGTCACGATTCGCTCGCCGGTTCGATCGACGGCGATCGAAGAGACTTCTTCGCTATGGCCTTGCAGCGTGTGGAGAAGTTTTTTGTCGTCGACCGACCAGACGTGAACTTTCTCGTCGTGCGAGCGACACGCTGCGATTTTTCCGTCGCCGCTGAGCGCAACGGTTTCGTAATCGTTGTCGGGGGCCTTCAGTTCGGCGATCTTTTCGCCGTCCCGATTCCAAACCACAAGATGTTGATCGTCGCAAGCGACGACGAGTCGCGATCCATCCTCGTTCAGATCCAGCGCGTTGATCGATTCGGGGCAATCCGTGATGATGCGTTCCAGCTTTCCCGTCGTCGTATCCCACACATAGATTTTGTGTTCGTCGTCCGTGCCGCAAGCGACCCAGCGACCGTCGCGACTCATGGCGAAACTATTCGGCGACGTCGCGGGACGCAGAGTGAGATTTTGATTCCCGGTTTCGGCATCCCAGAGAATCACTTCGTTTCCGCCATACGTGGCGTAGCGCTTGCCGTCGGCCGACATCCGGACGTCGATCGGATGGCCGACATGCCCGGTTTGCAGCGTCAACACACCCCAGCGTGTCGGGGCGTCGGCTTGTGCCTTCGCCGAGGTATCCTCGTCATCCGCGAAAAGCCGAAGCGCTGGAAAGACGAGTCCGAACGAAATAAAAAGTACAACGCAGAGTCGGATTTGCGCAACATAGTGCCCTATTCCGGCGATTGCCCGTTCGCGTCGAAGGACTCGTCGATCGAGCGGAGAGAAGAGAGCGTCTCTCGAACGAAAAGTTTACTCAGCTTAACAAGCAGTTCTGTAGCAAGCAAATTTCGGCGTTTGAGCGACTTTTTTTAGGATCGGAGACAGCGTCCGTAAATAAAACAGTCCGGCGCGATTCTGATGAATCGGCCGGACCGTTAATCCCCCCCTGGGATACTCGACGACGTCCGCCAGCGGCGAACCCCGTGTATTGTTCTTCTTTTTTAAATCAGCGAATGTCGCGTTGAGCAGTGTTCGAATCGGTGCGACATCCTGACAGAGAAGTTTATCGGTTGGGCAGGCCCGAGAACTTTGGCGAAGTTTACGGATTGATGAGGGACCGCGTCCGGCACGACGTGCCGGCATCTTCCCCGGAAAAAACATACTTCTGAAAGATTGGATAAACAACGTCGAGTCTGCCGATCGTATCGAAAGCGACGACTCGTTTGTGTGCGCTGGCGATCCGCGAGTTACCTAAACCGTGCAGACTGACGTCGACGATCGCCCGCCGGTTCGCTATGGTTCTCGCGCTCGGGCGACTCGGCCGTTGGGGACGAACACCACTCGACCATTGGGACGAACGTTATGACACGCATCGCAACGCTTTTCTGGCGATCTTCGCTCGTATGGGGCGTGCTCGTCGCGTGTGTCCTGACGCTCACGCTCGACCTGGGCGTGATCAAAAGCGATTTCGCACAACGCTATCTCGCGGGCAGCGCCGCCAAGACGTGTCAAACCGCGCTCGCTTGCGTCGCGCTGGTGATGCTTGTTCGCGCCTGCGCGGCGCTAAACGACAGTCGCAGGCTGTCGGCGAGCGCCCTTCTGCCGGAGGTTCCGCAAGGCGGGCAACTGATCGAATCGATTCCGCAACTCCAGGCGATGTTGCGCAACAAAATCAGCGACGAAAACACCGATTTGTACCCCGCGCGGTTGCGCGAAGGACTCGACGCAGTCCGCCGTCGCGAGTCCGGCGAATCGTTGGCCGAAGATTTGAAATCGCTCGCTGAGCGCGATGCCGCTCGTCTAGCCGCCGAACGTTCGACCACGCGTCTGTTGATCTGCGCGATCCCGATCGTGGGGCTGATCGGCGCAGTCGTCGGCTTAGGCGACGCCGCGCAAACGCTGATCCCCAAGCAATGGGACGCCACGTGGCCCTTGGCCGCCGCGAAATCGGCCGCCGTGTTCGAAGCGTTCGCCGCCGCGCTCGGATTGTCGGTTCCGTTACTGATCCTTTCGAGTTGGATTGCCAAAACCGAAACGGCACTGCTCGACGCCGTCGACTCTCAGGCTCGCGAAGAACTGAGCGCAAGATTCCCGTCGCAGTTGGCGATCGATGATCCTTTGCACGCCGTGGTCGAACGCCTCCTGCATGCGTTGCTGCCTCAACAGGACAAGCTGCTTCATAAACAAGTCGAACTTTGGCAAGCCACGGTCGACGAAGCGCACGACCACTGGACACAACTCTCGACCGCGACCGGCCAGCAAGTTACCGGCGCGTTGACGGAAGCCCTGACGCAAAGCCTCGCCGGATTCGCCGATACCTTGGTCGCGAAACACGCCGCGCAAGCCGACGGCGCGGCGACGCATTGGGATCAGATTCGTCAAGCGCTGGATCGTGCGACCGATGTATTGGTCAAACAGCAAAACGATATGGCCCGCCAAGGAGTGATTTTGCTGAAGGTGGCCGATGCGTCGAAGCATATTGCGCAGACCGAAGCGACGTTGAATGAAAATCTGCGCACGTTGAATGCGACGCAACAGTTCCAAGAAACGATGGTCGCCTTGTCGGCCACGTTGCAATTGTTGTCGGCGCGGATTCACGCGTTGCCGTCCGAACACGAAACGATCGAGTTGCCGCGAGTCAAAAAGACACGAGGGCGCGCCGCATGAAACGCCCCGCACATGGACAATCCGGGATGTCGCTTGCGCCATTTCTGGACCTCTTGTTGTGCACCATGGGGGCGATGATCGTTCTGTTGGTGGTCATCAATCGCAACTCGACGGTCAAGGCCGAGAGCGTGGCGGCGCCGCCGGAAAAGCCGCCATCGCGGCCGCCGTGACGCCGAAACCCGTGCCGGTCGTCGACGAGCGAAACGCGGAAGAAGCCCGGCAAATCAGCGAAGGGATCGAAGCTGCCCGGGATGCGCGCGACGAACTGACATGGCGGATCGAGCATCTCAAAACCTCGCCGAAAAAACGGCCGCCGAACTGCGTAACGAACGGTTGCGGCTCAGTTCGGCCGAAGCTCAAGTCCGCGAATTGACCGAACGATTGAAATCGTTAGCCAACGCGGTCGCCGAACTCGAAACGAACTCGGGCAACCAGTCGTCCTCGCGCGAGCAACTGCAAGCGGCCGTGGCCGCCGCGACCGCCGAACTGGCCGCCGCGCAAACGACGCTCGATAAACGACGAGAAGAAGCACAATCCAAGAAAACCGCGTACGCGGTCATCCCGTACGAAGGTCCGAACCGTACGACGCGCAGACCGATTTACATCGAATGCACGCGCGACGGCATCATAATTCAGCCCGAGGGCGTGAAGATCGTCCCCGGCGATCTCCAAGGACCGAACGGTCCCGGCAACCCGTTGGCCTCGACGGTCCGCGCGGTGCGCGAGTATCTCTTGGAAACGTCCGCCGATCCCAAATCGCCCGAGGCCGAACCGTATCCGCTGTTCCTCGTCCGCCCCGACGGCATCATCGCGTATTACGAAGCGAAAGAGGCGATGTCGTCGTGGGCGAATGAGATCGGCTATCAAGTCGTCGATCAAGATTGGCCGCTGGCCTTCCCGACCGTCGACCCCGCGTTGCGTCAACGGGCCCAGGTCGCGCTCGATGAAGCGCACGAACGCTATCGTTGGCTGGCTTCGACCACGACCGCCCAGCGCACGACCGGCACGGGACCGAAAACGAACTACCGCTTAGCGCCGACCGGCGGCGGTTTGATCGCCGAAAACAGCGGTCCGCTCAGCAACACGTACTCTGCCGATTGGGCGACCGAAGCGGCGCGCGGCGGAAACGGATCCGGCGGGCCGTCGCCGGGTGGCTTCGGCGGCGCAGGCTCGGCGAATGCCATCTACGGCGCACCGGGAACGAACGACGTCTCGGGCATTCCGTCGTCGGCACGACTCGGTCCACCGGGGTCCGGCGGTCGCGGCGGGTCCGGCACATCCGGGTCAAGCGCATACGGCCCCGGCCAATACGGCGGGACGACAGGCGGCGGACGAGGTAGTTCTACTACACGCGGAGTAAGCGGCGGCGGCCCCGGCGGTGCAGGCCCGGGCAACACGTACGCCATGCTCGGCACGGGCCAACCTGGTGGAACCGGCGGCGTTAGTAATGGAACAGGTGGAACAGCCGGCGGACAAGCCGGTTCAGCAAGCGGTGGCGGCATGGCCGGCGGAGTCCTGAGTGGCGGTGGACTCAACGGTGGAACAACCGGCGGTGGAGCTTCCGGCGCAAACGGTACCGGTGCGGGTACAGCGGGCTCGTCCGGTGGACAAACCGGCGGAACCGCAGGTACCGCCGGAGCCGGCAGCCCGGGCAACGGAAACCCGGGCGGCGGCAGCACCTTCGGCGGCAGCACGTTCGGTGGCGGAGCGACCGGCGGCGCGAACGCTGGTGGTGGGGCCGGCGGTTCCTCTGGTCAGAGCGGTGCAAGCGGCGGTCAAACAGGCTCGGCCGGCGATCCCTCCTCCGCCGAGGCACAGGCCGCAGCTCAACGCCAATACGGCGACCTCAGTCGGAAACAAACGCCCGGCTCGACCGCAGGGGAAGCGCCGCAGCCATATTACTCGGGCCAAGATCAGAGCACGCCGCCGAAGAGCTTGGCCGAAACGCGCGGCAAAGATTGGGCCGTGCTACGCAACGGTCGCGGCAGCCAAGCGGTCAGCCGTCCGATTCGCATGGTCTGTGAAGATCGACAGATCCGTATCTTGGCCGACGCCGCGTCGGAAGACGGCGAACACGTCGTCCCGTTCGCGCCGACGACCGGCGACACGATCCCCGAGCTCGTCGCCGCCGTCGAAAAGCGGGTCGGCAAGTGGGGACTCGCGGGCAAAGGCTTGTACTGGAGTCCCGAGCTGGTGTTCGACGTCGACCCGGCCGGCAGCGCAACGCTATCGCGACTTGCAAATTTTGCTGGACGGCAGCGGGTGGATCGTGCGTCATCGCGAATTGCCATTCGTCGCCGCGCCGGTCCTGTTGCCGGCAGCGCGGACGTTGCCGACGACCGGACCGACCACGCAGCCCGCTCCCACGCAGATGCTACCGCCGCAATACGCACCGCCCGCAGGCGGTTCGTTGTATAAGTAACTCGTTCCCTCGTTCGGAGACCGCCGTTCGGTTCGGATGCCCGTCATGAAACGTGTTCATGAAGAAAATCACGAGGGCTTCGGCTCGGACTCGTTTCTGGATCTCGTGACGAATATCGTCGGGATCTTGATCGTCTTGGTCGTCGTCACCGGCATCCATTCCAGCAAAAAGGTCAAACAACAAGCGTTGGCCGACGTCGC
>JASGKV010000013.1:0-314847 GCA_049840575.1 Pirellulales bacterium
CGCCGAACAGGCCGCCGCGACCAAAGCCGTGACCGTCGCAACGCCGCCGACGAGCGTCGACTTGACCGCCAAGCAGACGGAATACGCGGCGTTGAGCGCGGAGACGCGCTCGCTCGCTTCGCTCAATCAACAACATGAGCGCGACTCGCTGGAAATGGAGCGACAAGCCGACATGCTCCGTCGCGAACAAGAAATCAAAGCGTTGGAGCGGGATCGACTGACGTCGTTCTTGGCGGCCGGCGAATTGCGGATGAAGGAACTGCGCGACAAAGTCGGCGGCGAGTCGCAGATCGACTTCGACCTCAAACGCAAACTGGCCGAAACGCAATCCGTAACGACGCAACTCCGCGCAGCGGCCGAAACCGTGTCCGCCGTCGCGACGCCGGTCGTCGAAATCGGCGCGCCGTCGACGCCGCTCAGCAAAGTCGTGGACGGCGAAGAGGTTCACTTTCAACTGCGCGGCGGCCGGATCGCCTTCGTCCCGATGGACGAATTGGTGGAGACCGCTCGACGCGACGTGAAACCCGAACTCGATCGGATGAACACGCTCAGCCAATTGCAGGAGAGCACCGAACGCGAGTTTCGCGCCGGGCCGCGCAAAGGCTTCGAGATGCGTTACGCGTTGATGATCAAAGCCGACCGCGCGGGCAATCGCGTGGCGGTCAACATGAGTCGCTTCGAGATCTGGCCGACGCAAGAGATCCTGGGCGAGACCCTCCCCGAGGCGTTGGCGCCGACGTCGCAGTTCCGCGCCGACGTTCGTCAATTCAACAGCGTGAAAACGACGGTCACGCTCTGGACCTATCCGGACAGCTTTCCCCTGTATCGCGGCGTGCAGGACGAATTGCGGAAACTCGGGTATCCGATCGCCGGGCGCCCGATGCCGCCGGGCATGCCGATCGGCGGCTCGCCGAACGGCAAAAAATCGCTGGCTCAATAATCGCGTTAAGCGAATTCATCGCGAATCGCTTCTTCGATCGCCGCGCAGAGTCGATCGAGTTCTTCCGTGGTGATCGACAACGGCGGGAAGATCACGACGACGTTCCCCAGCGGTCGCAGCCAGACGCCGCGCTTCAGCAATCGCTCGCAGACGTTCCAGCCGCGCCGTTCCGTCCACGGAAACGGTTCGGCCGCCGCCCGATCGCGGACCAACTCGATCCCGGCGATCATCCCGCGTTGACGGACATCGCCGACGGCCGGATGCCGAGCGATCCGCGAGATGTTCCGTTAAGCGTTCGATCTTCGTCGGGAGTTCGCCTAAGACGTTCTCTTCCTCAAAGATCTCCAACGTGGCCAACGCCGCGGCTGCGCCTAAGGGATTTCCGCCGTACGTGTGGCCGTGAAAGAACGTGCGACTTTCGTCGAAGCGGCCTAAAAACGCGTTCCAAATCTCCTCGGTCGCCAACGTGGCGGCCAGCGGCAGATAGCCCCCGGTGATTCCCTTCGCCAAGCAGAGCAAGTCCGGCACGACGCCTTCGTGTTCGCAAGCGAAGAACGTCCCGGTCCGTCCGCAGCCGACGGCGACTTCGTCGGCGATCAACACCACGTCGTACTTGCGAGTCAGCTCGCGCACGCCGCGCAAATACCCGGGCGGATGCGTGACGATGCCGGCCGCGCATTGAATCAGCGGTTCGATCACCAACGCGGCGATACGTTCGTGCTCGCTTTCAAGCAGTTTTTCGAGCATGCCGAGATGATAGGCGCAGACATCGCCGGGCGCGATGCCCGGGGGCGTGCGATACGTGCGCGGAGTCGGCAGCCGACGGGTTTCGAACAGCAACGGCGCGAACGCCGCGTGAAACCGCGCCACTCCTCCCACGCTGACACCGCCCAGCGTATCGCCGTGATACGCGTCGCCATACGCGACGTACAGCGATTTCTTCGGCCGCGGATCGGGGCGTTGCAATTGGTACTGCAACGACATCTTCAACGCGACTTCGACCGCCGATGCGCCGCTGTCGGAGAAGAATACATGGTTCAAATCGCCCGGCGCGAGGTCGGCCAAGCGTTTGGCCAGCAACGTCGTCGTGGGGTTCGACATCCCGAGCGACGTGACGTGCGCGACGCGGTCGAGTTGCGCGGACGGCCTCGTCGATCTTCGGATGACGATGGCCGAACACGTTGCACCACACGCTGGCCGCGCCGTCGAGGTAGGCGTTGCCGTCGACGTCGTATAACGTGCAACCTTCGGCCCCGGCGATCAGAAACGGCCGGTACTCGGCCATCTGCGTGAACGCGTGCCATACGTGACGACGATCCCACTCGGTGAGATCGTCGACCGACTGTGAATTGGGATCGAAACGGGGCACAAGGAACACCGGAAGTGCGAAAGAACGAACAAGAACTCGATTATGCTTGGCGCGTCCAGGTCACGCGAATCGGCGTCCCCTCCCCTGCCCCGAACGTCCGCGCGGCGTTGCCGTCGACGACCGCCAGTTCGGAGTAGCCGTACGATCCGACGAGCGCGATCGCCTCGCCCGACCGGGCTTCGCCGTAGGTCTTCGAAACGCCCCGCACCACATGCTCGCCGCAGCGCCATGAAAGTTCGTCGACGACGCCCGCCGGCAAATCGGTTGGTCGAATGTTCGTAATCAGGTTGCCGAACGGATCGACGTAGAGGATTTCGCCTTCGATCGTAGTCTCATCGCGACGCACAGTCGGCCATTTGAGTTTCGTCAACGCGGGCAAATCCGGTCCCAGTTCCGCGATCGATCGTCCGTTCAAAATCTCGGCGGCGACCCGCGCGAAGACGTCGCGACCATGAAACGTCGGGGCGACGACATCGGCGAACAGCGCGATTCTCGACGCTCCGCAGAATCGTGGACGGATGTTCGGCGGCCACGCGGCTCAACAAACCGTTGTCCGGAGCAAGGTAGCGTTGTCCGTCGATCTCGGCGTAAACGATTTTTCGCGACGTACCGACGCCCGGGTCGACCACCGCGACATGCAACGTCCCGGCCGGAAACCACGGCGCAGCTTGCGCGAACACGAGAGCGGCGGCGCGGACGTTTTGCGGCGGCAGGTCGTGCGCGATATCGACGATCGTCGGAGCGACGCGCGAACGGCTCAACAGCACGCCTTTCATCGCCGCGACATACGGTCCGGAGGAGCCGAAATCGGTGGTCAGCGTGACGACGTGCGACACGGCTACTCCATCGTCGCGATGAGTTCCAAACACAACTCGCGCACCCGGGCCGGATCGACGTTCGGGTTGCGTTTCTTGGCTTGGCCGACGAAGCCGCCGGCGGCTTGGAGTTTTCCCGCCTTGACGTCGGCCGTGATTTTGGGGTTCGCGGCGACCAATTCGCGGCAGAGTTCCAACAGTGCGCTCTCGTCGACTTTGACGATTCCGAGCGCGGCGACCGCCGCCGCAGCGTCGACGCCGTGTTCCAGCATATAGGCGAAGACCTCGCGGCCTTTGCCGGTGTTGAAGTCGCCGGCTTGGACGCGTTTTACCACCTCGGCCAGCGCGGTCGGTCCGATCGGAAAATCTCCGATCGACTGCTCGCGTTCCTTCAGCACCCGCGCCAAATCTTGCGTCACCCAATTGCAGGCGATCTTTCCGTCGCCGCCGATCGCGTCGGTCAGCGTCAGATAATAGTCGACCGTGGCGCGGCCCGCGTTCACCAACACGTCGGCATCGTACAGCGTGATGCCGTACGTAGCGACCAAGCGTGGCGCGCAACTCGGCCGGCGTCTCGCCGACGGCGGCGCGAACGGCGGCGATTTCTTCGGCGGTGACGATCACCGGGACCAAGTCCGGATCAGGAAAGTAGCGGTAATCGCTGGATTCTTCTTTTTGACGCTGCGCGCGACACGCCGGCTTCGTCGTCCCAACCACGCGTGGTTTTGTACCCGCCCGGCGCGCCCATCTCGATCCGCTTTTCCAGCCACAGATCGTACTGACGTTCGATCTCGTAGTTGATCGCTCGTTCGACCGCGCGGAAGCTATTCAGATTTTTGACCTCGACGATCGGCGTCTTGGCGATGCGGCCGTCCGGTTGCGCGATGTGCAGATTGACGTTCGCGTCGCACCGCAGCGATCCTTCCTGCATGTTGCAATCGGAGACGCCGAGATACGTGAGCAACAATCGCAGTTCCGTGAGATACGTCTTGGCTTCCAGCGCGGAACTCATCTCCGGTTTGCTGACGATTTCCAACAACGGCGTGCCCGCGCGGTTCAAGTCGATCCGCGAGTCGCCCTTGCCGGCCGCTTCGTCGTGCATGCTCTTCCCGGCGTCTTCTTCCAGATGCGCGCGGATGATGCCGACGCGTTTCGGCTCGAAGCGGCCTTTGTCGTCGGCGATATCCAAATACCCTTCGAACGAAAAGGGTAGATCGAATTGGCTGATTCTGGTAGCCCTTGGGCAAGTCGGGATAAAAGTACTGCTTGCGGTCCCACTTGGTGAACTCGGCCAATTCGCAATTCAAGGCCGCGGCCGTACGCAGCGATAGCTCGAACGCGCGGCGGTTCATCACCGGCAACGCTCCGGGCATGCCGACGCACACGGGGCACGTTTGCGTGTTCGGTTCCGCGCCGAAGGTCGTCGAGCAGCCGCAGAACAGCTTCCCCTCCGTGCGCAATTGCACGTGGGTTTCGAGGCCGATGACGATCGTATAGGGCGGTGACATCGCAGGCTGTGACATCAAAAGGTCGCCGTCGGAAAGGACGCTGACGGAAAATCGAACTATGCGGCGAACGTCGGCCGTCGCGTATGCCAATCGGTCACGGATTGATACATGTGCGCGGCGCGTAACAACCGGTCTTCGGACAACGCCGGCCCTTGCAGTTGCAATCCGATCGGCAGTCCGCCGGAGCTGAATCCGCACGGGATCGACGCGCCCGGAATGCCTGCCAAATTCGCGCCGACCGTGTACAAATCGACCAAATACATCGCCAACGGATCGTCGACCTTCTCGCCGATGCGAAACGCCGGCGTCGACGCCACCGGGCCGGCGATCACATCGACTTGCTCGAACGCGCGATCGTAATCTTGCTTGATCAAGCGTCGTGTCTTCAACGCCTTGAGGTAGTATGCGTCGTAGTAGCCTGCGCTTAACGCGTAGGTTCCCAGCATGATGCGGCGTCGCACTTCGGGACCGAATCCTTCGCTGCGGCTACGTCGATACAAGCGGACGAGCGAACTCTCCAACCCGTCGACGGCGTCTTTACGACCGGCGGCGATCAAGGCGGCCCGTTCGCGTTCGAGTTCCGCGGCGACTTGTTTCTCGTCCGCCCGATGGCCGAACCGCACGCCGTCGTAGCGCGACAAATTGCTGGACGCCTCGCACGAGGCGACGATGTAGTACGCCGCCACCGCGTATTTGGCGTGCGGCAGATCGATCTCTTGGATCGTCGCCCCCATCGACTCGTACACGCGTAACGCGTCGCGAACCGCGGCGGCGACTTCGCCGTCGAGTCCCTCGGCGAAGTGTGCCGGAACGACTCCGATCCGCAAACCGGTGAGCGGTTTCGTGACGTTCGCCGCGTACGCTTCGCTCGGCACGTTCAACGACGTCGCGTCGCGCGGATCGTGGCCGGCGATCGTTTCCAATAACAACGCCGCGTCTTCCGCGCTGCGGGCGAGCGGGCCGAGTTGATCCAAACTGCTGCCGTACGCGACCAGCCCGTAACGGCTCACGCGGCCGTACGTCGGCTTCAATCCGGTCACACCGCACATGGCGGCCGGCTGGCGAATCGAACCGCCGGTGTCGCTGCCGATCGACAGCGGCGTCATATCGGCCGCGACGCAGGCCGCCGCACCGCCGCTCGAACCGCCGGGAATGCGGGTCGTATCCCAGGGGTTGCGGCAGGGGAAGAACGCGGAGTTTTCGTTGCTCCCCCCCATCGCGAACTCGTCCATGTTCGTCCGGCCCAGCAACACGGCGTCGGCCGCGCGGAGTTTCTCGACGATCGTCGCGTCGTACGGCGAGACGTAACCGGCCAGCATCTTCGAAGCGCAAGTCGTCAGTTCGCCTTGGGTCGCAACCAAATCCTTGACGGCGATCGGCAGGCCGGCCAAGCGACCCAACTGTTCTCCGGCGCGACGCTTGCGATCGACGGCCTCGGCTTGCGCCAGCGCGGCGTTCGCATCGTGACGCAGGAACGCGCCGAGTCGCGGGTTCAACGCTTCGCTACGTCTCAAAAACGCGGTCGTGACGTCGACGGCGGTCGACTCGCCCCGTGCAAGCGAAGCGAGCAACGCGGTCGCGGATTTTTGCGTCGTATCCGTCAACGTCGAATCATCGGTGGTCGTCATCGCGAATCCGCGCGGAAGGAACAGCGAACTGAAAGAACGACGTCACTCGCCTAAGACCGCCGGTACGCGATAATGCTCGCCGTCGGACTTCGGTGCGTTTGCGAGCGCCGCTTCGCGGGGCAACGACGGCCGAACTTCGTCCGGACGAAAAACGTTCGCCACGCCGCCGGGATGCGCCAGTGGTTCGACGTCGTCGGTGTTCAACTCGGCCAGTTGATCCATGTAGCCGAGCACCGCGCCCAGGCGTTCGGTCATGCGATCCAGTTCGGCGTCGTCCAAAATCAGCCGAGCCAGGAGCGACGTCTTTTCGGTTTCGCCGCGCGTCAACGCCATCGTCGCCTCGTTCGCGTTCGTGGACGGGTGGGAATGAAAAATAGCCTTCGCGGCGAAGCGAAGGCTATCGAAATGTCTCACTTGCGAATCGCCTGCTGCCGATCACGAGCGATCGCGACGCGACGGATTCATGCCTTAGGCCTTGGCGGCCTTATGATCCAAGCGGAACGGTTTGCGACGGACCTTCTTGACGACCATGCCCGAGCGAATGCATTGCGTGCAGGCCAGGACGGTTTTGTTGGTGCCCTTGATGGTCGCCTGAACGCTTTGCAGGTTCGGCTTGAATTGCCGACGGGTGATGCCGGTGATCTTGGTCCCGACGCCGCCCAAATACTTGGCCTTACCGCGAATCGTGACCTGATTCCCGATCTGGGGACCCTTACCGCAAATTTCGCAAATCCGTGCCATTCGAGCCTCAACGAGGGCCGACGAACCGAAGTTCGCGGACCGTATGAAATGTGTAGCGAAACCGAATTCCAAATTCTACAAAAATCCCGTGCCGTCACAAGTGGTCCGCGTGGGCGAAAACCGAGGTTTTCGCCCACGGCGGGTGCCATTCGTTCGTTATTCCGCCTCGATCGAGGCCGGAACTTCTTCCGCGTCCGAAGCCGCCGACTTTTCCGCAGCGGCGGCGAGTTTCGCGGCCGCTTCGTATTCCGCCAACACGGTGCGAAAGCCTTCCGGATATTTCGAGTTCGTCGGGATTTGCTTCGTCAACGGCGCCAGCAATCCGCGTAACTCGTGATCGGTCACCGCCAAGCCGCCGTTGATCGCTTCGTCGATCGCTTCGGCGATCTTCAACCAATGGCGCTTCTTCTCGCTATCTTCGATCGTGGTCAAGTCGGCGACCAACGGGCGAATCTTGGTCAAATGCTTCGCGCGTTCCCGATCCTTGATCCGGGCTTTGCCCAGTTCTTTGTGAAGTTGGGCGATGCGATCGCTCAATTCGCCGGCCTTGGTCGGGTTAGCCGTGTCGTCGGTGCATGTAGCGTTGAATGAAGACCTGCATCGCCGAAGCGGTGCGCTTTCAGCCAATGGAACACCGCGTTCTGATCGTTATCGTTCGGACCGTCGATGCGATACACGGCCGAACGTAGCGCGGATTGCGCTTCGGCGGCCAGATCCATCGCACGATTGAACAATTCCGGAAACGCTTGCGCGTCGGGCAACATCTCGCGCATCAACACGGCCGATTCACCCAGCACGTCGTAGCACGAGGCCAAGTCGTCGAACAAGTTCAAGTTCGCCGGCGACGGGCCGCTCGGATGATTCATCCATAAAAAGCATTCCGGAATCTGCTTCGCCGTGGCGATGATTTCCCGATCCTTCGGATCGATTTCCACGCGAAAATCCGCGCCGTTGTTGATCATTCGGCGACGTTCGGCCGCCCAACGCGCCGCCTTTCGATTTCAATTTGCAGCGATCTTCGATCAGCTTCAATTCTTCTTCGTCGCTCCGCTGCGGGCGATCCCACTGACGGCCGCGTTCGTTGCCGGGGCGATCGTAGCCCCCCTGGCGATCGAAGTTGCCGCGGTCGTTGCGATAATCTCCGCGATCGTTGCCGCCGCGGTCATAACCGCCGCGGTCGTTCCCGCCGTGCGCGTCGTAGCGATTGCCGAAGTCGCGTTGCGGTGCGCCGTAATTGCGCGGCTCGTTATAGTTGCGTTGTTCGCCGTATGCCGGGCGTTCGTTCCGCATCGGACGGCGATAATCGTTATCGTATTGCGGCTGACGATCGTAATCGTCGCGATCGTTGCCGCCGCGACGCGGGTCTTCGTCGTTTTCTTCGTATTGATCGGTGGCGTCTAAAAAGTCTTCGCAGAACAGGCGTAACGCCTTGCGAAAGTCCGCGTCTTTCACCGAAGCCAGGATCAGGCGTTTGGCGACGTCTTGGATCGATTCGAGCAAATCCGGATTCAGCATTTTTTGAAACCTTTCGTAATCATCGAATAACGCCCCTCATAACCAAAACCAAAACGATCGTGTACGGCGAAGAGCACGTTTAGGAATGACGTCCGGCGAGGAATGCTGTGGAGTTGCGGTAATCAGAGGCTATCGACGCTAATGGCGTTTTCGACCGTTAAGCCCGGCGGAACCGATTATCGATCCGCGTTCGAGATTCTTCCGATACCTTATGCCCACGCTGGGCGTCGCACTCTCTCGTTCGTAACTTTCGACGACGTTCGCCGCGTCGGCCATATTCCAGGCACCGTAACGCGTCGTCCCCCCGTGCGTCGTTTATCATCCCATCTCTTTGCTTACCATCGACTTCCTGCATAATAAGAACGCCGTGGTTTTTTGACAAGTCCGCGGCCGTCCGCGCGTTCGGCTTTCTCCAGACGCCGGCACGTCCCCGTAGCCCGAGAGTGCGATTTTTCGCGGCGTTGCTTGTATTTCCTTTCATTCAGACCGTCGAATGACCAACGATCCGGCCGCGTTCGTGATGTTCGGATTGATCCAGTACGGCATCTTTCTGATCGCAATTACCTGCCACGAAGCCGCGCACGCTTGGGCCGCTTATCGCATGGGCGATCCGACCGCCTACGACGGCGGGCAGGTCACGCTCAACCCCTGGCCGCACATGCAGCGCGAGCCCTTGGGGACGATCCTGCTGCCGTTGGTCAGTTACGCCTTCACCGGTTACGTGATGGGCTTCGCGCATATTCCTTACGATCCGCTGTGGGCCGAACGTTATCCGAAACGCGCGTTTTGGATGGCGATGGCCGGCCCGGCCGCCAATTTGATTCTCGGCCGTCCTCGCGTTCGCGGGCATTCGCTTCCTGCTGCAAACCGGATTGCTCGGTCCGAGCTTCACCCTCTATTGGCAAAGTTACGATCCGCGCGAACTCGGCAAAGAGTTGTTGATGACCGCGCACGAGAACAAAGCGTTGAAAATCGCGGGCCTGTTGACGATGGCGGGCTTCTTGAACTCGTTGCTGTTTCTCTTCAACTTGCTCCCCTTTCCGCCGCTCGACGGCAGTTCGATTTGGCGATTGGTTCTGCGCGGCGAGCAATACGTCACGTATCTCAGCTTCGCCGACGATCGCAACTTTTGGTTCCTCGGTTGGTTGGTCGCGTCGGCCATCGTCTACAAAATCTACTGGCCGGTCTACGACAAACTGATCGACTTCGCGTTGCTCGGGTATCATCCGCTTTCATGAATAGGCCGCTGATTTTCACGATTGAACCGATTTTCACTGATCCGAGGTGATGCGGATTGTTCTTCGGTTGGAAGTTTGAAGTTTGCAGATCCGTGCGAATCAGTTTCATCAGTCTTATCAGCGGCCCATTCTCTTCGAATTCTTCGTTATACCCATGACCGATCTACTCGACCTCAGCGTTCCGCATTGTCGCGAGCGGCAAAAACGCTTGCTGCGCACGATGGCCGAACTGCGCTTGGATTGGGTGGCGCTGGCCACGCACGAAAACACGCAATGGCTGACCGGGCATCGTTGCAACTGGCATCACGAACCGTTCGCCGCGTTACGCGCCGACGGGACGACGCTGCTGATCGCGCCCAACAAACCGCCGGCCGCGTCGGCGGCCGATGACGTGCGGACGTACGAAGCGAACTCGGTCTCCACGCTGCGTAACGATCAACGGCAAAAATCGTCGGCCGTGTTGGTCGACGCGATTCGGTCGAGCGCGCGCATGGCCGCATCGGGATCGAGTTTTCTCGCTCGACGCGGCATCTGACCGACGCGCTCGAGGCGGACTACATCGACATCGAACCCTCCCTCTATGAACTGCGTCGCTACAAACACGCCGACGAATTGGCTCGCCTGAAAAAGGCGATCGCCGGAACCGGCGCCATGTATCGTCGTGCGCGGGAAATCGTCGCGCCCGGCGTCCATGAACTCGACGTCTTCAACGAACTGCACGCCGCGGCCGTGCGCGAATTCGGCGAACGGACGACCGAACTCGGTAACGATTTCACCAGCGGTTTGCGCGGCGGGCCGCCGCGCGATCGAAGGATCGAAGCCGGCGAACTCTACATTCTGGATCTCGGCCCCGCCTATCGCGGCTACCACGCCGACAACTGCCGCGTGATCGCCGTCGACGGACGACCGACGCCGCGCCAACTCGACGCGTGGCGCACCGTGGCCGACGTCTTTCCGATGATCGAAAGCACGGTCAAACCGGGCGTCCGCGCCCGCGACGTCTACGCCGAGGCTCAACGCCTGATCGGCCGGTTCCCGGGCGGCAAATGGACGTCGCACCTGGGGCACGGCATCGGCCTGTTCCCGCACGAAGCGCCGCATCTCAACCCGAGTTGGGACGACGTTTTCGCCGTGGGCGAAGTGATCGCCGTCGAACCGGCCGTCTATCTGGACGACGAGCTGAAACCCGGCATCCGGTTGGAAAACAACTATCTCATCACCGCGACCGGCGTGGAATTGCTGAGCGATTTCCCGCTCGGCCTGACCTGATCGAACAAAACGACGCGGACGCGAGACATTCCGCGTCGCAAAACCGGCCGAATCCACCGACGCTACGATCCCGCTACGATCCCGCTACGATCCCGCTACGACTGAGACGCACGAGAGTCGACTTTTGTTCACTCTTTTTTAATTTTTTTTCCAAATCTTTTTACGACATCTTCTCCATCTTCACTGCGCGAGCGTTACGAGCGTTTCGATCGTTACGAGCACGAAGGTGATCGGTTTTTGATTTTCGTTTTCGCCTCCGGCGTAATTTTTCCACTTCGCGCGACCCGCCAAACGCCCCAGTTCCACTCCGCGAGCGTTACGAGCGAAACGCGCGTTCCGAGCGGTCACAAAACTTGCGTGTTGGAATTTCGGAAAGCCGCGAGTGGCACTCGCGGACTAGCGGAGCAGACGCCAGCCTGCCGATTTCGGTCGACAACTTCCCTAGTTTCACTCTACGAGCGTTACGATCGAAACGCGCACTTCGGCGAGCGAGTTTTTTATTCCGTCGGCACTCTTGTTCCGACAACGAAAGCCGCGCGATGGCTCGCCAATCTATTCGTTGCCGGATACCCGATTATTCGGCGATGCAGGAAATTTCTTTCGGGGTCGTTCCCCTCTAGTTCCCGGCGTTCTTCTGCGCCGCGTCGCGGATCGGGTCGTGGTGATTCGAAAAGTAATACAGCGACTTCGTCTTGCTCAATTCGCCCAGACAGAATTGGAATTCGATGCGGGATCCGCCGCGCGGCCAATCCGGTCCTTTTAACTTCAGCACGTCGACGACCGTCGAAACCGACTCGTTCGGCGGCAGCGTCGCCGAGGCGACGTTCGCCGGCGGCGGCGTTTCGCCGGGGCAGCGATAGACCTTCTTTTGGGATTGAATCAGCAAGCTATTCGCCCACAGGATCGACTTACCGTCGGTCAACAACGCCGGGATCGTCGCCGCCTCTTTGCCCGTGTTGGTCACGGTGATTTTGTATTGACCGTCGCCGTCGGGGTTTTTGAATTCGAGGGCTTTCGCCGGCGGAACCGCTTCGACTTCCAGCTTGATTCCCGGACCGCACAAGAGCGCCGGTCGACCGGATTTCGAGCAAGTCAGCTCGGCGTTCGGCGACGCATCGCGCGGCCACGCCTGCGCCGTCGGTGGCCCAGGGAGAAAGAATCTTGCCGTCGTCGTTGTTCCATCCCAGCGGCAGTTTGCAGAGGGTCGTCACGTCTTTGATTTTTTGGTCGTCGGCCTGTTCGATGCGCTGCACGGTCGCGCCGTCGCGCGTGTTCGCGCCGGCCGCTAAGCAGACCTGGCCGACGGGAAAGACCGGTTCCTGTTGTTGCCGCGCCGCATGATGAGCGATGAATTTTTCGCCCGGCTTCAAGTCGCCGCGCAAGACCTTCTCGACCGTGAACGTCAGCGTGTGGTGATAGATCGGCGGAAACGAACGGGCGACCGGCCCCGCTTTGACGTCGTCCAACTTGCCGACGAAGACGAACTCGGCGTCGCTCCAATGCAACAAAACCGGTTGCGGTCCGCCGCCCGGGAGTTGTCGTTGCGCGGTCACGACCACGACCGCCGCGCAGATCACCAAGGACGAAAGCAACACCGAGCGAAGGACGCACAACATGGCGAAACCCGAATGAGTCGAAGGAGCGAGAGCGGTCGACTTGCAGTCTACGATGATTCCCCGCGTCGGGAAACCAAAGAGCGGCCGCGGTCGAGATACCGCTCGGCCGTGGGTGGCCGGGGCCTGAGCCCCGAAAGTTCCAACGTCCGACGTTTCGGGGCCGAGGCCCCGGTCACCCACGATCCCGCTTCGAACGGGATCATCTCCGCAGACGAACATCGTCGTGCGATCGGTGTACTCGTCTACCGTGAGTTGCCGCGACGCCGACGAAGTCCCGTCACCGCGAATCCCATCGCGACAAGCGATCCCGCGACCCATGTCGAGGGTTCCGGCACCGCGGTCGCGCCGAGATCGACGGAGAATTCGCTGTTGTGGTTGAGGATCGCCCAGGCGGTGTTCCCCACGGTATCGACGCCGTGCGCGCGAGGAAATCTCCCAGGTTCGCTTCCGTCACATGCTTCTCCGCCACGAACGCCGCGAAACCACCGAGGTAGCCTGCGGTGTTCGACGTGGGTGAATTGCCGCTGACGCCCGCGACCCAACTCGCGCCGTTTCGCCACGCGATTTGGAGCCGAGCTTCGTCGATACCGGCGGCGTCGACGGCCGTTTGATCATAGCTCAACTGCAACGCGAAGACGTCGGTGACGCCGGCCGTCGCGCCGTTCATGCCGGTGATGCTCACGATGTCGCTGAAGAACGTCGAGGCGTCGGCGGCCGTGGCGTTGCGCATCGCCATGGCGATCGTCTCCGCGCCGCCTGCCGTATTCGTGCCGGCCACGATCGACGCCGTGGTGGCGTGTTGACCGTTCCCGGTCAGAGACAAATTGCCGTACGGTTGCCCGGCCGAAACCGGCGCGTTCGACGGTGCGCCGAACGTCCCGCCTGCGCCGACGGACGCGCCGCCGACGTTGGCCGTGAACGCGTACGTCAACGTTTGCGCGCCGGAGAATTCGCGCGTGACCGGCACGCTGAACGAACCATTCACGACGCCCTGCCCCGTGATCGCGCCGGTCAACGTTTTTACGACGCCGGCCGCGGAATTCACGTTCGTCGTCGTATCGGTCAGATAATCCGCGCCGCTCAACTTCAGTCCGTGTTGCGTCGAACCGTCGACGCCGACCGTTGCGGTTTCGGTATCCGCGAACGCGCCGGTTCCCCCCGCTCCGAATTTATAGTTCGTCGACGCAAAAGCGAGTCGGACGTTCGCCCCGCTGAGGATGTTACCCAGTGCGAGTACGTTCGGTTCGATCACGGTTCGCAACACGACCGGCGTCGCGGTGTAGGCGACGTTGACGTTGGCATACGATCCTTCGCCCGCCAAGCCTTCGCCGGTCACCGGGTAACTGGCCAGCGTGCCGGACGCGGCGATCGTTCCGCTCGTCCCCATGACGGCTAGCGTCGCGGTTTCGGTCGAATTGAAGACATGCCCGTTGACGCCGATCGTCGTCGCGACGTCTTGCGATCCGGTCGTGGAAAAGCCGGTCGTCGTCGAGATCGTACTGAGATTCGTCGTGTCCAAACGGCGCCCCAGATCGACCGGGGCGGCGGTGACGACGCGTTTCTCGACAACGGTCAACGTGCCGGCGGCGTTGGCCGTGGCGGCCCCGGCCGTGACGGTCGCGCCGAAGGTTTTCGTACCCGGCGCGGAGCCGGTCGCGACTTGCGCCGTATAGGCGGTCGGCGTTCCGACGGCCGTGTTGCCGGTCCCCGGCGAGAAGGACGACACGGTGAGATCTTTGCCCGACGTGCTGGACAACGTCCAACCATTGAACGCGGCGGCGGTGGTCCCGACGTTGCCCGAGAGCGCGACGTTCGTGTTGACCAGCGCGCGTGTGACGGCTGGCGCGATCGACAGCGACGGGATCGGCGACGCGGCCGCGCCGACGGCGTACGTGACGGCGAGATCGTCGATCCGCCAGTTCCCGCTGCCGGTGCCCGATCCGGCGAAACCGAAGATCCGAAACGTGACCGGAGTCGAACTGGAGAACGTGGACGCGTTGATCGTTTGCAACGCCCACGTGGAGTTCGCGAGCGTCGACGCCGCGGTACCGAACGGGGTTCCGGCCGTGGCGAAGCCGTCCAGACTGTAATAGACGGCGACGTTCAACGGCCCGGTCGCGGTGGATCGACTGCCGAATTTAACTTGCGAGAAATCCAGCGTTTGATCGATGGGATTGATCGTGAATTGAAACGCGGTCGATCCGCTCGTGCCCAGCGCAAGTGGGCCGCTGGCGGCCGAAACCGAGGCGTTCGTGCCGGTCGATGCGCCGCTGTATCCGCTGGATGCGCTCGTCGAGTTGAAGGCGATCGTGCCGTTATACGCGCTGACCGCGCCGCCGTAGGCGTCGGACGTCGAAGCGGTCCCTTCGGTCAGACTGTTGAAGTTCCACGTCACCGTGGCGGCGTAGCCGGCGGTCGGCAAGAACGCGGCGAGACAGGTCGCGCGGACGATCGCTCGCGCAGTAAATCGACGTTTCAAGAGACGCTGCATGCCTGCCCCGTTGCATATTTCGGCTGCCTGACGAAATTGTTACGACCCGGCCGATTATCCTCGCCGCAAAGTCGGATGCAAGCATTTTTTCCGATGAATCACGTTTATCGGATCGGCATATATTCTCTGGCAGATACGCGATATGCGGCTTGTGTTCGAGTTGTCTCTTGATAAGAAAAGGCCGGAGCGAACTTCGCTCCGGCCTTAAGGCGATTCTTATTCGACGTCACGACCGTCTTTAAGACTCCTTCATTTTACTTTACGCGGTTTGCGACCGTCGTTTGCGGAGAGCAAAGGCCGCGCAACCGAGAGCCAAGAGCGTTCCTGCGGCGAAGCTGGAGGGTTCCGGTACGGCGACGGCGGCGCCGAGGTCGACGCTGAAGTCGCTGTTGTGGTTGAGGACGGCCCAGACGTTTCCGTTGGCGGGGTCGACGCCGTAGCTGCCAAGGTAGTTGCTGAGGTTGGCGTCGGTGACCGTGCTGCCGGCGAAGGCGGCGAAGCTGCCGAGGAAGCCGGTGACCTTCAACGCTCCGTCGAGGATGGAGTCGCCGTTGGCGTCGCCGCCGAGGAAGTTGCCGTTGACGGCGGAGACCCACTTATCGTCGGCGTTGCCGTAAACGCCGTCGACGTTGTCGAGCCAGCTCAATTGGAGTTGGCTCGGATTAAATCCGGCGGCGGAGACGGCGGTGGGGTTGAAGCTGAGTTGCAGAGCGAAGGCGTCGGTGCCGACGCGATGCCCCGGAACCGGATCGGGCGTGGTGACCGTGCCGCTCATCCCGGTCAGTCGCACGACGTCGCCAACCAGTCCGTTGGGAGTGGTCGAGAAGAGCGCCGAAGTGACGGGGCCGGTTTCGGCGGCGGTGCGGGTGCGAACAGCCATGCTGACGGTTTCGGAGGCGCCGGTGCGGTTGGTGCCGGCCAACAAGGTGCCGACGGTACCCAGCGAGCCGCTGCCCGACGCGGTGGCGGCAAGTCCCACGTACGCGGCGTTGGTCGCGACCGTCGCGGTGAGGGGAGTGCCGAAGGCGTTGCCCGCACCGACGGCGGCGCCGCCGACATTGCCGGAGTAGACGTAGGTGATGGCGGTTTGTGCGCCGGAGAGTTCGCGTGAGACGCCGACGCTGAGGTTGCCGCTGACGGCGCCGTTGCCGACGACCTTGCCCGAAAGAGTGAGGACGTTGCCGGCGGTGGTGACGCTCGTCGAGCCGGTGAGGTTGAGTCCGTTGCTCGGCGAGCCGGGCAGCGTGAGCGTGGCGTTTTCGGTATCGGCCGTCACGCCGGTCCCGCCGCCATAGGTGCCGCCGGTGGCGGCGTACGGGATGCTGACCGTCGCTCCGCTGAGCAGGTTGCTCGGCAGCGTGACGGCCGTCGGCGCGGTGACCGTGCGAACGCCGACCGCCGTTCCGGTCACCGGAATCGCGACGTTGGAGGTCGCGGCGAATTCGTCGGTGGCCGTGGCGGTGAACGAGCCGCTGATCGCGCCGACCGCGGTCGTGCCGCCCAGGGTGTAGGTGGCGGTTTGCGGCGAGGCGGTGCCGTTGAAGGCGACCGTGCCACCGCCGGTGGTCAAGGTTAGGCCGCCGACGGCGCTGAACGTGCCGAGCGTGGCGTCGACCGTGTCGGCATGCAGACCGCTGCTGGAGACGGTCCGCGTGACGCCGGTCGGTGCGGCGCCGGCCAACACGCGACCGAGCGCGATCGCCGCGCCCGGGGTGAAGGTCCTGGCGTTGACGGCGGTGCCGGTGACCGGAACCGCGATGCTGGAGGTGTTGCCGAATTCGTCGGTGGCGGTGGCGGTGAACGTCCCGCTGATCGCCCCGGCCGCAGCCGTACCACCGAGGTTATAGGTGGCGGTTTGCGACGCGGCGCCGCCGTTGAAGGCGACCGGATCGGTGGTGGTCAGAGTCAGACCGTTGACCGCGTTGAACGCGCCGAGGTTGGCACTGGCCGTGGTGGCCAACACCCCCGTGCTGGAGATCGCTTTGGTCGTGGCCGGCAAGCTGCCGACCTTGAAGCGACCGAGCGCCAGGGCCGAACCGGCGTCGAACGTGCGGGCGGCGACCGGGGTGGCGGTGTAGTTGACCGCGACGTTGGTATAGGTTCCTTCGCCGGCCAGACCTTCGCCGGTCACGGCGTAGCTGTTGAAGACGCCCGACGCGGCGACCACGCCCGCTCCGCCGGTGACGGCCAACGAGGGGGTCATCGGTCCGTTGAACAGTTGTCCGTTCACCGTGACGCGGGTGGCGACGTTATCGGCTTCGGTGGTGGTGAAGACGCTGTTGGTCGTGATCGCGCTCAGGTTGGTGGTGTTCAACCGACGACCCAAGTTGACCGTGCCCGCGGTGACGACGCGTTGGGCGACGACCGTGGCCGTGACGTTGTAGGTTTCGTCTCCGTCGGCCGAGCCTTGACCGGCGGCGGCCGAATCGGTCGCGGTGTTGTCGAGGGTGACGGTGAAGGTCTTCGGTCCGACGCTGCCGGTGCCGGCGGCCGAGTTCAGCAACGCGACCGTCAACGGGGTGCTCGCGACCGAGCCGGCCGCGACGCTACCGGTGGCTGGCGTGACCGAGATCCCGGCTGACGACGAGGCGGAATAGTTGGTGGCGCTGGTGCCGGTCTTCGAGAACGTCAGGTTCGGACTAAGCGTGGGGGTTTGGCCCTGAAACACGCGACCGAAGGCGCCGTCGGCGACTTTGGTCAGGACGCTGTCGTTGCCGGTGGGAGGGACGACCGTGCCGGCCGTGAAGCTGACGCCGTTGGCGGCGGCGCCGCTGGTGTAGTTGGCCGGAGCGGTCACTTGAACGCCGTCGGCTTTATAGATGTACGAAACGCCGGTCGATTTGACCCAATCGAGCGTGGTCGTCGCGCCGGCCGTGGGCGACGAGATCAGCCCCGAGGCGCTGATCGTGTACGTGAAGGACCCGACCTTGTATTCGAAGCCGCCCGTGATCGCGTTGACGTTGGCCGCCGGAAGATCGCTCGCGTTGCGGTAGACCGGATTGTTCGGATCGCCGGCGCTGAAGGCGTTGAACTTGATCGGCTGCGGCGTGCTGCTGACGGAGGTCGTCGTGTTCCCCCAGTCTTGAATGCCGTCGCCGTTGAGATCCGAACCGGTTCCCAAGTTGCCGTTGGAAGGCGTCAGCGTAAACGGGGCCGCGGCCGCGATCCCCGTGATGCCGTTGCCGACGCCGGACGCCAAGACGCCGCCGTTGGTCGAACCCGAACGCGCGGCTCCGTAAAACGTCAGGATGCCGTCGTCGTTCGCGTTGCCGTTGGTCCCGGCGACGAGCTGCGCCCAGATGTCGACGGTGTAGGTTCCGGGCGCGGCGGTCTTGGTTTTGGTGCCGTCGCTGAAACGCAGGTCGATGATCAAGCCGGCGTTCGCCGCTTGGCCGAACAAACACAGCCCCGCCAGCAATGTCGCCCGAGCTGCGCGACGGCGACGAGACGGTTGAGCGAAGAATTCACGCATTTGTGACACGGATTGAGAAAGAAGTCGGAAGAAGAAGATGCCCCTCGCCTCGGAATCGATTCGCTACGGTCTCGCTTAGGCTTTGCGACGTCGTCGACGCAAGGCGGCGACGCCCAACCCCAACGCCAACGCTCCGCCGGCGGCGAACGCGGACGGCTCGGGAACCGCGGTCGCGGAGAACCGCGCCGAGAAGGTGTCGTACGACTCGCCGAATCCCATTTGCGGGCCGCCTTGGCTGTACCCCAGTTGGAATAAGAAGAAGTCGTCGCCGTCGATCGTGCCGTTGTAATCGAAGTCGCCGAACGCCCAGCCCGTATACGGAGCCGCGCCCGAGTAACCGAACTGAAACATGAAGAAGTCGTCGCCGTTGACGAGGCCGTCGAGATTGGCGTCGCCCAAGTAGGTGTACTTCACCAACACCGCGTTGGCGTCGACCGTTTGACCGTCGAACTGCAAGGGTCCGCCGAACGCCGAATCCGGCCCGTAGACCAACGGCGTTCCGTCGCCGAAATTGTTCAACATGATGCCCAACGCGGTGAAGTTGCCGTTCACGTTGATGTCGTCGGTCACGGTACTGCTGGTCAAACCGCCGCGATCCCAGGCCATGCCGTTGTAGGCGTACTTCACGCTCTGAGTGATCGACGCGTGCGTCGCCGTCGCCGCGGCGTAATCGACGTTGTCCAAAATCAAATCGTTGTTCTTCAAATCCAACGTCCCCGTCGGAGTCGCGCCCCCGGGAATCGCCAAGCTCTTCACACGACTCACCCCCGCGTTCGTCCCGTCCGCGGCGATCGTCACCTTCGCGCCCGCACCGATCGACAACGCGTTCTGAGTGATCGATTTCGCCGTCAACTGCGTTCCGGTTCCCGTGACGGAGGTCGTCCCCGTTCCGGTGATCGCCGCGGTCGTTTTGACACCGGCCGTGATATTGAGGCCGGTCGCCGATTGATTTGCGATCGCCATCGAGTTTCCACCGGCGGAGAACGGGTCAACCGTTCCCCCGGCGGTCAGCGTCGCTCCGCTCGCGATGCCGATCGTCACGCCCGTGCCGATGGTCGGCGCGACGGTCGGATTGAGCGTCAATTTCCCGGCATCGACCTGCAGATGAGCGTTATCGCCGTAGGTCGCGGCGCCGTTGAGTTGGAGTTCGCCGGCCCCGGCTTTCGCCAAGGTTGCTCCGGCGGCCGCGGTCAACGCTCCGGTCGAAGTGATCGTCACGGCGGCTTCTTTCACGCCGATCACGCCGCCGCCCGCATTGACCGTGACGGCTTTGGCGACGGTGCCCGAGGTCGTCGTTCGCAGTTCCAAAGTTCCGCGCGTTGAGTCGGGATCGCTGGTCGCCAGCGTGTTGCCGAAGGTCAATGCTCCGGTGTCGATGATCGCGGAATCGGTGCTGATCGTCCCGGCGACGATATTCAGGCCGCCGGTGTTGTTGAGGCCCGCTCCCGTGATGGTGACGGTTCCGGAGGTTAACTTATTGATGCCTTTGGCTCCCGACAGCGCTCCGCCGGTTCCGTTGATCGTGCCGGAGTTCAACGTGGAGTTCGTCGCGCCGTCGAGACCGAAACCGGCGACGAGGTTGAGCGTGCCGTCGTTCAAAATCAATCCGCCCAGACTTTCCGCTTCGGACCAATTCACGATGCCGCCTTGATTGACGGTGACGTAGGTGGTCGCCGGAAGGTTGGAGTCGCCCGCCGGGCCGACGAACTCGAACGTTCCGCCGTTATTGACGACGATGGACGTCGCGTTGAAGTTATGCGTCGCCGCGCTCGCGTTCGAGAGTTGGAACGTACCTGCGTTGACGGTCACTTTGCCGGTGAAAGTTCGGCTGTCCGAATCCAACGCGACGGTGCCGGTTCCTTCTTTGACGAGTTCGCCGGCGCCGGTAAAGACGTTCCGCAACAAGGTGACGTCGTTGCGGTTGAAGATCAGCTTGCCGGAGGCGGCGACCGTAATGCCGCCGGTTCCGAGCGAGCCCAGCGCGCCGCCGTCGCCCAACGTTAACGTTCCCGCGTTGATCGCCGTCGCGCCGGTATTCGTGTTGTTCGTCGCGACGGTTAGCGTGCCGGTTCCGTTCTTCACCAACCCGGTCGGTCCGGCGATGGCCCCGGCCCCCGTCAGCGTGTAATTCAACGTGGTGTTGTCGAACGTCACGGCGACGGGACGGACTTCGGTCGCCAAGGCGATCGCTCCGCCGGCTGCGGAATCGTCGAAGTAGACGGTATCGCCGACGGTGGTCGGTTGCAGGTAGGTCGTCGCGGCGCCGACCGAAGCGGTTTTCCAGTTCTGCGTCGTGTCGATGTTCCAAGCGGTCGATGTCGCGCCGGTCCATTTGATGAAATCGACGCCCGTGATATTCAAATCGATGGTCGAGTTGGCGACGTTGTCGACCAACGTCGCGACGACGCGCGGCGGCAACGCCGGCGACAGTCCGCCGAGCACGTTCGGCGCGAGCGACGTGTTGTACTTAATCAAGGAATACGTCCCGACGGTCAACGCGTTGTTCGACGTAATCGAGACGATGTTGGTCCCCGCCACGGCGATTCCCGACGGGTTCGTCACGCTCAGCGGCGCGGTCGTCGGAACAGTGGTAAGATCGAACTGCAGCTTGGCGCCTCCGGCCACGCCGAGATTCATGCGGCGACGGTGGCGGTGTTGGTCGAAGAGAGTTCCAGGACGCCGGCGTCGCCGATCGTCAACGTCGACAGCGCGGAGATGCCGATCGGATTGGCGACGAGCGAACCTTCCGCCACGTTCAAGGTGCCGGTGTAGGTGTTCGCGCCGGTCAGCAACAAACGACCCGGACCGGTTTTGGTCAATGTGCCGTTGCCGGAAACGATGCCAGACAGCGTGACCGCCGTCGCGGCCTCTTTGATGTTCAAGGTGCCGCCGCCCGGATTCACGACGACGTTCTTCGCGTTTGCGAAACTCGCCGTGTGACGCAGTTGCAACGTGCCGCCGTCGAACGTCAGGTCGCCCGTGGCGACGATGGTCCCGTTTGTGCTGAGCGTTCCGCCCGAAATCAGCAAACCGCCCGTGGCGTTGATCGCGGCGTCGTTGACGGTCACGACGTCGGTCGCGGCTCCGGCTTTGACGATCCGTCCCGCGCCGCCGATTCCCAAAGCGGTCGTCGCCGCGTTGACGGTTCCGCTGACCCAGGTGCTGTCGATCCCCGCCGCGGTGTTCGTGCCGCCGCGGAGGTAGTTGATCGTGCCGCCGCTGAGACTGACTCCGCCGAAGTCTTCACCGACGTACCAATCGACGACGCCTTGAGAGGTCGCGTCGCCGTAAATGTTGATCACCGTGTTGGCCGGCAAATCCGGATTTTCGCCGGTCAACGCCGTCGTTTGTCCGAATTGAAATTTCGTGCCCGGTCGTACATTGATGAACGACGCGTTGAAATTGCCCGCGTCGGGCGCGGCGAGCGAACCTTGCAGCTTAACCGTGCCTTGTTGGATTTCAAGAGTCCCGACGAAGCCGGAACCCGACGCTCCCATGATTTCCCAAGTGCCGGTTCCGGTTTTGGTGACGACGTCGTTGCCGCCGCTGCCGGCGGTGTTGCCGGTCAGCGAAAAAACATTCGTGCCCGGCACGTCGATCGTCGCGCCGCCGGCGTTGAACGTCAGTCCGCGCGCCGAAGCGAGCGTCGGCGTGGTCGTCCGCAGAATGGCGTTATTGCTTATCAGCACCGCGCCGGACGCTCCCAACGCGTTATCTGCGCTGAGAATCGTCGTGCCGCCGGACAGCGTCACGGCATTGATCGTGTTGGCGCCGGTGACGGTCAACGTGCCGCCGTTGTTCTGAAAACCGGCGGTCATCGTGTTGCCGCCGCCGAGGGCCATCGTCCCGGCATTCAAGATCACCGGTTGATTGAACGTACTGCCGGTTCCCGAGAACGCGGCCGCGCCGCCGTTGACGGTGATGCCGCCGTCATACGTGTTGACTCCGCTAAAGGCCAGCGAACCGGACGCGACGGTGATCGCTCCGGCGAGCGCGTTATTACCTGAGAACGTCAACGCGCCGTCGGCCACGGTGACGGCACCAAGGAAATCGTTGTTCGTCCCGATCGTCACCGCGCCCGCGCCCGTTTTGACGATGCCGGTCGCGCCGGAGATTTTGCCGGTCCCGTTCAGCACATAGGGGAGCGTGGCGTTGGAAAACGTCACCGAAGCGGGCGAGACGCTCGCTTGCAGGTCGATCGTCGTCGCGCCGACCGTCGCGGTATCGTCGAACGTCACGGTGTCGCCGGGAACGGCGTTCTGCAAATACGTGGTGGCCGTTCCCGCATGGGTCAACTTCCAACTTTGGGCCGAGTTGATGTTCCACACGGCCGACGTCGCGCCGCTCCACGTGATCGTGTCGAAGCCCGTGATCTTCAAGTCGACCGTTTTGGCGGTCGAGTTATCGATGAGCGTCCCTTCGGTTCGCGCGGGCAGAATCGCGGATAGCCCCGCGAAGCCGGCGCCGCCGAGCACGCCTTGGTAGCCGATCAACGCATAGGTGGAACCGACCGTCAACGCCCCGGTGGACGAGACGTTGATTTTGCTCAAGCCGTTAATAACGAACCCGTCGGTGTTGCCGATCAACAACGGCGCGGCGGACAACGTCGGATCGAGAGTCAACGACACGATGCCGCCGACGGTCGTCCCCAGCGTCAGGCCGGCGATCGACGATTGTGCGGTGTCCATCTTCGACAAATTCGCCCCGTCCGAGACGCTCACCAGCTGTCCGGCCGAGATCGCGGACGACGTGAACGACAACGTGCCGCCCTTTACGGCGATGGCGCCGGAATACAGATTCGTTCCGGTCAAGCTCAATTCGCCCGGACCGGTTTTCGAAAGCGGACCGCCGCCGCCGAACGCGTTTTGGATCACGCCCGACCAAACTTTTCGGGCCGAGGCTTCGGCGACGTCGATCGTCCCGCCGGCCGCACCGACGTTGATGGTTTTCGTGAACGTGTCGTTCGCGACGCCGCGGAGTTGTAATCGCGCCGGAGCGGCCGTCGTTTCCGGAGTCGAAGAATCGCCCAACAGCAACGCGCCCGTCCCGTTCAATCCGGAGTTGGTGCTGAGCGTTCCGCCGAAGATTTCGATACGCCCTGTGGCGTTGATGTCGGCGTCGGTGATGGTGACCGTGCCGCCGACGTCGCCGGGCGTGGTGGATCCGTTCGAGACCTTACTCAGCACGCCGCCGTTGGCGACGCTGAAGGATCGAGCCGCGCCGAAGCCGGTGACGGTTCCGGACTGAAACGAACTCGTGCCGGCGGCCAGATCGGTTCCGCCGCCGCGAATGTTGAGCGCGCCCCCTTGGAGGTTAACGCCGCCGAATGTCTCGCCGATGTACCAATCGACCGTACCGCCGGTTTCGACATTGATGAAGGTCGTGTTGGGAAGATCGGGATTTTCCGCGACGCCGGTGTCGGTGCCGAACTGGAACGCCCCGCCGTTTTTGACGACGATCGACGTGGCGTTGAAATCACCGCCGGTGCCGACGCCGTTGCCGATGTCCGACAACAACACGCGCCCCGCGTCGATACGCAACGTGCCGGTAAACGTGCTGGCGAGACTGGTGAATTCCAACGTCCCAGCGCCGGTTTTCACCAACGTTCCCCCGCCCGACGTGTTGCCGCCGATCGTGAATTTTTGGGACGCGGCGACGCTAATCGTGCCGTCGACGAACTCGAACGCCTTCGAGGTGGTTTGCGTGACCGGAGCTTGTAGCGACACGCCGCCGGCCAACGAGGCCTTACTGAAGGTTCCGAGCGCGTTGTTCGCACCGATTTGCACGACGCCGCCGCCGAGCAGGACGTCGCTGAAGTTGTTGGTCGAACTCAAGACCAACGTGCCCGCGTTCGATTTGTTCAACGTCCCCGACGCGATCGGACCGCCGGTGATCGTGTAGGTGCCGGCGTTATGACTGACGTTCGTCACGTTGGGCGACACGCCGGCGGCGTCGACGGCGATCGTCACCGGCGCGGCGGCGTCTTGGCTGAGCGAGATCGTATCGCCGCGTCGAAACGCCGCCGCGGCGTTCGACGGATCCAACCAAATCGTGTTGCTCGTCGTGGTATTCAACGCGCCGGTCGCGTTCGCCGAGTTCCACGTCACCGTCTTCAACGTCGGGTCGACGGTGTAATCGACCGTAAACACCGGACGCAGTGCGGCGTTCGTATTGTCGAAGGAATTGTAAACCCATGCGTTGGTGCCCGCCGTGGCGGAGACGAGCCAACCCTTATTCGCGTAATTCGGGTTGTCCGCCGCTCCCCAGAACGTCATCGACGACTTGACGTCGAACGCCACGACCGAGCTGATGACGTTTCCCGGGTTGCGGGTGCTGTCGGGGGCGGCGGTTTCGGGATTGGCTTGCGTGTTGATTTGCACGCCGTCGCCGCCGAAGCTGTTGGCCCATTGGGCCGTCAATGGATCAAACACCTGCGCGTTCGGATCCGACGCGTTGGGCAACAAGCGATAGATGCCGATGATGTCGCCGGATTGGTCGTTAGACCCGGTTCCGGTGATGACCGTATAGGTTGCGCTGTTGATGGTCGCGCCGATGGGAATCTGACCGGCTCCGCCGCCGAACAGGTTGTCGAAGCGGACCAGGGTCTGACGGAAATCGGCGTCGCGAAACGTCGAGCCGCCGCCGTCGATTGTCGTCGTCGCCGTCGTGTTTTGAACGGCGGTTTGTTTACTGTAAATATTCGTATCGATGCCGGTCGTCAGCGTCAGAGTTTCGGCGGGTGCACTGGCCGCGCCGAGAATCGCTACGCCCACCGCGACGCCGACTTTCCCGAGCGAGTTTCCGAACAGGGTCTCGGCGATGGTTTGAATCAACCGAAGGTGTTTCCGACGACGCATGGGTTGGCGACCTTGCACTTGTGTGACGATTCGGGGGATCGAGATAGGCCACAAGTTAGCCGGGGATTGCGTGGAGACCGTGTTGCGACTTTGAGAGTTCGATGAGATTCGTGCGAAGTTCCTAACCGATGCCGGCATGAAATTATCCCGTAATTCCCGCCGTTTTCGACATACCCCCTAGGCAAACGAAAAAGCCCGTTCCCCGGACGGTGGTCCAAGGAACGGGCTTTGATCGCTACGCGACGGTCGTCGTCGGGTGTTATTCGGCTTTCTGCTTGACGAACCGGTGAATGCCTTTGCCGGCGGTCGAGTGCGTCAGGAAATAGACCTCGCCGGCGGCGTCTTGGCCGAACGAAAGACACGGCAAGCCTTGATCCTTGATCGGGCGATTCGCCGTGACGCGACGTTTGTCGGCGTCGTAGTCGAGCCCAGATCTTGTTGGAAATGTAATCGGCGTAGAGATACTTACCGTCGAGTTCCGGCAAACGCGACCCCCGATAAACGGTCCCGCCGGTCAGCGATTTGCCGATGTCGTGATGGTATTCCCAAATCGGTTCGATGAAGTCGTCGCGCAGACCGCTCCCCTTCGCGCCGAACGGATGACGACCTTCGCGACGGTTCCAACCGTAGTTGCCGCCCCGTTCGATCAGGTCGATCTCTTCCCACAGATTTTGCCCGACGTCGGCCGCCCACAGGACGCCGGTCTTAGGATCGAACGCCATGCGCCAGACGTTGCGGAACCCATAAGCATAGATTTCGGGTAAAGCGTCTTTCTTGCCGACGAACGGGTTATCTGCCGGGATCGCGTAGGGCTTGCCTTCGGATTTTTTATCGACGTCGATCCGCAGAATTTTGCCCAGCAGCACGTTGAGGTTTTGGGCGTTTTCGTGCGGATCGTTCCCGGCCCCGCCGTCGCCGTGAACGATGTACAGGTAATGATCTGGGCCGAACGCGATCGTGCCGCCGTCGTGATTCCAGTACGGTTTTTTGTAGACGAGCAATTGCTCTTCCGAATCCGGATCGAGCTTCGTCGGATCGTCCTTCTTTACGCGAAAGCGCGAGACGATGTTGGTCAACTTCGCCTTGCTGGTCGTGTAAAAGACGAAGACTTCGCCGTTTTGGGCGAATTTCGGATGAAACGCAAAGCCTAAAAAGCCTTCTTCGTTTTGCTTGTCGTTGTAAACGACGCGGTCGCGCAGATCGGCGAAAACCTTGGTTTCGGTCGCGTTTTGATCGTTGTCGAACGAGTAAATCACGCCGTGTTGGCTGGCGACGAAGACCTTCTTCGCGTCGCCGTTATGCGTCAGCACGATCGGCCGGAACGAGTTCGGCTTGCCGTCGTCACCTTCGGGATCCCAACCGGTCCACTTCAGTTTCGGGAACGCCAACTCGGTCGTCAGCGGCAGCGGCGATTGATCGACTTCCGCCCCGGGCGTCGTCACCGCCACCGAATACAACGTACCGGCCCCCATGTCCGCGACCAAAATCGTGTCGCCCTTCGGCCCCAAACGAATATCGTTGGCCGATTGGAACGCGTCGGTCAGCTTTTCGGGCTTCGCGCCGGGTTTCGCCACGGCGTACAGCGTATGTTCCTTGACCGCGGTGAAGAACAGCCGGCCGAAGTGATCCCATACGATGCCGTCGATCTTGCCTTGCTTCTCGTACAAAACTTCGACCGCGCTCGTGGCGAGTTTCACGCGCAACATCGAGCCGCTCCCCATATCGCCGACCAAGATGTGCGACGCGCCGTCCATGCAGACGCCGTTCGGCGAGTTCAGAATCGGGAAAACGCTTTTGATCGAGAACGATCGAGACTTCCTTCTTTTGCGAGATGCGGAACACGGCCCCGGCGGCCCCCTTACGATCGCCCGAGTCGGTCACGTACAGCGTGCCGCTTTCCTGATCGACGACCACGTCGTTCAAGAACGTCGGTTTGATCGGGAACGCGCTGGCGGGCAGAAACGTTTCGACCTTGCCCGCTTCGTCGATCCGTTTGACGTCTTGCACGTCGGCGACGAAGAGCGATTTTTGGTAATACGCGATCCCCTTCGGATCGTTCAACCCCTCGGCGAAGGCCTGGATCTTGCCGTCGACGATTTGCGAGACGCGACCGTCGCCGTCCTTCTCTTTCTCGCCCAGTTCGGTGACGTAAATCTTTCCGCCGGGCCCGACGACGACCGATTCGGGATTTTTCAAACCTGTCACCACCGCCTGCGGTTCGACGGCGTACGTCGCGCCGCAGGCGAGCAGCGTAAAAAGCGAAAACAGAATTCCATGGCGTACGGTCATGTGTTGCGCGTCCTGGGAGGTATGTCGGGCGACTGCGTGACGACCGTCGTTATAACAATTCGCCCAGCGACGGGCAAAAACTCGCCACGCGGCGCAGCGCGCGGTTATATTCGAGCGCATGCCACTCAGGATTTTCGATTTCTTATGCCACTCAGGCGAGCGTATGTCGATGACGCTTCTGCGACACGCTTTCTTCGTGTGCGTCATGGTCGTGACATCGTTTGCTCACGCTCAGGAGAAAAAAGACGTCACTAAGAAACCCGACAAGCCGCCAGTAGTGAAAACGTTGTCTCCGGTCGCGATGCCGACCGCCGGCAAGCAAACGTTCACGATTCAGGGCCTACGGTTGAAGGATGTGAACGAAGTCACCTGCGGGGTCGAAGGGGCGACCGTCAAGCTGCTGGGCACGCAAACGATCAAGCCGGGGAAGGACGAGGAATCTCCGGAGTTCGATTCCAGCGTGCGGTTCGAGGTCGCGTTGACGCCGGACGTCGCGCCCGGCGAGTTGACCGTCGAACTCAAACTCCCGCCGGCGACGTTCCCCTGCCCATTCGCGATTCGCGTGATCGACAAGTCCTTCTTGCTCGAACAACGCGAACCGGCCGATGGTTTCAAAACGGCCCAACCCTTGAAACCGGGCGACATCGTTCGCGGCTCGGTCCAAGCGCCGCGCGACGTCGATGTGTTCCGGTTCGAGCTGAAAAAAGACGAAGCCGTTTCGTTCGAGGTGATCGCCGGCCGCTCCGGTTCGGCCTTGGACGCGATCCTGACGCTCTACGACGACCGCGGACGGACCGTGCTGTCCGACGACGATCATGCCGGGTCGCGCAACCCCGTGATACGATTCACTCCGCCCGCCGACGGCGTTTACTTCCTCGCCTTGATCGATGCGTTGGACAACGGCGGCGACGCCTACACCTATCTGCTGAAGACACGCCTCGAGAAATAAGGCTTCGTCGACTCGCTTTCCCTCGTACCGTTTCGCTCCTTCGCCTATGACCTTCGCCCCCGCCGCCGTGATCGCTCGTAAGCGAGACGGTCACGTTTTGTTGCACGATGAAATCCGCCAGTTCGTGGACGGCTTCACCACCGGCACGATTCCCGAATATCAGATGTCCGCCCTAGCGATGGCGATCTTGCTGCGCGGGATGGAGACCGACGAGATCGCTTGTCTGACCGAGACGATGCTGCGCTCGGGCGTTGTTCTCGACTGGCCGGCGGATTCACCGCCGCAGGTCGATAAGCATTCGACCGGAGGGATCGGCGACAAATCGTCGCTGGTCCTAGCGCCGTTACTCGCCTGCTGCGGGCTGCAAGTACCGATGATCTCGGGCCGAGGGCTCGGCGCGACGGGCGGGACGTTGGACAAACTCGAGGCGATTCCCGGCTTTCGGACCGATTTGTCGATCGGCGAGTTTCAGCGGGTCGTCGCCGATGTCGGCTGCGTCATCAGCGGCGCAAGCGCGGAACTCGTGCCGGCCGATAAAAAACTGTACGCGTTGCGTGACGTCACCGGGACGGTGCCGTCGATCGCGTTGATCACGGCCAGCATTATGAGCAAGAAACTGGCCGAAAACCCCAAGGCGTTGGTCCTGGACGTCAAATGGGGAACCGGCGCGTTTATGAAGCGCTTCGAAGACGCGCGCGACCTGGCCAAGTCGCTGGTCGGGACCGGACGACGCTTGGGCTTAGCGACGAGCGCGCTGTTGACCGACATGAACCAGCCCAACGGACAGATGATCGGCAACGCCGTGGAAGTGTTGGAAGCGGTCGAAACGTTGCAAGGTGGCGGCCCCGCCGACTTCGTCGAGATCACGCTCGAACTCTGTGCCGAGTTGCTGCTGCTCACGAAGACCGCGCCCGACCTCGAAACGGCGAAGACGAAACTTCGCGATCATCTCGCCGGCGGTCGCGCCTATGAAAAGTATTGCGAAATGGTCGCCGCGCAAGGGGGTGATCCATCGGCCCGCTTGGCGGTCGCGCCCGAGTCCGACGTCCTGGCCGACGCCGACGGCTACATCACCGGTTGTCATGCCGAGCGATTGGGCTTGGCCGTGATCGAACTCGGCGGGGGCCGCAAAGTGCTGAGCGATAAGCTCGACCACTCGACCGGCATCGAGGCCCTGATCCGCGTCGGCGATCCGGTCCGTCGCGGCCAGCCGATCGCACGGCTGTTCGCTCGGCCCGACCAGGCGGACCGCGTCCGCGAAATGGTCCGCGACGCCTGGACGATCGGCGAAGAACGCGTCACGCCGTCGCTGCTGATCGAAGAACGTCTTTAATTCGAAATGTTATAAGGAAAACTCGAAGAGCGACATGGCAATACGATTCCAGTCCCCTGCATTCTCTGCGTCCTTTGCGATCTCCTGTTCGATTTTTGTATTCTTCAAGTTTCCCTGAGAGCAGCACCATGACGCTCACCACCGCCGAACGCGACACGCTGATCTCCGCCGCGCTGGCCGCGCGCGACAAAGCCTATGCGCCGTATTCGAAATTTCACGTCGGCGCCGCGTTGCTGCTGGACGACGGATCGATCGTCGCAGGCTGCAACGTCGAGAACATCTCTTATGGGCTGACGATCTGCGCCGAACGCGTGGCGATCGGCACGATGGTCGCGCAAGGCAAGTCGTCGCCGCGCGCCGTGGCCGTCGCGACCGAGGGAGGCGGCTCGCCGTGCGGAGCCTGCCGCCAAGTGCTGGCCGAATTCGCCCCCGCCCTGCCCGTTTACCTGATCGACGCGACGACGCGCGACGTCGTCGAAACGAACATGACGGAACTGCTGCCGCGCCAATTCGCCACCGACCTGCTGGGGAAGTGAACCCTTAAGGGAGATGCGTTCACGTATGACGCGGATCGCACGGATCGACCCGCGGAATTGATCGCTGAATAATCCGCATGCCGCAGCACTGTAATGAGCGTCGGCGATTCTTCTCCGCGTCCACTGTGCTCTTCTGTTCGATTCTTCCGTGTCGATCCGTCGCACCCGTGTCATTCGTGTTCCCATCTCTCAGTTAAGCTAAGGCACGGCGGCGATGTAATCGCGGAGGTCGTGTTGCATTCGCGCGAGACGTTCTCGCAGCAGCCGTTCGGCCGCCGGAACGTCCTGGCTTTCCGCCGGGGGCAACGCGGTAAAGAGATAGAGCTTTAACTTCGGTTCCGTGCCGCTGGGACGGATGCCGACGGAATGCCCGGTCGCGGCCAGATCCAGGAACAGCATCTCGGCGTGCGGTCCCTCCAGCGGCGCGCTCGTCGTCGGATCGAGAACTCCGTCGACCAGACGCGTGACGTGCCCGGTTTCGTAATCGCGCAGCCGATCGACCGCAATCCCGCCGATCGTCGTCGGCGGATGCGGCGAGCGCGGCCAATACGTCCTTCATCCGTAGCATCCCGTTTGCGCCGGGCAGCGTCAGAGCGAACGGCGCTTCTTGATGACACCCGATTGTCCGGTAAATGCCGTGCAGTTCTTCGTACAACGTTCGGCCGACGTGCTTCGACTCGGCGGCGAATTCTGTCAACAACAGCGCCGCCACGGCCGCGTCTTTATCGCGGATATGCGTGCCGGCCAAATAGCCGTGCGCCTCTTCGGTTCCCAGTACGAACCATTCCGGTCCGTTGCGGTCGATCTCCAGCCCGATCCACTTGAAGCCGGTCAACACATGCCCGATCGAGCGCACGCCGTAATGCTCGGCCAAGCGCGGCAACATGTCGCACGTGACGAACGTCTTCACGAGAAAGTGCCGCGGATCGAGCGTGCCCTCGCGTTTTAACCGAGCTAACAGATAGTCCGCCAACAGTGCGCCGATCTGATTGCCGGTGATGAACTTCCACGCCGCGCGGGCGACAACGACTCGGGACAGGCGACGCCGATTCGATCGGCGTCCGGATCGCTGGCCAGGGCCAACTCGGCGCCGCACGTTTGCGCCGCAGCGATCAACGCATCGAACACGGCCGGATTTTCCGGGTTCGCGACGTGGCCGGGAACGTTCGGAAAATCGCCGTCGGGCCGCGCTTGCGGACCGTAAACTTCGATCATGTCGAAACCCGCGGTGCGCAACACCGGTTCGACGGCGGTCACCCCTACGCCGTGCATCGGCGAATACAAAATCTTCACGTCGCGCGGACCGGGCCGAGATAGCCGCAAGACCGCTTGCGGATACTCCGCGTCCATCCGCGTTTGGACGAACTCGATCATGCCGCGTTCCACGCCCTCCGCGAAGCGCGTACGCACGATCGCCTGAACGTCGTTGACGTGCGCGATCAACGCTTCGTCGTACGGCGGTCGAATCCGCGCGCCGTCTTCCCAAAAGACCTTGATCGCGTTGTCGCTGGGCGGATTGTGGCTGGCCGTGATCATGATGCCTGATCGACAGCCGAGCGTCCGGACCGACATCGCCAACTCGGGCGTGGCGCGATAGCCGTCGAGGAACGCGACCTTGATCCCGGCCGCGACTAAAATTTCGGCGCACAACTCGGCGAAATGGCGCGAACGATGCCGCGTGTCGTAGCCGATCGCGCAACGCAAGGTGCCCTGACGCAGATCATCGGGAAATAGTTCGGCCAGATACGCGGCCAAGCCTTGGTGCGCTTTCTCCCATCGTCCGATCGTTGATCGCGTTCGGTCCGACCGGATACATTACGCCGCGCCGACCGGCCGTGCCGAACGGGATCACGGTCCAAAACGCGGCGTCGAGCTCTTTCCAACGTTCTTGCGTGATCAATTCGGTGATCAGTGGAACCGAGTCGGCGTAGCGCGCGTTGCTCAACCAACAGGCCAAGTTCGGGACCGAGTTACCCGTCAACTTACCGGCCGCGGCGGCCGTTTCGACGAGAGCCCAAAGCGAGGGCGTGACGCCCGACGGTAGACACGTAGACATACGCGCGGAACCTGAAAGTCTTTTCAGCCGAGGAAGATTTCCGCCGAGAACGTCGGAAAAATGTGGACCGCCGAACGGTCTGTGTTAGCATATTGTCTTTCCCGAACGCGACTGTCCAGTGGTGGCCCAAACGCCCGGATAGGTCCGCCCGCATGCGCGAATCCGCCTTGGCTCGTCCTCATCTCATCACAGGTCGTCAGGATTCGTTATGGAACGTTGGATCAGCGTGTTGGGTCTGTTCGTGATGATCTTTCTGGCGTGGTGCATGAGTTCACACCGCTCGCGCGTGAATTGGCGGCTGGTCGTCATCGGCGTCGGATTGCAACTGGTGTTCGGCGTTCTGGTTCTGAAAACCAAGCCGGGCATGCTCTTCTTCGATTTTCTCGGCGGTCTCTTCGACAAAATCCTGAACAACGTCGACGTCGGCGCGAAATTCGTCTTCGGGGATTCCTACATGGAGCATCCCTTCGCGTTTCGCGTCTTGCCGACGATCATTTTGTTTTCGGCCCTCATGTCGATTCTCTACCATGTCGGCGTGATGCAAGTCATCGTGCGCTGGCTGGCGGTCATTATGCAGAAAACGTTGGGAACGTCCGGTGCCGAATCGCTCAGCACGGCCGCCAACATCTTCGTCGGTCAAACCGAAGCGCCGTTGGTCATCAAGCCGTACGTCGCCACGATGACGCAATCCGAACTGATGGCGATTATGGTCGGGGGGTTCGCCACGATCGCCGGCGGCGTGTTGGCGGCGTTCGTCTCGATGGGGATCAACGCCGGCGACTTGATGACGGCCTCGGTCATGGCCGCGCCGGCGACGATCGTGATCGCCAAGATCGTACAGCCCGAAGTCGAAGAACCGTTGACACGCGGGTCTGTCAAACTCGACGTAGAAAAAACGGCCGATAACGTGGTGCACGCCGCGGCCAACGGCGCGAGCGAAGGCGTTCAGCTAGCCATCAATGTCGCCGGCATGTTGTTGGCGTTCCTCGCGATCGTGGCCATGTTCAACGGCGTGATCGGCTGGACCGGCGAATGGTTCGGCTATCTCGGCAAAGACATCTGGACCCTGGAAAAGGGGCTTGGTTATGTTTTCTTCCCGATGGCTTGGGTGATGGGAATTCCGTCGGACGATTGCGAGCGGATGGGCCAACTCTTGGGCATTCGTTTGATCGCCAGCGAGTTTCAATCGTATTCGCAATTGGCATTGTGGATGGACCCCGAGGCGATCGATTACAAACCGTTTCAGCCGCGCTCCATCGCGTTGATCACCTATGCCCTGTGCGGGTTCGCCACGTTCGCGTCCATCGGCATCCAGATCGGCGGGATCGGTCCGTCGGCGCCGAAACGCGTCGGCGACATCGCTAAGTTGGGTTTCTGCGCCATGTTGGCCGGTAATCTGGCGTCGTTCATGACCGCCTGCGTGGCGGGCATGTTGCTGAGCGACGCGGACTTCGCCGTCCGCGCCGACGAAACGCGGATCCAACAGGACAAGAACAAACGCGAACTCCAACAAAAGTTGGAAAAAGAAGGGGCCGAGCAACTCAAAAAGCTGGTCAACGGCATCAAGTTTCTCAACGATCCCGACGTCCGTGAATTGAACGACGAGCAAAAAGCGTCGATCACCAAGGATCGCGAAGCATTGCGAAAACTCTTGCAAGAAGCGCAAGGGGCTTGGGAGAAATCCGTGCCGCCGCTCCCCAAAGGCGAGAGCCCGAAGCTGCCCGATTCCCCGCCGCCACCGGTTCCGCCTGCGGATTTCAAATCGTCGCGAAACGCGCCGATGCGCGGCGAAACCTTCGCCGCGCGTCGGTTCAGATTCGCGTCGCTTCCGCCGCCGATCAACGTCGCGGCGGCGTGACGTCTTGCGTCGGCAACAGCACGCTGACCGGTGGCCCGTCTTCGGCCGACGAGACCAATTTCAACTTCGTGGTCTTCGCATCCAAGTACGGCCCCAGCTCGTACACGTTCTTATAACCGTAGCCGTATAGCGCGAAGTAGGTCGAGATGTTCAACGACGCGATCGCCGACTTGGGCTGGAACGCCCGTTCGGCGTTTTTGAAATTGTTGTTGCAATAGATCAGGATCTTGGCGTTTTTGTCCGGAAAGCGTTCGGCCAGCGTTTCGATCGAGATGTCCGGAAAGCTCAGATTCACCGCGCCGGCGATGTGCAATTCGTCGAATTTCTGCTTGCTCCGCGCATCCAACACGATAACGCCCTTCTCGCGGCTCATCTCCAAGAATTGGTCTTCGGTCAGTCGATGCGTCTCGCGATGCGCGGCCGCCTCGCGTCGCGGAGGCCAGATGGCCAGGCACGTCGATTTGCGGATTCGCCGGGACTGGCGTCGCTTGCGTCACGGCGTCGGGCTTCACCGGCGTGGGGGCGGCCTGCGTCGTTTGTTGCGCGTTGGGGGCGTGGGCGACGTTCAGTTTCCCGCCGATCATCGACGGGCTGACCAGAACTTGCGTCTCGGGCGGAGCCGAGAGTACGACGGTCGCTTGCTGCGCGGCTGGTGGTTGAGGGGCGGCGACGATTTCCGCGACCGGCGACTGCTCGACCTCGCCGCACGACAAGACCAACCGTGCTTCGTTGGTCTGTGTTTCGCTCTGCGGTGCGTCGGTCGGACGCAACTTGATCGGACCGCACGCCAGCGCGATGCCGGCGGACGATAGCAAAAACACCGCACACAGAACGCGAATCGGCATAAGGCACCTCGGGAACTCGCGACGTGGAACTCATCGACACCGGTTGCATACTACCGGAAGATCGACGTTTCCACGGTCACAGGCTCGTCACGAGTGCGGACGATCCGCAAAGCATCTCGCTCGCTAATGCGTGTTAAAAATCCGATCGCCGGCGTCGCCTAGGCCGGGGACGATGTATTTGCGATCGTTTAGGATCGGATCGGTCGCGAGATACGTGAATCTCGACGTCGATGCCGCAGGCCAAGACGTTGTCGATTCCTTCTTGACTGGCGATGACCGCCAGCATTTTCATCCGCGGCACGCCCCACTTTTTCAACGTTTGCAACGCCGCGATCGCCGAACCGCCGGTCGCCAACATTCGGATCGACGATCAACGCGATCTCCACCGGTTTTTCGTCGGGAAGTTTGCTGTAATATTCGACCGGCAGCGCGGTCTCTTCGTCGCGATAGACGCCCAGGTGGCGCACCTCGGCGTCGGGAATCAACTCGATGATCGCATCGACCATCCCCAACCCGGCGCAGGATCGGGACCAGCCCGATCCGCTTTTCGATCACATGGCAAGTCGTCTCCGTCAGCGGCGTCTCGACGCGCATGTTGCGCAGCGAAAGATCGGCGGTCGCCTCGTACGCCAACAACATCGAGAGCCGACGAATCAAACGCCGAAACTCGGCCGGATCGGTCGACTTGTCGCGAACCGTGCCAAATGGTGCTGAATCAGCGGATGCTTGGCTTCGTGGACGGAGGACATGTCTCACTCGAGTATGGGTAGTCAAACAAAAGTTGAAATGGCTGCAGCGTCACGTAAATAAATAAAACCGCTCTCCAGATAAAAGTCTCCGCCTTGAATGACGCATTGCGCCAGCAACTCATACGGATTTTTATTCCCGTAATCTTCCAACAGACTGATGAGATAGTTTCTCGCGAATGTTCTCATGAATGGCGAGTAATCCGGATGATTTGACATCCAAATCTCAATGCGCTCATCAAGGCCGACGGGCAGCGTCGCCTTACCTTGAGTAATATCGAAAAACACATATTTTCCAGGAAATTGCGATTCTTTGCATCGCAGAAACTCTTGGATCTTCGAACGATAAATCTCGACCTTCTCGTAATCGAATTGACACCGCATTCTTTCGAGCACGGCCATCGCGGACTCGGCTTCACGCACTCCCATCGACAATGAACTCTGCGATGTAATGAATCCCACAGTGTGACTTACAATTCGTGACGCAAAGTCGAGAAGCGAAAAATGTGGAAATGGACATGAGATTTCTCGCCTCTCATCTCACTTCGACTAGTGCTTCGGCAGTGCTTTCTTCGGTGTGGTTTTGAATTTTTCGAGAACGCCCAAAACGATTTTCGTCAGTTTCGGTTCCGCTTCGTTCGCCGTGGCGATGATCTTGCTCACGTCGGCCGGTTCCAACGCGTCGGGCAGACACATGTCCGTGACGATCGAGAAGCCGATCGTCCGCAGCCCGCAATGCGCGGCGGTGATCGCTTCGGGGATCGTCGACATGCCGACGCAATCGGCCCCCATCTGACGGAGCATGCGGTACTCGGCGCGGGTTTCCAGATTCGGCCCGGTCACGGCGACCAACACGCCGCGCGAGGCCGAGATGTCGTTCTTTCGCGCGACGCTTAACGCCACGTCGATCAACGCTTGATCGTACGGCTCGCTCATGTCCGGAAAGCGGGGGCCCAGACGATCGTCGTTGATGCCGATCAGCGGGTTGTCGCCCATCAGATTGATCTGATCGTCGATCACCATGATGTGGCCGAGCGCGTAGTACGGATTCAAACCGCCGACCGCGTTGCTGATGACCAGCAGCTCGCAACCGAGCGCTTTCATCACGCGCACGGGCAGCGTGATTTGCTTCAGCGGATAGCCCTCGTATTGATGGAAACGGCCTTCCATCGCCATGACCTTTAGGCCGTTCAGCGTTCCGCACACCAAGCGACCGCGATGGCTGGTTGCGGTCGATTTGGGAAAGTGCGGAATCTCCGGATAGTCGATCGCCACGTCGACCTGAATGTTGTTGACCAACGGCCCGAGACCCGTTCCCAAAATGATGCCCGCATCGGGCTTTGCGCCCGATTTGGCGGTGATGAACTCGGCGGCGGCTTGAATTTGCGGAAAGAGGTCGAGCATGGAAACGAGGTTTCAGGTTTCGGGGTTCAGGTTTCAGTGATCTGTAAACGGGGGACGTGAGTCCTCCGGTTCTTGTTTCGTGATGACGTTAATACGAGGAGGTCGATGCGGCGACTTCGCCGGATTTGCCGGATGCCCGCGCGGCTTCGGCGGCGGCGATGGCGGCCGTGGCGCTCGTTCCCAGGCGGGTCGCGCCAAGGGCGACCAAGCGTTCGGCGTCGGCCAAGCTGCGAATACCGCCGCTGGCTTTGACCGCGATGCCGCAACTCGCCTTCATCAACGCCACGTCGTGATCGGTCGCGCCGCGGGTCGCCATTTGACCGTCGGCTTGTTTGACGAAGCCGAAGCCGGTGCTGGTTTTGACGAAGTCCGCGCCGGCACGCTCGCAGACGCGGCAGAGTTCCATCTTGTCGGCGTCGGAGGTGACGAAGTCGGTCTCGAAGATCACTTTCGTCAACGCCGTGTGTTTCTTGCCGACCGCGACGACCGCGCGGATATCGTTTTCGACATACGCCCAATCGCCGGCCAGGACCTTGCCGACGTTGGCGACCATATCTAGTTCCTTGGCGCCGTGCTGCGCAGGCCCATTCGGCTTCGGCCGCTTTGATGTCGGTCGGCGGCGAGCCGTGCGGAAAGCCGATGACCGTACTGACGACCGTTTGCGAGCCCTGCAGCAACTCGACCGCTTTGGGAATCATGTAGGGCTTCACGCAGACGCTGAACGCGCCGACCCGTGCGCAGAGTTCGCACGCTTCGGTGAGATCCTTTTCGGTTTGCGTGGGATGCAAGACCGCGTGATCGATCAACCCGACGACCGACGCCATAACCAACCTCGTGAGAGTGCGAGCATTTTCCGCCGGGGGCGGAATCGGCCCTATCTTACAGCATTTCAGTGGCGTATCCACACGAACCGCAGGAATTCCACGTGCCACGGTTTGCCGAGTCACGGCGGGGATTTCGCCCGACTTTCGCCGCGCTCGGCGTCCGAATAGAGTAGGAATCTCAACTCGCCTCCGCACCTTACGCCCACCTGTCATGCCGACCGCCCTGCTCCGCGCCGCGTTTCTTTGGGTCTTCTGCTGCGTCGGCCTGGTCTCGGCGGCCGAGCCTGCGCCGCGGACCCTGAAAATCATGACGTTCAACGTCGAGAACCTGGCCGTTCCGGGAGCGAAGACGCGGCTCGAACGATATCGCTTCGACATCGCCCGCGCGGCGTTATTCGAACGCGTGGCCAACGTCATCGAGGCGATGGAGCCCGACGTGGTGAATCTGTTGGAGGTGGTCTCGAAAGAGAGCGTCGATCGGTTGGTGAAAATCCTGCATGAGAAAGGCCTGACCAAATACCAAGGCTACCACATCGACAACAGCGACACGTTCACCGGCTTCGACGTGTGCGTATTGAGTAAGATTCCGCTGGAGGAGCTCGATGGAGCGTCGATCCGGCACTTCGGCATGCGCGGCGATCATCCGTACCGCGGCGAGTATTACAGCAAGGACGAAAACGGCGTCGTCCGGCAAAAAACCGGCGGAATCAGCCGTCATGCGTTGTATTTTCTGACGGTCGACGGCCACAAACTGGGGTTCTTGGGCCTGCATTTGAAAGCACAGCCCGACGACCCGCCGTCGAACGCGCAGTGCACGCACGAGATGACGATCGCGCAGAAAATCATCCAAGACGAGATCGTCAAACGGGGCTATCGCCCGATCGTGCTGGGCGACTTCAACGACTACGACCCCGACGTGCCGCACCGCGACGAAACGCGCAACACGATGACCGGGGTCTTGAAAGGACTCAAGAACTTCGACGCCGCGACGCCGGACGACGAACTGGTCAACGCGGCGGCGAAGATCCTACGGCGTGAAGACCGCTACACCAACTGGTGGGACCGCAACGAAAACGGAGTGCAAGACCCCAAAGACGCATTGACGATGTTGGATCACATCCTGCTGCCGAAAGAATTCCTGCCCCACATCAAGCGGGCGTTGATTTTCCATAACAACAACGACGTTTCCGACCACTGGCCGGTTTACGTAGAAGTCGACTTGCCGGTCGTCAAATAACCGGTCGCGAATCGTGTTGCTACACGATCTCGAAACGCTGTAGATTACAAAGCGACGACTACGGTCGTCCGCCGAACGCGTCGAGTTTCGCTCAGTGAGGGCGTTTCGATCCCGTTTCGTGATTTTTCGGCATCGGGGGCCGTATGACGCTTCGCTCCGCCGCGCTTTGTATTGCTTTTCTGGCGACCCTCTCGTCCGTCGTCGCAGCCGAAACCGCGCTCTCGCGGGCGCAGCTCGACCAGTTCTTCGACCTGGGCTGGAAGCCGTCGATCGCCAACCACGGTCACGTGCAAAAAGAGTACGCGCAACTTTCGGCCGCCGCGCCGCGCGATCCGCTGCTCGAACAGGCCTACTTCCTGCTGCTGGTCCGCCAACGGAAATACGATGCCGCGCTCGATCAATCGATCGCCGCCCTACGCGTCGCGCCGAACGATCCCTGGCTATTGCGGGGGCGAATCTGGACGCTGACGCTGACCAAGCAATACGCGGCCGCGCTCGTCGAAATGGAAGCCCTGGCCGCCGCCCTCGCCGATCCGGCGACGAAGCTGTCGGCAGACGACGCGCGCGAAGCGGCGAATTTTCTCGGTCGCGTCTACGCCTACATCGACGGACCGGTCGGCAACGACACGAAGAAACAAACCCGCGATTCGACACGCGAGAAGATCGTCGCCAAGCTCGGTCCGGAACGAGCCGCGGCGTTTCGCGACGGCATCGTCGTCACGGCCGAAAAATTCGCCGGCTTGTGCAAGACCTCAAGCAAACCAAAGCCCGAACGATTTCGTTGGAGACCGAAAAGAAAGAGCAAGCGAAAGTCGAACTGGCCGCGGAGAAAGGAGACCTGAACGAACAAGAAACGTCGCTCGATTCGGAACTCCGCGCGACGAAGGCCGACGCCGAAGGCCGCGTCGGCAAGGTCGACGCCAAGATCGCGCCGGCCGCTTCGCGGTTGACGTTCCTGCAGAACAAGATCGGCCAATGGCAGATCGACGTCGCCGCCGAAGAAGGGAACATCGCCACGTGGTTGAACGCCGCCGACAACTCGCCGAATCGCTTTGAGTTCGACCGCGCCATGGCGCAAGTTCGCGTGCACGAGATCGCACGCGGCACCGCGCTGAACGGATTGGCCGCCGCTCAGAACCAAGCCGCGACGGCCAACAACGAACTCAACCGGTTACAGGCCGAACGCAAGGGCATCGTCGACGAATACAACTCGTCCGCCGGCTCGATCCAACGTCGCTTGCGGGAAATCGCCGGCCGTAAAAACCGCATCGCCGGCGACGAAAAAAAGGCCGATCAGCCCGCGACCGGCATCACCACCGGAACCACGTCGCTGGCGAATCGGGCGATCGGGTTCGCCACGTACGAAGATTTTCCGTTTGAACAAGAACGGAAACGCTTGGTAAACTTGATCAAGTAGTTCGACGCTGCGCTTTCGGGGGAAATCGCGGCGTTCCAGGGACTCCCACCCGCCCACCGCCCTACCCACGAGCGCCGTAACATGCAGCGTCGCGACTTTCTCTCAGCCGGCATCGGCCTTGGCACGTATTCGGTCTTCGTCAAAGTCGACGGTCTCTCGGCCGCCGCAGCCGCGCAGCCGAAGGCCGAATACACGGCCGACGATATCCGCAAACATCTCGAAACGATCGCCCCCACCGAGGGTCGCACGCCGTCGAAGTCCGAACCGCACATGACGGTGGTCGATCTGAAGACCGACGTCTTGGTCTGCGGCGGCGGGATGGCCGGCGTTTGCGCCGCGATCGCGGCCGCGCGGAACGGCGCGAAGGTCGTCTTGGTGCAAGATCGTTCGCGACTCGGCGGCAACGCCAGCAGCGAAGTCAAAATGCACATCGTCGGAGCCGACAACCACGGCAGCCGCCGGGGCTGGCGCGAAGGCGGCATCCTGGAAGAACTCCGACTCGAAAACGCTGTCATTAATCCACAGCGCAGTTGGGAAGTCTGGGACCTGCTGCTGTACGACAAGGTGATCAGCGAACCGAACATCACGTTGCTGCTCGACAGCGCGGTCTACTCCGCCGAAGTCAAAGACGACGCGATCCAGGTCGCCTGGGTCCGCAGCGACAAAACCGAACACATCTACAAGATCGTCGCCCAGACCTACGTCGACTCGACGGGCGACTCGCGGCTCGCGCTCGAAGCGGGCGCGGAGATGCGTTGGGGTAAAGAACCGCGCGAGATGTATAACGAGCCGCTCGCGCCGAAGGTCGCCAATCGCGAAACGTTAGGCAGCAGCATCCTCTTCACGTCGAAAAAGCACGACAAGCCGATGCCGTTCAAAGCCCCGAAATGGGCGCGAAAATCGGCCCCGAGAATCTTAAAGCCCGTCCGATCGGTTCTTGGGAATACGGCTATTGGTGGATCGAATGGGGCGGTCTGCAAGACACGATCGCCGATAACGAACGCATTCGCTTCGAGTTGCTGGGAATCGTCCTCGGCGTGTGGGATTACGTGAAGAACAGCGGCAAATATCCGAACAGCGCCAACTGGGCGATGGATTGGTGCGGCATGGTGCCGGGCAAGCGCGAGAATCGTCGCTTGATCGGCGATCACGTGATGACGCAACAAGACCTGATGGGCTTGAACGGCGATCTCGAAGACGCCGTCTCGATCGGTGGTTGGAACTTGGACGAGCATCCCTCGCTGGGTTTCGACGGCGGACCGAAGAACGTCCCGCCGTACGTTTCGATCAAACTGCCCGACGTCTACAACGTGGCGTATCGCTCGCTCTACAGCAAAAACATCAAGAACCTATTCATGGCCGGCCGCAACATCAGCGCCAGCCACGTCGCGTTCACTTCGACTCGCGTGATGGCGACCTGCGCTGCGCAAGGCCAAGCGGTCGGCACGGCCGCCGCGTTATGCGTCAAACACAAGACGCTGCCCCGCGCTGTACGAAGACAAATCCAAACTGGTCGAGTTGCAACAAACGTTGCTTCGCGACGATCAGACGATCAAAAACCTGAAGGCGAACGACCCGCTCGATTTGGCGCAAAAAGCCAAGGCCTCGGCCTCGGGCGTCCACGAAACCGCCCTGGCCGAAAACGTGCTGAACGGATTCACTCGCGATATGCCGGAAAAATTCGGCAATCGCTGGGTCGGTCCGATGAGCAAGGACGGCGCCTGGCTGGAGTTGACCTGGGACAAGCCGCAAACGATTTCGCACGTGCAGATGATTCTGGACAGCGGCATGACCCGCGGCGAACTGACCCTCAGCAGCAACGACGGTATGAGCAAAGGCCACACCTACGCTCCGCAACCCGAACTGCTGAAGGACTTCACGATCCTGGGTAAGAAAAGCGGCGGCGAAAACTTCGAACCGCTCATCGAAGTGAAGGACAACATCCAACGCTTGGTCCGCTGCGACTTCGCCTCGACCAAGCTCGATGCGATCCGCATCCTGGTCCAGTCCACCAACGGCGACAAACTGGCCCGGATTTACGAAGTGCGTGCGTACGCGTAACGTGTGTTCCTTTCAAGATGAGTAAGGGTTCCTCCACGCTTAGGTCGGCACTGGAACAATGACCCACGATCTCGGCTCGCAGAGCCGCGCGATGTTAGCCCCGGGCGAAAGCCCGGGGTTTAGCGTTTACAAGGGTTACATAGGCTCGGAGAGCCGGTACACGAGATGCGCGTGTGACGGCTCTTCGAGCCTCTTATTCTGACAGGATCTTTGCACCCCGACCTGTCGGTCGGGGCTAACATCCAGCGCCTCTTCGAGGCGAATTTCTGAGAAACCATACGCCAGGTTGACCGTCGCGCTAAAATGATCCTGTCCCGGAAACATTCTCTTCTCTCGATCGAATCATGTCCGAATCCCATCCCGGCGGTTGCACGTCCGACACGGCCCATGATCGAAATTTGCCGGAGATCGATCTGCTCAGTCCGCTGACGATTCGCGGCGTGACGTTGCGCAATCGCATCGTGGTTTCGCCGATGTGCCAGTACGTGGCCAAAGACGGATTCGCCGACGATTGGCATTTGGTTCATCTCGGCAGCCGCGCGGTCGGCGGCGCGGGCATGGTCATGGCCGAAGCGACCGCCGTGACGGCCGACGGCCGCATCACCCCGGGCGACCTGGGGATCTGGGACGATCGGCACGTCGAGATGCTGACCCGCATCGCCGCGTTCGTGAAACGGATGGGCGCGTCGCCGGCGATCCAAATCGCGCACGCCGGCCGCAAAGCGAGTTGCGATCTGCCCTGGAACGGCGGCGCGCGGCTGACCAAGGCGCAAGGGGGTTGGGACGTCGTCGCGCCGAGCGCGATCCCGTTTTACGACAAAGACCCCGACTCGATCCCGCTCGAACAAGCCGGCATCGCCGGCATCAAAGCGGCGTTTATCGCGGCCGCCAAACGAGCGATCGCCGCCGGGTTCGAAGTCCTCGAAATCCACGCCGCGCACGGGTATTTGCTGCACGAGTTTCTTTCGCCGCTGAGCAACCTGCGCACCGACGACTACGGCGGCTCGCTGGAAAACCGGATGCGGTTGCTGATCGAGGTCGTCGACGCGTTCCGCGGCGTCATGCCCGAAGCGATGCCGCTGTTCGTCCGCATTTCGGCCACCGATTGGGTCGACGGCGGTTGGGATCTCGAGCAATCGGTCGAGTTGGCGAAGGTGTTGAAAGCTCACGGCGTCGATCTGATCGACGCGTCGAGCGGCGCGTCGTGCCGACGGCCAAAATCCCGGTCGGCAAGAATTTTCAGGTCCCCTTCGCCGCCGCGATTCGCGAACGCGCGAAGATCGCGACCGGCGCGGTCGGCCTGATCACCGAAGCCGAACAGGCGAACGAAATCGTCACCAGCGGCCAAGCCGATCTCGCGTTTCTCGCCCGCGAGATGCTGCGCGAACCGTACTGGGCGTTGCACGCCGAGCAAAAGCTGAATCAACCGCCGAGTTGGCCGATCTCGTACGGATATGCGGTCCAACGGCGCAAGTAACATCCGTTCGAATCGCTCAAAGATCGGCATGCGCGGGGAGCGGAAATTCGCTCCCCGCATGAAACGGCTTATTCTCGAAACGCGATCGATTTGCGGGATTGCGCAACGCTCTCATCCGATGCTTGGCGCTCGACGTATTTCCTTTTATTAGAAACCGCACGAAAACCTCATCATTCGACCATCGTCGACGAATATTCGACCGCTAACTTCTAGTCCGTTGATTGAATTTCTCGTCGGGTAGGCATGGCCCCGACGTTCGCAGGATCCGCCGGCGTCGCGAAGTACGACACTTCCGGCCGCGGATCGTTTCACGCGACCTTTCACAATGGATTTTATGATGACACGAGCTCTCTCGCGTCGCGCATCGGTCACTCGATTCGCCGGGTTTACGTTGGTCGAACTGTTGGTCGTCATCGCGATCATCGGCATCTTGGTCGCGTTGCTGCTGCCGGCGATTCAAGCCGCGCGGGAGTCGGCCCGGCGGAACAGTTGCCAAAACAACATGAAGCAGATCGGCTTGGCGACGCACAACTACATCGACAGCTACAAGAAATTGCCGCCCGGCTATACGACGACTCCGACGACATCGAATTTCTTCACCTACATTCTGCCGTACATGGAAGAAACCACCGCGGCGAAGGCGTACAGCTTCAAAAAGAATTGGAACGACGCCGCGAACAAGAAAGCGATCGATACCGAAATCAGCACGTATCTCTGCCCGTCCGTACCGGGCGTCGAACGTCAATACTGCTGCGACTACAGCGTGTGCGAAACGATCACCGCCGGAGCGATCAACAAACTGATCGACACCAATCAGATCGCACCGTACTCGCCCGTGGTCGACGTACGCGGACCGTGGAAGCCGAACGCGGGGGTCTCGATCCGCCAAATCACGGACGGTCTGTCGAAGACGTACGCGATCTTCGAAGACGCCGGTCGTCCGCAAGGGTTCGACTCGAAGGGGATGACCAACGTGACGGGGATTTCCGGCTCGCGTTGGGCGGATCCGGAGAATTATTGGGTCGTACACGACGTGCCGATGATCAATAACCACAACAACAACGAAATTTTCGGCTTCCACAAAGGGGGCTGCACGGTGCTGAAATGCGACGCGTCGGTCCACTTCTTGGCCGAAGAGACCGCGCCGACGACCTTCATCGCCACGTTCTCGTACAACCGCGGCGAAACCGGCGCCGAGTAACCCACACACCTCACCGTCATTGTCGGACGACGCGAACGCAATGCTCTTCGAGCGCGTTCGCGTCGTTTGCTTTTTCAAGTGGTCGATCCGTTTCCGCAGCGATATTACGTAGAAACCGCAGGGTTGCGGCGAGTCGAACGTCCAAATACGATCAAACGGATCGGAGAGAGTGGATTCTTGCGAATTTTCGGGAGTTGGTATGTGCGGTTTTGCTGCGCGTTGCGTCCTGACTGTGGCGACGGTCTGTGTGATACTCGGTTCGGCTTCGGCGGAGACCATCACCTTACGAGACGGTCTTTCGACCGCGTTCGATTCGACGATTCGGTCGAATGCGACGAACTTCGATAGAAACTTCGGCGCTTCGAACACCACGATCGTCGGGAAAACGACGACGCCGGATACGATTCGCTCGGTTTACGGTTTCGATCTCTCGACGATTCCCGCCGGCGCGACGATCACCGGAGTCAGCTTTCGATTGATCGGCGATAGCGCCGACGCGAACAGCACCGGATTGACCGATACCTTGGAATTAGTGCGATTAAACACCGCGTTTACCGAAGGCTCGGGCGACGGAACCGGAAACTCGGCCAACGACGTCACTTGGAACAATCGTACGACGGCGACTCCCTGGGGAACGGCGGGCGGGGATTTGGGGACGGTCTTGAGTTCCCTAACGACCAGTTCGGACAACTTCGTCGCAGGGCAATCGCTGTCTTTCGGCGCGTCGGCCGCGTTTATTTCGGCCATTCAATCGATCGCCGACGCGGACGGTACGTTTTATTTCACGATCAAAGGTACTGCGGCATTGGAAGCCCAGGCCACTCGTAGCATTTTCTTTTTTCGCAGCGCGGAATTCGCGACCGCGGCGGATCGACCGCAATTGACGATCGATTACGCCGTAGCGGTTCCGGAGCCGAGCGTTTTTCTCACGGCCGGAGCCGTAGGGCTCGTATTGGCGCACGTCGTTCGTCGACGGACGTTCGCGGCATAACGTCGAGAGCGAAATAGCGCCGCCGGCTGATTTGCGGATTAAATCAAATCCAGCTTCTTCGTCTTCGCTAAACAGGCGGTCGATTACGAGACGAAAATCGTAAGCTATATCCGCTTCACATAGTACGCTTCGATGATGCGATCCAATCATCGAAGCGTTCATCACCTTCCGCAACGACTTGGATCATGCCTTTGAACAAGCCCGCTTTGCGCGAGAGAACCGTGGGTTGCGGCGGAGTTGATAGCCGAGCGACGGGATTATCGTTCCGCGTAATCGTCAGGCTCTCGCCGGGATGCAAACCGGCGATCAATTCGACCAGATGCGCTTGAGCATGTTCGAGCGAGACGGTCATCGACGGGTCCGAAGAGAAAAGCCTCAGTTTACATCGTTAAATCAAATCCAGCTTCCGCTTCTTGGTCTTCGCCAAGCGACATTCCAAACAGACGCCATCGATGATCAGGCGATGGCCGGTCACGCGGAATTGCTGCTCGCGGGCGAAGGCTTCGCGGAGTTGCAGCAGTTCGGAGCTTTGGAATTCGATCAGCTTATCGCACTCGGTGCAGTGCAAGTGATCGTGCTGAGGGTAGCCGTAGTCGTGTTCGTAGACCGCGCGGCCGTTCAGCGTCATCTTACGTAGCAGACCGGCGTCGACCATTTCGGCCAAGGTCCGGTAGACCGTCGGTCGGCTGACGTTTTCGCCGTGGTCGGTTTTCGAGAGGTCGTCCACCAACTGGTCGGCGTCGAAATGCTCGTGCCGCGACGCGACTTGCTGCACGATGATCCGCCGCTGCTGGGTCACCCGTTTGCCGCGGCTTTGCAGAAATTCCTCGAACCGCTGCAACGGCGTGAGGGCGACTTCGACGGTTTGCAGCGAGTAATCCGTGGACATAACGTGGCTTTCGACGACTCAAAATCCGGAGTGGCAGCTTCTCAATTCTAGGCGGCCGGCAAGGACTTACAAGCGAAAGTTTATTGTGGTTTCTTTGTCGGCATCCATCCCGATTACAGCCCTTCATTTTTAACATAACCACCTATCCATAAACAACTAACGACAAAATCGAAACTATGCCGGCAATTCCAATCTTTTTCGCATAATGTGTTGTCAAAAATGCGAAAAAGCATACAATCGGATTATCGCCACGCCCGAGAACGTGCTGGCATCGCATCTTCGCATGCAGTTTCGACTTATGTCGCTTCCCCTCGTCGACCACCCGACGCAACCCCCGATTGAGCCTGCGAATGCGCTCTCGGAGGAGTTGAAAATCACGAAAAACGCCGCTTCTGACCCTCAAACGCCCTCCTCCGACGCCGGCTCGTCCGAAAGCGTCTCGTCGGATCGCGGACTGATTGAATTGCTACGTCGTCGCGGGGCTTTGACCGTCACGCAAGCCGCCCGGGCGATGAAGGTCACGCCGACCGCCGTACGGCAGCGATTGAACCGTCTGATGACGCAAAACCTAGTCGTTCGCGAAACGGTCCAGGCCGTCCGGGGACGACCGTCGCATCGCTATGCGTTGACCGACAAGGCCGTACGTCAAACCGGCGATAATTTCGCCGATTTGACGATCGCCCTGTGGCAGGAACTTCGGGCGATCAAAGATGTCGCGATCCGCAACGCGTTTCTCAAACGGTTGGCCGGCCGGATGGCCGCCATGTACGCTCCCAACGTGCAGGGCGGAACCGTCGTCGAACGCGTCCGCTCGATCGCCAAGCTGTTTTCCGAGCGCGAAATCCCGTTCGAGGCCGAAGTCCACCCCGGCGTGCCGCCGAACCCGTTTTACTACATCGATCCGGTCCCCGGACTGCCGACCTTGGACGGCGCAACGCCGCAAAAGGACTCGGCCACGCTGATCGCCTGGGCCTGCCCTTACCCGGCGTTGGCCGAGCAAGATCGGGGGATTTGCGCGGTCGAGAACATGGTGTTAACCGAGTTGGTCGGCTCGCGAGTGAAGCTTTCGTCGTGCCGCCTCGACGGCGAGTCGTGTTGCCGGTTTCAAACCTCCTAAGCGACTGGTATATTGGCGTTTTGACCCGAATTTCGTTTATTTTTCCGAGATCGTTCCGTTTTTCACGAAGTTCCGGCTCCGTCACGTTCCCCGTCGTTCCGCATCGCCTTTCGTCGCAGTCTTAAGGATCACCCCTCATGGCCGAGCCGCTCCCCTGGATCGAAGGTCGCTTCGAAGAGAACGTCATCACGACGACGATCGAGCAAGCGATCAATTGGGCGCGTCAATCCAGCATCTGGCCGATGACGTTCGGCTTGGCCTGCTGTGCGATCGAGATGATGGCCGCCGGCGCCAGCCGCTACGACCTTGATCGCTTCGGCGCCGGGGCGTTCCGCGCCACGCCGCGTCAGGCCGATCTGATGATCGTCGCCGGCACGGTCACGTACAAAATGGCCAGCCGCGTCCGCCGCTTATACAACCTGATGCCCGATCCGAAGTACGTCATCGCGATGGGCGCTTGCACCACCGGCGGCGGCCCCTACTTCAAATACGGCTATCACGTCGTGAAGGGCGTCGACTTGGTCGTCCCGGTCGACGTCTACGTCCCGGGCTGCCCGCCGCGTCCGGAGTCGTTGCTGGAAGGCCTGATGCGAATCCAAGACAAGATCAACGGTCACAAGATCGCCAAGATCGAAGGGACCGCTCACTCCTGGCAACAAGGCAGCAAGTTCGAAGACGAACTGCCGATCCCGCATCACAGCGGTTACGTCCGCGACCCGATCGAAATCGAACCGGTCTTCTCGCACCAAAAAATCAAAAGTTAGTTTTCGGTTTTCAGCTTTAGTAGGGTGCGTCTCGACGCACCGATACGCAGGCCGCAACTTCAAACCGACACGTCATCATTTTCGGTGCGCCAAGACGCACCCTACACGGAACGCTTCGCGAAAGTCATGAAAGAAATCCTCCGCATCAAGAATCTGCACGTCAGCGTCGAAGGAAAGCCGATCCTCAAGGGGGTCGATCTCGAAATTCGTCGCGGCGAGACTCACGCGCTGATGGGGCCGAACGGCTCGGGCAAGAGCACGCTCGGTTACGCCATCATGGGACATCCGAACTACGAAGTGACCGACGGCTCGATCGAACTGATCGCCGACGACGGAACCGCGGCCGACCTACTCGAAATGGAAGCCGACGCTCGCTCGCGCGCCGGCGTGTTCCTGGCGTTCCAACGCCCGATGGCCGTCCCCGGCGTGAAAATGGCCGATTTCCTGCGTCACGCGACGACCAACACGCGTCGCCCGGATCGCAAGGAAGGCGAAGAACTGATCCCGATGAAAGAGTTCCGCGCCGAACTTCGCGCCAAGATGGCCCAACTGAAGATCGATCCCGAATTCGCCCGGCGTTACGTCAACGAAGGGTTCTCCGGCGGCGAGATGAAACGCGCCGAGATCTTGCAGTTGGCCATGCTGGCTCCCAAGTTCGCCGTCCTCGACGAGACCGATAGCGGGCTCGACGCCGACGCGGTCCGCTTGGCCAGCCAAAGCATCGCCGAGATCGGCGGCGCCGAGATGGGCATCCTGATCATCACGCACCACGAGCAACTGCTGGAACATAACGTACCGATCAAGACGCACGTCATGCTCGGCGGACGGATCGTGGAATCGGGCGGCCCCGAGTTGGCCGTCGAACTGCACAAGAAGGGTTACGAACGGATCCGCGCGGCCTACCCCGAAGCGGCCGCCGAAGAACAAGCGATGAAGGCCGTACCGGCGATCGCGTAACCTTACCGAACTACGAACGGACGAGACGCTTCCGACGAGGTCGGGCCGAATGTGTCGGCAACCATCGTCATCCATCAGGTTTTGCGGAAAGAGGAGCTCATCATGGCCTCGAACATTCTCGAACAACCCGCCGAAAAAGAAGACATTGGCGAAATCAATAAATACGATTTCCGTACCGACGCCAAACCGGTGTTCAAAGCCCGCAAGGGGATCGACGCCGAAATCGTCGCGCAGATTTCGCAGATGAAGAACGAACCGCAATGGATGCTGGACTTTCGTTTGAAGTCGTTCGAAATCTTTCAGAGCAAGCCGATGCCCAAATGGGGCGGTGACATTTCGCTCGACTTCCAAGACATTTACTACTACCTGAAGCCCGCCGATCAACAAGGCAAGACCTGGGACGACGTTCCCGAAGAAATCAAAAAGACTTTCGACCGCCTGGGCATTCCCGAAGCCGAAAAGAAGTACCTCTCGGGCGTCAAAGCGCAATTCGAGAGCGAAGTGATCTACGGCTCGCTCAAGCAAGATCTCACCGACAAGGGCGTGATCTTCACCGACACCGACACGGCCGTACGCGAATATCCGGACCTCGTCCGCGAATACTTCGCCACGATCATTCCGCCGTCGGACAACAAATTCGCCGCGTTGAATAGCGCGGTGTGGTCGGGCGGTTCGTTCATTTACGTCCCCAAGGGCGTGAAGATCGACTTTCCGTTGCAGGCCTATTTCCGGATCAACGCCGAGAACATGGGCCAGTTCGAACGGACGCTGATCATCGTCGACGAAGGGGCGCAAATCCATTACGTCGAAGGCTGCACCGCGCCGATGTACACGACCGAATCGCTGCACTCGGCGGTCGTCGAAATCGTGGTCAAGAAGAACGCCCGCTGCCGGTACACGACGATCCAAAACTGGGCGAACAACATCTACAACCTGGTCACCAAGCGCGCCGTCGCTTACGAAAACGGCTTGATGGAATGGATCGACGGCAACCTCGGCAGCCGCCTGACGATGAAGTACCCGGCCGTCTACATGATGGAACCCGCGCGCGGGGCGAAATCCTGTCGATCGCGTTCAGCTCGAAGGGCCAACACCAAGACGCCGGCGCGAAGCTGGTCCACTGCGCCCGAAAACGTCGGGCCGCATCATCAGCAAAAGCATCAGCAAGAACGGCGGTCGCAGCAGCTATCGCGGCTTGGTCAAAATCGAAAAAGGGGCCGTCAAATCCAAGAACAACGTCGTTTGCGACGCGTTGATCTTGGACGACAAGAGCCGTAGCGACACCTACCCGTACATCGAGCTGGAAGAGCAAGACGTCTCGATCGGCCACGAAGCCAGCGTCTCGAAAATCGGCGAAGAGCAGCTCTTCTACCTGATGAGCCGCGGCCTGAGCGAAGCCGAAGCGAGCACGATGATCGTCAGCGGTTTCATCGAGCCGCTGGTCAAGGAACTGCCGATGGAATACGCGGTCGAAATGAACCGCTTGATCGAACTGCAAATGGAAGGCTCGGTCGGTTAACCGCGTGCGGTCCGATTCTCGATTCTTCCGTGCGGGGGGCGTAAGCCCCCTGAGCATTTTCCAGACACACCGAACGCGAACTTTCTTTAGCTTATGACGACCGCCGCCGCCGGATTAACGACCGCCGCTTTCGACGAATTTCTGAACGTCCGCCGCGAAACACCGTGGCTGACCGAACGCCGGCGTGAAGCGTGGAATCGGTTTCAAACGATGCCGATGCCGTCGCGCAGCGACGAAGAATGGATGCGTACCGAACTGCGGACCTTCAAGTGGGATCGCTACGCCCTGCCCGGCCATGAAATGACCGAAGCGGGCGAACTTCCCGACGCGTTGTTGACCGCCGGCGTCGAGTTGGCCGGCCGCACGGTGACGGTCGACGGCCGTTTGGCGATCGACGAAGTCGATCCGGCGTTGGCCAAGCAAGGCGTGCTGTTCGGCTCGCTCGATGCGTTCGCCCGGACGCATCCCGAGTTGATCCAAAAATATCTGTTCTCGGCGATCGACGACGGCGCGGACCGCTTCGCCGCGTTTCACGGCGCGGCCTGGAGCGGCGGCACGCTGCTGTACGTGCCGCGCGGCGTGAAGATCGAAAAACCGCTGCACCAATTCAATGTTCTACGCCACGGCGGGACCGACACCAATCACGTGTTGGTCGTGCTGGAAGACGGCGCCGAAGCGACCGTGCTGGGCGAAACGGCCAGCGCGTCCGACGCCGACGGCTTCCACTGCGGCGGTATCGAATTGATCGTCGGCCCCGGCGCGAAATTGCGCTACGTCAATCTGCAGAATTGGGGTCACTCGATTTGGCACTTCGCCCGGCAGAAGGCGTTGGTTCATCGCGGTGCGCAACTGCAATGGACGATCGGTGCGCTGGCGCTCGCTTGGCGCAAGTCAATCAACACGTCGGGCTGGTCGGCCGCGACGCGCATGCGCAGGTCAACGGCGTGATGTTTACCGAAGGGAAGCAGCAACTGACCTACAACACGCTGCAACACCACGAAGTGCCGTCGTGCCGCAGCGACTTGTTGTACAAAGGGGCGTTGCAAGACAAATCGCGCGTTGTCTGGCGCGGCATGATCAAGGTCGATCAGGGTGCGCAAAGACCGACGGCTATCAACGCAACGACAACCTGATGCTGAGCGAAGACGCTCGGGCCGACTCGATCCCGGGCTTGGAGATCGAAGCCGACGACGTCCGTTGCACGCACGGCGCGACGGCGGGTCGGGTGGACGAAGAGCAAATCTTCTACTGCCAAGCCCGCGGTCTGACCCGCAAGGAAGCGATCCGCACGGTCGTGACCGGATTCTTCCAACAGGTGTTCGATCGCATCACGATCGCCGGCGTCCGCGAAGCCCTGGGCGAAGCGATCCGCCGCCGCGTCCGGGATTTCACGTAAATCGCTAACACCTAGACGATCGCATCACCTTGCAACGCGGGTGTGATCGAAACCACTGAAAACTGAATCCTGAAACCGAAAACTCGCTTCATGTCTTTCGTCCGCGTCGCCGCACTCGATGAGATGAGTTGCCCGTCCAAGAAATTGGTCGAGGTCGACGACGAGATGATCGCGCTGTTTCACGTCGGCGGCAAGTATTACGCGATCGACGACGTTTGCACGCACGACGGCGGGCCGTTGGCCGAAGGGAAACTGGAAGGGACGACGATCGCCTGCCCGCGACACGGCGCCAAGTTCGACATCACGACCGGGAAGGCCCTGACGTTTCCGGCGACCAAAGCGACCCGCGCGCACCACGTGGAAACCCGCGCCGACGGCATCTACGTCGAACTGTGCGAGTAAGCGTAGAATCAGACAAGACGTGGAAGAAAAGTCCCGAGCGGGGGACGTCAGTCCCCTGAGATACCCAAGAACGACGACGTCGAGCATTCCCTCGCAGGAAACAGCATCATGGCCCTCGAAGAAGATCAAATCCGCGAAGCGCTCAAGCAAGTCATCGATCCCGAGTTGTTCGTCAACATCGTAGACCTGGGCTTGATCTACAACGTGACGACGGCCCCCTCGCCCGAGGTCGCGCTGCCTCCGACCGACGGCGACACGATCCCGACGATCGGCGACGACGCGGCGACCGCCTCGACCGAAGCGGCCGATCCGACGGTGGCGGCCGCAGCCCCGGACAGCGCCGTGGCCGCCGATCTGGCCGACGCCGATCAGGCGAAGGAAGACATCTTCATCGACATGACGATGACCAGCCCGGCCTGCCCCGCCGGCCCGCAGTTGATCGCGAACACGAAGCAAGTCCTCGGCCGCCTGCCGAACGTCGGCAAAGTGGAAGTCCGCATCGTGATGACGCCCCCTTGGACCCCGGACAAGATGACGGAAGATGCGCGGGATCAGTTGGGGATTTTTTAGTGCGAATAATGCTTCTCTAGCCTAAATAGACGCAATTTCGATGATGCTGAAGAAACTCTTTATGTCTTGAATCAAGTCCGACAATTTTTTGATTGTTAATGCCCAATGAGTCGTCCTCCCAATTCCTAATGAAATAGGATTTGAGAATAACCCCGCTATCTGCAATAGTTATCATGCCCATGTCAAATAATGCATCTACATTCGGCATTAGCAATAATCCGTTATATTCGTTCATCCTTTCTGAATCAGAGGAAACACGCCATGGCTTTATGTGTGATGCTCGCAATATTTCAACATAATCGCAGCCAGTAATCGCACATTTTTTCCAATAGCGTATTAGTTTCTCTCTGAAGAATCCTTGACCAATGCGAGTCTTTATTGCAACGGTGCAATCTGTTTTACTTGGGATGGAATGCTGAATTTTATACAAATCCTCCGCAGTTTTTTCTGCGGAATAAGCTGCTACATCCTTACAAACCCTGTTCCTATTAGCTTCCACAGCGATATCGTCGCCTGCAAAATCGATTCGCGAAAACCTCACTGCTTGATCAACAAGTGACCTAAAATCGCCAATCACTTCACCACCGATTGGCAATCTTTCATAAGTTCCGTTGTTGTCTATAAAACTAAGTACACCTTTGTCGCGAAGCTCCTGCAATTCTCGTTGTATTGTAGATTTTATTGAAGTTATAGATTTGCTAAGTATTAAGTCATAAGCTTGTTGAATGGTGAATCTATCTCCTGGATTCCAATAAGCCTTAACCAAGTTATGCATTCTGTCTTTCTTAGTCATTTCATTCAATCGCCTGTCTTCGATGTAACTATTACGAATCAGTCAATTCCAAGAAGACTCTATTTTGGGAATATTACTTGAACTCAGATTCGATTTGATCTAACTGGGGACTTTCCTGCGCCGTCGGCGTGTCGGGAATGACGTCGCCAATGCGGCGGATCAATGACCAGTTTTGCTTGTAATCGGCCGGAACGAACTTGACGATGCCCGCCGGAGCGAATTCCTTTTCCAGACCGCTGCCGGGCCACGCGAACGACGCGTAGGTCGCTTTGATCTTCTCGACGAGTTCGGGTTTTAAGTTATACGCATGGCCGAGCGCGGCCGAGGGGAAGCGTTCGGATTCGTAGATCACGCGATATTGCTCGGGCTTCAACTCTCCGCGCGAGACCGCGCGGTCCAGCATGTCGCCGGCGATCGGCGCGGCTTCGTACTCGCCGGTGGCGATGCCGTGGATCGAGATGTCGTGTCCGTAGGAAAACGCGACCTCGAAATCGCGTTGCGGCGTCATGCCGAAGTCCTTCATCAATAAGACCAGCGGCGCTTTGTAGCCCGAGTTGCTGGACTTGTTGACGAACGCCAATTTCTTGCCGCGGAGTTCTTCGACTTTTTTGATTTTGCTATCGGCCGGCACGACCAACTTCATCGTGTGACCGGAGGTTCCGTCGGCGGCGGCCAGGACCACGTCGGGGACGAAGCCGCTCCGGTTGACGGCGGCCGGCACGTTGCCGGTGTTGACGGCGGTTACGTGCAGTTTGCCCCCCTTGAGCGCGGCCAACTGATCGTCGGGCTTGGTCAGCACGAGATATTCGACCGGCTTGCCGACGGCGGTCGACAGCGCGGCGGTGAATTCCTTCCACACCTCTTTTTGCCGCGCGGAGTCTTCCGCCCCGATGTAGGAAAAGACCAACGTCGGCGGGTCGATCAGCTTCGTTGGATCACTCGGCGGGTCGGCGATCATATCGCCGTCGGCGTCGACGTACTCGGGAGCCAGGCGGTTTGCGCCGCCGGCGTTCAAGCCCAGCTTGGCGAGCGCGGCTTGTTCGGCTTGGCTTTCGGCTTCGGCTTCGATGCGGTGCCGCTGGATCATGACGACGCCCGCGACCAGCAACGCCAGCGGAATCAGCGCCGTCAGAACACGACTGGTGGAGAACGATCGCTTGCCGGTCACAGCCGCATCGTCGGACGCGCTCATCGAACACCTAACGCGAAAGAAGAGGAATCGCCTACTGCGATATCCTAAAGCCGCCGGATGGGAATGCAAGGAAATTGCCGGCATTTACTGCGCTGTGGTCACGGCGTTTAGTTCCCCGGCTGCGCAGCGCAGCTTTTCCAATTCGCGAGCCATCGCCGCGGCCGCGACTTCGTTGCCACGCACGGTCCAGTGGATATCCAACGGAAAATACAATCGCTCGCCGGCGGCAGCTTTCAAGTCGGCTGTGATATTGATGCAGTCGACGCCCTGCTCGCGCACATAAGCGCAAAACGCCGCGTTGTAGGCCGACTCTTGATCCGGGTCGTTCACGCCGAGGCCTGCGCCAACGCGGGACATCCTCGGCATGCACGCAATAGGACAGCGGGAAGTAAACCAACACCAAGCGTGCGCCATGCTTGCGCACCGCCTGGGCGTAATCACGATAAAATTTGGTGGAAATCACGACCTCGGGATTCGTCGGCGCGAATTGAGCGGCGGTTTTGAGATCGCGGCCGGCACCCTGAATCGCGTCGCCTTGCGGCTTCTCGGCGTTGCGACTCTCGAACGCCAACGACAACCGCCACAAATAGTAGATCGTGGCGAATTTTTTCAACTGCGCCTTGCGTTTAACCCAGTCATCGGCGGTCGTTTTGACCAAATAGCCTTCTGGTGTAAGTGCGAATTTATGACGTGGAAACTCCGGCGAAACCGCCATCGAACCATAGATGAATTGTACGACGTAGCGCGGGTGGTATCTCGCGCCCTTGGCTAAATACCAGTCACGGCTTTGTGCGGCGCCCAGCGATGGAACTCCCGCGTTGATCAATTCAATCGGTTTACCTCCGGTTACCCTGTCGCGATTGAGCAGCTTTTCAAGTTCGGCACCGGCCGATTTTTCGTAATCCACTCCCCAGCCGAACGCGAACGAGGGCCCTAACAACAGAATCCGTTCGCGATCGGGTGATTCTCCCGGTGCGAACTCTTTTCCAGGCTCGCCGACGCGCAAGCCCTGCGCGTTGGTGACGATGCGCGAGCGGAACTCGGGCGTGCGATGCTCGAAATCGAGGTTCGGTTTGTTCCAATACAGCGTCGTCTCGTTCGGCGCGTAGATCGGCAAGGCCGTGTTCTTAAACAACCATTGTCCGGTCGTAACCAGATAAAAGAGTTGCAGCGCCAACTCGACGACGACCAACAGATACACGACGTACGCCAGACGCTTCAACCAGCGTTTGACGAACGAATCGTGCGGTTTGGTCGGCGATACGACCGAGGCGGCCTTGCTCACGGTGGATGTTCGTTTCTCTTAACGCCCCGCTAAGATCGGCTTTAAAACAACGTGTAGATAAATGGAGCGGCGCCGGTCGCGGCGGCGACCGCCAGCAGACCGATCAGCAGCATCACGATCACGATCGGCGCGAGCCACCATTTTTTGGTTTGCTTCAAGAAACCGACGAATTCGCCGAACAGCCCGGTGTTTTTCTCCGCGGCCAATCGCTCGAGACTCTCGTTTTCACGTTCGGATTCGCTCGCCATAAGGTCGCGTCAGTATTGCTTGAAGTACGAAGAGAGATCTTTACGTTGTCGGTGCGGCAGCCAGTAGGTCTCCGACGTCCCATCGCGACGCAACGCCAGCGGATCGTGACCGAACAGCCGCAATGCCCAACCGAGCGGCGTGATCAACAAGAAAAACAACGCGCCGACCAAAATGTGCGAAACGACGAATCCGATGGGGAACGTCACGATCATCAGAACGACGAACAGCGGCGCGATCGCTTTCGGAAACATCGAGCCCACGACGGCCACGACGACCGCCGCGATGCCGAATCCCCAAGCGACGTTGGGCGCATCCCAACGAAAATAGGCCAATGCCGCGAAGACCGCGCACATGGCCGGAAACCAGATGGCGGCGAATTGCCGCAGTTCTCGGTCGCCTGGGTTCGTATTCAGCTTTAACAACGCCATGTGCGACGATCGGTTAATCGAGTTGGAATCTGCGCCAAGTAAGCGGCGATCTCTTCGGGAGTCAAACTCGGTTGCTCGGACTTGAGCAGCACGCAACGCTCCAACACTAACGCGTCCATGTTCGTGCCGAGGAAGCAGCGATACGCGTCCGACGGCGTACAAACGATCGGTTCGCCGCGTACGTTGAAGCTGGTGTTGATCACCACCGGACAACCGGTTTTGCGCTCGAACGTCTCTAACAATCGATGATACCGAGGATTGCGTTCCGCATCGACCGTTTGGACGCGAGCCGAGTAATCAACGTGCGTCACGGCGGGAATTTCCGACCGCGCGACCTTCAGTTTTTCGATACCGAACAAGCCGTCGGCCGCGCCGTTCGCATCCGTACGTCGACTTGGCTGCACCGGCGCGACCAGCAACATATAGGGACTGGGTTCCGACGGCCGCATCTCGAAGTAATCTTGCACGCGCTCTTGCAAAACCGACGGCGCGAACGGGCGGAACGACTCGCGAAATTTGATTTTCACGTTCATCGTCGTCTGCATCGCCGCGCTACGCGGATCGCCCAGGATACTGCGGCCGCCCAACTGCGCGGGGGCCGAACTCCATCCGGCCTTGCACCCATCCGACCACTTTTTCTTCGGCCAAGAGATCGGCCACGCGTTCGCAAACACCTTCGTCGGTCGGAAAGTATTCGTACTTCGTGCCGATTCCGTCCAGCACCTTGCGAACCTGATCGTCGTCGAAACGCGGGCCCAACAGCGAACCGGATTGGCGATCGCCCACGACCGGCTCGCGAGGTTTGTCCAACAGTTGATACCAGATGAACTCGGCCGTGCCGAGCGCGCCGCCGGCGTTGCCCGCGGCGGGCTGAATCCAGATTTGATCGAAGATCCCTTCGCGGCAGAATTTTTCCGTTGGCGACGCAGTTCAACGCCACCCCGCCCGCCAAGCAGAGGTTTTTGCTGCCGGTCGTTTTGCGGACGTGCCGCGCCATGCGCAGCATGATTTCTTCGGTCACCGCTTGAATCGACGCGGCCAGGTCCATCTCGCGTTGCGTGACCTGCGATTCGGCGTCGCGCGGCTTACCGCCGAACAGCGCGTCGAACTTCGGCCCCGTCATGGTCAAACCCTGACAGTAGTTAAAGTACGACATGTCAAGGCGAAACGATCCGTCGTCCTTCAAGTCGACTAAATTCTCAAGAATCGTCTTCGCATAGGTAGGTTCGCCGTACGGAGCGAGGCCCATCAACTTGTATTCCCCCGAGTTGACCTTAAAACCGCAGTAATAGGTCATCGCCGAATACAGCAAGCCCAGCGAGTGCGGAAAGCGTTGTTCGTGCGTGATGTCGATCCGGTTGCCGCGACCGTGGCCGATCGTGGTCGTCGCCCATTCGCCGACGCCGTCGACGGTGAGTACGGCGGCGTCTTCGAACGGCGAGGGGAAAAACGCGCTCGCGGCATGCGACTCGTGATGCTCGACGAACAAGAATCGCTTCTTGTAACCGGGCAGTCCCTTGCGCATTTCGCGCGGCAAATGCAATTTTTGCGTCAGCCAGAGCGGGATCGCTTTGAGAAACGACGCGAATCCCCGCGGCGCGTACGTCAAATACGTTTCGAGCAATCGATCGAACTTCAACAGCGGCTTTTCATAGAAACCGACATAGTCGAGTTGCTCGGGCGCGAGGCCCGCTTCGCTCAGACAGTATTCGATCGCTTTGATCGGAAACGCGGCGTCGTGTTTGATTCGCGTGAAGCGTTCTTCCTGCGCGGCGGCGACGATTTTCCCGTCGACGACCAACGCCGCGGCCGAATCGTGGTAAAACGCGGAAATTCCGAGGATGGCCGTCATGCGAAGTGCGAACACGCGCGATTAGGCGGGGCTGGCGAGAAGAGAACTCCATTGTAACTTAGCTCGTCGATAACGGCAAAAAACACGGCCTTCTTGCGAGTCTGCTTCCAAACAACCTGTCGATCGCAACGGTCATGCGGGTTACACACGCAAGGCCTGCATCCGCGTCGACGGGTCAACGCCGATTGAAGACACCGTGTGGTCCTTTAGAATTCAAGTTTGATGATGCGTTCAAACCTTTGCGACACGAGGCGTACGGACATGGATCAAGCCGAAGTCAAAACGTTTATCCTCGAAAATTTTTCCGATGTTCGTTGCGATGAGTCCGCAGGAGATTCGTTCTTCTTCGTCGGCGACGAGCGAATGATGCCGTTCGCGACGCTGGTAACCAGCGATAAGCACGATCAGGTCTCGGACCTGAATCGGCCGGACGTCTATCGCCTGAACATCGGAATCGGCAAGACGGCGTTCGGCCAACTTTTCGGCGACGATTTGTTGCGATCTTTGAAGATGAACGTCGCCCCGCCGGGCTACGACTACACGACGCTCGATCACGTCATGCCGCACCCGGTTTACGGCTACCTCGGTTGGGTCTGCGTGCTGAACCCCGGCTATACGACGTGGGAGTCGGCACGGAAGCTGTTACAAGTTGCCCATAATTCGGCGTCGACATAATTAATCCGACGCGTTTCTTATCCCTGTTTCTTGATCGCAAGGTGAATCCCGTTGGTCGGACGGCGCGACAAGGTTAAACTTGGCGTGGGGAAAGCGCGATTGCGTCGTGCCGAGATCGTTCGATCTCGCACTGGATTTCGGGAATCGGGGTGATGTCATGCGTGGTTGTTCGCCGGGAGTTCGTCGCCCCGCATTCACGTTGGTCGAACTGCTGGTCGTGATCGCGATCATCGGCATTCTGATGGCGATGTTGCTGCCCGCCATTCAATCCGCGCGAGTCGGGGAGACGAACGACGTGCGCAAACCATCTGCGTCAGTTGGCGAACGCGGCGCTGAATCATCATGCCTCGCAAAAAACCTTGCCCGCCGGCGGATGGGGCTATCTCTGGATCGGCGATCCCGATCGCGGTGCGGGACGCAAACAACCCGGCGGCTGGATCTACAACATCTTGCCGTACATCGAAGAGACCGCGCTGCACGACGGCGGCAAAGGATTCGCGCCCACATCGGCTGAGCGCAAGGCGGCCGGCGCTGTGATGATTCAAACGCCGTTGGACGTCATGAATTGTCCGTCGCGACGACCGGCGCAGTTGTTCGAGACGACGACCGCCTACGCGCATTTCCGAACGCCGAATTACAGTAACACGGTGCTCACCGTCGCACGCAGCGATTACGCGGGGAACGGCGGTTCCGTTCCGAACGATCCCGGAACGCCGTCCGGCCCGACCGACGCGACGGACGCCGCGTCTTCCACTTGGACGGCCAATTACAACGCCTTGTTCGATAAGACGACGGGAGTGTTCGTCGCCGGAAACACCGTCAAATTGGATCTCGTACGCGACGGGACCGGAAAAACCTATCTGCTGGGCGAAAAGAAATTGCAAGTCGTCAACTATTACAACGGCGTCTCGAACAACGACAACGAGAGCATGTACATGGGGGCCAACGCCGACATCCACAGTTGGGCGACGACCGCGTCTCCGTATTTAGCCGAACAAGACGGCGCGGGAACCGGAGAAAACGGGCAATTCGGCAGCGCGCACACCGGCGTATTTCAGATGGCGTTCTGCGACGGCTCCGTCCACCGCATCCCGTTCGAAGTCGACCCCGCCGTCCACCAAGCCTTGGCCAACCGCAAAGACGGCATCCAAGTCAACACGGCTTCATTTGAATAACGACCTCGCGGCGCGTCTGACGCCTCACACCACCGGCGTCTTGCCGATCCCGTAATAAATAAACCCGTTCTTCCGCGCGTCTTCCGGGTGCAACAGGTTGCGGCCGTCGAAGATCAGCGGGCGTTGCAGAGCGGCGCGGAGGTCGTCCCATTCCGGGTTGCGGTAGTCGCCCCATTCGGTGACGATCGCCAGGGCATCGGCCTCTTTGCAGGCGATCAGGGGATGTTGGCAGAACTCGATCCGGTCGCCGTACAACGCGCGGACGTGATCCATCGCCGCCGGATCGTGAACACGCACGCGACAACCGGCCGCCAGCAGTTCGTCGATCAACACCAACGACGACGCCTCGCGAATGTCGTCGGTCTTGGGCTTGAAGGCCAAGCCCCAGACGGCGATCGTTTTGCCGGCGAGATCGCCGCCGAAGTGCGTGCGAATCTTTTCACCGAGGATACGTTTTTGCGCGTCGTTGACGTCGTTGACCGCGTTCAGCAAACGCGGTTCGATCCCGCACGCACGGGCCAAAGCCGATAACGCCCGGACGTCCTTGGGAAAGCAACTGCCGCCGTAACCGACGCCGGGCATCAGAAACTCGAACCCGATGCGGCGGTCGTGGCCGATGCCTTTGCGGACGTCGTCGATATCGGCCGCCAACTTTTCGCAAAGATTGGCGATCTCGTTGATGAAGCTGATCTTGGTCGACAACATCGCGTTGGCCACGTACTTGGCCATTTCCGCGCTCTCGGGCGTCATCGACAGAAACGGATTGCCGGTCGACAAAAACGGTTCGTAGAGCTGCGACATCACCTCGGCCGTTTCTTCCGAACGGACGCCGACCAACACGCGATCGGGCGTTTGAAAATCGGTGATCGCCGCCCCTTCGCGTAAGAATTCCGGATTGCTGGCGACGTCGCATTCGCGGCCGGTTAGTTCTCGCAACCGCGCGGCGATGCGGGCGTTCGTACCGACCGGAACGGTGCTCTTCAAGACGACCGTCGTCTGCGGTTGCAGATGCGCGGCCAGCCCGTCGACCGCGGCCATCAGGTACGTGAGATCGGCGGACCCATCGGCCGCGGCGGGCGTGCCGACCGCCAAAAAGATCAGTCGCACGGGGCGAATCGCCGAGGCCAAATCGGTGGTGAACGTCAACCGTTCGGCCGCGATGTTCCGCTCGACCAGTTCGGCCAAGCCAGGCTCGTAGATCGGAATTTCGCCGCGCGACAGCGCGGCGATTTTGCGTTCGTCGATGTCGACGCAGACGACTTGATTGCCGCTTTCGGCGAAACAGGTGCCGGTCACCAAGCCGACATAGCCGGTGCCGATGATCGCGATCTTCATGGGAACGAACGAGGGCGTGTGGGTGCGGGCGAGCGGCTGCGGTCTCCGACCGCGACGCCCTCGCGGCGAGTCCGCGAAATATACCATTTTTCCGTCGGTTTCCGACACCCCGAATTGTCCGCGAACGCCGCGTCGTCTCGTAGTCGGGCGAATTGAAACCCGTTAGAGTAAGACCAAGATCGCGTGCGACGCGATTCGACATAAACCGACTCGTTTCAACTCTCGTTCCGAACTCCGCATTCGTTCCGCTTCATGCTTGCTTGCATCGCCGGCGCTCGTCCGAACTTCATGAAAATCGCTCCGCTGGTCCGCGCGTTCGACGCGGCCGGACTCGCGCCGTACGTGATCCACACCGGGCAGCATTACGACGACAAGATGAGCGACTCGTTCTTTCGCGATCTGCGCATTCCCGAGCCACGCGTGAATTTAGGTGTCGGTTCCGGCACGCATGTCCAACAAATCGCCGGCGTGATGCTGAAACTGGAAGAACAATTCTCCAAAGAGCGTCCCCGGGCGATCGTCGTCGTCGGGGACGTCAATTCGACCGTCGCCGCCGCCATTACCGGCGTGAAGATGGGCATTCCCGTCGCCCATGTCGAAGCCGGCTTGCGCAGCCGCGATCGCGAGATGCCCGAGGAAACGAATCGCGTGCTGACCGATGCGATCAGCACCTGGTTATTCACGTCCGAACCCGCCGGCACCGCGAATCTGTTGGCCGAAGGCGTGTGCGAGACGAAGATTCATCACGTCGGCAACGTGATGATCGACACGCTGTTGGAAAATCTTAAGGCCGCCCGCGCCACGAAGGCCTACGAACGATTCGGCGTCGATCGCAAGAAATACGCCGTCTTGACGCTGCATCGTCCGTCGAACGTCGATGGTTCGGAACGGTTGGGATCGATTCTGCGTTCGATCACGAAGCTAAATAAAACCGTGCCGGTTCTCTTCGTCGTTCATCCGCGGACCGCGGCCAAGATTCGCGAGTTCGCGTTCGACGAGCATCCCGAGACCAACGGCTACACGGCCATCGACTCGCAGCCGTATCACAAGATGCTGGGCCTAACCGAAGGCGCGCGCGTGGTGCTGACCGACTCCGGCGGCCTGCAGGAGGAGACCACCATGCTGGGCGTCCCCTGCCTGACGATTCGCGACAATACCGAGCGGCCGATCACCTGCGAAGTCGGCAGTAACAAGTTGGTCTCGCATCGGACCGAGGTTCTCGACACGGCGATCCGCGACGCGTTGGACATCAGCGGCAAGCCGTGGCAAATCCCCGATCTGTGGGACGGTCAAGCCGCCGTCCGCGTCGCGGATGTGCTGCGCTCGGAGTTGGGGATTGGGGGCTAGGGACTGGGGACATACACATTCGGTCAAGTCGCGCAGGAAAATCGCGGCTATACGCGCGGAGCATCTTCGATGTCGTTCAAGCAACTCTTCTTGGCGGTCGCGATTGCCCTATGCCCGTTCGCGTTATCGGCCGCCGATGCGCCCGACCGAACGTGGTCTGGATCAGTATCGAGGACACGTCGCCCGATCTGGGCTGCTACGGCGATACGTACGCCAAGACGCCGGTTCTGGACGCGTTCGCCAAGCAGAGCGTGCGCTTCGACCGCGCGTTCACCCATGCCGGCGTCTGTGCGCCGTCGCGCAGCGGCATCATTACCGGGATGTACCCCACGTCGATGACGACGCAACATATGCGTTGCCAGGGCGTGCCCGAAACTCATATTCGCTGCTTCACCGAATATCTGCGCGAGGCCGGATACTACTGCACAAACAACGTCAAAACGGATTACCAATTCAAGCCGCCGATCACCGCTTGGGATGAGAACTCGAACAAAGCGCATTGGCGCGGCAAAGCCAAGAATCAACCGTTTTTCGCGGTGTTCAATTACGTCAACACCCATGAATCGCAAATCCGCGATCCTAGCGCGGAGAACCAGAAGCTGGTCGCCGCGCTCAAGCCCGAGGAAAAACACGATCCCGCGTTGGCCGTCTTGCCGCCATACTATCCGGATACGCCGGCGGTGCGTCGCGATTGGGCCAACTACTATGACAACGTCACCGCGACCGAGGCCAAGATCGCGGCCGTGTTGAAACAACTCGACGACGACGGTTTGACGGAAGAAACGATCGTGTGGTTCTGGGGCGATCATGGGCGCGGTTTGCCCCGCGGAAAGCGTTGGCTATACGACAGCGGCACACGCATCCCGTTGCTGATCCGCGTACCCGAGAAGTGGCGAAAACACGCCGCCCCGTCGAATCCCGAACGCGTCGCACCGGGTTCGGTGGAAGAGAATTTGACGGCTGCGATCGATTTCGCGCCGACGATGTTATCGCTCTGCGGCGTCGAGATTCCCAAACATCTGCACGGCCAAGCGTTTCTTGGTCCCAAGACCGTCGCTACTCCGCGGAAGTTCGTCTATGGCGCAGCGTGATCGCATGGACGAGCGTTACGATCTGATTCGCGCAGTTCGTGACGGGCGATATCGCTACATCCGCAACTTCCTGCCGCATCTGCCGTGCGCAACCGGTCGCCTACGGCGAGTTGATGCCCACCATGCGCGACTGGCGACGCTTGGCGGGCGAGGGAAAGCTGAACGACGTGCAAAAGCTGTTCTTCGCACCTTACAAACCGATCGAAGAACTGTACGACGTCGAAGCCGACCCGCACGAAGTCGTGAATTTGGCCGACAAGCCGGAGCAGGCCGAGCGATTGAAAGCGCTACGCGGCGAACTCGAACGCTGGATGACCGAGAATCGTCGACACCGGCTTTCTGCCCGAAGCGATCATCGAGGAACTGAATCACCCCGACGGTAAAACGCCGACGGCGCCGATGCCCGTCCTCGCGCACGAAGAATCGAAGAAGGAGGGCGTGACGGTCGTCTCGTTACACGTCCCGAACGGCGGAGCCGTGGCGTATCGCGTCGTCGATCGCGGCACGCCCGCCGACGCGGCGAAAATTCCGTGGCGGGTGCTGACCATGGGAGGTGCGATCGAACTGAAGCAACAACAACGTTTGGTGGCGCGCGGCGTACGATTGGGCTACCTCGACAGCGAGTTTTTGAATTGGTCGCCGGGGAGCGCGGCGCCGGAAGCGTCGAAGCCGGAAACCTATGATGGACCGAAGAAACTCAGGGCGTTGGCGAAGTCGACTTTGCCAGGGTCGGACGTTTGGCAGTACGTCGACTTTCCACGATTGTTTCGCGACACATACAAAGCCAAGCCCGAGAGTTCGCCGTATTGGCTATTCCACTCGCACGGCCCGCTTCCTCACATTCAGAGCGAGGAGCTTATCACGATCGCCGACTTGTACTGGTTACGCACGATGACGTATTCGGCTAAGTTACTTAACGATCCGCGTCCCGCTCGCGAGTATCTCGATCGCGCGAGAATGTCATCGGTAATGGACGATTATTCGGATCTCTGGAATGGGTATCTCACCGAACTCCTCTCGACGATCGGCCTGGAAGATGCCGCGACGATCACATTCCTCGAATCGACGCTGAAATCCAAAAACGAATTCCTCGGACTGCAAGCCGCGCTGGTCCTCGAAAGTCTCGGCGAAAAAGCCCGCCCTGCCCTAGCGACGATTCGAGCGCAAGCCGGCGACAAAGATTATCCGGGTCGCGTCTGCACTGCGATTCTGCGAAAGCTGGATCCCAAGGGCGTTCCGGCGACCGCCGAAAAATCCGAATGACGGACGGAAGGGCGAACGCGTTCCGCGGAGTCGTCCGAAAAGTTTCGGGTACTTCGGTTGGCAACTTCAGCAAGGCGAACGCAACGAGGAATGAGACGGATTACGACCTGAATCTCGTTTCGTAAGATTCCGCCGCTTCCTCTCGTCCGCCGTTTCCCGGTTTGCTAATCTAAGCGGAACTCCGCAAACCGTTTTTTTCACTTAAACACGGAATACGACTTCCATGGCGCACACTTTGGTGATCTTCGGCGCGTCGGGCGATTTGACCGCGCAGGAAATTGATCCCTTCGCTTTACAGTTTGTTCCGCAAGAAACGGCTGCCGGCCGAAACGCGGATCGTCGGCGTGTCGCGCACGGAATTTACGAACGAAGAGTGGCGCAACAAACTGGCCGAGTCGACCGCCAAGTTCGAACCGAAAGAGTTCGACGCCGCGTCGTTCGCCGAGTTCGCCAAGTGGGTCTTCTATTCGCCGGGCAATATCAAGACCGCCGCCGATTTCACGAAACTCGGCAAGGCGTTGGACGAAATCGAAGGCGGCAAACCGACCGAGCACGTCTATTATCTCAGTACGTCGCCGGTCTTCTATGAAGAAGCGATTCGCCAACTGGGCGCCGCCGGCCTCTCCAAAGAAGAAGGCGCCGCAAAGCGCCGGATCGTCATCGAAAAACCGTTCGGCACCGATCTGGAATCCGCGCGCAGTTTGAACGCGGTCACGCACGCGTCGTTCGACGAATCGCAGGTCTACCGCATCGACCATTATCTGGGCAAAGAGACCGTTCAAAACGTTTTCGTGCTGCGGTTCGCCAATTCGATCTTCGAACCGATCTGGAATCGCAACTTTATCGATCACGTGCAAATCACGGTGGCCGAAGAAGTGGTCGTCGGTCGTCGCGGCGAGTATTACGACACCGCCGGCGTGACGCGCGATATGTTCCAAAACCATATCCTGCAGTTGTTGACCATTATCGCCATGGAGCCGCCGGCCCGGTATCGCGCCGATTCGGTTCGCGACGAAAAAGTCAAAGTCCTGCAAGCCGTGCAGCGGATGACGCCCGAGATGGTCGCCACGGATACGCTTCGCGCACAATACGACGGCTATCTGCAAGAGCCGGGCGTCGCCGCCGACAGCCAAACGCCGACCTGGGCGGCGATGAAGCTGGAGATCGACAACTGGCGTTGGAAAGGCGTCCCGTTCTATCTCCGCAGCGGCAAGGCGATGTCCTGTCGCACCACGCAGATTGTCATTCAATTCAAGTTACCGCCGACATTGCTCTTCGGCGGCGGTAACAACGTCGCGTCTCGCCAGCCGAATCAGTTGGTCATCCAAGTTCAGCCCAACGAGGGCATTCAACTGAACTTCCAGACCAAAGTCCCCGACGCCGGAATGAAAATTCGTCAAACCGCGCTCGACTTCCGCTTCGACAAAGAGTTCTCGACCGGCATGCCGGAGGCCTACCAACGGCTACTCCTGGATGCTCTGCAGGGTGACGCCAGTTTGTTCGCCCGTGCGGACGAAGTGGAATACGCCTGGGGGATCATCGATCCGATTCTCAAGGCCTGGAAGGACCATTCCGCGCCGCCAATGGAAACGTACGAACCCGGAATTTGGGGTCCCGAGCATTCGACCCGTTGGATGTGGACGCAAGGCCGCGAATGGTTCGACATCTGCCCCGTCATTAAATAGCCGCGACGTTTCGTCCGCGTTGACTCACCGCGCGGGTCGACCTACCATGAAAGTCGAGGGCGCGGCAGGCACGACGCCCGCCGAAGTGTCGTAATTTCGTTTCGGGAGCGATGTGATGAGTCAGTTCTTGGGCGGTCGATATTTACGGCGGTCGATTCGCGCGACCTTCGCCTGCGCGGCGACTCTTCGCTTTCGGCTGCACGTCGACGGCATTCGCGCAACAACCGCCCGCGACCAAAGCTCCGGACGCAAAAGCGGCGGATACGAAAAAGGTCGACGATAAGTATTTCGAAGAACTGGAACTCGAAACCAAAGACTCCGTCGTTCTTTACATCAATTACTACAAGTTCAAACCGTCGACCGTCGACGAAAAACGCCGCGATGCCAAAGACGCGCCGGTCGTGTTGATTCTGCATCACGACAAAGGGAACAAGCAGGATTACGACGCGCTCGCCAAGACGTTGCAAAACGCGGGCAACGTCGTCTTAGTGCCTGACCTGCGTGGTTTCGGCAAGAGCACGAAGAAGCTGGTTCGCACCGTGACCGGCGGCCAAGCCAAAGTGACGCGAACGATCCCGGTGACGACCACGCGATTGGCCGACTTCGAAGTCATCGTCGATAACGATCTGGAACAGATCAAAACGATGATGTTAAAGATGCACAACAACCAAGAGTTCAATATTCGCCGGCTCTGCGTCGTCGGCGTCGAGATGGGAGCCGTGCTGGGCACAATTGGACGCTCCTGAAGGACTGGAGCTGGGTCGATTTGACGACCGGTCCTCAAGGCAAAGATGTGCGCGGTTTGGTGTTGATTTCCCCACGTTGGAATTTCAAGGGGATGATCATCAACGCGGCGATCGAAAAGGGAGACTTCATTCAGTTCATCCCCACGATGATCATGAACGGCTCGAAAGAGACCGCCTTCAATAACGACGCCAAACGTTTACACGATCAATTCGAACGCTATTTGCCCAAAGTGCCGGATAACGCCACGGTCGAAGAAAAGAAGGCCAAGCAGCAACTCTTCTATTTCCCATACGAGACGGCGTTGCAAGGCTATAAATTGCTGATCGATCCCGCGCTTCAGCCACCTCCGGCCGGCGCGATCAAGTCTTTCATCGACGTGCGCGTCTTCCCGAACGAGTTTCAATGGGCCGAGCGGAAGTAAGTTCCGATCGGCCCACACTCACCCAACTAAATCGGTCGAGAGCCATCTTGCGATGATTCTCGACCGCTTTTTGATGCTCGGACGCTTCGCCTCACTTGGCCGGAACCGCGACGACCATCCCCGGCTTCAGCGCTCCGGCGGCCAATTGCGGGTTGGCCGCACGCAGCATATTGGCCTTCGACGCGTCGCCGTAATAGCGCTGAGCCAAGCTCTCCCACGACTCGAGCGGGCGGACTAAGTAGGTACGTCCGGCCGACTGTGTGCCGGGCGTCGCCGCGCCTAACAGCGAGTTGCCGAATCGCCCCAACGTTTCTCCGGTGGCGCTGACGCTGCGCGTCCAGGCGTTGCCCGTCGGCGCGGTTGTGTTTTCGATCCCCTTCGGCGGCCATCCGGTCGTCGGGCCCGCTGCGGCGGCCGCGAACGGGTTCGAAGTTTCGCTCACGCCGCTGGCGTTCGAGTTCGCCGCCGGCCATCCCTGTGGAGCGGCGGGACCGGCCGGAACGGGCGGTGTGTTCGCCGTGCCGAACGCGAACGGCGCAGCCATCATTTGCGGGACCGTTAACGACGAACCATCGCGATCCGCGGCGGCGGGAGTCGGACGCCCCGCTTCGTACGACTTTCCAGCCGAGGCCGCGCCGACGTCAGGAATCGCCAGTTCCGCTCCGATCGGTAACAAGTCCGCCGAACGGAGCAACCCGCGATTCGCCGCAAAGATCTCGTTCGCACGAGCCGGATCGCCGTAGTACGCCCGGGCGATGCTCTCCAGCGTGTCACCGTCGGCCACACGGTGGCGGCGACCGTCGATCGGAATCGGTCGCGCGAAATCTCGGCCGATTTGCGTTCCTCCGCGATCGACGTTCGACGCCACGTACGGCGAAGGAGAAACCGGATTCCCGGGGACTGCCGGCGGATACGACGCCGCGTACGGCGCTTGAACGGCGGCCGGATCGCGCAGCAACTGCAATGCGGCCGGAGCGTCGGTCCGCGGCGGATTCGGCAACGCGGCCTGCTTCGGACGCCAGGCAAGGTCGCCGGATCGCGACGTCGCGGCATCGTCGGTCGTCGGGTCCGGAATCCCGAACGTCCCGACCGACGAAGCCGTCGCGTTCGGAAAGCGATCGAACGGATTCCGCGACGTGCCGACGGAATCACCCCGCGCAATGGCGTTCGCCCCCGAGTCGGCGCCGGCCGTCGCGTCGCGCAACGGCGGCAAGCCGGTCTGCGGACTCAACCCTCCGCGCTCGGCGTTCGCCGTCGCGGCGAATTGCGTCAGCGGCTTTAAGGAAGGGTCCCCAGGCGTTCCCGAATCGACCTTGGGTAACGCATTCAAATCGACGCCGACCGGTCCGGCTTTCACATCACCGGCCCTCGCGGCGTCCAGCGACGTCGCCATGATGGGCGGAGTCTTTTCCGCTCCGCCGGACGTGGAGAACGGCGCAACGCTCGCGGCGGCGTTCGGAGCCGCTGCCGATCCGCCGAATCCCTCCCACGTGTATGCGGAAGGAACTTGAGGGGCTGAGTCGGGAGCGATTTCGATGCGCCCGTCCAATTTCGGGCGAGTCGGTTCGACCGCGATCTGCGGACCGGCGATCGGCGCCGCGGGGACGACTTCGGTAAAACCGGACGATGTCAGCGGCGGCGCGACGGGTGCGCTCGTGGGCTTGCGAAACGCGAGGGCGATCGCCAATCCGGCGACCAAGACCACCGCGCCCGCGAACAGGCGTTTCCGAGAATCGTGCACGAGACGTCGCTCCGCGAAACAGGACGGCCGATCGCCGTCCTGGCGCGAATCAACGACGAGGCTTCCGGACCTCGTACGTTCTTTCTATCGACGCATCGCCGGCGAGAGTTCGCCGTCGATCCGGGCGGTTCACGGAATTCGCCGTCGGCCGCGTCGGACGATCGGTGCGATCGACAGAGTTTTCGAAAACGAAAAAGCCCCCGCCGTTTACGTCATACGACGTACGCGGCGGGGGCGAATGCGAAGAGCGAATCGCGAGGAGCGCCGCCTAGCGGCCGCGTCCCAACACGGCGGGCGTGCGGACCACCGGCGTCGCGACCGGTTTCTTCTTGCGGAACCACAAGATGATCGGCGCGGCGATATAGACGGTGCTGTAAGTCCCGGAGATCAAGCCGACCAGCATCGCGAACGAGAACGGGTGAATTTCCTCGCCGCCGAACACGTACAGAATGATCGTCACGATCAACACCGTACCGGACGTCAGGATCGTTCGGCCCAGGGTTTGGTTAACGGCGCGATTCACCATATCTTCGGTGATGTCTGGGCTTTTGCCTTTGATTTCACGGATACGATCGAAGATGACGATCGTATCGTTGATCGAGAACCCGATAATCGTCAACAACGCGGCGACGACTTCCAGGCTGATCTTGAACGGGTCCACCATCGCCCAACCCATATACGGAGCGAGGTACACGCTGACCGCCAACGCACCGACGGTGAACAACACGTCGTGCACCAACGCGATGACCGCCGCGAACCCGAACACGACGTTCTGAAAGCGGAACCAGACATAAACGACGATCGCCGCAAGGCTGACCAGCAACGCCCAGATCGCGTTGTACTTCGAATTATCCGCGACGGCGCTACCGACGTTGCTGACCTGCGAGAACGCAGGCTGCGACACGATCGAAGCCTGCAGATCCTTGACGATGGTTTCCAATTCGGCCGGCGTAGAGGACGAGACCAACGTCCATTTCTCCGAGACGGCCGTCGACGCGGTGTTGCCTTCGGGATGAACGAAGTTGAAGTCCGTCACATTGATTTTCTTGGCCGTCAGTACGTCCGTGGTGACGCCCAGCAGATATTGGTAACTGACGCGAATCGAAAAATTGAGATCGGCTTGCGAACGATAACGCGTACTGTCCAACAGCGCTTCGGTCGAGGGAGCGGTCGGCAGGCTCTTCGTCGGATCGACTACGTTCGATTCGGCGACCTTCGTTTCGCCTGATTTAGTCGATTCACTCGCGGCCGGCTCCGATTTCGCGGGATCGGCTTTTTTGGTCGTCGTAGGTTCCGATTTCGATGATTCCGACTTCGCCTCGCTTTTGGCCGAATCCGTCGACGGCGATTCCGTTTTCGGAGCGGCTTTGTCGTCTTGCAGCAACAGACCGTGCGTCAACGTGCCGGAAACGATCGAACGCCAAGCGAGTCCCAGCGAACGCAGTTCGCGATCCAGGCCGGACTGCTTCTTCTCGGCATCCTTCGTTGCGCCGTCTTTCGTTTCGGCGGGTGCGGCTTTTTCCGGAGTCGGGGCAGCCGGTTCTTCTTTCGCCGGAGCGGCCGGCGTTTCCGACTTCGACGGAACCGTCTTGGCCGGTTCGGTTTTCGTCGTGTCCGATGTTTTCAAGTCGGTGTCGGATTTCTTCTCATCGCTTTTCACGGGTTCCGACTTCTTCTCGTCGCTTTTCTTTTCCTCCGCTTTTTTCGGATCGGTTTTCGCGGCGGGAACGACCGGGGTCTTCGGCTTCTTCGGGACATACGGCCCGACGTTCGCGTACGTCATCTCGTAGTGCTGCAATTTGTCGCCGAAGATTTCGGTCAATATTCGTTTTGCGTCGGTCAAATTGTTTTCCGACGTAACGACTTTGAATTGCGGACGTTTGTCGCCGGCGGTATTCGTGACCTCGCTGACTTCCAAGTCGGGCAGTCGTCCGCCGATGTCGCGACGAATCGTAGCGACGTCCGGCTTCTCTTGAGCCGCCGCAGCTTCGGTCATGACGATTTGCACCGTCGAACCGCCGACGAAATCGATATCGAAGAAGTTCTTACCGCGCGATACGCCGACGGCCAATCCGGCCGCGATGATCAACACGGAACCGATGACGCAATATTTGACCGGTCCGACGAAATCGAATTTCGTCTCGCCCACCAAACGCATCATATTCAGCTTAGTGAACCACCCGCGACGTTCGGCGATATTGAAAATGATCCGCGAGCAATAGACGGCCGTGAACAAGTTGAGCAACAGCCCCAAGATCAACGTCGTGGCGAAGCCCTTCAGTTGATCCGAGCCGATCGCGAACAAGACCACGCCCGAGATCAACGTCGTGAGGTTTGAATCGATGACCGTGGACATCGCTCGGCTAAAACCGTTCCGAATCGCCATCTTCAAGGCCGACCCGCGGGCGACTTCTTCGCGCATACGCTCGAAGATCAAAACATTCGCGTCGACCGCCATGCCGACGCTCAACACCAAGCCCGCCAAGCCGGAGAGCGTCAACGCGGCTTTCAACGGAATCATGAACGCCATGACCAGCAAAACGTTCAGCAACACGCACAGGTCGGCCACGATGCCGCAGAAACCGTAAAACATCCACATAAACAGCAACACTGACGCGGTGGCGATCGCCATGGCGATCGCTCCGCTGCGAATCGTGTCGGTACCCAACTGAGCGCTGATCGTTTCCTCTTGAACTGGAACTTTGTTCAACGAAGCAGGCAATTTGCCTGAGTTCAATACGCCGGCGATGCGTTGTGTTTCTTCGACCTTGAAACTTCCGGTGATGCGCCCCATGCCGCCGGTGATGGCCGACTTCAAATTCGGGGCGGTGGTGATTTCGTCGTTCAACAAAATCGCCAGCTTAGCTTCGGTCGGTAAGCCGGGATTCGTGTACTTTTTGGTCAATTCGGCGAAACGGTTCGTGCCGACGCCGCGAAGCTGAAAGCTGATCTGCGGACGCCCCGTTTCCGGATCGGTTTCTGAACCGGTGCGAACAGCGACTCGCCGGTGATTTCGCCGATGATCGGATCGAAGTGAACCAACGCTTGGAGCCTGCCGGTGCGCCCTTCGCGAATGATGTCGCCGCTTAACGAAACCCGTTCTTGCTTTTCGACTTCCGGCGAGAGATCGACCCAGCGACCGAGATTCACCGGCGGGCTGACCGACTTGTCGACGATCAAATCCGGCGCATCGGGTTTCTCGGCCGCCGCGATCAACGCCCGATGCTCGGGGAACTCGCGATTCGCCATAATGCGGAACTCCAACGTTCCGGCCGTGCTGATGTTCTGCTTGATGACGTCCAATTCTTGAGCGTCGGTCTGCGGGATGATAATTTCGACCTGATTCGCGCCGATCGACTTCACCGAGATTTCTTTTTGGCCACCCGGATTAATACGCCGACTTAGCCCCGAGACCAAGTCATCCATAATGCCTTTAGCGATCGTGGCCTGTAGTTGAAAAACCATGTCTTTGTCGGTCTGATTGACCTTCAACATCCGCGCATCGTTCGGTAACACGCCGGGCTGCGTGAAGATGGTCGTCAAATTCGCGAAGTCGGTCAGATTCGCTCCTTCGAGCAAAATGATGACGCGATCTTTCAAGACCGTGTCTAACTCGGCTTTCGCCTTGAGCGCGGGCTTGTCGCTGGTGTAGGTATCGAGCGCGGCTTGGGTTGCTTTAAGATCGCTTGCATCAAGTTCTTTCTTTGCCACTTTTAGCTGATCGAGTTCGTAAACCAAGATCACGCCGCCGCTGAGGTCGACGCCCAACTTTACGCGCGACCAGTTCTTAAAACCTTCGACGCCCTGGGACGAAAGGTAAGCACCGCCGCAAATCACCACACCGAATGCGATCGCGAAGATCAGCGCGAAGAAGCGGCCGACGTAGTCGTTCATCCGCCAAGCGCGGCTGAGCAACACGGCCGCGTACCACGACCCGGCCACCAACGCTAAGGCGACCACCCACACGACCCAGCCGCCGGCGGAAGTTTGGGCCGGGGCGGCTTTCGCGACCACGTCGGGAAGAACTTCCGGAGTCGCTCTGCGCCCACAACGGCAAAATGGTCGAAAGATGGTCGGCGATCGCGTGCATGGAACTTCCGAATGGCTCTGGTTGTGTGGAACGTGGGGCGGGCGTCTTACCGACCCCCAGTGTGTCGCGAGTCGGGCTCGCTTAAGTGGATTTGGCGTTGTCGCCCGGCACGCCGACCAAATAGTCGACGGACGAGAGCGTAATATCGATTTTGGTGTTATTCGATTCGTCGATCTTCAACGTGATTTTTTTGGCTTCTTTATCGACCGACACGACTGAGCCATAAATGCCCGCCTTGGTGACCAAGCGATCCCCTTTTTTCAGGCTGTCGAGTTGATCGCGTTGTTGGGCGGCTTGCTTCTGAGCCGGACGCATGAAAAACAGGTAGAAGAGCAGACCCAACGGGATCCACATCATCAGCGAAATCCAGAACGGCTGTTGCTCGCCCGCTCCGGGTTGTCCGCCTGCGGGCGGAGCGGCGTCGGCCTGGGCGAACAGGGGACCGATCAAGGCCGTCAATTTTGCGAACGAATCGAGCACGTCATGTGGGAGATTCCCCGCGATAACGCGGGCCGTCTCCCCTCCAAGTTGGGATCATACGCTCCGTCCGCCCAGGGATTCTCGGCGGTCGGCCCTCGAAACGACGATCCGAAGACCGAGCCGTTTCCGCTCGACCGGATTTCGTGCCGGCGAGGCTAAGGAAAGATGTAAGCCCAGTATCTTAAATCCTTACGTGGTAAAGGATCAAGGGGAAAAGAGAGGCCGAAACCGACCCCGCCGGCTTAAACATGAACTTCGGCCGTCCGATCGAGCACGCCGGCATATTTCGCCCGGATCGGTCGCACGACTTCGTGTAAAAACTCGCGGACCTGTTGCGGCGCGCGGCCCACATATGCCTCCGGCTCCATCGCGGCGTCCAAATCGACTTGCTCGAACGCCGGGTCGTTTTTCAGGCGTTCAATCAGATCGTTCGGTCGACCATGTTGTTTAATCTCCGCGGCGGCCGCCACGCTGTGGGTGCGGATTCGCTCGTGCAAATCCTGACGATCGCCGCCGGCGGCGACGCCGGCCATCATAAAACTCTCGGTCGCCATGAACGGCAACTCTTCCCGCAAGTTCTTCTCAATGACTTTCGGGTAGACGACCAAACCCTCGGCGATGTTTTGCATCAGGATCAAAATCGCATCCAACGCCAAGAACGATTGCGGCAACACCAGCCGACGGATCGCGCTGTCGTCCAACGTGCGCTCCATCCATTGCGTGGCGTGCGTATCCGCGCCGCTCGATTCCAGGTTCATCACAAAGCGGCCCAAACTGCGCAGATCCGCTCCGCCCGCATGGGATTCCGTTTATACGCCATGGCGGACGAACCGATTTGCTCTTTTTCAAACGGTTCTTCCAGTTCTTTCCGTCCGGCCAAAATCCGTAAATCCGTGGCGAATTTGTGCGTGCTTTGGGCGATGCCCGAGAGAACCGCCAAAATTTGGCTGTCGATCTTACGCGTGTAAGTTTGTCCGGTGACTTCGTAGGTGGCGTCGAACCCCATCTTCTTGGCGACCAATCGATCTAATTCGCGGACCTTCGCGTGATCGCCGTCGAACAGTTGCAAGAAACTGGCTTGCGTCCCGGTCGTTCCTTTTACGCCGCGCACGCGGAGGCGCGGATAGCCGATGCTCGAGTTCTTCCAAGTCCAACGTCAGATCATAAATCCAGAGCGTCAGCCGCTTGCCGACGGTCGTCGGTTGCGCCGGCTGCAAATGCGTGAACGCCAAACATGGCAAGTCGGCGTATTCGGCCGCTTTGGTCGCCATGCGGTCGATCACCGTCGCCAAGCGATCACGTACCGAGGTGAGCGCTTTGCGCATCAGAATCAGGTCGGTATTGTCCGTCACGTAGCAACTGGTCGCGCCGAGATGGATGATCGCCCGAGCGTCGGGCGCCACGTCGCCGTAAGCATGAACGTGCGCCATGACGTCGTGACGGAGTTTCTTTTCGTAGGCGTTGGCGGCGGCGAAATCGATGTTGTCGATGTTCGCGCGGAGTTGTTCGATCTGCTCGTACTTGATCGGCAATCCGAGTTCGGATTCGGCCTCGGCCAGCCAAACCCACAGCCTGCGCCAGACCGAAAACTTACGTCGCGGCCCCCACAATTCGCTCATCTCGCGCGAAGCATACCGGCCGATCAGGGGATTGTCGTACAAAGCGTAAGCGTCGGTCATAAGTCGTATCGAAAAACGGACATCAACGAAAGCAGGCGACGAACCGTCGCCTCGCAAGTTAGATATTTTATGAAAAAACGGCCTGCGCCCGGGAGCGGTCGTTTCACGTCGTTTATCGTTCGACGATTTCGATCGCGACGGTCGGCTTCGAGAGCTTGACGATCAAATGCTCGAGGACCAGTCGCGCGCGATGTCCGGACGAATTGCTCCCTTTGAGCGCGAGATCAGCTTCCAACAGCCACGCCAGAATCTGGCGGCCGCGGCGACGGGTCAACTGTTTTAAGTGACTTTCCGCGCTTTGTAACGCGGCCGGCCAGAGCTTCATTCCGGCCTCGGTCAGAATCGTCTTGAGATCGATTCGACGTTTCTCCGCGGTCGCGGCGTCGGCGACCGCCGTGGCGGCGGCGTATTTTCGCAACGACGACGATACCTGCGCCAACAGCGCGATCGGCTCTTCGCCCGACTCGACCAACCGCGCCAACTGGGCGAGCGCGACGGCGGCTTCGCCGGAGTTCATTTTCTCGCTCAGATCCCAGGCGGTCTTCGCCCGCCACCCTCCGACGGCGTCGACCACGAGTTGTCGCTTGATGACCGGCGTCGATTTTTCCCCGCCGGCGGTTTTCGCGTCCATCAGGGCGATCAGCGCCAACTTCTCCAGCTCTTGATCCAATCGCCCCATTTCGGGACCAATTATTTCCAGCAACTGCTCGGCGGCGTCTTCGTCCAGTTTCGCTCCGTGTTGTTTCTCCGCGCGTTGATTCAGCCAGCGCGGCAACTGCGCTTCGCCCGGCGCTTTGCATTCGATCGGTAAGCCCGACGCCGCGACCGCTTTGGCCAATCGCGTATTCGAGGGCCAGCTTTTCACCGTCAGCACCAACACGCTGCTCGCGGCGGCTTTGGCGACGTAATTTTCCAACTGCTCGCGATGGCGGCTGACGAAGTCGTCTGCGTTATCGACCACGATCAAACGCCGCCCGCCGCCGAAGAGCGCGACCGTATCCAGTTCGTCGCGCACGGTCCGCCATTCCAGCGGCTGGCCGGCGTGTTTCTCGCCGTTAAACGACGAACGCGAGAACTCGGCATCTTCACCCGACAGAATACGCTGCTCGAGCTGCGCGAGAACCTCTTTGAAAAAGAACGGTTCATCGCCGTACAGGACGCAGACCGGGAGCGGCGGATGCTTGTCCGGCGCGGTCAGGTAATCGATCGCGGTCGGCATGGTCGGAACGAAGTGAACGCAAGGAAAGCGTTCACGATACCGTGCGCCGGTCGAAATTTGTAGTTAGGAAACGAGTATGGACGTCTCTAACGACGTGAATCCTGCGGATTTGCCGCTTGCGCGTTCGTATTCGACGGATAATCCATCGCCGGCTGACCGTTGATCCGTGGTTGTAACCAGCCCGGCGTCGTCGGCGTGGTGGTTACGCCGCGCGGCAGTCCCGACTTCGGAGCGACGCCCGCGTACAACGGCGCGAGCTGCGCCGGCGGCGTCGGGGTGCGATGCATCGCCCCCTCGATCGGGCGAACGCCGCGCAGTTTACCCGTCGGCGAGTTGCGTTCGAGCGACAACGCTTCACGCGATTCCGAGACGCCGACATTACCCGCTTCGTCGCGAACTTCCAGGCGTATCAAGATTCGATCCGGCGTTTGCGCGTCGTATCGCCACGGATAACGGCCGGTGTTGTCGACGCCGGCCGCGATGGTCGTCCACGGCCCGTTGCGATCGGCGGAATATTGCAACGTGACCGGCCGAGCGGCCAAGAACGCGTCGTCTGCTTCCCAGGTGAACGTCACTTCGCCGGCTTTGTTGCCTACGCCTAGTTCCGCATTGACCAGTTGCGCCTTCGGCTTGGTCAGATCGACGCCGATCCACATCTCGGGAACATCGCCCGGATTCGGGCGCGAGATGGCGCGCCACCGGCGCTTTGCACCGTTAAGCGATACCCGAACACGCCTTCGCCGTCGACGGTCGTACGAACCGGGCTACGATTATCCGGATCGGCGCCGGCATTTTCCCAAGTTCGTCCGCCGTCGCGCGTCAGCCACAATTCCACGCGCGCGATCCCGGCCGCGCCGATCGCTTCGATTTCATAATCCCACTCGAAAGTGCGTCCGTTGACCATCCGCGGACGTTGACCATCGGGTAAACGATAGTCGATCGGTCCCTGCGCCAATCGCACCGGCTGGGCGACATACTGACTTTCGACGCGGGGAGCCAAGGGCGCGACTTGCGGTTGCAAGGCGGTCGAAGTCGGCGGCGGCAACGCCGGCGGCGGACCAAATCCGGGTCCGAACAACGCCGGACCGCTCTGCTCGTTCGGGGCGACGTTCGATGGGACGGTCGTCGGAGCCGCCACCGTCGGCGAAGCTGCGGTCGGTCCCGGGCTGGGCAGCGTCACGTCGTTCCAACGGGTCCCACCGGGACGCGACGTATCCCCAAACGGAAACGATGGTGGGGGATCGTTCTCGCGGGCCAAATCACGAGTGCCGCCGGGCGTGGCATTCGAATCGAGTCCGTTCGGCTGACGGTTCGGTACCAACGGCTGCGCGGCGACGCCTGGAGCGGTCGAAACGCGGACTTGCACGGTCCCGGTGTTGCCGGCCTGATCGCGGATTTCAGCCCGTAACGCCAATTCTACGCCGGCCTTCTCCGGCCAGAACACGGCGGTCCCTTGCAAGGGTCGACGCGGATCGGGTTTGATCGTTTTATCGAACGCGATCGATCGCCATTCGGTCTCGCCGACGAATTGGCACGACAGCGTCAATGTTTCCGGCAATAACGCGCCATCGGCGCATTCATAGCGAATCGCCACCTCGCCCGCCGCGCCGCGTTGGGCATCCAACTTGATGACCGGCGGTTGCGAATCGACGATCACACGAAGTTCCGGCCCATTTCGACCACCGCGAAGTTGTCCTTGGCGGTCGACCGTTCGCAACGCGAACCAGAACTCGCCGTCTTGCGGTGCGCGAAAGACGAATTGGCCGCGCAGCGTTTCGGTAATCGGCGCGTAACTTGTTGGCGTCGGCCGGATTCCACGTTTTGCCGAAATCCGAGCTGACGAAGAGCCGAATCTCGAGCGGTTGTTCGGCCGGGGTCTTCGGAACCGGGATCGTGTACGGAATCGCGAACGATGCTTGCCGGGTGCTGATCGGTTGCGGCAAGTTACCTGCCCCCTGCGCGTACGAAGTCGCGGCACGCGAAACTAGCGCGATCGCGATCAACATCGTGCAGAGCCGGCGAACAGCGATCATGCGCTCTGGCGGAGAAGGTCCGTGACGAAGCGAAAGCGAGAGCCCGCGCGCAAACCGCCCGATCGACGCGCGCTCCCTGTTAGCCCTATCGTCGCGACCGGTCCCGCCGCTTGAACAACTTATCCGCGTCCTGTCGATCGGGTAGATTGGGAAAGCTCGAACCGAATTCCGGCAGGAGTCGTCATTGTTCACGGCAAGGCATCCGCGATTGCCGGCATCCTTTCCGCTATCAAGACGTCTCATTCGTTTTCCCTTTCACTTCGATCGTCACATGTCCGCCAGCGTTGATTTGCAGCGAATTCTCGACACCGGCGTCGTGGCGGTCGTACGCGCCGATTCCGGCGACGTGTTGATCGAAACGGCCGCAGCCCTGGTCGCCGGAGGCGTGGAAGCGATCGAGATTACGTTTACCGTCCCCAAAGCGCATCGCGTGATCGAGGCCGTCGCCGATCGCCTGGGCGATCGCGTGCTGGTCGGCGCGGGAACGGTGCTCGATCCGGAAACCGCACGAACCGCTTTGTTGGCCGGCGCTCGTTATATCGTTTCGCCTTGCGTCAACTTGGCGACGATCGAACTGTGCAAGCGTTATGGGGCGTTGATTATGCCGGGCGCGTTCACGCCGACCGAAATTCTGACCGCTTGGCAAGCCGGCGCGGACGTGGTCAAAGTCTTTCCGAGCGAAATCACCGGTCCGGCGTATCTGAAGGCGATCCGCGGCCCGCTGCCGCAAATCCGCCTAATGCCGACCGGCGGAGTGAACCTGCAAACCGCGGCCGAATTTTTGAAAGCCGGCGCATGTGCGTTGGGTATCGGCGGATCGTTGGTCGATCCCAAGTCAATCAAAGCCGGCCGCTTCGACGAAATCACCGAGTTGGCGAAACGCTATACGGCGATCGTCAAGGAAACCCGCGCGACGATGAAATAACCGTTTCTCGCATCGTCTAACGACCATCCTATTCGCATCGCACTCGTTCTTGTTATCTCATGGCCTCCCCCCTGCCCCTTCCCGAGTTGGATCCGACCTCGATTTTCGAACATTATCGCGGGTCGTATGGTTCCGCGTTGTTGACGGCCGCCGTTTCGCGATTCCGCTTGTTTGAGCGATTGGCGGAACGTCCTTTGTCGTTTGAAGATCTAGCCACGGCCCTGGAACTGGCACCCCGTCCGGCACATGTGTTATTCACCGCGCTTCGCGCGATGGAACTTCTTGTGCGAAACGAAACGGGACAACTGGCGTTGACGTCGCTTGCCCGCGCCCACCTGTTGCCCGATGGCGAACATTACGTCGGCGATTATCTGGGGCTTTCGGCCGATAGCCCGGCCGTCGCGGGGATGGTCCGCTGTTTGAAAACGAATCGTCCGGTCGGGTCGGGCGATCCCCAGGTCGCGGCCGGCGACGAGCACGTGTTTGCTCCGGCAGGCACGACCGAGCAAGGGACCGCTTTCATTTACAAAGCCGGCGAGCACTCGGCGATGGAAGAAGCCGCCGCCGCGCGCACGCTGACGCTGGCCTTGGCCGGTCGTGCGCGGAACGTCGCGCCGGTTTTGGCGAACAAACTCGATCTCTCGCAATCGAACAGCTTGCTCGACGTCGGTGGTGGATCCGGGATTTACAGTATCGCTTTTTTGCGAGCAAATCCCGATCTCCACGCCGTCGTTTGGGACCGCCCCGAAGTCTTGACCGTGGCGCGCGAGTTCGCCGATCACTACGGCGTGACGAGCCGGCTGTTTTTGGTTCCGGGCGATATGTTTCGCGATACGATTCCGGCCGACGCCGACGTGGTGTTGTTGTCGAACATTTTGCATGACTGGGATGTTCCCGAATGTAAGCGTTTGATTTGCCGTTGCGCGACGCGTTGCCCGAAGGCGGAAAACTGATCGTTCACGACGTATTTCTGGACGACGATCTGTCCGGCCCGTTGCCGATCGCCCTGTATTCGGCCGCGTTGTTCACGCTGACCGAAGGGCGGGCCTACAGCGCCGCCGAATACCGTGGCTGGTTGGTCGAAGCCGGTTTCGAAGTCTCCGTCGGCCCTACGTCGACCGCGATTCACTGCGGCTATCTCGTCGGCATCAAAACGTCATCCAAATGACGACGTAATTTTGTGACCGCTAGCATTTCCTCGTTTCGCTGAGAAATAGCGTTCCTCCCCGCAGTTGCGGGAAGTTCAATCGGTTCGGCGAGCCGCTTGGTCTGGTTTCCGGCGAACCTGCGGAGTAGGATTTTGTCTGTGAAAAGCGGCATGGATGCCGGTTTTCCGCCCCGCGCTCAGTGCGAAATCGGTCGCACCGCGGTCATTCGACGTGATAGGCCGTTCCCTTGCTTGCTCGCTCAGCACCGCGACGAAACGTCGCTTCGACGCCACGCCGCCTCTCCGGACGCGGCTCTTCTCGAATCGAATCGACGACGCCCGGAGCTTCGTCAGCGTCATCCACCGGCACCACCGCGACACCTGCCGAACTGAGTAAAAACCTCAGCTTGATGATTTGGGACGTCGCGTTCTTCAGCATCATGGTCGGCTGCGGCGAGCAATATCTCTCGGCGTTCGCCGTGGCGCTGGGGTTCAGTCCCACCGTCTCGGGCTTGATCACCACCGTGCCGCTGTTGTGCGGCGCGGCGTTGCAAACGATTTCGCCTTGGGCGGTCGCCAAACTTGGGTCGCATCGTAAGTGGGTCGTCGGCTGTTCGGCCGTCCAAGCGGTCGCGTTTCTTCCGTTAGCCATCGCCGCCGCGATCGGCGCGATGCCGGTTTGGTTGTTGTTCGTCGTCGCTGGGTTTTATTGGGGGGCGGGTCTCGCCGCCGGACCGGCGTGGAACGCGTGGGTCAGCAACGTCATCCCGACCGACATTCGTTCGCACTACTTAGCGCGTCGCACGCGGATCGGACAGTTTTGCCTGTTGATGGCCTACGTCCTCGGCGGACTCGTTCTGCAATACGGCAAGGCCAACGACGCGACGATGACCGTATTCATGGTCATCTTTGCGGTCGCCGGCGCGTGCCGCATGATCTCCGTGCTGTGCTTGGCCGCCAAAACCGAGCCCCGCGCGTTGGCGAAGCCCGCTACGGTCGATGCCAGGAGCTGCGCGGTCTGTGGCGCCGCGGCGGCGCGGGGCCGTTGTTGGCCTACCTTTGGTTGATGTACTGCGCGCCGCAGGTCGCCGGGCCGTACTTCGCACCGTACGTGCTGAACGATCTAAAATTCGATTACACGCAGTACATGCTGATTTTCGGCATGTCGTTCTTCGCCAAAGTCGTCTCGATGCCGCTATGGGGGCGTTTCGCCCACCGCTACGGCACGCGGATGATGCTGATCCTCAGCGGGATCATCATCATTCCGTTGCCGGCGTTATGGTTGGTTTCGCGTGATCTGTCCTTTCTCTTGGGTCTGCAATTCGTCGCCGGATTTTTCTGGGGCGCGTTCGAACTTGGCATCGTCCTGATTTTTCTCGAAGCGATTCCCATCGAACGCCGCACCAGCGTGCTGACGGTCTACAACCTCGGCTACGCCGTGGCGAGTTCCGTCGGCTCGATCGCCGGCGGCGTTCTGCTCAGTTTTCTCGCGCACAACACCGCCGCCTATTACTGGGTGTTCGCCATCTCCGGCGTCGTCCGGTTATTGATTCTGCCGTTGATCGCATGGTTGCCCGGCCAAACGGTCGGCGACCGGAAACGCGATTTGCAACAATCGCTGGAACCCGATCCGACATTCGAACAGCCCGAACCGTTAGGGACGGCGTTGTCGAGTTGATGTGGACGATGTCTTAAGTTCGCCACCCGGCGGCTTCCTCGCCGTCCAAGCGTAACGTCAAACATTTCGCACTCCCACCCGCTTTGACGAACTCGCTCAGCGGCGTGGCGATCGGCGTGAAGCCATGCGCGGCGAGCGCGGCGTGCAGTCGCGGACATCCCGTGTTCGTCACGACGGTTCGCCCGACGACGACCGCGTTGCAGGCGAATTCGCGGGCTTCGTCTTTTTCGACCACGATCAAATTCGGAATATGCGCCGCCAACGCCGCCCGGGCATACTCGTCGAACGCCGGCGGATAATAGATCGCGGTTTGCGGATCGAGCGGACAGAAACACGTATCGACGTGGTAGTAATAGTTGTCCGTCAATTCGAGCGGGATCACCCGCACGCCCAACATCGCGCCGATTTCTTGATGCATGCGGGCGTGACTGCGAATACGATAACCGGCGAATAACGTGTCGCCGCAAAACAACGCGTCGCCCGCCCCTTCGAACGAAGCGTCGCCCGGGAGCGTGACGGGAGTGAATCCGTGCGCGGCGAACCACGCTTCGTCGTGCGGCGTTTCACCTTGGCGTTCGACGTGATGAAATCGCGTGAGAATCGCTCGTTCGCGATACATCAACGCCGCGTTGGCCGTAAAGACCAAATCGGGTAGTCCCGGAATCGGTTCCTGCAATTCGATCGTCGCGCCGGCCGCTTCCAAATGCGTTTTTAACGCGCTCCATTGCTCGCGCACAGCGCGCGATCGCTGGGGCGCGAACGACTCATCCAGGGATTGATCTCGTAATCGATCCCATAATGCTCGGGCGGACACATCAGAATTCGCGGAACGGTCATGCGGCCCCCGCTTCCAACGTGCGAAGCTCGGCAATCAGCGAACGCAAGAAAGGCTCGACATCGGTCACCAGGCCGACGGTTTGAAACGACCCGCGATCGTTCAATTTGATGACGGTCGACGGATTAATGTCGACACAAACGACCTTGACCCAAGCCGGCAGCAAATTGCCGACGGCGATCGAATGCAACGTCGTGGCGATCATCAAGCAAAACGTCAAACCGCGCACTTTTTCGCGCATCACGCGCTGGGCGACCAACGAGTCGGTGATGACGTCGGGCAACGGACCGTCGTCGCGGATGCTGCCGCACAGGACGTAATCGACGCCGTGCTTGACGCATTCGTACATGATGCCCGACTTCAAAATTCCCTGCTCCACCGCCGGGCGGATTCCGCCTGCACGTCGGATGCGATTGATCGCGCAGGTGATGTTCGTGTCCCGCTTCCGCGAGGTCGCCCTTGTCCAAGTACACACCCAAACTGGTGCCGAACAACGATTGCTCAATATCGTGCGTCGCCAACGCATTGCCGGCGAATAGCAGTTGCAGATAGCCTTTCTCGATCAATTCTCCGACATAACAGGAACTCCCGGTGTGAATGATCGCCGGACCGCCGACCAACAACGAACGGCCGCCCGAGCGTTTGACCTCGAACAATTGCTGCGCGATCTGGCGGATCGCTACGCCCTTCGGCTTTTCGGTCGAGACCGCGCTGTTCATAAACTCGAATGATTGCTTTTCCACCTTCCGTTCTTCGGGAAACACGCGCACGCCGACATGACCACAGACGATCGCGTCTCCGACGGCGACGTCGGTCATCGGTACGCAGCGCACGGCGCCGGATCGGTCGATCACAATGCCGCAATCCATCTCTTGATCCGCGACCGGTCGCCATTCGCCGGCGAGGCGGACTTCGGTTCGTTGATTGGTCGTGCTGTAAAACGCTTCGGGAAACGCCCCCGCGATATCCACCGGCACCGTGCGCAGCGTCGTGCTGTGTGGTCGGAACCGCTCCGTGATCGGCCAACTGCGCCAGAATCGCGCACAACGTGGTTTGATCCGGCGCGGACTTCCAATAGCACATGGCTGGGGTTATGGCGAGTTTCCCCGATTTGAATGTTTTTGATGACGTACGCGCCGCCGTAGGCGATTACGACGTCGAGCGCCTTCGGTAGCAATAGACTGTCGATGATGTGGCCGCGCAGTTCGATGTCTTCGCGCTCGGGCATGCGCGTGGAATCGTTTTGTGCGGGTTTCGGGTCTTTGGACATAACTTCTCCTCTTCTATGGACCTTAAACGTCGGGCTTGAACGACGTTTCATCACTCGGATGATGGAATCTTATACTTGGACGGCCAAACCGGCCCGCAAACCTGCATCTCTCAGTATCTCGTTCGCAATACACGACTTACGCCAATAACCACCGATTACCGCGCTATCTTGAATAACGTGTTTCAACCTCATTCCGCACATAACTTACTGGAGAAATATCGCCGGCGTTAGACCAACGAAAACTAGTGTTTATCTGTATACACAATGACACCTTGAAAATCAAGACCTTAAAGAGATTAAAAACGAAATTCTTCCTGAATTTTTTGCCCGCGGTCGTAACTCTATAATTCAGCAGGTTTTGACCATTTCCAAGTGACGTTCAAACAATGTTTGTCTCTTATATCCCCCGTACTTTCCACGAGTCCGATCATTCTTGGTGTTTTTTTACTGAAACCCGGGGAACTGCCATAACTCACTTTGCGCAATCGGAGAAGCTGCGGGGGATATCCGATTTGCCGGGATTGTGTGATCGACGAAAAGGCTTCTCAATTCACGAGTTAGGGACTATATTCAGGGGCAAATTCCCGATCGAACGGTGAGCGATCGGCCTTGTTTGGCTCTGAAAATCGTCGAGTTCCCGTCCTTTTTTGGTCGGTCGAAGCCGCGTTTTCCGGGCCGTTTATTCATTTTTGCCCGAGAAAGAGACACGGCTCGATATGACATCGACTTCTGGTGGTTGGGAAGATTTACTATCGGATTTAGGCCTACCGACGGACGTTACGCCAGAGCCGATACGCACCCCGCCGACGCCGACCCCCAAACGTCCTGCACCGGTTCCGAAACTCGCCTCGCCGCCGAGCAGTTCGGACTGGGGCTCGCTGGCGTCGGATTTAGGCATTCAGGTCACGGCCGAAGCGGCCCGTGAGCCGTCACCGGTCGCGACGCCACAAGCGGCGGTCACGATCGCCGGCGTTGAAATCGTCCGCGCGGTGCGTGATCCGAACGATGCCGCCCCGATCGATCTCCCGACCCGCACACCGCGCGAACCGCGTCGTGACGAGGACGGCGATTCAACGGAACGACCACGCGGCGAAGGACGTGAACGAAGCGGTCGCGGTCGCGATTCCGCCGAACGCGGTCGTGGCGACCGAGGTCGCGGGCGTGACGATCGCGCTGGCTCCGGTGACCGAGGACGCGGCGGCGATCGCCCAAACCGTGGTCGCGATGACCGCCCGCGCGGCGAAGGTCGACGCGACGAGCAACCCCGTGCCGAGCGGACTCACGAACATCGTCCGGTGGCCGCCGAACCGCGCGAATTGGCTTACGACGATCGCGGCGACGTTGCGGATTCCGAAACGGTTCCATCGCCGACGTCGCGTCGACTGTGGGACGACGACGCTCCGCCGCGCCGCGATCTCAACGTCTTTGGGTTTATCGACGAAAAATTCGGCGGTCCGCCCCCCAAGCGGCAAGAAGCCCGTCTCGACGATCTCGATCACAACGACGCGGATTTGGACGATGTTTCGGGTTCCTCGCGCACTCCGGAAGGTTCGCAGGCCGCGACCGATCGGCCCGTCGAACTCGACGAAAACGGCCAACCTAAAAAACGCCGTCGTCGTCGCCGTCGCGGCGGACGTGGCTCGCGCGGACGCAACGGCGCGGAACGCGCGCCAAACGATCGAAGCGGGGACGACGCCGGATACGACGATGACGAACCGACATCCCGCGCGGACGATGCCGATGCGTTGGACGGCGATCCGTCGGACATCGACCCGCGCAATATCGATCCGCGTAACGTCGCGCCGCGCAAATCGGTCGCTCGCGACGTGGACCCTCGCGACATCGACCCCCGCGATCTTCCGCCTCGTCGCGAACGCTCTCCGCGCATGGAGGGCCAAACGGACGAACCACGCCGCAAACGCCGCCGTCGCGGCGGTCGCAAAACCTCGGCCGGCACGGCGCCCGTCGCACCGGTCGCCAACTTGCAAGACGAACTACACGAGGACCTGCACGAGGCGCTCGATATGACGCGCGGTCCGATCGCCGAAGACGACGCCTCAGGCGAACGTCAAATGCACCGCGAAGTCGTGCCGTGGAAAGAAGCGATCGGCATCTTGATCGGCATCAACATGGAAGCGCGAGCCAAGTCGCCGCGCGGCGGGAACGATTACCGTCGCGGTGGTCCGCGGCGCGGCAACCACGATCGACGTTAAACTCGAGCGAGTTCTCATTCCGCGGCAAAAACTCCGTTCTAGGGTCTCACACGCTTGCGACCGTAGTACGTGCTGGTCAAGTGAAGAAAATTTGTCTCGTCCTTCGTTTGAATTCGATCTCCGGGGGGAGCATCGCATGACGCATCGCGCGTTAACCTGGGGGGTGCTCTGTTGCTTCGCCGCTTTGAGCGGCTGCGGGGCGGAAAACGGCTCCGCAAAGAAAACGACCATCGCCGTCGTTCCCAAAGGGACGACACACCAGTTCTGGCAATCCGTTCGTTACGGCGCGGAACAAGCGGCGAAAGAACTCGACGTGGCCCTGCTCTGGAAAGGCCCGTCGAAAGAAGACGATCGCCTGGAACAGGTCAACGTCGTCGAGACGTTCATCACGCGCGGCGTCGACGGAGTTTGCTTGGCGCCGCTCGACGCGCCGCGGCCTGCAAGACGTCGTCGCGGCAGCCGGCCGCGAGAAAATCCCGACCGTGATCTTCGACAGCGGATTGGAAAAGCCCGAGCTGGCGGTCTCGTACGTGGCGACCGACAACTATAACGGCGGCGTGTTGGCCGCACGCGAGATGGGGCGACTGCTGGGCGGGCGAGGCAACGTCATATTGTTCCGCTACGCGATCGGCAGCGAAAGCACCGAACGTCGCGAGCAAGGGTTTTTAGACACCTTGGCGAAGGAATTCCCCGACGTCACGGTGATCTCGAAGGATCAATACGCCGGAGCGACCGCCGACGCCGCGCTCGGCGTCGCGCAGAACTTGTTAAATGATTTCGGGTCCAAGTCCGACGGGATCTTCGCCGTGAACGAATCGTGCGCGGTCGGAATGTTACAAGCGTTGCGCGACGCGAAGCTGGCCGGTAAGGTGAAGTTCATCGGTTTCGATACCAGCGACAAAATGATCGCCGCGCTCCGCAACGGAGAGATGCACGGCCTAGTTCTGCAAGATCCGGTCAAGATGGGGTACACATCCGTTAAGACGTTAGTGCGACATCTGCGCGGCGAGAAGGTCGAACCGGTCGTCAACACCGGCGAACTCTTGGCGACGCCGGAAAATCTGGAATTGCCTGAAGTTCGCGCGCGGCTTACTCCGCCGCGCTTCGAATAACGTCCGCCGCGACGCTTCGGCGTCGGTCCTCGTTCGCCTAGCCGTTATGTCGCGCACCGTCACGCAGGCGTTGGGCCCCTTCCTCGCGCTGTTGGCGGTCATCGTGTTGTTTGCGATCGTCGATTCGTCGATCAGCGATTCGCCGTCGTTTTTGACTTTGCGGAATCTGCGTTCCACCGCGGCGCAAGCCGCGCCGGTTTTAATGGCCGGCATCGGGATGACGTTGATCATTATCTCAGGCGGAATCGACCTTTCGGTAGGAAACGCGGCCGCATTGGCGGGCATGGTCTTGGGGTTGTCGCTGAACCGAGGTGATGCCCCCATCCTTGCCGTAGCGGCCTGTCTGTCATTGGGCATCGCCGCGGGAGCTTTCAACGGAACTTTGATCGCGACCCTCAAACTGCCGCCATTCATCGTGACTTTGGGGACGATGACGATCGTGTTCGGCGCGGCGAAACTCTCGAACGAGGGTCAGCCGATTCGTCCGCCGGTCGAGTCGATCCCCCACTGGATGACGACGATGCTTGCGCCGCAACAAGACGCTTGGTATTACTTCGCGCCCGGCGTCTGGCTGACGTTGGTCTGTGCGACCGTCACGGGAGTGCTATTACGAGTGACCGTTTGGGGGCGCTACGTTTACGCCATCGGCTCGAACGAGAAAGCCGCGCGACTGAGCGGCGTGGCCGTGGCCTGGATGAAAATCTCGATCTACGCCGCGGCCGGCGTGTTCTTCGGCGCGGCGGGAATGTTTTTCTTCTGCCGTCTGACGCAAGGCACACCGGACGTCGGCCTCGGCTTCGAGTTGCAGGTCATCGCCGCGGTGGTCGTCGGCGGGACGAGTCTTAGCGGCGGACGCGGTTCGATCGTGGGAACCTCCTGCGGAACCGCGATTATCGCCGTGGTCAAGAGCGGCTGCGTGCTGCTTAACGTCCCGAACGCGTTACAAGATATTCTGCTGGGCCTGATCGTGATCGTCGCGGCGGGCATCGATCGACGGCGACGTATGGAAAGCTAACGATCGTCCATGTCGTTAACGCGGCGCTCGCCGCAAGAGTTTCCTCCGTAGGCTTCGCGGACTCTTCGTCGTTCGCACGTTCGAGTCGACGTTCCAAGCGTTCGATCCGCGCGGCGACGGCGTTGAACTCGTCGGCCAAGTCCTTCCAAAAATCCCCTTCGCGGAACTGCATCATCTTCAAGGGCTCGCCCGCGGCCAAGGAATGAAGTCCGCGACGCAGGCGATAGATCGGCCCGACGAATCGATTACTCACGCGGACGACGTCGCCGATCATCAACGGCAACACCAGCACGGCGGCGACCAGGGGGAGGCGATACTCGTTCCAGATCTCTTCCAGTAGTTCGCCGGGCGACCGATCGGGACCGGTCAGCATTCCCCAACTCACCATGAGGATGCCGATGGTCGTCAGCACGGCGATCCAATACAGCAACGCGCAGTAGGATCAGAATGCCCTGGACGCGGATCGACGAAAAGACGTTTGCGAATGTGCGGCATCGTGACCCTCGAACGAGAGACCGCGTCGCGACGATTCCCCAACGCGCGACGCCGAAGAAGCCTAGCTCGAAAACCGGCTCTCGGTCGCCGACCGCGATCGCACGATCGCCATAACCGCTACGACCGGGTCTATTTCAGCGCGATCGTCCTCGCCAGCGGCTTCAAAATGTTCGGCGCGACGTGCGTTTCGATCATTTCCCGGGCGATTTCCGATAACTCGCCAAGCGCATCGACGATCGCGTCGCCGACATTCATCGACCCATAACGTCGAACTGTCAGATAGACGCTGAATTGGTCTTCCGTGTATTCGCCGGATCGAATGTGCGCGGCCGTCGTGCGGGTTTCCACGGCGATGCGGGCCTGCGTACGGCAATCTTCGCCCACGGCGAAGGTGAATTGCGGCTCGTAATTCACCATCTTCGCAGCCCGGCCATTCGGCCAACTTCTCATACGCGGGCGAAAACCCCAGAGCTTCGGCGACGACTTGGTTGTGATTGCCGCGATAGTTGAAATCGAAGCCGAACAGCACGTCGAGCGCCTCGACTTCCAGTGGGCTGACCGACAATGCGTACGGAATCGTTCCCAACACGAAGCGATGCTGATCGGCCGCGGCTTCAAGATTCGGCGGATTCACGTAACCCGAGCAAACCCGACGCGGCTCGACGGTACACCAGCGGTAATGCCCCTGCTCTTTGTCTTCTTCCAACACGTAGTCGCGACGATCGCGGTTATAGAATTTCCGCATCGTCGGATACTTCTTCTGCACCTGCTCGAAGTAATGCAGCAACGTTTCGCGACCGCTCGGAAGATCCATTTCCGTCGCGAGATTCATATTGAAATAGTAATCGTCGCAGCACGAAGCCAAGTCGATCATGGACGCCGTTCCATTCCAGCGAAGAGAAGTGTCGAACTCCGCGCGCTCATTGCCTCGCGCGGGTATCGAGTATAAATTTCAAAACAGCGACCTGTCAAAGCATCGCCTGAGCATCATCGCGCAAGCGTTGTGAATCAGCGGAAAATACGAGGAACGATCCCCCATGCGTAAGGTGATCTTTAACACTCCGCTCGGTTGGATCGGATTGGAAGCCGGCGCGCGCGGCTTGCGCAAGGTCTTCATGGCGCTGCCGACCGAGCGTGAAGCCCGCGCAAAGCTGGAGGATGATCCGGAGATCTTCGCGCTCGATCATGAAGAGCTCGATCGGGACGCGCCCAAGTGGTTATGCATAGCGATTCAAACGCTGCGCGACTACGCCGACGGCGGGAACGTCGATCCGACTTGTTTACCGATCGAGACGCCGGAAAAGACCGAGTTCCAACAGCGCGTGATTCGCGCCTGCAGAAAAATTCCGCGTGGCGAGACCGCGACATACGGCAAAGTCGCCGCACTCGCCGGTTCGCCCGGCGCGGCACGCGCGGTCGGTCGCGTCATGGCCACCAATCGCCTGCCCTTGGTGATTCCTTGTCACCGAGTGGTCGGTTCGACGGGACTACACGGATTTTCCGCTCCCGGCGGCCTGGACACGAAACGTCGTCTACTCGAGTTAGAATCCGTCGTCGAATAGACCGGAAATGAGATTATTTTAGGAGCCAAATGCCCCTGAAAAGTCGGACGAAACTGCCCTGGCTTTTCCTTTGAGCGGTGCGGATAATAATGTTCTGGGCAAAGCGTCGATTTGTTTACGGCGAAGAGTTATGCAAGGCGAATTCGTGATTCAACGACGAGCCGACGGGGCGATGATCGTCCGTGTGGTTTCTTCGCGCACGGATCGTCAGCCGTCGCTGCCGGATGCGGTCTTTTGCTTTCCGATCGGCGACCCTCAACACGATCATTGGGCCAAGAAATTCAAAGCGGCCCAAGGCGAGACGTTACGAGTGCAAGAGGAACTGCGTTGCGGGTGATGACGCATGGCTCTGCGTCGCTACAATTACTCAACCGCAAATATCTAAGAACTTTCCTCGTTCGGCGCAAATCCGATCGACGGCGATCCGCCAGTTCGCCAGCGGCAGACCTTCGTTTTGATTGCCTCCGACCAGCAATCGTTCCAATAACAGCGTTTCCCCTAACGGTCGCCGACCACAAACGTTTTGCTCCCGAAGTGGTACGTGTGGTTTTCGATTGATCGGCGGAACACACTCGCAAGATCGCGAGCATGCCGCATTGCCGAGAATCGGGCGATACCCGATCAGTAACCGCGCCAACGGCGTGCTACGAATAACCTGCAATGATGGGCCCAGCAATGGAGCCGCAGCGGTTGGACGAAGGCAGTGAACCATAACGACCTCGCAGGACAGCGTCCTCGCCGAAAAGGCGAGACGTCTTACGGAGCAATTTCATTTTTTGTACCCATGCGCGAAAATATCACGATTCACGGCAGCTTAACCGCACATAAGTCCTGTAACCAATGTACTTAAGCGTCTCAGGCCTTGGATTTTTAAGCTACTTTGGATGTTTCCCGCATGTTGCGGTCGCGCATCGTCTCGGTGAGAAAAATCATCATCCGTCCCGCGCCCGCATAACTTGCCAAAAACTCGGCGAATTTTCTCTCGGGTTGAGACGAGATCGTTGCGATCGAGGGAGCGGTTGTTTTAACTAGAGAGATACGGTGAATCGCCCAATTTTCGCTCGCCGTCGTTACTTTTCGGAGTTGTGTCGATGAAGCGTCCCATGATGCCCGGTCCGGTTCCGTTCTCGATTCGCCCGACCGTTGCACAGCCATTGCCGGCTGCGAAGGTCGTCGCCAAGACGGTATCCGTTCGCCCATCGACGCCTAAATCGATCGCCATTGCGCCGACGAAGACCGCGAAACGCAAAAAGGCGAAGCGGAAATCGGAGACGTTCATTGATCGAAACACTCGGCGGCCGCGCGTTCATCGAAACGTTGGAAACTCGGCAAGTCTTCGCCGCGCCGACGTTAAACCCACTGGCCGATTTGGCTCTGGCCTCGGGCGCACCGTCGCAGGTCGCGTTGGACGGGAACGACGCCGACGGCGATACGCTGCAGTATTCCGTATCGTCGTCCAATCCGAACATCATCGCCGAACTCCATTCCACCTCGAACCGCATTCTGCGTTTGGAAGTCAGTTTCGCCGGCGACGGCGTCACGCCGGCATTCAGCGGCGTGCTTGAGTTCATGCTGTTCGAAGACATGGCCGCGCCGGTTACGGCGCGGATCATCCAACTGACACAGAGTGGATTCTACGATGGATTGATTTTCCACCGCGTGATCCCGAATTTTGTCATCCAAGGCGGTGATCCTAGCGGCAACGGCACCGGCGGTTCCGGCGTCAATTTCGACGACTACTTCAATGCGGACCTGCAGCACACGAGCAGCGGTCTGTTGTCGATGGCCAAAAGCTTCGACGATACGAACGATTCGCAGTTTTTCATCACGGACGATACGAACAACTCGGCCGAGTATCTGCAACTCCGCAACCTCGACTTCAATCATTCGATCTTCGGTAAATTAGTCGAAGGGGACGACATCCGCGAGAAGATCAACAACGTTCAAACAGGTGCCGGCGACAAGCCTACCGTGAACGTGATTATTACCAAAGCGACGATCGTCCAAAACACCGACGATCAAGTCCTGACAGTGAAAGCGGCCGACGGCTACACCGGATCCGGCACGATCACCGTCAACGTCAGCGACGGCAACGGCGGAACGACCCAGCGTACGTTCAACGTCAACGCGACGCCGGACACGGTCAATAACGTCCCGTTCTTCAAGAATCTGCCGACCGCGATCAATGGCTCCGTCGGTGCGACCACGAACGTGCAACTGCAAAGCACCGACGTCGATGCGGGCACACAGTATTACTATGCCTCGCTCGAAAACGCCGCCGATGCGTCGAAAGTCAGCTATACGATCAATCGCGATACCGGCGTGCTGACAGTGACGCCGCAGAACGGGTTTACCGGAACCGTCAACATCTTCGTCTTCGTCACTCAAGATCCCAATGTCTTTAATCTGAGCTCCAGCGGCGAACCCCTTAGCTATCAGTCCGGGAAATCGGCCTATTTCCACGATACACAATCCATTCCCATTACGCTGGCTCCGACCGGCGTCGATCTGCTCGATGCGTCCGATACCGGGGCGAGCGCCAGCGACAATCTGACGAAGTTGAATAATTCAAGCTCCGCAAATGCGTTGACGTTCCGAGTCTCGGGCGTGACCAGCGGCATGACGGTCGGACTGTACGATGGCGACACCCTCATCGGCCAAGCCGTGGCGACCGGGACGACCGTCGACATCACGACCAACGGTGCAATAACGTTGACTAACGGCGCACATAACATCACCGCGAGACAAAGTACGAAGGCCGGCACGGTCGCCGGCGGCTCGCCCGCCTTGACGATTACGGTCGACGCCGCATCGCCGGTTTTTACCTCGACACCGATCACGCAGTTCGCCGGCGTCAAATACACCTATGACGCGCAAACCGATCAAGAGGTGCCGGACTGGGATACGCATTGCTGGATGGCCCGAACGGGATGACGATCAACAACACGACCGGCATCGTCAACTGGACGCCGACCGCCTCGCAAATCGCCGCCGGTTCGGCGAATGTTTCGATCATGGCGACCGACGCCGCGGGCAACACCGCGAATCAAAATTTTACGATTTTCTTCGCCCCGAACGAGGCTCCCGTTCTAGCGCCGATCGCCAACCAAACGACCGACGAGCATGTCACCTTGAACGTCACGCTCTCGGCGACCGATCCGAATTTGCCCGGCGACATGCTGACGTATTCGATCGTCGGCACGCCCGCCAATGCGACGATTAACGCAACTACCGGCGTATTTAGTTTCACGCCGGACGATTCTCAAGGCGGCGGCACGTTTTCGTTCACCGTACGCGTGACCGATGCCGGCGGCTTGTCGTCGGAACAAAGTTTCAGCGTTTCGGTCAACGACACGAACTCTCCTCCGACTTCGCTACCGATCGGCGTCATCCCGGCTCTGGAACATCAGGAACTGGTCGTCGCGTTGCCGGTCTCGGACGTCGATTTGCCGTCGAACACACTGACTTTCCAAATCCTAAACGCACCGGCCGGAGCGACGATCGATTCGCTGGGCGTCTTCCGTTGGACCCCCGGCGAGTTGGATGGCGACACGACCAAGAGTGTTTCGGTGCTGGTCGAAGACGGTGTCGGCGGCACGTTGACCGTTAACTTCACGATCAACGTCTTGGAAGCGAACATTCTCCCCGTCTTGACCGTCGATACCGCATTCACCGTCGACGAGCATGCAAAGCTTTCGTTTACCGCGCAAGCCACCGATGCGGACGCGCCCGCCCAAACGCTGACGTTCGGCTTACTCAATGCTCCGGCGGGAATGACGATCGATCCGACCAGCGGCGTTGTGACATGGACGCCGTCCGAAGCCCAAGGTCCGGGCCAGTTCACGTTTCAAGTCCGGGTCCAAGACGATCATGGCGGTGTCGCCACGCAAAACGTCACGGTTACCGTCAACGAAGTCAATCAAGCCCCCACGATCGGAGCTATGGCCGGTCAATCGGCGTTTCAGGGAGATCTCTTTAGGTTCAACGTGCCGGGCGTCGACGGCGACCTGCCGATTCAAACATTGACCTATACGCTGCTTTCCGGGCCGGCTGGCATGTCGATCAATGCCGCGACAGGCACGCTTTCCTGGGCGATCCCGTCCAGCGGTGCCACCGGAAGTTATCTAGTTTCGATTCAAGTCGCGGATAGCGCCGGCCTGACGGCAGTCGGTTCGTTCGGGATCACGGTCAGCGAGTTTAATTTCGCCACATTCGGATTCGCCAACGGATTTTTGCGATCGACCACTTCGCAAACTCCGACGCTCAGCCAAGCAGCCGTCGTGCGTGCCGCGGAAACCATTCGCGATACGACGACCGTGTTCATTCCGAGTTCGTTACCGACGGATACATTGGAAGAAGGCTTGAATCGTATTCAGGCGGTGAACGACGAAGAACTGCTGCAAAGCGTGCAAAAGCCCGCGATCGACGATCCGCAAGTTCGCCCCGTGGCCAATGAAGTTCAGGTCGCCCCGAAGTCGAATGCAAGTCCTCAGCCCTCACCTTCGCTTCCGGCTCAACCCAAGCCTGCGGCGGGAAACCCTTTCGACGATTTTAACGCCCCGGCCGTGCCGAAAGCCCCGTCATTCGATTCAAGCTTTGATGGAAGTCGACACCGTCAGCTGCGTGGTTTAGTCTTGGCCTCCGAAGCCGTTTCCGGCCCTGCTCTTCCTTGGAGCGACGGGGTACGACCGGGTACTTTCGATTCTGACTTCCCTCAAAGCCGTTCGCAAAGAGCGTGCGCGAGCCGCAATCACGATCAGCGAACAAGTCGCAACGGAAGCTACCGTCGATGAATCGAATTCGAATCGTGTGACCGAAGCCCTGGGTTCCGTCGTCGCCGCCGCCGTCGTCGCCCCGCTCATCGTACGAGAACACCGTCAGGCAAAGGCCACGGCCATGCCGCTGGTCGACGATCGCGTTGCTAAGCAACGCGGAGCACGCCGCCGTTGGTTTTAAGTCGATGAATCACTCGCCGTCGATTCGAGCGCGAGTTCCTTAATTCTGCCAAGATCCAACTTACCGGTGCCTAAGACCGGCATGGTTGGTATTTCGTGGAAGTCGCTTGCAGCCGGAATATACAAGTTCGGCAGTCCGGCATCGACCAGACCGCGTCGCAGCGACTCGACGGATTTGATCGACGGAACGTAAAGCACGATCAAACGTTCGCCTCTTTTCTCATCCGGGACGGCGGTCACGACTAAGGATTGTGCTTCATCACGTCCAGCATCGATAAGTTTTAACAGCGTCTCTTCGATCAAACCGTGCGGGACCATCTCGCCGCCGATTTTCGAAAAGCGGCTCAATCGCCCAACGATCGTAATAAATCCATCTTCGTCGATTCGCGCCATGTCGCCGGTGTCGTACCAACCGTCGACGACGACGCTGCGCCGTAAGGTCGTCGCAGTCGAGATAGCCGGACATGACGTTCGCCCCGGTCATCCACAAAATCCCTTCTTGGCCGACCGCTAGCGCAATTCCCGATTCCGGATCCACGATCTTCGCACAAGCGCCCGGGACAGGACGCCCGACGGTGCCGACGCGAGCTTCGAGCGGGATACCGTCCGCGGAACGCCCCGGCGGGATGTTGACGGCTCCCAACGGCGACAGCTCTGTCGTGCCGTAGCCTTCGACGGGTAAGACACCGTACTTCTTTTCGAATGCCTTGGCCAGTTCCTCAGACAACCGTTCCGCGCCGGTGACGACCGTATTCAGCGTACGAAAATCCTCCGTGTCGCAACGCTTCAAGTACGAACGCAAAAAAGTCGGAGTGGTCAGCATGATCGTCCCCTTTCGTTCTCGGCAAAGCTTCCCGACTTGCTTGGGATCCAGAGGACTGAAATGGTAGGCCGTGTGTAGATCCAAAATCAAAGCGGCCCAGATCGTCACGGTCGAACCGAGCGCATGAAAAAACGGCAGGATGCCTATCAACACGTCGTCGGCGCGGAGATGCACGATTTGATCGATCGCCTCGACGTTGGCCGCGATGTTGCCGTGCGTCAGAACGACGCCCTTTGGAGCACCGGTGCTACCCGATGTGAAGATAACCGAAGCCGGCTCATCGCCCAAGGTTCGCGAGACGCCCAGCCATGCGCCGAGCAAGCGCGTCGGTAACAAGAACGCTTGAAATCCCGCGACGAGCCGATCGAACCAAGTCACGCGATCACGAATGTCTTCCAAGAGGATCATGTTCGCGTCCAACATGATCTCGACCTTATCGAGAAACTTCCGACTGGTGACGACCGACCGTATTCCGGCCAGTTTCAGCGAATCGTTTAAAATCGCAGCCGAACAAGTGTAGTTCAGATTCACGACGGTGCGTTGCTCGAGCGTCAGCGCAAAATTCGCGAGCATCCCGGCCGCGCTGGAAGGCAACATCACGCTCACACGGCGTTCATCCGGCTTGAGTACGCGTTTCAACGCCCTACGCAACGCAATAGCCCGGGCCAAAGTTTGCCCACCGGTCAGATCGACGCCGGTCGAATCGGCGAACTTCGGTCGCGTCAACCGACGGCGACAGCCGACGATGGCCTCGTACGCCAAGCTCTTGCGGCCGCGCAGACGTCGCGTCACCGATTCCGCGCCAAGTCGCATGACCGCGTTGCGAATCGTCGTGGCGTCGACGTCTTCCGTTAACGGCCAACCGTACGCCACGTCGACCGGATACCTCCATCGGCGAGGTACTTTCCAGAAGAATTTGTCGTGGGAGAAACTAAAAATGCTACCCCAGAGCTGATCCAGATAGACAGTTACGATCGGCGCGGCCGTCCCTTCGTGAATTTTCAAGATTCCCGATTTGAACGTTCCGAGATTGCCGGATCGGGTGATCGCCCCTTCCGGAAAGATGCAGACGACTTCGCCGTCGAGCAACGCTTGTCGCGCGGTTTTCAGTGCGCGGACGATCGCTTTGGGATTGTTGGTAACCGGAATCACGCCCCACTGCTCGGATAACTTCTTCATCAATGGGTTTTGCAAATTACCGGCCCAAGCGAACATGCGAACGGGTCGCGGACAAGTCAAGATAATCAGGACCGCGTCCAGAAATGAAACGTGATTGGATGCCAGCAGCACGGGCCCGGTGCGCGGAATGTGTTCGGCTCCGACGGTGCGGACGCGGTACAGACACTTGACCGTCAACCAGATCGCGAAGCGAAGGCACGCTTGGGGCAACAACCACAGGATGTAAATCAAAATCGGCGCGGTCGCGACGCCGCACACCAAAAAAATCTGCCGTGCGCTGAGCAACGATCGCGTGACGCCCGGGCTCGTCTCGATCGGCATCCGCAAAATCATGTAGAGACCGCTGACGGCGATCATCCCGCCGAACGTCATGAAATTGACCGCCGCTAGGATCGCGCCGCGTTTCGCCACGGGGCTGTTTTGCTGCATGTACGATTCCAACGGCACGTCGAACATCCCCGCACTCGCGCCTCGCGCGAAGAGCAATCCGCACACGACATAATGCGCACCGGTCCAGGCCGATACGCCATCTTGATCGACGAATAGCTCACCATGAACGAAATACAACAGCAACGACGCGAGAATCACGCCGAACGCCCCCAGCGGCAAAATGCCCAATTCCACTCGTTCCCCCGACCAGTAGCCGGCCAACACGCTGCCCACGCCGACCCCTAACGTCAGACAGACGAGGAATGCGTTGTTTTGACTTTGCTGGGTCGCTCCTCCTTCCCGCACCAACTGGTCGATGTTCACGTTGGCGAGCGCCGCCAACGACCAGAAGAACATGATCCCGAGCGCCACGCGCCGTAACGCCGGTTGTTGAAATAGCTCACGGAGTTCGATCCACGTCGAGGAGAAAAAATTCCACGACCAGCGTGCGGCGGGATTGCCGGCCGGTCGCGGCGCGATCCGCAGCGCCGCAAGCCAGCCGAAACCCGCGACCGATAACGACGCCGTGGCGATCCAAACGAGCTGTGTGTTGCCTAACGCCGCATAACGATCGGCCAGGACGTTTCCCAAGACGGTGCCCAGGATCACGCTCATCAGATTCGTTAGACCAAACCAGCCGTTGGCTCGCGAGATCGCCTCGGGATGCATCAACTCCGGAATACTTGCCGCCCTGGCGGGCGAATACAACGCACTGTGCGCGCCGAGCAACGCCAAGGCCGCGAAGATCGCGGGCAAGCTCCCGCTCGCGATCGCGAATATGCCGGCCACCATGATCGCGAACTCGGCCGCTTTCACGTTGACGATCACACGCCGCTTCGGAAATCGATCGGCGGCGAAGCCTGCGGGCGCGGCCAGCAATAAATACGGCAGCGTCAACCCGATCGAACCGATCGCGACCACGACGCTCTGCGACGCCGGATCACCTTCATATCGTGCTTTCGCCACACCGACGAACAACCAACGAAACATGTTATCGTTCATCGAGCCCAACGCCTGAGCGCAGAGTAGCCCTAAGAACGACGGCGTCCAAAGTCGAATGGTCTGGTCGGCGGTCTTAGCATCCGCTGTAACGGTGTTGGGCATTGCTCGTCGCTAGGAATAGCTATAGATCGTCGTTGCGGCTTTAACATGGCCGAATCGAGCGGCTCTCGTCAACGTCGATCCGCGTACCGAGCGTTGGTCTCCGCGTGGGCTTGCGTCGTGACTTCCGCCGAGTCGGCTGCACGGCGGCTCAAGTCCGTGGACATTCGTAATCCGCCCCTTTAAGATAGCGTCGGGAGTCTTTCATTCGTCCATTCAGGGGAGTTCGTCATGGGCCGGATGCGTTTTGTCGGAGCCGTCTTGGCGTTAGCCTGCGGTTTGGAATACGGCGTCGCGGCCGAGCCGACCATCAGCTTCAAGAAAACCCGCTTGGACGACAAGTTTCGTAGCGAAGGGGTCGCCGTCGCCGACTTCGATCTCGACGGCAAAGCCGACGTCGCCGCCGGCAGCGTCTGGTATTCCGCGCCCGATTGGAAGATGCACGTCGTTCGTGAAAAGGCCGAAGAGTTCAAGCCCGAAGGCTATAGCGACAGCTTCGTGAACTACGCCGACGATTTGAACGGAGATGGTCGCCCCGATTTGTTGGTAGTCGACTTCCCCGGCAAGCCGACGTGGTGGTTTGAAAACCCCAAGGACCAGACGAAAGCCTGGACGAAACACAAACTGACGCCCGTCACCAACAACGAGAGCCCGCAATATCTGGATCTGGACGGCGACGGCAAACGCGAATGGATCATGGGGACCAGCGACGACGAAAAAAACTCGGACGGCCCGCAACGATACCAAGCGATCGTCCGTCGCACCGCTACGCCGAACGAACTTTGGACGACCAAACGAATCTCGGCGTTCGCCGCCCCGATGACGACGAAATACTCGCACGGGATCGGCGCGGGCGACGTCAATAAAGACGGTCGGGCCGACTTCTTGATCAAAGACGGATGGTGGGAAGCCCCCGCGACCGAATCGGACGCCGAGTGGACGTTTCACCCGGTGAAATTCGGCGCGGAAAGCTCGCAAATCTATGTTTACGACGTCGATGGCGACGGCGACAACGACGTCATCAATGCGAGTGCCCATAAAGTCGGGCTTTGGTGGCACGAGCAAACGCCGGAAGGCTGGAAATCGCATGTCATCGACGAGAGCATTTCCCAAACACACGCTGTCGAACTCGTCGACATCGACGGCGACGGATTGAAGGACATCGTCACCGGTAAACGGTATTGGGCACATGGACCGAAAGGCGACGTCGATCCCGGCGCGCCGGCGATGTTGGTTTGGTACAAACTGACTCGCGACGGCGGAAAAGCCATTTGGACGCAACGCGAGATCGACCGCGACAGCGGCGTCGGGACGCAATTCCAAGTCGCCGATATCAACGGTGACGGGTTACCCGACGTGGCGATCGCCAACAAAAAGGGCGTGTTCATCTTCGAACAACAACGGACGACACCCGCACGCTGATGACCGCACTCGAAGAGTCCAAGCAACGATCGATTACCGTGCATTCGGCCGCTCATCCCCTGCCCCGCGGCACATTGATCGTGCGCGGATTGCGGTTGCGTTGCCCGTGTTGCGGAAACGCGCCGATGTTTCGCAGTTGGTTCGGCATGCATAAGACATGCGCTTTGTGCGGCCTACGTTTCGAGCGCGAGCCCGGTTATTTTCTCGGCTCGATTTATTTCAATTACGGGGTCACGGCCATTGTGGTTACGGCTCTCTATTTCCTTGGACACCTCAAGGATTGGTTCGAGCCAACGACGTTATTAATCGTCACGTTAACGATCGCGGTGCTATTACCGATTTCGATCTTTCCGTTCACACGTGCGCTGTGGTCCGCCTTCGATTTAAGCTGGGATCCACCGGGCGAAGCGAAGACCGACGGAAGTATTAGCTGATTCGCTCTTGGCATCGTCCAAAGCACGTCTTAGAAATCGATTCACTAACTGACTTAATCGTATTAAGCGGTGGTGGAAGCTTCCATCCCCACGCCGTCGGCCACGGATTGCCCTTCCGTATCCCGTTCCTTCGCCGCTCTTTTGTAGGCGCGATACACGGCGATGCCGAAGCCGGCCATGATCGTGGGGGGCGTGCCCAGCATAAAGAGAATGCTGTAGAAGTATCCCTTCGCCACGTTGTTCAAACGCGGATCGTTCGATTCGAGCGCGTCTTTGCAATTCGGACACGCCGTGGCGATCGTCGGGGAGATGAGCGTCGTCGCACCGAACGTCAGGCCGCCGATCAGCATCGTCAAGGCTGCGATTTTGCGGATTCCGAACATCGTCGTCTCGCCGAAGTAGAAGGAGTATATGGATTTTACGTCGTCACTCGACCGTCGGATAGAGGACGTACAGCATCAGGTAAATCAGCACGCCGGTAATCGAGACGTACAGCCAAATCGGAAACGTGAATTTCGCCCAGCGTTTGTGGCGAATCCGATCGTTTTTCAGGCCCAAACGGATCGTCTGGATCGCCAACACGGGGACGGTGGCCGCCAAAGGAATATGGGTAGCTAAGATCGCGAAATACAGATAGCGGACCGGCCCGACGCCGGTAAACGGGACGCTGCCGCCGACGTTCCAGTGATGAATGACGTAGCAAGCTAAAAACACGACGGAGGTCGCGAAGGCGGCCAGCATCGTGTTGCGGTGGGCCGTCTCGCGGCGGGCTTTGATCAGCCAATACCCGACGATCAAGAGCACGGTCGCCGTGCCGTTCAACACGGCGTTCGTCGTCGCCAACGGATCGGGCATGCTTACTCCTCGTCCTTATTCGGCGGTGTGGGCGGCACCGTGCGCGGGCCGGCCGGCGACGCGATCGCCGTCGGATCGGGATCGGGTTCGGCCAATAGCTCGCGCAGCTTGGCCTCGACCTTGTCCATCTCGCCGTCGGCCAGCAATTTGTACTTCTCGCGAATCACGCCGTCCTTCCCCACCAAAACGATTTCGCGACTATGCAGCGACCGACCATAAGCCAGCAGTGCCGGCAAAGCGATCTGCTTGCCGATGTATTCGTAGTCGCCGGTCAACAAGATCCACCGCAACGCATCGGCCTGAAAACCCTTGGTCGTTTTGTATTGCTTCAACATCTCCGGCGTATCGATCTCCGGATTACATGTGATGCTGACGAAGTACAAATTCGGATCCGGAATATCGCGCTGAACTTTGGTCAACGCTTGGTTGAGTTCGAAGCACTCGCGTCCGCACGTCGAGTAGAAGAAACTCAACACCCAAACTTTGCCTCGCAAGAACTGCGAGGAAAACAAGTTACCGTCGGAATCCGTTAAGAGGAACTCGGTCGGCTTCAGTTTTCGCTCTTTCGCCAGTTCGGCGTAGTCGACGGTCATGTATTGCGACTTGGCCGGCTCGGTTTCGGCTTGCATCGCGCGATACACGGTCAACGCCGTATAACCACCGGCGACGGCCGTAAGGATCATCAACCACAGGATAACGGACGTGTGTTTCATAACAAATCTCCCGACGTGCGGCGTCCGGCGACCAGCCAAGCCGCGACGCACATCGTCGTCAAAAAAATCAACGTGACCGCGATACATACTTCCAGCGATGGGATATGCCACTCGGTCGGCACCGCCCGCGCCATAACTTCATCGTCCGCGCCGAGATACGCCACGCGACGAATCAACGCCGTGGCGTAGGTCATCGGATTGACGCGCACGATCCACGAGAGCCAATTGTCGGACGGAGGAAAAAACGAACCGCTGAGCAACCACATCGGTAGTAAAAACACGCTCATGACCGCATGGAACCCTTGCGTCGAATCCAGCCGCCAAGCGATGACGAAGCCCATGGCCGTCAGAGCCAATCCCACGACGAACAACGTCGCGATCGTCGCGGCGACGCCGGCGAGCGTCAAAGGAACGCCGATCGCCCAGCCCAACATCAAGAACAACGTCGCTTGCGCGACTGCGATCAATGTCCCTCCCAACAGCTTCCCGAAGACCATCGCCCAACGCGGAGTCGGCGCGACCAAGACCGATTGTAGGAAGCCTTCGCGACGATCCTCGATGATCGAAATCGTGGCGAAAATCGCGGTGAATAACAGAATCAACGTCAGCGTGCCGGGAAAGAAGAACTCGCGATAGTTCGCGCTCTCGACTTTACCGGCGACGGCGAACGACGAACTAAAACCCGCGCCAAACAGCAGCCAAAACAAAACCGGTTGACCGACCGCGCCGATCACGCGATTGGGTTGCCGCACAAAGCGGACCCATTCGCGCCAAGCCAACGCGCCGATGGAGGTCCAAGCGGCGGATCGAGGAACCGTCATCCGCTCGTTCATCGTTTCCTCTTTCCCGCCGGCTCCGGCGGAGTTTCGACATGGAGGAAACGACTACCGGTCTTGGCGATGAACACGTCTTCCAAATTCGGGCGTCCCAACGTCACGCTTTCGATTCGTCCGGGAAACGCTTCGACGACGCGAGCGACCAAGCGATGCGCTTCGGGCGATTCGATTCGCACGGCGTCGTCGACGCGTTTGCCGATCAAGTTCAGCCGCTCGCGCAGCTCGTGTATCAATCGATCCGGTTCACGCGTTCGTAATGTCAGCGATTCGCCAGCGATCGTCGCGCGCAAAGCGGCGGGCGTATCCAAGGCCACCAGTTTCCCGCCATGCAGGATGGCGGTGCGGTCCGCGTTTTCGGCTTCGTCCAAAAAATGCGTCGTAGCCACGACCGTCACGCCGCCGCGCTCGCGACAGCGCGTGCAGATACTTCCACAGTTCGTGCCGTGCTAGCGGATCAAGCCCCGTGCTGGGTTCGTCCAGCAACAGCAAACGCGGCCCATGCAACAACGACTTGCAGATTTCGACACGTCGCTTTAATCCGCCGGAAAGGGTTTCCGCTCGATCGGCGATGCGATCGGCGATGCCTAGACGCTCAAGCAATTCGCCGCCGCGCTCGCGAATCTCACGCTGTGTCAGCCCGTACAAACGGCCTTGGCAACTCAGGTTTTCGCCGACGCTCAATTTTTTATCGAGACTCGGAGCCTGGAACACCACGCCCAGCTCGCGGCGAACCTCCGATGTCTCGCGAGCCGAATCGCGACCGTAGATCGCCACACGCCCGGCTTGTGGGGGAATCAACGTGCTCAGGATGCGAAACAGCGTCGTTTTCCCGCCGCCGTTCGGCCCCAATACGGCCAGAAATTCGCCCGTGTTTACGGTTAGCGAGAGATGATCGAGGGCCGTCCGTTCACCGTAACGATGAACCAGATCGACGATCTCGATCGGCGGAGGCGATGACATGGCGGGTACGCGTGGTCCGAGCGTGTTCGGACGCGCGTGCTTAATGCGAGGGCTTGGGCGACGTGTTCGGTCCCGTCGAGGACCACGTACGATCCAAATTCGGATGCGTGGCCGGGTCCAAATCGTAGGGACTCGCCATGAACAGTTCGCGTTCCTGAGCGGCGTGTTCGTTGCGATAGTAGATGTCTGGGACGAGCATCAGCACTAAAAAGATCGACATTAGCCCGGCCGGAATCGTCAGCACGTATTTCCAATTCGCTTCGTACTTGACGTGCATGAAGAACAGAATGACCAACATCGCCTTGGTGCAAGACACGGCGATCATGAACGCATGACCGATTTTCGGTGTACCGCGCCACGGCCAATAATCGGAATAGGTCAAGAACGACATCCCGGTCAGCACGCACAGTGCGATGAACACGTAGATGTATTTCGCCAAGCCGCCGTGATCGTCATGTCCATGATCGTCGTGCGACGCATGTCCGTGATCATGATCGTGGGAAAGGCCCGCCCCGTCGAGCGAGCGAACCGTGGGAGCATGGCTGGAATCGGACATTGTGCGCGTCTCCGCGTGAATCTAGCGAGAGGAAGTGTCGTGGCGTCGGGCGTGTCTTAGAACAGGTACAACAGAGGGAACAAGAAAATCCAAACTAAGTCCACGAAGTGCCAATACAGACCGGTGTTTTCGATCGTACCCGCACGAGACCGCCCCAGATCTTTTGTCAGCAAAATCGCGAAAACGATCAAGCCGACGATGACGTGAATCGCGTGGAAGCCGGTCATTAAGAAATAGGTGCTGGCCCACATATTGCCGCCAGGGATCAAGACCGGCATCTTTAACCACGAATAGTAGTCGTTCAAGCCGACGTGATTCGCGTGATGTTCGTCGCCGGGCTTCGGTTTGGCGTGCGGATCGTGCGGCGGGTTGATCAGGTCGGCCGCCTTCCATAACTGTCGCGGCGATTGGGCGTCCGCGTTTTCAGGCGTACCGTCGTTCGGTTGGTTCGCGATGATGCCGACCGTGGTCAATTCGGCGAAGTGTGCGTAATCGTCGTCTGTGAATTTGGCTTCGTCGCGAATCTTGGCGGCGGCCGCTTTCACGCTCGAGTAAATCGAAGTCAGATTCTTTAGATCGTCTGTCGTGAGGTCGGTCGGCTTGGCCAGCCGCGTACTTAGTTCCGTGAAAGCCTTCTTCTCGTCGGCCGTGCCGTTTTCGACTTTGGATTTGATTTCCGGATCGATCAGCGGCTTCAACTGGTCGATTAAGGCCGCTTGAGCGGGGGTCACTTTGTCGGTCGGCAACGTCGGCAACGATTTTTCGGCCGAAGCCAAGCCCAACGTGGCCAAGTAGTCCTTCAGCGTGACCGATTGTCCACTGGGATACGAGACCTTCGTATCCACATCATTCCGCAACGCGGCATAGCGAGTGCGTAACGCCTGACCGTAGTAGAAGTCCGGCTTTTCATAGATGGGGCTATGGACTCGAGCCGGAAAGATATTGTGCTTAAACTTCGAGTTGTATTCGTAACCCTTGATGCCCAAGAAGAGAGCACGAGCACGAACGTAATCAACATCCAGATCTTCGCCAGCTTGGCGTTGTTCGCCTTCGATGCTTCGTAACACAAAACGATCGACACGCTGGAACAGATCAGCACGAACGTATTAAACGCCCCGATCGGCTCGTTCAAATGGACGTCGTGCGGTTCCGGCCAAACGGCCGCCCCGAATCGGAGCACGATGTACGTACCGATCAAAGCCGCGAAGAACATGATCTCCGTGGAGAGAAACAACCACACGAACAGCTTCGCGTTCGGTAACGGCAAGCCGGCGTGAAAGCGCAGCTTCAAGTGACCATGACCGGCGTCTGCGGCGTGCGGCGTCGTCGTAGCGGACATAATTCTCTGCGTCGTCAAGTGTGCGAAATCGAAACGTCTGCGTGTCCAATCAACCGCTTGTTCGTTAGAACTTCGGCGCGATCACCAACATCAACATCCACAGCGGCAAATAAACCAGCGAGTATCGCAACAACCGACGAGCCGTAACGTCGTCGGGCGAACGAAAGAATCGCCAAGCCAATGCGGCGTATCCCGCGCCCAGCAACAAAACAGGCGCGTGGTAAATCCAATCAGGAATTTTCACGAACGGAAGATACGAGATCGGCAGCAAGGCCAACGACGTGCGAAACGCCAAGCGGCCGGCGTGTTTGCCGGAGGGTTCGTCGACCGTCAACATCCGCATCCCGCCGGCGGCGTAATCCCGGCGATACAACCACGCGATCGCCATGAAGTGCGGAAACTGCCACAGATACAACACCAGAAACAGCGAAGTCAACGCGATACCCGCCGCATTGAATCGCAACGGCGCTTCAACCGCCGCCCACCCCACCAAGACGGGCAACGCGCCGGCGACGGCGCCGACCGCCGTATTGGCCGACGACGCGGTCTTCATCGGTGTATAAACGCAAACATATCCCAGAAACGTACAGAGCGCGAAAAACGTCGCCCAGACGTTGACGTAACTCAGCAGAACGATCAACCCGGCGACCAATGTTACGACCACGAACCCAAGCGCCTCGGCGGTACCTAGCGTGCCGGAGGGTAGCGGCCGCTCGGCGGTGCGCGGCATGCGGGCGTCGAGATCGCGTTCGATCCAATGATTCGACGCGCTGGCTGCCGAGGCGACCAACGCGGTGCCGACTAAGGTCGCGATCAGAATGTGCGTATCGATCTCGAACGACGAACCGATCGCGAACGCTGCGGCGACCGTTAAGAGCGCCATGACGGCGATCTTCGGTTTGGTCAATTCGAAGTATGCGGCAAGCTTGCGTCCGAGCGTATTCGTTCGCTTCTCGTTCCCCAACGCGGCGGCGATGGTTCCGTAACTCATACGACTGCCCTCGCATTCGACAAGCTCGGATTCGCGATCGGCAGCGTTGCGGAACGTACGACGAACGCGGTTCGCGCCACGACCAATGCGGAAACGGCAAGGATGATCGCGCCGAACGCGACGTGTGCGGTGGGTATCAACGTTTGCGTGAATCCGCGGGCCGTCACCACATGCTCGGGCAAGACGCCTCGCAACAACTCGGGCAGATTCTCGTCGCCCCACGGCCATCCGTAGCGGACGATCCACGAACCGATTCCCAGCAGAACTTGGCCCAAGACACAGAACGACAACACGACGGCCGGTCCGCGAAGTCGCGACGCATGTGACTTTCTACGGAGCACGACGAACGAGAACGCCGCGATCAGCAGGGTGACGACCAATGCGCCTAACACGTGAAAGATGGTCAAAAAACGAAACTCTCGAAAGCTCAACCAATCGCCGCCGTAGCGCGGGGCGTGTCGTAATTGGGCCCCCAAGATCAACTGCACGAATACAGCCGCGAAGAGAATCACACCCAGGTTCGCCGCGATGCGCGACATCGCGTAGCTCCCGTCTCTTCCCTCCTGCGTCCGTTTTCTAGCGCCGTCGGCTTGGATTAGCGTCAGTGCGAACACCAGCGGCGCGGTGCAACCGTGCAGCATGGCGAACATCCGGGCGTCCAATCGAACTCGCATACCGCCCAAGAGTCCCTGCGAGCAAATCGCCACCAGTACGCCGACCGTCAGCCATCGAAACCAGCGGCGGTCGTCGATCTTCCAAGCGAGCATCACCACCGCGATCGCAAGTATCCCCACTGCCGCGCCTAACAACCGATGACCATGCTCGACAAACAAATCCCAGCCGCCCGCCCACCACCAATCCAGCGGATACAAAAACATGTTGTATCCATAGGTGTTCGGCCAATCGGGGACAGCCATTCCGGCGTCGGTGGTCGTGACTAACCCGCCGACGAAGATCAACGGTAACGTAGCGCAGCACAATGCCCACGCCGAAAGGCGGAGCATGCGTTGCGAGAACGTTTCGTGAATCGAGGTCATCGTGCGGGATCGAACGTGTCGGGGAATCCAAAGCGAGCGAATTAGTGGTGAGCTTCGACCGCAGGCTTTGCTCCCGCCGGCGGCGGCTGGATCTGCGGATAGTAGTCTTCAGCCACTTCCGGGGAACCGTACTCGTACGGCCCGCGATACACGATCGGTTGGAAATCGAAGTTGCCGTGGCCCGGCGGGCTCGGCGCCGACCATTCCAAGCTGTTCGACTTCCAAGGATTCCGTCCGGCAAGCGGTCCGTTGAACATGCTGTAGACGAAGTTGACGATGAAGATGATCTGCGTCGCGACCATACCGATCGCCGACCAAGTCATGAACACGTTCAGTGGTTGCATGTGGTCGAAGAGTTCATAGCGATACGGATCGGCCAAGCGACGCGGAAATCCACCCGCCCCGAGAATATGCATCGGGAAGAACGTGCAGTTCAGAAAAATGAAGGTCAGCACGAAGTGAATCTTGCCGGCCGTTTCGTTCATCATCCGACCGAACATCTTCGGATACCAGAAGTAAATTGCTCCGAACACGCCCATCGCCGTGCTGGCGAACAGCACGTAGTGGAAGTGCGCCACAATGAAGTACGTATCGTGGATGAAAATGTCGACCGGCGTGGCGGCCATGAAGATGCCGGACAGCCCGCCGATGATGAACATCGACACGAACGACAACGAGAACAACATCGGGGTCGTGTACTGAATCTTGGCGCCCCAGATCGTCCCCAACCAGTTGAAGGTTTTAATCGCGCTCGGGAGAGCGATCATCATGGTCGATGTCATGAACGTCAGCCCCAGTTCCGGGTTCATGCCCGACATAAACATGTGGTGTCCCCACACGATGAACCCGAGACCGGCGATCCCGCTGATGGAGTACACCATCGGCTTATAACCGAACAACGGTTTCCGTGCGAAGCACGACAGCATATCGCTGACCATGCCCATCGCGGGCAAAATCATGATGTACACGGCCGGATGCGAATAGAACCAGAACAAGTGCTGCCAGAGCAACGGCTGCCCGCCGCCCGCCGAGATCGCTTCGTTTCCGACCGTGTAACCTTCGGGAATGAAAAAACCCGTTCCCAACGTACGATCCATCAACTGCATAAACCCGGCGGCCGTGAGGACCGGCAACGCGAAGGCTTGTAGCACCGCGGTGATGAACATCCCCCAGATCGTCATCGGCATGCGGAACAACGTCATACCCGGCGCACACATTTGGATGATGGTCGTCATGTAATTGATCGACCCCATCATCGACGAAATACCTACCATCGTCAGGCCCAGGAGCCATAATGTTTGCCCACCATTACTGCCGGGCGACGCCGCGGGGTTCACGCTGATCGGCGCGTAACTAGTCCACCCCGCCGAGGCCGCCCCGCCCGCGACGAAGAAACTGCCGCCGAATAAAAAGAACGCCGGCCACATGAACCAGTAGCTGAGCATGTTGAGGGTCGGAAACGCCATATCGTCGGCGCCGATCATCAACGGAATCAGGTAGTTGCCGAACGCACCGGCCAGAATCGGAATGATCACCAGGAAGATCATCACGCTGGCGTGCATCGTGAACAACATCGTGTACGTCTCAGGCGCCATTTGGCCGCCCTCGGCCGCGCCCGACGGATAAAACGGATTCGGAGACCATGGGTGTGCGATTTGCCAGCGCACGGCCAGCGCCAAAATACCGCCGACGATGAACCAGATCAGCGTGGAAAACAGGAATTGAATCCCGATGATCTTATGATCGAGCGAAAACACGTACGTGCCGATGAATCCAGCGGCATGACCGTGGTCATGCGAGTCGTGATCCATCGCGTGAACCGAACCGAGAGAAACGCTGCTCATTGGGCACCCCCCGCCGTTTTCACGGCTTGTGGGTCGACGGTGGAAGACTGAGCCAGATACTTTTCACGAATCGCCTTGCGGTAGTCTTCCGGGCTCAGCACGGTGACTTTTCCTTTCATGGCGTAATGTCTTGCCCCGCAATGTTCGGCGCAGACGATCTCGAACGACAACGGATTCGCGGCGTTCTCGCGCGGTACGCGGAACCAAACCGGAATCTTCATACCCGGCACGGCATCCTGCTTGATGCGCAGATTGGGAATGAAAAAGCTGTGCAGGATGTCGGGCGATTTTCAACGAGACGAGCACTTCGGAATTAGCCGGCACCAGCAGCTCGTTCACGTCGAACACATCGTCCGGCGTTCCCAGCTTTCCATCTTCGCCCGGATAGCGGATTCGCCACTCCCATTGCCGCGCGGTGACTTCCACCGTGGGATCAATATCGGGTTTGCGAATCTTGACGTCGGACCAGCTATTGAATTGATACAAGGCGATAAACAACAGCGTCACGGCGGGAATGATCGTCCACACGATTTCCAGCGTGTGGCTACCATGCGAATACTTGACCGGTTCGGTGTTGTTCTTGGCGTCGTATTTCCACATGAAGTAGAACAACGCCCCTTCGGTGGCGACGAACACGACGCCGGTCAACGCCAAGATGAAGTAATAGAGGTTGTCGATGGTTTTTCCATGCGCCGAATAGTCGGCGGGCAAAGTCATCGGCTTGGCCCAAAACCAAGTCTGATCGGCGACCACGAAGGTCAGGACGCCGAATACGACGACCATCAGGGCCATGATGCTCCAAAGTTTCGACACGACGAAAATCCTCTATCGATTGGGTGGGTGCGACCCGTGATGTCATCCGCTTGGTCCGTCGATGCTGCGAGTCACGCTAACGCGGTGACTCGTCCGGTCCCGTCGGCGAATCGTCGAAGCCGAGCCCACCGTCCTTGTCGTACGGCAAACTCAACACGTAGGCGATGACCGCCCAACGATCCTTTTCGGTTTTCAGCGCGGTATTGTGCGCGGGCATCCCGCTGCCGTTGATGCCGGCGACGATGCGGTAGTACAAGTCGATCGGTCGACGCCCACCACGATAGATGCCGCTCAACAGATTTCGCGGTCGATTCCAACGTTTCGGCAACGAGTACTCGTCGATGATCGCCAGTTTCTTGGCCGAGTTATCTTTATCTTGTTCGGCCGCGAGGCGGGCCATGCGGACGATTTCGCTCCATTTGTCTTCCACCTCGGGCTGACCGTCGCCCAGCGTGGTGGTACCGTGGCACTTCACGCAGTTGGCCGAACCCGCGTCGAAGTACAACTTGCGCCCAGCGCGACGAGTTCCTGCGGAGTTACTTCCTCTCCCTTGCCGTCGGAGATCGAAACTTTCGCTTCCGGACCACCCTTGAGCGCGGCCAAGGCGGCCGCGAAATTCGACGGTTCGGCCTTAGGCTTCAAAATTTGCTCGTTGGCCGACTTCCACATATCGACCCAGTTCGTGTAAGTCTCGGCGAGCGCGGCCTTGTCGTACGTTCCCTTGACTTCGCCGGTTTTCTCGTCTTTCTCGAACAGATCACCAGCGTTTTCCAAAATCGTCCGTTCGGTTTCCCCGCGGATGGCGAGATACTTCACGTACTCGATCAGAGCGCGACGGTCGTCTTCGGGCAACAATTTAAACGACGGCATCGACGTACCGGCGATCCCGTTTTCAAGAACGTGCATCAGGTCGACGTTCGTCGGTTTGGCGTTGCCGTCGGTCGCTTTAAACTTGAACACGCCGGGGCGATAGTCGCGCGGGTACGGGTTCAAAAACGCGGCGGTCGGGCCCATGCCGTCGCCCCCAATTCCGTGACAATGGACGCAATGTTCGCGGAACAAGCCCGACTTTCGGGCGTGGATATCGCTGGCGACCGGGCCGGCCGCCTTGTCCAACATCTTTTGCAGATCCGACGAATACATCTCGGGCGGAACGGTCGGTTTGTCCGGAGTACCGTACAACGCTTCGACAATGTTGACGACTTGCTGTTGCCGAGCTTCATCCACGTTATTGGCGACGGCCGCGACCATGTTCAAGTGAAAACGCGGAGCGGCCGGTTTGCCGCAACCCACGGTCAGGGCTAGGCCGCAAACGACGAGGATCGAAAACGATCGCGAAAGCATGGCGATAAACGGAAAAGGTATCTCGAACATGTATCGGAAACGAGCGACGAATCGACGTCGCGCCGCTACTTGCCGGCGAACTCGGACGGCTCGAACGTGAAGACGGCGTCCTTTTTGGCGTTTTCGGCCAAGGTGGTTTTGATGACGCCGCCGGCGATCTTCAAATCGCCCGCCGCGTCCGCTTTGCTGGCGGATTGATTGCGGCGTGTGCCACACGACGATTTCCAACGGTTCGCCGGCCGGCAGATTGGGAATCTCGAATTCGCCCTGAGCGTTGGTGACCGCGAAATACGGGTTATCGCGGACCAACAATTTGCCTTGCATCCAAGGGTGAATGCTGCAGGCGACGTTAGCCGGTTTGTTCTCGCCCTTGGTAAATTCGCGGATAACGGGTTCTTTCGACAAGATGACGTTGAAGCCGTTGACCGTCGACGAGTAGTTCGTGTTGTGGCCGGTGTCGTCCGAATTGACCAGCGCCAGCTTTTGCTTGGTCCAAACGGCGACCGTCGGTGGGTTGAACATGCACTTCACGTTGTCCAACTTGACCTGGGTGCCTTCCTTCTTCGCGTAGTCCTCATGAACACGCAGGTCTTTCTTGGAACGCAGATAGACGAAGACACCTTCCACTCCGTTACCTGGGCCGACGACCAGTTCGGTATCGACCTTCGGTTCCTTGCAGCAGACGCCTTCGTCTTTGTTGCAGACCAAATTGATCGGGGTCGGCGGCGCGGCGGAGAGTACGATTTTCCCCTTGAGCGTCGCCCAGCCCGTTCCGACCACGGCGTTCTCGGTCGCCGCGCCCGCCCCTGCGCCGGCGTTAACCATCTCGCGAATCCGCTTGACCTCGGCCGGTTCGGCGACCGGATCCGGGTAATACATTCTCGAGCAGCCGGTCGCGCACAGCACGATCGTCAGCAACGCCAGTTTCGTGAAATCGATGGTCATCGTGTGATCTATCCTCAAGTCACTTGCACGCCCGAAGACGCGATTTGAATCGATGTCGTCGCGAAAGCCGCACGGCTCGATTTCCTAATCCGAACGTCCGAAATCGATACAACTACTTCGACAACGTCGCGGCGTCGATCTTGATGTCGCCGAAGTCCTTCGCATCGCCGACCTTCATCTTGAAACGGCCCTTCGCGTCGGTTTCGCCGCCTGAGAACTTCAGAGTCTTCAAGTAGCCGACTTTCTCGTGCCAGACGACGAATTCGACTTCTTCGGTCGACGGGATGTTCTTGATTCCGAATGTGCCGTCGGCGGCCGAGACGGCGAAATACGGATTGTCGCGGACCAGCAGCTTGGCTTGCATCCACGGATGGATGTTGCAGCTAATGTTCTGCGGCAGGTTTTCGGCGGCGGTCAAGCTCTTCTCGACCGCTTGGCCCGGGGCGATCAGTACGTTGAAGTTATTGGCGGTCGGCGAACCGTAGTTCGTGTTGTGACCGACGTCGTCGGAGTTCTTCAGTGACAACTTTTGCTTGGTCCAAACGGCCACGGCGTGTGGGTGAAACACGCAGGCTTTGTTATCCAGCACGACCGGCGAGGCGGCGGCTTTGTCGTAATCCGGATGGATCTTCGCGACCTTCGAACGGGCATACACGAAGACGTTGGCCAAGCCCCCTTCTTTGGAGACCACCAATGACTCGTCGACGAGTTTTTCCTTACAACAAGTCGCCGGGTCTTTGTTACAGACGACGGCCGCCGGCTCGGGCACTTTACCGGTTACGACGAACTTGCCTTTGATCGAACCCCATTCGTCGGCGGAAGCGATCCCGGTCGAAGCGACCAGTAATCCGACGGCGATCGCGGCGGTGATGTTGCGAAGCATGGTGGGTCTCCTGAAGAGATTTGTCTGGGTGGGCTAGTTGGATCCCGGAGTTCCGGCGTCGGGAGCCGGAGCCGCGGGCGTCGTGCCGGTGGCGGGCTGCGCCGGCCGGAGGCGGAGGTACGAGTTTACTGAATTTGAAATCTTTCTGAATGATCGCGTCGTAGTTCATCAAGTAATCGACGACGGTGCGCAATTGATACTCGGCCTGTTCACCCGGCGTGTCGCCCGGCGCCTTGACCGCATCGGACGGCTTGTCGAACTGAATCACCTTCAACATCGCCGTGTACGGCAGGTAGAACTGCGGGTTAGCGACCCAGCCTTGGACATACTCCGGACGCAGGCGTTCGTGCACGTTCGCCAACTGCGGGCCGAGCGCCTTCGGATCGCCACCCGGGCTGTAATCGCCGATCAAGTGGCATTTTACGCAGGCCGCGTTGCTGGTGATGATCTTAATGGCGTCCGGCAGCAATTCGGGTTGCTTCTTCTCCACGCCGGCCAAGTACGACTCGCCGCGCGGCGTCGAATTCGTACGGATACTTCGCGTTATCGACGGCGGCGAAGTAATCCGCGAACGTCTGGGCTTCGGCCGAGGTCATGTTGAACTTCGGCATCCGCAGCACCACGGCCGGACGAATGCGATTCGGGTTCAGTAAGAAGTCGTGGACCCATTTCGTTTGGACCTTGCGGCCTTCACCGTGCAGAGTCGGAGGCAACCAACCCAGCGCTTCGTCTTTGTTCGCCGGCGGTTGCGCGGCGTCCTTCAAGACGACCGGGAACAGCAGACGCGTCAAGTCGCCGCCTTTGCCGGACCAAATCTTCACGCGTTCGTCGCCCGGCAGACGCTTGGCGAACAAATTATCGGTCAACGTCACGGGCCGCGCGGTCACCGGGACCATTTGCCCGTTGATGACGGTCGGTTCGTACAGGTTGAACTGATAGAAAAACTTGGTTCCGGCCGGCAGTTCGTCGACGTTCTCGACCGGCGAGCCGTCTTCGTCGAACACGGCGATCTTGCCGGTCGACGGATCGCGCTTCGCCAATCCGACCAACGACGCCTTTTCGAAACCGGCTTTGTCGGTCTTCAACGAAGCGGCGACTTGTTCCGGCGACGGCGTAAGACGATGGAACGGGAAGAACTCGTGATCGGGCGCGGGAACGCCCAGTTCTTCGGTGCCTGGTTTGAAGGTGATGTCCCAGCGTTCCATTTCCAACTGATGGCAACCGCCGCAGTTGTATTTTTCGAGCAACTTTTTACCGGCCAAAATCGCTTTCTGGCGCGGATCCGGATTGTAGATGAAGCTCGGCGGAGGCGGTTCCGAGACCAACCCCAGGACGAACGTCATCACGGCTTCGACGGCCTTATCTTGGCCCGCTTGGCTTTGCGCGAAGCGGAATTGCGGCATGCGGTAGCGATCGTTGTAACTCTTGGTTTCCGTCTTTTTATAGTCGTAGCTACGTGGGCGGTGGATCTTGTTCCAGAGGAACCCTTCCCGTTCGCCGGCTTGCAACTTTTCCAGCAAGTAACTTTTGCTGGTCGCCAATTCGGAATCCGACTCGGTTTCGGTCGCGAACGTCGCGGTGACCGGCTCGGACGATTTCTTGCCCGCGGCTTCGGCGTGCGAGCCGTGGTCGTCGTGCTTCGCATGCGCGGCATGCTTCGAGCCCGGCGCGAAGCCGTGGCTTTCCATTACGTTGTGGACGTACTGCCCGATGTTTTCGAACGCCAACTTGGCGGGATCCTTGCGACCCCAATCGGCCAACGCGGCGCCGATCGGCTTGGCGTCTTCATAACCGGGGATATTGTGGCAGCCGAAACAGCCGTACTTGCTGATCGAGCGACGACCGACGTATTGCAGCAGCTTTTCCGCGCGGTTGGCGTCGGTCATACCGACCAACGCTTCGTCGTCGCCGCGAGCGACTTCGGCGGTCAGACCTTTTTCCAACGCGACCGACTGCGCGTTGCTTGTTATTCAAACGACTTTGCAGGTGTTCGAACGCCAAGGCTTCGAGATCGGTCAACAATTTGACGTCGAAACCCTTGGTGCGGAATTCGTCCAACGTTTTGACGGTGCTGATCTTCGGCAGATCCTTGCGATCCGGCACGTTCTTCGGCGCCCAAGCTTCCTGTCCCGCGACCGGTGTCATCAGATACGCCGTGATGTCGGCGGCCGGATCCAGTTTTTGGCCGGGGACTACTTTACCGTCGGGTCCGCGCGTCTTCCGTTTCGAGGAACAGATTCGGCATCACCGTTCGATTGTGATAGAGGTTCGGCTCGCGAACCCAGCTATACAACCAAGCTTTGCCGTGCGCCGCGTCGCCCAGCGACAATTTTTCCGCGATGCGCGACAGGTTCGGACCTTGATGCGCGTGGCTTTGCGGAAATTCGTCGTGTGCGTGACATGCCAAGCAACCGCGCGTCTCGAACGCCTTTTTACCGCGTTCGACCGAGCCGGGTTCGACGCCGGTGGCAGGCTTGATCTGTTCGTACGTTTGGCTCTTCGCCAGCAGGAATTCCGTCATGCCGCGGATTTCCAGCGACTCATAGCGATCCGTCTTCTCCAACTGCGGACCGTCGAGGTGATCGGTCACGCCGAAGAAACGCGGCATTTTGGTCGTCGGGCGGAAGTCGCGCGGATTGCGAATCCAGTCATACAGAAATTCGTAGCCGACCTTCTGGGCAACGTGCCGTAAGCTGGGGCCGACCTTGCGGATTTGCCCCGGCGATTCGACGTCTTTCAACAACGCGGCCAAGCGGAACGAATCGGCCGAGAGCTTCGGCTTGACGGCCGGGTCTTTGGCCTTGGCGGCGGTCTCGGCGTCCGTCGTAATCAACAACTGCAATGCGCGGCGAGCCGCGTCGTCTTCCGGATGCATGGCCACGGTCTTGGCCAGCTTCACGGCGTTCGGGGCCAAATCTTTCAGACCGGGATCGGCCATCAGTTGCTCGGCCGCGGCATAGAACTGCGGCTCGACGCGCATGTCCGGCCCCAGACGACGCTTCGGACCGTCGAAGCCGTTGATTTCGTGGCAGCCGAAGCAGCCGTACTCGCGAATCGTTTCATACCCGTGCACCAACTTTTCGGCCGGCGGATCCGGGAAGCGAACGCTCGCCTGCAATTCGATCACATCGTGATGGCACTTCAAGCAACTTGCTTGCTCAAAGCGATCCGGCAGCATCGGCGTGATCCAGTGATGGTTGTTGAACCAACCATAATCCTGAATCCATTTGTTCTCTTGGACTTTGTTGTTGGGCGTGTGCGACGACCACTTAAACTGCGTGGCCGACCCTTGCCCTTGATGGCAAATCGTGCAACCGAATTTGCCGACCGGATGCGGGCTCAGATCGCCCACGAACAAATCCATCCGCGGATGCGAGCAATACGGTTGAGGAACGCCGCGACGGACGGTCAAGCGGACCGGAATTTTCGGGGCGGCGCCGTCCGCGCCGGCGCTCGCCCATTGCGGCGAGTCGAGTAACGTCGCTTCCGCGACGGTGCGCGTCGTAACGTCGGTCGAACCGATCCCGGTGATGACGTCACCCATGCTCAAACCGGCTTGCGCGGCTAAGCCTTGGGGATAGATCACGCTGATCGTCGGGTCGTTGACTTGGAACAAGCCTTTTTCGGCCAGCGAGAAGCCGTACGATTCGGCCAGCAGGCGATTCACGGTATCGAAGGCGGTCGGATCCAACTTTGCGGCGACGACTTTGGCTTTCAGTTCGGCATCGAGTTTCTCGACGTCGATCACGGCCAAATTCGTTTTTGACGCATCGAGTTGAATCTTCAACGCGTCGGCGACGGCCTTCAGCGTGGCCGGGTCGAGTTTGGAGAGATCGATCAACGCCCGTGTCGAATCGCCAGCCGAGATCAACCGCGCTTCGACGACGGTCTTGCGAAGTTCGATCGGCAACACGCCGAGATCCAGCGTGACGGAGAAGCTGTGCGAGTTCGGGTACGCCGGTTCGACGGCCGATCCGGCCGCGGTCGCCGCGATACCGGTATGACAGGTCACGCAACGATCGAACCGCGCGACGTCCGGGAAGCTCCCGTTCTTTTGCGGAAGTTCGGGCAACCAAATTTGCTTGGGAGTGAACGGGCTACCGAACGCGTCGATGATCGGCATCCCCAACGCGGTCTTCCAACCATTGTTGGCTCGCTCGTAGAGCGTCTTGTTCAACTGCGTCAGTTGATTTTGTTGGTCGTCGTACGCCTTTTTGGCGACCGCTTCTTGAGCGCCGATCAACGCGGTTTGGCTCTGCAGTTGCGCGGATCGTTTTAACTTGCTGCAGCTTTTGCGCAGACCGATGACCGGCTTCAGGTCGGGCGTCTTGGTCGGATCGATCCCAGGGAGATACCCACCGTCGAGCTTTTGCGTTTCTTCGGCGTACTGGCGTTCGAACTTGGCGATGGTGTCGGCGGGGGCTCCGCCGTTGATCGCCATATCGCGATCGCCGGCGGCTTTGCCTTGGGCGGCGGTTTGCGCTTTGACTTCCAGCGACAGATTGTCTTCCGAAAACTTCAACTTGGCGGCCAAGTCGTCGATCGCCAACAAGTAGTTGGTGCGGGCGGCGAGATAGGCGTCGAACTTGTCGACCGTTTCGGATTTCGCGCCGGAGGCGATCGCGGCGGCCAGCGTGGCGTCGACGTTCGCGCCCTTCGTTTTCAACGTGGTGGTCAAATCTTCGCGAGCGCGGTTGGTCGCGTCCATCCGGTCTTGCAACGTCTTCTTCACGTCGGCGACCGAAAATTTCGCGGCCTGCTTTTCGGCCGCTTCGTCCAACAAATCGAACAGCGGTTTCACGGCCGCGGCGTCGGCGTACCACCCACGATATTGCGCGACGGCGACCGCCCCCTTCAACTTGCCGGCTTCCTCGCGAAACGTCGCGTTGTTTTGCTCGGCGATGCGCTGCTCGATCATGAACTGTTCAAGGTTCATGGACGTGACTTGGTACTTCTTCCATTCGCGGTTATGGTCGGCCACGAACATCCAAACCATCACGCCCAGCATCGCCACGGACGAAACGCCGAAGAGGACGTGGAGGAGGCTCAGTTTGCGCCAAGTGGATTCTGTCGCTGGCATGGAATCTCAAAAATCTCGGAGGGACCGGGATGTCCGTTTCGCGGCGGCCGGAATCGATGATCGAAGGACTAAAAGTTCAGGAACCATTCGGGAATCGAAATGATGTATTTCAGATTCACGATCCAACGCAAAACCATCTTGATCGGCAACGACATCATGAAGCACAGCAAGTTGGCCATCAGCATGTAGCGGACGAAGCCCATCTTGACGAAGAACTTGCGCAACACGGTCACGGCCAGCAGCGGCGGCAACAGGATGAAGTACGCGCCGGTCAACAAAATCCCCGGCGCTTGCGCAACAGGATATACAACGACTCGGTGGCAAACCCGCTGCCGGGCGGGGCTTTGGGCAGCGGACGATCCAGCCCACGGACCCAGAAGTATTGCGATAGGTCGACGTTATTCAGCACTTCGACCTTATGTGGATCCCAATTCTCGAACGGCCCGTAAAAGTTCCAGTTCGGCCCGCGAAGAAACGTGCCGAGGATGATCAACGTGATCCACATTTCCAAAAAGCCGATTTGGAAAATGAGATAGCTGAACTTCCGTTGCGAGATCGTGTAATAGCCGTTGCCGTCTTTGTTGAAGTCCAAATACGGAATGGCCATCAACCCGAACACGACCAAGCTGGGGAGCACGACGCCCGCGTACCACGGGTCGAAGTAGACCAGCATTTCCTGCAAGCCCAGGAAGTACCACGGCGCCTTCGACGGGTTCGGGGTCTTCACGCTGCTGGCCGCTTCTTCGAGCGGGGCCGGCAAGCTGATCGCCCACAGCAACATGAACGCCGTGAGGGCGACCATGCAGATCAATTCGGTGTAAACCAAGTCCGGCCAGACGAGGACTTTTTCGTCGTCCAGCTTTTCCAGGGGCGGAAGCCCCTGCGCAGGCCCGTTCGTCGTTCTTCACCGCACGGGCCGTCGCCAACCATGTGAAGAAGCCCAACAGGTACACGAGGCCGACGATCGGCACGTTATCGGGTTTGGTCACGATCGATGCGAAGTTCGGATCGGCCATCGCCAAGCCGAGCAAGAGCAGCGAAGCGACCAACATCGTCCACGCCACATCGGCTTTGACGAAGAAGCTGCGGAACACGAACATCACGATCAGCAACGTCGTGGTGCCGAGCGTGTAAACGACCGGCCCCGACAGGAAGTTGACGATCTCTTGAAACCAATGCGGCAAGTGGGGCGTCCAACTCGGATGGCCGCTCATCGCCATGGGGGCCAGAATGCCGCCCAACACGACGGAGACGACCGCCCAAATCAAACCGCGCAGGCCGTCGTCGCGTTTCCGCCACCAATAGAGCGCGGCCATCCCGTTCATGATCGCCAGGAAGAGATAGAACCCTCCCAGGAATCCTTTGACGCCCTGCAAGTGAACTTCGGGCGAAATGCCGCTCGAAGCCCAAACCAGCGGAACGGAGAGATTGAACGAGATGTCCGTCATGGTGCCACACGCTTTGCCGCCGTCCGAAACGGGGCATCAATGGGAATCGTAACCGACCGACCAAACCACGGGAAACGAACGACTCTCAAACACCCGATCGCGACTACAGCGGACCACTGATGCCGCCGTCTTTGCGGACGCGCCAAAAGTGGATCGCCAACAGCAACGCCACGACCAACGGAATCGCCACGCAATGCAACACGTAGAAACGATTCAACGTTTCTTCGCCGACGAAACGAGCCCCCAGCAACGCGAACCGCGCGTCCGAGCCGCTGGTGATCATGTCGCGACCGCCGACGTTGAGGATCCCCTGCAACGGACCTTCGTACCCGATCACGGGATGAGCGCGGGCCATGTTCGATCCGACCGTGATGGCCCAAATCGCCAACTGATCCCAGGGCAGCAGGTATCCGGTAAACGACAACAGCAACGTCAGCAGCAAGAGAATCACGCCGACGACCCAATTGAACTCGCGCGGCGGCTTATAACTGCCGGTGAGAAACACGCGGTACATGTGTAGCCACGTGGTGATGACCATCGCATGCGCGCCCCAGCGATGCAGCTCGCGCAAGACGCCCAAACTGGTTACGTCGCGCAAGTTTTGAATGTCCGCGAACGCCCACTGGAGCGTGGGGCGGTAATAAAACATCAACAACACGCCGGTGATCGTTTCGATCAGAAACAAGAAGAACGTGATGCCCCCCATGCACCAGGTGTAGCTGAGGGCGATCCCCTGCTTCTTGACCGAGACCGGATGCAAGTGCAGGAAGAAGTTCGTCAACATCACGACGATGCGGTTCCGACGATCCAGCGGAGCCGGATGGCGGAAGACGCTCTTCCAAACCTGCGAATTGCGAATCGTTTCGCCGAGTGACATATCCGAATATCGTCGAAAAGAACTATCGAGAAGGGAAAGCGAACGGACGTCCTACGCTTGCGCCGCGACGCGACGCCCGTCGTCAGACCGGCACGAAACAAGAAGGATCGGCCCATTGGCCCAATTCTTCTTGGAACGTCTTGCTCTTGTCGATCTCCACCTGACCGTCGTCGGCGATGCGAATCGCATAGCGTTCGAGCGGACGCGGAGCCGGACCTTCGAAGTTGATGCCGTCTTTATAAAAACCGCTGCCGTGGCACGGGCACTTGAACTTCTGCTCGGCCTCGAGCCAGTTCGGCGTGCAACCCAGATGCGTGCAGACGGTCCGCAAGGCGAAGACTTCGCGCTTGCCGTTGTATTCGGTGTTGACCACCCACACGCCGAATTGATTCGTAAAGCGCGTATCGACCTTGTCGTTGCTGAACGCGTCGAGGAAGCCGACCTTAAACTTGCTGGGCGGCTCGGTCAGGATGTTCGGAAACATGAACCGTGCGAACCCCAGCGTGGCTAACCCACCGGCGATCGCCATGCAGGTGTTGCCGATCGCGAAGGCCGACCCGGTCATCAACGCGATGAACCCGGCACGGCTGATTTCAACCTCTTTTTTCGCTTTCGGCTTGGCGTATTCGGGCTTCGGCGGCATGACCGGCACGGCGGCCAGCTTCGCCTTCGCGGCCGCGGCGTCCTTGACGTCGGCCGTGCCGAGCGCGGCCGCTTCGGCCTTGGTGATCGGGCCCGGCTTAGCGCCGGCGCGGGCGGCGGCCAACACGCTGCCCGTTTCCTTGACGGCGGCGGGCGCTTTCGCGACGGGAACGGCTTTCTCGACCGCCGGCTTCGGGGCCGCGGCCGGTTTCGGTGCGGGTGCGGCGGGCTTTTCGGCGGCAACAGGCTTCGCGGCAGGTGCGGCTTCGCCACCCTTTTGGCGGCGCGCGGCGGCTAGCATATCGGCCACGCTCGGGCGTGCTCCGCCGGCGGCGGGCTTCGCGGCGGCCGGTTTTTCGGCGGCGGGCTTCGGCGTCGCCGCGGCAGGTTGCTCGGCGGCGGATTCCGCGACCGGGGGCTTCGGCGTTTCACCGCCGGTCTCTTTTTGTTTCCGCGCAGCCGCCAGAATCTCGGCGACAGATGGACGTTTTTGCTCTTCCGCCATGGTCCCACCTCGGACGAAGGGTCCGCGTCATCCCTAAAGAATCCAACACGTACACAGAGCGTTCCAACAACGGGTTCGTCAAAAGCACTCACCAGCAGACTCGTCGATTACGGTCGCAGGCCCCTGCTAGCACCGAAATCCTCGAAAATTTGCGCGAAGACATCCAAAATCGGACGACTTCGCACAAAGCTTGTGACATTTTTCACGAACTAGTGCATTTTTACCGCTTGACTAGCTTCTGTCAACCGACTTTTCCGTGCCGCACGAACGACTTACGACGCGGCAAGGCTCGTCGCCGGCCAACCGACTTTCCACACCGCGAAACTTCGCAGACTTCCGCGATTTTCCCGGATGCGCCGAAGATTCTATCACAGCTTCACCGCAGGGGAAGCAACTCCGTAACCCTTTGCGCAAAATCTCGCTCCGCACAACGCCGCCGCCGCAAACTGCGGCTTGCGTTCGACGGCGGTTTCTCAAGAATGAACGGTTCATCGTCTCTCTCTCGCATCCGCTTGTCCCGCGTCCCGCACGCCGGCAGGCCGGACGCGCGTCATCGCCTGCCGTCGCACTCTCGGTCGCTTGTATGAATGCCTTGGTCATTGGTAACGGCGGGCGCGAGCATGCCCTCGCTTGGAAGCTCAAGCAATCGTCGCGCGTCGAACGCGTCTTCGTCGCTCCCGGCAACGCCGGCACCGCGCTCGACGCCGAGAACATCCCCATCAGCGCGACCGACACCGCCAAGCTGATCGCCTTCGCCAAGCAGAACAACGTCGGCCTGACCGTCGTCGGGCCCGAGGTGCCTCTGGTCGCCGGCTTGGTCGACGCCATGCAGAAGGAAAAGCTCCGCGTCTTCGGCCCCTCCAAGGGCGCCGCCGAACTCGAAGGGAGCAAAGCCTTCTGCAAAAACATGCTCCGTCAGGCCGACATTCCCACGGCCGATTATCAGGTCTTTCGCGATCCGCATCGCGCGCTCATCTATCTGCACAACCGCGAGGACGTCCCCGTCGTCGTCAAAGCCGACGGCTTGGCCAGCGGCAAAGGCGTGTTCGTCTGTCATGATCGCGCCGAGGCCATCGACGCCGTCAACCGCATCGCGCTCGACAAGGAATTCGGCACCGCCGGCAATCAAATGGTGATCGAGGAACGCCTCGACGGCCAAGAAGCCAGCGTGCTGGCCATCACCGACGGCCACACCATCGTCACCCTCCCGCCGGCCCAAGATCACAAGCCCGCCTTCGACGGCGACAAAGGCCCCAACACCGGCGGCATGGGCGCGTACTGCCCTGCCCCGCTGATCAAAGCGGCCGATCTGCGTCGGATCGAAGAACAAGTTTTGGTCCCCATCGTGCACGGCATGAAACGCGCCCGCCGCCCGTTCAAGGGCGTGCTGTATGCGGGAATCATGATGACCAACCAAGGGCCCAAGGTGCTTGAGTTCAACGTCCGCTTCGGCGATCCCGAATGCCAACCGTTGCTCATGCGTTTGAAAACCGATCTGGCCGACCTGCTCGACGCCACCGTCGACGGCCGGCTCGAACAACTCCGCGGCGTCGAGTGGGATCCCCGCCCGGCGGTCTGCGTCGTCATGGCCAGCCGGCTATCCGGGCGTCTACACCAAGGGCCTGCCGATCCGCGGATTGGACGAAGCGGCGAAAATCCCCAACGTGAAGGTCTTCCACGCCGGCACCGAACTCAAAAAGGAAGGCAACGTCGAACGCGTCGTCACCACCGGCGGCCGTGTCCTGGGCGTGACCGCGCTGGGAGATTCGATCGCCAAGGCCAAACTGGCCGCCTACACCGCCGTGAAACCGATCCGCTGGGACGGCGCCTGGTGCCGCAAGGACATCGCCGACAAAGCCCTGGAATGGGAAGTCCGCGACTAAGTTTTCGGATCAGGAACGTCGCAAACGGCACTTAGAACGGAGAGCGACGAGCCGAACCGCCGTTCGTCGGCCGCGGCACTCACTTGCCCGATCGCTCAGGCCGCGACGTTGTTTCACGTGAAACAATCCGCGCACGGCTTCTCCAGCTTCCCTGCCGAGCGTTACGAGCGAAACGATCGCGGCCAAACGTCCGTATTTTGTGTTTAAGTGCCTTTTTGATCACTACTTAACACGCTTATTCGCCCCATTCCCCTCCTTTCGCTTAACGAGCGTTACGAGCGTTTGTTCGAGCAAAGTCGCGAGTGAAACTCACGGTCCGGGCCGATCGAATCGACGCCCGACACCCCAGTTTCACTCTGCGAGCGTTACGAGCGAAACGATCGTTGCGCCGCGCGTTTTTTCTTTTTCAAAAGAGCGGAGGACGTCAGTCCTCCGTTTCCAGGCCCCGCCGAAACACCCCAACCTCACTCCGCGAGCGTTACGATCGAAACGAGCGTTGCGATCGCGTACTCGACCGGTGCTTTTTCTTTTTTCGATCAACCCGCCGGCGTCAGCCAGCGGTTCGCACCGCGTCGCCAAACGCCCCAGCTTGACGGCGCGAGCGAAACGAGCGTTACGAGCGTCGCGCCGGAAAACATAAGTATTTTTTTGACCACACAAACGCCCGGAATCTCCATCTTCTATCCGGACGTTCCCAATAACGAACGGTTCCATTCAAACAGACTATTCGCGGCTCGACCGCCCGATTATTCTGCGTCCTGAAAGATTTTTTCCGAATCCCAGGCGTGACTGGGAGCGATTCGCGGGTACCACGGCTTGCTCCGCAAGCCGTGTCGCGCAGCGACCCGAGGCCGCAACATGTCGCATCGAATGCCTAGACCGTTGCGACCATGGCTTTAGTCTTTCTCGGCCCCCCTGCTTGTGGGGCGACGCCTGAACCACGGCCTCGGATCGCCTGTGGCGACACGGAAAGCCAAGCTTGCCCGTGCCGGCCGGAATGTGTTCCAATTAAACGATGCCACCCGCGATTGGTGGGATTATTAACGGGAGATCAGCTATGTCGGAAAGAATCCGTTGTTGCGCCATCGCGACCTCGGCGATAGTCATCTTGATTTTCTCAGGCAATCATGCGATGTCGGTCGATGACGTGACGTCTGACGTCATCACGGAATTCATGCGTTCCAGCGAGACTCTGCATAAGATAAAAGATCACGGGGTAAATTCACGCGACGTTAATGCGTTCGCGCGAGAATTCGTCGAACGCTATGGCGATACGGCCTTGCCGTTGCTGCTTAGCGAGCCAATCAGTGAACATCATAATTTCTGGTACGCAGTCATTCTGCATTTGTCCGATGACCCGGCCGCCATGCGTCGACTAGAAGAATGGTATCGCGTCACGGGTTATTATCCCTATCTAATCGAACAGGCGGGATACTTACCCGAACATCGAGCCCGCACCGTGTTCCATCGTTTTTTAGAGATCGCTACGGACAAAAATCTCAAATCTAAACGAACCGCAATTCTGGACGCGCTCGAAACGTTCGGGAATGCCGATACGGTGCGAGTGGTCGAGGAAATTCTAAAGCAAGATCCCGACGACGAGTCGCGCGCGATGCTTGTAACGTTTTTAAAGCAACACCGTGCGAAGCTGGAACAGAAAGTTCCCTTCACGTTCAAAGCTTTAGAACGCCGGCGTTACGACATAATCTACTGGCAGATGCGACACGATTCATTTGAATGGAAGAAGCAAGTTACACATAACGCAAATCTCGCGATCGCGCGAATCTTAAAAAACACGGCATCAAGATAGACAATGCGTATTTGGTGGAAAAACTGAAAGATCGCAACCCTATTCCGGGCGATTATGGTAATCCAACGCCATGTTCTTATGCGGCCGCGGTTTTGGCCGTACAAGCTGATGAAGAAGGCCTAAAACTGTTACGCGCGGCGGCGGCGACCGAAAACGCCGGAGATCGACCGGCGGACGATCAGAAGCCACCCCGCGACCGCGGCGCTGCGGTATTACGAAGAACAACAATCGCGAGAAGCCAAAGCGGAGAATTGAGCGCCGGTGACTCGCCCCTGTTTGTAGTTCGGTGTGAATGAAGGCCACGGTCCGCCCCTGAAAACGCTATGTGCGACTCACCCCCGGACTCTTCTTTCCAGAACATTCGATCGTCCGGTCGATCCTGGTTTTCAGATCGCGTCGGCGGACGATGCGGCCAACGAGGCCGTGTTCCGGCAAGATCTAAGATAAAATTGATTATGGGATCAGAACGATCTTTTTCTGGTAGCACATTCCTGCTCATCACGCATGTCACCGTCGCGGGCACGACGTTTAGCTGGTCATGAAGAGCTTGCGGAATCTGAATCGCTTCCTGGGCGACAAACGGTTCCGTATCTACCAATCGCCGATCAAACAGCATGTGCGTGTCCACAGCAGGTAGCACGGCTTATGCGCCTAGTCGCCAAGCCGTGTCGCGTAGCGACCTGAGGCTTCACTTGCCGCGATGCAAACCAACCTTGCTTCGAGTCTTCTGGCGACGCGGCTATGCCGTGAGGCAACGCCTGAATCACGGCCTCGGATCGCCTGCGGCGACACGGCAAGCCGAGCTTGCCAGTGCCACCCGGAAAGTTCTCCAATCCAGCCGTGCCACTCGCGACGCTTGCCCCCCAGCCCGTAACCGCCGCCCCAGCCGTAGTTGCGGTCGCGAAATCATAGCCCCATGCACAGTTGAGGTATTTCGACTCATCTCTGCGGCGATGGTCGATACCACGAATCTTGTGTGGCGAATAAATAGCGCAAACCTTGCTTGCACGTGTCGCGGGAATCGCCCTGTACGTGTCGCAGCCAGTCCGGCGTTGCTTCGCCGCGGTGCCAGGCCAGGTGGGCGAGCGCCCAGCCGAACATCGGCGAGGTCATGTACTCGGGCTTGTCGGCGTCGGTCTCGGGCCACTTAGTAAAGCCGCTGACGTAAACGCGCGGCGAGCTCGCCAAAAACACGCCGAGTCCGAAATGCACGACCGTTAGATCGGTCAGCAGCTCGTTATCGAACTCGTCGCCGGTCATACGATCCTCGCCCATCAAGCGGACGTGCGCCAGTTCGTGCGCGATCGTGCCGACCAACGCCGTTGGTTCGCGCAGCTCGGTGACGCTCAGGCTGATGCGGAACTTTCCGAAGCGATTTTGATAGGTCCCCGCCGCGCCGGGCAACGTCGCGCCGCTGCCGTCGACCAACCATTGCGATTGCTTCGGCAGAAACTTGAGTTCGATCGATTCGGGGTCGACGTCCATGTAGCCGCAGACCCGATCCAGCAAATCCCGCGCAATCCGGCGAACCGTGATACGGATCCGGAAAATGCTCGGGCGTGGGCAACACCAGCGGACGACCGTTGAACGCGTTATCGTCGAATTCGCCAGCCAACCATTCGAGCCGTTCTTCCACCCAGTTCTTGGCGTGCGGATCGCATGGACACTTCGGTTTAAAAAAACGCTCGAACATTTTCGCCCCGTATCATGGTCGTTGTTTCATCAAACCGGCCCCGCGTCGCGTTCCTTCCGATAGACGTCGTGCAACAATCCGAAATGCATGGTTTGCCGCGCGATCGTTAAGCCCAACGCTTGCGCCGTCCGTTGCGACGGTTCGTTTTCCGGGCGGACCAGCGCGATCACGTGGTCGGCTTGCAGCGTGTCGAAGACGTACGCATGGCACGCCCGGGCGGCTTCTGTCGCGTAGCCTCGTCGCCAATACGGGCGGTGGATCATGTAGCCGACTTCGACGTGTTGACCGTCGTCCAGGTTTTGTCGAATGACGCCGACGCGGCCCAGCGGTGCGCCGGTCGCGCGATCTTCCACCAGCCACAGCCCGTCGCCGTGTTCGGCGTAGCGCGGGAGGATGCGGGTCGTCAGATGCTCGGCCGCTTCGTCGCGGGTCAGCACCTTGGGATACCAACGCATGACCTCGGGATCGCCCAGCAGTTCGGCGTAGAAATCGAGATCGTTCCACGTGAACTCGCGCAGCCGCAAACGGGGCGTCACGATACGGTAGCGGTCGTCTGGAGTCATCGCGGTACGGCTCGGGAAAACGCACTGCTTAGAATAAGGAACTTGGACGAACGATTAGCCGAACAAGCCAAACCACTTTTTGCGTTTTTGATAGAAGGGCGTTTGTCCCGTGAAGTAGTCGTCGAGACCGCCGCTTTTGTTTTGATACAGCGCGAAATCCAACGGAGGGTCGGGAATCGGGACTTGCGACGCCACGTACTGCGCTTCGCCCAGCGTGCGATGCGCATCGGTTTCGATGTCGAGCGAGATCAGCGTGTGCGGCGGATCGGCGCTCGATGGATCGTGGAAGTGAGCCACCCAAGCGCGACGGATTTGCGGCTTCGTCGCGCAGAACTTGGTGAGCGCCGCGACCAGTTGGGTCGGATAGGCTTTCGGTTGACCGATCAGGATCTTGGTTCCCGGCGTTAAATCGTTCATCCGGCCGGCTTGCAGGTAGCTGCCGTCGAGGATGCGTTCGATCTCCTCGGGCAGAAACTCTTTTCCGAATTGCCAGCCCGGGTTCAGAATCACAAGTTGTCCGCGGACCAGATTGAACAATTCCTTCGCATTCAGTCGGTAATACGGCGTTTCCGCTTTGAGCGTCGCTTTCAATCGCGAAACGGCGGTAAAAATCGGCAGGAACGTTTGCCCCTCGCTCGTGACCGTGACGAATGAAAACGGTTGATCCGGCGAGACGACGATTTTTTCCTCGCCGGCATCGTCTCCGGCCAAGGAGGTCGCGCCATACCGGCCGACGCAAACGTCGGAGTTCAGAAAGTCGTGAATGAACTGCGGGCGATGCGCAGGCTCCTGTGCGGTGCGCATCAGCGATCGCTCGAGATCGTTTTCGGCGACGAAGTCCATCGTTTGCCCTCTTGGTTGATGCCGTCGACGCAATGTCGCTTTGGATTCTCGATTGCGGATGAGAACGCACCGACTTTTGCCCGAAGTTGCTAAGCAGCGATTTATACCACAGGCGAAAGACTTGCGAGGATCGGGCTTACCAACAAACGTTTGCCGCTACCGATATGCGGTTTTATGAATTGTGGCGATTATTTATCGCGAGCGGGAAAATTTCGTTGACATTCGCCGTTTCTCGGCGATATTCGGCCCAACTCGGCGACGTCGTCGATGGTTCGTCGACGATCTCAGCTCTTCCTTGTGTTCAGAGGCTCTTCATGTCGCGTTTCGTCGCTCGGTTTTGTACGGCGTTCCTGGCCGTCGCGTGGTTCTGTTCGCAGACGTCCACGGCGACCGCGCTCGATGTCGGCGATCCCGCGCCGAAACTGGCCGGCAAGTTCATCCAAGGCGAACCGGTTCAACAGTTCGCCGGCGACAAGATTTACATCGTCGAATTCTGGGCCACGTGGTGCGGTCCGTGTAAGGCGGCGATCCCGCATCTCAACGAACTCCATAACAAGTACAAGGACCGTGGCATCGTGGTCATCGGCCAAAACGTCTGGGAACACGATCTCGAACTGCCCGAGCCGTTCGTGAAGGAGATGGGCGAGAAGATGTCGTATCGCGTCGCGCTCGACGACTTGAGCGAAGAAGAAAAGGGGACGATGGCGAAGACCTGGATGACGGCCGCGGGCCGGAACGGGATTCCTTCGAGTTTCGTCGTGGGACGAGACGGCAAGATTTCGTTCATCGGCCACCCGAGCGAACTGACCGAAGAGATGATGGACCAATTGCTGGCCGGCACGTTCGATCCGGCCGCCGCCAAAGCCAAGCAACTCGCGGAGTTGAAGGAACGCGAAAAGCGCGGCGAAGTCAGCCGCGCGATCTTCGCCGCGATCGCGAAAAAAGAATTCGAGACGGCCGAAAGCAAGATCACCGAACTCGAAGAGATGCTGCCCGAGACGCAACGCTACCAATCCGGTACGTACCGCGTCGACTTGGCCATGGCCAAGGGCGATCATACGGCCGCGGTCGCTACGGCGAACGAATTGGCCGCCAAGTATCCGCAGAACGCGGCGTTGCTGTTCATGATGTCGCAACGTCTGCGCGCGAGACGACTCCCTCGCCGGAATTGCTGAACGCCGCGGAAGCGTTTGCCGGCAAAGCGGCCGCCATGTTGGGCGATAAAGATGTTTCGAGCAAATTGCTCTTGGCGCAGTTGGCGATGAAAAAGGGGGACCAAGAGAAGGCGGTGAAGATCCAGACCGAAGTCGTCGAACTCTCGAAGGACGCCGCCAAGCCGCGGATGCAGGAGATGTTGGACGCCTACAAAGCCGGTAAACAATACGAACCGAAGCGCGTCGCTCCGGCCCGCATCAAACCGGCGACCGACAAGGACGCGGAGAAGCCCGCCGCCGACAAGCCGGATGCCGAGCAACCCAAAGCCATCGGCGGGAAAGCGATTTAGGACGAGACGGCATTCCAGCGTTCGGTGGCCGCCCACCACGGCGAACCGACGCCTGATTCACCGTACGCCGCGCGAGGTCTCTCGCGCGGCGTATTTTTTGTCGAGCGCAACTCACTACACGCGCGGCTTATAACCGCCGCAAGTGAAACCCGCCGTCGATGTTGAAGACCTCGCCGGTCGAAAACGGAAACGCGTCGCCCGCCAACGCCGAGACGCATTTCGCCACATCGGCGGGCGTCCCCCAACGACGGATCGGGCTCAGCCCGTCGGCGATCAGGCGGTCGTATTTCTCTTTCACCGGGCCGGTCATGTCCGTGGCGATCACGCCGGGGCGGATTTCGAAGACCTGGATGCCTTCGTCGGCCAAACGCGCGGCGAACAGCGCGGTCATCATCCCGACCGCCGACTTGGTCAAACAGTAATCGCCCCGGTTGGTCGAGACGGCGTAGGCCGAGATCGACGAGACGTTGATGATCTTGCCGCCGGCGATCACGCCCCGTTCGCGTAGATCGATCATCGCGTTGGCGACCGCCTGGCTCAGGAAAAACGGTCCCTTCAAATTCACGGCGAAGACTTGGTCCCAGCTCGCTTCGGTCGCCTCCAGCAGATCGGCGCGCGCCGGGGCTGGTGATCCCCGCGTTGTTGACCAGCAGGTCGATACGTCCGTATTCGGCCAACGTCCGCTCGAGCAAGCGCGCCCGATCCTCGGTCTTGCCGACGTCGGCCCCGACGGCGATCGCCGCGCCGCCCCTCGCGACGACGGCGGCCACGGTCTCGGCGGCCGCGGCCTCGTTGCCGGCGTAGTTCACCACCACGGCGAACCCGTCGCGAGCCAGCGTCAGGGCGATCTCGCGTCCGATCCCGCGCAACGCGCCGGTGACCAACGCGACGGGCCGGGACGAACGCGGAGTCGGGAGTGCGGAGTGCGGAGTGGGCATATCTGACGAGTTAGCGAATGAACGACGACGCGACTGTTATGATACAAAACGCAGCGACCTCGCGCGGAATTTCCGTGCGAGGTCGTGCGGGATTCGTGAAGTGGCGGCGCAACGCCTGAGGGCGGGCGCACCTTGTGTGACGACATCAGGCGAACGGCTTAGGCCAGTTCGTCCAGCATGCGTTCCAAGGCCATGTCCAGTTTGTCGTCGGTCTCGTACGAGCCGTCGGCGATCTCGGCGCGGAGCGAAGCCACGCGGTCGGCGCGAATGTCGGGCAAGCTTTGCAGCTTCTCGGCGAACATCCCTTCCGACGAAATTTCCAGCGTGTCCGAGATATCGATCCCACCGCCGCTCGCTCCGACGCCGGCCGGGGCGCGATTGTAGTGCGGGGCGTTAATGCTTTGTGCGGCGTGAACGGCCGAGGGTCCGTAGATTTGCATCATCTCGTCTCCTAACTTGGATCTCCGCTCGATCGATCCCCGATCGGGTCACGGCGATCTCGTATGTCCGATCTCTCGACCGGTGGAATCTCGCGTCGTGCGGCGGGCGGTTCGCTTGTCCGCCGAACGGCGAACCTCTACGCAAACCCGACCTCGACCGGCTCGTTCGCGAAATTCCCTGATGGGAAATTCTACCACATGCCCGACCCTGTGCGGCGCTTCCCTGTCGCAACTCCCGCGACTCGCACCGCACGTCATCTCGAATTGTTTTTGCCCGCCGACGCTTCGCCACGCTTTCAGGATTCCGCGTGCGTCACGATCGGACCGGCCTCGCTTGCCGGCACTTCTTGATTGCAGGATTGTCATCGGGCGAAGGTCGACCGATCGTGCAAAGAATTCGCCGAACTGCGAATTGCGCGGGTCACGCCCGGCACGCCGATTGACCGCCTGAGAACGACTGGAACGGCCATAACCGGTCATGTGGCCGAAAGGCGACACATGCGGCGAAAAGGCCTTCCGGACCGCTTCGCCCGACCGTTATGAACCTACACGAGAGGTCGTGGTCGAACGTCGCTTTCGCTTCGCTCGTTACGACCGTTGCAGAAGTTTCCGGCCGTCCGCGTGGACCACCGAAAGGGACTTCCGCGTATCGCTTCCATTCGATTCGCAGACCGTCGATTCCAACCCAACATCCATCCTACGCGGCTGGTGTACGATGGTTCACCGAATTTTGAAAAACTTTTTCGTCTTCGTTTCACCACCGTTCGCGATCCTAGCGAGATTCGGAAAACCGGGCAAGATCGGTCCTGTTACGACCATCCCTGTGGGCAAATAACCTTCATCCACCGGCGGATTTTCTCGAATATTCGCCGCATGCCGGCGTCGGTGTTATGATCCGTTCCGCCGGGGAGCGGAACCGAACGGAACTCTGCGATGCGTCCCCAATTGCATGTTCCACGCTCGCAATTCCACGCGATCGGCATCCGCAACACGACGCACGCACCACATTCGTTTCAACAGGGAGACCGTTTTATGAAACGACTGACCGTCGGATTCCTCGTCGCCGGGATGCTCGGGGCGACCACGAACATGGTCGCCGCCCAAGACCGCGACCCGCGTCCGAATTCGGACGAAGTTCAATTGCGCGAACTTCGCGCGAAACTGGAAGATCAGATGAAAAAAGAGCTGCAGATGCGGCTCGACGAATCGACCAAACGCGAACAGGCGATCCGGCAAGAGATCGAAGCCAAATACAAAGCGACGCTAGAACGCGAAATGGCCGCACGCAAAGCGGAACTCGCCGCCCAGGCCGAACGGGCCAAGAAGGAAGCGGTCCAAAGCGAAATGATCGAACGGATGAAAGGCCGTCGGATCGAAGAACTTCGCCTAGCTCAAGAAGAAAAGCGTCGCGTGGAAGGCGAACGCCGCGAGGGGGAACGACGTGACGGCGAACGTCCGCAGCCCGGACCTCGTCCGCAGCGCGGCGGGCCGTTGATGATGATTCTGGACACCGACGGCGACGGCGTGTTGTCCGCCGGAGAAATCAAAACCGCCGGTCGTCGCCTCCAAGCATTGGATAAAAACGAGGATGGCCAAGTGACGATCGAAGAGATCGGCGCATCGTTCAACCCGGCCAATCGCGAAGGCGACCGTCCGCGTGAAGGAACTCCCTGCGACGGGGAACGTCGCGAAGCCGCGCCCCGCGACGGGGATCGACCACGCGAAACGGGAGCCCGCGACGGCGACCGTCCGAAAACCGTCGGTGACCGTCCGCGCGAAGGCGAACGTCGTCCCGACGCGGATCGCCCGAAGCAGGAAGGCGACCGACGCCCGGAAGGAGATCGCCCCAAGCTGGAAAAACCGCGCGACGGCGACAAGCCGAATCCGGACAAGGTCCGCGAAGGCGACCGTCCCAAGACCGAACGCCGTCCGGACGGCGACCGTCCCAAGGTCGAAGGCGACCGCCCCCGCGACGGCGATCGTCCGAAAGCCGAAGGCGACAAGCGACCGGAAGGTCGCAAGCCCGAAGGGAACAAGAACGAGGGTGACCGTAAAGAGGGCGACAAGAAACGCGAGAACCCAGACCAACCGCGAAAGAAACCGGCCGGAGACGGCGACCGGGATTAACGCGTTCGACGTGGCGAAACGGCGACATCCGCACGGCCTAAGTCGCCGATTCGCAACATCCGCAAAACCATTCACGACCTCGGCGTCCGACGACGCCGGGGTCGTGTCGTTTACAACTGCCGTTCCGACAACCAACGCCGCAAGAAATGGCAGAGCGGTGATCGTTTTCGCGCGGTTTTGCATCGCAATCCCGCGCTTAAGACGGTGGAATAATCCGCAATCCGTAAAACGCGCCGGGCGAAAAAAATCTTCTTGAACTCGGCTTAAGAATTTGCCGAATGACCTATCGTTCGACGCAGTGCGAAGATCCGCGTACGCGGGCAGCCCCAGGCGGTGCCCTTCCCGTTTACCGGACCGTGGCAAAACGACCTTTTGGCACGAGATTTCCTAGATTGTTCGTACGGATGGAGCGAGAGACGGCCGTACTGCGGGGTAGAATTGCAGTAGAAGAGGCTGGTCTCCACCTCCCTCCGACGCACGGTAGCGATCCTCACGACGGTTTCCCAACCGGCGTGTGGGTCGAGTGCTCGGGCAGGAAGGCGGACGGCGGGTCCTCGCAATCGGGGGTACCACCGATCGCGCGAACCCGAACACGCTGTGGGTGTCCGTCGTAATGTAGGCAGGAGGGACAAGCTCCTCCGCCGAGCAGAGCACAGCTCGCCAAGGGACCAAGCGGAGGTCAGGCGAGTGGTAACACCACGGAACGGAGCATCGCCATGTTAAGCGGATCGGAAACCTCGTTCGAGATTCTTCTGGCCGAAGAATCGGGCTTCGCCGAATACGGCGAAACCGCGGCGTTCGCAGACTTCGAGATGCGTCTCGAAGCCGACCTGGCCGCCTTGGTCCAACGTTGGACGCCGCACGCGGCGCCTAACGCGCATGGCTCTCCTCGTCGTAGCAAATTTCCGTTGCCGTTCGGTCCGCATCTCCATGCGAACGCGAAGGACGGCGGATCGACGCCGAAGAACGCCAAGTAAGTCGTTCAGCAACCCGCCGGGTGACACTGGCAATTTCTGACCATCGAAACACCGTCGAGCGATCGACGGTGTTTTTTTATTTGGAAGATTTCCGAGCTTTTTGTTGCTCAATTAATTCGTCACGATGTCGAGCTCCTAATTGTTGATTTAAAAATTCATTCAGACGTTTCGTGCCTCCGTATTTTTCCAATCCTGGCAAGAACGAAACATCATCGAACCGCTGCATGTCGTTCACACGATGCTTAACATCGGTTGCATCAACATCTCCACAGGCATTCATCATCGTTGCTGCGGATAGTAAACCGACGACGTATACATCCGAGAAAATTGCGATCGATTTCGGTTCGACATTCAGAGTCGACAATCCCGAAAGCACGTTCCATATGTCATGAACGCGGCTTACGACGAGCGGCTCGTTATATCCATAGGTAAATCCTGCGTAGTCGCGGTCGTTTTTGACCTTGGGCGTTTTTTCGAGTGAGACGGCGTCCGTTGTAAACTCGCCTTGTCCAAAAATATCAATCGATACTAGGCGGGCATCAAAAAGGTATTCGGGTGTATTCTTCAAACGAATTAAGTCATCCAAAGTTACTTTTTTATCTGCATTGACGAGAATGTATGTGTCCCGTGGTGCATTTTCACGATTCGGTTCGAGGATTATGGCGGGCACGACTTCACCCGTCGTATTATTGGCAAATAGTCCATGCTTCCATTGCAACGAAACCTTTTTCCCAGATGGCAAAACAACTTCCCGTTCGCCGACACGTTCCGACTTCCAAGTGACTTCGCCCTTCTTGGGAGGTTCACGCAGCGTAAGTGTTCGTAACGCTGCACGGACAATGTCTTCTTTCTGAGCCGCTTCACCGCACGTCAGTTCGGCGAAGCCCTGGGCCACCTTCCGTTCCGTCTCCGGTCCCGTCGGCGGGGCGGGATGTTTCTCGTTCCAGACCGTCAGTTCCTCGCGCGTCAGCGGTTCGAAGTCGCGGTCGTCGACCGGCGTCGTGTGCCCGAGCTTCAAGTGCTCGTTGAAAAACCCGTACATCGCCAAACGGCTGACGCGGTTGTAGTTGTGGCCGTATTGCAACGCCGGAAACAGTTTGACGCGATCCGCACGGCCCAGCAGTTTGTAGAGTTCGCGTAACTCGGGAAACCCCTTCGTCTCCATCTCCTTGGTCCAGTCGTTCGCCGCGGTCATGCCCAACGGACGCGGAGCGGTCAACGCGGCCAACTCGATATTCCCCGTCCCGACGCGCAGGTAGCAACAGTTCTCGCACGTGCAGCCCCCTTGCATCGCGGTGCTGACCATCACGGCCGGAAACGCGGCCGCGATGCGCGGCTCGAGCGCGCTCAACAGAAACGTTTGCGTCCCGCCGCCGCTGGCGCCGGTCACCGCGATCCGCGCAGCGTCGACGTCGTCGCGTGCGGCGAGCCAATCGAAAGCGCGGAGCGAATTCCAGGTCTGCACGCCCATGATCGACACCAACCGCGCTTCGGCTTCAGGGCTGTAAAAGCTCCACTTCCCGGGACCTTCCATCTCGGGGTCGCGCTTATTGAATTTGTGCGCGCGTTCGTACGACACCTGTTGACTGTCGGCGTAGCCCAGCATGTCGTAATGAAACACGACGCAGCCCATCCGCGCCAGTTGCACGCACCGCGCTTGCAATGGGTAGCGGCCCGAGACTTCGTATTTCTCGCTCCCGTCGGCGAGTTGTTTTTTGATGTTGGCTTCGGTCTCGACATAGAAGCGGCCGTTGGTCCAGTGCCCATGCGGGCAGAGCACGGCCGGCATCTTGCCGGTTTTTCCCTTCGGTTTGAACAGGCTCCCCGTCACATAGCAGCCGGGGAAGGACTCGAAGAAGACCCGCTCGACGGTGAAATCGTCGCGCTCGACCAGCCCGTGCACGGTGGCCTTCGGCGGCACGTCGCGCGGCGGCATCGGGAACAGCCCGACCGCCAATTGAACTTGGCGACGCAAATCGGCGGCCCGTTTTTCCCACGCTTCGACCGTTTTCGGCGGCGTGAACGGGAAATAGCCGTTGAAGTCCTTCGGCGGCTTCAAGCGAACGTCGTCGACCGTTTTTCCCAGCGGCAAGATTCGTCCCGGGACAAGCTTTTCCGCCGCCGGCTTCTCAAGCGGTTTTTCCACCGCCGGATCGGCGGCGCCGATCAAACGTGCAAGTGACAAAACACAAACGAATGCAAACGACGTAACGCGCAACATGGGCGGGAACTCGCGAAAGGTGGGCCGAGGCGAGAAATCCGAAGCAGCCGCCCAGTCTAACCGCACGCGGTCTTAGATCGCAAATTTACCCGATGGTCAAATCGTGCCGAATCAAACGACACGGAGAGTGTCGTTAGTCTGAACTTGTCGTCGGTGAAGTATCATTTCACAACGGCCCGTCTACGAGGGTCGTAAAAGAGCCTTCCATCGGTGGTAAGAAGTTCTTCATCGAACGCCGACCGCAGCCATGCGAAAACGTCGTCGTGCGTGCACGGTGTGGACGGTTGGTTTCGCATCGCATGGTAATACAACCGCCAAGCATCAAATCCATCCCGCTGACCTTGCTCGCCCCAGTCGAAATCGATCTTCAAATCGTCGATCGTCAGCGCGATTCCGAATCCGTGGGCGTTGATTCCTACGCCTTGGAGTTCGCTCACTTCGTATAAACCGTACTGCGTGCATAGCCTTGACCAATCCGAGCCTGAATCCGGGAGCGGAATTCGTAATCGATCTTCAAGCGTCGCGACCGCGAGATCCTGCGCCTCTCGAAATCGTCGTATGAGTTCATCGAGCGTTGGGTTCATTGCTCAATCGCTCCCGTATTTCGTTTTATTTTAAGCCGAAACTTAGCTCCGCGCACAAAAAACACCGCGCGGCGGAAATCCGACGCGCGGTGTCGAGTGGTTGTTTATGTTTCGTCGTGCGGCTTATTGCGTGCCGCCGGCGAATTCCGGGCGGCGACGGCCCAGTTGTTGTTGCAGGCGTTGCATGATCGAGCTGTGCATTTGGCTGACGCGGCTTTCGCTGAGATCCAGCGTGGCGCCGATTTCCTTCATCGTCAGTTCCTCGTAGTAATAGAGGATGATGATGAGCCGCTCGTTGCGATTCAGACCCTTGGTGACCAAACGCATCAGATCGTTCTTTTGGATCCTGCGGGTCGGGTCTTCGCCCTTCTTATCTTCCAGAATATCGATTTCGCGAACGTCTTTGCTGCTGTCGGTTTCGTACCACTTCTTATTCAAGCTGACCAGGTTCACCGCGCTGGCGTCGGTCATCAGCTTTTCAAGCTCGGCGACCGGAATCTGCATTTGCTCGGCCAGTTCGTTTTCGGTCGGCGTGCGACCCAAGCGAACTTCCAGCGACTTGTACGCTTCGTTCAATTTGCTGGCCTTCGAGCGGACCAAGCGCGGCACCCAATCCATCGTGCGCAATTCGTCCAACATCGCGCCGCGAATACGCGGGACGCAATAGGTCTCGAATTTCACGCCGCGGTTGAGATCGAACGCGTCGATCGCGTCCATCAACCCGAAGATGCCGGCGGAGACCAAGTCGTCGAGTTCGACGCCTTCGGGCAAGCGCGACCAAATGCGTTCGCCGTTGTATTTGACCAACGGAAGGTAGGTTTCGACCAAGCGATTGCGCATCAATTGGCAATCGGGGTTCGCCTTGAACTTATGCCACAGTTCCAGGACTTCTTCTTGAGCCGTCGCGGTCATCAGCGCCATTCGAAACTCTCCTCCATGAGTGATCCCGACGTCGTACATGCCGACCGCAAGGTCCGACGACATCGCGCCCGAAACGCATTACCCGCGACCGGGGTTACGCTTCGTCGTATTCCGTTGCTGAGCGACCGCCATGCGGTCGGCCAACTCCGTTCGCAAATCCTCGCCGAGAATCCCTTCGGCGATCGCACCGACCAACGCGCCTCCGCCGGCGAAGATCGCGGCGGCGCCGCATCCCAACCAAACGGTTTCCGCAAACCCGTACCCGTTGCACAAACCACGCAGGTTCATCGTCGAAAACGCCAGCAGTCCCATGATCGCTGCGAATTGACGGGCCATGTCGCGTAATTCCGGTCGTATCGTCCGTTAAAGTTCGCACAAGTCACGTAACTTAACAGACCATGACACGACCCTGTGCCGCGTTGTTATCGACGCTTTCGCGGCGTCGATTCACTGTTTCTCCGAAAAAGGAAAAAATTCGTCCGCCATTGAATCGTTGTCGGTCACACGCATGGGCTAACCCGCCTTCGCACGTCGTTGTGGGACCATTTCGCTGAGCGTCGCCAAGCGATCAAGCGCCAATGCGGCCGGGCCGGTCGGCGATTCGAACCACCACGGCGTGCGCACCGCGTCGCAAGCCGTCACGGCGGAATCCTCGGGGATCCCGGGCCACGCTTCGACCTCGGTCCCGCAGAACGACGCCGCCGCTTCGCGAACTTTGCCGGCGATCCGCTCGGACGTTTCCGCGTCCGGCGCCTTATTGACGAAGCAAGCCAGCGTCGCCTGCGGCGCGGTGGACGACAACCACTTAATGAGCGCATACGCGTCCATCAACGCCAGCGATTGCGGCGCGATGACCGTCATGACCAAATCCGACAACCGCCACAACGCCCGCATGACGGGCGTCGCGCCGCTGCCGGCGTCCAACACGACCACATCGGCGAAGCGCCCCAAGCGTCCGACCTCGCGTGCCAATCGCGCGATGCCGGCGGGGGACCCGTCTGGCACGCGGCGTGCGTGCGCCGTCCCCGGCAATACCTGAATTCCACATGGTCCGCGCAGCAGCACTTCGTGGATCGAACGTTCGCCGGTCAATAGGTCGTCGATCGTCGCCGTAGGGCGGAGATTCAGCATCTTTGCCACGGCCGAGCGTTCGAGCGCGGCGTCGATCACGATCACCCGTCGACCGCGCTCGGCCAAGGCCAGCGCGTAGTTGACGGACATCGTGGTGACCCCCTGCCCCGACTTGCCCGAGCAAAACGTCACGACGCGGGGCCGCTCGTGCGCGGAGCCTTCGTCCGCGACGACGCGTCTTGCCAGCAATCGGAGTTCGGCGGCCTGATCCGGCATGTCTCTGACGTCGGAGTAAATGGTGAAAGCGCGAGGAGGATACGAAGAACTACGCGGCGCGGCGAGATTGATCCGCGGGCAAAATGCGTTCGGCCAGCAACAGACTTTCCGCCGTCTCGATGTCGTCCGGCACGTTTTGACCGGTCGTGAGATAACTGATCGGCACGCCGACGACTTGAGGAGCCGTCAAGACGTGCCCTAACGCCGACGCTTCGTCGACTTTGGTCAGTAACACATGCGTATAGCCGGCCGGTTTGAACTTGGCGGCCGTTTGTTCGAGATTGATCGCGCTAGACGAACTGCTCAGCACCAGATGCGTTTCATCCGGCCGGATCGCCGCCAGCATGGCGCGCAGATCGTCCATCTGGCCGGCGTTATTCGGGCTGCGACCGGCCGTATCGACCAGAATCAGTTCGAGATCATTCATCCGTCGGATCGCGTCGCGCGCTTCTTCCGGCGTGGTGGCGACCGCCAGCGGCAGGTCGATGATCTCGGCGTAGCTGCGCAGTTGATCGACGGCCGCGATGCGATACGTGTCCATCGTCAACAAGCCGACGCGACGTTTATCCAACAATCTGGCGTTGGCAGCCAGTTTGGCGATCGTCGTGGTCTTGCCGACGCCGGTCGGACCGACCAGCGCGACGACGCGACGCTCATCTGCTGGGACATGGACAGGTCCGGAAACATGAAGTTCGGCCGCCATACGTCGACGAAGTCGCCGCAGCGCCCCGACGGACGCCAACTCACGCTCGTTCGCATCGTGACGAACGTCGTTGATCAACTCGCGGGCGATCGCGGGTTCGACATCGACATCGATCAACGCGTTGTAAAGTTCGAAACAACTTTCCGGCCAATTTACGATCGGTGACGACGCTTTGCGTTGCGCTCCGAACGCTTTCGCGGTACTCGGCGCATCCGGATCGCGATACGCGACGTTCAATCGGGCGGCGATTTCGTCGATCGTGCGGTGTTTCGAGTCGTTCGCTGACGGCTCGTGAGTTTCGGGCGGCTCGCTCGGCGCGAAGGCCCGATGCGCGAACATGTCGTACGTGCCGGCCCCATGCGGATCGAGACTCGGCGCAGCGCCGGGCAGCGCGTCGTCTTCAACCATACCGACGAAGCTCGTTTCGTCTTCGACCCTCGCGACCCGCGTCTCGCTCGAAAACGGCGCGGCCGTGATTTCGATCACGGTTTTGCCGGTCAGGCGATTCCAGAGCCCGCCAGCCGGGACTTCGCGCGTGCGTCGGATGTCGGCGTCGGGGCCGAGTTCTTCGCGGATCGCCGTTAACGCTTCGCGCAACGACGTCGCGCGGAACGTGCGGATATCGGGTTCGGAGGTCGGTTTGGATCGCATGGTTATTCGGGATTCGTTGGCTTACTTGGCGTCGACGACCATGCCGACCGATTCGATGATCGTGTCGCGCGTCACTTCGTTGAAACTCAACACCACCAGTCGCGGCAATTGCGACGCGGTCAGACTTTTCAATCCGGCGCGGATTTGCGGACCGACCAAAATTACCGGCGGCTTGTGCAGACGGGCCAGCTTTTCGGTCTCTTTGGCGATCGCACGGCATGTCGCGTCGACCGCTTGCGGCGACATGCGAATGAACAGCCCGCGTTCGTTATGTTCGATGCCGGCCTTGATGCGGTCCTCAACGCCCGGATCGAGCGTGACGACGTGCAACTTGTTCTCGCGGTCGCGATAGCGCGAACAAATCGGTCGCGCCAAACGATGCCGGACGTATTCGGTCAGCAAGACCGGATCCTTGGTCCGCGCGGCGTAATCGCCCAGCGTTTCCAAAATCGGGCTGAGCAGTTTGATCGAGACTTGCTCGCGCAACAGCGATTGGAGAACTCGCTGCACTTCGGCCAACTTCATTTGGCCCGGGATCAATTCGTCGACCGTGGCCGGTTGCGTTTTCTTCAGTTCGTCGACCAAGTGCTTCGTCGAATCGCGGGTGAGGATCTCGTCGGCATGTTTGCGGACGGTTTCGGTCAGGTGGGTCGCCAGAACGGCGGCGGGTTCGACCACGGTGTAGTGATACAGTTCGGCTTGTCGGCGTTGTCCCGAATCGATCCAGAGCGCAGGCGTGCCAAAGGCCGGGTCTTTCGTTTCGAGACCGCCAACCTTGCCGGTCGTCGCGCCCGAGTCCATCGCCAGCAATTTGAAGGGTTCGAGAATACCCTCGGCGACCGGCATGTCGGCGATTTTGATGCGGTATTGATTTGGATCGAGACGCACGTTGTCGCGGATGCGGACCTTCGGCATGATCACGCCGATCTCGCCCGCCACGTTTTGTCGTACGCGTTGAATGCGTTCCAAGAGATCGCCGCCACGTTTCGGATCGGCCAATTTGATCAGCCCCACGCCGATCTCGATTTCCATCGGATCGGTGGCCAAGTAGTCTTCGATCCGCTCTTCGGCCGGCTTCGCGGCGTCGGCTTTTTTGGTTTCCGCCGCGACGACCTGCGATTTTTTCGACGATCGACGCAACGAGATCGCGGTCGCCAAACATCCGCCGCTGAGAGTCAACAACGGAATCGCGGGCAGATTGGTGAAGACCAGCACGAACAAGAAGCCGGCCGCGACGAACAACGCTTGCGGTCGCGCGAACAGCTGCGACATGAACTCTTTGGGCAAGTTCGTTTCGTTCGTCGAACGCGTGACCAACAAACCGGCCGCCAAAGAGATCAAGAACGCCGGGACCTGACTGACGATGCCGTCGCCGATGGTCAACGTGGCGAAGACCGACAACGCACCGACGACGGTCATTCCGCCTTCGAAGACGCCGATAACCACGCCCCCGATCAGATTGATCACGGTGATCAAAATACCGGCGATGGCGTCGCCCCGGACGAACTTACTGGCACCGTCCATAGCACCGAAAAAGTCCGCTTGCCGGGTCACGTCGGAACGACGGCGTTGGGCTTCGTTCTCGTCGATGATGCCCGCGTTCAAGTCGGCGTCGATCGCCATCTGTCGACCGGGCATCCCGTCCAACGCGAATCGCGCGGCGACTTCCGAGATCCGCGTGGCGCCTTTGGTGATCACCATGAACTGAATCACGATGATAATGATGAAGATGATGATGCCGACGACGATATCGTTGCCGGCGACGAATTCGCCGAACTCCTTCACGACATGGCCGGCGGCCAGCGAACCTTCGCGCGGTGCTTTGGTCAAAATCAAGCGCGTCGTCGCCACGTTCAACACCAACCGCGCGAGCGTGGTGGCCAACAGCAACGACGGAAAGACGTTGAATTCCAGCGGCGTTTTCACATAGACGGTCGTCAACAGAATGATGACCGAAACCGTGATGTTGCAGGCCAACAACACGTCCATCAACGCGGGCGGCATCGGAACCAGAATGACCAACACGCTGGCGATGACGCCCAACGGCAGGACTAAATCCTGCACGCGGAAGAGCGACAAGCCCGAGTTCGTGTTGGCGGCGGCCGATCCGGCGGACATTCCGTTGTCCTATGAAAAATTCCGCGGCGGGAAATTTTCGCTGAAGTTTCGCAAAGGTTTTTCCGACAAGGTCGCGGAAAATAGATGAAGCCCCGTCGATGGTCCAGAGCATTTCCGGCCAAACGCCGGCGGCGAGGAAGTCGACCACCGTCGAAAGTCTCTGAAATCACGAGAGGTTTGCGAGACGCGGAACCCCGACGAAATTTCGCAAGCGAATTCGTGCCGAAGGCGCGACGACGCGTGAACCTTGCCGGCATCGTCGTGGTCCAATATCAATATCCCTCTTTCGAGACCCAGCGCGTTTGATAGGGTACGACCCTCGTCGATAACAGATCGAGGGCGGACAACTTCCTAGAAGATTCGCCCTGCGATGGAGACGCCGCGTGCGTGCGGCGTTTCACAACCGATCACCCGCGCCGCGATGGATCGCCGCGCAACCCATGACCGCGCCCGATCGACCGCGCGTTCAGCATTTCAAACGGAAGCTCGTGACCGTCGCAGTTCGTAATTGTTGTCTATTCATGTTGTTGGGATGTCTGAGCGTCGGCTGCCAACCGGTCGTCGCGCCGTCGAGCGTGCCGAAAGCCGCGACCGCGCCGGCTTCGACGCACGCGCCGCTGGGCGAGTACGGTTTCGACTGACGTGCAAGCCGAAACGCTATCGCGGCAAACCGGTCGGCCGATGCTGGTATTTTTCACCGCCGAATGGTGCAAATATTGTCATCAACTCGCCGACGAAACGCTCTCGCTACCCGAAGTCGAAGAGCTGACCCGCTCGTTTATCTGCGTGCGCATCGACGCGGACCGCCAACCGGACGTCTGCAAGGCGTTGGGAATTCGCAGCTTTCCGACCTTGCTGTGCATCGGGCCGCAAGGGCAACTGCAAGCCCGCATCGTCGGCAAACAGCCGACCGCCCAAGTCATGGCCACGCTCCAAAACGCATTGCAAGTGCCGGCGCAGGCACGCGTTCCCGGCGTGGAACGCCGCTAGCGGCGAGTTCACAGTATCAACGTATTCGATTCGATATACACCGGACGCGAGCCTTGCTCGCGTCCCGAATGTTTTGTGATGGTCGCTCGAGCGTTATGCCACACGGCGGCCGTGTTGCCGGCATAATCGGCCCGGCGGACAATTTCGCCAAATCCGAAAAAAAGCTCCCCTTCCGCACAATCGGATTCCGACATCATACATAGACGGCCATGCGTGAAAGTCGCGCGTGTCGTCGGGTTTCAAACATCGTTTACCCGGTTCGAAACGACGCCTGCGGCACGGATACGCCGCGTGGTTCACAGGGGGGCCGAGGCCGTTCGCAAGAACGACTTTGTGCGACTGTGACGTTCGAATCAGACGCATGCCACAGGAGGGATCCATGCGACGGTTCTGGTTCAAGATGGCGGTCGCCGGCATCGCCGCGATCGTCCCGGCCATCACGATGGCGGGAGATCAGGAATTGGCCCAACAAATCGGCCAAAACCTGAAAAGCAGCGGCAAACTGAAGGGATACAGCATCGCGGTCACGGTCGACGACGGCGTCGCCAAATTGAACGGCACCGTCGCCACGGCTCAGCAACTGGACGACGCGCTGTCGATCGCCGAAGTGACCCCGGGCATCGAACGCGTGCTCAACAACCTGACGGTCAAAGCTCCGTCGACCGCCGCCGCGAAACCGGCGTTGCGTCAACCGGGCAACTTGTTCAACGGCTCGACCGGCGTGCAGCAAACCGCCGCCGCCACGCCGACCGCTCCGGTGTTGATGGCCCAACCGGCCATGCCGCAAACGATGCCGGCGCCGAGCTACGCTCGCCCGATGCCGATGGGCACGCCGCGTCCGACGCAAATGGCCAGCCGGCAAGTTCCGACCGGTCCCAGCCCGGCTCCGGGCTACGCCATGCAAGGTCCGGGAGCCCCGATGCCTTCGCATATCCCTAGCCCGAACGGCACGCCGGCACCGATGGCCTACGACAGCCCGAACGTGCCGAATTATGCCTGGCCGAGCTACGCGGCGTCGCCGAACTACGCGGCAGTCACGTACCCCAAGCAATATTCGGCCAGCGCTTGGCCGTACATTGGGCCGTTCTATCCCTACCCGCAAGTCCCGATGGGCTGGCGTAAAGTGTCCCTGGAATGGGACGACGGTTGGTGGCAACTCGACTTCAAGGACTGATCTCCTTGTCGCCTGAGCCGTTGCTTGTCAAGACGATTGCTTGAAACCCGCATCCCGTCGGAACCTTCTGTTCCGACGGGATGTTTTCGTTGGGGGACGGTGTTGCTCAGAAACGGATTGAAGATGCCGGCGTCTGAAATATCAAAAAAAATCGCCTAATCGCTTTTCCCCGCAAGTTCGGCAAGGTTTCGCTCGATACTACAAGCTAAGCAACCGAGCGTTTCGACGCACGACTTGCGAATCGGTCGAGTTCGAGCGGGCGGAGCCCGAATCACATCGAACGAAACGACCTTAAGCGATCCAATCAGGCTCCAAGGAGTGGTGCATGTCGCGCAGTCTCAAAACCTCGTTCCTGGCGTTGTTGTCGGCCTGGCGCTGACCAACACCGGATGCTTCTGGATCACTTCCCAAGGTCCGAATCTCGGCCTGTTCTCCATTCCGATTCCGGTCAGCCCGTGGCTACAAGACGGTCAAGAGTTCAAAGACCACATGCACCAACGCTATGACCGCGCTCCGGTCTTGGGCCCGATCGCCGCGGGCGGTCCGTGCCAAGCGATCGATCCGCCGAGCGACGACGAAGTCATGCGAGCGATGGAGAAGGCTCGTCCGGTTCGCGGCGGCACGCCGTTCATCGACGAAACGCAACGCAGCAACGTGCGAATCGTCAAGGAAAAGATCGCCGACTTTATCGATCCGCCCCGCGTTTATCCGCTGCTCGGCCCCGCACAACTGCACCACGCTCGTTACAAGTGCATCGTGTACTTCGACGAGAAGGTCCGGGTCGGTTGGCCGATCCCGCACACCCTGGATCACCCGGAAGAAGTCGAAGTCGTCTTCATCGACCACGATCACTTCCACATGGTCGGCAACTTGGATTACGGACCGGGCAGCCCGTATCCGCAACCGTAAGCCGCCCAGAAAAAGACCACGCCGGTCCGAGCCACGAAGCCCCGCGCTTCGTGGCTCGCGGCATGTACCGATCGCGCCGTTCGCCGCAAGCACCACGTGGATTCGAGGTCATCATGTCGCGGATCGCACTCGTTCGCTGCACCGTTGGGTTATCTCTGCTCGCCGCGCTGAACGGCGTCGCCGCTGCGCAAGACGCGGCCGCGCCGGTCGTGCAAACGCGCAGCTTACTGAGCATCGTGCAGGACGGCGGATACTTGATGTATCCGTTGGTCGCCTGCTCGTTCACGTTGCTGGTCTTCACGTTCGAGCGATTCATCGCGCTCCGTACGAGTCGCAACATCCCGGGCCCGTTCGTCGAGAAACTGTTGCTGCAGATGCAAGAAGGACAAATCGACAAGGAGCACGCGTTGGAAGTCTGCCGCAAAACGGCAGCGTGGCCGTGCGCGTGATCGCGGCGGGCGTGAAGAAGTGGGGGCGCCGGCCGGCGAGATGGATCAAGCCTTCATCGACGCCGGCGAACGTGCGTCGCACGAATTGCGGCGGTTTCTGCGCATCTTCAGCGCGTTGGCCACCATCGGGCCGTTGCTGGGATTGCTCGGCACGGTGTTCGGCATCATTCAAGCCTTTAACGACATCGCCACGGCCGAGGCGATGGGCCGCATGGAGATGCTCAGCCGCAGCATCAGCGAAGCGCTGCTCACCACCGCCAGCGGCTTGGCCGTGGCGATCCCGTCGGTCGTGCTGGGCATGTACTTCGGCAGTTGCGTGGACCGTTTGTTGATCCGCTTGGATAACTTAGGCCAAGCGGTGGGAGATTTGATTTCGTCGGAAGCATTGCAAGAACGCGCAGCGACGAAGTCGACTAAGAAAAAGGCCGCTTAGACTTCTATACGTCTGCGGTTTGAGTTTCGTCCGTTTCGGAGTCGGTTAGATGCCAATCAAAACCCTTCCCTTCGAAGAGCCGCAGCTCAATCTGACTCCGATGATCGACGTCATTTTGACGTTGATCATCTTCTTCATGGTCGCCACGAAATTCAGCGACGAGGAACACGCGATCGATCTGCAAACTGCCGACGACCGGCAAGCACGTGGCGGGCGAGCAGGCGGCCGGCACACCGAAGGTCATCAATGTCCGCGGCGACGGCACATTGCAACTCGGGGCGGAGACCGTGACGTTGGAAGAATTGACCGGCAAATTGACCGCTTGGAAAAAGCAATCAGAATCGGCGCAGGTTTTCGTGCGCGGCGATCGCGAAACCACGCACGGCCGGATGGCCGACGTCTACGCCGCCGTGCGTCGCGCAGGCATCCCCAATCTGGGCATCGCCATGAAAACCGCCGAAACGCCGGCAAGCAATCAGAAACGCTGACGCGAACGGTGGCCGCCGGCATTTGGAAGTTCTCTCATCCGCGACCGGATTTCTCGCTAGTCGGGCGCGTGCGGCGACGATCTAAACGAGAGGAACGGCTGCGCCGATCCGCCTCTCATGCGATCCGGTCCGTCCGATGCCCAGTTCCTTTGATAACTTCGCGAGTTGTTGCACCGCGCCAGTTGGACTGGGATCGCGCTCTGGATCGGTTTGTTCGGACTGTCGATCGCGTTAGTGGTGCTGATCCGGACCGGATGGGGACAAAATCAGCCGCTGCGAAAGTGCATCGCGTTATCGTTGCTGGCGCACATGCTGCTGGCGCTCTATGCGATGACCGTGCAAATCGTCAGCACGACGCCCGGCTCCGCGCGGGAACCGGAACGCAAGCGGTGCTGTGGGACGAAGGCCCCATCGCCTGGGACGAGCCGACCGTCGGCGCCATGCCGGATGTGCTAGAGACCTCGCCGCCGACCGCAACGTCGGCCGCAACCGGCGGGCTGCCGGAAGCCGTCGCTCATGTGGCGCCGCCGGCATTACTACCGGCCGATCCGCTGCCGCTGGTCACATTGCCGGCAAAACTCGATGAACCGCAGTCGGTCGCGCCGACGGCATCCCCCGATCCGGCGCACGCCGCGTTAGTGGCCGCCGCGATCGCGAATTCGGCCGCGGCCATTCAGCAAGCTCTGACGGACGCAACCTCGCCCATGACCGGCGCGGAAATCCGCCCCGGCGGAAGTCTGGTCGAGCAAGTCGCGGAATCTCCCGCTCCAAGCGAGCAGCCCGCCGTACCCCCCCCTGCTCCGACCGCTTCATCCGACGTAAGACCGCCGGTCGCAGCTTCCGCCGTAGTGTCTTCGCCTGCACCACCGAACACGTCGGCTAACCCGAACGACGCAAGCAACACTGGTGCGGCGCAGCGGCCGGAAATCTATCGCGACCGGTTCGCGGTCAATCGTTTGCAAATTCTGCGCAGTCGCGGCGGCTCGCCGGAAACGGAAAACGCCGTCGGTCGGGCATTGATCTGGCTGGCGACCGCGCAATCGCGCGACGGCAGTTGGGACGCCGACCGCTATGGAGCGGGCCAAGAGCGTTTGGTCTTAGGCCACGACCGCAAGGGAGCCGGAAAAAATGCCGACACCGCGATGACCGGACTCGCGCTCCTCGCCTTGATGGGCGCGGGGCATACCCATCTCGACGGCGGCCCCTATGCCGAGACGATTCGACGCGGCTTGGAATACCTACTGATCACACAACGTCGCGACGGCAGCTTGGCGGGTGACGCCGAATTGTTTGCGGCGATGTACAGTCATGGGATCGCCGCTCTCGCGCTGAGCGAAGCTTACGCCCTGACCGCCGATAAGCGGCTTGATCCGGGCGTGCGTTTGGCGATGGATTATACGGTTCGCGCACAGAATTTGCCGACCGGCTCGTGGCGTTATCAACCCAACGATCAGGGGGACATGAGCCAACTCGGCTGGCAACTGATGGCGCTCAAAAGCGCCGAGGTCGCCGGCGTCCCGACGCCCGCCGCCACGCGCGACGGGATGATTCGGTTTATCCGCAGCGCGAGCGGCGGCGAATTCGGCGGCTTGGCAGCGTATCGGCCGCAAGAACGTCCCTCGCGCACGATGACGGCCGAAGCCCTGGTCGCACGACAATTCCTGGGGATGTCCAACGACAACCCGGCCGCGACCGAAGCGGCGAACTACTTATTAGGAGATCTGCCGAACGAAAAGAAAATCAATCTCTATTATTGGTACTACGGGACGCTGGGAATGTATCAGGTCGGCGGCGATGCGTGGCGCGATTGGAACGCCGCCATGCAAGCGACCCTTCTAGCCCGGCAACGGACCGGCGACAAGTTGGAAGGAAGTTGGGATCCCGACTGCGTGTGGGGCGGCTACGGCGGGCGCGTCTACAGCACGGCGATCTCGGCGCTCTGTCTGGAAGTTTATTACAGGTATCTTCCGCTTTATCAGCACGAACAGCGTCTGGCCGACCGCGCAAAACCACACGCTAACACAAAACGACCATCTTCGGCCGGCGACGCCATTCGTTGGAACGTCCGAAGTTATTCCCGATTTTGACGATTTCATACAAATTCTTTCGCGACCTTACTCGTGTTCTTTCAATCGGTTAAGTCGATTTCCGTGATTTGACACTCTCACGCGACCGGACAATAATATGCGTGTGGGGAGCGACGATTCGAGCGGATCGATCCGCCGATCGTCACGCCCCTCCCACCTCGCGTCGGTCGTCGCGCGTCAGTCTCGCGCTCGAATATCTTCCGTCGCACGACACCATTCACGCTTGAGAGTGATCGCTATGTTTGGCCTCGGCATGCCGGAGATGATTATTATCGCGGTGATCGTCCTCTTGCTGTTCGGCAATCGCTTACCCAGCGTGATGCATCGCTCGGCCAAGGCGTAACCGAATTCAAAAAGGGCGTCAGCGGCATCGAAGACGACGTCAAGAAAAACCCCAACCCCTAATCGAACGCCGCTCGCGACTTGCATTGTCGTCAGACGCGAACCGATGGGGCATTCATTTCGTTATTAACGACGGAGAACGCGATGGTCGGACTTGGACCAGCGGAGATCGGCATCGTGGCCGTCGTCGCGATTTTGATGTTCGGTCGCGGCTTGCCGAAGTTCGGCCGAATTCATCCGTTTCGTCCGAAATGATCCGTCTCGCCCGCTTGTGGTAACGCCCGAAATTTTTTTGTGAAGGTGACGTGATGTTCGGACTCAGCCCGATGGAAATGATGGTGATCGGCGTGATCGCCGTGCTGCTGTTCGGCAAGCGTCTGCCCGAGGTGGGACGTTCGTTGGGCAAAGGGATGACCGAGTTCAAGAAGGGTTTGAACGGCATCCAAACCGAAATCATGAATCCCGGTTCGACGCCGGTGAAGCCCAGTGGGTATCGCGCAAGACGATTACGAAGAACCGACCGCGCCGCGGTTCGAGCCCCCGACCGCGCACGATGCGGACTCCGACAAAGGCTTCACGCCAGAACATGGCTTCGAGCCGAAGAACGGCGCCAAGCCGTTCGAAGAGCCGGCCGAAACAAAATAACGCCGCACACAACGCAACAAACCAAGCAGCGAGCGGGGGACGCGAGTCCCCCGGTTCTTTGCGCGGCCGCTGGCCAGGGTCAGCTCGGTGTGCTACATTAGTCGAACATCGGGCGAATAGCTCAGTTGGTTAGAGCGCGATGCTCACACCGTCGAGGTCACAGGTTCGAGCCCTGTTGCGCCCATCACCCCCGCATTCCGCGGGGGTTTCTTTTTGCGCTCGTACGAAACCGTCTGATTCGCGACAGGGGGAACTTTCTCGCTCTTTTCGACGTCCAAGCACGAACCTTTCGTGAGATGACTCAAATACGACTTCGAGTTCATGATGTTCCAGGTCTCCGTTTTGCTAAAAACCCCGTTAGCGTTTGTCCTGTTCGTCGTCGCCGGCGGATTGACTCCCTATCTTCAGGCGAGTTCGCGAACCCCGCGTTCCGAGTTGCCGGAGATCGAGCGACGTTTGCATGACGACGATCCGCGGAAACAACTGATTGCGGTCCGTGCATGGAGAGTCTGGAAGGGGGTATCACCACGGATGAGCTCAAGCACTTGCCGCGCGTGCTCGCGCTGGCGTCCGGGAAGGACGACGATGTCCGGGCCTCCGCGTTCGCGCTGATCGGAGCATACGCCATGTCGGCCGAGGCCCGTCAAAAATACGGACCGACCATGCTCGACGAGATCGCGGCGGGTCTCGATTCGGAAAATGATTACGTTCGGAAGATGAGCGTGATCACCGCGCGAGCGAAATTGATCGACGAAACCGAAAGAGGGGTCGGAGTCTTGATTGCCGCGCTACGCAACGAAGACGAACAAGTGCGCTGGATGGCGGCCACGACGCTGGGCGAAATCCGCACTTCGCAAACACAGGTCGTCGCCGCTCTGCGCACCGCGCTCGACGATCAGGATTGGCTCGTCCGTTCGCCGCGGCCGGCGCAGCTTGCCGGCCATGCGCCGGCGAGCGAAGTCGCGGTGGACCGATTGCTCGAACTCCTTGGCGACGGTCATGGGGAAGTTTCCGCCGCGGCCATCCATACCCTGACGAAATTAGGCGAGCCGGCCGCCGCGGAGATGCTCGCGCTCGATAATCAAAAGAGGCCGCACGTACGCGAATTCATCGCACACGGTCTGGGAACGATGCGTGCCATCGCGGGGTTGAACGAGGCGACGAACGGCAAAATCGAAGCGCGGATGCTTTCTTGGTTGGACGATGTCGACCGAAAAGTTCGATGCGAAGCCGCGATCCGTCTATCGATTTTCGGCGACCTCGAGGCCCGGATCGCCGCGCTGCCGATCTTGGTCGACAACGCGCAAGACAAAGACGACGGCGGGACATTGGTCGGCTGGAACGCCTACCTGGGGATTCAACGCTGCGTCGTCACGTTCGCCGCCGCACTGAAAGACGAAAATACGGTCGACGCCGGAATGCGGGGGTTCGCGAAACTTGAAAAACCGTTTTTGCGCGACTATCTCCGTGCGACGCACAAACGCTTCGCCGGCAGCGAAGGCGGCGACGTACGACCGATCTTCCGCCAAGCGGCCGAAAAATCTCCTCGGGCCGCGGCACGGGAGTTCGCCGCGGAAGTCGTGTCCTGGCTCCCCCGCGACGAATCGTAATCGTGCGATCGACGCGAGACGCTTGACCCAAGCCGCACGACGATCGATAACGACGGCGTCCTCGCTCGCACCTGTCCATCGCGAACATCTCATCATGTCGACGTCCTTGCCGCCGAGTCAGCCGCCGCGCGAACCGCCGGCGGCGAAACCCAAAATCGCGGAAACTCCGCTGATCGTGGCCGAAGAAATCAAGCTGACCAAAGCGCAGCTTTGGATGTTCGTGAAATGGGGATGTTTGGGCCTCGGCGTATTTCTGGCGTTAGCCAGCTTGATCGGCGAGTATGGCGCCACGACGAAAATGGCGATTCTAAGCGTGATGTTCTTGATCGCGGCGCATTTTTCAGGCCGAAGAGCATCGCGCCGGCGGATCTTAAAGCTCGGCGAACTGCGGCGCATAGCGAACCAGCCCGGCGTCGCGGGGAATCCCTCCCGTTCGCAGTTCCATGACTTGAAACGCGTCGCCGCCGCCGTATTCGTCGCGGAGTCCGAATCGCGGCGCGGCTTGGAATCCGAATCGTTGGTAATACTCGGGTTCGCCCAAGACCACCACGAAGTCCGCGCCGCGTGCGCGACACGCCTCCACTCCGGCGCGAATCAGAGCCGCCCCGATGCCGCGCCGTCGAGACAACGCTTCGACCGCGAGCGGCGCAAGTCCCATGCCGCATGATTCGCTCTTAGTCTGTTCCGGTAACGTGACCGGACCGAAGCCGACATGGCCCACGATGCGCCCCGAATGTTCGTAGAGCAGCGAGATCGGCAAATTCCCCGCTGCGCGTAACGCCTCCACTAGATTCGCTTCGTCCGCACGCTCGAACGCAGCGGCGACGAGCGCGTGGATCGCGAGAAGATCGGTGGACGTTTCAGGGCGAATCATCACGGCTACTCTCTGCGATGGACTCTGTTCGACTTGAGTGTTTTTTTTTTGAAAAAGGCGAGCTACATATTGGTCAAATCATCCATACGACTCGACCCGATCAAGCTATCCAACGCGGTGGTGATGACGCCGGTATGCTCGAGCGATTCGGCGTAAACGCGGCAAATTCGCTGGCTCAACGGCAACGCCCGAAATACCTGATCCATAGTTAACGGCCGCGGCTCGGAATACGCCGGATCGTACAAAAAATTCTGTCCCGACGCCGGGCCCGACGTGTGCGGACGAAACACATGCCGCGCCACGTCGACCCGCAGCGGGATGTCGCGGAGCGCTGCGGGCAGTTTCTGTCGCAACGCCGCTTCGGCCAATTCGCCTTGGGCGAAGATGCTCGACGCTTCGGCGTCGTGCGGTCCGTACAACAACGTCCGCTGGCACACCGTCTTCCAACGAATTCGACGTTGCAGCAGTTCTTGCCACGCCTTGCCCAGTTCGCGGATCGTCAGGTCGTTGTGCGTCGCCCAACGCGAAGTGTCGACCAACAGCGTCCATTCGGTCAGCCCCAGATATTTATCCAGGTGCTCGGCCGGGTTTCCAGGCAGCAAATAATTTCGGCTTTCGCGAAACAAATCGATCAACTGCATGTCGATCGCGCGGACCGTGCGATGAAAATAGATCGTGCGAAAGAGTTCCGCCCGCACGTTCATAAACCGGACCAACGCATCGACCCCGCGGACATGGATCGTCAGTCCTTTAGCCGTGAAGAACGTGTAACGCAGCAAGCGTTCGAGATCGTACGCTTCGGCGGAATACCCCGACATCGCCGCGTCGCGCAACACGAAGTCCAAATTGTCGACCGTGTAGATGCCGCAGAACAAGGTCCGCAACAACCGCAGCCAAGTCGGTCGAACATCCTCCGAGCCGACCGGGCGGGTGATGAGATAGCAGATCTGCTCGGGGTCCAACGTCTCGCCGGCGTCCAGCATGGAATTCGGATTGCGGCGAATCCGCCGGATCAACGCCGCCAATTCTTGGCGAATGATCCGGCCGCCCATCGTCTCGTGCGTCTCGCCGTAATGCCGTAGGCAATGCTCGTCGAAGAAATGTCCGAACGGACCATGACCGACGTCGTGTAGCAAGCCCGCCAACCGCGCCAGCGACTCGACATAACCCCGACTGGGAGTCGCGGGATCGATCTCCTTCAAGCCGGCATACAACAGGCCGACTACGCGACTGGCCAAATGCATAACGCCCAGCACGTGCTGAAAGCGCGTATGCTCTGCGGCCGGGAAAACCCACCACGCGGTTTGCAGTTGATGAATTTGGCGCAGGCGTTGCACCCAGGGGTGATCGATCAGTTCCCGTTCTGTGAACTCATCGGCCCAGCGTTCGTCAGGCGAGGTAAACGGAATGTAACCGTGGATCGGATCATAGCTTAGGTTTTGACCGAACGCGGCGGTTTGCACAGGCGGAAGCTCGACGAAGGAAGTTACGTGTTGAAGTGACGGTACGACTTTGGAAAAAACGGGCGATCTCGCGGGAAGTTCGCTTCAGCGAATGCCTACGGCCGACTTTAACGCATCGGAGAGTAGCGATCCGGCAATCTGCGCGGTCTGGGAAAAGGATTGCGTCGTTGCATTCGGTTTGTTCCAATCTGTGGGAATGCAGAAATGTGAACTCTTATGGAAGCTCTGCCGGCCCGTAATCCGATACACTTTATACGCGCTGCAAGGCGTGGCGGGAAAGGCGGCCCAGCTCATGCGGATTTCCGAGAAGGAGTTTACGGTGGTGTTCCGTAAGACCGGATGTTTAGTTCTGTGTTGGTGTCTCGCTTCGGCGAGTTGGTCGACGCTGCGCGCGGCGGCCGTCCCCGGCGATAAATTGCTACCGGCGACCACCAAAGGCGCCGTCTTCGTTCCGAATTGGGACAAGTTGGAACAAGCGTTCGATGCGACGCAATTGGGTCAGCTCATGCAAGACCCGATTATGAAACCGTTTTATGAAGACTTGAAGGCGCAAATGCGCGAAAAGGGTTCGCGGCGTTTGGAAAAACTGGGCGTCACGCTCGACGATCTCAAGGGCGTGCCGGGCGGAGAAATCACCGTCGCCGTGGTGCTGCCGAACGCGACGACCGCCGCCACGGCGGTGATCGTCGATGTGACCGGCCACGAAAAAGAAGCCGCCGATCTGCGGACCAAAGTCGGCAAGAACCTAATCGCTCAGGGCGGCCAACAATTGGCCAACGACGAGGGGATCGCCCGCTTTCAACTACCGAAAACGCAAGAACATCCGCAACCGCGCAGTCGTAGCGAACTTCCTGAAAGGCCAAACTCTCGTCCTGACCGACAGCGCAGCATTGGCCAAAGAGCTATCGCGCGGCATCGACCAACCCCGCGGCGATTCGCTTTCCACATTAAAGGCCTATCGCGAAACCCGAACGAAATTGAGCGCGGCCGCCAAGGAATTGGCCCCGCAAATCGTCTGGTTCGTCGAACCGTTCGGCTATGCCGAGGCGATGCGAATCCTCGACCCGAAGACCGAAAAGAAAAACCCCGACTTGCTGAAGGTCCTCCGTAACCAGGGCTTCACCGCCGTTCAAGGCGTCGGCGGGAACGTCAACTTCTCGACCGGCCAACACGAGCTGCTGCACCGCACTTACGTCTATGCTCCGGGCAATCCGAACGCCAAAAACGCGGGCGATCGATTTACGCTGGCCGCGCGGTTGTTGGACTTTCCGACCTCGACCGACTTGCACGTGCAAACGTGGATTCCGCGGGAAATCGCGACGTACGCCACGTTCAACTGGAATCTCCGCGAACGCTTCCCGGCCATGGAAACCTTGGTCGACGAATACGCTGGCCAGAAGGGCGTGTTCAGCGATGTGTTGGATAGTCTCAAAACCGAGAAGGACGGCCCGAAAGTCGACGTCGAAAAAGAAATCATCGGCAACCTGGGCGTTCGCGTCACGATGATGACCGACTACGAACTGCCGATCACGCCGAAGAGCGAACGCCTGTTGTTCGCCGCGGAAATCGACATGAAGAAGAATGACCAACCTGAGAAAACGATCGCCGACGCGCTCGACCGTTTGATGCGCAGCGACGAGCAAACGGCCGATCGTCCCGATGGACGGATGCGTCGCTTGGATTACCAAGGCATCACGATCTGGGAAGCGGTGACCGAGAAGAAAAGCTCGATTCCGGAGTTGGAAATCGAAGTCGTCGGCGGCGGTATCGCCCATACGGACACGCACCCGACCGCCTATCAAGCGCCCAAGGGTCGCCCGGGTCGCGGCAAGAACAACGGCAAACCTCGCCCGGGCCAAGTCGCTCCGGAAGAACGCCTGCTGCCGAACCAAGCGGTCTGTGTCGCGCACGGTCATCTCTACATCGCGTCGCACAAAGACATCTTGATCAAGGTGCTGGACCACGCCAACCAAGTCCGCGCCAAGCAAAACGCCGGCGTGATCGCGGTCGGCAAGATCAGCCCGAGTTTGGACAGCAGTTCCGACCTGAACATGGTCCTGATCGAGATGGAACAAGGTTTCAACGCCAAAGACATTTGCATGCGAGCGTTCTCGCGAACAGACGAAGAGTACCGCCCGACCTATGAACTGATCCGCTCGAATCAAATGCCGAAAAGCGAAACGATGTTCGGCAAGATGTTGAACGGCATGTTCGGCGACGGCAAGCCGGGCTCCGTGCGTCAGTCGAAGATCAACGGCGAGAAACTGCCGGAATACGACGTCGTCCGCCGCTATCTCGGCCCTGCGGGCGCGTTTATCGCCGCCGACGCCGAAGGCTGGTTAATGACCGGCTTCACGTTGCGAAAGACGGTCAGCTCGGCCGAAGCCACCACCACGACGCTGCGTTAACGAATGATCGGCGTGACCAAAACAGAACCGGCCGCGAGAATCGTCTCGCGGCCGGTTTTTTCGTAGAGTCCGCGTTCTTAAGAGAACAGCATGCTGACGCTCTCGTTGCGGTGTATCCGCTTGATCGCTTGACCGAGCAGCACGCTGGCCGACAGGACTTTGATCTTCGGAATGGCGCGTTCCGGCGTCAGCGGAATGCTGTCGGTGATGACCAAGCTGTCGATCGGAGCGGCTTGAATTCGCGGGATCGCCGGACCGCACAGCACGCCGTGCGTGGCCGCCACGTGAATTTCCTTCGCCCCGTTTTCGTGCAGGACCGCCGCCGCGCCGACGATGCTGCTGCCGGTGCTGATCATGTCGTCGAACATCAGCGCGATCTTCCCTTTGATCGGCGCCGATCACGTTCTCCTGCTTGGTCACTTCGGCGCTCATGCGGCGTTTATCGACGATCGCCAGCGGAGCGCCCAACCGCGTGGCGTGTCCCAACGCGCGTTTGATGCTCCCTTCGTCGGCGCTGACCACGACGATCTGCGACGCGTCCATGCCCAGCGTCTTGAAGTGATCGTTCAACACCGGCGCGCCGTAAAGATGATCCACCGGCACGTCGAAAAAGCCCTGTATCTGCGGGGCGTGGAGATCCATCGCCAAGACGCGATCCGCGCCGGATCGCGTGATGATGTTGGCCACCAGTTTGGCGGTGATCGGGACGCGTCCCGAGTCTTTACGGTCTTGCCGGGCATAGCCGAAGTACGGAATCACGGCCGTCACGCGAAACGCGCTCGCCCGCTTGAAGCTGTCGATCATGACGAGCAGCTCCATGATGTTTTCGTTGACGGGCGGACAAGTCGGTTGGACCAAGAACACGTCCCGGCCGCGAACGTCTTCGTCGATCTTGCACGAGATTTCGCCGTCGGGAAAATTTCCCAACGAAATCTTCCCCAGCGGCAAACCCAGGTACGCGCTGATCCGCTTGGCGAGATCCGGATTCGCGCGGCCGCTGAAAATTTTGAGATCGTTCATAAACGGGAAGGTCTCGCCGGATAACGTGGGAATTTCGAGTGTCGGCGTCGTAAGCAGGAACTTAGACAGGCTTCGCGACCGATTGCCGCGTCAGCTCGATTTCGACCGCCCGCAGCTCGTCGGGCGTATTGATGCTGAGCGCTTCGCTCGGTTGCAGCACCGGCAACGCGCGGATCGTTTTGCCGGCGCGCTTCATGATCGCCGGCACGTCGGTCAGGTAGTACTCTTTCTGCGCGTTCGCGTCGCTCAAGCCGTCGAGCGCGGTCAGCAAGTCGCGGCAACGAAACAGGTAGCAACTCAGATTCACTTCGGTGATCCGTTTTTGCTCCGGTGTGGCGTCCTTTTCTTCGACGATGCCCGAGAACGCGCCGGATGCGTCGCGGACGATGCGTCCCAGACCGAAGGGATCGGCGCGATGAGCCGTTCCCAACAGTGCGGCGTCGTCGTGACGAAATTCCGAGGCCAGCTTCACGATCGAGGCGGCCCTCAACATCGGCGAATCCCCGGCGACGACCAGCACCGCGGCGTCGGGCGAAGCGGCCAGCGCGTCGCGGCACATCATCACGGCGTGGCCGGTCCCGAGTTGCTCGCGCTGCTCGGCGAACTCGACGTTCGGACGGCTCGCCAAGGTTCGTCGCACGTCGTCGGCCCGGTAGCCGACGACGACCACCGTGCGCGACGCTCCGGCGTCGCGCAGCGTATCGACCACATAGTCGATCATTGGGCGGCCCAAAACGGGAATCAGGACCTTGGGCAGGTCCGACTTCATACGTGTTCCCTTGCCTGCGGCAAGAACCACGGCGATCAATTCCGGCACGTCGGACATGGCGCGTTTCGGTCGACGAGAAGGGGCGTTCGGCGCGACCGCGGAATCCCTCCGCTCGCGCGAGCCCTTACTATATCAAAAGGGTGAAACGACCGTCAGACCGCGAAAACAGCGAATAAACGAGCGGAAACGCACGATCGCGCACTCCTTCGACTCAACCCATCGAGGCTTGCCCCAGGACTTTCCGCAATGCGGTCATGGCGATCTCGCCGAAGCTGCGCGGCGAAACCTGCCAGATTTGATGATTCATCAATTCGACCGAAACCAAACCGTCGTATCCGATCGTACGCAGATGCGCGACAACCGGTTCCAGCGGAATGTCGCCGTCGCCGGGGACGATGCGATCCGCGTCCACGGCGAGTTCCCGCGCGACGCCTGAGATGTCGCAGAACTGCACGTGAAAGAGATTATCGCGCGTAAGATACGCCAGGTCTTCGGTCTTGCTGCGTCCGCAGTAAAAGTGAAACAGATCGAGACACAACCCCAGATTCGGATTCCCGAGTTCCGCGACGACGGACGCGGCCGATTGTAAGTTATCGGCGAACGCCGCGCGGGATTGAAACTCAAGCGCAAGGCGAACGCCCTGCTCCGCCGCGCGTTTTGCGGCATCGGCCAACGACACGGCCATGCGATCGAGGTCTTCCTGCGTCAACGGCGGCGGAATGTCGCCGGCGACGACCAACGTCCGTACGCCTAACGTGCGACACAGTTCCAGACGACGCTCGAAGTGCGCCGAAATGTTCGCGCCGCGCGTCTCCTTGGGTAGTCAGCAAGCCGCCCTGGAACGACGCGACCGGGGCGGTCATGTCATGCTTCGTGAGCAGCGCAATGACGTCTTCCGGAGTGTGATCTTTCAGATACGTTTCCAATTTGCCCAGCCACAACTCGATGTGGCGGCAGTGTCCGGCCGCGTACTCTTCCACATCCTTCTCGAACGGAGCATGCAGCGTGCAAACTTGCGACAACGCGGGAATCATGGATCAATGCGGAGAATTGTCAGCGAATGGAAGCGATTACGTTCGGGAGCGGGCTAGTCTTGTGCGGCGGAACCACTCGATTCATCGCGACTTCCTTGCGCTTCGGTGATGCGATCGCGCAGCCGCGCGGCTTCCTCATAACGCTCTTCGGCGATCGCCAAGCGGAGTTGCTCGTGTAACCCGTCCAACAAGTTCGGGCGATTCTTCGACGTGCGCGACGTTCGTCCGGCGCGGGGAAGTTCGGCGGTGGGCGGGTCCGCGTCGGGAGCGAACTCCGCGGCGCCCGCTTCGTCGTGCGCGGCAAGATCGGCGTCGTCATCCTCGGGTCCGCCGGAGGCCAGCGGCGGAGGGGATTTTCTTGATCGCTTATGTTCCAATTCGTCGCGCCAACGCTTCAAGAATTGCAACTCGTAGCACTGCTCGGCGCGTTGCGTTTGGCGATAGTCCTCTAAGAACTGCTCGATCTTCGCGATCCCCGCGTCCACGACCTGGATGCCCGCGTCGTATTGCCGCAACTCGACCAGCGGCGTGGCCACCGCGCGGGTGTGCATCATCGTGACGTAGGGACGATATTGATCGAACTGCAACTTCTCGCGGTCGCTTTGCGCGAACTCGCGGACGAACGTGAAGAGATCGAGATTGCGCTTCGTGTCCCTGGCGCACAGCTCATAGAGCTTGAGATGCCAAAACGCCAGATAGCGGTGGTAATACTGAATCCCCTCGCGTAACAACCGTTCGCAATCGGCCGGTTCCAGGCGAAACGGTGCGCCGTCCGGATTGGCGGCGTCGTGCTCGCGTTGGCGGTCCAACATGTCTTGAAAGTGCGACTCTTTCCCATTGGGTCGTTGACCATCGGGCCGACCGTCGAAATCGAGTTGCATCAAACCGAGGTCGAGGCGGACCTGAATCTTTTCCCTGCCGGTCGATCGCCCACCGGTCGTTTCGCTTCCGTCGGCGGCCACGATACGCACGGTGTAATTTTGCGGATCGAAGTCCCATCCGGCGAGAACCGACCCGATATCCTTGCTCACGCTGACATTCCTTGAAAGAGACGAACTCGACGTCGTCATTATACGGAATCGCCGAGGAACGAGAAGCGAACGCACGAGAACCGTCGAACGAAAACGCCCTGCGCGATCGTCGATCGCGCAGGGCGTGAGTGAGTTCGTGATTCGCGCTGGGCGATTACTCGGCGGTCGATTCGCGGAGTTGCGGTTCCATCGCCTTGGTGTTGCGTTCGATGGCCAGCACGACGGTACGTTGTTGGACGCCGTCTTTGCTGCACGCCAGAATCGGAATCACCTGCCGACGATTCGGGAAGTCCATTCGCGCTGAACGTCCCGTCCGGATGCGTTTTGATCGGTTCGCCTTGGATGGTGACGTTCGCACCGGGCAACGTCGTCCCCTTCAACACGATTTCGGCTTCGATCTCGCAACGGAAATTCTTATCGCGCGGAATCAGACCTTCGGCCGCCAGCGACGAATGCGCGTTGGCCGCGGCCAAGCCGACCGGTCGTTGCAGCTTCTCTTCGAACAGTTCCGTCAGCTCGTTGCCCCCTTCGCCGTTGCCGCCGCTGAGCGCGTAGATCTTTTCGCAATCCATCGAGATGTCGCCCCAATGCGTATCCAAGCTGTCGCCGACTTGCGGCGGCGGCGTGGTCACGGTGTTGCTGCGAGCCAGACAGAAGAACCGTCCGGAGGCGGTAAGATAACCGATTTCCAAGCGAAACGATTGCGGCGGGTTGTTGACGTCGATGAACCAATTCTTCACGCCGCCGTGAATCGGGATATTGCGCGCCACGCGTTCCGACGACGTGCTGCTGGCATGCGTCGAGAGCGTCAACAGTCGCAGAATCGGCTTGGCCGCATGCCAATCTTGGCCGAGCGCGGCTTGTGCGCGTTGCACGCCGGCGGGAGTCAAATCCCACGTGGCATGCAACCAAAACGGACCGCGGACCATGACGACCAAGCGATCTTTGGTCGGCCATTTCGATTGCAACGCGACCGGCTTGCTGCCGGCGACTTGATACTCTTCGCCGCGGCCTTGCGGAGCCAAGTTTTTGTCGGCCCACAATTTGGTTTTGGCTTGTTCGATCTTTTTCGTGACTTGCTTGGTCCTGCGCTTCGACCGCCGGATTCACGCGCGGTGCAGGCGTCCGAACTGCGTTGGAACGGCCGTTCGTGGTCGTTGCGACGACCGCTCGCGCTCCGTTACGCACGCCGGCGGCACGACCTGCCGCGCCTTTGACGGGCGCGGCTTTCTTGGTCGGCGCGACCTTGATCGCGGTGCGTTTGGAACCGGCGGCGTTCTTTAACGATGCTTCGGCTTTGCGTTTGCTCTTACGCAGGATCGCCGTGACTAAATCGTCCTTCCGCATTTGATTCCAGCCGACGACGCCCGAGCGTTTCGCCAAACCGATCAAATCCTTCAACGAGCGCGACTTCAACGTGGCGGCGGTCATGGGCGACGAAACCTCTCGCAGCGGGAATAAGACGGCGTATGCGGGCGTGGAATTAGGCGTCGGAAACGTACGGAATCGAATCGGTCGATCGTCCGTGATCCCCTTCCCCTTCCAGCGGAGTCCCTCTCGCCGAGAAGTCACAAAAGCGTCGTCGAACGCAGGCGTCGCCAAGAGATTACGAACCGAATCCGCCTGGAATTCGTCCCAATCGCTTGTAGGTGAGTCCGCAAAAAGCGGCGTTACGACACCGAATTCCCCGGATTCCGCTCTCGCAACGAGTGCCGATCCAAGGGTTTTGCGGTCTTTACGAATCGTGTTCCTGTACGTTAATCGATGTTGCGAAAAATGTAAATCATTTCCCCATCCATCAACACTTAAACACCTAACGTAATTCATTGAACTACAAGACCTTACGATTGTCACATCATTCGTAAAGCAATCGATTCACTCCACTAAGAGACATTTTGTCTTGAGGATGCCAGCACCGGCTTTGTGAGATGCCATCCGACTCAAATCATCGAATCCGATAATAATCGCAACTTATTACAAATAAACATCTTACATCGTGGTGCAAAATTCGTGAAAAAAATCACAAGCGGTTCTTGACGACCAAATTCGACACGGTTACAGTATTGACATCTGGAGGCAGAGGACGACCGGAATTTCACGATTTCGGTGGCGAATGGAAACGCAGAATCGCTTGCGATTCCTTTCGAAATCGGACCCATTGTCATGCTGCTGCCCCTGGCGAACGCCCTCTCCGGTCAACGGATCAAACCGTGGTCGCTGCGAACGGCGTTGCTGGTGGTCACGCTGGCGATCGGGTGTGCGACGGCGATTTCCGTATGGATCGCCGCCGGACGGTTCGGCGAGACGGCCTATGGGTCGGGAGCCCTGGCCGGCGGGATCGTTTGGATCGCAGGCGTCGCGGCTCTGTGCTTGATGGCGATCGGACGTACCCCGCAAACCGGGGCGACGTTGGCGATGGCCGGAATGTTGGTACGTATGGCCCTGCCCTTGGCGGCATTGGCCCTCGTTCCCAAGACTTGGCCCGAGATCGCAGCCGCCGGATTCGCAGGTCAGTTGGTCGCGTTGTTTCTGGTCATGCTGGTCGTCGAGGTTTACGCCTCGTTACGCGTGGCGGCCGGAAAGCAGGCTCCTCAGCCGAACGGTGGTCCGACCGGTACGTTGGATTCGACCAACGCGTCGAAAACGACTACGGACTGATCGCAGAAGTTGTTCGCATCGCTCAAGATTTTTGCCGTTCCGCGGCAGCCCATACAGAATTTCCGGTTCCTCGCAGAGGCCGCCGTTCGTCATGGATAACCCGGTCTTACACGTCAAGGACAGCTACTATTTCGAAGTGCCGAAGGCGCTTTGGAATTACGACTCGTATAAAAAGCTCGAGCAGTTCCCGGACTGGATACGTGAAGGCGAAGCCGAAAATCATTGGACGGTCGACGATTACAAGCACGAACTGGCCGGCAAGATCCTCATTCCGCAGCCGTTCGGCACGCCGAAGAATCTGTACGAAGCCAAATCCGGCTTCTGCATCTCGAAGTTCATGATCATCGAAGTGGTCGTCGCCGGCCTGCTGATCCTGCTCTTCACTCGCTTGGCCGCCCACGTCCGTTCCAATGCGGTCCCGAAGGGTCGGCTCTGGAATCTGCTGGAAACGTTCGTCGTCTTCATTCGCGATCAAGTCATTCGCCCGTCGATCGACGGCGAGCACGACGACCATGGCGAACACGATCACAAGTCCGTCCCTCAAGGCGACGCCCGACACAACGCTCCGCACGACAAGCACTTCGCGTACAACGCCGGGACCGTCCATCCGATGGTCGCCGCCGACGGAATCAACGCCGTCGGAGGGCAGGACCCGCATGTGCACAACTGCGCCGCACGTCGGCCCGCACGGTCACACCGAACACGTCCATTCGGACGCGGCGCACGCCGTTCACGCGCCGCACGTCGCGCATGCTCGCGAGTCCGACAAGTACCTGCCGTTCCTGTTCACGCTGTTCTTTTTCGTCCTAGCCTGCAACCTGTTCGGCATTTTGCCATGGCTCGGTTCGCCGACCGGGGCGTTCAGCACGACGCTGGTCCTCGCCGGGTTGACGATGCTGGCCGGGTTCATCGGCGGTAACTTGAAATTCGGCCCGATCGGCTATTGGTTGAATCAAATCCCCGGCATGGATTTGCCGCTGATCCTGGCGATTTTCTTGAAGCCGATGATCTTCGTCATCGAAGTAGGCGGTCTCTTGATCAAACATGCGATCTTGGCCGTCCGGTTGTTGGCCAACATGGTGGCCGGTCACTTGGTCATCGCCGGCATCATGGGCTTGATTACCACCGCCGCAGCGGGCTTCGCGGCCGGCACAACCACGAACTTCGGTTACTGGCTGACCGTCGCCATCGCCTGTGTCGGTTCGGCGTTGTTCTTCATGTTGGAATTGTTCGTCGCCTTCCTGCAGGCGTACGTGTTCGTATTTTTGTCTTCGCTGTTCATCGGTGCGGCCGTGCATAAGCACTAAGCCGTTCGCCGAATTCGTCCGACCACCACGTTTTTCACATTTCGTTTTAGGAGATCGTTCCGTGATTAAGCTCGCTCGCATCTTGGTCGTGTTCGCCGTCGTTTGCTTGTTCGCCGTTCCGGCCATGGCCCAAGCCCCGACCGCTCCGGTCACCATCGAACCGGCCTACAGCCTGATCAACATCACCAACTACCTGGGCGTCGGTCTGGTCGTCATCGGCGCCGCATTCGGCATCAGCAAGTTGGCCGCCGCCGCTTACGAAGGCATGTCACGTCAACCGGAAGTCGCCGGCAACATCCAAACCGCGATGATCATCGCCGCCGCTTTGATCGAAGGTTTCACCTTCTACGCGCTGTTCATCTGCTCGACGGTCGCCAAGTAGTCACGCTTCGCATTCGGCACGCCTTGGAATCGAGGAAGTCATGTTTTCACGTTTCGCTCGCCTGACGCTGCTCATGATGCTTGTCGCGACTTTGTTCGCGTCGAACGTCACGATGGTCCGCGCCGCCGAACACGGTGCGACGGAGCATAAGCATCCCGGGCATAACGAGTTGTCCGAGAACCAAAGTCCCGCGGATTTTCGCGGCGACTTAGCGATCTTTTCCTTGGTCGTGTTCTTGATCCTCGCCGGGATCTTGACCGCGTTCGCTTGGAAGCCGATCTGCGCCGCCTTGGATAAACGCGAGCAAAGCGTCGCCGACAACATCGCCCATGCCGAGCGCCGCGCCGACCGCTCGGGCGATGCTGGCCGACTACGAGAACAAACTCTCCGGCGCCGCCGAGCAAGTCAAGGCGATGCTGGACGAAGCCAAACGCGACGCCGACACGACCAAGGCCGGCATCATCGCCGAAGCCAAGGCCGCGGCCGAAGCCGAGCAGCAACGGGCGGTTCGCGACATTCGCGCCGCCACGGACGGAGCCTTGAAGGAGCTGGCAGAGAAGAGCGCCGATTTGGCGGTCGATCTGGCCGGCAAGATGCTGCAAGCCAAGATGACCAAAGACGACCACGCTCGCCTCGTGCAAGACGGCGTCTCGAAGTTCATCGCCGGCGGTCCCAGCAAGAACTAGTTCGTCGCCGCGTTCGCGGAAATCGCTTTTACGTTACGCACACGTTAGACATTCGGAACCGTTCGGTATGGCCTCCGCTCAACAAAACTCGGACATGAACGGCGTCGACGCGGTCGTGCTGACCTATGCCCAGGCGATGTTGGGGGCCGCCGATAAGGCCGGCGAAGTCGATACGGTCGTGGCGGAACTCGATGCGTTCGTCAACGACGTCTGGAACAAATTGCCCGGCTTGGCCGGCGTGTTGGGCTCGACCCTGATCGCCGGCGCAGTCAAAGGCGAAATGGTCCGTAAAGCGCTCGACGGTCGCGCCGGAACGACGTTCGCCAACTTCCTGGCGGTCGTGGCCGATCACGATCGTCTGGGACACTTGCCGGCCATCGCGCGGGCCGTCCACCATCTGGTGGACGAACGCAAAGGTTTACAACGCGTCGAGGTCGTCACGGCCGCGCCGCTGGAACAATCGCAACTCACCTCTCTCGAACAGACCCTGCGCGGTTTGCTCAAGGGAACCCCCGTCATTCATAACACGATCGACCCCCGGATCATCGGCGGGCTGACGTTGCGCGTGGGAGACACGGTGTACGACGCCTCGCTCTCCGCACAGCTCAAACGTGTCCGCGAACAAATGGTCTTTAGGAGCGTCCATGAAATTCAAAGCCGACGAGATCGCTTCAGTACTGCAGAAGGAAATTGAGCAATACCAAGCTCAAGTCGACGTTCGCGAAGTCGGACGCGTGCTCGAGGTCGGCGACGGCATCGTGCGCGTTTACGGCCTCTCGGGCGTCATGGCCGGCGAAATGGTCGAGTTCCCCAACGGCACGACCGGGTTGGCGTTCAACCTGGAAGAAAACTCCGTCGGCGTGATCATTCTCGGCGATTACCTGACCATTAAAGAAGGCGACGAAGTCCGCAGCACCGGCCGCTTGCTCAGCGTTCCGGTCGGCGACGCCGTGACCGGCCGCGTGGTCGACGCGCTGGGCAACCCCGTCGACGGCAAAGGCCCGATCGTCACCCAAGAAAAACGCCCCGTCGAGTTCATGGCGCCCGGCATCGCCGAACGTCAACCGGTGCGTGAACCGCTGCAAACCGGCATCAAGGCGGTCGACGCCATGACGCCGATCGGACGCGGTCAACGCCAGTTGATCATCGGCGACCGCAAGACCGGCAAAACCGCGATCGCGATCGACACGATCATCAATCAGAAGAACAGCGGCGTGAAGTGCTTTTACGTCGCGGTCGGCCAAAAGGAATCGACCGTCGCCACGATCATCGAAGCCCTTCGCGCCAACGGCGCGATGGACTACACCACGGTGATCGTCGCCGGCGCCAGTTCGGCCGCCCCGCTGCAATACATCGCCCCGTACTCGGGCACCGCGATGGCCGAACATTTCATGTTCAACGGCCAACACGCGTTGATCGTGTACGACGACTTGTCGAAGCAAGCCGTGGCCTACCGCCAACTCTCGCTGTTGATGCGTCGTCCGCCGGGTCGCGAAGCCTATCCCGGCGACGTGTTCTACGCGCACAGTCGTCTGTTGGAACGTTCGTCGAAGCTGTCGAGCGAACTCGGCGGCGGATCGCTGACGGCGTTGCCGATCATCGAAACCCTCGAAGGCGAAGTTTCGGCGTACATTCCGACCAACGTGATCTCCATCACCGACGGTCAGATCTACCTGCAACCGGACTTGTTCTTCGCCGGTCAACGTCCCGCCATGAACGTCGGCATCTCGGTGTTGCGCGTCGGCGGTTCGGCCCACATCAAGGCGATGAAGAAGAAAGAGGTCGCCGGCGGTCTCCGTTTGGCGTTGGCGTCGTTCCGCGAACTCGAAGCGTTCGCCCAACTCGGCACCGACCTCGATCCGGCGGTGCAAAAGCAACTCGACCGCGGTTACCGCATGGTCGAATTGCTGAAGCAAGGCCAATACCAACCGCTGAACGTCGTCGACCAAGTTCTGAGCATCTACGCAGCGAACAAGGGTCACTTGGACGACGTGGCGCGGACCGACGTGGCGAAGTGGGAGAAGGCCTATCTCCAATTCATGAATCACCAAAAGTCCGAGATCGTCAAAAAGATCACCGACACCAAGGACTTCGACGCGGAAACCATGGCCGCCGTCGACTCGGCCATCGCCGAGTTCAAGAAGCAAAACAACTTCGGAACCAAGGTCAAGTAGTGAATTTCACGCACTCGTTCCCAAGCTCCTGCTTGCGAGCGTGAAGTGCGAAACGACGTCGATCGGTAGTTCACGTTCCCCAGCGGGAGCTTGGGAACGAGGAGAAAGCCCCACACATGGCCAAAGCCCGCGCACTCGATAAACGCCGCAAGTCGGTCAAGAACATCCGCAAGATCACGCGGACAATGGAATTGATCGCCACCGCGCGTTTCAAGTCGGCGATGGATCGCGCGAGCGCGGCCACGGCCTACACCAAGAAGATCACCAAACTGGTGGCCGACTTGGCTCAAGCCGGATTGAAGGTCACGCATCCGCTGTTGGAAGCTCGCCCGGAACCGAAGGCCGGCACGCTGCTGGTGTTGACCGCCAATCGCGGTCTGTGCGGCGGTTACAACGGCAACATCATCCGGATGGCGCTCGCCCGCTGGGACGAGTTCAAAACCACGCTGACTAAGCACGTCCTCGAAATCTCGGGCAAACGCGGGATCTCGGCGTTCAAGTTCCGCAACCAGCCCGCCGAAGTCGCGTACACGCATTTCGAAGACAAGCCGAAGTTCGCCGAAGTCGAATTGCTGGCCGATCGTTACCTGAAGGCCTACTTGGCCGGCGAGATCGATCGTCTGGACGTCGCCTACATGCGGTTCGAGTCGATCGCCAAACAAACGCCGGTCATCGAAACGCTCTTGCCGCTCGGCTCGATCGCCGGCGCGGACGCCGCGGCCGACGCCAAAGGGGGCGAGAGCGATTACGAATTTTTGCCCTCGGCCGAAAGCATTTTGGAAGAGGTCGTCCCGACCAGCTTCAGAGATCAAGCTGTTCAAGTGCTTCCTCGACGCGGCGGTCAGCGAGCAAATCGCTCGGATGACGGCCATGAAGGCCGCCACCGAAAACGCCGGCGACCTGATCAAGCAACTCAGCACCGCCTACAACCGGGCGCGTCAAAGCCAAATCACCGGCGAGATCATGGAAATCCTCGGCGGCGTCGAGGCCCTCAAGAACAAGTAACCCATCGGACATCACGCGGGTCGATCGGCCATGACCGAAGCATTGTCGCTCGCGGTCGAATCGAACACCCTGAAACCTGTCACCTGAAACCTGAAACCTGAAACCTTTTCCTATGTCCACCGCAACCGCCAAAGCCGCCGGTAAGATCACCCAGGTCATCGGCTCGACCTTCGACGTTCAATATCCCGAAGGCGCGTTGCCGGCGATCTACAACGCCGTCAAAATTTCGACCGAGAACAAGGGCATCAAGCTCAACCTGATGGGCGAAGTCCAACAGCACTTGGGCGGCGGTCGCGTCCGTTGCGTCGCGCTCGGCAGCACCGACGGCTTGTCGCGCGGTCTGGATTGCGTCGACACCGGTTCGCCCATCAAGGTGCCGGTCGGCAAAGGGACGCTCGGTCGCGTGTTCAATCTGGCCGGCGACCCGATCGACAACCGCGGCGCGGTCGCGGCCGACGAACATTGGTCGATCCACCGCGAACCGCCGACCGTGACCGACCTCTCGACCAAGACCGAGTTGTTCGAAACCGGCATCAAGGTCGTCGACTTGCTCACCCCCTTCGTCCGCGGCGGCAAAGCCGGGCTGTTCGGCGGGGCCGGTCTCGGCAAGACGGTCATCTTGACCGAGCTGATCGCGCGGATCGCCCGTCAACACGGCGGGTACTCGGTCTTCGCGGGCGTCGGCGAACGGACCCGCGAAGGGACCGACCTCTGGCTCGAAATGCAAGAGACCCAAATCGGCAACACCGGCCGCTCGGTCATCGAACAAACCTGCATGGTCTTCGGCCAAATGAACGAGCCGCCCGGCGCGCGTCTCCGCGTCGCGTTGTCGGCGTTGACCATGGCCGAATATTTCCGCGACACGACCGGCGCCGACACGCTGCTGTTCATCGACAATATCTTCCGCTTCTCGCAAGCCGGTTCCGAAGTCTCCGCGTTGCTCGGTCGTATGCCGTCCGCGGTCGGTTACCAACCGACCTTGGCCACCGAAATGGGCGCCCTGCAGGAACGGATCGCCTCGACCAAGAAGGGGGCCATCACGTCGGTCCAGGCCGTGTACGTTCCGGCCGACGATCCGACCGATCCGGCTCCGGCCACGGCGTTCGGCAACCTCGATGCGTTCTTGTACCTGGAACGTTCGATCTCGGAAAAAGGGATTTACCCGGCCGTCGATCCGCTGGCCTCGTCCAGCCGGATTCTCGATCCGGCCTACGTCGGCGAAAAGCATTACGAAGTCGCCCGTCGCGTGCAACGCACGCTGCAACGGAACCGCGAACTGCAAGACATCATCGCGATTCTGGGCGTCGACGAATTGAGCGAAGAGGACAAGAAGGTCGTCCATCGCGCTCGCCGCATGGAACGCTTCCTGTCGCAACCGTTCTACGTGGCCGAAGTCTTCACCGGCAAGTCCGGCGAATACACGCCGATCGCCGACACGATCCGCGGCTTCGAAGAAATCGCCGACGGCAAGTGGGATCACCTCCCCGAAGCCGCGTTCATGTACGTGGGCGGAATCGAACAAGCCGAAGAACAAGCCAAGAAAATGGCCGCCGACGCGAAGAAGTAAGCGGTTGGGATTCGGGTTTCGGGTTTCGGGCGATGCATCCCAAAATGCGTTCGCCGGCTCAGCGACTTGAACTCGGAATTCCTGAAACCTGAACCCTGAAACCCGTAACCTGAGTCATGGCCAAAGCTCCCTCCATCACCGTAACCGTCGTCACGCCCGAGGCGACGCTGCTCGACACCACGGCCGACTTCGTGGCGTTGCCGTTGTTCGACGGCGAAATCGGCGTGGCGCTGAATCACGCGCCGTTCATCGGCCGCCTGGGCTACGGCGAACTGCGCGTTGTCCAGGGAGGCGCGACCAGCCGGTACTACATCGACGGCGGCTTCGTGCAAACGGCCGACAACGTGATCTCGGTCCTGACCAACCACGCGTCGCCGGCCGAAAAGATCGACGCCGCCGTGGCCCGCGAACAACTCAGTTCCGCCCAACGCAAACCGGCGACCTCCGACGAACTCCTGGCCCAAAAACAAAAATTGGTCGAACAAGCCCGCGCGAAACTTCGCTTGGCAGGGAAGCGGTAGGCATGAGTGATTGGCTTCGCGATGAAACAGATAAACTGTCACCTACCTTCCTACTATCACTAACCAGCGCTATCACCTTAAGACACCGCATGAAGGTGATCATGGTGAAGTTAAGTATGTAGTTCCATTGAGTAATCATGGCAGTTTTGAAATATTTCGGGATTTCACCAGCCATTCTTGAACGGTGCTGAGCAATCGATTCTTTGAATACGAAGAGTAATAATCAGCGTATTGACTCGCTATTCTCTCTTTATATTTACTGTAATCCAACTCAAGCTCCGTAAGTCTATCTTCAAGTGCGGCATCGTTTGGCGAGATTTTCGTCATCGTGCGGAGTATTCGCACACACCCCAAATAATCATTAATCGAGCTTAATTCGTTTAAGCAAATCTCACAATGCCTTAACTTGATTTCCTTGATCCATGCTGCTGACTCAACTTGATATTTCTTGTCTGCCGCCAGCGTCTCTCCGTATCGTTCACCATTTTTTGGAAAAGCGGAAGTGCCCAATGTTTTAGCCGGCAAGATATTCTTAAATCTTAGAATGCAGTGACCTAAGAAATCCGTAGGTTGCTGTGGGAACATGAATTCGTTTCTAATGACGTTATTATAATCCATGATGAAGGTGGAATGCTGATCGGCACTGAAGCCGATCGAGATATTGCTGCTTGACTCAAATGTTTTAGCATAATACTCTTCCAGGATAATACTCGATGTTAACGTGTCGATAATATAATATTTATTCGGATACTCGCTTATGAGAGCAACCATATTCGAATCCTTGGACCATCCCAACGACGGCTTTTGCAATTGCATTCGAATCGGATCTCCGGTCAACCGCTTGGCTTTCGTATCGTAAATACATATAATCGTGTCTTTAGAAGACTGATTCCACGAATCAATGTTCTTTGCTGATATAATTAAGTAGCGATCGTTATCGCTAAATTGCACATACTTAATTTCGACGCCACGCTCTAGCTCGGCGGTGCATAACAGTTTTCCTGTCAGCATTTCTTCGATATGTACGGCGTGTCTCGTAATATCACCTTCTACATGCGATGAAAATGCCGCATATCGCCCTTCTCTACTAAATGCATGATAGTTACGATCTTGCTTTTCGACATTTTCGTAAAGTTTTTTCTGATCATGCATATCCCAGCACTCACTTTTACCTCCGTAATAACGCAACCATAAATGACCTTCGGACGTTAAGCTGCAGAGATACGGACTATCTTCGCACGAGATTTCTATTAGATGCCCTGGCTGTTCGTGCATATCGGCTACACGCAATATTTTTCTAAACCGATTATAGATGGCCGCATACCTGCCGCCACGACTAACTTGCATAAGCTCTTCGGAAGGCAGCACACCAATTTCATGCTGATAATGGATGGCGTTTATGCTTGATATTGTTAGTTTACCATTATGTCTTCCATACAAACAATCGCTTGAAAACACGTTTGACTTATTCAACGCACCAGCTTCTTCTTGCCCCCTCAGACAATGGTAGTCAAGAGAAGGAAATTCATATCTATTGTGATTTGCAAATGGCGCATCTTCCTTAGCGACGGTCTTGATGACTTCCCTATCGCCACCATGAATAAAAACGTCCGAATTTGGCAAATGACGAATGTACTTCGTCTGCGTTTTCCGAGCTAGATCGACATGAGCATTCGTACTTCCGCAAGTATCAACAATTAAGTAACTACCGTCGTCACACAACACTCCGATCGCCAGCCCGTCCGACACATAACTCATCACCAGCACTTTAGCGTGCAGAACAATTTCATGAACATGTCTACAACAACGATCATTAATCATTATACTCTTTTCATTGGCAATCGCCAGCCTAGCCCCATCCGGACTCATGGAAAAGCATTTAATCTCGCTGGTAAAATAATTTTCGGTTTGTCCTAAAGTCTTAAGTCTATTTGTCAAAGAAACTAAGCTCCTATATTGCTTGAGGTAAATGATGCTTCCTAAAGGATTATATTCGATCTCGTTAGCAGTTACTTCAGCTTTGGCTAGTGTTTGAAATGTCGTCGTATCTATCACAACTGTCGTACTTTCGAAAACTATCGCTAACTCATAGCCATCTGGGCTAAACGTAAGAGCGCGACAACCTTCATTGTAACGATTGATTTTTTTGGTAATTCGATCATCCTCTGCGTTTCGCAATTCAATTTTACCAGACCCATAACCTATCGCATAACCGTTGCTTATACGATTCCAGCGTACATCCTTAATATCTGCGTCCACTTGAACCAAACGAGACTTACGCTTAACGAGATCAATTATCCTGATAAACCCGTCCCTATAGGCTATAAGTAAATATTTCTCATTATCACAGAATCTTCTGCATATCACGCAACCGTGCCATTCATCTTTTTCAAAAGAACCAATCCACCTTCTTTCAATGATCTCATTATAAGTCTCATCATCAGTTTTCTTTATTACGAAGTTATTGTTGTTTTCTTGATAGTCATCGTCCATATTGAATGTCGCGTATTCCGCATAATAGTAAGTTCCATCTGGACTATGCCCCATTCTCACTATTCCCCCCCTATCATGCGTACTGTATGCATTGTTTAGATGTTTTCCTGAATATGAATCCCATGAATCAAGCTTCCCTGACCACCCGGTTACAACCACAGAAGTTTTAGGATTCAGCGTTGCGACCGAAACCTTGGGTGATGGCATAAAAACCGATTTAATGTGCTTTGTACGTTGGTAAATGTGGTGTTCATATGCTTTTCGCAAATCATTATCCGCAGGACACTCACGGTAAGCGTTTATTAAGTAGCCTAATCCGTTGAAAAATTTGTTATTTCCGAACTCAACAATACCACGAATAAAATAATTTTCTGAATTCTTAACATTAAGATCATAATTCGTTTGCTTTTCTTTTTCGAGTGCGATCGCGATCTGATTCTTTTTTTCCGATATTTGCTTTTGCCCCTCTGTCGCTTCCATCGATGCCTCCTCCGCCCGCTGCCATTGCACGTAACTCATCCCCCCAAGCGTGCCGACCACAGCTAAGACGCAGGCGGCGATGGCGATGATCCACTTGAGGACGCGCGTCTTGCGCGCCGTTTCCTGTTTCGCCAACTCCGTCACCCGCGACGTTTCTTCCCTCTCTCGCGTTTCGATCGTCGTCGGCAGTTCGCGGATCAATCGCGCCAGCTCCGCCGCCGACGGGACGCGTCGACTCGGGTCGCCTTCGATCGCTAAGCCGATCGTTTCCTTATAGACCGCCCGGGCGATCGGCGTCGGCCGCTTGCCCTGTGTTTTCGATGGGGAACTCGATGGACCGAGGGTCGATTGTTCGAGCGCCGGGGTGGCGTGATCGTGCGCGGCATCGAACTCGCCCTCGCTCACATCCCGTTCCCACCCGTACGCGATCGGTTTGTCGAAGTGGCCGATGAGGAGTTGGTAGAACATCACGCCGAGTGCGTAGACGTCGCCTTGCTTGGTGAACGGCAGGCCCATCAAACACTCGGGCGGCGTGTAGAGCCGCGTGCCGGTGCGAGACGATTCGTTGGCGGCCAGCAGCGTTTGCGTGAAGCCCATCCGCGTGATGTCGGCGTTTTCCAAGCGCGTGAGGTCGGCCAGCACGCCGATGCCGAAGTCGCACAACCGCGGCTTGATCGCGCCTCGGTCGTCATACATCAGAATGTTCGACGGCTTCAGATCCTTGTGCAGCACGTCGATCGAATGCGCGGCCTCGACCGCGTCGCAAATCCGCGCGAGCAACTCCAACCGCGCGGCGAGCGGGATCCGCAGCAGCCCGCCTTGCGCGGCGACCCACTCTTGCAAGTTTCCCAACGGCGCGTAATCCAACTCCAAATAAAACGGCGGCTGATCCAACCGGATGTCGTGAATCTTGGCGATGTCCGCGCGATCGCCCAACTCTTTGCGCAGCAAAACGAAACAGCGTCAACTCGCGTTTGAACGACCGCAACCGATCGGCGTCGAAGCAAAACTTAAAAACCTTTTCTTCCTGCGTCTTGCGATGCTTGACCAACCAGACTTCGCCGAAGCCCCCTGCGCCGAGTTGTTTTTGCAGCGTCCAATGCGGCTTCGACGGCACCTCTTGGCCGATCGCCGGCCGCCAGCCGAGCGTCGCTTCCTCGTCGGCGTTCAGCTTCCGTTTGGCCTTCTCCGAATCGCCCGGCGCGGCGAGCGGCGCGAAGCCGACCGCGCCGACTTCGAAGACCTCCAGCGGATCGTCCTCTTTCCCTTTGAACTCGTAGCGACCGTGCGCTTGCCACGCCAACTCGGGCGGCGTGGCGCCGGCCTCGGGCAGCGGCGGATGAACGCGCACGTGTTGCCGCGCAGTCGTCGAAGACGTGTCGCGTAAGAAGCGTCTGTCGCCCGCCCCCCAGACTCATCAATCGCGCGCACATGTCGGCCGCGTGCCCGGCGATCGAGCCGTCGTCGAGCGTGATCGTTTCGCCGACGTAAATCCCGATCCGCGTAGCGGGCATCGGTCCCGTGCGCGCGGCGTCGTCCAAGCGTCGATGGAAGAGCAACGCGAAGTTCACCGCGTCGCTGACGCGCGCGAACGTGGCCAAGAAGCCGTCGCCCATGTAGTTGTTGACGGCCGCGCCGGGAAACTCGGAGAGCAACTCGCGAAAGAGCCGATTGTGCGGCGACGCCACCTGCTCGGCATACGCCCGATCGCCGAGCCGCGTTTTCAGCTTCGACGAGTCGAGCAAATCCGTAAACAGCAACACCGTCAGTTGAGACTGCAACGTCGCCATGCCCATGCCCTGCCCTGGTCAAGTTTTTCGAAGCGTTTCGGAACGCCCGATTATGACGGGCGGTCGGCAGAAACGCCAAATGTTTCGGCCAAGTGGCTGGCGGTCGGCGAGTCCGCCACGCCGCCCCCGGCACGTTTGGCGTCGCGCCGCTTCCGCGTTGTTTGCCGAACCGGAACGATTTCGTTGAAGGGTTCCACCCGCTGCGTTCCGGGGGCACTGGGTGCGTTTGCGCGGAGTACCGCGTTGGTCGCCCCCGGCCACCCAGGCATTCTTTTCGTAACCACGAAGTCATGCGCATAAGCCCAAGCGTCGTCACGACTTAAAAATCTTGCAAAACCTCGCCGGAATCCTCTTGTATTTTGAGTGTACGTACGTACAATTCTTAACGTAGCATCGGCCGATGCGCTGTGCCAAGTGAATTCTTCAAATGTCCCGGTCGGAGAGGCCGTTTTTCGCGTGTTTCATGCGAAAAACGCTGAACTTCGACGGGATTTCCGAGCGTGCGATCGCGGGGTGGGCTTTTTCTTTAAGCAGCCTCGCGATTTGGGAATGCGCGCTCTGAAATTGACCCCAATCCATTCCCGCAACCTGGTGTGTAGCTACACCCAATCCGGTTTGTTGCGACGTCGCGTTGTGCGACGTGCGATTGACCAAAAACGTTCGTGCGACGCACGAACGAGCAAGCAGAGCGAGTGGTGTTTATCAGCACGTCACGGTCCATCGCGCAGTCGTCGTTTTGACGACGATCATGCGCGACAGCGACGACGGCTCGACGAACTCACTCGCACGAGATCGAAATCTTCCGCGCTCGCGCTCCGCTTTTGATCGATACCGTTTCATCAAATACGGTTCGATCAGACGGCGGCGCTCCGCGCGGACACGAGTTCAGGCACAGATCTTCTTCAGAAATTCGCGGAGGCGAAACGCGCCACCCGTGCGCGCTGACCGAACACTCGTGGACGTTCACATCCCGCCCCGGCGCGCACGTTCGTGCGCGCTGTCGGTGGGAGTCTCGTTGGGGAAGAGGGGAATGCGGAGCGCGGAATGCGGAGCGAAGATGGTGGGTACAATTTCCCCTTCTCCCGTAGGGTCCGCTGTGCGGACCGGACGCTGGGCGACGGTCCGCACAGCGGACCCTACGACTGGAACGCGCGGCGCGCAATTCCGTGCGCGACGTCGAACGTTCCGGGGGCTCCCGATGGTCGTCCCCGGCCACCCAATATTATTTGTGGGGCAGGACTAGCGATCGTTTCGCGCGTAACGCTCGTTTCGCTCGTGCAGGGAAACTGGGGCGGTTGGGACGGCGCGAACCGCAGGCTGATGCCCTTGGCTCAATCAAGAAAGAAAAAACGTTTTACACACACGCGATCGGAACGCGCGTTTCGCTCGTAACGCTCGCGCAGTGAACTTGGATAAGACGTTCGTCGCGATCGAACGTCTCGAGTCGTTCAACTCGCTGCGCTCGGTCCGCGAGTAACACTCGCGGCTTTCCCGCGTTGACTGAAAACTGAATCCTGAAAACTGAAAACTCGCGCGTAACGCTCGTTTCGCTCGTAACGCTCGCGCAGGAAAGATGGAGCGTCCGCGGTTGTTTCACGTGAAACAAGACGAAGCGTTGGCGGAGCGGCTTAGAACCGGTCAACTACCGGAAGATCGGAAGATCGGAGGATCGAATCCGAATTAATGCAGAACGGTGCTGTCGAGCGCGGCGAAGGCGCGGGAGTCGTATTCGTAGAACGTGTGGGCGACCTGTTCGGCCACGATGCCGATGAATTGTCGGCGGAACTCGGCTTCCTGGCGGTCCGACGACGCGATCGGGCCGTTGGGGGGGAACATGATCGTTTTCGGGCGATGCTCGAACGCGATCCGGCCGCCGTTCTTCATATCGTACACGATGATTTTGAGATCGGCCTGGCCTTGCAACAACGTCGAGCCTTGGCGGATCGAAAAGCGTTCCAGTTCGATGCCGACCACCATTTCGGCCTTGAGCGCGCGGCCGATTTGCTTGAAATCTTCCTTGCCGTTGGCGTCGGTCCATTCCTCGAGTTCTTGATGATCGATCACCGCGATTTTTTTATCGTTTTGCGTCAGCATCCGTCCGACGACCGCGCCCAAGTCGCGGCTGACGACCGGGTCGGAGTATTCCAACGATTCGGCGCGACAGATGACCGCGGTCTTTTTGTCGCGCAGTCCGTCGTACAGAGCTTTGGTGTCGTTCGGGTTCCAGGCATGCACCATCGTGGCGATCATGCTGCAACCGAGCGCGCACATCGACAACGCGACGAGGCAGACGAACGACAACTGAGAAGAACGGGGCACGGTCGCTCCCTGACGCGGAAATCAACGAAACACCGACGCGAATCGCGCATCCTGCGCGAGGAAAATCCGCATCGAACCGGGAGAATAGAGAGCCGCGCGAAATCGCACAAGAGGAGTCCGGCGAACGAATGCCGGCACGACCGATCGGCGCGAACGTCGTATCAATCGCCGACGATTTTCACCTTCATCGGGTGATCTTCGACGTCCTTCGCGCGGACGCAGATGCGGCGGATGGCGTTCGCCTTGCCTGTGACGCGGTCGACCTCGACGATGCTGCCGTTCATGCGAACGTCGCCGGTCGCGACGTCGAAGTGGGTCGGAGTGAAGTTCAACGTGGTTTCGCGAACGCGTTCGATGCGACGGCCGAGGATGCTTTCGTGCGGACCGGTCATTCCGAGATCGCATTGAAACGCCGTACCGCCGGGGAAAATGTCTTCGTCGGCGGTCGGAACGTGGGTGTGCGTGCCCAAGACGGCGGTCACGCGGCCGTCGAGGTAACGGCCCATCAGTTGTTTGTCGCTGGTCGCTTCGGCGTGGAAATCGACCATGCGAATTTTGACGGAGGCGGGAATTTTCGCCAACACGCGATCGGCCGCGGTGAACGGACAATCGACGGGGCGCATGAAGACGCGACCGAGCAGACTGATGACGGCGACTTCGATTCCGCCGCGCGTCGTAACGATCGCGAAGTCGCGGCCCGGCGCGTTGACCGGGAAGTTGGCCGGTTTGACGATGTTCGTTTCGCGTTGCAGGACGTTGTGAATTTCGGCCCGACGATAAATGTGATCGCCCAGCGTGATGCAATCGACGCCGGCGCCGATCAGTTCCTTATAGATGGCCGGCGTGATGCCCGAACCGGCGGCGGCGTTCTCGCCGTTGGCGATCACCAAGTCCAATCGTTCGCGCTCGATCAACATCGGGATCGCCCGGGAAACGATCTCGCGGCCCGGTTTCCCGACGATGTCGCCGATGTGGAGGATACGCATGATGGAAACTAAAAACATTCATTCCCAAGCTCCCGCTTGGGAATGAATACCGCCGGAAATGTGATCGCGACCCCGAGTGTGGTTCACGTTCCCAAGCGGGAGCTTGGGAACGAGGTGGAACGGCGTGCTACGACTACTTGGCCATTTCGACCACGCGGGTTTCGCGGATGACGGTGACTTTGATTTCGCCGGGGTAGTTCAGTTGCTCTTCGAACGCCCGGGCGATGTCGTGACAGATTTTCGCGGCCGTGGCGTCGGTCGTGTCGCGGGCGCCGGCGATGACGCGCACTTCGCGTCCGGCTTGGATGGCGAACGCTTGCTCGACGCCGCTGAAACTGCGGGCGATCGCTTCGAGATCTTCCATCCGTTTGACGTACCGTTCGAGCGACTCGCGTCGCGCCGGGACGAGACGCCGAGCACGCGTCGGCCGCGGCGACGATGACCGTGTAAGGGTTATCGATGCGGATGTCGTCGTGATGACCGAGCGCGGCGTGGACCACTTCGGGACCTTCGCCGTAACGCTTAAGTAGGTCGGCGCCGATTTTGGGGTGGCCCCCTTCGGCCTCATGATCGGCGGCCTTACCGATGTCGTGCAGCAGACCGCAGCGACGCGCCGAGATCGCCGTCCAGCCCGACTTCCTCGGCGATCAGGCCGGCGATGAAGGCGACTTCGATCGAATGGCGCAGCACGTTTTGGCTGTAGCTGGTGCGGAAACGCAGCCGGCCCAGCAGTTGAATGACCTTGGGATTCACGCGGCCGATGCCGACTTCGGCGGCCGCTTCCTCGCCGTGTTTCAAGATATGTCCATCCATTTCCTTCGTCGTTTCCGCGACCAATTCTTCGATTCGCGAAGGATGGATGCGGCCGTCGGCGATCAACTTGTTCAACGACATCCGCGCGATCTCGCGACGGACCGGATCGAACCCGCTGACGATCACCACGCCCGGCGTATCGTCGATGATGACGTCGACGCCGGTCGCTTTTTCGAAGGCGCGAATGTTACGGCCTTCGCGACCGATGATGCGGCCCTTCATTTCGTCGCTGGGAATGTCGACGGTGCTGGTCGTCGTTTCGGCGGTGTGCGACGCGGCGTAGCGTTGGATGCTGGTGATCAGCATGTCCTTGGCTTTGACGTCGCAGATTTCGGCGATGTGGCGTTCGAATTTTTGAATCCGTTGTCCCTGCTCCGCGGAGAGTTCTTGATCGAGGATGTCGAGCAAGCGTTTCTCGGCGTTTTCCTTGCTCATGCCGCTGAGTTGGAACAACGTCGCTTTTTGTTGTTCGATCAACGAGCCGAGTTGCTCGTTGCGTTTGTTGGATTCCTCGATCCGTTCGGTCAAACGACGTTGGGTCGTCTCGACCATTTTTTCTTGCTTCTTCAACTGTTCCGTTTGCTGGTCCAGCGTGTCTTGGCGTTTATCCAGCACGCGTTCGCGTTCGTGCAATTCCTTGCGCAGTTTGGCTTGCTCTTGCTCGCCTGCGGCGCGTTGTTGCAACAGAATTTCCTTGGCCTGAAACTCGGCTTCCTTCCGTTTGTTGACGCCGTCTTGCTCGGCCTTTTCGACGATCTTGCGACCTTCCTCCTCGGCGTCGCGCCGCCGGAGCTTGTCCAAGAGTTTGACGACGCTGAACCCGAGCGCGGCCGAAACGGCGGCGATGATGACGACTTGATATGTTTCCACTGAGATCTGCTCCGCGAGAACCGGTTGATGAGTTGGTGACTCGCCGCACGCGCGTGGTGTGCGGGAATTCGCGAAGGGAGAAGCGAACCTTCGAGAGACATTCGACGCGACGACGCGGTCGAATCCGTTTCCGTGAACGAAAACGGGGCGTAGAAATGGATAACGACGGTCCGTCCGGCGATTACGAATCGCCGCCGCGACGCGACGACGACGGTTCGGCCGTCGACGTTCGTTGCGCGGGATCCGGTCGATCGGGCGAACGACGACACGCACCGCGTGACGCCGCTGCGACGCTTTCGACCGGGGACGTTTCCGCGAGACATCTCCGAGAAGAGATCCCGCACGATGCGAGCCGTGTCAGCCCCGGCGAACGACGTCGAAGGCACGGCGGACGTTCGGTCGAGCAGGCATCCCGGTTCGCGCAGCGCGGCGGCGCGGCGGCAGCGGCGTCGCTCGGTCGTTGGACCGCGCTCCACACATGCCGCGTCGCCAGAGCGATCGCGAAAACGAGAACCAGCCAGATCGTCGGGGCCATGACTTTGAAAACGGTTGCCGTGGTTAAATCCACTTCGAAACCTTCACCCGAGACGGCTACGACGCATGCTCCAAAACACGAAGCGAAACGACGTAACTCCTCCCCTTCACCCGCAAAAACGCACGAAAGCGTCGTCAAAGCGATACGATTACGTGACGTTTTGCGGTAAAAATCATATTAACAAAGTCAACGGCTTACGCAATCGGCAGGTATTCGCCGGCCGTGGGCCGTTGACGCGGTTTGAAAGAGACATGAGCTCCCCTGCCCTGGTCGCACGATTCGCCGAATGTTGGCCGCCGCATGCGTGGCGCGGCGAGCGACTGCTCGTGGCCGTTTCGGGCGGAGCGGATTCGGTCGCGCTGCTACGGCTGTTGATGGCCAACGGCGCAGCGGCGGACCGAACGATCGTCGCGCACTTGGATCATGGGCTGCGCAACACGTCGCCCGACGATGCAAAGTTCGTTGGCGCGTTGGCGAAGGCAGTCGGGGCAACGTTCGAAACCACGACGGCCGACGTACGCGATCGAGCCCAACGCGACGGCGATGGGTTGGAAGCGGCCGCGCGGACGATGCGTTACGAGTGGCTGACGGCGACCGCCGCGCGGTACGGCGCACGGTATGTCGTGACGGGGCACACGGCCGACGATCGCATCGAGACGACGTTGCAACGGATCCTGCGCGGGACCGGCATCGCGGGCTTGAATGGGATTCCGCGGGTGCGGGAACTCTCGCCCGGGATCAGCTTGATTCGCCCGCTACTGACGTTGCGGCGCGAGGAACTGCGCGGCTACCTGCGTGAAATCGAACAACCCTGGCGCGAAGACGAATCGAACGCGGACCCGGTTTTTTTGCGCAATCGCATTCGGAACGAATTGCTCCCCACGCTGCTGCGAGATTACGACGCGACGGCCGACGAAGCGTTGCTGCGGCTGGCCGAGTCGGCGGCCGAGACGCAAGCCGCGCTGGAGGAAATGGTCGAACGTCGCTATCGCGAGACCGTGGTCGCTCATACGGATGGCGATGGTGCGTTCGTTCGATGTACGAACGACATCCCTGGTTCGGACTACTTGCTGCGCGAAACGCTGGTCCGACTGTGGCAGGAACGGCGATGGCCACGCCAAGCGATGACGCGCGAACATTGGCTGCGCGTCGCGGGATTGTTCGCCACGACCAGTGAAGCGACGACAATGGATTTTCCCGGCGGCGTCCGCGCAACGAAAACGGCCGCCGGAATCGAGTTCCGACGGCCGTCGTAAGCGCGAGCTTTCCTCCGAGAATCGCCTAGTATTCGCTCGGCGTCTCCGTGCCGGTCAGCGTGTGTAAGTGCTCTTGCTTGTAACCGCCGGTCGCGCGGAAATAGAGAATCAACAGCAGATATCCGACGGCCATTGTGGCAGGCACGGCCGCAGTCCATTTCAGCGCCATTCGCCCACCATACGTTTGCGATTCGTCGAGCGGTTTCTTATCGGTTTCGATATTCGGCCGGCCGACGTCATTCCACCAAGTCTGCAATCCCAAGACTTCCTTGTTGTCCTTTAGGATATTCAACTCGCTCAAAATTTTGATGGTCTCTTCGAGTTCGGTGCCGGGGCCTTTGCCGTCCAAGGCGACTTCCAGTTTGGAACCGTCGACCGCATAAAACTTCGGTAGGGTGTAAAGGCTGATTTCGTCTTTCGTTTTATAACGATCGAACGTCGCCTCTTGCTTCAAATCGTTACGCAGATGGTCGGCCAAGAAATAATCTTGCTTGTAACCGATGCCCGGCACGCCCAACAGCCCGGCGGACAGCATCCCGATGCCCCCCATGGCGCCCATGGTGACGGCGCCCCCTTTGGGGAAACGCTCGCCCACCACGCCCAACATCGTCGGCCACAGGAACGTTTTTCCCAGGGCATAGACGGTGACCGCTCCCCAGACCATCGCGACTTCGGTGACGCTGCCGATCAGGTATAACCCGGTCGCCCCCAAAACCGCGTCACGAACAACAATCCCAGAGGATTGATACGTTCGACGATCGGACCCGCGAAAAATCGCAGGATGAACATCATGGTCGAGGCGTAGATAAAGAGATACGCCCCTTGGCCCAAACTGATTTTGTTGGTAATGCTGGAAATCCAGCTATCCGTCCCCAATTCGACGTATCCGACCAAAGCGTGCAGCAAGAGCAACACGATCATCAACGGATACGCGAGTTGCGCGAACATGGTGCCGTAAGAAACGCCGGCTTTCGTGGCTTCGGATGTCGGGAAGCGTTTGACGAGAGTGATTAAGCCATAGAGCAACGTCGGCACCAAAAACGCCAACATCGGTACCTGCCATCCCATGTGACCGAGATACTTACCGCACAACGCGCCCAACACCAAACCACCCGGCCAGCCGGCATGCAGAATGTTCAGGTAGTGCGTCTTCTTCGTCGGATACAGCGTGGCGACCAGCGGATTGATCGCGGCTTCGCACAAACCATTGCCGACGGAGAAGATCGTCATCCCGAGCGACAGATAACGAAACGCGCCGGCGGTGCCTTGCGTGTTGAAGATCGAATCGGCCGCCAGCAAGATCCCGGCGGACACTAAATGGCATACGAACGCGGCCAACATAATGGCTTTATAGCCGATTCGGTCGGTGACCAAACTTGCAATCAAGATGATGCCTCCGAAACCCGCTAACCCGAAACCCGAGATCTGCCCCAGATCGGTTTTCGTAAATCCATAACGCGCCCACTGGCCTAAGATTTCGCCACGCGCGCCGAAGCCCATGCCGGCGGCGATCAAGGTGAGAAAGCTGGCGATAAAAATCAGCGTTTGCGAACCGCCGGCGGCGGCTTGCGGACTGGCGGATGGTTGACTGGCTTTGGCCGACATCGATGGCTCCACGGAAATTGGGCGGCGAAACTCCCCGATCAGATCGCAACCGGCCCCTCCGCCGGCAGAAATGTAAGCCGAGTGTAAGCGGATCGCCGCGGAAAGTAAACGTAGATCGGCCGCGCAATTTAGGCGACTTTCGCGGGTGTGCCAGCATCCTGCGCAGAATCGGCAAACTTCACCGGCTTCTCTTGTCCCAACACTATCGACTTTCTACCATCTCGGCCTATTTTGCCCGGTCGCGTCGTCGGCTGCAATTTTTGCAAAGCCGCGCTCGCGCCGCGCGTTTCGTCGGAACTTCGCTCATCTTCGCTCGCCTCGTCAACGCCTGCTGGAGTTGCTTCAAGGCCGCCATCTTCGTGGCGCTCGCCGCCGGGATCGGCGCGGGCATCTATTACGCGAAAAATCTCAACGGCGAGTTACGGTTGAAGGTGTTGGAGAAGCTGGCGTCGCAGCATCCCCATCTGCACATCGAATTGCAGTCGGCCAGCCTGCTGGACGGCGAAGGGATCCTACTGCGAGGGCTGACGATCGAAGATCCCGCGGCACCTGAACCGGCGCGTGTTTTGGCGACATGCGACGAGTTGCTATTGAGTTGCAACGTCGATCTGACCGAACTCGCGCGCGGCGAGCCGGATGTGAAGCACGTCTCGCTCCGTCGTCTGAAGGTCTACGCCCGGTTCGACTCGTTGGTGCGCTGAATCTCAAACGTCTGTTGCCGATTCCGAAATACGGCAAACATCCGGCGGAAATTTCCGTCGACGGCGCAGTGGCGGAGATTCACGACGCACGACGCACGACCACCGGGCCTTATACGCTGAGCGACATCCAACTCACTTTGATTCCCAAGTCGGCCGTGAACGACGCACTCGCGCCGGAATGGACGTTCCGAGGCAAACTGCGGGGCGACGCGCTGCGCAGCGTCGAGTACGACGGACATATCGGCCCACACGGCGATACCGCCGACGTTCAAGGTCGCGTGGTCGGGTTGCAATTCGGTCCCGAGTTGTGCGCACAACTTCCCAAAGAACTGGCGGACCCGACCGCACAATTGCAAGCGTTACGTGCCGAATTTCACGCATCGTTTCAAGCCGATTACGATTCGGCTGCGCGCGGCCTTTCGCGTTCCGTGTCGACGGCGCGCTTCGAGCGCGGGCGGATCGACGATTCTAGGATGCCGCAAGTGTTGAACGACGTCGCCGGCACCTTCACGGCCGACGGCGACGGACTAGTCGTACGGGATCTCACCGCGCGCAATGGGCAAACGTGGTTGAAAGTCGATCTCGAACGGCGAGGCTACGACGCGACCTCGCCGATGGCGATCGTCGTCGAGGCGCGTCATCTGCTGATCGGTCGGATGTGGGAAGACTCGCTCACGCCCGCGTTGCGCGAGACGTGGCGCAGTTTTTGCCGGCCGGCGAGATCGACGTCTCAGGCCGGTTGGATTACGACGGCGTCCGCTGGAAGCCCAGCGGCGAATTGACCTGCTTGAACGTCAGCTTTACTTACCATCAGTTTCGCTACCGCTTGGATCGCACCAGCGGCAAGCTGACGTGGCGAGACGATCGAATCCTCGGCAAGCTCGCGTCGTTCATCGGCAACAAGCGGATCGGCATCGACATCGACGTGGCGAATCCCGGCGATCACTTCCTGGTGCGATCGCGGTCGAAGGCAAAGGCCTGAACCTCGATCAAGCCGTGTTGGAGGCACTTCCCGAAAAGACGCGCGAAATCGTCGATTCGTTGCATCCCGTCGGCGGCCAGTATGACGTACGGGTCGTCGTTTCGCGTTTCGATCCACGACAAGCGAAGCCCTCGCTGTCGTTGCGCTCGCGCTACATCAGGTCGGCATCAAATACGACAAGTTTCGCTATCCGATCGCAGACGTCGACGGCGTCATCGAGTTGCAGGACGATGTTTGGCGTTTCACCGAGCTGCGTGGCTCGAACGACAAAGGTCGGATCGACTGTCGCGGCGAGTTGCGTCCCGTCGCAGACGGGTCGGAGTTGAAGCTGTATTTCGTTGGTGGGGAAATCCGCCTGGAAGACGAATTACGCGACGCGCTGCCGGCCAAGGCAAGAGTTCTGGAATCGCCTGCGACCGCGCGGCTCGATCGACCTGCACGCGGAAGTGACGTACCTCAGCTCGCAAAAGAAAGTCGCGGTCGCGATCACGACCGTACCGCTGGCGGATACGGTCTCGCTCGATCCGGTCTTTTTTCCTTTGAAGTTGGAAAAATTGCGAGGCACGTTCCGATTCGCGGGCTCTCGCTTGGACTTTGAAAACATCCAAGCCGAACACGATCGGTTACCGATCACCTTCACCGGCTACTGCGAAGGCGACGACGCCGGGCAGTGGCACGCCCGTTTCGATCGCGTGGTCGCCGATCGGCTGCGTCCCGAAAAATCGACGCTGCAATTCGCACTCCCCCCGAAGGTTCGCAAGTTCATCCAAGCGGTCGCCATGGCTGGCTCGGTCGACCTGACGGGTTCCCTTGATCTCTGGGGGCGTGAGGACAAACCGGGTGAACTGACGGCCGGTTGGGACGTCGAATTGGATCTACACGACGTCTCGGCGAAACTCGGACTCGACGTTTCGCATCTGGACGGCTCGCTACGGTTGATCGGCAAGAGCGTCGGCGAAGCGTTACGGATGCAAGGCGAGTTGGCGATCGATTCGGTCTTCGCGCAGGACCTGCAACTGACCAACGTCCGCGGTCCGATTTACATGGACGAGAAGCAAATCTTGTTCGGCGGCCGCACGCAACAACAAACATCCGGTCAACGTCTCCGGCAGATCGAAGCGCAGGCCTACGGCGGCACATTGCAATGCGACGGATGGATCGGCTTGGAAGAGACGCCCCGGTTCACGCTCGCCACGCGGCTCGACGATTTCGATCTGAATCGCTTCGGACGCGAACAACTCGCCGGACGCCAATCGTTGGGCGGAAAAATCCAAGGTGGAATGGAATTGGGAGGAACCTTCGCGGGATCCCATACGTTCGCGGGCCGCGGTCGGATGCATCTGACCGAAGCCAAGTTGGGTGAACTGCCGGTCATGTTGGCGATGCTAAAAGTCTTCAGCGTCCGCGAGCCCGATCGTACCGCGTTCGACACCGGCGACATCGGTTACCGCATCGAGGGCGAGCACGTTTACTTCGACAGCATCGAATTGAGCGGCAACGCGGTCAGCTTGTTGGGCACGGGCGAGATGAGTTTTCAACGCGAGTTGAAACTGGTCTTCAGCGCGGTCGCCGGGCGTAGCGATTGGCAGATGCCGGCGTTTAAGTCGTTGCTCGGCTCGGCTAGCCAACAGCTCATGGAAATTCACGTCGGCGGCTCGTTGGCCAATCCGGAAATCAAACGTGAATCGTTCCCGGGGCTCAAAGAATCGTTGGATCAGCTGCAGGCCGAACGGCGAAATCGTCGGCAAAACGAAGCCTCGCGAAAATAAGCTAGTGTTGTCGGAAACGTCGGATCAGCACGTCGCATGATGGAGAGTCGCGCCCCGCACCGGAATCTCACACGACGGAGTTCGCCATGTCGATCGGACCGATGGGACTACTCGCCGGCATCTCGGCCATTCCGCAAACGCTGCGAGCGGCCGCGACGGATCGTACTAACGCCGAAACCGCGCGTCATGCGAGCGAAGCCAAAAACGATCTCGCGGCGGAATTGGCCGCCGGCATCGGTCAAACCGACGGCGAACAGCATGGGGTGAACGATCGCGACGCCGATGGACGATCGGAGTGGAAGCATCCGGCCGAGCATGCTGCGAAACACGACGTATCTAACGACAGTCCTTCCGATAGCGAACCCGAGTCCGAACGGATTCCCGATCCTTACGAGAATTTAGGCTCTTCGTTGGACCTCCAGGGTTAAACCGCCGCATTCCGCCGAGAAATCGCAATAGTCCGAGATCGTCAAAACGCGTAAAATCTTCAACCTACGGTTCTAGCTGCACACTCCGACCCAGAGACGACCGAACGAAGTCATGCGTTTCACGAAGATGCAAGGCGCCGGCAACGACTACGTGTATGTCGATTGCTTCCGCGAAAAATTCCCGCGAGACCCCGCCGCGCTGGCCCAGCGTATCGCCGATCGCCATTTCGGCGTGGGCGGCGACGGACTGATTTTGATTTGTCCGTCGGAACGAGCCGACGTGCGGATGCGGATGTACAACGCCGATGGTTCGGAATCGGAAATGTGCGGTAACGGCGTGCGCTGCGTCGCGAAGTACGTCTACGACCACGGCATCGCTAAAAAATCGACACTGGCGATCGAAACCGGGAACGGCGTGCTGACCATCGATCTCTGAGATCGAACGCGACCTTGTCCGGCGTGGCCGCGTCGACATGGGCGAGCCGATCCTCAACGGCCCCGAAATTCCCACCGGCTGGTCGACGAATCCCGTCGTCGGGCAAGAACTCCGCATCGCCGACAAGACGTTAGCGGTGACCTGCGTCTCGATGGGCAACCCGCATTGCATCACTTACGTCGATCAACTGAACGACGATTGGGTGCTGCGTATCGGCCCCCACGTCGAGAAACACGAAATGTTCCCCCGCCGCGTCAACGCGGAATTCGTTCAAGTCTTGAACCCAAACGAAGTGACGATGCGCGTGTGGGAACGCGGGTCCGGAGAAACCCTCGCTTGTGGGACGGGCGCAAGCGCCGTCTGCGTCGCCGGCGTGCTGACCGGACGGACCGAGCGTAGATCCTCGCGCATCTGCCGGGCGGAGACTTAGAGTTGGAATGGAACGCCGCGAATAATCACGTTTACATGACCGGCCCGGCCGTGGAAGTTTTTTCCGGAGAATGGCCGGACGAATCGACTTGATCCGCTACAGGATGTGATCGGAATTCTCACTTTACCGCACGGAAGCGTCTTCGATGAAATTCAGTTGGCCCCCTATTCGCGATGTCGCCGCGCTACTTGCGTCAGGCTTCATTGCGCGTTGGATGTCGACGTTGGATGTGAAGATCGCGTACTACGATCGTGCCTGCGATCCGGTCAATGCGGAATTTCGCGGACCGAATCTCTTCATCTTTTGGCACGAATACATCCTTTGCCCGCTGGCCACGCGTGGTCATAACCACACGACGATGCTCTTGAGCAAGCATCACGGCACCGATGTTTTGGATCGAATCGCGGGCCACATGGGTTTCAAGTGTGTGCGCGGGTCGAGTTTGCGCGGCGGCGTCAGCGCGTTACGGGAACTGATCAAGCTCGGCAAGACCGAAAACCTGACGATCACGCCCGACGGGCCGCGCGGTCCGCGTCGCGAGATGTCGCAAGGTCCTATCTACTTGGCCTCGAAGTTAGGTCTGCCGTTGGTGCTGGTGGGCTTCGGATACGATCGTCCTTGGCGAGCGAACAGTTGGGACCGTTTCGCGGTGCCGCGTCTTGGTTCGCGCGCCGGTGCGTGATGGGACCGCCGATCACGCTGCCCAACGATCTTGATCGAGATGGTCTGGAACACTATCGATTGGAAATGCAGACGATGTTGAATCGTCTGACCGACGAAGCCGAAGCCTGGGCCGAATCCGGAAGTTCCAAGCAAGGCGAATCGCCCATGCTGCGCGAGCCGCGGCGTTTTCCGATGCCCGCCGAACGTTTCACCGCGCGATCCGATCGCTCGATCGACGATCGCATGACGATCCCCTGCGCCGCACTTGGCGCAACAAACCGTCAAGCGGTTCGGTGCGTGATCGCGCGATTGTCGCGTCGCGCGAATGTGTTATGCTTGGGCCGATGTTCTCCGCCCTGCCCGATCCGCCCGCCGAAGGCCCCAGCGTATTCTCCATTTCGGCGATCAGCGAACTCTTACGCACCGTCGTTTCCGAGACGTTCGGCGATGTCTGGGTCGTCGGCGAAATCTCCAACTGCTTGGCGGCCGGTTCCGGCCACTGCTATCTGACGCTGAAGGATTCGACGGCACAACTGCGCGCGGTCATTTGGCGCAATACCGCACAGCGTTTGAAGTTTCGGCCCGAAGACGGAATGGAAGTCATCGCGCGCGGCCGTTTGGATGTTTACGCGCCGCGCGGGGACGTATCAGTTGGTGATCGAAGAACTCCATCCGCGCGGCATGGGCGCCGCCGAACTCGCGTTACGTAAGCTGCGCGACAAGCTGGCCGCGGAAGGATTATTCGATCCAGTGCGTAAACGACCGTTGCCGAAATTTCCGCGGCGGATCGGCATCGTTACCAGCCCGACCGGCGCTGCGATCCGCGATTTCTTGGAAGTCATTCGCCGTCGTTGGCGCGGCGCCGACGTACTGATCTTGCCCTGCGCGTGCAGGGTGAAGGATCGGCCACGGAAATCGCCACGGCGATTCGTTCCGCGAACACGTTGACGCCGGAATTCGACGTGCTGGTCGTCGTGCGCGGAGGGGGTAGCAGCGAAGATCTGTGGTCATTCAACGACGAAGCGGTGATTCGCGCGATCGTCGCGGCGAACATGCCGGTCGTCTCGGCGATCGGACACGAAATCGACGTCACCCTCGCCGACTTGGCCGCCGACGTGCGGGCGTTGACGCCCAGCGAGGCGGCCGAGCGCATCGTGCCCAGCACACAAGAATTGAACGACCAAATCGTATCGCTCACCGGTCGTCTTTCTTCGGCGCTCGCTTGGCGCGACCGAAGCGCGTCGCCGGTTGGAACAACTCGCCGCGCGACCCCCGTTCCGTTTGCCCTACGATCGCGGCTTACGACTCGCACAGGATTTGGATCATCGCCAAGAGCGCATGCGAAGCGTCATGTTTTCGAAACTTGCGCAAGCTCGCGAAATTCTCGCTGCCCGCGCAGGAAAGCTCGATGCGCTCAGTCCGCTGCGCGTATTGAGTCGCGGCTACGCGGTCGTGACCCGTACCGCAGATGGCGTCGTGATCGATACGATCGCGAAAACACGAGCTGGCGAAAGACTGGACGTGCGCATCGCCGACGGCGTGATCCAGGCGGATGTCGTCGACGCCGTTTCCTCGTGATTCGCTCGCGCGGAATCGACAGCCTGGATGCCGACTCGCTGATCGCCGCAAGCTTAGATTCGTTCGTATCGACGGCGGGAAAAATCGCCCTTCGCCCCCTGGTCAAAGGCCGTTCGCTCAGGTAGTTTTGGCGTAGGTCGCGCTGTCGACCGTCGCCGCATGAAGCGGCCTTATAAAACTCTTTGAAAACGTTCACATCTCTCTCGGGTCGTCATCATGCGTCGTGCGAAGATCAGCATCATCGGGGCCGGCAACGTCGGAGCGACTTGTGCCCATTGGTGCGCCGCCGAGGAACTCGGCGATGTCGTTTTGCTGGATATTCCTCAGCTCGAAAAGATGCCGGCCGGGAAGGCGCTCGACCTCTTTCAAGCTTCGCCCATCGTCGGCTTCACCGCCAACGTCACCGGTACGAACGATTACGCCGACACCAAAGACAGCGACGTGGTGGTTATTACCGCCGGCATCGCGCGCAAACCCGGCATGAGCCGCGACGATCTCTTAAGCACGAACGCGAAGATCGTCGGCTCGGTCGCCGAACAAGTCAAAGCGACCAGCCCCGACGCAGTGATCATCGTCGTCAGCAACCCGTTGGACGCGATGGTGCAGCGCGCCTTACAAGTCAGCGGTTTCAAGCCGAGCAAAGTCATCGGCCAAGCGGGCGTTCTCGATACGGCTCGCTACCGCGCGTTTCTGGCGATGGAATTGGGCGTCAGCGTCGAAGACATCTCCGCGATGCTGCTGGGCGGTCACGGAGACACCATGGTCCCCGTGCCGAGTTGCACCTCGGTCGGCGGCATCCCGGTCCAACAACTGATCGACCCGAAACGCTTGGAAGAAATCGTCGTTCGCACCCGCAACGGCGGGGCCGAAATCGTCGGCTTGCTCAAGACCGGCAGCGCGTATTACGCTCCGGCCGCGGCGACCGCGCAAATGGTCGAAGCGATCGTCCGCGATCAAAAGCGATTGCTCCCCTGCGCCGCGTATTGCGACAAGGAATACGGCGTCGGTGGGTATTACGTCGGCGTGCCGGTCATCTTGGGTACGAACGGCGTCGAGAAAATCATCGAACTGAAGCTCGACGAAAAGGAACGCGCCGACTTCCAAAAGAGCGTCGATGCCGTGAAAGAGCTCGTCAAAGTCATGGCCGGCCTGACCGGCTAATCGCAGCGCAGCAGCCCCTTGTGCCGGCGGAATACATGCCGGCACAAGTCGCCCGAGAACGTCGATCATTGCAATTGACAGCCGTTTTCCTGCGCGATAAAACCGTTCAACACGTCGGGGGTCGATCGAGTCCCGGCAATTCGAGCGACGAATCGTTTCCTTGTGAATCGATTCATCGAGCCGATTCTCCTCTCATTCCGCGACCCTTCAGAGCCGGAACCCCCTCATGAATCGACGTGCCTTCGCCGTTTCTGCGCCTCGATCCCTCCTCTCGCACGAGGAATCGCGTGAATCGTCGGAGCCTTCGCATTTCGCCTTGTTCGCTCCGTTGCATTACGAGCCGAACTATGCTTATCCGTTGATCGTCTGGTTACACTCGGCCGGAAATTACGAAACGCAGTTGAACGACGTCATGCCGCACGTCAGCTTGCGAAACTATGTCGCGGTCGCCGCACGCGGCACCGTGGCCGAAGATCGCGGCTGCGATTGGTCGCAAAGCGATTTGCAGATTCGCCGCGCGGAACGCCGTGTCTTCAAGTGTCTGGAAGTCGCCAAGCGACGTTATCACGTCGCCGAGCCACGCATCTTCCTGGCAGGTCTCGAAAGCGGCGGCACGATGGCGTTACGCATCGGGTTGCGGAATCCAAGCCTCTTCGCCGGCGCGATTTCCATCGGTGGCGAGTTCCCGCGCGACGGTGCGCCGCTGTCGAAGCTGGACGATGCTCGACGATTGCCGCTGCTGCTGACTTCGTCCAAAGAAAGTACGCTCTATCCGGAATCGGCGGTCTGCGAGGATCTGCGATTGTTTCATTCCGCCGGCATGAAAGTCATGGTGCGACAATATCCCGGCGAAGACGGCGTGACCGATTTAATGCTGGCGGATATGGACCGTTGGATCATGGAAGCCGTCACGCGCCCCGCCGAACACGACGATGTGGCCGTCGGCACGCAAGCTTTCTAAAAACTACGCCTAAGCATCTCTTACGCGGCGTAGTATCACGATTCGATGCCGGCATGAATCGCTCGTCGGCCGCGGTCGAGTGAATCTTGACCGAATCTCGGAAATTCCGTATCTCTTGCGCAGAATTTTCTTCGCACGTCTCGGAATGGATTCCGGATGTCCGCCGTCGCAACACCGCCGCCGACAGAAAACGCCGTCGCGCCCGCCGCGCCGAAGCGGAAGTTTTGGCGTCGCAAATCCGGCGACGCCGCTCCGCCCAAAACGCGACTCGCCCCGAAGCAACGTCTCGCGATCCTCTTGGTCGCCTGCAGTTCGTTCACGATGCTTCCGTTGCTGTGGTACGTCGCGCAAGCGAGATTGAACCCGCCGGCCGGTCCCGAGAAACCGAAGATCGCGTTGGCCGACGCGCTCGCCGCGCTCGACAAAGGTCGCTTTCAAGAAGCGGGACGTTTGCTGGAAGAGTTACGGAAACACGATCTGCTGACCGACGATGATCGCGGCGGAGTCGCATATATCCGCGGCATGTTAGCGGCGCAAGACGCCGAACGGATGTGGGATCGCGACCGCGTGCGCATCGCTCGCGAGGCGGTCCGTCATCTTGCAACCGCTCATTCGCATGGCGTTCCCACCGGACATGAAAGCGTCGCCTTGCGTGCGTTGTGCGAAATGCTGGTCGCCGCCGGCCACGAAAGCGAAGCGCGTCCTTCCCTCGACAAAGCCTTGGCGGACGAATCGCTGGAGAAAACCGAACTTCATCGCCTCGCCGCGATCGCATGGTCCGCGGAACCGAAGCCCGACTACTCGCGAGCCTTGCAAGAAAACGAAGCGTATCTGGCGGATCGCACGTTGTTGTCGACGCCGCGTCAAGACGGCCTGCTGCAACGAGCGAAAACGCTGTTCCGCATGAATCGGATCGACCAGTGCCGCGCCACGTTGCACGAAATTCGCCCGGACGCCACGGCCGCGCTCGAAGGCTTGCTGTTGGAAGCCGAAGTCGAAATCGACGCGGCCCGTCGCAGCGCCAAGGACGACGAAGTGCGCAAAGTCGCGTATCGCAAGGCGATCGAAATCTTAGGTCGTGCGCTCCTCAGCGGAAACGGTCGCGAGAACGTGCAACGCCGCGCACTCTACTTGACCGGCGTTTGCCAGCGCGAGGCCGGTGATCCACGCACAGCGCGCGAGACGTTCCAAAAAACCCGCTTGACCTACCTACAATCCTCGGAAGGCGTGGCGGCCGCGATCGCCGAGGTTGCGCTTGATCGCGAACTCGGTCTGGACGACGACGTCGTTCCGACGTTGATCGAAGCGGTCAAAGCGGCTGGTGACGCGGCCGATTACCACAACCCATTGCTTTCGTTCGAAGACCTTCGCGAGGTCGTGATCGCCGCGTATCGGCGGCAAACGAATTTGCGCGACTACGAATCTGCGGGCAAACTCGCCCGCGCCGCCGGAGGGATTCTCTCGCCGGAGTCGGCGCTCGAACTCTCCGCGCTCGCCTACGTCGCCCGAGCGGAATCGATGCTCGACGATATTCGACGTCCTCTCGCAAGCCCGCATCGAAAAAGCCTGGCACGAGGCGGCCGAGCTGTATCGCTTGGCCGGCGACGATTACACCTCGTTGTCGAAACTGGCGTTCGCGAGTCCGGCCTATTCGGAAATGGTTTGGAAGGCCGGCGAAGATTATCTGTTGGCAAAAGATTACGCGACCGCGCTCGCGCGTTTGCGAGAATATTTGACATATGAACTTCGTAATCGACGACCACTCGCGCTGTTACGTATGGGTGAATGTCACCTGATGCTCGATCGCCCCGACGAGGCCCTCATCGTCCTGCAGGAATGCATCGAACAATATCCTCGCGATTCGGCCAGTTACCGCGCTGCTTGCTCGCCGCGCGGGCGTCTTGAACAAAGGGGATCGCGAGCGTGCGAAGACACTGTACTTGGTCAACTTGGAAAGCGGACAGTTGACGCCTGCGAGCACCGAATGGCGCAATGCGCTCTTCGCCCTCGGGACGTTGATGTACGGCGAGGGCGAAACGGCGACCGCGGCCGGGAAAACAAAAAACGTCTCGCCGGCCGAAGCGCTCGACCTCGAACACAAAGCTCAGGCGAACTACGAAGACGCAATTCGCCGGCTCTCGGAAGCGGTCGAACGCTATCCGAACTCGCCGCAGGTGGTACCCAGTCGCTACATCATCGCCGAAGCGTATCGCGCCTTGGCCGTGACGCCGCGCGAACGCCTGAACGCCACGACGATTCGCACAGCGCCGCGACGAATACGCCAAGGAACTTCGCCGGCTTCTCGTCTCCGCGATGGGCCAGTACGTCGCCGTGCAGGAAATGCTTTCGAATCGCCGCGAAGACCAACCGCTGACGCCTTTGGAACACGTCTTGTTGAGGAATTGTTTCTTCGACCAAGCCGCCACGTTGTACGAATTGGAGCGTTACGACGAGGCGATCGGGGTTTACTTGTCGATGATCAATCGCTATCAAAGCGAGCCCGAAGTGCTGGATGCGTATTTTCAACTCGTGGCGTGCCACCGGAAACGCGGCCGTCTCGAGGAAGCCGCGGCGGTGTTGGAGCAGGCTCGCATCGCACTGAAACGCTTGGGCAAGGAAACCGTCGATTTCGCCGTGACGACCAATCACACGCCGATCGAATGGCAGCGATTGATCGACTGGATGGGGAATCTCTAACCGCGGGCGACCGCGCGAGAACCAACGATGCAAACGCCGGACACGGCCCGATTATCGATGCTCGTCGAGCTCAAAGTGTCGCTGTTGGAGCGACTCGTCGAGATCGGTCGCGCACAACTCGACATGATCGACGACGACGATTACACGCGATTGCTGCAGCTCTTGGGCGTCAAGCAACGCGTGTTGGGCGGACTGCAGGACGTCGAGCGAGCCATGACGCCGTTCCGCGACGAAGACCCCGAGACGCGAGTCTGGTCGAACAATGTCGAGCGTCGCCGCTGCCGGGAAAACTTGGATCGTTGCGAAGCGCTGTTGGGCATGATCATGGATCAAGAACGAACCAGCGAAACCCGGATGGTCGATCGTCGAGACGTCACGGCGGCGGAACTGCGTCACTTACAACAAGCGACGGACGCGCATGCCGGATATTCCGGCGGCGAATGGAACGAGACGCGCAATATTTCACAACTCGATCTGGCATCCGAGGTCTAAGACCATGACTTACGAAACGACGAACGGCGCAACGGCGAAGACGCCCGATCTCGGCGATATTCTGCATGCCTGGCAAGAAGCCACGGTCCGATTGGAGCAAACGCACGAAGCGTTGCGCGCCGAGGTGCGTCGGCTGACGGTCGAGTTGGAAGCCAAGAACCGCGAATTGGCTCGCAAAAATCGCTTAGCCGATCTCGGTCAAATGGCCGCCCACATCGCGCACGAAGTTCGCAACACATTGGTCCCCGTTTCGCTCTATTTGAGCTTGCTCCGCCGCAAAATGGCGTCTGACCGTTCCAGCCGCGAGGTGTTGGACAAAATCGGCACGGATTCACCGCGCTCGAAGCGACGGTCGGCGATCTCCTGAACTTTACCGCCGACCGCGAGCCGCACGTCGAACTGGTCTCCGTGTCGGAGATCGTGCGAACCGCGTTCGATTCGCTCGCACCGCAACTCGCGGCTCAAAACGTCCGCGTCATCGATCAACTGAACGAGTCGCACGCGTTCCCCATCGATCGCGATATGCTGCGTCGCTCGATTCTCAACGTCGTGCTGAACGCGCTCGACGTGATGCCCGACGGGGGGAACTCTACGCGACCAGCGTCCACACGCCCGAGGGTTGGGAACTGGAAATCACCGATAGCGGAACCGGTTGGAGCGATGACGCTTTACAACGAGCCAGCGAACCGTTCTTCACCACCAAAAGTCATGGAACCGGCCTCGGTTTGGCCATCGTCGAACGGATCATGGACGCCCACGGCGGCCACATGCTTTTGCGAAATTGCGCCACCGGCGGTGCGTCCGTGACGCTGTGCTTTCCCCACATGCCGGCGCAAGACGCGTTGGAAGACGGGCCGATCATCGCCGCGTTTCCCGGTTCGCGCTCGACGGAAACGATCTCTCGTAGGAGCGCAGCCTAATGAGCAACGCCGTGACGCCTCGCGAAATCTTGCCCGGCCGCTTGTTGGTCGTCGACGATCACGCCCCCGCGCGAATCGGTCTTGGATATCCTGCGCACCTGCGGACATCGCGCCGACGGATTCGCCAGCGCGATCGCCGCGCTCGAACGGCTGGAACATGAAAGCTACGACGTCATCATCACCGACCTACAAATGCCCGGCATGACCGGCTTGGAGTTCGTACGTCGACTGGCGCAACGGCCGCACGGCGCAAATCATCATGATCACCGCGCATGCGTCGGTGCATACCGCCGTCGAAGCGATGCGGCACGGAGCGTTCGACTACTTGGAAAAACCGTTCGGGATAGAACAACTCGAGCGGGTCGTCGAGAACGCGCTGGAACGAGGTCGCGCCCTGGATCGCGGGGTGATCGCCGACGCCGCGCACGACGATGTGGGGTTCACGCTGATCGGGTCGAGTAAACCGATGCGCGACCTTCGTGGCCGGGTCAAACAGATCGCTCGGACCGACGAGACGGTGTTGATCGTCGGCGAAAGCGGCACCGGCAAGGAAATGGTCGCCCGCGCGTTGCATGCGCAAAGCGACCGGGCTGCCTCGCCGTTGATCGGACTGAATTGCCCGGTCCTTTCGGCGCAACTGATGGAGAGCGAACTCTTCGGCCACGAAAAAGGGTCGTTTACGGGCGCCGAGGCTCAGCGTTCCGGCCGTTTCGAGTTGGCTCACGGCGGGACGATCTTGTTGGACGAGATCTCCGAGATCGAATTGTCGTTGCAAGCTAAGTTGCTGCGCGTATTGCAAGAAAAATGCTTCGAACGCGTCGGCTCCAGTAAAACGGTTCGGGTCGATGCTCGCGTGATCGCCACCAGCAACCGGAATTTGCGCGAAGAAGCGGCTAAGGGCCGGTTCCGCGAAGACTTGTACTACCGCTTAGCCGTCGTGCCGCTTCAACTGCCGTCGCTGCGCGAACGACGCGACGATCTGCCCGAATTGACGACGCACTTCCTGAACCGCGCCGCCGCCCGACTTCATCGCGAACCGTGCGTATTGGAAGACTCGGCGGTCGAACTCTTGATGCGCTACGACTGGCCGGGCAACGTCCGCGAGCTTGAAAATATCATGACCCGCGCATCGGTCCTCAGTCTGGGCAATCGCATCGACCGCGAGCTTTTGCAAGATTGGCTGCCGGCGGAACGTTTGAGCGGATCGACTTCGACTTCGGCGGCTTCGTCCATGTCGTCATCGACGATCGATCATCACGTCGAATCCGGCGACAACTCCGTCAGCATGCAAGAGATGGAACGTCGCTTGATCGAATCGACGCTCGAACGCTTTGACGGACATCGTGCGAAAACCGCCGCCGCGCTCGGAATCGGCGTCCGTACGCTTTCCGGAAAACTCAAACTTTACGGCTACACTCCCCGGGCCAAAGGCCCATTGAAGATCGCCGGCTAACATCGCCGTTCGGCAGAAATCGCCGTCGCATCGGCGAAGATTGCCGATCGTCGCACGTTGACTTGAAAACATCGGAAGACTTCGAACTACGCGTAACGTACGACAACCCGCGAATCTGCGGTGTTTGCGAAAGAACAGTCGGAAAACGTACGTTACGCGTGACGTCGGTACGGCGATTGCCTTAGCCAGCATCGGCTCTTTGGCAATTCGTACGTTTGGATCAACGCAAGTATTGCGAAAGGGATCGCATCATGTTGGAAGGCCTGCTGCAAAACAATTCGCTGCCGCTCTTGGAAAAAGTCGTCGACTTCACCCAGACGCGGCACGGTTTGCTGGCCGGCAACATCGCCAACATGGATACGCCTGGGTATCGCGGACGCGATTTGGATACTGTCGGGTTCGCCGAACAGCTGAAAGAATTCGCGGCGGCACAACGCACCGGGGACATTTCTTCGCAAGCATCGGGTTTCGCCGATTTGCGAAAGCCGGGAGCGGACACCGCCGATATGAGTTGGGCGAATCTCACCCGTCACGACGAAGCGGACATAGGACTTGAACAGCAGATCTCGCGGATCAGCAAAAACCAGATGGAACACAACCTGGCCATGACGCTGATGACCAGCCAGTTTCGCCTGCTGCAAGCCGCGATCAGCGAAAAGCCGTAATACGCCCATAATCGTGCCGGCATCCGCATTCATGCGGAATTTCGGAAATCTCCCTTTGCGCCGCGAGCATCGATCGGCATAATTCGCCGCCCGAATCTCGATGCATCGCGTCTTTCGCGAAGGAGTTCCCGATGTTTAACGCCTTGGATATCAGCACCAGCGCACTGGTCGCGCAACGGATGCGTATCAACGCGGTCGCCGGAAACTTGGCGAACATGTCGACCACGCATAACGAGGCTGGCGAAGCGGCGCCCTATCAGCCGCGATTTACCGTCTTCGAGACCGACGATTCGATCTCCGCCGGCGACGGCGCGGTCGGCGTGAAGGTCGCCGGAGTCGAGATCGCGGATCAGGAACCCCGTTGGAAATACCAACCTGGTCACCCCGACGCGATGCAAGAGGGCCCGAAGCAAGGTTGGGTCGCTTACCCCGACATCAATATGGTCGAGCAATCGGTCGACGCCCTGGAAGCGACCCGAGCTTACGAGGCGAACGTCGGTGTGATCGAAGTCACCAAGTCGCTCGCACAAATGTCGCTTCGCATCCTCGGTTAATCGCGGCGAGTCACCGCTCCAAGGAATTCACGATCATGAACGCGATTCTCGAACAGCACGCTCGGCGGCCTTCAAGGACTGCCCTCGTATTCGCCGACTGGCGGCGGCAAAGTCGACGGCCCGTCCTTCGGCGAAACGCTCAGCAAGTCGCTGGGCGAGGTCAACGCCTTGCAGCAAGACGCCGATAAGGCGGTCGAGTCGCTCTTCACCGGCGGCGACGCCAATCCGGCCGAAGTCTTGACCGCCGTGCAGAAAGCCGATCTCGCCTTCCGCACGATGATGCAGATTCGCAATAAGTTGGTCCAAGCGTACGACGAGATGAAGAACATTCGCGTGTAGTGAAGAGACGGCGGTGAGGTTCGAGCAGGATGCTCGAACTTGGTTCGGCGGTCGAGATATCGTTGCGGAGAATTCCAAGGATGGACTTTCTCAATCCGTTGATTACGCAATTTTCCGCGGTCTTTCGCGCCATGACGATCGGGCGCGGATCACCGCCGGTTTGCTGTTGGCGTTGGTCGTGATCGGACTCGCCTTTCTCTTTAATCGACAATCGACCGCGCCGAGGCATTTCTCTTCGGCGGCGAACCGATTTCGGCCGGCGAGTTAGCGCCGATCGAAGCCGCGTTCGGTAAAGCGAGCCTCAAAAACTACTCCGTCGAAGGGAATCGGATTCGCGTCCCGCGCGGCGAAGAAGCCGCCTATATGGCCGCGCTGGCCGACGCGCAAGTCATGCCTGCCCAGTTCGGCTCGCATATCGACAAGATCATGAATTCGACCGATCTCTGGTCGAGCAAAGAAAAGCAAAAAGAACGCCTCAAGCACGGCATGCAGATGGAGTTGTCGCAGGTCATTCGCAAGATGCCCGGCATCGACAGCGCATTGGTCATGTACGACATGAAAGAAGAAGGCGGACTCTCTCGCAAAAAAGTCTACTCCGCCTCGGTCGCCGTAAAAACCATCGGCTCGCAAGCGTTGGAAGAAAACCGCGTGCAGGCCATTCGGCATTTGGTCGCCGCCGCATTCGCGGGCATGGCGCCGGAAACGGTCGCCGTGACCGACCTGACGAATAACCGCTCGTTTCCGGCCGGCCGTCCCGGCGAAGTGCTGAACGGGACGCAAGATCCGGCGTATCAAACCAAGTTGGCTTACGAAAACGAATGGACCCGCAAAATCCAAAACGCCCTAGCGTACGTTCCCGGCACGTTGGTTAGCGTCAACGTGCAGTTGAATCCCGAATTGGAAAACTCGGAACGGAAGATCTCGTACGAGTCGAAAACCGTCGTCGTCGATCAACAAGAATCGAGCGAAACCAGCTCGGCCACGATCCCGGGAAATTCCGGACGCCCCGGGCTCTCCGCCCAAGGAGGAATCAGCAATCAGGCCGCCAGCCTTGGCGCGTCGACCGTCGCTCAATCCGGACGCACCGAAAAAGAGAGTACGAAAACGAATAACCGCTTCGCGACACCCGGCAGCGAGACGATGACCCGTCGCGCCGGACTAACGCCCAAAGTCGTCAGCGTGTCGATCGGCGTGCCGAACGGCTACTTTGAAAAAGTCTGGAGCGAAGAGAACCCCGCCAATACGAAAAAGCCGACCGCTTCGGAACTCAAGGTCATCGTCGATGCCGAGAGTAAGCGGATTCAAGGCTACGTCGCCAAACTTCTGCCGCCGCGCAACATCAACAATCCGGATCTCGTGCCGGATATGGACGTTCGCGTGACGAACTTCGGCCAGCCGGCGGTCGCGGAAACACCGGGACCGGATTTCGCCTCGACCGCCATGGCATGGCTAAGCGCGCACGCCAGCGAAATCGGCGCCGGGGTCTTAGGATTGATCGCGCTCATGATGCTTCGCTCGTTGGTTAAGAACATTCCATCGCGTGTCGAATCGAGCAACGAAGACGATGATGCGACGCCGACGATCACTTCCGCCGCGCAAGCCGGCGGCGCGGTAGTCGGCGAAGCGACGGGCGATCCGAATTCCCCCGCCCCCAAGAAACTCTCGCGTCGCAATAAGAGCGGCAGCAATCTGCGCGACGAACTCGTCGAGATCGTTCGCGAAGATCCCGACACCGCCGCGAACATCTTGCGTTCTTGGATTAACGCCTCCAATTAGCGATTCACGTCCCTAACACGATCGTCCGATGCCGTTCGTCAGCGAATCCGCTAACCCTCTCCGCAAAGCCGCGATCTTGGTCGCGACGCTCGACCGCGCCACGGCCGATCGTTTGCTGGATCAAATGACCGAGGAACAATCCCGGGCGGTACGCGACGAAGTGTTGAAACTCGACGACATCCCTCTCGAAACTCAGCAAGCCGTGCTGCGCGAATTCTTCGGCGAATCGGCCGTCCCGGCTGCCGATCAATCAAGCGCGACGACTACGAACGAAGTCCGAAGCAACGGTGGCGTCGAACTCGATCTACGCGGTGGGAGTGAACCGGAGATTTACGACGAAACGTGGGGCAATGATCCCGAGTCGAAACCTGTGAACACGTCGACCTCCAACCCTCTGGCGTTTCTCGAAGAATTGGAGCCCGACGCGTTACGCCCGCATCTTGAGCCCGAGCACCCACAGACGATCGCGGTTGTACTGGCTCACATGAGTCCGCGTTACGCCGCGGCGCTGCTGTCGGGCTTTTCTCCTGTCGTGCAAGCCGACTTGGCGCGTCGCATCATCGATCTCGACGACGCCGATCCCGAAGTGCTGCAAGATCTCGCTCGCAGTTTTTCTTCGATCGTCGACAGTCATCTCCGCAAGCAACGTCGCCGAAAATCGGGCATTACTCGGCTGGCCGAAATTCTGGCCGTGGCGTCGGAACCGGCAGAACGACGAATCTTGGAAAATCTCGACGCCGTTCGTTCCGATCTTTCGCCGCGGATCGAAACGATGCGTCGACGCTCCGAGCCGGTGGTTCCGGACGTCATCCCATTCGTTCCACTCCTGCGCGAACACGATGATTTCAACGAACTCGCGCAATTGACCGACGACGAATTGTTGCGAGTTTTACAAAACGTCGACGCCGTGGACGTCGTTCGCGCCTTGGCCGACGATTCCGGTGAGCTTACGGATCGAGTCTCTCGTCGCTTGCCGCGTCAACAAGCGCGAATGCTGGAACGCGCGTTACGAGACGTCGGACCGTTGCGCCGTGAAGAGGTCGACGCCGCTAAACAATCGTTGTTCGACGCCGCCGTGCGTTTAGGTCTGATCGTTTCGACCGTTCGCTTTCAAGCCGCCTAGTCCCCGCACAGTCGCTCTCGAAACAGTTTGCTGAAACACCATGGCCGGCGTCATCAAATCCTCGCAATCCGCGCGCTCGATTCAGCAGGTCGCCTACAATTTGGACGATCTGACGACGCAGGCGAACGGCTATCTCGAAAAAGTCCGTATCCAAGCGGCGCAGATCGTCGTCGAGGCTCAAAAGCAAGCGGATCTGATCAAGAATCGCGCTCGCGACGAAGGACAGACGCCGCGCGTACCGCAGCCGAACAAGTGCTGGACGACAAAATCGGCAAGCAGATGCAAACGCTGTTGCCGGCTCTACAACAGATCGTCGCCGAACTGCACGACGCCAAGCAAGCCTGGTTGCGTCAGTGGGAACGCGGGGCCGTTGAGTTGGCGGCCCGCATGGCGGCGAAAATTTTGCGTCGCGAATTGTCGCACGATCCGACGTTGCCCGTCGAACTGACGCGCGAAGCGTTGAATCTCGCCGCCGGTTCTTCAAACGTCCGAATTCTGCTGAACCCCCAGGATCATGCCGCGCTCGGCGCAAATCCATCACTTGATCGCCGAACTCGGCCGCGTTTCCTCGACGGAAATCGTCGCGGACACGCAAATCGGCCCGGGCGGTTGTCGCGTGTTGACCGCACACGGCGAAATCGATCAACGCCTCGAAACGCAACTTTCCCGCATCGTGGACGAACTGACCGACGACAACGAAAGCTAAACGACGCACGATGAGCACAGTTTTGGAACATCTCGATCGCATCATGCCGGCCCGTCTGGTCGGTTCGGTCGTGCGCACGATCGGTATGACGATCGCCGTGGCCGATTTTCCGGCGCCAATCGGCGCATTGGTCGAAATCGATCGCGAGACGGACCGCCCGATCCGCGCCGAAGTGATCGGTTTCCGTGATGAACTGACTCTGCTGTATCCTCTCTCGGGCATGGAAGGCGTCCGTCGCGGGAACCGCGCGACGTTGATTCGCACAGTTCGTCGCTTGCGGGTCGGTCCTTCCTTGCTAGGTCGCGTGCTCGACGCCGAAGGTCGCTGCATCGACGGTCGCCCTCAACCGGCGTTGGTCGATCGCGTGGAAATCGATCGCGATCCGCCGGCCTCGACATCGCGTCCGCGCATCGACGAGCCGTTGGGAACCGGCGTCCGCGCGATCGACGGTTTGCTGTCGATCGGCAAGGGCCAACGCATGGGGATCTTCGCCGGTTCCGGCGTGGGAAAAAGCGTTACGCTGGGCATGATGTCGCGTTACACGACGGCCGACGTCAACGTGATCGGCTTGATCGGCGAACGCGGCCGCGAAGTCAACGAATTTTTGGAACGCGATCTTGGTCCCGAAGGTCTGGCGCGGAGCGTGGTCGTGGTCGCCACCAGCGACGAACCCGCCTTACGTCGAGTGAAAGCCGCGCTGACCGCCACGGCGATCGCCGAATACTTTCGCGATCAGGGCAAAGACGTTTTGTTGCTGATGGACTCGGTGACGCGCTTCGCCATGGCGCAACGCGAAATCGGTTTGGCCGCAGGCGAACCGCCGACCACGCGCGGTTATCCGCCGTCCGTATTCGCTAAGTTACCGCGTTTGGTCGAGCATCGGGGCGCTCGCCGCGCGGCAGCATCACCGCGTTTTATTCGGTCTTGGTCGAAGGCGACGATCCGCAAGAACCGATCGCCGATACGGTCCGCGGTCTCCTCGACGGTCACACGTGGCTGTCGCGAAAAATCGCCGGCCGCGGCCACTATCCTGCCATCGACATCTTGCAAAGCATCAGCCGTTTGATGAACGACCTCGTGCCGCGACATCAACTGGACTCCGCATTGCTTGTTCGCCAAGTCCTATCGGCCTACTACGAACACGAAGATCTGATCAACATCGGCGCATATCGCAAAGGGGCGAACAAACTCGTCGACGCGGCGATCGATCTGTTGGACGACGTCAACACGTTCTTGAAACAGCGTGTCGACGAACGCGTCTCCTTGCAACAAAACGCCGATGCGTTGATCGCGCTGGCTAAGAAGATCGCCGCCCGAATGATGGCTGCGCCAGCCGCGACCTTCAACAAGTAACTCGACCGCAAGCTAAGTCATGGGACCGTTTCGTTTTCGACTGGCCACCTTGCTGCGTATCCGCGAAGCGGAACGCGACGAGCGTCGGCGCAGTTGGCCGACGCGGAACGCGCTTTGGCGATCGTCGGCGAGCGGATCGCGGAACTCGACGCCGAGTTGGCCGGCATCGGGATCGAGAATCGACGCAGCGTCGCGGGGGGGCGTATCGACGTCGATCGCTTGCTGGATCGACAACGCTATGAATATCAATTGATCGCCGAGTGCGCCGCGACGTTGGAACAGTACCGCAAAATCGAAGTCGAAGTCGAGCGTCGACGCGATGCGGCCATCGCGGCCGATCGCGAAGTCAAGATTTTGGAGAAACTCCAAGAAAATCAAGCCGCGAAACATCGGGCCGAAGAAAATCGCCGCGAGTCGAAACAGTTCGACGAAACGGCGGTTCGTGCGGCCGCTCTGCGAGAGGAGTTCTAAATCATGGGCAAACTCCTCGGATTGCTCGGCGCGACGATGTTGTATTTCTGCGTCGCAACGGTCATCACGTTCGCGATCGGATTGGTCTACGCCAAATCACAAGGTTACCTGGCCCCGGAACGCGTGGCCGACATGTTGGCGATCGCACGCGGCGAAGAACCCGTCGCCCGAACGAAAACTCCGGTAACGCCCACCCCACCGGCCGACAAGCCGAAGAATTACTTTCAACGCGAGGATCAGCGACAAATCGGCGAGCGGAATCTGGAGTTACGCGAGCAGGCGTTGCGCAATGAACGCGAAGTCTTGGCGAACGAGCGTGTCAATCTCCAACGCGAACTCGAACAGTTCATGCAACAGAAGGCCGAGTACGCGGAAAACCTGCGCGGCGATCAGGACAAAGCACGCCAACAAGGACGCGATACGATTCGGCAATTGTGGGAGACGGTCAAACCGAAGCTGGCCAAGGATCTGATTCTGGCCATGATCGACAAGGGCGAGATCGACGAGACGGCCTTGATCCTGCGCGACATGCCGATCGCGAAACAAGCGAAGATCGTCGCGGAGTTCAAGGTCGAAGAAGAACAAACCAAGCTCGACGATTTGTTGCGGTTACTGCGTGTTCCACGCGAAGCCAACCTGCAACGTCCCGCAAACGACGCCGCACCAAACACGCGCTAGTCATGTCGCCTACGGCGGACAAAATCATGCCCGATCTCAATCTCGATGCGCTGTTTCGACCCTCCTCGAACTTCGTCTTGACGTCGACCTACGCCAAGCCCACGACGTCGAGCGACTCGACGGGTGGATTCGATCGTACGTTCCGCGACGCCCGCGCGGCGAACGAGGCGAAACAACCGGAACCCATGCTATCCGACCCGCCGACCGCGATCGAGCAACCGACGCCGCGTGATCGACAACCCGCCGCTTCGACCAAAAGCAATGACGACGACTCACAAGTCACGTCGTCGAGTCCGACCGACGGCGACGATTCGACCGACGCACCTGTCGCGGTGCCCGACGTTCAATCCGTTGGCGACAAGTCCGAACAGCTGCCAAACGAGGACACGGAAGTCGTCGACGAACTGGACCTCGCCTCCTCGGACGAAGACGTCGATCCCAACTTGCTCGCGACGCTCGCGCAACCGGTGATTATCAAAGCGCAATCTCTGACAAAGAACTCCGAAGATGTCGCCGCCACCGCACAAGGCGTCGTTACGCTTGATGCGGATGGAAAGACGGTCCCCAAGACGGCGCCATCGTCGCCGGTCGAAAAGCGATCTAGTAAGCTGACGCGCGCGGCGGATCGCGTCATCAATAAAACCACGGAATCCGCAGCCGATGAGGCCGCGCACTCGAATCAATCCACAGCCACCGCGACGACGGAGGAAACAACGGCGATCGAAGCCGACGTCTCGATTTCAACGAAATCCGAAACGGATCCGAGAGCAGCCGTCGTGAATAACACGACAAAAGAAGCCACTGCGGAGAAGCAGGCAAAAAAGCCGACGGTCAACGCCGAGCGACAACACGACTCCGACGCACAATCGCAAGACATTCCGAAACCCGATCCGACTCAAACACAAAACGCAGCGGAACCACTGCTTATTCCGGCTCCGGTCGTCTCGGAAAAACGTAGCTCGAAAGAGATGCGGACGCCGTCGAACAACGGCGATTCCGAGACTTCGACCACCACTCCGACGGCGACCGTCAGCCAACTCGCGACGCTTGATCCGACGAATGCCGAAACGTCTGCGAGTATCGAGACCGTCTCCACGACGAAACCGATCGAAGCCGCTACGTCGACCACACCGGCCGACGACGCAACCGCGCGAAACGCGCGACAAAATCCCACTACCGCCCCTACGACGCCCCAGTACGCTTCGCGTGTCATCACCGGACATCGCGACACGCGCGAAACACAACGCGACGGGCTGAACGAGGTCGATCGTGTTCGACTCGTGCAGCGTGTTTCGCGCGCGTTTCAAACGATCGGGTCCGACGGCGGCGAGATGAAGATCCGCCTGAGTCCGCCGGAACTCGGCGCGGTGAAGCTCGAAGTCAGTCTACGCGACGGGACGCTGATCGCACGAATGGAAACCGAAACTGCGGCGGCGAAAACCGTCTTGTTGGACAACCTGCCGCAACTGCGCGAACGTTTGGCCGAACAGAACGTACGCATCGAGTCGTTCGAGGTCGACGTGCGCGATCAACAATCCCCGTCCGACGGACGCGAGTTCAACGAAAAGTTGCGCGAACATCGCGCGCAAGCCCGTAACCGGATCGACGGCGACTCCGCGCCCGCGGTCTCCGCTCCGGTTACGCGAACCGCGCGGTCGCTTCAAGATTCTTCGCGGTTGAACATCGTGATTTGACGAAAACTTATTCATCACGCGAGTTCGCTCGCCACACGTTTGGAGCAGCACCATGGCCGTCGACGGCGTCAAATACGCACCGGGAACTTACGACTCGAAGAACCCCACGAACCCGATCGAAGACATCGGCACGGCGGATTTTTTGAAACTGATGATTTCCGAACTGCAAAACCAAGATCCGCTCAATCCGGCCGACAACACGGCGCTGTTGACGCAGATCTCGCAGATCCGACAGGTCTCGGCCAGCGACAAACTGACGACCACGCTCGACAGCGTGTTGCTGGGTCAAAACCTGACCAGCGCGACGTCGATGATCGGAAAAACGGTCACCGCGCTCGGCGACGACAACAAAGACGTCACGGGCGTCATCGACAAAGTGACCGTCGCGGGCGGCGACGTGAAGATTCACATCGGCGACAAGAGCATTTCGTTGAAGAACATCCGCGAAGTCGTCACTCCGACCACGACATAACACGACACGATCCACTCGATAACAACTCCGACATTTTTCGGTCGTCAAAGGATACGCACATGGGTCTCGCATCGGCGCTGAATACCGCACTCACCGGGTTGACCGCTTCGGAAACGACGATCGACGTCGTCGGCAATAATTTGGCCAACTCCGGAACCGTCGGCTTCAAGGCCAGCACGGCCAACTTCGCCACACAATTCCTGCAAACTCGCGGTCTCGGCTCCGCTCCCAGCGACACCAGCGGTGGGACCAATCCGCGCCAAGTCGGCCTCGGCGTGCAGGTCGCGGAAATCACTCCGGACTTTACGCAAGGAACGGTGCAGGTCAGTTCCAGCCCATCGGACCTCGCCATTCAAGGCGACGGTTTTTTCATGGTCCAAGGCGGACAAAACGACATCCTCTACACGCGCAACGGGATCTTTAAAACCAATTCGGCCAACGAATTGGTCACGATCACGGGCCAAAAATTGCTGGGCTACGGGATCGACGACAAATTCAACATCCAATCGACCTCGTTACAACCGTTGACGATTCCATTGGGGGCGGAAGCCGTCGCCGCGGCGACTCAGAACGTGTTTTTCGAAGGAACGTTGACTCCGACCGGTGACATCGCCAACACGGCCGAGATTATCCAAAGCGCGGTCCTGGGCGATAGCCGTTACGACAAGCCGACGTATCCGACGAGTTCAAGCGACTTGCTGATAGTCAGTCCGCCGACGACCGGTTCGTTCGCCGGAGCTTCGTCCGGAGCCGGAACGGATCTCGCCGCGGGCACATACAACTACAAAGTCGTTTATTACGACGCGAACGGCAACGAAACGACGTCCAGCACGATCTCGGTGAACTTGGCCGCCGGCGCGTCTGGCATCGACTTGAGCGCGATTCCCACGAACAACTCGGGGGATTACGTCGGGCGTCGGATTTTCCGAACCGTCGCCGACGCGCCGTCGACCGGCACATACTATCTGGTGGCGGACGCCGCCGACCAGACAGCGACGACGTTCACCGACACGATAACCGACGCCGCGCTCGTCGCGAATCCCGAGTTCGACGGCAGCGCTCTGAACGGGCAGTATTCGTATTACATCACGTATTACAACCCATCGATCGGCCAAGAAAGCCGGCCGTCGAGTTTGGTCGGTCCTTTGAACGTCGGCGGCGGTCGTATCCGCTTGGACAACTTGCCGCAACCCACCGGCGATTTTCCGACGCCTCCCAGCACGATTCGCATCTACCGCAACACGGCCGGACAATCCTCCACGTTTTATCGCATCGACGACATCGATCCGGCCAGCGTCTCGGGCGGAAAAGCCTACGTCGACTACACTGCCGATACGGCGATCACGGCCAACCCGACGTTGGACTTCGACGGGCCGAAGATCAACACCAACACGTTGTTGACCGACGTGGTGAAACGCGACGGCAACAATTACGTGCAACTGTTCGGATTGGGAACGCTGTCGTTCGCAGGCAGCAAAGGCGGGCGTACGCTCTCCGCGAAGGAGTTTACCATCACGCCGACCAGCACGGTGCAGGACCTGGTCGACTTCATGAGCGACGCGATGGGCATCCAAGTTCCGGACGCATCCAACGGGATCCCGGCCGATGCGTTCACGGGAAACAACGCCGGTTCGTACATCTTGAGCAACGGCAAAATCCAGTTCATCGGCAACAACGGCGTCGATAACGCGGTCTCCATCGGACTGGCGGACTTCAAATTCACCGCCACCGGCAGCACGGATACGACGACCGTCAATATGGGCTTCAACTCGACGCAAACCGCGAAGGGGCAAACGGCCGTCGCCGACTTCATCGTCTACGATTCACTCGGCGTGCCGTTGAACGTACGCGTTACGGCCGTCCTGGAGAGTCGCGACAATCAAAGCACCGTCTATCGTTGGTACGCCGACTCGTCGGGTAACGCGCCGCGCGACGGCAGTTCGCAAATCTCCGTCGGCAGCGGCTTGATCCGCTTCGACGCGGAAGGGAACGTGATCGAAGGCAACTCGATGGCTAAGGTCTCGATCGATCGCGAAAACATCAACGCGGTGTCGCCGTTGGAATTCAATCTCGATTTCAGCAAACTTTCGGGCTTGGCTTCGAACAAAAGCACGCTCGCCGCGTCTCGTCAGGACGGTTCCGCGCAAGGAACGTTGTCCAGCTACATCATCGGCGAAGACGGCGTCATCCGCGGCGTGTTCAGCAACGGCGTGTCGCGCGATCTGGGGCAATTGATCCTCGCCCGTTTCGCCAATCCGGCCGGTTTGGAACAGCGCGGCGAGAATCTGTTCGCCGCCGGCGTGAACTCGGGCTTGGCCATTCAAGGTCGCCCGGGCGAGCAAGGCATCGGCAGCGTCATCGCCGGCGCGGTCGAGTTGTCGAACACGGACATCGGTAAGAACCTGATCGATCTGATTTTGGCCTCATCGCAATATCGCGGGAACACTCGAGTCATCACCACCGCCCAGCAGTTGCTGGACGAATTGCTGAATATCCGTCGGTAATACGGATCGACGCACAGAGAATCGGCGGCCTGGCGAACGTTCTTCGCCGGGCCGTTTTCGTTTTCGGTCACTGGTACGGCACGCGATTCCGCTAGCACACGGCGTAATCGTTAAGACCGGAACCCGTGTTAGTCAGTTCGCGGTCGGCCGTTCGTTGCAGGACGAGTCGTGCGACGTAGGGTTTTCATGGAGCGGGAACCGTCGTTTCCGTTTTATGTCGACCTTTGACCGCCGCGGAGTTCCGCGCCGTCACGAACATGAGCGAAAAAGCCCACGCCGAAGCCGCCCCCGCCGCCGCCAAAGGGGGGCTATTCGGTCAAATGAAAGTCGCCGGCATCATCGCGGGCATCGTGCTGGCGCAATGCGCGTTCGCATATGTCCTGTTGCCGTCGGCGCCGACCGTTGCCGCTCCGACGGACGGCAAGGCGGAGCACAAAGACGACGCCCACGACGAGAAACACGACCACCACGGCGATCACGAGCACGGTCATGCCGGCGGGGACAACCGCGAGGTCGATTTGGGCCGTTTTAGCGTCACTTCGTTCGATCAAACGACCAACAACACGTTGTTGATCGACTTCCATTTGTATGGAACCGTGGCCGAAGAACCCGCGCCGAAAGAGGGCGATCACGCGCCGGCCGACGCGCACGGCGGGCACGGCAAGAAAAAAGATGCCGGCGAAGAACCGGAGGATCCCAGCAAGTTCGGCAAGCTGTTGAAGAAGAACAAATTCCGCTTTCGCGACCAAGTGATCGTCATCGTGCGAAATACTTCGCCCGCCGATCTGTCCGACCCCGCATTGGGATTGATCAAAAGACAAATATTGGCGAAAACTAACTCCCTCTTAGGCGAACCGCTGCTCAAAGAAGTGGTCTTCAGCGAGTTCTCGGTCGTTCAACAGTAAACGCAGGACGCGCGAAGCGGCGAACGACATTCCACGACGGGAACGGATTCCCATGGCCGACTCCGACGAAATCGGACAAGACGAAATCGAAAAACTCTTGCGCAACCGCGCCAAGCGACTTCCGGCGCGTCCACGCCCAAACCGGCCGCGAAGCCCGCAGCCAAGGCTCCCGCCGACGGCGGCTTGGTCGGTCAAGACGACATCGAAGCGTTGCTGCAACAGCATCGCGCCAGCGCACCGGCGGCGAAGCCCGCCAAGCCGACGCCGGCCAGCACCGGAATCGCCGGCGGCGATATTCGATCTGCTGTTTCGCCAGGCCGAGCAAGCCTTGGCGTCGATCAACGCCGCCGCGCCGACACCGCCCGAGCTGCAACCATTCAAGTTGGCCGACTTCGCCGGTACGCCGGCGAACGGCGACAGCGCCACGTTGGATCTGTTGCGCGACGTCGAACTCGATCTGAAGATCGAACTCGGTCGGACCCAGATGTATTTGGAAGACGTTCTCCGCTTGGCCAAAGGGGCGGTCGTGCCGCTCGATCGTTTGGCGGGCGATCCGGTCGATATCTACGTCAACGGCCGTCTGATCGCGCGGGGCGAAGTGTTGATCATGAACGACAACTTTTGCGTTCGCGTCGCCGAGTTGGTCTCGGGCGAACAAGCCGTCGCCTAGCCTGCGATGTTATTCCGTTGAAGAAGGTCAAGGATGACCCACGCCGCACGATTTTCGATGGTGTCGATCGCCGTTCTGGCGTTCGTGCGCGAATCGTTGCGCAAGAACCGACGCCGGCCTACGACGCCGCCCGTGCGCTGGGCAACGGCGAGCAGCGCGAGTTCTTGAATCTGTTGGAACGCGACGGTCGCCCAACCATCGATCCGCGTGCAACGGCCGAGCCGCGCATCGCACCGCCGCAACCGACAACGGTACCTACGCAAAATCCGATTTCGCAGCCGAGCAACGGTCCGGTTTACACGATGCCCGAACGACTGGCCGCCGGACCGGCGTCGCCGATTCCGACACGACCGGTCACCACCACCGAACCCAATCGGCCGCCGAATACCGCAGCTCAGGCCTCGTACGTCGCACCGGTCGTTTCGCCATCCAATAGCAACAGCGCCGAAAAGAACGCCGCCGCTTCGCGTCCGCTCGCACCGCCGACGCAATTCAAGCCGATCCCGATCAACGGTCCGTCGGAAACGAAGCCGCGCGTCTCGTCAGGTTGGTCGGGCCTGGGCACGGTCGCCGTCAGCTTGGCGCTGGTCATTGGGTTGTTCTTCGTCGTGATGAAGGTACTGAAAAAATCGCTGCCGAACGGCAGCGGACGTCTATCGCGCGATGTGGTCGAAGTGCTCGGCCGTACGCCGTTCGCCGGACGGCAATCGCTGCAGGTGATTCGTTTCGGCAACAAGATTCTGTTGGTCGCCCTCTCCCCGACCGGCTGCGATACCTTGACCGAGATCGACGATCCGTTGGAAGTCGACCGTTTGGCGGGCCTATGCCAAAGCAAACAAGCCGGCAGCGCGACCCAAGGGTTTCGCGATCTGCTGACGCAACTCTCCGGCGCACGAACCGCGAAAGAACCGGACGAGGTCGCGCCGAAGAAACCGGACCGCGTCGAAACGGTCGAAGATCTCGCGCTCGTCTCGGCACGCCGAGTTCCCGTTCACTTGAACCGCGCGAGGTGCGTCGTGGCTAAACGCGATTGGAAATCCCGGACCGTACGCTTCACGCTGGCCGCGGCGGCCATCCTGTTCACGCTCTCGTACGGCGGCGCGCTGACCGCGCAAGAATCGCCCAATCGAGGAATTACGCTTCCCGGCGGCATGAACCTCGGGGGCGGCCCCGATGCGTGGACCAGTCCCGAAGGACTCTCCGGTTCGCTGCAGATCATGCTGTTGCTGACCGTCCTAAGCGTCGCGCCGGCGATCATGCTGATGACGACCGGCTTCGTGCGAATCATCGTCGTACTGGGGCTCTTGCGACAAGCGTTGGGAACGCAGCAACTTCCGCCCAGCCAGGTGCTGACCGGGATTTCGCTCTTCCTCAGTTTCTTGGTCATGACGCCGGTTTGGACCAAGAGTTACGACGAAGGCGTTCGTCCGTACATGGACAAGCAGATCGGCATGGAAGAAGCGTGGAAACGCGGTAGCGCGCCGATTCGACGATTTATGAGTGAACAGATCGAACGGACCGGCAATCGGGACGATGTTTGGTTGTTCTACCGATACATGCCGGCCGGCACGGCCGAACCGTCGACATACGACGACGTGCCGCTGCAAGTGCTGTTGCCCGCGTATTTGCTGAGCGAACTGAAAACCGCGTTCTTGATCGGCTTTCAGATTTACTTGCCGTTTCTGGTCCTCGATATCGTCGTCGCCACGGTGACGATCTCGATGGGCATGATGATGTTGCCGCCGGTGCTGATTTCCTTGCCGTTCAAATTACTGCTGTTCGTCTTGGTCGACGGCTGGCATTTGGTCGTCGAGATGCTGCTGCAAAGCTTCGGGACGCAGTAGCGACGATCATCCGTAGATCCCCAACACGTTCCGCCATACGCGATTTCCGACCATGGATTCCCAAGACGCCGTCGATCTGGCGCGCCAAGCGATCATGATGAGCTTGCTCATCTGTGCGCCGATCTTGGCGGCCGGCTTGATCGTCGGGCTGATCGTCGGGCTACTCCAGGCGTTGACGCAAATTCAAGAACAGACCGTCGCCTTCGTGCCGAAGTTTTTGGCCATGGTCGTGGTGTTGTCCGTCACTCTCCCCTGGTTGATCTCGCAAATGACCGATTACACGCGCGAAGTCTTCACCGGCATCCTGCGGCAGTGGTGAGGCGACGATGGGCGCGTTGATCGAACAGTTCTCCATCCAGGTCGCCACGACCTTTATCTTCGTCCTGGCCCGCGTCGGCGGGATGACGATGACCGCCCCGATTTTCGGCTCCGTGGAAATTCCGCTGCCCGTCCGTGCGTTTCTGACGATTACGATCTCGCTGTTGATCGCCCCGCTGCAATGGGGCCGGCTGACGGTCGCGCCGACGAATCTAATCGATCTGGCGATCATCGTCGCCGGCGAAGCCCTGATCGGCGTCGCCTTGGGCATCGGTCTAATGATCGTGATGGCCGGCATTCAAATCGCCGGGCAAATCGCCAGCCAACTCGGGGGGATGTCGCTGGCCGACGTCTTCAATCCCGGCTTCGATTCGGATATGCCGTTGTTCTCGCATCTCATTTCATTGGTCATGTTGGCCGTGTTTTCGATCATCGGCGGACATCGGCGATTGATTGAAGCGTTGATGCACACGTTCGCGGAGCTGCCGATCGGGTCGCCGGGACGCTTCGAATCGGCAGGTACGTTCATGATCACATTGCTGAGCGAAAGCATGGTCCTGGGCGTCCGCGCGCCGCGCCGATCATGACCGCCCTGGTGCTGACCAACATCCTACTGGGGTTGGTCGGCCGCAGCATGCCGTCCTTGAACATCATGTCATTGGGCTTCGGTCTGAACTCGATGATCACGCTGGGAATGATGGCGCTCTGCCTGTCGGCCGTTTCGCATATTTTCGAAGAGAGCTTTGACGACGCGATTCATCGTATGACGGTCACGCTCGTTTCGCCGGGCGAAGAACATCGCTCGCCGTTGGTGGAGTGAGCCTACGCGTAGACACGCTTGGAAAAAACATAATTCGAGACTTTCAATAACGATCAATGGACGACGGCGATAAGTCACAGGACGCGACGCCGCATCGCAGGCAGCAAGCCCGCGAGGAGGGCCAGGTCGTCAAAAGTCAGGATCTCGCAGCAGCCGTGCTGTTGTTGATCGGCCTGATCGGCTTACTGAATTTCGGCGGTACGATCGTCGATTTCTTCTTCGGCCTGGGCACGGAGCATTGGGGCGGCCAAGCGTGGTCGAAACTCGACGCGGTCGACGTCAACGCCCATTGGTGGCGCGTGTTGCTGGGTCTGTCGCTCGGTTTACTGCCGATCCTCGGCATGATTTTCGTCGGCGGCATCGCCGTCAATCTGTTTCAGACCGGTATTCTGTATTTACCCGACAAGTTGATGCCGGATTGGAGCCGGATCGATCCGCTGGCCGGCATGGGGCGCATCTTCTCGCTGCAAAACGGCGTCGGCATCGCACAAGGGATGATGAAGATCGGCCTGATCGGCACGATCGCTTACTTCGCGTTCATTAACGAACGCCAAGCGATTCTGGACCTCGGCGAACGCGAGATCAACGACGTCGCCAAGTATATGGTCGAAGCGATCATCTGGATCTGCATCAAAGTCGTCTGCGCGTTGATCGTGTTGTCGCTGATGGATTACTTGTGGCAATGGTGGCGGCACGAGCAAAATCTGAAAATGTCGACCGAAGAAGTCCGCGAAGAAATGAAGAACATGCAGGGCGACCCGCAAACGATTCAACGCCGCAAACAGATTCAGCGACAGTTGGCGCAGAATCGCGTGAAATCGGCCGTGCCGACCGCCGACGTGGTGATCACCAACCCCACGGAGTTGGCGATCGCCATTCAATACGATCCGGAAACGATGCGCGCCCCGATCGTCGTCGCCAAAGGGGCGGGCGTCATGGCGCAACGCATTCGACGCCTAGCCCTCGAAAACAACATCCCGATTCTCGAAAAGAAACCGTTGGCGCAAGCTCTCTACAAAGACGTCGACGTCAACCATCCGATTCCCGACGCGCTCTACGGCCCGGTCGCGGAAATTCTGGCCTACGTCTATCAGCTCAAGGGCAAGAGCATGCCGAAGCAAGCGGGCTGACGATCGACTCTCAACCTGGGCCTTGGACTTACCATCGAGCGATTCTCAATCGCCCTGCTCTTCTCATCGCCGACGCATGCCCGGCGTCTGGTTTCGTTGTTCACCGCGTGATAAGGTGGCGACGGAGCGACCATTTTCGGGGCATTCTTCAGCGGGAGAGTTGAATGATGAGAGTCCGAAAACATCTCCACGCCGCGATCGCGGTATTCGTTTGCGTCGCATCGGTGCGAGCCGCCGAGTGGCCCACGCCAGAGGCTTCCGTGCAGGCGATGGGGGTCGGTGTGAACTTCGGCAACTGCCTGGAAGCCCCCAACGAAGGGGAATGGGGCGTCCGCATCGAGGCCGACGATTGCGCAAAGATCAAAGCGGCCGGCTTCACGTCCGTGCGCGTGCCGGTGAAGTGGTCGAACCACGCGGCCAAGACCGCGCCGTTCGCCATCGAACCGAAGTTCTTGGCCCGGGTGGACGAGGTTCTGGCCCAAGCCGAAAAGGCGGGGCTGATCGTGATCTTGAACATCCATCATTACGACGAGATGGACAAAGCTCCGACCGAGCATCGCGAACGATTCCTGGCGCTCTGGACGCAAATCGCCGAGCATTACCAAAACGCGCCGCCGACGGTCGTGTTCGAATTGCTCAACGAACCGCACGACAAGCTAACGCCGGAACTGTGGAACGAGATCGTTCCGGAAGCGTTGAAGATCGTTCGCGCGAAGCACCCGCAGCGGAACGTCGTGATCGGCCCCGGCTCTTGGAACAACGTCAATTTCCTGAGCAAGCTCGCGCTGCCGGCCGACGATCGCCACATCATCGGCACGTTTCACTACTACGAACCGTTTCAGTTCACGCACCAAGGCGCGCATTGGGTGAACGGCTCGGACAAATGGAAGGGGAAAACGTGGACCGGCACGTCGGAGGAACTCGATCGCTTGCGAAAAGACTTCGACAAAGCCGCGGATTGGTCGAAGTCGGAAAAGCGACCGCTGTTGTTAGGTGAATTCGGCGCGTTCAACGCCGCGCCGCAGGAATCCCGCGCGACCTGGACCAAGGCCGTGGTCGAAGAAGCCGCGAAACGAGGCTTCGCCGCGACCTATTGGGAATACTCCTCCGGATTCGGCGTCTACGATCCGGCGAACAAGGTCTGGCGCGACGATCTACGCAAAGCGTTGATCGGCAAGTAAGCGTTCGATCTCGCTCGACCCGGCAAAAAACGGCGGACCCGATTTGGGTCCGCCGTTCTTCGTTACCCGACTCGTCTCGCATCGCTTAGAGCACGTAGCCCTTGCGATATTCGCGCTTGACAATGTGTTGCACTTCCGGGGCGTTCTTGGCCGTCATGGTCTTGGCGTCCCATTCGATCTTTTTGCCCGGGACTTCCTTTTCGTTGGCGGCGTAGACCGCCAAGTTGCCCAGCAGGATCGTTTCGGTCAACTTGCCGGCGTAGTCCGGGAAGTTCGACTTGGCCGGCTTCCCGCCGCGGATCGCTTCGGCGTATTCCTTGAAGTGGCCGGGCGACTTTTCCCATTCGACCTTCGGTTCGTCCACGCCGATCATCTTCACGCTGCCGCAGTAGTCGCCTTGGCCGTGCAGCTTGCCCTTGCTGCCGACGATGATGCAACCGCTCTTGTCCGGACCGTCGTAAACTTCCTTCGGCGGCAACTTTCCGCCGTCGTACCACCAGACCTTGACCGCGCCGCGATCGGCGATGGCCGGAAATTCGAACTCGATTTGCGACCACTTCGGATAGCTGTCGCGATTGTGACCGGCGCTGCTGGCCATGACCGAGGTCGGATCGGCCAAGCCGACCGCCCAATACGGCATGTTGAACGTGTGGCACGCCATATCGCCCAAGGCGCCGGTTCCGAAGTCCCACCAACCGCGCCATGCGAACGGCGTGTAACCCTTGGCGTACGGACGTTCCGGCGCGGGGCCGAGGAAGAGATCCCAGTTGATTCCCTTCGGCACGTCCGTCGGTTCCGGACGCGGACCGCCTTGCGCCAAATCGGACGGTTGGTCCACACGTGCACTTCCTTTATGTCGCCCAACGCGCCGCTCTTGACGATCGAGACCGCCTTGCGGAGACCGTTTTCGCTGGTCCCTTGGTTGCCCATTTGGGTCGCGCATTTGTTTTCGCGGGCCAAGTCGGCCAACACGCGGGCTTCGTAGATGTCGTGCGTCAGCGGCTTCTGGCAGAAGCAGCCCTTCTTCATCCGCAACGCCAGGGCCGCGGCCGGAGCGTGCGTGTGGTCGGGCGTGCTGACCGTCACGGCGTCGAAGTTGCTGCCGAGTTCTTCGTACAGCTTGCGGAAGTCGGTGAACCGCTTCGCGCCGGGGAACTTGCTCTCCCCGTCTTTGTTCAGCTTTTCTTCGTCGATGTCGCAGATCGCGACGACGTCGCCGTTGGCCTTGGCGTCGCCCGAGTCCGAAGCCCCCTTGCCGCCGATGCCGATGCAGGCGAAGCGGATCTTTTCATTGGGCGAGGTGCTTTGAGCCGGTGCGAGACTGCTGTAAAAGCCGACGCCTGCGACCGCGACGGCGGTCGTTTGCAACATCTGACGACGATTCACTCCACGACGCATCGTGTGGACTCCTTTGTGCGTTGCCCAAACGGGGCAATAAGAAAAAACAGGTGGGACCGAACGGCAAGGTAGGCGTCGGAAGGCTCCTCCTCCGAGATTACCGGCTTGCAGCATAACCGTTCGCACGGCCCCCCGCAAACTTTCCCGACCGCGACGATTCCGAAAATTCCGGCGACCTCCGCGCTACGTTCCGCATCCTCAGCCTCACCCGGCAACTTTGACGTACCGTGACCGACGCGCTCCGCACGCGACGTACCTAACGCCTGCGCCGATTGCATCCCAAGCGGCGCGGGGGTACCTTAAACGATTCGCTCGGGGGACCATTTTTGTCGGTAATTCAGGGAGCCGGTTCATGTCGCGGGTCAGTCGAATTCGTCGTCTTTCGTTCGGAATGCTGATCGCCGGCGGCCTGTTGGCCGGAGGCTGCGACCCGAAAAAACCGATCGCTCCGGCCCCGAAGCCCGAAGGCGACAAGGCCGCGCCGGCCGACAAAACGACCGACGCCAAGCCGATCGAAGCCGCCAAACCGGCCGCCGAAACCACGCTGACCGCCGTCAAAGCGCCCGAGGTCGACGAAAAACCCTTGATCGTCAAGATCGAAGCCCTCCGCGGCAAGATCACCAAGGACGACGCCGGCCATGTCGTCGGCATCATCTTCGAAGACTACCTGAAGGTCGATCAACTCGGGTTCTTGGCCGATCTCAAGCATCTCAAAAAGATCAAGCTGACCGGCCCCGACATCACCGATCAAATCGTGCCGCTGCTGCTCAAGATTCCGACGCTGTCGGATATCGAAACCGAGAACACGCCGCTCAGCGATAAGATTCTGCCCGAGTTTCAAAAGTTCCCGGATCTCGTCGGCCTCGGTCTGCGTCGCAGCGACGTCACCGACGACGGCCTGGCCGCGCTGGTGCCGATCAAGAAGCTCGAAAAACTCCTGCTGCTCTACACCGGCATCACCAACGACGGCCTGAAGCACGTCGGCAAGCTCTCGGGCTTGAAGACGCTCGACATCCGCGCCTGTTTGCAAATCGACAACGACGGCGTCAAGCATCTCTCGGGCCTCAAGAATCTGAAAAGCATCAAGTTCAAAAATCAAACCGGCATTACCGCCGCCTGCATGAACGAATTGAAGGACATCAAGCTGAAGGAGATCGGCTTGGACGACACGTTGCTGACCGACGACGGTCTGGACGTGCTGCAAGTCTTCGCCGACTCGATGGAACTACTGCATATCGAACGAACTCAAGTCAGCGACAGCGGTTTGGCCAACATCAAGCCGTTAAAAAAACTGACCCTGCTCCAAGCCCGCGGCATCCCGATCGACGGCAGCGGGCTGGTCCATATCAGCGAGCTGCCGGTCTTGGCCAAGTTGGAACTGGCCGAAACCAACGTCAACGACGACGCGCTGAAGCACATCGGCAAAATCAAATCGCTCGAACGGTTGGACCTCTGGTTGACCAAGATCACCGACGCCGGCTTGCCCGCGTTGGCGGATCTGAAAAAGTTGAAATGGTTGGACATCAAGGAAACCGGCATCGGCGACGACGGCCTGGCCGCGCTGGCCGGTCTGACCGAACTCGAATCGTTGTACCTGGACAGCGACAAGATCACGGACAAAAGCGTGCCGGTCCTGAGCAAGCTGACCAAGTTGAAGGAATTGAGCATCCCCTTCACCGAGATCAGCGACGACGGCGTCGCCAAACTGAAAGCGGCCCTGCCGAGCTGCAAAATCGCTCGATAGGCTTTCCCAATTCTCCAACGCAAACCGTCGGGTGGCAGGGGTCGAAGCGCAGCCCCCTGACAGTTGGACATCGAACTTCCCCGCCCCGATTGTTTCACGTGAAACAATCGGGGCGGTTCTGTGCGCCGTCGCCGGTTTCCCGTTCCGCGAGCGTTACGAGCGAAACGATCGCCCGCTCGGCGTCACAAAACATCGCGTGTGCCCGGCGGACGACCAACGGAAGGCCCCGGACCATCGAGCGTCGTGCGCAGTCCCACTTCAAGCGTCGGCAGGCCACCCGATCTTTCAACCTCCGATCACCGTCTTACCTAAGTTCACTGCGCGAGCGTTACGAGCGAAACGATCGTTCCGATCGCGTGTAAATCGATTTGCGTTCGAAATTCGCTCTCCCCGGCACGATCGCGACGGATCGACGGAAAACGCGACGATAAATGGCTTTATGTCCACTTAACGATCCTGCGATTAAAAACATTTTACGCAGACTATTATGCGAAAAATCGGCGTCGCCGGTTTCTACCGGTCCGTAGGACCGAAATCGTTTAGTCAGGGACTTCAGTCCCTGGTTTGGATCCGAAACAAAATCGGTTGCCCCGTTAGGGGCTACACATTCGCCGGCGAGGAATCCGCGTGATCTCGCCCCTCACGGGGCGACCGAATTCCTCGGAATCGTATTCCAGGGACTGAAGTCCCTGGCTACATCCTGCCGTCCCTAGCGGGACGAAGTTATTGAGATAATTCCGTCCACTCATAAGACGCACGAAACGGGAAAAAGTTTCAACCCGATTCGTTTTCACGCCGACGAAAATTTCGACACAAGATTCGCTATGGCCGTCTGGAATTACTCATTTTTTTCTTAAGTGCTTAGGGGTAACGCTTTTCGATACGCATCTAGTCGCTTTACGTTAAACCACAGTAGCATTTGTGTGGAGAAGCAAGCTTAATAGTTGTCGGAATGACTTTAACCATCAAGGCACCTTGGATGTAATCTGATTTACCTTCGAACCAAGATGCCACTTCGCCTCGGCGCAGTTCGGTAACACAAACCCTCCCGAATAAGAATCGCCGATCCAGACGCCTTCACCTGCAATGAACATCTCTCCCATCCGGTAGGCAACGTAAGAGTCAAGAATATCGTCGTTTAGTGAATTGCATGCCAATAGCTCGTCGAAACCTAATGTTTCCGCAATGATTCGACATGACATTATGTTCTTCTTATAAGCGGGCAGAGATATTGAGTAGTTATTGCCCTCTAGCCACAGTATTGCCATCGCTACGGCGGGGTGAGTTTCAACAAGCCACACACCTCCTGCCTGTATGCACTCCCTCGTATGAGCAATTGGAAATGGTTTTCGGCATACCGATGCAAATGGAAGTCCTACAGCATCACAGGAGATAACCCAATGAGAGCATCCTGAAAATGGCAAAACGGATACGGCCTTTTCCGCGATCACGCCTTCAAGCACCCAGCGTTGAACCTGGGCTCGCAACACTTTCTCAACAGGCCGATCTGAAAGCCCATGTCTCGGATCAAATGACAGTGGTGAATCCCAGCATACCAATGAGGAGTGATGCTTCACGGTCAGGGAGGTCATCCACTCAGCAGCATTGTTAGCTTTAATTTTGATAGATTGCGTTCCGTCCCATATTCTGAGGCCCTTCGATGATGCTGGATCAACACCGTAGATTACGGGTTTATCGTGCTCAATATTAATAGGCAATACAGCCATGCCCCCGTCTCCTTTTTCGCCTTACCGCCGTTTCACGTCGTCGACCGTGCGGGCGAGTTCGATTTCGGTTTGGTTCAGGCGGGCGGCCAGGTCGGCGGTTTGGCGGCGGTAGCCGGCGATTTCGCGTTCTTGGATCGCCTTCTGCTCCTTGAGAACGCGATTCTCGCTCTCCAACAGCGCGGCGTTCGGACCGGCCCCGGCGCAGCCGACGCAGAGGGGCGCGGCCGTGACAAACAGCAACGCATGAGCGATCGGCAGCATGCGAGCGTGCGGCAACGCGCGGGCGAGAGATGCGCCGCGTACGGCGCGGGAGAGAACGGCGGCGTGGCGCCGAATAACGGCATGACGGGCATCCTTTCCCGAACGCGGTTCCTGATGACGCTTCGACTGCATGCTTTGCGAAAGCATGAAGTTCGACCTCCAACGTGCCAGGGGGCTGCACGAAGCATTTTCTAAGCAATGCGGTGCTTCGCCTCCTGCCACCCAGCCGGACCTTCATAGTCACTTCAATTGACTCGGCTTCGTCTGCGACGAAGTTTGTGTCGTTCACACCTCCAACATGCCAGGGGACTGCGCTACGCTGCGACCCCTGCCACCCAATGTCTTTTCTTACTCCAGCCTCCAGCCCCTCGCCCCCAGCCCCCCTTACGGCTTTTCGCCGAACAGGCCCAGCAGCGAGTCCATGATCGAGCTGTTGAATTTCCACGGGCTGTTCCAGCTCCACATCTGCATCGACAGGTCGTAAACCATGATGCCGCCGATCATCAGGAACATCACGCAGGCGGCCAAGCCGATGAAATTGAACAGCGTGTACGGCGACTTCCGGCGGCGCGGCCGAGGCCATCAGCATCGGGGCGGTCCCCAAGCCGGCGCCGGCCATGATCGTTTCGGTGCCGCCCAAGGGCGAGCCGAAGCCGCCGTCTTCGGTCAGCAGACTTTCGCTGGACGCGCCGAACATGCTCGCGCCGCTGAGGTCCTCTTCCGAATCCAACGCGATGACTTGCGAGCCGCTGTCGGCGTCGTCGTCGTACCCGCCCGAGGCGGAGATGTTGAAATCGTTTTCGCTGCGAAGTTGGGTCGCCCCTTCGAGGTCGACCTGCTCTTCCAGCGTGATCATGTCGTCTTCGCCGATGGTCAGCTCGTCGTTGCCGCCGCCGAGTTGCAGCGGCTTATCCAACGCCAGGCCGCTGTCGGCCGGATCGACCAACATGATGCCGCTGTCGCCGGCGTTCATCGTGATGTCGCTGCCGTGACCGCCGAGATCCAACTCGTCGTCGTCGGCCAACATCAGGCCCGAACCGCCCTTGCCCTTCTTCGTGTCGCCCGAGTCGTCTTTTTTATCGCCCGAATCGCCCAGCGAAATCGCGTCGTCGTTTTCCAAGCTGAACGACAGGCTGGAGGCCGAAGGCGTTTTCGAGCTGCCGCTCGGTTCCAATTGAAATTCCTCGTCGTCGAACAGACCGCTGCCGGCCTTGGAACCGCCGGCGGGCGAAGCCCCTTCGAGCTTCAGTTTCGAGTCGCCGAATTCCAGCGGCACGTCGCTGCCGCCGCCGGCGCCGACGTTAGTGCCGCTCCCCCCCTTCAATTTCAGATCGCTTTCGTCGGCCAACCGCAGCCCGCTCTCGGCGGCCAAGCGAAGATTGCTCTCGCCGGAGTCTTTCTCGTTCTTCCCTTTGCCGATGATGGTGCTCTTCGCGCCGGGCGACGATTCGCCGAGTTCGGCTTCGCTGAGCAACACCGAGCCGGGATTGTCTTCCAACGGGATATCGTCGAGCGAGAGCGACTCCCACGAGTTGCCCAGGCCCGAGCCTTCGGAGAGTTCGCGTTGATACCGTTCGAGGTCGTCTTGATCGTACTTCCAGACGCCCGCGTCGCGCTTGGGATAGAGCTTGCCGCGATCACGCAGCGAGTTGAGCGAATCGAGCGTGACGCCCAAGAAGCGAGCGGCTTCGTCTTGTTCGACCAGTTTCTTGGCCATGACGGCGGAACTTTCGTGCGGGTAACGCGGACGTGCGGAACGCTGTGTGTCGGGATCGCTGTGAATTCGGTCTCGACCGGAACGGCGCGCCGCGAAGCGTCAGCGTTGTTCCAGCAGAGTGCGAATCTCGCTCGGCAACGGGTTGGCGGTGTTGAATTCCTTGAGTTGCAGGTCGTAGACGATCGATCGGGTCGCCTTCAACGTCAGCAGGCCGCTGGTCGTATCCAAATGGTACACGCAGACTTGCCGCGCGGCCGAATCAACGACCGTCAAAACCTGCAACCGTTCGTTGACCGCCACGACGTGCGACGACAACTCGCCGGATTGCGGAGCCGCGGCCCGTTGCCCGTAGACCTCGGGCGACCGAAAAGAGGCCAAGCATCCCCAACCCAGAATCAACAGACCAAGCCCCCAGGCGGCGCGCGAAGTCATACGAGGCATCCTTGTACGGGAGTCACCAGGCACGACGCCGCGCGGCAAGCGGGATCACTATTCATTCTAAATCCCCCGATTTGCCAAACAAGTGTCGTGGAAAAAACCGCTTCCTTTTCCCCGACCGGCCGCGCGAGCTGTGCGGATTCTGCGGATTCCGCCACGCGACGACGTACGATCCGATGGGAAAAAGGCCGCGAAGTGTACGAAACCGGGCCGGCTGGGGGAAGAAGGGTTTCGTGCTTCGGGTTACGGGGCTGGGGGCTAGGATCTGGGGGCTGGGGAGAATGTGGTAGCCGTGAACGGCTCGCGGGCCGAGCGTCGCGAGCCGAACTACGTCGGACCCTCTGTTCGTAGATAGATCGCCCGGTTTCCCCAGAAACCCCGTCGCGCTAGAATACTGCCGATTCGAACACGTTTCTTCACTGCGCTTCCCTGCCCAGCAATTCCCCTACTCCGCGTCTCCGTGCCTTCCCCCCTCGCCAGCACTCAGCCCCCCGCCCCCAGCCCCACCCTGGGCGTGCTGCTGAGCGGCGGGTTGGACAGCGCGATCCTGGTCGGGCGGATGCTGGCCGCGGGACGGACGGTGCAGCCATTCTTTATCGAGACCGGGACCGCGTGGGAACGGGCCGAACGCTACGCGGTCAAGCGGTTCTTGTCGGCGGTCGCGCCGAACGGCGATCATACCGCCGCGCTGCGACCGTTGGTCCGCTTGGCGATGCCGCTGGCCGACGTCTACGGCCCGCATTGGTCGTTGAACGGCGATCACGTGCCCGACGCGGCCAGCCCGGACGAAGCGGTCTATCTGCCGGGACGGAATCTGTTGTTGCTGTCGAAGGTCGCGGTCTGGTGCCAAAGCCGCGGCATCGACACGGTGGCGTTGGCCGTGTTGCGCGGCAATCCGTTTCCCGACGCGCGCGACGAGTTCTTCGCCGCGTTCGAGCGACTGCAAGCGATCTCGTCAGGCAAGCCGTTACGGATCGAGCGACCGTTTTCGCAGCTGAACAAAGCCGACGTGCTGCGTCTCGGCCGAGGCTTGCCGTTGGAGTTGACGTTTTCGTGCATCGCGCCCGTAGACGGCCGCCACTGCGGCGCATGCAACAAATGCGCGGAACGCATCCGCGGCTTCGCGGACGCCGACTTCCCGGACCCGACCGAATACGACTATGGCGTAGGGCCGATTTTCTAATTGCTACGGGCATCGACCGACTTCGACGCGACGATCACTGAACCACCCTCATCTCTTCCTGAAAACCGAACCCTGAAAACTGAACACTTCCCAATGAGCCTCTACCGCGTCACGCGACAAATCGATTTCTGTTACGGCCATCGTCTGTTGAACTACGACGGCAAGTGCAAGTACTTGCACGGTCACAACGGTCGCGCGTTGATCACGATCGAATCGAGCAAGCTCGACGACCGCGGCATGGTGATGGACTTCAGCGACATCAAGAAAAGCGTCAGCCGCTGGATCGACGACAACTTGGATCATCGCATGTTGCTGCACCGCGACGACCCGTACGTGGACTATCTGCAAAGCCAAGGCGAGCCGCTGCATCTGTTGGACATGAATCCCACCGCCGAGAATATCGCCCGACTGATCCACGAATTCGCGGTCTCGTGCGGCTTTCCGGTGACGGAAACCAGCTTGTGGGAAACGCGGAATTGCTACGCGACGTATCGCGGGAAATAACGAACGCCCGCGATCGACGGCTCGATCGCAGGCGAACGTCGCGTCATTCACGGGCGAGCGATCGGCGAAAAGACCACGTCGCGATTCGCGGCGGGGAGGTCCGCCCGCAAGCGGATCAGCGGTTGCGCGGAGCGTCCTTGTTGCGGCGCGGTCGGCGCCTGTTGGGGAGTTTCCGCCGGCGCGGCGGGAGGCGTCCCCGGACCGATAATCGGCATACCCGAATTCTTTCCCGGCATATTCGGCAAAGGGGCCGGTACCGCTTCCTGCGTGTTGGCTGCGGCGGTCGGAGGACAGACGCACGCTTGAACGTCGATGGTGAGCGGTTTCAGCAACTTCGTCCACGGAAACGAGTCGAAACCGACATACCCGGTCGCGGTCAGGGTATACTTCGCGCCGCTCGAAGTGGGAAACGATTTCTCGATCGCCGACTTGATCGCGGTTTCCAACCGCCGATTGTCGACGGTCCAATTTCGCCCCCCGGCATAGGTGAGTTCGATGTTTTCGGTCACGCCCGCGTCGTCGGACGATCTCTGCCAGACAAGATCTTTCCCTTCTTTGTCTTGCGCGGTCAGGACCAGACGCAGGTTTCCTTTCGAGCCGGGAACCATATTCAGCGGAAGCGGAAATTCTTCGTCGTTGTGAATCGTCGACTTCGCTTCCGGGATCGCGACCGAGAAATCGTATTTCGAACCACACACGCCATAATGCGCGTCGAACGGTCCGGACAGCGGCTTGAACGAGAATCCCTTCGGCGTCGGTTCGGCCGCTTTTTCTTTTTCCTTGGGCGTTCCTAAGATCCGCAACGGCCCGCTCAGACCGTCCGGCGTACCGACGCGAACCTGAAAACCAAGTTGGGGGTTGGTCAATGCCGGGTTCAACGGACCGATCTTCACCAGCAACAGTTGGCGGTTGACCACTTCGACCTTGGCCGGCACCCCTTCTTCCAACGTCGAATGACTTTCTTGTCCGCCGACGACGACATGCGTCAACGTCGGGTGGAAGTTTTTACCGGTAATGAAGACGTTGGCGAAAACCTTGTCCGCCGTATCCGTGGCTTCCGTGCCTTGCAAGAAATCCAAGCCGTAAAAGCCGGTCGCCACGGGCACCAACTTGTTTCGTCCTTGGTCGAATAAGTCGTTACCGCTTTGTTCGTAGTCGAACGGCACCCTTACCGTGTAAGTCTGCATCCCCAGCATCTGTTCCAACTGATCGACTCGGCTGACCAAGCGTTGGATGTCGCCGGGTCGATAGCAATTGCTTCCGCACAACGCGCCCAACGAATTCTTCAATTGATGCACGCGGCCCCCTTGGGCCAACATCTCTTCGTAGGTTCTTTTCGTCACGCCGGGATGTGCGATCCGTTCCCAGTTGGTGGTCACGTCGAACGAAACGTTGTTTACGAAGCTGGGCATGGCGACCAACACTTCGCATTCGCGGATGCCTGGCTCGAGGTTACGGTGTTTCAGATCGTAATGCTCGGTCGGACCGGTCGACCATAGCGTTCGGGCGAGTGCGCCGATGTTGGTGCTTTCGGTCGGCGGAGTTTGGACCCGAGGATGAAAATACCAGCCGAACGTGTCGTTCCCATGCGCGAACCCGACGACCGTGCGGTTGAGACCGATCGTGGCTTCTTCGAGCGCCAGTTCGCGGCTCATCGCCAGCTTTTGTTGCGTATTGATCGCCCCCTTGGCCACGTTGTAGGCCAGGGCCAATTGCAACTCGCGGCGGCGCGCGAACGCGTCGTACACGTTTTGTTCTTCGACCTGAGAATCCAGCGTGAAGACGTGGATCGGAAATTCTTCATGAATGATGGTGGACCAGATCGCAAAGGTCTGAGCTCGGAGCGGCGATTCGGGGTTATAAAACTGCAACATCGGGTCTTCGAGCAACGCCGTCAATTCGGGCGAGAGTTTGTGTTCATGATTCAGACTTTTGGCGATCCGTTTCAGATTGTGGTCCAATAATCCTGTATGGACGGCCAAGAACCAGCCGAATTCGGCGAAGTCCTCTTGCATACCGGCTTTCAGCGATTTGTCTCGCCAATCGTTGTACTTAAAACCGATTTTCGAATAATCTCCGCGCAGGATCTCTCCGGACAAATTTACGATCTCGTCCGAGCGCTCTTCGTAAACGCGGTTCCGTTCCAGGACGAGTTGCAGTTGCGCAAAGCGTTTAAACAGCGCGGTTCGGATTTCCTGCTGAAAAGGGGTGTCTTCCTTGGTGTCGGTATGGATGTCCTTTTGCAATTTGAGAACCAATTTTTTGATGAGATCGTCCCGATAAACTTGAGCGATCACTTCCGCCGGAATGGTGGACGGCGACGCATAATTTTTCGGTTTGAAAGTGCCCGATTTCCCCGGCAAAACCGTCGTCGCGGAATGAGCGGCGGCCTCCTGGGCGAGTATTCCGTCCCATTTCTCGCACACGATCGGAGTCAACGAGTCCACCAAATCGGCGACCGCCAACCGCGGGAACGTGTAGTGCAAATGCGCGTCGTCGATTTGAAGTTGAGCGCGCAGCGTCACGATCGCCGAGTGGCCTTGAGTCGTTTCGCGACCGGGCAAAACCGAGACGGGGATGCGGAATTTAATCAAACCATATCCGGCCGCGCGACTGTTGTCGTCGCCCATATGTCGGCGACGCAACGCCTGGCAAACGTCGATGTATGTCGAGTGCTGACGCGCCAATTCGGTCGGTTCGACGCCGATCCCTTTATACTTTTCGTTGAGCGGAGCGTTCGCTAAGGCGCTTTTCAACAACTCGAAATCGAGCGATTCCAACGCGATCAACTGATCTTTCGGGGTAGGCGTGGTCACCGTCGTCGTATTCGCGACCGCGGTCCCGCCGCCGTTCGGTCCTCCCAACGCGGCGCCGAGACCGGTCGAGGCTTGAACTTCCAGATTATCGCTGCGTGCGATATAGGCCTGGATGGTCGGCCCGAACGTTCTCGTTCCCGCGGCCATCAACTGATCGTACTCTTGCAAAAAGTACATCAGATTCCCGTCGCCCCAGACGTCGGGCTGTTTGACGGTGATCGTGCCGTCGCGGCGGAGGTCGTCTTCGATGACCGTCAGGTCGTGCGCCAGCATCATCGCCGGGTCGTGATGCGCTTGCGCATGCACGTCGTACGGACGTTGCTTCAACGTCTCGTCGATCACGTCGCTGCGATGATGACCGTCGGGCTTGTTCTTGGCCGAAGTGCAGCCGGCGCACAGCGCGATCGCGCAGAAAATCCCTAGAAACCTGCCCATGCCCCACCCCCGTGAGAAAAGCGGCGTCAACGCTTGTCGACGCCTATGAGGGTCATATCGGTCGTGGCGGTCGCGTGGATTACGAAGAAATTGCGGATAATTCAAGCGCGGCGCATGCCGGCATCGCCGATCGATCGGAGCTCGGATAAAGCCACTCGCTTTTGCGCCGTCATCGGCCGAGTCAGACGACTCCGTGTCATTCAAAACGCATTACGCCTGTACAGCGGCGTCTTCGAAGTACCCGTAGCGCCGCATATATGGCCCCCACTTGGCTTCCAGCATCGCTTCGGTGTCGCCGGGCAGCGTGTGCTTGTTGGTTTGATAACTTTTTTGCGCGTTGAGATACGTCTCCAACGGTCCTCGCGCTTCTTCGAAGTTTTCGATCCCCAACGTGCGATAGATCCGTTCCATTTCGTCCAGCGGTCGCGCGACCAAGTCTTCGTAGCGGACCTCGCACAGATTCCCGTCGTTCAACAACGGGCGATCGCGCTCGAACGCCGTGTACATGCGCACGAAATCGGTTTGTACGCGCTCTTCCAGATCGTCGAACGTGGGAATCTGCAAGCCCTGCAGGTTGTCGAACGATTTCCACAACCGCACGGTCGATGGATAGACGGCCCGCGGGTCGCGCGTGATGTGCACGAACTTGGCGTCGGGAAACATCTCGAGCAACGCCGCCACGCGCGCGGTATGCGGCGGCGACTTCATCACCAGTCGCTTGCCACAGCGTCGCCAAACGCATTTCAAGAACCATCGTAGCCCGGCTTGCCAACGCGTTTTTTGCGTCGGCGTCAGGTCGGCCGGATCTAGGTACTCGCGTTCGTAATTCGGATGATTCGGAAACGCCATGCGACCGTACGGCGAGCCGACGCCTAGGTTGCAGAGGGCGAATTCGTCTTCTTGCGGATGCTCCCACCCGGCCGGCATGTTGTCCATCGGCCGTTTCTCGGGCAACATCGTTTTCAACAGCGGCGCGATCCATTCGCTCAGCAAAAAATGCGACGGCGCGAAGCACTCGTACGTCGTGGCGTAGCCGAACCGCGGATCGCGGATCATCAATTCGTGGAGGTGCGTCGTGCCGCTGCGCCAGTGGCCGATGATGAAAATCGGCGAGACCGGGTCGGGCGTCTTTTGGATCCGGCCCCAATAGAGCAGGCTTTGCAGCGCGGACATGCACGTGTTGAAGAACGCGATCGGCGTGATGCCGGCGACCAAGTGCCAGCGTTTCCACGAGACGGCGAACGTGTTCCGCGCCAGCATCGTCAGCCAGACGCCCAACGTCATGCCGTGCCAAAATCGGGGCAAATACCAAGCGTAATGGTTGAACGTCTCTTTTTTCTTGACCAACGAGTCGTCGGGCATCGTATCGAACGGCTCCGGCGGGAGCGTAAAAAGCCTTGAATTCACTGCGTTCCGTAGTGTAGTGCAAAGCCCCGCGCCCGGGCTAGGTCGGTCGCCGGACGCGATCACCGGCTCTCGAATTCTCGCGGGAATCACGTAATTCGTTGAGTTGTCTCGCGCAATTTGATCCGGAACGAGTTTCGGATAACGCTCTTTGAAATTCATGACGCCCACGCCGGCAATGTTCGCGCGACGGATTGAGCGTGCGTCGCGATCCGCGCGTTCGATCAAACGCCTGCACGAAAATTTTCATGATGCCGAGTGAGCGGTCGAGCGATCTGCAAGCATTGTCCCGAGTCGATAGCAAGAACAGGTCCATCGATTGTTTCGCTCGTTCGGCTTTGAATTATTAGGGCATTGTGAGACTTTGATGAAACGACTTGCGCTGACGGGGAAACCTTAACGGTTCGTGAGAGTTTGCCGATATGACGGATTATTCAGGTTGGTTCCGACCCGATTATCCGCCGGCACGTCATGCGTCATTGCGTTCTTTACAGATGGCTTTCGTGTTTCGTCGTGCTGAGCTGCGGCCTTACGCTTGCACAAACGATTCCGGTCATGAACTCGCCCGCGCCGACAACCGCCCAAGGTTCCGCGACGTTTTCGCCGTCGATCGCCGGCCCGGCCGTTGACGCCCATGCGGCGCAGGCGATTTACGCCGCGCCGGCGTACGTTCCTGCGGTCGGCCAAGGTTCCGTCGTGCCCGTCGGGGCGACGACTCCGCTCACCGCGGCGTTTTCTTCCTCGCCGCACATTCAATCCGTTCAACAGTCCGCACCGAACCCGGAATCTCCGGAATTGGCCGCGCAGGTTCAAGCGTTGACCGAGCGCTTACACCGCTTGGAAAACGAGCGTCGCGTCGACGCCGCGGTGCGCGAAGCGATCGTCGCATCGCCGGTCGACGATCAGGACCACGACTCGCGTTCGTTCGTCGAGCGGTTACGCGATCATTGGGACGACGCCGCCGATCCGGAAATCGCCGTGGTCAACTGGCAGACCGGAGCGAAGGACGACAAGGCCGAGAAGAAAGAAGAACACAAGAAGGACGAGAAGAAAAAAGAGAAAAAGTGGTACGACAAGCTGGGTGTGCGCGGCTACACGCAAATGCGGATCAGCGACGTCACGCATCTCGACCCGGGCTCGGCCCCCGCGCAGGTCGTCGGCGACCGCAGCGTGGGGGACAGCCAAAGTTTCCTCATTCGTCGTGCCCGATTGATCATCTTCGGCGACGTCTCGGACCACATGGGCGTCTACTTGCAACCCGACTTCGCCGTGACGCCGCCGGGAAGTTCGGATCAAACGTACTTCGCGCAGATTCGCGACTGGTACGCCGACTGTTACATCGACAAAACCAAAATCCATCGCATCCGCGTCGGTCAGTCCAAAGTTCCCTACGGTTGGGAGAACATGCAGTCCAGTTCGAATCGCATCGCGCTGGATCGTACGGACGGCATCAACAGCGCAACGCAACGAGCGCGACCTAGGCGTCTTTTATTACTGGACGCCGGAGCCGGCTCAGCAATTCTTCAAAGAGGTCCTAGAGAAAGATCTCAAAGGCTCGGGCAATTACGGTGTCTTCGGCTTCGGCTGCTACAACGGCCAAGGAGGCTCGTTTCTCGAACAGAACGACAATCTCCATATCGTCGCGCGACTCACGATTCCCGTGCAATTGGAATCGGGGCAATACGTCGAAGCCTCGTTGCAAGGTTACACCGGCAACTACGTGGTCCTCTCGTCGCCGATCCGTGCGTTGGGCGTGACGGCCGTGACGGCTCCCGCAGGAACGTTGGGTGCCGGCAACGACGTCGGCATTTTGGACGAACGCTTAGCCGCGTCGTTCATCTGGTATCCGCAGCCGTTCGGATTTCAAGCCGAATGGAACGTCGGTCGCGGACCCGCGCTGAACGCCGCGCAAACCGCCGTGGTCGAGGACGATCTGCAAGGGGGTTATGCCCAGGTTATGTACAAATACGACACGCCGTGTCACGGGACGTTTTTCCCATATGCCCGTTATGCGTATTACAAAGGGGGTTATAAGTCGGAGCGTAACGCGCCGTTCGCTCATATCGACGAATTCGAAACGGGCTGCGAGTGGCAAATGAACAAGCAGATGGAACTGACGACTTCCTACACGTGGACCGACCGTACCAACACGACCGCCCTGAACCAAGTGGGCGTGATTCCCTACCAGCAATTCGCCGGGCAGTTCGTCCGCTTTCAGTTCCAATTCAACTATTAGTAGGCTACCGTACTGGGACCCTGCTCTGGGATGATGGGGCGTTTCCGCTTCCCAAGGCTGCAAACGATGCACGACATCGGAACGCCCCGCTCTGACCGGTCAGCGTCCGGTTATGCCGGGAATTCCGGAGATTTCTATGCGGAAACGCTTTTTCGGACCGGAAACCACCGGAACTGGGCGGTTTGCTTGCCTTTCCCAAACCGCCTAACTAGATTTGAGATGGTTCGGAGCCGCCCCGTTCTCCTCTTGCGGTTCCCTGTCGTTTTGTGATTCCGCGTCGTTCGATGTCGCGTCCCGTCGGTTCGCGTTCGCCCGCCCTGCCGCAGGTCGGTGTCGAGATCATTATCGGAGCATCAGTGTTATGAAGGCGATTTTGCGAAACTTCGGTTTGTGGACGCTCGGCATCGCCGCCGCGATCGGGTACGTATCCCCGGCGCGTGCGCAAACGACGACTACGACCACGACGACGACTACCACCACAACGACTACGACCACCACCAACGCCAACGTGTTGACCAACCCAACCGCGGCGGCCGGTGTGCTGGTCGACGCCGACGGCGTGTTGCGGACGCGCGTCAACGCGGATCCGACCGGTCAGTTGACCCGCGAGCGGATCCAAGCCGCCCGCGCGTTGCTCGATCCGCAAGTGGCCAAGAAGACGACTCTGCGGAAGATCTCGCTCAATCGTTTGGAAGCGGCCGTCAAAGCACGCGTCGCCGCCGGTCAGAAACCGACCGAAGACATGCTGTACATGGCGGGCATGTCCCGCGTGCAATACGTGTTCTTCTATCCCGAAACCAACGACGTGGTGATCGCCGGTCCGGCCGAAGCGTTCGGCGCCGACCTCGCCGGTCGCGTCCGCGGCTTGGAAAGCGGTCAACCGACGTTGATGCTCGACGACATGATCGTCGCGTTGCGGGCGTTCTTCGGCGAAAAAGCCGGCAACTGCGCCGCTGATCAGCGTCTCGATCGATCCGACCAAAGAAGGCTTGCAAGCCATGCAGCAATTCCTGGTCTCGCTCGGCTGCGCGCCACGCCGAATCAAACCGAATACATTGTCAAGGGACTCCGCGACAGCTTGGGTCTGCAAACCGTTCGCGTGACCGGGATTCCGGCCTCGTCGCACATGGCGCAGGTTCTGGTGGAAGCCGATTATCGGATGAAGTTGATCGGCATTGGGCTGGAAAACGTCCCGGTAAAGATGGCCAGTTGGGCCTGGCGCGAACCCCACGACGGTTGCGCGTAACGCATTGCAACGCTGGTTCTTCGTCCCCGATTACCAATGCGTTCGCGTGGCCGACGACGGCCAAGCGATGGAATTGGTCGGCGACGGCGTGAAGTTGATGAGCGCCGACGAAATGGTCAACAGCGACGGCAGCCGCGCCAAAGCCGGCAACGTCGACATGGCCAGCAAGGGCTTCACCACGGACTTCACCAAGAACTACGCGGCGATCGCCAAGGGTTCGCCGGTGTTCTGGCAAATGCGGAACGACATCGACCTGCTGGTCGTCTCGGCCTTTTTGAAGGAAAACAAGTTCCCGAACAAAGCCGGCTGGGACATGAGCCTGTTCCTCGATGAAAAGGCCTACTCGGTCGAGAACCTGAACGTGCCGAAGCAAGTCGAAACGGCCGTGGCCGCGATTTGGAAGGGCCAACGTTTGGCCACCCCGATCGGCGGCGGCGTCCGCATCGAAGCGGCCGACGCGCTGAAGACCGAAAACCTGTTGCAAGACAAAGACGGCAAAGTCGCGGCCAAGCGCGGCGACAACGATCTGACCAAACTCCGCCCCGATCAATGGTGGTGGGATTGAGTTCGCCGAGATTTCGACCAACTAAGATCACCTGCGCGACGCCGCTCCCTTTCGAGCGGCGTCGCGTCATTGACGGACGACCGCTCACGCTATGTCGCACGCGATCCCCCGCGCCGCTTGGTGGTTGCTCGCGTTACTGCTAGTCCCCGTCGTGCCGTTTCTGATTTGGGGCGACCGCCTCGAACCGTGGGTGGCCGCGACGATCGCCGAGACCGACGGTCCGGCCTTGGCAGGCGGCGCGATCCTGGCGCAAACGTCGGACATTCTGTTGCCGATCCCCAGCAGTATGGTCGGCACATTGGTCGGCGCGCGGTTCTCGCTACCGACGGCCGTGCTGATCAACTGGACCGGATTGATGCTGGGCGCCGTCGTCGGCTTCTCGCTAGCTCGATGGTGCGGCGGCGCGTTCGTGCGGCGCATCTCCGACGCCGACGACCTGGCGCGGCTGGAACTGCTGGCCGAGCGTCATGGACCGCGAACGTTGGTCTTGACCCGCGCGTTGCCGATCTTGGCCGAAGCGACCGTGCTGATCTTCGGGTCGGCTCGCATGCCGTGGCGCGTGTTCCTGCCTCCCGTCGCGTTGGGCAATCTGGGAATCGCCGCCATCTACGCCGCGCTCGGACATTGGGCCCGCACCGAAAACGCCGAACTCTGGGCGTTAGTCGCGTCGATCGCGGTCCCGTTAGCGGCGACGATCGCGGCGCGGATATTTTGGAAGAGCGCGAGACCGCATGAGTCCTGAATGGACGATGCACTTATCCAATGCGGATTGCGCGGGACTCTTCAAGCATCTTCAACTGCGTTCTTCTCACTGCGCCCTTTGCTAGAATGACTCCCGCGATTCGCTGTGACGCGTCGCGTTCCTTACTCGCCGATTCGCCATGCCCGACGTCGCCGCCGCGGAGTTGTACGACATTCAAACCAAGGCCTGCGGACCGCTCGGCGCGTTGCCGCTGACCGACGCGATGCTGCGCGAGTGGGCCAGCGGCGACCTGTTCGGCCTAACGCAAAACGCCGGGATGGGCTGGTCTCCGTTGGAAATGCTGGGGCCGCAGTATCTGATTCTCAGCACGGCCGGCGGCGTGCGTGCGCCCGACGGTACGCCGGTCGCGCTCGGGTTTCATAGCGGTCACTGGGAAGTCGGACTGCTGGTGCAAGCCGCGGCGCGCGAGTTGAAAACTCTGGGCGGCGTGCCGTTCGCGGCGGCGGTCTCGGATCCGTGCGACGGTCGCTCGCAGGGAACGACCGGCATGTTCGACAGCTTGCCCTATCGCAACGACGCCGCGATCGTGATGCGTCGCTTGATTCGCTCGCTCCCGCAACGTCGCGGCATCCTCGGCGTGGCGACCTGCGACAAAGGCCTGCCCGCGATGATGATGGCGCTCGCCGGTTCCGGGGACTACCCCACGGTCCTGGTCCCCGGCGGCGTGACGTTGCCGCCCGAGCAAGGCGAAGACGCGGGCAAGATTCAATCCGTGGCCGCGCGGTACGTTCATGGGACGATCAGCATGCAAGAAGCGGCCGAACTGGGCTGTCGCGCGTGCGCCAGCCCCGGCGGCGGCTGTCAATTTCTAGGGACGGCCGCCACGTCGCAAGTGGTCGGCGAAGCGTTGGGGATGACGTTGCCGCACGCCGCGCTCGCCCCCAGCGGACAACCGATCTGGCTGGATATGGCGCGCCGCAGCGCGGCGGCGTTGCACGACTTGGCCGCGCGCGGGCTGAAGACGCGCGATCTGCTGACCGACAAGTCGATACGCAATGCGATGACCGTTCACGCGGCGTTCGGCGGTTCGACGAATCTCTTGCTGCACATTCCCGCGATCGCGCACGCCGCCGGACTCGCGCGGCCCACGGTCGACGACTGGGCCCGCATCAACCGCGCCACGCCGCGGTTGGTCGACGCGCTTCCCAACGGCCCGATCGGCCACCCGACGATTCAAGTTTTCTTGGCCGGCGCGGTTCCCGAAGTGATGTTGCATTTGCGTGAGATGGGCCTGCTCGAACTCGATGCGAAAAATGTCCTCGGCGAAACGCTCGAACAAACCCTCGACGCTTGGGAATCCGGCGAGCGACGCAAGCGGCTCCGCGACCTACTCTTCGAACGCGACGGCGTCGATCCCGAACACGTGATTCTCTCGCCCGCACGCGCCCGCGAGCGTGGGCTGACCAGCACTGTCGCGTTCTGCCGCGGCAACGTCGCGCCGCAAGGGTCGGTGATCAAGAGCACGGCCATCGATCCGTCGGTGGTCGACGCCGACGGCGTCTATCGCTTCACCGGTCCGGCCCGCGTGTTTCATACGGAACGCGCCGCGATGGCCGCGATCAAAGGGCAAACTCAACCGCCGCTCAAGCCGGGCGACGTCCTCGTGCTTTGCTGTCGCGGGCCGATGGGAAGCGGCATGGAGGAAATCGCGCAGATCACGATCGCCCTCAAGCACTTGCCCTGGGGCAAGCAAGTCGCCGTCATCACCGACGCGCGGTTCTCGGGCGTCAGTACCGGCGCATGCTTGGGCCATGTCGGTCCCGAAGCTCTGGCCGGCGGCCCGATCGGCAAGCTTCGCGACGGAGATCTGGTGAACGTGACGGTCGATACGAAAAACCTGAGCGGCGCGATCGACTTGGTCGGTGCGCCCGCTGCGGCGTCCGGCGCGGCGACGCTGCACGGCGCGGACTGGGGCACGCTGGAGTTGGCCCGTCGCCCGACACCGGACGATCTGCACGGCGACGCGAAACTGCCCGACGACACCCGCTTGTGGGCGGCCCTGCAAGCCGCCGGCGGCGGCACGTGGGGAGGCTGCGTGTACGACACGGACGAGATTCTGCGCACGCTCGCTCGGGGGATGGGAATCGGTTAGAACGAACAAGGGAGTCGAATTTCGACCGATCATGTCTTCGATAGGGGATCCGAACCATGATGTGCCGCTCTGCGTTCATACTGTTTTTATTCGTCGCTTGCGTCGCCGGTTCTTCGGGGACACGGGTCGCGAATTCGTGTTGCAGCGTGGCGCGCGAAGGAGCGGCCGTGGTCAATGCCGATCAAACGGTGTTGATGCTGTGGAATCCCGTGACCAACACACAGCACTTCATTCGTCAAGCGTCGTTCAAAAGCGATGTGAAGGACGTCGGCTTTCTCGTCCCCTCGCCCAGCAAACCGGAACTGGCCGAGTCGAGCAACGACGCGTTCATTCGCTTGGCCGACGTCACCAAGCCCGAGATTATCTATAAGACGCGGTCCGCAGAAGGCATGGGCTGTGGCTGCGGAGACAAAAAAACGGCGATGTCCAAAGGGGAAGTCAAAACGACGGATGCAAAGTCCGTCGAAGTGCTGGAACAAAAACGCGTCGCCGGGTTCGACGCCAGCGTGTTGCGGGCCGACGACGGCGACGTGCTGGTCGAATGGCTGAAGACCAACGGCTACGACTACTCGCCCGCCGTCGCCGAATGGGCGAAACCGTACATCGAACAGAAGTGGCTGTTCACCGCGCTCAAAGTCGCGCCGAAAGACGATGCGGGCGAGAACGCGAAGCGGATCACGCTCGACGTGCCGGCGTTGCGGATTTCGTTCACGACCGACAAGCCGTTGTTCCCCTATCGCGAGCCGAAGTCCGCCGCCGAAGCGGAAAAACTGCGCGTCGCGGGCCGGATGTTGCGAATTTTCTTCGTCGGCGATCAGCGCATGCAAGGGGCCGTCGCCGGACAAGCGTGGAACGCGCAGACGGCGTGGACCAACGCGCTGGAGCCCAAGGTCGTGACCGCGTTGCTGGACGAGTTAAAACTTCCGGCCGACGCCGTGCCGGCCAAGCCCTGGTTGACCGAGTTCGAAGATCCTTGGAAATACGACGCCGCGGCGGGCGATCTCTATTTCTCGCCGAGCGTCGATCAATCCACGATCGCGCGACCGCCGATCATCGTCTATCAAGACGCCAACAACATCCTGCCGCGCGACATCACCGTGTATGCGGTCGTCGCCGTGGTGTTGTGGCCGGTCTTGCGTCGTCGAAAACGCGTAACGGCCTAGCTCCCAGTCGATGGTCATACCACTTCCAACGCAACGTGGGCTGCGCTAAACTGCCACCTTGCCTACCCGGCTTCACATGTTCATCAGCGTGATTTTCGGGCCCCCCTGCCCTGCGACGCCGCGTCCGCTACAATGCCGGGATCATGGATAAAATTTTTCACGACCGCGCCGACGCCATACGGACCCGCTTAACGCAGCTGCGGGACTCTCTTTGACTACGCGGGCAAAGCCGCGAAAGTCTCCGAACTCGACGTGCAGATGAGCGACGCCGATTTTTGGAGTAACCAGGAACGCGCCCAAGCGACTATCCAAAAGCTGAAAGGCTTGAAGACCGTCGTGCAGCCGATCGTCGACGTCGAGACCGCGCTCGAAGAGATCGACACGTACCTGGAGATGGGCGACGACGATCCGTCATTGCTGCCCGAACTGGAAGCGCTGTTGACCGAAAACGAGTCGACGTTGGAGGATCTTGAGCTGAAGTCGCTGTTCAACGGCACGCACGATCACGCCAACGCGTTGGTCAGCATCAACGCCAAGGACGGCGGCACCGACGCCAACGATTGGGCGGAAATGCTGCTGCGGATGTACATCAACTGGGCCCAAGCCCGGGGCTACACGATCGAGATTTTGGACCGCATCGAAGACATCGTGGCGGGCATCCAAATGCGCCAGCATCGCGATCCGCGGCCCGCTGGCGTACGGCTATATGAAGGCCGAATCCGGCGTCCATCGCCTTGTACGCATCAGCCCGTTCAACAGCGAAGGGAAACGGATGACCAGCTTCGCGGCGGTCGACGTCACGCCCGAGTTGGAAGACGAAAAAGAAATCGTCATCAAGCCCGAGGACATTCGCGAGGATACATACACGTCGAGCGGCCCCGGCGGCCAACACGTCAACAAAACGCAATCGGCCGTCCGCTTGACGCACTTGCCGACCGGCTTGGTCGCCGCCTGCCAGAGCGAGCGGAGCCAACACAGCAATCGCGACAAAGCGTACAAGATGCTGCGTTCGAAGTTGCGCGCGTCGAGGAAGAAAAACGCGAAGCCGAACTGAACGCCAAGTACAAACTACAAGCCAAGAGCGGCTTCGGCACGCAAATTCGCAGTTACTTCCAACATCCCGATCAACGCGTGAAGGACACCCGCACCGGTCACTACGCGGGCAACTTCCAAGGCGTGCTCGACGGCGACATCCAAGGCTTCATGGACGCCTTCGTCCGTTGGAAGGCCAGCGGCAAGCCGGCCGCCAGCGAAGAGTAACCCGCGAGCATCCTCATGGCGGAAACGCAAGACATCACGCTCGCCAGCGGCCCGTTACGCTTGGTGTTTCGCCGCGACGGCGATCGCTACGGGCATGAAATCCGCATACTCGACCCGCGCGCTGACGGCGGCGAGCGCGTCGTGTTGAGCAGCGTGGAAGGCGACGCGGCCGACGCTTGTCCGCCGAGCGCGCCGTTCCAACATCTGCACGTCGAAGACCGCACGTCGACCGCCGGCACGGCCGAGCAAGTCGCATTGCTGGTCGGCATGGCCGGACGCGGCCACTGGTCGGGCGCGATCGAAACGCTGCCTACAGGGGGATTCTTGTTCGATCTGGCCTGCAAGACGTCGCAAGCGCCGCGGTTCCTAGGCGGCACGTATCGCTTCGCGGGTCCGGAGATCGAACACTTGCGAATCGAACTGATCTCCGCCGCCGAAGACGGCACCACGCTGACCTTCGCCGAGGAAACGCTATCGATCCGCGCCGCACAGGCCGTCGCCGGCACGACGCGTTGGCGATATCGCATCGGGACGTGATCTTGCGAATCGATTATGCGGCCGGCGGTTCGTAGAACAGATCGTCGACAGGCAACGACCAATCCGGAAGCGCGGATTCCGCGTGCGCGTTCTCGCCGCGGCGAAACACGACCGGCCTCTCCGAAGCTTCGACGGAATATGAGTGAATAACTTCTTCGTTCAGCAAATCCACGTCCCACACCACGCGCGTGCCGGCCGCGAAGTAGTCCGCCCGTTTCGCCTTGATCTGACGTTCGGCGTTCGGGCCGTAATCATGTTCGCTGCGCACTTCGACGGCGAACAACGGGGCGCCTTCGAGGAACTTCATTCCGGTCGCCGGACCGACGTAGAACGCCGCGTCCGGCGAGAACGATTTCCGTTTGGGTAAGTCCACGCGAAACGCTTTGTTATCGCCGATCGCGATGCCCGCACCGGTCCGTTTGGCGTAAGCCCGCAACGCGGCGAAGATCTCGTCGCCGGCATAGCCCGGCGTGAATCCGGTGGGGGACATGACTACGATCTCTCCATCGATGAGTTCCGCTTTTTGATCGAAACGCGCGAGATCGTCCAACGTCGCCTCGGCGCGGGGAATGGTCGACATGCTTGCGGCTCCCAGGGTTGGAGGGCGGGATCGCTCCATTATATCATTCGGAATTCCATACGAAAAAACGGCCGCCGGAAACCCCGCGGCCGTCGTGATCGTCGTACCCAAGGTCGATCGCTTAGAGATACATGTTGACCGTGTTTTCGATCAACTCTTGGCGACCGCTCTTGTTGGCGACCGCTTCGCCTTTTTCCAACATGATCTTTTCAAGCGACGCGAAGTCGTGCTTATCGGCCGCGATTTCCGCCCCCAAACCGGTGTTCCAATTTTCGTAACGGGCGGCGACCAACTTGTCGATCGCTCCTTCCTTACGCATCGCGGCGGCGATCTTTAACCCTTGCGCGAACGCGTCCATGCCGCCGATGTGGGCATAGAACAAGTCGACCGGTTCGAAGCTTTGCGCCGGACCTTGGCGTCGAAATTCAAGCCGCCGGTCGTGAAGCCGCCGTACTTCAACAAGACGTGCATGATTTGGGTCGTCACGTAGACGTCGGTCGGGAATTGATCGGTATCCCAGCCCAGCAGCATGTCGCCGGCGTTGGCGTCGATCGAACCCAAGAAACCGGAGAGCGCGGCGAATTCCAGTTCATGATGCATCGAGTGCGTCGCCAACGTGGCGTGGTTGGCTTCGATGTTCATCTTCACGTGCTTTTCGAGGCCGTACGCGCGCAAGAAGTTCAAGCAGGCGGCCACGTCGAAGTCGTACTGATGCTTGGTCGGTTCCTTCGGCTTCGGCTCGAAATAGAACTGGCCCGTGTAGCCGATTTTTTTCGCGTAATCGACGGCCATGTGCATGAAGCGGGCGAGGTTGTCCAACTCGCGCTTCATGTCGGTGTTCCACAGACACTGATACCCTTCGCGGCCGCCCCAAAACGTGTAACCTTCGCCGCCGAGTTCTTTGGTCACCTCCAACGCCTTCTTCACCTGCGCCGCGGCGTAGGCGAACACCTCGGCGTTCGGGCTGGTCGCCGCGCCGTGCATGTAACGCTTGTTGCTGAACAGGTTGGCCGTTCCCCACAACAACTTAATGCCGGTTCGTTGTTGTTCTTCCTTCAAGACTTTGACGACGGCGTCGAGATTCTTGTTCGACTCGGCCAGCGTCTTGCCTTCGGGCGCGACGTCGCGATCGTGGAAGCAATAGTAGGGCGGCGCCGAGTTTTTCGACGAACTCGAACGAGACCCGCGCCGATTGCAGGCGTTCTCGACGTTATCGACCGGACCTTCCCAAGGACGGACCGCCGTGCCGGGACCGAACGGGTCCGAGCCGGTCCCGCGGAACGTGTGCCAGTAGGCCACGCTGAAGCGGAAGTGGTCGCGCATCGATTTGCCTTCGACTTTTTCGTCGGCGTTGTAGTGCCGGAAAGCCAAGGGATTGCGACTGGAGGGTCCTTCGTATTTGATCGATTGAACGTCGGGAAACGCGGACATAGCGGGATGAACCTGACTGTGAAAATTCGCTTGAACGATTCGCCGTAAAGGCACGATGCGGGGCCGCGATTCCCCCCTCAGGGAAGGCGAACCGACAATCGTAACCGCGCGTTCGGCACGCGCCAATCTGCGCGGAACGCGTCGTCGACGACGCATGCGCAGGCGTTGAACATCTTGCGCGGAACGTGCGGCAAAAAACTTAACCGCCGGTCGAGCGCGACAACAACCAATCGCCCCAGCGGGCGGAAATCGCCGAGAGAATCAACAAAACGCGAACTTTGGCGGGCACGATTAACTCGAGCTGGCGTTGCGCGACGGCGCGTAAAATCTTTTTCGACAATTCCGCCGGATCAAGACCTTTGATTTTCGCGCCCGCCCCCGGTTTCGCCGCCCCCGCGGGCAAGCCCGTGGTCTGAGCGTCGTACCGCGTGCCCGCGTCGTCGCGACGAATCGGCCCGGGACAGACGTGCAACACATGCACGCCGTCGGCGGCCGTCTCGAGCCGCAATTGTTGCGAGATCGCGGCCACCGCATGCTTGGTCGCCGCATAAGGACCGACGAAGCGCGGCGCGGTCTTGCCGGCCAGCGAGCCGATGTTCACCACCACGCCCCGCGACGCGTGTAACAACGGCAACGCGCACTGCACGGCGTTTAACAGACCGACGACGTTCAATCGCCACAGCCGATCGAACTCGGCGATCGGCGTATCGGCGATCGTGCCCCGCGCGGAAACGCCGGCGCAGTTCACCAACACGTCCAAACGGCCGCACCGCTCGGCGACGTTCCGCAACAACCGCTCGACCGCCGCTCGATCCGTCAAGTCGCACGATTCGAGTAGGAGCCTAGTCGGAGCTTCGGTCACATCGCCCGCGACGATGGTTCGCGCGGCTTCCAGCTTCTCCGCGTCGCGCGCGACCATCACCACGGTCGCGCCGGCCTCGAACCACGCGCGCGTCAGATGCAAGCCCAGCCCGCTCGATGCGCCGGTCACCAACACGATCTGTCGCGAAAATTCGGTCATGGTGGTAGTTTAATCGATCGCGACGATCATGCGACGTCGGGTTACCACGGGTCTTCGCGCCAGGCGCGGATCTCGACCCGTTCGGCCGTCCAGCGCACGCGGACCGCGCCGGTCCGCGAGAGATTGTACACGCGTGCGCCGGCTGCTTCGTAGACCTTCGTCGCTTTGTCGACGTTATCGTTTAACCCGCACGCCATGATCACATAGCGGGGATGAGCCCAAGCGGCGAGTTCGCTCGGGTTGTTGTTGCGCTGCCGTGATGCGGCGCGGTGAGGACCAGTTCGTCGCGCGGCGGTCGCGACAGCACGCGGCGCATCCCGGCGCCTTCCAAATCGCCGGTCAACAGGATGCGACGGTCGTCGCGTTCGATTTCCAACGTCAGACTGTTGGCGTTATCGTTCCCCGGCACGCCGGCGATCGGCGGGTGCAGGATGCGGAGGCGAAAATTCGAATCGTTGCCCAACTCCTCGTCGGTCGCCGTCGTGTTGATCTCGACGCGATGCTTGCGCAGTGCGCTTCAAGCAGACCGCCAGCGCGGCGTTGTGCGCGTTCAGCGCGGTCGACGGCGAACCGTCTCCCTCGCTTGCGGCGAGCGTGGATTCGATCTCCAGCATCTCGTCGTACATCCGCGGCGCGAGCATGATCTGCGAGACGGGAAATCGCTTCAGCAACTCGGGCAGCGCGTTGTAATGATCCGTGTCGGCGTGCGAGATCACGATCGTATCGATGCGGCGAATCCCCCGCGAACGCAATACGGCTTCGATCGCGCGTTCGCCCAAAATCGGCGACCCCATCCGTCCGCAATCGAACACGATCACCCGTCCGTCGGGGCACTCGATCACCGCCGCGCCGCCGTGCCCGACCGCCGCGAACGTGCAACGCGGTCCGGGTTCCAGCGACTGGCGATAGATCGATTCGCCCCAGCCTAAAACGCAATAGAGCACCAGCAGCGGTGCGCAGACTTTCCAATCGGGCAGCCACGCGCAAAACGCGGCCCAGACGCCCAGTCCCACGTAGAACCCGATCAGCCACCAATCGGCCGGGCCGCTGAACCACGCGTAACTGCCGGGAATTTCGGCCGTGTGATGAATGACGAAGTGCAACCAGCTCAAACACCAATCGCAACACAGACCGCACAGACGCGCGACGGGCGGCAACCACCACCCGGTCGCGAGAACGCCGAAGCCGAAAATCATCGCGCCGGTCATGACCGGGCTAAGCACCGGGTTAAGCAACAACGCGCTCCACGACACGACCGAAAACCGCGCGACGACCAACGGCAATGTGACCGCCCAGATCAGCGTGCCGACGCCGACGACCGCCGCGACGCGCAGCATACAGCGGCCGAACAGCCCGGGCGAGAAACCGGGGTCGCGCATCAGCAGTCGTAGTAACGGATCGTCGGCTTGCCCGGTCACGCCGCGTAACGACGCGACCCAGCAGAGGACGCACATCGACAAGAACGAGAGTTGCGGACCGGTGCGAAAGAGATCGTTCGGATTGACGATCGTGACCAACAGCGCGGCGCAGGCCAAGGAATTGAACGCCGCGCCGGGTCGGCCCAAGACGATCGATCCGCAGACGATCCAGACCATAAACATCGCGCGCATGGCCGGCGGTTCGGCGTCGGTCATGACGACGTAAACGGTGATTAACGCGACGGTCAGCGCCAACGCCTTGCCGCGACCGATCCATCCCAGACGCATCGCTTGGAACAGCACGTACGCCAAGATGCCGACGTGCAATCCCGAGATCGACAAGATGTGAATCGTGCCGGTTAGGATGAATTCCTCGGTTTGTTCGTACGGCAATTGTTCGCGTGTCCCCAGCAGCACGGCCGACGCCAGGGGTGCTTCCTCGTCGGTCAGATTTTCGCGCAACAGGCCAACGCCGAACGTGCGTAAACGGGGGAGCCACGTCGCCGGCGACCACGGCGACGCCGGATCGATCACCGTCACGCCGCCGGGAATATCGCTGCGAATCTGACACAATTGCCGATCCGCACGCGCGTGCAGGGCGAAATCGAATTCCCCGGGGTTCAACGCGGTGGGCAAACGCTGCAAAAACCCGGCGACGCGGATGCGATCGCCCGGCCGGAGATGCGATTGATCGCTTTCGATCGCGCAGATCGCGTTTCCGTCGGCGGAACGCCACAGCAAGCCTTCGCGAATCGCTTGCACGCGAATGGGAAAGCGCGAGCGAACGTTTTTGGCCTTGGGATCCCCCTTGGCGTTGACCAACGGATCGAACCCGCGCGGGGCGTGGATTTTCGGAGCGCGAAGCACTTCGGCTTCGAGATAAATCGGCCGATCTTCGAGCGTGGCCCAACGCGATAACTCGTCGGCCGGATACAAACGCCACGCCAGATGATGCCGCGCGGCGCCGACGGTCAGCACGCAGAGCAAGAGCAAGCACGTCCCCAAGACCGGCCGCCGCAGACGATGCGCGATCAACCAAGCGCACCATGCCATGCCAGCCAGTAAGAACCAGACCTCCGGTCCGCGCGGCGCGAACGCGCGATCGAACGCGATCCCCGCCATCCACGCCGCCGCGACTTGCACGAGCGGTTGATACCGGGGCGGCGACGCGATGCGTTGCGAAAGATTCTCGATCACCAGTCCGATGTACGACGGCGACGCGTCGCGCGCGGCGGTCTCCGTCGGCGGCGGTGATTCGTCGTCGCTCATCCTCTGCCCCGCGCGTCGAGTGACTCAAAAAATAGGCCGCCGATCGTACTGATCGAATCGGATTTTCACTGCTGTGGGATCGCTTCAAATCGGAGACAAGATCGGCTTTCTAATCCAAGCGGATCCGTGCGAATCAGTCTCCTGATGATAATCGGCGGCCCATGCTCAGGGCGGAAACGATCTAGGCGACGGAGACCGTCTTCCCGGAAGACGGTGCGGCGGGCTTCGACCCCTTCCCTTGCGTCGACCAGATTTCTCGCAGGATGTCTCCGGCGCGAGCGACGTCGTGCGCGCTCACGTCCAAGTGGGTTACGACGCGGATCGTGCGCGGGCCGACGGCCAGCATCAACAAGCCCCGTTGCCACGCCGCTTCGACGACGGCCACCGCCGACGCCACGGCCGGGTCGATCTCGAAAATCACGATGTTCGTATCGATCCGCGGCGGGCGCAACACGCAGCCCGGCAACGCGCGCACCTGCTCGGCGAATGCCCGAGCGTTCGCGTGATCTTCGGCCAAACGTTCGACGTGATGATCGAGCGCATACAACGCCGCGCCGGCCAACACGCCGGCTTGCCGCATCGCGCCGCCGAACAACTTGCGGTATCGCCGCGCCAGTTTGATCAGATCCTTCGGACCGGCTAACGCCGACCCGACCGGGCAGCCCAAGCCTTTGCTGAAGCAAACGCTGACCGTGTCGAAATGCGACGACCACTCGCGCGCCGAGACGCCGCTTGCGACCACGGCGTTGAACAACCGCGCACCGTCAAGATGCGTGGCGATCGCGTTCGTGCGCACCCAGGCGACGCAGCCTTTGAGCGTATCGAGGGGATAGACGCGGCCGCTGCCGCGGTTATGCGTGTTTTCCAAGCAAAGCAGTTTGGTACGGACGCAATGATCATTGTCCGGTCGCTTCAGGCCTTCCAACTGCTCGGGCCGAAAAACGCCGTACTCGCCGTCGACCGTCCGCACGGCCAGTCCGCTGAGCTGCGCATAAGCCCCTTGTTCATAGTTGTAGATATGACAGCCGACGTCGCAAAGGAATTCGTCGCCCGGAGCGCAGTGGACGCGCAACCCGATTTGATTCGACATCGAGCCCGAGGGCATGAACAGCGCGGCCTCCTTACCCAAGAGGTCGGCGACGCGCTCTTGCAGTCGGTGGATGGTCGGATCGTCGTCGAACACGTCGTCGCCGGTCGGCGCCGCGCTCATCGCGGCCAACATGCCAGGCGTCGGACGGGTCACCGTATCGCTGCGGAAATCCAAGAATTCGGACATCGACTCGCTCGTAAAAGAAGGATCGCCGGTTCCTGCGGACGTGCCGATTCTACGCGGAAATCCACGCCGTTTCATCCCGTCGGGGCTTTCCGAAACCGGCCGTCCGAACGACAATACCATGTTCTCGCCGGAACCTTTCCCGCGCGAGGCGTGTCGTCGCTTTCGTTCGTACTAAAAAATATTCGGTTCGCCGCCGTTTACCGCATGACATCGCCGTTAAATATTCCCCGGATCGACACCCGCCAAGACGACGTCCGCGCGGCGTTGGACGCCCTGCGCGAGCGGCTCAGCCCGCGGGGAAATATCGTCAGCGACGCCGGGCGCAAACGCACGATCGAAGTCTTCGGCGAACCGCTGACGCCGCATCAAGTGGTCGAGCGGATCTGTCACGACGTGCGCGTCGAAGGGTTGCCGGCCGTGCAACGCTACTCGGCCGCGTTGGATAAGGCGACGCTTGCGGCCGACGAACTGCGCGTGCCGGCCGCCGAGTTGGCCGCCGCCCACGCCTCCGCTTCGCCGGATTATCTGCAAGCGGTCCGCAAAATCGCCGCGCGTATTAAAGAATTTCAAACCGCGTTACTGCCGTCGGACGTGCGCGTCGCCGCTCCGCATGGGGGCGAGTTGCGGCAACGTTTTTTGCCGCTGCGCCGCATCGGTGTCTGTGTTCCCGGGGGCGCGGCCGCTTATCCCTCGACCGTATTGATGACGGTCGTTCCCGCGCAGGCCGCCGGCGTGAAGGAAATCGCCGTCGTCGCGCCGCCGACGCCGCTGGGATCGTATAACCCCGACATGTTGGCGTTATGTCATGAACTGGGAGTGACCGAGGTTTATCGTTTGGGGGGCGCACAAGCCGTGGCCGCGTTGGCGTACGGGATCGAGGGCTTGCCGCGCGTCGACAAGATCGTCGGCCCCGGCAATATGTTCGTGGCCCTCGCCAAGAAACACGTTTACGGCGAGGTCGACATCGACTCGATCGCCGGCCCAAGCGAAGTCGTGGTCATCGCCGACGAAACGACCCAACTCGCCGCCACGGCCGCCGACATGCTGGCCCAAGCCGAACACGCCCCCGGCAGCAGCATCCTGATCACGTGGAACGCGAAGCTGCTGGACGCGTTAAGCGCCGAACTCGATCGGCAATGCGAGCTGCTCAGTCGCGGCGACTTGGCGCGGCAATCTTTGAACGATTTCGGTGCGTTGATCCTGACGCGGAATGCCGAGGAAGCGTGCGCCATCGCCGACGAGATCGCGCCCGAGCATCTGCACATCGCGATCGACGACGCCGAGGCGCTGGTCGACATGATTCCGCACGCCGGCGCGGTCTTCGTCGGTCATTCCAGCCCCGTCGCGTTGGGCGATTACGCGGCCGGTCCGTCGCACGTGCTGCCGACCGGCGGCACCGCTCGCTGGGCCAGCGGCTTGTCCTCGTTGCATTTCCTTCGCACGAACAGCGTCATCCGCTACACGCCGGCCGGCTTAACATCGGTCGCCGACGAAATCCGCATCCTCGCCGACAAAGAAGGGTTAAGCGCGCATCGCTACAGCGTCGATGTCAGAGTCGACCGGTAACTTACGTCGCAGTTTTCAGGTAAGACGCGTAGGGTGCGTCTCGACGCACCTAGATAACGCAGCGTAAGCGCATCAATCGTCGTTCAAGATCGGTGCGTCAAGACGCACCCTACGACTTCCGCCTTTCCGCACTCCCAACTCCGCACTCCGCACTCCGCACTCGCCATGTCCGTTCGTCCCGAAATCGCCGCGTTGCAGGGCTATGTTCCCGGGGAACAACCGCAGGGAGGCAAGTGGATCAAGCTGAACACGAACGAGAACCCGTACCCTTGCTCGCCCAAGGTGCAACGCGCGATCGGGTATCAAATCCAACAAGGTCTGCAAAAGTATCCCGAGCCGTCGGCCGCCGCGTTTCGCACGCGCCGGCGAAGTGCTGGGCGTACCCGCCGATTGGATCATGTGCGGCAACGGCAGCGACGACATCCTGACGATCCTAACCCGCACGTTCGTGGGGCAAGGCGAGAAACTGCGTCTCCCCTACCCCAGTTACATCCTCTACAAGACCTTGGCCGAACTGCAGGGCGCCTCGTTCGACGAAGTGCCGTTCCAACCCGACTGGACGCTGGGCGACGATTTCGCCGCGCCGGCCGCGGGTCTCAAGCTCGCCTTCGTCGCCAACCCGAACAGTCCGTCGGGCACGGTGATTCCGCCGGCCGGCATCCGCGCGTTGGCCGCCAAGATGCCGTGTCCGTTGGTCGTCGACGAAGCCTACGGCGATTTCGCCGAAACGAATTGCCTGGACTTGGTCAAAGAGAATCCGAACATCCTGGTCACGCGCACGTTGAGTAAATCGTACGCGCTCGCCGGTTTGCGATTCGGCTTCGTCGTGGCGCAGCCGCAGGTGATCGCCGAGTTGAACAAAGTCAAAGACAGCTACAACTGCGACGCGCTCTCGATCGCCGGCGCGACGGCCGCGATCGACGACCAAGCCTGGCTGGCCGACAATCGCCGCAAGATCCTGTCCACCCGCGCCGATTGACCGCGGGCCTGCGCGAACGCGGGTTCGACGCATTGGATTCGCAAGCGAATTTCGTGTGGTGCGTTCATCCCAAGCAAGAAGCCAAGCTGCTCTACGAAAAACTGAAGGCGAAGCAACTCCTCGTCCGCTATATGAATTACCCCAAATGGCGCGACGGACTCCGCATCACGGTCGGCACCGACGAGCAGATCGACGCGTTCTTCACGCTGCTGGACGACGTCCTGTCCGCCGCTTAATCCACCGTGCCGCCACTCGGCTGCGGAAAACCCAGGTTTTCGCGACCGATCGACTGGTCAATCTTCCACGGGCGACGCAGAATAACCTGCACCGCTCGTTTTCGCTTTTCGACGCTCTTCTCCGGAGGTTTTCGACATGGGTTTCTTCAAGGAATTTCGCGACTTCGCGATGCGCGGCAACGTCGTCGACTTGGCCGTCGGTCTCATCATCGGGGCGGAGTTCGGTAAGATCGTCAACTCGCTGGTGAACGACATCATCATGCCGCCGATTGGGATGGCGATCAACGGAGTGAACTTCTCCGAGTTGAAGTATTCGCTGGGACAAACCGCAGTGATGAAAGACGGCGCTCCCGTGTTGAAAAACGGCGCGCCCGAAGTGAAGGAGGCGTTTTTAAACTACGGTCAGTTCATTCAAACCACGCTTAACTTCGTCATCATCGCGTTCTGCGTGTTTTTAATCGTTAAAGCGATGAACAAAGCCAAGGAATTGACCTCGAAGAACGACGCGGCCGCCCCGCCGCCGGAAGCGCCGGCCGACATCAAGTTGTTGGCCGAAATTCGCGATCTGTTGAAGGAACGCCCCGTCCGCTAGTCGGCCTCGTCCGCATCGTCGCCGGAAATTCACGCAGCCGTGCGGTTCGACCGCGCGGCAGCGTTCGTTTCGTCGCGACGTCACGGTTTACCGGACCGCTACCACGCGTCGTGCCGGCACGCTCTACGGAAACCTTGCGGGCGGAAGAACCCGCGTCGTGCGAGCATCCCCATCAAGCCGCACGCACGGTCGGGTCGATCTTTCATCAACGGAGACGTGTGCGAGCGCGGTGCGCGCCGCGCGGTTTCCGTCCCGCCGCGTTCGCTCGCCCCCTCCGTTTTCGCCTGCCCAGCATGTCGTTCCCTCGACGATCAGCGCACCGGTTTCATCTGGCGCACCGCATCGCGTTGGGCTGGCTGATCGCCGTCTGCGGCGCGAATCCGACGTTCGCCCAGCATCCCGAGCCCCGCGCGGTGATCTTGCCCGAGCAGCGTCGCTTCGACATTCGTTCGCCCGAGGAGATCCGGCGGGTCGATCTGCCGCTGGTTCCCGCGCCGCCGACGGTCTCCGACCCGTTACCGGTCGACGCCGTGTTGCCGCTGACGCTGGACGAATGCATTCGCATCGCGCTGGAACGGAGCGACGTCGTGCGGATTTTGGCCGGCGATTTGGCCGTCGCCGCCGGACCGACGATCTACGACCCCGGCATTAACAACACGCAGATCGACGCGCAACGCGGCGTGTTCGACCCGACGCTGGCCAATCAAACCACGTTCGGGCAAACGGACCAACCGTTCGGCTTGCTCAATCCGGCCGCGCCGCCCGCCACGATCATTCAAGGGAGCCAAAACCAGAGCTTCAATTCGACCACCACGATCACCAAACGGGGCCTCACCGGCGCAACGGCGCAGGTCGCCCAGAACGTGAATCGCAACGACCTGCGAAACGGCATCGTCCAACCGCTGAATCCCGCGACGACCAACTCCACACAGCTCTCGTTGACGCAACCGTTGTTGAACGGCGCCGGCTTCGCCCCCAACACCGCCCCCATCGTCATCGCGCGGATCAACACCGAACGGAGTTTCTTTCAACTCAAGGATTCGGTCCAGAATCTCGTCCGCAGCGTCGTCGAGAGCTACTGGAATTTGCAATACGCGCAAATCCAAGTTTGGGTCCGCGAGCAGCAGGTCTCGCAAGGCAAAGAAGCGCTCGATCGAGCGGAAGGGCGTTTTCAAGCCGGGTTGGGGAACCTCGAATCCGACGTCGCGCAAGCCCGGGTGTCGTACGAAAACTTCCGCGCCGATCTGATCACCGCGCAAGCCGACGTCTGGCGACAAGAAGGCGTGCTGCGCAACTTGCCTGGGGATCACGCCGGCCGATGGTCGCCGCATCACGCCGTCCACGCCCCTGTCGACCACGCGGTTGAAAACCGATTGGGACGTGCTCCGTTCCTTGGCCGAAGTCTATCGCCCCGACTTGATCGAACTGAAATTGATCCTGGAGGCCGATCAGCAGAACCTGATCATCCGCCGCAACCAAGCGTTGCCGCAACTCGACGCGGTCGGCCTTTATCGTTGGAACGGGCTCGAAGGGCGCACGCCCGACGCGACCACGTTGACCGCAAACTCGGCCGACTACCAAGAGTGGCAAGCCGGCGTGAATTTTTCAGTCCCGCTCGGGCTGCGCACCGGGCGAGCCGACATCCGGCAGATCGAGCTGTTGCTGGCCCGCGATCGCGCGAACTTGGATCAAGGTCTGCACAACGCCACGCACGAGTTGGCGGCCGTCTATCGCGACCTCGCGCAAAGCTACGACCAATACCTGGCTTACCGCAAGGTGCGGCCGAATACGCCTATCAAAACGTGCAACAACAGACGGCCGCGTTCCAAGCCAACACGCGCGTGTTGTACTTGAACGTGTTGCTGGCGATCACCGATTGGGGGAACGCGGTCCGTAACGAGAATCAAGCGTTGACCAGTTACAACACGTTGCTGGCTCGCATGGAAGTCCGCACCGGCACGATCCTCGACAGTCACGGCGTGCGGTTCGCGGAAGAGCGTTACGGCTCGATCGGCCCGAAGGGTCGCCTGCACAAACCAGTGGCTTATCCGCGATCGATGTCCCCCACGCCCAACAGCGAACGTGCGCCGCCGGCGCCGGAGGACAGCTACAAAATGCCCGAGTTCATCGGCGCTCCCCGGCGCGGACGAACCGCTGGGTCCACCACGCGAAACGCTGCCGCCCGCCAAATGAGAAGAAGAATAGGCCGCTGAACTTCATGATGGGACTGATTTGCACTGATCCGCGATTAACTGATCCACAATCACCTGACGACTTAACAAAGCACCGAGAGATTCGCAGCGTCGAATCAACAGCTTTTAGATCAGTGAAAATCAGTCCCATCAGTCACATCAGTGGCCCGTCGCTGCGTGGAGCGGCCGAAAGGCACGAAGTGTGAATACGATTTCTCTTGACTCCGCCCACGCTCGTGCGAGATAATTCCTTTCGTCGGGAAGAACCTACCGCCCGTTCGAGCTGTCCGCACATCACACGCGAACCCACCCGCTCGAACGCCCGCATCCTTCGGGGGATCGCACATGTTTCGCATTTCGGCCGCCGCTGCGCGCTCCGCTCATTACTGCGACGGGATGAGTCGCCGTAGCTTCGTCCAGTTGGGCATGGCCGGGCTGGCGGGGTTCGGTCTGGCCGATTTGGCCCGCGCAGCGGAAGCGACCCAAGCCACCGACGCGGCCGCCGGAAATCCGGCCGGCAAACGCGAGACTTCCGTCATCCTGATTTGGCTCGACGGCGGGCCGAGTCACATCGACACGTACGACATGAAGCCGGACGCGCCGTCCGAATATCGCGGCCTGTGGAGTCCGCAGAAGACCAACATCCCCGGCATCGAAGTTAGCGAGTTCCTGCCCGAACACGCCAAGCACGCCGACAAGTACGCGTTGCTGCGCTCGCTGCATCACGACAACGGCGACCACTTCACCGCGGCGCATTGGATCCTGACCGCGCACGGCGGACCGAACGGCAACGACACCGCCGGCCGCACGCCGTTCCTGGGCGCGGTCGCGTCGAAGCTGGCCGGCGCACGCTCGCCCGGCATGCCCGCCCACGTCGCGTTGCCCAGCGCGATGAGCGTCGGTCTGCAACCGGGCTACTTCGGCGGCAGCTACCTCGGCCCCGAATACAACCCGTTCAACGCGGGCGATCCGAACACGACCAAGTTTCAAGTCAAGAACCTGACGTTGGAATCCGGGCTGACGCTCGATCGGTTGAATTCGCGCGCCGAGTTGCGCGAACACTTCGACACGATGCGCCGCGAAGTCGATCAAAACGGCGCGATCGCCGGTATGGACAAGTTCCAACAGAAGGCCTACGACCTGGTCACCAGCCCGCAAGCCCGGACCGCGTTCGACATCGGGTCCGAAGACGCGAAGGCCCGCGACAACTACGGCCGCACCACGTTCGGGCAATCGACGTTGTTGGCCCGTCGGCTTGTCGAGTCGGGCGTGACGTTCGTCACCGTCTTTTCGGGCGGGTGGGATCATCACTGGGATCTCAAGTCGGGCTACGAAAAGCGTTGGCCGGAAATCGACAAGGCGGTCGGCGCGCTACTGAGCGACCTGCACGATCGCGGGTTGCTCGACACGACGTTGGTGATGTTGTGCGGCGAGTTTGGTCGCACGCCCAAAATGAACGACGGCGGCAACGGCGGTCCGGCCGGCAGCAAGGGGACGCCGGGCCGCGATCACTGGGGGAACGCGATGTCGGTCCTAATGGCTGGCGGCGGCGTCAAAGGGGGCCGCATCGTCGGCGCGACCGACGCTCGCGGCGAACGCCCGACCGAAACGCCGGTCACGCCCTCGGACCTGCACCGCACGGTCTACCACGTGCTGGGGATCGACCCGGAAGTCAGCTTCCTCAACCACAGCGGACGCCCGATGAGCGTGTTGGACGGCGGGGACGTGATTCGGGAATTGTTCTAAGCGACATTCCACGCCACTCCGGGATCCTCGATCTTCTTGCGAGAGTCGTAAGATGATGGTCCGTTCGAAAGGAATTCGCTGCCTGGTGTTCTTCCTCGCGACGGCGTGTGCGACGGTCGCGCTGTGCAACTCAAGCTGGTCAAAAGATCGATCTTGTATGATCGTGTCGGTCTCAACGACCAGGGCGAGTTGATGGTCGGACTGGGGGAAGATCTGATCGTAGGAAAACCGGCGAACGATCTCGTTCACTTGATGGTGCAAGTCGCCGGTGAACCGAAGTACCTGTCGGTCTCGAGTGCGGGCCAAGACGCGCCGAAACTGGTATTGCTCGACAAGCCCGACGACGCGGCGAGTTGGAAGATCGACGAGATCATCCCACGACAACAGTTACAACGCGACAGCCCCGCCTGGGGTGCGACGCGTTTTCAGCCGGCCAAGGGTGCGTTCGACGGCCGCGTCTTGGCCGCGGGGAAAGACAACAAATTGACGTTGATCCCCGCGCTCGACGTCAAAGGCGATTCTCGGTCGATCGGTCGCCGGATTCACTGGGATAACCTGAACGACGGTAAATGATCTTGTCGCCCGATGAGCGTGTTGGACGGCGGTGACGTGATTCGGAAAGTGTTCTAGCTCACGATCGCTCGAACCCGCTTGAAATTTGGGATCGAACCGTTCCCCGGACACACATGGTCGTGGAAATCATGCGTTCACGAACGACGTTTTTCTTCGTCACGACTCTGGCTTTGTTCGGATGGTCTTGCGCGGATGTCCGCGGTCAGACGCAGGAAGAGCATATCGAACGATTGCACTTAGGTCGTCTCCGGAAGTTTCACGAAGACTCGGCGAAGCTGGATGAGCAAGGCCGCGTCATCGGCGGCGCGGGAAACGAATTGGAGGTCCGTTACCAAAGCGGCGAGACCGCGATCATCTCGTTTCGCCATGACGGAAAAACGTTGTACTTGAATTTCGCGACCGAGGAACACGCCGAAAGAAAGGTGTTCACGGTCGAGAAAAAAGAGGATGCGACCCTCTGGAAAGCGACGCAAATCTTCCCGCGGTCCGTCAGCGATTCGCTGAATCCCGTGTACGTTCCGGTGCGGTTCTCGCCTTCCCAAGGCGAGCTCGCCGAGTTCTGGCTGGTCATCCAAACAGACAACCGCTTGAATCTGTGCGGCGTCCGTTCGCCGATCGAAGGGAGTCGCTACTTCGGCCAACGCGCGAATTACGACAATCTCCGCGACGGCAAATGAATCACGCCGCTACCACGGCTGGATCGCTTGACCGTCGTTGTACGAGAACAGCGCGCCGAGAATCGTCGCGTCGGTCTCTTCCGGCAGAAAGTGGACGCTGCCGTCGGCGACCATCACTTGCGCGCCGCCCGGATGAAAACTGTACGGCGGACCGTCGTAGATGCTCGTGCAGTTGATCGTGCAGAGCGCCACGCCGTTGGGCGGACCGGCCGCCGTCGGGTTCAATCCGCATAACGCGCGTCCGACCCACGATCCGTCGGTGTGATACCAAATCGACGCGACGAACGTCGATTTTTGGAAATTCGGACCGTACAGATCGAAGCCCCCCGGCGATTCGCAGACCGTCACCGTTTTCGACGTGCCGTCGATCACTTGCCGTAGCCGAACCGGCACGCGACCGATCACGCCCGGCAACCAGTTGACGCGGCCCCAGGCAGCGAACAACGGATCGTTCGCGTTCACTCCTTCGACACCCTTATAGTCGCTGGTGCCGTAGGTTTTCGGTCCGCCGGCATACGTGTATTCGTACGTCGCCGGGCTGAGCGACGTCGGGCATTTGTAGACCGCCAACGGCGTGGCGGCCAGCGCGGCGTTCGCGCCGTCGGCGATGCCGATTTTCGGATCGAACGCCTTGTCCAGCGTACTCTCTTCCAGATACGGCAGCAGACTGCGGCCCCAGATCGTGTTCGGCTCGCCGTTGGGCCAACTGTGCGGAAAGAATTTCCGCGCTTCCAGATGCAGTTGAACGGCCAAGCCTTGTTGCTTCAGATTGTTCTCGCACTGCGAGCGCCGGGCCGATTCGCGCGCGGCCTGGATCGCGGGCAAGATCAACGCGACCAAGATGCCGATGATCGCGATGACGACCAACAGTTCGACCAACGTAAACCCTCGACGCATGCGCGATCCCCGCCGCCGCCGGCGCGGCGTACGGGGATCGAATAACGGTCGAGAGACGAAACGCGACAACGTCTTCCTCCGCGGCGATGCGAACCGTGATCTAAGCGCGATCGAGTTTCCGGCGACGTCGAGCGAGCAGCACGCCGCCGAACGCGAGACCGGCCAACGCGACGAACGTCGAAGGTTCCGGCACGGCGACCGCGGTCAGCGTTCCGCCGAAGTCGTAAATCACGCTCGCTCCCGGCGTGGCGGTCGCGCTGACCAACAACGCATCGAAGCGATTCCCCGTGATGTTGAACGGTCCGGTCGCGTTGATCGGTCCGATGTTGACCGCCGCCGCCGACGAGTTGGTCGAAACCGAAACGTTCGACGTCATGTTCACCGACGTGATCAGGCCGTTGACCAACGTCACCGTGCCGCTGAACGAATTGACGGTGGTCGCCAAGTCGGACCATCGCCCGAAGTTTTGATACAACGAGTCGAACGGATCGAACCCGATGCCCAAGGTCACCGCGGTGATCGTCGCGACGCCGTTTCCGCCGAGCCCCGCGTCGTTGAACGTGATCGAACCCAACCGAAACGCTTCGTCATGAGGAAAGCCGTCGAACGCGGGATTCCCGATCGCGGCGTTCGAGGGATACAGCAAAAACCGTTGTTGCGTGGGGTTCGAGACCACGCGTTGATCCATTTGAAAATACGCGCCGGACGGTTGCTCGAAATACGCGGAATCCTGATCCGCGATCGCGTTCAAACTCATCGTGCCGGCCTGCGCCGGATGGACGAAGGCCAACGTACACAACGCACCGACCGCAACCCAACGTAAAACCGACATCGACCGTCTCCCAGGGAAAATCTCGAAAACGCGTTCCATGCGCACATTCCATCGTCGCCCCCGACACTCGTAACTTCGCGCGTTCCGGATCGCCTACCCTTCGTCCGGCACTTCCAACTTCTTGACCTTCTTTCCGTCCAAGAATCCGCACTCCACGCACGCCGCTTCGGCGATCGGCGTCGACGGGTTGAAATGGACGCTCCAGCCGTAGATGTTCGTCAGCACGATCACCGTGGCGTCGTGTTCGGGCAGATAGCGCATCGTGCATTGAAAACCCGGCACGTCGCCGTCGTGCCCGATGCCGATGCCGTCGTCGATCTCCAAGCAGAAGCCGTAACGCCCCGGCCAGATGTCGTCCATCTTTTCCCATTTCACGCGTTGCTCTTGCGTGGCGGGCTTGATCAACGAACCGACGGCCATCGGTTTGGCCAGCTTGCGGAGGTCGCCCACGGTCGAAATCATCGAGCCGGCGCAGCCCCACCAAGACGGACTGACGGCGGTGACGTCGATCAGTTTCGTGCCGCGATTGAAGAACGGACCGGCGTCGGTTCCCCACGAATAGCCGCGCGGATGCGGCGCGGGGATCGCGTTGTCGGTCGCCAACTTGGTGTGCGTCAGACCCAGCGGCTTGCAGATGCGTCGTTCCACTTCCGCTTCGACCGTGTTGCCGGTCACTTTTTCGATCACTTTGCCCAACAGCAGCGTGTTCGTGTTGGCGTAGTGAAATCCTTTACCAGGTTCGAAATAGGTCTTCCCTTTGAACGACGCCGACAGCAATTCGTCGGTCTTCCAAATGCGTTCGGGCTCGGCGGCGAACATCGCTTTGACTTGCTTCGATTCGATGTAGTTGAACAGCCCGGCGCGCATCGTGCCGAGGTGTCGCAGCGTGATTTTGTCGCCACCGGGCACGTCGGGAACGTAGTCGGCGATCGGATCGTCGAGCGCGATCTTCCCTTCGTCGACCAACTGCAAAATCACCGTGCCGACGCACGGTTTCGAGACGCTGGCCACGCGGAAATGCATGTCCGCGGTGATCGGCAGATCGCGTTCGACGTCGGCCTTGCCCAACGCCAATTCGGCGATCGTTTCGTCGCCGCGATACACGGCCACGATCGCGCCGGGCACGCGCAGATCGGCCATCTTGGCCGTTAACTTCTCGCGAAGTTTGGCTTGATCGACCTTCGTCGGCGCGGCGGGTTCGGCCGCGCATAACGAAACGATCGTCGACGAACACACCATCGCGAACAGCGCAAGCCGCAACGCCATAACCACTCCGCCCGTTCGATACGATGCCCGCTCGAAGATTCGCCGATTGTGTTTGTTTTGTTTCCGTTGTCGAGACTTCGCTACGGATTCGTCAGCGTCGTCGATCAACTCGACACGCATCGCCGTGTGAGAGATTTCAATAGTCAAGAATCTTCGCGTGTGCGAAGATTCGATCGTGCATGTTGCGTCTTACCGCAATCGAACTTCTTTGATGGAGGGCGTCGTCATGGGGGCCTGGGGAGTCTTGGCGTTCGACAACGATCAGGCGTGCGATTGGGCCGGCGAGTTGATCGAGAGCGACGATCTGTCGCCGGTCGAGGACGCGTTCGACGAAGTCGAAGAGAACGGCGCCGAGTACCTAGACTCGGACTTGGCCTGCAACGCGCTGGCCGCGTGCGAAGTGCTGGCCCGCTTACAAGGTCGCCCCGGTTATACGAACGCGTACACCGAAGACGTCGACAAATGGGTCGCCGCGCATCCGCACAAGCCGACGCCGAAGTTGTTGAAACGCGCCGGCAAAGTGATGGATCGCATCCTGGGCGAAGACTCCGAATGGCTCGACCTGTGGTCCGAGACCGGCGACGATGACTGGTGCGCCGCGTTCGACGATTTGCGAAAACGGACGCTGGGGTAGAGCGCGTCGATGTACGTGAAGACGCGCGGAGCATGCGTTCCGTTCGGGGTACATTCGGGTCCAACCGTTATCCGACGTTGCATCGCCCCGGTGGGGCGACCGAATCTATGGCGGGTCGTACCCAGGGCTGCGCCCTGGGCTATGTTGCTTCGTCCTTTCAGGACGAAATTTCCGATGCTCGTCGCCGAACCGTCGAAAGACGGGATTCTCGCGCCAGGCGCGATTTCCCAGATTTTCCCAGGCCCGAACGCCGTCGCCTTGACTTGCCCTCATGGGCTGGTAGACTAGATATACGAGTGAACTTTTTATCACTACCACTAATACACAGCATCATTCCGACGAATACCATCGGTCGACGAGCGAAAACCGAATAACCAGAGAAAACCGTCGAGCGGACGAAGCGATTTTTTCCGAAACCAACGCGCGATCGTAACGCTCGCGCAGTGAAGTTGGGGCGTCTAAGCGGACTGCGTGAACCGACGGCTGACGCCATCGGCTCGATCAAATAAAAAACTCAGCGGGCTGTGATCGTAACGCTCGTTTCGCTCGTAACGCTCGCGCAGTGGGAATAGGGTGTTTGGCGAGAAGACGAAGGGTCATCGGCGACGCAATGAACCGCGAGTTCCGCGCGAATTTCCTCAAAACGCGATGTTCGTTACGAGCGTAACGCTCGCGGAGTGAATTTGGAGAAGATGGGATTTCGAAAAAATTTCGATTTTGTTTGAAACAAAACGCCCGCCCGTGCGTTATAGTATTATATTGTCCACCAATACTAAGTTAACCGCTTCCGCACGTCGTCCGGAAACTCCACCGCTTTCCCCTGCTCCGCCGCGTGGTTGGCCAGGATCACGGTGGCCGCGTCGGCCAGACCGGTTTTCGCGTCGGCGATTGTGGCCGGGTCGCCGCGGCGGACGTTGTCCAGAAACGCGTTCAACTCGCCTCGGGTGTCGTCGCCGCTGTCGTTGTCGATTTCCAACGGCTTGCCGCGGTGGGCCCAGGGATCGTTACTCAGTTTCAGCGTCGCACCGGCCGTGACGACGTCGGCGTTTTTCTTCGCCCGTTGTCCGCCGTCGCCGCCGGCGGCCCAATCGATTTTGGCCGGCGCGTTTTCGCGATAGAACAATCCTTTGCCGGAGGTGAGATACAGAGACCCATTGGTCCCCATGATCAATTCCGACGCACCTTCGTACGCGTTATTGCACAACGACGAGTACGTCGCCCGCACCGTGTACGTCTTGGCATTCGCTTCGGCGACGCCGATCGGGCCGCTGCGATCGGGCAAGGTTTTGCCGGGATCGGTGCTGTTCTTCGCCGCGCTCGCCGGCTCGGGCAGCGGCAGTTCGTATTCGTAAACGCAAAAGATATTGTCGTACACGTCGCGACCGTCGCGCCAGAAGTCGATCCCGCCGGTCGCCATGACCCGTTTGGGAACCGTGCCGAGCAACCAGTTGGCCACGTCCATTTGATGACTGCCCAATTCGGTCATCAGACCGCCCGAATATTCGCGATAGAGCCGCCAGTTGAGTTTGCGTTCGAGCGCGGGCCACTCCGGGTTATCGCGCGGAACCGGCAACGGTCGCCGCCAACTGTTGTTGCGATGCCACTGGGCTTCGATCGAGACGATCCGGCCGAGGATGCCGCTTTCGATCATCGCCTGGGCTTGGATGTAGATCGGATTGGCGCGGCGTTGCAGACCGACTTGAAAGATCAACTTTTTCTCGACGACGTGATCGTGCAGTTTCAGCGCGTCGTCGATCGTCGAACACATCGTCTTCTCGCAGAAGACGGCCGCGCCGGCGGCGAACGCGTCGAGCGCGATTTTGTAATGCAAATGTAACGGCACGGCGATCACGACCGCGTCGGGCGATAACTTTTTCAGGGCATCCGTATGACTCGAAAATCCTTCGGCCTGTTTGCCGGCGTACTCCAACCCCTTGGCCAAATGGGGCGGATAGTCGTCGCAGACGCCCACGATCGAAGCCCCTTCGATCGTGACCAACGAACGAATCAAATCCGACCCGCGTCCGCCGCTGCCGATCACCAACACGCGCAGCGTACGATCCGCGTCGGTCGACTTATCTGCGGCATGCGCGACCCCGGCGGCGACCAGACCGAGACCGGCTCCCAAAAATCCGCGACGGTCGGTGGGCATACGAAACTCGCGGGAAAAAACGTGGTGGGAAAGCGGCCGGCGTGGGCTCGGCAGGTGGAGCGAGGTCAATCCTCTACGATTTTACTCGAAACGTACGATCGCGGCGCACCTGATCCGGTTTCGAGCCACCACATCCGCGACGCGCAAGGAGACATTTTGTCGAGGAACTTCGCGGCCGCCGACTCGCCCATGCACAGGCAAGCGGTCGAGAGCATTTCCGCCCAGGCGGCCGACGCGCAGACGATCACGCAACCCCGCCCCGCCGCGACGGGTTCGCCCGTGCGCGGATCGACGGTCGGATCGCGGCGCGGCGCGGCGGCGTCGTCCGGTCGGACGGCGGAATACGACAACGCGGCGTCACGCAACGTCAAACGTGCGGTGGGACTCGCGGCGGAAGAAGTTGCTTGCTCGGCGTCTTCGTCGCGCAACGCGGAGGGATCGAGCAAGTCGACCGGCCAACCCGCGGGCTCCGGCGTCTCGCCCCACGTCAGCAAACTGCTGCCGCCGGCATCGAGCAGCGCGGCCGCCACGCCGCGCTCGCGCAGCCATTCGCCCAAACGATCGAGCGCATACCCTTTGCCGAACCCGCCCAGATCCAATCGCGCTTCGTCCGTAGTCCAGACAAACGTGCGTTCCGCTTCGTCCAGTTCCCAGGGTCGCGCGCCGCCGACGGTCATCCCGGTCATGGCGCGGGGGTCGAAGAACCCGTGCGTCATGCGCGTCGCGTGGCGCGCAAGCGAGAGCGCGGCGGCTAACTCGCCGCCGATCCGCAACAGGCGATCGACGGGGGCTTGGTTCAAACGACGAAGTTCGCTCGCCGGATGGAAACGCGACAGAATCCGTTCCCAACGATCGATCTCGGCCGGCAGTTCGTCGGCGACCGCCGCGATGCGATCGGCGTCGTCGCCGGCGATCCGCATCCGCCAACGCGTGGCCATGGCCCGATGTTCGATCACTCGCGCCGCGTGGTTCATAGAAAGCCGGAACCCCTTTGATTCGGACGAAAATCCCGGCGTGCGGACCGTTCCGGTCGAGAAAAAATCGTTGGCAACGCTCTTACGCTCGAAACATAATGGAGCGATCCGGTGGTGTGACCGATGGCGACGGAACTCCGTCCGTTTTCCTTACGTGCGAGCGGGTTTTATGTCCGGGTTGATGGTCGTCGTCTGTCCGAATTGTCGGAAGCAGTTGAAAGTCGCCGCAAGACCGCGCCGGCAAAACGGTCAAATGCCCGCAGTGTCAAAACCCGTTCACGCTGACGCCGCAAACGCCCGGCGCAAACGGCGACCACGCAAACGGTGCAAGCGACCGCGTCGACGCCGGTCGCCGCGCAACCCGTCGTCACCGCGGCGGCCCCTGCGGTCGGAGCGGTCGTCGCGGAAGCGACGGTCCCCGCGACCGCCGTTGGTTCATCAACGAACGTCGCCGCGACATCGAGTCCGTCGGCGAAGGGGGCGGCCGAACCAGCGCAATGGTACATGCAGATCCCCTCGGGCGATCGCTTCGGACCGATCCCGCGTAGCGAGCTCGATCAGTGGTATCAAGACGGTCGAATCAATCACGAGTGTCAGATTTTTTGCGAAGGTTGGTCGCAGTGGCGTTGGGCGCCGGACGTCTATCCCGCGTTGAACGCCGCGCCGACGTCGTCGGTGAATCTGAGCGGCGCACAGGAATCGTTCAAAGGATCGCCCGCGCGATCGAACATCGGTTCGAACGCGACGTCGAATCCCTACGCCGCCGCGCAAACGGTCTCCACGACCACCACGCCGGCCGCGCCGGCGTTTTCGGGGCAGATGGAGTTGGGCTGGCAAAGCGCGATATCCGGCTTACGCGTGTCGAAGTTCGCGTTGTGGCTGTGCGCCGCGGGAACGTTGTTCATTCTGTTTTTGGTCCTGGTGCAGACGATGACCGGACCGTCGGCGCCACCGCAGATGCCCAGCAATTCAAATCCGCAAGCGATGCAAAAGCATCAGCAAGAGATGCAAGCATGGCAACGCTCGGCCGGACGCACAGCGGAATTCTCGGCCTGGCTCGGCTCGTTCATGTTGTGGAGCGGCGCGGTCGTCACGGCCGGCTTGATCGCCAATTTCACGGCGTGGATCGTGATCGTGGAGATTCCGCGTTCGTCAGGGCAACGGTTATTGTTGGCGATCGCGCTCGGTCTCTCGGCCGGATCGGCGTTGATCATGGTCTTTATGTTTCAGACGCTGATGGTCGGCTTCGCCGGCGGAGGCATGTCGGGCGAGTACGCCGGGACGTTCGGCAAGATCATGCTGGTGATCTCGATGCTGCTGTTCTACGGATCGTTCGCTTGCTATGGGCTGTTCGCCGCAGGCACCGGACGTTACCTGGGATTGTCGCAGCCCACGATCTTCGGTTTCATCGCCATCGGACTGAATGGGTTCGCGTTTCTGCTGTTCCTGATCATGTTTTTCGCCACCTCGGGCTCGCCCGCGTTGTCGAAGACGATGTTCATTTTGTTGTCGCTGACGCAGGCCGGCTCGTTCGGACTCTTGGGCTGGATGAATCATCTGGTCGGCGGCCGCGCGGTGCAACTGCAAGCGGCTTAACAAGATGTCAGCGCACGCCGCGGAAAAATCTTGGCATGCGACCGTGCGGTCGATTAAAATCCACTTCGGGGATGACCTATCACGGAGTCGAGCGATGATGGACCATGTGGATGCGGCGGAAGAGGAATCCGCGCGAATCGAGCAGGCGCTGGCCGAAGTGCGGCGGAAATTCGAGTTCGCCGGCGGACCGAGTTTCACCCGGAACGACCGAGCGATTTCGGTCGAGCAAGGGAGCCGCTACGCGATCGGCAACTGGGAAACGATCTGGAGCCGCGCGATGCTGGCCGACACTTTGGACCAGTTCTGGATGTCGCTGAGCGGCGATCGGATGGTCGTGCTGACGGGGTGATCCGGCGGTGCAAGCACCCGGCAATGGGCGAGGTCGAACGGCCAACCTGTCGCCGTAAACTCCGCCCGGTCGGTACAATAGGAACAACCGGTCGGTGGGCGAAACCCGGCGACCTGGATCGGGGTTAATAGAGAAGGGACGCGATTCCGCGCGTTCCGATAGCTTGTATAGCTACACGATGTTCGGCGACATTCCCCAGGTGACGGTTATGCGACGTATCGCAACCCTTACGATCTTGGCGTTCCTCGGTCTTGCGGCCGGTTCGTGGGATGTGGTCGCGCAGCAACGCGGCGGAACCAGCGGCGGCGGCATGAGCGGCTCGTCCGGGTTTAGCTCGATGGGGGGCATGTCCGGCGGCGGCATGAGCGGGATGAGCGGGTTCTCGTCCAGCGGGGCCGGCGGTTTCGGCTCGACCAGCAACAGCAGCAGCAACGCGGGCGGTCGGACCAGCAGCGGCACGTTCGGCAGCCGTTCGCTCGGCGGCGGAATCAGCGGTAACAATCAAAAAATGCCCGGCAAGAACACCGTCGGCAATCCGGGCGAAGTCGGCCAGATGGACGGCAACGAACGGTTCTCGCGTCAGGGTCCGCGCGGCCGGGCAGTTCGTGGGCGCGGACTCGTCCGATACGGCGAACATGATGGGAATCATGGCCCAGCAACAAGCGGCCGCTCTGCAAGGCTTGTTGCGCGGCATGCAACAGAATTTCAATCAGAACCAACAAGGGAGCGGCAACGCTCGAGCGAAGAAAACGGTCCGCGCCGTCCGCTCCGTCGAATTCCCCTACACAGCGCCGCCTACGGCGAAGTTGAACGTCGATCTTTCGCGTCGCTTGTCGACGATGCGTTCGATGGCGGTCATTCCGACCAGCGCCACGGTAGCCGGTGTGCCGAACCCGACCGGCGCGCGACGATGTTCAACAATCCGCCGCGACTCGGCGCGATTCCGACCAACATCGTGGTCAACATGGACGGTCGTACGGCGATCCTCAGCGGCACCGTTCCTAGCGAACATGCGCGGGATTTAGCCGGGAGATTGTGCCTCCTAGAGCCCGGTGTTTCGAAGGTGGAGAACCGCCTGTCGATCCCTGAGGAGATCCCTCTGCCGGCGACCCCGTCAGCGCCGGCGGCCGCGGCTTGATCGGAGTTATACATCGGGCGAATTTGTCGGCGTTGGAAATTGCTGCCGCTGCGTCCGCTCAGCGGCGTATCGCCGCTGCTGGCGTTGCCCGCTTGATACATCGTGGCGTTGGCTGCGGTTTGCATCACGGCCGTTTGCTGCTGCATGAGGGCGGCTTGTTGTTGGGCCATCGCTTGCTGCATCAGCATCGCCTGCTGAGTTTGCAACGCGGCCGCGTTGATTTGGCCCGCGCCGTCGATCGCCGGGGCCTGCCCTTCTGTCGGCGCGAGTCCTTGCTTTTCCATCAAGCCGGGGTTGGCTCGCAACGCTTCCAGCGGGCGAGACAACGCGTTGTTGTTGCGCAGCGGGATCGTGTAGCTTTTTAGATTCGATTGCGCGTTTTGCGACATGACCGAGTTCGTTCCGCCCGCGCCGCCGCTGGGCAACATGGCCGACGCTTGGGCCACGGCGGGGTCGACCATCGCGCCGCCCTGTTGCAACGGCGACATCGCGCCGAGTTGCGCCGGCAGTTGGTTCGCGCGACGCCTTGCGGATTGTTTTGCATCTGGACTTGTTGGGCGAGCAACGCTTGTTGCTGCATCCCTTGGAATTGGTTCTTGGCAGCGGCCATGTCGACGGTCAAGCCGGGCAGCAGATGCTTGGTCTGCTCGCCGACGATTTCGCCCCCTTTTTCCGGTTGAAAGCGCACGATCAAACTGATTTCGGTTTGGCGTCCGCCGACTTCGTCCCAAGGGAGCCAAAAGCTGTACGAGTGGCCGAGCCGACCCTTGCTGTAATGCTTCTCGAAGTCTTCCGGCATGAACACGAACTTGCGATCGGGCGTGACGTTGGTTTGTGCGCGGCCGGTTTCGTCGAACGCGTAGACGATCAACGTCCCTTTGACCTTCACCGCTTCGTTGGCTTGGTCGTAGAAGCAGATGCGTCCGCCGAAGCCGCGCATCGCCGGCTTGCCGGGCGTGGTCATCACGGTATCCGCCCAGACGGCCATCAGCCGCATCGGCGGGACCGGTTTGCCGTCTTCGCCGCTGGTTCCCCAGGGGATGCGTTTGTTCAAGTCGAACGAAGCGCAACCCGTCGAGACGGCGAACAACGTCGCGAACAGCAGAGTCAGTCGGTGATCGAACGTGCGGAGTCGCATAGTCGTAATCTCTACTCGGTGGTCGACGAAAATCGTTGTGCGAAACGTCCCTGCTGCGCGTCCGAACTTAGCGTTGCGTCGTCATCGGTCGCGCCGCGACGCCGGGCGCGGCGGTTTGCGGCGCGGCGCCGTAGAAGACCGCGGTCTGCGCAGACGGCGAATCGATTTCCAACGGTTTCTGGCCCCAGTTGGCCGGCAACGCGGCCGGCGCGGCGCTCGGTTGGAACAACGCTTGTTGTGCGCTGCCGATGTGAGGTTGTTGAGCGGAACTCTGCGGTTGCTGCGCGGCCGGTTGCGGCGACGCGAACATCGCTTGAAACGCCGAATTGGCCGATTGCGGCGGGGCGGTGCGCCACCGGTTGCTGCGTTTGCTGAGGAACGCCGCTTTGGCCGATCGCGTTCATCCGAGCCGCGGCGACGTTCGCTTGCGGCGCGGTGACTTGAGCGGGATTCGTTTGCGAAACGTCCGTCGGAGCAAGCGTGGGGGCTTGTCCCTCGCCGCGTACGGCGGCCTGCACCGTCGGTCCGTTGGGGTTCCGCTGCGGCGCACGGCTCCTTGAATCACCGGCGGTTGATACGGCGCCGGAGGCGGGCCGTTCGGGCTGGGCATCTCCGGAATCGGTTTGCTGAAGTTCCCTTTTTCGCCCGGGATCGAATGCTCCTTCATGATCTGACCCGGCGGCAAGATCGCGGCGTCGTTCGGATCTTGATACGTAATCGGCGACGAGTCGCCGTTCGGCGTGGCGTCGGGATAGACGACCAGCGTTTCGCCTTCGCCCCAGTGATCCTTACGCGTCTTCAAGCCGGACGGACCGTGAATCCGCATGACGTCGGCCAGACACCAGCTCATGCGGGCCGATTCGACTTGCTTGATCAACTCGGCGTCTTGTTGGGTTCGCACGACGCGCGGCGTCATGATGATCAGCAACTCGCGACGCGAGATGGCCGAGCTGTCGTAACGGAACAAGTGACCCAGGACCGGGATGTCGCTGAGGAACGGAGCGCGACGGCTGAACTCGGTCTTGGTTTTGCTGATCAACCCGCCCAGGATGATCGTTTGACCGCTGGCCGCGCTGACCGTGGTCTGCGCGACGCTGGTATTGAACCGCGGCGAACGCACGACCTGCCCGGTGGTGTTCACGAAAATCGGCACGCCTTCGGACTCGGGACCGACTTCCGAACGTTCGGCGTCGATTTCCATCACAACCAAGCCGTCCGGGCTGATACGGGGCGTGACGCCCAGGATCAGACCGACGTTTTCCAACACAACGCTGTTGTTTTGAATGCCCAAGTTCACGCTGACGTTGGTGATTCGCGGCACGCGTTGACCGACTTGGATAAAGGCCGGTTGGTTGTCCAATGTCATGATTTGCGGACGGCTGAGCACTTCGAGCCGACGATTTTGGCTGAGAGCCCGCAGCAACACGCTCAGGCTTTCGCTGCTGGCCGACAGGACGAGGCCGCCGAATCCCAGTTCCGAGTTCGTCCGACCGACGCCGAAGCTGCTGGTCCCTTGGCTGCCGATCGCGCCCGAGCGGGCCAACGATTGCGTGGAACCGCTGTTCCCCAGATCGTTCCCCACGAAGTTGTAGCCCGGCGTGTTCGACGCGGCCTGCACGACTTGGTTCTGCACCGTGGTGGCCGGGTTGCCGAACGTCGTGCTGTTGGTCGTGGTGACCAAGTCGCCCAACAAGCTGCGGTCGAACAACACCGAGTCCTGCACGCCCAACTCGACGCCGAATTCGTCGTTGTTACTGAGTTGCACTTCGGCGATCAAAACTTGAATCATCACCATCGGCGGTTGCATGTCCAACTGCTCGATGATCGCGCGAATCTCGTCGAAGTATCGCGGCGTGGCGCTGATGATCAAACTGTTGCTGACCTGTTCGGGCACGACCACGACTTCTTTTTCGATCTGTTGGAACGGACTCGTCGATTGCGGCGCGACTTGCGAAATTTGTCTCTCGCTATTGAGTAACTGATTGATCGAGTTCGCCACATCGATCGCCGGCGCGTTTTTCAGACGATAGACGGTGCTTTTGCGTTGACGAATATCGCTCTCGTCGAGACGCAGCAAGATCGCTTCGACCACGCCCAAGTCCCCGGCCGAGCCCGAGACGATGATGCTGTTGGTCCGCTGATCGACCGAGAATCGCAGGCCGACCAACGGGTTGTCGCCCGACGTATCGCCCGCGTTGGCGAAGTTGAAGTTGGCGCCTGCGCCGCCGGCGCCGCGTTGATTGGCGTTGCCGCCGGTTTGGGCCAGCCCGAACAGGCCTTGCAACATCGTGACCAGGTTCGTGGCGTCGCCGTTCTGGATGGTGAAGACTTTGATTTGCGCTTCGGCGGTCGGCATTTGGTCCAATTCGCGGATCAACGCGCCGATCAGTTCGATGCTTTCGGCCGGAGCCGACACGATGATCGAGTTGGCCCGACCGTCGGCCGTGATGCGAACGTCGGTCAGCAATCCCGATTTAAGAAGCTTCTTCCCTTGTTCGTCGACGGTCAGAAATTGCAGCATGATGCTGCGGGCGGCGCGTTGCTGTTGGTTCTGTTGATTGCCACCTTGTTGCAACTGCTGAAATTGTTGCAGCCCGCCTTGTTGCCCGAAGGGTTGATTCTGGCCGCCGGCTTGCGTCCGATTTTGCTGCGCGGTGCCGGTGACGGCACTTTGCAGGACCGGGGCTAGTTCTTCGGCCAGCGAGTACTTCAGGTTGAAGACGCGCAGCTCGTTGACGGATCCGCTCGACGACTTGTCCAACTCGCCGATTAACGATTCGATCTCTTTCAGATCGCGAACGCCGGCCCGCACGATCAACGAGTTGGTCCGGTAATCGGCCGTCACGACGGCCCGCGTACCGAGTCCCGGCGCGGTGATCGTCGCGCCAACGTTCCTTGATTGATGCCCGGAGTCGTCCCCGTGTTGCCGACGGTTTGGCCGCTCAAGAACGCTTGGACGGTTTGCAGGACTTCGGTCGCGGCGGTGTGCTTCAGTTGGAAGACTTTGTATTCGGTGGCCGGATCGACCGGCTGGTCGAGACGTTGGATCAGATCGATCACCACTTTGATGCTGTCTTCGCGGCCGATCAACAGCAGCGCGTTCGGCTTGACCAACGACGTGACGCTGACGCGACCTTGGCGCGGGCTGAGGACTTGGTCGTACAGCGGGCGGATCAGGTTCGCCATCGCGTCGCTGCCGACGTTCTTCAACGGATAGATTTCGATCTTCGGGATGCTGAACGCGGATTCGCGTTCGATGTCGGCGATGATCGCCTTGACGCGTTCGACGTCCTTCGCGTTCCCGCGGATGATCAACAGATCGAACGCTTCGATGTATTGAATTTGCACCGGTCCGCTGAGCGCGGTCCCCGACGCGACGTTATCGGCTGGCGTCGCCGGGGCCGGAGTCGCCGGCGGCGCGGCCGGCGGTTGGAACAGCATCCCGACCAACTGATTGGCGGGCGTGTCGCGGACGTTGCGCGGACCGACTTGCTCGGAGATCAGTCGCATCGCTTGTTGGATCGAACCGTTGTTGACCGCGGCCGGATTGCGAATCGGGACGACTTCTTCCAGGTCGTCGCCGTTGCGCTTGGCCGGACGATCCAACGCGGCGACGACGCGCAACCAACCTTCGACGCCGGCGTCGTTGCCCGAGATCGCCAATGCGCCGTTCGTCCGATCGACCGACAGAATCGTGGTCGCGCCGTCGCGGCCGGTCAGCGTATAGATCGCCTGACGGTTATTGGCGTCGACCGAGACCGGCAGCTTGCGGCCGGCCAGATCGACGAGCGCGGTCTCGAAGTTCACGGCGTCGACGTTTTTCAGCGTGTAGGCCTTTTCGACCCGCTTGGTCGGCTCGGCGTTCGTCGCCGGCGCGGCGGCCGGAGCCGGCGGCCCCAGCAGCTTGGCGACTAACTGATGCGCGGACGGCGTGGCCAGCACCAGCACGCGACCGGTTCGTTTATCCGACGCCACGGAAATGCCGGCGTCGCCCGGGAGCTGCGTCTGCAACCGGGCGGCGACCACGGTCGGATCTTGGCCGGGAACCTCGTAGGCCTTCAACACCGGTTCGCCGTCGGCGGCGGGCGCCGGCAACGCGGCGGGCGCGGCCGGGGCTTGGGCCGGCGCGGTTTCGACGAAAAACAAGGTCGCCAGCAGGCAGATGGCCAAACCGGCACACGTGAAAATCGCCGTCCAATACGGCCGTTTCTGCATCAAGGGAAGCATCGCCAATCCTTTGGAGAGCGCTCGCCAAGGGACTCCCAGGGGAGAGAATCCCAATCCATACGAAAGCGCAGACTTTGCACCACAGGATTTATCGGAAAAGTCTGCTCAGTTCTCCAATGAGAATTGAAGAAAAGATGCGCGATAAAACAGAATGGATCGACTGGGAAATACAGGGAGAATTAAGCCGATCTCGGCACTGGAGCCTGTTAGGAATATCTGACAACTAAGCCGCTCCGCGCCGGCACTCTGCACTCAATGCGCGACAGCACTTTATCGAAATTTACACATCCGTGGACGCATGCATCCCGGCATGCATCGACCAACAAACCTAACCATTTATAAGCGTGCTAGCATTGTTCAATTGTCCGCGATCTCTCGGCCCTGCTCCACCACATTTAGCGGCCGCCACGACCACCGCCGCCCCCTTGGCCACGACCGCCTCCGCCCATTCCGCCGCCACCCATACCACCACCGCCCATGCCGCCGCGCCCTCCGCCCCCTTGCCCACGACCTCCGCCCCCCTGACCGCCCATCCCGCGTTGGATGGCTTGGAACATGGCGGGGTCGAAACCGCCGCCTCCTTGGAACTGCTGCTGCGGCGGGTTGTTCGTCGGGCTGGTGCGATTCGAACGCAACGGGTTGATGCCGGCGGTCATCCCGCTGGTTTGCGGGCTGATGTTGGCGGGCGTGCTGTTTTTCAGATACTCGGGGCCGACGATCTGCGTCAACGCTTGTTGGACCGCCGCCGGGCTGGAATTCTTCAACGTGACGATTTCCATCGTCTCGTTACTGGCGATCGTTTCTTTGTCGAGATCCTGTACCAGTTCCGCCACTTCCTGGAACAACGCTTCGGTCGCCGTGACGACCAGCGAGTTCGTGCGGTTGTCGACGCCGATCGTCATCTTCGGCGCTTCTTCGGCTTGGCGACGACGTTGATCGTTGCGGCCGCCCCCGCCGCGTAACGCCTGAATGAACTCTTGCGGCGACGGCTGACGTTGGCCGCCCCCGCCACCGCCGGCGCCACCGGCCATCCGGTCGGCGTAGACCGATTTCACCACGGCGGCGATCTCTTCGGCCGGCGTGTAATGGACCGCGATCAAGCGCGGCTTGTTGATCAGCGTGACGTCTTCCGGACTTTGTTCTTGATCCAACACTTTCAAGATTTGTTCGATCGTATCCAAATCCGTCTCATTGGCCTGCACGATCAACGCGTTCAAACGCACTTCGGGGATGATCGAAATCGAACCGCTGGCGGCAAGCTTCGGCGCGGAATCGCCCCCACCGCCCCCCATGCCCAGAAGGTTGCCCATCAAACCGCCGCCCATATCGCCGAACGCGGCGCCGGCCAAACTGCTGACCAGCCCGCCGCCTCCGCCGCCGCTGGAGGACGAACCACCCGCGGCGAAAAGTTGTTCCAGCATCTCGGCCGTCGATTGGGCCTTGGCGAACTTTAAATAGTAGACGGTGTACTCGCGTTGATTCCCGGTCTGACGGCTGGCGAAGGTCTTGGCCAAATCGACGAAATCCTTCAACGCCTGCGGATCGTCGCAGGTCACGATCAACCCGGCCGGACCAATCGAAATCAGGATCGGCGGCGGTTCGTCACCGGCGGTCGCTTTGCCGGCGATCGGGTTCGCGGGCGTAGTCGGTTCGGCTTGGCGATGCGAGACATAGCGGGTGCGAATCACCGGCGTCTCGGTCACTCGCCACGCCGAACGGTTCACATCGCGCTGCGGCGCAGGGGTCGTGTTGATCGGCTTGCCACGTGGAAATTCCGGTTCGGTCGACGACGGCGGCGTCGTGGGTCGCGGAGGAACGACCTTCGGGATCGCGCCGCGCGGAGTTTCGCTCGGCGCGGGCCCGTTGCGTTGTTCGTCCGTCAGCGGCACGGTCAGGCCGTCGATCGTGTTCTGCGGCAGACGTCGCAGCAATTCTTCGTAATCAACGATCTTCGCTCCGGTTCCTGGTGCGCCGGGAACGTTGCCGCTCGGCGTTTCGTTGCCGTTCGCGTCCACGGCGTTCATCCGTTTTTGCTGCACGATCCCGTCCGCGCCGGGCAGCTTCAGGCCGCTCCCTTGATTCAATTGCGTCGAGGTAACGATGCGAATCCGGTTCTTGTGCAAATTCGGCCAGACTTGCTCCATCTGCGACAACACGCCGTTCGCCGCTCGCGAGGAGAGGGGCAAAATCTGCATCGTTTGCGCGGCCGACGTGTCGGTCGGCGTCGAGAGATCGCTCTCGCCCATCTTGTCGAGCAAGACCTTGATTTGCGCGAGCTGCCCCGGACTGCCGCGGACGACCAGTTGACGCAGATTCGGATCGACTTCGACCTTCGGCGCGCCGCTGGCCGCATCGGTTCCGTCGCCGAACAGCTTGACGATCGATTCCTTCACCAACGCGGGATCGACCATCCGCAGACGGAATACCTCGAGCTGACGCGCATCTTTTTGCAATTGTTCGATCGTCGCTTTGATCGTCAGGTGCTGCGCAGGGACGCGCGAGCGCGATCAAATTTCCGTTACGCGGATCGAGCGACAGCCGCGTCTCGGCAGTGCCGGAGAGCAGCGTTTGCAAGACTTGCAGAACGGTCGTCGAATCAGCCGCGCCGATCGAATAAACCTCCAACTGCGGTTGGCCGGCCAGGGCGTTGCCGTTGGCCGCACTCGGCACGTCGATCACTTTCAAGACTTCCTCGACCTTGGCGATCCCTTCGGCTTTGCCGCCGATCAGCAACGACTTGCCCGAGCTGTCGATGACCAGCCGGATCGAACCGTCGGACGTCGCGTTACGATCGCCCGGAATGTTCAAGAGTTGCTTGATGATGGTCAACGCGTCGGTCGGCGCGATGTGCGTCAGAGTCAACGGTTTGTACGAATCGCTGGAGGCCGACGACGGGTTCTCGATCGATTCGATCACGCTGCGCACGGTCCGCAGCCGGCCGACGGTATCGGTCACCACGATCTGCCGAGCTTCGTTCAAGACCACGACCGAGCCGCTGGCGCCCAGCAGGTTTTTGATTTCGGACGACGCCCGATCGGCCGCCATTTTTTCGAGTTTGAAGACGCAGCGAACCAACTCGTACTGGGCACGCTTATCAAGCTGATCCAAGGGGATCGTCTCGACGAACTGGTCGGGCACGCCGTCGGCCAAGTTGACGACCATCAGAATCCGCTCGCGGCGGACCATCGTGTAGCCCTTGGTCAACAGCACGCCGTTCAGCAGGTCGAGCGCTTCGGACGGCGTGTAGGACTTATTGTCTTGATAGTTGAACGTCCCCTGCGGGGGATATTCCATAATCAACGACAGGTCCGATTGCTTGGCGAACCATTCGATCACGTCCCGCCACGGTTGATACTTGAAGCTGAACTTCAGCTTCTTCTCGCCACCGGCATCGCTTTCGGTCGCGGCCGGACGCGTCATACGATCCGGAACACGAGGACCGACCGGCGCTTTAGGAGCTTCGGTGACTTTGGGCGATTCTGTGGCCGGGGTCTCTGTCTTGGGCGATTCGACTTTCGCAGTTTCCGCACCTTTGGCAGGTTCCACAACTTTGGCAGGTTCCGGGGTTTTCGGAACATCGGCCAAGGCCACCTCGGTCGCGGCAGCGAGATTGCCCAGCTTACGGCCGGTCAGATCTTCCCAGGTCGTCCGTTGGGCCGGATCCAAAACGCCGATCAGCCGCCGCTCGAGTTCGATTTTCCGCGATTCCCGCGCGTCTTTCGGCACGTTGGCGACGGCCGCTTCGAATTCCTTGGCCATTTCGGCGACTTGTTCGTCTTGTTTGGCCGTGAATTTGAGCTTCGCGGCCACCGTGGGATCCAAAAACGCCAACGGCCCGCGACGGTCCCATTCGATCTGCCCCAAACGCTTCACTTGGTCGATCGTCAGCAGTTTGAGACCCAGCAGTTCGGATTCGGTCCGGTAGGCTTCCATTTTGGTCTTCACCTCGGCCGCCGGCATCGACTTGGCCGAGAGCGCCAGATCGACCGCGCCGTTTTCGCGCTCGTCGATGATCGCCATCAGCTTGGTTTTGATGTCGTCCGTCAATTTCAGCTCGGTCGCGACCGTCGGTTCGGCCAATAGGGCCAAGCGGCCGACGAATTCCTTATCCGCGGCGGACGCGGAACCGGCGTGAAACGCGGTCAAAACGACGAACAGTAGCCCACTCAGGAGGCCGAACGTCGCTGGTCGAAGCCGCAATTGACGAGACATAGAATCAAGCCGCATATGGGTTTGCGTGGCGGAAGCTCCGGTCGGCGGAATCGCCTGAGAGCGAAACCGCAAATCCGGAACCTCATTGTAGTTCAAACGATCGAGATCACCCGGTTTTTGCGAGACGGTCGGCCTGTTTTCCAAGCGACCGCGCAGCCGGATTCCCACCCCTACCATCTAACCCTTAAGACTAGCCCGAGTTTCGTCTCGAAGCGGTCCCAAGCAAGAATCTTTAACATATTACAGGAATACGACTTAACGCGTGTCTTTCAAGGCTTGATCGACCGACTTCAGTAATCGCCGGGCGTCCTCCTCCAGGGTCTTGTCGCGGCGACCGTTGAACAGCAGACAAACGTCCCAGCCGACATCTTGCCGAATCAGCGCCGTGGTGCCGGGCAAGCTCCCCATGAACGCCCAATTTTGCCGTTCGCCCGCTTTGCGGGGCGTCCCGTCGATCCAATAGCACGCGAACATCTCGCAAACGGCCGGGGCCGAGGCGATCAGCCCGCCGTGGGCGTCCATTACGTCCAGGTCGAAATCGTCCTCGCCGGGGGCATAGTCCGGTTCGCGCGGGTCGCGTTGTTTCAAGGCGGCATACCCGAGACGCACGTCGACGATGCCGGCCGGCTTCAAAATCCGCTCGTCAAGCGCGTCGAAATAGCATTTCCCGGTCGAGCGTTCGACCACCCGTCCGAGCAGGCAGTAGCCGAAGTTCGAGTACGCGCTTTTCTCGCCCGGATCGAACTGCAACGGCTTGCCGGTCATCCAGCGGATCACGTCCTGCGGGCGCGCGGCGCGATCCAGCTTGAGATCTTTGCGAACCGACGCGATGCGAAACATCGGGTCCATGCCGGCCTGCGCGATCCCAACCACCCCGATGGTCGAGCAGTTGCCCCACGGTGATCGCCTTCCACCGCGCGTCGAACGCGCCAGCCGGTTCTTCTAACGCGAGAAAATCCCAGACCGTGCGATCGGGCGTCAGCTTCCCTTCGTCGAACAGCTTACGAATCAACGCGGCGGTGAACGGTTTCGAGACGCTGGCGATGCGAAACAGCGCGTCGCTCTTCAAGGGTCGTTGATGCGCGGCGTCGGCCCAACCGTACGCGCACGAGTACGCCAACTTGCCGTCCTGCGCGACGGCCAAGCTCGCGGCCGAGCAGCCGGTCTCGTCGCGGAACGTCAGCGCGGCTTTCTCGAGTTCGGCGAACCGCGGATCCGGCTGCGCCGAGCGCGGCAACGTCTCGTCCGCGCGCAACGTCGCCGCCAACGAAACGAACAGCACCAGCGCGACGACGCGTAAAGCGATGCGCATGACGAATTTCCAGAAGAGGCGCGTGATGAAAAGCCCGCGCTACGACGCTTAGCCGGTCGCTTCGCCCAGGCTTTCGAGCGGCGGTTGCCCATCGATCCAGGTTCGGACGTGGGCGACCAATTCCGGGAAAAACCGCGAGAAATCCTGCATCAATTGCGGTTCCGCCCGCAACAGATCGGGCAACGCGTCTTGCAACCGCACGACGCGGCCGACGCGCTCGCCGATCCGCAACGAGAGCCGCGCCAGCGTGTCTTCGATCCCTTCGACCGTGGCGTACATCCCCAGCCGATCGACGCGGATGATCCCTTGCAGCACTTCGCCCGCGAACTGGGGCAACGCCGACATGGTGCCGTGCGCCGTGCGCGTAAAACTCATGCACGTATTCGCCCAACGCCTGCGGACAATGCTCGCGCCAGACTTTGGTCAGCAAGTGATCGTAATAGATGTCGATCAGGATGCCGCGGAAGCGCGTCCAATGCTCGGGCAGCTGATTCTTACTGTGTAGAAACGCGGCGTGCGCGTCGGTGAAGCGATCGATCACGCGGTGGCAGGCCAAGCCGCGTTGATAGAGCGCGCCGATCGTCCGTCGCGCGGGTCCCTTGATGACGTCGGCCAACACGTTGCCGACGCGGCACGCGAGAGGAGCTTCGGCGAGATAGAGGTGAGCGAGCCAATTCATCGAAACAACGCCGCGTCCGACAAAACCCAGCGAACGAAGCCCCGTGCCGCGTCGCGAATTCTCAAGCCTAACGAAATGCGGATGGTGTGACTAGCATTCGCCGTTCGTCTCCGTTACGAGTCGCCGAACGCTCCGGTTCGAGAAATCCGAATCGTCGACGCGGTTCGGTCGAATTCGCCGAAAACACCCCGTCAAACGGCCGAAATCTTGGGTGTTATGCCGGAATTTCGCTCACGCCCAGCTTCGCCGCCAACTCGCGGAGTTGGCCCCAGTTGCCGTCGTCGAACGGGACGCCGTCCTGCGACCGTTTTGCCAACACGCGGCATTCCGGATCGCCGGGCAGCAGGATTTCGTCGCAGCCGTCGATGCGCGGGCAGCCGCGAATGAACAGCAGGAGGTCGCGAACTTGCTCGGCGAAGTGTTGCGCGCCTCCCATCGCGGCCGGATTGATCGCCTGGAAGAAGACGCAGTTGCCGTTTTGATTGAGCGGCTTCTCGCGGATGCAGACGCCGCCGGAGAGCGCCGGCGAAGATTTCGACGATCAGCCCCAGCGCGAAGCCTTTATACGCTTGATCGCCCCCCATCGGCAGAATCGTGCCGGGGGGCGTGCCGTAGAGCGAGTTCGGATCGGTCGTCGGTTTGCCGTCCGAATCCAACAGCCAACCCGGCGGGCACTGTTGGCCGGCGATTTTCTTGACGCGGACTTTCCCCTCGGCCATGGCGCTGGTGCCGAAGTCCAGCACCAGCGGATCGCCGTCGGTCGGCACGCCGAACGCCAACGGATTGGTCCCCAACCGCGGCGCTTTGCCGCCGGGCGGCGCCACGCGGCGGGCATGGCCGTGCGTGTTGACCATCAACAGCGACACGAGTCCGCGCGACGCGGCCATTTCGCAGTATTCGCCTAAGCGACCGATGTGACTGCTGCGAATCAACGTGCCGACGCCGACGCCGTGTTCGAGCGCCTTATCGCATACGCGCTCGGTCAGTTCGCGACAGAGCGTTTGACCGAAGCCCCAGTTGCCGTCGGCGTTGATCAGCGTTTCGGATTCCTTGCAGACGGTGAACGCCGCTCCGGCGACGACTTCGCCCTTTTTCATCGCGTCCAGATAAAACGGAATCCGCATCACGCCGTGCGAGTCGTGCCCGCGCAGATTGGCGTCGACCAAACTGCCGCCGACCAACTCGGCCTCGCCCGCCGACAACCCGGCGGAACGCAACAACGTGACGGCGAACGAACGCAACTCGGAGGCGGGAATAACAGGCATGGGCTTGAGTTTTTGGTTTTCAGGATTCGGTTTTCAGTGAAGTCGACGCGGCACAGCGCCGTTGTTCGGGGGCGATGCTCAAAATCATTCGCTGGGAAATTCGTTCCATTGGCGTAACGCTTCGTACAACAGGATCGCGGCGCAGTTGCTCAGGTTCAAGCTGCGAACCTCCTCGCGCATCGGGATGCGCAATTTAGTATCGCCGGCGGCGGCCAGGATGTCGTCCGGCAAGCCCGACGACTCGCGGCCGAAGACCAGCACGTCGCCCGGAGCGTATTGCGGATCGCAATAGCGACGGGTCGCTTTTTTCGAGAAGTACCAGAAGCGGCGGCCGGCCAGTTTCGCGGTCAACTCGGCCCAGTCTTCGACGACTTCGTGTTCGAGCAGCGGCCAGTAGTCCATCCCCGCGCGACGCAGATAGTAGTCGGTGATCTCGAAGCCCAGCGGCTTAACCATCCAGAGCTTCGCCCCCACGGCCACGCACGTGCGACCGATGTTCCCCGCGTTGTACGGAATCTCGGGCTGATACAAAACGACGTGCAGGCGGGGATCGTAAGACAATGCGTTCGGCTGCGAAACGGAGAGACGTAAAGGAATACGACGACTACATGGTCCCCGGCGGGGGCGCGTCTTCGGCGACTTCGACGAAGCTCTGCAACGCGCGGCGATACTCGTCGGCGTGCGCGGCGAACTCGGTCGACTCGCAGGTGAATTTGATTTCGTAGTTGCGCGACGGCCCGGTGAACCGCCACTCCAAGATGCTGAGCGCGAACGGTCCTTGTTTGAAATGGATCTCCGTCTCCAACGCTTCGGTCGCGCCGGGTCCGAAGCGCACGACGCGAATCTCGGACTTCGCGTCCGGATAGGTCGCGGCGATCTGTTTGGCGATCGCCGTTTTCAGTTGCTCGAAATCCAAGCCGCGTTTGTCGGTACTGAGGACCATCAAGTTGTCGGTGAAGACCTCGTGCGTTTGCCCTTTGGCCAAGAACCGCACCTTGTCGTCCGGCGCGAACGTCGGACGCCAGCCGTCGGGCAGTTCCAACGCGAAACGCAGCTTCGATTGCATCCAGTAGCCGCCCGGCATTTTCTCGACGCCCGTGTGCGGCGGCGTAAGTTTGACGGCGGCCAACATCTCTTCGAAATCGAGCAAAAACGCTTCGAAATGCTCTTCGTCGCAAATCAACACGAACGAATACAAGACGTCGCCGCGAATGATCCGCGTGCGATGCTCGAACATCTTCACGCCTTCGACTTCGGTCAATTCCCAACGCGTATCGAGCCGCCGTTTCCATTCCTCGGCGCGGGCTTTGCCGAACGCTTTGGGGTCGATGTCGCGGATTTCGTTGTGCGTCAGTTTGCGACGCGGCTTGTCCCGTTTTTGTTCGGCGTCGTCGGCCGCCGCGTGACGTTTGCGGTACTCCTCCAAGTTCGTCGGCGCCAGGGCCAACTCGCACGCCACGACGCCGTCGGTGGTGACTTTTTCTTGCGGAATGCGCAGCACGAACGCTTGATCGTCCTGCACCAGCCGATCAACCGCCATGCTTGCGGAACGCGGGTTCGTACGCCAAACTTCTCGACGTCGACGACGCGGCGACCGTCGTCGTCGTCTTGCGCGGACGCGTTGTGACAAACGACCAAGCAGAGTCCGACGTAAAGACAACGTCGCGCCGCGGCGACGAAGCGTTGTCGAAACGATGATGATGCCGGCCGCATGCTAGGTTCCCCGCTCCGCCGAAAATGGCTCGAACTCACGTAGCGGCCATCATAGCAGGCGGTCGGCGGAGGGTCGAGAAACGCCGACCGATCCCGCACCGCGATGCCGCGAATCCTGATCTACGAAGAATGCGTCGCCGCCGGTGTCGCGGGCCCGCTCGGTGCGCACCTTTCGGACGAACTGCTGGCCGAAGGCTGGACGATGTTGGCCGCGCTGGCCGCCGACTTCGCCGCGCTCGAGGACTGCCGCGTCCGCGTGCCGCGCGCACGGTCGACCCGACTGCCCGATCATGGTAGGGTCGCTTGGGAATGGGTCAACGTGGCGGAGGACGTCGATGACATGTTGCGGCGCGAAGCGGCAGCCGCCGATTGGACGCTGGTGATCGCCCCGGAATGCGACGGTCTGTTGACCGCACGGGCGGAAGCGGTCTTGGCGGCCGGCGGACGCTTGCTCGGCCCCAACCCTGCGTGGATCGCGCTCACGGGCGACAAGCATCGACTTTGCGAGACGCTTCGCGTGCGGGGCGTGTTCACGCCGCCGGGCATCGCGCGTTCGACCGCCCAACTCGTCACGCTCGAACTTCCGAGCGAACTCGCGTTTCCGATCATCATCAAGCCTGTGGATGGAGCCGGTTCCGTCGAGACGCGCCGCATCGCGGATCGCGCGACATGGCACGCGCATCTCGCCGATTTGGTCGTGCGTTGTCCGGCCGACGCCGTCTGGCGGATCGAGAAATACCAATCAGGCCGCGCCGTCAGCGCGGCGTTTTTGTGCGGGTCAAACGGTCGTCTTCGCTGCCGCCGGCCGAGCAGCGGATCGTCTTCGCGGCGGACGGCGCGGTGTCGTATCACGGCGGAGCGATCCCGTTGCCGGCCGACTTCGCACGCCGCGCCCAAACGCTGGCCGGCCGCGCGTTGGACGCCTTGCCCGCCGCATGCGGCTACGTGGGGCTGGATCTGATTCTGGGGGAGACCGTCGGTGGTTCGGACGATTACGTGATCGAGATCAATCCACGCCCCACGGTCTCGTATGTCGGCCTGCGCAAAGCCTGTCGTAATTCGTTGGCACGCGCCATGCTGAACATCGCCGAGGGAGGGGTGCCGGAAGCCGTCGCGGATATTCACGACCCGAGCGATCGAGTAGAATTCACCACGCACGGCGGAGTCCGGCGCACGCCCCACGCCCGCTTGTGATCGGTTCGAACTTTTCGCCACTCCGTACATGTCTTGGCTGGCGCTGGATATCGGCGGTGCGCATCTGAAACTGGCCGACGGCGCAGGCTACGCGCAATGCGTGCCGTTTCCGCTCTGGCAGAAGCATCGCCAACTGGCCGAGACGCTGAAGAACTGCATCCAAGCCGCCCCCCCCTGCGAGCGGATCGCGGTCACGATGACCGGCGAGTTGGCCGACTGCTTTACCACACGCTCCGAAGGCGTGCATTTCATCTTGGGCGCGGTCACGCAAGCCGCCGAGCAACGCAAGGTCCGCGTCTATCTGGTCTCCGGTCGGCTGGAAAAAGTCGCCGCCGCGCAACGCGAACCGCTGGCCGTCGCCGCCGCCAATTGGCACGCGTTGGCCAATTTCGCCGGCCGTTACGCGCCCGCAGGCTTCGCCATGTTGATCGACGTCGGATCCACGACGATCGACCTGATCCCCCTGCTCGACGGCGCCCGGTCGCGCTCGGCACGACCGATCTCGAGCGCATGCGGCACGGCGAACTGGTCTACAGCGGCATCGAACGGACGCCGCTTTGCGCGTTGGCCGCCACGCTGCCCTATCGCGGCGAATGGACGCCGATCTCCAGCGAACTGTTTGCCACCACGCGCGACGTCTATCTGACGTTGGGCGATCTCGAACCGGCCCCCAGCGACTTGAACACGGCCAACGGCAAGCCGGCCACGAAATCGTACTCGCGCGATCGCTTGGCGCACACGCTGTGCTCGGATCGCGAATCGTTCGACGATAAACGGCGCTCGCGCTGGCCGAAGCGGTCGATCGCCTACATCTCGCCCGCATCGGCACGGCCTGGGGCCAAGTCACCGGCCGCTTCGATCAGCCGCTGCAAACGGTGATCTTCAGCGGCCACGGCGAATTTCTCGCGCGGCGGCTGATCGAACGACTGCGCATTCGCACGAAGCTGGTCTCGCTCTCGGCGGAACTCGGTCCGCAGGTCTCGCGCTGCGCCGGCCCACGCGCTCGCGATCCTGGCTGCCGAAGAACGTTCAAGCAAAACGCCAACCAAATCGGGCGATTAAGGCGCCGGTCAGCAAATTCACGCAGCCCTATCGGAGTGACGACATGGAGTGGGATTGGATCGCGCCGTTGGTCTCGCTCACGGCGATGGAAATCGTCCTGGGGATCGATAACGTCGTCTTCATCGCGATCCTAGTCGGTCGCCTGCCCCCCGAGCGTCAAGAGACCGTGCGCAAGATCGGCTTGCTGCTGGCGCTCGGCATGCGGTTGCTGCTGTTGCTGGCGATCCGCTGGATCATGGGCTTGGACACGCCGCTGTTCAGTCTGACGTCGATCGGCGTCGATCCGGCCTGGCTGGCCCAATGGATGGAGCATCCCGAACATCTGGTCGAAGTGACCGGCAAGGACTTGGTCCTGTTGCTGGGCGGACTGTTTTTGATCGCCAAGAGCGTGAACGAAATTCACGTGAAGCTGGAAGGCGAAGAGCACGGCCCCGGCGGCGCGGTCGCCGCGAGCTTCGCCAAGGTGCTGATCCAGATCGTGCTGTTGGACATCGTCTTCTCGCTCGACAGCGTGATCACCGCCGTCGGCATGGCGCGCGAGCAATGGGTGATGATCGTCGCCATGTGCACGGCGGTCGGCGTGATGCTGATCTTCGCCGGGCCGATCGGCAACTTCGTCGGCCGTCATCCGACGATCAAAATCCTCGCCCTCTCGTTCTTGATCCTCATCGGCGTGATGTTGGTCGTCGAAGGAACCGGCGGCCACATCAACAAGGGCTACATCTACTTCGCCATGCTCTTCTCGTTGGCCGTCGAGTTGGTCAATCTGCGACTACGCGCGAAAAAGACCCCCGCCGAAAAAATCGTCGACCCCGCCGCGTCGCACTGACGCACGACCGCCGGCCGTAACGCCAAGTCGGATGGGTGGCCGGGGTCGCAGCGTAGCGCAGCCCCCGGAACGCGCGACTCGGCATGCCGACGCATACGACACGCATCGTCTTGGTCCTACACTTCCCATCTCGCGCCATGCCCGACGTCGTCCATCTCCATCCCGCCGACACCGTCTGCGTCGCCGCACGCGCCTTGGAAAAAGGCGACACGATCAATGTCGATGGACGGGACTTGCGGCTGTACGAAGCGATTCCGATCGGCCACAAGATCGCCTTGCGACCGATCGCCCGCGGCGCGTCGGTCGTGAAATTCGGTCAGCACATCGGCGCGGCGACCGCCGACATCGCGGCCGGCGCGTGGGTTCATTCGCACAATCTGCATGCCGACGTGCTGCGCCAGGAGTGGGAAAAATCGACCGCCGTTCCGCCCGAACCGACGCCGCTGCCGGGCTTCACGTTCGCAGGGTATCGCCGCGCCGACGGTCGCGTGGGGACGCGCAATTACTTGGCGATCGTCTCGAACGTGAACTGCTCGGCCTCGGTCGCCAAGATCGTGGCGCGGAAGTTTCACACGCCCGAGTTTCGCGCACGTTATCCGCATGTCGACGGCGTCGTGGCGTTCGCGCACGGCAACGGCTGCGGCATGCCCTTTCGCGGCGAACAACACCAAATGCTGAACCGCGTGCTGGGGGGCGTCGCCAAGCATCCGAACGTCGGCGGCTGTCTGCTGATCGGCCTGGGCTGCGAGACCGGCACGATCGGTTCGCTGATCGACGACGCCGGCTTAATCCAAATTCGCGGCGGCGGACGCGAGATCGAACGCCCGCCGGTGCTGGTCATGCAAGACCTCGGCGGCACGGCCGCCACGATCGACGCCGCGACGAAGTTGGTCGAAGAGTTATTGCCCCGCGTGAACGCCGCGCGGCGCACGACCTGCCCCGCGTCGGAGCTGATCTTGGGAACCAATTGCGGCGGCTCGGACGGCAACTCGGGCATCACGGCCAACGCCGCGCCTCGGGTACGCCAGCGACCTCTTGGTCGCCGCCGGCGGTACGGTCATCCTGGGCGAGACGACCGAGATCTACGGCGCGGAGCAAGTCCTGACGCGTCGCGCCCGCACGCCCGACATCGCCGATCGTTTGATCGAGCGGATCAAATGGTGGGAGTGGTACGCCGGCGTCTTCGGCGCCACGTGCGACAACAACCCCTCGCCCGGCAACAAGTTGGGGGGCCTCACGACGATCTACGAAAAATCGCTCGGCGCGATCGTCAAGGGCGGGACCACCGCGCTCAACGCGGTCTACCATTACGCCGAACAAGTTCGCACGCGCGGACTGGTCGTGATGGACACGCCCGGCCTCGACCCGGTCAGCGTGACGGGCATCGTCGCGGGAGGCGCGACGGTGATGGTCTTCACGACGGGCCGCGGCTCGTGCTTCGGCTGCAAGCCGACCCCGGTGATCAAGGTCACTTCGAACACCCCGATGTACGAACGGATGGAAGCCGACATGGACCTCGACGCCGGCGTAATCCTCGGCGCAGGCCGCCCGGTCGCCGCCGTGGGCCAAGACCTCTTCCAAGCGATCCTCGACACCGCGAGCGGCCGCGCGACGAAGAGTGAAACGCTGAGTTTGGGGGACGAAGAGTTCCAGCCGTGGCTGGTGGGGCCGATTTTGTGAGAGCTTAAAAAGACATGAAATATCAAATTACTCGTAACAATTCTGACCATGATATTCAGAATGCAACTTGCACTTCTACTCAATTAATTCGGACGCATAACGCTCAAGCAATAAACTACGTTCATGGATAAATTTCGGATAATCATCCTCGAATAATGAATTTGGCACCAAGGATGATTCAAGAATATCTGTTACATTACTCGGCATCATAGCGCGATAAATACTGGGTGCAGAACCACCCAAAGCTGTATTGTCTACTTTTGATAAAAATGCGAAATTTGCAAGTGGTCCTTGCTGGTTAGCTGGCATTCCTGCTTCATTCAGGAATGATCGTGGATATAAATGATGAAATTCGCTTCTATTATACTCCCGCAGTACACTGTTCAAAGCCACAGGTTGGCCGGAAATGAAATTTAACGGTCTCTTTTGCGCTAACATCAAAACAAATGTTTTTGTATTAACAGTGTTGACCCTAAATGCATTTTGAATAAAGAATTCTGCGGTTACAAGCACTGAAAAATCTCCTAAAGTGTTAGCTCTACCTTCTTTTAATGCACGAATCTGGGCAATATCATCTTTAAGGTATCGAAGAACACCGCTGCTGAATCTTCGCGCAAATGAATCGCGCGCAAAACCATCTTATCAAACGCCTTCTTTGCAAATCATTTACTCTTAATTGTTGGTTACCTGGAATCGCAAAAAAAACCGCTAAAGGAACTAGTAATGTGGTGAATGGTAAATTTGCGAGCGTATGCACATTAAGATTGGTTTTTAAGAAATCAATTGCCCCTCTTACTCCATTAATGATTTCCTCAAATTTCATTCTGACATCACTTCCACGAAGATTGACCAAAGTGGAGGGGTCGGCGTCGCCTGCTAACACCGCGGCGCAACATCGCATTATCAAATCTGAATCTTCGCCTACTCCAGCAAATCCAAATGCTGCAAGTTCGTCTCTAACTTCGTCAAACTCTCTTTGCAAATCGAATTCTTCAGACCAAGTCCATGCAGACAGGAGTTGAAATGTATCTAGTGGCACACCCGATTGATTGATTCGAGCAAATACTATAGCGACACGAGGACGGTCTTCTGTAGCCAACAGTTGAAAGGGAATACGAGCCTCTTTGAAACGAGCCTGCATTTCGTCAACACGGATAATATCATTCTCACTCAACTGTTCAGTTGCACGTCTGTATGCGATAGGCGAAAAAAGTGATTTCAGAGGGAAGTGACGACGAAGATCTACGTCATCTGTATTTAGTGCAACAAATTGCGATTCTTGTGCATGCTGATCGGCCGCTAGATCAAAATATATATCTGCCCAATTTATATTCACGTTAGCATTCAAGTCGTTTTGAAAAACGCCGAAAATAGATGTCAGTCGTTGTTGTCCGTCTAAAACATAGTCTAAGGGATAATCGGCATCACGTTCAGGCAAAGTGAATGGGCCTAATGTGCGTTCAAAACGCAACTGTTGCTTCGTACGCCAGAGCAATAAAGATCCAAAAGGATATCCTTTGTATATACTATCCATCAAAAACGCTACTTGGTCGGGGTCCCAGACAAAGCCGCGTTGAAATGCAGGAATGCGAATTTGTCCTCGCGGAACTGTATCGAGTATTTCGCGGATTGTGATGTCAGGCATTGCTCAGTGTTCGTAAAAAATGAATCCATTAAGCGAGCGAATTCTAGCTGATTGAACCAGACTTAATGCTTCGATGCAATGACGAATATTTCAAGCGGCGAAGTGGCGCTGATGAAAACAAAGGGTTGATCTTCATCACCGCTGGATGCAGTGCCTTCCGAGTGTGCCACTGGCTCTGCCAGTGCGTGTTTTGGATTGCCGATCACGGTTACGATGAGAATCCACGATACCAGCCCTTGCATGAAGTCGAGATGGGTGCCGGAAGGCCTAAATGCACATCAGGTTTGCAGCGACCGCAAAACCGACCACCGGCAACCCGGAGGTTTTTGGTTGGCCGCGTGATACAAAGCGTCATCTGCCGCGCGTAAGCCCGTGTCTCGGCACGAGTTAAAAATTCTTGCGAATCTGCGCCGGAATTGCCTTGCATTTTGAGTGTACGTATGTACAATACGTTCCGTAGCATCGGCCGATGCGCTGTGCCAAGTGAATTTTTCAAATGTCCCGGTCGGAGAGGCTGTTTCTGGCGTGACTTGCGCCAAAAACGCTGAATTTCGCCGGGATTTTCGAGCGTGCGACCGCGGGGTGGGCTTTTCCGAAAGCGGCCTCGCGATTAGGGGATGCGCGCGCTCGGAATTTACCCAACATCGTCCCCGTAACCCGGTGTGTAGCTACACCCCAAACCGGTTTGTTGCGACGTCGCGTTGTGCGACGTGCAATCGACCGACCCGTTTGTGCGACGCACGAACGAGTTAGAGCGAGTGACGTTTTCCCGCCAGTCACCGGTCCATCGCGTGTGAGCGTCGTTTTGACGACGCTTCTCGCGCGAAAGCGACGACGGCCGACGAACGCATTCGCACGAGATCGAAATCCTCCACGCTCGCGCGCCGCTGCCGATCGAACACCGTTCCAACAAACACGGTGCGATCTGCAGGCGCGCATCGCGCGGACACGAGTCCAGGCACATGTCTCTTCAGAAATTCGCGTAGGCGAAACGCGCCACCCGTGTGCGCTGACCAAACACTCGTGGACGTTCACATCCCGCCCCGGCGCACTTGCGCCGTCGGCGGGAGTCTCGTTGGGGAAGTGCGGAATTCGGAGCGCGGAATGCGGAGTGAAGATGGCAGCGCAATTTTCTCTCGTAGGGTCCGCTGTGCGGACCGGACGTTGGGCGACGGTCCGCACAGCGGACCCTACGACTGGAACGCGCGGAGCGGAAACACTTTCGCGACGCCAAACGTTCCGGGGGCTCCCGATGGTCGTCCCCGGCCACCCGACGTTTTTTTGTGACGCAGGACGAGCGATCGCTTCGCTCGGAACGCTCGTTTCGCTCGCACAGTGGAGCTGAAGCGTTTGGCGGGACGGCGCGAACCAAAGGTTGCCGCACTCGGTTCGATCAAGAGAAAAAATATTTGCGCACGCGCTCGAAACGATCGTTTCGCTCGTAACGCTCGCAGAGTGAAGATGGATAAGACGACGCGCGGGTTGTTTCACGTGAAACACTTCGCACGGCGTTGCGCTACTCGCACCGTCCTGCCGCGTCCAGAAACGCGCGGCAGTGGACGTAGCGGCCCGATTCGCGGAGTTGCACGACGACGTTCTCGGCGGCGACGTTCAGTCGACGCAGCAGATCGTCGAACGCCGAGCGCGGGCAGGTGCCGAGCAGATCGACGTAGATCAGATGTCCGGCGCGGTCGTACAAATGCCCGTCAAGTTGCCACGCGCCGGGAACGCGCCACACGAACGAGCCGTCGGGCTCGATAAACATCCCGGGCAACGGTTCGAGGCGTTCGTAGACGGTTTCGAAATCGATGACGAACGACGCAGCGGCCAACACATCGGGCGTCGCGGGCCACTCATTCGGTCGGGGATGCAACGAGATGCGAAACGGCCCGAGCATGCGGTGAATTCCCGACAATCCCAATGACTTTTAGCGACGAGACGCGAATGCGTACGGAAAGCTCGACCTCGAACGTGCCAGGGGGCTGCGCTGCGCTTCGACCCCAGCCACCCAAAGCCTTGCTATTTCAGACGGAGCATAACGGCCGGCAAACGAGAGCGTTGCGATCACGCCGCGGCGACGGGGCCTTCGAATTTGGCGAAGACCATCCGGCCGGCACTTTTTTGCAACATGCTGGTGACGGTGACTTTGACGACTTCGTTGATGTGCTCGCGGCCCCCTTCGATCACGATCATCGTCCCGTCGTCCAAATAGCCGATCCCCTGCCCGCCTCCTTCGCCCGGTTTGACGATGCGGATTTCGAAGCTCTCGCCGACGATGAAGACCGGCTTCAACGAGTTGGCCAAGTCGTTCAGATTGATGATGCCGACGCTGTGGACGCCGGCGACCTTGTTCAAGTTGTAGTCGTTGGTGACGATCTTGCCGTTCAGGCTTTTGGCCAACAGCACCAGTTTCATGTCGACCGGTTGCTCGGCCAGTTCCTTCATCTCGCGTTCGAAGATGTCGATTTCCAACTCTTTGTTGTTCCGCAAGCGATTGAGGATATTCCAGCCCGCGCCGGCCCCGGCTCCGTTTAATGCGGTCACCGCTGTCGGCGATCGCCTGCAATTCGGCGATGACGAAGCCGGGGATTACGACTTGGTTGTCGAAGCAGCGCGTCTCCAGCACGTCGGCGATGCGGCCGTCGATGATGACGCTGGTGTCCAAGATGAACGGCTTGCGGCCCTTCACGTCGCGAGCGAATTCAACGTACGGAATGATGAAGCGAAAATCGTCCTTGGTCTGCATCAAAATACTGACGCACAAATAACAGAGCACCATGCCGATCACCAACAACACCCATTGCGCGTTGGGCGCCTTGTCGACGTCCGGGATGACCGGCAACAACGCCAAGCGGACGACGTAGGTCAATAGCACGCCGACCAACAGGCCGAAGTAGATGGCGGTGACCGTTTGCAGTTCCTTCCGGGCGACGGCGATATCCGCCCTCATCACGGCCAGCGACAACGCGACCATGCCGGCGATCGCCAGCCACGGGGCATAAGTTTCTTTGCCCAGGACTTCGGATTTGATCATCCCGACGCCCAGGCCGATGGCGACCAGGACGAAGACGAACCGAACGACGAGTAGCCCCAGATTTTTCATAACGGAGTCGTAACCTATGAACCGACGTGCGTGCCCCAACGACGATCCCCCCTCCGTTCGACGGTCGGGGAACGTTCGCTCAAAGGACCATTCTAATCATATCTCACGAGCGGGGCATGGGGTGCCGTTCCCCGCGCGAGGTGGAGGGCGGTTCACGCGGCTAGCGCGGTTTTGAGAGCGAGTCTCAGTTTTTCATTCCCAACATATTCACCATTAAATACGGCAGATGCTTGCGATCCGTCTTGGAACCGGTGTTTTTCATCACGGCCATCGCGTTGTCGACCCCGGCGCTCGGTTCGCCGATTTCGAAAAATTCCTCCGGCACGTTGGTCGAGTAGTACGACTTTTTCCAACGGAACCCCGGCAGCAATTCGGCCACGCCCCGGCTGGAAAAACGGTAGAAGTCGTCGGGGTACGCATGGTAGCGCCACACCCACGGAACCGAGATGTAAATCACGCCGTTCGGCGCACGAGATTGGTCAGGTATTCGGCCATGAGCCACGGCTTGCGAACGTGTTCCAAGACCGAACAGCAGATGAGCAAGCCGAAGTGATTCAGCGGGAGATCGCCGGTCCCTTTGGTCAGGTCCAAGACCTTATCGACGTTCTTGCCGTCTTCCAGATCCACGCCGACGTAATCGGAGGTTTTATAGAAATCGCGGAAGCTCGACGTGCTGCCGTAGTCCTTGCTGCCGACTTCCAAAATCGGTCCTTCGACCTGCGGCAAAAACTTTTTTAAGAACGTGACTTGATTGACGTCGCCCATCGCACACCATCCTAGTGAAAAATGAACCCGCTCGGCGGATCGGAGGAATCTTAGTCGTTCGGAAACAGTCGCTCGTGCTCCTGCTCGGCGAAACGGTCGGTCATGCCGGCCAGGTAGTCGCCCACGCTGCGCTCCACGCCTTGGTCGTCGAACCGCGCGGTACACGCCGGGCAGATCGTCCGGCGCGGCGCAATACGCGGCGAACAACGCCTTGAGTTTGTCTTGCAGCAATCGACGCGACGCCAACAGTTGCGGCGTGCGGTAGACGCGTTCGTAAAGGAAGCGTTCCAACTCGCGTTTGTAGTCGCGCAGTTCGGGACTCGGTTCGGCCAGGATCGGCGCGGGCGCAGTTCCTCGGGCGTCTCGATGCCGTGCAGAACCAAGTTGGTCGCCGTTTGATCGATGACGTCGGTCACTTGCCAATCGATCAATTCATGGACGGTCGCGCGACGGAGTTCGAATTCGGTCAGCCCCGCGTCGCGGGCGCGAACACGTTGTGTCGCCGCCCGCCAGAACGGGACGTCGTGCAGATCGGCCAGCGTCAGCAAGCGATAGTGCAGCGCGTCGTCCGGATCGTGCGAGTCGTAGGTCAGACTGTCGGACGCTTCGACGACCTGGACCTCGAGCGAAGGCGAGTACGGCAACGATTTTTTGACGCACCGCGCCCATTGACCTTCCAACGTTTCGCGGGTCAGGTTCAAGCCGGGATGCCGGGGCGAGCGTTGTTCCAAGATTTCGACGATCCGCAACGCTTGCGAGTTGTGATCGAAGCCGCCGCGATCGTGCAGACACTCGTCGAGCGCGTCCTCGCCGGCGTGACCGTACGGCGGATGGCCCAAGTCGTGCATCAGCGTGAGCGCTTCGACCAGATCCTCGTTCAAGCGCAACGCGCGACCGATGGTCCGCGCGATGGAGGTCGCCTCGAACGTGTGCGTCAGCCGCGTGCGGTGATAATCGCCCAGTTCATGGCCGGTGAAAACTTGTGTCTTTTGACCCAAACGACGAAACGCGCCGGAGTGAATGATGCGATCGCGATCGCGTTGATACGGCCCGCGAAACGGATGCGGTTCTTCGAGATGAATACGCCCGCGACTGGCGTCGCTGTGCGACGCATAGGAGGCCAGCAACCCGCTCTCGCGATCGGCGATGGAAACGAACGACGACATAACCGGACGCGCACATCCCTGTAGTGAGCGGAGGAAAACGGCTAATATAGGCGAGTTCGCCGATTCTCCATAGACGAAACGTCGTCCCGGCCGAAGTCGCGATTTCCCACGCTTCATGCGTCTCACAATATCGCACCGCACGTGCCCGATCCGAAAATCCTGTTCGAAGACAATCACCTGTTGGTGCTCGACAAGCCGACGGGCTGGGCCACGATGGGCGCCGAAGTCGGCGCGGCGTCGCTGGTCGATTGGGCGCGCGAGGATTTGATCCGGCGCCACGCGAAGCCGGGCAACGCGTTTTTGGGCGTGGTCAGTCGGTTGGACACGTTCGTCTCGGGCGTGATCGTGCTGGCGAAAACGTCGAAGGCCGCCGCGCGATTGACCGCGCAGTTCGCCGCACGCTCGCCCGATAAACGCTACTGGGCGGTCGTCGCCGGGCGCGTCGCGCCGGACGAAGCGGTCTGGAAGGACTTCGTAGCCAAGGACGACGCCGCGCATCGGATGCGCGTCGTAGCGGAACGTTCGACCGTGCGCAGAACGCCGAACTGGCGTATCGCGTGCGCGGCCGCGGGTCGGAATCGACGTGGTTGGAAATCGAACTGCGCACCGGTCGCAAACATCAAATCCGTTTGCAATGCGAATCGCGCGGCCACGCGATCCAAGGGGATCGCAAGTATGGATCGAGTGTGGAATTCATCCGCGACGGCATCGCGCTGCACGCGCGACGCCTGACGATCGAGCATCCCACGCAAAAGACGTCGTTGACGTTCGTCGCGCCGTTACCGGTCGCGTGGAAGCGTTTGGGCTATGCGTTTCCGAACCGCGACGAAGAGTAGTGAGCGGAACAACCGGCATCATCGTTACCAACGGCGCGAGCACGCGATTCGTTTGGCGACCGACCGCGTCGCACTTACACTAGAATCCCGTCATTCCTTACACTTCACGGCTCCTTTTTCGCAGGATCGGCTCAATGACCGCGACTCCGAACAAGCCGCCGTTCCGCAAGTGCGTCGTCACCAGCGGGCTGATGACGAACGCCGATCTCGAACAGATCGTCGCCGCGCTGAAGAAGCGCTTACCGCCCGGAGAAACGGAAGTCCCCGATACGCGACTCGCCGACACGCTGATCGAGCGCAAATACCTCTCGCGCTTTCAAGCCGATCAACTGCTGGCCGGTCACAGCAAGCTCCATCTCGGGCCGTACGTGATCGTCGACTCGCTGGGCCAAGGGGGCATGGGCCAAGTCTTTTTGGCCAAGCACAACATGCTGGGCCGGCTGGTGGCGATCAAAGTCCTGCCGCGCAGTAAAACGACGCCTGAGGCGATCCGCAGCTTCATGCGCAAGATTCAAAATCAAGCCAAACTCGATCACGAACATCTGGTACGCGCGATCGACGCCGGACACGACGGCAACGTCTACTACTTGGTCTGCGAATACGTTCCCGGCGCAGGACTTGCGACGCTATGTTCGCGAACGCGGTCCGTTAGGCATGGTCGAAGCGGCCACCATCGTCAGCCAGGCGGCCAAAGCGTTGGACTATGCCCACCAGAGCGGACTGATTCACCGCGACGTCAAACCGGGCAACGTGTTGGTCCATCGCGAGGGGATCGCCAAGGTTTCGGACCTGGGGCTGGCCGGGTGGCTGCACGACGAGAACGATCCCCGCGCGAACAGAATCGTCGGCACGGCCGACTATCTCTCGCCCGAACAAATCCTGACGCCGAGCGCGGTCACCGGGCAGAGCGACGTCTATTCGCTTGGTTGCACGTTGTACTACGCGGTCACCGGCAAAGTGCCGTTCCCCGGCGGGACGACGCGCGACAAAGCGCGGCGACACTGCGAGGATTCGCCCATCCATCCGCGCGTGCTGAACCCCGCGCTCAGCGAGCGGTTCGTCGGCGTGTTGGCCGCGATGATGGCCAAGAAACCGGCCGAGCGGTTGAAGTCGATGGCCGAAGTCGTCGAGCGGCTCTCGCCCTGGTCGGCGGCGCACGACCAAGCTCCGCCGGGCGACAGCGCCGAGTGGCGGGTCGACGAGATCGGCCTGAACGTCCTCGACGCTTCGCAGGACACCGAACCCAGCGATTCGAACTTGGGCTTGGCGCTGAACGGCCCGCGGACCGTGCCGCCGCGCGTGGTGCCGGCCCCCGCGCCGGTCGCGACCGGGGCCTGGACTATCCCGGAAAACCCCGACGCGATCCCCGGCAGCCAATCGCTCTCGCAATCGCAAGCGAACCTGTTGCCCGAGGAACCGGTCATCGTCATCAAGACGCAATGGCTGATCGCCGGATTGCTGGGCTTGATCGCGCTCCTGGCGATCGGCCTGGTCGTGTCGATCGTGATCCAGGCGGTCACGATGCAGCGTTAATCGTCGAAGTCGAGACGATCTCAAGCCTGCCCGACACCCCTTGCGGCTGAAAAAATCCGTGTTACCTTGGTTGATTCGGACGGTCGCCCTAGGGCGAACCGGCCGCAGGTCGGTCAGATAGCTCAGCTGGTAGAGCAATGGACTGAAAATCCATGTGTCGCCGGTTCAATCCCGGCTCTGACCACTTAGAAACCCCTACTCCGTAGGGGTTTTTTTATGCGCCGTGTTTGCCAAAGATCATGGGCGTCTCCTATCCGAAACTTATGGAATTTTTTTTATGCACTCATCCGGGGGCAGCCAAACTGACGTGCTACGACATTTGGGTTGGTGTCACGAAAACATTCCTCCAGTAATATTTGCATTAGTGTTTTGCCGTAAAGCCATATCTAAAAACACTATACGATAAACACTCTGCAAGATTCCGAAATCTAACACCATCCATCGTATTGATCTTGAGTCTCCGTATCATTAAATTACTGCGACACGACGACCACCCGCCCCGCTTTACGGGCCACTCTCCGACGTAGCCAGCGGTCGTTCGACTTTGGGATTTTTCCTCCCAAACGTCTCTCCACCTCCCCCTCGAGCCCGACCGCGACGCGATCTTTTTTCGCGCGTTCGCCGCCGCGCGTTCGTTTTTCCACATTCCGAGAAGGCGAATTCCATGCGATTGCATCAACGCGCAGGTTTCACGTTGGTCGAACTTTTAGTCGTCATCGCGATCATCGGCATCCTCGTCGCTCTCTTGCTACCGGCCATCCAAGCCGCGCGCGAAGCCGCACGGCGGTCGCAATGCACGAACAATATCCGCCAAGTCGCGCTCGGCGCGCACAACTATTACGACGGCTTCAAACGCTTTCCCTCCGGCGAGGTCAGCACGTCGGCCACGCATGTGGCGAACTACGGTTCCGCCCCGGCCGGTTCGGCGCAATCGCAAACGCCGGCGTTGCTGTTGCTCGACTACATGGAAGAGGCGCCGTCTCGCGACTGTGGAAACAATTCCGCGCGTTCAAGGCCGCCGGCGGCAGCGGCACGCAAGACACTTGGCCCGCGCCGTTGCGCGACGCCGTCGCCGCGCAGCCGATCGCCAATTACAACTGCCCGTCCAGTTCGGTCCCCGGGGTCTACGCCTATCCGGGCGACGGTTACTTCGTGGCGATCATCGCCTACGGTTTCAATTGGGGAACCAACCTCCGACCGTCGGCCGTGGCGGTGTCTCCCGAGAAAGAACAGATCAAGAGCGGCGTCTTTCACGTCAACTCGCGAACGCGCGGTTCGGACATCCTCGACGGAACCAGCAAAACGTTTCTGATGGGCGAGCGTGACTTGGACGAAAAATACTGGGGCTCGTCGGCTTACGGCGGCGTCGGCTACGACAACCTGGGGGCCTGGGCTCAGGTCGGCAAAGGCTACGGTTGGACGTCGGGCCTGACGTATGCCCCGCTGAACTTTCAGATCTCGGCCGAAGAATTCGCGTCGCCCCCCACCGGCGCGGCCGCGACGCTGATCAAGAACAAACGGATTCACGCGTTCGGCTCGCCGCATCCCGGCGGCGCGAATTTCTCGCTCTGCGACGGCAGCACGCGGTTCGTCACCGACGACATCGCGCCCGCCACCTATCAAGGTCTTTCCACCAAGAACGGAGGCGAGCAACTTGGCGAGTTTTAATTCGAACGAATCGATCCTGTTGGACACGCCCGACGTCGAAGACGCCGCGCCGCCGGACCCGCGTCTCAAAGCGGCCGCGTTGATGACCCGCTTGGCCGCCGCGCGAAGCCGGCGAGCGCGACGCGACCCGTGGAAAACTTGTTTCGCGTCCTCTGGCGTTGGCATTTTTACGCAGGCGTCTTGATCGCGCCGTTCTTGATCGTCCTCTCTGTAACCGGCGGTTTGTACGTCTTTAAGTCCGAGATCGAAGGCTTCGCGCGTTCGCACTTGATGTACGTCGCACCCGGTTCCGAGAAAATCGGATATCAAGCGCAAGTCGACGCGGCCGTGGCCGCGTATCCCGGCTTCAAAGCGTCGCAGATCGAAATTCGCCCGGAGGCCGATCGCGCGACGGTCGTCTCGCTGCGGCAGCCCCCCTCGGGCAAGGAAGCCGGCGAGCAATCGCAGCGCGGTGGGCGGCGCAGGCCCGCGTGCGCCGTCGGTCAACGCGTACATCAACCCCTACACGGGCGAAGTGCTCGGCGGGATACGGAGCGACGAAGATCAACTCGCGGGGTTCTTCAATTTCACGCTTCGCCTGCATCGGCAATTGTTCATCGGCTCGACCGGCCGCGTGATCACCGAGTTGGCGACCGGCTGGACGATCATCCTGATCGGCACCGGCGTCTACTTGTGGTGGCCGAAGAATCGCAGCAAGACCCGCGGCGTTTGGCTGCCGCGATGGAGCGCCAAAGGCTATACGTTTCCGCGCGACCTGCATGCGGTCGTCGGCGCGTATTTCGTCCCGATCGCCGCGACGATCGCCGTGACGGGCATGTTCTACACCTATGCGGTCGGAACCGTGATTCACGACGTCGCGCATCACGTCATGGAAGACGAAGAAACGCCGGCGGTCGCCAAGACGCAAACCGCCGAGAAATCCCAAAGCGCGGCGACCGGCGACGCCAAAGAAGTGCGCGCCGACCACGGAGAAACCGCGCCGGAAAAACAAACCGCGCCCGAGCTGCCCTTGGACGACGCGATCGCCGTGCTACGGCGAGAATACCCGGACCGCATTTACTTCGCGACGCTCGGCAAACCGCAACCCGGTCGCGGCGGCATGGCTCCCGCGAACGAACCGCCGGGCATGCGCGTGAGCGCCGGGACCGACTTCAACGCCAGCTACGGTCCGTTTTATTCGACGCAGATGATCTTGAAGCCGGAGAACGGGGAGGTCGTCTCGCGGAAGCATCTGTCGGACGGCGGCCATTTCTGGCATGCCTGGACGTATCCGTTGCATGTCGGCAGCATCTTGGGACCGACGACGAAAGTCTTGTGGTTTCTCGCCTGCGTCGTGCTGACCGGACTGCCGATCACCGGCGTCTGGATGTGGTGGAAACGACGGCCGACCGGCACGCTGGGCTTGCCGCGCAAGCCCGATCGAAAAATCCCTTGGTGGATGTACGCGGGCATTCTGACGCTGTGCGTGCTGATGCCGATCGTCGGCGCCAGCATCGTGCTGATTCTGTTGGGCGAACGGACGTACCGCTTCGCGCTGCGTCGACGCAGGATCGCCGCGACTGTCTAAGCGTTTTGAAATCGCATCGAGAACCGCAAGACTACTTAACGAGATACCTCTCAATGATCATTCGGACGGTTTCCATCGTGCTCGCTCGGCTTGCTCGTTCCACGGATGTCCGTTGCGGAAGCGAGCGCGCGGTTCGTGCGACGATCTTCGCGGCGTTGCTCTGTTTGGTCTCGACCGGGTGCTCCGGCACGCCGGAATTGGGCCTGGTCAGCGGTCAAATTTTGGTCGACGGCAAACCCGTCGAAGGCCTTTCCATCGCGTTCAACGCCGACACGACCGCCAAGGGCGTCAACGGCGTGGCGTCGGGCGTGACCGATCGCGAGGGGCGATTCACGCTGCAGGCGACCCAGCGCGGCGACGCGAAAAGCAAACCGGGCGCGTTGCCCGGCATGCATCGCGTCGTCATTCAAGATCTGGCGGCCCAACCATCGGCGGATTACGACACGTTGGCGCAAACGCACGTCGTACCGCCGACCAAGCCCTCGCGGATCGCCGGAAAGCTCGGCAATCTGCAAACGACCCCACTCAAAAGCGTGCAGGTGAACGCGGGAGAGCAACGCCTGACCATCGAGATCAGCACCCGCACCGGCGCGGCGACGGTCAAATCGGAAGCGGTCTTAGAACCACCGGCGACGTGATTCGTCTTGAAGGTGTCCGACTCTATCCTGACGACACGCTCGCAAGACGAACGGATAGCTCGTCTGTTTGAGCAATGGACTGAAAATCCATGTGTCGCCGGTTCAATCCCGGCTCTGACCACTTAGAAAAAGCCTTGTGACTCGACGAGTCAGAGGGCTTTTTACATTTGCTGCGGTCGAGTATTTATCACTCGCTCTCACTTCGCCTCGTACCCGCTCCACATCCACACCAGCGTATCGGCCAGGGTGTGTTCGAAGACTTTGCCGTCGCAGTGGCGGGTCGCTTTGCTGAAGACGTAGCGGTAGTCGTAGCCTTTGGCCTTGAGCGCGGCGGCTGTCCGTTCGTTAGCCATCACCCAGTTGTGATAGGTGCTTTCGGGATCCTTCGCGCGGTTGTCGTTTTCCGACACGTGCGTGAAGATGCGCAGCGGCTTCTTATCCGCGGCGGCGATCAGCTTCTTGCCCGAGTGGTATTCCCAAGCACCCAGCGGATACTCTTTTTCTTCCGGTGCGTCGTCGTCCTGTTGATCGACGAACGTCCCCGAGTACGTGATCAACCGGCGAAACAGATCGGGCCGAAACCAGCCGGCGGTCAACGCGGCCGCGCCGCCCGAGCTACAGCCCATCATCGCACGGCCCCACGGATCGTCGGTGAACGCGAGTTTCGGATACGCGGACCGGATCGACTTATCGGCCAACACGGCGGGCAGAACTTCTTCGTAAATGAACCGCGCGAAGCGATCCGACATGGTGTCGTATTCCAGCCCGCGTTCGCTTCCCTTGCCGTCGTTCCCGCCGTTCTCGACCGCGATCACGATAAACGCCGGCAGCTTGCGATCCGCGTTCTTCGAGATCGTCAGATTGTCGAGCGCAGTTGCGGACCAGCTTCATCTGGCTCGGTCCGTCCAGCGTGACCAGGATCGGCGCTTTGTCGCCGTCTTTGTACGCGGCCGGAACATAGACGAAGATTTTGCGTTCCTTGCGAACCGCCTTTTTCACGTCCAGCGTCTTGTCGTCGCCGGGGAAAATCTTGCTCGCGGCCAACGGCAGTGCGAACTCGAACGCTTTGCCCTTGGGGTTGCCCTTGTCCGTCAGCTCGGGGTCGATCGGATACTCGGGCCCGACGACGACGTCGCCGTTTTGCGGTTTGGCGGATGCTTTGGATTCGAGTTTCTGCGGTTCCTCGGCCGCGACGAGCGACACCAGTCCGAGACCGACGAACGCCGCGCAGGAAGAACGGGCGACGGAACGAATGAACGACATGGGCAAGTTCGCGTTGAGGAAAAGCGGCAACAAGAGCGGAGGGATCGACTACTTCTTCGTTTGCGGACCGTAGCCCGGCAGCGGTTTGCCGTGGTCGTCCAGCTTGCCGCACGACCAGAGTAAGCCGCGCGTGATCAAATCCAGATAGACCGGGTCCTTCATCGTGTCGTTCGTGTGGCCCAACGTCGTGGCGAAGATTTTTCCTTTGCCGTAGGTGTTGGTCCAAATCACGGTGTGATCCTTTTTGGTCTCTTCGCCGTACGACGTGGCCAACGACGTGACGTTCGGCCACAGCTTTTCGTTCTTGTATAACTCGTCGGTCTTATCCAACCAGTCGGCCGGGAAGCCCTGCATGATCGCGTGATCCTTGGCCACGGTCTTGATCGTCAGATCGCGGGCTTTCTCGTGGCTGAATGAGCTTTGGCCGACCGTTTGTCGCCAGTCGTCGGTCTTGGCCGTCCGGTAACTGTGCGTGCTGCAATGCAACATGACGGCCGGCACGCCTTCGAAGTGCGGTCGGGCGATGTTGTTGACGAAAGCCACGTCCTCGACCGCGCCGCAGCATTCGTTATGCACGACCACGTCGTACCCGGCCGCCCAATCGGGCTTCTCGTAGAGACCGATTTTGTCTTTGCGATCCTTCCCCTCGTGAACGATCGTCCAAACCACGTTCGCTCGGGCGGAGATCCCCTCGGTGACGATCGTTTTTTGTTGTTCGTAATCGTGGCAGCAGCCGCCTGTGACCAGCAACGCCTTGATCGGCCGCGGTTCGTCGGCTTGAACCAACGTGGCCCACGTTCCGACGACGAACAGACAGAGCAGCGCTACGCACGGCAAACGCGTAGCAAATCGAACGACGGGCGACATCGAATCGACTCCGAGGAAGGAGAAAGCGGGCGGGAAACGCGGGGAGAGCACGCCAGGCGACGAAATCCTCGCCCCAACGCCGCCGGTCCCCCCGAACAGGCAGGTCCCCCATTGTCGGCGACGCGACAGTCGGATGTCCAGAGTGGGCGAGAAAAGATCGGAATTCGATGAAAAACGCCCGAAAAAGCTCTTGACTCTCGCGTCAATTAATAGTATACTTATATTCACATACCGAAACACCTTGACCGACTGTTAAAGACTTGCCTCCAAGCAATTGGAAAACCGCAGGTACGAGGTGACTCTTCGCAGGACGATGGTTTCCGCTTGGGAAAAAATTCGAATCGTGACAGCCATGATCGTAACGCTCGTTTCGCTCGCAGAGTCAATCTGGGGCGTTCGGCGACGATTGGATCGCCCAGAACCGCGAGCACCACATACGTCTGTGCGAACAATGCGAACACGGGCGTGTGCGTAACGCTCGTTTCGATCGTAACGCTCGCAGAGTGAAGTTAGGCAATTTGAAAGACAACGCGCACCGAAAGTTTACGCCGACGACTTTCTCGAAAAAATCAAAAACAGTTACGTCACGCGTGATCGTTTCGATCGTAACGCTGGCGCAGGGAAGCTGGGTAAGCCCGCCGGCTGGGCCGTTTGCCGATTTGCACAGGCTTGGTTCAGAATCAATGGTTATGCCGCTGCTAGAACTTCGCGACATTCGCAAAACCTATCGCCTGGAGGAGGTCGACGTCCCCGTCTTGCGCGGGCTGACGCTGGACGTCCATGCGGGCGATTACGTTACGTTGCTGGGGCCCAGCGGGTCCGGCAAATCGACGTTGATGAACACGCTGGGTTGCCTCGACCGCCCGACCTCGGGCAGTTACCGGCTCGACGGCGAAGAAGTGGTCGACATGAGTCGCGACGAACGCGCCGGACTGCGAAACCGTAAGATCGGCTTCGTCTTCCAAAGCTTCGACTTGCTGGCCCGCACGTCGGCGATCGAAAACGTGGAATTGCCGTTGCTCTACAGCAAGCAAATTTCCGCGGCCGAACGCCGCGCACGCGCGATCGAGTTGCTGCGGCGCGTCGGACTGGGCGATCGGATGGATCACCATCCGGGGCAGCTTTCCGGCGGACAACAACAACGCGTGGCGATCGCCCGGGCGTTGGTCAACCGGCCGGCGATACTGATGGCCGACGAACCGACGGGGAACCTCGACAGCAAAACCAGTCGGGACGTGATGAAGTTGTTCCGTGAACTGAACGAACGCGACGGCATCACGATCGTGCTCGTTACGCACGACCAAGACGTCGCTCGCAACGCTCGCCGCGCGATCGTGCTGCGCGACGGCGTGATCGTGTGCGACAGTCGCGACATCGAAGAAGCGATCGCCGCGCTCCACGCGGCGGGTGTGACCGAAGCGGAGACCGAGGAGATTCCGACGCAAGCCCCAGCGCCGATCATCGAGCCTTCGTAGTTGGTTTGATCGTCGAAAGGCGGGAATCCGCGGCGACTTCACCGGTTAAGCCCGCGAGACGCGGGGTTCGCTTGATATAATCGAATATTCGGATCGGATAATCCGCCGCAACACGACGGCGGGTCGACATGATTCTTTCGGCGGACGCATGAGAAATGCGGTCGCGACGCGGATGTCTCGGAAATTCTGGATCATCGCCGGTGTGATCGCGCTCCTCGTCGTCGGCGGCGGAGCGATGATGGGGCGTTTGGCCAAAAAAGACCCGGCCGAACGTTACCGCCAAGCCGCGGTCGAGCGCGGTCGCGTGGTGCAGGTCGTGAATTCGACCGGCACGGTCAAATCGGTCAAAAGCGTCGACATCGCCGCGTTCGTTTCCGCGCCGGTCACCGAGGTCCATGTCGATTTCAACGACGAAGTGAAGAAAGGCGATTTGCTGGCGAAGATCGATCCGCGGTTATATCAGGCCAACGTGGTGCGCGACGAAGCGACGTTGGCCGTCAGCCGGGCGGACCTGGAACGCGTCACGGCCCTGGCCCGCAACGCGAAGAACAACGAGCAACGCGCGCAGATCGTTGCGCGGCGAAGAAGACGTTCATCAGCGATCAAGAGTTGGATCAATTCATCGCGGAACGTCGTTCGTTGGAAGCGCAAGTGTCGCTGGCCGAAGCGTCGATCGCCCAAGCCGAAGCGAATTTGCGCACGTCGCGGCAGAACCTTGAATACACCGAGATTCGCTCGCCGGTCAGCGGGATGGTGATCGATCGGAAAGTCGAAGTCGGCCAAACGGTCGTCGCTTCGTTCCAAACGACCACGCTGTTCGTCGTCGCGCCGGACTTGAAACAAAAAATCCACGTCTACGCGGCGGTCGACGAAGCCGATATTGGTTTGATTCGCGAAGCGGAAGAAGAAGGCAACGTCGTCAACTTCTCCGTCGACGCCTATCCCGAAACGCTGTTCGAAGGTCGCATCGAGCAAATCCGCAAAAGCCCCAGCACGTCGCAAAACGTCGTGACGTACACCGTCGTGGTCGCGGCGGCGAATCCGGATTTAAAACTGTTGCCCGGAATGACGACCAACATCTCGTTCGAGATTCGCAAACGCGAGAACGTGCTGAAGATCCCCAACTCGGCGTTGCGGTACTTTCCGAAACCCGATTTGGTCCGCGAAGAGGACCGGCCGATTTTGGAAGGCGAAGCGTTGCCTTCGTCGGTCGCCAAGAAACTGGAAATCCCCGGGCTGACGACATCGTGAAGCTGAGCGCGACCGAAACGATCGCCGCTTCGAAACGGCGCAATCAGCGTCACGTGTGGGTACTGGACGGCGAACTGCTTCGCGCGGTCCCGATCACCGTCGGCATCGCCGAAGCCCGCTTCACCGAACTGGTCCAAGGCGAGTTAAAGGAGGGCGATCAACTGGTCGTCGGCGCGAAATCGACGTTCGGGAAGTAGGCGTCGGGGGTTCGGCGTTAGTTCGAGTCGGAATTCCTTGATTACATCCTTCAGCTTTCAACCTTCGTACCATCCTCATGTCACTCTGGCTGACTCTCCGCATCGCGGCTCGGGCGTTGGCCAAAAACAAGCTCCGCGGCGGGCTTGACCGTGCTGGGGATCGTGATCGGCGTCGGCGCGGTCATCATGCTGGTCTGCGCTCGGTCAATCGGCGCAAGCCATGGTGTTGAAGCAATTCGACAGCCTGGGGAACAACATGCTGTTCGTTCTCCCCGGGAATCAAGAAGGCGGACCGGTCCGCAGCATGAACGTGCTGACGCTGACGCCCGACGACGCGCAGGCGATCGAGGACGAATGCGACACGGTGCTGCGCACGTCGCCGTTGGTCGGTGCGGCAACAAGCGATTTACGGCAACGTGAACATCCTGCCGCGCGAGATCAACGGCGTCGGCGAAGGGTTTCCGCTGATTCGTAATTGGACGTTGCGCTCGGGCAGCTTTTTCGGCGAACGCGAGATCGCGAGCGCGGCCAAGGTTTGCGTCATCGGGCAAACGATCGTCGAGAAGCTGTTTCAAACCACCGACCCGATCGGCGAAACGATTCGCATCCGCGACGTGCCGTTCACGGTCGTCGGCGTGCTCGATCCGAAGGGAGCCAGCCTCGACGGGCAAGATCAAGACAGCATCGTGTTGGCCCCGTATACGACGATCAAAAAGCGAATCCTGGGTTCGTCGCGCGACAACGTCGACGCGATCATGGTCGCCGTCCGTTCGACCGACCGAATGGACGACGCCGAGATCGAAGTGAAGATGTTGCTGCACGAACGTCATGCGATACGACCAGGCGCGTTGGACGATTTCTCGGTCTTCAACACGACCGAAATCGCCAACATCCTGACGATCGTCACCGGCACGTTGACCGCGAGCTGTTGGCCGCGATCGCCAGCGTGTCGCTGATCGTCGGCGGCGTGGGGATCATGAACATCATGCTGGTCAGCGTGAAGGAACGCACCCGCGAAATCGGCGTACGCATGGCGGTCGGCGCGGGGCGGCGACATCCTGCGTCAGTTTCTGATCGAGTCCGTCCTACTCTCGCTGGTCGGCGGATTCATCGGCATCGTCGGCGGGCTGACGCTCTCTTGGGCTGTCACGGCCGTGTTGAACTCGATGTCGAAGAGCGATTCCTGGCCGTTGATCATTTCCACGTGGTCGATTTTGGTCTCGCTCGGCTTCTCGGCCGCGGTCGGCATGATCTTCGGACTGTACCCGGCCTATCAAGCCAGTCGATTGGACCCGATCGACGCGCTACGTTATGAGTAAGCGAAGTTATTTCGAGATCAGCCGCGCATCCAACCAATCGACGTCGTCGCCGGCGTCGTCGTCGGGTCCGAAGTCGACGAGCAAGCTCAAGCGTTTGAGGCCGACGATATCCAGGCGTACCTGTTCGTCCTCCGCCCCGCCGCGGAGGACGCCGGTTTCGCGCAACGCCTTCCATTCGCCGGATCCGTCGTCGCCGTAGACGCGGCAAACCGCGCGGCCGACGTTACCCACGGACGAGTCGATCCCGACCCGCGCGGCGAACGTCGCGTCGCCGGGCCGCAGGTCGTACGTGATTCGCGCGGCGCCGTGCATGCCGAGTCCCTTGATCGCACGCTCCTTCGCGACGACCAACGGGCCGCCCGCGACGTTCCGATCAAGTCGATACTCGGGCGCAAGCGTTAGCCACGGAATGCCTTTGTAGCCGCTAGGAACAAGATCGCTGAGATACGTCGTACGCCCGCCCAGGGGTTGAATCGCCACGAGCGCCGCGTTCGGCGGTCAACTTCGCACCGTCGGGCGTGACGATCGACCAGGTCTCCCCTGCCCTGGCGATCTCGGCGGCCAAGACGCTCGAGCCGTCCGAAAAGCCCAGCCATGTCCCGGTTCGCGCGGGTGTTTGGTCCTGAGATTCGCTCGGTTGCGGAAACACGACGGCGGCCAACGCGGTGAAGGGCAATGTCGATTCGCGCTCGCCCGCGCGAATGGTCAATTTGCCGTCGCGTACGCCGACGATGGACGCGCGACGACGGTCGCCGTTGACGTAGACGATTTGAGGCGACGTTTCGACGAGGGCGGCTGCGGTTGGATTCTCCGCGTTGACCGTGGACGTCGAATCCGATGATTCGCGCCGCAGGCGATCCCACGCGTGCGGATCGAACACCAGGGCGTCGATCGCGGTTGGTGGAATGCGGATCGCATCGAAGCCGTCGATCGATTCGAGTTCGACGCCCTGTTTGCTCCACGCGATCGGCTCGCCGCGCACCACGCCGCCGTCGCGCAGTTCGCACCGCGGCCCGCCGAGCGGCGCTTTCCAAACACCCGCACGGAAGAGATCGCCGACGAGCACGATTTTTCGACCGACGCTATTCGAATCACTCTCGGTGGCGGGCGTTTCGAAGACCCAATCGCCATTCGCTTTGCGATCAACCGGTTTGCCGGCGAAAACTTCGCCATCGGTTGTTTCGACGCGATCGGCCGACGGAATTCGCCGCGGTTCGGCGCCGCGTAGATTCGCGCAAGCGAAGAAGCCGACGATGATGATTGAAAAAACGTTGCGCATCGATTCATCCTATGCGATGACCACGCTCCATTCGAGCGGCGGCCGGGTGGTCGCGTCGAACGTGCGCGATCAAAGGTCTGTTCTTTGATAATTCATTATGACTCAATCCGCCGGCAACAGCGTCAACGTCAGGCGGCGCAGGTCCATGACCGATCGGCCGGGAATCTCCGTCGCTTTCAATATCAGCGTCCCTTCCCCCTTGGTCAGCGCGACGTTCGGTAACTTGAGTTTGCGGAACTCTTTCAACCGCGATTCCCCGGGGGGACGCGGCAACGTGTCTTGGTTGGTCCACAACGGCGGATCCCAGCCCGGCACAACGCGACCGTTCGTGCGCGCGTCGCCGAACGTCAATTCGACCGTCGAACCGGCATCGGCCTCCGGACACGTGTAATCGAGCTCGACGGCGTATCGCCCCGTCGTATGGACGTCGATGTTCCAAGTGATTTTGTCGTCTTTCGACGTCCATCCGACGAAGTACGAACTGTTCGGCGCGTTCGAGCTGCGTTTGATACCGCCCTGTGGTTCGCCATCGCGGGCGGGCAACATGGTGATGGGAAATTCCGCGTAGCCGACCGGAAAGGGCCGCTGATCGACCGTTTTGCCGGCCGTGCGCGGGCGCTGCGGCTTGCTGCAAAACATCTTTGCGCCAGGCGGCGACCGCCGCGGTCAAACTGGCGGCGACCTCGGGCTGTTTGGTTTCGATCGCGATGGTTTGGCCGGGATCTTCGCGCATGTCGTACAACCGCCCGCGTTCGTCCAATCGATGGCGTTGCGTCCTCACGCTCGTTTTTCCGCCCCAATGCGAGAAGATCATGCGTTCGTCGGTCGGAACGTTTTTCCCCAAAAGCGAAGCCGACAGATCGCGGCCATCCAGAGGTTTCTCCCCCACGCGCAATATTCCGGCGAGCGCGGTCAGCGTGGGTAATAGATCGATCGCGCCGGCGATCGGTTCGATCGTGCGGCTGGCGGGAATGCGGCCGGGCCACGCCATGTGACAAACGCTGCGGACCCCTCCTTCGTCGACGGTCCCTTTTTTCCCGCGCATCCCGCCGTTCCAGCGGATCGTGTTCGGTCCGTTGTCGGAGAAGTAAACCACGATGGTCGAGTCGCGCAGTTTCAACGCGTCGAGCTTGTCCAAGATGCGACCGACCGCGCGGTCCTGCTGTTCGAGCATCGCAGCCACGCAACGTGTTTCGTCGAGAGTTTCCACGCCCCCCGCGCCGCGCTGTTCGATCGACCGATCGTGCCAGCGGCGCCAATCCTCGTCCGGCACGCCCCATGGCGAGTGCGGCGTGGTGAAGGGGACGTAGCAGAAAAACGGTTTTGCGCGGTTCGTCTCGACGAAGTCCAACGCGCGATCGACGCAGACGTCGACGATGTAGCCGCGCGTGCGGACCATGCGGCCGTCGTCCTCGAGTTCGGCGTCGAAGTATTCGCCCCAGTGGCCTTCGGTATAGCCGAAGAACCGATCGAAGCCCCGCGCGGGGATGATAGGGCCATTGCCCGCCGTTGTGCCATTTGCCGAAGCAACCGGTCGCGTAGCCGGCGGCTTGAAACGCTTCGGCCAAGGTCCGCTCGTCGAGGTTCAAGCGTTCTTGTCCCAGCGAAACGCCGCGCACGCCGCCGCGCGGATGATACCGCCCAGTTAAAAATTCCGCCCGTGTCGGCGAGCAGACCGGGCAGACGAAAAATCGCTCGAACGTTGCGCCGGTCGCGGCCAGCGAATCGATCCGCGGCGTGGCGACGTGGCGATTACCGGAATGCGAGTAATCGCCCCAGCCCGCGTCGTCGGCCAACATGACGACCACGTTCGGTCGCGTTTGAGGTTCGGCGGCGAACAGCGAAGTGGCGACGCAGATGACGAAGCCGATCGCGAAAAGTACGGCGCGTAACACAACCATCGACGGATAGAAGCCGAGCATGTCCAGTGATTCGGTGAGACGACGATCGAACGAGGAGCTTATGTCGCCGCACGACCCGGAATCGCTCAGCGTTGAAAAATCGGCAAATACGTGTTCGGCATTTGTAAGATGACGCAGGCCATCGCGGTGCCGTACTCGTTGCAGATCGGGTCGTTCCACGAACCGTTTTCGAGTTGCCGGCGAACCAACGCTTCGCGGACGGCCGGATACCAACGCGACCAGTATTCGCCGCCGGCTTGCCACATCGCCTGCACCGCGTAGTAATGGCCGTAGAAGTAATGCGTCTCGCGGCTCAGCTCGTCGCCGGCCGGCAGGTGCGTCATCAAGTAGCTCATGCCCCGTTCGATTTCGGGGCCGTCATAGATGCCTGCGCTGTGCAGCGCGACGACGCCGGCCGCAGAACGTGGGAACGCGGCGGTGCCGCCTTGCGTCAGTTGGTAGATGAACCCGCCGTCGGCGAGCTGACATTTTTTGACGTACTCGACGCACCGCGTGACCGTTTCGGTCGGGACATACAAGCCCGCGTTCCGCGCAGCGCAGCGCCATGATTTGGCAGATCGTCACGCTGATGTCGGCGTCGTCGCGTTGGGGCTGATAGCGCCAGCCTCCTTCGGGGTTTTGCGTGGTGACGATCAAGCGGACCGCTTTCGACAGCTTCTCGCGCAGATCGTCGCGACGCGTCATACCGTAGCATTCGCTCAGAAACAACGTGGCGAAGCCGTGCCCGTACATCGGACCGTGGGTCGGAATCGCGCCGTTGTTGATGAACCCGCTCTCCTCGATATGATCGAGCAGAAAGTCGATCGCCCGGTCGAGCACAGGTTCCATAAGGTCCGCGACCAGGCGTGCTGCCGGCGGCCAAGAACGCCATGCCCGCGATCGCCGTGACGCCCGGGTTGCCGACGTATCCGCCCGAGCCGAATCCGCCGTCGTTGTTCTGTCGCGTCACCAAAAACTTGAGCCCACGGTCGATCGCCGCGACCGCGCGGGGCGTCAGAAGCCCTTCGGCGTCGATCGGTTGATCCGCCCGAGCGAACGCCGGCAAGCAGGCGATCGTCGCCGCGCAAAAAGCGCGTGTCGTAAAAATCGACGTCGAGATTCGTAATGGGTCATCGGCGGTCGAAGAAAGCGGCTAACCCTCGGCTCCGTTGTACAAATCGTAGCCGACCCCGGGCCGGCAAGCCAGCGAATTTCCAAGCAAGCTACGGTCGTGCGCGGCGCGATTCGCCGCCTCGTTCCTCGACGAGTCGCAAAAAGTACTTTCGCAACGAACGTTCGTATTGCGGCAAAATTTCGTCGCCCCCGGCTTCCAAGATTCGTTCCCGCTCGCGGCGCAGGGAGTAGCCCCCACGACTCTTCGGCCAGCACGGGTGGTCTTCGGAGCCGACTTGTCGACACCGGTCCCCTCCCCTTCGCCATCGGTCTTCGGCACCGCGTCGCCGGTTTGCGGCGCACCCGGGCCTTGCCTTGCTTTTGATTCTTCGCCGCGTCGTCTTGCGAGTCGTTGCCCTGCGGATTTTGCGATTTGGGAGCGGACGCTCCCGTGGTCTTTTTCGTGTTCCCTTCGCTCTTCCCAGGTTCCAGAATTTTGTCGAGGTCGACGACGATCTCATCCTGCAAGCCGCGCAATTGCGCATCGACGCCCGCGGTCAGACGCCGCTCGACCAATTCCATCTTGCCGACGACCGCGCCGAACGGCGACGGTCCATCCGCAGGCGGCGGAGCAACCGCCTTTGGAATTTTCGAATTACCGTTTGACGGAAGATTCGGCACGGGATGTTTCGGCGTCGGCTTCACCGGCACAGGTTTAGCCGGCGGACCATCGTCCAAGAGTTGATCGTCCAAACCGGGCTCTTGCGCAAACGGCGCAAACGCGCAGCACCACGCCGCGATCAGCGACAATACGACGCGACGCAATGTGAAAAGCGACTCGGTCATGGAGGGGTTCCGTGGAATGCGAACAACGGGTCAATCGGTCATCGCTTCGGGCAACTCGGCTTCGGAAGTCGGTACGATTCGCAGCAGCAACTCGCGAATGCGTTCCTGCTCGGCGGCCAAATCGCCGATCGCCTCGGGATCCGGACAAACGGCCGTTTCGCCAGCCTTCGCGCGGCGGCCGTTTTGGCGTTGAGGGCCGTTTGCAAATCGCGCAACACGCGTAATTCAGCGGTTTGTAACGGCGACAGTTTGACGCGCGGCGCAGCCAGATCTTCGTTCGGTTTGTCCGGGATTTTCTCCGGTTTTTCCGGCGTCGGTTTCGGCGAGCAGGCTGCAACCCGTTACGCAACAACAACAGACGGTCGGCGCATCGGCTTGCCGCAGCCGTCGATGCGGCGGTCACGCCGGCCTTTAACTCCGTGGCCGCGGCTTCCATTCGCTCGACCGCATAGCGTAACGACGCTTCGACGACCGGCGCAGCGACCGACTCGTTCGCCAAGAGTTCCGTCGC
>JASGKV010000014.1:0-753444 GCA_049840575.1 Pirellulales bacterium
ATCGTGAAGGTTAATAGGGAAAGACCGACAATCTGAACAGCACCTGTCGACCACGCTGGGCATGTCGGTCTCGGTGCTGTTGCTGTCTTGCTACAATATCAAGATCAAGGGTTTGGGCGGCTGGGGCCATGAGCTGATCAGCGCTCCTTTCGGCGCCCACCCGGTCGCGTCTGGCCGTATCAACTTGTGTTCCAGATCATCGAATTCTTGCCAAAACCGTTTCGCATGGCATGCGATTGTTCGGCAACATGTATGCAGGCACTGGTCGTTCATGTTGATCGCCCTGATGGGTGGCGCCATGGCCTTCAGCTGTCGGCATGGTACTCCATATGGGTCCACATGATCGCTGGTTTGATCTGGGCGATGTTTCACATCCTGATGATCACGCTGCAGGCTTTCATCTTCATGATACTCGACGTTCTCTATCTGGGCCAGGCCCATGAGGCGCACTGATCGCTAACAGTTTTCCCTGTTTTCTTTTCTCTTCGCGACTTTCATTTTATCCTCAAGGAGCTTTCATCATGGAAAACGTTCTTGGTTTCGTCGCTCTGGCTGTGGTTTGATCATCGGCCTCGGCGCCATCGGCGCCTCCATCGGCATCGGCCTGATGGGCAGCAAGTTCCTGGAGACCTCGGCCCGCCAGCCTGAACTGATGAACGACCTGCAGACCAAGATGTTCATCTCGGCCGGTCTGATCGACGCCGCCTTCCTGATCGGCGTCGGCCATTGCCCTGATGTTCGCCTTCGCCAACCCCTTCGTCGCTGCGCTGCCGCCGCCTGCCGTTCGACCACAGCCTGCGAAGGGTGTCGCCGTGAGTATCAACGCAACCCTGTTCGTGCAGGCCGTCGTCTTCGTGATTCTGGTGTGGTTCACGATGAAGTTCGTGTGGCCGCCATTGCAAAGGCGCTGGATGAACGGGCCCAGAAAATCGCAGACGGCCTGGCGGCCGCCGACAAGGCCAAGGCCGAGCTCGCCGCCGCCAACAAGCGTGTCGAGCAGGAACTGACGGCCAGTCGCGCAACGAGACCGCCAACCGCCTGGCCGATGCCGAGCGCCGCGCCCAGCAGATCATCGAGGAAGCCAAGAGCCGCGCCACGGAAGAGGCCGACAAGATCATGGCCGCCGCCCGCGCCGAGGCCGAGCAGCAGACTGTGCGTGCACGCGAAGCCCTGCGCGAGCAGGTGGCCGCGCTGGCCGTCAAAGGTGCCGAGCAGATCCTGCGCAAGGAAGTCAACGCCGGCGTGCATGCAGACCTGCTGCAACCGCCTGAAGACGGAGCTGTGAGGACCCCATGGCTGAACTCGCGACCATTGCGCGTCCCTATGCCGAGGCGCTGTTCAAGGCCGCGCGTCCGACCTGAACGGCGCGCCGGCCTGGCTCGACCAGCTGGCGGCCGTGGCCGGCCAGCCCGAGCTGCGCAGTTCGCTGCCAACCCCAAGGTCACGCCCGCCCAGGTGTTCGACGTGATCGCCGCGCGTGGCGAAGCACGCTGCCCGAGCGGCGCAAGAATTTCCTGCGCACGCGTGATCGACAACGGTCGCCTGGCTGCCCTGCCCGAGATCGCCAGCGCAGTTCCGCGCGCTGAAGAATGCCGCCACGCGGCGCTTCGGATGCGGTGATCTACAGCGCCTTCCCGATCGATGCGCAGGCGCTGCAGAGTCTGGGCCGACGCTGGAAAAGCGCTTCGGCCGCAAGCTGACGACCGCGGTGCAATGGTCCGTCGCTGATCGGCGGCATCCGTGTGGTGGTGGGTGACGAGGTGCTGGACACCTCGGTCAAGGCCCGCCTGGAACAGATGAAAGCTGCGCTCACCGCTTGAGGCGGTCGGCGACGGTGTCTCCCAACTATTGAATAAGGAAAGAGTCATGCAGCTCAATCCCGCAGAAATTTCCGAACTGATCAAGAGCCGCATCGAAGGCCTCGGCGTCAACGCCGACATCCGCAACCAGGGCACCGTGGTCTCGGTGACCGACGGCATCGTGCGCATGCACGGCCTGTCGGACGTGATGCAGGGCGAAATGCTGGAATTCCCGGCCGCTCCCAGCGGCGCGCAGACCTTCGGTCTGGCCCTGAACCTGGAGCGCGACTCGGTCGGCGCGGTGATTCTGGGCGAGTACGAGCACATTTCCGAAGGCGACACCGTCAAGTGCACCGGCCGCATTCTGGAAGTGCCGGTCGGTCCCGAGCTGGTGGGCCGCGTGGTCAACGCGCTGGGCCAGCCGATCGACGGCAAGGGTCCCATCAACGCCAAGCTGACGGACGTGATCGAGAAGGTCGCCCCGGGCGTGATCGCCCGCAAGTCGGTCGACCAGCCGATGCAGACCGGCCTGAAGTCCATCGACTCGATGGTGCCCGTCGGCCGTGGCCAGCGCGAGCTGATCATCGGCGACCGCCAGACCGGCAAGACCGCCGTGGCGATCGACGCGATCATCAACCAGAAGGGTCAGAACATGACCTGCGTCTACGTTGCGATCGGCCAGAAGGCTTCGTCGATCAAGAACGTGGTGCGCGCGCTGGAGCAAGCCGGCGCGATGGAATACACCATCGTCGTGGCCGCTTCGGCTTCCGAATCCGCGGCCATGCAGTACCTGTCGGCCTACTCGGGCTGCACGATGGGCGAGTACTTCCGCGACCGCGGCGAAGACGCGCTGATCGTCTATGACGACCTGTCCAAGCAGGCCGTGGCCTACCGCCAGGTCTCGCTGCTGCTGCGCCGCCCGCCAGGCCGCGAAGCCTACCCCGGCGACGTGTTCTACCTCCACAGCCGTCTGCTCGAGCGCGCCGCCCGCGTGAACGCCGACTACGTGGAAGCCTTCACCAAGGGTGAAGTCAAGGGCAAGACCGGTTCGCTGACGGCACTGCCGATCATCGAGACGCAGGCCGGCGACGTGTCCGCCTTCGTGCCGACCAACGTGATCTCGATCACCGACGGCCAGATCTTCCTGGAAACCAGCCTGTTCAACGCCGGCATCCGTCCCGCCATCAACGCCGGTATCTCGGTGTCGCGCGTCGGTTCCTCGGCCCAGACCAAGATCATCAAGGGCCAGTCTGGCGGTATCCGTACCGACCTGGCCCAGTACCGTGAACTGGCTGCGTTCGCGCAGTTCGCCTCCGACCTGGACGAAGCCACCCGCAAGCAGCTCGACCGCGGTGCCCGCGTGACCGAACTGCTCAAGCAGGCCCAGTACGCGCCGCTGCCGATCAGCCTGATGGGCGCCACGCTGTTCGCCGTGAACAAGGGCTTCATGGACGACATCGACGTCAAGAAGGTGCTGCCCTTCGAGCATGGCCTGCACGCCTACCTGAAGGACAAGAACGCCGCGCTGCTGGCCAAGCTGGAGTCGAGCAAGGCCCTGGACAAGGACGCGGAAGCCGAGCTGTCGGCCGCCATCGGCGCGTTCAAGAAGTCCTTTGCCTGATCACCTGAGCAAAGGAGTCTTGCATGTCTGCTGGTAAAGAGATTCGCGGCAAGATCAAGTCGGTCGAGAACACCAAGAAGATCACCAAGGCCATGGAAATGGTCTCGGTGTCCAAGATGCGCAAGGCCCAGGACCGGATGCGCGCTGCGCGTCCGTACGCCACCAAGATCCGCGACATCGCGGCCCACCTTGGCGAGGCGAACCCGGAGTACACGCACGCCTTCATGAAGACGAACGAAGCCAAGGACGTCGGCTTCATCGTCGTGACGACCGACAAGGGCCTGTGCGGTGGCTTGAACACCAACCTGCTGCGCATGGTGACGGGCAAGCTGCGCGATGTGCAGGCCGCCGGCGGTACGCCGCTGACGGTGGCCATCGGTGGCAAGGGCCTGGGCTTCCTGAACCGCATGAACGCCAAGGTCGTGCTCGCATGTGACGCACCTGGGCGACACGCCGCACCTGGACAAGCTGATCGGCCCCGTCAAGGTGCTGCTCGACGCGTACGCCGAAGGCAAGCTCGGCGCGGTCTACCTGTGCTACACCCGCTTCATCAACACGATGCGGCAGGAGTCGGTGGTGGAGCAGCTGCTGCCGCTGTCGAACACGAAGATCCGTGACGAGGCCAAGGCCGAAGCCACGACGAGCTCGCACAGCTGGGACTACATCTACGAGCCCGACGCGCAATCCGTCATCGACGAGCTGCTGGTCCGCTACGTGGAGGCGCTGGTCTACCAGGCCGTGGCCGAGAACATGGCGTCGGAGCAGTCCGCGCGCATGGTGGCCATGAAAGCCGCGACCGACAACGCCGGCAACGTGATTGCCGAGCTCAAGCTGGTCTACAACAAGTCGCGTCAGGCGGCGATCACGAAGGAACTCTCCGAGATCGTCGCGGGTGCTGCTGCGGTCTGACGGCCCACCACCCCGATTCAAATTTTTGGAGCAAAGGAGCACCAAATGGCTCAAGCACAAGGCAAGATTGTTCAATGTATCGGCGCTGTGGTGGACGTCGAGTTCCCGCGCGACCAGATGCCCAAGGTCTACGACGCGCTGAAGATGGAAGGTTCGGCGCTGACGCTGGAAGTCCAGCAGCAGCTGGGTGACGGCGTGGTCCGCACCATCGCGCTGGGCTCGTCCGACGGCCTGCGCCGCGGTTCCGTGGTGTTCAACACCTCCGCGCCGATCACGGTGCCGGTCGGCAAGGCCACGCTGGGCCGCATCATGGACGTGCTGGGCAGCCCGATCGACGAGCGCGGCCCGGTCGACCAGACCCTGACCGCCTCCATCCACCGCAAGGCCCCGGCCTACGACGAACTGTCGCCCTCGCAGGAACTGCTGGAAACCGGCATCAAGGTGATCGACCTGGTGTGCCCGTTCGCCAAGGGCGGCAAGGTGGGCCTGTTCGGCGGCGCCGGCGTGGGCAAGACCGTGAACATGATGGAACTCATCAACAACATCGCCAAGGCCCACAGCGGTCTGTCGGTGTTCGCTGGTGTGGGCGAGCGTACCCGTGAAGGCAACGACTTCTACCACGAGATGGCCGACTCCGGCGTCGTGAACCTGGAGAACCTGCCCGAGTCCAAGGTGGCCATGGTCTACGGCCAGATGAACGAGCCCCCGGGCAACCGTCTGCGCGTGGCCCTGACCGGCCTGACGATCGCCGAGTCGTTCCGCGACGAAGGCAAGGACGTGCTGTTCTTCGTGGACAACATCTACCGCTACACGCTGGCCGGTACCGAAGTGTCCGCCCTGCTGGGCCGCATGCCTTCCGCCGTGGGCTACCAGCCGACGCTGGCCGAGGAAATGGGCCGTCTGCAAGAGCGCATCACCTCGACCAAGGTGGGCTCGATCACCTCGATCCAGGCCGTGTACGTGCCGGCGGACGACTTGACCGACCCCTCGCCGGCCACGACCTTCGCCCACCTGGATTCCACCGTGGTGCTGTCGCGCGACATCGCCTCGCTGGGCATCTACCCGGCCGTGGACCCGCTGGACTCCACCAGCCGCCAGCTGGACCCGCTGGTGGTGGGTGACGACCACTACGACACGGCCCGCGCCGTGCAGGGCACGCTGCAGCGCTACAAGGAACTGCGCGACATCATCGCGATCCTGGGCATGGACGAACTCGCGCCGGAAGACAAGCTGGCCGTGGCCCGCGCCCGCAAGATCCAGCGTTTCCTGTCGCAGCCCTTCCACGTCGCCGAAGTGTTCACGGGCTCGCCCGGCAAGTACGTGCCGCTGGCCGAAACCATCCGTGGCTTCAAGATGATCACGGCCGGCGAATGCGACCACCTGCCCGAGCAGGCCTTCTACATGGTCGGCACCATCGACGAGGCCTTCGAGAAGGCCAAGAAGCTGTCCTGATCGGGCGCTGGAAGGAACCTTATGGCAACGACATTCCAAGTTGACGTCGTCAGTGCCGAGGAGTCCATCTTCTCGGGCGAGGCCCGCTTCGTGGCCCTGCCCGGCGAGGCCGGCGAGCTCGGCATCTACCCGCGCCACGTGCCGCTGATCACGCGCATCAAGCCCGGCTCGGTGCGCATCGAGCGGCCCGACGGCAGCGAAGAGTTCATCTTCGTGGCCGGCGGCATCCTCGAGGTGCAGCCCAACGCCGTGACCGTGCTGTCCGACACCGCCATCCGCGGCAAGGACCTGGACGACGAGAAGGCCAACGCCGCCAAGGCCGCGGCCGAGGAAGCGCTGCGCAACGCCAAGGGCGACCTGGACATCGCCAAGGCGCAGTCCGAACTGGCCGTGATGGCCGCGCAGATCGCTGCGCTGCGCAAGTACCGCCAGAAGAAGTAAACCGACCGTCCCGGACGGCCGCCACGAACGCCGCAGACCGCAGAGGTCCGCGGCGTTTTTGTTTCGGGGTCAGCGCAGCACGATGTGGTTGGACAGGCTGTTGCTCCGCGGCGCATCGGCCGGGTGCGGGAAGTGCGCCACGAGCACGGCCGAGACCTCCTCCAGCGCCGTCGTGAGGCCGTCCTCCACGCTGCCCTGGCGCAGCGCCTGCCCCAGTTGCTCCACGACAGTCCGCCAGCGCTGCACGTCCACATGCCGGTTCAACCCGCGATCGGCCACGATCTCGATGGCGTGTTCGGCCAGCAGCAGGTAGATCAGCACGCCGTTGTTGTGCTCGGTGTCCCACACGCGCAGCTTGCCGAACATCGCCACCGCGCGCTCGCGCGCCGTGGCGTCGCGCAGCAGGTAGCTGGCGGGCAGGGCGGCCTCCACGCAGATGCAGACCTCGCCGGTGTGGCGCTGCTCGCTGGCGGCGATGCGGCGCTCCAGCCGCTCCAGCGCAGCGTGTGGCAAGGCCTGGCGCGCGTCACCCACGTCGATCCAGCGGTGCGTCAGAAAGCGCCGCAGCCGGCGCCAGATCCGTGCCATGTGCGTCCTGCTCCTACCAATCGCCGGAGGCGCCGCCGCCCCCGAAGTCACCGCCACCGCCCGAGCTGAAGCCGCCGCCCCCGCCGCCGGACCAGCCGCCGCCGGCGCCGCCAGCCCAACCGCCCGGGCCGGGGCCGATGCGGCCACGCCCTTGCGGTGCGCCGCTGCGCAGCACGGGGCCGAGCCCGGCCACCAGCGCAACCACGAAGGCCAGCAGCCCGGCCGCCGCAGCCAGCCACAGCGCCGTGTGCAGCACCAGGCCCGCGAACGCGCCGACGCCGAGGCCCGTAGCGGCCGCGCCCAGGCGCCGGCCCAGCACGCTGCGCAGCACGCCGGCCGCCACCGGCACGGCGAAGAACAGCACGAACAGCAGCGGCGCGACGGTGTCCTCGTCCAGGCCGTCCTGGGCCGCAGGGGCGGGCGCCGGCAGGTGCTCGCCGCGGATGCGTGCGTCCAGTTGCGCCACGCCGGCCAGCAGCGCGCCTGCATAGTCGTTCTGCCGCAGCCGCGGCGTGATGGCCTCGTCGATGATCTGCTTGGCCGCCAGGTCGGGGACGGCGCCCTCCAGGGTCTTGGCCACTTCGATGCGCAGCCGGCGGTCGTTCTTGGCGACGAGCAGCAGCACGCCGTCGCCGATGTCGCGGCGGCCGATCTTCCAGGCGTTGGCCACGCGGTTGGCGTAGGCTGCGATGTCCTCGGGCGCCGTGGTCGCCACCAGCAGCACCACCACCTGCGCGCCGCGCTCCTGCTCCAGCCGGGCCAGCGCCTGCTCCAGCTGCGCGCGCTGGGCCGCGTCCAGCGTGCCGGTGGTGTCGACCACGTGCGCCGTGAGCGCGGGCACCGGCTGCACGGGCTGGGCCTGCAGCGTGGCCTGGGCCAGCAGCAGCGCCAGCCACAGGCCGAACCGTGCGAGCCAGGCGCGCAAGGCCTACTTCTTCTCGAAGTCGACCACGGGCGGGGCCGAGATCTGCGCCTCGTTGGCCACCGCGAAGCTGGGCTTGGCGTCGTAGCCGAACACCTTGGCCGTCAGGTTGGTGGGGAAGCTGCGTGCGAGCACGTTGTACTCCTGCACCGTCTGGATGTAGCGGTTGCGCGCCACGGTGATGCGGTTCTCCGTGCCTTCCAGCTGCACGCGCAAATCGCGGAAGCCCTGGTTGGCCTTCAGGTCGGGATAGCGTTCGCTGACCACCATCAGCCGCGACAGGGCGCTGCCCAGTTCGCCCTGGGCGGCCTGGAACTTCGCCATCGCCTCGGGGTTGTTCAGCGTCTCGGGCGTGACCTGGATGGCCGTGGCCTTGGCGCGCGCCTCGACCACCTTGGTCAGCGTGTCCTGTTCGAACGCGGCCTCGCCCTTGACCGTGGCCACGATGTTGGGCACCAGGTCGGCGCGGCGCTGGTATTGGTTCAGCACCTCGCTCCAGGCCGCCTTGGACTGCTCGTCCAGACGCTGGAAATCGTTGTAGCCGCAGCCCGTCAGGGCCAGTGCCAGCGTGATCGTGAACAGCCAGTGACGCATCTTCCCGTGCTCCATGCTGCCGGCGCCACCGCCGGCCGGCGTGAAGCATAGCGGAGCCGGCTCGCATCCTGACGGCCTGGCGGCACGGGCAGCAATTCGTTGCACAATCGCGCGCACCGCAACCTCTCGTATGCCGACCGCATGAGCCCAGCCCGACTGCAGTCCGCCCCCCTGGCCGGCAGCGCCGACGACACCGAGGCCGCGTTCTACGACGCCATGCTGCACGGCGATGTCGACGCCATGATGGCCTGCTGGGCCGACGAGGACGAAATCGTCTGCATCCACCCCGATGGCCCGCGCCTGGTCGGCGCCGGTGCCATCCGCGCCGCCTACGAAGCGCTGTTCGCCGCCGGCGCGGTGCGCGTGCTGCCGCAGCGCGTGCGCAAGATCGAGACGCTGACCTGCGCCGTGCACAGCGTGGTCGAGCGCATCGAGGTGCTGACCGACAGCGGCCTGCGCGCCGCCGAGGTCGTGGCCACCAACGTCTACCTGAAGACGGCGCAGGGCTGGCGCATCGTCACGCACCATGCCAGCGCCGACCGGCTCGGCGGCGGCCGCGACCACGAGCCGGCGGCCGGTCCGCAGACCCTGCACTGAACGGTCTTCCGTTCCACGAGAGCAAGGCGAGCCGATGGAGTACAGCGCACCCTGGTGGCTTCCCGGTGGCGACATGCAGACGATCTGGGCGTCGCTGTACGGCCAGCGGCGCCTGGGGCCGGCGCTGGTGTTCAAGCGCGAGCGCTGGATCACGCCCGACATGGACTTCATCGACGTGGACATGGCCGACGCCGCGGCCGATGCCGTCGACCCGGCCGCGAGCCCCGAGCAGCGCACGCTGCTGGTGCTGTTCCATGGCCTGGAAGGCTCGTCGAGCAGCCACTACGCCGAAGCCTTCGGCGACTTCGCGCGCCAGCACGGCATGGTCTACACGGTGCCGCACTTCCGCGGTTGCAGCGGCGAGCTGAACCTTGCGCCGCGTGCTTACCATTCCGGCGATTTCGAGGAGGTCGGCTGGATCCTGCGGCGCATGCGCGCGCGCCACGCCGGGCCCATCGTGGCCGTCGGCGTGTCGCTGGGCGGCAATGCGCTGCTGCGCTGGGCCCAGGAAATGGAAGGCGAAGCCTCGGCCTATGTGTCGGCCATCGCGGCGGTGTGCGCGCCGCTGGACCTGATGGCCGGTGGCCTGGCGCTGGGCCAGGGCTTCAACCGGCTGATCTACACGGGCATGTTCCTGCGCTCGATGAAGCCCAAGGCGCTGCGCAAGCTGGCGCAGCATCCCGGCCTGTTCGACCGCGACGTGCTGCTGTCGGCGCGTGACCTTTACAGCTTCGACAACGTGTTCACGGCACCGCTGCACGGCTACCGCGACGTCGAGGACTACTGGCGGCGCGCATCGGCCGGCCCGCACCTGGCCCGCATCCGCATCCCCACGCTGGTGCTCAATGCGCGCAACGATCCCTTCGTGCCGGTGGCCAGCCTGCCCAGCGCCGATGCGGTGGGCGACTACGTCACGCTGTGGCAGCCCGAGGAAGGCGGCCACGTCGGCTTTCCCCACGGGGCCTGGCCGGCCAACGTGCGGGCCATGCCCGATGCGGTGGGGAACTGGCTGCTGCAAGCCCTGCGCTGATAATCCGCGCATGGACGACATCGTGCGCCAGGCCATCGCGAAATGGCCCAACGTGCCGGACTGCTACGGCTGGCTGGGCCTGGATGCGCGTGGCGGCTGGTACCTGCGCGATGCCGCGGCGCAGGCCGCGGGCGCCTTCACGCAGGGCGGTGCCGCCAAGGGCGACCTGCTGCGGCACGACAAGCTGCTGGGCTTCATCGGCCGCAACTACGCCTGCGATGCGCGCGGTTGCTGGTTCTTCCAGAACGGGCCGCAGCGCGTCTTCGTGGAACTGGAGGTCGCGCCCTGGATCTGGCGTGTCGCGCCCGACTTCGCGCTGTCGGCCCACACGGGCGCGCCCGCGCGGCTCGAACGGGCGCTGCTCGACGAGCAGGGCCGGGTGTTTGCGCTGACCGATCTGGGCCTGGGCCTGGTGCACTCGCTCGACGTGGCGCTCGTGGCCGCGGCCGTGGAGCAGGCCGGCTGGGTGCTGGAAGAGGTGGTGGCGGCCGACCTGCCGGTCCGCTATGGCTTCGTCGGCAGCCCGCAGCGGCTGGCGCAGGCCGGCGCGGCGGGCTGAAGCCGCCGCCCCGCCACTTGGCCTGGAGAATCCAGGCTTACTTGGCCGCGGCTTCCGCCGGGGCCGAATCCGCGGCTGCGGGCTGGGCCGGCTCTTCGAACTTGCCGCCGCCGGCGTTGCCCATGTAGGCCACGGCACGCGCGATTTCCAGATCGGCGAAATCGCCGCCGCCCTGGGGTGCCATGGCGCCCTTGCCCTTGAGCGCATGCTCGACCAGCGTCTGGAAGCCCTGGCCCAGGCGCGGACCCCATTCGGCCGCATCGCCCAGCTTGGGAGCGCCCGCCACGCCGGCCGCATGGCAGGCCGCGCACTGCGCCTTGAACACCGTCTCGCCGTTGGCCAGGGGGCGGTTGGCATCGCGGATCTCCACGCTGCCGATCTTCTGCAGCCGTGCGGCCACGCCCTGGGCGAGGCCTTGCTCGGTCACGCCGCCCAGTGCCATGGCGCTGGCATCGCTGCTGCCGGACGGCTTGACCGCCGACACCACGAAGTACACCAGTCCGATGATCACGAAGATCGGCACGACAAACGAGAACAAGGTGGCCACCAGCAGTTGCCTGGGGTTCTTGATGGGGCCCGTATGGGCGCCGCCGTCCGCATGTTCGCTCATGTTGTCCTCAGTCTCGTCGGGGGCTTTTTGTCAGCCGGCGAGTATAACGGCCGGGTCCTGGGCGGACCGGTCACGCATGTGCCCCGGTCCCGCCGGCCTGCCCCCGGCTTCGCCCGCAGGCGGCCCCGCCGCCTTCAGGGCTGCTCGGTCCAGCCGCCGCCCAGCGTCTTGTACAGCGTGACCTGGTTCTGCAACTGCGCGAGCCGGGTTTGCACCACGGCCTGCTGCGTCGTGAACAGCGAACGCTGCGCGTCCAGCAGGTCCAGGTAGCTGGCCACGCCGTTGCGGTAGCGCAGGTCCGAGAGCTTGAAGCGCGCGGCCTCGGCTTCGGCCTGCGCCTGCTGCGCACGCAGTTCCTCGACCAGCGTGGCGCGGCCGGCCAGGGCATCGGCCACTTCGCGGAATGCGGTCTGGATCGCCTTCTCGTACTGCGCGACCGCGATGTCGCGGCTGACATGGGCCGAGTCCAGCCCGGCCTGGTTGCGCCCGCCGTCGAAGATCGGCAGCAGGAGCTGCGGGGCCGCGCTGAAGCCCCAGCTGCCGCTCTCGAACAGGCCCGACAACTGGCTGCTGACCGTGCCGAAGCCGGCCGTCAGCGTGATGCGCGGGAAGAAGGCCGCGCGCGCCGCGCCGATGTTGGCATTGGCCGAGCGCAGCAGCTGCTCGGCCTGGCGGATGTCGGGCCGCGCCGTCAGCACGTCCGAGGGCAGGCCGGCCGGCAGTTCGTTCATGACGACGGCCGATTCCAGCCGGCTGGTGGCCGGCAGGCCGGCGATCCGCTGGGCCCAGTCGGGCTGGCCGACCAGCAGCGTCAACTGGTTCTGGTCCTGGGCGCGCTGGCGCTGCAGCTGCGCCAGCGTGGCGCGTGCGGCCTCCAGCAGCGACTGGGCCTGGCGCAGGTCCAGCTCGGACGCCACGCCGTTGTCGAAACGCAGCCTGGACAGCTTGGCCGAGTCCTCGCGCGTGGCCAGGGTCTGGCGCGTGAGCTCCAGCAGCTCCTCGTCGGCCAGCAGGCTCAGGTAGGCGTTCGCGACCGCCGCCACGAGCGTGATCTGGGTGGACTTGCGGCCTTCCTCGGTGGCCAGGTACTGGCCCAGCGCGGCCTCGCTCAGGCTGGCCACGCGCCCGAAGAAGTCCAGCTCCCAGGACGACAGCGTGAGGCCGACCTGGTAGGCCGTGGTGCTGCCGCCCTGGCCCAGTTCCGTGCGCGTGCCGCTGGCGCCCACGCCGATGGTGGGCACGCGGTCGGCGCGCTGGATGCGGTACTGCGCGCGGGCCTGCTCGATGTTGAGCACGGCCACACGCAGATCGCGGTTGTTGGCCAGGGCCTGCTCCACCAGGGCGCGCAGCCGCGCGTCGCTGAAGAAGCTCTGCCACGGGATGTCGGCCACCGGCTGGGCCGCGGCCTGGGCCGTGGTCTCGCCCGGCCACTGCGTGGCCACCGGTGCGGCAGGGCGCTCGTAGGTGGGGATGAACGAGCAGCCGCCCAGCAGCGCGGCCAGCGCCAGCGCCGACAGGCGCATGGATGGTTTCTTAGTCATGTGCGCCTTCCTTGGCTTCGCCCACGCCGGCTTCGCGCGCATGGGCGGCATAGATCTCGTTCTGGCGCTTGCTGCCCTTGAAGAGCGTGCGCACGACCACGAAGAACACCGGCACGAAGAACACGGCCAGCAAGGTGCCCGTGACCATGCCGCCGATCACGCCCGTGCCGATCGCGCGCTGGCTGGCCGAGCCGGCGCCCGACGCGATGAACAGCGGCACCACGCCCAGGCCGAAGGCCAGCGAGGTCATGATGATCGGGCGGAACCGCAGGTGCGCCGCCTCGAGTGCGGACTGCACCACGCTGCGGCCCTGCGCCTGCAGATCCTTGGCGAACTCGATGATCAGGATCGCGTTCTTCGCCGACAGGCCGATGATGGTGATCAGGCCGACCTGGAAGTACACGTCGTTCGCGTAGGAGCGCAGCAAGGTGGCCAGCAGCACGCCGATCACGCCCAGCGGCACCACCAGGATCACCGCCAGCGGGATCGACCAGCTCTCGTACAGCGCGGCCAGGCACAGGAACACCGCCAGGATCGCGAAGCCGTACAGGATGATGGCCTGCGAGCCGGCGAGCTTTTCCTCGCGCGACTGGCCGGTCCATTCGAAGCCGAAGCCCGGCGGCAGCTGGGCTGCGAGCCGTTCCATCTCGGCCATGGCCGCGCCCGTGCTCTGGCCCGGTGCGGCGTCGCCGCTGATGCGCATGGCGGGGTAGCCGTTGTAGCGCACGGTCTGCATCGCGCCGGTCACCCAGCGCGTGCTGGCGAAGGCCGACAGCGGCACGGGCTGGCCCTGGGCGTTGGCCGCGTTCAGGCGCAGCAGGTCTTCGGGCTGCATGCGGGCCGGCGCGTCGGCCTGCACGATCACGCGCTGCAGCCGGCCGCGGTTCGGGAAGTCGTTGATGTAGCTCGAACCCAGCGCCGTCGACAGCGTGGTGTTGATCGCATCGAATCCCACGCCCAGGGCCTGGGCCTTGTCGCGGTCGATGTCGATCTGCAGCTGCGAGGCGTCTTCCAGGCCGTCCGGCCGCACCTGCGACAGGATCTTGCTCTGCGAGGCCATGCCCAGCAGCTGGTTGCGCGCGTTCAGCAGCGCCTGGTGGCCCTGGCCCGAGCGGTCCTGCAGCCGGAACGAGAAGCCGGTGGCGTTGCCCAGTTCGGGAATCGGCGGCGGCGAGAGCGGGTAGATGAAGGCGTCGCGGATGCCCATCAGTGCGCCGAACGCGCGGCCTGCCAGTGCGCTCGCCGAGTGGGCCGGGTCGTGCCGTTCGGACCAGTCCTTGAGCGTCACGAAGGCCAGGCCCGAGTTCTGGCCCTGGCCGGAGAACGAGAAGCCCAGCACGCCGACCATGCTCTCGACCTCCGGCTGCTTGAGCATGAAGCCCTCGACCTGCTGCATCACGTCCACCATGCGTTCCTGCGTCGCGCCCGGCGGCAGCTGCACGTTGACGATGATGTTGCCCTGGTCTTCCTGCGGCAGGAAGGAGGTGGGCAGGCGCTGGTAGAGCACGACCACGGCGCCGATGATGGCCGCGTAGATGACGAGGTAGCGCGCGGCGCGCTTGAGGATGCGCGAGACCACGCTCTCGTAGCCCTTGGCGGTGCGCGAGAAGCTGCGGTTGAACCAGCCGAAGAAGCCACGCTTCTCGTGGTGGTGGCCGGCCTCGACCGGCTTGAGCAGCGTGGCGCACAGCGCCGGCGTCAGCGACAGCGCCATGAAGGCCGAGAACGCGATCGAGGCCACCATCACCGCCGAGAACTGGCGGTAGATGTTGCCCGTGGAGCCGGCGAAGAAGGCCAGCGGCACGAACACCGAGATCAGCACCACGGTCACGCCGATGATGGCGCCCGAGATCTGCTGCATGGCCTTCTTGGTGGCTTCCAGCGGCGGCAGGCCTTCCTCGCTCATGATGCGCTCGACGTTCTCCACCACCACGATGGCGTCGTCCACCACGATGCCGATCACCAGCACCATGCCGAACATGGTCAGCACGTTGATCGAGAAGCCCAGCGCCAGCAGCGTGGCGAAGGTGCCCAGCAGCGCGATCGGCACCACCAGCGTGGGGATCAGCGTGTAGCGCCAGTTCTGCAGGAACAGGAACATCACGAGGAACACCAGCGCCACGGCTTCCAGCAGCGTGTGCGTGACCTGCTCGATCGAGATGCTCACGAACTTGGAGCTGTCGTAGGGGACGTCGTACTTCACGCCCTGCGGGAAGAACTTGGACAGCTCGTCCATCTTCTGGCGCAGCAGGCGCGCCGACTCCAGCGCATTGCCGCCCGGCGAGGGCTGGATGCCCAGGCCGACCGCGGGCACGCCGTTCAGGCGCGCCGCGGTGGCGTAGCTCTGGCCGCCGAGTTCGATGCGGGCCACGTCCTTCAGGCGCACGGTGGAGCCGTCGGCGTTGGCGCGCAGCACGATGTTCTCGAACTGCGCCACGTTGGACAGCTGGCCCTTGACGACCACGGTGGCGGCGATGCTCTGGCCCGCCACGTTCGGCAGGTCGCCGATGGTGCCGGAGGCCACCTGGGCGTTCTGCGCGCGGATCGCGGCCGACACCTCGGCCGAGGAGATCTGCACGCCCTGCATCTTGGCCGGGTCCAGCCAGACCCGCATCGCGGTCTCCGAGCCGAACAGCTGCACCTGGCCGACGCCCTTCACGCGCTGCAGTTCAGGCTGGATGTTGCGCGCGGCGTAGTCGCCCAGCTCCACCGTGGTGAAGTCGGGGTTGTCCGAGGACAGCATCACGAACGCCAGGAAGTTGTTGCGCGACTTGTCCACGCGCACGCCCTGTTGCGTCACCGCCGCAGGCAGGCGCGGCGTCGCCCGCGACAGGCGGTTCTGCACGTCCACCTGGGCCAGGTCGGCGTTGGTGCCGGGCTCGAAGGTCACCGTGATGGTGCCGGTGCCGTCGGCCTGGGCGACCGACTCGACGTAGATCAGGCCCGGCGAGCCGTTCATCTCGCGCTCGATGACGGACAGCACGCTGTCCTCCAGCGTCTGCGCGGAGGCGCCCGGGTAGGTGGTGTTGATGACGATGGCCGGCGGGGCCACCGGCGGGTACTGCGAGATCGGCAGCTGGGTGATCGAGACCGCGCCCATCACGATGATGAACAGCGCGATCACCCAGGCAAAGATCGGGCGATCGATGAAGAACTTGGCCATGGATGCTTGCCTTGCTTCTTATTGCTTGGGGGCAGCGGCAGGTGCGGCGGCCGAGGCCGCGGGCGCCGGCGCCTGGCCCGGCGGCTGCCACGGCACGGCCTTGACCGGCGTGCCCGGCGGCAGCATCTGCAGCTTCTGGAAGCCGTCGACCATGACCTGCTCGCCGGCCTTGAGGCCTTCGGTCACGATCCAGCGGTTGTTCTGGCCGGCCTGGATCTTGACCTGGCGCTTCTCCAGCTTGCCGCCTTCGCCGACCACGGTCAGCGTGTTGCCGCTCTCGCTGCGCGTGACGGCCTGCTGCGGCACGGCGATCGCGTTGCTGGCCTGGGCCTGCTCGATCTGCACGCGCACGTACAGGCCGGGCAGCAGCTCGCCCCTGGGGTTGGGCACCTCGGCGCGCAGCGTGATCTGGCCCGTCGTCGCGTCCACCGTCAGGTCGGAGAACAGCAGCTTGCCGGGCAGCGGATAGGCGCTGCCGTCCTCCAGCACGACGCGCACGCTGGCGGCCTCGCCGTTGCCGGCGCGCTTGAGGGTGCCGCTTTCCATGGCGCGGCGCAGGCGCAGCGCATCGCTGGCCGACTGCGTGAAGTTCACGTACAGCGGGTTGATCTGCTGCACCACGGCGAGCGGCGTGGCCTCGCCCTGGCCGACCAGGGCGCCTTCGGTCACGAGCGCGCGGCCGATGCGGCCGGAAATCGGCGAGGTGACGGCGGCGTAGTCCAGGCTGATCTTGGCGGTCTGCACGGACGCCTTGGCCACGGCCAGGTCGGCCTCGGCCTGCGCGCGCGCGGCGACCGCATCGGCGTAGTCCTGCTTGCTGATGGCGTTGGCGGCCACCAGCGGTTCGTAGCGCTTGGCCACCTCGGCGGTGCGCGTCACGGCGGCCTGGGCGCGCAGCACCTGGGCCTGGGCGCTCTGGTAGGTCGCCTGGTAGGGCGCGGGGTCGATCGCGAACAGCGGCTGGCCGGCCTTCACGTCGCTGCCTTCCTTGAACAGCCGGCGCTGCAGGATGCCGGCGGCGCGCGCGCGCACCTCGGCCATGCGCGAGGCTTCCAGCCGGCCCGGCAGTTCGGTCACGAGGCCGATGTCGCCCGGCGTGGCCACCACGACACCGACCTCGGGCGCCGGCATGCCGCCGCCGGCCTGGGCCGGTGCGCCTTCGGCTTTCTTGTCGCCCTGGCCGCAGGCGACCAGCAACACGGCCATGGCAAGCACGACGGGCCGCAGCGGCGCCGCCGCGGCATTCAGGGAACCAAGACGCAACGCAGACATGCGATTCCTTCCTCAGACAACAACACAACGCCGCAACCGCCGCCACAGCGGAGGCTCCGGTCTCATTCTTGGAAATGGGTGGGATGGTGGATCGGGCGATGCCCGGTTGAGCGCAGGCCGCCGGTCCCAGGACTCCCAAACGCCGCGGAAGTGTAGCTTACTTACATACAATGATGAATGTATATTGCCCTCGCCGGGCACAACGGTCTCTTGCCAAGGAGGAAATGGTGGCGCGCAGTACCAAGGAAGAAGCCCAGGCCACACGCCACCGCCTGCTCGACGCGGCCGAGCGGCTGTTCCACCGCAACGGGGTGTCGCAGACCTCGCTGCAGCACATCGCCACCGAGGCCGGCGCCACGCGCGGCGCGATCTACTGGCACTTCAAGGACAAGGCCGACCTGTTCAACGCGATGATGGAGCGCGTCACGCTGCCGCTGGAGCAATCGCTGCAGCAGGTTGCAACAAATGGTGTGGATCCGCTGGTGGGCCTGAAGGACTCGCTGCGCAATGCGCTGGTGCAGATGCGCGACGATGCGCAGTTGCGCCGCGTCGTCGAGATCTCCGTGCACAAGGTCGAGTACGTGGACGAGCTCCACGCCGTGCGCGCGCGCCACCTGGCCGTGCGCAACCAGTGCGTGGGCGACATCGGGCGCGCGCTGCGGCTGGCGGCGCGCCAGCGCGGCCAGCGGCTGCGCCTGCCGGCGGCGGTGGCGGCAGCCGGCCTGCACGCCACCATCGACGGGCTGATCTTCAACTGGCTGCTCGACCCCGCGGCCTTCGACCTGCCGACCCTGGGCGAGCAGATGCTGGAACTGCACCTGGTCGGCCTGGGCCTGCGCGAGCAGGCGCCGCGCAACAAGTGAAACAAGTCTCCGGGCGCGTGCAACGGCGCTGAAACAGCGCCTTTTCACCATGGGTGGCGATGCCGCCGCCACCGCCGCCCGCCATGCAAAGCCCCGGCCTGGGGCCGCCCGAGGATCCGGCGCGCCTGCGCCCGCCCATGTCGGACCGCTGGACCCGGTACGACATGCTCGCCTACCTGGAGGCCGCCGACCTGTTCAGCGGCGAGGTGCATGCCTTCCTCGCCTACCGCGAAACCAGCCTCATGGGTGCCGGCTGGCGCGTGCGCGTGCGTTCGCGCCTGACCGCTGGCGGCGTGTTCGAGCCCGCGGCCATGGCCCAGCAGGCGCAGGGCGCGACGGCGCGTGGCGAGCCGAGCTTCGTCTGGGGCTACCAGCGCCTGCCCTGCGGGGCCGACCCGCGCCACATCGAGTTCCGCGTGCATGTCGATGCCGGCCGGCCGGTGCGGCTGGAGCTGTACGCGCGGCTGCGCCAGGCCGACGGCAGCGCGGCGCCCGCGCACGCGGCCAGTTGCGACTGGCCGGCGGACCCGCTCGGCCCCTGAATCCGCCCGCACGGGCGGCGCCGAAGTCGGGCCCGGCGCGTGGCTACAATGGCGCCCGGTCGCGGCTGTAGCTCAGTGGATAGAGTATTGGCCTCCGAAGCCAAGGGTCGTGGGTTCGATCCCCGCCAGCCGCACCAATCCGTGTAAGTTGTTGATTCACAAGAGGAATTGACGATCTGCGCGGCTCATACACAGCACTCATACAAGGGGTGCTGTCGTGCAAGGTCTCCATCGTCGCCCGTCCGGGGTCTACGTCGCGCGTGTCGTGGTGCCACCGGAGCTCCGCTCGATGCTGCTGCGGCGTGAGTTGATCCAGAGCACCAGGACCACCGTGCGTGCCGTCGCCGTCGTGGTGGCCAGTGAGGTGCTGGCCCGGTGGCGGCGCCAACTGCACGACCTGGGCCGACTGGTCGCAAGTGGTGCGCCAATGGATGCTGCTGAACTTCTCAAGATCGCTGACGGCAGCCCGCTGCTGCGCAGTTCCGGGCACGTGTCCCTGGTGGCCGCTGGCGATGTGTCGGGCCTGGGTGTCGAGGCGCTGCTGCGTGCAGCGGCTGATGACGCTGTTGGTCTGTTCTGGCGTGCCGCCGGCAGAGAGGGCTATTTGGTCGCGGTGAAGGATTTGGCGCAGGGCACACCCGACGAGGGCGTGCTGATCCCCGCACCAGATGGCATGCCACCAAACGCGGTTCATCATCGGGCTGATGGTGTGCTCGCAGTGCCTGGTGAAAGTGTTCGCGCGGTTGCCAATGTGCTGCTGAGCGGCCTCGACGAGCGTGCCGGGCTCGTCGCGTTCGATGCGCCTGGGCGCCCTGGCTGGCTATTCGTGCCTAACGTGGTGGTGCATGCTGGCCGTGGTGACATCGAGGTTCTGGCCGGCCAGGTGGATGCGCTGCAGTCGAAGGTTGCCGCAACCATCGCGCCAGCCGCTGTGAAGGCCGCCAGGGCCACGCAACGGGTCGAGGCCAGGGGTAGGGTGCAGGTAGGCGGGAAATGGGCTGGCAGGCGGTTCAACCAGGCCGTGGGGCCGTATTGCAGCGAGGGCCTTCCCGAGAAGGTGGCGAGCCCGACCGAAAGGGAGCAACGCCGCCGAGGCTTGATGCTGTTCAGTGAGTTTGCGGACAACCCGCTGCTTGGCAAGATCGATGGCGACATGCTCCGCGCGTTTCGGCGGGACATGCTGCCACTGGTGCCGGCGCGGTTGAACAATCTGCCTGCGAAGTTCAAGCGGCCGACGATGCGCGAGACCATCGCCGCGCTCCGTGCAGACGACGAAGGGCGCGAGTGGGAGCGCTTGAGGCCGGCTATGCAGGATGAGCGCATACAGTGGCTGCGCCAGTTCTTCACCTGGCTGCATGCAAGGGACTACCTGGCGGTGAACCCGGCCGCCGGGCTCAAGGGTGATTTGGGCATGACTCGGGCGGAAGCGAAGGCGCGGCGGCGCGAGGAACTGGACGACGATGCGCGTGGCCCGTTCACTCCTACGGAACTGATGGCGATCTTCTCGACGGCGACCTTCCGCACCGGGAACGGCGCCCACGTGGTGAAGGGGAACGAGCGCTGGCGGCCGTTTCAGTATTGGCTGCCGCTGCTGGGCCTGTTCGGCGGACTGCGCATCCGGGAGGCTGCGCAGCTTCATATCGATGACGTGGCGAAGCAGGAGGGCGTCTGGTGTCTGGACATCAACGAGCGCACCCCGGACAAGTCCGTGAAGAACGAGGGGGGCTGGCGCATCGTGCCCCTGCACCCTGTGCTGCTGACCGCTGGCTTTGTGCAGTGGTGTGAGGCGTTGCGGGCCGCTGGCTTCCGGCGTGCGTTCCCTGAGTTGACTTACTCTGCCGGCGATGCCGCGTATGCGAAGGAAGCCAAGCGCACGATGTCGGCGATGTTGTTGAAGCTGGGCATGCCGCGCGACGGGACGAAGGTATTTCACTGCCTGCGGCACAACGCCAACGATGCGCTTGCGCGTGTGTCGGACGCCGCCGGGATGGATGAGCACATGCGGCGCTTTGCTCGCTACCAGCTGATGGGCCATTCCGTGGGCGATGACGTGAACGCCCGGAACTACACCAGCGCCAGCACCGCAGAGAAGGCCGCGATGATCTCGGGCATGAAGTTCGACATTCCGGCGATCCATCCGTTCGACATCCCGGCCGGCCTCATCGCGGTGCGTGCAGCCCTGGACAACAAGATGGGCGAGCGCAAGGGCAAGGAAGACATGGGCCCGGCGGCCTGATCGCTCCGGGGCTGGTCAGCGCCAGCTTGCGCTCCGAGGGTCAAAAACGCACTGCACGCATAAGCATTGACTTTGAGGTGCCGCCTTCTGTGGTGCGGTGGCTTGTTGAGTTCTTTCTGGCTTCCGGGGCTGCGCTGCTTTTTGTCGAGGGTGAATGGCTTCACTGGCGGGCTGCGCTTATGGGGGGGCTACCTATAAGGTCCGTTTCTGGAGGGGCAGAAAAAACTCCGTGAAGGGCTTCGGGGTCAGCGTCGTTCCAGATAAGGGGGTAAGGTTCAGTCAGTGGTGACTTACCGCCGAAGTGCCGCAGGTGTCGGCGCGCTCTGCACGATGGGGACCGGCCGGGGATGTGTCGTTGTCGCTCTGTCGATGTCGGTCGTTCAGGTATGTCTGCTGTGGCCGGTCCCCGTGGTGCATGGCGCTAGGTCAACAGCGAGGTGCACCAGGGGTGAGAGGTTGGAGTGGCCTTCAGGGAATATCTCCATAACAGTAGTCTTTAGGAGAACCCCGCTGGCCGTGCTGTTCTCCCTCTGTGAAGACCATTTCTGCGGCATGAAAATCGTCCGAATTTCCGCACTTTCTGGGGGTCTTGGTGCGGAAATTCGGACGATTTTTTTGCCTAAAATTTAAGCAGATTGCCGGCGCGCTGGGCGGTAGTCAATCGCCGGAATGCGACGCGGATCGCCTCGTTGACTTCGGTGTCACGGACCACGCTGGGCCGACTCTGGCGCCGCTTCGATGCCCGTGCCCTGGGGTCAACGGGTTGGCCGAGTTGGGCCGTGCGTTGTTCCAGGAGCAAGCGCCCCAGGGGCGAGGCGGCCGGGTTCACGCGCACCTGGGCGAAGTGCTTGGCCAAGTCCGTGAACTGGTAAGTGCGCCAGCCCGCCAGCGTGGGGGCCTCGAACGGGACGGCGTCATTCAAAAACCAACGCTCCATGCGAGCGCGCTGCTGATCTGCGGGAAGATTGATGCGCTGCTGGTCGGCCGACGTGTCGCTGCGCTTGGTGTAGATGCGCAAGCCTTCCCGGTGAGAGGTCACGTTGCCGATGTTGCCGCTGTAGGGCCCTGCGAGGCGCCGACGAATTTCAGCTGGCTTGAGCTTGTCGGCCGGCCAGCTGTTCCCTTTGCCCTCGCCCGTGATCCACAGCCGGCCGGGTGGTGGCGTGGCCGTGGCCCAAAGCATGTGCGCCGCGACCGTCACCAGATCATCATCGTCGCTGCCGCCCGGCACATAGGCGTCGAGAGCGACTTCAAGGCCGTGAACCTTGATGTTGTCTTCGCCGATCTTGAGTGCGCGATGCAGACCCTGCAGCACCACGTCAGGACCGGCCGGGTCTTGGACTCGAAGGCGGAACCTGCGCGACGACTCGGGCGCGTCCAGCGGCTCGGCGAAGGTCACATGCAGGCCGCTGTTCTCCAGGGCCTTCAGCACGTGGCGCGGTTGACTTGGGGACGGAAGCCGCACATCCAAGCTGGCCCAATCCACCGCCGGCAGAAGCTTGCAGTGCAGCAGCGGCGAGCGGTGGGCATGGGGATCAGCTGCGCCGCAGCCGGTGCGGGTCATCGTTTGCGGCGCTGCCGGTGCTGCCGCCGCGCTGTGCGAAGTCCATGAACTCCACGAGCACGTGCTCGGCCATCGGCACGGTGGCCCGGAACAGGCGGCCGTCTGCTGCGGTGCCGGTGAACAACTCCACGCCCGGCAGGATGCGACGCTGCAGGTCGCGTGCGCTCATCATCAGCGTGGTCCACTGGTCGAGGTCCATGAGGTCGCCCTCGTTGAGCTCGATGTCTTCGATCTCGATGTCCGCGATGGCTGCTTCGTCGGCCAGGTCCGGCGTGAGGTGGTGGGTCGTCATTCGGTCACCTCCGCCCGGCGCATCTGCCAGGGGCCTGCCAGGTCGGCGCGCGGCAGCCGCACAGTGACGACGTTCGCGGGGGCGCTGGCGGACACCGTGGGGGCGGTTCCGCTGGCGATGTCCACGGCGGTGACGAAGGCGTCGATGTCGGTCACGGCGAACACCGGCCGGGGCACGCCGCCACCGGGCAGACGCACGCGCGCGAGGGGCAGCAGCTTGTGGCCGCCCGGCGTCCTGCGGCGATGGCGGCAGCGATATTCATCGCGCAGCAGGTCCAGCCACGCGCAGCGGACGTGCGGCAGGCGCTGCGCGAGGATGGTGGCGGCGTCGCCCAGGGTCACGGCCTGGATGTCGATCTGCACCAGAACGGCGGGCACGGGGCTCATGCTGCGGCCCCCTGACTGGTGGTCGCGTTCTCCACCTGATCTGCGGCCTTCACCAGCATTGCGGCAAGCCGGCGCGCCGTGCGGACATCGAGCGCGCCCTCGCAGCGCATAGAGCCGACCGACTGGACGACGATGCGGACCTGCGGATGTTCACTGTCCAGCAGCGCCAGCGCCGCCGCCTGGGTCTTCGGGCCTGCGTGCGCCCGAGCGTCCTGCACCATCAGCCACTTCGCCTGTTCGGCGGCGATGAACTCCATCATGTCTTTGCCACGGTAGCCTACGGAGCCGTCGGGGGCGGTCACGTGCTGCAGGGGCGGGGGCGCCTTGCGGCTGGACCTGCGCCAGTTGGCGAGCCGGTAGGCCCAGATGTCCTCTTTGCCCCCCAGGTCGAGCGCGAGGAAGTTTGCGGTCTCGGTTGCGGTGAAGATGGGGTTCTCGTCGTTCTTCTTTTTAGTCATGGGCGTTGGCCTCTTTTTTTGGAGTCCAGATTGTCGCGCTGATCGTCAAGTAAGTCAAAGTAGAGTTTCACAGTCTACCTATAAGTGCTAGACTGACACGCATTGAACGAACATGCTGTGATGTGTCAGGAGCCCAGATGCAAGCCCAAGTCCCCGCCTTCGTGTCCTATGTCAGAGTGAGCACCACCGGGCAGCACCAATCCGGCCTGGGTGAAGATGCCCAGCGCGTGGCCGTCGCCAACTACGTGCGCAGCAAGGGCGGCGAGATGGTGCAGGAGGTGCAGGAAACACAGAGTGGCCGCAAGGGCCTCGCCGACCGACCCGAATTGGCGCGCGCTCTGGCGCTGTGCAAGAAGACCGGCGCTGCCCTGGTCATCGGCAAGTTGGACCGGCTGGCCCGAGACGTGCGCCACTTCTTGGCACTGATCGATGACAGCGGCGTGGACATTCGGCTCGCCGACGTGCCCGACGTATGTCCGCGCACCGACGAGGGCCGGATGATGTTGGTCAACTTGGCGAACTTCGCCGAGTTCGAGGCACGGCGCATCGGCACGCGCACGAAGGCTGCGCTAGCTGCTGCGAAGGCCCGTGGTGTTCAGTTGGGCAAGACGGGGCCGGCGAACCTGCGCCCCAACATCGAGGCACGCCAGGCGGCTGCTGACCAGTTCGCCGAGAAACTGCGTCGGCTGTTTGAAGGCTTCAGGGCTCGCGGGTTGAGTCAGCGCGCGATGGCCGCCGAACTAAACGGCCTGGGCATCAAGACGCCGCGCGGCGGCGTCTGGCAGGTTGCCCAGGTGCAGCGGGTGATCGCGCGATTGGTGGGCGCCTAAGGCTCGTCGTGTCAGCGCGCAAGCGTGGTCCACACCCGGCTGCGTGATCAGGAACAGGTCGAGGCGCCGTCCATGGCCCAGCGACGGAAAGCCTTGTGGCGCTCGGTGTCCTTGCGCCCGAACGGCTGGTAGTAGTTCACAACGGTGGCGTCGGTATCCACGGCGCGCAGCGTCAGGGCATCGTGAATCTGGACGCCCACCGTGGTCACGTATTCGAGCCGAATCTCAGCCTCTCGGGTGCGGTGAAACAGTTCGCCTCTGGTGGCGAAGTGCGCACCCAGGGCCATGCCATCGTTGCACTCACGGCTCATGCCGACCAGGTGCCGATACAGGTCCTCGTAGTTGCGCTCCACGCGGAATGTGTGCGTTGCGGGTCTGGCTTGCAGTTCCTTCATCGTCGGCAATGCGCAGCCGGAAAGGCTAGCCGAGAGTGCTAGGGCCAGCGTGACCTCAGAAAGATGTGTTCGCATAACTGGACTGTTGATTGCCAGTTGCATGCTATATCTTTGAAAGCGCTTGCCTTGCTAAAGGCGCGTCACTCATACACAAAAGTGCTACAAAACGGGTTTAACCGTGCTGTGTCCCTGGTGCAAAAGTCGTGGGCTTAAACCCCGCCAGCCGCACCAAGTCCTTCAGTTCTCCCCCGCCTCCTCGTCCCGCTGCGGCTTGAGCCGCAGGGCCTGCGCGTACAGCGCATTGCGCGGCTGGCCCGTGATCTCGGCGGCCAGGCGCACGGCGGTCTTCAGCGGCAGTTCGGGCAGCAGCAGCCTGAGCACGCGCAGGTCTTCGACCGGCTCCGTGCCGGCCGCCGCGGGGTGGAGCACCAACGCGAATTCGCCGCGCGTGCGCGTGGCCTGCGCGGCCAGCCAGGCCGGCAGCTCCTGCGCGGCGACCGTGGCGATCTCCTCGAACTGCTTGGTCAGTTCGCGGCCCACCGTCACGGGCCGCGCGCCCAGCGCCGCCAGTGCACGCGCGAGCGCCTCGATGCGGTGCGGCGCCTCCAGCAGCACCGCGGCGCGCGCATCGGCCCCCAGCGCCTGCACCGCGGCATCGCGCTCGCCGGCCTTGCTGGGCAGAAAGCCTGCGAACACGAAGGCCGCATCCTCGGCAATGCCGGCCACCGACAGGGCCGTGGTCACGCTGCTCGCGCCGGGCAGCGGCACCACGGCAAAGCCGGCCGCGCGCGCGGCCGCCACCAGGCGCGCACCGGGGTCGCTGAGCGCGGGCGTGCCGGCGTCGCTGACATAGGCCACGCGCTGGCCCTGCTGCAGGCGGGCCAGCACGGCCTGGGCCGCCTCGGCCTCGTTGTGCTGGTGGGCGGCCAGCAGTGGTGCGCCAGGGCGCTCCAGCCCGTAGGCACGCAGCAGGCTCTGCGTGTGGCGCGTGTCCTCGCAGGCGATGGCATCGACCAGCTGCAGCACATGCAGCGCGCGCAGGCCGATGTCGGCCAGGTTGCCGATCGGCGTGGCGACGACGTAGAGTGCGGACTGCGGGTAATGCTGGGTGGCCGCGGCCTCATGGGCGGCGCGCAGCGCCAAGGCGAAAGAAGCGCTCAATGGGATTCCTCTGGAAGGGGCCGGCCGGCGGGCCGACCACGAAGCAGGCAGGCGATGCGGCCGAGGACCAGGCGCTCGCCCATCTGCAGCGCGCCGGGCTGCGCCTGCTGGCGCGCAATTATCGGACGCCGGGCCGCGGCGGCGGCGAGATCGACCTCGTCATGCGCGCGCCCGACGGCACGGTGGTCTTCGTCGAGGTGCGGCGCCGCGCCAGCCTCTCGCACGGCGGTGCGGCGGCCAGCATCGGCGCCGTCAAGCGCAGGCGCATCGTGTTCGCGGCGCGCCACTACCTGGCGCGGTTGGCCACGCCGCCGCCCTGCCGCTTCGACGTGGTGGTGCTGGAGCCGGGCGGACCAGAGTGGCTGCAGGCGGCCTTCGACGCCGACTGAGCCTGTCGCACGCCGCTCTCCCCAGCGGCAGCAGGGAAAACCGCAGGGGTATCATCACCGCCCCATGCTCGAGCAACGCATACAACAGCATTTCATCGACAGCGCCGACCTGAAGTACCAGTCGGCCGAGGCGCTGAGCAAGCCCATTGCGGCCGCCGTGCAGGCCATCCTGGTCAGCGTGACCAGCGGCGGCAAGGTGCTGGCCTGCGGCAACGGCGGCTCGGCCGCCGATGCCCAGCATTTCGCGGCCGAGTTCGTCGGCCGGTTCGAACGCGAGCGGCCCGAGCTCGGCGCCATCGCGCTGACCACCGACAGCTCCATCCTCACGGCCGTCGCCAACGACTATTCGTACGACCAGGTCTTCGCGCGCCAGGTGCGCGCGCTGGGCCTGGCCGGCGACGTGCTGCTGGCGATCTCCACGAGCGGTAATTCGCCGAGCATCCTGGCGGCCGTCGAGGCCGCGCATGCGCGCGAGATGACGGTGGTGGCGCTGACCGGGCGCGGCGGCGGCAAGATGGCCGGCGCGCTGCGCGAGACCGATGTGCATGTCTGCGTGCCGCACGAGCGCACCGCCCGCATCCAGGAAGTGCATCTGCTGACGCTGCACTGCCTGTGCGACGGCGTGGATTCCCAATTGCTAGGTGACCAGGAAACAAGTCTATGAAAGTGAGTTCCAAGCGTGCCGTGCTGATGTCGCTGGCGGCTGCCACGCTGGTGGCCGGTCTGTCGGCCTGCGTGCCGCTCGTGGTGGGCAGCGGCTTTGCCGGTGGCGTGATGGTGGCGATGGACCGCCGCACCTCCGGCGCCCAGCTGGAAGACCAGGGCATCGAGCTGCGCGGCGCCAACCGCCTCAAGGAAGCCCTGGGCGAGAACGCCCGCGTGAACGTGACGAGCTACAACCGCCAGGTGCTGCTGACCGGCGAGGTCGCGCGCACCGAGGACATCCAGCGCGCCGAGCAGATCGTCGCCAAGGTGGAGAACGTGAACTCCGTCGTGAACGACCTGGCCGTGGGCATCCCGGCCGCGCTCACGCAGCGTTCCACCGACCTGCTGATCACGAGCAAGGTCAAGGCCTCGCTGATCGACGCCAAGGACCTGCAGGCCAATGCCTTCAAGGTCGTGACCGAGCGCAACGTGGTCTACCTGATGGGCCGCGTGACCACGCGCGAAGCCAACCGCGCGACCGAGATCGCGCGCGGCGTGAAGGACGTGGCCAAGGTGGTGCGCGTCTTCGAGACGCTGACCGAGGAAGAACTGGCCCGGCTGGGCCAGCAGCCTGCGGCAAAGTGACACGAGGGCGCCGCAAGGCGCCCTTCGTCATTTCAGTTCTCCATGGCGCTGGCGCGCCACCCGCAGAGCACGAAACCGGGTCGCAAGCCGCTGGTCGAGAGGCCGCGGAGCAGGCCATGCCAGCGCAGCCGCGGAACTGGCTCTGCCAGGCCGCCGGGTGCGCCCCTTGAGGGGGATGGGACTTCTACACGCAGTGAGAAGTCCAAACGGGGTGGTTTCATTTCAATCGCGTGATCAGGCTGGAGGTGTCGTAGCGGCTGCCGCCGGCCTGCTGCACGTCGGCGTAGAACTGGTCGACCAGTGCCGTGACGGGCAGGCGGGCGCCGTTGCGCTTGGCCTCGTCGAGCACCAGGCCCAGGTCCTTGCGCATCCAGTCCACCGCGAAGCCGAAGTCGAACTTGCCTTCGACCATGGTCTTGCCGCGGTTCTCCATCTGCCAGCTCTGGGCCGCGCCCTTGCTGATCACGGCCAGCACCTGACCCATGTCCAGCCTGGCGCGCTGGCCGAAGGCGATGGCCTCGGACAGGCCTTGCACCAGGCCGGCGATGCAGATCTGGTTGACCATCTTGGCCAACTGGCCCGAGCCGCTGTCGCCCAGCAGCACGATGGAGCGCGAGAAGGCCTGGGCCACGGGCTCGATGCGCGCGAAGGGCTCGGCGTCGCCGCCGCACATGACGGTCAGCATGCCGTTCTGTGCGCCGGCCTGGCCGCCCGAGACCGGTGCATCGACGAAGTGCAGGCCGGCCTCGCGCGCCTTGCCGTGCAGTTCGCGCGCCACGTCGGCCGAGGCCGTGGTGTGGTCCACGAACACCGTGTCCTTGCCCATGCCGGCGAAGGCGCCGTTGGGGCCCAGCACCACGGAGCGCAGGTCGTCGTCGTTGCCGACGCAGCAGAACACGATGTCGGCACCAGCCGCAGCCTCGCGCGGCGTGGCAGCCGTCCTGCCCTTGAATTCGGCGGCCCAGGCCTGGGCCTTGGCGGCCGAGCGGTTGTAGACGGTGACCTGGTGGCCGGCCAGGGCCAGATGGCCGGCCATGGGAAAGCCCATCACGCCCAGGCCCAGGAAGGCGACGTTGCGGGTGGGGGTGGCGGTGTAGCTGCGCGGATTGGTGGAAGCCATGCGGATGCGTTTCTCCAGAGTGGACCGGCGATTCTAGGAAGCCGCCGGCGCATAGTGCGCGACGCCCTCGCCGAAGGACCAGTTCTCGCGCGCGGTCTCGACCAGGTAGACGATGACGTCCGCCGCGGCGAAGCCGGCCTGCGTGGCGTTCCGCGCGATGCCTGCGTAGAGCGCGCGCTTTTGCGCCAGCGTGCGGCCGAACGAGCAGGTGATCTGCACCAGCGCCACGCGCGCGGAATGCCGCACGCCGAGGTAGTCCGGCGTGCAGACCAGCGCGCCCGGCGCGTGGCGCGCGAGCACCTGGAAGCGGTCGTCGGGCGGCACCTCGAAGCGGGCCACCAGGGCCTGGTGGACGGCGTCGCCGAGCGCCTGCGCCTGCTGCGGCGAGACGGTGTCGGGAAGGTCGATGCGAACGAAGGGCATGGCTTTCTCCTGTGGTGGAGCGCCACTGTGCCCGGCGCGCGCCGCCTTCGACACGCCCGCGCGTTCACAATGCTTGTGCATGGCGCGCACAAGCATGGACCAGCTGGGCTTCGGAGACTTCGAGCTGTTCGACCGGATCGCGGCGACGCGTTCGCTGTCCGAGGTCGCGCGCGAGCGTGGCGTGGCCAGCAGCAACGTCTCGCGCGCGCTGGGCCGCATCGAGGCGGCCTGCGGCCTGCGCCTGGCGCACCGCAGCACGCATGGGCTGGCGCTGACGGACGAGGGCGAGCTGTTCCTCGAGCATGCGCAGCGCATGCTGGCCGAGCGCCGTGCGCTGCAGGCCAGCCTGGGGCCGCGCCGCACGGCCGTCACCGGCCTGCTCCGGCTCGCGCTGAGCCGCCTGCTGGCCGAGTACATCGTGGTGCCCAGCCTGCCCGCCCTGCGCGCCGCCCATCCCGGGCTGCAGGTCGAGCTGCACCTGGGCGACCGCCTGGCCCGCATCGCCGACGAAGGCATCGACATCGCGGTGCGGGCCGGCGTGGCGCCCGCCGGGCACCATGTGGTGCGGCCGCTCGCGCGCTACGGCCGCCGGCTGTACGCCGCGCCGGCCTACCTCGCGCAGCATGGCGTGCCGCACCGCGTGGCCGACCTGGCCGCGCACGCATTGATCGGCAACACCGCCGTGCCAGGGCACAACCTGTGGTCGTTCCAGGCCCCGGACGGGCCTGCCAGCCTGCCGGTGCAAGGCCAGCTGCGCGCCGATTGCAGTGCCGCCGTCGTGGCGCTGGCGCTGGCCGGCGCGGGCATCGCCAGCCTGAACGACCTCGTGGCCGAGCCGCTGGTGCGCCAGGGGCGGCTGCAGCCCGTGCTGGCGCCGCTGGTGCAACCGGGCGAGCACACCATCCATGCCGTGGTGCTCGCCGAGCGGCACCGCGCGCCGCGCCTGCGCGCGATGCTGGCGCACCTGCAGGCCGCGTTCGCGCCCGCCATCCTCTGAAGCCGGCGCCCGGCGCACCCGTTTCGCCGCGCGCCGCGCCGCAGGCATCCGGTTGCAAGGACTGGCTGCTCCGGCAAGGTGCATTGGGTCACGTCCTGAGCGAATGCGGGATAACCCCGGCGGTATCCGGCCGGATACGCGACATGGATCGTGAAGAATCCTGTGTGTGACAAACACATGACAAAAAGGAGACAAGCCGCCATGTTCCAAACAAACGCTTCGCCGCGGCCGCTGCGCCGCGTGGCCGCGCTGGCCGCGGGCTCCCTGCTGGCCCTGGCGGCCTGGCAGGGCTGTGCCCAGGCCGGGACCGTCACCGTGCTGACCTCGTTCCCCAAGGAGTTGACGGACACCTACCGCAAGGCCTTCGAGGCGGCCCATCCGGGCGTGCGGCTGGAGGTGCTCAACAAGAACACCACGGCCTCCATCGCCTACATCAAGGAGCTCGCGGCGGGGCAGCGGCCGGACGTGATGTGGGCCTCGGCGCCCGATGCCTTCGAGGTCCTCGCGCGCGACAAGCTGCTGGCCGCGGCGCCGGAGGTCAAGAACCCGCACGTGCCCGCCAAGATCGGCAACTACCCCGTGAACGACCCGAACGGCCTGTACTACGGCCAGGCCCTCGCGGGCTACGGGATGATGTGGAACACCCGCTACCTGCAGGCCAACAAGCTGGCCGCGCCCAAGGAGTGGAGCGACCTGGCGCGGCCGGAGTACTTCGGCCACGTGGCCATTTCCTCGCCGTCGCGCTCGGGCACCACCCACCTGACGGTGGAGACCATCCTGCAGGGCGAGGGCTGGGACAAGGGCTGGACGCAGCTGCTGGAGATCGCGGGCAACTGCGCCGCCGTCACCGACCGCAGCTTCGGCGTGCCCGACGGTGTCAACAACGGCCAGTTCGGCATCGGCATGGTGATCGATTTCTTCGGCCTGGCCGGCAAGGCGTCGGGCTTCCCGGTGGAGTTCGCCTACCCCTCGGTCACGGCCGTCGTGCCGGCCAACATCGCGCTCGTGGCCGGTGGCAAGAACGCCGAGGAGGCCCGGAAGTTCATTGCGTTCACGCTGTCCCGCGAGGGCCAGCAACTGCTGTTCGATCCCAAGATCAGCCGCCTGCCGGTGCTGGCCTACGCCGATCTCAAGGTGCCGGCCGGCTACCCCGACGTGCAGCAGATCGCCAAGCGCGCCAAGGTGCATTTCGACACCGCGCTGTCGGAGTCGCGCTACCACGTGGTCGTGAGCCTGTTCGACCAGATGGTGACCTTCCGGCTCAAGGAACTGCAGGCGGCCACCAAGGCGATCCACGAGGCCGAGCGCCGCATCAAGGCCAAGCCCAACGCGCGCGCGGCCGAGCTGGTCAAGGAGGCGCGCGGTTTCGCGTACTCGCCGCTGGTCGGCCCCGACACGGTGAAGAACGCCGAGTTCCTCGAACTGTTCCGCAAGAACCGGCGCGAGGTCGAGGTCTCCAAGCAGGTCACCGGGCAGGAGGAGCTGTGGGCCGCCAAGGCGCGCAGCAACTATGCGCGGGCACGCCAGCTGGCCGAGGAGGCCGCGTCCCTGGCGCGCTGAACACGCGCAAGGTTCCTTGCCGATGTCTGCCATCCCGAGCGAGCCGCTGGCCGCGCCGGGCCGGGTGCACCGTGTCCGGGGTTCCGGCTGGGGCGCCTGGGCCGTCGCCGCGCTGGTCCTGGCCTTCCTGCTGGTGTTCCTGCTGGTGCCGGTGGGCCTGGTCGTCTTCACTGCCTTCGTCGACGAAGGCGGCGCGCTGACGCTGGGCCACTTCGGCACCTTCTTCGGCCAGAGCCTGTTGCGCGAAGCCTTCGTCAACAGCCTGCTGGTGTCGCTGGCCAGCGTGTTCTTCGCGGCCGTGATCGCCGTGCCGCTGGCCTACCTCACGGTGCGCTTCGAGTTCCGCGGCGCCATCCTGATCCAGACCCTGGGCGTGCTGCCGCTCATCATGCCGCCCTTCGTCGGCGCGGTGGCGCTGCAGCTGATCTTCGGCCGCAACGGCAGCGTCAACCTGCTGCTGGACCAGTACTTCGGCTTCAAGCTGGGCCTCATGGACGGCCTGGTCGGCGTGGTCTTCGTCGAGAGCATCCACTACTTCCCGTTCATCCTGCTGAACCTCGTGGCGGCCATGCGCAACATCGACAGCGCCATGGAGGAGTCGGCCCTGAACCTGGGCGCGCGCGGCTGGCGGCTGTTCTGGCGCGTGATCTTCCCGCTGTCCATGCCGGGCTTCCTGGCCGGTGCGGCGCTGGTGTTCGTGAAGGTGTTCGACGACCTGGGCACGCCGCTGGTGCTGGGCGTGACCAACATGCTCGCGCCGCAGGCCTACCTGCGCATCACCTCGGTCGGCATCGACGACCCGCAGGGCTACGTGATCAGCGTGATCATGGTGGCGTTCTCGGTGTTCGCGCTGTGGCTGGCCGCGCGCGTGATGAAGGGGCGCGACTACGCCACCCTGCAGAAGGGCGCCGGCGCGCTGCAGCGGCGCCGGCTGCGCGGCTGGGAGTCGGTGCTGGCCCATGGCTGGGTCGTGCTGGTGCTGCTGGTGGTGCTGGCGCCGCACCTGGGCATCCTGCTGATGTCCTTCGCCAAGGTGTGGAGCTTCTCGGTGCTGCCCGACGCCTACACGCTGGAGCACTACGCCAGCGTGTTCGCCAACTCCGGCGGCATGGTCGTCAACACGCTGCAGTACTGCCTGCTGGCCGCCGGCCTGGACGTGGTGCTGGGCACCGCCATCGCCTACCTGATCCTGCGCACGCGGCTGCCGGCGCGCCAGTGGCTGGACTGGCTGGCCTCGGCCGCGCTGGCGATTCCGGGGCTGGTGCTGGCCATCGGCTACTTGCGGCTGTTCAAGGGCGTGACGCTGCCCTTCGGCGACACGCCGCTGGTCGGCACCTGGGTGCTGGTCATGCTGGCCTATGCGGTGCGGCGGCTGCCGTATGCGCTGCGCTCGTGCATGGCGGCGCTGCAGCAGGTGCACATCTCGCTGGAAGAGGCGGCGCAGAGCCTGGGCGCGTCCCGGCCCTCGACCATCCGCCGCGTGACGGTGCCGCTCATGATGGGCGGCATCCTGGCCGGCTTCGTCACCAGCTTCATCACGGCGGCCGTCGAGCTGTCGGCCACGCTGCTGCTGGCCTCCACCGAAAGCCAGGCGCCGATGAGCTACGGCATCTACCTCTACATGCAGAGCGTGTCCGGCCGCGGGCCGGGGGCCGCGCTCGGCGTGCTGGCGGTGGCCGTCGTCGCGCTGGGCACCTGGCTGTCGCACCGTTTCGTCGAACGCACGCGCGCGCCGGACCGTCCGGCGCCGAACGCCTGAAAGCCGTCCTCCATGCACAAGGTCTCCCTCGAAGCCCGCCACATCAGCCTGGCCTACGGCAACACCCCGGTGCTGCGCGACATCCAGCTGCGCGTGGAGCCGGGCGAATTCTTCGCGCTGCTCGGGCCCTCGGGTTCGGGCAAGTCCACGCTGCTGCGGCTGATCGCCGGCTTCGCCCAGCACCAGCGCGGCGAGCTGCTGATCGACGGCCAGGACGTGAGCGGCGTGCCGCCGCACGCGCGCAATGTCGGCATGGTGTTCCAGAGCTATGCGCTGTGGCCGCACATGACGGTGTTCGACAACGTCGCCTTCGGCCTGGTGGAGCGGCGCGAGAGCCGCGACGCGATCCGCCGCAAGGTGGGGGCGGCGCTGGAGCTGGTCGGCCTGTCGGCCTACGCGCAGCGCCGGCCGGGGCAGCTGTCGGGCGGACAGCAGCAGCGCGTGGCGGTGGCGCGCACCGTGGTCATCGAGCCGCGCCTGCTGCTGCTGGACGAGCCCCTGTCCAACCTGGACAAGAATCTGCGCGTGCAGATGCGCGAGGAGTTGCGCAACCTGCAGCGCAAGCTGGGCCTGACCACCATCTTCGTCACCCACGACCAGGAGGAGGCCATGACCACGGCCGACCGCATGGCCGTGCTGGACGGCGGCGTGCTGCAGCAGGTGGGCTCGGCCATGGATCTGTTCGACCGGCCCGTGAACCGCTTCGTGGCGGGCTTCGTCGGCACCGCCAACCTGGTCGACGGCCAGCTCGTGCAGGACGGCGCGGCGCGGCACTTCGTCGCCCCGGCGCTGGGCACCTTGCCGGTGGCGGCCGATGCCTGCCAGGGCCTGTGCGCCGGCCCCGCCGCGCTGGCCTTCCGGCCGCACCAGGTGCGCATCCAGGCGCCCGGACAGCCGGCCGGCGGCACGGCCTTGTGGGTCCAGGGCGAGGTGGAGAGCGCCGAATTCCTGGGCGAGTTCTCGCGCTACGGCGTGCGCGTGGGCAAGCTGCGTCTGCTGGCCGACCAGCTGCACGAAAGCGGTGTCGCGCCATTCGTGCCGGGCACCACGGTGCAGCTGGGCATCGCGGCCGAACAGGTCCGGCTGCTGCCGGTCTGAAGCCGCCGCCGGGGGGTCAGAGGATCGTCAGGTTCTCGGTGCCGGCGGCCAGGTCGTTGCGGCGCGCGCGCTGGCTGTTGAGCTTGATCTGCAGGCGCAGGTCGTTCAGCGAGTCGGCGTTGCGCAGCGCGTCCTCGTACGTGATCAGGTAGCTCTCGAAGGCGTCGAACAAGGCCTGGTCGAAGGTCTGCATGCCCAGGTTGCGGCTCTTCTTCATGATCTCCTTGATGCCGGCCACCTCGCCCTTGAAGATCAGGTCGGCGATCAGCGGGGAGTTCAGCAGCACCTCCACCGCCGCCACCCGGCCCTTGCCGTCCTGGCGCGGCACCAGCCGCTGCGAGACGATGGCCTTCAGGTTCAGCGACAGGTCCATCAGCAGCTGTGCGCGCCGCTCCTCGGGGAAGAAGTTGACGATGCGGTCCATCGCCTGGTTGGCGTTGTTGGCGTGCAGCGTGGCCAGGCACAGGTGGCCGGTCTCGGCGAAGGCCACGGCCTGGTCCATGGTCGTGCGGTCGCGGATCTCGCCCATCAGGATCACGTCGGGCGCCTGGCGCAGCGCGTTCTTGAGCGCCGCCTCCCAGCTTTCCGTGTCGATGCCCACCTCGCGCTGCGTCACCACGCAGTTCTTGTGCGGGTGCACGAACTCCACCGGGTCCTCGACCGTGATGATGTGGCCGTGCGAGTTCTCGTTGCGCCAGTCCACCATGGCGGCCAGCGTGGTCGATTTGCCCGAGCCGGTGGCGCCCACCATGATGCACAGGCCGCGCTTGGTCATGGAGACGTCCTTGAGCACGGTGGGCACGCCCAGGCCGTCCAGCGTGGGCACCGTGGCCGGGATCACGCGCAGCACCAGGCCGACCTTGCCCTGCTGCAGGAAGGCGTTGACGCGGAAGCGGCCGATGCCGCCCGGCGAGATCGAGAAGTTGCACTCCTTGGTGCGCTCGAACTCGGCCGCCTGCTTGTCGTTCATGATGGAGCGCGCCAGCGCCATCGTGTGGGCCGGCAGCAGCGGCTGCGCCGAGACCTTGACGATCTTGCCGTCCACCTTGATGCCGGGCGGAAAGTCGGCCGTGACGAACAGGTCGCTGCCGCCGCGGGTGATCAGCAGGCGCAACAGGTCGCTGATGAACTTACTGGCCTGATCGCGTTCCATAGGGTGCTTCCTGGTTCGGGCGGTCCGTGAGGCGGGCGTTGACGGCACGCAGTCGCAGGGACAGCTTGCGCGCCAGCAGGGCGATCAGCGCCGCCGCCAGCCGCGGGTCGTTGCCCATCATCTCGTCCAGGCCGTCGGCGGGCAAGACGGCGATCTCGCAGTCGGTCAGGGTGGTGCAGGCGGAGAAGCGCTGGCCGCTGTCCAGCAGCGACATCTCGCCCAGGATCTCGCCGGGCCGGCTCTCGGCCAGGCGCAGCAGTTCGCCCCAGGGCTGGCGCCGGTCCACTGCGATGCTGCCCCGCAGCAGCACCACCATGAAATTGCCGAACTCGTGCTGGTGGATGACGGCGCGGCCGCTGCCGACCCGCACGAAGCGCAGGAAGCGCTCCATCTGCGCGATGTCCTGCGCCTCCAGGCGCGACATGTTGCGGTCGCGCGCCCACAAGGCCTGCAGGTTGGCGATGGCCGCGCCGGAGGGGATGCTGCGCGCGCCGATCTCGGTGGCGCGCGCCTCCCAGGACACCATCACCGCCTCGTCGTGGCCCGGGCCGGACTGCGCCGCGGAGAACAGCCCCGGCTCGGCGCCGTCGCCCGTGCGCTCGCGCGCCGGCAATGCGCCGCGCAGGGAACCGAACCAGCTACGCATGGAAGCTCCCGCGCCGCCGACTCATCCAGGGAAGTTCTCGGGCGTCTTCGCCTTGCCGCGCGCCTCGGCCGGCGAGATCACGTTGCGCCGCACCAGGTCGGTCAGGTTCTGGTCCAGCGTCTGCATGCCGGCGGCCTGGCTGGTCTGGATGGTCGAGTACATCTGCGCCACCTTGGCCTCGCGGATCAGGTTGCGGATGGCCGGCGTGCCCAGCATGATCTCGTGCGCCGCCACGCGGCCCTGGCCGTCCTTGGTCTTGCACAGGGTCTGCGAGATCACGGCCTGCAGCGATTCGGACAGCATGGCACGCACCATCTCCTTCTCCTCGGCCGGGAACACGTCGATGATGCGGTCGATGGTCTTGGCCGCGCTGGAGGTGTGCAGCGTGCCGAACACCAGGTGGCCGGTCTCGGCCGCCGTCATGGCCAGGCGGATGGTTTCCAGGTCGCGCAGTTCGCCGACCAGGATCGCGTCCGGGTCCTCGCGCAGCGCCGAGCGCAGCGCGGCCGCGAACGACAGCGTGTGCGGCCCGACCTCGCGCTGGTTCACCAGGCACTTCTTGGACTCGTGCACGAACTCGATCGGGTCCTCGATCGTCAGCACGTGGCCGTACTCGCTCTCGTTGAGGTGGTTGACCATGCCCGCCAGCGTGGTCGACTTGCCCGAGCCCGTGGGCCCGGTCACGAGCACCAGGCCGCGCGGCCTGAGCGCCAGTTCACCGAAGATGCGCGGCGCGTTGAGCTGCTCCAGCGTCAGGATCTTGGAGGGAATGGTCCGCAGCACCGCGCCGGCGCCGCGGTTGTGGTTGAAGGCGTTGACCCGGAAGCGCGACAGGCCCTCGATCTCGAACGAGAAGTCGATCTCCAGGAACTCCTCGAAGTGCTTGCGCTGGCTGTCGCTCATGATGTCGTACACCATGCCATGCACCGTCTTGTGGTCCAGCGGATCGACGTTGATGCGCCGCACGTCGCCATGCACGCGGATCATCGGCGGCAGGCCGGCCGACAGGTGCAGATCCGAAGCCTTGTTCTTGACCGTGAAGGCCAGCAGCTGGGTGATGTCCACAGGAATCCCTAGGGTGGATTTGGTACTCTTGTTCAACTAATTATGACGAGCATACGTAACAATCTCCAGCAAGTGCGTGACCGCATCGCCACAGCCTGTGCCCATGCCGGGCGCCCCGTGGAAAGCGTGCAGCTGCTGGCCGTCTCCAAGACCATGCCGATGGCCAGCGTGCTGGAGGCCATGGCCGGCGGCCAGGCCGCCTTCGGCGAGAACTACGTGCAGGAGGGCGTGCAGAAGATCGAGGCGCTGCGCGCCTGGGAGGCCGAGAGCGGGCGTCCGCTGCAGGTCGCGTGGCACATGATCGGGCCGCTGCAGAGCAACAAGACCCGCGTGGTCGCCGCCAACTTCGACTGGGTGCACGGCGTGGACCGGCTCAAGATCGCCGAGCGGCTGGCCGAGCAGCGGCCGGCCGAACTGGCACCGCTGCAGGTCTGCATCCAGGTCAACATCGATGGCGGGGCCAGCAAGTCCGGCGTCGCGCCCGAGGAGGTGCTCGCGCTGGCGCGCGCGGTGGCGGCATTGCCGCGGCTGGCGCTGCGCGGGCTCATGACCATTCCCGAACCGCAGAGTGGCTTCGAAGCCCAGCGCGCCGTGCATGCGCGGGCGCGGGCCCTGTTCGAGCAGGTGCGCGCCGCGGGCATCGGCGGGGCGGCGTTCGACACCTTGTCCATGGGCATGACGGCCGACCTGGAGGCGGCCATCGACGCGGGCAGCACGCTGGTGCGCGTGGGCACGGCGATCTTCGGCACGCGTTGAGATCCGCGGCGGTCCACGGCGCTGCGCGCCAACCGCAGGGCCTGGACGTTCAGTGCGCCGGCAGCACGATGGCCACGCGCCGGTTCTGCTGGCGCTGCTCGGGCGTGCGGTTGTCGTTCACGGGGGCGGCCTTGCCCAGGCCGAAGGCCTGGATGCCGGTGTCGGGCAGCCCGGCGGCCACCATGGCCCGCTGCACGGCCTGGGCCCGCCGCAGCGACAGCGCCACGTTGTAGGCCTGGCTGCCGGTGCTGTCGGCATGGCCTTCGACGCGCACGCGCGTGATCTCCAGCTGGGCCAGCTGGCGCCCGAGCCGTTCGGCGATGGCCCGGCCTTCGGGGTCCAGCACGTCGGAATCGCTGTCGAACAGCATCCGGCCCGCGATCGAAAGCTCCCAGCCCTCGTCGGTCGGGCGAAAGCCCAGCGCCCGCAGTTCCTCTTCCCGGCTCGGTGCCGGTGCGGGCGAGGGGGCGGCGCAGGCGGCCAGCAGCCAGGCGCTGCCCGAGGCGGCGCCGAGCAGCCAGGCGCGGCGCGAGGCCATCCGATGCAGTTCCATCACAACTCCGAAATGTCGCTGACGACATGGGTGCCTTCGAACAGGCGGCTGTGGCCGCGGCCGTTCTTCTTGGCTTCGTACATGGCGCGGTCGGCCGCGCGCAGCAACTGGTCGGCAGTGTGGCCATGCTGGGGATACAGCGCAATGCCGATGCTGACCGAAGGCACGATGCGTTCGTGGCGCTCCGCCAGGGGCTGCTCCACGGCGGCGTTGATCTTGTCGGCGATGCGCAGCGCATCCTGCGGATGGTGCACCGGCGCCAGCAGCACCGCGAACTCGTCGCCGCCCAGGCGTGCCACGGTGTCGCCCTCGCGCAGCTGCGCGCGGATGCGTGCGGCCACCTCGATCAGCAGCAGGTCGCCGACGGCGTGGCCGTAGCGGTCGTTGATTTCCTTGAAGCGGTCGTTGTCCATGTACAGCACGGCGATGTTGCCGCCCTGGATCTGGGCGTCCTGCAGGACCCGTGCCAGGCGGCGGCTGAAGTAGGCGCGGTTGTACAGCCCGGTCAGGCTGTCGTGGTTGGCCAGGTGCGTCAGCGAGCGGTTCTCCTGCGCCAGCTGGGCCTGCTGCATCTCGATCTCGGTCAGCAGGGCGTTGAAGTCCTCGCCGAGCGTCTGGAACTCGGCGATCTGCGAGGCCGGCGCGCGCTGCGTGCCACCGCGTTGCGTGCGCGCCTGGTGGGTCATGGCGATCAAGGCCTGCACGGGCTCGACGATGTCGCGCTGGATGCGCCGCGACAGCCGCTGCAGGCCCAGCCCGGCGAACACCAGGCACAGCGCGATGCCGGCCGCGGCGGTGGCCAGGAAGCGGGCGAACACCGCACCGTCGCCCCGCAGCCGCACTTCGCCGATCGGGCGGCCGCGGTCCAGCACCGGGGCCACGGTGGGGGCCGGCATCAGCAGGCGGCCCAGCGGCTCGCCGGCCGCCTCCAGCAGCGCGTTGGCGCGCTGCCGGTTCGCCAGCTCGTAGCGCGCCAGCACGTGACCGGCCTGGTCGCGCAGCTCGGCCTCGCGCAGCGACTCGCGCTGGGCGATGACCGCCAGCTGCTCCATGACGGCCACGCGGTCGTTGAACACCACCGCCGCCTCGACCGAGTAGGCGATGGAGCGCGCCACCAGTTCCAGGTGGTTGTTGGCATAGGTGCGCAGCGCCAGCACGGCGGCCAGCAGCAGCGCCAGGCCGACGGCCGCCATGCTGATGCTGGCCACGCGCACATGGGCCCGCCGCAGTGTCTGCAGCAGGCTGCGGAGCGCCGGCTGCGCGGGCACGCCGCAAGCGGCTTCGGCGGGGGCGCCGTGGGGCGGCCGGGCGCGGCTCATGGCTTGCGCTCCTGGCCCAGGCGCAGCACCTGCGGGTGGATGCGCACCTTGCCGCGGGCCAGCGCATCGAGGTTGATCTCGAAGCGCACGGACGATCCCGCGGGCTCGATGTCCAGCCGCACCATGCCGTTGGCCAGGCATGGGGTCGAGCGTTCGCACAGCGTCAGCACGGGCTGGCCTTGCAACTCCTGCGCCAGCTGCTGCCACTGGGCCGTCTCGAGCGCGCCGATGTAGAGCACGTCGCACTGCGCGGCGATGGCCTGGCCGACATCCAGCCGCCGCAGCAGCACGGGACCGCCCGGCCAGGCGATGCCCTGCTGCTGCAGGCGTTCGGCATGCGGGCTGGCGCCGATGAAGCACGCGCGCAAGGGATCGGGGGGCACGGGCCAGCGCGTGTAGGCCAGCACGCGGCTCACGGTTTCGCGCAGGTCCAGCCCGATGGGCTGCCCCATGGCCGGCGTGGCCGGCAGCAGGGTGAGCAGCATGGACAGGGCCAGGCCCGCCGGCCCGTGGCGGCGCAGGAAGGAGGCGGCGTGGTGGCCGGGAGACATGCGGGATGAGGGGGCGTTTCTCACGCCCCGGCGAAAGCAGCGCGAGATGCTAACAGCCCCCTCTGACGCCGGCCTGTCGCGGCCGCCGCGCGGGGGTCAGCTCTTGTACTTGACGGTGCATCCGTAGGGCTGGGTCCGGGCCTGGCTGATGGGCTTGCCGGCCAGCGCCTCGTCCAGGCCCTGGCGCACGTAGTTGGTGGCGGTCTGGATGTCGCTGACGCGCGCCGAGGCGATGGAATCGATGCCGCCCGCGTAGACCAGCGTGCCCTGGGGGTCGACGATGTACATGTGCGGCGTGGTGCGCGCGCCGTAGGCCTTGCCCACGGTGCCTTCCTCGTCCATCAGCGTGGCCGTGGGCGTGCCGGACTTGTCCTGGATCCAGCGTGCGAGCTGCTGCGGCGGCAGGTAGTCGGAGGCGGCCTTCTCGGTCGAGTTGACGGCCAGCCAGACCACGCCCTTGCCCGTGAACTCCTTCTGCAGGCCCGGCAGGTTGGCGCTGTCGTAGTGCTTGCGCACGAAGGGGCAGCCCGGATTGGTCCATTCCAGCACCACGGTCTTGCCCTTGAACTCGGCCAGCGTGCGCGTCTTGCCGCTGGTGTCGGTCAGCGTGAAGGCCGGGGCGGGCTGGCCGACGGCGGCAGCGGCCTGGGCGGCGCCGGCCGGCAGCAGGGCGCAGGCGGCGAGCGAGAGCAGCGCGGCGCGGCGCTGCAGGAGGGGTCGGATCAGGGATGGCATCGGATCGGCTCCTTCGGTGTTGCGCTTACAGGATGGCAATGGCCGCGCGCAATTCGGCCACGCTCAGGATCTCGGACAACACCACGGGCGCGCGGCCCTGGCGGTACAGCACGTAGACCGGCACGCCGCTGCGGCCCAGTTCGCGCAGCGTGGCGGTGATGGCCGGGTCGCGCCGCGTCCAGTCGGCCGTCAGCAGCTGCACGTTCTTGGCGTCCAGGTCGGCCAGCACGCGCTGGTCGGCCAGCGCCGTGCGCTTGTTGTACTGGCAGGTCACGCACCAGGCGGCCGTGAAGTCCACGAACACGGGCCGGCCCTGGGCCAGCGCCTGCTGCACCTGTTCGGGCGTCCAGGGCTGCCAGCGCGCGCCGGCGCCGGCCACGGGCGTGGCGGCCTCCACGGGGCGCAGCACGGCCGGGCCGAGCAGGCCCAGCATGCCCACGGCCAGCAGCAGCGCCAGCGTGCCCATGACCAGGCGCGCGCGGCCCGCCAGGCCCAGCGCCCAGACCACGGCGGCCAGCGCCACCAGCAGCAGCAGCAGCGCCGCGCGCGCCGTCGATGCCGCTTTGCTGGCCCAGCACCCAGACCAGCCAGGCCACGGTGGCGAACATCGGGAAGGCCATGCAGCGGCGGAACACGTCCATCCAGGGGCCGGGACGCGGCAGCGCAGCGCACCACGGCCGGGCACCAGGCTGGCCAGCAGGAAGGGCAGGGCCATGCCCAGGCCCAGCACCGCGAACACCGCCAGCGCCTGGGCCGTCGGCAGGCCCACGGCGAAGCCCATGGAGGCGCCCATGAACGGCGCCGTGCACGGCGAGGCGATGGCCACGGCCAGCACGCCGGACAGGAAGGCATCGGCGACCGGGTTGCGCGCCTGGGCCGTGGCCAGGCGCGAGGGCAGCATGTGGCCGAACTCGAACAGCCCGGCCAGGTTCAGCCCCAGCAGCGTGAACAGCACGGCCAGCGCCGCCACCACGCCCGGCGATTGCAGCTGGAAGCCCCAGCCCAGCTGCTCGCCGGCCGCGCGCAGGCCCAGCAGCACGCCGGCCAGCGCCACGAACGAGAGCACCACGCCCGCGCTGTAGGCCAGGCCGTGCAGGCGCAGCGCGCGCCGTTCGCCGGCATGGCGCGCGTAGCCCAGCATCTTGATGGCCAGCACCGGGAACACGCAGGGCATGAGGTTCAGGATCAGGCCGCCCAGCAGCGCGCCGGCCAGCGCGGCCAGGAGGCCGACCGGCCGGCCGGCGTCGACGGGCTGCTGCCGGGCGGCATTGGCCTCGAGCGCGGCGCTCAACGCGGGCGACACCGTTGCGACGGCCGCGCCCTGCGGCCAGGGGCCGGCCACGGCGGCTTCGGCGCGCCAGGCCTGGCGCCGGCCGTCGGCGTCCAGCGCCAGCACCACGGGCATCACGGCCGGGCTCTGGCTGCGCTGGTCCGACAGCGGCACGCGCGCGGTCCAGACCGCGCCGTCCCAGGCCTGGGTCCAGGCGCCCGCGGTCTCGATGACCTCGGCCGTCTCGGGGAAGAACTCCAGCGTGCGGCCCTGCAGCGCGGCTGGCAGGCCGCGCACGGACACGGCCAGGGTCTTGCCGTCGACGATGTCCACCGTGCTGCCCGCGGGCAGGGCCTGCGGATGGGCGGCGGCCGCGGCCTCGAACGCGGCCTGGTGCAAGGCGGTGGCGCCTTGCACGGGCAGGTCCAGCGTGAACTCGCCCTCTTCGGGAATGCACTCCTTGCGGCAGACCAGCCAGGACGCGCTGAGCTTGAGCTGCAGCTGCCCGTCCCGGGCCTGGAAGCCGGGCCCCACGGTCAGCGGCACGGGCAGCAGCACCGTGTCCTCGTAGCCGTAGTTGGCCAGCGGGCCGATCGGGATCTTGTGCGGCACGGGCCAGGCGATCTCGCCGGCCTGCACGCCGGCCGGCAGCTGCCAGCGCAGCTCGGTCGGCAGGCCCGAGTCGCCCGGGTTCTTCCAGTAGGTGTGCCACTCGGGCTTGTGCGTGATCGACAGCCCGACCCAGAGCGGCTGGCCCGGCGCCACGCCCTGCGGCGCCAGCGCCACGCAGTTCGGCACGCACCTGGGGCGTGGTCACGACGGCGGCACGGCCAGCGCGGCGGGCGCGGCCAGGGCGCTGCTGGCGGCCAGCAACAGGGCGAGGGCAGGGCGGTGCGGCATGGAGATCGGGCGAAGGCGCAGATGGGAGCGGCCCCCGCCCGCAAAGTTCCACGCCCGTCATGGCGGCGAAGCCCAGCACCACGCGGCGTGCCATGGCGCCCTTCTTCTCGATCCTGGTCACGACCACGGCGCCGATCTCGGCCGTGTTGGCCACATGCGTGCCGCCGCAGGGCTGCAGGTCGATCGGTTCTTCGGCGCCGATGCGGATGGTGCGCACGGCACCCGTGCCGCGCGGCGGCGAGACCGACATGCTCTTGACCAGGGCCGGGTTGGCGTCGAGTTCGGCCTCGGCGATCTCGCCCACGCTGACGGGCAGCGCGGCGCCGACCAGGCGCGCGATGCCGGCGTTCAGCGCCTCCTTGTCGAGCGCCTGGTCGGTGTGGAAGTCCAGCCGCGCCGCATCGGCCGTGATCGAGCAGCCGTTCACGGGCTGGGCCACGAGGTGGCACAGCAGGTGCGTGGTGGTATGGAAACGCATGAGCCGGTGCCGGCGTTCCCAGTCGATCTCGGCCGTCACGGGCGTGCCGACCGTGCACGACGCCAGCAGGTCGTGCTGCCCGGGCGCCGGCACATGGCAGACCGCGGCCGTGGGCCGGCCTTCGGCGTCCTTGCCCTTGCGTGTGTCGGCGATCGCCAGGCGCTGGCCGTCCGCCAGCACCAGCCAGCCGGTGTCGCCGGCCTGGCCGCCGCCCAGCGGGTAGAACACCGTGCGGTCGAGCACGATGCCCTCGGGGCCGGCGGCGGTGATGGTGGCGCCGGTCTGGCGCAGGCGGGCGTCCTGGCGGAAGAGATCCTGGGTCATCGTGCAAGAAGGCGGTGGTGCAGGCAGGGGCGCCATTGTCGGCGGCCCGGCGCACGGGCGCTGCTATGCTGGCTGCACACGCAGAACCAGGAGGAGACATGCCCCATCCGCAACGCCGCGCGCTGCTGCTGGGCCTGGCGGCCGGCGCGCTCGCACCCGCGGCCCGCGCCCAGGCCTGGCCGGCCAAACCCATCAAGCTCGTCGTCGGCTTTCCGCCCGGCGGCGGCATCGATTTCGCGGCGCGCACGGTGCAGGTGCCGCTGCAGGAACTGCTGGGCCAGCAGATGGTCGTCGAGTACAAGCCCGGCGCCGGCGGTCTGCTGGCGGCCACCGAGCTCGCGCGCGCCGCGCCCGACGGCTACACGCTGCTGCTGGCCAACACCGGCCCGTTCGCGATCGCGCCCTACCTGCAGCCGAAGATGCCGTACGACCCGCTGCGCAGCTTCACCTACGTGGGCCAGATCAGCCAGGGCAGCTACATCGCGGTCACACGGCCCGACCACCCGGCGCGCGACCTGAAGGAGTTCGTGGCCTGGGCGCGCGCCCATGCGGGCCAGGTCAATTTCGCCTCGGCCGGCAAGGGCTCGTCCACGCACCTGAACGGCGAGCTGCTGAACCAGGTCACGGGCCTGGACCTCGTGCACGTGCCCTACAAGGGCAGTGCGCCGGCCGTGCAGGACCTGATCGGCGGCCAGACCCAGCTGCTGATCGACGCGGGCACCGTGCTGCTGCCCCAGGTCAAGGGCGGCAAGCTCAAGGCCCTGGCCGTGACCGGGGCGAAGCGCGATCCGCAGCTGCCCGATGTCGCCACCGTGGCCGAGCAGGGTCTGGCCGGCGTGCAGTCCATCGGCTTCCAGGGCCTGGTCGGCCCGGCCGGCGTGCCGCGCGACGTGGTCGACCGGCTGGCGGCCGGCCTGGCCAAGGTGCTGGCCATGCCGGAGGTGCAGGCCAAGTTCGCGGCCGCCGGGGCCGAGGTGCACTACCAGGGGCCGGAGGCGTTCGCCGCGTTCGTCAAGGCCGACAACGAGAAGTGGGCCAAGCTGGTCCGCGACCGCAAGATCCAGCTGGATTGACCGACGCGATGGAACAAGCCGCCGACACCCATGAAGGCCATTGCAGCTGCGGCTTCGTGCGCTACCGCATGGCATCGGCGCCGATGATCGTGCACGCCTGCCATTGCAGCTGGTGCCAGCGCGAGAGCGGCGGGCCCTTCGTCGTCAATGCCGTGATCGAGGCCACGCGCGTGGCGCTGCTCGAAGGCGAGGTGAGCCTGCTGCTGACGCCGTCGCAAAGCGGCAAGGGCCAGAAGATCGCGCGCTGCCCGCGCTGCCAGGTGGCGCTCTGGAGCCACTACCCGAACGCCGGCGAGCGCATCTGCTTCGTGCGCGTGGGCACGCTGGAGGCGCCCGGGCGCCTGCCGCCCGACGTGCACATCTTCACGTCCACGCGCCAGACCTGGCTGCCGCTGCCCGAGGGCGCGCTCGCCGTGCCCGAGTTCTACGACCCGGCGCAGGTCTGGTCGCCCGGGCTGCGCGCACGCTGGAAAGCCGCGCTGGCCTGAAGGGCGCCCGGCGCGGGGCTATTCGACCTTGGCGCCCGAGGCCTTGACGATCGCGCCCGAGCTCTCCCAGTCCGCGCGCAGCAGCTGCTGGAAGGCGTCCGGCGCCATGGCCCCGGTCTCCACGCCGAGCCGCGCCAGCCGCTCCTGCACGGCCGGGTCGGCCAGCGTCTTCTGCAAGGCCGCATTGATCCTGTCGCGCTCGGCGCGCGGCAGCGCGGCCGGTGCCAGCAGGCCGATCCACGAATCGAAGCTGTAGCCGGGCAGGCCGCTCTCGGCCGCGGTCGGCAGGTCCGGCAGGAAGCGCGAGCGCTGCTTGCCCGTGTAGGCGATGAACTTCACGCGCGCGTCGTCCTTGTAGCCCATCACGCCGATCAGCGAGGAGGTCACGGCCTGCACGCGGCCGGCCAGCACCTCGTTGACGGCGTCGCCCGTGGACTTCATCGGGATGTGCTGCATGTCCAGCCCGGCCATGGCCACGAACGAAGCCATGGCCAGGTGCGTGGCGCTGCCGTTGCCGGCCGAGGCGTAGTTGGTGCCGCCGGGCCTGGCCTTCACGGCGGCGATGAACTCGCGCGTGTTGGCTGCGCCCAGCGCCGCGCTGGCGACGATGGCATAGCCCGAGTTGCCGATGTAGCCCACGCCCACGAAGTCCTTGAGCGGGTCGTAGTCGAGCTTCTTGTACAGGTGGCCGACGATGTGGTGGCTGGCCGCGGCCAGCACCAGCGTGTTGCCGTCCGGTGCGGACTTGGCCACGTAGGACGAGCCCACGCTGCCGCCCGCGCCAGCCCGGTTCTCCACGATCACGCTGGCGCCCAGGGCCTGGCCGAGTTCGTTGTTGATGGCGCGCGCGATGGTGTCCTGCACCGCGCCGGTGCCGAAGGGCACGACGATGCGCACGATGCGCTGGGCCTGGGCCGGCAGCGCGGCGCACAGCAGGCCGGCCGCCAGCAGCGGCACGAGGCGCGAGAGGGTGGGGCGGAACATGGGGAGACTCCTGGGGTGGGGGAAACGGCAGGTTCTGCAAGAACGGCGCCAGCGTGCGCGGATCAGGCCAGCCAGCGCTCGGCCAGCCGCACGAAGTAGCTCGCGCCGACCGGGATGATCTCGTCGTTGAAGTCGAACGAGGTGTTGTGGATGATGCAGGGCCCCGGGCCATGGCCGGCCATGCGGTGGTCGCCGTCGCCGTTGCCCAGGAAGGCGTAGCAGCCCGGCCGCGCCATGAGCATGTGGGCGAAGTCCTCGGCGCCCAGCACGCCGGGCAGTTCCTCGTCGACCATGGCGTCGCCGACGATCTCGCGCATGACTTCGGCCGCGAAGCGCGCCTCGGCCGGGTGGTTCACGACGGGCGGCGAGGCGCGCCGGAACATCACCTCGGCCTGGCACTCGTGGGCCTGCGCGATGTGTGCGGCCAGGTGGCGCAGCCGCGCCTCGATCTTGTCCAGTGCGTCGACCGAGAAGGTGCGCACCGTGCCGCCGACCCAGGCTTCGTCCGGGATGACGTTGGGCGCGTCCGAGCCCTGGATCTGCGTGACGGCCAGCAGCGCGCGCTCCGTGCTCGGGATGGTGCGCGCCACCAGGCTGCGCAGCGCCTGGGCGATTTCCAGCACCGCGCCGACCGGGTCCAGGCCGGTGTGCGGCATCGAGGCGTGCGTGCCGCGCCCGCGCACCGTGATGCGCCAGGTGTTGCTCGACGCCATCAGGGCGCCATGGTTCAGCGCGAAGTTGCCGACGCGGCCCAGGTTGAAGTTGTGCAGCGCGAACACCGCGTCGCAGGGGAAGCGCTCGAACAGGCCCTCGTCGATCATCTTGCGCGCGCCGGCCTTGCCCATCTCCTCGGCCGGCTGGAAGATGAAGTGCACGGTGCCCGCGAAGTCGCGCCGCTGCGCGAGCTGCCAGGCCGCGGCCAGCAGCATGGTGGTGTGGCCGTCGTGGCCGCAGGCGTGCATGCGGCCGTCGTGGCGCGAGCGGTGGTCGAAGCCGTTGACCTCCTGCAGCGGCAGCGCGTCCATGTCGGCACGCAGGCCGATGGTCTTGCCCGTGTCGGGCCGGCTGCCGCGCAGCACGCCGACCAGGCCGGTGCCGGCGATGCCGCGGTGCACGGCGATGCCCCATTCGGCCAGCAGGCCGGCCACCAGCTCGCTGGTGCGGTGTTCCTCGAAGCCGAGCTCGGGGTGGGCGTGGATGTCGCGCCGCAGCGTGCGGAAGCGGCCGGTGTCGGCAAAGGCGTCGAGGATGGGCATGGGGTTCAGAACTCCAGGTTGTCGATGAGGCGTGTGCTGCCCAGCCGGGCGGCGGCGAGCACCACGCGCGGCGTGTCCGGCGATGCGGTCGGCAGCAGGTCGGTGCGGCCGCGCACGGCGATGTAGTCGGGAGCCCAGCCGCCTGCGCGCAGGGCCTGCATGGCGGCCTGTTCGGCGGCTTCGGTGCGTGCGGGGTCCGCGCGCACGGCCTCGGCCACGGCGCGCAGCTGCGCGATCAGGGCCGTGGACGCGCGCCGCTCGTCGGCGCCCAGGTAGCCGTTGCGCGAGGACAGCGCGAGGCCGTCGTCGGCGCGCACCGTCTCGCCGCCGGCGATGGCGATGGGCAGCGCGAAGTCGCGCACCATGCCTTCGATCACGCGCAGTTGCTGGTAGTCCTTCTTGCCGAACAGGGCCAGTCCGGGCTGGACGATCTGGAACAGCTTCATGACCACCGTGCACACGCCGGTGAAGAAGCCGGGCCGGAAGTGGCCTTCCAGGATGTCACCCAGCGCCGCCGGCGGCGTGACCTTGTAGGCCTGGGGCGTGGGATACATCTCGGCCTCGTCGGGGGCGAACACGATGTCGCAGCCGGCGCCGGCCAGCAGTTCGCTGTCGCGCGGCAGCGTGCGGGGGTAGCGGTCGAAGTCCTCGTGCGGTGCGAACTGCAGCCGGTTCACGAAGATGCTGGCCACCACGGGCCGGCCACTGGCCTTGGCCTGGCGCACCAGGGCCAGATGGCCTTCGTGCAGGTTGCCCATGGTCGGCACGAAGGCGGGGCGGGGGCCGCTGCCCAATGCTTCGCGCAACTCGGCGATGCGGTGGATCACATGCATGCGTCGTGTCTCCTTCTCGGACGGTCAAAGGCCGCAAGTGTGCCGGATGCCGCCTCAACCCCGCGGCAGCGGCAGCGCGGTCTTGTAACGGACCTGCTTGAGCGCAAAGCTCGAGCGGATCTTCTCGATCCCGGGGATGGGGGTGAGCTGCTCCAGGATGAAGCGCTCCAGCGCGGCGATGTCGGCCACGGCCACGCGGATCAGGTAGTCGCTGTCGCCGGTCATGAGGTAGCACTCCATGACCTCGTCGTGCAGCGCGATGCGGTGCTCGAAATCGGCCAGCGCCTCCTTGCTCTGGCGCGTCAGGCTGATGGAGATGAACACGTTCAGGCCCAGGCCCAGCAGCGCCGGATCGGCCAGCGCCACGTAGCCGGTGATGATGCCGGCGGCCTGCAGCGCCTTCACGCGTGCCAGGCAGGGCGATGGCGACAGGTGCACGCGCCGCGCGAGCTCCACGTTGGACAGCGCGCCGTCGCGCTGCAACTCATCCAGGATGCGCAAGTCGGTTGCATCCAGATTCATTTTGTGCCTCCGTTTCTTGGTTCGACGGCATTCTGTGCTGCCTGGATGCTTTGCGCCATGCATCTCGGCAACATCTTTGGCGGATTTGCACCTAGAGTGCGGACATCCCTGGACTCGCTTCTTCCGTTCGCCATGAATGCACCCCACTCGCTGGCCCAACTGCTGCAGACGCCCGCAGCAGGCGACATTGATCCGCTGGAAACGCAGGAATGGCGCGACGCCTTTTCCGCGCTGCTGGCCTCGGGCGGGCCGGAGCGGGCCCGCTTCATGCTCGATGAACTCGCGCGCCTGGCCCGCGCCCGGCGCATCGGCTGGAAGCCCGAACTGGCCACGCCCTATGCCAACACCATCGGCGTGGAGCAGCAGCCCGTGTTTCCGGGCGACCTGGCCATCGAGGAGCGGCTGGCTTCGCTGATGCGCTGGAACGCGCTGGCCATGGTGGTGCGGGCCAACCAGGCCTATGGCGAGTTGGGTGGCCACATCGCCAGCTATGCCAGTGCGGCGGACCTGTTCGAGGTCGGTTTCAACCACTTCTTCCACGCGCGGGACGCGCGGCATCGCGGCGACCTCGTGTTCTTCCAGCCGCACAGTGCGCCGGGCGTCTATGCGCGCGCGTTCCTCGAAGGCCGGCTTTCCGAGGCGGACCTCATGCACTACCGGCAGGAGATCGTCGCGCCCGCGGCCGGCGCGCGCGGCCTGTCGAGCTACCCGCACCCCTGGCTGATGCCGGACTTCTGGCAGTTCCCGACCGGATCGATGGGCATCGGGCCGATCAGTTCGATCTACCACGCGCGCTTCATGCGCTACCTCACGCACCGCAACCTGCTGGACTGCGCGGGCCGCAAGGTCTGGGGCGTGTTCGGCGACGGCGAGATGGACGAGCCCGAATCCATGAGCGCGCTGACGCTGGCCGCGCGCGAGAAGCTGGACAACTTGGTCTGGGTGGTCAACTGCAACCTGCAGCGCCTGGACGGCCCGGTGCGCGGCAACGGCCGCATCATCGACGAGTTGGAGCAGCTGTTCGCCGGCGCCGGCTGGAACGTCGTCAAGCTCGTCTGGGGCAGCGACTGGGACGGCCTGTTCGCGCGCGACCAGCAGGGCGCGCTGCTGCGCGCCTTCGCCCACACCGTGGACGGCCAGATGCAGACCTTCGCGGCCAAGGACGGGCGCTACAACCGCGAGCACTTCTTCGGCCAGGACGAGGCGCTGCAGCGCCTGGCCCAGGGCATGACCGACGAGCAGATCGACCGCCTGCGCCGCGGCGGCCACGACCTCGTGAAGATCCATGCGGCCTACGCCGCCGCTGCCGCGCACCGTGGCCAGCCCACGGTGGTGCTGGCCCACACCAAGAAGGGCTACGGCATGGGCACGGCCGGCCAGGGCCGCATGACCACGCATTCGCAGAAGAAGCTGGACGAGACCGACCTGATCGCGTTCCGCAACCGCTTCGACCTGCCGCTGACGGACGAGCAGGCCACCTCGCTGGCCTTCCACAAGCCGGCCGAAGGCAGCCCCGAGATGGTCTACCTGCGCGAGCGCCGCGCCGCGCTCGGCGGCTTCCTGCCGCGCCGTGAAACGGCCTGCGACACGCCGCCGGTGCCGCAGCTTTCCAGCTACGCGCAGTTCGCGCTGGCGGCCGAAGGCAAGGAGATGAGCACGACCATGGCTTTCGTGCGCCTCTTGGGCCAGTTGCTCAAGGACCCGCAGCTGGGTCCGCGCATCGTGCCCATCGTGGCCGACGAGGCCCGCACCTTCGGCATGGCCAACCTGTTCAAGCAGGTCGGCATCTACAGCAGCGTGGGCCAGCGCTACGCGCCCGAGGACATCGGCTCGGTGCTGTCCTACCGCGAGGCACTGGACGGGCAGATCCTCGAAGAAGGCATCAGCGAGGCCGGCGCCATCGCCAGCTGGACGGCCGCCGCGACCAGCTACAGCGTGCACGGCCTGGCCATGCTGCCGTTCTACATCTACTACTCGATGTTCGGCTTCCAGCGCGTGGGCGATGCGATCTGGGCCGCAGCCGACCAGCGCGCACGCGGCTTCCTGCTCGGCGCGACCTCGGGCCGCACCACGCTCGGCGGCGAGGGGCTGCAGCACCAGGACGGCAGCAGCCACCTGGTGGCGGCCACCATTCCCAACTGCAAGGCCTATGACCCGGCCTTCGCGGGCGAGATGGCCGTGATCGTGGATGCCGGCATGCGCGAAATGCTGGTCGAGCAGCAGGACGTCTTCTACTACGTGACGCTGATGAACCGGTTTCATCGGCTGTGTCTGGATCGGCCTGTTCGGCTCGGAGACGTTGACCCCCACCGGAAGCCTCTTCTTCGGCGGATCGGGCAAGCAGTTGGGCGCCCAGGTGTTCTCCTCACTCACGGTGATCGTGTTCTCCTTCGTGGTCTCCTACATCATCGGAATGGCCATCGAGAAGACGGTCGGCTTCCGCGCCAAGGAGGAGGACGAGGTCGCAGGCCTCGACCTGGTGCTCCACGGCGAGGGCTACGCGATGGACTGACGCTTCGCCTCTTCGAGAACGAGGCCGGCCCCGGGCATCCCACGGGCCGGCCTCGTTCTATCTGCGCCGGGCGTGCGTCTCCCCGAGACGCCTGCTGGTGTCCTGAATGCGGGCGCTAAGCGCGTCCAACTCCGCCAGGATGGCCTTGGCCAACCAGACCGGTGAACGGCGTGACCCGCGCGCCAGAGACAAGACACCGGCGCCGGTCAGCGCACCGATCGCGTCGCGTACGCCCTCCGGCGGCAACCTCAGGTGTCGTTCCACCAGCGCGGCGTTGACCATCGGCTCCTCGGTCAGCAGATCCAGAAGACGATAGACCGGCGTCCCGGGCCGAGCGCCGACCAGCTCGTCCCAACCCTGCCGGACCGCCACGATCGCATCGACCGCGCGCCAGGACTCGGTGGTGGCGACGTTGGCGGAGCGGGCCAGCAGCGTGACGATCGGGGCGGCGTGCCCGCGACGATAGGCGCCCAGCGCGGCGAAGTACCGCTCGCGGTGCGCCACCAGCGCGGAAGCGACCGGGACGATGAGGTGCCGGGCGGCGCGGCGCCGCCGCAGGATCGCGTGGATCAGGGCACGCCCGATGCGCCCGTTGCCGTCGACGAAGGGGTGGATCGACTCGAACTGGGCATGGGCGATGGCGGCTTGGACCAGGGCCGGAAGGTCGTCGCGGTTGGCAAACGCGAACAGATCGTCCAGATAGTCCGGCACCAGCTCCGGCGGAGGCGGCACCCACAACGCGTTGCGTGGCGAATAGTCGCTGCCCCCGACCCAATTCTGCACCACCCGGAAGCGCCCGGCCCGCTCCTGCTCGTCCGGGTTGAACCGGAACAGTTCCCGGTGGGCCTGGAGCACGGCATCGGGCGTGATCCGGCGGGTAGAGGTGGCCACGTCGATCATCCGGGTCAGTGCCATGGTGGCGGCGGCCATGGACCGTGCCGAGGACCCCGCGCCGACCCCCAGCATGGCGCGGCCGTAGTCGGCGAGCCCGGCATCGATGTCCTCGATCTTGGAGGAGTCGATGGATTCGGCCCGCAACTGTAGGTGTCCCAAGGCGGCAAGCGTGCGACCGTGCACCAGGTCGAGGTGCCCGATGTCTCCGGCGCTGGTGGTGACCATAGCCGTCACGGACCGCTCTGCGGGGAAGTCCAGGTCGCGGATGCGGGGCGGAAGGTTGACCACCACCTCGCGCAGGTTTCGGTCGGCGCGGGCTCCCCGGGAGATCCTCTGCCGGTACGGCCGGACCTCCTGGACGTGCGGCGGCCAGTCGGCGGCCAGAGCTGGGGGGTCCGGGTCGGCCTGCACCGCCCCATGCTCTCATTGCCGTTGGCGACGACCGCGGCTGGCGACGATTTCGGCACCGGCGCACCTCTATGGCACCATTGACCCTTGGCGCCGGCCATCTCTGCCACAGGGGAGACGTCGTACGCGCGCCGGATCCAAGACCAACACCAGTCCGTGGGTGACCTGTGGCGCCTCCGAGGAGACACCATGTCGAACGTCATCGACTCGATCGTCGCCGACGCCAAGCGCGACGACATCCCCGAGTTCCGCCCCGGCGACACGCTCAAGGTCCACGTCAAGGTCGTCGAGGGCAACCGCTCCCGCGTCCAGGTGTTCCAGGGCGTCTGCATCCGCATCCAGGGCTCGGGCATCGGCCGCACCTTCACCGTTCGCAAGGTCTCCTTCGGCGTCGGCGTCGAGCGCACCTTCCCGCTGCACACCCCGATCATCGAGAAGGTCGAGGTCGTGACCCGCGGCGACGTGCGCCGCGCCAAGCTGTACTACCTGCGCAACCTGCGCGGCAAGGCCGCCAAGATCAAGGAGAAGCGCGAGTCCGTCCCGGCCCGCTGATCCATCCCCACGTAGGCTCGCGGGGTGAGCGGGCGGAGCGAACGAGGCGCTGAACTGACCGAGGAATCGCCAGGCAAGAAGAAGCACCTGCCGTTCCTCGTGGAGCTCGTGCTGTTGCTCGCCGTGGCTCTCGGCCTGGCGATCGTGATCAAGGCCTTCTTCGTCCAGGCCTTCTACATCCCGTCCGGCTCGATGAACGACACACTGGTCAAGAACGACCGGGTGCTGGTGGAGAAGCCCTCCTACTGGCGCGGTGGTCCGTCGCGCGGCGACGTCGTCGTGTTCGCCGACCCTGGTGGTTGGCTGGACGCCAGCGAGAGCGCGGGGCCGGCCAACGACTTCACGAAACTGCTGGAGAAGGTCGGGCTCTACCCGACCGGCGGCCATCTGGTGAAGCGGGTGATCGGCGTCGGCGGCGACCACGTCGTCTGCTGTGACGAGAAGGGCCGGATCACGGTCAACGACGTCCCCCTGAACGAGACCTCGCTACCTCGCGCCCGGAGAGAAGCCGTCGCTGGTCGAGTTCGATCGCACGGTCCCCGACGGCTTCTTGTGGGTGATGGGCGACAACCGCTCCCACTCGGCCGACAGCCGCTACCACCTGGGTGACCCCGGCGGCGGATTCGTGCCCGTCTCCGATGTGGTCGGCAAGGTGTTCGCTGTCGTGTGGCCCGCCGGTCACGCCAAGTTCCTGCACCGTCCTGCCACCTTCGCAGACGTCGGCCGTGAGTAGCCTCCCGAGGGGCCTGACCGTCCGGCGAGATGCCGGGCTCTACGGGTACGAGCGCGCACTGCGCCGGGTAGGTCTCGCGCCGATCGCGGGGGTCGACGAGGCCGGCCGTGGAGCCTGCGCCGGCCCGCTCGTCGCGGCCGCCGCCATCCTGCCGGAGGGCAGCCGCGGAGTCGTTCCGGGCCTGGCCGACTCGAAGCTGCTGACCGAGAAGGCCCGGGAACGTTGCTACGACCAGGTCGTCCGCCGTGCCCTGGCCTGGTCGGTCGTGGTCGTGTCGCACGACGAATGCGACCGGCTCGGGATGCACGTCGCCAACGTTCAGGCGCTGCGCCGTGCACTGGCCCGTCTCGACACGCGCCCGGCGTACGTCCTGACCGATGGTTTTCCCGTGGACGGGCTCGACGTGCCCGGTCTCGCGGTCTGGAAGGGCGACCGGGTCGCGGCCTGCGTCGCCGCCGCATCGGTGCTCGCCAAGGTGACGCGCGACCGGATCATGACCGAGTTGCACGGCCACTACCCCGAGTACGACTTCGCCACCCACAAGGGCTACATCACCTCCAGCCACTCCGCGGCACTCGACGCGCACGGTCCGTGCGAGATCCACCGCCGCCGTTTCGTCAACGTCCGGCGTGTCGAGGCGGCGCGGCCACCTGCCGGGCGTACCCGGGTAGGGGACAATGGCACCGAGCAGCCGTTCGCGATGGAGGTGGCCAGGTAAGTGAGCCGGACAAGTGAACCAGGTGAGTGACCGGTGAGCGCCGAGGATCTCGAGAAGTACGAAGCCGAGATGGAGTTGCACCTCTACCGCGAGTACCGAGACGTGGTGGGGATCTTCAAGTACGTCGTGGAGACGGACCGTCGCTTCTACCTGTGCAACCAAGTCGACGTGAAGGCCCGCACCGAGGCCGGCGACGTGTTCTTCGAGGTCTCGATGACCGATGCGTGGGTGTGGGACATGTACCGGCCGGCCCGCTTCGCCAAGAACGTCAAGGTGCTGACGTTCAAGGACGTCAACGTCGAGGAGCTCAGCCCGGTCGATATCGAGCTGCCCAAGTCCTGAACGCTGCTGGTCGCTGCTGAGCCGTTGCGCCGGAGCGACTTTTCCACACCCGGGTTATCCCCAGGCCGCCGAATTGGCTCTCGCCACGGTCAGGGTGCACGGGCCACTGTGTCCGGCATGGAAATCGACACACTTCAACGCAACCGGCTCGGAGCCTATGGCGAGGCCATCGCCGCCCGCTACCTCGTCCGCGAGGCGGGCATGCTGGTGCTCGACCGCAACTGGCACACCGCTCACGGCGAGCTCGATCTCGTCCTCCGCGACGGCAACATCCTGGTCGCCTGCGAGGTCAAGACTCGCGGCTCCCTGGCCAAAGGCGAGCCGCTGGAGGCAGTCACCACGGAGAAGATCGACCGACTGAAAGCTCTGATCGAGCTGTGGCGTGAGACCCACCGGGTCCGCGCCCGTGAAATCCGTCTCGACCTGGTCGGGGTCCTGCTGTCCCGCGGCCAAGTGCAGCGGATCGATCATGTGCGAGGCGTCTCGTGACCTACCATGCGAGCGCTTTCTGTGCCCGTGAGCGGAGCGAGCCAATGGGGTGTGGGGAGTCCGGGGGCGCCTGCTGCACCGCGGGGCTGCCGGGTTGTGCGGGCCGGTGTTGTCGGCGTGACTGGACCGAGGCGGGTGCTGGCTTATGACCTACCATGCGAGCGCCTTCTGTATAGCCATGGAAGGTATGCGCGGACATCTCGTCGATGTGCAGGCCGACCTGTCCGAGGGTGCGGTGAACTATGCGCTTGTCGGCCGGCCGGATGCGTCGGTGCGGGAGGCCACCGAGCGCTGTCGGGCTGCGGTGGCGAACAGTGGCTTCACGTGGCCGGCCACCCAGCGGGTCACGATCCTGCTGTCACCCGCCAACCTGCGCAAGAGCGGGCCGCACTACGACTTGGCGATCGCGGTCGCGGTGCTCGGCGCGAAGGGCAACTTCCCCCGGGAGGAGCTGCTGGGGACGGTGCTATTGGGCGAGCTGATGCTGGACGGCCGTATCCGGGCAGTGCCCGGGGTGCTGCCGATGGTGTTGGCGGCTCAGGCAGCGGGCCTGCACCGGGTGATCGTGCCCGAGACGCAGGCGGGGGAGGCGGAGCTGGTCGAGGGGGTCGACGTGGTGGGGATGCGTTCGTTGGCTCAGGTGGTGGCGTTCCTCCGCAGCGAGGAGCACCTCCCTGACGCTCCGCCCACACCTGCTTCGCCGCTTGTGTCGAGCCTCAGCTGGCTGGGCGAGGACCGCACCGCCGACCTGGACATGGCAGATGTGGTCGGGATGGCGGATGCCCGGTTCGCGCTCGAGGTCGCCGCGGCCGGAGGCCATCATGTGTCACTGTGCGGGCCGAAGGGTGCGGGGAAGACCACGCTCGCCGAGCGAGTGCCGTCGTTGCTGCCCGATCTGCGGCTGACCGAGGCGCTGGAGCTCAGCTCGATCCGGTCACTGGCCGGCACCCTTCCTCCTGGTGTGCCGATCCCGAGGCGCCCGCCGTTCCGCGCGCCCCACCATTCGGCGACGCGCGCCAGTGTGCTCGGTGGCGGCGCGGGGCGTACTCGCCCGGGCGAGGTGAGCCAGGCTTTGCACGGCTGCCTCTTCTTGGACGAGTTCCCGCTCTTCTCGGCCGACATCATCGAGTCGCTCCGGGAGCCGCTGGAGAGCCGGGAGGTGACGATCGCCCGTGGTGAGGAGACGGCGACTTACCCGGCACGGACGATGTTCGTGCTGGCCTACAATCCCTGCCCTTGTGGTGACTACCGAGCGGACGCCTACGACTACCTGTGCGTCTGCACCGAGCCGCAGCGCCGTCGCTACCGCAGCCGGCTCTCCGGCCCGATCACCGACCGCATCGACATCAACCGGCTTGTGCTTCCGATCGGGCCGCACGAGCTCAACGACTCGTTGGCGGCACCCGAGTCCAGTGCCGCGATCCGGGCGCGGGTGCAGGTCGCCCGGCAGCGACAGGAGGAGCGGTACGCCGGCACGCCGTGGCGACTCAACGCCGACGTGCCACGGGCACAACTGCGCGAGCTGTGTCCTCCCGATCCTCGATCCGCGAGCCTGCTGGACGGCTGGCTCACTTCGGGGAAGCTCACCTTCCGCGGCTGCACCCGGGTGCATCGGCTGGCGGTGACCGTCGCCGACCTGGCTGGACTTGGCCGGCCAGGCCCCGACGAGTTCGAGACCGCCTTCCAGCTACGTGTGGGTGAGCCGCTCCCGTTGAGTCGACTCGCGGGAGTTGCGTCGTGAACGAGCGGCATGCCCGGCTGCTGCTCGCCCGGGTCACCGAGCCTGGTGATCATCGGATCGCCAGGCTGGTCGCGGGTCTCGGCCCGGCAGAGGTCGTCTCCCGGCTGGCCGCCGACCTCGCCGCCGGGGAGCGGTCACCGGTGGCTGAGAAGGTGGTGGCCGCCGACCCGGAGCGGGAGCTCGCGGTCGGCCGCCGGCTGGGTCTGCGCTATCTGATCCCGGGCGAGCCGGAGTGGCCGGGCTCGATCGACGACCTGGCCCATGCCGAGCCGGTCGACCGGCACGGGGGAGTGCCGCTCGGGTTGTGGGTGCGTGGCGAGGGCAGCTCGACGAGCTTGCCGCAGCCGCGGTCGCCGTCGTCGGGTCACGGTCGGCGACGGCCTACGGCGCCGACCTCGCCCAACGGATCGGCTACGACCTGGGCCAGGCCGGCGTCTCGGTCGTGTCCGGCGCCGCGTTCGGGATCGACTATGCGGCACATCGCGGGGCGCTCGGCTCGGCGACTCCGACGATCGCCGTGCTCGCGTGTGGCGTGGACCGGCCCTATCCGAGTGCACATGCCGAGCTACTGAGGCGGATCGCGGAGACCGGTGTGGTCGTGTCCGAGCAGCCGCCGGGCACCAACCCCAGCCGACTGAGGTTCTTGGCCCGCAACCGGTTGATCGCGGCTCTGGGCCGGGGCACCGTCGTGGTCGAGGCGGCCCTGCGCAGCGGTGCGTTGTCGACCGCGAATTGGACCGGGCGGCTCAACCGTGAGCTGATGGGCTGCCCGGGTCCGGTCACCAGCGCTGCCTCGACCGGAGTGCACGAGCTGATCCGCGCCGGCCGGGCGTCCCTGGTTGTCGATGCTCAGCAGGTGCTCGAGATCGTCTCGCCGGCAGGGCAGCACACCCTGCCGCCGCCCCGCGGAGCCGAGCGAGCCTCGGACGGCTTGGCCAGGGAACAGTTGCGCCTGCTGGACGCGCTTCCGGTCGCGCGGGGAAGCACCCCGGCCGCACTGGCACAGCGGGCAAGCCTTTCCGAGGGCGCGGTGCGGGAAGGGCTGCTGCAGCTAGGGAGACGTGATCTGGCCGAAGAGAGCGACGGTTTGTGGCGACTCGGCGCTGCTGCCCGCCGGCGCTGACTGAGGGTCACCGGCAGGCGTGGCGTGCCGTGTCGAGCAGCCGCGCGTTCGTACGCTGGCAGCATGACGACTGCGAGCACCTCGGACGAGCAGCAGCCTGACCTTCCCGAGCCGTTCGCTGCCGCGTTGGCCAGCTACGAGCGTCATCTCCGGTCGGAGCGGAATCTGTCCGAGCACAGCGTGCGTGCCTATGTCGGCGACGTGGGGTCGATGCTGACTCATGCTGCCCGCCTCGGTGCGTCGCGGCCCGACGAGGTCACGTTGCGCACGTTGCGCAGCTGGCTGGCCAATCAGCAGTCGCTCGGGCGGGCGCGTACCACGATCGCCCGGCGGGCGGCGGCGGTCCGGGTGTTCACCGCCTGGGCGCACCGGGTCGGCCTGACTGCGACGGACCCGGGGGCGTCGCTGGCCTCACCCAAAGCCCTGCGCACCCTGCCGTCCGCGCTCAGAGACGACGAGGCGCGGCTGTTCGTCGACGCGGCCGCGGAGAAGGCCGACGGCGGTTCGGCTCTGGGCATCCGCGATCTCGCGATCGTCGAGTTGCTGTACGCGACCGGGATCCGGGTCGGAGAGCTCTGCGGTCTCGACATCGACGATCTGGATCGGGAACGCCGGGTCGTCCGGGTTTTCGGCAAGGGCCGCAAGGAACGCTCCGTGCCGTTCGGGGTACCGGCCCAACGGGCGGTCGAGGCCTGGTTGGCCAGACGCGTCGAGGTCGCGGCCCCGGGAGCGGGAGCTGCGCTTTTCGTCGGAGCGCGGGGCGGCCGGATCGATCAGCGGGTGGTGCGCTCGGTGGTGCACGACCTGCTCGACGACGTGCCCGGAGCACCGTCCTTGGGGCCGCACGGGTTGCGTCACACCGCGGCAACCCACCTGCTCGAAGGGGGCGCCGATCTCCGCTCGGTGCAGGAGATGCTCGGTCATGCGTCGCTGGCGACGACCCAGCTCTACACGCACATCACCGGGGACCGGCTACGGAAGGCGTACGCCCAGGCGCACCCCAGAGCATGAGCCCGCGCGCGAACCACGCCGGCCGGCTCAACGAGGGCCGGCGTGGCCGGAATCATCGGCAACAGGCGGATCTGTTGGACGCCGCCGACCAGGGTCAGCGGGTCGAGGTAGTGGTCGCGGCCCTCGATCAGACCCCAGTGCAGACAGGCCCGCGGCAGACAGTGGCCGCCGAGGGTGGCGAGGCGGCCGATCGGGTCTGACGCCGCGAGCACGTCGCCGCGTCGCACCGAGGCGATCACCGGCTGGTAGGTGGTGCGGGTAGCGCCGTGGGAGACGACGACGTTCGGCACCCCCGCGATCGAGCCCACGAACGACACCGTGCCGGGCAGTGCCGTCCGCACTGTCGTGCCTGTCGGCGCGGCGAGGTCGACACCGCGGTGCCCTGCGTCCCAGTCGTGCACCGGCGGGTCGAATCCGCGCACGATCTCGTGTGGCGTGACCGGCCAGACGCCGACAGCGCCCAAGGCCGTCGCGACGGCCAGCAGCAAAGAAGCGAAGGTCATGCCGGCCAGGGTCTCGCCCGGTGGGGGGAGTCCGCCAGACCCGATTCACCAGCCTGTGGACAACTACGGTTGTGGAAATCCGGCCGCGTGCTCGCGGTGGCGTTCAAGCCAGCCAGCCGACGAGCGCCCAGCCCAGGGCGCACGCCGTGTACCCGGCGAGGATGCTGGCCGACACGTTGGCGCAGGCTCCCCACCAGTGACCGTCCTCGATCAGTCGTACCGTCTCGTAGCCGAACGTCGAGAAGGTGGTCAAGGCTCCGCAGAAGCCGGCCCCGATCAAGGCTTGCACCCAGGTAGGTGCGCCGGCGTTGACCACCGACGACGCGGTCACGCCCAGGATGAAGGAGCCGACGACGTTGACCGCGAAGGTGCCCCAGGGGAAGACACTGTCGTGTCTGGCCCGCACGACCACGTCGGTCAGGTACCGGACCGGTGCGCCGACCGCCCCACCGAGGAGGACCAGCAGAACCGTCACGGTGGACCCCCGGCCGCTGCGCCCGGATCGTCGTGGCCGGGGCGGCGACGTCTGCGGGAGAAGTCCGCGCCTTCGGTGTCTTGAGTCCGGTCGGCGTCTCGATACGCCGGTCTCGTTCCTCGCCGGGCCTTCGAGGACCGGAAGCGGCTCGATATGAGACTGCGGGCGGCGGCAAGGCCGGCGCAGCGACTTATTTTCTGGATTTCTTCTTGATCACGGTTTGAGCGTCGAGCTTTGATCGAAATTCTTTTAATAGCGAATCAACGATCGGTCTCGAATCATGATTGCATCTGCCCGCATCGTTAGGAGGTTGCCTATGGCTCGGCATAAATCGTTCGAATATTTCTTCTGCTGTCTGGAATACTTCAGAGTTTGCGGTATTCATGAGAAGGTCTCCTTTTGGTACTTATTCATGATTCGTGGATTAAGATTCGCGGAGAAGTAATGCTTTCTCTTGATCCAAACGAAACCATCGCCTTTGGATATCACGGCAACATCGATCGGTCCACCAACAGTCTCTCTAACATTTGTAACGCGATGCCGGAACTTGGTCAAATTAACCAGCGATTCTGCCATGGCGGCCAGTTCGTCTTTCGGTAAAGTCGACGCAATCTGCATGACCGGATCACTGAACTCCTTGGTTTGATCAAGCCAGTCATCGAATAGCTTCCTAAGAAGCTTTTCGGGGAGATTTTTTTGACCTTCCAATACTCTGCCGAGTTTTGGGGCGTGCTTCTTAGAGAGATCGATTATGTGTTTGAAAAGTCCGTTAACTAAATCTCCAGAAGACTTGGCCATGTAGTCGAACAAATGACTGTGAATTCCTCGCATAAAAGAATCAACCATTTCTTTTTGTGCGAATGGTGCTATGCAAGCAAGGATTTCATGATTGATGGTTTGTTTCTTGTCTAAGTGGTATCTGGGAACGCCATTTAGCATTCCATCAAATTCATATGACATGAGTTGCGGGGTGTAATCATTTTCTCCATAACCAGCAATTACAATTCCTGTCCTGTGAGGTCCGAAAGATTTTCTAAGTAACATTTCACATGTTGTGAGATATAGATTTTGTATGATCGATCGACTCATCGGTAGTTTTTCAAAGACAAATAAACGACATTCGTCCAGGATGGTTTTATGTTTATTCGCTAATGTAGCGGCTGATATACGGAAGTGTTTGAGTTTAGGGTTTTTTAATATGCTCTTGTGCGTGCTTTCAATGACGTTTGAGACGATGGAAGGAATTGTCCTCTTGGTTATTGCCTTATTAAGTTTAATGTATTCACTGAATGCGATTTCGAGTTTTTCGGCGATGAAGAACATGAAACCAACTACGCTGTCTCTTGTAGAAGCCAGCTGCCGTTCAGGTGTAAATATTAGTTTGCTTTTGTTTAAGAACTGCAAAAAATCATCACATTGTTCTTGAAGTGTTTTAAAGGTTTTGTTTGATGAAGCAGATCGATATGATTTGATGACGACTTCCCAAGGTAGCGTGGCAAAATCGGCATTGCCATAGATCATGATACCGATTGGTTGATTACGAGATAGCTGGAATAGCTTATCGGCTGACGTGTAAATTTTGTCGGCTTCTTTGCCAATCGAAACGGCGCTGTCAGCTGCAAGTGCAACTGCATGACGATTCAAAACCCCAATTTCTGCAGTCATTGTTAGCCCCCGAGAAAAGTTTTTGTAGAAGCTAATTAGTAATATGACGTAAGTCAATTAAAACTATTACGAAAAATCATTTACAGGAAATACGACTAAAAAAGCCCCGGGGTCTTACGACTCCGGGGCTTCGATTTCGCTTCAAATTCCCGCCGATGACACTCGGCGGCTTTACCATCTAAAAACTACTTCCCCAGCAACGCCGCTTGGGCCGCCGCGAGGCGGGCGATCGGGACGCGGAACGGGCTGCAGCTGACGTAGTCCAGGCCCACGCTGTGGCAGAACTTGATGCTGTCCGGGTCGCCGCCGTGTTCGCCGCAGATGCCGCATTTCAGGCCGGCACGGGTGGTGCGACCTTTCTTCACGGCCATGTCGACCAATTGGCCGACGCCGCTGACGTCCAACGAGACGAACGGGTCGCGCGGCAGCAACTCGTGCTTCAAGTAGTCCGGCAGGAACGTGTTGATGTCGTCGCGGCTGAAGCCGAACGTCATCTGCGTCAGGTCGTTCGTGCCGAAGCTGAAGAAGTCGGCCTGGTTGGCGACCTGGTCGGCCGTGAGGGCCGCCCGGGGGATTTCGATCATCGTGCCGACCGGGATGTCCAGCTTCTTCGTATACTTCTTGGCCGCGGCGACCTTTTCGATCGTTTGCTCGGTCAAGTCGCGGAGGACGGCCAATTCCTTTTCGGCGCCGACCAACGGGATCATGATCTCGGGCAGGGCGTCGACGTTCTTGTTGCGGCAGTTGATCGTCGCTTCGACGATGGCGGTGACTTGCATCTCGAGGATTTCGGGGTACGTCACGGCCAACCGGCAACCGCGATGGCCCAACATCGGGTTCATCTCGTGCAACGCGTTGACGCGGGCCTTGATCTTGGCCGGGCTGACGCCCAACGTGGCGGCCAGTTCCTTCTGCTGCTTTTCTTCGTGCGGCAGGAATTCGTGGAGCGGCGGATCGAGCAAGCGGATCGTGACCGGCAAGCCCTTCATCGCTTTGAAGAGACCTTCGAAGTCCGACCGTTGGTACGGCAGCAGCTTCTTCAAGGCGGCTTCGCGGGCCGGCTTTTCTTCGGCGAGGATCATTTCGCGCATCGCTTGGATGCGGTCCCCTTCGAAGAACATATGCTCGGTCCGGCAAAGGCCGATCCCTTCGGCGCCGAACTCGCGAGCGCGTTGGGCGTCGGCCGGGGTGTCGGCGTTGGTGCGGATCTTGAGCTTACGGTACTTGTCGGCCCATTTCATCACGGTGCCGAAGTCGCCGGTCAGCTTGGCCTCTTGCGTGGCGATTTCGCCCAGCAAGACTTCGCCGGTGCTGCCGTCGATCGAGATGGTGTCTTTGACGCCCAGCTTCTTGCCCTTCACGACGATCGTTTTTTGCTTTTCGTCGATGGTGATGTCGCCGGCGCCGGCGACGCAGCAACGACCCCACCCGCGGGCGACGACCGCCGCGTGGCTGGTCATGCCGCCGGTGCTGGTCAGAATGCCGGCCGCGCTTTGCATCCCTTCGATGTCTTCGGGATTGGTTTCCTTACGGACCAAGATCACCTTTTCGCCGGCGGCCGCGCGTTGCACGGCTTCGGCGGCGGTGAAGGCCAACTTACCGACGGCCGCGCCGGGCTGGCCGGCAGGCCGGTGGTCAGGACTTCGCCCTTCTTCTTGGCGGCCGGGTCGAAGCTGGGGAGCAGCAGTTGGATCAAGTCGGCGGCCGGGATGCGCTTGATGGCGGTTTCTTCGCTGATCAGCTTTTCCTTGACCATTTCGCAGGCGATCCGCACGGCGGCCGGACCGGTCCGCTTGCCGTTGCGGGTTTGCAACATGAACAGCTTGCCCTTCTCGATCGTGAACTCGATGTCCTGCACGTCTTTGTAGTGCGCTTCGAGCGTGTCTTTGATCTTCATCAGTTGCGTGTGGATCGCCTTGTTCCACTTGGGCATTTCGCTGACCGGCAGCGGCGTGCGAATGCCGGCGACCACGTCTTCGCCCTGGGCGTTGATCAGGAATTCGCCGTAGAACTTGTTCTCGCCGGTCGACGGGTTGCGGGTGAAAGCGACGCCGGTGCCGCAATCGTCGCCCATGTTGCCGAAGACCATCGATTGGATGTTCACCGCGGTGCCGAGCAGGCCGGTGATGTTTTCGATTTGGCGATACGTGACCGCGCGGGGTTGCATCCACGAGCGGAACACGGCTTCGATCGAGCCTTCGAGCTGTTCCAGCGGGTTCTGCGGGAACGGCTTGCCGTGGTGTTCTTTATAGACGGCTTTGTAGGCGTCGCAGAGTTCCTTCAGGCCTTCGGTCGGCACGTCGGTGTCGAGAGCGGCTTTGTATTTTTTCTTGATCTTGTCGAACGCTTCTTCGAAGTGTTCGTGATCGACGTTGACCACGACGTCGCCGTACATGTTGATCAGCCGTCGATAGCTGTCGTAGGCGAAGCGTTCGTTGCCGGTGGCCTTGGCCAAGCCGGCGACGGATTCGTCGTTGAGGCCCAAGTTGAGGATCGTGTTCATCATGCCGGGCATCGAGGCGGCCGCGCCGAGCGGACCGACATCAGCAGCGGATCCTTGCCGTCGCCGAATTTCTTGCCGAGCTCTTTTTCGAGCGTGGCGATCGTCTTCTTCACTTCGTCCATCAGGCCGACGGGCAGCTTCTTGCCGTTCTTGTAGTAGTCGCCGCAGACGGCCGTGGTGATGGTAAAGCCCGGGGGAACCGGCAGACCGATGCTGGTCATGTCGGCGAGGTTGGCGCCCTTGCCGCCGAGGAGCTGCTTTTGCTCGGCTTTGCCGTCGGTGCGGGTTTGGCCGAAGTAGTAGGTCATCTTGCCGGGTTTGGCGTCGGCGGTCTTGCCCTTGGCGGGCTTGGCGACAGTGGCCATGCGATGCAGGTCCCTGAGGTGAAGAAAAAAGGTGTCTGAGTCGGTGAGACGGTGTTCGTGATTTGATTTCGACGCGGGCGGCGCGACGCTGCGATCGGCCCGAACCGCCGCTGCCGGCGGCGTGACCGAACGCGGCGCACTGCCGCGGCACTGCGTGGGACGGACGTTGGTCCTGTCGGCAACGTCGGCCCGATCGCTCCCTCTTCGGCGACCGGAAAAGTCGACGAAAAATCGAATTTTTGAGTCTATCCGGGGCGTTTTGGACCGTCAATGGCGAGGAGCGGGGGCGGCGAGACCTGGAGACACGGAGTATTGAAGACGCGGAGACGTTTTGGGTCGCACGCGGCGGGTTACTGCGGCTGGGGCGGCGTTTTCGCCTTGATCGCCTCCAGCAGCTTACGGAAATCCGAACGGTCGCGGAGACCGGCGAAATCGTCTTCGGTGGCCAGCAGTTCCGGGTGCTCCAAACCGGCTTCGACCGCCGTGGAGAGGCGGGCGACGGCCGATTGCGCGGCGGTTTCGGTGTTGGCGCGGTGATCGGCTTTCGCGTACGCGGCCGACGCCAGGGCGTCGATCCGGGCGATCCGCAGCAGCACGCCTGGGTCGTCGGCTTCGGGCGTGTCGGAGATCCGTTTGAGGACGTCGTCGCGCGCGGTCAAGGCGTCGTCGGCGCGGCCGGTCGCGGCGCGGCAGTGCGCCAGATTGAGTTTGCCAGAGAGGGCTTCGGTGTCGTCGTCGCCGTTCGCTTGGCATAGTTTCGGCGACGCCTCTTCGAGCAGCGGCAGCGCGTCGGCGCAGCGACCGAGTTGGATCAACGCTTCGGCGGTTTCGTGTTGTGCGAGCAACGTACGGACGTCATCGGGGCCGTGGGCCTTTCGCGCGGCGGCCAGCGCTTCTTCGCTCAGTTTGAGCGCGTCGGCGTGGCGTTTGAGATCGCCGTAGGTGGCCGCCAAGCTGCGCAGCGCTTCGATCGTTCGCGGATGCGCGTCGCCGTAGGCGCGGCGTGTCAACGACAACGCGTCTTCCTCGGTCTTGGCCGCGTCGTCATAGCGATCGAGCGCGTAGAGAATCAGCCCGCGACGAGTTAACGCTCGGGCGAGGTTGGCCGCGTCGTGGGGGCGTTTCGCGCGGCGCAGCGTCAACTCTTCGTCGACGGCGCACAACGCCGTGTCGTAATGATCGGCTTCGTAATGGACCTGGGCCAGCAAATGCAGTCCGTCGAGACCTTCGGAGTCGTCCAACGTGCCACGATCGCGACGAATCTTGACCACGCGTTCGGCCAGCGCCACGGCTTCGTCAAAGTGTTTCAACGCCGCTTCGACCAACGCAAGATTGGCCAATACGAGGGAGGTTTGCGGGTGCGTCGGCCCGAGTTCGGCTTCCGTTCGACGGGCCGACTCGCGCAGCAGTTTCTCCGCTTCCTCGGGGCGTTCGAGCGACAACAACGTGAGCGCGAGATTGTTGCCGGCCGTTTGAGTTTCCGGATGGGTTTTTCCCAGCACGCGCTCGCGCGTCGTCAGCACTGCTTTTTGAATTTCGAGCGCGTCGTCGTAGCGTTCCAACTCGTGATAGAGCAGCGCGGTATTGCTGGACGCGATCAACGTGTAGGGATGATCGACCGGTAATTTCGCGCGGCACTGCCGCAGGAATTCTTCCGAGAGCGGCAACGCGTCCAGCGGTCGGCCCGCGTTCATGTAGGCCAACGACAGCAGGCTGAGCGTCTCCAACGTCTCGGCGTTGTCCGGTCCGAGATGTTTGCGACGCAGCGTGAGAGCTTCCTCGTACGGCGGAACGGCGTCGCGCGGACGGCCTTGCAGGTAATACGTCGATCCCAGATTGGCCAACGCTGTCATCGTGCGCGGATCACCGGGGCCGAGTTGTTCGCGCAACGTGTTCGCGACGCCGTCTTGGATGGCGAGCGCCATCCTTTTCGCGACCGACGCCGGCATAGGCGACGCCCAACTCGCTTTGCGCCCGAGCACGTCGGGATGTCGCTCGCCCAACTTCGCGCGGCGACGGTTCAGCACCGTTTCGAGGAGCGCGATTTGTTCGGACGGCTTGCCCAACTCGCGATAGCTTTTCGCCAACGCGTCGATCGTCTTCAGCGTGTCGGGATGATCGAGGCCGAGATGTTTCTCGGCCAACGATCGGGCCTGTTCGAGTTGTGCGCGGCCGGCTTCCGTTTTGCCCAACGCGACGTCGGTCACGCCCAGAATGGAGTGCAAGCGGGCTTCGATCGTGGGACGATCCGCGAACGACGTTTCGACGTCTGGCCGCGCGGCGTCGAGCGCGGCGGCCAACTTCACGTCCGTCCCCAAGCCGCCGTCCAAGCCTTGGGGACGCGCGGCGGCGAAGATTCGTTTTTCGAGAAAGTTCAACACGGCGGCCGTTTCGTCCGCGCGGGTTTGCGCCGCCTTTTCCGCGATCTCTGCCGAGGCCTTGGCGGCGAGCGCGTCGCGTTTGGCCAGCGACTCGCGTTCGGCGGCGCGAGCGCGTCGTTTTTGGCCGCCGTCTCTTGATCCTTCGCCGCGTTGATCGTCACGGCGCCGAAGATCGCACCCACGGCGATCACCGCCACGGCCGCGGTGCCGGCCAGAAACGCGCCGCGATGACGCCGCATCACTCGCCCGATGCGTTCGAGCAACGTGTCCGCGCGGGCGGCGATCGACTCGTCGGCCAGATACCGTTCGACGTCGTCGGCCAACGCCTGGGCGGTCGGATAACGATCCTCCGGCTGTCCGGCCATCGCGCGGCGACAGATCGCGTCGAGCGGGCGTGGGATCGAACCCACGACGCCGCGGGGCGGAGGATAATCGGCGCGCTGCGCTTTTTCGACCACCTCGAACACGTTGTGCCCTTCATATGGGGGCTTGCCGGTCAGGATCGCGTACAACGTCGCGCCGAGCCCGAACACGTCGGCGGGCGGACCGAGCAAGTCGATCCGCCCCTGAGCTTGTTCCGGACTCATAAAATGCGGCGTGCCGAGCGTGGCGCCGTCGAGCGTCGGCAAGCTGCCGTCGGACGACGAACGGGGGATCAGCGGATTTTCGTCGCGCGGAGCGGAGAGCGTGGCTTCGGGGACGCGCGGCGGCGTACGGTCCGTTTTTGGGATTTCGCCCAACGGCTTGGCCAAGCCCCAGTCGACGACCAACGTCTCGCCGTGCCGCCCCAGCATGATGTTGCCGGGCTTCAGATCGCGATGGAGCACGCCGCGACTGTGTGCGTAGTCGATCGCTTCGCACACGTCGATAAAACGTTGCAGTAACTTACGCAACATCAAATTACGCGTCCCTGGGTCGCGTTCGGCGTCGGTTCGATGAAACGCGTCGATCGCTTCTTTCAAGCTGTCGCCGCGAATGAACTTCATCGCGTAGAACGGTCGTCCGTCGGCATAGGTCCCAAGTCCGTAGACCGGCACGATGCCGGGATGCTCGAGCCCGCCGGTGATTTCGGCTTCGCGAGTAAAACGCGTGCGATTGTCGGCATCGTGCGCCTTGTCGAGTTGAATTTCCTTGAGGGCGACTTCGCGATCCAATTCCGTATCGCGCACGACGTACACGCTGCCGAGGCCGCCTGCGGCGTGCGGGCGAAGAATGCGAAAGCGCGTTCCATCGGACGTGTTGATGCCCAACGACACGTGCCCCGCGATGTGGGCGGTCGTTCGCTCGGCCTCGCCGGGCAGATGCGAGAGAGTGGCCAGCAGATCGTCGTCGAGCGGCGGCGTGCGCGGCCAGCGTGCGCAACTCGTCCGCGAGCGGCGCGATCGAACTGAGCGCGGCCAAGCTTCGTTGCGGGTCGTTTTGGTGTCGCTCGATATGCTTGGCGACCAATGGTTCGAGCAGGCGCGATCGTCGGCGCGGAGGGCTCCTTTACGCTCGAGGTGGTCGGCCAGCGCGACCGTTTTTTCGGATATCCAATCTTGCATGCCGGCCAGCAACTGCTCGCGCGTGACGAAGTCCATCTGCAACGCCAGCACGCCGAACAGCAAATTGCGATCGGAAGTTTCCGCCATAGCCTGCCCGATACGAAAAGATATGCCCGGCGAGCCGTGAATCTCTCCGCCGGAACAACCGCCATCACACTCGATCGGCCAAAGCGGAGCAAGCGATTTCGGACAGTCACGCGCTCAGCGACACGAGAAACCCTCTAAGAATTGCGAAACTCACGAGAATCGGGGCCGGAACGGATTCAAAGCGATTGGATGCGTGGATCGCGAGACGCGTCAGGGAATCGCCAGCCGATTCGGAAAGCCGTTCCAACGAGCGGTGAAGCCGGGATCATCCCCTTCGTCGGCCGACCAGTCGACCAGACGGTCGGCGTCGTCGAAAACGTAGACGCGGTCTCCGGATCCCCAAAAAATCGTGGGTGCCGGTTCGCCGATCCAACGTAGGTAACGTTGCCCGTGATGATCGAAGCTTTCCAAGGCGTGCGGGGAACCCTGCGCGGCTTCGAAGGTCGCCCGATCGACGCCGTACGGCGGTGGGACGATGGTGGAACGATGAACCGAGTACGAGACGAAGTACGCAACGATCGCCGTGGCGAGGACGGCGAAGATCAAGGTGTTTTGAGCGCGATTGGACATCGGGGATCGCGGAAGATTAAGCTGATTTTCGCCCAGCTGCCGAGGCCAATCGCTCGGTGCAAGTCAAGCTTACGCCATTCGAGGAACCCACGCATGCCTCGCCGTTTCGTTTCGTTGTCGATGCTGATGTTCGCGCTTGCGTTGTTCGGTGTGCGGACGAACGCGTTCGCCGATAAGCCGATCCGGCATTCGTTCTTCATCGCCGGTCCTTCGTTCACGGGCATTATCGACGAAGACGGAAAAGAAGCGTGGAACGCGGGCAAGGCCGGCGCACGCGACGGTTGGGTGCTGCCCGACGGCAACGTGTTGATCGCATGGTCGAACGAGGTGAAGGAGTTCGATCGCGAGAAGAACGTCAAATTCCATTACGTGTTGGACAAAGCGAACCGGGAGATCGGTACGGTCGAGCGGCTGGACAACGGCGCGACGCTAATCACCGAACTGGGCGAGAAGCCGCGGCTGTTGGAAGTGACCTCCGAAGGAAAGGTCGCGGTCGAGTTTCCGTTACTGCCCGAGACGACGAACGCGCACATGCAAACGCGCATGGCGCGGAAGCTGCCGAACGGCAATTACTTGGTGCCGCATCTCTTGGCGTTCAAAGTCAAGGAATACGATTCGACCGGCAAAGTCGTGCAAGAGTTCTCGACCGATCGACCCGAGTTGGGCGGAAAGAAGGCCGAAACATGGCCGTTCACGGCCATTCGCTTGGAGAACGGACACACCTTGGTCAATCTGACGCACGGTAATCAGACGGTCGAACTCGACACGGCGGGTAAGATCGTTTGGCATCTCGGCAACGCCGATTTTCCGGAACGCAAACCGTTCGCCGATCCGTGCGGCGCCCAACGTCTGCCGAACGGCAACACGGTGATCGCCAGCTACGGCGCAAAGGGGGCATCCGGATCTTCGAGGTCACGCGAAAAAGAAATCGTCTGGACCTACGAAGGTAAACACGGTGCGCACGAGATTCAGATTCTGACCACCAACGGCGAACCGATCGCCGGTAAGCCGCTGAAGTAAGTCGAGCGCGCGGCGACTTACGAATGATGCTCGGCGATCGCCGCCAGCAAAGCGGTCGGATCGACCGGTTTGGTGAGATACGTTTGAAACCCGGCGTCGAGAATCTTACGGCGATCTTCGTCGCGCCGTAAGCGGTCAATGCTATCGCAGGGACGTCGCCCCCCTGCTTGGGCGAGAGTTTCCGTAGGCGATGAATCAGCGAGAAGCCGTCCTCGCCCGGCATGCCGATGTCGCTGACGACGACGTCGGGCTTGTGCTCGACGAGCATCGCTAAGCCCTCGTCCACCGAGCCGGCGGTCAGGGCGGTGACGCGGTGATGTTGTAAGAGGCGGCTAACCATGTGGCGCGCGTCGGGTTCGTCGTCGACGACCAAGACCTTGAGGCCGGCCAAGTGCTCGGTGTCTTGAGAGAACAGCGGCGTGCCGGAATTCGCGGCATCGCGTTGTGCGATGTGAGTTCCCGCCAGCTTCTCGATCGCCAGCGCGCCGATCGGCAACGACACGACGAAGCACGACCCGCGGCCCAGTCCCGCGCTTTCGGCGCGGATCGTCCCGCCGTGGAGTTCGACCAGCTGCTTGACGATCGCCAAGCCGAGTCCGAGCCCGCCGTACTTGCGCGTGGTCGCGGCGTCGGCTTGGCGAAAACGGTCGAACACGTCGGGCAGAAACGAGGCATCGATTCCTTCGCCGTCGTCCTGAACTCGGACCTCCAGGTGAGACTCGATACGACGCAAGTCGATGACGATATGACCGCTTTTGGGCGTGAATTTCACGGCGTTGCTGATCAGATTCCAAAACACCTGTTGCATTCGATTCGGATCGACCGCCACGTGAGCGACGTCCGTTCCGAGATTCGCCATGACGAGAATCTCTTTGGCGTCGGCAGCCGGTTGCACGGTTTCGATCGCCGCGCGGACGATTTTCGCGGGATCCGTGCGCTCGATGTTCAGGCGGATTTTGCCGGAAATGATCCGATTCATATCCAACAGATCGTCGATGATTTGCGCCTGGGCGTGCGCGTTTCGTTCGATAACATCGATTCCCTCGTTGATCTCGGCCGAGGGAGACGGTTGCATCTTCAGGATTTGCGCCCAGCCCAGAATCGCGCTCAACGGCGTGCGCAATTCATGACTCAGCGTGGCCAAGAATTCGTCCTTCATTCGGCCCGCGTGTTCGGCCGCGTTGCGGGCGGCGCGTTCGGCGTCGAGCAACGCGTTGCGGCGTTCCTCGATCGCTTTGCGATCGGTGATGTCCAACGTCACGCCGATCATCCGGTCGGGATATTCCGAGACATTCACGTCGAATTGCCCGCGGACCAGCAGCCAGCGTTGGACGCCGTTCCGCCAGACCGCGCGATACTCGGTTTCGAATTTCGCGCGTAAGCGTACGGCGTCTTCCAGGATGTCCGCGACGTGACCGCGATCATCCGGATGGATGGCCGCCCGCAGGTCCTCGTAGGTGAACGCTTCGTCGGGTTTCCGTCCGTAATTGGCTCGACAGCCGGTGGAACACGTCAGCGTTTTCGTCGCGGTGTCCAATTGCCACACGCCGAGCTTGGCGGTTTGCACGGCCAGTTGCAGGCGTTCCTCGCCGCGCGCAATTCGGATTCGACGCGTATCCGATTCGTGACGTCGCTGGTGATCCCCGAGAACCGCAACGGCTTACCGGCGTCGTCGTAATACGTGTTGCCGACGGCGCGGATCCACTTCATCGACCCGCCGTCGGGCGAGACCGTGCGATAGTCGATTTCGTAGGTTTTGCGTTCCTCGATACTCGTCTCGATGGTCGATCGGGTCCGCTCGCGATCGTCGGGATGAATTCGTTCGTAGAACGTTTCGATCGTAGGCGAAGCGTCGGGCGGCAAATGGAAATGCTCTTTGACTTTGTCGTCCCACAGCAGACGATCGAACGGCAACGGGCACGACCAGACGCCGACATCCGCCCCATGGACGATCAACTCTTGTTGCTCACGTTCCAAACGTAATGCTTCTTCGTTCCGTACGCGTTCCGCCAAGTATTCGCGAACTTCGTATTGGCGAAGCCGCGCGCGAATCGCGGAACGGACGATGCTGACGAACGTCGAAACTCGCACGGGGCGTTCCATCACGCTGGCGTTTCCCAAACGCGCCAACAACGGCGTTAACGCCGGAGATTCCAAGCCTGATCTGGATAGTACGATGATCGGCATATCCGACCACACGGGTTGGGCTTCGATCTGCGCGATCAACGCCTCGCCCGCCGAGGCGAGGGCTTCCTCGGAGACGACGACCACGCCTACGCCTTGTTCGATCGCGACGCACAACGCCGACATGTCGCGGCACGTCACGTTGTCGATTCCCCCGGCGACGAACAATCCCGCCAACGCTTCCCCGTCGCGCCGGTGGGAGGCAAAACGAGAACGCGACGTTCGAGCGCGGTCGCGGCGTTCGCGAATCGATTAGGCATCGCCGTCCTTTTTGATCAGATCCGCGCGATTCCCGACATAGTTCGGAACACCTGTCAGAATGCCTTGGAACTCGTGCAGCGGCGGGCCGATTTCGACTCCGTCGTTATCGACGCGCATTTCACGAATCGTCAATTCGTGTTTGCCGCTTCGTTTTTTCACCACCGAAATCGCGCGACGCACCAAACCGAACGCTTCGAAGAAACGAAACAGAATGACGTTATCCGCCAAGTACGTGGTGTCGATCGATGTTTTCATTCCCGCGCCGATCATGCCGGATTGCGTCACGGTCAGAAACGTGACGATACCTTGTTGTCCCAGATAACTTAACAACTCGTGCAAATGCGCCGTGAGCGAGGCTTCTTCCGGCATGGCGTTCAAATAGCCGTTCAAGCTGTCGATCACGACCACATCGGCGGGAATGCCGTTATCTTCGCCGTTGATCGCGCGTCGGACGAGCGCGGTGAACTCTCCGATCGACAACTCGGCCGGGTCGATCTGTTGAACGGTAAGAAGTCCCTGTTCGATGAATCGATCGACGGGCATTCCTAACTTTTGCGATCGCGTCCGGAACGTCGTAAGGTTTTCATCGAAGATGAACATCGCCGCCCGTTGTCCGCGGGCGGCCGCGCTGGCGGAGAATTGCGTGGAGATCGTCGATTTACCGGTTCCGGCCGGGCCGAGCAGCAACGTACTCGTCCCCAACGGAATACCGCCGCACAGCAGTTGGTCGAGTTCCGCGTGACCGCTACTCATCTCGGTGTTATCGAACGCTTCATGATGTTCGGCGGCGATCAAACGCGGATAAACATCCAATCCACCGCGACTGATCCGAAAATCGTGGTACCCCCCGCGAAACGGCACGCCGCGCATCTTGACGATACGTAGGCGGCGGCGTTCGGCGCCGAAGTGGTTCACCGTGTTCTCGAGCAAGATCACGCCGTGCGCGATACTTTCCAACTGATCGTCGCCGCCGGCGGCGCTTTGATCGTCGAGCATCAAGACGGTGCAATCGCGACCAGCAAAGTAGGTCTTTAACGCCAGGATTTGGCGACGATATCGCAAAGAGTTTTGCGCGACCAACCGCAATTCCGACAACGAATCGAGCACGATTCGACGTGGATTGTATTTTTCGATTTCCGCGATCATCGCACGCGTCGTTTCGCCCAGCTCGAATTCCGACAGGCTGAAGACAGTGAGCTGCGCTTCAGGCGAGAGATTCTGTTCCGAAGGAATCAGCTCGCAGATTTTGAGTTTGGAAATATCCCAGCCGTGGCTGTGCGCCACGCTTTCGATCTCGAAGCGCGTTTCGGACAGCGTGACGTACAACGAGGTTTCGCCTTGACGCAGACCATCAAGCAAAAACTGCATGGCGAGAGTCGTTTTTCCCGAGCCCGGCACGCCTGTTACGAGAAAGAGTCGGTTTTGGGGATACCCGCCGCGTAGTACATCATCCAGTCCGGAAATGCCGGTCGTCTCGCGATCGTCTAAGGGATTAGTCATGTTCAATCTCGATTTAGCTCGGTGATTTGCCGATTCAAAAATGCTTTTCCGAAAAACTCAATAACTACGGAAACGAATTCGTACTGGTAGCGTGAGCAAACTTTGATGACCCGCGGCAGTTATGCGCTGGCGAGTCGGATGGAGCAAACCACGCGCCAAATACGAAAACAGACGCCAACCTGGGGCCGATGCCGTGAGTCGGAACCGAAGTATTCGATGGTATCGGTTGAAAGACTTTAGGGAATAAGGTTCTTCGCCGAATTCCCGCGAGTTCCGGGGGAACTAGCGAACGAGCGGAAAACCTATTATATTCTGGACTTATCCAAATTTTTCGAGCGGACCTGTGTGCGTCCGGCCTGAGAGAAGTCTTGTCGCCGAGTTTCGGCGCGGATTCTCGTCACGCACCGGGATTTCCGCGAAGACCCGAACGAAACGAGCGACATCCATGGCACGTAAAACATTGAATCGTAAGGATCTCCGGGCCGCCAACGACGCCGCCGAAGCGGCGGAAGCGGGCAGCGAAGCACCGGCCAAGAAGGCGAAAAAAGCCGCGACGCCCAAAGTTAAAAAGGCCAAAGTCCCGAAGGAAGTTCGCCTGAAAGCGATGTGGGGGGTGTTCAATCAATCGATGAAGCGCGTCTCCGTATTCGACTACTCGGATCGCAAGTCGGCCGATAAGAAAGCCGGCGAATTGTCGACCAGCCAAAAGTCGCCGCACTTCGTGCAACTGGTCAAAGAGGTCATCGAAGCCTAAGACTTACGACGCCGAATCGCGCCCGACCGCATCTCGACTCCGCCACCGCAGAAACGATCGCCATGGGTAACGAGATCAAGATTCCGTTGGTCGTCGGCAGTTTGACCACGATGCGCTACTCCAACTCTACGGAATGCTGACTCGCAACGCGATCGAATATCAGGGCGTCGGGTCGCTGGCCACGAATGTGGTGATCGGCGCGGTCGTCGCCGGCATCGCGTTCGCCGTGATGAAGTTCGCGCTGAAGTCGTAAGCGCACGTGCTGCGACACGGTAATCGCAACGAATCGGCAAGGTGGCCGAGGGCAGAGCGTAGGGACGGCCCCGGATCGTGTGGGCTCGTGCCAACCTTACTCGGCGTTGACCACGCCGATATCTTCGTTCCACAGTGCGGGACGCGCGGCGATGAAGTCTTCCATCAGCTTCACGCAGCGCGAATCGTCGACCACGGTCACTTGCACGCCGCGCGAACGCAGCAAGTCTTCGTCCCCCATAAACGTCCGGTTCTCGGCGATCACCACGCGAGGAATCTTGTAGAGCAAAATCGTGCCGCTGCACATCGGGCAGGGCGACAACGTGGTGTAGAGCGTGCTCTCTTGATAAATCTTCGCCGGCTGTCGCCCGGCGTTTTCGAGCGCGTCCATCTCGCCATGCAGAATGGCACTCCCATTCTGCACGCGGCGATTGTGCCCGCGGCCGATGATTCGACCGTTGTGCACCAGGACGGAACCGATGGGAATACCCCCCTCGGAGAGCCCCAATTCGGCTTCGGCGATCGCGGCGTCGAGAAAGGGATCCATCAGAGGACCGCTGGTTGAAGGACAAAGCTCGAAAGTGAATGACTTCGGAGTTTAGCCTAACGAACTTTCTACCCCCCGGTAACGGTCAAGCCTTATTCGGCCACGACTTCCCGCGTGAATTTGTGTTTCGGGTCGCCGCCGCCTTTGACGGCCACGCCTTTCATGAATTCCGAGACGTAACGCAGTCGTTCGCGCGGGCGGTCGGGGTCGGCGAAGTTGTCCCCCTTTTGCAGGATCGGGCGGGTCTCCGGGATACCGCCGAAGGCGCGCGTGCCGGCCGCTTGGCAGGGGTACCAGTGGCCTTCGCCCTTGTCGTCGACTAGATAGAACTCGGGATAGCAGTGGCCCGTAACCCAGACGGTGCGAGCCGGAATCTTTTGTTGGCGACAGAGCGCGATGAACAACGAGCTTAACTCCTCGCAGTCGCCGTAACCCAGTTGCAGCGCTTTGACCGCCCCTTGAATCGGACCTTCTTTGTATTCCAACTTGCTGCGGGCCAGATCATAATCGCCTCGACGCGGTTCCAACCTTGCGCGTCGGTCGGCAACTCTTTGGCCAACGCGGCGATTTTCGGATGACGCGATTCGATGTAGGGGCTGTCGTTCAAATACAACTGCATCGCGGCCGGCAATTGCTTTGTCGGCACTCGGAGCTTGGCGGTATCCTCGGGCGGAATGAGCGAGCTGCGTTTAATCTCGAAGATCACATAGGCCGAAGCCGTTTCGTTCGGGTTGATCGACGGAATGTCGACGATCATCTGCCGAACGCCGCCGCCGATCGTTTTGTACGAAATGTTTTTGACGTTCGGCGTCTTTTTGTCTTCGACGACGCTGACTTTCTGCTCCGGCCATTCGTCCGGTACCGGCAGCGTGGCGCGAATGCCTCGGCATGGTCCTCCGACGGCGGTGATCTCGACGCCGATCTTCAGCTTTTGCGTGATCGTCTGATCGATTTTGGGATCGAGCGCTTTGCCGTCGGATTTCGTCTCGTCTTCGAACTGCGCGTGAGCGACGGCGATCGATAAGCAGAACGCCGCGCAAAGAAACAGCGCACGACGGAGCAACGCAGGGATCGAACTCATAAAGCCAACACTCCGCGAGAGGATGCCGATGGTCTACTCGGACGGGGCATCCTGCCCGGGACGCGTTTGCGTCGATACCGCCTATTTTACCCATCCCGGCGAGGCGAGACCAATCGCGTCGCGGTTTGTAGCGCAGAGGTCGCTCGAAATACGGACGTTACGACGCGCGATGCCGGAGGAATCGCTACGACCGGCGCGTGGAATCCGGATCGCTCACCAATCGCCGCTGACTTTTTTACCGTTGCGGACGCGCAGTTTTAAGAGCTTTTCCATCCGCTCGATCAACGGTTGCCAATCGGCGGCGCTTTTGGGAAGCGTCAGTTCCTGCGGGAACTCGCGGAGTTTGCCTTCCGGATCGGTTTGGCAAAATCCCATTAGTCCGTCCATCCAGGGCGTTTTTTGGCCGGCGTCCGGCGCCGCGCAGACCGACCACCATGTATGCCCGGGTCACGTGCAACGGTAGTCCATGTATTTCGACCATTTGGCCGACGTGGATCGGCCGGTAACACTCGAGGTTCATCACCCGCCGCAGCACCAAGTTCGCGCCTTCGCCGACCGCCCGGGCGGCCGTGGCGTAGGCCGCTTCGAGGGCGTACTTTAGCAACGACCCGGCATACAACGTGCCGTAATGGTTGGCGTCGACCGGCAGGATCAAGCGATGCGAAATGGTGACGACGGACAAGGGCGAACCGGCCGAGTGGTCGAATGGTGTGCGGGGGGCGAAGTCGTATTATGAAGCGATTCCCCGCGATTGCCTAGACGGCGGCCAGATCGCCGAACTACATGAGACGTTCGTCTTCTTCTTCGTCGCCGGTTTCTTCGGACTCGTTTTCCACACCCATATCGAACGACCAACCGCACATGGGGCAAGAGTCTTGATCCGGTGGAATGATCGCCCCGCACGCCAGACAGGCGTCGTCGGACATCGTCTGCTCGCCGTGGCCCTGTTCGTACAACAACCCGGGAACGCTTTCCAAATACGCGCGAGCGGCCTCGGCTTGATCGACGGCGACGTTCAATTTGATCCAGCCGTACGCCGCTTGGCCGAAAATTCCGCCGAGCGTGGTGATCGTTTCATCCATCACCTGAGCTTGGAAGCCTTGATTCTTCAGGGCGACCAGCGCGGTCTGGGCTTGGAGCGCGTATTTGAACGTGGCGACCGTTCGAGTCGGCGTCGCCGCCTCGACGAGTTTCGCCATAGGAATGATTTCACCCGGATCAGGTCGGTCCGCGGAACCGCCGGGAAGCGGTTCATAGGGATTCACGTTGCTCATCATCGCCCCCAAGAAAATACGTGACCCGCGTTACGCCTTTTTCGCCTTGGCGGCCACGATGTCGTCGAAGTCGCGTAGGTCGTAGCCGAGGTCGACTTTGTCCAGCACCTTGCACAGTCCACGGAGGGCGACGCCCATGCCGTCGGGACCGCTGAAGCCGCCGTATTGGCCGCCGCCTTTGACGTGCGGTTCGAGATCCAGGAACACACCCGGCACACCGCGCTTTTTGAGTTTCTTTTCCAGCGACGGAATCGCGGTTTTGAAATCGGCCAGGATTTTTTCGTGGCCCGCGTCGCCCAAGTCGGCCGGCACGAACGCATGCGTCGCTTCTTCGTCGACGTGACCGGTTTTCTTGACCTTCTTCGGCAGTTTGTAATCCTTGATGTGCATCCAGCCGAGCGCGGGCTTCATCGCCAAGTAGTGATCGTACAACTCCTTGGTCGACACGCCTTGCATAAGGATGTTGGCGGCGTCGAAGATCAGCATAACGGCCGGGTGATTGATCCGGCGATGCAATTCGGCCATGAGGTAGCCATCGCGGCCGACGAGATTCGCTTCGACTTCCAAACCGAACGTCAGGTCCGAACGGTGGCACATCTCGGCGATTTGCCCGAGTTGCTCGGCCGCTTTATCGAGGTAGGCGTGCGGATCGGCATCCTTAGGGGGATAGAACGAAAAGCCGCGAATCAGTTTGGTTTCGAACGCGTGGGCCAACTCGCACGCTCGGGCGACTTCGGTCGAAAGATATTTCTTGAACGGCACGAAGCGGTTTTTCGTGCCGTCGTCTTCGTCGACCAATTTCACTTTGCCGATCGGCGATCCGATCGACGCGATGCCCAGATCATATTCGTTCAGCAGATGTCGGGCGTCGTTGATTTCGCCCTTGGACAACTGCATGACGTTCTTGATCCCCTTACCGACGTCGATGAAGCGGATCGACATGTAGTGCATGCCCAACGCGGCGAAGGCGATGCATTGCTGCTCGGCCGTTTTGGCGTTGGCCGATTCGTCGGCGAAGCCGGACAAGATGACGGAGGCTTTTGGCATGTGCGAATTCAGTGTGCGAAAGTGCGTGGAACGCCGCAGAGAGACGGCGATTCGTGTAGGGCTACTCTAGCAGGTCGACCGCGCGAGAAAAACCGCTCGCGGGTCGCGAACCTCACCCGATGAAAACCTGCGGCTGATGTTCGGGATCGGGTTCGGCCTTGCGGATCAGTTCGTGAACCATCCAGGGGACGTTCCCCTCGCCGAAGAGCAAAAATCCGACGCTGGCCGCCATGGGGCTTTCGTTCGACCAGCCGAAATGGATTTCCGGCGCGACGCCTACCTTCGAGCATTCGAGCGCGATGATCGCGATCACGTGCGCGATGCTGACGCAGCGTTGCACGGCGATCACGAAGCGACCTTCTTCTTCGCGAATCGTCATTAACGGCCGCATCTGGAATTCGCTCGGATCGCCCAGTTCGGCTTCGATGAAGACGATCGGCACGTCGGGACCCAAGCGATGTCGGGTGCGAATGATCGCATCCTTTTCGGCCAAATCGCGCGCGCCGGGACGATGCGGGACCAGGACCGGAAATTCGAGATGCTTAAGGGCGTCCCACATGAATTTCGATTCGGCGTCGGCGAACTCGAACCCGCGGAAACGTAATTCGGTGCTACGGCGCAGACGCGACCAGAACGAGGAGAGCAGGATCGCCACGATGAAAAAACTGGCGATGAAGATACCGTCGGGCCGTTCGACCATGTTGGCCGCGGTCGTGTAGAAAAATACGCCGGTGATCAACGCATAACCCCAGGGCCAACGCAGGAAGCCTTGATCGTGATGGGCATGCCATTTGTCGATGACCGTGGCCAACGACGCGCTGCTGATCAACACCAACACGCCGGTCGCGTACGCTCCGCTCTGCGCGGTCACGTCGGCGTTGAATATCCACGTGACGAAGAGATTGACGAACGTAAACAGAATGACCAACGGTCGCGTCGCGCTAGCCCAACCCGGCGCCATACCATAACGCGGCAAGTATTGCGGAACCAAATTCAAGAGGCCCGCCATCGCGCTTGCGCCGGCGAAGCTGAGGATGGCGATCGTCGACAAGTCGTAGATCGTGCCGAACACTTCGCCGAACAGCCAAGGACAAAGCTCGGCCATGCCCCCTTCGCCGTGCGCGATAAACGCCAAGGTTCGTTCGACGGCCGGACCCCGGTAATCTTGGTTTTCCTCCAACGCTTCGGCCAACAATTCGCGATCGAGATGTTTCTCGACCCGCATTGCCTCGACTTCGGCGGGCGTCATCGCTTCCAGCGTTTCGCTTTCGACGATCACCATGTGCTGCGGCGGAATCAGCGTGGCCGTGATGATCGACGAACCGAGCAGATAAACCGACATCACTGCGGCCGCGACGATCAACAGCTTTTTCGTGTTGCGGATGCGGACGACCGGCTTGTGGTGATCGTCTGATGGATCGCCCTCGATCATCGGCATGACCGCCACGCCGGTCTCGAACCCGCTGAGGCCGAGCGCGAGCTTTGGAAAGATCAACAAACAGACGCCGACGATCACCGCCAGTCCGTGTCCGGAACCCTCCAACGGATTGTGCGAGAGAAACCAACGTCCGGCGACGACGTCGGCTTGCCACTCGGCGAACGCCGTGGGATGAGTCGCAAGATGATAAACGCCGATCGCGATGATGACCGCGTTCAACGCCAAGAACACGCCGACGATCACCACGGCAATGCCGATCACTTCCTTGAATCCTGCGCAAAAACATCGCGCCGAGACTAATCAGCAACAGCACGGTGATCGCCATGCGTTGACCGTCTTTTCCCCAGTTCTCCAACCAGTCGGGGATGTAGGCTTCCCAATAATGGTTGTCGATCAAGTGGACTGCGGCGTCGGCGGCCGAGAGTGTTTTGGTGATGACGAAATCCGTCGCCGCGAAGCCCAGCAGGATCAGCACCAACGTCTTGCCGTTCCAGCCGTGCATCAACCGTTCGAGCATCGCGATCGAACCTTGCCCGTGCGGCGACTTCGACGCCACGTGACAATAGACGGGTAACGCGCCGAACAACGTCAGCAGCACCAGCACGAACGTGGCGTACGGCCCCAGCTTGCCGGCCGCCTCGAACGCTATGAACGGCTGGTAAGCCAGCGTGCTGAAGTAATCGACCCCCGTCAAACACATCACCCAAAACCACGGACTTTGGTGATGCGGGGCGTCCGGCTTCTGATCGGTCTCGGGGCTGTGCGGTCCGGGGTAGGCGACCGGCGGCGCGACCTTCACCAACGCGTGATGCGGCAGCGACGCCGTAGGAGAGATCGTCTCCGGGCTGGCGTGATCGGCGGGTGACGCCGCGGCGTCGGAAGAGGGAGAACCCGCGTCTTCGGGGGAGCTCATAGTCGGTTTGTCGAGACGGCCGGCGATCGCAAGATGGCGTCGGCGGCGCGCTGCGGGCAACCTTAAAAACGGAGATCGATCAGGCGAAGGAAACCCTCGCGTTTCGGGTCTTCGGCGAAAGATTCACCATGACCTTGATCGTGTCGCATTTATAATTCGTTAATATTCGACTGCCTAGTCCTTGAGGCGGCAACGTGGAGATTCCCCAACCGCATCTTGAAGCTCGCCATGGCGATACGACGATTTTTCAAACGGCGGTTTGGCGAGTCAAGCAGAGTTCTTAACGCGTTTTCGAGCGCATCCGCTTCGTCGAGGCGGATCGTTTGCGTCGATTGCGCCTGCAAATCCTTGAGTTGGATTTCGCCGGCCGCCAACTCGCGCTCGCCCGCGATTAACGCCGCGGCGAATCCGCGCTTGTCGGCATATTTGAGTTGCTGGCCGAGCTTTTTCGGATCAGGATAGACCTCGACGCCGAAACCCGCCGCACGCAACCGTGCCGCCAGTTTCAAATAGTCGGCTAAGCGGCCAGCGTCGAAATACGGGATGAAGATCGGCGCCGGCGTGGCGATCTTGGGAATCAGGCCCAATTCTTCCAGAGCGGACAACAACCGATCGAGCCCCAACGACGCGCCGATGCCCGGCAGTTGTTGATTGGTATAAAGTTCGGCCAGGTTATCGTAACGCCCGCCGCTGCAAACGCTGCCGATACCGGGGAGATCGTCGAGGAACGTTTCGAAGATCGTACCGGTGTAATAGTCCAACCCGCGGGCGATCGAAACGTCGAGCTTGATGCGTTCGGCAGGCACTCCGCCGGCGGCGACGCCTGCGAACAATTCGCGGAGTTGTGCGACGCCGGTTTTGCCGGTGGCGTTGTCGCCGATCAACGCTTCGAGCTGCGTGAGCAATTCTTCGTTGCTTCCGGCCAGCGAGCAGAGGCCGAGAATGCGATCCGCCTTGGCCGGATCACACTGGGCGTTTTGCGATAACTCGGCCACGACGACGTCGCGACCGGCTTTGGCCAGTTTATCGATCGTGCGCAGCACGGCGGTCGAGTGTTCGAGCAAACCCAGGTTTTCCAGAAGGCCGTTCAACACCTTGCGGTTGTTGACGCGGATCGTGAAATTTTCGATGCCGATCGCGCGAATCAGATCGTGAATGATCAAGCCGGTCTCGATGTCGGCTGCGATCGACGTGGTACCGATCGTGTCGAAATCGCATTGCACGAATTCGCGATAACGACCGCGCGAAGTGTTTTCGCCGCGCCACACCGGGGCGATATGGTAACGTTTAAAAGGTAACGGCAGGTCGGCCAGGTGCTGCGCCGCGAATCGCGCGAGCGGGATCGTGAGATCGAACCGCATGCCGACGTCGCGGCCGCCGTTATCTTTGAACCGATACATCTGCTTGTCGGTCTCGTCGCTCCCTTTGCCCAACAGAATGTCCAGATGTTCGAGAGTCGGCGTGTCGATCGGGCTGAACCCGTACGAGCGATACACGCGCCGCGCGGTCTCCATCAATCGCTCGCGCGGAATCATCGCGGCGGGCAGGTAATCGCGGAAACCCTTCAACGTACGCGGTTCGATCTTAGCCAAGCGTCTGCTCCGGAAAATTCAATGGACCGCTGATAAGACTGATGACGATCGATACGCACTGATCTGAAGAATGATTTTCGGAACCGAACGCCACGCCATTGCTTTTACAGATCGGTGTGAATCAGGCCCATCATGAAAATGTGAATCAGGCCCATCATGAAAATCAGTGACCGATTCATCTCACATCACGATGGGCAGCAACGCCGGTTTCGGGCTGCGGAACGATTCGTCGGAGTTGCCCAGCGTCGCTTCGATGTATTCCGCGACTTGTTCTGCCGTTTCGAAGTATTGGTCGTAGACCCAATCGTCGTCGTACTCGCAATTGTCGGTCGTGTAGTCGCGACAAATTTGCGGCCGAGTTTCGTAGATGCCGCACAGATTGTCGGAGCGCAGATGCTTGCAGGGCGTGTGGACTAAGATGTACCACGTCCCGTCATCGGTGAAGACCGTGGCGTGTTCGTGCAACAGGAACCAGCGGATGTAATCGAAGTCCTGGCGTTCGGTCGGCGTTTCGATCGGCAACGCGAAGTATTTGCAGCATTTCGCGGTGCAATAGTCGCACAAAAACTTCCCCTCGGGCACGTTCTCGCGCGCCATTTTGATCGGCGGAAACACGGCGGTCGACATGGCGAAGGTTTTTTAAGAAATCCGTGGTCGAAACCAAAGCAAAGAACGCCCAACTCTACCAAAATCGATGGTCCGCCGGCTAGTTATACGACACGCCGATGCTCCACCGCTTAAGGCTTGGTGGCGGGAGACGAAACGGACTCGCGTTTCTCCGGAACAAGCGTGGCGAGAGCCGGACACGGATTCCCGCCCGCGCAGCCAGTTGGAGGCCGTCGGTCGCGACGCTATTCTAAAGCGGCGACGATGTTCCTTTTCGATCCGCGCGGCAACCGGCGCGGTCCCCTGGGCTATGACGCAGCGTCCGGTCTTGATTTGGCGACATGTCGACGACGAGCCACCGGGCGTCGTCGTGGATGTGTTGTGCGCGGCGGGCGTCGCGACCGAAATCTGGGATTTGAGCGTCCCCGGCGAACGCACGTTCGACGTCGAAGCGTATCTCGGCATCGTGATTCTCGGCGGGCCGATGAGCGTCGACCAAACGACCGAGTATCCGTTTCTCGCCGCTGAAATTCGCTGGCTGCGCGACGCGCTCAAACACAAGCTGCCGATCTTGGGACTGTGTCTAGGCGGTCAGCTCTTGGCGAAAGCGTTGGGCGCAAAAGTCTGTGCGCATCCTGTCCCGGAGTTGGGTTGGCATACGGTCGAGCTGACGCCCGCCGGCGAAATGGATCCATTGCTATCGGAAACGCCGTCGCCCGCGCCGGTTTGCCAATGGCACGGCGACACGTTCGATCTGCCGGCCGGCGGCGTGCTGTTGGCCTCGAGTGCGATTTGTCGGCATCAGGCGTTCCGCTTCGGCTCGACCGCGTGGGGTTTTCAATTCCATCCCGAAGTCAGTCGCGATCTGTTGGAACGCTGGATGGCCGACCACGGCGATCCCGGCGATCGCTGCTGCCCCGGCGCGGCGGGCGAAGCACGCATCCGCGACGAAATCGACCGCTGGCTGCCCCAAGCCCAGATCGTGGGGAAACGGATCTTGGGACGGTTCGCGAAGCTGTGTAAGGAATCGAATAGATAGGTTTCGGGGTACGGGTTTCAGGCAGTTTGGTCTTGTGATGTCCTTTCCCGAAACCTGAAACCCGAAACCTTTTCCCCTCTCGCTAGGGCGGATCATACCCGCTGCCGCCCCAGGGATTGCAGCGGCAGATGCGCCAGATGCCTTTGGTCACGCCGCGGACAACGCCGTGTTTGCGGACCGCGTCGATCATGTACTGGCTGCACGTCGGCGAGAACCGGCAATCGCGGCCGATCAACGGACTGAGCGTCCACTGATAGACCCGCACCGCGCCGATGACCAGCCGACCAGGCAACGCGCGGACGATCGCGCCGATGCGGGTCATGACGCACCTTTGCGCTTGCGCGGTTTGTCGGGCGCGGGCGTTGATTGCTGCGCGGTGCGTAGCCGGCGACGCAACCGTTCGGCCATACCGTGCAGTTCGCGCCGCAGCACGTCCAGAGCAGGGGGCTCCGCGCGCGCGGGATGGCGACCGCGTCGAGCCCGACGGGCCAGCGATCTTGCTCCAACCGAAACGCCTCGCGCAGCAGCCGCTTCCAACGGTTCCGCGCCACGGCGTTCCCGACACGCCGCGAGACCGACAGACCGAAGCGCGCGTGGGGCAATTCGGTTTCGATGCCGGCCAGCGACAGATAGCCGATCGAGACCGAGCATTTCCGCGCGTACAACCGCTGGAATTCCAACGGGGAACGGAGACGGAGATGTTTCGGAAAGGTCGGCATGCTTTGCGGAAATGCGGTTGGCCTCAAAAATCTCAAAAATGCACAAAAAGTATTGAGACGGTCGAGAGTGCGATTCGCTTGAACTTCCAATTCCTTTTTTGAGCTGTTTTGAGATTCTTGCGGCCAAGACTTCCGGTCCTGGTTTTCTCGGCACCGAGAAATCGTGCTATAAACGAATGGTGCGCACGACAAGACGGTCGTCGTCTCGATTATGTTCGGCGTCGGCCGGTTTTCGTAGAGCGCATTCGCCGGTATTTCCTGGGAACCACCGATCATGTCGCACTCGCGCTCGTTGACGACCATCCTCACCTCATGGTTCCTGTTTCTTCCGCTGAGCGTGACGTCCGCTTGGCGCAGAAAGCGAAACCCAACGATTTGCCGCCGCCGCTGACCGAATATCAGGGTCGTGAGATCGCGCAAACGATGCACTTCACCGGCGCGCCGTGGTTGACGCGCGAGAGTCGCCAGCGCGAGGAAGACTGCACCACGATGTTGGCCAACCTGGGACTGAAACCCGGAATGACCGTTTGCGATATGGGCTGCGGCAACGGATTCTATGCGATCCCGATGGGAAAGGCCGTCGGCGAGACGGGGCAAGTCCTGGCGGTGGACATTCAACAAGAAATGCTCCGTCTGCTGGAAGATCGCGCGAAGGCCGTGCGCGTGAAGAACATCAAAACGGTCGTCGGCAGCCCGATCGATCCGCGTCTGCCCGACGGCAAGGTCGATCTGATCCTGTGCGTGGACGTCTACCACGAGTTCTCGTACCCCGAACAAATGCTGGCCGCGATGCGCAAATCCTTGGCGCCCGGCGGTCGGTTGGTGTTGGTCGAGTTCCGCAAAGAGGACCCCGCCGTGCCGATCAAAGAACTGCACAAGATGAGCAAGGACCAAGTCAAAAAGGAACTGGAACCAAACGGCTTCAAGCTGGCCTCCGAATTCGAAAAACTTCCTTGGCAGCACATGCTGTTTTTCGAGGTCGATGCCAAGACGGATAAGGCCACGGAGAAATAGGCGATCGAGAGGATGCCGCGCACCGAATTCGCTTGGCGACGATTTTGCGGTCGATTAGAATAAAAATCCCGCCTTCGACTTGCTCGCGTCGTAAAACCGTGTTCTTGCGTTATGTCGCCAAACCCATCGGCTCGTCTCGGACTCGTCGTTTGCGCGATGCTCTGCGCTGCGAGTTTCGACGTCGCGCCGGCCGCCGAGACCGCCGAACGCAAATTCGATCCGGCCGCGCTCGAATTCTTCGAGAAGGATGTCCGCCCGCTGTTGGTCAAGCGTTGTTACGAGTGTCACGGCGCAAGCCAAGGAACCCGGCGGCGGGCTGCGGTTGGATAGTCGCGCCGCCGCGTTGAAGGGGGGCGACACGCAACCGGCCGTCGTGCCGGGCGACGTCGATCCGAAGAAGAGTCTGCTGATCGACACGATCAACTACGGCGAGCTTTATCAGATGCCGCCGAAGGGAAAGCTCCCGCCGGAAGAGATCGCCATCCTCACCAAATGGGTCGCCTCGGGCGCGCCGTGGCCGCACGAAGTCGCGGCGGAAGGCGCGGACGCGAAGAAATTCGACCTGGAAGCGCGGAAGAAATCTCACTGGTGCTGGCAACCGATCGCCGATCCCGCGCCGCCGACCGTGCGCGACGCCGGTTGGCCCGCCGACCCGTTGGATCGGTTCGTCTTGGCCAAACTCGAAGCCGCGTCGCTCCGACCCACCCCCGACGCCGATCGTCGCGCGTTGGTCCGGCGTGTCTACTACGACTTGCACGGCATGGCGCCGCCGGACGTCGATCCCGAATTCGTGCGAACCGGTAAGTCCGAGGATTGGGCGAGTCTGATCGACGAGTTGCTCGCCTCGCCCCGTTACGGCGAGCACTGGGCGCGGCATTGGCTGGACTTGGCGCGCTTCGCCGAGACGTACGGTCACGAGTTCGACTACCCGATCCACAACGCGTGGCGCTATCGCGACTATGTGATCCGCGCGTTCAACGCCGACGTGCCGTACGATCGCTTCGCACGCGAACAAATCGCCGGCGACTTGGAAGATCGGCCGCGGTTCGATCCGGCGACCGGCTTCAACGAGTCGATCGTCGGGACCGGATTCTGGTACTTCGGCGAACAGACGCACGCGCCGGTCGACGTCCGGCAACACGACGCCGACCGCGTCGACAACATGGTCGACGTCTACGGCAAGACCTTCCTGGGGCTGACGATCGCCTGCGCGCGATGTCACGATCACAAATTCGACGCGATCGCGACCAAAGACTATTACGCCATCACCGGTATCCTGCGCGGCACGCGCGAACAGCAGGCCTACCTCGATCCCCACGAAGCACACGCACGCTCCGCAGCCGAGTTGCGGCAGCACGTGGATGCGGCCCGCGAAGCGACGCTCGACCATTGGGCGGTCGTTCCGATCGACGCGCCGACGCAACTCGCACGCGAGTTGGCGACGGTCTTGGCGTTAGGTCCGAAACCCAGCGACGCCGATCTGAACGCCGCTGCGACGCGCGAGAAACTTGACCCCGCCCGCTTGGGACGCTGGCTCGCGGCGTTGCGGGGCAAAGAAACCGCCGAACGCGATCACCCGGCGTGGTTCCGCGCGGCGCGCGTTCGAAGGCAAGCCGATCGTCGGCGACGAACTCAACGCGCTGGTCATTGCGAACGAAACGACGACCACGCCGCAGCCGACGAAGGATCAAGTGGCGTCCGCCGTTTCCTCGGCCGACGTTCCTCCGTTCGATTTTCACGGCGAATGGTTTCCCTCGGGCACCGCCTTCGGCGAATCGCCGATCGCGCTGGGCGAGCGTTGGCTGACCGCCCCCAAGGGGGACGCGCCGCTGTTGACCGCCGGCGGGTACGACAGTCGGCGGCTGCACGCGAAGTTGCGCGGAGTGCTCCGCAGCCGGACGTTCATCATCCCCGAGAGCGGCGAAATCCATTACCGCCTTTCCGGCGCGAAGGGGCAAATCCGCGTCATCGTCGACGGCTACCGGATGGACACGTTCAACGGGCTGCTCTTCTCGGGGCTGAGCTTCAACGTCGACCACGATACGCCGAAGTGGATCACGCAGCGCGGCGCGTTGAAGAAATACGCCGGCCAACGGGCGCACATCGAACTGATCGACGACGGCGACGGCTGGCTGGCGGTCGAAGATATTCGGCTGGCGCCGAAGCCGGTCGACGCGCTGCCTGAGTTGGTCGAGCTGTTTTTATTGAAGTACGAACGCACCGATTTGAAGGACGCGACCGGCTGGTCGAAACGGTATCTCAAAGTCTTCAACAGCGTCTTTTCGGCCGCGCGCGAAAAACGTCTGAGCGGTCTCCGGTTGAAAACGTTCGAGTGGTTGGCGCAATACGATTTGGTGCCGCTCGACGTCGATTCCGCGGCGAAACTGAAAACCGCGATCGCCGAACATCGCGCCGCGCTCGAAACGGCCGTCGCCGCGTTGCCTGCGCTCGGCAACGCCCCGGCCGCCGCCGAGGGCGACGCCTGGGACGACCCGGTCTACATCCGCGGTAATCCAAAGACGCTGGGCGACGACGTGCCGCGGCGATTTCTGACCGCCCTCGATCCGCAAGCCCGGCCTTTCGCGTCCGGCAGCGGACGCAAGGAATTGGCCGAGCGCACCGTCGCGCCCGATAACCCCCTCTTCGCGCGCGTCGCGGTCAATCGCATCTGGCATCATCTGTTCGGGCGCGGCTTGGCCTCCAGCGTCGACAACTTCGGCGTGCTCGGGTCCGCTCCGACGCATCCCGAACTGCTCGATCGGTTGGCGACCGATTTTCAGCGCGACGGCTATTCGCAAAAACGCATGCTGAAGCGCATCATGCTCAGCCGCGCCTATCGCATGTCCGCCGCCGGCGATCCCCGCGCCGACGAAGCCGATCCCGGCAACGAACTGTTGCACAAGCAACGCCTGCGACGCCTGTCCGGCGAGAGCTTGCGCGACATGCTGTTGCAGTTCTCCGGTCGCTTCGACGACAAGATGTACGGCCCGTCGATCCCGGTCCATCTCACGCCGTTTATGAGCGGTCGCGGCAAGCCGGGCGAACAGGGGCCGCTGGACGGAGCCGGGCGTCGTTCGATCTATCAAATCGTCCGCCGGAATTTTCCCTCGCCGCTGTTCGCCGCGTTCGACACGCCGACGCCGTTCAACACGATCGGCAAGCGGAACGAATCGAACGTTCCGGCGCAGGCGTTGATCTTGATGAACGACCCCTTCGTCCGCGCAATGCGAACGCTGGGCGGAACGCGTGCTGGCCGAAAAGCATGACACCGACGACGAGCGCTGGCGCAGCTGTTCCGCACCGCTTGGAATCGTGCGCGAGCAAAGACGAACTGGCCGCCGCGCACGACTTCGTCGTCGCACAAGCCAAGACGTTGGAACTGCCGGCCGACCGGGCGTATCGCGAGAAGGCCGTTTGGGCGGATTTTTGCCAAGCGTTGGTGAACTCGAAGGAATTCCTTTTCATCCCGTGACGCGGGACGCGAACGCCATGTCGGATTGCACGCACTGCCGCCGTTATCAACCGCCCGCTTACACGCGGCGCGAGATGCTGTTGCGCTCGGCCGGCGGCTTCGGCGCGTTGGCGTTCGCCGCGCTGTTCGGCGATGCTCGGGCGGCCGAGTCGACCGCGATCGCCGGCAAGGACTCGCACGCCGGACCGTGGGCGGCCAAGCCGTCGCACTTCGCGGGCAAAGCGAAGAGCGTGATCTTCTTGTACATGGACGGCGGTCCGAGCGCGATGGACACGTTCGATCCGAAGCCGTTGTTGACCAAGGAAAACGGCCAACCCTTCAAGATGAAGATGGAGCCGACGCAGTTCGACAACAACGGCGCCACACTCGGCAGCCCGTGGAAGTTCGCCCAACACGGCCAAAGCGGGCTGTGGGTCAGCGAACTGTTTCCGCACGTCGCCAAACAAGTCGACGAGCTGTGCGTGATTCGCTCGTTGACCTCGAACTTCTCGGAACACACGGCCGCCAACTATTTCCTGCATACCGGCACCGGACTGCAAGGTCGTCCCAGCATGGGGGGCTGGCTGGGATACGGGCTGGGTAGCGAGACGCAAAATCTGCCCGGCTTCGTGGTGGTCAACGGCGGGCTGATTCCGCCAGGCGGGATCGATTGCTTCGGTAACGGGTTTTTGCCGGCCACGTACCAGGGCTCGATTTTCCGCCCCGCCAAGGAACCGGTGGCCAACATCGTGCCGACCGAAGTGCGCGGCGAGTTGCAAAAGAACAAGCTCGAGCTGATCTCGCGCTTCGATCGCGGCTTGCGCATGCGCATGGGCGCGAGCGATCCGATCGAAGCGGCGATCGGCAACGCCGAGTTGGCGTTCCGCATGCAATCCGCCGTCCCCGAAGCGGTCGACATCGCCGGCGAATCGGCCGAAACGACGAAGCTCTACGGGCTGGACGCGGCGTACGAGCCGACGCGGATCTTCGCCCGCGAATGTTTGCTCGCGCGGCGTTTGGTCGAGCGCGGCGTGCGGTTCGTCGAGTTGACGTGTCCCCAAATCGGCGGCAACGACCGCTGGGACGCGCACGGCGGTTTGAAGAAGAACCACGAAACCAACTGCCTGGCCGTCGACCAACCGATCGCCGCGCTGCTGACCGACTTAAAATCGCGCGGACTGTTGGACTCGACGTTGGTCCTCTGGGCGGGCGAGTTCGGCCGCACGCCGTTCGCGCAAGGGAGCGACGGCCGCGATCACAACCCGTTCGGTTACACCGTGTGGTTGGCCGGCGGCGGCGTCAAAGGGGGCATGACGTACGGCGCGACCGACGAGTATGGTTACAAGGCGATCGAAAACAAACTGCAGATGCACGACCTGCACGCCACGATGTTGCACTTGCTGGGGATCGACCACACCAAACTGACCTACCGCTACGGCGGCCGCGACATTCGTTTGACCGACGTGCATGGTCACGTCGTGAAGGAAATCCTGGCGTAAAACGTCTTACGAGCGGAGGATGTCGGTCCGCCGGTTCTGCGCGGTCGCGATCTAACTCCCGCTCCCCGAACGCTTTCGGCGGCGGCTTCGGCTCCCGACTTCCGGCCCGCTGGACCGCGCATCGCGCGTGCTTCACAATAGAAGGTTCTCCGAGACACGATATCTCGGGTTCGCGTACGACGGATCGTCGATGTATCGCCCTCGGTCCGTGTCATGTTGCGTCAATCGAAGTGGTTCGCCGTCGAAAATCCGGATCGTCCCGCGCTCGCCGTCGGTCGGGCCTGCGTCCGCGATCGCCTGCGGTGGGTCTGGCGGATGCTGGGCCGGACCGCGCTCGCCGCGCCGGGTCGAACCGACGAAGTCCATCAACTGCGCGTCGCGACGCGTCGCGCGACGACCGCGCTCGATCTGTTCGGCGACATGTTCGCCGCCGACGACATCGCCTGGGTCGCCAAACGCTTGAAGAAACTGCGCCGCGCGGCCGGGGCGGCCCGGGATCGCGACGTCATTCATCTGCATTACGCCGGTCTCCCCGACTCCGCGCGCCCGCCGCACGGCGTGTTGCGAAAACTGGCCAAACGCAGCGAGAAGGCGCGGCCGGAAATTCTGGAGTTGCTCAAGTCGCTGCGCGAAAAGGCGTTCTTGACCCGCGCGCGCGAGGCGTTGCGCAAACCGCTGAAGACTCGCGCGAAACTCGACTTCCGCGCGTTCGCGCAAAAGCACTTCGCCGGTCAATGGGCGATCTTCGTCGACGCGTCCGAGGGCGACCTGACGTCGATCGACGCGCTGCACGAATTTCGCTTGCGAACCAAGTCGTTGCGTTACGCGCTCGAGACGTTGGTGGCCGCGCTGCCGCAGTCGGCCCGCGAGACGTTGTATCCCCGCGTCACCGCGCTGCAAGAAGCGTTGGGCGAGATCAACGACCACGCCGTGGCGTTGGCCACGTTGCAAGAGTTCGCCGCCGCCAAACGCGGGAAAGGAAAATTGGCACGCTGGGCCGCCGCCGAAATCCCGACGCGTCGCGCCGCGCTCGACACCGCGCACGTCGCGTTCCTGCAACGCTGGCCCGACCTCCGCCGCGACCTCTTCGCCGACGTCGCGTCGCTGGGCTTAGAACACGACTCCGCCGCGTGAAAAATTGAACAGAAGGAAACGAAGGACACGAAGGAATGCAGAGCGGTAAGATAACTTAAAACCGTCTTGCAACCGAAAAGCGAAAAGCTCAACCTCTTCGTTTCCTTCTGTTCAAAACTCTCCGACGGTCGCGACTTCCAACGCGTTGTGCGATCGCTTATTCTTGAACGCTCGTAATTCGTTCACTTCTGTTTTTCATCACGTGTCATGCCCAAGTTTCGCGTTCTCGTCACCGATTATGCTTGGCCCGATCTCGACATCGAGCGCGCGATCCTGAACGAGGTCGACGCCGAAATCGTCCTGCCGACCGAGAACTCGCTCGCCGCGCTCAAGGCCGCCGCGCAGGGCGTCGACGCGATCATGACCAACTGGGCCAAGACCACGGCCGACGTCATCGCCGCCGCGCCGAATTGCAAAATCGTCGCGCGCTTGGGAATCGGCCTCGACAATATCGACGTCGCCTACTGCACCGAACGCAAGATTCCGGTCACCAACGTGCCGGATTATTGTCTGATCGAAGTGGCCGAACAGACGTTGGCCCTGGTCTTCGGACTCGGCCGCAAAATCGGCTGGTATCATCACGCCACGAAGTCGGGCAAGTACGAACTGCAAGCCGGCCCGCCGATGTTCCGCATGCAGGGCCAAACGCTGGGCCTGATCGGTTTCGGCAACATCGCCCGACTGGTCGCCGAAAAAGCGTTGGGTCTGGGGCTGAAGGTGTTGGTCTGCAACCGCACGAAGAAGGACGCGCCGGCCGGCGTCGAGTGGACCGATCTCGACGGCGTTCTGTCGCGCAGCGATTACGTGTCGTTGCACGTCCCGGCGACGCCCGAGACCAAAAAGATGATGAACGCGGCGGCGTTCGCCAAGATGAAACCGACGGCGTATCTGATCAACACGTCGCGCGGCGCATTGGTCGATCACGACGCGCTGGCCGCCGTGTTGGCCGCCGGCACGATCGCCGGCGCGGGCCTGGACGTGCAAGATCCGGAACCGTGCGATCTGACGATCGCGCCGTACAACGATCCCCGCGTGATCGTCTGCCCGCACGCCGCCTTCGTGTCGAAGGAATCGCTGGAAAACCTCCGCAGCCGGACCGCCCGCCAAACGGCCGACCGTCTGAGCGGCAAAACGCCGGAAAACGTCCGCAATCCGCAAGTCTTGTGAGAGCGATTCACCGAAAAAAGCCTTGACACGGCCGTATTTGTATGGTATACAAAAGAATAGTTTCGTGATCGCGCGACGGCGGCTGCGGGAACGCCTCGATTTACGCCGTGACGCATGACGGCCGGAAACAGAAACACCGTCGCGAAACGGAGACATGTGTTTCCGAGCGGGGGACGTGAGTCCCCTGAGATACCCCCAACGACGTCGGCACGCGATAACTCAGGGGACTGACGTCCCCCGCTCGTGTCATTTGGAAAACACGCAAGTGCCGTGTGATCGTAACGCTCGTTTCGCTCGCAAAGTGAAAGTCGGCTGTTTGGGGACGTTGAGATCGGTTCGGATCGCGAGTTCCACTCGCGTTCTCTGGCAACAACGATTTTCCGCGTGGTCGATTTGCTCGTTTCGCTCGTAACGCTCGTAGAGTAGAACTGGGGCGTTTGGGCGAGGCGGCTGGAGGCGATGATCGATCGAGATTCGATCGATAAGAAAAAGAGTCGAAAACCTGGTGATCGCAACGCTCGTTTCGCTCGTAACGCTCGCGCAGTGAAGCTGGGGCGTTTCGGCGGACGACGCGACCCGCAGGCTAGCCCCATCGGCTGGATTGAAATTAATAAAACAGACCATCAACCGACGCTCGTAACGAGCGAAACGCTCGTATCGCTCGCGCAGTCAAATTGGAGAAGATCGTCGCCCGATCAGGCACGTTTCGCCCGCCGGCCGAACCTCTGGGACGGGTTTCTCCTCTTTGCTAGACTAATCGATTCCCCGTTTCGCCCTTTTTGCCGTTTCTTCGCCTCCGTCCATGTCGCTGCAAATCTACATCTCGGGCAAGTTTTACGCCAAGGAAGACGCCAAGATCAGCGTCTACGACCACGGGCTGCTGTACGGCGACGGCGTGTTCGAGGGGATGCGCAGCTACGGCGGCAAAGTCTTTCGCTTGGAGCAACATCTCGATCGGCTGTGGGCCTCGGCCAAGGCGATCATGATCGAAATTCCGATCAACCGCGCCGAAATGGCCAAAGCGGTCAACGACGCGCTGGCGATCAACAAAATCGCCGACGGCTACGTCCGACTGGTCGTCACGCGCGGCGCAGGCACGCTGGGCCTGGATCCCAACACGTGCCCCAAGCCCGAGGTGATCGTCATCGCCGACAAGATCGCGCTGTATCCGGCCGAGCATTACAGCAACGGGTTGTCGATCATCACGGCCAGCACGATTCGCAATCATCCGGCCGCGCTCAGCCCGCGGATCAAGTCGCTGAATTACCTGAACAACATTCTGGCTAAGATCGAAGGCCTGCAAGCCGGCTGCATCGAAGCGTTGATGTTGAACCACAAGGGCGAAGTCGCCGAGTGCACGGGCGACAACATCTTTTTGGTGAAGGACGAAGTCGTTTACACGCCGCCGCTCGACGCGGGGATCTTGGAAGGGATCACGCGCGACGCCGTGCTCGAAATTTCGAAGAAGGCCGGCTACGAGACGCGCGAGACCGCATTGACGCGGCACGATGTGTACGTGGCCGACGAATGCTTTTTGACCGGCTCGGCCGCCGAAGTGATTCCGGTCGTGAAGGTCGATCAACGCCTGATCGGCCGCGGTGAAGTCGGCCCGGTCACGCGCGACCTGTCGGACCGCTTTCATAAGCTGGTACGCGGGTAAGACGATACGGTATTCGCCGGATGCGTTGATCGAAGATCGCTCCGGTGGTATGCATTCGGCTCGCAGAGCCGTTCGATGTTAGCCCCGAGCGATAGCTCGGGGTTTTAAGCGAATGGAAACGCTTAGGCTCGAAGAGCCGACACATAACGTTGAGTGCGACGACTCTTCGAGCCTGGGAGTCATTTGAGAATTTCACCCCGACCTCACGGTCGGGGCTAACATCACGCGGCTCTTCGAGCCGGACATGGACACGACTATTCGATCTTCACGCAGTGATTCCGTACGGTTTTCGACGCGACCTCGTCGTACCGCGCGGGGATGGGCGATCGCCGCGCCGGCGAAGTTGAATTTCTCGTTGGATCTGTTGGGGAAACGCCCGGATGGGTTTCACGAGTTGGAATCGGTGATGGCGCCGATCACGTTGTGCGATCATCTTATCCTCGACGAATCGCGTCAGGCCGCCGATGGTCCGCTGGAACTGACGTGTGAATGGTTTCCATCCGGCCCGACGTTGCCGGCCGATCCGACGAACTTGGTGTGGCGCCGGTCGAAGCGTTGCGAGCCGAAACCGGATTCACGCAACGTCCGGTCTTGCGTTTGTTGAAGCGGATTCCCGCGCAAGCGGGACTCGGCGGCGGCAGCAGCGACGCGGCCGCGACGTTACGGTTGGTGAATCATGTCTATCGGCTCGGCGTAGCGAACGAGCGATTGCACGAGATCGCCGCCGAACTGGGGAGCGACGTGCCGTTTTTCGTCGAGACCTCGGCCGCGTTGGTACAAGGTCGCGGCGAGCGGTTGACGCGCATGGCGATTCAAGAACCGACGCACGTCGTTGTTTTGAAGCCGACCTTCGGGCTTTCGACGGCCGAGATGTTTCGCCGCTCGACGATCCCGACGACGCGACGCAAGCCGAATCGACTCCTCGCGGCGTTGATCGTCGGGTTGGTCGACGAGATCGCGCCGGAATTGCGAAACGACCTGCAATCGCCGGCGATCGCGGTCGCGCCGGAAATCGCGACGCACGTCGAGGCCTTACGCCAAGCCGGTGCGGTCGGCGCGATGATGAGCGGCAGCGGGTCGGCGGTGTTCGGACTGTTTCCCACGCGGCAGTCGGCGATCGAAGCGTCCAAACGCTTGAAAACCGCATTTCCCGGCGAAGTGTTCGTCGCGGAAACGTTTTTCGAGCGTCCGTAGAGCATGCCGATCCAGGGACCGCCGATCGGCGTAGAACTCGTACAATCGTCGCGAGCCGCGATAAGTGCGGTTCCCTGCATCGAACGTGGTCACGGTAAGTCTGTCGGCCGCGTCGATTTACGCTAAAATAAAGTATTCGCCCCCGGTCCGTTCGGCCGGGCTGATTCGATTCGACACTCATTCGATCCGCACCGATCGGTTTCCATGGAACAGCCGCAATCGCGCCGTCCTACGAACGGCAAAACCCCTCCGCCGCCGCAACGCACCGGCATGATGGTCATGATGATCGTCATGATGTCGATCCTGGCGGTGTGGATGATTTATTCTTGGCTGTTCGTCCGGACACAGACGTACCAGATCACGTACGACATGTTCCGTCGCGAATTGGCCAAGGACAACGTGTTGGAGGTCGAATTCACCTCGCCTTATGAATTGATCGGCCGCTTCGAAAAACGTCCGCCAGATTTGAAAGAGCCGCCCGATTTTTTCGCGGCGATGCGCGAAATGGAGCGCGGCGCGACGCCGGAAGAGCCCGCCGCGAAGAAAGAGAAGAACGCGCCGACCGCCGCCGAAGGCAAGACCGAGGAACCTGCGAAAGCCGAAACCAAAGACGAATCGAAGCCATCCGGTGGAGAGAAAAAGGACGAATCGAAAACCAAAGCCGACGCCGCAGGCGCGAAGCCCGGCTTGCCGTTGACGTTCAACGTGCGGTTGACGCCGTTGGCTCAGCAAGACCTCGATAACGCGTTGTTGAAGTCCAAAGCCAAGGTCAAAGGCCTGCTGCTGAGCGACGGCACGTCGTTGATGGTGACGATGTACCTACTGGTGCCGTTGATGCTGTTCTTGGGCCTGTGGTTCTTGATGTCGCGGATGCGCGATCAGATGTCAGGCGGCGGGGGCTTGCTGGGCGGCTTCTCGCGCAGCCCGGCCAAACGCTACGACACCGCGACCAAACCGGTCACGTTCGCCGACGTCGCCGGATTGGAAGGCGTGAAAAACGATCTCCAGGAAGTGGTCGAATTCTTGAAGAATCCCGGCAAATTCGCCCGCCTCGGCGGTCGCATTCCTAAGGGAATTTTGTTGTTCGGTCCGCCGGGAACCGGCAAGACGTTGCTCGCACGCGCGGTCGCGGGCGAAGCCGGCGTGCCGTTCTTCTCGATCAGCGGGTCCGAGTTCATTCAGATGTTCGTCGGCGTCGGCGCCAGTCGCGTGCGCGATATGTTTCGCACCGCGAAGGAAGCCTCGCCCGCGATCTTGTTCATCGACGAAATCGACGCCGTCGGTCGCCATCGCGGCGCAGGGGTTGGGGGGCGGCAACGACGAACGCGAACAAACGCTGAATCAGATTCTCAGCGAGATGGACGGCTTCAGCCAAACCGAATCGGTCATCGTCATCGCGGCGACCAACCGCCCCGACGTGCTCGATCCAGCGTTGTTGCGTCCGGGCCGCTTCGATCGCCACATCACCGTCGATCGCCCGAACATCAAGGCGCGGATCGCCATGTTCAAGGTCCATTGCCGCGACGTGCCGTTGGCTCCGTCCGTTAATCTCGAACGTTTGGCCGCCGGCAGCGTCGGATTGACCGGCGCGGATATTCGCAACCTGGTCAACGAAGCCGCGCTTTGGGCGACCCGCAACGGCAAGAACATGGTCGAGATGGACGACTTCGAGTATGCCCGCGATAAGGTCCTGATGGGCCCGAAACGCGAAGAGATGCTGATCGGCAAAGAAAAGACGATGACCGCGTATCACGAAGCCGGTCATGCGCTGTTAGCGTGGATGCTGCCGGGCGTCGATCGCGTACACAAGGTCACCATCGTTCCGCGCGGCCGCGCGTTGGGCGTGACGCAATTGGTCCCGCAAGAAGACCGGCTGAATATCGGCCAGACCGAGTTGGGCAATCGCTTGGTCTTCATCATGGGCGGTCGCGCCGCCGAGAAAGTGATTTACAACGAACTGAGCGCCGGCGCGGAAAACGATCTCAGCCAAGCGACGAAAATCGCGCACCGCATGGTCTCGCAATGGGGCATGAGCGAGAAGATCGGGCCCGTCTCGTTCCGGAGCGGCGAGGAGCATCCGTTCTTGGGGAAGGAAATCTCCGAGCAACGCGAGTTCAGCGAGAACACGGCGAAGGTCATTGACGAAGAGGTCACCCGCATCTTGCTGGAAGCCGACAACCGCGCCCGGATGATGTTGACGACCCATCGCGACAAACTGGACCTGCTGGCGAGCGAGTTGGAAAAACGGGAAATCCTGGACGACGTGGAAATCGCTCAGTTGATCGGGCCGTCGGCCAACCCGGCCGCGGACCGCGGCGAAGAGCCGATCCCGACCGAGATGATCGCCGGAGCATAACTCACGACGCAAGCATCGTCGCGACGCGCACGACTTTAACCGTGCGCATGCCGGCATCCGCGGGCCGAGCGGAACTGCTCTGGTCGTGCGCGGGGCGTTCTGATAATGGTTCGCCCTCAAAAGATTTTTGCGCGGTGAGGGTCGCCGTTCGACGTTTCGTAACGTCCCCGGCGGTCGCATCGCGATACGTCCTCTTTCGCATGGATGCGAGGGTTGCCGATGGGATCGTTTCGTCGTTATCGCGCGTATGTGATCGGTTTCGCCGCGACCCTGACGCTGCCGCTTGCGCTCGGTAGGGCGGCCGACGATTGGCGATTCAATCCGCCGAACGCCCAACGCGCGCCCAACGCGCAACCAAATCCGGCACCGACACAAGCGGCGAACCCGTTCCGTATCGAGAAAACGCCGCCGCGCGATCCGCAACGCGCCGCGCCGCAGGGCGCGGAACCGACGCGTTTACCCAATAATTTGCAAGCCCGACCGATCGCCGGAGATCCCCGGATCGCTTCGGGCGTGCGCCAAGTCAGCGATGAACGGCCGATCCCCGCCGCCGGCGGCTATTCGGCCGCCGGTGTCGGACGCCGGTCCCCGCTCCGACGCAACCTGCGCCGTTCGCGATGCCCGCGGTCGGACAGCCGGCTCCGTTTCAAGGAATTCCGCTCGGCGGCGCGAACGACCCGCGTCCGGCCGGAAACGTGGGCACTCCGCAGACATCGAACGGACTCGGCGGCGCGCAGGTCACGCCGACGGGACGACCTGGCGAGAAATCGCTCGATGGTCCGCAGCAGACGACGGTTTCCGTCGAAAAAGAATTTCCGCCCGAGATCGTCGTCGGCAAACCGGCGGCGGTCGCGATCAAGGTTCGTAACACCGGCGCCTCGGCCGCGCGCGACGTCGTGGTGCGCGACATGGTTCCCGAAGGGACCGTATTCGTTCGCTCGCAACCGCCGGCGCAGCCCAACGCGCGGGGCGAATTGAGTTGGCGCATCGGCACGCTGGAAGCCGGCAAGTCCGAAACGCTGACCGTCGAATTGATGCCGCAGGCCGAAGGCGAATTGGGAAGCGCGGCGTCGGTCGTGTTTCGCTCCGAAGCCGGCGGTCGCACGATCGCCGTCCGGCCGGCGTTGACCATCGCCGTGTCCGCCCCGAAGCAAGTGCTGGACGGTGACGACCTGACGCTGACGGTCAAGATCGCCAATCCGGGCAGCGGCGCGGCGACGAACGTCGTCTTGGAAGAACACGTGCCGGCCGCCATGAGTCATCCGGGCGGCAGCGAATTGGAACTCGACTTGGGCACGCTCAAGCCGGGCGAAACGCGCGAACTCGATTTGATTCTGAAGGCCGCGCACGCGGGAAAGGTGGTCAATAATCTGACCGCGCACGGCGACGGCAACCTGCGGGCCGAAGCGAAATGCGAATTCGAGGTCTTGGCTCCCGGATTGGAAATCAAACTGGACGGTCCGGCCCGTCGTTATCTCGAACGGCCGGCGGTCTACACGTTGACCGTGGCGAATCCCGGGACCGCGGCGGCCAAAGAAGTGGAACTGATCGCCCGTTTGCCGCGCGGCGTGAAGTTCGTCAAAGCCGACAACGAAGGAACCTACGACGCGGCGTCTCACAGCGTGTTTTGGAGCCTTGAGGAACTGCCCGCCCAGGAACGCGGCGCGGTCACGCTGACGACGTTGCCGGTCGAGCAGGGCGAGCATCGTTTGAAGATCGAAGGGAAAACCAAAGCCGGCTTGGCGCAATCGCAAGAGCAGGCGATTCAGATCGACGGCGTCGCAGCCATCTTGTTCGAAGTCGCCGACTTGGCCGATCCGATCGAACTGCACGGCGAGACCGCTTACGATGTGCGGATCATCAACCAAGGCTCGAAAGCCGCGACCAACGTTCAGTTGATCGCGCTGTTGCCGCCGGAGTTACGCTTCCTGGCCGCCGAAGGGGCGACGCGTTACCGCCAAGAGGCGGGCCGGATCGTCTTCGAACCGCTGCAATCGTTGCCCGCCAAAAGCGAAACCGTATATCGGATCCGCGCCAAAGGCGAAAAGCCGGGCGACGTCCGTCTGAAAGTCCAATTGACGACCGACGACGTTCGGCAGCCGATCACCAAGGAAGAAAGCACGCGCGTTTACGCGGATGAGTGAGCGTAAAGAAACGGCCCGGTCGAATTCGACCGAGCCGTTGTAATCGGATGTGATGCGATCGACGGTTACTGAACGACGTAATCGCTTTCGTTCATCGTCGGGGATTCCGCGGGCGACAGAGTTGAGACCCCGTTGCTTTGACCGCTACTGGTCATCAGCGTGCGATAAACTTGGTAGTCAATATCTTCGCGTAAGAAGCGGGTCGAACCGTCGGCGAAGACCACGTTGACGCCGCCGGGATGGAAGCTCGAAGGGCGGGCGGTGTTATTGGTCGCTTCGGAGTCGCTATTTAATAGACTGATATTCGTCACGCCGCTTGTCGTCCAAGACGCTTTGCGACCGTTGACCTTTTTTTCGGGCTCGGCCGGATTGATCGCCGTGTTCGTAATCCACATAAAACCGAAAAGGTACTCCGAAACGGCGACGGCGTCCGGCACGTAGTTTTTGGCCAACAGATTTTCCGTCAGCATCAACGTTTGGCCCGCACCGTCTTGAATCGTGTTACGACGAGCGACCGAATTGTACATCCCGCCGGTTGTCGAGTACGGCGTCGCATAGCAAAGGCCCGTGCCGCGCAGTTTCGGACGACGAATCGGGAATGCCCGTATTGACGACATATGACAAACTGGGCGACGTCGCACGATCCGGCGGGTCGCTGGCGCAGACGAACATGCTTTTATAACCGAAGCCCGCGGTACCCCAGGCCCCGCTGGTGTTGGCCTTGACCATCGAGTCGTATTCCGCAGACGCGTCGAGAAACGGCAGCAATGCCAGCGTCCAAGGGACGTCATACGAATTCGTCGCGCCGTTCGGTCGACGATTGCCGGTGTAGCCCGGAAAACGATCGTTAGCCGTATCGTACGTTTTCATCGCCTGACCGATCGACCGAATGTTGTTTTGACAATCGGTTCGGCGAGCCGCTTCGCGCACGGCGTTGACGGCCGGAAACGTCAGCGACATCAAAACGCCGATGATCGAAATCACGACCAGCAGTTCGACCAGCGTAAATCCCGTCCGGATGCGTCGGTTCATATCGGAATTCCTGAAAAAACGGCCCGAAACACACTCCGACCCAGCACGACTTAATAATCCGTCAACGGCACGTTATCGGCCGTGGCATGTCGCCTTCGGTCCGTTCGGCGAACAGAGCTGATTCCAAACCCGCGGGTCGACCGCTTCGCTGATTCCCTTGGTTTGCGAACTGGCGAACACGACGTTGAACACGCCGTTGTGGTTGCTCGACGGGCGTGCGTAGTTGATATTGCCTGCGCTCCCTTTGCCCTTGTCTTGATTGATCCGATACGGCACGGGCGGCGTGGCCGCCGCGGCCCAGATGAATCCCAGTTCGTTTTCATAGTTCGACGTGGTCGGGACGTACTTGGTCGCGTCTAAGTTTTCGGTGGCCAAGACCGTAACGTCGGAACCATCGGGGATATCCGTCAGCCCCATTTTCAAGAGTTTCTGCGTCGCCACGGTGCCGGAGTACAGAATCGTGGCAAATCCCGTCGTAACGCGAATTGGTCGTGTCGTTGCCCGTGCGGCCGGCATTGACCACGAAACTGGTAAAGCTGTTTTTCCCGCTGGCATCCGTTTGGCCGACGGCGGTCGTATCGTCGGTACAGACGAACATTTCCAGGTAGGGTTCTTCGAACGCCGGACTAGTGACGGTCCCGTTCCAAGTGTTGTATGTGTTCTGACGGTCCATGTCGTTCAGCAAGGCGACTTGCCAACTGGTTGGTTGCGTCGCCGTGCTGACCATCTTCGGATTCACATAGCCGGGATAGTTATTCTTCCGCGTCGCGTAAGCGACCGACGCAATGCCGACTTGGCGAAGTTTGTTCGCGCAATCGGTTTGCCGAGCGGTGGCCAAAGCACCAAGGATGGCCGGCGTAATCAGCCCGACCAAGATGCCGATGATCGTGATGACGACCAGCAATTCCACGAGAGTGAAACCGGGACGACGGCTGCGCATGGGTGATCCTTTAACGGCTTAAACGTGAACGCTCCGCGGAGCGAGCTTCGCTGATTGTGCGTAAGGGGGCGTCTGGGCTTCAAATTCGGCCGCTTGTCGAAATCGACGAAGCGTCCGTATGGCGATGTTCACTCCGACGATCGAACGATCAACGGACATCTTCGACCGTTCGACGCTTGCTCGTCGCACGATCCGCTTAGCCCGAACTTTCCGCTGAGATGAGTCCTCAGAATTGATTATCCGGCAGCCGACGGGATTTCGCCAGCGTTTTTTGAAAAAAATGTTTAATGAGCTTGAGACCCACGGCCGGCTACCCCTCATCCGTGTCGGCGGTTGCAGATTCGGTGGCCGGTCGGTATTGGAGTTTGCGGCTTCGACAAACCGTGCCGCGTTCGACGATCCGCCGGACACGGGGTAGGGGTCTTACGGATTGTGCGAACGTCCGCCGGCATTTGCCGCCGCCGATCGGCGATTCCGGGTCGTCCGGCGAGCGACGCCCCGACGATAGCTGGAAAGAGTGATTTCCCCGTCACATGGATGGTGACGGCGGACGCGCTGGTTCATGGATGATCGTATGTTTCGGCTGAAACAATCCGCCCGCCGCCTGCTCCGGGGTACGACCCTGTGCGGAGCGATTGTTTGCTTAGGGTGCGACGACGCCGTCGACCCGCCGGAAACGGGGTTCGTCGAAGCGCAGACCCCGGCCCTGGTGGAGGCCGCACCGACCGAACTCGCGTCGCAGCCGCATCAATCTCCGGAAGATGTTCCAACCGGACCCTCGCTCGATCCTACGGTCGCTCCGAATGGGTTGTCGGCTCCGAATATGTTGCCCGATTTGGCGGCGGTGCCCGAGTCCGCACCCCCGACGGCCGAATACGGCGATTGGAACACTCAACGCCGTTTCGAGCCGACGTTAGCCCCCGATCCGGGGGAAGCTCGCTATCCGTTGAATCGATCGCCGAAACCGGATCCCGTCGCAACGTTACCGAATGAGTCGGTCGAGCGACAACCTCAGGCGAGAATCTCGAACGCACCGCGTTTGGTCGATGACACCGCAGAGCAGGAGAACACGCAAAAGCAAAAATCCTCGATCGAGTTGTCGCCCGAATTCATCGCCGCGTTCGCCCCGCGGCCCGATCTGTCAGCCGTCGGCGTGGGAGACATCCGAGGCCCAGCGGTTCGCGCAGCCAACGGCGCCGGGACGGAAATCGCCGCCGCGGCGCATCGCGCCCAGAGGGGATTCGCCGCGCCGCGAACTTGGTCGAGCGGGCGCGGTCTACGGCGCACGACAAGAATTGCTGTCGGCGTTGAAGGTCTTGGCCGAGGCGCAGAATCAACAGCGCGGGTCCGACGCCTACGGCCATGCATGTTGGCCGGATTGGCCGCGCTCGAGGAAGCGCAAGATTTCGTCGCAGATTCGCCCGCGGTCGCGCTGTCGGTCCGCGATCGCGCGGCCGGCCATCGCACGACCGTGCTGCACGGGCAACCGCTGAACGAAATGACGCCGCTCGAAGCACTCGAACATTACATGGCGTACGCGCATCGGCAACTGACGATCGCGGGCGGCGATCTGCTTCCGGCGGCGGATGCGTACTATGCGCTCGGTAAGTTGCACATGCTGTCGATTTCTTCGGACTCGGGCCAAGCACGGTTGGAGACGTTGCGCACGACGACGTTGTTTCAAGCCGCGATGGTCATCGAGCCGAAGCATGCGTTGGCCGCCAACGAGTTAGGCGTGCTGTTCGCGCGTGTCGGTCGCTTGGACGATGCGAAGTCCGCGTTACGCCACAGTGCGTCGTTGGCCGCGCATCCGTCGACCTGGCGCAGATCTGGCGGCCGTGCATCGCCGCTTGAACGAAACGAAATTCGCCGAACTGGCCGAGCAGGAATACGCCCTGGCGAGCGGGCGCTGGCAACGAAGTTCGCAAGAAACCGGGCGTCTGGCCGATGGCATGATTCAAGTCGTCGATCCGCAAACGTTGGCCAAGTCGGCGCCGGTCAACACCTACGAACAGCCACGCACGCCATCGCAAACGGGTGCGGACCCGCGTTTGGCCGCGCGACCGCAACCGACCCCGCAGGCGGTCCCTGCGATTCAACCCACGCGGAATCCGTTCGGTCCATCGAGTCCCGCGGCCGTGCAACGTTAACCGTTCGTTTCCGGATCGATCGCCTATGGCTACGCTCCTTCCCCTCGTACGCGAACGCATGCTTTCGGCGACGCTCGGATGCTGCGCGTCGGTCTGGGTCTGCCTGTGCGTCGCGTTGGCGTTGCCGGCGACAGCTTCTCATAACGCCCCGGCCGTGATCGCAGACGAAGCACGGGAAGCTTCGCCTACGATCGAAAATCGCGTCGTACCGCACGTCATTCACGACGATCAAATTCGGTTGTGCCAAGCTCCCGCCGGTTGCGGCGGCCCGGCGTATGTCGGTCCGCCGGTCTGCGCGGTGGATTGTATCGGCCAAGGCTGCGGCGGTTGCGCGAGTGGAAATTGTGCGCACGCGTCGAAGTGGAAAAATCCGTCCGGCCTGACGTGGAAAGATATGCGGCCCGCGCCGTTCGCGCTGCATGGGCAGGGCGAGTATGTCGGCGCGGCCCGTTCCGCGCATGTGCCGGCGTACCGGCTGCGGGTGGACGATCAGATTTCGTGCTTGTATCGTCTGACGCGACGGGAAACGAGCACGCCGTACATCATCAACGTCGGCGACGAGTTTCAGGTCGAATCGTTCACGGACCCGAATCTCAATCGCAATTTGTTGGTCCAACCCGACGGCACGGTGACGCTGCGCTTGTTGGGGCAAGTCAAAGCGACGCGACTGACGGTCGCGAAATTGCGGGACAAGATCGAAGAACTTTATCGAGAGTATTACAAAGTCCCCGCGATCACGCTGACGCCGTTGAAGGTGAACACCCGCTTAGAAGATCTCGCGCGGTGGTCGATAATCGGAACGGCGTCGTCGGCGGACAGACGTTATCGTTGCGGGTCACGCCCGAAGGGACCATCGCGTTGCCCGCGATCGGGACCGTCTGCGCAAGGTCTGACGTTGGAAGAACTGAAACGCGAAATCGACCTGCGTTACGAGGAAACGATTCCCGGAATGGAAGTCACGCCGGTCCTCACGCAGCGGGCGAAACGCTACGTCTTCGTGCTGGGCGAAGTTCGCAGTCCGGGACGTTATGAACTGGAAGGGCCGACCACCGTCATGCAGGCGATCGCGTTGGCCGGGAGTTGGAACGTAGGCGCCAATCTGCGACAAATCGTGATCTTTCGCCGGGGCGAGGATTGGCGTTTGCTGGCGACCACCGTCAACCTGCAAGGGGCGATGCTGTTCGCCAATCAACCCTGCCCGGCGGGCGAACTGTGGGTCGGCGACGCCGATGTCGTGCTGGTTCCGAAGGGCGCGTTGTTGCTGACCGACGACTACATCAATCTGATCTTCACGCGCGGTCTGTATGGCGTGATTCCGTTTTCCAGCAACTACACGATCAACAACATCGGCTCGGTCAGCACGATTCCGGGACTCTAGAACCCGGCGACGCACACAGGATTATTCTTTATCTTTCAATCCCAACCGCGATAACCAGCGGCCGCGGCCACCGGCGCGATCGGCCTCTTTGCCGGGCGTTTGCGGTGTTCCCGGCGCGGCGTTTTGCGCGGCTTGGTGTAGTTTTTCTTGCATCTCGCTGCGCTCGCGGGCCAGTTTCGCCCGTTCCACGGCGATATCGACTTCGGCCTGACGCAGCTTCTCGCGCCATTCGTCTTGCGCATGACGGAGGCGTTCGCGTTCCTGTTGAATCAGTTCGTCGTGATCGAAGATCTGCGCGACGGCCGCCGCGCCGACCGCCAAGTCGCCGACCTGGTTGCTTTGTTCTTCGAGCAGTTGCCGCAGATCGGCGATCTCTTGTTCTTTTTGTTCGACGATGCGATCCGTTTCGCGCAGCGTGTTTTCCAGTTTGCGACGATCCTCGGGCTCGAGCGAACCGTCTTGCGATTCGAGTTGCTCGATCATTCGCCGCTTCATGTCTTCCCACCCGCCTGCGACGGCGGGCGCCTCGCCGCCGCTCGACTTGCGACGGCCGCGAGTTGCGATTCGAGTTCCGTGATCTTGCGTTTGAGACCGCGGACGTCCTCCATCGCGATTTCGTACCGCTTGTGCAGTTCTTGAATTTTCTCCGGTTGATCGCCGAACGCCGCTTGCTGCGTGAGTTTGGTTTCGGCCGCGCGAGCGCGCGCTTCGGCCGCTTGCGCTTGCGTGCGCAGGGAGTCGCGTTCGGTTTCCAGTTGGGTTACGCGCGCGACCTGAGCCGCGGTGTCCGCACGGCTCAGGTCGACGTCGCGCAACGCAACTTGCAACTCGTCTCGTTCGGCGATCAACCGCGCATTGGCTTCGCGCAGTTCCGCCAGTTCCACGTCGCCGGCCCCTTCGACGGGAGCCGCGGCTTCCAATTCTGCGACCCGAGTGCGTAAGACGCCCCGTTCGAGAATCGCCGCGTCGAGTCGGTCTTGGAGTTCTTCGATTTCCGAGCGCAGGCGTTGTAACTCGGCGGACGAAGCCGCGTCGGCGGCGGCCGTCAATTCGGATTGCGAGACGGCGAGCAACGCCTCGCGACGGATCAGGTCGAGTTCGGCCTGTAACTCGCGGCGCGACGCCCACAGCTTCTCGGCCACGTCGCGGCGCTGGGCCAGCGTCGCCTGACGCATGCCGTCGACCAACGCGTACTCTTGTTCCAAGTCTCGGCGACGCGCGGTTAGCTCTTCGCGGGCGAGGAACGTTTCTTCTTGGAACCGCGCCGTCGCGGCGGTCAATTCGTCGCGTTGGGCGATCAGAATCGCGCCGCGTCGCCAGCGTTTCGGCGGTCAATTCGGCATGTCGCTCGAAAAAACGCTTGGCCAAACGTTCGCGCTGATCGCGCGTGTCGGTCCGCCATTCTTCGATATTGTCTTGCCGGCATTGAACGCGGGTCCGTTCGCGTTCCAGTTCTTCTTGCGCGACGGTCAACGCGGCTTCGCGTTCGGTCAGCGTTTGTTCGCGGACATCGAGTTCGCCGGACCACTCTTCCAATTGGCCGGCGGTCTGCGATTGCGCGTCGGCGAAGGCCGTTTCTTCCGCTCGCAATTCGGTCCGTCGTTCGTCGAGACGCGCTCGTTCGTCGCGCAGTTCGGTTTGAAGTTCCGCGCGGACGGCTTGGTCGACGCGGTCGAGTTCGTCGGTCAGTCGCGTGCCGAGCAGGCCCAACTTCTCGCGTTGGCGCGCAAGCAGGTCGGACATCTTGCGGCGTTGTTCCGCGAGGAACTGGCCCAAGTGTTCGCCGGAGGTCTCCGCTCGTGGCGGCGCGCTGTGGGAACGATCGTCCATGGAAACGGCGCGGGGCGGCCGGCGACCGCGTTCGCGACGTCCGGGGACACTCCGGATGCGCGAAAACGTGCCGCGGCACGAATCCCCTTCCATGCTTTAGGACACGCCGACCCGCAGGTCAAACCGGGACCGGAGGAAATCGTCGTCGCAGCGCGGTCGCGACGATTATTCCGGCCGCGCGGGGTTCCGCGGCAGGCTTTGCAGCAAGCGTTCGATCCGGCGAACGTCGTCCGTCTTTCCTTGCGACAGATAGACGCCACGGAGCATCGCCAGTAGCTGGGGTGCGCGAAACCGCTCGTACGAATAATTCAGCAACTTTTCCGCGGCCGCCCATTCTTTACGGGCGATATAGATGTCGGCCAGCAACAGTACGGCGGCCGGTTCGGGCACACGATTCAACGCGGCGTTCAAAAGCGTTTCGGCCTCGGCCGGTTTTTTCGCCAGAATCAACGTCTCGGCCAAGCGGAGCGACGCGTCGTGCGCGTTCGGGTCCAGCTTAATCGCCGCGCGGAATTGCGTCTCGGCTTCGTCGAGCCTGCCTTGCAGTTTTAGTAACTCGCCCAGGTTATATGCGGCGCGAGGGTAGTTCGGATCGAGCTTTAGCGTTTCGCGGAGCGTTTCGATCGCTTCGTCGTAGCGAGCCGAATTCTCGGCCAGTTTGAGCGCGAGGTCGAACCTCAGCAACGCGCCCATCGCGGTCGAGCGTTCCAGATACCGTTCACGTCGCGCTTTGACGTCCGGCGATGTGATCTCCGGCAACTCGCGACGCAGCGCTTCGACGATGCGATCGTGTTCTTTGATCGCGTCGCGTAACGTCGGCTCGACCTCCCCGCCGCGTCCGCCGCGTTCCAATGCTTGCGAGAGCAGATAAGCCGCGTCGAGGAACTGCGGTTGAATCTTCAGCGCGCGGCGGAAGTAGTCGATCGCTTCGGCGAAATTGCCGCGATTGAGTTCGGTGGTTCCCAGGTTGTCGTTCGCTGCGGGCGTGTCGAGCAGGTCCTGTTGGCCGGCGATCCGTTCGGCGAGCGCAGGGCCGATCTTGTCCGCCACGTCGCGCGGCAAGCGTTCGCGCGGATAAGGCGACAAGCGGATCGTCGCCCGATCGCGGACCAACCGCGATTCGTCGGTCAGCAGTTTCGCGCCGTGCTCGAACAGATCGTCTTCGCGCATCACGCGCGTCGCGGCGGCGCGGACCATCGGGACCGGGTCGACGGCTGCCGTCAGGATCGCGCGGCGGACCGCGCCGTCGTTGTCGTCGCCGACGAACCTGTCCAGCAGGTCGACGGCCGAAGCGCGGACGTTCGGACCGACGTCCTTGTTCGTGGTCAACGCGATCAATTGGGGTAACACGGCGCGATCCGCTTTGCGCCGCGGCCAAAGTCTCGCCGTAATGGGGAGTTTGCGCTGTCTTGGGGCCGTACCATTCGACGACCTTCTCGGCCGCCCATTCGGGCCCGTTCGCGGGGCGAACGGTCTTGTTGCTCGGGCGTCTTTAAGCCGTCGTGACATTGGTTGCACGCGTTCGGCACGCCGAGTTTGACGCTCAGGTCCGGTCGGGGAATACGAATGCTGTGATCGCGCCGGCGATGGACCACCATGTACGTCGTTTGCGGCATGTGGCATTCGACGCACGACGAGCCCGAGGTGTTCGGCGCATGATGCGTGTGCGCCGGCGTGTCGTATTTGCCGGTCGGATGCTGATGACAACTCGTGCAGAGTGCATTGCCCAAGTGCTTGGGCTTCGACGTGTGCGGATCATGACAATCCGAGCATTTGATGTTCTTGCGAAACATCTTGCTTTGCAGGAACGAGCCGTGTTCAAAGACTTCGTCCTTGATTTGGCCGTCGTCGTGGTAATTTTCGCCGTCGATCAAATGCAGCAACTTGTGGTCGTCGAATCGCTTGCCCGGTTCGTAGTCGCCGTGGATCGGCGAGTTCCGAGCATGGCATTGCACAGGTCTCGATTTGCGTCAGGTTGCTTGCGTCCTTGAGCGTGACGCTTAAACCTTTGCCGAACCGACGATCCCAAAACAGTTTCTTCGAATCGGCCAGTTCGGCGTGCAGGCTGCCGGGCCCGTGGCACGCTTCGCACCCGACGGCGACTTCGGAATAGGACGTCGCATAGGTATTCTTCTTCGCATCGTAGTTGCGATGGACGTCGGTCGAATGGCATTCGGCGCACATGTGGTTCCAGGTCTGTAAGTGACCGGTCCAATGCAACTCGTCGCCGGGGCGGATCGGTTCTTCGTCGTAGACGTGGAACCACCGCTTGCGCACCGTATCCCAGCAGATCGGCAGAACTTGCAGCCGACCGTCGGGAAACTCGACCAAGTATTGCTGCAACGGCGCGACGCCGAACGTGTAGCGGATCGCGAAGTCCGCAAGCTTGCCGTCCGCTCCTTCGGTGTTCATCCAGTATTTGCCGTCGCGACGGAACATCTTGGTCGTCACGCCGAAGTGCTCGAACACGGCGTCGTCGAAGTTGCCCAGCACCGATTCGGGCGTCGCGTCTTGCATCGCCTTTTCGTGATGCGAGCCTTGCCACTTGGCGAACTCGGCCTGATGACACGTGGCGCAGCGTTGACTGCCGATATAAGTTCGCACCGTCTCGGCAGGATAGGCCATCCACCAATCGGCGAGGACGTACCCGCCGACGAGCAGCAAAACCAAGCCGGTGATGACGAGCTTCTTCGACACGGACGCGGTGTGAACGGAGGAGGGGCGAATCGTTCGATTATAGCCGCGACGCACTCGCTGCGCAGCGTCGGTCGCGGACGAGCGCAGGCATAAAAAAACGTTCCCCGGCGTAAACCGGGGAACGTCGTTTCGTAATCGTCGTATCGTCGGGCTTACTTCGCGCCGACCAATTTGCCTTCGGCCTTCTTGCGTTCTTCGATGATTTCCTTTTGGATGCCGCCGGGAACGGGCGCGTACTTGCTGAATTCCATGGTGAAGGTGCCTTGACCTTGGGTCAGCGACCGCAGCGACGTCGAATATCCGAAGGTTTCCGACAACGGAACTTCGGCTTCGATGACCGCCGTGGCGCCTTGGTCTTCGCTGGCGACGACCATTCCGCGGCGGCTGGTGAGGTTGCCCGTCACCGGACCTTGGAAGTTGGTCGGCACTTCGATTTCCACCTTCATGATCGGTTCGAGCAACACCGGCTTGGTGTTCATGAACGTCTCGCGGAAGCAGCTGCGAGCGGCAAATCTGGAACGCCATGTCGGACGAGTCGACGTCGTGGTACGACCCGTCGTTCAAGACCGCCTTGACGCTGACGATCGGGAAGCCGGCGACCGGACCCTTGGACAAGCTGTCTTTGAAGCCTTTTTCGACCGACGGGATGTATTCCTTCGGAATCTTCCCTTGGCTGATTTCGTTGGCGAACTCGAAGTTGTCTTCTTCGCTATCCTCCGGCAACGGTTCCAACCAACCGACGATGTGGGCGTATTGCCCGGACCCGCCGGTTTGCTTTTTGTGCTTGAAGTTGTATTCGGCCTTTTGCGTCGGAGCTTCGCGGTAGCTGACCTTCGGCGCGCCGACTTCGACTTCGACCTTGTACTCGCGCTTCATCCGTTCGACGTAGATTTCCAAGTGCAGCTCGCCCATGCCGGCGATGACCGTTTCGTTGGTCTCTTCGTCGGTGAAGCAGCGGAACGTGGGATCTTCGCGGGTAAACCGTTGAATCGCCTTCGACAGCTTGTCGCCGCTTTCGCGGCTGGTGGGCGTGATGGCCATCTTGATGACGGGTTCGGCGACGAACATGTTTTCGAGCGCACAGTACTTCGGTTCGCTGGCGTACGTATCGCCGGACGCCGAGTCGATCCCGATGATCGCCACGATATCGCCGGCCGACGCTTCTTCGATTTCTTCGCGCTTGTCGGCGTGCATCCGCAGAATCCGGCTGAAGCGGGTCTTTTGGCCGGTTCGTTGGTTGTAATAGGTCTCGCCCTTCTTAGCGGTCCCTTGGTAAATCCGGGTGAACGTCAACTGTCCGTACGGATCGTCGACGATCTTGAACGCCATGCCGACGAACGGCAACGCCGGATCGGCCTTCAACGGGAAGACTTCGGTCGGTTCGTCCCACACCTTGGCCCCGACCGGACGTTCCAGCGGGCTGGGCAAGTAAGCGATGATCGCGTCCAACAACTTCTGCACGCCCTTGTTCTTGTAGGCGATGCCCATGTAGACGGGCGTGAAGTCCTGGGTTTGGACCGCTTGCTTGATGATCTTGTGGAGCAGCTCTTCGCTCGGTTCTTGTTCGGCCAACATGATTTCCATCAACTCGTCGCTGTACATGGCCAGCGCTTCGAGCATGATGTGGCGATACTTCTTGGATTCGGCGACCAGGTCGTCCGGAATCCCTTCTTCCAAGACGCGTTCGCCTTTTTCGCCGTCGTTGTAATAGGCCTTCATCGTGATCAAATCGACCACGCCTTCGTGCTTGTCTTCCAAGCCGATCGGGTATTGCATCAACACGGCGTCGGCGCCCAGTTTGTCGCGCACCATGCCGGCGACGCGGAACGGGTTGGCGCCGATGCGGTCCAACTTATTGATGAACGCCAAACGCGGAACGCGATAGCGCTTCATTTGGCGATCGACGGTCATCGATTGCGATTGCACGCCCGCGACCGAGCAAAGCACCAAGATGGCGCCGTCGAGCACGCGCAGCGAGCGTTCGACCTCGACCGTGAAGTCGACGTGGCCGGGGGTGTCGATCAGGTTGATCTTGTTGTCTTTCCAGTGCACCGTGGTCGCGGCGCTGGTGATCGTGATCCCCTTTTCGCGTTCCAGGTCCATGTAGTCCATGGTCGCGCCGTCGCCGCCGCCCTTCACCTCGTTGATGGTGTGAATGCGTCCGGCGTAATACAGGATGCGCTCGCTCAGGGTCGTTTTGCCCGAGTCGATGTGTGCCGAGATGCCGATGTTGCGAACTTTGGAAAGATCCATAACTCAACCAACCCTGGAGATGACGAAACGTGAAAAATTCAATGAGGGTACGACCGCGAAACGGACGTCGGAATGTTCGTCCGGATCGACCGATCCGAACACGACGTTCCGATCGCAATCACTCCGCTCCGGGCCGGTGAATCCGACCGCTCGACGTGAGGAAAGCGCATCCGCCTGAGAAAAACGTCCAACGGCGACGTTCCCTCGGGCGACGAGGTTCCCATCCGTTGGAATTTCGAAGCCAACGCGCGACGAATCCACCGCACTTGGTCGAAAGGGTTCTAAGAAGGATAAGCCTTTAAGATACCGCGCAAAACGACCCGAAAAGGCCAAATCGCCGCCCGGCGGCCTTGCGAAACGCCTAAAACGTCGCCGAAACCCCTCGCTAACAAAGGGTAAATCGCCTTCCGGACGTCCGGCGTGCTAGCGGTGCTTTGGCGGCATGACGGGGCTCCTGAATTTATTCGCCGAATCGACACGGCGTCGTCTTTAAGTGGGACCATTAGGATACGAGGTTCGCGCGGAAAGTGTTCGGTCCGGAAATCGCGTGGAATCGATTGAACCTGGGATGTTTTCGGCGCTTAGCCAAGCTTCTTCGACAAAAACAACTGTCCGCCCGCTTCGGCGACGTAGGTCGCTTGCCGGAAACCGGCGCGTTCGTACAGCGATTGCGCCGTCCGATTGTTTTCTTGCACTTCCAGAGTCAGTTTGCAGCAGCCGAGCGTGCGGGCGTGCGCTTCGACGGCCGCCATCAGGCCCGGACCGACGCCCCGGCCGCGCATCTCCGGCAGCACGAAAAAGTCGTGGATGTTCAACAATGGCCGGGCGGCGAACGTCGAAAACCCACGAAAGCAGATCGCGATCCCGACCGCCCGACCGACGGCCGCCGAATCCCCATCCGCCGCGTCGAGTTTGGCCAACAGGATTTCGGTCGTCGGGTGAGCCCGAAGGCCGGGGATCAGTTCCCGCAAGACATCCTCGTCTAACGGATGCCCGTCGCCATAGGGATCGGACGCATAGGCGTTCAGCAATGTGCGCACGGCCGCGGCGTCGTCCGGTATGGCGAGATCGGCAAGAACGTAGTTCATCGGCAAGATTGAAGTTGGGGGGGCTGGCGACCAAGCGAATGGCCAACTGATTTAAGTGATTATATTAACACTCATTACATGGGGGTCCGCAGAATCGACCTAAGTCGTTATTCTTCAAGCGAATTCGCGAATTCGACTTTTCGCATTTTTGACAGGCTTTAATGCGAAAAAGAAGAGGTGATTTGCGTGGAAGTTGTGATTTGATATGGAAGTACGAGGCTTTCGTATCAGAGAGCCATAAGATGCCCGAGAGGCAGAGAAAGTGCCGGAAAACCTGACAAAACCGACGATTTTTTAGTCATGCCAAACATCGCGACATCCGCCTCACCTTTGCGATAAAATGGATCGGTGCGTATCTGTGGACCGTTGGGCGAGTTCTCGAAAATCGTTCTCCCGGGGCGGGTGATGCGTTTGCTGCGAAAACTCTTACCGCGCTTCTCGCTCAGGGTATTGCTCGTCGTGGTCGGCGTCTCGGCGTTGTTGGCAAGTTGGTATGCGCGCGAGGTCGCGTGGCATCGCGCGCGGCGGCGCGAATTGGCCAAACTCGACGTTCCGCTCGACCCGCTGCACGGCCCCTTCCGCTTCCGTCCGATGCTGGCCGCGGGCGCGCCGGATTCGCCCTGGCTGCGGAGGGTGGTCGGCGACGATTACTCGCGGCCCGTCCAACAGATTCAGGTTCAGATCGATCACGATCCGCTGTACGAGTCGGATCCCGCGGCGTTACGACGTTTGCGCGAAGACCCGGCGCGCTGATGGATTTGACGCTCTTTCCGGAACTCGAAAGCTTGTCGGCGAGTCCGGTGCGTATGCCGTTTCGGGCCGACTCGGTGACGAACCTCGCGCGGTTGACGACCTTCCGGTACGACGATCAGGCGACGTCGCCGCCGTTGCGCCGCGACGACGTGTTGACCCAGCTCGTCGCCGCGTTTCCGGTGATGCCGGACCTGCGGGAATTTCTAGCTCATTGCAGCGTCCGGTTTTTATCCGGCGCGGACTTAGGCGAGTTGTTCGAGAAAACGCCGAACGTCAGGCGATTGGCGTTGTCGCTGTGCGAACTCGATGCGTCCGCCGTCGCGGCCGTCGATCGCGCCGGACCCTGGGAGTCCGCGGTTCGAGTTGTGGGAGCCCCGCGTCGAGGCGTACGAAGCGTTCGCGCAAGTGCTGTTGCGGCATCCGTGCGACGAACTCTCGATCGGCAACTACCGACAACGTTTGGCCGGCTTCCGTCACCGTCCTTCGCCGCAATTGGACGAGTGCGCGGAATTCGAACGCCGTATCCTGGCGTCGGGCAGGCGACTCGATCTCATCGGGTCGCACGTCGTCGACTTGGATATCGACCATGCGCCGCGGTTGCACATCGAAGCCTGCGACGGGTTGCGAGACGTCCGGATTTTCGGGCAAGGAAAACATCTGACCGTCCGCGACTGTCCGAAGTTGAGGCTCGTCGAGACGCCGGCCGAGTATCTTCGGATCGAGCGGTGTCCCGATTTTTCGGTGATCTGCGACGTACCGAAACTGCTGGAGTTTCGCGGCGGTCGAGCGGAATTCGTGCGTTGTTACGGTTTCGGCGATTTGGTGTTGGATGACGACGCCAAGTTGCGTTGCTTGGAAGTGGTCAATCCGACCTCGTTCGACCGCAAACCGGAACTTGGCGCGGAATCGTTCCACATGCCGACCGATTGCGGTTTGGAACAGGTCGAGTTGCACCGCCTGCCGACGGCGCTGATCGAGGCGTTGATCCGACAGACACGGCCGTTCGAGTTGGAACTGATCCTCGACGACGATCCTTCATGGACGCCGCAGGCGATGGCTCGACTGTTGAGTCAAGCACCGATCCGCTCGCTGGAATTGCGGCTCGGTTCTCCGGACCTCGACGTCGCTCCGTTACTGGCCGCATTGGAGCGGTCCCGAGGTTTGGAGTCGTTGACCATTCACCGTCCGCAAGATTTTTTGACGGCGCCCGGTCTCGATCGCGCGAATCCGCCCACTTGGGATAAGACCGAACTGGCCAAGCGTTGGATTTGGAGAACGCCGCCGTCGCTGAGCGTGCTGAACCTGTACGGGATTCACAACCAGCATCTGGAAAAGAACACGCGACCCTTTCGTGAGTTCTTGGAACGACGTTCCCCGGGCTTACAGGTCTTGTTTCGTTGATGAGCCGACGATTCTTTGACTGAGTCGCGCTCCGATCACTTCGCCGCCTGAACTTTCGCTTTCGCTTTGCCCGGCTCCTTCGCGTCGGCCGAGCCGTGTTGCGGCTTGGCTTCGGGCTGTTGGTCCAGGATCGCCCGCAACTGGGCGACCACTCGGGGTTGCGCGGCGGCGTGATTCTTTGATTCCTGCGGATCGTCTTGCAGGTCGTACAGTTCGATTCTCGCGCTCTGCGCGATGTGCCGGGGATTTTCCATTCCACCAGTCGATAACGCGGCGTGCGAATCGCGCGGCCCAACCAGCGGTTACGCGGGAAGACGTGCGTGATCGAATCTCGCGCCGGCGCGGCCGGATCGCGGACGGTCGCCGCGAAACTGCGCCCTTCCAGTTCCGCGCGGGCGGGCAAGCCTGCCAGTTCCAGCAGCGTGGGGTAAATGTCCACCGTTTCGACCATCGACGAGGTGTGCGCGGCCTTCGCTCCGCGCGCGCGACGACCAGCAGCGGGATACGGGTCGCTTGTTCGTAGTTGGTGTGTTTGCACCACATGCCGTGATCGCCCAGATGCCAACCGTGATCGCCCCACAGAACGATGATCGTGTCGTCGGCGAGTTTCACCTTGTCGAGCGCGGCCAGCACCTTGCCCAACTGCGCGTCCATGTAGCTGGTCGCCGCGTAATAACCGTGGATCAAGCGGCGTTGCAACGCTTCGTCGAGCGGCCCTTGTTCCGGCACGTCATTGTAAGCCCGTAACTCCCCCCATTTCGTCGTGCGCGATCCGGCGCCCCTTCGGGCGGTTTGGCGAGCTTGGCCAACTCGAACTTGGCGGGATCGAATTTGTCCCAGTACTTTTTCGTGCGCAGAACGGCAGATGCGGTTTGACGAAGCCGACGGCCAGGAAGAACGGCGCGTCGGGCGTTTTCGCCAGCGCGTCGATTCGTTGGATCGCTTCGTCGGCCAGTTTGCCGTCGGCATACGTGTTATCTTCGACATCGGCCGCTTCCAACGCCGCGCCGCGTGGTAACTTGCCGATCGGTTTCGAAAAATCGTTCGAGAACAACGCTTCTTCGCGTGTCAGTCCTTCGGGCTTGCTCTCGGGCGACGCGTAGTCGATCGATTTCACCTTCCAATGCGGCACGCTCCACGATTTGGGGTCTTCGTGGTTGCCGTGACCGACATGAAAAATCTTGCCGAGCGCTTGGCAATGATAGCCTTGGTCCTTGAACGCTTGGGGCAACGTCACCGCATCCGGCCGCGCCGCGCGAAAGTTCGTGGCTAAGTCATAAATGCCCAGCGATTGCGGGCGAATTCCGGTCAGCAGCGAATTTCGCGACGGTGCGCAGACCGCCTGATTGCAGAACGCCGCGTCGAACCGTACGCCGCGTTTGGCGAGCGCGTCGAGGTTGGGCGTCTGCGCCAACGGATCGCCGTACGCGCCGATCAACGGCTTGAGATCGTCGACGCAGATCAACAGGACGTTCGGCTTCTTCGGTTCGGCGGCTTGCGATACCGATGCCGATGCAAGGAACGACGCAAGAATCAACCATACGAACGTCAACTTCCGAACGAACATGTGCGTCTCCCACGATGCGGACTCGGCGAACTTCCCCGCCGCCGATTCTATCTCTCGAAGGAGTCGCGGTCGATTCGCTTCATGAATGCCGTGATGTTACGGCTGCTTGGCGTTCGCTTCCTGTGGCTTCGCCACCGCGGCGCGGGCCGTCCAACGGGCGATCGTGCGGATCGTGTCGGCGTAGCGTTCGTCTTGCTCGGGGTGCGGGCTGATGCAGAAGACGCGCCCCTCGCCGAAGCGACCGCGGGCCATGGCGGTCGTGCCGCGCATCACGCCGGTCGGTGCGCCGTTCTGCGCAATCTCGGTGGCGAAGGTCGCCAATTCTTCGTAGTCGGCGATGTCGTCCTTGCCGCCCGGGGCCAGCAGCGGACCTTGATGATAAAGGACGGCCGTTTCCTCTTGCTCGGTCGCGAACACCGCGCGGCCCTCCTTATTCAGGGCGAGCTTCACTTCGCCCGAGCCGCGCGCCCAGTGTTGGCGGTCCAACACCTTGGCGTCCAAGATGTGCAGCGACCAATCGTAATCGGCGCTAGCTAAGTACGCTCCGGCGCAAATGCCCAAATAGCCGCCGCCGGCTTTGACGAACGTTTTCTCTTTTTCGCGACCTTCCTCGCCCAAGGTTTTGGCTTGCCCGCCGCCTGAGCCGCCGGGATGGATCAGCAGCGCATAGTCCTTCAAGACGCCGTTGCGGATTTCGGCGGCGGTCACTCGCTGCGTTTGAAAGCCGTGCTCCTTATCGAGCGCCCGTTCCAGATACTCGGGTCCTTTGCCGCCGACGCCGGCATCGACGAACAGCGCGACGCGAATCGGGCCAGTATGAATTGGATCTTCGGCCCACACGACGTTCGTCAAACAAAGCAAAAGACAAGTCAGAAATCGACGGAACATCTTCGGCTCCGGAAACGTATGGGGTATGCGACGCGACGTGCGATCGCATTCTACCGTGGATGGATACCGCAAAATCGTGTGATTTCGATGAACTCCGCGTCTCCCGAATCCGCCGACTTCGCATGCCGGCGATTTTTCCCGGCGGCCTTTGACGCGTCCCGGATGATCGGGGAAACTGGGGAAGCGATGTTTTCCGCCGGTGGGCAGCTCCGGGAGAGGCGCGCGACCATGCATGGACGGCTGCCGCCGCGACGTTTTCATTCCGTTCGATAGACCAAGCTATGTCGGTCGACTCCGCTCTGGACGATTTGTTGGATCAATGGGAGGATGCGCGCGCTCGGGGCGTCACGCTGACGCCCGAACAGCTCTGCGTCGAGCGGCCCGACATGCTCGAACAGGTCCGCGCCAAGATCGACGTGCTCCGCTCGATGGATCAGCGGATGAAGTCCGATCCCGACGTGACCAAGGTCCACAGCAGCACGCGCGGCGGCTCGCGCGTCTCCAACGATCAAGCCGGCATTCCGCTGGAACGCCCGCAATTGCAGAACGGCTTCGACGGCCTGCGCTTTCATGCACAGGGCGGCCTGGGGATGGTCTTCGAGGGAACCGATTTCCGCTTGCATCGCCGCGTCGTGCTCAAGTTCATGCACAAGCATATGGCCGAAGTGGCCTGGGCTCGCGAGCGGTTCTTGCTCGAGGCCGAGATCACCGGCCGGCTGGATCACCCCGGCATCGTGCCGGTGCACGGCGTCGGCTTCACCGAAACCGGGCGGCCGTTCTACGCCATGCGGTTCATCCGCGGCGAGACGTTGGAAGACGCCATCGCGATGTTTCATAAAGGGGAACCTCGTTCGTCGGAGGAAAAATTCGATCATGACCGCGAATTACGCGGACTGGTCACGCGGTTGATCTCGATCTGCAACACGTTGGCCTACGCCCACAACTGCGGCATCGTGCATCGCGACATCAAGCCCGAGAACATCATGCTGGGGCGTTACGCCGAAACGCTGGTGGTCGACTGGGGCTTGGCGTTTTCCGTCGATCGCGACGAAATGGCCAAGCGCAGCGGCGAAGCGACGCTGATGCCGATGGCCGGCAGCCAAGCCGGCGGTTCGACCGGCGGCCCAGCCGGCACGCCGGCCTACATGAGTCCCGAACAAGCGTTCGATTGCGACAACGTCGACCGTCGGGCCGACGTCTACAGTCTGGGAACGATGCTCTACAAGATTCTCTGCGGCAAGGTTCCCTACAAAGGGACGCCGATGCAAATCTTGGATCAACTGAAAAAAGGACGGTTCGCGGCGCCCAGCGAAGTGCTGAAAAACGTTCCGCCGCAACTCGAAGCGATCTGCCTGAAGGCGATGACTTACGAGCCCGACGACCGCTATCAAACGGCGTTGGACATGGCCGCCGATCTCGAACGCTGGCAAGCCGACGAACCGATCGCCGTCTACAAGGAATCGCGCTCCATGCGGTGGGGCCGGTGGCTGCGCCGCCGTCGCGGGTTGGTCTTGGGCGTGATGTTGGGGCTTACCATGTTGTCGCTCGCCGGCCTGATCGCGTCGGTGAGTTTCGGCACGTTGGCCCAAGCCGAAAGCTCGCTCCGCGCCTCGGCCGAAGTCGCGCGGCACGACGCCGAAGAGGCTCGCAAGCAAACGCTCAAACTGGCCACGTCGCTGGCCGCCGAAACCGTCGGGTTGGAAATCAATCGACGTTGGGAACTGTTGGAATACGCCCAGCAGGATTCCGATCTGATCGGACTGCTCAACACGCTGAACACCGATCCGCAAAACGAGCAGGCCAGCTCCGCGTTGCACGGTTGGCTCGAACGACTCGGCAAACGGCTCAACGATTCGCAAACCGAATACGAAACTCTGTTCATCGTCGACGCGCAAGGCATCCAGTTGGCCAAGGAACCGCCCGACAGCGATACGCTCGGTCGCAATTACGCCAAACGCGATTACTTCCACGGTCTCGGTCGCAATCTGGGCGACTCCGATCCCGATCCGACGCAACCCATCAAACGACCGCATCTCAGCACCGTCTACGTCAGCACCAGCGGTAAAAAGGAACTGAAGGTCGCGTTTTCCGTCCCCATCTGGACCGGCAAACCGGGGACGCCCAATCGTAAGATCGTGGGCGTGTTGGGGATGTCGGTCGAGTTAAACAACCTGGGCGACGTCTTGGCTCCCAAGATGCCGGGCAATCAACAGCCGATCTTGGTCGACCTGCGTTTCGACGAACTGGCCGACAAAAAGCGTCAACGTGGGCTGATCCTGCATCATCCGATCATCGCCAAATCCGAAACACAAAGCATCCAACACGTGCCGGCCGCGATGACCCAACGTCTGTTGGATCAAGGCGCCGCCGCCCTCTGGGAAGCGCAACAACGCGACCGCGGCGCATTGCAGGGCGTCCCCAAATCCGCCGATCGGCCGATCCCCAAGGAAGGGATCAACCGCAGCATTCCCGACTACGTCGATCCGGTCGACCCCGCGCAGAAAAACTGGCTGGCCGCCTACAGCACCGTGTGGATTCCGCACCGCGCCGACAAAGGCGAGATCGGCCCCGACCGCTCGCTCGACACCGGCTGGGTCGTCGTCGTGCAGGAAAAACTCGACTCGGCGGAGAAGAAGTAATCTCCGCCTTGCCGCGATAGGCCGCCGATGAATCCGATGAACGATTCACGCGGATCCGCAAAATCCAAAGCGTATATCGCTTGAGTCTTTTCGGGTGGATTCCACCCTCAGTTAATCACTGTCTTTGCAGACCATTGCTAATCAGTTCATCAGCGGTAATCAGCGGCCTATTCTCTCCGGCTAAGCCGTCTCTTCCGTCTTCACCGGTTCGATCAGTTTCAAAAACGCGTCCATTGTTTGCGGGCGTTTCTCGGGGAGCGCCTCCATGCATTGCAGGATCGCCGCCGCCAAACGTGGGTCGACCTTCGGACAGCGGTCCGCCAACGGGACCGGTTCCAGTTTGTCGTGATTCAGCGCGGCCATGCCCGTGGCGTTTCCTTTGGGGAAGGGCAGTTCGTAGGCCATCAGTTCGTAGGCCGTCACGCCGAACGAAAAAATGTCTAGCCGATGATCGGTCTTCTTCCGTCGTACGACTTCGGGCGACATATAGTTCGGCGTGCCGGTCCGATTGCCGGGCTGCATGTACTCGGGCTTGGCCGGCAGCGTGAGACCGAAGTCGATCAGCTTCAGCGAATTCAAATCCTTCGCCGCCACGAAGTTTCGCGGGCAGACGTCGCGATGGATGTAGCCGGCCTTGTGGACCGCGCCCAACGCTTCGGCCGCTTGCCGGATCAGGTTCAAGCGTTTGCCGCGCGCGGGCTGCGACTTGCCGACGATCAGCGAGTTCAGGCCCGGCCCGTCCAAATATTCCAGCACCACGTACGGCTCGCCCTTGGTCGTGGTGCCGTATTCGTACGTCTCGACGATCAACGGGTGAACCAGCGCTTTGCCGATCTCGCCTTCACCCGGCTTGCCCAGCGCCTTGAACCGCGCCTCGGCCGCTTCGTATTTTTCGATGTCCAAAATCTTCAGCCCGACGACCTTGCCGTTTTTCTTATCCCGGGCGAGATAGAAGTTCGACATCGTCCCCGAAATCGCCTCGCGCAGCAGCTCGAACCGGTCGTGGACGTTGACCTTGGATTCGCCGAACAGTTTCGAGAGAAAGCCCATGGACGAAAAAACCGGCGGGAGTGTCGAGGGAAGTGACCGAACGGCGAGAGTTCTCATTCTAATCGGCCTCCCCCATTCCTGCCGGCGGACGCCCGCCGACGCGGTTTTTCGAGGAATCTCTCGTTTTGAGACGATCGGCTCGGCGAATACGCAGCGACGGACCGCGATTGTTTCACGTGAAACACTCGCGTGGACGTTTATCCAGATACCCTGGACGAGCGTTCCGAGCGCGCGGTTTTTTCTTTTTTTCACGAGCGGAGGACGTAAGTCCTCCGTTTCCCCGCCCCGCCGAAACGCCCCAACTTCACTCTGCGAGCGTTACGAGCGAAAAGCGCGTTACGATCGCGTGCTCGACGGTGTTTTCTCTTTTTCGATCGATCCGCCGGCATCAGCCTGCGGTTCGCGCCGCCCAGCCAAACACCCCATTTCCACCGCGCGAACGTTACGAGCGTCCGGCTGGAAAAAATAAGTGGTTTTTTGGATACGCGAACGCCGAGAATCTCCATCCCCGATCCGGACGTTCCCAATGACGAACGACTCCGTTCCAACAGACTATTCGCGGCCCGACCGCCTGATTATTCGGCGTTGCGAAAGATTTTTTCCAAATCACAGGCGTAATTTGGAGCGATTCGTGGGTACCACGGCTTGCTCCGCAAGCCGTGTCGCGCAGCGACCCGAGGCCGCACTTGCCGGGTCGAACGCTAAGAATCGTCGCCCTTGATTCGAGGCATTCGGCAATGCCCCGTGCTTGTGAGGAGTCGTGTTAACCACGGCCTCGGTTCGCATATCGTCTGGCTAGTACTACAGTTGGACTTCCGTATTTCCATCGAGTTCGGTAAAGATTTCGGTTTTTACGTGATATTCGCGGAGGCACGGATGCCGACGACGACCGAAGTACGTTCGTGGGGAGATGAAGTGACGTCCGCGGCGGCGCGGATCGCGGGTCGTTTCGCGCGGCGTGAGCAGCGCGCGCATGCCGCCGGGTATTTGCGTGGATTGATCGGTCGCGTGGAGCGCAAGAACGGTTGGCAATTGGCCGAGCAACTCGGCGCGGCGACGCCGACCAATCTGCAGCACTTTCTGGCGCGAGCCGAATGGAGCGCGGACGCGGTCCGCGACGATTTGCGGTCGTATGTCGTCGAGCATTTGGGCGATCCCGACGGCGTGCTGATCGTCGACGAGACGGGGTTCTTGAAGAAGGGGACCAAGTCGGTCGGCGTGAAGCGTCAATACTCGGGCACCGCCGGTCGAATCGAGAATTGCCAAGTCGGCGTCTTTCTGGCCTACCGTTCGCAACGCGGTCACGCGTTGGTCGATCGCGCGTTGTACCTGCCGCGCGAGTGGGCCGACGATGCGTCGCGTCGCGCGGAAGCCAAAGTGCCCGAGTCGATCGCGTTCGCCACGAAACAAACGTTGGCCCGCGCGATGATCGAGCGAGCGTTGAACGCCGAGGTTGCGTGCGCGTGGCTGACGGCCGACGAAGCCTACGGTTCGGACTACAAATTCCGACGGTTTTGCGAAGAAAAACGTTTGAATTACGTCATCGCGATCTCCTCGGCGACGCACCTGTATCTCGCCGGCAAGCGGCGTGCGGTCGGCAAGCATTTGGTCGACGTCCCCGCACAAGCCTGGCGTCGGCTCTCGTGCGGCAAAGGCGCAAAGGCGAACGCGAATACGACTGGGCGTTCGTCGCTTGGCCCCATTACGAACAAGATTCGCACGCACGCGGGTGGTTGATTCGACGCTCGACGGACGCGACCCCCGAACACGCGTTCTACTTCACGTACGCGCCGCGCGAGACGCCGTTGGTCAAGTTGGTGGAAGTCGCCGGTTCGCGTTGGGCGGTCGAAGAATGTTTTCAACAAGCCAAACAAGAAACGGGACTCGACGAGTACGAAGTCCGATCCTGGATCGGCTGGCATCGCCACGTCACGCTCGCCATGTTGGCACACGCCGCGCTCGTCGTCTTACGCGCGCGACGCGCGGACGACGCGACGTACGCCGCTTCAAAAAAGAAGCCGAACTCCTCCCGCTCACCGTCCCCGAAATCCGCACGCTGATCGAACGGTTGTTCTTCGCCGACACGCCCGACCCGCGACGATCCCTTCGCTGGTCCGACTGGCGCAGAGCCCATCAACTCCTTGCGAAACGCTGCCACTACCGCAAAAGAGGGCATGATCCCACTGAATGAAAGTCCAACTGTAGTACTAGAGCGTTTTTCAGGATCGTAGTTGATAGCCTGCGTGTCGGAAGTAGTTGCGGCACTCTTGGGTTGAAAAGCGATCGAGGCATCGGACGATTTCGGCTTCAAGCTCCGGGATGGTGCGTTTGCTCGCCTTCCTCAGCAGGGCTTTGAGTTTACTGAAGACGAGTTCGATCGGATTGAGATCGGGGCTGTAAGGCGGCAGGTACTCGAGCGTCGCGCCGACGCGTTCGATCGCCGCGCGGACTTGCGGGGCGTGATGCGCGGCCAAGTTGTCCATGATCACGATGTCCTTCCGCGCAACGTCGGAACCAACTGCTGTTCGACGTAGGCGACGAACAGTTCCCTGTTCATCGGCCCGTCGACGACGAGCGGCGCGGTCAAGCCGTCGGCGCGGAGCGCCGCGACGAACGTCGTGGTCTTCCAATGCCCATGCGGAACCTTGCCGCACACGCGGTGGCCGCGATACCCGCGACCGCAACGCCGCGCCAGCTTCGTGTCGGCCCCGGTTTCGTCCAAAAACACCAACCGCCGATGATCGAGCGCGGCGCGCCAAAACCGCCACGCGACGCGGCGATCCGCGACGTCCGGCCGATCCTGCTCAGCGGCATGCGTCACTTTTTTTAAACGTGAACTCCAGCTCGCGGAGCGTTCGCCACACCGTGGTCGCGCCGACGCTGACCGGCAAGGCCTCGCGCAACTCCTCCAGCGACGCGTCCGGTCGCTCGTGAACCAACTGCGCGAGGCGCTCGGCGTGGGCCGCCAATTTCGGCTGAGGACCCGGCTTGCCGCGCCGCGGTTCCAACGTCCCCGTCTCGGCCCGCAGGCGGCGCAGGTCGCCGATCCACTTGGTCGTCACCCGAGACTTGTCGGCGATCTCGCGGATCTTCAACTCGCCCGCATCGACGTCCATCATCACCCGCTCGCGCAGGTCCAAAGAATACGCTCGCATACTCAACCTCCGTGTCCGAACCCACGACGCAACAAGGATTCAGCTGAACTCAAAGAAGCAAAGCCGGCAACAGCTATCCTGAAAAACGCTCTAGACGATATGCATCGACGATCTCCACCATGAGGAAGGCTGCCCCCGATTAGGCAGCCGTCAACAGCGTATTCGGTCATGAATCTTAACGGGCGATCGTATGACGAAACAATTCGCTCTAGTGATTATCCGTTTTTGAAGTTTCCAACGATTTATCGCTCAATGCCTTGAGAAACGCCACCAGAGACGCTTCTTCATACGACGACAGACCAAGATTCCCGATCATGCCTCGAGTGCCCGTAGGGTTGAACAATGTGGCGGGATTCGCGATCTCCGGTGCCGGCCAAAGCGGTTTTCCTTTCAACCGTGCGTATGGTTCGGCTTCCGTAAAGTTGATGATTTCACCGGCATGCGTCGTCAAGTTTCTCGTATTGTAGAAACGAACGGTCTGCTCCAAACCTTTGAAATACCCATTATGACCGTAGCGTTTTATGAAATCCGGCGACGGGCGTGCATCGACGTTACGGAGCGTGGGTGTTTTGAACAATCCGTTGACTCTCAGATAGTCGCCGCGTCCATCGCTTCCCGTCCCCATGTTCCCTGGCGGAAGCTTCGATCTCGGATACAAATAACCTCCGAGTCCATAGTCAACGGCCGCATCGTCCGATGCAGGTCGCCCTTGCGCATTGACGGTCCTGTCGGCTTTTGAGAAGCCGGGATGATCTGGATTTTTCGGAGTGCCGATATTGTGAAACGTGCTGGAGGTAAAAAGGTCACGCTTATCGCTTGAAGTTTCCTCGATCGTATGACATGTCCAGCAACCGGCCGATTTCACGGCTGGTCCGCCTGGACGCCCCGTCTTGGAGCCGGTAAAGAGTCGCAATCCGGCCATTTGTTCCGAGGTTAGTGCGGCTTCCCCCGCGACGTACTTGTCGTAGGTGGAACTGAACGGTGAAAGAGCGGACGATGTCTCGAATCGAACGATTGCGTTCGTGATTTTCCGAAACGCTTCTTCGACGGATAAATTCGATGGTTTGACCCCGAAGGCTTTGTCGAAGAGCGCGGCATTGGGACCGTTCGCAACCGCTTGAACCACGCCGTCGCGAGTGTTGTTCATTTCGTTGGGGTTGAGAATCGGGCCTTCGACTTGTTCCACGAGCGACGCTGCGCGACCGTCGTAAAACAGTCCACCCGCGTAGGCTCCGCGTTCCTTCACGAAAGCAGGAACGCCTGCGGCTATGTTTTGCAAATAACCGATCGTGGGCGGTCTTCGATTTCCCAAGCGTTCGACGATCGCCCCCGGAGCGATACCCGATCGTTCGTTTAAACTCGAATCGGGGTAAGTCCATCCGGCTTCGGCGCATGACATGATGCACAAGATTGCCCCTTCGGATTCGACAGCGTATCATCGAAAAACAACGCTCGACCGAATTCGACGATCGCATCTTCGTTCGCCGAATTCTTTCCCGGCGGCGGCTCGGCAAAAACGCTAGTCGTAGACAGAATCAGCGTGACACCGGATACGAAAAAAATTCCACTTACGCCATACGAACGGAGAGCCATCGCCATGATGCGTCGATATGGAGTTTCGCTATTCATGTCGATCGGCATGTTGTGTGGAAACGATCGTGTCTGCCTACGTTCGGCCGCGCATGCCGAACTTACCGCTCCGGCGTCCTATCGAGTCGGAACTTCGCCGGATCCGTATATTCCCAACGCGGCTCCCGCCAGCGAAGTCGCCGAGGATTTGGACGGAGACGGAAAGCTCGATCTCGTCGTCACCCATCGCTCGGACGATTCGATTTACTTTCTTAAGGGAAACGGCGATGGATCCTTCAAAACGGCCGTGCGAATTCCGGTCGGCTCGCCGATTCAAGGTAACCTCTACGTAGGCGATTTCAACGGCGACGGCAAGTCGGACCTGTTTCTTCCGGGGGCCAAGGGACAAGCCATCGTTCTGCCGGGCAACGGCGACGGCACGTTTAAGGCCGCGGTCGTTTCGTCCTCGTTCAATCTCGATGGTTACTATCCGCGCGGCTGGGCCGTCGGCAAGTTCACCGGCGGCGGAAAACTCAATATCGCCTTTACGCTTCCGACGAACGCCGGGAAAGCCGCTCGCTACGGTGTCGTCCCCGGGAACGGCGACGGCACGTTCGGAAAGGCGATTCTCGGGCCTGGAGACTTGATCTATTCTCGTTGGATCGTTCCGGGCGATTTCAATCGCGACGGGAAAACGGACTTGGCCGTCGCGGATGGCCATGGAAGCAGTTCCGACCCCGGAACCGCGCGCATGGCGATCCTGCTTGGGAACGGCGACGGGACGTTTCAACGCGGCGAGAACTATCCAAGCCCGCAATTTCCGAGCGGAGACGGCTGGCAAGACGCGAATGCCGTCGGCCATCCGGAAAACATCGTCGTCGCCGATTTGACCGGCCGAGGAATCCTTGACGTTATCGTTTCGGATTACAGCAGTACGATCAATGTTTTTATGGGGAACGGCGACGGCACGTTTCGCCGCGCGGTCAGTTACAATCCGGGCAACTATCCGCGCAACGTAATGCCCGTCGATATTGACCGCGATGGGAAGATCGATCTGGTCGTCAATAACGTCGGGATCGGCATCGGCGGCGCGATCTTTCAAAAGGTCGGTGCACAGTCCGGTTCGATTTGTATTTTATCGGGCAACGGCGACGGGACGTTTCGTCAACCGATCGTCTACAACCCATCGGCATTTCCGGGTTACACGCTTGCGGCCGATTTCAACGGCGACGGGCATCCAGATCTCGCGACGACTCAGGTCTTCGACGGAAACGTAATCCACGTCATGTTGAACAAGCCCAACGGCAAGAACCTTCCGCCGACGTTCGTGAACCCACCGAGCGCCGAAATGCAGGGCATGACCGCGCATTTGAGCGCACTCGGCGAAGACGACGATGGAGCCGAGGCTCTCGTTTATGCGTGGTCGACGATCGGTCCCGTTCCCGCGCGAGTCGACTTCGGATTGAACGGCACGAATGCCGCGCAAAACACCAAGGGCACGTTTACGAAAAGCGGTCAGTACGTTTTGCAGTGTAAAATCACCGACAAACAGGGCATTTCGGTGATTAAGCTGGTCGTGGTCAAGGTTCCTTAACGCTAGGTTACGACGTATTCCACAGCGAAACGAAGAACCGATACGATTCCGAAAAACCACGTACGCTTTTCGCAAACGTCGACGATCTCTCGGCATAGCGCTCCACGGCGACGCTTAGAAATCGCTTTCGTTAACGGCTTCGCCGTCACGGTATCCCGCGATTTTCACCATCACGAACGGGGTCATGGCGTCCGTTAAAGTTTGTACGGAACCGTCTACGAAAAGCGCCAACGCCACACCGGAATGGAAGCCGTAAATCCCGGCGTCGTTCGAGCAGTTGACGGCACACGGTCCGAAGTCCGTATCGCCGGTCGCCGAAAACGATTTCAGCCGACTCCACCCCGACGCCGCCCATTGCCCCTTGCCGACGTACGGTGAGTCGATCGGTATCGCCATGTTATTTTGTGCCGGATTGCCGGCTCGCCACAAATTGGGGCGATCGGCTTGTTCGACGATCATCATCGTCTTGGAAGTACCGTCGGTCACGTTTCGAAAGCGAATCTTCGTCGTGTCGCCGCGCATAACGCCGATTCGTAAATCTTGCGTCGACGTATTCGTCAGATACGCTCCGGCCACGCCGACATAATCCGTCGGGCCGGAGTACCAGAAATCCACGATGTCATGGACGTTGTAAACTTGCCGATTCGGTTCGGGATTCGCCGGGCATTGAAACAGAGGGATCGGCGTCGAAGTGATGGCTCGGTTTTTCGATCCCGAGGCGGATTGCCACCAGTTTTGTTTGAGATTGTATTGTCTCGAAACGCCGATCTCTTCCACATAGGGCAGCAGCAACGCATTCCAGCTGTAATAGGAATACGTATTGCTGTTATGCGCTAAGATGCTTTTGGCCGAATCGCTGTAGTTGTGAGTCGCGACTCCGATCTGTTTGAGATTGTTGAGACACTGCGATTTTCTCGCGGCGTTCCGAGCGGCTTGGATCGCCGGCAGCAGCAGCGCGATTAAAACTCCGATAATCGCGATTACGACCAAGACTTCGACGAGTGTGAATCCATTCGCGCGACGTCGCATGGCGGCACGGATCAAGGTATGTGTAAAACCTCCGCGCCGAATCGATCGAAACGATACGGCGCGGAGTTGGGTATCCACGGTCATGACGCATAACTGCGGGGAATTATCGATCGCCGGCGAATTTCTTACGGCGTTGTTTCCAAGCGATCGCGATTCCCAGCAAGCCGATCGTCGCGAACGTCCCTGGTTCGGGGACGGCTGCTGCAACCGCGATGTCGCCCGAGCGATACGCTTCGAGCGCGGCAAGGTTCAATACGCCTCCGTTACCCGAAGTCACACCCTCGATACGAAAGTTGTCATAAACAGCGGTGACGGTTGAGGCAAAGGTTCCACTGTAAAGATTAGCGTCACCGAAACGTGCTCCCAATGAGTAACCAATAGTAGCCAGTGCGGTTCCGGCATTCACGGTTGCGGTATCGACCAACGTCACGCCGAATGGATTACCGGCGGCTTCGGTCGCGTTGCGAAACCCTTGATAGATCTTCACGTTATTGCTGGTCAGTGTGCCGTCGTAAGTGACCGCGAAGAACGTCCAGGTATTTAAATCGTCGAAGTGATTCGTCGCTAACGAAGTACCTGCCGAGCCAGTCGTGCCGACGACTCCGATGCGCAGGTCTTTTAAGGTGCCTTCGCCTCGAACCGCGAAGCCCTTTGAACCAAAACCGCTATTTCCTGGAGATTGGAAGAGCGCACCGCCTGCGGTAAGCCCCGTGGTCGCTGGATTTCCGGATTTGTACCAACCTGAGACCGTCCATGATGAAAACCCGGAGACCACCGTACTTGTCGAGTTGAACGCGATGGAGTTACCGTTAAACGCCAGCCCGCGATCGATCCCGAAAAGCGAATGCCCGACGATGTCGCCTGCGACACCGCCGCCTGCCGCGGTGTGGATGTCGATCGCCGTTCCGGAACCATTGATCGTACTCAAAACGTCTGCCACTGTGCCCGTGCTGGTACTTGTCGTTCCGGTTTCATTGAATCCGAACTGGAGAGTTGGCGCGGCGTGCGCGGTGGTCGATATCAGTGCGAAGAGAGCTAAGGCGATGAACTTCGTAGATTTCATGAGCGGGACTGGGGGAGAAAGGAGGCGAGGTACGAAACGTAGTCATTTCGAGAAGCCGCCCTTCAAGGCTATCGCATGCCAGCGGTTGATTTTTCTCTCCAGAGACGTAGTAAACCGTTTCAACGGCGGATGTTATCGGGAAGAATCGCCATCAACGAGATTTTGATTCGCGCGTCGACTCGAAGAACATTCGCGCCGATAGTTTCGACACGGAAATAAAAACGGCTCCTGTTTCGAACACTTTCGGCGTTATATTCCGATCTACGAGTCCGCGTGCTTTATGTATTCATCCAGGTTTGACGCCATGCTCCGTATGCTTTGGTCGCTGACGATCGTATGTTTAACGTCGAACTTTCTATTTGCGGACGACATAACCGAACTTCCCGCCATTCGCTCCATCGCCTCGGGGGATTGGTCCGCAGGCTCGACCTGGGATCTGAATCGCGTGCCGCGTCAAGGCGATCGCGTGTTGATTCGCGAGGGGCATCGCGTACGTTACGACGTCGAATCGAAAGACGTCGTGCGGATGATCCAAATCGCCGGAAGTTTGGAATTCGCCGCGGATCGCGATACGTTGCTGAACGTCGGTTTGATCAAGATCATCAACAACGAAGACCTCACCGAACAAGGGTTCGATTGCCACGGTCATTTCGAAAAGCTCGAATCGGGCAAACGCCGCGCGGAACTGTTGGTCGGCACGGCGAACGCGCCGATTCCCGCGAATAAACGCGCAGTGATCCGCCTGCACTACGTCGCGGGCATGAACAAGGAATCCTGTCCGGCGATCGTTTGTTGCGGCGGACGGATGGAATTTCACGGCGCGCCGATTCGGCACACGTGGTCCAAGCTGAGTCAACGCGGCGTCAAAGGCCAGGACCGCGTCTGGATGGCCGACTCGCCCGAGGGTTGGAAGCCGGGCGACAAGATCATCGTCACCAGCACGTCGCGTCGTCGCGGCGACAACGATCGTTCGCAGACCGAGGAACGCAAGATCGTTAACATCGGCCAAAATAGCCCGAAAGCTTACGAGGCGGAAACCTATTCGTACGGCGACAACGCGCTGGCGAACGTCGAATCGTTGGACGATCCGCGTTTGGCGAAGCTGAAAGCCAAGGTCGCCGTGCCGACCGGCAATCGCGATCCGATCTCGCACGGATTTTCGATCCAACTCGATAAGGCGTTGGAATTCGATCACGACGGGCACGGCGACTATCGCGGCGAGATCGCCAATCTCAGTCGAAACGTCGTCGTCGAGTCGGCCGATCCGAACGGCGTGCGCGGGCACACGATGTATCACGTCGGCTCGCAGGGTTCGATCTCGTACGCGGAGTTCCGACACCTCGGCAAGCGCGACGTGTTAGGCCGCTACGGCATTCACTTTCATTTGGTCGAAGACACGATGCGCGGAAGTTTCGTCAAAGGCGCGTCCGTCTGGGACAGCCACAATCGCTGGGTCGTCATCCACGGGACGAACTACATGGTCGTGCGGGATTGCGTCGGCTTCAAAAGCGTCGGACATGGATTCTTTATGGAAGACGGTTCGGAGACGTTTAATGTTTTCGACCACAACTTGGCCGTCGGCGCGATGCCGGGCAAGCCGTTGCCGAAGCAAGTCATGCCGTTCGATTCCAACAAGGGGGCGGGATTCTGGTTCGCGAATTGTCACAACGTGTTTTCCAACAACGTGGCGGCCGATTGCGAACAGTACGGTTACCGCTTCGAAGCGAAGCGGACGGACGAATACAACCCGATCGTTTCGGTCTTGCAGCCGGACGGAACGCGCAAAAGCCAAGACGTGCGCTCGTTACCGTTCATCAAATTCGAGAACAACGAATCGCACGCGATCCGTCACTTCGGCATGAGCCTGCGCGGGTTTCCGTTGGACGGCCTGCCGCAGGGAAAATTTCACAACGACATCAACGCGGTACTGTGGAAGGAAATCCAAGAATCGACGCCCGACCAACGCTACCCGTTTTGGGTACATAACTTCAAGGCGTGGGAAACCGGCTTCGGGTACAACGCGGGCGTCGGCGGCGTCTTCATCGACGGGTTGGACGTTCACCGCTCGACATACGGGATGTGGCGCGTCGTGCTCGATCGCAACGTGTGGCGCGACGTAAAGATGACCGAGATCACGAACAAGCAACTCCACATGCCGTTCAGCGTGGGCCCGCCGCACGGCGAAGGCGAAAACGATCGCGATTACTTTTACGCGATCCAAGGATTCGTGGACGATTTTTCGCCGCACAGCGTGATCACGAAGGTCGTCCGTTCGAAGGACGAAGTGTTGGTCTGCGGGAGTTCGGCGGACAGTAGCGTGATCAAACGCGTGGTGGTCAACGGTCGACCGGCGTATTCGACGCGCGAGAACTTCGGTGAATGGGAAGTCGTGTTCGGCGTTCCGGCCGACAAAGAATTCCAAGTCACCGCGGTCGCCGAAGACGCGCTCGGCAACATCGAACCCAAGGGACATCGCATGACCGTGCCCGCGATACGCGTCGGCACGCCATAGTTCCTTCGCGGATGCGATGTTGAAGATCAAGGCCGAGATCGGATCACATCCTCCCGCAAGCATCGTGCTCGGGCGATAGGCGGCCGGCTGGTTGCGGAGTCGAGTTCCGCGACGAAGATTCTATGTCTCGTCTCGGGATGCACGAACACGTCGTCGTAGACGGACCAACGCCAGCGCTCCGACCGATAGACCGGCGCAGCCGATGAGCCCTGGTTCGGGGATCGCCGTGGTCGCCACGGTCCAGGTGAGGCTGACGCCGGTCGTGTCCGTGGCGACGCTCCAGGCGCCTTCGGACGCGAACGCGCCGGCGCTCGTCGTGTCCAACGCGAACGTGTTGCCGGGCGTGAACGTCGCGCCGACTTGCACGTCGATGACTTTGAACGTGCGATCGATTTCCCAAAACGTCGAGGCGTAGTCCAGACCGCCGCCGACCAGATGCAATAGGACGCCGTCTTGCAGCGTCAACGCGCCGCCGCTGACGTCGATCCCGTCGTAATCGGTGCCGCGCACGCTCAGGGCGTCTCCGACCAGTTCGAAATTCAGATTCGCGCCGGACTCGAGCGACAACCCGTTGGCGAACGTGACGATCCCCAATGCGACGCCGGGCGACAGCGTGCCGCCGCTTTGCACCGTCGTCGGACCGGCGAGGAGACCGCCGCCGCCCAGCAAACCGCCGTTTTGGATGGTCGTCGTCGTGTTGGCGAGACTGCCGGTCACGAGCAACTTTCCGGCGTTCACGATGGTCGAGCCGGTGTAGGTGTTCACGCCCGAGAGCGTGAGCGTTCCCGCGCCGGACTTGGTGATGCCGAGCAGGTTTTGCAGGCTTCCGCCGTAGCTGGAATCTCCGTCTCCGGTTCCGATGTTCAAACGCCCGTTCGCGCCCGCCGCGGCGATTTTCGAGGCCACGGAACCGTTCAGGCTTTTGATCGTGTGCGTCGAGTTCGAAACGTTGACCGTCCAATCGGCGTCGTTGATCGCCCAATCGGCGACGCCCAACGTGTTGTTCAAGTTGAACGTCGACAGCACGGCGGCCGTCCCCAGCGTGACCGTTCCGGCGTAGTTGTTCGCGGCGCTGCCGAGCGTGAAATTGCGGGCGGTTCCGCCGCCGGTCGTGGTGAACGTCAAGTTGCCGGACGTTCCGGTGATCGCACCGTTCAGGTTGACCGTGTGTCCGCCGAAGGCGCTGGCGGATTGGGTAATGGTGTTATTGCCCGAGACGGCGAGCGCGGCGGCGAAATTTTGCGTGGTGTTGTTGGTCTGCACGAACGAGACGTTCGCGCCGGTCATGGTCACGCCGCCGGCGATGGAATACCCGACGGTGACCGTGCTCCCGCTGGAGCTGCTGAGCAGCAGCGTCGTTCCCGAAGCCAGGTTCACGCCGCCGCCGAACGTCAACGTTCCCGAGGTCGGCGCATTGCCGATTTGCAGCGACCCGGCCTGAACATTGGCGGTGCCGGTGAATCCGCCGTTCGCGGTGTTGGCCAAGACCAGTCGACCGGAGTCGGTCTTGTTGAATTGCGTCGAGCCCGAGAGCGCGCCGTTCAGCGTCAACACCGGCGTAGAGAAAACGCGAATGGTGCCGCCGCCGGTTCCGAACGCGATGTTGTTGCCCAACGTCAGATTCGTCGAACCGTTCAGCAAGATGCCGCCGCCGTTGGTTAAGGTCAACGCGTTCCCGCTGCCGGCGGTGGTTGCCGCGCTGCCCGCGGCCGAAGAGTTGGTAAACGCCACCAAACCGCCGGTGATGGCGATTCCGCCAGTCAGGCCGGTATTGGCTCCGCCGAGAGTCAACGCGGCGGTCGAGCTTCCGCCGGACGCGCTCAGATTGCCGTGTGCGGCGATGGTCAGACCGGCGGTGCCGGTGAACGCCGAGTTGATGATCGCGGTATTCGCCGCGCCGACCAGGGCCGAACTGTCGATCGAACCCTGCGTCGCGCCGAGCTGCAAACTTTGTCCTGTGAGCGTGTAGCCGGACCCGGTGAAACGTAAGCCTTGGAGATTGATCGCGTTGTCCAGGGTGACGAGCCCGCCGGTCCCGGAGAAGACCCCGGTATCCGCGACGTTCAACGCATTATCCCAGAGCGCGTTCGTCGCACCGCCGTCGATCGTCCACTTCAAGTCCGTGTTGTTCCAGTTTCCGACACCGCCGGTCACGGCGTTGTCCCCGGAAAGGGTGTCCCAAGTCAGATCGGCTCCGAACGCAGCAGCGCCGGCGAGAAACAGCGCCAGCAAAGTCGGCATCGGCTGAAAGAATCGCGGCATGAATACAGACATCTTGGAAGAGTGACATCGCGGCATCGCCACGACGACTCCTCCCTCATTCCCACCGCTACGTTAAGTGCCATTAATTAAGTCGTCAATATAAAATCCAGTTTTGCGGCTCTCCGCGATGCACGGAAGCCGTGACCTTATCCGCTTCGCAAAGCAAGGAATATCCAGCAATACAGGCGTTTTATCGTCTGAGATGGTATTGGGATGAGAATTCAGACTTAATATCCGGCAGTTTGGGTATGTGATTGAGAATGGTCTGAAACTTACCGCCAATGTTTGCAAGAGCGACCGCAACGGCGCGCGTTCCGAATCTGCCTTGGCGGACGCATCATTCCGCGAGCACCCCGAACGCCCAACAGACGATGAGCAGCGCGGCGAGGCCGAACATTACGCGTAAGGCGTACAAATAGCGAATGCGTCGACCCTCGTCCGTAAAGCCTTCGGCGTCTTGAATCGAGATCGCGTACGGCTCCGCTTGCGACGGGACATCGCGCCAACGTAACTACCGACGCCGATCACCCAGGCGACCAACCAAGCGATGCCGAAAAGGGCGAAGATCGTATATCGCAGCACCGAGAGCCTACGGCTTGCTCGACCAGATTGGTCGTATTGGCCGGTTCGTCTCCCTTACTTCCCGCAATAATCGATCGTGCGGGCGATTTCGCTTTTCAGGTCGCGGCGGCGGACGATGCGGTCGACGAAGCCGTGTTCCAGCAGGAACTCGCTCGTTTGAAAGCCTTTCGGCAGCTCGATCCGGATGGTGGCCTTGATCGTACGCGGGCCGGCGAAGCCGATCAGGGCTTTCGGCTCGGCGAAGCAGACATCGCCCAGGCTGGCGAAGCTGGCCGCGACGCCGCCCATCGTGGGGTTGGTCAACACGCTGATGTACAGGCCGCCCCGTTCGTGGTAGCGTGCCAACGCGGCCGAGACCTTGGCCATTTGCATCAGGGACAAAATCCCTTCGTGCATTCGGGCGCCGCCGCCCGACGCGCTGATGATGATCAGCGGCAGGTTCTGTTCCGTGGCGTGTTCGATCAGGCGGGTCAGCTTCTCGCCGACGACCGAGCCCATGCTCCCCATGATGAACGCGGAATCGGTGATGCCGATCGCGGCGCAACGGCGCGGATCATACCGGTCCCGGTCAGCACGGCATCCTTCATCCCGGTCCGTTTCCGCTCGGCGACCAAGCGTTCGGCGTAGGTCTTTTTGACGTCGGTAAAGCCTAGGGCGTCGACCGAGAGCAGGTCGGGGTCGAGTTCCTCGAACGTGCCGACGTCCATCAGTTGGTCGATCCGGTCGCGGGCCGAGACGTACCAGTGGAAGTCGCACTCGGGGCAGGTGTTGAAATTCTGCTCGGCGGCCTTCACGAAGATCGTCGCCTGACAGCCGGGGCATTGTTGCCACAGGCCTTCGGGGACCCCGCGTTTCGGGGGTTTCACGGAGGGCGGGATGTCGGTGTTGGAGTCGGGAATCGTGGCCACGCGCGGAACCTGAACAGGGCGAATCGTGTCGCCGGACGGAACGATCGCGCAAGGCGTTTCCGAGGACGAACCCCCGCGCGACGCGACCCCACTATCATACTGTGAGGCCGGCAGGCTGAAAACGGGAAAACGGCATGGGGCTTTGCGGCAAATCAGCGCTCATTGCAGCACGGAATAGGCCGCTGATTTGACTGATGGAGCTGATCTTCACTGATCGGTGGAGACGTTAGTCGTCGCCTCAATACCGAGAGGTTTGGCGATCTTAAGAAGCTAGATGCCGCGCGTTTCGGGTCTTCACTGAGGCTCCGGACTCGGCCTACGTGCATCGAATGGTAGGTGACCGCAGTTTATCTCGAACCGAAATTTCAGATCAGTGAAAATCAGTTTTAATCAGTCAAATCTGCGGCCCATTCTCTATCCTAAGAAGCTCATCCACCTTGGCGGACGGCGACCGGGGTGACGGCGCGGGGTTCGCGTTTGCGCCATTGGACCGGGTCGACTTCGAAGATTTCCGCGCCCGGCGGCGCGGCCGCCGCTTTCCAGAGATCGCCGACTTCGGCGCCGGTCAGTTTGCTGCGGATCAGGCTGAGCATCGGCTCGCCGACGACGATTCCCACCGTTCCGCCGTGCCGATGTTTTTTGATCAACCAATCGAGACCTTCTTCGATCCGTTCGGCCGCGTCGCCCAGCATTTCGCCGCCCGGTGGGCAGACGTTTTCGGGGCGTTCTTGCCACTGCTTGTAGACATACGGTTGTTTCTCGCGAATGTCTTCGATCAGCAGACCTTGCCACAGTCCGTGGTTGACGTTTTGCAGCTCGTCGAGCGAGCGCGGCTTAACGCCGAACTCGGCGGCGAGAGCCTTGGCCGTTTCGACCGCGGCCGAGCAGGGGTTCGAGTAGATGGCCGTGATCTCGCTGTCGCGCAGGCCGACTGCCAATTCGCGCACGGCCGCCCGGGCTTCGTCGGCCAACGGGATATCCAGGTTCCCTTGCACGCGGCCTTGGGCTTCGTACAAGGAGTGGCCGGGACGGATGAGAACCAGTCGCAACATCTCGGTGATTCGTCGAGGAAGAAACGAAAGCGTGAGGGCGTCGGAAATCATGATGCGGCCAAGGCCGTAAGATCCGCAATGGCGCGGCCGTAATCGGAGTGTTTGAAGATACCCGAGCCAACGACGTGCAACGTCGCTCCGGCTCGGCCGCACGATTGGATGGTGGCGTCGTTAACGCCGCCGTCGACTTCGAGCAGCAAGGGATGATTTTCGCGGAGTGACCAATCGCGCAACCAAGCGAGTTTTTCGAGCGCGACCGTGTTGAACGATTGTCCGCCGAAGCCCGGCATCACGCTCATGGCCAAGACGAGATCGCACTTTTTCAAGAACGGTTCGATCGCCGAAAGCGGCGTCGGCGGATTCAACGCCAAGCCGGCGTCGACGCCCAGCGCGTGCATCTCGTCGAGCAGCGCGGCCGGATCCGGAACCGCTTCGATATGGATCGTCAGCAAGTCCGCGCCGGCGTCGCGATAGCTTTTCAGATACTGCGCGGGATTCGAGATCATCAAGTGAACGTCCAGCGGCAAGTCGGTCAGCTTGCGGCAGGCTTCCACGATGGTCATGCCGTACGTGCAATTCGGGACGAAGTGTCCGTCCATCACGTCGAGATGAATGCATTTCGCGCCGGCGTCTTCCAGACGTCGAATCTCGGCGGCAAGGTTGCCGAAGTCGCACAACAGCATCGAAGGCAGTATCGCCGGTAAGGACTGTCGCAACGTGCGGAGTCGGGCGGCGGTCGCCGGGGCGGAGATTTCGGGTGAGGCCACAGAACGGCGAATCGGCGGCGACGCTCGAACCATCGCATCGCCGAGACGGCGAACGCGGCGGTTCGATCAATCCAAGTCGCGGGCGATTCCCCCAGGAGGCGAGCGTATTGCGAACGTCGAACGTCGACGATCGGTTTGGCTGGCGAGCGAAGACCCGGCGAGCGAATGTCGCGAAAGGCGATCGATCGGCGTCCGGCGATTTCCCCGCCCAACGCATCAAGACATTTTACCAACTTTTCGGCGACTGGAAGAGGCGGCTTCCGTCGGGCTATGGAAGTCGTTGCGGGAAAAGAGGTTGTGCGCGAAAGATTTCCGGCGACTTCGATGCGGAATCGTGAACCTAAGACGACGCGTCGCCTGGATTTGCGATACGGTGTCGCGTTATCGCTTTAAGTCGCGTTAGCGCTCTAACTCGACGCCGCGCGGCAAGTCTTCCAGTTTGGCGAGATGGAAGAGTGTTAAGAAGCGTTCGGTCGTGGCGTAGCGCGCAGTGCGCGGGGCGACCGGATCGCGATCGATCCGCAGAAGTTGCCGGCGGACGAGTTGGCCGAGGATCGCGCCGCTGGCCGCGCCGCGCAGGGACTCGATTTGCTCGGCCGTCGAGAGTTGGTTGTACGCCACGATCGAAAGGACGTCGATCGCGGCCGGCGAGAGTCGGGCTTCGCGGACTTTGCCGTACAGCGCGTCCCGTAAGCCGGCGTACTCGGACCGCAACGTCAGACGATAGCCGGACGTGGTGATTTCGATCGTATAGGGACAGGCCGCGGCGCGATAACCGGCTTCTAGTTCGCGCGCGGCCTGATCGATTTCATCGGCGCTCACGCCGCGCATCAGCGCGGCGACCGTGTCGGCCGCGATCGGACGATGATCGGGCGTGCCGACGAAGAGCAACGCTTCGAGGATCGTCCGCGGCGACGTTTCGCACTGCGCGTCTTCGTCGGCCGTCCGAACAACGCCGGCGTTGGCCGCTTCGAGCAACGGATCGGCCGTGGCGTCGGCCGGTCGCGCGTAGGGATCGTCCCCTTCGTGCAACAACGAACGGAGCGACGAACTCAATTGGTCGAGTTCAAGCCCGGCGTCGTGTTCGGAAGGAGTGATGTCCATAAGTAATCAGTAGGGTGCGTCTCCGACGCACCGTATTCGAACGTTTGATCCCGGCGCTTTTGAGCTCGTACGTCGCGTCGTCCACGAAACGATCGCAGGAATGCTTAACTTCGTTTCGCGACTTCGGCCTTCATGAATTTCAGCCCGTCGGCGGCCAGTTTCATTTCGTCGTCGAACATGCGACGCCAAATCTTCGTGGCCGCGCTGATCCCGGGCAAGGCCAAGCCGAACGCTTCGACGACCATCCAGCCGTCGTAGCCGACGTCCTTGAGCGCGTCGAAACTGGCCTTCCAATCGATCCCGCCGACGCCGGGCGTGCTACGGTCGTTTTCGCTGATGTGGACGTGCGCCAAGTGCGGCGCGGCGGTGCGAACCGCGTCCAGGATGCTCTTCTCTTCGATGTTGGCGTGGAACGTGTCGTACATCATCTTGCAATTCGGATGATCGACGGCCTGCACGAACTTGGCCATCTGCGAGGCGCTGTTCAGAAAGTACAGTTCGAAGCGGTTCAGGTATTCGCAAGCCAGCGTCACGCCGACTTTGCCGGCATGCTCGGCGACTTGCTTCATGCTGTCGACGCCCCACTTGAATTCGTCCTCGGTCGGCCCCGCGCCGCTGAATTCGCCGATGGCCGAGTGAAAGGGTCCCAGCAGCGTTTCCGCGCCGACCGCTTGGCAGCAGTCCAACGTCAGTTGGTTGTTCCGGACGCCGGCGGCGCGGCTCTTCGGGTCGGCCGAGATCGGATTGTCGGCCAGGCCGCGAACGCAGACGGCCGTGCTGCGTAAGCCGAGATCGGCCAAGCGCTTTTTCCACGGGGCGTAGAGTTCCGGCTTGGGATCGAAGATCGGCATTTCGACGCCGTCGTAGCCGAGCTTCTTCAATTGCTCGAGGATCGGCAACATGCCGTCGTGCATGTGATCGGTCCACAACAACAAATTCATGCCGTACTGCATCGTCGCCGCACTCCGCGTGGGAAAATGGTCGTTTTTGGGCCGAACGCCGGTCGTTCGAGTGTAGCAGATCGCCCGACCACGCCAATCCGCTTTCGGGCGACTCCGGCCGAGTGGTTCGTTGGATGACCATACTTCGGTTCGCCACGGAAAACTCGCCTTTGCGAAATTCGCAGGCTTCTGTATGGTTCGTCGCCGCGTCGCGCGAGTGACGGCCGAACCAACGTTTTTTCGGGATGGAAACTCGATGAATTCCGAAGTCTATGAAGAAATGAACCGCGTCGAGAGCCGACACTGGTGGTTTGCGCCAAACATAAAATCGTCCAAAGCCTGTTGGCGAAATATCTGCCCTCCACCGCCGCGCGCAAACCGCGCGTCGTCGATTTGGGCTGCGGTTGCGGATACCTCCTGTCGCTGTTGAACGATCGCTACGACGTGGTCGGTATCGACGGTTTCGACGAAGCGATCCATTTCAGCCGCAAACGGGGCGTGCAAGTCGAAGTCGGCTCGCTGCCTGACTCGATCCCTTTGGCCGACGAATCGGCCGACGCGATTTTGTTGTTGGACGTACTCGAGCATCTGGAAGACGACACCACCTGCTTCGATCGCGCCATGCGGTTGTTGAAACCGGGCGGCGTGGCGATCTGCACGGTGCCGGCTTATCCTTGGCTATGGACCAAACGCGACGATTATCATCAGCATTTTCGCCGCTACACGAAGCAGGCGTTTCATACGTTGATGAACGTCGAAGGGATGCAGAGCGAGTTCGTCAGCTTCATGAACTCCGTCTTGTTTCCCGTCGCCGTCGCGGAACGCGTCGTACGGAAATTCGTACCGTTGAAAGAAGGGCATGGCGACATTGCCGTACCACCCGCGCCGCTGAACGCGTTGATGCGTGAAAGTTACGCCGCCGAGCGGCATTTGCTGGGCAAGGTCACGCTGCCGTTCGGGTTGAGTTTGGTCAGCGTCTCGCGTCGGACCGGTGGGGCGACCGTAAAACTGCGTAAAGCGGCCTAGCCCGCGAGTTTTAGGAAAAACCGAAATCAAACTTAACGCCCTGTCCGAGGAGAGCCTCGGACAGGGCGAATCTCTTTGCCGAAATCTCTCGGCCGCCGCGCTTTCCAGCCGCCATTTGCGCGATTATGATAAGTCGCGTCTCTGCGACGACCACACACCCTCCCGCCTTTTCGTCGCGACCCAACTCTCTTGTTCTCCCGCAGCATAAATACGTTCAATGGGAATTAACATGCGTTCGATGTGGTTACTCATACCGGTCGCTTTGCTGACGATCGCGTTCAGCGGAGACAGCGCCTTCTCTCAAAAGAAAGACGAGAAGAAGAAGGACGACAAAAAACAAAACAATAACGCGATGAAGGCCGCTGAAGAATTTCTGACGCCCGGCCCTCGCCCGAAAAAAGCGGATCTCGCACCCAGTAAAACGCCGCTGGCGTTCATCGACGGCGAGCGCGTCGCGTTCGTGGGCAACGGCACCGGCGAGCGGATGAATCTCTACGGTCACTTCGAGTCCGCGTTGCATCAAGCGTTTCCCTCGAAGAAGCTCGTCGTCCGCAATTTCTGTCGCCCAGCCGACGAAGTGGCGATTCGTCAACGCGCCAGCGATTACACGAAGTTGGACGATCCGCTGAACGCGTTCAATCCGGACACGTTTCTTTGCTTCTTCGGTTTCAACGAATCGTTCGCCGGTCCCGAAGGCGTCGGCAAGTTCAAAAACGACTACGCCAAATTCTTGGACGATTATGTCGCCAAGTATCCGCGCGACGACGCCAAGAGCCCGCCGCGATTCGTGTTGATCTCGCCGTTGGCGTTCGAGGAGACGGCCGACAAGTTGCGCCGAATGCCGCCGAGACGAACGCGAATCTGAAGCTCTACGCCGCCGCCGTCGGGGATGTGGCCAAAGATCGCGGGATCGCGTTCGTCGATTTGTTCGCGCACGACGGACAAGCTGTTCAACAAGGAAGCCGGCAAGCAATACACGATCAACGGCGTCGCCTTTAACGAAATCGGCGATCGTGAAATCGCCAACGTCCTTTACACGCAACTGCTGGGAACCGTGCCGAACTTGGGGGGCGGCGGAGTTCGAGAAAATCCGCACGGCCGTCAACGACAAGTCGTGGGTCAACCTGCAAGACTACCGCATGCTGAACGGTTGGTACGTCTACGGCGGCCGTCGCACATACGACTACGAAACGTTCCCGCGCGAGTACGTCAAAATTCGCAACATGGCCAAGGTCCGCGACGAGTTTATCTGGAACCTCGCCGCAGGCAAGCCGACGGGCGACAAGCCGAACGACGCGGACACCGGCGAATTGATCGTCCCGCCGATGCGCTTTCGCCGAAGTCGGGCGGACGCAAGAAAAGGAATTGTTCTACATGAGCCCGGACGATCTGATCAAAAGCTGCAAGATCCCCGAAGGCTTCGAGATCAAGGTTTTCGCCGACGAGAAGGATTTTCCGGAAATCGCCAAGCCGTGCCAAATCGCGTTCGATTCAAAGGGCCGATTGTGGCTTGGCTGCATGCCCAGCTATCCTCAGTGGAAGCCGGGCGATCCGGAGCCGCGCGATAAGCTGGTCATTCTGGAAGATACGAACAACGACGGCAAAGCCGACAAACGCACGGTCTTCTACGACAAGCTGCACTGCCCGACCGGCTTCGAATTCTACAACGGCGGCGTGATCGTGGTCAGCCAACCGCGCGTGCTGTTTCTGAAAGACACGAACGGCGACGATCAAGCCGATCAAGTCACCGAAATCATGGACGGCATTGCCACCGAGGATACGCACCATACGATGGGCGCATTCGAATGGTCGCACGGCGGCCGTTTGCGCATGCTGGAAGGGGTGGCCATGAGCACGGCGGTCGAAACCGCGTGGGGCGCGTTCCGCAACTTCGGTTCGTCCGGTTGCTATACGTTGGAACCGCGCTCGATGAAGTTGTCGCACTACGTCACGCCGGGCTACGGCAATCCGTGGTGTTATGTTTACAACGAATGGGGCCAAGGGATCGTCGGCGACGGCACCGGCGCCAATCAACACTGGGATTCGTTGTTGGACGGCGCAATACTCGGGCCGACCGTCGATCTCGCCCACGATTCCGTCCGACGGAATGCGTCCGGTCGTCGGCAGCGATTTTCTGCGCACGCGGCAGTTCCCGGACGAAGTGCAGCAGCAGTTCATCTTCGGTTGCGTCATCAACATGAACGGCTTGACGCGGTTCGATTTCAAGGACGACGGCTCCGGCTATTTGGGAACGCGTCATAAAGGTCCGGACGGCAAACCGTTCGATCTGTTGGCCAGCACGCACAAACATTTCCGCCCCGTCGATCCGCAAATCGGTCCGGACGGCGCGTTGTGGTTCGGCGATTGGGCCAACGCGATGATCGGCCACATGCAGTCGTCGCAACGCGATCCCAGCCGCGACCACTCGCTGGGCCGCGTTTATCGGATGTACTACACGAAGAAGCCGCTGTTGAAGCCGGTGCTGCAAGACGGCAAGAGCGTCGCCGAATTGCTGGACCAGTTGAAGGAATACGAAAACCGCACCCGCTATCGCGCGCGCCGCGAGTTGTGGGCTCGTTCGATCGACGAAGTTCGTCCGGCGGTCGGCAAATGGGTCGCCGCGCTGAAGGCCGACGATGCGGATTACGATCGCCTGCTGTGCGAAGCGATGTGGGCGTTGCAAGGCCACCGCGTGGTCGACCAAACGCTGCTCGGTAAAATCCTGGCGCTGCCGTCGGAAAACGCCCGCGCGGCGGCCGTGAAGGTCGTGGTCGACGAACGCGATACGCTGCCCGAAGCGCAAGCGTTGTTGCAAACCTACGCGGTCGACGAATCGCCGCGCGTTCGCTTGGAAGCGATCCGAGGCTTGAGTTTCTTCCGCAAGCCCGAAGCGACCGACGCGGTTTTGGCCGCGGCGAAGATGCCGATGGATAAGTGGCTGCGGCACGAAATCGTCTGTGCGCTCGGCGCGACGGAAACCGCTTGGACCGGACGCTACGTGGCCAAAAAGATCGCGCAGGACGATAAGAACGTCGCCGGTATGCTGGACGACATCATCAAAGGCTCGAAGACGATCGGCGCGGCGGTCCCCTACATGCAAACGCTGCTGGGCAAGTCCGACGCCGCTCAAGAAGAAAAGAACAAAGCGATGGCCGCGCTCGCGGCGATGAAAGGAAACGCGGACAAGGGCAAAACGATCATCAAATCGTTGACCTGCATGGGCTGTCATAAGATCGGCGAAGAGGGGAAGGCCTACGGCCCCGCCTCGACAAAGTCGGCACGCGGTGGAATAAGGCCAAAATTATCGAATCGATCATCGAACCGAACGCCGAACTGCATAAGGACTTCATCACCACCCAAATCGAAGACGCCGACGGCAAGACTTACGTCGGATTGGTCGTCGACGATAAAGGGGACGACGTGACGTTGTTCGACAGCAAGACGCAAAAGCCGATTAAGATCGCCAAGAAAAACATCGAAGCCCGCAACGTGCTGAAGCAAAGCAGCATGCCCGAAGGCTTGGCGGCGACGATGGCGCCGAACGAGTTTTTGGATTTGGTCGAGTTCCTGTACTCGCTCAAGTAAACCGCATGGAGTTATCTTGAATCGATGCCCGCGAGCGTCTCCGCGCTCGCGGGCATTTTTCATGCGTTGGGGAGAGCATCCATGTCGCAATCGTTACCGCCCGACGCGCACGAACGCCTACTGGAGGCTTTGTTCGGCGGCAACAAAATTCAGGCGATCAAGATTTACCGCGAAGCGACCGGGCAAGGTCTCAAGGAGTCGAAGGACGTCGTCGACGGCTGGGAAAACGAGTTGCGTCGCACCGTGCCGGAACGGTTTGTCACCCGACCGGCGGCGGGATCCGGCCTCCTGGTCGTCGCGGTCGTGGTGTTGATCTTCGCGGCGTTCGGCACGATGTGGTATGTTCTGAGCAATCACTAACCTCGGGACTCGTCCATGCACGACGCCGCATCGCCGAACGACGACGCGATCCGTTACGGGATCGAACCGCATCTCGAACTCGACGAGTTCGTCTCGGTGTTGGTTCGTTCGACGTTGGCCGAACGCCGACCGATCGACGAGCCGGAGACGTTGGCGGCCATGTTGGCGAACGCCGGATTGATCGTCGCGGCCCGGAACGGGGCAGGCCTGTTGGTCGGCGTCTCGCGAGCGATCACCGACTTCGCATACTGCACGTATCTATCGGATTTGGCCGTCGACCAAGCGTATCAAGAACAAGGCATCGGCCGCGAACTGATTCGCCGAACGCACGAAGCGGCGGGCTTTCACACGACGCTGATTCTTGCTTTCCGCCCCCAAAGCTCGGACGTATTATCCGCACATCGGCATGCGGAATCACGATTCGTGCTGGGTGATAGACCGCGTTTCGAAACCGGCCGAAGAGTGACGTTCCACGTGGCTCGTGACCCCGATCGTTCAATGCGCTGAGAGTCGCATCGACCAAGCGTTGCGCGGCATTTCGACGTCGCCGGGGATGCGCTAGAATGGCCCATCGTCACGTGTTCGGCCCGAACCTTTGCTTCAACATCCTCGCCCATGTCGATCACCGATCCCGCCGGCAAGACCGCGCTCGTCACCGGAGCGTCGATGGGCTTGGGGGCCGAGTTGGCGACCGTGTTGGCCGCGCGGAAGTGCGGGTTGATCCTCGTCGCGCGGAACGTCGACAAACTGAATGCGTTGAAAGAGAAGCTCGTCGCCGATCACGGCGTCCGAGTCGACGTAATCGGGCAGGATCTCGGCGCGGTCGACGGGCCGGAACGCGTTTTCGCGCGTGTCGGCAAGTCGGCGCGCGGGTCGACTACGTCGTCAACAACGCGGGGATCGGCACGATCGGGCCGTTTCTGGACAGCGACTGGAGCCGCGATTGGGAAATCCTATCGCTGAACCTGTTGGCCACGCACAAGCTGACGCGACTCTTTTTGCCTAAACTGCTGCAAAATCCCGAAGGCGGGCGCATCCTGAACGTGGCGTCGGTCGTCGGGTTCATCCCTGTCCCGCGTTTGGCCACGTACGCCGGCACCAAGGCGTACGTATTGAGTTTCTCGCAGTCGCTCAATTACGAACTGCGCGACACGCGCGTCCGAGTCACCGCGCTGTGTCCCGGCGGGACGGCCACGGAATTTTGGAACAACGCGGGAAGCTACGGCAGCGGTCTGCTGAAAGCCACGTTGATGCCGGCGCGCCCGGTGGCCGAATACGGCGTCAAACGCATGTTGGCCGGCGAGAACACGGCGATCCCGGGCTTCGGCAATCGCGTCATGATGTTCTGCGCGCGGCATCTACCGCGCGGCGTGGTGAATTGGATCGCCGCGAAAACGATGGGGGGATAGTCGAAGTTCGGAGTGCGGAGTTCGGAACGTGGAATGAGTGGGTGGCCGGGGATGAAGCGTTGCGCAGTCCCTCGTGTGGAGGATCTCGATCTTTCCGTCGCCGTTGGCACGACTCCGCATAGTAAATCAGCCAAACTTGTCAGCAGCGCATAAAAAACGGAGCGTGCGATTCGCACGCTCCGTCGAAATTCCCGTTGTCTCAAATTCGACTACTGCGGTAGCTTCTCGATCTGCTTTTTGGTCGTTTCGACCTCCGCTCGGGCGGATTTTTCGGCGTCGGCGGCCGATTTCACGGCCGCTTCGCGCGTCGCGACGTCGCGTTTGACTTCGCCCAGGTATTTTTCCGCGCCGGCCAAATCCTTCTTCGCCTTTTCCAACTTCGCAGGATCGAACGTCGGTTTCTTGGTTGCGGCGGGTTTCGCATCGGGCTTCGCTGGTTCGGCCTTGGCCGCTTCTTGTGAAGCTTTTTCGGCCGCTTCCAACGCAGTCTTGTCTTTCGTCAAATTATCGACGATGCGTTGCGCGTCGGCGACGGTTTTCTTGACCTTCGTCACATCGGCTTCGGCCAAGGTCTTGACCTTGGTCGCCACGCCGACCGCTTCTTCTTGGGATTTCATCCGGACGGTCAAGCGATCGCGGTCCGTACCGCGAATCTCGATCGGGGCCGGCAGTTTGCCGCGCGCAGGTCGGTCAACGCGGTCGTGACCGTTTTCACCGGTAACGCATAGGTCGATACGCGATCCGCACGGGCGATATTCAGCCCGACGGCGCGGCCGTCGAGATCGACGATGGGCCCGCCGATTTGATGCGGACGCAGCACGGTATCGTGTTGCAACACGGTCGGAAATCCGCCGCGGCGTACGCTCAGGTCGCCGGCCAAGCGTTCGTCGTCGGGTCGACGATTTTTGCCCTTGTCGGCGTTCGCCGGACGAGCGGTTTCCGGTCGACCCAGGATGGCCGAGATCGTCAGGTTTTGCGATCCCCGTTTCACGATCAGTTTCAGCTTGTCGCCGGGACGGTAGTTCGAGATTGTTTCGATCAACGCTTCGCGCGTTTGGACTTTGAGATCGTCGACTTGCAACACGAAATCGTTCGGCTTCAAACCGGCGACTTCGGCCGCGCTCCCTTCGACCACGCGCAGGATTTGCGGTCCGTATTCGCCTTGTTCCAACAAGATGCCCAGCAAGCCGCTGGGGGCCGAGAATCTTCGCGCCTTGACGCTCATCACACCGATCGCCACGGGCTCGTCGCCGTTTCCCGACGTGACCAAAAAACTGCCCAGAGCTGGATCGTCGCTGGTGCGCCAGACGACCGGTTCCAGGTCCGTGGCGGCGATTTTCAATAGAGCCAGATCATGCTCGGCGATGCGCCGACGACGGTGGCGGGATAACTTTTGCCGCCCCGCACTTTGACGGCGATGCGACCGGCAAGTTCGCTGGCCTTGGTCAACACATATCCGTCGGCCGCCACGACCGCCCCCAATGCGGCGTCTTTATCATCGCACTGAATCGTCACCGTCGAACGCCCGGCCGGCGCCACCGACGGTTTGAACGCGGCTTTGACTTTGGTTTGATTCTTCCCTTCGTCGCCTGGATAACGACTCATGCCGCGACGCAGATCGGGCATCAGATTGAAACCGCGACCTTCCGAACGATCCTTCGGCGAAGAGTCGTCCGGCTGCTGAACGGGCATTTGCTCGTAGGCCGACCAGGGATCGACATCGTCTTCGGCGACCGTTTCCCAAGTCCATTCGTTGGCGAAATAAGCTGAACAAAGGCCCATGCTCGTCGCGATCAACAGGCAGCGTACGATTACCGTGACGTTCATGAGTTCCGCCGGAGAGCGAAAAGGATCAGGGGACGAGCGTCATTCAAAGACAGCGGAACGCATCAGCCGGTAGGCCGACTGGCGAGTTTGATTTTTAGATCCAGCGTTTGATCGCCCCGCTTGACTTTGAGCGGCACGTTAGCGCCGACACGTTCTTTCCGTACCAACTCGCCGAGTTGATCGAACGATTTCACGTCGGCGTCGCGGAATTTCAAAATGATGTCGCCCGCCTTCAGGCCGGCTTTATCGGCCGGCGTGCCGGCGTTGACTTGCGCCAGTTTGGCTTGATCTTTGACGTCTTGATCCCCGATCACGCCCAGATACGGTCCGCCCCCATCGGCGTCGCGACCCCAGCTTTCGGCGGCCAGCATGCGGTCCCAACCGTCGCGATACGCCGAGATCGGGACGTGAATGTTGGCGGTCAACGGGCCGCCGATACGGCTGTGAATGCCGACCACTTTACCGGTCAGATCGAAGAGCGGTCCGCCCGAGTCGCCGGGCATGATCGTGCAATCGGTGGCGATCAGCGACTTCCGATTCGTCAACACGCGGCCGAAGCGAACGACTGGATCTCGCCCGCGTTGATAGCCGCCCGGATGGCCTAACGAGAGACACCACTGACCGACTTTCAACTTGGCCGAATCGCCCCATTCCACGACCGGGAGATCGGCCTTATCGGTGATCTGCATCATGCCCGCGTCGATGTCGTGATTGGCCCAGAGTTTTACCTTTCAGACGTTTTCCATCCGGCATGATAAATATGGCGTCTTTTCCCGGTTCGCCGACGACGTGCGCGGCGGTCAGGACGTGTCCTTCCTTGTCGATGATCACGCCCGAGCCTTGCGATGCGCCGACTTGCACGGCGATCGTCGCCTTCATCAACGAAGGCAACACGTCGGTCACGACACGTTCGAGCTCCTTCAATTCATCCAATGTGGCCGGTGCGTCGCCCGCCAAGATTTTGGTGAGGTCGGTTTTGGTCGAAGAGACTTTGGTCTCGGTCGCGGGCGTTTTCTCTTCGCCCTCTTTCGCGAACGAGTTGGCGAGGAAAGTAGAGGCAATACCGAATACCAAACAACCGGCGATCAATACGCCGCGCAGCCGCAGTCGAGCCAGACTTGCCATAACGTTGTCTACCGACGGGAAGAAATCGACGGGTCCGAAAGATCGAACCGCGTAGAACGGCATTAGGTTCCGCAAAAACGCCGTTCCGGGCGATCGAAACCTCATCCTAACCATTCGCTGACAATGGTTTCCAGCAAATTTTCAACATTTTGCGGATGGCCGCGCGGAGGTGGTCAAAGACGCCCGCGATGGCTTCGGGCGGTGCCGGAACAACTCGTCGCTTGGTCGGATCGAATACCTAGACGGATCAACGTCCTTGTTGCAGCATCCGCGAGCGGGCCATCGCGTCTTCGGCTTCCGGAATTTTGCCGGCTCGCATGAAGGTGACGCTGAGCGAGGTGAAATTGAACGCCTCGTTCGGCTCCAATTCGCAGGCCTTAATGCCGTGGGCGATCGCTTGCTCGGATTTGCCCATCCGAGTGTAAAGGACGGAAAGCGCGGTATGGCCGAGCACGAAGGACGGGTCCTGGGTGACCGTTTCCTCGAATTTCGCCGCGGCTTCATCCAGTTTGCCGGCTTCTTTGAGTTGTTCGGCTTCGTTATACAGTTCGTCGACGGTCGGCATGGTGCGAAAATCGGAGGAGAAAACATCGCCGGCAAGAAAAGAATTGACCGGACATTTAAATTGTTTCCGCTGGACGACCATCCAGCAAGTGGGGGGAGACGCTTAGCGATCCAAGCCATCGTTGCGTTTGGTCCTAACGCCGAAGGAAATCAGTCATAACGGTGGTGTTCATACAATGCTTGAACAACCGACTACGGTGCTAGCGAACGGGAAGACCGGTGTTCCTATCGAATGTACGAAGAAATCGCTCGAGACCTTCCAGCCCAGTTTCGCGCACCGGCAAACTCACGGCTTCCGTTACGACTTCACGGATCGGGGTTTCGGATTTCCGAAACAGCCGGTATTATCGCTACCCGCGCATGAACCGATGCGAACGATGAAGCCGATAGACTCAACAGGTCGCCGGCGACGAAACGGCACGGACGCCGTCAGACGCCAGCGCGAAAAGCGACCGTTGGTTCGAGATTCGGACGAAGTTCGCGACCGCGAGCCGGTCCGAAGTTTCGAGATAATTCGGCACGACACCCCTGTGAAGGAACACCGCGGTGAATATCCATCCGATGGCAATCGTCAGCTCGCAAGCCCGACTCGGCCGTGACGTGGTAGTCGGTCCGTATGCGATCATCGAAGACGACGTCGAAATCGGCGACGGGACCAGCATCGGAGCGCACAGCGTTGTGAAAAACGGCTCGAAATTGGGCTGCCGGAACGACGTTTCGGAACACGTGGTGATCGGCGGCGCACCGCAACATTTAAAGAAGAACGCCGATCTGGGGCGTTTGGTCGTCGGCGACGGCAACACGATCCGCGAATACAGCAGTCTGCATCGCGCGATGAAGCCCGATCATGTCACCACGGTCGGCAACGACAACTTCTTCATGGCGGGCACGCACGTCGCGCACGATTGCACGGTGGGCAGCAACATCACCTGCGCCAACAACGTGTTGTTCGGCGGACACGTGATCGTCGAAGATCGGGCGTTCGTCTCAGGTGCGGTCGGCGTCCATCAATTTTGTCGGATCGGCACGCTGGCGATGGTCGGCGGACACACGAAGATAGTGCAAGACGTCCCGCCGTTCACGATGGTCGATAACTTGACAAGTTGCGTGGTTGGTTTGAACCTGGTTGGGCTGCGTCGCAACGGCTACACGACCGAACAAATCGCCGAATTGAAATTGGCCTACCGGACGATTTATCGTCGGGGGTTGAAGTGGAGCGACGTTCTGGAGCAGCTCAAGCTGCAATTCCCAACGGGACCGGCCAGCCGCATATCACACGTTCCTGTCGGTCGGCACGCGTGGATTCGTGCAAGAACGGCGGATGCCGCCGCACGCCACGCTGAAAATTCGCGGTGCGGATTCGGACTCGACTGAAGCGGTCGTGAAGCCGGTCGAAACGGAATTGAAGTCGAAGGTCGGCTAAGCCGGTACCAACGATCGCATCGCATAATAAAAATCGAAACCCGCTCCGCATACGTCGAGCGGGTTTTTTCGTAAGGCTGCTTTGAGGTTAGCTGATCAGAGGCATCGTACGCCCCCCTCGTCGATCGTCGTTCGACGGGGTATATTTCGCAGTATTCCGCGACCCGTTCGAGGGGCGCGACGATTCGCCCATTCTGCGACGAGCCTCGCCATGAGCCAGCGCGTTTACAATTTCTCGCCCGGTCCCGCCGTTCTGCCGCTGCCTGTGTTGGAGCGTGCGCAAGAAACACTGTTGGCGTTGCCCGGCATCGGAATTTCGCCGCTGGAAATCAGTCATCGCCATAAATGGTTCGATGGCGTTTTGGACGAGACGCAAGCGTTGCTCCGGGAATTGCTGGGCATCCCGGCCGGCTATCAAATCATCTTTCTGCAAGGGGGTTCCAACCTGCAGTTTTCGATGATCCCGATGAATTATCTGCGCGACACCGGCAAGACGGCCGATTACGTCGTGACCGGGACTTGGGGCGGCAAGGCGGCCGCCGAAGCCAAACGCGAAGGGAAGGTCAACATCGCCTGGGACGGCAAGGCGACCAATTACGATCGCTTGCCGGCCAAAAGCGAGTTGAAACTGACGCCCGACGCGGCATACGTCCACATCACCGATAACGAAACGATCCAAGGCGTTCAGTTTCCGGCAAAGGTCGATTTCGGCTCAGCGCCGTTGATCAACGATCTCTCCAGCGACTTCCTCTGCCGTCCCTTCGACGTCGCGCCGTACAGCATGTTGTACGCCTGCGCACAAAAGAACGCGGGCATCGCCGGAGTGACGGTCTGCGTGATGCGCGACGACCTGCTGGAACGGGGTGCGAAGAACCTGCACACGATGCTGGATTACACGACGCACACCAAGAACAACTCGGTCTTCAACACGCCGCCGGTCTTCGCGATTCACGTCTTTAACCTGATTTTGCAATGGTTGAAGAACGACATCGGCGGCTTGCCGAAGATGGAAGCGTTGAATCAAGAAAAGAGCAAGCTGCTCTACGACCTGCTCGACGGCGAGTTTTATAAGGGGCACGCGCAGCCCGAAGTCCGTTCGACGATGAACGTCACGTTTAAATTGCCGAACGAAGACCTGGAAAAATCTTTCATCAAAGGCGCCGAGTCCGAGCAGTTGTTCGAACTCAAGGGCCACCGCTCGGTCGGCGGCATGCGGGCGTCGATCTACAACGCCATGCCGATCGAAGGTGTTCGCAAATTGCGCGATTACATGGTCGATTTCCGTAAGAAGAACGGCTAAAGCCTACGCGGCGAACGCCGCGTCAATCGAGTCCCTATGGCCTCCGCCGCGCAAGCACCGCATCGCGTACCGCAAATCCTCGTCGCGGCGATGATCGTCGGGGTGATCATCTTCTCCACCGTAGTTTTGCTGCGTGAGAATCCCCCCGAGCCGCGCGGCTTCGGCGAGACGCCGTTGGATTGGATCGTGGCGGTCTTGGTGCCGGTCCAACTCGCGGTCTCGCTGATTGTCCCGCGTTCGATGGTCGAATCGGGCGTGCGGCGACTCGCGGCCGAGACTCCGGCCGACGTGAAAACGTCGCGCCTGTTGCCGCGGTTGATGCCGTTGTTCCTCATGTCGACGATCGTCGGCTGCGCCTTGGCCGAAGCGGCCGCGTTTCTGACCTTGGTCGTCCTGATGTCCGGCGGCGCATCCGGTGTTCTGGGGCTTCGTCGCGGCGAGCGTCGTCGTGCTGGCCGTTCGTTTTCCGACGGAGACCGGCGTGCGAACTTGGTTCGAAACGACCATGCGAAAACTGATCGAGCTGCGCTCGTTGGGAGATCGTGCATGAGCGACACATCGCGACTCGACGCGCCGCTACTCGAGATCAAGAATCTCCGCGCCGGTTACGGGCCGATCGAAGCGTTACACGACGTGACGCTGGAGGTTCGTCCGGCGGAGATCGTGGCCGTGATCGGCGCGAATGGCGCGGGGAAGAGCTCCACGTTGCGGGCCGTTTCCGGCGTGTTGCGGCCGCGCGAGGGAACGATTCTCTTTGACGGTCAAGCGATCGACGGCCTCTCGCCCGACGAAATCGTTCGGCGCAGGCGTCTGCCATTCGCCGGAAGGACGCCAAGTCTTTCCGCGTTTAACCGTGCTCGAGAATTTGGAAATGGGGGCATACACTCGCTTGGATCACGACGGCGTCCGCGACGACTTGCGGCGTATGAACGAACTGTTTCCGATCCTCGGCGAACGCGCGCAACAGCCCGCCGGGACACTGTCGGGTGGCGAGCAGCAAATGCTGGCGATGGCCCGCGCGTTGATGGCGCGACCGAAATTGCTGATGCTCGACGAACCGTCGTTGGGACTCGCGCCGCTGATCGTCAAGAAAATCTTCGGAATTATCCGCGACCTGAACGCCAGGGCATCGCGATTCTGTTAGTGGAACAAAACGCTCGCCAAGCCTTGAAACTGGCGCATCGCGGCTATGTGTTGGAAACAGGACGGATTACTTGCACGGATCGCGCGTGCGCGTTGCTGGAAGACGAACGCGTGAACGCCGCTTATCTCGGCGCCTAGCGGCCGACTCTAGCCCTGCAAGCCGCCCGGTCCCATAATCAATCGGACGCGGTTCTCGTCTTTCTGGGAGTTTTGCCATGCAGGGATGTCGTCGGGCATTGCGGATGTCGTTCGTTCTCGGCGGTCTGTTGGCTTGCTGCGCAGTCGTGGGGGCAAGAATACGTCGCACCGCCCCTGGCCGTTCAGGCTTTGGACGTTGCGAAACCATCGGCCATCGCGCCGGAAAAAATGCTGGCGGCCTATGTCGCCAAACCCGACGACACGTTCTCGTGGTCGATCCGCCGACGCTGGGAAGAGGCGGGCGGTAAGGGCGTCGAACTGATCATGCGTTCGCAAACATGGCGCGACACGGCATGGAAGCATCAGGTCTTTCTCTACAAACCCGCCAAGACGCGCAGTCGGCGCACAAGCGATTCTGTTAATCGACGGCGGCTCGTGGAAGGACGAATTCGAGGCCGCGCCGCAAGCGGGCGAAGAGATTTCGGCGAACGTGAAAACACTGCTGCAAGCGGGCGATCTGTTGGAGTGTCCGATCGTTGTGGTAAAGCAAGTCCCGCAACAACCACTGTTCAACAACCTCCATGAAGACGGTTTGATCTCGTATACATTTGCGCAATACCTGTTATCCGGCGACGGAGATTGGCCGCTATTGTTTCCCATGGTGAAAAGCGCCGTCCGCGCGATGGACGTCGCGCAGAAAGTCGCATCGGAAGAATGGGAATTGAAAATCCCAAAATTCCTGGTGACCGGCGCATCGAAGCGCGGTTGGACGACGTGGTTGAGCGCGACGGTCGACTCGCGCGTCAACGCCATCGCGCCGATGGTGATCGACACGTTAAATATGGCTCCGCAACTGCAACAACAGTTGGCCTACTACGGCAAGTTCTCGGATCAATTGAAGGATTACACCGAAAAAGGCCTACCGCGTTTCCTGCTCACGCCGCGCGGGCGCGAATTGATCGCGGCCGTCGATCCCTACAGCTATCGCGCCGTCATCAAGCAGCCGAAGCTCATCATTCTCGGGACCAACGATCCGTATTGGACGGTCGATGCGTTGAATTTGTATTACGATCAACTCGTCGGCGAGAAGTTTATTCTCTATGTTCCCAATGCTGGACACGGCATTAAGGATTACCCGCGCATTTTAGGTGGGATCGGCGGTCTCTATACGCAAATCACGGCGGGCGAGAAGATGCCGCAACTTGATTGGAAATGGCACGAAACGCCGGCATCGTACATTTTGGAAGTCGAGTCGTCTCCTGCTCCGGACGAAGTGACGCTCTGGACGGCCGAGGCCGGTACCCGCGACTTTCGCCCGGCGAGGTTCCACGCGAAAAACGTGAGCATTTCGGAAGGTAAGTCGCGGATCGAAATTCCACGGCCCGCGATGGGCTATGCGGCGACGTTCGCCGAAGCGAAGTATGCCCGCAAGCCGTTCGATTTACGGCTTTCGACGCAAATTCGCGTGCTCGAAACAGCTCCGGTCGTAGGTAAAGACCAGGGAACGCAAACCTTCGCACCGCCCGGTGTAACGGCGCCGCGTTTAACGGAGCCGCCGCGTTAGCAGCTCGCTTTCACGTGTGTTTCGCCAACTCGGCCTCCGTCGCGGGACCGAGCTTCCAACCGCCGTCGCCGGTCAATTCGAGCGCGTGTTTGTGGAACTTCGCGACTTCCGGATGATGACACACGCTGACCAGCGTAATCCCCGAATCGACCAGCAGTTGATAGATGGCCGCTTCGTTTTTCCGATCGAGCGCGCTGGTCGCTTCATCGAGGATCGCATATTTCGGTTTATCGGATAACAGCCGCGCGATCGACAGCCGTTGTTGCTCGCCCAGCGAGAGCATCTTGCCGAAATCGTGGACTGAATCAAAGCCGCCGACGCGCTCGACCATATCGGGTAGATTGACTTGCTTCAGCAATTCGCCGAGTTGTTCATCCGTGATCTCCGCTTCGACGCGCGGATAGATCAATTGCTGCCGTAAATTGCCCAACGACATATACGGTTGCTGCGGAAGGAACATCATGTCGCCTAACTCGGGCGAAGCGATTTTGCCGGTCCCGGCGTTCCAGAGACCGGCGATGCCGCGCAATAGCGAACTCTTTCCGCCCCCGCTAGCGCCCGAGATGATGAGGTTGTCGCCGGGCTGGATCACCGCGGACAAATTCTCGATCAACGTCCGTCGACGGTCCGGCGTCAACAGCGTGACGTCGTCGATGTCGATCGCGTCTCCGCGCGCCCGTTCGATCAACGCGGGCGGTTCCTCGGGTTTTACGAGCGTGCCCGCCCTTTCGGCGTAGGTCGGATCGATCGCCTGGACGAAGCCGTCCAAACGATTGACGCCGGCGGCGAATTTGCTGAGTTCGTCGAATTTTTCGATGAACACGGCCAGCGCCTTGAGGATCGCGGCGAACGCCCCTGCGGCTTGGACGACCGTGCCGACTTCGATCTCTTTCGCCAGCACCGCAGGAGCGAGTACCACGGCGGGGACGATGTATGTCGAGTAGTCGAAAGCGTAAAGGAACATGTTCAAAAAGAATTGCCACTTGATCAACTTGTTCATGTTGGCGAAGACGTCTTGAAACTTCAACTTAATCTGCGACGACTCCAAACGTTCCCCTTGATAGAACGCGATCGACTCGGCATTCTCGCGGACGCGGATCAGGCTGAAGCGGAAATCGGCTTCCTTCTTCAATTGCAGGAAATTCAAGCCGGTCAAAATCCGACCGAACACGCCGACGGTGACCAGCGTGCCGACGGTCGCGTAGATCGCCAGAAAGTAGACCAACTCGTGCGAGATCACCCACAACACGCTGCTGAAACCGATCAGTTGCAGAAAAGCCTCGATGAAGACCAATAAAAACCCGATCGAGTTTTTCGTAAATGTGTTAACGTCTTCGGCGATACGTTGGTCGGGGTTATCGATCTTCGTGTTGTCTTGCAACGTGTAGAACGAGCGGTCGGAAAAATACTTGCGCTGCATGAAATCGGTCAACCAACGTCGCCACGAGTTGGCCAATCGATCGCGGATAAAATAATAAAACGCGTTTAACGGGACCGCGCAAACGAGCAGCACCACGAAAATCTTAATCGACTTCCAGAACCGGTCTTCGTCGAGTTTCGCCAACGCCGAGGTGAACTCGCCGGTTTGTTCGTTGAAGCGGATCGAAAAGTACGTATAACCCAACAATAGCCCGACGAGCAATAACAGCAGACCCCAGGCTTTGACGTGCTCGCCTTCGGTCCAGTACTTTTTCGCGAGTCGAAAAAAACGAAACCACAACCGACGATTGAGGCGTTTCATGGACGAGGTGCGGCCGACGCGGCGGAAGACGTACTGCGAAGAGGGCGTGAGTGATCGCGAATGTTGGGCAAACGCGGACCAAAAGCGACGGAAATCGACATCCGCATTTCTCGTTCCGAAACACGAACGTCGAGACCTAGTTTAGTCGGCATGACCTGCGCAGCGTGGACATTCGGAAGAATGAAAAGGCGGATTCCGCTTTTCTTCACACCCGATATGATCGAATCGCCGTACGACGGTCGGCAGGTACGCCGAGAAGATGCTAAATTCTGACAATTCCGCGACTTTTTCATTTTTCAGGAACGCCGCGATCATGGAATGGTTGGAGTGGATTTTCAGCAGTCTGAAATGGCTGATCTTCGATTTTCCGAAACCGGACAATCTCAGCAAATTGGCCAACGCTATCGGTCCGTTCTGGATGTACGCCGTGCTGTTCGGCATCATCTTCAGCGAGACCGGATTGCTGGTCGGGTTCTTTCTGCCCGGCGATTCGTTGTTGTTCACGGCCGGGCTGCTCTGCGCGTTGCCCGATATGCCGATCTCGATCTTCGTCTTGGTTCCGCTGCTGTGCGTCGCGGCGATCGTCGGCGATGCGCTGAACTACGGGCTTGGTTCGCGGATGGGAAACCGCGTTTATGAAAAAGGGAATCTTTGGTTCATCAAGCATGACCACCTGATGGCAGCCAAGGCGTTCTACGAGAAACACGGAGGCAAGGCCATCATCCTAGTACGCGCTTCGTTCCTCTGGTGCGCACGTTCACGCCGTTCGTGGCCGGCGTCGCACGGATGGACTACAAACGCTTCGCGTGGTTCAACATCGTGGGCGGGATCGGTTGGGTCTGTTCGATGTCGATCACCGGGTGGATCGTCGGCTACTTCCTGGGACAAAACGAGTTCTTGCTGAAGCACTTCGAGAAGCTGGTTCTGCTGATCATCTTCATCAGCGTGTGCCCGATCATTTACCACGCGATCCAAGCTCGTCGGCAAAAGAAACTGGCCGCCGCGCTGGGCGAAGTATCGGTTGAGCAGACCGGCAATCCGTATCAGCCGTGACGGCACTGCGGCATCGTTCCCCCAAGGAAAAAATGCTATCGGCGGATCATGCCGACGCAATCCGCCGATCGGCAACTTCGGCGTGTCGGAATTTGTTGAAATCCGTTTTCGCCGGCAAGCGAAAATCTTGAGCGATCGTTAAATATCGCCTGAATTACGCGATCGTTTTTGCCGGCATAAAAATCTTCATCAGCTCGTTATGGCATGGTACGGCGGTTGCCTTAAGCGATCGACCATGCCCTATGGACTCTACATTTCCGCCGAAGGTGCTCATGCTCAATCGCGACGCATGGAAGTCATCAGCAATAACTTGGCCAACGTCGAGACGCCCGGTTTCAAACGGGATCTGGCGATGTTCCAAGCCCGTTACGCCGCGGACGTGCAGAACGGCCAAATCATGCCGAACGCCGGCGGAGCCGAGGACCTCGGCGGCGGCGTGTGGTTTCGCGGCACGCAAACCGATTACTCGACCGGTCAATTGAAAAAGACCGGCGTTGAAACCGACGTCGCGATCATGGGCGACGGGTTCTTCGTCGTCGAAAAAGATGGTCAGAACTATCTGACCAAGGCCGGTAACTTCATGTTCAACGCCGACGGTCGCTTGGTCACGCAGAAGGGCGAAACCGTGATGAGCGAAGACGGCACGCCGATCGAAATCGCCGCCGATCTCCCCTGGTCGGTCACCGCGGACGGTGCGATTCAACAAGGGGCCGACAAAATTTTCCTGGCGATCGAACGCCCGAAAAACGTCGGCGACCTGAGCAAAGTCGGCGAGAACCTGTTTCACCCGCTCGCACCGACCGAACCGATCGACCCGTTCGAACGAAACGTTCGCCAAGGCGTGTTGGAAATGTCAGGCGTCAAACCGACCTCCGAAATGCTGGAAATGATCGAAACCAGTCGGGCGTTCGAAGCGAACATCAACATGGTGAAGAACCACGATGCGATTTTGAACTCGCTGGTCAATCGCGTGTTGAAGTCGTCGTAACGAATCCCACGAAGCAACTCATCGCAGCCTTTTTCGCAGATACCGCATCATGAGCGTTCAAACGTTATACACCGCGGCCACGGGGATGGATTCGCTCCAGACCAAGCTGGACGTGATCGCGAATAATCTGGCCAACATCAACACGACCGGCTTCAAACGCGATCGCGAACTTCGAAGACCTGTTCTATCGCCGCGAGAAGATGCCCGGTACGCTCGACGCCGCCGGCCAACTCACTCCGGTCGGGATCGAAATCGGTCTCGGTTCGGCCGTGCAAAGCACGCAGACCGATTTCCAACAAGGCGCGTTCCAACAGACCGGCCGCCAGCTGGATATCGCTCTCGAAGGCCAAGGCTTCTTGCAGGTGCTCGACCCCAGCGGCCAAACGTTGTATACCCGCGCCGGCAACTTGGCGGTGAACGCCACGGGGCAACTCGTGGTCGGTTCGTCGTTGATCGGCCGCGTGTTGGAACCGTCGATTCAGATCCCGCCCGACGCCACGGACATCGCGATCGGATCGGACGGCCAGGTGATGATTCGCCAAGCGGGGCAGCAAAACTTAGTTCCCTCCGGACAAATCCAACTCGCGACGTTTCAAAACCCACAAGGGCTGTTGAAGCTCGGCGAAAACATGCTCTCCTCGACCGACGCTTCGGGCGCGGCGATCACGCAAAATCCGGGTCAAAACGGCGCGGGGATCATTCGCCAAAACTTTTTGGAAGCCAGCAACGTCGAGCCGGTCAACGAACTGATCGACCTGATCACCACGCAACGTGCGTTCGAGTTGAACAGCCAGGCGATTCAAGCCGGCGATCAAATTCTGCAGCTCGTCGGCAATCTGCGTCGCTTCTAATCGTTCACGTCGGCATCCCTGGTTCGAGATTCGTCATGCATCCCATCCTTCGCCGTCTGTCGCTCACTTCGCTCACTTCGCTCGCCGCGTTCGGCGCGTTGACGTTCGTCGTCGCGGCCGATATTGTGGTCCAAGCTCGCGGCGAAGCCGCCGGCCCGGTGATTCGCTTAGGCGACGTGTGTCAAATCATCGGCAACGACGGCGTCGGTTTGGAAGGCCTGGAATTGGGGCCGGCCCCGGTCGCCGGCGGTCGTAAGGTTTGGCGTGCTCGCGAGATTCAAGATCGCTTGACAGTGTTGGGCGTCAATCTCTCTGCCCATCGCTTCGGCGGTGCGTCGCAAGCTGTGATCGGGACGAACGAAGTGAAAACGAAACAACTTCCCAAAGCGAACACGGCGCAACGCACGGCTGTCGACAACGCCGTGGCGACGGTCGTCGAAAAAGTGCTCTCGCAAAGCGCGAGCGGTCGCCTGATGCAAGTCGAACCGCTGCCGACGGACGAGATGTACGCCGTCCTCCCCACCGGCGCGACGATGCTGAAGGTCGTCTCGCCCGTCGAACCGCGCGTCGGCAAGCAAACCATCCAAATCGAAACGACGGGTCGCGATCCGCGCCGCATGGCGATCGAGATCGATTTGACCGAAGCGCCGCTGACGGTGGCCGTCGTCCGGAGCGTTCCGCGCGGGGCGATCATCACCGCCGCCGACGTCGAACTTCGTCCTCGCGATGAAAAGGTCGTTCGCGCTTCATACGAAACGCTCGACGAAGTCGTCGGACGCGAAGCCGCTCAAGCACTGGTCCCGGGCCAAACCTTGGATACGAAAACCGTCCGTAACCATGTGGTCGTCCGCAAAGGCGACGTAGTCGATGTGTCGGTTCACTCGGGCGGCGTTCGCATCGGAGCGAAAGGCCGCTCACGCGGCGACGGCGGCGTGGGCGACTTGGTGCAAATCGAATTGCTGCACAACAAACAAGCCCTCCTGGCCAGGGTCAGCGGTCTGCAAGCCGTCCAAGTGATGGGCGGCGCGGATCGTTAATCGGATTTCAGTGTCGACCACGTGGAAAGGATTCCGCAACGCATGACCATTCGCATTTTGATCGCCGCCGCGACGTTGGGCTTGGCCGGGACGGCCGTCGCGCAAGAATCATCCCTGTACCAACGCGGCCCCAACGGCGTGATGTTGCAAACCGGGTCGTTGATTTATAGCGAAGCGATGCGTCCTCGCGAATTGAAGCTGAACGATCTGGTGACGATTCGCGTCAACGAGGCGGCTCGCTTCAACGCCGATGGCGAACTCGATCGTCGGGCGACAACCAATCTCGATGCCCGTTTGCAAAACTGGTTGGAATTCGACGGCATGAGTCTCGGCCCTTCGTCTTCCACCGGAACGGACTTGCCGCGTGCGCGCGGCAACTACAACCTGCAATCGCGGATGGAAGGCGGCATCACCGAATCCGAAGCGTTGACCTTTAACATCACCGCGCGAGTCGTCGACATTCGCCCCAACGGTCTGCTGGTACTCGAAGCGCGTAAAGCGTTACGGGTGAACGAAGAAATCATCGAAAACTCGCTGACCGGCATCGTCCGTCGCGAAGACATCAAGCCGGATAACGTGGTGTTGAGCGACAAAATCGCGGAACTGAGTATCAATCGTCGCACCGTCGGCCAAGTCCGCGATGCCTACAAACGCGGTTGGCTGACGCGATTCTGGGACGGCGTGAATCCGTTTTAAAGACGACGGACACGCGACTTCCTCCCCAATGCTTTTTCAGATGCTTCCGACCATGCGATTCGCTTCGAAACTTTCCGCCGCCTTGCTCGCTCTGACCATCGTCTTGGTATGCTGCGAAACGTCGTCGTGTGCATGCTGATCAAGAACGTCGCGCGATTGAAAGGTCAAGAAGAAATCACGATTCAAGGTCTAGGGTTGGTCGTCGGTTTGAACGGCACCGGCGACGGACCGGCTTACGCTCCGACGCTGCGTGGTCTTGCGGCGATGTTGACCAAGATGAACAGCCCGATCGCGACCGACGGACTGCGCGATCTGAAGGACGCCAAGAACGTCGCACTGGTCATGGTGACCACGACGATCCCGGCCAGTGGCGCTCGCCAAGGCGACAAGCTGGAATGCACCGTCTCGAGCGTCGGCGCTTGCAAGAGTCTGGATAACGGATTCTTGGTCACGACCGCGATGCTCAGCCCGCAGGTCGGCAACGATCGGATTACGGTTTCGCTCAAGGGTCTTTGCAGTTGGACAATCCCAAGGCCAAGACCGTGGCCCGCGTCCGCCAGGGCTGTCGCTTGGAAGAAGATTTCTTCAACAACTTCGTCAAAGACGGCAAGATCACGATCGTCTTGAACAAAAGCCACGCCGACTTCGAAGTCGCTCAGGAAGTCGCCGAGTTGGTCGACAACCAACTGCGTTTTCAAGAAAGCCGCGGCGAACGTCTGGCCCGCGCCATCGATCAAGTGAACATCGAAGTGACGATCCCGCAGCAATATCAAGACGACGTGGTGGACTTCGTCTCGCAGGTGATGAGCATCCCGTTCCAACAAGAACCGCAAACCGGCGGACGCGTGATCATCAACGAGCGGGCCGGTTCGATCGTGATCAGCGGCGACGTCGAAATCGGCGCGGTCGCGGTGACGCATCGCAATCTGGTCATCGAAACGCCCGGCATCACGCCGATCGGCAGTCGTTTCGTCGAGGTCGACACCGAACGGAAGAATCAGGCCAAGCTGAAGGACTTAGTCGGGGCTCTGAACGCGTTGAAAGTGCCGGCCGAGGACCAAATCACGATTATCAAGGGAATCGAACGCGATGGCAAACTGCACGGCACGTTGACCGTGGAATAAGCCACCGTTTCGCCGACGATTCCTTTCTCAAGGCGTTTCTTCCGAGCCGACCATGACGATTTCCTCGACCGCGCCGTACTCGCAGATCCAAGCTCAAACGGCGACGAACGGCGTCGGCTCCGCGGCGAATTCGGAAACGCGCGAACAGTTCGACAAGTTCGTGGGTGGGACGTTCTTTCGTCAGATGCTGAGCGAGATGCAAAAGTCGGTCGGCAAATCGGAATACTTCCACGGCGGACAGGCCGAAGAGATGTTTCGCTCGGAATTGAACTCGCACCTGGCCGATGAAATGGCCGCTTCGTCCGCACACTCGTTCAGTGGTCCGATGTTCGAACTCTTCTCGTTACAACGCGCGTAAGCGATCGACATCTTTCTCCCATCGCCTCACGAATCTTTCTCGTCGCTCGAATTCGCATATGTCGCACGATACCGAAATCACCGCGTTGTTGGACGATCTGTCGAGCGTGCAGACCGAATTGCTGTCGGTGTTGAACGCCAAGCGCGAAATGCTGGCCCGCGTCGATTCCCCTGGTCTGGAAGACCTGCAAACGCGCGAGGCCTCGCTCGTCGAACGGTTACAAAGCTGCCAAGACCGCCGGCAAGCGTTGTTGAACACGGCCGCCGCCGAGGATGCGGACGACGGCGACGCGGCTCCCCGAACGTTGACCGAACTCGCCGGACGGAGCACGGGCGAACAACGTCGCCGGCATGAACCGAAACTGCAAGCGGCCCGCACGCAAGCCAAGTTATTACAGCATCAAGCCTTGGCAAATTGGGTGATAGCACAAAAAACCTTGATTCATCTTTCGCAAATGTTGGAAATCATCGCGACCGGCGGGCGCGATCGTCCGACTTATTCCATTGGGGGGGATTTCCCGTCCACGGGGGGCGTGTTATTGAACCAAGTCGGCTAGCGGTACGATATGTCGCTGTTCAGCTCGATCCAGATGGCGAACAACACCCTGCGCGCCCAGCAAATCGGGCTGCAGGTGACCGGCCAAAATATCGCCAACGCCAATACGCCGGGATATATTCGCGAAGAAGTTCAGTTCAAAGCCGCCCCGACGCAACGGTTGGGGAATCTTCTGCTGGGGATGGGCGTCGAAGTTTCGGCGATCATTCAGAAGAGCGATAAGTTTTTAGAATTGCGCGTGCTGGGGGCCGTCAGCGATCAAGCGTCGGCCGATGTGCAGGAAAACGTGCTGGCGCAATTGGAATCGGTGTTCGGGGAATTGGGCGACACCGACCTGAGCACGTCGCTGAATAACTTCTTCAACTCGATTTCCGAAGTTCTCAATCAACCGGAAAGCGACGCTTCGCGCAATCTCGCCGTATTGCGCGGACGGACGTTGGCCGGCGATCTCAATCGCATCTCGACTGCGCGTCGGCGAGATGCGCGACGACTTGAACAGTCGCGTGCAAGACGGCGTCGACACGGCGAATCGGCTGTTGGAACAAATTCGCGGCCTGAACATCAAGATCGCCAACAGCGAAGGGGGGTCGATTTCGAAGAGCGACGCGGTGGGCTTGCGCGATCAACGCAATCAGGCGGTGAACGAACTGGCCAAGCTGATCAATATCGACGTGAAGGAGCAAGACTCCGGCGCGATCTCGATTTACAGCGGCGGCGATTACTTGGTGATCGACGGCACCGCGCGTCAATTGAAGACCGAGGCGCTCACCGACCGCGGCGTGTCGGTCCTCCAACCTCGCGTGGCCGAGACCGATTTTCCGCTGGAATTCACCGGCGGCGAAATCGCCGGCTTGATCGCCGTGCGCGACTCGATTCTGGGGGACTTCAACGACCAGATCGACCAATTCGCCGGCGCGTTGTCCAACGAATTCAATAAGATCTTCAGCTCGGGTCAGGGTTTGAAAGGCTACACATCGTTGACCAGCGTCAACGCCGTGACGGATCCCGACGCCGAGTTGGACGCCGCCGGTTTGAAATTTCCGCCGACCAACGGCTCGTTCGACGTGTTGATCTACAACGTCAACACCAAGCAAACGCAAACGATCAACGTGCCGGTCGACCTGAACGGCGTTAACGGCGACACGACGTTGAGGGATTTGGCGACCCGCTTGGACGCGATTTCCGGGTTGAAAGCGTCGATCGGCACCGGCGGCAATTTGGTGCTGGCCTCCGAGTCGTCCGAGCAACAATTTTCGTTTGGCAACGACACCAGTGGGTTGTTGGCATCGCTGGGCGTCAACACGTTTTTCACCGGATCGACGGCGCGATATTGGCGTCAACGCCGAGATCATTAAGGATCCGGCCAAATTCGCGGCCAGCGGCGGCGGGATCGGCGAGGATACGGCGATCGGCGTGAAGTTGGCCGCGTTCCAAGATCGGCCGTTGCTCACCCAAAACGGCGCGTCGATCACGGATCTCTACGGACGGATCGCCTCGAATTTGACGCAAGACTCGGCCATCGCCAAAAGCGTGGCCGAAGGACGTGCGCGTCTTCGCGGACAATCTGACCGGGCAAGCGTTGGCCGTCAGCGGCGTGAACATCGACGAAGAAGCGCTAAACATGTTGCGTTATCAACGCATCTATCAGGCGTCGGCGCGTTACATCCAAACGCTGGACGAGTTGCTGAAGATTTTGGTGAACCTGTAATCGAGCGACGCGAGAGTCATGGTGCGCATCACACCCATTCCGACCACGCGAGTCAGCGACGCCTTCGCCGCGCAACGCTTGCGCACGCAGTTGCAGTACGATCAAGTCTCGTTGTTGAATATTCAACAGCAGATTTCGACCGGTCGACGGATCGGGCTCCCCAGCGAAGACGCCCCGGCGGCGTTACGCGCTATCACGCTGCAACGAATCCTTGAACGGAAGACGCAAGCGCAAACAAATCTGGCGACGAATCAATCGTTTCTCGGCGCGACCGATTCGTCGCTGAGTTCGATCGCCTCGATCTTGAACGAAGCCCGCGGCGCGGCCCAAGGCGTCAGCTCGACGACCGCCACGAACGAGCAACGCGAAGCGGCCGCCACGGAAATCGATCGAGCGTTGCAACAACTGGTCGACGCGGGAAATCAGAAATTCAGGGATCGCTATCTCTTCGCCGGCTCGCGCACATCGGAGTTGCCGTTCGAAGTCGTCGGCAACTATATCCGCTATAACGGCAACGAAACCGACCTGCAGAGCTTCTCGGACATCGACATTTTGTTCGAGACGAACTTGAACGGCAGTCAGGTCTTCGGCGCGATCTCGGAACCGGTCCGCGGGACGGCCGATATCAATCCGGCGATCACCCCCGCCACGCGGTTGGCCGATCTCGACGGCGGCGCTGGGATTAAGCTGGGCAGCGTCGAGATTTCGGACGGCACGAATTCGCGCGTGGTGGATTTGTCGTGCGCGGAAACGCTGGGCGACGTCAAGCAATTGTTGGAAGCGAACGCTCCGCTCGGCCGCACGATTTCCGTCGGTTTTAGCGAGAAAGCGATCACGGTCGCGCTCGATTCGCCCGGCGGCGGAAATCTGTTCATCTCCGAAGTCGGCGGCGGCGATTCGGCGCGGCGGTTGGGGATCGCCAACAACGTCGCGGCCGGCACCGGTCCGGTGGTCGGCGCGGATCTGAATCGCGCGGTCAAGCCGACCACGCCGATGCGCGACCTCTTCGGCACGTATGCGGCGGGCAAAATCACGGGTGCCGGCGATAATAACGATCTGCTGATCGTGGCCAAAAGCCGCGGCGTCGATTCGAACGGCTACACGTTCAATTTCGTGGCCGGCGGCACGGTGACGGCCGGCGGCGAAACCGTCGCCTTCGATGCTTTGACAAAAACCTTCACCGTCGACATTCAAAACGGGTGGACCACCTCCGCCCAAGCGGCCGCAGCGCTGAACAACGATCCTACGTTCTCCGCGCTGTTCAGCGTCGCGCCCGCGACGACCGACGGTCTCGCTCCGGGCAGCGGCGCGATCGATCTTCCGCCTCGGGTTCGACCATCGGCGGAACCGGGACCGAGTTCGATCAAACGTCCGGCCTGCAAATCACCAACGGCGGCAAGACGACGGTCGTCGATATTTCGCAAGCGCGGACCGTCGAAGAGATGCTGAACATTTTAAACGGTAGCGGCGCGGAAGTTTTGGCTTCGATCAACGAAGACGGCACCGGCATCAACATCCGCTCGCGGTTAAGCGGCGCGGATTTTTCGATCGGAGAAAACGGCGGCACCACCGCTTCGCAGCTCGGCTTGCGCACGTTCTTGCCGACCAACCGTTTGAGCGACTTGAACCACGGTTTGGGCGTGCACATGAACGCCCAGGGGCCGGAATTCCAAATCAACCGCGCCGACGGCACGGTGTTGGTGTTGGATTTGGATGATGCGCAAACGGTGCAGGATGTCTTGGACAAAATCAACAATCATCCGGCGAATCAAGATCCGACGTTGCGCGTCACGGCGCGACTGTCGACGTTCGGCAACGGCATCGAGTTGGTCGACAACGGCGTCGGCGGCACGATGTCGATCGAGCGGATGAACAACAGCGTCGCGGCCGACGATCTCGGTCTGTTGAGCGTCGGCGTCGATCGACTCTCCGCGACCGTGACCGGCGGTGCGCAGGCGATTACCGGACGCGACGTCAGTCCGCAAGAGACCGACAGCGCCTTCAACGGATTGATCCGCATGCGCGACGCGTTGCGGGCCAACGACCAACTCGGTTTGACGCGCTCCTTCGGGCTGGTCGACGACGCCACAGGGCGCGTGACGTACGCGCGAGCCGAACTCGGCGCTCGACAACAAGCTTTGGATATTCTGCAAAGCCGTCTCGACGACGAGGACACCGTGTTGAAGGCGTCGCTTTCGGACGAAATCGAAACCGATATGACGACCGCGATTTCCGACCTGCTGCAACGCCAAGCCGCCATGCAGGCCAGCTTGCAACTCATGGCACAGACGACGAAGCTATCGTTGTTGGATTATTTGTAGACGTTAGGGATTAGGCGCTAGTCGTTAGGCATTGGTCATTCGAATCGCGGCGATAGAGCGACGCGATCCGCGCTCTTGTTCGGCCAGTCACATCGGCGTGCGTAGTTCGAGTTTCGTGGTGGCGCGAACCTACGCTTCGGCGGGGCGTCCGATTACAATGAGTCGCGACGACGAAGCGGATCAGGCGACCGCCGCCGGAGCGTGCTCTTCGGAGCCGTGATGGGGGAGGAAAGTCCGGGCTTCATAGGACGCCGTGGTGGGTAATCCCCACCGATCGGCGGCGCAGGGAGACCTTCGCCGACGGTCCGGGAAAGCGCAACAGAAAGCAAACCGCCGCGTTCGCGCGGTAAGGGTGAAACGGTGAGGTAAGAGCTCACCAGCGGGCGGGCGACCGTCCGGCTCGGCAAGCCCCGCGGGAAGCAAGGCCAAGCAGAGGGGAAGTCCGTCGCAAGACGAACTGCGCGTCGGTCCGACGCGGATCACTCTCGGGTGCGCCGCTGGAGGGCGGAAGAAATTCCGCTCCTAGAGAAATGGTCGCCGCCGCGTCGCAAGACGTGGAACAGAACCCGGCTTATCGATCCGCTTCGTCGTTTTTTCTTTACGCCGCATTCTTGCTTTCGGTATCGGGGTGATCGTCACGCATATACGATCCGTAAACCCGAAACCAGCATCCATAATAATCGCCGTCGCCGCGGCGGCGGAATCACGTCGGATTCCGCCACCATGCGACGCGGGACGATTCGGCTTAGTGGTGCGACGGCATGCCGGCATATTCCATGGCGGCCGGGGCCATGTGATTCGACGCCGGCATCTCGTGCGACATCGCCGGAGCGGTCGCCTTCATTTCTTCTTCTGCGCCGGCCGGAACGCGTTCCTTGTCGATCCATTGGATCAGCTTCGAAATGCACAATTGGTTAACGCTGGTGCGCATTTGGTCGGCTTCCACGAACAGCATGTCGTGCAGCGACTTCGGCATGCGGACCGTGATGACGCGGGTCGGTTCGGCCTTCGACTTGTTCTTGGTTCGTTCGCGGATGCCGTTCAGCATGCGTTGGATTTCGGCGAACTCGTCGGTCTTTTGGAACTCGGCGTAAGCCTCGGGCGTGGCGTACATCTTCCGGACAACGCCTTCGACGCCCAAGACTTCGCGATAGAAGGTGACCCAATCCGGCTCGCGGGAGAAGATTTCGGTGGCGCCGGCGAGGGCTTGTTGGTTGTGCATGACTTCGACTCCATACCAGTGAAGAAACAAGAATCCGTTCTCGGCCCGTGGCCGCGGTTCACGTTTCAATCTTGAGTCGAAGTCAAACGAAATTTCTAAAGCGTTGCGTTGCCGGCACTTACGACCCGAATAAATGCTTGCGTAAAGAATAGGCAAAGTCCTCCGACGATAGCGATTTCGACACTTGCATAAAAATCGGGCAGTGACGACAGTCGCAAATCCGAAAGTGTCCAGTGAACGTGATGCTTGCAAGCCTTAACCTACGTCGTGCCGGCAAGTTGGGCGATAAACCGAAGCAATCGAAAGCCGGACCAGAAAACCCACCGCTGCACGCCGACTTGGGCCGGCAAAAACAGCTTGTTGATTGTGAATGTTGCATGTGCAACCATGTTTACGGGTGCCCTGTATTGCCGGGCTTTTCGTCGTCGACTCGTTCTCCGCGCACAAAAAGCCCCGCGAAGCCATGACTTCGCGGGGTCTCTGTAAAACTGCGAATTCAATCTCGACGCAGACTCTATGTGCGATACTTTTCCAGCAACTTTTTCGTCGCGCGGATGCCGTCGGCTTCGCTCAGTTTGCTGCCTTCGTATTCGATGCCGATGTAGCCTTTGTAGCCGGCGTCCTTCACGATCTTCAGCAGCTTGGCGTAATCCGATTTGGTTTCGTTCCCTTCCCCATCGAAGTCGTGGCTCTTGGCGCTGACGCCTTTGGCGAACGGCATCAGTTCTTCGGTTCCCTTGTAGCGGTCATAGCTGTGGAAGTTGCCGAAGTCGGGCAGCGTGCCGCAACGCGGGTTATTCACCGTCTTCATCACGGCGGCCAACCATGCGCCGTCGGACGAGAGCCCGCCGTGGTTTTCGACGATCACGTTGATCTCTTGTTTGGACGCGAAATCGGTCAGCCGCGCGAGGCCGTCTGCAGCCAACTTCTGTTGTTCCTCGCGAGTCTTCTTGGCGTCCGACGCCGCGTTCACACGGATCGAATGGCAGCCCAGGTACTTGGCCGCGTCGACCCACTTGTAATGGTTCTCGACGGCGGTCGTACGCTTGGCGTCGTCAGGATCGCCCAGGTTCCCTTCGCCGTCGCACATGATCAAGACGTTCTTCACGCCATGGTCGTCGGCCCGCTTTTTCAGGTCGGCCAGAAACGCTTGGTCTTTGGCTTTGCCCTTATAGAACTGGTTGACGTATTCGACGGCCGAGATGTCGAACTCGGTCTTCGCGATTTTGGCGAAATCCAGCGGGTCCAATTTGGTGACGCCGGGGCGACCGAAGAACGCTTTGTTCAGCGACCATTGCGCCAGCGAAATATCGAACCAGGGCTTCGCGTCGGCGGCGAACGCCGAGCCCGAGAAGATGCGTGCCTGCGAAGCGAGTCCGGCCGCGGCGAAACTTCCCAGCGTGGTCTGCAAAAAACGGCGACGTGTCGTGAGCGACATCGAGCGAATCCCCCGGAGTGAGACGAATGGAGCGTGCGTGTGAGAATCCGAATACGAATTTCATTAGTCGATTCGGCACGGTCAGTATAAATTCAAGAGAAAGCCCCCACAATCGCCGCCCGGCGATCCGCATCGCACGAGCGTACGCCATGTCGTTAAGTCCGCAAGCCGAACGGCAATCGATCGAACAGATCATGAAGATGGTCAACCGCGAGGTGTGGATCGTCACCTCGGCGTCGGTCGAGCGTCGCGGCGGACTCGTGGCGACCTGGGTTTTGCAAGCGTCGCTCGATCCCGAGCGCCCCGTCGTCGTGACGGGCATCGCGCCGAATCATTACACGTCGGAACTGATCGAGAAGTCGCAAGCGTTCGCTTTGCACTTGATCGGCGCGAACCAAATTCCGTTGGCGATGAACTTCGCGATCGGCTCGGGTCGTGATCGCGATAAATTGGCGGGGCTTGAGACGATGACGGTTAAGACAGGCGCGCCGATCCTGCGAGACTGCCTGGCTTGGCTCGATTGCAAATTGCTGAATCGCTACGACACGGGCGATCGCGTGTATTATTGGGCCGACGTGGTCGCCGGCGGACGAACGTTGGCCTCGCGCGACAATGAGAATCCGCCGCTCCGCGAGCAAGAACTCTTCGCGGCCGCGACCGCCGAACAGAAGCAAGCCTTGCGCGAATCTGCACTCGGATATCGAGTTGCAAAAAGGTCTGGTCGAGCGCCGTGCGGATTGATCTCGGGCGCGGGGATTTAATCGCCGATCGTATCGTAACCGTATCTCGCGTACTTACCAGACTGCATTGACCACTCGAAACTCCCATCGGCTCGCGCGGATGGGGCATGATCGCCTTGCTCGATCAGGGAAATTTCTTTAGAAGTACGTCCCCGATCCCGCAGCTACGATCCTAGGGGCACGACGCCGATGACGATTTCTTACGGTATCCGTTTGTGCGTTCTCTACGTGCCGTTCGCTTGTCTCACATGGCCGATGATCGCGACGAAGCCCGTCGCCAGAAGCGACTCTCAACCGTTACGGTCGGGAAATTGCTATCGAGTCACATTGAATCGCTCGACGGCACACACGGTAGAAGGCGTGTTGGTCAAGACGACGGACGATTGGATCGTCTTCGGCTCGTTTCTCTCCGAAGGGCGGGCCGAGGAGGAACGTTTTTCTTTGCTGGAACACTGTGTTCAAGTCGTCTGGAATGCGATGACGCCTAAGAAGTTCGGATTGCACATCGAGGACGACCGACCATATCGCGATGAGGATTTCCCTGGAAAACCGAATATTCGGAAAGAATATGCTTGGATCCCGCGGCGAGCTATCAAATCGATGGAACGCGTCGAGGGAGACGTTATGCCGATTTTCGAAGCATTCACGGGAGATTCACCGTCGCTTCAAACCGCGAACGTCGTCTCGGTCGTGGGTTACGATCAAGACGGCAATGTGAAGCCGTTATTATTCGGCGATCGTGTGGAAATCGAAGCCGATGAAATATCTGTGGTCTCGGAAGTTCCCCAACCGAAAATCGCCGTGAAGGATGTTTGCTGCGTCGTGCAACTCGTGCCGTTTCCAAGCTATTGGAAATGTCAAGCAGAGATCGAGCGAAAGCGAATGCGCTAACCGTCCGGTCATCCTCCGACGCACTTTGCGTAGACGCCGCGCGCCACTGTGGGGTCGTCGGTCCCTTGCACGACCACGCGGCCGTCTCGAAAAAACGTCAATGTAAAGTCATCGACGTGCCAGCGTTGCAGAAACGCATTGCCGCTCCAACCGCCGAGATGCTCGAATTGCGCGGAGCGCGGCCGGCTCGACCGGCTCGCCGTCAGGCGTTAACTGAACCGAGTTCCGACCACAGAGCACCGCCGCGCGGCCGCCCCGTTCGCCGGTCAGCCACGGCGTCTCTCCTCGAACGCAACAGAGGCAATCCGCGCTCATGCGTGCGCGATCGACGCGAATCGTGCGCGACGTATTTCGCCACAGATCGAAGACGTTCCAGTTTGGATCGATCGCGTCGTCGTTACCCGAGAGAATTTTCAACGCTTCGAGCGCCTGACGCAGCGCGACCGTGCCCGCCGCGGCGCCGAGCACGCCCGCCGTATCGCACGTGGCCGTCGCTCCCGCCGGCGGCGGATCGGGCATGATGCAACGCAGACAGACCGTACGGCCGGGGACGATCGTCAGCGTTTGCCCTTCGGCGCCCAGGCAACCGCCGTAGATCCACGGAATGCCTAGGGTGTGCGCCGCGTCGTTCAACAGAAAACGCGTCTCGAAATTGTCCGTCGCGTCCACGATGCAATCGACCCCGGCGCACAGTTCACGAATAGTTCCGGCCTGCGCGTCGGCGACCAACGGTTCGACTTCAATGGTCGAGTTGATCCGCGCGAGTTTGCGTGCCGCGGCGACCGACTTGGGCAGTTCGTCGCGGAGATCGTCTTCGTCGAACAAAACCTGACGTTGAAGATTGCTCAACTCCAGAAAATCTCGATCGACGATCCGCACGCGACCGACGCCGGCGCGGACCAGCGACTCGGCCGCGACCGACCCCAACGCGCCGCAGCCGACGATCAAGACGCGCGACGACGCCAATCGGCGTTGACCGGCCTCGCCGAACGGCGCGTAACGCATTTGTTTGACGTAGCGATCGAATATCTCGGGCATGATCGTAGTGTAATCGAACACGAGACGTTCGATCAGCGGGCCGACTCGTTCAAATCGGCGCAAAGATAACCGGCGAAATCGCCATGCTCGGCGAGATCGGCCTGCAAGCGGTCGGCGGCCGCGCGACGCGACGACCAATCGGCGACGGTTCCGGCGCGAAACGGCACGACGGGGTAGTCCCAATCGGCAAACGCGGACCACGCTTTGAATCGATCCGCGTCGACAAACACGCAGATGTCGTAACGAGCGGCCAACGCTTGGAGCGCGGCGAGTTGCGGTTCGCACGGAGCGTCGGAATCGATCACCACGCCGCATGCGAATTTCCGTAACGCGATGTCCAAGACCGAAGCCGTCAATCGATGCACATCCAGAATCACCGCGCGAATCGCGGCTTGTTCGCTCAAAACCGCGATGACTTCATTCGTCGGCGTCGCGCCGCGTAGGTCGATAATTGCCGGCACGCCGGCTTGCGTCCCGGTCTCTAGGGTTTCCAGCGTTGCGCCGCGCAGCAACAACGTCGTTCCCGTCGCGCGTAACTCGCGCCAGAGCGGTTCTTGCGTTTCATCCCACGCGACACCTGCGCGATCCAACGCGCGCCGTCCAGATACCACAAACGGTTGCGTCGCTCGTAACGCTTGATTCCCAGCCACTGCAAATGCGGCAACGCTTCTCGGTCGGGCGCGGCGCGATATGTGACGTTAAGTCGATACCGAAACGGCAACGCCGGCGACCAATAACACGGATCGGGCACGACCGTGGCCCACCGCGCGGTTTTCGCGTCGCGACGGAACGCGATTTTGCACGGCAACGTGTTCGCATCGTCGCAGAACGGGCCGTGGATCACGGCCGCTGTGATCTCGCCCGCGTCGCGGGTGCGCAACTCCAAACGCGCCTCGGCGGGCGACAGTCGATCGTAAATCAATTCGAACGGCGCGGCGGTCGTCGTCATGCGCGGATCACCGGTCTTTCGCGGAGTGCGCGAACCAACGTTTTAAAAACTTTCCGGTCGGTGAATTCGCGTTCGTGACCAACTCCTCGGGCGTGCCGCGCGCAACCAAGCGTCCGCCGTCGTCGGCCGAACCGGGACCGAGTTCCAAGATGTAGTCGGCCGTTTGCAACACCAACGGATGATGATCGACCACGATCAACGAATGCCCGACGTCCAATAACGCCTGAAAGCATTCCAGCAACTGCGCGACGTCGGCGAAGTGGAGACCGGTCGTCGGTTCGTCGAGCAGAAACAGCGTCCGCGATTTTTTCATCGATGCGATGTACGACACCAACTTCAAACGTTGCGACTCGCCCGAAGAAAGCGTGTTGGCGGGCTGACCGAGACGTAGATATTCCAGGCCGACGTCGATCAGTTGCTTCAACTTCGCTTGCACTTGCGGTGCGCCGCGAAAAAACGTGAACGCTTCGCGAGCGGTCATGTCCAGCACGTCCGCGATGTTGCGATTGCGATATTGGATCGCCAGGATTTCGGGACGGAATCGTCGGCCGTGGCAACTTTGGCACTTCATGAACACATCGGCCATGAACTGCATGTCGATCCGCAAAAAACCGTCGCCCTCGCACGTCTCGCAACGACCGCCCGCGACGTTGAAACTGAAATTGCCCGGCCCGTAGTTGTTCGTGCGGGCATCGGCCGTTTCGGCGAAGAGCTTGCGGATCTCGTCGAAGATTTTCAGGTACGTGGCCGGATTCGAGCGAGGCGAGCGGCCGACCGGCGATTGGTCGATTAGGATCACATCTTCGATCTGCCGATCTCCCAGTAGTTGCTCGAACGGCAACGCGGCCGGAGCGTCGATCTTCTTGCGTTTACACAGTCCGGGATAGAGCGTCTCTTCGAGCAATGTGGTTTTGCCCGACGCGCTTGGGCCGGCGATGACCGCTAACGTGCCGAGCGGAAGATCGACCGTTAAGTTCTTCAGATTGTGACCCGTCGCGCCCGAAAGCCGCAGCCAACCTTGTTGAGCGGTGCGTCGTGCGCGAGGCGCATAACGATAACGCCGCCCGGCCAGATAATCGCCGGTCGCGCTGCCGGGGTGCTCGACGATTCTCGCCTGCGGTTCCTTGAAACACGATCGTGCCGCCGCGCTCGCCCGCACCCGGACCGATCTCCACCAATTGATCGGCCGCGCTTAGCACGTCTTCGGCGTGATCGACCACGACGACCGTATTGCCGCGATCGCGTAGTCTCTCAAGTACCGAGACGATGCGGGATATTCGGCGGGATGCAGACCCGCGCTGGGTTCGTCCAGAACATATAGGACGTTGACCAAGCTAGATCCGAGCGCCGACGTCATGATGATTCGCTGCGCCTCGCCCGCGCTGACGGTCCGCAACGTGCGATCGAGCGACAACGCGCCGAGACCGACGTCGATCAAATAGCGCACGCGGTGGCGAATGTGTTCGAGCATGGCGTACGGCGTGCCGCGCGTGGGCCTGTCGCCGACCAGTCGATCGAACTCGGCCGATAAATCGGCGACGCGCAGCGAATACCACGCGGGCAGGTTTTTGCCCGCCACGCGATACGCCAGGGCGGCCGGATTAAGCCTTGCGCCGTGACAGACGGTGCAGACGCTGGTCGAACGCCAACGACTGAGAAAGACGCGGATGTGCATCTTGTACTTGCGCCGTTCCAACCACGCGAAGAAGCCGCGTAAGCCCCCGAATTTCCGAGCGGGGACGCCGTCTTGCACAAGGGCGCGTTGTGCCTCGTTCAGTTCGCTCCACGGCGTATCCAACGGCAAATCGTAATCCGGCGCCAGGGCCGTCAATTCATCCAACTCGTGCTTATAGGCCGGCGTGTTCCAGGGCGCGATCGCGCCGTCGCGCAAACTTTTCGACGGATCGGGAACGACCAACGCCGGGTCGATCTCCAACCGATTGCCAAAGCCTTCGCAGGCCGGGCATGCCCCTAACGGACTGTCGGGGTTAAACAGCTTGGCGCTCGATTCCGCGAAAATCGCGCCGCACCCGGAGCAAGTCGGGACGCGAAGATACTCGATTCTGCGCCAGGCGACGCCGTCGAGCGTGTCGATCGTGCCGCGCGTCGGATCGTCGGCGAAAGCAGGCGCGTCCTGGGCAAGCAAGAATCTCACAACCCGGCGGATGACGCGTGAACGCCGCGGCGATCGCTTCGGTGTTCCGTTTGAGGTGTTGCGGACCGGTAGTGATCCGATCGACGACCAATTCGGCCGCGACCAACAGCGCGGCGGGCAAAGCGGCCAACGCCGCAAGTTGCGCCGCATCGTCCAACGACCACTGCCGCGCGTCGGCGACGACGCGTAGATGGCCTTGTTCGCGCAAACGCGTCAACTCGCGCTCCGGCGACGAACCGTCGTGCGTCAAATTCGCCGGGACCACGACCAACGCGCGTCGCCCTTCCACCGCTTGCGAAAACTCTTCCGCCGCCGAGACCGGCGTGTAGGCCGTGACTGCGCGCTCGCACTCGCGCAATAGGGTCGCGCGACTTTGGCGAACAGCAATTGGAAGTAATCGTCCAACTCGGTCACGCTGCCGACCGTGCTGCGGCTGTTCTTCGAATACTCGCGGGCGCGGACCGCGATCGACGAAGGGAGTCCGGTGATCGACTCGGCCGCCGGCTTTTCCAAACGCTCGAGAAATTGTCGCGTGTGGGTCGAGAAACTTTCGAGATAGCGTCGTTGACCTTCGACGTACAAAGTGTCCAACGCCAGGCTGGTCTTGCCGCTGCCGCTCACGCCGCAAAACGCGATCAGTTTCCCTAAAGGTAAATCGAGATCGACGTTCCGCAGATTATGAACTTCGACTCCGCGCAAGCGAATGTGCCGGCGCGAACCTTTCTCGCGGAGCGATTCTCTTGACGTCGTGGGCACGCGGGAAATAATGCGAGTGTCGCAAGTGTCGGGCTTACGTGGCCTCGACCTGACTAGAGCCGACCTAACGGAAAACTGGTTTCCGCACGCTCGGGTGTCTTTTGCGAAAGGAGGTGGTCTGCCATATGTGTAGTCATAACCAGAGGTGGCCTGCTTGACCAGCGGCCGACGGGCTGCTTGATCGGCCCTCGCGCGAACGCCCGAACCGACGTGCCAACGCCGCTTCGCCTCGCCCGAGACGATCTCCGTCGCGCAGCCACCGATGTCTGAAGATACGCTGAGCTCGGCCGAATCACGATTCGGCCGAGCTCTCGTTTTTTGGCCTCAAGAAATCGCAAAACAAATGCCTAGAAAAATGTCCAACCTATGTAGCGATGGAACGCGAATGGAATGCGATCGAGCAACATACCTTCGCTTTTTTGATTATTCTTGAGACTCTTTGAGGCCCCTCTGAATTTTCCGTGCCGCTGCGCATTCTTGCCGGCATGATCGGGATTGCTCGATTTTGCGATAACGGGTAAGACGTTGACGTTTTGATCGAGAGAGTCCGTGTCCGAGACCGTTCACATCCCGGTGTTGCTTGACGAAGTCTTGACTTGGCTCCAGCCGAGTCCGGGCAAAATCCTCGTCGACGGCACGCTGGGCGGCGGCGGTCATACCCGGGCTCTGGCGGAACGCGTCGCGCCGAACGGCTATGTGCTGGCCGTGGATCGCGATCCGTTGCCGATCGAACGGGCGGAAACGTCGCTGAAAGGGTTGTGCGTCAAGGTGGCGCACGCGTCCTATCGCGAGTTGCCGGCCGTGTTACGCGAGATCGGCGTCGAACGCGTCGATGGAATCTTGTTGGACTTGGGTTTGTCGAGCGATCAGTTGGCCGATCGCGAACGGGGCTTCGGCTTCGACGGCGACGGCCCGTTGGATATGCGATTCGATACGACCGCGGGCGAGCCCGCGTGGCGGTGGTTGGAACATGTCGGAGAAGAGCAGTTGGCCGACGCGATTTATCGCTACGGCGAAGAGAGACACAGTCGCCGAGTGGCGCGTCGCATCATCGAACGTCGGACGACGGGCGAAGGCGTGAAGACGGCGGCCGAATTGGCGAAGGTGGTGCGTTCCGCGGTCCCGCATAAACCGTCGGATCGGATCGACGCCGCGACGCGCAGCTTCCAAGGCATTCGGATCGCGGTGAACGGCGAGTTGGACGAGTTGAGCGATGCGTTACGCGTGTTGCCGGACTGTTTGAAACCCGGCGGACGCTTGGCGATCATCAGCTTTCACTCGCTGGAAGATCGGTTGGTGAAGAACGCGTTTCGCGACGACTTACGCTTGGAGAATTTGACCCGTAAGCCGATCACGGCCGGCGAGTCGGAGTTGGAACGTAACCCCCGCAGCCGCAGGCGCGAAGTTTCGCGTCGCGTCTCGCAGAGCATAAACTACGCAGACCATTCACGAAGACCCGAAAGACATCGCAGCGACCCGCAGCAGTACAACAAAGACCCCGCGTTCGCAGGATGTGACGCACACACCAAACACTCAGGGATGGGTACCATGTCGCAAGTTCCGAACGAAAAATCCCGCTTAGAAGCCGCGCTCGGCGTCTCCTTGGCCAAGGCCGAACCGCCGAAGTCCGGCGCACCGGCTTCGCCCGCCGCCGCGGCCTTGCGGCCGGACGCGCCGAAAACGGATGCCGCCAAGCCCGAACCGAAACCGCGCAAGCCCCGCGCAGCCACCGGTCGGATGCCGCGCGAAACGAAAATCGGCCTGGCCATCATCGGTTCGTTGGTCGTTGTGTTCGGTTATGTGCTGTATGCCCGATTGACCCGCCCGGCCGATCTCGACGCGGATCAATACGTGGCCCAACACCAAGCCGCGACCGACGGCGCGACGCCCTCGACGGGCGGACCCACGATCCTCAGCGGCGCGTCGTCGCCGACGATGCTGGCTCCGGCCTCCGGCGCAACGACCACGCCCAACAAGTTCGCCGCGCCCAGCGGCGGCGATCCGTTTCTCTCACGCGGGATGAACTCGGCTTCGCCCGCGTCGTTCAACGCGCAAGACAACGGTCCCGCTCCCAGCGCAACGCCGGCTTACTCGATGACTGACAACGTCAAAGAGCCGTCGGCTTCGTTCCTGCCGCCGCGCGACGCGGCCCCGGCCGCCGCGCCGCTCGCCGCCAAGGGTGGCTATTCGATGGATGCCGCCGCGCCGCGCCGAAGCCCTTGCCGTCGTATCACGGAGAAACCGGTTCTTCGACCATCGTCGTGCAACCCGAAGCGACCGCCGCGAATGCCGCGACGCCGAACGCGTTCGCCAAGTCGTTCGATCAATTCAACAAGGCCGGTGCCGACGCGGCCAATACGTTACGCGACGCCTCGACCGGCATCCGCGACGAAGTTCGCACCGTTTCCGACGGCGTAACGAACCAAGCGACCGACGTCATGTCGAAAGCCAACGGCCTGCTGTCGAATCCGAGCGAGGCGATGGCGAAATCGACCGACGCTCTGTCGAAGTCGGCCGGCACCGCCGCGACCGAGCTTCGTACGCAAGGGACGCAATTCATCAACCAAGCCCGCGACGCCGGAACGCAACAGTTGCAGAACGCGCAAACCGATTTGCGTAACACGGCGAACGGCATGGTGAACGACGCGTCGTCGCGACTGCGCGGCGCGGCCGACGCCGGCATGAGCAAACTGAACGGCGCCGCCGACGACGCATACGCCGCCGGATCGCAAGCGGTCAACACCGCGTTGGCCCCGTTGAATGGCGCGGCCTCGACGACGCCCCCGAGCAACGGTTACACGGGTAACACCGGCTTCGTACCGGCCTCGGCCGGCGGATCTCCGGTACCTGCCGCCGCCGGTGGGTATTCGATGACGCCGAGCGCGAGCGGCTCGACAGCGAACCCCGCGACGTCGAACGGCTACGACGCCAATCCGCCGCGGACGCTTGAAACGGGGACCGCCGCTCAGCCGCTGCAACCGTTGCAGCCCGCGAACGGCGGTTACACGGCCGGAAACGGTTACACGAATTCGCCGTCCGCCGCGACGACGCCTGCGACGCAATACAACGCGACCGCCGAACAACCGGTCCGCGTGCCCGCCGAAGCGAATCAACCGTACGCCGACGGCGGTTACTCGACGACCGCCGGCACGGCCGCTGCGATCAATAACGCGACGACTCCGGCCGCCGCGCCGTTACGCTTCACGCAACCGAACATCCCGACCACGCAACCGACCGGCTACGCGTCGTCACCGACGAACACGATGTCGAACAACGGCCAACCGATCACGCAGCCGTACGATCCGGCGGCCGCCGCGCGGACGTCGTTCGAGTCGTCCACTACGCCGTCGGGCACGGTGCGCGGACGGACGCAGCAGTATCAGGTCAACGCCCAGGACAGCTACTACAGCATCGCCGAACGCTATTACGGCAACGGCATGTTCAACAAAGCGTTGTTCGAATACAACCGCCGCCACAACCCGAACGCCGATCGCCTGAACGTCGGTTCGACGATGTTGATCCCCGACGCCGCGACGCTGCAAGCCGACTACCCGGACTTGGTCCCGGTCGTCGGACAAAGCGCGACGCAAAACTATCAACGCTAATCGCGTCGGATACGAATACGAACAAACGCGGCCTGAGCGATCAGGCCGCGTTTGTTATTTTGATACATCATCGAATAAAAGTTCGAGACACGGCGGCGTCGTTCAATGTTGATGATGCGCCGCATCATTCTTGAGTGTGGCCGCTTGAGCGCTCACGGCCGCCTGAGACCGGATTCCTCCGTCGGGCGTGACCGTCAACGTGTGCGGCGTGGTTTCCACTTTGCCGTTCACGTCTTCCGCGCTCGCTTGCAGCGTCACGGGCTTATCGGCGGGAGCGTCGAGGGCGATTTCCCATTCGGTGAACGCTCCCCGCGTCGAACGGGCCGGCTGTCCGTTCACCGTCACGCGTTTGATGTCGCTGGTATCGGCCACCGAGCCGACCACTTGCACCAGGCTGCCCGTACGAACCACTTTGGTGATCATGGTCGTCGGGGGGAGCGTGTCCCTGAAGCTCGACACGCCGCCGGAGGTCCGGCCTTCGGTCGCCAACGGCCCCACGCTGATCGGGTTATGGATGTCGTTCACTTTCATTTCTCGGGAGTTCAACCGGCGAAAGCCCGAGCGGTCCATGATCGAGCGCCAGATCGCCACGTCGTTCCGGAACGTGTTCAGTCCGTCGACGAACACGCCGGTCGTGCCGAGATGGATCGAGTAATTCGATTCCCAAGAGCGAAAGTTGCGAATCCAAAACGGCTGGCCCGCGGCGGGCATCGCTTCGGCGGCTTCCTTCAACAGCGTCGCGTTTCCTTCGGGCATGCCGCCCGCTCCGCCGAAACGCGGGACACCGCGGATATTCAGACCGAATTGTCGGAACGAGTGGGCCTCGTTGTCCTCGAAGCGAATGAACGGCATCGTGCGCGTATCCAGGCTCTTCACCGTGCCGTCGGGTTGTCGAATCGGCAAGACCGGGTCGAAGGTGTCGGTCCGAATGGACTCGAACCGGTAGCCGTATTCGCCGCAGTCCACGGCCACGTTCCGCGTGAAACTGTTCTGACAGTTCGCCCACCAGAAGCCGGCGCCCAGGTTTAAGTCGAACGGAATGACTTGGTTGGGCAACGGTTTACCGGGCTTGGCGGCGATGGCCACGTTGTGGTCCAGAATGTTGTTGGTTTCGGTGCCGTCCTCTAGGAAATAGCCGTGACCGATGCTTTTGAAACCGACGCAATCACGGATGACCATCGCGTCCGTTCCGTGAATCGTGATCCAACGGTTGTGACTGTCCCAGATCGACGCGCCGACGACCGAACTGCCCCGCATCGTGTCGCCGCACAGATGGAAGTGGATACTGTAGCGGCCCAGCACGTCTTGCTTGCCGAGATGACGAAACTCGGCGTAGCTGATCGAGCCGGCCGAGTTCTTGTGAAACATCGTATGCCCGCGAACGCCGGCCGGATCGGCCGATTCGACGACCACGTTGCGGGTGAGGTTGACGACTTCGCCTTGAAAGCCTTCGCTCTCGTCGGCGTAGTGGAAGAACTTGAGCGGCGCATCGAGCTTCAACGAGTTCCCACCGGTGAAATCGCCGCCGCCGGCCGAGATCAACTTCCGTTCTTCGTTGTGATCGGATTCTTCTTCGCCTTCGCCGCCCCGACGCCACCGCCGCCGCGCCGGGACGCTGGGTGCGGGTGACGACCAGATGATCGCCCGCTTTCCAGTCGGCCACGGCTTCGGTTAGCGAGAGACTCGTCGGCTCCGACCGCCGCTTCCTTCTTCAGTTTGACCCACGTCAGCCGCATAGGCTCGCCGTGCAGTTCCATGCGTCCCGCGCAGCAGACTATCGCCGGGCAAGATTCTTTGTTCATCCCTTCGACATAATGCAGTCGGATCGTCGCCGTGTGTTTGCCGGGAATCGGCGCCGGGACGGCCCACGAACAAGCTGGGGCGGGGCTTGGTCTCGTCGACCGCCGGGGCCGGCGCATGACAATCGAAGCCTTCTTCGGTCGGCGTTTCGCTGGGAATGACCGTCAGCAATCCGACTTCCAATCGCGTGTTGCGATCGGCGGCGAACTCGAGCGTTCCGGCGACCTGGACCAACCGGATGACGTCTTGGCTCTCGACGTCGTATAGCACTTTGTGATCCGCCCGGACCACGACGCGGTCGCCCGCTTGGGGAATCCGTCCGAGATCCCAAGTGGTCTTATCGGACCAAGCGCCGGAGCGGTTCGAGCACACCAGCGGCGCGTCGTTCGCGAACAGCGGCGAGACGAAACACCACAAGACGAATGCCGTGCGAGAACCGCCGGTCGAATCGAAAGCGACATACGGAAATTCCCGAGAAACCAACGAAAGGCGAAGATGAATGAAATGTATCCGCCGTGCGCCGTGACGTTCAATACCCGTCGGGCAGCGTCTCGCCGCCGTTTTTCGTGGCCGGATTCAACAGCAACGTCGTCGGGATGTCTTCGTTCAGAAGTCTCGCGATTAAGTGGCCTCACGAACATCCTCCCGCGCATATAACCATCGCGTCGAATCGCGACTACGGCACGCCGGCGGATTCGCCGCCGGCGATCGTCGAGAGCTTGCGGAACACGTCCATGTCGATCTCGTCGCCGACGTAATGGACCGAGCCGTCGGCCATCAAGAAACATGCGCCCGACGGATGGTCGCTGCGGAAATTGCTCACCCGATGACTGCCGGTCGGAACGCCGATGCCGGCCCAATCGACGCTCGGCCGACAATCGGCTTGCAACGTACCGTCGATCCGAAACGTGGAATGCGTGACCGGGTTTTTGTTCATCGGCTCCAGCGTGCAACCGAACACGCTGCCGACCGGCCCTTTGCCCCCTTCGCCTTGGATGGGACTGCTGAACCAAAATTGGTAGATACCTACGAAGTTGCCGCCGCCGTCCTTGAATGCGGAACTCGCCGCGTAACCTTGCCCGGGCAATCCCGAATCGGTGCAAACTTGCCAGCGATCGCCGCAGGCCCCTTCGCCCAGCGCGATCGTATGGGACGAGCCGTCGGTGATTTTGGCGAAGCGGGCGACGAACCCTGCGCGGCGCGTTGGCCGGCGCAAAGTCGAACATCCCGCGTTCTTCGATCGCCAACGGAATGGGTTGGCCGGCGGCGGCCAACGTCTTTTGCCCCTGCAACGACACGCTGCCCGGCGGCAAGCGGCACCAACCGTCGCTGACGCCCTTACACAAGATGTAGTCGGTCAGACCGACGCTGGAAGGCCACGCCGGCGCGATGGGCAGGTTCTTCGTGTAGCGCGGCAGAACGATGTCGGAGAGATACGGATTGGAAAGCGGATTCTCATGAGCCGCCGACGGGCACGAAAACAACGGGCTCGCGCTCGAATAGACGGTCTCCTTCTGGGCATACCACGATTGTCGACGATCATAAATCGCGTCGAGCGAGTTTTCTTCCAGATACGGCAGCAACGAGATGAACGCGTTCGAAAAAATGTACCGGAGCGGCAGACTTTGCGTGACGGGGATCGGCGCGATCGGGTCGTTGACGTACGACATCCCGGCCGGAAACATCTTCTTCGACGAATGATGATTCTGCAGACCCAGGCCGAGTTGACGGATGTTATTGCGACACTGCGCCTGTCTGGCCGCTTCGCGCGCGCTTTGCACCGCCGGCAGCAACAACGCGATCAGAATACCGACGATGGCGATCACCACGAGGACTTCGATCAACGTCAAACCAGGATGACGCGAAGTCGAGCGGCGCAAGTCGCGATGTCCGTCGGTCGTCATATCATGCGTTCCGCGAGCGCAACCGTTTACGTAAAGGAATCGCCACCGCGGCGGTCGCGGCCAAGGCGAAGAACACCGACGACGGCTCGGGGATCGCGGTCGGCGCAACGCCACGCCGCGGAAACCGTAGCCCGCGCCCGACTCCGCCAATGTGGTGAACGTCGAACCGACGCCGAGGTCGGTCATCGACACCAGCGCGTTGCCGAAGGACGGTGCGCCCGACGTATCCGTCACGCCGTACAGGACGACGTTGCCCCCTTCGACTCGACCGGTCAGAAACAGCATACCGATGTTCGTCCCCAAATCGAACGTCCCCGCCTGCGTCCAAGTCGTGCCGTTGAACGTGTATTTGACGATCGCCGGCAATTCGACGGAATTGCTGCGTTGCACGCCCAGGTACAGCGTATCGACGCCCGCGACCGAAGGATTCAGATCGAAAAACACCGGCGAATTCCAATTGCCGCCGGTCGGCGGCGCCCCCACGCCGGCCAGCGTCGTCAGCGTTTGCGTGCCGCTGGTCGGCAAGCCGCTGCCGACTTGGTTCATGGTCGCGTCTTGCGCCAGATACAGGTTTCCGCCGGCGACCGTCAGGTGACGCGTCGGGCCGGCCGTGGTCAACACGGTCGACGTCGTAGCGCCGTGATTCACCAACAACACTCCGCTGTTACCGCTGCCGTTGCCCGCGGTGTAGTACGAGCTGCCGTCGACCGACGCGACACTGCGAATGCCGATGTTCGTGGTGCCGCCGTAATCGGTGATCGTGGTGCTGGTGTCGACGTTCCCCGCGCCGTCGACGCGGCCGATCGTCCGCGTCGCGACCGAGTTCAAAGCCGGTCGCGGCGGATTGTCCGTTCCCCCCAACACCAGATAGCGACCGTCGGCGGTCAGGTTCAATCCCCCCGCCGCGCGATTGTTGCTCAACGTCAGAGCGTGATTCGTGCCCGAATCCGTGGTGGGCATCGTCAGTGAGAACCCGGCGACGCCCGTCGGACTGAAACTGAGCAGCGAGACCGGGACCGACTGCGGATCGGGGTTTGCGGCGTTCCCGTCGCCGATCGAGACGACCACGATATCGCTAAACGCGGCCGCCACCGCGGAGAGCGGAAAACCAAAAACGACGAGCGACGCTGCGAGGAATTTGACCGTTCGAATCATGTTGCACGTGTTGAGATTCAATTACAAAAGAGCACTCGGAATCGTGCTATTGTAAATAAACCCCCGAGTTTCTCTATGTTTATCAAGCTCCTGAATGTGCTGAATCTTTCGACAAGGCATCTAGAAATGCCGCCGTTTCATCGACTCTCCGCAGTCGTTGCGGCCGGCTTCCTTACGGGCACGTAAGAAACACCCCGGAAGCTGTAATTCGGTTTCGCTTTGGTGAGTACGCGGATGCGCGGAGTCGGAGTCTCGTCGCGGATTTCGACCAACTCGTTTTCGAACGAGCCTGAACTGCCCGAGTCGGTCGTACCGTACAGGACGACGGTTCCGTTTTCGACCTTACCGGTGATGAACAGCATCGCGTTCGGGTCCTTGATCGCGAAGGCCTTGTCGCGGGTCCACGTCTTGCCGTCGAACTTGAACTTCGCGAAGTTCGGTTTGCGATCTTCGACGACATACAGCGTGTCCACGCCCGGCACGGCCGGGTCGAGATCCAGCAACACCGGCGAATTCCAGCCCGATAACGGAATGCCCGGCAGTTGCGTCGTCAGCGCGTTCGACGCGGCAGGCAGCGGCAGCCCGGCGCCGATCGTGCCGACGCCTGCGGCGGGCGTCACGTACAACCGTTCGTCGGCGATCGCCAAGTGCCGGGTTTCTTCGGCCGGATCGGTCACGGCCGCGGTCGTGCTCGCGCCGTGTTTGATGTAACGCACGCCTTGGTGTTCGTTCCCTTTGCCCGAGATCCAATAGCCGCCGCCGTCGAACGATACGACGCTGCGAATGCCGATCGCGCCGGCGGAGAAATACGCGTCTTTGAAGCAAGTGGTCGTATCGACGTGGCCGGCCGAATCGACCCGGGCGATCGTTCGCGCACGGACTGGGCGAGCCGGGCATGACGACCGAGGCGGCAGATCGACGCCTCCTAGAACGACGAAACGCCCATCGGTCGACCGCGTGAGATCCCCTCCGACGCGATTCCGATTTTGTGTCAGCGCGTGGTTCGCCCCCGCGGCGGCGGTCGGCAGCGGAATCTCTTGCACGAGCTTCCCATCGATCGTGAATTCCTTCAGCACGATCGGCACGTTCTGCGCTTTATCGACTTCCTCGCCGTCGCCGACTTGCGACACGACCAAATTCTTCTCTTGAAACGCCTCGACCGCGTGCACGACGACCGACGCCCGAAACAGCACGACGAAAGCGAAGAAAACCGTCAGTTTCATAGCGAGAACCGAATGTGTGACGCAAGGGACGTGAGCGACCAACGAAACGACTTCGTGCACATTGTAGCAAGTCGATCGCGAACGGCTCGTGCGAATGAAACAGGTACGCGTCGCGACAGGGCGTGCGCATCGTCTGCTAGATCTGCGCGTGGATTTCTCTCGATATCCGCGTGAGGTTATAATCCGTAGTCGACGTAAGGTTTTGACTAAATTCGGAGCAGGAGTCGAAACGATGGCTTTGATCACGTGTCCCGAGTGCGCTCACCACCCCGTTTCGGATCGCGCGGCGGCCTGTCCGAAATGCGCGTGTCCGATCCAGGCCGACCCGCGGACGATGCACAACGGAGCGATTCCAGGCAGAGGCGCGGCGTCTCAAGGTGCGCGTGTGCAGCTCGTCGGACGCGGCGACTACGATAGCTTACAAGCCGCGATCGACGCGGCGCACGACGGCGACGAAATCCGCCTCGCGCCGGGGACGTATCACGAAGCCGTTACGATCGCGCGTTCGTTGACGATTCGTTCGCAAGACGAAAGCCAAGTTCCCGTCATTACGGCGACGGATGCGGACGTTTTGACGATCACCGGTGCGTCGAACGTATCGATCCATGGATTGGCGCTGAAACCGGCCACATCCGAACTGGAACCGACGGCGGCGAAAAAAGCGATCGTGGTCAACAAATTTGACGGCGCTTCGTCGAATCACGCGCAGCTTCGGTTGACCGACTGCAAGATATTGGGAACAGTCGACTGTTCCTCGACAAGGCTGGAGTTCCTACGTTGTACCGTGTCGGGGCCTACCGGCATCGATGCCGATGGTGACGCGGTACGACAGGATTACGGCATTCAAGGATCCGAATGCGACATTTCCGTCCGTGAGAGTATCGTTTCGTCGTTTCAAACAGGAATCTGGGCGAGCGATTCTGCGCTTCGGGGAGAAAAACTGCGGATCCGCGACTGCGATTATGCGGCCTCTCAAACTAAGGAATCGCTGTCGCTCATCGACTTTGAAATTACCGGTTGCCGCGGCGGCATCAGAATCTCGGACTCCGTTTCGCCGTTCGAGTTACGGAACGGCAGCCTCACCGGTACGGCCGAGAGCGTTACGCGCCGTCAACATTTGGGACTGTCATGGTAAGTTGCACGAAATCTCAATAGACGCTTTCTTTACCGGAATCGACGTCTCTCAAAACTCAAAAATCGAACTCACCGATTGTGAGATAAAGCGATGTCGCGACAGCGGTGTTTCGGCGTCGGGGCACTGCAGCGTGTCCCTTTTGGGGTGTCTTGTCACCGAGTGTCAATATGGATACTGGTCGAAAAACTGTACCATCACGACGACGGGGACTCGATTTCGGAATAATCGAGAAGGCAATGTGGACAGATCGTGAAAATAGCGTAAATACATGTTGTATTGATGATTTTTCTCTTTTTTTGTTAACGCCGAATAATCGGGCGGTCGGGCCGCGAATACTCTGTTGGAACGAATTCGATCGTCATTGGTAATGCCTCGACACGGGATGGAAATTCCCGTGATTCGCGTAGTCAAAAAGTCACTTATTTTTTCGGCGCGACGCTCGAAACGCTCGCGCAGTGAAGTTGGGGTGTTTGGCGGCCGGCGCGAATCACAGGCTGACGCCTGCGGATCGATTGGAAAAAAAGAAAATGCCGTCGCGCACGCGATCGCAACGATCGTTTCGCTCGGAACGCTCGCGTAGGTAATATGGATAAATGTCCACGCAATTGTTTCACGTGAAACACTCGTGAAGCTGGTCGATGGCCGTTGCCCTGGCGACTTTCCACGAAAAAACGCCGCCCGGGCGGACCTGGGCGGCGTTGGTGATCTTTGACAATTCGAACTTCGTCGCCGAGGCGACACCGGCGACTACTTCTTGAAGTTGTAGTTCGCGTTTTTCGGGTTGAAGTCGTCGTCGGTCAGGCCGACGTTCACCTTGACGTTCAGATACGTGTACTCTTCGGTCAGCACCGGTTGTCCGCCCGGTTGGGTCGGCCAATCGTACGCTTCGTAACGGACCGGAATGTTCAGTTCGTCGTCGACGTGGACGCGGGCGATGTTGAACAGGAAGTTCTTCCGCGGAATCGGATGGACGACCTGCATGCAGGTGCAAACGCGGCCGTTGATCTTCGACGGGACGATCTGCACGTCGCATTCGCCATACTTGCGATCGCTTTCGGCGACGTCGATCAACCGCTTGGTCAGGTTGTAGACGCCGACTTCGGTGATCGGGTAACGGTTGCCGGTCATCGCCAAGGGCGAGGTCGGCTTCAGGCTGACGTCGACCATCCCGCGGATCGTGCCCCGTTTTTCGTGGGCCAGCAATTCGCCGTTATTGGCGCCGTGAACGTCAGATCGCTTCGCGACCGGCGACTTCATCCGGCTTCAAGAACGTCATGTAGACGCTGAACGGTTCTTGCCGCACTTTGGTGAAGATGTATTCGGGGCCAGTCAATTTGCCGTCGACGCGTTCCCGCTTGACCATCGTGCAGGTGTAATCCTTGATGTCTTCCTTGATGTGCTTCAGGCCCGAGTAAGCCCGTTCGAGCGCGGATCCAACGGGTGACCGGTCGCCGGAGCGGCGGCCGGGGCAGCCGGCGCGGGGTCTTGGGCGTGCGACGGCGAGATGGAAACCAAACCGGAACAGAGACCCGCGATGAGCGCGGATCGGAGAATTTTGGCAGCTTGAATTTTGTAAGCCATGCACCGACTCCTTTGTAAGTTTTCCCGCCGGGGCGGGTGAACGGGGGATTGCGATCCTTCGAAATCCTGCCGAATTCCTGTGACTTGCGTTCCGCCCGGCGTCGGCAACGCGGGGAAGAACCTGTTCGATTCCTTAGAATAGTCCTTCAGCGGGCGGATGTGCAAGTCGAATGCCAAACCGGGCAAGTGCGGCGAAATGTGCCGGCAAAACCTGGCTCGGCCCTCGTCGGTCGTCGCCGCGGTCGGATCGCTTCCACCCGGGACGATATTAGGTCGCCGTCGACCCGGGCCGCGTCACCGAACGAAACGTGATTTTTCGACCCCGCCTTCGCGCCGCCACGCGTAGAAACCCGCACCTTCGTTAAGTATCGCTGAAACCGATGGAAGCCGATCAAAGCGACCGCGGAATTGGCGGTTATGCCGACCGCGCAAAACGTTCATGAGAAGAAATGGTCCCACAATCGACGTTTTGCGACAGGTTGTCCGTTTCGCGGTTACGAATTGCGGGAAACGCGGCGGCGACTTGTGTTTGCCGCACGATTTCGTCACAACGCTAGGATGCACATCGAAACCGAACCCTATCCCGGCGCCGACGCGCGGTTGGAAATCGTGACCGTGGTCTCGGACCCGTTCGACGAGAATACGTATGTTCTGCGGATCCCCGGGGCCGCGACGGCGGTGGTGATCGACCCGGGTTTTCAACCGGCGGCGATCGTGTCGGTGTTGGAAACGATGGGTGCCGTGCCCGAGGCGATTTGGCTGACCCACGGCCACGCGGACCACATCGGCGGAAACGGCGCGTTGAAGGCCCGCTATCCGAAGTGCCCGATTTTGATCAGCGCGCTCGAGGAACCGAAGCTGAGCGACCCGGTCAAGAACCTGTCGGCCAAGTTCGGTTTGCCGCTGCTCAGCCCGCCGGCGGACCGCATCATCGCCGAAGGCGAGACCTTGGAGTTCGCCGGGTTCCGCTGGCGGATCGCACAGATCCCCGGCCACAGCATCGGCCACGTCGTGTTTATCTGCGAGGAGTTGAGCCCGCCGATGGTGATCGGCGGCGACGTGCTGTTCGCCGGTAGCATCGGGAGGACGGATTTTCCGGACGGCGATACCGAGACGCTGCTAAGCGGAATTCGCCAGCACCTGTATACGTTGCCGGACGAGACGATCGTCTACCCCGGCCACGGCGAGCCGACCACCGTCGGGGAAGAGAAGCGGTCGAATCCGTATGTCAGAGGCGAGTGAAGCCGGCGGGACTTAAAAATCCCCGCCGCCCGAATCGCCGCCGCCACCGGAATCGCCCCCACCGAAGTCGCCTCCGCCTCCGCCGAAATCGCTGCTGAAGTCGCCGCCGCCGGAATCGCTCCACGACGAGCCGCCGCCGTCGTTGGACGAGCTACCGCCGGTGAAAGACGACCCGCCGTCGTTGTACGACGAGTGTCCGCCGGAATGGTCGCCGCGACCGCGAAAGCTGTCGTACATCCAACTACCGGCCGCGCCGCCGAGCATGCCGGAAAAGAACGAGCCGAACATCGACCCGCCGCCGCCCCCCATCATCGGTCCGCCCATCGGTTGGCCCCCCATAGGCTGACCATACGTGCCGCCGGGCGTGTAGCCACCCTGGTTCGCGTTGCGAAAGACACCCAACAGACCACGAAGAAGAAAGAAGACGATGACCAACCCCACGACGATCCAGATCCAGGAGATCGATTCGACGTTCGCCTGACCGCCGCCCGCCGGCACGGCGCGGGCGGGCGCGGGTTCGCCGGGACCGAACATCCCGTGGCCGGGATGGGGCGCGTTGTTTCGTGCGGCTTGCGGCGTCACGAGTGCGAGCGTCGAAACAAGTTCGCTCAGTCCGGCGTCGGCGGCGGTCAATTTTTCGTTACCGTTGGCGGCCTTGGCGTCTTTCATCGCGCGAAGCAGCACGTCGCGCAGTTGACGCTTTTTGGCCAAATCGAATTGATGTTGAATCAAGCGTTTATCGAAGACGATTTCCAGATGACCCGGCTCGCGCGTGATTAAGACGTAAACGCCTTGGGCTTGATCCTTCTGAGCGGCGGCTTTGGCGGCTTCTTCGAAGTGATCGGCCTTGGCGGCGGCGTCGGTGGGGATGTCTTCGCGTCCGGGCGGCAGCGACGGAATCGTGCGAATGGTCATCGAGACGTTTTCGAGACGCTGTTCGTCCGCGAATTTTTTCGCGGCCGCGCGGATCCCGTCGGCGCTGAAGAACTTGGCGTCGTCATGCACGGTCAACGTCCCGCCGAAGCCGACGACTTGGCCGAGCAGCAACGCGAATGCCATCATCATGCAGCGAAGCGTCAGCGACATCGGTGAACCCAAGACGCACGAATTAAAAGACATCAGTCAGGCTCCCCAAGCGGGAATCAGAATCGAATTCGGAAGAAACGCTTCCTAATGCATTGTACGCGATTTGCGAGAATGCGTTCGTCGGTGTGAAATATCGCTTGCAAGACGGACACGGCGTTTTAACATGACGCCCAGCGACTAAGACACGCGTTCTACGACGAATCAGACATTCAAACGCAATTTCGGGGCCGCGATGAACGATTCTTTTGGAAACCCACCACCCTCGGCGCAGCCGCCGGGAAATCCATACGAACACAATCCGTATTCGTCTAATCCGTATGGCTCGCCGCAGTACACGCAAGGGGGCTACGGATTCGAGACCGCGCCCGGCGGGATGCCGGTCGAGATGCGCGAGGTCGCCGACGGGATGCGATTTTGTCTCTGGTCGGTTTTCGCGTTGGTCGGCGGGGTCATCGCGCTGGCCATGATCGGCGCGGCGATCGGGATCACGATCCGCGATCAGGGCGAACTCAAAGCTCGACTCGGTTTGGCGACCTATGCCGGGATCGGCGTCGTGGTGCTGGTCGGCGGCTTGCGGATATTCGGACTGACGAAGTGTCTCCGTGCGCCGGACGTGACTCAGGCGAACGGCCTTGCGAAAGCGGCCTTGGCGTTCGGGATCGCGGTCTTGGTGTTCGATCTCGTCACGAACGTCCTGCAACTCGCGGGGCTTGAGAAGTTGAATACGTATCTAGGGATCGTCAACGTCGCGCTGACCGCCGGATTATGGATTTCGTTCGTCAAGTTCCTGCAAAAAATCGCGATCTATCTGCAGGATGGGTATACGCAATCGCAAACGGGAACGTTGCTGACTCTCACATATGTCATGACGGCCTGCATGGTCGTCGGGAGTATCGTCGGCATCGTCACGGCGCTGCTGGGCCACGACATGGCGCAAGCGTTCGCACAAAATCAAGGAGCAAGACCGAAGGATTTCGGGTTTATCGTGATCGTCATGCTGGCGATGATGATCGTCGGTCTCGGGATGCTGATCTGCGGGCTGTGGGGCGTGATTTTGTACGTCCAGATCACGTCGCGGCTGACCGGCATCATCGATCGGTCGACGCGCTAGGCCGCTTACCCTTCGATGTGTTCGTCGTCTTCGTCCGAGGCGGCGAAGGATGCGCCGTCGAGCGCGTCGTATTCGTCGTCTTCGACGAGCGCACGCAACTCGGGCTCTTCCATTTGCGCGGCGCTGTATTTTTGTTCTTCGCGTTTGCGCAGATAGAGCTTGATCGGGACTTCGCTGAACGGCAGATTATCGCGGAACACGCCCAATAAATAGCGTTTGTAGGTCGGCTGCACGGCGGTCGGATCGTTGCAGAACAGCACGATCGTCGGTGGTTGAGCGTCGACCTGCGTGGCGTAGTAAATCTTCAAACGTCGATTGCCTACGAGCGGCGGCGGCGTGGTGGTCAGCGCCAGTTTGATGACGCGATTCAACTCGCCGGTCGTCGCGCGAGCCTGAGCTTGTTTGAACAGCATCTGGCCGTGGTTGATCAGCGCCTTGACGTTCTTACCGGTTTGGCCGGTGATGAACGCGATCGGCACGTGATGCATCGAACGGAACGTGTCGCGCAAATACTTGACCCACTTTTCGGTCGGCATCTGCGTGTGCAACAAATCCCACTTATTCACGACGAACACGCAGGGGCGATATTCCTGTTGGATGTAATCGCACAGTTGTTTGTCGACCTTGCTGATCGGTTGCATCGGATCGAAGAACAGAAACACCACGTCGGCCCGACGGATGCTTCGTTCGGCGCGATGCTTGCCGTAAAAGTCGATGTCGGTCGTGATGCTTTTGCCGCGACGCAACCCAGGCGTATCGATGGCGACGATCGTTTTGCCGTCCATCTCGAAACGGACGTCGATGCTGTCGCGCGTCGTGCCGGGAACTTCGCTGACGATCACGCGCTCGGCCTGGGCCAGCGTATTGATGAACGTGCTTTTGCCGACGTTACGCCGGCCGACGATGGCCAACTTCATTTCGACGTCTTGCGGAACCTCGTCGTCGGCCGACGGTTCCGGCAGACGTTCTAGGATCAGCTCCATCAGTTCCGCGCGATTGCGGTTCTGTTGGGTGCTGACGCGAATTAGTTTGCCGCGACCGAGCTTGTAGAACTCGTCGGCTTGCGAGTCCATCGTCACGTCGTCGGCCTTGTTGGCCACGCAGATGATGGGGACGTCGGTGTAGCGCAGTCGCTTGGCCACTTCCTGATCGTACGGAGTCAAACCGTCGCGTACGTCGACCACGAACAACACGACGGCGGCGGAATCCAATGCCGCCGTGATTTGGTTTTCGACGTCTTCGGTCAAATCATCCGGATCGTCGAAGCCCATTCCCCCGGTGTCGACTAATTCGAAATAGCGTTCGTCCTCGCACATCAGATAGTGCATGCGATCGCGGGTGACGCCGGCCGTCGGATCGGTAATGGCCAATCGGCGGCGCGCGAGCCAGTTGAACAGGCTCGATTTCCCCACGTTGGGGCGCCCGACGATCACCACTTGCGGAACACCCATTGACGACCAAACCGCGTAAAACGAAACGAATAGTAGATCGATTCGATTTTACTTGAGCGTAAGCGTCTCGAACAGACGCCGCATCGACGCCCCTCGGAACGAGCGATATATTGACCGATCGTTCGCTTTCGTCGCCGTTATTACGACGCTTAAACCTATTACGTGTGCTCCGATGCCTGACTCGTGGGAAATCGACGTTCGCCGCGCGGTCGGGCAAATGCTCGAAAGTTGGCGCAAGCGGCGTTTCCAACGTCTCGACGCCGAACGACGCGGAGACGACCGAACTGGTCGCGCGACTTCGCGCGGAAGCCGCGTCGCCGGGTGTCGCGAAATCGACTCTCGATCAAGTCAAATCCACGCCCAAGCCGCAAGACCCACGACCCGCATCCGCACCTCCGCGAGCGACCCTGAACCTCATCCCAGCCACTTCCGCGTCCGCATCGATGCCTCGCAAAGCCGCCGCAACTCAACCTCCGATTCCGCCGACGGCTCAACCAACTATGCCGATCGTCGAGGCTGGCGGGCTTTCGAGCTTGACGGCGTCGCCGGAGATCCCGGTCGCCGAACGTGCGGCCGCATTAGCGATCATCCAAAACGAAGTCGCCGGCTGCGTCCGTTGCGATGCGTTGGCTTCGACTCGAACGCAGACCGTCTTCGGCGTCGGCGATCCGGCCGCCAGGCTCTGCTTCGTCGGCGAAGCGCCCGGCGCGGATGAAGATGCGCGCGGCGAACCGTTCGTCGGTCGGGCAGGGCAGTTGTTGACCAAGATTATCGAGGCGTGCCGCCTGACGCGCGAGCAGGTTTACATCGCCAACGTGTTGAAATGTCGGCCGCCGAACAATCGCCCGCCCGAGCCGGCGGAAGTGGTCAACTGTCGGGGCTACTTGGATCGGCAGTTGGAAATCGTGCGGCCCGAGACGATCGTCTGTTTGGGGGCGACCGCCGCGAAATGTTTGCTGCAAACAGAGGTCTCGATCGGCAAACTGCGCGGCCGCTGGCACGACTACCGCGGCATCGCGGTCTATTGCACGTATCACCCGGCCTACTTGCTGCGGAACCCCAACGCGAAGAAAGACGTGTGGGAGGACATGAAGGTCGTGATGAAACGCTTAGGAGTGAGTTTGTGACGAGTTTTCAGTGTTCGGTTTTCAGTTTTAGGAAATTCAACGGAGTATCTTCTGTCGGAAATTCGAACTACAGCCAGCCTTTGTTCCGGTACCACTCCGCGATTTCGCGGAGGCGATCTTGCGGGGCGACGGGAGTCTGGTAGCCGAGTTTCGTGCGCAGCTTTTGCGACGAGCTGCTCCAATTCCCGGCCGTGATTTCGCGGGCCTTATCCGGATTCAGGTACGGGACATTCTTACCGGATTGCGCGGCCATCGCGGTACCCCATTTGGCGACGCGTGTCGCGACGGCGCCCGGTATCGGAATGCGTAGATACTTTACGCCGCCGAGCGCGGCGGCGAGCTGCGTGCCTAATTCGACATACTTCACGGCATCGACGTTGTTAATGAAATAGACGCCTTGACCTTGAGGATGACCGGCGACGGTGACGCGCTCGCCCCGCTCCGCGGCGACGATCATGGCCGTCGAGAGGTCGCGGGCATCGACCCATGCGTATTCGTTGCGTCCGCGACCCGGCATGGCGTGGATGTGAAATTTTTTGATCGTGCGGAACATGTCCAACGACGTTTTATCGCCGGGCCCCAGCACCATCGGCGGTCGCAGAATCGTGATCGGCATCCGCTCGGCGAATTTCACGAGCGCTTGCTCACCGGCCAATTTGCTGCGGCCGTAATCGGAGACCGGATCGTTGGCTTGCGATTCATCGCGAGCGCACCGAGCGGCGATACGCCGGCGGCCGCCAACGACGAGATCGCCACGAACGTCGGCGGCGAGGTTTGCGCGGCGCACGCTTCGGCCAGATTGCGCGTGCCGGCTTCGTTGACGAAATTCAGTTCGTCCGTGCGACGCGCTTTGGTGACGCCGGCCAGGTGGTAGACGATTTCGCGATCGCGCAGCTCCTCGCGGTATTTCGCCGGATCGTTCACTGTGCCCACGATCAAGCGTGCGCCGATTTTCCGAATGCCGTCGCCGCGACCGACGTCGCGGACCAAACAGGCGACGTCATCGCCCCGTGCGATCAACGCTCGAACTAGGTTTTGCCCGATGAACCCGCTACCACCGGTGACGAAAACATGTGCCATGACCAATCCGACCTTGTAAACAGCATGGGGACGGCGAACCTGAAACTTGCCGAACCTTCAGAATAGTCGGACGACGACCGAGGAGCATTGAACTGTCTCTCCGAGTTTTCCGATTGTCCGAAATCTCTGAATATTCCGACGATCGCCCGATTTGCGACCATCTCGCCACGGCACTAAGATGGCGACGTGGAGGGTCGTTTTTCCATTTTCTCGGGAGTGTGGTTCGCTATGCGTTTTTCTTCGTTTCTGATGTGCGCAGCCTTGGCGTTGAGTTTCACCGGATCGGCAGCCCTGGCGGAAGATGCTCCGAACACGCTGACCGACGCCGAAAAGCAAGCCGGCTTCAAACTGCTGTTCGACGGCAAATCGACCGACGGATGGCGGAATTACGGCAAAAAAGAGATCGGCAAAGGCTGGCAAGTCGCCGACGGTGCGTTGAGCAAACCTGAAAAAGGGGCCGGCGACATCATCACCAACGACGAATACGGCGCGTTCGAGTTGCTGATCGACTACAAGATCGGCAAAGGTGGCAACAGCGGCCTGATGTACCACGTCAAGGAAACCGACAAGGCGCCGTACTTCACCGGCCCGGAAATCCAGGTCCAAGACAACAAAGACGGCCATGATCCGCAAAAGGCCGGCTGGTTGTATCAGCTTTATCCGGCTCCGAGCGGGGTCGACGCTACGAAGCCGGCTGGCGAGTGGAACACGCTGCGGGTGCTGATTACCCCCGATAAATGCGAACAGTACGTCAACGGTGTGAAATACTGCGAATACGTGAAGGGAAGCAAGGATTGGGACGAAAAGGTCGGGAAAAGTAAGTTCGCCAAGTGGGAAGGGAAAGACGTAAAAACCGGCGAAATGGTGGGCTTCGGCAAGCCGACGACCGGTTACCTGTGCCTGCAAGACCACGGCGATCCGGTTTCGTTCCGGAACATCAAGATCCGCCCGATTACCACCGGTAAGTAGATCGACGTTTGAACAATGATTACGCGTTCAGGCCGTGCGAGGGCATCCTCGCACGGTCTGTTTCATTAGGGTGTGATCGGTTGCGAGAATTACAACAGGGTAAGTTGCGAAGAAAGCGTTTGCGGGGCGACTTGCGGGAATTACGATAAGCAGAGCACGCTGGCGAATTGCCGTGCCGCGTCAATATGTCATTATCTCGGAGCCTTTCGATGCGTTCGTTCGCTTTCGCCTTGCTTGCGACCACGTTGTCTGTGGGAATCGCCTCCGCTCAGAACACGCCGTACAACCCGTACGCCGACTCGAACGATTTCAAAGTCCCCGTCGAAGCCGACGGCACCATCAACTGGCCGACGTTTTACAAGGACGCCGACTACGCCGCACGATTCAAGTGGTACTCGGAATTCGGCGCCTGCCGCGGTACCAACAAGGCGATCAACGCGCAGTTGGAAAACAATAAGGTCGATGTCTCGAAATTGCCCGTGCAGACCGTGACCGGCAAATCGATCGCCGCCAAGCCGGGCGAGATCGCGCTGCTGGATGCCGACGATAAGCCGGTCGTGGCGGTGATGCATCCGAAGGGCGTGACCAAACTGGTCGTGGCCGGCCGTATGCCGTTAAACCAACTGAAGCCGGGCCAGTTCGTCCGTCTCGCCGTCGAAGTCGACGCGAAAGGCCATGCGAAGGACCCGATCAAAGGTATCGAAGTCTTTACGCCGGAAGAGAAATTCACGATGACCAAAGCCGAAGGGGGCCGCTTGGAAAATCACGCCGGTCGAATCATCAGCGCCAAGAACGGCAAGCTCCATGTCAAGTTGGCGAACGGCAAGATTCCACAGATCGAACTGCCGGTCGATAAAGACACGATCGTCGCGGTCAGCGGCTCGCAACTCGAGTTGATCGGGCCGGGCGACGAGATCAAAGTGGTCGGCCATGTCTACAGCGGCGCAGGCGTTAAGGAACGTCGTCTCTTCTGCAGCGAGATCACCGTGACCAAACACGACGGTCGCGAAAAGGCCGAGAAACCGGCCGATAACACGACGGCGTCGAATAGCGCTAAATAAGTTCGCAGCGTGCGTCGCCGCTTACCACAGCCGCCACAGTTCGAACCGTACGATGGCGATCGCCAATCCTAAATTAGTGACGGCGTGCGCGACCACGCAGTCCCACACATTCTTCGTGCGGGTATAGACCCAGTGAATCATACCGAACCACACGAGCGCGGCCAGCGCCTCGTGTGGGTGCATTCCCATCGGCAAGAGCGTGCCGATGATCAAACTGGTCCGGTCGAGTTGTCCCCAAGGGACCGCCCACCAACGCTCGTCCTGCGGATAGCGCATCACGAACCCGCGTAAGAACATCTCTTCGGCGATCGGGATCACCACTACCAAGCCGGTGAATCGGAACATCAAAAAGACCCACATCTTGAGGTCCGTTCCCAAACTTTCCGCGTTCCAAGGATCGAAACCGACGCGTTTGCCCTCGCCGAACCAGTCGTTGATTCCCATCCCGGCTTGCAACTCGGCCAAACCGATCCAGAGCGGAACGCCGAGCAATCCGATCAGCAGGCTGCTCCAACCCGGTCTTCGCCAAGCGGGGTAGCCGCGCAAACGAACAGAATCGCCAGCAACGTGAGGACCGTCTTCGCGCCATAGACGGCCGGGTAATAGAGCCCCAACGTTCCACCACGCCGCGTCCGGCGGGGCAGGCGTGCTCGACTCGAAAGCCCCGCCCAATAAGTAGACCGCCAGCGGCAACGCGAAGACGATGTACGGATTCGGACGCGGCAGCGCGTCGCGCGAATCGATCGGACGAGGGGCAGGTTGACTATCCGTTGTGGACATATCGAAAGCGGCGCATTCAGTCCGCGTGAGAGTAAATCGCCGGATCTCAGCGAGCGATCAGCACGTCGCCGGGAAGTTCGACTTCGAATATCGTGCCCGGCTCCGAACCGCGACCCTTCACGTTGACTTGGCCGCGCATTTTTCGAACGGTCTCGCGCACGATGTACAGACCTAGGCCGGTGCCGGCTGTTTTACGTTCCAACTCGTTTCCTAAACGGACGAAACGTCCGAAGATTTTGCGTCGCAGATTCGCCGGAATGCCGGGCCCGCTGTCGGAGATCCGGACGCCGACTTTTCCGACGACTGGCGCGTAAATTTGGATTTCCACCCGCGGATCCGTTCCGGAATACTTCACGGCGTTATCGAGGATATTGCGAAACAAAATTTCGCATTCCTTCGTATGGCCCGGAAGGCGAACTTCGCGTAGCCGTAATGTGATCGCCGACTCGGCCAGTTCGTAACGCTTGGCGATTGCCTGCGCCGCCGATTCCAAGACCGACACGAGGTCCACGTTCTCGATCGGAGCCGGCTCGACGTCTTTTTCCAATCGTGCGGCGTCCAAGAGATGATCGATGAGATGGTCCAAATCGGTCAAGACTTCGAGCATCGAACGCTGAACCTCGGCCGTTTGTTCTTCCGTCAGACGCCGTTTCTCGAGTGTTTGCAGATAGAGTTTCAAGGACGCGATCGGACTTTTCAATTCGTGGGTCACGCTGTCGATAAAGTTCGATTGGCGTTGTGTCAGCCTGACCGCTTTGATGGTCAAGGTCAGATACATAATTACGCCGACGAGAACGAGTACGAAAAACGTCGTGCCGACCGCCAACGCGGCATAATAAACGCCGGGCGATTGGCCTTCGCCGGCCGCCATGGCGTTGACGATGATCCAGCCCACGGTGAGCACCACCACGAGCACGATCAAGATCACGCCGAGCGTGACGGGCCAGGAGATCGAACGTCGGGCGACCATCGTGCGCACGACGCCGTGGGCTAAGCGTCGGTGAAAGCGAAACAGTGGAAGAAAATCGCGCCGACCACGAAGGTCCGGTAAGCTGCGCGGTCGATACAACGTGATTGATCCGATTATGCATCAAGCCTTCTCGTTACGAAACCCGTCTTATGCGTTTCGGCATGAAGATTGCTTTGAAGTCGATTTTCCCGCACTCCGTCGTTATTAAGTTCACATGAAAACGTTTCATTGCGATCACTGTGGTTGGCTGGTCTTCTTCGAGAACACGCAATGCCTGAAGTGTTCACAAACCTTGGCGTATTTGCCGCTGATGGGTGTTGTCGCGTCCTTGGATGAGGCCGAGAATCCGGGCGAATGGAAAACGCCGATGAAACGCGCGGCGGACAAACGCTACAAGCTCTGCCGGAACTACACGGAACATCAAATCTGCAATTGGGCGATTCCGGTCGACGATCCGCAAGAATACTGCCGCTCATGTCGCTTGACCCGCGTGTTGCCGAACTTGGAACTGTCTGGCAGTCGGGAGGCATGGTTCAAACTCGAAGCGGCCAAGCGTCGGTTGATGTACACGTTGATGCAACTCGGACTGCCGCTCGATGCGAAGACCGACGAGAATCCGTTGGGCATCGCCTTTGAATTCTTGGCGGATATTCCCAACTCGCCTTTCGTGTTGACCGGACATGCCGACGGCTTGATCACGATCAATATCGCCGAAGCCGACGACGCGGTGCGCGAGCAACGCCGTGTGCAGTTACACGAGCCGTATCGGACAGTGCTAGGGCACTTTCGTCACGAGATCGGTCATTATTATTGGGATTTGTTGATTAAGGATCGACCGCGTCTGACGAAGTTTCGCGAACTTTTCGGAGATGAAAGCTTGGATTACGGCGCGGCGTTGCAAGCGCATTATCAAAACGGCACTCCGGCCGAATGGCAGTCGCGTTTCGTCACGACCTACGCCAGCGCATGCCTGGGAAGATTGGGCCGAGACCTGGGCGCATTACCTCCACATGGTCGATGCCCTGGAAACCGCGGCGACCTGTGGGCTGAAGTTGACTCCTCAGCGCAAAGGCGATCCGGTATTGAATCACGTCGATGACCCTCTCAGAGATACCGACGACTTTAAAACACTCAGCGACGAATGGTTTCCGCTGACATACTTGCTCAATAACTTGAATCGCGGACTTGGGTTGCCGGATGGATATCCGTTCGTCCTATCGGAACCGGTGCTGAAAAAACTCGAATTCATCCACGAAACGATCCACGCCGCGCAAGCGGATTTGCAAATCGCGCCTCAAGCTGGTTCGCCTGCACAAGTCGATGGTTCAAGCACGGCACAGCCGCATCCACTAGCGACGACCGTCGATGGAACGACAGTCTCGGCCCCGGACAGCGTCCCGCCGACAAGTGTTGTGAACTCGAACGTCGAACCGCCGATCAAAACGCCGGTCTAGGAACGATCGTTTCGGCCGCTCGCGGGCGGAGGTCGGATTGTGTTAAAACGGACGTTTTCGATCGTACTCGTCCGTCAAAGCGAACGTATGTCCGGAGACGTGCAAGGGAATTTGTTTGGGTCCGACGACTCCGTCAAACCGGCGAAGAAGGCTGCACGCAAATCCGCAGGCTCTCGCCGTACCAACTCCGCGCCGACGCCAACCGATGCGGATCCGTTTGCGGAATCGACCCAAGCTCCGACATCGCTTTCGACCGAAGCGGCGCTCGGAATACCGGGCGAGACCGCGTCGATGGAACCGTTGGAACCGACTCCGCTGGGCAAGTCGAGGGTCTGGGCGATCGACGCCATGTCGTTGATCTTTCAGGTCTTCCACGCGGTTCCGGAAATGACCAGTCCGGCCGGCGAACCTGTGAACGCGGTCTTTGGTTTTACCCGCGATATTTTTACGATCTTGGAGCAAAAGAAGCCGGACTATTTGTTCGTCGCGTACGATTTGGACGGCCCGACGTTCCGTCACGAGCTGTACGAAAACTATAAGGGCCAACGATCGGAAATGCCTGCGGATTTGATACCGCAAATCGCCATGATCCGTCGCGTGTTGCGTGCGCTCGACGTCCCGATCCTCGAATTACCCGGCTATGAAGCCGACGATTTGCTGGCCACTCTCGCGTGTCACGTCGATCGAGCCGGCGGCGAATGCGTGTTGGTCACGGCCGATAAAGATTATCGCCAACTGATTTCCGACCGCGTGAAATTGTACAACATGCGCAAGGGCCAGTTGATGGACGCCGCGGCGTTGTACGACGATTGGGGCATCCGCCCCGATCAAGTGGTGGATTATCAAACGTTGGTCGGCGATCCGGTCGATAACGTGCCGGGCGTGCCGCTGATCGGACCGAAGATCGCGAAGGAGTTGTTGCAGAAGTTCGACACGCTCGAGAACGTCTACGCGAACCTCGATCAATTGGGGACGGGTAAGCGCAAACAAAATCTTGAAAACTCGCGTGAGACGACCGAGCTGGCGCAAGCTCGTCAAGTTGGAATGCGACTCGCCGGTCGAGATTCCCTGGATCCGCGGTTTTTGCGGTGGTTTTGAAACGCATCATGCGAAAGATCTGTTTGCGGAACTCGGATTCCACGCGCTGACCAACAAGATGCGCGGCGAAGAACTGCGCCGCAAGCCGATCAAACTGGCCGCGCGTTACGAAACGATCGCCACGCCGGAACGCTTGGCGTGGTTGGCGGAGGAGTTGAGCAAACAAACGCTGGTCTCGTTCGATACCGAAACGACGCACGTCAACCCGCGCTGGGCCGAGTTGGTGGGCCTATCGTTCGCATGGACACCGGGCGAGGCTTACTATCTGCCGATTCGCGCCCCGAGGGCGAACCGTGCTTGAGTCAAAGCGATGCGCTCGACGCATTGAAGCCGTTCTTCGGCGATCCCGCGATCAAGAAACTCGGCCAGAACATCAAGTACGATTGGATCGTGTTACGCGGCGCCGGCGTCGATCTGCAGGGCGTGGCGTTCGACACGATGGTGGCCAGTTACTTGCTGGACGCAGGCGAGCGCAATCACAATATGGACGAGCTAGCCGCGCGGTACCTGAATCATCAGACGACGAAAATCACCGAATTGATCGGCACGGGCAAGAATCAGAAACGGATGGACGAAGTTCCGGTCGCGGTCATTACGCACTACGCCGCCGAAGACGCCGACGTACCATTACGGCTATATCCGTTGCTGCAAGAGCGACTGGAAAAGCATCAACTGACCGAGTTGAGCGAGACGCTGGAAACGCCGCTGATCGAAACGCTGGTCGAACTCGAATACAACGGCATCCGCGTCGATGTGGAGCGCTTACGCGAATTGAGCGAGAGCTATTCGGAACGGCTGGTTACGCTGGAGCGCGAGATCTACGCACTGGCGGGGCGTGAGGTGAACATCTCTTCGCCCAAACAGTTGCAGGAAGTGCTGTTCGTCGAGCAAAAGCTACCGATCCTCAAACGGAACAAAACCGGCCCCAGCACCGACGTTGAAGTCTTGGAAGAACTGGCACGACAACATCCGCTCCCCGCCAAGATCATCGAATACCGCCAGTTCGCGAAACTCAAAAATACTTACGTCGACGCCTTGCCCGAGTTGATCAATCCGGCGACCGGGCGCGTCCACACGGGCTTCAATCAAGTCGTCGCCGCCACCGGCCGTTTGAGCAGCAGTGAACCGAATCTGCAGAACATTCCGATCCGGACCGAGAGCGGCCGCGAAATTCGCTCGGCGTTCTTGCCCGGGGAAGACGATTGGAAATTGGTTGCGGCCGACTATTCGCAAATCGAACTGCGCAGTGCTTGCCCACTATACCGGCGACGAGTCGTTGATCGCCGCGTTCGAGCGTGACGACGACATCCATACGCTGGTCGCTGCGCGGGTCTACGACGTCTCGCCCGAGACGGTCACATCGGCACAGCGTCGCGTGGCCAAGGCGGTCAATTTCGGCATCATCTACGGTCAGAGCGCGTTCGGCCTCGCGCGCACATTGGACATCGAACAAGCGGTCGCCGCGCGGTTCATCGACGCTTACTTCGCCGGCTATCCGGGCGTCGAGCGCTGGATGACCGAAACGTTACGCCAAGCGGCGCGGTTGGGCTACGTCACGACGATCCTCGGCCGACGCCGGGCGATCACCGGTGTTCGCGAGCCGAACGCCGAACTCTTGAAATTGCCGCCGAGCCATAACGCACGCGGTAAAAACCTTAGCGAACGAACGGCGATCAACACCGTCATCCAAGGCTCGGCCGCCGATCTGATCAAGTTAGCGATGTTGGCGATTCTCAAAAGAATGCGGGCGGAAAAACTCCGCTCACGGATGTTGCTGCAAATCCATGACGAACTGATCTTCGAATGCCCGCCCGACGAACTCGCCGGGATCGAGGCGTTGATCGTCGAAGAGATGACGCGCGTCATGACGCTGAAGGTCCCGCTACGCGTCGACGTCAAATCCGGCGCGAATTGGGCGGAATGCGAGTAGCGACCCATCATCCTCGAACTTCACTGATCCTATGCGCAGTCGTCGGTCTACTCGGAGGCATCGCCAGCGGCAAAAGTCACGTCGCGCGGTTGCTTGTCGCGCGGGGCGCGGTGTGGCTGAACGCCGACGAAGCCGGTCATGACGTTTTGCGCGAGCCGGACGTGAAGCGACTCCTCGTCGAACGTTGGGGGCCTACGATCCTTGATGAAAGCGGGGAAGTCGATCGCCGGATGGTCGCGGCGATCGTGTTCGCCAAAACACCTTCCGGCGCTAACGAGCTAGCATGGTTGGAGAGCGTTTCTCATCCCCGTATCCGTGCCAAACTGGAGCAACGCATCGCGAAATTGCGCAACGGCCCGACGCCCGTGGCCGTACTGGACGCTCCGGTCATGCTGAAAAGCGGTTGGGATCGACTTTGCGATCTCGTTATCTTCGTAAACGCCCGTGAGGATGTCCGTTTGGAGCGGGCCATAAAACGCGGGTGGACGGCCGAGGAATTCGCCGCTCGCGAGGCGTCCCAGGAACCACTGTCCGTGAAACGGCGCGAGCGGAAATCGAACTGGATAATTCCGGTGATACGAATTATATTGAAGAGCAAGTGGAACGGATTTGGCCGCGACTGATCGGTCCCTCGTCTTAAGATCTCCGACCGCCCGACAATGAAGACCCAACGCGGTTTTCCGGTGCGGAGATCGTCGTCGCGACAAAATCGTTCCACAACCGGACGTCGATTTTATCGACATCGCCCTCCTGTTGTTTTTCTCGTGCGAGTTTTCGCCGCCCTAACATAGCGCGTTCGCGCTAAGGCGTGTCTCGAACGACCGTGCTTGCGTAAGCGATCACGTTTTTGTCAGCGGAACTTCCATCGCGAAGGCCTTGCGCTAGAAACTTGCGCACGGTTTGCGGGGTTGAACGTTTCGGAGATGGACGAACCTTCGGGGCGTACGTCTCATCGCAGTGATTCCCGCCCGAGCGCGGCTTGCCCGCTCGCGACCTATTCCCCCGCCTGATCTCGTCTTCGACTCGGAGTGGTTCGGTCATGTCCGACTTCCGTAACCCTAAGGTGCGCCGTTCCGGTGCGGCCGGCAATACTCCTTCCGACGGGGCCAAGCCTGCTCCGCACATTCCGCTGGATGCGTCGAAGAACGGCTCGCAACGTCCTTCACGCGAGCACGAGCCGATGTCGCTGGCCGAAGAGATCGCCGAGCGTATGGGACGTACCGGAAAATCGCCGGTCGACGATATCGAAGAGATCGCCGCCAAGAACCCGACGCAATTGACCAATCTCGGCCAGTTGCAACGCTTGAGCATGCCCGAGTTGATGGAAGAAGCCCGCGGGGCCGACATCGCCGAGGTCGACGGAGTGAAGCGGCAAGATTTGATCTTTCAGATCTTGAAGCATCGCGTGAAGCTGAACGGCTTGATGTACGGCGAAGGGACGTTGGAGATTCTCCCCGACGGCTTCGGCTTCTTACGCAGCCCCGATTATCACTATTTGAGTTGCCCCGACGACATCTACGTTTCGCCGAGTCAAATTCGACGATTTGGGCTGAAGAACGGCACGACCGTCAGCGGCCAGATTCGCCCCCCGAAAGAGAACGAGCGGTACTTCGCGTTGTTGCGCGTCGAAGCGATCAATTACAAAGATCCCGCGCAGACTTCGGCGAAGGTCTCGTTCGACGATCTCACGCCGTTGCATCCATCCGAGCGGATTCGCTTGGAAACCACGCCTGATGATACGGCGATGCGCGTGATCGACATGTTGACGCCGATCGGCTTCGGCCAGCGCGGCCTTATCGTCAGTCCGCCGCGAGCCGGGAAAACGGTCTTGTTGCAAAAGATGGCGAAGGCCGTTTTGACGAACTACCCCGATGCGTACGTCATCATGCTGCTGGTCGACGAGCGTCCGGAAGAAGTCACCGAGATGGAGCGGCAGATTAAGGGACGCAACTGCGAAGTCATCAGTTCGACGTTCGACGAACCGGCCGCAAGACATATTCAAGTCAGCGAAATGGTCATCGAAAAAGCTAAACGGATGGTCGAGTATGGTCATCAAGTCGTGATTTTCTTGGACTCGATTACGCGTTTGGCCCGAGCTTGGAATTCCGAAATCCCGAGTTCCGGCAAATTGCTCAGCGGAGGCGTCGACGCCAACGCGTTGCAAGCTCCCAAGAAATTTTTCGGCGCCGCGCGAAAGGTCGAAGAAGGTGGATCGCTCACGATCATCGGCACCGCGTTGGTCGAGACGGGCAGCCGGATGGACGAGGTGATTTTCGAAGAGTTCAAAGGAACGGGAAATCAAGAAATCATCTTGGATCGCAAGTTGGCCGATCGACGCGTGTGGCCGGCGATGGATCTGCAGAAGAGCGGTACGCGACGAGAAGAACGCTTGCTCGACCCCGAGGAGTATCGCTGCATCGGGGTCTTGCGCAACTTGCTTAACGAAATGAGTCCGGTCGATGCGATGGAAAAACTCGTCGGCCGCTTGGCGAAGTCCAAATCCAACGCCGAATTCCTGATGAGCCTGCGCGGCTGATCCTCGCGAATTTTTTATTCATCCGTTTCATTCCATTCTTATTATGCCACGCGTATTCGAAGGTTCGCTCGACGCTTCGCCCGGTCGTATCGGGATCGTCGCTTCGCGCTATAACGAGACGATTACTGGTAAGCTGCTGGCCGGCGCGGTCGAAACGCTGACTGCGAACGGTGTTTCTCCGGACATGATCGACGTCGCGTGGGTTCCCGGCGCGTTCGAGATCCCCTCAGGCGCGGCCTGCTTGGCCAAGTCGATGGCGTATTCGGCGATTCTTTGTTTCGGCGCGGTGATCCGCGGCGAAACCACGCACGACCAGCACATCAATCGTGCGGTCAGTATGGGCATCATGGAACTCGGCATACGCAGCGGGATCCCGGTCTTGTTCGGTCTGCTGACCTGCGACACGTTGGAACAGGCTCTGGCTCGGGCCGGCGGTTCGGCCGGTAATAAAGGGAGCGAATGCGCCGAAGCCGCGCTCCGCATGACCAATCTTTATCAACGCGTTTACGATGCGACGTTAAACGACGAATAAGCGTCGTGCGGCCGATATCCACGGTTTTTTTCCGTGTGTCAACCACTAGATCGACCGCCCCGGATTTCGGTAGGCTAGGGAAGTTCGTCCAGCGAGATTTTGATCGTTCCGGTATCCGCGTATGTCCCGTCGTTCCCGTTCCCGCGAAGTCGCCTTGCAGGTCCTCTTTCAAGACGACTTGAACCCCGGCGTGAATCCCGGCGAATCCGATCTGTTTCTAAGACGTCGTTTGCGCGACGACGAGTTGATCGAGTTTAGCCGGACGCTCGTCTCGGGCGTGCGACGAAATCGGAAAGAATTGGACGAAATGTTGGGCAAGTTCGCCGAGAATTGGACCGTCGAACGTATGGCCGTCACCGACCGTAACGTCCTGCGGCTCGGAGCGTTCGAAATCTTATTTCACGATACGCCCGATCGCGTGGCGATTAATGAAGCGGTGGAACTTTCGAAACGTTACGGCAGCGGTCATTCAGCTCAGTTCGTGAACGGAATCTTGGACCGCTTTCTCGCCGGCCACGTCAAAAATTCTTAACGCGACCATCGTCGTATCTCTGACTTTACCGGTGCGTGACTGACATGGGGTTGTTCGACGTCTTTAAGAAGAAGGAAGACGCTCCCGCCGAGGTCGTCGCAGTTCCCGAGACGAAAGCCGGCTGGCTTTCCAAGATTCGCTCGGGGTTAAGTAAGACGTCGCGTATTCTAAATACGGACATCCGCGATCTCTTTAAGAATCAAGGGCGTTTGGTCGACGATGCGTTTCTTGAAGAATTACGCGGAATTCTGATCAAGACCGACATGGGGCCGGCGCGGCCGGCGAGATCGTCGAGCGAATTCAAACCGAATTCCGCGCCGCGTCGTCCACATGGGCGACTTGCTGGAAGCCGTCAAAGGGAAGTTGCGCGAACTGTTAAAGCAGGACGGCGCTGAGTTGCGCATGAACGATTCGGGCCCGACCATCATCATGATCGCTGGCGTCAACGGCTCGGGCAAAACGACGTCGATCGCCAAGCTCACGCAGATGTTCCGCAAACAAGGTAAACGCGTCGTATTAGGAGCGGGAGATACGTTCCGCGCGGCGGCCGTTTCGCAACTGACCATTTGGGCCGAACGCCTGGGTGCCGAAATCGTTTCGGCCGGACAGGGCGTCGATCCTGCCAGCGTCGCCCACCGCGCGACGGAGACTGCCGTAAGCGGCGGGTTCGACATCTGCATCATCGACACGGCGGGTCGCTTGCAGACGTCCCAAAATCACATGAGCGAACTCGGCAAAATTCATCGTGTGATCGGCAAGCGGTTGGCCGGCGCTCCGCACGAAGTGCTACTGGTGCTGGACGGAACCAGCGGCCAAAACGCCATCAGCCAAGCCCAAGGTTTTACTTCGGCGGTCGGTTGCACGGGGATCATTCTGAGCAAAATCGACGGCACGGCCAAAGGCGGCGTCGTGGTGCCGATCCGCCGGCAATTCGGATTGCCTGTGAAGTTCGTCGGCATCGGAGAGCAAGCCGACGATTTGATTCCGTTTACGCCCGAGATTTTCGTCGACGCATTGTTCGCCGGCATGGAAGCGACCGGCAATTCTTGAAAACGCTTCTCGGTTTTCGAGGAAATACTTCGTTCTATTTAAAAGACGTTTCGCACGTCGCTATCGTGCTTTGGCTCCATCTTGTGATGGGCTTACCGGCGATTCACCGACACACTCGATTTACCGCTTCGCGGCCCGGCGAACTTCGCATAACCGTTAAGGTCGTGCGCTCCGCCGTGGCAGAGTTTCTCGCGACGGATCTCCTCGCACGTTTCGGTTTCTTGCGGAACGTCAAGCTTCGCTCGTCGTTAAAGTCGACCAACGTCCCGACTGTCGTCGACGGAACATCCGGTAGGGTTTCTCAAATTCGTCGTCGTCGCGGTTCCGCCCGCGCGAAAAGGCTTGAAATCGTTGGAATTTGGTTTGTAACGGCGACGATGAGACTTGCAGCATCGAGGGACCGATGTGTTCTTGGCGGTCGGTCTCACGCCGCTTCCTACCAGTTGTTCCCTGCCCGGCACGAGTGTGATGGACACACTGCAGCCCCGTTTCCTCAATGGATTGGAGTAACGGACATGAAGGTTACGAAATTGGCGATCATGATCGCCATGGCCGGTGGTTTGTCCGCCGGCGTCGCGTCTGCTCAAACCGGTTTGCGCAACCGTCGTCGGTTGTCCGCACCGGATTCGAGTACGGCAGCTATTATCAAACTTCGGCTCAGCAACCGGCATCGCCCAGCAACGCGCCGGTCGCCGAACCCGCTCCGACCGTCGCCGCTCCGGCGGCCGGTTGCACGACCGGATGCGCCGACGCTTCTCCGACCTGCGCGGCTCCGGCCGGCTGCTCGACCTGTTCGAACGGCGGCTGTTCGGACTGTAAAGAATGCGCGTTGGAATGCGAAGATCGTTGCGAACCGTGGCGTTTGTTCGGTTGCTACAACGAAAACAACTGCCGCGGCATCAACATTCGCGGTTGGGTGAACGCGGGTATGATGGACAACCCGGACAACCCGGCGAGCCGCTTCAACGGTCCGACGACGTTCTATGACCGCGATGCCGAAGCGCAATTGAGCCAACTCTACTTGATCGCCGAAAAGGCGCTCGATCCGGAGAAATGCGGCTGGCAAATCGGCGGTCGGATCGACGTGTTGTACGGCACCGACTACCGCTTCAACATCTCGCGCGGTCTGACCGCGAACAACGACTTCACGGCCAAAGCGAATTCCAGCCGCTTCTACGGCTTGGACATCCCGCAAGCCTACGTCGAACTGGGCAAAGAGAACACGTCCATCAAGCTCGGTCACTTCTACACGATCATCGGGTATGAAGTCGTCACGGCTCCGGACAACTTCTTCATGACGCACGCCTACACGATGCAGTACGGCGAGCCGTTCACCCACACCGGCACCTTGGTGACCCAAAAGATCAACGATCAACTTTCGTTGTTGGGCGGCGTGACGACCGGTTGGGATAACTTCAACGACGTCTACAACCAACTGTCGTTTATCGGCGGGGCGACGTTCACGGCTTCGGACGGCAACAGCAAGTTGGCTTACGCCTTCAGCGTCGGCGAAGAAGAAACCACGTTCGCGACGGTCACTCCGACCGAAACCCGCTACATCCAAAGCGTCGTCTACAGCCGCAAGCTGACCGATCGCTTGGATTACGTGTTCCAATCGGATTACGGCTCGCAACAGAACGCGGGCGGAGCCGCCGGGACGACGGCCGAATGGTACGGCGTCAATCAGTACTTGTTCTATAGAATCAACTGCTGCTGGTCGGCCGGTCTTCGCGGCGAATGGTTCCGTGACGACGCCGGGTTCCGCGTGGCTCCGGCCGGCGACTACGCCGCTCTCGGCCCCGCCGTCAATAACAACCCGGCCGGCGCCGGTGGTTTCGCGGGCGACTTCTACGAAGTGGCCGCAGGCGTGAACTGGAAGCCGCAATCCCGTCCGAACCTGACCGTTCGCGGCGAAACCCGCTACGATTGGTATAACGGCACGGCCGGCGTGAACGGCCAACCGTTCAACGACGGCGCGAAGAACGAGCAGTTCCTGTACGGTTTGGACTTCATCTACGCCTATTAAGCGTAAGACGACTCGACCGCCAAGGGTTGGTGTTCTTACACGATGCCAGGCACAACGGCACGGCCCGTCGGATTTCCGACGGGCCGTGTTTGTTATTTTGCGGTTGGGCGTAAGTCAGGCGTTTACTTCACTCGAGGCTCGACGTTAAGGAGATGCCGGACGAAGAAATCTTTGCGGCGACGATCCGCGTACGGCGATTCGCCGACGCCATGTTTCGCGCGGGGACGATCAATAGGTCGAAATCTTTATCCGCTTTGATTAACGCAGCCGCGACCTGCATCGTGGACGCCGGATCGACGTTGTCGTCAAGTTCGCCGACCGTCAAGAGCAGCTTCCCTTGAAGGTTCTTCGCAAGGGTGACGTTCGATTGCGCTTCGTAGTGCGGTCCGATCGGCCAGCCCATCCATTGTTCGTTCCACCAAATTTTGTCCATGCGGTTATCGTGACACCCGCAATCCGCGACGGCGACCTTGTAGAAATCGCCGTGCGTCAGTAACGCGCCCAACGCGTTCTGTCCGCCGGCCGAACCGCCGAAGATGCCCACGCGCAGTTAAATCCAGCGTTGGGAACTGCGCGGCGGCCGCCTTCATCCAAAGGATGCGATCAGGGAATCCGGCATCGACCAAGTTCTTCCAGCAGACGTCGTGAAAAGCTTTGCTACGATTCGAGGTGCCCATTCCGTCGATTTGCACGAGGATGAACCCGAGCTCGGCGTAGGTCTGTAAGTTGCCGTGCCATTCGGAAAACTTCTTGGGCACGAATGACGAATGTGGACCGGCGTAAATTCGTTCGATGACCGGATATGTTCGATTGGTATCGAAACGCGTCGGGCGAAAAATCGCGCCGTAGATGTCGGTTTTGCCGTCGCGGCCTTTGGCGACGAAACGCTCGGGCTTCGTCCAACCCGCTTCGACCAGCGCCGTCCAATCGGCTCGCTCGAGTTCGGCCAGCAACTTACCGTCGCTCGTGCGACGCAGTTCATGAATCGGCGGGAGATCGATACGCGAATATGTGTCGATGTATGTCGACTTATCGGGTGAGTATGCAATCTCGTGCGTGCCGTCTCCTACGGTCAGGCGAACGAGATTCTTACCGTCGAAATCGACGCGACAAAAATGGATGTGATAGGGATCTTGCTCCGGGGCGATACCGCCGGCGCGGAACCAGATTTGTCGATTTCTTTCGTCGACTAAGTCGACGCCGCGCACGACCCAATCACCCTGCGTGAGTCGGTTTTTAACGGACCCCGACTTCGCATCGATCAGATACAAATGATTCCAGCCGTCGCGCTCCGACATCCAGATGATTTCGTTGGATATCGTGCGATGTAGATACAGCTTGCCGGAGTAATCGATGAACGTCTTCGAGACTTCATCGATTACCGGTTTCGTTTCGCCGGTCGATGCCGTCACGGCCAAGAAACGCAGTACCTGATGGCCGCGCTGATTGAATAAAAACGTGAAGCGCACCGAGTCCGCTTCCCACTCAAGGCGATCGATGCTCCACGGTTCGGCGAAAAGTTTATCGTCGATACGGATTTCCTTCCCGGCTTCCAAGTCGAAGAGGTGCGGCTTGGATACGGCCACACGGTCGCCGGGTTTAAGATACTGCTTCGTGATCAGTTTCGGCTGTGTTTGGTCGCGTGGGGACGACTCAACCATATGGATCTCATGCGTCTGTTCCGGGATTCGCCGCATGACGACCGCATATTTGCCGTCCGGGGAAATCTTGGCGCGTTCGCGATATCCGTCTTCGCGCGGCCGTCGTCCGACAAGCGTTTTTCTTCACCCGACTTGCGATCGACGCGGTAGACGTCGAAGTCGCGGATGATTACTCGCCAACGATCGGCGTTTTCGGTTTTCGTTTTCTGATTCGCCGAAGTCGCGTCGCTTTGATCTTCGGCTTGCTCGTCGTCGTTCTCGGGCGTGTCTCTATGGCGGCGGGGTTCGACAAGAATTGCCTCGGTCGGACCGGCTTCATAGCTGCCTAGCGATCGTCCGCGGGCGTCGATGATCGTCCAAACGTGTCCTTCGAACGTATGCCGATCGATCCGCTCGCCGTGCTTGATCTTGCCGTAGGATTGCCGGCGACCGTCCGTATCGACCCAAAACAGCTCGACTTCCCCGCCGCTTTGATTGTCAATTTTTAACCGGATTTCTTCTCCGCCGTTGCGACTTGGCCGTTCGGGGATGCGCGTCGCGGCTTTGGACGGAGCATCGGACGACGGCCGCTCGACGGCCGCGATGAGTTGTTTCTCCGGGTGATAGTTCCAGCGTTTGCCGTTGAGGTCGAACTCGAACCCGGAGTCTTTGAAAACGATGGTCTCGAGATTCAGGCGTTTCGCGTCGAAGGGTTTCTGGAATTGCTTCGATAACGCCTTGGCGAACTCCGCCTGATCGAATGCGGGTTTGCGAACGCCGGTCGCTGTTTCGACCAATATGTATTCGCTTACGCCGTTCGGCCGCTCGGCCCGGTACATCAGGTGTTCTCCGTCCGTCGACCACTGCGGTCGCAAACGCAGATTCAACGTCAGTCCTCGCAACGTCCGCGGCAAGCGTTCCGCACGCGCATAATCTTCGATGGTTCCCTGGGCGAACAGGGAAACGGAAGCCAAGCAAGCCGCGAATGCGACGAAACCCACGAACGATCGAATGACGGCCATCGACGACGCTCTCCGTGGAAGGCGATAACGCGAAACCTGCGACTCGCTTGGATCGATCGACTCAACGATATTCGATGTCGTCCAAGTAAAATTCCACCGGCGCGCCTTGGCCGGTCAATCTCCAGAGAAAGCCGCTTTTAATGCGGATCAACTCCGTTTCGGAGAGATCGAGTTTGTATTCCTTCCACTCTTTTCCCAACGTCACGGCCAGCTCTTTCTTGGCGCTGTCGTGGTATTTCTTTTCCGCACCAAGCAGACCGAACCCGAATGTGATTTTCTCCCCGCCGTTTTTTCCTCGTGCCCAGAAGACCAATTCCGTCGCGGCCGACAGATCGTAACCGCCCGGACGGTCGCCCCAATCGTCGGCGGGATGTTGCCAGACGACGCTCGCCCAATCGCCTTTCGCATCGTAGGCGACCCTCAAACATGTTTTGCCGGAGTGAGGATCCTCGGTGTGATCGGGCTCCATTTTCAGCGATTTCGTGTTCCCCATCCAACCCGACGCGGCGAACGGGGCGGATTCCACGCCGTCGGCGTAAACGACCAGCGGCAGCTTGGGTACGGAGGCTTTCAGCAATTTCGCGGGACCGCGAACTTTGAGCGGCAGACTTCCCACCGCCGCGCCGTTATGTGCGTTCCGCAGCACGCAGTACAACCGATACACGCCGCCGGACTCGGGCGCGACGACTTCGACGCGCGGCTCGCCGTTCTTGACGATCGCTTCGGGAAAGGCCGCGGTCTTGGCCGCGCCGGTCCCTTGCACGCCGTAATCGGACTGCTCGCGATACAGCGTCCATTCGATCTTCACGTCTTTGTCGGCCGGATCGAGTTCCACTTCGGCGGTCAATTTGGTCCCGCGATCGACGTCGTCGGCGCCGGACAACTTCAAGCTCCTCATCGCAGGACAAGGATGCGCGGGACCCTTACCCGACCACAGTTCTTGCATCGTATCGACGGCGGCTAATCGACGCTCGTCCGGTAAAAACATCCCGAACCACGTGGCGGTCGCTTCGATCTTGTGACCCCATGTGAACGCGTACGACCCCAAACAAAGATCGGGCGGCGCCGAGCACGCTCGCCTTGTAAACATCGCGGTAGAACTCGGCTTTTCGCGTGCTGGTCGCCTCGGCGCAGTCGCCGAAGGCGTTCATCTTGATTTCCCAAGTTCCCGGGGGACCGAACTCGGTGATGACGTAGGGTTTGGTCGCGCCGGTCTTGCGATAACGCTCGGCCAGCGAAACGCCGCCGCCGTAGCTGTTGATCCCCACGATGTCGATGTCGGGGCAAAGCTTGTGGATGTTTTGCGAATTGGCTTTGCCTAGTTCGGCGACGACCGTCATCGTGGGGTGCGACGGGTCAATCGCGTGAATCATCTTGGCGATCTCCTGTACGGCGTTCCACATCGCCGGATCGTCGTTGCCGACTTCCATTTCGTTGCCGACCGCCCAGAGCAAAACGGCGGGGTGATTCTTGTATTTCTCGACCGCTTGTTGCGCGGCTTCGAATTGTTTCTTCACCGATGCGGCGTCATCGTAGCGGAACCCGTGTTCCTTGTGCCCCAGCCAAATCCCAACGGTGACGGCCAAACCCAACTTGTGGGCTTCGTCGAGTTCGCGTTGCGTTTCGGTGCCGACCCCCCAGGTGCGGAAGGAGTTGCCGCCGCATTCGCCCAAAATCGGCTTAGACCCGCCGCCGCCGGCGCCTTTGATGAAGAACGGCTTGCCTGCGCGTTGCAGTTCCCACTTCTCGCCGACGCGAACCAGCTTGGTCGGTATCGGCTCGGCGGCGCAGCTTGAGCGTAAGGAGAACGACAAAGCAACGCAGGTACAGAGCGTGATAACGCAACGCAAGGTCAAGACAGACCATCGGGTTCGCGACATCGTGTGGGTTCCGTGCGAAGAGGTCTCGCGTAGGTCGTCGGGCGAGCGACCGTAGCGTGCGAGATTCGCTACGATTGTAATGCCGTGCGCACGCGATTGCGAAAGATCGCGGCGAAAAAGCCGGTGCGTAATGCGACCAAAACGAAGTTATTCGTACGTCAAGGCGTCGTTTAATTGCAAGCCGACCGCGCGTTTGGCAGGAGAATACGCGGCCAAAACGCCGATCAAAACGCCCACGCCGCAGCAACCAAAGAGTAATCCTGGGTGCAAAACGAAATCGACCGAGTAGCCCAGGATCGGTTCGGAACAGCGTTGCATGATGTAGGCGGTCACCACGCCGCTGAGACAACCTAACCCGATCCCTACGCCGCTGATCAACGTGGCTTGGATCAGGATGAATTTCTTGACTTGCGACCGCGTCATGCCGACGATTCGCAGCAAACCGATGTCGCGGGTTTGCTCCATCACGTTCATCGACAACGTGTTGATGATTCCCAATCCGGCGACGACGAATCCGATCCCCAACAACGCCCAAAACGCGCCGACGATGCCGTTAAGCAGCCCGTCCATTTTCTTTTTGATTTGGGCAAACGATTGAAACACCGAATCGTTCGCTTCGGCGATGCCGCGTAGCGCGGTCGCAGTGGCGGCGGCCTCGGCGGTTTCGGCATTCGCGTCTTTCACGCCGATGAGGAAGATGTCGACCTCTTCGATTTCGTAGAGCCGTTTGGCGACCGCGCGATCCAGGCACACGGAGAGTCCGCCGCCGACATAATCCCGCGATCCCCGCGATTTTCAAGCGATGCGACTTGCCCGAGGTTTCGACGACGATTTCCTGATTCAGCGACAGGTTCGCGCGTTTCGCCAGCACGGTTCCGACGACGCACTCGCCCGCTTTCCAACGCGCGAACGCGTCGTCGATTTCACCTTGTTCGATTTGCAACGGAAAATCGTCTGCGGTTTTGGCGCTGCGGACGACGATCATCGCCGCGCTGCCGGCCGCCGCGCCTTGTTGCAGATGAGTCGTTTCGACGTGCGTTACGCCGGGCGTCGCGCGAATTCCGGCTTCGATGACGTCGACCGCCTTGTTGCGTTTATCATCGGTGTCGCCGATGGCGTTGACGGTGACGAAGTAGTCCCCCGCGAACGTTCGCTTATACCAATCCTTAACGTCTTGAATCTGATTGACCACCGTGTTGCCCGATCCGATCCCGCTAGTCATCGCCACGGTCAAAACGCCGGCCGTCAGGACCGTTCGAGTGCGTCGGCGTAAGAGCTGTTGCCGCGCCAGACGCTTCTCCAAATCGCCCGAGATGGGCAAAACCCATTTTACGAATCGCGACACCGGCGAAACGATCACCGGGATCGTCGTCAAGAACGCGCCCAGCATCACCAAACCGAACGGAATCGACCATCGTTGATCGATACGTTCTTGCAGGACGACGACCATGCCGAACGTCGCCAAAGCGAAGAGACCCACGGCCGCGATGGCGTAACCGAGAGGAAAATGCTCCGTCCGCTCGGGCGTGATGCCGCTGAGGCCTTCCGCCGGATGAACCTTGGCGGCGCTGCGCCCGGAATGTACGCGCCCAATAACGAGATCAACGGCCCGATGACCCCCGCCAGGAGGACGGCTTGCATCGTGATCTCGGGCTGCGGCAATTCGGTTCGCAGCATTTGCGAGATCATCGCGTTCATGCCCCGCGCACGAGGATTCCCAGCGGTACGCCGATCACCGCGCCGAGCAAGCCGTAACAAAGGCCTTCGAACAGCATTTGCTTCATGATTTGGCCTTTGGTCGTGCCGATCGCGCACATGATGGCCAGTTGCTTACGTCGTTCCCCGATATTCATCAGGAACGAGTTCAGCAGCATGAAGATCGCCACACAGACGCACAGCACCATGACGAAGTCCAAGCCCTGGCTGGTGGCGCGGATCGTCTCGTTCGACATTTCGCTCATCGAGACCGGTTTCCCGCGAGCAGTCCGGCGGGAAGCTGAGCTTGGATCGACGCCAACAGTTCCGGCGAATCGCGCTCGGCGGTCATTTCCAATCGGAGCATCGATAACGTTTCGGAGCGGCCTAACGCATCTTGAAAGTCGGGCAAATCCATCAACACGCGCGGGGCCATGATGTCGGCAGGGTTCGCCGCGCGATAGATGCCGATCGTTTCGCACCGCGTTAATCCGCGTTGCGTCAGAATCAGCACTTGGGTCCCCAACTCCGCGCCCAAGGCCTTGGCGAAACGGTCATCGAGCAAGACCGGCGTGTAAGAAATCGTTTCGGGAATCTCCCACGAACCTTGCTCCAACGTGAGCTGCGGCGAGAGTTTTTGAACCGAGAGATCGACGCCGGTGATCAATGTCTTCAGGCGTTTTCCGCGAAGTCGGACGATGCTGGGTTCTTGCGCGATCGGCAACAGGTTTTGGATGTTCGCATCGTTGGTCACGGCATCGATCACCGCTTCGGAAATCGTTCCGCCGTTGGCCGACACGACTTCGTAGGTGACCCCTTGCCCGCCCATCGCCGAAAGTTTTTCGTAAGATTGCGCGACGCGGCGGTTCCCAGCGAGACGGCGATCGTCGCCGAAACGGCCAGCACGACGCTGGCCAAGGTCAACAACGCCCGGCCGGGACGGCGAGAGACTTCGCGGAGACTGAGATCGAACATTAACATCGGCGGCGCTCTTCCCTATACGAATCTTAGAGTCGCGATCGCGCGGATAGCGGGATGTCACGCGGCGGCGCGATTTCGTCCGTTGCGCGTTAGTGCGAGTGCACGGCCATCGTCGAAGGTTGCTCGGTCACGTGACCGTCGCGGACCGTGACTAGGCGATCGGCCAACGACGCCACGTGCGTGTCGTGCGTGACCATGATGATCGTTTGGCCGTGCTCTTCGACCAATTTGCGCATCAACTGCGTAATTTGCTTCCCGTTGGCGCTGTCCAAGCTGCCGGTCGGTTCGTCGGCCAGCACGATGGCCGGCTCGATCGCCAACGCCCGGGCGATCGCCACGCGTTGTTGCTCGCCGCCGGACATCTCGTTCGGCAGGTGCTTCAAGCGATGTTGCAATCCGACCAGTTGCAGCATGTTGGCCGCGATTTCCAACGCGTCTTTGCGCGACATGCCGTTCAATTGCAACGGTAACGCCACGTTTTCGCCGGCGCTCAGAATCGGCAGGAGATGGATTTTTTGGAAAATGAACCCGATCCGACGGCGACGCAAAATCGTCCGCTCGTCGTCGTTCATTTGCGAGAGGGGCGTTCCTTCGAGATAAATTTCGCCCGTCGTCGGGACATCGATCCCTCCCAACAGATTCAGCAGCGTGCTTTTGCCTGATCCCGACGGGCCCATAATGGCCACGAATTCGCCGGCTCGCACGCGCATATCGACGTCCCGCAACGCGGAAACGCGAACCTGACCTTCGCCGTATTGGCGTCCGACGCCGTGGACTTCGATCAGATCCATAATTGGGTTGCTGAGAGGAGGTGACGTCCGAATTCCGGCGAATACCATTCTAATCGAGGAATTTTCGGACGGTCGCCCGCTTCGATCCGGCGGGGCGTTGCCGGCAAAGTCGGCGTTCTAACCAATGATCGAGTAAGTCTTTATAGCAAGTCGGATGCCGCATGAAAAGTCGCGAGGAACTGCGCAGGTTCGGGGGAACCTTACCGGTTTTGAACCAAGAAGTTTTGCAATTGTTCCTTTTCGACGACGCCCAACGGGAATTTCTTACAAAATGCGTGGTTTTCGATCCCGGCTAACCGCCGGAGTGCGTCGTGAACGTGCTCGGGACGGACACGGACGCCGTTCTCGGTCGCAAGCATCGACGTTTTCGGATCGATCGGCAGCAGAAATTGCTTCTCGTTGGTCGCACCCAGGACGCGATTGCCTTGGATCCCTCGTCCGAGGAACATGATCGAGCCGATCGACCAATGATCCTTGCCGTTCCCTTTGTTGTAATTGGGCGTCCGCCCCATCTCGCTTTGGACGACGACAACCAACTTCTCGCGGATTTTCAGTTCTTCCGCGCGACGCAGAACATAGGCAATCCCGGCCAGAAACTCGGGGAGCAACTTCATTTGGTCCGCGTCGTTGTTCGCATGGCTGTCGAATTGGCCGATGCTGAGGTTGGCCGAGACGCAGACGCCGGCTTTGAACGACGCCAACGCGATCTCGGCTTGTTGCGAGAGACGCTCCTTCGGCGTCGTCTTCGGGATGTAGGCGGTGATGCGTTCGAGCGCTTTGGAGTTCACCTGCGCCGCGTAGAGCATGTTTTGCGCACGCTCGGCACGCGGGAGATTCGGCGCGGCCGAATCTGCTTGATGCCTTTCGGCCAGGGCTTTTTCGATTAAATCGAGGGCGAACGGATCGTGATAGGGCGAGCGGACGTTCCCTTCGACCGCGTCGGCGTTGGCGATTTTTTGTAGCGACGGCAAGTAGGGCACCCGCGACATCGCGGTCAAGTTGCCGGTGGCCGAATAATTGCCGAACGTCAAAAACGCCAGCGGGCAACCGGGGCCTTGGCAGGCCGCGACCAACGCAGCGAACGTCGGATACGCCAAGCTATCCAACTTACCGGTCGCCATGTAGCGTGCGCCGGGCTCGTGATTGTTGACCGAATAATCCAAGCCGTTAAACGTCAGCAACTCGTCGCCGAACTCTTTGTAGAAATCCTCGTTGCTCATCCCTCCTTGTTTGTGCTTTTCCGTCGGCGCGTACTTGTGTGCGCCATGGGTGAGAATATCCCCTTCTTTATACAGCCGATTGATCTCGCCGACGCCCTTGGGGTCCATCAGATACGTCGTGTCCCAACCGCCCGAGGCGTTGAACACGATGTAGTAAGGCCCCGGATAGCCGGCGTCCTCATCTTGCGCGAGCGCGCGGGTCGCCAAACTCCAGGGCGTCGCCAAACCGAGGCCGGCGAGTCCGCAGTATTTCAAAAAGTCGCGTCGCATCGCAATGCTCGTGTGGGCGAATGTTACTCGTACAAAAATTCTTGCCGACGCAACAAGTAGGTGGTTACGGCGCACACGCGCGGATCGTGTAGTGCGGATCCGGCGGTGCGTTCGGGATTCCGTTTCGTACATGATAGATTTCTTGTTTCTCCAGGCCCTTGCGTTGCTTCGCCTCTTCGACCAACGCCGTGAACAATCGAAAATCGGCTTCAATTTCGGGCGAGTCGACGGCGACTTGATGACCGAGAATGCGTTCATGCAAATGCACGAGCGAGTCGCGGATCGTCGCGTCGCCTTCCGCCGATTCGCCCGGCAGCGTGGTCGGTTCGATCCGCGGAAACAACAAACGCTCTTCGGAAGGTAGGGCGAAATCGCGCAACACGTTTTTCGCGGCGACGTCGTTGGCCATCGTCCGCTGGATCGCGCCCATCGCCCCGCTGGGATCGGCCGCACGCTCGGTGACTTCGTTCGAGTCGATGCCGCCGTACAGCATCGCCGTTTGATCCATCAGACGACCCCAACGACGGCCGAACACGGCGAAGATTTTGCGTTCGAGTTGCTCGGGCGAAAGCATCCGCGTGACACCGACGTCGTCGAGTTCGGCCCGTCGTGCCGGATCGATGATCGACGCGGCGACGCCGTCGGCACGATAGAACTCGGTCGCGATCAGGTCTTTGAGCGCCTGCTTAAAATCAAAATGATTGCGCGAGAAGCGTAGCGCGATCTCTTCGATCACCCGGCGTTGCTCGTGATAAGCCCGCAGCTTCGCGTCGTACGTCGCTTCTTCCAAATCCTTCGGCGGCAGCAGCGTCTTGCGACCGGTCAGCAGGTAATAGGCATGCTCGACCATCGCCACGGCGAACCGCGGATCGGCGGCCGTCTTTTCGCCCAACCATTGCAACGCGCGCCATTTTTCTTCCGGCGGGAGTGTTTCATCCTCGAAGCCGGCTTGGAACATATCCTTGTACCAACCGTCCTTACGCCGACCATAAACGCCTTCGAAGCGATAGTAGTCTTGAAACAAGCCTGCGATCGGATCGATCGTTTTATGACAGACGACGCATTCCGAGGCTTGCATCGTGGGTGTTTCGAACTTGGCCGTCACCGTGGCCGCGTCGGAGACCCGCGCGGCGAGTTCCAACGCGTCGATTCCCAGGAAATGGTTGAAATACATCCGCGCCCGGAGGCGATTGCGATTCGTTTCGGTCGTGGGGTAACGCCGCAAATACTGGAACATCCCCAGCATGCCTGCGTGAGGATAAAATCCGGTTTCCGAAGGCTGGTCGTCTTTGCGATCGCGTCCGACCAAGGCCTTCAGACGTACGGGAACGTATTCGAACGGATCGTTCGTGTTTTGAAACAGCGGCGCGACGTCGTCGAAGATCCCATACCCGCGCGCCGTGTACGGGGTGACCATGATGTAGTCGGCGGTCACGATTTCGGTGAACGGCCGGTCGTTGCGGACGATGTGCTCGATCAACTTCATCGGCTCGCCGAGGATGGCGGCGCGGTAGTCGTCGGACAGTTTATAGCGAGCTTGGCGTTGCGCTTTTTCGTCGCCTGCCGACGACAAGTCGTAGTTTTGCGTCCAGAGTCGCGACTTGTTGAAGTGCTCATAGGCCAACGCGGATTCGGCGCCGTCGCCGTAGCCGCGCGTCAGGAAAATATCGTTGAACGCTTCGCGCAAACGCGTGTAAAACGCCTCCTCGCGCATCAACTCGTCCAAAAGAGCAGGCAGAACGGCCGATCCGTCTCGTTCGAGACGCGCATACTCCGCTGCGGTCGGCAACCGTCCGGCCAGCGACAGCGACACGCGCCGCAACAATCGACGATCGTCCAACATCGTCACGCCGGCGAAAAACGGCTGCGCGTTCGGTCGCGGCGATGCCGACGGAACGACGGCGTCGCCGCCGTTCGCGCGACGCACGGCATCCGCCAACACGCGATAGGCGACCGAGTCTTTCGACAAGACCGCTTTGCCGCCATGATCGAGTTCGCCCAGGACCTTGCGTAAGACGATGGAACCGTCGGCATCGTTGCGCTTCGCCAATTCGAGGAACCGCTTGGCATTCCGTTCAAGAACGTTTTTACGTTCCTCGCCTAAGACACGGCTCGGATCGAGCAGCACGAACTCGGACTCTTCCGCGTCGCCGCCCGCCTTGTGACAAGTCAAACACGATTGCGCCAAGACCTTGGTCCACACGCCCGCCACGAATGAATCGTGCGTCGCCTCGACACAAGCCGGGCCCATCGGCGCCGGCTCCGCCGCCTGCCGCAGAGACACCACGCAAGCACGCAAACGAAACTCGATCCGTAGCGGAACGGATGCGACATGCTCGACCCCCGAGGATGTAACGTAGGCGGGAGCGGACGTCGCAGATCGATCCCCGGAATGCGAACGGACCGCCGAACCTTAAATTTATCAGCGCGAAGAGAAATCGCCCAACCTTATTTACGACACATGGAAAAATCGTTTCGAACGTCTATCGATGTTCTGGATGATAGTGGACTCGGTCGGCACGAAGACCGACCGACTTCGCTTACGTCGAGAAGAGTACACCCAACAGGGCTCGAACCTGTAACCTCCGCCTTCGGAGGGCGGCGCTCTATCCAATTGAGCTATGGGTGCGCGACACCGACTTGCTCGAATCAAAAGGTGTGTTTCCCTTTGTTTCGCGAGCGCCTATCGGTATGTATTAATAAGCATAACCCAGCTTGAGTTTATACGACGTAAGGAAGTTTGAAACAAGTAGCCTTGGTCCGTCGAGCATTTCGATCGAGTTTCGTCACGTGCAAGGACGACAAGAGAAAACAGTTTGATTTGAAGCATTTTCATTAAAATCTGCTTCAGCGATCTCCGAATCGACATGACGGAGTATCAAAGTTGCCGAACGGTTAATCAGGTGTTGTGGTTTGAGCATAAGCTGCGACCGCGAGCATTCTCGAATCGAAGGTTTCAATGGAAGTGAGTTCTCAGAGCAGGCCCATCGTTTCCTCGAAGCCAAACATCAGGTTGAAGTTTTGCACCGCGCCGCCGCTCGCGCCTTTGATCAGGTTATCGAGCACGGCGATCGTCAGGATGCGGCCGCGCACGACGCGGGCGGTGATGTGGCAAAAATTCGTGCCGCTCACGTCCTTAGTCGTCGGCAAGTGATCGACGATCGTGACGAACGGGTTGTCTTTGTGGAACTCGCGATAGAGTTCCAGCACTTCGGCTTGCGTGATCGCCTGTTTCGGCCGGGTGTAGATCGTGGCCAAGATGCCGCGATCCATCGGGACCAAATGCGGCGTGAACAGCACTTCGATTTTCGTGCCGGTGAAGCGGCCGATGATCTGTTCGATTTCGGGCGTGTGCCGATGCTTGCCGACGCCGTACGCGCTCAGGGATTCGTTACACTCGCAATAGAGAAAGTTCACCTTGGGATTGCGGCCAGCGCCGCTGACGCCGCTCTTAGCGTCGATGATGATGTCGCGCGGCTCGATCAGATCGGCTTTGACCAACGGCGCCAACGACAAGATCGCGGTCGCCGTGTAGCAACCGTTGTTGGCGATCAGTTGAGCGTCTTTCAATTGCTCGCGAAAGAGTTCCGGCAGCCCGTAGACGATTTTCCCCAAGCGTTCCGGATCGGGATGGTCGTGGTCGTACCATTCCTTGAACGTCGCCGCGTCGTCCAGACGATAATCGGCGCTAAAGTCGACGACTTTCAACCCGGTCGCCAACAGGTCGGGCATCAGGTCGGCCGTAACGCCGTGCGGCAAGCAACTGAAGACGCAATCGGCGATCTTCGCCAATTCGTTCGGCGCAAGTTCGCTGACTTTCAGGTCGAGTCGACCGGCCAACGATTGATGGACGGCCGAAATCGGTTTGCCGGCTTCGGTTCGGCTGGTGGCGGCCGTGATTTCGACGTGCGGATGGCGCAGCAGAATCTTAATCAATTCAAGCGCGGTGTAGCCGGTCGCGCCGAGAATCGCGACGCGTATTTTCTTCGAGGGTGCGGACATCAGGCCGAAATGAAGGAGAAATCGATTTAAGAACGCATTTTAAAACAAAGACGGTCGTATTGGGAATTAGTTCGCCGAAGCTTTATTTTGAAAGATCATACGAAATGAATCCGCGCCTCCTGTGCGAACCGCGAGCGCAGTTCGACGGACAGCCTCGCGGCGATGACCGGGATCCAAGTGAAGACCGACGGATACGTCCAGGCTTCCACGCGAAAGCCCGTCTTGCTCAAGCGAACGCCCTGCGGTTTGAGGAATACCCGTTTGGCCGCGAAGCCATGCAACAAAATGACCAACTCGTCGTTCATCGCGATCGCCCGCGGCGTGAAACTCGGTGGCGGGATGTGCTTATTTGCGTTTCAACGTCGCCTTTTCCGTGCGCCCCTGCACGCTGAGTTCCAGCGTCGACGCATCCAACAGTTTTCCCGTTTGCGGCGTTCCGCGCGGATCGTTCGAGGTCAACGTATACGTCTTTTCGTCGTTCTTGGTCCACTTGCCCCCGGTGACGATTTGTTCGCGATTCAGTTTTTTCGCGCCGTCGGACGTCATTGTGACGGTGGCCGTGTAGGTGCCGTCGGGTTTGACTTCCATCTCGCTCGAAGCGATCACGGCATCCGATCGGGATTCGGCCCACTTCCCCGTGATGTCGCTCGCGCCGCCGCAACCGCAGCACACACTCGCGACCAACGCCAAGACGAAAGAACGCATCGCAGCCCCCTGTGATGAAAGAAAGAAATCGATCTTGAGTTCGTGACGATAAGTCTATCCTCTCGCTACTACGCTGCGCGTAGCTAAGTACGACGTTATGCGACTCCGGTTCGCATGGTCGGCAGATCGGCGATCTCCATTACTGGCCGAATTTCGGCGGTGCCGCGTCGCGCACCGGGCAGAGCGCGCCGCCACGGCGATCGCGTCATCCAGCGTCGGAACGTCGATCAGAAAATAGCCGCCGAGTTGTTCTTTGGTCTCGGCGAACGGTCCGTCCCACACTTTACTCATGCCGTCGCGGACACGCACGCAAACCGCCGTCTCGGGCGGATGCAACGGCGACGCATGGAGGTAACGGCCGCTCGCCGCCAAGTCATGACACACCGCGACCGACTCTTGGATCGCCGCCGGATGTTCTTCGGGCATCCACGCGCCGGGTTCGGCATGCATGAGTAAGAGGAATTTCATACAGTCTCCTTATCAAATTATAGAGTGCGGCTTTGTGTTAATTGCGCGACGCGTAGGTCGCGTCACTGTGTTGATTGGAGGTAGAGTAGGGTGCGTCTCGGTATGAGTTGGGAGCCACATCGGCTGAGTCTTTGCGCTAACGGGAGCCGGGGGCGTCTCAACGCACCGTCGATGGTCGTCAATTCCCGCGTGAGTGATGCGTGATCCTGGTGCGTCAAGTCGCCCTCTGCGACCTTCGCTCATGTATCACCGACACGCGTTTTAAATTAAAAGAACGCCTGGTACGATTACTAGGCCAATCGAAAATTTCGTACTGTCGTCGCAAGTCCTTTTCGCAGCGCGACTACCGATGCGCGGTGGTATGAATTGGGGATAACTTTAAAATTTCGACCGTCTGTGCGTGCCATAGCCACCGATCCCGTAGGGCACGGCTCTGTGTTATCGGGAGGCGGCCTTCGCTAGGGGGCGTATCGACGCACCGAAGTTGGAGATCGTCACTCCATGACGATGACTTGTCTTGGTGCATCAAGACGCAGCGTACGCGCCTCTCAATCAACACGCAGTCGCACCTTACGCCGGAATGAATTCAGGACTACGCCACGCCGTTTTTCCTGAACCACTCCAGACAGCGCTTCCAGCCGTCCTTGGCGGGTTCTTCGCGATAGCTCGGGCGATAGTCCGCGTGGAAAGCATGCGGCGCGTCGGCATAAACATGGATCTCCGACGGCGACTTCGCCTTTTTCAGCGCGGCGTTCATTTTGTCGACGCTCTCTTGCGGAATCCCGGTATCTTTGCCGCCGTAGAGTCCCAGGACCGGCGTCTTGATCTCCGCGACCACGTCCAACGGGTACTTCGGTTGCAAATCGTTCTTGTTTCCTTCGAGCCGACCGTACCAGGCGACGCCGGCTTTCAATTTCTTGCTGTGCGCGGCATACAGCCACACGATGCGGCCGCCCCAGCAGAAGCCGGTAATGCCCAGTTTGGTCGTGTCGCCGCGTCCCGATTTTTCCGCCCAGGCGACGGTCGCGTCGAGATCGTTCATCACTTGCGCATTCGGGAACCTTACTGACGACCTTCGAAATGATCTCTTGAAAGTCGGTCAGCTTCGAGACATCACCTTGTCGAGCGTACATTTCCGGCGCGATGGCCAAGTAGCCTTGCTTGGCGAAACGGCGGCAGACGTCCTTGATGTGCTCGTGCACGCCGAAGATTTCTTGCACGACCAGCACGACCGGAAACTTGCCCGGTTTGTCGGGCATGGCGCGGTAGGCCGGAATTTCGCCGTCGGCGGTGGGGATTTTGATTTCGCCCGCTTCCAGTTCCTTCGTGTCCGTGGCGATCGTATCGGCCGAGACCGGCAGAACCGACAGCGCGAAGCCGGCCGCCAACGAAGTGACGACGAACCCGCGACGCGTGACTTCAGGCGTGCCGAGAAGACCGAGCAATTCTTCATGCATGGGTGTGATGCTCAAGAGAATGTGTGAATCGAAATGCCCCGCGGCGCGAAACCGAATGATAACCGATCGTCGATCGAGTAAAGATTCCTCGACCGTAAAACAACCATTGATTTCAAGCGATTGTCGGTGGATCGCTTTGTCATGCATGCCGGCAAGATGGACGCCGGCAAGACGCTCGAAATGCTTGCGCGGAATTGGGATTGTCGCCGAGTTCGCCGTTCGTCACAATCCCGCCCACTTTGTCCGGCTTACCGTCGGTTTGAAAGAAACGGTAACGCTTCGACCCGCATCGAAGCCGTCGGACGAACGCGGCGAAGGATCGCCGCACGAGACGCTCGCCACGACGCGAGCCGCAACCCAGGGAAGGGAACCGCTATGAACGCTTGGGCCGCGCTGTTGTTGGGATTCGCGATTTCCGGCGAGCCCGAAGTCGTGCTGTACGACTTTCGTTCCGACGCCTGCGGCCCGTGCCGCGCGATGGATCCGATCGTGGCCGAACTCCGCTCGGCCGGCGCGCCGATTCGCGTGGTCGATGTCCAACGCGATCCGGAGACGGCGAAAAAATTCGGAATCACGGAGATTCCCTGCTTCGTCGCGGTCGCCGATGGCCGCGAAGTGGGCCGACGATCCGGACCGCAAACGCGCGAAGATTTAGTCGCGATGTTACGCGGCGAGAAAACCCTCGGCACAGCGGCCCCGTCGCGTGAAGGCCGCCGCACGAACGCGCCGATCCAACTCGTGGCCGAACGAACGACCAAACCGCGTTTAAGCGCGGACGCGAAGATGATCGATCTCGAAACGCCCCGTGCGCCGTCGACCGATCCGTTCCGCGCAGTCGGCCCGGCCGATCCGCGGATCGCCGGTCGCGATCGCGCGGAGACGCCGCCGCGCAACGACGCCGGGAACGCGAACGACGCGTTCAGAACCCTGCGCGACGATCTGCTGCAAAGCAGCGTGCGTCTGTTGATCGTCGACGACAAAGGTCTGCGCGTTCGGTTCGGGCACGATCGTCGATTCGCGTCAGGGAGAAGCGTTGATTCTGACTTGCGGTCACATCTTTCGCGAATGGAACGATCGGACCAAGATTCACGTCGACTTTTTCGGACCTGAAGCCGAGCAGCAGGTTCTCGCTCGGGTCATTAAGTACGATTTGAAGAGCGACGTGGCGTTGCTCAGCGTGCCGACGCGTCGGACGCTGCGCATCGCTAAGGTAGCGAAGGAGAAGACCGTCGCGCCGAATCAAAACGTCTTGGCGACCGGCTGCGAACACGGCCGCGACGTGGAAGCGTTTCCGACGCGCGTGACGAAGGTCGATAAGTATCTCGGTCCGCCGAATCTCTGCATCGCAGGCCAACCGCAACAAGGCCGAAGCGGCGGCGGGTTGTTCGATACGCGCGGTCAAGTCGTCGGGGTCTGCAACGCGGCCGATAAAGAAGATAACGAAGGCCTCTACGCCGCGCTCGGCGCGATCGATGCGTTGCTGGATCAATCGCAGCTGGGCTTCATCTACCGCGAAGACGCCAAACAGCCGATCTTCGATCGCGAGTTGGATCGTATCTCGACGATCGAGCCGCCGCAGTTGGCCCGCGCCATGCCGGGAACGATGCGCGCGACCAATCCGGTACCGAACGCCGACTTGTTCATGGCCGCCACGCGTCCGAACGAATCGCGTAACGCGGAAGTTCGGAACGCGATTCCCGCAGACCCGGCGGCGCGTTTTGCGCAAGGGTTATCTCGCCCGATCACGTCGACGCAGGTCGAAACATCGCAAGCGACCAGCGGCAGCGCGGAAGTCATCCTGACGATTCGCTCGCACGACGATCCGCAGGGCCAAGCTCGCGTGGTGCATTTGGCCAACGTCGGTCCGGAATTTTTAGAACACGTCGCCGCCGCGCAGCGCACGCAGATGAACTCGTCGGCGAACGCATCGGTTGGAACACCGCGCGGGCCGACCAATGACGGATCCTCGCGCGGGGATGCTCGGATGGTGCCGACTACGCTGACGCGCCCTGGGGAATCCCTGTTGCCGGCCGGTCCTCAACTGCGTCGCGACGTTTCGGCGAATCCGGCCGTTTGGCCGCGTTAAACGCGACGAAAATCCATATGTCCAACTGCGGGACAACGATTTCTTAAGGTTGGCGAAAGCGCGGTGAATTTCTGGAAATTCCACGCTTTCCGGCAATCGAGGAACTGAATCTTGTCGTATCCGCTTATGCCGTTGTGAGCTAAGTCGACAGGAGAGGAATCGTTTGCTGGATTCCATCCACACCCCGATCGCCGTTCCGCATTACAAGACGTTGAGAATTTGCGGGTCGCTCGTACGGCGGTGTATTGTTCGGATAGCCACTTGGCCGAATCCGCGGCTTGGCGAAAAAGATCTCGCGACGTCTGGCCCAACTTACGCCCTGAGATTTCGACGGGAGTTCCGTCACGTTCGTCGAGTATCGACGAACACCGCCGACGCAAGCTCGGATGGATGCGCGAACCATGGTTCGCGACGGCCGCGAAACGAAGCCGTTCGTTTCGAGGTTTTTTCGAGGAGATTCCGTCATGCGTTGGTTCACTCTGGTGCTGGGCGTCGCCGCCGTTTCGATTTGCACGTCGGCCTTTGCCGATTATCGCGACGCCGATACGAAGATTCTGGGACGCGAAGGCAACTTCGGTCGTCGTGCGAACGTGGTTCGCTACTACGCCGCTCCGCAAGGTCAAGTCGTCGCCGCGCGTCCGGCGGCCGTCGCTCAGCCTGTCGCCGCTCAACCGGCTCCGGTCGTGGCCGCGACGGTCGACAACGGCTCGAATCGCCGCGTCATGTCGTACGAACCGGCCGCTCCACGCGCGAACGTCCGCACGCACAATCGCGACGCGTGGGATAACGCCGACACGAAAATCCTCGGTCGCGAAGGTCGCTAATCGACCCGCCGAACGAAATTCGACGGAGTGACGGACATATCGCCCGTGCTCGTGCGGCGTCGCTGCCCCGGCGACGCACGAGCGCGGCGTATGTATCCGCCATGCACGTCAAAAAAACACGAACGCGAACGGTCCTACCGTTCGCGTTCGTGTTTTTATCGATGATTGAAACTCGCACGCTACTTAGCCATGACTAACCGCTCGTCGTGCGAGTTGTTGGTGGAGAGCGTCGCTTCGACGCGGCGACGTTCGGCCGCAAGCCAGTCGGTTTCCCATGACTTGGCATCGGCGATCGCATAGACGCGACGCGCGGCCGTTTCGCAACCGAAGTCGCGCGTCAGTTCGGCGAATTCCAACAATTGTGCAGGCGTACCGCGTTCGAGCAGTTCGCGGACCAACGCCGCACTCTGACCGTAAAAGAGCGGAATCTGTTCGGCGACGGGGTAGTTTTCGAACGTCGTCAATTCTTGAAAACGGAAGACGCGGCGATTAGCCAACGATCGTTCCCAATCGCGTTGATGTCCCAGCCGTTTTTCCCTGACGTCGGCTTGGACGGCGATTCCTTCGTCCAACCACCGCGGCATCGGCTTGGCCCCCATGCGATCGGCCAAGATCATGTGCGTCAATTCATGCGGCAGCGCGGCCGTACGCGGATCGCGCTCGTCCGCACGCAAATCGATCCGCCGGGCGGTCACCTTACCGCCGACCACGCGCCAATAGCTAGACCCAAAACTCCGTTCGCTCCCCGGGCCGACCGCTTTTTGGAAAGCGAGCGCTGTCGGATGGACGACTACGTCGCATGGAGATGACCACCGCTCCGGCGACCAGGTTGCGGTCGCCGGAGCGGTCGTCGCGTTCAAAGGGCGTCCCTGCCAGTAGTCACGCAACTCCCTGCGTTGTCGTTCGCATTCATCGGCCACCAGTCGGGCCGTTTTGCCGTCTGTCGCCCAAACCCGAAAGTTCGCGGTCGCGACCGATGACCAGGATTCGGCGGAGGTTTGAGCGAACAGGTGGTTCGTGCCGGCGACGAGGAACGTCACAACCAGAAACCAGAATCTTGTTCGCAAAAGACCACCGCGCGAGTTCGAGAAGTCCCTTCTCTGGTCGCTCCCAAGCGACCGTCGGCAAGCGGCATTGCGACCGCCGTACCATCGAGAAACGAACCTTCGAACGCATCGTGTCGGCAACCCGCTAAGGTCTTGAGCGACTAAGGTTTATCGAAATACCGAAATTCGAAAATGATAATTGATGACGACTGCGGAACTCGATCGATTGCCCGGGTTTCATGCGTCGCAATGCAACGGCTGCATGGTTTTTTAGCGAAATTCTCACAAGAACGTCAGTCTCGCTCCGGTCTGCGATCTTCTTCCAACGAACGCAAAAAGATCATCGCCGCCTCGAAGTCGGCTTGCAGTTTCATGAACTTATCGCGGTCGCCCCCGACGTCGGGATGCAACGTTTTGACCCGACCGCGATACGCCCGCAACAGGTCTTCGGCGTCGCACGGTAAACGCAAGCCGAACACCGCCAAGCAGCGCCGGCGTTTTTTGGCGGGCCCATTTCGGGATGTTCGGCAGGTAATCGTGCATCAGAATCAAGGCACGACCGCAGGCACGCAGCCAGGTCCGAAAGTCCCCGAACCAGACGCGAAATCCGATCGCCAAGCCGATCCCTAGGATCGACAGCAACACCAACAAGAATCGTGATATCCAGCGTATCGGGCCAGACCCGTTCTTCGGTTGCCCAGATGGGATGATCGAATAAGTACGACATAGTCGCGATGCCGGCGTAGCGCGGTTCGAACACGATTTATAGCGCCTCGGCCAACGTACATGCCGGATCGATCAGCTCGCCCGGTTGCGCTTCGTTGGTCACCGGTTCGGCGGCCCGTTCGACCAACAGACGAAAAATCGACAACTCGGGCAAGGCGTTCCAGCGCCAGGGGATTTCCGCGGAGACCCCGCGAGAAACATGCATCGTCGTCTTTCCGCGTCGAAACGTTCCGCCGGAAAATCGCACGCCGTGCAGACTGGGCGCCAAAACCGGGCCGATCAGCGGCGGCGCGAATTGTCCTCCGTGCGTGTGACCGGCCAGCATCAGATCGAAGTCCCACGCGACCGCTCCTGCGAAGCGATCCGGTGAGTGACTCAGCAGCAGCCGAAACGGGCGTTCGTTGACAAGCGAGTCGGGCAAGTATCGAAAGTCGGCCGAAGGCCCAAACCACGGGCATTCGACGCCTGCGACGATTATGTCATGCCCGCGAATTTTGAGAATCCGCCACGCGCCGCCGACGTCTTGAATGCCGCACTCGGCCAACGCACGATGCAGTCGCGGCAAATCGCCGCAACGCTGATCGTGGTTACCCAAGATGTAGAAACAGCCGTATTTGGCTTTCAAGCGCCCCAACGTCTCGGGCAGCCACGTCACGCACTCGGCCGCATCGATGATATCGCCGGTGATGCAAACCAAATCGGGATTAGCCGCGTTACAACGGTCGATCACGAACTCGAAATACTCGCGCGAAACGTGCCCGGTGAGATGCAAGTCCGTGAGATGCGCAACGGTGACGCCATGCAAAACGTTCGGCAGACCGGGTAAAGTCAACTCGTGAGTTTCGACCGCTAACGACCACGTTTGATTCCGAGGAATGCGACGCAGCCTATGAGCCAACGGCGTCGCCGCCAACGGACGTCCTAGAGCCGTTTCGACGTCATATGTGACTACGGTCGTCGGATGCGGATATGCTTCGCGATCGCCGAAGAATTTGCGTCGCGTCCAAACGAGAATGCCCCACGCTCCGATCGCGCTCATGACGATCGTATAGTCGGCGAAAAAGGGGCTGGCCGTACGATACTCGGCGAATGACATCTCCTTGAAGACGTCGGTTAGTGGAATATACCAAAGCATCCACCCAAGTCCCGTCCACGCCAGCATGGCGAGCGAGGCCAGTTTCACCGGTGCACGGGGCCAACCGAAACCATGCAGTCGGTTGACCAAGCCGATCCAAAAGAGCGCGTGACCCAAGGCCGCGAAAAGCAGAAACGCAGCGAAGAGCGGCAAAGACGTCGTCCCTAAACCGTGGGCTGAGGGGCGGGAACCGGGCGGCACGACGCGATCGTCTTTTCGGCCACGGTCAGCAACTGATCCAAGCGGAACGGTTTACAGGCGCCGCATACGAAGGCAATCCGGCTTGTCGCGCTTTGGTCAACGAATGGCCGGGATCGTAGCCGAAGCCGCACATCATCACCAACGGCACCGGATCGATAAATTCCTTCAACTTCAACATCAGGTCGTACCCGCTCATGTCGGGCAGACGAATGTCGGAGAGAATGACGTCGTAGCCCCCTTCCATGGCCAACTTACTGCGGACCATTTTGAGCGCTTCGCTGCCGTCATGAGCGGTCTCGACCACACAGCCGTAACGTTCGAGCAGCGAGTGAGCGGCCGTCCGAACGCTATCGTCCACGTCGACCACCAGGATCTGCTTGTCGCGCAACGCCGGACGCTTGTCCGGTTGCTTAGCCGTGGGAAGCGCTTGGCTGGGGCTCAGTTTCTGGCCAACCTTTTGAATCACCTGCTTAATGTCGCGGGCGTTACGCAGGATGTTTTGCAAACGCTCGACGACTTCCGGTTCGTGGCCGATGTAACGTTCCATCACGTTCACGGCTTCGTTCAAGATCACGTCGATCGGCAACGCGACGGCGCTGTGAATCGTTTCGACGTTCTCGACCGTCGTGTTGGCCTTTTCGGCTTCCAACAAGAACAGCGTGTTGATCGCCTGAGCGACGTCGCGCGTGAAGATTTCCAAAAACTGGCGATCACTCTCGGTGAACGCGTGAACCTCGGGGCTTTCGACGTTGAACGTGCCGATGACGTCGTCGTGCAGCAGCAGCGGCACGGTCAGCGAGCTTTTCGCGCCGACGCAGCCTTCGAGATAGAGCGGGTCTTCGCAGGTGTCGTCGCAGAGATAGCTCTTGCCTGTGGCGGCGACGAACCCGGTCACGCCGTTGTTTTGCGGTTGAGCATGAAGTACGCGACTTTCGGCGTTCTCGGACATACCGACCGCGAGCAACGGCTCGAGCAGGCCGGTTTTTTGGTCGAGCAAGCGAATTTCGACCACATCGAACTGCAGCAAATCCTTCGTGTAGTGCAGGATGTTCGATTTCAGATAATCGATCCGTTCGTCGATCGACATCTGCGTCAATTCATCGGGCTTCAGATCGGCCAATTCCATCCCGGCCTGATGGATCATCGCCAGTTTTTGCTGCTGATGCATCTCGTCGGTGACGTCACGGACCGTGACGATCAAATGACGCTTCGGACTGTCGTTGTCGACTGGTGCGGCGTGCATTTGGAAAAAGCGATTGTCCGATGTTCGCAACGTCGAGCCGCTCGCACGACCGGTGCTCAGCGCGGTATGGAACGGACAAAAGTCAGGGCCGAGGATATCCGGCCCATTGAGTGCTGTGTAAAAGTTTTCGCCCGAGAGGCTGGCGCGTCCGCACCATTCCTTCATCCGGTGATTCGACCAAATGATCGTATTGTCGGATTCCAGCAGCAGCAGACCGTCGGGCATCCCTTCGAGAATGCGTTCGTTCTGCAGCAGGCGACCTAGGTCCTCGGATTTGGAAAGCAATTCCCCGGAAACGAAGACACCGGAAAACGCTTCGCGAGCCAAGCGAACGATTCCGCGCGAGGGATTCGAGGCGTTGACGATTTCAAACGCATCGCCCCAATCCGGCAGGCTTTCCGACGCCTGGGACTGGGGATCGCGGATCACCAGTATTTTCGGCTTGGTCAAGGATGCAACCTCGCGCGTGAGGACATAATCCCGAATCGTGGAATTATAGACGCCGCCTCTGCCGGCAAACAACCGACGTTTCAAACTTTGCGCGGATGGGATGAGCATCGACATATCGGCACGAGCCCGAGTATGTTTTGCGAAAAGTGTTCGATACCCGCGGCGTTACCCTTAGAGGCAAAGTCGAGGATGATACGGATTGCAACGGTCATATCGACAGTCTGGGCGTTCCGAAGGTCATAGCATAAGCACGTCGTATGCCGAGACACTCCGTTAGTGTAGTATCCGGCCCACGCAAATGCCGGCTACAAAAGCGGTTGCGCGAAACCGCAGTGCCTGAGAGAGTTTTCGCAAGGTCTCTAGTTTCTTTCGCCGTCGCACAAAAACCCTGGGGATTCAGGGTTGATCGTGGTGGGCGTCGTCCAACCATAACAACGTTCGAGCGCGGATTGGACGGTCGAGCGAAGCAATTGACGTGGAACCGGCTTGGCCAAAATCGAGAAGGCTTTGAGGCGCTCGGCCTCGGCGATGACCATCTCGTCCAATCCGCCCGACATCAAAATACAGGGCAAGAGTGTATTCAAACTGCGGACACGTTGTATCGTTTCTAAACCGCTGAGTCGCGGCATTTGATAATCGCAAAGCAGCAGATGGATCTCTTGCCGCGTTACGATATCCAACGCTTCTTCGCCGTCGCCGGCCGTGCAAAGACGGTAGCCCAGAGGCTCCAGCATGCAATGCAGCGTCGCCCGCAGCGCGGCATCGTCGTCGGTAATGAGGATCGAAGGGCGGACCACGGAAACGACCTATGGAACTCTGAAAACCATCTGCGCAGCCGTCGAAACGGCAGCTGCGCAACTTCGCTAAGCAACTAACGCAAAGCCGATACCGATGCGAAAACCGGTGCCAAAGCGTCGAGCGTTCCAAACTTATAATAAGCCGAAAAATCCGCGAAAAGAGCAATCCGCAGGATTTTCTCTAAGAAGATCTTACGTCGCGCGACTTATACCCATAACGACTTATCAAAGAGTCGCTGCCGATTCGGCAGAATTTGCTCAGCAACCGGCCATTCTGACGAACTTGTATGAATCGCCTCCGCACAGTACGAACTTGCTCGAATATCGAGATCGGCATGTGGCCGAAAGTCGATGAAAGGGTAAGACGATGCGTGGTGCGCCGCTCGGCAATTCCGGTTGTCCCGCGGCACGCGAACTTTATACTGAACGCTGTTTCCCACGAAACGCTTACGAACGAACCTGTTCCAATTTGCGGAGCGGGGTTCCCTGACAGGTGCGACTTTGAGTAATACGGCGAATGCGGGCGGACCGCGTCCTTGGCAGTTTATTCTGTATCGGCTGTTCTCGCTTTCCGGACTGTTGCCGATCGGCGGCTATCTCTGCATCCATCTGCTGACCAACTCGACGGTCGCCGCCGGAGCCGCGCCGTTCCAGAAGAACGTCAACTCGATTCATGCCCTGGGGCCCGCGTTGCCATTCGTCGAATGGGCGTTCATCTTCGGCCCCATGCTGTTTCATGCGACCGTTGGGTTCATGATCATCTCGGGCGCGGTGTTGAACGTCGGATCATATCCGTATGCGTCGAACATTCGCTACACGCTACAGCGCGTGACCGGGGTGCTCGCGTTCTTATTCATTGTGTGGCACATCCTGCATTTGCATCACTACGGTCATGCGGTCGGCGGCGGAAAGTTCGATCCTGAACACGCCGCGTCTTCGGCCGCCGTCGCTCTCTCGCCGCTGGCGATCAAAATCATCTATTTCATCGGCGTCACCGCCGCGGTCTACCACTTCTCCAACGGGTTGTGGACGCAGGGGATCACCTGGGGCATCTGGACCAGCAAGACCGCGATGAAGCGGGCCAATTACGTTTGTGCGGCGATCGGCGTCGGGCTGTTCATCGTCGGCATGACGTCGTTGGCCGCGTTCGGCGACTTGAACGTCAAAGACGCGGTCGTTGTCGAAGACCGCATCATCGTCGACGTGAAACGAGCCAACGGCGAAGAAATCACCGCGGCCCCGAAAGCGGAAACCGCGACGAGCTCGACGAGCTCGGCACAATAACTCGCGATTACGCGGTTCGCACACCTTTTCCAGACGCATTCGTCGAAATCAGCGGAACATGGCAAAGCAACGAGTTTTGATCGTCGGTGGCGGATTGGCCGGGTTGGCCGCGACCATGAAGTTGGCGGAAGCCGGCGTCGAAGTCGACTTGATGAGTCTGACGCCGGTCAAACGTTCGCACAGCGTCTGGCGCAAGGGGGCATCAACAGCGTCAACGAAGTGACCCGGCAGCAGGGCGATAACGAATACGAACATCTGAACGATACCGTCTACGGCGGCGACTTCCTGCAGCATCAGCCCCCCGTCAAAGAGATGTGCGAGTGGGGCCCGAAGATCATCGACCTGATGGATCGTCTCGGCGTGCCGTTCAATCGGACGCCCGAGGGCTTTCGCGATCAGCGTCGTTTCGGCGGCACGTTGTTTAAACGGACCGCGTTCGCCGGCGCGACGACCGGGCAACAGTTGCTCTACGCGTTGGACGAACAAGTCCGCCGTTGGGAATCGGCCGGCAGCGTAAAGAAGTACGAGTTTTGGGACTTTTTGGAACCGATTCTCGACGCGAACGGCGTGTGCCGCGGCGCGTGGCGCAAGATTTGGTCAGCATGGAAATCCGGGCGTTCCCGGCCGACGCCGTGATCTTGGCGACCGGCGGGTGCGGTTTGATTTTCGGCCGCTCGACTATGTCCATGGCCTGCACCGGCAGCGCAGTGAGCCGCGCCTACCAAGTCGGCGCGAAGTACGGCAACGGCGAGTTTATCCAAGTTCACCCGACCGCCATTCCCGGCGCGGATAAGCTGCGTTTGATGAGCGAAACGGCGCGTGGCGAGGGCGGCCGCGTGTGGGTACCGCGTAAACCGCAAGACCCGCGCGTCCGAAACAGATCCCCGAAAACGAACGCTACTACTTCCTCGAAGAGCGCTATCCCAAGTACGGCAATCTCGTTCCGCGCGATATCGCCACGCGCGAAATCTTCTACGGTCTGTATGAAGGAAGGTCTGAGCGTCGAGAGCGATCAACTGTGCGTTTACCTCGATCTCACGCATATCCCGCGCAAGATGCTAGATCGAAAAGCTGGGCGGGATTCTCGAATCTACGAGAAGTTCCAAGGCGTCGATCCGCACGACGAACCGATGAAGATCTTCCCGGCGGTCCATTACTCGATGGGCGGGCTGTGGGTCGATTACGAAAAGACGGCGCGACCGGCGGCCTTGAAGCCCGGCTCGCCGCGCAACCAACAAACCAACATCCCTGGCCTGTACGCGATCGGCGAGTGCGACTATCAATATCACGGCGCCAACCGCTTGGGCGCGAACTCGCTGCTGAGTTGCATCTTCAGCGGATTGATCGTCGCCCCGGGCATCGAGACGCGTGCTCAAATCGCTCAAGGGCGGGAGCCGCGGCGGATCAACCGGCTCGCTCTACGCGGACGCCGTCAAACGACAATCCAAATCGCACAACAAATTGCTCGTAGCGAACGGGAGGGAACGAGAATCCCTACAAAATTCATCTCGAATTGGGCGACTTGATGACGAAAGCGGCGACGGTCGTGCGCGAGAACGAACTGTTGTCGTCGACGCTCGATAAAGTTCGCGAGCTCGAACAGCGCACTGAAAAAGTGTTCGTTATCGGACAGCGGCAACTGGACCAATCAGAACGTCGTGTTCACCAAAGCGTTATCGATATGTTCCCGATCGCCAAGATCGATTCTGAAAGGGGCGTTGCAACGCGACGAATGTCGCGGGGCCCACTTACAAGCCGGCGTTCGAGTTTCCAGGGATCGACACGACGGACCCAGCCGAACAACGACGCGAAGCCGAATTGTGGTGCGATCGATTCGAAGCGAATACGGCCAAGTGGTTGAAGAGCACGATCGCCGTGAACGGCTCGGACGGCGAGCCGATTCTGACTTATGAAGATGTCGACACGTCGCATAGTCCCGCCGCGTCCGCGACTGTACGGTTTGGTCGGCGCGGAGATGATCGAACAGGTTTGGAAGGAACGCGCGGACGCCAAGAAATCGGCCGCCGCGACGCAACGGAGCGACGCACGTCGCGAAGACGCCCGTCACGGCGTAGATCGCCGAGAATCGTGTCGTCACTCTAAGCTCGCGCGTCTGGCTGTCTTGAACGCACACAATTTCACACGCATCATGTCCGATACCAAATCGGCCGCCGAGAAAATCGAAGTCCGCATCTTGCGTCAAGACGCTCCGGGCGAAACCAGTTATTGGGAACGCCACCGGATCGCGCGAGAGCGACATGAACGTGATCAGCGTGCTGCAACGCGTCGCAGCGCAGGCCACGGCGATCGACGGCAAATCGGTCCCGCCGGTCGCATGGGATTGCAATTGCTTGGAAGAAGTTTGCGGCGCGTGCACGATGGTCATCAACGGCAAAGTCCGGCAAGCTTGCTCGGCGTTGGTCGACAAGATGCTGGCCGACAATCCGAATGAAATCGAATTACGCCCGATGGCCAAATTTCCGGTCGTGCGGCGACCTGATGGTCGATCGTGCCCGGCTGTTTCACAACCTGAAAACGCGTCAAAGCCTGGATTCCGGTCGACGGCTACTACAACGCCGGCCCCGGTCCCCGGCAGTCGCAAGACGAACAGCACGCGCGCGTATCCGTTAAGCGAGTGCATGAGCTGCGGCTGTTGTTTGGACGCATGCCCGCAGTTCGGCAAAATCGAAGTCGGCGCAGAAGACCGGGCGAAGACGGCGAGCCAAATTGGAAGAACGCGAACAAAGGACGACTATGACGAAAGCTTCCTCGGCGCGCACGCCATCAGCCAAGCGATGTTGTTCAACGCCCATCCGACCGGCAAGCTGAACGCCGGCGAGCGTCTCGACGCCTTGATGAGCGAAGGAGGCGTGCAAGTCTGCGGCAACGCTCAAAACTGCGTCGCCGTGTGCCCGAAGGAAATTCCGCTGACCGAATCGATCGCCCGCGCAGGCCGCGCGTTGACGGTCCACGCGGTCAAAAAGATTTTCGATCGCTAATTCGAGTTTCGCCGACTCGCTCCGCTGTGTCCGGACTTATCTTCCAAGCGACACGCCCTGACCATCGGGAATGGCGTGACGAGCGTCGATCAATCTCGCCGAAAATCGTGTTTTTCGCAGGCGACTCAGGCGACTTTTCCGTCGCCTTGCGGATAAAGTACCCGGGGGCGTCGATTCACGACGGCCGATCGCGGGAACCGAAGCGAGGAATCAATCGATGCCGAAAAGTCTTTTCGCGATCATCACGGGCGGCGTACTTTCGATACTCGCTATTTGCGGCGGTTGTGGCCGTGCCCAGGCGGAGGACGACATGCCGAACTTCTCGGTGATCTTTACCGGCGGACACGACGTCGAACGCAAAGACGGCGGCCGGCCGATCGTGCTGATCGCCGCCGCGTTGGGCGTGAAGGATGACGTCTTCCGCGAGGCGTTTAGCGGCGTCACCCCGGCCAAAAGCGGCAAGCCGTCCGGCGAAGACGCGCGACGCAACAAAAGCGCACTGATGAAGGTCCTGGGACCGCACGGCGTCACGAACGACCGGTTGGACGAAGTCTCGAACTATTACCGCTATCGTCCGCAAGACGGCGAACTCTGGACCAATCGCCCCGCCAAAGCGCACGCCGTGGTGGAGAACGGCAAAGTCGTGAAGATCGTGATCGACGATGCGGGAGCGGGCTACAGTTCGGCGCCGAAAGCGACAATCAAAGGCCTCGACGACGTAGCACTCGAGACGAGCGTCGTATTCGGCAAAGACTTGAAGACGAACGGCTCACTCGGCGCGATCGAAGTCGTCGAGAAAAAATAACGCGCCGACCTTTTCTGAACGAACGATTGTCTCGGACCGCTTCTCATCGAGCGGTCCGAGACATCTCGTAACTTAACGGGAGCCGGTCCAAGTTCCCTTTTTGTTTCCCGCCCCGGTCCATTGACCGCCGAACTGTTTGCCGTCGCCCGTCACGCGAAACGTAAAGCCGCCGGTCTCGTTCCGGAGACGCCAAGTGCCGTAGACGCCGACTTTTTGTTCGGGCGCCGGCGTGATGTACGCGTACTTGATTCCGGTCAGCAACCCCGTTTCGCCGTTGCTGGTGGTGTAAGTGCCCGAATCCCCGTTCAACTGCACGGTGGCGTTGACGACGAAGGTCCCGGCATCGTCCTGATACGTGGTGGTCCAAGTCGAGTTCTTAACGTCGCCGACGTCCGCGGCGAAGGCGGTCAACGGAACACATGCGAGGATAACGGCAATCACGACCGATCGAGACTTAAACATAGCGCTCTCTCCATGAAGCGGGTACTCGCCGTAAGCGAGCGGATGCGAATAAGCGATTACGGACTAAGGCGACGATCGACTTGCGATGGCTCGCCCCCTGCCGTAGGCACGACATAACGTCCGTCAGAGTAGCACTTATCGTCTTTTTGTCAATTTACGCGACGGAGCGAATCCGATACGCGGCGCGGCGATTCGAGAGTTACCCCTTCACCGACGCCGGTTCGGCCGCCAACACCTTTTCGACCAGCTCCTTAAACTCTTTCATCTTGATCGGGCTCAAGATCACCGCGTGATGATCGGTGGTCTTGGCGTGTTTTTCGTAATCGGCTTGCTTCGCGACCAGCATCAAAATCGTCGGTACGTGCTGCGTGACGGGCGATTCCCCGAAATCGTTGAACGCATGCAACGCTTTGGGACCCAGGCGCTGGTGCTGTACACCACGCAATCGGCGGGCCGATCGTACTCGTTAAACGTGTTCGCCGGTCGTTGCGGATCGGCGGTGACCAGGACGCGAAATCCGTTCTTCTTGAATAAGTCGCGAAAGGTATCCTGCAATTGCACGTTCGACTCGATGATCATCAAACTGCGCTGCTTTTGCAGCAAAGTCGCGCCGTTGACCGCCGATAAGTCGGGCAGAGCATCGAGACCGGCGGGGTCTTTTTCCAACTTCTGCTGGACGACCGTCAAGTCGTTCAGCATGTCTTGCGCGGTTTGGTAACGCTCGTCCGGATCTAAGGCCATCGCCTTCTTGACGATCGAGACGATCGCGCGGGGCAATTCGGGCTTCACGGATTCGATCGGTTTTACGTCGGTGTAACGCGCGCGATCGGCTCGCTGCAAACGATCTTTGGTTTCCTTCAGCGGAGGAAAGCCCGTCAACATGTGGTAAAAAATACAACCGGCGAAGTAGAGGTCGCTGCGCGGATCGTCTTTCCGTTTGTTGCAGATCCGTTCGAGCGCGGCGTAATCGACGGTACGCGGGTTGTCGAGTTCGGCCAATGCCGCGTCGCTGAAATCGGCGTCGTTTCCGGCCAGCCCGAAGTCCACCAATTTCGCTTGCCCGCTGCTGCTGACCAGCACGTTCGACGCCTTCATATCGCGATGGGCCAAGCCCTTCTTCGCGGCGTAGTCCAGACCGCGAGCGATATCCATCGCCAAGCGGACGCAATCGGGTAACGCCATCGCCCCGCGAACCCGCAGGAACTCGCGCAGATTGCGACCTTCGATGAACTCCAGCGACATAAAGTGCTGGCCGTGCTGCGCACGACATCGAAGATCGAGACGATGTTGGGATGCCGCAATCGCGTCCCCAATTCGCCTTCTTTGTGAAACTGCGTAATTTTTTCCGAGTCGCCGGCGAAGCGATTCCGCAGCACTTTGACCGCCACGACCGTACCGGTCTCTTTTTCCACCGCGCGATAGACACGCGCGAACGTTCCCTGACCGATCGGGTACAGAACCTTGTATTTACCGTAGTAATACCCGTGACGATCCCCTTTGACCAAATGGTCCAACTGATAGGGGGTCAGCAAATCGCGACGGAGAAGGATCGACTTCATTTCGTCCAGGTCGACGTCGCGTCCTCCGACGTCGCTCCAGATGACGCGCAACCCGCGGTCATCGAGCAAGTCATAATCCATGGCGCGCTGAACAAGTTGTTCAGCCGTCAAACCGGACATGAAGACGTCTCCGTAATCTGGGCGAGCTGGCGGAAGGCGGGCGTAGCGCGGGCGGGCAAAACTGCGGGGAATTGTTAGAATTCGATCCTAATTCATTTCCGCAAAACCCGCAACGAACCCGTTCGACGATGCATTTGTCGTCGTTTTGAACGACGATCGGCCTTCCGTGCCGCAAAGATCTCGACGCAGTGTCCGGCGAATCAGCCTTGGCTGTCTTCCAGTTTTTGCTGCAATTCGTCGCGTTCCCGGCGCGTGGCGTCCAGATCGAACAGCAAGTATTTCATGTCCAGACGGAGTTGGCCCAAGGCGTCTTGGACCAGGTTCAAGATCCGGCGGCGACGGCGGGTGCTTTCGACCACGCGTGCGAAAACCGGCTCGACAAGCCGCCGGGATTCGATCGGCAGCGATTGCAGCACCTGAGCCAGTTCGACGATGTCCACCGGCAGTTCATCGGTTTGCGACTTCACGATGGGCGAGGCGTGGCTCATGACGGGGACTCGAGCGAGTAGGCAACAGATGAGAACTTCGATAAGACTCACCATTGCAGAGGTCGTGCCAAGTTGCAAGAAAAAAGCTGCGACAATCGTAAACGCATATAATTAAATAAGTTATGGCTGACGTAACTTTTTGCTGTCAGTGTACAAATCGTTGTAAAAACACCACATTGCTCTTCAAAATTCTTGTAAACCTTGATACAAGTTCGCGTTGCGCGAATCGACGTCGTCCCGTCGCGGCGTTTCCGAATCTCCCCAACGCCGAACCGCCGCGCTCCTATGCTCCGTCGTTTCCTGCTCATCGTCGGTTTCTGCTCGGCGTTTTGCGCCGTGGCCGACGCGGAAACGCAGGACTGGCGAACGTGGCGCGACGAGGATTCGCCGCACCCGCTTTGGAAAGTCGCCGGGGGCGATACTCAGGCCCAGGTCGACGGTCATCGCTCGGTTCTCGGCACGGCGCGGGACGGTCAATGGCTGGAAGAAGCCGTCGTAAGCGGCGGCAACGGCACGCATTTGTATCTGACCCGCGCGATTCCTCGCTGCCCGGTGCGCGATGATTTAGCCGTCTCGCTGTACGTGCGGTCCGAGCGGCCGGGCGTCAAACTGCTGGCCCGGGTCGTGTATCCGCACGAGCGTGACGAAACCTCGGGTCAACCATTAGCCGCGCTAATCACCGGCGCGGCGACGACCAAAGCCGGCGCGTGGGAACAGCTCCGCCTGGAACAAATTCCCTTGCTGGTCGAACGCCAAGCGCGCGTGCTGCGGTCGCAACGCGGGAAGGAACTGAATCTGAACGATCCGTTCCTCGATTTGGTCGTGATGAACGCTTATACCGGAGCCGGTAAAAATGCGCTGGCTTGGGACGATTTGCGGATCGAGAACGCGCCGGTCGTCGATCCGAACGTACAGCCGGCCGCCGCGTTGAATGAGACGAACCTCGCCCCCGCGCCGCGACCACCGGTCGCGTTGCAAGGCAACATCCTGACGGTCGGCGATAAACCGTTTTTTCCTCGCATTATCGAACACCAGGGCGAGTCGCCGAGGTTCCTGGCGCAACTCGGCTTTAATGTGATCCGGGTCGTCGGCGTTCCGAACGCCCAACTGCTGCGCGACGCCGACGCGGTGGGCATGTGGGTCGTCGGCGAACCTCCTTGGCAACGGACGCAACAAGGATTGCAACTCCCCGAGCTGGGGACCGAGTGGGATTCGGTGTTGCTCTGGAACTTGGGCGATCGACTCGACGACCGCTCGTTGGCGGCGGTCGCGAGCCAAGCGAAAATGCTGCGGTTGCTGGATCGCAGACATCGACCGACCGTCTGTGCGCCGGAAACCGATCTGCGGCCATACAGCCGCCAAGCCGATGTATTGAGTTTTTCGCGGTGGCCTTTGGGGACCAGCTTGGAATTGCAAGACTATGTCCGCGCGCTCGAAGCCCGCGCGCTCTTGGGCCGTCCGGGCACGCCGTATTGGACGATGGTTCCGACGCAGCCCGCCGCGGCCGTGCGCGAGCAATGGCATGCGTTGACGGGGCGGGATTGGTCGACCGCCGCGCTGGAACCCGATGCGGTTCGCTTGCAGGTTTGGCAAGCGTTGGGCGTCGCGCGCGGGGCATCGAATACGGCTCGCATTCGCGGTTGGACATGAACGACTTGGCGACCAGGCACGCGCGCGACCGCGTTGGCTGCGTTGAACCAAGAGTTGGCGTCGATCGAACCCTGGATCGCGGCCGGGGTGCCCGCGACCGTCGTGAGTTCGACGCACACGCATGTGCGCGGCGTCGTGTTGGAGTTCGAACGTTCGCGGTTGTTGTTGGCCTCGCGCGTTGCGCCGGCGCGCGCAGCAAATTCCGACTCACTCCGATCAGGAAGTCAGTTTCGTCGTCCCCGGCGTGCCGGAGTCGTTCGACGTCTTGGAAATCACCCCCGTCGGGATGAAGAAACTGCGAACGCGGCGCGTTACCGGCGGCGTGGCGTTGGTTTTGGAACGTTGCGATCAGACCGCCTTGGTTTTGCTGACGCCCGACGTGTCGGTCGTGAACGCGATGACGCGTCGACTGAACGGCGTCGCCGCCGAAGCGGCCGAACTCCTACGCAAATCGGCGAACGCGCAATACGAAGTCGTCGAAGGGATGACGCGCGAACTGCCGGTTCTCTCGCACGACGCGGCGATCACCGCCGACCATCTGAAGCGGCGCGCAAATCGCTGGACGAAGCGGAACGCTCGACGCAAGCCGCCGACCGAACCGCCGTTTACACCCAATCGCAAGTCGCCCTCGCGCATCTCGGCGTGTTACGCCGCGCGTGCTGGGAACGCGCCGCGAAAAGCATGACGTCGATCGTCTCGTCTCCCTTCTCGTCGTCGACGCCCACGTTGCCGGTCCACTGGCTTTGGTTGGATGGGTTACGCGCCACGATGCCCATGGAAAATCGCTTGCCGCGCGGCGATATGGAATCGCTCGAAGCGATGGCCGCCGCCGGCTGGCGACACGGGCGATCGACACAAGAAGATCTTCGCGCACTTTTGGAAATCGAACGGCAGATCGACGCTCCCTCGCACGGCGCATTACGGATGCGGATCGCACGTGCCAAAACGCCTGTGAACGGAGAGCGGAAAGAAAAATCGTCCGACGCCGAAACCGTCGGACTGCTTGAATCGCCGCCGCTCTGGATCACGTCCCCCGCGATCCCGGTGCGGGCGGGCGAATGGATCTGCATTCGCGGGAAGATCAACGTCCCGCAACAGATTCGGGGGAGCGTCGACGGCGTAATGATCGTCGATTCGCTGGGGGGCGAGACCTTGGCCGAACGGATCGACAAGACCAAAGGCTGGCAAGAGTTCGTCCTCTATCGCATCGCGACCAAAAACGAACCCATCACCGTTACGATCGCGTTGACCGGCTACGGCGAAGTGTTGCTCGACGACGTGACGGTCCGCGCAATGGCGCGACCCGCGAACGGTCAACCACCGCCGAACGCAGGCCCGTCGCTGAATGGTCTCGATCGCGTTCCCGGCGTCACGTCGGAAACTCCGGGCCGCTTTCAAATCGTTCCCGCGAGACCCGAAGGTCAGAACGGCGTCGCTCCGCAACCGACCGCGGGCCGTCGACGACCGTTGAGTTAGCCGACCGGCGAGACTCGGTCGCTGATTTTCATGATGTGGGTGATTCGCACTGATCTGAAAAGTGGGCTTATCGCGTCGGTTTCGCGGATCAGTTCAATCAGTTTCATCAGCGTGCCATTCCGAAGTTTTAATCGAGACCGATCACGACGATCTCGGTCGCGGAATGATTGAGTTGCGATCAAGCACAACCTCCTACGTCCCGCATTCAATGTCCGACTCGCAACCGCATCCCTTTACCCCTAAACCTGGTCGTCCGCGGCGCGGAGCGGTCGGCGTGATTTGGCATGCGGATCGTTTATTGGTTATTCGTCGTGCGCGGACCGTCACCGCGCCGGGGATGATGTGCTTTCCCGGCGGTGGGATCGAAGCGGGAGAGACCGAAGAGAAAGCGTTGATCCGCGAACTGAGCGAGGAACTCGCGGCGGTCGTCGTCCCGGTCCGACGTATCTTGAGTAGCCGCACGCCGTGGGGCATGGAGTTGGCGTGGTGGCTGGCCGAACTCGCCGATCCGACGTCGTTACGTGCGAATCCGCAAGAAGTCGAATCGTTCCACTGGTACACGCCCGCGGAGATGGCCGCGCTGCCGAAGCTGCTCGAATCCAACCGCGACTTCTTGGAACGCGCCGCGCGCGGCGAAATCGCCATCCATTGAACTTAACGCGGCGGATCGAAGAGGCTCGCGTCGTAGGCGTCCGCTTTCGGCTGTGGGGTCGGAACGACGAGCGGAGTCGCCGGCTTCGGCGGGACGATCGGCTGCGTGGCGTTCGGAACCGACGACGAAACTTTGGCATCCTCGCCGGGCTTGAGCGGTCCGCCCACGGCGTACGGCGAGCGACCCGTCGGCTTCGGTATACCTGGGATCGAGGCGCGGGGGCGTTGCGTGGCGGTCGGCTGCTCCGGTAGTTCGCCCGGGACCCCGAATTTCGGCGCGGTATCCGGATGCGTCGGATTCTTACTGGGCAAATTCAGCGGCGCCGCGCCCGCCGTTGGAACTTGCCGCGCTTCGGCATTCTTCGATTCGCCGAACGCTTTCAACGGATCCGTATTCAACGGTCCGTGCGTCTGCGACGGTTTCGTGTCGTCGCGCAACGCGTTCACGCGCGCCTCGGCGTCGCGTAGGCGTTTCTCGCGTTCGACGGCCGATTTCCAACCGGGCGAAACATCTTGCGGCGGCGGCGTTCCGCCGATCGACGGACCGACCGCCTCGCGCGATAACGCCTCGACATCCGACGACTGCATCGGTCCGCCGGCGTTCGGCAACAGACTTACGCCCGCGGTCGATGGCGGCGCAGCGTTCGCCGAAAGCGGTGGTATCGCAGGCGCGGCGGGCAGCGTCGAAGCGCTCATAGCCGTCGGCGCGGCGATCGGCGGCAACGGTCGCGTCGGCGTCAGCGTTTGCAGCCAGGTGCGCAGCGTCGCGACGGCGCTGGTCTCGCCGGCTTGCAACGGCGAATCCAAGCCGCCGCCGTGCGCGGTCAACGCCATCCGCGCCAGCGGACTTTCCTCCGGACGATCGGTCCGCACATAGCGTAGCGTCGCGCGCAGGTTTTTTTGCGTGGTCGAACGGGGGATCGGTTCCAAGTGCGAAAAACGTTCAAGCTTGAAGTCCGACTTCCCTTTGGTTTCGTGGCAACCGGCCGTGGTGCAGCGATTCACCAACAGATTCTGCATCCGGCCGGCATAAAACTCGGTCGCTTCCGGCGAGAGCGTTTCCGGCGTCAATCCAGGCGGCAGATCAGGCGTTTTGGCGTTGGTCGAAGGCGCGGCGTCCTGACGCTTTGGCGGGAGCCGCCATCAAGTGCGCGCTGCCGGCGCAACGGCCGGATCGACGAGCGCAGGCAATTTCCGTGGTTCGGTCGGCGCGGCGTTGAACGTGATCGGAGCGGCCGGCTCGCTTGGGCGAGCGCGAGCAAGGGCCGTCCGTCGGCGGCAGGCGTTTTGGCGTGCGACGCGGATTGGGGTTGAACCGCACGGAGGCGTTCGAGATGGCGACGCCACCCTTCGGCGCGACGCGATTCGTTTTCGAATTTCGCCAAGTCGTCCAGTACGCGTTCGGCGTGTGCGTAACGCTCGTTGCGGACGCACCATTCGACGATCGGCCAACGGCGATCCGCCGGCAATAAGGCCGCCGATTGCACGCGCTGCTCGGCCAAGTCGTCCAACGAAAAGCCCATCAATTGGATGTCGACGGAGCGGATTTCAAGCTCGCCGCCGTTCATCCGCAGCTTTAAACGCTCTTCGCCGCCGAGGATTTCGGCCGGAAACGTCGACTCGTTCTTCAGCAGGAACCACGTCTCCAGGTGACCCGGCGCAGGACTTGCGCCGCGCACGTGAGCGCGTACGAACAGAACGAAGCGGCGGCGATCGCGGTTTTGCGGAACATGGCAGCGAAACGGTATCGCTGCGCCGATAACCGGTCAAGATCGACCCGGCAACGAACGCGGGCCGGGCGAACAATATCCGCCCGGCCCGCGCCTGGGTTTTTATCGAGACGTTAACTACTTCAGTTCCTTGATGGTGATGTTCCGCAGCTTCAACGGCAGGCCGTGGTCTTGAAAGCCGATCGCGCCGGTCGTGGGCCGCGCCTTCAATCCTTCGCCGTCGAGATCGACCTCGTTCACCGTCTCGCCGTTCAGGCTGATCACGACTTTGCGACCTTTGCAGACGACTTTCATCGTGTTCCATTCGCCAGCCGGCTTGGCGCTGTTCTTTTGTGGTGGAATTCTGGGGATCACGCCCCCGCTGTCGTGGTCGGTCAGTTTCTCGCCGGCTTTCTTCGAGCCCGAGTCGTAGATCTGCACTTCGATCCCTTTACCGACGGGATCCTTCACGTCGCCCACGTGAAAATAGAATCCGCTGTTGCCCCCTTTTTCCACTTGATAGTCGAACTGCGCTTCGAAGTCCTGGTATTCGCCTTTGGCCCACAGATATGCGTCGTAGCGGGTCCAACCCTTCTCGCCCGGTCGGGGCGTCAGCGTGATGACGTCGTCGGCGGTGGTCCAGTTGCCGGTCGTGGTCCAGTTCTTCGTCAGGTCGCCGCCGGCGGCCAAATTCGTTTCGGCGGCGTTCGCCGTGAGACCGACCAGTAGCGCGTACAGCATCAACATCGAACGACGCATGTCTTCCCCCCTCGGAATGTGATCGTAAGCCGAATTCCCCAGGCGCACATCTTAGAGCGAAGCGGAATACGCTGTCAAAACGCACATGCGGGCGCGGGCCGACCGCGCATAAAAAAACTCCGCGGTGAGCGGAGTCGTGTCTCGGGCGATACGAACGGTGATCGTTAACGCGAACGGAAGAACGGCCGTCGTTGCGTCGGGTTCGCTTGCGAAGCCGGTTGCGTCGGCGTGAAGTTTTCGCTGGTCGTCGTATCGACGGCGATCTTCGCCGTCGGATCGTCGGTCACCGTGGCGCTGTTTTTCGCTTCGGTGATCTTCGCGTCGACGCCGTTGCGAATCATGATGCTGCCCGAATCGCTGGTCGTGCGGATCTTCGGCGTCGCGACTTCCGAGGTCGGTTTCGAGACGTTGACCTCGGTCTTGCGTCCGCTTTGGTCGCCGGTCAGGTTTACGTTCTTTTGCGCTTTGACCAAATATTGGATCGACAGTTCCGGCACGACCATCGTTCCCAGGTCGGTTTCGATCCGCAACGTTTTGATTTGACGACCCGGTTCTTGCGGGGCGATCAAGGTCAGCGGCAATGTGTAGAGCGCCTTCGGCGCGGCGTCGGGATCGATCGCTTTGAAGTTGATGTTGCGATCTTCGGTGACGATGTTCAGGATTTTGAACGGCTTCTTATTGTTGTTTCGTATGACCAACGTCTTCTTCGCTTCTTCGCCCGGGTTCAACGAGCCGACCATCCACAAGCTGGGCGTGATGCTGAGTTCGGGGCGGACTTCGCCTTGGACCTGGACCGGGAACTGCGGCATCCGTTCGTCGTTGGTGATAAGAACCAACTGATCGTTGATCTGACCGGCGGGCGCCGAGTCCTTCAACTTGATCTTCAAGTCGTACGAGACCGACGACAGCGTCCGGCGCGTTCCACGACTTCCACTTCGAAGTTGGTGTTCGCGCAACGAATGTCGTTGATCTTCCAATCACGGCGGCCTTGGCGGGTGACGTTGACCGTCTTCTCCGACGCTTGGCCTTGGCTGACGGTCGACAGATCGATCGCGTTCGGCGTGACCACGATGTCGGTCACGATGTTGCCCATCACCGTCAACTGCACTTCGGCCGGGTACGGCTTGTCGATGGTCAACGTCAACGTCGCGCGGCGATTGCCGGTCATCTTGTGCGTGTTGAACACGGCCAGCACTTCGGCCGTTTCGTACGTCTTGATCGTCAGATCGTTCTGCGATTGGCTTTCGCCTTGCTTGACCAGCAACGGCGTCGTGCAGCCGCACGACGAGCGAATGCTCGAGACGTGCACGTCTTCGACGAAGACATTCTTAATGGGAAAGCGAAATTCCGTTTTCGCGTTGGCGGCCACCGTGCCGAAATCGTGGCTGGTGACCGAAAACATTCGGCGCGTCCAATCCTGGGCGTTCGCCGTTCCGGCGATCAGCAGCAGACATAAACTCGACAGCGCGACGACGAAACGCACGGATCATCTCTCCTGATGAAGTCGCGGACGACTCGACGCGGTATTCGGAGAACGTCCGTTCCGAACGCGTCGAGCATAGCCCGCAAAAAATCGATCCTTCTCTCGCAATCTACGATCGTACCGGGAAATCTGTCAAACAAATTGCCGGCAAATCCGTATCAACGATCGGTATGAGTTTCCATCGACCATTCCCGGTCGGGAATCGTAAGGAATTCAATGATTCCCTGGCGAAGTTTATGGATTGAGGAGGCTAGCAAAGCGGGTGCCGCGCGATCGTGTGGGAAATGCCGAATCTCCGTGAAGAAATTCACGGACGTTCGTTGCATGACGAGGCTTGACGTGCATACCTGAACGCATAGCAAGCGTCATCGGCCCAGCTTGCTCACCCTTGCGATTTGCCCCGCGCGTCCCTTCTCCGTTAAAATTCCGGTTCATGGCGGATCGGTCGTATCGCGGCCGGTGTTATTTTGCAAAAGGAAGACCCTATGTCTCTCGGATTTCGCGGTCGGTCGGTGTGCGCTCTGCTGGGTCTCGCGGCGATCGGCGCGATTCTGGTCAACGCCGGCACGTTCGGTTTGGCCCAGCAAGCCGGCAAGGCCAAAAGCCCCTTCGAGAAACGGACCCCCGCCCCCTCGCTCGACGGCGGCAGCGGCTGGCTCAACTCGGCCGGGCCGGTCGACCTGAAGGACCTCCGGGGCAAATTCGTGATCCTGGATTTCTGGACGTATTGCTGCATCAACTGCATGCACATCCTGCCGGAACTCAAGAAGCTGGAAAAAGCGTATCCCAATAACCTCGTCGTCATCGGCGTCCATTCGGCCAAGTTCGACGAAGAAAAAGACCTCGATAACATCCGCGGCGCGATCCTGCGTTACGAGATCGAACATCCGGTCGTCAACGATCCGGAACACAAGCTCTGGAACAAATATAACGTCACCAGTTGGCCCAGCTTCCGGATCATCGATCCCGAAGGCAACCTGGTCGCCACGCACAGCGGCGAGACCGACTTCGAAACGCTCGACGGGTTCATGAAGAGCGTGCTGCCGTACTACGCCGAGAACAAACTGCTCAACGAAAAGCCGATCAAGTTCGACCAAGAATCGGCCAAAGCCGCCCGCACGCCGCTCCGTTTCCCGGGCAAGATTCTGGCCGACGAAGCTGGCAAACGCCTGTTCATCGCCGACAGCAACCACAACCGCATCGTCGTCACCGACCTGAACGGCAATCTGCAAGAGACGATCGGCGCGGGCACGATCGGCGCGGCCGACGGTTCGTTCACAACCGCGCTGTTCGACCATCCCCAGGGGATGGCCCTGAAGGGCGACACGCTCTACGTCGCCGATACCGAAAACCATCTGCTGCGTAAGATCGACCTCAAGGCCAAGACCGTGACCACGATCGCGGGCATCGGCTCGCAAGCCAAGACCGCGTTTCCCGGCATCCCCGAAGGAGGCCCGTTTCCCGGCATGGATCTGCCCAAGCGGTTCGTCGGTGCACGCGCGGGACCGGGCTGAACAGCCCGTGGGATCTGTGGGTCCACGGCGACGCGCTCTTCATCGCGATGGCCGGGCCGCATCAGATTTGGAAGATGCCGCTCGACGAATCCGAAATCGGTCCCTACGCCGGCAACGGTCGCGAGCATATCACCGACGGGCCGCTGCTGCCGGCGCGGCCGTATCAAGCCGGCTTCTCGTCGTTTGCGCAACCGAGCGGCCTGACCAGCGACGGCAAGTTGCTCTACGTGGCCGACTCCGAAGGAAGCGCGATCCGCTCGCTCGGCTTCGACGGCAAAGGCCCCGTCAAAACGTTAGTCGGCACGCCGGGCGTCAACTCGGCGTTGTTCAACTTCGGCGACATCGACGGCCCGACCAACAAAGCCCGCTTTCAACACTGCATCGCCGTGACCCATCACGAGGGCAAGCTGTACGTGGCCGACACGTACAACAACAAGATCAAAGTCGTCGACATCGCCGCCAAGACCGCGTCGACGTTCGCCGGCAGCGGCAAAGAAGGGAAAGACGACGGCGCAGCCTCGATCGCCGCGTTCGACGAACCGGCCGGCCTAGCCGTGGCCGGCGGCAAGCTCTACGTGGCCGACACCAACAACCATCTGATCCGCACCGTCGACCTGGCCGACGGCGCGGTCAAAACGCTGACGATCGCCGGACTCGCCGCGCCGGGCGAAGCGGCCCCCGCGCCGGCCGTCGCGGCCGACCCGGGCAAGAAGCCGACGTTCCGCAACGCGAAGCAGGTCAAACTGCCCGAGGTCGCGGTCAAACCGGCCGACGGCCAGATCGAATTGCAGGTCCAACTGACGTTGCCCGCCGGTTGGAAAATGAACGACCTGGCGCCGACGATCTACTACGTGGAAGCGGCCGCCGCCGACGGCCCGATCGACCGCAAAGCGATCAACCTGAAGCAATCGAACATGGAAGGGAAGGACACGTTCACGATCCCGCTGAAGGTCGCGGCCGAAACCGGCGCCGACACGCTGACCGTCAGCCTGAACTACAACTACTGCCAAGGCGGCCCCGAAGGAGTCTGCAAATTCGGCGCGGTCGTCTGGACCGCCCCGCTGAAACTCGACGCCGCGGCGAAAGAGACCAAAGTCCCGCTACCGTTCACGGTGCCGGAGTAAGGCTGTGACACGAGGTCGGATCGAAGCGCGATCCGACCTCTTTTTTTGAGGCTTCTCACATCGGGGCGATATGAGCACTGCGGCGGATCGTAATCTTCTGTTCGGCATTCTCGCCCTGCAGATGGATTTTCTCACGCAGTCGCAACTCGTCGCCGGGATGCAGGCCTGGATCAACGACAAGGCGACGCCGCTGGGCGAACTGTTGGTCCGCCAGGGGCATCTCTCCGCGTCGCGTCGCGCGTTGTTGGATCCGTTGGTCGACGAGCACGTTCGCCAACACGACGACGATCCGGAACGGAGCTTGGCCGCGCTCTCGTCGGCGACGCCGGTTCGTCGCGCTCGAACGTCTCGTCGATCCCGACCTGCAAGCCTCGCTCAATCACGTTCGCAAAGGCTCGACCCGCGACGTCGAGCATGCCGCACCGAGCGACGGTCTCGACGTCGATCCGTTGTTGACGATTCCGCCGTCGAGCCTGGGCGAAAGCAGTTCGCTCGGCACGCGGTTTCGCATCGTCCGCCCGCACGCCGAAGGGGGCTTGGGCAGTGTTTACGTCGCGCGCGACACCGAACTCGATCGCGAAGTCGCGCTCAAGGAGATTCAATTCGACAAGGCCGACGACCCGCACAACCGCAGCCGGTTCGTCCGCGAAGCCGAAATCACCGGCGGTCTCGAACACCCCGGCATCGTCCCGGTTTACGGCTTCGGCGCATATCCCGACGGTCGACCGTTCTACGCGATGAAGTTCATTCGCGGGAACAGTCTGAAGGAGGCGATCGCCCGCTACCACAAACCGAAAGACGACGAACATCGAACGGCGACGGACAAGAATCTGGAGTTACGCCGTTTGCTGCAACGCTTCATCGACGTCTGCGAAGCGATCGACTACGCCCACGCGCGCGGCGTCCTGCACCGCGACCTGAAACCAGGTAACATCATGTTGGGTCGGCACGGCGAAACGTTGGTCGTCGACTGGGGCTTGGCCAAGCCGTTGGGAAAACTGCCTGACGACTTGGAGGCCAAACGGACGTTGCCCGCCGATCGCTCGACGATCGACATCTCGAAGATGCCCGAAGCACCGTTGGTCCCCGCGTCGTCGAAGTCCGCCTCCGAAGAACCAACGCAGATGGGCAACACGCTCGGCACGCCGGCGTTCATGAGTCCCGAACAAGCCCACGGACGGATCGACCTACTGGATGCCCGCAGCGACGTGTTCAGTTTGGGCGCGACGCTGTACGCGTTGTTGACCGGCACGGTTCCGTATCGCGGGACCAACACCGTCGAGCTGTTGACCAAAGCCCAAAACGCCGACTACGCCAAACCGCGCAGCATCGCGAAATCGATCCCCCGCGACCTCGAGGCGATCTGCCTGAAAGCAATGGCCCCGGCGATGACGGATCGCTACCCCACGGCCAAAGCCGTGGCCGACGACGTGGAACACTGGCTGGCCGACGAACCGGTGACGGCGCAGTTCGACATTGGTCGAACGCCTGAGTCGCGCCACCCGCCGCCACCGCGCGGCGTTTTTGAGCGGCACGGCGGCGCTGGTGTTGCTCACCCTGGGAAGCGTCGGAGCGGCGGTGGTGATCAATCAAGCGAAGGAGCGCGAAAGCAACGCGCTGGCGAAGGAAACGGAAGCATTGGCCAAAGAAACCAACGCGTTGGCTAACGAGACGCACGCAAAAAACGAAATTGCCCGAAAAGCCGCACAATTAGAGCGCGGCAATGATTTGCTAGCAGGCATTTTTTCTGAACTCGATATACGGAAAGCAGATGCCGCCACGACCCCGCTTCCCATATTGTTGCGCGAGAAACTCATCGCTGCTGCCCGGCAGCTTGATCAAGACAGTCTTGGAGATCCGTTGACTGTAGCCCGTTTACAAAATCAGCTTGGATGTGCGTTGAGCAGTTTGGGAGAAACTGCAGGGGCTATCGTATTGTTTGAAAAGTCTTTGGAAACTTGTCACAAGTATCTTGATAAAGATAATCCGAATACATTGAATATCATGGCCAATCTTGCTTCGGCCTATAGACGTGCCGGCAAGCTCGATCTTGCTCTGCCGTTGTTGGAGGAAACCTTTGGACATCGGAAAAACAAGTTTGGTCGCGATTATCCAGACACACTCGTTAGTATGAACGATTTGGCGATGGGATACATCGCAACTGGCAATCTTGAGTTAGCGATACAATTGTATGAAGAGGCTCTTCTCTTGAGTAAAGCTAAACTCGGTGCTCAAGATCGTACGACGCTTTTGATTATGGGCAACCTCGCTGAGTGTCATCGCCTTGTTGGGCGAATAAGTGTAGCAGTTTCACTTTACGAAGAGACGCTGTCCTTGAAAAAGTCTGCTCTTGGAGTGAATCACCCGGACACTATCACAAGCATGAACAATCTCGCTTCAGGCTATCTCGCAGCAGGCAACCATAATTTAGCTATCCCATTGTACGCTGAAACGGTTAGTAAAATGAAAACTAATCTTGGAGAAGAGCATCCAGACACGCTAAAGACTATGAACAATCAAGCCATGGCTTATGGTAAAGCATCACGGTATGACCTGGCATTACCCATATATGAAGAAACTATTAGATTACAGAAAACAAAACTTGGGATCGATCATCCGGATACGCTTATTACAATGAACAATCTCGCGGAAGGTTATCGCGAAGTAGGCCGGTTCGATGCGGCTGTGATGCTCCTTGAAGAAACCTATAGTCTGACGAAAGCTAAACTCGGCATTGATCATCCATATACTCTCACAATACAAAACAATCTTGCGGGTGCTTATGATATGACCGGCCAAAAAAAATTGGGTCTAAAACTATTGAAAGATACGTTGCTGTTAAGAAAAGAAAAACTTGGTGCCGATCACCCCGACACACTCGGTAGTATGAATAATCTCGCAATGGCTTATGATTCATTGGGAGAGTCTGAATTAGCATTGCCGCTATATGAAGAGTCATTCAAGTTGGTGAAAGACAAACTTGGATATGATCATCCCAACACGTTGATAAGCATGAACAACCTTGCGACTACTTATGCTGAGATGAAACATGGTGCCAGCGCCGCCGATGTCTTTTCCGAATACACGGTAATTCTAAGAAGAAAATCTACTCCGAACGATCCACACTTCGCAGGGTCTTTGAGTGCTGCTGCACTAACTCTTTTGAACTGCGATCAATTCGAGATGGCCGAGAAGCTACTTATGGAATCCTATGAAATCCGTAGAACTATTGCACCTGCAATCTGGTCTACGTTCAACACCAAAGCGATGCTCGGCCGTGCACTGCTGGGGCAAAAAAAATACGACGATGCCGGGGCGTTACTCTCGGCCGGATACGAAGGTATGAAAGAACGGCAAGCGACGATCCCCCCGGCGGCGTTACCCCGAATGACCGAAGCATTGGATGCGTTGATCGCGCTGGCCAAAGCACAAGACAAGCCGGATGACGTGGCGAAATGGGAAGCCGAGCGGAAGGAACTCGATGCGGCGATCGCGGCGTTGAAAGAAAAGTCGCAAGGTGAAGTAAAACCGACTGAGCCGATGGCGGTGCCGAAACCGACCGTTGATTCGCGCAAATCCGAACCGGCGACGAACATCGTGCCTTAAATCGACCTCTTTCACTAATCGAATATCATTCCATGCCGCGCACGCTTGGTCTTTTCGTTTTGCTCCTCTGCGTCGCGTCATTCGTCCGGGCCGACGAGTCGCTCCTCCTCGCCACCGGCAAGGGTGCCGATCGCCCGCAGCAGCCGCAGGTCGTGGTCGATGGGGGTGGGGTGGCGCATGTCGTGTACGGCGTCGGCAACGTCGTGCTGTATCGGCGGTCGGAGGACGGGGGCAAATCGTTCGCCGAGCCGGTTGTGATCGAGACTGGTCGCGTGCTGGCGCTCGGCATGCGGCGTGGGCCGCGGGTCGCGGTCGCCGGCAAGAACGACGGCATCACTGCGATTTGCGTCGCCGCGATCGGCGGCGCGCAAGGCAAAGGTCGCGACGGCGATCTGCTGACGTTCCGCTCGGTCGACGCGGGCAAGACGTGGTCGCCGGCCGTCGTGGTGAACGACGTCGCCGGCTCCGCGCGCGAAGGATTGCACGCCTTGGCGGCCGGACCGCGCGGCGTGTTTTGCGCGGTCTGGTTGGATCTGCGCGAGAAGCGGACCGAGCTCTACGCCGCGACCTCCGTCGACGCGGGCAAGACCTGGGGACCGAACACGCTGGTGTATCGCTCGCCCGACGGTAGCATCTGCCAGTGTTGCCATCCGTCGGTCGCGATCGACGACGCCGGGCGGATCGCCGTGCTGTGGCGCAACAGCCTGGAGGGCGAGCGCGACATGTATCTCGCCGCGTCGACCGATGGGGGCCGAACGTTCGACGCCGCGCGGAAATTGGGGACCGGCCGTTGGCCGCTCGACGCCTGCCCGATGGACGGCGGCGCGTTGGCGTTCCTTCCCTCCGCGAACGGAACGCCCGGCGGTGCGCTCACCGTGTGGCGACGCGACAAAAACGTGTTTGCGTTCGCCGAAGAGGATCGAACGGAACGCGAACTCGGCCCCGGCGAACAGCCTTGGTTGGCGGTCGCCGGCGACCGGCCGATCGTCGCTTGGGTGCGGAAACGCGGCGGTTCGCTCCGCGTCGCCGTGGGCGACCGTCCCGACGTGGAATGGGCGGCCAAAGCGTTCGACCCGGTCGTCGCCGCCGCGCCGCACACGGCGACCGCCGCCGCGCCGGGAGCGGCCGCCAAACCGGTCGCGGCCGCGGTCGTCTGGGAAGAACGGACCGGCGACACCACAACGATCCGCTACCGGTTTTTGGAGTAAGTCTTTTTGGTGTGTCCCGAGTCAGCTATGGGGTTTTCCGAAGAAAACCGTTGGGTGGCGGGCGTCGCAGCGTACTCGCGCAGCCCCCCCGACAAACTGGACGTGGGGCCAAGATTTTGAGAGAAATTCTACCCCGCGAACCACCCCGGCCTTGACTTGCCCAGCGGGGCTGGTAGATTGATAAGTAAGTGAACGTAATATCACTTAAAATGATATTGCCCATCGTTTTCGCGAATGCCGACTAGGAAGCATTCCCCACCGAGCGAGGGACGTCAGTCCCCCGAGCTGGCGCGAACAGACGTCATTCGGCAATATCTCAGGGGACTGACGTCCCCCGCTCGGGAAAAAAAGACAAAACGAGCGTGATCGCAACGCTCGTTTCGCTCGTAACGCTCGCGCAGTGAACTTGGGTAAGGCATGGCGGGATCGCACGTGCGACGCGGCTCGTTCCGCGAGTGCCGTTCGCTGTCTTCCGATCCTGAAAACTGAAAACTCGAACCGCTCGTTTCGCTCGCAAGACTCGTAACGTTCGCGCAGTGAAGCTGGGGCGTTTCGGCGGCGCGGAGACCGGGTGTTCTTCGCTCGCGAAAAAGACAATGCGCGTGGTCGTCGCGATCGTTTCGCTCGTAACGCTCGCGCAGGGAAGATGGAGAATCTCCGGCGCGAAATGTTTCACGTGAAAAACTGCCCGACGCAGAGTTCTGAAACAATACACTCCCGAGAAGGAATGTCCGAAGTGGCGCGGCTCGATCCGCGAGTGCCACTCGCGGCTTTCCTATTTACTGAAAACTGACTCCCGAAAACTGAAAACTCGCGGCATAGCGAAATTACCCGCGTCGGCGAAGGCGGACCGCGATCGCACCGACACATAAAAAAATTCCGACGAACGTCGACGGTTCGGGAACGGCGGCCGTCGAGACGACGTCCAACGTCAGGTCGTCGAAAAAGACTTCGGCCGGCAGGTTGTTGGCCGTGGTCGCCGCTCGGGCGAAGAGTTCGATCCCCAGCGTGCCGCCGGCCAGCGGTTCGTTGGCGCCGGTTTCCCAGACCAGCGTCCAATCGACCCATTGATCGTCGTTCGGCGCGACGAACGTACTACTCGCGACCAAGTGGCCCGGCATCGGGACGGCGACGTTGCCGACCCACAGTCGGGCGAAAACGTCGCCGGTGCTGACGCCGTTCCCCAGCGTCGGGAACGTCGGGTTGGCCAATTCGGATCGTCCTTCGGCGTGCGCCGACTGAGCGACCCGCGCGAAGCGTGTAACGAGACGAGTTTTGCAGCGACGCGGTCAGCGTTTGCCGCGCGCTCATCGAACTGAGATTTTTGTTCGCGGCGATGAAGAGCCAAGCGATGTTGTTATCCAACGCGCCTTCGCCGGCATGATTGAACACGCCCAAGTCGCTGACGCCGCCGTACGTGGCGAACGTGCTGGTCTGCGTCGCGGTAAACGACCAGCCCGGCACGGCGGTGATGGTCGCCCCTTCGCCGGCGGCAATGATGAAATTGTCGGGCTGTCCCGACGTGGGATTGGCGAGGATGTTGGACTCGAACCCGGGATTGGCGATCGTGATCGGCGCGGCGCGAAGGGTCGTCGTCGCGACGGCAAGGAACGACGCGACGAACAACACGGACTTCCAGCCGCAACGCAGCGCGAGCATGCGAAACTCCCCGGTGACGAGACGCAGTGAGACGAGCGTTCGCCCGACGGATGCGTCGCACCGGGGAGATCGGGCGACGCATGCTGGGCGAACGTGCTGACTATGATTGCGTTTTCGTAATCACACAAGGATCGTGCGCGGGAGAATGTGAAATAACTGAAAAATGCGATTCGATATGCGACGGCGATTTCGTGGATCACCGGCGAATCAACGCAGTCCGCAGTTTTTCTGTGCGGTCCAGCACCGCGCGGGCTTTGAGGCGGGCCTTGGCGGCGCCTTCGGCCAGGATCGCTTCGACCTTGGCCGTGTCGGCGGTCAGTTCGGCGCGGCGTTCCAGGGCGGGGCCGAAGAAGCGATCGGCCGCGTCGGCCAGGGCCTTTTTGACGTCGCCGTACCCGAACCCGCCGCGCAGGAACAACGCCCGCATCGCGTCGAGTTCGGCCGGTTCGGCCATCAGTTTGAAGAGTTGGAAGAGATGGTTTTCGTCGGGGTTCTCGACCGGTTGCTCCATCGGTCGGGCGTCGGTCGTGATGCGCATGATCTTCTTGCGACGCGCCTTCGGATCGTCGAAGAGTTCGAGCGTGTTGTTGTAGCTCTTCGACATTTTTTCGCCGTCGGTGCCCGGGACCTTCGCGCTCGCGTCGAGCAACTTGGCCTTGGGCAGGACGAACGTTTCGCCGTAGATGTGATTGAAGCTGCCGGCCAGGTCGCGACAGACTTCGACGTGTTGCACCTGATCGACGCCGACCGGAACCGTGTCCGAGTCGTAAGCTAGGATGTCGGCCGCCATCAACACGGGGTACGTGAACAGCCCGCTGTCGGCCGGCAGACCTTTGGCTTTTTTGTCCTTGTAGGCGTGACAGTTTTCCAGCATCGCCATCGGCGTGAGCGTCATCAGCAACCAGCAAAGCTCACTGACTTCGGGGACGTCGGATTGATAGAACAACGTCGCCTTGGCCGGATCCAATCCGAGCGCGAGCAGGTCGAGCGCCGAGTCGAGCTTGTATTGCCGCAACTTGGCCGGATCGCGCACGGTGGTCAACGCGTGCAAGTCAGCGATGAAGTAGAACGCCTGCTGTTCGTTTTGCAGGTCGATGTACTGCCGGATCGCGCCGAAGTAGTTGCCCCAGTGAAAACGACCCGTCGGTTGAATGCCGGAAAGAACGCGCATGATGGTATTCGGTAGGGTCCGCAGCGCGGACCGTTGCGGTAACGGTGAAGCCGACAAAGGACCAACTTGCCCGACGTGCAATAAAAGGTTTGAGCGTGGTCGAGTTGGTATTCGGTCCTACGGGACGAGACGAACGAGCGTTTGGTGATTGAGGATTAGGGTCGCGGTTTCGGGCTGATCGACACCAACGGCGCGGGTGGTTCGGTAATCGCAGCGTGCCGAACAGTTCGCGGACGCTCGACACGCCGGCGGTCGCCAGCGCGGCGGGGAGTTGGTCGAGGATCGTCATCGCGATGCCCGGTTTGTAAAAGTTGACCGTGCCGAGTTGGACGGCGCTGCGCCGGTGACCAGGAATTCCATCACGTCGTCGATCGTGGCGATCCCGCCGATGCCGATCAGCGGAATCCTGACGGCGCGGAAGACCTGATGGACGCAACGCAACGCGACCGGCTTCACGGCCGGGCCGCTGAGGCCGCCGACCACGTTGCCCAGCAACGGGCGACGGCGTTTCCAATCGACGGCCATCCCTTGCAGCGTGTTGATCAACGAAATGCCGTCCGCGCCGCCGGCTTCGGCCGCGCGGGCGATGCCGGCGATGTCGTGCGTGTTGGGTGTCAACTTGGCCAGGACCGGAATGTCGCACGCGGCGCGGACGCCGGCGACGACTTTTTCGCAGGCGATCGGATCGGTCCCGAAATCGACGCCGTGACTGACGTTCGGGCAGGAGATATTGAGTTCCAACGCCGCCACGCCCGGCAAGCCGTTCAGCCGGCGGGCCATGGCCACGAATTCGTCGATCGTGCGACCCGCGATGCTGACGATGATCGCCGGACCGAGCGGGCCCAGGTAGGGCAGGTGTTTGGCGATGAACGTTTCGATGCCGTCGTTATCCAAGCCGATCGAGTTCAACATGCCGGCGGACGTTTCGATCGTCCGCCAGGGCGGGTTGCCGGCACGCGGCTCTTGGGTGATCGTCTTCGGGAGAATGCCGCCGAGCTTGGCCAAATCGACGAAGCCAGCCATCTCGCGGGCGTACCCGAAGGTGCCGGAAGCGACCAAGATCGGATTGGCCAGCGATAAACGGCCGATGCGAACGGCCAGATCGGGGGCGGCGACGGAAGCGGAGGACGACACGGAGAAGTTCGGAGTGCGGAGTCGGGAGCGCGGAATGCCGGGGAAAGTGCCGCTAATTTAGCACTTCGCGCGACTTCGAACGAGTCCCGGCTCGATTCGCTCGCGCAACGAAAAACGCGCCGTTCCGAAGCCGGAACGGCGCGTGGAGATGAGCGTAGAGAATCGCGGCGAGCGATCGCTTACGAAGGACGTTGGGGCCGTAGTCGTCCGCAGACGCTTACAGAATGCCGCCGTGCATCCGATAGATCGACATGTGCGACGGTTGGTCGAGGAACCAGATCCGTTCCCATTCGTCGGCGATTTGCATCATGTCGTCCGACGTATTCAGTAATTGCTGAGCACGACGGTTCGGGTCGCCCGAGTACGCAGGGAGGATGCAGCCCGTGCTGGTCGTCAACAACATTCCGGCCAACAGGGCGAGTAGCAAACCGCGCATGATCGTGATCCTCCGTGATCCTTTGCAAAACCCGCTCGGGCGAAGCCGGCGAGAAATCCGGTTCGCCTCGTTGAGACGTACCCTGGATTCGCAAGTATTATCGGATCGGCCGGTCGCAAGGATTCACTCGATTTTGCGAATTCGGCAAAGTTTTCCGCCGATCGTCGCAATCCGTTGCTTCGATTCAAGTTAAGAAAACGCGGCAGATCGCCGGCGAAAGAGTGACTGCAAAAATCAACCGGGCAGGGGGGCCGACGGAGCGACCGGAGCTGATTCGGCATGGACTTGGCCGTTCTTTTCGGCCGCCAAGCGTTCCAACTCGCGGACCTTCTCTTCCATCTCTTTGCCGGGCTTGAAGGTGACGACGAATTTCTCGGGGACGAAGACCTTATCGCCGGTGCGCGGGTTGCGAGCCTTGCGCGAAGCGCGTTTTTTGACCTCGAACACGCCGAAGTTCCGCAGTTCGATCCGATGATCGGCCACCAGCGTGCGCACGATGGCGTCGAACGTTTTTTGGACGATCTCTTTGGTCTTCAGCTGGGTCAGTCCGATCTCGTCGGAAATCGTTTTCACGATGTCTTTTTTCGTCACGGTCCCCAAGCTCCTGTGTCGGGCTTAACGCGTGCGGAGATGTCACTTACATTCCGCCAGCCACGCGAAGTCATGTTTTAACTTTAGGTGGCATAAGAAGTAGTGTCAAGCAACTTCGGATGTCGCGTGACGCAAGCGACGCGTCGGATCAGGCGGTTTTCAGCGATTATCCGGGAAAACCGGTGTCGAAAGGTCCGGTTTTGGCGGAAAACCCGCGCTTGAGACCCGTTCGGCCGGCCTGAAATCGCTAACTTGCTAGTTCAATAACGACTTAGGAGAAGGAGTATCGTCGTAACTCGCTGAGTACGACTTCGCACGTTTAAATCCGTATGACTGCCGCGCGTTCCAGGATTTCTTCGACGGTAAAGACTTTGCCTACGCCGCTGCCGGGACATGATTCACACGTTTCAGCCCAGGCTTTGGGCGATTTAATGTTCGAGTCCCAGAACGGCCATGTTCGGCATTGGCGCGGTCGGTCTTCGTAAACGGTGCATTTGCGATCGACTAAGAAGACGCAATCGCCGTTTTCGTATTCCGTCAAGCTCTTACGATTCCCCACTTTACGGACGTACTTGGTCTCGAAGTCGGTCACGTCCATCGCGAGGCGTTTGGCGAAGGCGGCGATTTCTTCGGGGCTGACCCACACCACGCCCGGGGCACCGGTGCAGCAATCGCCGCATTCGGTGCAAGTGAATTTTAGGCCCTCTTTCGCATACCACGGTTCGGCGTTCGGTTGTGGCATCGGTGGGAGGCGCGAAAAACCGCGCGGAGAACGTGTGAGGGAAACGATTCGATCAGGCGAGCGGTTCGCCCAGGATTTCGGCCAACGCGGCAATCGCTTGATCGAGTTCCGCCGTGGTCGTCAGCGGACCCCAACTCAACCGCAATGTGCCGCCGCGCTCGAATGTGCCGCAGGTTTGATGGACCAGCGGTGCACAATGCAAGCCGGCACGGGTTTGGATCCGCGGCTCAAGCTGATCGAGCAGGATGGCGATCTCCTGCGGATCATAACCCTCGATCGCCAGACTGACAACGCCCGTCCGCCGGCATGTTTCGTCGGGGCCGACGATCCGCGCGCGATCGCTCAAACCGACAGTGCGGAAGCGTTGAAAAAAATGGGTGGTCAGGGCGTGGAGCGTCGCTTCGATCGTTTCCACGCCGTGTGAACGGATCCACGCGACCCCGGCGGCCAAGCCCGCGATCGCCGCATAGTTGGGGTTCCCGGATTCCAGGCGTTGCGGCCAGTCAGTGGGATGGTCGAGCGATTCGCTGGTCGTGCCGGTTCCCCCCTGAAAGATCGGCACGATACGCTTGGCCGCCCGAGATCCGACCGCCAAGATGCCCGTACCGAGCGGTCCGAGCAAACCCTTATGACCGGGCGCGGCCAGTAAATCGACTGCCATGCGTTGCATGTCGATCGTGACATGTCCCAGCGATTGCGCCGCATCGAGGAGAAAGAAGGCGTCATGCTCGCGCGATTCGACCGACGGCGGCGACGTCTTGCAAACATCCGGTGACGTTCGACGCGTGCGTGAGCGCGATCAATCGCGTGTTCGGTCGTAGCGCACGACGTACGGCGTCGGGGTCGACCCAACCGGTCGCGTCGCAGGGAACGATCGTCGATGCAACTCCCTGGGCTTGCAGAAAACGGAGCGGTCGCAAGACCGAGTTGTGATCGGCGGCGGAACAGATCGCGTGATCGCCGGGACGTAGCACGCCATGAATCGCCGGATTCAACGCGGCGGTGCCGTTGTTGGTAAACACAACACGCGCGGGCGAGTCGGAGTTGATCAACTCGGCGACGTCGCGACGTGCGCCGTCCAGCATCCGCGCGATATCGTCGGCTTCACGCGACGCCCCCCGACCGCTGGCGACTCCCCACTCGCGCATCGCATGGTCGACCGCGCGATACACGGCCTCCGGCTTCGGCCAACTGGTGGCGGCGTTGTCGAGATAAATGCGGGTCACAAGCAGTGATGATTTAAGGTATTCAAAAAGTGATGACGAAGTCGAAGCGAGATACGTTCTATGAACAAAATCCTGTTGTAGAAAATCAATACAAAAACGGAACCTTTCGCGACTTCCTGTTTTGCATTCACTGAAAACTGAAAACTGAAAACTGAAAACTGAAAACTGAAAACTGAAAACTGAAAACTGAAAACTGAAAACTGAAAACCGCCCTACCCCCCGATCTGATACATCGCTCGTTCGGGCTGCACGAAGTTCGGATCGTCGATCCCGTGACCGGCTTTTTTGTGTGCGACGCAATCGCGGAGCAGATCGGCGACTTCGGCGTCGGTCGCGTCGCCGCGGAGCATCACGCGAGCGTCCCACTCGACCAGCGAAAACAGACAGTTCCGAATTTTGCCTTCGGCCGTTAATCGCAGGCGATCGCATTCGCCGCAGAACGCATGACTGACCGGGTTGATGAAGCCGACATTTGGTCCGCCCGAGGCGAACTCGAAATCGACCGCCGGTTTGGCCGGGTCAAGTCGCGGAGCGGGCCGCAACGGGCCGAATTCACGTTCCAAGACCGCGCGGACCTCGTCGCCGGTCAAAACCGCGTCGTGTGACCACTGCCCGTCGCCGTCGAGCGGCATGAATTCGATGAAACGCAGTTCCAGGTTTCGCACACGTGCGAAGCGGGCGAGCGGGACGATTTCCGTTTCGGTCAGCCCGCGAATCGACACCGCGTTCAAGCGGATGTCGGTGAAGCCGGCTTCGATCGCGGCCGAGATGCCGTCGAGTACGCGGTTTAGACCCCGGCGTCGGGCGATCGTCTCGAAGACTTGCGGATCGAGCGCGTCGAGACTGACATTTAATCGGTGGAGTCCGGCCGCACGTAACGCGACGGCTTGTTCGCCCAACAGGATGCCGTTCGTCGTCAGCGCCAAATCGTCGAGACCGGGGATGTCGGAGAGCCGCGCGACTAACTCCGGTAAGTCGCTGCGGACCAAGGGTTCGCCGCCGGTCAAGCGAATGCGGTCGACGCCGCAACGGATCGCGACGGCGGCGAATCGCACGATCTCTTCGAAGGTCAGAATCTCGTGCCGCGGCAGAAAGCGCAACGCTTCATCCGGCATGCAATAGAAGCAGCGGATGTTGCAGCGGTCGGTGACGCTGATCCGCAGATTCGTATGCGTACGTCCGAAGCGATCGAGAAGCGGCGCGAACTCGGGCATGCGAAGCGGGGTGTAAATAACGGCACGAAACAGGATGCCGAGACATCGATTCTAGCAAAAACCCGTGCTAGCGTTCGAAGCCTGTTTTTCAGATGTTTTTTGCCGAATTCCTGTTGGCGAAACGAAAACTCTCGTTATATTGCTCTGGACTTCACGACGGTCGTTCGCTCGTCGGTTCCAAGTTTGCCCTCCGCAGGCAAGCGGAATCCCCGAGCCGTTCGCAATGACGCGCACGACGATCGTCTCTTTCTGAATCACGTCGAATCAAGGAGGATTCCGATGACTCGTATTCCGTTGAATTCCGCCGCCCGCGCCGCTCGCGACATGTCGGACAAGCTGGACATGAGCACCGCCGAAATCGGGCTGACCGTGCGCACGACCAACTGCTTGGAAGAAAAAGGGATCTTCACGATCAACGATCTGTTGCACACGACGCGCGAAGATCTGTTGTCGATCTCGAACTTCGGCGAAAAGACGCTCGAAGAAGTCTACGCAGCTCTCGAAAAGTTCGGCTTCTACCGTCGTCATCGTCGCGAACTGGCCGTGGCCTAGTTTCGCGAACGTCACGCGCTTCGCATGGTGTGCGGCGCGTTCCCGTGAAATCGCCCTTGACCTAGGGGGGCGATGTTGCGACTCTCTCGCCACGATCGTTCCGCGAGACGGCGGCTTGCGTTATCGCACGTGGGACTTGCCCCACGACGTCGGCCGGCGAGCGTTTCGGAAGACCGATCGACTTTCAACATCGGAGTTTTTTCGTCATGTCGCGTTTTTCGTGGATGTTCGTAACGGGCTTGGCGTTTGCCGGCATGGTGGGCTGCGGTTCCGGCGATTCGGCCGCTCCGGCGACTACTCAGGCTACGGCCGAGAACGAAGTCGGACCGGATCAGGTCATCATTGAGTTCATGACCGCCGTGAAAAGCGGAAATAAGGCCCAAGCCGAGAGCCTGCTCTCGACCACGGCACGGGAAAAGACCAAGGCCGAAGGGATCGCCATCGACCCGCCCGGCAGCGCGACGATGCAGTTCGAGGTCAAAGAAGTTCAACCGTTGGCGATGCCCGGTGGGGCGGAAGCCTGCGCACGTCTCGTGCGTTTACACGGACAAAATGCCGGACGGCACCAGCGAAACTCAGAAAATCGTCTGGGCGTTGCGTAAAGAAGCGGCTGGCTGGCGAATCGCCGGCATGGCCTTCACCGTGTTCGAGAACGAAGCGCCGTTGTTCTTGGACTTTGAAAACCCGGCCGACATGATTCGCAAGCAACAGATGCTGGCCGAAGAGATGGAACGTCGAGCCAATCCCCCAGCCGCCGGAACTCAAGGCGCCGTTGCGGGAACACCGGCCGGAACCGCACCGGTCGTGCCCACTGACGGAACCGGTATGCCGATGAACGGCGTTGCTCAACCCGTCACGCCGGGTGACGTTCGCCAAGCGGCTCAGCCGCAAACGCCCGGACCTCGCTAAATAGCAGAGTTACAAAGACCATTTTCACTGTGACGTGATGTCGTGGTGATGCGTTCAAATCGAAAGCCGTTGGGATCAGTCCCAACGGCTTTTTTGTTTTGGGCCAAGGACGTGCATGTAATCAAAAAAATGGGTAGGATACGCAAAGAAATTAGAAGAAAATGGCGGAAATGAGTCGCTGAAATCTATGAAAGAAGACGGATAAGTCTTGAGTTTCACAATGGTTAGGGCATTTAGCCCAACCCACCTGGTTTAACTTTCGACGCTTGACATGCGGTTATGAGCAGGTAAATTCTCCGTAGCCTGTGCAGTTCCATTGATTTGCGCAATCGTTAAAGCTTGCAGGGCTGCTAAGACGACTGCGTACTCTCAATTTAATTGGGGCTGGACGGTAGCGTTTTGCGAGGGGTTGTCGCCGCGTCAGGGGTAATTCCCGCGCGAGGCGCTTGCCGGAATGTTCCGGCCCCGACTTGGTTTTCTTGTGTTTACTGGTTTTCTTGGAGATTCAAATGAATCGTGTTTTCGCTTTTGGTTTCGCGATGTTGATCGCCGTCGTCGTTTTGGCGACCGCCGGTCAAGAACAAGCCGTCGCCGGTCACGGCTGCAACGGTTGTGATTGCTCGGGCGCTCCGGCTTCGGATTGCTGCGGTTGTCACGGCCACCGTCAACGTCACCATCGTCATCGCCGCTGCTGCGGTTGTGATGGCGGTAACACCTGCTGTGGCACCCCGGCTCCGGCTTGTGCGGCTCCGGCCTGCACCGCTTGCGCCGCCGCTCCGGCCGCTTGCACCACCTGCGCCGCTCCGGTCGAACCGACCTGTGCCGCTCCGGTTGAACCGGGCTGCGCTGCCCCGGCCCCGGCTGCCGCTCCGGCCGTCGAAGCCGCTCCGGCTGCCCCGCCGGCTCCCCCGGCTCCGGCTCCGAAGGTCGGTTTCCGCACCCGCGTCCTGTTCCGCGGTTAATTTCACGGCCGGGCGACCCAGTCCGGCCTATTTTGAGACGCGGGGCGAGACCGCAACGCCCTGTCGGATGACTCTCCGCAGATCAAACACACAAGCCTTGGCGATCGCCAAGGCTTGTGTCGTTATTATGCGTATCGCTCATCGCGATGTTCCTACGACTTAATAGTCGATCCAAAAGCCGAAGCCCAGCTTCTCTTCGAACTGGTTGTAGAACTGATACTGATCGCTGAGGCCGTTGAAATACTCGAAGCCCAGCCGTAAGAGATGGGCGCTCGGACCTTCTCTCCAAGCCCAGCCGACCTGAAAGACGAAGTTCCCACCGAAGTCGACTTCTTCACGCAGCAACGCGTTGGCGGCGACGAACGGCGCGCCGTGCTTGCCCGTCGGACCGGACGGCGCATACTCGCAGCCGAACTGAAACTCCCACGGTTCGGCGATGTCGCAATGGAATGCCCAGGCCGCCTCGGCGTAGACGCGGAACTCGGGCGTGGCGTAATAAGACTGTCCAAAGATCAAGCAATCGCGCGAATAGTTGTAGCGCGGCGTGCTGGGAAACTGCAGTAGTTGCTCGTCGCCCAAGTGCGAACTGAGGTGGTAATAGCCGAATTTCGTCCGCCACGGTCCGTTGCCATAGGTAATAGGCAAACCGGCGCGGAAGTCGACTGAAACCACGTTCATATCGTGTTCAAAATCCAGTCGCGGCAGCGCGGCCCCTTCGATGTCGACCTGCCAGCCGTTTGGCGCATAGGCGTTTGTCGTGCCGTTACGCAAAATGCCGATCCGCCCGCCCAGCGTAATGTCCCACAGCGCACCGTAGTCCTTCTCGTTGAAGATCAAGCTACGCAGGCGGGATTCGCGATCGCCCGCCAGGTACGAGCGGTAAATCAGCCCATCCGGCAGGATTTGCCACTCCCACGGTTCGTTCGGATCGTTGACGTACTCGACCCGTCCCGCCGTGCCGGTGCCGAAGAACTCGTCGGCTTGTTGCGGCGTGATCGTCGGTTGGGGATTCGGACCGCCGACGCCGCTCGGTGGACCAAGCGGCTCGACCAAGTTGGGGGAACCGGATTCTTGGAAATAGCCGGCCGCTTGTTCGCGCGTGACGCGTTCGCGGCTTTGCCCGCTGAGTTGCGATTCGTTGACAAGCGCCCAATACGCTTGTTCCGGGCTGGCCGGCGGCGGGGCGAATTGCTGCGCCGACGCCGATTCGTGCAGTCCGCAGACGATCGCGATCAGTCCGAGAGCCGTGAACAACGACGATGCGCCGCGCGAGAACGAATCCTTGCGCGCGGGACGCGACCGAGAGCCGATACGAACGGAAACAGCGGGAATCTGCGGGATGGTCATGTGCGTACGTTGCGAACGCCCGATGGTGTGCGCGAAGGAATCCGCGAAACCGGCGTTACCCCTAACATCGGCACGACCGCCTGCGTTCCATGCCGGCAAGCTCGGTCGGAACGCCCGCCTGCGGCATTTCTGGTCGGATCGTCATGTGCCGCGCCCGATCGGGCGAACTGGGCAAGACGTCGCGAGGCTCCTTGTCATGCCGCTAGCGAATTTCCTACAATCTTCGCAAGCCCTTCACGATTTTCGTCTCTCACTCGCCGTGGAATTTTTCAGACATGGAACGCACGTTTATTCTGTTTAAGCCCGATTGCGTCCAGCGCCGTTTGGTCGGCCGGATCTTGTCTCGTTTCGAAGACAAAGGTCTGAACGTGATCGCGATGAAAATGTTGCAAGTCACGCCGGAATTATCGAAGCAACATTACGCCGAACACGTCGCCAAGCCGTTCTATCCGAACTTGGAAGAATTTATCACCGCGTCGCCGATCGTGGCCGCCGTGTTGGAAGGGCTGGAAGCGATCCGCGTCGTCCGCGATCTGTTGGGCGCGACGAACGGTTTGAAGGCCGCGCCGGGCACGATTCGCGGCGACTTCAGCAGCAGCCGCCAAATGAACTTGGTGCACGCCTCTGACGGACCGGAAGCGGCGGCGCGAGAAATCGCGTTGTACTTCCAGCCCGCGGAAGTCGTGTCGTACACGCAAACGGTCACGCCGTGGTTGCGCCGGCGACGAAAGCTAAACGCGGAGCCGCGTGGAGATTGATCGAGACCGAACGGGGGGCGTGAAGCCCCCCGAACTTTTTTCCGGATGACCTCGCGCGATGGCCAAAGTCCCCGACGTCGAATCTTCTCAAGCCCCGGTCGCCGAAGACGATCCGACCGTGATCGCCGGTCCGCCGCCGACCGGCTTACGTTCGTTGATCGCCATCGAAGATTGGTGGGCGGTCTGGATCGGCGGCGCGTTGCTGATCGCGTCGCTGGCGATCGTCTGGAATGCGCTGCCGGAGGATTTTCGCGACACGTTTCCGGCACGGCAAAAGGCCGATGCGAAGTACGCCTATTCGCATCCTCTTACCGCCAAGTCGAAAGATCGCGACGCGGCGTATTCGCCATGGATCGCGCGTCCCGGTATGGACGCCAAACGGGATGCATGGACGACCAATCCGCTGGATTCAACGTATCGCCCTAGGGACGTCGCGAACGATTTTCGGGGCATCGATTTGGTTTCGGGCAGTATGATCGCGATCGCGCTGTTGGGAATTCTGTTCGGGACGGCGACCGCCTCGATGGGCCGCTCCGTCGGTAAGTTCCTTCCTGCGTATATCGGCGTCGCGTGTCTGGCCGCTCTTGCGTTCGTCATGGCGACGCAGTCGACGTTGCTTTATTACAACCTTGAGTTCGTCATCTGGGCGCTGGTCGTCGGGTTGGTCATCAGCAACACGATCGGTACGCCCGAGTGGTTGAAGCCCGCGCTCTGTACCGAGTTCTATATCAAGACCGGGCTCGTGCTGTACGGGACCGACGTGTTGTTTCATCTGCTGTTGAAGATGGGACCGGCCGGGATGTTTATTTCGTGGATCAGCACGCCGGTCGTGTTCTTGCTGACCTACTGGATTGGGCAGAAGTGGATCAAGCTCGAGTCGAAGTCGCTCAATCTGGTGATTTGCGCCGACATGTCCGTCTGCGGCGTCTCGGCGGCGATCGCCACGGGCGCGGCGTGCAAGGCGAAGAAAACCGAGCTGACGTTGGCGATCGGTCTCTCCTTGATTTTCACCGCCGTGATGATGGTGGCGATGCCTGCGTTCATCAACGCGGTCGAGATGCCGCCCGCGTTGGCCGGCATTTGGTTGGGTGGCACGATCGACGCCACGGGCGCGGTCGTGGCGGCCGGCAAGTTGGTCGGCGAGACCGCCGAGAAGTACGCCTTTTCGTTGAAGATGATTCAGAACGTGCTGATCGGCGTCTTGTCGTTCGCCGTGGCGGTCTACTGGACGTCGCGCGTTGAAAAACGAATCGACGGCGCGAAGCCCAGTTTGTGGGAAATTTGGCGGCGTTTTCCGAAATTCGTGCTGGGGTTTTTAGCGGCGTCGGCCGCGTTCACGCTGCTCTCGACACAGGTCCCCGGCGGCGAAGTCGTGGCCAAGTCGGCCGGCGAACCGGCCAAGATCTTGCGCGAGTGGTGCTTTTGCTTGGGCTTCGTCAGCATCGGTTTAGAAACGAACTTCCGCGAGTATTGGCCGTATTTGCGATCCGGTAAACCGCTGGCCCTGTACGTCATCGGCCAACTGCTGAACCTGGCGATGACGCTGGGCATGGGCTACCTCGCCCTGTACCACCTGTTCCCGGAAGCGGCGACGTTGTTCAAGTAAAACCTTACGACGGTATCGTCTCGACGGCTTCGGGGCGCCGCGCGGTTCCAGCGTCGTGCTGCCGAGCGAGGCGAGGATCACGCATACGACGGCGGCCCAATGTTGCCATTCCAGCCGCTCGTTCAGCAGCATCCAACCGAACAGCACGCCGATCGCCGGCTCGATGCTCATCAAGATGCCGAATGTGCGGCGCGGCATCCGTTTGAGCGCGACCATTTCCAGTGTGTAGGGAATCACGCTTGAGAGAACGGCCACCACCACGGCGATCCCCAACACGTACGCGTCGAGCAACGCCGTGCCGGCCGTGGCGATGCCAAAGGGCAGCGTAATCGCTGCGCCGATCGTCATCCCGATGGCGGTCGTCGCCCCGCTGGGCAATCGGGCGCCGGCCTTTTGACCGAACACGATATAGATGAACCAAAACACGCCGGCCGCGAGCGCGAAGCCGAGACCGACCGGATCGAGCGGGGTGCCTTCCTCGGGCGGCTTCATTAAGAGGACGATCCCGATCATGGCCAGCACGATCCAAACGGCATCCAGCGGCCGACGAATGCCCAGCATGGCGACCGCGATCGGACCGAGAAACTCGACCGTGACCGCGATGCCGATCGGAATACGCTCGAACGCCGCGTAGATGCACATGTTCATCCCGGCCAACGACAAACCATATAACAGCAACGACGGAACGTTGTCGCGCTCGATGCGATACCGCCACGGTCGCCACCATAGGCAGAGGATCGTCGCCGCGATGACGAGTCGCGCACGCCGCCCCTGCGGGACCGACGATCGGGAAGATGCGCTTCGTGTATGATGCGCCCCATTGAATGGACGTCATCGCCACGACGATCATCAGGATCGAGATCCAACGCTGATTCGGCGACGCGTCGGTCATGCGGCGATAGCGATTAGGCTTAGCGTTGTGTTACGTTTGGCGGTGAATTTCGGCTTTGGCCCCGATTGAGAACTCGATCAGGTATAACGGACGGACGCCCGAAAGTGCAGGGCGGCTGTTATTCGAAAGAACTTCTCGATGCGACCGGGATCGGTTTCTGCTCCAAATCACAATCAACGTCCATGGCTTCGGCTGGCGATCGCCGTCGGCTGCGTCGCGGTGGTGTGGCTGGTCGTGCTCCCTTGGATCGGGCGTTTCGACGGCCCACGACGTTTGATCGAGCTGCAACGGAGCGCGGGAATCAACCCCAGCGCGATGTTTTACTCCGAGGTTTACTCGACCTCCGACGCTTCCGCGGAAGAGTCGGAGGAGAACGAGAACGAACACGTTCTCCCCATTGTTCCTCCGACTTCCGCCGATCGCGCCAAGACGTCGGTTCAATCGTTAGAATCCGCACGTTCCCCGGCGTTTGATTGACTTTGCCCAAAACGGCCAGTAGTCTACAAAATGATCTCCGCAAGGGGATTCGGCACGCTCGTTCGACGGAGTTTACGGCATCGTTCGCCGTGAATTCCGTTCTCGTCTCCGCTGCGAGTCGTGCGATACCGTCGATCGTGTCGTCCTCGGACCTTTGCGATCGCGGATGGCGTTATCCAAACGCCTGGATTCCGTTCGAGACGATCGCCTTGATCGGAGGGTGGTCGTACGATCACGGTCGGGAATGATTGTCCGTCGAGGTTTCGGTCCCAACAGTCGGTTTCGTGTTCGAGTCGTTCAAAGGATGATGCTGTATGGCCAAGTCGGGTGATTTTACGGACATCTTGATTCGTGGGCGGGTCGTCAGCGCGGAACAGGTGACCGAAGCCAAGCGGATCGCCAAACTTCAGAACAAAAAACTGGCCGACGCGTTCATCGACCTGGGCTACGCCAGCGGCGAAGACGTCAGCCGGGCATTGGCCAAAGAACATAACCTCGAATACGTCAATCTACGGGAAGTGGTCATTCCGCCGGCGGTCGTGGAATTGGTTCCCGAATCGGTCGCGCGTGAAAACGCCGTGTTGCCGATGTCGGAAGACGACGGGACGCTCAAAATCATCATGAGCGATCCGTTGGACTACGATATTCGCGACAAATTGCGATTTATCTTGAACCGTAACATCGAAATCGCCCTGGCGCCGCGGGAATCGATCAGCGAAGCGATCAACCGGCATTATGGGCAATCCGAAGGCGAGTCGACCGACTCGATCTTGCAGGAATTCACCGATACGGCGATCGATTTCACCGAAACGACCGACGAGGCCGTCGCCGACGGTGACGAAGACGTCGACGAATCGAGCGCACCGATCGTCCGGTTAGTCCATTTGATCATCACCGAGGCGATCCAACTCCGGGCGTCGGATATCCATGTCGAGCCGTTTGAAACCCGCGTGCGGATCCGCTATCGGATCGACGGCGTGTTGGTTGAACGCGACAGCCCGCCGCGGCGGCTTTTGGGGGCGATTTTGTCCCGCATTAAGATTTTGGCTAAGCTCGATATTGCGGAACGCCGCCGACCGCAGGACGGTCGGATCAAGATCACCGTTGGTGAAAATCAGTTGGACCTGCGTGTCAGCGTAATGCCGAGCTCCCACGGTCAGACCGTGGTTATGCGGATTCTGAATAAAGACAGCATTAAGGTCGGCGTCCGCCAGCTGGGTCTGAACGAACAGGATTTCAAGAATTTCAAAAACCTGATCCGTCGACCGAACGGCATTATCTTGGTGACCGGTCCGACGGGGTCAGGCAAGACGACGACCCTGTATGCCGCCCTGAACGAACTCAACCGCCCCGACGTGAAAATCATCACCGCCGAAGACCCCGTCGAATATTACCTGCCCGGGATCAATCAGGTCGAGGTGAAGCACGGCATCGGGTTGGACTTCGCCCGGATTATCAAAGCGATGTTGCGGCAAGCCCCCAATATCATCCTGGTTGGGGAAATGCGCGATAGCGAGACGGCAGGGATGGGAATTCAAGCATCTTTGACCGGACACTTAGTCTTCAGTACACTGCATACGAACGATGCGCCCGGTGCCGTGACACGTATGGTCGACATGGGCGTGCCGGCATACTTGGTCGCCAGCAGCGTGATCGCGATCTTGGCGCAACGGTTGGTGCGTGTGGTTTGCTCGAAGTGCAAGGCCCCGTACACGCCGGCGGAGAGTGCGCTGGAAGCCGCAGGCATCACGCCGGAGCAGGCGAAAAAGGCGACCTTCATGAAGGGTCGTGGGTGCTCGAATTGCTCTAAGTCCGGTTACCGTGGGCGGTTAGGGATTTTCGAGATGCTGTTGATGACCGCCAAGATCCGCCAATTGGCGTTCGAAGGGGCGTCGACCCAGGTTCTCCGCAAAGCGGCGGTCGCTCAGGGCATGACGACGCTTTATCAAGACGGGATCAGCAAGGTTCTGCGGGGCATTACGACCCTGGAAGAAGTCATCAGCACGGCCAAGAAGGAAGAAGTCTAAGGCGTCGTCGGAGCGCGACGCGGTCGGTCGGGCACGGATGACCATGGTTTTGGGTCCCAAATTTGAGTTCCGCAGCCTCCGGGAGAATAATCATTTCGACGGCTCACATCGGCAACGACTATTTTGCGCTTTTCCAACTCGCGGCGCTCGCCGCTAAAACGAACCCGATCCGGCCAGGTCGACGTTCGGTGCCCAAAAGCAAAATGTCGTCAGGGGAATGATGTCGGTCGATCGTACGCGTTTCGGTTCTCGCAGGCTCGCTCGTCTTTTTGACTTCCTAGCCGCTTCGTCCGATCTCGTCGCTCGCCCCGCATCATAAGTACGAGTCATACTCGTACGAGCTTTCGGAATGACGAACCGAACGTTTCCGCGCGATCCGTCGCCCGGAGTCTTCGGGTTTTGCCGCGGGTTCGCCCCGGTTTTTACGCATTCCGTTCACCACCTGACGTATCCGAGACCGTATGGGAACGATTCTCATCGACAAGCTGTTGCAGGCGGCCGTTAAGCAGAACGCCAGCGACATTCACATCACGACCAACCAGCCGCCGGTTTTCCGGTTGGATGGGCATATGCGTCGTCTTGATACGAAGGTGTTGACGCCGGAAGACACGATCGGGCTGATGAAGAGCATCGCCCCCGACAGGTGTCAGCAAGAATTGCAGACGATGGGGGGCTCGGACTTCGGCTTCGCGTTCGGGGATTTGTGTCGTTTCCGCGTCTCGATTTTCAAGCAACGCGGCCACGTTTCGATGGTGTTGCGGAAGATTCCGAACACGATCCTCACTCCCGAGCAGCTCGGTTTGCCTGAGGCGGCGAAGCGGCTGGTGATGCGGCCGCGGGGATTGTTTCTGGTAACCGGCCCGACCGGATCGGGCAAAAGCACGTCGCTGGCCGGGTTGATCAACTACATCAACGAGACGGTCGACCACCACATCATCACGATTGAAGACCCGATCGAATTTTACCATCACAATAAAAAATCGACGGTTAACCAACGCGAGGTCGGCGTCGACGTGCCGAGCTTTTCCGAAGCGTTGCGTCGCGCGTTGCGGCAAGACCCCGACGTGATTCTGGTCGGCGAAATGCGCGACTTGGAAACCATCGAAGCCGCCATCACCGCCGCCGAAACCGGCCACGTCGTGTTCGGCACGCTGCACACCACGGGCGCAAGGGACGGTCAATCGGATCATCGACGTGTTTCCGACGACGCAACAGGATCAGATCCGGGTGCAGCTCAGCACGGCGATCCTCGGCGTCTTGTCGCAGGCGTTGCTCCCCAAGATCGGCGGCGGTCGCTGCGCCGCGTACGAGATGTTGGTCGTCGACAGCGCAATCGGAAACTTGATTCGCGAAAACAAAACCTTCCGCATCAACTCGGCCATCCAGACGGGGGCCAAGAAGGGGATGATGCTGATGGACGATTCGCTGTTCAAACTCTGGAAAGAAGGGAAGTGCACGGAGGAAGACGTCATGGCGAAATCGAACATCCCCGCCGACTTGGCCGACCGCATCGCCAAGGCCAAACGCGGGATGTTCGACGACGAGGACGACGTCAACGACGCCGCGAAGGGAATGGGCAAAAAGCCGCCGGGACATTGACCCGGTAGCGATCGTCGGCGCGTCGTTTCGGATGGATGATTTCACGCTTCACTTCACGGCTCACGACTCATGGCACTTCGCCGCCTCGGACAGATTCTGGTCGATCTCGGTTTCATCACCGACGAGCAACTCGAGATGTTGCTCGCCGAGCAACGTCGTCGACCGGGCGAACTGCTGGGCAAGTTGGCCGAAAGCCTGGGCCTGATCACCGACGAGCAGTTGGTCCAAGGTCTGGCCGAACAGATGGCCATGCGGGTCGTCGTACTCGAAGGCGTGAATCTGGCTCCGGCCGTGCTCGAAAAAATCACCGAGCCGATGGCGCAGCTTTATCGCATTGTGCCCATCGATTTCCGCGATGACACGCTGACCATCGCCACGGCCGAACCACAAAAGCTGAGCGTGCAGGACGAACTCCGCACGCTGTTGGGCTACAACATCCGGGTCGCCGTGGCGACCGAAAAAGACATCGCCAAGGCGATCCAACGCTACTACTCGTCGAACGAAGAAGATCTTGAGAAACTGGTCAAAAAGCTGGATGCCGATAAAGAATTCAAAGCGGCCGCCGGTAAAGTCAGCACCAAGGAAAACCTGGACGAGCAGTTGGCGCTGGCCGACAGCGAACCGGTTCGCCGCTTGTTGAACATGGTCCTGCTGATGGCGATCAAGGATCACGCCAGCGACTTGCACTTCGAGCCGTTCGAAGACGAATTCCGCATCCGCATCAAAGCCGACGGCGTGCTGTTCGAAATGGTGCCGCCCCGCGCCACATGGCCGCGGCGTTGGTCACTCGCATCAAAGTTATGGCCAACCTGGACATCGCCGAACGGCGCTTGCCGCAGGATGGTCGTATCGAGCTGACGATCGGCGGTTACCCGGTCGACTTGCGCGTCAGCGTGCTGCCCACCATGTTCGGCGAGAGCGTCGTCATGCGGGTGCTCGATCGCTCGGTCGTTTCGCTCGACCTGACCAAGGTCGGGATGGACGCCGAAACCCTCGAGTCGTTTCGCACCGTTATGGTTCGTCCCAACGGCATCGTGTTGGTGACCGGTCCGACCGGTTCCGGCAAGACGACCACGTTGTATTCGGCGTTGTCCGAGATGAACTCGATCGAAGACAAACTGATCACCACCGAAGATCCGGTCGAATACCAAATCGACGGGATCGTGCAGGTGCCGATCGACAGCTCGATCGGCATCACGTTCGCCAGTTGCTTGCGGGCGATCTTGCGGCAAGACCCCGATCGCATCCTGGTCGGCGAGATTCGCGACTACGAAACCGCCGAGATCGCCATTCAAGCCAGCCTGACCGGTCACATGGTGTTCAGCACGCTGCACACCAACGACGCCCCCAGCACGATCACGCGCTACGCGACATGGGCGTGCAGCCGTTTTTGATCACCGCCACCGTGGAAGCGATTTTGGCGCAACGCCTGGTCCGCCGCGTCTGCGTCGGTTGCAAAGAGGAAGTTCAACCCTCGGCCAATATCCTGGCCGACTTGGAACTCAAGCCGGAAGACCTCAAAGACAAGAAGTTCTATCGCGGCAAGGGCTGCGACGTGTGCAATCGGACCGGCTACAAGGGCCGCGTCGGGTTGTACGAATTCATGGTCATGAACGACGATCTGCGCGACATGGTCATTCGAAACGCCACGACCGACGAGATCCGCGACAAGGCGACCGAATACGGCATGATCACCCTGCGGAAGGCCGGCATGAACGCCGTCTTCAAAGGGCTGACCACCGCCGAAGAAGTCATCCGCGAAACGATTTTGGAAGCGTAGAAATCCGACGCGACACACCACATAGAGAGTGAGAACGACGAGCCTTATCCAGCCCGACGCGCAATCGCGGGATGCTCGGCTTCTCACGAAACCTGAAACCCGTACCCTGAAACCTTGTCCGGTGCCTTATGCCGATGTTCACCTTCGAAGCGATGGACCAAACCGGACAAGAAATCCGGGATGAGATCGAAGCGGCGACCGAGCAAGAGGCGCAGACCACCATCCGCCAGATGGGGTACTACGTCACCAAGATCTCCCAGAAGAAGGTCAAAAAGTCCGCTGCGCAAACCGGCCAAAAGAAGCAACGCGGCTTCGCCATGGGGGGCGTCAGCGTCAAGGCCAAGACGATGTTTACCCGGCAGTTGTCCATTCTGCAGGACGCCGGTCTGCCGATTTTGCGCAGCTTGAAGATTCTCGAAAATCAACAACCCAAAGGGCGTTTGAAGTACGCCCTGATGGACGTCTGCGACGAGATCGAAGGCGGCCTGACGCTGTCCGAAGCGATGGCCAAATCGCCCAAGGCGTTCGACCGCTTATACGTCAACATGATCAAGGCCGGCGAAGCGGGCAGTGCGCTCGAAGTGATTCTCCGCCGCTTGTCCGAGTTTATGGAAAAGTCGCTGACCCTGCGTCGGCAGGTCATCGGCGCGTTGATCTACCCTTGCGCGGTCGTCAGCGTAGCGGTCATCATTTTGACCTGCATCATGATCTGGATCGTGCCGTCGTTCATCCAGATCTTCAAAGACTTCGACACCAACTTGCCGAAGATGACGGTCATTTTGATTCAAATCTCGGAAAACACCGTCAAGTTTTGGTATCTCATTCCGCTGATTCCGGTGGCGATTTACTTCGTCATCAAGATGTTGCGGATGTTCGAATACGGTCGCGCCGGCTTCGATCTTTTTAGTCTGAAAGTGCCGGTCTTCGGGCAATTGATCGAAAAGAACTGCTTGGCCCGTTCGACCCGCACGCTGGGGACGATGATCTCCAGCGGCGTGCCGATTCTCGAAGCGCTGAACATCACGCGCGACACGTCGGGTAACGCCGTGTTCGAGCGGATGTTCATCAAAATCAGCGAATCGATCCGCGAAGGCGAAAGCATCGCCAAACCGATGAAGGAAAACGCCGTCGCCCCGTTCAACGCCATGACGATCGTTTGGTTCGCCTTCCCGGGCGTGCTCTGTTCGTTCGCACTGTTCTTTTTGGAACCCAGCTTCGGCATGTTGATGTTGGTCGGCTCGATCGCGCTGGCCGGGCTGTTTTATTTGGTTAAAGCCCGCAAGCCGGTCGTCAACGATCTGGTCGTCAACATGGTCGACGTCGGCGAAGAGACCGGCGAATTGGACACGATGCTCTACAAGGTCGCCGACACGTACGACGAAGAAGTGGCCATTCTCACGCAAAGCTTGCAAAAGCTGATGGAACCGTTGCTGATCATCTTCCTCGGCGGGGCGGTGTTGTTCATCGTCGCCGCGTTGTTCATGCCGCTGGTCGAACTGATCAACAGCCTGTCGGGCGCGAAGGGCAAGAAGAAAAAATAACCCCGGACGCACGCGGCGACGGTTCGATTTTTTCCAAACACGACATTCCCAACCATCCACGTTCGGTGACTCGCATGACGCACAAACCTACACGCCCGCGCGGCTTTACCCTGGTCGAATTGCTGGTGGTCATCGTCATCATCGGGATTCTGGCGGCGTTGATCACGCCGGCCGCGATCGCCGCGTTACGCGCCGCGCAACGGGCCGCGATCAAGGCCGAGATCGAAGCGATGCACGGCGGGATCGAAGCGTATCGCAACAAATACGGCAGCTATCCGCCGTCGAACAGCGCCCAACTGAAAGCGCATTTGAAGCAAGTCTTTCCGAACGCCAACACGACCGACATCGACGGCATGCCGAGTTCGTTGACTCCGGCCGAGATTTTGGTTTTGTGCTTAAAGGGTTGGGGGACCGACAAACGGAACCCGCTGAACGGAACCGATCGCGACAATTTTTTCACGTTCAAGCCGGATCAACTCGTCTCGACGACCAACGGTCAGTCCTACACCGCGCCGAAGGCGTTGAACTCGTTCTATGTGTACTTCAATACGTCGCGGTATCAAAAATCGAACAGCTCCGACTCGTTTACCGTACCCAGCGGGAACGGTACGGGCGGTCCCGTCTATCCGTATCTGACAGCGACCGGGACGCCCAACACTTATGTGAATCCCCAATCGTTCCAAATTATTTGTGCGGGCTTGGACGGCGATTTCGGAGCGGGGAGCAATCAGAAGATTTATCCCACCGGCACCAACTACGCCGGCGGCGATAACGACAACCTGACGAACTTCTCCGCGAACCAATTGGGCGACGATCGTCCGTAACGCACGACATGACACGACGCACGCGCCGGGGCCGCGACCTTTTTCGTAGAACGACCATGAACCGCAACACCGCCGAACGATCGCCGACGAAATCGCGAGCCGCGCACCTCGGCTTCACGTTGGTCGAGTTGATGTTGGTGATCGTCATCATCGGCATCCTCAGCAGCATGGCGATTATGGCCGTGGCCAACACGCAAAATTCCGCCCGCGACGCCCGCACGCGTGGAACGATCGCCAAGCTGAACGGCCTGATCATGGCCAAGTGGGATTCGTATCAAACCCGCCGCGTGCCGCTGTCGATCCCTGGCGGAACCGGTGCGGTTACCGCCGCGCAAAAACGTTTGGCCGCGATTCGCGATCTCCAACGCATGGAAATGCCCGACCTGCTGGACGAAGTCAACGCCGCGCCGAAAGTGACCGGCATGACGATTCCGGCCGTGTTGAAGACTTACAAATCGAGAATGGCGAGCGCAGTCGCCGGAAACGTCTTCGGCCGAATGTCTGTACCTGATCGTCCGTTACGGCTTGACCGAAAAGGACGCGCTCTCGCAATTCAGCGAATCCGAAATCGACGACACCGACGGCGACGGTTGCAAGGAATTCGTCGACGGTTGGGGCCAGCCGATTTTCTTTTTGCGTTGGGCTCCGGGTTTCGATTCCGATTTGCAAAAACATCAAACCGAAACCATCGACGGAAAATCGGTCGCGATGCCCCACGACCCGTTCGATCCGTTGAACGTTCAGTTGAACGCCTTCGCGTTATACCCGCTAATTTATTCGGGTGGTCCGGACAAGATTCGCGGAATCAAAAACGCGAACACCGCCGCGCCGTTACGAACGATCAGCGATCCCTACGCGGATAACAACGGGGCGGCCGTCGATACGAGCGGTTCGAATTTCGACAACATCACCAACCACGATCTGTTCGGTTACTAAGCCTCGACTCGCATCTCAAAAACCTCCGGGCCACCACGGAGAGACGTCGGAATATGCCACTTCACACGCCACGCATCGCACCGCGCTCAAGCTCGCAGCGCACCACATCGAGGGGCTTCACGCTCGTCGAGTTGTTGGTCGTGATCGTGATTCTGACGATCGTCACCGCGGCGACGATTCCGCTGCTCCGACCGCCGTCGGCCGATCGTAAGGTCCGCGAAGCGGCCCGTGAATTCGCCACGACCTTCGAACTGGCCCGCGGCCAAGCGATCGAATCCGGTCGCCCCGCCGGCGTGCGAATCGAATACACCGCTCCGGCCACGGGACAACCGGCGGTCGCGCAGCGCATTTATCTGTGCGAAGTCCCGTTGCCCTACTCGGGCGATACGACGGGCTCCGTCGCGCGGACGCAATCGGGCCAAGTCACCAACATCTCGAACGCCGGTCAGTTGGCGCTGATTTGCAAGTTCGGCGATTTGATTCGTTTCAACGGACGCGGCCCGTACTACATCATCGGCAACGCGTCGCAATACGGCACGTCGTTGTCGTTGCCGTTTTCGTTGCAAGCCCCCAACGGCGGTTATGCGATGCCGGTCGATTCGGACGTGAACACGTTTCAGAATCTTCCGCCAGCCGGTCAAGGCGTCGACGCCGCCGACCGTGTTGGCCAGCAACGCGCCGCAGCCGGTCGTTGATCTGTCGCTCTCGGGGAACGGCCCGTCGAACACGTTCGGCGCGATCAAAGGAACCAGCCTGATGCTGACGTTCCACCCGTCGGGCCAGGTCGAACGTTTGTACTACACCGACTCGGGCGGCACGGTTCACGCCGAGACGCCGGTCTCGACTCTGTTCTTCTTCGTGCGGTTGCGTTTGGAAGAAGGGACGCAGTCGTACGGCACCAACGATCAAGCTTTCAAAGATCCGAACGGTTATTGGGTGGCGGTCAATCCGTTCACCGGCGCGATCACCGTGTCCGACGTCGTGGTCGGGACCGACGTCAAAACGTCGCGCACGGACGCCATCAAAAACCAAACGACGGGGACGCTCTAATGAACCGTCGCATCGCATCCGCCGCGCGTCGCCGATCCGGCATCAGCTTGATCGAAGTCTTGATGTCGATCTTTATCTTGGCCGTCGGGCTGTTGGGAATCGCATCGTTGCTGCCGCTGGGGCAACGTCAAATCGAAGAAGCCGAACAACACGACCGCGCCGCCATCATCGGGCAAAACGCTTTTCGTACGTTCCGTACGCGCGGGTACAGCAACTACCAATGGTGGTGCTCGCCGTCCGGGACTTCGGTCGCGCAAAACACCAGTCCCTTCGCGCAGCCCGTACTGACCACGCCGATCATCATCGATCCGCTCTTGGCGTCGAACACCGCGTTGACCGCTACGGCGAACGTGCCGCACAGCGGAACGCTGCTGAAGCGTTTCACCGTTAAGCAAACGCCCGGCAATAGCGGCGGCGCGGCGATCAACGCGGCCGCGGCCGAAGCGGTCTTCGTCGCCCGCGACGACTTGATTCTGACGCAGGGGAACACACCCGAGGATTCGTCCAGTTTGAAGTTGGACAACAACGCCCGGCGCGATTTCGAAGGTCGTTACAGTTGGATGGCGATGATCTCGCCGGCCAACCCGGGCACGACCACGCCGGGTTTACCCGTCGGGACGCCGCATTACGAAATGCCTTGCGAGCTGTCGATCATCGTCTTCAACCGACGGCCGTATCTCGGGAATGGAACGAATGTCTTGAACGACGAAGAAACGATCGGCGGGATGTCGATTCCGCGCGAACGGGTCGTCGATGCCGATCTTTCCGCCGGCGGCGGTATCGGCGGTGGCGACGCGGTGCTCAGCGGCGGAACGAACGCGTATCACTTGATGGTCCGGCCCGGCGAATACCTATTGCTGGTTTCGACCAACGGTCGGAACGCGCGGTGGTACAAGATTTTGTCCGCCGAAGATTACAACCCGGCGAGCGACACGCAGCGCACGATCACGTTAGCCGGTCCCGATTGGACATACGGAGCGGCCAAGGCGATCATCTTCGACGGCGCGACCGCGGTCTACACGAAATCGATCAAGCTGGAAGGTCCGTCGCGCATGAACTAATGCGTCGCCGGACGCGTAACGCGCGTGCCGCGATCGAGATGATCGCCGTGCGCGACCAAGACGACTCATCATTCGGATTCACCCGTCTTCGCCGCGGGCCAAACGACGGCGAGGACTTTCGGAGCGTCGCCATGTCGGCATCTCTTAAGCAACGAACTCGGAACGGCAGCGCGCGGCGTCGCAAGGGCTTGCGACGTCGACGCGGGATATTGATTCTGATCGTGCTGAGCATCCTGTTCTTGTTCGTGATGGTCGCCGTCACGTACGTGCTGGTCGCCAATCGTCACCGCGCGGTGTCGTCGAAGGCCGGGACCAGCGACTTGGTCGGCGACACGCCGACCCAAGAACTGGAGATGAGCTTCCTGGCCCTCGCCCGCGGCGACCTGAGCCCGATGTCGCCGTTTTACAACACGAGTTTGTTGGAAGACGTGTATGGGAATTCCGCGGTTATCGCTTCGACCAGCGGCTACACGCAATCGCCCATCAAAGAACTCTATCTGCTGACGCTCACGGGCTTGCCGTCGACGACGTCCAATAATTACGACGGGCGCGTCGTGACGGTCATCGTGAATCCGATGAGCCCACAGGCCAAGGGTTACAGCAGTCGGATCGTTGCCTCGGACTCCGGGGGTAAGTTCTACATTTTGCCGTTCCGCGATTCGCTCGCGCGCAAATCACGTCGTTGGGAAGCAACACGAGCGTGCTCATCAACGGTCTCGACTACGCCGGAACCGGCGTCGGTTACAACCAAACGACCGGCAAGATGGATAAGCAATTCGCCGGGCGGTACAACACCGCCAACACGGCGACGATCACCGCGCCGAATCCGGTCGACTTTCTGTTAAACGGCAACGATCCGACCGGAGACGGCGGCGCGAACGAATCGTACGACGCCCCGGACTTTCAAAACCCGTTCTTGGCGTACTTCGATCTGGCGAGCAACCCGACGAAGCTTTCGGCCGCGTTGATCAAGCCGTCGTTCCACGATCCGGCGTTGATCGCCGCGAACGGCGAGTCCTTGCTGACCAGCTTCCGTCCGCTCAAGACTTATCATCCGAACTTCACCGGCAGCAATCCGAACTTCTACACCGCCACCAATACCGGCGGCCTGTGGGACGTGGATAACGACGGCGACGGCGTGCCGGACAGCATCTGGATCGATCCCGGTTTTCCTGTCCAGGTGGCCAAAGACGGCCGTCTGTATAAACGCTTGATCGCGCCGTTGATCTTGGATCTCGACGGGCGCGTGAACCTCAACACTGCCGGCACCACCGAATCGACGCAAGGCTTCTACGCCAGCGCGGCGACCGGCTTGCCGTTGGCCGGTAGCCCGGCAACGCCCGAGTTGCCGCGTGGATTCGGTTACGGGCCGGCCGACGTCAATTTGGCCAAGGCGTTTAATCCGGAAAACACCGGGACCGCCAACCAGATCATGGTCGGAGCCAGTGGGTTCGAAGGCCGCTACGGCTCGGGCGCGCTCGCCGGACCGACCGCCGGATACACATGGCAATGGTTGCTGAAAGGAAGTGACATCCCTCCGACCTACGCCGGCACTTATAACCAACCGACGGCCTACATCGGCGGACCGCCGGATGTGTGGGGCCGCTTGGTCAACGGAATCGATTGGAACGGCAGTCAGTTGTTCGGCTATCGCGACGCGACGACGCCGATTCCTGACGAACAAAAGAATCTCCCCTACGCGATCAATCTCTCGCGCGATGTCGGTCACGGCCGCGATCAAACCAGCGGTTCCGATTCGTCGGCCGACAATCCGTTCTCGGTGGCCGAGTTGGAACGCGTGTTGCGCGGCGGCGACATGGACGCGTCGAGTTTGCCGAATCGCTTGACGAAACTGATCCCCGAATACGCGACGACCTCGATCACGGCCGGAGCCAAAGTCTTCACGACCGACAGTTGGGATACGCCGGTCACCGCGTCGATTCTCACGCAGCGCTTGGCGGGAACCTCGTCAGGCAGTTTTCAAGCCGCGCAATCGTTCACCGATTTGCTGCAAAAGTCGGGCAAGACGGTCAACGCGCAGAACCTGAAGGATTGGTTCCCGCCGGAATTGTTGAGCGGCCGCAAGATGCTGCTCAATCGTCCGTTGGGGAACGGTAAGGACGATTCGACTCCGGCGAACGGCGTGGTCGACGACTTTGCGGAAGCCGGCGGAGAAGCGTGGAACCTGGGGAACACGCCGTTCAGCTTGGACGCCTCGAGCACCAGGCCGGCTTGGTTGACCGGCACGGTCCAACTGGACCTGACACAAGCCCAGGGGAACAACAATCAAGCGCGTCAGAAATTGGCGCAGCATCTGTATTGCTTGATGCTGTTCGTCTCGGACGCGAACTTCCGTTATCCGTTGTACGGCAGCGTGACCGATACGAATAACGAACTGACCAAACGCCGCATCGCGCAATGGGCGGTGAACGTGGTCGACTACATGGACGGCGACAACATCATGACGCCGTTCGAATACGACATTAATCCCTGGAATGGTTGGGACTCGACCGCCGACGGCGTCGTCGAAGCGTCCACGGCCTACACCTCGGGTGAAAAGCGTCTGGTCTGGGGGTGTGAAGCGCCAGCTCTCATGTTCACAGAAGCGTTCGCGTTGCACGATCGACGCGTCCGGGATTCGAAGAACGACGACCATTCGACGCGGCCCGGCGATACCGAAGGTCGCAAACGCGACGACAACGCCGACGGCGACGCTGACGACGCGGACGACGACAAAACCTTGGATCAAGCGTTGATCCCGCGCGGTCCGGCGTTCATCGAACTACGCGCCACGCACGCGCCGCTGCAACCGGTCGCGTCGGGCGATTTGTACGAAACGACGTCGCCCGGAGGCGGCCAAAACTATGCCCGATTGAAACTGGATAAGCTCACGCCGAACTCGATCCCGGTCTGGCGGATCGTCGTCTTGAAAACGAACGCATCGAACCCGGGTAACAACTTTTCGACCGTCGCCGGCGGGATGCGCGACACGGCGACCTTCATGATCCCGCAAAGCACAGGGAATGCTGGCTACAGCCCTACCGAATTACTGGATCCGGCCCTGACCGGCGGAGCGGCCAACGTCGCGCCGGCTACGATCGATCGGATCATCGTCTTTCCGAAACGCAGCCAGCTCGGGTCGATCCCGGATGCGAATCGGACGTACTGCCACAACGACGACGACGCGATGGCCGGCGGCACCGGTACGCCGTATCCGACGCCCCAAACGCCGAATCTTGCTTCGCCGGAAAATCTGTTGCTATACGGCGGGCAGTATGTGGTGCTCTATCCGCAAGGGACCAAGGGCGCGACCAACGATGGTCGCATGGGCTATCTCGACGGCGCCACGGCCAACTATCCGATCGGCGGCAGCGTGATGACCAAGGGCTCGCCCTCGACGCAACGGATTCAAGTGCGGACCGGCTCGACCAACTCGTTTACGACCGGTCCAAGCGGATGCCGTTCCAGCTAAACGGCGTCGGTATCACCGGCACGTACGCCGAAGCCGCCACGATTCCGATCGGCAGCCTGTCGCCGCCCCCGGGTTGGGATTCCAGCGTCGGCTTCAGCATTTCCGAGCCGATCTACTCGTCGACCAACTACTATCCGCCGCCGACGAATCCGAACGCGGCCATGGGGGGCTTGATCGAAGCTTACGGCGATCCGGCCGACTCCGATCCGGCGAAGAAATGCTTGGATCAACCGTTGGATACCGCGCCGGGCTTGACGGCCGACGCCTTCGGCGCGACGCGACCGATCTTGGACGACAACATCGCCCCGGCCGGCACGTACGCCAACTACAAGACGCTGGTCTTGCAACGCGTCGCCGATCCCACGCAAAACTACGATGCGGACACGAACCCGTATATCACCGTCGATTGGATGCCGATCGATCTGACCGTGTACAACGGCGACGACAAGCCGGCCGGCGGAACGATGTTGCCGGCCAACAAGTTCGATCCCGACGATCCGACCTTCGATTCGCCGAAGAACCTGCGTCTGGGAACGCGTCAACGCGGCATGTTGACCGCGCCGATGGGGACCGATCAGTTCAACATTTGGGCGCAGAACTCGTACCAACCTTCGGCCGCGCCGGGGGCGGGAGCGGCGGATTCCGTCTTTTCTTACACGTTCGACGCGCAACAATCGATGGGTCGGTTGAACGCCTGTTTCGGCACGACGCCGGCCGGCGTCAGCCCCGCGGTCTACGGCAGCGCGCCGCAACGGGCGTTCCCGAATCTGCAATGGAATAATCGACCGTATTTGAACCCATACGAAATCATGAACGTCCCGGCCAGTCATCCGGGGCGGTTGTTCATGGAGTTCTCGGTCTCGCAGAACGCCACGCAAGAATATTACTCGGGGAACGGCCAAGCGATCATCGGGCCGTCCGGACATCTCTTGAACTTCTTCCACGGCAGCGCGGTCGGAACGAACGACGACAGCGGCAACTTCTACCGTATCCTCGATTGGCTCACGACCGGATCGAAATTCGCCGGAACCGAAACGTGGTTGAAGCCGACCGACGCCGCCAGCGTCACTGCGACCACCGACCCGGCATTGACGCAGTTCAAACCGCCGTTCAATTACGTGCCGCACTATCGCGAACCGGGCAAGATGAATCTGAATACGATCAACAGCCCGCGCCGTGGGCGGCGTTGAAGAACGGCTGGCATGGGCCGGACTTCAACGAGTTGATCGAAAGCCGTCGCGGAGCGACCGGTAATCAACTGCAATCGAACGGCTCGACGCCGACGTTCTGGGGCAACCCGTTCCGCGCGACCGACGCCGCCGAACTGACGACGACCGGATTGCAACGCAAGGCGGTCAACGTCGGTCTGTTACGTGCTCGGGGCGCGAATCCCGACGGGGTCGCCACGGAAAATCCGCTGTTCGGCCACGAACCGGGCGAAACGCACGAAGACTACGGCGACCCGGCGCGCCATCGCATCATGGCGCTGCAACCGATCGAACGTTTGGCCAATCTGACGACCACGCGCTCGAACGTCTACGCCATGTGGGTGACGGTCGGCTACTTCGAAGTCACGCCCAACAACTCGGTCCCCGGGGGTTACCAGAATCGGCCAAGAACTGGGGATCGACACCGGCGAGGTCGTGCGGCATCGCGGGTTCGGGATCATCGATCGCTCGATCCCGGTCGGCTTCCAACGCGGGTTGAATCACAACGTCGATCGAGCGTTCATCATCAAGAAGATGTTGGAATAGCGCGCCGCTCTCCGCCGCCGCGCTTTCCACGAGCCGCGCGATCCGATCGATCGCGCGGCTCGTTTCGTTTTTGAAGATAAAAGAATTTGAACAGGAGGACGCAGAGGACACGGAGAAAGTGTTTGCATTCTCCTCCGCGTTCTCTGCGACCTCCTGTTCAAATCGTATTCATCCGGCGTTGCATTTTGATCGGCATCGTCGCGATTCGTCACCCCTTGTGAAACCGCCGGGGAAACGCGAAACTTTGGGATTCCTTGCTCCGTTGCGGGCAAGTTCAGTCCCTTGTCGTTACGTCGCGGAGTGGATCGATGGAGGCCGGAATCGTCGGGCTGCCGAACGTCGGCAAGAGCACCCTGTTCAACGCGCTCACCGGATCGGGCGCGGCGCAGGCGGCCAACTATCCGTTCTGCACGATCGAACCGAACGAAGGGATCGTCAGCGTGCCAGACGATCGCTTGGGCCGCATCTGCAAATTGATTCCGCCGCAAAAAATCATCCCGGCGATTCTCAAACTGGTCGATATCGCGGGGATCGTCAAAGGGGCCAGCGAAGGGCAGGGCCTGGGAAACAAATTCCTCAGCCATATCCGCGAAGTCGACGCCGTGTTGCAGGTCGTCCGGTGCTTCGAGGATCCCGACGTGATCCACGTCGCCGGCAAGGTCGATCCGTTGTCGGACATCGAGACGATCGAAACCGAATTGATGCTGGCCGACATCCAATCGATCTCGGACGCGCTGCCCAAGGCGCAACGCTCGGCCAAGGGGAACGACAAAGAGGCGAAGGCCCGCGTCGAAGCCCTCGAAGCGTGCATGGCCCATCTGGAAAAAGATCAGCCGCTGCGAACGTTGACGTTGGACGAGCAGCAGGCCAAGGCGTTGAAGAGCTTCGGCATGATGACCGCCAAGCCGATCTTGTTCGTGATGAACGTCGACGAAACCGACTTAGGCGGGACCGGCCCGTTGGCCAAGCAGGTGCGCGAGTACGCCGCCAAGATCGGCGCGTCGGTCGTGCCGGTTTGCGCAAAGATCGAAGCCGAAATCGCCGAACTGGACGACGCGGGTCGGCGCGAAATGCTGGAAGCGGTAGGCCTGGCCGAGCCGGCCTTGGCGTCGCTGGCCCGCGCCGCATACAAAACGCTGGGCGTGCAAAGCTACTTCACCGCGGGCGAGAAAGAAGTCCGCGCCTGGACGATTCCGATCGGCGCCACCGCGCCGCAAGCGGCCGGCGTGATCCACACCGACTTCGAAAAAGGCTTCATCCGCGCCGAAGTCTATTCGCTGGAAGACTTGGAAACGCATAAAACCGAAAAAGACCTCCGCGCGGCCGGAAAACTGCGCACCGAAGGCAAGGCGTACGTCATGAAGGACGGCGATATCTGCCACTTCTTGTTCAATTGATCCGCCTGCAAGACGGGGCGCTCCGCGAATCCGACGCGTTTCAAAAGCATGCGAAATTTTATCTTTATCCCCAATTCGTGCCACGCGACGACGCAACTCGTATGCGCCGCGTCGGTTGCGGCCACGAAAAGAAATCTTCGTTTCATCTAGTAATCGTACCACCGGCTTTTGTAGTTTAGATCGCGTCGCCGAAGGGGCCGTGTTACGGCACGCCAACCTGGGTATCCGCAGGCGAAGCGGACTGGCCGGTTCTCGACTGAGCATTGCGACGCGGACAATTTAGGACGGCAATAACGGAGCGTTCCCGCTCAGTGTTGCTTCAGTTTCGAAGCGAAAAGCGTATTACGCGAACAAATCGATGCCGACCGCGTTGCCTTGCAGCGATTGCATTTTCGCGACGGCGTTTTGATAACGCTCGGCCAACGCCGGATCCTTGAAATACAGCGCACTGGCGATCCCGTCTTGCGCTTTGGCGAAGAAATCGACCAGTTCGGTGTCGGCGGCCATGTCGTCCTGCTTGCCCGCGATGGTCGAGAGCTTCATCGACATCGCCAGAAACGGCATGCTCTCGTCGACGGACATGTCGCCGGACTTGATCGAGTCGTTCATCCAATCGAACAACGTTTTGCGCGTCATCGACGAGAAATCGAGCGCCTGAATGCCGGACACATCGCTCTTCGCGACGGCTTGCGCTTCGGTCGTCGCTTGTGCGGTCGCGCCGTCGTCCGATTTTTCGGTCGCGGCGGACGCGACGTTTGGCGCGAAGAGCGCGGAGTAGTTCGCGGCGTTGATTTTCATCGGGGCTTGCTCGTTGATCGAAGGCGTCGGGCGCTCGCGCGCGAGAAAAAAGCGGAGCGAGCCTAGCTCGCCCCGCCTTGAAATTCAAAGACGATCGCGCGGCGTTTAGTACCGGCGGATGCGTTCTTGGATGCTGACGCCGCCGTAGGCCGCGGCCGGCGCGGGGATCGAGGTCGACCAATCTTGCGTCGACCAACCGTTGCCGATCCAACGCGGGGCGTACGAACCGTGGACCGGATCGGTGCCCGCCATCGGACGCGAATTCGATTGACCGTACCACTTCATCGCGGCGATGCGCGATTGACGTTGGTTGGCTTGGAATTCGGCCCGCATCCGCGACATCGCGGTCGGGTCGTCGTAACGCAGGCGTTCTTGTTCGTAGAACCACATCTCGGGCGTGCCGGTGACTTCGCTCGCTTTGCTGACCGAAGGGCCGTATTGCGGCGAGGTTCGCGGCGCGGCGGCCGGAGTCGGCGCGACGGGGGCGGTCGGCGCGTTGAACGGGTTTTGTGCGAACAGCGACGCGGGCGCCAGCAGCGCGGCGAACAGCAAGGCACGGCACGAACGCAACATGGAACGATCCTTTGTTCACGGCTAAGAGCGGCGGGCGTCGCGACGTCCTGCGGCGACGGAATCCCTTTGGAAATCCTATCGTCCGGATTAACCCACAGACTTAACCGGACCGGAAGAATTCCAAGGACCGGAACGCTAGCAAGCGTTACGGTGCGCGAAACTGCGTGCGCGGGTCGACCTTTTGCGCACCGATGCAGCGCAGCATATTCCCGGTCGTGGGGTCTTCCGCGTCGCCGTTCGCGATCGTCGCGTAAATCGGCAACAGCCGTTCGCGGCCCGCTTGGCTCAGTTCGCCGCGCGACCGAACGCCGCCGCGAAACTCGGCCGCCACGATGTTGATCGCCAGCGCATTCAGCGGGTCGTAGAAGATGCGAAAGCGTTTTGAACGGGCTTGGCGGTCCCCCAACACGGGCCGCATGACCGACGTCGGTTCGGCGGCGTGCGCGGCGCCGAGGTAGTGCCCGAGTTCGTGGACCAAAACTTCGAGTTTTTCCATCTCGGTCATCGATTTCGAGAACTCGCGGAGCAGAATATGCCGCGCCAACATCCCGTGCGTGCCGCCCAGGTGAAACTGACCGCGCTGCAATTCGAACTGACTGGTGAAACCGATGACCAAGTCGACGTCTTTTCCCGGCGGCGTCGTGTTCTCGAAATCGACCAGCGTTCGATTGAAGTCGTTCTCGTTGGCGTTGGTCGTCCAACGCCGTGCGCCGACGACTTGGATTTTCAGAATCGCAGTGATACTCCAAGACCTGGCTCGCCGCCGCGATGCGTTGGCTCAGGCGTTTTTCCCAAACGGATTGCGCGGTCGGTTCGTCGTCGTCGACCGCGATTTCGACCCGGATCACGCCGAGGTCGCGCTGCGGCGCACCGGCTCCTACTGCCGCGGCCAACGCCGGTCGCGCGTTGCCGGCCTGTAACGCCCAGCCGAGCGGGGCCGGAAATCGGACCATCTTGGCGGTCACGCCTTTGCCGCCGGGACCGTCCTCGATCGAGATCAAACAAAGCGGTTGCAGCGGCAGCGGTTTATCGCCGGCCAACAGCGGCATCAAATACGAACCTTCGCGATACGGCAAGCTGACGACTTCGCCCGGTTCGAGCGCGAACGGAATGCTGCTGGGGACCGGCGTGCGGATCTCGCACCGCGCGGCTTCGGTCGCACGATTGGCCACCACGACGGTCGGTCGCGCATCGTCGGCGCGCACTTGCCCGCTTGCGAACGCCAAGTAGGCGATCAGCGGCAAAGACAAGACGTGCCCACGCAGCGTTGACGACCAGAATTCCGGAAAAGTGCGAAGACACGGCATGTCTTCCAGAATAGTCGATCGTGACGACCGCGACGAGGGAATCGTCGCAAGTGACCATCGACCGCGGCTTGCCGAGCACGAATGGCGATCAGGCTGATCGCGGCAAGCGAGAGAGAAAAAGCAAGGCCCGGGGTCACCCTGGGGGGAGTGAGGGAGGAGCGTAGAAGAGGGTGACTCCGGGCCTATCTGCTTCGAAACTTGTTGCCATCGTCATGGGCGTTCGCGACATGACGACGGCGGTGTGTAAAAAACCCAGGGCTGCGTTCGGGGGAGTGAGGGAGGAGCTAGAAGGGCAACCCTGGGTTATGCGGAAATGTACGATGGGTCGAAAACGTTCGTTAACCGAGCGCGATCATCGCCGGAGCGAGATGCGGCACGTGCGGGGTTTCTTGTCCTTGAACGCCTGACACATCCACCGCGTTGATGAACTCGGCGATGCCGGGCACCATGCGACAGACTTGGTTGCAAAGTTGCTTCTCGTAAAAGGTCAGCACTTTGCCGCTCACGGTCACGATTCCTTGATTGGCTCGGACTCGCAAGTTTCGTAAACCGGGGACATGGCGACTGGTGAAGAACCGTAACACGTGGTCTTCCAATTCCCGATCATCCATGGTCGTGTTGTTCGGGAATTGCATGGTCCAGTTACCCTGACGGTGATTCCGTTTGACTTGCGGGTCATGGGCGTTTTCGATACTGAATCACTTAGGCAATGGCCGTACCAACGGGCCAAGAATCCTCGGAATCGAATCTGGTTGAGATGTTGTAAGTCGTTACCAATGAAGGCCTTATTTTCTAGATAAATTCTTTTCTCAGAGGTGATGTCAGGTCTTCAGCAAGATAAATTCCCCCTATCTTCAATTAAATTTGCTAACGGATCAGGCAAATGTGAGAGAAAAGCGAGCAACGACCTTGCCAATTGTTCGTCGATGACCGAATCGGTGGTCATTCGCATCCGCAGATCGCTCTTCGCTGTCGTTGAAAACGGGTTTGAACACGCTGCACAACGGACAAGATTCGGCAAAGCGGTGTTAAGTTTCGCGAACTCGAACGGGTCAATGGGTGGCGAGACGAGCCGCCCTGGTCGGGTGGAAGTCTCGGCGATAAAATCACTTAACTCGCCGGTCGCGTCGACCGGATCGATGTCCTCTGCGGCGAGTTTTATCGTCGCGCCGCGACTCCAATGCGTGCGCGATCGCACATCGGATGACTGCCGCAAAACTACGCATCGGAGCCGTCAGTTACCTCAATACCAAGCCGTTGGTCTACGGGCTGGCCGAAGCCGCCCCTTTCGCCGACGTGGTGTTCGACTATCCCAGCCGCTTGGCGGATCGTCTCCGACGTGCCGAACTCGACGTGGCGTTGATCCCCTCGATCGAGTTCTTCCAAGACCCGAACTACACGATCGTCTCCGACGCTTGCATCGGCTGTCGCGGACCGGTCCTCAGCGTGAAGCTGTTCAGTCGGACGCCGCTGAGCGAAATCCGCTCGCTCGCGCTCGACGAAGGCTCGCGCACGAGCGCGGCTTTGACCAAAATTTTGCTGTGGGAACGCTTCGGCATTCGACCCCACTTAGAACAACTGCCCGTCTCGTCAGAGATTGACGACACGAACGCGGACGCGGTGCTGTTGATCGGTGATCGGGCGATCTTTTCGCCCACCGGCCGCTTCGCCGAGGTCTGGGATCTGGGCGACGAGTGGTGTCGCTGGACCGAATTGCCGTTCGTCTTCGCGATGTGGGTCGCCCGGCCGGGTGTCGACGTCTCCGCGGCGGCCGAGGCGTTGACCGCCGCGCGCGATCGGGGCGTGGCGCATCTGCCGCGAAATCGCCCTACACGAGGCCGCGCCGTTGGGGCTGACCGCCCCGCAGTGCCTATCGTACTTGCGCGACAACCTGTACTTTTATCTTGGTCCGCGCGAGCGTCGCGGACTGGCGTCGTACTATCGAACGGGCCGTCCGTTTAGGCCTGGCCCCCGTCGGAGCGAATCTTGGATTCGAACCTTGCCAAGCTGCTGGATAAAGCGGTCGCGGGCGAACGCCTGACGCCGGACGAAGGACTACGCTTGCTCGAATCGCACGACCTGTGCCGCGCTCGGCAAGGCCGCCGATGCCGTGACGCGGCGGCTCCATCCGCAGCCGTATCGCACGTACAACATCGACCGCAACATCAACTACACGAACGTCTGCACGGCGGTTTGCGATTTCTGCGCGTTCTATCGCGGACCGAAGCACGCCGAAGGCTACACGCTGCCACGCGACGTGCTGTTGGAAAAGTGTCGCGAGACGGTCGAACTGGGCGGCGATCAAATTTTGTTACAGGGGGGCTTCATCACGAGCATAAGCTCGAATGGTACGAGGAGATGCTCGCCGACATCAAACGCGCGACCCCTTCGATCAACATCCACGGCTTCAGCCCGCCCGAGATTCATCACTTCACCAAGCTCAACAAGCTGCCGCTGCGAACGGTCTTGGAACGGCTCAAGGCCGCCGGTCTCGGCAGTTTGCCCGGCGGCGGAGCCGAGATTCTGGTCGACCGCGTCCGCGCGGCGATGACGCGCGGCAAGGTCATGACCGACGACTGGTTGAACGTCAACCGCGTGTGGCACGAACTCGGCGGCATCAGCACGGCCACGATGATGTTCGGCCATATCGAAACATTGGCCGAACGAATCGAGCATCTTGATCGACTGCGTTCGCTCCAAGACGAGACCAGCGGTTTTACCGCGTTCATTTGCTGGACGTTTCAGCCCGAGCATACCGAAATGGCGAATGTTCCACCGTCGGGCGCGTTCGAATATCTGAAGACGCAAGCCGTCGCGCGGTTATATCTGGACAACATCCCCAACATTCAATCGAGTTGGGTCACACAAGGTTTGAAAATCGGTCAGTTGGCGTTACTGTACGGCGCAAACGACATGGGAAGCCTGATGATCGAAGAGAACGTCGTCAGCTCGGCCGGCACGGTGCATTACCTCAGCCTGAACGAGATGCGCGACGCGATCCGCGAATTGGGCTACGAACCCCGTCGTCGCAACGTCTGGTATCAACTGCTGGACGACCCTGGCGATTCGGCGGCCTACGCGGTGCCGGCCTACGAGGCGGTTAAAATCCGTCGCGACGAACGGGCGGCTCAGTCGACACAGGCTACGCTGTTGCCGATCGTCGAAACCGTCTGACGATCGCGCACGACGCATGGAACGGAAAAACGCCGCTCGGATGAGCGGCGTTTTTCGATTCGGGATCGATCGACGTCGGGCTTACTTGCCGACGCTTTCTTCCAATTTCTTGGCGGCGTCGGTCGCGGCGTCGACCGCGCTCTTGCCGGCTTCCTTGGTCGCTTCGACGCCCTTTTCGACTTCCTTCTTGGCGTCTTCGACGGCTTTGCCGCCTTCGGTCTTGATTTCTTCGATCTTCTTCTCGGCGGCGGCCTTGGTTTCGGCGGCCTTCTTTTCCAGGTCGGCTTGGGCATCGCCGATTTTCTTGTCGGCTTCGGCCTTCAGATCGGCCGCTTTCTTTTCCATTTCGGCGCCGGTCGCGGCGGCCTTATCGATCGCTTCCTTACCCTTCGAGGCGGCGGCGTCGACGCCTTCCTTCGCCTTCTCGGCGGCGGTCTTCGGAGTTTCGCCGGGCTTGGCGGCGTTCTTCTTCGCGTCGCAGCCGGTCAACGCGACGGTCGCGGCCAGGACGAACGACAACCCGTAAATGAACTTACGCATGATGCTCCTCGGTGAGAATTTCAGGAAGGCGGGAAGCGATCGCCGAACTTTTCCGTCCGCACGATGCCTAAAAAGAAAAAAGGGGCGTCTCGCGATCGAGACGCCCCCGAATTTTCACAAGACTACGGGGTCTTGGTTTCGGTCTTTTCGGTCTTTTCGGAGGTCTTTTCGACCGTCTTGCCGTCCGGCGTGGTGTCGGTCGTCTTAACTTCGGTCTTCTTTTCTTCCTTCTTCTTGTCGCCGCAACCGGTGAAGCCGACCGAGCACATCATGCCGATCATGGCCAAGCTGAAGAGCTTCTTCATCGTGAATTCCTTGTCAAAATGGTTCATCGTTTCGACGCGAAGCACACCTCCGCATCGCCGCCACGCCGCATGGGTCATGCGACGAGATGCACGTGTTGAACAAGCGAACCGATATCGATCGGGCCGCGAAGTCCTCGCATCATAAGAGCCTGCCGGCACGCGGGATATTCCCGACGAACCGATTTTTTTCGATTTTCCAAAAAGTCTCGGGCGAATCGGCCGTTTCGGCAAGATTTGCGGCCTGCGGGCGAATATCACCGGGATTCGGTACGCGCTGTGCTATCGCATTCGGAACCCTTATACTGACGGCTTCGTAGTTCGGGGACTCTCATTCTTACGGCGGGTTGCAGCATCTTTCGCGGGCGGCGGAATAAACTCCGACCGATCCGGCTCTCATCCATACGGGCAGGCGGCATGAGCGGTCATGGCGAACAACCCACGCACGATCCTTCGCCGGGCAAGCCGCCGTCGATGGACGACCTCGTCGAACGACACGCCGACGGCTTGTACCGTTACGCCGTGGCGTTGTGCGGTTCGCGGATCGACGCCGAAGACTTGACGCAACAAGCGTTCTTGACCGCCCAAAGTTCGTTGGATCAACTCCGCGAGCCCGCGGCGGCCGGCGGTTGGTTGGCGGCTTTGGTTCGCAGCGCATATGGTCGGATGGCGCGGAAACGCCGACCGACCAGTTGCGGTGCGATCGAGTTGGAACTGGACCGCTTGCCGACCGCCATCGACGAGCCGCCCGACGATTTCGATCCCGAGCGGTTACGTATCGCGTTGGCGAAGTTGCCTGACGATTACCGCGTGGTGGTAGTCGGGTTTTACTTCGAAGACTGTTCATACAAGGAGTTGGCCGCGCGGTTGGACATCCCGCTCGGCACGGTGATGAGCCGGCTGGCTCGGGCGAAGCACTGGCTGCGGACGCAGTTGTTGGATCCGGTCGCAGTCGGCGAATCGCAAACGAAACTCCCCCGCGACGTACACGAAACTTAGCCTCCTGACTTTTTGCATCGTTCGAATCCCTCATGACGTTGTCGCCGCGCCAATTCGAACTGCTTTCCGCGTTGCGAGCGAGCGATTTCGACGATCCCGCGCGCGACGGCGAAGTCGATGCGCCGGCCGCGGCGTTGGCCGACGCGGATGAATCGCACGAGGTGCACGAACTCCGTCGCCGCAACTCGGAATGGGACGACGCGATTCGTTCGGCGTTGCACGAAGTTCCGGTGCCGGCGAACTGGCACGCACGGCTCCGTCAGGAATTGGCGTTGCCCGAACCGCAAATCACGCTCGCCACAACCCAATCGTCGTCGTCCGCGACGACAGCGTCGGGTGAATCAGGACTCGAATCCTTAACTCGCCGCAACTGGTTGCGCACGATCACCGCCATCGGCGCCGCGACATGCGCCGGAGCCGCGGGCATTTTGCTGACGCACGGGCCGTCGTTGCCGGACCTGAGCGAAGGCGATCTGCAATCGGCCGCCGGTTGGTTACGGACCGAACTCCGGCCAGACGCTTGGCTGGACTACGACGCGCCGGACGCCGAGCAACCGCCCGCACGATTCGCGTTGCCGCGCGAATTGCGCGTCCAGCCTCAGCGGTGGCAACCGCTGGCCGGCGAAACGTTGCATGTCGGCGCGGCGTACGATTTTCAGCCCGACGCCTGCGCACCCGGCGGTGCTGTTCGTCGTGCCGCAACCCGTCGACCGCTTCGCCGACGACGCGCGACGACGACCGCAATCGACCACGCAAGGCGTCTGCGTCGGCTACTGGCAAGAAGCCGATCGCCTGTACGTGTTGGCCGTCGAGGGCAACGAGTTCCGTTACCGCCAATTCCTGCGCAACGGCCGCAACGCGCCGTTGGCCTGAAACGGACGATTTCTTGAACGGGAGATCGCGGAGGCCGCAGAGAACATGCTTTCGCTCGACATCGTCTCCGTGCTCTCCGCGACCTCCTGTTTTTATTAACTGTGTTTACTTCGCAGCGTGATCGGCCGGCTTCACGTCTTTGCGGAAGCCGTTGCCCTTGAACGGCAACGCGTGCAGTTCGCCGACCAGTTCGACCGACGAGTCGGGCTTGATCTGCTCTTCGATCCGCACGCACCAATAGGCCGCGTTGACCAACATCCGGCGATAGCCCGCGATCTCCATGTCCTGCACGCAACCCATCGTGCTGGTCACGACTCGGGCTTCTTTGCCGGAATCGGATTTCAACGTGCGAACCCAGATGATCGGCATCATCGGATCGTTTTTCTTGCCTTCGACCGGCGGGTCGTCGGACTTCATCCCGGTCAGGACTTGGCCCAACACCAGCGGTTGGCAACCTTCCGGCAACGGCAAACGTACGCCGTAAACGTCGTCCGGTCCCCAAATGTCGCCGTCCTTGATTCCCGCGTCACCGGGTGGCTTTTGCCGGCTTCGGTTAGGATGCCGCGTTGGCTTTCTTTGCCGTGCGATCCATGATGGTTGATCCAGGTCTCGCCGAAGATTTGACGGCCGAAGCCGCCGTCGTAACCGTCGACCTTCGAATTGTGCGAATACTTGGCGTAAGTCTTGTCCTTCGGAATGTTGAACGCGTGCGTCGCCGTGCGGATGCCGATGACGGGCTTGCCCGCGTCGACGTAGTCGACGATGTGCTTCATCTGATCGTCGGGCAGATTGCGGAACCGCGTGAACAGCACCAGTAAGTCGGCTTTGTCCAACGCTTCGAGACCCGGGATGTTGTCGCCTTGGTTGGGGTTGATCGTGCCGTCTTTCTTGTCGATGGCGAACAGCACGGTACAGGTGAAGCCGTGGCGTTCGGCCAGGATCTTGCCGAGCGCGGGAAGCGTTTCCTCCGAGCGATACTCTTCGTCGCCGCTGACCAGCACCACACGCTTGCCGACGCCCGGGCCGGACTTGCCGACATAGGTGACGCCGGCTTCTGCGGCGCAGAGCGCGGACGTAGCGAGCAAGATGAACGAGAGGCCGAGCAGGCCGAACAAACGAAGCATAAGAAAATCCTCAAGCGTGTGTTGGTAACGTGGTGGGAAGTCAGGGTGGGAGGCCGCGTGAGCACGGCGAACTTATCTTGCGCCGCACCGCCGACGCAACGGGTTTCTAGGATTCCGCGAACGGACTCGGGGTGGCCGGGGACGTAGCGTAGCGCAGCCCCCGGAACGTGTTGGGTCGCCTTAGGCTTGCTCCGCCATGCTACATTCTTCCCCGAGTGTAAGACGTGGTGCGGTATCCCAAGGAGTCAGGTTCTACTTCTTCGATGCTTTCTCGTTCTTCGCCGGTTTCGCGACGGGCGGCGTAAAGCGACTTGGTTTCGGTGGGTTGGCGTCCAGTGCGGCGTCGTCTTCGTAAAACGTTCGCCATTCGCCCAGCGACGTCAACAGCCGATCGCGCACGCCGCGATGCGCGGGATCGTCGGCCAGGTCTTTCAATTCGTCGGGATCGTTTTGCAGGTCGAACACCTGCGTCTTGTCGATCTGCGGATAACGGATCAACTTCCAACGCTCGTCGCGAACCGCGCGTTGTACGTCGCGATAAGCGGTGAACAGCTCGTTGCGAACTTTCTCTTTCTTGCCCGCGATGATCGGACTCAATCGCGGCCGTCCAGAATCCTGCGGAATCGCGACGCCGGTCGATCCGCAGACCGTCGGAAAGATATCGAACAAGTAGGCCAACGCCGGCGACGATCCGTGCGGGATGCCCGGCCCGGCGAAGATCAGCGGCGCTTTCATGCCGTGTTCGTACAAGTTCTGTTTGCCCAGCAAGCCGTGACTTCCCATCGACAGCCCGTGGTCGGAGGAGAAAATCACGATCGTGCGTTCAAGCTCACCTTTGGCCTTGAGCGTTTCCAGCAAGCGGCCGATCTCGCGATCCAGTCCGGTCATCGCGCCGTAGTCGGCGCGCAACTCGTCGCGGAGTTCGGCCTCGGGCCGCGGCCAGGGCAGCAGTTGCTCGTCGCGGACGGTCATCTCGCCGTTATTGAACGGGTGCTGCGGTGAAAAAATTCTTCGGCAGCGGAATCTCTTGCTTCGCGTAGTAGTCCTTCTCCTCGGTCGTCGGCACGCGGATCGTGAGGTGTTTCGTAACCGCAATACAGAAAGAACGGTCGCGCGGCGTCGCGTTTGTCCAAGAACGCGATCGCGGCGTCGGTGATTTCGCGTCCCGGTTTGCCGCTGAGCCGTGCTTGGTTCTCGTTGATGTACGAATTGTGTTCGAAACAGTTTTGGATCGGGATCGCCGAGTTGCCCCGCTTGCCGCAATGCCACGTTTCGTAGCCGGCTTGTTTGAGAGTGGTCGGGAAGTTCGGTCCGGTCGCCGGCGCGTCGGGCCCGCGCGACGGAAGTAGGCTTTGCCCGAGAGAAACATGTTGCGGCTGGGTCGACAGACCGCGCCGCTGTTCGACCCGAAGCAATACGTGTTGGAAAACGCGTAACCCCGCGCGGCCAGCGCGTCGATCGTCGGCGTTTTGACGACCGGATTCCCGGCGAAGCCGAACGCGTCGGCCCGCCAATCGTCGGCCATCAACAAGATCACGTTGGGCTTGCGCGGTGGTTCCTCGGCGCGTACGAACGAGCCGAGCACGATCAGCGGCAGGCAGAGAAAGAAGTGTTTGAGCATGGCAATTCGGCGAAAAGCGTTTTCAGCGAGCGTCTAGCCCGCACGATCGTTAGGAACGTCATTGCAAAAGCGTGTCGTCGCGCAAGGCGCGACGGGTGACCGCTGATTGGTCGTTCCGCACCGGCGGGCGGGCGGAATCGCGGCGTAGGGTTATTCTAACCGTGGGGCGAACGACCGGGTTGGGTCGTCTCTCTGATTTCACGACGTCGCCGGTCCGAGGAACATCCGTCATGCGCCGAATACATCAATCCTTTCGTCAGCTCGCTCTCGAACACGTTTCGGACGATGTTGTCGTGCGAAGTGACGCGCGGCGCGATTTACATGCACGACGACTGCAGCCCCAAGTTCGAAGTCAGCGGCGTGATCGGTCTCAGCGGTTTGGCGGCCGGCACCGTGGTGTTGAGCTTGTCGAAAGACGTCGCATTGAAGGCGGCGTCGACCATGTTGATGGTCGAATCGACCGAGATCGACGGCGACGTGACCGACGCGGTCGGCGAACTGACCAACATGGTCGCCGGCGCGGCCGAGGCGCAAATCGAAGATATCAAACTCTCGATCGGTCTGCCGAACGTCGTCGTGGGGAAGGATTTCGAAATCCGTTTCCCCAGCAACGTCCGTCCGATCGTCATTCCTTATGACAGCCCGTGGGGGCCGTTCGCGTTGCAGGTCGGTTTCGCGCCGATTCCGGAACCGGCCTTGGTCTGATGCCGGCATGTTTCCGGCGCAAACTTCCAGGTTCGCGGGCAAACTCTCTCCAGCGACCATAACGATCATGCCGAAGACGAAAAGGAGGTAAACCTTTTCGTCCGCCATCGGAATTGCCGGCATGGGCGCTTCGCTGCATAAAGCCGCCGTTTTGTTGATGAGTCTGCCGCAAGAGGAAGCGGCCGCGCTGCTGCAAAAATTGCCGCAGAAGGAAGTCGAAGCGGTCTCGATCGAAATCGCCCGACTCGGCTCGGTCAACTCGCACGAGCAAGACGACGTCATCAACGAGTTCGCCGACAACACGTCGAGCAGCATCGTCGGCACCGGCGGATTGGAGTTGGCCAAGTCGCTGGTCGAAAAAGCACTCGGCAAAAACGCCGCCGGCACGTTGGACAACGTCCGCCACTCGATCGAGGCCGTACCGTTCGGGTTCTTGAAGAACGTCGACAGCCAAAACCTGCTGACCTTCATCATCGACGAGCATCCGCAGACGATCGCGCTGATCCTCTCGCACCTGACAAAAAACCAAGCGGCCGACATCATCTCGGGCTTGCCCGGCGAACGGCAACTGGCCGTCGTGCGGCGAATCGCCGTGATGGGGCAAACCAACCCCGAAATCATCGCCGAGGTCGAGCGCGGGCTCGAAAACCGCATCGCCGGTCTGATGAGCCAGAGCTTCGAAAAAGCCGGCGGCGTGCAGACCGTGGCCGAAATTCTGAACGTGATCGATCGCGCGACCGAACGCGGCTTGCTCGAAAATTTGGCGCAGGAAAACCCCGACCTGGTCGAAGAGATCCGTCGCCTGATGTTCGTCTTCGACGACATCAACAAATTCACCGACAAAGACATTCAAGTCGTCCTCAAAAACGTGGAAACCAATCAGTGGGCGTTGGCGCTCAAAGGGGCGGGCGAATCGCTCAAAACCAAAATCTTCGGCAACCTCTCGACCCGCGCGGCCGACGCGCTGCGCGAGGAAATGGAATATCTGGGCCCGGTCAAACTCTCGGCCGTCGAATCGACGCAACAACAAATCGTCGACGTCATCCGCCGTCTGCAAGACAGCGGCGAACTGGTCATCAGCAACGATCAAGAGGCGGAGCAAATGATCGTATAAGCCAGGGTACAGGCGGCAGGTTTCAGGGTTCAGGAAATTCAGGGGGCGCCTCGATGTACCGTTCTTTCGAAGAATTGGACGTTTGGAAGCGTTCATGCCAGTTGGCGGTGATGATCTATAAATCGTTACGTGATTCGCACGAGTACGGCTTGCGCGATCAGATGCAACGCGCCGCCGTCTCGATTCCTTCGAATATCGCGGAAGGTTACGAGCGAACCGACAAGGAGTTCGTGCGATTTCTGTCGATCTCGCGCGGGTCTTCATCGGAACTTCGAACGCAGTGCTACATCGCCGCGAAGATCGGGGCGTTATCTCCTGAGGAAATGAATAGTTTCGTCAATGAATCGAAAGAGATCTCGAAAATGTTGACGGGGTTGGCACATGCCGTGAAATCCAGAAAACGACGACCCGACGATCCAAAATCCTGAACCCTGAAACCTGAACCCTGTACCCTATAGCCGGTCAACCGACGCTCCGATAAGATCGTCCTCATGACCGCCGTTACTCCGATGATGCAGCAGTACCACGACGCGAAGGCGGCGTGTCCGGATGCGCTGCTCTTCTTTCGGATGGGCGATTTCTACGAGCTCTTTTTCGACGACGCCAAAACCGCCGCGTCGATTCTCGGACTCACGCTGACCAGTCGCGATAAGGGCGAGAACCCGATCCCGATGGCCGGCTTTCCGTACCATCAACTCGAAAACTATCTCGCCAAACTCATCGCGCGGGCATCGCGCCGCGGTCTGCGAACAAGTCGAAGACCCGAAGCAAGCCAAGGGCATCGTCCGCCGCGAAGTGACGCGGATCGTCACGCCCGGCACGCTGACCGACGACGCGCTGCTGGAACCGGGCGAGAACAATTATCTCTGCGCGTGCGTCCCCGACGGCGACGACATCGGCCTGGCCTGGGTCGAACTGTCGACCGGCCGCTTCGCCGCCACGGTGATCGCGCGCAACCGGTTGGCCGAGGAACTGGCCCGCATCGATCCGGTCGAATGTCTCTGCCCGGAAACGGAGCCCGAGAAGTTCAAACCGCCGACGTTCAAGGCATTCACCGATCACAACCCGTTCGCGCAAAATTCGGCGACGGTCGCCGCGGCCAAGCAAGTTGCCAACGACGTGACGTTGCCGCCGGGATTCGCCGGCGCGCTTACGCGGCGGCCCGCGTGGCTGTTCGGCTTGAAGGAAGCCCGCGCGGCGCTGCTGAAACAATTGGGCGTGGCCGCGCTCGACGGCTTCGGCTTCGACGACAAAACCGATGGGCCGGCGATTCGCGCGGCCGGCGCGCTGGTGGGCTATCTGATCGAAACGCAAAAGGCGAATCTCGACCACATCGATCGCATCACGCGGTTTCGGACGGGCGAAAATCTGCAGATCGACGAGTTCACCCGGCGCTCGCTCGAATTGACGCGCAACATGCGCGAAGGGACGCGCGAAGGGACGTTGCTCTCGGTCCTCAACAAAACCGTGACCGCGATGGGCGCGCGTCTGTTGGCCGAATGGGTCGCCGCGCCGCTGACGCGGATCGACGAAATCCTGGCGCGGCAAGACGCGGTCGGCGAATTCACGCGCAACGCGCGCTTGCTGGACGGCGTGCGCGAGCGGTTGCGCGAAATCTACGACATGGAGCGGTTGCTGGCGCACGTCGCCACCGGACGCTGCTCGCCGCGCGACTTGCTGCAACTCGGTCGGACCCTCGCCGCGTTGCCCGCGCTCAAGGCCAAGCTCGCCGAGCGGCAAGCCCGCTTGCTCGAGCGTTTGGAGCAAGAACTCGATCTCTGCCCCGAGCTGCAAGGCCGGCTCGCCCCCGCGCTCGCCGACGATTGCCCCCTCGCGCTCAAGGACGGCGGCATCATCCGCGCCGGGTATCACGCCGAACTCGACGAACTCCGCGCCCTCGCCAGCGGGGGTAAGCAGTGGATCGCCGAGTACCAAGCCGGCGAAATTCGCCGCACAGGCATCCACAGCCTGAAGGTCGGGTTCAACAAAGTATTCGGCTATTACATCGAAATCACGAATACGCATAGCGAAAAGATCCCGGCGGAATACGTCCGCAAACAAACGGTGAAAAACGCCGAACGCTATATCACGTCCGAGCTGAAAGAGTACGAAGACAAAATCCTGGCGCGGACGACCGCGCCAAAACGCTGGAGTACGACCTGTTCTGCGCACTGCGCGAGTTGGCCGCCCAGCACGCGAAGCGCTTACGTTCGACCGCCGCCGCGTTGGCCGCGCTCGACGTGTTGGCCGCGCTGGCCGAATTGGCGCAGACGCGCAATTACTGTCGACCGACGATCGTCGACGACGCGGTCCTGTCGATCCACGAAGGTCGGCATCCGGTCGTCGACGCGCACGCCGCGTCCGGCACGTTCGTGCCGAACGACGTCGCCTGCGGCGCCGAACACGGCACGATGCTGTTGATCACCGGTCCCAACATGGCCGGCAAAAGCACCTACATCCGGCAAGTCGCGCTCATCACCCTGCTCGCGCAGATCGGCTCGTTCGTGCCGGCCAAGTCGGCCGTCGTCGGCACGGCCGATCGCGTGTTCGCCCGCGTCGGCGCGAGCGACGAACTGGCTCGTGGGCAATCGACCTTCATGGTCGAAATGACCGAGACCGCGCGGATCCTCAACAGCGCGAGCCCGCGCAGTTTGGTGATCCTCGACGAAATCGGCCGTGGCACCAGCACCTACGACGGGCTGTCGCTGGCCTGGGCGGTGACCGAATACTTGTACGAACGAATCGGCTGTCGCACGCTGTTCGCCACGCACTACCACGAACTGACCGAACTGGCCGACGCCCACGAAGGCGTCCGCAACCTGAACGTCGCCGTGCGCAGAGTGGGACGATCAGGTCGTGTTCCTGCACCGCATCGTCCCCGGCGCGGCCGACAAAAGTTACGGCATCCACGTCGCCCGATTAGCCGGCGTGCCGCGCGACGTGAACGACCGCGCGGGAAATCTTGGATCGCTTGGAACGTCAACACGTCGACGGCCGCGCATCGGATCGCGCGCCGTACGACAACGCGCCGACGTCCGGACGCACGGTCAAAGGCAAAAAACGCCGCGCGGGCGAACTGCAATTGACGTTGTTCGAAGCACCCGAGCACCCGCTGATCGAAACGATCCGCGCGACCGACGTCGACGCGTTGACCCCGCTGGCGGCGTTGCAATTGGTCCACGCGTCGCGCGACGCGGCCAAGACGTGATAACCATCGGTGCGCGGTCGATCGCGGCTGGTCGATATGCGACATTCTGTCGTGGTTTTGCGGCGTTTTTATGCGACTTCGTGTCGCAATTCTTTGTATTTTCGGAAACGTCGGCATTGGGGGCGCTTCGAGATTGACTGACATGTTCGGGTTAGTAACTTAAGTGCATGTGGATTGGGGGGATTCGTCGAACCGGGCGATTCCGACTTGGAACGAACGACGTGCACTCGTCTCTTGCTGCGCGGTCGTTCGATCCGACTTGCATCGATTCGTAGGGGAGATCGTCGATGTCGATGAAACGTCGTTTGCTTGCGCTCTGTGTGACCCTCGGGCTTGGTCATGGTTACGCCCAGGGGGCGATCTTGTATTTCGACGCCGGCCTGAGCACGCCGCTGACTTGGGATAACGGTACGACCGCGAATTGGTCGGCCACATCGGGCGGCGCGTACACGCAGGCGTGGGCGGCCGGCGACGCGACGTTCGAAGGGACGGCCGGCGCGGTGCCGGTCACCGGGACGATCGCTTCGGTCGGCACGATTCTGTTCAACTCGGCCGGCTATTCGCTGACCGGCGGCACGCTGACGCTGACCGGCGCGGCCGTGGTCGACTCGCCCGGCAACAACGCGATCGCCTCGGCATCGCCGGTTCCGCCGGACTGACCAAACAAGGGGCCGGCGTGCTGACGATTTCCGGAACCAACCTCTACACCGGCACGACGACGATCGCCAACGGCACGCTGAAAGTCGGCAGCGCGACCGCGCTCGGCGCGACCGGCGCGGGCAACGGCACGACCGTCGCCCTGGGCGCGACGCTCGACGTCAACGCGCAGGACATTCGCGGCGAAGCGATCACCGTCGCCGGCACGATCACCAATACCGGCGCCGATCAACAAAACGCGTTGCGGAACGTGACGCTGACGGGCGACGTCGTCTTTACCGGAACCAATCGCTGGGATATCCGACAATCCTCGGCCAGCCTCAAAGCGTCGTTGGAACTCGGAAACTTCACGCTCGCGAAAAACGGCACGAACAAAGTCGCGTTCATCGACGGCGCGGTGACGGGAACCGGCACGATCAACGTCGCCGCCGGAACGTTCACGTTTTCGCGCGCGACGATGAGCGCGGGAACCGTCAACGTCACGGGCGGAACTCTGGAATTCGAAAACAACAGTTCCGGCACGTACACGATGCCGATCAACCTCACCGCCGGGTCCATCGCGGCCGGAGGAAACGACGCCACCACCGTCGCTTCGGCGATCGCGATCACCGGCGCGCGGGATATCAGCGTCGGTTCCAATCGTTTGAATCTGACCGGCCAACTCACCGGCGCCGGCGGCATTCGCAAAACGGGCGGCGGTATGTTGATTCTCAGCGGAACCACCAACAACTACGCGACGGGCGCAGGATCGAAAACCGAACTGAACAACGGCAGTCTCGCCATCGACGGCGCGGCCCTCGTCGGCAACGGAACCAACGAACTCGATCTGCGGCCCGCGACGGGCACGACCGTGATCACGCTGCAATCGTTCACGGCGAGCGCGGCGACGTTAAACAACTTTCTCAACATCTCGGGCAACGCCGTCTACGGGACCGCGACCACGGGCGATCTGATCCTGAACGGCGCGGCCAACGGCGGCGGCGGCGCGAAAACGTTGACGATCAACAACGCGCACACCGTCTTCAACGGCATCGTTTCGGGCAATACCGCCGCCTATACGAAAAACGGCACGGGGACGCTGGTCTTCAACAACATGGCCAACGATTTCACCAAGCCGCTGATCGTCGCCGCGGGCGGCGTCGGCGGCGTCGGTCGAATCCCGGCGCGACCAGCATCAACGCCGACGGCACGCTCGCGCCGGGGAACGGCATCGGCACGTTGACGATTTCCAACACGTTGTCGTTGGCCGGCTTGGCCGATTTCGAACTCGACGCCACGTCGCCGGGGCTGAATACTTCGGATCTCGTCGCCGGCGTCACGGCGTTGACCTACGGCGGAAACCTCAAGGTCCAAGCGCTGGCCGGAACGCTCGCGCGGGACAAAGTTGGAATCTGTTCGACTTCAACACGTTCGGCGGCACGTTCGCCAACGATGCGGTCTTCGGCACCGCGGGCGACGGCACGTTTCTCCCCACGCTGGCCTCCGGAACATGGCAATTCGATTACGGAACCGGCGTGCTCTCGGTGACGGCGACCGCCGTACCGGAACCGGGCGTGTGGGGGCTCCTCGGCGCGGTCGCGACGATCGCCTGCGTTCGGTTGCGCCGTAGAATAGCGCGGAACGCGGAAACCACTCTCGTAACGGGCGATTCGCACCGACGTTGTTCGTCGCGCCGAGCATCCGTTGATCGAAACGATCCGCGCGACCGTGCTTCGTGTCGCTGCGCGACCCAGGATCGAAATCCCGGGCCACCCGCGCCAAAAACGCCTCGACGAATGCTTGCGGTACAACTCGTAGGGTGCGTCTTGACGCACCAAGATCACGCGTCGTTCTCGCGGCAATCCACGTCCTATGTCGGTGCGTCGAGACGCACCCTACGTAGTCTCACTCGGGTGCCACCGGATCTTGATCCGGTGTCGCGCAGCGACAAGACGCTCGCTACTTTTCGCGGTGAACTCAAGTCGACGTCCAACTTTTCGTGCTTCGTGTCGCTGCGCAACCCAGGATCAAGATCCTGGGCCACCCGCACCAAAAACTAATCGGTCGGTCTCTCCGGACGTGTCGTCTCGATGAGCTTGATAGCCCATTCAACGACCCCTACAAGCTGTGTCATGCCATTTTGTTCGACGACGTCCGACAATTTAAAACTAGGGTTATCAGTGAATTTCAAACGGACTCCGGGTACTTCATTCAGACGCCGGAGCAACTCTAATCGATTGTCTTCGTCGTTAAATGGCGGGCATTTCTGATAACCGAAATTCACGCCGACTCCGCCAGTTGTGGAAATATTGAAAACCTGTTGCGGACCTCGATCGTCGTCAAATCGTGGATAAATATTCCCCCAATTCTTACCTCCAGTAACGATTTGATGTTGCGATCGTAATTTCATGGTTTGATGTAATGCTCGGCATGCAGCTAATACCTCAGCGGAATTTTCTTTTTGATATTCCTCATAAAAACGCGATTCATCCCAAGGTTGCTTGTTGGATAAGACACGTTTCTTTTGTTCGGCCTCAGCAGTTTGACCAATCACTCGTGGTACGAGCGATCTTAGTCCGCCTTTTCCGAGAAACTGTTTAATTTCTATTCCCAATACCTCTGCCGGATCCATTTGCTCATTTAAGAATTCGATGATACGACGCAACTCCGTTGGAATCCGATCCGCAATAAAGATCATGCGAATTTTTCCAGCCTGCAGATTTGTCTTTGCCTTCTGCCAAAACTGCTCCGCTTCGATTATTTCTCCAAGAAAATTCTTTAAAATTTCGTCCGCATTCTTTCCCGAGGATTCGCACTCCTGTTCGAACTGTGCTCTAAATTCTTCAACCGGCCAATACGTTACGGCGTTAGCAGCATAATCCAGCATCTGTCCGACAACTTCGCGTCTAATCCGAGTATCCGTACTTCGCTTGACTTCAATTAACGTAGGAACCGCGTCCTGATCGAGGAACAAATGGTCGATCGACCAGCGGTTCGCTCCGTTTAGTTCCGAAGGCACGGGCATTTCGCGTCTCACAAGTAACCAACGACGCGGATGTCCGGCATCGATTTGATCGCCTGCTAGTAAATTTGGGTGAGTCGCTAAAAGTGTTTGTAAAAGTGCTTCCGAGTCGTATTTCGCTTCAGTCATTTCGACAAGACTGCCATCGGGTTGAATCAAGAAAATTCCAGCCATCGTTTAACCTCTCGATCGGTTGTATTAATTTCGATATTTGAAGAGAAAATGCAAAATCAGTCATCGCGCAGAAATGCACACATCGCATAGCAATTTCTTCGATGCGAATAGTCGAGTAAGCTAAAGCCGTAAGTCGGAGAATGCCTTACGGGTCGATCGTTTTCAGCATCGTTTCGGCCGTGAACTTGTTACCGGCGTCGTTCAGGTGGACGCGGTCGCCGGTCAGGATGCCCTTCTCTTTGTCGTCGGGATTGTTGGCGGCCAAGTGGTCGACGAACGCTTTGCGCAAGTCGCACAGCGGCAGCTTGAGTTCCTTGGCCAAGCCGCGCGACAGGTCGCTGTATTCGTCCAACTTGGCGTCCAAGTTGTTCGCGCACCGCCTTCTTTTCGCCGATCACGGTCGGCGTGCAGAGGACCACCTTCGCGCCGGCCGCTTGGCACTTGCCGATCACTTCCTTCAAACCGGCGGTGAACTTGTCGGGCGTCGTCCCCTTGGCCGGGTCCTTTTCGCCGTGCCAGACGTCGTTGATGCCGATGTAGATCACGACCAACGTCGGCTGCTTGGCGATCACGTCCTTGTCGACGCGCCTTGCAGATTCGGCACCTTGTTGCCGCTGATGCCCGCGCCGATGACTTCGATTTTTTTGTCCTTATGCTTCTCGGCCAGCGCGGTTTTGATCAGCGTGACGTAACCGGTCTTGCCGGCCCCTTGTTGCGTGATCGAGTCGCCGAGAAAAACGATCCGATCGCCGTCCTTCAGCGGCGGCGACTTTTCGTCGGCCTGCGCGAGCGTTACGAGCGATACGAGCGTGGCGAACAGCGCGACGGAAACAAAACGAGACATACGTGGAAACTCCGGATGGGCGGGAGCGAATGAACGGGCGGACGGTTATCAGCCGGCGGGACGGCGTGCGACCGCGTCGCACGCGCAGGGGATTGGTGTTGTAGTCGGCGGCGCGTCGGGCGTCAAATTTTCAGTGCGACGCTTGATGCTGACAATGTTGAATGACCTCCAACGTGTCGGGGGGCTCCGCTGCGCTGCGACCCCCGCCACCCATGTCTGTTGTGGATAACATGAGACTCGAGCGACGCGATTTAAACTACAAAAGCCGGTGGTACGATTACTAGATGGAACGAAGATTTCTTTTCGTCGCCGCAACCGACGGGGCGCATACAAGTTGCGACGACGCGTGGTACGAATTGGGGATAAAGATAAAATTTCGCATGCGTTTTGAACGCGGCAGAACACGCAGACGGTCCAGGAGCGTCCCGAGGAAACCGTCGATCGCGCAAAGAACGCGCTATATGCGCAAAAAGAAACGGAGGACCGACGTCCTCCGCTTTTATCTTTTGAATTCTCCAGCCCCTAGCCTCCAGCCCCCTCTCTCACGCCATGATCTGTTTGATCGTTTCGACGTGTTCGACGCCGACCAGTTTTTGGTCCAGGCCGTTGTAGAAGTACGAGAGCTTGTTGGGGTCCATGCCCATGCGATCGAGGATCGTGGCGTGGATGTTTTTGACGTGCAGCTTGTGTTCGACCGCGGCCGCACCAGTTCGTCGGTCGTGCCGTGGCTGACGCCCCCTTGATGCCGCCGCCGGCCATCCACATCGTGAAGCCGTAGGCGTTGTGATCGCGGCCGGTGCCGTTGGCGTATTCGGCCGTCGGTTGGCGACCGAACTCCCCGCCCCAGACGACCAGCGTTTCGTCCAACAGGCCGCGACGCTTGAGATCGGTCAACAACGCGGCGATCGGCTTGTCCGTGTTGCCCGCGTGATAGTTATGGTTCTTTTCCAGATCGCCGTGCGCATCCCAGTTGTCGTCGTTGTGCGCACCGCCCGAGTAGAGTTGGATGAAGCGGACGCCCCGTTCGACCAAGCGTCGCGCGATCAAGCAGCGGCGGCCGAAGTCGTCGGTTCGTTTTTGGCCGATCCCGTACAAATCGATCGTCTCTTGCGTCTCGTCGGCCAGGTCGGTGCTTTCCGGCGGCACTCGATTGCATCTTGTACGCCAGTTCGTATCCGGCGATCCGCGACGACAGCTCGCTGCTGTCCTTCCGGGCGGAAAAATGCTCGTGATTGGCGGCGGCCAACTCGTCGAGGAATTTGCGTTGCAGTTCGGGCGTCATCCCCTTCGGCGGACGCAGATCGAGGATCGGCGCAGCTTGGCGCTGAACGTGGTGCCGGCGAAACTGGCCGGCATATAGCCGCTGGACCAATTCTTCGCGCCGCTGATCGGGCCGCCGGTCGGATCGAGCATCACCACGAAGCCGGGCAGGTTTTCGTTGACGCTGCCGAGGCCGTAGGTCAACCACGAGCCCATCGCGGGCGAGCCGCTGAGGATCTTGCCGCTGTTCATCTGCAGCATGGCCGAACCGTGGATCGGCGAGTCGGCGGTGCACGAGTGCAGGAACGCGATGTCGTCGACGTGACCGGCGACGTTCGGGAACAGGTCGCTGACCCACTTGCCGCATTCGCCGTATTGCTTGAACTTCCAACGCGGTTCGACGATGCGGCCGGCGTTTTTGTGTCCGCCGCGACCGAAGGTTTTCACCTCGATCGTTTTGTTGTCCATACCGACCATCGCCGGCTTGTAATCGAACGTGTCCATGTGGCTGGGGCCGCCGTACATGAACAGCCAAATCACGCTCTTAGCCTTGGGGGCGAACATCGGCGGCTTGGCGGCCAACGGGTTGCCGGCGATCGCGCCGGCGGCAGGCGTTTCGCCGGCGAGCAGCCCGTCGCGCCCCGAGCAACGACGTGAGCGCGAGCACACCATTCCGCCGCCGGTTTGCCAGAGGAATTCGCGACGGGTTCTACCACAAAAGGATTTTCGAGTGCGGAGCGCGGAATTCGGAGTGCGGAATGAAAAATTCATTTGGGTTCTCGCTTGGTTTGCGTCGCGGTGTTCTGTTTCGTTCTCGCCGTCCGGATCGAAGCGACGATCATCGCCGTAATTTGTTCCGCTTCGTCTTTCAATGGCACTGCGTGTTTGGGATCGATCAACTTGGCCTCGTCGAGAATTTCCAACCAGTAGGCCGATTCATCGGCTTCTTCTTCGACGATGCCCAGCTTCGCAAGGAACTCGGCGGTCGATCTGCCGCGACACGCCGCACGATAATTCGCCCCGACCGACAACGCGCTGCACAACAGTTGTTTGCCGATGACGTCGGTTTGCAAACTTCGTCGTAAACCGCCGACGAGTTGGACGATGTCCAGTCCGAAGCGTTTCGTGCGTTCATACAAAGGACCGATCGTTTTTCGACTCATGGTTGCCCCCATGTGTATTCACTCCGAATTCCGCATTCCGAATTCCGAACTGACCATCAATCGATGTAGAGGAACTCGTTGCGGTTCAAAACTGTCAGGCAGTAGTAACGAAACGCTTCGGCCGGGGTGACGGCGTGTTTCGTTTGCAGGTCTTGCATGAATTGGACGCCGCGCACGGTTTCGGCCGGGGTCGCGTCGCGTAGCAGCACGCGTTTGATCGCGGCGGCGACTTGCTTTTGCTGATCGTCGCCGGCGGCTTTCAGCAGCGCGTCGGCCAACACGCCGGCCCGTTCGTGCAGGAACTCGCCGTTCATCAACGCCAAGGCTTGGCCCGGTTGCACGGTCACGAAGCGGGCTTCGCAACTGGCGTCGGTCTCCGGGAAGTCGAACGTCGAAAGCAGCGGCAATACGAGCGAGCGTTTCACGTGGACGTACACGCTGCGACGGGCTTGTTCCTTGATGGGCGTTTTGCCCCAGCCTTTGCCCGGTTGCGATTGGCCGGCCAAAACCTCGGCCGAGATCGTCGGGTAAATGCCGGGGCCGTACATCGTCTCGTTGAACTCGTTGGTGACCCAATAGAGCGCATCGCGCAACTCTTCGCCCGACATGCGGCGGACGTCGAACCGCCAGAACAGATCGTTGCCGGGATCCTTGGCCAAGCCGGCTTCGTCGCCCGCGCTCGACATGCGATACGCGTTCGAGAGCATGATCTGTTTGTGCAGCGGCTTCATCCGCCAGCCTTGGCGAACGAATTCGCCGGCCAGCCAATCGAGCAGTTCCGGATGCGTGGGGGCGTTCCCCAGCATGCCGAAATTATTCGGCGAGCGGACGATGCCGCGGCCGAAGTGCTGCTGCCAAATCCGATTGGCCATCACGCGCGCGGTCATCGTGTTGGTGGGCGACGCGATCCAATCGGCGAGCGCGGTGCGACGACCGCTGCTTTTCAACTCGGGTCGCGGCGTGACGGAGATCGCTTTGCCGCCTCCCAGGATCGACGGAAAGACCGGCTCGACCTTGTCGCCCGGCACGTGCGGATTGCCGCGCTGCATGACGAACGTGTCGGGCGCGTCGACGCTCCGTTCGGTGACGACCAACGCCATCTTGGCGGCCGAGGGGAGTTTGCCGGCTTCGTCGATCTCTTTGCGCAGCTTGTTGTATTCGGCGACTTTGGCTTTGCCCAGGATTTTGGGGCCGAGCTTGCGGATCAAGTCGATCGGTTGGCGTTTTTGAATTTCGGAGATCACCACGCCGTCGCCGTCGGTGGCGGTCAGGTAGCGGTTTTTGAACCCGGGGCCCGACCACATGATCTCCAGGCCTTTGCCCAGGATCCCTTGGAAGTAATCGACGCGGATCGGCAGCGTCCCTTTCTTGAGGGCGACGGTCACGGTCTTCGGATCGCCGACGCCGTGGATGCCGTCGTAGCGCAGGATCTCTTTCCCGTCGAGTACGATCCGCGAACCGTCGTCGGAATCGAGATGGAACGTGTAGTCGCCGTCGGCGGGAACTTTGATCTGCGCGGTGAAGACGAACCCGAACGCGTCGGGCCGACTGGCCGAGCGGATGTCGAAGTACGGCGGATCGATCTTGCCGACCGTTTCGGCTTTCAGCGAATCGAAGTCGGGCAGTTTTTCGAACGTGTCGCGATAGAAGCGGAACTCGACCCCTTCCATGTCCGGCGCGGCGACGTCGAAGCTGGTCTTCTCGCGCATCTCCTTTTCGATCGCGCGGGCTTTGTCCTGCAACTCGTCGCGTAGTTTTCTGCGCTGTTCGACGGCGGCCAGATATTCGGTTTTTTCTTTCTCGCTCTCGTACAACGGCGCTTCGATCGTCGGGCCGTTGTTGGTCATCCCATTGATGTTGTGGAAGAACGCCACCAGCGAGTAATAGTCGCGCTGCGGAATCGGATCCAACTTGTGATCGTGGCAGCGGGCGCAGTTGAACGTCAGGCCCAAGAAGACTTGACCGACGTTGGCCACGATGTCGTCCAGACCGTCGAATTTGGCTTGCTCGCGATCGGCCGGTTCGTCGTCCCACACGCCCAGACGATAGTAGCCCGTGGCGATCAGACTTTCGGGCGTTTGCGGTTTGAGTTCGTCGCCTGCCAGTTGCTCTTTAATGAACCGATCGTACGGCTTGTCGTCGTTGAACGCGCGGATCACATAGTCGCGATAACGCCAGGCGTTGGGTTTGGGGCCGTCGCGTTCGAAGCTGTTGGTTTCGGCGAAGCGGACCAGGTCCAACCAATGCCGCGCCCAACGCTCGCCGTAGTGAGGCGAGGCCAACAGGCGATCGACGACTTTTTCATAGGCTTGCGGCGAAGCGTCGGCGACGAAGGCGTCGACCTCGGCTTGCGTCGGCGGCAGGCCGGTGGCGTCGAACGTGGCGCGTCGGAGCCAGGTCGCTTTGTCGGCCGCCGGGTTCGGCTTGAGACCGGCCGCTTCGAGTTTGGCCAGCACGAACGCGTCGATCGGATTTTTCGCCCAGTCCGCATTCTTCGTCGCGGGGATCGCCGGCTCTTTCACCGGATCGAACGCCCAGTGACCGTTCCAGGCTGCGCCTTCGGCGATCCAGCGTTTCAGCAGATCGACTTCGGCGGGCGTCAGCGGCTTGTGCGATTTGGGCGGCATCCGCGCTTCGTCGTCGGTCGACGTCACGCGGCGAATCACTTCGCTGCCGGCCGGGTTTTTCGGCGCGATGGCGATCTCGCCCGAGTCGGCCGCTTTGCCGAGCGCACCGTCGGCGCGATCGAAGCGCAACCCGGACTCGGCCGTGCCGGGACCATGGCACGCATAGCACTTCCGCGCCAGCAGCGGTTGAATCTCTTTGCGATAATCGACCGGCGGTTGACCGTCGGCCGCGCGGACCGCATGCGCGGAACCTGCGAACGCGGAGCAACCAAGTAACAACGCCGGCAACAAGCGAACGAAACCGGCGGCGGGGCGGCGTGTGAGCATATGCGACGTCTCGCTGGGGAGAGACGGAAGTGGGCGGGACGAACGTCCGACGAAAGTCGGTGATTCGCGGGGGCGGCGTTTCGCTCGACCGACGGAGGATACTACGCGGATTCCCCGCCATTGGTCCAACGAACTTGGCCGTACTTTTATCTTAGGAGAGGACCGCGGGCGGGGACAATGAGATTTCGTGTTTCCGAATTGTGAATTTTTTCTGTTTGAAATCCACGAAAGACCGAGTGGCTGACGACGAAAACGCCTGGGAAACGCTGGAACGACTTGCGAGCGACGCGGTGGACGAGCAAAATCGGTTGAGAGATTTTGCGGGGGACCGTTTGGGCAAATAAGACGACGTGCGGCGCGCGGCGAGACCGCCCGGCACACGAATCGTCGTCGACGGGGGAGTGCGCACGTGCCGACCAGAAAAAACGTGTTGTTGATGATCGAGACGTCGCTGGTCTTCGGCCGCGAAACGCTGCGCGGAATCAACGAGTATCTGATTTCCCGCCGCAATTGGTCACTGTGGTTGGATTGCCGCGAATTGTTGGCCGCGCCCCCGACTGGCTATTGGATTGGCACGGCGACGGCGTCATTACGCGGTCGGCGTCGCCCGAGGTGATCGATCTGTTGCGGCGAAAAAAACTGCCGGCGATCAATCTGACCGACGTTCGCGACAACCGCGAGTTGCCCCGGGTCTGGGTCGATCACGCCGCCACCGGCCGGACCGCCGCGCAGCATTTGCTGGAACGCGGATTTCGCAACTTCGGCTATTGCGGGTTCGGCAATCACGATTGGTCCCGTCGTCGCGAGGCGGGCTTTCGCGCGGCGTTGCCCGGCGACTATTCGTTCTCGGCGTTCAACAGCGATTGGGGGGGCGCACTCGAACCGAGTTGGGATCAACGCCAAACCGCGCTCGAAAAATGGCTGGCAACGTTGCCCAAGCCGGCCGGCATCATGGCCTGCAACGACATGCGGGGGCAGCACTTGCTGGACGCCTGTCGTCGCGCGGAGTTGTCCGTGCCGGAAGAAATCGCGGTGATCGGCGTCGATAACGACGAACTGCTGTGCGGGCTGTGCGATCCGCCGCTGAGCAGCGTCGACGTCAATCCGCGCCGCGTCGGGTTCGAAGCGGCTCGCATGCTCGACGCGCTGATGGACGGGGAAAAATTGCCCAGCGAAGAGTTGCTGATCGAACCGCTGGGGGCGATCTCGCGGTTATCGACCGACGTGCTGGCGATCGACAATCCGGAGATCGCGACCGCGTTGCGGACGATTCGCCGGCAAGCGTGCGACGGATTGAGCGTCGCCGAATTGATGCGGCAAACGAAGCTCTCGCGCGGTGCGCTCGAACGACTGTTTCGCAAGTATTTGCGCCGTTCGCCGCAGCAAGTCATTCGCACGACGCGTCTCAAACGGGTGAAGGAACTGCTGACCGCCACGGGCCTGCCGTTGGCCGAGATCGCCGAGATGACCGGCTTTCGCCACAACGAATATCTGAGCGTGGTCTTCAAACGCGAATTCGGCGAAACGCCCGGCGATTACCGTCGCCGCGCCAAACCCCAACGCGAAACGGATTCGCCGCCGCGCAAAGCGAAGAAATAGCCGCTGCGTCGCGATTGCGTGATCGGAAGAGGCCGCTGATTGTCATGATGTGACTGATTCACACTGATCCGCGAACGGCGCAAAGCCGTTTTTGCAGATCAGTGAAAATCAGTCTTATCAGTTTCATCAGCGGCCCATGCTGTTGCATTCGGACTTCTCTGCGTGGGTGGACCCTGCGGGAGGGTCGCGGGTGTGATAAACTCAGCGGAAGTCGGTGACTTTCAAAACCCTCGGACGAGCTCACGAAAAAACATGGCGGCGCAGTTCGCATTCGACGATGTGGTGTTGGCCGGGATCGAATCAGTCTGGCCGGACGAGGTCGTCACCAGCGCCGACATCGAAACGGCGTTGGGTCCGTTGTACGAGCGACTGCGTTTGCCGGCCGGGCGATTGGAATTGATCACCGGGATCCGTGAACGCCGCGTCTGGCCGGCCGGGATGTTGCCCGGCGAACAAAGCGTCCGCACAGCCGAGCGGTTGCTGAGCCGTTTGAACGTCGATCGTGCGCGGGTCGGGATGTTGATTCACGGCTCGGTCTGCCGCGACTATTTGGAACCGGCCACCGCCAGCGGCGTGCATCACGGCCTCGGCCTGTCGCCGGCCTGCATGATCTACGACGTCTCGAACGCCTGCCTCGGCTTGTTGAACGGCGCGGTCCAAGTCGCGGCCGCGATTCAAGCCGGCTGGATCGAATTGGGCGTGGTCGTCGGAACTGAACAAAGCCGCCCGTTGATGGAAACGACGATCGCCGCGTTGAACCGCGACCCGGCGTTGACGCGCGACTCGGTGAAACAAGCGATCGCCTCGCTCACGATCGGCTCGGGCAGCGCGGCGTTGTTGATCGCACATCGAAAATGGTTTCCCGACGCGCCGCGGTTCGTTGCGGGGACCGTCGGCGCCGCGACGGAGCATCATCGTCTCTGTCACAGCGGGCGCGACGAAGCGGCCGGCGACGGGATGGCGCCGCTGATGACGACCGACTCGGAGCGGTTGATGCACGCCGGGATCGCGCTCGGCGCGGAGACGTTCCGGCGTTGGACGGACGCCCGCGGGTGGACGGTCGACGATTTTCAAAAAACGGTCTGTCACCAAGTCGGTCCGACGCATCGCAAGGCGTTGCTGGCCGCGCTCGAGATTCCACCGGAACGCGATTACGCGATCGTCGAACGATTCGGCAACACCGGCTCGACCGCGCTACCGGCCACGCTGGCCGCCGCGCTCGAGGACGGCCACATCGTCCCAGGCGATCGCGTCGGTCTGCTCGGCATCGGTTCCGGCATCAACACGCTCATGCTGGCGCTCGAATTCTGAGCCGCGTCGAACTGGGAATGAACAGAAGGAAACGAAGGGAGCGAAGAGTTTTACCCACTCGGTAAATCTTTAAACCTCTGAACCTCCCGATGGATACCGTCGGTTTTTGAACAGGAGATTGGGAGTTTGGGGAGAGTGATTTTTCCTTCGTGTTCTTCGTTTCCTTCTGTTCAAACTCCTTTCCAGCGGTCGATTGAGCGAAATTCCCGTTGCGGCGGCCGGGGAAACTCGTTCTGATCGAGGGAGTCCGGACCACCAACGGGAACCAAAACAGTCGGGGGCAGACCGATGGCGAAACGGGAAAATCCGTACGAAGCGGCGTTCGCCGCGTGGTTGCGCGCTCGGGCGGTGCCGTTCGTGGAAATCCACGAAGCGTTTCGCCAGCGGCTGGATGCCGTCGGTGCGGTCGGCGACGCGGAAGCGGCCGCCGTCACCACCAAAAACCTTGATTTCGTGGTTACCACGCCCGCCGCGACGTGGTTGGTCGACGTCAAAGGTCGCCGGTTTCCCGGCTCGGGCAAACGCTACTGGAACAACTGGGCGACGCGCGAGGATTTGCGCGGTTTGGCGGGCTGGGAACGGAGTTTCGGGGCGGGCAGCGGCGGCTTGTTGATCTTCGCCTATCTGTTGACCGGCGACAAAAGTCCGTTGCCGGCGGACGACCTCTTTTTTCACCGCAAGCAGTGGTTCGCCTTCCTTGGAATTCGCTGGTTCGACTATGCTGCGGCCGCGCGGACGATCTCGCCCAAGTGGGGGACCGTCGCCGCGCCGACGCGCCGCTTCCGCGAACTGGCCCGCCCCGCGCGGTGCTTTTTCGAAACGACCGCGACCGCGCCGCTCCCCGCCGTGACCGCCGCCCGCGCTTGACGACTCGTTTCTCTCCACTTTGCCGGTTCGCCATGACTTCGAGACGGATCTCGATCGTGTTCGCGTTGTTCGTCGTCCTCGCCGGCGCGAGTCGCGCGACGTATGCCGACGAACAAACGGCCCCGGCGAACGAACCTCCGGCCCGCCGCGTCGCGGTCGTCTGTCCGGCGGAATGGCGCGGCGCGCTCGACGAGTGGAAACGCCACCGGGCCGCGCAAGGATATGCGATCCTCGACGTCGACCCCACGGCGACCGCGCCGGAGTTGCGCGACGTGTTGGCCAAGACCCATCAGGTCCGGCCGCTGACGGCCGTGCTGTTGATCGGCGACGCCCCGGCCGCCGGCGAGCGCGGTCGCTTCACGCCGACGTTTCTGGAAAAGGCCGACATCCTGCCGCGGTTCGGCGGCGAAGCGGCGATCGCCACCGATTTTCCGTATGCCGATCTCGACGCCGACGGCGTGCCCGAGACGGCGGTCGGTCGGTGGCCGGTCCGCAACGTCGAGCAGCTTCGCACGATCGCGGGCAAGACGTTGGCGTACGAACGCTCGCGCGATTTCGGGCCCTGGCGCGGACGCATCAATTTGGTCGCCGGCGCGGGGGGCTTCGGCCCGTTGATCGACGCGGCGATCGAGCAATCGGCCCGCACGATTTTGCTCTCGGGACTCCCGGCCGGGTATCACCCGACGTTGACGTTCGGCAGTTGGACCAGTCCGCATTGCCCCGACCCGCGGCGACTTCGCGGACGAAGCCCGGGCGCGGATGGAAGAGGGTTGCCTGTTTTGGGTCTACATCGGTCACGGGCACGCCGGCGGCTTGGATCGGGTTCGCATGCCGGATCGTTCGACCTATGAGATTTTGAATTGCCGAGACTGCGCCGGTCTGACGCCGGGCAAGTCCGCGCCGATCGCGTTGTTTTTGGCTTGCTCGACCGGCGCGTTCGATCAAGCGGAACCCTGTTTGGCCGAAGAACTGTTGGCGTCGCCCGGCGGTCCCGTGGCGGTGATCGCGGGCAGTCGGATGACGATGCCGTACGGTCTGGGCATTTTCGCCGACGAGGCGTTGACCGCCGGGTTGCGCGAGCGGGGCGAAACGTTGGGCGACGTGCTCCGCACGGCCAAAGCCCGCGCGCTGGATCCGGGTCGCGCGGCCGAACCGAACGCGGTGCGGAAGATGTTGGATCCGGTCGCCGGTCTGTTGACGCCGGGCAAGCACGACGCGCTGGGGGAATTGCGCGAACACACGCGATTGATGAATCTATTCGGCGATCCCTGTTTGCGACTCGCGCACCCCCGCGCGTTGACGCTGACCGCGCCCCCACGGGCGACGCCGGGAGAAACGATCGAGGTCGCGCTCGATGCGGCCGCGCCGATCGAGGCCGGATCGAACGCCCGTTGGGAATTTCGCACTCCGAGTTCGCGCGCGCGGGTTGAGGGCGATCGTCGTCGCTACGCCGCGAACGACGCGTTGTGGGGCGATTTGCAACGGACCTACCGTGCCTCGCTGCGGCCGGAGTTGCTGACCTTGGTCGAAACGACGACCACGGCTCCGCCGCGCGTTCGCTTGCAGATTCCGTCCGACGCGCGTGGCGACTACGAAGTCCGGCTGTGGCTGGACGACGATCGCGCGGCGGCCGTCGGCGCGGCGAAAATCACGGTCGTCGCCCCGCCGGCGACCGGCGGCTGACGATTTTCCGGCGTCGCGCAAAATTTCGCATAACCGGCGTTCCCGCCCGGACATTCTTTGAGGGGGGATGGCGTTTGCTCGGAACGCCTCGGGTCTGAAATCCTATTCGAATCGCGTTTTCCTGTTCGGAGAACGTTCGATGCTGACCTGCTTGTTCGATCGCCGCGAGTCGGATTGCGGGCGTCTCGCGCCGCGACTTCGTGCGCATCGGCGCGCTCGGCGCGGCCGGATTGTCGTTGCCGTTTCTCCTACGCAGCCAAGCCCGGGCGGCCGCGTTCGGCGAGTCGTCGTTCGTCCGCGACAAGTCGGTCGTGCTGTTGTTTTTAAGCGGCGGGGCGAGCCACATCGAGACGTTCGATCCCAAACTCGACGTCCCCGGCGCACAAGGGAGCCTGACCGGCGACGTCGCCACGACCCTCCCCGGCGTGCGCTTCGGCGGGACGTTTCCCGAACTCGCCGCTCGGGCGGATCGCCTGTCGATCGTCCGCTCGTTCTCGCACGGCGTGGCCGATCACGTGCAAGCGATTCGCCATGTGCTCTCGGGCGGGACCGTTCGCCCGGCCGATAAAGAGGGCGAAGGTTTTTCATTAGGGGCCGCCGTCGCGCAGGTTCGCGGCGCGAACCATCCGGTAAACGGCTTTCCGACGCACGGCTTGGTCATCGCCGACGAAGTCGATCCCCAATACGCCAACGAACGCGAGCGGGTCCGCGGCGCCGCCAAGCCGGGCCGACTCGGCGCGGCGTACGGGCCGTTCGAACCGGGGGGCAAAAGCGGAATCGTCAAAAGCCTGACCCTCAACATCGGTCCGGATCGCTTAGACTCGCGACGCGAGTTGCTTGCCGACTTGGATCTGCTGCGACGCGATTTCGACGCCGACGGCGGTTTGGCCGGCTGCGACGCGTTCACGAAGCAAGCGTACGACCTGGTGCTGGGCGGCGCGGGCCGCGCGCTCGACGTGCGCGACGAACCGCCCGCCGTGCGCGCCCGCTACGACACATCCGGGATCAAAGTCGGCCACAAGAAAAAACACCCTTCGCCGCTGGGGGATCAACTGTTGCTCGCGCGGCGGATGTGCCAGGCCGGGGCGGGGTTCGTCACCGTTCACAGCGCGGGCTGGGACATGCACGCCGACGGCAATAACCCCGGCATCGTCGCCGGGATGGAGATGCTGGGCCGGACCGTCGACCGCGCGGTCTCGGCGTTTTTGGACGACATCCGCGACCGGGGGCTCGACGAGAAAATCCTGCTGATCGTCGCCGGCGACTTCGGTCGGACGCCGAAAGTGAACGCCCGGGGAGGCCGCGACCATTGGGCCGCGCTCGGACCGTTGGCGTTCGCCGGCGGCGGCTTGCGGATGGGCCGCGTCGTCGGCCGTTCGGACCGCATCGCCGCCCAAGCGGCAGACGACCCGGTCGATCCGGCCATGCTGACGTCGACGATTCTGCACACGCTGTTCGACGTACCCAAACTGCGGCTGAAAACCGGCTTGCCGCGCGAATTGACCAAGTTTTACGAGCAAACCGACCCGATTCGCGAACTCGTCGGCTAATCTCGTACTCCCGGCGTCGGTTACCCGCTCGGGAATTTCTTGCCGGCGGATCGTCCGTGGGTCGATTCGGCCTTGTCCGGGGCCGCACGGCGAGTGATACTTTCGCCCCGCTCGCTCGGACGAGTCTTGGCGCAGGTTGCGCGAATTTCGGCAAGGATGCGAACATGGCGACGACGGTGACGGAGGGTCGCGACGTACGATCGGGATCGACGCGCTATGTGGCGCTCGATCTCTGTCGGGGCATCGCCTGCTTGATGGTCGTCGTGATGCACTCGACGCACTATCTGACGCCGGTGAGCGCGGCGACCTGGGCCGAGGCGGGCGGTTTCGGCGCCGTCGTCCGCGAGGTCTGCCACCGCGGCTGGCTGGGCGTGCCGATCTTCTTCGTCATCAGCGGCTATTGCATCGCCGCCAGCGCGGAATCGACCCGCCGCGGGGCAGATCCATCGGTGATTTTTTTCGCAGACGGTTTCGACGAATTTTTCCCCCGTATTGGATCGCGATCGCGGCGTCGTTCGTCTTAGTCGCGTTGGGCGAATCTCTCGTTCCGGGCATCTACGACGACGACGTGCATCCCATCCCGCTCCCCTGGAACATCTCGCCCGGGCATTGGTTCGGCAATCTCACGTTGACGGCGACGTGGTTGGGAAAATTCTGGGGAGAAGGGGCCGATTTCAAGAACATTTTTCTCGGGCATGCCTGGACGTTGTGCTACGAAGAACAGTTCTACGCGCTCGTCGGGCTGACGTTGTTGGCGGCGCGACGGCGATTCGGTCTGGTCGTCGCGCTGGTGACCGTCGCCGTGGCGATACGGTTTTATGTCTTTCCATCGCCGGCCGACGACGGCTTGTTTTACAACGGAGCTTGGTTGCAATTCGCGGCCGGTTTGGGGATTTACTATGATCGGCATGGAACCGGCCGTACCGCCCGGTGGGCCATCCGCGCGGCGTTGTGCGCGGGTTTGGCCGTCTCGTGTCGGAACGTCGGCGAGTTTTGGGAACGCCCCAAAGGCCAGAACGTGAGTTTCGCGGCGGCCTATGCGTTCGCGCTCGTCGCGATCGCGCTGCATCGCTACGACGCGCGGATCGCCCGCATCCGCGTCCTCCGACCGCTGATCGCCTGCGGCACGATGTGCTACGCGATCTACTTGATGCATTGGGTGGTCGTCAAACCGATCCAGCACGGGTTCGCCCTGGCCGGGTGGACCGACGCCGCCTCGGTCGGGTTCGTCGTCGTACCCTGTGCTCTGGCGGCGTCGATCGTCGTCGGACGTTTGTTTCATCTGACGGTGGAACATCGATTTCTGAATACGACGGCATCGACCGGCGAAGCACATCCCGAGGTGCGTCTGCTGCAAAATCCGCTTGAACGAACACTCGAGGAACGCCGATCGGCGGCTTGAGCTTTGGTAGGTGCGCCGAAAAACGGTGAAAGAGGCACCGGATTTGCTCGATTAATTTTCTCGTCGCTTTCTGCAGGAACTTTTTGTGCGCATCGCGCATCCAAGATTCCGAAGACGTCTCATTCAGACCGGAGAGCCAAGCATGAAACGTTACGTGTCCGTGGCGGCCTGCGCAGTGATCGCGACCTGTTGGTTCCCTCGCGCCGGATTTTCCGAACCCAAACCCGAACCGCAGAAGGCGATCACCATCGCCAAGATCGTCAACGTGGAATTGACCGTGCAAACGGCCGAACCGCCGAATCTGATCGTCAAGGCGATCGGCGAAGTTCCCACCGGCGGCTACGACCCGAAGCTGGTCAAGTTGGAACGTGTCGAGTACGTCAAAGCTCCCGACGACGGCATTCAGGACTACACGCTGACCGCGGTCAAGCCCGGCGGCTTCGTCACGCAAGTCATTTCCAAAGTCGAAGGCGTCGACACCTGGAAGGATTTCCGCAAGTCGGCCCCTTGGCTCAAAGGCGTCCGCATTCACGGCGCAGGCGACGGCGTGGTGGTCAAAGAACTCCCGAAATGATCGATTCAGGAATCGAGATTCGCGGAGCCGGCGCGTTTTCCCAGGATTTCTAAAATTTCTTGTTTCCCAAGCCTAGAGATCGCTTCGCGAATCGCCTGCCGCCCTTCGGTCGTCAGCGTTAACTCGATCGCGCGCTGCAGCAAGCGATCTTTTTTCGAGTACCAAGACTTTCCCGGATCTTGAGATTGCAGGTCGGCTCGAATGAGTTCCAAAGCCTCGCTCGTAACCTCTTCGTTCAAATAACCGCTGCATTCGGCCGGCGTCGCGTCGAAACCGATCTCGAGCAACGCACGTTGAATGTCGTGTAACTTCGCCATCGGCGTGTCTCCGAGCGGTACTCTAAGAACTACAGTTTCCGATCCAACAATCGATAGTTGATCGCTTCGCTCAGGTGCGGCGTTTCGATTCGCTCGGCGTCGTCCAGGTCGGCGATCGTCCGGGCGACGCGCAGCACTTTATCATGCGCGCGGGCCGAGAGACCGAGTTCGGTCATCGACTCCTTCAACAGGTTGTGGCTCGCGTCGTCGAGCGCAGTTCGCCCGGATTTGGCGCGTCGTCATGTGCGCGTTGTTGCGGACATAGCTCCCTTCGAAGCGTTTGATTTGCCGCGTGCGCGCCTTGCGCACGCCGTCGCGCATCTCCGGCGCTCGACGTGCCGTTCGGCGCGTTATGCGACAGTTCTTTGAACGGGACCGCCGGGACTTCCAGATGCATGTCGATCCGGTCGAGCAGGGGGCCGCTGATCTTGCTCATGTACCGCTCGACGATCGGCACCGAGCAGTTGCACGCGCAGTCGCGGATCGCCCCGATACCCGCACGGGCACGGATTGAGCGCGGCGATCAACATAAAGCGGGCCGGAAACGTGGTGCTGCTGAGCGCGCGGCTGATCGTCACCGTGCCGTCTTCCAACGGTTGACGCATCACCTCCAGCGTTTGGCGATTGAACTCGGGCAGTTCGTCGAGAAACAGAATCCCGTTGTGGCTCATCGAGATTTCGCCCGGCGCAGGGACGCTGCCGCCGCCGACCAACCCGGCGTTGCTGATCGTATGATGCGGCGAGCGAAACGGCCGCGTTCCCAACAGCGGCTGTCCGGCCTTCAGCAACCCCATCGCGCTGTAGATGCGGGTCGTTTCGATCGATTCGCCGGTGGTCAACTCGGGCAGGATCGTCGGCACGCGTTTGGCCAACATCGTTTTGCCCGAGCCGGGCGGACCGACCATCAACAGATTGTGCGCGCCGGCCGCCGCGATGGTCAGCGCCGCGTTTGGCCATCTCTTGGCCACGGACGTCGGCGAAGTCGACGTCGTACGTCGCGAATTTTTGAAACAGCTCGTCCACGTGCGACGGCGTCGGCTCGATGTGAATCTGTCCGGCGAACCACGCGACCGCTTGCGCCAAACTGCCGACGGCGATCACTTCCAACTCTTCCACGACGGCCGCTTCGGCGGCGTTCGCCTCGGGAACGACGATGCCGCGCAGGCCGGCGGTTTTGGCCGCGGCCATCGCCATCGATAACGCCCCCTTCACCGGACGCGTCGCGCCGTCCAGCGAGAGTTCGCCCACCACGGCGTAGGACTCGAACTTGTCGGAGGTCAACTGCCCGGCGGCGGCGAGCAGCCCCAGCGAGAATCGGAAGATCGAACGACGCCGCTTGTTTCGGCATCTCGGCCGGGGCCAAGTTGATCACTTGGCGATCTTCCGAGCGAATGAAGCCCGAGTTGACCAACGCCCGTTCGATGCGATGAATGCTCTCGCGTACGGCCGCCTCGGGCAGCCCGACCAGCACGGTCTTGGGGAGCGCGGCGGGAGAGATGTCGACCTCGACGTCTACCGCCGGCGCATCGATTCCCAACAACGAAAACGTCCGCAGTTTGGCGAGCATTCGGGAGCGTACGAAAACTTCCCGAGCGGGAACAACGTCGGTTATTCCACTGTATCGAAGACCCCTCGCCCCGGAATGCGATTATTCTGCGAGACCGCCGCGCGGAATGCAAGAAACTTCGGAAATCGCCCCGATCGCGAAACCGGGAGCGAGGCGCATGGGCATTCGTTTCGTCGGTATGATAAACCACTTCACCCCTGCGGAAGCCGGGAGAATGGCAGAGCTACGATCTCCACGTTGCGGCAACCCCGTTTTCGACGCGCAACGCAAGATGCTCGCGCCCGCCACGTTGACCGTGCGGCACAACGGCGTGCTGGTGCAAGATCGCGTCCCGCTCGACGGCGGCGCAAAGTCCGGCACGCTCGGTTTACAAGACCACTACACCCCGGTCCGCTTCCGCAACATCTGGGTGCTGCCGCTGGATGCGGATTCGGAGAAGCCGCGCGAACCCACGAAGCGCGTCGAGGAGTGAGAGTACGCGTTATTCCGCCGCCGGTGTCGGCCACGGCCCATTATCCTGGAACCAGCTTAGCTCCTCCCTGAAGCGAGGTGCATCGTAGGTGACTCCGACTCGATCAAGTGCGGCCGTGAGTTGCACGACCGCCTGACGGAGTGCTTCACCATCCAGCGCGAGTATTCGCCACTGACACGTGCCCCGGCGGTCCTCGTTACCGTCGTACAGGTACGTGATCGCAACGCCACCGGGGAGATCATGCCGCGTCAGGCCGTATGGACCACGAGCGACGGTCGCGACGACCTCGTCAGCGTTGGAACTGTTGTAACGGTGAATGCTCAAGGCGGAATAACGGGCCAGCATTGAACGGCCGGCCGGGCTCGACCGTTTTTGTGGATCACAAGGACCGTTCCGCCCGACCGGTCCGTTGCAGCGGCGGGTTATGTCGCGGACGGCTTCAAACGTGCGAGCAGTTCGAGCAATGCCGTCCGCGCGTGCTCAATTGTGCATCTCACGTGATCCTCTCTCCTGCGGAAGTATGGCCCGTCATGCCACCGCTCGGAATACACAAGGTTGTACCGATCGCCGTCTGCCGAGATCCAAACGCAAGGCTCTTGCCAGCATTCAGGATAGGTAGCCACGCGTGATAGCCCTAGCGAATCATGCGAAGTCCCAAAATACACGCGCTTGGATTGCAGAATGTCGGCGACCAGGTCCAAGAACTGGACCATTGCCGGCCCGCCGTGGATGGCGAACTCTGGGCTGCGGTAGAACGCGTAGAGGTCTTCGATATCCCGCGAGCCGTGCATGCTTATGGCACCTTTGGCGACATAACGGACCTTCAATGGCCGGCACGACGCCGACCGACGTTCATTTTACCAGAACGCTCAACGCGGGGCCGGGCCGTTGCAGCGTGTGGTTATACATCGTCCGCCGTGCGGCCGGTCAACTCGCGTTCGTACTCGGAGATGCACTCCTCGATCGGTCGCGAAGTTTGCGCACCTCCGCATCGAGCCGTCGTGCCGATTGATCAGGACAGGTGCGTTTCCCCCAATCGCGTACCGTATATCACCATAAAGCCAGCCGCGGGTCGTCCAGAAAAACACCCAGCCCCACGGTCGCTCGATCGTCTGATCCTCCACGATCACCAGCTCATCCGGCCCGCTTCGCGGACCGTGCCGGATGCGGAGTTCGAGAAAGACCTGAAGTTGTGCGCCCTCGCGAGTGAGCATTCCTGGTGATGTATAACGCAACGCCGTTCAGTGGCCGGGCCGGCGAGACACCGCCTCTGGCCTGCCACGCTTGAACCGCCGGGCCGGTCCACTGGAGCGGCTGGTTATCCCGCCACCCACTCGGCCCCAACAGCATAGTCTTCGCCTTCCCCATCGTGAGGACGGATGCCGAGATGATGCCGAAAGATCGCGTCCGCAATCAACGCTGCTTCTTCGGGCGACGCTTTCGCGACAGAGTATGTCGTACCGAGTTTTTCGAGACAATGGCTTGGAACATCCGCTTCTTGAGTGACCGCGTCCGGAGACAAGGGCAGGTCGACTTCGAGCGAATCGGCACGCAGTCGGATCTCAGCGAGGTGGTAGCTGTCACTGCGGTTGCCCGCACCCTGTGCACAAAACGTGATCCAACTGCCCCAGTTCGGGAGTTTGCGAAGCCGGTCGATTGCGTCGGCCATCGCGTCGATTGCCGTGTCGAACTCACCGGACGGATGTTCCATGAACGGCTCAGCCATAGCGGGCTCAAGGCGGGATAACTTTGATTCACTTGCGCGAATACACATAGCAACAAGCCGAGCGTATGTAGGATCAATGCCGCAAATCTAGGTTTCGCCGAGTATTCCGTCAATAATGATGCAATTATTGACTTCGGCATTTCTTGCGGGGTGCCCGGGTCTGGATTGTCTGTCGCGCAAGACCCGGAAGCGTCGGGGTGGAACACCGTGATCGATGCTCGTCGGCGACCTCGAGCGTTCCGGGTCCTCCCGTTGGTCGTCCCCGGCCACCCGGGCGTTTTTTGAGTTACTACGAAGTCGTGCGCAAGCCCAAGCGTCGGCACGACTTAAAAATCTTGGAAATCGCGCCGGAATTCTCTTGCGTTTTGAGTGTACGTACGTACAATTCAGTCCGTAGCATCGGCCGATGCGCTGTGCCTAGTGAATTTCCGGTTCCGTCCCGGTCGGAGAGGCTGTTTCAGGCGTAATTCACACCTGAAACGCTGAACTTCGCCGGGATTTCCGAGCGGGCGATCGCGGGGTGGGCTTTTTTGAAAGCGGCTTCGCGATGGGGGAATGCGGCGCTTGGAATTTACCCCAATCATTCCCGCAAACCCGGTGTGTAGCTACACCCCAACCAGATCAGTTGCGACGTCGCGATGTGCGACGCGTAACGGACCGAACGTTCGTGCCGATGCACGAACGAGTTAGAGCGAGTGACGTTGTCGAGCATGTCACGGTCCATCGCGCTAGGTCGTCGTTTTAACGACGACCTAGCGCGAAAGCGACGACGGCCGACGAACGCCTTCGCACTGAGTATCGAAATCCTCCGCGCCTCGCGCCGCTTTTGATCGACGCCGTTTCCTCGAACACGGTGCGATCGGACGGTGCGCATTGCGCGGACACGAGTCTAGGCACAACGTTCTTCAGAAATTCGCGCAGGCGAAACGCGCCACCCGTGCGCGCTGAACAAACACTCGTGGACGTTCACATCCCGCCCGGCGCGCATGGTCACACGTGCGCGCCGTCGGCGGGATGCTCGTTGGGGGGAAGTGTAGAATGCGGAGCGCGGAATGCGGAGTGAAGAGCGGCGAATCCCCCCTCTCCCGAGAGAGGGCGTTGCGATCACGTTGGATAGTGTGCGGGAGAGGGTCGGGGTGAGGGCGACCCTTTTTGAGAGAATACGATCGCCCTCACCCTATCCCTCTCCCCGGCGATGGTATTCGCGGATAGCGAGCGTGTTGCGGGGAGAGGGGACCGGAACATGCGGAGCGATGATGGCGGGCGAGGCTTCCTTCTCTTCTGTAGGGTCCGCTGTGCGGACCGGACGTTGGGCGACGGTCCGCACAGCGGACCCTACGAGTGGAAGGCACTGTGCGGGAATTCCGTACGCAATGCCAAGCGTTCCGGGGCCTCCCGCTGGTCGTCCGCCGGCCACCCAACGTTTTTTTTTGTGACGCAGGACACGTGATCGTCTCGATCGTAACGATCGTTTCGCTCGCGCAGCGGAGATGGGGCGGTTGGCGAGGCGGCGCGAACCGCTGGCTGACGTGCTCGGCTCGATCACAAGAAAAAACATTTGCGTGGCATGCGATCGGAACGATCGTTTCGCTCGTAACGCTCGTAACGCTCGCGCAGGGAACCTGGGTAAGACGTTCGTCGCGATCGAACGTCTCGCGTCGTTCAACTCGCTCCGCTCGGTCCGCGAGTGACACTCGCGGCTTTCCTCTTTACTGAAAACTGGATCCTGAAAACTGAAAACTCGAAGCAATCGTTTCGCTCGTAACGCTCGCAGAGTGAACTTGGGTCAGACGCCGTCGCGGTGTATTTCACGTGAAACAACTCGCGACACAGCGAAGTGGGTCGAGACATTGGGAGAATCCGAAGCTCCGCGCGCTGCGGCTCGGTGCGCTCGGTCCGCGAGTGCCACTCGCGGCTTTCCCGACCCCCGACCTCCGATTCCTGACTCCTGAAAACCGACTCCTGAAAACCGAAAACTGAAAACCGAAAACCCGCCCCGTTCTGTTTCACGTGAAACAGCGAGACCAACGGACAGCAACAGTTCCACCGATCGAAACCCACCGATTTCCGGCACTTTCCGTGTGACAGGGCCACTTTTCGTTCGTTCCGGCATCGTTTACAATACGCGATTCCCCAAAACGGCCGGGTTTCAGAGGTGAGTCGGCGTTTTTCGCGGGACAACTCGTGGAGCCGTCGGCGCGTGATCATTATTCTCAAGCCCCATACCGATCAGGCCGGCATCGACGGCGTCGTGAAGAAGGTCGAATCGCTGGGGCTGAAGACCCACGTCAGCCAAGGGGCCTACCGCACCATCATCGGCGTGATCGGCGACGAGGCCAAAGCCCATGCCGCTCCGCTCAAAGCCATCGCCGGCGTCGAGGACGTGATCCCCGTGTTGCCTCCCTATAAGCTGGCCAGTCGCGAAGCGCAACAAAGAACCGACCGTCGTCGACGTGCGCGGCGTGAAGATCGGCGGCGGGCACTTGGCGATGATCGCCGGTCCCTGCGCCATCGAATCGCGCGAACGGATGGAAGCGATCTGCAAAGACGTGGTCGCGGCCGGCGCGAACATCCTCCGCGGCGGCGCGTTCAAGCCCCGCACCAGCCCTTACGCGTATCAAGGGATGGCCGAAGACGGACTCGAAGATCCTCCGTGAGACGGGCGACAAGTTCGGCATTCCGGTCGTGACTGAAGTGATGGACCCGCGCAGGTCGAAGTGGTCGACGAATACGCCGACATGATTCAGATCGGCACAGCGGAACATGCAGAACTTCTCGCTGCTGACCGAAGTCGGCCAAACGCGGAAGCCGGTGCTGTTGAAACGCGGCATGAGCGCCACGGTCGAAGACCTGTTGATGAGCACCGAATACATCATGTCGCAAGGCAACCCGAACGTGGTCCTGTGCGAACGCGGCGTGAAGGGATTCGACAAGTCGACCCGCAACCTGTTCGACGTGTCGATCGTTCCGAATATCCGCGGGCTCTCGCACTTGCCGATCATCGTCGACCCCAGCCACGCGACCGGCCGCCCGGATTTGATTCCGGCCTGCGCCTGGCGGGCGTCGCCGCCGGCGCGGACGGCGTGCACATCGAAGTGCACAACTGCCCCAGCGAAGCACTGTCGGACGGCCCGCAAGCGTTGTTGCCGAACCAATATCACGAACTGGCCGCGCAAATCGCCGGCTTGGCGAAGTTGCTGGGCAAAGACATTTCGCCGTTAAAGGCCTAACGAGGTTTCAGGATGCAGGGTTCAGGTTTTAGGACCTGGAATCAACCCTGTTTGTTTGAAACACATTTCCTGAACCCTGTCACCTAAACCCTGAACCCGATTTTCATGCGTCGCAAAATCATCGCCGGTAACTGGAAGATGCACCTTGATCGGGCCGGCTCGGTCGCGCTCGCCCAGGGGGTCGCCGCCAAGGCGGTCGGCATCAAGAACGTCGACACGGTCCTCTGTCCGACGTTCACCAATCTGGACGTCGTCCGCGGCGCGCTCGCCGGCACCAGCGTGGGCCTCGGCGCAGCAGAACATGAACGCCAACGCCCAAGGGGCGTTCACCGGCGAGATCAGCGCGGCGATGTTGCAAGACGTCGGCTGCAAGTATGTGATCCTGGGCCACAGCGAACGCCGCACGATCTACGGCGAAACCGACGCCGAGATCAACAAGAAGGTCCACGCCGCCATTAAGGCCGGCCTGATCCCGATCGTGTGCGTCGGCGAATCCCTGGCCGAACGCGAATCGGGCAAGACCAACGACGTGGTGAAGACCCAATTCGACGGCTCGCTGGCCGGCGTCACGGCCGAGCAGTTGGCGGCGTTGATCATCGCTTATGAACCGGTCTGGGCGATCGGTACCGGCAAGGTCGCCACGCCCGAGCAAGCGCAGGAGACGCACGCCGCGCTTCGCAAATTGATCGCCGAGCGATACAATGCCGAAACGGCCGCGCAAGTCCGCATTCAATACGGCGGCAGCGTAAAGCCGGACAACGCCCAAGCTTTGCTCGGTCAAGCCGACATCGACGGCGCGTTGGTCGGGGGCGCGGCTCTCAAGATCGACGACTTTGTGGGGATCTTGGTCGGCGCGGCGGCCGTCTCGAAGTAACGATACACGACGTTCGACACACGGAACATTCACCACGGAACGGTTCAAGCGGTAAGGATTGGTTTTATGGCTCTCGTTTTCGCTTCGTTTACCTCCGTCGCGCTCGCCACGGTGCTGACGATCACCTCGCTGTTCCTGATCTTGTTGGTGTTGATCCAACAGGGCAAAGGGGGCGGGCTGTCCGGCGCGTTCGGCGGCGGCGGTTCGACCGCGTTCGGCACCAAGGCCGGCGACGTGTTCACACGTGTGACGGTCGTGACCGCGTTGGTTTGGATCTTCTTCTGCATGCTGACCATCAAGTTGATGAGCGGTCCGGTCAGCAAATTTTCCGGCGACGCCCCCAAGGCCACGCCGGTCGCTCCGGCCGAAGATTCGAAGAGCGACACGAAGACCGACGCGCCGAAAACGGATGCGACGAAGACGGATACGAAGCCGCTGGAAAACGTGCAAAAAGCGGCTCCGGGCGATGCGACGGTCACGGTCCCGGCCGGTCCGGTCGAGCCGTCGCCGGTCGCTCCGGCGACCGAAGTCGTGCCGAAGTCGACCGATCCGGCGCCGCGCCTGTGACTCCCGCACCGGCCGTTACTCCCACGCCGGAAACGCCGGCCGGCAAGTAGTTCGGCTTTCGCGTAACGCAGTCCACGTCGCCCGGCCCGTTCTTGGAACGAGGCCGGGTTTTCGTTCCCGCCCGACACGGAGTTCGTCCCTTGCTTCTGAGCATGACCGGTTTCGGCGAAGCCCAGCACCAAGAGCAAGGGCTGGTCATCACCTTCGAACTGCGCACGATCAACAACCGCTACTTCAAGTTCAACCTCCGCGCAAGCGAAGGTTACGGGCTGTTGGAACCGCAGATCGAAGCCGTGATCCGCGAACGCGTCAAACGCGGGACGGTGCAGGCGAATCTACGGGTCGAGCGGTTGCACGCCGAAGATACGTACTCGTTGAACCTGGACGTGCTCCTGCGCGTATCACGCGCAGTTGGATACGTACCTGGGCGAGAAGCATATTCCGCACGCCACGTCGATCGACGCGCTGCTGGCGTTGCCGGGCGTGGTGAACGAAGCGTCGGTCAATTTCGAGCAAGCCGAGGCCGCTTGGCCGCTGATCGAAAGTACGCTGCGCGAGGCGTTGACGCATCTCGAAAAGATGCGGGCCGACGAAGGTCGCAACATGGGCCGCGACCTGACCGAAAACTGCCGCATCATCGCCGGCGAGGTCGACGCCATCGCCGCGCGTCGCCGCTGACGATCGACAACTATCGCAACCGACTGACCGACCGCGTGAAGAAAGCGCTGGACGAATTCCAGGTCGCGTTGAATCCGTCGGATCTGCTGCGCGAAATCAGCATCTTTACCGAACGTGTCGATATTAGCGAAGAAATCGTCCGGCTGCGGAGCCATCTCGACCAGTTCGGCGACATCGCGAACGAGCGCGAAAGCAACGGCCGCAAGCTAGAATTTCTGATCCAAGAGATGTTCCGCGAGATCAACACGATCGGCTCGAAATCGACCGACGTCGAGATCGCCCGGCGCGTGATCGAAATGAAAACCTGCGTCGAACGACTGCGGGAAATGATTCAAAACGTCGAATAAGCCCGTCACTTAACGGAAGTCGCCATGCACGCCGCGCCGGGACGATTGGTCGTGATTTCGGGCCCCTCGGGCTCCGGAAAAACGACGGTCCTGCGCGAACTGTTCGGCCGCTGCCCGTGGTTGGAAGCCAGCGTCTCGGCCACCACGCGGTCGCCGCGGCCGGGCGAACGCGACGGCGTGGACTACTACTTTCTGACGCCGGAAACGTTCGCGGCCAAGCGGGCGGCGAACGAATTTCTCGAAGCGTTCGAGGTTTTCGGCCGCGGGCACTGGTACGGGACGTTGCAAAGCGAAGTGGCCCCTCGACTTGCGGCCGGAAAGTGGGTAGTCTTAGAGATCGACGTCGACGGCGCGGCGGATGTGCTGCGCACCTACCCGGACGCGATCACGGTTTTCATCAAACCCGAGTCGCTGGAAGAGTTGGAACGTCGACTGCGCTCGCGGCACCGAAACCGAGGCCGCGGTCCAACGGCGATTGGAAGTCGCGCGACACGAATTGCAAGCGATCGAGCGGTACCGCCACGTGCTGGTCAACGAATCGATCGAGCAGGCCGTCGACGACCTCAGCCGGTTGTTGCAACGCTTGCGTTCCGAACAGACGACGGTCGGCGCGGGCTCGTGATTCGCCCGCCGCGTCACGCTACGAAACGTTCACGACACGTAAATTTATTCGAGGAAGTCCATGATCGATGCCCTGAAGGAAGAAGCGATCGTCAATAAGGTCGGCGGCCGGTTCAAGTTGTCGACGCTGATTCAAAAGCGGTTGGTCGCGCTCAACGCCGGCAGCCGTCCGTTGGTCGAAATTCTGCACGAGAACAAGATGGAAGTCGTCGTGCAGGAAATCCTGCAAGACAAGATTTACCTGGACGCCTCGAACAACCTGCGCACGCTGGACGACGCCACGGCCGGCGGCCCGCCGGAACTCGATTTGACGCAACTGTAAGTCACGCGAATGATGGAAGCGGTCGGAGGATACTCGCACGGCGAGAATCATTCCCCGCGAATTTAGGAAGACAATCCGGCCCCGGAACGGCCCCTCGCCGCTCCGGGGCTTTTTCATTTCTCCGTTCAACGGTTATGTCCGACGAGTTGCAAGGTCGCGAGATCGTGGTCGGCGTCGGCGGCGGCATCGCGGCGTATAAGACGGCCGCGCTCGTCAGTCGCTTGGCGCAAAGCGGCGCAAGCGTCTCCGTGGCGATGAGCCCCGCCGCGCGGAAGTTCGTCGGTCGCGCCACGTTCGCCGCGCTGTCGGGCAGGCCCGTGGCGACGCGCGTGTTCGACGAACGCGTCTTTCCGCTCGGCGCGCATATTCAGTTGGCCGAAAAGGCCGACCTGTTCGTCGTCGCCCCGGCGACGGCCAATTTCCTTGCGCAAGCGGCGCACGGGGCGGCTGACGACCTGCTGTCGACGTTGTACCTCTGCTGCCGCTGCCCCGTGTTGTTGGCCCCGGCGATGAACTCGCGGATGTGGGAACAACCTTCCGTGCAACGGAACGTGGTGCAATTGAAGCAGGATGGAATACGCTTCATGACCCCCGGCGAAGGCTGGCTCAGTTGCCGTCAAACCGGCACGGGTCGGATGGCCGAAGCCGAGGAAATTTTCGCCCGCATCGTGACGGATTTCCTCGATCCGTAAGCTGCGGCTGCGTATTAATTACGATACGCCTTTTCGAGCTTTCGTTTCGCTGTTTGCTATGCGAGCCGAATAGTGCGTCTCGACGAACGCGGATATGCCGTCTTGTCTCGGCATCAAACAAACGCTTCCAGCGTTTCCCAGCGCGCGAACGCGGTTTCGAGTTTGTCTTCCAGCGTCTTCAATTCGGTCGCGGCCGCGGCGATGCGATCGGGCGGTTGTTTGTAGAACGCCGGATCGCCGGCAGCCGCGTGACGGGCCGCGATTTCGGCTTCCAAGTCGTGGATCGTTTGCGGCAACGCGTCGAGTTCCTTTTGTTCTTTGTAGCTCAGCTTCCGTTTTTTCGGTTCGTTGTCGGCGTTCGACACGGTCGGCTTGGTCGACTTCGTCTCGGGCTTCGGCGTTTCGTCGAGCGGGGCGGGGCGTTGACGCAACCAGTCGTCGTAGCCGCCGACGTATTCCTTGATCGTTCCGTGTTCGAAGGCGAAGACGCCGTCGACCACGTTGTTCAGAAATTCGCGATCGTGACTGACCACCAACACCGTGCCCCCGAAATTGACCAGCCGCGCTTCGAGCAACTCGAGCGTCTCGGCGTCGAGATCGTTCGTCGGTTCGTCCAAGACGATCACATTGGCCGGCTTGGCGAACAGCTTGGCCAACAGGACGCGGTTCCGCTCGCCCCCGGAAAGAAATTTGACCGGCGTTCGCGCGCGTTCGGGGCTGAACAAGAAGTCTTGCAAGTAGCCGATGATATGCCGCGTGCCGTCGAGGAACTTGATCGTGTCCGAACCGTCGCCGACGTTTTCGTGCACGGTCTTGTCTTCGTCCAGCACGCGACGAAGTTGATCGAAGTAGGCGATTTCAAGATTCGTGCCGACCTTGATCGTGCCGGCGGTCGGCTCGATTTGACCCAGCAGCGTCCGGAGCAGGGTGGTTTTGCCCGCGCCGTTCGGTCCGAGAATGCCGATCTTTTCGCCGCGCAGGATCGTGCAGGAAAAGTCACGGACGATCGTGCGTTCGCCGTAGCCGGCGGAAACTTGATCGGCCGCGACGACCAACGTACCGCTGCGACGTCCTTCCTGGATGGTCATCTCGACGTGCTTGGGCGAACTGCGTCGCTCGGCGCGTGTGCGACGCATCGCCTCGAGCGGCGCGGACCCGTCCTTCGTTCCGCGTCCGTCGGGCTTGGATCGGCGTGCGAATCCAGACCTCGGCCTCGGCCAATTTACGATCGAAGAGTTCGTTTTGTTTTTCTTCGGCCAGCAGCCATTCCTCTTTGCGTTTGAGAAACGTTTCGTAGTCGCACGACCAATCGAACAATCGGCCGCGATCGATTTCGAGGATGCGATCGGCCAAATTGCGCAAGAACATTCGATCGTGCGTGACGAACAGATACGCGGCCTTGCGTCGTTTGAGAAACTCTTCGAGCCGAACGATCGATTCGACGTCCAGATGGTTTGTCGGCTCGTCGAGCAGCAGCAGATCGGGTTCGGAGACGATCGCGCGGGCCAACAGCACGCGTCGCTTCATGCCCGAGCTGAGTGTTTCGAACCGTGCCGCGCCGTCGAGCGACATCTCGTCGATCAGTCGTTCGATGCGATGCTCGGCGATCCAGGGTTTGTCTTCGTCATGCTCGCCGGGAGTCCAACCGGAAAGGATGACGTCGTGGACCACGCCGTGCACGTCCGAGGGAACGTCCTGCGGCAGAACCGCGATTTTCGCGCCCGGTGCGATGACGATTTCGCCCGCGTCGGGCGATTCCTCGCCCGCCAGCATTCGCAGCAGCGACGTTTTGCCGGCTCCGTTCCGACCAAGCAGCCCGATCCGTTGCCCGGGTTCGATCAGGCACGACACGTTATCCAGTAACGAAGGGCCCTGATACCGGAGACTCAAATCACGAATCGTCACCAAAGCCATCGTGCGCGCACCGAACGAAAACGGAAACCGAAGCGCCGTGTCGTCGACGCGAGACGCATCGAATCATACGGAAAATCGGTTGTTTTCGCTATCGGGTGCGACCCGCTAATGCGTCAGCGATGGTTCGCCGGGCAGTCCGATGTTGCGTACGCGCGGCGGCGGATTGGGCGTGCTCCACGGCGTCGTGTAATGATCGGCGGAACACCAACGATACGTGGCGACACGTTCGTCGCGGATTCCGATGAAGCCGCACGGTCGTTCGGTCCAACAGCCCGAGTTGAGGACGTGTGTCTCGTCGACATAAAGGTCTTCTTGCAAGTGCGTATGACCAAGGATGACGCCGTCGAAGCCGCTCTGCGCGGTCCGCACCGCTTCGATGCGGAGATTCTTGACCGCGCTGCAGAAGGTCTTGCACTTCCGTTTGAGCGCTTTGGCCAACCGATGCGACGGATCCAGCCATTGCGAGCCGGCGTAGAACGCATCGGCCATCGCGATGACCAACGCCGGCAGTTCGAGCGAGCGATCCCAGCCGTGACCGTGGTAGATCAGGTAACGACGATCGCCGATGTGGATCGGCAATTCGTCGACCAACGGCAAACCGAGCACGCCTTCGTACCACGAGGCGTCGGGGTCGTGGTTGCCGCGTAGGAAGACGACGTCTGCATGACGGGCGAACTTCCGTAAACCGTCGAGGACCGCGACGTCGTCGGTTCTCAGCCCGCGCAGTCGGGGATCTTGAAAGAGATCGCCGTTGACGATCAAGCGATCGGTTTGGACCGTCTCGAGGAAGTCGAGAAATTCCGTCGTGCGGGCGTTCCGTGCCCCGAGATGCAAATCGCTGACGACGACCGTGTCGAACACGCGCATAACCCCTCGTCGATGAATGGAACGTGCGGAATCTACGCCGTCCGCCATGACGGCGTTACGCAAGGATTATCGACGGTCGAGATGAGATGACGGCCAAGCCGACGTGAGTTTCCGATGTTGTTGCAAAAACCTAGTTCGATCGTTGAGTGTCGACGCTCACCCAACGATCTTGGCAGAGCTTAAGGGAACGTAAGGGCGGCTGGTTCGATGAAGATTCCACCGAATGTGGCGATTGTAAGATGCGTTATCGCATGAATTCACTCGTGAAGGACCCACAGGCCCCGAAGCGCGTGGTGAAATCCCGTACGTCGGCGTGTAACGGACGACCGGCCGATCGCGTAAACCGCGTATTGGGCTATATTTGAGTGGTCGAGTCGGTGTGAATCCTCGACCTCGTGGCGGCTTCCTCGCAGATCCGCACGGGCTCATGTTGCCGCTCTCATTCGCGAATCATCGTTCGTTGGATCGTTCGTATGGCCGATGTCCTCGCCGTCGCCGGATTCGTAATCGGGACGATTGTTACGTTGACCGCCTTGATGGTGTGGGTCGCTCGATTGTTGCCGCGACCGGTTGAACGAGCGGGACTACGGTTAAGGACTCAACCGTTGGCGTGTTTTCTTGCCGGGTTACTTGTGCTGGCGTGCGCGGCGGGTGTCTTCTTTGCCGGACTATACGTACGACAAGACTTTACCGCTTGGCTGATCGTCAAATTGCAAGCTCTCTCGGACATCGGCGGTTTTCATCGCGTTCGCAGCGACGTCGAGTTCCTCCGCATGACGGCGATTTGGTCGTGCGTTACGCCGTTCCTCGCGGCGATCGCGCTCGGCATCGCCGGGTTCGCGCGGTTGTTCGAACTGCGCGTCGCTTCCGATCCGCCGCGACCGCTGGCGTCGTTGACCGCCGGAGCGTTTTGCACGAGTTGCGCGATGTTCCTGCCCTTCATCGGGTGGTATTTGATTTTTCCGTTGGTCTTGGTCATGGCGGCCGGTGCCGGCATGTTGAGCATGCTGTCGCGACGGGATACCGCGCCGGCGAAATCCTAAGGCGTTGGAACGCCGTTCCGGAATTTTCACCCAGCGCATGTCGCGGTTCGATCGTCGCCAATTCGGACGCTTGTCGCTTGTCGCCCTGACCGGGACGCAACTGGTCGGTTGCGGTTCGAGCGAAGCGACGCTCACCGTTCCCGAGCGCGGGTTCGGCGATGCGCGCGATGATTCGTACGAGGAAGCACATCGACTGCTGGGCGCATTGACGTTCGGCCCGACACACGACGATCTGCAAGCCGTACTGGACCTTGGTTACGATGCTTGGCTGCGTCTGCAACTCACGCCGGACGAGATCGTCGAAAATCCGGTCCTACTGCAAAAACTGGCGCGACTGGAAACGCTGGAACTTGCGCCGTCCGACGTGCGTGACCAAGAATTGCCCGACGAAAATACGATCGTGGTGCCGTTTCTGCGCAAGACGATGGGGATCAAAAATCCTCTCGAAATGGAAAAGCCGCCCGGCCTGACTCAGCCGGAATTGCAAACCGCATCGCTGTTGCGCGGTGTATAGCCGGCGTCAAATCCACGAGATGCTGACCAATTTTTGGAACGACCATTTCAGCATCGACCAGACCAAGGGAGATTGCCGCTGGCTGACGACGATCATCGATCGCACGATTCGCCGCCACGCGTTGGGAAAAGTTTCGCGATCTGCTGACGGCAGTGGTCACGAGTCCCGCGATGCTGTTCTTTTTAGACAACGTCAAAAACCGGGCCGTCTCCGAGGATGCCGATGTCGGCGTGAACGAGAACTTCGCACGCGAATTGCTTGAACTGCACACCTTGGGCGCCGATCGCGATTACACGCTGACCGACATTCAGGAAGTCGCCCGTTGCTTTACCGGTTGGTCGATGCGTGGGCAACTGGATGGCTGGGAAGGCGAGTTCAAGTTCGATCCGGCGGCGCACGATGATGGACCGAAATCCGTCATGGGCCACACGATCCCGGCCGGCGGAGGCGAGCAGGACGGTTATCGAGTGTCGGAGATTTCGTGCGCGGCACCCTTCGACCGCGAACCTTATCGCCGAGAAGTTGTGTCGTCGCTTTTTGGCCGACGAGCCGACCAAGGCACAGATCGCCCGCGTCGCCGAAACCTTCCGTGCATCGGACGGCGATTTCGCCGTCGTCCTGCACGCGTTGTTCACCAGCGAAGAGTTTCGCAATCGACCCGGCGCCAAATTGAAACGTCCGTTCGACTACGTCGCTTCGGCATTGAGAATGACCTACGCCGACACCGACGGCGCAAGCGTACTGGGCTACTTGGACGAGATGGGGCATCGTCCCTATCGCTGGCCGCTGCCCGACGGTTATCCCGATCGAATCGATCGGTGGGAACATGGACTGTTGTCTGCGCTGGCGATTCGCGCTCTATGTTTCCGCGGGTGTGATCGTGGGGACGACTCTTCCGATTCGGGAATTGCGTCGAGCCGTCGGTAACGTCGACTCCGCGGCGACCGCGCAAGCGTTCGCCGAAGCGTTATGGGGAATGTCATTGTCCGTCGAGTCGGTTAGGGATTTCGTCGGCACGTCCGCGGATGCCGCGGACGACGATCAGGCCTGCGCGTCAGTCGCTGGCGTTGTTGCTGGCCGCACCGGAATTTCAGTGGAGATAGCGTCGTTCACGGCAGGTATATGACTCGTACGTCGCGCAGCGTCGAAAGCTCGTCGAAGCGGTTGGTGTTCCAACCCGCCGCCACGACCGCGCCGCGCACGTTGGTCACGATCTTCTTACGCGGCGGGATGGATGGTTTCAGCACCGTGCCGGTCTGGGGCGATAAGCACTTGGCCATCGGCCGCGCGGATCTGGCGTTGCCCGAACCGTCGGCCGCATCGGGGATGATCGACCTTGATGGGTTCTATGGTTTGCATGCCGCGATGCGTCCGTTGGAAGATGTTTATCGTTCCGGCGAGATGGCGATCGTCCACGCGGTCGGAAGCCCGAACGAGACGACGTCGCACTTCGAAGCGATGAAGACCGTCGAACGTGGCGGCGCGGACGCCGAATCGCTGGAGACCGGCTGGCTCGGCCGGCATCTGTCGTCGTTGAAAAACGAGAATCATTCGTCGCTACGCTCGGTCGCCGTGGCGAAAATGGTCCCGGCCGCGATGGCGGGCGGACCCGGGCTGGCGCTACCTGATTTGTCGGCCTATCGATTGGATGTTCCGGCGAATTGGTCGCCGCGCTTTGCGTCCGTGCTCGAAGGACTTTATCGACGCGGCGATCCGCGCTTGGCCGGATCGGGCCGCGAGATCTTTCGCTTGCTCGGGCAAGTTCGCGAACTGCGTAGCCAAACTCCGCATGGTACGCGGTCCCCTTATCCCGCTACCCCGTTGGCAAAAGATTTAGCGAAATCGCGCAACTGATCCGTGCCGATCTCGGTCTGGAAGTCGCGGCCGTCGACATGCATCAGTGGGACACGCATATTCAACAGCAACCGAACATCTTGCCGCTGATGGAGTCGTTGGCCGGTTCGTTGCGCGGCGTTTTGCGAGGACCTGGCCGACCATCTGGCGCGGACCACGATCGTGGTGTATTCGGAATTCGGACGTCGCGTGAAGCCCAACGTCAACGGCGGAACCGATCATGGTCGGGCGTCCGCGATGTTCGTCATCGGTCGCGGCATCGAGGGGGGCCAGGTTTACGGTCGTTGGCCCGGCGCAGCCGGATCAGCTCGATCAATACGGCTGCGTGCGCGTGACGACCGACTATCGCAGCGTGCTGGCCGAGATCGCCCAACACCGATTGGGCAATACGCACGTCGAGACGTTGTTTCCCGGGTTTAAGCCGTTACCGGTCGGCGTCGCGAAGGCGATCTCATGACGCGCGTCGCCGACCGCCTGGGCAGCCGTTCGCGTCGATGTTAGGCTGGCGAAATGGAGCCGTTCGTCAATATCGCCGCCTATCGTTTCGCAGCTCTCTACGATCTTAAGCCGCTCCGCGCACGACTTTTGAGTCTGTCGAAAGAGCTCGATCTACGCGGAACGATTCTGATCAGCCCCGAGGGCATCAACCTCTTCGTGGCCGGCAAGTCGGATCCGATCGAGCGGTTGCTGAACGAGTTACGCGCGATCTCCGGTCTCGAAGATTTGGCTCCCAAGTACAGCGAGTCGGCCGATCGTCCCTTTCGCCGGATGTTGGTCGCATCAAACGCGAGATCATCGCGTTCGGTCAGCCCGAGATCGATCCGGCCAAGCGGACGTCACGTAAGATCTCCGCCGTGGAATTGAAAACGTGGCTCGACGAAGGTCGTACGGTTACGCTGTTGGATACGCGGAACGAGTACGAAGTCAAGCTCGGTACGTTTGAGTCCGCCACCACGCTTGGGATCGATCGCTTTCGAGATTTTCCGCGCGCGGTGGAAGCGTTGCCGGAAGAGCTGAAAGAGCGGCCGATCGTGATGTTCTGCACCGGCGGGATACGTTGCGAAAAAGCCGGCCCCTTTATGGAACGCCAGGGCTTTCGCAATATCCTGCAGCTCGACGGCGGCATTCTCAAGTATTTCGAAGAGTGTGGCGGCAGTCATTATCGCGGTGAGTGCTTCGTGTTCGATCAACGTGTCGGCGTCGATCCGGGCTTGGCGGAAACCGACAGCTCGCAATGCTTTCGTTGCCAAACGCCTCTGACATCCGTCGAGCGCGAGGATTCTCGTTACGTCGCCGGCGTATCCTGTCCGTCGTGTTTTCTTACGGACGAACAACGGTCCGCAGCGATCTGAACGCACGTCAATACGCGATCGAGCGCGCCGTCGATCCGTTGCCTGGACGCGCGCCGTACGAGAACTTCCGGCCGTTCAATATCTCGGCCAAGCACGACGGGCATACGTTGGTCGACGCGCTGACCGGTATGTTCGCACATTTGCCACAAACGCATTGGGACGAGTTGTTCGCCGCCGACCGAATCCTCAATGCCGACGAAATCGCCGTTGCGCCGACGACGATCGTCCGCGGCGGCGAGCGTTATCTGCGTCGCGACCCGGCCACGAGCGAACCGGATGTCGCCGTCGGTATTCGGTTGATCTACGAAGACGACGCCCTGGTCGTGGTCGATAAACCGGCGCCGTTGCCGATGCATCCGTGCGGGCGATTCAATCGCAATTCGTTGCAAGCGATCTTGAACACGGTTTATGCCCCACAAAAGTTGCGGCCCGCGCATCGGTTGGACGCCAACACGACCGGCGTCGTGGTCTTCGCCCGTTCGCAACGGATCGCGGGTCTTGTTCAGCCCCAATTCGCCGCCGGCATGGCGGAGAAGCGTTATCTGGCGCACGTGCACGGAACACCGACGGAAGACGTGTTTCGATCGGATTCCGCGATCGCCGCCGGGCCGACGGTGTTGGGCGCGCGCGAGATCGATCAAGACGGCTTGCCTGCTCGAACCGAATTCACCGTGTTGCGTCGCTATGCCGACGGCACGACGTTGTTGTCCGTTCGACCGTTGACCGGCCGGACGAATCAAATCCGCGCTCACCTCTGGGAACTCGGTTTGCCGATCCTCGGCGATCAAACGTACTTGAACGAAGGCCGTCTCGGCGAAACACAAACTCACGCCGTCGGCGATCCGCCGCTGCGGTTGCATGCCGCGAGTCTGACGTTCACCCATCCGCTGACGCACGAACGCGTGACGTTCGAGAGCCCAACGCCGGACTGGTTGTGTCACTGATGCTCAATGACCCTGAACTCATGATTACAAGCCGCTTCCGCGGACCGCTTTCGAATTGAAGACGCTGGAAGACAAACTCGAAACCGCGTTCGCCCGTTGGGAAATATTGGAAGCCTCGACGCAGATCTGAATTCGTATCGGTCCCCGCGATCAAGGATCGTGGGGCTTGGGAGTGCGCTGAAGTGCCTCGTGCGTGCTGTATGTCTCGCCTCCAAGTGCGTTTCTCGAATCTTCCGATCCTGAAACCTGAAACCTGAACCCCGAAACCTGAAACCTCTTGTCATGACTCGCCTCTTCGCCGGCACGCCGTTCAATATCCCGCCGACTTGCGATCGGTGTGGCCTGCTCGAGTCCGCGTGCAAGTGTCCGCCGCTGCCGCCGCCGCGGATCCCGCCGGACAAACAAACCGCGCGGATCAAACTCGAAAAACGTCAAAAGAGCAAACTCGTGACCGTCGTTTCGGGCTTGCCGGAAATCGGCAACGATCTGCCCGAATTGCTGACGCACCTGAAAACCGTCTGCGGCGCAGGCGGAACGCTGAAGGACGAACAACTCGAAATCCAAGGCGACCACGTCGCCCGCGTCCGCGACGCCCTGACGAAACGAGGTTTTCGCGTTAAAATCTGAAGTTTCGAACTTCGCGGTCGACGCTCGCATCTCATTACTCGTTACTCGTTCGCACATGGCAGTTCTGCTTCAAATCAAAAACGCGCATAAAAGTTACGGCGATCAAATCCTGCTCGACGGCGCCGAAGCCACGATCACCGACGAAGGCAAGGTCGGCTTCGTCGGTCGCAACGGCGCCGGCAAGTCCACGCTGCTGCGCGTTCTGTTGGGCGAAGAGGAACTCGACAAAGGCGAGGTCGTTCGTCATCCCAAACTCCGCCTGGGCTACCTTCGTCAGCACGATCCGTTTTTGCCGGACGAGACGAGTCTGCAATTCTTGATGCGCGACAGCGGCCAGCCGGATTGGAAGTGCGGCGAAGTCGCCGGTCGCTTCGAAATCAAAGGCGCCTATCTCGACGGACCGGTCGGTAAGCTCTCGGGCGGGTGGCAGACGCGCGTCAAGTTGGCCGCGCTGTTGCTGCACGAACCGAACCTGCTGCTGCTCGACGAACCGACGAACTTTTTGGATCTCCGCACGCAAATTCTCCTCGAACACTTTTTGAAAAATTACAAGGAAGCCTGCCTGATCGTCTCGCACGATCGGGCGTTTCTCTCTTCCACCTGCGATCAAACGCTGGATCTGTCGCGCGGTAAATTGACCGTGTATCCCGGCAAAATCGACGCGTTTTTGGAGTATCAGCAGGAACGCTTGGAACACGATCGACGCACCAACGCGGCGACGTTGTCCAAGATGAAGCAACTTGAAGAGTTCATCGCCAAGAACAAAGCCCGAGCGAGCACCGCGACCCGCGCCGCGTCGAAGAGCAAGCAGCTCGAAAAGCTCGAGCTGATGGACATCGCCACCGACGAACCGACGGCCGCCATCACCGCGCCGATCGTCAACCGCGCAAAGGCCCCGCGCTCCGCTGCAAAAACCTGGACATCGGCTATCCCGAACGAACCATCGCCACGGGGATCGACGTCGAAATCGATCACGGCCAACGGGCCGCCATCGTGGGAGACAACGGCCAGGGCAAAACCACGTTCTTGCGCACGATCGTCGATTCGCTCGACCCGATCGAAGGCGAAGCCAAATGGGGCTACGGTTGTTCGTTGGGCATCTATGCTCAGCACGTTTACACCACGTTGAACGAAAAACAAACGGTCCTCGATTACTTGGAATATCGCACCGCGCCACCGGCACCAAAAACCAACGCATCCTCGACCTGGCCGGCGCGATGCTGTTTCGCGGCGAAGCGGTCAAGAAAAAAATCGGCGTCCTCTCCGGCGGCGAGCACGCACGTCTGTGCATGACCGGACTGCTGTTGGGCAACTACAACGTGCTGATCCTCGACGAACCGGGCAACCACTTGGACGTCGAAACGGTCGAAGCGTTGGCCGGCGCAGTTGTTGGACTACAAAGGAACGGTCGTCTTCACCAGCCACGATCGGCACTTCATGAAGCACGTCGCCACGTGCATCGTCGAAGTGCGCGACGGACGCGTGATGAACTATCGCGGCGATTACGAGTCGTATCTCTACTCCGTGAATAAGGAAATCGAGGAAGGCGAACGCCAACAAGCGACCGGCATGGGCAAGGCTCCGTCGGCCGTCGTCGGCAAAGGGGGCAAAGCCGCCCCCAAGGTCGAACGCCGCAACGAGCGCGAAGTTCGCAAGGAAATCGGCCAAACCGAAAAACTGATCGCTCGGCTCGACGGCGAAAAACGCGCGGCCAACGCCAAGATGCTGGAAACGACCGACGCCGACGAGGCGTTGCGGCTGCACAACGAAATCGAAAAACTGATCCCCCAACTGGCCGACGCCGAAGAACGCTGGTGCCGGTTGCAGGAGGAAATCGAGGAAACGTATTAGGGGCTGGGGGTTAGAGGCTGGGGGCCGGGGAAATTCAAAAATCATTCTGCGAGCGGAGGACGTCGGTCCTCCGGTTCTGTTTCGCGGCCGGCGATTTGTTTCACGTGAAACAATCGGCCGGCGTTCGCGTTGCGTAGCGGGCACGCGTTTCGTCTCCGCGAGCGTTACGAGCGTTGCGATCACGACGAACCGCGTCGTGATGTTTTTTATTTTTCCAGTGCGCGACGACGATCTTCTCCAACTTCCCTGCGCGAGCGAAACGATCGAAACGAGCGTTACGAGCACGCCCGATTCGCAAAAATTCGCGCGTTCGTGCCGAGCATGCCGGCCGGTTCGCACTCCCTCCCGTCGAGCCGTCTTCCCCAGCTTCACTGCGCGAGCGTTTCGATCGTTTCGAGCATTACGAGCGAGGGATTTCGGTGGCTTTTGTTTCCACCGAGCCGGGGACACGAGTCCTCGGAGCGTTTTTCCTGAAAAGGTCTTTCGTAGTCTTTCTCTTTGCCTTGCTGGCCCAATAACAGCCATGGGTTTTATCTGCTTTGTGAACTAATTTTGAGCGTACCATACCTTGGTTCGTTGATGCGGCCGCTAGAGATCACTGGGAAGTGAATCCCACTCTTAATCCCGCATGTTCATTTAATTTGCATGCGTTCAAGAGAAAAACGTTCCCTGGAAATGAGATGACTTACGTAATTCATATAACTATTCGTTTGTTAACTCTATGTTATTCCTTCAAAACACCATTTTTTGATTTTGACGAAAGCGGTGCAGTGTTTTAAAAGACGCGATTTTTAGCTTGGGAAAAAATTTTGCATTATCCATCCAACTCTGTAGATTGTTGGTGTCGGATGGATCGTGCTGAAATTCCTGGCGGGGGCGACATGGACGCACTAACATTTCGCGAGATGTTCGAACCCCACCGAAACGGGTTCGACTTGGGCGCGATGAGCATCGCATGCGCCGTCGGCCTACCCGGCGCGGAAGGTATCGATCAAATCGCTTGTCTAGCCCGGCTGGAAGCTTGGACCGAGCGCGTACGGATCGGAATCGAGAACGCCCTCCGCAATCGCGGTCGATTTCCGATGTACGATGAACTTTCGGACGCCGAATATCGCATTCTTACGATGTACTCGGTGTTGTATCGCCATTTGGGATTAACGCCCAATCTTTCCATGCTGGCGACCTCCAATTCGCCGTACGATGGCGCCGACGCAAGCGACCATTTCATTCATGCCGTCTTAACAGATGGTTATCCGGTCAACTGCTGTACCGCGCCGACGATCTTCGCGACGATCGGGCGTCGTCTCGGATATCCGATCAAACTGGTCAAAGCGCGGCATCATTTGTTTTGTCGCTGGGACGCTCTCGACGGCGAGCGATTCAACATCGAAGCAACCGACAAAGGCTACTACCGCTATTCCGACGAGAAGTATCACACTTGGCCGCGGCCGATCCCAGTCGACGAACTTCGGCACGGAGTTTTGCTGACCAGCCTGACGCCGAATCAAGATGCGGCGTTTTTTCTCTGTGAGCGTGGGATTTGTTTGTTGGAAAACGGAAGAACCGACGAATCGTTGGAACTGTTTTTCCATGCATGTCGACTTGATCCGGAAGACCACTTTTATCGCAGCCATTGGATGACGGCCTCGTATCTCGAACGAGCGCGTCAAAATGGGTGGCGTTTCCCCGTACCGCAGAATCACTGGGAGCGTTCGATCTATCGCAGCGCGGTCGATTACTTGCACCGCGTCCGTGCGAACAAAGCACGGAAAAACACGCTGAAACCACTCGACTTTCAGTCCAGTATTAATGTCGGAATTTCCTAATAGGAGCGAACGCCATGGTCGCATGCGACTCGTTATCACGCGCGAAACGCCCGCCAACCGAAGGGCCCGCGATCGGCAATCTGTTTCTCTACGTAGGCAACAATCCCGTGAACTCGGTCGATCCGACCGGATTGTTGGAAACGCACGATGTGCTGGACAAGAACACGCAAAACTTGGTCGATGTTAGTGGGAAACTGGAGGATTACATCAACCAAGTCGTTCAGGATGCGGCGAATAATCCAAATAACGATACGGCGGCAAAATTCATACGCGAAGTATTTCAGAAACTCGGTCAAGTTGGAGAAAAACCGCCCGAGAATTTTCCTGAACGCTTTGCGCGATATACGAAGATCGGCGAATGGCTGCAAAGTCACCTCGATGCCAAAAAAAATGAGATCGTCGACGTTCCCTTCAAAGATTCGCGTTATGGCTGCAACGATGTCGGGCTGAAATCTCCGGTTTGGTCTTTCAAAACCCCTGAGGCGGCGGAACATACAATCGCGCCCACGCTCAAAATCGGCGACGTCTTAATCGGTTTAGATAAATTGGAGCATATGTTTCAACAAGGGCATTGGTTACTTGAATATTCAAATCGGGATGACAAAGGACTTCAGCGAAGCGACTATAAATTGAATCCTCAAAACTTCGTGCCGCTTTTGAAAAACGATAACGACCGCGATAATTTTGGTCGCTATCTTGAAGGAGGGGAACTACTTGATCCACAGGGTAAACCTCTCGGCGCGGCGGAAACAAAGAAACTCGAATCCGGTTTCAATTTCGCCGCCAGCGTTTATTTTGGCGGTGCTTTGGGATTGCAGAATTGGAAGGGACATTTCGGCAGCGGGTCGTCCGGGGTCATTTCCAACGCCGACGTCGTCGCCAACAAATTCGGATTTGAATTCTATCGAGAGATTCTGAATCACTATAAAAATAAAACGCTTGGTCAATACAAATTCAAATTTTCGGACTTCGACATCAAACAACTGAATGAAGGCCACAATCCGAGTACGTTCATTCCGGAAATTAAAGGCAATTGTGGGATGGCGAACCCGGGAGGTACGCCGTGAGATCGCTAATTCATATTTTGCTGTGTGCCATGACGGTTACGTTAGGAACAGCTTGCCGACGAGAACCGCAGGCCGTATCGCCGAGCGGTCAGGAAACTTCCACCGTCACTCAAAGCAAATCGCAGCCCCTCCCCGTAAACGATTCCTTTCTTGAATTACGCCCGTTACGCCCACAGAACGTCGACATCAACGATCCGATCGATGTACGGAACAAGCGATTGGTTCTAAAACATACGGAGTACCAAGAAGTCGCCGAGTTGGAGGATTTATTGTCGAAAACGAAAATTGACGTGAATTTTCTAAACAACCAGTCATCCGAAGAAACCCCTCTGCATCTAGCAACGATTAGTGGAAACATCAATCTTATTAAGTGTTTGGTCAATCACGGGGCGAAGCTCGAAGAGATCGATGCTCGCGATTTCACTCCCCTGTTTCGAGCTATCGACGAAAACAAACTCGACGCCGCGAAAACATTGCTCGAACTCGGCGCGAAGATCGATGCGCCGGTCGACGACGGGTTCGACGCAATCCATATGGCCGCGATGGCCGGGTCGCCGGAGATGATTCGGTTGATCCTGGATCACGGCGGAAAACTTGACGAGAAAACCAAGACCGGCCATCTACCGAAAGATTTGGTCAAGGACGGGCCGAACAAAGAAGCCTGTTTGAAACTGTTGTCGAAATAAGCGTTTTGGTGTCCGGCCGAACCTGTAAGTCTTTTCTTCAAAGCTCGGCGAGCGGGTCACGTCGGCGCATAAGAAACGTCGCCTGCGAATCAATTCGATTCGCAGGCGACGGGGATTTGAGAGGGCTTTCAACCCCAACCGTTCCGGGTGCTGCGGGGCAGACCCTTCGGCCCCGGCCACCCAACGTCGGTGGGTCGGCGACGGCTTACAACGCGCGGCGGTGGCCCGGTTTGCCGCCGGGGCGGCGCGGGGGTTGGCCGTGCGGCTTGTTCGGGCCGCCCGCGCCGTTACCGGCCGCGTGCGGACGGGCGGCGTGACCGGATTGGTTGTGGCCGCCTTGATGATTGCCGCCTTGCACGCCGTGTTGGTTGTGTCCGCCGCCGTGACCGCCGTGCGAGCCGCCCGTCGCCGGACGGCGTTCGCCGCCGGGGGCGCGACCCGCTTCGGCATTGCCGCGAACTTGACCGTCGCGCGGGCGTTCGCCCGGACGACCGCCGAATTTCTTGCCGCCCGATTTCTTCCCGCGCGAGCCGCCGCCGGGACGACCGCCGCCGGAGGAGCCTTGCGGGCGACCTTCCCGATTGCCGCCGAAGCGACGATTGCCGCCGCCGGAACCACGCGGACGATCTTCCAACGATTCGCCCGCCGGAGCCGGGATGTCCATTTGCACCACGTCGATCTTGCGGCGGATCAAACGTTCGATCGCCTGCAAGTCGCCGCGTTCGTTCGGATCGCAGAACGCGATCGCTTCGCCGCTGGCGCCTGCGCGGCCCGAACGGCCGATCCGATGGACGTACGTCTCAGGCTCGTGCGGAACGTCGAAGTTCACCACGTGCGTGATGTCGTCGACGTCCAGCCCGCGCACGGCGATGTCGGTCGCGACCAACACCGGCGGCTTATTCGACTTGAACTTCTCCAGGGCGCGTTGCCGCGCGTTTTGGCTCTTGTTTCCGTGAATCGCCTCGGCCTTGTGACCGGTCTTTTCCAGATACCGCACGATCTTGTCCGAGCCGTGCTTGGTCCGGCAGAACACGATCGTCCGCCCGCGAGCGGTGTCGCCCAACCACTTGCTGAGCAGCGCCATCTTTTGCTTTTGCGGCACCATCACGACTTGTTGCGCGATGATCTCGACCGTCGACGAGACCGGCGTCACGCGGACGTCGACCGGCTCGCGCAGCCACTGCTTGGCCAGTTGGCGAATCTCCTCGGGCATCGTGGCCGAGAACAGCAACGTTTGCCGCTCGCGCGGCGTGCGGGCGACGATTCTGCGCAGATCGTGGATGAATCCCATATCCAGCATGCGGTCGGCTTCGTCGAGGATCAGGATTTCGATCTCTTCCAAGCGGACGTAGCCCTGATTCATCAAGTCCAGCAAGCGGCCGGGCGTGGCGATGACGATGTCGACGCCGTTTTGCAACGCGCGGACTTGCGGCTGTTGGCCGACGCCGCCGAAGATCACCGTGTGACGCATCCCGGTGTGCCGGCCGTAACGGTCGAAGCTCTCGCCGATTTGCAACGCCAGCTCGCGCGTCGGGCAGAGCACCAACGTGCGGATCGCACGACGCTTGTCGCGGCTGGGCATGCCGCGTTCCATCAAGCGTTCCAACGTGGGCAACGCGAACGCCGCCGTCTTGCCGGTGCCGGTCTGCGCACAGCCGACCAAATCCCGCCCGTCGGCGATCGCCGGAATCGCCTGCGCCTGAATCGGCGTGGCGGTTTCGTACTTTTCGCTGCGCAACGCGCGCAACAAAGGCTCGGACAATCCTAATTCTTCAAAACGCATCTGCGACTCCATAAAACCGATCACATCGGATCGGGATGGGGGGCCGACCGCGACGCCGCCCGGGATGATCGCATACGTCGCAAAGGACGCGCGAACCGCAGGAACGTCAGGCCGCAACCGGCGCTCATGGCGACACGGGCGGAACATCGCTCATTGAGAACGACGCTCACAAAGACGACTCGAAGACGATCGAGCGGCCTGAGGCGAGGTCGGCGGAACGCCCGTGGGGCGAACTCGGCGACGGACCTCGATTTCCGAAGGAGGCGGGAACGCCGCCGGCGACTTCAAAAACCCGTGCCAAGGAGCAAGACGTTCAATTCGCGGTCGGAAGCAAGAAATCGGTCGGAACTCGCCGAAGTTTGGGCGAAGATCGCGTCCGAGGGCCGCTACGAAACATTTCGAATCAACAAACGACGGGAACCGAAGCTCACACGCCGCCTTGCACCTATGTAATCCCTTAAATGTACCCGACAGGTGGGGATTGTCAAGGGCGAACGCCGAATACACGAATTCCATAATCAAGATCACAAGACAATAACTAGACGGATCGATCGACCCGTACTAAATCGTCGAATCCCTTCATCGGATCCCTTACCATCAAAAGAGAACCTGAACACTGAATGATCCAAAAATAGCCAAATCATCTGCAAACCTTTTGGGGAAATCATGAGCAATCGATTATCAGGCAAAGTAGCGATCGTCACTGGTGCCGCTGGTGGCATCGGTAAAAGTATTGCGCAGGAATTTGTCGCGGAAGGTGCATCCGTAATTGTTGCCGACACCAAAATCAAATTTGGTAAAGCCACAATTAGGGATACAAAACGTAAGTACAAAGGCTGCAATGTTGAGTTTCTTCAGTCAAATGTAAGTCAGCTAAGCGATATTAAAAAACTCGTAGACTTTTCCATAACTAAGTTCGGTAAAATTGATTTAATAGTGAACAATGCGGCTTGGACGGAGGAGGCGAGTGCTGTAGAGCTTTCGGAATCAAAGTGGGACAAAACTCTCGATGTTAGTTTGAAATCCGTTTACCTTATGGCAAAGTTTGCAATTCCTAAAATGAAAAACGGAGGTTCGATTATTAACATCTCCTCCGTAAACGGAATTGTCACAAATCCTGGGTTCGCCGCATACTCAGCGGCTAAAGCAGGCATGCTCGGGCTCACGCGTAATTTGGCACTTGAGTATGCGCACAACTCTATTCGGGTAAACGCAATTTGTCCCGGAATGATTGCAACGGAAGCATTTTTAAAATTGATCAACAAATACCCTCAAGAAAAATGGGGAGCAAAAGAGGTACAGCCCCTTCCTTACTGGGGGCGTCCTGAAGATGTCGCACGTACGGCCATCTTCTTAGCGTCAGACGATTCAAGGTTTATGACAGGCGCGACTTTAGTGCTTGATGGCGGACTCACGATTCAGTCGGCAGAGGCGATAGTAAGGCCATGGTTCCGTAAGCGATGGCGGCAAGGCAAAGTGGAGTTGAAACGCTAAAAATCTCATAAATCTATGTCCCATACCCTCGAAACCGATTCTCAACGCCACGCGATGCTGACGCCGATCGTTATGTTCTTGGCGATCGGCTTGGCGTTGCCGTGGCTGAATCGGGTCGAGGCGCTGCGGCCGCCGGCGGACAAAGTGCCGCCCGAGACGTTCGCCAAGCTGACCAAGCAGGCCGAGACGGCGTCGTGGATCTGCTTGGGCGTCGGCGTCGCCGTGGTTCCGTTGTGGCTGGTGGCGCGGCGCGATCGTTGTCGCGCAGACGTCGACGAGCAAGGCGTGCGATTTTTTCCGGAGCGTGCGTACGGCGGATTGTCGTTCCGCTGGGACGACGTCCGCGATTGGGAACCGGTGACGACCCACACGGGCGACGCCGAGCACGGCGCGTCCTCGACCGAGTTGGAGTTAACGCTGCGCGACGGTCGCACGCACGTGCTCCCCGAACGACATCGTCATCCGGCCATCGAAGCGGAATTGACACGACGTCTGGGCACGCGATCCGCACGGCAAGTGGTAAGCTGAGCGATTACGACTCGATTTTTAAGGGGAGCAATACGATGTCCGAACGACCGACGCCGCTCTGCCCCCATTGCGGGGGCGGCCGCATCATCGCCGGGAAGGCATTACAACAAACCGCCGAAGTCGGCGCGATCGGGCTCGATTACAAGACCGCCTGGATTCTGCGCGGAACCGAACCGCTGTTCGCCGATCTGTGCGCCGATTGCGGCACGGTGACGCGGTTGTACGTGAAGAATCTCGATCGGAATTGGAGCTGAACGTCGTGCGCGAATTCTTGCGTTCCACGTTGGGTCGATGACCCGCGAGACGCGCGAAATTTCACGAACTAGGATTCGTTCGTTCGCGTCGGTTTGGTATGTTAGGCGGTCGAAGCGAGCGCCGCTTCGATCGTCCGCAGGCGATCGACGACGTCTCCGCGCTCGCACCCACCGCCATCCGAGGACGACGACTATGGGTAAGGGAAACAACAGTCAAAAGAACGACAAGAAGGATAAGAAACCCAAGAAGGACGCCAAGAAGCCGCCGGTCAAGCCGGGCGCGGCCAAGGCCTAAGGCTCTTCGAGAGAAAACGAACAGGCCCGGAACGAATGTTCCAGGCCTGTTTTGTTTGTTCAGAGAAGTACGCGAAGCGTCGGCGACGGCTTGCGTTTCGGGGGCTGCGCTACGCTTCGTGCCCGGGCACCCAAAATTTTTTGATTGATAGACGCTTACTTATTCGCCTCTTCGCGTTCCTTGCGGGCTTTCTCGGCCGCGGCTTTTGCGCGTTGTGTTTCGGCTTCGAGTTCGGCGGCCGTTTGGTAGCGAACCGAGACGCGCAAGCCATCGTCGCTTTTGACCGTTTCGACTTCGACCAGATCCTTCGCGTCGTCGCGATAGATCTGGAACGCCTTACGCCCGTCGACGATCGGATTGTCGGTCGTCGGCTTCCAACCGCGTTGCTCGAATTCTTTTTTGTAGTAGCCGTAAAGAGCATCCTGCTCCATTTTGGTGTTGAACGTCAGACGCGGGGGATGTTCGGTGTAACGCGGATCGTCCGAGCCCTCGGGCAGCGGCGCGTCGAACGACAGCAACGCCGAACTGAGTTGGATCACCGTTTTGCCACCTTGGGCGGGAGCGGCCATCACATTGACGCCGATCCGCGACAGGCCCCGTTTGTAATCGATCTTGTCGCCGGCCGACTCGTAGGGCGTCCAACCTTGCGCGGCCAGCAGTTTGGTCATCTCCGCGGACGTTTCGGCGGCCGGCTTCTCGGTGACGTACGCCACGGTGACCGGGAACGCATACATTTGCTTCGCTCCGGCGGGGACCGGGATCTCGGTCAGCTTCACGTTGCCGTGATTGTGCAGCACGACCATGTGTTCCTTCTCGCCCAGTTTGGTGACCGAGAGCGAGAGACGATACCCGCTGCGCGCGAAGGTGGCGTTGGCGTAGCCGTCGCCGGTTTGCGTGTTGGGAAGCTCCTTCCACTTGTCGGCCAGCAAGCGACCTTTGATGAAGTCGAAAGTCTTCGGCACGTCGGCCGCGACCGTGTAGGTTTGTTCGGCCAAGGCGCGGGCGGGGTTCTCCTTCGCGCGGGGGCCAATTCGAACGTCCGCAGGTCGATCACCGAGGCCGCCTCGACGATGGTCTTCGGCTCGGGCAAGGCGTTCTCTTCGACCGCCGCCGCCGAATTCGGATCGGCCGCTTTGCCGCACCCGAGCAACGCGACGCAAAGCGCCGCCGACATTCCAAGCCATCGCACGTTCATCGTCGTTTCTCACTGGGTTGATGGTTTGCGGTCGGAATTTCCGTCCGACCATGCCGCATGGGTGGCCGGGGACGCAGCGTACTCGCGGAGCCCCCGGAACGTTTGAGTCGGCACCCGCATCCGTTACGTATGATAATCGGCGTTTAAGCGAACATACTCGGCCGTCAGGTCGGCGGTCCAGTATTTCAGTTCCGCGTCTCCTTCGCCGAAGGTCAGTTCGACGAACGTATCGCGATTGTCGGCGATCGATTTCGAGACGATCTCGGCGTCGAACTTTTGCGGCACGCCCTGCAAATAGAGTTGGTGGCCGTTCAGTTTAAGATCGACCTTGGCCGGATCGAACGGCACGCCCGCGTAGCCGGCGGCCGAGACGATGCGACCCCAGTTGGGGTCCGCGCCGTGAACCGCGCATTTGACCAGTTGGCTGTCGGCCACGCTTTTGGCCAGTTGCCGCGCGGTCGCGCGATCCTTGCAGCCGCGGACGTGGACCTCGATGACGTGGGTCGTTCCTTCGCCGTCGTTGGGAATCGCGCGGGCGAGTTCGCGGCAAGTGGTGGTCAGCGCGGTTTGGAATTCGGCGATGTTCGCCCGCGTGAGTTCCGCGCCGCTCGCGCCGTTGCACAACAACAACACGGTGTCGTTGGTGCTCATGTGTCCGTCGACGCTGATGCAGTTGAACGTCTCTTCGACGGCCGACAGCAGCGTCTCTTGCGCAACTCGGGCGAGATCGCGGCGTCGCACAGGACCAGGCCCAGCATCGTCCCCATGTTGGGGGCGATCATCGCGGCCCCTTTGGCCATGCCGCAGAACGTGATGGACTTGCCGGCGACGGTGATCGTGCGGCCGGCGATTTTGTGCACGGTGTCGGTCGTCATCATGCCGCGCCGGCGAGGATCAACGACGACTCGTCGCCAACGAGTTGCTTGCCGCAGGCTGCGAGGCCGTTTTGGATTTTTTCGAGCGGTAGAAATTCGCCGATGATCCCGGTGCTGAGGACCAACGCTTGCTCGCCGGTCGCGCCGACGGTCGCGGCGGCCGCGCCCGCCATCGCGGCGGCGTCTTGCAAGCCGCGCTCGCCGGTGCAGGCGTTCGCGTTGCCCGAGTTGATCGCCACGGCGCGGAAGCCGGTCCCCGGCGTGCGTGCCCGATCAAGCGCGACCGGCGCGGCGAAGACCAGATTCTTCGTATAAACGCCGGCGGCCACGGCCGGGCGATCGCTGACGACCAACGAGCAGTCGAGGGCGTCCTTGTTGCGTTTAATCCCGGCATACAAGCCGGTCATCCGATAGCCGAGGGGGATGGGAATCATGAGTGTTGGATGTACGTATGACGAGATCGTGTTGTCGGGAATGGATGAAACCGCGACGAACCACATGGGAAAGTCGGTTACACAGCGAAGCCGGCCAACTTTTCCACGGCGGACCCGTTCGGATATCGAAGCGGTTGGGCTCTCTCATGTTAGAGTGATGGCGGAAGCGGATTGTACGGTGCGGTCGGAGACCGGTCCAGCATGTCCGAGCGAAGCCGTTATCGACACGTGAAGCATGCGGTAAGCGAGAAACGCCGTGTCTGCATACGGAAAAACGTCCGCGTACCGAATCGGGGCTCGCCGTCGATCGACATCGAATCCGTAACGAGTACGGATAGTATGGATGAGATGCCTCCATTCGAAATCCTCGTCGACGGTGCGACTGTGAGATCGCTTGCTGTGGGACACGCCTCGATCGTTTAAGGTTCAACCACTCGCGTATTTAATCGAAACGACCCCATGATCGCTTTTCGACGGGTTCACTTTTTTCGTTACGCGTGCTTCTTCGGTTTGGCGGCGTTTCTTGCTTGTCCCGCCAACGTCGTGGCGCAGGCCGAGGGCTCTCGGCCCGACCGCACCCAACGCGTCAAATATCTGAACGACGCCAAACGGATTCTCTTCCTTGGCGACAGCATCACCGCAGCCGGAGGCTACGTGGTGGATTTCGAAACGTGGCATGTCAAACGTCGCGATCCCGGCCAGTTGCCCGTTTTGAACATGGGGTTGGCCAGCGAGACCGTTTCCGGGCTAAGCGAAGAGGGTCACGCCGGCGGCCAGTTTCCGCGCCCCGATCTGTTCGAGCGACTCGAGCGCATGCTCGACACCGCGAAGCCCGATTTGGTGTTCGCTTGCTATGGGATGAATTGCGGCATCTATCAACCGTTCGACGAAGACCGCTTTGAAAAGTATCGCGTCGGCATCACGTTATTGAAAAAGACCGTGGAAAAAGACGGCGCGAAACTGATTTTAATTACGCCTCCGTTCTATGATTCGCTGAAACATTCGGACAAAGACTTCTACGACGGCGTGTTATCCAAATACACGGACTGGCTGAACGAACGGGCCGCCAAAGACGGCTGGCTGGTGATCGACTTGCACACCGCCATGGCGCACGAAGTCGCCGAACGTCGCAAAACCGATCCCAAGTTCACGTTTGCCGGCGACGGCGTACACCCCAATGCCGATGGGCATTGGTTCATCGCCACGCGCATCTTTCAGTGGTTCGGCGACGATGATTCCGCGAACGCCAAGACGCCGCAGGAAATGATGAAGCTCTGGAGCGTTCCCAACGACGTCCGCACGGCCGTCGCCGCACGTTCGGCCACATTACGCGACGCTTACGTCGCGGCGGCCGGCCACAAACGACCCGGAGTCGCCAAAGGCTTGCCGATCCCGGAGGCCGAAGCGAAGGTCGCGCCGCAAACCAAACTCATCCGCGATAAATTGGGCGTGGAAGCGATGTGATTCACTCGCGCGGCGGAGGCGGCAATCGCAACACCGGCCGCACGCTCGCCATCGCTTGGCTGTATTCCTCCAGCAACTCGAGCGTCGCTTGGAATTCCGGCGTCATCGTCAACTCTTTGTAACTCTGGGATTTGGCCACGGTCCCATAGCGTTGCGCGACCGCCGCGACCAACTCGGGCGTCGGCGACAACGTCGGATCGACGATCTCGCGCGGCAGCGCCAAGTATTGTCGCCACTCGGGCGTCAGTATCTTTTGCAACTCGATCACATCGCGGACCAACGCGCCGCGCATCGCGTCCAAACGCATCGCCGAGACCGCTTCCGGTGTTTGGATCGGCGTCGCGATCACCGGGACCGGTTGACCGACCACCGGCTGCCCCGCGACGGTCGCGGCCGCCGGTTGAGCGACGCCCGGTTGGCCGGCCGTGAGCTCGACTAAGTACTGTCGCAGTTTGGCGGCCGATTCCGGGATCCGTTGCGGCACGGCCGCGTTCGGCGCACCGTAGAACGCGGCGTGCGCGGTCGGATCCATTTCCAACGCCGACCCGTCGATCGACGCGCCCACGAACAACCCGCGGCTGCGCGAATACGACAGAATCTCCGCTTTCAACTGCGCATCGGTCGCGGCGGCCGCGTTTCGTCCGACCGGCCCCGCGCTCGCGGCGGCGTCGACGCCGATCGTGAATTTTCCCTTCAACAACCCTTCGACGCTTTTCTTGGTTTTGAACACCAACACCACGTCCGAACCTTGGATGCCGGCTTGCCAACCGACGCTGCCGCCGGTGAGCGTAAGGAATTGCGGCAAGCTCCAATCGCCGTCGGTGTCGCGGACCATCACCACGCCGTGACCGCGCCGAACGCCGGCGATGAAGCCGACTTTCACGACGCGCGGGATGACCGCCACCGCTTGTGCGTCGGCCAGCAACGCCTGCGAAATCCGCTTGCCGGGGATCGCCAGCAACTCGCCCAAGACCTGTTCGGATTCTTGGATCGTGGTGACGGGATCGTTCGCCCACGCCGGGGACGCGACGCAGCACAACGTAACGAACACGGCCGACAGCAATAAACGACGCAACATTCCGGAACTCCGTTTCAAGTACGAATCCATCCTCGATAGCGAACCCGCTTGCGTGGGGCCGTCGTCGAATTCTACCGCGAAGCGACGAAATTCGACAACGAGTTTATTCCTTCGTCGATGCCGGCATGTCGCGTTTCGCGTCGTGCGTGAATCGCCGATCCAGCGTTTCCCAGCGTTCGCTTAACGTTCTCAATCGCTCGGGCTGAGTCGCGACGACGTTGCGCGTCTCCGCCCGATCGGTGGATAAATCGTACAACTCCCAGGCGGATTTTTTCGTCTTCACGATTTTCCAATCGCCGTCGCGTAACGCCTGATTTCCTTCGTGCGACCACCAGTGCGTCCGTTCCAACCGAACGACGTCTCGCGCGAACAGCGACGCGAACTCTTCTCCCGGCCGCGCGGGCGCGTCGTTGAGTTGGGAGGCGTCGCCGGTCGCGCCGGCGAGGCCGAGGACCGTCGGCGCGACGTCGATCACGTGAACCGGCGTCGTGCGCAAGCCGCCTTTGTCGGTGATTCTGCGCGGCCAATGCGCGATCAGCGGCGTCGAGATGCCTCCTTCATGGACCCAGGTTTTATGCCGACGAAGCGGCGCGTTGCACAGGCTCGACCAACCGGGGCCGAGACACAAAAACGTTTCGGCCGAACCGGCCGGCGCTTGCGGGTCGTGACCGTCGCCGCGGACCATGATCTCGGCGCTTGCGCCGTTGTCGGACAGAAACAAAATCAACGTATCGTCGAGCAATTTCTTGTCGCGCAAATGTTCGACGATCCGGCCGATCTCTTGATCCATGCGGTCGACCATCGCCGCATGCACGGCCATCTTCGCGGCTTGAAACGATTTTTGTTCGGCGGTCAAATCGCTCCAGTTCAGCGGCAGGTTCGTTTCGCCCGGCCCCAGTTTTTCGAGCGCGGCCGGGAACGGGTACGGCGGGCCGACGTCGCGTTCGATCTCAGACGCCGCGCCGCGAAACAGGCCCGAATCGCGTTGCCGTTTAATCCGCGCGTTGCGCAGGCGCGTCCCAACCGGCTTCGTATGATTTGCGATAACGTTCGATGTCGGCGGGCGGCGCTTGCAACGGAAAGTGCGGCGACGTGTACGCCACGTATGCGAAAAACGGTTGCTCGGCGTGACGCGCGTGATGCTCGTTCAGGAATTCGAGCGCATAGTCCGTGATCGTCGTCGTGACGTACGTTCCCGGCTTATCGGCGGGGGGTAATTTCTTATCGTCGAGCAGCATATTCTTCGGCGTGAAATAACGATCGTGATCCTCCAAACTGAACGAGCGATCGAAGCCGCCGCCTAACCGCGCGCCGTCGATATGCCACTTGCCCGAGTGATACGATCGATAGCCGGCAGGCTTCAATAACTCGGGCAGCAACTTCGCCCAAGTCGGGCGCGTCCCTTTCGTCCCGCTCGGCACGCCGGGAACGGTGTCGCGGCGGACTTGTTGGGCGTAATAGCCGGTCATCAGCGCCGCCCGCGACGGCCAGCACCGCGCGGTGTTGTAACACTGCGTGAAGCGCAACCCGTCGGCGGCCAAACGATCGAGATGCGGCGTGCGAATCTCGCCGCCGTAACAACCGAGATCCGAATAGCCCAGGTCGTCCGCCAAGATGACGACGACATTCGGCTTGGCCGGTTCGGCGGCGATGACGTTTTGATACGCGGCGCAGAGTATCAACAGCGCAGCCGGCAACGCGGCGCAGGACACGCGATGCGGTCTCATCGGAGCGATGATTCTTGTGTACATCGAAACAAATCCTAGTTGGATGATCGGCGATCGATCGCCGCGAACCGCCGGGAGAACTGTTCGCGCATTGTCCAAGGTCCGCCGGACGAACGCAATTTCCGGACGTCGGCTTCTCCAATTTCACTCCGCGAGCGTTACGAGCGAAACGATCGTTACGAGTGAGAAAACTTTCGTGCGAGTTGGTTTCTCTGGGGCACGGACACGAGCGGGGCTCGCCGTTCGAACCGTTGCGCCGCCAATCTTCTCTATCTTCACTCTGCGATCGTTACGAGCGTTTCGATCGAAACTGCGCACACGAATTCCAAATTCGTTTCGCCTCCGAACAGAGGACGTCGGTTCTCGAAACAGTGTTTCCGCAATTCTGCGTCCGATCACATGTTGATCTCGCTCAGTGTCGATTTTGTCGACAAGCGAGCGTTACGAGCACCGCGATTTGCTGTCTCAGGTTGTGTTTTATTCGGCAGCGAACGTCATTAGGTATTCAAATGCGATCGATACGTGTATGTGATAATAAGTATACTCATATTATCAGTCTACCAGCCCCATCGTAAATTGCAAGGGGCGCGGCGATGAATTTTAAAAATGTCGCAAGTTTTTCCGGCTTTCGCGGAATCTCGCGACACGCTCATTCCGGTCGAAATGCGGATTTTCGGAACTTTCCGCGGGCGAGAAAAACTTCCAGCCAGCCCAGTTGCAAAGCGTCCTCCGGCTTACGTGATTTGCGCAGGTCTTCCGGCGTTTTGCCCCAATAGAATCCGATCCAGCCGGCCGCGTCGTCCTGCGTACGGTCCATGAACGCGCCCAGTTCGTCGGGCGTGCATTTCAGCGGAAACGTTTCTTCCACGATCACCGGCTTGCCGACGGCGAACGCTTGCAGCGTCTTAACGGCGTCGTCCGTCTTGCCGCTTTCCGGATAGAGATGCACCGCGACGAAATCCAAACGCTCGGCGACTTTGTCCGGCACGAAGCCCGACGTCAGGCCGGGGCGATCCAAACTCCAATCGACCAGACCCACGGTGATGAGATGCCGGCGATCGACGGCGCGAATCGCGTCTGCCATCCGCGCGATCCAGGCACGCGCGATGTCGTGTCGCACGCGCTCGCCCTGTCGTAGCGCGATCCGTTGCACGAAATGCTTGCCGCCGAACGCGGGGCCGAGCCAGTCACCGCTCTTGCCGTCGCCGGCCGGCGCCAGCGGTTCGTTCATCAAGTCGTAGCAGAACACGGCCGAACTGTCGGCGCAGGTGCGCGCCACCGCCTCCCAAAACACGGCTTGCGCGGCCCAACGTTCGTCATCCGTCAGCGCGTCATACCAAGCCGGCACGTCGGCCTTGTGGTAACAGCCCAATCCGGTGACGTCGAGATACAACTCCGTCGATGCGGCGAGCGCGAGGAGTTTTTTCAAGCGTTCCAACGCCGCTCGACGCGGACGGTCGGGGCGTTCCATGAACTTGCCGAACTGCAAATGCACGCGCACGACGTTCGCCCCCAGCATTTTCATTTCGGCGAAGTCGTCCGCGACCTTCGACCACTCGGCGTCCCAATAATCCTCCAACAACCGCCCTTGTTCGTCGTGATCGTAATTGAAGCCCCAGGGTCGAAACGGCGTGGCGTCGTCGCGAACGAAACCCCGTTTGTCGGCGGACACTGCGATCCACGGCAACTCCGCGGCCGAGATGATCCGGCAAAGGAACAGCGTGTAGAGTCCGAGGAACACGATCGATCGACGCGGCATGGCGTTACTCCGTAGGAACTCGGATCTTCACGCAACCGTAGTTTAATCTTGCCCGCCCCGATCGGTCGACGATTGCGAACGTCGACGATGGACGCTTACAATCGCCACGAACCAACGACAGTTCTCACCCGGCGAACCATCATGCGCGAAGCCCACGCACCATCACGGCGCACGTTTTTATCTCAAGCCGCCGGCGCCGTGTTGACGGCCCCGTGGCTCGCATCGAGCGTCTTCGCGCAACCTGCGACGAACGCAAAAGACGCTTCCAAGCCCACGCAACTCCGCGTCATCGCCTACAACGTCTACGTCTGCACCGGCTGGCCGAAGGAACGGGCATTGGCCAAAAAGACCGTCGCCGCGGGGCAATTTCCCGAACGCTTCGCCAACGAGTTGGCGTTGTACGAGCCGGATTTGATCAACTTCTCGGAATCGCCCAAGGAGGATGTGGTCAAACGGATCGCCGAACGGTTGAAGATGAACTATGTGATGTTTCCCAGCGGCGAGAAGTGGCCCGGCGCGTTGCTGACGAAGTACGACATTCTCGAATCGCAAGCCGCGCCGATTCCGGCCGAACTGGCGTCGAAGGACCTTTTCACGCGGCATTGGGGACGCGCGGTCGTCCGTTTGCCGGACGATTCGCGGTTGATCGTCCACTCGGCCCATCTCCATCCGTCGAAGGACGATCTGCGCAAGGAGATCGACGCGATGCTCAAATCGATGAGCGCCGATCTCAAGGCCGACAAGTCGATGCTGCTGCTGGGCGACCTCAATCACGAGCCGAAGCCGCCCGAGTATCCGCAATGGACCGCCGCCGGCTGGATCGACACGTTCGCCAAGGTGGGGCAGGGCGAAGGGCTGACGATCAAGTCCGACGTTCCGGAGAAACGGATCGACTTCGTCCTGGCCGCCGGGCCGATCGCCAAAACGGTGGTCGAGTCGCGGCCGTTGTTCGAAGGGGCGTTTCGCGTGAACGTGAACGACCCGGAATCGTTCGCCCTGAGCGACCACTTGCCGCAACTGGCCGTGTTCAAGTCGGGCGAATGACCTTATCTCGAAGGAGTATTGAACAGGAGATCGCGGAGGACGCGGAGAAATGCAGAAGCAGACTTGAGTGATTGCGTTCGTTCTCGAAGCGATTCAATAGGATTTGAACAGAAGGAAGCGAAGGGAACGAAGAAGAGACTTTGTGCCTTCTCTTCTCCGCGACCTCTGCGATCTCCTGTTCAAAGCATCCCAACTTCGATTCCTTCGTTTCCTTCTGTTCAGAAATTCAAATCCCCCAATCGCTCAGGATGTCGGCCACTTGTTCGGCGTCCAACGTTTCGTGAGCTAACAAATTGTCGGCCAGCGCGGCGAGGGCCGCCCAATGGTCGTCTTGCTTGGTGCGGTGATAGAGTCGGATCGACGCGTCTTCCAAAAACGCCAAGCGTTTGCGTTCGTCGGCGTGCACCAACGCGGCGGCTTGCCACGCTTGTCGCCAGTCGTCGGCCCATTCGGCGACCAAGCCGGGGTGATACGGCGCGTCGTCGTACAGCATTTCGGCGACCGGACCGGACAAGCAGACCTGGATCGTGACCAACGCGAACTCGCGTTCGCTCATCCGCGTGCGTCGCCAGACGATTTGCGTGTCGCCCTGACGCGCGGGCCCGTCGTCGCGGTCGGGTTCGATCGTGACCGAACGGACCTTGCCTCCCAGCCGATACGCCGCGAACGCATGGCCGGCTTCGTGATAGGCCAGCGTTTCGGGCGTGGGTTCGGACATCGTACGACGAGAAGCAGAGATTCCGGATGGAGAGCCGCCGAGCGCACATGCGATCGGTCGATATGATAGACTCGTGCGACGACTTTGCCGAGTTCCTTCGTTCCGGGAGATTGCTATGCCGACGCTGACCGTCGAAAACGTCGGATCCTTCGAAGTGCCGCAAGGCAAGCGTTTGGTGTTGGCGTTGACCGACGAAGCCGGAATCGATCAGTTGCACGCCTGCGGCGGCAATGCCCGTTGCACGACCTGCCGCGTGAGCTTCATCACCGGCGAGCCCGAGACGATGACCGCCGCGGAACAGGCCTGTTTGACCGCGCGGGGTTTGAGCGGCGTCCGGCTGAGTTGCCAAATCACGTGCGAACACGACATGACCGTGGCGGCGAACAGTCGTTTCGCGGGAAGCGGACGGAAAGATTCCGGTGCGCGTCCGGCCGACGAAATTCCCTCTTAACTCCGCTGGGCCGCGAGCGCGGCGTCGACCGGCTTGAGCTCGACGGGATGCGGCGCGACGCGTGTTTGCGAAAGCGCGACGACCGCCCGTTTGCCGTCGGTGTAATACGGATCGCCGGTCAGGTTGTGTTTGGGCGTCGCGACGTCGCACGCCCCGACGCCGTCGACATAACCGACCGACGCCACGCGTTAAGCGCGCAGCAGATCTTGGACGACATAATCGCGCGCTTCGTCGACGTCGGGATCGACGCGATGCGTCGTCAGGTTCCAGACCTGCGTGGTAAATCGCACGCCGATGTCGCGGCTGATCTGCCCGACCCAAACCGGCATCTCGCGCAAACGGAGGTTCGTCAGCCACAGTCGCAGATGCAACCGCTCGTTGATCGAGCCGCGGATGCGTTGCAGCGCGACGTCCTGACTTCGTCCGAACAAGAACAGCGGACTGACCGGCGAATACCGATACTCGCCGCCGAACAAAAACGCACGGGCGGTTTTCCAACATGTCGCGAGCGTGATCGTCTCGCATTCGTCCCAGCGCGCGGTGAACGCGCTGAGGACCGTTTCGAAATCGCCCAACACGATCAAGTTGACCGGATCGCCGTGACGACGATCGCGGGCGTCCGTCGTGGCGGCGGGCATTGCGCACAGGCGAGCACGAGAGTTCCTCCACGTCGCAGTCGATGGGCGGAACGTCGGTCAGCGCGGCGAAGTCGTGGTGTTTGTAATCGACCTTGATACCCGGCACTTCGAGCGTGAACGTGGTGTCGATCAATGGTTCGAGCGGCCGCAAGACGGCGTGTTCGAGTCCGGCCGGGCCGTCGGCCGTCCCCGCGCCGCCGCTGGCGTAGACGCAGACGTGCACCGTTTTGCTGCCCGCGTCGAGCGTACCGAAGACGAAACCTTCGGCCGCGTCGCCCGGCGGAATCGGTCGCAAGGGGAACGCCGCGGCGCGAAAGCACTCGTCCATCCGACGATTGGCGCGGGCGGCGGTCCAAAGTTTCAACGGCGCGAGCAGCAGCAGCGGAAAGAAAAACCACGCCGCGACGCCGAACGCCGAGAGCCTTTTCCACGTCGAAAAATGGTTTAGCCCCGCGGCTTCGAGCGGCGTGTAGTAGTGCGGATCGATGGCCAACAGCGACAACCGCAACTCGGTCGCGTGACGATTTTCGATCCGCAAAAAAATCGGCTGAATGCCGCGCCGATAGAGCGGCGCGCCGAACAACTTCCGCGCCTCGTCCGCGCTCGGCACGGCCACGGTGATCCGTGCGTCGTCGGTGGTTTGCGTACGGCCGCGCTCGACGAAGTCGCGCACGGTCGCGTTCGGCAAATAAACCGTGGTGAAGACGCGGCGAGCGAGATCGGCGATGCGGCGGAACATGAAGCTCGCGAGTTGCGGGTGACGGACCGCCCGAGCATATCAAGCGGATCTCGTGCCGGCAATTTCGGAACCTCGCGCATCGCCGCGCCGCGTCTTTGGCGAGTCGATCGAAGTGATGCGACCACACGCCGAACGGTGGAATGCGTCGTCGTGTCGAAACGGCCGCGTTTCGACTAGAATGAGGCGACCTCCTCGGAGGGTATGTCATCGCGGTCTTTCAAGTTCGTCATGTCGTCGGAATCTCCATCTACGTCGTTCGAAACGCAGCTTTGGAGCGATGCGTGGCGCGGGCGGATTCGTCAATCCATCGAACGCTTCGCGCGAGCGGACGGAAACGGGCTTCGCGGCGATTCGCGACTATCTCGATCCGGCCGAGCCCGAGTACAGCGATCTGCTGTTGCACGAATTGATCAAGGTCGATCTGGAATTCGCCTGGAAGTCGCCCGAGACGGAAAAGCCGTTGGAGGACTACCTCGAAGACTTTCCGCAACTCCGCCGCGACGGCGTGGTGCCGTTGGATTTGATCTACGAAGAGAATCGCATCCGCACGCAAGCGAATCGCGGGACGACGATCGCCGATTACCAACGCCGCTTTCCCGCGCAAGCCGCCGAGTTGGAGCGGTTGCTGTCGGTGCCGGCCGCGGCGACGTTGGCCACGAATTTGGTCGGCGCGGAATCCCGCGCGTGGAACGCCGGCGAGCGGCTGGACGATTTCGAGATCGTCGCCAAGTTGGGCGAAGGCTCGTTCGCGGCGGTGTATTTGGCGCGGCAGTTGTCGCTGGGGCGGCCGGTCGCGCTCAAGGTCTCGCGCGATCAAGGGTCGGAATCCCAAACGCTGGCCAAGCTCGATCATCCGTGCATCGTGCGCGTCTACGATCAACGCGCGATCCCCGATCGCGGCCTACATCTGCTCTACATGCAGTACGTTCCGGGCAACACGTTGGAGGCGGTCGTCGACCAGGTTCGCGCGATGCCGGCCGACAAACGCAGCGGACGCTTGCTGTTGGACGTGGTCGACCGCAGTTTGGAAAATCGCGGCGAGAGTCCGCCGTACGAATCGGCCACGCGTCAACGCTTCGAACGGATGACTTGGCCGCAATGCGTCTGTTGGATCGGCGCGCGGTTGGCGTCGGCGCTCGAATACGCCACGGTCTCGGCGTGTTGCATCGCGATCTCAAGCCGGCCAACGTGCTGTTGACCGCCGAAGGGATGCCCAAGCTGGCCGACTTCAACGTCAGTTTCTGTTCGAAGGTGGCGGGCGTCACGCCGGCGACGTTCTTCGGCGGTTCGCTGGCGTACATGTCGTTGGAACAACTCGAAGCGTGCGATCCGCAATCGGCGCGGCTTCCCGATGACTTGGATTCGCGCAGCGACGTCTACGCGTTGGCGATCGTGTTGTGGGAGTTGTTGAGCGGTACGCGACCGTTTCCGGACGCGAGTTCCAAGGGGGGCATGACGACGATCCTGCCCGAGTTGATCGGCATCCGTCGCAAAGGGGTCGATCCGGTGACCGTCAAAAAACTCCCCTCGAATCTGCCGACGGGATTGACCGACGTCCTGCTGCAATGTCTCTCGCCCGAACCGGAACGTCGACCGAACAAGGCCGCGTTCGTCGGGCGACTGTTGGAATTGTGCCTGCGCCCCCGCGCGCAGAACATTCTGCGTCCGACGGGCCGCAGCATGGCGTCGCGATTTCGCAATTATCCGTTGTCCTGGTATTTGATTTTGGCGCTGTTGCCCAACATCGGGTTGAGCGTTTTCAACGTCGAATTCAACGTCCGCACGGTGATCGAAAAATTCGTCTCGTGGGAGCAATTCGTCCGCGGCGGGATCATTCCGGTCAACTCGATCATGTATCCGCCCGGCATCGCGGCCGGTTTGCTGCTGGCGTGGCCGGTCGTGCGGGAAGTCGCCCGCCGCGCGATCGATCCGCAAGCGGCCGAATCGTCGATGACGCCCGAACGCTTGCGAACGCGTTGTCTCGGCTTGCCGTTGTGGATGGCGGTCATCACGTTCATCCTCTGGACGGCGTCCGGCTTCGTGTTGTCGTGGTTGATGGGCCGGGAGTTGTGCCCGAGGGGAAAGAATTTCCCGCTGACGAGGCGTTGCATCTGTGCCTGTCGCAAACGCTGTTCGGACTGTTGTGCGCGACGCAGGTTTTTTTCAACATCGCGTTTTTGTCGGTCCGCGGGTTGTACCCCACGTTGGCCGATCACGGCCACGTGCCGCTGGGCGAGTTGGCCCGTTTGAGCGGCATCGAACGCGTCTCGGGCATCATCCTGGCCGCCGCGTTGGCCACGCCGTTTCTGGCGATCGGTCTGTTGGTGCAGCAATCGGTTTCCGAGAACATGGCCGAACACGGCAAGGTGTTCGGACTAATCGCGGTGCTGGGGTTCTTAGGCTCGATCTGGGCCTACGTCATGCAGCGGATCATTTCGGCCGACATCCGCACGCTGAACGAAAGCCTCGCGCCCGGCGAGATGAACGTCACCTGGACGCAGGGCTGACGTTGTGATGAATCTTGGTTCGCCGGGCTTGGAACGCATTCGCGTAACATCCGGCACGCTCGACGCGTTAAGCCGCGCGAGGGAAGATTCTCAGCCGTAACTTCCGCGAGGTGAGCTTGCCTTCGTCCAACACCGACAGGGCGACGCGATCTTCCAAGTTCGGGCGAAACACTGTCAGCAGCAGCAGCGGCAGGTACCACCCGATGGCGATCCCGCCGTCGAACGACGACCAAAACTGCGTGCTGATCATGACGGCGGCCGAGCAACTCAGCAGCGTCCCCAGGTTCTTCTGTGCCGGCCAAATCGCGAAACTGCCGCAGAGCGCGATATGCGCCGCCATCACCGTCAGACGATAGATGCGATATTTTTCTTCGAGCAAGCCCCAGAACCCGTTGGGTTCCATCGTGGGAAAAATCGCGCCCGACATCGAACGCAGATTGTTCGTGAACTCGTCCATCGAATTCGCATGCAACGCGGTCACGCCGACCAACAACACGATGGCCAAGGTCACGCCGCCGAGAAACCGCCACAGCCCGCGATGCCAATAAAACGACACCCACAGCGGTAGCAAAAACAACGGATAGTAAATCGTGCCGCAGGCCAAGCCGATCAGCAGGCCGGCCACCATCGGGCGTCGATACATGACGATCGCCCAGGTGATGAACGCGGCGGGCAGCGCATGCTGCACCCAACCGACGTACAGCGTGGTATACGGAATCAGCAGATACAACAGCGCCGCGCCGACACCCGTGGTGAAGTTGCCGAAGTGCCGCGCGCCGATCATCACGATGCCCAGCACGATCGCGAGATGCGAAAGGATGGCGATCGTACGCGAAGCGGCGAAGTTCCGCTCGTTGAGTGCTTGTTCCGGCGTCGGTTCGTCGTTCGGCGAGCGACCGGGGTGCAAGTCGCCGTAAATGGGCGACGAGATGATCGGCAGCGAGCGCACCAACCAATACCCGGGACCGAGACGACTCAGCTTCTCTTCTTCGCTCAGCGGCTTCTTTTCGCTTGGTTTCGGCTTGTCCGCGGGTTCCGACGTTTCGCGTTCCGGCGACGTTTTCTCTTTCGACCCGGTCGCATCGGCGAACGCGGGCTTGATGATCGCCGGCGTCTTCGCTTCGGTCGGTAACGACGGTTTATCTTGTTGGTCGAATTGTTGATTCAGCGACGGCGGCAATGGTTGAACCGTTTCCATCGGCTCTTCGACGGCCGGTTTCATTCTGCGTGCGTGTTCGGCGGTCGAGGCGACCAAGTTATCGACCGGAATCTCCAGCGTGACGACTTTGCCCGCCAGGAAGACGAACAGCGCCGTCCCCATGAAGATCATGCCGCCGACGGACAAGTTCGGTTCGAGCAGCGGTCGCCGGACCATCGCCGGATCCAACAACATACGCAACAACAACAGTCCGCCGATCGAGTACAACCACAGATAACCGCTGAGCGCGAACGACGGGTAATGCATGTTCTGCCCGTAATCCAGCAGCACCAAGCCCGGCGCCAGCAAGATCATCAGGCCGAGATCGAAGTTTCGCAGACTCCAAACGCGATTGAACTTAAAGAACAGCGCGATGGTCAACAGCGACGACAGGTAGACCCAGGTCGTGGGCGAAACTTGTTGATAATGGAACAGCACTTCGTGCATACATGCCCGGCGGACTTTCGACCGCCTGGGGACCGTAGTGACGACGCGTGCGCATGCATCCGATCACGCGCAACACGTGTAACTTATTAAGGATACGGGTTTTACGCGAACATACAAGCCGATTTCGTCCGCGTGAGCCTGCCGCGACGCTCGTTTCCGGCGATTCGGACGTTTCCGGATCAACGCGACGCGAGTTCGCCGATCTTTCGACGCCGAGGAACCATCGTTCGTCACAACCGCCGGGCGAAAACGCTCACTTCGCAGTCGGCGGACGATCGGATAGATTTGACCTCCCCCGGGGATCGCGTTTCGGCGGAATGCGCGATGCCCGTCGATGGATTTCACACATCATGGATCGACCACGGTCCCGGTTGCGCGATGCTGCCGGCGGCCCACTCCGTTGAAGGACGTACGCGCGATGGAAAACTTCGATTTGGCTCCGCACGAAATCTCCGTCGGACGCACCGTCCGCAACGCAGCCCCCGCTCGACTGTACGAGGACGCGGTCAAACGCGAAGGGGCCGTCATCGCCGACAACGGCGCACTGATCATCCGCTCGGGAAAAAAAACCGGTCGCAGTCCGTTGGACAAACGCTTGGTCGAACATCCCGACAGCGCCGGCAAAGTCTGGTGGGGCTCGGTCAACTTCAAGTTGGACGAGCATGTCTTCTTGATCAATCGTCAACGCGCGATCGACTATCTCAACACGCGCGAAGAACTGTACGTCTTCGACGGCTTCGCCGGATGGGATCCGAAGTACCGTCTGAAAATCCGCGTGATTCTGTTCGTGCGCGTATCATGCGTTGTTCATGAACAACATGCTGATCCGTCCGACGGACGACGAACTCAAAACGTTCGGCGAGCCCGATTACGTCATCTACAACGCCGGCCGTTTTCCGGCGAATCCGCATACGCATCAGATGACCTCGCAAACGAGCATCGATCTCAGTCTGGAACGCCGCGAATTCGTGATCCTGGGGACCGAATACGCGGGCGAGATGAAAAAAGGGGTCTTCACGCTCATGCATTGGTTGATGCCCGAGCGGGGCGTGCTGTCGATGCATTGTTCGGCCAACGAAGGGGACGCGGGCGACGTGTCGTTGTTCTTCGGTCTATCCGGCACCGGCAAGACCACGCTCTCGGCCGACGCGCGGTGCAAGCTGATCGGCGACGACGAACATTGTTGGAGCGACGACGGCGTGTTCAATGTCGAAGGCGGCTGCTACGCGAAGTGTGCGAACCTCAGCGAAGCGAAGGAGCCCGAGATCTATCGCGCGATCCGTTTCGGCACGGTTCTGGAAAACGTGATGTTCGATCCGGAAACGTGCGCCGTCGATTATGCCGATACGGTCATCACCGAAAACACCCGCGCGGCGTATCCGATCGAGTTCATTCCCAACGCCAAGATTCCGTGCGTGGCGAAACACCCGGACAACATTATCTTCCTTACCTGCGACGCGTACGGCGTGTTGCCGCCGGTCAGCAAGCTGACGCCGGCGCAGGCGATGTACCATTTCATCAGCGGCTATACGGCCCGCGTCGCCGGGACCGAAGAAGGCGTGAAGGAGCCGACTCCGGCCTTCTCCGCATGCTTCAGCGCGGCGTTCTTGGTCCGCCACCCGGCCGATTACGCCCGGCTGCTGGCCGAAAAAATCCGTACGCATCAAGCCAATGTGTGGTTGGTCAACACCGGTTGGATCGGCGGCCAAGTCGGCGTCGGCAAGCGGATTTCGATCCCGCACACCCGCGCGTTGATCGACGCGATCCACGACGGATCGTTGGCCCAGGCCGAGTTCGCGATCGATCCGGTCTTCGGCTTCGCCGTGCCGAAAACGTGCCGCAACGTGCCGAGCGACATCCTCGACCCGCGCTCCGCGTGGAGCGCCGCCGCGAGTTACGACGCCGCGGCCGCGAAGCTGGCCGGCCTGTTCGCGGAAAACTTCAAAAAGTACGCCGACCACTCCGGCGAGGAAATCCGCGCCGCCGGTCCGCGAGTGTGAATCGTCAGGCGTCGATCCGTGGGGTCCGGATCAGACGCCCAACCACGAGCATAGCGATTGAAAAACTTCCGCATGATCGAACTTTGAAAGCCTTCCAATCCTTTTTCGGATTAAGCGACTATCCAGGGTATAAATTCCGCGTTTGACGGCGGTCGCGACATTCAAACCGGATGATTGCCAATCTCTCAGCACGAATTCGCCCGGTAACAGCGAATCCGTACGACTCGTTAATGCCGGCAGAATCACAACGTGCGAAGGATGCGGCGCGCCGATAATGATCGCCGGACGATTTTTCGATCCGGAGAGGTTCGTAAACGGCAACTGGATCAGAACGATTTCATTCATGATCTAACAGTTTTTCATAAACGTCGTCATCCGGGTTATCCCAGATCGCTCGTAAACTCGATTCGCCGGCGGCGATCCAAAAATCGGATTCGTTCTCCGTGGCGACGATGACGACGACCTTAGCGCCGTCGCTCAGCGTCAACGGATCGAGAAATTCGATTTTTCCGTCGTGAACGATTCCCCGAAACGATTTATTCATAAGTCACCTTGAACAACGGAGTCTTCATCATAATCGCCGCGCTCCTGCCGGATCAAGAAAACCCCTCCGCGCAGATCGAAGTACGAGTTATCCGCCGGCGTTCTCTTTCAATCGTTGTCTGTAATAGATCAACCCCGGGATGAAAAAACACGCGCCGGAGACCACGCCGAAGATCGTGTGGCCGTACCAGGGAAAAATCGCCATCGCGGCGGCCGTGGCGAACGACGCGGCGGCTTGAAAGTAAAACTTCCCGCTCAACATGCCCGCTTTGACGATGAAGACCATCCCGCTGATCAACGCCAAGATCGGCGCCAGTTCCAACACCTTCATGTTCATCAGCGCTTCGAGCGCGAACAGCAACGTGCTGACGATCACGCTGCTGCCCCAGACGTGCGCGATCTGCCGCTCGATCGCCGTGACCGGCCCGTTGCGGAACCGCAACGCCCAAAAGATCGGCGCCGAGATCGCCAGCGATCCGGTCCAAAACAGCAGGTAAGGCCAACGACTTTCGATCCCTTGCCAAACCATCCAATTCGTCACTAAGCACATTCCCAGCAGCACGACGCCGTGCCACATCCACAGCAGTCCCCAGTTCCGCAAAATCGTGGCGTGATGCGTCTCGCGAAAGACCCGCGCCACCACCGCGCCCAAATTCCCGCTGCGGGCGGAAATCGTTTCGCCCGCCAAGTACGCGTCGAGGTCGTCGGCCATCGCGGCGGCCGTGCGGTAACGTAACTCGGGCGGCTTCTGTAATGCTTTGAGCGAGATCAATTCCAGGTCGCGATCGGTCCGCGCGTTGATCAAACGGGGCGGCAGCGGTTCTTGTTCCAACACCATCAACACCGTGTCGACCGGATTCGCCGCTTGAAACGGCGGTCGACCGGTCAGCATCGCGTACAAAATCGTTCCCAAGCTATACACATCGGCCGGCGGGCCGATGTCGCCCCGGTTTCCGGCGGCTTGCTCGGGCGCCATGTAACTGGGCGTGCCCAGAATCGCGCCGCTGTGCGTAATTCCGCCGTCGTCGGAAATGCGTTTCGCCAAACCGAAGTCGGTCACATGCGGGCGACCGTCGAGATCGAGCAAAATATTCGACGGCTTCAAATCGCGATGCAGCAGACCTTGTTCATGCGCGAAATGGATCGCGCGACAAATCGGCGACAGGATTTCGGCCGCTTCGCGCCGGGAGCGGACCATCGGACAGACGTCGGGCCAAAGTGGTGCCGACGACGAACTTCATGCTGAAGTACGGTTGGCTTTCGAGTTCGCCGACTTCGTACACCGGGACGATGCCCGGATGATCGAGCTTGGCGACCGCTTCGGCCTCGGCGCGGAAGCGTGCCAAGTCGGCCGGCGCGGCGTTCACTCCGCGCAGGATCATCTTGAGCGCGACCATCCGATCGAGCGAGATTTGACGCGCTTGATAGACCACACCCATCCCGCCGCGGCCGAGTTCGACCAACAACTCGTAATCGCCCGATCGTCGCGGCAACGCGAAGTCGATCTCGTTGCGAGTCGCATGCGCCGCGTCGTGCGGAATCAGCCGATCGGGCGTCAATCGGAACTCGCGCGTGCTCGACGCGACAGCGTCTGCGATCATCACCGCCGCCCACAGTTCGCGTAAGTCGCGCGTCAGTTCGGGATGCGCGCGAATCGCGTCTTCCAACCCGATCTCGCCCGAGTTGCGATACCGCACCGTCAACTCGTCCAGCAGACGGGCGAGCAGTTCGTCGCGGGCGTCGGCTTGAGCGATTGGAGGCACGACGGGGTTGGGGGATGCGAGGCTTAGGGCTAAGGCTGTCCGCGGACCTGCGACGGAATTCCTCGTGGGTGCCGGTTCAATTCGTTCATCTTACTCGGCGTCGGCTTGGGCGACCGCGAATTCCAGGCTGGCGGCCGGTTTGCCGGCGACCGTCACTTTGCCGGTCAAAAAGTACGCATCGCCCAAACGCTCGGTCAGTTTGGCTTCGATTTCGATCGTGTCGCCCGGTTTGACGACGCGTTTGAACTTCACGTTGTTCATCCGCGTGGCGACCGGAACCTTGCCCGCGTCGACCGGCATCAGCGCGGCGATCAATACCGCGCCGGCCTGCAAACAGGCTTCGCACAACAACACGCCCGGTGTGATCGGCGTCGCCGGATAATGGCCGGCGTAGAAAAATTCTTCGCCGGTCAGCAGCTTGCGGCAGACAATCCGTTCAGGCGATTGCTCGACGATTTCGTCGAGAAATGAAAAACGGCGCTCGATGCGGAATGGCGGCGTGGATCGCGGCGAGAGACATGGGAAATGCGGAGTGGGGAATTCGGAGTTCGGAATGATTGGATTAGCCGACTTGCAGCTTACCTCGTTCGACTGTGCGAGCGTTACGAGCGAAACGAGCGTTATGGAACGACGAGTTTTTTTAATTCGACCCTTGGAAGAGTCGTTTGTAGGTGCGGCTGTGCCGCACGATTCTTGCACGAGCGTCGATCCGATCGACGGCGCGACCGAGTTGCCGGCACGGCCGGGCCTACGTTCTGAATCCTCTATCTTGCCGCCGCGAGCGTTGCGAGCGTTACGATCACGCCGTTTCGTTTTTGAGCGTGTGCGACGCGGCGGGGTTCTTCAGCAGCAGGTTGTCCACGTCGTTCGCTACGATCACGCCGTAGTTCACCGCGCCGAGCCAGCCCGACATGATGATGCCGACGCTGCCTGCGTGATACAGCCCGTGGATTTGTTCGGGCAGTCCGAGGCTGATCGCGAGGCCTTCGAATTTGGTGCCGAAGCTCGATCCCAACGCGTGTTTGGTGTAATGTTGGAACGTCTGCGGCGTCGTCGCTTCGAGGTGATCGACTATTGGCGGACGTTGGGTACGTATTGTTCAACGCATCGAGCGTGGTCTCGCAGAGATTCTGCTTGCTCGCTTGGTATTCTTCTTCCGGCAACTCGGCCCAGTCTTTGTAGTTCGCGTTCGTGCTGGAAACGATCAAGTAGCGATCCGAACCGGGCCGCGTGCGGGATAATAAAACGAGTACGTCCGGCTGGTGACGTCGCGGCTCAACAGCAAGTCGGTGCGGAAAACCGGCAGGGTCGAGCTGAACAGCAGGTCGCCGTTCGATTTGTCAACCGCACGCCGGGCTTCAACGCGATGTAGACCTGCGTGCTGCTGTTGTTCAGACGAACGGCGTGGGTTTCTTCGAAGAATTTCGGATCGAAACTCTCGGGGCCGACCAAGTCCAACACCGTTTGTCGGATGTTGGCGTTGCTGATCACCGTCTTGGCTTTGATCGTCCGACCGTTCACGGTCACGCCGGTGACGTTCTGCGACGTGTCGACCTCGATCCGTTCGACGTCGCACCGAATCCGGACGTCGATACCGCTGTTCTTCAAGTCGGCCTCCATCAACGTAATCAGTCGGTCCGTGCCTCCTTCGAACGTGAACACGCCCTTTGACATGAAGTTGGAGAAGACGATGCCGTACGAGATGGCCGGATCTTCCAACGTGCTGCCGTTGGCGTAGGTGATCGGCTCCATCAGCAAGCGGATGACGTCTTCGCGTCCGGGGAAAAACTTGTCGAAGAACTGGCGCGTGGTGAACGACTGGTCGTCGTAAAAATTCATCTGCCGCGGGCATGGTCGAAAAATCTGTCGACGCTCTCCTGCGGGATTTGAAATTCTGCACGAGCAACCGCGTAAAGTCTTCGCGGTTGAACGTGGTCGTCAGCGAGAACATCGGGTTGTCGAACCGGATGTTCTTCAACTGCACGATCGAGTCGGCGATTTCCTTGGTCCAATACCGCCGGCAGCTTTTGATCATGCCGATCGGAAAGCCGTGCAGCCAGATATTGAAAATGTGCCCATGCGGCCGCTTGAACCAGGTGGCCATGCCGCCGAGTTTGTAATGCTGTTCGAGCAGCAACACCGTGCGACCGGAGCGGGCCAGCGTGTTGGCGGCCGTCATGCCGGCCAAACCGCTGCCGATCACGACGACGTCGTATTCATCGCGAGCGCCGGCGAGAAAATCTTTGGGCATGGGAAAAACAGGTTTCGGGGTTCGGGGTTTGGGGTTCGGGAATTTATTGAATCCGTCGCGTAATGCGAAAGACGTTCCCGATTCCCCGGCGTGCGGAGAACGTTCGTCCTCCGTTGCATTTCCGGTGTTGTCGAAATCGTTTGTATCAGGGGGGCCGGCACGATTTCTAGGCCAAATGAAAAAGAAACGCGCCTGCTAAACTCCACCGACACAAGTGGTTGCGGCGACGAGTGGTCTGATTTTCAAGAAAACGAAGTTTTGGACGAGTTTGTGATTGACGCCGCTGTTGGCGTTATCGCACTTCGCAACGCGGAAGGTCAATGATCGCATTATCGCGGGAACCGCAAAACGAGGGCCGAATTCACGCGGAAACGCTCGGAACGAGTCGTGTGACGTCCAGCGCGGGAGGGCAGAGCTTCGCTGCGACCCCCGTCACTCAGTGCCTCATCGGGGGCATGAGCGTGAGCGACCTCACTTCAGCAAATGCGCGTTGGCCATCATCACGCCGCTGGTCATCGCGCCGATGATGCCGACCCAGCCTTGGTCGGTGCCGCTGAGGTACAGATTCTTGATCGGCGTGCTTCCGTCGTCGCGCTTGTTGGGCATGCCGTAGACCGCGCCGTAGTCGTGCCACGTGAAGCGGCGGATCGTCGTCGGGCTGAACATGTCGGTCGCGATCGTGTGCGGTCGAAAGTCCGGCACGAAACGGACCGCCGACGCGACCATGCGGTCGTACCATTCGGCTTTCGCGGAGGTGTACTCGTCCGGCGTCAGCGCGGCCCAGCGATCGTGATCGGCCAGTCGCGGTGATCCGCATCACTCCTTCGGGCAGATCCCCTTCCGGATAGTCGTAGTTGTTCGGCGAGCAGATCACTCCGCTTCGCACGTCGGCCAATTCCTCGCGCGGGCGACGATAATGGAACTTCGGCGAGTCGTTGAAAAAGACGATCGTCTTGTCGAAATTCAGTGCACGGGGCGAACGGTCCAAGACCGAAATGCTCTCGATGAAACTCAACTTGCCGGGCGGGTAGTTCGCTTCATCGACAAGCTCGCTCGCGGATGTCGTCTCGCACATCCGCATCGTTTCGTACCAGCCCGCGCTGGACAGAACTTGCTTGGCGAGCAGTTCCTGGCCGTTGTCCAGCACCACGCCGGCGACTTCGCCGTCGCGCGAGAGGATTCGCGAAACGCCGGCCCGCAGTTTCAATTCGCCGCCGAGTTCCTTGTAACGCCGCGTCAGCAGTTTGAGGATCACGCGCACGCCGTCGCGCGGACGAGCGAAGCCTTCGAGCAACACGCTGCGAAACATGATGCTGAACTGGCCCCAATCCATGTCGTCTTCGACCGCCGAGCCGTAAAACATCAACGGACAAAACAGCATCTCCACCAACAACGGGTCGGTGATCAGCGACGCAACGACGTCGCGCACGACGCTTTGCTCAACGGGTCGAGCGGATCGTCGTAATCCGGCAGCTTGGCCGTCAAGCGATCGTAGCCGTCGATCTGCGTCGGAAACGTTCGGGCGATCTCATCGCGCAACAACGCAGGATCGTTCGAGAAATCGAGTCGCGCATCCGGAAACGCGATCTGCGAGCCGCGTTGCGGACTCAATTCGAACTCTTCCCACGAGAATCGCAACTGTCGCAGCAACCGCGAGAGCGGGCCTTTCTTGGTTCCCTTCGGCGTGTAGTTGGTGACCGCGTGCAGGCCCACGTCGTAGTTACGGCCGTCGATGCGGTAGAACGAATTCAGCCCGCCGATCGTGGTATGGCGCGTCGAGAATCGCCACCTTCTTGCCGAAATGCGCGCACTGAATCCCGGCCGCCAAACCGGACATCCCCGCGCCGATGATGAGAACGTCGTAGGTCACGCGAAAATCAAGAAAGTAAGGCGATAGTAAAACTCGACGACGCTATTCCGCGAACTTAGAGATCGCCACGACTTGTACCAGACGATCTGCCGCGATGATTCGATATGACACTCCGAGCGGAGGCCAGAACAAAAGACGTAATTGACCCTCGCTGGGACGTCCGATTCGTTCGGGATCGACGCTCAGCATTTTATCGATTCCATCGGACGCGATTGCGATTCGATTCCGCGCCGCTGGAGTCGCAAACGCATCGAGATACAAATTCGCCAATTCTCGCTCGGCGCTTTTCAGCCAAACGACTGTATAAATCATTTCGGGAGACGCCCGTCGAGATCCGCGAAAATCTCGCGCAAGGGGCGACCGGTTTCCTCGGCGATGCGTCGATCGAGTTCCGCGGTGTCGAAAATCGAGGGGATCGTCGTTCCGGTCGGAACGAACACGCCGAGGACATTGCCCGTTTCATCGACCAATGGAGTCGGTTGTTGCTGGTTTTGAAACTCGCCGAGCATTCCCGAGGCAAGTGTGATTCGCACCATGGCGTTTACTCCGAATTAGGCCGTTGCCGTATGCTGATATTCTACGCACAAAGCCGGCCGGTGCGATTGCCTTCCTAGAAGACTAGAGATCCTTCATCAGCGGTTCCAAATACGCGACCGTGCCGCCCATCGTGGCCAGGTGCGGATAATCTTCTTCCGGGATTTGGATGCGGTAGCGTTTGCGGAGTTCCATGACGATGTCCAGGAAGTCCATGCTGTCGAGTTCGATTTGCTCGCGGAACGAGACGTCGTCCTTCAAGCCCGACAGGTCTTCGTCCGGCACGATGTCGGAGAGGATGTCGAGAATCACGCCACGAATTTCGGCTGCCTGCATGATGGACTTACGGTGATCGTTGAAAAGGAGCGTTTCGGTCGAAGGAGGGGCTTGCGCGGTCGCGACGGTTACTCGGCAAAACGTTTGACGATCACGACCGAATTGATGCCCAGCATGCCGAAGGAGTTGTTCAGGATGTAGTCGACGTTCGGCAGTTCGCGCAGCACCGATCGTTAAGTTCCGCAAATCGCATTCCGGATCGAGCTCGTCCACGTTGATCGTGGGATGAACTTGGCGATCCTCGAACGCGGGCAAATTGCCGGCCAGCTCCAGGGCGCCCGCCGCCCCCATCGCGTGGCCGATGAAACTCTTCGTGTTGTTGAAATACGTCTTCGAACTGTCGGCGAACGCGGCCCGCAGCGCTTGGCATTCGTGGATGTCGCCCAACCCGGTCCCCGTGGCGTGGGTGTTCACGATGTCGATCTGCTCGGCGCGTAAGCCGGCTTTTTTCAAAGCGGCTTCCACACATTCGCGTTGGCGTTCGGGATTCGGCAAAACCGGATCGGTCGCGTCGCTGTTGATCGCGTAACCGACGATTTCGCCGTAAATCTTGGCAGCCGCGCTTTGGCGTCGCTCAGACGTTCCAGCACGTACACACAGCCCCCTTCCGAAACCACGATGCCGTTTCGCTCTTTATCGAACGGCCGGCTGGCTTTGGTCGGATCGGCGTGCGTCGCCAGAGCCCCTTGGCTCTTGAAGCCCGCAAAGATACCAAAAGTGTGGATGCTTTCCGAGACCCCGCCGGTGAGCGCTGAGATCGACTTCGCCCAGACGCAGTTGCTGCACGCCCTGGATCAGCCCCGCGTTTCCCGCGGCACAGGCCGCGCCGATCGTGTAATGCGGCCCGGTGATTCCCAGGTTCAGCGTCACTTCCCCGGCCGGATTATTGGCCACGGTCCGTGGGTTGTGGTGATGCGTCCAGAACTTCACGTCGTAGTTAAACTGCGACAGGTTATAGACTTCGGTCTCGGTCTCGACGTTGCCGTGTTCGGTAATCCCCAGGTAGACGCCGACGCGGGATTTGTCGCGCGGTTCCCATTCGAGTTGGGCGTCGCGGATCGCTTCGTTCGCGCAATAGACCGCGATGCTGCCCGCCCGGGTGCCGCGACGAAGTTCTTTTTTCTTGAGATATTTCAGTTCGTCGAAATCGCAGATTCCAGCATACGTTTTGCCGACATAGCGAATTTCGTAATCTTTGACGCCACTTTTTCCGGCTAACAGCGCAGCACGGAACTCGGCCAACGTATTGCCGTTCGGGGCGGTCAGCCCGATACCGGTGATGACGATTCGCCAAGAATCCGTATCGGTCGAAATCATGCGATCGGACATGCGTACGCGGATGGAGGAAACCTTAGAAATTACCGCTTTTTACTTCGTACGACAAGCGGCCGAAGTTCGGTTGCGGCCGGGATTTGCGGAGATTTTTTGCCGTACGAGCGAGGGCCGTCGGCCGTTTGATTAACGCGGATTTCCAGTCACCGCAAACGCCGAACAGGCTTCACAAGTCGGAAGGAAAATCAACTTACAGAGTCGTGGGTCGCCGTTCCAATTCGACGCGCGATACGACCAAGATCCGCAGGTCGCATACGTTGGTGTGCGTCGGACCGGTCAGGATCAGTGATTCGGTATTCGCGAAGAACAGGTAGGCGTCGTTGCGACGCAGCGCGTCGTGCGGATCGAGGCCCAGCGTTTTCACGCGGGCGACGACTTCGGCGTCGAGCCATGCCCCGGCCGCGTCGGTCGGTCCGTCTTCGCCGTCGGTGCCTGCGCTCAACAGCGCGATGCCGTGCGCACCGTCGTCGACAAGTTCGAGCAACGCGGCGAGGACCGTTTGTTGATTGCGCCCGCCGCGCCCGCGAATGTCGGCGGCGGCCAACTTGACCGTTCCTTCGCCCCCCATGATTAAGCAATCGGGGCCTTTCCGGTCGCGCATCTGGACGGCCAGTTCGGCCAATCGCCGGCCGATCGCTTCGACGCCCCCTTCCGGACCGTTCGCACAGATCATCGCGTGCGAGTAGCCCAGTTTTTCGGCCTCGATGCCCGCGCAGTCGACCGCCGTGGCGTTGTTGCCGATGACGTGGATCTCGGCGGGCGGCGTGCGGCGATCGAGCGACGGCGAGCGGGCTTCGCGCCTCAGGTAGTCGAGAACGTTCGCCGAGATGCCGTGCGCGGCGGCGTCGTGTTTTTCGAGAATCGCCAGCGCGTCGCCGGCGGTCGACGTGTCCGGCACGGTCGGACCGGAGCCGATCAAGTCGAGCGGGTCGCCCAGCACGTCGGATAGGACCAGCGTGATCAATCGGCCCGCGCGGCACGCCCGAGCGAGGCCGCCCCCTTTGATCCGGCTCAGATGTTTGCGGACGGTGTTCAACTCGGTGATGTCCGCGCCCGCCGCGCTCAGGAACCGCGTGACCGCCAGTTTATCGGCCAGCGTGATCTGCGGCACGGGGCAGGGGAGCAACGCCGATCCGCCGCCCGAGATCAGGGCGACGCACAGATCGCGCGGTCCGCATTCGCCGACCAATTTGAGGATGGTCTCGGCGCCGATGACGCCCTCGGCGGTCGGTTCGTTCACCCCGGCCGGACGCGCGGCGTGCAGCGTGATGCGTTTGAGCGGGCGGACGCAATCCGCCGGCACGTTGACGAACCCGCGGACCTGTTTTTCATGCAGCAGAGCATCGCCCAGAATGTCTTCGAACGTCGCGGCCATTCCCGCGCCGGCCTTCCCCGCGCCGACGACCGTGATGCGATCGATCGCGTCGAGTTCAAGTTCGTCGTCGCCCAGAATCAGCGTTCGGCCTTCGACTTGGACGAACTCGCGCATCAGCGTCTCGGACCGCACGCCCGCGAGCCCGGCGCCAGATGGCGAGAACATCGTCGCGAAGTTGCTCGGAAGAACGCAAGTGAGTTTTCAGTGTTCAGGATTCGGTTTTCAGTGGCCGGAAAGACTGCTCGTCTCTGCGATGTCCAGCGAGCGTTTTCTGTGGTGTCAGAAAACCGAGTTTTTCGGGACTCCACTGAACATCGAAAACCGAAAACGCTAATGCACCCGATGACCCGGCTTCGCGCCGGTGTCGGGCGACAACAAGAAGACTTCTGCGCCCCCTGCGCCTGCGGCGGTGACCATCCCTTCGCTAAGGCCGAATTTCATTTGGCGTGGTTGCAAGTTGGCGACGACCACGACCAAGCGGCCGACCAATTCCTCGGGCTTGTACGCCGCTTTGATGCCGGCGAAGACCGTGCGGGTTTGATCGCCGCCCAGGCTGACGGTCAGCTTCAGCAGTTTGCGCGCTTCGGGGACTTCTTCGGCTTTGATGATCCGCGCGACGCGCAGATCGACCTTGGCGAAGTCGTCGATCGTGCAGGTTTCGGCCAACGGCTCGGCGGCCAACGCTTCGGGACCGTCGTTCCACGACGTTTCGGTCACTTGACCGGTCAACTTGCCGACGATGTCGGTCGTGTCGCGCACGACGTCACCGATCACCTTCCCGGCCGCGGCTGCCACGTCGTGGGCGGTCTTCTTCAACGTGTCGAGCGTCGAATGATGCTCGCTCGCGGGCAATGCGGGGGGGACGGCGTCCGGCGTTTTGCCGAGGGTCTCTTTCGAATCGTCGATCATCTGCTGGACCTTGGCGGGATCGACCCGCTGTAAAAGGGGTTGGAACGGCGCGACCGGCGTACCGACCAGCGGCGTACGGGCGTCGTCCCAATGCTGAATCGGAGCGTTAAGCAGCACGGCGGTCTGCTCGCGTAACTTCGGCAAGACCGGCGCGAGATAAATCACGATCTGGCGAAACAGATTGAGCGCGACCGTCGAGACGTCTTGCGCTTCGCCGGCCGTCGCGGGATTTTTGCGGAGTTTCCACGGTTCCTTGGCGTCGATATACGCGTTCGCCGCGTCGGCCAACGCCATGATCGCGCGCATCGCCTTGCCGAAATCACAATCCTCGTACGCCGCGGCGATCTCGTCGCCGGCTTGTGTGCCGGCCGCGAACAGGCCGCCGTCGTCGGGATAGGCGGACGAAAGCCCGGTCTCCGCGACGAATCGTACGCGACTCGCGATGTTGACGACCTTGTTGACGAGGTCGCTGTCGCACTTGCTTTTGAACTCGTCGAGGTTCAAGTCCAGATCTTCGACGCGCGACGAGAGCTTCGACGCGTAGAAGTAACGCAGGTAGGCCGGATCGAGATGCTTCAAGTACGTGCGGGCCATGATGAACGTGCCGCGCGACTTGCTCATCTTCTCGCCGTCGACCGTCAAGAAGCCGTGAATGTGGACTTGCTTCGGCAACGTGTGGCCGGTCGCGTGCAGCATGCCGGGCCAGAACAACGTATGGAAGTACGTAATGTCTTTGCCGATGAAGTGATGGATTTCCGTTGCCGGGCTTTGCCACCAGTCGTCCAGCTTTTCACCCTGGGTTTTGCACCATTGCCACGTGCTGGCGATGTAGCCGATCGGCGCGTCGAACCAAACGTACCAATAGTGGCCCGGGCGATCGGGAATCTCGAATCCGAAGTACCGCGCGGGCGCGAGACGTCCCAATCTTTCAGTGGATCTTTGAGAAAGAACCCTTTGAGGTAATTGGCGATTTCTGGTTGCAGTGCGCCGCTGGTCGCGACCCAGTCGTCGAGCCAGGCGTGCAACCTCTCCAGCACGACGAACGAATGCGGGCTGTTACGCAGTTCCGGAACGGCGCCGCTCAGCGTGCTTCGCGGTTCGATCAGTTCGGTCGGACTGTAATTCGTCAGGCAGTTTTCGCAGTTATCGCCGTACTGATCCTTCGCGCCGCACTTGGGACAAGTTCCTTTGATGAACCGATCGGCCAGAAACGTTTCTTTGATCGGATCGTAGAACTGCGAAACATCGCGCTTGACAATTAGTCCGGCCGCGCGCATCTTCGACCAGAATTGCGCAGAGCTGGCGATTTTCGTCGCTGTGCGTGCTGCCGTAATTATCGAATTGGATACCGAAGCCGGTGAAGTCTTCCAGATGTGCGTCGCGCATTTCGGCGATCAACGCTTCTTCGCTGCGGTTTTCCAAGCGGGCGCGATTCATAATCGCGGTCCCGTGCGTGTCGTCGGCGCAGACGTAAACGCAGCGGTTGCCTCGCAGTTTTTGGAAGCGGACCCAAATGTCGGTCTGCAAGTATTCGACCAAGTGACCCAGGTGGATGTGCCCATTGGCGTAGGGCAGGGCCGAGGTCACTAGGATGCGTCGTGCCGACATGAAGCGTCTCGAAAAATCGCGAATGCGTGAAAGATCGTCAGTTTAACGAATCGCCGAGAATCCGGACTAGGGGACGGGCTCGAAAGTTCGGTCACCATCATTACGACATCTAGGAACATGCTCAAAATCGAGCGTTTTAGCAAAGCACGACCTCAATCGTGTGGTTGACGAAACGGAGGAAAGCGAGCGGGCGTGATGTTGCACACATGATGTAGTTGATCGCGAAGATACATGCGTCTTTGTGATTTTTGCCATATGGGCGATCAGTCAGCCCATCGCCGATTTCGAACTGCAGAACCCCGGCATTTCGCGAACCGACATCCATACGCTAGACAGTCAGTGATCCGAAATGTGTTCGCATGTGCGGTGAACGTTTCGTCTTGACCTGATATTAGGAGAAGGAATTTCAGGGGATCCGCGACAGCTGGCGTGAAACTTCGGTATGTGAACCCGTGTTTCAATCTCTAAAAACGGGGCTCATCGTATAAAAGAAACGCAGCATTGGCATCGATTCGAAAAATTCGGCCGAGTTCACGGCGAAACCCCGACTGTTCGACGATCCGAGAGTTGCGGTAGGAATCTTGAGAAACGAATTAGATTGGCGAGTTACTGCAAGACATCGCAACCGAGAGTGCCGAAAAAAAACCAAGTGAATTCACGGCTATCGAGACGTGGAGAGAGTGCTCCCTGATTTCGAGTGAGTGACCCGACTTCGGTGACGCGACGGATTGATTACACAAGCGGTCGATACCGTATTCCAAAGCGCGAGCATCGCTTAAACTGCTTTGGAAGGCGAACTTTCTTGTCTCCACCGGCTCTCTCGATAGTGAGACCTTTCTTCTCCGGGGTAGCTCAGCGGCAGAGTGCTCGGCTTGGACCGAGTGGCGCTGGTTCGAACCCAGCCCCCGGATTTCAATGTCGGGGTTTACGAAGGGGCGGAAAACCATGAAAGAAGAACGAACACCGGATGGCTCCGCGTCGGCGGAGAGAGGCGTCAATCCCGGATACGCTTGGTCGCAGTTGATAAAAGCCTGGGTGACCGGGCGCATGCATGCCGAAGTGGAAACCCGCGAACGTGCCGAAGCGAAGATCGCCAAATGGCGCGCCGTCTTGGCGAACATCGTGGATGGATCGGCCGCCTACGGATCGCGCACGCCCATCGCAAACGTCCCGTCTTGGGCGACGTTGGAAGTCGTCACCGGTGGTTTCGCCACCGGACGCCTGCTGGCCGGCGGCGATTTGCTGCCGTACGAGAACGCTCTGGGCGAACGGCTTGGGATCCGCATCGTCGATGGCAATCGCTCGGCTTTGAACATTCATTATCTCTCGGAAGCGGGGCTGGCGGAACTGCGCAACATGCGGACGAGCGGTTGCTATGACGTGCAAGTTCCCGAAGAGGGGGCGTTGCTTGTCGTCGACTGGTTGCTTGCGGAGGAGAAATACGAATCGGCAAGCGCGCTGCTCGACGTTATTTCGCCGCTTTTCTCCGACTTGCGGTTCTATCCGCTGCCGACCGAACGTCCGTCGCAAGAGAGAACGCGCATCGATTTGCAAAACGTCGGGCAAACGATCGCCGATCTGGAACGAATGAACCCGAACGCCAAAATCCTCGCACAACGCGAAGCGACCGAGGTATGGGCTCCGTACCTGGATCGCCTCATCTCGCTCTTTTGGGAAACGGTCGTCGAAGATTGGCCTTGCCGTCGTTATCCGGACGGTTGGGCGCATTGCGCGGAGGGCTTGTTAGCCGAATATGTCGACATCCGAAAACACCATATGCTCTGCGGCGAACCCGATCGCGTGCGAGGGCACTTCGCGCAACTCCGTGCGTTCATGGCGATCTGCGCCGAGCGTCCGAATTCGCTCACAGGTCGCCAAGTGGGTCGGATTCGACTGATACTCGATCGCTACTTCGCCAAACGTGGATTGCCCGACTCCGCGCAATGTCGCGCGTGCGCACTCGTCAGCGTTACGCCGTCTCTCACCCCTTACATGCCGATTTGCGAAGGATCGTCATCACACGATTGAAAACGGAGTTTCCAGAGCAAGGTCTCGAAGACGTTGCGGCGGTGACGGCGCCGATCTCCGCTGCGGAATCGCAGTCGAATGTCTCGATCTCCAGCGCAGTCCCTGAATCGATACGACGAAAAGTCGAACGTTGTCTCAACGAGACGGTTGCGACGTTGATCGAACGTGGGCTTATCACCTCTGGCGAAACTCTGGCTCGCGTGCTGCCGCAAATCACGGCGGGCATCCGTGCCGCGGGCATAGCCGATCCGACGCTACGCCGTTTGGCCGCGATGATCGATCGCGCATTTCGTCGTCGACGTTCGTTATTGCTTCTGAACTTGGAGAGTCAGGTTCGGATCGAAGAACTCCCGTGGGTTTCGGCGATCGAGCGATATTGCATGGAATCGCTTTCAAGTCGCGTTGTGGCTCGTCAAACGCTTGAAGAAATCATCGTGCTTTGCGTCACATCGTTTCCGTATGCGATATTGCCGAATAAATTGCTGCAGGAATTGCGGACGCTGATCAAGTCGGCGGATCTCGACCTACCGTTAGTCGAGGAAGTCGCGGCCGACATCTTCATGGGGCGATTCTCCGACAAGTTTCTTGTTTCGGCCAAACGTGCCGCGGATTTATTGGATGGTACCCTTTACGCGACGTATTACGGAATCGACGTCGAGGCCGTTCGTGCGCTGCCGTTTGACGAACAGGATGCCTCGGGCTGGTTTCGCCGCGCCGCGCAAAGTCGGCGTTCGCGGAACACTGCGCCAACGTGCCGGCGTCTCGCTCGGAACTTGGCTTCCGGCGACGAACGGCATGATCATCGAGCAGCAACAAATCCTGACGACGCAAAACTTGGCCGCGCTCTTTTCCGGATTAAGCCTCGATGCCGAGCTTCGTCCGCAGTTTCCGCGATTGGCGATGGAGTGTTTCGAGTGGCTCTGCTCACGATTGCAATTCCGGACTGAGACGTGGCATGCACGGTTGATCGCTGTGAAGAATTCGGCCTACGCTTGGCGACAGATGGTTTTCTTCTGCGCCTTGGCGTCAGGTGAGCAACAACGGAGCTTCCTTAAATGGGCCGAAGGGCGTTTGGCCGAACAGGCACCGGAGTTCGTTCAGCGCTTCCGACCGGCGGTGATCGGGCTGTCGAACGCGATGCGGCGGGCTTCCGCCCGATGTGGAAACAGGCGAATCGACGCGCGGGCGGCGATTTCTGGGTTGGACGAATGAGCGACACTGGTTGCTGACCGATACCGAGTATTAAATCATCGCGATGGAAAGTGATGTCTCTTTCACACTCGTCGATGATGTTCTCGCGAGGCTTTATCGCCTTGGCAAACGGTCTGTCGCTGTAAACGAAACCGTGAGTTCGAGGGCGTGGTGTCAGGCAGCGAAAAGGACTGGGTAATCATCCAACTCGAATCCGTTCATACGAGAGTGGAAGAATTTTCGAGAAAAATCTCGGGCCCCACCGCAACTGTTAGGCTGGCTATCGACTTCGGAATCCGAAAAGAGAGTTTCAACGGATAAATCAAAACGGCGTTTTACGGAGAGAAAACAAAAAACGGCGAGCACCAGAGAATGGTGCTCGCCGTTAATACCACGTGACGCTTATTCAAGCGTTCACGTGAAAAGCTCCCCGTGGCCAACACTCTTCGGAATAGTTCTCTGTTTTTTGGAGAGAGGAAATGCCTGGATTTCAGGCTAGTAGAAGGTTCGCGTCCGCTTCGGTGGGGTCAAGAACGAAACCAACCGGTCACGGAATGCGAGAAACGAGTTAACACGCAAAGTCGCGCCGACTGTTAAATCCAGTCCAGAAAAAGGTGTTCAAAAAAACCACACCTTCTCCGTTTTACAGCCCAAGTTCTCAAGCCGACATTCCGAGCGTTTGTGAGATACGTTTGCGAACGGGGGAGAGTCCCGCCGGGGTGCCAAAATGAACGGCCTTGCATCGTATCTCTCGGGAATCTCAGTGTAGTTCGATGAGCAACGTTTTTAAATCGCTGCTGCTGGTGATCGCCGGTTCGACCCAAAAGGAATTGGCCCGACAGATCAAATACCTGAAGGTCGAGAACGAGATCCTGCGGTCGAGGTTGCCGAAACGCATTTATACGACTGCCAAAGAGAAGCAACGTCTGATCCGGTTTGGCAAGAAGATTGGGCCGGCGATCAGACGATTGTCGACGATCGTGGCGTATTCCACATTCCGGGCTTGGATCCTGTATGAGGGCAAGTACGTGCATCCAGCAAAACCGAAAGGTCGCCGGACGCCCGAACAGATTCAGCGGCTGATTCTCAAACTCGCCCGAGAAAACCAGTGGGGTTATACCCGCATCCTGGGAGAGCTTAAAAAGCTGGGGATATTTTCGGTTTCGCGCAACACAATCAAACGAATTCTAAAGGATGCCGGCCTGGAACCGGGTCCCAAGCGTGGGGAAGGAACCTGGGACGAGTTCTTGAAACAGCATGCAGTCTCGCTCTGGCAATGCGACTTCTTTTCGAAGCGGATCTGGACGACGAAGGGCATCCGCGAAGCGTTCGTGTTGGTGTTTTTGAACGTGAAAACGCGGCGTGTGGTCGTTTCGCCGCCGACGTTTCATCCCAACGGCGAGTGGGTGGCCTCCGAGGCCGAAACGTTCGTGGATGAAGCCAGAGGCGAAGACTTGCCGATTACTCTGGTTCAACGTGATCGGGATTCGAAGTTCCGCGAAAGTTTTGAATCGACGCTGCGGAGCCGTCGCGTGCAGGTGATCGTCGGCGCGTATCGTTCCCCGAACACGAACGCCTATGTGGAACGCTTTATTCAAACGATTCAGCAGGATTGCTTGGATCGGTTCGTGGTGTACGGGGAGCGCCAAATGGAGCATCTTTGTAAGGAGTTCGTGGAGCATTACCACGAAGAGCGGCCGCATCAAGCGCTCGACAATGAGCAGCTCGTCAAACCCAAGGATCCCGGCATGCCGAAGAAGGATCGTGACAAAAACGACAAGCCTCTTCAGTCACTCCAGGAAATTCGTTGTGAGCAGCGGCTAGGGGGATTGCTCAAGCACTATTATCGTAAGGCGGCGTAGCAGCTCGCGCGATCAGTCGAAATCGCTAACGTCGGAATCACTCTTATCACGTTTTGTTGAATCACGTTCATCCCATCGCGGACCGCGCTCGAACACCAACAGTTCATTAGGATCGTTTCGTTTGAAATGCGGGATCAAACATTGGCGTTTGAGTTTCGGATGCGCCGCAAACCGGCCAAGCATCCATCCCAATGACGGCTTGCCAACTTCGCAGCGGAGAGTGAACTTTAGGTTCCAGACCTCCGTTCGATCCGGAACCATGCACTGATCGCGATTTTGCTCAAACCACCACATCACATACGCTAATGTTTCCAGCGACTTTCTGCCCATCACTTTGCAGTTCACCGTCCAATGCTCGAGGAAGCGTCGATGGTACGGGCCGAGTTTGAGCGTTATGGTGTCGATGGGAATACGAGTGAGGGTGAGCATTTCCTGATCGACCATCTCCACAACTCGCTCCATGACTGAAACACGGTCGTTCAGTCGCTTCAATTCGACGAGGTGATTTCGTTCTGCACGTCCCGCATGGGCATCAGGGACGATGGAAGCAAGCTTCTCGCGCCATCGCCGGTCATGGTTCGACCAGATCAAGATCGGATCGGTAGGCTTAATTCGGCTCCCCTTCCCGGTGACCTCGGCGATCGATTCTACGAAGATGATCTGAACGGCTTCTCCCGGCTTGCGAAATAATCGCATCCTCGCCGCATTCTGTTTTTGGGCCGCTACTTGCACTCGATCTAAGATGTCGGGATGCGATTTTTGTAATGCCTTTTCAACTTGCTTGTCGATTTCTTGTCTGCCTGGCCCATGCACGATGATGAGATCCAGGTCGCCCGGTTCGATGGCCCCCCGAGAGTACGAGCCGAACACGTATAACTCCCGCACGTCAATCGGGAGTTTGCTCGATTCGATGGATTCGACGATTCGCAGGAGTTTGGCGGTAAATTTGTCGCGGTGCATGGCAATGATTATTGGTGCTTCGACGCCTCGATGCCATCGATTCTTGCCGATCAGTGGCAACGGCACGTCATACATGCCATTGTGGAACGGGCAGCAATTTTTCTTCGCGGTCCACGCCGTTCCACACTTTCGCATGCGTGATCCAACGGATGGGAATATCCAGTTCGGGGAAACGGTTGAGAAATCTCGCCTCCAGTTCCAGTTCACATGTCGAGCGCCTGCGTCTCTCCACGCGGAAGCAAGTGGCCGCGAAAGTGAAAATCTGAAGCGATATCAATCGTCGGCTTGCTGGCTTCTCTGGCGATGAGGTCATTCCGGTCGTAGTAACTCTGCTCGGTAAGATGACCGCGTAACACCGCAAAGGAAAACTCTTCTTCTTCCTTGATGACCATTTGCTTCTCACGCTGGTCATATAAGCCGCCGCCGGTAGGAATCTTGGCAACCACTTCGAGACCTTTGATATTCTGGGTGAATTCTCGCTTGAATGTCGTATTCCTCAAGAATCCAAAATCTTCGCGCCGCTGGTCAGGCACACGAACAAGCGGAGCAATCCGCCACGGAATCTCGCCCCAGATATGTCTTGTTCGGCCGTAGATATGCGGCTCGACGAACTGCGCCAAGCCGATGGCAAATGTCGGGAGCAGTGGATGAAACGGTTCCTCGAAAAAGTGGTTGACCCAGTCCTCCCAAACATAATCCAGGCAACGGATCGGTAGGTTGTCGACGCGGTCCGCGACCATCTCTCCTTTGTCGTATACTTGAGTCTCGTATTTTCGGAGTTCGCGCAGCAAGCATGAAAAGCGAGGAACATCATCCGGGCGCACATAGGCCGGTTTCGCTTCCAAGACGCCGAGCAATCTCTGGATGAGATCGCCGATCGGATGCGCGAGGTCGAGCGCCTGCTCACTGAAACGGCTGAAATCAAATACCGTTTCCTGATGCACATAGATCCGATCAACGCGTTCCTTCTCTATCTGTCCCGCCAACGTGCGGAACGATCGGATGTTCTGCTCCTTTTCGGCCCGCTCTGCGGAGATCGCCTGCTGACACGCAGGGCATAACCGGTGGCGCGTAGAAATCGAAGCTCCGCACTTCTCGCAACTTCCTTCCGGTTTCCGCCTCGGGTGTTCGCGGTTCGTGGCTTGAGCGGAGCACGAGCGGCTACAAAACTTGGGGGTCTTTGTCGGCTTGTCGCAGACCGGACACAACCGATCCTCGGAAGAGAGACTCATCGCATACCTCAGCGGTGGACCAACAACAATACAATTACCTTAAACCCGCACGGCGAGCCCTAAACCACCAACGCAACGATGGACGGACATCGATCGAGCGGTTGAACGATCAGGACACGATAATCCCCTTGAGGTTGAAGTCATTTTATTTGCTGCTCCCGGACATCGCCAGTGAAGTCAATTTTGATTCATCGGAAAGATCCAGATGAATAATTCCGACCTCACGAGTATGTCAGCTGACTATCAATGACTCAATTTGCATTTCCGCCGTTTTATTTTCTCGTCAACTGTCTGGCGGGTTGGATTCATCGCGAGCAACAGCAACGCTCGGAATATGTACAACTGGAACTGACCGTGGCCAAGGAAATGCTCGGCAAGAAACGACTGCGGTTCTCTGACGACCAACGTCGCCGTTTGGCCGCCAAGGCGAAACAAGTGGGGCGAAAAGGTCTTCTGGAAATCGGCAGCCTCGTCACGCCGGAGACGCTCTTGCGTTGGCATCGCACGTTGATTGCGCGGAAGTGGACCTTTGAAAGAAAGAGTGCAGGGCGACCTCCGATCACTGCGGAGATCGCTGAACTGGTCGTCAAATTCGCCAAGGAAAATCCTCGCGCCGGTTATGATCGGATTCAAGGCATGCTTGCGAACCTCGGACATGAGGTCAGCGACACCACGGTCAAAAACATTTTGAAGCAACAGGGCATCGAGCCTGCGCCGACGCGATCGAAACAAACAACCTGGAATGACTTCATTCGTTCGCATATGCAAACAATGGCCGCCTGCGATTTCTTCACGACGGAAGTCTGGACCAAGGGCGGCTTGGTGACGTTCTATGTCTTGTTCATCATCAAACTCGCCACGCGCCGGGTTGAGATCGCCGGTATCATAACTTCGCCCGATTCGGCGTGGATAAAACAAGTTGCCCGCAACTTGACCGACTGCGAAGACGGATTCTTGAACGGAACGGCTCATTTGCTCATGGATCGTGACACCAAATTCACTACGGAGTTTCGGGAGGTTCTCAAATCCTCCGGCATTAAGTCTGTTCGGTTGCCGCCGCGGAGTCCCAACTTAAATGCCTTTGCGGAACGATTTGTCAGGTCGATCAAAGAAGAATGCCTCGACCGGATGATCTTCTTTGGCGCGAAGATGTTCCGACATGCCGTCCACGAGTACGTTCGCCACTACCATGCAGAACGGAATCATCAAGGCTTGGAGAACAGGTTGATTGAACCCGATCAATCGCTCGTAAAAGCCAAAGGCGAGATCGAGTGCCGCGAGCGTCTCGGCGGACTGCTCAAGTACTATCATCTTCGCGCTGCTTGACGCCGACTTGCCATCAAAAATTTACGATCAACTGCGTTCGCTGCTGCGCTAAATCCGTATTTCGCTCATTTTGCTATGTGCCGAAGCGCCAAGCCAGAGTTCTCGACCGAATTGATTTTCAAATTCCCCTGAAAACCAGTCCATCGTTCATGGAAATCACCGTGAAAAACGCGCGGCTGAATAATTTCACCTTACGGGCGTTTGCTCGAGGTTTTGAAGATTCAAGGAGCCGCGGGGACAACGGCGATTTTAAATGAGCTCGGTCAACTCGAAGCCGAGCAAACCCGCCTGAGCAAGACTCTCCAAGAATTAGAAGCAAAAGCCGAACCTGATCTGCGTGCGCAAGAGGCGTCCCTCGCTCTGCTACGCAATTGGAAAACCGTGGGAGAGATTCTGGATCAGGCGACGGAAGCCGAACGACGAGCGATATTGCCCAACTATATCGAGTGTATTCAACTCACGCACGCGGACGCGAAAAGCAGGCAAGGAAACTACGCACTGCGACTGTTTTCAGAACTCGATCAAGGCAATCCGGAAAAGCGAAACCGCCGTGTTAACCGCAGAACCAGAGTGTTCGCACGGTACAGAAAAAGCTCCCCAAGACGGACACAATCCGAACACTCCGTTTGTAGAGCTAGGTACTTGGCAGATAAGCTACTTACGTCGCAAGCCGACATTTAATTTCTACCCCTGGCGGACCACAAAATCAAGCGGTGCGCCTTCTGTTTCTGGGCAACCTGTTAACCGCGGTCCGCTTGCTCGCCCGCTATTACGAGTCGCTGTTGTCACATAAAGTTGTCGCGAGCCGGGCCGAATTAGCCCGTTTCTTAGGTGTCAGTCGGGCACGCGTTACCCAAGTTTTAGCACGATTGAAGAATCCAACTCAAACCTGGGAAAGGGAGCAATAAATCACATGAATGCGCTTTCAAGTGTTATGAGCCAACATCCTATCCGATCAATAGCGGATGATTTGAAAACAGTGCTCGGAACAGAAATTGATCCGATTCGGCTATGTATTTACCTCAGCCTCGTTGGTGGGGCCATTGGTCAGCCGTTCAACCTCGCAATTTGCAGCGATTCAGCCTGGACGGATCAGTTCTTAGCCCAACGGCTTTTTGACTCCGTTGCCACCGAGCAAACTTCTAGTGTTTCCCGTCAAACACAGTTGCTACAAAAATTGGCAGCCGAGGAGATTTCCCCGTTGCTAGAAATCAAAGGGCCGAACTCTCAGTTGTTTGAGTTGGCTATCCAACATGCGTGCCAAGATTCTCAGGACGGGATTATCACGCCATCAATACTCAGAATTGCAAGTAATTATGACTTTGGGATGTTGTGTGGCCCAACCCTGGCTTTACGCTCTATCACACATCACATTACTGGCACAAAAATTAGGCTTGTCCCGTTCATCAAGCTACGATCTGAACCAAACTGGAACTCTGCTTGTGCCAGGTTATTTGATCACGTGAATGGCAAGATAAAAAACCCTGAAATATCAGATGCATTGTCAAATGCCATCGTAGAAACTTTGCCGCTCGAAAAAGCAATTCTTGTTAGTCGGATGACTGTGGTTGTGGCGGCACTTAGTGGAAGCCCACGTGACAATAACTGCTGTGTGAAGTTGGATGACTACGAGTTTGTCCGCCAACTATTACAAAAATTGCCTCACATCACGAGTCACCAAAAACTATCAGCACGTGCGCTAAATTTTGCACGTGGCATGTGGCAAATCGTAAGTCGGGCTGATTTCCAAAATTCTATTCCCGACTACAGCGATTTTGGCACGAAAGCTTTTGATCGCACCCTTGCGGTTAAAAGACTCAACGGACCTGGCTACTCATCGGTACGAAAATATATCGACGAACTTCAAGAGGCAGGTGTACTCGAGTCAACACGTGACCGCTCTGAACGCAAGCGAGGCGCGAGTATTTTCTACAAATTTCGCGCAAGCCAGCGAGAATTCAACGGCGCTTTCGAGGATTTAAGTTGCCTCAACAGAAATCCGTTTCACTGCTTACCCTCTGCTACGGAGATTGCGAGATTTGCGCGAAAAACGCGCAAACTTTAGTCAAGCCCGGCACAGAACTTACGCCAGATTCTTAGGAAATTGCGCATTGCGCTGAATTCAACCGAAAGTATACCTCGGCTTCGGTTGAACTTTATCAGAGGAAGTGATTGGAGAACCACATGATTCAAAAAATGAAATGGAAAGATCCTAAACGCTTCGATGAGTTCATCGGCAAAGACTCACTTATCAAGCGGATCGCAGAGGGCCTCAAAAACCAATCTCTGCCACAGTTTATCACGTTAGATGGCCCAACTGGTTCCGGCAAAACGACCTTCGGCAATATTTTGGCCCATCGGCTAGTTTGCGCTAACGCTCAGCCAACTGACCTTGAGCCATGTGGGGAATGTCACGCCTGCCGTGATGAGATGCACGAAGCATTTTGGACCACAAACAAAAATTACCTTGTTTACAACTGCAGCCATTATTTGGACGTGCCGGATGAGTTCTTGAGGATTATCAGGAACAGCGAAGCCCCGTACATCATGTTTTTTGACGAATTGCAAGACTTAAGTCCAGCATCGCAGAAGCATTTCCGTGCCTTTCTAGACTCGACTGACCGTCGCGTTATCATCACAACGACGCACTTTAGAGATTTGAATGATGCTCTCAAGAATCGGCTTTGGGTTCATAAAATCCAAATGACTTATCCAACATTCATGGAGATTTTTAACTACCTGCAGAAGCGCTTTGAGGTCTTAGGAATCAAAACAAAATCCGACGCGCAGATTGACCGCATCATTACAGGCTTTGCTGAAACTATGAGACCATTATTGCAGTTTCCAGAAAAAGTTGCAGCAGAGTGTCCCGACCGAATCGTCACGGACGAATTCTTGGATGAACTGTTTGGGCCGCCGAATGGTTCTTAGTTCAAACGAAGATTGGTGTTCAACAAAGAATTTCAATGTGCCGTCGCTTGAAGCGACGGCCTTTTTGTTGGGCTTTAGCGTTCTGATCAAAAGGGACACGAAAGAGTATGGATTCTCTATCCCGAGAGGGACTTAGAACCCCCGAGGGTTCTATCCGGCGATCCCGAAAACTAGAGCGAGAGTTCGATCGGCGTCAGCAATATCTCGATTCGTTGCCCGTCAGGAGTAGCTATCACGAGAGCTCCTGATTACGAGAATTCGCATGTCGACTGCCATGGCCACCTCAGTAAAACTATCCCGCGACAAGCGAATCACCGGGAAGCACCGATTGACGTATGAAGACAAGCTGCTGCTCCTCGACCCTGATGCCCCCACAAAGCTCACGGACTTCCGAGTCCAGAAACTCTACAGGTTGTTCTGCTGCCGAAAGAGTGACGGCATTTGCACCCGAACTAGCGGCGGGCCGCGGGACTGGACCAAGAAACGAGGACTTATCGCCAAAGAAGATCTAGTCCGGCATCTGCTGCGTGATATCTCGCCGCATCACCGCCCGGTCTGGTACGGCGTCCGCAGCTTCCCAACATCATGCTATGTAGCGATCGACGTTGATGCGGACCGTACTATCTCAAGCCCGGGCAACGGAAAAGAATCATTCCGGGCCCGCTGCGAGATCCTTGAGTCTGCCTTACGTCGCATGAACGTTGATCCCACGGACAAGCGGAGCGTGATGATTGAGCGAACACCATCGGGCGGGCGCCATTACTATCTCTTCTTCAACGCTCGCTACTACCTAGATGACCTGCAAAAGCTGTTCGAAAAAGCAGGCCTGAGGTTCCAGAAGGGTGAGTTTGAATTCTTTCCAAGCGAATCCCAAGGACTGAGGTTGCCCTTCGGGCACCTGCCCGACGAAGTCAGATCTCCCCGAGAATGGATCCGTTTCGCAGAAGCGTTTCGACGCAGGCAGATTAAGCGTCATTTCCCCGGGGATCTCGAAGAGGCTTTACTCCGCAGCCGTACATCTCAATCAAAACCGCGGGAGATCGAAACGGCCAAAACGGCTAAACATGCGGCGTTGCTTCGTGGTGAGAAACCTGCGTCACCACGTAGAAGCCGATACCATGCTACCGATTGCCCTAGATCTAAAGAATGTGCAAAGCTCACCGCAGAGAATATCCAACAACTGTGGCAAGATGGTATCACCCACCAAGGTACTCGATTGGAAGTCTTAAAGGCGCTGGCTGCGAACCGAGTGTTTGTCCGGGGCATGAGCAGTCAGGATGCCGCCGCCGAACTGATCGTTTGGGCAATGACGCCACGGCATCGGAGCCAAGACATTCAACAAGACCTTCGGAATGGAACGCAACGTGTCGCAAATCAAATCATAGCGATGTGCCGATGGTACGCATCGCGACGAAGCACGGCAATTCCTCCAGTTCGCTATGAGACCACAGTCTTAGACCATATCCGCACCGCCCTGCAGAACGCTCCCAAAGAGTCTCGGCAGGGACTGGCAGTATTCATCCTGCACTTCTGGTCATTTGCCCTCAAGCACGGTGAACGTGATGAACAAGGGGGATGGGTCTGTCAACCAGCGGTCAAAGAAGTGATCCGCAAATGGCCCGGCTGTTCGCACATGCGTTATAAGCCCTACCTGGAGTTAGCAATCAATCTGGGCATCATTACGAAAATCAAAGGGGCGTGGCACAACCACATTGGTAAAGGGCGTGCGACCACTTACCGCATCAACATAACTGGTACTGGTGCTACAACTTTGAAAGGTTGTGACCTCAACGACGCCATCAAATACCTGGCAGAAGACAGAGCCGATATCTCGGTACTAGTAGAAGCATATTCGTCTCAACCCAGTACAGATCACACGGGAGAAGTCACAAATGGCTACAACGACCACGAATCCTCTTCACGATCATCCAGACGCGCAGAAAACTGCTCAGCCTCACTATCGTCCGCTCTACCTCCGTCGAGTGCCGACCGACGTGTGGATTCGACTCCACAAGCAGGCCCTCGACGACGGGCTGCGGCTCCAGGAATACCTAATCCGATTGTTCGAGACCGCCGTCGGACCTGCTGCTCCCGTGATTACCATCGACGACATCGCCGGCGATATCGCCTCCTGAACCACCCTTTCAGAAGTCTTCGGCACCCTCATCAAGACAAAGAAGCGCGTAATCAATACTTCATCCAGTCAGAAATCCTATTTGACTTGAAGATGAACAGGCAGGCTCTGAAATATTCTGCTAGAGAGGGCCAAGATATTTCGGTATGTGGACGAGGATCGCACCGTATTCGACACCTGTCGACGCACGATCTTTACTCATACCACAAGGAAATAAAAGTGACCTGGAAACTCCCGAATGATGCCGTGTCCCATTACCGCCCACAAACCTTAAGCGAGTTCCTCGGTCTCGCCAATCGTCCTGCCATCCAGGGGTTGCAAGCAGCCACTCAACCTACATGGTCAGGGAAAAACTTGCTCTGCGGGCCGCGCAAATCCGGACTATCATCGTTGATCTCGTTGATGGCTCGGGACGTAAACGGCATTCCGCCATCACCTAAGTATTTTTCCGTCCCACCCGAAGTGGCATGGACCGAGCTGCATCCCGGCGTCAAAACATACCACGGCAGGCGTGAAACGCTTTTCTTCGATGGCCGGATCGTCTCACTTCACGACTTTCAACGCACAATCGCAACCATATATCAAACGGCTAAACGTTATGTGCTGATCGATAATTTAGAACGATTCGCGAGCCCAGAAGCTTTGAATGCGGTGTGCGATTACATACGTGATACACCAGATGATATCATCGTGACGGTTCACACTGAGGAGATCAAAGAACTCGTGCGTGATCGCCTAACATGCGACTTGCACAACATTTTGCAAGTGATCCCCATCAGCTATCCGGAACCCGCTTGCGTCGAGCAGCTGCTAGGGGATTTGTCAGAACGAGACTTAATCTCGATCGAAGATCCATACGTAGATCACATAATCTCGCTTGCGCAGGGAGATCTCATAAAAGCACTGTGGTTCCTAGAGGACGGCAAGCATATCGATCAGGAAGGATACTGTGCTCAACTGGAGTGGCTCCTAGCTATCCAATAGTCAACGCTCATTTCTCCTATCCTTGGGGCGTCTGGTAGACGCCCCTATTTTTTTGTTCACATAGAGATCGGGGAAATATCTCGGTATCGGAAATATGCTCGCACCGGTGTCGGCGTTCGTCGACATGCGAGAAGCTCTTTCAAGGGAATCCGATGATAGACTGGAAACTACCAAATGATGCCAAGTTTGAATACCGCCCTCGTACGCTCAAGGAGTTCCAGGGGTTCGCTAACCGCCCTGCTATAAAGAAATTGAGGAAAGCGACAAAACCAGAGTGGAACGGAAAGCTCTTACTCTGCGGTCCACGAAGATCAGGGCTATCTACCCTGCTCAATTTAATGGCAAGAGATGCCAATAACATTCCTGCCAGCGACAGTTACTTTAAATTTCCTTCGGAAGTTAAGTGGCAACAGAATAAGCCGGGAATCAAATTCTTCGATGGAGAACGCAAGACGTTCCTTATCGATGCCAAACAAGTCTCGCACGATGATCTCAAGTTTACCCTAAGCAATCTCTTTTTTACCGGCAAACGCTATACTCTCGTCGATAATTTAGAGGCAATCACGGATGCGGCAATCTTGTCTAGGTTCTGCAGCTACTTTCATCAGACGGAAGATGACATCATCGTAGCTGTGCATTACGAGGAATCGAGGCCAGAGTTGCGAGAACGTCTATGGGGTGACCTGAAGTTGGGCCTCAAAACAATCCCAATCACCTACCCTGAAACTGATAGTGTACAACGGCTACACGATCAATTAGCAGAGCTAGGTGAAATCGAGGCCTGGAGTAGCATGATCGACCTGTCGCAGGGCGATCTAACAAAATTCATCTGGCTCCTTGGAGAGGGCGGTGATCGGGGAATGCTGGACTATATCGATAAAATCGAAGACCTAATCTGGCCAGCAAGTGAGCGAAACTCCTCAACTGACGAACCATCCGTCAGCACATAGCGAGAAGAGTGGGGTAAAGTCAGTATCCTGTCAATCACACCATGGATGCTCCTTATGCCCCACGATCTCGCGACAACCAACGGCCGTTCGGCCATGATGTTTTACGGAACCAAGCCGTGGCACGGGCTCGGCACCGAGCTCGATGCCCCGGCGACCGCCGCCGAAGCAATCTCTGCTGCTGGCTTGGACTACGAAGTCTCACTAGCTAGTCTGACCACAAGCGATGGCACACCGGTCCCACATCGTAAGGCCGTTCTGCGAAACGACGCCAACACCGTTCTGGGCGTCGTCGGCAACACCTACCAACCAATACAAAACGCTGAGGCTTTCGGGTTCCTCGATAATGTCGTGGGCAAAAATAGCCTTGAGTATCACACTGCAGGCGCATTGGGCCGCGGCGAACGGATATGGATGCTCGCCAAACTTCCAGGTTACATCCGCGTCAAAAATTCCGATGACATCACCGAGAAGTTCCTGCTCCTTTCCAACGCTCATGACGGCTCCGCCGCCCTGCGCGTTTTCTACACGCCTATTCGCGTCGTGTGCTCGAATACGCTTTCGCTCGCCCATCGCAAGGGATTGAGCCAAGGTCTGTCGATCCGCCATACCGGCGATCTCGACGAAAAGATCGAGGAGGCCCGCGAAGTCCTGGGTATCGCCTACCGATACTTCGAATGCTTCGCCGAACAAGCCGAGCAGCTTGCCTCCTACCATCCAACACCGGATCAACTCAAAAGCTATTTCGAAATGATCTACCCACATCGTGACGGCGATGAGACTCGTCGCACCAACAACATCCACGATGAACTCACGCGGCTTTTCGAAGAAGGCCAAGGTCAGGATATTCCCCAGATCCGCAAATCCATGTGGGCTGCTCTCAACGCGGTGACGGAATACATCGATCACCAACGGCCAACCCGTGGGCAGACTCCGCTCGTGCGGGCAAATCGTCGACTCGAATCACAATGGTTCGGCAGTGGAGCAAAGCTCAAGGCACGTGCGTGGGAAACAGCACTGAACATCGCTAGTTAAACGATGGCCCCTTCTAGAGTAGCGTTGCTTAGCTTGACATATGGGGTCGTCTTAATGGTGCCTCGGCCAAAAATGCAAACCCATATCTTTAAGTCTTAGGGGCCTGCAAGGTAACTGCAGTTGTTGGCTCGGCCGTCAGCACCTTGCCATTGTTGATCCCAATCCTAAGTAACGTGCCTTCGCTGTAAAAGCCGAAGAGAAAAAAATTTCAACGGGATAGATATTCCGATTGCGTGACCGGTAAGGAAAAGATCAACGATGGGCGTCGAAACGTCCATCACCAATTTCCTTAGAGGAGAAGTGTCATGACAGAGCAGTTGAGTACTGAGAAGCAGAACGAAATCGATCTAAGTATGTTTGACTTAGAAAAAATCGATGGGCTACTGAATGTAATCTACGAAGGGGACTTACTGTTTGACGTCCAAAAGTGGATCCCCGAAGCCGAAGTCGCTGAGACCCTTGGTCTTCAGTTGAAACAGCTTACCCAGATTCGTGAAATCTGGAGTATCGAGACATTGAACTTCCGTGGTATCCATTACACAGAGCACGCGGTCAGGACCATTGTCCATCGAATTGCAAACGCTGTGGAGATTGCTTTCGAACGGAAGTGCTACATGGCACGTGTCGATCTTACATACATGCACGGGCGGATCATTAGGGAACAGAAGGAGGTTCAGGCGATCTTAGCCAAGAACATGTAGTACTACGTGGTTTGCAACGTATATTCGCCCCAAATCCCAGGTGTGCCGTAGCGTGCGCCTGGGTATTTTTATGCCCATAGAATTCCCGTATTCCTATAACACACAAGACATATAACTGACTACTCAACACCCTCAACCCTAGCTAAGATAGTCCCATTCGCGGTAGGGGCTTGGCTTTCGGGCATTGGACGGCCGGAGAGACGGTAGTGACCTACCATCCTTAGGATCCCAGTGTCACGCGCCGTCACTCCACATGAAACTCATCCCCAACATCGGCAGCGACCGGGTTCTCGACCTGTTGCAAAAAAGCTTCCAAGGCGGGGATCGGCTCGATCTAGCAACCTCCTCCTTCTCGCTCTTCGCGTTCGCCGAACTCCGTGACCGGCTGCAAAAGATCGAATCCTGCCGCGTAGTCCTGCCGGAAAGCGAAGGTTCCAACTTAGCCCTTCAAGGCTCCGCCGTTGATCGGCACTACCGCAACCGACTGCAATCCGCGTGGCTCGCCCGAATCTGCCGCGAGTGGCTGGAGAAACAGGCCGATGTCCGCGAGCTCTCGAACCAACTCCCGCAATCCTTCATCCGCGTGAGCGGCAAGCAGCCCGAGCAAGATGTGGCGATCTTAGGCAACTGCCAATTCTCCACCGATGGGCTCGGCATCACGCCCGGAAATCAGTTCGGCATCGTTCAGGCGATGGACCAGACGGGAGAAGTCGAAGTTTACGCCAAGTGGTTCGACGGCCTGTGGAATTCTTGCGCCGTCAACGGCGAAGCCAAACAACGGCTACTCGACCAACTCAAAACGCTCTACGAGCCCAAGTCCCCAGCTCAGGTCTTTTATCAGATTCTGTACCAGATCTTCAAATCCCTCGGGCAGGAGTTCGACGAAGAGCGGATAGTCAAGTCGGCAACCGGCATTCGCAAAACCCAGGTCTGGCAAAAGCTCTACAAGTTCCAACGTGACGGAGTCGTGGGAGCGATCGACAAGCTTGAACGGTTCGGCGGCTGCATCATCGCCGATAGTGTCGGTCTCGGCAAAACGTTCGAAGCCCTGGCCGTCATCAAATACCACGAGCTGCGCAACGACCGTGTCCTCGTCCTCGTCCCGAAACGCTTACGCGACAACTGGACGTTGTACAAATCTAATGACCGCCGCAACATCCTCGCCGCGGACCGGTTCAACTACGACGTTCTCAATCACACCGATCTCTCCCGCGATGGAGGGTTGTCCGGGGACATCGATCTGAGCCACGTCGTCTGGGGAAATTACGATCTCGTCGTCATCGACGAATCACACAATTTCCGGAACAAGAAGACCCCCCGGGCTGGTGGGGAAACCCGCTACGACCGGCTGATGCGCCGTATTATTAAGGAAGGCGTGAAAACGCGCGTCCTCATGCTCTCCGCCACCCCGGTCAACAATCGGCTGGCGGACCTCCGCAATCAAATCGCCTTCGCCACCGAGGGCGACGATACGGCCCTGATGGAGCATGGCATCGAAAGCATCGAGCGGACCACGCAGTTCGCTCAAAAGCAGTTCAACAAGTGGCTTGCCCTAGATGAAGCGGATCGGCATCCAACCAAGCTACTCGACATGCTGGGCTTCGACTACTTCCAGCTCTTGGACCTGCTGACCATCGCTCGCTCGCGAAAGCATATCGAAAAATACTACGGCACCGGCGAGACGGGGCGGTTCCCGGAACGGCTCCAGCCCAAAAACATCTACGCCGAGGTCGATCAACAAGGTGAATTCCGTTCGATCAAGGACATAAATACCGAGATTCGACGGCTCAAGCTCGCAGCGTACGCCCCGTTGCGTTACGTGCTGCCACACAAACAAGAAGCCTACGACAAAAAGTACAGCACCCAACTCAGCCGTGGCGAAGGCTACTTCCGCCAAGTGGACCGCGAAGAGAGCCTGATCCACCTGCTGCGGATCAACGTCCTCAAACGGATGGAGAGTGCCGTCCCTTCGTTCGCGCTTACGCTGCAACGCCAACTGGCCGATGTCGAGGGTACACTTGCCCACATCGAATCCCGCGAGGGCGAGATCGAGGAGCTCGACATCGCCGACATCGATCTCGATGATCCGACCGTCGAAAATCTCCTCGTCGGCCGCAAGGTCAAAGTTCTGCTCACCGACGTGGATCTGGTGCGTTGGAAGCAAGACCTTGTAGAGGACCGTAACCGTCTCTCGACGTTGTACTCTGCCGCGCAGCAAATTGTCCCCAAACGCGACGCCAAGCTCGAAGAGCTACGCAAGCTCATCGCCGAGAAATGTGCCAAGCCGATCAACCCCGGCAACCGCAAGATTATCGTCTTTACTGCGTTCGCCGACACGGCCAAGTACCTTTACGATCAACTCTCGACTTGGGCCCTCGAAAAACTCGACATCCATAGTGCCTTGGTCACAGGTGCCGGTCGTAATCAAACAACCTTGCCCGATCTGCGCAAAGACCTGGGGACGATCCTCACCGCGTTTTCCCCAAGGTCCAAGGAACGTCCTGAGGACCTGGCTGACGAGGGCCAAATCGACTTGCTGATCGCTACCGACTGCATCAGTGAAGGTCAAAACCTGCAAGACTGCGATTTCCTGGTCAACTACGACATCCATTGGAACCCGGTCCGCATCATCCAGCGGTTTGGACGGATCGACCGAATCGGCTCGCCCAACACACGCATCCAACTGGTCAACTTCTGGCCCAACATCCAGCTCGAAGAGTACATCAAGCTCGAACAACGCGTCAGCGGTCGCATGGTGTTGCTCGATATTTCGGCCACAGGCGAAGAGAACCTGATCGAGGCCGACACCAGCAACCGGATGAACGATCTGGAGTATCGCCGCAATCAGCTCTTGAAACTACAAGACGCGGTGATCGACCTCGAAGATCTCTCCAGCGGCGTTTCCATCGCCGATCTCACGTTCACGGACTATCGCATCGAACTAGGCGAGTATCTCAACCAACATCAACAGGCGCTCGACGCGTTGCCACTCGGCCTGATGGCCGTGACCACCAACGCGGTCGAGAAACTCGATGTCCCTCCCGGCGTGATCTTCTGCCTGCGCCGAAGGTAAAGCCGCCGAGAAAGCATTCGAACCAGGTTATCCCTTGGCTCCGCACTATCTCGTCCACATCGGCGAAGATGGTTCAACGCTCATTGCCTTCCCGCAAGCCAAGCAAGTCCTCGACCGGTTGCGCCGCCTGAGCATCGGTCGCGATCTGCCCGATGAGGATGCCGTTGCCCGCTTCGACCGCCTCACGAAGCACGGCGAAAACATGGCGGCAATCCAAAAGCAGTTGGCCGCGGCGATCGCGTCAATTGCCGGCAAAACTCAAGAACGCGCCGTCGCCAGTTTGTTCTCCCCCGGCGGAACCCATGCCGGTCGGGGAGAGTTCGCCGGGATCAACGACTTCGAAGTGATCGCCGCTCTCGTCGTGTTGCCGGAGTCATCCCCATGACGGCCGCCGACATCGTTGCCGCGTTGCAGCTCCCCGCCACAACCCGGGTCGATCAACGCGTTCCCAAAACGACACTCATAGAAAGGTCCGACTGCACTGCTACGGACAAACGCCACATTCGCGACGGCATCGAGGAACTGCTCTGGGTCGCTTCGCTCAAGCCCGAGACCGTGGGTGTCCCGCTCTATCGTGACGAAGAGCGCGAGTATCTCGAATTGGCCGTCCTCTCCCTGAACCTACGCACCGATGCCAAAGCGTCGCGGCTGGTGGAACTGATCCATCGATCCATCCCCTACCCCGTCTTGCTCATCACCGAGCGAAGCTCTACGCTATCTCTTTCAGGAGCCCATATCCGCCGGTCCTTGAACGAAGCGGGCAGAATCGTTCTCTCGGATACGCTCGTCGCGGTCGAATTGCCGCCGACGACCGATTCGAGTCTCGTCCTCCCGCTACTGGCGCTCGGTGGTTACCCAGCAGCACATCTCTCCGCTCTTTATCAAGGGTGGCTAGAACGGATCGAGCTACTCGCCGCGGCCCAGATCACGGGCCGTTACGAACTAGCAAATGATCCGGCGGCGGCCACGGCCCGACGGACGGCGTTGGCCGAACATGCCCGGTTGACGCGTGAGATCGTCCAACTGCCGGCGCGGGCCGAACGTGAAACCCAACTCGCCAAGCGAGTGGAATACAACCAGGAAATCCAACGTTGCCAAGCGGCCTTAGCCGCCGCGAAACAAACGCTTTAGTTACTACGGAAGTTGCCGATGCAAAAGATCACTGACACAGACTCACTTGCCCACAGTGCCGATGTTATCACGGACAACATCGAGCAACTTAAAAGTTTGTTCCCCGAGGCCGTAACCAAGGGGCGAATCGACTTCGATGTTCTCAAGCAACTGCTCGGCGGTGCTATCGAAGATCGCGAGGAAAAGTATGGACTCAACTGGCATGGCAAACGCCGTGCCCGGCAACTCGCTCTGACCCCCAACACGGGAACACTACGCCCGTGTCCCGAGGAAAGTGTCGATTGGGACACGACTCAAAATCTGATGATCGAGGGGGATAATCTTGAAGTCCTTAAGCTGCTGCAGAAGAGTTATGCAGGCAAGGTCAAACTGATCTACATCGATCCACCGTACAACACTGGCAAGGATTTTGTCTATACAGATGACTTTCACGACAACATTAAGAACTATCAGATGTTAACGGGCCAAATTGACTCCGATGGCAGAAAGATATTCAAGTAATCCAGAGGCGAGTGGTCGGTTTCATACTGACTGGCTTAACATGATATATCCTCGTCTAAAGCTAGCCAGAAACCTGTTACGGGTAGATGGTGTTGTTTTCATCAGCATAGATGAGAAAGAATTGCAAAACCTACGTATAGTTTGTAACGATGTCTTCGGCGAAGAGTGCTTTGCAGGTTGCATCACACTGCTTTGCAATCCAAAAGGACGTTCTCAAGATAAGTACTTTGCGACGAACCATGAGTATGTACTAGTGTATGCCAAGAGCGTTTTGCCCAAGGGGTTCTTCTCGATTGCTAAGGAGGAGGATCAAATCGAGGCCGAGTATCCAGAAGAAGACGAGGGCGGCAAATATCGGCTCCTTGAACTTCGTAATACACATCGTGAGTTTGGCAGACATAATCGTAAAAATCTTTGGTATCCGTTCTATGCAAATAGCGATGGCGAAGTGTCCTTAACAGCCGGCGAAGGCCTCACGAAGGTTCTCCCAGTATGGGATGATGGCTTCGAAGGGTGCTGGACATGGGATTCCACAAAGGCTGAACGTGATATTGATCTTCTTGTGGCCCAGAAAATTAACGGCCGTTGGAAGATTTACAGAAAGAGTTATGCAAGCGGAGCGGATCGCATGCTAAAGACGATACTGATTGACAAAACGTTTTACACAGAACGTGGCCAAAAAGAATTCAATTACCTCTTCGAAACCCGCACCAAGCTGTTCCAATCGCCGAAATCACCATTCTTATTAGCTCAACTCATTCAAACCATAACGACGGGCTCTGACATCGTATTAGATTTCTTTGCTGGGGGAGGAACGACTGGGCATGCCGTTATGATGCAGAATCAAAGTGATGGTTACCAACGACGATACATACTTGCTCAATTACCAGAACCGATTGATCCAGAGGTTAAAGAGCAAAAGCCAACCGCGGATTTCTTAAAATCTCGCCGTTTGCGTCTGAAGTTGAGCGAAATAACCAAGGAAAGGCTTCGTCGTTGTGGAAAGAAGATTAAGAAAGAAAACCCGATATCTACCGGCGATCTCGGATTTCGAGTATTCAAACTCGACTCCAGCAACATTCAAGCCTGGGATCCGGACCGCGAAAATCTGAATCAAAACTTATTGACCTCTGTGGAGCATATCAAAGAGGATCGATCTGAAGATGATGTTCTCTATGAATTGCTCATTAAGCTGGGGCTCGACCTCTGCGTCCCTATCGTGCAAAAGAAGATCGCCAAGAAGACCGTGCATAGCATCGGCGCGGGGGCGTTGATTGTGTGTCTCGCCGAAAAAATCGGCCGCGACGAAGTGGAGCCGCTCGCTCAGGGAATCGCAGCATGGCACAAGGAGCTTGCTCCCGCCGGCGAAACCACCATCGTCTTCCGCGATAGCGCGTTTGCCGATGACGTGACAAAAACGAACGTCACGGCGATTCTTCAGCAGCATGGGCTGACCAATATCCGCAGCCTGTAATATCCAGGTCCAGTCCCCGCTGCTCGAATTGTCCTATGGCGAAGAAATTCCTATCCCGACGACGTGCCAAAGCCACGACACCCAAGCGTGGCCGCAAAACGACCAAGCTTCGCCGTGCGAAGAAAGCAGCACGTCCCAAACGTGGCATCGCCAAGAAAGCCCAGCGGCGTCCGCTTAAAAAGAAAACAGCAACCACAAAGGCCAAGAGTAAAACGAAAAAGCCGACATCTCGCCCACAACGTAAAGCCCCCGTTACCAAAAGCATCCGGCCCGCCGCCACGAAGTCAAGCAAATCTTCCCTCGTTCAGAAATCAGCCAGTCAACAGCCAACTCGAATCCCCCCGGCTCCGGCCGTGACCGAAGGAACGTCCGCGATGAAACTGCACTTCGAGCCGAATCTTGAGTATCAGAAACACGCGATCGAAGCGGTGTGCGATCTCTTCCGCGGCCAAGAAATCTGCCGGACGGAGTTCACCGTCACCAAGGATTTTGGCCAGCAACAAGCCCTGGGCGGGATGGAGAACGACCTGGGGATCGGCAACCGGCTTACACTCTTGGACGATGAGCTCCTCAAGAATCTCAACGAGGTCCAATTACGTTCCGGCCTTGCGCCGTCCATGAGCTTGGCATCGGGTGACTTTACGGTCGAAATGGAAACAGGCACGGGCAAAACCTATGTCTATCTGCGGACGATCTTCGAACTGAACCGCCGCTACGGGTTCACCAAGTTCGTCATCGTCGTCCCGTCCGTCGCGATCAAAGAGGGCGTGTACAAGTCGCTGCAAATCACGGAAGAGCATTTCCGGTCGCTCTATGCGAATGTTCCTTTTGAATTTTTCCTATACGATTCCAGCAAGCTCGGCCAGGTTCGGAACTTTGCCACGAGCCCGCACATCCAGATCATGGTCGTCACCGTCGGCGCGATCAACAAAAAGGATGTGAACAACCTCTACAAAGAGACCGAGAAGGTCAACGGTGAAAAGCCGATCGACTTGATCCGGGCGACGCGGCCCATCCTGATCGTCGATGAACCGCAGAGCGTGGACGGCGGGTTAGAAGGGAGCGGCAAAAAGGCACTGGCGGAAATGCACTCGCTCTGCACCCTGCGTTACTCGGCCACGCACGTGGACAAGCATCATATGGTGTATCGGCTCGATGCAGTCGATGCCTACGATCAGAAGCTGGTCAAGCAGATCGAGGTCGCCTCGGCTGGCGTCGAAGGTGGGTTCAACAAGCCCTACGTGAAGCTCCTGAGCGTAAGCAATAAAAAGGGAACAATCACGGCCAAGATCGAACTCGATGTCCAACAAACGCTCTTCAAAGTCGGTCGTGATGTAGTGGAAGTGCAGGATGGCCACCATTTGGAGCAGATCGCCAAGCGGGAACTCTATCGTAATTTCCGCATCGGAGAAATCCGCACGAAGAAGGGTGACGAGTTCCTGGAACTACGCTACCCAGGTGGCGAGCAGTACCTAAAGCTCGGCGAAGCGTATGGCGACGTCGATGCAGGTGCCTTCCAGCGTCAAATGATCAATCGCACGATCAAAGAGCACTTAGAGAAAGAGCTACGCCTCGCGCCGCTGGGGATCAAAGTCCTGAGCCTATTCTTTATCGATCATGTCGAAAAGTATCGCGCCTATGACGAGGACGGCATCCCCGTCAAAGGCGAATACGCGACGATCTTCGAAGAAGAATATCGCCGGTTGGCGAAGCACCCCGACTATCGCAGTTTGTTCAAAGAGATGGACATCAAAAGCGCGGCCGAAGAAGTCCACAACGGTTACTTCTCGATCGACAAAAAAAGGAGGCTGGACCGACACCAGCGAAGGCAATCAAGCAAACCGCGACAACGCGGAGCGGGCCTACAACCTGATCATGAAGGATAAGGAGAAGCTGCTCAGCTTTGACACCAAGCTAAAGTTCATCTTCTCGCACTCCGCACTAAAAGAAGGCTGGGATAACCCCAACGTGTTCCAGATTTGTGCCCTGCGTGAGATGGGGACCGAACGCGAACGTCGGCAGACCATCGGGCGCGGACTACGGTTATGCGTCAATCAGCAGGGCGAACGTCTGCGCGGTTTCGATGTCAACACGCTGACCGTCGTCGCCACGGAAGGATACGAGCAGTTTGCCGAGAACCTCCAGAAGGAAATCGAGCAAGACACGGGCATCCGCTTTGGCATCGTCGAAGAACACCAGTTCGCCGGACTCTCGGTTTTTGCCAGCGATGGCACCGTCAAGCCGTTGGGGATCGAACAGTCGAAGGTTCTGTGGCAACACCTGCATCAAACAGGTTACATCGACGCCCGAGGCAAGGTGCAGGAATCGCTCAAGCAAGCCCTGAAGGATAAGACGTTGATCTTGCCCGCCGCCTTCGAGCCGCAAAAGGGGATGATTTACGAAAGCCTCCGCAAGGTCTCGGGCAAGCTGCAAATCAAGGACGCCGACGAGCGCCGCGTCGTGAAAACCCGCGAGGCGGTGTTGAATAGCGAGGAGTTCAAGGCCCTGTGGGATCGGATCAAGCACAAAACGACGTACCGAGTTGAGTTTGATAACGAAGAGCTCATCAAGAAGTGCATCAAGGCGATCAAAGACGCACCACCGATTGCCAAAACGCGGCTCCAGTGGCGCAAGGCCGATCTGACAATTGGCCGTGGCGGCATTGAAGCGGTCGAAACGTCAGCCTCGGCCCCCGTGGTACTCGAAGAACCGGACATTGTCCTGCCCGATGTTCTGACGGATCTGCAAGACAAAACGCAGCTGACGCGCCGAACGATCGCCCGCATTCTGACTGAGAGCGAGCGGCTGGAAGACTTCAAACGAAATCCACAGCAGTACATCGAGATCGTCTCGACGGCAATCAACAAGGCCAAGCGGCTGGCCATCGTCGATGGCATCAAGTACCAGAAGCTCGGCGACGAGTGCTACTACGCCCAAGAGTTGTTCGGGCAAGAAGAACTAACGGGCTACATCAAGAACATGGTCCCCGTCAACCGCTCCGTGTACGAGCACGTTGTCTATCAGTCCGACGTTGAGCGATCCTTCGCCAGCCAGCTCGACAGCAACGAAGCAGTAAAAGTCTTCGCCAAGCTGCCTAACCGCTTCAAGGTGCAAACACCGTTGGGCCCCTACATCCCGGACTGGGCCGTCCTCGTCGAGATCGACGGCGCGGAGCGGCTCTACTTTGTCGTCGAAACCAAGAGCAGCCTCTTCGCCGAAGACGTGCGCGGCACCGAAGAAGCCAAAATCGAATGCGGCAAAGCCCACTTCGAAGCTATCGCCGCGGGCGAGAATCCGGCGAAATTCAAGAAGGCGACCCGGGTGGCGGATTTGTTCGCGTAGGGGGCAATCCATTAAATTGATTAGCTGAACTGTTGCTCTCGCATTAAGACCATCACCGCAGCCCTAGGCAATCTAATCATTTCCAATCGCAATCACACTTGAGTACGCCAGATCACCAGAGTAGCTGATGCTGATGAACCACTCAGTGATTCCAAGTGACTCAGCAAACGCCTTGACTTCATTAGACAGCTTCACGTAAGGCGCTCCACTTTCCTTTCGCAATATCTCGATGCCGCGCCAAGTAATATCATTCGCGAAGCCCGTTCCCAGTGCCTTCGCGACAGCTTCTTTGCCAGCAAACCTACCGGCGTAATATCTAATGTGTACTGAGGGCTGATCCGCAGCTGCGCGTTCATCGGTAGAAAAGAACTGGCCTAACCAGCTTTTCGTGGTGGATTCAAGTTCGAGTCTCATCCACTCGATACTCACCATGTCTATTCCGTGGCCTATGATGCTGCATATTTGCTCACGCTTCTCGAACCGAGATGGTTCGCTTGTCTGATGCTCGGTATGCATTTGTGAACTTGTGCGCAAGGATTACCGGGTCCTTCGTCCACGGCGGTCTTATGCCTTCGTGTCTGCGGAAGAAAACCGCCTGACGTTCAGCTGCGAATTTCCAATAGGAGTCGTACACTGCGGACGGCTTTAGCCGGTCGGCAATACCATCGCGCAAACGCGATCTCCGTTTTGGATCAATGATTGATTTCCTCGGCCTTCCCACTCCAACCTCCGGACTAAACATGTTGCGCCATTCCATCTGTAGGAATCACGACTCAAGGATTGCGGCGGAATGATTAACTAAATCTCTCGCTTCGACAATCCCCCACTCACCTTTATCAAGCTCGGCGTGTGTCGAAATGACCGTGAGCGAACCTAGCGGTACTCCAGTCTGGGCGGCAACGAACGCTTGCAGTCGCCCCAATCCTATCAGGTTGCCGAGTAGCCGCGTGATGTAGTAATGGTTTCGGTACATTACAGTTAGGAGAAGCCCCTGTTGCGGGTGCCGTTTGAAGCTCAGGTAGCTGAGGCAAGGCCCGCCGAGCGTGAGTTTCCGGTCCTTCGATGGCCGATATATGGTTATGTCGGAGTCTTCCATTTCCGTACCGTCATCGCCATGCCGCTGTAGATCGGTCGGAGTGATCGCCAGTTCGTAGATCGATCCCTTGCGGGTTCCCATAGCCTCTTTGGCCTTCAATTTGTCAATAAGGTCTTGAAGCGGGTTGATGGTATTGCCCTCCCGGTCAACATGTCGCGTAACACGCTCGAAATATCGGCCCCACAGCTTGGTTTCCGAGAAGGATGCAAAGTCCCGATGATATATATTGTAGAAATCTTTTGGGCCATGCGCTATTAACAGTGACTGCGGGAAAATCGTGTTTGCTACGGTGATGATTGGGTACGTGTCGTAGCGCTTCAGGAACTTATCCACGTTCGAGATAACCGCGTTGTCCTTTTCACTGTGCGTAACCGGGTCCGCAATATCGATTATGACGTTGTAGCCTTCGTCATGGTCATTAATGATGGTTTGGCAGGCTGCAACCCACGCCTCAGCACAGCTTTTTTTCGGTGCGACGACTTTATACATGTGGATCTCCTAGTTGATGGCAAGAGCAACAAGAACACGTGGAGCGAGGTATCGCTCGCTTAACCAGGAATAACCTGACAATCCCCAGGTGTTGCCCCACGAATTGCGAACAAGCACAAACTTCTTCTTGCCTAGCATCCCAGTGGCGACTGCAAGGACCGCGTGCCGGATTGCGGGATTTTCTGCTTCGTCGGAATCGATCACTCCGTTGAAGGGATTGTAGAAGGCATTCGAAATCGTCATGACAACCACAGGTGGCGTATCTGCCTCGATGGCGTTCCAAACATCATCAAAAGTCCAACCGTTCACTTGAGAATTACAACAAAATATCGTCCCGATCTTCGATGGAGGTTTCCATGTCCTCAGATCATTTGGCAGATTGGCTAAATATGGCCAATCGGATTCGTTAGGCTGTCCGTCAAGCTCAAGTGCGGCCATCACGGCGGGAGGTGTCGTGCCCATATCGGGCGACATCCTATCCCGCAGCTTAGCGTGATAAAATAGGTATTCGCTACTCAGTGGCGACCACACTCCGCCGATTCTGACGGCATGGGCATCGCTAAAAGCGAACGCTAAACAAGTTTCTCGTCCTCCCTGATCACGCGCCGGTCCAAAACGGCTGCGGAGGTCGTAGTGGACCGTGATTGAACTCATGCGGCTTCCAATAATTCCTGACGTTGGATGTATAGGAGCCCAGCCTCCACGGGGCCAGAAAGATTTACGTCGAGTTCCATCGAGTGAAGCGGTGTACCGTTGGTCTGCCAAGGTCGAACTTCTCGAAGAGATACATGGCTGCTACCGTAGCCATCCGCTTCGGCTATCACTGTTCGGAAGACAATTCCCCCAATGTGCTCGCCTTCCTGGCTGGCGTGGCCGTCATTACGGATTGCAAGTCCGGCCTTTGCCAACTCTCCAAATTGCCAGACGTAGCCCGAACTCGCGTGTTCCTGAACCTTTATCACGACAAGGTCAGAGTGGCTCCCCTCTAGAACCATGCCGTTGTCACGCTCAGTCACTATCCATACGTCTCCATACCAGTTATGGGGTATGTACGGCTTCGCAAGAGCCTGCTTCATGGCAGATTTCTTTCTGCCTGATTCCAGCAGCTTGTCGCAAGCCCGCCGGTCAATTCCTTTGCAATCAAGTAGTGCGTAACATGTTGCTTGGTAACTGGTGCCCATCCGCAACGAGAGCTGGTAAACAATGACCGGATCAGTCAAGTTATCTCGATTCCAGCCCTGACGCTTCATGTGTTCTACGATCAACCACTGGGGCGTTAGCAGCGCTGTCGCGAATGCATTTGCCTGAATCTCGCGTGAATCAAACGCTGCGCCCCGATCGAATAATGCCCTGGTAAGTATTTCTTCCTCATCCAGACTGGCATCATGCCCCAGAGCTGCGTGTCCGAGTTCGTGAGCGGCTGTGAACCGCTGCACCGGCAGTTGGCGCTGTGTTGTAACCATGACACCTTGGCTTGGATCTTTGATATAAGCACCAAGCAAATTCCTGAGCGGTCGGAACATGACTGGGATGTCCTTTTCAACGAGCATCCCGAACACATCGATGCGGCCTTCGCCGCTCTTAGCGCGGGCCTCAGTGTCGAACTCTTTATGGAGTCGGTTCGCTTCGTAGACGGCATTTAGGATGTCATCGCGTATAGCCACGACTCATCCTCCCTTCTTTTTTCTGGCTCGCAGGAAATCTGCGAATCGCCCAAGTTCCTCGCGGTCGTCGGGTGAGAGTTCTGATACCTTTCGCGCAAGATGCTTGACATCGGCACCAAACGAAGTTTCCTCTGCTACCTCACCTGTAAAATGTCCAACAGAACGTTTGTATAAGCCAGCGAGTTTCTTTAATTCCAAAGCATCTACTTTGCGTTGACCGCTTTCTATCATGGATAGGGCGGATTCTTGACACGTCCAAGAAAGTAGCAACCTGATCCTGCGAAAAGCCGAGATACTCCCTAGCCTCACGCAATTTTTCGCCTAGCGCTTTCCGATCCTCGACATTGTCACTGTTCTGCGTTGTTCGTTCCTTACTCATTTCGCGCACCTTGGGCTGATTTTTCTCGCCCCAGATCCTACTGACCCTATCGACCATGTCGTCAATCGCCTCATCCACGGAATTGTAACCACCTTTACGAACGATCTTGTCAGGAGGGATTTTGAATGGAAAAAGATCCTCCAGAACCAAAACTGTTCCCACTACTCGCTTGGAATCGAGCAACGGCTCCCAATCAGGCCGGAGCACAGAGCCCTCATCGGCAATATTCTGTAGCTCTGCCCGTAAACGCCGTCTGACCTCTTGCTCAGGGAATACAGGCGTGGCTCTTGCAGTGATTTCGAGTCGAGCGGCAACCATGGGAAAGTTCCTTTCTAGCCCAATTATAGCATCCCGTCGTTCGATTTCCAGACAAATCTTGAAAAATTGTCCGATTTTAATTCAGCTATCGACCGGGGTACATATGGCATCCTACCCGTGCCTTTCCCCCGGAGAACTCAGATGATTCGCGCCAACGTTGGCCTCAGTCGCAAGCTCAGCAAGGACTACAACTCGACCGGTTTCACGATCAACCTCGATGGCGAAATCTCTGCCGCGGTGAGTGATGCGCAAGCGGTGATCGAGCAGATCAAGGAACTCTACGACTTGGCCGAAGAAGCCATTGATTTGCAGATCGAACGGCATCAGAGCGATTCGGCCATCGCCAGCCGAGACCAAGCAGTTGACCGTCCAGCTCCTGCCAAGTCGTCCGTTCCTGCCGTCAATGGCCATGACTCAAACGGTCACGCTCCGGTCAAACGTGGTACCAGCACGAATGGCCGTGCGGCAAATGTCGCTCCCAGTGATCGTCAGTCGGCTCAGCAACCCGCAGCGAATGGGCAACCGACACCCGCCACCGACAAGCAGATCCAATTCTTGCTGACAATCTCGAAGCGGCAACGTTGGACGACGAACAAGCTCGAAGAGGAAATCGCTGCGGTGCTGGAACGCCCGGTTGGACTCTACGATCTGACCAAGTCTGAAGCCGGCACTGTAATCTCGCGGTTGACCAACGACGAACCCCGCTCTGCCTCACGGCGGGCCTAGGTTCCTTCTTTCGCTGTTCTGATTTTCCTAACTGCGCGGAGCAACGCAGATGCCGAGTCTTCGTCCCCACTGGTCGTATAGTCGAATCTCGCAGTATCTGCGTTGCCCGTTGCAGTACTACTTCGAGCGGATCGTTGGCATCCCCCGACCGTTCGTACTTTCCAACATGCTATTTGGCTCCGCGATCCACGCGGGCCTAGCCATGTACCACCGTGCGTTGCAGGTGGGTGAAGTGCTGGGTGTGACATCACTTCACGAAGAGTTTCTCGCGACGTGGTCTGAAACTGAAGCCAAGCAGCCGATCAGCTACTCTGGTGGCAACGGCAAGCACGATCTCCTGGCTAAAAGCGAAGCCCTCCTGGCGACCTATCTCGAAGAGCCGCCGCCAGAGCACATTTTGGCTGTCGAAGCCCGGTACATGGTCCCGTTAGTGAATAGTCGTGGCGAATATCTGAACAAGCCACTCGAAGCCGTGTTGGACTTAGTCTGCATGGACGACACCGGTGTGATCGTTCAAGAGTTCAAGACTTCGTCACGACGCTACGGCGAACGAGAATTGGACACGGCATTACAGGCGACATGTTACACACACACAATAGAACAGCGTTGGGGTGAGGTGCCACGTTTGGAATATGTCGTCTTAGTCAAAACGCAAAAGCCCGCGGTGCAACGTCTCAGCGTCGGCCGAAGTGAGTACGATTTTGCAAGACTAGGCGATCTCGTCGAGTCGGTCGAACGGGCTGTTGCCGCGGAGATTTTCTACCCGCATGAATCGCCACTCAACTGTTCGGGCTGTCCCTATCGACTCGAATGCCTGGAGTGGCAAGGCACCAAACAGCAACAGCCAGAGTTGGTCCCGCTCCACCCGCTGACAGTCGCAAGCTCTCGCCAGAAGCAGTTGGTGATCTTGTGAAAAAGACAATCGTCCAGAACCGCAACTGACCGCTTCTACATCGCACTCAACAAAAAACCTTCTCATGCGGGGCAGTGCATGAGAAGGCTTATATGCGCCTCACGAGTGGGGCAGTACCCATGAGGCAGCCTTGATTTTAATAACGATTCGAGGCGATGCAAGCAGTGCTACGCGTTAAGTTTCCGAAAGTCTAGCGGATCACCAAGAACTCTGGAGCGCGTCATGCTGGCTGAGATGTTGGGCAAAGGCGGACGACTTTGCGGGCCGGCGCGACAAGGCGACTTACATTGCCCTCTGATCATCCGGCCAACAAGCGAAGACGCGATCACGGGAAACATGCTGCAAGTGCTGCGGCTGATACAACCACGGTGGTGGCTACCAGGGTTTCTCAATAGAGCCCTTGGGACGACGGCGTTTCAGCGTCAACACTACCGAAGATTCCGGACCAGCTTATGGGAAAACCGGCCGCAGTTACCACGCGAAATCACCGGTGTCCAAGAGGGGTCAACGCAGGTAGATGCAATCTTCCGGTGGGAAAATCCTGCAACGACCGTCTATCTAGAATTCAAATACAAAAGCCCGTTAGCCAAACGCACGGCCAACGATCCCACGACGGATCAACTTCTGCGATTGATCCGTGTTGGCCTACACGAGTGCGGCTACTATCAAGGCGCTGGACTTTTCGAGCAGCCGCGGCGCCGATTCGTCAGCATTGTCGTGGGGCCTAGGCGAGGGTATGAGTTGGTGAAAACTTACTCCGATCCCGTGCAGTTACGGGCAGCTGTGCGTCTAGGCACAGAGATAGGTCCTAGTCAACTTAACGTTGGGGAGATGAGCTATACAGACATTATTCATGTCTTGCGGACCAACCAACGGTGGATGCCCCCTAGCGAACGTTTAGCAGCCTCGGATTTATGCGATTATCTGATCTTCAAGAGTTTACCTACTAACACTCAGAAGCCGTTGCTCCCAGAGGCTTTGGCCATGGATGTCCACGAATAAGCGAAAAGTGTCAATCATGAAATGACCCACTGATGGCACAGGTGCCTGATCTAATAGAGGGGTAGGTGTTTTATCACTCCTTCAACGAAAGGGCAGAAATGGCTAATACATGCATCTCGTGCAAAGGCAACGGGAAGTGCAAAACGTGTCACGGCTCCGGCAAGTTCGGCTACCCAGGATTCGGCAAGCCCGGCGACAAGCCATGCGGGTTCTGTCACGGAACCGGTATCTGTCAAAACTGCCATGGCAAAGGTCAGTTCAAGTAGTAGGTTAGCGATCAAACCTCACTGCCTGATATTCTCTTAAGACTCGTACTTCTCAAGGGGCAGCTATGCAACCGTATTCCATCCAATGCCCTTTCTGTCGTCACGCGGTCTATGACGATGGTCGATATGCTGGCCAGATGGTGCAATGCCCAACCTGCCATCGTCCGTTTCAGATGCCGATCCAGACAATGACGCCGGCTGCACCAGCGAATACGAATCCATTTGAGGTTAGTCCTACTCGCAGTACGACCCCACTAGTTCGTCGAAAGCAATCCTCGATCATGCCGATGGTCGTAGTAGGCGCGATTGTGGTGTTAGCCGGCATCGCGGGGATAATCACTTGGCAGGTAAACTCAAAGTCGAGCAAAGCAACGACGGTCAATCAAAACAAGTCGACGAATTCTGGTAGTCCAGCAGCGAAATCCGATCTTGCCTCAGCACGCGCCGTCCTCGAAAAAGTTTTATCGGCCTGGGTATTCAAAACGAAGTGGGAGGAATTCGAAAAGGCAAATCCCGACATCCAGGCATTCGATAACAATAGAATCGATGCCATCGGGTTTATCCCCCAGTCCTTCACGATCAATGCCGGTCAACCGCTGCCCGAGACGAATTGGTTTGAGTTCGCCGTAGTGCTAACCTATCAGCAGGGATCAGGACAAGGTGTTAACAAAGCGGCGAAATACAAAGTTCAATTTAACCCGACGGCAGCGAAGAAGTGGTTTGTGAGCGGCAGCGGTGGTTGATCACCCTTTCATGGAAGGTCAAATGCTTCCCTACGGTACTCGGGAACTTGAAGCCGAAATCAAGCGGCACCCAGAGGACAAACACCGCTTACAGTGTTTCGTGCGTGGCTGCACCGCTTGGGTCCGCCAAGCACGACGGGGGATGCCACATGTCTATTGTCCCGATCATGGCATCCGACTCCATGCGTCGGGCAACAAGCCAACTCATGGCTATTCTAGTGTTCATCGAAACTGCATCGTTGCCCGAGAAGAGTTCTGCGAGCGAATTGTCTATCATCCGTACAAGTACGACCCGAGTCCGGAACGACTGGCAAGCGAAAACTCCGAAGACATGCTCAGCTGGAACGTCTTCCGATCATTCGCGGAAGCGAAGCTGCTGGCGGAATTGATCGCTACGCTCCTGGGTGAGCAACACGCCTACGAGCCAGACCTCTATCTCTGGGGTATCCGCGTCAATGATGGCACGTTTGCCGGCTGGCACCTGCTTGACCGGGCTCGACAACGTTTCGAAAGCCATCTTCCTGTCAATCGTCCGCTTACCGAGCCTGATATCGCCATCCACCTACCTGGCAAATATCTGGTGCTGATCGAAGCGAAGTTCACTTCGCCAAACACCTATTACAGTCAGGGCGTGCGAAAGAATGCCCAGTCCCTGACGTGTGATGAGCTGCGTTCGATCTATCAGGACCCCTCTCACGAGATCCTCGACTACGAACGAGCGGCAAGACAGCCGCGACTATTCTACCAACTTTGGCGGAATATGACGTTCGCAGAGTGGATGTCACGCTGCGATCATCGTGAAACCCGAGCGTACCATGTGAATCTGGTTCGCGAAGGTTACGAACAAGAAACTGCGGCCGAGTTTGCGACGTTGATTCGCGGTGACTACAAAGATCGATTTCAGCAGTGGACCTGGGAGCAACTGTATCGTTGGCTACACCGCCAACCAAGCATGCAGCGTTGTGCGGAGTATTTAGAAACGAAAACGGCCTACTTGCGACCAGCGTTCCAGATCAAAACCCAGCACGTCAAAACTTAGATCATCATCGAACGAGTGGCAGTTAGAACGCACTAGTTCGTCTTATGGCTGTGATCGAAGAATGGCTCGACCAAAAATTCGTTGACCGATCTTTAAGCTGTGTAGGAGGCTGTCTGAGGTTCAGCAACTCGCCGACAGCTTGTCATTTTAGGAGTCATTCGCGATATCCATGTCAACGCTCCGAAACTATGCCGTCCAAATCGTGGCCAACACATCACTTGGCCATCCCAGCTTCGAGGGTCGAGAAGTACCACCGTTGATCAACTACGGAACCATCTCGGCCAGCGGTGCCGATGAAGTTGACGCGGCGATCATGGCGTATGAGAAACTGATCAGCCCCCACATCGATCGATACCTACCGTGGATCGAGGATCGAGTTCAATCGCACGAATATCTCATCGGTTCTCAGCCAGAAGCCCTCAGAGATGGCTTACAAATCACGGCCGACCACCCTTACGAGGGATCAACTGACATCGTGCTTAGCTATCGGAATCAGTCGCATCAGTTCTATCTGCGTGTCCTGCCGCTATCGTTCAAAGACATGAAGGTACTTCGCGATATTGGCCAAAGGATCATGGACGAGACGGGTGAAGACGGCGAATAAACTATGCTCGACCGGTCTGTGCCAGTATCGGCAAGTCACGCCGTTGCAAAGCTGGGTTCTCAATCGCAGTAACGTCATAAAAATCGACTGCCGCCTCAGGGCATCGATGGATCACCTCGGCAGTTCGCTGCCAACACGAGGATCGCTCGTTTGGTTCGGCCACCCAAACGTAACTACGCAATTCCTTGAACCCCTCAGCCGGCAACTTCGACTTCGCGGCCACTGGCAATAAGCCGTGCACGATTTTCTGCCAAGCCAGATTGCAAACTTCTCTAGAGATGTCATTCAATGCAAGCTGCCAACTGTCGCGATAGACCGCAGCCTGAAGAGGGGCCCAATAGATCCCGCTGGCGTTCGAGCCATGCTTGAGTTCGATGACAGCCAACTCGCCAGCAGGACCAATGGCTAACAGGTCGACTTCGTTGCCAAGCCCATCAGTAGTCAGCTGGCCGAAGAGCTTCGCGTTGTCGGTTTGGAGAGTGTGACGCACCGCCTGATATTTCGCGGCAATGTTGGCTTCTGCCGATGCCTTCTCTACCTTCGAGGCATGTCCTAACACCGCTTCGCGGTCCACGATCAGCCAATCATCCCCAGGTTGCCAGCCTAGGCCATAGCGATAACATAGTAAGTTCTGCCAGGCACCTTCGTATCCATTTGCGAAGTAACGAGCATTCGTGAACGGAATCGCAGCCTGAAGATAGGATGTCATCCGACCTAAGAGACTGGAGCCATCGCCAGACTCTGCAAGGCCCGTAAGCTGATCGTAACCGGGGACAAGGTGGTAGGCCGGATCGGCAGAGCAGGCAACGGTACGCGAGATCGGATCAAAACGCAGATCGAGCAACTTCGTCGTGCCGTGGTAGAAGGTCACGGTGTCGCGTTCGCGAAATTGGACATCAATTGCCCATGGAACAACACCTTCAAGATGTTCACCAATCAGCAGGATTTTCCGCCAGCTGTCCGACATGCAAAAGAGATCGGAGAAAGCACCTGATAAAGTCCGAGCGAAACGCGCCATCGAATTGCCCTCAAGAAAATACTCAAAGAGGCTCATCATAGTGGCTATCGATGACAACAGTGGGTCATTTAACAAACGGAACTACAGGTGGCATCCGTGACGGGTAGGTTGTCCAGGAACTACTTGGAAAACCTACATGGCTCGCAAACGTCCCGATCCTGAACGCCGACTTCGACAAGCTGATCGCTTGGCGCGGCTCCTGCGTTTACTAAGGCTTCTCATGGGGTCAGGGCGTTGGGACGCAGAATCTCTGGCTGAAGAACTCGGCTGCTCACGTCGAACAGTCCACCGAATGTTGCAATGCCTTGAGATGGCGCAAATCCCTTGGCACTTCGACAACAAGATGCAAGCTTATCGACTGCCTCCTGGGTTTAAATTCCCCGGTCTCGTGGAGCAGAAAGAACCAGTCCTTAATCTCAAGAACACACCGGACCTCCGGCAAGTAAAAACCTCCGTAAAACAATTGATTGCTAACACCGAGCTGCACCTAAAGTTGCTCAAAGACTTTGGTGCATCATTGGACTGAGGTGAATCCAAGTAAGGCGCAAGGATTAATTCGACGACTCATGTACTCGAAAAAAAGCTACTCCGCATTTCAGAAAATCTGGGCTGGTCATCACCATTTTTTGCTGGCGGTAAATGCTGAAGGATATTCAGTTTCAACCAGCGGAAGTTTTCGCGAGCGCGGGTTCCCCGAGGCTTCTAAGCTCAGAGAGTTTCTGGAGTTCGACCTGCATTTCCGGGTACCGCTGCATGAGGAATCGTAACACACGCGGGTTATCGAGAAGCTTTTTCAAATAGTTCACGACAAGCACCAGATTTAACGTATTCAAGCCATGCGATTCTTCGATCAAGCGGTATTCCCGTCCCAAAGATTCCATCTCATGTTCCATCCGTGCAATGTCTTCAGGAGATAAACCTTTAATCTCCTTGCCCTTTTCGGGATCAATCATTTCCTCGGATTTCGAAGCCGCGATAAGGCATTTAACATAGCCGTGAGAAAAATTGTGTGCCGCACACAGCAGTTCGGCGATTTCAATTTGCCGCATCGACTTGACCTTCCGAAACTCCCGTAGCCCATTCGCCGTCACGGGTTTGTCACGAAGCAGGTGCACTGCCTCAGAGCAAACGCCTTCGAGCAGATCACGTTTTTGACGAATACTCGCGACATCGACATTCAGCGTTTTAGCGATCCGTTCTTCATCGAGACCATCCTTGATCGCCTTCAATATCATGAAGTGCTCTTGGATCGACATCAAACGATTTATTTTGTGATTGTAGGTAAAGCCTTCGTCTTCACTGGAGATTAGGCATTTGGCTGTCTTGAATCCCAGATCCTTTAGTATTCGATGCCGAATCGTACCATCTAGCAAGAGGAAGGTTCCCGCCGCTTTGTCCTGGGGATGGATCATCAAGGGTTCAATGAGACCCAGCTCTTTGATAGAAGCCTCGATGCACAAGTATTTGGGGGATTTGCGAATGGAATCATCCATGAGACGCGTCGGGAGAATATTCTCCAACGGAATTTCTAGGACCTCCATGCCACAGGCGAGATTGACCTTTTCAGTCATTTTTTCCACTCCCATAAATCTGTTGTGCGAGGTACTGGGGCAGAGAGTCGAGTCGTTCGGCCCGCAACAATGTCACGAAATTCTCATCTCGAAACAACTGCTTCATGGCAGAAACGGCAAACAGCAATCTGGTCTCTGAAATCTTGGCCTTCTGAACGATCAGCTTTTGTTTCACAGCTTCATCTTTATACGTCTTGAGCAAACCGACCGTGGTGACGGGACGATCGTTTGGCTTGCGGGGGCCGCCATGCTGGGATTTTCCACGAGTTCGTCGCGTTTCTAACAATCGACGTGCTTTGAGGAGCTGTTTGCCACGCAATGCATGGCTCTCATAAGCCTCTTGCAGCGCCCGTTGGATGCCTTTGTCATCTGTTGTTGCGATCGTGATGGCGATACTTACGGGAAGTTGACCTTTCTCAACCGCCTGCAGCAACCGCTCTTCACCGCGATCAAGCAACTGCAAAATCCCTCGCACATAAGTAATGTCTAAGTCTGTTTTGCGTGCGATTTCACTGTGGGTGTTGCCACGTTTCTTCATAAGTGAGATCTGCCGCACAAGCTCGACCGTCGAATGTTGACGCCGGGCCAAGTTTTCCGCGAGGCTCATTAGGAGCAACTCTTCTTTCGTCCCCTCGACGATGATGGCCGGGATCTCTTCTTGGCCCAAGGATATGTAGGCCTCCAGACGACCTTGGCCGCAGACCAAGTTAAAACGCGCCTCGCCATTCTTACCTCCGGCATGCGCAAGCGTGACCGGACGTTTGAGTCCGATCCGAGCGATGTTCTGGACGATTTGCGTGAACTTTTTCTTGGCTCGATCGCGGGGATTCATCACCTGGATTTGTTTTACAGGGATCATTCGAACGACAGGATCATAGCGGACTGTCATGCGGCCACCTCAATTTTGCAACGCTTGGACATGCTGGTGAAATAGTCAAGATTGTCGAATTGATAGGTATCCAAAGCCGCTCCATTTTCTTCACAGAGCAGCAGTTTGGGAGTTGCGATATCCATGATGGGCAACAGATAGTAATCCACCGGGCTTTTATTTTCGGCATCCATGCGAACGAGAATCGTAATGTCGGGCGCAATGCGCTGATTTAATTGCAACATCCACCGTAGCGCACCCGCTTGAGTTTGACGACAGCGTGACAATACCATCGAGGCGCTGAATTCCCCATTGATTAACAACAGATCGCTATTCACATCCCGAGTAACGGTGGCACCGGCGCGATCAAGACGCTGCATCACATCCGTGACTAACTGCGGATACAGGGAACGCAAATCACGATTGATATTGAGATAGCTATAATCTTTCGTCGGCTGGAAGCCAGCGAGCTTATAAGCCTTCAGCAAACTGCCGAATCGTGAGCGATACAAAGAACTCCCAGGCATCCCTTCTGTTGCGTCAATCGAATGGCCGGAAAGCGTAGGATGTATTTCCGCTAAGGACTTGAGTTTCGCCAGCAATTCCTCATCAGTGATCCTTCGGTTCCGCTCCTGCACGATTCCCTGGGCGATAAAGAATAACTCTGGAGGAACGATCGAATCAAAAACATTATTCGCACGAATCCACATCTCAGGAGAATTGCGGACGTGTTTCTTCTTCAACTTGAATGACGTTTTGTAGTAGACGTTGTTGCCGATGTATTTCTCGTTCGTCAAAACCTGATTTACCGACCCTCGAGTCCAAGGTCTACCCAAATCCGTCAGTTTGCCAGTCGAATTTAATTCTGACGCGATCTCTGATTCCCGTTTGCCGTGCTTGGTGAATTGTTCGTAAATCCACCTCACCGTTCGAACTTCTTCTTCTGGGCCAGGGACGAGGATCACCCGATCGGTCTGCAAGGATTTTTGTTCGCCACGGATCAGCAATGATTTTCGTTCCCCTGCCTGATTGATAAGCATGCGCCGTAAGCCATAACCCGGGGCTCCACCTTGTCGATAACCAAGTTCAATCAAGCGGCATTGCCCCTTGAAAACTTTCGTAGAAAGCTCTCGGCTGTATTCACCAGCCATGGCCCGTTTAACGCTTTTGATGATCGTCGATGTCGGGCCGCCATCGTTCTCGAATTGCTCAGCACAATAGTGAACTTCGATGCCGGCGCGTTTGCACAAATATTCGTAGTAGGCGCTTTCATCCGCGTCCTGAAATCGTCCCCAGCGACTAATGTCGTAAACGAGAATCGCTTTATAGGTGACGTTTCCACTTTGCACATCTGCGATCAATCGTCGTAACGACTCGCGGCCAGCGACGTTCAAGCCGCTTTTGCCTTCATCCGCATAGGTCTGTTGAATAATGAAGCCACGGCGCTCCGCATATTCCCGAATCATGTCTTCTTGATTCGAGGTGGAATACTGCTGATGTTCCGTTGACATCCGCACGTATTGCGCAGCAGGAATCTTCGGCAAACTTTCGTTCTGAGTTCCCATGTCCTGTCAATCCACAACAAGCTTGGTGAGTTATGTTAGCTAGCGTTATTGTGGAGAACAGCGGTCGGAATCGGGTGGGATTTCAGTCGGAATGCGGTGGGAAGTTCAACTAATCGCGAGCAATCCGAAGGCGATAATGACCTTTCAAGGAACCATCCAAGGCGCGAGCCAATTCAGTAAGACCGCTCTTGAGGAGCTTGTGTCTTAAATCAGAAATGACACTCTTGATCGCAGAAACGCTTCGCTTGCCGCACCAGATCGTTTCGAGGAGCTCTTCGTGAGAAACATACCGTCCACGGTTTTCCGCAAGTTTTAAGATCAAGCGATAACCTAAAGAGTTGCCGAGAAAGCATGGCTTGCCGCGGAAACGAATCGTGAAAACGTGATCCTCGATTACGAGTAACGGAGTTGCTTCCTTTTGTGATGTTTTGGATATTTGCTTCTGATCTTGCGATGGAAGCTTAAGGGCGGATGATTGATCAAGAATTCGCAACACCGAATGACAGGAATCCGTGAGTTGCACTATAGCGCGGCGAAACTCTCCAGTCAGAAGATTCTCCATCGGTGCTCCAAACGGGATGAAGCCAGAACGCCCTATTCAAATATGCATCATTTCTGGGACAAAATAGTCCAAGAATAGCATGAATTATCAATTAATTTTCACACCACTAGCAGGCAAGATACGCACACGCGCACCAGGGCTTCAAGAAATCCCTGGTTAGCTTTATTTCCCTAGGGACGGCAAATAAAGCCGACCTCGCTGATGAAAAAATTCTTCGTTTGATTACTAACTCACAGTTCTCAACAGTCTATAACTCTCCGAAGTTCAAAAATTAGTTTGACTTAAAAGCAACGATGCTTAAGATGTTCACAGTTAGCCCAATCGAAGATCAACCGCGCTTGGTGTGTTGCCCGGCAAGGGATGAAACGGTCATCCCCTATGTGGTAAAATCTTTCGACTAGCGGGCAGTATTTTCGACGCGAGTAAAGCTGCTTGCTACCTGGGCAGCCCCGAGCGGAGGAATACCTAAAACGACGCATTGCGTCGATAGGTATTCTTCCAATGACTCGAAGTTCTTCTACTCGCAAGAAATGGGAGTTCCACGAAATGGCGATGGTCGTCGCCAAGAACATGGAGCATCCCTTGGCTAACCTATCGTCAGAGCAACTGACGGAGTCGACGATCCACACACTCGCCAACGTTCTCGCGGCGATCGCACGCCGGAAATTTCTGGACACGAGTTCAGCGGGAATTGATTGCTACGCTCAAACCGATCGGCAGGTGGCCTGATGAAACGCAAGCCTAAATTGATGCCTCAAGAAGAGCCTCGTCATGTGGCCGCATATATTCGGGTCTCTTCGCAACGCCAAGCCAATGAAGGCGACAGCTTGGCTTCGCAACAGAGCGAAATCGACCAAGAAATCGAGCAGCGCAAACGCCGTTACGGCATGAACGTTCAAGTCGTCGAACGGTACATCGATGCAGGCAAGAGTGCTAAGAATCAGAATCGCCCGCAACTTCAACGCCTCAAAGAAGACATCCGGGCCGGGAAAATCAACGTTGTAATCTGCTTCAAACTCGACCGTATCACGCGAAGTCTCAAAGATTTCGTCGAACTGTGGTCACTGTTCGAAGAATATGGCGTCGATGTGATTAGTATTCGGGAACAGTTTGATTCGTCAACACCGACCGGACGTGCGATGCTCCGATTGATCATGGTTTTCGCGGAACTTGAACGCGAAATGACAGCGGAGCGAACGATTTCAACGATGCTGAACCGTGCTGAGCGCGGTCTCTGGAACGGGGGACACGTTCTGGGTTACATCTCTGATCCGCAAGAGCGGGGCAAGTTGATCATTGACCAGGCCGGAGCAGAGATCGTCCGTAAAATCTTCGACTTACTAGAGCAATTAGGGTCCGGCGGCGCGGTCACAAAAAAACTCAATGAGTTGGGCATCAAGTACCCTGCCTTTCAGACCCGCTCGGGACAAGTACGAGGCGGGAAGCCGTTTGTGAAGCAGAAAGTCCTCGGGATCCTTCGCAACGATCTTTACTTGGGTCGCGTCAAATGGGGGCAGTCCGTTACCGATAATTGCCATGAAGCAATTATCAGTTCGCAGCAATTCGAGCGCGTTCAGAATTTGTTGCGGCAAACGACCCAGCGGCGGCACAACCCTAAGCAGACCCATCACCGGCGATACCTACTATCGGGCATGCTTCGCTGCCAATGTGGGGCCAGCATGGTCGGCATGAACGCTCACGGTCGTGATAACACCTACTATTATTATGGCTGCTCCCAGCAGTCCCATGCGGCCAGCAAGAATTCTTGCACCGCATGTCGGATTCCGGCTGAGGCCTTGGAGGTGGGTGTTTTGAATCGCCTACGTCAACTAGCAATCCTGCCAGAGTCGCGTGAAGCAATCGTCAAACAAGCGATCATCAAATTCGGCGGCCTGGAAGCTCAGCTTCAAGAAGAAGAGGCTACGATTCGTCGGCAGACCTCACAACTCAGTGCCGAAAAAGGGAGGCTGCTAGAGGTCCTGAAAGCCCAAGGAGCAAAAGGGCTCGCCAGCGTCCAGGGTGAACTTGAGCGGATCGAATCTCAGGAGAAAGTTCTAAAGACGGAATTGAAAAAGATTGCGACACGGCAGCAACCACTACAAGGAGTCGCACAACAAGCGGCCGAGTTCATGCAGAACTGGGCGGGTATCGATCAGCTTTTTGCTGAGGCCAATCCAGACGAGCTTCACGCAATCCTGCAACACTTCGTTGATGTGCTAGAAATCCACTCCTCTGACAGCAAATCCAAGAGCGGGCAGTACACGCTCCAGCTATTCCCCGGCGTCAAGCTTGGTCAAGAATACAAGGCAACAGAAGCCGGTGGATTGAAAAAAAATGCCCCTGAAATGACAAACGGGACCGTTGCCGATGCTGGCAACGATCCCGAAGTGTTAACCGAATATGGCTTGGTTCGGACAACCGACCAAAAAGCTCCCCGAGTAGGACTCGAACCTACGACCTAGCGGTTAACAGCCGCGCGCTCTACCAACTGAGCTATCGGGGAATGGTGTGATTCCCTCGTTTCGCTGTCGCGATGACGAAGGGATCTCGGCACAAGAAGGCCGCTTTGAAGGGCCTAAATCTGCTTCCTCGCATGAGCCGATCACCGCGTTTCCGCTCCCTCGGTCTCAAACGAGACTCGCTATTCTACTTTCCGGACACGGTCTTGCAAGTCAGGTTCGGGCAAGAGTTTGTTGCGTCGAAAATTACACGTTTAAAGAGTCTTTCTGACCTACAAAATCCCCAAAACCGTTGCCATCGACGAAACGCGCGGACTACGCTGGAAATCTTACATGTGCGGACGAACCGAGTCACGATGAGAACTTTGGGACGGAAGTGTCGAAAAAATCGCGTCCTTTGGCGGATTTTTTTACAATTTCATTCGCACAACCGTCCGAACGACCGTAACGCCGACCGATTTTCGAGCATCCTACTCCCATATCGCGGTTTTTTGATTTTTTCGTTTTCAAAGCTTCCTTCGCTCACACGATGCTCGCTCGTTTTTCTTTTTTTCGAAAACTCATCTCGCTGACGCTGATTGCGGCGTTTGCCGTCACGTTTTGCACGAACACCGTTCAATCCCAGGGCATCGGTGGCGATTGGGAAATGACCCCCGACAGCGAAGCCGCGCTTGAGCGGGGTTTGCAGTGGCTGGCCCGCAATCAAGGTCCGGAAGGTAATTGGGGGCGCGAACGATCTGGGCCTTGTCAGTATGGGCGCGCTCGCTTTTATGGCGGCCGGCCATGCTCCGGGACGCGGCAAGTATGGGCAAAACGTCGAGAACGCGCTGAATTACGTAATTCGTAACGCTAAGCCGTCCGGTTTGCTGAACGTCACGAATTCGCAGCGCGACATGTACAACCACGGGTTGTCGGCGTTCGTGCTGGGTCAGGCGTATGGGATTTCCAGCGACCAGCGGATCGGCCCGGTCCTCGAAAAATCGTTGAAGCTGATCGCCAATACGCAATGCGGCGATGGGGGCTGGGATTATCAAGCCAAGAAGCAAGATCGCGGGCACGACCTCAGTTTGGTCGTGATGCAGGCCAAGGCGTTGCGTAGCGCGATGGACAGCGGTTTCGAAGTCGCACCGGAAACGGTTCGTCAGGCGATCGTCTGCGTACGGCAACATTATTCGCCGCAACGACGCGGGAACGAGTCCGAAGAACGTTCGATTCCGGGGCAATTTACATACAATCGCGGTGGCGGCGGGGGCTCGACCGCCATGGCGGCGTGCGGCGTCGTCTGTATGCAAGAGTTTGGTCAGTACGACGACTGGCGCATCGCCAAGAGCATGGAATACGTCAACGCCGCGATCCAAAAAAGCCAAGCTCCCGCGCATCGCGACGGCAAGATGCCGTTCGATTCGTACACGATGTATTACGTCGGGCAGGCCTTGTATCAAGTCGGCGGCGAGCATTGGAAGTCGGGCTATCCGATCCTTCGAAATCAACTCTGCGCCGCGCAAATTCAAAAACCGGGCGATCCGTCCGACGGCAAGTGGTCGGACGAAGGCCGTAGCGGCAAGTCGCATCTGGGGGGCGGTCGCGAAGGGGATCTGTACGGAACCAGCGTCGGCTGTTTCATTCTCGCGATCCCGAACCGCTACCTGCCGATTTTGCAAGAAGGCAAGATCAGCCAGTTTCAGAAGAAGGGCGAGTAGACGTCTCGCTCATCCCATGAGATGAGCGCGTGGACCGCGGCTTGCGCGTCCACGAAACAACGACAGATGGCCGACAACGAGACTTTCGCAGCGGGAACGAGTTCGCGATCATGCCGAGTTTTTTACCGGGATATGCTTGGTACGCCCTCGGCGGCGCGATCGCCGCGACCGCGCCGATCCTGATTCATTTACTGAATCGACGCCGTTTCCGCACCGTTCCCTGGGCGGCGATGGATTTTCTGCGCCGCCATGCAGCGCAGTCGCCGTATTCTGCAAATGCGCGATCTCTTGCTGATGGCGTTGCGCGCGGTCGCGTTGTTGCTGTTCGGCTTGGCGTTGGCCCGTCCGTTTTTTCAACGCACGGAATCGGCTTTCGATCCGAACAATCCGCTGCATGTCGCGTTGATCGTCGATAACAGCTTGAGCGCAGGCCTATCAGCAACAACTGGGCAAACGCGTGCTGGACGACGTTAAAGACCGCGCGGCCGAGATGATCGAAGCGTTGCCCGAGCGAAGCATGATCGCGGTCATTCCGTTGTGCGGTACCGAATACGGCCGCACGCGCAACGCGTATCGCGCCAAGGCCGATGCGTTGGAGGCCGTCGCCCGGATCGAAACGGTCGATCGACGCGGGACCTTGACCCAGGCCGTCGATTTGGCGCTCGAGGCGTTTTCCGGATCGGAGTCCGATGAGTCCGCGCGACGGATCGTCGTGGTGACCGACAATCAGGCGGCCAACTGGCCGCGCGGAGATCTCGGTGAACGCTTCAAAAACATTCCCGACATGGTTGTGGTCGACGCCGCACCGAAAGAAACGCAAAACGCCTGGGTCGATTCCGTCGCTATCGCCGACGGCGTGGCCGATACGACCACAGAAACGTCGATCACCGCGCGAATTAAGTATCTGGGCCGCGACAAGCGTCCGAACGTGAACGTCGCGTTGTCGATCAACGGAGAGATTAAGGAAACCAAGAAGGTCGATCTGGAAGACGGGCAAACGGCCGAGACGACGTTTCGATATCACTTCGCGCCGGAAGAACGACTGCCGGGAAGCGTCAATTACATCGAGGCTTCGGTGGCGTTGGATCCCGATCAGCTACCGGACGACGACGTGCGGCATTTGGTGATCCCGGTCGCCGCCGAGATCAACGTGTTGTTCGTCGATCAATATTGGTCCCCCGACGAAAAGCCGTGCCAAGACGGGATCGTCGAGAAGAACGACGAATCCGAACGAAATCGCCTGGGACCGAAAGAAGACCCCGCGACCGGCCGGTTCGGCGAAACGTATTTGTTACGCGGAATGTTGGCGCCGCGTATCACGCGCTGCGATGGTCCGCAGTTGATCAAAGTCAAGCACATCACGCTGGATGAACTGACGCGCGACCGTTTGAAGGAAGCCCGATTGGTCGTCGTCGCCGGCTTGCCGTCGCCGGGCGACGCGGTCGACCTGTTACGTGATTACGTTCGACAAGGCGGCCCGTTGATCATCGCCGCCGGCGGCAATTTCGACCCGGTCGCCTGGAACAACGCGGCCTGGAAAGAGGGCGTGGGAATTCTGCCCGCGCCGTTGACGTCGGAACTGCACGGTAAGTCGATCGAACAATTGGTCGAGCAAAGCAACGAACGAACCGAACTGCTGACGATCAACCCTGATTCCCTTTCGCACGCGTATTTCCAATTCCCCGAGATGTCGCCGGCCGATCAAGCGTCGTTCTTTACGGGCGGCGGCGGCGGGGGCTTCAAGCCGATTTTTACGAAGACCGCACAAGTCGCGCTCGACAAGCAGATTTTAACGGATTTACGCAAACGTGAAGCCGCACGAATCGCCGCTGAGCAAAACGAACTGTTGGAACTCGATGCGCAAGACAAGACGTTGGTCGGTAAAGAAAAACAGGCGGCGTTGAAAGGCGACGATTTGGCGCTCCGTGAAAAGGGACGCGCTCGTCGCGAAAGCCTGGAGCCGAACTGGTTAAGCTGGAGCGGTGCGTTACCGCGGCAACGCGATCCGCGTCTACCGGTCGACAAGTTGGTCGAACTCGGCCAACCGCGCGTGTTGGCCACGTTATCGAACGGGATGCCGTTGTTCGTCGAACGCCGGATCGGTGAGGGGACCGTCGTGTTCTTCGCCAGCGGCTTGCTCAAAGAATGGAATTTCTTCGTCGACAGCGGACCGTTCCTCGTTATGGATCGCATCGCGCGGGGCTTGATCGAAGCGACGTTGCCCAAGCGGAACCTGACGCAGGTCGAACAGTTTACGTTGCCGCTCGCGGACAACCTAGCCCGATACTCGTTACAACGTCCGACGCGCAATGCGGCCGGCGAACCGCGCGAAGAACCGCTGGCGATCGAAGCGTTGGGACCCGACGAATACGGTGTGATCGTGCGGAACGTCACGCAACGCGGCATCTACAAAATCGTGGCCCGACGCAATACGCCCGACGGCGGCGGCGAGCCGATCGCGACGATCCCCTTCGCGGTCAATGGTCCCGGAACCGAGTCGCAACTGACGGCGCTCCGTCGTTCCGATTTCGACAAACAAATCGCCGAATCCGCGGCCGAGACCGGCAAACATCTGTTGTGGATCGATCGCGGCGCGCCGGTCAATCTCTCGGGCACCACCGCGTGGGGCCGGGATCTATGGTGGTGGTTCGCCGTCGCGCTGTTGGCCTGCTTGGCGTGCGAAATGGTCGTTTGCGCTTGGCCGGCTTGGAACCCGGGTACTCCCCGTGGTTCACCGGCGATCCTGGCATAACGAAGATGTCGGCGTGGTGGTCGCTTAGTCCGTGCGGGAAAGTCGATTCGGAATGACTTGGCAAGAATTCATCGGTCGGATGCTGGGCATCGAGAACGTCAGTTACGTCGACGGTGTCGGCGTATCGTTCGCCGCCCCTTGGGCGCGCGGAACCGGCGCCACTTGGGTGCTGTTCGGCTGTTTGGCGTTGATCGCGCTCGCCGCATGGTATTACGCACGCTTGCAAAAGCGGACGTCGTTCGCGACGCGACTCTTCCTGACGCTCGCCCGCGCGATCGTGTTGACGATCGTTTTCGTGCTGATCGCCGAACCGATTCTGAAGATCGAACTCTCGAATCGCCCGCGCCCGTTATTGTGGGTGCTATTCGACGGCACGGACAGCATGGGCATCCGCGACGAGATGCCCGAGGCCGACCGCACCAGCCTCGCCGTCGCGGTCGATCTTCCGAAACCGGAAAAACCAACGACGCCCGCACCCCAAAAGGATGCGAGCGCCACAGCGGCCGACGAATCGGTCAAACCTGCGCGTATCGACTACGTCAAGGCGATGCTACGTCAGGAAGGTGAAAAGAATTTGCTTCGCACGTTGCAAGAAACGTATCGCGTTCGGACGTTCGTTCTCGAACAAGGCGACGGTGTGCGTCCATTGGACGCCGGCGCTTCGTTTTCGGAAACGGTCGACCCGCTGAAAGTGGCCGATCAATTGACCACCACCGGGCAGACGACCGCGCTGGGGAACGCGTTCGATGATTTGGCGATGCGGCACTCGAATAGCCAGTTGGCCGGCGTGGTCGTCGTCAGCGACTTCGGCAATAACGCGGGCGTTTCGCCGGCGGGTGGCGACGATTCTCCGGCGAGGCGTATCGGTCGGCCGATTTATACGATCGGCGTCGGGCCGGCCTCGGCGATCGATTTGGCGGTCGAACTGCAATCGCCGCTGGTGATGAAGAAAAACGAATCCGAAACCTTGACCGTTTCGCTTCGCCAAAGCGGGCTGGATCAGAGGCCCGTTTCGGTTCGACTGACCGCGCAGCGTCTGCCGACCGGAGACGGACAGTCGCCCGGTGCGCCGATCGAAGTCGGTCGTAAGGATCTGACGCTCGACGGGCCGTCCGCTACGACGACCTTCTCGTTTAAACCGCCGGAAACCGGGCGTTTCGAGTTCGCCGCCGAAGTCTCGCCCGAGGAAGGCGAGGTCGTCACGCAAAACAATCGCGCGATTCGCGAAGTGAACGTCCGCGACGATTTTCTCCGCTTGATGTATGTCGAAAACGAACCGAGTTGGGAATGGCGCTTCGTTAAAGAAGTCTTTCACCGCGACAAGCTGGTCGGGATGCGCGGGTTCCGGACGTATTTGAACTCCGCCGACCCCAAGGTGCGTCAAACCAACGAGTTGTTCTTACCGAACCTCACACCGCGCCGCGGCGATTTTTTCGCCAATGACGTGCTGTTCCTCGGCGACATGCCGGGCCAAAAGATCCAAAGCTCGGAACGTTTCACCGAGATGACTCGCGAATTCGTCTCCAAATTCGGCGGCGGGTTGGTCGTGATCGCGGGTCTGCGCTTCGGTCCAGGCCAACTGGCCGAGGGGCCGCTGGCCGACATGTTGCCGGTGATCCCGGACCCGCGCCAATCGAAACCTCGCACCGACCGCGAGTTCCAGCCGAAGCTGACGGCCAATGCGTCGCAGTTCGATTTCATGCGTCTGGGAGGAGAATCCGAAGCCGAGAATCAGAAGGCATGGAACAACATGGGCAAGCTCCCCTGGTATCAGCCCGTGCTGCGCGTGCATCCGCAAGCGGTCGTGTTGTTGGAGCATCCGACAGATTTGTGCGCCGACGGAAAAACCAAGCAACCGCTGATCGCGGTCCGTCCCTATGGCAAGGGTGAAGTCGTCTACATCGCGTTCAACGAACTCTGGCGACTGCGTCGTAAGTACGGCGAGTTGTACTATCGCCAGTTCTGGGGACAGTTGATTCATCGTCTGGGGCTCAGTCACGCGATCGGTGCGCAAAAGCGTTTCGTGGTGCGCACCGATCGCGACCAATACTTAGCCGACGAAGTCGTGACCGCGACCGTCGAAGCGTACAACGAAAATTACGAGCCGCTGACCGCCGACAAGTTAAGCGATAAGCGGCTGCAGGGCGAATTGATCGTTCCCGGTCGAACCGAAGGCACGACCGCCACGCAGCCGATCGGATTGAGTCAATTACGCGAAGGCACGTTCGAAGCGAAGTTTCCGGTCTCGAACGGCGGAGAGTACCGTCTGCGGGTCATCGATCCGATTACCAAGGAGGTCGCCGAAATTCGCTTCGCGGTCACGGGCTTGTCGGCTGAGCGTCGAAGTCGCGGTACGAAATCGAGGTTTGGAACAACAGTTGGCCGCGGATACGGGCGGAAAGAATTTCGACCTGCTGACGATGCAGGACCTTCCGGCCGCGATCGAAGCCCCGACCGAGTCGACCAAAAACGAGCGGATTTTCCCGCTCGGCAGCACATGGTTGTGCTTCGGTCTGGTGGTCGGACTGTTGGTTTGCGAATGGGGCGTGCGAAAAATCGTGAATCTCCCCTAAAACCTCGATTTCGCGTAACGATTTTCGCGGAAATCGCATCATAATAGACCGTCACGCCTGTTCTTCGAAGTCACTGAAGTATGTCCGCTCACCTCGATTCGCTCCGCTCGAACTTACTTGCCTTGGCGAGCAAGCGACGCGGGCTGCGCTGGGGGACCGGCTGGTTCGGGTTCGGACTCGCGCTATTGGCGATCTTTGCCGCGTTTTTCGTCGTCGATTATGCGCTCTCGATGACGGTTCTCCAGCGAATCGTCGCCTGGGTCGTCGTCGTGATCGCCGTGGTTTGGGCGGCCAAGCGGTATTTGGCCCCATATCTTGGTCGTAGCGAATCCGCACAGGAAATGGCGCTCTGGGTCGAACGACAACAACAGATCGATAGCGATCTGATCGCCGCGTTGCAATTCGAGGACGAGACGGCGGCTGGTAAGGTCGTCGGTTCGCCGGCGTTACGCGGCGCGGTCGTCGATTACGTCGCCGAGTTTTCGCAAGGGCTGAACGTTTTCGCCGGACTCGATCGCGGCGAGTTTACCCAAAGGGCCGCGTGGTTGGCCGGAGCGTTGTTGTTGGCCGTGGCGCTCGGCGTGTTGTTTCCCGCATATGCCCTGGCGTTTTTCGAGCGAATCGCATTGGCCAAAACGCGCTACCCGACCAACGTCGGCATCGAACGCGTTTGGGTCAATGGCGTCGAGTACGCGCCCGACCAATTGGAAAACGCAACGCTCCGGATCGCCTATGGTCGACCGGTCCTTTTCGAAGCCAAGGTCGCCGGACAAGAGAACGTCGCCTCGAGCCAATCCAAAGTAGTCCTGGGCGACGACGCCGGAACGCGTGACTTGCCGCTGGCGTTCGCTCAAGGGAAATATTCCGTCGAACTGCCGCAAATCTTCGATGCGACGGAATTCACGTTTCGTATCGGCGACGCCCGCAGCGACGTCGGGCGGATTACGGTCATGCCGTTGCCGGTCGTCGAGCTGCGACTCACCCCGCATTCTCCGGAGTATGTTTTATCCGGCGCGAAAGAGACCGCGGTCGATCCGGGGACGCGACAGATCACGGTCGTCGAAGGCAGCTCGGTCGATGTCTCGCTGGCGAGCGCGAACAAGCCGCTCAAGTCCGTTACGCTTTCGACGGTCGCCGCCGGCAAGCAAGACGATGCCTTGGTCGCGACCGATCCGGAACGCAAAACCTGGGTGATTCCCGCCGTCTCCGCCGGCCCGTTGGCCGAGATAAAAGAAGCGGTGAAATTCGAACTCCGCATCGTCGATGAAGACGATTTGTCGCTGCCGACGCCGATCGAGGGCTTGGTCCGCGTGAAACCGGATCGCCCGCCGAGTTCGACTATGACCGCCAAAGTGAAACTCTGCGTTCCGACCGCGACGCCGGTGCTTGAGATCCGTGCGACCGATGATTATGGACTGAGCGCGGTACGGTTACGCGTCGAGCCGGTCGTCGACGTGGGACAGACGCTCACCGGCGCCGCGACCAGCGAAAGCGGTTTCGGCGCGACGACGCCTGCGACTTCCTCGACCGCACCGCCGACTTCGGCGGTGCGCAAAACGTTCGAGCCGATCGTCGTCAAGAAATTCGATCCCCCGTTACGCGGCCAAGCGAAAATGCCGTTCGCCGTATCCTATAAACTCGACTTGGCCCCGTATGGATTGAAACGCGGCGACCACGTCAAACTCAAACTGGAAGTCGTCGACGACCGCGGAGCCAAACCCGGCGTCGCCACGCTCGGCGACGAACTCGATATCGAAATCTCGGACGTCAGCGGCGTGATCGCCGCGTCGAGCGAATTCGACACGCAGGCCGATCGTAAACTCGAATCCATTCTCAAGGTGCAAACCGGAGGCGGTCCGTGAGAACTCTGAACCACGTCGGCGTATGGATCATCGGCTGCGGCCTGCTCGCGCACAACGCGACGTTATTCGCGCAAGCGCCTCCTGTCGTTAGCGCCGAGACCGTCAAGTCGAAGCACGACGCGCAAAAGCGGGCGCAAGTGATGACCCGCGAGTTGGTCGGCGGGATTCTTGATCTGCAGATCGAGCAACTCGAACAAAACGGGTTGCAGACGATGGAAATCTACAAAGAGGTTCGCGCAGTGCGCGAAAACCTCGATGGTCTCATCGATAAGGAAATGACCGGCGTCGTCGAACTGTTGACTCAGGCTCAAACAGGCCCTGTCGCCGAACGTACGCAACGCTTCAACCAAGCGCGGGAAAAGATCCGCACGATCGTCACCGAATTGGCCATTCAACGCCAGAACTTGGCGAAGCGTTTGAAGGTCGCGGAAATCGCGGCCCAGATTAAACGACTCATCGAGCTCGAATCGACGGTCCTGACCGGAACGGGCAAAGCGGCGAACGCCGTCGAGGCGGAACGTTTGCAGGCCCAAGTCGTCCTCATTCAAGATCAGCGCGACTTCGGGCAAATGTACGATTCGCTCGATCAGTTGTTATTGACCGTCGGCAAATGGAGCGGCGTCGTCGGCGCAGGGGCGACCGAAGCTCATAAGTTTCTCCGGGCCGGAAAAATTCCCGACGAAATCGACGCGTCGGTCGCGGCGTTGACCGCGTCCGAACTCGCCAAAGCGAAGGAGAACGAACAGAATATCATCAAGACGTTGCGGCAGGTTCTCGACAAGATTCAAGAGACGCAAGGGCTGATCGGCACGGACCGCGAAGCGTTGTTACAGTTCGTCCGTGAGATGATTCGTAAGCAAAAAGCGCTGCGCGGAAACGCAAAAAGCGGACCTCACCGATGACGCGACTCGCGAAAAACTCCTCGCCGAAGAAACCGCGTTGCGAAAAGAACTCAGCCAACTGACGGAAAACCTGCGCGAAGTTCCGGCCGCCGATCCGTTCGTCGAACAGGCCAAGGCCGCCGCGAAAAACGCCGAAACCGATCTCTTCGACGGTAAAAAAGAGCAAGCCGCCGCTGAACAAAGCAAAGTTCTGGGGAATCTCGCGGAGATCGAGCAGCAACTGAAATCGGCCTTGGAAGAAGACTCGGGCGATCGCTCGGCCGAAGAACTGGCCAAACGCGTGGAAGCCCTGGAGCAAGCCGCCAAACAGGTCGAGCAAGCCAAAGCCGAACAGATGGAAGCGCAACGCGAGTTGCTCAAGGATCAAGCCAAAGCGGCCGAAAAGCCGTTGGAAAAAGCGGCCGCGGATCTGCAACAAGCGGCGACGAATAAAGACTTGCCTGAGACCGTGCAGAAACGGCTTGATCAAGCGGCGGCCGAATCGAAAGACGCGGCGCAAGCGGCCGAAGCGGCAGCCGCCGAGAAAGCATCCGAGAAGTCGGCCGAGCAACAAAAAGCCGCCGTCGATGCGGCGAAGGCCGAGAACGCCGAAGCGAACGAAGCGTTGGAACGGGCCGCCGCCGAAATCGCCGCCGCCCTGAACGACACGAAACGCAAGCAACTGGCCGTCGAGATCGGCGAGTTGGCCCGCGCGGCCGAAGCGCTCGAACGTGCGGCGGCGGCGGAGAAAGACGTCGCCGCGCAAGCCGCAGAAGCGGCGAAGAAAGACGGCCTGACGAAGTCTCAGGCCGAGAATTTGGCGAAGGAACAAAAAGACATCGCCGCCATTGCCGAAAAGACCGCCGCCGCCGTCAAGGCGACCGCTCCGGAAGCGGCTAGTGCGTTGGAGAAAGCCAAACCGGAATTGAAGGCCGCGGAGAAAGCCCTGAAACAAGCCGAACAAAAACCGGGCGCGGAATCGAAAGCCGAAGCGGCGCAAACGGCGGCCAAAGCGAACGACGCCGCGAAGAAGTTGGAACAAGCGGCCGCCGAACTGCGCAAGGAAATCGGCAAAACCGCCGAACAGCTCGCCAAGGAAGCCGACAAACAACTTGGCGAAGTGGCGGCCGTGCAACAGAAGGTCGAGCAAGCCGCCAAGGGTAGGGAGAATCAAGCGAGCAAGGAATCGCTGGCCGAAAAACTCGAACGATTGGATCAAGCGGCCGATAAGACCGCGCAAGCGCAAGCCGAACAACTCCGCGCCGCCGGAAAGAAAGAGGCTGCCGAACAAGCCGATTTGGCGCGGGAAATCGGCAAAGCGCGCAAGGACCAAGCCGCCGCCGAACAAGCGGCCGAAGATCTGAAATCCGGCAAAGCCGACAACGCTTTCGACGCGACGACCAAACAACAAGCGGCTACCGAAAAAGCCAACGACTTGGCGAAAAAAGCCGCCGTGACGCCGGGCGCCGAGGCGATCGCCAAGGAACTGGCCAAAGCGGCCGAAGCCGGCGAGAAGGCGGCCAAGGACACGGTGAACGGCAACGCCAAGGCCGCCGATCAAGCCCGTGATGACGCCGAAAAAGCTCTCGCCGCCGCCGAGCAGCTTGCGAAAGACGCCTCGGCTCAGGCGGCGAAAAAACCCGCCGACAAGGGCGCGCAAGACCCGGCCGCCGAAAGACGCGCCGCGCAGGCGGCCGCCGAAGCGCAAGCCGCGGCCAAGCCCAACGCGCCCGCCGCGGCGAACGAATTGGCTCAAGCCGAGAAAAACGCCGCGACCGCCGCACAAGCCGGAGAAGGGGAAAAGGCCGACGCCGCACGAGATGCCGCCGACAAGCACTTGGCTCAAGCGGCCAAGGCGATCGAAGCCGCCAAACAGGATTTGGCCGGCAAGCAGTCTCAACAAGCGGCGGCGCAAGCCAAACCGTTAGGAGACGCCGCGCGGGAAGCGGCCAAGGTCGATCCCTGCGCACGGGCCGCTTTGAAGGAAGCGCAACAGAACGCCAAACAAGCGGCCAAGCCCGAAGCCGGAAAAACTCCGGCACAGGCCGCCAAAGCCGACGCCGACACGCGCCGCGCGGTCGAACGGGCGGAAGCGAACTTGGCGGCCCGCGAACAAAAAATCCAGCGTGACAAAGCGATCGCGGAATCGATCGCGCAACTCGCCAAAGATCAGCAAGCGGCCCGTAACGATATCGTCGCGGCCGCCGCCGAACTCAACGCCGCGACGGCCGAGGCCGAAAAAGCGAACGCCGGCGAGGGGCAGCCGATGGGGGAAGCCGGCGGCGAGAAGCCGATGAACGCCGCTAAGCCGGCCGCCGGAAAAGCCCCGACCGGCAAGCAGCAGGCGGCCGCCGGGAAGTTGGCGAAAGCCGAAGCCAAATTCGCCGAAGCGCGAAACAGTAACCGGTCAAGGCGCCGAACAAGTTTCCGGCCAAGACGAAGTCGCCAATAAGCCGCTGCGCGAAGCGTTGGAACTCGCTTCGAATCTGCCGATGAATGCCGGCGAAAAGCCGATGGGCGAGGGCCAACCAATGGGCGAAGGCCAAGCCGAAGGGCAAGGGCAGGGAGAAGGTCAGCAAGGCGAAGGTCAGGGCGAAGGCGCTCCGATGGGACAAGGCCAGGACCAACCGATGGGCCAGGGGCAACCGGGCCAAGGTCAGCCAGGCCAGGGTAAACCGGGTCCAGGAAAACCAGGCCAAGGTCAAGGTCAGCCCGGTCAGGGGCAAGGCCAGGCCGGACAAGAACTCGGAACCGGATTCATACCGAACGCGCCCGAAGCGACCGCCTCGGCGATCGCCGGTGCGCGAGCTTCGGCCGCCGCGCAAGCCGTCGCTCAGTCTGCGGCCGGTCAGCCGGGACAACCCGGTCAACCATCGCAACAAGCTTCGCAAGTCGCCTCCGCGAAGCAGGGCGGTGCGGCGAAGAGCGGCGCCGAGCACGAAAACACCGACATGCCGCCGGGCGCGTTGGAATTGCGCAAGACAAAAACGCCGACGCTCGCGATAACGCCCTTGCCGGTCAAGACGCGCAACAGCCCAACGACAAGCTGGCGAACAAAGACGCCGCGTGGTTCGCCAAGCTGCCGCCGGAACTACGTAACGCCATTCGCGGCGGCACGCGCGGCCAAGCGCCGAAGGGTTACGAGGAGCGGTTGAAACGCTATTTCCAAAACATCGAGTGAGCCGGATCCCGCGCTCGCGATACGACGCGATCACATTGCCAAAACGAATCGTCCTTGAGGGAGTTGTAGGAATGTCCGATGCCGTGACGATGGCGGTCCCCGCCGAAGACGTGGCCGCCGTGCAACATTGCGAGAAGGCCTACAACGTCGTGCGCGACGAACTGGCCAAGGTCATCGTCGGTCAAACCGATGTCATAGAGCAGGTCATGATCGCGGTCTTCACACGCGGTCATGCGTTGCTCGAAGGCGTGCCGGGCTTGGCGAAGACGCTGCTCATCAGCTCGCTCGCGCAATCGTTGCACATGTCGTTCAAGCGGATTCAATTCACGCCCGACTTGATGCCTTCGGACATCACCGGTACCGAAGTCATTCAAGAAGATCTCGACAGCGGTCAACGCGCCTACAAGTTCTTGCCGGGACCGCTGTTCGCGAATATGGTCTTGGCGGACGAAATCAACCGGACGCCGCCGAAGACGCAGGCCGCCATGCTCGAAGCGATGCAAGAGCGGCAAATTTCGGCCGGCGGCCAAATCCATAAATTGCCGCTGCCGTTTTTCGTGCTGGCGACGCAAAACCCATTGGAACAAGAAGGGACTTATCCGCTGCCGGAAGCGCAACTCGACCGCTTTTTGCTGTATATCAAGGTCGATTATCCGAGCGCGGCCGAAGAATGGGATGTCGCGCGGCGCGTTACCACCAACGCGTCGGGCGCGATCAAGGCCGTCCTCTCGGCCGAAGAAATCGTGCAATTGCAAAAGCTGGTAACTCGCGTCCCGGTCAGCGATCAAGTCCTGGGCTACGCCTGGGCGTTGGTCCGCGCGACGCGACCGGGACAGAAAGAAGCTCCGGACTTCGTCAACAAATGGGCCGGGTGGGGCGCCGGGCCGCGCGGATTGTTGACGTTGGTGACCGCCGCCAAATCACGCGCGATTTTGTACGGTCGCTACCACGCCACGGTCGGCGACGTGCAAGCGGTCGCGAAGCCCGCGTTGCGTCATCGCATCGCGTGCAACTACGCCGCGCAAGCGGCCGGCGTCAATAGCGAGAAGATGATCGATATGCTGCTCGAGAAAATTCCGGCCGATAAAAAGTACGAACGCCCGGCGGCGTAGGAAAGCGAGCGCATCTCATGGCGAAGTCCGTACTGAATCGTTACCTGGATCCCGGCGTGCTCGGCCAGATGGCAGATCGGCATTTCGATCCGCGCGGCCTGGTGCTGGGCAACTTGGCCGGCGCGCATAAATCGCCGCTCGCCGGGTTCGCCGTCGAGTTCGCCGGACATCGCGAGTATGCGCCGGGAGACGATCCGAAACACATCGATTGGCGCGTCTACTTCACGCGCGACAAGTATTTCATCAAGCAATATGAGATGGAGACGAATTTCGTCTGCCATCTATTGTTGGACGTCAGCGCGTCGATGCGTTACGGCGAAGGGGATGAACAAAAGCTGGCCTACGCCGCCCGCATGGCGGTGACGCTGGGATACTCGATCATCAAACAGAGCGATAAGGTCGCGCTGGCGACGTTTGATACGCGTGTCCGCGGCGCGATTCCGCCCAGCAACGGCATGGCGCAGATCGTGCGCATGACGGGCCATCTCGACGAAATCGATCCGGTCGAAAAAACCGGTATGGGCGACTGCCTGACGGAGTTGACCGGTCGGATGGGACGCCGCGAGATCGTGATGATCTTCAGCGACTTCTTCGTCGATCCGCTGGAGATCGAACCGGCGTTACAACGTCTGCGTTACAACAAACACGAAGTCGTGTTATTTCAGGTTCTGCATCACGACGAACTGCATTTCGATTTCGACGGGATGATCAAATTCGTCGGTCTGGAATCGGCGGACGAATATCTGACGCGGCCCGAGGACTTGAAGCGCGGTTACTTGGCCGCATTGAACAAATTCAACGCCGAACTCGAAGAGATCTGCCATCGCAATATGGTCGAACGGGTTTTGGTCGATACGCGTCGCCCGATGGGCGAAGCGTTTATCGAGTATCTGAACCAACGGGCGCTGATGAACGCCGCGGCGCGCTGATCGTATCGACGAGCCCCGGGTCGTGAGAAAGGGCCGTAGCATCACGTCGTAAGAATTGGTTCTGCCTCGCGAAACGCATTGCGATAGGCGGCCAGTTCCTCGGCGTCCGCATCCGGCTTCGACCACACGTGCAGCATACGCGCGCGGAGAATGACGCCTTTCTCCAATTCCTGCGGGAACAACGTTCGTCGCAGCACGAGGGTTTCCTTGTGTTCTTTGTCGATTCTCGTACTCGTCGAGCTTTCCGAATCAATCTCGCAAATCGACCGGGCCGCTGGATGAAACCATTGCCGATATCCGTTCGGCCGCATGTCGGAAGTGAAGTCCTCGCCGTCGATCTCGGCCGTCGCAGGGTTGGAACCGAGCTTCGAGACGCAAAGCAACGCCGCCGAGATTCCCAGAAGATGCGTTTGAACCGACACGATCTGCTCGCACGCGAGTGCGATGCCCTGCGGCGCGTCCGTCCTTAGCCGCCAATATATTTGAATACGCGTCGGTCGCCCGAGGGATGCGAAGTACGTGGCCACCACATCCGCTCCGCGACGATAGACATCGGTTTCCGATCCTTGCGCGGCGGGCACGCCGCCGATCAGCCGGCTTGGCGTCCCCAGGTCTTGGAAAGCCAGCCCGCTTTCCGGGTGTTTCGGCGCGAGTCGCCAAGAGCCGAAATCCGTTCCGACGAGGAATGCGTCGCCATCTTCACGCCAGTTCATCGAGTCCCCGACTTTCAAAAAACGGAGTTCGGCTCATCTCGCCAGCAAGATACCCGGCCGGGACCACATCCACAACGATCGGTTGTGAGGCGATGAAACAAGATAATGAATTTCAAGCTAATTGCTGCATATTGACGTATTTAATCGTCCTTATTAACGTAATTGAATCTTTCTTCGCGATCGCTCCTTCGAGCGTAATCGCTTCGGCCGACGCAGGGAGTCGATGCGTCGAAGTGCGGCGTTCCAGGTTCGAAATCTCATCTCATAACTCTCGTCAATTCAGGTGCGGTCATGTCGAAAGTCCGACGTCAGCCTCAGCGTAGTTATTTGTTCGAGAGTTTAGAAACCCGAGCGTTGATGGCCGCCGATCCGTTAGGGTCGATCTCGTTGAATGCGCCTTGCGCGGTCGGCGGAGACGATACCTACGAAACGAACAACGGCATTCTCCAAGCGTCTCGTTTGGGGACGATCAACGGCACGCTGAATTTCAACAACCTTGTGATGGCCGACGTCGCCGACTGGTACATGTTCACCATGTCCGGCAAGGGTACGGCCGCGAACCAGATTCGCATCGATTTTCAAAATTCGCAAGGTAATCTCGATCTGCAGTTGTACGCCAGTACGACTAAGTTGGTCGCTCAATCGACGACGACCAACAACTCCGAGGTCATCTCGCTGAACGGTTTGGCCGCCGGTACGTATTACGTCAAAGTGATGGGGAATCGCCAAGGCGTTTACAACCCCTCGTACAACCTCACGGTCGCCACTGCGCCGGTGGCTCCCGTCGCGAATCCTAATATCGATTTGGTCGGTGCGGGAATGTCCGGTTCGGGAAGCGCCTACTACGGCGAGAACGTGCCGATTACGGCGTTGACGGCGAATCGCGGTACGGCGATCACCGGCGACTTCAATGTTCAATGGTATTTGTCGCGCGATCAACTTTACTCCGCAGACGATGTTCTGCTGTCGCAAGTCAGCGGCGCGACGTTCGCGACGGTGCGCGGCCTCCGCGGCGGCGGCACGTCGAATCCGATCAACACGATTCTCGTGATGCCCACCGCCCGTCCGACCGGTTGGACGGGGACGGACTTCTTCATCGTCATGCGGACGGATTCGACGGATTCCGTCGGCGAGAGAAACGAAGCGAACAATTCGGGGCAGTTGGGAATCGGTATCGATTCGTTGGCGATTCGGTTGACCGTCGCGCCGCCGTCGACCTCGCAATTTACGATTACGTTGGATTTCTCCGGCGGCGGGTTGAGCGCGGGCCAACGTGCGATTTTCGCCTCGGCCGCCGCGCGCTGGTCGCAAATCATCATCGGCGATCTACCGGACGCCAATTATCGCGGGACGCCGGTCGACGATGTGTTGATCGCGGCCAGCGGTGTCGGTATCGACGGAGTCGGCGGGATTCTGGGCCAAGCGGGACCTGACGCATTCCGCACTGCCGGTACGAGATTGCCGTATCACGGCGTGATGCAGTTCGACAGCGCCGATCTCTCGTCGATGGAAGCCGACGGTTCGCTGTACTACGTCATCATGCATGAAATGGGACACGTCCTCGGCATCGGTACGCTGTGGGCAAGCAAAGGTCTGCTTGTCGGCGCAGGAACCGCTAATCCGACGTACACCGGCGTCAACGCATTGCTGCAATACCGGTCGATTTTCGGATTGCCCGCCGCGACCAGCATTCCCGTGGAAAATACCGGCGGACCAGGAACCGCGGACGGTCATTGGCGCGAATCGGTTTTCGACGACGAGTTGATGACCGGCTATGCGAATTCCGGCGTCCCCTTGCCGGTCAGTCGCATCACGGTCGGCTCGTTGGCGGACCTTGGTTACCAAGTCAACATGGCTGCGGCCGATAACTGGGTTAAACCGTTGGTCGCTCCGTCCGTGATCGCGGCCAGGACCGTCGCGGGGTCGTCCGTACGACGTGCCTTGATGGCCGCCGAAGATGCTCCGGCCATCGGTCAAGCCGCACAACTACGGGTCGAGGCGAGCGCATTCCGACTCGGCGCTCAATCCGCACAGACACGCTTGACGGACGGTGCGCCGCGCTTCGCGGGAAATTCTTCGACCAGTGTTTCACGGACGACCGCGAACCGCGGTAATGAATCACGATTCGTCGGAGCGACCCGGAACGGTCTCTCGGAACGCGTTGCCACTCGGGTTCGAATCAACGTTTTCGCCGAGATGTCCGAAGAAAACGAATTCCGTGATGCCGAACACGCCGTCGAAGCGTCGCAATCCGATGTGGATCCCGCAACGGCATGGAGCTTGTTGTTCGATGTGGAATCGTTCGACTTCGCCTCTCAGGCCTGAGTTCGACGTAAAACTTAAGCCATTTTCTACGCGGAGCGACCGACGGTCGCTCCGCGTTTTTCGTTGTATGATCTCCACGCGCGTTGCATGGGCGATTCTTGCTCGCGCGGCTATAATCGTATCAATGTCGTCGTTGATTCACCGGCCGCTCGCAGTTGCCGCCGATTCCGTTGAAAGCCCGAACCGATGGTCGAATTTTCGGAAGTCGCCGAACGCGCAGCGCGTGCGGGCGGACAAGTTTTGTTGGAGTGGATCGGCCGTTTCAACGTTCGCGAAAAAGGCCCTTCGGATCTGGTGACCGACGCCGATCTCGCGTCGCAAAAGGTGATTTGCGAAGTCCTGCACGCAGCGTTTCCATCGCACGACGTCCTCGGCGAAGAGGATAAAGTCGCCGCGCCGCGCACGTCGCCTTACCGCTGGATCATCGATCCGCTCGACGGTACGACCAACTACGTGCATCGCGTTCCCCATTTCTGCGTTTCGATCGCGCTCGAACACGAAGGAAAACTACTGACGGGATGCATCTACGATCCGAGTTCCCGCGAATGCTACACCGCGTCGTCGGGCCGGGGCGAATATTTGAACGGAAAACGTATTCAGGCCGCGACGACGGCGTCGCTGTCGCAATCGCTAATCGCAGCGGGCTTCCCGGCTAAGGTGAATCCCGAGTCTCGCGAAATTCGCGATCTCAATAAATTGATCGTCGCCGGGCAGGCCATTCGTCGCACCGGTTCCGCGGCGTTGAATCTTTGCTACGTCGCGTGCGGACGCTTCGACGCTTACTGGGCGCGCAGAAACCAAGGCTTGGGACGTCGCCGCCGGGGCGCTGTTGATCCAAGAAGCGGGCGGCGTCGTCACGGATTTCGCCGGTCGTCCCGTCGATATGGAACGACCGCGTTTACTCGCCGCCGCCACGCCGGGCTTACACAAGGAACTGTTCGATTTGGTCGGCGACCCCTCAATCGCGTAAGGATAGTCGTCGAATTCGTGCGAATCACTTCAGCCAGTTTCCGGCATAAACGTCGGCATCGTTACGCCGCGTAGAGTTGGGCAAGCGCCGCGCGTTTGCAGCAGATGCAATTCCAAATTGCGCCCGCCGCGGCGGTAGAGCTCGCCGACCAAGCCCGATCGGTCGGCCGGGACCAAAAACACCGGCGACCAACTTTTTCGCCGATTGAGAGCGTATAGGATCAGGGCCAACGCGGTTTCATCGTCGCGCATCATGCCTGGTCCCAGCATCCGGCTACCGGGGTGATCGATCGAGGCCAGCGATCCGACCACGCGTCCGTCCGCGTCGATGGCCACGGACGTTTGCCAACCCTGGGACGGATTGGCCAAGAAGTAACGATGATCGTTCGTTCGTTCGATGCCGCAGAGTTCCAATTCCAAAGCCGCGATCGCTTCGACATCGCTCGGTTCGGCGGGTCGTAAGACAACGTCCGCCGGCGGCTCGTAAGAAGAGATGCCGTCCGCGGGGACCGGCAGGATCATGTCCTGAAACAACGCGCGCGGTACGAACCCGCGTCGCGTGTAGAGCGAGTATGAGTCCAGATTCCCGGCGCTCGAAACCAACCGAACGGGCAGTCCCAAATCCTCGGCGATCGCGATGATGCGATCCAGGAGGGCGGAAGCGACACCGCGACCGAAAGCCGTTGGGGCGACGTTCATAATGCCTAAGCCGACATGCGTCGAACGCGGGTGATAAAAGCACGAACCGAGCAACCCGTCGTCTTCCGCAAGCAAACAACACTCGCCGTCGAGCGCCGCGTAAACGTCCGGAAATAATAACGTCGCGTCGGCTTCGCCCGCGAAGATGGGAGGATTGCCCCGCGCCTGATACCAAGAATTCGTCGATTCGCGGATCAATGCGGCGATCGCGATTCGGTCTCCGGAGTTCGCACATCGAATGCGAAACGTCGGCGTAGCGGCCGCTGCAACGTTTTTGACAGTCATCGCAAAAGACCTAAGGTCGTAGAAAATTCGTTGGACTTCCATTCTGTGGTTATGCGGCGAGCGCTCGATTCGCTTGCCGCCGATCGACCGACGGAGATATGATAACGCTAGGCGTCCGGCGCGACGTGATTTCTGGAGTACGGCGATGGAATATCTCTACTGGATCGGCGGAGGAATGTCGCTTGGCGGCGTCTTGGCCGTCGTAGGCTATTACCTTTGCTGGATCCCCTCGCGCAACCGTCGTCGCGAAGGCGATCTCGAACGCGCGTTACGCGAGTTTCATCTGCGTCGCGAGCAACTGGAAGCCAAGTTTTTGTCGAAAGCCGCGGCCACCGGCAAGCCGCGCGGACTGCGGTGGGTCGATTGCGACTTCCAGAATGAAATCACTTACGCCCGCGATAAGCGAACGGGCAGCATTTCGGCTTTCGTCGGCGTGACCATCTCGTTCGAAGCGATTGAAGGTGGCGGGATGGAGGATGTCGAGGCGGTCGGCAACCTGCGTGCGGCGACCGCGGTCTTTTCGCTCGACGAAGGGCTGCAATGGCGAACGGACGGCCGCGCCATCTTCAATTTGAATCCGGTCGAGGCGATTCGCTTTTATCAAGCGAATCTCGAACCGGTCGCCACGCAGCATACATGAAGGGTGATCGAAGAAGAAGTCAACGTTATTGATTGATACGGATCAAGTTTCATTTTCGATACCCAAAAACATCAATTTCTTGTACTTAATTATCTCTTGAATTCTTAGTTGCTCAAGGATTTCCGGGTAACCGTGAATGATTTGGCTAGCAGGATACGGAACCGTCTAAATTGCTGCCGTTCCATATTGTGAAGACTAACTTGGCCAAGACAACGACCGTTGCGACCGGTCATTGTCCCAGCATGAACGAGGCTCATAGCACCGAGCGCCCGAATCCTGGATCGGCTGCCAAAAAAACGATCGTGCAAAACCCGGCGTATACCGAAGCACTAATCGGATTGCCGAATTCGGCAGAGCATACGGGATTGCTAAAATCACCCGATTAAACTCCTGCAACAACAACTTCATTACCCTCGGCGGGAATCGAACCCGCATCAAGGCTTTAGGAAAGCCCGATTCTATCCATTGAACTACGAGGGCAGGATGTGCGGGATGTCGATGTCCTCCGACCACGACCATACACGAAACAGATTATGTGCGATTCCCATAGGTTCGCAAAGTGATGGCCTGATGAAAGCAAAGCGGTTGTTGGCTTTCCGAGTCCAATTACGCCTGCAGAAGTTACTTATTCGTGTTTGGATCGAGAACTTAGTTTCCGACGTTGCACGCCGGATCGGCGGCAAGCAGCGCGCGGATGTGCCGTTCGACAGAACCAGCTAGGACGCCGGGGTTGTACCCGCCTTCGAGTAAACTGACTAAACGCCCTCCGGCATGGATGTTCGCAATTTGAAGCGTCAGTTCCGTCAGCGACGTGAAATCCTCCTGTTCCCAACCAAGCGAACCCACCGGATCGTCACGATGGGCGTCGAATCCCGCGCTGAGAATCACAAGTTCCGGGCGAACGTTATCCGCGAATCGAGTCAATTCATGCGTGATACGTGCGATCTGCTCCTCGCGTGGGGTATCGATCGAAAACGGAACATTATGCGTCGTTCCCAATCCTGCGCCGGTTCCCGTTTCGTCGGCGTCGCCGGTGCCGGGATAGAACGGGCTGCGATGCGATGAAAAGTACGCGACACGTGGATCGTCGTAAAAGATCGCTTGAGTCCCGTTCCCATGATGAACGTCCCAATCGACGATCAGCACCCGTGAGACGCCGTTCGCCAGGGCGGTCCTCGCCGCGACCGACGCGTTGTTGTAGAGGCAGAAACCCATGGGCGCATTGCTCAACGCATGATGACCGGGAGGCGCGAGAGGACGAACGCCGTGCGTGCTTCGTTTCGTAAAACGCGCTGCGTCGCGTCGACCGCCGCGCCGGCGGCCAATCGGGCGACGAATTCCGACCGCTCCGAGACAACCGTATCGTCTTCGATGCGTCCGCCCCCCAACGCCGCGAAATTAGCAACGTTTCGCAGGTATTCGGCGGTGTGAGCCCGCAGTAACATGTCGTCGTCGGCCGGCGACCACGTTGGCCGAACGCAACGTTCGATCAGACCGGTACGTTCCAGTTGCCGCTCGACCTGAATGATGCGTTCGGGCCGCTCGGGATGTTGACCGGTTAGGTGTTCGCGGAAGCGGTGATCGACGTAGAGCAGCGTCATGTCTACGACCATATCAGTCGTGCGAAACTCCGTCCATCCTATCACTTGGGTACTGCCGCTTGAGGAGATCGGTAGTTGCTCGCAATGCGAATCGTCGACCAGTGCCGTTCGTAAAACGAAATGTTGCGAAGGGGCGTTCGTTCGGTCAAAATGGACGTTCGCCCGTCGCGACGAGTTCTCCCCTCGTTCGCTCGCCGCCCGGCGGATGTCGTCGCGGCGTTGATGTTGGTCGGACAGGTGAACCCCCCTCCCTCCCGCGACCCTTCCCGCCCTCGCATGCAGGATCATCAGTTGGTGGAAGCGGCCCAGCGCGGCGATCGCGCGGCCTTCGCACAATTGATTCAGCGGCATCAACAGGCCGTCTACGGGTTCTTGCGCGCGCGTGTGCTCGAACCGTCGGACGCGGAAGACATGAGCCAGGAGGTTTTTCTGCGTTCCTACACCGCCAAAGCACGATTCGAATCGGGCGAAATGGTTCGACCCTGGCTGTATGGGATCGCCCGGAACTTGTTACGCGAGCACATTCGCCGCAGCAAGCGCCGGAAAGAAGTCGCCTGGACCGAATTGTGTCTGGACATCGACGGCACGGGCGAGCACGAGGAGAGCCCGCAAGACGGGTATGTCGTCCATCTGCCGGATTGTATGGAAGGTCTCGGCCCGAGCAGCTAAGGACGCCCTCGATCTGTATTACCGTCACCACAAGCGGGTGGTGGAAATCGGGGATCGCCTGCGGCGGAGCGAAGGAGCAATCAAGTTGCTGCTGTTTCGCGCACGGCAAGCGTTAAAGCTCTGTTTGAACGGAAAACTGCGTTCCTCGACGCATCGCCATCTCACGCTGACCGAAGATTTCGGCCACGAGCCGGAGATTTCATGACCGACGCCGAATTGATCGGTTTGCTGGATTCGAAATTTCCTCAGGAATTGTCCGCCGAGGAAGTCGCCGCGTTGCGCACGCGTTTGAACGAAAGTCCCGACGTCCGCGAGGCATTGCGCGAACGTTTGTTGATGGATCAATCGCTGACGCAGGTCCTGGGCGAGATTCAACTCGATCCGGCCGTGGTTTTGTGCACGACGAACGTCCGGCGATCGCGCGGTGGGCAAACGATTGCTGCCCTGGTTACTGGCGATCGCGTTGTTGATCGCCGTTGGCTACGGCGTGAAGACGTGGGTGATCGATCCCGCGCAAATTCCGCCGCCGGGTTTGGCCGACGGCAAGAAACTCGCGCCGCCAGCGACGCCTGATCCGGTTGAAAATCCGATCGATTCGAAGTCGAACGACGACGATCCGAATCAACCCGCCGATCCGTCCGGCTTGGCGACCACGGGATCGGGCAAGGCGGTCGAACTCGACACCGTCGTGCGGCCGGGCTGGTTTGTGATTCCCGCCGCGCGGTTCACGCGTGGGTTGAACATGCGTGTGGTCGAAAAAGAAAAGTTGGCCTACACCGAACCGGTGGAAGGACGCAGCGGGTATTTCGTGGAGTATGAATTCGAAGCCCCCAGCGCTGGAATCTATTATTTGGAGTTGCAATATCGCAATCCACGATCGGCAGGGATGACCATCAGCCTGAACGATCGCGACTACGATCAAACGATGGCGACCAGCAGCGTACCGACCTTGCCGGAAAACGCGACAGATGGTTGGATCCGCCTGACGCAAACGCTGCCGCTACAGGCCGGCAAAAACTCGCTGAAATTTTATTCTTCCCGTCGTCGGACCTATCGCGGGCAACAGTCCTTTCCGGACTTGGCGCGAATCGCGTTGCAGACGACCAAAGAGGTCGCATCCATGGAACTGGCGGCGGCCAATGCGTCGCAGCCCTGGAACGACGCGAACCAACTCGGCGCCGATCCACGCCCCTTTGCCGAGCTGCGCGCGAGCACTTCCGCTATTGGGGCCCGCCGGTTGAGAAAGGCAAGATGCGCGGTTGGTTCGAATCGATGCCCGGCTTCCGCTCGGAACCGACGCGCCGCGCCGAAGCGGTGTTTTGCGCCATCGAAGGGACCCGCGATTGAAAGCGCCGCTCGCTCCGAAAAGCGTGCTGCGGCTCTCGCTGGGAGAAATCAACAATCAACTTCGACTTCATCTGTGGGACGGCGCGGCGGGTTACACGATATGTTTGCACGAATTCGATCGACAAACATGGGCCGTCTATCGCACGACTCGCAATAAATTGAACGATCCGAAGCCGTCGTCGTATGTCTTGGCGGCGACCGACGGCGAAAAATACTTTCGCTCGCACTCACAAGAGATTCCTCACCGCCTCGAATTACGTTGCGACGGAACGTCATTACTCTTGACGCATCTCGGTATCCCGTTGATCCGCGTTCCGTGGACTGGCCCCGAGCCGGAAATCTTTTTCGAAGGACGCGGCGTTCTCTACGGGTTATCGTTGACGCGAACCAGCGACGAAGCAACGGAGACGAACGTCTTCGATCCGCCGATCGCGAAGAATATCCGGCCGAGCGAAGCCGCTTGGAACGAGACGGTGCTGACTCCTTCGTCGCGTTTAACGAAAAACGCCGACGGCTCGGTGGAACTCTACAGCGGCGATCGTAACGAAAAAGGCGTCTGGTCGACGTTTCCTTCGAATTGCGCACGCCCAGCTTGATCGATTGCGAAGTCGAGATCGTCCGCCCCGGCGGCAAGTTGATCCTCGCAGGCGACGACAATACGCCGCGTTATGCGATCACCGCGCTCCGCGATCGTCGGACCGACGGCGTCGTCTGGCAGTTCGGCAGCCCCTTCGACGAAAACTGGGAGACCGAGGCCAACATCCAAGAACGCGTCGCCCCCTATTCCGGACAGCGCGTTTGGTTGCGTTTGATCCAAGGTGCGGGCTTCGTCCGCGCGTGGACCAGCATCGACGGTCTCAGTTGGGGACGGCCATGTGAACCGATGTATGACACCGAAGGGTTTTGCACGCGATTAGGGTTGATGATTCCGAAAAGCGATCGTCCGCGCGGACTGATTTTGCGACGCGTCGTCATTCGCGAACTGCCGTTGCTGCGCGATCGGGCCGGCGTCGAGACGCTCGCCAAAGTCCCTCATTGGAAGCCGGCCAAACCGCGTCCGGGCTTGGCCGAATGGCAAGCCTGGGCCGACTCGACGCGTCCGGCGGATGTGTCCGAGCAAGCCTGGAGACGCGCGTGCGGCGTCAAAGCTCTGGCTTACGGGCTGTCGCCGCAATGCGGAACCGCGTTACAAGCTCGCCTGTTGGACGATGTCTTCGCCAAAGCGGAAACCGAAGCCGACCCGATCGCGACGCGGCTCGCATGGTTGCGCGAGACGGCGTGGATCGCGAATACGTCGTATATCGAAAACGAGTTACCCGTCGCCGATCGGTTTACGCCGCGTTATCTCAATACGGCCATCGAGTCCGGTCTACGCGGCGAAGAACGAGCGTGGTCGAGACTGTGGCCGGAATTCGTACAAGCGCCGTTCACATCGCCGTCCGGTTATGCACAAGAGTGGGCGCAACTCGCACGCCGCGAATTGCTTCGCGCGATCTACGGCGGTGATCCGGCCCGCGTCCGCGAACTGACGCTGACGATGCAGCCGATCTATCCACGTTCCACGTTGATGAGTTGGTCCGAATTTTGGTTGGCCACCAAGCATCCGCAGTTCCGGCTGCCGTCGTCGGATGGTTTCGAGGAACACGAGCAATCGCGGATCGATCGCCGGCATCCGCTGGTCGAAGAGATCAGCAAAGAAAGCTACAACACGATGGCCGAACTCAGTTCCGCCATCGGCAGCAAGGCGTATCGCGACGCCGCGCGGATCATTACGCAATCGGCCGCCACCGAGTCGGGCGGTCTATTGCCGGATGAATCCGATTCGCAGTTGTTGGTCTCTCTGCCCGCCGCAGTCGATTTGGCGATGCGTCGCGATCCCGAATTGCGCGAGACGCTGATTCGCGAATTCGGCGAAGTCGGATTGTTACGCTACCGTAAAGCCGAACTCGAAGCCGACGCGGGCGTCATGCGAATCCTGGCCGATCAATATCCCGGCACGCTCGCCGCCGGATTGGCACATGCGTGGTTGGGCGAACGGGCCATGGCCGGCGGGGATTTTGACGCGGCGACCACGCACTTCGAAACCGCCACGACGTTGGTCACGCCGGATTTGGCGACCGGTCTCGCCGCGCGGCGACGATTGGCGTCGGCCTTGGCGGGACGCGAATTCGGGACGCCGACGACCGCGTCGGTCGCCTGGGGCGAATCGCAAATCGCAGCCGCCGATTTTGAAACCATGATCCGCGATCTTTTGAAGGAACGTGGACGGACCAGCCTGACCCGCGCCGCCGACATTCCGGCCGTGTTTCCCAAACTCGCGAACTTGACCGGGAAACGCATCGCCGCGACCGATGGCGACGCCGGGGACAAAGTCGGCGAGTTTCCCGAAGCGCTCAACGCCGCGATGGAGGGAGGTAAACGCTTGGATTGGGTCGCGCGTCAAACCGCCGTCGTGCCAGCCGGAGACCTCATGATTTGGACCAATCGTTATCAGATCGCCGCTTATCGCCGCGACAACGGCGAACGCGTCTGGCGCGTCGCGTTGGACAACGATCACGGCAAAGCCCACGACTGGCCGCTGATTCCGCACCGACCGTTGGTCGCCGGCGATCGCGTGTTCGTACGCCGTTCGTCCCGCAGCGGCCCGGAACTCGTCGCGTTCGATCTGAAAACGCAAGGCAAACTCGTGTGGCGATCACCCTCCGCGATGACTGTGATCGCCGACCCGCTGGCGGTCGACGACGAGGTGCGCGTCCTCTGTTTGCAACGGAGCGAGCAAGACGCACAAATCGTCTTGACCGGCTTCGACCCGAACACGGGCGCCGTGACGTCGCAGCGGACGTTGTGTTCGGTTCGTGCCGGCTGGGACGAGCATCACACCGCGCAATGGACCGTTGTCGGCGATCGCTTTTACGGCATCTTGACCGGCTTCGTGTTTTGCTGCGATACACGCGGAAAAATGCTCTGGGCACGTCGGCAAATCTGGTTCGCCCCGCGCGAAGATCGCGACTGGACGCGCCAATGGATGCAACCGCCCGTGATGTCCGACGAGCGTATGTTCGTAGCGCAACCCGGCGTCAAAACGGTCGAAGCGCTCGATCCGACCACCGGACGTCTGTTATGGCGGCAAGTCCTCCCGTCGATACGACGTATTCTCGGTGTGAACGGCGGTCTCGTGTTGGTCCAGACCGACGAAGCGGTGTTGGCGTTGAACGTGGCCGACGGTCATCTGTTGTGGCAATCGCCGCAATCGCGGTTGCTGGACGCTTTCGCGTTGGCCGATACCGCTCCGCGCCTGATGGTCGCGTACGAGGTTCCGGCGAAAGATCCCAAAGACAAAACACGTTCCGTCGAACTCGCCGTCATCGACCTGAAGGACGGCCGCACGCTCGAAACGCGGGCGTTCGGCGAAGTCAAAGGCGACGCTCCGCACGCCGGGCCGCTGGTCGCGGTCGGCGACAAACGTTGGTGGTTGTTCACCGGCAACGGCGACAAGGAACCGCACCGCGCGATTCAAGCTCTCGGCGAATAAGCGCCGCGTCGTTCACAGGACAGTCGGGATCCGCAGCGCGCACGGCTCGATGGTCGGCGATAACTCAAGCTGCTCGGCGGAGCGGGCGGCGAATTCGTCCCAGCGTGTAATCCAGTCGACCAAACGCCAATCCATCCAACGCGGATCGGGATCGATGCCGCGTCGGGCGATGAAGCCCAGGTGTCCGCCGCCGGGGACGAAGCGCAAATCGACCCACTCCGACGGACGCGCGGCCGCGTAGACCGAAGGGCGGAATCATCGGATCGTTCTCGGCCGCCATAATCAACGTGGGGCGGCCGACCGCGTGCAAAAACCGCAAACCGCTGCACTCGCGGTAATACGTTTCGCCGTCGACGAAGCCTCCCAGCGGCGCCGTGTAGAGATCGTCGAACTCGACGATCCCTTTCGGCGTGCGCGGTAGTTTCGGCATCGGCGCGTCGGCCTGGAAGTGCCGCGTCACCTTGCCGACGTGCTTCAACAGCGACTTCACGAAGTGACGGTTATAAATCGAATTGGGAAAGCGTCCGATCCCGTTGGCGCAGCGCGACAGATCGACCGGCGGGCAAACCGCGATGCCGCTGTCCAAGCCGCCGCAGGGGCGATTTTCCAACTCGCCCAACAACTTCAACGCGATATTTCCGCCCAGCGAGAAGCCGACCAACGTCGTCGGACCGTCAGGGCAAAGCCGCGCGATCTCGCGCAGCGCGGCGGCGGCGTCGTCGCTCCGTCCGCTGTGATAGGGGAATCGCGCCAAGCCTGCTCCTGCGCCGCACCCGCGCAAATCCATGCGAAACGTACGGATGCCCCGCGCATTCAGCTTGGCGGCCGTTCGTTCCATGTACCCGCTGCGGTGCGAACCGGTCAGCCCGTGAATCATCAACACGGTGCGGCGACCATGTCTCCAACCTTTCGGGCAATCGTCGTGCAAAATCAGCCGATCGCCGTCGTCCAGCACCACTTGATGTCGCGTGGCGCGATAGGTCGGTCGCGGATACGGCAGAAACACGCCGCCCAAGGTCTGCGCGTGAGCCCCGCCGATCCAACGTGCCGGTCGAAACCGCGGAAAATCATCGGCGAACGACTTCCAAGCCCAGGGATCGTGAGGATGCGTTTTGGCGGCCGAGTCGCGGCGCGAACGAAGCGCGGCGGCGCGGGCCGGGGATGAAGGCGGGTTCACTGTCGGGACATCCATGACGGTCGAATCCTTAAAAGCGTTAGAAACCTCATCCTAAAAATCGGCCGAACGATCGTCCAGCGATTTTCCGCAGCCTCCGCGTCTCGCGCGCGTTCCGGCGACCTACATTTCAGCCGCCGCCGTCCCGCCCGAAGACTCCCCGCCGATGTACCTCCGGATTTCAATACGATCGCGGACCCCGCGAACCAAACCCATCGCGGCTTGGCGAACGCTCGTCTGCGTCTTCGTCGTGTTTTGGTTTTGCTCGGCTGTCTCGGCGGAAACGACGCCCGAGGACTTCGGGCGACGCCTCTTCGAACGAACTCCCGTCGTAACCTATGCATCCGACGAAGCGTGGTTCCGTGCGTGTTGTACGGCCGGCGGTGAACCCCTCGAATCTTGGTCGGAAACACGCGACGCGCTGCGGCGGGTCGTCGCCGCGGCCGGTCGCGAGTTAGCCGTTCAAGGCGATGTTCGCTCGCGGGGCGCGGCGCTTGCGCGTTGGCTGCATACGGAAGTCTTTCGTCGTTACGATCTCGACGCATCGTCTCCCGGCCGCACGCTGGCGGACGGCCGGTATAACTGCGTTTCGGCTTCGATTCTCTATCGTTATGTCGCTCGCACGCTGGAACTCGACGCGGTCGGTTACTGCCGCGACGAGCATTGCCGAATCGCGCTCCGGCAAAACGGAAACTGGTGGATTTTGGAAACGACCTGCGCGTCGTGCGTCGGCGAATCGGCGGTGACCGCCCGGATCGCGTCGGACGCGCTCGGGCGGGATCGCTTGGTCGACGCCGCCGGGATGGAAGCGTTGGTCTGGTTCAATCAAGCCGTCGATTTCGCCCGCGCGGGGCGGGTCGAAGCGGCCCTGAAGGGTAACGCGACGGCGCTGGCCTTGGATCCGCGTCACGGCGGGGCCAAATCCAATCTCACGGCGAATCTGAACGCGGCGGCGATCGACGCGCTGGCTCGGCGCGACGCCACGTCGGCGATGGCCTGGCTGTTGCTCGCCGAACGCTTCAATCCGCCCGACGAAACGACGCGTCACAATCTGGATTACCTGCGCCGACACGCCGGAGCGTCGAATTAACGAGTTTTCTCAATCAAATCCTTGCAGAATGCAATAGTAAACAAAAGAACAGTAATAGTCAAGCGGCCGGGCGAGAAAAAAAACGCCGCATTTCACATTCGCTCGGCTCGCCCCAGATTCACTGCGCGAGCGTTACGAGCACGCTTCGCCGTGTTTTTTCAAACCGATGACGTCGGACTGCGGTTCTCGCCGGTTTCTAAACACCCCACTTTCACTTTGCGATCGAAACGAGCGAAACGAGCGTTACGAGTACGGCGTTTTCGCCATTTTTTTCTTTGATTGAGCCGCGGGTGTCAATCATCGGTTTTGCGCCCATCCGCCTAAACGCCCCAGTTTCACTGCGCGAGCGTTATGAGCGAAACGAGCGTTGCGCAGACGAACCATTTTTGCGTTTCGGTTTTGAATCGCACCGAATCGGCCGGGATCGGAACCGGCGAGGACTCGTTTCGCACCGCGCAGGATGGTGACCGTTCTTGATAATAAGGATTCGTTGCGGACCGCTCGGGGTATTCGGCTTGTGGGAAAATTCTTTTCCGCCGGAAACCGTCCCACATCCGACATTGGGAAGATTGTCGAAGTCCGGATCGCTGGGAACGCGAAAATCGACGTAAGTCGTTATGCGACGCGGGATTCTCCGGCCGGTCTCGTTTTTCGGCGAACCTTCGCCAGGGAAATCGACACTTGGGGGGCGGATCGTGACGATTCTCAAGGCTTCCGCCGCGCTGCGGATTGTGTTCGCAACGGTCGTGCGGGTAACACGTTACGTCGTGCCGGTCATTGCGGTTCTCGATCCGCGATGATACACTAAAAAATCGCCGAATTCGCATCCTGGTTTCTTTGAGTCGAGGTTTTTCGTGGCCACCGTCGCTAAGCCCCGTGTCGCCAATCAACTTGTTTCCGGCGCCGACGTCGTCGTTCAATCGTTGATCAATCACGGTACCGACGTGATCTTCGCCTACCCGGGCGGGGCCAGCATGCCGTTGCATCAGGCTCTGACGCGGAAAAAAGACGAACTCCGCACGATTCTTCCGCGGCACGAGCAAGGGGGCGCGTTCGCCGCCCACGGATATGCCCGTACGACCGGCAAGCCGGGCGTTTGCATGGGGACTAGCGGTCCGGGCGCACGAATCTGGTCACGGCGATCGCCGACGCCAAGATGGACAGCATTCCGATGATCGCGTTGACCGGGCAGGTCGGCACGCCGGTGATCGGCTCCGACGCGTTTCAGGAAACGCCCATCGTCGAGGTCTGTCGCGGCATCACCAAGCATCACTACTTGGTCACCAACGTCAACGACATCGCGCGTGTGATGAAAGAGGCGTATCACATCGCCACGACCGGCCGCCCCGGTCCGGTGTTGGTCGATATCCCGAAGAACATCCAAATGGCGACGATCGTGCCGGACTACGACGTCCCGATGAATCTGCCGGGCTACAAAGTCACCGAACGTCGGGCCAAGCCCGAACAAATCGCCCAGGTCGCGGCCGCGATCAAGCAAGCCAAGCGTCCGGTGATCTACGCCGGCGGCGGGATCATCGCCGCCGAAGCGAGCGAACAACTGCGCGACTTGGTCAAGAAGACCGGCATTCCGATCACGACCACCGTGATGGGCCTGGGCGCGGTCCGCGAAGAAGGCCCGCTGTGGCTGGACATGCTGGGCATGCACGGCAGCGTTTACGCCAACGAAGCGGTCGAGAACTGCGATTTGTTGCTGGCCATCGGCGTCCGTTTCGACGACCGCGTGACCGGCAAGAAGGAAGAATTCGCCAAGCACGCGTTCATCGTGCACGTCGATATTGATCCTTCGGAAATGAACAAGAACAAGATCGCGCATATTCCGATCGTCAGCGACTCGAAGTATTTCCTGTCCGAGTTGAACAAGATCGTCGAAGCGCCGACCGGTCTCGATCCGTGGTACGAACAGATCGCCGCTTGGAAGCAAGAAGATCCGCTGACCTACAACAAGAACGCCGAAGGCATTCTGCCGCAACACGCCATCCAAGAGCTTTGGAACCTGATCGCGCGGCGAAGACACGATCATTTCCGTCGGCGTCGGCCAGCATCAAATGTGGGCCGCGCAGTTCTACAAATTCATGGAACCGCGGACCTGGATGTCCAGCTCGGGCTTGGGAACGATGGGCTTCGGCTTGCCCGCCGCGATGGGGGCCAAGGTCGCGTTTCCCGATAAAACGGTCGTCGACATCGACGGCGACGGTTGCATGCTGATGAACATCCAAGAGCTGGCGACCTGCGCGTGCGAAAAGATCCCCGTGAAGGTCCTGTTGCTCAACAACCAGCACCTCGGCATGGTCGTGCAGTGGGAAGACCGATTCCATCAAGGGAATCGCGCTCACACGTATCTCGGTCCGATCGACAACCCGGAATGGTCCGGCGAAGGCGATCGTCAGGATCCTTCGGTCGCGCTACCCGGACTTCGTGCAGATCGCCAAGGGCTTCGGTTGCGGCGCCCGATTCGTCTCGAAGAAATCGGAACTGGTCGACGCGCTGAAGGAAATGCTGGCCTACGACGGTCCGTTCGTGCTGGACGTCGCGACGCCGTATCAAGAGCACGTCTTGCCGATGATTCCGGCCGGCGGCGCGGTGCGCGACATCATCAAAAAGTAAATCGAGACGCTCGATACTTTCGGAAACGCATGAATAAGCCCCCCGGATGCTTTGGCATCCGGGGGGCGTTTGTTTGCGCTGGATGAGAACCCGCTTCGATCAGCCTGATCTCGAACGCGTTCGTTACTCGATGCGCCGGACCACCACGCGGCTACCGCGGACTTCGACCACTTTGATCGCCGCGCCGGATTCCACGTAATCGCCCGGCGCGACCACGTCGATCAGTCGATCGTCGATCAATGCTTTGCCCGAGGGGGTCAGTTTCGTCGCCGTCTTCCCTTCGCGGCCGACCAGATCGCCGAAGTCGGCGAGCGATTCGCGACGCGCGATCAGTTCGCGTTCCAGCTCCGTCGGCGGTTTCAGCAACATGCGATTGAAGCCGGGCGCGCTCGGCAGATAGCGTTTCAGCACGACGGCCGCCCCGACGATGCCGACTCCGGACAACGCCAGCGTGACCAGCGTGTTGCGGAGTTGATTCACTTGATACGTGTTCTGCGGAATGATGAATGTCTGGCTGGCCAGGACCAACGACGCGATCATCATCAGTCCGCCGCCGAAGCCGAAGATGCCGAACCCGGGGAGCACGAACAGTTCGATCAATAAAAACATCAGCCCGAACGCGAACAGCAAGACTTCCAACCAGCCGGACGTGCCGTCGAGGAATTTGCCCCAGAAGAATAACAGAAAGCAGAGGAACGCGATCATTCCGCCTAAGCCGACGCCGGGCGTTTGCAACTCGGCGATGACGCCGGCCCCGCCGATCAGGAACAGCAACAACACCACGCCGTTGTGGTTCAGGGCGTTACGCAACGCGCTAAGAAGACGTCGACCCACGTCGGGTCTTTGAGCGCCGGATCGTCGCTCAATCCGTAATGCTCTTTCAGTTGCGGTAGGTTGTCGGGCGTGAGTTCGACCAGGCCGAGTTCCTGGCCGCGGCGGCCGTCGAACGACAAACGGTTTTCGGCCTCCAGCAGCTTTTCGCCTTGCTTCCAAGCCGCCGGATCGGGCTGTTCGCGCAGTTCGTCTTCGCCCAGGATCGCGATGCGTCCGGTTTGTACGTTCTTGTACGTCCAGACCGGTTTTTTGAGTCCGATCACCGCCGCGCCGGGCGTCCAGTTTCGCTTTTTCGATTTGTCCATGATATTGCGAAACTTCACGACCAGCGGGCCCATCGCGTCGTCGTCGATCGCCGAATTGCCGTCGCCGCCCAGCGTCGCGCCGGGCTTCATCACCAGATCGTCGCAGCCGAGCGCGATCCACGCGGCGTCGCCGACGGCCTTGTCCGACACCCAGGCGACGGTCCGCATGCGGCCCGGATCCAGCGAGATCAAATACTCGGCGAAGCCGATCGAATCGCTGGGCGAGCCGCCGTCGCTGTCGATTTGGATCAACGCGAAATTCGCTTCGCCCGAGTGATACGCTTTTTGCAACGCGTTTTGGCGTTCGGCCAACATCGCCGGCGACAGGGCGCCTTCGATCTTCAGCGACATCGCCTTCCAGTTACCGAAGCGGTTGGGATTCTCGCGCAGCTTGACGCCGAGGGCTTGTTCGACGCCGATGCGATCGTCGGCCAAATATTCGGCGATGCCGAAGTTCGAGCGCGCTTCGCGACCGTTCAACAACAGCGGGCGCGGTTCGATTTCGGTCTGCTTGAGGATGTTCTTGGTTTTCTTCAACTCTTCGAGTTCGTTTTGCGCGGCGTAAATCACGCCGCCGTCGGTTTCCACGCGATACGCAGTGGTCGACTTATCGAGCATCGCGAGCGCCAAGGCCGGGGCGAGTTTGCGCCGGGAACGGGCGATCTGCAGGTATTCGTCCTCGCGGTTTTTGATTTCGGCCGGCGTATCGTCGATCCCCGCGTCGCCCAGTTCGGCGTTGGGGGCCATGATGATCGATTCGCTCGCCAGGGCGACCAAGACGGCGTGACCTTTGACTTTGTTCGGCAGGTAGGCGACCGTGCGGACGCGCGTCATGGCCGGGCCGGTCAGGAATTCGGCGATCTGCACGCACTCGAAAAAATTGCTGCCGCGGACGGCGTCGTCGTTTTTCGTCGTGAACTCGATCACCAACGTCGTCGGCGGACCGTCGGCCGGCAATTGCGTGACGTACCGCGTCAGCGCGTTCAAAAACGAGTTCTTGACCGTCGCCGTGATCGGTAACGGTAACTTGAAGACCTCGGCCGTCGTCTGTTCGGGCGCGTCTCGAGCATAAGTCGGCGCAGCGAACGACGCGAGGCCCAACGCGACGATCGCGAGACAAAGTCCCCGCACGATCATCGACGTACGGGAGCGGGACTCGGAGAGACAATCGAATCGCATGTTCCCGATCCGTGAAGTATGAGACGCAAGCCGTTGCTTGCCTAAGAGTTTACGTGAAATTATAGCGCGCGAGACGGCGGTCAAACACCGCGGGGTCTCGCCCTTAGAGACGACGGTCGTCTTCGTCCGCGAACGGGTTGCGCAGGATCTCCTGAAGATGACGGCGTTGCGGATTTGGTCGGCCGTCAGCAAGCGTGCGAAACGGGGATTCGCCGCGATGTTGGTCGTGCCGCCCTCGGATCGCGAATCGCTTTCGGCCATCCGTTTGTCGTAAGCCTCGTGAATGTTCGACGTCCCGGACAGGGAATCGTCGTCCAAACGCGAAAGCTCGGCCGTGTGGCGATTGAATTTTCCGGTATCGAGGTGGCGATGAACTTCGTCGTTGATCGCGTGACGCTGCGACAGTTTGTTTTGAGTCGCCGATTCCGGACGTTGTTCCTTTTGCGGACCGCGCGCGCGTTTTCGCTCTTGCGCTTTGCGTTTTTTCCGCTCGATCCGTTCCTGCGCGATCGTTTGCCGCTCGGCCGGGGCAGGGGGTGGAGGCGGGGGCGTCGGACGGGCTCGAGTGTCTTTCTGTTGCTGGGCCTGACGCAGAAACTTGTCGATCTCGCTTTGTAACTGTTCCGCGGCCGCTCCCCCTTCGGGGCGGCCGGGCGCCGGGGGTTTGGCGTTTTTGATCAACGTCGAGAGATTGCGAATCAACCAGACCAGCCCGATCACGATGATGACCGCGAACTTGACCCAGTCGACGCCGGCGCCGAATACGAGTGGAGTCATGGTGGTCGAGCGGAAGGCTGTCGGGTATGAATCGTCGAGGCGGAAGTTCGATTAGCTGGGCGTATTCGTGGTCGACGCGCCGCCGGAGCCCGCGATGCTGCGCCGCATATCGGTATCGGCCTGGACGTTCCGCAGCTTGTAGTATTCCAGCACGCCGAGATTACCGTTACGGAACGCGTCGGCGATCGCTTGCGGGACTTGGGCTTCGGCTTCGATGACTTGGGCCTTGCTTTCTTCGATTTGGGCGAAGCGTTCTTGCTCGGTTGCCACCGCTTCGGCCCGTCGGCTTTCGGCGTTCGCGCGCGAGACGCGCATCTTGGCTTCGGCGGCGTCGGCTTGCAGCCGCGCGCCGGTGTTTTCGCCGACGTCGATGTCGGCGATGTCGATCGAAACGATCTCGAACGCGGTTTGCGAATCCAGTTTGCGTCCCAGCACCGTCTTGCTGATGCGGTCCGGGTTTTCCAACACGTCCCAATGGCTGTCGGCCGACCCGATCGCGCTGACGATCCCTTCGCCGACGCGGGCGATGATCGTGTTCTCGGTCGCTCCGCCGATGAGCTGTTCGATGTTCGTGCGGACCGTCACGCGGGCTTTGACCTTCAACTGAATCCCGTTTCGCGCCGACCGCTTCCAGCGATTCCTTCGTCGATCCGCGGGCAGGGCAGTCGATCACTTTGGGATAGACGCTGGTTTGCACCGCTTCCAGCACGTCGCGACCGGCCAAGTCGATGGCGGTCGCCGTCTTAAAATCGAGTTCCAGAATCTTCGCCTTGAGCGCGGCGATCATCGCGCGGACGACGACCGGCACGCGTCCGCCGGCCATGTAGTGCGCTTTGCAGCTCGCGACTGGTGATCCCCGATTCGTCGCCCAGACCGGCCTGCACGGCCATGATCTTGCTGCGGACGATCACGTTCGGATTCACCTTTTTGAAGGTCATCCCGATGATGTCCATGATGCCGATCCCGGCGCCGGTGGTGACCGATTGGACCCACAGCCGGAAGTAATTCGCGAAGACGGCGAACAGAATCAGCCCCACGATCAACGCCGCCACGAGTCCGATGATGGTCAGGACGGCGGGCAAGTTGTTATCGGCGGCGAACAACGGGTGCATATGCGTAGCGTGAAAATGCGTACGAAATGGGAAGCGAATCCGGTCGAATCAGTATAACCCGGCGCGTTCGTCCGCGCAAAGATTTCCGGTATTCCCGGGAGAGGCCGAAGGGTTCGTGGATCGTATCAGGTGCGGGGCGGATCGAGCGGGCCTTCCCAGTTTTCGATCCCCAGCGATTCGAGCGGTTGCGACAAGAGTTCGTCGGCGTTGGCGTCGGGGACCGCCGTTTTGACCACCGCCGGCGCGTTGCGGCGCGGGACGAGGGAGATTTCGTCCTCGCCGCAGGGACGGACGATGATCCGCGTCCCCTGCACGTCGACGATCTTGACCGGCGTGCCGGCTTCGATCGGCATCCCTTGGCTGACCGCGTCGAATTGATGGCCTTCGACCTCGATCGATCCACTGGGCAACATCACGCTGGTGGCGCGGCCGATCCAGCCGATGCAGTCGCGCAATTGCCGGCGCGTGGCGACGTCGCTGAGCACGTCTTCGCTGGTCGGCGCGGCCGAGATCAGAATTTTGCCGATCGGCGTGTGCGGCAGGATTTTGAAGCCGCCGACCAAGATCGCCGGGACGCTGACGACCGCGATTCCGATGAACAGAAAGCCCATCGCTGGGCCGCGTTCGTAGAACGCCAAGCCGATTCCGGAGCAAATCGATAACGCCGCCAGCACGCCGAGTACGCCGCTCGACGGAATGAAGAATTCGATCCCGACCAGCAGCAGTCCGATAAAGAGCAGCAGACCGGCCCAAAACAACGGATCCATACGACGCTTCCGTTCCGATTAGCCCTCGATCGAGTCCGAACGGAGTGATTATAGCCGATCGCCCCGCGCGATGGGGGAAGGAACGGTGGGGTTCTAAGTCCGCACGACGATAATCGCTCAGCGTCTTAGCGGCGCGTTTGTTCGTACCAACACTTCCAGCACCGGGCTTGTTGCAGGGGCGTGATCGTTTTCGCCGGGGTGCCGGGAATCGCCGGAGGTGTTTCGATACCGGCCGCGCGGCGATGCAAATCGCTGTCGCCGGCGTCGAAGCCCGCCAGCAGTTTCAGCGAGACGATCGCCGCCGCCCGGACTTCCGGCCGATCGTCCAACAAGCGAATCAACTCTTCGAGCGCGCGAACATCGCCTAATTCGCCCAAGTAGATCGCGGACTTTCTGCGGACCGTCGGGTCGTCGTGATAGGTCAGGTTGATCAACGAGGCGTAGCCCGGATTGATGCCGTGGGAGGCCAACGCATAAGCGGCCGCCAAACGGATGGCCGGATCGCGCAGGCCAGCAGTTCTTCGATCGGTTTGCCGTCGGGCAACTCAGGCAGCGCGGCCAATGCGGCGAGCGCAGGCCTGAACCACGGCGACGTGGTCGTCGTAGAGCGAGTTCATCAGCAAGTCGGAACGGGAAGAGTCCGGATGCGTCACGAACCACTCCAAGCCCCGACGACGAACCTCGGCCGACGGATGTCCGCACGCCACGGCCAGAATCGCGCCGACCTGCGGATCGTTTTGGGCGGCTAGGATCGCCACGCGGCCAACCAAACCGCCGGATCTTGTTCGTTCTCGATCAAACCGCCCAACTCTTGCAAGAGTTCGGCATGACACGGTTTTTCACCCAGCCATTTTTGGAAATCGAGCAACCCGGCGCGGCGTTCAAAAGGCTCGCGGGCGGCCAAGCGTTTGACGCAGCGTCGCCATTCTTCGGCGTCGCAACGGCACGGTTCGCCCCTTAACGCCAACGCGCGACGGGCTTGTGCGGAGGTGTTCGAAACGACCTGAGCGATATCCTGGGTTACCTTCTCGCGTTCGGATTCGAACGGAATATCCAGTCGATTCAACTTTTGCCGCGCGAGAAATATCTCGTCGTCGAACTTGCGGCGCAATTCTTGGGTTTGTTGTTTCATCCGTTCGTGCGAAGCCGTGGCGATCAGGCCGGCCGCGGCCGACCAGCGTCCGCGCAGTTGCTTGGCGGCGTCCAACCGGATTTGCGGTCGCTCGCTCTCGAGCGCGGTGAACAGCAGGGGGCGCGGCTTTTTCCCACGGCCAATCGTTCAGCGACTCGACCGTCCGAACGCGAACGTCGTTGCTTTTGTCGGCCAACAACCGTTCGGCCAACTCCACGTTTTGATCATCCTTCAGCGTGTCGACCAGCGCGCGCCGCACTTTGGCCGACGAGTCGGCCAACGCCGATTCGAGAGCCGTCCCGTCGCCCAAACGAACCAACGCGACCGTCGCCGCGGCGCGAACCGCTTCGCCTTTGTCGCGGCGATACGGTTCGACGACGCGCTTCGCGTGATCGCCCCCCAATTTTCCCAGCGACGTCAAGCCGCCGATTTTGATCGAGAGATCCGCGTCGTTCAGGCAATGGCAAGCCGATTCGAAAGCCTCCGGATGACGCGCCGCGGTCAGCACCCGCAAAGTATTCAGACGGACCTGCGTATCCGGATCGGCCAGCATGTCGACCAATTCCGGCGAGGGTTCCATCGTATTGCGAATCAAGTAACCCCGCACAGCCGCGCACGACACCAGAACCGACGGCGAAGGCAACGCGAGCCGCAGCGGTTCTTCCGACCCGGCCGGGGCGACGCGCGCCCAAGCATAGAGCAGCTCGGCGTGAACTTCCGGCGAATACCGCGCGACGGCCGGACCGTCGAAGCGGGCGAACTCTTTCAACAAGTCTTCGATCGCGGGCGTCGCCAACTCAGGCGGCAAACGGCCCAACGCCTCGACCGCGGCCAAACGGCACGACGCGACGGACGAGATCGGTCGACCGAGGCCGCTCGGTTCGTAGCGTTTGCGCGTATCGAGCGTCGTATCTCGAATCGCCGACATCAAGCGGGTCAGTCCGACGGAATCGCCGGAGCGCGCCGCCGCGATCGCGGCGTTCAACGAACGGATTCGATCGGTTGACGCGATCTCGGCGCGCCAGTTGGGTTGTCGCTCCGATGGTAGATCGAGCGCCGCCTCCAACCCGAGATGACGCCAGCGCTCGGTCGGAGGTTGCTCCGACAGCGGATCTTCGATGACCGCCACCCAAGCGTCGGTCGCCCAGGACGTTTGATCCGCGGCGTTTTCCGCGACCGGCGTTGCGGTGAATTTCGCGGTGTTGAGCGTCGGAGTCGCCGGCTTGGGGGGCGTCTCGGCATCGTTGATGACGACCTGCGGAAGTCGTTCTGGTTTGATGGCGGCCGGTGGTTTGGCGAACGGCGTCCACGACGACATCCAGCAACCGGCATTGCTCGAAACGAACAAGCCTACCAGCGCCAGAAACGTGCGCGTCGCGTTGCGAGAAGATCCGTCCATGGTTTGCCTTGTCGATCATCCGTGATCGGCGAAATTCTTTGTAAAGCTCAGCGTTCCCCGCCGCCGCCCCCGCCGGGTCGAAAGCCGCCGAAGCCCGTTCCTCCGGCACCACCGCCCGAGAACCCTTTCGGGATTTTGACGAAGTCGGGATTCAAGCTCGAGGTTTCCTTGCCGCCGACCAGCATGTCGAGCTGGGCGCCGGTTTTTTGAATCGATTTGTACAACGCGTTGGGATCTTGCGTTTCTTCCCACAACGTATCGCAGGCGACCTTTACGTCGTCGACGCTTTGTTGCAGCTTGGCGATCTTGTCGGATTTCTTCGAGAGCGCGGTCAACGCGGTTTCGAGCGTGGTGAGATCGTGCTTAAGCGGTTTGGCGGCGTCAGGCGGGACCGGTTGGTTTTGGATGTCCGTCAGTTGACGGCGTACCGCGGCTACGCCGATCATGCCGGCCGCCTTGGTGACGTCGTCGATTTTGACCGTCGCCGGCAGGTCTTTCATCCCGGCCAACGCGTTCAATGCGGCCAAGCGAACTTCGACGCCGCTCGGTTCGTTGGCGGCGATCCCCAACAGCAGCTCAGGCAGACGCGGAACCGGCGGCTTCGTCGGATCGGCCGCTTTGGCGTTGGCTTCCACGGCGATTTCGATGACGCGACGTTGAATCCAATCCAAACCGTCGTGCGTCGTGCGCGAAGTCGCAGGCAGTTCCTTGCTGGGCAAGTCCTTGATCGACAGCCACGGTTCGACGACCGATTTGTTGATCACGTTGACGAACGTCGGGTCGTGTTGCTTGTACTGACGAAGATGATTCAATACGCCCTTCAACGCGATGACGCGGATCGAATCCGGCACGTTCGGCGTCGATTTGGTGATCGACAACAACACTAAGTTCTTGAGCGCGGGCCGATACGGCGGACCGCCGGCCGCGGTGTCGTCCATCAGTTCGCCCAGGAACATAGCGGCGTGAAAGCGGACCAGCGGATGATAGTTCTTGGCTTGGCCCGCCTGATCTTGGTTGTTGGCGATCTGGTACAACCGCTCGGTCAACATGCCGTTCAATTTGTCACGCGCGGTCTTGGCGATCCCGGTGTTGGTGATCGAACGCGAGAAGAACGTCTTCTTAAACTCCGCCCGCATTAACGGCAGGATGGTACGAGGGACGAGGTTCTTCTTATTGTCCGGCGGCACGACCGCCACGCTCAGGCGAGTGAAGTGCGGAAAGACGATTTTCTTGAAGTAGTTCTCGAAGCGACCGTTTTCGATGTCGGTCTCGCCGTTGCACATTTGCACGATGACGTTCCGCTCTTCGTCGCCGGTGCTGCTGACGATCTTGCGATAATCCTTCCCGTTCGGATCGAGGTCGTCTTGAGAGTATTCCGCTTGCGCGGCCGGAGCTTGGGCGCGAACGGTCGCCAACGACCACACTACGGCCAGTCCGCAGAATGCGAGCAAGGCGATGCGAGAACGGCCGGAGAGAATTGAAACGGAACGAGGCATGGCGAAATTTCCGATAAGCCGGCGATTCGTGCAAGATGAGGTCACGCCGCCATGTTAGGCCGGGCGAACGTGATATCATCGATTTTACGCAGGATCCAAGCTCCAAAGCAATTCCGCGTTACGTTTCGCGAGCTCCGAGAAACAACGGAATAACCGGTATGTCGCTTGCAAATCGACCTTCAACCGCGACGATGCTTTGACGCTGTCGAGAAACCTCGCAGGAAGCCGCGATTTTTTCTACGAAGCGGCTATTCTGGAAGTTCAGGACATCTCGGGGTCTCCAGCGGATTATCGCGACGCGAATTCTATGAAAACATTACTCGTCACCGGCGGCGCCGGCTTTATCGGCGGCTGCTTCGTTCGTCAGACATTGGCGGCGACCGATTGGCGGGTCGTCAATCTGGATAAGTTGACCTACGCCGGCAATCCGGATTCGCTGGCGTCGGTTTGGCACGACCCCCGCCACGAATTCGTACAGGGCGACATCTGCGACGGCGAATTCGTCTGCGAATTGCTGGCGCGTGTTCAACCGGACGCGGTTTTGAACTTCGCGGCCGAATCGCACGTCGATCGTTCGATCGACGGACCGGGCGAGTTCGTACAGACGAACGTCGTTGGGACGTTCCGCATGCTGGAAGCGTCTGCGCGTATTTCGTGGGTCTGTCGTCCGCCCAGCAAGCGGCGTTTCGCTTTCTACATGTCTCGACCGACGAGGTCTACGGTTCGCTGGGGCCGACGGGGTATTTCGTCGAAGAAACGCCCTACGCACCAAATTCGCCGTATTCCGCCAGCAAGGCGGCCTCCGATCATTTCGTCCGGGCTTACCATCACACTTATGGATTGCCGACGCTGATCACGAATTGTTCGAACAATTACGGACCGTTTCAGTTTCCCGAGAAACTGATTCCCTTGATGATTCTGAACGCACTCGAAGGGAAGCCGCTGCCGGTATACGGCGACGGTCTCAACGTACGCGATTGGTTGTATGTGGAAGACCATTGCCGTGCATTGAGATTGGTGCTCGAACAGGGGCGACCGGGCGAGGTTTATAACATCGGCGGCCTGAACGAACGGACGAATCTAGACATTGTGCAAACAATCTGTCGCATTGTGGATCGGTTGCGACCGGATCTGACACATCGTCCCTGCGAATCGCTGATCACGTACGTCAAGGATCGCCCCGGTCACGATCGGCGCTATGCGATCGATTGCTCGAAGATTCAAGCCGAACTCGGCTGGCGACCCGAGATGGATTTCGATTCTGGTTTGGAAGCGACCGTGCGGTGGTATTTAGAGAACGACGCTTGGGTCCGCGGTGTCACCAGCGGCAGCTATCGCCGCGAGCGATTAGGGTTGAACGTCTAGTCGAGACGCCACGACGTTTCGTCGTGCTTGCGTCGCGCTGACGGCGGGTCGCGATTCCGATTTCGTTATTTCATGAAATTTCCGTATTCGAGAGCGGATTTTCTCAAGTTTCGCGCAATTCCCCTTGTTCGACCCGGGGGATTTCTGTATTTCTCCCGACCTTAGCGAAGCCGTCCGCGCGGAGAGTGCGCGAACGGATTTCGCAATATCGAGCGGATCGGAACACGGCGGACTTCGACTCTTATGCATCCACGCGGCCACACCAGACGCGACGCGCGACGGCGTTCGACCCGGATCGCGCCGATATTGTGTTGGTTGCTGCTCGCGCCGTTGGTCGCGCATGCGCAATTCACCGACCTTCCGCAGCCCGATAACGCGAACGTCGGCAACGTCCCCACGCCGAAATCCGGCGAAGTCTCGATCGCCGAAGTCCGCATCGAAGGTCACTCGGGCGCCACGCAGATCGGCAAACTTCCGAAGCTCAACACCCGCGCGGGAACGCCCTTCGATCCGAAACTGATCGAAGACGACGTGCGCGCGTTGGATCGAACCCGTCGCTTCTTGGATATTCGCACGCGCTACCAGCAAACCGCGAACGGGCTGGTCGTAATTTTTCAGGTCGTCGAAAAACCGGTCCTGCGGTACGTCAAATACATCGGCATGGAGAAGGTGAAGGAAAGCAAGCTCAGCAAAGAAGCCGGCATCAAAGCGGGCGATGCGTTGGATTTGCATCGCGTCGAAGAAGCGCGACGATCCATGGAAACGTATTATCATGAACACGGCTTCCCCGACGCTTATGTGATCGCCGCCGAAGGAACCAAAGTCGGCGATAAGGGCGCGGTCTTCATCATTAACGAAGGGACCAAGCAAGCGGTGTGGGACACCGTCTTCGAAGGGAACCAAATCGCCACGGACGCGCGGTTGCGCACGCAAATCGAGTCCAAACACGGGTTTCTCTGGTTGTTCGGCGGCGAAGTCGATCCGAACAAAATCGAGTCCGACGTCGAAAAACTGACCGCCTACTACCGCGGCCTGGGCTTCTTTCAAGCGAAGGTCGGGCGCGTGTTGGAGTACGACGAAAAAGGGTGGTTGACGATTCGCTTCGTCATCAACGAAGGTCCGCGCTACAAGGTTCGCAAGATCAGCACGCTGGGCAACACGAAATTCAACGAAGCCGAAATGCTGGAAGAAACCGTTTTGTTGCCGAACGAGTATTTCGACCAGGGCAACCTCAATCGCGATCTGATGAAGATGCGCGACATGTACGGCAGCCAAGGTCATATCTATTGCGACGTCCAGGCCGACACGCGGTTCGTCGAGAACGAACAAGGTCAGTTGGACATCGTTTACAAGATCGAAGAAGGGGCCGTCTATCGCGTCGGCCACGTCAACGTGGAAATCGGCGGCGAGTCGCCGCACACGCGGCAGCGGACCGTGATGAATCGAATGTCCTTACGCCCGGGCGATATCGTCGACACGCGAAAAATCCTGCGCCGACGAAATTCGCTTGCGCCGCAGTCAATTGTTCGTCAGCGATCCGACCAAAGGGAACCCGCCGCGGATCGTGATCTCGGCTCCGAAGGGGGCCAGCGAGGAGATGAAGGCGCTGGCCGCCAGTGGCGGAAAATCTCGCGCCCGCATGCAAAGTCCCGATGTGGCGACGATCGATTTGAACGTCCACGGCACGGCCGACGAGCGCGGTCCCTGGGAAGCGTCGCAACGCCCGGAATTCTGGGGCGATGTCGATCGACGTTCGCAAGTGATTCAAGCCGGATACGGCGACGAACGGCTTTCGACTCCGACGTTACCCGCCGTCCAAGACGCGGCGGCGAGCGGCCTTGCGCCGGAACCGTCGCAGTTGAACTTGCGTCGCGAAACATCGCAGGAACGAACCATCTTCCGTCCGCAAGCGCCGAACGTTCCGTTTTCGTCGTCGACGACAGCTCCCCAAACTGCGCCGCAGTTCATTCATCCCGAAACGCTCCGTCGACCTGCTCCCAGCGAGCCGATTCGTTGGCAAGCGCATTATCCGCCGCCGGAAGACGCTTCGCTCGTCGCGCCGGCGATACCGCTGCAACGTTCCGCCGATCGACCGCGCATTTCGTCGAACATGCCGACTCCGTTGCAACGGACGACGACCGGCAAGGAAACGATTCGCCTACAAAGCCCCGATCCATTCTCTACCGCACCCGGTTCGGCATCCTCGAATGCGGGCGTTCAGCAGGCCGTGTATGATACGAACGATCCGCGTTACAGCGGCGCGATGAATCCGTTGATGCGTATGTCGCCGCAAATGCCGGCGACGCAGGCGATGTTCGGCGAAGGCGTCGCGCCGGTCGCGTATCAAAACGCCGGACCCGACGGTCAACACGTTTTTCTGCCGAACGCGACGCCCTACGTTCAACCAGTGCAATACGTCGAACCGCTTCCCGGTCCGGCGATTCCCGCGCAACCAGGGCAGCCGTTCGCACCGCCGCCCATCGGCGGCAACGGCGGCGCGTTGGGCATTGCGCCGGAAGCCGCGCGTCCGAACGTGCCGTTCAACCCCACGACCGTCTTTCCGCCGCAGGTGGAAGTTCCCCCCGGCGATTTGGGTTACGCCGTCAACCCGAACGAGTACGTCGATCTGACCGGGCAAGTCACCGAAACGCAGACCGGTCGTTTGATGTTCGGCGTCGGCGTGAACTCGAACGCCGGCGTGATCGGCAACATCGTGCTCGACGAGCAGAATTTCGACATCCGTCGCGTTCCGACGAGTTGGGCCGACGTCTGGAGCGGCCAAGCTTTTCGCGGAGCCGGGCAGCGGTTCCGCATCGAAGCCTGCACGGGTACGCAGGTCAGTCGCTACACGGTCAGCTTTACCGAACCGTATTTGTTCGACACGCCGATTTCGTTTTCGGCCAGCGGGTTTTACTTCGACCGTCAGTATCGCGATTGGTTCGAGCAACGCTTGGGCGGGCGGTTCGGATTGGGCTACCAGTTTCCGCAACGGCCGGACTTATCCGTCAGCGCAAAATTTCGCATCGAAAACGTCGAGATCAGCAATCCGCGCACGCCGACTCCACAGCAATTGCAAGAAGTCGTGGGCAACAACGATGTGTACGGATTCGGTCTCGGCCTGACGCACGATACGCGGGATAGTCCGTTCTTGCCGACCGAAGGTTGGTACGCCGCGTATGAAGCCGAGTACGTCACCGGCTCGTTCAACTACCCGCGCGGCACGGCCGAGTTGCGGAAGTATTTCACGCTCTCGCAACGGGCCGACGGTTCCGGACGCCATGTGTTGGCGGTCGGCGGGGACTTGGGGATCACCGGCGAAAACACGCCGATTTACGACAACTTTTTCGCGGGCGGCTTTTCGACGCTCCGCGGGTTCCGCTTCCGCGGCGCTTCACCGATCGTCGACAACGTGATCGTCGGCGGTCAGGTGCAATTGCTGGGCTCGGTCGAATACATGATGCCGATCACGGCCGACGACGCGCTGCGCGGCGTCGTGTTCTGCGACTTCGGCACCGTCGAAGCGACCACGCATTTGGACAAGCACAACCTGCGCGTCGCCCCAGGCTTCGGGATGCGGATCAGCGTACCGGCGCTCGGCCCCGCTCCGATCGCGTTGGACTTCGCGTTTCCCGTCGAAGACGCGGCGGGCGATCAACGCCAAGTCTTTACGTTCTTCATCGGCTTGGGCCGCTAGACATTCGATTTCGAAACGATGCATATCGCTTCGTCGTTCAGAGTTCAGCCTGTTTGACAGGCGCAAGTCGGTAAACGGCGAAATTACCTTGCCGATAAAGCGGAGTCAGAGGCAATTCGGGGACTTCGTCTAAATACTGAATCAGCACATACTCCGCGCCGTAGTCGCCGGCCAAACGCCGCAACTCGTCCAAGCCCTTTTCAGCGGGCGAACGCAGCCAACGACGCGGCGATGACTTGTCCGGGTTGGCGTGCAAGACGTTCAGACGCGCCCACCAGTTTTGAATGCCGACGGCGTCTTGCGGAAAATCCTTGACCGTGACGACTTCCGCTCGCTTGGCATACCACTTGAACGTCTTATTGCCGCGCGGTGTTAAAAACACCGCCGACTCCGGCGTGTTCGCGCTGATCCATGCGCAGGTCGCTCGCCAATCGGCCGGATCGAAATCCTTTTTGCCCGCGACGGCGTCGGGCCGCGAATCGACGCGCGCGGCATGAATGCCCGGTACATCGAACGGCCAATGCGGAATTTGCTCGCCGAGGTCCCACACCAGCAATACGCCCATTCCCAATAGGGGCGTGACGGCTAGCGACGGGTTCCAGTCCATCAGCAATTCGAGACAACGCCACGCCGCCAACGCGCAGACCAGCGGCGTGTAAGCGTCGCTCGCGCGAAACCAATAGTAACGCATGAGTGCGTGTAACTGCTCGGGCCGGTCCTTCAACAGAATCGGTAGCGCCATCCCGATCAATGCGATCCCCGCCGCCGCGCAGAAGAAAACCGCGATCGCGCGCCAACCGCCCGGGTTCAAGCGATCGATCGAAGTTTCGGCATCCGGCTTACGCCGAAAGTACGTCCACGGAAACCCGGTCAGCACGCCGCACAAGACGGCGGTCGTCGCCATAACGGCGATATGCCTGGGAATTAACGCTTGAAAACGTTCCGGCCAGAGGTGATGCGGCAAACGCTCGACGACGTACAAAAAATTCGCTTCGGCGACGATGGTCGGATCGACGTTCCTCGTCAGCCGCAGGCCGTACCAAACGGAGGGAGACGCCAAGACGCCGCCGATGATGAGATAAGGTAACAAGCGTACGAAGCCTATCTGTTTGCGACCGACGACGGTCCAGGCCGCGAGCGCGGCGACGACCGCCCAACCGCCGACCAAAACATGAAACGCTGCCGCCGCGCCGAACAGCGGAAAAACGCGCGTCCAACGACCGGCGGCGAGTTCGGCCAATCCGAAGAAGATGAAGACGAACGCGATGCTTTTACCTTCGATGCCGCCGACGACCCATTCTCCCGCCATGTGACAACGTTCGGCCAGCAGTACGAACGTCGCCGCCGCGAGGGGGCCGAATTCGATCCGTCGCAGTAGCTGTGAGGAAAGCCGCTGCCAGCCGATTGCCAGCCCGATCCAAACGGCGATCCGGCCGATCCACGCGACCGCCGGCAACGGCATCAACAACGTGAGCCAGCCGAACGTCCAATAGAAGACCGGATGCGCGTCGGCCGATTGGAAATAAAAATCTTGGCCGCACCACTCCGGATTCCAATAATGCTTGGCCTTGCCCAGGTAGTTGGCTTCGTTCGAGTCCGGCGTCGGCCACGCCCCATGCGCGGCGAAGACCAAAAACGTGGCGGCGCACATCCATATCGCCAGCCCGCGAGGCGTGACGCCCCAGGGCGCGGAAGGGGCGAACCAGTCGGTCAAGCGTTGATTCAGCGTACGTGTCGGCATGACGATCAGTGTTGTTGCTCTTAGAGTCGTATCAGCCTACAACCGGTTTCCTCGAACCGCAAACCGTCGTACGTCTCGAAAACGAGACTTGTCCACGAGGGCCTTGATCGTCAGAACTAAAGTCGCGGACGTTTGATCGATGGTGTCGGCGGACCTTGATGACCAAGCGAATGGCACGCGCAAAACACACCACGAACGTGAAACCGACATCTGAAGCACGCGGCGAACCGGCGTCGTGGTATGCGCGGATTCGTGAGCTGCGCTGACATGGTACGCGGATGCGGCGCGCGACCTGCCGTGGCGACGCTCGCGCGATCCGTATGCGGTGTGGATCAGCGAGATCATGTTGCAACAGACGACCGTCGCGGCCGTCCGTCCGGCGTTCGAGCGATTTTTGACGCGTTTCCCCAACGTCGCCGCGTTGGCTGCCGCCGAGGAAGCGGTCGTGCTGAGGCACTGGGAAGGTCTTGGTTATTACAGGCGTGCTCGTCAATTACACGCCGCCGCCCAAGCGATCGTGGCCGAGCATGGCGGACGCTTTCCTACGCAAGTCGCCGCAATTCATGCGTTGCCTGGAATCGGGCGATACACGTCCGGCGCCATCGCGTCGATCGCCTTCGACTTGCCGGCACCGATCCTCGAAGCGAACACGATCCGCCTTTGGGCACGTTTGCTGGGCGAAACTCGGGACGTCGCCCAGCGCGACGTCGTCGAGCGACTGTGGCGCACCGCGACCGACGTCTTGCCAGCCGATGGCGGCAGCGGGTTGCTCAATCAAGCGTTGATGGACCTCGGCAGCCAAGTTTGCTTGCCGCGCGAACCGTTGTGTTTGCTTTGTCCGGTGTCGTCGCTCTGTTCGGCTCGCAAAGTCGGGAAAGTCGCCGAGATACCGCTCGCCGCGAAGAAAACGGCTTGGACTATCCAGCATGACGTCGCGCTGATCATCCGACGTGCGGAGAAGGTGTTGCTTGTCCGTTATGCTCCAGGCGCACGCTGGGCGGGCATGTGGGATACCCCGCGCGCGACCGCGAGTCTCGGCCAACCAATTCCCCAAGCCGCGAAATATCCGATAGATTTCATCGCCGAATTCTTCAACGAATCGTTGGGCATAACGGCGACGGTCGGCGAACATCTCGGCCGACTGAATCACGTCGTGACGCGCTACAAAATCACCTTGGACGTCTACGAAGCGTCGATTCCGTCGCGGGCCAAGCCGAAACTGGCCGGCCCGAAGTATCTGGAGTTCGCTTGGGTCAAACGCGACGACTTGGCCGATCTCCCGATGTCGACCACGGTGCGCAGATCGTTTCGCGCTGGATCGCTTAACCGAGCAAAGGTTTTAAGTGTGCGCCGGTGCGACTTTCGGCCACTTCCGTGATCTCTTCCGGAGTTCCGACCGCCACGACGCGTCCGCCGGCGTCGCCCCCTTCGGGGCCCATATCGATCACGTAATCGGCCGTTTTGACGACATCGAGATTGTGTTCGATCACCAGTACGCTGTGGCCTTGATCGACCAATTTGTGCAAAACCAGCAGAAGTTTGCGGATGTCTTCGAAATGCAATCCGGTGGTCGGTTCGTCCAAGAGATAGAGCGTCGGCTCGTTGGAAAACTTGCCTAGCTCTGCCGCCAACTTGATGCGTTGCGATTCGCCGCCGCTCAGCGTGCCGCCGGCTTGACCGAGCGAAAGGTATCCCAAGCCGACGTCGTTCAAGCACTTCACGAAGGGCGCGATGTTCGGCACGTTGGCGAAAAATTCGACGGCCTCCTCGATGGGCATATTCAGCACATCGGCGATCGTGCGACCGCGAAAGCGCACGTCGAGCGTCGCCGCGTCGAACCGCGCGCCGCCGCAGACCGAACACGGAACTTCGATGTCGGGCAAGAAGTTCATCTCGATCCGCTTGATGCCCAAACCTTGGCACTCCTCGCAACGACCACCTTTGACGTTGAAGCTGAATCGTCCGGTTTTGTAGCCGCGTTGCCGGGCTTCTTTGGTCGCGGCGAACAGCTTGCGGATCTCGTCGTAGATTCCGGAATATGTCGCAGGATTGCTGCGCGGCGTGCGACCGATGCTCGATTGATCGATCCTTACCAACCGTTTGATCGCGTTCGATCTGCGCAAGGAACGGAACGGACCGGGCAGGGGACCTTCGCCCCACAATTTGCGATGCAATGCGCGTGCGAGCGTGCCGTTGATCAGCGTACTCTTGCCCGATCCGCTGATGCCCGTGACGCAGACGAACAGTCCGAGCGGAATGTGCACGTCGACTTCGTGGAGATTATTGGCCGTGCAGCCTTCGAGCGTCAGCGTTTTACTTTTGTTGGGTTTCCGTCGTTCGGTTGGTAATGGGATCGCGCGACGACAGGATAAAAACGCTCCGGTCAATGAATCGTCGTCCGCGGCAACCGCCGCCGGCGTACCCTGCGCAAGAATTCGTCCGCCATGGCTGCCTGCGCCCGGTCCCATATCGATCAGCAGGTCGGCGGCGCGCATCGTCGCTTCGTCGTGTTCGACGACCAGTACGGTGTTGCCCTGTTCCTGCAAGTCGCGCAACGATTCGATCAAGCGATCATTGTCGCGCGGGTGCAAACCGATCGAAGGTTCGTCCAGGATGTAACACACGCCGACCAAGCCCGAGCCGATGCTGGTCGCCAAGCGAACGCGTTGTAACTCGCCCCCGCTAAGCGTATCGGCCGAGCGATCCAAGCCCAAGTATCCGAGTCCGACCCGTTCCAGAAAGCTCAAGCGATTTTTGATCTCGCGCGCCAGCGGTTCGTAGATCGGCGCTTCGTCGGCCTCGACCTGGAGTTCTTCGAACCAACGCTTCGCCGCGCCGATCGACTGCCCTGCGATCTGATGGATACCGCGTCCGGCGAAAACGACCGCCCTGGCTTCGGGATTTAATCGCGATCCGCCGCACGCGGGGCAGTCGACTTGGCCGCGAAAACGTTCGAGTTGTTCGCGTCGGGCCGGTTTCAGCGACGTGACGTACTCTTGTTCGAGTTGCGTGACCAAGCCAAGAAACGCTTTTGCATCGCCGCGCCAGAGCGTTTCACGCGCAGGCCGGCGGCCATCGATCGAGCGGCGTGTCCCACGCGACGCCGACCTTCCGCAACACCGGTTCCAGCATGTCCCGCCGGGCGTCGAGCGCCTTGGCCGCAAGCCCTCGCCACGCCGCGCAAGCACCGGACGCGAGCGACGCGGTTTCGTCCGGAAAAACCAACGTGGGATCGAATTCCACGCGATTTCCCAGCCCTTGGCATTCGGGGCACGCGCCATACGGGCTATTGAAGCTGAAGCCGCGCGGTTCGGGTTCTGTGAAGCCTTGGTTGCAAGTCGGGCAAGCGTGGATCGTGCTGTAGAGCGATTCGTCCCAGGGGCTCACGTCGGCGCCGTCGGCGTTCTTGACCAGTTCGACGTTCGGAGCGAGAGAACAGACGACGACCGCGCCGGACCCATGACGAACGGCCAAACGCAGCGATTCGGCGAGGCGATCGCGGACGTTGTCCCGCAAGATGATGCGATCGATGACCGCGTCGATCGAATGCTCCTTCCGCGGGTTCAGCTCGGGGGCGGGGTCGATGTCGACGATCGCACCATCGACGCGGGCGCGTAAAAAGCCGGCCTTGCGAATCGTTTCGAAAAGTTCGAGATGCTTCCCTTTTTCTCCCCGTTTCATCGGGGCCAACAACATGTACTTCGTCCCGATCGGTTCGTCGAACAACAGCTCCGTGATCTCGTCGACCGATTGACGACGGACCGGCTGCTTGCAGTTCGGACAAAACGGCGTACCCAGGCGCACCATCAAAACCCGCAGGTGATCGTGGATTTCGGTGATCGTTCCGACGGTGCTGCGTGGGTTCGCGCTGCCGGTGCGCTGGTCGATGGCCAACGTCGGTTGTAAGCCTTCGATCAGATCGACGTCGGGACGCTGCAATTGCCGCACAACGCGCCCGGCTTGGATCCCCAGGCTTTCCAGAAATTGTCGCTGCCCCTCGGCGAACAGCGTGTCGTACAACAGCGAGCTTTTGCCCGAGCCGCTGGGGCCGGTCACGACGATCAATCGATCGCGCGGCAAATCGACGTCGACGTTCTTCAGATTATGCTCGCGCGCGCGCGCACGCGAATCGCATCGCCGTCTTGCGGCGTGGCGGATCGATCGGCGTCTGCGTCCGGTAGCGACATGATGCGAACGAGAAATCGCGACGCCTACGCTGTCGTTGACGACGGTAGCACATAGCCGCTGGCGGAAGACCGAACCGAATCCCGTTCTATATCACACCTCGACATATGCGGCAATTCGTCGTGGGCGTTCCCTCCGCCGAATTCGCTCGATTTTTCGTCGCTGATCGGTCGTTCCGGCGTTACGACCGCGTTAGCGAACGACGAAAAATCACCGCATCGTCTCGCATTCGCGCACCGCGAAGCGTATCTTATCGGGCTGGGTGGCGAGCGTGTGAAGGAACCGCGCGACCGACGGCGGACGCGCGGGCCGTTTGTTATTTAGTCCGTCTCGGAGCCGTATGTCGAACATCTCTTTGCTGACGGAAACCCGTACCAAGATCGTCGCCACCGTCGGGCCCGCCTGTCGTAGCGAAGCCAAGTTGACCGAACTGGTCGAAGCCGGCGTCGATGTGTTTCGTTTGAACATGGCGCATGCGTCGCGCGACGAACACATGGAAGTCGTCCGGTGGATCCGCGGCGTCGAGAAAACGCTCGGTCGCCCGGTCGCCATCCTCGCCGACTTGGCCGGGCCGAAAATTCGTTTGGGCGAACTGCCGAACGATTTTCTAGAATGCCGCGAAGGCGAAGTTTATCGCTTCGTCCGCGGCCAGCCGAATTCGCCGAACGAGCTGTATTGCACGTACGAGCAAATGGTCGACGACGTGAACGTCGGCAACACCATCATGCTGGCTGACGGCACCGTGGGCATGGTCGTCGAGTCCAAAGGGCCCGACTACGCCGAATGCCGCGTGACGCAATCCGGCGAAATCCGTTCGCGGCAAGGCGTCAATCTGCCCGGCGCGAAGCTGAGCGTCCGTTCGATGAGTTCCGAGGATTGGCAAAACGCGGTGTGGGCGGCCGAATCGGGCATCGATTTCGTCAGTCTGAGTTTCGTCCGCTCGCCGGTCGAAGTTCGCCTGTTGAAGGAACTGCTGCATACCAGCGGATCGAAGGCCAAGGTGGTCGCCAAGATCGAGAAGCCCGAAGCGCTCGAACATCTCGAAGCGATCGTCGAAGCGACCGACGTCGTGATGGTCGCCCGCGGCGATCTGGGCGTCGAGATCGACGTCGCCCGCATGCCGATGGTGCAAAAGCAAATCGTGGCCATGTGCCATCGTTATCAACGTCCGGTGATTTGCGCCACGCAAATGCTGGACAGCATGGAGCATTCCAAGCGTCCGACCCGCGCCGAAGTCACCGACGTGGCGAACGCGATTCTCGACGGCTGCGACGCTACGATGCTGTCCGGCGAAACGGCCATCGGCGAGTATCCGCGTTACGCCGTGGAAATGATGCGCCGCATCGCGTCGGCGACCGAGGAACAATTCTTCAACAAGAAGCTGCTGCCCGATCCGGATAAATTGCCCGAGGGATTGTTACCGGTCACGCAAGCCGTGGTGCGCGGCGCGTCGGCGATCGCGTTGGAACTCGACGCCAAGCTGATCGTCGCCGCCAGCAAGTCGGGCGTGACCGCGCTCGCCGCGTCGAAGTTACGGACCAAAACGCCGATTTTGGGCGTCAGCAATTCGGACACGACGCTGCGCCAAATGTGTTTGTATTGGGGCGTGACACCGCTGGCGGAAGTCAACGCCAAGGAGTTCTTAGGGATCGTCGAGAGCGTGACCAAGTGGGGCGCGTCGACCGGCAACCTGGTCGTCGGCGACCGCGTCGTGGTCGTCGCCGGACACGGTCTGGGAACCGGCGGCCACAACATGGCGATCGTGCAGGAAATCAAATAGCGCGGCTTATCGACAGGGAAGCCTTAACGGCTCGGGTCGCCGTAAAGCGCGTTCAACGCCGCTTCGGCGGTCGCTACGCCGTCGGGATCGCGGCGGCGTAGCGCGTCGAGCGCCTCGCCTGCTTGGGGGCTCTTTATTCGTCGGAGGTAACCGACGACGGCGCGACGGATCGTCGCGTCACCGTCTTGGCGATCGTACCAGGCGACGACTTCGGTCACACGCTCGCCGACGCCCCAGCGAGCCAAATCGGTAATCACGGCGGCCGCCGTTTCCGGGCGATCGAGCAGTTTCGCGTACGCCGTCTCGACCGCGCCGCGCAACGCACGGGGGCCTTCGTCTTGGACGAACCGCAACGCCGTAACGGCGTGTTTGAGATCGCCGACCGCGGCGGCGGGACGATCCAGAAGTTTCGCCTCCAGCGTTTTCAGTCCTTCCGCGCCGTTGGCCAACAGGTATCCGGCCAACACGCCGTCGTATCCCGCGCGAAAATCGCTTGCCGGCGTGAACGCCGCTTCGGCCAGCCAAGCTCGATCGGCCGCGAGGTCCGTGGCCGACGGTTTCATTTCGGCGGCCGCCGCGTCCAGGATCGAGAGCCCCAACAGCATCCCGTAGAACCCGCGTCGATCCGCGCAGGTCGACGCGTCGTCCAGCCAGCCTCGTAACTTCGCTCGGCCGATTCGCGGCGCAACCGCGCGGACGTCGGCGAAGTCCGCCCGAGCGAACTCACGCATCACGTCGGCGGCGATCGTCGAGTTCTCGTGCTCCAAACGTGCGGCGAAGAACGCCAAGCGTTCGCGGGCGGGACGATCTTCGCCGGGCAACTTGGCGAAGTAACCTGCGATCGCTTCATCGATCGGTTCCGCCGTCCAGTCCATTGTCCCGTCACCGGGATTGGCGATGAGGATCGCCAACGCGCCGCGGTCGAACTTCGCGCACGTGGAAACGGCCACTTCATTCGTAAAAGACTTCATGCCCTTTAAGGTCTGGTGCACGCGAAACCGCACGACGGCTTCTTTCGGGTCGGTGGTCTCGGCTTCGCCTAAGTAACACGCGGTCGCTTCGTCGCGACGTTGCGCTAGCGTCGGTTCCACCGCCGGGCAGAACGGACAGGCGTCGGCCGCAACGTTCCCAAAAGCGAGCATAGTCGCGAGCATCAGCGCGCGGATCGTGATCGATTTCGACGTGTTCCACGTTGCGACGATCGTCGATAACCTGCGCCGCATGACGTCATCGTTTCGAGGGGTTAACGCACCTTATCGGCGGCCAAGTGATAAATGGCCATGTGGGTGCCGTTGGGGTTTTTGAATTCTTCGATCTCGAACGTTCCTTCGACCGCCACGGGTTTGGTCGTGTAATCGATCGATTCGCCGGCCGGCAGATCGACGATCACGCAGTCGTAGATATACGCTTGCGGGCCGAAGCAGCATTCCATGTTGTCGCGCATCAGCACGAACTTGGTCAGACCCGTGGTTTGATAAGGGGGCAAGATGAACCCGCGCAGGCGGAGTCGTTTACCGTCCAGCTTTTCGATCGATTGAGTCAGCAATTTGCGTTCGAACGGATCGCCCTTCTTGATCTCGAATTTCAACGCGTCGAACGTGATGTTGCGAATCGGTTCCTCGGCGCACGTTGGGGCGACGACGCCCAGACAGAGCGCGATCGCGAGCACGTACGACGGTTTGCCTAAGATCATCATCGTTTCGAGGCTCCTTCCAAGACGTACCAGACGTCGCCGCCGTTCGAGACGTCGACCGCGTTGCTCAGCTTCTTGTTGCGAAACACGCCGATGAATTTTTGTTCGCGATCGGTGTAGTCGATGCCGACCGGATCCGTCAATTGAATCAAAACGCGTTCGCTGATCTTCGGATTTCCGCCGAAGCAGCAGTCGCCCTTATCGCGACAGAGGATGAACGTTTTAATCCCCTTTTGTTGATTGCCCGCCAACGCATAGCCTTCGATGAAGACCTTCGTACCGTCCAACTGTTGGATTTTTAAATCCCAGGCGACCGGATCGCGTTCGTCCGGTTGCAATTTGGCGTACGACAACCGGACATATCCCTCGGGCACTTCCGTGGCGTAGTCGTACACGTGGTACGCGCCCGCACCCAGCGTGTTGACCAATCCCAACGCCAGCGCGACGCCGGCGACGGCCGTTCCGCGGACGACGTCGCGATTTTTGCGAACGCTGAACCACGCCATGACGGCCATGACCAGCGTGAAGACGCCGATCGAGAGCATGAACGAATCGAAGAACGCGACCAACCCGGCGATCGAGACCAACAGGCTGACGACCGCGAAGATCGGAATCGGGCGGTAGTTCTCCCACGCCTCGTCGCCGACCGACGACCGTTCGATCGCAGGCGACGCGTACGGAAGTTCGGCGACGGGCGGGGCGGCGTGTTCGGTGGTGGTCGACATCGGACGAATCCCGGGCGGACGTCGGATTGACTAACGTGGTTCTACTATTCTAGCGTGGGCCGCCGTCGGAGCGCGTTGGGGACCGAAATCGGCTATTTCTTCGCGCTTTCGGCGCATCATCGGCTTTCTTGTCCACTTTTTTCTCCGTCGCGGGCTTCTCCGGCGCGACCGGAAACAGCATCGCGCGTTTGAACGCTTCGGGGTCGATTTTTTGCATCTCTTCGAGCATCGCCGTCGCGTCTCCTTCGGGGCAGACGCGCATGTACTTGGCCGCCGGCTCGCGGACGAACGATGCCTCGCCCGTCTTGTCGCGGTAGAGTTCCATCACCTTCTGCTTGACAGACCAATCGCCCCAGCGAGCCAAATCGGGGATCACCAAGTCGGCGTATTTCGGGTGGTCGAGAAACTTGTGCAGGATCGGCAGAATATGCGTCTTCGAGATTACGCGTCCGTCGTCGCCGTGAAAGCGAGAGCACAGCAACACGCGATAAAGCCGCGAGAAGTTTTGATCGGCTAAATCTTTCTCGACGAACTCAGTTTGAATCAACGGCAAGCCTGTCGGGCCTTTCAGCGTCAGGTAACAGCCGATCAACGCGTCCAAACGCTTGCGTTGCAAATCGTCGGGCGAGCGGAGTCGGCCTTCCAGCAGCGGGACGTCGTCCTTCGTGCCGATGATCCCCAACAACGTGTAGGCGAGCGCCATTTCCGAATCGTCGGTTTCCAAGTTGCCGACCGTTTTGCGAATCTGCTTGGCGTCCAAGCGATCGGCCACTTTGCGCAGATCGGCGTAGTCGGTCGTGGCGAACTCGTTATAGGCGTCTTGATGAACGACCTTATCGTCGCTCAACAAGAACGGTTGGATCTTAACCGCGCGTTCGCCGCGATCCTTGGGGAACGTCGTGACCGCGTCGAGATACTTTTCGAGCGCGGGCGACATTTCGATCGGCGTAGACCATTCCGGCGACGGCGTGCTGGCGCCGTAGATCAAGAAACGCGAACCCGGCTTGGCGTCGCCGAAGTAAATCGCTTTGAACTCGGCGCCGTTGACTGTGAATTTCTCGCCCTTCAACACCTTGCGTACGACGAACGTCGCGCAGGGGATATCGTCGACGCCGGATTCTTCGCCGGTTTGGCTTTGTCGCCCGACTTGACCAACTCGGCGTAGACCGCCATGTCGGCCAGTTCGATTTCCTCGGTGAACGTCGCGCTGACCGCGCCGCAGAACGGACAGGCGACCGAGGCATTCGGCGAAAGGCCGAGCGCTAACACGCCGGCGATCACCAGCAAAGTAAGACAACGAGAAAAAGTCATAAAACGTCGCATGAGCGTTACGAAAAGAATGTCTTCGAGGAAATGGTCTGAGTGAAATGCATACGACTACGGCGTGGCCGCCAACGCTTTGGCCACATCCGTTTTATACGCCGTGATCGCCGGCAGATAGCCGACGATGCCGGCCAACAGGATCAGACCGGGTATCAAAATCGCTTCGTAAACGGAAAACTGCCACATGGTGAAGGTCAACCCGGTCAGCGGCGTGATCCAGGGACCGGCTAAGCCCAGCAAGACGTGCCCGATCATCCAGCCGGCCAACCCGCCAAGCAACGCCAGCATCGTGGTCTCGACGAACATCAACATCATCACCGTTTCGCGGCGTGCGCCGACGCCCGCAACACGGCCAAATCGTGCAAGCGTTCCTGCATCGAGTTGTAGATGCTGACCAAAATGCTGACGGCCGACGCGAAGACCACCACGCCCGCCAAAATCATCAACAGCCACACGAGCGGTCCGATGAAGTTGCGCGAGAGCTGCGCCGAAACCTTGGTCGTCTCGACCGCCTGCGCGTCGTAAGCGTCGTTGATCGGTTTGATAATCTGTTGTGCACGAGTTCAGGTGGAAGTCCCATACCGGCCGTCGTTTGCAGCAGAATCGCCGAAACCTGCCGCAACTCGTCGGGCAGCGGATCGTGGTGATCGTGGTCGCACTTTTCGCCGTTCTTGTGTACGTGAACGTGCGCGTGGGATTTCATTTTCTCGGCGACGGCCGGATCGAGCTTGTCGAGGTTGACATGCCCTTCCTGCAGGAAGAAGCCTTCGATATTGATGAAGATCGCACGATCGTTCGGCGTGCCGGTCGGCTTCAAGACGCCGACGATCGTAAACTCGTCGTGATCGCATTCCGAATGGTCTTGCCCGTCGGTCGGCGCAGCGTGAGACGGCCGAAATTTCGAACCGACGCCCAAATTCAATTGCTTGGCCGCGGTCGCGCCGACGACGCCGGTAAAAAAGTCGGGCGTCTGAAAACACTGACCGTCGGCGAATTCAAACAGCTCTTTTTTCAGTCCCGTCGGCGTTTTGAAAAAATCCGGCGTCGTGGCCACGACTTGCGCGTCTTGGAACGCGTCGCCCTTGCAGACCGGGATCGCCCGTTCGACGTAGTCCGAGTATTTGCCCGGCTTTTGGTCGGGGCGTTGGTACTTCCCCAGAAACTCTTGGTAATACGTCCACGGCAGCGTTTGTTTGATCGGCGTATCGATGTGATAGACCGTATTCATCACCAACTGCGTCGCGCTCCCCTTGGGGCCGATCAGGCAGTTGTGATTCAGTGTGGGCCCCGACTCGTAGGCACTGCGCACGTTTTGGCCGGCGATCAGGATCGCCACCATCAGCGTCACGCCGAGCGCGACCGATGCGCCGGTCAAGAACGACGAGAACCCTCGTTGCTGCAAACTGCGCCACGCGATTTTCCACAGGCTCATCGGACGACTCCGGCGGGATCCGCGGGCAGGGCGCGATCGAGACTTTCGACCGCGCGGTTCAGATGTTCCAAATTCTCGACGCGGTCGAATTGCGCCGCGACCTCCGGCGTGTGCGTGACCAACAGCAACGCCACGTCGTCGGCCCGGCACGATTCACGGATCAGGTCGATCACTTGCTGTTGATGACGCGTGTCGACATTGGCCGTCGGTTCGTCGGCCAGTAGCAATTTGGGGCGATTCGCCAACGCTCGGGCGACCGCCACGCGTTGTTGCTCGCCGACGGAAAGTTGCTTCGGCTTGTGATGCGCGCGCACGACAGGCCGACGCGGTTCAACAATTCGTTGGCGCGGGCCGCATCGACTCCGTGGCCCGCGAAACTCATCGCCAGCACGACGTTTTCGTAAGCGGTAAACGCCGACAGTAAGTTGAACGTCTGAAACACGTAGCCGATCTTATTGGCGCGAAATCGATCGCGTTGCGGCTCGGTCAGTTTCACAATATCCGTGCCGGCCACTTCGACCGATCCGCGATCGGGCTTCGAGATGCCGGCGATCGTGTGCAACAACGTCGTCTTCCCGCAGCCGCTGCGGCCGATCATCACGACCTGTTCGCCGGCGTCGATCCGAAAGCGGGGAATATCGAGAATCGGCAACCGCCCGCCCGAGGGGTCGACGAACGATTTCAAAATGTCGGTGAGGGTCAACATCGTGTCGAGGACGAGACTGTCGGTGGGTCGCGTATCGGAAGGAGGGTGGTGCGGAAGCTGAATTTTACCCCGGAAGGTCGTCGCCTGAGTACCCCGGTTCCACGCAATTCGCGGAATCGCGAAGCGAATTGCCGCAGGGATGAGGATTTCGTGAGGATTCGCGGCCTGAACGTGTACGGGCCGCTGACGCGCCGTCGAAAAGTCTCTATCTTGAACGGCTTCCGGCGCGCATCGTCACGTTCATGTCTTACGCGACTCGGGGGCACGCGGTTCGCGACTTTCCCGTCATTTTTCTCGCTATGCTCTGGATCGGAGTCGACGAAGCCGGCTATGGACCTCGTTTGGGGCCGCTGTCGATCGGCTGCGCGGTCTGGCGCGTGCCCGACGAGTTCGATTGCGCGGCCGCGTACAAGTCGTTGAAAAAACTGCTCGTGCGGACGCATCCAACCCGCGCGTTCGACGCCTACGACGCGTGGTTGGAAAAACAACGCGCGGCGAACAAGCCGCCGAACCCGGCGACGTTGCGAAAGAAGCTGCCGCCGCTCTGGATCGCGGACTCCAAGCAAATCCATCAACCGGGCGATCTGCAACGTTTGGAACGCGCCGTTATGCCGCTGCTGCGCGGCGTGCATGGCGCATATGCGACCAAGCATGAGTTGGCCGCTCGCTGCTTGCACGGCGATCTCGGCGCACGGCGCCGCATGGGAGTGGGACGGCGATCTGCGCTTGCCGCTGGCGGTTCGGGGCTGCGAAATCCCGGACGCGGAACTCTATCGCGAACGCTTCGCCGAGTTCGGCATCACGCCGCTCGACTATCGCGTCCGCTTGGTGTTTCCCACCGAATTCAATCGGCTGGTCGTCGAGCGGGGCAACAAAAGCACGCTCCTCTCCGAGGTGACGTTGGATTTGGTCGTGGCGGTTTTGCAAAAATTTCCGGGCGAGGCGGCCGTGATCGACGCCGACAAGCACGGCGGTCGCGACACGTATGCCGGCGTGTTGCAACACGTTCGGCCCGACGGTTGGATCGAGATCCATCACGAATCGCGTGCCGAGAGTCGCTACACATGGCTGCTGGACGGGTTGCGGCACCGGATCGCGTTCCGCGCGCGCGCGGCGAGTCGTCGCCGTTGACGGCCGCCGCATCGATGACGGCCAAATATCTGCGCGAGGTCGCCATGCACTCGTTCAACCGCTTCTGGCGCGCGAAGTCGCCCGAGTTGAAACCGACCTGCGGCTACGCGGTCGACGCCGGGCGATTTTTGAACGACATCGCGCCGCTTCGACGTGAACTGAACGTGCCGGACGAAATTCTCATCCGTTGTAAATAACCGTCGCTCATCGCGCGACGTTGTTGTGCGGCTCTTGCCAATTCCGCGTCCTCGAACGAAACTGGTGGTCCCACCACACTTCGTCGGGTTCGCCCCTCTCCGCGAGATTCGACTTCTTCGTAATCGAGACCATTCACGATGCGTTTGTTTCGATCCTCCGTTCGTTTCGCGATTTTGTCTTGCGGCGTTTTCGCATCTGCAGCGCATTTGCAATGTGCGCCGCCTCCGCTCGAGCCGACTACGTCGAAGCGTCGGGCATCTATCCGCATTTGGCCATGTTCAACGGCCACGGCGAATGCGTCGTCGGCGCGATCGTTCCCTGGGGGGGCAAGTTGTGGGTCATCACCTACCCGCCGCACATGCGCACGGGCAGTAACGACAAACTGTATGAAATCGACAAGGATTCGAAGCAAACGATTCGTGACGAAAGCGTCGGTGGCACCCACGCCAATCGGATGATTCATAACGAGTCCAAGCAACTGATCATCGGTCCCTACGCGATCGACGAACAAGGACACGTCCGCCAACGGCCGACGTCCGCAAGGAATTGATCGCCCGCATCACCGGCACTGCGCGGCATCTGACCGATCCGGCGAACAAGGTCTACATGTACGACATGGAAGGCCCGGTTCAACGAACTTGGACGTCCACACGATGAAGGCGACGCGAATCTTCGCTAAGACCGCGCAAGGTTGGCACGGCAAAGGTTCGTATACCGGCCAAGGCCGTTACGTGATCACCAACAACGGTGACAGCCCGGCGATCGGCGATCTCAAAGGAATGACGCTGGAAAGCGATCCGAAGACCTGGACCAAAGGCCCCGAGGACAGCCGGCGTATTGGCCGAGTTCGACGGCAAGGAGCGGCGGATGTTCGATGACGCGTCAGTTCACCGACGTCACCGGGCCCGGCGGCATCCACGGTGCACCGAACGACGACGCCCCGCTGTGGGCGATGGGCTGGGACAAACGCTCGGTCATATTGGCCTGCTGCTTCGATCGCACATGGTCGTATTACCGCGTGCCGAAGGCCAGCCAAACGTTCGACCCCAAGCACGGCTGGTACACCGAGTGGCCCCGCATCCGCGAAACGCTGCCCGGTAAGTCCCTGATGGTCATGCACGGCATGATGTACGACTTTCCGCAGACCTTCACCAACAAAAACACCGCCGGCATCCGCCCGATCGCGTCGCATCTTCGCTACATCCCCGACTTCGCCGCGTTCAATGGCAAGGTCGTCTTGGGCGCGGACGAGACGTCGATCATGCAGAACCCGTACGCCGGCGAATCGCAGTCGAACTTGCAATTTATCGACTACGACCAACTCAAATCGTTCGGTCCCGGGACTGGGTGGGGCTCGGTCTGGATGTACTATTTGACCACCGCCGATAAGCCGAGTGATCCGTATCTCTTCGCCGGCTTCAAGACCGGCGTGCTGCATCTTTCGCATCGTCACGCCGAGCCGGTGAAGTTTCAAGCCTGGAAGTCGATAAGGCCGGCGACGGTCAGTGGACCACGCTGGAAACGATCGAATTTTTCGGCCACGGGCTATCGGCGTCACATGTTCCAGGCCGACACCGCCGGCGAATGGATTCTCGGATCGTGCCGAACGCGGCGTGCCACGCTCGGCCAAGTTCGATTACGCGAACCTGTATCCGCACGACGGTGAGATCAGCGCCAGATCTTCGCGGGGATCGAGTCGGTCGAAAAACCTGGGGCCAAGCATCTGCTGTATCCGCAAAAGGACTCGCGCGATTTGATGTTCGCGTATCAACCCGCCGGAGCGAGCGAGCCGAAGTTTTATGACGTGAACGAGAAACTGGAATTCACCGCCGTCGACGGAAAAAAATACACGACCGTCGTCGCCGAAACGAAAGCCGCGACGGAAAAGGCCGCGGAGAAATCGGCCAAGGCCGATCCGACTCCGCTCGTCGAAAAACTGAAATACAAAGTCGATTACAAACTGGACGACGCCTCGGTTATCGTGCAAGAAGACAAAGGAATCGCCTTTCGTCTGCCGCGCGGACAATTCAAAACCGTCGTACCGGCCGGTAGCGAACGAACCGTCCGCGAAGCGGTTTCCGAACGGTATCTAGCCAATATTCAAGGTACCTTCTTCGAGATTCCCCGCGCCGAAGGGGCCGGCAAGGAGCATCTCGATTGGCGGCACATCAAACCGGTGACCACCCACAACCGTGCGATCGCCGACTTCGGCACGTGGCGCTGGCCGCTCGGTCCTGGTCGGCGTCGCCGCCGACGCCGCGACCGTGCGCACGTCAAAGGGACGGGCGACGCCAAGCTGTGGTTCGGTGCGATCGACGACCTCTGGAAATTCGGCAAACCGACCGGCGAAGGTGGCCCGTGGAAGGATTCGGCCGTCACGGCCAAGACCCCCAGCGATCCGTATTTGATGACCAACTACGACAAAAAAACGCTGACCTTCAAGCACGACGCGAAAACGCCGGTCAAAGTGACCGTCGAACTCGACTTGGCCAACAACGGGTCGTGGCGCGTCTACGAATCGTTCGAGGTCGCGCCGAACTCGACGTTCAAACACGAATTCCCCGCCGGCTTCCAAGCCCATTGGGTCCGCTTCACCACCGACCGCGATTGCCAAGCGACCGCGTGGTTGACCTACGAATAACCGAGTGCGGCATCGGCCGCAAACAACTATTTGGTTTAAGCGAGCGGAGCGGCCCCAGGTTCTCCGCTCGCTTTTTTACGTAAACCTCCTCGTTTCACTCCGCGAGCGTTACGAGCGAAACGATCATTACGAGCACAAGTGTTCTTCGATTTCGCAATCGATCCGCCTGCGGATCGCGTTAACTTCCCGATCGCCCGAACTTCACTGCGCGAGCGTTACGAGCGTTGCGCTCGTTATGACGATGTGTTGTCGGTGATTTTTTTAACGGAGACGTCGATCGCTTGCGAACACGCAGCAGCCAAATCTCAAGCAACTTACGTCCCCGCTGAGTGTCGATTTCTTCGACATGCCTTCAAGTTCCCCAGCTTCACTGCGCGAGCGTTACGAGCGAAACGAGCGTTGCGAACACGATCGATTCAGGAAAACCGTGAGTGTGACTCACGATCTGAGACGATCAAAGTATCGCCAAACACCCCAGGTTCACTCGGCGAGCGTTACGAGCGTCAGGGATTCAAATCAAGGAAATCGTGTGATCGCTCGAACTTCACCGCACGATCATTCGCGAAACAGAATACCGGTTCCGTTTCGGCCGGCGTCACGCGTATATGCCACATGGGGCGTGTGTTTTCGTGTCGAAATAACGAGTATACATAGTAACATTATATAAGTCAAGGTCGATTTCTAAAGAAAATCCCTCGGTCGGCCTGATTCTACGGTCGCAAAATCACGTACAAAATCGCCGCCGCGATCAGCAGGCGGTACGCGATGAACACGCCCAGGCCGCGCGTTTTAAGATATCGCATCAACAGCGCGATTGCGCCATAGCCGACGATCCCCGACACCACGGTGGCGATCGCCAGATGGGTGATCGACTCGGACGAGGCGAACAGCCCGGTCGCGTCGCCGGTGCGCGCACGGTTTGATCGCGTCGGACCAGAGCGAATAGACGGCCGCGGCGGTGATCGCCGGCAACGACAGCAAAAACGAAAACCGCGCCGCCGTCTCGCGCGTTATCCCCAGCAGCAACCCGCCGGAGATCGTCGACCCCGAACGCGACATGCCCGGCATCAACGCCAGACACTGAAAACATCCCACGCCGATCACTTGCGCGGGACTCAGGCGATCCAATTCGCTTTCCGTCACCGCGACGTCCGTGCGGTCGACGCGTTCCGGTTCGACGGGCGAGACGTACGGATTCGCGGCGTCGCCGGATGTTCGCGGTACGCTGTTTTTCGCACCAGCGTCGCGACGCGTGCGGCCGTAGAACCATTCGGCGACGAACATCAAAAGCGAGCCGATCATCAACTGCGCGGCGATCATCGGCAGCGTGCGCAGCTCGGATTTGATCACGCTTTTGAACGCCAGTCCGCAGACCACGATCGGTACGGTGGCCGCGATGATCCACCAACCGAGCCGCGCGTCGTACGACTCGAACGGGCGACCCGCGACCAGCGCCGCGTCCAGGCCGTCAGCAACCGCGCGATGTCGGCGCGGAAGTACCAAATCACGGCCACCAACGTGCCGAGTTGAATCACGGCCGTGAAGCCCGCGCCGGGATCCTCGAACCCGCACACCGCCGGCGCGAGGGCCAAGTGCGCCGAACTGCTGATCGGCAGAAACTCGGTGAGGCCTTGGACGATGCCCAACAATATCGCGTGCGCGTCGGTCATCGTGAGTGTGTGGGAGGGATTGGAAGTGATCGAGACATTGTTCGGATTCGCATTTCATCCCGGAGGGGCGGCATCGTGTCGAACGCTTGGGGACTGTCGCCCCTCACGGGGCTACCGATTCTTTCCGGATGCGACGACCCGGCCCTGACGGACCGGGCTACCAGCTCCCGATCCTTCGGACCTAACGCTTTCAACTCAAGATCACACGTTCGGGAATTCGCATCGTCTCTTCCTCGGCTCTCGCGAAACGGATGCGTCTCGTTTGGAACCTGCTGTCAAATCGACTCCCGGCGATTTATACTCGGGACTTCTCGCAGCGGATTCGGCCCGAACTCTTCACCACGCGATGCGCCGCATGTCGGACGAGCTTCCGCCCGCCGAAACTTCGTCCTCGCCCGTCGCGTCGTCGGATGCCTCGTTCGTCGCGCCGTCGCCGCTGCTCGCGTCGCTCGGCGCGGGCGAACCGGTCAAGGTTCTCAGTCCGTTTCGCTTGGCGTTGTTGCGCGGCCTGGGGGCGTTTTTGGCGCCGCTGTTGACCGTCGTCATCTTGGTCTGGGTCTGGCAGACGCTGAAATCGTACGTTTTGGAACCGGTCACGCAAGTCGTGCGCGAGGTGGCCGTCTGGTCGATCGCCGATATCCACGACGAAATGCCCGCCGACGGCCTGCCCGACCCGCAGAACCCGGATATCTGGACCCGCGACGACGTCCGCTATGCCCGGTTGGAAAGCGGGCAATACGTGCCGGAGGACGTGCAGCGCATCGCCGCCCGCGAACGCCGCGCCCCTTACGGACCGCAATCGGCGCGAAGTCTATCGCCGCTACGTCGAAGCGACTTATCTGCAAGGGTGGATCGTCGATCCGATCATCTTGGTCGCGTTCTTGGCCGTGATGTACGTCGTGGGGGGCCTGTTCGCGGCCGACGCCGCGGCGTGATGTGGCGGCTGTTCGAGTACCTCGTGCAGCGCGTCCCGTTGGTCCGCGCGGTCTACGTGCCGGTCAAGCAGGTGACCAGCTACTTGTTCGATCGCGAAGGGCCGCGGTTCTCGCGCGTGGTGGCGGTCGAGTATCCCCGTCGCGGCATCTGGACGTTGGCCTTCGTCACCGGCGAAGGGTTGGTCGACATCGAACGGATCACCGGCGAACCGATGCTGACGATCCTGTTTCCGACCTGCCCGGTCCCGGTCACCGGCAACGTCAAAGTGATCGCCAAACGCGAGGTGGTCGACCTGGACGTAACGATCGAACAAGCCGCGCAATACGTGGTGAGCTACGGCGTGGTGATCGACGAAGCGTCGGTCAAAAAGGGGGAATTGCCGAAGCTGGACGTCGAAGTCGCGACCGGCTGATACGCCGTCGAATCCGGCAAGACATTTCTACGGAAACCCCGGACGCCGATGCGTCATATAGAAGGGGAGCGGAGTCCTTAACGATTTTCTCGGGAGCGAACATGCTCGTGCGATTATTCGGGGCGTTGAACGCGTTCCTCCTCATGCTGGCTGCGTTGGATTCGCGGTCGTTGTGCGCCGCCGAGCCGCGGTTCGTCTTTCGCGACACGACCCGCGCGCACGGTTTGCTGCCCGAGATCGCCGGGATTCGCGGGCATGCGGCCGGCTGGGGCGACGTCGACGGCGATGGGTGGCTGGATTTGTACGTCGGCACGTTCGGCGGACCGAATCAGAAATCCAATCTGTTCTTTCGGAATCGTCGCGGCGCGTTCGTCTTGGACGAGCAGCCCGATGTGCGATTACAGGCCCGCAGCAACAGCGGACTGTTCGCCGACCTGGATAACGACGGCGATCTCGATCTGTACGTGTCCAGCATGCCGCAGACGCCGAAGCCGAAAAAGGCCGGCGCGGTCGAGAAGGGCGACGTCGCGCCGGCCGACCCGCCGCGTCCGTTGGTCGGTTGCATGTTGTTTCGCAACGACGACGGCGGAGGGACGTTCACCGATATCTCGAAAGATAACGGCGCCTGCCCGACCGCGTTCGGCGGGCGGAGCGCGACCGTGCTGGACTACGACGGCGACGGTCTGCTCGATCTGCTGGTCGGCGAAGACCCGCTGCCGGGCTACAACGGCTCGCCGACGAAAAGCTCGCGGCTGTTTCGCAATCTGGGCGGTTTGAAGTTCGAAGACGTTACGCAACGCGTCGGCATTCCGGCCGGCATCCCCGGGCTCGGCGTGTTGGCCGCCGACTTCAACGGCGACGGTCGCCCCGACATTTTTTTGGCCGCGCACGCCGGCGGGAACGTGCTGTTGTTGAACGACGGACATGGAAAATTCGTCGAACCGGCCGGCTTGCGCGAGACGTTCGCCTGGCCGACCGCCAAGGGCGACGACATGGTCTGCGGCGTCACCTGCGGCGACGTGAACGGCGACGGGTTGCCGGACTTGGTCCTGGGCCAGCACTTCGAACGTCCGTGGTTGAAGCCGGTCGCCAATCGGCTCTATCTGCATCGCGGCGTCGTCGACGGCGTGCCGCGGTTCGAGGACGTGACCGAGAAAGCCGGCCTCACCGCGTTGCCGATGAAATCGCCGCACGTCGAACTGGTCGACATGGATAACGACGGCCTGCCCGACTTGTTGACCAGCATGGCGAAGTTCGTCGACGGCGCGCCGCGGCCGGTGATTTTTCGGAATCTCGGCGTGAAAGAGGGCCTGCCGCGCTTCGCCGAAGACGTCACGGCGGCCAATGATTTTCCGAACGACGACGATCGCGCGGTGAAGGGGACCGGCAAATTTTTCGAGAAGATGCTGCACGACAAAAAGGTGATTTACTCCGCTCCTGCACAGACCGGCGACTACGACAACGACGGGCGATTGGACGTTTTTCTGGCCAGTTGGTGGCCGCAGGCCGACTCGCTGTTACTGCGTAACGAAACGCCCGGCGGACATTATCTGTTCGTCGAAGTGCAAGGGCGCGACGGCGTCAATCGCATGGGCGTCGGCGCGCGGGTGGAACTTTTCGCGGCCGGCAAGAGCGGCGACCAGGCCGCACGATTGGGCGTACGCGAAATCCTAGTCGGCCACGGCTACGTCTCGTCGCACGCGGCCGAAGCGCATTTCGGGTTAGGCGAACGCACGACGGTCGATGTGGTGGTCACGTTGCCGCACGGCAAAGGGACGATCCGCCGCGCCAACGTCAAAGCCGACCAACGCATCGTCCTGGAAGGCCCTGATAAAACGCAATAGGCCACGGATCGAACTGATGGGACTGATTTTCACTGATCTGCAATTCAGGACGTACGCCATTATTCGATCAGTGGAAATCAGTCAGATCAGTGTCATCAGCGGCCCATTCTCTCCTCGAGAAAACACCATGCCACGCACATCGACGCTTTCTCTCGCGCTGATTTTTGCCGCGATCGTCACGCCGGCGTTCTCGCGCGCCGCGGAGGAGCGTGACGGGCAATCGAAGAAGGCGAAATCCGCGTCGAAGACGGCGGCCGTCGAACTGGTGTTTCCGCCGACGTTGCCCGAGGGAAAAACGGTCGTGACGGAAACGTCGGAGAAGTTTTTGGAGCCGCCCGCCACGTTGAAACACGGAACGGCGATCGCGAAGACCGCGCCGACGGTCGATTTTCTCTACTACCCGGGACAGGATTATCCCGGCAATCCGTGGTCGAACTGGGGCGACGCGTTGGCCGTGAACGGCAAGTACTATTCGGCCATCGGCGACCACTACGCGGCCAACGGCAAGGACCAATCCCACGGCGCGGGGACCGCGCGTCTTCGAGTACGACCCCGAGAAGAAATCGTTTCGTCTGCTAACCGACACGACGAAGCTGCTGGCGTTGCCTGCCGGCGATTACGCGCCGGGCAAGATTCACAGCCGGATCGACGTCGGCTCCGACGGCAAGCTCTACTTCGCCACGCATCGCGGCTCGACCAAAGTGACGACCGACGCGTTTCATTATCGCGGCGATTGGATTCTGAGCGCGGATCCGGCCACCGGTCGGAGCGAAGTCGTCGCGCAAGGCCCCGTTCCGAAGCATTGCATTCCGAACAGCGTGCTCGATCCGCGGCGGATGATTTTTTACGGCGGCACCGCCGCGGGCGAAGGAGGCGAGAACGACGGCGTTCGGTTCTTTGCGTATGACGTGAAGAACAAAAAGGTCTTGTTCAACGGACCCGATGGTCCCGCCCGTGCGATGATCTTCGCTCGCAGTACCGGCCGCGTCTATTACGTGCCGGGCAACGGCGAAGGGGAACTGCTGTGTTACGATCCGACGACGAACAAACCGCCGCAGGCGGTCGGAGTCACGCTGGGCGTGCGCGCGGCGACGCAAGAGACCGCCGCCGGGATCGTCTACACGGCTTCCAACGCCAAAGACGGCGATGCGGAATTGGCCGCGTTCGATGTGCGGACCGAGCGCGTCGAAAAACTCGGCTCGGCCGCCGTCGGCACGCAAGGCTATATCGCCACGCTCGATGTGGATCCGACGGGCCGCTATCTGTATTACATTCCCGGCGCGCACGGCGGCAGCGATCGCGACGGCGCGGCGATCGTGCAGTTCGACGTGAAAACGAAGACCAAAAAGGTCGTGGCGTTCCTCCACCCGTTCTTTCAAGAACGCTACGGCGTGACTTTGAAGGGGACCTACGGCGCGGCGCTCGATCCGGCCGGGGATAAGCTCTACGTCACCTGGAACGCCAACCGAGGCGGGAAAGTCTGGGATTGCTGTGCCCTGACGGTCGTGCATTTGCCGGCAAGCGAACGACCGTAAAGATTTTCGAGAGCGACTGATTTCCAGGGGAATCGCGGTCGATTAGAATACTTGTTGGAACGAGCTTTTGCCCGTTTCACCTGTTTTTCTCGGCTCCAGGTCGTCATTTGTCTTCCTCTTCCGGTCCCACCGCCGACGCTCCGCGTCGTTCCGCTGCCCGCGGCGCGTTCGTCTATCTGGCGATGCTGGTCGTCAGCATCGGGCTCTTTTTCGGGATTCGGCATGTCGGCGAAGAGGCGGCCGCGGCCCGCGCGAACGACCAAGCTGCGACGGCATCACAAGCTGTCGGCTCGGCCGGCACGTCGGAAACGGCGATCGCCAAGCCGCCGAAACCGAAGAAACTGGACATCGTCTTGCACGTGTTGGTCGCGCTGGTCGCGGTCATCGTCGTGGGGAATTTATTGGGGCGGCTCTGCCAACTGATCGGTCAGCCGCGCGTGATCGGCGAAATTTTGGCCGGCATCGCGCTTGGCCCGTCGCTGTTGGGCGTCGTCTGGCCCGAGGCCCAAGCGTTTCTCCTGCCCGGGCCCGACGTCGATCCGGGCAAGCAGGTCTTCGCCGCGTTGCAGATCATCTCGCAGTTGGGCGTGATTCTGTACATGTTCTTGGTGGGGCTCGAATTGAACGGCGCGCGGCTCCGACATCAAGCCCACGCCGCCGTGGCGATTTCGCACGCCAGCATTTTGTTGCCGTTCACGTTGGGGGCCGCGCTCGCGTTATGGTTGCACGCCGACCTCGCGCCGGCCGGCGTATCGTTCACCAGCTTCGCGTTGTTCCTGGGAACCGCGATGGCGATCACCGCGTTTCCGGTCCTTGCGCGGATCCTGACCGATCGGAAGATGGAAAAAACGCCGCTCGGCGTTCTCGCGCTCGGCTGCGCGGCCACCGACGACGTGACCGCGTGGTGCATCCTGGCCGTGGTCGTCGGCATCGCCGGCAGCGATCCGGGGCAGGGGCCCGTCACGATTCTCTGGGCAAGCGTCTATGTGGCCGCGATGCTGCTGATCGTGCGGCCGTTCGCGGCTCGCTGGTTGCGGCGGTTTGAAGCGGCGCCGCTGACGCCGATCGCCACCGCGATCGTGCTGGCCGCGGTGTTGGCCTCGGCGCTCGCGACCGAAGCGATCGGCATTCACGCGATCTTCGGCGCGTTTCTCTTGGGCGCGATCATTCCGGCCGACAGTCGCGCGGCGAGCGAGTTCCACGCCAAACTGCACGACGCGGCGACGATCTTGTTGCTGCCCGCGTTCTTCGCGTTGACCGGCATGCGGACGCGGATCGCGCTGGTCGAAGGTTGGGAGAATTGGCTGATCTGCGGCGTGGTGGTCGCCACGGCGACCGTCGGGAAATTCGCGGGCTCGCTGTTCGCCGCTCGGGCGATGGGGATGACCTGGCGCGACTCCGGCGTGATCGGCGCGTTGATGAACACGCGCGGTCTGATGGAACTGATCGTGCTGAACGTCGGTCTGGACCTGGGCGTGATCTCGCCGACGTTGTTCGCCATGATGGTCGTCATGGCGCTGGCCACCACGTTGATGACCGCGCCGTTGTTGCGGCTGTTCATGCCGCGCGAAACCGCGGCCGTGGCGTAGCGCGGGATCGTGAACCCGAATTGCGCGAAGACAAAAATTCTTGTCGCCGGTGACTAAGCGGCCAAAGCGTGCCCGGGCGTCCCGCAGAGCAGGGCGATGCGTCGTCGGACGTGGACGATGATCGTCGCATGCACCGCGATCGCCACGCCGAGTCCCAGCAGGTGATCTTGCAAATCGCAGTGCGCCGCGCGACCGACGATGACAGTGCCGACCACGCCGACCGGTAAGAACACCAGCACGCTGGTGATCAACCCGGGGTTGTAGGCCCGCTTGAACAACGCCGGCATGATGTGACCGAACGCGTTGAGCATCGGCAGATAGAACGTCATCAGACCCAGCGAAACGTCGACGAAACAGGCTAAATACAACGCGACGAAATTCAGTCCCCAGACCAACAGCGAGTTGATCCAGAACGTGGCGATCGGCGTCAGCACGTCTTGCCCGTGACCGAGCATGCCGTTGACCCATTTGCGAAAGCGATCGCCGGCATGCTCTTCATACTGATGCAGCATGTAGATCGGCAGCTGGAGATAGACCAACCCGAGCGGAACTCCCGCGTAGCGAAATACGAAGGGCGCGAGCGCGGTGAAAAACGCGGCGGCGAACAGCGCGGCGTACGGCCACTGCCATTTGACGACCAACCAATCGAGCGCGCGGGCGGGCATGTGTCGTTCCTTCAGCCAAGAGCTTGGTCTGTGACGACTCGCGTCGTCACCTTCGCGAAACTCTAGTTCGCCCTTCGCTCGCAACGTGAACGCTTCGGCGAGAGGTCGCGCACGGATGCCCTCAAAATGAACTTCCGCAGGCGATTCACGGTCGAAACGTCGCTACAATCGTTAGAAACCGCACCCTGTGCGAAGCGAAGAGAGGACGTTTGTGGACTGCGACCATGCCGAAACTTTCGTCGTTTCTCAGCCTTTCGCTCGACGGGTATCTCGCCGACGCGCGGAGACTTGTCCTGGGCGCATGCCGATCCGCGCGACGCCGAGTGGAACGCGTTCGTCTCGGGCAACGCGAGTGGGAGCGGCGGGTTGGTGTTCGGGCGCGTTACGTTCGAGATGATGGCCGCGTTTTGGCCGACGCCGGCGGCCACGCAAGCGATGCCCGGGGTCGCCGCCGGAATGAACGCGAGAACGAAGTTCGTCGTCTCGCGCACGCTCGATCAACAGGCGATCGACGCGAAATGGTCGAACACGACGCTGCTTGGCGGGAATCTAGTCGACGCGATTCGCGCGCTGAAGGCGGCAGGATGGTCCCGGCCTGACGGTACTGGGGAGCGGTTCGGTCGTCACGCAACTGGCCGACGCGGGCTTGTTGGACGAGATCCAACTGGTGACCGTCCCGATCGCGCTCGGCGCGGGCAAGGCGGTGTTCGCCGGATTATCCGCGCCCGCGCAAGTGGCGTTACTTGCGCACCAAGACGTTTTCCAATGGGAACGTCGTGAATTGGTACATACCGTCGTAATAGAGAGCTAATCCAAACTTTGCGCGCGCATGAACGATCCGATTCTTGAACTGTTTCAAGGCGTCCTCGGCGTTTCTGGACTCGGCGAAGCCGCCGTCCAAGCGATTCGCGATGCGGAGCGAGCTCGCGATGAAAACACGCGCAAAGCGCGGGCGGCGCGGATCGCCGCCGCGTTGACGGCGTACCGCGCGGCGCATGGGATCTTTCCCCGATCGCAACGTCCGGCGAATTTCCCGTGAGTTGGACGGTCGCCATCTTGCCGTACCTCGGCGAAGCCGAGCTCTTCGCGGCTTATGATCCCGACGAGACATGGGACGGTCCGCGAAACGCCCGTTTGATCGAACGGATGCCGACCGAGTATGAAGCGTTTCAGGACGTTGCGCTTTGCAACTGCTTGGCGGTCCACGCGGATGACGGCGACGCGTTCGCACTTTGTGGCGAAACGTGCTTGGTCGTGATGACGAATACCGGCGATGCCGAATGGACCAAGCCGATGTGGATCACGTCCGCGGCGTTCGTCGAACTCCTGAAAACGGGTGCGACGACCGTCGATGGATTTCCGATCACGGAATTCTTCGTGATCGATTCCGCGGGGCGGATTCGGGAGCGGGAAGAACTGTTATTGCAGTTTTTGCAGGAAATTTGAAGGATTCTATTCGGTGTACTTGTTTACAAGTCAACGCAGTTGGCAGAAATATGAAGTACCGAACAGGATTCGCGGTTGTATCGTCTTGCATCATTCTAGGAGTCGTAATTTTTTGCGTTGCTCGTTATTCATGGTACGTCAATGATCGCTTGATTCTCGAAAAAGAAGCGACTAAAGCCGGTTTCCTGGTCCTCATACGCGAGGAATTCGACCAAGCCGTTGCAGAGCAAAACGGAATGATTTCAAGCGAACGTTGTCCGCTACTTTGGATGCGAGCAGACCCGATTCACGTTTCGTTGGCGGGTAATCCTTGAGAGTTCGATCAAAGCATTATTCAAAAAATGATCCAGCGTCTGCCCGAACGTTTTTACATCGATGAAATCGGTGTTTCCAGCGATGTCTTTGACGTCGCATCATTGCCCCGAAATATTTCCGTCGGTAATCGCAGCGTTCCGATTCGGATCGTCAGGAGGGAGTAAAACTCTCCGGTCCGGGCCGGCGTCCATGCCGACCGCGACGTAGCGGGACCTTCGAGCGGTGGTGCGTGAAATCGAACGTCCGCACGCTGACGCGTGTCGACATGCGATTACCACTCTCGCAACCACGCGCGATCCTTCGGGCGTGATCCGCTCGTATCCGGACGATTCTGTGGCCGCTGAATCGTGCGGGCGTGGCGCAAGGCGAAACAAACATCCAATTGAATCGAGGAAACGAGCCAAAAGCGTAGAGGAGGCGGTGCGTCAGAAATTCGGAAAGCCGACCGGATCGTTCGGCGATCGACGTTCGGCCAGTTTGTCGTACAGCGGCTGCATCCGGGCCAAATACTCGTCCCAACGCGGTTTCGGCCAAATCTCCAAGTGATCGCGGACCCCCAGCAACATCACTTCGCCCTGCAAACCGGCCAGCTTGGCCAACTCGGTCGGGATGCGTAGGCGACCTTGAGCGTCGAATTCGACTCGCTGCGCTTGGGCGTAAAACAATCGTTGGAACGCGCGGGCATGTTCGACCCGCGAGAATCCATCGCCCAGGGTGATCGCCAACAGTTCGAGCGCGGTCTCGGCGAACACCGCGATCGAGCCTTCGTGACCCGGGCAAACGAAGACCGCGCTCTTCTCCCCAACCAAGCCCTGGCGAAGCTCTTTGGGGACGGCGACGCGGCCTTTGTCGTCGAGGGCACGGGGGAAGTTTCCAGTCAACATTTTCCACCACTTTTCCCCACGAACAACCACTACGCCCCAATGTATTGCGGCCGTCGAAACCGTCAAGTTGAATTCGGAAACGGGGCGGTCGTCAAAGACGGTGCTTTGTCGTAGAATGTTCGGCTGTAAGACTTTCCGGCGATTCGCCGGACGCAGTTTATTGCCTTTGCGGGTCGCTATGTCGCTGATCGAACGACTGAACTACGAGTTGCCGGACGAGCTGATCGCCCAAAACCCTCCCACCAAGCGGACCGACGCTCGGATGATGGTTTTGGACCGCAAAGCGGGCTCGATCGAGCATCACCACATCCGCGATTTACCCCAGTTTTTGCGATCCGGCGACGCCCTGGTGACGAATGAATCGCGCGTTCTGCCTGCCCGGATGTTCGGCGTGCGGGAAACGACGAACGGGCGGGTCGAGATCTTGTTTTTGGAGAGCGACGAACACGGCATCTGGCGGGTTTTGGTCAAAGCCCGCGGCCGTTTGCAGGAAAATGAATCACTGATGATCCATGATCGGACCGCCCGCGACGCGTTCTCGCTGCGGCTGCTGAAACGTGACGAAAGTGGCGGTTGGTTGGCGGTCCCCGTTACGGACGAAGAGCTGGTTCCGCTGCTGGAACGCGTGGGCCGGATCCCATTGCCGCCGTATATCCGCGGCGGAATGGAAGGCGAGCATGATCGCGAGCGGTATCAAACGGTGTTCGCCAAAACGCCCGGCTCGGCCGCCGCGCCGACCGCCGGCTTGCACTTCACGCCCGAGCTTTTGAAGACGTTGGCCGACGCCGGAATCCCGCGCTACGGCGTGACGTTGCACGTGGGGCTCGACACGTTCAAGCCGATGAACGTCGACGACCCGGCGCAACACGTCATGCACAGCGAACGCGGGAGCATCTCGGACAAGACGGCCGCCAAACTTCGGGCGGTTCGTATGGCCGGCGGTCGCATCGTGGCCGTCGGAACGACCAGCGTCCGCGTGCTGGAAACCGCCGCCGCGGAAAATGCCGGCGGGCTTTATGGTTGGAGCGGACCGACCAAGCTGTTTATCCACCCGCCTTACGAATTTCGCGCCGTCGATACGCTGTTAACGAATTTTCATTTGCCGCGTACGACGTTGTTGTTGCTGGTGGCCGCGTTTGCCGGCGAAGAACTCGTTTGCGAAGCGTATCGGCTTGCGGTCCGCGAGGAATACCGCTTTTTCAGCTATGGCGACGCTATGCTGATTGTTTAGAGTACGATTCACACGCGAATCGCTGCGGCGAAGACACGGCGTGCGCGAACATGGCGCAGTCGTTCGAATGTCGATTGGGTCGCTGGAAAATTCCCTTCCTTGTTCGATGGCGACGACATTTCATTAAACGCACGGCGATAAGAACTTAAGTCAGTTTGCCCGTTTTGCCGGCAATTGTTTCACGTGAAACATTTCTGGCGCGATTCCTTCGTTGCGACCGATAAAGATTCCGGACAGGCTCTCGGGGATTGGTCTTTACCGTTTCCGACGGACTCGGCACAATACCGCACGCTAGTGGAATCTCGGTTCGTCACACGAATCGGTTCGGGCAACGGATCGCTCGAATGTCCGCTCGGCGTTATGGATCGACCCGGTACCCGGATCGCGGCGATCTTCCCCTCACAGACCTTGCGAAGGAGTGCATGATCGTGACCATTCGTGTTTTTTCGACCCTTGTGTCGTCGGTTGCGGTTTTCGCCGCTCTTTCTCCGCTGTTCGCCGTCGCTCAGGCTCCCGCAGCCGCGGCCGCTCCCAGTGCGTCGGTCGGCCATAATATCGCCATCGTCGACGTCGGCGTGATTTTCACGGGCTGCACGCGCTACAAGCAAGCGATCGAAACCCTGAAGACGCAAACGATCGCCCTCGAAAATCAATTCAAAGCCGAATACGAAGGGATGAAGAAGGTCGCCGACGAAATGAAGGTCATGCAACCGGGTTCGCCGGAATTCCGCGCCAAGGAATCGGAGTTGGCTAAGAAAGAACTCGATTTCAAGTATCGCCAAGCTCAAGAACGCAAGAACTTCGAAGAAAAAGTCAACGGCGTGCAGTTCGCGTTGTATCGCGAAATCGACGCCGTCGTGAAGCAGATTCGACATGCGCAATAACATCTCGCTCGTGTTGCGTCACAACACCACCCAACCGGATGGTCGCGATCCGAACCAAGTCTTGCGTGCGATCAATCAAGCGGTCGTGTACTACAATCCGAACCTGGACGTCACCCAGTTGGTGTTGGGCGTGTTGAACCAAGGGACGAGCCCGCTGGTCGCTCCGGCTCCGGCCCCCAGCCCGGTCGCCAATCGCACCAACGTGTTGCCTCGCTAAGTCGCTTCTTCGCGAGTTGGGCGATCGCTGGATCGCCCGACTCGTTGTCTCTCAGGTCGACGATCGGGATCGGCGAGCACGGATGGCTCGTCGCGGTCGAACGCCCAGTCGAACGCGCGGTTCGGCTGGCGGGCTGGTGGTACTCTCCGGACGAGTTCGAACTTGACCATTGCTCCGCGCCAACAACGGACTCTCGCTCGCACGGCCGTCGTTCACGGACGCGGTTATTGGAGCGGCGAAAACGTCCGCGTCGAATTCCGCCCTGCCCCTGCTTGGACCGGGCTCGTACTGGTCCGCGGCGATTTGGAACCGCAGGCGCGTATTCCGGCCTTGGCCGCGAATCGGATCGAAATTCCGCGTCGCACGGTTCTGGCGAACGGCGACGCACGCGTCGAAATGATCGAACATGCGTTGGCCGCGCTGGCCGCGTTGCAAATCGATAACTGCGAAATCTGGGTCGATCGTCAAGAGCTGCCGGGTCTCGACGGCTCGAGCAAAGACTACGTCCAAGCCCTCGATTGGGCCGGCGTGGTCGGTCAAACGGCTCCGCGCGAACGATTGACGATCCGCGACGTCGTCCGCCTGGGGGACGAGCGAAGCTGGATCGAAGCGCGCCCCTCGACCAAGCCCGGGCTGACGTTGCGCTACGTGTTGGATTACGGCGCCGGCTCGCCGATCGCCGCGCAGACGTTGCAAGTCGAACTGACGCCGCGCGTCTTTCGCGAACAGCTGTCAATGTGTCGTACGTTCTTGTTGAAGAGCGAAGCCGACGCGTTGAAAGATCAAGGACTCGGCTTGAGCGCGAATCTCCGCGATCTGCTGGTCTTCGACGTCGATGGGCCGATCGAGAACGCGTTGCGGTTTCCGGACGAATGCGTCCGTCACAAACTGTTGGATTTGGTCGGCGATTTGGCCTTGGCCGGTTGCGACTTGCAAGGTCAGGTCGTCGCGTACCGCAGCGGGCATCGCTTAAACGCCGAACTGGTCGGCGCGATTTTAGAGCAAGGCGATCGGCTGGTCTTGCCGCGCCAAGTCGCTTAAGAACGGTAGTCATTCGGATCGATGAGTTTCGAGATCATACAACCGGCCTTCGTCGATCCCCGCGCGGAACTCGCGGACGGGGTTTACGTCGGGCCGTTCAGCGTGATCGGCCCGCATGTGAAGATCGGCCCCGGCACGCGACTCGAAAACAACGTGACCATCGTCGGACATACCACGATCGGGCGCGATAATCATTTGTTTCCCGGCGTGGTCGTCGGCGCGGAACCGCAAGACGTCAGCTATCGCGGCACCGATACACGCGTGGAGATCGGCAATCGGAACATCTTGCGCGAATCGGTGACCGTCAATCGCGCCACTGAGAAAGAAGAAGGCATCACCAGCCTGGGCGACGACAATTTTCTGATGGGCGGTTGCCACGTGGCGCACGATTGCCGGATCGGCGATCACGTGCTGATGGCCAACGCCGTGTTGCTGGGGGGCCACGTCCATCTTCATGATTACGCCGCGCTCTCGGGCGGAGCGATCGTACATCACTACACGACGATCGGACGGTTCTCTTTCACGGCAGGCTTGAGTCGCGTATTGCACGACGTGCCGCCGTTCATGCTGTGCGAAGGGATGCCCGCTCGCGCCGAACGGTCAACGTCGTGGCGCTGCGTCGGAACAATTTCGCATCGTCGACCATCACGGGGCTGAACGAAGCGTATCGAATGCTGTTTCGTCAACATGCGTCGCCGCAGGATGTGCGTCAAGCGTTGACATTGAAGGGGACGCTAAGTCCCGAAGTCGAGCATTTGTTGGAGTTTCTCGAGATCAGCCGCAACGGCAAACATGGTCGCGCCCATGATCGCCGCAAGGCGGCCTGAGTCGGCTGCGGAACGGATTTCCCTACGAGAGCGCGAGCGAGACACGACATGCCCCTGCGATTAGGAATCATCGGCGCCGGACATTTGGGACGTTTTCACGCCCGCTTGGCGCGGACCATCGGCGAGATTCAGTTGGTCGGCATCGCCGATCCGGTCGCGGGCGCGGCGCAACGCGTGGCCGACGAAATCGGCGGCTGCCGGACGGTCTCGGACTTTCGCGAATTGATTCCCGACATCGACGCCGCCATCGTGGCCGCGCCGACTTGCCTGCATTACGGCATCGGTCGCGAGCTGTTGCTGCGCGGCGTGCATGTGCTGATGGAAAAACCGTTGGCCCCCAGCATTGGCGAGTGCGAGGACTTGGTCGCGCTCGCTCGACGTCAGAAATTGGTTCTGCAAGTCGGCCACATCGAACGTTTCAGCCCCGGCTTTACGGCCGTGCGCGACGCCGCCGTCGGCGCCGCTTCATCAACGCCGCGCAGGTACTCGGGCTATTCGTTTCGCTCGACCGACATCGGCGTGGTGTTGGATCTGATGATTCACGACATCGACCTCTGTCTGCAACTCGCCGGTTGCGGCGTGCAGTCGGTCGAAGCGATGGGCCTCTCGGTCTTCGGGCCGCATGAAGATCTGGCGCATGCTCGCCTGACGTTCGACAACGGTTGCGTCGCGGTGTTGCAAGCGTCGCGCGTCAGCGACGTCGGTCGACGCGATATGGAAATTTGGAGCGATCGAACCCGCGTCCGCGTAAACTTCGGCGACCGGACCGCCACGATCGCCCGCACCGCCGCCGACATCGCACGCGGCGAACGGTCGCTGGCCGGACTTCCGAGCACGGAAGTCGCGCGGTTGAAGGAAGTCGTATTCGAGGAGTTGATCGAACTCGAGAAAATCGAACCGGCGGCCAACAATCCGATGGCCGAAGAACAACGCGATTTTCTGGAAGCGATTCGCGAAGGGCGCGACGCACGAGTCAACGGCGAACACGGCCGCGACGCGGTCGCGGTGGCCGAACGCATCTTGGCGTGCATCGCGGCGGGCGAAGAACGTCGCCGACCGAACCCATCGCCGCAAATTCTGCGTCCGCCCCACTGGCAAACGCAACCGACGGCCGAACGCCGCAAATCGGCGTAAGTCTGAGGTACACAGGACGTCATTCAGCGCGATAACAAGCCCCTCGATCGCCAAAGCGATCGAGGGGCTTTGTTTTGAAAGCGCGTGGATCTACGGCGTTAAGCCTGCGAACGAACGCGTGTCGTTAAGACTCCGAACAGACTCACAATCGTTGCGCCGACGATGCCGGCGACGATGGTCGAGATGGCCGATTCGCCCAATCGCGGCACTTGATAGTCCGACCACTGCCAAGCATTCAGAGCAGTTGCGATATTCGCGCCGTTCAGACCGAAGCGTTCGCCCGTGAATTCCAACCCATCGGGCAAGCCCGAGGCCAGCGGCGCGACGCACACCGCGACGCACGCGACCGCCGCGACGATCCAAGTTCGTAGCCCGGCCGATTTGGCCAACGTCGCGATGACGAGGGTTTGAGCCAATATCGCCAGGCCGGCTTCACCGATGCCGATCAGAGCATGTACGCGGAACAGTTCGGCGATGAAGGCGGCGTCTTGCAGTCCACCGGCCATCACTTCCGCACCGCAACAGAGCATGCTCGCATTGAACGGACGCCCAGCCGGCCAGACCGGCACGAGCGCATTGTGATGCGGCGTTCGTGCCCAAACGATTCGTAAGACGCCAAACGGCCCAACCGCTCCAGACGCCGACCACGGCCATGTTCAACACGTTTGCGCCGAGCGCATAAACGCCGCCGTCGCCGAAGGCGAACGCCTGCACGGCCAGCACTGTGCTCAACAACCACATCGCCGCCATCGGTCCGACCAGCAGCGCGGCCGCCAGACCCCCGAGTACATGGCCCGAAGTCGAAGCGTCAATCGGATAATTCAGCATCTGTAACGCGAAAATCGCCGCCCCGACGACCGGCGTCGTCCAGCGTGTCGACCCCGGCGCGGACAAGCGTCGTCGAGCGAAATACGTTCCCGCCGCCAAACCGATGACGGCCAAGACCCCGGTCGTGGTACGGACCAGATCGCTCAGATAATGGTCGGGCAAGTGCATAGTTGCGGCTCGGCGATGATGTTTGATTGAATCCGATCGAATGCGGTCCGCAGGCATTTTCCCAAACCCGGTCGGTTCTCACAAGTTCATCCGGAGCAACTCGTTGCGATTCGCCGTTCCTTGACACTCCGCCGCGCGCGATTCAGAATCGATGTAGTCGACTCTTCGCTCATTTCTTGCTTCGGTCCTCATGTTTTCGCGACGCCTGACGTTGTTCTGCTTCGGCGGTAGCCTGCTCGGGTTCGTCCTGGGATGCGGGGGAAGCCTCTACGAAGAGGCCGAAAAACGCGGAAAGGCACAGCTCGACACACGCGAGAAATTCAGCAAGTTGGAAGGCGACTTCAAAAACTTTCCCGGCACCGCGATCACGTTTCGTTTGCCGACGATGTTCGCGAAAAACCTTGAGGCGAAAGATAAGAAGAAAGGCTCGTCGCGCAGTACGTTGGAAGGAAAGTCACTGGCGCTGGGTTCGAAGAATTTTTTAGCCCGCATCGCATCCGGCGCCGTAAACGCCGACGAAGTCCGCACGGAAGTGCCGCGTTCGGCGGTCGTCCCTCCGGAGTTTCCGGACAACCCGCTGATCAACGGCAGCATTGCGCGGGACATACTTCGCGCAGTATGACATCATTCCCGCAACGGACACGCCTGTGGAGCAAGGCGCCGAGCCGCCGAAGTCGCACGAGGTCTGCTCGTTGTCGATCTTCGTCTTCGACGCGAAGGCGCCGCGACTCTTCCGGCGCAGATCGTCGGCTGGGTTAAGGCCAAAGCGATGAAACCGACCAGTTTCAAAGCGAAGAAGGGAGCCGAAGCGCCGGATTCGCCGCTGAAGGAATTGGCGGCCGCGGTGCCGAACTTTCTACAAGTCCCGATCACGACGAGATCCCAGCATCACGAGCGACGGCGTTAAAGATTGCCTGGAATTGAAAGCCGCAGTCGCGTCGCCGTTCTTCACCGGCAACGGCCCCGACGGCGTCGTCGCCCGCGCGGGGCAGGGCTACTTCATGGCGTGGTTAGCGCAAGTCGAAAAGCTGCGCGTGCTGGTCGTGATCCGCGCTCCCGAGGGCGTCGCCGGCGAGGCCGCCGCGTTGCCCCCCGGAGACGCCGAGGCGTTAGGTCGCGCGGTGGTCGGTACGCTGGCGTTCGTGCCCGAGTTGGCGCCGCCTCCCGCCCCGGCTAAGAAAGGTGCGAAGTAGTTTCGCTTCGCATGCCGCTGATCCCGCGTCGCTTCGCCTCGCTCACCGCGACGTTCACTTTTCTTGCGGAATCGATGACCGTTACTCGCCCCCGGATCGCCGTCACGATGGGTGACCCGGCCGGAGTCGGGCCGGAAATTCTCCTCCGGGCTTGCGCGGAACCTTCGGTCCTCGCGGCGTGCGCGCCGCTGCTTTTCGGCGATGCTGCGGTCCTCCAAGCATGCGGCGAACGGTTGAGCTTGCCCGTCCCGACACGCATCGTGCGCATGGACGACCTCTCACAAATATCCTTACACGACGAACCGGCGATCATCGACTTTGGGTTGATCGGCATGCGGGATTTCACGCCCGGTACGGTCTCGGCCGCGACGGGCCGCGCGTCGTACGGCTATATCGACGCCGCGATTCGCGCCGTGCAGGCCGACTATGTCGCGGCCGTCACGACCGGGCCGATCAGCAAAGAAGCGCTGCACGCGGCCGGATACAATTTTCCGGGCCATACCGAGATCTTCGCCGAACGAGCCGGCACCGCGCGATCCTGCATGATGCAGTATTCCGAAGAGATTACCTGCGCATTTGTGACCACGCATGTGGGATATGCCGACGTCCCGAAGCTGCTCACGATCGAGCGAGTTCTCGACGTGATCGAATTGGCGGCCGACGCATTGCGACGCATCCGCGGGCGTGAACCGGTGATCGTCGTTTGCGGTTTAAACCCTCACGCGGGCGAGCACGGCTTGTTCGGTGATCGCGAAGAAGAGCGAATCATCATCCCCGCTATCGAAGCAGCCCGTCGTCGCGGACTGAACATCGAAGGACCGTTGCCCCCGGATACGGCGTTCTTACCCTGGAAGCGACGCGCAGACCGACGTATTTATCTGCATGTATCACGACCAGGGACATATTCCGGTCAAAGCCTTGGCATTCGATTGCGCGGTGAATACGACGCTCGGCCCGTCGATCTTGCGCACCAGCGTCGACCACGGCACGGCCTGCGACATCGCCTGGACGGGCAAAGCCGATCCGGGGAGTTTGTTTCACGCGATGAAGTTGGCGGCGCGGTTGGCGAAAGCCTAAAATTCTTCGAGTATTCACACTTCTCGGAGTCTGCTTTGCGATGAAGCCATGATTCCTTGCTCGATTATCACCGGCGGTGGGCGCGGGATCGGCAAAGCGATTGCGCAGACATTGGCGAAAACATCGCCCGTAGTATTAGTTGGTCGAAGCCTTGATGATTTAGAATCGAGCAACTCGCATTCGTCAAGCCGGCGGAGCGGCGTTGTGTTTTTCCGGCGACATCGCGGAACCCGGGATCGCGGCTTCGGTCGTCGTCGCGGCGCACGAAGCCGGATGGCACATCAAACATCTTGTCTGTAATGCCGGTATCGGTAAAAACGGGCCGACGGATTCGTTCGATCCGCATTTGTGGAGAACTATTTTTGCGGTCAATGTTCACTCCACATTCGATTTCGTCCGCGCGTCTCTGCCAAATCTAATGGATGATGGCGGTGGCGTCATCACACTTATGAGCAGCACCGCAGGGATCGAAGGGGTGGCGTACGATGCCGCGTATACCGCGTCGAAACATGCGTTGGTCGGGTTTGCACAGTTCGCTGACGTTGGAATATCGCAAACGGGGGATTATGACAGCCGCGCTCTGTCCAAGTTTCATTGAAAGCGACATGACGGATCGTACGATTCGACACGTCATGAAACGCCACGCACTCGATGAAACGGCTGCTCGGGTTCGAATCGCCGTTAAGTCGCCCGCTGGTCGCATTCTCTCGGCGGAGGAAATCGCTCTAGCGGTCGATTTGTTAGGGCGTCGTGACTTCGATGCGGCACGATCTTTGGCAGCGCAAGGCGCGTATGAAATCATCGGTTCTTAACTCGAATGGTCCTGCGATGACGAGACTTCGGACAATTAACGATCCGCGTGCACTTAATATTATCGATTGGATCGCCGAGACTACCGATGTCGCCGGCGGGCGAGGGGTAATCATTCCCGTCAGTGGAGGGTCGGATAGCGCGCCTCTGTTACTTATTGGCCGCCCATGCGTTACCGAAGGACCGCGTAATCGGCGTCTATTTCGGCGAAGATTTGCGCTGCCGAGATTGGTTTGAGTCCCTGGCCACAATGATTGACGTCACCGATCTCCAACCAGAACGCGATCCCGAAGTTGCCCGTTGGAGCGTTATGCAGCGACTTGCTCGAGAGAAGCGGTGTTGGTTGGTGGGATCCCGCAATCGAACCGAAGAACTACTAGGGACATATTCGTTAGCGAGTCGAGTCGCAACCTATTTGCCGCTAAACGGTCTGTGGAAATCGGAGGTGATGGAACTTTGCGCCGTATGTGGAGTTCCAGATGCGATCATCTCGTCTAGTTTACGCGCCGATCCTGCCTGCGGACGGCCAAAGGATTTGGCCAATATCCCGTTCGAGCAGGTCGATCGATTTATACGTGTGCGAGCGTGCCAAGAATCAGAGAGTATCTTGAACGATTTCTCGTCGGGTGTCGTATCGTATTTGGATCAACTTTACAGAAAAAACGATTTCAAGCGTCGATTGCCTATGCGCAGGGCCGACGACGCTCGATTCGGTTCCTTAACGCAAAAACAAGCGATACGCCGGGTTCTCCGTTTCGTCGACGCAAGGATATTCGAGCTCGGCTAAGAATTCTTGAAATCCGTCCCGACCGCCGGCGGGAAATTGGATGCCGATCAACACGCGGCCGTAGTCGGCTCCTTGGTTGCGGTAGTGGAACAGGCTGATGTTCCAGTCCGGTCGCATGCCCGAGAGGAATCGCATCAACGCGCCCGGTCGCTCGGGAAAGTCGAATCGATAGAGGCGTTCGTCGGCCGCCAGTTTCGTACGTCCGCCGACCATATGCCGTACGTGCTCTTTCGACAATTCGTCATCGGTCAGATCGACGGCCGGAAATCCGTGTTCGAAAAACGCTTGCGCCAATGCGTGGGCTTCGCCTCGATCGCGCGTGGCCAAACCGACGAAGACGTGAGCTTCGCGTTTATCGGAGATGCGGTAATTGAACTCGGTCAGGCTGCGCGGACCGAGCAACTCGCATAGGCGTTTGAAACTACCGCGTTCCTCGGGAATCGTCACGGCGAACAGGGCTTCCCGCTCTTCGCCGACTTCCGCCCGTTCGGCGACGAAGCGAAGACGATCGAAATTCATGTTCGCGCCGCAAGTGATGGCGATCAACGTACGACCCCGCGCCGGTCCGCGCCACGTATTGCTTGATCGCGGCCACTCCGAGCGCCCTGCCGGTTCGAGCACGCTGCGCAGTATCCTCGAAGACGTCTTTGATCGCCGCGCAGACCGCGTCGGTGTCGACGGTGATGAAGTCGTCGACCAGCGCCGCGCGTCAGCCGGAACGTCTCTTCGCCGACCATCTTTACGGCGGTGCCATCGGAGAAAAGACCGATGTCGTCCAAGTGTGAGCGCTGACCGGCGCAGGACCGAACGAATCATCGCGTCGGAATCGATCGTTTGTACACCGATCACGCGAATTTCGGGCCGCACCGCTTTGATATATGCCGCCACGCCGGCGATCAGTCCGCCGCCGCCGATGGCGACGAAGATCGCGTCGATCGGGTGCTGATATTGCCGCAGAATCTCCATGCCGATCGTTCCTTGTCCGGCGATTACCGCCGGATCGTCGAACGGATGAACGAACGTGAGGCCGTCGTTGCGACCAAGCTCCAATGCGTACAGATATGCGTCATGGTAGCTTTCACCTCGCAGAACGACGTCACCTCCCAGAGCTTTCACCGCCTCGATTTTGACTTCCGGGGTGGTCGTCGGCATGACGATCTTCGCCCGACAACCGAGACGCTGCGCGCTGAGCGCGACGCCCTGAGCGTGATTGCCCGCCGAGGCGCAGAATCACACCGCGGGCGAGTTCCTCCGGCGCGAGTTGTGACATTTTGTTGTAGGCGCCGCGTAATTTAAAGCTGAAGACCGGCTGAGTATCTTCACGCTTCAGCCAGACGGAATTTTCTAATCGCGCCGAAAGCTTGTCGGCCCGTTCGAGCGAACTCTCGATCGCGACGTCATAGACCCGCATTGAGAATTTTTTGGAGATAATCAAACAATCCGGGAGCGGCGAGCGCAGCGTCTGGAGAACCGGGAACGGGCATGAATACGAGCGAAAGAAGCGAATGACGAACGCGGAATCAAACCGAATCGGGGGCCAAGGTCGGCATTCGGCAAACGAATTATCGCCGTTGTCCCGTGAAAACTCTAGCGATGTTCCGCTCGAAGCCCGATGCAAGAATCCCCGCTTCGCTAGAGGCCGGATGGGGCGGCAACTTGTTCCTAAAGAACAGCAATAGAGGTACTAGGATTCGAACCTAGACAAACAGAGTCAGAGTCTGTTGTGCTACCGTTACACCATACCTCTGCGATCTCGAACGGTCGTTAAAGACCGTAGGGCTACGAACAAGCCTAGAATTCGCGGTATTCAGCGTCAAGGGACACCGTGTACCCGGCTCGCGCAGGATTAAAGAGCATATCTCGACATGCGCAGTCGTCGATTCGTCGAAATCACAAGCCCCCCAGACGACCATTCCGCTTGGCTTTCAAAGTGAAAACGGAGTATTCTTAATAGACTGTGTATCGCGCTGGCAGGTTCGCAGAGTGCTCGCAAAGCCGGCCTCAATCGACAGCGACTCGACCGACATGGGGTCGTGACGCTGGAAGCTCGCCCTCATTTTTCAGTCCGTTTTCGTTACCCTACGCGCAGCGCACGTCTTTTGTCCACCACACCACGACCGCTGACGACCGAGTCCGATCTTAGCGGGCGGAAACAAGGCGATTATCAAATCTTGCGTCGCCTGGGGCGCGGCGCGATGGCCGACGTGTACTTGGCGGAACAGATCTCCTTAGGGCGACAAGTCGCACTGAAAGTTCTGAAACGCGATTTGGCGGCCGACGCGACTTACGTCAAACGATTTCAAAACGAAGCCCGCGCGGCCGCGTCGTTGACGCATCCGAACATCGTACAAATCTACGAGGTCGGCTCGTTCGAAGGAACTTATCACTACATCGCGCAAGAATACGTTGCCGGTTTGAATTTGGGCGATTTGTTGTCGCGACGCGGTTCCGTGGATTTGCCCTTGGCGTTATCGGTTATGCGGCAAACGGCGGCCGCATTGCACAAAGCGGCCGAGCGTGGCATCGTGCATCGCGACATCAAGCCCGAGAATATCCTGATGACGCGCGACGGCGAAGCCAAGGTCGCGGATTTCGGGCTGGCCCGTATCTCAGCCGTGAATCAAAGCCAAGCCCTGGCGTTGACGCAAGTCGGCATCACGATGGGGACGCCGCTTTACATGAGCCCCGAACAGGTCGAAGGCAAGTCGCTGGACATTCGCAGCGATTTGTATTCGCTGGGCGTAACGCTGTATCACCTGCTGGCCGGACGTCCGCCGTTTCGCGGAGACAACGCCTTAAGCGTGGCGGTGCAACATCTGAAAACCGCGCCCGAGCGGTTGGAGCACGTCCGCCCGGATCTGCCCGCCGGCATGTGTCGCATCATTCATCGTCTGTTGGCCAAAGACCCGACGGAACGGCTGCAAACGCCGCGTGCCTTATTGGTCGAAACGCGCGGACTCTATCGCGAACTCGGCGAAGACGCGTGGTCCGAAGATTGGAACGAGTGGGGCAGCGCCGATCTCACCGCGCTCAGCGACGCACGGTTGGAAGCGACCGCGCAACTGGACGATGCGATGAAAACGCAGGCCATGTTTCTCCATGCCGATCGCGATCGACGTTGGATTTGGGCGGCGATCTTCGCGGCATTCCTGGTCGGCGGCCTCTGGGCATGGTGGCAGCGGCCCGATTCCTTGTTCGCGCGCAGCGGCACGGGCTTGGGGATCGACCGCATGAAAACGGCGGGTCAGCAGTACGATCACGCCATGTTTTACTCGCAAGGGCGCAGCCCCGAAGCATGGAACAGCGTGATACAGTATTTTCCGAACGACGAAAAATTCGTCGATCTCGCGCGTAGTCAGTTGGCGTGGTTATATCTGGATCAGAAGCGATACTCGGAAGCGCTCGAACAGTACAAACTGTTGACCGCGAAGCCGGAAGATTATTATCACTTACGCGGTTTGGCGGGCGAAGCGGTCGTCTATTTCACCGAAGGTAAAAAAACGGATTTTGAGCGAGTCTGGACGCAGTTGGAACAGCGTCGCCGCGAGCTTGAGCAGCAGCAGAAATCACTAACGGTCTACGTGAACCCTGAATTACTGCGAATGGTCGAGGATATTCGGAGCCAGCGCTAGGATACAGTCACTCTGAAAGCCGATTGACAAGCCATGAAAATCGCCCATAATTACGATTCTTGCCTCAACGCCCCCATCGTCTAGAGGCCCAGGACACCGGGTTCTCAGCTCGGTAACCGGGGTTCGAATCCCCGTGGGGGTACTCCCCATACCATCTATCGCGATGGCGGGAAACTCGAATGATGCTCGCATTCCCCGGGCATTTTTTCATTTAAGGGCGCTGACGCAATTACTATTCGACGAATCAAGTCGATGTCGACGCCGTAATTTGATCGGGTGCGCCGACATAGCGGAAGATGGCCGTCAGCATGTCGTCGCCGATCGGTTTGCGCATCACTTGATCGAACGTGGTCTTGCCGATGTGGTCGCGCACGGCTTCCATCGGCCAACCGGTTACGCCGAAGACCAGTTTCGATTCCCCGCCGGGGAGTTTACGGATAAGGTTGCACAGATCGGCGCCGTCGATGCCGGGCATCGAGAGATCGGTCAAGATGACGACGGGGTCCTGGTCCGAAATAATGGCCAGCGCTTCTCGTCCGCTGTTCGCGGCGTCGCATTCGTAACCGCGTGAACGGATTAACGCGGCCAGCGCGTTTGCGAATTCCGCGTTATCATCGACGACGAGAAATCGTCTGTTATTCATGCCCCACCGGAGTTGTATGACGACGAGTCAACGCTTCTTTTTTTGCGCGGCTTGTTTCCTCGGAAAAACGTCGGCCATCCGATAGGTAAAAATTGATACAAGACTTGAAAATACCGATTATAAGGCTTCAAAGGTCGAGATCGTCGCGGATAGATCGTTTGGAGCGGCCCGGCAATCATCGTTCAATCCCCATGAATCTTCTCGTTATTTAGCGAAAGCCGGTTCGAAACGCGGCATGGGGTGAGATTGGTCTTCGGAGAGTCGCCGATTGATCTCGATGAACTCTTGCTCGACGCCCAAAAACGCGTCGACGACGTCCGGATCGAAGTGCAGTCCGGAATCCTTCAGCAAAATCGAACGCGCCACGTGATGGGTGAACGCTTCCTTGTAACAGCGTTTGCTGGTGAGAGCGTCGTACACATCCGCCAGGGCAACGATCCGGCCGCAGATCGGGATCTCTTCGCCGGCTAAGCCATAAGGATAACCACGGCCATCCCAGCGTTCGTGATGCGTGGCGGCGATGTTGCGAGCGACTTCCAAGAAGCGTGCGTCGGGATATTGCAGCAACGCGGCGTTCAGCGTATCGGCGCCGATCAGCGTGTGCTGCTTCATGATTTCGAATTCTTCGTCGCTCAATCGCCCCGGTTTGCAAAGTACGCAATCGGGAATTCCGACTTTGCCGATGTCGTGTAACGGACTGGTTTGGTAGATCAAACGAATCATTTCACCGTCGATCACGTCGGCGTACTTGGGCATGCCGGCCATCTGAATCGCCAGTAAGCGACTGTAACGTTGCACGCGTTCCAGATGCATCCCGGTTTCCGAGTCGCGCGACTCGGCGAGTTTCGCCAGAGTGAAGATCGCCATTTCGCGATTCTCCAACGACAGTACGCGGATGCCTGCGCGAATGCGGACCAGCAATTCATTCAAATTGAACGGTTTGACGATAAAATCGTCGGCCCCCGCTTCGAGGCCCTTCACGATGTCGTCCGGATGCGAATGGCTTGTCAGCAGCATCACATAGACGTAGCCGTCGGTATTTTCTCTACGAATCGCTCGGCACAATTCGGGACCCGTCATTTCGGGCATTTCCCAATCGGAAATGACCAAACGCGCCGCGCCTGCGCGCACCAAATCGTACGCTTCGGCGCCGTTGGTGGCCGTAATGACTTCGTAGCCGGCGTTTTCCAACGTGTTGGCCAGCAATTCCAAGGAAATGTCGTCGTCGTCCGCAATCAGAATCTTCATGACTCGGCCCCGAAAAAGTCTTGCCCAATTACTCGTGCGTCAAAAGAAACTCGATTCGATTCAAACACGCCTGCATCTTGCTTTCCAACTCGGCTAAATCCTGCGTCCCGATTTTTTGCGGTTCGGATTTCAATCGCGATTCGATTCCGGCGGCCGCTTGATGAACGGCGATCGCCGAGATGTTGCCGGCCGTGCCTTTGAGCGTATGCGCCATCATTCTGGCGGACTCCCAGTCGCCGGTGCCCAGCGTGTTGCGCAAGCGATCGATCTCCGTCGGGCCGCGATCGTGGAATTTCTTCAAGATTTTGAGCGCCAGATCGCGGTTCTTGGAGCAACGATCAAGCAGCTCGTCCCAACGAATGATTTCGACTTCGTCAACCACGGTATCCATCGATGCTAACGCCGCGATCGCGGTGACGATCGGTGTCTCCGTCGCTTTCTGCAGTGTTGTTATCGGCGCCGGTTTCATCGGCAGAGGATCGGATTTCACGAGCATCGTGACCGACTGAGCGTCCGATTGCGTTGCGCCCCGATACGCGGTGAGATGCCCGGCGATCTTTTTCAGCAAAACGTCTCGTTCAACCGGTTTAGTGGCATAGTCCGACATACCCGCATTCAGGCACAAATCGCGATCGCCTTGAATGGCATTGGCGGTCAAGGCGATGATCGGCAGCGGTCGTCCGTTTTTTAACGATAATTCGCCTCGGCTTTCTCGGCGCGGATTTCACGGGTTGTCGCAAAACCGTCCAACTCCGGCATCTGGCAATCCATGAGGATTAAATCGTAAGTCCGTTTTTCTAGTTCCAGTAGCGCTTCGCGACCGTTCTCGACCAAATCGTAGGCGTAACCTGCGCCTGCCAGAATTTCGCCGGTAACGATTTGGTTGATCTCGTTATCTTCGGCGATCAGGATCCGCGCGGAACCAAGGTCGGCGGTCGGGACGGTCGCTCCTTTATCCGCATTCAGCGAAGTCGGAGAAGTTCCCTCGCTCTGCGCATCATGCAACGTCGAGATCAACGAGTCGAACAGCCGCGATTCGCGAATCGGTTTGGTAAGAATCGACTTCAAACCATAACGCTCGCAGTCGCGCCGCTCGACCAGCTGATCGACCGAGGTCAGCATCATGATCGGCATCGTCGATAAGCGTGGATGGCGATGAATCATCGAAGCCAAGTCCATGCCGTTCAGGCAGGGCATGTGGTAGTCGACGATCATCAGATCGTATGGCGTACCGGCATCGGAATACCTAAGTAATTCATCTAAGGCAACTTCCGGATCCCGTTGCGTCGAGACTCGCATGCCCCATCGGCTCAGTTGATGTTCGAGAATTTCAAGATTCGTCGCCGTATCGTCGACCGCATAAACCCGTAAGTCGCGCAACGCGTCGGTTGTCGAGACGGCGGGGATATTTGGCCCGGCTACGACCTTCAGCGGAAGTTCGCACCAAAACGTCGAGCCTTTACCTTCTTGGCTGTCGACGCCGATCACGCCGCCCATCAATTCGATCAGTTGTCGACAAATCGCCAAGCCGAGGCCGGTGCCGCCGTATTTTCGTGTGGTCGAGGCATCGACTTGCGTAAACGGCGAGAACAGTTTCGTCAGGCGCGTTGGCGGAATCCCGATGCCGGTGTCGCGGACCGAGATTCGCAGACACGGAACGCCGTTTTTCTCGTCCAACATTTCGGTGCGAATCCGACTTCGCCGTACGACGTGAATTTCAAGGCGTTGTTGATTAAGTTCACCAACACTTGCCGTAACCGTTCGGGATCGCCGCTGATGTGCTTCGGCACGTTCGGCAGACGATTGCAGGTCAGCTCGAGCCCCTTGCTGACCGCTCGATGGCTGAACATCTCGCAGACATCGTCCAACAGCTCGGGGAGATCGAACTCGACTTGTTCGAGTTCCATCTTGCCGGCTTCGATTTTCGAAAAATCCAGGATATCGTTGATCAATCCCAGCAGCGTCGTGGCGGACGATCGCGAGATTCGGGCATAGCGTTGTTGACGTTCGTCGAGATCGGTCGAAGCCAGCAGATCGAGCATGCCGATCACACCGTTGAGCGGAGTACGGATTCTCATGGCTCATATTGGCCAGAAATTCGCTCTTCGCCCGACTGGCGGCCAAAGCGGCTTCTTTTTCGAGTTGCAGTTTCTCATTTTCGACACGATCGGTGATATCTTCGACGGTCCCTTCGTAGTAGACCAAGCCCCCATTCTCGTCGCGAATCGCTCGCGAGTTCTCGCTAATCCAGATCACTCCGCCGTCGCGACGACGGACTTGTGAGATGAAATCGATCAACACGTCTTTGGATTCGAGTTCCGCGCGAAATTGATCGCGTCGCAACGGATCGACGTACAACTGCGTGGCGATATCCGAGAAAGCGGCAAGCATCTCGGCGACGTTCGCGTACCCGTAGATCTTGGCCAGCTTGGGATTCGCGTCCAAATAGCGGCCGTCGCCGGTAGTTTGGAAAATACCTTCGATGGAATTTTCAAAGATCGAACGATAACGTTCCTCGGCCCGTTGCGCCGCGGCGACCGCGACGTCGATAGACTTATTCGATCGCGTAAACTTCATTCTCAGCATCGAGAAACCGGCCAACAGCAGGACAAAGCCCGCGCAGGTCATCGTCCAGTCGATCGTGATGGCGGCGTTCGTATCCATTTCGTTGGCTCGCTGCGATGCGATCTTCAATTGCCCGACGACGATTTGTCCGGGACATAAAACAGTAGGACTCGATCGATGCAAGTGTTCTAGAAATCGCCAAAATTCCACATGCGTTTCCTGGGTATTCGTGCGAAATCGCCGCCCATCATTCGGATAATCGTTAGAACCCTCACAACGAACGCGCAGCGTTCGAAATTGTCCGCAAATCGAATCGAATTCCGTAGCAAGAACCGCTTCGGTAATTGGAAACCGATCTTGCTTTGAGAGAAGAAAGTTTTTGAAAGCGAAGTACTTTTAACAAAAAACAATACTGCAATAACTGCACGCTCTACCTACACAAAATGAGCGGGTCGATGTTTTTCATGAGCTTGCAACTGCTATGAAATGCTCTGCGATGTCATGCACTTTCGTTAATTCAATTTCGTCGCCTCGCGGTCCAATTTGTAGAGCGGTAAATATCGGTAATAGACTTCCAGCGTTAGACAAGATAACGCCGTCACCATCAGGCGTCCGCCGTTGTCGCCCCATTGATCGCCGCGGGGATCCCAACTTCCTTTGCGACAGCCCTGGCTTTCTTGGCGTTCGACCAGCACGCGACGGATTTTACGGTTCCAGGCTTCCCATTCCGGACCGGGAATATTGTGCAGAACCTGGGTCGCATAGTACCAGTAGTAAATGTTCGGCCGACCGGCGTCGGGCGGGTTTTTCATCAGGTACTCGATCCCTTCGGCCAACAACGGATCATCCCGTTCCGTTCCCAAGTACTGCATACAAAGCAGGCCTGCGCCGGTCATCGCCGGCGTCGCCGCCCGGCCGGGCATGTAAGCGAACCGCCCCCCTTTGTAGCCGGAAGCGGCCGTTTTTAAATCGGTTTTGGCTTTCTCCAACACAATGGGATTTACCTGCAGGCCCGCCATCACGCCGCTTTTGAGCGCCATGATCTGCCATCCCACGACGGACGTATCGGTGTCGGCCGCGCGGGGTTTATATCGCCAGCCGCCCTTGGGATTCTGAGCGGATTGGATATAGTCCAAAGCGGCTTGCGCGGAATAACCGATTTTTTGATCTTGGGTCATCCCGTACGCCTCGCACAAAGTGATCGTCGCCAAGCCGTGCTCGTACATCTCTTGCGCTATTCGACGCGAGCGCTCCAGTCGGTCGCTGAGTTCTTAGCAAAAACCCCAATCCTTTACGGATCGTCTCGCGATACATGCAAGGTGTCGCATGTGTCTGGCCAGCCGCTAAAAAGGGCAGCAAAGCCAATGCGGTTGCGCCGACGTCGGCTTTCGACGAACCGGCGCCGTCGCAGACGCCTCCTTTGCAGTTCGCGCGATTGTGTTCGATGCTCCAACTCCCGTCGGGATTCTGATGCACGGCGATCCAATTCAGCGCGGCGGCCACTGCGCGCTCGTTCTGTTTGGTCGTGCCCGAAGTTCCGACTTGAATACCTTTTCCACGAAATCCAAACAGGTTTTTATCACCGCCCGATCCCGGACCGATCCCGGTTCCTTTTCCGGACTTCCCGAGGACTCCACCCATGGCGGGACCGGGGCCGTTCGTGTGGAAGAAATTCGTCGTCAGTCCAGGCAGTGCCTGATCGTCAGGTCCGGTCTTCGTCCCACCTCCGGCCGGAATGAACTGGTCCGATTCGTCGTTTTCTTGAGCGATCAGCGCTGGCGGATCCAGATCGGGATTCATTGCCTTCTCGATGTCGATGGGCAACGGTTCGTCGAATTTCGTACCTAGTTCGACGCGCTCGAACGGTTCGACCGGGGCATTGATCTCGTCAGAGGTAAACGACGCGGTCTCCTTGACGACCTTCTCGATAATCGAGTGTCCGAGCGTCAACGCCAGCACCAGGAAAATCACGACATGCACGATCGTGCTGATCAACCAAGACGGGGCATCGTACAGAAACCATTCCTTGCAGCGGAGTCCGATGGATCGCGATTCCGGTTCCGAGTGCGCAGGGATTCATACGAGACCTCATAGGGAGTCAGCCGACGGCCCCGTAAGAGTGGCCGTAGAAAGTGTAGAGGGAGAGGCTGCCCAAAGAGGCAAGCTCGCGAACAAACTCACGGAAACGCTTAAGCAATACACAATAAGTGATTGCGGAAAAGTGTTTCGTGTCGTTCGAAATTTGCCGTCGAGTCAGTCGTCATGATTGCGTTCACGACTTGTGTTGCTCGATATAAGATTCACTAATCACCCGTGATTTTATTCCCGTATGGAACGAATTCTTCGACAAGTTGATCCCAAGGTGGTCGATGGAATGGTCAGTGAATCCCGCCGGAACATATGAGTGTGAACGTAGCATATCGACGAGTACCTCGGGCGGTTCTTAGACTGAAGAAAGCGAGGCACGGCGTTTGCTTGGATTGAGTTTCCCGTGCTCTTTTCATTGAAAGTTTGTATGCGAGCTTTGGTCCTCCTCAATGCCGCCGCCGGAACATTGGCGGCAATGTCCGAGGTCGACCCGATCCTGCCGATCGTGAGCGCTTTAAACGCTTTCGATATCGAGGCTGAAATCCGTGTCTTACCAGCGCCGGAACTGACCGCGGCCGCCGCGGAAGCCGCGACGCGATCATACGACGCGGTGATCGGCGGCGGCGGCGACGGGACGTTGAGCGCGATCGCCGGGGCGTTGGCCGGAACCAAAATGCCGTTGGGCGTGTTGCCGCTGGGGACCTTAAATCACTTCGCGAAAGACCTGAAGATTCCGATGCATCTGGCGGACGCCGCGTGGGTTGTCGCCCAGCGTCGAATCGCGCAAGTGGATGTGGCGGAAGTCAACGGACGAGTGTTCTTGAATAATTCGTCTTTAGGTCTTTATCCGCGCATGGTCATCGAGCGCGACGGACAACGTCAGCGCGGGTTGGTCAAAATGGCCCGCGATGACATGGGCTATGCTTAAGACATTTCGGCGGTTTCCACTCTTTCGTGTGGAAATCGATCTCGATGGACCGGCGTTCGGGCGTGAGAAAACGATTCATCTCACACCACTCGTGTTCCTAGGCAACAACGAATACGCCATGGAGTTGTTTCGCGTAGGATCCCGGATGAGCTTGGAAGGTGGTCGGCTATGTCTGTATATCGCCGATATTCAATCGCGCTGGGGATTGTTGAAACTGATGTTTCGGGCGATCTGCGGTCGGTTGGTCCAATCGCGAGATTTCTTGACATACTCGCTGCACAGTTGTCGTATCGAATCCGGTCGGCATCGTTTACACGTCGCGGTCGACGGCGAGGTAGTCGATCTTTCTCCGCCGCTCGCATACACGATTCGCAAAAAAGCGTTGCGTGTGTTCGTTCCTGCGCTCGCGAACGCATGATATCCCTGCGATGAAACGGATCGCCCACATTTCCGATTTGCACTTCGGCACCGAAGACCCGCGCATCGCCGCCGGGTTGGCGGCCGACTTGGCCGCCATCTCGCCGAATTTGTTGGTCGTCAGCGGCGATCTGACTCAACGCGCCAAAGAAGCAGAATTTCGCGCAGCGCGCGAATTTCTTGATCGCATCGCCGCGCCGCGGTTGGTCGTACCGGGTAATCACGATATTCCGTTCTATCGCGTTTTCGAACGGTTCCTTTCACCGCTTCGCGGGTATCGCCACTGGATCGACGAAGCGGTCGATCCGTTTTTTGTCGATGACGAGACCGCGGTCGTCGGCATCAACACTGCCCGCTCGAATACCTGGAAAGAAGGTCGCGTCTCCGCCGAGCAGGTTCAGCTGATCGCGGAGCGCTTCGCAGGCGCTCCCGCCACGAGTCACAAAATTCTGGTGGCTCACCATCCGTTTATTCCGCCGCTGTACCATCCCGACGCGGCGGTCGTCGGGCGCGTCGAGGAGACTTTGCGAACGCTCGAACGTACCGGTTGCGGACTGATACTGTCGGGCCATTTGCATCGCGCGGCAAGCGGTGATGTGCGTGCGCATCATCTGCAAATCACACGATCGATTCTGGCGATTCAGGCCGGAACGTCGATCTCGCAGCGGACCCGTGGCGAAGCGAACGCTTACAATCATCTTCGTCTCGAAGGAGATTTGCTGGAATTGGAAGTCCGCACTTGGAACGGCGATGTGTTCGACTCGGTTGGGTTGCAAACTTTTCGCCATGGCCCTCATGGCTGGGAAAGCAAATCACCACGTTAGTTTGTTAGTATGCCGTAAATCCCGGATCATCAGAGACTTACCGCGAAATCTCGTAGTATCGGCAAGATTGGCTCGGCAACGGTCGATCTTCTGAGAAATCGCCCTAATCTCCTTAGGTTTAAGCCTTTGCAAAGGGCCGATTAGCCGATAAGATAATCGCTTCTCGTTTTCCAGGAATGGTTCGTACACGATACGAGTGAGAGTCGTCATGCCCAAGCAAAAGACGCACAAGGGAACCAAGAAGCGTTTCCGTGTGACCGCCACCGGCAAATTGAAGCACCGTCGGGCCGGCACCAGCCACTTGAACGTCAGCCTCAGCAGCAAGCGTCGTCGCAATCTGCGCGGCACCGGCGTGCTGGAAGCCGTCGATACGCCCCGGTTGCTTACCGCCCTCGGCAAGTACAGCTATTAATCACGAACACGCCGCCGCCCGTGACGGCGCGTAACGGTTAACCCCGTTCCGCAACGGGCCGATCGAACTCGCTTCGATCCCGCAAGGCTTCGATTTGCGGCACAACGAAGCCTTGCGCCAGACGGACGGGCATTAACGCTCGAGCGAACGTCGTTCGAGGGCCTGGATTCGTCCCACACTGATGACGTAGGAGCATTTCGTCATGCGTATTACCAGTGCCGTCCCACGGCAAAAAAAGAAAAAGAAACTCTTCCAAAAGGTCAAAGGCTTCCGCGGCGCTCGTCGCAAGCTGCTCCGGACGGCGAAAGAAGCGTTGGTTCGCGCCGGTGTCTATGCGTTCCGCGATCGCCGCCGCAAGAAACGCGATTTCCGCCGTCTCTGGATCACGCGTCTCGGCGCTGCCGCCGCGATGAACGGCCTGCGTTACAGCGAATTGATCCACGGTCTGAAGTTGGCCAACATCGAACTCGATCGCAAGATCCTCAGTGACATGGCGATCGCCGACGCCGAAGCGTTCGGCGCCGTGGTCGCGGTTGTGAAGAAGGCGTTGGAAAACGCTCCGAAGCCGCAAGCCAAGCCGGCCGCCACGCAATAAGCCGGTTTGCCGCTCGAATAGCAACGCATCCAGAATCGAAGAGCCAGGCGGTTTCTTCGCTTCTGGATCGTGTTGTTTATAGACCGCTTGTTCGTCATCTTCGATACGTCGCTCACACTTCTGACATCGACTCCTATGGCGCTGACGGAATTCGTGCAAGAGTTGGAAGCCCTGGCCGCCGCGGCCGAAGCGACGCTCAACGACGTCGCCGACAATGCCGCGTTGGAAACGGCCCGAGTCGAGTACCTGGGTGCGAAGAACGGCCGCTTGAAGTCGGCGCAAAAAGGGGCTTGGCTCGGTCGTCGGCGCCGACAAGCCGATCGCCGGAAAACACTTCAACGACGCGAAGCAACGCATCGAAGCCGCCTTCGCCGCCGCGAAGGAGCGTATGGAAAGCGGCGCGACCGCAGGTTCGACGACGCCGTTCGATTTGACCGAACCGGGCAAGCGACCGATCCTCGGGCATCTCCACCCGCTGACGCAAACGGTTGAAGAATTGAAAGAGATTATGGGGCGTCTCGGTTTCACCGTGGCCGAAGGCCCGGAGATCGAGGATGAACATCACAACTTCGAAGCGTTGAACATTCCGGCTTCGCACCCGGCTCGCGATCCGTTGGAGAATTTTTATCTAGCGACTGCGCAAAAGTTGGAGGGTCGAACCGGCGCGCCGTTGTTGCTGCGCAGCCAAACCAGCACCGTGCAGATTCGAGTGATGGAACGGCAGAAGCCGCCGGTGCGGATCATTTCGTTGGGACGTGTCTATCGTCCGGACGACGCCGACGCCACGCACTATCCGATGTTTCATCAGATCGAAGGGCTGCTGGTCGATCGCGGCGTGACGATGGCTGATTTGAAAAGCGTCTTGCGCTTGTTCGCCACGAGTTTTTTTGGACGCGATGTTCACATCCGCTTCCGCCCGTCGTTCTTTCCGTTCACCGAGCCGAGCGTCGAAGTCGACATGAGTTGGGGCGATCGCTGGATCGAAATGGGGGGCGCGGGCATGGTCGATCCCAACGTCTTTCGCGGTGGGCTACGATCCCGACGTCTATACGGGTTTCGCGTTCGGTTTAGGCGTCGAGCGTGTTTGCGCACGCCGGCACAACGTCGTGGACATTCGCGAATTCTATAAGAACGACGTGCGATTCTTGCACCAGTTCGCTTAACTGCCTGATCACCGATGGCCGAGCGGCTGCTGATCGCCGATCCGCGCTCCGTCGTTCGCGCGGGCTTACGCGCGATTTGTCTTGGTAACGGTATCGCCGAGCTTGCCGAACACGAGAGCTTCTCAGGATTGCGCGAAGTCCTGGCCGACCCGGAAATCGCGATTGCGATCGTCCAAGTCGATTGGGAGGGACGCGACGCGTTTCCAGCGATTCGCGACGCCGCGGCGCACGATCCGACGTTACGCATCGTGACGCTGTGCGATGAGACGTCGTCCACTCGTCGCATGCGAGCTTTGATCCACGGCGCGTGCGACGAGCTGCGTTTGGACGCTGGTTCCGTCGAAATCGCGGCGCGATTAACGGCCGTACTAGCCCTAGCGCAGCCGCAACCGACGGGTGAGTTAGGGCGATTGTTTCGCGATCTGCAGCAACCGGGCGAACGCCCGGCGGAGTGCGACGCATTGAGCGTGCGCGAATACGAGGTCTTACGCTATCTCTCCGCCGGACTCGATAATGCGGAACTTGCTCGGATCATGCGGATCGGCTTGCCGACGGTGAAAGAGCATCTCTCGGGCATGCTGCGTAAAATGTCGTTTCGCGACCGCGTCGAAGCGGCAGTGTGGGGCGCGACGCGCGGACTCTTGCCATATTAAAACTTAAGCAACCGTTCAAAGTTTGGAGGAAATGATGAGCGTGCATTTCGATTTGTCGGACCGGACCGCGTTGATCACGGGTGCCGGGCGTGGAATCGGACTCGGCATCGCACGGGGAATGTTGAATGCCGGCGCGCGCGTAATTTTGGTCTCGCGCACCTTCGCCGATTTGACGGACGCCGCCGCATCGTTGAACGCTTCGTGTGGTGCGCGAGATCGTGCGATCGTCGCGCGGTGCAATATCGCCGATGTCGCGTCGCTGTCTGCGTTTTATGCCGACGTCGTTACGCAATACGGTACGCCGGACATCTTGGTCAATGCGGCCGGAACGACTCGGCGCGGCATGGCGCTCGAACAATCGTTGGAAGACTTTGAATATTTGCAACGCTTGAACGTAACGGCGACCTACGAATTGGCGAGATTGTTCGCGCGCGGGGTCATCGCCGCCGGGAAGCTCGGGCGCATCATCAACATCGCGTCCCTTATGACGTTCGCCAGTCGACCCGGGACCGCCGCCTACACCGCTTCGAAGGGAGCGGTCGGTCAACTGACGAAATCATTGGCCATCGAATGGGCCAAACACGGCGTGTTGGTCAATGCGCTCGCCCCGGGCTACATCGCCACGCCGTTGACGCAGGGACTGGTCGACGATCCGACGTTCAGCGGGTGGGTGCGTACGCGATGTCCGATCGGTCGCTGGGGAACGCCCGACGATTTGGCCGGGCCCGCGGTGTTTTTGGCCTCCGACGCGGCCGCATTCGTGAACGGCCAAATCCTGGCCGTCGACGGGGGCTGGTTGGCCGGATTGTGACGGATCGTCTCGTATTTTGGCCGAGATACTCTCGGTCGGCGAGCAGCGAATCTCGCCGCATCATCTTTCGCAGGCTTCGTCGCGTAAAATGAAATCATCGCGCGAGTTCGTCGGTGAATGCTTGCGCAGGATCTCTCTTCCGAGAAGGCTATGCGAAAACATCGCTTGATAATCTCTTTGCTCTGCTCATTGGTCGGTTACTTTGCGTTCGCTTCGCCGGCAAAGGCGGCCGACACGGGGCAACTCGTGCTCAGCGTGATCGATCGCGATTCGGGCGAGCCTGCGCCGGTTCGGATCCATCTCAAGACCGCGGCCGGTAAGCCGGTAAAAATTCCCGGCGCGATTCAACTGGGCGATCACGGCGTGTTTGAGGATAAAATCACGTTGAAACTGCCGCTGGGACATTATTCGTTCACGATGGAGCAGGGACCCGAGTCGTTGATTCGCAGCGGCAAGTTCGAGATTCAACGTTATGCCGACGACGCGAACTCGGTCGATGTGAAGCTGTTCGCTAAGCCGGCTGACGAAGGCTGGTACGCCGGCGATCTCGACGCCGCCCGCGCCAGCGATCTGCCGCTCTTGATGAAGGCCGAAAACCTGAAAATCGTCGCGGCCACGACATGGGAGAACGACAAATCGTATTGGACGAAAAACAAACCGCCCGCACATCCCATCGACGAGCATTCCGGTCACCGGTTGATCGATCTTATGGCGGGCGAGGACGAACGGGGCGGTAGTGCGATCGTCGTGACCGGGTTGCGAGAGCCGCTTGAATTGCCGAACGCCAAGGCGACGACGCCGACGATCACATCGACCGCCACGTCGGCCCGTGTCCAAACCGGGCAGGTTCACGCCGTGGCTCCGTTCATTCGAGAATTACCGTTATTGATCGCGGCGGGCAAACTCGATTCGATCATGCTGCTGAATCGGCATGTCTTGCGCGACGGAGCGATCGACAACGAGGCCGGCGGTAAGGCCCGGAACAAAGCCGACCTCCCGGCGCCGCAGGGAAACGCTCGTTGGTCGTTGGAGATCTATTACAAACTCCTGGAAGCCGGCATTCGGATCCCGATTACCGCCGGCAGCGGTTCCGGGCACAACTTGAACCCGCTGGGCTACAACCGAGTCTATGCGTTTATCGACGGCGAACTGACCGTCGATAAATGGTTCGACGCCGTCCGGGCGGGACGCACCATCGTGACGAACGGCCCGATCTTGCGATGTAAGGTCGAGGACGAGTTTCCCGGACATGTCTTCGCGAGTGGGAACAAACAGCCGATCGAACTTGAAACGTCGTTGACGATGTCGACGCGCGATAAAGTCGATTATCTCGAAATCGTGAAAAACGGCATCACGATCTACGACGCCCGCTTGGATAAGTTTCAGAAAGACGGCGGCCAGTTGCCGCCGGTGTTGTTTCGCGATAGCGGTTGGTTTTTGATCCGCGCCGTGACGGTCGAGGATAAAACGTTACGTTACGCGACGACCGCGCCGTACTATGTGGAGTTCGACGAGCAACCGCGCATCAGCAAGAAGGCCGTCCAGTTCTTTCTGGATTGGGTCGAACACGAAGCCGGTCAATTCGAGACCTTGGGCGACCGTGTCACTGCAGATCAACGAAGCGAAATGGAACAATGGCGCAAGGCCCGCACTTTCTGGAAAGATCGTTTGGCCAAAGCGAACGTCGAATGATCTCTCTGCGATCAGGTCACTTGAGTAGCGGTTTTAAGCGTTCGTTCCAAATCTTGTAACCGGCCGGCGAGAGATGCAGGCCGTCTGCCTGTAAGAGTTCGGGTATCGGCTTACCGTCGGCGTCCAGAAACTCCTTGCTGTCGTCGATGAACACATAATTTTTATGATTAAGGCTGTTCTGAGCATCGATCATGACTTTCATGAGCGCGATGGTTTCTTTGCGCGACTCGTTCAACCCCCAGCGTTTGACGCTGGCTTTGGGTCCGATGACAATCAATTGGGCGTCGGGTAACTCGCGCGACATGAGATAGACGATGCTTCGCAGGTCGGCGACGATTTCCTTGGGCGGCTTCTTCGCGCCAGATCGTTATCGCCGGAATAAATGACGACGCCCTGTGGCTTCCAACGTCCGATCAAACGATGAAAATTTCGATCGACATCAATCATCTGCGACCCGCCGAAGCCGTGATTGGCGATCGGCACGTCGGGAAACGCTTCGTTCAGCTTCCATAGCCGAATCGAAGAACTGCCGGTAAAGATCCAACGCCGTTCCTCGGGCTTCAGCTTCGACGATTTGGCTTCGATCGCGGCGATTTCCTTCTCCCATTTCTCGGTAGAAGGAACTTCAGGTTGCTTTGTTTCGGCGGCTTTGGAGGGGGCCTGCGTCGCTTGTGCCAACGCCGTTGATTCGGGTCGAATACCGAGAGCTACAACTAATCCCAAGCAGAATAACCTTTGAGCGGTCATGGTCGATCTCCCCTGTATTTCGCGAAACGTCATGGAACGCATCCCCCAAGGCAATGCTAGCGAACGGCGGTTGGAAAAGAAACTGGAGAACCCCTGACGATCGTGACGATAAAGCGGACACCGTGAGATCGTAAGCGCGTCGGCGAATGCCGGCATGCGACGCTTGCGGGCCGACGCACAAGGGGGGAACCTTGCTACGTCGCGGTTCGCATGTTGAAACGATTCGCTATCGCCGTCGCCACGCTGTACCTCATGGCGGGATGCAAACTCATCCCCGTCATCGAGGAGCAGCCGACGTTTCATAATCCGTTCCCGCAAATCTCGCGGGTCGGCGTCGCGCCGTTCTTCAATCTCACGACCGAAGGCTCGCAGCCTGACGGTCGCCAAGTGGCGCTGGCGTACTTTAACGAGTTGCAAGCGATCCCCGGCTTCGAAGTCGCGCCGCCGGGCATCGTCGAAGCCAAGGCTCGCGAGTTAGGCATCGAGTTGGCGGGTTATGAACAAGTTCGCATCGTGGCCGAGAAGCTGAAACTCGACGCCATCGTCGTCGGCGCGATTACGGACTACTCGCCTTACTACCCGCCGCGCATGGCGATGCAGGTGGATTGGATCGCCACGAACCCGGCCTTCCATCCGATTCCCACCGGCTATGGATTACCGTGGGGTACGCCCGAGGAAGAAGAGATTCCGCAAAATTTGCTGGAAGCGACCGAATTCGAACTGGCTAAAGAACAATTGCGCACACAGACGCCTGATCCGCGCAAGCAAGCGCTCATCCCGCTGCCCGGCGCGAACCGCGGCACGCCCGAGGGAGTGCTGGCGATGATCGATATTCGTCGGCGCGAAACCGATAGTGCGCAGCGCCAACCCGATCGCAAAGGGACGAACGGCGGCGGCGCATTTCGCACGACGACCAGACGCGCAGGCGCAAGCGAAAACCGACGCCGCGCAATCGCTCGCACCCGCGTCGCAGGAGCCGTCGACAGAGTCGTTTTCTTCGGCGTCGGTGGGCGCAATCGTCCCGGTCGGCGGTTCGGATTTACCGTTGGATTGGCCCGATCCGGCCGGTTTGACGCCGGCGGCGCCTCGCGCGACGGCCCGCGTTTCGTCCCAGCAACCGTCCGATCCTGACTTACACGCGCAACTTTAACGGTCATGACGCGAACTTCACGCAAGCGTTGCAAAACTATTACGATTTTCGCGATGATGCGCGGTTCGGCGGCTGGCAATCGTACTTGCAGCGGAGCGACGATTTCATGCGCTTTCTGCTGTCACATGCATCTGACCGAGATGCTGACCGCGCGCGGCGGCGCCGGAGAAACGCGAGTCGTGTGGCACTGGTTCAATCGCCGATAACATCCCTGGATCGAACGGCGACGCGCGACGGATGCGCGGAGCTTCGATCGCGACGGTTCTGATCGGAACAGGGAAGGAGCGGCGTTCGTGGCCCAACAAGATCTCAACGTGCTGGCGTTGGTTAAAGGCGAAGAACGCTACATCTTTTTGTTCGACGAAGCCAGCCGCGCCGAAACTCTGCGAGTCTTGGGACGCTATGCGTCGAACCCCGAACTGAGCTTCAGTTGGTACGACGCCGCGGTGCTGAGCCAACGTATCCGCGAACAGCCGCCCGAACCGCAAGCCAATCCGATCATCCCGGCGCCGCACATGACGAAGCGTCGCTTCGACGTACCCGCGACCGAATAACTCTCGCCGGCAACACGCACCGTTCGTCGCGCACATGGGCCGCTTAAAAACCCCTAAGACGAACGTCGTAACGACGCCGGATCGAATCGATCCGCCGACCGAATTTCAGGCAGGCGTCGCGCGATTTCTGGATTATCTGCGGATCGAGAAAAACGCCAGCGACTACACGACGAAAAGCTATCGCGAAGATCTGGCCGACGTCGAGGCGTATTTCGTTGCGCAACAAGGTACGGCCCCGCCGCCGGATTGTTTAACCACGCTCGACTTGCGCGGTTATCTCGCCGGTTTGCACGAGCGATCCCTGGCGCACACGACGATCGCGCGACGTTTGGCGTCGTTGCGGAGTTTCTTCCGCTTCGGGCGTCGCGAAGGGTGGTCCAATGGCAACCCGGCCAAGCCGCTGCGTAATCCGCGTAAACAACGGCATCTGCCGCATTTTTTGGACAACACGCAGATCGAAACGCTGCTGAACGCGCCGCAGGGCAACGACCCGCAAGCGACGCGCAATCGGGCGATCTTGGAGACACTCTATTCCTGCGGCCTGCGCAGTCGCCGAGGTCGTCGGCTTAAACGACGGCGATTGGGAACGCGAGACCGACGTGATGCGCGTCCGCGGAAAAGGCAAACGCGAGCGGTTATCGCCCGTCGGTTCATTCGCCGCTAAAGCATTGCAAGACTGGCTACGATTGCGGACGGTGCATGCGAAAGATCAGAAAGGGCCCGGCACGCCCCTCTTCGTCAATCGTTTCGGTCGCCGGTTAAACGTGCGCAGCATCGGCCGAATGCTGGAGAAGTATCTGAAGCTGACCGGCCTGGACCTGCGAACCAGCCCTCACACGTTGCGGCACACGTTCGCCACGCATTTGTTGGATCGCGGAGCGGATATCCGCTCTGTGCAGGAGTTACTGGGGCACAAGAGCCTGACCACCACGCAAATCTACACGCACGTCAGCACGGCCAACCTGCGGGCGATCTATGAGAAAGCGCATCCCCGAGCGAACTAATCGTTCGCTTTTCAAAAACATCTCTTTAACGCAATGATACGGCCCACGGAGCATTCGGCTCCGTGGGGCTTCTTAATGCGTAGAACACCACTCTCACGAATATGGCTCGTGTTTAGACTTTCGGCAAACACGACAAAACGCCTTCGCTGGGCGCGGAATGACGTGCGCGGCGATCAGTTTGCCCAACCCTTCGACCTTCGGCTTTGCGGCGTCGACCGCGGCGCGTACGGCCGCGACGTCGCCCTTGACGACGATCGTGATGTAGCCGCCGCCCAGTTTTTCTTTGCCCAAGATCGTCACGTCGGCGGCTTTACAGGCGGTATCGATCGCTTCCATGACGGCGGTGAAGCCTTGGGTTTCGATCAGACCGATGGCGAACGATTTGGTGTCGGACACTGCGGAACTCCGGTTGGAAAATGGTTGAGTCGTGAAATCGTCGTTCGCCCCGGCCGGGTCGACGACGATCGGTTGATTGAGCAATGGCGAGCGTTCGGGCTTGCTGATCATCGCCCGTCGCGCTTCGGCGACGGGCATGTCGATGACGGTCGCATGACAGGTTCCTTTCATTTCGGCGACGGTCGCCTTGGCGGCGTCGACCGCCGCGCACAACGACGACGAATCGCCGGTGACCTTAAGGAACACGCCGTTGAAATCGTTCAGCTCCATTTGAATCAAACGGACGCCGGCCGCTTTCTCGAGCGCGTCGAGCGCGACCATCGCCGGGGTGTAATTCAGGATCTCGACGAACGCCAAACCGGTCAGCCGGTCGTTCGCGGAGCGTGGTGTTTCGACGTGCATGATCGTGTAGGAAGGAAGATCGTTTAGGCGACGAGATCGTCGATACCGAGATCGCGGAGCATCGTTTTCAGTTTTTCGGACAATGCGGCCAAGTCGCGGGTTTGAACGTCCGTCCGTGGTTGCCGGCCTTGGCCGACGCGAATGCCCCGCAACGCCACCGCTTCGCGAAAGCCGTCCGGAAAATCGGGACCGTAAACCAATGCGTCGAACAGGCCCAGCATCCGCAGTTGCAGCGCGCGGGCGTCTTCGATCTTACGGTCTTGGCAGAGTTCGTAGATCCGCTTGGTGACCTCCGGAACGACTCCGCTCGTGGCGTTCGTTCCGCCTTGGCAGCCCATCAGCAGCATCGGGACCAGGGCCGCTTCCCAACCGGTCAGAAAGACGAAATCGGGTCGGTGCGGCTGCACGGCGGCCATTATTCGCAGCATGAACGCCATGTCGCCCGACGAATCCTTGATTCCGATGACGCGCGGAAACTCGGCCAACCGGGCGATCGTCGGTGCGTCGATCGGACTGGCGAACATCGGGATGTTGTACAGCGTAACGTCGATCGGCGAATTCAAGGCGATCTCGCGAAAGTATGCGTAAACCGCCTCGGCACTCAGCTTGTAATAAAACGGGGAAACGATCGCCACGGCCCGCGCACCGTAGTCGAAGTAGGTTTCGCACGCGCGGATCGTTTCGCGAACATTCGCCTCGGCCGCTCCGGCCAGGATCGGCACGCGTCCGGCCGCTTGCTCGCACACGATCTTAATGATGCGGCGTCGCTCGTCCGGCGTGTAGCGCGTAAACTCGCCGGTCGAGCCGTTCGGATAAAGTCCATGAACGCCGCGTTCGATCAGCCAGTCGACATAGCGGCGCAACTCGGCTTCGTCGATCTCGCCGTGAGCGTCGAGCGGAACCAAATTCGGCGTGAAAATTCCGGCGAGCGGGGCTGGCACGTGGGCGAGTCGCTGAGACGTCGAGAGGAATCGAATCGCGAAACGTCCAGTTTGCTCGAAGCGGCCCTGTTCGGCAAGACGCGCGGCTTAGGCGGACTCTGCGGCGTCGCCGACTCGCCTAACGGTTTTGGCGGTCATGCCGATCGGACCGGGCGTTGCGCGAACTTTAGACGCGTTCCAATTCGACGCAGATGCCGCCGGCGCAAACGCCTTGTGCATCCGCGTATACCAGAGCTCGCTTTTCAATCGCAAACCGACTTGCTCGCACGTCTGCAGCAACTCGCGGCGGTTGTAAGTCCGGCAATACCAGATATAGCTGGTGAACGCGCCACTAAAGCTATCCTCGGTCGTCAGCAACAACATGCGGCCGCCGGGCGACATGACACGCGCAAGTTCCGCCAAGCCGATTTTGGGATCGGGGAGATGCTCCAACACAAAACCGCAGGTCACGCAATCGAAGGTCGCATCGGCGAACGGTAAATGGCTGAGATCGGCCGCCATGTAGACCGGGCGATCGCTTTTCATTCGCGCCCGAGCCCGCCGCAGCATCTCATACGACAGATCGAAGCAGGTGATCCCGGCGTCGGGGTCCGAATACTTGATCAGGTGCTTGGCGATTTGGCCCGCGCCGCTGCCGACGTCCAGAATTTGCTTCGCACCCCGTAGCGAGAAGCGGCTGGTGCTGAACAGTCGCTCGCCCAGCGGCGTGTGCAGCGACAACATGCTGGCCGCGGCGAGGAACGCTCCCTTCGGTCCGTCGTAAACCTTACGAACCTTCGATTTGTATTCCTGCAGACTGACTTCGTGGATCAGTTTTTTCTCGACCAGCCGGTTGATCATCGGCCGCGCAGACTTGGATTTCTCGCGCTTGACCGGCGATTGTTCGGGACGAGATTGCGTGGACATTGTGCGTCGCGCGGTTCGATCGAGAGGCCGCGTCGTCGCCCTTTCGAACGACCGCGACCGGCCGGATGATTATAGGTAAACTTTCCGGTTAAAAACATACCACTCGAGCAACAACACCAGCAGAGCCGCGAATAACAGCCATTTCCACAACTCGCGGCGTCCCGCCTTCCAACCGGTTTCCGCCGCGACGGTTTGGTAACCGATCTTCAGGCCTTCTTCGGTCAGCGGCCGAATATCCGTTTCCAGCGCGTCGGCCAGCTGTACGGCGAACTTGCGGAGCGGCTTGCCGTCGGCCGAGACGCCGTATACGCCGATCCGATCCGTTCCGCCGAACGTGAACGTGTTCCGCGTGCCGCGATTGACCGTGGTCGTCGCGCCGTCGGGTAACTGAATCGTCAGGCGATCGACGCCTTCTTGCGCAGTTCGATTTCTTGTCCCGGTTTCAGGGTCGTGGTTTCGCCGACATCGATCGTCCGCCCGAAATACCCCAACAGGTTTTGCATCAACAACGGAAATGCCGGACGCAACGGGAAGTTCGTGTTGTAAATCGTCTTGCCGGCTTTGTCCGGCATATAGATCGGAAAGCCGATCACCACGTCTTCGAACGAGTCGCGCGGCGCGATGCCGATGAGCAAGCCTTTGGTCGTCTCAACCAAACGATGCGTTCCCTTCGGCGGCTCGAAGATGCGGGTTTGATCGATCAGCACTTCGTCGAAATCGAGATTCGCCGACAGCGGATGTGTCCGATCGACGTCGATCACTTGCGGTGCGCCGACGGTTTTATCGCCGGTCCATCCGATCGGAGGCGCATCGCCCCAAAAGACCGTATTCGCGCGGGGCATCTCTTTCGGCCGACAGCGATCGTAGACGATCAAATCCCACCCACCGCCGGCCGCGCCTTTTTGATAATCGGTCCCTTCCAAATACTCCGGTTTCTGCGTGCGGACGTCGGCCAACTTCGACGACTGGATCGTCGAGAGCGCGCGTTTCAAATCCGCGTTGCCTGCGGTGACCAACAGCACTCGTAATGGGGCGGGTTCTTGGATGACCGCATACGCTCGATCGTCCAACGCCAGTTGATCCGAATTCGTCAAACGCAACTCCAGCGTGCCGGAAGCGATATCGCGTAGGTCGAACACCGCGCTCTGGCTGCTGCGCGGGGCGATCGTGACGGTCGTGGAATCCCAAAAGCGGTCGTCCCGCAGCAATTCCGCTTTGACGACACGCTCGGTGGCCGAGGCATTCTCCAACCGGGCGAATGCCTGCATCTCGTCGGCTTTGTCGTCTTTGCGGCGGACGCTGAACGCCGTGATACCCACATTCTCGGGCTCTTTGACGCCGATCGGAAGGAAGATCGGCTTCAAGTTCCCCAGCGTGAAGTTCGGCACGGATGGAAATTTACCGTCGCTCAGGATATACAACGTCGAGGGCAACGCCTGCTCGTCGGCGTCTTGTTCGCCGCCCGCCGCGCCGGCCCCGGGATTCGCCAAACCGGCCGCTTGACGGAGCGCTTCCAACGCGTTGGTCGTATGTTCTGTCGGCTGAATGCGATCCACCGCTTCCAGCAATTCGACGCGGTTGCCGGTAAAGCTTTTTTCCACGCGTGCACCGTCGGCGAAGCTGATCAGCATCGCCACCGCGTCGCCGTCGAGGTCCTGTAATATCTCGCGTGCACGCTCTTTCGCGACGGCCAGTCGGGTCGGCGCGACGTCCGTCGCCGACATGCTGGCCGAGTTGTCGATCAAGATGATCACGCGTTCGTCCAGCGCGACCTGCGTTTCCCAATTCGGACGGAGCAACGTGAAGATCACGAACAGCACGAACAAGATTTGCAGATACAGCAGCAAGCTGCGGCGCATCCGTTGCCAAAAACTGTTCACGTGCAGGTCTTCGATCGCCTGCTTCCACAATAACGTGCTGGGAACTTCGACCGGACGGCGTTTGAGCTTTAGGAAATACAAAGCCGCGATCGCCGGGGGAACGCACCCCAGGATCCACCATTGCCAAGCATCGAGCATGGGCAAAAACGGCATACGTCCGAACGCTCCTCATCCGCTTACGAATGTAACCGCACGCATCACCCGACCAAACCGCGTCCGCGTAGATACTTCAACACCAGCTCCTCGACCGGCAGGTCGCTGCGGGCGAACAGGTAGTTCATCCCGCGCTTCACGCAATACGTGCGGGCTTCTTCGATGAACGCCGCGACCGTTTGCTTGTAACGCGCCAATAACGGCGCGCTGACCGTGATTTCGGCCATGTCGGCGTCTTCGCAATCGACCAGTCGCAGATCGCCGACGATCTCGGGCTCGATTTCCGCCGGGCTGAGAATCTGAATCACATAGACGTCCATGTCGCGGCCGACCAAATACTTGAACGCGTCGCGATAACCGTTCTTGTCCAGCAGATCGCTCATGACGACGAGGATCCCGCGTCCCGAGTTGCGCAGGCAAAAGTTCTTGACGCCTGTCTCCAGCGGGACGTTTTGATCGGCTTCGATCGTTTTCAGTTGGGCCAGCATCCGCGTTACGCTGCGTCGCCCTCGTAGGATCGGCGATTGCGTGCGTAACGGTTGGCCGACGGTTTCGATCTTGATCCGATCGGCTCGAGTTAAGCCGATGAACGAGAGCGCGGCGGCCAACTGCTTCGCATAACGTAGCTTCGACGGATCGCCGAAGCTCATCGAACGACTGGCGTCGATCAGGCAGAAGACGTGCAGGTCTTCTTCCTCGAGAAACATCTTCAGGAACAACCGATCCAAACGCGCGTACGTATTCCAATCGATGAACCGCAGATCGTCGCCGGGCACATAGTTCCGAAAGTCGGCGAACTCGACGCTGTTCCCTTTGCGTTTGCTGCGACGTTCGCCCTTCAAACGACCGCGAAAGATTTTGCGAGTCGTCAGCTCCAACCGCTCGAGTTGCGTCAGCAACCGCGCATCGAGCAAGCTTTCCAACCCGGTTTGCATGAGAGACTCGAGAAGACGACGGCCGAGCGACGCGTTTATCTTTTCCGAACCGCACAAGGAAGTCAATCGACCGGGATTCGTGTGGATTCGCTCGCCGGCGGCTATACTCAACGTTCTCCGCGCCGGCCCGATTTTCCCGCCGATCCCATGCTCCGCGATATGCCTTGCCTCCGATTCTTCTGGCTGTGTCTGTGCGTCTGCACAACGAGTCGTTTGCTCGCCCAAACGGACGAGAAGTTCGAGGTTTGGCGGAACGACGGCCAACATACGCGCGGCAAAGCGTTGAATCCGTTTTATCAAAGCCCAGACGAGAAGATCGTGCTCGACGGCAAACCGTTCAAGGATGCGAAGAATCCCGTCCGCGCCGTGTTGGCCGTCGATGCGGTCGGTAACGAGCCGCCGGGGCCGTGGGTCGAATTCACCAACGGCGATCGCTTGCCCGCCAAGATCGTGCGCTGGTCGCCCGCCCAGCAAATCTGGGACGAAGGCGCGCGGGGCGATCAGGTGACGCTGAATCTGGAGATGGGCAACGGCGCGGCCGACATCACGACCGGCGTGATTCAGGTCCGGCCCGAATGCATCGCGGCCTGCTACGACGCGACCGGCAACGCCGCGCGGTATCCACCCGGAACGATCGTTACGGCCGACGGTCGTCGGATCGACGCGCGAGGCATGCGCTTTCGCGAACCGGGACTCGAATGCTTGACCGAGGCGGGCGTGGTGCAGGTTTCCTACGATCAACTGGCGAACGCCGTTTGGCCTCGACATGCATCGGCGTTGGCGGCCGAAAACGACGCGCTCTGGTCGGGCTCCACGGCCTTGCCGCCGGTCGCGCATGTTCGCACAGCTCGGGGACTCACTCTCACCGCCGGCAATTTGTTGATTCGTCGCGGTCGCGAGGGGGATAAGAATCTGGAATTCCTTGCGTTGCGTCCGAACTGGTGCTGGCAAACGTTGCGCGTGCCGCCGGAACGCGTGCGTTGGGTCTCGTGGCGCGGCGAGCGCGAAGTTCCGCTGACCGCCTTCCCACATCAATTCATCACGACCACGCTGGGCGCGAAACGCTGGCCCCCGCGCGTCGATCACAACGTTCTGGGCGAGGAACTTCACTCCGGCGAGCAGCGGTCCGACTCGGGCTGGGGAACGCATTCGGGGACGAAAATCGTCTGCACGTTGCCGGCCGGCGTCGAACGCATCTCGGGTTGGGTCGGCATCGATCACTCCGTCGGACGCGGCGGATGCGCGAAAGCGCGGATCGTCCGCGACGGAGAGAACGGCGAAACGTTGTGGCAAAGCGAATTCCTGTTCGGCGACAAGCCGCCGCAGCGTTACGACATCGAGACGCGCGGCGCAAGAGCGTCGTGTTGATCGTCGACGAAGCGCACGATGGTCGACCCACCGGCGCGGACCCTTGGGATATTCGCGATCATGTGAATTGGATCCGCCCCGTGGCGGTGTTGAAGGAAAACGATCAAGTCGCCGCCCGCGCGGCCGCCGCGCGCAACCCGGCGGCGTGGCAGCCCGCGTTGACGGGCTTCAAATTGGCCGAGGCCGACCGTAACGCGATCGAACTGCGGCCCCATTGGGCCAAGACCCGCGGGTTCGCGTTCGCCGTGGTGCCGACCAACGAAGAAACGATGAACAACAACGGTATCACGTTCGAACGAACCGTGCCGATCACGATGCGCAACGCCTGGATGCAAGTCTCGGTCGGGTACGACGTCGCGCGGCGTCATCATCACGTGATCGTCGCCGCCGACGGCACGGAAATCCCCTCCAGCGTCGGCACGCGGCTTTATGACGGCGCGCGCACGCTCAATCGCGGCGGGTTCGATAATCGCAGCTACAGTCTGGCCAAATTTCTGGACACGTCGCCGAAGTTCACGCTGCGGCTCGCGCCCGATCAAAAAAAGGCGAGTCAATCGGGAACTGAATTCGATGTGATCGTGTTCGGTCCGTTGATCGTCGACCTGCCCGCGGACGGCAAACCGTTGCAGGCACAAGTTCCGCTGCCGCCGCCGATCAAAAAAAATCCGGAATGGAAACCCGAATGGAAATGGGAGCCTGGTAAAACCTACGACGGCAAACCCTTGGTCATTCGGGGGCTGCCGTTCGCGGCCGGCAACGGCATGTTGCACGGCACGACCGCGACGTTCTCGCTCGACCCGTCGTATAAACGCTTCGTCGCGCTGCTCGGCGTTTGCGACGGCGGCGGCGACGTGGTCGGTCCGATCGAAATCCTGCTCGACGACGAACCGTTCTGGAAATCCAACGGCAAGTTCGACAGCCGCGCCGCCGCGCAACAAATCGACCTGTTCCTGCCGGCCGAACACAAAACCCTGACCATCCGCACCCCGGCCGCCAACGGCGTGCTGGGCTTAGGCAACGCGGGGTTTATGACGGAGTAAGTCTCGTTGGGAGAGATGGATCACGGATAACACGGATCCTACGGATGGACACGGATTCGGAGTACGAATAAGTGATTGATCGAGACGATACGACCTCGATCATCCGTATATATCCGTCCCAATCCGCGTCATCAGTGTTCCCGTCTCCCCAGGATGCGTCACTTCACTAGGCCGAACTGCTTATCCGCGAAGTTCATCCATTGCTCCCAGTCGTAGTCCGTTACGTCGTGCTTCCCTTTGCGGATGTGGTAGCCGACGGTCGTCATCACCGGCTGCTCGATCTCGGGCATCGCGTCGCTGGTCAGGGCGGGCTTCCCCAGCAGCTTGTACGCCTCGCCGGCGTGGTAGGCCGCTAAGTATTCGCCGCGCGGATCGGCCCATTGATCGTCTTGCGCCTGCAGACGTACACCGGTCGCGGGGCCGCCAGCGCGACCAGCATGTGGGCGTCGACCGGGCAGTCGTCCTCTTTGTCGTTGTATTTTTTGTGGTTGCCGCAGAACCAATGTGGGAAGCTCGTGTTGATCCGCGCCAGCGTCTCGCCGAACTTGCGCCGCGTGATCGCCGCGCCCCCTTCGCCCGAGTTGTTCGAGATTACGACCGCGAATCGCTCGTCGAGCGCGCGGCCCAGAGCGCGGCTTTGCCTAACCGCGAGTGGCCGTGCAAGACCACGCGTTTCGCGTCGATCCGTGGATCGGTTTCCATGTAATCCAAACAGCGACTCAAGCCCCAGGCCCAGGCGCCGATCGCGCCGCATTCTTCGGGACCGGGTTCCCCTTTGTAGTCCGAGGGAAACAGCTTCAACACGCCGTCGCGATACGTTTTGGCGTTATCCGGCGCCATGTTGAAGTAATGAATCGTCGCCAGCCCGTAGCCGCGGGCCAGCACCTTGTCGATCGGCCAACGACTTTTGGCCGAACCGCGTCCGTCGTTGGGAGCTTTCTTATCGTTGTCCGCGCTCGGGCGGTTGTGCGAAAGCTCGATGGCCGGATCGTCGCTGATCGAGTGATTGCCCGGAAAATTGGGTCCGAATAAGACCGGGACCGGCCGATTCGACTTCGGCAACTCGATCAGCAGTTGCAGCCGCGGCGCGTCCGCACCGTCGCCGAACGCCAAAGTGACCTGCTCGCGAATCGCGCCGTTCTCCAATGTCTCGCCGCGCTTACTCGTGACCGTGAACGGTCGCTTCGGCAACGGTCGCCCGAAGATTTGCGTTTGGTACAGCTCCATGATCTCGGCGCGGCGCGGGCCACTGCTCGGCCTTGGTCACCGCGTCGCCGTTGTTCATTTTGAGCAGCGGCGGCAACGTGTAGGCCGGCACCTTGGCTTCGTCGTAGTTGAAACCGGCGGGCTGCGCGGCGAGTGGGGACGACACGGCGACGATCAGTGCGAACAGGATGAATGAACGATGCATCGAATGCTCCGTAGGGTGCGTCTTGACGCACCAACGTTGGACAACGTGTTGGAATGGGATGATGTGACGTGTGAAACGAGGACTCTGTTCGGTGCGTCGAGACGCGCCTTACGCGTCTCGCAATCGTCGCGGTGACGCACACGACGGATTAAACCGGCTTCCCCAGCTTCGCGCGTTTCTCGTGCAAGAACTTGCGATGGTGATCGAAGTGCGTGATCGATTTCGTCAACAAATCCGCCAAGGTGATGCGGCCGGCTTCGTTGTGAATGCCTGCCCGGGCGAACGTCTCGGGCGGCAGGCGTTGCAACAGGCTGGACATGGTGACCCGGTTCAGGCGGAACAGTTCGCAGCCGGAAATCGGATCGCGATCTTGGTAATGCAGGCGTTCCGTATACCGATTCTCGTCGAACGCGACGATCGGCGGTTCGTCCATCGCGATCACGCGCCGCATGCGGTCGGCCAGAACTAAATCCGTGTCGATCATGTGCCACGCGACCTGCGCGATGCTCATCATGCCCGGCACGGGAAACGCGATCAGGTCGGGCCGATCGAGGCCTTGCAGATCGCGCTCCAGATCGTGCGCTTGCGTGAGATAACGGACCAACAGTTCGCGTTCCATCGGGCGGATCCTCGGGCGTGCGGGCAGGGCGTCGAAGTCGAAGATAGCGTAAGTGCCGACCGCTCGCAAAATGGTTCGCGGACGAGATCGGTGCGGGCGGCGGAATCTTGGTGACGGCGTCTCCGGCGTGCGATAGGATGACCTTTCCGCTTTCGTCTTCGTCGCGCGCCGTGTTCCGTCGAACATCGTCGGCGACGAGCCCACCATTCGCATCGCAGGAGTTTCTCTTATGTTTCGTTCGTTGTGCGCCGCGTTGGCGTTGGTCTGTTGTTTGGGCGTCGCTCGCGCGACGTTTCGGTCGGGGAACCGGCTCCCGATTTCACGCTGACCGGATCCGACGGCAAGACGTATCATCTGAAGGATTTGGCCGGCAAGACCGTGGTCGTCGCCTGGTTTCCCAAGGCCTTCACCGGCGGCTGCACGGCCGAATGCAAATCGTTGAAGGAAAGCGGCGAACTGTTGAAGGCGTTCGACGTGGTCTACTTCACCGCCAGTTGCGACACCGTGGCCGACAACACCAAGTTCGCCGAATCGTTGATGCTCGATTACCCGATCCTCAGCGACCCGACCCGCGATACGGCCAAGGCCTACGGCCTGGTTTCCGACGCCAAGGGGAACGCCAAGCGCGTGACGTTCATCATCGGCCCCGACGGCAAGGTCGCCGACGTCGAAACCAAGGTGAACACGAAGGAACACGCCAAGCAGGTCGCCGAAAAGCTGACCGCGCTCAAGACGCCGTTGAAAAAATAAGGTCATGTCGGAATCCCGGGACGAACCCGAAACGCAACGTGCGTTTCGGGTTCGTGTTTTTGTGTCTAAATGATTGAAGAGCCATCGAGTCGCCCGATGACCGACGATACCGTTCCGAAATCGAATCCTCCGTGGAAGCGTCGCATGCTGTGGTCTGTGTTGCCGGTCGTCGTCGCGTTGATCGCCCTGGGATGGTGGGCGGTCCGCGCCAAGACGCATCTGCGCGTCGGCGACGCCGCGCCCGAGTTCTCGTTGCCCGGCACCGACGGCGAACTGCATTCGAGCGCGGGTCTGCGCGGGCGGACCTACGTGATCGCGTGGTATCCCAAGGCGTTCACGCCGGCCTGCACTAGTCAATGCAAATCGCTGGGCGGATCGCGGCGGTTGCACGCGTTCGACGCCGTGGTCTTCGCCGCCAGTTGCGACGACTTCGTGCAAAATCAAAAATTCGCCGACTCGGTCGCGGCCGACTTTCCGATCCTCAGCGATCCCGACGGCAAAGCGGCCGCCGCGTTCGGCGTGAAAACGCCGATCGGCTTCGCGTCGCGAACGCTGTTCATCGTCGGCCCCGACGGCAAAATTCTGGACATCGAGGACTCGCCCAACACCGCCGATCAAGCCGGCGAACTGGCCGACAAATTCGAACGTCTGGGCGTCCCGAAAAAAACATAGACAACGACTTCGACGCCCCGACGCGACATAAAAGTTTACACATTGTTAAAAGAACCTTGCTGTATCGTTGAGTTCCAACTATTGAGACGAACGAAAAAACACTGCAACCCAAGCTTCCGATAATAAGTTTTGAAGTGGCTCATCATTTCTGAATGGTTTGAAGAATGTCACTGTAATCTTCGTCTAGATAGAGAAACGCTCGATCCGATGACGGAAGTTCGGCGGCACCCATCAATTCCAAGGCCTTCCAAACCTGTGGGTCTTCAATATTCTCATCGTTTAACAACCAATGATTGGCCCAACCCGAAAGCTGGGACCTAGACAATTCCTTGTTTAAGAATCGATGAAGTTGGTCGGAAATCTCAAGTCTTGTCGGCGCATTCATTTGATAACCTTTAGGCTTGGTAGATTGTCTAAGAGCAGCGTATCGAAATGTCGAAGTCGGTTTTGGAGCAATCGACTTAGGTTCATTGATCAAAGTCGTTATACGTGAACTCGATCAGCTTTCGCGTCACTCCGTTGAAATCGGGCCACAACGATCCGGGATACCTCCCCGAACCTGGGCGCCACGTCGAAACCGGCGTCTTTCCTTCCCGTCTACTCCAACACAGTCGAACGCGATCGCAAATCGCACTAAAACGTGTTGCGATAGTCTAAACCGGTCACGGTTCCGCGCCATTTGTTTCACGTGAAACATTCGTGCGCAACGCGCATTTCCATCGACGTTTGATGTGTTTGGTGAGTTTTTGGAGGCGACGAATCCATTCGAAGTCTTATCCAGCTTCACTCTGCGAGCGTTACGAGCGAAACGAGCGTTCCGATCGCATGTCGCGCATTTGTTTTCTTTTTTATCGAGTCGTTGGGGTCGGTCTTCGATCCGCTCTGGCTCGCCAAACACCCCAGTTTCACTGCGCGAGCGTTACGAGCGAAACGAGCGTTTCGATCGCATGTTGCGCATCGAGTTTTTCTTTTTTGATCGAGCTTAGCCTTCGGCCATCGCCTTGAATTCATCTTCGGTCAGAATCTTGACGCCCAGCGTTTGCGCTTTTTCGAGTTTGCCGCCCGCTTCCGCGCCGGCGACGAGAAAATCGGTTTTCTTCGACACGCTCGACGACGCGCGGCCTCCCAGTTTGTTGATCAGGCGTTCGATCTCGTCCCGTTTGTAATAGACCAGCGTGCCGGTCACGACCAGCGTTTTGCCGGCGAACGGGCCGTCGGTCTTCACGCGTTCGGCGGCCGGGACTTCCAGCACGACGCCGTGTTTGGTCAGGTCGGCGATCACCTGTGCGCCGTAGTCGCTGTGCAAATAGTCGTATACGCTGGCGGCGATGATGTCGCCTACCTCGGGCGTTTCGCTCAGTTGCGCGAGTTCGGCGTTCCGCAGGTTTTCGATCGTGCCGAACCGCTCGGCCAACACCGCCGCGACGCGCACGCCGACGTGCCGGATCGACAGCGCGTTGAGCACGCGGGCCAGGCCGCGCGACTTGCTTACGACGAGTTGTTCGAGCAAGTTGACCGCCGATTTTTTTCCCATCCGTTCGAGCGCGGTCAGTTTTTCTTCGGTCAACTCGTACAAATCGCCGTACGTTTTCACCGTGCCCGACGCGACGAGTTGTTCGATCAATTTTTCGCCCAGGCCTTCGATGTCCATCGCGTTCCGCGTGGCGAAGTACCGCAGCCGTTCGCGGATCTGCGCCGGGGCAAACCGGCGACGGGCAGCGGATGTAGACGCCGCCTTCGTCCTTGACCGACGCGCTGCCGCATTCGGGGCATTCGGTCGGGAACGGGAACTTCGGCAGGTCGGTCTTGCGCTCGTGCGTTTCGACGTGCACGATGTGCGGAATCACTTTGCCGGCCTTCTCGACCACGACCAAGTCGCCCACGCGGATGTCTTTGCGTTCGATCTCTTCGGCGTTGTGCAGACTGGCGCGGCTGACGACCGTGCCGGCCAGCAGGACCGGTTCGAGTTCGGCCACCGGCGTAATGACGCCCGTCTTGCCGATCTGCACGCGAATTTCATTCAGCCGCGTCGTCGCTTCGTATTTTTCAAACTTATAAGCGACGACCCAGCGCCGGGCTTTTCGTGGTGTTGCCCAAGCGTTCGCGCTGGCCGTAATCGTCGACCTTCAGCACCAACCCGTCGACTTCAAATTCCAACTCGTGCAGGCGTTCGATCAACGCGTCGCACCGCGCAACGGCCGCTTCGAAGTCGGTCGGCGCTTCCACCAGCGGCGTGGTGACGAAGCCCCACTTGCGGGCCTGTTCGAGATACTCGTAGTGCGACTTCGGCGCAAATCCTTCGGAGTAGCCCAGGCCGTGGACGAAGAACCGCAGGTCGCGGGACTTGGCGATTTTCGGATCGAGCAGACGGATCGCGCCAGCCGCCACGTTGCGCGTGTTGGCGTACGCTTCTTCGCCGGCGGCGACGCGTTTTTCGTTGATCCGCGCCAAGTCGGCGTTCCGCATGTAAATCTCGCCGCGCAACTCGACCACCGCCGGCGGATGTTTAGCGTTGAGTTTCTTCGGCACGTCGTGCACGACGCGGACGTTGTGCGTGATGTCGTCGCCGACCACGCCGTTGCCGCGCGTCACGCCGCGAACGAGGACGCCGTTCTCGTAGAAGATCGAGACGGCCACGCCGTCGATCTTCAATTCGACGTCCCATTTCGTCGGTTCGTCGGGCAGCGCTTTCGCCACGCGCGCCGAACGCGCGCAGTTCGTCGGCGCTGTACGTGTTTTCGATCGAGAGCATCGGCAACCGATGCGGGACCGACGTCAACTCCGAGACCGGTTCGCCGCCGACGCGTTGCGTGGGACTGTCGGGCGTCACGCTGTCGGGATGTCGTTCCTCGAGCGCGCGCAGCTCGTGCATCAGTTTGTCGTACGCCGTGTCGTCGATCTCGGGTTTCGCGTCCTGATAATACAGCCGATCATGCCGACGAATCTCGTCGCGCAATTCGTCGATTCGTATGAGGTCTTTGGTCATATCGAGGAGTCTTAAAAATGCCGCCGGATATTTGACACAGGGTTACGATGCGAGCGTTAAGGGCGAAACGAGTATTTTGAAATCAGAATCGCCACGACACTAAGAGATCCCACAGAGGAATGAAAATCACTAAGACGATTACAACTTTAAGTGTCCACGGAATGTTCTTTATCGATTCGCGGAGACTCGCTGCGAAGCCTAGCGGCTTTGGAGGTAAATCCGGGTTGTTCGTTTGCGACATGACAAAGCAACTCCACCGGCTGTTTGCTGCTTACGGGATATTTCAATACATGCTCGCCCAACTACGGTACGACGGTCACGGTCGCGTCGAGCGCGCTGTGCGGGACCACGCACAAAAACTTGAGCGGGGCTTGGCCGGTGTTTTTGAATTGGTGGATTTCGTTCGGCTTGATCAACACGATGTCGCCGGGGGCCAACGGGTGCGGCGTTTCGTTTTCGAGGATTTCGCCGCGTCCTTCCAGCACGAAAATCTCGTGTTCGTAATTGTGAAAGTGCCGGGGCGATTGCCCGCCGGGGGCGACTTCGAATTGCCGCAGCGAAAACGTCGGCGCACCGTCGGGCACGCCCATCAACCAACGAATGCGACAGCCCGAATAGCCCGGCATGTCGACCGGCTTTTGCGTGATCTGTTCGTAATGCGTGACCAACATGGAAAAACTCCGGAGCGGCGTTCGTCGTGCGGTGAAATTCGATCAGGCGTCGGGTGCGGCCGCTTTGTCCGGCGACGCGGACGCGTCGATCGCGCGTTTGCCGCCCCGTTTCGCGGCACGGATGTCGCGAAAACGATCCAGCCCGATCGCCGCGCAGGCCAGCACGGCGACCACGGCGATTTCGATGATCAGGATGGTGCTTCCTTCGTTGCGCAACAGCTTGAGAAACGGATGTTCGGCCGGCGGCAAGCTCCGCTCGTTCGGCGTGACAGCCCGTTCGTGACCTTCGGCGATCCAGGTTTGCTTTTCGGCGCGGAGAATCACCATCGTGTACCCGACGGCGGTCAGGGTAAACGCGATGCCGGCGATGCCGAGCAACAAGTGAAACGGATTGAGCGGCGGCTTCGGAGACACGGCGGGGAAGTTCGGAGTGGGGAGTGGGGAATGCGGAGTTGATGAATGCTGCGCTCTGTCGTTGTTTTTGATTCTAGATCAATCGTGGGCGTCACGGCAGCGGACTTAGTCGCGTTTTAACGCTTGTTTGAACTCTTGGACTTGCTTGAATTCGGGCAGCGCTTTGTAGTACGGGTCGAGCGGGTAGCAGCCCGAGATCAGGTGATGACGCGGCGCGGTGGTGCAATCGCTGAACGTGCGGCAGATTTTTTTGCGCGTCGTCTTGCCGTGTTCAAGCGTCTCGCGCGGCAGTTCGGGGTACGACAACACCATGCGACCCAAGCCGACGAAGTCCATCCAACCGTCGCGGACGAGCATTGCGCCACGTGCGGTAAATAATCTTGCAGGTAACTGAGCCCGCTGCCGACCATCGGCCAATCGGGGAACGCTTGTTGGCACAGTCGCACGGCCTGCGCTTGGCGGACCACGCCGATCAGCGGATCTTCGGGGGGCTGATAGCCGTCGCTCGGCGGAAAAATCGCCGGACGTTGGATGTGTGGGTTGTAATAAGGACTGCCGCACGAGATGTTCATCAGCGCCACGCCGGCGGCGCAGGAGCATGCGCAATAACTCGAACGGTTCCGTCAGGTCGTATTCCAACGGCCGCTCGGGATTGGTGCCGAAGCCGAACGCGTAGGGGAGCAGTCGTTCGTACTCCATCGGTTTGCCGACTTCGCGACTGGTCGCATAGGGCGGAATATCGAACAGACTTAATCGCACGCCGACGATCAGTTGCGGCAACTCGTCGCGAATGCGGCCGATGATCGTCCGCAGCACGCGCGAGCGGCCCTCCAAATCGCCGCCGAATTTGCCGGGCCGCGTCCGCGCGCTCAGAAATTCGTGCAACAGATAGCCGTGACACGCTTTGACGTCGACGAAATGGAACCCGGCTTGTGCGGCTAAGTGAGCGCCTCGAACGTAGTCGTCGATCAGGGTTTCCAAGTCGCTATCGGTCCAAACGACGCTGGCGTCGAGCGGATCGATGTGGAACTTTTCATCGAGCAGCGGATGGTGGTACGCGATCCGCGGTTCGAGTTTTGACGAATTCGGACGCGAGAAGCGGCCCGAGTGCGTCAGTTGCAGGCCGACCAGCAAATCGTCGTCGCGATCGCAAACTTCGCGATGCGCGGCGACCAGTTCGTCGTATAACTTGCGCAAACCGGGAAGATTTTCCGGTACGGCCAGCGTTTGACGCGGGTTGGCGCGGCCGTCGCGTTGCACGGCCGCCGCTTCGCCCCCCCAGATTAACTTCGCGCCGCTCAGACCGAAATTTCGCCAGCGGCGCAGCGTGTATTCCGACGGCGAGCCGTCGGTCTCGGCGTCCCAGCCTTCCATCGGGTGAATGCACCAGCGGTTGCCGATGGTCCGCCCTGCGACGGTCTTGGTTTGCGCCAACGGCGAACCGGCGGCCGCGGTCAGGACCGCGTCGTCGACCGGCAATTCCAGGCCCAACTCGGCTAGCCGCGCGCGCAGCGTCGCCGGTTCCTTCAATTGGGCGACTTTGACGTACTCGCTCATGGGCGTGGGTGGACCGAGTGGGGAAAGCGGAAAAGACCGTTAATTCTGGCGCGGTCGGGCGTGTTCGCGACAGTGTAATTATGTATACTGTATTTCGTCGGGCGACGCAAGGTTTATTCCCGGATTCCGAAAAGATTTTTCCCGGTCGTTTGTTTCACGTGAAACAAAGCGAAAATCTAGCCAATCGCCCTCACTCCGGCTATCATGGCCGCTATCGCGTGCGGAACGGGGATTCGCACGCTCCCGCCCGTGTTGGCGTCGCGCCGCCCCCCGCGTCGTGTCGCCCTCTTGAATTCGGTCCATCTCGGAGGTTCGTCGTGTTTCCGACTCGTACGTCTGCCTGGTTGCTGGGTCTGCTGTGCGCCGTGACGGCGACGGCCGGAGAAACGTTCACGCAAAAGCCCGAGGTGCAAACCGGCTCGACCGCCAAAGCCGAAGCCGCGCCCGTCAAGAAGGACGACGGACTGTGGAAAGGCGTGCCGACCGCCCAGTGGATTTGGGGGGCGAAGAACGACAAAAAGTACGTCCTGAGTACCGAAGTCGTGGGCGACGTGCTGGCCGCGACGTTGCGGGCGACCTGCGACAACGAAATGACGATCAGCCTGAACGGCAAAAAAATCGCCGCGAGCAAAGACTGGCAAGAGCCGGTTTCGGTCGACGTGAAGAGCGCGTTGCAAGCCGGCAAGAACACGCTGAGCGTGGCCGTAGTTAACGAAGGAAGTTCGGCCGCGGGCTTGGTGTTGGAACTGGCGTTGACGCGCGCCGACGGCAAGATCGAGTACGTCGTGTCGGACGCGTCGTGGAAAGCGGCCGAAAAGGACGACGGGCCGACGACGCCGGTGCGGGTGATCTCGGCCTACGGCTCGCAACCTTGGGGCAAGGTTTTCGAAACGGCCGCCGCCGCGCCGGCCGCGCAAGCCGGCTTCAATCTGTTGCCGGGCTTTCAAGTCGAAAAGCTGTTCACCGTGCCGAAGGATAAACTCGGTTCGTGGGTCAACATCACCGTCGACGACAAAGGCCGCTTGATCGTCAGCGATCAGGGGAACTTGGGTCTGTGCCGCATCACGCCGCCGAAGATCGGCAGCGACGAAGAGACCAAGGTCGAGAAGTTGGACGTGAAGATGTCCGGCGTGCAGGGCTTTTTGCATGCGTTCGGCGCGTTGTACGTCTCCGTCAATGGTGGGCCGGGCAGCGGGCTGTATCGCTTGAAGGATACGAACAACGACGATCAATACGACGAAGTCGTGAAGATCAAAGAGTTCCGCGGCGGCGGCGAACACGGACCGCACGCATTGCGGTTGTCGCCGGACGGCAAGTCGATCTACGTAATCTGCGGCAACCACACGAAGCCGCCGTTCGATCCCAAGACGAACGCCCCGCCGCAAACGATGGGGGGCATCCGCGCCGAACAACTGACGGCCGAACTCGAACCAGGCCAGGCCAGCCGCATCAGCCCGAATTGGGACGAAGATTTGGTTTTGCCGCGCCAATGGGACGCGGGCGGTCATGCGGTCGGCATCCTGGCCCCGGGGGGGTGGATCGCCAAGACCGATCCCGACGGGAAGACTTGGGAAATCGTCAGCATGGGCTATCGCAACCCGTTCGACATGGCGTTCAACGCGGAAGGCGAATTGTTCGCCTACGACGCGGACATGGAATGGGATTTCGGTGCGCCTTGGTATCGCCCGACGCGCGTCGTGCATGCGACCAGCGGCAGCGAATTCGGCTGGCGCAGCGGCACGGCCAAGTGGCCGTCGTATTACGCGGACAGCTTACCGTCGATCGTCGACATCGGCCCGGGTTCGCCGGTGGGCGTCGATTTCGGGTACGGCACGAAGTTCCCGGCCAAATATCAAAAAGCGCTGTTCATCTGCGACTGGACGTTCGGCACGATGTACGCGATTCACATGGAACCGTCAGGCTCGACCTACAAAGCGACGAAAGAGGAATTCGTCTCGCGCACGCCGCTGCCGTTGACGGATTGCGTCGTGGGCAAGGACGGCGCGTTGTACTTCACGATCGGCGGTCGCGGGACGCAGTCGGAACTGTTCCGCGTCACGTACGTCGGCAAGGAATCGACGGAACCGGCCGACTTAAAAGACAACGTCGGCAAACAAGAACGCGACGCGCGTTGCGCGTTGGAAGCGGGCCACACGGCGTACTCGGGCAAAGAGCCGGATCAAGCGCGGCTGTTGGTGTTGACCGAGACGTTGGGGAATAAGGATCGCAATCTGCGTTATGCCGCGCGTGTGGCGTTGGAACGCTTGCCGACCAAGCTCTGGAAAGACGCGGCGTTGAATTCCAAGGAGCCGCGCGCGGTCGTGCACGGCGTGCTGGGCTTGGCCCGCGTCGGCGACGTCGCGCTCAAGCCGGCGTTGTTGACCGCGCTCGAAAAAATCGACTACTCGAAATTGGACGAAGAGCAACGTTTGGACTACATCCGCGCGTTGCAATTGGTCTGTATCCGTTTGGGTTTGCCGGAAGACTCGGTCCGCGCCGCGTGGGCGAACAAATTGGAAGCCGTCTATCCGAGCCCGAGCGATTTCGAGAATCGCGAATTGGTGAACGTGCTGGTCGCGTTACGCGCCGAACGTGTTGGCCAAGACGATTCCGCTGTTGTCGGTCGACAGCAAAACGAAGTCCGCGTTGCAAGCGAGCGAAGAATTGCTGGCCCGTAACAAAGGCTACGGCGGCAAGATCGCCGAAACGTTGGCCAAACTGCCGGACGCGCAGCAGATGCACTACGCATTCGCGTTGCGAAACGTGAAGGAAGGCTGGACGCCGGACGAGCGTAAGACGTATTTCCAATGGTTCGACAAAGCGCATCAATGGAGCGGCGGCAACAGCTACGCGAAGTTCTTGGCCAACATCGAGAAGGACGCGTTCAACAACGCGTCGCCCGCCGATCAGAAGCTGATCGACAACCTGGGGCTGCGCAAACCGGTGCAAACGGCCGCGCTCCCGAAAGCGAAAGGCCCGGGCAAGGATTACTCTTTGGACGACCTGTTGAAGCTGTCCGAGAAAAAGCCGGCCGGCCGGAATTTCAAAAACGGTCAAACGATGTTCGCCGCGGCGCGGTGCGTCGTCTGTCATCGCTTCGGCGGCGAAGGCGGCGCGACCGGACCGGATCTGACGCAACTCGCCGGCCGCTTCAACTTGAAGGACCTCTCCGAAGCGATCGTCGATCCGAGCAAAGTCATCTCCGATCAGTACAAGGCGACGATCGTCGAAACGGCCGACGGCAAAACCTACACGGGTCGCATCGTCGGGTTGGACGACAAGATTATGAAGATCTCGACCGACCCCGAGGACGGCACCAAGAATCACGACGATCCCGCTGAAGGACGTCGAGTCGAAGGTCGAATCCAACGTCTCGATCATGCCGAAGGATCTTTTGAAATCGCTGAACCAGAACGAGGTCCTCGATTTGCTGGCATACCTGCTGTCGCGCGGCGATCCGAATCACGCGCTGTTTCAGAAGTAATCCTACGCAGATCTCGCCTGTCGCGGCTGAACACCGCTTGCGAGAGATGTTCGGGTTTCGACGTTCATTGAAGCTCGAAAGGACGAGTGATGTCGCTGAAAACCGCCGTCCGACGCTGGTTCGGGCGGTCGAAAACTCTCCAAGTTCGCGAACCCGCGGCACGGCAACTCGAAGACTCCGTGTACGATGCGTTGTTGGAACGGAACGACGTTTGTTTCGATATCGGCGCAAACAAGGGCGCTCTCGCGATAATGTTCGCCGCTAAAGTCGGAATCGCGGGCCGCGTGTATGCGTTCGAGCCGGTTTGGCCGTTGTACGAGAGGATGTGTCGTGAGGTCGCGGCCGACACGACCTTACGCGCCGCGATTACGACCATCCCCTGGGGCTTGTCCGATCGTCGTCAATCGGCCGTTATCAATGTTCCCCACGGCGATTACGGCGAGGAGTTCGGTGTCGGGTCGATGGCCGACCCTGCCGCATGGGCCGTTGCGCAAGATCGGTGGAGGAAAGAGCAATCGGCCGTCAAAATCCGTTCTTATCGCGCGGAGTTTGTGGCGTTGGATGATTTTTTAGAGATCAGTAAGTCTCCAGAACCGGACTTCATCAAGATCGACGTCGAAGGAGCGGAATTGTTCGTATTGCGCGGAGCGAAGGAGTTTTTCACGAGTGGTGCGCGACCCTTAATGCTTATCGAACTCTTCGCGCCTTGGGAAAAAGCTTTTGGCTATCAGCCGTGGGAACCATTGTCGTTTTTACTCGCGCTCGGGTATCGCACTCTATTTATCTGCCCCGAAGGCGTGGTCGAACACACGCCGACCGAACACAAACCTTTCCCACCGGAATACGAGCGCGGTTACAACATCATCGCGTATCTGCCGAATCCTCACGCACGGCGAATCGCGCGGCTCGAATCACTGCGCGCCGACAATCCTCGCAAGTGCGTTCCCTTTATGCCGCCGGGGCCTTGTCCGAATCGGGTCGAAGCGTAAGTCGTTACGTCTTTAACGAACGCTCGACCTTCGCGACCACACTGGCGACTTTGCCGGCGATGCGGCCGGACGCCCCCTTGGCGCGTCGAACTTCGCCGAGCAGGTGACGCGATCACAGTCGGCCGAGACGGCGTTCATACAACGCTCGAGCAGGCTCAGGAGTTGCGGCAGTTCGCCTTCGACCAGCGTGCCCATCGCGTGCAGTTGATAGTCTAACCCGCTGGCGGCGACCAACTCGACGCATCGCGCCACGTAGGGGCTGACGCTGTCGCCGGCGTTCATCGGGGCGACGCTGAATTCCATCAGGACCACGGCGAACTCCGTAGGCGTTGTCGAAAGCGCGGGAATCGACCTCGATTCTAAAGAAATCGCAACGCGATTACGAGCGTGCTAGCGGGCGATTCGTCGGTTCACGCGGCATTTCGCTCTAGGAGCGATCGTCGGACGTTTCTACACTTCCCGACGTTTTCAAACGGCTGTTGGGATACCCCGCGTCTTACTTGTCGTTCAATCGTGATTGCTTCGCACCGCATAACGTGTCTGCTCGCCGCCACCATCTGTTGGGCAACCAGCGGCGTTGCGCTTGCGCAGTATCGTTTCGCGCCAGGCGATGGCTACGAGACGGTCGTCGATCCGCAAGCCGGCGTGGTGCATGTCGTCGAACCCGACGACGCGGCATACGGGCACTCGGTCATGGCCGGTCCGCAAATCGACCCGATCATGGTCGGCGAAGATCCGCAAGGCTATGCGACCGGAACCAGCCACGGCGGCTACGAATGGCAAATTTTGCCGCTGGGACATATCTACCGTTCCTATTTGGCGGGCCCGAAGGAACCGCGGATGGGGATCAACACGTTTTATGAAACGAAGGAAGAGCAAACGCTGGTCGACGCCACGTTGGGCGGGCGCTTCGGCTTGTTACGTTACGGAAACCAAGACGCGATTTTGCCGCAGGGTTTTCAGGTCGACATCGAAGGGGCCGCGTTTCCGCGACTGTCGCCGAACGAGAGTTTCGATCTCCGCGCGGTCGATTTTCGCGCTGGGGTTCCTTTGACGTTCGGGTTCGGTCGTTGGCGGACGAAATTCGGCTACTATCACACCAGCTCGCACATCGGCGACGAGTTTCTGATCAAGAACCCCACGTTCGATCGCCTGAATTACGTGCGCGATGCATTGGTCTTCGGCGCATCATATTTTCCGAACGACGATTTACGCATCTATGCCGAAGCGGCTTGGGCGTTTCATGTCGACGACGGCGCCGAGCCTTGGGAATTGCAATTCGGCATCGAGTACAGTCCGATCACCGGCGTCCGATCGCGTTCGCCGTTCGGGCGAATGGGTTGGCTGAACGGCAAGGTCATTTCCTCGCCGTACTTGGCGGCGAACGGTTATCTGCGCGAGGAATTGCAATACAGCGGGAATATCAGGCGCAGGTCGGCTGGCAGTGGCGGAATTTAATCGACGGGTCGCAATTACGTTCCGGCATTCAGTATTTAGGCGGCTCCAGCGTCCAGTTCCAGTTTTATCGCAACTACGAACAGCAGATCGGGTTAGGACTTTGGTACGACTATTAACGAAGGCAGCACGGGATGCGGATCGCGGCAAAATTCATCGAAGGCAACGACTTAAGTAACGAATAGTAAAGGTCTTAGCGATTCCGGTGACGTTTGAACCGGTCGTTACCGCCGTATATCAGTCATGGAAGTCCGGTCGTTATCGGGAAATCCATGCGGCGAAACGTGGTGGATGAGATAAAATAAAGAGCGGATTCTCGCGAAATACGCTTTTCAAGATCGGTTCCCGTCGCTTTGCGGTAACAGACTTTTGAAGCGATTGCCCTGTGTGTGAGGGCTTCGTGGGAATTTTCTCATCGACGTCTCATCCTCATTCCGCCGAGAGTTCTCATCGTGCACGCCCCGGCGATACGTGCGCCGTTAGTGCCGCTGTTTCTCATCCTCTCAGGGTTGTCGGCCCTGACGTCGTCGTTGCATGCGGAGCGCAACGGACGCGGCTAAGGGCAACGAGAAGAGCCCTGCCGTGAAGTCGGCTCCGGCAGTTGTTCCGGCGAATGCGCCCGAGAAATTCACCCCGGGAGTCGCCGAGTCGACGGATGACAAATCCAAAAATGGTCTGACCGGCACGTTGTATCTGCGCGATCTGCATGGAAAGTATGTGCCGGTGCCGGAGGCGAATTTTGAAGAATTTCTGCGCCGCAACGATCCGCGGAAATTGGCCGAACGGACCAATGATCGCCCTGCGGCGACGCTCCAGCAATTGAGTTTGGTCGGCAAAGCGTTGAAACAGGCGGCGGCGTTGAACGCGGTCTTCGAAATCCGGATTCATGACTCCGGTCGCGAGTGGTTACGCATTCCCTTGGGTCTCCGCGAAGCGGCCTGGAAGCCGGCATCAAGTACGAAGGCGACGGCGAGTATCTCGTCTACTTCGACCGCGAAGCCGACGAGTACGTCTGTTGGCTGCGCTTTGGAAAACACGAAGCATACGATTACCGCTTCGATCGTCGCTCCGATCGTCGGCGCAGGCCAGGAGCGTCGGCTCGCGTTAGGACTGCCCGACGCGGCGGCGTCGGTCTTGCGTCTCGACGTGACTGGCGGTCGAGTCAGCGTGATCGAATCGCGCGGCACGCCCGAGGCCGATGTGCGCGTACTCGACGGTCAAACCAGTCGGATCGAGACGCTAGGCGTTAAGGGGAATTACGTGTTGGCCTGGCGCGAATCGGATCGCTCGGGCGACGCGATTCAGCCGATCCTCGAAGCGACGTGTTTGCAGTGCATACGCATCGACGGCCGGACGATCTCGACGCAAGCACGTTTGACGGTGCGCAGTTTCGGCGCCGAGTTCGATCGCATCCGCGTCCGCATCCCGCAGAAATCGGTCTTGGCCGGCTTGCCGGGCAAGGGGATGACGCTGAGTACGGTTCCCGGCACGAACGGCGAGACGATCGAAGTCTTGCTCGACGCCAAAACGCTGGGCCCGTTGGAAATTCCGTTGCAGACCGAACGCGTGTTGGATGTTAACAAGCCGAATGACCCGTTGGAGTTGGCGGGATTCGAAGTGCTCGAAGCGTTGCCTCATCGTCAGGGCGGAACGGTCGGCGTTGAAACGTTGGGCGATTGGCAACTGTTGTGGGGCAAAATGGCGCGTGTCCGCGCGGCGGTCGATTTCCCTGACAAAACGAGTTCCGTCGTGCCAGGCGCAATTTGGGAATACGTGGGGCAGCCATATCAGCTGGAAGTCCGCGTGCAACCGCGTCGTACGCTGTTGACCGGCGACATCGAGCACCGCTTACGATGTTTCGAGAATCATGCCGAGTTGACGACCACTTTGAAATACCAAGTTCGCGGCGCTCGTCTGAACGTCGTCTCGCTCCAACTGCACGGCTGGACCATCGAAGAGATCGGTCCCGAGTCGATCGTCAATCGTTCCGCGTTGCTGGTCAACACGGGGGATCCTTTACAGATTCCGTTGAACGCCCCCACGCTGGGGAATTTCGAACTCGTGGTCCGTGCGCGTCGCGGTTTCACGGATGAGAAAAACGAGCATGCTTTGCAATTGCCTACGGCGGTGGTCGATCAACTCGGTTCGGCGCGACTGAACGTCGCGGCGACCGATCAGATTCAAATCGAGCCGCTGGTCGATCGATGCCTGAACATGAAACCGGCGCGAGAAAATTCGCCCGGCGCGATCGTCGATGATTCCACTTGGAATTTCCGTGTCGAAAAACAGCCGGTGACGTTCGCTTTTCGAATCGTCAACGTACCGAAAAGGGTCGATGGATTGGTTTTGGCGAAGTGCGTCGTCGGACAGCGCGGAGTTAAGGTCACCCAACGACTGGAATATCGAGTTGCGAACGGAACATTGGATCAGGTCGTCGCGACGACGCCTGGTTCTTTACCCGGTCAAACGGCGATTTCCTGGTCGATCGACGAGAAACCGATCGTGCCGCGCGGTTTACCTCGCTATGACGAAATCGGGAAAGTCTGGGTTTGGACGTTGCCCGTCGAAACTCCTCGACGAGACGGTGTGACGTTGCAGGCCGATTACACGCTGCCTTATTCATTGGGAGTGGCGAATACGACCGCATTGACCCTGCCGATGGTTCTCCCGCAGGTCGATAAATTGCTGCGTCAAGAAGCGCACATCGAACCGGACGCCGGCGTGGTCGTCGGAACGACGAAATTGACCAAACCCTGGAAATTGCTGGATGTCTCGAGCGATATCGAACGCGTGAGGCCGTTTGATTTACGGTCGACGACGCCGCAATCCGAGATCGATTTGACCGCCGAATTGCAGCCTGCGGCGTTGGGATCGCGCATGATCGTCGAGCACACATGGATGCAAACGTGGTTGTCGGATAACGAGCGATTGGAACGCATCGTCTATCGGATTCGTGGCGACACGGGCCCCGCGCACATCGAGTTGCCGGAACATGTTTCGCCGAACGACGTACAAATGGTTTGGAATCGAGAAACGCTGCGATTTCAGATCGACGGACTTCGGACGTTGTCGCCGATCTATCCGACGTCGTCGTATGGAGAGCAGATTTTGGAATTGCGTTACCGTTACAACGAACGCCCATCGTTATGGAGCGTAGATCCGCGTCTCCCGCGTTGGGATCCGGCTGTGTGGGACGGTCGATTTTACTGGCAAATTTTGACGCCCGATCGTTGGCTGTTGGTGCGCGGGCCGTCGGATATGAACGACGAGAATCCCTGGAGACTCGACGACGAAGTTTGGGGACGAATACCGACGCTTGATGAAGCGCGCTTGGAAGTTTGGAGCGGTGGGGAACCCGGCAACGCGCGACCGAGCGGTTCGCACACATATCTGTTCGGCGCCGTCGGATCGCGAATCGATGGTGCGGTTTGGTTGATGCCGCGCACGTTAGTCGTCTGGATCGGAACCGCCTTCGGTTTCGGCTTGGCGGCTCTTATCCGCTGGCGTAGCCGCGTATTGAACGCGACCGGCTTGTTGGGAGCGTCGGCGCTCATGTTTTTACTCGGAGTCGCGTTTCCGGATCAATTGCTGTTGTTCGGTCAGTTCGCTTTGTTCGGGATACCACTTTTAGCCATCGCGATGTTGCTGCGAAGATTGCTCGGTTCGTCCGATGCCGCGATCGTTTTGAAAGCCGAGTCTTCGGATCAATCGAGCGCTGAACCATCGAACGCACGGAATCGTCGGCCCGATCATGTGCGTACCGGTTCGACGGCAACGGCGCTTTTAGCCGGATCGGAGCGGCCGTCGTCATGATCGACGCTCTATTTAGGATCGGCGTTGTTGCGTTTTGGGCTTTGGTCGGTACGGAACTCTTCGCCCAAGAAAAAGGATCCACGGCCGATGGCGATTCCGCTCAAAAATTCGCCTATTCGGGACTTCAAGAAGTTCCGCTGAATCCGGCGGAACTCAAAACGGAACTCGCGCGTGATCCCAGCCTGTTACCGCTCTCAAGGCAGCATATCAAGAGGCGCTGGATCGCTTGATCGCTAAGCCTGCTTTGCCGGAGGCGTACGAAGACGATCGACCGCGCATCGAATCTTCAACTCTGAAAGTCGATTTGGTCGGGCGAACGTTATCCGGCGAACTGTCGCTGGACGTTCGGTATTCGGGACGAGAACCAACGACGATGAAATTTCCGGTATGGCCTTTTGAAAACGGCAAGCCTCGATGGAAAAACGATCCGAACGAAGAGGTTATTTGGGGATCGGACGCCAAAGGCGACTTGCGGTTGATGGTTCGCCGCGCCGACACGTTGATCGTGCCGATAACGTTACGCGGAGTATCCAACGGCGAAGAAACGCAATTCACGATACCCGACTTACAAACGTTGGCTCGACGAATTTCCGTCACCGCGGCTCCGGAGATTTTGCTGACGACCGAGACCGGTGTCTTGGTCGACCGTACCGCGACGCCGAACGGCCGACAGATATCTATGATTCGCGCGACATTGCCCTACGACGGCTTTACGCTGCGAGCAGTCGACAGGGGGCGACGTACGGAAGCCGGCCCCGTTCCCCTTCTAAAAGTCGTTTCGACATATGAATTGGGGCCACGCGGTTTGCGATTGATTTGGGAAGGCCGTTGGGACGGAAATCCGGAATTACGCCGCGTGCGAATGATGTTGGATCCCGGCGCCACGGTGACCTCGATTTTCGCTGGAGATAAAACGCTCTCTTGGCGCACCGAGAAACCCTTGCCCGACGGTCATACCCCGGTGACCGTGGAATTACCGGAGACGTCTCTGGAATTCGCCTCGACTCTACGTATCGAAGCACAATCGCTTCTAACGACGGATGTGTTGTTTCGCTTGCCGCGATTAAAAGTGCCCGATTCCGTATTTCGCGACGAATCATGCCAGTTGGTTTGTTTGTCGCACTTACGCGATCGATCAACTCGAATTGCGCGATTTTCGACAAACGCAACGAGAAGCGTTGCCGTCGCCGGTCAAAGGCGAAGTTTTTCGCCTTCAGTCTTCCGGCAACTCGCCCGAAATCGAAACGCTGATCCATTGGGATTCGCCCATCGGGTTCTGGCGAGGTGGACTGACGATCTCGAACCGCGATCAAGAACTTCGCGGCGTTTGGCGGGGAGAATTGAGCTTGGATCGAGGCTCGGCGGCGGTTCTGGAGTTCACCGTCGACACGGGTTGGAACGTCGAATCGGTCGAATGTTCGCCCGCGAACTATGTTCGCGATTGGACGAAAATCGAGCAAGACGCCGGTCACACGATCTATCGTTTGACTCTGGCTAAACCGCTTGATTCTCGCGAGTCGTTGAAATTGACTTGGACGGCGAATGCTCAGACGACTTACGGCGGATCGGTGTTGAGCGGGAATCGATTGGATTTCGTCGTCCCACGAGACTTCGTTCGAGAATATGCATACGTGGGGTTCCAGTTAGGCGACGAATGGGACATCAGTTTCCCCGGGGGCGAAGAACCGCGACGAGTGGATCCCCGAGAGGTGCCGATATTCGATTCAGAAATATCGCAAAACTCGCCCCAAATAAAAATGTATTCTTGGCAAGGCGCGGCGAAAGGTTGGCAAGTGCGGTGTGAAAGAAAACATGTTGAACCGACCGCAAAAATCGAGACATGCTTGCTGGATCGAAGCGAAGAAACGCGGGAACTGTATCTGATTCGTTTAGCTTCGACCGCGATTCCGGCGAGAGTGTTGCATACGCATTTCTCGATCGAGCACAATGAATCGCCTCGTTGGACCTTACAAGATGATTTGGGTTCGCGTGAATTGTCCGCGCGTCGAATTCCGAAGTCAGGTCATCGAAATTTCGGTTTCGCCGAGTCGGGAGAGTGTTGGGAGGTCGCGTTACCGGAGTTAAAAGCCGGTGAGACGACTCTCCGTTGCGAGCGTCGCATCGACGGCGAAACAAGCGAAGTGATCCCTTCGCTTTTGACGTTATCCTCTTCGATCAAGCAGCGCGGACTACTCCGTTTTTTTACCGATCGCGATTTCCGACCGCTTGTGATTCCAGGTCGGTTGCGAGGATTGCAACGCGAACCATACGTCGATCATGATTTGGGAGTCGAACTGGCGGCTTGGGAATACGCCGGACAAGAAACGATCGAACTCGACGATGTAACCGTTCCACGCATGGTTCGGGATGATCAGCGCGGCGCGACCGCTCGTCCCGTCTTATGGCGTGGTGTGTTGGAAAGCGTGTGCCAAGCCGAAACCGACGTGCGTCATGTCCTAAACCTGTATATCGAGAATCCGGGAGTTCGGCGTTGGAGTTTTCGCTTGTCTCCCGGGATGCGATTGGCGTCGCTTGAGCTTAACGCCGAGCCTTTGATTCGACACGTAGATCCTCGGGACGCCACGAGGATTCTTATCGAGTTGGATCCAACCGTACGATTCGCCGTTTTGCGGATCGAGTGGACGGCTCCGGCCGGATCTAGCGTATCGCGCCTGCGGTTAACGTCGAATGGCCGATCTTCGAAGAAACCGTGATGGAACGGTCATGGACGATTTGGACGCCTTCCGACTATCGTCCGCTTCGCGCAGCGGATGTACGCGATCGGACCACTTCAGAATCCACGAGGCGTGTTTCGTAATCCGTTTTCAAGCACTCGGGTGACCGTTGGCGGTGGGGTTTCGAATCATGGCGTTCGGCCATCACAAACGATCGTGGCAACGACGCATTCGATAAACGGTTCGACGCGTTTCGCGCCGCATTGACTCCGGAGATGGGGAGGAACACGCCTGGATCGACCATAAATTGGCGGAATGCGTTATTGAGCTCTTGGACGAACGCGTTCGCCGGGGAGGAAGTCGTCCCGGAGCTATGCATCGACCCTCGCGCAATGCGCGAGATCGGGGTTCGTCCCGACGCGTTCTTCGGCAATATGGTTTCACACGGCATGATTTCGCGTTTGATCCTCGTCGTGGGAGAGAAACGTTGCATACTGACTACGCGCGATGAACTGCGGAGATTGCCACCGGTTCGCTCGAGGTTGCGCAGCGGATGGGCGTTTGATGAGGTCGGCGCTGAGTTTACGACCGTTGTCGATGAACGGCGAGTCGAACCGCCGATTCCTGTAGCGCTTTGGAGCGATAAGGGAATACCGCATATCGATTCACCCTGGAAGCTTGCGGCCTCGTCGCATCCGATCGATGTTCCGATCGGCTGGAGCCCTCACGTCGCATTGTCCGAGGGCGATGCGCACACGGTCGTGTTCGTGGATGAATCCGTCGTCAGCGCTTGGAGCTTGGCGATCTTCGTGACATCCACCGTTTTCGCTTTGATCTGGATACGATTGCGCACACCGTTGAAAATTTTTACGGTTGGTTTGATCGTGGCGGGAATTCCATTGCTCCCCGCGGCGATTTCGGTTTGGGGCACGGCATTGCTCTGGGGGCTGGTCGCCGGGCAAATCTTATTATGGTTGAATTGCCCGCCTTGGTCGCTACGCAAGCGTTCGTCCGGAGCTCAACCGAAACCTCTTAAACCCACCTTGCCGATCTCCGAGGCGGCGATTGCACTTTCAGCGGTGTGCTTGGTTTTATGGAGCAGCGCAAGCCTTGCCGCCGATGAACGTGCGCTGGTCGAAGAGAAATCTTGGTACCGGATATTGCTGCCCGTCGACGAAGCCGGAAAACCGATCGGCGAAACGGTTTTTGTTTCACAATCTTTCGCGAGACGGTACGCGCTTTCGGACGAGTCGACTGTTATGGAAACCCCCGGGTTTCTTCTTGAAACATCCGATTATCTCGGGGAAATCACGTCGGGCGCGACGGTCGACCGTCCCCGCATGGGAGTTTGGAACGTCGAGCTGCGAGGCTTTGCCCTTGAAAGCGGTCGGTGGGCCGAATTCAATTTCGACGAGCGTCGCACGGCGATTCTTCCGGACGGCGTACGCTTGAATGGTCAACCGGTCGAATGGCGTTGGTCGAACGATCACACTCGATTGTCGATACGCATAGCACGCGCCGGCAAAGCGATCGTAACGATCGCCTTCAAGCCGATTACGCGCGAAGAACGATTAAACGCCGGTGTGGATTTTCCGATACCGATTTGCGCGTCGAACCGATATGTCGTACATGCACCTGAAGAAACGACCATCTCGACGACGGTTGCCGGTGAATGGCGATGGTCGGCGGAATCGCGTCGCTTGACCGGTCGCGGAGGCGCGATACGCGAATTATCGTTCGATTGGGTGAAGTCCGAAGTTTTGGCCGAAGAAACTCCACGTGCCGAAACTGAAGTCGTGCAATATCTGCGATTGCGACCGGGTTTGGCGCGAATGGATGTCCGTATTCCGATTCGCGTTCTTTCCGGACAGCTTCGAAAATTGGAACTGGCGGTCGACGAGCGATTACGACTGCTCGACCGCAACGGTGATAACGGAACGGCTTGGCTGGCGACGCAACAAGGGCGAACGGTTGAGATCGAGTTGACGCGACCGATGATCGATAAAGGAATGATCGAGATCCCCTTTCTTATTCACGAGTATGGCGGGTCCGGAACATTGGCTTGGCCTCGCTGCGAAATCATCGGGCAAACGGTCAAAAATCAATGGCTGTTCGGCGAAGTCGATCCCGGATTGGATTGGGAAGAAGACATTCCACGCGGAGCCATGACGCCCGTTGATCGCCAACTTTCTCGAACGGCATGGGGCGATGATATTGGTCGCCCTCAGTTCGCATATCGGATCACACGTGCGAACCCGCAATGGAAAATCCTGATCAAGCAACGTGAGCCGTCGATCCGAATCGATTCGGCCCGCGGTTGGATCGGTGCCTCGGGTGATCAAGTCGATTGGGGATGTGAACATTCTCTCGTGGTTGGGGAGGGTAGCGTTTTTCGGCTGCGAGCAAAAAATGCCGAGGGATGGTTGCCGCGCAGAATTACTCTCCGACAGCAAAGGCGCACTCTCGCCAGTCGTTGGGGAGTGGGAAAGGATCGACAGATTACGATCTTTCCCGAAGCCCCGCTTGAGGGCGAGTTTCAAATCGTCATGACGGGGAAACGGGCGCTTGCACCGAATGTCAAAACCGCGTGGAAGTGGCCTGTTTGGGAAGGGAAAAACCCCGAAGTCGCGGAATTGTTGCTGGAACACGATCCCGTCTCGTTATTGATCGATGAACGGCCGAAAACGTTTCGAACGATCCCGCGCGACACATGGCGGGATATCATAAAAACCATGCCGGCCGAGCACGCCGTTCAACGCGCTCTGACACCTTCATCACGCATCGTCGGAGAGATATGTCGCGGTAAGCCGAACGACGAAACTTGGAATCTACGCATCGACTCGAATCGTTTGCAAGGGATCGTGCGCGCCGCAACACGGCTGGAACGACGTGGCGACGGATGGTGGGCATCCGTCGAATTGCAAGGTGAATTGAAATCCGGCGTTCTCGATTTACTCGAACTTCGCGTTTCCGAACAATGTCGCGACGTCGTCTCGATCGATTCTTGGGAGACGTTGGAGATTCTTGCATCCGGGACCGGCGGTGAGTCTCGATTGCGATTGCGTCCTAGAGAACCGTTACGCGGTAATTGGGCCGCTCGATTCGAGATACGGTTGGCTGCGCGCGACGATGAAGCGTTGAGATGGAAGTCGATGCGGATGTTGACTCCGGTCGACTTTAAGGAAACGTTGATACTTTCGCGACTGGACGACGGACGTGAACTTCGTTGGCGATTTGTGAATTATCGCCGCGTCGACGGAGCGAACGATGCTTACGTGGCGGAAAATCAACCCGCGGAAGCGGTTTTACGCTCCGACGCCGGAGGAGACGCGACGGCGCGGGTGCTGGAAGCGATACATACGCTGTCGGCCGATCCGAGTCGGATTTTAGGAATTGCGGAGTTCGATCTTTCGCCGAGCGGAAAATCCGATGTTCGCATCGGATTACCTGTCGGTGCGCAAATGGATTTTCGGTCAATTGGACGGATCTGAGCTGGCGTGGGAGCAAGATAATGTTCCCCCGGCCGATTCACAAACCGACGTACGTTTCGGTGAAGCGGTGCGCGCCGTACTGGCGGATCGTGAATTGCCGCAACGCTTGGTCATCGGATACGAAATTCCCATTTCGGAACTCGATGGCGCGGCGGACGTCCCTGTGCCGCGCATCTTGGATTGGGTAATCGAGCATTCCTTCGCGAAATCCTCCGTCACGACGACTGCGACAACTGCGCGAAACGAATCGCCGAGAGTCGTCGGCGGAATCTTTCGAGTTGCGTCGAGCCGCGGCGTTCTTGTCAACGATCGAAACGGCCGGTCGCGACGTTTGGACCGATGTTTCGCCGGATCGAGAAACTTGGCGACGGTTGTGGCGCAGGCGTTGGGACGCGATACTCGGCCGTCTGAACGAGCTAGGCTCGATACCTCACCGGGCGAGTGAGCGGCCCGACGAAACGAACGATGTGGAAAAATTTGATGCCGAAGTCGTCGCTTTGCGCCAACGTTGGCGGACGATCGCCGGCGATCGCGATCGCGTCGAGAATTCTGCGACATCGGCCGTCGAAATATGGTCGCGTGCCTCGAGTGAAGGCGTAGTGATTCGTCGCGAACAGGCCGGCGCCATCCGTCGCATGGCGTTACCCCCGACGGAATTGAGCGTCGGCGATTGGCGACGTTCCGTGTTTTGGTTCGCCGGAGGACTGGTGATCGTCACGTTGATCGCGTTGACCGCGGCGCGGACCGGATTGGGGAATCTTCCGGGGCGGTATCCGGGACAATTTTTAACGCTAGCGTCGATCGTCTGGTGGTTTCTATGCGAACCTCGGGAATTCGCAGTATTGATCGCGGTGATCGGTATTTTGTTGTGGATTCTTAAGCGTCGGGAGCATGCCCGCAAGCTTTCGACCGACTTTACGTTGACGCTCGACGCGACGCCGGCGACCTGATTCGACGTGCGTTACGCCGCGATTCGTCTTGTTCGTTCGTGAGCGGTTTGTTATCACTTGCCCCTGCGACGAACGCGGTGGCGGACGCCCGGCGACGATGCGACCTCGAAGGATCGAGGACCTTGTATCGACGCGGACGCTCGCCGACAGCCGGTTCGACGGATCGCCATCACTCGGCCGCTAGGGAAGGAGTCCCGACATGAGCTTGCGACTGAAGCCCGAATTGTTGGTTCATATTCGTTGGATGATTCGCCGCGATATGGAGGATGTTCGGAACATCGAAGCGGCCGGTTTCGAGTTTCCGTGGAGCGAGGATGATTTCGTCCGTTGCCTGCGACAACGGAACTGCATCGGCATGGTCGCCGAGCACGAAGATCGCGTCGTCGGCTTCATGATCTACGAACTGCATCGCAGCCGTCTGCACATTTTGAACTTCGCGGTCGAGCCGGAATTCCGCCGGTTAGGCGTGGGTCGCCAAATGCTGAACAAGCTGTTCGGCAAACTCTCGAATCAACGTCGTAGCCGCATCATGTTGGAAGTTCGCGAAACGAACTTGCCGGCGCAGTTGTTTTTCAGCCGCAGCGGTTTCCGGGCCACTTCGGTTTTGCGAGACTATTACGAAGACACGGTGGAAGACGCTTACCAGATGCAATACCGTTACCGTCCGGCCAACCCGGTGATCTTGCCGTTCCCCGCGCCCGCGACGCGTCGTATGGCCGGCTGATCGAATCGACGCACGAGAAGAATCAAGCCGCGCGAATTTTTCGCGCGGCTTTTTTTATGTCGCGAACTCGTCGCAATTGAGAATCGCGACGGTCATGGTACGCAGTTCCACGACCGCGCAGGTGTGTCGCCGTGCACGGTAGAGCGCGCCCGGATTGAGAACCAACGTCTTCCCCACGCGTCGTTCGTCGACTTGATGCGTGTGACCCGAACAGACGAGATCGTAGCGTTGCGAATCGATCACGTCGCGTAACGTCGCGGAATCTTCGCCGTGCAGCCATGCGATCGCGCGGCCTTCGATCGTCAGTTCGCCCCGGCGACCGAAATATCGCCCGCCATGTTCGAGAGCGGCGCGTTCTACGATGCGCTCATCGCCGACATCGACGTTTCCGGTCACATAGCACGTGTCGAACGCCGCGAAAATCGGTGGAATGGCCGCACCGCCGACGTCGCCGCAATGCAACACGACACGCGGTGCGAAGGGGACGATCGCCCGTGCGGCTCGCAGTGCGAATTCCGCGTGCCCGTGGGTATCGGACACGACCGCCAGAAAAACGTCGTCGCTCATGTTAGACTACGACTCTTCGCTGAAAGTGGACTCGTGCCGCAAGGATCGTGATTGATGTCGTCGTTTCTCTGTATCGCGTCCGGCGCTCCGGCGACGTGGCAACTATTTGTCGTCGGCGCGTTGATCGCTTGGATTCTGACGATCTTCGCCGCGCGGACCTGGAAGATGCACGTCAAGCAGGTTCCGTTATTCCTCATCAATTATGTCTTTACGCGAGTCTGGTGGGGACTGAAAGTCGAAGGGCGATTTCCGCAAAAAGAACCGGGCGTGGGCTATTTGGTCGTGGCCAATCATCGCAGTTCGGCCGATCCGATGTTGCTGCAAGCGTCCGTCGCCGCGCCGCTGGTTTGGATGATCGCCAAGGAGTACGTCGAATCGAGCATCGGCTGGTTGCTGAAAATCATCGGCGTCATCCCGGTCACCCGCGGCGGCGCGGATCGCGGTTCGATCAAAACGGCCGTCGCCGCTCTGCGCGACGGAGCGTGGATCGGAATTTTTCCGGAGGGCCGGATCAACACCACGACCGACCCGCTGCTGCCCGTGCATGCCGGCGTGGGCATGATCGCCGCCCGTTCCGGCGCGGCGGTAATCCCGTGTTGGATCGAAGGCGCACCGTATAACGACAGCATCTTCGGAATCTTTCTATTGCGAGCCAAGGTTCGTGTTCGGATCGGCGAACCGATCCCCACTACCCAAGCCGACAACTCCTCCGGTGAGACGAAAACTCGCGACGACTACCCGCGGATCACGGACGAGATCATGCGGGCGTTACTAAAGCTGGGCCGACGCGAGGACTTTATTCCTTTAGAAGTCGAAAAGCCCGCTCCGCGCGTTTAACGTCGGGCGAGAGTTTCCGGATCGGTGCGAATCTCTTGTCGCCACCGCGTGGAAAGCACTCCCGATGTATAAGCGAGCAGCGAAAGAAAGAACGCCATTCCACCGCACCACCCAATCGTGCTTGCGTACGTCGTAAAGGTCCCAAGGCAATTGCCGATCTCCGGGCGTGATGGCGACCAATACGGTCATCCCGCAGAAGAACGCGGCCAGTCCGGCCAGCGACCACATCGCGACGCGTAACGAAATCCAATCCGGCACCGTCGCCGTCCACGCGGATAAGCCCAAAAGCCACAACCCGATCAACATCGCCACCCGCGACCAGAGCGGGCCGAAGCCCTCGCGCAACCCGACGATCCCGGGTAAGAGATTCAGCACCGCTAGAACGAGCATCGCCGCCACCAAGAAGACTTGGTTGCGCTGTTGTCGTTCCGTAGGCGGTCGCCAGGGGAGGGATGGCATAAGTCGAGGGCGCTGGTGGATTTCTAACGATGGGGTCGTGTAGTATATTTCGTAACTTTCTAAACTTCATCATGTTAGGGAAATTTCGTCGGCTTCAAACGTTTTTGGGATCACATCGATCCTGGTCTGGGAAAGTCGAGGATTATTAGAATCCTCATACTCGGCTAACAATCGCCCTCTACATTGCTATCTGAATTCAGACCCCATTTTGTGCCGATCGCTCAATTGTTCTCTGGGAAGACGATGACTCGATTCGTTCTGATTTTCTCATTCCTCGGATTCGCAGGCTGCTTGCTAGGCTGCGGCCAGGAATTGCCCAAAGGGTATGCTCCGCCGAAGAAGCCCGTCGCCCAAACCGAAACTCCGGTCAAAACCGGATCGGAAAAAGCCGCGGTCCCGGCCGTCGCCGAAACGCCGACGGACCCCCCCGCCGTCGACGATAAAACCGGGCTGCCGCACTACAAAAAAAGCACGGACGCCGTAGCCGGCACGATCAAAAGCAAAGGCTCGGACACGATGGCCACCTTGATGACCTACTGGGTCGAGGGCTTCAAGTCGTTCTATCCCGGCATCACCGCCGAAATCGCCCATAATGGGTCGGGCGATGCTCCGAAGGCGTTAATCGACGATCTCGCCACGTTCGGCGCGATGAGTCGCGATTGGGAACCGGGCGAAGTCGATAAGTTCGAAGCAGCGCACAAATTCAAGCCGACCGTCGTGCCGACCTGCATCGACATGCTGGCCGTCTACGTTCACAAAGACAATCCGATTTCCGGACTGACTCTGCAGCAAGTCGACGCGATCTTTTCGAAGGAACGCAAAGGCGGATTTCCCAAAGACATCAAGACCTGGGGCGATCTCGGATTGACCGGCGATTGGGCCGATAAGCCAATCGAGTTATACGGACGAAATTCGACGTCCGGCACGTACAAATACTTCAAAGACCACGCGATGTTCAAAGGGTCTTACAAAGAAACCTACAAGGAGCAGGCCGGCAGCTCGGCCGTGATCGGCACGATCGCCTCGAACAAATACGCGATCGGTTACAGTGGAATCGGTTACGCCAGCGCAGGCGTGAAGATCGTGCCGTTGGCCGTGAAAGACGGTATGCCGTTCGTCGCCGCGGAACCGAAGAACGCTTATTCGGAAGAGTATCCGCTGGCTCGCTACCTGTTCGTCAGCTTCAAGCATCAGCCCGGGACCCCGCTCGATCCGTTGCGTCGTGAATTTTTACGCTACGTGTTGTCGTCCGAAGGCCAAGCGATGGTCAAGAAAGACCAATACGTGCCGCTTGCTCCGGAAATGGTTCGCGATACGCTGAAAGAATTCGGTCTTTCGCCCAAGTAGTTTTTCCCGGAGTCGGGCGCGGATGCCGATCTTCGATCGGCTCTTCCGCCCGCTATGAGCGACGCGCAGCATTTCACGGGGCGACAGCGCCGACTTAAAACTCGCAACTCCGTCAAATGGGGCGATAAGGTCGCGCGTGCCGTTATCGGCATCGGCGGCATCGGCACGATCGTGGCCGTGTTGCTGATCTGCTTCTTTTTGGTGTGGGAAGTCATTCCGCTTTTTTCCTCGCCGACGCTGAGCGAAGAGTTCGCCGTCGCGACCACGCCGACCACACCATCCACCGGCCCCGTGCGCCCCCGAGAATGGCGGATGCTGGGCGACGGCGTTACGGCCTGGGAGTTAAACGCTCAGGGCGAGTATCGCGTCTTCTGTGTGGCGGATGCTCAAGCATTAACCGTCGATCCTGCGGCGAAATCGTTATTCGCCGACATGACCGCGATTCGCGTACTATCCGACGGTAACGACGACTTGGTCGTCATCGGCACGAAGGAAGGCAAACTGCGGATCGCCCGTCTCGGCAGCGTCGCCGACGAGGTCTCCGCTGCGACGCAAATCCCCAAACAGCTCGCCGACCAACCGTTGGTCCTCGGTGGATCGATCTGGCGACGAAAATCCGACTCGACCGCCGAGTCGACAAGTCCGTCATACGAAACATTGCCGGAGTACGCGGTGGGCGGCGGCAAACCGTTGCGACACGTCGATGTCGTCGCCCGGCAAGCGAGCGGGATTTCAAAAGCGACCGCCTACTTCACCGCCTCGATCGACGAAAACGGTGATTGTCGCTTGGCTCTCGCGGCGAAGAAGAAAACCGGTGGCGAGATGCGTGTCGAAGAGTTTCCCGCTTTCTCGGTTCTAAACGCCGCCGGGCGCGGTCCCGACTTCATGCGGTTGAGCGGACTTGGGGAATACTTGTATTGTGCCTGGAGCGACGGAATCGTCCGCTGGTACGAAATCCGCAATCCGGCCGCGCCTCGCGTCATCAAAGAACTCGACGTCGTCGAAGAGAAAGAGGGCGCTTGACCGCGTTCGAGATGCTCGAGGGGCGCGTCACGTTGCTCATGGGCGACTCGCTCGGTCGCGTACGAGCTTGGTTTCCCAGCAATCTGGACAGCGGCCGAGTTTCGCTAGTCAAAGGACATGAGTTCACGGGCTGGCGGTCGCCGATCGTCTCGATCGGCACGCCGTCGCGCAATCGGACGTTAACCGCCATCGACGAAGCGGGCGAATTCAAGATTCTGTACGCCACCAATGATCGAGAATTGGCCGACGTCCCTCGATTGCCGAACGAGCGGTTTCTGGCCGCGGCGTTTTCGCCCAGTCAATCGGAACTGCTGACTCTGAGCGACCAAGGCGTTAAAACGTGGCGGTATGACGCTCCGCACGCCGATGTGTCGTTCAAGGGGCTCTTCCGCCCTGTCTGGTACGAGAGCGACGCCAGACCGACATACAGTTGGTCGGCGAACTCGACCGAGCCGAAATTCGGCCTGATGCCGTTGATCTTCGGGACGTTGAAAGCGACGTTCTACAGCATGCTGTTCGGCGCGCCGTTGGCGTTGATGGCCGCCGTGTTCGCGGCGGAATTTCTGCATCCCAACGTGAAAGCTCGCATTAAACCGGTCATCGAACTGATGGCCAGCCTCCCCAGCGTGGTTTTGGGGTATGTGGCCGGGATGGTCTTTGCGCCGTTGCTTTCGGATGTGCTCCCTCAGGCGATCGCCGCGATCGTGTTCGTTCCGTTGGGCTTGCTTTGCGGCGCCTATCTCTGGCAACTCTTGCCTCAGCGCTGGACGTTGCAAGCCGGGGCGTGGCGGTTGGCGTGTATCGCCGTTTGTATTTTGCCGGGATTAGCGTTGGCCGCCGCGAGCGGGGAATGGTTCGAGCAGTTGCTGTTCGGCAAGTCGATGAAGGGCTGGTTGACCGAAGACATATTGTCGGCCGATAAAAAATCCTCACCGTTCGGCGGTTGGTTTTTATTGTTGCTGCCGTTGGCCGGTTTGCTGGTCGTTTGGCTGGGCGGGTTATTGATCGACGATATTCTGCGTAGCATTACACGCAACGCGACTCGTCGTCAGGCCGCGCTCTGGCATTTCGGCAAGTTCGTCGTGATGACCATCGCGACCTTGGCGTTGGCCGCCAGCGTCGCCGGAATCCTTAGCGGATTCCATGCCGATCTCCGCAGTCCGGAATCCGACGAACGCTATTCGCGCTCGAATTCGTTGCTGGTCGGCATCACGATGGGCTTCGCGATCATCCCGCTGATTTTCACGATCGCCGACGACGCCCTCTCGACTGTGCCGAATCATTTACGGTCGGCCTCGTTGGGGGCAGGCGCTACGCCTTGGCAGACGGCGGTGCGAATCGTGATCCCGACCGCCACCAGCGGTCTCTTTTCCGCATTGATGATCGGCCTTGGCCGCGCGGTCGGTGAGACGATGATCGTGCTGATGACCGTCGGCAACACGCCGATCATGGATTTCAACATCTTTAACGGCTTTCAGACTCTCTCGGCCGCCATCGCCGTCGGCTTGACCGAAGCTCCGCACGGCGGCAGTCAGTATCGCGTGTTGTTCTTGGCCGCGTTCGCGCTCTTCGTCATCACGTTCATCATCAACACCGTGGCCGAATCCGTCCGGCAGCGTTTCCGACGGAGGGCTTATGAACTCTAATGCGGCCGATACCGCTACCGACAAACGGAAAGCCAAGTCCGCCGCGGTTATCGTCGGCGACCGTCGAATTACGTCGTTGTCGGTGCGCAAGGCGAACCGATGGTCTGGATCACCGGCGGCGCGTTGGCGATCGCCTTGGTGATGATCATCGGGTTGTTGAGTTACATCGCATGGCAAGGTTTGGGAACGTTCTGGCCGCGACCGGTCGCGTTATTCCATTTCGGCGACGACGGCGTCTTTCTCGGCGAAACGATCGATCGCGAAAGCTATCGACCGGATTCGCAGTTCTGGGACGCGCAGTCCGGCGAACTCAAAAATTCGCTCTGGGCGGTCTCAGGTGAAGGGCAAAACCCACTGATACGTTGGAAGTTGCGCGGCAGCGACGCGGCCGGCAACCGGGGCGAAACTTGGCGTTGGGACGCTTGGATTCGCGACGTCGAACGCCCTGAATGGGCGATCGTGGTCGAACGAACCGAGCACGCGCGGTTATATGCGGAATTGGTGGGCTTGAAAACGTCGACCGAATCGACGGATGATCCGGCCGTGGCGTGGCAACGCTTTCATGAACTCCAGCCGACCGCTTTGGCGGCTTTTCACCGCGCCGAGGCGATCGAAAAGCACGACTTAGGCAACATCAACCGCGCCGTGAAAAAGACCGACCTCCTGGTGCGCAAGCTGGGCGAAGACGACTCTCAAGTCGTCGCGCGTTGCGCTGCCGAGCAAGAAGCGCGTTCCGGAGCGGAAGCCGAAATCCTGCGTTTGAAGTCCGAATTCGCCGATCAAAAATTGCTCGTCCGCATCCCGAACGGTTCGGCGGCGGACATCGTCGTACAAGAAATTCCGCTGGGCGGAATCGTCCGCGCCTCCACGCCCAATCGCGACGGCTTTGGTTCGCAACTTGGGCTGTACGCGGCGCGTTGGTGGGAGTTCCTTTCGGAAAGTCCGCGCGAAGCGAATACCGAGGGAGGCGTGTTTCCCTGCATTTGGGGGACGGTCGCCATGACGTTGTGTATGTCGCTGCTCGTTGCGCCGTTCGGCGTGTTGGCGGTGCTTTACCTGCGGGAGTACGCCACGGCGGGTCCGATCGTCACGATGATCCGCATCGCGATCAATAATTTGGCCGGCGTCCCCAGCATCGTCTTCGGCGCGTTCGGACTGGTCTTTTTCTGCTACTGGATCGGACGCCCGATCGATAACCTGTTCTTCGCCGAAGAGAAGGCGGCCAACGTCGCCGTCTATGGGAAAGGCGGCCTGCTGTGGGCCAGCTTAACCATGGCTCTCCTGACGTTGCCGGTCGTGATCGTAGCGACCGAAGAAGCCTTGGCGGCGGTTCCCAATTCGATGCGCGAAGGATCCTATGCCTGCGGCGCCAGCAAATGGCAAACGATTCGCCGAATCGTGTTGCCCCGCGCATTGCCCGGCATCATGACCGGGTTGATTCTGGCCATGGCGCGGGGAGCGGGGGAGGTCGCGCCGCTGATGCTGGTCGGCGTCATGCAGACCGCGCCCGAGTTGCCGGTCGATACGGTCGCGCCGTTCGTGCATCCGGAACGGGGCTTCATGCATTTGTCGTATCACATTTACGGCGTCGGGTTCATGAGCGCGAACGCCGAAGCCGCCAAACCGCTGGTCATGACCTCGGCCTTGCTGTTGATTATGATCATTACGACCTTGAACGTGATGGCGGTTTGGTTCCGGAATCGGTTGCGACGGCGTTACGCTTCGAACCAGTTCTAACGCCTCCCCGACGCGAAAGGCCGCCGTTATGCATCGTCCCGCGGATTCGTCCACTATGTCCGAGACCTTCGTTTCCCCGGCCGGCAACCGTCTGGAAGCCATCGCGCGCGGCCAAGACGTGCCGACCGAAACGCATGATTCCGTCGCCCGCGAAACGGCCGTCCTGGACGTCGACGATTTTCGCCTGTGGTACGGCGCGAAGAAAGCGCTCCACGGCATCACGATGTCCGTCCCTAAACACAAAGTCACCGCGCTGATCGGTCCGTCCGGATGCGGCAAGTCGACCTTGTTGCGGTCGGTCAATCGGCTCAACGATCTGCTCAGTCACGTGCGGATCGAAGGCGATATGCGGCTTAACGGCGATTCGATCTATCAAACCAGCATCGATGTGATCGAACTCCGCAAACGGATGGGAATGGTGTTCCAAAAGCCCAATCCGTTTCCGATGAGCATCTACGAGAACGTGGTCTATTCCTTACGTATCGACGGCGAACGGAACCGCGGCGTGTTGGACGAGGTTTGCGAACGAAGTCTGCGCGGCGCCGCGTTGTGGGACGAGGTTAAAGATCGTTTGCATGAAACGGGCTTGGGCCTCTCCGGTGGGCAGCAACAACGCTTATGCATCGCACGGGCGATCGCGGCGGAACCGGAAGTGTTGTTGCTGGACGAACCGTGTTCCGCGCTCGATCCGATCGCGACGGGAAAGATTGAGGACCTGATCCAAGAGCTGCGCGGATCGTATTCCGTCTTGATGGTGACGCACAACATGCAGCAGGCGTCGCGTTCGAGCGACTTTACCGCCTTCATGTATCTCGGTCGATTGATCGAATACGGTCCCACCACCGACATCTTCACGAAGCCGATCCTCCGCGAGACCGAAGACTACGTCACCGGGCGCTTCGGTTGAACGATCGGTATTCACCGTTTCCGCATGAAGTCTTAGGATGGAACGCGGACGCTTCGAAACCTTGAAGGGACGGTCAAGAAATGAAACACATTCAACGTCAGATCGAGCTGCTCAAGCAAAAAATCTTGAACGTCGGCGGGTTGGTCGAAGAGGCCATCGCCAACGCGGTCTCGGCGTTGATCAATCGCGACGGGGTCATGGCCAAACGCGTGATCGGCGACGACTCGATCATCGATCAAATGGAAGTCGAAGTCGAAGAAGACTGTTTGAAAATTCTGGCGTTGTATCAACCCGTAGCGGCCGATTTACGGTTCGTCGTCGCGATCTTGAAGATCAACAACGACTTGGAACGGATCGGCGACTTGGCGCGGAACATCGCCAAACGCGTCAGTTATCTCTCGAAAAACGATCCGGTCGAGCTGCCGTTCAGCGTCCGCGAGATGACGACCAAGGTGCAGGCCATGGTCAAAATGTCGCTCGACGCGTTGGTCAACGCCGATACGACGCTGGCGCGACAAGTTCGCGCGGAGGACGACGCCGTGGATCGCGAACGCGAAATGATTCGCGATCACGTCATGGCCTTAATGCGGAAAATGCCGGACCGAGTCGAGTATCTGTTGAAACTCAACTCGGTCTCGAAGCATCTCGAACGGATCGCCGATATGGCGACCAACATCGCCGAAGACGTCATCTACATGGTCGAAGGCGAAATCGTCCGGCACAAACTGAAGGACTGACGCGAACGGCGAGCTTAGCGTTTGACGTCGGGGACGTGCAAGACCTCGGCGACGGCTAGGCTGTTGCCGAAGATCTTGAAATCTTTGAACGTCCAAACGACTTGCTTGTCGCGGGTGACTTCGATCAATTGCGGGTTTTCGGGACCGGCGTGGCAATTGCCGATGATCACGTTGCCGTTGGGCAACGCTTGAACCATCGTGACCCACGCCAACGTGACGCCCGGCAGTTCCTTCTGATCGACCGACCAGACGATCTTTCCCTGCGGATCGACTTCCAGCACGCGGTTATTGTTGCCGCCGCCGATCAGCGTGTTGCCGTTCTTGAGGCGCACCGCCGAGTAGACCGACGTCCCATGTCCTTCGACGCCGTGACCCGGCAGCGGCGGGACGATCGCCCAGTTCGATGTTATAGCTCCAGACGACGTTTCCCTTGGCGTCGTATTCGCGCAGTTTGCCGTCCGCTTCGTGGCTGACAAGGTAGTTGCCGTTATCCAATTTGCGGACCAAACGCGTGTCGCTGTGCGAACTCGGTTTGTCGCGCGTCAGCGACAATTCATGAACGATTTTCCCATCGGCGTCGACTTCGATGATCCGACCGTTGCCGCTCTCGGAAATCATCGTTCGCCCGTCGGCCAAGCGTTGAAAGGCATGGATTTCGATTTTGCCTTTGTAGCCGTCTTTAGGTTTCGATTCGTATTCCCAAACGATTTTCTTCTCAGGGGTCATTTCTACGATCTTTGCGTCGGCGACCGGCATCAACAGGTTGCCGTTGGGCAGCAGTTGCAGATCGTGCGCGGTCACTTTACATGGGACTTCCCACTCGATCTTGCCGTCTTTGCCGACGATCGCGATATGGCCCTTGTCGCAACCCAGCACGCGGTAACCGGAGTGCGGTTCCGTGGCAAAGATCGTCCCGACGAAGAATACCGAACACAATCCAAGAAATCGAGTCAGCGTGCACATAGATGGAACGGCGTGGTGGGGAAGATCGTTCGGAGGGCTGTGGTCGGTCAGTGTGACGACTCGACGCGTCGTTCACAACGGTTTTTGTGCGAAAAATGCGGATTGTCGATCCCGGCGCGAATCGCTATCAACGTGATTGCGAATTTTTACGTTTTCCCGACTCTTCGTCGCAATTGTTTCACGTGGAACACGAACGTCGCATCACCGATTCCGATTCGGGCCATATTCTTACGAATTGCGGCGCGTGGTCGCCCGACGGCGAATGGATCGTCTATGACGTACGCAGTGATCCGGGCGGCGACCGATTCGACGGCGCGCGTATCGAGCGAGTTCATGTGGAAACGGGCCGCGTCGAGATCTTATACGTAGCGCGGAACGACGCATGTTGCGGCGCCGACCTACCATCCGACCGTGGAACGCGTCGTTTTTATCCACGGCCCGGAATACCCCACGCACGATTGGTCTTATTGCGCCTGGCATCGTCGTGGCGGCGTCGTTTCGATCGATGGTCGGGGTGAGTTCCGGAATCTCGATGCGCGATCTGGTCGCGCCGTTTACGCCGGGCGCCTTACGCGGTGGGACGCATCTGCACGTCTGGTCGCCCGACGGGCGTTTCGTGGCGTTCACCTATGAAGATCATTTGTTGGCGACCATGGATCAGCGCGCCGTTCCGCAGGCGGAACGCAATCAACGCAATCTCGGCGTCGTGCTTTGCGACAGCCCGGTTCAAGTCCCGCGAACGCATCCGCGCAATCACGACGGCGACGGCTATTCCGTGTTGGTGACGCAGACCGTCGACGACCCTCGACCGGGCACCGAGGAGATCTCTCGCGCCTGTGAAGAGAGTTGGATCGGAGCGAACGGCTACCTCGATGCGACCGGTCGGCGTCGTAAATATGCGTTGGCGTTTCAAGGGACGGTCGCTGGCGAGAACGGGACCGAACACGTCGAGGTCTTCGTCGTCGATTTACCGGAAACGCCCTTCCGCAATGGCGATGGACCGTTATGTGGTACTCCGACGAGCCGACCACGACCGCCGGAGGGAACCGTCCAACGACGATTGACTTGGACCGAGGACCGTTGCTATCCGGGGCTCGCCAAACCACGTCATTGGTTGCGGTCGTCGCCGGACGGAACGCGTATTGGGTTTCTCATGGCCGATGACGCCGGCGTTGCGCAGCTTTGGACGATTTCGCCGAACGGCGGTCTGCCGACGCAAGTCACCGCAGGTCCGCATGGCGTCGGCTCGGCGTTCACATGGATGCGGGATGGAAGCGGAATCGTGCATGCTTATCAAGGTGATCCGACGCTGACCGACGTGACGAGCGGTCGGACGACGACGCTTGCGAAACGGACTGCCGACACGTCGCCCATGCGGCCCGAGGCCTGCGTCGTATCGCCGCGCGGCGATCGCGTGGCTTATGTTCGCCAAGTGGAATCGCCGTTAGGACCGCGAAACCAAATCTTCGTGGTTGATTTTCACTAGTCGTTCAACGAATCGCTTCGTGCAGCATTTTCGAGTTCGGTACGATTCGTTGGCGCGGCATTGTCCCTTCGGCCGAGTCCAGGATCGTGCTGACGGGGCCGACCTCACGGACCGTGCCGACAATTTCGCCCACGGTCACGCGGTCGCCGGCTTGCAACCGCTTGCGCCACGTAATACCCTGCCAAAATCCCGCCGATCACGTCCTTTCCACCTAAGCCGATTGCCAAACCCAAGCCCAACATCAAACCGCCGAACGCCATCAGGATCAGATTCGTAAACAATTCCAATCGTAAGCCCAACTGGACGCTGACTTGATGAAGCAGCACTAAGACGAACGCGAAGTAGACCGTATTCGCCAACGACTGGGCGTAGTTCAAACCCATGCGATCGGCGCCGGTCGCGACGACGCCGCGCAGGAATTTGCCCAACAACAAGCCCAATACCAGAATCAGCAATGCGACGAAGAGATTCGGAAAGAAGTGGAGGATGTCTTCGATCGTCTTGTCGAAGTTATCGATCCGCAATTGCTTGAGAGACAACATCAACGTCAGCGTCAGCAGTAACCAAAACACGGTGCTTCCCACGATTTGCGGCAGACTGCGGACGATTCCCGCGTCGCGCATCGATTCCGCTAAACCGCTTTGCTCGGCCGCGCACTGCAGGCCGAGTTTCTCGGCGACCAGATTGGCGGCCTTGGCCAGCAACCACGTGATCAGCAAACCGATGATCAAAACCGTCGCCCCGGCGATCAGCGACGGGACATAGGCTTTGATTTGGGACTGTATGTCCTGCAAGCTTTCGATCGTCGTCTTCAAACTTTGAGTTTCGGTCACGACCGGTACGACGACCGTTTCGGACTGTGCGAAGAAAGAGGAGAACATCGACATCGGGTTCAGCTCCAAGGAGTAGGAGTTTCGTTTTTAACATTCATGGCGGCGCGTCGGGCGTCGCGTTGCGACGCCAAACTCCACGCCGCGCCGCCGAGGATCGCGTGGAACAATTCCCAACCGGCGGCGGGCAGGTCGGTCAGCAAACCTTCGCATAACTGTTCGGTCGTCAAGACGCGGTTGATGCCGTCGTGAACGCGCACCGCCGAAATCCCGCGGCACCGGCGGTATCGGCAGGGAGACCAACTCGGCGAACGAATCGTCCGCTTCGTCGAAGAATTCGTTTGTTTCGTCGAGCCGGTCGCTCATGCGCACTCCTTGGCTTTCGCGTCGGCCGGCGACTCCGCGGAGTCGCTCTCGCCGAAACGTTGCTTAATTTTGTCGCGCGCTCGGCTGATCCGCATCTTGCACGCGCTTTCGCCCAGATTAAAAATCTCGGCCAATTCCTCGTGACTGTAGTTTTCGGCGTACTTCAAAATCAGCAACGCGCGGTCCTCCTCGTCAAGCGTGTCCAGCATCTGTTGCATATCCAGCTTGACTCCCTCGGGCGGAGCGTCGCGGTCCGGTACGCCGGCCCAAAGCGTTTCGCTGTCGACGTCGGTTTCGCGTTTTTTCCTACGCCCGCGTCCGCGTCGTTGCGTCAGACAGGTGTTGACCGCGATGCCGTAGACCCAGGTCGAATATTTCGAGCGTCCCGCGAACCGCTCGCGATGCAAGAACAGTCGCAGGCAGACTTCCTGTGTGGCGTCGGCTGCGTCTTGTTCGTGGGACATCAATCGAAAGCAAATCCGCCAAATCCGGGGCTGGAAGCGTCGCAGCAATTCGTCGAACGCCAACCCGGCCGAGCCTTCGCGAGCCGCGAGCGCGGCCAAGTCTTCGTCGGCGATGTCAGGGTAGACGGGCAAACGCGAGTTTTCGACCGGAATGTGAGAACGGATCATCGTTTCGGCGTCGAACTCAGGATGTTCGACGCCGCCGGCGGGAGAATCGTCACAATCCGCCGGAACGAGCATCAGAATAGCAGCCGCAACGCTATTCGTCAGCGGGAGTTAAGCCGATTCTGTCTTAGAGAAATGCGGATCGTCAAACACGTTGTGGGCGTGGGTGACATGGACGGCTTCCACGACGTAAGGTTGAGCGGCTCATTCATTAACGAGAGGGAATCTCATGCGCGCTTTGAATTTGTTACTGGTCGACGACGATCCGTCTATCCTTCGTTTGATCGAGAAGGCCGTGGAACGGAGTTCCTTGGCTCCGAAGCTGAAAGTCACGGCGATCGACGATTCGTTACGAGCGCAGAACTGCTGGAAAATCAGCCGTTCGACATTCTGCTGACCGATATCGAAATGCCCGAGCTCGACGGCATCGAACTGTTGGCCAGCGCAAAAAAACGAAACGCTTGGACTCAGGCGATTTTCCTGACGGCTCACTCCAGTTGGGCGCGGATCGCGGACGCGATCGAGCACGGCGCCAGCGACTATTTGACCAAGCCGTTGGACGTCGGCAATCTGTTGGCGTTGCTGGGCGAGACGATCAAGCGAATGGAGCGTTGGGAGAACGCGTTACGCAGCGCGAGCCAACCGAGCGAACGTCGCGCGGTCGTGTTCAACTGAGCGCGTTATCGCGTGACATTCGTCGAAATAAAAACGCTCCCGGACAATGTCCGGGAGCGTCGTTTTATCGATGTATCGTCGCGCGTGGCCTACCACTTCAGGCCGACTTCTTCGCCGCCCGAGCTTTTCCCTAAGCCGCCTTTTAGCGGGACGGTTCGTTTCGGAACCGGCTTGGCGGCGACTTCCTCCGCGGTTTCCACGGCGACTTCGGTTTCCGCTTCCGGCTCTGGGTGCGCTTCGTAAGCTTTGATCGACAGCGAGATGCGTTGCTTCTCGGGATCGACCGAGAGCACCTTGGCTTCGACTTCTTGGCCTTCGCTCAGGACGTCGCCGACGCGCCAGACGCACTTGAAAGACAGTTCCGAGACGTGAACCAAGCCTTCGACGCCCGGTTCCAACTTGACGAACGCTCCGAATTCCATGATCCGCGTGACGGTTCCCTTGACCTTTGTGCCGACCGCGTATTTCTGTGCCGCGGAATCCCAGGGGTTTTGCACGAAGTCGCGGAGCGACAGCGAAATCTTGCCGGAATCGGGGTCGATTTTCTGCACTTTGACTTTGACCCGTTGGCCTTCGGTCAACAGTTCCTTGGGATGGCGGATCCGTTCCCAGCTCATTTGGCTGATGTGGATCAAGCCGTCGACGCCGCCCAAATCGACGAACGCCCCGAAATCGCGTAGACTGCGGACGATTCCTTCGCGCTCGTCGCCGACCGAGAGTTCGGCCAACAATTTGGTTTTGGCTTCTTCTTGTTCGCGTTCCAAAACCGCTTTGCGGCTGAGCACCAAGTTACGACGTTCGGGATTGGCGAGCGTGATGACGCAGGTCAGTTTTTCGCCGACCATTCCCGAGAAATCTTCGATGCGATACAGCGAGATTTGACCGGCCGGAATGAAACCGCGAATGCGATTGACGTCGCATTCCAAACCGCCCTTATTGTGGCCGGTGATCTTGGCTTCGACGACCATGCCTTCCGCGACTTGTGACCAATCGGACACGCTCATGGCCGAATTCCCGGACGAGCATTCGTAGATGCCTTCGTCGGGTAGATACAGGCCGACGCGAACCTCCAACGCTTGGCCGACTTCGGGGACGCGCTCCTCGAACAGCAGCGTTTGAATCGCGCCTTGGTTCATCCCGGGCAGATCGACGAAGACGTACTCCGGCGTGACGCGGAGGACTTTGCCGGTCAGTTTGGTATCCGGTTCCAGCGATTGGCCGATCGTCGCGACCGCGCTTTTGTCGATCATCTCTTCGAGCGACGCTTCGCCGAGCGCGGCGGCCAGTTCGGCTTCCAAGTCGTCGCTCAACTTGCCGCGCAGTGCTGGGGACGGCGATCTTCGGTCCCACCTTCTCGACGACCGGTCGATCGGCCTTCGGCGTATGCGCCAACGGCGCTGGCTTCGGACGATAGCTTTGTGCGCCGGATTGCGCTTCGGGCGCATTCGCTTGAGTATCGCCGGCCGAAGTTTGAGACGCGTCGGCCTGCTGCGTGTTCGATTGCGATGCGGCCGTTTGAGAATCCGACGCACTGCGGCGCAACGATTGGCGATGTGCCGGACGTTAACGGCTGAAAGTTCCCGTCTTGATCCAATCGCACGAAAACTTGCTTCTTGGGCGTCGGAGCGTCGGCGCCGGTTTTGAACTCGGTCACGACGCGAGGCGGGACCTTGGTCGAACCGGAACCCTGGCGTTGCGAACCGATGCGAATCCGCGCTTTGGCGTCGTCTTCGGCGGTAGCGGCCGCCTGTTGCGCATCGGTGATGGGAGTGATATTGGACGCGGGGACTTGCGTCCCGTCTTCGGGAACGGACATGTTTCGTTTGCGGGGAGAAAGGTAAACGACGGAGCCGCGGTATGCGACTCGATTGAGGAAACCGACCATAGACGCGAAACGAGGCGTCGCAGGGGAAGAATAAATGTAATCTCTCGCGAAACTCGATGAAAGAGGCCGCGAGCGACGCGTACGTCGACTCAAAGGCCTAAGTATTTCAACTCGATGCGAGATCGATTACTGGGCGATTTCCGACATGTCGTAGACTTTGCCGCCCGTGGCTTGACCGTCGGCGCGGTTACCTAGTACCAAGTGCAAAGCCGGCGTGATTTCGGTCGGGATCGTGCGAACGCTGCCGTCGCAAAATGCCATGTTGAACGTCGCGATATGAGCCGAGCCAAACGCACCTGCGGAACTCGACGTCGGGTTATCCGCCAGCGGAACGTACGACGTCCACCGGATACAATCGTTATCATAGCCCGCCACCCAGCCTTCGTTATCGTCGGCGGTCGTGGTATCGTAGCCGGCCAACGACATGTTCCGTTCGCCCAGCAAATACGTTTTTGACGTGCCGTCTTTGACCAGAGAATCGCGGATTTCGCCCCGCAGAATCACGACGCCTTTGGAGTTCATCTGCGAGGTCAGTCCGGCCGCGACGAACGCCGCTTCCACGTTACGATCCGATTGCGTGGGCAGCGTCGCGTCGGTCGGCCCCGGGGTTTCATCGATGCCGCCGGATCCGCCGTTACCCGCGTAATCGCTCTTCGCGATCAGACTCGGGTTATTCATGTTGAGAAAATTACCGGTCACGGTAAACGAAAACGTTTCCGCACGGCGTCGAGAAGGGCAAACGATGAATTGCAGAGGAGTCGCGGCACGAATTACGCCGTCGCTCATTTTCGTACTCGAGCCCTTCCCCAATTGATGCAAGGTGGCTTCTTCCATGAACGGCAGCAAACTGTAGACCCAGCTGCCCGGTTGCCGACGGCCAAATCCGGCGTCCGGATCCGGCGCCCAACGGTAGCCCCAACCGCCGCTCGGATAGCACTTGTACGAAGTGTGGTGCTGTTGAGCGGCCATGCCCATGTTGCCCACATTGTTCATGCACTGCGTGCGACGAGCGGATTCACGCCGCGGCTTGCACGGCCGGCAACGTCATGGCCATGAGAATGCCGATGATCGCGATCACGACCAGCAGTTCCACCAAGGTAAACGCGCGACGACGAGAAGCTTGAATCACGTTCAGAACCCCTTAACGCATTTGCCGATGGCCCACGGCATCGCGTTCAAAAAGATGTTGTCCCTCTGTATAAGTTTACGCGACGCCTACGAATAGAACAATCTTGAGACCGCGAGAGTCGTCGCATTTACGGAATTTGCGACAGATCGTCGTTTCCACCGGCACGGTTTCCCAAAGCCGTATGAACCGCAAAACTGACCTCATAGGGAACCGCACGAACCGAGCCGTCGCAGAAGGCCATGTTGAACGTAGCGAGATGCGCACTGCCGAAATTGCCGTTGGATGTCGGCGATCCTGGATTTTGATCGAATTTCGGCTCGGCATTGGTCCAACGATTGACGTCCCAGTCGTAGCCCGAGTCCCAGCTTTGATCATCATCGCCGGTGTTGACTTCATAGAAGCGAAAGTCCAGGTAACGCTCACCGATATAGTATGTTTTGGAAAGCCCGTCTTTGATATGCGCGGATTTGACTTCACTGCGAATAAAAGTTATGCCGTTGTGTTTCATCAAAGTGCCGCTGCTCGCGCTGAAATAGTTTTCCACATCGCTGTCTTTGGTCATGGTCAGCAACGAACTATCGCCTTTAACGCGTGCGTCGCCGTTGCCGAATCCTTGGGATCCGCCGTTTCCGGCGTAGTCACTGCCGGCGACGAACGGCGTGGCGTTCGCATTGAAATAATCGTTCTTGGTAAAAGGCTTTAAGTCCGCTCGGCCTCGCGTCGGACAGTCTAATATCGCCAGAACCGCTGCGAGGCGGGTAGTGTTAGCCGCCTTTTTCGGAGTTTCGGCTTGCCCTTTTCCCAGGTCGTGCAAGGTTGTTTCTTCGATGTACGGCAATGTCTGATAAATCCAACCACCGGGTTGCTTTCGACCATAGCCTCGATCGGCGTCGCCGGCGAAGGCGTACCCCCAACCGCTGGACGGAAACGAGCCGAACTGTTGCTGACCCTGGATGCCGCCTTGCGCAGGTTTCGCACGTTGTTCATACATTGCGTACGTCGTCCCGATTCACGCGCCGATTGGATCGCGGGCAGCGTCATCGCCATCAGGATGCCGATAATCGCGATAACGACGAGTAACTCGACCAATGTGAAGGCATTCTTGAAACGGAAAGAATGCGGCGGGGCCGTGCGAATCATGCGTTGGGAACCCCCCTCAGGGCCGAACGAGCGAAGAACATGCGGAATTTTTTCAGTTTAACTTGGTCGCAACAAACCGTACAGCGAATTCCTCGCAGGGTCATTAATTATCGATTCGACTACCAACCGGGGACTTGCGATACGTCGGGCCCGCCGTCTTTTCGACCACCGAGCAGTCGGTGAATCGTGTTATCGATCTCGTAAGGAATCATTCGAACCGTTCCGTCGCAGCAGGCCATGCCGAATCCACCGAGATGCGAAGAGCCGAATTGCGTGCTGTTCACGGCGGAGTCGACGATTTGATCGAAGTAGGGGGCTCCGGATGTCCAGCGATAAGTATCCCAGTCATAGGCCGTATCCCAGGTTTGGTTATCGTCGCCGAACGTGGTCTCCGAACCTCGTTGCAAGGCCAAGTATTTCTCCCCGACCAAATACGTCTTCGAGAGTCCGTCTTTAATCAACGATGCTTTGATTTCACTGCCGGTGTTGCAAACGCCGTCGGTGGCGGCGGCCTTCGCCAGTTGAGTGTCGATTTGCGAGTTCGATTTGGCGAGATTCCCCTCGCCGCCGCCGTCCGGCAGGTCCGCGATCAACGAAGGAGAGATCGAGCCGCCGCACGCCGCATAGTCCGTCTTCGCAAGTTCCGTTAAGCCGGACAGATCCACATTGATCATTCCGCCTGCGTTATTGGCCACCAACGGTCCACGACCGCGCGTGGGGCAGTAATAGAGAGATATCGGAGTCACAGCGCGTTGTTTACTCGCGGTTTTTTTGGCGGCGGTGTAGGTCTTCGGATCGCCCGATTTTCCCAGATCGTGAAGCGTCGTTTCTTCGATAAAAGGCAGGATGTTGTAGCCCCATCCACCGGGCTGTCGACGATTGAACGCTCGGTCGGGATCGCCCCCCCCAGTTGTATCCCCAGCCCCCGGTCGGGAAATGTTTTTGCACGGCGTCATGTTGAATAAAGCCCTGCGCGATATTACGCAAATTATTCAGGCATTGCGTGCGTCGGCCCGACTCGCGGGCCGATTGGATCGCGGGCAACGTCATGGCCATCAAAATGCCGATAATCGCGATCACGACCAGCAGTTCGACGAGCGTGAAACCACGGCGAAGCATCGGCATCGCAGCCTCGGTCTTTCGTGACGGTCGAAGCCGGCGGAGTCGCGAATGCTTCGCCAGCGACAAAGAGATCGGATGTAAGAGAACATCACGAAATCCGGGAAATCCCCCGACCAGATCGCGCTTTCCCAGGATTACTATCGGGCGAAAGAGTATTTTTGTCAACAATTTCCAAGTCCGTCTACTTTTTCCGATCGACGACCACATCGCTCCAGTATCCAAACTCGTTCGACCAGCCGGTGGGGCGGTTCTCCAGTTCCAATTTCACGCTTTTGCCTTGCCATTTCGCGAGGTCGATCGTGACGTCGGACCAGCCGTTGCGAGTCGTCTCTTTCGTTACCGGCAAGCGGAAAATCTCGGTGCCATCCACGCGGATCACCAGTTCCCAATCTCCCTGGACATGCGGTGCGACGGCTAGCGCGAGTTGCGACGGAGCGTCGGCCGGCAAGTCGAACTCGCCGGTCAGGACGGCCGGTTTCCCTTGAGCCACGGGGTGGGTTTGCAGCACGTTACGACGGCCGGCGAATTCCTTGTGCAGTTCGACGCCGCCGACGCCGCTGGCCGCCAGACGGAAACCCGGTGCGGCGACGCCGACCAATTCGGCGAATCGCTTCGGATCCTCGGTCTTGCGGATTTCGGGGTCATCGACTCCGGCCAAGCGTTTGGCGGCCGGATCGCGGGGTGATTTGTCTAACGTCAGCAACGCGAACAGATCGCGCAGTTCCTTTTCGCTGAACTGTTTCTCGACCTCGTCAGGCATCAACGACGTTTTCAGCGTTTTCATCTCTTCGATTTCGCCGCGCGGAATCGTCTCGACCTTGCCCCCTTGGACTTTCAACACCACGCGCTGCGGACTCTCTTCGACGAGCAAGCCCGTCACCGTTTTGCCGTCGACCGTTTCGACGGCCCGCGGTTGATACGCCGCGCCGATCGTCAGACTGGGATCGAAGACGTTACTGAGCAACTGTTCGAACGAGTTGCGTCCGTTCGAGGTGATGTCCGGACCGACGTCTTGGCCGGCGCCGTGCAGTTTGTGACATTGCGCAAACCCGCTGGAAGGCGACCTCGCCGGCGATCGGATCGCCGGGCGGACCTTTGCGAATGAGGTTCCGCATCCGGTCGATCACCAACTCGCGCCGCGGGTTGCGCTCGGCGCGAATGGTTCCCCAAATCGCCTTGGCGAGTTCGTTGATCGCCGGATCTTTACCGTCGTAGAAACGGGCGATCTGATTCGCGTTCAAATCGCCGGCCGCGATCGTCTTGGCTTGGATCGCCGCCAGCAGCGCCTTCGACCACGCGGCGCACTGCGTCAAGGATTCGAGCGATTTCGCCCGAGCGGGGGGCGCTTGCGTCGGATACGCCGCGATCAGGATCTCCGCCACGCGCGGATCGTCGCTGCGATCCAAAGCGGCCAACACGGCGGCGAGATGCGCAGGCGACGCTTTGCGGTCGCCGGAGACCAATTTCGCGGCGTAGTCGAGCGGAGCCGATCGCTTGGCGGCCAACAACGCGGCGGCGGCGGTCAGTCGGGTCGCTTCATCGCTTTGCGCGGCGGCCAGCAACCGTTCCATCACGGCGACGCCGGCGGTCGAACCGAGTCCCACTGTGATGCGCACAGGCCGGCAACACCAGCGCCCTTCGGCCTCGGCATCAGGAACGGCGCCAACGATTTTTCCAGTCGCGGCCGCAACGCGTCGATCGCCTTGGCGTTCAGCTCGCGCGCCTCCAGTTTAGCGGCCAAGACATCCAGGCATTTTCTCGCGACTTGCTCGTCGCGCGTCCCGTCCGCCAAGACGATTTCCAGCAGATCGCTGACCGGAGCGGGGTCGAACTCCGCGGCGTGAACGCCGCCGGAAAAAAGCGAAGTCGCGGCCAACCAACTCACGCAGAAGACGAACGGACGAACGGACATCGTCGGACCTAAGGATTGCGAGACTCGGCGGAAGTTCGAATATGGAAAGCGCAACGCGCCACATCTCACGAAGATCGGCCTGCGAGTAGCCATTCGACGGTTAGCGGCAAAATGGCGTTCAGGCCGGGCGAGCGTTTGACGCCGCGAGCTTTGACCAACTCGTTAAAAGCTTGGGAATGCTTCGGCAGCAACGGTTTCAGATTTTGCCAGACGACTTGATGCAAATGTTCGTCAGTCCCGCTTGCGTCCAGAACATTCAGCAACAGAGGCACGGCATCCGTGGTCGAGATTTTGCGTGCGGCGATCGCGACCTGCAGCAGGACTTCCGGATTCTTCGATTTGGCCAAGTCCATGACTTTCGGCAACGTCGTCCAGTCGATCAGCTCGTTCTGGCCGACCGCGCACGCCCCAGGCGACGAACGTCGGGTCTTTGTGATCGAGCAATCGCGCGGCGGAGGATTTCGTCAACAGATTCGAACCGACCAACACATAGAGGGCGTGCAAACGCGATTTACGCGGCGCTTGCTCGTCGAAAACCAAAGCTTCGAGCGCTACGGTCGAACGCGGATTCGCACGTTCGGTCAAAATCCGCTGAGCCAGATCGCGATAGAAGACGTTCGGGCTCTTCAACCGCTCGATCAATTCGGCGTCGGATTCTTTTGACAGGTCGAACGGTTTCGCGCGGGGCGTGTCGCCGTAGCGAATGCGATAGAGCCGGCCCAATCCGCGATCGATCCCGGCCGGATCGCGATTCGCGTCCTGATAACAGTGATAACGGTCGTACCAATCCAACACGTACAACGATCCGTCGGGGCCGGTCTTTTGCACGACAGGCATGAACCACACGTCGTTCGCCGTCAAGAAATCATCCTCGGGCAGACCCTTGTACGTCGAGCCGCTTTTTTCCACGCGGTCGCTGTTCAAGCAATTGCCGTGGATGTTGCCCATGTAGAGCTTGTCGCGGTATCTGGCGGGATAGGCGTCGCTGTCGAAGTAGGTGATACCGCAGTAGGCAGCCATTTGATGTTTGTGCTTGACGATCGACGGCATCTTCCAGGTCGACGGCGGATACGGTCCCCCTTGGCGGATGTAGTAAGCCGTTTCGACCAAATGCCACAGATGGTCGATGACGCACGCGCTCACGAAAAAGCTGCCGTCGTGGTCGATCGCGATTCCCCAGGGATTGCTGGTGCCTTCGCAGAAGACTTGAAACTCGCGCGTGCGCGGATGAATGCGGAACAGCGCAACTGAACGGAAAGCCGGGATGATCGGCTTTGTAGTGCGGGGACGATTTCGGATAGCGGACGTGGCAGTTGTTGAAGACGCCGTTCAAGCCGTAGAGCCAACCGTCGGGTCCCCAAGTGAGCGAATTCGGCAACTCGTGCGTATCGTCGCGACCGAAGCCGGTGACGACGACCTCTTGCTTGTCGGCTTTGCCGTCGCCGTCGGTGTCTTGCAGAAACAGAATATCCGGCGCGTTGGCGACCCACACGCCGCCGTAACCGACCGCGATGCCCGAGGGAATGTTCAGCCCTTCGGCGAAGATCGTGGTCTTATCGGCTTTTCCGTCGCCGTCGACGTCTTCCAGGATTTTGACGCGGTCGCGACCGGGCCCCGGTTCGCGGCGAGGATACTCGAAGCTCTCGGTGATCCAAAAGCGACCCCGTTCGTCGATCGTCATCGCCACGGGATTCACAACGTCGGGCTCGGCGGCGACGATTTCGACCTTGAAACCCTCGGGCACGGTCATCTTGGCCGCCGCTTCCTCGGGCTTCAACGGCGGCCCCGGCGGCTTGCTCTGGCGACGTGGAATGAAATCCTCCGCCCGCACGGTCGCGACGCACATCATCGTCCAAGCAATGGACAGCGACAGCACGGCGCGCATAACGAAACCCGGCATCGTGCATGACTCCCGTATGACTCGGCTCGAATTCGCCCCGCGCGAATCCGGCCCACTCCCTCGATGAAGCCATTATTCGCGTTGACGCACCGCGTCGCAAGCAACTCGGGGTCTCAAGCAACTCGGGCGCGAACTTCCCCGGTCCGAATCGCGTCCTGATCGGCAGAATCGCCGCGATCGTCGGCGTCGAGCGCACGTGTCGAAGAAGTTTCCGCCGGCGACCCCATTTTCTCGCGACGATGCGGCTGTTAAACTGATTCGCTTGTCGCGGACTCGTCCGTCGACGGTGGTCCGAGATCGTAGCTCAGTCGGTAGAGCAACGGACTTTTAATCCGTAGGTCCTGGGTTCGAGTCCCAGCGGTCTCATCAAAAAACACCCCCGAGTCTCTCGGGGGTGTTTTTGTTTTTCTCGGCAGGCAAAGCGCGTCCCGCGGATTTCGTGGGGTTCCGCGACGTTATTTCGCCTTCAATTTCTCCATGACGAATTTCGTCGGGCTGCCGTAGGTTTTGTCCGGGTGTAGCTTGGTCGAGAGGATCGCTTCGACGCCCAGCCCGTCGAGTTTCTCTTTCAGCTTCACGCCGTAGATGGCCGAATGCGTGGCGTCTTTTTGGATTTCGCCGATCTTGGCTTCCACGTCGTAGCTACCGTAGTTTAAAAAAATCGGCGGATCGTCTTTGCTGGCCTGTTCGATCGGCGAATATTCTTTGATCCACGGCAACACCTGTTCGCGGTTGTCGATCAGCAGTTGAAACTCGCTCTTGCCCGGGACGTTTTTGCCGCGAAACCCAAAGGCGTGACCGCCGTACGAAATGTTCGGCATCCATTCACGCAATTCCTTAGGGTCGAGCGATGTCTGCGCGCCTTCGACGGCGGCGCAGGTGATGCGGGTCGATTCGCGCCGATCGGGTCGCTGCTCTTCGGATCGGCCAAGTCGTCGTGCATCGCCAACCACAGCGACGTGCATGCGCCGGCCGAACCGCCGCTACAGGCGATTCGCGTCGGATCGATGTTCCATTCCTTGGCTTTCGAGCGAATGGTTTGGATCGCGCGGGCGGCGTCGTATAAGCAGGCTTTCACCGGCGGCTCGACCTTTTGTTCCATCGCTTGATTGATGAAACGGTAATTGACCGACGCGACCGAGATGCCCGCGTCCAGATAGGGCTTGATCGCGGTGGTGCCGTAGCCGTTTTTATCGCCGTTGACCCATCCGCCGCCGTGGATGAAGACCATCACAGGCGTCGGTTTGTCCGACTTGGCTTGAAAGAAATCGAAGACCTGCCGTTCGGATTCGTTGCCGTACTTAAAGTTGGCCACGGTCGGGTCCATACGCGGCGGCGGTTCTTTTTTCGGCGCGGCCTTTTTGTCGTCCGCTTTCTTATCGGCGGACTTCGGAGTTTCGACTTTCTTGACGTCGTCTTTCTTCGTTTCCGTCGGAGCCGTTTTCTCGACGGTCGTTTTCGGGATGTCTTGGGCCGGCTTCACGGCCTCCTTGGCCGGACCTTGCGCGAAGACGACGCCGGCCAGGGCGAACATCAGCGCGAACACACGAAACGAGATGCGTTTCATCGGGCGGGATTCCTGTGCGGGAAACGGAACGAAAGGGCAGGGCGTCGATTGTCGCAGAAAGCGCGGCACAGGCCAAATTTTTTTAACGCGCGGAACCATACCTGCGCAGCAAAAAACCTCGTGGACGCCGAACGGCGTCCACGAGGTGAATATTCTGGGGTCGCACAAGGAGAACGCGGCTTAGGCGTTCTTTTCGAGTTGCAGCGTTTCGATGATCGTTTCGCAACCCGAGGTCAGTTTGCGCAGCTTTTCGGCGATGACCAATTTGTCGGAGGCCGAGGCCTTGGTCAGCTTGCGCTTGAAGACTTCCATCTTTTTCTTGCGATGGCGACGACGAGCGATTTCCTGATGACGGTCGCTGATTCCACCCACGGCGCGGACTCCTCGGGATATTGACGATGCGATCGCCGGCTTTGATTCCGGCAACGTAAATCTGGCTGCGAAAATCGCAAGCCGCCAATGTATCGGGGCGTTTTCCCACGGTCAATCCGATCAGGCGGCGATCGGCGGCGAGAACTCAGAGCGTGGCGACCTGTTTGGTTCCGATATAGATGTCCAGTTTGCCGGTTTCGCAGTGGAATTTGATGATTCGCCCCTGCCGGCCGCCGATATGCTCGGCCATTAACGGGATTTCGAAACTTCTCAGTCCGGCCAGGACCGCTTGATAATTCATTTCGCCGACGTCGCTCGGTTTGCGTTCGCCGAACATCGTCGACCCGCCGGCGATTTTGGCCAGCAAACGCGTCGAGCATGCTCCGCGACGCAGTAACTCGTTACGCAGATGAGGAACCGCCGTGTCGGCGTATTTGCCCGGGGCCGTCTGATCGCCGCGGCTGTTGAACAGCACGATGTGGGCCATGCCGGATAGCTTGGTCACCGGACACCACACGACGACCCCGACACACGATCCGAGCAACGTCTCGAGCACGACCCCGGACGACGCAAAGTCGAGCCCGCCGAGCGGGATCTTGAGTGTTTTCGGCGGTGATGCTTCCAGCAACATGACTGCGGTCCGTGCGAGTCCTGGCGATGACAGGGTGCGTCGTGCGCATTCCCGCCGTAGCGTGGTTCGAGAAAAGTTAGCACACGATTCATCACTGTGTATCGGTATCCGCGACGATGTTTCGATTAAACCGATCGTAACGATTCGGCCGGCCATGTTCGGGGAACAACGCTGAACACGGACCTCGCCGGTTGTGTCCAAACCGGCGAGGGGCCATAATTTCGAGGGCGTCCGCTGGATGCGAAAACGAAGACATTGGATGGGTGGTCGAGCGGTTTAAGGCACCGGTCTTGAAAACCGGCGTGCGCGAAAGCGTACCGTGGGTTCGAATCCCACCCCATCCGCTGTTTTTTCGTGCTAAAGGCGATTGAAATTTCGCCGTGTGTGTTTCTCACGCGCACCGATTTCAGGAATAAGTGTTTGGGAACGGGCTCGCGCACGATCGATGTCTTTCCGAAAATTCAATTCGGGCGACTCTGCGGCGGTCGAAATTTTCCTCGATAATTATTTTCCCCGAAGCCGAATACCCCGAGCGTCGGGTTACGAATCATTCGTGTGGGCGACGGGCTGTTTTAATCGCATCGTCGTCGGCCGGGCTGCGACCACGAAGACAAGATTTTTCGCACGATCGGCGTGCTCGCAACGCTCGTAACGCTCGTTTCGCTCGCGCAGTGAAACTGGGGTGTTTGGCGGGCCGGCACGAACCGCAGTCGGACGCCGTGACTCGAAAATTAACTGACAAAATCGTGTGCTCGTAACGCTCGTTTCGATCGTAACGCTCGCGCAGTGAAACTGGGAAATCCTAGCGACGAAGGAGGTGTTTCGGACGGTAATCAGAGAAAACCCTTGTGCGCTCGACCGCCAGGTGAGAGAAGTGTCGTATGCACGACGCGGCCCACCCGACGATCTCCGCCGACCTGTTGACCGAACTCCGCGCCATCGTCGGCGGCGAGTCCGTGTTGACGTCGCGCTCGGAAACGTTGGTCTACGAATGCGACGGGTTCGTGATCGAGAAAAATTCGCCCGACGTGGTCGTATTTCCTGCGCACCGCCGAGCAGGTGGCCGCGATCGTGCGGGCGGCGGTGCGGGCCGGCGTCCCGTTCGTGCCGCGCGGCGCAGGAACGAGCTTGGCAGGCGGATGCTTGCCGGTCGGCGGCGGCGTGATGATCGTGCTGACGCGGATGAACGCGATCGAAACGATCGACGTGCGCGACCGCTTCGCCGTGGTCGGACCGGGTACGGTCAACGGGCACTTGAACACGGCGCTGCGCGGCACGAGGTTGCACTTCGCACCCGATCCGTCGAGCCAAGGCGCCTGCACGATCGGCGGGAACGTGGCGACCAACTCGGGCGGGCCGCACACGCTGAAATACGGCGTCACGGTCAATCATGTGCTGGGTTTGGAAGTGGTCACGGCCGACGGACGGATCGCGCACTTCGGCGGGCCGAGCGGATCGGCTTTCGGGCCGGACCTGGTCGGCGCGCTGGTCGGCGGCGAAGGGACGCTGGCGATCGTCACCAAGATTTGGGTCCGGTTGACGCCCGACCCGGAAGCGCGGCACACGCTGCTGGCGATTTACGAAACGGTGGACGACGCGACGAATTCGATCAGCGCGATCATCGGCGCGGGAATCATCCCGGCCGCGCTCGAGATGTTGGATCAAGGGATTTTGGTTCCGCTGGAGGAGGCGTTCCGTTTCGGTTTTCCGACTCGACGCCGGGGCGATCTTGTTGATCGAGGTCGACGGACTCGCCGCCGGACTGGATGCGGAACGCGACCGCATCATCGAACTGTGTCGCGAGCATCGCGTCCGCGAAGTGCGCATCGCCGCCGATGCGGCCGAGCGGTTGAAGTTGTGGAAGGCGCGGAAGCAAGCGTTCGGCGCGATCGGTCGCTTGGCGCCGAGTTTTTGTACGCAGGACGGCGTCGTGCCGCGCACGAAATTGCCCTGGATTTTGCGCAGATCCAAGACGTAAGCCGCAAGTATGATCTGCGGATCGTCAACGTGTTTCACGCCGGCGACGGCAACATCCATCCGATCATGCTGTTCGACGAACGCGACGCGGCGCAAACGCAGCCGCGTGATCGCGGCCGGAGAAGAAATCCTGCGGGCGTGCTTGGAATGCGGCGGCAGCGTGACCGGCGAGCACGGCATCGGCGTCGAAAAGGTCGATCTGATGCGCGCGATGTTCGCGCCCGAGGATTTGGCCGCGATGGAACGGTTTCGGATCGCATGGAACCCGCAAGGTTTGCTTAGTCCGGCGAAAATGTTGCCGACGGCCGGCGCGTGCGGGATAGAGCGCACCGCGGCCGGACGACGGGCGGCGTTATAAGAGAGTGCGTCGCACACGCAGCGAGTTCTTAGTCGTCATTAGAATCATCTACAGAGTCATATTAGAAGATGCCCGAGCTGCCGCTGACGACGACGATCGAACCGACGACGCACGACGCGTCCGTCGCAGCCGTGCGCGCGGCCGTGGCCGAAAATTCGGTGATTTATCCGTTGGGCGGACGGACGGCGTTGGATCGAGGGTTGCTTGCGCGGGTGCCGGGGATCGGCGTGTCGACGCGCAGGATTGAATCGTGTGATCGACCACGCCACGCGTGATCTGACGATCACCGTCGAAGCGGGCATCACGATCGGCGAGTTACAAAAGATTTTGGCGAAAGAGAATCAAGAGCTTCCGATCGACGTGCCGTTGCCGGAGCAGGCCACGCTCGGCGGCGCGATCGCGTGCGACGCATCCGGGCCGCGTCGCTACGGACGCGGGACGTTGCGCGATTACCTGATCGGCGTGACCGCGATCGACGGCGAAGGCCGCCTGTTTCGCGCCGGCGGGCGTGTCGTGAAAAACGTGGCGGGTTACGATTTTTGTCGTTTGCTGATCGGATCGCACGGGATGCTGGGAATCGTCATGCAGGCGACGCTGAAGGTCGTCCCCCGCGCGGAAACGTCGGCCGCGGTCACGCTGCCGATCGAGGATTGGGAACGACTCGGCGCGGTACTCGATCAACTGGCCGAGTCCACGACCCGTCCGGTCGCGATCGAAGCGCTGGGCGGTCCGCATCGCGACGCCGCCCTCGCCGAATCGGCACACGGCGTCGCGGCGTTGTGCGTGCTGTTCGAAGGCAGCCGCCCTGACGTCGAGTGGCAAGTTCAACGACTGCAAGACGAGTTGCGAGACTCTGCGCCGCAGCCGACCGTGCTCGGTGAGTCTGCGTTCCGGCCGCTGCTCGCGTGGTTGCGCGATTGCGATTGTCATGGGGACGATGCGTTCGCGGTGCGCGTGCAAACGCGACCGAGCCGCGTCGTCGATGCCGTCCGAACGTTGCTTGATTTCGATCCCGGGGTTTCCTGGCGGGCGCATGCCGGCAACGGCGTGGTGACGGCGCGACTGTCGCGCGAGCCTGACGACGGTTTCGCCACGGCGTTGCGCGATCGCTTGCGTCCGAAATTGGCCGAGCAAGACGCGCTCGTGATCCCGCTGCGATTCCCGCCGCGCGCGGAATTCACGCATGCCGCGCTGTGGGGACACACGGGCGACGCGAACGAAATTCTTCGCGCGATCCGCGATCAGTTCGACCCGCAACGCAGATTGAATCCGGGACGGTTTTGAGAGCATGGTTTTAAGCCGAGGCGGTTCGATTGGTCGAATTGATCGCATCAGATGTCTCGTTCGTGAATTCGTTCAACTGCTGGAATCGAGGCGATGTCGAATCTTCTCCCCTCCGTCGATACGGCCGCACGCTCGGGCAATCCCGGCGCGGGGATCGACTACGATTTGTTTTTGGACTGTATCCATTGCGGGCTGTGTACGTCATCGTGTCCGACGTACACGCTCACCGGGAACGAGAACGACGGACCGCGCGGACGAATCCACTTGATGCGCGCGGTCACCGACGAGCGGATACCGCTGACCGACGAGGTGCGGCATCACTTGGAGCTCTGTTTGGACTGTCGCGGGTGCGAGACGGCTTGCCCGTCGGGCGTGCAATACGGCCGCTTGATCGAACCGTTTCGCGCGGCGATGGAGAACCTCGATCCGGCGACGTCCGGCGCGGCCGGACAAGCGTCGACGCCGGATTGGTTCACGCGGTGGATTCTGCGCGGACTGTTTCCGTATAAGGCGCGGTTAACCAAGGCGCTCTGGCCGGCGCGGATCGCCCAGCGACTGGGACTGTTGACGTTGGCCGAACGAACCGGCGCGCTGCGATTACTGCCGCAACGGCTGCGACGCTTGACCGAAATGCTGCCGCCGGCCGCGCAGCGCGAGGCCACGCTGCCGGAATTCTTGCCAGCGATCGGGCGACGCCGCGCCCGCGTGGCGTTGTTCACGGGTTGCGTGGGCGACGTGATGTTTCGCGGCACGAATTGGGCCACTGCGCGGGTACTGCAACGGAACGGATGCGACGTGTTGACGCCGGCGGGGCAGGGGTGTTGCGGAGCGATTCACTACCACAGCGGCGCGAGCGAACCGGCCCAACGCTTGGCCGACGCCAACGCTCGCGTATTTCGCGCGGACGAGGTCGACGCGGTGATCGTCAACATCGCGGGCTGCGGCGCGATGCTGAAGGATTATCCACATCATTGGCACGACGACGGTTCGCCTGCGCGTAATGCGTTCGCCGCCAAGGTGCGCGACATCCATGAATTCTTGGACCAACTAGGGCCGGTTCGTCCGACGGGAGAACTGCCGATCGCCGCGACGTATCACGACGCCTGTCATTTGGCGCATGCGCAAAAAATCCGCGAGGCGCCGCGACGACTCCTCAGGGTGATCCCAGGCTTGGAACTGACGAGAGACGGCCGAATCGGATCTCTGTTGCGGCGCGGCCGGCACTTACAACCTGACGCAGCCCGAGATGGCGGATGCGCTGGCGCGACGGAAGCTGGACCGGTTGCTCGACACCCGGGCGTCGGTGGTGGTCGCGGCGAACGCCGGCTGCTTGTTGCAAATCCAACGCGAAGCCCGGCGTCGGGGCGAACCGTTGTCGATCGTGCATCCGATGGATTTGCTGGACGCGAGCTACCGGGGCGAGAATCCGTTCGCGCGAGGTTAGAGCGAATCGCGAAAACGCATCTCAGGCCCTAAAAGTCTAGCGTATCAAATTTTTCACGAGGATCTTTCGCGGCGGACTTAACTCGCCCGCGATGATGGTGTGCAAACCAAAACTCGTTGTGATGATCATCTCAAAATCGCTAGTCGATTGCGCAGTGACAATGCAACGACGATCAAGGTGCGTCAAGGAAACGCGATAAGCACCGTAAGATTCGCACGCGATTTGCAGTCGAAGGATTGCATTGAAAAAAACATCCATGCGGAGTCGTACGATGATCGCAAAAATCTTTTTGGCCGTGCTCGGGGCGACATATTTGGCGTTAGCCGCATGGTGCGCCGTCGATCCGGCCGGCACGTCGTGCGCATTGGGTTTGGAGCGAGCGAACGGCGGCGGGCGATCCGAGTATTTAACCATTTACGGCGGGTTGCAGGCCGGCTTGGGCGTGTTGTTCCTTTGGCCGATGCTGCGGAGCGGCGAATACCTGACGCCGGTACTCTTGACCTGTGTCGTGATTCATGCCGGGATCGTCGTGTTCCGAACGCTGGGGTTCGCGCTCTACTCGGACATTCCCGGGATGACCAAGGGCTTCGCCGTCGGCGAATGGGTGATTTTGTTGGTCAGCGGGTATTTGTATTGGAAAGGCGACGCGACGTAAGAATGTCAAGTCATCCGAGTTTCAGCGACTTGCTGGCTGAATCGAAGGCATTGCGCAATTCGTCCTCATACGATTCCGTCTCGTCGATGAATCCGGATTCAATTCGTATCCGGGCTTCCGGGAGTATCAACTCAAGTGCAACCTCTTGACGTAAGTATGTTGCTAGGAGTTCGTTCGACAGTTCCTTGATGGGTGTGTACCAACCTCGTTTGCAACGCTCGATCAAACCGCTATTGAAATCGGTTTCGAGCCATGGCCCTTCGAGATCGGCGATTGATCGAGTGGATGCGTTCGACATGTGATTATTCCGTTCCTTTCTTCGCCGCTTTTTTCGCAGCCTTTTTTCCCCGCGCGTACTGCCGTTCAGCGTGCGATCGGTTTGATCGGCCTTGAGCTTCGCGGCGGCCAGCAGGCGGTACACGTCGTCCGGTGTTTCGGCGCGGCCGGTTAGTTCATACAGAAACCGACTGGGGATGGTAGGACGCAACTTGCCCCATTTCATACGACCTAAGCAAAGAGACAACGTCAGGCGATCTTGCGCGAGTGATACCGACATAACAGAGCCGACGCTCTTCGTCGACGTTCGCTTCGTCGTCTTGCAATGATCGATGATGGGGCAAAATGTTTTCCTCCATCCCGATCAGATACACCTGGGAAAATTCGAGGCCCTTCGCGCTGTGCAGCGTCATCAACGCGACCGCATTGCGGGCGAGTTGCGTCGACTTGTCGTCGCCGAAGTCGCTGCGATCCTGTAACGTGATTTCGTCGAGAAAATCGCGTAAATTCGGCGCTTCCGAGCGACCGCAGTATCCGGCCAGCGCGTTGACGTATTCCTCGACCGAACTCCACCGCACGGCGACTTCCTCCTCGGTGCGATACAGCCGCCGGAGCTCGCCTCGATAGTCGATTTCGGCCAGCAAACTTTTCAGCAGATCGGGCAATTGCGCATGACGCAACATCCCGGTGTAGCGTTCGATCAGTTCGCAGAAGCCGCGCAGCGCGTTTTTCTTGCCCGGCGACTCGGGCACGAGTTCCAACGAACGACGGGCGATTTTCCAGACCGGGTGACCGGCCGCATTGGCCTGCGTCATCAGGTCTTGTACGGTGGTATCGCCGATGCCCCGGGGCGGGATGTTGATTACGCGCAAGAGCGCTTGATCGTCGGTCGGTTTGATCAACAGACGCAGGTAGGCCGTCAGATCGCGGACTTCCTTGCGATCGAAGAACGATTGCCCGCCGATCAGGACGTAGGGGATTTTTTTCGCGCGCAGTTCCTGTTCGAAGACGCGCGGTTGATCGTTGGTGCGGAACAAGATCGCGAAATCGCGCGGTTCGACGCCGGGGGCGGTCATGCGCCGCTTGATGTCGCCGACGACCTTCTCGGCTTCGTCCTGCTCGTCTTTGCCTTGCCAAATTTCCGGTTTATCGCCTCCGGGTCGCGCGGCGCGGAGGGTTTTATCGTGGCGAACCTTGTTGAACTTGATCACGCGATTGGCGAGCGCCAAGATTTCGGTCGTGCAGCGATAATTGTCCTCCAGACGAACCACCGTGGCGTCGGGCCAGTCGCGCAAAAACGCAGAATGTGCGCCACCTCGGCACCGCGCCAGCCGTAAATCGATTGATCGTCGTCGCCGACGACGCACAGATTGCGGTGTCCTTCGGCCAGCGCACGAACGATGCGATATTGCGTGGCGTTAGTGTCCTGATATTCGTCGACCAACAAGTGATCGAACCGCGCGGCTTCGGCGCGTTTCGCTTCGGGATGATGGGTGAACAATTCTTCGGTCAACAACAGCAGATCGTCGAAGTCGACCGAGTTGGCCGATTTCAACATTCGTTGATACCGGCGATATCCGACGGCGGCCAAGTGGCCTTTGTCGTCGGTCGCGTGGGCTTCCGCCTGCTCGGGCCGGACGCCGGCGGTTTTCCAATTCCCGATGAAGCTCAGCAAGTCGCCCGGCCGCAAGACTTCGGTCGGGCATTTGATGTCGCGCAAAACTTGCCGGGCGAGGCTTTCCTGGTCTCCGCGATCGTAGATCGCGAATTGCGGCGTGTAGCCCAGGTGTTGGATGCGTCGGCGGAGGATGCGGACGCAGAGCGAGTGGAAGGTGCTGATCTCGGGTTTTTTCGGCGGTTTGCGGCCAAGCAATTTGCCGGCCCGTTCTTGCATTTCGCGAGCGGCTTTGTTGGTAAACGTGACGGCCAAAATTCGGTCGGCCGGCGTCCCGCGACGAATCAACTCGGCGATGCGGTAAGTGACGACGCGCGTTTTGCCGGTCCCGGCTCCGGCGAGCACCAGCAACGGACCGCGCAGGGTGTTGACGGCGGCGCGTTGCGGGGGATTGAGATCGGCCATCGAATCAGCGGCGGACGGTTACGGGGATGCGACCTGCCGAGCGGCATGTGGAGAACGTGTCGCGGAATGCAATGTAGAACTCCGACCGTCGCGCTGTCCATCCCGCCGGTGGATCGCCTTGACGATCGCCGGGAGAATGTCGTAGAGTGTTGGCAGTGTAAGAGTTGCGTCGCAACACGTCGTTCGCCTAACGAACGTTCTCGCGGCGTGCAGATCGCCTTTATTCCCGGGATGCGTCGTCGATGTCCGTTGCCCGCAAAACCGAAATTCACCACCACGCGGAAGAAACTTGGGTCGATCGCCTGGGTCGCGACGTCGCGCCGTATCGCCGCGTGGCGTTGGCCGCCGTGCTGGCGGTTCTGGTCGGCATCGTCGGTTGGACCTTATTCCAAGGTCAAAACGAGAAGAAGATCGCCAAACAGGCCGACGAGTACGCCGCCGTCGAAGTGAACGCCGCTTCGGAGAAGGAAATCCTTTCCGCCATCACGCAACTCGGCGCCACGCCGAGCGGCTATAACCTGCGTCTCCGTTACGCCGACTTTTTGGCGGCCGACGGCACGCAAAAGTTATTCAGCGACAAGGTCGCGGGCGCAAAGCGTTTGGAAGAAGCCAAGACCGAATACACGGCCGTCAACGCCGGATCGAAAAACGGCGTGCAACGCGAAAAAGCGTTGCTGGGCCTGGGTATGGTCGAAGAATCGTTGGGCGATTTGGCCGGAGCGAAGAAGCACTACGAGACGCAAATCTCGACCTATCCCGACGGCCTGTTCCTGCAAGTCGCCAAGGATCGCTTGACCGCGTTAAAGCCGGAATCGTCGACCGAATTTTATAAGTGGTTCAAAACGGCCGAAGTCGCCGTGGCCGCGCCGAACTCCTTCCCGGATTTCAGCAAAGGCTTCGACGGCAGCGGCTTAGGCGGCGCGGGCGGCGTGCCGAACTTGGGTGGTCCCGGACTGGGGAACCCGAATCTGGGCGGCCCCGGCTTCGGCGTGCCGAATCTCGGCCCCTCGACCACGACGCCGAACGACGCCGTGCCCGGTTCGCTGTTGAATTTGCCGCCGGGACTCGACCCGACGATCAGCACGCCGAACGTGACGCCGTCGACCACGATGCCGGATGCGAAAACGCCGGAAACGAAGGACGACGCTAAGAGTTCGGATACGAAAGCCGGCGACGCCACCGCGACCCCTGATGCGCCTGCCCCGGTTGATCCGGCTCCGGCGACTCCTGCGAAGGAAGCCCCGGCCGCTCCGAAAGACGCTCCGGTGACCGACGCCAAATCGCAAAGCGGGAAGAAGTAATTCGCTTCGCCCATGACCGAATTCTCAAGCGACGATCCTAAGCCGTCGGTGGAACTTCGCCCGGGGCAGAACGTCGAGAAGACCGTTCCGCCCGAGCAATCCGGCATCCGGCTGGATGCATTTCTGGCCGAGCAGTTCGACCAGTACAGTCGCGTGCAGTTGCGCAAGGCGATCCAAAGCGAGCTGGTCGCCGTCAACGGCAAGACCACGCCGATCAAGGTCGCCTACCGCTTGCAACCCGGCGACCTTGTGCGGCTGACGTTGCCCGAGATGCCCACGGCGGGACCGAAGGCCGAAAATATTCCGCTGGAAATCTTGTACGAAGACGACGTCCTGGCGGTCGTCAACAAACCGCCGGGAATGGTCGTGCATCCGTGGCGCGGGCATTGGTCCGGGACGTTGACCAGCGCGTTGGCGTACCATTTCGAGCAACTCAGCTCGCACGGCGGCGCGACGCGGCCCGGCATCGTGCATCGCCTGGATCGCGATACGAGCGGCGCGATCTTGGTCGCCAAAACCGACGCCGCCCATATGGCCATGGCGTCGCAGTTCGAAGATCGCTCGATCGATAAAGAGTATTTCGCGATCATCGTCGGCGTGCCGGAGATGGATCAGGATCTGATCGACCTCCCGATCGGCATTCATCCGTACCAACGCGAGAAGATGGCGATCCGCCGCGACCATGCGACCAGCCGCGACGCCCGCACGATTTACCGCGTGATCGAGCGCTTTCAAGGGTTTTCGGCGTTACAAGTTTTGCCCCAAACCGGCCGGACGCATCAGATCCGCGTTCACCTGGACACGATCGGGCATCCGATCTTATGCGATAAGCTGTACGGCGGTCGCGCCGGATCACACGCGGCGATTTGCGTCGTCACTTCGACCATCGAACGGACGACGACGAGACGTTGATCCTGGAACGCCAAGCGTTGCATGCCCACCGCATCGCGTTCAAGCATCCGACCGACGGCCGCGACATGGAATTCACCGCGCCGCTGCCGGCGGATATTGAATTCACGCTGAGCGAATTGCGCAAGTGGCGCGGCGTTTAGGAGAGATGGGACACGGATGACGCGGATTCGGACGGATTTGTCACGAATTGAATCGCAATCTCTGCATGGGCTATAAGTCTTGATAGAACGTGATTTCAAAATCCATCAAGTCATCGCCTGGATCTTCCGTAAAGCTCACGACGAATCGTTTTATAGAAAAGTCTTTTGCGAGTTTCGCCGTCCATATTTCCTTGAGTAGTCGACCGAAGTAGATCACTTGCTCCGAACTCGGAGCGGTCTCGGAGCCCGGAAAAAGTCCAAGATATGACGATGATTGCAAACGCGTTCCACCGCGCGTCGATCGCCTTGGGCTGCGGTCAGCCAGTCTTGGTAATTCGTGTCATCGAATCCCGCTGTGAAACCTTCGGCGAAAAACACGCAGCCGTCGTGCTCGAAAAAGTCGGGCCAAAAAATTTCACCGTAGGCGATCGCGTGCGTGAGTTCGCCGATGGATCCGATCCAGGATTTTAGCTCTATGCCACGCCCATCGTTCCAAAGCGAGATCTCGGGAACAAGTTGCGAGAACGGAATATCGCTCAATCGCTCAGGCATCTCAAAATCCGCTATGTAGCCGCTTATCAGTGTTAATCCGTCCGATCCGCGCATCCGTGTTCCCATTTCCCAGAACGATTACTCGGTCACGAACCGCATCAAATCGCGGGTACCGAAGATTTTGGGGCTGGCCAGGATTTCGCCGGCGTAGTAGCCCGCCGCCGCGCCTTGTTGCAGGGCGAACGCTTTCACTTTTTCCAGCGTGGCGGCTTTGTTCGGCGGAAATTGCGTCGCGTAGCAGCGGACCGCTTCCAGTTTGGTCTCCAGCGTGTCGGTGATGTCGACCACGATCCTGCCGGCTCCCGGGGGAACAAGCATGTTGCCGAAATCCAGCGTGTATTGCAGATAGATCGGGACCGAATGGACGTCCAAGCGTTCGAAGTGCTCGTCCCATTTGGTCAGCCGCGAATAGAACACGGCCGCCTCGGTGATCAGCATCGCTTGATAATGGTCGGGCGAGGCCATCGGCGTTTTTTCGGCGAAGCCGATGACCAGCTTCGGCTTGTAACGCCGAAAGACTTTGGCCAACGCGACCCGAGCTTCGAAGCAATCGAACAGCCGACGATTCGGCAGATCGAGATTGATCCGCTTATGGATGCCCAGCACCTCGCCCGCGCGACGCGCTTCTTCCAACCGGACCTCGGGGCCGGGCGAGAGGGGCGTCGGCTCGCCGTCGGTCAGATCGACGATCCCCACGCGATGCCCTTGGCGAACCAGCTTGGCCAAGATGCCGCCGCAAGCGATTTCGATATCGTCGGGATGCGCCCGACGGCGATGCAATCCAATCGTTCGACATCCGTGCTCATAACGCCGCGTCGCCGTGGTGAATGTGTGGCCCGTACGTGGATTATACCGTACCGCTGGCGCTTATTTGAGTCGTTCGTTCTTGCGCCGCAGACTTTCGAGTTCGATCCGCAACGCGCCGCCGGAAATCAGGATTTCCCAAAACGCGAACAGCAACGAACAACAGAGTACGATCAAACTGGCGCCGAAGCACCATTCGCCCCCTTTGTCGAGATCCCAGAACATGCAGGCCATCGCCAACACGCAAAAGAAAATCGCCAACACGCCGGCGGCTTGCATGATTTTGATTAAGCGAATCCGCAACAACAACGTATCGATCTGCCGCAACAAACTTTCGTGGCCGGTTCGTTCGTGAGTCGCCTTCAAATCGCGAATCACCTTGGCCAGGCCGAGAAAACGATTCGTGTACGCCAGCATCAACAACGACAACGCCGGAAACAGCAGGGCGGGCGTTTGAATGTTGATGATCGATTGATCCGCGAACAACATCGGAGTCACTTACTTCGCGGCTTTCTTGGCGGCCAGAACGAACGACGGATTCAACGCGTCGAAGCGGACGCGATCCATTTGGAACGTCCCCCGCGCGACGTTCAACATCCAAACGCCGACGTCGACGCCCAAACGATTGAGGATGTCGTGTACGCCGGAGAGATTCTCGATGCTGCCGACGACCACCACGACGCGACCGCCCGGTTTAAGACGCCGAAGATCCCTTCGACCAAGGTCAAAATCTCGCGGCCGTTCCCGCCGATGAATACCGCGTCGGGATCGGGCAGCGTCGAGTAAATTTCCGGCGCCGACCGAGCACCGGAGTAAGGTTCTTCACGTCGAAACGGACGGCGTTCGCTTGGATCAACTCGTGATCTCCGGCGTCTTTCTCGATGGCGAACACCTTGCCGTCGCGGGCGATTTGCGCCGCTTCGATCGCCACCGATCCGCTGCCGGCGCCGATGTCCCACATGACGGACTTCGACGCAAGCTCCAACTGGGCGAGCGCCACGGAACGGACTTCGGCCGGCGTGATCAGGCCCTGTTTCGGACGCGTCTGCAAGAAGACTTCGTCCGGGTTCCCGAACATGCGGAGCGAACTTTTCTCGACCGGGCGATCCGGCGTCTCGGGCTTCCGCGTCAGGATCATCACGTTCAGCGGCGAGAATTCGAGCGCGGCGATTTCTTCCAGCGTTCCCTGCGTCACGCGCTCGTCCTTCGAGCCTAGGTTTTCACAAACGTAGGCGGTGAAATAGTCCAGGCGGTTGTCGATCAGGGTGTGCGCGATCACGTCGGGCGAATACTCGGCCGTGGTGAATAGGCCGACTTTGTCGGCGACGCGGATTTTGGTCAGCGCGTTCTCGATCTCTTGGCCAGCCAAATTGGTCAGGAACGCTTCTTCCCAGCTCTCTTTGACGCGGGCGAACGCCATCTGCATGGAACTGACGTGCGGCACGACGTCGAAGCGATCTTTCCCCAGTTTGTCGCAGAGATACCGCGCGACTCCGTAAAACAGTGGATCGCCCGAGGCCAGGATCACGCCGCGCTGCGCCGATGCCTTCGACCGCTTTGACGACGTCGTTCAAGTTCGCGCCGAACGGAACTCGCGTTTGGCCGGATTGCTCGTTAACGAGTTTGAGCAGCGTCTCGGTTCCCAGCAGGACGTCGGCGCGTTCGAGGATCCCGCGTGCGGCGGCGGTCAGACTTTCGCGACCGTCGTCGCCGATGCCGATGATATGAATTTTGGCTGCCGACACGCGATGCGACCTCGAGAGACGTAGAGCGAGAGACGATCGTTCAAATTTACCGCATCGCGCGGGCTTCTCATAGCGAAGGTCGCGCGGAGGTAGATAACGCGACCGCCGTTCCAGGGCGACGTTCGGACGAGCCGAATCGGTCGCAGCAAGAACGGCGGTCGATGCTATTGATGACTTTGCCGGCTTAGGCTTGGAACGAGCTGCCGCAACCGCAGGTCTTGGTCGCTTGCGGGTTGTCGAACTTAAAGCCGCGCTTGTCGAGGCCGTCGTGGAAGTCGACGGTGGTGGTGTCGAGGTACAAGCTGCTCTTCTTGTCGACGACCATATTCACGCCGTGGAAGCTGAACTTGCTGTCGGTCTTGGCGTCGTAGTTGGTGTCGAAGCCCAATGAATATTGAAAGCCGCTGCAACCGCCGCCGGCGACGCCGACGCGCAGCAACGTCATCTCTTTGTCCATCTTTTGGTCATCCATAATCTTCAAAACTTCTTGCGCGGCGCGTTCGGTCAGCGTAATCGCCATGTCGGCTTCTCCGTCGGAAAATCGGACTGCGGGGAAATGCGAGGGAATCCATCTAAATTATACGCGGAATCATGAAAAGTGAAGGGGAAATTCAATGTGTGAAAGATAGGTGGGGGTTGTGTGAAATCGTCTGAGAATCTTGAGAAAACCGTCGTAAGTCCCCATCTACGCGATTCCAACGAATATGGGGTATTTGGCGCAAAAACAAGCTCGGTGAGCTACTGTTCCGGTGAGAAATCAGAACCGCGCAACCCACAAGCTCACCCCAACGCGCGCAGTTCGGCGACAGCCCGCGCGGTGGTGTCGATCGCGAAGTCGATTTCTTCAGCGGTCGTGAATCGACCTAAGCCGAAACGCAAGCTGGCGCGAACCAAGTCTTCGTTCAGGCCGAGCACTTTGAGGACGTGGCTCGGTTCGGGATTGGCCGACGTGCATGCGCTGCCCGAACTGACGGCGACGTCGCGCATCGCCATGATCAACGACTCGCCGTGGACGCCGTCGAAGGTCACGTTGAGGTTGTTCGGCAGACGCAGATCGGGCGGTTCCAGCGCGGGGCCGTTCAGACGCATCCCAGCGACGCGTTCCTGCAAACCGGCGAACAATCGATCGCGCAGCGCGGCTGACGCGGACCTTCGGTCGGGAGTTCGGCGAGCGCCAACTCGAGCGCCGTCGCGAAGCCAACGATGGCCGGCACGTCGGCCGTGCCGCTGCGGAACCCGTGTTCTTGGCCGCCTCCGTATTGGCGCGGCGTTAAACGGACGACGCCGTCGTGCCGGCGGACGTACAACGCGCCGATTCCCTTCGGGCCATAAATCTTGTGGGCGGAGAAACTCGCCATATCGAGATCCAGCGCGGCGACGTCGAAGGGAATTCGACCGATCGCCTGCGTCGCGTCGCAATGCAACGGCACGCCTCGCGCGGCAGATCGCGGCCACCGCGGCGATGTCGTGCAATACGCCGATCTCGTTGTTGGCCGCCATCACGCTGACCAAGCAGGTATCGTCGCGCAGGGCGTCGGCCACGCGTTGCGGATCGAGAAATCCGGCGCGCGGAGAGTCCGCCGGTTCGACCTCCAGCAGCGTCACGTCGAAGCCGCGGCCGGCGAGGATGCGCAGCGGATCAAGGACCGCTTTGTGTTCGGTCCGAACGCTCAGGATGTGATCGCCGCGCCGCTTCAAGCGTTCGGCGATGCCGAAGATCGCCGAGTTGTCGCTCTCGGTCGCACCGGACGTGAAGACGATCTCGCTCGCCCGCGCGCCGATGCTCGACGCGATCCGCTCGCGGGCCGCGCGGACCGCGTCGCGCGCTTCCCAGCCGAAGGCGTGCGTCGTACTGCCGGCATTCCCGTAAATCTCGGTCCAATAGGGCGTCATCGCCGCGACCACCCGCGGATCGACGCGCGTCGTAGCGTGGTTATCGAGATAAATGGGGATCTTGAGCACGCGGGTGATTATGCGAACAACGCTTGCAGCGCGATCTTCGACCACGTTTCGAATTCGTCGACTCGCGTCAACAATTCGGCCGCCGGGACGAAGCCCGCTTCCAGCATTTCGGCCTCGCGTGGGCGAACGTCGCCGTCCAGCAGTTCGATCATGTGGACTACGCCCAGGTGCACGCGACCGACCGGCGTTTCGTCGTCGTTGATCAGGCCGACGCGTTGCTCACGCACTTGGCCCGTGTAGATCACTTCTTCGTCCAATTCGCGTCGAAAGCCGGCTTCGTAGACGGCCGCGTTATCTTCGGCGGTGTCCAACGTCGAGATGTGACCGCCGATGCCGACGCTCCGTTTGGCGTGTAGCCGCTTTTCGCCCTGGCCGTTGCCGCGCAGATATTGAAACACTTCGCGAGCCGTCCGGTTTGACGCGGTAGAAAATCGCGTAGGGAATCAATTGCTTGTAGCTCGGATCGTCTTCCATTTCCGATCGCGGGCGATATTCTGTGTGAGCGCGATTGAGCAACTCATCCAAGTCGCCGGCGCAGTTCGACGCGAAACCCGTTGAAGTGGCCCAAGCGGTGAAAGACCGCGGTGGGAATGACCAAGACCTGTTCCGTGGCGACGGTGGACATACGGTAAGTTTTCAGGGTTCAGTTTTCAGGGTTCAGGAAAAACGAACGACGACGCTATGCCGCGCAACGCCGAAGAGGCTTGCCTCAGAGCGACTTTACTTCGGAGGCGCTAACGTCACTTTTAGCTTCACGGTTTCCGCACCGCGTTTGACCGTGACTTCGACCGTGTCGCCCCCTTTGAATTTGCGAAGCACACTGTCGAAGTCGTCGAGGTTGCCGATCTTGTTGTCGTTGACTCCCACGATGACGTCGTTGGCCTTCAAGCCCCCTTCATCCGCCGGGCTTCCCTTCGAAATGCCCGACAGCGGGTAGCCTTCGACGGTGCTGGACAAATCCGGGATGCTGCCGAAATAGGGCGCGCGCCCCTTTCTTTTCGGTCGTTCCTTTGCCGAATTTTTCGCCGGGGGCTTCGGTGTAAGTCGGTGGCTCGTCGGTCGCGGCGATGTCGACCGCCGTTTGATACACCATGTCCGCGATGCACCGCATCCCGGGGATATTCAATTTTTCCCAATCGTCCGACGGGCGATGGTAGTCGTTGTGCAGTCCGGTGAAAAAATGATAGACCGGAATTTTCATCGCATAGAAACTGGAATGATCGCTGGGGCCGAAGCCGCCCGGCTCGCGCTTGATTTTGAAGCGAAACGGCTCGCGATCGTTGATCTTTGTCGCCAGCGCGTCGAACTGTTTGGCGGTGCCGGTTCCGTAGAGGATCAACTCTTCGTCCTTCAACCGACCGACCATGTCCATATTCAGCATGGCGACCGTCTTGTCGAGCGGGAACACCGGTTGGTGCACGTAGTACGCGCTCCCGAACAAGCCGCGCCTCTTCGCCGGTAAAGGCGATCAGCACGACGCGTCGCGACAGCTTGCCATGCTTGCCCAACAGCCGCGCAACTTCGATCAACACGGCGGTCCCGCTGGCGTTGTCGTCGGCGCCGTTATGAATTTCTTTGGAGCCGAACGCCAAACTGCCGTGATCGCCGCGCCCAGATGATCGTAATGTGCGCCGATGACGATCGTCTCGTCGGCATGCGGGCCTTCGCCGTCGAGCACGCCGATCACGTTTTTGACGGTGTTTTCGACTCGCTCGACGTGGGTTTCGCCGGAGAGCGTGACGTTTTTCAACTCGCGCAAGCGCAGTTTCAGAATCGTCGTCGATTTGTTTTTCGAGTTCGGCGAGCGATGGGTTATCGGTCCGTTTCAGTAAATCATCGAGAGGTCCGCGTCGCACATGCACGACCGGGAGATTGCGACCGGATCCGGCTTCGCCACGTTCGAAAGGCAGCAGCGGATCGAACACGGTCGACAGTTGCTCGCCGGCGTTGCTCAATTTTTTGAGCAAACGTGCTTGCTTCTCGGCGAACTTCTGTGCGGTCTCGTGATCGACGACCTCGTCCGGCTTGGCTTCGGCCAATTCTTTGCGCGTCTTTTCGGCCGTTTCCGTCCAATGCTTCTTTTGCAACGCGACTTTGTCTTGGATTTCGACGGCGTCCGTGACGAACAGCACCGCCGCCGCGCCGTGTTGATAGGCGTTCGAGAACTGCGCAGCAACGCCGCATGCCGCGAGTCGGCGGTCCCTTCGAACGCACCATGCGGATTTTTTTGCTGCGGTTCGTGACGCAACAGGATCACCGCCTTGCCTTTGACGTCGATCCCTTCGTAATCGTCGTACTTATCGTCGGGCGAAGAAATGCCGTAACCGGCGAAGACGACCGGCAGCGTGAACTTCGCGCTGCCCGATACTCAGCGGCGTGAAGTCCACATCGACCGTCAGCCGAAATTTTTCGGCTTCGACTCCGTCTTTATCGGGGTGAACTTGGGTGAAAGTCAGGTGGTTTCGCTCGGCCGACCCGGGCTTGTTGCTGATAGTGATCGAGAAGGGCTGAAATGGTTTGCCGTCGACGATGTCGGTTCGCAAGCCGGCCTTTTTGAACTCGTCGGCGATAAAGTCGGCCGCCTTATCCAGACCCGCCGTGCCGGGACCGCGTCCTTCCCACTCGTCGGCGGCCAGTCGTTTGACGTCGGCCAAGATGCGGGCTTCGATCGCCTGGTCGTCGCCGCGCTCGCCGGAACGAACAGGCCGCGCGTCCGTTTCGGCCGCGTGCGGTGTGATCGCCGACAGCGCGACGTACAGACCGCACGAGGCGACGAGCGTTCCCAAGGCCAATCGTGCGAAGCGTGGGCTGAGCATCACGCGAGAAAGAGTGAAGGAATCACGTTCGCGACCGCAAGGCGAGCGACGAACGAAGCGATCGGGAAAACTTTGCGGTCGAACGCACGTCGCGAGGCATAGGAAATCGCGGCAGCGGCGTCGGTCGAGTCTATGATTATGCCCCCCGCGGCCTTAAAATCCTAGCAGTAAATCGAACTCGGGCAGGTCCGAACCGATCCCTTCGCCTACTCCGCCGAAGTCCGCGCGTGTCATCGCTGTTCGTCATCCAAGGACGCGACCAAGGGACTCGTTTCGAAGTCGATCCGAGTCGCGAGAGCCTTGTCGTCGGACGCGATTCGGTGTGCAATATCCAACTCCACGACACCGAAGTCTCGCGGCGACACGCCGAATTGCGAAATCGCGAAGGCCATACGTCGATCATCGATCTAGGCAGTTCCAACGGCGTCTGGATCAACGCCGCGCGGTGCGAACGCCAAGAATTATCCAGCGGCGACCGCATTCAAATCGGTCGCACGGTCTTACTGTTCACGCGCGGCGGCGATTCGTTCGTCCGCGACGCCGACGAGCGGGTCAGCATCGTTCCGGCCGATCAACCGGGCGACCCGTCGCGCATCTTGCGAGCCGTGCCGCAAAACGAGGCCAGCCATCACTTGGCGCTCGACGTCGATCGCTCGCAGGGCAATTGGATGGCTCGCGCAGGGCAACTTGCAGATCATGTATCGCACGGCGTTGGCGGTCAGTCATACGCTGGATATCGATCAACTCTCGGATCGACTGCTGCAGTTGATCTTCGAATGGGTCGAGGCGGATCGGGGTTGCGTATTGTTGATGGACGAAAAAACCGGCACGTTACGTCCGCGCGTCCGTCGCGATCGTAAGAACGAAACCGGTTTGATCATCGAGTCGGACGACGACGACACGATGTCGATCAGCCGGACGATTTTGGATTTCGTCACGCAACGCCGCGAAGGGGTGCTGAGTAGCAACGCCCGCGACGATCAACGCTTCGACGCGGCCGCCAGCATCGTGCGGCACGGAGTGCGGGAAGCGATCTGCGTGCCGATGCAAGGTCGCTACGGCATGGTCGGCGCGATTTATATCGACACGAAGATTCCGGCGTCGAAGACGCTGACGCACGGCTCGCGAAAATTCAGCGAGGATCATCTCAAGCTGATGGTCGCCATCGGCCACCAAGCGGCGTTGGCGGTCGAGGACACGAACTATTACTCGGCCATGGTTCGCTCCGAACGCTTGGCCGCCATGGGCCAAACGATCGCGTTTCTCTCGCACCATATCAAAAACATCCTGCAAGGGATCAAAGGGGGAGGCTACCTCATCCAGATGGGGTTGGACGGTCACGACGAACCGCTGATCGGTAAGGGCTGGGACATCGTCGAGCGCAATCAAAAGCGGATCTCGAACATGGTGCTGGACATGCTGACGTTCAGCAAAGAACGCGAGCCCGAGTTCGCCGCCGGCGACCTGAATAAGACGGTCGCCGAGGTCGTCGAACTGGTCCAACCGCGCACCGCGGAGAAAGGGATCGTCATCGATTGGTCGCCCGATTTGCGCTTGCCGCAGTTGATGTTCGACGACGAAGGGCTGCACCGGGCGATTTTGAACATCGCCTCGAACGCGGTCGACGCGGTGGAAGAACGCCTGGCCGCCGAGGCCGAAGATCCGCAAACCCGTCGGCCCGACGATGACCCGCCGCGCGTGAAAATCCGAGCCGTTTTGTCGCGCGACGCCCGAAACGTGCGAATCGAAATCGACGATTCCGGCCCGGGCATTGCCGCGGAACGCATTGCCGGTATCTTTAATCTGTTCGAGTCGAGTAAGGGGATGCGCGGGACCGGCCTCGGTTTGCCCGTCAGCCAGAAGATCCTGCGCGAACACGGCGGGCAAATCCAGATCGAAAGCGAAGTCGGCCGCGGCACGCGCTTCGTTCTGGAGTTTCCCGCCCGCTTGAGCGACGCGATGCAAACGCGCGAGATGCCGACGCGTCACGACGCGGGGCAGGGCGTGGAAGTTCGATAACTACGTCGACCGTTTATCCTATCAAAGCGATTGCCATGCAGATGTTGCGGGGGACGTTCGGAGCTTCGGGGACCGAGGTTTCCAGAGATCGGGTTGGGCACGTGGCAATTCGGCGGGCAGTGGGGCCCGGAATTCAGCGAACAAAACGCCTTCGACATCCTCGACGCCGCCGTCGAGTCGGGCGTCGATTTCTTCGACACGGCCGACATCTACGGGCTGGGCCGCAGCGAAGAACTGATCGGCGCGTATCTGAAGCGGACCAAGCACCGCCTGTTCGTCGCGACCAAACTGGGTCGCGGTCCGGAACCGGGTTGGCCGGAAAACTTCACGCCGCACACAGTCCGTCGGCACACCGAAGCGTCCCTGCGCCGCCTGGGCGTCGAGCGATTAGACCTGACCCAACTTCATTGCGTGCCGCAGGATCAATTCGAGATCATGTTCGGCACTGGAGGATTTGCGGACGGAAGGAAAAATTCGCGCATACGGCGCCAGCGTCGAATCGATGGACGAAGCGCTGGAGTGCTTGAAATATCCGGGCTGCACCAGCTTGCAGATCATCTTCAACATCTTCCGCCAAAAGCCGGTCACCGAGCTATTCAAAAAGGCCAAGGATCGCGGCGTGGCGATCATCGTGCGCTTGCCGCTGGCCAGCGGCTTGCTCTCGGGCAAAATGACCGCCGCGCGTACGTTCGGCGCCGAGGATCATCGCAGTTACAACCGTAACGGCGAGAAATTCAACGTCGGCGAGACCTTCGCCGGCCTGCCGTTCGAAAAGGGCTTGGAAATCGTCGAAGAACTCCGCCCGCTGGTTCCCGAGGGGATGACCATGACCCAGATGTGCTCCGCTGCTTGCGCCGGCTTCCCGGCCGTGACCACGGTGATCCCCGGCGCGAAGTCGCCGGAACAAGCCCGCGAGAATTCGCTGGCCGGTCATTTGCCGCCGCTTCCCGAACCGCTCTACGATCGGCTGTCGGCCCTGTATCACACATCGGTCGAGCCGTTCATTCGCGGACCGTATTAGTCGACGTTCTCGAAACGTCCGACGCCAAAACGAAAAACACTGCTCGCGCATGTGCGCGAGCGGCGTGTTCTCTATCTATCGACCGCGATCGCGGCTTAGTGGCCGCAGGTCGCGCAGCCGCTCGACACGGCTTGCCGGCGACCGGCCACGTAAGGCGACGCGGGATACGATTGCTCGACGCATTCCGAGCAGCCCGTCGCGCAGCCGCGACACAGTTTGCGGCCCAAGCGGCCGTGATTCAAATGCGAGCAGCCCGCCGAACCGCACGGGCCGGTTTGGCCCGTGTAGTTGCCGTAGCAATCGCACGGTTGCGGCGACGGCGCGTGCGAACACCAATCGCCGTAATAGGCTTCGCCGCACGAATTGCAATCGTACCGTTCGCCGATGTTGTCCAGGCAGCAGCCGTTGAACAGTCGGTCCATCGGTCCGTCGCAGCAGCAGCCTCCGGCGAAGGCGGCCGTCAGCAACACCAAACTCACGCGCAGCACATGTAACGTTGGCATCGGATTCCCCCCGACGATGTTGACGACGCGACCCTGCGCAAAGACGAGAACCGTCCCCGCAGGGACGATCGGTGCGCGGACCACGGCGGAAATGAGTCGATCAGTCGGCGAACGATCGGCGACGCGTTCCGCCCGCGAACCGCGCCAATGTCCCCTGCATGACCTATCGTCCGGCAAGGCTTCCGGAATCGAGAAAATCGTTACGACCGCCAAAAACGCCACGCTAGCGAAGAGGGAGGAGTCGGGAGCCGGGAGATAGGAACTACGGATTGCTTCGTCATCGACCAGTCAAGGGAGAGTTATCCGAGTCCGCACGACAGCCCGCGTCATTCAGGCGCAACTCAAGCCGTGCGAATCCCGAAGGATTCGTGCGGAACTCCGATCGAACGGACTTGCCGGCGACAGGACAAAAGCTGCTAGAATCACGACATTCGGGTCGTATGACGATCCGCACGAGTCATTCGCAGCGACGGGGCCGTTATGTCGAATTTCACCGAGCCGGAGCTAATTTTCGGGCTGCTGGCGCAGCGGTTGGGCTGGATCTCGCGCGACCAACTTCTGGCCGGTACGAGGGCGTGGATCGTAAACAAAAGCGTTCCGCCGGCCGAGCATCTCGTCCGTCTCGGTGTCTTGTCGCCCGAGCGTCGGCGACTCTTGGGCCCGCTGGTCGACGAACAACTCCGCGCAAACCGCCGAACCGGATCACGCTGGAAATGCGCTGGATGCTTACGGTTCGCTCGTCGACGAGCTGCGCCAACCTGCGCGACGACGACGTAAACCGCTCGTTGGCGACGTTCGCGCCAGCGCGTTCCTCATCGTCGCCGGCCTCGAACGATCCGTACGCCACGACCGCGCCGGATCCGTACGCGACGCAGGTCACCGCGCAGGGCGAGAACCTCGACGTCCGTCTCGGCAAGTCGGCCGGCGACGCCGCGCGGTTTCGGATCATCCGTCCGCACGCCGAAGGTGGCCTCGGCAGCGTGTATGTCGCGCGGATACCGAACTCGATCGCGACGTCGCGCTCGAAAGAGATTCAGTTCGACAAAGCCGACAACGTCGACAATCGCAACCGCTTCACGCTCGAAGCCGAAATCACCGGCGGTCTCGAACACCCCGGCATCGTGCCCGTCTACGGTCTCGGCACATACGCCGATGGTCGACCGTATTACGCGATGAAGTTCATCCGCGGCGACAGTCTCAAAGACGCGATCGACGTTTTTCATAAGGGGGCCGGTCAGAGCGAAGACGTCGGCGCGCGGAACCTGCGTCTGGCAAGTTGCTGCAACGCTTTATCGACGTGTGCGAAGCGATCGACTACGCCCACACGCGCGGCGTGCTGCACCGCGACCTCAAGCCCGGCAACATCATGCTGGGGCGTCACGGCGAAACGCTGGTCGTCGACTGGGGCTTGGCTAAACCGTTGGGCAAGACACCGCAACCACCGGCTGCGCAAGCGAATCCAGCGTCGTCGACTCCTGCTACTTTCTCGTCCGCGACGTTATCCAACGACAAGACGAACGAAACGATTCAGTCCACCCCCAACGATCCGTCGGCGACCCTCGGCCCCTCGAACGCGACGGTCGGCGACGTGTTCGAAAACCCGCTGCGTCCTCGCTCGTCGAGCGGTGGAAGCGAAGCGACGATGGACGGCAGCGTGCTCGGCACACCCGCATTTATGAGTCCCGAGCAATGCAAGGCCGCGTCGATCTGCTCGGCCCGGCCAGCGATATTTTCGGACTCGGCGCCACGCTTTATGAATTGCTCGTCGGTAGGCCACCGTATCAGGCGAAGACCGTGCACGAAGTCCTCGCGCTTGCGCGGCAAGCCAAATTCCCCTGCGCCGCGTGCTGTGAACGCCGCTGTGCCCAAGCCGCTCGGACGCGATTTGTCGCCGCGCGCGTGGTGGCTCGCCCCGAGGATCGCTACCCGACCGCGCAGGCGTTGGCCGACGACGTCGAACGCTATCTGGCCGACGAACCGGTCACCGCCAAACGCGACACGTTGTTGGAACGCGTCGGCCGCTTGGTCGTCCGCCATCGCGGCGCGTTTTTATCGGGAACCGCCGTGCTCTTGTGCTGCTGACGATCGGCTCGATCGGAGCGGCCGTCGTCATCAACGCCGCCAAACAAAAAGAATCCGCTGTGCTCGCACAGGAAACGATCGCCAAGAACGAAGCGATCCAGGCCAAGGCGAAGGAGACGAAAGCGAAAAACGATGCGCTGACCGCGGAGTGCTTCGAGAAGATCTGCGCCGACGAAACCGCCGCCGTCGTCAAATTTATCGAAACCCGTATCTTCGCGGCCGCCCGACCCGAGGGGCAGGAGGGCGGACTCGGCAAAGACGTGACGCTCGCCGCCGCGATCGAGGCCGCGTTACCGTTCGTTTCGGACAATTTCGCGGAGCAGCCGGTGTTGCAGGCACGTTTGAAAAACATGATGGGCCTGACCGACATGTATCTGGGTAAGGCCGCCGCGGCGGCCGCGCTGTACGAAGACGCGATCGAAAAACAGAGTCGCGTTCTCGGTCCCGATCACCGGAATACGCTGGCGATGCGCGGCAATTTAGCTTTAGCCTACGCCGAACTGGGGAAATACGACGAGGCGCTCGTGATCAGCGAGAAGGTCTTGGCGGGATTGCGCCGTGTCCGGAAAAGACAGTGAAGACACGGTCTCCGCAATGAACGGGCTGGCGTCGATCTACGCAAATTTAGGACGCGACGCCGATGCGTTGGCGTTATACGAAGCCGGCTTGAAAATCCTGGTCGCAAAAAACGGACCCCGTCATCGCGACAACATGGTCTTGCGGCATAACGTCGCGTCCTCGTTACTGGAACTCGGACGAGACGCCGAAGCGCAGAAGTTGGCGGAAGAAAACGTGGAGCTTTCGCGAACGTTCTACGGAGACGAGCACCCCGCCACCTTGGCCGAGTTGGAATTTCTCTCCGCGGTCCACAAGGTACTCGGTCGGTTTGACGAATCCTTAGCGATCAAGCAACGCGTGCTCGCGGTAAGACACGTCAAACTCGGCGACGACCACCCGCATACGGTGGCGTCGCGCTTCAATCTGGCGTCGCTGTTGTCCGATCTCGGCAGATTCGAAGAGGCGTTGACGATTCGCCGCGAATTGGCCGAATCGAGCGTGAAAACGCGCGGTCCCGACAATCCGTTGACGTTGCTGGATCAAAGCGCGCTGGCGACCAGCTATATCGACGTCGGCCGACCAAAAGACGGGGCGAAGTTAGCGCAAGAGACGCTGACGATTCTGGAAAAACGCTTGGGGAACGATCATCCCACGACGATCAGGACGCGCGGCGTCCTGGCGACCGCGTACTCGGCCTTGGATCGTCACGACGACGCGCTGGCGTTGGAACGCGAAACGCTGGACATCTGTCGCGAAAAACTCGGGCCGCGGCATCCGACGACGATGACGACATTACATAACTTGGCGGTGAAACTCGCGGCGTGCGGCAAACTCGCGGAGGCGCTCGCGCTGGATGAAGACCTTCTGAAAATGAAACGCGAGAAATGGGGCGACGACCATCTCGATGTGTTGACGTCGATGAACAACGTGGCGGTGACATATCACAAACTCGGTCGCTTCGACGAAGCGCTCGAATTGCATCGCGTCGTGTTGGACAAGCGACGGAAAAAACTCCCGCCGACGCATCCGTTTGTGATCACGTCGCTCAGAAATCTGGCCGACACGTACGAGTCGCTGAATCGACCGCAAGACGCGCTGAAACAACTCGAAGAGATCGTCGACCTACAACGCGCGGAACGTGGCGCCGAGCATCGCGAGACCGTCAACGCGATGCACGATTTGGCGCTCAAGTATTTCAAACATGCTCGGCAGGCCGATGCGCGTGCGTTACAGGAAACGGTCCTGGCGCGTCGCCGCGCGGATCTGCCCGCCGGCGATCCGGCGACGATCGTCGCCATGACGAATCTGGCGACGACCGATCAGGCGTTGGGCCGCGCCGCGAAGCCGAGGAATTGGCCCGCGAGGCGGCCACGTTGCAACGCGAGAATCACGGCGACGATCATCCGACCACGCCGACCGTACTGCACGACGTCGCCACGATCCTGTACGGACTCGGCAAACTCGACGATGCGATCGAGCTGGAAACGGAAGTCGTGAAGCGACGCGCGGACACGCTGGGTCCGAATCATCTTTCGACGCTGACGGCCGCAAACAATCTGGGCGTCTACCGACTTAAACACGGCGAGACGCAAGACGCCGTCAAGCGGTTGGAAGACGTGCTGAAACGCTATCGCGAGACGGTTCCGGTCGATCATCCGGAAGCGTTGACGACGCTGGATAATCTGGCGCAGGCTTATCAGGCCGCGGGACGACGCGAGGAGGCGTTTGAGCGGAGTCGAGAATTCTTGACCTTGAAACGTGCGAAGCTCGCCGCCGACGATTTGGAACACGCCAAGCTGCTGCAATGGTTCGCGCTGCGCAGTCGTCGAATTGGGCCGGCCGACCGAAGCGATCGACGCGCAACGTGAATCCCTGGCGTTGCGTCGCAAACAGCAAGGCCCCGACCATCTCGACACGCTGACCACGACCAACAATCTGGGCGTCGTCTTGTTCAAAGCCGGGCGTTTGCCCGAAGCGGTGGAATCCTATCGTGAAGCGCTCGCGGCGTTTCGCAAGACGCTGCCCGACGATCACGACGAAATCGTCAACACACTGGATAATCTTGCGACGGCCTTGTATGCGCTCGGTCAACGCGACGAAGCGTATCGCGCGTGGGAAGAACGGTTGAAAGCGATGTTGGTGAAATACGGCGAAGACGATTCGCGCACATTGACCGCGATGCACGGGCTGGCGACGAAGTATTCGAACGCCGGCAACGCACAGGCCGCGTTACCGCTGCAAGAAGAAGTCTTGAAGATTCGTCGTAAAACATTAGGCGCCGAGCATGTGGATACGCTCTCGGCGATGAACAATCTCGGCGTCACGTACGTCAATCTGGGACGCGTCCCTGAGGCGCTGAAACAGTACGAAACGGCGTTGAAGACGTATCGCGAGAAGCTGCCCGCGACGCATTTCGACGTCTTGAACACGATCGACAATTTGGCGTACGCCTATATGATCGTAAATCGTCCGGCCGACGCGTTGCCGCTGCATGAAGAATTGTTGAAACAGCGCATTGCGCAATTGGGTCCCGAACACGCCGATGCGGTTTTCGCGAAATTCAAACTCGGTACGACCTACTTCGCGCTGGGACGATTCGACGACGCCTACCGTATCCAGAAGGAACTTTACGAAACGCATCTTAAGCAAGCGGGCCCCACGCATCCGTTGACGTTGGACGCGCTGCGCGGTTTGGGCATGACGCGATTTCGGCAGAGACGGTATGTCGACGCGCTTGATCTTCAGCGGAAAGCGACTCGACTCTACGACGAAAACCTTCCCCCGGACGATCCGACGCGGGATAAAGCGGCCAGCGAGTTGAAGTTCACGTATCTCGTTCTGGGGCGGTACGACGAGTTGATCGCGTTCTCGGAAGCAGATTGGAAAACCAAACGCGATAAGCTGGGCGCCGACCATCCCGCGACGCAACGCGCGTCGTATGATTTGGCCGCGCTTTATACGGAAGCGGGACGTTCGGCAAAGGCGCGCGAACAGCAAAAGGAAACGCTCCGCTCGCTCGCCGCGACGCTACCGGCCGAGCATCTGCTGGTGCTGAACGCCGCCAGCGATCTAGCGTTGTTTACCTGCGACGACGGCCGCTACGGCGAAGCGGTCGCGGAGTTGACGAAGACGGTCGAGACGGCGGCCGAGAAGCTCGGGCCCGAGAATGCCCTGACGCTGCGCTTGCGATGGAATCTGTCGTACTGTCTGGCCAAAGCCGGCAAGTCGGCGGACGCGAAACGCCTGCACGCCGAGTCCTTGGAAAAATTGCGTGCGCTTCGCACGCCGGAAGATATGCCGATGCTGTTGCGGGGCGCGCGGGTTCACGCGCTCTTCGCGAAGGACGATCCCAAGGAGGGCGACGCGGCCATCGAGTGGCTGACGAAGGCCGCCGCCGGAGGTTACGCGGCGATCGACGTGCTGGAAAACGAAAAAACGTTCGATGCGTTGCGCGAGCGCGCGGATTTCAAAAAATTGGTAGCCGACCTGAAAGCGATCCTCAAACAGTTCAACGAGCCGCCCGCGGAATCGCCGGAGACGCCCAAAACAGTGGAATCACCGGAACCCGGTCAAGCGAAAACCGATGCGACCACGACCGACAAAGCCGATCCGGTCAAGCCGGCGAAATCGCCCGAACCGGCGGCCAAAACCCCATAAGGCGCATGCCGCAAAAGCGTGGAAAAAACTTTTCCGAACGCCGAATAACCCGACCGGTCGGGTACGAATAGATCTTTGAGAAAACCGTGTTTGCGCCACCCCGGCCGGGGTGGCGGAGGTCGCAGCGAAGCCCCCCGACACGCAGCGGGTCGAACAACACTTCTGAGACGCCCTTAAAACGCTCAGCCGCGCTCGGCCCGACGACGCTTCACGACTTACGACGAAAATTCGACGTAAGTCCAATGCCCAAGTGGTGAGAACTGCGCGAATGCAAAATGCAACGAGCGATCGTTTCGCTCGTAACGCTCGCGCAGTGAAGATGGGTAAGCCGATCTTCGGGATGGACGGTTCGGCGTGGCGCGGCTCTGTCCGCGAGTGCCGCTCACGGATTCGGTTGTTACTGAAAACTGAATCCTGAGAACTCGTAACGCTCGTTTCGCTCGTAACGCTCGCGCCGTGAAGATGGGACGTTTGACGAGACGACGGATGAAGCCTACGACTCGATTGAGAAAGAAAAAAGCGCCGTAGGGCCGCGATCGGAACGATCATTTCGCTCGTAACGCTCGCGCAGTGAACTTAGGCAAAGTGTCGTGCGGATTGTTTCACGTGAAACAATGCCCGACTTGGGCAGCGGAAGGGCTGACGATGCTCGGAATGGCACGTCCGGGGGGGCGTCTCAGTCCGCGAGTTCCACGCGCGGCTTTCCCGACTCCCGCACGGCAAAAGATGTCCGAAACCTTCGTCGATCCCGGAAAATTTGACCCTTTTCGCATCGCGGGGTAGATTTGAACTGTCGTCGCCGGGGCCGAGTCCCGCCGGCGTGTTTTGGGCCGCCGGTTCGACGTGCATTCCGCAGGGTCCGCCGCGATGAGCATGGCGTTGACGTATTACAAACGCTACCGCATGGAGATCGATCTCCAGTCGCGGGACTTTTCGCGATATCCGCTGCCGGCGGGCTACCGGATCCTCCCTTGGGATCTGACCACGCACGAACAGCACGCCGAAGCGAAATTCCTGAGTTTTCGCGACGAAATCGATTCGCAGGTCTTTCCCTGCCTGAGCAATTACGACGGCTGCCTGCGATTGATGCGCAAATCGGCCGGAAATCCGGCTTTTTACCGACCGCTACGTGGCTGATCGTCCGGGACGTCCATCGCCTGTTCAATACCGGCAAAATGGATTGCTGCGGCACGATCCAGGGTGTGGTCGACGGAGCGAGCTTCGGCTCGATCCAGAACATCGGCGTCGTCCCGGCGTATCGCGGCAAGGGCCTGGGAGCGGTTTTGTTGGCCCGCGCGTTACAAGGCTTTCGCGAAGCCGGGGTCCGTCGGGCGTATTTGGAAGTGACGTCGCAGAACGACGGCGCGGTCCGGTTGTACCGGCGTTTGGGCTTCACCAAGGCCCGAACGCTCTATAAAGTGATCGAAGAAAGCTGTTCTTGAACGATTTCGGCGACGCCGCGCGCGTCGCCATCGCGCCGGAGACCGGAAGTGCCGCAACAAGAGTTCGAGACCCACACATTCGCCAACGGCATGGTTTTGGTCGCCGAGCCGATGGAAGGGGTCGAATCGGCGGCGTTTTCGTTCCTCGTTCCGGCCGGCACGATTTACGAATCGACCGACAAGTTGGGCGTCGCTTCGCTGACCACCGACATGATGTTGCGCGGCTGCGGTTCGCGCGACAGCCGCGCGTTTTTGGCCGACCTCGAAAATCTGGGCGTCCAACGGGGCGAATCCGTCTCCGCCACGCACGTGTCGGTCGGCGGCGCGACGGTGGCCGAGAACTTGGCCCCCACGCTGGAGATTTACGCCGATTTGTTGTTGCGACCGCACCTGCGGCCCGAACTGTTCGAAGCCGCGCAGCAGGTCGTGTTGCAAGAACTGTGCGCGATCGAAGACGACGCGTCGCACAAGACGATGTTGGAACTCCGTCGCCGTTATTACCCGGACCCCTGGGGCCGCAACGGCGAAGGAACGCCTGAGACGGTCGAAGCGGCGACGATCGACGACGTCGGCGGCCACTTCAACAAGTTATTCCGCCCGAACGGCACGATCCTGGGCGTGGCGGGCAAGATCGATTTTCCGCGTCTCGTGGAACAGCTCGAAACGCTGTTCGGCGACTGGCGCACGCGACCCGATCCGACGTTGAAACTCGCGCCGCTCGAAGAACGCTTCCACCACATGGGGCACGAATCGCAGCAAACGCACATCGGCGTCGCGTACCAAAGCGTGCCGTTCAAACATCCCGATTACCTGCAAGCCAGCGGCGCGGTCGGCGTGCTCAGCGGCGGCATGAGCGCGCGGCTGTTTACCGAAGTGCGCGAGAAACGCGGCCTGTGTTATTCGGTCTACGCCAGTTACCACACGCACAAGGATTTGGCCGGCATCGTCTGCTACGCGGGAACGAATCCCGACCGCGCACAAGAGACGCTGGACGTGATGCTGAACGAATTGCGTCGCTTGCCCGGCACGATCGAAGACGAAGAATTGCAACGCCTGCGCGCTCGCGTGAAGAGCGGTTTGATTATGCAGCAAGAGTCGAGCGCCAGCCGCGCCGGATCGATCGCCCGCGAGTGGTTTCACCTGGGCCGCGTCCGTTCGCTCGACGAAATCGGCGGCTTGGTCGACGGGCTGACGGCCAAGGGGCTGAACGAATACTTGGATCGCAATCCGCCTGCGAATTTTACGATCGTCACGCTGGGACCCGAGCCGCTGAAGATTCCGGATTGGGCCTGAACGAACGCGGAGTCGAGAATACGGAGTGCGGAATCGACGGCGCGTCGCTCGCTTAACTTTTCAAGAACCAACGATCCACGACGAAATGCAATTTCAATACGAACGACTGGAAAACGGGCTCGAAATCGTCGCCGAATGCAACGATCGCGCGCATAGCCAGTCGCTGGGATTTTTCGTGCGGACCGGTTCGCGCGACGAGCAAGACGCCGTGGCCGGCGTCAGCCACTTCCTCGAACACATGGTGTTCAAAGGAACGCCGCGCCGCTCGGCCGAGGAAGTGAACTTGGAATTCGATCGGATGGGCACGACTACAACGCTTATACGAACGAAGAGTCGACGGTCTACTACGCGAGCATCCTGCCCGAGTTTCAGGATCGCACGGTCGATCTGCTGGGCGACATCATTCGGCCGTCGCTGCGGACGGAAGATTTCGACAGCGAGAAGAAGGTGATTCTGGAAGAAATTTTGATGTACGAAGATCAGCCGCCGTATTGCGGCGACGACAAATGTCGGGCGATCTTCTTCGGTAAGCATCCGTTGGCCAACAGCGTGCTGGGGACCGCGCAGACCGTCGGTGATTTATCGGCCGATCGAATGCGCGCCTATTGGGCCGAACGTTACGTGCCTGGCAACATCACGTTGGTCGCCGCGGGGAAAGTCGATTTTCCGGCGCTGGTCGAATCGGCCAAACGCGCCTGCGGATCGTGGAAGCCCGGCCCGACGAAGCGCGACACGCCGGCGGCCAAAGGAACGCACGCGTTCGAGATCCTGCATAAGGAACAAGCCAATCAAGAGTATCTGATCGGCATGGCCGACGCGCCGTCGGCCGTCTCGCGCCAACGCTTCGCCGCTAAAGCGGTCGCGATGATCGTCGGCGACGACTCCGGCAGTCGGTTGTATTGGGATATGGTCGATCCGGGCTTGGCCGAATACGCCAGCGTACATTACCACGGCTACGAAGACGCCGGCGCGTTCATGACCTACTTGGGCTGCGAACCCGAGCAGGCCGAATCGAATTTGCGCCGCGTCCACGACATTTTCGCCGAAGTCGAGAAATCGGGCGTGACGGCCGACGAGTTAAAGCAAGCGCAAAGCAAGTTCGCCTCGCGGATCGTGTTGGGCAGCGAACGCCCGCGCGGGCGGATGTTCGTGGTCGGCGGTCACTGGATGTTTCGCCACGAATACCGCAGCGTGCAGGAAGACCTAGCCTCTGTCCGCGGCGTGACGATCGAAGATTGCGCGGAGTTGCTGAGACACTATAAGCTGAGCGGCGGAACATATTGCGCCATCGGCCCGCTCAAATCGATGTCATCGCCCTGGCATTGAACGCGATTCCTCCTGTAGTGACGAAATTCTCGAAGGAAGTCGCATATGGGAGAACCGCTCGATTCCGTACCGCCGAAATCTTGGCCGATCGGACACGAAGGGCCGTTGGATTGCACGATCATGTTCGTCGATCTGGTCAGTTCTAGCGAGTTCGCCAGTATCTTGAGCTTGGAGGAGTACGCTCGATTCGTCGAAGCGTTTCAGGACGTTTGCCGAAAGCAATGTCGATACTTTTTCGAACGGCCGCAAGCGTTGCCGTATGATCCGCAGGGCGATTACTCGTTCAATTGCACGGGCGACGAACTGGTCGCGTTCTTGCATACCGGACGACCGCAAAACGATGTATATCAGGCCATCTGTTTGGCGATCGCTTTGAAGTGCGCGTGGTTGACGTCCGCACAAAACGTTGACCGCATAGCGAATGGGATGGGCAGCGCGGAATTGGCGATCGGCATCAATCACGGCAAAGTCTGGGCGAAGCGCACGGCCTCAGGCTTCGAACTGTGTGGATTCGCGATCAATTTGGGCAAACGCGTCGAATCGATTTCCCGGACGGGCGAACGGTTTCGCATCTTCGTCAGCGACATCGCTTTCAAACAAGTGAATCGTCGTATGCGAAACTTGATTTTCGGGTCACGACAAGTCTTGCCGATGAAGGGTGTGATCGTGCCGGTCGGGGTGTACGAAGTTTACGAAAGCTTCGTCAACGTTCTGCAACGGCTCGAACCGACTTACGGAGAACGTTTTCTCGCAGTCGCGGTTCAAGCGATGCGCTTGAACTCGCTCGATCTTTGGATCAACAGTTGTTTGCAGGTCGTCAACGAAGCGAAATCGGGCAGCGTGAACGACGACATGCTGGAGATCTGCAAGCAGGTCTTGAACATCGACGCGAAGAACGCGATCTCGCTCTACTATGCCGCACAAGGTTTGAAAGAACGGGGCGACCTGGAGACCGGCCGACTCTATCTAGAGGAATTGACGTGCCATTGGCCGCATCTCGCCGACGGCTGGCTGGAATTGGGAAGAATTCATTTGGCTCTGGATCGCAAGAGCGACGCGATCCGTGCGATCCGACAAGCTCGCAGGCTGGGCGTCGCGGAGAGCGAAGAACCGTTGCCGCGCGAGTAAGTTATTTCTTCTCCGCCGCTCGATATAACTCCCAACCTTTGTCGGTCTGCCGGAAATCGTAGTCTCCCGCCGTCAGAGTGTAGCGAGCCTTCTCCTTTCCGTCACGCATGAACTCGACGACGACACCACTCTTGAGTTTTTGATCGACATAGGATTGGCCAGGTTTAAGCGATTGCGACTTACCGTCGATGAGATACGACATTTCGCTTTTGGCGCTCTCCGCAAGTCGAATCGTCAACGTACTTGCCGCATCGGTTAACGGGACTGGTCGAACATTCGCCTTCGGTAGGGAATTGGGAAGGTTCCCGTTCGGGATTTGCTTCTTTCCATTCGACCATTGCTTTGACGAGTTAAAGGGAGGGAGTGTGGAGCCGTACCCGCTCGGCGAGGAATTCGGCGAATAGAGTCCACGAGTGGGAAACTCGTCTCCGGGATGAAGAAATGCTGGATCCGGCACACCCTGAGTCGGAGTCGGCGCGGTCTTCACTTTCGGAGGAGTCGCCGGGGGCGACACGCTTTTTAAGACAGCCGGATCGGGCACGCCTGCTTGCGGATTCCCGATGTTCTGACAAAGACCGTTCGCTGTGATCGCTGAGTACGCGATCAAGAAGCAAAACGTCGGTTTTACGAATAGCATGACTCTGCCCTAGAGACGCCGAAGGTTGTTCAGGCGATTCTATCAATGATTCGTCGAACTGAACATGAATAGCATCGGTTGACGACCTTCGCAGCGTCGCAATCATACCGCTCCCACGCTGGCTCAATCCGACGCCGGCATTTATAATACGAGTCTCGGATACGGCGGCCGGAGCGTCGAGACATTCGGGGGCTGGAGATATTGCGATGGCCGACACGCGCGTCAAAACCAAGGTCCTGTATTCGGGGCGCGTGCAGGGCGTCGGGTTTCGGGCGTCGACCGCCGCGATCGCCGAGGGTTTCGCCGTCGGCGGCTATGTCCGAAACCTGCCGGACGGCCGCGTCGAAGCGGTCGTCGAGGGCCCGACTGACGAAGTCGCTGCTTGCATCGACGGAGATCGCCGCCCGGTTGGGCCGTTACATTCGTGACGCCGTGCGGCTCGACCGATCCGCCCGGCGGAGAGTTCGACGACTTTTCGATTCGCTATCAATTCCCCCTTCTCGTTCGCGACGCCCCTACGACCGGTGGTCTTGTCTTCGCCGACCGTTTCATGTGGTTCACTCCCTCCTGGCTGTTGGCCGTGGGGGTGACCGTCGGGTTATTGATTCTGTTGGCGTTGTGGAGTTTGTTGGCGCTGGTGAACCGTCGCGCGGGTCGCTGGTGTTGGGACGTTGCGTCCGAGGCGTTGCCGCTGCCGTTGTTCGTGCTGGGCGGATTGATGGCGCTCTACGCGGTCGTGGTGTTCATCGCCGGCGTCTCGTACGAGAGCAAGGAATTTCCCTACGAGATGTTCGGGCGGTCGCTGTCGCGTTTGATCGTGAAGGAGAATCCGACGCAGGCGATCGAATTAAAACCGTCCGAAAAGGATCATGAAGTCGTCTTCGATCTCTCGCCAGTCGAAGTCGAAAGCTTGAACATCGTGGCCGCGCATACGGCCGAGTTCCAACGCTTTCTGCCCGGTACGCCGGGGTACAGCGAAGGTTTCGAGAAAGTGTTTCCCCTCGTGCCGAACGAGCCGTACAAGTGGGAACGGACGATCTTCAAGGACAAGAACAACCCGATTCAAGGCAAGTATTTCTTCAGCGGCGACAAGGTACGGTTCTTCGTTACCAACGACGAGAACGTGCCGAACACCGTTACCGCCACGATCGCGGCCTCGGTCGAGTTCCCGGAAGTCGGTTTGATCCCGAAGACCGCGCTGTTCGTCGTGGCCGGCTTCTTGCTGTATTACGTGCTGCGCACCGCGTTTCCGCGAATGATCGCCGTGGCGTCGACCACGACCAAGGAATGCCTGTACCAACCGTTGTTCTACATCGTGTTGGCCATTCTGTTGGGTTACGTCTTCTTTCAGTTGTTCATTCCGCAAAATACGTTCGGCGACGACGTGAAGCCGTTCAAGGAAAACACGCTGACGTTGCTGGCGCTGTTTCCGATCTTCTTGGCCGTCTGGACCGCCAGCCATTCGATCGCCGATGAAATCGAAGGCCGTACCGCGTTGACCGTCCTCAGCAAACCGATCGGACGCGTCGAGTTCATCCTGGGCAAGTACCTGGGCGTGATGTTCCCGATCGTGTTGATCTTTTGCATCTGCGGCGTCTTTTTCTTAGCGCGATTCCGTTCAAGGTCGTGTACGACGCGCGAGTCGGCCAATTTGCCGCCGAACTGGCAGATTTGCTTTCACGAGATGCGGCTGATCATCCCGGGCTTGGCGTTGCGCTTTATGGAGTGCATGGCCCTGGCATCGATCAGCGTGGCGATCTCCACGCGGCTGCCGATGCTGGCCAACCTGCTGATCTCGATGTCGATCTATGTATTGGGCCACGTCCTGCCGCAGTTGGTGGCGTCGAATCGCTTGGATGACCCGCTTCAGATCATCCACTTCACGTCGCGCTTCTTCGCCGCCGTGCTGCCGGTGTTGGAGAACTACACGATCGACGCCGCGATCACCTCGGGCAAAGAAGTCCCGTGGGAATACCTGCTGGCGACGCTGGCCTACACCGGCGTTTTCTGCGCGTTCGCCCTGGTCGTGTCGCTGTTGATGTTCGAGGATCGCGATTTGTCGTAGGAGAAGCTGCGTCGTGTCGCGTATTTGAGGCTCGCGCTACTGTGAAGTTTTCAAACGTTGGTTCTCGAATTCGGCGGCGGCTTCGGCGATCCAACGATCGGGCGAGGCTTTGAGTTCGATCAATTTTGAAGCGACTTCGGCATCGTAACGCCAGCCTGAGCACTCATTGGGAAGGTCGTTAAGCGCGAAGAGGCAATTCAGCCTGTCATTTGAATTGAGATCCTGCTTCCAAGCCACATAATCGAACGGTACGAAGTCTTCTTCACTTGAGTTGTCGCGAAGCACACTCGTCCAAGTGATGTTGTTACCGCTTTCGTCCTCAATTCGGATCAGTGCGAGTTTTTCGTCGCGAATCGCGTAATAGAAGCGTTGCAAGGTTGCGATTCCGTCGTTTTTTAAGATCGCATGATAGTTAAATGAAATAAATCCTTGGGATACTTCGACCGTGACATTTTCAATACTACGGGGTCCATAACGAACGGGAAGTTTTTGGTTGTGCGCAATTCGTCCGTCCGGATAAATGCTCGTCACTAAAGTATCTTTCGACCACTTGTTGATTTCGCAGACGTACAATAACGAATCGGCGGAACTGGGTTTCCAGACATACGATATTTTGCAAAAAATGCACTTCATCGTCAGTGTGTTTCAGACTGCGGAGTAAATCGTCGGCTTCGACGTATTCGGGTGAATCGAATGACAGCAACCGTCCGTGGAACGACGCGAGTCGTTCGACTTGCCTGCGGCGCAAGATCGAAGGCCAGACCAGTAAGCCGGCGATGACGATAGCGACCAAGTTCGTAAAAAGGATCAGCTGCCGTAGGCTAAAACGAAACCGCCAACGAGATATTCGCGTTACGACGGTCATCGGATTGCCTGCGAAAATCCGGTGTTATTTCGATCGACCCTATTCGGCGAACACCACGCACACCGGTTTGCCGACGACGATGGATTTGCCGGCCGGGCTCAATTTGCCGGTCGATTGATCGACGGCGAAGACATGGACGTCGTCGGAATCTTGATTCGCACACAGCAGCCACTTGCCGCTGGGGTCGAGGGCGAAGTTGCGCGGCGTTTTGCCCAGCGTCGATTGGTTTTGGATCAACGTCAACTTGCCGGCATCGTCGATCGCAAACACCGCGATCGTGTCGTGGCCGCGATTCGACCCGTACACGAATTTGCCGTTCGGATGGACCACGACTTCGGCCGTGCTGAATTTACCTTGAAATTTTTCGTCGGCGGGCAGCGTCGAGAGCGTTTGTTTTTCGGTCAGCTTGCCGGTCTTGGCGACGAAGTCGAACGCCGTCAGCGTGCAGGGCATTTCGTTGATTACGAAAACCGTCTTGCCGTCCGGATGCATCGCCGTGTGACGCGGACCGGAGCCCGGAGCGACCACGCCCCCTTCGGTCTTCTCGACGGTTTGCGCCTTGGGATCGAGTTTGTAAGCGAAGATTTTGTCGACCCCCAGATCGCTGACCAGCGCCCAACCGCCGTCGAGCGTGATCCGCGCGCTGTGGACGTGCGGTTCCTTTTGGCGATTCGGATTCACGCTCGAACCGGTGTGTTTCGAGACGGCCCCTTCGCCGACGATCATTCCGGCGTCGTCCAACTTGTACGCCGTCAGACTGCCGCCGGTGTAGTTCGAGACCAGCAGCAGTTTGGCGTCCTTATCGATCGAAACGTGGCACGGGTGTGCGCCGGCGGTCGTTTTCGTGGCGACGACGTTCCATTCGCCGGCGGTGTTTTTGGTCAACACGGCGATTCCACCGTGACCTTTGACGCCGGCGTGATTATCGACTTCGGCGACGCTGTACAGCACCTTGCCGTTCGGATGGAACACGATGTACGACGGGTTCTCGACCTTGGCGAGCAGCTTCGGTTCGCCCAGGCCGCCGGTCGCGTCGTCGAACTTGGCCGTGTAGATCCCTTGGCTTTTTCCGCCCGTGTAGGTTCCGAAGTAAACGGTCCGTTCGGCCGCTGCGGCGAAAGTCGACATACCGAGAAATCCTCCGAGAAGCAAAGTGCGAACGAAACGTCGGGCGAACGAAGGCATGGAAAGGCTCGCGAAAATGTGCGGTTTGGACCCCGACCGATTGTCGTCGTTTTACCGGTCGGGCAGGGGGGCGTCCAGTCGCGGTGGGTCCGAATTTCCGGCGGATCGGCCGATTTTCTCACCCTCTGGGAAGCGTGCGAAGTATTCTTGGCAGGGGGAATCGGGGCGAAAGAATTTTCCGATTTTGGGGAACGAATCGTCCCGCCGCCGCGTCTGAGTCTGCGAGCGAGCGAATGTCCGGTCGGCCGCGCGTCCGTTTTTGCGCCGCCGAACCGTTTGAGTCTTACCAACGTCTATCAGGGAGTGCGAACCGCGCGGTTCGCGTACGTCGATGTTCCGACGATTTATGACGACTTGCGGTCTGGCCGGAGTGTTGGCGATGACCTCGTTCACGTTAGGGGGCGAACTCGATTACCGCGAAGACTTCGCGCTCGCCCCGGATCGCGCCGCCACGCTCAAACAGTTGGTCCCCGGCACCGAAGACTATTACTACTATCACGCGCTCCATTATCAACAAACCGAACAATTCGAAAAAGCCGCCGCGCTGATGCAGCCCTGGGCTCAGCGTCACGGCGAGACAGCCCGCTATCGCGAAATTCGCACGCGCGGCGCGTTACTGTCGTACGCCAAAAACCCGCCCGCCACGTTGACATATCTGCGCGATCGGCTGAATCTGACGTACCCGCATCGACGGATCGAAATGAACGTCGAGCCGAACTTGCCGACCGAACTCGATCAAGCGTTGATCGCCTGGGATAAGTACGCGCAGCGGGCTTACCAAAGCTCGCCCGACACGCTGGCCGGTTTCGAGGAGCATGCGCTCGATCGGTTGACCGCCGAAAAACTCTCGCCCCAGCGTCGTCGCGATTTGTTGATGCGGTTGCAACGTCCCGACCACGAGGGTTTGGTTCGGTTGATCGTCGACGATCTCAATTACGAGCACTCGGGCGGGTTCGGATCGTTCGAGATTCACCGTCGTTTGTTGCTGGCGCAACTCGACGAGGCGTTGAAGTTGAAGCCGGATTTGCTCAACCAACAGAACTTCGTTCGCACCTATTTGGTCCGGTTGCACCCGGGGGCGGACGAAAGCTGGAAGCTCGATCGCGCGGTCTTTACCGCGTATCTCGATCGGTTGGAAAAATTCGCCGATCGATTGGACCCGATCCATAACTCGCTCAAAGCGCATGTGCTGTATCACCGGCTGACGTTGGAGCGCTTGCAGGGGAATTACGACAAAGAGCGATTTCTCAAGTATTTGAAGCTGCCGCGTCGCTTCGGTTACGTCGCGCGAAAGATGTTGGAATCGGAGGCGATGCAGCGGACGGCGATCGATCCGAACGCGAATTACGACGGCGCGACGATGTTGCCGCCGATCGGCGCGGACGAAACGCTGGTCCGCGATTACCTGGCGCATTTTCTGGTCGATGCCGCCAATCCGAAAGAATTCGAACCGTATATCAACGACGTCTATCTCGCGCACCTGTTCGCCGAGGTGAAAATCGTCAACGGTCTGGGCGAAGCCGAGCAATGGGCATCCGCTTTGCCGCCGGAGCAGTTCAAGCAGTTGAAAGAACGCGTCGATCTGGATTTTCTGCCGACCAACAAAACGCGTTTTCGCGCCGATGAACCGGTGAAGTTGCAAGTCGACGTCAAGAACGTCGAATCGTTGATCGTCAAAGTGTTCGAGATCAACACGCAAAACTTCTATCGGACGCAACTCCGCGAGATCGACACCGACATCAACCTCGACGGCCTGGTGGCCAACGTCGAACAAACCAAGAAATACGGTGAATCGCCGCTACGCCGCGTGCGTCGGACGTTCGAGTTTCCGGAACTGACTAAGCCCGGCGTCTATGTGGTCGATTTCATCGGCAACGGACGCGGCAGCCGCGCGTTGGTTCGCAAGGGCGATCTGAAACATGTCACGCGTACCACGGCCGCGGGCCGCAACGTGACGATTTTGGACGAAAACAACGTCGTCCCGAAAAACGGCGTCGTATGGTTCGGCGGCCAAGATTATCGGGCCGACGCGAAAGGGAACATCCTGATCCCGTTTTCGGCCAATCCCGGCAATCAGCCGATCGTTTTAACGGCCACGCTGACCTCCGATGCCGTCAAAGGCATCGCACAAACTTCGGAAATCTCGACGCTCGCCCGGCTGGAGACGGAAGCGGAGAGTTACGCGCTCGAGGCCGGTTTCTACGTCGATCGCGAAGCGTTGTTAAAACGCAAAAAAGCGATGCTGGCGATTCGTCCCGCGTTACGCGTAAACGGCGTTTCCACCGCGATCAAACTTCTGGAAGACGTGAAACTACGGATCGTCGCCACGGATCTCGACGGCGTGGTCACCACGCAAGAGATCGAGGACGTACGCTTGTTCGAAGATCGCGAGACGACTCATGAATTCCAAGTGCCGCCGCGTTTGGCCGCGCTAAGCTTTCAGCTGGTCGGCAAAATTCCGCAAATCAGCAACGGCGGGCAGAAGACCGAACTCTCGGACGCGACGGCCGTCACGCTGAACGGCATGGATCGGACCGAGAAAACCGAGGACGCGCATCTGATGTTGATCGACGGCGCGTATGTCGTCGAGTTGTTGGGCAAAACCGGCGAATCGCGCGCGTCGAAGCCGATGTCGATCAATTTCAAGCATCGCGATTTCACCGCGCCGTTTCACATTACGTTCAAAACGAACGCCGCCGGTCGGATCCTCCTCGGCGCGCTGGACGGCATCACGACCATCAATCTCCAAACGCCTCAGGGCGTGCCGCACACCTGGACCGTGCGACCCGACGAACATACGTACTCTGCGTCGCTGCACGCCAAAGCCGGCGACTCGCCGACGATCCCGTATTTGCCTTACCGCAGCGGCGACGCGCTCGATCCCGGCGCGAAAGCCGCACCGCTGTCGCGCGACGAAATTTCCTTCATCGAGCTGCGCGGCGATGCATACTACGCGGATCGCTTCGATCGTTTGAAAGTCGCCGATGGCTTATTGATTTTGGAAAAGCTCCCCGCCGGCGATTACGATCTGTTCTTAAAATCCTCGAAACGACGGATTCTCGTCCGCGTGACGGATGGCCAAACGCTGATCGGCCGCGTTTTCGGCGCGTTTCGGCAGTTGGAGTTGAAGCCGCTGGAAGCGTTGCAGATCGCCGGCGTCTCGACCGAGCATCGCATGAACGCCCCCGCGCCGAACCGCCGGGCGTGCCGAAAGAAGTCGTCGTCGTTCGCTTGAAGAACGCCACCAAGTACACCCGCGTGCACGTCTTCGCAACGCGGTATTATCCGGAATACGACGCCTTCCGTTCGTTGGTCGCGGGCGCGGATCTCGAACCGTTTTACGGCACCCGGATCCCGGCCGAATCCGTGTATCTGACCGGCCGCAACATCGGCGATGAGTACCGTTACATCATCGATCGACGCTACGCCCACAAGTTTCCGGGCAATATGTTGAATCGACCTTCGCTACTGCTCAATCCCTGGGCGATTCGCGAAACCGAAACCGGCGAACAAATCGCGCAAGGGGGAGACGAATTCGCCCGCGCCAACAAGACGCCCAAGCGTTCGGCGGCCGTTCGCGGGGCGCGGTGCCGGCGGCGAAAATGCCCACCCCGGCGCGCAAGGACTGTTCGAGTCGCTTGAGTTTTTGGCGGTGCAATCGGCCGAGCTGTTGAATTTATCGCCGGACGACAAAGGCGTGATCGAAATCGATCGCTCGCTGATCGGTCCGCATCAACATCTGACGATCGTCGCCGTCGATCCGACGCAAACGACCGGTCGGACGTTCGCGTTACCCGAACGCCGCACGATCTTCGAAGATTTGCGTCTGACGCGGAATCTCGATCCGAAAACGAACTATGCGTTACGTAAGCGAATCGAAGTGCTGGGAGCCGACCAGAAATTCGAGTTGAACGACATCGCGGTCGGCAAATTCGAAATCTACGACAGCTTGCCGGCGGTACACACGCTGTTCAGCGCAGCTCAATCGCGACGCGCAATTCGCGGAGTTCGCGTTCGTGCTGAATTGGCCGAAGCTGAAGGACGAGGAAAAACGCGAAAAGTACTCGAAATACGCTTGCCACGAATTGCATGTGTTTTTGGCCAAAAAAGATCCGAAATTCTTCGACGCGGTCGTGAAACCGTTCTTGAAAAACAAGAAAGATAAGACCTTCGTCGATCATTACTTGTTAGGGAACGATCTCACGGAATTTCTGCAACCGTGGCGTTATGCGCAACTGAACACCGCGGAGAAGGTGATGCTGGCCCAACGCATCGACGGCGAGCGTAAGCACACCGCCCGCCGGATCGACGATCTCTTTTCGCTATTGCCGCCGAATCCGGAACTCGATTCGCGCATCTTCGAGACCGGAATTCTCAGCTCGTCTCTCGACACGGGCGATCGGTTGGGGTTGCGTGCGAATATGAGCGAAGCGTTGAAACGTAACGGCACCGCTCGTTTTTCCGATATGGAAAGTGATAAAGCGGATCGCAAGCAATTGGGCGATCTCAGCACTGCGGCTGGTGCGATGCCTGCGGCGCCCGAATCGGCTCCGCCCCCGCCCGCACCGTCGGTCACTTCGCCGACCGGTGGTCCGATGGCCGCACGCGACGAATCTCGCAAAGACGCGCGTCGCGAGCTGGAACAGCTCGAGAAAAAGTCGTCCGAATTGCGATCCGCCGGTAAAGGAGGCCAAGCGAATCGCGCCAAGGAAGCGGCCGCAGCCGATCGCCCGGCGGATTTCTTCTTCGACGCGGACGGGATCGTCAAAGAGCGACAACTTGCGCGGCAACTCTACCGCAAGCTCGAAAAAACCAAAGAATGGGCGGAGAACAATTACTATCATCTCACCATTGATCGTCAGAACGCCGATCTGGTGGGCATCGGCGCGTTTTGGAAAGACTACGCCGCGCACGATCCGGCGCAGCCGTTCCTCTCGAAGAACTTCGGCGCCGCGACGCGCAACTTCACCGAGATGATGCTGGCGTTATCGGTCCTGGATCTGCCGTTCGAAGCGCCGAAGCACAAGACCGAGTTCGACAAGGATCGCATGACGTTGACCACGGGCGGTCGCGCGATCGTGTTCCACGAACAAATCGAACAAGCCGCCGCGCCGGAAGCGACCGCACGGGTGTTGATCAGCCAAAACGTGTTCCGTTACGGCGATCGCCATCGCGTGGAAAACGGCGAACAGGTCGATAAGTTCGTCGAAGACGAATATCTGACGCATGTGGTCTACGGTTGCCATATCGTGGCGACCAATCCGACATCGACGCGTCAGAAATTGAATGTGCTGCTACAGATTCCGCGCGGCGCGATCTCGGTCTTGGCCGGTCAGGCGACCAAAACCGTCTCGCTGACGATCGAACCGTATCACACGCAAACGTTGGAATACTATTTCTACTTCCCGCAAGCCGGCGATTACGTCCATTACCCGGTCCACGTCTCCAAGAACGATCGCGTGATCGCGTCGGCGCCGGCACGCACGTTCAAGGTCGTCGATAAGCCGAGCAAGGTCGACACCGGTTCGTGGGACTACGTGTCGCAATACGCGACCGACGACGAAGTTCTGGCTTATTTGGATCGCGAGAACACGGCGGCCATCGATCTCGACAAAATCGCCTGGCGGATGCGCGAAAAAGCGATGTTCGAAGCGGTGATCGCCCGGCTCTCTCGTTCGCATCACTATCAAAACACGCTTTGGTCGTATTCGTTGATGTTCGGCGACGTCAAAGCGGCGCGTGAATTCCTCAAACATGCCGATCAAATCGTCGCCGAATGCGGCGGGCGGATTTCTTCGGAATTGTTGACGATCGACCCGGTCGAACGCCGGACGTATCAACATTTGGAATACAGTCCGCTGGTGAACGCGCGTGCTCATGCGTTGGGTAAACGTCGTCAGATCGTCAACGAGATTTTCTTTCAGCAGTATCTGCGCTTTCTGCACGACGTGTCGTATGCTGCGAATTTGACGACCGAAGATCGTCTCGACGCGACGTACTATCTGTTGCTGCAAGATCGCTTGGAAGAGGGTTCGACGATGTTCGAACGCGTTTCTGTCGATTCGACCGAAACGAAGATCCAACACGATTACCTGACGGCGTACATGTCGCTTTCGCACGGTGAAATCGAGCCCGCCCGCAAAATCGCGGCCAAGTACGCCGAGTATCCGGTCGATCGCTGGCGCAAGACGTTCGCCGCCGTAACCGCGACGATCGACGAAGCCGAAGGGAAGGGCGAGAAGGTCGTCGATCAAGAGAACCGAGAAGATCGCCAAACCAAGTTGGCGGCCACGCAACCCGGTTTCGACTTCGCCGTGGAAGCAGGCAGAGATCGCTCTGAATACCCAAAATTTGACCGGAGTGAGAATCAACTACTACGAGATGGACGTCGAACTGTTATTCAGTCGCAACCCGTTCGTACAGCGGTTCCAAGGCGAGTTCGGGTCGATCCGTCCGAACCTGTCACAGTCGATCGAACTGGCCAAGGACAAGACGACGCACTCGCTGTCGCTGCCGGCCGAGTTCAAGGGAAAGAACGTGATCGTCGAGATCACGGCGGCCGGAGTGACGAAGACTGTGCCGTATTACGCTCATTCGCTGAACGTGCAAACGATCGAGTCGTACGGTCAGGTGAAGGTCGTCGATCAAGCGGCCGGCAAGCCGGTCGCCAAGGCGTACGTCAAAGTGTACGTCCGCTTGGCCGACGGTCGCGTGAAGTTCTACAAGGACGGGTACACCGACCTCCGCGGCCGATTCGATTACTCGTCGTTGAATACGAACGAGTTGGATAGCCGCACAACGGTTCGCGATCTTGATCATGAGCGAAGGGAACGGAGCGTTGGTCCGCGAAGCGGCTCCGCCTCAACGCTGATCTCGCAAGCGGACGACACGCAAAGTGATTGAACGAAAAAGCCCCGGCGAGCGTATCGCCGGGGCTTTCTTTGAAGAACACACATGCGCGAAGCTTACGGTAGCGGAACGGTCTTGAGTACCAACGGGCGGTCTTTTTCTTGGATCAAGACCACAGCTTCGGTGTCGTTCAAGCGATCCAACTGCGTTGTGCCGGCGAGCGCGTCGATCGTTTCGAACGGTTGGCCGGCGGTTGCGCCCCCTTTGACCGGTTCGGTGATCGGCTTTTGTTCGGCGATGCCGGCGGTCGGAATCTTCATCACGCCGCGCGCTGTTGGCCATCAAGAGAAATTCCTTGCCGTCCTTTTTGTAAGTCACCATATCCAGCGGTTGATTGCGGTTGCCCAGTTCGGCGACCGTCGTGCCGCGAGTGGTTTTGCCTTTGACCAGATCGGCGACCGGAAAACTGACCAGCGGCGTGCAGGTGAAGCCCGCCAACAAGACCGGCTTGCCGTCCAACATGAAGGGAACGAACTGACGAATCACGGCGTTATTTTCCAAGCGACCGTGCGCACCGTGATAAATTTCCACGCTCATCCCGACGTCGGCCGTGGTGAACGGGAAGGGAATCTCGCGCACGCTGGACGGGTTCTCCGCCGACGTGACGCCGCTGACCAGGACCTTGCCTTCGGTATACGCGAGATCGGTGATCGATTCGGTCCGCGTTGCGTTTACGTCCGCGTTGTTCGACGACCTTGTCCTCCGGTGCGTCGGGCAGTTGCACCATAGCGTGCGGAATTTTTGCGAGATCGAGTTTTTCGACTTTGCCGCCCGGCGTTACCCGCACGATGGCGGCTTTGCCGTCGGCGTTGACGGAAGCGTACACAGAACCGCTGAGACGATTGGCGGCCAAGTCCTTCACTTCGACGTCGCCCGGTTTGACGTTCAACGCGGCGGCCGCGGCGGCGGCGAAGTCGTCGGATCGAATGCCGGACGATTCGGCTTTTTTCGCATCGCCCGTATCGAGGGCGTAAACCGTGGCTGCCAGCGGGTCGGCGACCAGTAACACGCCGTCGGGACCGAATGCCAGCGAACCGGCCGATTTCAAATCCACCGCGCCGGTTTTCAGCCCCCACGGGTCGGCGGCGGACGCCGCGCCTGACAACAAACCGAGTATCACCAAACTGGACCGTAGCACGCGCATGAGGGTCTCTCCGGAGAACTGGGGGCGAGAGCGAGACGTCGAACGATCGCCCGACGATTCGGTGGATTATCGCCGGGCGTGCCGGAGCGACGCAATCGAATTTTCCGATTCTTCCGATCGCTCCGCGACGATTCGTCGTGGTGATTGCCGACAGCATGTGGAACATAACGATTATTCCGTCGACGCTCGTTCGGGTTGAGACGCTTGTACGGCCTTTAGCTGCACGCTTGTCGGCGGTGAATCGGTCGCTCCGTCGAGTCCGATTATGCGTATGGTGCCCGGGTTCCCCGGCGTGACGGTTAGTGCGGTCAAGCGCATGAACTCGTCGACGGCCGCTCTGGCACTCGCGTCATGGATCGACGCGATCCTTCCCTCGACGGAGTCGAGTACGGTTATGTCCGTAACACGGTTGTCCATCGCCGCGCGCAGCTGCTTTTGGCTCGCCTGTCTCGCCATGTTGGTCGGTTGTACCAGCGGCCGCGAATGGGTGAGAAACGGTTTCAAGGTCGGCCCCGAATACGGAACGCCAGCCGTACCGGTGTCGTACGACTGGATCGACTCGGGCGACGTCCGGCTGCACCGCGAGTCGACCGACTACGCATCGTGGTGGACGCATTTCAACGATCCGGTATTGGACGAACTGATCCGCGAGGCTTACGCGCAGAACCTGACGCTGCGGGTCGCCGGCAACCGCGTGCTGGAAGCGCGGGCCGCGCTCGGGATCGCCGTTGGTAATATCTTTCCGCAACAACAGCAAGCGTTCGCGGACTATCAACACAATTTACGCAGCAACCGCGCCGTTACGATTCCCAGCGCGAACCGGAACTTCAGCAACTGGGACGCCGGGCTGAACATGGCGTGGGAATTGGATCTGTGGGGGCGCTTCCGTCGCGCGGTCGAAGCGGCCGACGCCGATCTCGACGCATCCGTCGAAGACTACGACGACGTACTAGTCACACTGCTCTCCGACACCGCCCAAGCCTATATCGAATTCCGCACCGCGCAAAAGCGGTTGGAACTCGCCCGAGCGAACGTCAAGTTGATTAAGGGGAGCTACGATCTGGCCGACGCGTTGTTCACCAACGGTCGGACTTCGGAAATCGACGTACTGCAAGCACAGACGATCCTGTCGGCGACCGAAGCGTTGATCCCGCAATTCGAAACGCAGGAACGCCAAGCGGGCAATCGGTTGTGTATCTTGTTGGGGCGTCCGCCCGAGAATTTATTGCCCATTCTGCAGGTCGCGCCGATTCCGAATCCGGCGCCGACGGTTGTGGTCGGCGTGCCGGCCGATTTGGTCCGTCGCCGCCCCGACGTGCGGGCGGCCGAACGTCGCGTGGCGGCTCAGTGCGCGGATCGGCGTGGCCGAGTCCGAATTCTATCCGCACTTGTCGATCACCGGGCAAGTCGGCGTGTCGGCTCAGCAATTTGGCGATTTATTTCGCAACGGCGCCGGCTTCGGCAACGTCGGTCCGCAGTTTCGCTGGAACATCTTGGCGTACGGACGTTTGATGAACAACGTCAAGATCCAAGACGCGCGGTTCCAGCAAGCCGCGTTCAACTATCAACAGCAAGTCTTGGTCGCCACGCAAGAAGCCGAAGACGCATTGGTCGGATTCCTGAACGCCCAGATCCGACTCGCCGCGTTGAACAAGGGCGTCGCCGCGTCGGAGAAATCCAGCAACCTCGTGCTGAACTTGTATCGGGAAGGAAAGAGCGATTACAACCGCGTGTTCAATATCCAAACCGCATTGGTACAACAACAAGACACCGCCGCGGCGGCCGCCGGCGATGTGGCGTTTCAATTGGTTCAACTCTATCGCGCGATGGGCGGCGGTTGGCAGATTCGCTTGACCCACGGCGGCGGCGATTGGTGCGACGATTGCTGCGAGAAAGTGCCGCTGGGCTGCGAAGATCTGTTTTGCCCCAAGCCATGTCCGGTCTGCCCGCCCGGAGAATTGGGATTGTGCTGCCCGAACCGTTAACGGCCTGTTCGCCAAAAACACAACGCTCGGAAGGCATCGACCTCCCGAGCGTTTTTTTGTTTGACATTGAACCGCCGGCTATGTCGCTTCCGAGGCGAACGGCAGGTTGAGTTGCGTGTGCGGTTCCACATTTTGTGATTTCCGCGCGGCGCGCCAATCGACCACGCGCTGGATGACGAAATAAAACACCGGCGTTAGAAACACGCCGAAAATCGTCACCCCCAACATCCCGGCGAATACGGCGACGCCCAGCGTGTAGCGCATCTCCGCTCCGGCGCCGTTGCCGATCATCAGCGGGACGACGCCCAGGATGAACGCGAACGACGTCATGATGATCGGGCGTAGACGCAGCAAGCAGGCCTCGAGTACCGCCTCTTGCGCCGACACGCCTTCGTCACGACGTGCGCGTGCGAATTCGACGATCAAAATAGCGTTCTTGCACGCCAAACCGACCAACACGATAAAGCCGATCTGCGTGAAAATGTTGATATCCATCCCGACCAAGCGGACGCCGACGACCGAACACAACAAACAGAGCGGCACGACCAAAATCACCGCCAGCGGCAGCGCCCAGCTTTCGTATTGGGCGGCCAAAACCAAAAACACCAACACGACCGACAAAGCGAACGCCGCCATGGCGGTATTGCCGACGTTCAGTTGCAGTTGAGCCAATTCGGTCCACTCCGCCCGCATCGAGGGCAGGATCTTCGACTTCGATAACTCTTCCAGCTTTTCGATCGCTTGCCCGGAACTGACGCCCGGCGCGGCGTCGGCGTTGATCGTAGCCGACGGGTAAAGGTTGTAGCGCACCAGCATCAACGGGCCGCTGACCTCTTTGGTTCTGGCGATCGACGAGAACGGCACCATCGCGCCGTGATCGTTGCGGACCTTCACCCGTTTCAAATCTTCGATCCGCATGCGGTAGTCGGATTCGGCTTGGATATTGACCTGCCACGTCCGACCGAAAAGATTGAAGTCGTTGACGTACAGCGATCCGAAATAGACCTGCAGCGTGCCGAACACCTCGGACAGCGACACGCCCAACGTTTTGGCCATGGTGCGGTCGATTTCGACGTTGTACCACGGCGTGTCGCCCCGGAAGCTGGTGAAAACGCCGGTCAGTTGCGGGTCTTCTAGACCGGCCACGATGATTTCGTCGGCCACGGTTTGCAGCTTCTCGATGCCGAGATCCCCGCGATCTTCGATCACGATCTTGAAACCGCCGGAATTGCCCAGGCCGTCGATCGGCGGCGCGCCGACCACGTTGATGTCGCCGTCGTCGACCGTACGTGCGCAGATCTCCCGCAACTCGCGCGAGATTTTATCCGCCGAATCGCCGACGGAGCCTCGTTCGTGAAAATCCTTCAACATGACGTAAATCGTGCCGAAGTTCGGCGACTTTGCGCCGTTCAAGATCGATTGTCCGGAAATCGCCAAGGTGTGATTGACGCCCGAGACGTTTTCGATCGCTTGTTCCAGTTTTCGCATCGCTTCGGTCGAACGATCCAGCGACGCGCCGTCGGGCAAACGAACGTTGACCAGCAGGTAACCCTTGTCTTGCGTCGGAATGAAGCCGGTCGGCGTGGATTGAAACAGCTCGCCAGTTCCGTACAATAAAAATCCATAAAGAATCAGCACCGGTAAACTGAGACGCAACATACCGCGTACGACGCGGACGTAACCGTCGCCCAAACGTTGAAAACCGCGATTGAACCAGCCGAAGAATCCGGTCAGCAACGAGTTGGCGGCGTGATGCACGACATAGCCGGCAATGAATCCAACGACCGCCGCGCCCCAGCGACCGTACGCGGCCAACGCATAGGCTGCGTCATGTGCCGCGGGAGCAAGGTCGTCGTGTCGTGGGACCGGTAGGAACAATCCCCACGCCCAAAACGCGACGTAGGCCGCGATGCCTGCGACCAGGATCCGCGGCAACGCTTCGTGCTTGCCGTGCGTGCGAGGTTTGAGCAAGAGAACCGCTAACGCGGGGCTGAGCGTCAGCGAGTTAAAGGCCGAAATCACGGTCGAAATCGCGATCGTGACCGCGAATTGCCGGAAGAATTCACCCACGATACCTGTGATGAACAGGCAAGGGACGAACACCGCGCTCAACACCAACGCGACGGCGATCACCGGGCCGGAGACCTCGTCCATCGCGCGGATGGCGGCGTCGCGCGGCGTCATGCCGTGTTCTATATGATGCTCGATCGCTTCCACCACGACGATCGCGTCGTCGACGACGATGCCGATCGCCAAGACCAGCCCGAACAACGTCAGCGTATTCAAACTGAAGCCGCACGCCGCCATTGCGGCGAAAGTCCCGACGATCGCCACGGGAACGGCGACCAGCGGAATCACCGCCGCACGCCAGCCCTGCAAGAAAATCAGCACGACGATGGCGACCAAGATCACCGCGTCGCGCAGCGAGGCGTTTACTTCATGGATCGACTCTTGAATAAACGGCGTCGTGTCGTAGACGATCGCGTAGTCGACGCCTTCGGGAAAGCGGCCGCGCAACTCGGCCATTTTGTCTTTTACGGCCGTCGCCGTGGCCAACGCGTTCGACCCGGGTAATTGATACACGGACAGGGCTACCGTCGGCTTGCCGTCCAGCGTGCAAACCTGATCGTAGGTCAACGCTCCCAACTCGATTCGGGCGACGTCCTTTAATCGCACATTTCGTCCTTGTGAGTCCGTTTTGACGATCATCTCGCCGAATTCTTTTCCCTCGCTCAAGCGGCCGAGCGTGGTCATCGTGTATTGAAAGACTTGATTCTCCGGGGCCGGCGGCTGACCGATCTGACCGGCCGCGACTTGGATGTTCTGCTGTTCGATCGCGTGCAGCACGTCTTGCGCGCTCAAATTGCGGCCCGCCATTTGCGCCGGATCGAGCCAGATGCGCATGCTGTAATCGCGCTGACCCATGAACGCGATGTCGCCGACGCCGGAGAGACGGGAGAGTTCGTCGCGCAATTGGATGGTGGCGTAATTGCTGAGATAGAGATTGTCGCGCGAGCCGTCCTTGGAGTAGAGATTAACGATCATCAACACGGCGGGCGATTTCTTCTTCACCGTCACGCCGCGACGCGTCACTAAGTTCGGCAGTACCGGCGCGGCCAAATTGACGCGCTGCTGCACGAGAACCTGAGCCATATTCAGATCGACGCCCGGCTTGAACGTCACGGTCAGCGTGTATTCGCCGTCGTTGGTGCATTGGGACGAAAGATACATCATCCCTTCGACGCCGTTAACCTGCTGCTCGATTGGCGCGGCGACCGTGTCGGCCACGACCTGCGCGTTCGCGCCGGCATACTTGGCCGAAACTTCGACCGTCGGCGGCGTGATGTCCGGATACTGCGTGACCGGTAACGTGAAAATCGCGATCGCCCCGGCCAACGTGATGACGATGGACAAGACAGCCGCGAAGATCGGGCGATCGATGAAAAATCGTGTGAACATATCGAATTAAACCGGAACGATGGGATCTTGGTCGGCGGCGTCGGCATGCGACCTGCGTTCGTCCACATGTGCGCTGCGCGACGGAGTAGTCGCTAAATGCGCGTGCGGGATCGGTTGCGGACGTAGCGTCTCGGAAAGTCCGCGTGGCTTGATAGTTTCGCCTGTCGTCAATCGGCGTTTGCCACGAGTGAAAAAATCGTCGACGGTCGTACGCCAACCGGAGAGACGCGTGGTCAGCGAGCGACCGAGTCGGGCTTCGGAGAGTTTGTCGATGACGTAGTAGAAGACCGGAGTCAGCACGATGCCGAACAACGTCACGCCAAGCATGCCGTAAAACACGGCCACACCCAGCGCTTTACGCATTTCGGCCCCGGCCCCTTGGGCGAAGACCAGCGGGATGACGCCCAGGATGAATGCGAACGACGTCATGATGATCGGGCGCAAACGCAATTCGCAAGCGGCCAGCGTCGCTTCGCGAGCGGACGCGCCGTTCTCACGTTTATACTTGGCGAATTCGACGATCAAGATCGCGTTTTTGCATGCCAAGCCGATCAATACGATCAAGCCGATTTGCGTAAAGATGTTGACGTCCATCTTCAGCCACGTCAGCCCGGCGACCGCGCTCAGCACGCACATCGGTACGACCAAAATCACCGCCAGCGGCAACGCCCAGCTTTCGTACAAGGCGGCCAACACTAAGAATACGAGCACGACGGAGAGGCCAAAGACGATCGGACCTGTGTTGGTCGAGTTGCGTTCGAGGAACGTGATTTCGGTCCATTCAAACGCCATCGCTTGCGGGAGTTCTTGGTTGGCGACCTTTTCCAATTGCGCGATGGCCGTGCCGGTGCTGGTTCCGGGAGCGGTGTTGCCGGTGATCGCGGCGGCCGGATACATGTTGTAGCGGGTCAACACGGCCGGCCCGCCGATCGGACGAACGTCCAACACGGACCCGAGCGGCATCATGAGGCCTTTGTTATTACGGACCTTTAGCCGTTTCAAGTCTTCGACTTGATCTCGATAGTTGGCGTCGGCCTGCACGATCACTTGCCACGTACGGCCGAAACGATTGAAGTCGTTGACGTAGCGCGATCCGAGGAAACCCTGTAACGTCGAGAACACGTCGCCCAGATTCACGCCCTGTGATTGACACGCTGCGCGATCGATGTCGACGAACAACTTGGGCGAGCTGGCTTTGTAAACGGTGAATAATCCGGCGAGACCGGGCGTGGTGTTGCCTGTCCGCACGACGGCGTCGGTTCCCTGTTGCAACGCGTTCAGGCCGAGATCGCCGCGGTCTTCGATCATGATTTTGAATCCGCCCGCGCGTCCCAAACCGCTGACCGCGGGAGGCGGGAAGATTTGGATCATCGCTTCGGGAAATTCTTTAGCGACCAGTTTTTGGATCGTTTGCGAGATTTCCATCCCGTATTGATGCGGCTCGCGACGTTCGTCAAAGTTCTTCAAGATGATGAACATCGAGCCGAAATTCGAGCCGTACGCGCTCAACACGAATGAGTTTCCCGCGACGGAGTTGACGTTCTTCACGCCGTCAACGCCGCGAATCAGTTTGTCCAATCGCGCCATCACTTCGCGCGTCCGTTCGGCGGCGGTCGAGTCGGGCATCTGTACGCTGGCGATCAGATAACCTTTGTCCTGAGCGGGGATGAAACCCGTCGGCAATCGTTGGTAGCCCCAACCGGTCAGCAGTAAGAGCCCTCCGTAGACGATCAAGACAAGCATCGGAACGCGCAACAAGCCGCCGATCGCGCGAACGTAGATACGTCCGGATACGTTGAAGCCGAAGTCGAATAAGCGGAAGAACCAACCCAACGTGAAGTCGGTAAAACGAGTCAGAAGATCTTTTTTCGCGTTTTGCGGTCGTAACAACAGCGCGGCGAGCGCGGGACTGAGCGTCAGGGAATTGAACGTCGAGATCAGCGTCGAGATCGCGATCGTCAACGCGAATTGTCGGAAGAATTGCCCGACGATGCCCGATACGAACGCGCACGGGACAAACACCGCGCTCAAGACCAAACCGACGGCGATGATCGGTCCGGAAACTTCCTGCATGGCCGTGATGGCGGCATCGCGGGCGTTCAGCCCTTTGTGCATGTGATGCTCGACCGCTTCGACGACCACGATCGCGTCGTCGACGACGATGCCGATCGCCAACACCAAGCCGAATAACGTCAGGTTATTCAAGCTGAACCCGACGATCGTCATCGCGGCGAACGTTCCGACGATTGCGACCGGTACCGCGATCAACGGAATGATGGCCGGTCGCCAACCCTTCAAAAAGATCAGCACGACCGCCGCGACGAGGATGATCGCGTCGCGCAGGGCATGGACCACTTCGTTAATGGATTCCCCGATGAACGGCGTCGTGTCGTAACCGATTTCATAGGCCACCCCTTCCGGAAAATCGACGGCCAACTCCTTCATCTTGGCTTTAATCTCGGCCGACGTGTCGAGCGCGTTCGCGTCGGGCAAGGTGAAGATCGCCAGACCGACCGTCGGCTTCCCGTCGAATCGATTCGCCACGTCTTGGCTCCGAGCGTTCGCTTCGACGCGCGAGACGTCCTTCAAACGCAGCATTCGCCCGTCATCGCTCACGCGCAAGATCACTTCGCCGAACTGCTCGGGCGTGGTCAAGCGGCCGAGCGTGGTCAACGGAATCTGTCGCGAGCCCGCGACTTCGTGCGGCGTGCGCCGACCTGTCCGAGCGCGACTTGGTAGTTTTGCTCGCGTAGGGCGTTCGTCACGTCGTTGACCGTCAGCCCACGCACGGACAGGATGTCCGGATCCAACCAGATCCGCATGCTGTAGTCGCGTTGCCCGAAGACGAGCACCTCGCTGATGCCCGGCAAGCGCGACAGTTCGTCGCGGACTCGCATCATTGCGTAGTTGCTCAGATACAACTGGTCGTAACGGCCGTCCGGCGAGTGCAGGCTGACCGTCAGCAAAATGTCAGGCGAACGTTTCTTGGTCGTCACGCCCGTTTGACGCACGACGTCGGGCAATTGCGGTAACGCCAAGCTGACGCGGTTTTGCACCAAGACTTGGGCCAGGTTTAGATCGACGCCTGGCTTGAACGTTACAGTCAGCGTATACGACCCGTCGCTGGTCGATTGCGACGTCATGTACAGCATGTCTTCGACGCCGTTGACCTGCTGCTCGATCGGCGCGGCGATGCTTTGGGCGACGACTTCGGAACTGGCGCCGGGATAGTTGCAGTCGACCTGCACCGTCGGCGGCGCGACGGGCGGGTACAGCGCCAACGGCAAATTCAGCACCGCGATCGCGCCGGCGATCGTAATGAGAATCGAAAGAACCGACGCGAATATCGGTCGGTCGATGAAGAATCGAGAAAACACGAAAGGCCGACGAAAGACGAATGGTTATGGATCGACGACCGGCGAGTTACTTCGAAGTGCCAGAGCTTGGGCGAATGTCCGCGGGCTTCGCCGGTTCGGCCGTGACCGACGACGAAGTCTCGGCCGTCTTCGCTGCATTGCTTTTACTCTCAGACTTAGCCGCTTTCGCGTCGCCCGGCACGGACGTCGCAGCGGCTTTGCCCGGTTTCGCGTTTACGGCGATCCCCGGCCGAACGCGTTGCAACCCGCTGATGATCACGCGTTCGCCGGGCTTCAAGTTATTTTGAATCACGCGTTTTCCGTCGATCAACGCGCCGACAGTCACGCGGCGATACTCGACTTTGTCGACCATCTCTTTCGAGCCGTCTTTGTTCTCTTCTGGTTGCTTCGTAATGACGTAGAGAAAGCTTTGTCCTTGATCCGAACCCAGGCATTCTTCCGGCACGAACAATCCCGGCTTTTCGCCGCCGATCGGGTAGCGACACCGCACGCAACATCCCGGGCGAAAGCAGTTCGCCGGCGTTGTCGACTTTCGCCCGCATTCGCAACGTGCCGGTCGACGAGTCGAGTTGGTTATCTTCGAAATCGACGCGACCGAGGATCGAAAAATCATCACGGTCGGCGAGCGACAGCTTGACGTCGACGGGACTCATCGTCGCGGCGTCCATGCGACGAATTTTGAGGAGCGTCCGTTCATCCATGTCGAAGTAGGCGTACAACGGATTTAGCGAGACCAAGTGAGCGAGCGCGGTCATGTCGGCCTGCACCAAGTTCCCGGGATCGACCAAGCGACGGCTGATCTTACCGTCGATCGGAGACTTGATCGTGGCGAACTCGACGTTCAGTTCGGCGTTGCGTTGCGCGGCCTCGGCGGCGTGCATCGTCGCTTCGGCTTCGTCGCGGTCGAACTGCAAGACCTCGACTTCTTCTTTCGAAACCGCGTTCGAGGTGACCAACTTCTTCGAACGCGCCAGTTGACTCTCCAGGCGTTGCAACCTCGCTCGAAGTTGAGTCACCGCCGACGTCGTGCGTAAGACTTCCGTTTCATACGTGCGTGGGTCGATCTGAAACAGCGTGTCGCCTTTTTTGACGATCGCGCCGTCCTTGAAAAACGCCTTGTCCAAATATCCGCTGACGCGCGCACGGATTTCGATGGTATCGATCGCCCAGAGGCGGCCGGTGAACTCTTCCGATTCTTGATAGCTGCGTTGCTGAGGCTCGACGAAGAACACTTCCGGCGGGGGCGGAGTCGTCGCTTGGGAAACGGCTTTGTTGCAGCCCGCGGCGATCAACGGCAAGCACAAGGCGAATGCCGAAAGAATGACGAAAGAGACGTACCGAGAACGAATCATTGATGGGAAGTCGCTGATGGGCTAAGCATTTTCGAATTTTCGCGCTGACTGACCGGTCAGTCAGACAGTACAATCGATTATAGTCCTCCGCCGCCGGCGGAGAATATCGATTGGGCAAAATCTCCTGCGGTCTTCCGCCGACCCGATACCGATTTTCCGCATGAAATCCGCATCATCTTCGCCGAAACGACGGGCCAACGCCGCGTCAGGTTCGCGCAAAAACGATCGCCAAATCCGGGACAAAAATCATGGCGATGCGCGGCCGACTGTCCGATTAAAGAGGCGAAGCGAGCGTCGATCATTCGCGCCGCGGCGAAGCTTTTCGCACGCGACGGTTACGCCGACTGCGACATGGAACGCGTCGCCGCAAAAACGCGAATCGCCAGGGGACTATTTATCTGTACTTCAAGGGGAAGCAGGAACTCTTCTTCGCCTGCGTCGACGCCGCCATGCGCGAGCTAAGTCGCGTCATCGAAACCGCGCGCGATTCGATCGACGACCCGTTCGAACAAATCTCGCGAGCGATCCGCGCGTACCTCGGCTTCTTCGCCGAGCATTCGCATTACGTCGAACTGTTGATTCAAGAGCGGGCCGTCTTCCGCAATCGCAAGACGTCCACCTATTTCGATTATCGCGAACGGAATCGCGGCTACTGGCGCGCATTGTACGCCCGCTTGATCGAAGAGGGGCGATTCCGCAAGGATCTCTCCGTCGAAGAGTTGCTCGATACCATCGGCAATCTGATTTACGGGACGATGTTTACCAATCACTTCTTGTCGCGGAAATCGAATATCGACGAACAGCATCGCGCATTAATGGCGATTCTGTTGCAAGGCGTGCTGGGCGAGTCCGAACGACGCGCTTAACGGGTTAACGCTTTGATCTCGTGGCGATCCAGATCTAGGCGGTACATGATCTGATTGTAGTCGTAACGCGGTGTGGCGTGCGGATTGCCCGAGAATTCTTTGGTGTACGTCCCTTCGAAGTAGACGTATCGACCGTCGTCCGTATCCAAAAAGTCGTGCTGGCAGACGTTGTAAAACGTGTAGCGGTCGTGGGTGACGACTTTCACCGAGTTACGAAACGGTCCCTGCGGCGAATCACTTTCCGCATACCAAACCTCGCCCAGGTGCGACGTTTGTCCGTGGATTTCACAGCCCAGCAGGATCCACTTCTTGCGGAACGGATTCCAATGCGTGGTGCCGGTGTGAATCTCCACGGCTTTGCCGTCGGCGTCGCGCGGCGTGACCACGGCTTCGTCCGGTTGAATCTTACCGCTCTTTAACCACCTCGCTTCGATCTTCGGCGTCACTGGACCGGCCGCCGTCGTCCAGCGCCAGGCGAGCGTTCCTTTGGCATCGCGTAACGGCTCGTCGGTCTTGGGGTTCCCGTCATCGGGCAGGCACGTCCAGGACTCGTATTTCTTGGGATCTAAGACCGAGTCCAGCCGCAGCGGCACGCACACGTGCAAAAACGGATTGCCCCAGGTGACGTAATCTTTTCCATCGATTTTACGGACCACGGCATGTCCGGTCGGCAGACGCCACGTTTCGTCCAACGGCAACTGCGCGGTCGAGCGAAAAACTTCGGCTGCTTCGTCGAACACGGCGATCCCGGATTCGTAGGGATCGTTGAGTCCCTTGCGTCGCGAGTACGAGCAGAGCATCTTCTCCTTGCCGTTCCGGTCCGGTACGACGCACAGTCCTTCGATCCAAATCACCCCTTGTTTATCCGCCAATTCGACCATGCCGCGTGAGAACCCTTTGTCGTCGACGAAGTAATCAAGTTCGAGTCCTTGTTCGATCGAAATTTTCATCGATGCGCGCGTCGAGGTCGTTGCACCGAGCTGCGAAAGTTGCCTAGCGGATAGCCGGGGCGACTCGTGTCGCCGTAGATCCAGAATATGCGTTCGCCGTAGAGGGTCGCTTGGATGGAGTCTTGCCCCCAGACCAAACCGCGCACCGGCGTGGATTTGAACGGCGTTTCCAAGCCCAAGAGTTCCGTGTCGCGATAGAGCCCGCCGCCGGTGATACGATACATTCGCTCGGCTAAGTTGCGACGCTTGAGTTCGATGTCCAAACGACCGCCGCGACTTCAGCATCACGGCGCGACCGCGATTGCCGAACCCGTCGGCAGGCACGTCGTAACCATGACAGTGGATCGTGAAATAGACGTTCTGATCCAGCAAATCCGGATCGACGATCGCCACGCGTCCCGCGTTATCGCTTACGAATTCGATCTGGTTGACGGTGCTCAACTCGACTAACGGAATCTCCCGTTTCGTCTCTGAGTCGAGGAAACGAAGCTCGAATGCCGGCACGACTGGGTCGGCCGCGACGAGATCGTCGCGAACGAGCAGAGTAATATCACGACGAACGGGCGAAACATGTCGACGACCTCCTCCTACGATGGGCATAGCTCTTCACGGTTACCGAGCGTACCGAAGTCCATACGTCGACGCAAACCACCACGGGACTTATTCGACTCTAAAAACTCGATTACAATTCAGCGCGTCGCAGCATCCTGGACTCATCGAAAAACGTATTGTGAAAACGATCGTCGCCATCATTCAACCGCCCAAGCTGCAAGCCATCCTCGAAGCGTTGCGGCGCATCGGTGTCGAACGAGTCGTCGTCGGCGATGGGCAGGGATATGGTCGCCAATTGGGCCGAACGCCGACGTATCGTGGACACGAATACAAGCTGACGTTGTTGCGAAAGATCATGCTCGAGATCACCGTCGAGGACGACGAATTCGAGCGAACGGCCGCCGTGTTACGCACGACCGGACGTACGGGTCCGGAGGGAGCGATCGGCGACGGAAAAATCCTGAACGTTCCGTGTCTCCGCGCGATCGATCTGGCGGATGGATCGTTCGGTTGATTTAATCCGCGAACGCAACTCGGACTTCTTAGCGAGTCTCAAGCATGTCGTTGTTGATCATTTCCGGCGAGTTGATGTTCACCTCGCGCGTTGCGTCGGCCGCGCAAGCGGCGGGCAAGTCCGCGCGGGCCGCGTTATCGGCACCAAGGCGCTCGATTTGTTGGCCGAGACCCCGGCGGGAACCGTCTGCGTGGATTTAGCGCGCCGGGCGTCAATATCGCGGCCTTGGTCCCGCAGATCCGCGCGACGGTCGCGCCGAACGCGGTGTTGATCGTCGCGTTCGCCCCGCATGTGCACGAGGCGAAGCTGGACGAAGCCAAAGCGGCCGGGTGCGACGTGGTTTACACGCGCGGTCAATTCGACAGAGCGATTCCGCAGCTCATTCAAGGCTAAGCGAACGACTCGCTTTAGCGACCCATGTCGGTGTCGCTGGGACTTTGGCCCGGCGGCGGATCGTCGACCGCGGGCACGCCGGCGGCGTCGTATTTGAGCGGCGGCAGCCCAAACGCGGCGTCGTTTCCTTCGACGAAGATCTCGTCAAGTTCCGCGCCGTCTTCATCGTGTCGCAGCAGCAAATAAATCTGCACGGCGGCGGTCCAGAAGTACGAGACCGCATAAGACGCAGGAACCAGCATCAGCAACTTAAACCAATTGCGAATCAACCAGTTCGCGGACTTCAGCAGATCGCCTTGATCCTGATTAAGCACGGGTGCGGTCAATTCCATCATGCGTTCGTCGCCCGCGCCGATGCCGATGCCCCACAACGAAAAGTAGATGATTTGATTGACGACGAAACCCAACGCCAGCAACATCATGCCGCCGAAGAATCCGGCGACCAGCACGTACCACAGGTAACGCAACGGGCGATGCAGCAAGTACGAATACCCGCGACTGAGCGCCATCGAACGCATCGGTCGCTTCGACCCCGATCGTGGGCCACATTAACGGCCACGAGAGTAACAAGCCTGCGGCCAAAACCGCGATCGCCCCGCCGATCAACACGACCAACGGCCACAACGCGCCGACGACCGCCGCGCCGAAATCCGAACGCATGATCCAGCCGGACAACGCCAACGGCAACGCCAGCAGCAATACGGCGGCCAACACCAACAACGGACCCGACGAGAACGATAACCAACGCTTCATTGCGAATCGCAACGAACCGCGTAAGCCCAGGCGATCGCCGCGCGTCAGCGATAACGCCGCCCGTCGAGTCAGCGCTCCGCCGAAGATCGACCACACGAGGATCGACCACACGGTACAGAGGAAGTAATACAAAAATCCGAAGAAGCCGTGGTGTTGATCGAACGTGGCGACGCCGGTGGCGGACAAACGCTCTTGGGTCGCCCAAAAACCGCGGTTGACGGTCACCAAAATCGATTCCAACGCGCCCGGTTGCGAGAGCGAGTCATACGGCCATTCCCAAGGGGGCGAGGCCAATGCGTCGATGTGCGTGCAGAGCGCGGGATCGTCACTTAATCCGAACAATGCGCCTAGCAATCGCCAGCCGGCCCACATCGCGATCAGGCCTGCCGCCGAGAGCGTCAAACCGACGAAACCGAACGCCTCGCCGGGGGCACGACCGAGTCGCAACCAGGGGAACAGCTCGCTCCAGGCGATCTGGTTCCAGCGACCCGAATCTTGCGGCATGCGTCACCCTAAAGCGGAAAATCGAGAAACCGGGTAAGACCGGCGATTCGCAAGCATTATAAAAGCCCTGCGTATCGCCGCAAGCGCGGTCCCCTCGCCCCGTTAATGAGCGTTGGTTCCCTTGCAGACGGTCAGCACGGTCTGGAACAAAATCTTGAAATCCAACCAGGGCGACCATTCGCGGATGTAGCGGTGGTCGAATTCGACTCGTTTTTGCATCTTCTCGTCGGTATCGGTTTCACCCCGCCAACCGTTGACCTGCGCCAAACCGGTGATGCCGGGCTTCACTTTGTGCCGCAGCATGTAGCCGGGGATCAGTTTGCGGTACTGTTCGTTATGGGCGTTTGCGTGCGGACGCGGCCCGACCAGCGACATCGACCCGTCCAGCACGTTGAACAACTGCGGCAGTTCGTCCAGCGACGTCTTTCGCAGCAACTTGCCGAACGTCGTGATGCGCGGATCGTCGCGGGTCGCTTGTTTCACCACGGCGTCGTTCTCCATCACGCGCATCGTGCGGAATTTCCAAACCAGGATTTCTTTCCCGTCGAGTCCATAACGCTTCTGGCGGAAAAAGATCGGGCCGGGCGAACTCAACTTCACTCCCAACGCGACCAACGCCATCGGGACGGCCGCGAACACGGCGATGGTCAGGCCGAAAGCCAAGTCCAACGCTCGCTTCACCATCCCGTCGACGCCGTAAAACGGATTCTCGAACACGCTGACGGCCGGTAATCCGCCGATTTGGGTCCAACGCGAATGCAATAACTCGAACACGAAAAAGTCCGGCACCACGTAGACGCTGGCGGTCGAATCGCTCAGGCGATTGAGGACCGAGCGAATGCGCTTTTCCGCCCGCATCGGAAACGTGATGTAAATGCGATGGATCTCGCCGCGCCGGGCTTTTTCGATCAACGTGGCGATGTCGCCGTTCAACCGCGCCGATTCGCCCGCGGCAGGCAGGCGATGTTCCGGTCGATCGTCATAGTACCCGGCGAAACGTAATCCGAGATCGAGCGACGAATCGATGTTCTTCGTCAGCGCCAAACCCAACTCGTTCAACCCGACGACCGCATAGTTGTGCGTACGGATGCCGCGCAGACGCAACAAATGCTGAGCCCAGCGAAACAACACGCGCGAAGCGAGCAATCCGCCGAGTTGAAAAATCAACCACCGTTGCAACTCCGTCCGGTCCAGCGGCGACGTCGCATCCGTGCAAAGCAACGCCGCGCTCAAGGCGCCGACGGTCACCACCCACGTCACGCCGACGAACGCCAACTCGCGCCGAAACGCGATCCCCAACGAGCCGCGATAAATGCCGACCGCTTCGCCGATCAGCGCGAACGTCGCGACGAAAACCGCCGCGCACAGCGAGAGTTCGTGCGAGGAATGCGGAACCAACGTCGCAAATAACAGACTGAAGGTCAGCCACGACGCGTCGAACAAACGATAAATCATCGCCGACCAAGAGCGATGTTCATGAATGCGATAACTGCTCGACATCGACGTCACCTACGCGAACGAACGTTCCAGGACGCTCGGAAAACACCGAGAATCTCCCGGAAATTTTAGGTCGCGTTTCCGCATCATGCCGTGCTCCGCCGATTTCGCGGGAAGTCCCGCAACCGGGACCGCATGACCGACATAATCGTAAAATGCCGAAACTTCCCTGGGCGACCATACGTCGCCCAGGGAAGCTCGAACTGAATCTCTTCAAACCACCGTTTTACGCTACTTGGCGGGCTTTTCCGGCAGTTTCGGGTCTTCCGACGGGTCGCACGAGATGAAGCACATCAGCGTTCGATCGCCCAACGACACGAATTCCTTCGTCAGCAGCGGACCGTCGAAATCCGGGTACACGTCCTTCGGACTCGGCGCGTTCGTGTCGGCGAACAGTCGCCAACGGACGCCCCGGGCGATGTCCGGCACGACGAAGTCGCGCGGCAAAATGCCCGAGTGCATCATGATCATCACGTGCCGCGACTTGTGACCCAGGAACTCGTCGCTGGGGCCGGCCGGCGGCGCACCGAAAATGCACGTCAAACTGCAATCGATCGAACTCCAATCCACGCCCCGTCCGGCGACGTCGTACCACGACACGTCGGGCAGAGTTCCGGGCCGCGGATCGCCGGTCAAAAAGTCGGCGCGACGCAACGCGGGATTCGATTTCCGCAACGCGATCAACGATTGCGTGAAGCGGAAGATATCTTGGTTCTTCTCCAACAACTTCCAGTTGAACCACGACGTGTTGTTGTCTTGGCAATAGGCGTTGTTGTTGCCTCGTTGCGTGCGACGGACTTCGTCGCCGCTGACGATCATCGGCACGCCCTGACTCAGCAACAACGTGGCCAGCATGTTCTTGATCTGCTTCTGACGCATCGCCTCGATCGACTTCTTGCGAGTCGGACCTTCGACGCCGTAATTGCAGCTCAAGTTGTTGTTGTCGCCGTCGCGATTGCCTTCGCCGTTGTCTTCATTGTGCTTGTGTTCGTAGCTGACCAGATCGTTCATCGTGTAGCCGTCGTGCGACGTCACGAAGTTGATGCTGTGATACGGCTGACGACCGCTGGTTTGATACAAGTCGCTGCTGCCCGCGAACCGCGTGGCCAAGTGGCCGGTCATGTGCGGATCGCTGCGCCAGTAGCGACGAATATCGTCGCGGTAGCGGCCGTTCCACTCGGACCAACGAATGTTCGAAAACGATCCGACTTGGTACGCGCCGGCCGCGTCCCACGCTTCGGCGATCACTTTGGTGTCGGCCAGCAGCGGATCTTCGGCGATCAACTCGACCACAGGCGGGTTGGCGATCACGTCGCCGTTTCTGTCGCGACTGAGAATCGAGGCCAAATCGAAGCGGAATCCGTCGATGTGGTAGTTCAACACCCAATGCCGCAGGCACAGGAAAATCATCTCGCGCACGATCGGATGATTGCCGTTGATCGTGTTGCCGCAACCGGTGTAGTTGCGGTAATAACTGCCGCCGTTCCCCAGCATGTAATAGACGCGATTTTCGAGTCCCTTCATGCTCAGGGTCGGGCCATGCTCGTTCCCCTCGGCCGTGTGATTGAACACGACGTCCAAGATCACTTCGATCCCCGCTTGATGCAGGGCGCGAACCATCTGCTTGAACTCGCGGACTTGGCAGCCCGGTTCCGTGCCGGCCGCGTACCCGCGGTGCGGCGCGAAAAACGCCAACGGATCGTAGCCCCAGTAGTTGCTGCGATCCAACTTCTGCCCGTTGGGGGCTTCCATCGGAAACTCGTGGACCGGCATCAACTCGACGGCGGTCACGCCCAACGATTTCAAATACGGAATCTTGTCGATCACGCCCAGGTAGGTTCCCGGATGATCGACGCCGCTGGATCCGTCGCGAGTGAACCCGCGAATGTGCATCTCGTAAATAACGGTGTCGCTCAGGCTGCGTTTGATATGGCGATCGCCGCCCCAATCGAAGCGGTCGTCGATCACCACGCACTTCGGCGGGCGGATGATCCCGTCGTCGCTGGGCAGATACTTGCCGGCCAGCGCTTGGGCATACGGATCGATCAGTCGCGCCTTACCATCAAAAAATTGCCCATGCTCAGGGTCATAGGGACCGTCGGCTTGGAAGTGATACAACTGACCGGCCCCGATCCCGGGGACGTACGCGCTCCAGACGTCGCCCCAACGATCGTTTTCGCGATCGAAGGAGATGATTTCGGAGGGCTCGCGATCATCGACCTTGTCGTACAACAGCACGCGCATGGCGGTCGCCGAGCGGCTGAAGACGACGAATTGCACGCCGCCGTCCTTCAAAATCGACCCGTACGGCAGCGCGGTCGAAAAATGTAGGGCCGGATGTGGTTGACTGGCTTTTCTCAACATCAGGACTTTCCGTTACGGGAATCGCGGGAATCGATCGAACAGAGGGGACGAAGCGTTGGGCGTACAAAAATAGCACTCCGTCGGCCCGTTGTTCGAATTCGTGGTCGCGAACTCCGGATTTCGGTCGTTCCTGGAACCGGTTGAATCAGCTAGGGAAATCCTATCCCTTCGGCGGTTTCGACGGCCTTCCCGTCGAAAACTCGCCATCGTCAAGGTTTCGAAAGCGCGTAGGAAAAACTTCGTCCCGTTGGGCGGGATTCGTTTCAGTTCGGGCGATTTACTTTTTCGGCGGCACGAACTTCTGGTGACAATCGTGGCACGTCGCGTTCATCCGCTCGAAGGCGGCCGTCGCGGCGGCCAGATCCGAATCGCGGACGGCCTTGTTCAGTTCGCCGGCCGACGTGCGGAATTTGACCGCATACTCTTCGTAAAGCGGAATCTCCGCCGGATTCTTCACTTCGTGCTTATCCAAAAACGTCGCCTGAGCGATCGCGCCGATCGACGCGGTTTGGACCAGCAAGTTGGCTTTCTGTTTTTCGAAACGGGCGGCCAACAGATTCCGTTTGACCGCGGCGTGGACCTCGTTCAACTTCTTCATCATGGCCCCTTGGCCGCGGATCATTTCCCATTTGAGCTCGCTTTTGCCGGTCGGCACCACCAGTGTCCGGGCCGCCCGGGCTTCGCCCAACGCGCGGTTCGCTTCGGCGTGCTGGGCCGAGTTTTTCGCCACGGCCAGGGCCGCTTTATACAGCTCTTCCGAACCGGGCTTCACCGCGTTTTGCTGATCGTGCAGCCCGCAATGCATCGCCAAGGTCGCCAGCAAGAGGCCCTGTTTTTTAACGCGTTCTTGCTTGTCCTCGGCGTAGTCGGTCGGGTCGGCCAGCGATTCGCCCAGTTGTTCGAGCGTGGCGTCGGTCGCGGCGACCAAATCCTCGGCCGGGGCATACGTCGACACGGCCAGCAACTTCGGCGCGCCGATTTGCGCATGCGACGCGTTCTGCCAAGCGACGCCGGCGATCAACGCCGCGCCGACGACTAAGTACCCGATGCCGAATCGCAACGATTTGACGGACATTGCTTTCACTTGTGACAAAACCAGAGAACCGCGACGTCTCGACCGCCATTATCCCGCGTCATCGGCCCGACGCAAGCAAAACCTTGCTGCGCAGGCGGCTTTCCTCTCGGAACCGAGGTTCCGAAGGGGCTTCAGAATGCGCTGAAGTCGCGTCGCGGCGGACTTTCCCGAGTTCACTCTTGCCTATCTTCACTGCGCGAGCGTTACGAGCGAAACGAGCGTTACGATCGCGTTGTGAATTCGAGTTGAAAAAAGCTGCGCGTGGAACTCGCTGACCGACGCCAGCGAGAGGAGAGGTGATTGTCCCTCCACGACTCGCACGGGACCTGTCTTGCCTATCTTCACTGTGCGATCGTTATGAGCAAAACGAGCGTTATGACCGCGCGATATTTTGCCGCGATCGAGCCAACGGCGTCAGCCATCGATTCTCTGCACATCAACTCAAACGCCCGAGTTTCACTGCGCGAGCGTTACGAGCGAAACGATCGCGTTCCAAATTGATTTTTTTCTGTGCATCGCGAGGTCGGCGAGGCCATCTTCTCCAACTTCACTGTACGAGCGTTACGATCACCGCGATCGGAGTGTTTTCCGAAACGGCGGGTTCGCGGTGAGGTTCATATCCGATCACTCCGATGGGTCTTGAATCCCACTCACAGGCGACTTTGAATTCGCATTTCGCCACGGAAACCGACGGTCGCACACGTACCGTCATTTATAGAGTATACATAAATGCATGTAATGGGTCAAGCCGCCGATTCTGGTTTTTTCGAGAAATTTCGCCTTCGACCCGCCTCGCATCAAAAATTCCCTGGTTTGACACTCTCGCCGGGCAGGTTCTACAATCCGGGATTCTTGTCGCCGGCACGAGCGTGGCCGGCGGCCGTCGAGGGGCGAGTTCGCCCGCGTTTTCTCGGTTTTCCGCAGCATGGCCAAAGTTACGTACAAAGACGCCGGCGTCGATCTCGAAGTCTATCGCGAGAGCATGGCGCGGCTCCCCAAACTGCTGCACCGCACCTACTCTCCCCGCGTCATCCCGTTCGACGGCGGGTTCGCCGGGCTGTTTCGCCTGGATTTCGCGGATAAGTTGTTCGCCCGCAAATACGTCGACCCGGTCCTGGTCTCTTGCACAGACGGCGTCGGCACGAAGCTGAAGGTCGCTCTGATGGCCGACCGACATGACACGGTCGGGATCGATCTGGTGGCGATGAGCGTAAACGACGCCCTGTGTTGCGGGGCGGAGCCGCTGTTTTTTCTCGATTACGTCGCGATGTCGCACGACGATCCGGTCCGTCTGGAGCAAGTCGTGACCGGAATCACCAACGGTTGTGTGCAGGCCGATTGCGCACTCCTCGGCGGCGAGACGGCGATCATGCCCGATTCTGTATGCCCGCGGCGATTACGACTTGGCCGGCTTCGTGGTCGGCGTGGTCGATCGCAAGCGCATGATCGACGGCAAGTCGATCGCGCCGGGCGACGTGCTGATCGGCGTGGCGTCGAGCGGGTTGCACTCAAACGGTTACAGCCTGGCGCGGAAGATCGCGTTCGAAGTCGGCGGCTTCGACATCGAGACCTATGTGCCGGAACTCGGCGCGACGGTCGGCGACGCGTTGCTCACGCCGACCAAGATCTACGTCCGCGCGGTGCGCAAGATCTTGTCGCATTACAAAAAGAAAACCGTCGTCCACGGCATCGCCCACATCACCGGCGGCGGTCTGTTGGAAAACGTCGAACGCATTCTCCCCCCCGGCACGCGCGCGGTCTTCGAACGCGGCAGTTGGGAGGTCCCGCCGGTCTTCTCGTGGCTGCAAAAGCTGGGCGACGTCGAGCAAAGCGAAATGGACCAGGTCTTCAACATGGGCGTCGGCCTGGTGTTGATCGTCAACGAATTCTACGCCGACAGCATCCGCCAACAATTGAGCGACCTCGGTGAAACCAGCTGGGTCTTAGGCAAAATCGAATCCGGCGAACGGGCTTCGGTTTGGAAGTAAAAAAAAGATACTGCGAATGTACTTACGCGCGATCGTCCGTAGCCCCTACGGGGCAACCGAATGGTTCTTCGACTTTGAACCAGGGACTGAAGTCCCTGACTACACGCTGATGCCCCTAACGGGGCAGAGTGTTTATTGCGTTGCGGCGATATGCGTTATGAAGGATAGCAAGGAGGCGCAAAGCCGAGCGAAGCATGACGAGTGAAGATAGGCGGTGCGATCTCTCGTATTCCGTCCCGTGAGGGACGACGGCGTGTAGCCAGGGGCTTCAGCCCCTGGACCATGCGCAACACATTTCGGTTGCCCCGTAGGGGCTATATCAATCCCACAGATAGCGTTCGTCGAACTCGATTCCGTGCTTCGCCAATAACGTACGGTATTCGTCCTGAAACGACTGCTTGCGGTGATGTTGTTTTTTGATTGCGAATATATTTGATCACGGCATCGATCCGAGATTCGCTGACGGTGAATGCGGCGTAACCTTCTTGCCAGCCGAACTTACGCAATTCAAAATGCGTCTCGTTCAGCCACTTCGCCGAGCCGCCTTTCAGGTCGCGTACGATGTCAGACAGCGACATCGACGGTTTGCATTTCATCAATAGATGGATGTGATCCGCGACGCCGCCGATTTCGATCTGCACTCCTCCCAGGTTGCGAATGATGCCGCCCATATAGTCATGCAATTCGTTCTCGAAACGCGCGTCGATCAGCGGCAGACGGGTTTTCGTGCTGAAGACGACGTGGTAGAGCAGATTCGTAAACGTATTCGCCATCATTGCCCACGAAGAACATGCCGAAAAGAAGATTGATCGTAACGCAGTGTATAGCCCCTACGGGGCAACCGAATTCTTGTTCGGTTGCCACAGGGGCTGAAGCCCCTGGCTACGCGCCGTCGTCCCTGACGGGACGAAATCCGAGAACCGATCGCAAGAGAAATAAACTTGCACCGTTAGGGGCCGCAGCGTGTGGTCAGGGACTTCAGTCCCTGGTTTATGTCGAGACTGAATCGGTTGCCCCGTAGGGGCTACACTGAGTTTCGAGACCGTAACGATCCGAACCTTCGCGTCGCGCTACCGCTCGGCCGTCATCGTTTTCGGGTCGCGATAGAATTCGTCCAGCAGATAAATTTCGACGCGCGCGTTTTGGGACTGCAGGCCCTCTTCCACGCTGAGGGTCAGCGGGTCGTTCGGGCCGTCTTGGCTCAGACGCATCCGTTCGCGTTCGATGCCGTTTTCGCCGAGGTAATCCATGACCGCGTGCGAACGCTTATAACACAAATCCCACGTATCTTTGAAACCGCTCTCGGGCGGCAACGGCCGATGCGTGGCGTGACCGCGGACGTCGATGCGATTCGGCTTGCCGCGTAATTCCGGTACCAAACGTTTGAGCAACGTCAACGCCGCGTCGTTCAACTCGCACGAGTTTTCGTCGAACGGAATCGGCACGCCGTGCCCGCGCGGGCGGCGCGGTTGCAAACTGAATTGACTCGGCTTGTCCGCGACGTTGATCTTGTTCAATACGCTGTCGTTCGGTTGCTTCTCGGGCGCGCCGGCGACGGGAAACGCCGAGCCCGACTTTGTGCGACTGGTGCCCGATCCGCTGCCGCCTTTGGCGTTGGTCAACACGGCCGAGGGACCGTTCGGCATCTTGGTTTTGCCGGGCATCACGGCCGAGCCTCCGCCGTTTTTGAGGGACGGATGCCAGGGGCTGCGGAAGTATTCGGCCACGGCCTTTTTGGCTTTGTCATTGGACGCGACGAGCCACATGACCAGAAAAAAGGCCATCATCGCGGTCACGAAGTCCGCGTACGCGACTTTCCAAGCGCCGCCGCCTTTTCCGGCCATGTGATGAGGGGGAGTTAGGGTTCAGGTTTCAGGGGTCAGGTCTGCGAGAGTGCGGAAACTGCGTGCGAGTTACGGGATCTCGGATTTCGAAGGACAGGCCAGGGACGCTTTGCTGCCACAACCTGAACCCTGAACTCCGAAACCCGAACCCTCAGGCTCAGCCTCCCTTTTCGACTTGCGCGAACCACGCTTCCATCTGTTGACGTGTGGGGCGGTATTCGTTGCCGACGTTGCGGCGCGCGCTTTCGAGGGCGACCTTCGGCGGCATGTCGCCCACGAAGCCCGCGATCGCGGCGACGATCGTCTTCAAGTACCCGACTTCGGCCAGCCCCAGGAATTCCATGCGCAACGCCAACGGCGCGAGGAAGCCGTACGACACCAGAATGCCCAAGAACGTCCCGACCAACGCCGCGCCGACGGAGTGTCCGATCTCTTCGATCGGTCCGTCGATGGCGCCCATCGTGATGACGATGCCGAGCACCGCCGCGACGATCCCGAACCCGGGCATCCCGTCCGAGGTTTTCGACATCACGCCGACCACGGCGTGGTGTTCTTCTTCCAGGATTTTGATTTCGCTGCTCATCATGCCGGGGATTTGATCCGGCTTGATCGTGCCGTCGATGACCGGCGAGATGCCGCCGCAAACGAACTCGACAGCGTGATGGTTGTTGCCGAACTTCGGATACTTGTGAAAGATGTCGCTCTTATGCGGATCGGAAATGTGTTTTTCGAGCGCGAGCAAACCTTCGCGACGCGAGAGACGGAACAAATCGTAGAGCGCTTTGAACAAATCTTCGTACGCGGATTTATCGTACGGAGTCCCTTTGAAGCATTGCATCGTGCAGGACATCAGGTCCTTCAGCACTTTGGTCGGCGACATGATGACCATCGCGCCGAGCACGGCGCCGCCGATCGTCACGATTTCGGACGGGTGGACCAGGGCCATGAACGACCCGCCGGCCATGGTGAACCCACCCAGCACGCCGCCGATGACGATAATCGCACCCAAAATGACGAACATGGTCGCGAACCTTGCGAGCAAAATCGGACGACGCGGCTACGGCGCGCAGATGCGCAAACGAAGTCGCCCTGTCCGATTACTTCGACATTCCCGCCCCGTTTCGACACTGCGGATTCGGAAAACCGTAGCGGTTGGGGAAACTTGAGAGGCCAATAGGTTGGATTGGGTGGATTGCGATGTCTGGGGCGACTCAGGCTTTCTTTTTGCCGGCTTTGCCTTGGTCCTTGGCCGGATCGGCATCCGGGTTGGAGGTCGGTAGTTGTGCTCCGACTTTCTCGCGCCACGCTTTCAGTTGCGCGTGCAGTTCCTGCGCAGCGGGCCGGTTTGATTTCGGCCAGGTTCTGCTCCTCGCCGACGTCGTCCTTCAAGTTGTACAGTTCCAGTCGCCCGTCTTCGAAGAACTCGATCAACCGCTCGTCGCCGACGCGCAATGCGGAGTACGGCGTCGCGCCGCCGGGATGATAGTGCGGGTAGTGCCAATACAATGTCCGCGGCGCGGGACGTTCGCCGCCGGTCAGTAGTCCCCAAATCGAAACGCCGTCGAGATCGGCGGGGAGTGATTTCACGCCGGCCGCGGCGCAGAACGTCGGCAGAAAGTCGTACGAGATCACCGGTGTCGCTTCGGTCTTACCTGCGGGGACAAGGCCGGGTCCCCAGGCGATGAACGGGACGCGCACGCCTCCTTCGTAAGCCGAACCTTTGCCCCGCGCGATACGGCGGATTGGTGGTGGAACTCATCAGGCCGCCGTTGTCGGAGGTGAAGATCACGATCGTGTTGCGGTCGAGACCGAGCTTTTCCAGCCGCGCGCGGATCTTGCCGACGCCGTCGTCCAACGATTCGATCATCGCGGCGTACGTCGCGTTGCGATGCGGGCTCTTCGGATCGGTGGCCGCCAACGCTTTGTATTTGGCCACCAATTCCGGATTCGCTTGCAGCGGCGTGTGGACGGTGAAGTGCGGCAAGTAGACGAAGAACGGCGTCTTCGGTTCTTTCGCACGCTGATCGAGATACGCGCAGACCTCGTTCGTCAGACGGTCGGTGATGTATTCGCCGTCCGGACCGTCGGGCAGGGCGGGAAGCTTGTACGGCGAGAAATAACTCGGCGGCTGGCCCTGCATGTGTCCGCCGACGTGCTTGTCGAAGCCCTGGTCGGTCGGCAACGCCCCTTCGTTGCCGAGATGCCATTTCCCGAAGCTGGCGCTGGTGTAGCCGGCCGGTCGAAGCGCTTCGGCGACGGTGGTTTCCTCCAGCGGTAACCGTTTTTGCCAGTCGGGGATTTTCAGTTTGGCGAACGGGCGATTGTGGCCGGCGATCCAATCGGTGATGTGCAACCGCGCCGGCGATTTGCCGGTCATCACGGCCGCGCGCGTCGGCGAGCAGACGGTGCAGGCCGAGTAAGCGTTCGTGAATCGCATGCCCTCTTTGGCCAAGCGATCGATGTGCGGCGTTTGATACAGCGAGCTGCCTTGGCACCCCAGATCGGTGACGCCCATGTCGTCGATCAGAATCAGAATGATGTTCGGCGGACCGGCTTTCGCCGTGGCGGTCGTCGCCGGTTCGTCAGCGGCGCGTGTGCCGGACGACGCCCAGCCAAGTAGAAAAAACGCGAACGCGAATCGCCGGAGGGCGAGCGAGCAGGGCATAAAGCTACCAAGCGGCGGCGGGTGGGACGGAGTATTCGATCGCTGCGAGTCGGCAACGATCGGCGCGCACGCATTTTGCTCGCTCGCAACGAACGCGTCAAATCGGAGCGCGGCGAGTCATGCTATCAATCGCGTTCTTCCAACAGCGCGTCGATTTTCTCGCGCACGAACACATCGCCGCGCGGACGTTCGCCGTCGCCTAATTCGCCGGACCACCAAGTGCGCGCGAACCCGCGTTTGTCGATCAGATAGACGCTGGGCCAAAGTCGGTTGTTCCACGCGTTCCATGTTTTGCCTTCGCCGTCGATCGCCACGGGATAGGCGATCTTCAACTCAGCGACTTTCGCGCGGACCGCGTCGAGATCGCGACTCCGTCGCGGTCTCCGGAGTGTGGATGCCCAGGATGACGACGTCTTTGCCGGCGTAGTCCGCATGCCATTTCCGATAATGCGGCAAGTTGTGCAGACAGTTGACGCAGCCGAACGTCCAGAAATGCACGATCACGACTTTGCCGCGCAGTTTTTCGAGCGTCAAATGCTCGCCGTTGAGCCAGGTTTTGATGCCAATCAATTCGGGCGCCGGGGCATGGCGATCGCGGATTTTTTTCGTATCGAACGCCTCGCCCAACAGGCCGGGTAGTTTCGCGTTCTGCGCGGACGTCAGCAGCGGCGGGATCCGCTGCGCGTAGTCGGCGGGCGTTTTTTTCTCCGCCAACACCGGTGCGAGCGCGGTCCGGAACGCTGCGGCGTCGTGCGGCGTTGAGGCGAGTTGGTCGACGTACTCAGGCAGCAACAACGACGGCCAACCGTGGAATTGCGCGAAGATGTTGTCGAAGCGTTTCCGCTGCTCGGGCTTCAGCGTCGCGAGATGTTTGCGCACGTGATCGTAAACCTGCGCACGATTTTCGGTCGCTTTCTTGCTATGGTCGTCGCGGATCGACCACAGCGAACCGTCGACCTGCGCCAGCGTTTTGTCTAACGCCGCGGCTTGGTGTTCGGTCAGCTTGATTTCATGGCGCACGTCGATTTCGCGCGCCGCGAATCAGCGCCGTCGCCGCATCCGCTTTGGCGGCGACTTCGGCCGCCGGCGGTTCTCGCTCGGCGGCGCGTGTCCTTGATTGGATATGCCCATACGTCGCGAGCACTCCACTCAATAGCGCAGCCAATCAAGAACGACGATCGTCGCGAATGCAATGACGACATTGAAAACTCGTGGGGTCGGCGTCAGGACTTCACTGCCCGAGCTTCCTCGGCATAGCTCGGTCGCAGATACAACGGCGTCAATTGAAACGGATCGTCGCGCCGGCCGGTGAGGAATTCCCGATACGCCAAACGACCCACCGTCGCGGCGCGAGGCTCTCGCTCCGCGGGCGGAACGACGATCGCGCCCGCCGGCAGGCGTTCCAACAACCGCGTGACGATCGGTCCGGTGACGATCGTGTCCGGTCCGCAGCCGGCGATCCAGTCGTCAACGCTTTGCAACCGTGTCTCGCCGACGCGTTGCGGCTTACCCATTTCGTCGAGATGAAATTCGGCCGCGAAGACCTCTTTGCGAAACGCATCGATGGCGACGCGGACGGCGTTCGCGGAACGATCGCACGTCGCGACGACTTGCGCGGCCAGCACGTTGGTCGTCTCGACCGCGACCAACGGGATGCCGAGCGACCAAGCGGCAGTTTTGGCGGCCGTCACGCCGATACGCAACCCCGTGAACGAGCCTGGCCCGCGCGTGACGGCGATCAGGCCCAATTGTTGCGCGGTGACTCCGGCCGCGTTCAGGACGGTCGTCATGGCCGGGGCCAATGTCCGCGCACTGCGGGCTTCCGTCGCGAGCGGATGTTCGACGACCAGTTCGCCGTCGTTCAACAACGCGACCCCACCGGCGGTTTGCGACGTTTCCAGAGCAAGTATCAGCACGCGGCGTGACGTTTCGTACGAGTGACAATCCGAACGATCGATTCGATCGTTCCAGCTTACACGACCGGAACCGCATTGATCGATTGTGGATCGATGAGTCATGCGGACCTTACTTAAAACGTGATCGTAACGCGGGCCGAATCTTAGCAACTCTCGCAAAAGCCCTCATCTTGACCATGTTTCGGGCACGATTTAGACTATTGACTTATCCCTAGAATTCGCAAGGACTTTGGTCCACGAACGTCGTTCGGCGAAACGGGAAGGGTGGTTCGTTCTCTCGTCTCCGGTCGTGCCGGCGGTTGCTTCGTGAAACGTGCTCTGATTAGCGACGTGCATGGAAATCTGGAAGCACTCGAAGCGGTTCTCGCCGACATACGCGCTCAAGACATCAAACAGATTTACTGCCTGGGCGACATCATCGGCTATGGTCCGAATCCGGTCGAATGCATCGACCGCATCATGGAGACCTGCGAAGTCACGATTTTAGGCAATCACGATCAAGGGGCGTTGTTCGATCCGGACGGATTCAACAAAAGCGCCGAACGAGCGATCTTTTGGACCCGCGATCAACTGGAAAACTCGGCCATAACCCCGGCAACCGGACCGCCCGGTGGGAATGGCTGGGCGAGTTGCCGCGCAGCGTGCGCGAAGAGAACTTGCTGTTCGTCCATGGCTCGCCTCGTCATCCGCTCAGCGAATATGTCTTCCCCGAAGACATCTACATGACCAAGAAGATGGAAAAGCTCTTCTCGCTGGTCGAGAAGTCCTGTTTCCAAGGGCACACGCACGTCCCAGGCGTTTTTACGCAGAGCTTGAACTTCGTCAGTCCGGAAGAGGTCAACTACAAGTACCGCATTCCGGCCGAGAAGATCCTGGTCAACGTCGGTTCGGTCGGTCAACCGCGCGACGGCGATCGCCGCGCGTGCTACTTGATTTTGGAAGACGACTTGCTGACTTATCGTCGGGTCGAGTATCCGGCCGAAACGACGCGCGATAAAATTTACGCGATTCCCGAATTGGATAACAACCTGGGGGATCGGCTCTTGTTGGGCAAATAACGTACGTCGCGACGGCGCAACGTTCCGCACTCGCGTGCCGAGATGGACTCGGTGCGCGTTTTTTTCATGACAGAATCTCGTACGCGTCGTCGCGATCTCCGCGAGGATCCGCGACGAACGGAGTCTCAGGCGAAACGTGGATACCAAACGATTCGTAACGTTCGTGTTTTTGTGCCTGCTGGTCGTCGGCGGCAACGTCGCCTTTCAGGTGTGGTGGCGCAAGAATCACCCACCCCAACCGGTTGCGCAAAAACGACCCGGCGAAGAAAAACGTCGCCGCCGACGGCAAGGCGCCGGACGCGAAAGCCGCGGAGAACAAAGCCGCCGATCCGGGTAAGAACGCGGATCCGACGAAGCCCGAGACCGAGAAACCCGCGGTCGAATCCGAAGTCGAGCCTGCGCGGTTTACGCTGGGCCGCGCCGAACGTTTCAATCGCAAAGACGCTCAGGCCGATAAGCTGGACAACAAAATTCTGATCACTCTCAACAGTCGCGGCGCGACCATCGAGCGAGCCGAATTGAACGGCTTTCCCGATCTCGAAGATTTCTTGGCCTTCGATCCGACACGGAAAGAGCAACAGCACGACATCGTCGAGAAAGACGCCAACTGGAATCGCTCGGGCTATCTCGGCCATCTGGCGACGAGTCTCTCGCCCGAGAAAGGCGTACGCGTCAACGTCGTCGGTCCCGGCACGCCGGCCGACGAAGCCGGGTTGAAAGTCGGCGACGTGTTGCAAGAACTGACTTACGAAGAGAAGACGCACCTGATCGCCGATCCGGTCGACTTCGTGAAATTCCTACTGCAAACGAAGCCCGACCAAGAATTGAAGCTGAAGGTCAAACGGGGCGATGCACGGTTGGATTTGACCGCCACGTTGGGTTGGCCGCCGGCGCAGGTGATTCGCCCGGAAGCGAACAACCGCCCGCTGTTGACCGTCACCGAGACGAACCACGACCCGTTCTCGTTCGGCATGCGTCTCTCGCGCATCGACGATGCGCGGATCGATCCGGCCAAGCCGATCGAGTTGGACGACGCGATTTTGGAAGCCAAGCATTGGCAAGGCAAACAGGTCGATGAAAACACAGTCGAGTTCGTCCGTGAACTGCCCGCCCGCAAGTTGCGCGTCGTCAAACGCTTTCGTCTGCAAACGCCGTCGGAGAAGGTCAACCCGACCGGTTACGAAGTGCGCGTCGAGGTCGAACTGTCCAACACGGGCGACATCGAGAAGAAAGTCGCTTACGAACTCGACGGTCCGAACGGCTTGCCGATCGAAGGTTGGTGGTACGCCTACAAAAATCGGATCAGCACCACGTGGTTTACGTCGCTAGGTATCCGCGACGTGGCGATTCGGACCGAAGGGAACGACGCCAGCTTGATCAGCACGATCGACTTGGTGAACTCGAAAACCGATTTGCCGTCGATCCCGTTGGCGCAAACGCCGCTCACGTACGCCGGCGTCGATTGCCAATACTTTTCGGCGGTGCTGATTCCGCGTCAGAACGAAACGCCGTTTCTGGAACGCGTCGCCCCGAAGATCGTCGGCGCGAAGCCGCCCGAGGGAAAGGATCGCGCGTTCTATAACAAGCTGGTGAACGTCACCAGTCGCGTGACCTGTACGCCGCAAGACCTGAAACCGGGCGCGTCGGTCAAGCACGACTACGATCTGTTCATCGGTCCGAAACGCCCGAGCATTTTGAACGAGATCGGAAGCGAAAATACGAAGCTCGACCGTTTGGTCTATTTCGGCTGGCCGATCTTCAGTTATCCGGCCCACATCCTCCTGACGATTCTGCACTTCTTTCACGGCATCGTGCCTAACTACGGACTCAACATCATCATGTTGACCGTGTTCGTTCGGCTTTGTCTGTTCCCGCTCAGTCGCAAACAGGCGATGTCCGCGGCGATGATGACCAAGCTGCAACCGAAGATCAAAGCGATTAAGGAACGCTATAAAGACAAACGCGAAGAAGTCGGCCGCGCGACCCAAGAGCTGTTCCGGCAACACAGCTACAACCCGTTCGGCGGCTGCCTGTTGGCTTTCGTACAATTGCCGATCTTCATGGGGCTGTACCGCGCGTTGATGATCGACGTGGAACTGCGCGGCGCACCGCTGTTCGGCGAAAGCGTCCGTTGGTGCTCGAATTTGGGCGTCGCCCGACATGCTGATGTATTGGGAGCCGTATCTGCCGACGTTCCTCGGCGGGATGAACGGCTACCTCGGTCCGTATCTCAACGTGCTGCCGCTGATCAACGTGTCGTTGTTCTTGCTGCAGCAAAAAGCGTTGATGCCGCCGGCGACCGACGAGCAAACTCGGATGCAGCAATCGGTGATGAAATTCATGACGGTGTTCATGGGCTTCATGTTCTTCACCGTGGCCAGCGGGTTGTGCTTGTACTTCATTGTTTCTAGCATCTGGAGCATCTCGGAGCGCAAGCTGCTGAAACGGATGACGGAAGCGCAAGGCGATCTCGACGACGACCAAACGATCGACGCGAAACCCGCTCCGGCGACGGTCAAAATCGGCCGCGACGGAAAACGCAAGAAGTAACGATCAAGACAACGTCCGCCAGCATCCGGCCGGCGACGTTGCCGGCATGTTCGTAAGCTCGCGAATGACCGCAATCCTGCGCGGATTCCATCATGCACGGATCGCCACGACCGAAAAAGATCAAGAGAGCCCGCGGTTTCTCGCTCCCACCGAGAATCTCTTGATCAGGGCTCATGCGATCATCGAGTCAGCGTCATGTCGATCGGCGCGGTGGGTGCCGGCGGTTCGTGTTCCGCCTACGATCCTCTTGCAAAAACACGGTCTCAACGTCAAGCGGAAGACGGTTTCTCCGACGCGCTGAAGAGCGCCGGCGTCGACGACTCGCAAGTCGATGACCTCTTGAGTCAGATTCAAGATGCCGTCTCGACGGCCAAGGAATCGAGCGACGGAAGCGATCCGGCGTCGATCCGCGCGGCGGTCCAAGGTGTTTTGCGGTCCAACGGCGTCGACGTCGCGAAGTTCGAAGACGCGCTGCATGCCGATCGTACGGGCGGGCCGCCGCCGCCCCCGCCGGGCGCAACTTCGGGATCGCCGGCGTCGAAACTGACGTCCGCGTTGGAAGACGTCGGTTTGGACGACGATCAAATCTCGAGTCTGTTCGAAAGTTTGCAGAGCGCCGTCGTCGCGGCGGAGGACGACGAAGACGACGCGACGGACCCGCTGGCGGTGTTCCAGCAAACTCTCGAAAAACTATCTGCAAGAGAACGGGATCGATCCGGCGAATCTGCGCGCGGCCTTGACCGAACAAGGCAATCTGTTCGATGCCGTTGCCTAAGGATCGAGGATCACGCGGCGGGGAGATACGTAAATTTTGCCGACGAGGTTATCTTGTTCGGTCGTAGCAAAGACGTTCGTCGGAAAAAAGACATTCAGATCGCTTCGTCGGTCGCGTCGAAACATGAGTTATCGCGGCACGATTCGGCGTCTTCCCGTTGCGGAACGCGTTCTCTCCCGCGACCCGCCCCCAACGCGTGCGACGCTCTTCGTCGCGATTCGGCAGCGATACCGCGACGCCGCGGATGACCGGCCGAAATCCGGCCCGATCTAACCGATCCCCGTGGCGTAGCAAGACGATTTAGAACGATTGCGAAGGTCCGACGACGAAGCCGCGACGTCCCGCCTGCGAATCGCATTCGCGCGGTGATCGACCTCGTGGCGTGACGCGACTCGCCTGTTCGGCGTCCAAACGTGCAATGGACGCCTGTCGGCGGGAAATTTCGTGTCCGCCCCGACGCTTCGCGTCCGCAGGAGAGGTGAGAGACTCCCACGGACGGGAAGGCCAGGCCCGCATTCCCCGAACGCCGGAACGAACCGATGCACGACACACTAAAGGCCGATAGCCGTACCGCCGGGCCGTCGACCCGCAACGACGCCCGCGCGGATTTGTTGAAGATGATTCTCCGCAAAGAAGCCGAACGCAAAGCCCGACTACCCGATGCGCCGACGCCCGACTTCGGCCGGCGGACGAGCGTCGAGTTGCGCTACGGCGCATAAGTCCGCTCGCGCGACGGCGAGCGGAATCGACGAGAGACGGAATCCCGACGATGCACCCGCCCCGCACGCCACCGCGTAACGCGACGCGACGCCTCCGCGCGTTGCTCCGCATCTGCGCGCTGGGCTGCGCGTTGTGGGCCGGTCCGGCGTTGGCGCAGCTCCCGACGAATCACGATGCCGCGCCTGCGCGCATGCGCGAGTTTGTTCGGCGAGTTCTTCGGTCGCGCCCCGCGCAGCGCGGCACGCCCGTTTCGACCACGCCGCATCCGGCGGTGGTACGCGTGATCGTGCCGGAAAAATCTTCGGCGGCGTTGGGCTCCGGGACGCTCGTCGTGCGCACCGCGACTTCGGGCTACGTCATCACCAACTGGCATGTGATCCGCGACGGTAAGCACGGCGCGTTGGTCCTGTTTCCCGACGGCCAGCAGGCGCAAGGAAAGATCGTAAAAGCCGATCCCGATTGGGATTTGGCTGTGGTCGAGATTCCTCGCCCCGAAATCGAACCGCTGGCGATCGACGATCGTCGACCGCAACCGGGCGAACGACTCTGGATCGCGGGCTACGGCGGCGGCGATTTTCTGCTGCAAAGCGGCGTCTGCTCGCAGTATCTGGCGCCGAATCCGAATTGGCCGCACGAGTTGGTCGAAATCGGCGCTGCCGCCAGGCAGGGAGACTCCGGCGGCCCGATCATGAACGCGCGCGGCGATCTGGCGGGCGTCTTATTCGGCGAGGGAGACGGGTTCACCACCGGATCGTTCGGCGGACGCGTGTTGGCGTTTTTGGAAACCGTTTCCGTTCGGACCGAAGTCGGATCACAAACTCTGGGCAAGTTGGCGCATCGCGAACGCTCGACCGACAACGTCGGTAAAGAGATCGCCCTGGCGAAGACGTCGGCGCCGATCGAAGATGCGGCCGGGCGCTATTGGCAAGCCTCTCCCGATCACGCCCCGAAGACCTCGATCGTTGCGGCTCCGGTCGCCGCAGAATCGTCGTCTCCCATGTCTGTAGGGATCGACTTGGAAGCGCTTCGCGCCGCGCCGTTGGTCGATAAGGTCGCAGCTCAGGCAAAATCCTCCGAATTCGAAGAAGCGCTCGCGCTGCGGGAACGCTTGATCGCCGAAAAAGAAGCGCGTCGGACGCCGGCCGTGGCCGCACGACCGCCTGTTGAGGCATTGCCTCAAGCGTCGATTTCGGTCGTGCCGACCACGCCGCTGGAAACCTCCGCGTTGACGTGGACCGACTTGGCCGGGCCGACGTTGTGGGATCAAACCAAGACCGTCGGGTGGACGTTATTCGGAGGCTTCGTGTTTCTAAAGATTTGCGGGATGCTGACCCGACAGTCGCCTGCGCAGCCGAAGCCGGTAAACCTCATATCGGACGACGACCTCACGGACATCGACGACGATGAGGATGACGAGGATGAAGATGACGACGACGATGAATAACGTCGCCAACGCTCTAGTCGAATCGCGCGTCGCTTAGGCCATACCCAAGACTTTGCGCATTTGCTGGTAGACTTTGGTCAGGTGCTCTTCGCCCCCGCCGCCGACCTCGCTGGTGGCCCAGCCGCCCTCCGGTCGATCGAGATAGCCGACGTCGTTCAAGGCTTTCAGCACGTCGGGCCACTCTTCGCTCCCCTCGCCGATCGCGACCCATTTCTTGGTCGGGATGTGGTAGCCCTTGAAGTCGAACTTCAAGAGACGCTTGTCGAGTTTACGAATCCAATCGGCTGCCGAGACGCCGTATTTCAGCATGTTGCTGCAATCGAAGTACGCGCCGACCGAATCGCTGTGGAACGCGTCGATATACTCGCACAATTGATCGGGCGTGGTGATGAAGTTGTTCCAGACGACTTCGATGGCGATTTTGACGCCGGACTCTTTGGCCAGCGGTAAGGCCTTTTTTACTTCGGCTTGCGAGCGTTCGAATGCTTGTTCATAAGTGACGTCTTTGTTGACCACGCCGGGTACGAGTAGGGCGGTCGTGCCGCCGTAGAACTTGCAATCGCGGATCGCCGTTTCGAGTCCGGCGAATCCTTTGGCGCGCACCGCTTCGTCGGGGCTGGAGAGCGTGTCCTTCCAATGGACCGAATCGACTACGCCGTGCACGACGATGCCGGTCTTGTCGCGCGGCGACGACGGCCTCTTTATCGATAGTCTTGGGACTATCCAATTCGCAGCCGTCGAAGCCGATTTTTTTCAGCAGCTCGAATTTTTCAAGCGGTGTGCCGTTGCCGGCGATCATTTCGTACTTGACCGCCAGTTTCAGGCGTTTCTTCGAATCTTCGGCCCGTGCGATCCGGCCTCCGCCTAATGTCGAGGCGACAACCGCGGCGCCGCCGGCTAGAAACGAACGACGGTCGATCGATGGCGACATGGCGGAGGCTCGAAAACGAAGGAAGAATCGCCGAGCAAGTCGGGCGACATGGTTTCTTATGCGTGTCAGTATTAAGTCTGCGCAGCCGAATTGCAAGTCTGTCGATAGGATGCTGATGGAGTTCGGGTTACTTCGAGTGGGAAAAGGGCTAATGATGCTCGATGATCGTGCTGCGTCCCGGCGCGGGTTTCTGCGCGTTGTGATGTTCTCCGGCGCGACGCTGGTCACCGGATGTGGTTCGGAAGCCGCGCCGCCCAAAGACACCGGAAAGCTGAAGCCGGATGCCTTACGCCGCGCGATGGCCAAGATCGCGCCGTTGCATGAAAAGAAAAAAATTCCACAACCGGGCGATTGGCTGGATCGCTTCGGAGAGCAAGAAAAAGGGCAAACGTTCGACGAGTATCTGAAAACCGGCCGTCGCATCGGGCAAGTCTATCCCAAGCTGTATTTGCAACCGTTGGGAACGTTCGATTCGACCGGCGACGAGTTATTGAAAACCGTCGCCGAGGCGATGACCTGCTTTTTCGGCCTGCCCACCGACCTGCTGAAAACGCGCGGCCTCGACGACTGGCCGGACGATGCCGAACGCGTGAACGCACGAACCGGCAAGCGACAGATTCTTTCGACTTACGTATTGGATCCAGTCCTCAAACGCATCCGTCCGCGCGACGCGGCCGCGATCTTAGGGTTGACGAACGAAGACCTCTGGCCGGGCGAAGGCTGGAACTACGTTTTCGGTCAGGCATCGCTCGACGAGCGCGTCGGCATTTGGTCGACCGCCAGGTTCGGCGATCCGCAAGGGGACGACGCCGAGCGTAAACGCTTCGTGCGCCGCACGCTGAAAGTCGCGTTGCACGAGACGGGCCACATGTTCGGTATTCCGCACTGTATCGCGTACGAATGCGGAATGAACGGTGCGAATCACCTGGAAGAGGGCGATCGCCAACCGCTGGAATATTGCCCCGAATGCCAAGCGAAACTCTGGTGGACCAACGATTACGACCCGCAAACCCGCTCGAAGAAACTCGCCGAGTTCGCGGAGAAGCATCATCTCGAGGACGAAGCGAAGTCTTGGAAAGCGACGGTCGAGACGCTATCGCAATAGCGAGCGCTACGTGCCTCGCGTTCGATTACGTCGATTCGGACAGGACCGCGAACGTGAACTCGTCTCCCGCGAAATCTACGCGGATCGTGCTGCCTTCCGGAATCTGTTGACGCAACAGTTCGCGAGCCAGCGGGTTTTGCACTTGTTGCTGGATCACGCGTTTCAACGGGTGCGCGCCGTAGGCCGGGTCGTAACCGCGATGCGCGATTTCGGCAAGCGCGGCTTCGGTGATGTCCAGATGCAAATGGTTCTTTTCCAACTGCGTGCGGAGACGCTCGATTTGCAGATCGACGATCTTGCGAATCTGATTCGCTTTGAGCGGTTGGAATACGATCGTCTCGTCGATACGATTCAGGAATTCCGGGAGGAATTTCCCTTCCAGCGCTTCTTTGACCGCGGTTTTGATTTCTTCGTCGCTACCCCCTTCGCGTGAGATTTCTTGGATCATCTGGCTGCCGATGTTGCTCGTCATCACGATGATCGTGTTCGTAAAGTCCACCGTATGGCCTTGATTGTCGCTTAGGCGACCGTCGTCGAGGACTTGCAACAAAATGTTGAAGACGTCGCGATGCGCCTTTTCGATTTCGTCGAGCAAGACGACCGAATAGGGCCGCCGGCGCACAGCTTCCGTCAAGCGACCGCCTTCTTCATAGCCAACGTAGCCCGGGGGTGCGCCGATCAAGCGACTGACCGAGTGGCGCTCCATGAACTCGCTCATATCGATCCGCACCATGGCGTTTTCGTCGTCGAACAGCAGTTGCGCGAGCGCTTTGCAAAGTTCGGTTTTGCCGACGCCGGTGGGACCAAGGAAAATGAACGAGCCGATCGGGCGGTTCGGGTCTTGCAGCCCGCTGCGGCTGCGCCGAACGGCGTTCGCCACGGCTTCGACCGCTTCGTCTTGCCCGATCACGCGTTGGTGCAGCCGTTCTTCGAGGACCAGCAGTTTCGCCCGTTCGGTTTCCATCATGCGGGTGACCGGAATGCCGGTCCATGCGCTGACGACCTCGGCGATTTCCTCGGGCCCGACTTCGCGGCGCAACAAGCGACGTACGCCCTTGGTCTCGGCGACCGGTTTGTCCGGCGTTTCGGTTTCCAGACGCTTACTCAGTTTTTTGCGTTCGACTTCCAGTTCGTACAGGCGTTGATAGTCGGCTTCGGCGATCATTTGACCGGCCGATTGCTTGTCCTTGATTTGCGCGCTGAGTTGCTGGAACTCGAGATCGAGTTTATCCAGTTGCTTGCGCAGTTCTTGCGTGTCGCCGATTCCCAGCTTTTCGGCTTCCCATTGTTCTCGCAAATTCGCCAGCTTGCGCGCAACGTCCGCATTTCTTCTTGAACTTCTTCGCGACGATCGATCGCGTGGTCTTCCGTTTCTTCGGCCAGTTGGCGGTCGGCCAGTTCGAGTTGAGTGATTCGGCGTTGGACTTCGTCGATCTCGGAGGGGACGCTTTCGAGTTCCATCGCCAAGCGACTGGTCGCTTCGTCCATCAGGTCGATCGCTTTATCCGGCAGGAACCGATCGGCGATATAGCGTTGCGACAACTGCGCGGCGGCGACGAGCGCGCTGTCTTTGATCTTCACGCCTTTGTGATGCGCTTCGTAACGGGGTTTCAGGCCGCGCAGAATGGCGATCGTATCTTCGACGCTCGGTTCGCCCACGTTGACCGGCTGGAAACGGCGTTCCAACGCGGCGTCTTTTTCGATGTATTTTCGGTATTCGTCCAGCGTGGTCGCGCCAATGCAGCGCAATTCGCCCGCGCCAGAGCGGGCTTCAATAAATTGGCCGCGTCGTTGCCCCCTTCGGCAGCACCCGCGCCGACGACGGTGTGCAATTCGTCGATAAACAAAATGATTCCGCCGGCGCTCGACTCGACTTCTTTCAGTACCGCTTTCAGACGGTCTTCGAATTCCCCGCGGTACTTCGTGCCGGCGATCAACGCGCCGAGATCGAGCGCGATGACGCGTTTGTTTTTGAGACTGGCCGGAACGTCGCCTTGCACGATGCGCAGCGCCAAACCTTCGGCGATGGCCGTTTTGCCGACGCCCGGTTCGCCGATGAGGACGGGGTTGTTCTTGGTGCGCCGCGACAAGACTTGAATCACGCGACGAATTTCCTGGTCGCGCCCGATCACCGGATCGAGCTTGCCGCGTTGCGCGCGTTCGACCAAGTCGATGCCGTATTTTTCGAGGGCCTGAAACTTCCCTTCCGGGGCTTGGTCCGTCACCCGCGTGTTGCCCCGGACGGATTGCAGGCCGCGGAGCAAATCTTTTTCGGTTAACGCGTTGATGTCCAAAATGCGTTTGGCTTTGCTGTCGGCCTTGGCGAGGGCCAGTAGTAGATGTTCGGTCGACACGAAGTCGTCCTTCATCGTGCCGGCTTCGCGCTGTGCCGACTCGAACACCTGCGCCAAATTCTGCGAGAGTTGCGGAGGATTGCCGCCGCTCGATTGCGGAAGATGCTTGATCTCGCCTTGCACGGTGGAATCCAATCGCCCGCGATCGACGCCGATTTTGTCGAGCAACGGACGTACGATGCCGTCGGACTCTTGCAAGAGCGCGGCCAGCAAATGCAATGCGTCGATCTGCGGATTCCCCAACGACGACGCAAGATCTCACCGTTGGACGGCTTCTTGAGACTTGATGGTCAACTTATCGAAACGCATGGGGGAGGAGTCGGGAGTTGGGATTCAGGTGCTAAGGGAAAAAACTCAAGCGAGCGAAATCGCTAAGGGATCGCGTCTCGCAAAGAAAAACGACCGCCGGTTTTCACCGGCGGTCGTCGTGGTTCAGGGTAAGTCGCGTGCCGGATGCGGCTTACTCTTTGACTTCGAACTCGGCGTCGATCGCGTCGTCGTCCTTTTTGGGGGCGGCGCTACCTTCGGCCTGGGCTTTGTTGGCCGCTTCGTACAACACCTTGCTGGCCGCTTGTTCGGCGGCTTGCAGTTCGGTGATCGCCGACTTGATCGCGTCCAAATCGTCTCCCTTGGCCGTTTCGCGAACCTTCGCGATCGTGGCTTCGAGCGGCGCTTTGTCGTTGACCGCCAACTTGTCGCCTTGTTCCTTGATCAGCTTCTCGAGTTGGAAGCACATCGATTCGGCTTGATTGCGAGCTTCGGCCAAATCGCGTTTCTTCTTGTCCTCGGACGCATGGGCTTCGGCGTCGCGTTGCATCCGCTCGATTTCGTCTTTCGGCAAGCTGCTGGCGTTCTTAATGCTGATCTTGTGCTCTTTGCCCGTGCCCAAGTCTTTGGCCAACACGCTGACGATGCCGTTGGCGTCGATGTCGAACTTGACTTCGACTTGCGGCATGCCGCGCGGAGCCGGCGGAATCCCTTCGAGATTGAACTGATCCAACAAGCGGTTGTCGCGCACCATCGGGCGTTCGCCCTGATAGACGCTGACGGTGACGGCGGTTTGGCCGTCGGCCGCGGTGCTGAAGATCTGCTTTTTCTCGGTCGGAATCGTGGTATTGCGTTCGACCAGCTTGGTGAAGATTCCGCCTTCGGTCTCGATCCCCATGCTGAGCGGGGTGACGTCGAGCAAGAGGATGTCTTGCACTTCACCCGCCAAGACGCCGCCTTGAATAGCCGCGCCGATGGCCACGACCTCGTCCGGGTTGACGCCCTTATGCGGTTCTTTGTCGAACAGCTTCTTGACCAACTCGGCGACCTTCGGGATGCGCAGTCGAACCGCCGACCAACACGACTTCGTCGATTTGCTTCGGATCGAGTTTGGCGTCCTTCAGGGCTTGCACGACCGGAATGCGACAACGTTCGATCAAATGATCGACCAGTTGTTCGAACTTCGAACGTGTGATGTTCAACTGTAAGTGCTTTGGACCACCGGCATCGGCCGTGATAAACGGCAGATTGATGTCGGTCGAGTTGGCCGAGCTAAGTTCCTTCTTGGCCTTTTCACAGGCTTCTTGCAAACGTTGCAACGCCATCGTGTCTTTGCGGAGGTCGATGCCGTTTTCGCGTTTGAATTCGTCGGCGACGTAGTTGATAAGAACTTGATCGAAGTCATCGCCGCCTAAGTGTGTATCGCCGTTGGTGCTGATGACGCGGAACACGCCGTCGGCGACTTCGAGCACCGACACGTCGAACGTGCCGCCGCCGAGATCGAATACGACGATCTTTTCATGCTCCTTACGATCCAAACCATACGCCAAAGCGGCGGCGGTCGGTTCGTTGATGATCCGCATGACCTCAAGGCCCGCGATCTGGCCGGCGTCTTTGGTCGCTTGGCGTTGCGCGTCGTTGAAGTAGGCCGGGACAGTGATGACGGCCTTGTTGACCTTATGACCGAGATAGCTTTCGGCGGATTCCTTCAGCTTGCGCAGGGTCTTCGCCGAAATCTCGGGTGGGGTGTATTCCTTATCGCCGATGCCGACCTTAACGTAGTCTTGGTCCGCGCCGACGACTTTGTAGGGGACGATTTTTTCTTCGCTGCCGACTTCGGCGTGGCGGCGGCCCATGAACCGCTTGATCGAGTAGACCGTCTTGGTCGGATTGGTCACGGCTTGGCGACGGGCCAAGTCGCCGACCAGGACGTCGCCTTTATCGGTGAACGCGACGACGCTAGGGGTCAGTCGATTCCCTTCTTGATTGGCGATGACTTTGGCTTCTTTGCCTTCCATGACCGCGACGACCGAATTGGTGGTGCCGAGGTCGATGCCGATGATTTTTTCGCCCGCTGCCATAGTGAGGTTGCTCCTGTAAGTGTTGACGTGTTGATCGAGGTAGGCGACGGGAAGAATCAGTGGCCGCCGGTTTTGTTGCAAAAGAGAATGCGTTCGATAAAAGCAAAGTCTATGCCGGCCGATTTTGAAAGCTGATTATATTGGCGTAACTTATGATCAATCCAGGGTTTAGAGCGCATCGCGATTCTGATAATCTGGTTTTGGGCTAAAACCACTGAGAAATCCGACTGCCGAAATGGCGGTTGCCTCCGTTTAGAGTGCGTGAAATCGCTCCCATTGTCACTCACTGCCGGTCTGGCAGTTGACGTGTATCGGCTAGGTGCGTATCGAGTGGGGTTTTCTCATTCAGTTGTTACGAATCGGACGTGCTAAACTTGTTTGAACATGACATTGTCTGATAGGGCAGTTACAGAGGTGGATTCGCTGTTTTCGTCGAGATTGTACGATCCTTGACACTCTGGAACGCCCCCTTTACAACCACGTTCCTGCCATCCCGATTCGGCGATTCAGCCGACCGCGAATTTGCCGCCGAACGCCATGTCCAAGGTCAAACCCGCCGAAAAACCAACTCGCGCCGCGCCGCGTACTCCGACGATCGCCGCTTTGCGCGTAGGAATCGATCGAGTCGATCGCGAACTGGTGCAGTTGATGAACCAGCGGGCGAAGTTGGCGCACGAGATCGGCAAGATTAAAGACGCCAACGGCATCGCGGCGTATGACGCCGCACGCGAGGAAGAAGTCTTGGCGAAGGTCGCCGACTTGAACCGCGGCCCATTGAAGAACGAAGGTTTGCGCACGATCTATCGTGAATTGATCAGCGCGTCCCGCGCGCTCGAGGGGACGTTACGGGTCGCTTATCTTGGCCCGCAGTACACCTACACGCATTTGGCCGCCATTCAACGCTTCGGCCAAAGCGTGGATTTGATCCCGGTCGGTACGATTTCGGCGGTATTTGAAGAGGTCAATCGCAAGCATGTCGCGTTCGGTATCGTTCCGCTGGAGAATTCCACCGATGGGCGCGTGACTGATACGCTGGATATGTTCACGCGGATCCCGGTTAAGATTTGCGGCGAAGTGCAGTTGGGCATTCACCATTATCTGCTGGGACGTTGCGCGCGGGGAGGTTCTGGAGGTTTACAGCAAGCCGCAAGCCCTGTCGCAATGCCGCAACTGGCTGGCCAAGCATCTGCCCCAAGCCCGCACGATCGAAGTCACCAGCACGGCGACCGCCGCGCAGTTGGCCCAAGACAAACCCGGCGCGGCGGCGATCGCCAGCATGCAGGCCGGCACGCATTACGGGCTGAATGTGCTGGCCGAGAAGATCGAAGACCAACAGGGGAACCTGACGCGGTTCGCGGTCATCGGCGAAGCGACACCGGGACGAACCGGCAAAGACAAAACCGCCTTGATGTTCGAGATCCCGCATCGTCCCGGCGCGTTGGCCGACGCTATGACGGTCTTCAAGCGTTATAAGCTGAATATGACATGGATCGAGTCGTTCCCGATCGCACGGCCCGAAGGTGGTTACATGTTCTTCGTCGAAGTCGAAGGACATTCGGCCGATGCGCGTGCGAAGCGTGCGATCGAAGTCCTGGAAAAACGCTGTGTTCGGTTGGTGGTTCTAGGAAGTTATGCTCGTAGCGTGCCCGTAGAATAATGTCGAGCAGTCCCCTGGGATTATGAGGTACTGGTATTTATCGCGATCCCCCGTGTTTGCGGGATTTTCAGAATTACGGATATCCGCAAGATAATTGATGCCGACCGGATGCGGGGCATCGCTCGACGGGATCGTTGTTAGCAGGGCCATTCCGTTTGATTTGTCGCTATAGGGTTATTCCATTATTCCGATCACGTTCGAGCGGCATCCGGCGGCGATTTTTTATCCAGCTTCAACTTGTGCGGACGTTTAGGTCCGCGAGCCACGGTTGGCCAGTCGGCGTTTCAGCCATAACCCCCACGCTTTCCAAGATGTGCGCGGGTAGTGCGAGTACTTAAGGCAGTCGATCGTGCGATTCGCCCAGGGCAATTTCGCCGCCGCATGATCGGGACCTAAATCGAGAAGACCGTCCTGCCGTTGCGCCGAATCTTCGAGCATGCGACGCATCAAGACGGAACCGACGCCGCACTCGCGAAAGGCGGGATCGTAGCCGGCTCGTACGCCGTAGACATATCCGGGGGCCCCATAGTTGTAAGCGAAAGCGACCGCACGGCCGTCGACGCGCAGCAAGTTGATATCCGCGGCGCCGCACCGTGCGGCGGTCGCGTGTGCGTCGCGCAAATATTCGCTTACTTGCGTGTGGCTCAGCGTGGTGCCATCGTCGCGTCCGCCTTGCCAACTCTTGGCGGCGACCTCCACGCATTCTTCGTATAAGTCCCAACGCGGATCGTCGTCGTGCGCCGATGTGCGGTGACGAACGAATTCCACCCGTCCGGCTTTCGACAATTTCTTTTCGTTCGCACGCACGTTCGTTCGCCAATGCGACGTGCGTGACGCCCAATAGGCGTCCCATCCCGCGGCAAGGTCGACCTGATGGGCTTGAAACCAGACGCCGCGCTCGACGGCGAAACCATTTTGCGATAAAGCCGTTTCGGTCGGTGCGGCCAAGCGTTCTTCGATCCAGCGGAGTTCCAGCAAATCGAAATCGCGCTTGGTCCGCGCAAGATGCGTCATCCCTGCGTGTAACGTGGTTCGCGGATCGGGACCGATCGGGCCGTATAACGTACCCCAACCGTGCAGCGGATACGTCAATGTGCGGACCGAGCCAAGTCGTGTGGACTCCCGCCGCACGACCAGAGGCAGGACGCCTGCGAGTCGAGTCGAGCCATCGTCGAATTGCGATTCGATCGTAAGAATTCTTAAGCGCTGACCGGGCGAGTGATGACGCCAATAGGTTTCCAGCCAGTCGAAGCTATGAAAATGTGAGTTGCCAAGCATCGGCAACGCCAGGGCATTCCATTCACGACGTCGATGCCGCAGTGAATCGCAGTGATCGTATTCGCGTACGATCGTCCGCGCCGTTCGCTCGCTCGGAGCGGCGGTCGTGGACGGAAGCGGCGGGGTTTCGAGAACGGATGCGGTCATCGTCCAGGGATCAAGCGTTTGAGCGAAGCATCGGCTGTCGATACTCTACGTCAACGTGGAGAAATCGAATCAGAATCCGAGTCCTCACGACCCATACAACCGCGCGAAATGGATCGACGCGGGAGAAAGCCCGGCATGTTCCGGTCGCGCCTCGCGATCGGGCGGTCGCGTCGCGTAATCGAAACCTACCATTAAGCGTTTCATTCCCGCTCATTTTCCGGGCAGCATGCCATGAACGCCCCCGCTCGATCGGTCCTCGATGTCCGAGAAATTCTCGCCGTTTTGCGTAGAAACACTCTTCTGTGGATCGTTCCGACGATCGCTTGCGGCGTGTTGGCGCTGGGATATTCGTTGGTCCGTCCGGTGAAGTGGAAGGCGTCGCAGTTGCTGATCGTGCGCGACGAATCGAGCGATGTCGGCCAACGCACGGCGGGCGAGTTTTCGTCGGCCGACGCGCTGAAAACCTATCAAGAAACCGTCGTGCAATCCGCCCGCAACTTCGCAGTGGTCGAGGCCGCGTTGCGCGAGGTCGGTCCGCCCGGCGGCGACGAAGATCCCGCTTGGCCCACGCGCGATCAAGTCGCAGCGGCGATGGGCGGCATTACGGTGGGGCCGCCCAAGGGGGCCGAATTCGGTAAGACGACGGCCGTAGTCGTAACGGTCGAAGCCAATACCGCCGAACGAGCCGAACGCCTGAACGCCGCGTTGGTGGCTCGCTTGGACCGTCGCTTGCAAGACATCCGCGCCGAAAAGGCCAAGGGCTTCGTCGGCGAATACACGCAGGCCGTCGCGCTGCGCAGGCCGATCTGGATAAATCCACCAAAGAACTCGCGGCGCTCGAAAGCCGGGTCGGTCGCGACTTAGGCGAGCTCCGCACGATGAACGAGGCCGGCAGCGGCAACAGCAATCTGCGCGAGTACAGCACGCAACTCAAACAAGAAATTCGCTCGTCCCGCGCGAAACGCGACGAAGCGACGCAATTGATCCAAATCCTGAGTCTCGCTCTCGAAGACCCGACGAAGTTGAAAGAAGCTCCGACGCGCGTCTTCGAGGCGCAGCCGGCGTTGAAGCGCATGCAAGAAGCGCTCGTCGACGCTCAAATTCGCGCGGCGAATCTCGCGGGGCGGATGACGCCGCAGCATCCGGAAGTGCTCGCCGCGCGTAACGCCGAAACCGAAGTGCGGAAAGAACTCTCGGTCGCGCTCGAAAAATTCATTCAAGGACTCGATTCCGATCGGCAAGTCACGCAAAACCAACTTGAATCGTTGGAATCGCAATTGAAAGACGTCGAAATCCGGATGGAATCGTTGGCGACGTTACGCGCGCCCTACAACAATCTCTCGAACGAGGTCAAGCGTTACGCCGATAAATTGGCCGACGAGCAAAAGAAGCTGGCGACCGCCCGAGGCATCGAAGCCGGCGCCTACGCGGGAAGCGTCTTGATTCGCCGCGATCAACCGGACGCGGGAACCGGCCCGGTCGGTCCGGGAAAGTTGACGCTGCTGGTCGGCGGCGTCTTCGGCGGCTTGATGTTGGGGTTGGGGCTAGTGTTCGTCACGGTTCCGCTGGGCAAAACCTGGGGCCGCCGGTTCAGCGATTATATGAACGTCGGTCGCCGCGCATCGGACCGCACGGCGACCGCTAACGGCGCGACTGCCGGCACGGCGCGTCGTGCCGGCGATCCGCCGCCGGCTTCGCCTTCGCCTTCGACATCGCGCCGGGCCGGAGATCCGCAGCCGACACGAGGTCAGCGGGCCGACGATCAACCGCGTGGTCGGCGTGAAAACGATCGCGCGGAACAATCGAAGCCTGCGGCAAGCGAGCCGACCGCCTCGTTGCCGGTCGAGCAGACGGTTTGAGTCCTCTCGGTGAACATCGCAACGCAAAACGCCGGGCGAACATGCCGTTCGCCCGGCGTTTTGTGATTTGAATCGCGTATCGCGATTAGCGATCGATCTCACCCATCACGATGTCCAGGGAGCCGACGATGGCAGGCACGTCGGCGATCAAACAACCGCGGCAGAGCGGCGCGACCGGCGAGAGATTGGTGAAGCAACTGCTACGCGCCCGGGCACGCCACGGGATCGACGTTCCGTCGCTGACGATATAGAACCCCATTTGCCCGCGTGGGCATTCGGTTTCGAGATACGCCTCGCCCTTCGGCAGCTTTTCGGTCAACTTGATCGGCTCGCCGACGGTTCCGGCGCAGGTGCTGTAACGGTCGATCGCTTGGCGGACCAAGTCGATCGATTGCATGACTTCCAGCATCCGCACATAAAATCGATGCCAACAATCACCAAGGATCGCCGTGTGCGGAATCGCCGGATAAGCGTGATCGTTCGGATAGTGTCCGTCTTTCTGCACGATGACTTCGAACGCGTATCCGTCGTACATTTCCGTGTAGCGTTCTTCGCCGTCGCGGCGCAAGTCTTGATCGACGCCGCTGCCGCGTAAAACCGGTCCGCTACAGCCGTAGTCGATCGCCGTCTCGCTCGATAACACGCCGATCCCGGCGGTACGACGTACGAAGATCGTGTTGGTCGTCAGAAGCGTGTGGTATTCCTTGATGATCGGTAGAAATTGATCAAGGAACGTTTCGCACTTTTGCAGCCAACCCTTCGGGAGATCGGCCGTCACGCCGCCGACGGTGATATAGCTATAGGTTAACCGCGCGCCGCAAACGTCTTCGAACAGATCGAGAATCCTTTCGCGTTCGCGGAACGCATACAGAAACGGGCTGAAAGATCCTAAATCAAGACCATACGTCCCCATGCCGACCAAGTGGCTGGCGATACGATTCATTTCGGCGATGATGACGCGCAAATGCCGAGCTTTCTCGGTGACCTCGTGCTTCATCAGCTTTTCGACGGTCAACGCCCAACCGAGATTCATATTCATCCCGGCCAGATAATCCATCCGATCGGTGTACGGAATCCACTGTCGGGGCGTCAAATTCTCGCCGATCTTCTCGGCGCAGCGGTGTAGATAGCCGATGTGCGGCTCGACTTCGGAGACGATTTCGCCGTCGGTCCGCAGCACAAGACGCAACACGCCGTGCGTGCTGGGATGTTGCGGTCCCATGTTCACCAACATTTCGTCGGTGCGAACGTCGAACTCGATGATCCGTTGATCGTCTTCCAACTGCATGGCCATGGCGGTATCGCTGCGTAAAATGGACGACTGACCGATTAAATAGCTTTCGACACGACTCCGTTTATCGTCCACGAATGCCGTGGTATTCGAGCGGCATCTCGTAGTCTTTGCGAAGCGGGAAGCCTTCCCAATCTTCAGGGCACAAGATGCGACGCAGGTCGGGATGGCCGACGAAATCGACGCCGCTCAGGTCATAGACTTCGCGCTCATGCCAATCGGCCGTCGCCCAGACGCCGCTGACGGTCGGGCATTCGGGCGGTTGACCGACGATGCCGTTTTGCCAACGAGGAAGTATCACCTTCAGTACTAAGCTGACCCGATTCGGCACGCTCCACAGGTGATATACCACCTCGGTGTGCGGTTGCCACGTGACCTTCGCGGCCTTCTTCGGGTCGGGCTCGAAGTAATCGACGCCCGAGATGCAATTCAAATAGTTGAATCGCAGGTCGGGTTCGTTTTTGAGGTATTCGCAAACTTCGACGATGCCGTCGGGAGTGACTTCGATCCATGGGTCGACCGAATCGACCACCGCGCCCACGATTTTAGCGCACGAATTGTTCTTTGAGGCGATCCAAAAACGACGAACCACGCATCCGACGAACTCCGGTGAAGCGAAACCTACGACGCGCGGAACGCCCGAGCGGATTGATCGTCGACGATCGACGACGCTACGGGCTGAGCGCGGGTTCTTGATCCAAAATCGAACGGGCCGAGCCGCGACGACCAACGCGCACCTCGGTGGCGGGACGTGCGCGTTGCCCAGCAACGGAGCGGACCCAATCCAAATCGCCGCGTTTCCAGACGTAAAAGAAACCGACCATTAAGATCGCGAAGAACGCCAAGATGTCGCAGAACGAGAGTAACGTAACCTGTTGAGCCGCGCCGCGAAGCGAGTTGCTCGCCGCTTCGACCGAAGTACCGCCGATCGCGCCGACCGTCAGACCCAGTTCCTCTTGCAAGCCGACGGCCGCCGGAGTGTATTGCAAACCATTCGCGGTTTGCATGACGACGGGGAGTGCGGGATCCGAGAGATTCGCCGTCTTGCCGTAAACGGTCGCCCAGGGAAAGAAAAACGCGACTTCGACGTCGAAGATGATGAAGAGCAGGGCGATCACGTAGAATCGCAAATCGAACTGTACGAAGCTGCTGCCGATCGTCGGCTCGCCGCATTCGTAAATTTCCAGTTTCTCTTTATTGGGCAAATTCGGGCGAACCCGACTGCCGACCAGTAGGTTGACGAATAGAAAGACCGCGCCCAGACCGAAGAATAAGGCGACGTAACCGGCGAGTGCGACGGGAGTAACCATGCGTGTCCGTTCGTACGAAAGTCGCGCGATTTAGTCGCGATCTGTTGGTGTGAGAGGGCGTCCATGCAACCACTCCGCAGGCAACGACTGTCGGCCGGCGAATCCGGAATCCAAGTCGTGCCAATGCTCGATCCGGGCTTCACCCAGTTTCCAGCAAAGATTGACGACGCGACCATCCATAATGCATGGAAAATCGACGATGCCCTCAGGCCCGTTTTTCGGTTGTACGCCCAGGGTCTGCAGCTCTTCGATGTATTCTCGTAAGCGGTCGGAATCGTTGCGCAGATCCGTTTGGATTTGTTCGTGCTCTTGGCGATAAACGTCCGATCCTTCGCCGCGCGGCGTGCTCCGCATCATCGCCAAACGCTCGCGACGTTCGACGACGTCTTGCGACAAACGCGCTAAATCGGTCACGATCGCGCGGACCAGCGGCAGCATCGCGTTGGCTTGTTCCAACGTGAAGACTTTGATGGGCTGGTGCGGTGCGGACTCGGACATTGATGCGAACAGTCGCTTTCTGAAACTTGCGTGCTTAAGTACTTGGGCCGCCGTGGACCGGGTCGACGATCGTCTTCGACATCGAAACGGCCGTCGGGTTCAATGTGGTGCGTCCCCAGCCGATTTCCACGGGTAAACGCGAAAAGTCGACGATGCAACCGTCGCGACTGTAGCAACTGAGATCATGGACGGAACCCATGAAAATGCAGTCGACCGGGCAAGGTTCCACGCACAACGCGCAGAACATGCACTTCGAATAGTCGATCGTAAAGCCGGTGATGCGAAAGCCCTTACCACCGACGACCTTTTCTTTACCGATGTAGATGCAATCGACAGGACAGGCCTTGGCGCATTGATCGCAGGCGATGCAGGTCGTCAGGTCGTAACGATGAAAGCCACGGTAACGGGCCGAGACCGGGACGGGAAGCTCTGGATATTCGAAGTGATCGGTGAAGGTCAAACGATCTTTATCGTAAGTCTTCATCCAATAGCGAAAGGTCACCCAGAGACCTTGCAGCAGGGTCGAAACGGCGTCGTAGATATCCTTGAACCACTGCAGCATCATGCGGCTCCGCACTGAGATTCAGCAATGTTACGGTATCACTGTCGATGACGCCGGCATCACGGTGCTTGAATTATAGGGAGAGTGTTTCAGTCCGCAAGCGATAACGCTTTGATTGCTTTGCCGAGAGGATGGTGGCCTTGAACTCTCGGAGATTTGGCGGACACGGACTTGTTCGATACGCATCCGGTGCTATTCGTAACATCTGAGTATAAAAGTATTCGTTGGATTGTTTGCTCTCCCAGCGTCAAGAAATCTGATGGAAACTAGAATGGTTTTGTTGCCCAAAGTCTCACCCACTAGGAATTCCTATTGGGAAAGTCGAATCATCACGAAGATTTCCTCAAGTTTTCCGGTGCATCTAATTGGCGATGTGAGTAGCGGATAATAGATTGTCTGGGGTGTGTCCTGAGTCGTAAGTCATTAATGGGTAACGAATTGCGTGCAATTTTGTCGTCGAATCGTCAAGATTGTTTATGGCCGGTGAAAATGGCCGGTCATTCAATCGGTAAACAGACTCGCAGGTTTGGCATAAGAATCGTCGGAATTGCTTGACTGTCAAGAATTTGCACGTAGAGTGAAATGAGGAAAAAGTATCGAATTGGCGATCGAAATCGGTTGCGTCGACGAACGCGATAGCACGTCGTAAGCATTCGACTTCATAGCCAGATTTTCCGCGCTGTTAAAGGATTCCGTCTCGAGCAAGGATTCAAGCCATGTTGGTTCTCTCGCAAGAAGAACGAAAGCATCGTCATTAACAACGACATCACGATCGTCGTTGTCGAGATTCGCGGTGATAAGGTCCGCTTGGGTGTCGAAAGCGCCTAAGGAAGTGCCGGTTCATCGCCGTGAAGTTTACGACGCCATTTTGCGCAGCACGGAATCCGCCAACGGCGAAGCCGCCAGCCCCGCAAGCGAACCATAATCGGCGGTTTTGCTTCTAAAAATTCCGAGACTTGTCTTGCGACGAGCAAGGCAAGTCTTTTTCGTTTCCGTTGGGACGCTTGACGAATCGCGACCGGAGGACTACAAAGCTATTCCCGTCGAAGACAGCCATTCGCTGTCGATAAACGGCCCCATCGTCTAGTGGCCTAGGACACTGGCCTTTCACGCCGGCGACACGGGTTCGAATCCCGTTGGGGTCATTTTCTGTTATACGATCGACCGAGCATGTCGTCAGCGACGCATGCTCGAATTACGTCTTCTGAATTCCGTTCGAGCTTGCTTGCCGAACGATTGATCACGACTGTTGCCAATGACGATGCGTGAATTCTTGATCTACTTATCTGATCGCACTTTCCCGACTGTTATTGAGCCTGGCGCGTTCCGGTTAGAATGAGGCTAATCAAAAAGTTCGTCAGACCGCCTCATTGTTACCTCCCATGTCCGATTTGACGCCATACGATGCCGTTTTGTTCGTGTCTTTCGGTGGTCCGGACGGTCCCGACGATGTAATGCCTTTTTTGGAAAATGTTCTGCGTGGTCGAAACGTACCACGCGAACGCATGCTGGAAGTCGCCGAACATTATCGTCACTTCGGCGGCGTCAGCCCGATTAACGGTCAAAATCGCGCGTTGATCACGGCGTTGGAGCGGGAATTGGCCGTTCACGGGCCTCGTTTGCCGATCTATTTCGGAAACCGTAATTGGCACCCGTTGCTGCCGGATACGTTGGCCCGCATGCGCGATGACGGCGTGCGCCGGGCGATCGCGTTTTTCACCTCGGCCTACAGTTCTTACTCGGGCTGTCGACAATATCGCGAAAACATCGATGCCGCCCGGGCGAGCGTCGGACCGGACGCGCCGCAAGTCGATAAGCTCCGCGTCTTTTTCAATCACCCCGGCTTTATCGAGCCGATGGCCGAGTTCCTGCAAGATTCCCTTGCAAAAATTCCAGATGAACGCCGAGCCGATTGCCCCGTGCTGTTCACCGCGCATAGCATTCCGCTGGGGATGGCGAAAAACAGTCGTTATGAAGCTCAGTTGACGGAAGCCGCGCGGTTGATCGCCGAGAGAGTCGGCGTGCGGGTTTGGAAATTGGTCTACCAAAGCCGTAGCGGACCGCCGACACAACCGTGGTTGGAACCGGATATCGGCGACGCGCTGCGAGAGTTACGCGCGGCGGCGCGAGGGATGTCGTCGTGCAACCCTCGGGCTTCATCAGCGATCACTTGGAAGTGTTGTTCGACCTCGATACCGAAGCGGCGAACATCTCGGCCGAGATAGGCTTGAATATGGTTCGCGCCGCGACCGTCGGCACGCATCCGCGTTTTGTGACGATGATTCGTGAGTTGCTACAAGAACGGATCGAAGGTGCGAAGAAAGAGTCCCTCGGCAAATTCGGACCCAGTCATGACGTCTGCCCAGTCGATTGCTGTTTGAGCGGGCGACCGGATGCCGCTCGCCCGTCCATGCCGGCCCCAGCGTAATCATTAACGCACTCGTTCGACGACCATCGCCACCGCTTCGCCGCCGCCCAAGCACAACGCGGCCACGCCCCAGCGTTCCTCGCGTCGCACGAGTGCATGCAGCAACGTGACGACGACACGTGCGCCGCTGGCCCCGATGGGATGTCCCAACGCGATCGCGCCGCCATGAACATTCAGCTTGTTCGCATCGATTTCCAATAGACGTTCGCACGCCAGCATCTGCGAAGCGAACGCTTCGTTGATCTCGAAGAGATCGATTTCATTGAGCGTTTTATCGGCCGCTTTGACCGCCTTGCGAATCGCTTCGACCGGTGCGGTGAATAGCTCGGCCGGCGGTCCCGCCGCAACGGATTGCGCGGCAATGCGAAACGCCCAGGGCGTATCGAGCGACCGCCCGAGCGTTTCGGCGACGACGATCGTCGCCGCGGCGCCGTCGCTGAGCGGAGAAGAGTTGCCCGCAGTCGCGGTTCCGTTCGTGCCGAACGCCGGACGAAGTTTCGCCAGGTCTTCCAGCGTTGTATCTGGACGCGGGGATTCATCCTGCGCGAGCGTCGCGGTCGATTTGCCTTGTTGTACCGTGATTGCCACGAGCTCGTTGTGAAACGCTCCCGTTTGCGCCGCTTCGTTCGCCAAGCGTTGGCTTCTCACAGCGAACGCGTCTTGATCTTCGCGGGTGATGCCGTATTTCGCGGCCGTCGCGTCGGCGTAACAGCCCATCCCGGTCGCGCCGAACGAGCAACGCAACCCGTCATACTCGGTGGAGTCCAGCAATTCGCCGGTCCCATATTTCCAACCACTCCGCGCGCCACGCAACAGGTGTGGTCCGCGACTCATCGACTCCATGCCCCCCGCCGCGACGATTCGCGCATCGCCCGAGCGAATCGCACGATCGGCCGTCATGATCGCAAATAACCCGGAACCGCAAACCTTATTGATGGTCGCCGCACCGACGGACTCGGGAACTCCGGCCGAGATCGAGGCTTGGCGTGCGGGGGCTTGGCCGCAACCGGCGGCCACGACGTGCCCCAACAACACTTCGTCGATCTCCGCGTTGCGCGATCTTCGCATCGGCTATCGCCGCACGGAGCGCATGTCCGGCAAGTTCCGGCGCTGTTAACGACGAAAGTCCGCCGAGAAATTTGCCGATCGGCGTACGACGTGCGGCGACGATCCATGACGCGGTCATGTTGCTCCTTTCCGTTAGAACGACGCGAGAACGTTGAGCGCCGAATGCCGAGTCCCTCTGCTAAAATAGTATTCCCACGATCAAGTTCCGAACAGTGACGCTTCAGGGGAGTGATTCATGCAACGCCGACCACTCGGACGTTCCGGTCTCAGCGTCTCACCCATCGCGCTTGGATGTTGGCCGCTGGCGGGCATGACCAGCGGTCCGGTCGAAACCGAAACGGCTGTCGCGACGGTGCGAACGTGCTTCGAGAACGGCGTCGATTTCTTGGACACCGCCTATTGCTACGGATTGCAAGGCGAGAGCGAAGCGGCCATCGGCGCCGCGCTAGGTGCCGCGTAGAGCCGAATTCGTCATTGCCACGAAAGGAGGGATCCATTGGGATCCTCAGCGGAAGCAGATCCGCGACGCCAAGCCCGAGACGTTGCATCGGCAATGTCGCGAGAGTTTAAAGCGTTTACACACGGATGTGATCGACTTGTATTATCTTCATGCCCCGGATCCCGTCGTGCCGATCGAAGAATCCGCCGGGGCGATTCGGGAATTGCTGGAGGCCGGGTTGATTCGCGCGGCGGGCGTTTCAAACACCAGCGTGTACGAACTAACGCGTTTCGACTCTGTGTGCTCCGTCTCCGCCGTGCAGCCGCCTTACAACATGTTGCAGCGCGACATCGAAGGCGAACTGTTGCCGTTTTGTCGCGCACGCGAAATCGCCGTGGTGGTCTATTGGCCGTTGCTCAAGGGATTGTTGGCTGGGAAATTGACGCGGGAACACGTCTTCGATTTAACAGACAGTCGCGCAAATATCCGCCGTTTCAGGGCGAAGAGTATCTTAGAAACTTGGAATTCGTGGACGAGTTGAAAGCGATCGCCGCTCGCGCAGGGCGTTCGACGGCGGAACTCGTGCTGCATTGGACGATTTCGCGTCCTGGAATCACGACGGCGCTCTTGTGCGCGAAGTCACCCGAACAGGCGATGGAGAATGCGGCTTGCTTACAGGGTGAATTCTCCGCTGCCCTCGATACCGAAATCGCGGCCGCGCTTGAGAGGCGCGGCGTCGCCGCCGTCGGGCGAGCCGTGCGATGAACTTCGGATTACCAACGTAGCTCCGCGCGGGGATTCGACGCGGGAAGTTTCTCGATCGCTTCGATCAAGTCTTCAGGCACGTTCTCAGGCAGCATGATTTGCACCACGGCGAAGAGATCACCGCTGGCGCCGTCCTTGGCTTTCACGCCGCGCCCTTTGACCCGCAAGCGAACGCCGCTGGACGTTCGGGGCGGAATTTTGAGCGAGATCGTGCCATAGGGCGTCGGAACGTCGACTTTCGCACCTTGGACGGCTTCTTGCAGCGAGATCGGTAGTCGGACCTCCAAGTTGTCCTCGTGACGCGTGAACGCCGGATGCGGTGCGATGCGGATCGTCAGCAGCAGATCTCCGGCAGGCCCGTCCCCCAGTCCCGGGTCGCCTTGCCCACGCAAGCGAATCTTGCCGCCGTCGTGGATGCCGGGCGGAATCTTCACCGATAGCGATTCCGGACGTGTTCCCGGACGCGGAATGGTGACATCCGAATGCCCCCCCAAGACGGCCGTCGTAAATGGAATAACGAGATTCTGATGCCGATCCGCCCCCGGTTCGGCCGGGGCGCAACGCGCGCGTTTCCCGCGACCTCGTCCGCGGAGTTGCTCGAAGATGCCGCCGCCCCCTTCGTCGTCGCCTCCCATTCCAAACAGCGAGCTAAGGTCGATCCCTTCGAACCCTTCCGGCATCCCTCCGCCGCCACCCCAGGCCTGGCCGCCGGGACCGGGACGCGGACCAGGACCGCCGGATCCCATTTGCTCGTACGCTGGTCCGAATTGATCGTAGAGCTTGCGCTTCTCGGGATCGTTGAGCGTTTCGAACGCTTTTTGCACGTTTTGAAACTTCGATTTGGCCGTTTTGTCGTCCGGATTCAAGTCGGGATGATACTTCCGCGCCAACCCGCGATACGCTTTTTGAATATCATCGCTCGACGCGCCGCGCGGGACTTCCAAAATCTCGTAATAATCATCGGCCATGAGCGTGCGTTACCGGTTACCGTGCGATACGAAACGAGCGAACCTGCGATTTTATCGCCGCGCCCGGGAATCGGACAAGCCGCCTATCGCAACGGCCTCGCGCGAGGTCGTAGTATGTAGAGAATTACGCCCAAGAGTAGGTACCAAGGTAGGACTTTCGGGAACTTGAAAATCACCAAGACGCCGGCCAGAACATACGCGCACGCCCAGGGGGAAAGCCGCCGCAAATCGGGCCACGCCATCCATGCCGTGCCGGAGATCAAGCCCATGCGCAGCGAAGCGGATTTCCAAGAGTCCGATTGCTCGGGGTGACCGAACACGAACAGAATTCCGGCCGTCGAGAGCAACGTGATCGCGATGATGCCGAGTCGCGTCCGTGTCGACAATCCGGCGATGTGAAGCGAAGGTGGCAAGTAGGCGGGCGGCGCGACAGGTTCGGGAATGGAGGGGACGACGGACCTCATCGATTCGCCCCCTTACAACCGGTCCAGGCAATCGACCCATTTCGCGACTTCGGTCAGTTCGGCGGGATCCAACGCGCGGCCGGAAGGACCGAGCGAGATCGCGCCGACCGGATACATCTGCTCGCGTAGCGCTTTGATTAGTTGACCATAACGCGCTCCAAAGGGGCCTTGATCGGGAGCCGCCACCAAGATCGCTAAGCGGTTGACCGGTTCGTTCGCCGGCGTTTTCATTCCGCCGGGCAGAGGAGAGTCGATCGCCAGCACTCCGCGAATCAGGTCGCGTTGTTGAAATGCCATCAACCACGCCATCGCTCCGCCGCCGTCGCGGCCAGCGACGGCGATCCTTGCGCGATCGACGTTGTATTTAGAAAGCGCTTCGTCGGCGGCTTTGCGAAGAAACTCGAGTTCCGACTTATCCCACTTGGCGACGTCCGCGCTTTTCGGGATGAGCACCAGCAAGTCGTATTTGGCGGCCAAATCCTTCCATTGCCCGACGATCTCGTCGTCTTTGATTGGACCCGGGGCGGGTAACCAAATCAGCAGGCCGTGAGCGGTGCTCGGCCGATAGCTCTCCGGAACATACAGCGTGCATTCGTTTTTAACTTCCGGAATCTTGATCGTGATCTTGCCGGTCGACGCAGGCTCGTCGTCTCCTAACGGAACCGGGCCGCGACCAGGTTGTAAGTCCGCAGGGACGCCCTCGGGCAGCTTGGCCAGTTTGATCGTCGCGGTTTCGGTTTTATCTCCCCGTTTGAATTTCAACTTCGTCTCGCCGTTGGGAGCAAGCGAATCAAGATATTCCTTGAGGTCGTTGCGATCTTCGATCAGCTTTTCGTCAGCGGCGAGGATACGATCGCCGACCTTTAGGCCGGCCTTCGCGGCGGGTGATTCCGGGTAGAGCCGCGGATCGCCAAGCCTTTGGCGTCTTCGGATTCGCGCAACGGCAAGACTCCTAAGAACGGATGCTGATATGCGGCCAGCTTACCGACCAACTTCAACTCTTTTTCGATCAGCTCCTTGCCGCGCTTCACGGTGACTTTGAGCGTATCGTCGGCGAAGTAGGGTCCCAACGCATGCTTCAGCTCGGCCTGACGCGTAATCGGTTTGCCGGCCACGTCGACGATAATGTCGCCTGGCTTCCAACCTGCCTGAGCGGCGGGCGAGTTTGGCTGCACCGTTGCGAGCGCGGCCGGATCGCCGTAGACGTCGTTCCCGCGCAAGCCGATTCCCAGCAGTCCGGCGTACAAGTCTTCGCCTTTTTCCAGACGCGGCAGGACGCGATTGATCGTTTCCAACGGTACCGCGAAGCCGATGCCCGAGTCGTACCACTCGACGCCGGCGTCGTCTCCCCCCGGCTGGGGCGAGAGAGGCGCCAGGATGCCGATGACGTCGCCACGGAGATCGATCAACGGCCCACCGTAGTTGTTCGACGAAATCTTAGCATCGGTCTGCACGGCCTTGCCCCAGATCCGATTGACCGCGCTGAGGATTCCTACCGAGAGGTTCGGTTTGTCGCTCTCAAACGCACGACCGAGCGCGAGCGTGGTTTGTCCGGTTTTCAGATCTTTGAGCGACGCGGCTTTCGCGACCGGCAATTTGTCGACTTCGATCTTCAGCAATACTAAGCGATTGCTATGGTCCGTGGCGATCAGTTTCGCCGGGTGGCGCGATCCGTCTTGTAGGTAAACGAGGATCTGCGACGGCTTTTGTGAGAAATTGAACGCGCTGGAGACGATGTACCCATTTGCCGACGCGATGAGTCCGGTCGTCGGACCGGTCCCGATCGCCACGGCCCCGACCTTATCCAAACCGCCGAGCGTTTCGATGCGCACCAGCGACGGAGCGACCTTTTCGATCGCCGCGTTGATAGCGGCTTCGAACGGATCGGACGGCTGTGCGCGCAATGTGGCGGCGCCGAACAATCCGAGCAACAATCCGAAAGCGTAAACACTGCGCATGGTGATGACCGAAAGTAACAAAATCGATGCCGATCGCTCGGGTATCGGTTGAGCGAGAAACGCCGCGTTTAGGGAGCGGCGGGAACTTGAATCGTCACCTCCAACAATTCTTGACGGAGTTCCGACTCGCGCATGATCGTCAACTTAATCGGAGTATCGATTTCGATCCGTTCGAGTTGACGTTGAAAAGCCTGACATGATTGCACCAATTGGTCGTCGATAAACAAGATCAAGTCGTCCGACTTCAGGCCGGCTTTGGCGGCGATCGACTCGGGGCGAACTTCGTCCACGAACGGCGGCGTTCGTTCCAACACATTTGGAATCAAGACGAATCCCATCGCCTTAAGCGTCAGGTGATTCGGTAACGGCTTGGAATGATCGTTATCGACCGGCGGCGCTTTTCCCGATTTGATCCGTTCGACGGCCGGAATCAATTCCGATACGGGGACCGCGTAATTCAGCCAGAGATTGTTGCGAGAATTTCGGAGTTCCTTACCCAACATTCCCAGCAGCTCGCCGCGCCAGTTCGTCAACGCGCCGCCGGCCGCGCCGGGATTATTGGTCATCGCGTCCAGCACGTAAACCGGACCGTTGTAGAGCGTATCGTAACCGCCGCGACGGGCTTCTAAGTTCGAACGCGACGAAATCACGCCGCGCTGCACGCTGACCGGTTCATCGCCCGTGGCGACGCCGTACAAATTGCTGTGTGCTAAGACCCGAGCGCCGGTCCCCGCCACGACCGCTTTGGATAGGTCGTAAGAACTCAGAGCGTGACCTTTGGGATCGATTTTGAGTACGGCGACCTCCATTTTGGGATCGGCGCCGATCAATTTCGCTTCGAACTTCGCGCCGTCGTCCAGCGTGGCGGTGATGTAATCCGAATCCAACACGTAGCTGTAGACCGTGAGAATATGTCCTTCATCCGAGATCAAGAAGCCGGATTGATACGCTTCAAGACCCTTGAAGCCGCCTGCTCCATAAATCTTGACCTGCTTTAACTGCGCATCGCGTACGATGTTCGGGACGTTTTCGCGAGGAGATGCGTCGCCGAAGTCAGTAGCGCGATCGCAAAAACGGCGAATCGCTGGATCTTCGATTGTCGGAACATATGCATTCAAGGAAAATGGCGTCTCGGCGATCGTGGCGGGACTACTCTTTCGGTTTGTCGACGGCAGGGAGCGTCGCGGCGTCGATTTTCGTGAACTCGAACGTCCCGAAGATCCGATCGCCGAATCGGACGATCACGTTTTCCGGCCAACGGCGTCCGTCGACTTCGCGATAGGACTCGAACGACACTTCGCACGGGTCTTGTTGCTCGTCCGAGAAAAATTCCAACGCTGCCAAACGACCGCCTTGAGGATCGAAATAGAAACGGATGTCGATCTCTTTCGTGGTCCCCACGACGACATCGCATAGCTCCTCGCGACCAGGGCGGGGAAGCGTGCCGACGTATTCGAGCTTGCCGAACTTCCCTGGACCGTCGACGAGGTAGCTCTTCCAAAGATGTAGAGCGGCCAACAAACCTCCGCTGCCCGGCGGGTTCAACGCTTCGGCCAAACCTTCTTTAACCTCGATTTCCGAATCACCCACCGGCAGTTCGCTTTTGGCTTTTTCGGGACCGAGCGTGAACTTGAAATCAGAGCCCGGATTCATTTTTCCCGTAATCGTCCACGTACCGTTCAACTTGGAAAAGTCGCCGGCCTTTTCCCGCAACCCGTTCCAAAGCCGGTCTTGTTCGAGCTTGTTGAAGTAATAGTTGGCGAAGCGTTCGCGGGCTTCGAATAGTTTTTTCAATTCCGCAGGGGGGCCGTTGTCTTTCTTCAATAGCTTAGAGATATCGAACTTCGGCCCCGGGGTTTTACCTGGAGGATTCTTGCCCGGCGGATTTTTGCCGGGACGGCGTTTTTCGTCCGGATTTTCCGATCCTTCCATGATCGCCTTGAGTTCGTCTTCGCGATGATCGCCCAGCAGTCGGACGTTAATCGTTTGTTCTGTTCCGTCGCGACGAAACGTCAGCGGAACACGCCAATCGCGTGGAAATGTGCCGAGATAATTCTTGTAAGCGTTTACCGTTTTAATCGGTCGACCGCCGAACGCGATGACCTCGTCGTCTGGACGCAAGCCGCGGCGAAAGGCATCCGAGCTTTCGAGGATGTTCGTAACGACGACTTTTCCTTGGTCGGAGGTCGTTAGTTGCGCACCGAGCGTGGCGTGATCCAACACGCGACCGCTCCGCAGGGCGCCCATGAATTTTTTGACTTGATTGATCGAGATCGCATAGCCTACGCCGACGTTGACGCGACCGCGCTTTTCGAACGAGCCGCGACCGTTAATACCGATCAGTCGGCCTTGTGAGTCGAACAGCGGGCCGCCGGAATTACCGGGGTTAATCGCGGCGTCGGTCTGGATGCAATCGGCGTATTCGAGAAACGTGTTGGCCGGATACTGATAGCGATGTGTCCCGGACACGACACCGTATGAGATGGTGGGCGTAAAGTCGGTCGCTAAAAGAAACGGGTTGCCCATGGCGAAACAAAAATCCCCGACGCGCACTTCGTCGCTGTCGGCCATTTCTGCGGGGACGAAATCCTTGCGACCGTGCATTTTGATCAACGCAACGTCTCCGACCGGATCGATCCCCACGATAACGGCGTCGTACAGTTTTCCGTCGGACAGCCCGCACTTCATGAACGTGCCGCAGGGCTTGGCGACGTGGAAATTCGTTACCACGAAACCGTCGGGCGTGACGACCACGCCGGACCCGCCGCCCGCGCCTCCGGGAACGAAAATCGCCACGACACTGGGCGTCGCTTTGGCGACCGCGGCGATGCGTTCGTCCTCGAGTTTGACAACCGCCGGATCAAGTTCGACTGAGCGAGCCGCTGTAGAGCCTGCAAACGTTACGATACCGGCAGTGCAGAGTAACAACGAAGTCGTGAGGTAGCGTCGTAGTACATCGAGCGTCATTTCACGATCCTCGCATCGGCCAAATCGAAATAATCGCCCACGTCGAGATCTTCTCCGTAGTCGACCACAAGCGTCAATTTTCGTACGCCCGAGATATTGATGTCCAGCGGCATGGCTTTGTCCGCACCGCGAAACGTTCCGCTATACAGTTCCTTGCCGTCGCCCAAGATTTTGAAAAGGACGTTCCCCTCGTTGCCGACCGAGTCGTCGATGCCGGCGATCGCCAGAAAACGATTCGACTTCGGCGGCAGTCGGTAAACGAGTTCGGTTTTGCTATGGAGAGCCAATCCCTTGGCGTAAGCTTTGCCGTCGAGACGGAGATTCGGATCGTCGCGACCGCGATCAACGCGCGGCAAAAAATACTCGCGCAAGAATCGCCAGTTCCTTAGGAATTTCCACGAACGGCGTAACCACGGTCGACTCCGGCGTCAGGTCGCCGACGTATTGCAGTTTCCCGGCCGAAAAATCCCACTTCTTGATCGATTGGAGCGGGACGTCGAGGACGACGCCGGTCAAGGTCGTGGCGGTCATGCCTTTTTCGCCGAGCGTCAAAGTTTTGACGCAAAACTTCGCTCCGCCAGCGACTTCCAAAACGCACATCGGATCGGGGAGTTCGGTGGTCGCCTTCTGCACGTAAACCAGCGAGTCGACCTTCGCGCGATTTTACGGGTAGGTTGTCCCCGTCGAGCGCGAAGTTGACGGTTTCGTTCGTAACGTCGCCGATGATCCCTTCGAGAAAATCGAGGCCGGTTTTCTTTTTGACGCCGAGCCGATCGGAACCCGCTCCGTCGCGTCCGGAAGCGAACGCGGCATCCCAGTTTTCGACGAATCGGACCAGAGCGAGCGACTTAACCGACAACTCATGAACTTTACCGTCCATGCCGGAGATTTTGACTTTGCCTTTGACGGACTCGAACGAGGTCGTCGGGATCCGCGTCCCATCGACGAACTCGACCCAGACGGTCGGCTTGCCGTCATACGGAATCTCGACCGGCACGTCGCCGGTCGGCAGCATGGTCAGCAAACGCGCCAGCGGAACGGCTTTCGGACCGTCGGTCGTTTGGAATTTCAATTCCTGTGGACCGATCTCGGTCAGCGCCGACGACGGGTTCGCCGTCGAGCGTGACGGTCTTCCAGGTCGGATCGGTCGCGGCCAACAGCCAAGCCGAGAGCAAAATCGCTGGTGACATGCGTACGTCGTCCACCGGATATGAGCGGTGCCGAAAAACTGTGAGCGGACGCATGACGCACCGGGCGATCACGCGTCCTCTCAGTCTAACATCCCATTACGGGAACGTGTTATTCGGCCTCGGCTTGGCGGCGGAAAAATTCCTCGATGATGTCGCGGTAGTGCGACGGGAATTCCTTGCCGATTTGCTGTAAAGCCTCTTCGCGATCCTTGGGGGGCAGGTCGCCCCAGCCGGCCTTGTTGCCGATGTTTTTCTTGTTAATGTCGCCGGGGCCTTTGCCGCGCACGACCTGGCTTTCCGAGGCCGGACCGCCGGATTGGATGCCGTTCGGTGGACCTCCGCCACCGGGACTCTGCCCGCCGCCGCCACCGCCGCCGTCTCCCCCTCCGCCGCCGTTTTTCTCTTTTTCCAGCTCTTCGATCAACTTATCGACGCGGCGATGACTTTCTTTTCTTCTCCTTGCACCTTCTTTCCGCTACGTCCGAATTCCAACCGTCGCGTAATGTCGTTCATGCGACGCGAGATATGATCCAACGAATCTTCCTTCAACACTTGCAGATCCATTTGCATCATGCGGCCGACCAGTTCGTAGCGACGCGGGATTTCGTTTCGACGCTCGAACAGTTTGGTCAGCGTTTCGAGGCCTTCCTTTTTGAAGAGTAAGGCGTGGTAGTTGACGCTTTGAAAAAACAACAACGCACCGGATCGACGACCATCGCCGGTTCTATACCGCGCAGGACATCGAACGATTCCTCGTAATAACGTTCTTGGCTCAGCCAGCGACCGTAATAGAGTTTGAGATTGTTCCGCAGAAATTCCGGTTGCTTGTCATCGCGCAATATCGGGAACTCGGGCAGCAACAACTCACCGCGATGTTGCGAAGCCAATTTAATGAGATCGGCGGTCGCCGGTTCGAGCAGTATGACGCTTTTGCCGAAGCGATCCAGCGTCGTCGCCGGATCGAGCGACGTTTCGCCGGTGGGCCAAAGCGCTTCCAATTGTTTCAAGGCCTCGCCGGAGAGTTTCCGTTCTTCGGCCACCGCGGTGATTTTGGCACGGGTTTCGGCCAACGCGGGATTCGCCCAAGTCGCTTGGCGACCGAATTCGCCGTCGCCGATGATTCGCGCCGAGTTTGGATCGACGTTATACGGCTGAGCGTCGGGCGGAGGAGCGATGGGAATCGCGTCTTGTGCGACGAGCGGCCCGCCGCAAGTCGAGAAGGCCAAACCGAGCGCGATCGTTCGTAATGTTCGCATGATGTATCTCGCAAACTTGTATGTTCGTGTCGTTCGCGGCGTGGTGAATTATTGATCTTTGCCTAGGACGATGTCGCGGGTCACTTTTTGTAACCGCTGTTCGCGATCGCTCAGTCCTTTAACGGCTTGAACCAAATCCGGCTTCTCGGCTTGTTCGACTTCGGCGCCTTGCAGTAGTTTGCCGTAACGTTGGGTCCGCAGGAGGATGCGTTCTTGCATCGAACGGATCATCTTGAGTTCGGCGATCTTGTCGACCAGCGGTTGGTCTTCGGGCTGACCGCCGCCGCCACCCCCTCCGCCTTTGCCGGCTTGCATTTCTTTTTGCGCCTTTTGCAGCGCGGCGACCATTTCTTCCAGGGCTTTGATGACGTCCAGTTCAAGCCCTTGAGTCAAGACGCCGGTATTGGCGTTTTCCAAACGCTTGACGATCGCCTGCATGTCCTCGTGCATCAATTCGGCGGCTTCGGCGAAAGCGATGCCCGAGCCTTCTTCACGCAACAGAACGATCGCCTTGCCGCATTCGTCGACGATGGTTTTCTCGCGTTGCGCAGAGTTTAATCGCCGACACTTCGAAATCGCGGCCGCGCTCCTCGTCGGGCTGGTTTTCCATACCGACGGTCGCTTTGTAGACCTGAATCTGGAGATCCAACATCTTGCGGAAACGGGCTTCGAGCTTTGCGCCAACATTTGCTCGATTTCCTCCTCGCGCATTTGACGCAGGATGTCTTCGAGTTCCTGCTTGGCGTCTTTCAACGCTTGGCGGGCTTCTTCTTGATCTTTGATCGAAGCTTTGCGCTTGGCGTTTTCCAGTTTAACCTTGGCTTCGCGCATTTTTTCTTCGGCGGCTTGAAGCCGTTTTTTCGCGGGCGTGTCGTCCGAAGCTTGTTTGCCGTCTTCACCGGGCGGCGGGCTCTTGCCGTCGTCGTCCCCGCGACGGATATGCGTGTCGCCGGACTTCGAATCGCCCGACTTGCTGTCTCCGGACTTACTGTCGCCCGATTTACCCCCTTCGTTGTCGACGTCGCCCGATTCGGACTTACCGGATTCGCTTTTGCCCGACTCGCTATTGCCGGACTTCGAATCACCCGATTTGCTGTCGCCCGACTTACTGTCGCCGGATTTGGAATCTCCGGACTTCGAGTTGCCGGATTCTTTTTTACCCGATTCCGACTTACCGGATTCTTTGTTTCCCGACTCGGACTTGCCGGACTTCGAGTCGCCGGATTTCGAGTCCCCCGACTTGGCATCACCGGATTTATTGTCGCCGGACTTGGAATCTCCCGACTCTTTTTTACCGGATTCGGATTTGCCCGATTCTTTATCGCCGGACTCGCTTTTTCCGGATTTGGCGTCGCCCGATTTCGAGTCCCCCGACTTACTATCGCCGGATTTGTTGTCGCCCGACTTCGAATCGCCGGACTCTTGGTCGCCCGAATCGTTCTTGCCCGACTTGGCGTCGCCGGATTTGCTATCCCCCGGATTTTGCATCGCCGGATTTCTTGTCACCGGATTTCGAGTCGCCGGCGTCCTTCTTTCCAGAATCGTTTTTTCCAGCGTCGTTCTTCCCGTTTTCGTTTTTGCCGCCGTCGTTTTTACCTTCGGTGCGGGCGATGTCTTTGGCGAGTTGGGCGACCTTCTCGGCCAACTTCCCTTCCGACGAGGCGATCTCGCCCGCTTCGCCTTCGCCCTTGGTTCGTTCGATCTCGCCTTCTTGTTGCTTGATTAGGCGGTTGATGCGGGCGATGTATTCCTTCAATCGAGCGCGTTCGTCTTCGCGGACCTTGTTCTGATCGCCGCTTTGCAGCAATTCCAGCAACTTGGCCAGATCCAGTTGCAACTGAGCCTGGGATTTCACGGCGTCGCCGAATTGCTCTTCACCCAGCATTTGGGCTAAGTCCTCGAAACGCGGCGCGATACCGTTTTGCTTACTGGCGGCGAACGCTTGTTTGAGAATCTCGGCCTTCTTGGGGTCGGTTTTGCCGTAAGCTTGCGCCAACCGGGCGATCAACTTTTCGAATATCGTCGAATTCGCCTCGCAGGCGTTTTTGGTGGACGGTCGTTTCGGTCAACGAAACCGCCGGGGGCGTTTTCGCGGCGTCGCCTTCGCCTGCCGCGCTCAAAAGCGCGCGGCGGGAACGGCGAAGCAAATGGCCAGAAAGCCGGCGAACAGGAGGCGAGTCTTGCCCATGACGATAACCGTGGGGATCGAGTATCGAAAAAAAGTCGCACGGATCGAGCGGCCGCTCTCGAATCCATCCAATCTACCATTCCGCAAAACCGCTCGGCCACGCGATTTCGCACAATCTTTAGTGCCTTGAGAGGGGGTGGAAGTTCCCTGTGGCGCGATTTTCCTCAAAAACCGATTATTCGACCCGCCGGACGTACTCAATGGCTTATCCGTGCATCAGGAATTAGGGCGAAAGCAGCCGGCTTCGACGGGAACCGTTACTCCTCCAGCAATTTCAACCGTTGTAGGCGACGGGTTTCTTCGCTGACGCGAGACTGTTCTTCCATGATTTTTCGAACCTTGGCCAACAGTTCGTTGTAATCCTCCAGTTTGCGCATTTTTTCCAAAATCGCCCGCATCTCGGCGACGATCGCGTCGGCCGTCTCGACGACCTTTTTCTGCTGCGCCGGACCGGCCGATTGATCGGCGATCAACCGCCGGAGTTCCAAAAGCTGGTCCTTCAACTTCTGCTCTTTCACGCCCGAGCGTACGTCGGCGGCGACCAGTTTGCGGGAGATGACGTCCAACGGCAGCGCGATTTGATTCCGCAGGCGGTTGTCGTTCTCAGGCTTATTGATGCGGTTGTTTTCGAACTCTTCGAGAATCGTCAAGAACGCCGTGGAAAGCTCGTGCGACTCATAGGCCGAGCGTTCGACTTTCTCGAGCGCGCGGTCCACCAAGTACGGACGTTCGTTATCGATGCGCTGCTGGATCTCGTCGAGCGTGGCGGCCGGTTTCTTCGCCGCGTCGTCTTCGGGATCCAACACGTCGACTTTTCTGGTCGGCGGCGTCGCCTTGAAGCGGAGCGCGACCAAATTGTCGCGCGTCTGCTCGAACTCGCTCACGATCGTCTCGAAGCGTTGACGCAACGTGATTTCGCGGGTTTCCAAGATCGCCGCCATCTGCTCGGGAGTCACCACTTCCAATTGATACTTCTCGCCGACGCCGATGAACGGGCCTTTACCGACCGTCGCGTTGTCTTGCGCCTTGACCAGCACGTTCAACTTCTGACCGACGGTCAACGTCCAGGGCTCGATCTTCGCGGCCGGGCCGGCCGGCTTGGCTTCCTCGGGCTTCGATTCGGCGGAGGGTTTTTCGCCGTCTTCCATCGGTTTTTCGGTGGGGCGTTTTTCGGCCGCCGCTTTTTCTTGTTCTTGAATCCATTGCAGGTCGAGTCCGAGATAGGACTCGGGTTCATACGACTTATAGCGATCCGGCGCGGTCTCGGGATTCCAAACGATTTCTCGACGCAACGTCGATGCGTCGGCCAACGGAGGAAGTTTTAAATCGCGCTCGCGGACGCCGGCCGAATGCTCGACGTGGTATTCGATCCAAACTCGCCCGAGTCCATAATCATCTTCCAAGTCGCCTTGGATCGGCAGCACAGCTTTTTGCGTGATCGCCGTACCGATGCCCGAGAGACGCAAGCCGACGCGCGGCGCTTCGTCGGGCCTCATGGTCAACGCGATACGTACCGCGTCCGTTTCGCGACTATCGATGCCGTCCTTGTCTCGGAGATGAAACATCACGAGTTGGTCGCGCGCCATTTCGCCCAACTCCATGATGATGTTCCGATCGTCCGACAGCTTCAGAACGACCCCGCGCTCGTCGGAGAGGGCGGTTTGGATCGTCCGGCGGCTTTCGCCTTCGATCAAATCGGCGCGCACCGTTTCAACCGGTTTGTTGGTACCGGCCAGCAACGTGACGATCGTCCCTTGCGGTATCTGCATCAACCCGGCGACCTTCAATTCGGTCTCCGGTCGACGCATATACTCGGGATAGCGGCAGCGTAAACGCAAGTTGTTGACGGTCGGGTTTTCAACGACTTCGATTTTGTAGTCGTTGAGCCGCGCGTCGCCGCCGCGGATATGGAACTCGATCGATTCGGTCAGCCCCGTGAATTTGTAGATGTATTCTTGATAGCCGTTTTCCACGCGGAACTTCGGCATCTCTTGGCTCTCGTACGAGCCGTCGACGTAGCGATAGCGAATCTTCACCGTCTCGGGAACGACTTTTTGTTGATCGGCCTTGACTATGATGGTGGTCTCTCCGCCGACGCCGACCTTGCGAATTTTGTTCTCGGGAAAACCGTCCATCACCAGCAGACTTTTCGCGCGGCCAGAGATCTGTACCCAATAATAAGCAACGATCGACCCAAATCTTGGCGATGTCCGGACGCAACGAACAGAAGATCGCGACCGATGCCAATCCGACGACCGCCAACGCGATTTTCGACGCCAGAGGGCGAACGTTGAAGACCGCGCCGATCTCGACGTCGTCCAACTTTCGTTCGGCCTCAGCGCGCGTCAGGGCGAGCATTTCGGGATGAAACGAGTCGGCATGCGCGGGCCGTTCGCCCAGTTCGACCGATGTGATCAAGCCGTCGCGAAACGCGCGGTATCGACGTTCCAGCAAAATCGCCATGCTGGTGTCGCTGAATTCGACGTTCCAACGCCGAAACCAGAAACGATACAGGACATATCCGACCGTGGCGGCGACGGCGATCAACATCAACACGCGAACGATCGGCGGCGGTTCAAACGTCCAGTCGATGGCCAAGGTCGTCCAAAACGCGGCCGCCAGACAAGCCAAACCCGCGAACGCGCCTTCTCCGAATATGTAACGGCGCAACTTTCCGCGCAGACCGTCCAACAATCCGCCGATCGGAGATTCGGCGATCGAACTCGATGCAACGCGTGCGACGGGAGTCGGATTTTGAACGATGGTGGACATCAAGCGAACGATCGTGAAAGCGAAAAGCGACGAAAGAACGACGCTGCGTCAAGCCAAGCGACAGAGACGACGAATCACCCATTCCAAACAAAGACATCCGACGACGCCGAACAACAGCCACTTCGAGTACTCTTCTTGCCACACGCGGTCGATCGTGGTCGCTTCGCGTTTTTCTTTTTTCTGATCCGGAAACAACTCGGCCATGGCCGCCGGATCTTCGATCGCGGCGGTCAGCGCGGGCAGACCGACATAGAACTTTCCTTCGGTCGCTTCCGCGATCCGGGTCGCCAACGCGTCGTCGCGTGTCGGATGGTCGACCTCCAGCTGCGGCGCGGCGACTTGCATCCGTTTCATGATGGCGTCGGGATCCGCCGAGTCTTCGGGGTGGATCAGGCGGATCTCGTAGCTGCCGACTTGGTTCGCCATGTATTGACCGGCGTAAAAGCCCTTACGAGTCGCGTCGGGCTTCAAAATGACGCGCTTCGGCGGCCCGCCCTCGGGAGCCAGCAGTTCGACCGTGACGTCGGGCACGTCCAGCGGTTGTTGTTGCAAGTTTTGCAACTGCGCGCGGATGGGGATCGTGCTGCCTTGTACATACCGATCGCGGTCGAGCAACAGCGAACCGAGACGCGACCCACGTAGCAAGCGACCCTGTGAAACATGGCGAATCAGTTTGGTGTAGAACTGCTCGAAGTAGCCTTCTCCCAATTCTCGGAGACGCCACATCTCGCCGCTCCCCATGTAGAAGACGCGGCCCGCCCCCCAAAACTGCTCGGCCATGTAGATCGGCTTGCCGGTCAAACTGACGTCGGGATTCGAGAAGTAGCCGTAAACCATCGCACCCGGTTTGGGTTTACTAACTTGATAGAAGCCGTAGACACCGGAGAACTCGTCCCAGGATTGTTTGCTTTCGTCGCCGGTCGAGCCGAGCCACAGAAAATCCGCGCCGAGACCCTCCGGCGTAAACTCCATAGGCCACGGGATCTCGTTGACGAACTTCGAGTTGTCGATCGCAAGTAACCGGCGATCGAATTGCACGGGGTAGAACCCGCGAACTTTCTTGAGTTTCTCGTCGTTATCCTCCAGCCAACCGTCCATGTAGACAGGGCCGGCGACGACGACCAACCCGCCCGATTCGCGGGCCAGCCATTGATCGAGCGCGTCGAGTTGTTCGGCATCGAGGCGACGCCAATCGGGATCGAACGCCACGATGGCGTCGTAGCCCCCTTCGTCTTGCCCTTCGGAGTTTTTCGTGCCGGTCAGCGCTTTCAATGTACGCGGAAACTCATCCAAAATTTTATGCGCGTCCTGCGAGATACCCGGTTCGGCGTTTTGCAAGATGACGTCGACTTCGGTGAATTTGTCGCGACGCAACTGATTGCGTAAAAACTGATACTCGCGCGTCGGCCCGCCGGCCAGCAGCAGAACGCGATTTTTGCGTTCGACGATTTCGACGTCCATCCGCGCACGGTTGTCGCTGGGATTCACGTCGTCGTTGAGACCTTCGATGACGAGGCTATAAGTACGTCGTCCGGCTTTGCTGACGCCGGGCGATTCGTAATTAAATGCGACGTCCTCGCCGTTTCGCAGCACGATGTTTTCGGAGGCGACCAACTCGCCCGGATTACCGTCGTCGCGGGTTCCTTTTTCCGCATCTTTCACATATAGCTTAATCTCGGCGTTGTTCCCTTTGACGCCGGTCGCTTGGATGAGAGCCGTGATTTGAAATTTGTCGTCCGGGTAGACGCGCGGAGGAGCGCGAAAATCGGACACCGCCGCATTGACGGGGATCTTCGTCGAACCGATCGCCACAGTGTGGACCGGCACCCGCACTCGTTGGCCGCCTTGATGCCTTCTTCGGGCGAAAGGCCGGCATTATGCGCGAAGTCGCCGACCATAACCAACCGTGAAAGCGGTTTCGAGCGTTCTTCGAAGATCACCTGTCGCAGCGTTTGCCCGTAACGCGATTCCGTTCCTTTGGCGGCCAGCAGTTGCGACCAATCCCAGGTTTTGGGATCGCCGGCCAACGCCGTCGTTGCGGCGGGAGCGGATTCTTCGCCGGGCGATTTTTCCTTCGGATCGGCTTTCGCGTCCTTCTCTGGCTTCGTTTCGTCCGCGCCCACCGTGCCGAACTTTTGCATGCCGACCACGCGCGACGCGTCACTGTCGAAACGATAGACGACGACGTCGTGGGTTTTTCGAAGCTTCTCGACAAGCTCGCCGAGTTTGAACGCGTCGACGACCGTGGAAATCCGAGTCGGGGCCAACGACGACGAACCGATGCCGTCGCCGTCCTTGCGTTCCATGCTGGTGGTTACGTCGACGGCGAGAACGACCTCGGAATTGTCGGTGCGAATTTGATCGCTGCGTTTTTCAAGATTGAGATATTGCAGCAACAAACCGGCGAAAGCGGCCAGTCGCAACAGCAGCAATACGATCCCGACGCCGGGCTTCAGTTCGACGCTGTCGCGACGATACATGTAGAACACCAAGCCGAACACGACGGCGCAGACCGCCGCCAATACGGCGTATTGCCAATTTTCCGTGTAGCCCGCCAAACGCATGAACTCGTAGCGCGGCGGCGTCGGATCGACGGTTTGAGCAAAAAGCGAACCCGCGAAACTCATCGTGCGGTGGCCTCCTTGGCCGGGGTGTGATAACTGGCCGAATAGGCCAGCAACTGCTCGCCCAACAAGAGGAACACCAACAAATACAAGATCGTCGTGCTGATGTTGTTTTGCTCGGACTCGCTGCCGATATTCGAAAGCTGATCGAAACCGAGAAAGTCGAATTTGACGTTCTGCAATTCGGTCCGCAGATCGGCCGAGGAGATCAACGCGGTGTTCCCTTCGCTTTTCAGCATCCGGCTCGGGTCGTCTCGATCGGGCGACGCCGCCGCGCTGGACGATTCGCCGGTCGAGACGTTGTACGGAAACCAATGCGCAATCGTTTGCCCGTCTTGGCTTTTCGCATCGACGTGATAGAAGCCGGAGATGGTCGTATCGTCGTATTCCAATTTCCAGTCGTCTTTGTCGTCGACCAACTTCGTTTTAATCGTGTTGCGAACCCCTTCGAACGGGGTGACCAATTCCACGTCGGTCGAGATCGGCGTCTCTTTCGAGACACGCCATACCAAAGGTTGACCGACCGTGCGGCTTTCGTCGGTCTGCTTCCAAGTCGAGAGATAATTCGCCGTTTGAATCATCGTGATCGGAAAACTGGGATTCGCGCGACCCCAATTGTTCCAGGCGGTCGAGGGATCGTTGTTTTCCATCTCGGGCGAGGCCGAGGTCAAGAACGTGACGATTCGCCCGGCGCCGTAAGGATGCACGATCGCCAATGGGAATCCGTTGCGGAGTTTGGCGACGACTTCGGCTCCTTTATCGGCTGGCTTCCAAGTCTTTTTCGCGGCCAAGTAACGCTGCAAATAGATCGCTTGGAAAAACGCCAGGCTGTCTTGCGTCGCACGGTTCTTCGATTCGCCGGCCGAGTGCAGAAAGATTTGATGAGGCGTCACGTCGATGTCGGGCGTCGCGTCGGATTTGATCGGCAATAAGGCGACTTGATTCTCGAGCGGACAGGGGAAGAGGCTGGGTGTGTTTTTGTCTTCCTTGTACAGCGATTGCGTGTAGTACGCGGGATCGACAAGGTTCCCGACGAAAAACGCGACACCACCGCCGGAAGCGGCGTAGTTTTCGAGCGCCACGCGTTCGCTTTCGTCGAAACGTTCGACGTTCATCAAATAAATCGCGTGGTAATCGCCCAGAGTTTTATTGTTGCGTAAGAACGTGCGCGTCTTGACGTCGGTCGAGTATCCGGACAATTTCGACGCGAAGACTTTCTTCACGTACGACGAATCGACGTCGTTGGAGTCCAACTGCTTTTCGTTCCCTTCGATCACCAACACGCGGTAGGCACTTTCGCAATCGACGATCGCGTAACGCGTGTTATCGACGCCGAGCGCGTCGACGGCCAGGCCTTCGGCGATGGTCGCTTGGATCGAATGTTCTCCGGCTTTGTTGAACAGGACTTCGAATCTGCGCGTCACGGTCTTGCCCGGATCGATCGTTTCGATCGCTTCGACGCGGCTTTTGGATTGATCTTCGATGATTTTCAGTTGTAGATTCTGGACCTTCGATTTGCCGTAGTTGGTCACCGCGACAGACATCGTGATGTTGATGTTCGCCGCGCGTGGGCCGGGCAAGGCGCGAAGTTCGGTCACGGCGACGTTGGGCCGTTCGACGTCGACCGATTGCACGAATTTCGGAATGACGTTGATCGCGTTGTAATCGGCGATCCGTTTTTCCAACTCGGCGGGCTTCTGCCAATCCTTGGCGCGGTAATCCGAAACCATAGTCAGGATGTACGTTTCGTCGCTCGAATCCTCGATCGACTTCAGCAATTTCTCCAACGGTTCCAACGGCCCCGTCGCCATGTGCGACGTTTCGAGCGTTTGCAACACCTCGGGCAAACGTCGATCAAGGAAATCTTGATTGAGCGGTTCGTTCTTGACGTCGGCTTGCAGAGCGCGGCCTTGGCCGGTCATCTGCGAAAACCGGTAGATCGTCACGTCTTGCGAGCCGGACTGCCGCAACGATTCGGTCAAGACGCGACGAATTTTCTCCTTCGCCTGCTGGAAGGCCGTTGTGTCGTTCCACTTGTCGGACATCGAATAGCTGTCGTCCAGAAGAATGACTTGATGCGTGGATCCGCCGCCGAAAATTTTGCCCAATCGATTGCGCAACGAAGGCTGCGCCAACATGAACGCCACGGCGGCGATCGCGGCCATACGCATGAGCAGCAATAAGAGCTGCTTAACCATGATCCACGAACGATTCTTCTTGACGCTGGCGAGCAGGAACTCCATCGCCGCCCATTCGACCTTCTTGTGACGCATCATATTGATCAAGTGGATCAATATGGGGAGCGCGACCATGGGCAGGCCGATCCAGAGCAGGTTCTCGAACAGAAACGTCGCCATGCGATCCGATCGTTACGTAAAATCTCGAAGTACGAATTGGTCCAGGGCTCGCGGAATCGCGTCGCACCGGGTGTGTGACGTTAGTTGTGGTGATGCATGCCCAAGCGATTACTGAGGAACGTCGCCAACGCCGCGTCCAACGCGTCGCCGGTCCGAATCAACGAATAGTCGCACGTGTTTTTCACACAGTTCACGCGGACTTCGTCGAGGTAGGTTTTCAGCGCCTCCAAGTATCCGTCGCGCAGCGCGCGAGGATTGCAGTTCAACACGTCATCGGATTCCAGGCCTTCGAAGCGATGCGGGCCTTGGAACGGGAAATCTAATTCATCGTCGTCCATGATGTGCAGCACCATCACGTCATGGCCGCGCTGACGCAGCATTCTCAAACCCTTGAACAATCCGGGGCGTTCGGTCAAAAGATCCGAGATTACAACGATCATCCCGCGACGAGGCGTGAATTCCGCGACGTTTCTGAGGATGTGAAACATATCGGTCTTCTGTTTCGGCTCGCTCGCTTCGAGCGATTTCATAATCGAAAACAGATGATCGCGTTTGCTGCGCATCGGAGATTGAGCTCGGACGGAATCATCGAACGCCACGGCCGCGACCGCATCTTGCTGCCGCAAAATCAAATACGCCAACGAACACGCCGCTGTGCAGGCGTACTCATACTTGTTCATTGCGCCGCGACCGTAACGCATGCTGTTCGAAACGTCGACCAACAGCGTAGTGCGCATGTTGGTCTCGGCTTCGTATTGTTTGATGTAAAACTTGTCCTGTTTGGCCCAAACCTTCCAATCGATATGTCGCAGCTCGTCGCCGCGGTTGTATTCGCGATGCTGCAAAAACTCGACGGATTGGCCGAAAAACGGGCTGCGGTGCATGCCCGACAGGAACCCCTCGACGATATACCTGGCCCGAATTTCCATCCGTCCCAGGCGTTTGATCGCCTCAGGATGCAAAAATCTTTTGGAAACGGCTGTCACGGGTCAGTTCATCCTCTTTATCGGGAGTGGCGGCGATCAATTTTTCGACGATATGGTCCGACGTGATCCCTTCGCTTTCGGCGGCGAAGTTGACCGTCAGGCGATGCCGCAGAACCGGTTTGGCTAACGCAGCGATGTCTTCGACGCTGACATGCGTGCGGCCGTTCAGCAACGCTCGAGCCTTGCCGCCGAGAATTAAGAACTGTGCGGCGCGAGGACCGGCGCCCCAGCCGATTTGATCGGTGACGAACTCGGGCACGCCGGCCTGACCGACGCGCGTCTGACGAACCAACGCCAAGACGTAGCGAATGACGTGATCGCTGATCGGTACTTCGCGAACGGTCCGTTGCAACGAGATGATTTCTTCGGCCGAGAGAACCGGCGTGATGTCGTCGTTCATGATCGACGTCGTCCGACGGGCGATTTCGAATTCCTCGCCGAACGTCGGGTACTTCACGAAGATTTTGAACATGAAACGATTCTTGTTGCGCTTCCGGCAGCGCGTAAGTCCCTTCTTGCTCGATCGGGTTCTGCGTGGCTAGGACGAAGAACGGATCGGCCAATTTATGTCGAACGCGGCCGACGGTGACTTGGCGTTCTTGCATCGCTTCGAGCAAGGCCGCTTGGGTCTTCGGCGGAGTCCGGTTGATTTCGTCGGCCAACACGATGTTGGCGAACAACGGACCTTCGAGAAAACGGAACTCGCGCGAGCCGCTCTGTTTGTTTTCTTCGATGATGTCGGTGCCGGTGATATCGGCAGGCATCAAGTCGGGCGTGAACTGGATGCGGCTGAACGAAAGGTTCAAGGCGCGGGCCAGCGTGCTGACCATCAGCGTTTTCGCCAAACCGGGTACGCCTTCGAGCAAACAATGACTGCGGCTGAAAATCGAAATCAGCAACTCGTCGATCACTTCGGTCTGTCCGACGATGACCTGCGATAACTGTTGAAGGATCTTTTCGCGGGCCTCGGTCAACTTACGAATCGCGGCCGAATCGGCGGACAATTCCGACATAACGGGTTCCTTGCGCGGATGACGAAAAACGGACTGTCTGTGTGTCGCTCGCTGCGAACGAATCGGATCCAATCGGCTGATGAATATCGCTTGGGGATCGAAGTAACGAGCGGAGGCGGGTCTTAATTCAACGGTAGTCGGGTGGCGGTCATTTGCCAAATGGAGCGAATGGATCGTTTCCGGGGGCGGGAAGGATTCGAGGAACTGGTTGTGCGGGCGGAGGAAGCGGGACCAAAGCCGGGTCGGCGAGCGGTGAATCGGGAACCGCCTCGACATCGGCTTGATCTTCGGCGGATTCGATTTTCATTTCGATGTCGGGCGCTTCATCGAACGGATTCGCCTCCGACCGCCGACGCGACGATCCCTCGACCGCCCGACGCAACCCTCCGAACAATCCGCCGATGCCGCGCGAGGCGGATTTCGCATCCGACGCCGTAGTGAGCGTTTCTTGAAAAGGCGGTTCCGGCGAGCGCGGCCGGTCAGTGTATTCCAACACGATCGCGTTGCGTCCGTCTCCGGTTTGGCTGGGAACCATCAAACGAACTTGGCCGGCTTCCCAATCGCCGAGCACGTCGAAGTTTTGCGGTTGACCGGGTTGGTCGTCCTTCTTGTAAACCAAGCGACCGGTTTTCTTGTCCAAGCACAGCATCGAGACGAATTGATTGCCGCCGTTCTTCGGCACGCCCATTCGAAGGAAAACGAGGCAAGGCAATTCGGCGGGTTGAGCTTTCCAAATCGAATGTTGTTGAAACGTCGCGCCGGCGGGCCACAACGCTGCGCCGGTCGTGCGATCGAAAGCGTGGAGTTCGCCTGTGAACAGTTGACGTTCGGACCCGTCTTGAACGGCGAGTTGATAGTTGTATTTGCCGTCGGCCTTGACCGGGCCGCCGTTGTCGATCGCGACGTAATATCCGGTCGCGTCGCGACGAACATCGACGTTACGAATCGGACCCTGCGCTTGAACGATAGTCGTGAAACGTTTGCTTCCGTCGGAGAGTGAAACGATTTCGAAACGCGCCGTGTCCGTTTTCGGACCCGGCGTTACGATCGCTAGTTCGTCATCAAGCAGGTCGGCGGCGACGCCGCCACGGGTTCCGCCTTCGCCATATTCACCCAACGCGATCTGAGAATCATCCACCAAGTTCCGTGCGATCAACGTGCGTTTTCCAACCTTTGTTTCGCTGGTCAGCAATCGCATGCCCGACTTGGCGACGATCCGCCGGCGCTCGGGCAAGTCGCGTTCGGTGACTAACGACCCGTCGCCTGCTCGGAGGATCAACGATTTTCTGCCGTCTTTCGTCAGCAACGCCAAATTGTCGGCGTCGCCGGTTAGTTCGCAGTCCTCGGGCAGATTGCGTCGAACCCAGATCGGTTCTCCGGTCAGAGGATCAAGCAACGTGACTTCGCGTTGTCGGTAGACGGCTAGACCGGTTCGCCCGCAGAACGCAATCGCACCGAACGGTTGCTTGGTTCCTTGATTGATTAGTTGGCGTCGCCGTAATCCCCAACCGGTCTCGTCGCGTTTTTCTTGGAACGTGAGGACGCCTGCGCCAATCTGTGATTGCGACAGCAAAAAGTTGTAGTCGACTAAATCGTAATTCCACGATCCCAAGACTTGGGCGGCATTATGGCTTCGTCCCGATTCCAGAAGATTGAAAGCGACGATCCGCCACCCTAAATCGATCACCAGTAAATGGTCTTGCGCCAAGGCATAAGCTCCCGGCACATAGATGCCGAATTGCAAACTATTGTCCTTCTGCAATGAGATTTTGCGAATTTCACGGCCTTGCCCGTCGCGTAACGACAACATCGAACTGTTTTGGTCGTAGAGCAGTTGATGCGATTCAAGCGGTCCGCCTGAGACACCTCGAATCTCCATAACGGACCACATCTGTTGATTCACGCCGGGCATGCGGCGATCGCGCCGATTCGTGGGGCGCGTTTCTTCGATTAATCCGGTCGGCCAAACGTCGCCCGAGGCAATTCGTTTGCCGAGTCGCGAATCGGCCGGCACGGAGGCCGCCCATTGTTTACCAGTGAGTCCTTCCAGGCACTCATCGTCCCCATAGCGATCGCGCAGCGTGCGATATGCGACGGCTGCGGCGTCTTCGCGGTCCGCGGCTTGGTAGAGCGACGCCAAACGTGCGGCGGCACGACGCCGACGAACGGCGTCTTCGCTTTTCGATAGCGTGAGTAGTAGCGTTTCCGAACGGAGCGGGTCTTCTCCACCAAGCGATTTAATCAACGCTTCGCGCACCGCGTCAGCCGTCGGATGGAAACCGAATAACGCGATGTAGCGACGCATCGCCCGCGACTGAGTCGTTACGTCGGCTTGAATCATCAGGTCCAGTCGAGCTTGCAACTTTTTGTTCCAAGCGGCGCGCTCCGCGGCGGGGACTTTCGCCCATAAGGCTTGCAGCCGGGTTTGGATCCAAGCGTCGCGATCGACCTCGTGGTAGGAATCGATCCGCTCCATCCGGTCTTGATCAAGGTCGAGTTCCGACAAGTCCAGCGAGTAACCGAGCGCGGCGGAGTACCGGCCGGTCCGTTCCGATCCTTCGGCCGCCAATCGCAGCCAGATCGATCGCTCGTGATCGTCGCCGATCAAGCCTTCGAGTTCATTTAACTCAGCTTGATGCGAGGCAAAATCGGCTTGCACAGTCGCATGGAGCGTCTTAAAGAGCAGACCGTTGATCCGCCGAATCTGACTTTCGATCAACGAACTTTTCTCGGCGTTTTGCGGCAAGCCGGCCCCGGCAAGCGCCGACTCTTTCGCTGCGCGTAGGGCGGTCAACGCATCGCCGAATCGGCCTTCATCCAACGCGATTTCCCCGCGCCAGCCGAGCGCTTGCCAATCGTGCGGCGTTTTGGCCAGCGTCGACTCGACTTGCGTTTTCAATAACTCGCTTTGCGCATATTTTTCGATGCGGTCGATGCCCATCGAGACGACGTTGCCCCGATAACAGAGCAAGTTACCGGGGATCGTTCCGCCGGCAGAATGCGCACGCGATTTGATGGTTCCGGCGGCTAGATCGATCCGCAGAACGTCGCCGCTACCAACCGGGAGATAGTAGTCGTCGCCGCTCAAGAACCCACGACCCGACGTCACGCACCCGGTGGGCAAGGCTAGCGTAGATGTCCAAAGTGAACGCTTATCTTTTAGCGATAGGCATTGCACTTCACGCTTGCCGATCAACACGACGCGATCGCCGGTGATCCCGCCGACATACAAGTTTTGTTTACGCGGAATTTCCCAGCGGACCGTGCCGTTGGACAAGTCCAGGCAATAAAGGCGATCCGCTTCGGGCGAGGTGTAGAGTACGGCTCCTTCGGCCGCGACGGCGACCGCTTCGCTCCACATCGACCCGGGAACGATACCAGCGCCCCCGCCCACCATCATGATGTAGAAGGGATTGTTATGGATATTTTCGTTGCCGCGATTCCCTTGCTTGCTGCGGTGCGTCCAAGCGAGCGTTCGTTGCACCAAATCCACTGCGACCAGATCGCCGGTAGCGGTCGGGCAGAGTAACAGCCCTTCCGAGTAGGTCGGCGATGCGCCGACGATGCGTCGCCAAGACGAGAGTTCGGCTTGATTCTGTTCGTCCAGCAACAGCAATTCTTGTGACCACTGCAGTTTACCGGTTGCGGCGTCGAGTACGACCAAGCTGATGGCTTGCTTGATTTCCGCCAAGACATAGAGCGAACCATTCAGCGGCAGTGGTGCGCCCAGGAACGTTGCGCCGGAAAGCCGCGGGTCCTGTTCGTTCGACTTTCCGCCGACAACCCATTGCATCTTGCCTTGAGTGGCCAATTCGAGCGCGTAAATATGATTCGGCGTTTGGGGGACGACGTAGCCGCTTTCGCCCCCGAAAGGGCCGCCCCAGCGACGTTGCTGGATGCTTAGTCGCGATCCGGAAGCTTGATCCGAAACGGCCGCGTCGTCTTCGACGAAGTACACGTTTTTGCCGTCGCTGCTCAATCCGCCGTAATTCAGATTGGTCCAATTACGCAAATTCAGTTTTTGCGATCCAACCGTATCGTTCGGTGAAACACCAGGGGCTTCGCCCGAGCCATAGGACCAACTTTCCTTGCCGTTCTCGAAATTCAAAGCCTGGATCGGCCGAATCGCCGAAGGAGTCCGGTAGACGATATATTCGCCGACCGCCAGGGCTTGCAAGGCGGGAATCGCGGGCAGCCCTTGGTTCAGGAGGTTGCTGCGATAGGTGTGAGAGGTCAACTCGGTCTGGCGGTTGGGCGATACGAACGACGACCAGCGCGGGTTCAACAGCGGCGAACCTCCCGACATCGATGCGTTCCGCGCCGGGTTCCCCCGAAACATCGCCCATTCGCCGGCGGCGGCGAGCGACGCGCTGGGAATCGGTCCGGCGGCGTCGCGTAACCACTGCGTCAGTCCTGCGACGTCACCGTTCAAGGGGAGCGGCTTCTTACCGATCGTCGTTTTCGTCCGTCCGGCGGCCACGGCCTTGGTCAGGAATTGCACCGCTTGATCCGATCGACCCGCTCGATAAAACGCCAGTGCGCCGAGCGAAGTCGTTTGCGCGATCAGGGCATCGTCACGCCCTGGGGCGTCATCCAGGGTTTTCAGCAGCATCGCCGCCGCCAACGGACGGCCATGATCCAAGTGATGTCGCGCCAACAGCAACGCGGCTTGGTTGCCCGCTACGGTGTGGAAGTAACGACGAACGACTTCGCCTAAGCGATCGATCCCGCCGGTCGCGAGCGCGCGCGAAGTGATTTTTCAGCCGTCGCGCCGAATTGTAGTCGATACGCGGCTAAACCATCCGGAGGCAGTGCGCCGATCAACCGCAATGTTTCGCGTTTCAGACTGAGATAGTTTTCTTTCCCTTTGACCGGCTTCAAGGCAGTGTCTTTTTCCTGCGAAAGCAGGGAGTCCAAACCTTCTAACCCGTCGGCATAGTTCGCTTGCTCGATCATCCGTTTGCAACGATCGAACGTATTCGTCAGATTCCGATCGTATGGAAACGCACCCAGCGATTCCTCTTCCGCACGTGGGGATTCCATTTCTCGGTGAATGCGAAATTGCGCCGGAGCCGCATCGCCCGACATCAAAGTCATCGTCGCGCCCAACAAGAACGCCAATGCAACTCGCCCAGGGCGAAGGCGATGAGCGAGTCGAACTAAACGACGGCCAAAGGGCATACGGCGAGAATTCGAAGGCGAGGTCGACATGCGAGTGCGATCCTGAATGTCCGTATGTGGTTCGAATCGTGTGCGGACCGCGCTCGACATCGCTTAGTCGCACGACGGTGTGCGAAAGTTCAACGGTGGGGGCGATTTTTCCGACTGATCGGCCTCGTCCTTCGCCCTAATCGACGACCATGCGCGATCCACGCACGGACCGCCGCGCCTATCTTATTATCCTAGTGCATCTTAAGTCGCGCCGCGGCGGCGGACAACCGAAACGAATCGATCAAAACGTCCCCGACTAAGTCGGAATGGGTTCGATCGATTCAACCGTCATGACATGTCCGTCGATTGAAAATAATTCACATGGCATTTTATCGTGATGAGACGCGTCGGCGTCGTCACGCGTCCGTCACAACCTAATACGCGATTTCCGCCGTTAACCACGAACATGGATTTAGGTGAACGAGTAATAACTGCGTGAAAATCCCATGATTCATGGAGTTATTTTGCGTCGAATGCGCATTTTCTGCGATATTTAAGGCGTTTTGTGAATTTGAGGGTTGCAAATTCGCTTGTTTCGTCTTTAATCAGCGCGTCCGTGATGGACGGACGAGTCCACATTTCACGTGTTTTTCCTGTTATCTATGGAGGGAGTAGTCCATGGCGAAAGCCGCTAAAGCGAAGTCCCCGAGCAAGTCCGAAATCCTGGCCGCGATCGCCGACGCCACGTCGCTGTCGAAGAAGGACGTGGGGGCCGTGATGGAAGCTCTGTCGGAAGAAATCAAGAAGGCCATCGGCGCCAAGGGACCCGGCATGTTCGCCGTCCCGGGCCTGGTCAAGATCATCCGTAAGAAAGTGCCCGCCAAGGCGGCGCAAAAGGGCGTCAAGAACCCGTTCACGGGCGAACTCCGCGACATCCCGGCCAAGCCGGCCAGCGTTAAGGTCGCCGTCCGCGCACTCAAGAACCTGAAGTCGATGATCTAAGTCGCGCCTCCGCGATCACGCGTACGACTCGAACCGGATCGGCCTTCTCGCCAGAGATCGTCGATCCGGTTTTTTGCGTTATGACGAAATGAACGTTTACCTTAAGCCTGGCTTCGAACGTCTCGACGATCAGCGTGGAGCGGCCGGATCGGCTTTGGCGGGCAGCGGCTTCGGCGCAGGCGTCGCCAGAACACGCGCGGCGGCCGTACGGAGTTCGGAGATCGCCTGAGTTTGGCGTTTTTCCAAAGCCGCGACGTCTTCGTTGGCGGTCTCGATTTCGACGTCCGCACCTTCTTCCGCGACCTCGACGGTCGGAGCGACCGCGACCTTCGCTTTAGGCATTTCGGCTAGAAACGTCGCGGGGTCCGGCAACAGTTTCAAAGCCGCACGCTGACGCTCGACGGATACGGTGTCGCGTTTCGCCTCGGCCTCGGCGATCCGGGCTTGCAGCACCAGTTTCCAAGCTTGCAGCTCCAACAACTCGTCGCGTCGACGTTCCAAGACGTTTTGTATGGTTAACCATTCGGCGGGGATCGGTAAGCGGAGCGTCGTTTTACTTAACGCTCCCGGGACGATCGGGCAGAGCGCCAAGCGTTCGTCATGCGATCCGATCTCCAGCAGTCGAATAGCAGCGTGTTCGCCCGCGGGAATTCGGATCGCGCCCGAGGAGTCGGTCACGCCCGACCAGACGATGCGTTCGCGATCGACAGGATCGCGCGAACGACGCGTGCGCCGATTAGCGGAGCTTGACCCTTCATAGAGGATTTGATCTCGAGCGTCGTCTCTTGAGGAGCCCAGTCGGCTTTCGTCGCCAAGAGTTCGATCGGCTCGTTTTCGCCCGGATCGCCGCTACGCGGTAAGGCCGAATAGACACGGACCTTCGCCATCGAACCTTCGACTTGTTCGACGGCCAGCCAGGTCCAGTTCAAACGCCGCGTGGCGCTTGAAGGCGGGTTCGCTCCGTTCACGACGGGGCGTTCGTACGCGGCCAGGATCGTGCCGACGCTCAGCGTCGCCGCGATGCCCGGCAGCTTACCGCCACGAATCCGCATTAATGCGCGGTCGCGTTCCCATTTGGTCGCACGCAATAACGGACGAAACGCCTTACTGAGCTGGGCGTCGATCTCCTTCGCCAGTCCGGCTTTCGCCGCAAACGTCGCGACCGACGGAGCGGCGCTCATGCGCGTTGCCTCGTCATAAGCGATCAATCGGAGTCGTAAGAGTTCTCCGCTAACGGAAACATCGAGCTCGAAGCGTTGATCGAGCGGCGTTGTGGACGGTTGGTCTTCCGCGGTCGCTTCGTCGGCGGCAGCGGGTTTCGGCGCGCCGCCGGCCGACCATTCGCAACGCCAAGCCCCGCCCCAATTTTTTTCCAGCGATCGCGAGAGATCATCTTTCAGCGTACTTAGGCGTTCTTCGTTCAGCGATCCATCGGACGATGTCAACGTCAGACCGATTCGATACGGGGCGTAATCCCAACTGACCGGCGAAGTCGATGCGGATTGGGCAACAGCCGTATCGAGATGAAACGCCCATATGCAGAGAGCAAGCCCGATCACGAAAGGCGTTCGTCGCATGATCGCCGTGGCAAGTCGTGGTAAACGGAGACGATCGATCATCGGCGAGTCTTCCAATCGGAAACGTGCTGAAACGGATCCAACGGCTTCTTCCCGAAATCGGTCACCGTTTTGCGTCGCGCCGAAAATTCCGGGAGATGCAGGAGCGCGAGAAGGCGTCGATCGGTAAGGAGTTCTGTTTCCAGGGCGATCGTCGCCGTCGCCAAGGCCGCCGCGTCCTTTGCGCGAAGCAGTTCGTCGTACAGCGTTCGCGAGCGTGCGGAAAGCAATCCCTGGAAATGAGGCTGTTCCAATAACGTTGGCCACGCGATGGCCGGATCGCGTGGATGCCAAATCCAATAGCAGATATCCGCCCGAGCGACGTTCGTCGCCGATGGAATGAACGGCTCGTCGTCGATCACCGTTTTGACTTCGATTCCGGCCGCGGCGAATTGCGTGATCAAAATACGGCCCGCGGCTTGCGCCGTTTCATCGCTCGGCACGCAGAGCGTCAACGCCGACATGGGTGTCGCCCGTAGGGCTTGCTCGGCTTTCCAAAGCAACTTCGCCAAGTCGCGATCGAAGAGGGCAGGTGCACGCCAACCGGATGCCTTGCGGGCGCACTGTTGAGGCCGGGCCACACGCCCGTCGGAATTTCCGCGCCGGGAATTTTCGCGCCGCGGGAAAATTGCTCAAGGAATGCGTCGCGTTGCACGGCGGCGATCACCGCTGCGCGACCGGTCCGTTCGAGAAAGGCCGGGCTTTGCGGGTTGAGGATCAACAGATGGACCGCAGGAATCGCATACGATTCGACTTCGACGTCGCGATCGGCGATCAGCGCTTGGACCTGCCACGGCGCGATGCGATCCAGCACCTGGGTCTCGTCGGCCAATAAACGTTTACGAGCCGTTTCGAAGTCCTGCGAGGGAACCACGCGGATCCGCAGATCGGCGTTTTTCGGCGGTGCGAACGCGGCGGGATTTGCTTTATACCAGCCGTCGTTTTCGACCCAGGTGGTCGCACCGCCGGTCGTCGGTTTCCGATTGGGCGTGGGGGGCAAGTGGGCCGCGGCCAGCCAACCGTCGACGGCGATCGCGCCGGTGGAGGCGTCGATGCGCAACCCATCCGTGATGTTGCCTCCGGTGACCCGTAAGGTTGCCGGCCAGGGTGCGCCTTGCTCGAATTCCGCGCGCCACGCGTTCGCCAGCGGTTTCAACTTCGCGGCGATCGGCGGGGTCCAAGGAAACAGCATCACGCCGGCTTCGGACTTCGGATCGCCGATGCCGGGAGATTCATACGTGGGGAGTCCGTCGGCCCATCCGGTTATCTCTACGGGCGAATAAGCCAAAAAACGAGCGTCGCGTAACGCACGCCAATCGACGGCTCCGTTGGCGGCCGACCATCGCGGCGCGAGTCCGTGCGAAACATCGATCGTGATGCGTTGCGCGCCGGTACGTAACGACGCCCTGGCGGCTGCCGCGCCGGCGGCATCCGGGCGCAAAAGGTCGGCCCGAGCCAACGTGGTCTCGGCATCGTCGTAACGGCCGTCGCGGATTTGTTGTTCGGCTAATTTGACGAGGTTCTCGGCTTGCTTCGTGAATTGTTCCTTCCGCGCCGTCAACGTGGGACTGGTCGCCGAAGGAATACGTTTTTCCAATTCGATTAACCAACCCGCGGTTTGTACCGTTTGCTCGGCGGTAGGCGGGCTCGCTTGAATCGAGAGATAATGTTCGAGCACTTTTACAGCGTAGTTACTCGCTTCCGCGTTCTGCGGATTGAACTCATGCCACACGAAAACACGCGCCAACGCCTGATCGTGTTGTTTCTGCGCGACGGCTAACTCCACGATGCGTTTAAGATACGTCTCATATGTTTCGGCGACTCCCGGGAAGTTACGATGTTTGGCCAACAGATAGCGGAAGTAAGGAAACGCTTCCTCATATCGCTGTTGCCGAAGCAGGGCGTCGACTTCGGCGAGAATCGCGGTTTCGAAGAGCCGAATCGACCCGATGTGCTTCCACTTCAGCTTGTACTGCTGTTCTGGTTTGATCAGCAATTTAACGATCAGGTCGGATTCAAGATCGGGATTCGCGGGCACTTTGCGATCCGCGAAGTCCAGAGGAAAGACTTGAATGACCGCGCTCTTATTTTCTTCGTTTAACGTAATGACGTCATATGCCGGCTGTTCGAACAGCGGCGTCGCTTCTTGTGCGATGACGCGCAGCGACATCGACACGACGAGCAACGCGAAGAAAATCGGCCGGATGCGGAGCATGGGAATTTAGAGCGAACCGTGATAATGAATCGAGTTAGGGGGCGGATCGCGCTTTGGCGGCGGCGGTTTTCCAGGCGGCATCGGTCGCGAGTTCGGGATATTCGCGCAGCACCGCGTTCAGTTTGTCTCGGACCGAATCGGGCGCGGCGATCAGTTCGGATTGGACGGCGGTCCAGCGGGCCACGCGCGATCGTTCGCGCAGGAGCTGCGCGGTCCGTTCCTCGAGTTCGCCCCATGTGCGCCAGTTGCGCTTGTCGTAGGGCACCACGCGTGGATCGGCGGCCAAGCGATAAACGCCTTCGATTTCTCCAGCGATCTCGTCGCGTGCGGCATTGTTGTCGGTCGAAATCGTGTCGGCCGACGTCAGCATTGCGGCGAGAGCACGCGGAACGGCTTCGATCAAGACCGGGTGAATGTCCGCAAGATCAGGCTCGACGACCAGCGGATGCAGTATCGTGCGCAAACGCTTCGCGCGTTCGTGCGCGTCACCGCTACGTCGATTCCAATCATGCATCTCGATCGAAGCCAAGTAGACCGCGGCCGTTCCGGCTTTGGCGTGCCCCGGAAACGCCGCTTGAAAATTCCGCAGATCGGCGACCGCTTCGGCAGGCGTTTCGTCGTAGCGTTTCTTCGCCTCGGCCCAGGCACCGTCGCCGTTGTCGCGCAACAACCACAGCGTCAAGCCAACGACGATCACCGCGAATCCGGCCGCGGCGACCACCAGCGGTTTCCATGGGAACGCCGATCTTGGTTTTGTCTCTTTCTTAACGACTGCGACCGGAGCAATCGCCGTCGTGGAGTCTCCGAAGCCCGACAATGCGTCGTTGGAACCGAAGCCGGCGTCGCTCAGTGGATCGGTCGATTCCACCGAACTCGAACCCCCGAAAAGATCATCCATCCCGCCGCCGAACAACGGATCATCATCGATCGGCTTCGGTCGAGCGGGCTCAGGTGATTTCTTATCCCCAGGCTTTGAGACGGCTGGTTGCGTTGGGGGCTTTGCGGTCGGATTCGCGGTGGGCTTGGGCTGCGCGACGGTGTTGGAATGAGAGGCCGCCGGAGTAGGTTTGGTTTTCGCGGTCGCCGTGTTGGCGACGATGGGGGTTTTTTCGTTCGACTCGAAGGGAGCTAAACCGAACTCATCGGGATCCGCAGGTTTCGCGACGACCCTCGCATTCGACGAACTCGCGGTCTTCGACTGCGCCGGCTTCGCGGGCTCCTTGACCGTAGGTTCAAGCGGCGCTAAGCCGACGTCGTTTTCGAGACTCGTTGTCGAAGTTTTCGTTGCCGCGACCGCGACCGGACGCAAGTCGTTCAAAAGTTGCGTCGCTTGATGATTCGAAAGCAGATGCTTGTCGATCAGTGCCTTGGCGACCGCTTGTGCGGGAATCGGCTTGGTCGATTTGGCCAGTTGATTGCGCAACTGCCCAATTACCGCTTCGGGAATCAGTTTTTGCGTCTGCAAGAGATCGAGAAATCGTTCCGCGCTCATAGCCGAATCGCCGCTCCGTCGAAGTTCGAAGCGATCGTACTAACGCGCGCGGCACTCGCCGCCGGTGCCGGAACGACCGCGGGCGTCGGCTCCACGGGGGGGACCGTCGCGGGAGGCGGGCTCGTCGGCGGCGTCAATCGCGACTTCGGTCGGTTCGCCGAACCGTCGTCGCCGGCGAGTTCTTTGACGCTTCCGTCATGATATTCTTGCCGAATCACCGTCATCGAGAAATTCGCGCCTTGCGGACGAATCGAGAAAATCGTTTTGCGAATATCGGCGATCGGCCGACCGTCGGCGAACGCGACTTCGCGCGCGACCATGTCTTGCTCGACCGACGCGGGGTAGAAATGCGCGACGTATTTTCCCTTGGGGTCCAACTTGGCGGTCGTCAGCAATTTTCCGTCGGCGCTTTTCAGTGATCCGATCCGCCACAGCATGTAGTAGCGTCGCTCGTCCGCGATTTTGCCGCTGCGCGTTTTCGGTATGGCGTTGGTGAGATCCGAAACATAGATCGGGTCGCCCGGCGCGCCGTTGGCCGACATTCCCAGCAGCCCAAGTTCGATTCCCAGCGAATCGAGCTCACGGACGTAGCTTTCCAGGGTGTGCCCGGCGCGATATTCGATTTCCCAGCGTTCCGAACGCCAGGGATCGATCTCGGTTCGCAACGCGGCTTCGGAAAGCGTCGCCTTGGCGGTGTTAAGCCACGCGTAGGATTTTTTCCAAGCCTCGTCATGTCCGACTTGATCCGCTCCCCATTCATAATCGCGTTCGACTCCGAGTTGCGCCGTCAACGCGGGAATCGTCTCGTTTTTCGAGCGTGCTTGATCGTCGCGTCCGGAGAACATCACGATCATGGCGACGATCAACACCACGAAGATCCCGACGCCGCCGAGAATCAGTGGCGTCTTCGATCGCTTGGGCGGAACGGACGGAGGCGTCGTCGGAGTTTCGGTCGAGACGGTCGTCGTCGACGGCGTATCCGACGGCGTATCCGACGGCGGATCGGCGAGCGTAACTGCGGAGAGCGGATCGTCGAAACTCATAACATGCCGGATCGAATCGGAACGGACGACGGCTAAACGATTACTTGACTAACGTCGTCGCGGCGGGCGGCGATGTGGCAGAAACCGCCGCCGGTTTCGGCGTCACCGGAATTTTCGGAGAGCGCCAGTCGGCCGTACCATGTTTTCCAGTCGTCTACCAGTTTCGCGCGGTCGTCCGCCGAACCAAGAGCCTGCGGTGGAAAGGGCGAAAGGCGTTTGGTCAATCTTTCTAGGTTTTCATAGCCTTCGCGACGGACATGCAGGCTTTCGTCGTCCAGAGCCGAAATCAACAAAGGAACGTCGGACAGCCGATCCATACGCCCCACGATACGCAAGATCAGGATGCGGCTATCGGTCGACGCCGACTCATACGCATCGGTCAGAGCGACACGCGCGTCGATGACGCCGCGAATTTTTTCCATGCGAAACTTGTTCGCCAACTCCGCCACGCTGTCGGCCGCGCGGTGAAACTCGGGATGTCGCGGAGACAGCACGATCCTCAACGCTTCTTCCGCCGACACTTCGATCAGCGGTTGCACCAGCTTGTTGTCCCGCATGCCGGCCTTGGCCAAATCACGTGGGAGTTGCTTCCCACCGGCCATCCGGGCCTCGCCGAACGCCTGGGCGCGTTCGATGCTTTTCTTCATCGAACGGATGAGAAACAGGCAGCCGAACGACGTATCGGCGACCACGTGATCGGGCGTATGGCCGACCCACGAGCCGTCTTCCTTCTGGCTTTTTTTCAGATACTCGACGCCTTGGTTGTACCAGCCCGGTTCTTTGATGGTGCGACCGCTGTTGTACTCTAAGAAACTTTCATAGCGCTCTAAAGCGTACAAATAGTAGTAGGTCCAAGTTTTCGGATCGATATCGAAGTGCCCCACGAACCAGTCATGGCCGTCGACTTGGACGCGTTTGAGCTGTTTGGGGTCGATACGGCCCTGGCCCGGAGCCACTGGCGCAAGTTGGTTGGCGATGGGAATCAAAACGGAGGGAATATTCGGATCGTCGTTTTTCGGCGCGGGCGTCGAGAACCCCAGCAAATCGGCGGCGACGTAGGAACTGCCCAACGCGGCGGTCGTTAAGCACAGCGTTACGCGATTTTGTTTGACGCGGCCCGAACTGGTTTCGGGGACGACGCCCTGATACCCCCAACCGCCGGTCGGGTCTTGCGTACGAATCAGCCATTCGGTCATCCCTTCGACGATCTCGCGTTTGACTTCGAAGCCGACCTTCATTGCCTCCCACGCGCTTAACGCTCCATATTGCGTCATCGACGTATCGCCGGTCGGTTTTTCGGGATAGCCCCAGCCGCCGTGCGATTTTTGTTGCAACGCCAAGGTTTTCATCAACGTGTCGATTTCCTGGCGGAACTTGGAGGGATCCAAATTGCACAGAAATATGACCGCGATCCCCAGATCGTAAATCGGTTGCTTGATGTTCTGCGGTTCGGCTTTGCAAACGCGACGACACTCGTCGATGGCCACTTTTACTTGTGGGTGCGTTTCGTCGCGTCCGTTTTTAATAAACACCAAACCGACAAGGCATTTCCCGCCAAGGCGATTGTGTTGCGCCGTTTCTAGGTAAACGAGCGCTTCTCCAGCATCTTCTTAACTTCCGGGCTCTCAGGGTGGTGCGAGAACGCCGATCGTGTCCCGACGACGAATGTTAAAAACGCCGCGAACACGACGCCGATTCGAAGTCTGGCGATGCTCATCGGTCAAATCCCTATGACCAGAACGCGGTGCTGACGAGAAAACGAGCTTGCACGCCGTGCGAAACTCTCAAGCGAATCGAGACGATACGTCGCGCCTCTCGATCGTCGAGTCGCAGGATCGAAAGCGATCCCCCCCGGACCGCTGGTCGAGCGACGAAATTCGCGAAATACGCGGCGAACCAGACGCTGAGGGTACTCTTGCCGCCGAGAGCAGTCAACTTAATTTACACCGAAGTCGACAAAACCGACACCGGGACGTCAGCACTGGCCGGATTGACGGCCGAAGCAGACGAGGCACATGTCGTCGCTTTGGGGATACCCGCCCACGAAGGCTTGGACGTCGGTCAAGATCGAACGTCCCAGTTCGGTCACGCCCGGGAATATTCCGGCCATATGGGATTGAATGCGTTCTAAGCCGTAGAGTTCTTTGAGAGAATTCATCGCTTCGCTGAACCCGTCGGTGTAGACGAGCACATGCTCGCCGGGACCGAGGGAACGTCCCGAGACGACATAAGCGTAGTCTTCTACTACCCCGAGCGGCATGCCGGCTTCATCGGGATACAACTCGACCACCCGGCCGTCGGCTTGACGGAGGAACGGCGGCATGTGTCCCGCGTTGACGATTTGTACGTCGTGACGACGCGGATCCAAAACCAGCAACAGAAACGTCACGAAGCGATCTTCCCAGCCGTTCCGGCAAAAGCCCTGGTTGATCGCATTGACGGCGAGGTCCAAATCGACGTGCGTCGCCAAGCAAAACCGGACTTCGGCCGACAACTTCGCCATGACCAACGCCGCGGCCACGCCTTTGCCCGAGACGTCGGCGATGATCACGCCCAAGCGACCGTCGGGCAGGGGAATGTAATCGTAAAAATCGCCGCCGACTTGATTGGCCGGTTCGTAAAAATCAAAGAACTGGTAATCGGCGATCGCCGGCGGGGTCGATGGCAACAGACCTTGCTGCACCTTATGAGCAAGCGCGAGATCGCGTTCGATCTGCTTTTGTCGAATATCGTTTTCGTGCAACGCGATGTTCTGCAAGACGAACGCCGCCTGCGTGGCAACCGCGGCCAAGACTTCCAGATCGTTTTCTTGAAAACGATTCCGCTGGTCCAAACTATCGATTTGGATCAGCCCCAGGGCTTCGCCGTCGGAATCGACCAGCGGCGCCACATCAACGAGCGAATGCGAAAATCAGCGATGCTTTGGCTCATTTCAAAGCGTTCGTCGGTCGTGGCGTCGGCCGACAGGATCGCTTGTTTGCTCTCCATCACTTCATTGACGATCGTGCGGCTAAGCCGGATCGATTCGTCGTCGCCGCCGCGACGATGCTTCACCGCACGCGTCGCGATCTTGCCGTCTTTCGTCTTTAACGCGACCAAGCCGCGATCGGCCGGCATGAAAATCTTAAATAAGCTATCGAGCAACTTCGGTAAAACCGAATCGATATCCAAGGTCTTGCAAAGAGCTTGTGTGATTTCGATGAGCGCACGGAGCTTCGTCTCGGGATTGGCAGACAACCGCAACGTCCCGCCGGAATATCCGCTGCGCAGATCCAACTTCGAAAGCACCGCGTTGCGAGAATCGCCGATGTTCGCGTCGTTGTCTTCGTCGATGAGGGTGCCGAAACCGAAATCGCTGAGTTGACGCTGAGGTTGCGTGGTTTGGACATCCAAGCCCGCATCGCCGGACGTGAACAGGTACTCAAGATCGCAGATGCGGATCCGATCTCCATTGACGAGAGCGCATGGGACGGCGATTTGCTCGTCGTTGACGAACGTGCCGTTGCGACTCTTCAGGTCTTCCAGCATGTAACGGTCGTCGACGCGCAGATTTGCACATGTTGCCTACTGACCGAGCCGGCATCCAGCACGATCTGACAATCCGGGTGTCGCCCCATGATCGAACGATCGGCGACCACGGCGTGTCGCTTGCCGGCTTTTTCACCGGTCATTAATTCGAGAAACGCGGTTCCCTTTACGGCGGTCGGTTCGGCCAGGCGCATAGTCGTTCATCCGCAGTTCGGCTCGCGCGGCGGTCCGATCGACCGAGCACACGAACGATGATCCCTCATTCGCGAACCTCGATTTTAGGAGTCCGTCGTAGGGGGCGTCAATCAGCGATTCCACCCGCGATTTCCTTCGAATTTGTTCATCGCGACCTACTTGCGACACGGTCGACATTCATGCAATTTTCGTCGATGGTGGTTTACGGCTTTTCGCGCACGATCCGTCGCCTCTTACACTCAATGCCGTCGAAGCCTCCCATCCTGCCGTTTTATTCAGTTTATGTCTCGATTCTTGCCGATTCTTTACGCAACACCGTCTTACGCGGCTTTGGGCGAGGAAATCCTCGCTCTCACCGGTTTCGTACCTGGGCGAATCGAAACGGCCGATTTTCCGGACGGCGAGCGGTATCAACGCGTCGTCGACGTCGTTGCCGGACGCCAAGTCGTGCTGCTCGGGGGCACAATCGACGAACGTGATACATTGCGTATCTATGATCTGGCCTGCGCCTTGGTTGAACAAGGCGTGCGCATTGACGCTGATCGTGCCGTATTTCGGCTACAGCACGATGGAACGCTCGATCAAACCCGGCGAAGTGGTGACCGCGAAGGCTAGGGCACGCTTGTTATCAATGATACCGTCGGCCAGTTGGGGCAACCGGATCGTGCTGCTGGATCTGCACGTTCCGGGACTGATGCATTATTTCGAAGGCGCGGTGCGACCGTTCCATCTCTATGCTAAGGAACTGGTCACGGCCGCCTCGCGACGACTCGGCGGCGACGATTTCGTGCTGGCTTGTACCGACTCGGGCCGGGCGAAGTGGGTCGAATCGTTGGCCAACGATCTCGGGGTCGAAGCGTCGTTCGTTTTTAAGCGTCGTCTCGACGGCGAACGCGTCGAAGTCGCGGCCGTCAGCGCCGCGTGGCGGACAAATCGGTCGTCATTTACGACGATATGATCCGTACCGGCGGCTCGTTGCTGCAGGCCGCCCAGGCGTATCGCGACGCCGGAGCCAAACGGATCGCCGCCGTAACCACGCACGGCATCTTCCCGGGCAAAGCTCTCGAAAAGCTCCGTTCCAGCGGCCTCTTTACCCGCATCGTCGCCACTAATAGTCATCCCCGCGCGGTCGAGTTGCAGGATGATTTCTTGGAAACGATCTCGGTCGCCGGAATTTTCTCCGAGTATCTTCGCGAAACGTTGGCCGAGTGATTTGCGAATTCGCCTTTTGGGTTGCGATCGGGTATCACTGAAGTGGGAGCGAGCGCGTCGTCGAGTGTACGACGCTAGGGCGAAGTCGATTCTTTTCGGGGGGGCTTTCCGATGGTTCGTCGTTGGGGATTGGTCGGGATCTGCGCCGTTGGTATCAATCTATTAGGACTGTGTGTCCCCTGTTTTGCGCAACAGAAACCTGCGTCCACGGCCAAGCCGTCGGAAACGCGGAATACGTTGGAGATGACCTTCGTCCAAATTCCGGCCGGCGAATTCGAGATGGGGAACCCGTTGCCCGCCGAAGAGTTGATCAAAAAGTTTCCCGGCTATAACGATTTCGCGCCGAAGCATCTGATCGACGAAGAGCCGAAACATAAGGTCCGTATCACCAAACCGTTTCTGCTGAGTAAATACGAAACGACGCGGGCGCAATTTCAGGCCTTCGTCGATGCGACCGGCTATAAAACACAGCCCGAGGCCGACGGCACCGGCGCCGGGGCGTCGATCACGACAAAAAGGTCTTCTACAAAGTCCGCGATCCGAAGTTCAACTGGCGCGACCCGGGCTATCCGCAAAAATCTGATCATCCGGTGGTCAACGTGACGTGGAACGACGCGGTCGCGTACTGCAAATGGTTGAGCGAGAAAGAGGAGAAACCGTATCGACTGCCGACCGAAGCCGAGTGGGAATACGCCTGCCGCGCCGGCGGCAAAGGCCTCTATTACTTCGGCGACGACCCGGAGCAATTGGCGAAACACGCCAACACCGGCGACAAAACCGGCAAAGCGTACTTCGGCGATTACTGGGAAAACACGATCGCCGCCGACGACGGGTTTCGCTACACCGCGCCGGTCGGCAGCTTTCCTGCCAATCCGTTCGGGTTGCACGACATGCACGGCAACGTATGGGAGTGGGTGTCGGATTATTACGACGAGAACTACTACAAATCGTCGCCGACCGACGATCCGAAAGGGCCCGCCGAAGGTCGCTTACGCGTCCGTCGCGGCGGCGCATGGCACACTTCGCCGTTGTGGGTCCGCGCATCGTTTCGGAACTGGAACACTCCGGTCACGCGCTATCTGAATCTCGGTTTTCGCGTCGCGTGCGACGTGGAAGATGTGAAAGCGACGGAATCGAAGTAACCGTCGTTACGATTCCGTCGGCAGCACGTTCGACGCATCACCCACGCTTCGAACTCGGTCCTTTTTTGACCGGCACGGCCGCGAGCGGATCGTCGGGCCAAGCGTGCTTCGGATAGCGTCGTTTCAAATCTTTCTTCACTTCCGGGTACGTATTTTTCCAAAAGCTGGCGAGATCTTCCGTGACTTGTTGCGACAGATAGTTCGGACCCAACAGGTACAACAAGACCGGCACGCGTCCGCGCACGATGCGCGGCGTTTCGGTCATGCCGAACAGTTCTTGGATGCGCACCTGCAGGACGGGTTTGTCGCCGCGATCATATTCCAACTTGATGCGACTACCACTCGGAACCAATAAGTCTTCGGGCGCTTCGCGATCAAGCAGTCGCCGTTGTTCGTAATCGAGTCGTTGCTTCAACAAATCGAGCCACGGCCGTTTGCGGAGATCGTCCAGCGAAACGCAGTCGACACAACGCTCGCGAATCAGGCTTCGCCAAAATTCGTCGTCGATCGGCTCCAAATCTCCCGCGGATAACCGCGTGCGCAGCCATTCCCACCGCGCGACGTACGGTTTAGCCGATGAGTCGTACGGCATCATCCGTTTCCAATCCACCGTCGCCCGATCGGCCAATAACGCGATCGCCGCCTCGCGATGAGTTTCCGGAATCGGCACGAGACCTTCTTGTAACGTCAGGTCGAGATAACGCTTGCGCCGCCGCGCATAGACGCGTTCTTTGTCGTCGTCATACTCCAAATCGAATGTTTCGTTCAGTAAGGTCGGATCGAGCCATTCCGGGCGGACCGCCGACGCTTGTTTAACCAACGCTTCGGTCTCGCCGATCTCGCGCAGGTCGACGCAGACGAACAGCTCGTCGTCGCGCACGGCGCTCTTGCGCCAATTTCACGCCGCGTCCGCCGACCATGACCGCTCGCAAGCCGCCGGGTTCGCGGCGACGCGCAAGTCGATCGGGAAACGCGGTGAAGACCGCCCACATCGTCGCTTCGTCGGCCGCGCGATCGTCGGCTTCGCTTGTGTTTTGATCGACGTCGTCGCGCAATTGTTTGAGAAACTGATCGCGGATGCGCAAGATCGCCTTGGCCGCGCGCGTGTCGAGTTCTCCCAACCATGTTTTCGCCCGGCCGTTGCGTTCGAAATCTTGGATCGCGCTTAATCGATCGACCACATCGGAGTCCGAACGATGTTCGGCTTCCGCACCGCGTCCCGTACGCAACGGATCGCGTTCCGAAAGGTAGGCCGCCAACAACGCGGCGTCGGCCGGATGTCCCGTCTCCTGGCCCGCGACGACCAACCGCGCGAGCCGGGGTTGCAAGGGCAGGGCGGCCATGCGACGACCCAGGTTCGTGATCTTCCGTTCGTCGTCGATCGCTCCCAAAGCCCGCAACTGCTTCTCGGCGGCGGCCAAGGCCGATTCCGTCGGGCGTTCATACCACGGGAATTCGGCCGCGCTCGCTTCGCCCCACGACGCTAATTCCAGCACCGCGCCGGCTAAGTCCACGCGCTGCACTTCGGCATCGTCGGCGACCGGCATGTCGCGTTCATCGCGTTCGGTCCACAAACGCCGGCAAAGTCCCGGCGCGGTGCGACCCGCGCGGCCCGCTCGCTGCGCCGCGCTCGCGCGAGATGCGTTCGATCTCCAAACGATTCAAACCGCCGCTCGGATCGACGCGCATCGTTCGGGCTAAGCCCGAGTCGATGACGACCGTTACGCCCGGGATAGTCAACGACGTTTCGGCGACGTTGGTCGAGAGGATGACTTTCCGCTCGGACGACGGAGCGACCACCCGCCGCTGATCGGCCAACGGGAGATCGCCGTATAAGCGATGCACGACGCCCGACGCCGTGCCGACGAACGATTCGATCGCCCGTTCCGTTTCGCGAATCTCTCCGACCCCCGGCAAGAATACCAACACATCGCCGGTGGTCGTCGACCACACGTCGCGCAACGTCGCGGCGATCCGCTCGGACACCGGCGCACGGTTCTCGAAGCGTTCGCGGACGACATCGACCGGAAACACGCGGCCCTCGCTCCGCACGATAGGGCAATTTCCGAGAAACGCCGCGACGGGTTCGGCGGCGAGCGTGGCCGACATCACCAACAGCTTCAATTCAGGACGCAACTCCAACTGCGTGCGGCGACACAACGCCAGGGCCAAATCGCCGTTCAGGTTGCGCTCATGGAACTCGTCGAAAACGACGCCGGCGACGCCTTCGAGCCAGGGATCGTCGCGCAGGCGACGCAAAAACATCCCGTCGGTCATCACCGTCAGTCGCGTCGCGCGCGATTCGCGACGCTCGAAACGAACGTGGTACCCGACCTCCGTGCCGAGCGTGAAACCGTTCTCATCGGCGATCCGCGCGGCCACGCCGACCGTGGCGAGTCGACGCGGTTGCAACACGATCCAACGGCCTTCCGGCGGACCGGAGAAGCACAACGCGGGCGGAACACGCGTTGATTTCCCGGCACCCGGTGGTGCGATCAGCGCCAAATTCGAGCCGCGCTCGAACGCGGACAGGATCTCGGGCAAAACTTCGTCGATCGGCAAGCGTTCGAGCGAGCCGTGATCGAGGAACGTCTTGGTCATAACCCGCGCGAGCGAACGTCGTTGCTGAAATCCGAATTGGGAACACATCTTAGTCGACGCGCTCGTCTGCGACGAGCCGCGTCGGTCGGTCAAAGTCATGGCATCCGGTCGAAACGCCGGGACGGTTGATTCATCGCGCGAGGCAATGAATCCTCGCTTCGGCGAGCGCCGCTTTCACACGCTTGGCATGTTGGTGGTCGGTCGTCTCCACCGTGCAGGCGATGTGGACCGTGGCCAAATCGTCGTCCGAGAACGCCCGTTCGTGGCTGACTTCCCGCACGTTCGCGCCGGCCGCGGCGATTGTTTGCGTTAAGCGCGCGAACGCGCCTGGGCGATCCGGCATGACCGCGACGAATCGACACAGTCGCCCATCCAGCACCAATCCGCGATCCAGGACGCGTCCCAGCATCGTCAGATCGATGTTCCCGCCGCATAGGATCAGCGCGGTCCGTTTGTCGCGCAAATGCGCCAACTCGGGCCGCATCGCCGCGGCCAACGTGGCGGCGGCGGAACCTTCGACCACGCATTTTTCCAATTCGACCAACCGCAAGATCGCCAGCGCGATTTCATCTTCCGAAACGTCGATCAATCGGTCGATCTTGTCCTTGGACAACTCGAACGAAAAGTCTCCGACCTTACCGACCGCCAACCCATCGGCCAACGTCGCATGCGGCGCGACCTCGACCGGGTGTCCCGCTTTCACCGCCGCGCCGAAGCTCGGCATTCGACTCGATTCGACGGCGATGATCTCGATGTCCGGCCGCAACGCGCGTAACGCGATCGCCATGCCCGCCAGCAAGCCTGCGCCGCCGACCGGGACAATGACCGCCGCCAGATCGGGAAACTCTTCCAACAATTCCAGCGCGACCGTTCCTTGGCCGGCGATGATGGCCGGGTCGTTGAACCCGTGAACGTAGGTCAGACCTTCATCGGCGGCCAGCGTTTTCGCCGCCGAAACCGCCGCTTGAAACGACTCGCCGGCTTGCAGCACCTGCGCGCGAGCGCGCGGCACGTGCCGACCTTAATCAGCGGAGCATAGCCCGGCATGACGACCGTCGTTGGAATGCCCAACTGACCACCGTGGTAGGCCAAGCCCAACGCATGATTCCCGGCCGAGGCCGCGATCACGCCTCGTACGCGCTGCTCGGGCGTCAGTTGCAGCAGGGCGTTTCTCGCGCCGCGCTCCTTAAAACTGCCGGTCCGTTGCAACGAGTCCAGCTTGCAAACGATCCGCATCCCGGTCAGTCGCGAGAGCGCGATCGACTCGGGACAAGGACTCGGCGGCAAGCCGTCTCGAATACGCTCCCGCGCCGCGCGAATATCGTCGATCGTCAGCGTCGGCACGTGGCGCAACTTTCGAAGAGTCCGGAAAACTTACACGAGCGAACGTCGCGATCGATTGCTTAGCCCGGCGGCGTTCCTTCGGCGAGCGGCGTGATGCGCCGCGGGCGGTAAAACGTCCGCACGTCGATGTAATGCATGCCCGCCGCTTTGGCTGCGGCGATGCCCGGATCGGTGTCCTCGTAAACCAAGCAATTGGCCGGCGGAACGTCCAACCGCCGGGCCGCTTCCAGAAAAATGTCCGGGTTCGGCTTGTGCAACTCGACGTCGTCGGCGGTGACGACCGTCTGAAACAAGTGCAACGCGTCGATATGCTTCAAAATCGTTTCGCACACGCTCCGAATCCCGCCGGTCGCGACCGCCAGCGGCAGTTTCCCGTAGTAGGTCCGCGCGATACGCACGACCGGTTCGATGGCGGTGACCTGATCCAGGATATTTACGAATTCGACTTCCTTTTGCACGGCGACTTCGTTCACGTCGAGCGTCATCCCGCGTTCGCCGGCTAACAGCTCGATGATCTTGTGCGTCGGCCACCCCCCCATCGAATAAAAGCGATCTTCGTCCAACTCCAAACCATACTTGCTCAAGGACGACGCCCAGGCGACGTAATGCGGCGGCATCGTGTCGGCCAAAGTCCCGTCGCAATCGAAAATGATGCGCGAATGTCGCGTTCCCGCAATTCCTGTTCGGTCATGTCTCCGCTGTTCCTTCGAAAAAAGTCCGTAAGCTCCACCGTCTATTTTACGCGAAAACCGACGTTCGACTATGCACGATCGGCATGGACAACCGGGCTTTCGGCGTAAGAATTGTCATAGATGATCCACCGCCAGCTTCTGGAACGAGTACGCATCGATGTCCGCCGCGCCGCAACGCTCAGAATTTCCCGTCTTGATCGAATGGCCCGTTCAATGGGGCGATCAGGATCTGTATGGTCACGTCAACAACACGCTTTCGATTCGCTGGTTCGAGAGCGGACGGATCGCGTATCTGGAACGGATCGGCTTCGATCGTTGGTTGGCCGCGCATCGCATCGGCCCGATCTTGGCGGCGGTGCATTGCAACTATCGCCGGCAAATTCGTTATCCGGACACGATCGAGATCGGCACGCGTGTGACCAAAATCGGTCGCACGAGCGTGACGATCGCGCACGCGATCTGGAGCAAAACCCAAGACGCGCTGGTCTCCGACGGCGACTCGACGGTCGTTTGCTTTCACTACGACGATCAAAAACCGACGCCGATCCCCGATGAACTTCGCCAGGCGATCGCGGAGTTGGAAGGACGGACATTCTGAAATGCTCGGACATCATTTCTCTCTGACATACTCAAAAAAGTTGGTTCATAACGAGTCACAAGTCGAATCCTTCGACATCGCGTTCCAATGGGGCGTTCGCGCGTTATCATGGCGTGGTGTTTCCAAAGGACATGTCTTTCCGGTTGCTCCGATGATGTTTAAAGTCTTCGCTCTGCTGGTCTTGGCGTTCCCGCTCACGGTGCGTGCCGTGGAGTTTCGCTTTAACGATACGGACGGCTTGCCGGCGTATGGTTACGCCCCGACGCCGAAACCGAATCCGCAAAAAACCTATTGGTTGGTCGTCGGCGTGCATGGCGCAGGCGGGACCGGCGCGTTGGCAGGCGGCGCGGCCAAGTTGGCGACCGACTTTCAGGACGTGATCGTCCTGGGGCCGACGTTCGCCACGCCGGCGCTGATCGCGCGGCAACAGCAACGCGAGCCGACCGACGACGATTACTATCAACTGGCCGGCGCGACGCACGAGGCGAAGTTGCACGACCTGATCGACCAAATCGGCAAAGTTTGGAAGATCCATCCCAAGATCATTCTGCATGGCTTCTCCGGCGGCGCAATTCGCGCATCGCTATGCGATGAAAAATCCCGACCGCGTCGCCGGCGTCGCCGCGCATTCCGGCGGCAGCTGGGCGGGCCTAGACGGGAAGGACAAAATCAATCCGGACGCCAAAGGCATCCCGTTCGTCGTCTCCTGCGGCGAGTCCGACACCGAGTTCTCCACCAGCGACGCCAAACGCAACCGCATCGACGGCACGCGCAAGTTCGCCGCCGATTTGAAAACGTTGGAATTCGACGTCGAAATCAAAACCTGGAAAAAAATCGGCCACACGTTCACGCCCCAGGCTTACGGCATGACGAAGGACCTGGTCCAAAAACTCCACGACGCGAAACCCGAGGAAACGAAGTAATTTCGTTGCACGACGTTCGATTTCAAGACGTTTTTCTAAATCAAGGAACGGAACCCACGTTTGCGGTTCGGACAGGCGATTGTTTCACGTGAAACATTCCGCGTGGCGTCTTACCTAACTTCACTGCGTGAGCGTTACGAGCGGAGTGAGGGTAAAGGGTTCAGGACATGAGCAATGCCGCGGTGGGACTTGCGGACCGAGTCGAACCATGCGGATCGTTCGATCGCGACGACGTCTTACCTAACTTCACTTCGCGAGCGAAACGAGCGTTACGATCACGACGTCCGCGCGTTTTACTTTTTATTCTCGTCGATCGACGAATCGCTTAACTCCGCCAAACGCCCGATCTTCGCTGCGCGAGCGTTACGATCGCCCGCGACGAATTCTTTTCGCGAGAGCGTTTTCCTGGCGACGACGGAACCGGACTTAGGACGAAAATTCATCAAAGTCTGCGCTGCGTCGCAATCCGGAGCCCGTTGACGCGCTTTTGCGTTCTATTCCTCGCCAAACACGATTCTTTCGCGGAATTCGTCAAAATGTCCCCTCAAACCACATCGATAAACACGACATAAATTAAGTATAACAATGTACACATGAAATGCAAGGGGCCGGTGATAGAATTCCCCAAAATCTTTTCGGGGGCTGGAGGCTGGGGGAGGGGGGCGGTTCCGGTAAAACGTCGGGTGACCGCGGATTTCCAATCCCGTAGGGTCCGCTCTGCGGACCGTGGCGTTTGACGATGTTTAACGAACCCACATGTTTCTCGACGTCTTACGCCACGGTCCGCGGAGCGGACCCTACGGAAATGTTTGCATCGAACCATAGGCTTTCCATCATTCCCCGATGTCTTGCGCTTCCGCGATCGAACTCGGCGATTTGACGTCGCATCCCCAGTGCGGAATAGATCCCGAGTTTCGCCCAGCGATGAAAGGACGAATACCGCCAATCGGCTGGGCAATTCACATAGCCGTGTTTCACGGGATTCCAGTGGATGTAGTCGAAGTGACGATCGAAATCGTCCTCATTGCGAATCGTATGCTCCCAAAAGCGTCTTTGCCAAACGCCGCGGCGACGATTGGTTCGTCTTGACCGCGAAACGACGCGTTCGGTCCCGCCGCCTCGCAGAAATCGGCTGGTAAATGTTTTCTTCAACCAACCCCAGCGTTTGGGATACTCGTGATCGCCGGTCGGTAGCGTCCAGATCGCATGGATGTGATCGGGCAGTACCACGATCGCGTCGATATAGAACGGCCACGCGGTTTTGGTCTCGCGCAGAACTTGGCCCAAGAGCCGGACTTGGGGATCGTCTCCGAAAATCGGCGAGTTGCCTTCGGTCTTCAGAGTGAAGAAATACGTCCCGCCCGGCCGTCGAATTCGACGATAGTGCGACATGTATGTAGGGTCCGCTCCGCGGACCGTAGCGGAGAGCTTGGGAAAGATGCAGGTTCGTCATCGTCAAGCGACACGGTCCGCGGAGCGGACCCTACTTGAGAAACGCCGCCAAGCGGTCGAAGTTTTCTTCGTTTTTCTCCAACAGAAACGGCCGCAGCTTTTCGCCTTCGTCGGGCGGCGTGAACAGCATGCGCCATTCGAGACGCGTGCTACCGGCGTTTTCATGCAGCGTCATCGTCATGCGGAACGTGTGCATCGGCTGGATGTGGTCGAAGACGACCTTCAGCGGCGCGTTGACTTCGACGAACCGTTTTTCGATTTCGTAGTCGGCCCCGTTCGGACCGTGCATGGTGAATCGCCAGCGACCATCCACGCGCAGATCGAATTCGTGAATCGTGTTGGTAAAGCCCTGCGGCCCCCACCATTGCGCCAACTTCGCCGTGTCGGCGAACGCCTCCCAGAGCGTGTCGTGCGCGACTGAAAACTCACGCACGGAGACGATTTCGCCGGGGACGGGAGATGTGGCTTCCGAAGTCAGTGAACTCATGGCGTAATCGACGTCTCGTTGTGAATTGGGCGGTATCGAGCGACCTTGAGAATTCTAACACGCGGTGATGCGCGTGCCGATCCGTGACACGTTGCCGGCATCGTTCAATCCGAAATCAGCGAGCCTGTGATCCAGCCGGCGATGACGAGTAGCGTTGCGACGATCGCGGTCCCGATCGCGACGCCGCGATCGACGGAGCCACCGGGAACACCGGCAACGCCGATGCCTAACGACGTCGCCTGACGATGCCACAACACGAAGCCGAGCGGAACGGAGAGCAAGCCGAATGCCCAGAGCGTCCAGATCGGCGAGCCGTGACGCAGCATGTCGCCGCAGTCGCCGACGCGCTCGAATGAACCGACGCCGATGTAAAAACCGTTCGCGATCAAGCAGAACCCGGCGAAAAACCGCAGTACGAACGCACCACGCAAGTTCCTGAACGCGGCGGACAGCCATAGGAACAACGGGGCGACGGTTCCCATCAGCGGACCGGCCCAGACGACCAACAGCGGGTGCGGATTCGCCGCCAGATCGGTCCGCGAGATCGTCAACGGATGCCACACCATCCGGGCGACCGCGCCACCGCTGACCCACGCGCCCAGAACATGCCCGACCTCGTGCACGAGTTGCATCCCGAGCCACGAGGCGAGCAGAGTGGAGAGAATGAGCGTGGCTTGCGGAAGTCGCGACATTTCTAGGACAGATCACTTCTTGGAAAACCGAACGATCGTCGCTTGCCCAGCATATTCGATGCGTGAGAGTTCATTATCCATCCAGGCCTGTAATCGTTCGCCGCGAAGCGGATGGTGGATACCACGGTTTGCTCCCGCAAGCCGTGTCGCGTAGCGACCAGAGGCGACACTTGCCGAGCTGAACTCAAAAAGCGTTTCTAATTCGGATCAGATTATCACGACATGATGTTTTCGTTGTCACGGCGCGTGAATTGCGGCCTCTAGTCGCTAACGCGACACGGCAAGAATCTTGCCGTGCCACCCGCGGTCCATGTGTGCCCAATTCGCGAAACGGATCTTTGCCGCCGCGCCGCTTGATTGCGCCCGAAACGCCTTGCGGTAGCAGCAACCACCAGGGAATGATGTTGCGATTCCAGGCGTTGACGATCACATCGACGTCTTGATCGAGTAAGTCTCCCTCGACGATGCGCAGGTCCAACTATGCACCTTAATCGCAGGATCCGCTGTGCCGATCATCGTGTGAAGACGACAATCATTCGTCGAGTTCATCCTTCAGATCGAATGCGGCATGACGATGTTCGGATGATTCCCTCTGATTTGAGGGTGAAGCAGATTGCTCCGTCGTTTCGATATTATCGTGTGAGTGAGGATCGGCCCGCAAAGCGGACCCTACCAATATCTTTAGCCCCCCGCCTCGAACCCTGGGTACGGCGCCATCCCGCCGTCGATGTAGATCGTTTGGCCGATGATGTAGTCGGATTGGTCGCTGGCCAACCACGCGGCGCAGCGGCCCAGTTCTTCGGGCTCGCCGATCCGCTTATACAGGATCAGCTTCTTCAGCGATTCATACGCTTCGGGCGTGGCCCAGGCGTCGGTGTTGATGGGGGTGCGGATCGCGCCGGGGCTGATGCCGTTGACGCGGATACGGTGGATCGCCACTTCTTGCGCCAGGCTCTTCATAAACAACAACGTGCCCCCTTTGCTGCTGGCGTAGTTCACGTGGCCCGCCCAAGGGATCAGGTCGTGAATGCTGCTGATGCAGAGCGATCTTACCGGCGGCGACGGAGACCTCTTTCTTGACCCCTTGCTTCTTGAACAAGCGGATCGCTTCGCGCGAACAGAGGAACTGTCCGGTCAGGTTGACGCCGATCACGTCGTTCCATTGATCGAGCGTCATGTCGTCGAGGTTGGCGTCGTTCTGCTTGCCCGAGTTATTGATGAGGATGTCGAGCCGGCCGAATTCCTTGATCGCGGCGGCGAACATCGCCTGGACGTCGGCCTCGTCGGCCACGTTGGCTTTGACGATGATCGCGGCGGCCCAGCTTACGAACGGCGTCGGCGGTCTTTTCGGCCCCTTCGACGCCGCGGTTGTAGTTGATCACGACGTCGGCCCCGGCTTGGGCCAGCCCGATGGCGATCCCTTGGCCGATGCCCGACGACGCCCCGGTCACCAGGGCGATTTGGCCCGGCAGGATGGTCGGCACCGGCACGTCGGGGACCAAGACTTCGAACGAAGGAGCGTTCATCACGGGCTTTCGGAGGTCGGGGAACGTCGGCGTTTTGCCTGACGAAGTTGATAACCTTGGGCTGCCGCAAGAATAGCAATCCGCAGGGCGAAAATCCATCGTCGGCCGCGATTTTGTCCGAGTATGACGCGTTCTGCGCCGATCGGCGGCGTCCCCTACAATCTCGGGCAAGACACCTATAATCAACGTCTTGCGAGGGCGTCATCCGCGGAGAGACGGCGGCCCTCGACGATCGCTTGCCCGGCCTCGCTCATGCCCACCGTCGGTCTGTTCATTCCTTGCTATATCGACCAGTGCTATCCGCGGGTCGGGATGGCGACGCTGGACGTGTTGGAACGCTACGGCTGCACAGTCGATTTTCCCAAGGGCAAATTTGCTGCGGCCAGCCGATGGCCAACACCGGCTGCACGGCCGAGACGCGGCCGCTGGCGGAGCGAGTTCCTGCAGATTTTCGGCGGCGTACGAACGTCGTCGGCCCCTCCGGTAGTTGCGTCGCGATGGTGGACAGCATTACGAGGAGTATTTTCATCACGATCCGGCCAGCTCGCCGCAAGCCAAACTGTTCAAGCTGCGCGAGTTTCTGGTCGACGTGCTGAAGGTCGGGCCGCTGCCGGGGCTTCCCGTATCGCGTCGGCCTGCATCAAAGCTGCCACGGTTTACGCGACTTGCGCTTTGGCGCGTTCCACCGAGTTGAACATCCCGATGTTCAACAAAGGCGTCGGCAATTGCTGGAAGGGATGG
>JASGKV010000015.1:0-14558 GCA_049840575.1 Pirellulales bacterium
GCAGAATTGCTGATTTGAAATAAAACCTGCGTGGCCTGTGGTCGGCGGGTATCAAGCCAAGTCCCGCTCGTTTGGGGTCGCTCTGCTTTCACGACATTCCGCCTTTATGTGCAGATCCGTCCAAAAGCGCCGCCCGCACGTGTCAGGTGCGAGCGACGTATACTCGACCGTCGGCCACCCAAAATGGCATCGGCTATTCTTCAATTGTCCAGATGGGAATTGGCACAGGAACCGGTGCTTCCGTCCCGGTTGAAAATTCATAGACGTGTGTAATCCATCGTATGGGAATTTCAGCACGATAAAAATAGCTGTATTCGGACAATGAACCCACTTCTGGTGCCAAAGGAAGCCGCCCGCGAAACCACATGTCACTCGCAATGTCATGTTCGTAATCTATCGCCTCATTAGCCCTAAGAAAAGGCGGTGGGGCGATACTGTCGCGGGTTAGATGACACCTTTCGATTTCAAAATCGAATACGTCCCCAGGCGAAACGACATTACGCTCGGCTTCCGGATCAATGATAGTTGCTCCTTCAGGCGTCAGGCACTTAACGCGTGCCCATTTAATCGCTTGAGTTATGTCTTTTTTTAGCGTGGGGTTGTCGAGCCGCTCTCTTGTAACCCATTCATCATCGTTTTGGGCATTCACTAGACCGACGATTTTCCATTCGTCCATGTCGCTCGAAAGCCCAAAAGCGTGTGCGTTGATAAAGCGAGCGGCGTCTAATGCATAAGTCGGGTAAAGCACGTGATTCTGCGATCGCAAGATGTCCTCTATCCAATCGTAAAGCGCATAGCCGAGATCACGAATTTCAAGGCCGCGAACGGAATGGTTGTCGCCGGAACGCCGCCCCCAAGAATGACGAATAACATGATTCGAGAAATGATCGATCCACGCGACATACCGCCCAACATCATCAGTTCGAACGTATTCAGGCTTGCTTGAAACGATTCCCGACAGAGCGTTTAGGAAATCTTCGCACTTGCTTTTGGTGGTAAACGTCCGAAATCCAAACGCCCTAGCTTCGTAAACAACTGTTTTTTCAAGGTATGCCTTTTCGAAGGAGCGTTCTTTTCTCTCCCCGGTAATTGTGCAAAAAGATTTGATGTTCAAATCCTTACGCTTCTGGATTATCAGGGCTTGCTCCAAGCATGTATCGCATCGCTTCTTGGTTGTGCGTATGGGAATGCCGCATTCGATGCATTTGCCTTCAGGTCCTCGCTTGGGCTTAAACGCATTGTTGTGTTTTGCCGCGCATGAACGAGAGCAAAACTTGGGTTTTCCAGGTTTTTGGCCGCACTGAATGCATGAGCCACCTGATTGATCGGCAATACTCATGGTTTCACCTACTGACTTTGAGTTGCTAATGAAAACGACCTTAACGCGGCAGGTGAGCAAATCTCCGGGGGTGGCAGGTCGTCGGCGTGCTTGCAACGAAGTCGCCAGCAAGGTTTGGGGACGCCGGAATACCGCACGATCGAGCCGATCCGGCAGTTGTTCTTCGAAGAGTCGTACCCGCTGCGTGCAGATACGAGCGGCGTTGCTCGACCGCCAGCCACCCGACGCTTCCACTACGCCGCCTTTTTCGCGGCCTTCTTCGTCGCGTTGTTCGGTTTGGTCTCTTTCGTTTTCGTCGTCGCCGCGTCCTTTTTGCGTTGGAACTTCATCTTGTCGCCCGCTTCGTCCAGTTCCAGGACGTCGGGCGAGAGGAGTTTGGCCGGTTCGATGTGGGTATCTGCCCCGTCCTTGAACGTGAACTCGACCGTGGTCGAATTTTTCGGTCGCCATGTGCCCTGCTTCTTGTCCGAGATCCCGCCGACGTCGGCCAAGAAGCTGATGCCCACGGTCCGGTCGGCTTTGATGGTCAACTCGACCGCGACGCTGATTCCGCTTTCGGCGTCCTTCATCGTGTGCGTCCACACGCCGACGACGTCGGGCCCTTTCACCTCGCCGCAGCCCACCAAAAACGTCGCCGCAACCAACACCGCACCCGCTTGAATCGCCGCGCGCATCGCCCACCCCCGTGGAAAGCCCGTCCGCGTCCGCCCGACCGAGCCCCCTGCCCGACCGCCGTCCGCGGCTCGATTGTCGACCCGCCCCGCGAACGACGCAAGCGAATTCCTGACGCGGCCGACTGGTTGCCCCTCAGGTGGATGGTGGTCGGCGTGTACACCACGCCGCCCCCAGCGGAGTTGGGGTCGGCTCAAATTCCTGCGGGCACGATCAGCGGGACGCCGGGGAAATACGTGCGATAACGAGCCGGATCGCGCGTGACCAGGGTGAAGCCTTCGACCTCGGCGTGGGCTCCGATGAAAAAATCAGGAAGGGGCGAAAGCTTCGCGCCCCAGCGCGTCGATACCGCACGAACGCTTGGGCCGCCGACCAGCCGGCGGCGTAGGGCAACGGCAACCTCAGGAAGATCGCCGGGTCGAGCCAACGGTCGAGTTCGGCGGACGTCGCGAAGGCCGGCGCGAGTTCGGCGTAGATGATCGGATTGATAAGCAGCGGGGCTTGCGCGACGGCGGCTCGAACTTGTCCTTCCGACCATTCGAGCCAAGTCGGATCGGCGGTCGCGAGATCGAGCAGAACGTTCGTATCGAACAGGAACCCGCTCATTCCTCACCGCGCGTGAGCGTCATGATCTCGTCCGTCGAGGCGCCCGAACGCGCAGCGCCCCGTGCCCGGTTCAGCCATGCCCCGGAGGCTTGCGCAGCCGCCCGTCGCGATCGTTCGGCGCAATGCGCTTCGAGCCAGACGGCGAGTTCATCGACCTGCGCGGTCGGCAGGCGTTCGATCGCGGATTCGACTTCGGCGATGGTGCTCATGAACCAAGTTTAGTCCCGATTCAAACAGACCGTCAATCGCGAGCGGATGCCCCGACGGAGTGCCTGGATCGAGCCGACCGGAGGTTCGTGTGCTTCCTATGCCGCCGCCGACGGAGTCGAGGTTGCCCCGCCTTCACAACGTTCCGCGACTCGCGTCGGTCCGTCGAAGTGTTCGGCCTGCCGAACGCCGGCAACCCGCCTCGTACTCGTACGCCTGCCACTCGCCCCTGACTTTGTCTTCACGCACGCCGAATTTCCCTGCCCGACCGCCGTCCGCGGCTCGATTGTCGACCCACCCCGCGACCGACGCAAGCGAATTCCGCCGCGGCCGACTGATTGAACACCCCGAGTGGCTGGTGGTCGGCGTGTACGCCACGCCGCCCCCAGCAGAGTTAGGGGTGTCCCGCTTCGTCGCCATTCAGCCGACTTGCGTGATTTCGTCGAGAAGTTCCACCCCAACCGTGCCGGGGCCTAGCGGCTTACGCTCGACCGCCGGCCACCTGGGCGAGGCGAGTCGTCGGGCGGCACTTCCTTACGCTCCACGTGGCGAACGCGCTTCCGCGCGGCTACACTCGGGGGCGCACGGCGGCCGGTCGTCGGGCGACGGGAACCTTTTCTCTCGGGGAGCGGACCATGACGCGGGGTCACGGGCGGACGACGACTGGGGCGGGGATGCGGGCGGTGTGCGTCGCGGTGGTGTTTTCGTTCTCGCTGATCTCGTGCGCGGAGAACACGACGCGGGCGGCCGACGCGGTCGTGCCCGAGGGGGAATACAACTGCCACAAGATCAGCGGTGCGCAGTTGATCCACTTGGCGACGCTCGAGATCAAGGGGACGACCTATCGCACGAGCAAGGACGCGTCGTTCGAGCCGTTCACCGTCGCCGCCGACAAGACGATCACCTGGAGCAAGGGGATGGACTTTCTGCCCGACGGCTGGAAACTGGGCGTCAGCAAATACGAAGGTCCCAACGCGGCGGGCCAACCCCGACTGACGATCCGCTACACCAGCGCCACGGCGCGGCGGAAGTGATCGACGCGGTGAAAGAAAAGTGACCGACGAGTGCGGCTTGGTCGCAACTTTGCGAACGACCGCCGGCGAGACGATCTCCCCCTTGCTTGTCGATTCGCATGCAAGTCCGTGCGCGGCGCGACTTAAAAATTCCGTAAATTCGCGCCGTTTCCGCTTGCATTTATGAGTGTACGTACGTATAATACTGCTCGTCGCAGCGGGACATCCGTCGTGCCGAGCGAGTATTCCTTCGCTGCGAGCAATCCAGCCGTTTCTCGCGAACAACGCCGAGATTTCCGTGCGTGCGGCCTCGGTAGGATAGGCTTCTAGCCTGTCCAAGTTGTGGTGACGCCGAACGGCCGAACGCTCGCTGCGCGAGGTGACAGGCTGGAAGCCTATCCTACTTTTCGAGCGATCGTTTCGCTCGAAACGCTCGCGCAGTGGAGATGGGGCGTTTGGTCAGACGGCGCGAATCGAAGGCTGACACCCTCGGATCGATCGAGGGCAAAAACTCTGTTGAACACGCGATCGAACGCTCGTTTCGATCGTAACGCTCGCAGAGTGAATTTGGGTAAGGCGTCGATGCGCTTCCGACGAGATGGCCGTGCCTGGAGCTTGAGTGAAGACTCAAAATGCCGAGGGTGCGACGCCGTGCGTTCCGGGGCCTCCCGTTGGTCGTCCGCCGGGCACCCAACGGTTTTTGTGACGCATTACGAGCGATCGTTTCGCTCGTAACGCTCGCGTAGTGGAGATGGGGCGTTTGGCGAGACGGCGCGAACCGGAGACTGACGCCATCGGCTCGATCGAGAAAAAAACTCTGTTGAACTCGCGATCGAAACGATCGTTTCGCTCGCGTAGTGAACTTGGGTAAGACGCCGAACGGAGTGTTTCACGAGAAACACTCGCGGCTTTGCAACTTACTGAAAACTGAATCCTGAAAACTGAAAACTCGTACCGCAAACCGACTCCTACAACTTGAAAAAACCGACGAAGAACCCGATCACGGCCGGATTGCCGTCGGTCGTTTCCAAGCCGGTGATTTCGCACCAGTACGATGCGCCGGGGTCCACGCTGAACGGCGCGGGCCGGAAGATGATGCAGCCTCGCACGCCGTAACCTCCGGGCTCGACGCCGTAGTAATTCAACTCCAGCGGCTGCGCAGGCCTTTTCCAGGTCGGCCGTGGCGGGGTTCAGTTTGGCCGGAAAGACTCTGACCTTCACCTTCGCCTGCTCGGGCAATTTGTATTTGTCGGGGTTCGGCGTCACGCTCCAGGCGTAGTCCTTTTTGAAGACCGCGTTCGGGACCAAGCCCGGCGGCGGAAACGCGGTGTAGTCGTAGTCGAACGCCTCGGTCCGATCGCCGTCCATCGCCCACATCGCGCTGAACCCGCTGGTGAGCCCGAACCCGGTGCGACTCATTTTGGGATTCAAACACCAACGGCGATGGCCGACACGGTCGATGTTCGATTTATCCGAATCGTTCATATACCCATGCACCGTGTCGGACATATCCTTTTGTCCGCTGAAAATATTGCAACTGGAGGTTCCCTTGTAACCCGCTTTGTACACATCCTCGGGCATGCCCGGATTGGCGGGCGTGTGATCGAGCTTGCCGATCGCCTTGAGCAGGTCCGAGCCGGCTTCGGCGTACGCGTTGTGCGCGCGGCTGAGGCCGACGTCGGAAGGCAAACCGCAAAGATAGCGATAGCCGTTCAAGTTACGGACCGCGGCTTCGCGATCGGCTTGGGCCGACGGATCGAGCACGCGTCGTTTGATGTCGGCCGAGACGTCGGCGGGAACTTCGCCGTCGGTCACGATGGTCGCTTTGTTGAGTTGCGCCAACTTGGCGGCGATTTGCGCTTGCAAGCGCGGGATCAGCAGAATGTCCTTGCCATAGAACTCGTCCTTCACCAACGTTTTGCCGTCGAACTCCTGCCATGCGCCGTGTCGTTGGCCGTTGCGATAGTTCGCCGTGCGGACCGTACCGCCGGCTTCGTTCAACTCCACGTATTTGCCGTTCAGTTCGTCGTTCAGATAGTTGGTCCGCAGCCGCACCTTGCCCGATTCGAATAGCTCGACGTGCGAGCCGTTCTTTTTGCCGTTGTTGTAGCTGGTGGTCGCGCGACGTTTGCCGCTGGGATAGAACTCGCTTTGCGCCCCTTCCTTCGCGCCCGCCGCGTTGACGGTGTAGGAGAATTTTTTAGCGCCGTCGTCGTAGTTCTCGACGACGCTCTTGTCCGCGGCGACGGCCGCGACCCACAACACGAACGGCAACGACGCGCCGCACCACAAACGAAACGACCCACGCGCGGACATGCGAGAACCCGACGAGACGAGGAACACCGTGCGTCGGGCCGAGAAATACGGACGAACCGACGAAGAACCGAGATTTTACCGCATCCGAGAGAAAGCCGACAACCGATGGCTCAGACTTTCGCGTGATCGGGCCAACCGGATTTCGGAGTCACCATTTTTCCGGCCTGACGCGCGGAAAACCAGCCCGGGACCAGACGAGGCCCGAGACTGAGCAAGCGATTTTTCCAACCATCGACCACGACACTGCGACTTTGCTCCAAACCGCGCAAGCCGGTCGCCACGACCTGGTCGACGCGCCGTTCGCCGCTCTCTTGGATGTGGGCGGCGCGGCGCGTTGGAACAATTCGGTCGAGGTCGTGCCGGGACAGAGGGCGACGACGCGCACGCCGCGCGGCAAGCACTCTTCGCGGAGCGCGATCGAATACGAAACGACGAACGCTTTGGTCGCGGCATAAACGGCCATGTACGGAATCGGCTGAAACGCCGCGACCGACGCCACGTTGAGAATTCCGCCGACGCCGCGCAAGCATCCCGGGCAGGAAGGCGTGCGTCAGGCCGACCAGCGCGGCGCAGTTGACTTGGATTTCGTCGCGTTCGGTCATCGGATCGAGCGTGTCGGACGGACCGCACGTCATGAAGCCGGCATTGTTGATCAACAAATCGACGTTCGCGCCGCGCTCGTCGGCGAACGCCTTGGCCAGGGCAGGCGCGTCGGGGCGAGAGAGATCGAGCGTCAGCACGTGAACGTCGCGACCGTGCACGGTCCGAATTTCGGCGGCCAACGTTTCGAGGCGCTCGGTCGCCCGCGCGGCGAGGATCAGCCGCATGCCGCGCGCGGCGAGCACCGGGCGAACTCGGCTCCGATGCCCGACGACGCCCCGGTGACCAACGCCGTCCGTCCGGCATACTCGAACACGCGAAACGCTCCTTGGCTTTATTCAAGGGAAAACCGAAGATGGCAGATCAACGCGCCTCATTCTGGACCGCCGTGCCTGGATCGACAAGGCGTTCCAACGACTTCATTTACGATGGGGAGAAAAAACCGGCTTTTGATGACTTGAAAATTTGAGAGTTATTTTGTACACTTATAACTCCTCCGCACAGATCACGTTCGGACCGTTTTCACATTTCGATGGGGGCTGACATGCACGCAAAACTCCGATTCTTGGCCGGGATTGTTTTGGGGCTGACCCTCGTCGGTTGCGGCCCAAGCGCGGAGGAGCGAAGAGCCGAGTACGACGCCAAATTCCAGGCGTTGCAGCAGCGATTGTTGACCGCCGAACAGCAAGCGAGCGAACAGGACCGGCAAACGCAAGCGCGAATCCGGACGCTCCCCCTCGAACAAGCCAAGCAAGCGCACATCGACGCGATGGACGCGCGAATGAAACCCATGCGGGACTTCGGCGCGGAGGTCGAACGCCTGAATCAAGAATACGCCGACGTCCGCGGCCCGAAAGCCAAGTGACGCTGCGGATGATCCGTCGGCGCGTTGTGCGACAAAAGAAATGCGAACGATCGTAACGCTTGTTTCGCTCGTAAAGTTAAGCTGGGGTGCTTGGCGGATTTTCGATCAGGCCGAACGCGTTCCTCTCGCAATGTTGTCGAAAAAACACTGACGTCACGTGCGATCGTTTCGCTCATAACGCTCGTTTCGTCACACTGGCGAAGCGGCGCGGAGCGGCGATTTTGCGCGTCTCGGCCGGACCTGTTAATCTGAAACGGTTCCCGTCCGTAACCGGAGTCGCCGCGTGTTCGAACTGTTTCAATTGAATTCCCCGTGGTGGCATTTCGTCGTCCGCGGGATCGTGGTGTATGTCTTGGTCCTGGGGCTGATGCGGCTCTCGGGCAAGCGGGCGGTCGGGCAGTTCACGCCGTTCGATTTGGTGATGCTGATCCTGATCGGCAACGCCGTGCAAAACGGCATCAACGGCGGCGAGAACTCGCTCTCCGGCGCGTTCCTGATGGCCGGCACGTTGGTCGGGCTGAATTACCTGACGGCGCTGGTCACCGTGCGCAGCGTGCAAGTCGAACGGATCATCGAAGGAGTTCCGGTCGTCTTAGCCCGGAACGGACATGTGTACCAAGAGATTTTGCGTCGAGAATTGGTCAGCCGCGACGACTTCGACGAAGCCTTGCGGACGAACGGCGTGCGCGGGATCGACGACGTTGACGTGGCGATCCTGGAAACGAACGGCAAGATCAGCGTGATACCGAAACGCGAGGCGTAACGCGGCAAACGCGATGTAGAAAAAAAACTCAAAACCGGTTGTGGCGCGTGCGCGTCGTGATGATGCCGGGAAACGCCAGGGACAAACAAAACATGCCGAGACCGACCGACCCGAACAGCACGTACGGCGACATCGACCAACCTTCGTCCTGCGCTTGCGCGCGTCATGGCGATCTCGGGTGATTCGGCTAAGTACACCAGCTCGACCTCCTCGCCCACCGCGCGGGCGGTCGTGTAGTTCCAACCGATCACGACGCGTCGCACCACTTCGTCGGGCGTGACGTACTCGATGGTCATTTTTTCGGGAAACGGCCCCTCGGGTTCGATCACGACGACCTTCCCGAGCGCGGTCGGCGCGTCGTTCCACGCCAGCAGGTCGCGCACGACGATGTAAATCGGCGTCGCGAGCAAGCCGATCGCCGCCACGAAGAAAATCGATTTCCAGGGAATCGCGATGCGTCGACGCGGCGGATCGGGATCGAAGCGCGCGGGCTCGACGGAAAAACCGGCCGTCGGATCGCGTTGGAAGGAATCGCGTTCGAATTCGGATTCGTACGACATGAGATAGTGGGCGAAAGACGAAAACCGCGTCGCCGTGGTCAACCCATGGGCGCACGCTTTCGTCGATCGTACGGCGCGACGATGCGGCCCGCCAGTCGCGCGGCGTACCAACGCGGGACCAACCGCACGGCGACGCTGCGCAGCCGGTTCCACCAACCGTCGACGGCCACCGTCTTTCCGTTTTCCCAGCCGCGTAGTCCGGTGGCGACGACCTGTTCGACGCTGCGGGGCGTGCCGGCCGAGTCGTGTTCGGCGTGGGCATGTTCATACATTTCGGTCGCGGTCGTCCCCGGACACAGTGCCGAGACACGGACGTTCCGCGTGCGACACTCCTCGTCGAGCGCGACGGAGTACGAGATGACGAACGCTTTGGTCGCGGCGTAGACGGCCATGTACGGAATCGGTTGAAAACCGGCCAAGGACGAGACGTTTATGATCCCGCCGCGACGCCGTTCGAGCATGCCCGGCAGAAACGCGTGCGTCAGACCGGCGAGCGATGCGACGTTGACCTGGATCTCGGCTTGTTCTTCCAGCGGATCGATCGATTCGTCGAGACCGTACGTCATGAAGCCCGCGTTGTTGACCAGCAGATCGATGTGGAGTTTCCGTTCGTCGCAAAATGCCTTGGCGATCGAAGCCGCATTAGTACGAGCCAAATCGAGCGTCAAGACATATGTGGCGACGCCGTACTTGGAGTGAAGTTCGTCGGCCAGCCGTTCGAGCGTTTCGGTCGCTCGCGACGCGAGGACGACGGTCATGCCCCGCGCGGCCAACTCGCGCGAACCCCGCGCCGATGCCGGACGACGCGCCGGTGACGAACGCCGTACGACCGTGATACTCGAACATGAGCAAGGAGGAGCGAGTTTTGTGTTGAGATGATACGACATTTTTGAAAGTAGCATTTTCCATACCCATGGTCGCGATCGGTAATCACGCCTCATCGCGCGAACACGCTTGCAAATCGTTGAGCTATCTTCAATGCTTAGCTCTCCGACGCATGCGTCATGACTCACCAACTCGATTCGAGAAGAGACTTATGGCTACCCTCCGTTCGCTGTTGACTTTCGCGTGTCTCCTATTCGCCGCGACACGTACGATTTCGGCCCAGAATCAGGCGGAGGACGTCCGCGTGATGACGTTCAACCTGTGGCACGGCGGCGACGGCGGAAAACAACCGTTCGAGCGAACGGTAGAGGTCGTGTGCGCAGCGAAGGCCGACGTCGTCGGGTTGCAGGAAACCGCGGGTTATGCGCCGCAAGGCAAAGAACGCCCGGACCATGCCGAACGGTTGGCCAAAGCCTTGGGCTGGCATTATTTGAAGCAAAAACCCGGGTATGTCGGCTCGAATATCGGAATCATCAGTCGATATCCGATCGTCGCAGAAGTCGGCGAGGGGCACAGCGGCGCGACGATCCGATTGCCGTCGGGTCGCGAGATCGACGTGTTCAACGCGCACTTAATGTACACGCCGTATCAGCCTTATCAGCTGTTGAAAATCCCTTATCACAACGCGCCGTTCCTGACGACCGCCGACGAAGCGATCGCGTCGGCCAACGCCGCTCGTAAGAAACAGATCGACGCGTTGCTCAAGGCGATCGGTGCGTCGAAGTCGCGTGTGCGCGTCGTCACCGGCGATTTCAACGAACCGTCGTGTTTGGATTGGACGCCGGCGACCGTCGCCGGCGGAACGCATCCGGTGTCGGTCGAATGGCCGTCGACGAAGTCGTTGTCGGATGCCGGCTTTACGGACTCGTATCGCAAGCGGCATCCGGATCCGGTGAAATCTCCGGGCATGACCTGGGCGACCATCACGAAGCGCGACGATCCGAAGGATCATCACGACCGCATCGATTTCGTGTTCGTCGCCGGCGAAGCGGAGATTCGCAACGTCGAGATCGTCGGCGAAGCCAAGGAACAGGCCGACATCGTCGCCGCGCCGTATCCGTCGGACCATCGCGCGGTCGTGACGACGCTACGATTGGACAAGTAGCTTGCGTCACACGCTTAAGCTATGTGTGCGTGATGGTCGCGAGTCGCTCGATGCCGGCGAGATAGTCCACCGGTAAGCCTTGCTCGCGTCCGCCGGTCAAGATGCGAGCGAGATACTCGTCGCTGGGACGCCCTTCCGGAGCGACGCGTTCGGGGCGGGCGAGATACGCGATCGCCGACAACGATTCGCCGCCGATCGTCGTAACTTCGACTTCCAGATGGTGATACCCGGTCTCGAACACATCGAGCTTGGCCAGAACTTGCGGGGGACAACGATACACGACTCCGTACGTAACCGATTCCGCGTCGGGGACGATGTTGGCGTACAGTCGTTCGTCGGAACCGCGAATGTTGAACGCGACGCGATACCCGAACAAAACAGCGCGTTGCGGAGATGCGTGGATCAAATCCAAGTTCGTTCGCGCGACCATCTGCGCAGTCAATAAGTTACTGCCATAAGCGAAATACCAGCGATCCATGAAGAAACCCGCGATCAGGGAGTCATCGAACAAGGCACGTCTTGGAATAAGAATATACAAGCGTGACGTGAACAATGACCGCGAACCGACTTAAATCGATTTACTTTTTCGCCGGATTGCCGCTGCGCAGCGTTTCGTCGATCGCCCGCAGTAACGATTTATCGCCGGGTGCATCGTTGTCCAACGACCAGATCATGACGCCGCCGAGTTTTTCGTCGAGGACCAATCGCGACTTGGCCTGGATCGTGGGGATGCCGTTGTACCAGATCGTGTCGCCGGACTCGTCGCGGGTTTCCGCGCCGGGATACTTGGCGACGATCGCGTCGTACGCATACGGCGATTTGCGAAAGTCGCGACCGAATCCGTAACCATAGAACGGTACGCCGAGGACGATTTTTTCGCTCGAAAGACCGCGCTTGCGCCAGTACGCGATCGCCCGTTCGGCCAATTGCAGCGACGAATGTTGCCCCGGATCGTTGGCGTTCCAACTTCCCTTGCCGTCGTACGCCATAACGTTGACGAAGTCAAACCGTTGGAGCGTCGCGTCCGGAACGTTCTTACCGCCGTACCCTTCTGACAAGGCGGCGGTCAGCGACTTGCCGCGAGGCCGCAGAATCTTGTCGAGCTCTTCGATGAACGGCCCGTAGTCGGCGTTGATCGCCGGGCCTTCGAGATCGACGTCCAGTCCGTCGAAATCGTGATCGTCGAGATACTTCGCCAGTTTCGCGGCGAAGTCGGCCCGTTTTTCGGCTCCGATCAGATCGAAGTAGTGCGCCTGCATCGTTTTATTGGTCGAGTCGGCGCCGCCGCCGAGCGAGACCAAGACTTTCACGCCGGCCTTGTGCGCCGTCGCGATCAGTTCGGCGTTCCCTTTATGGAACGAGAGCGTGCCGTGTGCGTCGGTCGGGTTCTCGAACGCGATGTTGATGTGCGTCAGCTTCGCGTAATCGATCGTGCGCGAGAACTTCGCCACGTCGATCCAATTCGGCACATAGGCCACGACTCGGGGACGAACGGCCGGAGTCTCCGTCGGCTGCCCACGTGTTAACGACGCAGCGGATGCGAGCAAAGTGATCAGTAGACGGACTACCCACGAAGCTCGGCGATCGCGCATAGCTTAAGTAACTCAGTTCGCGGAGGCCACTCGACCGTCGGCCGGCAACATCATTTTCATCCAGGCATCGGCATCGATTTCGCCGGAGACCATGTGGGTCGAGCCGTCGGCGTTGACCGTGTTCATGATTTCGTGCGGCGTTTGCACGGTCAGGCTGGTGCAGCCGAACTGGCCCGAGTCGATCGGGCTGGGGCGGACTTGCGGCGTAAAGACGAGATACGGTTTTTCCGAGGGATTTGGGAAGCCGTTCGTGGAACTGACCTTCACCGGTCCTGTACCGTTATCAATTTCCTGCGAACTACTCAAACTGAACGTCAGGCCGAAGTTGTGAACGCCGCCATATGCGCTGAATCCGCCGTCGCTCCCTTTATGCCATGCGAGGAACGCGGTACGTTCCTTCCCTTCGCACACGGCGTAACCTTCGCCGAACATCAATGTCTTCGACAGTCCGTCATTGAATTTTTTGAACTTGGTCGTCCCGGCGGTGAAGCCGTCGGCCGCTTTGCCGTTGCTGAAGGCGTTCCAGTTGGCAAGGTAGTTGGTGGCCGCCCATTCGCCCTTATAAACCATGCCGTCGGGCGCGGTCGTTTCCGACGGACAACGCAGCATCGAGAACGCGCGTTTACGGTAATTCGGATTCCAAATGCCGACGTATCCGTTAGCGACCGTGCCTGGGATCCAAACGCAACCGGTGTAGTCGTAGACCGCCGCGGTACCGGTTCCTGGATCGGGGTTGCGGGGCGGAACCCACTGCATGGTGGTCACGGTGTAGCCGTTCCCGTTGGTGGTGGTGACCGGTTGCAAGGAACCGTTGTATTGGTTATACGTGGCCGGGATGGCCGGAGTTACCAGCTTCGGCGGCGGTTGCCAATAGCCGGCGGTAATCGGCTCGCCGGACGAGGCTTGCTTCACCCCGGTGTTGGTGTATTTCTGAACGTCGGCGGCGATTAGCTGATGCAGCTTCTGTTCTTCGACATACGGCAACAGATGGACGAACCAGCTGCCGTACACGCTGCGCGGCGCGGTGGCCTGCAACGCGTTCTTGCCGGCGGGGAAGATGCCGTTGTAGGTCGGGACCGCGCGTTGCGCTTCATGAAACGTCTGCACCGCCGTGCCGAGCTGATGCAGGTTGTTGGCGCATTGCGTACGCCGACCGGCTTCGCGGGCCATCTGCACGGCCGGCAGCAACAGAGCCAATAGAATTCCGACGATCGCCAAAACGACCAGCAGTTCGACCAGCGTGAACGCACGTTTTCGCATGACATTTCCTTCCCCAAAGGAAATCAAGCATCCCTTCCCCAAGGGACCTGTCGTTACATTATCAGAAATTCAGCGAACGACAAACATCGTCCGCGAAAGGTTCCAAAATCCTGTCATCGATCAACGAAGTGCGATCGAACAGTCACTCCGATTTGGGGAGTCATCGTCAGATACAGCATTCCGGAGCCGGCCTTTCTGAATTTCATCCAACACCTTCAATCCGGCGGCACCTTTGATCATTCTCGACAGAGAAGGCCGATTTTTTATAAGTTTTCTTACAGACTCGACGCAGAACATATCGCCCCCCCCCATTTCGATAGTCGTTCAAACGGCGATCCGTTCAAGCAACGCATGTCGTCGATCGCCGATTCAGGGCCTTTCAAATCAAGATCGTCCGCGCTGACATTTTCAGTCGATTGGCCGATAATTCCAACACTCACCCAACCTGCGACTTACGCGAATCGACATGACCGTTAAATCATTGTTACTGTTGGTAGGGCTCGTCGCGATCGGCTCCGCTTTGCGTGCGGCCGAACCGAACTTGACGACGCCCGAGCCGACATTAGCCGACGCCAAATATGGGCCGCATGTCCGCAATGCGCTCGACTTTTGGAAGGCGCCGTCCGACAAGCCGACGCCGTTGATCGTGTACATTCACGGCGGAGGATTTTTGAACGGCGACAAATCCGGCGTCCGCAAAGACACGATCATCGCCGAATCGTTGAAACAAGGCATCTCCTTCGCCGCGATCAACTACCGCTATCGCACCGCCGCG
>JASGKV010000016.1:0-145668 GCA_049840575.1 Pirellulales bacterium
GTTGCTGTTGTTCGCCGCGTGGATGTTGTTGGCCGGCACGCAGGAATTGCGAACCACGTCGGATACGGCTCGCTTCGGAGCCACGCTGTTTCCGATTTTGGCGCTCCTACAACTGACGATGGCGTTGTTTTTCTCAGCCATCTTCGCCGCGGGGACCATCGCGCAAGAGAAAGATCGTCGAACGCTGATCCTGTTATTGCTGACGCGACTGAACAACTCGGAGTTGGTCCTCGGGCGGCTGTGCGCTAGTCTCTTGCCATTAATGATCGCCGTAGCGGCGACCGTGCCGCTCTGGATCCTCTTGCGAGGTATGGGGGGCGTTTCGCTCGAGCAAATCGTCTCCTGCGTGGTCGTGACCTTGGCCACCACCGCGGCGGCAGGCAGCCTGGGATCGCTGATCGCATATTGGCGGGAGAAAACGTTTCTCATCCTCGCGCTGACGGTTCTCATTCTTTGCGCGTGGGTCGGGTTTTGGACCGCCGTCGACGCAGGCATGTTCGGCTTCGCTTGGGCCGGAATCTCGACTGCGCCTGGGCCGCCGCGTTCGGTCCGTTACAAGCCCTCTGGGCCGCGCTTCGCCCGTTGCCGCAAAACGTTTCCGGCCCGTTCGGATTGACCAACGCCGTGGCGGAGTACGCCTTGTTTTGCGCCGGAGCGACCTTGCTGCTGAACGGATTGGCGATCTTTCGGTTACGCGTTTGGAACCCCTCGCGCGAAGCCGCGCCGCGTAACGAGAACGAGACGCCGATCGCGACCGATGGAACGCGCGACGTTCACGCCGCGCCGGCGCAACCCGCGCGGTCTGGGATAACCCGATTTGTGGCGAGAAACGCGGACTTGGGCGTATGGAAAGCGTATTTTATTGGTCAAATTCGCCTACGTCGCGCTGTTCGCGGTCGCTGTTCTGGGGATCCGCTCGCTATCTGGAGGAATCGGCGCGTCACGCGAGGGCTTCGCCGCGATCATGGGGCCGTTGTTCGTGCTGAGTTTGATCTTGATCAACGCCCTGGCGGTCAACGCGATCGCCAACGAGCGCGATCTGGGTTCGCTCGATCTCGCTGTTCGGTCACCGATCTCAGCCCGAAGGAATTCATCTTCGGCAAGCTCGGCGGGATATTCTACGGCGCGAAGGAAATGCTCGTGCTGCCCCATCTGCTGATCGCAGGCATGTGGGCCGCCGGAATTGCGCGGGGCGACGAGGCGTTCTATCTGTCAGGCGGTCTGCTGGCACTTCAGGCCTTCGTCGCCATGTTGGGCGTGCACATCGGGCTGGCGTACGACAATTCACGCCAAGCGATCGCCGTCAGTCTGGGGATCGTCTTTTTTCTGCTGGTCGGCGTCGGGACCTGCATGCGGATCATGATCGCCTTCAGCCATAGCTCGTTGGCCATTCAACTCGTGGCGTTTTCGGCAGTGATCCTGTGCGGCAGCTTGTTGCTGTACGCGGCGTTGGGAGTCCGAAATCCGTCCGGCGCGTTGCTGACCGCCTCGCTGATCTGTCCGATCGCCACGTTCGCGGGCATCATGCAGTTCTTGGGCGGCGACACGTTCAGCGTGTTCGTGGTCGTCGTCGGCACGTATGGACTGGCGACTGCCGCCATGATGGTGCCGGCGATCGACGCGTTCGACGTCGCCACCGGACGCACGACGGAATGATCGTGCGGCTTACGCCTGCTTGGCGTAGCCCAACTCGCGGATCACCGTCAGAATTTCTTCGTACGTGATAAAGCGGCGGCGATTGCGCATCTTATAGCGATCGACGGCCTCGCCCAGCACGGCCGCTTCGGGCGAAAGGCCTTCGTAGCTGTTGCAGAATTGGCGACGCTCGGTCCCGATATCGGTTTCCCGACGCGAGCGACGTTCCACGAAATTCGCCGATGACGGTTCGTTCGGCATGACGCCGGTCGGAACGGCCGGCGGGAATTCCACGGTGTTGGCGCTGTTATCGAACGTCGGCATGGTTGCTGCCCGTTTGGGTTGTCGCCGAGAGCGAACAGCGCGATGCACGTTGCGCCGACCGTCGCTGTCGGACGCGCAAACATAGGTCGCGGCCGATGAGATGCAAACGTCGACCCGGCGGCTGCGATTTCTATTTCCGCGATCGCAACGCGAAATCCGGTCGTGAGGATTGCGCAGCCTAGCGTTACGCCCGGGCTTTGTGTTCGCAGACGATTTTCGACGAGATTCCGCCCCGCGGGGTGAATTGCGCGGTCAGCGTCAACGACCGCGGTTGGAGCGCGTCGACCAAGTCGTCGAGGATCGAGTTGGTCACGTTCTCGTAGAAAATCCCTTCGTTGCGAAACGCCTGGAGATACATTTTGAGGCTCTTCAACTCCACACAGAGCTTTTCCGGAACATAGTTGATCGTCAGCGTGCCGAAGTCCGGCTGACCGGTCATCGGACAGACGCTGGTGAATTCCGGGGCGACGATTTCGATCACGTAGTCGCGCTGAGGGAACTGGTTGGCGAAGGTTTCCAGCTTGTTGCGAAACGCGGTCACGACGTCGAACTCCCGGTAACGGCCGAAAAACGAGAATTTCTCATCATAGGTCGAGTCGATCGCAAAAGGTAGGGTTCCGCTGGCCGATCCCGCCATTCCCGTTAAAATCGACGACATGAGCACCACGAACACGATTCCACGACCCGCGGTCGTTCTCCTGTCGGGCGGCCTGGATTCCGCCACTTGCGCCGCCGTGGCCAAATCCGAGGGGTTCGCTTTACATGCGATTTCGTTCGCTTACGGCCAACGTCATACGCACGAATTGGACGCCGCGCGGCGCGTCGCCCAGTCGCTCGGCGTCGCGAGGCACGTCGTCGTGCCGATCGACCTACGTGCGTTCGGCGGCAGCGCGCTGACGGCCGAGATCGACGTGCCGAAGGATCGCGACGCGGGCGAAATGGAAGCCGGCATACCGATCACGTACGTCCCGGCGCAACACGGTGTTTCTCTCGCTGGCCCTGGGCTACGCCGAAACATTGAACGCGGCCGACATCTTCATCGGCGTCAACGCCGTCGACTACAGCGGCTACCCCGACTGCCGGCCGGAATTCATCGAGTCGTTCGAGCGGACCGCCAACTTGGCGACCAAAGCCGGCGTCGAAGGAACGCTGCGGTTTCGCATTCATGCGCCGCTGATCCATCTGACCAAAGCCGAGATCATCCGTACCGGTTTGAAGCTGGGACTCGACTACGGACTGACGCACAGTTGCTACGATCCCGACGTCGCGGGACGGCCGTGCGGGCATTGTGATTCGTGCCTGATTCGCACGCAGGGTTTCGCCGAACTCGGAATGACCGATCCGGTATTGAAGCGATAAACTTGGACGAGCCGGTTGAAAATCGCCGTCTAACGCTTGTCGTGACGCACGGCTTCGTGCCACGCTTTGAGCGACATGGTGACGAAGCCGGAGAGTAAGAACGCCGCGATCCCGCCGATGACCGTACCGGAGACGATTCCGAGAATCCACCCGCCGAACGCTTCGTCGCGCAAACTCTCGAAACTCTTGGCCGTCCCGTAGCCGCCGCCCGAAGCGCCCAACAGAATCCCGGCGTACACCCACCAACCCGGTCCGGTGCGGTCTCCCATACGCGAGGGTTTCGGCGGCGCCGGTCGGCCGTGCGTCGACCGGCGTAGCGCGTTCAAGCGGCGAGGCGTAGATCGGCGGTCCGTCATCCGCGCGGCGAAGTTTCGACTTGTCGCGGAGGTGCGTTCCGAACGAATTGCCGATCACGTGCGCGGCGATCAACAGTACCAAGAACACTACCAGCAAGACTGCGTGCGAAACCGTACGGAGCGACAGCAACCCCGCCAACAAAGCGATGCCGAGCAACAGCGTGGTGACGCTGAACTGCCGGTTCGGACGCGGAGCGGGCGATTCGTCCATATCGGTCGGCAAACGAGTGACGCGGAATCTCGTCGCGCGTGCCGATGGCTTCGCGCGACGACTCACCCCGTCGAAGTGATACATGGCAACGACAACGCCGTAGATTACGGCGTCTTTTTCTCGATCGGAAACGCGGCCAAGATTTCCGCGGCCGTTTTTTCGTTCGGGCCGACGATGCCGAATCGTTTAACGACCTTACCGTCGCGCACGACCACCGCCGTCAGATCGACGTCGGGATTGACGCCCCAGTTATCCGGGCCGGCGCGATCTTTGGCGAAGTAGGCGTAGATCGTTCGTTTGAGATCCAACGACTGTTGGACCAACGGTAAATGGTTTTTCGTTTTGTCGGCGTCTTCGGTCAGCCAGACGGCGACGGCGGCCGCGTCGGGAATCTTGGCCAGTTCGGCGTCGACCTGCTTTAAGGTTCTCGCCAGGGGGCGCGTAAAACGATCGGTCCGGACGAAGAAGACGATCGTGGGGGACTTGTCGCGTTGTTTTGCCCAATCCAGTTCTTTGCCGTTGGTCTCGAGCGCGATGTGATCGCCGACCACGGTCGCGACCTTCAACTCCGGCGCCGGTTCGTTTTCGGTCGGACCCGAGTCGGCGGCCGCGAGAACGCCGCACCAGAGCGATGCCGACAGCAGCACCGTCGGAAACGAGAATCGACGTGACATCGAACGGACCTTTCTGACAAAACGAGGAACTCGCCTCGATTCAATCTATCGGACGGTCGCTCGCTTCGCGAGCGTGTCGAGGGGCGCTTCGCCGTCATGCGGGATCGGTCGGCGTCTCGGCGAACGTTTTCCAGTAGGCTTTCTCGGCCGTCTGATACTCGGCGGTACCGAATTCCAGCCCAGGCTGTTTGCCGTTTCCGTACGCCGTTTGCAGGGAGGCTTTGTATTCCGTCGGCGGGTGCGCGTCGCCGTGATGCGCCATGTAATACAACGCGACGTGTTTGTAGCGTTCGTCCTCGCCGAGTTGCAGGATGAATTCTTTGAACCCGAGCGAGGTCACCGCACCGGATTTGCTCCAACATGTTCGGAGATCGTGTTCCAAACGAGGCGCGGAGAATTTCTTCTCTTTACGTAAGCGATGAAGATATTCTTCGAGCGTATCTTCGGCGTCTTGAAAGCGAACCTTATAGTTTCCGGCCATGGCATACTCGCGGTGAGGAATGAAACGTCGGCTGAACGCGGGTTGTATTTAGTCCAACCAGTCCTTGGCTTTCAACCGATCCGGCACGTATGTCTCGGTGACGAAGCTCAGCGATTTGCTGGTGAGGGCTTCCACTTCCAGTTTGATGCCGTTTCGGAGCATCGTCTCGATCTCTTTCTGCCACGGCTTTTTGTCCTTGAACCAGGGATAGCTCATCACCTGCTTCGCGCGTTTGATATCCGTGTCGTTCAGCTTGATCTTCACGCTGTCCGAGAGGGTATAGCGATCGACGTCCATCGAGCGAACGCCCATGAATTTGGCCTCTGGCACGGCCATGCGCATGCTTTCGAACGCCAAGTTGATCGAGCCCTGTTTGATAACGCTGTAGATGTAGTACCCCCAGGGGTCGTTATCCAATAGGCAATAGATCGGCATCCGCGGTTCGGATTCCTTGGTGCGCGGTTTGCCGCCGGGTTGCAGTTCGTTGTTTAGGCGATACAGCATGCGTCGCACGCCGCGCGGCGGTTGTCCCATGCCGTGCGTAATCAGGCAGTTGTGCTTCTTCCAGAACTCGTCTTCGTTGAAGCGATTCCAGACGGTCCCTTTTTCAACATGGAGGACGAAGTCGGCCGTACATTTTTTGAATTGAATGCGATCCGGTTCCATGATCGACGGGATGCTGTAACCTGCGGAGCCCATGCGGGCGCAGTCGATATTGAAACCCTTGTCGACGACGACGATCGGTCCGGCGATGTTGCCGCGATTTTCGGCGAAGAGATGCAACTCTTCGCGGAGGCTGTTCAGCGTGACCTCCATGTCTTCGATGATCGGATCGCATTCCTCCTGCCCGGCGAACGTCTCCTCTTTGGTCCCCGCGATGGTGTGCTTAAGCATGTAGTACAGGCTTCGCAGGCTGCAATTCTTGTTGTCGTAGATCAATTGCTTGCAGCCTTTGGCCACCAATAGCGACTGCATATACGACTTGGCCTGATTGAGATTGAAAAGTTGCCGCGCGTTCTTCGCGGCGCCCATCTCGATCATCCGTTTGGATTTGTTGTATTTGACGTTGGACAGCGCGGAGCGGGATGTGAAGTTGCGGATCCGTTTTCTTGACGGCCGCTTTCACGACGTCTTGCGCGACTTCGACCAACGCGCCGAGCGTTTTGGTGTCGCGCTTGGACATGTCGGTCGGCTTGGGCGTCTTCTGATCGGCGGACTTCTTGGGTTTTTTGGCCATGTGTCGAGCGAATTCGATCCGTGAAATCGTAAGTGTTAGCGGTAATCCGATGCCGAATGCATGTCGAACGTCTTGGCCAGCGCGGGATTGTTTGACTTAAACCAAACTTCGTTCGGTTTGCGGCTGCGCGAGGGTTCGAGTTCCAGCCCCGCGTTCTGCATCGGTAGTAAGACCTGCTTCTCCTCGGGCAATGCGGCGAAGAGTTGCGACCAATCTTGAGGAGTTTGAGACAGTGTTGGAAACGTCATGACCGTAAGGTATGTGATGTTTTCAGAGATGCGATCCCATATCCTGAGGAACGGCTCGCGTACATAGGGATTCAACTTATCGGCATAATCTCTGTCGAGTCCGTTCTTGACGATTAGCTCTCGAACATCGACTAAATCCTTCCCGCGATCCGCATTCGATATGCCAGAAGCGAGTTTTAACTCGATCAACGCCGCGAGAGAAAGAAAGTGAATCGAATGATACTGTTCGGCGACCCCGGAAGGATCCGGAAACGCCACGGGCTTGGGCTTTCCATCGCCGGGGTATTGACCCGAAACATGGAATTCGACTTTCACGCCGGTGTCCGTATCTCGAAGATGTTTGCTGTTCTTAAACGGAAGGACATAGCCACGTCCTTCGAGTTCTTTGTGAATACGATCCAGTGATTCTTGAGTGACCAACACATCGAGATCGTCGGTGAAACGCTTGTATTCATACCGGGTCAGCGCCATGCCGCCGACCACGGCATAAGGGATCCGCATTTCCTCCAGCCGCTTGGCGAGGTTTTGCATCGTGGCGTGAACTTTGTTCGTGCCATCGAAAAACCGGCTCCCCTCGGCCATGGCCCACTCCCAGTCTTGCGAAAGACGCTTCTCATAGGGAACGACGACCGGCGAGGCGGCGTCGAACGGACCGGAGGAAATGTGATGTGAAGCGTTGGTTTCCATGGCTTGATTATACCCCCGCCGCCTCCTCGCGCGGGATGATCAGCACGCTCTTGTCGTTGGCTAGGTCGTCTTCGATCTTGGCCACTTTACGGCCGCGTTCGTCGTATTTGGCGTCCGCCTGAGCGGTTTTCTTTTTGGCGACTTCGAGTAGTTGGTTGTAGAGGTTATCGCGTTCCCCTTCTTTGTCTTGGATATCGCAGACGGCGTCGGCGACTTCGCCCAGGTAGCGGAGAAACACGTTTCGGCGTTCGCCTTCGGCTTTGACTTCCAGGCGACGACGCAAGAACTGGCCCAGCTTGCGGCCGACCGTTTGAATCGCCAAGCGGATCTCTTTTTGAATCTCGGGGTAGCTGGCGACCGCCTCCTTGCTTTCGCTGGTGAACGGAACCCAAACGCTGGCCATGTGGACCATCAATGAAATCGGTCCGCTGGGCAGACTATTACGCGATTGGGCGACGCCGTACGATCGCCAGTTCATCGACATCGCGGTTTGCGTGATGGCGCAGGCCGAGAGTTGAAATTGCAGCGGCACGCGATTGGCGTATCGCATGATGTTCATCGTTTGCCCTTCGTCCAGGTTCACGCTGCGCATCGCGCCGTGCAACTTGCCGATTTCTTCCTTGCTGAGTTTGCCCGGCGATTGGCGCGCGCCGAATTCGGCTTCGGCCAAGATCTTATCCGCCGCATCCGAGCCGAGTCCCGCGAAGTTGCTGGTAAGGAACTGACGTAACGTGCGCGCGTCGCTTTGGCCGAGCAACTCGGTCAACGTTTCCAGCGAGACGCGTTGCGCGGCGGGCGAGCCGCCGAACGCGAGCGCGGCTTCGATCTGAAACGGATTGCCCCGATACACCGACGGCGGACGCGTGGCCGCGGCGTAAAACTCGCCCGGCACAACCTGATGCAGGCCCTTCAGCAGCAACTCTTCGCCGATCGGAGTGATGCAATCGGTGGCGGGCGGCGGCAACTTGGCGTCTTGCAGCGCCTTGAACAATTCCTCCGCTTCATGCCGGCCAGCCTTGCCCGGGTTGATCCGGGTACTCACCTTGGCGACGTCGCAGATTTTTTTGGCGGCCGTCGAACTGACGCGCGAAAAGCTGCTGGTCAAGAACGCGCTGACCGTCGTTTCGCGCGTATCCTTCAACATCGCGATCAAACGCCCCAGTTCGATGCCGTAAGGATGCGGTTTGATCTCCTTCGATTCGGGCGGCAACGTCGTGGTCGAGCGGTCGAAGGTCCGTTCGTTGTTTTCGGAATCTTTGAAGTGCAGTCGAACGTGCGGATTGGCGATCGCCGTTTGTTCCAGATATTCGTCGATGCTGCCGCGCCCGCGTTTATAGACCGCTTCGAGTTCGATCGTGACCCGCGTGCCGTGTTCGAATATCTTTTCCCGCGTCGTCGACCGCGACCCATTCGACTTTGTGTTTCTCCAACTCGTCGGCCATTTTGGGGCCGGCCGGAATGTCGACTCCTTCGCCCTTCCCGTTGAGAATTTCCGGATCGTTGGTCTTCGTGTTAATCTGAATTTCGTAATAGTGCGCCGGCAGTTTCTTACTGATCTTGCTGATGATTTTGACCGGTTTGCCGGTGGTCAGCACGCCGTACATGCCGGCCGCGCTGATGCCGATCCCTTGCTGGCCGCGGCTCATTCGCAGTCGATGGAACTTCGATCCGTACAGCAGTTTGCCGAAAATCAGAGGAATCTGTTTCTTGACGATGCCTGGGCCGTTGTCTTGGATGCCGATCTTGAAACGCGTCGGGCCGGTCTGTTCGAGATGGACCCAAATCTCGGGCAGGATGCCCGCTTCTTCGCAGGCGTCGAGCGAGTTGTCGACCGCTTCTTTGACGGTGGTCAGCAGGGCTTTACGCGGATTGTCGAAGCCCAGCAAATGTCGGTTCTTGGCGAAAAACTCGCTGACAGAGAATATCGCGTTGCGCGGCCGCCATCGTTTGAGCCGTGGCGCGGCGACCCTTCTCCTTTGCCGGCTTAGCCGATTTTTCGACTCCTCCGGTTTCAGCTTCGTCCGAGCTTTCGTCTTCGGCCTGGCCGTTCGTTTCGGCGACCTCGGCCTTGACTTTCTTTTTGACCTCCGGCGCATCATCCGAGTTTGGTGTCGAGGAAGACTTCGACTTCGCGGCGGGTTTCGTGCGAACCTTGGACAACGCGGCAACTCCGGGTAACGACGTGTGGGCGTCGGGCGAATGCGAACGGCCTCCGCGACGCGACGCAGAAGCCGGTAAACTTTGACGATTATAGCGGGGAGGCAAGCCGTGGCTTCAAGTCCAAATCGCGACGGACTCGGTTCTCATTGCGAACTGGTGTATCGAACCGCCGCTCCGAAGCTCGCCAATCTCCGCCAAACCTTAACGAATGTACGGACGTTAAAGGCGGCATTTTGGGAGATTTCGGTAGCGGCGATACAACGGGTGATTTCCGAAGCATGGCGTGTCCGAATCTCATCACAGAGAAGCCCGCGACGCAGCGAACTCGGAGGATCCGAGAGGCGTCGCGAGGTTTCCGCCCGCCTGATATCATCCCGCCCTGGTGTGACGGAAAAGGAGTTCCCGCCATGAAGCGTTTGCTCGTTTACGGTTGCGCGCTCGCGTTGTCGCTGAGCGTTTACGGCTCGGCGACGGCCGCCGAATATTGCCAGCCCGGCTATCCGGCCGACGTCGCTCGCAATCAATACGTCCCCGGAGTGCCGTGCGGCGACGCCGGAGCGATCGGCGCGTCGTTGTACGTATCACCAGTGCCGGTTCCGCCGTTCGTCGGTCATACGTTCATCACGTACGAAGGGCTGATGCCGGATCAATTGCTGTATCAACACTCGCGGACGTATTACCGCCCGTGGGGACCGTACGGCGGTACGACGCAAACGAAAATCCATTGGCGTTAAGTCGTGCGACGCGCATCGGCGACTTTTCCAAACACTTCGGCCTTCAACCACTTCGTGTGTTTCCATGCAACGCTTCCTGCTCTCCGCCTGCGCGACGCTGGTCGTGACGGTCGCGATCGGCCGCGACTCGGCGGCGCAATATCCCTATGTCGAGCCTTATAACACCGCCGCAGCGCAAGCCGCGTCGGTCGGCCAAGGCTTGCCGTGGCACAATAAGTACTACCACCAATCCTACGGCGAACCGTACGCCTTGGTCGTTCCGCCCACGGCCGAATATCAAACGCATTACGCCTGGGGCGTCGGCGGCATGCGAAATACGCCGATCTTTCATCAGTACGGTCGCACGTATCCGGGCAGCGCCCCGGCGTCGTACCGGTTCCGCCATCCGCCGTACTGGCCGGACGACACAAACCAATTCGGCGTGTATTACATTCGCGGGCCGTGGTAGTCGATCGTTCGACATCCGCGCCACGCGCGACGTTCCCCTCGGGCCGTTCGACCCGGCATGCTTCGGCATGCTGAGTTGAGCGGCCCGAACACGTTACGTTGTCGACAATCGTGTGATGTCACTCAGCAAGCATCGTGGTCGAGACTTCATATGGTATGACCGCTCAAGTCGTAGCGATAAGTTAACGTCGTTTTCAAGGATCTCAGCATCGTCAGCGAAGAAACGCTCAAGTTTCTCACGACGTATGCCGCAAGCCGTCTGGGACTTGCGATGGCGAAAGTCCGGTCGAAATTTCTGTCGCCGGTTGTCCGGTTCGTACGATTCTTTTCGCTGAGATCGGTAGTCCGGAGAATTCTCGTGCGGCGAACGTGACCGCCGTGGATTCGCCGGCATCTCAAGATGCGTTACGGTCGTCGTTGACGGCCGCTCCCGCCCGTCACCGCCGGATAAGGAATTCCCACGATGACCCCGCAAATCTTGATCGCCGTGTCCGCCGGTTTGGCCCCCTTGGCTTGGATGGCCTGCGTCGCCGTGCGGATGTCGATGCGTTCGGAGTAACGCACCGCCAAGTATGAACGAACCGGAGGACCGATGTCCTCTGCTCGCTTGATGTATAGCGTACACGTTACTTCGCCGGCAGTTTTTCGATCGGCACGGTTTTGAATTCGCCTTGGCTGGTGGCCGGCAATTTCTTCAACACGTCTCCGGTCGGAAAGTCGGCCGTGAACTGCACGACGTGGATCTGTGTGATACCGCCGTTCAGTTTTTCGAGCCGCTCCAATTCGTCCGCGGTCAAATCGTCGTGTGCATCGCCGTCGGTCAGTAAATAAATCACGTCCGGCCGCATCTTCAACGCGGTATCGAGCGCGGTGTAATGTCGCGTGCCGCCTTCGGGCTGGATCGATTTGATAAACGATTCGGCCGCCTCTTTGTTCTTGTCGTTGGCGAAGATCAGCTTGCCCGACTCCGCGCCGGGCTGAAACACCTTCGGCTCTTGGTTGTAAAAGATCACGTAGAACTGCTGCGTCCGGCCGAGCGGTTGCAAGCTGCGAATCAACTCGGCTTTGGCGGCGCGGATTGGCAGGTTCTTCGGTTCGCTCATGCTGGCCGAGCGGTCGAAGACATAGACGAACTTCGCTCCTTCGGCTTCGATGCCGAACAGACTCGTACGCACGTGGCCTAACTTTGTGACCGGCGCGGTCGAGACGATCGGCTTTTCCGCGCCTAGCCCTTTTAATAGATCGCTCGCACGTCGCGCGTCGTCGCCGGCTTTGGAAGGCTCCGGCTGCTTGGGCGGGTTCTGTGCTAGAGCGCCGCCCGTCAGGGCGAAGACGCAAGCCAATGTCAGCCACGAACGCATGATCGTTCTCGGAAAGAACCGTTGGATCGATTCGCTCATTCTATCATGCGGTCAATCGCTTAGATCAATTCGCGAATCGGCTGCGCACCGTCGTCGACCAAAAATTGCGGTCGACCGGTTAGGTCATGCATCGTCGTCGTATTGACGTCGATCCCCATGTTGCGATACAGCGTGGCATGGACTTCGCCGAAAGTCACGGGGCGATCGGCCACATGTCCGCCGTCGCGTGTCGTGGCGCCGATGACTTGACCGGTCCGCATTCCGCCGCCGGCCAACAACGCGCAACTGACCTGCGGCCAATGGTCGCGTCCGGCGGCTTTGTTGATGATCGGTGTGCGGCCGAATTCGCCCCAGACCACGACCGACACGTCGCGGTCCAATCCGCGTTCGTGCAGGTCGCGCACCAGGGCCGAAACGCCTTGATCCAGCATCGGCATATCTTGGCGACCGGCTTGGAACGTGTTGTCGTGCCAATCCCAACGACCGAACGCCAGACTGACGCAGCGCGCGCCGGCTTCGACCAACCGGCGGGCGATCAGCATCTGTTCCATCAACTTCGGGCCGCCGTCGTCGCGGTTGCGCGGATCGCCTTGACCGTACAGTTCCAACGTTCGGGCGTCTTCGCGCGACGGATCCAACGCTTCGATCAACCGGTTGCTGGTCAACACGCCGAGGGCTTGTTGATTGAACGAATCCATCCCGCTCATCATGCCCGACGCGTCTATGTCGCGACGGAAGCGATCGAAGCCCGCCAGCAACGCGCAGTCGATCGCGCAAGCGATCCAGCGTGACGCCGTTCAACGTCATGTCCGACCGGCCTTCGCCCTCGGGCTTGAACGGCGCGTGCGTGATGCCGAGGTAGCCCGACTGCCCGTTATCCGCCCAGGGCATGTGGCCCATCTTGGGAGCCAGGCCGACGAACGACGGAACCGCCGGATCGGCCTGGCCCATGAGTTTGGAAAGCGACGAACCGAGCGACGGCCAGCCCCCCTGCGGTTGGCGTTTATCGCTACGACCTGTTTGACATTGAAACGAATAATGTTCGCCGGTCGCGCCGACGATCGAACGGACGATCGCGAACTTGTCCATCATCGACGCGATGCGCGGGAAGTGTTCGCAGATGCGAATACCCGAGATCGACGTGTCGATCGGTTGAAACTCGCCGCGGATTTCGGCCGGAGCTTCGGGCTTCAAGTCGAACATGTCCTGATGCGGCGGACCGCCCGGCAGGAAGATCATGATGACCGATTTTTTCGAGCCGCGCGTGCCGGCGGCTTCTTCCGCGCAGCAACCCAGGCAGCGTCATCCCGCCCATCAACAAACCGCCGACGCGTAAGAACGAACGGCGCGAAAGATGGTCGCAGAAGGTCGAGTCGACACGACGATCGGGAATGACGAACATAGGTTCCTCCTATGGCGATGAGCGCGGAGTCGAAGCGACGATTCCGCCGACAGTGTCGTGCGAAGAGTCGCACGTGTCGGTTCTTCATTGAACCGGGGCCACTGTAGCGAACGCGCCGCGACCACTCAAGAGACATTCGCCGTCGCAAGGCGATGTGCCGGCGTTCGGTCACATCAAGCGTCGCAAAACGGAATCTCTTTTCGCAAAGAAAACACGACGGCGTTCCCTGACCAAGAGCAGGGCAGGGATCCCGGTCGAGAACGCCGTCGAGACAATGCGATGGAAAGAGCACCCGTTCTCCCTCAAGATCGGATGCATGTCTCGCTCCTCTGTTGATAGTACGTAGAACGATCACGAACCGTTCATAAATTCCGAGTAGTGGCGGACGAATTTCCGAAAATGAGGATGTGTTTTAACGAGGACGTTCATCGCAACGAACACGTGGAGATTTCCATGCGAGTTAACGAGTGTGTGAAAGGATTCACGAAGCGACATGATGCGTTTTCGCAACGAGCGAAATGCCGGATCGTCGGAGTGGCGACTCCGTCGCCGAGTTTGTCGCCGGTGTGCCGAGTATTTCCGAATTCATTCGTTTTGAACCGTAAAACGTTGCGTGTCGCCGGTCTGCGTGACAGAATCCAACTCGCGTTTTGTCGTCGAATGATGATGCGTTTCCGAGCGGGGCGGTGCATGTCGGGGCAATTCTTTTCCGAATCCGATTCCAACGGGGTCGCCGATCTCGCGGCCGACGTGCGGCTCTGCATGGTCGACGGTGTCGGGCCGAAGTTGCGTCGCGCGTTGCTCGATCGCTTCGGCTCGGCCGCGGGCGTTTTCGCCGCCGCGCCGTCGTCGATTCGCGACGTCCCAGGCATCGGCGTCAAAGCGGTGCGCGATTCGCCAAGCCGAGGAACTCGACGTGGCCGAACTGCTCGCCTCGTGGAAAACTCGTAACGTCGATTTGCTGATCGAAGGGACCGACGATTATCCGTCTCCGCTGGCCGAAATCCCCGATCCGCCCGGCATGCTGTTTCGCCGCGGCGAGTTGCTGCCCGCCGATCGGATGTCGGTCGCGATCGTCGGCACGCGGCACTGTTCGCAATACGGCATTCGCATGGCCGAACGCTTGGCCGCCGGGTTGGTCAAAAGCGGGTACACGGTCGTCAGCGGGTTGGCGCGCGGCATCGACGCCGCCGCGCATCAGTCCGCGCTCAAAGCCGGCGGTCGTACGATCGCGGTCCTCGGTTCGGGGGTGATCGACGTCTATCCGACCGAACACAAACCCCTGGCCGAACGCGTCATCGCCTCGGGCTGCCTACTAAGTGAGACGCCCCCCGACGGTCGCGTCGAGAAGGGGGCCTTCCCGCGTCGCAATCGGATCATTAGCGGACTCACATTGGGGACGATCGTCGTCGAAGCGGGCTTGAAGTCCGGTTCGCTCATCACCGCGCGTCACGCGATGGAGCAGGGCCGCGAGGTCTTCGCCGTTCCGGGACACGCCGACGAAGAAACCGCGCGGGGCTGTCATCGATTGATTCGCGACGGCGCGAAGCTGGTCGAATCGATCGACGACGTTTTGGAGGAACTCGGCCCGCTGCCGACCCCCACACCGACCGCCGACGGTACGATCATCCGCAACCCAATCGAGTTGCAATTGAACGACGTCGAGTGCGCGATCCTCGACCTGATCCGCACCGACGCCACCGGCGTCGACGGCGTCATCGTCGGCAGCGGCCTGCCAGTGCAACAGGTTCTGGCGACGCTGAGCGTGCTGGAAATGAAACGCCTGATTCGTCGCCTGAGCGGGCAGTTAGTCCAGCGACGATAACGCCGCGTTCGCTCAATGATAACGATGCGGCGAGTGGTCCGAATTGTCAAAGAACGATTGAGTGAGCGATTACCGCGACTGCGGTCGACCGCTTGCGTGTTTGTCCATTTTCCATCGTTTTGTTTTCTGACCGTCGGCACTGCAGCTTCGCCATCTTCACTGCGCGAGCGTTACGAGCGTTGCAATCGATTCGAGCACGGTCGTACGCTCGAAAATTTGCTTACGGTCAGGTCTTTGGTCATCGCACGCGGTTCGCGCCATTCGCCGAAATACCCTAGCTTCACTGCGCGAGCGAAACGAGCGTTACGATCACGCCGCAATGACGCGTTATTTATTTCAAGACGCCGACTCGCGTTTGCGGTCGACCGCTTCAGTGCTTGGTTTGCGTTTCGTGCTCATTTTCCGTTCCGCACCCAGGATTAGCGGGAACGATACGAGTTATAAAGAATAGTGATATTGTGTTTACTTAGTATTAAGTGTACCAAGCTCTTCGGGCAAGTCAAGGCGGCGACGAGAACTTTCCAAAAAAGACTGCTCGCAAGATTGCGACTAATCTCGAGTGACTTCGCCGGTCGCGACGACTCGTCCGCCCTCCATGACGTCGAATCGAACGCCGACTTTCAACGCATCGTAAGACACTTCGGGTTCATAGAGATAACGAATCGTCGCGTAGGTTCGGCCGCCGGGGAATACCGGTCGGTCGGGACCATCGACGAACTCCACGCCGAGATATACGCCGTTTCCGTCATGAATTCGGAAATGCGGCTTGTAATGATCCGGGCCGTTCCCGTCCAGATGAATCGGCGTGCGACGTCCGCCCATCTCGGTCGGCAAGAACTCGATGAAAATTTCCGCGAAGCGATTCATGGTGCGTCGCTGGAGTTGAAAGACGGTCCCACATCGATAGCGTATGCCTTCCGCGCGGTCATGATCGTGCATTCTCGCTGATCGGTCACGAGACAATATTCGTAACCGTTATCGGTCGCTCGTTCGTGTAAACCAAGCATGAATTTCCAGCGTATCGTCGGCGCGATCATGACAACGCTCCGTAAGCGAACCGGCTTCGGCGAAGCGGACAAGGCGACGTGTTTTCCCGGTTTCGGGGAGACACGTTAGGCCAGCCACGAAAGCTGCGCGACGGGATCGTAGTTCAGCGAGATCAAGTATTGCAGCCGGCCTTGCGTGACCGTTTTATAAAACTCGTCGTCGTGCCTGAATCGCGACATAATGGATGAATTATACGAATGTTTCGAGTCCTCCGCTTTCCTCCGCGTCTCGCCCGTCGGCCAAATACCCGCCTAACAGTGTGGCGGGCAGGATGCTCGCGATACCGGTGATGTTGAACCACGGCGGCAGTTTGGGATCGTAGAACACGAAGCAGGCCGCGCAGCCCAAGAGGCCGCAGCAGAGCGCGTTCAGCACCGGAGCGTCGGGGGCGAAGCGGCCCGCCAGATAACCGCCGAAGACGGTCGTGAACGTGCCGACGACCAAGATCATGATCAGGACGTTATCGTCCAAGAGCATCCGTGCGACCAGCGCTTCGAGTTGTTGTTGCGTGGTCGGTCGCGGCCGGGCGGTGTAAGCCTCGACGAATCCCAGCGCGAACCCGAACGCGAAGTCCAAGAACGACGCGACGATAAGCCCCAGACAAACGCCTTTGACGCGGATTTTGTCCATCGCTCGCCCCCTTAAGTTCACACGTTACGTACGTCTCGACGCGCGACGTCGCGCACCTACGCAAGCGTAGCTTTTGATCGGTCGGGTGTGGCGTTCGATCGCGCACGATGAAGCGATTATTCCGGATAAAGCGAGTCGTTATCCGGCCGAGATGGTCGCGGTCGTGTGTTTTAACGTCGAGTTCGGACGGTGCGACGGTGTTGCGTCGGGGCGTTCGTCGATTCGCAATGTCGTTACAGCATGTGCGTGGCGTGGGTGATCGCGCCGCCGGCGCGGATCGCGGCGGCCACCAGCGCGGTCTCGGCCAATTCGTCGTCGGTCGCGCCGGCCTTGCGGGCGTTCGTCGAATGGATGTCGATGCAGTAAGGACATTGCGTGGTCAGCGCCACGGCGACCGCCATCAATTCCTTGTACTTCGCCGGAATCGCTCCGTCGGCAAGCGCGGCCTTGTCGAACGCCCAAAAGGCTTGCATCGCCTCGGGGGCGAGTTGATCCAATTGCTTCAGTTTGGCGAGATTCTTTTTGTCGTACATCGAACGAATCCAGGTCGAAGGAATGGCGTGCGGAGGAAAGGCGTATGCGTTGATCAGCGAAACGGATCAGCGAAACAACAACGGCGCGAAGTGATACAGGTCCATGTTCCAGACCGCGAAGTCGTGGCGGCCCGCCGGATAGACGGTCCACAGGTGCGGTATCCCCAGCGTCACAAGGTCGTCGTGAAAGCCTTGGCTGATGCGGAGGAGGCCGTCTTTGTCGCCGCACGAGATCCACAGCAGCTTGAGTTTCTTCACGTCGATTTGCTTCGCGGTGACTGGCGATCGGGCGGTCAATTCCGCCGCCTTCTTCGTGTTGGGGGCGGACGAAAACCCGCCGATCCAGGCGAAAGCTTCCCAATTGCTCAATCCGATGTTCAGCGTTGCCCGCCCCCCATCGAAAGGCCGGCCAATGCGCGGGATTCGCGGTCGGATTTGACCGAGTACGTTTTTTCGATGAACGGAATCAAGTCCATCAGCAGGTCTTGCTCGAACGCGGCGAACGCGGGCGATTGCTTGGGGATCGGATCGTTCGCCTGCACGTCTTTCGCCGCGCGGCCGTTCGGCATCACGACGATCATCGGCACGACTTTTCCGTCGGCGTACAGATTGTCCAGAATCGCATCGGCCCGCCCGCCGCGCGTCCATTCGGTCTCCGACCCGCCGATGCCGTGCAGCAGATACAGGACCGGATACTTGGTCTCGGCGGCGTAGCCCGGCGGCGTGTAGACCAGCGTCTTGCGTTTGGCCCCGACCGAGGCCGAGTCGTACTCGACCGTCTCGAGCTTGCCCCGCGTGACGTTGTCGCGCCGCATGTCGAAGCCCTTGGGAGGCGTTAGCGTGGGTTGCGCTTCGGCGGCGGGCTCGGCCTGCGCGAGCAATCCCGACTAACAGCATGCAACCGATGAGAATTGTCGACAATGTTTTATGATTCATGTGGTGTGTTGTGAGAAGTAGGCGAATCTCCGTAGATTGACGAAACAAGTCGAGGCATCCCATGTCACGAAGAATCGAATTGTTGACGGGAGGTTATTTTCGTCGAGATCGAGCGGACTCCCTACTTGTGATACGCGCTAAGTCTCGATTTTTTCCGCGATCGCGATGCAGCGTTGACTCGTAAGCGAACAGGGCAGACCATCGATGCCCCCGTAGAATCCTAAAACCTTGAACCCGGCCGATTCAAGCATCGTGCGCAATTCCACTTGCGAATACAGGCGGATGGAAATCTCGCCGGTCGTTCTTTTCTCCCGTCGCGGGGATACGAGTGACGCGGTATCGACTTCGACCGGTATCGCAATCGTAGCTTAGGTCTTCGAGAACGATCGACTCGTCCGGCAACGGCCGCCAATCATACGGCACGATGTTTTTCAGGAACCAGGGTAAATTGAGGACGTCGATCGCAGCCCGGCCGCCGGTTCTTAATGCTCCGTGGATCGCCGTTAGAACCGCGACGTTCGCCGCTTCCGATTCGAAGTAGCCGAACGAACTGTACCAGTTATAGCAAGCGGAATAGTGGTCCTTTCGTGCGATCTCGCGCATGTCGGCTTGTGTGAATTCGACCGACAATTTTTGCGAATCGGCAAGACGCCGTGCGTTCGCCAAATACTCCGCGTTGAGGTCGATGCCGCCGACCGCATACCCTCGGCGAGCGAACTCCACGGCGTGTCTGCCGGGGCCGCAGCACAGATCGAGAATCGGCGCTCCGGGGTCGGGTTTGAGGCGCGTCTCGATGAAATCCACTTCGGCTCGCGTTCGAGCTTCCGGCATCTCCACTAAATGAGACATATACGCTTCATTAAACATACGGGCATACCATGGCAGCTCCATTACGCATCCTGTTGAAAAACGGCCGCGTTGATGCGACAGCCTAAATATAAAACGGCGGGGTACGTCGCGACGAAGGACCAAACGAATAAATTCAAGCCCATGACGAACGCGTTAACGACATGGAAGAGGACCCCGAGAGCAAGTATTCCGAGCGCGGCGGAAGTCGGTAGCACGAGCGTCAAGGGAAACAGCAATTCGAACGCGAGAACGCCATATGTGGCCGCGCAGCCGAAGTTCGGTCGGCGTGAGAAGAAAGACGCGACCCACCGCGCACCGAAACTGCGCGTGTTGAGGATGTGGCCGATCGCCGTACCATCCCGCCAGAGCGGTCCGAAGAGTTTTGCCACGCCGGCGACGAAATACGAAAGACAGCCCTGAAGGGCGATAAACCCCAACGAGTAGTCGCGAACGCTTGGATCCTGGAATAGCGAATCCACCCAGAGCGCGGCGGTAACGAGGAAGTGCATTTGGTCCGCTCCCTCCAGCCCGTAGACGCATCTGAAATGCAACAACGCGTGGCTGACGAGCAAAACACCGAGCAGAAGAGAGGTCGTATACGTCGGAAGAAGAAAGAGTCCGACCGCGGCCGCCAGTCGAAGAATCAAGACGGCCAAAAAAACGGGATAGTTTCCGATCAGCCGCATCGCGAGAGCCGATTTTCGGTTTCGCTCATGCACGACCGAAATGATATTCCAATCATACATGCCGCCGGAGCGAAATTCTCTTCTCAGAGCGAGCCACTCGCAAGTCGATAACGTCACGCCGGCGGCAAGCAGCCAGGTCGTCGCCAGGATCGCCGTATCGGGTCCGAGATCGATGCCCGGGACCGACATTATCGCGTCTCCAAGGTATGAAACGACGATGCGAAGGTCAAAACGGGCTCATCGTCGGACTCGTAGCCGTGCGTCATCACGATCGCGAACTGACGTGCTTGCGAGTCTTCGTCACGCCCGATGCCGCTCACGAAATTCGCGATCGTTAGGTAACACGTCGTAAAGATAAGCTCGGTCGATTTGAACGAGGCCGAGCATTTCGCCAACTCCGACATGGCGTCTTGCAGCGATTTCGTGTAACGACGATTCGGAAACCAAATCGGAGTCGACCAACGCCGATCTAAAACGCACTGACGGACTTCTTCGAACGGGGTGACGGTTCCGTCCGGCAAGCGGTCCCGAAACAGCAAATGAAAATCATTGCGAGATGGATTCGGGGCGAAGAACGTCCAGATCGGAAAAATGGCGAAAACGTCGATTTTCGCGAGAAATCGACTGATGGGGTTCGGAAATTGAAAGAAGATCGTCAGTGCGAGCCATACAACGTAGAAGGCGAGTACGAGGTTTGGGCCCATTCGCAATTTTCCCGTTGTCGGTCGACTCGGTATCCGCTAATTCAGTCGTTGGGCCGCGATTCTGAAGCGGATGATTTCATTCACGCTGACCTCTTTCTCGGTCATCATCGCGATCGTTTCGTCTCCCGATTCCTGTTGTCCGTCCATGTAAGCTCGAATCGTCGCGACGGCGGCGTCGTCCCCGGCCCCGATATAACAACGACTGTTCGTGCACTTTTTATACAGATCGGCTCCGGCCGCTCCGGCGGCGCCGGCGGCGGCCGCCTTGGCCGCGAACAGCGCCATCGCCCCGATGGTGAGCGTCGGATCGGCGCACCAAATCGAATACACCCCTCCACGGAGATCTGGTTTTTCGTCGAGCTGCGTCAAAAAAGCATTCAACTTGGACACGCGGACTCCTTGACGGGAAGGGATTCGAATGAAAAAGCGTCTGAACTACGTTTTCGCCGGAGTATCGATCGCGCACGGTCGCGGATTCGTGATTTCCAGGAGAATCGGGGCGACGATGATGAAATATGCGATGATGAACGCGATGCGATACGGCGTATAGTCCTCATGTAGATCGACCATACCGACCGCCAAGGGGACCAGGAAGAACGGGATCCAGACTCGACTGAACAATGCCTTCAGACGACAGATCCCAAGCCACCACGCGTTCGCGATAACGCCCACAATTCGTATCAATCGTTGCATAATATCGCTGGCCTCCGCGTTCGGCGCTGATCCGGGACATCCGACGGTTTGATATTCGGTGCGGTTGTGGCCGCTTTCCGAATAAGGGCGTTAGCCACGCTGTTATTATGCGACTATAAATATATGACCGTCGTGACGACGAAGAACCATGGCGAAGATTCGCTGATCGATCATTTCATTGCCCATGTGAAATTGTGTCCGAGGACTTAGCGCGACAATGTGGATCGACTCGCAAGATGGGAGTGAATCCGGTCCACGTAATTTCTAAGTATCGTTTCTCTCAAGAGGAACAGGATTCCCAATATTTGGCCGAATCCAGGGTTCCTAGGCTACAAACTTAATTTAAGTTCATGTTTTGTCAAGAAAACTCATCTCCTGAATTTCAGATCTTTTTGAAATCGATTGATTCCACTTTTTCCGAGTCAGCGTCGGTTAGATAACACACGATCTCCGACATGTGTCGTGAGTCGATAACAGAGGGCTTTGAGTAACTTCACGTTATCTATTTCTCCGCCGGAGGCGTATTTATGAATCGCGGTTTACGGCGGTTTCATTCGGCCGCTTGTCGCGTCACGATCGGCACATAGCCGATCTCCAAACCCTGCGGCGGCGTCACGATGAGCGCGGGGTCGATGTCGGCCAGCGTGCCGACGGTATTCGGGGGCAAATACTCTTGGTCCTTCTTCCAGCCGCGATGGATCAGCTCCACGCGTTTTTGCAGACTCTCGCGTTCGGCGTTCGTGAGGTCGGCGTTCAAGATCGCCGGTTGATCGGCGAAGCGATACCAGGAATACGTCACGACGCTGCCGTCTCCCAGTTTCGCGGTGAACGGACCGGCCTTCGGGCCCGGAGACTTCCAATCGCTCGCGGCGTCGTCGGGCGTGACGTACGGTTCGGGCGGTCGGGCGTCGCGTGGGCGACCGAAGCTGACCGTGCCCAGTCCGATCTCGGCGGGGACGTCGGCCGCGGAGACCGCTTGCCACTGATCCTTGCCTTGCTTGGTTTTTTCCAACCGATAATGTTCGGGTAACGTGGTCAACGACCCGTTGGGGGTCGTTTTGTCCGCGTCCCATTTGTATCCGTAAGTGTGGTCGTCGATCGCCGTTGGGGCGGCGAAGGCGTTCCAATCGATCGGCGTACGTTGACCATCGGGCGTGTTGAAATCATGCATCCGCCAAGTCGAGCCCCCTTTGTCGCTGAACTTGTGGAGCGCGGCGTGCTTCTCGTCGATGACGCCGGACGCGGCCTCGCCTCCTTCGAACCAGGACTTCACTCCGTCCCACAAAGCTCCCTTGCGATACGCCGTGATACGGTGAATCACGGCCGAACGACCTTGCTCGTCGCGCGGAAACGACGTCGGAGCGATCCGAGCGAAGGTCTTGCCCCCGGCGTCGGTTCCGATGAAGCAGGGGATATATTGGGTTTCCATCTGAACGGCTTTGTTCGGATTCGACGGCCGTGCGTCCAAGAATTGTCCGGCGTATTGGGGATTGTCCAACGTCGGCTTACTCCAGTGATACGGCGTGAAGAACGCGACCGGGCCTTTGAAGTTGCCGGTGTTGAGAAACAGCGTCCAGCTTTGGTCGCCGGTCGGGATATCTTTGCCGGCGGTCGTCGTCTTCGCCGGAGTCAACGGCAGCGGAAGATAGCCGTAGCCGAACAGTTCGCCGGACGTTCCTTGTTTCAGATTCAGTCCGTCCGGCGGCCAGAGGATCCACGGGCTGAGTTGGGCGATACCGTACTTGCCGCTGGGTTTGTCCCAATTGCGCCCTTTGCCTGCGCCGGGACCGTTCGCCCACTCGCTGAAATTCAGCGCGACGCCTCCCATGATGAACTTGGGCGTGGTCGTGGCGAATCGCGTATCGCGCCACCACCCAAGTCCGCCTTCGATGTCGGAATAATGTTTGCCTTCCAACGGTTTCTCGGTCCGCGCGAACATCCAAGTGCCGAGGAGACCGGTTTGAAAGCGATTTCCCGGATACTCTTTCAACAGGGGCCACGCCGCGACATAGACGGAGAAACCGGCGTCGTAGTCGTTGTCCACGCGCGAGTGCGGCACCAACAAATATCCCGCCATTTCGCCGGCCTTGGCTTGTCCGACATTGGTTTGCGCGGCTTTGACTTCGCCGGCCGGACGAGCCGGCGGAACGGCCAGTTTCTTCATCGCTTCGCCCATCGCCTCGCCGATGAGGTAGTAGGTTTCGGCGTTCGAGTTCCAGTGGTAATTCTGGTTGCTGGGCGAAATGTCCGGCTCGCGCCAAAATTCGCGCGTGCCGACGAACGCGACGTTTCCTTGAAATTCCTTGTACTCGGCGACCGCCGCCTGCGCCTTCATCAACGACAATGCGCGCGGGTGTTTCTCCGCCGTTCCGCCCATGCCGGTTTCGGCGATGACGAACGGGAGATCCTTCGCGCCGAGATCCTTGCGGACGTCGCGAATGAAGTTGGCCAGATTTTTCTCGTACTGGTCGTTGTAGGTTTGATTGACGCGGTCGTTCCAGCCCTGGTGCCAGCCGAAGCCGGCCAGTTCATACCCGCGGTCGGCGAGTTCGGGGAACTCCCGCTTCAAGTTTTCAAGCACGTCCTTGGTGCGTTGGACGATGTCTTTGTAGTACGGTCCGACATCGCCGCCCGAACTCGGCGGGCGAAAATCCACGGCCAGGCTTTTGCCGCCCCAGGCGAGTTTGATCAGCAACACGGGTTCATCGTAGGCGTCCCCAACGACTTGACCGAACCCCAGTTCCGGGCCGAAGGTGTCCGGACCGGCTCCATAGCCCACGGTCAGTTTGCCGCGTCGTTCGAGAAAATGAATCCAGACGTCGTCGCGGACGGTCCATGCGCCGTCTTTGTTCCGGAGACGTTTGAATTTCTCGGCGGCGGCCGAATCTTGGGCGAGCGACTCCAGGCTTCCAAGACCGTTGTTACGACGCGGATCGGCCTTGATGAATGCGTGCCCGACCATGTTCGACTGACCGGCGAGCACGAACACTTTTACGGGTTTGTTCGCGCCGTGCGGCGTCGGTCTGTCCGCCGAGCCACGCTCGTTTTGAGACCAAGCGAACCGCGTCTGCAGCGCCACAAGCGAGACGAAGACAAACAGGAAACGACGCATCGAAAGTCTCCTTAACGACGATCCGAATTCGTACTTCTCTAAGCGCTGATCGATTATTTAGCCGCAGGCGGCGTATCGATCCAACGTCGTTCCTTGTACGACTGCAAGCAGGCGTCGGCCGCGCAGTTGGGCGTTCAGGCCGTCGTAGAAGCTCGGAACCGCGTCGCGTCCTTCGACGATCGCGCTGACGAATTCCCACATCAGGTCGTAGCGGAACACGGTCGCCGGTTCGCCGACGCTTGGATCGCGCGGGCTGCCGGCCGGTTTCAGGAATTCGGCCGGGACTTCGACCGGCACCAGGTCGCTGCCGGTCTTGCCCAGCAGGATCACGTTGGGCGTGTGCATCTGGTACACGGCCGACGCTTCGCTGCCGTTGATTTCCGCCCACTCGTGGCCGAAGCCGTTCCGGTGGTAGCCCTTGGCCAGCGTGGTCCCTTCCCAGACGCCGGTCGCTCCGCTGGCGAACTCGCCGATCAAGCTGGACCAATCGTCGACGTCGGACGGATCGCACGGCTTGCCGTCGACGGTGGTGGTGCGCGGCGCGAAGCGGGCGACCGCGCCGCAAATGCTTTTCAATGGGCCGAGGAGGTCCACGGCGAAGTCCAACCGGTGGATCGTCATGTCGAACAGATCGCCGGCACCGGCCAGATGCGTGTATTGCCGCCAGCCCCAACTGGTTTCGGGCCAATCCAAAAAGCGTTGGCTGCGAAAGTGCCGCGGCTCGCCGAGCGCACCGCTCTTCAACAGATGCCGCAGATAGCGCATCGACGGCGCGAAGCGGTAGGTGAACGCGGTCATATGGACCACGCGGTTGTCGGCACCGCGCGATACATTCGTTCGACCTCGCCCGCGTTCAGGCCGAGCGGCTTTTCGCACATAATGTGCTTGCCGTGCTTGGCGGCGGCGAGCGCGATGTCGAGATGCGTGAAGTTCGGCGTGGCGATGATCACGGCGTCGACGTCCGGATCGGCGCAGACGGCCAGCGGATCGGTCGAGATCTTGGCGACGTTCCATTCGCTCTTTTTCGTTTCCAGCAGCGCGGCCGACGTGTCGCACGCGGCGACCAGTTCGCAACGCGGGTCCAGGCGAATGGCCGGCACATGGTGATAATCGCTGACCTTACCGGCGCCGATGATGGCGATACGAATGGGACGCATGGCATGGACTTCGAGACGGGGAACGAACGACCCGCGCTTCCTCCCGAAAGCGCGACGCAAGGCCCGCATTGTAAACGGGCCGCGCACGGGGCGGGAGAGGGCGAAAACGTGATGTCCCGACGCGCCGCAGCTTAAGCGTCGTCGTCCGTCCGACCGCCGGCCAAGCGTTGCATGCGTACGAAACAGACCCCCTGTAAAATGGCGAAGTAGCTGCCGTATAAACCGACGAATAACGCCGTACCGGTCGTCAACAAAATGATCATCGCGATCAAATCGTCGCGCGGCAGCAACGCGCGGATGTCGGGCAGCGCTCCGCAAGCCCCAATGGATCAGCGACGCGACGGGCAACCACGCCATCCAGCCGATGAACTGCGTCAGCCAATAGCGGAAATAGTGCGGCGCCACGACCGTGAGCCATCGTCCGTAAGATTGGAACATTTGACGATCTTCGTCGACGACGAAGTGCCCCGCGATCAGGAAGGTCATTTGCGTGTTCGCCAGCGCGGAGAACGCCACGGTCAGCAGTAAGATTTGCCCCTCGTCGGGAAACATCGGCAAGTTCGGCAGGATGACGTACCGGCCAAACAGATAATACAGCAGACCTTGCGAGAGATAGACCAACACGAATTGGAAATACGAACCGGGATTCACCAAGGGGTTCGCCGCGTCGTCGGGCTTACGGCGCCGACGCTGATTCCGTAATGGACCAATCCTTTCAGAATCCAAAAATACAGCAGCGCGGTGATGAATTTCGTCCCGTCGACGAGCGCTTCCATCGTCTCGGGCGACCAGTAGGTCTTGTTCGAAATCTGGTACTCCATGATGGCTTTGAAGACCCCCCATACGAAGAACCCATAAACCAATCCGACGGCCGCGACGATCCCGCCGATCATCAGCGAACGATCGAGCGAGCGGGCATAAAGTTGAAAGAACTCGCGCAACGTTTCGCCGATCGGCAACGAGCCGGTGACGGCCGCAGACCGCGTCGCGTCGCGACGGACCATACCGGTTTGCGGCGAGAGATACGGATTCTTGGATTTCGCGGAGGAGGGTGGAGTCCCCAATGGATCGACCGACTCGGCCGTCGGCAGTTCGTCGAGCGAGGGGAGCGGGGCCAGGCCGAACGTCGCTTCATCGTCGTCCGCGTCGCGCGTCGTAGCGGCAATAGGAGGCTTGTTTAAGATCGGCGGCAGTTTTGCGGCGGCCGGCGTCGTAGGGGGTTTTGCCGTGACGGGCTTGGCGGCCGGTTTCGGTTCGTCATCCAGCGGGGCCAGCCCCCAGTCGTCGTCGGCCGGCTGTGGGGGCGCTGACCGCGCTGGGTCGAAACGGTTCCAGAGTGCGGGTGGATCTCCGCCGGAGCGACGGGAATCGTTACCGGAGCATGGCAACCGGGACAGGAGGCGCGTTTGCCGGCCAACGATTCGGCTACTTTTAAGGTTTTTTTGCAACCCGGACAGGTAAACGCGATCGTCATGCGTGCCTGCCCCCTCTGAAGCATCGATTAAGAACGTTCGACTAAAAAAGAATTTCCGGCGCGGCCGCGACACGGAACCTCTTCGCAGTATTCTGTTTCCGCCATCGGCTGGGCACAAGTCGCCGCGTTGAAACAGGCCGCCGGCACGGCGCACGCTTTACAAACGGGGCATAACGGCTATTATCGCCGTTGAACATTCCCATGTCAGGGTGGTTGATTCGCCATGCGGCGAACTCGACACCGAACAGGGAACTCCGGTGCGACGTTCGTGCGAAGATGATTCGCACGACCTCAATCCCGGGACGGCCCCCGCCGCTGTAATCGGGGATCGTCGCGGTTTCGTGCGAACGGAATCACGGCGGTCGAATCGACCCATTCTAAAACGACCATTGCGTACGCCGGCGTCATGACGACCCGTCGGACTCGCGAGAAGGTCGGTCGATCGCCCGGAGTCAGAAGACCTACCTTGGCAATCGCGGATCGTTTCCCACGCGGGTTTTTGGGAAGCGGTTCGGGGCCTGATTCACCCCCGGTTCTACCTCGCTTGTTTTTCGTTCGCGCTGTCGTCTCGTCGTGTTGACGACGTCGGCGGGCGCGGTGCGAAGTCTCAAATCGTCGTCGAACGAGGCCGGTCGCGAGCGTCGCGACCGCGACGCTCCTCCTTGCGGGATGAACGGTGCAGCCCTGTTTCGTAAGGTCGTCCGATGCTTGCTTCGCTTCGATTTCGTGTTTTCTTTGCGTCGTGTTTCGTGCTCTCGGTCTGCGCCGTCTCGCCGTTGGTCGGTGATGCGAACGCGGCTCCGGTTTCGGTCTCGGTCGTGCCCGGGACGTTGACGCAAGGTGCGTCGACGATCAACTCCTACGCTAACGAGGCGAACAACATCAATACCTGGGCGACCGATACGGGCACGTTCGGCGGAACGGCGTTCGGCGTCGGACCGACCAACGGAAGTTTCGCGGCCAACACGATCGTCGGCTTCGGCAACGGCGGCGGCGTGACGTTGAAGTTCGATGCGCCGATCGTGCCGTTGGCGGGTCAGAAGGAATTCGGGCTGTTCACCGCGCAGTTTTATAACGCCGCGAGCGGCGGAGTCTTCAACGGCAATATGGAAGCGGCCGTTTTGGTCGGCGCGGACAACGTCAATTGGTTTACGCTCTCGGGCGTTTCGGTTGCGAATCCCACGACCTACGTCGCGACCAGCAGCAAGCTGAACGCGCCGTCGGTCGGCTACGACTACCTCAACGGCTTCAACACCGCGCAGTACGGTTCTCCCGGTACGACGCCCGCCACGTTGGCGGCGTTGACGATCGCCGACTATCAAACGCCGATGCCCAACGACAACCTCTTCAACGGCACGGGGACCGCCGCCGAACGGATGGCGTTGTTCGGCGATACGAGCGAGGCGGCCTACGACGCCGTGTTCGGATCGACCGGCGGCGGAAACTGGTTCGACATTTCGAACAGCGGTCTGAGCCAGGTCAATTACTTGCGTTTGAACGCGGTCAATACCAGCAACGCGGTCCGGTTGGATTCCGTCTTCGCCAACTCCTTGGCGGTGGCCGCCGTGCCGGAACCGTCGACGTGGGTCGTCTTGGCTTGTGGAGCAGTAGCCGCGTTCGTCGTTGGTCGTCGGAAAGCGATGTCGCATACCGCGACGAACCACTCGCTGTGAAAATCGAAACTCACCTCGCTTAATATTCTTCCCATCGCTTAATAAGGTCGTCGCCGATGTCGCATCTTCGAAGAATCGTCCTGTGGGCGTGTTGCGTCGTATTGTTGAATAGTTCATACGTCGCCGCGTCGCCCTACGCGACGTTCGACTTCAACAACATCAACACCTGGGTCGGAACCGGCACGAACCAAGCCGCGTTGGTGCTGGATTGGAATACGCCGACGGGGATCTCGAGCTTCGTGTGGGGTTATCGCTGGAACGGCGCCGCGACGGGCGAAGATATGCTCCGCGCGATCGCCGGCGCAGGAAATTACTCGGATACGACGAACGGCAATTTCGTCACGCACGGCGCGGACCCTCGATTAAGTTTCAATGCGTCGGTGTTCGGTTTTGGTAATTTCATCCATGGATTCGCGTTCAACAGCCCGACGTCGGGCGCGTTAGGCTATCCGGATTCGTTCGATTGGAATTACTACACCGCCGCCGCGTCCGATACGACTTGGAGCAACGCGACCACCGGGTTCGGCTCGCGCACGCTGAGCAACGGCGTGTGGGACGGGTATCGCTACGCACCGGGATTCGATATGAACTTCAACCCGTTGACGTCGCCGTCGTTGCCGCTGGCCGTGCAGCCGGTTCCCGAACCGTCGACTTATGCGGTGTTAGGCGTCGCATTGACGGTCGTCGCGACGCTGCGACGCCGCCGCGCGTCTACCCCAGCCTTGCCGCAGCGGGTCTAATCCTGGGAAGGGATGTTCCCCACGTGTAGGCCGGAATGGAATCGCCGACGATGGACCTCACGACCAAACTCCGCCGCACGCCGCAGATTCGACCGGCGTTTACGCTGATCGAACTGCTGGTCGTCATCGGCATCATCGGCGTGTTGATCGCGCTGCTGTTGCCGGCGATTCAGTCGGCGCGGGAATCCGCGCGACGGACGCAATGCTTGAACAATCTGCATCAAATGGGCGTGGCCGTTCACATCTATTTGGACACACAACCACGGCAGTATCCGCAGGCGTACTTCTACGAGTCGTGCAAGGGCAAGCAGTACGCGTTATGCTGGGATCTGATGACATCACCCGAAGTCGGCAAACCACCGGTCACGTCTGTCTGGCACGCTGTCGGGCGGCGATCAGACGCCGACCGTGGTGAGCAGTGTCCCTCGTTTCGTCGGCGCGCTCGAATTGGTCACGGATCCCTACACCGGGTATACTACAACACCAGTCTATATCGGTCACGGACAATTCGAAAGCATCGTCAAGCCGGCCACGTTGCGGCAAATCGTCGAACAGTCGAAGACGGTGATTTTGGCGATGGGCAGTACATCGGTGGCCAGACAAATTCACGTGCGTGCCGTTTTCCAGTCCCCGGGCGATAAATCGTTTCAACGGACGCTACGGCGACCAGGGCTTTCGCGCATTTGGGCGTGACGAACGTGACGTTCTGCGACGGCCACACCGAAGCGTTGACCGAGTGCTTTACGGAGACCGACGAATACGACGGGCCGACGAACATCGGCGACGGGACCGGCTTTCTCGGTCCTCAATAACCGCATCTACGGCGGAAATTGATCGTTTTTCTCTTAACGCGTCGAATCTCGAACCCGCATGTCTCATCTCGATCGCAATCGACTCGGCGCTTGGGACGAGCTGGCGCCGGATCGGACAACGGCATACGACGCCCGCCAAGGACGAGGAATTCATCGCTCCGTTCGCGTTGATCAACGGCGACGGCTGGCTGGGCGATTCGATTGTGGGTAAAGACGTTTGTGTTCTGGCCGCCGGCGGTGGGCGACACGGGCCGCTGTACGCGGCGGCCGGCGCGATCGCCACGGTGGTCGATCTTAGCCCCGCTGATGTTGGCGCACTGATCGCCGCGTGGCGGCCGAACGAATTGGATGTGCGGATCGTCGAGACGTCGATGGAGGATCTCTCGATGTTCGCCACGGGCGAATTCGACGTCGTCGTACAGCCGGTCAGCACTTGCTATGTGCCGGACATCGCCGTGGTCTATCGGCAGGTGGCGCGGATATTACCACCCTGGCGGTCTGTATGCGAGTCAGCATAGAGTCGGCCGGCTTGCAATGCTCGATTCGTCCGAACGCGGGCGGAGCGTATGATTTGACCGAGCCGTACTATCGCGAAAGGCCGTTGCCCGCCGCGACCGAGGCGACGCCGAATCGCGAGCCGGTCTGGATCGAGTATCTGCATCGGCTGGGGAGAGCTGTTGGGCGAACTTTGTCTCGCGGGCTTCGCGATCGAAGACGTCGCAGACCCGATGCACGCCAAGGACGATACCGCCGCCGGCAGCTTCGGCGATCGGAGTCGCTTCGTCGCTCCGTACATCCGCTTCAAAGCCCGTCGCCGGGTGGATGTCCCGGCCCCGCCCGAAACGCGTCGATTATGGCTGGGCGGCGAGTCTTAACCGTTATTTTTTCACGCGGTACGCTTTGGCGACCTCGTCGTCGAATTCTTCGGCCATCAAATATAACGCAAACCGGCCAGCATCGAGACCGACAATTCTTCCAGGCCTTCGCGACGTCGATTTCGCCCGCGCTTCGGCGAGACGATCGCTTTGATCCGCGTCGATTTCATGACACGCTCGCGTTGCGAACTGTCGATCACCGGCAGCATGATTCCTCTTCGAAGTCGAGGTCCATGATCAGTTTCTCCGGACGGTCGCCGCTGCGCGGCAGCATTTCGGCCAGGGGTCATTTCCAGCTGAATCTCTTGATCGTTCGACTCGATCACGACGGCTTCGTAATCGCAGATGAACCCGCCAGCTTTTCGATGGCGATTTCCGGACGGAATGGTCGCGATCAAGCGTGCTCTTCACTTCCGGTCGCGGCGCGGGCGTGCCCCATTGCCACCAACGCTTCTTCCGGCGTTCGGTTTGCTCGCCGTTCGGACGACCGCCTAGCGATACGACGCGATTCCGACCCTCTTCCTTGGCCGTATACAATCCGCGATCCGCGCGACGCAGCATGATTTCCGGAGAATCGCCGGGCAGCATTTCGGTGACGCCGAAGCTGGCGGTGACCGCTTTACCGCCCATGCCGGAATGGTTGATCTGCGACAGCGCGACGCGAAGTTTTTCGGCCAGCGCGGCCGCTTGCGTCAGATCGCTGTCCGGGCACAGGACCACGAACTCTTCGCCGCCGTACCGCGCGGCCAAATAGCCCTGTGGAACGGTGGTTTTCAAAAGCTGCGAGTATGCGATCAGCACTTCGTCGCCGACCTGATGACCGAACGTGTCGTTGACCGATTTGAAGCGGTCGATGTCGGTGATGATCAAGCCGCAATTCTGTCGTCGCTCGACGGTTTCCTTCACCATCGTGCGAATTCCTTGATCGAACTCGGCGCGATTGGCGAGCTTGGTCAACGGATCGAGCGTCGCCCTGCTTGCCAATCTTGGCATTGCTCTTCCAAGCTGACTTCGCCCGTGGCGTCGTGCAGCAGGATCGTCGCGCCGTGCAGCAGGCCCTCGTCGTCGACGACGGGGATCGTGTGCACGTTCACCGGCAGGTCTTCCCCGTTGCGGCCGCGGATCAGCATGCGTCGCATCGATTGCACGCGCAACTTCAGCGCGTACAACACCGGGCAATCGATCACCGTGATCGCCACGCCCCGTTCGTCGCGCATGTTCAATAAGTCGGACGAATACAACCGTTGATGCACGGTGCCGGGCGCGATGCCGGTCAGGCGTTCGCTGCCGCGATTCCAAAACGTCACGGCGTGGTTCACGTCGACGAAGATCACCGCGTCGTACATGTTGTCCAGCAAGCGTTTCTGAAACAGCGACGCTTGCGTGTCGTCTTCGCACAGGGCGCTGTGACGCTGCAACTGCCAGCATGAATCGATCACGCGCGGGCCGATTTGGTGTAACCAGTTCTTGGCCGAGTTCTTGTAAAACTCCTCGGGATTGAACGTGGGAACGTGCTCGAATTCCGGCACCAATTTGGGATCGAACTGTTTGCCGGCGTGTTCGCGCAGTTCGCTCATCGCGCGTTCGTGCGAGAACGCGGCTCGATAAATCTGCGGCGTGGTCATCGAGTCGTACGCGTCGGCCACGGCGATCATGCGCGAGCCCAGCGGCAGTTTTTCGCCGACGCCGTCCAGTTTCAAACGCGAACCGTCGAACCAACTCGGCGCAGTGGCTGACGATCTCCAACACTTTGTAACTGGCGCAACTCGACGACAAAATCTCGACGCCCATCAGGCGGTGACGATTGACGATCGCCCGTTCTTCGGCGGTTAACCGGCCGGGCTTGGTCAAAATCTGCTCCGGTAAGCCGATCTTGCCGATGTCGTGCAACAGCGCGGCGATTTCAAGCGCCACGCGTTCTTCGTCGGACATGCCGCGCACGATCGCCCAGGCCGAGCAATACAACGCGGTGCGAATCGAGTGGGCGGCGGTTTCGGCGTGCTTGCAACGGAGCGCCGCTGAACAAACTGGCCGCCACGCCCAAGCGGGATTGAATCAATTCGTCCTGCATCGCGCACGGCAATTCGAACGCGCGGCGCAGCCGTCGCGCCGGGGAGCGGAAAGCCCCCCATTTCGTTCAACCGCGCATCGTGCAACATCGCGTCGATCGCGGCGGTGGCGCTGGTCCGCGACGATCGGAGCGCGGACAGACCGTTTTCGGGAAAGTAATTGGCTGACACGGCGCGCGGGGGTACGAAAGGCCGCTCGTTCCGCGCAGCGTTTCGACGCCGCGCGAACGAACCTGCAAAACCCTAGGCCACGCGCCGGACCTCTCCGCTCACTGATCTTGCTCCGTCGATGCTTTCATTCAGGCCTCCATGTACGAAAAAGTCCGTTCGTAACGATTCCACCGGTCGCCCTGTTTGCGACCGTCCGCGTTCTGGACTACAACAGGCGAAACGCTCGTTCATAACCCCGATTTCCAGTCATCCCATGCGTCTTATTTCCTACCGTTCGCCGCAGGGCGAAGTTCGCGTCGCCGGCGTCCGCGACGGGCGTTATATCGATCTGCATGCGACCGATGCGACGTTGCCCACCTCGATGCGCGCCTCCTGGCCCAGTGGCCGGACGTGCGTGCGAAGGTCGAAGCGGCCGTCGCCGTCGGAACGCCGCTCGATCCGGCGCACGTCATGTTGTTGGCGCCGGTGCCCGATCCGCAAAAGATCTTTGGCATCGGGCTGAACTACGCCGATCACGCGCGCGAGCAAGGGAAGGAGCCGCCGCCGGAACCGGTGATCTTCTGCAAACTGCCGACCGCGGTTCGCGCGGCCGGCGATCCGATCGTGTTGCCGAAACTCTCGCAAGAGGTCGACTACGAAGCCGAACTGGTCGTCGTCATCGGCAAACGAGGCCGTCATATTTCCAAAGAGCATGCGCTGGACCACGTGGCCGGCTACGCCTGCGGCAACGACGTTTCCGCCCGCGACTGGCAAGCCCGCAAGCCCGGCGGCCAATGGGTGCTGGGCAAGTCGTTCGACAGCTTCGCGCCGTTCGGGCCCGAGTTGGTCACCGTCGACGAAGTCGGCCCGTTGCCGAACCTACGCATCCGCTCGCGCTTGGACGGGCAAACGATGCAGGACTCGACACTCTCGCAACTGATCTTCGATATTCCGTACTTACTGAACTACCTCTCGGGCATCTGCACGCTCGAACCGGGCGACGTCATCTTCACCGGCACTCCGCCGGGCGTCGGCATGGCCCGCAAACCACCGGTCTTCATGCAGGCCGGTCAAACGATCGAAGTCGAAATCGAAAACATCGGAGTGCTGTCGAACCCCGTCATCGCCGAGGCTTAGCTTCTTGGAGAGATGGGATCACGGATCGTGCGGATGAGGCGGATAAACACGGATGGAATACAAAGTTGTGCGTAAAGACTCGCGACTCTCGAATTCAATTTCTTATCCGTGCATACCCGCCTCAATCCGCGTCATCCGTGATCCCATCTCTCCTATACGCTTATGGCTTCGCAAAACGGCCGTAGCGAAACATCTCGATCGGCAGCGTGGTCGAACCAGTTAACGACAGATCGGCCAGAATTTCGCCGACGACGCTCGCGAATTTGTAGCCGTGGCCCGAGAACCCGCCGGCGAACGTCACTTGCGGATGCGCCGGATGGCGGTCGATCAAAAAATGCCGATCGGGCGTCAGCGTGTACATGCAAACCGAACCGTGGCGGACGTGGCCGTCGAGCGCCGGAACGCGTCCGCGCGTGAAGTCGCGGAGTTGCGTTTCGTCATGTTCGTTCAGTTCGCGGACGACGTCGTCAGGTCCGGTCACTTCGTTCGCGCCGTAATGCCGCGCCAGTTTCGCGCCGCGCTCGTCGATGATCGGAAAGCCGTAGTAGTCTCCCTCGGGCGACGAGAAAAAATAACACGGAAACTTTTGCCGCGTGAAGTCGTGCGGACGCGCGGTGCCGAACCAGAGCGCGACTTGCCGCATCACCGTCAGCGGCAGCGCGAGGTCGTCGAACAGGCGCTTGGTCCACGCTCCGGCGGTCACGATCAGTCGCGCCGCCGAATATTCGCCGCGCCAGGTTCGCACTTTCACTCCGCCGCCCTCCACGCGCCAGTCCAGCACCGGTTCGCCGGCCCGCAACACCGCGCCGTGGCGTTTGGCCACCTCTTGATGCGCGCGGATGCAATCGCCCACATGCAGATAACCGGCCGTCCGTTCCAGAATTCCAACCGCGTCGTCGGCCGGGGTGAATTGCGGCCACGCCGCGCGAATCCCGGCCGTGTCGTATCGCTCGATCGCCAAGCGATGACGCGCGGCCGAATCTTCGATCCCCGCGATCAGTTCCGAATCGGGTCGTCCGACGCTCAGCACTCCGCACTCGACCAACAACCGCGCGCCGACGTCTTGCTCCAACTCGTACCAGCGCTCGTATGCGCGACGGAGCAGGGGAACGTAGTCGGGATGCTCGTAATACGCCAGGCGGATGATCCGCGTCGCGCCGTGCGAGCTGCCGCGGTCGTGAACCAACGAAAACTGCTCGAGGCCCAACGGCGCGTTCGCCGCGCCGCGCGACTTCGGCCAACGCGGCCGAGCCCATGCCGCCGCAGCCCAGGACGATCGTATCGAATGTTTCGCTCATGCCGGGCTCCTCGAATGGCGCGTCCGTGTCGGTCCGTCACTTCGGCATGGTAGACTGAAGCGACGGTCGCCGCCAATCGCTTTTTCGCCGGATCGCCACCGATGCGCATTCCGTTCGCCGTTCTTATCGTGTGCGTGTTCGGCGTCGCCGGCGTGGCACGGGCCGCGCCGACCAAGGCCGAACAAGCTGCCGCGGTCAAATTGTTTCACGTGAAACAATCGGCCGCCGAAGCCGCGTATCTGCGCACGCTGGCAGCATTGGCCGAAGACCCCGCGCTCGCTCCGACCATCCGCGCGACGTTGCCGAAGTTGGGGCCGTATCATCGCTGGTATCCGCGCGTCCCCGACATCGCGCCGACCATCGCGAACGCCGCCTGGGCGAAAGCCCGGACCGCGCGGGCGGACGAACTCTGGTCGCTGGCGCGAAGCCGTGGCGTTGCGGCAAACCACCACGGCATGGGACTTGGCGCATCAGGCGTTGTACGAAAATCCCGATCACGCGGCCGCCCGCGCCGCGCTGGGCTACGAGCGTTACGAAGGCCGCTGGTTGCGGCCCGCCACGATCGCATTGCTGAAAAGCGGAAACGTGTTGCATCCGACGTTCGGTTGGTTGCCCGCCGATCATGTGAAACGGTATGAAGGTAAATCTCGGTTCTATCGCAACAAGTGGCTTTCCATCGAGGAAGACGCCCAATTGCGGACCACCATCCAAAACGGCTGGCGAATCGAGAGCGAGAGTTATGTGGTGACGACGAATCATTCGTTGGAGGAAGGGGCACGGCTCTCGAAACGCTTGGAAGAGCTGCGTGAAGTCTGGCTGCGCGTGTACGCCGGCTATCTGTTTACGGCCGACGAACTGCGGACCCGCTTCGACGCGGCCGCCGACGACAAACCGCAGAAGCCGCTCTTCGCGTCGGGCAAACGGTTCGCCGTGGCGTTGTTCGTCGATCGCGAGCAATACAACGCCGCGCTCAAGCCGGCGCAACCGCGGATCGACATCACGCTGGGGATCTATTTCGCCAAGACCAAGACGGCCTACTTCTTCGCGGGCGAAGAGCAGGATCCCGGCACGGTGTTTCACGAAGCGACGCATCAGTTGTTCCAGGAATCGCGGCCGACCTCGGTCGACGCCGGCGGGAAAGGGTGCTTTTGGATGGTCGAAGCGGCCGCCTGTTATATGGAAACGTTGGCGGACGCCGGCGACGGGTGGACGGTCGGCGGCGTCGAAACGCCGCGCGTGTTGGCCGCGCGCAACGACTGTTGGTCGACGCGTTTTACGTTCCGCTCGACGAGTTATGCGCGATGAACGTCAAAACGCTGCAAAGCGACGCGCGTCTGCCGAAGCTCTACAGCCAATCGGCCGGCTTATGGCAATTTCTGCTGAATGGCCACGACGGCGAATACCACGAAGCGCTCTGCGTGTTCCTCCGCACCGTCTATGCGAACATGGCGACCCCGGCGGACTTTGCCAAACAACTCGGCCGCCCGTTGGGGGAATTGGACAAGGAGTATCGGGAGTACCTCCAGAGGGTGAAATGAGGGGGAGTTTTCAGTTTTCAGGATTCAGTTTTCAGGAATGGACTGCGCGAGCGTTACGAGCGAAACGAGCGTTGCGAGCACGAGTTTTCGGTTTTCGGGATTCGGTTTTCAGTCGCATCGGCAACGCCGCGTGTGGGCATTCGAGTTCGGGACCGTTCCAACCGCTGCCGAATCCCCCAATTTCACTCCGCGAGCGAAACGAGCGTTACGAGCGAAACGAGCGTTACGAGCGAAACGAGCGTTACGAGCGAAACGAGCGTTGCGAGCACGAGTTTTCGGTTTTCGGGATTCGGTTTTCGGTCGCATCGGCGACGCCGTAAGCGCCAATTCGAATTCGAGGTCGATCCGACCACTCCCGAACGCCCCAATTTCACTGCGCGAGCGAAACGAGCGTTACGATCACGGGCGACGTCACCTGGTTTTCTTCTTCCAATCGAGCCGAGAGCATCAGCCTGTGGTTCGAGCCGGTCCACCAAACGCCCTATCTTCACTGAGCGAGCGTTACGAGCGTCGTGAAACGATCGAACTCGTTTTTTTCGTGCAGGCCAGTGGCCGGAATACGTGTTCCCCACGCAGTTTCCGCATCTGTGCTCAGCGACGCATCAATGGTTGATACGATTTCCAGAGCTTCACTGAATTAGAGCGTTTTTCAGGATCGTAGTTGATAGCCTGCATGTCGGAAGTAGTTTCGGCACTCTTGAGGCGGGAAACGATCGAGGCATCGGACGATTTCGGCTTCAAGCTCCGGGATGGTGCGTTTGCTCGCCTTCCTCAGCAGGGCTTTGAGTTTGCCGAAGACGAGTTCGATCGGATTGAGATCGGGACTGTACGGCGGCAGGTATTCGAGCGTCGCGCCGACGCGTTCGATCGCCGCGCGGACTTGCGGGGCGTGATGCGCGGCCAAGTTGTCCATGATCACGATGTCCTTCGTGCGCAACGTCGGAACCAACTGCTGTTCGACGTAGGCGACGAACAGTTCCCTGTTCATCGGCCCGTCGACGACGAGCGGCGCGGTCAAGCCGTCGGCGCAGACGCCGCGACGAACGTCGTGGTCTTCCAATGCCCATGCGGAACCTTGCCGCACACGCGGTGGCCGCGATACGCGCGACCGCAACGCCGCGCCAGCTTCGTGTCGGCCCCGGTTTCGTCCAAAAACACCAACCGCCGATGATCGAGCGCGGCGCGCCAAAACCGCCACGCGACGCGGCGATCCGCGACGTCCGGCCGATCCTGCTCAGCGGCATGCGTCACTTTTTTTAAACGTGAACTCCAGCTCGCGGAGCGTTCGCCACACCGTGGTCGCGCCGACGCTGACCGGCAAGGCCTCGCGCAACTCCTCCAGCGACGCGTCCGGTCGCTCGTGAACCAACTGCGCGAGGCGCTCGGCGTGGGCCGCCAATTTCGGCTGAGGACCCGGCTTGCCGCGCCGCGGTTCCAACGTCCCCGTCTCGGCCCGCAGGCGGCGCAGGTCGCCGATCCACTTGGTCGTCACCCGATACTTGTCGGCGATCTCGCGGATCTTCAACTCGCCCGCATCGACGTCCATCATCACCCGCTCGCGCAGGTCCAAAGAATACGCTCGCATACTCAACCTCCGTGTCCGAACCCACGACGCAACAAGGATTCAGCTGAACTCAAAGAAGCAAAGCCGGCAACAGCTATCCTGAAAAACGCTCTAGCCATTCACGACACGGCGTTCGCGATCAAAACGACGCCGCTCGTGACCGCACGATTCCCAGTGGCGATCTCGACGTTAGCACGCATGTTTAAGTATACATATGGCCATTCTATCGAGGCCGACGGGCAAGTCAACGGTTTGGCCCGGATTTTTCCGGAAAATTCTCCGTCCACGTTCGACGTTTGCCTCGGCTTCGGCTGCGCCGTACATTCGGGGCACACGAGCGAAAGCGGCGCACTCCGGAAGGGCAGGGACGTTTCACCTGGTGCCTGTCAGGGGGCTGCGCTACGCTCCGACGCCTGCCACCCCATCTCCGCCATCGCCCCAGCCCCCAGCCCCCCACCCCCAGCCCCTCCGCCATGCGTCCTTGGAAACTGCTCGAAGCCAATCTGGCGACCGTTCGGGCCGACGACTTTCAGGTCGCGGTGCTGCCGCTCGGCGCCACCGAACCGCATAACCTGCACTTGCCCTACGGGACCGACGTCTACGAAGCCGATACGATCGGCGAAGCGATCTGCGGCGCGGCGTACGCGCGGGGAGCGAAAGTCGTTCTGCTGCCGACGTTGCCGTACGGGACCGAAACCAACATGCGGCGGTTTCCGCTGGCAATGAATCTGAATCCGACGACAGTCTTCGCCGTGATCACGGACTTGGTCGAATCGCTGGTGCAAAGCGGCGTTCGCAAAGTCGTGCTGCTGAACAGCCACGGCGGGAACGAGTTCAAGGCGCTCCTCCGTGAGTTGTACGGCAAGACCTCCACCCACGTGTTCTTATGCAATTGGTATCAGGCGATCGGCGATTTTTACGACGACGTCTTCGCGACCAAGGACGATCACGCGGGCGAGATGGAAACGTCGATGATCCTGGCCTACCACCCGCACTTGGTCGCGGCAACGCCGACGGATCGCTGACCGGCGACGACGGCGCGCTCCGGCCCACGCGGTTCGCGGCGGTCAATCGCGGCTGGGTCGGCATCACGCGTCCTTGGCACCTGCTGACCACCGAAACCGGCGCCGGCAATCCGCACCAAGCGAGCGCGGAGAAGGGCAAAGCGCTAGTCGAACGCCTCACGCCGCGCCTGGCCGATTTTTTAGTCGAACTCAGCGCGTCGCCACTGGATGAGAATTTTCCGTTTTGAACAAACGCTTCGGAGAGATGGGATCACGGATGACGCGGATGTTACGGATGGAAACGGAACAACTTTGAACTGGGTGCCTTTGCATTCCGCAACGCTATTTTGGGCACGTATCGCGACCAAAATCATCTGATTGGCACAATCGAAGCATTTAGTAGATCACCAATTGTCAATCCAGTATCCTCACGCGATCCAAACTCGTCTTGAATAATCGGTAAGTCGTTATTCTTTATGTCAACGAGCAGATCAAATCCATCACTTGTAACTGCGAACCGATAGAAACTTGAATCCCTGTCATAGTTGGAATCCTCAACTGGTGAACAGAAGTATTGAATCTCAAGGACAAAGGATTTTTCATCAAATCGAAATTGAACCGGAGCGGCATCGATGAGTTCGCCGCGCTCAAAAAGCTGCTTGAGTTTCAATTGTAGTTGTAAACCAATTTTTAGTTCAAACATTCTATTATAAGGATCGTTCATTGAAGCTCCGGATATGCCGTGAAAAACCTACATTGGTTGTCAAATCGCACCAATGCGTTGTTAGTCGGAGCAAAATAGGTGTCAGGACCTTTGTATGACGAAATATCGGCGTCGCCCAGTTGCACTTCAATCTAGAAATGCGCTCCGAAAACGCTTCAGACCGAAAAAGGGGGCCTAGAACCTTTTCTTCTTTGAATAAAGGATCCTTCTACTTTTTCTTTACGCGCAAAATCAATTCCTGCAGATCAGTGAAAATCAGTCCCATCAGTTTCATCAGCGGCCTATTCCCTTACCGGCGCGTCGTCACGTCGATGATCGCGCGGCAGAAGGCCGGCAGGTCGTCCGGTTTGCGGCTGCTGACGAAGTGGCGGTCGACAACTACGGGCGCGTCTTCCCAGATCGCGCCGGCGTTGATCAGGTCGTCTTTGATGCCCGGCGAGCCGGTCACGCGCACGCCGCGATAGACGCCGGCCGAGATCGGGATCCAGCCGCCGTGACAGATCGCGGCGGTCGGTTTGCCGAACTCGGCGAACTCGCGCGTCAACCGCAACACTTTGGGGTCGCGCCGCAGCTTGTCGGGCATGAACCCGCCCGGGATGACGATGCCGTGAAAGTCGGCGGCCTCCATGTCGGCGATCGCCGCGTCCGACACGCACGGATAACCGTGCTTGCCCGCGTACTTCTCGCCGGCCTTCGGTCCGGCGACGACGACATGCGCGCCGGCTTCGATCAGGCGGAGCTTCGGATACCACAGCTCGAGGTCTTCGTAGACGTCGTCCACGAACATCAAAAAGCGCAGATCGGCGAGGGGAAGCATGGGCGAGCGGGGAGTGGGGAGTTCGGAATGCGGAACGAGAAACTCGGTACGCGATGTCGATCGAGCGTTTTGATCGTACGGGGCACGGCAAAGCCGCGCGTGGGACTCGCGGACGAGCGCAGCGAGCGAAACGCACCGTCCGCGCCGCGAGACGATTCTAACAAAGCCTGCGCGACGCGACAAAACGCATCACTTGTAGGATAGGCTTCCAGCCTGCTCATTCGAATCGCGTTCACCAACTTCAGCCGCCGGCGTCGCTGTGAGACGAGACAGGCTGGAAGCCTATCCTACCGACGCAACGGAATTCCCAACCGATCACCCGGGTGGCCCGGGATCTTGATCCCGGGTCGCGCAGCGACAAGAGGCTCTCAAGGCGGATCGTCGATACGCTATCCGTCTTCGTTCTAAAACGACGACCGATTCCATCTGGGCTCTGTTGCGTCGCCACGTTGGGACTCGGCTCTTGAAAGCGACGACGCGTCGATGTTCGTCTCCATATTCTTTGCGTCGCGTGTTGGCGTCTTGTCGCTGCGCGACACCGGATCGAGATCCGGTGGCACCCGCTCAAGGTTTTGCCGCGTTAAAAGTTGATACTTGATCCGCGTTTTCACCGGTTCCGCCGGGCAGACCATCCTTACCGTAACTTTTCAACGAGATCGTATCGATCCCGTTGGAATTCCAAATGAGCGGTCTTCCCCAGCCGTCATCCAGAGAGCAGTCTCGATTGGATTCGTTGGGCAACTCGTCCGGACTGGCTGGCAAACGTGCATTGGCTTCGTGAAACTTCGCAATCCGACTCATCGTGCCTGTGAGGCGCGTCTGAGTCATTTCGGTTTGCGAAATCATGGTTGCCAATCGACAGCCGCATTCAAGCATCATGCACAACGTGATCGTCGCGAGGGCGGTGCGTTTCAGCATAGGTCGATCCGAGATCGCAGGTCTGGTTGAGATACGACGACGCCGGCTTCGATTCTACGCCTTCTCCGCGATGCCGAAGATTCTGACGTTCAGCATCACTTCGGCCGCTTCGATCGCGTCGTGGGTGCCGGCGACGGCCAGGATGTCTTCGGCTTGCAACATTTCGTCGCCGCTGGGGACCACCACCGAGTCTTCGCCGCGACGGATCGCCAGGATCGTGGCGCCGGTCAGACCGCGGAGATTGAGTTCGGCCAACGTCTGACCGACGGCGGGACTGTTACGCTCCAAGCGGATCGGCGTCGGCGTGCCGAGACCGTCGAGGATTCGGTTCACGTTTTCGGCCGGCGCGTGCGTGCCGGCCGCTTTGCCGCGGCTGGTCGACAGGGCCAGCATTTCGGCCAACACCTGCGCGGCCGCGCGAGTGTGACCTTGCAAATTGGTCGCGCCGCGCCAAAACGCCACGGCCAACGCGACCAAGATCAGCACCAAAATCAACGCCCCCCAGAACGGCGGCAAAAACGGTTGCGTGACCGCGACCAGCGGAAAGCCCACGACCAGCACGATCGCCAACTGCATGGTGACGATCAACAGGCGGCGCGGCGCGGCGGCGGTGTCCAAGCGTTCGCGCTCGCCCTCGGGCAGCGCCATCAGCGCCAACTGAAAGCCGAGTTGCCGCGCGACGCGGATCATGCCGATCCAAAACGGCGACGCGATCACCACGGCCGCGGCGACGATCAACAGATTGACGCCGGTCTCGGTTCCGCCGAGGAACTCTTGAATATGCTCGCCGAGGAAGCGGCGTTGCGTCGAAGCGCCGATGACGATCACCGCCACGATCACGGCGTCGACCGCCAACCAGCGGATCAACCGTCGAATGCGCAGCTTCCGCTCGCTTGCTTTGCTGGTCTTCAATTGTTCGAGCCAGGTGCCGTAGAGCGCCACGAACGTTTGCAGCGATCGCGGCAATTTCCGGTCGATGAACGACGCGGTCGGCCGCGCGAAGCGAATCAGCCACGGCGTCAGCAGCGTGGTGATGGCCGACACGGCGATCGCGATCGAGTACAGCAATTTTCCCTTCGGCAAATTCACCGCGACGGCGGCGATGATGAACGAGAATTCGCCGATCTGCGCCAGACTCATCCCGGTCTTGACCGAGTTCTGCACGCTCTGTCCGGTCAAGAACGACGTGATCGTCACCGAGATGATCTTGCCGAAGACGACCACCGCGGTGAACACCAATACCAACGGCCAATATTCGATGATCTCGTCGGGCTTGATCAGCATGCCGACCGAGACGAAGAAGATCGCGCCGAAGATGTCGCGCACGGGCTGCACGAGATGTTCGATCGTCTTCTCGACGCCCGACTCGGCCACCAAACTGCCGGCCAAGAACGCGCCGAGCGCGACCGAGTACTCGAAGTATTGCGCAGAGATCGCGAAGCCGAACGCCAAACCGATGCTGGCGACGACCGTGGTTTCCGGACGATTCAAGCGGACGACCGCGCGCATCAAACGCGGGACGATCAACAGCCCCACGACCATCAGCACGACCAGAAACAACGCCAATCGGCCGATGGTGCCGGCCAATTGCGCGCCGCCGACCTCGCCTCCGTTCGAGAGCCCGGTGAGGAGCGTGATCAACAGGATCGAGATCAAGTCTTCGACGATCAGAATGCCGAAGACCAGTTTGGTGAAGTCGGACTTGATGTTCTGTTCTTCGAACGCCTTGATGATGATCGTGGTCGACGAGACGGCGATGACCGCCCCCGCGAAAAAACTCTCGACGTTGGTCCAGCCGTAATACTGGCCGACGAGAAAGCCCAGCCAGATCATCAAACTGCACTGCACCAGGGCGACGACGCCGGCCGTGGGGCCGACGCGCAACAACTTAGGCAAGCTGAATTCGATCCCCAGCGAGAACATCAGCAAGATCACGCCGAGATCGGCCATTTTATGGACGAGATGCTCGTCGGCGACCAAATTGATCTGCGGCGTATTCGGGCCGATCACCAGCCCGGCCAGCATGTAGCCCAACACGACGGGCTGTTTCAGATATTGAAAGATGACCGTCGTAACGGCCGCGGCGCAGAGGACCAACGCGAAGGTCGGCAGGATGGTGCGCGGATCGATTTGGGCGGCGGCGTCGGCGACGGCGAACAACATAGGTCTCTTCCTTCTCGGCGCGACGCCGCGTGTTGCATCAAGTGTCGATTGGGAAAAAGGAGTTGTCGCCGACGCATTCCGACGCGCACGATTCGTGCGGTCCAAGAGCGGAGAATGCGCCGTCGACGCCGCACGGACACGCCGGGGGCGGACGAAGTTCGCGGGCAATGCAAAACGCGTCGCGGGCGATGGATTCGTCGAGGGCAAGGTAACACACGACCGGCGTTCTCGTAACCGCAAATGCGGGCGAAACAGGGTTTTTCGGACAATATCGGCGTGAGTTTTAGCGATTCACGAAATGCTCGCTCGAAGTCCGAACCACACACGACGCGTCGTCGTAGAAACACTCTCCGTAGATCGACGACGTCGGCCTATGGTCCCACCGCAAACCGGCGTTCGCCGAACATGAGATACGGATTCGTCATCGGCGACGAGTGCGATCGGACGAATGCCGCGTTCGCTTGGACTCTTCACGACCGCGCAACGTCGATCCGCTTTACCGCCACGTTGCCGGCAGGTCTGGACAAGAGCCGGCGAATGGGTTTAAGTAATGGTCTCGTAACCTGTTGAGTGAGCTCGGAGCGATGCGTCGGGGGCCGATTTCAGGCCTGCCGGTTCGCCGTTCGTCTCCGCATCGGATCCCGCTAGGAGTCGCCGCCGTGAGTTCCGACGAACCGATGATCGAAGCGATTCGTTTGTCGAAATACTATGGCGATTTCGCCGCCACGCGAGACATCTCGTTCCGCGTCAAACGGGGCGAGGTCGCCGCGTTTCTGGGCCCCAACGGCGCCGGAAAAAGCACCACGATGAAGCTGCTGACGGGCTATCTCTCGCCCTCGACCGGCGTGGCCAAGATCGCCGGTTACGACATGGCGCGCGATCGCTTGAAGGGCGCCGCCAAACTGGGGTATCTGCCCGAGAACGGGCCGCTGTATCCGGACATGACGCCGCTGACGCTGCTGGAGTTCTTCGCCGACGCGCGAGGATTGGATGCGGGGTATAAGGCCCAACGCATTAAGGCGGTCATCGATCAATGCGATCTGAAGACCGTGCTGGGCAAGCCGATCGGCAAGCTCTCGAAGGGGTATCGACAGCGCGTGGGCATGGCCCAAGACGCTGCTGCACGAGCCCGACGTGCTGATCCTGGACGAACCGACGGCCGGCCTGGACCCGAATCAAATTCGCGAGGTCCGCGACGCGATCCGCCGACTGAGCGAGACAAAGACGATTTTGTTATCGACACACATTCTGCAAGAAGTCCACGCGATCGCCAGCCGCGTGATCTTCATCAACGAAGGACGCTTGGTGTTCGACGGCCCGCCGGATCAATTGACCTCCGACGGCCGGGCGTTGGACGAACACTTTCATGAACTGACGCGCACGGCGTAATGCCGTCGCCCGTCTTCGTTCTCAGCCCCACACGCACCGCATCGAGACCCTTCGGATATGTTCGATTTCATTCCCTACCCGTTACAGTTGGTGTCGGTCGTCGTCCTCTTGTCTTTGTTGGGATCGTTACTGACGATCGTGTTCCTGAAAATCCTGCGCACGACGTTCCCGGTGGTCTCGGCCATCATGCGGCGCAACTTGGCGGGCTACTTCAGCACGCCGACCGGGTACGTCTTTATCTGCTTGTTCGTGTTCCTGTGCAGCATGGCCGCGTTCTGGCCGGCGGGGTTTTTCAGCGCGAACTTGGCCAACTTGGATCAGTTGAACGTCTGGATCGCGTTCATTTTGCTGGTTTTCGTGCCTGCCATCACGATGAGCATTTGGGCCGACGAACGTCGCCAAGGAACCGACGAGTTGCTGCTGACGATCCCGGCCTCGGACGAAGCGGTCGTAGCCGGCAAATTCTTGGCCGCCACGGGGATCTTCACGATCGCGTTGCTGTTCTCGATGCTATGCAACTTCGTCGTGTTGATTTCGCTCTCGAAGTTTTACTTAGCGTATAAGGTCTTCTTAACGACCTACTTTGGTTACTGGCTGTTAGGCGAAGCGATGCTGGCCGTCGGCATGATCGCGTCGTTCTTGACCTCGAACCTCACGGTCGCCTTTATCCTGGGCGCGTTGTTCAATCTGCCGTTGGTGGTCGCCCAGTGGACCGGCGAAGGTCTGACCGGCGACCGCACCGCTAGATTCTTCCGCGATTGGTCGTACGCGGGCCAGTTCCGCGATTTCGGTTTGGGCGTGTTCAGCCTCTCGGGGTTGGCGTACTTCGTCGGCATCATCGCGTTGTCGTTGTATGCGTGCTTGATTCTGATCGGTCGTCGGCATTGGTCCGGCGGACGCGACGGCACCGCGATGGGCTGGCATTATCTGGGACGCATCGCGGGGTTGGTCTGCGCCGTAGTCGGCATCAACGCGTTGCTGGGGGGCCACTCGTTCGGTCGCTTCGATTTCAGCGACGATCAGGTCAATTCGTTGTCGCCCGAGACGGTCGAGCTGCTGAAGAGCCTGGACCCCAAACAACCGGTCCGCGTCGAAGCGTTCTTCAGTCCCAAACTGCCCGAGGCGTACCAACGCCAACGTTTGCAGATCGAGACGTTCTTGCGCGAGATGGAAAAGGCGAGCAACGGGAACCTGGCGGCGAAGATCGTCGATCTCGAACCGAACACCGAAGAGGCCTATGTCGCCAAGCAACGGTTCGATATCGATCCGCGCGGTGACCGAGAAAGAACGCAGCACGTATCGCAATCAAGACATCTTTATGGGCTTGGCGTTCACCAGCGGCTACAACAAGCAGGTCGTGAAGTTCGTCGAGAAAGACCTGCCGATCGAATACGAATTGGTCCGCGCGATTTGGGTGGTCAACCAAGAAGCGAAAAACGCCGCCTCGGAAGCGAACAAGCGTAAGAAGATCGGCGTGCTGACGACCGACGCCGACGTGCTGGGAACCGGCCGCAATCCGATGATGCGGATGCGCCAACAACAGCAATCCGGCTTTTCGGCGTTGGTCAAAGAATTGAAGACGATGTACGTCGTCGAAGCCGTCTCGGCCGACGAGCCGATCAAGTTGTTCGACGAAAAAGACAAGTCGATTCGCAACTATGACGCGATCCTGGCAGTGCAACCGTCCAGCTTGAACCCGTCGCAGTTCAAGAACTTCATGGAGATGGTCAAGTCGGGCCAGCCGACGGTGATCTTCGAAAATCCGTTGCCCGCCACATCGTCGGTTCCGGGAACCTACGCCAAGAAAGAGGGCCAGCGGAATCAAATGGGCCAAGAAGGTCCGGCCGAACCCAAGGGCGACATCGGCGAGTTGTGGAAAACGCTGGGCATCGAGCTCGAGCGTTATCCGTCCGAGCGCATGACGCAAATCGAAATGATGCTGCGCAATCAATCGCTGAATCGCAACTTCACGCTCTCCGACAGCGAACGCGACGGCACGAAAATCTTGTGCACCACGCCCGAAAATCAATTCCGGACGCTCAAACTGCCCCGCGAAATCCTCTTCCTGGCCGATCAGCACGAAGACGGCAAGCTGTTCAACGCCAAATCGCCGATCGTCTCGGGCTTGTCGAAAGTCATCCTGCCGTTCGTCGGCGGATTCAAGACCTACACGCCCAAGGATTACGACTACGGCGGCTATCGCTTCACCGAGTTGATTCGCACCGGTAAGATCGACGGCGCGGTCCCCGCCGGCGCGTTCCTGATGCAACGCCGCGACCTGCCCGCCAGCACGTTCGAGCAACCGACCAAGGACGAAACGTTCGTCGTCGCCTACGAAATCAAAGGCAAACTGAAAGGCACGAAAGGCGCGTCGAATTTGCCGATGGCCGACGACGACTCGCCTGCCAAGGCTGCCGCCGACGCGTTGAAGGCGTTAAGCGAGAAGGCCGACGCGACGAAAAGCGACGCCGCGAAAACCGACGCTGCGAAGCCCGAAATCGTCAAATCGCCCGCGAAACCGAAGACCGACGAGCTGGCCGACGTCCACGTGGTGATCGTGGCCGATCTCGACTTGCTGAACAACACGTTCTTCGAACTGCGCGAACGGAGCGACGATCAACTGCCGCTGTCGAATCAGAACGTCACGCTGACGCTCAATCTGATCGACGCCATGGCGGGTCAGAAGCAGTTCTTGGAGATTCGCAAACACGAAACCAAGGTTCGCTCGCTGGCCGTGATCGACGATTTCATCGAAGAGAACGCCAAGGAAAACCAAAAGATTAGCGATCAATACAACGACGAGATCGAAAAGAGCATCAAGATCATCCAGACCGATTTCCAGAAGGAAATGCAGAAGAAGCAAGACGCGTTGGAGGCCGCCCGCGCGGCGGACGACCCTCGTGAAATCGAATCGGCCGAAACGCGCTGATGATCGCGCAGAAAACGCTGCTGGAAAACGCGCAATCCGACGTGCAGGAAATCCAACGCGAGAACAAGAAGAAGTTGGACAAGCTCGATCGCGAGTTGAACACCAAGCTCGAATCGGAGCGTCAGAAGTATCAATATCTGGCGTTGTTATTGCCGCCGATCCCGCCGCTGTGCGTCGCCTTTTTCGTCTTCTTCAACCGCCGTGCGAAAGAGAAGGAAGGACACCGCAAGTCGCGTTTACTGTAGTCGACCGCGTCGTTCTTCGTTCCGCTTTCCTCGTTCCGCTTACCGTTCCCGGCGATGACCGAATCCTCAAAATCCCTGATCGCGATCCTCGGCGGCGTCGTTCTGATGCTGGCCGGCTTGTATTTTCTGCCCACGCCGCCGGTCTTTCAGACCGACGACATGGTCAACAAAGTTTTGTTTCCGGACCTGAAAGACGGCAACGTTTCGCGCAGTATGGAAATCGTCGACGGGACCACGTTGGTCGACGACAAGCCCGTGCGCTTCGAAGTGAAGCAAGCCAACGACCAGTGGGTGCTTCCTTCGCATAACGAATACCCGGCCGACGCCAAGCAACAATTGGTCGACGCGTCGCAAGCGTTGGTCGGCGTCAAGGCGATCGGCGCCGAGCAGGACGCCAATCACGAACTCTACGGCGTGCTGGACCCCACCGAAGACAACAAAGACAAATCTCCCCGCGGCGTGGGCAAGTTGGTCGTCTTTCGCGACGCGCAGAACAAGCCGATCGCCCGCTTGATCGTCGGCAAAGCGTTGAAGGAAGTCGGTCGCGACGAGAAGGACGCCGACGTGCGTTTCGTCCGCATCCAAGGCCAAGACCCGGTCTACACCGCCAAGCTGCCGGAAGACAAGTTCTCGCCGAAGTTCGAAGATTGGATCGAACGCGATCTTTTGAAACTGAGCGCGTTCGAAATCAACCACGTCGAGCTGTTGGACAGCACCATCGACATCGCCCGCAGCCTGCAAGGGCTGTACATCGTCGATCTGCCGCGTCAGGACATTCAATTGGCGTTCGACGACAAAAAGAACGAATGGTCATTGGAAAAAATGCTGGTCTACGACGACCAAGGCACGAATCCCCGCGAAGTCAAACCGGGCGAAGGCGAGGAGTTGGACAGCGTAAAGCTGAACCAACTGAAAGAAGCGCTGCACGCAGTTGAAGATCGTCGACGTCAGCCGCAAGCCGGCAGCGTTGACCCGCTCGCTGCGCGAGAACGAGTACGCGCTGGATCAAGTCACCGCGACCTCGCTGCAACGGATGGGCTTCTTCATGGCCCGCGACGATAAGAGCGCGCCGCGGATCATCTCGAAAGACGGCATGGTCGGCGCGGAATTGAAAAACGGTCTGGAATACAAACTCTACTTCGGCGGCTACGCCAAAACCGCGACCAAAGCGTCCGCCTCGGCCGCCAAGACCGACGGCAAAGAGAAAGATAAGGCCGCGCCGGAAGAATCGCGCGACGAATTGAACCGCTACCTGATGGTTGACGTTCGCTTCAACCCGGACTTGATCCCCAAGCCCGATCTGCAACCGGTCCCGGGCGACGAACCTAGGTCGCCGGCGGACGCGAAGACCGACGACAAGACTTCGGAGGAACCGGTTCCTCCCGCGCCGAATGCGGAGAAAACCGCCGCCGGCAAGAGCGACGCGAAGGCGGGCGATACGAAATCGGCTCCCGCGAAATCGGATGCGAAAACGCCGCCGGAAAAAAACGGTGACGCGAAAAACGGCGATGCGAAGAGCAAAGAGGGCAAAAGCGGCGACGCGAAAAAGCAATCGTCGAACATCGCGGCCGACGGCGCGACGTATGTCGCCTTTCAAGACAAAGAGGCCAAGGCCGACGAGAAGAAATCCGACGCGAAAACCGACGACGCCAAGCAAACGGAGCCGAAAAAGGACGACGCCAAAACTCCGGCGGCCGAAAAAACCAACGTTGACGAAAGCGAAGAGGCCAAGGCCGCTCGCGAGGCGAAGGAAGCGGCCGAGTTCGAGCGGAACCGCGTGATTCAAGAAAACGCGCGGAAGCAAAAGGACTACGACGATCGCATCAAGAACGGCGAGAAGACCGCCAAGCGTTTGAACGAACGCTTTTCGGAATGGTACTACGTCATTCCCGACGCGACCTATCGCAAGATCCACCTGGGCAAGAATGAAATCTTCCGCCGCGGCAAACTCCCCGGCGGCGAAGGAGGCCCCGCGAATCCCGTCAAGCTGCCGCCGGGCTTCCCAAGCCTGCCCGGCTTCCCACCGCCGGGTTTGGGCGGCGATCGGTAAGCGATATACGCTTCATCGAACGGACGGCGCCGTTTACCGCACGGTGCCGATCGTGCGCAGCAGGTCCAGCGTAAAAATACCCGAGTCGTGGCCGTCGCTGAACGCCACGCCGTAGGCGTAATTGCCCATCGGGTGCATGGCCGCCAGCGTCAGCGGGCGCGTTTCGGCGTCGGTGACGATCGCGAACGGCGACGCGGGCTTGGGATGTAACCGCGCTTCGTTGCAATGCGCGCAAGGGCAAGCGTCGCGCAGCACGCGCGGCGTATAGAGCCGCGTGGTTCCGTCGCTCCATACGATGCGCAGGACTTTCTCGGGCGTCATCGCCAACGTGGTCGGAACGGCGTCGATTGCGGTCTGGTTCATGATCGGCTTGTTGAAATACTCTGTTGAACGTCGAACGTGGTGTGCGGAGCGACCGACCGCTTGCGACGATGCCGTTTCCGCTCCGTTTGCGCGTGCTCGAGTACGACTCGCGGTTCGCAACGTGTTTTTCTAGGTTTGTGTCTCGCCGCGACGGTCGATCCAGCGTTTGCCTTTCCCTTCGAAGCGAGGTAAGCCTCCGGGCGCGACCGCGACGACGTCGATCTTTAACCCCAAACGCGAACGCAGCGTTTCGGCGACGCGTTCGACGACGGCCGCCGACGCTTCGAGTTCGAGCGCGATCTGATCCATCGCCGCGACCGTCGAGACGGTCGCGCGGTATTCGACCGCTTCGGAAAACTCGCGCACCACCGCGTCGATCGAACTCGGGAAAATGTTTACGCCGCGCACCACCAGCATGTCGTCCGCCCGGCCGAGCACGCCTCCGGCGAGAAACACGAAGCGTCGCGTACGGTCGTGATTCCAAATCGGTTTGACCAGATCGCGCGTTCGATAGCGGATGCACGGACAGCCGCGACGGCCGAGGCCGGTGACGATCAGTTCGGCCGTCTCGCCCTCGACGGCCGGTTCGTCCGTTCCGGGCCGCACGAACTCGGCCAGAAACTCGTCCTCCATCACGTACAGCCCTTCGCCGGTGTCGTCGCCGTAGCCCCAGGGTCCGACTTCGGTCGCGCCGGCGTGATCGTGGACCTCGGCGTTCCAGAGTTCGCGCAATCGCGCGCGAACGGCGGGAATCGAGCCGCCCGGTTCGCCGGCTAACACCAAGCGGCGAACGCCGAGCGCGGCGGCGTCGATTCCTTGCACGGCGGCGACTTCGGCCATATGTAGGGCGTAACTCGGCGTGCAGAGGACGACGTTCGCGCCGGTCGCGCGGAGCATGTCCAACCGCGCGCGCGTGCTGAGACCGCCGGCCGGAATCAGCAGACATCCGCGTTCGACGGCGGCGTCGAACGCGCTCCAAAAGCCGATGAACGGTCCGAACGAAAACGCCATCAACACCCGGTCGCCGGGGCGGACGTCGGCGGCGTCGAAGATGAATTGCCAAACCGCGTTCCACCACCGCCAATCGTCGCGCGTTTCCAAGACGATCTGCGGTCGTCCGCGCGTGCCGCTGGTCTGGTGGTAGCGCGCGTAGCGTGCGGTCGGCCATGTCTGATTGGCGGCCAGCATGCCCGGCTCCGGCGCGGCGGCGAATTCGTCCTTGGTCGTCGTCGGCCAACCGCGAAACTCGTCCAACGAGCGAATCGGGCGCGGCAGCCCGGCGAACTTCCGAGCATAGAACGCGTTGGCGGGCAGAACATCGTCGAGCAGCGCGTTCAACTTAGCCAACTGACGGCGCTCGAGTTCCGCGCGATCGAGCGATTCGATGCGGCGTCGGACGGCGAACTCGGCGGCGAACTCCGACATGCGGCGGCACGGGGAAAGCGAACGGACGACCTGGGGCCGACGGCCCCGATGAACTATGATAAAGCCCCGTCGTCGGATCGCCAAACGTGCGCCGCGCGACGTCTCCCGCACCGCCCACAATGTTTCGCGATCATGGCAGCCCCCACCGCCGAGAACCCTTACGCGTCGCCTTCGTCGACCGGCGACGCCCCGGCCGAGCCGAGTCGCGGTTCGTTGTTCGTGTTGTTTTTGGTCGTGTTCATCGATTTGTTGGGCTTCGGCATGGTGCTGCCGTTGCTGCCGAACTACGCCACGCAATTCTTCGGGCCCGACACGACTTATTCGAAACAAGAGCAGGGACTGATTCTGGGCTTATTGATGTCCAGTTTCTCGATTATGCAGTTTTTGGTCTCGCCGCTGTGGGGACGGTTGTCCGATCGGATCGGGCGTCGACCGGTCTTGATTGTCGGACTGTTGGGGTCCGTCGTGTTCTATGCGTTGTTCGCGTTGGCGTCGATTTGGGAGAACTTCGCGCTGCTGTTCGTCGCGCGGATCGGCGCGGGCGTCGCCGGCGCGACGATCTCGACCGCGCAGGCCTACATCGCCGACTGCACGACGTTGAAAGGCCGCACTAAGGGGATGGCGCTGATCGGCGCGGCGTTCGGGCTGGGCTTTACGTTCGGGCCGTTGTTTGGGTACTTCGCCGTCTCGAGCCGGACCGATTCGCCCGGGCCCGGCCCGGGCTACGTCGCGTCGGGCTTGTCGGCCGTCGCGTTGGTGTTGGCGATTTTCGTCTTGAAGGAGTCGCTGACAGGCGAACAACGGGCCGCGTTCCGTCGTCCGCGCGGCGGCTGGTGGACGCCCGAGACGTGGCGCGCGACGTTCGCCGTGCCGTCGATGGCGACGCTGTTTTTCGCCACGTTCGTGTGCGTCTTCGCGTTCGCCAATTTCGAGTCGACGCTCTCGCTGCTGTTGGGCGAACGGAGCGATCGCATCGCCGATACCGACACCCCGGGCTTCGCGTTCGGTTTCAAGAAAATCTTGCTGGTGTTTTCCTACATCGGTTTTTCGCTGTTGATCGCGCAGGGATTCTTGGTACGCCGATTGGCGGGCAAGATTTCCGATCAAGCGTTCGTCAGCATCGGCACGGTCATGCAGGTCGTCGGCTTCGGCTTACTGATCTGGGCGATTCAGGCAGTGTCGGAACCGGCGTTGTTCGTCTCGCTGACGTTGGTCACCGTCGGCTTCGCGTGCATCACACCGGCGTTGAACGCGTTGATTTCGCGGCGCAGCGATCCGGCCGAACAAGGGCGCGTCCTGGGACTGGCGCAGAGCGTCAACTCGTTGGGCGCATCACGGGGCCGATCGCCGGCAACGTGTTGTTGAAGCAAGACGCGCGTTCACCGTACATGACGGCGTTGGTGTTGATCGCCGTCGGCGGCGGCTTGGTCCTTTGGGCGGTCAAGCACGGTCGGGATTTTCCACAAACCGACACGCCGGTCGATGCCTGACAGGCCGATCAACGACCAAGAATAATCTGACCGCCGCCTTGTTGCAGGATGATTTGCTGGCCGTTTTGGATCATCATCTGTTGACCGATCGCGTTAGTACGCAGATGTTCGGGCTTCCATTCGCCCAGGACGACTTGCTTTTCCAGGGTCTGCTCGCCGCGTTTGACCGTCACCGCGACTTTATCTCCGCCCGATTTCTCGGCGATGGTTTGGGTCAACTCGGAGAAGCTTTCGACCTTCTTGCCGTCGAGGCTCACGATCTGATCGTCGGGCTCGATACCCGCGACGGCGGCGGCCGAATTCGGTTGCACGGTGGTGACCATGCAGGCGTCGGTTAAGCCGCGATCGCCCGAGATGCCCAGCAGCCCCCCGTTACGGCGATCGATCACCGTGCGCGGCAGCGTCGCCTGCAACGTTTGCAGTCCGTCGTTATCCAATTTAGTCCCGTACAGATTCAACGTGCGGCAGATCTTTCAAATCGGTGATCTTCGACCATTCGTTCGCCGGCACGACGGCGCCGAAAAGACTGAGCTGCCGCATCGTGGGGATGTTGCGCAACAACCGCAGATCCTTCTCGGTCCCCTTCCAGGTCTCGCGTCGAATGGCCAAGCTGAGATAGGGCTCGCCGTTGAGATCGGAACCTTCGGCGATGATTTCGCCGCCGAGCGTTTTGAATTTCTCCAACGTCGCGTCCTGACGCAACGCGCGGACGTTCCCCAACGCGACCTCGGCCCGTTGGGCCGCCCAGGTGGTCGAGCGGGCGGCGATTTGACGGAACGCTTCTTCGGCCGCCTCCGACAGGGCTTCGTCGTCGCTTTGCAGATCGCGTTCCAGCACGCCGACGCTGCGATGGACTTGTTCCAGGCTGTGCGCTGCGCGGCGTGGATCAGCGCCGGAATGGCGGGCCTGCCGAGCGCGGCCAATTCCTTCGACGCTTTTTCGCGCACGGCGAATTCGTCGGCGTCGAGTTCGGCGATCAAACGATCGATACGCGACGCGACCGAGGCGCGAGCGTCGACCGGCGCAGGGTCCGCGGCCGATACGGCGGAACCGCAAAAACCGAGCGACAGCGTAAGCAAGAGAGCGCGAGACGTCATCACGAAACCTCCGGAACCGGCAACACGAATACGAGGGCCGACGACGAACGGGATACGAACGTTCTGGAAACGACGATCCCGCGACGGCTCCCTCCCTGAAGCACATCCGAATTATAGCATTACGCAACACGCGCGGACCAAGAGCGAATTCGCCCCGGAATTCGCCGATTTTCGCGAGAATCGCGTCAAAACGACGTGCCGGCGTACGTGTGTAGGCATCGACCGGCAAGCTCTGAACTATGCATGCTACGCGTTTGGAGAGGTTTTCGGCGATCGGATCGCGTTCGGATGTGAAATTGTCCGCCGCGCGTTACATTGAACGACGTTCACCGACGGACCGTTTCTCCGACGTCCTCGGCTTTAATCTGGAGGGTCGCCTGATGATCGCTCCGCTACGTTTCGCAGTGTTGTCATTCGCTTGCATCGTGCCGCCGGCATCCGTCGCAACCCTTTGCGCACAGCAAGTGACCGTCGGCACTCCGTTCAACTCGGGCGGGAGTTCGTTTTACGAAAACTTCGGCGTCGGGTTCGGCTTCAACATTCCCACCGGAAATCCGGCGTCGGGCCGCAACGGCGTGTATGGGTATGGACCGAACGGTTTGCAACAAGGGATCAATTTCGGCTTCGGCGGACCGAACGTCGCGCCGCAGCCGTTCGGACTGGGCCAACCGTTTTCCGGCGGGCAACTGGGCTACGGGGTCCAAGGCAAAAACGGCGGCTTCAATTTGAATTTCTTCGGTCAACAAGGAAGCAGCACCTCGAACGTCAGTCAGACGCCGTTCGTCACATCGATGAACGGTTATCCGGCGTATTTTTCGGACACGGTGCAGCGACCGTTCGTCACCGGGTTGATCCCGGTCGTAGGCGACTACGGCGCCGGCTGGTCCGGGCCGACCGTGGTGTATCCATCGGTGACGGTCCCCGGCTTCGGTCCGCCGACGCAACGGATCAGCGTGGTCAAGGATCGCTGGGAGCGCATGCAAGCCGAAGCGAAAACCGCCCCGCGACAAACGAGCGTCACGCCGCCGGCCGATGACGGCGCGTTGGTGATGAAGCGCGGCGCGTCGCCGGTCATCGCGGCTTCGAGCGGCGGGGGCGGAGGAACAAGCAGCGCCGAACGCCCCGCGACGAGCTTGGCCGAAATCCGCCGCCAGAACGCCGAGCAACAAGCCGCTCTCGACGCGGAGAACGACGAACTGCTGCAACGTGCGAAAGACGCCGTGGCGGAAGATAGGCAGTCCGCCGCCAGGACCTTGTATGAACGCGTGTTGAAACACGGCAACTCGACGCAACGCGCCGCCGCGAGCGCTGCGTTGCGCGCGCTGACGACGCGTTGAGACCGTCTCGCGCGATCCACGAAATTCCTTTTACGTCACTATGTCCGATCGCGAACGTTGGATCGTGTACCCACTTTTGATCTTAGCCCTGGGCATGGCGTGGAGGTCCCGCATGCCGATTCCGAACGAATTGATCCAAACGCAAGAATTGCGGATCGTCGACGAGGCGGGGCGTATCCTCGAAATCTTTCCCAAGCCCCGGCCGCCGAAATCGCCGCAGCCAGTGGAAAAACACGAGCCGGAACAGGCCGAAACCGCGCCGGTCGAGCCCGCGAAAGCACCTGAGTAAGCTTTCCCGTTCGTACGAAACGGCGACCACTTACTTTGCGGTCGGTTCGCCGAACAGTCGTGCGCGGTACAGCATCAGACCGTGCGCGGCGTGATACATGCCGCCGCAGTCGAGCGAGACGTCTTTGGATTGTTCCATCATCGAGACCAATTTCTCGCATGCGGCGACCATCCACGGTTCGCGCAGCTCTTTGTCGGTCGACGCGGCGACCAGGAACTCGAAGATGTGCCCCGTCGTGCCGACGCGATCCGAGATATTCGGTCACCGCGCCGGGCCGAACATAGTAGTGGCCCGAAAACGTGCCGTCGGCGTTTTGAAAACGCTCGCGGGTCAGTTTCTTGAATTCTTCCACGCGATCGTTGGCAGTTTTCCAACCGCCGGTCAGTTGCGATGGTTCGAGTTCGCCGGCCGCCAGCTTGTGATTCACGGCCATCGCCAACGCATACAAGCGATGCGTCCCGCCGCACGAACCGCCGACGACCTGGGCCTTGCCTTCCATTTCGGCCAGCCGCTCGACCGTCCAGCGTTCGCCGCTGCGCGACGTCCAGGGGATGTCCAGTTCCCAATACGCCGGATGACCGACGGCCATCAACAGCCACGTCGCTTCCATGCCGGGGACCACGTCCCATTGCACCTGGGTCAGCAGGTCGCGCACCACGTAGGGCGAACCGTCGGGCTTGGTCTGTTTGCCTTCGACCTTGATCGGAGTGTCGGGCGCCAATCCGTTTTGCGTCAGGTAACCGATCCATTGATCCGGGTGACCTTGGCCGGTCTTCGACGATTCTTCGACCGGGACCAAGATGCCTCTGTCGCCCACGCGCAGGTTCCAACCGGTCAACCGATTCCCTTCCAGCAACCAACGCTGCGCGGGGACTAGTTGCCCTTCGTGTTCGATTTGCAGATCATCGCCGAACGCCAGCAACGCATGCACGACCTGCCACGCCGCGTGATCGCGCGTATTCAAGCGACGATGGTTCAGCGTGTGGTCGATCACGCCGTCGATGCGGTCGCGCAGCGTCGCGTCGATCGGCAGTTTTTCGGCGACGAAGACCGGCGTCTCGACGGGGGCTTCGCCCTTCTGGCAACCGGCCAAAAAGACGCCGCAGGCGAGCGCGGTAAGTTGAAAAATTCGACGCGGAGACGGAACCGAAACCATAAACCACCCATGCTGCGAGACGAAAAACGAGCCGCAAAATCGGATTCACCGTCACATTGTGAGGCGATTTGGGACTGCTTCAACTTTAGCACTTGGGGAAAGTGCGGAAAACGGGGCGAACAGGTCGATCTTAGATTGCGGTTGCCCGAAGTCCAAATCACCGCCGGATTTCATGCCCGGACTATCACGATCGTCGACCATTCGCCCGGACGCGTTTCGCTCGATCCCGCAATCGGGTCCGACGCCGCGCGGCGTGTTGATCGTCGAAGACGATCCGCTGACTTCCGAGATGCTGGTCGACTTGTTGACCGAGCAATACGGTCCAGGGACGGCGGTCGTGGGCGCACCAACGCTGGCCGCCGCTCGACGCGAGTTGGCCGCACGTCCCGAGTTGGAAATCGTCCTGCTCGACCACATCTTGCCCGACGGGTTAGGCGTTGAGTTCTTAAACGAACTCCGCCCGCAATTCGAACGCCGCGCGGCGGTATTGCTGACCGGCGCAGGGAGCGAACGCTTGGCCGCCGCGGCGTTTCAAGGGGGCGCGTGCGACTATCTGCCCAAGATCGAGATCGACGGCGCGATGCTGCGCCAAGCGATCGGCGTGGGCTTGGAGACGCTTGCCCGACGCCGACGCGAGTCGCGCGCGAACGACGATCTGCATCGCTTGCGCGGCGAAGTCGACCATTACCTGCGCCATCTCGCACGATATGGGGGCGAACTTGATGCTGATGGCGGGCACGGTCGACGCGCTGAAAGACGAGACCGCCCCGCCGGACCGCGCCGCCGCGAACGAAGGCTTCGCGCATCTCGAAGCGTGTCTGCGGCAATCGAACAAGTTCATCGGCGATTTGGTCTCGCTCGCGCGGACCGGCACCGTCGAGATGCAGCCGCAAGCGGTCGCGCCGCATGAAGTCGCGGAACAGGTCGTCTACGAACAGCGTCGCGTCTTAGAGCAACGGGGCATCCGCTGCGATCTCGATCCGACGATGCCCCCGGTGATGATCCATCCCGCGCGGTTAAAACAAATTCTGACCAACTTGATCCGCAACGCCGCTCGGCACGGTTGCGCGATCGAGCATCCGCACATCGTCGTCCGTACGGCGACGCCGCCTGCGGGCGAAACGGCCGACCGTGTCTGGCTCTCGGTCGCCGATAACGGCGCAGGTATTCCGGCCGCGATGCGTGAGGAAATCTTTCTACCCGGCAAGCGTCTGGCGAATGCCCACGCCGAAGGGAGTGGCATGGGCTTGGCGATCGTGAAAAAGATCGTCGATCATTACGAGGGGCGCATTCTGGTCGATCCGCTGGCCGCGGGAACGTCGTTCGTCTTTTCATTGCCCCGCGCCGAATAGTCATCGTCCGCCCTGCGCGACTCGTTTCGCCGACACGCGCATGCTAGAATTCCGGTTTGTCCTTCGCCCGACACACCGCAGCGAACCACGCGATGCAACTGGCCAAAATTCGACACGGCACCTGGGACGAGTCCGTCGGCATCGTCGACGACGCGTTGATCCAACCTTTGGCCTGGGACGAGCGGTATCGCTCGTTGACGGATTTATTGGCGGCCCCCGATCCGGCCGCGGCGGCTCGATCGTTGGCGCACGCGGCGCGAAGGTACCGCTGGCCAGCGTGCATCTGCTTCCCCCCATCGATCGACACGAAGTCTGGGCGGCCGGGGTCACTTATAAGCGCAGCAAGGTCGCGCGGATGGAAGAATCCGAAGGCGCGGCGCGGTTTTACGATTTGGTCTACGAAGCCGAGCGACCGGAGATTTTCTTCAAAGCCAATCCGCATCGCGTCGTAGGGACCGGCGACGCGGTTCGAATCCGCAAAGACGCGACCTGGAACGTGCCCGAACCCGAATTGGCGTTGGTCTTGGACGCCAAATTACGCCTGGTCGGCTACGCCATCGGCAACGATATGAGCAGCCGCGACATCGAAGGCGAGAACCCGCTCTATCTGCCGCAAGCCAAATGTTACGACGCTTGTTGCGCATTGGGTCCTTGGATCACGTTGGCCGCCGACGGGCCGTCGCTGGCCGACGCGGCGATCACCATCGCGATTAAGCGCGGCAAAACCAAAGTCTTCTCGGGCGACACCTCGACCGAGCAATTGAACCGGACGTTCGACGAACTGATCGGCTGGCTCGGCCGCGACAACAGTTTTCCGCACGGCGTCGTGTTGTTGACCGGCACCGGCATTGTCCCGGGCGAAGACTTCACGCTGGAACCCGGCGATGAAATTCGCATCGCGATCGAAGGATTGGGAGAGTTGACCAATCACGTCGTGCAAGGCTGACGCCCCCATTGGCCGACACCGATTTCCCACACGCATCTTTCGAGTAGGTCGATTCATGGAACAGATTCTCGTGGCCGGGGCCTGGCGCGATGCGCACGGTACGCAATGGTTCGCGGCCGAAGATCCTGCGGCGAAACAGGCGATGCCGCAACGCTATCCGATCAGCGATTGGACCGACCTCGACATGGCGTTGACCTCGGCCTGCGCAAGCGGCCGAGGAATTGCGAAAAGTTCCGGCGCTGATTTTGACCGACTTTTTGGAGGATTACGCCGCGCGGATCGAGGCTGCGGCCGACGCGCTGTGCGAGGTCGCCCATCGCGAAACGGGCTTACCGATCACGCCGCGTCTGCACGACGTGGAGTTACCGCGCACCGTTAATCAACTGCGCCAAGCGGCCGCCGCTGCGAAGAGCGGATCCTGGGCGCAACCGACCATCGACCTGGCCGCCAACATTCGATCGTGCTTGGGGCCGATCGGTCCGGTTTGGGTGTTCGGGCCGAACAATTTTCCATTCGCCTATAACGGCATCGCCGGCGGCGACTTCGCTTCGGCGATCGCAGCCGGCAACCCGGTCATCGCCAAGGCGAATCCCGGTCACCCGGGCACGACCCGCGCAGCTCGCCGTCTTGGCGTTCGCCGCGGCGCAGACCGCCGGCCTACCGGCCGGAACGGTGCAGATGATCTACGCCATGGATTACGCCGACGGCGAGCGCGCGTGATTCGCGATCCGCGCACTGCCGGCATCGGATTCACCGGCGGTCGTCAGGGCGGGTTGGCGTTGAAGAAGGTCGCCGACGAGTCGGGTAAGCCCATCTATCTGGAACTCTCCAGCATTAACCCGGTGGTGTTTCTGCCGGGGGCGTTGCAGGAGCGCGGCGATAAGTTGGTCGAAGACTACGTCGGCAGTTGCACCGCCGGCGCGGGGCAATTTTGCACCAACCCCGGCTTGGTCGTGTTGCTGTCCGGTTCCGAAAGCGAAGTCTTCGTCCAAGGCGTGGTCAATCGTTTCAAGGCCCTGACGCCCGGCACGTTGTTGTCGAAGCGCGTGCAAGACGGTTTGACGACCGCCGTTAAAACGCTGACCGACGCCGCGCACAAATTCTGTGCGGCGCAACCGAGGGGGGCGGCCAAGGCTACTCCTACGCGAACACGTTGCTGACGATCGACGGCGCAAATTTCTTGAAAAACCCGGCGGCGTTTCAAACGGAAGCGTTCGGCAGCACGGCGTTGGTCGTCGAAGCCGAAACGGAAGAGCAACTCTGCGATATTCTGCGTTCGCTGGAAGGGAATCTCACCGGCTCGATCTATTCTCACACCGACTCGAAGAACGAAGACACCGCGCTCTATGCCCGCATCGAACCGATCTTACGCAAGAAAGTCGGACGCCTTTTGAACGATAAGATGCCCACCGGCGTGGCGGTCAGCCCCGCGATGAATCACGGCGGCCCTTATCCGGCGACCGGCAATCCGGCAGTGACGGCCGTAGGGTTTCCGGCGTCGATCCGTCGTTTCGCGGCGTTGCACTGCTACGACGCGGTTCGTGAAGATCGCTTACCCTCGCTGCTGCGCGACGCCAACATGACGGAAGCGACGTGGCGATTGATCGACGGTGTTTGGACCAAGCAAGACGTCGAATCGATTCGAAATAAAACCCAACTGCAAGGCTTTCGCAAACGCTGATCACGCCACGCGCACGACCCGCGCGGTCGCCGCCACGCGAAACGCCCGCCCGTCGGGCGTGACGCAGCGATAACGTTTGCGCAGCAACTCGCCGCGGATCATCGTCGTCCTTCCGTCCAGCGTGAAGCGTTCCCCCGCGCCAGTTCTTCGACGGTCGGCCGAAGATCGCCGACGTCGTAGATACGCAGTACGCGTTGCAACGCGGGATCGGCGCTCGACGAGAACGTCGGTCGCCGCGCGTGCGCCGCGACCGGCTCGTTCAGTTCCTGCGGGAACGCCTCTAGGGCGACGAAGTCGCGCAAGAGCTGCCCAAAGATCGCTTTCCATTCGCGCCCATGCGCCGGCGCACGACGTCCGTGCCGGCGAATCGTCATCGCGTGCGCGATTTCATGCAACAGCGTCAGTAGAAATTGATACGCATTGCCGCCGGCGTTGACCGTGATCAGATGAAATCGCCCGCACGGGCTCAATCGATGATCGCCGTGTTTGGTCTGCCGCGGCCGGACGACGTGCACGCGAATCGGCAACGCGCCGAGCACGGTTTCGACCGCACGATGTGCGCGCGGCGGCAAATGCGGTCGTAACGGCTCGAACATGCGACGTGTGAAAAACCACGAGGGAGTAGATCCTTCGTCAGATTATCGCAAAGTCGCGAAGGGCTAAAGTCGAAATTGCGCAAGGATCTGCCGGCACTTCTAAAGCGCGGAGTTTGGAATTCGGAACGCGGAGTGTGTCGAAAGCGGTTCCTACCGCTGAGAGCGAAGCACCACCCATCAAACCTCGGATAGGCGGCGATCGCCGTTACTTCTCCACCACCCAGATGTTCCGGTAGCGCACCGGGTTGCCGTGGTTTTGCAGGTAGAGCGGGCCGGCGTCGGAGCCTTCCTTGACCGGCGCGGCGGTGGTTCCCTTGGGCAGTTCCACATCGTCGTGAATGGTGACGCCGTTGTGTTTGACGGTGATTCGCGCGTTCTTCGTTTTTTTCTCGCCGTCGTAGATCGCGGCCGTGTAGTCGATGTCGTACGTCTGCCACGACAGCGGCGGATAGCACATGTTGACCGCCGGTTCCGCGATCGTGTAGATGCCGCCGCATTCGTTGTTTTTGCCCAGCAAACCGAACGAATCGAGGACCTGGACCTCGTAACGTCCTTGCAGATAAACACCACTGTTGCCGCGTCCTTGCCCCGCGTCGAATGGTTGATACGGGGTGCGGAACTCGATATGCAAACGGTGGTTTTGGAATTTTTGCTTGCTGGTCGCTCCTTGGGTCAGCAACTTGTCTTCGGTCATCTTCGCGCCGGGAAACGCATCGACCGACGAACCGTCGAACAGCACGATCGCGCCGGCAGGCGGCTTTTCGCCCTGGGTCGGGCTGGTGCGGAGGGTCTTTTTCAACGTCCCCAACGTTTTGCCGTCGTCGGTGGTGATTGTGATTTCGTCCCCCTTCAGCGTTGCCGTCCAACCGTCGTTGAACGTGACCGCGCCGTCTTTCAACGTCCCTTGCGCTTCGCGGCGGTGGCTTTCGCGTTTCGGATCGTCCGGCAATCCGCCATGATGACCGACGGCCGTAAATTTGCCGTCGCCGCGCGCGATGACTTGGATCCCCAACGGAATCGTCCCTTCGCCGCGCTGCACAGTCCCTTGATACTCGCCCTGCAGCGCGAAGTCGGCGTCGACCTGGGCCGGATCGTCATAAGTGGGTTTCTTAACCGGGTCGGCGGCCGATGCGGACGGCGCAAGCAGGGAATACGTCAATGCGAACGCGAGACCGGCGACAAGACAGCGCATGACGGAACTCCGTGAGGGCGGGTGGACTCGTGGGGCGGGAAACCGAACGGCGACGCATCACGGTCGGGCTCGGCCGGAATTATTCCCGACACGGCGATGCGACGCAACAATTTTCGTGCAACCCGCGCCGTCGCTTCTTACAATTCCGGAATTCCCACCTCCTTCGGCCTCCGGCCCAACCCGCCGTCCGTTTCTCTCACACGCCTTTAGGGAGTCGTTCGTATGTTTCGTCGTTGGAAATCGTTAGTCTATTGCGGCCTGGTCTTCGGTCTGAGCGCGACCGCGCAGGCCGACGTGAAACTTCATGGGTTGTTCGACGATCACGCCGTGTTGCAACGCGACATGCCGATCCCGGTCTGGGGAACCGCCGACACCGGCGAGAAAATCACCGTCTCGCTCAATGGGACGAAGGCCGAAGCGACCGCCGCCGACGGCAAATGGTCCGTCAAACTGCCGGCGCAGAAAGCGGGCGGTCCTTACGAACTGGTCGTCTCCGGGCCGAAGAACAAGATCGAACTGAAGGATGTGCTGGTCGGCGAAGTTTGGATTTGCGGCGGTCAATCCAACATGGAATGGCCGGTCGATCGCAGCGAAAATCCGGCCGAGGTTAAAGCCGGCGCGACGAACTCGAAAATCCGTTTGATCACCATTCAACGTCACGGGGCGGACACGCCCAAGACCGACGTCGACGCCGCGTGGAAAGTATGCGCCGGAAAACATCGGCGGCTTCACGGCCGTCGGCTATCACTTCGGCAAAGCGTTACAAACCAAGCTCGACGTGCCGATCGGGCTGATCAACTCCAACATCGGCGGCACCGCCGCGCAACGTTGGGCGTCGAAAGAAGCGTTGGCCGCCAACGAACAAACGAAGGTTTATAGCGGACAGAAAGACGCCTCGAACTTGTACAACGCGATGATCGCGCCATTGGCGCCGTACGCGGTGCGCGGCGCGATTTGGTACCAAGGCGAATCGAACGCCGGCCAAGCCGAGCGGTATCGCACGCTGTTTCCCGTCATGATCGAAGACTGGCGAAAAACGTTCGGTCAGCCGGAGATGCCGTTTCTGTTCGTGCAACTCGCTCCCTACCAAGCCAAGGTCGACAAGCCGACCGAATCCGCCTGGGCCGAACTGCGCGAGCGCAATTGATGACGCTCTCGAAACTCGGCAACACCGGCATGGCGGTCATCACAGACATCGGCGACGAGAAAGACATCCATCCGAAGCCAAAGGCGCCGGTCGGCGAACGTTTGGCCCTGGCCGCGCGTTCGATCGCCTACAAAGAAAAGCTCGAATTCAGCGGCCCGGTCTACGAAAGCATGAAGGTCGACGGTGAAAAGGCCGTGCTGCGTTTCACGCACGTCGGCGCAGGTCTGGAACGCGCGGCGACAAGCTGACCGGCTTCGCCATCGCGGGCGACGACAAGAAATGGTACGACGCCGACGCCAAGATCGAAGGCGACACCGTGGTCGTCTGGTCGGACAAGGTGTCGAAGCCGGCCGCCGTGCGGTTCGGCTGGGCCAACTTCCCGATCGTTAATTTTTGGAACAAGGACGGCCTGCCCGCCACGCCGTTCCGCACCGATAGCTGGCCCGGCGTGACCGCCGGCAAGTAACGCGGCGAACGATCGAGCTTGTGGAAAACGACGACGCCCCGAGAAAATCGGGGCGTCGTTTTTCTTGTAGCCGCCGCGACAAGCGTCGCGTTCACTCGTTGGTCGTCACGCGATAGCCGCGGATCTTCGCCGCGTCGCACAGATCGATGACCGTCACCACCGCTTGCCAGGGCGTTTGCTTATCCGCCCGGATGACCAGCGATTCGCGCCCCGGGTTATCGGCGTGCAGGCGTCGCAGCATGTCGGCCAACTCGGCCGGAGTCTTCCGCACCGTCTGTACGGTGTACGCGCCGTCGCGAGCGATGTTGATGTAGACGTTCTGCGGTTTAACGGTCAGCGGTTTGGCCGCCCCCGCTTCAGGCAACGCGATTTCCAATTCGCGTTCGTTGGCCATGTCGATGCCGACGATCGTCGGCATGGTGATCATCATCACGATCAGCAACACCAACACCACGTCGACCAACGGCGTGACGTTGATCTCGGAGATGATCGTGTCGCTCTCGCCCGAATATGCGCTGCCGGCCATTTAAACCCCCTTGGCGATGACGGGCGGGGGCGTGACGTCGGCGACGCGACCGTCGTGCGAACTCGCGCTCGTGGACGGCTTGACGTAAGAGATCAGCAAGTGGGCCAGCATGTCGGTCCGCAACATCGCGTTCACCGATTTGCGCTGAAAAATATTGAACGCGACGACCGCCGGCAACGCGACCAACAGCCCCACGGCCGTGGCGACCAGCGCTTCGAACACGCCCCCCATCACGGCCGAGGCCGCGGCCGTCTTGGCGGCCTGAGCGGCTTGCAGATCGGCCGAGGCGCGGATGATGCCGATGACCGTGCCCAACAGCCCGATGAACGGCGAATTGTTTCCCAACGTTCCCAAGACCGGGGTCAACGCTTCGTAGTTCAAGCGTTCGCGCACTTGGCGCTGTGCATCGCCTCCGTGATGCCGTGCAGTCCGCGGCGAAAGGCCTGCAAGCCGGCCAGCACCACGCGGCATTCGATCGAGCGCGAGCCGGAGACCAACTCCTTGGCCCCTTCGAATATCTTTCCCGGAGAGCGCGACCGCCAACGATTCGGCCAGGCCGTCGACGTTGATTCGTCGGGAACGAAAAAACAGCGTGCGATCCACGATGATCGCGATGTTGATCAGACTGAGCCCGAGCAACAGCCACAAAACCCAATCGGCCCCCACCGCGGTGAACCGTAACATCGTCTCGGTCATGTCTGAAATTCTCCTGGTAGAGACGAATCGCCCGTGCGACGGCCGTCGAGATAACTCATCGTGACTCGTCCAAAACGGACCGTGGAGAAAGGGTCCGTCGCCGCGACGAGCCGGCTCGATCAGAGGATGAATTGATTCTGCGCTGCGAATCGGCGGGAATCAAGTTCGCGATCGACTTTGCAGACCGACGTGCGTTCGCTAAATTCATCGCTACGGGGAAGAGCTTGGGCCGGGGAGCCCATGAATGGAAACGCCGGTCGGTTCACAAGGACGTTCGGGATATGGATGGTTCGACGAGACCTCCGCGGGATATCCGTTGGGTACAGCGACGCGTGCGCAATTACGTACGTCGCCGCGCTGGCGATTCTTTCCTTGATGCTGGCTTGGATCGGCATGTGGATGTTGATCCATTAAGGGGTCGCCCCCGGACCGATCGGAACGCGTTTGCTCTCATCGCGCCGACCCGATTTTCAATCTAGGCCGATAGCGACCGAACCGACGGCTGGAAGTTTTGCCGCGCCATAGGGCCGACTCCATTCGCCGGCGTTGCCGCCCAGCAAATTTTTCTAGCGGCTTTTCGACACCTTGTATACAATACAGGTCTCTGGGAAGAGGGAGCCGCGGCGATTCCGCCCGCGGGGAGGTTTTATCGAAGACGCGACGCCACCGGTCCGTTCGCACCGCGTTAACCACGCGGCGTTAGATCGTCGTTTCGTCGTTTCGTCGTTTCGTCGTTTCATCACTCCTTGAGCTAGGAGGGAAAGACCATGTCCGATTCATCGCAGACTCCGGAAAAATCGCCTCAAGAGGTGACTCCGGACGCCCTCACGCTAACGCTGATCCTGCTGGCGGCGGCAGTCCTGCTGCTCTTCGCGGCCGGCGGACTTTATATGCGTTTGGACGAACTCTATCTCTAGACGCGAACGCCCGCGATCAAGAGCCTGAGAGCGGCGTCGAAATTTCCGCCCGACTCTCCGCGGGTCGTCGTAAAGTTCGACGACCCGCAAACTTCTGGAGAGGCCGGAACTTCTGGTATAGAATCAACGTCTCAGGCTGCAGGGACACGTTCGATCATCTCGCGCGGAGTTTTTCACGTGATGCGTTACGCCACCGGTCGGTTGGGGCTGCTGTTGGGTGCTCTGAGTCTGGGCTTGCTGCTGGGCTGCGACGAGCCGAAAGCCGCGTCGAAGAAAAAGAAAGTCACGAAGCCGGGCGACCAAACGCTGACGGCCAAAAACGATCCGAAACCCGCGCCGCCGAAGCCTGCGCCGAAACAACCCATTCGCCAATTCGTGCCGCCCGGCGGGATGGGAGGCGTCGAACTGACGTCCGGCGATAACCAAATCAAGAAGGATTACGTCCCCGGCGCGGGCCAAGCCTGGACCAAAGGTTCCGGCGCCACGTCCTCCGGCATGGGAGGCATGGACCACGACCACGGCACCGGCATGGGGATGAACGTCGGGGCCGACGCCGCGTTCGATCGCGTCGAAGCCGAAATTCGCTCGGCCGCCGAAGGGCGCAAAACCCTGGTCGTCTACATCGTCGACAAATCCTCGAAGGCGTCGACCGGCCGCGTCTCGGATCGCGCCGGCAAACTGATGAAGGGCGGTCTGGCCGGAGCCGGCGATCGTGATAAGGCCGTGGCCGCGAATCTCTCGGGCGCGGTGGTCGCGTTCTCGAACGAAGTCGAAGTCCTGACCGAAACGCCCGTCACCGACGGCCCGGCGCTGACCAAAGCCCTGCAACAAGCCTCCGGCGCAACTGCGCCGGAAGGGAAGCTGGCGTATCAAGCGGTTCAAATGGCCGCCGAAAAATTCAGCGAGTATCGCAACAAGGATTATGAGGTCATCTTCGTCCTGCTGGCCAACAACGCCGAGGCCGACGAAGCGGCCTTTACGTCGGCGGTGACGCTGTTGAAACGGAACACGATTCCGCTCTATGCCTTCGGCGAACCCGAACGGTTTTACGCCAAGGATCGGAAAACGATGCCCGGTAAACCGGCCGGCGCGTCGTGGGGCGTCGAACACATCACGCTGTTCTCGCCCGCTCGCGTCGACGACGGGATGTATTTCGATTCCGGCTTCGGCGCATTCGGACTCGAACGCATCGCTCGGGCCAGCGGCGGCAAGTTCTTCCGCTCGGTCTCGGTCGGCGCATCGCCCGGCTGGGCGACCGATGCGAGCGGCGACATCAAAGGCGAGCTGTTACGGAAGTACGCGCCGGACTACGTGTCGGAGGCCGACTATCAAAAAGCGGCCGGCGCCAACAAGGCCCGCAAGGCGCTCCTCGACGCGTCGAAGTTGGTGGTGAACGCCGAGTTCGAACCGCCGACGCTCTCCTTCCCCGGCGGCGAAGGCGAAAACCAAGCCCGGCTGAATCAATCGATCACCAAAGCCCAGCAAATGGCCGCTCGTCCACAAGGCGAGATCGAAAAGATCGTCACCGCGTTGCAATCCGGCGAACCGGACCGCTCGAAACTCAACAACGTGCGCTGGGAAGCCGAATACGACTTGGCGATGGGTCGCGCGCTCGGCGCGCTGGCCCGCACGTTGGGCTACAACAAGTTGTTGGCCCAATTGAAGGGGGGCAAGGCCTTCACGAATCCGAACAGCCGGATTTGGGACCTGGAACCGTCGGAAAACTTCGCCGGCGATTCGCAACTCAACACGATGGCCAAAAAATCCCGCGAAGCCCTGAAGCGCGTCGTGGAAAACCACCCCGGCACGCCCTGGGCGGACATCGCGATGAAGGAACTGGAAGTTCCCTGCGGTTGGGATTTGAAGGAGCGGTAAACGACCGCGCGATCATGCGCCGAGCGCATCCTTCAGCTTCCGCACGTCGTCCGCCAGTGCGGCGAGTTCCGTCTTCAACTCGCCGACTTCCGCGCAGCTCGCGGACTTGTCCGCGCAGGTCTTCGACGTCGGTCGAGGGTGCGGCGGCGACCGACTGCGTCGCGGGTCGCGACGCTTGCGGGGCCGGCGTCGCACGCGGCGCGGCCTCTTCTTCCAACGCGTGCGCCGAGAGCGCGCTGAATTTCGCCCGTTCGTTCTCCAACTCGCGCGGTTCGTACAACGTGTGCGAGACGACGTGCCCGCGACCCGGCGGAGTCAGCGAAATCACCAACTTCCGCGCGGTCAAGCCGTTCAAGATGTCGCGTAACGCGTCCAGATCGGCGATGTCTTCCATTCGAGCGACGCGGCGGCGCAACTCGCCTTCGGTTTGCGGGCCGCGCAGCAGCAGCTCGCACAATACGGCCAATTCCTTCTTGTTCTCGCAGCCGAACCACTCGTAGCCGTAGTGCCGATAGCGCGGCACGCGGCCGCCGCCTTGGACTTCGGCCGCGGCCGTCATCATCCGCAGTCGATCGATCGACTCGACCATGTCCCCTTCGTCCAGGTTCATCTGCGGGTCGCGATTCGACTTCTGATTGCAGCCCGAGACCAACGCGTTGATCGACATCGGGTACTGATCGGGCACCGTCTTGGCCTTCTCGATCAATACGCCCAGCACGCGTCGATCGATCGCGCGGAGAGGTTTCCATTTGGGAGTCGGTGCGTCGGACATACGTGCGATTCGCGTGAGTGGAGCGTGAACGAGTTACGACGATGGGCGTCGTGCGAAGACAATCGTATCACGTGGATCGCGGTTTCGACAATTCGCAAAGCGAGACGAGAAATTACGTTCGACGTCAAATCAAAGGGCGAGCCTTGGCGGCGTCTCGAAACCGATGTGATGACGTTCGGAGAACGAATTCTTAGGAGTTCGGTCGAGTGCGAAACGAATCTACGAACCGTGTCGACTCGCCGCGGACTCGGAGATCCCGGCATCGATTCGCGATGACCGAATCGGCCCTGTGCGGGTGCGCGGCGACTTCTAAAAATCCATCGCCAAGCGCATTCCGAAGCCGTCGATCTCGCCGCTGCCCGGGGCGGCCGCGTAGTCGCGCCAGGTGTGGACGTAGTTCCATTGGAACTTCATGTTGGGGTTCACGAACCAGTTCAGACCCAGCGTGACGTCTTGCACGACGCCCCCTTGGATCGCGGCGTCGTTCAGATCCAATTTCGAATACCGCGCCCGACTTGCCATGCGCCGGGGCTCCATTTCGGCGTGCGCACTCTTGGCGGACCAGCGCGCCGTTCGCTTTGGGCGAGACCCGCGTGAAACGGGCTTCTTCGCGATCGTAGACGCGATGTTCGCCCGTCAAAAAGTACAACGCTTCGACGTAATACCCTTGAAAGTACACCGTGCCGATCGGCGGGGCCGCCAACGTCGGCGACGCGTCGTTGACCCAACTGCCGGTATATTCGGCCACGAACGTCCAGGGGCCGACCACCGCCGCCACTTCGGGCGAGATCAAGTTCTGGGCCGACGCTCCCATCGTGCCGGTATCGGCGAAGACGGGGTTTTGCGGACCGGGCGCGCCGTTGCGGAGCGAGCCGCGCGTCCGAATGCGCAAACGATCGTCGTTAGTGTCGCGATGCGAGCCCCCCATGCCGACGTGCAACAGGTATTCGCCTTCGCATTCGTAGATCGGGGTGAACGTCACGCGGCCGACCGATTCGTACTCGCCGTCGCCGGTATCGAAGCCGAAGCCGTTGGTGGTGTTCTTAAAGAACCCGAACGACCACGTGCCGCGCTCTTCGGCGTACGTGTCCAACGCCGCGATGCCGGGCTGAAAGCCGTTGTTGAACGGGCCGTAGAACGCGTCTTGATTGAACGACCGCTCCATGAATTCCAAGTAGCGGCTGCTGGTGACGTGTTCCATGCCGATCGGCGTTTTTTGATTGCCGATCCGCACGTTGCCCAGGATCGGCACCTCGCGAATGCGGACCCACAGATCGGTTACGGCCGGCACGGTGATGATGTTGCCGCTGCTGTCGAGCGGTGGTTGCAACCCTTGGTTCGAGTTGACCGTATTCAGGAATTCGTACTCGGCGCAGAAGTCGTAATACTTGTACATCGTCCCTTCGACGCGCAACCGGGCGCGACGAAAGTCGACGCTGTCTTCGTCGCCCACGCCGCCGGTCCCTTGAAACCCGGCCGGCGAATTGTCGTAGAAGACGGCGTCCAACTGCGTCCGCCCGCCGACGCGGACGCTGAAGTTTTTGTCTTTGCTTTGCAGTTTCAGACCGTTGTCCCATTTGGCGCTCAACGCCTTGGGATCCTCTTTGTCTTTGCTCTTGTCGGCCGCGGCGTTCGCGGCGGCTTGTACGACGTTCTCGTCGAACAGCGCGGGCGAGATCTCGGCGTCGACGTTCGGCGCGGCGGCGTTTTGGCCGCGCGCTTGCGAGAGTTCGCCTTCGACCTGCGCCAATCGGCGTTCGAGCGCGCAGCGTCTCGGCGTCGGGCGCGACGTATGCGGCCGGTTGCACGGCCTGCGGGCCGTTCGGGGCAGGGTAGGATGCTTGTTGCGCGGCCTGACTATGACGCGGCGTCGCGTAACCCGCCGCGAGTTGCGACGGCGGTTGTGGAACCGGAGCTTGCAGCGACGGCGGCGCGGCCGACGGAACGTTGCCCGGCATGGCGTACGGTGCCGTTTCGACTTGCGGAGCGGGGGGGATCGCGACCGGCGCAGTTCCGGCCCGGGTATGCTTGCGGATTTTGTGCGAGCCACGCTTGCACAGTGGGGCTGATCGGCGCCCGGGCGATTGCGCGAAGAGTTGCGCATGCACGAACGCGTACCCACAGAACGCCGCCGGCATCCAACGCAGAGTCTTTTTCATAGGAACGTCGTTTCTCACTGAGACGTGGCGCGTTCGTTGCTGGCGACACCGCTTCGCCGGCAATGGCGTGAATCCGCATTTCTTATCGGACCGGCAAGGTCGATGTAATCGTTAAGATCTTGTCAACGGAGCGAAATTCACGAAAAACGTTTCGCGTTCCGATTCAAGATCCAGAGTTGCCGGCAGGTTCGAGACTTGGGAAAGATCGCTAGCGGTTCGCAAGCAAGGAATTTTCGGAAAACCCGCGATCCCAAGCCTTGTGGCAGTCGTACTGATATGGTATACATAAAAACACTTCGTGTCCGTTTGCAGGTACATTCCAGTCTGAGCGGCGATGAGAATCTCCTGAGCTACGGGGATTCACCGTCGATCTGGAAATGTTCGGAGAAGTTGGCTCCGATCGAAAAACGTGGGTTTACACTTGGCGCTCGTCGCAAACAAGCCGAGCCTTGGACGGATTGAGGCGTCTGTCGCCGAAAATCCGGCAATCCGCCACGACAATGCGTGCCGGAATCACGCGGGGTGTCGCCTCCTCCGACTTACGGGAGACAGACAGGTCAAACCCGATAGCCTTTCTAGGCGATGTGTGGATTTGGGGTGTTTGGCAGTGCTGTGGGAACCGAAGGCTGCCGCCATCGACTCGTTAGAAGAGAAAAAAATTCTTGCGACCTGTGATCGCAACGTGCGTTTCGCTCGTAACGCGCCGCGGCAGTGAAGATAGGTAAACGGGCGATGAGTGAATCGCTTGCCGAGGCGAAAAGAAAAAACACCGACGGTCGGATGATCGCAACGCTCGTAACGCTCGTTTCGCTCGCACAGTAAAGATAGGTAAGCCCGGTCGCTCGACCGCGAACGATCTATCTTCAAAAACCGCCGCTTATTAGAATTTATGACTTGTTCCCGACCCTCCTTCAGCTTGTTCCGACGCACGACGCGCAGAACGGAAACGGTTTCCGCACAAGATGTTACGTTACTGGACAGCCGGTGAATCGCACGGCAAGGCCATGATCGCCCTGGTCGATGGATTTCCGGCCGGCGTCCGTCGACACGGACTTGATCGACGCCGAACTCAAACGCCGCCAAGGGGGCTACGGCCGCGGCGGTCGTCAGCGGATTGAAACCGATACGGTCGACGTGGTGACCGGCGTTTGGCAAGGGCGTCACGCTCGGCAGCCCGATCGCCCTGCAGGTGGTCAACAAGGATTACAAGCTCGAACGCCTCGACGATCTGCCACGCCCGCGACCGGGGCACGGCGATCTGACCGGCGCGATGAAATACCTGGGCTCGATCCGGGGTGTGCTCGAACGGGCCAGCGCTCGCGAGACGGCGGTGCGCGTGGCGGCCGGCGCGCTGTGCAAAACAGTTGCTGGCTCAGTTCGATATCACGTGTTCGGGTATGTCGTGGAAGTCGGCGGATTGAATCGTTCCGCCGGGAACGCTGGACATTGGAACAACGCTTGAAGTGCGCGACGAGAGCGAACTCTACACGCTCGATCCCGACCGCGACGAAGAAATCAAAAAGCTGATCGACATCACCGGCAAAGAGGGCGACACGCTGGGCGGCATCGTCGAAGTACGGGTCGAAGGCCTGCCGTTCGGACTCGGAACGCATGCTCAATGGGATCGCAAACTCGACGGCAGGCTGGCGCAAGCGGTGATGGCCGTCCAAGCGATCAAGGGCGTGGAAATCGGCTTGGGCTTCGAAGCCGCGCAGTCGCCCAGGCTCGCAGGTGCACGATCCGATTCACTTCGACGCGTCGCCAGACGACGACCGCATTTGGGCTATATACGCCCGACGAACAACGCGGGCGGACTCGAAGCCGGCATGACCAACGGCCAACCGTTGGTGATTCGCGCGGCGAAGAAGCCGATCAGCACGTTGCGCAAGCCGCTCGGCTCGATCAACATGCGAGACCAAGGAACCGGAAGCGGCGAATTACGAACGGAGCGACGTCTGCGCGATTTCGGCCGCGGCCGTGATCGTGGAGAACGTCGTGGCGTTCGAAATCGCCGCCGCGCTGGTCGAAAAATTCGGCGGCGACAGCCTGCTCGAAATGCAGGCCCGCTACGAGCTGTTCAACAAAATGGCTCGAGAACGATAAGACGTTTTCAGCGGCAGGTTTTCTGGATGCGTGACCGCCTCTGAAAACCGAAAACCGAAAACTGAAAACTTGATGGAAACACGGATGTTTCCGATGCACGAAACCACGCGAATCACGCTCGAACGCGCGATCTTTTTGTTCGCTTGTCTGTTGCCGACCTGCGCCGTCACGGCCTGGGCGATTGCGTGGAACGGCGCGGGCCACCGCGACGCCGCGCTGCGGGAATTGGGACGCGCAGTTAAAGCTGGACGCGAACTGTGCGTCGTTGTCGCATCCGTGGGCGGACACGCTGCGGTTTCACGACCTGACGTTGATCGATCCGGAAACCGGCGCGACGCTGGCCCACATGCCCGAACTGGACGTGGTCCGCGACGAGAAAGGAATCTTGGCCACCGCCCGAGTGCGAACTCGACCGCGCGCGGCTGGAACGCGATTTGGACGATGCTCCGCCGCCGCTTAGAAGCCGGCGTGCCGCCCGAGACGCCGATCCGCTTGGGCGCGGGCAAAGTGCTGATCCGCGACGCGCGGGGCGAAACCGTCACGTTGTCGCACGTGGTGTTACGCGAGGAATCGACGGCGACGACGCGCACGGCGCGAATGTCGTTCGCCGCGCACGCGTTGGACACGGAACAGACCTGGATGTCGTTGCGGCGCGAGCCGCGCCGAGGGATTGCCGAACCCCGGCGTCGTACGCGCATCGTATGAAACGCGCGGCGAGTTGAAGACGGGCACGAGTCCGTGTCCGACGGCGTTGCTGTCGCCGTGGTGCGATGTGTCGAATTGCGGACCGACCGCCGCGTTCGCTGGCGCAGTTACGCTTCGGCGAGTCGCCGGAGGGTACGCAAGTCGAAGCGCGGGGCGTGATCGAACGCCTGAACTTGGCGACCGCCGTCGGCGAACCATTGGGACAACGCCTGAGCGGTTCGGCGACGTTGGAGTTGGAGACGTTGCGGATTCAAGACGGACGCTTGGCTCACGCCCGAGGGCGGCTGTTGGTCGGCCCGGTCGAGATCGGCGGACCGCTGCTCGGCGCCGTTTCGCGACGGCTTAGGCTGTTCGGCCTTGGAGGAATTGGACGTCCGTTCGACCGTCGCGGCGACGTTCGAACGCATGGCGTTTCGTTTCGATTGCCGACCCGCAGGGGTCGTCGTCCGCGGCGAATGCTCAGGCATGCCCGAGGGAACGTTGCTGACGCGGAACGGTCGGCCCGCGCTCGGCGAACCGCACGGCGCTGGGATCGCCGGCCACGGTGGTCGGCGCGTTGGTTCCGCCCAACACGCCTCGCGTCCCGTCGCTGCCGCGACTGGATCGCTGGTTCGACCTGTTGCCGCCGGCGACGGTTGAGAGTTCGCGTTAGTCGAGAGTTTGATGGATTACGCCGATTCGGCCGTCGGCAAGAACGGCGGCGGGCCGCTGGTCGTCGTGACCGGACTGAGCCACGACCGGCACGGGATCAACGCCAAGCCCATGACCAGCAAGCTGCCGATGGCGTAGGTGCCCAGCCAGAACAGCGTTCCTTCGGTGAAGCCGTAGCTGTGCAGGCCGACGCCCAGTTCGTTGACGCCGAACCACGACCACGACGTGACCACGCCGCCGAACACGGCCAATGCACCAGCCCGCGGTCCTTGACCTGCTTGTCCCACACGGCGTGGAGGACGAGCGAGTTCCAGAGCACGATGATGACGCACCGTTTTCCTTCGGGTCCCAACCCCAGAAGCGACCCCAGGAGTCGTCGGCCCACAAGCCGCCGAGCACGGTGCCGACGAAGCTGAAGACGATCGCGAAGCAGAGCACGCCGTAGATGACGCGCAGCAGATTCTTTTCGGTCTGCGCGACGTTCAGCGACGGAGTGAGCACGCCGAAGATCAAGTAAACCATGCCCAGGATGGCGCCCAACGCGGTCGTGGCGTAACCCAACGCGACCGTGACGACGTGCGTGGCCAGCCAGAATTGCGTATCCAACACCGCCTGCATCACGCCCATAGTGTCGCCGCCGGTGCCGGACCAATGGGCGGTGTCGCCGAAGAGTTGATTGGAGATCAGCAGGCTGAAGAAGCCGGCGAAGCCCGCCGCGATCACGCCGAACGCTTGGCGCGTGTAGGCTTCGATCGCCAGCGCAAGCGCGACGATCCCCCAACCGATGAAGAGGGCGGACGAATAAAGATTGGTGACCGGCGGCCGGCCGCTGAGATAGATTCGGAAGATCAACGCGACCGTATGCAGCACGAACACCGCCACAGCAACCAAAACACGGGGGGCAACAACACGCGTCGACCGAAGACCAACGCTCCCAGGCCGGCGATCGCGCCGATCATGTAGAACGGCATGGCGATGTGGAACGCGGCGAATTCGTTGAATTGGCTCTCGACGCCGACCTTGTCGGGCGCATAGCCGGTTTTTTTCACGCCGCCTTCGACGGGCGACTCGATCGTCAACTCGCCGAATTCGGTCATCGCGCGGTCTTTGTAGGCTTTAACTTCGGCGTTGAAGCGTTCGTAATTTTTGCCGTTGTAGGCCGACAACAACGAGCGGAACGCCGCGAGGTCGACGCTCCCTTTGTTCGGTTTTTGCGTGATGAACGCGGCGTAGTCGTCCATGAACCGCGCCGCGCCGACCGGCAACAGTTTGCCTTCGAAGAGTTGCTCGGGGAACGGAGCTTTCATGCCGCCGGGAGAGTTCGTGTTCAACATTTGAATGCCGGCGGTCACGATTTTTTTGGTTTGCGCTTGAGTTCCGGTCCCCACGCTCGATCGACGTCGTAAGGAATCAGCAGCGGAGTTTGTACGGTCAGTTGGCCCATTTCGACGAAGGCGCGGCTGAGATCCATGAGGAACGCTTCGCGATCCTGCGGCGACTCGGTGCGTTCGCGGATCAACGACGCGAAATCGACGCCGCGATTAGATTCCAGCAGTTCGTTACAGATGTTCATCCGGATTTCCAACTCGGCGGCCTTCTTTTCGAGGGCGTCGCGTTGATCCGGGGCTTTGCCGCGCGTCCGTTTCCAGATGTCGATCAGCGGTTTCAGCGTGATGGGTTCCGTCAGTTGCTTCCAACTGTAGAGATGCTTTTTCGTGCGCGGCAAATGAATTTGCGACAGCAACTCGGGATGATCCAGATAGAAAATTTCATAATCCTGAAACGTCTCGAAGTCGCCCCACAGGTCGAGCAACCAGCGGATGGCCGGTTCCTTGACGGCGTCTTTCCCCTCGCCGACGACGAACGATTCGGATCGCGAGATGATCAGCAAACTGTTTCGCGCCAACGTGTCGAGCGGTTTGACGCGGCCTTTGAACACGGCCGGAATTTTGCCGAACTCGATCAAGTCCGGACCGGACTCGACCGGTCGCGACAACGCCGTGACTCGTAACAGACGCATGCCCGAGTAACCGCAGAAACCGACCAACGCGACGGCGCAGAACACCAAAGGCAGGCCGCCGGATAACAGCGGCACGCGATCGAGGCCGCCTTCGACTTCCAAGCGATTGAAGAAACGCCCGAGCGTTTGCATGAATTGGAAGACCATGCCGGTCAGCACGATCATGCAACTGACGTAGGGTATCATCCAGCCGGTGTTACTGACGATTTGTAACGTCGTGCCGCCCGGCTCGTAGCCGGATTGGTAGAACGTCTCGCCCTTGTAGCGGAGCGGTTCGTTCATACGGATCAGATGTTCGGCGCGATAATCGTCGCGCGGATCTTCGACGACGACGTTCGAAGAATAGTTACGCGGAATGTTGCTCCCAAGATAATCGTCCTTGCGAACTTCCTTCAGCGTGACCGTGTAGGGCTTGTAGTCGCGACGATAACGGAACGCCAAATCGTATTCCGGTTTGTCGTCGCCCGCTTCGGGCTTGAACCAATCGACTTCGTCACTGGCGCCGACGCGGCGTTCAGCATGAAGGTTCCCAAGGATTCGTTGGTTCCTTTTTTCAACACGCGGACCCAAATGACCGGTGCGTCGGCTTTGTCGGAATCGCTCGCGCCGGTGCGGCGTTTTTCCTCGGCCGTCAGTGTCAGGCCCAGACCTTTGTCGGCTAAGCCCGGTTCGCCCGGCATGCGCCGGCGAGTCGTGGCGTTTTCGTAATAACGGAGGATGGCCAAGTCGCACGGCAGACGTTCGTCTTTCAGGATTTTATCGCCCGACTCGCTCACGTAATCGCGCGCCAACTCCCACGGGATCGTCACCACGCGCAGCATATCGCGATCGGCGTTCTTGGGATCGGGTTCGACGCGGGTGACGGTTAGATCGAAGTGCTCGATATCGTGCGCGTACCATGCGGTCGCGTCTTCGCGAATGTTCATTTTCCATTCGTGATGCAACCACGAGACGACCATCTCGTTGCACATCAACAACAGAATGCCGGCGTGTAACAACACGACGCCGGCGCGTTTACGAAAGAGCAGGATCGTACCGGCCAACAGCGCCAACCCGGCAAGTTGCGCTTGAATCAATTGCCAGAGGATGCGAGTGTTGTTGGCGTCGAGCAGTTTCTCGCCGTTGAACAACTTGATGAAAACGAACAAGAACGCGGCCAACGCCGTGAGGCCGCCGACGGCCGTGTAAATGCGGGCCTGCTTCCGTTCGTTGGGGATCGTCAGCAAGCCGTATGCGCTCCACGCCCACAACGAGGCCAGCCCGAGCGCGATGCCGTACCAGAGTCGATCTTGCCCCGCTTCGGACATGCCGCTGGTGATCGTGCCGTCGCGCGAGGCGACCACCAGATACGTCAGACAGACGCCCAGCGCCGTGACGCCGAGCCCCGCCAGCAAACGCGTGCCCGAGGCTTGAAATTTGAACTTAATCCCATGGGCGGCCAGCAAGTTGAGCAGCATCAGCAAGCCGATCGTCTTGCCGCCCGGGAAGGGGATATAAAATCGCGTGGGTCGGGCTTCCAAACGCTCGACCGATTTCGCCGGCCATCCAGGCGGTCAACGACCCTTGGTCGCGTTGTTGATAAGCGTCCTCCCAGGCTTCGGTCTCGGCGGACAGTTCGGGAAAGAACGATTTCGGCAAGAGGTCGGCAGGCTCGACATGCGCAGACCCAAGTGCGGAAGTAGCGATTCACGGCCTCGAACGGATCCATTCGCCATTGCGCGAGCGTTCCAATAAAGACCAATACGATCGCCGCCGCCAACAACGCGACCGTCAGCTTCAACGAAGCCAACGGTCGAAGCAGCGTCACCAACGGATGATCCGCCTTGCTAACGGATGCGACGCGGACTCGTTCCGGAATCGAAGAGGCGTGGGCCATATCGAGAACTGCTTAAGCGTGAAATGGAATGAATCAATGCGCGAGAAGACCCGAACGAGCTACTCTTTCGGAAAGCGAATCGATTCTAAAAATTCATCGAAGCGGGCGCGTTCGGCCGCGATCGTGGCGGGTGTGCCAGAGAGTTTGACGAACCAGACGCGATCGCCACGGACCTGCATGACGGCCAGCGTGGTTTTGGCGCCGTTCTCGGCGGTGCCGGTGAAGATATGCGCGTCTTCGTCGGCCAATTTGATCGTTTTGATGGACTCGTCGAGTTGTTCTTTCTTGATCGTCGGTAATTGCAGTTCGCCGCGCCAACGATTGACGTTCGACAACGGATCGGCCATCGCGGCGACCTTGGGGAACTGCGTCACCGAGAGATCGGCACCGCCGTCGTCGCCGAGTTGAAACGACGCCAAGCGAATGGACGACGGTTTGACGGTCCAGGCGGACGGCGCACGATAATCGATCAACTCGGCCGCCGCCGGCGAGGGGCGATGCGGTTCGCCGGCCGCGCCGGACGGCTTCTTCGGCGCAGTCGTCGGCTTTGGCCAAGTCCGATGGTTGCGGCGTGCGGTCGACCAGCGGATCGCGTGGGATCGGGGAGTTCGTCGATTTGCCGGCGAAGGGCGCGGTCATGCCCGGTGGACCCGAGAGTTTGCCTTCGACGTCCAGCAACGTCGCTTCGCCGTCGGCCAGCGGGACGGCTTCGGTTCCGCTCTTCAACGTGTCGGCCGTCAACGGAGCTTGTTGCATCTGGCCGCGCCAACGATTGATGTTTTGCAACAGCCCGGCCTGGACGTCGTCGGGCTTATTGACCGTGGCGACCGAGAATCGCCAGCGCGGTCTCGCCGGACAGAAATTCGATCACCGCGACTTTGCCGAAGGCGTCGTTGGCCGGGACGGCTTTCCATCCGGTCGGAAGTTTCCAATCGGGCAGTTTCGCATCGGCCGCGGGCCAGGTCAGCGAGCCGAGTAACGCTTTGAAATCGTCTTTCGCGCCGCCGACCGCCTGGGGTTCGCCGGTCAGTTTGAACGACCAAATCCGCGTACCGTTCGGCTGCGGAACCAACGCCGCCAGCATCCGTTGCACGACGGCCGCGCTGGTTTGGGTTTGGGCGGTCCGTTCCCGGCCGCGCAACGCCGCGCGGGTCTGGCGCTCGTGCTTCACGGCGGCCTGCGGCACGTCGTATGTGGCGACCGTGATCTCGGGCTTCGAGCAACCGACAAGAGAAGCCACAAGCAACGATGCGATCGCCAAGACTCGGCGAACGGCAGATCGATGAACGCCGGAGCGTAGGAAAACGAGCATATGCATGACGTATCGCAAGAAAGACTTCGCGGCCCAACAACGTGGCCGGGAAATCATCACAAGGGGGAGGGCCGGCCGCAGCGCGGACAATACCGCCGGAGCCGAACGCCGCGCGATCCGATCGGCGTCGTTCGTCCGTGATTGATTCTAAACACAAACGGCGGAAGGGGCTACGGGAAGACGGCGCGAGGCGTTAGGCGCTCGGCATTAGAAAGTTCGCCGGAACACCGCTTGGACTCGCTACCACGCGCTGTATTTCAAACGCCTAACGCCCAGTGCCTAAGGCCTGAATCTTCCCTATCCAACATCGCCCAGATCCAACGCCTTGCCGTAGCGGACCAAAACCATTCGCCGCAGTTTGGCGTGTTCCGGCTTTTGCAGGCCGGGATCGGCCGTCACCACGTCGCGTGCGGCCGATCGGGCTTCTTCCACCAATTCGCGGTCCTTTTGCAGATCCGCGATCCGCAGCGGCGGTAGGCCATGTTGCTTCGTACCGAACAAGTCGCCCGGCCCACGCAAGCGGAAATCGACTTCGGCCAACTCGAATCCATCCGTCGATTTGACGAGCGCGTCCAAGCGTTCGCGGCTCTCCTCGGGCAATTCCTCTTTGTTGGTGAAGAGACAGCAATAGCCTGGATGTTTGCCACGATGGACACGACCGCGTAGCTGATGAAGCTGCGCCAGCCCAAAGCGATCGGCGTCGTAGATCGTCATCACCGTGGCGTTCGGCACGTCGATGCCGACCTCGACCACGCTGGTGCAGATCAGAGCCTGGGTCTCGGCCGCGGCGAACGCCGCGCATGGCCGATTCCTTTTGCTCGGGGGGCATTCGACCGTGTAGTAAGCCCAAGCGAAAACCGCGCAATTCGCCGAGCGCAAGTTCGTCGAACACACTCGCCAAACTGGCGGCATCCCAGTTTTCTGATTCTTCAACCAGGGGAACGACCACATACGCCTGTCGTCCGGCGTGTAATTTCTTGCGAACGAACTCCCACCACTTGCCGCGCTTGTCGACCTGCCCGATGTAGGTGTAGAGGTTTTGCCGGCCCGGCGGCGCTTTCCTTCAACGTACTGACGTCCAAGTCGCCGTAAAGCGTCATCGACACGGTCCGCGGAATCGGCGTGGCGGTCATCACCAAGTAATGCGGGTTTTGACCTGCTTTTTTCAGGCCCGAGCGTTGTCGCACGCCGAACTTGTGTTGTTCGTCGATAACGACCAGCCCGAGCTTGGAGAATTCGACCGCCGAACCCAGGATCGCCTGGGTGCCGATCACGACTTGTGTTTCACCCGATGCGATCGCGGCCAGGGCGTCGGTCTTTTCGCGCACGGCCATCCCGCCGGTCAACAGCGCGGTGCGGACGTGGCTTTGTTCGAGCATTCGGCCCAGTACGCGAGCATGCTGCCGGGCCAAAACTTCGGTGGGGGCCATGAGCGCGGCCTGATGACCGTTGGCCACGGCCAACAGAATCGCGTACAGCGCGACGACCGTTTTGCCGCTGCCGACGTCGCCTTGTAGCAGTCGATTCATCGGGATCGTGCGCGACATATCGGCGACGATTTCCTCGATCGCCGCGTTTTGGCCGGCCGTCAATTCGAACGGGAACAACCGACGGATTCGCGCGTCGATCTTGGCAGTCCGTTCGAGCGGCGACGAATGCCATTGCACGAGCATCGCCTGACGACGCAACGCCAAGCCGAGTTGCAGGACGAATAGTTCTTGATAGACAAATCTGCGCCGCGCGGCGGCCAGCGTTTCCGGATCGCGCGGAAAGTGCATGTTCGGGATCGCTTCGCCGATCGGCAGCAAGCGGTGCGCGGCCAAGAAGTCCGGCGGGAAAACCTCCTCGACCGCGGGGGCGTAGTCGGCCAGCACCGTGCGCAGCATATAACGGACATGACCCTGCGTGACACCTTCGGTCAGGCGATAGACGGGCATGATGTTGCCGGCGGGCGGCTCTTCATCGACGTCGATCCACTGTACGCGCGGATGCGGCATCTCCCACCGCATGCCGCGCAATTTGGCTTTGCCCGAGAGAATGAGTTCTTGCCCGTTTTGAAATTTCGGCCGCAAAAACGGTTGATTGAACCACACGGCCCGCAGCGCGTGCGTGCCGTCGGTCAGCAGCACGCCCAGCATCCGCACGCCGCGCGACGTGGTGCGTTCCGAAACTTCCGCCACGCGGCCGCGCACGCTGACCGGTATGTCGGCCTCCAACCGCGCGATCGGCTTCAGATCGCGGTAGTCTTGGTATTCGCGCGGAAAGAAGAACAACGCGTCGCGCACGGTGCGCAACTTCAGCTTGCCCATCAGGTGTGCGCGATCGCGCCCGACCGCGCGAATCTGTTCGAGCGGCGTCACCAAGCGTTCGGCGGAACTCGCCGGCGGTTCCGGTGCGATTTCGGGGGAGTCGGGCAAGCGTGAGATCGATAAAAGAACGCGAACGATGCCTCCGTATCCTTCCACATGCCGGGCGTTCGGAAAAGAGGGCGTCGATTTTTGATTTGGCGACGGACGATTCGTTCACTATCATCGGTCTTCGGCTTGATCCGACCCAGGTCGCTAGGTTCGGAGATTACGAAATCATTTCAAGGGGGCAGGGCAATGGAAACGGTCTGGCTGATTTTGATTTTGGCGGTCGCCAATGCGTTGGGGTTGGTCTTTTCGATGTTGGTCATCGGTCGATTGTTCGGCATCGAATTCGGCGTGTTCGGCGAAGCATTTTTGAAATGTTTCGGGCTAATGCTGGCAACGATTCTCGTTTCGTTCTTTTTACCCGGACTTTCGCTGGTGCTGAATCCGCTGATTTGGGTCGGCGGGTTGATGCTGCTGTTCGAAATGGAATTCTTCGAAGTCGCCGTCTTCACCGTCGCGAATTGGATTCTCTCGGCGATCATCAACGTCGCCGTCTTGGCGATGTGGGCGACATTTTGAGCGATCGTTTTCGCGACATCGCTGTCCCGATTGGACCGGCGGCATAGAATCTCCGTAACGAGCCCCCGATCGCCCGGAGATTGCAGACGATGAGCGAAGCGAAAACGTTGGCCGAATTGACCGCGAGCGGCTGGACCTCGAAGTCCGTCAAACGCGAGATGCACGACAACTTCACCCGAATGTTGCGTGAAGGCGAAGAACTGTTTCCCGGCATCGTCGGTTATGACGATACCGTGATCCCGGAGATCAATATCGCGCTCTTGGCCGGGCACGACATGTTATTCTTGGGCGAGAAGGGGCAGGCCAAAAGCCGTCTGATGCGCGGATTGACGCGATTCCTCGACCCGGTCGTGCCGTTTCTCGATATCCCGGAGGCGCCGTTTCACGAAGACCCTTATACGCCGATCAGCGCCGCCGGCAAACGGTTCTTGGCGACGCATTCGCCGACGGAAACGCCGATCGGCTGGTGGCCGCGCAGCGAGCGCTATGTCGAACGTCTGGCGCCAGGGACGAAGTTCGCCGACATCATCGGCGAAATCGATCCGGCCAAACTCGCCGGTGGGGCGGGCATGTCGACCGAAGAGGCGCTCTCGTTCGGGTTGATTCCGCGACTGCATCGCGGCATCTTCGCCATGAACGAATTACCCGAGTTGGACGAACTGGTGCAAGTCGGCCTCTTCAATATTTTGGAAGAACGCGACGTGCAGATTCGTGGTTACCCGATCAAGTTCGACGTCGACGTGGCGATTCTCTTCAGCGCGAATCCCAGCACGTACAACCGCTCGGGCAAGGTCATTCCGCAGTTGAAGGATCGCATCGGCAGCGTCATCCACACGCACTATCCGCGCGAACGCGATCTGGGCATCCAGATCATGCGGCAAGAATGCGATCTGACGCTCGACGGGCCGTATCCGGTCGCGGTGCCGTACTTCATGCAGGAGATCGTCGAAGAGATCACCGTCGCCGCGCGACGAAGCAAATACATCGATCAACAGTCGGGCGTCAGCGCACGATTCAGCACGGCCAACTATCGGACGATGATTGCGTCCGCTCGGCAGCGCGGCATTCGCCTGAACGAAAAGCCCGCCGTGCCGCGAATCAGTGACTTGGGGCACTTGTACTCGTCGTCGCTAGGCAAGTTGGAACTCGACCTGATGGGTTCGCATCAGATGAGCGAGCGGCAGATCCTCGACGCGATCATCGCCGAAGCGATCCGCAAGGTTTTCGGCGAGTATGTCGAGAAACATGGTCTCGAAAACATTGCCGCGATCTTTCAAGAAGGCGTCAAGATCGAAGTCGGCGATCAACTGCCGAGCTCGGCGTACGCCGAACGGCTGAAACGCGTGCCGCCGGTTTGGGACAAAGCGTTCGAGGTCAACGCGTCCGGCGATCCGGCGATCCGCGCAAGCTGTGTCGAATTCGTCCTGGCCGGTTTGCACGCCATGGACAAAATCAGCCGGGCGAATGCGTATGGACGGATTACGTACGAAATCTGATTCCACCGAATCGGCTACCGCCGCGACCGAACGTGCAAACGGTAGGCGATTAGAGTCTGGTCAACAGTACGATGGCCAGTAACAGCACGACCAAGAACGCGCCGCCGCCCAGTGCGAACCAGATCCACTTTGGTGGCTCTTTTTTAACGAACCGTGCCGACGTTGTAAGCGGAACGCTTGGGCTCGTCGGTAAATCCAGTTCGCCGCCGAACGGGTTGACGTTGGAACTAGATGCGGAAAGCGAGCGGGCGACGGGAATCGCCGCGTTCGATTTTTTCGACGAACCCCCGCTCGATTTCGACGAGCCGGAGAGCCCCGAACTCGACCCGCTGACGGTTGGAAACGCGCCCGAGGCGTCGAGGGCCGAATCGCCGCGCAGGAAATCGAGATTCTGGTTGACGCTGGAACCCGAGGGCGGTTTCGGTGCGACGATCGGCGGTACGCCCTTGATCGTTTCCCGTTCGTGATCGGCCAACGTGTCTTCCGGATTCGCCGGCCCGCGACGAGGCGGACGGACGGGCGGAGCCACCGGGGCGGCGCGACGCGGGGCGCGGAGCCGGGTTTCACGGGGCTTTTTCCCGCTCCTACGCCGAGGGTGGATTCGACCTTCTGCCCGCGGGAGTTCAACCACGCGGCCAACGTCGCCGCGACTTCTCCGGCGGTTTGAAACCGCGCGCCGGGTTGCTTGGCCATCATCCGCATACAAACGTCGATCAACTCCTTCGGAGCGTCTTTTCGATCGTCGTAGATGCTCGGCGGCGGCTCGTTCTGATGTTTCAAAATGCGCTGGGCCAGCGAACCGTCGCGAAACGGCGGATGCGCGGTCAGCAAATAATAGAGCGTGCAACCCAAGCTGTAGATGTCCGCGCCGAGTCGACGGCATGGCTGTTTTTCGCTTGCTCGGGCGCAAGATAATCGGCGGTGCCCAGCACATTCTCGTCGTGTGCGATCGTTAGACTTGCGGTCTTTTCGTCGGTGAAACGCGCCAAGCCCATGTCCAAAATTTTGACCACGCCGCGCGGATCGACCAACAGGTTGGCCGGTTTGATGTCGCGGTGGATCAGATTCGCCTCGTGGGCGTGTTGCAAACCTTCGGCCGCTTGACGGATGTAGTCGGCGGCGCGGTTGTAATCCAATGGACCGTCGCCTTTGACGACGTTTTGCAGATCGCGACCTTCGACGTACTCCATCACGATGTAGTGATGTTTCCCCTCGTTGTCGATGTCGTATGCGCGAACGATGTTTTTATGATCGAGCGCAGCGGCCGCTTGGGCTTCGCGACGGAACCGTGCGAGGTAAGACGTATCTTCGACACGACTTTGGGGCAAGACTTTGATGGCCACCCGGCGTTGCATCAAAAGATGCTCGGCCAAGTAGACGCTGCTCATTCCCCCGGTGCCGAGATGGCCCAGCAATTTATATTTGCCGAGGAAGAAGCCTTTATGCTTTCCCTTCAAGAGTTGATCGGTTTGCCACTTGGTCAGCAGACCGTCGGCGATGAGGCGATCGGACAGCTTCAACGCATGGTCGGCACCTTCGCCCGACATCTGACCCGTGAGCGATTCGACGACGGCGTCCAGGCGGTCGTCTTCGACCAACCCGCTCCGTTTGACGACCTCGACGAATTTATCAATGGTCAGGCTGGACATGCCGCGGCCGGGAGTCCGGCGATGAGGTAATCGGATGTCGATAGTATCGAGCGAGAGAACGTCCGTATGTCGCCGGTCATGCCGGCAAGTCGATCATCTTAGGGGGCTCGACTCGGCATTACCAGAGTTTCACAATATCATGCGGGCAAAAAAGATGCCAGTTTTTCCAGCTTGAATCGCGACCGGTGGCGACCGCCGATCGGAGAGAGTTTTCGATTGCTGAAGACTTTATTCAACATGATCTTTGGTCGTCGCGTCGGTCGTGAACATCAAGCGACCCGCAAAGCGATTCTCTATACGCGAAACGGGTGTTGCCTGTGCGATGTGGCGGACCAGACTTTACGTCAAGCCGGCTACCAAGTGCAGCCGGTCGATATCGATCGCGATCCGGAGTTACGAACACGGTTTGATCGCGAGGTTCCTGTGGTCGAGATCGACGGAAAAATCCGTTTTCGCGGAAAAGTCGATCCAACCCTTCTGTCGAGACTGCGCCCGCCTGATGCGTCGGAACGCTGAAACCGTGGCGGCGGGCTAAATTTACGCAGCGACGCATCGTGCGTCCGAAGCAAGATTTTAGCGGATCAATCCGATGCCCCACGTCGATCCTTGGTTGACGCCCGTGACCGCGACTACCGCCGAACAGCGCGACGCTCAGGCGTTATACACGCTGGTCAGCGATGTTCTTGCAGCCGAAGCGGCGCCTGCGGCCGAGCGACGCAGGGTGATGAGTCCGTGATCGAAGCTCGATGTTCCGAACGACGCGACTTTCCCTGCGTGCAGCTCATGGCCGAATACGACGGCCGACGGATGCCGTCGCAAGCCGAGTTCCGACCCGAGATTTGTCACGATCTTTCTCCCAATGGTTTTTCGTTCTGGCGCACCGATCGTTGCGCCGGCGGGCGGTTGATCGTCGCCCTGGGCGAGGTGCCGTTCTTGTTTTTCGAAGCTGAAGTCATGCACCAAGCGTGGGATCCCGATCGCCCGGGGGGGCGCTGGCGTGTCGGCTGCCGATTCGTTCGTCGAATCGCATAAAAGAGATCGCGTTTTCGACTGCTGTCGTTAGAATCGACTTACGGTCGATTCTGCGGCGATGAAATAAACTCGGGCCGTTCTCTCGAATGGCATGGGAACTTCGCAGGGCGTAGAATCCCAGTGGGGAAGGACGCCGCTCCGCCGCGTCGAAAAAATCGTCAACGATCCCAACGGGTCGTGACCGTGGATGATTTCTCTGGGGATTCTCGATGCGTCGTGTGGGACTTGCGATCGTCGCCGCGCTTGGTTCGCTGTTAGCGACCGCAGTCGGGACGTCGCAATCGCCGCCGCTGACCAACCAGTCCCCAGTTCCGAATACACAGTTCCAGAATGGTCGGTTACCGAGCCAACCGAGCTCCGACGTGTCGGAGGCGAAGGAAAAACGTCCTGCGGTCCAAACGACGACCCATATCCCTTTGCCGATCGTCCCGGAATGGCAAGACGCGCAAAAGTGGTCGCTCGAGCGACTGGATTTGCGAGACGGCCGCGTTTTGCAAGGACTGATTCTGCGCGAAACCGAGGATCTGCTGGATCTGGACGAAGTCCGTCGACCGCCGGGGCGCCCGATGGTGCTGATCCGCCGGCGATTCCCACAGACGGCGATTCGCCAAATCGATCGACTGAACGACGAGGATCGTCGCGCATTGGCGGACCGCCTCGATCGTTATCGCAACCGCAGCTTGGAAGAAACCCAAAGCATGGCGGCTGTCAAACTGCAGAAAGAAGCGTTGGCCGATACGATTCTCTGGCGGTATCGCGAAAGCCCTTGGTTCGAGCTGGAAAGCCGCGCCGATGAAGAGCTGACCCGCCGGGCGATCGTGCGGATCGAGCAGATGTTCGCCGCATTCGCTGTGATTTTGCCCCCGCGCCCCGAAGCCCGTCGCGAACGACTCCGAATCTCGTTGTTCGACACACAACAGGCGTATCGCGAGTTCCAGGCCGCTTTGGGAGTCGATCTCCGCAATCCGGCGTTCTATTTACGTGATAAGAACGTATTGGCGGCCGGTGCGGAAGCGTCGACCTTGGTTCGGAATCTGGCCGCCGTGCGCGAGAAAAACGCCGCTACCAAAGCGGCCCTTGATGATCTCAACAAGCAAATTCCCGTCAAACTACAGCAGGCGGTTAAGGAATTCACCTCCCAGGGACGCAAACCGGACGAAACCAAGCAATTGGTCGGCCTGATGCGGGCCAATCTGCAACGGGAAATGACCACATTGCAAACCCGACTCTCGACCGCTGAACGCGAGAACACGAAGCAGTTCGAGAACTTCACCGGCGTGATGTTCCAGCGGCTTTACCACGAAGCCTTTCACGCCTACTTAGAGAACTTCGTCTATCCCAGCGACGTCTCCGATGTGCCGCGGTGGTTGAACGAAGGGTTAGCTCAGGTTTTTGAAGAAGGTGTCATCGAAGTCGGCACGTTGCGTCTCGATATGCCGGGTAAGACGCGTTTATCGCAATTACAAAAGGACTTACGCGAGAACCCGCGTCTGCCGCTGGCGGAGATTTTAGAGTCGACGGCCGATCGTTTCCTGGTCTCGCACGAGCAGCAAGCCCGCGAATCGCAACGGTTGTATCTGTATTCCTGGGGCTTGGCCTATTACTTGGCGATCCGCGAACCTGTACTGCAGAGCAAGGCATTGGACCAATACGTCGCCGCCGGTGCGAAGGATCTGCCTCCGATCAAACGCTTCGAGCGGATGGTCGGCCAACCGTTGGATGAATTCGAGAAGCGTTGGCGGAAGGAAATGGGCGAGTACGAATTGAAGTAAAGCGATATATAGTCGGCATTGCAGACCCTGCTCACGGGGCACTCTAAGTTCATCACAAGGCTCAACGCCTTCTTACGCAGCTTGCCTTGTCTCTCATCTGAAGTGGTCGTGAGACTTGTCTCGATTTGAGACGATATGCTTATGTTGGATGGCTCACAACGAGAGTGTGCGGTTCGAGTCAAAGCGATCATTGAATCGTTCCACGACCTGAAAAGCGTCCAAAACCGTCGATTTGGCAGGCACACCGAGGGGGCTGTGTCAAGTGCCGTGGAAGATTTCATGTCCACCTCGGATGTCGCTGTAAGTTTATATAAATAAGCCACTTAAGTTGTCCACTTGCCGCCCGATTCGGCCTCTGTCTAGCATGGATTGTGGATCGAGAGCGGTCTCGATCTTCTCCAGCTTCACACATGCTCGCACCAAGACGGTGAAACGAGTTCCAGAGGGCCGGGACGCCCCCTTGCAACGACGAGTCTACGACTCCACCAAGGGACATCCATGTCGACGTTTCCACAATTCGGCAACCGCGGTCGCAATCCGAACCGTATCAAGCACGATAACACGGCCGCTCGTGCCGCGCATGGTCGTAAAGGGTCGCCGCTTAGCAATCGCGCTCGTACGCCCGTGCGGACGGTCGAGTCGTTCTTTATGCCGCCCGAGACCTGGTACGAACCGGCTGGCGACGGTCGGCCGTACAAAATCGTGGTCCAAAACCCCGGCGAAGGGTTCCGCCATGTGCTGACGCCGGATCAGATTCGTGCCCGCTTGGCCGAGTTGCCCGCCGAGTTCGTCTCGAAGCTGGAAGTCGTCCATTTGGGACGCATGACTCGCAAGAAAGCGAGCGCACCGTGTTACGGCATGCAATGGGGCGCAACGCTGTACCTCTACCCGATCGAAGAGTCGCTGGTAGAAGAATACACGGCGCCGCCGAGTCATGCCCAACGGATCGAAGCCAAGATGTACGGCGGTCGTTGGGTTTGCGAGGACGGCGTCTGGCGTCTGCATTGGTCGGAGGAGTCGATCCAAGACTTTTTCGCCAACAATATTCTAATTCACGAGTTAGGACACATCTTGGACGACCGGAACAGCACGACCGTCGATCGCGAACGCTACGCCGAGTGGTTTGCGATTCATTACGGTTACAAACCAACGCAAACCGCGCGGACCGCCAGGCTGGGCTATTCGGCCAGCCTGCGTCGACATGGGAAACAATCGTTCCATGTATCGAAGACGGCGTAAACTCGCCAGTGATATGTAATTTCTACCGACGGCCGTTGCGAAAGCAGCGGCCGTCGGGTGTTAAGGGATTTAGATTACGCTCGGCACACCTCGGAGCGCGGCGGCTTGCATTTTTCATCCTCTCGCTAGAGAATGATCCCTGAAAATCGGCCGCATTTGCGTGCCGACGATTTTTGGCACACTGATATGCGGCCCCGGCGATGATTTTCTCCGAGATCGAACAACTGCAGCGCGAGTACACCGACAAATACGTCGTGGTCGACGCCGCACGTCCCGAACTGGCCCGCTTCGGCGAGGTGGTGGGGCAGGTCAAGACCGTCAACTTCAACGGTCGGGCGTTGGTCGAGTTCTTAGATTACAACTCGAACATCGGTTGGTACGATATCGCGTTGAATTGTTTGACGGTCGTCCCGAAGCCGGATCCGAACGTCAAGAAAGAAAAGCCCGCCGCCAAGGCGGCCACGGCCAAAGCGGCACCGGCTGTGAAAGCCGAAAAACCGGCGGCCAAGCCCGCTGCGGGTGGGAAACGACTCTCGGTGGCCGACATGCTGGCCGCCGCGCATGCGCAAGGCGCGATGAAAGCCGGGGGCGCAGCGCCCACCACCGAAAAATCGACCGCTGACAAGCCTGTAGCGGCAAAACCTGCGACACCTAAACCGGCAGCGGCGCCGAAGCCTGCCACACCAGCCGCAGGGGGCAAAAAACCGACCGTCGCGGAAATGTTGGCGGCGGCTCGCGCGCAGGGCGGCCCCAAAGCGGCCGCTCCGGCTGAAACGCCCGTCGACGACTCGGCTGTTGAAGAGCCTAGCACGGAAGCGACCGTCGAAGAGACGCCCGTCGCCGCGCCTGCCGCGAAGAAAGGCAAACCGTCTGGTCCGTTACCGACAACCACGGCCGAAAAGATTCAATATTGCCGCGACGTCGACGCTTCCTAGTCGTTCGATCGATATTGCGCTCCGCCCACGCGAGATTCTCTTAGATTGGTTGACTGCGCCGTCCGTTGCTTGGGAAATTGCCGTTCCGCGGCCGGTGCTTGCACGATAAGATAGACGACGGATTAGTCGTTTCTCCTTAGACACGCGTCGCCCGACACGGTCTTGGAATCGCACATGCAGAGAGGATTTCGCCATGTCCACGCCCGCACCGACATCCACACCGTTTCGCCCGGTCCCGATCTGGCGAAGGATTCTGCGCGTCGTGATGATGCTGGTCGTCTTGGCCGTCGCCGTCGGCGGCGCGCTGTTTTACATGGAATTTCGTCGTAAGGTCGAGAGCCCGGCGTACAAAGACGCTCTGAAATTCGTCTCCGAAAGCGAGAAGGCCAAAGCCCTGCTCGGCGACGGTATTCATTCCGTCAACGCGCTGGGCGCGCTCCCCAGCGGGGAATTGAACGACAACGACGCGCGTTTGAACTTTCACGTGGCAGGTGCCAAAGCGGCCGGAATTGTGAAAATGCAGGCCCGAAAAATCGGCGCCGACTGGGGGTTGACGTCGTTGCAGTTACAAACCGACTCGGCCGAGGATCTCAATCTGACTCAGGATTATTTGGCCGCGGATACTTCGGGAATGCCGAAGTTCGATCCCAACGCCAGGAAGATCGAAGTTCCGAAGATCGATCCTCAGACCAACGGCGACATCAACATCGAACTGCCGGAACTGAAATAACCCGTCCGTCCGCGCGATGGTTTTTTAGGGACCGCCGCTCATTTCCCGTCGCTCGTCGTTCTTCCCGCCAGGTATCAAGAACGGCGGCGCGCCGTGCTTGGCTCGCATCGCGTTCAACGCTTTGTCGACGATCCAATTGCGAATAAACGCCCGCTCGATCGCGCGTTTGCCGGGAAAATCGCCGATCGCCACGGCGACGATCATCGAGATAATCCCCGGCCCGGGCAGAACCAACATCAGAACGCCCGCCAGAAACAGCACGAGCGCGAAGAGATTTCGTGCGAGGTAAACCGTCCAACCTAGCGGTCCCCCGGCCGACGGCGAAGCGGGCGGACGCACGAAATGATCGGCCGGTAATCGGACGGCCAAACGCGGCACGGCGACGAAGCCCAGGATCATGATCGCCACCGAAACGCCGGTCAGCGAACCCCAGACCCAGGGATCGGAAAACCATTCGCTGAAACGCTCGAACATCCGCGTCGCTCCGCCCCGTACCGGAAACCGAACCGTTCATTTATAGTGTAGGACAGCTTAAAGCCGTGCGGAATGCGGAGTTCCGACCGCTTGCTCTTCCGTTTTCGAATTTTTGAGCGTTTATTCCGCACTCCGAATTCCCAACTCCGCACTGAATCAACCTCTCCATGCGTCTTGCCGGAACTTTGACGGACCTCGGCCAAGCGCGGCGATTCGGCGGTTATCTCGATACGTTGGGGATCGCCAATCGGATCGACGGCAATGGACAAACCTGGGAGATTTGGGTCCGCGACGACGACCAACTGCCGCGCGCGACCGAGGAACTGCGGCAGTATCAAGCCGAACCCCATGCCCCGCAGTACCAGGTCGCCCCGACCAAACCCGCTGCTCCGCCGAAACCGTCTCGTTCGCGCGAGCATCGCTACTTGGGCTCAACGCCGCTGCCGTATGACCGGATCTGGGTGACGTCGTTCGTGATCGCCCTCTGCGTCGTGATCATGGGGACGATGCCCCTGGAACCTAAAACGCCGCAACAACAAGAATTGCTGCATTCGCGACAAAACCTGTTGTTGTACGAGCCGGTTGATATCCCACGAATAACGATTGACGAGAAAGAATTGGAAGCGATGGATCCGCGCGACGCCGCGAAGTTGATTCGCGAAGCGACCGATCTTGAGTCGCTGAATCGTCCGTTTTCCAAAATACGCGAAGGGCAAGTCTGGCGGCTGTTTACGCCGTGCTTGATGCATGGCGGCATCATGCACCTGCTGATGAACATGATGGCGTTGTACAGTCTCGGGTCATTGATCGAGTTGCGACGGGGACCGTTTTTTCTGGCCGCCTTAATCTTAGTAATCGGAGTCGTCTCGAATACCGCGCAGTACGCCATCGGACTATTTCACGGCGACGCCGTGCTGGCCGGAAACTTTTTGGGATTCTCGGGCGTCGATTTCGGCTTGGCGGGATATGTGTATGTGCGTTCGCGCTTTGCTCGGCTCGATCCGCTTTGGATGTTCTTGATGTCGGATCGCCAAGCATTGTACTTTCTTGCTTGGGGCGTGCTCTGTCTGTTGGGGCTCTTCGGGCCGATCGCCAACACCGCCCACTTTGTCGGACTCGCGATGGGGGCAATGATTGCCTGGATCGGCGTGAAACGTCGAGAGGCGACCGGTCGTTAAGCGAGATCGCCGGATTTTGAGCCGGTCGCCCTAAGTTTGTGTTAATTCGAAGAGAATTCATGCCTGAGTCCGATCCGTCCGCGAATCCGTACCGCGCCACCGAAGCGTTGCCGCCGATCGCCGAGCGTGCGCCGCCGGACGAGACGACGCCGCGGATGCCTGCCGGCGAACGTCCGTACTCGGTCTTTCAGAATTCGCCGCGCAACCTACTGCTGTTGATCGTCGGCGGCTTGACCGCGTGGGGCTTGATTCATGCCTTCGGCACATGGTTAGGCGGGGCCGAAAAGGTCGCGTTACGTCAGAACGTGATTCGCGGCGCGATCGTTCTGGTCTGCATGGGCATCTTTCTCGGCGTCTGGTGGCTGTTGTTGAGGACGTTGAAACCACGCCGCACGAAGTTTCGTTTGCCCGCCGAACCGGATGATGAGGTCGATTCCCCACAAGACTTAAAGAAGTCCTCCGGCAAAAACTCCTAAGCGGCGAGATCTTGTTCGGATCGATGCTTATCCTATGAGACCTCCACTCGATCACGACTTCGCGCCGATCGCTACGCCGGCGACGTTACGCGCGCGGGCCGAGTTGTTGGCGACGATTCGTGCGTTCTTCGAAGTGCACGGATTGTTGGAGGTCGAGACGCCGTTGCTCTCGCACGACACGGTCGTCGATCGGCACCTCGATCCGTTCGAGACCCGCTGGTCACCCGATCCGACGCGGCCTGCGCGCGCGCGACGCTCTATCTGCAAACGTCGCCCGAGTATGCAATGAAGCGTTTGCTGGCCGCCGGAAGTGGGCCGATCTTTCAGATTTGCAAAGCCTTCCGCAACGGCGAACGGGGCGCATTGCACAATCCCGAATTCACGATGGTCGAGTGGTATGTCCCCGGCCACGACGCGGGGGCCGGCATGCGCCTGCTGGGTGAATTGGCCGCCGCGACGCTCGAACGCGGACCGGCCGAAACGGCGACGTACGCCGACGTCTTCCGACAAACATTCGACGTTTGCCCGCATACGGCCGATGTCGAAATCCTGCGAAACGTCGTTCGCAAGCACGGCCTAGTCGCGCCGGAATCCTTGGGCGACGACCGCGACGGGTGGCTGGATTTTCTGTTAACCGAGCGGATTCAACCGACGCTCGGTCGCGCTCGCCCGCTCATCCTCTGCGATTATCCGGCAAGTCAAGCGGCGCTGGCGCAAGTCCGCGCGGGCGAGCCGCCGGTTGCCGAGCGATTCGAACTGTATGTGGACGGCGTGGAGTTGGCCAACGGCTATCACGAACTGCTCGACGCCGACATCCTGAACGCTCGTAGCAAGCGGAACAACGCGCAACGCGCAGGCCGACGGCAAGCCGCCGCTACCCGAAGTCGGTCGTCTGAGCGCGGCGATGCGTTCCGGACTGCCGGCATGTGCGGGCTGCGCGTTGGGCTTCGATCGTCTGTTAATGGTCAAGCTAGGCGCACAACGGATCGACGATGTGCTGGCTTTCCCACTGGAACGGGCGTAAGTTCCATCACTTTTTAGCGAGAGAATCGAATCTACGCTGAATCGCGGTTCTTGTAAATTTAACGTCATAGAGCTGAATCGATCGTCTACGGCGATCCCAAGGTCAGTTCCAAAGTGCGCCCTTCGGCCAACGTGTATTTTTTAAGCGAAAACGCCGCGTCGCCGATTGCGGCGGCCGCGTCCGCGCCGAAGAGATCGCCGAGTTGCGCAAGACGGCGGGCTTCAGTGCGTCGCCATCAGGGCGTTTGCCGAGTTTCGAGATCGCCAGCACGTAATACTCGCCCGGCTGCGGCAGCGTGAGACTCGCAAGCTCCCCCTGAGAATCGGTCCGCCCATAGACGGCGCCGAGGAACGACAATGATTTCAGCAGTTCCGCATCGGCCGCCGGAGCGGCGTCCTTGGGAGAAACACCTTTGACAGACAGCTTTTCCAGCGGTTTGCGATTGGCCGGCCAAACCAGCACCGCCGCGCCGGGATCGGCGACCGTTTGCTTCTCGGCGTTCAACGCGCGAATGCGCAGATCCAGCGTCGTCGGCATTGGCCCGTCGCCCATGCGGTTGCGGCCCGCGCCGCCGGACAACCATCCGACCGCAAACGCGGCCAACGTCAGCACGGTCAACACGCCGACTTGCCCGATCAGCACTCGTCGCGAGATCCAGACACCGTCGTCGAACGGCGGCTGAGATGCGGAGGAAAGCTGTGCGGACGAGGCCTGCGTCGCGGTCGTCGCTTGAGCAACCGCCGTCGGCGCCGACTCAAGTAAGAATGCCTGCGCGGCCGCGAGTTTCGTCGATGTATCCGGCGCAGGCACCGGATCGAAAAACGTCGCCGGATCAATTGCCCCGGCGGGATCGTGCGCGGGAGGCGACGCTTTTGCCGCAGCCGCAGGCTGGGGCTGGGTTTTAGGTTGCGGGAGCGGCTTCGGTTCCGGAAACGCTTTGGGTTGCGGAATCACGGGGGCCGTACCGTCGGTTACCGATCTCCGTTTCGGTTGCGGTGGCGCGACTTGATTCGCCGACGGAGCGGGAGAGGAGAACGGCAACGTCGCCGGCGCATCGACTTCGTCGATCAGTTCGAGATATCCCGGCTCATCTAAGTGAAACGTCTCCGGAGCGGGTGGAGCAGGACTCGGATTCGCTGCATGAGTCGTCGCTCCATTCACGGAACTCGCGGTCACTTTCGCTTGTGTCTTGGCAGTCGGCTTTTCCACCGGAGCCGTAGGAGTATCGGACTTCGCCGTTGTAGGAGCTTGCTTCGCGGCGACTTTCAACGGCTTATCGAGATGCTGTAAGAAGTCGTCCAGCTCGGTGTTGCCGAAGAACGCCGCGAAGTCGTTGGCCGTGGCGATCTCCGGCGGCGTGTCGACCGATTCTGCCGTGGGAAGTTCCCCATGGCGGCGTTCTGCCCGCATCAACGCGGCCGTCGCTTGATCCGGCACGGTCAAGCCCGTGCGGCAATTCGGGCAGGCTATGTTCGTACCGATTTTGCGCGTGCCGATGCCCAGCAGTTGACCGCAACTCGTGCATGGAAATCGAACGGGCATAGAGTGTGCGTAGTTTTCAACGATCCGGGGTCTCGGGCGGCGATTGGGAAACCTTCCAAGCGGTCAGCAGCGACAATACGAGGATGTCGACGCCCCAGACGCCCAGCAACACGAGGCCCGCGCGGCGTAACCAATATCCCCCGCTCGCGTCGCCTAGGGCTTCGAGCAGTTGCCAAATCAAAAATAGAACACATAACCCGATCGGCAAAACGACGGCCGCGGCCAACATTCCGGACATGATGCGACGAACATCCACAAGCGAACTCCAGCCCAAACGGTGACGAATTCGACGATTCCACCGATTATACCCAGCCGCGAGACGCGTTCCCTAGTCCGTGACCGGACAATTCGTCGGATGGGCGAAAGTCCATCGTGAAGCGCGGGCATAAACCCTTGCTCCCGACGATGCGTAGACAACAGAATGGAGTTTCCCATCCGCGGGTATGTGCGCGGAATGAATCCAGACGCCAGGCGGAGCGTAACGATGAGCGGAGCCAACCGACGCCGACGATGCGTATCCGTTCGCGGAGCGGCGTTTCTAGTCACGGCCGCATGGTTATTAGGGCAAACCTATGCGCCGATCGGTCGTGCCGATCAAGTGCAGCACAAAGACGGTCGCATTCTCGACGGTCAGTTCGCGCGAATCGCCAAGACCGCGGAAGACCCGCTGAAGAACCCGGACCCGACGATCGCTCTGCCGATTTTTCTTTGCGACGATGAACTGCGGCGGACGTTGGTCCCGTTTCAATCGTTGATGCCGGGCACGGTCAAACCGCTGGCCGAGTCGGTGATCAAAATTCCGTTACGGCAAGAATATCTCGAACGGCAAAACGCGCGTCGCGTGCAGCGGACCGATCTTGGCCGTGCAACCGTTCGACGACTTCGGTCGCCGAACGATCAAAATCTCGACCGCGCAAGGTCCGGTCGACGTCATTCAAGGCATCACGCTAATCACGCCGCATTGGACGCGCATCGAAGGGCTGAAAGCCGGCGCGAATATCGTCTGGGACATGCGCATCGCCACCAGCAGCATTCCGCGCGATCTGATCCTGGCGATTCATAAGAAGAATGTCCGCGACCCGAAGGATATTGACGAACGCCTCAAGATCGTCCGTTTGTTCATCGAAGCCGATCGTTTTCGTGACGCCGAGGTCGCTCTCGAAGCGATCGCCGCCGACTTTCCTCGCGACGATCTCCCGGCCAAAGTCGCCGGCACGTTGCGGCAGCAAGGCTCGAAAGTCTTGTTACGCGAACTCGATTTACGTCAAAAATCCGGTCAGCATCGTTTGGCGTACGCGCTGTTGAATCAATTTCCCGAGAAGGACATTCCCGGGACGGTGATGCAACTGGTCAAACAAGAAATCACCGCCTACGACGAAAAGGAAAAACTTCGCGTTCGTTACATCGAAGAACTGAAGGCGCTCTACAACCAACTCAACGACGCCACCTACCAATTGGAATGGAAAGAGGCGTTGGAAGAGATTTACGCCGAACTCGGCTTCGAAACACTCGATCGCTTGGCCGCGTTCGACAACATTCGCAAAGGGAACGCCGGTCTGACGCCCGACCAGCAAATGGCGATCGCCGTCAGCGGGTGGTTGTTGACCTCCGACCGCGCCGCGACCAATACCAAGGCAACCTTGTCGCTGTATCAAACGCGGAATCTGATCCGCAAGTATATGATGGCCAAAACGCCCGGCGAGCGCGAGGACTACTACAAGCAAATCGCCTCGGAAGAAGCCAACTCGCCGGCGTTGATCTCGAAGCTGATCGCGTCGATGAAGCCGGTCTGGCCGATGCCCAAACGCGAGACCGCGCAAGACGCGTTACAACTCTCCGTCGCCGGATCGCCCGGCCAACCGGACTACGATTACGACATCCTGCTGCCGTTGGAGTACGACCCGTACCGCGCGTACCCAGCGATCGTCTGTCTGCACGCGCAAGGGATGACCCCCGACTCGGAACTCGATTGGTGGGCCGGCGCGAAGTCCGAAAAAGGACGCCTGGGACAAGCCACGCGCCAGGGCTACATCGTGATCGCGCCGCACTACGCGCTTCCGAACCAGGTCGAGTTCGAAGGAACCGCTATGCAGCACGACATCGTCACGCGCACGCTGCGCGATGCCTGCCGTCGCTTCAACATCGATTCCGATCGCGTCTATCTCAGCGGACACTCGATGGGGGCCTCGGCCGCGTGGGAGATCGGGCTTTCACATCCCGATCTGTGGGCGGGCGTTATCCCGATCAACGGCGCCGCGCGGAAGGATCCGGTGCAGTTCTATAAAAGCAACGCCGCCAACGTACCGTTCTACTTCGTCTCGGGCGAACTCGATTGCGGCGTGATCGGCGCCAACGCCGTGAATTGGGACTGGTACTTCTCTCGCAACTACGATACGACCGTGGTCGAATACTTGGGCCGCGGGCACGAACATTTCTCCGACGAAATCCTGCGACTGTTCGATTGGATGGGGCGCAAAAATCGCGGGACCGAAGGCCGCCTCTATCCCAAGTCGGCCAAGGTCACGACTAAGCGTCCAACGGACAATTACTTCTGGTCGCTCGAAGTGCACGACTTCGGCGGCGTCTCGAAGTTGGAACGCGGGATCGAACTCGCGGTCGAACATCGCGGCAACTCGGTCATCGTCAAAGCTCCTGGAAACATCAGCATCTGGCTCGGCCCCGAACAGATCGACTTCACCAAGGCGGTCAACGTCATGCACAACAACAAAAACCTGACCGGCGGCCGACCGATCACGCCTGATCTGAGGACGATTCTCGAAGATGTCCGCACCCGCGGCGAACGTCGCCACCCGTTCTGGGTGCAGGTGAAAAGCTAGTTATGAGCGAGAGGGGGCTGGGGGCTGGAGGTCGGGGAAGAGGACGCAACGCGTGACATGTATCACTCTGCGATGCCGCCCGAAGGACCGTGACGATCCAACTGACCCGCGCAATCGGTCCGATCGCGCGTTTATTTTCGACGCTCCTTGCGAGCGGGCGGAAAGCGACGTAAATTCCAACGTCCCCCGGACGTTTTGTCGCGATTTTCCGGCCTCCACGCATGATCAAACCCGTCAAACTGAGCGATCAGTTCCGCAACGTCGTCCAACTCGGCGCAAAGCTCGCGCCCGAGGTCGACGCCGATGCGCTGATGATCATGCTCGACGGGCCGACCGATTGGCTGCAACTCAAACAACTCTCGGGCGACGTGCCGCTGTTCGTCGCGGCCGACGATAAAGACGCCCTGGACGGCTGCGACGCCGAAGGGATCAAGGGTGTGCACGTCAACGTTCCGGACGGGCCGATCTACGAGAAGCTGACGCAAGCCTTGGTCGAGAGCGTGGCCGAAGACGTGCTGGCTCCCGGCTCGCGCGTGGTGGCGATTTACGGCGGCTTCGAAGTCGGCACGATCGACAGCATGTCGGTCATCAATCTGAGCGAGCACCTAGAGCGTCTTACGTCGCGCGATCTGCGTTCGATCGAAACGAACGTCCCGCTCGAAACGTTGAAGTGCGTCGTCGACCTCGCCTTGGACATCGGCCGCGAAGGCCGCGAGGGGAAGCCGGTCGGCACGTTGTTCGTCGTCGGCGACACGCGGCGAGTTTTGCAGAGCAGTCACCCGGTCGGATTCGATCCGGTTCGCGGTTACAGCCGCAAGGAACGGCAATTGACCGATGCCCGGGTCCGCGAGGGGATCAAGGAAATCGCGCAGATGGACGGCGCGTTCATCATCTCGCCGGACAGCGTGGTCGAAGCGGCCGCGCGGTACATCGACGCCCCGGCGACCGATCTCACGCTGAGCAAAGGCCTGGGCTCGCGTCACTGGGCCGGCGCGGCGATCACCAAAAAAACGAAATCGGTGGCAGTGGTCGTCAGCGAATCGAGCGGCACCGTCCGCATTTTCCAACGCGGCGAACAAATCCTCCGCATCGAACCGTTCCGCCGCCCGATGAAATGGAAGGATTTCGAATACGAGCCGCCGGGCGGGGAGTAGAGCCGTTAGCATGAAAGAGCTAGGCGCCTCGCAACCGCCATCTCGAATCTGCACATCGCAGTGCATAAGTCGTGAAGACAAGCCGCGATGCATTTAGAAATCCGAATTTGATCATCGAAGTCTCGCGAAAGTGGCGATCGGATTCGTAACTTACCGGCGCACGAATTGCTCTCGATGAGTGGAAATTCTTTGCACTCGGAGCGTTCGAAATGACCGCCAAGAAAGTCGCCTCGTCTCGATCACGATCGGGCAAAAGCAAATCACCGATAAAAGATCCTAAAGGGGGGCTGACCGCCGCGGGACGGGCGGATTTCAAACGCAAGGAAGGAGCGCATCTGAAGCCCGGCGTGAAGGGGCCGGCCGATACGCCGGAGAAGATGCGACGCAAAGGCTCGTTCTTGCGGCGACACTTCGCCAACCCGCGCGGCCTAATGACCGACGACGCCGGCAAACCGACGCGTTTGGCGTTATCCGCTCACGCTTGGGGTGAACCGGTCCCCAAAACGCAAGCCGCCGCCCATGTATTGGCCGTCAAGGGAACGAAACTGTTGCAACGCTATCACGACGCGAAAGCGAGCGACGTAGCGAAGACAACCAAAAAGACGACCGCAAGGCAGAGGTCGGCCAAACGCAACTCCGCCAAGTCATGAATCTCGAAACATCCCCTGCATTCGTAGACAAGCCAACCGCAATTAAGACGAGAGGCGTCGGTCTTCTTTTCTTATTCCCTGAGCATTACCATGGCGAAGAAAATACCCGTGAAAAAAAAGACCAAGAAGGTCGCAAAGAAACGTTCCGGCGGGACGCGGGCGAACGGAACGAAAAACTCGCTGGTCGCAAACATAAACCGTCGAAAGAAAGAAGGAAAATCGCGTTCGAAGACGGAATCGACCATCTCCGCCGAATCGTACGCGGATATGAAAGCTGGCTGGCCGAATTCCAAAAAAACAAAGGCCGCGAAACGAAAAACGTCTAAGAAAAAATCCGCGTCATCATAACGTGTTTCCCCGAGACATCTTGCTAACCGGCGATCATGCAGGTCAAAAAACAACGGAGTATGTGAAATAGCGTATACTTAATAAAGTGTCGGTTTCTTGACCGCAACAATCCGTCCTACGCCGAACGATGTGACGGCGAGTGAGCGTACGTCGCGTGCTAGGGACGCATCGAGGACGTGTTCTTCGACAATAGGTATCGGTATTACTGTAAGCTCGGTCTCTTGGTAGGCTACATCGCTCGATGCGGGATTAGATTAGCGTTTCATCGACGGCGGATCGTTCGCCGGATCTTCGAACGGATTCAGCGGAACGGATTTCATGGGAACCGGCGACGGCGTGTCGAACGCCGGATAGGCTTGCGGACCGACGTTGCTGCGCGACGCGGCCGCCGTGCGTGGTTCGTTTGATGGGGCGGCCGTCGATTTCGTGGGTACTTTCGAGGCCGGAACGTTTTTCAACGGCACGGTTTTGTCAGCGGGTTTCTTAGCGTCGCCTTGTTCGTCGTCTTGGCCTTCGTCCTTCGCCTCTTTTTTCTCGGGAGCGGTGTTCGGCAGCACGGCGGCATCTTTCGGCGTTTCGGGCGTGGTGATGATCGCTTCCACGTCTTTCATCGGCGCGACGCCGTCCAACTTCGGCGGCAGGGGCGACATCGGCACGTCCGTCTTCGGGAATTCCTTCGTCGTCCCGGCGTCGGCCGTCCGGGGAGATTGGCCTGCGGCGAGTTCGGGCGGAACCTTTTGGGCTTTGAACACGCGCTCGTTGTACATCACCAAACTGTGCAGCGCATGGCCGAGCGGGCCCAACTTCCAATCCCGTCGCGGATCGTTCTTGAGCGCGGTTGTTAGATAGTCGATCGACTTGATCATTCGCGGCGAGCGTAACTCTTCGTCCGTCTGCGACAGAATCAACCACTCCATGCAGTGACCGGTAGTCTGTACCTTGCGGTCGACGTCGCTTTTGTTTTCCGCGCCTTTAAACCAGTTGGTGCTGAAGCTGCCGTCGGGATTCATCAAACTCCAAGCATATTTTTGGTAGTTCTCGATGTGTTGCTTCGCCCGGGCGTACTCGCCGTCGAGCGGTTGACCGCGCTTCAAGCGTTGTTGATACGCGTATGTGATGCCGAACAAGCGATGCGTTCCGCCGCAGGCGACGCCGCGAATCGGAGCTTCGATCTCTTCCTTCAACACACGCGGAATCGACCACGTTTGACCGTCGCGGCTGGTCCAGGTTTCGTTCAGATCGAAGTAATGCGACAGCGCGATCAAGCGGAAAGTCAGTTCGGTGTTGGGCCGGCAATCGAGACGCTCTTCGTCCAGATAATCGCGGAACGTAAAGTCGCGGTTTTGAATCTTGAGCGGTGTGTCGATACTGACGCGCGATTGCGCAAGATGGCGGCCAACTGGCCGGGATGACCCTGCACGCCGACCCCGATTTCGGCGTGCGGCTTGCCGTTCGCCAACGTCAGCAACGGTTGACCATGCATGGCTTGACCCCATAAGACCCAACCGATGGCGTTGACCGGAACGCCGTTTGGGCCGTCGCGACGGATTTGCGTCCGCACGTTGAACGCCACGAAGGCGTGCATCACTTCCCACGGCGTGTTGTCGCGCGTGTTTTGGTGACGCTGTTCATAGATGGCTAACGTTTCTTCGATTTTGCGTTGTAATCGTTGCAGTTCGGGCGTTAGCGCGGGGGCGTTGACGGCCGTCGGCAACGGTGGCGGCGTGCGGGATTCGCGAAGTTCGACATCGGCGTCGGATCGGCCCGGGAACGCGGTTTCCAGAGGAACGGTGAACGGCGCGACGACGTCGGTCGGAGCTTCGTCGATCGGCGACTGCGGGCGCGATTCGTGGAGGGAGTCGCCAACGAGGGCGCGGCGGGTTGAAATGGTTTGAAAAGCGAGGGGCGTCCGCCGGGCGCGGTCGGTGCGGAACCTTGACGCGGAGCGACGCCCGAAGTGACTCGCGAAGGCGTCTTTGCGGGTACATTGTTCGCAGGCGCGTAAGGCGAGGCGACGGTCTGCGCGGCCGAACCGGGGGGTTGCGCTTTGAACGACGAGATCGGCCGTGCTCCGGGAGCAGGCGATAAGATCGCGGGGGCATCGGCCGCGAGGACCGACCACGGTCCCATGCCGATCAAGGTCGCGGCACCCAACGTCATTACGCACGCTCCGGCGATCAATCCGATAGCACGGCGGGAGGTAACGGAAGAGCGGAACCCGGACGACGCGAACTTCGACATGACGCAACCTCGATCTGATGCGAAACGGTACGCGAACAGGGAGCGTTTCGACACATGAAAACTCCAGCCGCGCGGTCAGAGTTTATCGGTGTGATCGACCCCGGACAAGAGAAGAAACCCGCCGCTTCACGATTTCGCAAGATTGCGAAAACAACTGTTTTTCAGCGGGTTTTCAGACTGCTTTGCCGTGCCTTGCATGCCGCCGGGATGCGTGCTGACCTAAGGTGCAGATACTCTCACGGCGGTCTTGAAACGCGAATTAGAACCACGACTTCAATATACGATCGGCCAACGATTGGTCTTGTTGCGGTTTTGTCGGGTCGGCGGCGTATTCTCGCCATTTGTTAACGTCCAGACCCAGATCGCGGCCGCTGACCGCTTGCATCGATTGCATCGCCAGCAGTTGCATCGCCGGATCTTTGTCTTCAAGGGCAGGGGCCAAGGCGGCGATCGCGCCCGCGATCTTTGGTCGCGCCCATCGCTTTGACGACTGAGAGCCTGACGTCGGCGTGTTCGTCGGCCTTCAGCATTTTGTCCAGATGCTCGATTCCTTCGGGCCCGCCCCGTTTTCCCCAGGAGTCGGCGGCCGCGATGCGGACGCGATAATCGGGATCGCCGATCGCCGCGTGCAGGACGGCGACACTCATGTCGCTTTTATAGATTTCGATGGTCCGCACGATTTGTGCGCGAACCAGCGGATCGCGTTCGTTCTGAATCGCCTTGGCCAACTCGGCCGCGCGATGTTCGGCGGCGATCGGATCACCGCCGGGACCGGCGAGGATTTCGGCTCGCATTTTGGTGATACGTTCGTTCGCACCGGGACCGAATTTGGCGATATCTTCGGCCGTGGCAGAGGGCTTGGCCGGTGCGAAGATGCCCGTTTTGCAGCCCGCCGGCACTCCCACGACGCGCAGCCGAGCACCGCCGTAAAACTGCGGCGAACCCATCCACGGCCGATTTCCAAACGCATGACGTTCGTCCTACGAAAGTCCCCGACGCTGCGCAGACCCTGCGCAAGAAACGACGACGAACGGTAGCGAACCCGTGCGATCCGGCCAAGAGCGGTTCTTATCGCTCGTAACCGTGGGGATGCCGGCGATGCCAGTTCCAGGCCGTTGCGATGATCGCTTCCAACTCCGGATATTGCGGCGACCAGCCCAACTCGCGGCGAATTTTGTCGCTGCTTGCGACCAGCGTCGCAACGTCGCCGGCGCGGGCAGGACCCAGCACTGCCGGAATTGGATGCCCGGTGATACGCCGTGCGGTATCGAGAACCTCGGTCACCGTATAGCCGGCGCCATTTCCCAAATTATAGAGCCGGCTCCCTTGATCGAGCGATTCAATCGCCAGCAAATGTGCGCGAGCGAGATCGGCCACGTGAACGTAGTCGCGGACGCATGTTCCGTCGCGTGTTGGGTAGTCGCTTCCAAATACGGTGATCTTCTCGCGTTGGCCCAGCGCGACTTGCAGCACCAGTGGAATCAGATGCGTTTCCGGACGATGATCTTCGCCCAGTTCCTCGGTTGCGCCGGCAGCATTGAAGTACCGCAACACGGCGTAACGCAGCCCATGGATTTTTTCCATCCAGAACAGCACGCGTTCCAGAGTTTGTTTGGCCTCGCCGTAGGGACTGCCGGGGACGACGGCTTCCGATTCGTCGATCGGCATCCGCTCGGGGCGATCGTAGAGATTGGCCGTCGACGAGAGGATGAACTTCCGCACGCCGTGCGCGACGGTCGCTTCGATCAGATTCATCCCTTCGACGGCGTTGTCGCGTAGATAAGAAAACGGCGAAGTCATCGACTCGCCCACTTGGCTGCGGGACGCGAAATGCAGCACGCCCTCGATTTTATGGCGTGCGAAAACATCGGCGACTTGTGCCTTGTTCGCCAGATCCGCTTCGACGAACTTCGCGCGTGGGTGAACGGCCTCGCAATGCCCCAAGACGAGGTTATCCAGCACGACGACGTCGTGCCCGGTTGCGATCAATTCGGCGACGGCCACGGATCCGATATACCCGGCGCCGCCGGTGACGAGAAGCTGCATAATCAGGTTTCGGGTTCTAGGGGGCAGGTTTCGGGAATCGAGTTCTTCGCGCGTTTCGGTATCGTTCGCCGGTCGATCGACTAACAATCAACGACTCGTATTTGTTATGATACTCACCTCTTCCATAACGTCATCGAAACACGTCGCCATGCCCGTCGCTCCGCTGTTGCAATCGTCAATTCCGTCATTACCTGTCCGTCGGGGCAAGGTTCGCGACATCTACGATCTAGGCCATGCACTGTTGTTGGTGAGTACGGACCGCTTGAGCGCGTTCGATTGGATTCTTCCGACCGGAATTCCGGACAAAGGCCGCGTGCTCACGCGTCTCAGCGCGTGGTGGTTCGAACGCTCGGGCGAGAAGCACCAGGTCCTTTCGCTTGATCCCCAGGAGTTCGTCCTGCCCGCCGGGACCGATCTCGATACGCTCGCCGGACGATCGATGTTGGTCAAGAAGACCACTGTCGTACCGATCGAATGTGTGGTGCGCGGGTATTTGGTCGGATCGGGTTGGAAAGAGTATCAACGCGATCGCACCGTCTGCGGCATCCCATTGCCCGAAGGCTTGCGCGACGGCGACCGACTGCCTGAACCGATCTTCACGCCGGCCACGAAAGCCGAGAGCGGGCACGACGAGAATATTTCGTTCGAGCGGATGTGCGAAATCGTCGGCGTGCCGACGGCGGTCGAATTACGAACTCGCACGTTGGCTTTGTACGCACGCGGCGCGGCGACCGCGTTGGAGCGGGGCATCATCATCGCCGACACCAAATTCGAATGGGGCCGCGACCCTAACGGCGACATACTGTTGATCGACGAAGTGCTGACGCCCGATAGTTCGCGTTTTTGGCCTGCCGACGATTATCGTCCCGGACAGTCGCAGCCGTCGTTCGATAAACAGTTCGTCCGCGACTGGCTGGAACGCTCGGGCTGGGACAAAAACAGCCCGCCGCCCGCGTTGCCGAACGACATCGTGACCCAAACCCGCGCTCGGTACGTCGAGGCGTACGAAAAGCTGACGGGGCAAACTTTCGAGTAATTGCGGAGTCGAGCATGCGGACTTGAACATAGGGTGATTGGAAAGTCGCGAATAGTACTTTCAGGCGGCGAAGTTTCGCAGTCATCCATGTGACCGCGCCGTGAGGATCGTTAGTAGGTTGAAAGAATTTCTCGATTCCTCGACGCTTTTCTTGTCGAGAACGACGCCGTTTGTTCGCCTTGAAGCGAACGCATATACTTGGAGTCGCTGGGGTGTGAACCGGAAGCTCTTTCAACGTTTCGTCGTCGATCGTTTTTGCATCGGAGTGCGTGATGTCGACTCGTCTGACCATCGGGATGCTGGTGGGGCTGATTCTTTACGCCGCATCGTTGCCGGCCGAGGACGCACCCGCATCGAAGGCGGCACCGACGCTGCCTCCTGCGGTCGTTACCAAAACCGCAGAAGCCCAAGCGGACGCCAAAACGCCCGGCGGCAAATTCTTGCGAGTCATGCGTAACGACAAAGGCGTGGTCGTCGGCATGGAAACGTCGATCGCCCGCTATATGCCGAACTCGGCAGAGAAGAAAGAGACGGTCGTGGATTTGATCAGCGCGGTCCACATCGGCGAGAAGGCGTATTACGAAAGCGCTCGACAAGGCGTTCGAAAAATACGACGTGGTGCTGTATGAGTTGGTCGCGCCGAGGGGACACGCATACCGAAAGGGGGCGGCGAACGGCGCGGCGTGGTTAGCGGCATCCAGGGCGGCATGAAGGATTTGCTCAGTCTGGAGTTTCAATTGGAAAAAATTGACTACACCAAGAAAAATCTCGTACATGCCGACATGACGCCCGATCAGATGTCGGCCGCTATGAAGAAGAACAACGAAAGCATGATGTCGATGATGTTCAAAATGATGGGCGCGTTGATGGCGATGCAAAGCGAAATGAACGCCAAAGGGGGCGGTGGATCCGAGATGGAGATGCTGTTCGCGCTCTTCGATACTAAGAATCGCGCGACGAAACTAAAACGCTCGATGGCCGTGCAGTTCGAGAACATGGAAGACCTCGGCAAAATGATCGGCGGCGACGCAGGTTCGACGCTCATCGAAGGTCGCAATCAAGCCGCCCTCGCGGTGTTGAAGAAGGAACTCGCCGACGGCAAGAAAACCATCGGCATCTTCTACGGCGGCGGTCACATGCCGGATATGGAAAAGCGGTTGGTGAAAGATTTCGATATGAGGTTCGTTAAGGAGGATTGGCTGGAAGCCTGGGCGATGCCGGAACCGAAGCCGGACGCGTCGAAAAAAGCGGACCAGAAGAAAGCCCCCGTCAAGAAGATCGAAAAGACGGTCGAGACTAAGGACACGCGCTCGACCGAAAGCAAGTAACTCATAGCGTAACGACGTTTTGTTCTCCGCCCGTCTGTACTTTCAGCGCACAGGACGGTTCGCACGCCCGACCAGTATCGTCCATGGCTCGTCTCTCGATCAACGAACTGACGACGTTCCGCTGGACGCTGGAAGAGGATGTGCGTCACTACCGCGCCGCGGGCATTCCGGCGATCGGCGTCTGGCGCCGCAAATTGGTCGATTGTGGTGAAGAGCGAGCGATCGAATTGCTGGCCCAATCGGGTCTCGCGGTTTCCAATCTCAGTTGGGCCGGCGGGTTCACCGGCAGCGACGGGACGAGTTACCGCGACGCGATCGACGACGCCCTGGACGCGGTCCGCGTGGCCGGGGCGATACATTCGCCGATCTTGGTCGTCTACTGCGGGGGACGCGCGGGGCATACCACGAATCATGCGCGGCGGATTTTTCAGAAGGCCCTGACCGAATTGATTCCCGCGGCCGCGGCGGTCGGCGTAGTTCTGGCGATCGAACCGGTTCATCCGCACTACGCGGCCGAATGGAGCTTGCTGACGCAGCCGGACGAAGTGTTGGAACTGCTGACCGCGCTCGGCTCGCCGACCGTGAAGTTGGCGCTCGATACATACCACTTCGGTCTACAGGAGGGCGTGCTGGAACGTTTGCCTGAACTCGCGCCGCACGTCGCCGTCGTCCATTTGGGCGACGGCAAGTCCGCCCCCGAGCATGAACAGCAACGCTGTCGTCTAGGCGACGGAGTGATTCCGCTGGCGCGAATCGTCGACGCCCTGCGCTCAGGCGGTTACGACGGGGATTATGACGTGGAATTGATGGGGCCGGACATCGAACGCTCGAACTATCAGGATCTGTTGACGCATTGTCGCGCGGCGTTCGCAAAGTTGACCGGCTGAATCGCGGCGTTATTTCGCCTTCGTTTCCGGAATGATTTCGTAGCACGCCAACCGATCCTTACCTCGCACGTAAAGCAAACCGTGCGACACGATCGGCGCGGCCCAAGCGGGATACTCCAAAAAACGTTCGCCGGTGTTTTTGTCGTTTGCGGCAAAGGTCGAGACCGGCTCGTATTTGGTCGAGTCAGCTTTTACGACGATCAGATCGCCGTATTCGGTCAACGTCAGGAAGTGTCCGTCGAGGTAGGTGAGCGAACTTCGACTGAGACCTTTTTGCGACCACATGACTTTACCGGTCTTCCATTCGACGCACCGCAACTCGGCGTTGTTGGAATGCCGGCCGCTCGAGCCGTAGACATAGCCGTCGTGATGGACGGGCGTGTTCCAGTGCGTTTGGAGCGACTTGGGGGTGCGAATGCCCCCGGGTTTGTCTTTCCAGAGAACTTCGTACTCATTCCCTTTGGCTTTCAGCAACGATGCGCCGGGGCCGTAACATTCGGAAACCAAAACTTCGTCGCCGACCACGACCGGATTGGCGGCGTTGACGCTGTAAAGATCGTCGGCGCGCCAGGGATAGAAGAAGCGTTGTTTGCCGGCGGCGGGATCGAACGACAGTAAGCCGCTGCGCGAGAATACGAAGCACGTCGGTTTGCCGTCGATCCGGGCGAGCGTCGGACCGGCATAGGAGGCCAAGTCGTCGCCGACGCGATAGCGCTCCTTGCCGGTCGTTTTGTCGAACGCGACCACGCAACAGCCGTCGGGTGTGGCCGCGTCCAAGCGATCGGGGGCGGGAACCGAAGTGCCGGCCGGGCTGCCGCCGACCTGGACGATCAGCAGATCGCCGAAGACGACCGGCGTCGCGCCGACGCCGAAGAAGTTTTGTACGACATGGAACTCTTTTTCGGTATCGACGCGCCACAGTTTTTTGCCGTCGATTACGTTCAAACAAGTCAACACGCCGTCCGCGCCGAATGTGTAAACGCGGTCGCCGTCGATGACCGGCGCACAGCGGGGACCGTTGTCGTAGCCGAGCGTGTCGGAGTAGGCGGTTTCGTCCTCATAGGTCCAGAGTAACTTGCCGGTCTCGCTATTCAGGCAAACGGTCCTCGCCTTGTCGCCGATCCGCTCGCAGAGAATCAGGCGTCCGCGCGCGATCGAGGGCATTCCATAACTGGTTCCCAATTTGCGTAGCCAAAGCAGCTTGGGTGGCGATTTTTTCCAATCCGGGTCCAGGCCCGTCTCCGCCGATTTGCCGTCGCCGCGCGGGCCAAGAAAGCCGGGCCAATCCTCGCCGGTCGGGCGAGTTCCCAAGTCAGGCGGAAAAGTCGCCGGCGGATCGACCGCGTACGACGGACGAATCAGCACCAACAGCGCGAACCCTACGGCGACGAAACGACTCATCTCGATTTCCGATCCTAGCGTGAAGGGTCGCCGTGCGACGGGTTAGCGCCGCGATGACGGACGACGAACCGTCGGCTTTATCGTAAATTGGAACGACGCTCCGAGGCAATTCGGCTTTCGAGCGAATCCCGCACTTTTCGTCGCCGACCGTCATGTTACAGATTTCCACGCGCATCGCGATTCCCGACGAGGAGCTGAATTTCAGCTTTACGCGTAGCTCGGGGCCCGGCGGTCAGAACGTCAACAAAGTCAACTCGAAGGCGGTACTACATTGGCCGGTGGTCGCGTCCACCGCGTTGCCGATCGATGTAAAGACGCGCTTTATCGCCAAGTATGGAAACCGGATCAACGAGAAAGGCGAGCTGGTCATGAGCTGTCAAACAGCGCGGGACCAGTTGAAAAACATCGATGAATGTCGAACGCGTCTAGTCGAATTGATCCGCACGGTGTTGGTCGCCCCGAAGAAACGGATCGCCACGAAGCCCAGCCGTTCCAGCAAGACGAAACGCTTGGACGGCAAAAAAATCAACGGTCAGAAGAAAGAAGGTCGCCGCGCACCGAAGTTCGATTGAAGAGTCAAGTGTTTATCGCGACCGCGAATCATCAAGCACTCGACGCCGAGCGTTCCGGAGGGCTTTGCGAGTACCCTGCGACCCCAAGTTTTATGATTGATACGAAAGCGGGCCGCCCCTGATCGAGCGGCCCGCGTGTGATTGTTCGGAACGTGCGGAGCGTTACTTTGTCGCCTTGCCCTTGGTCGCGGGATTCGGCGCGGCGTTGGCCGTGTCGGTTTTGATCCGCTTGCGGAGTTCGTTTTCGAGCTCGGTGATGTGGATGCCGCGATTGACGACTTTGCCGGCTTCGTCGATGAGGATCATCGTCGGCAGGTTTTGAATCCCCATCTCGTTCGCATAGCGACTGTCGAGTCCACCGACTTCGTGGAGTTGTGCCGAGGGGAGACGGTTCTTGGTGAGAAAGTCGATCGCCGTTTCGCTTTTGTCGTCGAGATTGACGCCGATCAGCTCGAAACCTTGTTTGCCGTACTTGGCTTGCAATTCTTTGAGCTGAGCCATGTCGACCTTACATGGTTCGCACCACGTGGCCCAATAGTGAATCAACGTGATGCGGCCTTTGTAGGCGGCCAGGTCTAACTTGGCGTTGGTTCCCAGCGGTTTGCCGGTCAGCGTCATCGTTTGGCCGACGCTATCAAGCCGGGTCAACGCGCCGTGAGCTTTTTTGCGCTCGGGTTGTTCGGAAACTCGGCCGCCAAACGCTTGTACCAAGTCTTGGCTTTGTCGTCTTGGCCGGCGAACTCTTCGGCGTTGCCTAACTGCATGAAGGCTTCGGCCGCGTCTTCGCTTTTCGGAAAGTCCGTGGCGAACGTTTCCAAGTTGGCCAACCAAGCCGCCTGGATTTTGACGTAGTCGGGATTCGGCACTTGCAGCGACGCGGTGTAGTCCGCTTGCAACGCGCGATATTTGACGAAGGCGGCGACTTCTTGATCGTCTTGCTTCGCCAATTTCTCGGCCAACATTTGCAAGCGAGCCAAACCGGCCGGGTATTGGCCGGATTGCACGCTGCTGGACAACGCTTCGGCCAGTTGCTTCCACCACAAGACGCGGTCTTTGTTTTCCGGCGCTTCGGCGATTTGCGTCAGCACGTCGGCCCGTTGCGCGGCCAGCTTGGCTTGTTCGGCCGTGCGCCGTTCGAGCGAGAGCGGTGTCCAGCTTTTGTGCTTGATCCATCAGCTTCTGCAACGCTTCGTTCGGCGCCGATACCGGCGTCCGGGCCAGCCATGTTGCGTTGCGGATTGTCGAAGAAGAAGCCCGCGGCGATTTGTTGTGCATACGGCGGTCGGCGAATGGATCAACCGCCGAACGTCGACCGACCTTGACTAACGTGCCGATCGGCAGCTGGCCGGTCTTACCAGCAGTTTCGATCGTCGAGACGACGTTTTCATATGCAGTGCACATCCTTCGTCGCGTCGGCCGTACCGGCCGGACGACGCCCGGTCGCATACCGCCGAAGTCGACCCAGGTCGTGGAGTCGGTGACGGTTTTTTGCGACGCGGCCAGCTTGGCGAACGCGGCCGGAGCGTCGGCCAACTTGCCGCCGAGTTGCTTGGCCTTGTCGGCGCCCAACCCGAGGTTTGAACGTTCTCCGCCGGTCAGCAGCAGGCGTTTGAAACGCGCTTCGTCGCGCGTACCGGAGCGCGGCAACAACTTCGGCGGTGACTTCCTGGGCGAATCGCCTTCCATTCGTCGACGACGCCGTCTTGATTTTTGTCGATACCCCAGCGGACGCCGGCGATATTTAGCCAGCGAAATTGGTCGGGGCGGCCGTCGTGGTTTTCATCGATGTCGCGATAGACTTCGAGACCGTCCTTGTAGTAGCTCCAACGGTCGACGACGCGGTTCTTGTTGGTGTCCAGGAATTCGCGGAGGATTTGACCGTTCGGCCCGCGAATGATCCAGCCGGAAACCCTCGGCAGGGCTTCGATCTTGCAGTTGGGAATTTCGGCGGCGGTCGGCAGGTCGAATTCGACGTCGGCCTTTTGGCTGGGCATCAACCGCAGGGCGTCGGCGACCGTCGGCGATTGCGCGGCCAACTCACCGACCGCCAAACATCCGCCCAGCGCCGCGGCGGCATCCACGTGACTAAGCGACGAATCCGGACCATGTCGAACTCCCTCTCGACGAAGTTGCGTATATTTAGAGCGCGTTCGGCATGCCGGCATGTGCGCGCGACGTCGCCGTACGGGTGTCTGTCTTGTTCCTATCGGCAATCGCCGGGGCAAGGCATGATAGAAAGCGACGCGAGTTTGCCGATCGGGCAAAGCGTGCGGGGAACGAGCGGCTAGTCCGTCTCCAGCCCCTTCTCGCGACGAATGCGGGCGACTTCGCCCATCATTTCGTGAATTAGCGTGCTTTGACGGTCGAGATGACCGACTTCGAAGAACGCGCAGACCGCGGTAAACGCGGTACCGAGCAGCGCGACGATCATGTGCGGCTCCATCCAGGCGGCCGCCGTTTCTTGCAGGGGCGAATGGTCCCGCGTGCCGTCGGCGAGCGCCGCGAACGCGGCGACCACGATCACGGTCAGCATGCCGAGACTCGCCCAAGGGAAGTTGCGGCGTTTGTTGGATTGGCTACGTTTGAAAAACGCCGGGGCGAGGCCGTAGGTCTCGGCCACCTCGCGACACCATCGCGTGGTGCCCACGAAATACGTGATCGCCAAACTGTGGACCATCATCACGAAAATGGCCGTGCCGATGCCGGCCAACCGATGTTCCGACAAACGTAGGCCGACGTCGCGCATCGCATCGCTCAAGGTCGCTTCTTTGCCGGCGTCGCTTTGCGAAACCGCAGTGAAGTACTGACGCTTGAGATTCGGCAGATCGCCGACGTTGAGACCCAGATAGGTCGTCAGCGCCATCAGCACGACGGCGACGACGGCGAGCGGCGTAAAGATGCGACACGAATGAAACGTAAAGGTTGTATGAAGAAGCGGAAAAATCCTTCCTTCAAAATATCAACCAAGCGAATTCGAGAGTAGGGGCTGTCACAGGGAATGCGCTGCGCCCTTGGCGAAACCGATACGACGGATTCTCTTTGATCCGAAAACTCACAAACCAAAGATCGGTAAAAAGCAATCGAATCATTCCAGTCCGCGGCCGAATCCGCTTACTCGAAGTTTTCGTTTATTTCGCCTCTATAAACCTGCTGAAACAACGCGTTACGCTTACTCGTAACAGGTCCCGACTCGGTGGTTTCCGATAAAATCTTGTACATCATGTGGTATTTCGCATCCAAGTCGTCCGCGTAATGGACCAGCATCGCCTCGGGCGTCATCGGTGGTTTGGGCGAGCCCCACTCGGGCAGACGTTGATGCGAGAGGATGATGTGTTCGAGCCGCAACAGCGTCTCGAGATCGATCGTCCGACCGACGGCCGCCTCGCGGACGATGTCGCGACCTTGCACGATATGGCCGATCAAATTCCCCGCCGCGGTATAGCTCGCCCCGACGACGCCGAGCGCGATTTCGCGCAGCTTGCCGATGTCGTGCAAAATCGCGCCGGCGACGACAAGGCCGATGTTCAAACGCGGTGTCAGATCGTCGTAGTATGCGTCGTACTTCTCGGCGAAGTAAATTGCCGTGCGGGTCACGCTGAGAACGTGCTCCAAATACCCGCCGACATACGCGTGGTGATTCCGCGTGGCGGCAGGCAGCGTCAACAACGTCTCGCGGTGCGCGTCAAGCAAGTCGACGACCAGTCCGCGTAACGCTTCGTCGCCGATCTTTTCGTTCGCTAACGAACGAAGCTCATCGAACATCGTTGCCGAAGAGAACCGCGAGCGGGGCAAACACATCCACGGATCGAACCCTTCCGCGAGGTCGGCGTCGGTCGTTTCACGGATTTTGCGGATTTCGAGTTGCGGACCGTAGCTGGTTTCGCGATAGAGGCGCGCGCAGCTTGTAATGGGTGCCGACGTGCCATGACTCGCGACATTCGACGAAGTGCGCCGTGTCCGCCCAGAGCGGAAATGCGACTTCCCGAACGGCGTCGCGGAACGCGACTTTGTAGTAGGGTTTGTTGTCGCGCGTCGTGAGCAGTTCTTTGTGCGCGAGCAACGCGTAGAAGTCGGCCTCTTGACCTGGTTGCAGATCGCCCAACGGCACGAGCGGCAGCGGTTTCGTCGAAGTCGGCGGCGCGGTTTTGGACATCGAGGCGGCCCCACGTCGATGAAGGAAGGTCGGCGGATCGTAGCGATTGTACGAACGACACGGGGCGTCCCGCAAATTTCGGCGCATGCGTTTCCGCTACGTCGCGCGTGGTCGGAGTTTTTCGGTCCTCGGCGTTGTTTCGCTCCGAAGATGGTCGATGAAGACGCTATGGTCAAAAAGCGAGCACTCCCGGAATCGGATCGCGCGTTGGCGAAAACGCCAAGGACGACCTCCGCGCCGACCAAGCCGACGGTCGCGTCGCCATCGTCGGCGAAACCGCAACCGGCGACGACGCCCCCGCAGACCTCCGGGCAGCGGATGATCGCGGCGTTCGTCGTCTATTCGCGGACGGAGTGCCATCTCTCGGAAAACACGGTCGCCGCATATCGTCGCGACTTGCGAAAGTTCGGCGAGTGGTTGGGCGCACGGCCGGTTCAACGGCTTACCATTCGCGATCTGAGCGAATTCGCCGCGTGGTTGGGAAAAAAACAACTCGCGCCGGCCAGCATCGCCCGACACTTGGTGTCGCTCAAGCTGTTTTATCGCTATCTGCAACTCGAAGGCATTCTGACCGAGAACGTCGCCGAGTTATTGGGCAGCCAAAAGCTGTGGGAGCGGATCCCGCGCGTACTCAGCGCGAATCAAATCGACAAACTGCTGACCGCGCCGAATCAACGCGATCGGACCTGGCGGCGCGATCGGGCATTACTCGAGTTGCTGTACGCCACGGGCTGCCGCGCATCCGAGGTTTCGCATCTTCGACTAGGCGATTTGCACTTGGACGAAGGGTACTGCCGTTGTCGCGGCAAAGGGAATAAGGAACGCATGGTCCCGCTAGGCAAACGCGCCGTGGCGGCGGTGCGCGATTACCTCGCGCAGGAACGGACGCCGCTGGCCGCACAACGGCCGGACGGGCCGTCATGGCTGTTGCTAACACGGCGCAGGCTGCGCTTTCGACGCGAGCGAATTTGGGAACTGGTCAAACATTACGCGACCAAAGCCGCGATTCCGACCGACATCAGTCCGCACACGATGCGGCACAGCTTCGCTACCCACATGTTGAGCGGAGGTGCAGACTTACGCCAAGTGCAGGAATTGCTGGGCCACGCCAGCATCGCGACGACGCAGATTTATACCCACGTGGATCAAGAACGCTTGAAGAAAGTCCACAAGCAGTTCCATCCACGCGGCTAAAGACAGAGGGCGCTGATTTAACCGATGAGACCGATTGGCACCGATTTGAAATCGAGTTGAGAACATCGCTCGTTACTCGGATTCGGCAGATCAGTAAAAATCTGTTCGATCACATTCATCAGCGGCCTATCGCTTTAGGCATTCGTTTTGACGTCGGCGCTGTCGGCGATGTTGACCCAGACGTGAACATGAGGCGTGCCGCGGAAATACCAGACGAACGACGGGCCTTCCAGACGCCAGTTGTCCCACACCTTGTCGTTGCCCAGGTCGCCTTCGGCAAAAAACGCCAACGAGCACTTCTCCAGACCGCCTTGGGTTTTGAGGCAAGTGAGGGCTTCGTCGCGGTCGCTCTGGCGGTACGGTTCGATCAGCAACGCCAGCAACTTCTGGAGTTCGGCTTGTTGATCTTGGCCCAGCTCCGTCACGGCGATGCCCGGGAGTTTTTTGTCTTTGCCTTGGAAGCCGACCGCTTGTTCGCGGGGCAGCTTGGCGACCAACGCTTCCTTTTTTTGCTTTTCGTCCAGCAGCGTAAAGACCTTGTTGGCAGCCTGCGCTTGCGGCCAGAAGACGTTGCCCGGGTGGTCGGGTTTCTCGTTGAAGCCGTCGGCCGCGTGTCCGTAAAAGATCGGTCCGCCGAACGCGACGTTATCGGACGAGTTGCCGTCGCAACGGAGCGTCATGTGCCGACCGGTCATCACGAATTCGAACTTGCCGTCGCCCGGCTTGCCGAAGATTGCCAAACTTTGCTCGTTGCCGAACCCGCCGGCGTCGTCTTCCAACTGCTTGTCGATCCGCTTGACCCAATCGGGCTGGATCATCCCTTTGAAGATGTCGCGCACAATCTTCCGTTGATCCTTCGTATAGAAATCGTCGTTCAGGCTGTGACTGGTGATTTGCCAGTTGTTGGCGACGAACGTGCGCAGCAAACCGCGTTTGGGATCCTGATGATCCCAGGCGAAGCAGACGGCGTCTTTCTGTTTAGGCGTCAGTGTTTCGTAGAGAACTTTGACCAACGTCTCGGGCGTGCTACCGGTGGTCGCCGGAGCCGCCGTGGATGGCGCATCGGCGGCCGGCGACCACGGATTGAGCGAACCGGCCGCCAGCAACGACCCGGCCGCGACCGCGCCGGTTTTCAAGAAGCGACGGCGATCGAAACCGGTCGGCCCGCAATCGGGGCAAGCATCGGATGCGGACATGAAACGGTTCTCCCTGAAGACGCGGTGAGTCGAAACGGCGGGCGTTCGGCGCCAATGCTCCCCCGAGGACGTCGAACCTATGTATTAGAACGGTCGCGAAGTGCAGGGACAAGAAAATTTCAAGTCGATTCGCTCGTCGATTGCGTCGGATTTATCGCCGTCTATCGCGTTGCGTTCGGCGATATTCGCTTAGCAGTTAAGAACGTTTCGACTTCTTCTGACACGTTGGGCAGTAGAACGTCGAACGTTGCGCCTGCACGATGCGCACGATCGTGGTCGTCTTGCAACTCGGACATGCTTCGCCTGCCCGGGCGTAGACGCGATGGTGATTCTGATACGAACCGTCTTGATTGAGCACGTTGCGATATGTGCCGTCGCCGAGCGTGCTACCTTCGTAACGGACCGCATCTTCCAACACGGAAAGCGTGGCGGCGTGAATTCGTTTCCAGGCCGCCTCGGTCAGCCGATGACAAGGTATTGCGGGGTGAACGCCGGCGAGGTGCAGGATCTCGGCCGCATACAGATTTCCGATGCCTGCGACGCGCGTTTGATCAAGCAGCGCGACTTTCACCGGACTGCGTCCTTCGCGGAAGCGTTGCTGAAACTCGTCGGGCGTGATCGTCAACGCGTCGGGCCCGACTTTGTCGGGGCCGTAGAATTGGTCGAACGCTGTATCGTCAACGACACGCACCACACCCAGTCCGCGACGGTCCCAAAACCGGATCACGCCCCGCTTGCCGGCCAATCTCCACTCAAGGCGCAGATGTTCTGGCGTCGGTGGATCGGAGAGCAGGACGAGCCCGGTCATCCGAGGTTCGATCACCGTCCGCAAACCGTTGTTCAAACGAAGAACGACCCGTTTCCCGACCCGTTCGACCGCCGTAATGGTTCGACCGGCTTGCAGAGCCTCGAATTCGGCTCCTTTCGGCGAAACAGTCAGCGGCCGGCGCTCGCACGGCATACGCACGACCGCCCGGATTTTCGCCCCCACGACCAACGCGATTCCGCGTCGCATGGTCTCGACTTCGGGCAGTTCGGGCACGTCGGCGTCTCCGCGGCGAGTGACGTCGAGAATTTCGACGAAAAGATTTGATTCACCTTGTTTCTACCGCGAAGACGAATCTAAGATAAGCCTTGCGACATCGACAGAATGGGCCTGGGTGTCGCTGGCACGTATTCTCCTTCCTCTCCCGAGCGAGCGATACGATGGGGCGAATTTCTCGACATTGCGCGGCGATTGCGTTCGCGACGCTGCTGTGCGTTTCCACGATCGGCTATGCGGCCGACGAGTTCCTCCCTCGGTCGTGGACTGATCGCAAGGGGAACCAAGCGACGGCCACATTCGTCGACGCGAAGAACGGCCAAGTCGAACTGAAAACGCCGGACGGCAAAATCACCAAATTCAAGCTGTCGGACTTCGCCGACGTCGAGCAGAAGTATCTGCGCGATTTGGCGACTTATAAACGCAAGCTGGCCGCCGGCGAAAAGCCGACCGTGCCGGCCGATCCGATTTTGGCGTCGCTCGACACGCAACCGTTGCAAATCGCCGACGCGCCGTCCGCCGGTCCCGCCCGTAAGCCGCTCAGCGACTTGCCGATTCGCATTTGGACCGATACGAGCGGCCGTAAGATCCAAGCCAAATTCATGACCGCCTACGACGATAAAGTGGTCGTCGACTTGAAGGGCAATCCGACCGATCTGCGTTATTCGGTTCTCAGCCCGGACGATCAAGAGTATGTCCGCGTACAGCTTTCCGCATTGAATCGCTCGGACCTGATCGTCGCGTTGACGCCACCTCCCAAACCGCAAGGTGTGCCCGAAAACGGTGTTGCCGCCGTCGTGCCGCCGGTCAATGCGACGGACGCCGCCATGGCCGATTTGCGCCGTCGTCGTGAAGCGGCCGCGAACGGCCCGCAGCCGATGGGCGAACAAATGGCTTCGGTCACTCCGCCTGCGACGCCGGCGCCCATTCCCGCAACTCCGGCACCGGCTCCGGCCGTCGCGCCATCGACGCCGACGATCGATCCGGCGTTGGCCGAAGCGCGTCGCAAACGCTACGAGGAACAACGCGCGATGGCCGCCGACAGCGCGGCCAAGGCCGCGGCCGTTTCGGCTCCGCCGCCGAAGCCCGCGCCGACTATGCCGGCCGTCGCGCCGTCGATTCCGGCCTACGAACCGCCCGCTTACACGCCGCCGACTCCGCCGTCGTTTCCGTCGATGCCGACCTTCGAAACGCAATACGTCCAAATTTGCGAAGGGTGCAAGAATGAAGTTCCGAACTCCCTCAAAGCCGGAGACAGTTGCCCGCATTGCGGCGTGTTCTTCGAACGCGACACCAAAGGGGGCCGAGCGACGGCGCCGAGTTCTTTCAGTCTGAGCGGACGCGGCATGGGCAAGCTGATCTACTTCGGCATCGCCGGCATCGTGGGCGTGGTCGGGTTCATTATCCGCAAACTCAACGGCGAGTAATTCGGCTTCTTCTGCGACCTCGGTCGTAGAAAATTCTCTTGGATATTCATCGTCTCGCGACGCACGGCCGGGTAGGATACCCCGGCCGTGATCATTTTCCGCCTTGATGATGCGTAGCCGTTCTCGCGGCGCGATCTCTTCGCTTTCATCCGCCACCGTATGAACGATCGACCTCGATTGCGAGCATTGTTGCTAGGGTCGATGGTCAGCGCGAAGCGCGGCCGAGATGCAACGGATGCGGCCGAAGTTTCAAGAGTCGTTGGACATCGTCTATTGCGATTTGGACGGCGAACACGATCTGACCGAGGTCCAAGCCGATCTGGCGCTCGTGCTCGGCGGCGACGGATCGATCATCCGCGCGGCCCATCGCATGGGACTGAACCAAATTCCGATTCTCGGCGGCAATCTCGGCAAGCTCGGATTTCTGGCCGACTATGCGCCGGACGAGTTGCTGCGCGTGTTGCCGGCGATTCAGGCCGGACGCTATCAAGTCGTCGAACACCTGATGTTCGAGTGTTCGGTGTTACGCGGCGACGACGTGCTGGCATCGTCGATCGGATTGAACGAAACGGCCATCCTCGGCGGCGCACCGTTCACCATGCTGAACGTTCATCTTCGCGTTGACGCCGAATGGGTCACGACCTATAGTTGCGACGGTTTGATCATCGCCACGCCGGTCGGTTCGACCGCGCACAGCTTATCCGCCGGCGGGCCGATCCTGCGGAAGGATTTGCTGGCGTTCGTCGTTTGCCCGATCAGTCCTCACACGCTGACCAATCGGCCGGTGGTCGACTCGGCCGATCGCACGTACGAGCTGATGGTCGATCATCCGTACGGCACCACTTCGGTGGTGGTCGACGGTAACGTCCTGTGCCAACTGGAACCGCACGATCGCGTGCGAATCGTCCGCTCGACCGCGAAATTCAAGCTGGTCGAAGTGACGGGGCGCAGTTATTATCGCACGCTCCGCGAGAAGCTGGGCTGGAGCGGGCACGTCCGGCGCATCGACTAGCGGCGATTCCTTCGCGCAGACGCACGTTCGCGCGACGGCGGTTCATGACGAACCGTATCGATTTCAGAAACTCCCGAAAGGAAGCGGGTTCCATGTCGCGTCGCATCGCATCGTTTCTGATCGGCGTTCCGTCGATCGCTCTCGCTCTGTTCGCCGTGTCCGCCGACGGCCGGCTTCGCGCCAATCCGGCGCACGCGCCGGAGCCGCGCCGAAAACCGCCGAGCCGAAAGCGACTCCGGCGAAGCCGCAGCCCGCCAAAGCGAACCCGACCAAAGCCCCGCAAGCCGAACCGGTCGCCGTCAAACCGGTTCCCGTCGCGAAACCCCAGCCCGCGCCGACGACTCCCGTCACGGCGCAACCGACGGCTCCCAAGGTAAACGCGCCGGCCGTCGCCGACGATGTCGTCGCGCAGACCCCGCGTCTCGATAAGTTCGCTCTTGCGTATAAGTTCTCCCCGGGCGAAACGCTGAAGACCAAAGTCACGCAGCAAACTCGCATCGAAACCACGATCGGCGGCACGACGCAAATCGCCGAAATGGCGTCGATCTCGTACAAAAGCTGGCAAGTCAAAAGCGTCGATAAGGCCGGCAACGTCACGTTCGAGACGCGTTGGGACGGTATCGACATGCGTCAAAAAATGACCGGTCGCGACGAAGTTCGCTACAACAGCGCCACCGACAAGGAAGCTCCGGCCGGTTACGAAATGGTCGCGGCCAAAATCGGCAAGACGCTCTCGGTCATCACAATCGACCCGCACGGCAAAGTTCTCAAGCGTTTGACGCCCGACGCAAAGTCGGGCGAAATGGCGGCCGGCGACGACAATCAACAAGTCATGATCCCGCTACCGACCGAATCGGTCACGCTCGGCCAACCCTGGTCGAGCCCGACCGACATCGTGGTGCAACTCGACAAAGGCGCCACGCGCCACGATCCAGGCCCGGCATCGCTACGCCCTCGATAAGATCGAAGGCAACGTCGCCGTGATCGCGCACGAAACGATCCTGCCGCCGATCGGCGAAGCCGACATCAAATCGCAAGTCATCCAACAAATGGGCCGCGGCGAGATCCGCTTCGATCTCAAGACCGGCCGCATGTTGAAGCAACTCAGCGAAGTCGACGAACGCGTGATCGGCTTCCGTGGCGCCGACAGCAGCATCTATTTCCTCAGCAAATTCACCGAAGAAGCCTTGCCGGCCAATCATCAAATCACACAAAAGGCGTCGGCGGCGAAGAAGTAGTCGGGGGGAGAATAAGACGCGGAGCAGGAAGACGCGAAGAGTTTCGTGTTTTCCGACTCTGCTATGTTCCGTCTCATCTCCTTCACGCCGTATCGACACGCTGACGAACATCGCGACGGCGAGTAAAATCTCGCTCGTGACATCTTCCAGCGACCAATGCCTCGCTTCCATCGACCGTGCCTATCGCGGGCGGTTGGCGCCTACGCCGACGGGGTTGTTGCATCTCGGGCATGCTCGCACGTTTGCGACCGCCGCGCGTCGATCGAGGGAAGCGGGCGGCTCGCTGGTCATGCGGATCGAGGACCTCGACGCGCCGCGCTGCAAGCCCGAGTTCGCCTCCGCCGCGCTCGCGGATCTCGCGTGGCTGGGGATCGCGTGGCACGAAGGCCCCGACATTGGCGGGCCCTACGGCCCTTATACGCAAAGTCTTCGGAACGACATATATCTCGATCTGTGGCGCAAGCTTCCTCGCCGCCGGCGCGATCTATCCCAGTCCCCATTCGCGGCGCGACGTGCAGTCCGCGCTCGGCGCCCGCACGAAGGGGACGACGAATCGATTTTTCCGCCCGAACTCCGTCCCGCGACTGAAACGACACACGACGCCGTCGATCCGGGCCCGCTGAACTGGCGTTTCCGCGTGCCCGACGGTCGAACGATTCGCTTTCACGACGAGCGTCTCGGCGGCCTTGAACGCACGGCGGGCGTCGACTTCGGCGACTTTCTCATCTGGCGCAAAGACGGCTTCCCGAGTTACGAAGCCGCCGTCGTCGCCGACGACCACGCGATGCGAATCACCGAAGTCGTCCGCGGCGAAGACCTGCTGACCAGCACCGCGCGACAACTGTTGCTGTACGAAACGCTGGGTTGGACGCCCCCGCGGTGGTACCACTGCGAACTGGTTCGCGACGAGTGCGGCCACCGCTTGGCCAAACGCACGGCCGCCCTCTCGATCGCCGAACTCCGTACGCGCGGCGTGGCTCCGGCGGAAATTCTTACAACGTCTTCGGAGAGATTGATCACGGATTTCACGGATAAAACGGATCCGCACGGAAGAGAAAATGATTGAGAGTTTTACAAACACTCAAGATTCGATCCGTGCTCATCCGTCAAAATCCGCGTCATCCGTGTCCCAATTCTCCAGGTATCTTCGCTAACTCAACGTCTTCAGCGCGGCGGGGAGGAAGCGGATCAAATCGCTGGCGATCAACGCGACCTGACCTAGTTCGGCGGCGGCCAAGTCGCCGGCCAAGCCTTGCAGGTGACAGCCCAGGTGCGCGGCTTGAAACGGCGTCAGGCCTTGGCAGAGCAGGGCGGTGATCACGCCGGTCAGCACGTCGCCGCAGCCGCCGGTGGCCATGCCGGGGTTGCCGGTCTCGTTGAACTCGTGTTGCTCGCCGTCGGTGATCAACGAGCGATGCCCTTTCAGCACCACCACGCATTTGAAGCGCGAGGCGAACTGCACCGCTTGCGAAATCTGGTCGTGACCCGGCAAACCGGCCGCGCTCGCCAAGCGACCGAACTCGCCCGGATGCGGCGTCAGGATGCGCGGTCCGCCGGCTTGGCCCAGGATCGTCGAACGTCGCGCCAACGCGTTCAATCCGTCGGCGTCGACGACCAACGGATGCTCGACCTTCTTATAAAACTCGGCCACGGCCACTTCGATCTCGAACGACTTCCCCAGGCCCGGCCCGATCGCCACGGCGGTCGCTTCTTCGACCAGCGTGTTCAACTCGGTCCGCACGTCGGCGTTCTTGTCGAGATGCATTCGCCCGTTCGGATCCTCGGGCAGCGTGAACGTCATATACGACGGTTCGAATCCGGCCACGATCGGTTGCGCACTCTGCGGAACGGCCAGCGTGACGAGTCCCGCGCCCGCGCAGGCAGGCCATGCCCGAGAGACCGATACCCCCGGGCATGTTGCGCGAACCGCCGATCAACAGCGCGCGGCCGTAAGTTCCTTTGTGCGAATCGACTCGGCGGGGAGGAAGTGTGGGGAGCATGGAAACGAGGGTTTCGGGGTTCAGGTTTCAGGGTTCAGGAAAATGCGACAACGAGCGACCCACAAAGTCATAAACGGCTCCGACCAACGTCGAGCGGCCAATCCTAGCGCCAAACAACTATTGCCTAACGCTTCGTGCGATTCGCGATGAGGCCGGCCAGGTAGCCTCCTTTGAATCCGGCGTCGATGTTGACCACCGTCACGTTCGAGACGCAACTGTTCAGCATCGTCAACAGCGGCGCGATGCCGCCGAACAATGCGCCGTAGCCTACGCTAGTCGGCACGGCGATCACCGGGCAAGCAACGTACGCGCCGACCACGCTGGGGAGGGCTCCTTCCATGCCGGCCACCACCACGATCGCGTCGCTGTCGACGATCTCGGGCAAGTGGGCCTGCAACCGATGCGGGCCGGCCACCCCGACATCGGCGATCAACTTCGTCTCGCAGCCCATCCAGGCCGCCGTCTCCAATGCTTCTTCCGCCACGGGGCGATCGGTCGTCCCGGCCGTGAGGATCGTCACGCGACCGCCGGCGGCGGGCGCGGGTCGCTCGGGCGACAACCGCAACGTTCGTCCGACCTGGTTGTACCGCGTCTGCGGGAACCGTGCGGTCAGCGCGGTCGCGTGGGCCGCGTCGGCCCGGGTTACCAGGGCTTCTTGGTCGGCGGCGATCAGTCGGGCCACGATCTCGACGACCTGCTCGGGCGTTTTGCCCTGGCCGTAAACCGCTTCCGGATAACCGCAACGACGCAGGCGGTCCAAATCCAGTTCGGTGTGTCCCAGTCGGGCGGTCCGTTCCTCGGTCAATTGCGTCAACAGCCCGGCCAGCGGCAATTCGCCGGTCACGTAGCGTTCGATCGTCTGTGCGAGCGGTGTGCGATCCATGGGTTGCATGGTATCCGCCGGCCGAGACCGGGAAAAGGATCACAAACGCGCAGCGTTCCGGACGACCTCCGGTGATTTCAAGGTGTTTTCATGAATTCGCTTTGTCTCCTCCAATAGTGTTCATTGACAACGAACGTGACCAAATGCCCGAGTTTCGCCACGTTCGCCGGATTCCCTGCGCGAGCGTTACGAGGATGTGGGTTTTCACGATTTTTCACTGCGCGATCGCCCCCGCAGGCGAAACGCATGGCGCGGCGACCGACACAAAACTTCCTATCTTCACTGCGCGAGCGTTACGATCGAAACGATCGAACGACACACAAGTTTTTTTATTCGCGATCGAGTCGATATGGCGTCAGCTCTCGAATCGCGCGGCTTCTTCAGACAACCCAACTTCACTGTGCGAGCGTTACGAGCGAAACGATCGAATGACACACACATTTTTATTATGCGTTTGAGCCGATGACACCGGCCTCCGGTTCGCACATCTTGCCAAACGCCCGATCTTCACTGCGCGAGCGTTACGAGCGTTGCGCTCATCACGAGCGAGGAAATTTTGCGATTATGCATGTCCCTGAGCGGGGGGCATCCGACCCCCTGAAACGGACATCGCACATTAGGAAGTCTTGGCGGCGGCGTCTTCGGTTCGCGTTTTCGCTCGAATTGAGTAGTATACATAATGTAACTCCATAAGTCAAGGCGTTATTGCGGAATGTTTTAACCGGAACACTCTGTTTTTGCGTACGAATTCCGCGGCGTGCCACGGATTTCTCACTCCCGGCCGGCCTTTTCGCACAAATCGACCGCCGGCCGGGGGCTCTCTTGTGGGGGATGCGTCGGCGGCGTTAAAACGTCGTTTTCCCCCGTTGCCCCGAACGCCCATCTCCCCTCAGCCGGACCACCGCGATGCCCGCGACCTTGACCGATGTTTTCGCCAAACGCCGTGACGCGCTGCGAAAAGTCCTTCGCAAGAAAAAACTGCCCGGGCTGCTGGTCCAGAAGGAGCAGAACGTCCATTACCTGACCGGGTTCACGGGCGAAGACAGCCTGTTGGCGATCGGCGGCGAAATCGAGATTTTGGTCACTGATTCGCGGTTCACCACGCAGTTGGCCGACGAGTGTCCGGGTTTGCAACTCCACGTCCGGCGGACCGGCAACGGGTTCGAGACCATGGATAAGGCCGTCGCCGTGGTGCTGGCCAAGCACGGGATGACGTCGTTCGCGGTCGAAGCCGACACGATGACGCTGGGCTTTTTAGAACGGATCCGCGAGCAGGCCAAGGAACTGCAGATCGTCGGCACGCGCGGGCTGGTCGAAGAACTGCGGATGGTCAAAGACAAAACCGAAATCGATGAAATTCGCCGCGCGGTCCGCTTCGCCGAGACGGCGTTCCAAAAGGTCACGTCCCAACTTCATCCCGAAATGACCGAGTTGGACGTCGCCCACGCGTTGGAAGCGGTCATTCGGCAGCAAGGCGGGAAGGGGCACAGTTTCGAGCCGATCGTCGCTTCGGGACCGCGCTCCGCGTTACCGCATGGGCGTGCCGGTCGCGGAAAAATCGGCGAATCCAATCTGCTGCTGATCGATTGGGGGGCTGTCGCCACGCGGTATATCAGCGATTTGACGCGAACGATCCGCCTGGGGAAGGTCCCGGCCAAAATCGAACGCATTTACCAAGTCGTCTTAAAAGCCCAGTTGGCGGCGATCGCCAAAATCAAGCCGGGGGCGGTTTGCGGCGACGTCGACGCGACCGCGCAAGGTGATCGCCGACGCTGGCTTCGATAAGCAATTCGGCCACGGGCTGGGGCACGGCATCGGGTTAGAGGTCCACGAACAACCTCGGTTTTCGGTCGGATCGCAGCAAGTCCTTACGCCCGGGATGGTTGTGACCGTCGAGCCGGGGATTTATTTGCCCGGAATCGGCGGCGTGCGGCTCGAAGACGACGTGTTGGTGACCAAAACCGGCTGCGAGGTGCTTAGCTCGCTGCCGAAATCCTGGGACGAGGCCCAAGTCGGTTGGGCGGGGACGCGCGTCGAATGGGCGTAACGACGTGAAACGCGGGGCCGGCAGGGCCTAGGCAACGACCACAAACCACGTTATCGTCGTAAGTTCGGACGATGGACTCGTCCGCGACGCCGAGACACCAGCCGGCGGAAAGTGGTTCATTTCGGTTCGAGACATCTTGCACGACGCGGAGTAAAAAACGCATGTCCAACGCGGGTCCCAATCCGGGGGATATCGATATTTTCGACGTAAAGCGGGTCCGTCGTCTCGTCGAGATGATGAAGGAACACGACCTGAGCGAGTTGGACCTGAAAAACGGCGACCAACGCGTCCGTTTACGTCGCGGCCAAGACCCGGTCGTCACGATGCCGGCATACGCTGCGGCGCCGACCTACCAGCAGGCCGCACCCGCCGCGGCTCCGGCCGGCGGCGCACCGCAAGCCTCCGCGCCTGCGGCCGAAGCCGGCGTCGTCATCAAGAGCCCGATGGTCGGCACGTTTTATACGGCGCCGAATCCGGAATCGCCGGCGTTCGTCAAGGTCGGCGATCACGTCGGTCCGGAATCGATCGTCTGCGTCATCGAGGCGATGAAGGTCTTCAATCAGTTACCCGCCGAACTCTCCGGCCAAATCACGGCGGTGTTGGTCGAGAACGGCCAACCGGTCGAATTCGGTCAAGCGTTGTTCCGCGTCGATCCATCCAAATAACACACGGTTCCGACGCGGCGCACTGCGCCGCCGGCGGGATCTGAACGGGGCCGCCGGGTTCGCCCGGCGTTTTTTGTTGAGGGGCGTCGCTCGAACGATGTCCGTCCGGCCCGACTTCCGCGTCACGCATCATTTTCGTCCGAGTCCCATGTTCAAACGCATTCTGATCGCCAACCGCGGCGAAATCGCCCTGCGCGTGATTCGCGCGTGTCGCGAGTTAGGGATCGAAACGGTCGCCGTCTACAGCGAAGCCGACCGCGGCGCCAATTATCTGACCCTGGCCGATCAAGCTTTTTGCATCGGCGGACCGAAGGCGGCCGACAGCTACCTCAAGATCGATCGCATCATCAGCGCGGCCGAAGTCGGCAACGCTCAGGCGATTCATCCGGGCTTCGGCTTTTTGAGCGAGAACTCGCACTTCAACGAGGTCTGTCGCGATTGCCAGATCGGCTTCATCGGCCCCACGCCCGAGGCGATGGCCAAGTTGGGCGATAAAAACTCGGCCCGCAAGCTGGCGATGGAAGCCAACGTGCCGGTAGTCCCGGGCAGCGACGGCTTGATCACCGACGAGAACGAAGCCGTCAAAACGGCGCGCGAGATCGGGTTTCCGGTCTTGATCAAAGCGACCGCCGGCGGCGGCGGCAAAGGGATGCGCGTCGCGGCCAACGAACTGACGCTGAAGAGCGCCATTCAACAAGCCTCGGCCGAAGCCCAAGCCGCGTTCGGCAACCCGGGCATCTACCTGGAACGCTATATCGAGAAGCCGCGACACGTCGAAGTGCAGATCATCGGCGATCAACACGGCAACGTGGTGCATCTGTGGGAGCGCGATTGCTCGACGCAACGTCGCCACCAAAAGTTGATCGAAGAAAGCCCGTCGTCGAAGTTGCCGGCCGCCACGCGCAAAGCGATGTGCGAAGCGGCCGTGCGGTTGGCCAAAACTGCCGGATATCACAACGCCGGGACGGTCGAATTCATCGTCGATCAGCAAGAGAACTTCTACTTCATCGAAGTCAACGCGCGGATTCAAGTCGAACATCCGGTCACCGAGATGGTCACCGGCGTCGACCTGATCAAGGCGCAAATCCTGGTCGCGTCGGGCGAGAAATTGCCGTTTACGCAAGACGACATCAAGTGCGGCGGCGCGGCGATCGAGTGCCGAATCAACGCCGAAGACCCGGCCAAGGGCTTCCAACCGTCGCCCGGCAAAATCACGCAACTGATTCCGCCCGGCGGATTCGGCGTGCGTTGGGATTCGCACGCGTACGCCGGCTATACGGTCGGTCCGTACTACGACTCGATGATCGGCAAGCTGATCGTGCATCAGCCGACGCGGAAGGTAGCGATCTCGACCATGTTGCGAGCCTTACGCGAGTTGAAGATCGAAGGAATCGCCACGACGATTCCGATCCATCAAACCATCTTATCCAACAGCGCCTTCGCCGAAGGCACGATCGACACCAAGTTCGTCGAACGCGAGTTGCTGCCCTAACGCGCCGCGCCTTCGACTTTCCGCACGCTCCATTTTCGAGAAGGATCGCCCATGTCCGAAGTCTCCACGCTGAAACGCCCCCCCAAGGTCCAAGGTCCGTTCCGCCGCGCCGCCGTGTTGTTCGCCGGCGGTCCCGCGCCGGCCGCCAACGCCGTGATCTCGGCCGCCGCGACGTCGTTCGTGCGGAACGACATCGAATGCCTTGGGATCATGCACGGCTATTCGGGCTTGGTCGAATTTTCGGCCGATCGCCCGATGGTCGAAGGTAAGGACTACATCAAGCTGGACAGCAAGTTGCTGCGACGGACGCGCAACTCGCAAGGGATCATGATCGGCACCGCGCGGACCAACCCGGGCAAAAACGTTTCGAGTCCCGCGCACTTCGACGACGCGGATCGCATTAAGCCGCTGAAGACCGTCTATGAAGCGTTGTGTTCGATGGGCGTGGATTGCCTGGTCAGCATCGGCGGCGACGACACGCTGAAGACGGCGAATAAATTCAAGCTGTATCAAGACCGTTTGCCGGCGAGCGCCAAGCGGATTCCGGTCGTCCATTTGCCGAAGACGATCGACAACGATTACACCGGCATCGACTTTACGTTCGGTTACTTCACCGCCGTCCACACGCTGGGGACCGAAATTCGTAATCTGTTGCACGACAGCGAAGCCGGTCGCGCGTACTTCCTAACCGAAGTGATGGGCCGCAGCGCCGGTTGGTTGGGCTACGGCGCCGCGATCGCCGGCGAAGCGTCGCTGGTCATCAGCGTCGAGGACATCCACGGCAAGTATCGTCAGACCGAAGAAATCGTCGATCAAAAAACCGGCGTCAAATCGTCTCGCGCGATCATGAACGTGCAGGAAGTCGTCAATCGCATCGTGAAAACGATGCGGCTGCGCGAGGAGTCCGAAGGGAAACAATACGGCGTGATCGTCATGGCCGAAGGCTTGGCCGAATTGCTGCCGATGACCTACCTCGAAGGGGTCGGTCGCGACGACCACGGCCACATCTCGATCGCCCAGGTCAATCTCGGCAAAATGTTTTCGAAGCTGGTTTCGGACGAGTACAAAAAGCAAACCGGCAAGTCGCGGAAGGTTAACGGCCTGCAGTTGGGATACGAAGTCCGCTGTGCGCAACCGCACGCGTTCGACGTGATGCTCGGCAGCCAGTTGGGCGTCGGCGGGTATCGCGCGTTGGTCGAACAACGCTTGAACGGCGTGATGGTCAGCGTGACCGGCCAGTTGGATCTGAACTACGTGCCGTTCGAGCAACTCGTGAACCCGGAAACACTGGTCACCGTGGTCCGCTACATCTCGCCGACCAGCGACTTTTATAAGTTGGCGCGATTCTTGGAAGCCGACGTCGGGGATTGATCTCCGAAAGACCGACGTTCGTCGCGTCAACGCTTCGTACATCAACGCCCTCGGATCGATCGGTCCGAGGGCGTTTTCGTGGTTTTTGCCCGGTTTCTGACTTTCTGTTAAAGTGGAAAGTCTGAAGTCGCGAACACCGTTTCGTGGGCTTTATGTCTGAGCCGGCCCGGGGGACGGTGCCGAGCGTCGCGAGATCGGGAGGTGGGAGAGCTATGATTCGACGAAATTTCTTGGCCGGCGCGTCGCGTTTACCCTGGTCGAACTGTTGGTCGTGATCGCGATCATCGGGATTCTCGTCGCGCTGCTGCTCCCCGCGATTCAGGCCGCGCGGGCCGCCGCGCGACGCACGCAGTGCAAGAACCAACTGCGGCAAACGATGTTGGCCTGTCTGAACTACGCCGACTCGCACAAGAATTGCTTGCCGCCGGGTTCGGTCGGTCCGCAGCGTCACTCACTGTTTACGTTCATTCTTCCGTATATCGAAGAAGGCTCGCTCTACAAAACGATCGATATCAAATCGAATTCGTTCAACAACACCAAAGCGCGCAACACCGTCGTGACGAACTACGTCTGCCCCGACTATCCGGAATCGCCGCTGGCCGAAAATACGAACATCAACGACGCGTCGGACGGTGCGCTGACGCACTATCAAGCGGTCGGCGGGATGTACGATTCGACGGTCAAGGATTTCGACACCAGCAGCCACGGGCAGTTGCCCAAGAACGGCTTATTCGGTTTGAAAGTCGCCACGCAGAGCGACGATCAAGGCATCCCGCTCAAGAAAGCGGCCGACGGTCTGAGCAAAACCCTGGCGATCGGCGAGTTCGTCCACCGCAACTACTATCTGACGGTCGGCAACTACGACAATTTCCCCGGCAACACGCGTCCGTGGATTTTAGGACAGAACGCCGGGGCGACGGTCCGCGGCATGTATGCGTATAAGGTCGTCGGCAAGAACGGCATCTGCGCCGACGTCGAGCGGACCGCCTCTTCCGGCGACGAGTTCAATCATCTGCCGTTTTCCAGTATGCACAAGGGTGGCGCGCACTTCTCGATGGGCGACGGCAGCACCCACTTCTTGACCGACGAGACCGAACTGGTCGTTCTCAAAGCCTACGCAACGCGCAACGGCGGCGAAACGCCAGCGGCGTTGCCGTAAACGGCAAGAGGCGTCACAGCCGATATTTCACCACGCCGCCGACGATCACCGTGGTCGCGCGACCGATGAATTCGGCCCCGTGATACGGGCTGTTGCGGCTTTTCGACGGCGACTTGTTCACGTCGTACGTCCAACGCATCGTCGGGTCGATGATCGTGATGTCGGCGTCGGCCCCGATTCCCAAATGGCCCTTTTGCAGCTTCAAGATGCGGGCCGGGTTGATCGTCAGCTTTTCGATCGCTTGGTTCCAGGTCAGAATGCCCGGCTCGACCAAGTGCGTGACCGTCAGCGGCAGGCACGTCTCCAACCCCAGAATGCCGAACGGCGCTTGATCCAGTTCGCGCATTCTTTTTCCGGCGCGTGCGGCGCGTGGTCGGTGCAGATCACTTCGATCGTGCCGTCGACCAGGCCGGCGATCATCGCTTCGACGTCGCGTTGCGTCCGCAGCGGCGGGCTCATCTTGTAGTTGCTGTCGAACGTTCGCAGGCACTCGTCGGTCAGCGTGAAGTGGTGCGGGCAAACTTCGGTCGTCACGCGAATACCGCGTCGCTTGGCGTCGCGCACCAAGTCGACCGCGCCGGCGGTCGAGATGTGCAACACATGTAAACGGCCGCCGGTGGCTTCAGCTAGAGCGATGTCGCGACTGATCATGATCTCTTCGGCCGTCGACGGCATCCCGGTTAGGCCGAGTTGCAGCGAGACCAACCCTTCGTGCATCACCGCGCCATGGGTCAGCTCAAGGACCTCTTCGTGATTCATGATCGGACGATCGAACATGTTGGCGTATTCGTACGCCCGGCGCATGAGTTCGGCGTCGAAGACCGTGTGCCGTCGTCGGAGAAGCCGACAGCGCCGGCTTCCACAAGCTGGCCCATTTCGGCAAGTTCCTTCCCTTTGCGATCCTTGCTGACGCACGCGATCACGTAGACATGGCAATTGTTCGCCCGTTCCGCTTGATGGCGGATGAACTCGACCGCCGCCTGCGTGTCGAGCGGAGGCTCGGTATTGGGCATGACGGCCACCGCCGAAAACCCGCCCGCCAGGGCGGACGCGGTCCCGGTGGCGATCGTTTCGTCGTCCTCGCGGCCCGGTTCGCGCAGATGGACGTGCATATCGATCAGCCCCGGCGCGACGATCTTGCCCGACGCGTCCAGGATTTCGTCCTGGGGCGAAGGATGCGCGTCGAACGCCGCGATCCGCCCGCCGACGATCGAGACGTTCGTCACGCGATCGACGTGGTTGGCGGGATCGATCACACGACCGTTTTGAATCAGCAGGCGTTTCATGGGCAAAGGTTTCAGAGTTCAGGTTTCGGGTTTCAGGAAGCGACTGCGGAGTTTTTCAGGTAATCGGGCAGGGCAGCGAAGGAAGCCTTCTGAAACCCGAACCCTGAAACCCTTAACCCTTCCCTAACAGCAACCACAACGCCGCCATGCGGATCGCTAGGCCGTTGTTGACTTGATCGAGGATCAGCGAGTTCGGGCCGTCGGCCACGTCGGGCGTGATTTCCACGCCGCGGTTGATCGGGCCGGGGGCGAGGATCAGCACGTCTTTCTTACACCGCGACAGCCGCGCACCGGTCATCGTGTAGAGAAACCCGTACTCGCGCACCGAGGGGAACGGTCGCAATGTTTGTGCTCGAACTGAATTCGCAGCAAGTTGATCGCGTCGCAGGCGCCAGAATTTCGTCCAGATTGTGCGCCACTTCGCAACCGAACTCTTCCCATTGTCGCGTGACCAACGTCGACGGGCCGCAGACGATGACGTGCGCGCCCAATTTTTTCAGCCCGCGGATATTTGATCGCGCCACACGGCTGTGCGCGATGTCGCCGACCAGCGCGACGGTCATGCCCGCGATCGAGCCGCGGCGTTCGCGGATCGAAAGGATATCCAACAGCCCTTGCGTCGGATGTTCGTGCTGCGCCGTCGCCCGCGCTCAGGACGCCGACTTTGAGATGTTGCGCCAAAAGATGCGGCGTGCCGGGCGTGCTGTGGCGGACCACCACGGCGTCGACGCCCATCGCTTCGATATTTTTGGCCGTGTCGATAAACGTTTCGCCCTTGCTCAAGCTGCTGCCCGAGGAGGAGAAGTCGATCGTATCGGCGCCGAGCCGTCGCGCGGCCAGCGAGAAACTGGTTCGCGTACGCGTCGAGTTTTCGAAGAACAAATTGGCGATCGTCCGCCCGCCGAGCAGCGTGAGTTTACGGCGGCAACCATCGGTCGCCCGTTTCAATTCGGCGGCCGTATCCAGCAATTGCGTGATTTCCGCCGGCGAGAGACTTTCCAAATCGAGCAAATGGCGTCGATCCCAAGATTGGGGAAACGCGGGCGGATCGATCGTGGAGGTCTGCATGAAATGCCTGCGAAACAAGGGGCGGTGGGGACGCCGGGCGTTCGCGGCGCCCCTGTTCGGTGGAATTTTATCAGCCGGCGTTTCCGCCCGATAGGGTCGGGGATCGAGCGATCTTGCGGAGAATCCCGGGCGTATCTATGATTCGCGCCGCCGCAATCGCTCGGACCGCCGTCGGTCCGCGCCGACTCGCGCGATTTCCTCTCGCGCGCTTTTCCTCGTCGTCGTTAATCGTGAACGTCGTCAATCCGATCATCGTGTGGTTCAGCGCTTTCTGTTGGGTCACGGCGTTGGTCGTGACCGTCGGCTGCACGTCGCCGTGGAGCGGCGCGGCCGCGCAACTCGGCGGTGCGACGAAACCGAACTTCGAAGACGAATACTCGAAAGAGTTGGAACGCAGCCCGTTGAAAGCCGGCGAGAAATCGTCGCAACGCGCGGAAAAAACTCAAACGATGCGTCGCGCGGAGTCCGCGCTCGCGAATCGATCGACCGAACGCGACGATGATTCGGTCGAAGCGGCGCACGACGAAGGCGACGTCGCGAAGAAATCGAGCGAATCGACGCGTCGCACGCCGATCGCTCCTGGAAGCAAATCGGCGAACAATCAAGCATCGCACATGTCGTCCGTCGCGCAGGCCGAATATTTACGCGCGCTCGATCGTGCGGAAATCACCGATCCTGCCGAACGGGCGGACATCCTGGCGGCGCTCGAAGCGACCGAGCCGTCGTATCGCGCGATTATGCTGCGCACGCTGCGTGCGAAACGCGCCCCGCAGGACGAAGCACGCGCCGAACCGCAACGACGCGAGCAACGTCGCACACCGTCTCGCGATCGAGAAGAGGATGAAGACCTCGCCCCGCCGCCGCAGGAACCGCCGCGATACGGCAGCCGGACACGAACCCCGCCCAAGAATTCCATCGTGCGCGGATCGGCGAACGCGCGGTCCGATGTTTTTCGCAACGAACCGGAAGAACAGGAATACGGCCCGGCCAAGTCCGACGCGGCCAAGCCTGATGTCGCCGTGCGTCAGGTCGCTTATCAGGAGCCTGCGCCGCAAGCAAAACCGAACGGCGTCGCGGCGGTCGCGCCGCCCGTTACGCCCGTCGTCGATAAGAACGGACGCGAGCAGTTGCTGGCGGCCATCGCCGCGCTGGAGCGCGAAACGGCCGGTCTCGGCGCCGGCGCGAAACGCGAAAACGATCTTATGCGATTACGCATGTTGCAAGCCTTGGCCGGCGAACGCGACGCCGCGCTGGCCGCCGCCAACGATCTGACGACCGAGCAACGCGATTTTCTGAATCAGCAGGTTTACGGCCTCTCGACGTTGCTGAACGATAAAGAGAACACGTTGTGGTCGCGGCGCGCGGCGATCGCGACCGAGCATTTTCAATCGGCGACCGATCGACTCGCGCTCGGCGGCGGACTTTTGGTTCGCAACCTGCGGCTTTGCACAGAAATCAAGGGCTTCGGCGCGTTCACGCCGTTCGCGACGTCCGGCTTCCGACCCGGCCAAGACGTGCTGATCTACGCCGAGTTGGATCGGTTCGCCAGCGAGAATACCGAGAAGGGCTACCACACGAAGTTCCAAGCCGGATATCAGATTTGGGATGCGAACGGCCGTCGCGCGGCCGAACGCGAATTGGGCGTGGCCGAAGAACATTGCCAAAATCGCCGCCGTGACTACTTCGTTTCGTACGTCGTTCGCTTGCCGGAGTCCTTGGCGACCGGAGAGTACACGCTGAAGTTGGTCGTCGAAGATCAACTCGGCGGCAAGATCGGCGAATCGAGTCTCGCGTTGAAAATCGACGGCGCGCCGATCGTCGCGGCGAAACCGAAAGAGTCCCCAAAACCGTAACGACGACGGCGCGGAACGCGTCGGGTGTCGAACGACGCGCGATCGGCTAGAATCGGCTGCTCCGGCCTATCGCACACCGTTATCGCACATGACGCTGCTCATCGACGGCTACAATCTGCTGTACGCCAGCGGCATTCTCGGCGGAAAACGGGGCCGCGGCGAACTCGAACGCGCTCGCGGCAATCTGTTGCGCAGTACTGGCCGACGCGCTGCCGGCCGACGAGCTCCCGCGCACCACGGTGGTCTTCGACGCCGGACAAGCCCCCTGGGGTTTGGCCCGAGTCGTCAATGTCGCAGGCATCACGGTGCATTACGCTTCGAATCATGAAGACGCCGACGGTTTGATCGAAGAGTTGATTCTGGCCGACAGTTCGCCCAAGAAGTTGACGGTCGTTTCGAGCGATCATCGCTTGCACCGCGCGGCGAAGCGGCGCAAGGCGACGCCCGTGGACAGCGACCGGTGGTTCGCGCAACTGATGCGCGCGCGGCATGAACGAAACACGACGGCCGACGAGAAAGTGATTAAACCCGAGGGGCCGTTCACCGATCACGAAATTCGGTTCTGGCTGAAACAATTCGGCGTCGACCCGAATTGATCTTAATAATTGAATCGCAAGCCCCGCGCACGTAAGTCGCGTACCAGCGTCGGCGTATCGGTGAACAGGACCGCGTCGTAGCCGACCGCGCGAGCGCCGGCCACGTGTCCCGGGATGTCGTCGCAATAAAAGATTTCTTCCGGCCGAACGCCCGCCAACGCGGCCGCGCGGGTAAAGATCGTCGGATCGGGTTTGCACGCGCCCAGTTCGTAACTGAGCGCATGGACCGCCATGTTGCCCAGGAAGACGCCGGGGTAATGCTTGACCACGTATCGCCAATGCGCGGGACATGTGTTGGAAAGGATGCCGGTGCGGTATCCCGCCGAGGTTAACGCGTTGACGACCGCCCAGAGCGAGTAATTCGGGGTGAAGATGTGCGCACCGGCGAAATCGAGTTCCGCGCGATCCGCGTCGGATTTCGTTTGCTCCGCGAACTCGCGATAGAAGTCGTCGTCGGTCGCGCGTCCGCCTTCGTACCGCTGCATCAAATCGCCGGCGAAGACCGTCCGCCAGACGAGGTCTTCTTCGCATGCCGCCACATGGGCCATTTGTCGCGCCGCGCGGTGATGATCGAAATGGAGGAGGACGTTCCCCATATCGAAGTAAACAAAGCGAATCGCCGTCATGCGGAGCTGAACGAAAAGGGATTGTGCGATCAAGACGCGGCGCGATTCATCGCCCGTTAAGGCAATTCCACGATGCGGATGTCTTTATACCACGCCTCGGACGCGGGACCGCCGTGAATCTGCACGGCGATCAAGCCTTTCTGTTCGATCGCGTCGTCCGTTTCCGTGTAGTCGACCGTTTGCAGTCCGTTGACCCACAATTGGATCCGCTTGCCATCGGCGCGGATGCGGTATTCGTTCCAGTCGTCGGCTTTGAGGACCTTTTTGACGTCTTCGAGCTTAGGTCCGGCTAGGATTTTGTTACGGCGCGATTCGTCGTAGAGGGCGCCCCAGTAGTTTTGGCCCAGATCGGCTTGATACCCGATCATCTCGTGATGATTGGCGATCCGCTTGCTGCGAAACTGCACGCCGGCGTTGGCCTTGTCTCCGCCGAGGAGTTTGAATTTCAACGTCAGTTCGAAGTTCCCATAGTCTTTGTTCGTCGCCAGAAAGACGTTGTGCTTGAGATCGGTTTTTAACGTGCCGCCGACGATCGCGCCGTCGCGCACGGCGAAGACCGTTTCGTCGCCGTTCCAACCGGTCAGCGTTTTGCCGTCGAACAACTCGACCGATTTGCCGGCGGTCGTTTCCGGTTCGGCCGCGCGGCTATGCGCGGTTACGAGCGTATGACCCAGCATGCAGATCAGCGCGGCCAGGGTGTGTTGAAAGCGAGTCATGGTTGGTTTCCGTGATTCGGACGCGGAGTAGGGGATAACGGCGCGGCAAGCTCTTGGGCCAACTCGCGCATGGTCTTATGAACGGTTTCCAAATCGCCGACGACGACGTAGGTGGTGAACGCATACTCGCCCGGCGCGATCGTCGTCGGCGGATCGGATTTTTCGACGCGTAGTCGTGCGGCGCAATTCCATTTGACGACCTTCTCGGTCTCGAACGCGAAACGCCCGTACCCGATGCGGCTCATACCCTGGGCGGACGGTTGCTCGGCGATCGCTCCCATGGCGTGGCCGCCGTCGGCGGTCGCGAAGACGATCGGCAAGGCTTGCTCGCCCGGGCCGTCGGTCAGCTCTTCAAGTTCGCCGGTCTCCGGCTTTAATCCGTAAAATTTGCGGAACTCGAAGGGCATGTAACCGGTCAACGCTTCGAATTGCCCGAACGTGTGACGCTCGCCGGCTGGAACGACATAGGTCGTCCGGTAGCGAATCACATGCGGTCGTCCGCGATCGCCCACGGTGACGCGTTTGATCAGCAAATGATCGGAGAGCGCCGTCGTATTTTTGGCCGGACGCCCTCCCGAGGTCATGCCCGGCGGAAGCCAATACGCCATGCGGACGGTCGTTTGCAGAAAATCTTTCCCGACCACCTTATGCAGCAACCGGCTGGTCGAGGTCGGCCCGGCGCCGTCGCGAACCGAACCGGCTTCCGTCGGATTGAACGTCTCGCTGTTGTCCCAGGGCGTCCCGTCGTCGAACGCGCAGGCCGATTGAAGTTGTCGACCGTGATCGGCGCTGTCGATGAACTCGCGGCCGTTCCAGGTCAACGAATGAATCGCGCCCGCGAGTCGCGGCGTGGTCGTGACGATGATTTCGCTCTTGCCGGCCGGCAGCGGATCACGATGCCGGCGTCGGCGTTCGGATCGACGTCGGCGCAGCGCACGAGCGTCGCGTGAGCGACGACGCAAAGCACGGCTTTAGCGATAAGCGAAAAACGCATGATAAGTGAAGTGTTCTTGGAGCTACGGCGATTTCGAGCCGGATTCGTCGAGCGACCGCACGCGTAGATTGCGAAATTCGACTTTCATTTTCAAGCCCGGGTGGATCTGCAATCCGATCGGCCCGGCGCCGGCGTATTTCTTGTCGGCGAATTCGCTCGCTTTGACGTCGTTGATGAAGACCGTGAAACGCTCGCCGCGGGCTTCCAATCGGATCGTATTCCAATCGTCGGTCTTTAATAATTTCGTCGCCTCTTTCGCTTGTCCTTCTTCCGGGTACTTGCCGACGTAGAAGCTTCCGGTCATGTCTTTTTTCAGGCTGCGCGACACGCCGAATTGGACTTGGATCTCGGGCTTGCGAATCATGTAGCCGCTGTCGATCTCGCCGCTCCAACGGACTTCGCCGTCCAGGATCAGGTCCTTGTAGTTCGCTTCCGTGTAGAGCATCGACCCTTTCAGCTTCTCGTCGTTTTCGCCGACCAAGACGCTATCGACGACTTTCCACCAGACGTTGTCTTTGGGAACCTTCCAACCCGAGAGGTCTTTGCCGTTGAAGAGCGGTGTCCAGGTTTCGTCGGCGCAAGAGAATGTGAGCGAAGAGAATACTACGGAGCAGGCGATGAAAAATCGAAGCATCGACATGAGATGTACCTGGAGTAAGTGATTACCAACTTCCTTTGAGTATGAAGAGCCGGTCGTCGCTTTGGCCGGAATCCAAGTCGGGGTGACCGGCGGTCCTTTGGGGGATTTCGTTTTTCTTGCCTGTCGTTGGATCAATCGTGAAAATGCGACCATCGAAGCCGGTTTTCAAACTGGCTTTACCGCGCGGCGCATAGATGACGATCGTCTTGCGATCCGGCGTCGCGGCGACGGCGATGAAGTCGCCCGGGCTTTTGTCGCCCGGCTGCTCGGCGAGCAGGTCTTGAGCGGGACGCAATTCCCACCACGCGATCGAATCGAACGCGTCGCGCAGATGTTTCATCTGTTTCGCGGCGGGGAGATCGACCGCTTCGCTCCAGACCTTGGCGTTGCCCGATCCGCCGTGGTCGGTCGGCGGCGTACCGGGCTTGGTGTGCCAACTCCAGACGCCGTGTCCGCCGTAGGTGACGCCGGCCGTCGGATCGACGAGCAAGCTCGTATAGATCGCGCGGCGCACGCCGAAGGCGTCGTGCGGTTTTTTCGATTGATACGCCAAATGATCTTCGTAGGCCGGTTCCAGATTGATGATCGGCCGCGCGATGGTCTTGGCCTTTCCGGCATCGGCGGGCGGTCCGGAAGCGAGCCATTTCAGGGTTCTTTCGCCGTCGCCGTGGCCGCTTTGATAGCCCAGGACGGTCAGCCATGACTCGTCGGCCCAATCCTTCCAAGGCCAATTCTCGCCGGTGGGATGCGTGGTGACGAGCGCGCCGTCGGCGTAGTCCTTGAACGCCGCGCGGCCGATCCGTTTCCATTTCTCGGCGTCGGGCCCGTACTTGTTGTCGCCGCATAGAATCCAAAACACGTGATGCGCGCCGTAACGGGCCAGCTGATACTCGACCAACTTTCGCGCGTCCGCTTCGGGCAGATCGGTTCCGGCGTCTCCTTTTTTGTTCGACCACAACAGCACATGCGCGAGAGTAAGCCTGCGTCGTTGATCGCGTCGATCCGCGCATCGAGCCGGCGGAAGTACTCGGGATCGACGGCGAATTTCGGGGAGGTCGTATACGGCAGCTTCCCCTCGGAGTCGGTCGGCGCGGTGCGCCAGGGAGAGATCGCGTTGTATTGAATTGCGGTGAAGCGTTTTTCGACGCGGTTCTTCAGGTAAGGCGCCCAATCATCCTTCGCGCTCAACGCCGGGCCGGTCCAGCAGGTGTCGCCGAGGAAGAAGAACGGAGTCCCGTCGGCGTGTTCGAAATGCGTTTTGTCGGACGAAATGCGCAGCGCACCGTGTTTCAAAAACACGTTGTTCGACTCCGCGGCGTTCTCGACGATCACCGTACCGCGCGCATCATCCAGCCCCGCAACACGAGTGGATGCCTCGCTACGGAATCGCCATTCGCCCACGGCATCCGGACGGAATCGCGCCTTCCACGTAAGGCCGCCGTCCCAAAACGCGCGCACTTTCACCACGGCTCCCTTGCCGTTGGTGAAGGAGACATAGACGACGACGTCGTCCGGCGCGATCGGGGGCGGGGCGGTCGCGGTGACGCTTACTTCATAGCGTCCGTGCAATGGGACCCGGGCCGCAGGCTCGCCTTTCTTCGACGGCGGCTCGTCTTTCTTTTCATGCTGCGCGAGCAAGAACGCCGCCAGGTCCAGCAAATCGCGTTCGGCCAACGTCTCGGCCACGCTGGGCATCAGCGAGTTCGGGGTTTCGGTTTTGTCTTCGATCTTCGATTTCGGGATGCGCAACTCCTTGCCGGTTTGGTCCGCCAGGACGAGGTCATCGCCCTCGTCGTTGCGAATCAGCCCGTTGATCACGGTCCCGTCATCGCGAGTGACCACGGTCATGCGAAACGCGCGATCGACGTTGCGGTTGGGATCAAGAATGTCTTCCAGCACGCGATCGAGTCCTGCGCACGCCGATGCCGTCGAGTTGCGGACCGACGAGCGCCTTCGCCGGCCAGTTTGTGACACGCCGCGCAGTTTTTGGCGAAGACCGCTTTGCCGGCTTGAGCCGACCCGGGGGATTTTTGCGCAGCCGTCCGACGCGCGGCGATCAGCTTGTCGAGCGCGAGATTCTCCGGCGGCAATTTGGCGAGCAGCGCGTCCAATTGCTTATCCGACTCCGCGTCTTTATGAGCGCGGAGTTGAGTTTGCAACGCCTTGTCGCGCAAGAGCTGCGCTGGCAGTCGGCCCTCCGCGATCGCGGCGACCAGGCTTTTGCGCCGATATTCCAACCGGCGACGGTTTTGGCGAACTCGCCTTGCGTCTTGGCGGACGCGGCGCGAATCGCATCGATCAGCAATGGAGCGAACGCGGGCTGCCTGCGATCGACCACTGCCTTGAGAATCGCGTCGTCGCCGGCGTCGATACGCGGCGTTTTGAGAAAGTCGAAGTTCGTCACGCGTTCAGGAACGTCCGGACGAGCCAAGATCGCTTGTGCCGCTGCGATCCGAACGTCTTTAGTGTCGCTCGTTCGTAACGCCGTCAGGCATTCGTCGGCAGGCAAGGCTTCCGGCAGCAGTTTGCCGATTTGCAGCCGAAGAAGTTGCTGATCCGACGGTTCGGCTTTCAAGGTTTTCAAGGCGGTATTTTGCAGATAGCGATTCAAGCGAGCACGCGTGGCCTTTAACTCGTCGCGCACCGCCGAACGCAAATGTAGCGCCAACGCCGCGCTCTGAACGCTGGGCGTTTTTTCATATTCCAAACTCCAAGCTTCCAGCAGTTCCAGGCCTTGGCGATCGTCACGGCATTGAGACATCATTTTCGTACGTCGCGTATCCAGCCACGCCGGGTCGCGATCGGCGCGCAGGTCGTTAAGTAGTACGTTTTGCATGACGTGAAAACGCGGATCGTCGACGGCGTCGAATAGCGTCCAAACGATATCGTCTTTGTCGCCCAAGATTTCATTGCGTAAGCGTCTTAAGGTCGGTTCGTCGATCGCGCGAAGTTGATTTCGCAACGCCACGATCACGCTTTGTCGCGTGTGGGTGTCCGTCGGGGGGATTTTTTTCAAGAACCCATACAGCGCGAAAAACGCTTCGGGCGAGTCGTGCCGCGCCAGTCCGTCCACCGCGGCGCGGCGGCAAAATGGATCGACGTGCGACAACGATTTTTGCGCCGCATCGAACAGTTTGGGCGACCACGTCTTACGATCGCGCGCGATCTGCAACGCCTGCAACGCCACGACCGGCCGCGGATCGTCGATAGCGAGGATCAGTTCTTCGTCGGAACGCTGCGCGATGCGGTCCAACGCTTGAAGGGCGAACGCCCGCTTGGGCGGCGCGTTCGTCGGTTCGACGGCGGTGGTCAATGCCGAGACGGCCGCTTCGCCGTGGACGTCGCACAGTTCCTGTAACGCGAGAAAGCGGCGTGTGGGATTCGGCGAGGCCAGTTCTTCGATCAAGCCCGGGATGTCGGCCGGCAGTTCGCGCGGGCGGAGCTCGGCTTTCGGCTTGTCGCCTTTATACACCATGCGCCAGATACGGCCCCGTTCGCGATCGCGACCGGGATGCGTCAGCGGGACTTCGTAGTGACCGATGATGCGATTGTAAAAATCCGCGATGTATAGTCGCCCGTCGGGACCCCATTGCAAATCCACGGGGCGGAACCAGGGGTCTTTGGTCGCCAGCATGTCGGGCTCTTCATGGCCGACGCTGCTGGTGCCGCGCCATTCGATCCGGTCGCGATTGATCCGACTGGTGGCGACGTTGCCGATGATGATGTTGCCCAAATACTCGTGCGGCCAAGCAGGATCGCTGAGATAGACGATCCCGCAGAGGGCGGTACTGCCGTGCGTGTGTTGGATCGTGGTCGGGGCGAAGCCGAGACCGTCGTGCGGTTTGCCGAAGCTGGGATAGCAGCCACCGCGCAGAATTTGATAGATGGGCGAACTGTGGCAGTCGGCCGTGAACATATTGCCGTGCGGATCGAAGCAGAGCCCGAACGGGTTGACTTGGCCGTAGGCGATTTGCTCGACGTGTTGCCCGTCGAGCGTGGCGCGCCACGTGTTGCCGCTATGCATTTTGATTTCGCTGCCGTCTTTGGCGCGCACGGTCGATGTGTTGTTGAAGCCGTGCGTGGCGTACAGCATGCCGTCGGCGCCGCGACGGAAGCTGGCCAAGTTGCCGTGGGTATCCTTTTCCCAGCCCAAGGGGCCGAACAAGATTTCGCGGGAGTCGGCTTTGTCGTCGCCGTCCGTGTCCTCCATCAACCAGATGTTCGGGATGCTCCAGACGACGCATTTGGTAGTGACCTTACCGTCCTTGTTCTTTGAACGAAACGGATAGAGCCCGATCGGAATGTTGAGGCCGTCGGCGAAGATCGTAACTTTCTTCGCCCGTCCGTTCTCGTCGAAGTCGCTCAGGATGCGGACCGAATCGCGCGACGGCTCGCCTGGCTTGGCGGGAAAGGGGTACTCGCGCGACTCGGTAAACCAGAGTCGGCCGCGCGTGTCCCACGCCAGGTTCATCGGCTTGCGCAACTCGGGCTCGGCGGCGACCAGTTGCAGTTCGAAGCCCGGCGGCGGCAGAAACGCGGCCAGTTCCTTGGCGGGCGTTAGCGGGTCGGTCGTGCGAACCAAATCGGCGAACGGATCGGCCGCGCGCGACACGCAGGCGGCAAAGAGACAGAGCAGTTGCGCGGTGGCGCGGACCTTCGGCCGGCAAATCGTCGGCATCGTGAACCCCCCCTGAGAGATGCGTTTCCTCCCGTGGGAAACGTTGAGAACTAAGATACCCGTCCGACGTAGTCGGAGCGAGCGAAAAGTGGTGGGGTAGGTGATCAGGTGCTGTTCGGATTCTATCGTGTTTCCCTATTAACCTT
>JASGKV010000017.1:0-148716 GCA_049840575.1 Pirellulales bacterium
TGTATTGCCAGCTGAAACCGTGGTATTGCTGGACAATCGGAAACACGATAGAATCCGCAGCACCTAGTTGCCGCGTAAAAACTCGACGAACAACGGCGACTGATTGAACTTCCAACCACGACGGGGATTCTCGAACACCTTGGCGAACAACGATTTCGTTTGCTCGCGCAACAGAAAGTGTTCTTGATCCGGTGCTTTCCGATAGGGATACCCGGGCGAGACCATCATGCCTTCGACGCCGATCCGCTTGAGTTCGTCGAAGAACTCGCGTACGCGGGCGGGATCCGCGTCGTTGTACAACGTGGTGTTCGTGGTCACGCGGAAGCCGTGTGCGACGCGCCGCTTTGATCGCGGCGACCGCCGTGTCGTAAATGCCTTCGCGACACACGGCGCGATCGTGTTCCTCGCGTAAGCCGTCGAGATGGACCGAAAAACTCAGATACTTGCTCGGCGTGAATTTGTCCAACGCCGCTTCGAGCTTGATCGCGTTCGTACAGAGATAGACGTACTTTTTACGCCGACCAAACCGGCGACGATCTCGTCGATCCGCGGATGCATCAACGGTTCTCCGCCGGGGATCGAGACCATCGGCACGCCGCATTCTTCCGCCGCGCAAAACACTCCTCCGGCGAGAGATTCTTACGCAGGATTTCGCTCGGATGTTGAATCTTGCCGCAGCCCATGCAGGCCAAGTTGCAACGGAACAGAGGTTCCAACATCAGGACCAACGGATAACGCTTCCGACCGCGCAGCTTCTGCCGCAGGATGTACGAAGCGACGGTCCACATTTGCGATAGAGGCACGCCCATGATCGCGAACGCCTTGGAGTGTGAAAGGTAACGAAGCCCGCGAACTCAGTCTTTGGCCACGGCCGACGCGTAACGCGCAAGCACCAGCAACGGGAAGTAAATCGGATAATAGTGGTAACGCAGATAAAAGACGCGAGGAAACCCCGTGCCGGTCCATTCCGGCTCGAACCAACCTCCGTCGCCGCGTTGGCCGGCCAGGAGAAAATCGACGCCGCGCCGCACGGATTCATGATTGGCGTAACCGGCCGAAATCAGTCCCAGCAACGCCCAAGCGGTTTGCGAAGCGGTGGCGTTGCCTTGCCCGCGTAATTCCGGCCGATCGTAGGTCAGCGGCGATTCGCCCCAGCCGCCGTTCGATTGTTGATGGTCCAGCAACCACTGCGCGCCCGCCCGCATCATCGCGTCGTCGTGCGGCACGCCGACCGCGTCGAGGCCTTGCAACGCCTGCCACGTTCCGTAGACGTAATTTACGCCCCAACGACCGAACCAGCCGCCGTCGGATTCTTGCGTCTTGCGCAGATAATTCACGGCGAGGTCGACCGCCGGATCGCCGACGCGTTTGCCCAGGCGAGCGAGCGCTTCGATCACGCGGGCGGTCAGATCGGGCGTGCTGGGATCCAGCATCGCGTTATGATCGGCGAACGGCGCCCGACACAGGAATTCGCGGTTGTTGTCTTTATCGAATGCGCCCCAACCGCCGTCGCGGTTTTGCATCGCGCGCATCCACTGTTCGCCGGCGCGGTCGCGGCCAGCACGTCGGCCAGCAGTTCGGCGGCGCGCGGCCGTGGCCGCGGAATCGTCGATGCCCGATCGCGTGGGGCGTTCATACTGATGCGCAAAGCACCATCAACACCATCGCGGTGTCGTCGAGATCGGGATAAAACGCGTTATCGAACTCGAACGCCCACCCCCCCGCAGGAGCTTTGACCGTGGCAGACCAATCGCCGTGGCGACGGACTTCGCGGTCCAATAACCAGCGTGCCGTCTTCAACAGTTGCGGCTCGTCGGCTTCGACGCCGCTTTCGCACAACGTGCGCAGCACGATCGACGTATCCCACACCGGCGATTTGCAGGGCTGCACGCGAGCCGTTTCGGCGCTCTTCGATGACCAGCAGCTTGAGTCGCTCGATCGCGTGACGTTGTTCTGGCGAATCGTCCGTGTGTCCGAGCGCACGACTGCGCGATGATGCTCCAAACCATCGGCGGAAAAATCGCCGCCAGTCCGTCGCTCTCGGCGAAACGCTCGAGCATCCAATCGCCGACTTGGCGATCGCTTTTTTCCGCAACGGTAAGCAGCCGACGCGCCGGAGCAACTTCAGCGATCGATCCGCGCTGCGGAAAAACCATTCCCACGCTTTGCCGATCAACGACGGACGTAATCCGACACAGCGGTTGTACTCCCATTCGTGCGGCGGGCGCACGAAGAGTTCGGAAATCCCGTGCTCGTCACGAACCGACGTCACGGGCCGCAATGCCGACATGATCGAAAGCGTGACGATCATCGGCCGCGACCACGCGCTGACGCCCCACTTGTTGATCGGCGACCAGTCGGGCAACAGGATGAATTCCGGCGGCACTTCGGGGCAGCAGGCGTAAGGAATTTGTCCGAGTAACGCCAAATAAAACCGCGTGAAGCTGTTGATACGATCGGCGCCGCCCGCGGCCAGGATCGCTTCGCGCGCACGACGCATGGCGTCGGATCGCGGATCGTAGCCCAGCAGTTTGAGGGCGAAGTACGCTTTGACGCTCGCGCTAATTTCGATCGGCCCGCCGGGGTAGATCGCCCAGCCGCCGTGCGGAGCTTGCTGCTCCAACATATAGCGGCCGAGTTTCGCACAAAGCGGATCGTCGAGGCGACCGAGGAACGCCCACAGGAGCAGAAATTCGCTCTCGAGGATCGTGTCGCCTTCGAGTTCGGCGCACCAATACCCCTCGGATTCTTGACGACGCAGCAACCAATGTTGCGTGCGGCGCATCGCTTCGTAGACATCGCCGGCCGGGGCCTGCGCGTTGAGCGACTCAGGCGATTGGCGAACTTGCGAATCCAGCGCGGCGACGTGCGACGGAGCGGGCCGTTCGTGCGCGGAGTGCGAACGGCGGCGCGGGGCGGCCTGAAGTGACATGCGGATCCTTCCTCGACGTCGTTCCGCCGGCGAATGCCGCGAACGAACGTGCGAACCACGGGAAACGAGCGCTTCGATTGCGCCGCGATCGCTCCAACTTACGCGATCGCCGAGAGTTACCTCAAGGGCTAATCCCGTTTTTTGCAGTCGAATTGGTTGCGCTTTCCCGTCCACACGTCGGCGAGTTATGTGCGTGGGAAGATCAGGGTCGTTTCGCAACCTTGGCCGGGCGAGGACCGCACGAGAATTTCGCCGCCATGATCGTGCACGATGCGCCACGCTTTGCATAACCCAAAACCCAGTCCGCGGCCTGCTTCGCGTCCCGAATAAAACGGATCGAAGATTCGCTCACGCGTCGCTTCGTCCATTCCCGGTCCGTCGTCGCGGATCCGAATGCGGGCGAAAACGTCGTCAAACGTCAATTCGCAATCGATTGCGCCGCCGCGACCGGCCAGGGCCTCGAACGAATTCGCCAACACCGCGCCGAGCGCCGCCAAGGTTTGAGTCGGATCGATCGAGGCGGGGCAGGGGAGTGCCGGCACGTTGCAACTCCACACGATGCCGGCATCATGAGCGGATTCGACGCGCGGGGCGAGCGTCCGGGGCAACCACGCGGCAAGATCAACCGTTTCGCGTTTCAAAGCCGGCGGTTTCGCGAACAACATCAGGTCCACGATCATCTCGTGCGCCCGATGAGCTTGGGCCGTGATTTCGGCCAGTTGCCGGCGACGTTCGGGATCGGCTTCCCCGCGCAACAACGTTGTGCCCGAGCCGAAATGTTGGCGAGCGGGTTGTTTATCTCGTGTCCCGCGCCGTAAGCGAACTCATACAACGCGTTCATCTTGTGCGTTCGACCGCGACGGCGAACGCGGTACGTTCGCCGGGCCGCGCTTCATGGTTGCTGGAATCGTCGTTCATCGCACATCCGCCGCGTACGGTCGGTTAGCGAAATACGCAGAAAAAACGCCACGGAGTAACCTCCGTGGCGCAGGTTCCAAACCACGACGGCGAAGTGTTACGGCTTGCCTGCGGTGATGCTTTCGATGTCCAGCAACGTGCACATCCGTTCGACCAAGGCGTCGATTTCGAACGGTTTTTGCAAGAAGTCGTTGGCGCCGAGGCGCGCAGATCTTCGATCTTGTCGGCCTCGACCATCCCGCTGATGCAGATGATCTTCACGTCGTCCATGGTCGAATCGCCGCGGACGCGTTGGCAAACTTCTTTGCCGTTGATGTCCGGCAACATCACGTCCAGAATCAACAGATCCGGATGATACTCTTTGACCATCATGCCGGCATCGAAGCCGTTGTTGACGGTCCGGACTTCGAAACGCCCGTCGCGAATCAAAACGTCGTTGATCAATTCGACCAACGAAGCGTCGTCGTCGACGACCAAGATTTTCCGTTTTCCGCTTTCGAGCGCGTCGGTCGGAATGCCGTTGTCGCGCATGAACATGTACAGTTCGGCGCGAGGAATTCGACGGAAGCGGCTGCCGGGGACGCGGAAGCCCTTCAACTGGCCGGAATCGAAGCAGCGAATGATCGTCTGCTGACTGACCTTGCAAATTTTGGCCGCTTCGCCGGTCGTGTAAACATCCTTCATGGAACCACCCTTCTCTCCCTAGCCGAGGGTCCAGCTAGTCTAAGCGGTGTCGGCGAAACGGATCCCAAACCGTGGAAACGTCGGCGCCGGCGCCTGGGTTGATCGTCGTCCTGTGACACCAGTGCTTCGACTGATGCGAAACGGTGATTGCCGAGTCGCGAAAGTTGTCATAGCGGGTCGCTTGGGTATCGTGCTCGTCGGCAAAGTCACCGAAGATCGCCCGAGTTACCGAAGTTGCCTTGCACGCGAATTATAGCCATCCACCCCAGTGAGTCAAGATGAATCCAAATCGCGTAAACCACCTACGATACGAGAGTTACGATCGCGGAACGATTCGTCACGAAGATTCCTACGCAAGCATCTCCACGCTCTCGCAATCCCCTTGAATTACCAAATCGTGACCGAAGTGAAAAGAGCAATCTGGGTAAAATTCGACAACTGCGCGAGGCCCGCAAAGTGGAATTCTCCATCTCGTCGCAGGGATATCCGTTCCACGTTCAGCCGTTTAAATGAATCATCAATAACGCCACGTCGGCGGGGGTGATGCCGCTGATCCGCCCCGCCTGTGCGATCGTGATCGGCCGCACGCGCGTCAGCTTTTCGCGCGCTTCGGTGCGCATCCCGGTCAGTCGGGCGTAATCGAACGTCGAAGGAATTTTGCGGTCGGCCATGCGCCGGTTTCGTTCGACCTCTTGATCCTGTCGCGCGATATAGCCTTCGTACTTCAGATCATATTCCAATTGTCGCGCGACGTCGTCGGAAATGCCGGCAAGTTCCGGGCAACGTTCGATCAACTGCGGCCATTCGACTTCCGGACGACGCAACAACTTGGCCAGCGTTCCATCGGGGGTCTTGGATTCTTCCAAGACTTTGAGTCCCCGGGCGATCTCGTTCAGCTTTGTTTCGAACGCGTTGCGACGATGCGCATCGACCGAGCCGATCGCGATTCCCAGCGGAGTCAGACGGCGATCGGCGTTGTCTTGACGCAGCGATAGACGAAACTCCGCTCGACTCGTGAACATCCGGTACGGCTCATCGACGCCGCGCGTAACCAGATCGTCGATCAGCACGCCGATGTAGCCGGCGTCGCGTTCGACTACGAACGGCTCCTTGCCGGTGACGAAGCGCGCCGCGTTGATGCCGGCGATCAGGCCCTGCGCGCGGCTTCTTCATAGCCGGTCGTCCCGTTAATCTGACCGGCGAAGAACAATCCCGCCGCGCTCTTGGTCATCAAGCTCGGGCGTAACTGCTCGGGCGGAGCGAAGTCGTATTCGACCGCGTATCCGTAACGCATGATTTCTGCCCGCTCCAAGCCCGGGATCAGCCGCAGCATCGCGTCCTGCACGTCGCGCGGCAGACTGGTGCTGATCCCGTTAACATAGACTTCGCGCGTGTTGCGTCCCTCGGGTTCGAGAAACAGTTGGTGCGAAGTTTTGTCGGCGAAACGGACGACTTTGTCTTCGATGCTGGGACAGTAACGCGGCCCGCGCGAGTGAATCTGTCCGCTATACATCGGCGCGCGATGCAAGTTGGCGCGAATCAACTCATGGACCGCGTCGTTGGTATGTGTGATATGACATGGAAGTTGGACGAGGTCCAGCTTCTCGGTGAGAAACGAAAACGGTTGCGGGCGATCGTCGCCCGGCTGTTCTTCGCATTGCGCATAGTCGATCGTCCGTCCGTTCAGCCGGCACGGCGTCCCGGTCTTGAACCGGGCCAGTTCGATCCCTAATCGCGGCCAGCGCCGCTGATGCCGGCGGTCGTCCCTTCGCCGGCGCGACCGCCCTCCGTGCGGCTCTCTCCGACATGCATGATCGCTTGCAGAAACGTGCCGGTCGTGAGAATGACGGTCGGCGCGCGATATTCGGCGTCGCCGCGAACGCGGACGCCCGTGATGCGTTGCTTGACCAAATCGTCGTGCGGATCGGCGAACGGTTCGGTCAGAATGTCTTCGACCGTCTCTTGCCGGATGACCAGATTCGGTTGCTCTTCGACGATCCGCTTCAGCTCGAATTGATACGCCTTCTTATCGGCCTGCGCGCGTGGGCCGTGCATCGCAGGACCTTTACGACGATTGAGCATGCGGAACTGAATGCCCGTCGCGTCGATCGCGCGGCCCATGATCCCGCCCAGCGCGTCGATCTCGCGGACGATCTGCCCCTTGGCCACACCGCCGATCGCCGGGTTGCACGACATCTGCCCGATCGTGTCGCAATTCGTCGTCAAGAGCGCGGTCTTCGCGCCGAGCCGCGCGGCGGCGCAGGCGGCCTCCGTCCCCGCATGCCCGGCGCCGATGACCAACACGTCGAAATCGTAAACGGAACGGCTCATATCTCGTGCTCTAAGAAGGAATATCGATTATACAACACGGCCGATCATTCGGCAGACGCGGTCCGCAGGGAGCATGCGGCGGTTAGAATCGACGTTCCGCATCTAGACGGTCCTAATACGCCGATGGTTCGAGCACTCGGCGATCCGCTGCTTTGATGAACGAACTTCTCGACATTTCGACCACACGCGAATTCGGCGTTACGCACGCCGGGGTCGTCTTCGCGTTGCCGATCGAAGCCGGACCGTTCGAGGATCGTCTGTCCGACAAAACGACCATGCACGGCGATCGCTGGACCGCCGTGCTGGGCCGCATCGGGAATCGCCGTGTCGTCTCGTGGCGCGCCGGCGTCGGGTCCGAGAACGCCCGACGCGGGTGCGAGGCGTTGCTGGCCGGACATCGGCCCGCATGGACGATCTCGGCCGGCTTTTCGGGCGGACTCGATCCGCGTTTGAAAATCGGCGACCTCGTTTGGGCCGAACGGACGCTGTCCCCGGACGGCCGTCACGCGATCCCGGACTTGGCGGACGTAACACTTGCCGGATTGTCTTCCTCGGTGACGCGCGCGACGATCGTTCAGCGTGAAAGCATTATCCGTTTGCCAGCGGACAAAGCAGCGCTGTTTCAAGAAACCGCCGCGGCGGCCGTCGATATGGAATCGTGGTCGGTCTGCGAAGCGTGCGTCGCGGCCGGACGACGGTTCTTGGCCTTACGCGTCATCAGCGACACGGCCGGCGAGGAGTTGCCGATCGACGTCGAGGCGTTGATCGCACCGCAAACGACGGCGCAACGCGCAGGGAAAATCCTCGGTGGAATTTTCCGTCGCCCCGGCTTGGTCAAGGATCTTTGGACGTTGCAAACGAACGCATCGCTGGCGTCGCAACGCCTGGGCGAGGCGTTGGTTGCGTTGATCGCAAAGCTTCCTTAAATAATTCCGGCGTGAAGATCGTGACCAACAACCCCTACAAATCACCTACGACTCAAACGAAAAGTTCCATACCGCCCAAGCGTTTCGGAGCCTGGTTCGACTTCGCTCTACTGTTGTCTATCGCGGCGATCGTGATCGGCATCGGTCTCTTTTTCTTGCTGCAAGAGCAACTTTTTGTTCTTGATCGCCCAAAAATCGGCGAAGCGTTTCCGCACAACTAATGCATTTCGACTGCGCAAGAGCCTAGCCCGCCGCGATAGTAGTTGAATCGCACGTTGGGGTGCAGACCGAGTAAGGAAATCGGCACGGCCGTGTCGACCAGCTTGCGCGAGATCATCAGCGCCGTCAGTCGTTGGCCCAACGGATTGTCGTGCGCGCCGGCTTGCCAGATCGAAACGCATTCGGCTTGCCACGTTTGGACGGGCCCAACGGTGATCGCCTGTTGCGGGACCAGCGAGATGTTCCCTCCGCCCGAGGTGCGGGCGTTTTGCGCCAACGTGATCGGATGCAGCTCGACCACGCGCGTACCGAGCGCGAGATATTCGTCCGGCGTCGGAGGTTGGTGCGCCCACTTGCCTGCGCGTTTCCACGGATCGTTGAACGCCCAATGTTTCACGTCGCCTTGGCCACCCTGCATGACGGCGCAACGTACGCCGCGCCAACTCGCTTCATACGCGGCGATGTCGGCCGACGGAAAGTGGAGATTGGCCCCCGGCATTCGCAAATCGGGGCGGATGCGGTCGAAACAAAGTTCGCGGTCCGCGCGCTCGAAGCTCAGCGGATGCGTGGTCGGCACCGCGCGACCGTGTTCGTACCACTCATCCATGCCCCAAAAGTGAGCATGGCGCAGATCAAGCTCGAGTTCGTTAACCAACCGCGCGACCAGCGGCAACTGCTCGGTCGGTCCGATCGGTCCGCAAATTCCGACCGGCGCGTCGGCGCTCGCTTGCCGCCACGCCGCGACATATTCAAGCGCCTCGGCGAGATAAAACTCTTCCAACGTGTCGAAGAACGTCACTTCGAATCCGGGCCGCGCGAGTTGCGCCGAGATCGTCGACCGTGAGTCGGGCGGCCTCTTGGATCAAATCGTCTTCCAACGTCGTGTAATCCCACCAATCCGGCGCGATGCGGCTAAGTTTACGCGGCATGTCGACTCTCGCATGGATCTCGTTGAACGCATGACGATGCATTTTGAACAGAAGATCGCAAAGGACGCAAAGACATCCAAAAATGCCCTTTTGCGAACCATGCGATCTTCCGCTTTAGTATTTCAGTATCTTGGATTCACCCAGCAGAGGTCGCCGAGAGCGTCCCGCAGAGGGTCTTGCGGCTTGGTGGAGAGGCCCAGGTGCGAGTGCCGACGCCAACCTTCGGCGTAGGCGAATCGCCCCGTTTGCGCGGCGACGGCGCGGGACGCGTCGTCGAGCGCGGACAAATACGAGTCCATGCCTTGGCTGACGTCGAGCCAGGATTTTTGACTGGCGTGCGCGGCCAAGGCGGCGCGTTTCCGTGCGTAAACCGTTTCGACGTCGACGTAGATTTCGGCCGCCACCGACTTGCCGAGCGGATCATGTAACCCGTGGGGCAGGGCATGATACAACGCCGCGTCGCCCGCGTACGACTCCAGCGGCGGCGACGTCTGAAAATTGGGCATCCCCCGCGAACGTCGCCGTTACGGCCAGCCTTGCGGCCGTCATGTGATCTTCCATGTAATCGAACGGCGCGTGCGTCAGCACGATGGTCGGCCTGACGACCCGCACGAGCGCGGCGACGCGGCGCAATGTTTCCACGTCGTACATCAACTCTAAATCGTCGGCCAGCGGCGGATACCACGTCGCGCCGAGCATTTCCGCCGCGCGATGCGCTTCTTGACCGCGAATCGCCCTGGTCGTTTCGGCGTCGGTCTCGTTAGAACCGCAATTGCCCGAGCAGAGGCAGCAGTAATGCGACGCCCACCCACGTTCGGCCAGCAACAACATCGTCCCGGCGGCGACGAATTCGATATTGTCGGGATGGGCGAACAGCGCGAGAACGGAGGGCATGATAAGTTTTCAGTTTTCAGGATTCAGTTTTTCAGTGTGGAGTCACCACGCTTTACGAGTTACTCTCGCTTGCGTCACCGCGATCGTAACGCCAAACGCTACGAAACTACCGCGTCCGTCGCCGGCGGCAAGGGAATCACCGGGGATGGGTCGTCTTCGCCCCCGAGTCGTCGCATGACCGGCAAAATAATGCTGAACTTCGTGCCGCGGCCCGGCTCGCTTTGCACGTCGATCGCGCCGCCGTGCGCCTCGACGATTTTCTGCGCGGTCGGCAAGCCGAGGCCCGATCCGGCGGGTTTGGTCGAATAAAACGCGTCGAAGATCCGCATGATCGTTTTGGCGTCCATCCCCACGCCGGTGTCGATCAAGTCGAGCGAGACGGCTTGCGGGATCGCCCGCGTGCGGACGACCAACTGCCCGCCGTCGGGCATCGCTTGTTCGGCGTTGAGAATGAAGTTCCACAGCACCGATTGAAACGCGGCCGCGTCGAGTCGTACCGTCGGCAGATCGGGGTCGAGGTAGACCAACAATTCGATTCGCTTCTCATGCGCCTGAGGTTCGTAGACTTCGATCAGCCGCTCGATCTCGGCGTTGAGGTTCGTCGGCTGCAAATCCATCCGCCGCGCTTTGGTGAACTTCAAAAAATCGTCCAGGATGGTCTGCAACCGCGTGCATTCGCTCTCGACCAAGCGAATTTTGGCGAGGCGCGCGACGATCGCGCGAGCGCCACGGCGTCGGCGAAGTCCTCGCCCAGCAGCTCCATGTTCATGCGAATCGTGGAGAGCGGATTCTTGATCTCGTGCGCCAGCTTGCCGGCCAGCAACGCGATCTCCCGCGCATCGTCGATGCGATCGTCCTGCTGCTCGTCGCTGGGAATTTCCGGCGTGTTCATCGTCCGTCGTTACTGGATGTGGTTGGGAGAGGCGGGATCACGGATGACACGGCTTGAACGGATAATTACGGAATATGGAATTCGAGAGACTGAATTTTTGAGAAGCGCAGCATCCAATGTGAATTCAAACCTGTGCCAATCCGTTTCATCCGCGTCATCCGTGTACCATCTTCTCGTACCGATTGATCCTCGTTTTTGACGAAAAAAGCCGCCGGATCGCTCCGGCGGCTTTTATTATCGTCGTGGGACGAGGTTACGCAATCGAATCGCTTACGCCTTGCCGGCTTCGCCTTCGGTCGCGCCGGACATTTCGCGCATCGCCACCTTGCGGCTCAGCTTGATGCGGTCTTGTTCGTCGATGGCGATGACCTTGACGTGCAGGTAGTCGCCCACCTTGCAGACGTCGGCCACGCTCTTGACGTAGTCGTCGGCCAGTTCGCTGATGTGGCATAGTCCGTCGCGGCCCGGCAGGATTTCGATGAACGCGCCGAAGTCCTTCACGCTGGTGACGCGGCCTTCGTAGATCTTGCCGACCTGAACGCTGGCGGTCAGGGCTTCGACCTTGGCCAACGCGGCCTTGGCCGATTCCATGTTGTCGCTGGCGACCGTCACGCTGCCGTCGTCTTCGACTTCGATGACCGCGCCGGTCGATTCTTGGATGCCGCGGATCGTCTTGCCGCCGGGGCCGATCAACAGACCGATCTTTTGCGGGTCGATCTTGGTACGCAGCAAACGCGGCGCGTGGACCGAAATTTCGGCACGCGGACGATTGATCGCGCCCAGCATCTTACGCAGGATTTCGATGCGGGCTTCGCGAGCTTGGGCCAACGTGCCGCGGATGATCGCTTCGTCGATGCCGGCGATCTTCAGATCGAGCTGAATGCCGGTGATGCCGCGCTGCGTGCCGGCGATCTTGAAATCCATATCGCCGTAGTGATCTTCGTCGCCGATGATGTCGGTCAGCAAGACGAACTTGTCGGCTTCCTTGACCAACCCGATCGAGATCCCCGCGACCGGATTCGAGATCGGCACGCCGGCGGCCATCAACGCCATGGTGGCGCCGCAGACGCTGGCCATCGAGCTGGAACCGTTCGATTCCAAGATGTCGCTGATCACGCGGATCGTGTACGGGAATTGATCCGGTTCGGGCAGCACCGGCTTGACGCTGCGTTCAGCCAACATGCCGTGACCGATTTCTCGACGGCCGGGACCACGGATCGGCTTGGTCTCGCCGACCGAGAACGGCGGGAAGTTGTAGTCCAACATGAACTTCTTCGAGTATTCGTCGAAGATGCCGTCCACGCGTTGTTCGTCTTTGGCGGTGCCCAGGACGATCGTGATGAGGGCTTGGGTTTCGCCTCGTTGGAACACGGCCGAACCGTGCACGCGCGGCAGCACGTCGACCACGCAGGTCAGTTCGCGCAGCGACTTGAAATCGCGACCGTCCAAACGCTTGCCGCTGAGGGTCAGGTCGCGCACGACCTTCTCTTCGAAACGGCCCCAAGCGTTGCCGAACTGTCCGTCGGTGAACGCGCCGGCGGCGGTCGGATCGGGAATCAACGCGGCCTTGGCTTGTTCCTTGACCGCCTTCACGGCCGTCGCGCGGGCCTTTTTACCTTCGGTGTACTTGGCCGTGGCATAAGCCGAGGTGTAGCCCGAGACCAACTTGTCGTACACGCCTGGATCGGCCGCTTCGACGTATTCGGGCTTTTGCACGCCCAACTTGGCGGCCAATTCCAATTGCAGTTCGCAGATCCCGCGGATCACTTCGTGAGCCTTCAAGATCGCTTCGGCCATGCGATCTTCCGGCAATTCGCGAGCGAAGCCTTCGATCATCAAGATCGCGTCTTTGCTGCCCGAGACGATCAGGTCGAGATCGCTTTGTTCCAGTTCTTCCATCGAAGGCATGACGACGAATTGATCGTCGACCAAGCCCAAGCGGATCGAGCCGATGGGCCCGCCGAACGGCAGTTGCGAGATCGTCAGCGCGGCCGAGGCGCCGTTCATGGCCAAGATGTCCGGATCGGTTTGGCGATCGCTGGCCAAGACCATCGCTTGGATCTGCACTTCGTCATGAAAGCCGGCCGGAAACAACGGACGGATCGGGCGGTCGATCAGCCGGCTGGTCAGGGTTTCTTTGGTGGTCGGGCGCGTTTCGCGTTTGATGAACCCGCCCGGGAACTTGCCGGCGGCCGCCGCGCGTTCGCGGTAGTCGCAGGTCAACGGGAAGAAATCGATGCCCGGACGCGGCGGCCCGGTGGTGGCGGCGACCAGCACCACGGTGTCGCCGTAGCTGGCGATGATCGAGCCGTGGGCTTGCTTGGCGAGGAAGCCGGTTTCCAGAACGAGCGTTTGCGCTCCGATTTGTTTTTCGACGCGGACTTTCAAGTGATGAATCCTTTAATTGATGTTCGATGGGTGTGTGTTTCGCAGAGCAGGGCTCGATTTACGAAGAGCAAGGCTCTCTTTTCGCAGAGCAGAACTCTCGGTCACGCAGGCGTGATACCCGATTCGCGAACGTCCTTCGATTCGTAAGCGACGATGGGAGAAAACCCGCGGTCCGGAACGTGTGTTTAGTCGCCACACGTTCCGTACGAGATTCGTTACGGAAAAAGATGGGCGAGAGGGGCGTCGTGCGCGGGGGGAGATACTCATTCCCGTCGCCGACCGTCTCTCGCGGATCGCACCGTAGTGGATCGCTCCGACACGGATTCGCACTACTGCCGAATCCAGTCGCGGTTCGATCCGTCTCCCTCTTTCCTTAAACCCACCGCGCGTTTCGCGTTGGTCCGGAAAGCAAAACATCCCCGGAACCACAACGGTTCCGGGGATGCGCGTATTACTTGCGAATTTCCAGACGCTTGATCACGTCCAGGTAGCGTTGCGGATCGATCTTCTTGAGATAATCCAACAAGCGGCGGCGGTTGCTGACCATTCGCAACAACCCACGTCGGCTCGCATGATCCTTCGTGTGGGTTTTGAAATGGTCGGTCAGATCGTTGATGCGCGACGTGAGCAGGGCGATTTGCACTTCGGGCGAACCCGAATCCGTGTCACTGCGACGATAATCGACGATCAACTGCGCCCGCGCTTCCTTCGTAACTGCCATGGAGAAACACCTTGTCCGCACATTCCGCTACGCGACGACGCGTCGCCGGCCGAATGAGGGTAAAAAGAGAAAAACGATGCCAACTGTTGTGAGCAGAACAGTTTAGCAGTCCGTAAGAATTCTGAAAAGGGGCGGAAAACGGAAAGCGCAGCGAACAAAAAGCGGCGCAAATCTAGGTTCCGAAGATCAGAAATGCGATCTCCAAGGCTTAGGCCGCATTAATTCCTTGAAATCACAAATGCGAGTACGATAACAACATCTACCTATACGGAGTTCCCAGCATGATCCGCATCGTCGCCTCGAACGAGCTCTCCCGAGAACTAGAAACGACCGAAGGAACTATTGAATTCATCGACGCGAATGGGAAGAGCCTGGGTACGTTGCTCCGGCCGTCGATCGAGGAGGACGTACGAATCGCAAAACAACGGCTCGCGAACAATCCAAAATTCAAAACGACCCCTGAAGTCCTCGCCTACTTGGAATCTTTGGTGTCGAAGTGACCTACATCGTTGTGCGGGAGGACCAAGCGACTTCCGAAGTCGCCGAAGAGTTGGTCAAAGGTATCGAACAAGTTTCGATCATCGATGCGGCTCATGAAATCGACCGCTCGCTTGCATCCGCCCTACAGTGAATGGCAGACCTTGGCATGAAGGTTTTTACTGCATCGAACGGGCTCCGCTCCGCGCGATTTATACGATCGACGACGCTTCAATGCGTGTGGCGATCATTAAGATACGTCGAATTCATAACAGCCAACGGTAAAAGAATTCAACTACTTTATCCCAGTGGAAACCGGAACAAGCCAAGGCTAATTCCGAATCTGCAAGTCAAAAAAAACGCCTCACCGTCGATTTGCGCGATTTCTATTCGACGATAGGCAGAAATTCCATTTCAAGTCCACCCGCGGGAAATCATCTCATGTCCACCGGAACCGTTCATCTCCACCGCGTGCTTCGCGCCCCCGCCGAGCGGATCTTCAAAGCTTTTCTCGATCCCGACGCCATGGCCTACTGGCTGCCGCCGTATGGATTTTTGGGCAAGGTCCATTCGATCGACCCTAAGGTCGGAGGGTCGTTCAAAATGTCGTTCACCAATTTCGGCACCGGCGGCTCGCACTCGTTCGGCGGCAAGTACCTGGAACTGGTCCCCAACGAAAAACTCCGCTACACCGACGTCTTCGACGACCCCAACATGCCGGGCGAGATGGTCTGCACGGTCGAACTCAAAACCGTGATGTGCGGGACCGAGATCAAGGTCACGCAAGAAGGGATCCCCGCGATGATCCCGACCGAAATGTGCTACCTCGGCTGGCAAGAATCCCTGCTGCAACTGGCCAACCTGGTCGAACCGAATATCCCGGACGGAGCATGAACCCGCGTTCTGGGTGACACCGAGATGGAAAACGGCTTACGGCGAATCGTTCGAGTTATCGGCCGAAGAATTCCTCGGCGGACATGCCGATGTCTTTGGCGATTTGCCGTAAGAGCGACGGCGAAATATCCCGTCCGCCATGATCCGGCACCGTCGTCGCGCGGCCATCGAAGTGTCGAAATTACATGTGCGAGCCTCGTTGTCGAACACAGGCAAAACCCAATTCCACCAAGCGGGCCACGACTTCGCGCGGTTTCAGCACCGGCAATTTCGGCATCGTCAGCTCACCGTGACCGATTGCGTTCCCACGAATTCGCTTTCGAGAGACGGCTCGCCGTCTTCGCGCAGCATTTCGATCACTTCGCGTAAATTCGCCGTGAGTTCGTCCAGGGTCTCACCCTGCGAATGCGCGCCGGGTAACCCCGGAACGTATCCGACCAGCAGATGGGTGTCCGCATCCCGTTCGATGACCGCCGTGTATGTGGTGCGCATGCTTTCACTATAACCGAATTCGCGGGTTGCGACGAAGTCGAGATCAAATCACCGCCACGGCAAGAATCCCCGCCACAACCGGCACTTGGTCGAACCGAATATCCCGGACGGCGCGTGACATTCGTGGGCTTCCCCGTGGAGTGCGCTGCGTTCCACTTGCGCGGATTCTCGATCGATCGTGTGTTATCCGGTTTCGAATGGATACCACTTCCACTCGACTGGCTCGCCGACACTCGCCTGACGCAGAAACGGCAGGCGATCAAGCAAACGATCCGTCCACGACGCGGAAGCGGTCTCCTCGACCGGCCATGTCGTTCGGCACAGTTCCGCCAGCCGTTCGATCTCGGGAGAGCTTCGCAAGCGTTGTTCCACATCCTCGAACGTCCAAGGAAACAAGTACCCCGGGCCCGAGACGCCGACCGCGATCCAACCGACGTGCTTCGCCTCGTCCCAACTCAGTTCGAAACTTTCGATTGGCCCGATTTGCAACGTTAACTCGTAGGGCAGAAAGTCGATCTCGTTCTCAGGCGAGCCAGCCCGGGTGAGCGGCCGCAGGATGCCGTCGACCGCCGCGCCCAGCGACGCGTTGAGGCGATAGACACGGTGCTGCTCCGAACGCAACGCGGTGATCATGTCCGTTAACGACGGGTCATGCCCGAGATCGAGATCCCAATCGATTTGGCCCATGATGACCAAGTTGGGATATAAAACGATATCTCGGCTCGTTCCTCGCGCGTCGCGGTCGATCGACTTGCCGAACTTGACGTTCAAGTAACGTAGGCCATCATCGACGACGAGACCGGAATCACGAACCCGCTCGATGAAGCGCGCCACATCCGCGCCGGTCAACTTGGGCGGCCGACCGGGACGGACATAATTCAACGCGGAGTAAAAGGACATCGGGCTGCGCGATTCGAAGAAAAAGAAAGCGACAATGGGGCGAATATACACGACGGCTTTCATGCGATGTCGCGGACGTAACTTCAAATCATCGAACGCTCATCGTTGCCGATTCGATTACATTGACTCCCTTTCGCGCAGCGCTTAACATTCGGGTAAGCGAATATGCCTGTGATCCCATCACTCGACCGCGTCGATTTCACGTTCCGAGCGTTTTCGGATCGGACACGGCTGCGCATCCTCCACATGCTGCTGGGCGGCGAGTCGTGCGTGTGCGATTTGGTCGCGGTGTTGCGGGTGCCGCAACCGAAAACGTCTCGGCATTTGGCCTATCTGCGGAAGGCCGGCCTGGTGACCGCGCGGAAAGACGGGGCGTGGAGCTACTACGAACTGGCCCCCGCCCGGAACGCGTTTCATCGCAAGTTGCTCGATTGCCTATCGTGTTGCCTGACCGACGTTCCCGAACTCGCGGCCGACGCCAAGGCCCTGCGTTCGCGCCGCGGTCGCTCGTGTTGCTGACCTTTTTTTCTTCCAAGACATTCGCTTAAGCGAATACGAAAGGACCGTCTTCCCGTGACACCGCGCGTCGTGTTCGTGTGCGTCGAAAATTCCAACCGCAGCCAAATGGCCCAGGCGTTCGCCTTGATGCAGGGCGACGTCGAGGCGTACAGCGCCGGCTCGCGTCCGTCGGGCCGCGTCAATCCCAAGGCGATCGCCGCGATGGGCGAACTGGGTTACGACCTGGCCGCGCACCGATCGAAGTCGCTGGCCGACTTGCCCGACGTGCCGTTCGACGCGGCGGTGACGATGGGCTGCGGCGACGCCTGTCCGAATCTCCGCGCAACGCGGCGCGAGGATTGGAGCATTCCCGATCCGCGCGACATGACCACCGACGACTTCCGCAACGTCCGCGATCTGATCGGTAAGAAGGTCGCGCGGCTGATCGCCGAACTCAAGACCTCTCGCGCAGAGGACGATCACACATGAACATCGCCGAACTCCGCGCCCTGCTCGATGCCCATCCCACGGCCGGCATCCGCTTTCAATTGCCTTCGGGCGAGATGATCCCGTTACATTTTCACGTGACCGAAGTCGGTCGTGTCGACAAGCGTTTTATCGACTGCGGCGGCACGCGTCGCGCGGCGTCGTCGTGTCTGTTGCAACTTTGGACCGCCGACGATACGGACCATCGTCTGAGCGCCGGCAAATTGGCGCGGATCATGGGCCTGGCCGAACCGATCTTGGAATCGCCGGACCTGCCGGTCGAAGCCGAATATGGGCCGGACGTCGCCGCGCAGTACATGGTTCTCGACGCGATCGCCGCGTTCGGCACGCTGACCTTCACGTTGCAAGGCAAACACACCGACTGCCTCGCCCGCGAAAATTGCGGCGTCGATTGCGCACCGCAAGGCGGGTGTTGTTGAGGTTTTCATCAGCCCTTCGCTTGCAAATCGGCTAGGGAGAAACTCGTTTCTTCCACTTCGGATACTCGCTCTCCAGGAATTTTTGCGGCCACGTGCCGTACCACGCGTAGCCGTTGCGGCGTTCGTAGCCGATGTCGGCCAGCGTGGACTTCGGCACGCCGTCGCGGTCGACGAACAGCGGGCGGTTCGTCTCCAGCGTGTAGAATCGCGCCCACAGCGGCGCGGCCTGCGGATCGGCGACGACGATCTTGTTCTTCCCCGTCGGCGAGCGTTCGTCCGGCTCTTCGGTCACGCGGAAGCCGCTCAGCTTCGCTCGCTCGAACCATGCGGCCGCGCCGTCGACCGCCCGCACGACCTCGGGCGACGGATCGTCGAGACTGGTCAACAACCGCGCGACGCCGACCGATTCCGCGCCGCTGAACGACGCGAGTTCGAACGCCCGGGCAGGGCGGGGCTTGAAGTCGATCTCGTCGTGCTGCGCGCACCACACGGTCGGGCGGCCGTCGACGACGATCTGACATTTTACGATGCAAACGATGCCGCGATCGAACGCGGTTTGCGCGGCCTTGCGTCGCGCGTCGTCGACGAACGCATACGCTTGCGAAGTCGCGACCTCGCGCACGAACGTCAGCAGGCGGACCATCGCGTCGTCGTTGAACGTGATGTGGCGGTGATACCCGTTCCCCGGCGGATGAAACTGCGGCCAACCTCCGTTGGCATATTGCCCGATCAGGACGTAATCGAGCCCGCGTTCGAACGCTTTCTTGTAGACCGTATCTTGCGTGGCGACGAACATCCGCGCCAGGAACCGCAATTCGTCGGTGGTCGCGCCGTTGTCGTAGGTCGGCTTCAACTTGCGCGGTCGTCCGCATAAGGCGCGGCCGTCGTATCGACGTTCTTCGGCCACCCGCCCGATTCGCTCTGATGCGATAACACGTTGGCCGCGATCCGTTCGGCCTCGTCCCCGGCGAACCACGCGTCCGGTTTTTTGAGATACGCGCCGACGCCGGCGTGCGCGAAATCGGTCGCGCCCCAGACGACGAGCGTAACAAGCAGGAAACGGACGAGTCGGTATGTTACGGCGAGCATTTTGGATTTCTCATGGCGTTCGAAAGGCATGCGACGCGCGACAATTATTCCTGTTTATTCGGCCCATGGATGAATGGATCGTTCCACGGCTTGGTTTGATCTTTGTACAAGACTTTGATCGATTCGCTGCGGACCTTGGCGAGATCGATGTCCGCGTCGGCGTTCTCATCGACTTCGCCGACTTTGATCAGAATCCCGTAGTCGTACAGCTCGCGGTCTTTCGTCCACGCCTTCAACGCATCGTCGCGCATCAACACGGTTCGGCCGTTGATCATGACGCGCGTGTAGCGTTCGATCCCCGCCCGCAATTCGATCTTTTCCTTACTTTGACGTCCTGTTGCTTCTGGAATATAGAGTTTGTCACCGTCGCTCAGCACTTCCCCGTGTTTTTCTTTTTCCTCGATCTCGACTTCACCTTGAAAAATCGCACGCACGCACGAGCTACTTGTCATACGGTAATAGCAACCGGGTAAAATCTCGTATTTCTCTATCACCAACTTGGTACGAGAAAAACCTCCGATTTCGCTCGGGGACACATAGACGCCGCGAAACGAATACTCTGGAAATTCGGTGTCGGTCGCGGGGTCCGTTTTCCCATTGGGCTCTTTGACTTTCGACGGCTTCCCATCCGTCGATTTCAATTCCTCGGGCTTCGCTTCCGAGCCCCGCGGAATCGGACGAGGAGTTGTCGGTTCGGCCGCTCGCCCAAAATGCTGAACCATCGCCACGACGATCGTCGCCCCAAGCATTCCAGCCGTAATGAGTCCGCGTGACATCGCCCGCCCTCCGTGTTTGCGTGAAACGGAGCGTCGATCGACGCCCGCCGTCTGCAATTTAGCCGTCCGACGCACGGAGGCCTACCCGAATCACGCAGCATGCTTTGGGACGGGGATTGCGGTGGAAAATGACCGAGAATTCCCGACCGAACGGACGCCGAAGACTTGACAAACGCACATTTATCGAGTATACATAATATCACACTCCCAATTTAGGGGAATTCGCTTTGCCGAGAGGTCTCCGATCGGCGCAAAACCCAAAACACTGTAATTCCATGATGAAGCTGGGAGATATTGGTCGGACGTAGCGAATGCCGGGTCGATGAGTCCGCGAAAAAACAATTCGCGTGGGACGTTCGCCGGCGATCGTTTCGCTCGTAACGCTCGGATGTCGAAAAAACCAACACCGAGCGGGGCGACGCGAGTCCCCTGAGCATTCGGAACGCGGCGGCACGGCAAACATGCTCCGGGGACCGACGCCCTCGGGTCGGAAAAAACGAAAACCGCGCACGTCGATCGCGATCGCAACGCTCGTTTCGCTCGCGCAGTGAAGATGGGGCGTTTGCGATCCGATGAGTCGCTTCGGCGGCTCGATGCGCAAAGAAAAATCGCGTGTCGATCGTGATCGTAACGCTCGTAACGCTCGCGCAGTGAAACTAGGAGAGATAAGAGACTTGCTGCGAACCGGCCGCTGGCGATTCGAGACAAAAACGTTTTTCACGCGCTCGATCGTGATCGTTTCGCTCGAAACGATCGTTTCGCTCGTGCGCTGAACGGAAACGGAGGACTGACGTCCTCCGCTCATGGGAATGCGTAATGTCCTGAAACCTGAAACCCGAACCCTGAAACCTAGACTTTCTGCGTCTTCCAGACCGGATCGTGATGCGATTCGTCCGCGCTTTCGAACCACCGCGTCGTGATCGTTTTTTGTTGCGTATAAAACTGGATCGATTCCATCCCTTGAATATGGAGGTCGCCGAAGAACGACGCGTTCCACCCGCAGAACGGGAACCACGCCATCGGGGCGGGCACGCCGATGTTGATGCCGATCATGCCCGCGTTGAAATACTGTTTGAACTGCCGCGCCGCCCAGCCGGATTTGGTGAAGATGCTGGCCCCGTTGCCGTACGGGCACTCGCGGCCGATACGGAGCGCGGCGTCGATGTCGTCGACGCGGACCACCGACAGGACCGGGCCGAAGATTTCGTCTTGGACCACTTTCATCGCCGGCTGCGCGCGATCGATGATGCTGGGCCCGACGAAAAAGCCGTCGCCGGAGGCGGCGTCGATGCGGCGGCCGTCGAGGGCGACGTCGGCTCCTTCACGACCGGCGATGTCGAGATAGCCGGCGACGCGGTCGCGATGCGCTTTCGAGATGACCGGCCCCATATCGACGTTTTCGTCGACGTCGGTCGGACCGACTGCGCATTTTTTCGCCGATGGTTTTGAGACGTTCGAGCAACGGATCGGCCGCCTTGCCGATCGGAACGGCGACCGAGCCGGCCATGCACCGCTCGCCCGCGCAACCGAACGCGCTGGCTTGCAGCGCGGCGGCGGCTTGGTCGAGATCGGCGTCGGGCATGATGAGGACGTGATTTTTCGCGCCGCCGGCGGACTGCACGCGTTTGCCGTGTCGGGCGCCGATTTCGTAAATGTACTTGGCCACCGGCGTGCTGCCGACGAAGCTGATCGCGCGTACGCCGGGATGCGAAAGGAGGATATTGACCGCGGATTTATCGCCGTGCAGGATGTTGAACACGCCCGGCGGCAAGCCGGCGGCGATCAAGAGTTCGCCCAGCAAGTTGGCCGAGAGCGGGACGCGTTCCGACGGTTTCAAGATGAACGTGTTGCCGCAGGCGATCGCGACCGGAAACATCCAGAGCGGCACCATCGACGGAAAATTGAACGGCGTGATCCCCGCGCAAACGCCGACCGGATGGCGAATCGTTTCGCAATCGACGTTGCGGGCGATGTTCGGCAGATTGGTCCCCATCAGCAAGCTGGGCGCCGCAGGCGAACTCGACGACCTCGAGGCCGCGCTGCACTTCGGCCCGGGCTTCGGCGGCCGTTTTCCCGTGCTCGCGCGTGATCAGTTTGGCGATTTCGGTGAACCGCGCGGCCATGAGGTCGCGGAATTTGTAGAGAACGCGGACGCGTTCGATGACCGGTGTTTCCGCCCAATCGGTCAACGCGCCGGCGGCGGCGTGGATCACGGACTCGCACTCGGCCAACGTGCAATGCGGCGTCTTGGCCAAGACTGTCCCGTGCGAAGGATTCCAAACATCGGTCGTCCGTTCGGCAACGCTTTCGACCCATTGGTTATTGCGCAGAAACGGGATCGTTTTGACGGACGCGGGTGCGGCGGTGGCGGGCATGGGGGGAATCTTTTTGCGGAAGAATGTGGCAGTCGATGGAATTCGCGTTCGTATCCGTCTTTGCGCCGTCGTTCGTTGTGTTTTTTTGAGGTCCGTAGGACCGCCCGTCGTTAGCCCGGACCGTCAGGTCCGGGATTGAGTCGTTAATCAACCGTTAGGCCCGTAGGGCCGACAGTCGTTCATTGCCAGAGATAACGTTCATCGAAGTCGATCTCGTGTTTCACAAGCAATTCGAGAAATTCCTGGCGATATGAGCGCTCGCGATGATGCTCCCGTTGATTGCTGATGTAATTCCGAATCGTCCCCTCGTTCGATTTGCTCACGCTAAACGCCCCGTATTTTTCCTGCCATCGAAACATCGATCGATCGGAGATGTTTTCGTGAATCCAGCGCGACGAATTCGATTTGACGACGTTGACGAGTTCGGACAAGGGAACGCTCGGATGAACCGAAATCAACAAATGCACATGATCCGGCATTCCACCCGCGCACAATAACGTCGAATTGCGATTCCGGACGATCCCACCGATGTATTCGAAAAGTCGTGATTGCCATTCGGGGTCGATCCAAGGTTCACGTTGAAAGGTGCTCCACACGAAATGTTGCAGATTCGAAACGTAAGACGGCATGCGGTTGCCCCCGATGCGGCTATCGGCCCTACGGGCCTAACGTATCTTGCTCCATGTAACCCGGACCTAACGGTCCGGGCTAACGACGGACGGTCCTACGGACCTGAAATGCCATGTGCCCCAGGCCACACAACAACACGACACAACGACAAACATTAGAAGAACACAAAATTCACACCGCCAACGGGATGACTTCGTCTAGGCAAGCCAACATGAAATTCGCGTCGTCGAGGGTGATGCACATCGGGGGTTTGATGCGCAACACGTTTCCGTACAAACCACCTTTGCCGATGATCAGGCCGCGGTCACGGGTCAGTTCCATGACCTTGGCGGCCATCGCCTTGGCCGGTTCTTTGGTCTTAGGGTCGACGACCAACTCGACGCCGAGCATCAGCCCCAGGCCGCGGACGTCGCCGATTTGGGGATACTTTTTCTGCAACGCCAGAAGACCTTCCTTGAGATGCACGCCGACCTTACCGGCGTTCTCTTGGATCCCGTCGTTCTCGATCACTTCGAGCGTTGCCAAACCTTGCGTGACGCTGATGGGATTGCCGCCGTAGGTGTTGAAGTGGACGCGGTTGGCCAAAGTCTTGCTGATTTCCTGGCGGGTGGTCATCGCGGCCAACGGCGCGCCGTTGCCGATCCCCTTGGCCATGGTGACGATGTCCGGCGTGACGCCGAAGTGTTCGAACGCCCAGAAGTTTTCGCCGGTGCGACCGAAGCCCCCTTGAACTTCGTCCGCGACGCAAAGCCCGCCGTGCTTGCGAACGATGTCGTAGACGACCTGAAAATACTCCTTCGGCGGAACGACCGTGCCGCCGACGCCTTGGATGCATTCGGCGAAGAAGACGGCGACCTGGCCGCTGGTTTCATATGCAATGACGTTCTCGGCGTCGTGTGCGCACTTCAGTCCGCACGATGGATATGTCAGACCGTAGGGGCAACGATAGCAGTACCCGGCGTTGATGTTTTTGAACGCGTACCCGGGATTGGTCGGGAACTTCCATGTCCCATGCGCCGTCAAATTCATCGTGGCCGACGTGCCGCCGTGGTAGGCGTTACGGAGCGAGAGAACCTTCGGAATTTCCGGTGAACTCGCGCGCGGCGAGAATCGCCAACTCGTTGGCTTCGGAGCCGCTGTTGGTGAAGTACGTGCTGGTCAAGCCCGATCCCTCGGGCATGTGACCGGCCAATTTTTCGGCGAACTTGCCGATGGTCGGATGCAGGTAGATCGTCGTGGTGTGCTGCAACTTGCCGAGCTGCTTTTGCACCGCGTCGAGCACATACGGATGACAATGGCCGACGCTGACGGTCACGATGCCGGCGAACGCGTCGAGATAGCGTTTGCCTGTTTCGTCCCATAGATACTGCATCTTCCCTTCGACGATCATCAACGGTTCTTGGTAATACTTGATCAGTCCGGGCGACAAGTATTGCTGACGGACCGCCAACACCTCGGCCTTCGACGGACCGTCGTAAGTCGAAGGCGTGTGGTCGATGATCGGCAGTTCGGGATATGTGTTGGGCATGACCTTGCTTTGCTGAAAAATTGAATGATCGAATGCAATAGGCCACGGATGAGACTGATTGGACTGATTTTCACTGATGAACCAACATGACTCGTTTCGACAGCATGATGAATTATTCTTTCAAATCTGTGTGAATCAGATATATCAGTGAAATCAGCGGCCTATTCTTCACGGAGCGGTCAGCGAGCCGTAGCTGTCCGGGCGGCGGTCGCGGTAGAACTGCCAGGTGTTGCGGACTTCGCGGATCAGGTCGAGGTCGAGATCGGCGACGACGATCGAGTCCGTATCGCGGGTTCCTTGGGCCATGATCTGGCCGCGCGGGTTGGCGAAGTAACTTTGCCCGTAGAATTCGCCGATCCGCCAGGGATCTTCGAAGCCGGGTCGATTGATCGCGCCGACGTAGTAGATGTTGTTGGCCGCCGCCGCGGGTTGTTCGAGCTTCCAGAGATATTCGGACAAGCCGGCGACCGTGGCCGACGGATTGAACACGATCTCGGCCCCGCCGAGACCGAGCGCACGCCAGCCTTCGGGAAAGTGGCGGTCATAGCAGATGTAGACGCCGACCTTACCGAACTTGGTGTCGAACACCGGATAGCCGAGGTTGCCGGGGCGAAAATAGAACTTCTCCCAAAAGCCCGGATCGCAATGCGGAATGTGGATTTTGCGGAACTTGCCCAGGTAAGTTCCGTCGGCGTCGATGACGGCGGCCGTGTTGTAATACACGCCGGTCATGTCCTCTTCGTAAATCGGCAGGACGATGACCATACCGTGTTTTTGGGCTTGTTCGCAGAACAGTTTGGTCGTCGGCCCATTGGGAATCCGCTCGACCAGCGAGTACCACTGAGTCTTCTGCTCAGCGCAGAAGTAAGGACCGTAGAACAGTTCTTGGTAGCACAACACCTGCACGCCCTTCGCGGCCGCTTCGGCGGTCATCGCCAGATGCTTGTCGATCATCGCCTGTTTGATCTTTTCAGGCGCGGACGTGGCGGGCTCGCAGAGCGTGGCTTGAATCAGACCGGCGCGAACGATACGGGGCATGAGAAGTCGAGGGTTCAGGGTTCAGATCGCGGGGTTCAGGGAGGATTCGGATTTCATTTCCAAGTGTTCATTGATGCATTTCCTGAACCCTGAAACATGAAACCTGAAACCCTAATCCTGTTAGGGCAACGCTTTGGCGGCTTTCTTCGGGGGGATTTTTTGAATCGCGCCGGCTTTCAGCATCGATTGATACTGTTGCCAGTTCATCGACGGTTTGTCGGTCGGGATTTCCTTCATCGTGATGCAGCCGTCGATCGGGCAGGCCAATGCGCACATATTACAACCGACGCAAGCGTCGTTGATCGTAAACACGTCGATCGACTTGCCGCCGGCGTCGAGAGCCATGTTGGGAGCCGCTTCGCCGCGGAGCTTGCACGGCGCGGCGCCGAATTTGGCCACGTACTCGTCGCCGGGAAGTTTGTCCCAGGTGATCGCTTGGTAGCAGCCGTCCTCGCAGCAGGCGTAACAGATGCCGCAATGGATGCAGGTCGCCTCGTTGATGTCGGCGACGACTTTGTAGTTGAGATCGAGTTCGCCCCAGGGTTTGATTCGCGGAGATGCCAGCCCAATCGCTTCGTCGAGCGTGGCGAAGCCTTTGCTTTCCATCCATTTCATCAACCCGGTGGTCATCCCTTTGATGATGCCGAAACCGCGATGCATGACGGCCGTACAAACCTGCAGACTGGAGGAACCAAGCAGCAAAAACTCGACGCAGTCGTCCCACTTGCGAATGCCGCCGATGCCGCTGATGGGCAAGTCGATGTGCGGGTCGGTCGCGATTTCGGCGACCATGTTGAGCGCGATCGGCTTAACCGCCGGTCCGCAATACCCACCGTGCGAGCCGTAACCGCCGACGTTCGGCTTCGGGACAAACGTGTTGATGTCCACGCCCATGATGCTGTTGATCGTGTTGATCAAGCTGATCCCGTCGGCACCACCCTGTTTGCAGGCGCGGCCGATTTCGCGGACGTTCGTCACGTTCGGCGTCAGTTTGGCCAGGACCGGAACGATCGAGACTTCCTTGACCCACTCGCAGATCATCTTGGCGTACTCGGGCACTTGGCCGACGGCCGAGCCCATCCCGCGTTCGCTCATGCCGTGCGGACAGCCGAAGTTCAGTTCGAACCCGTCGACGCCGACGTCTTGAATCCGTTTGATGACTTCATGCCATTTTTCGCGCGAGGACTCGACCATCACGCTGGCGATGACCGCGTGATGCGGATGGTGTTTTTTGACCTCGGCCATCTCGCGCAGATTGTCTGCCAGCGGGCGGTCGCTGATCAGCTCGATATTGTTCAAGCCCATCAGTTTTTGATTGTTCAGCGCGATGCCGCCGTAGCGCGACGCGACGTTGACGATCGGGTCGTCGGTCAGCGTTTTCCAAACCGCGCCGCCCCAACCGACATCGAAGGCGTTACGCACTTGATACGCGGTATTCGTCGGCGGACCGCTGGCCAACCAAAACGGGTTGGGCGAACGAATGCCGGCGGTGTTGCAAGTTAAATCAGGCATGTCGTCGCAAGGAGAAATGGATCACGGATGACACAGAACAAACCGATTCACACCGACCGATTGTCAAAGTTCAAGCACATCGTTTGCTCATAATTCGGAATAGTCTGAATCCATGTCGATCGATTGACTCCGTGTCATCCGTGAAGAATCTCTCAGATAAACTTCGCCTAGAAATGCGTGGGATCGCGATGGAGGTATTTGCCCCGGGTGGTGTCTCCGACGAATTTTTCGTTCTCGACCGCGACCCGGCCGCGGACGGTGACATGGGTCGGTTTACCGGTGACGCGCAGACCTTCGAACGGGTTGTAGTCGACGGCCATCTGTTGGTTTTTGGCGGCGACCGTCCATTCCCGGTCGGGGTCGAAGATCACCAAATCGGCATCCGCGCCCAGGGCGATCGTTCCTTTGCGTGGGTAGAGTCCGAAGAGTTTGGCGGCTTGGGTACTCGCACAATCGACGAATCGATTCAAGCTCAGGCGGCCGGTCTTCACGCCTTGCGAGAAGAGGACCGTCACGCGATCTTCCAGGCTGGGAATGCCGTTCGGGATTTTGGTGAAGTCGTCGCGTCCCATTTCCTTTTGGCCGTGAAAGTCAAACGGAGCATGGTCGGTCGCCAGCGTACTAATGTTGCCGTTGGCAAGGTTGTCCCAGAGGAAGTCTTGATTGTGGAGGTGCCGCAGAGGAGGAGACATCACATACTTTGATCCCTCGAAGTTCGGCTTCTCCGCCCAGGTTTTGTCGAGAGTGAGATATTGAATCAGCGTTTCGATCCAAACTTTCACGCCGCGCGAGCGAGCTTCCAAGGCGTTGTAGACCGCGCCTTTGCAACTCGTATGAACGATGTAGCAATGCGCGTCGTGCATTTGCGCGAAGGTCATCAAGTGATGCACGCCTTCGGCTTCGACCGCTTCGGGTCGCGACGGTTCGTGCCACTCGGGACCGGTTTTGCCTTCCAGCAGCAACTGCTTTTGCAACATCGCCACCAGTTCGGCGTTCTCGCAATGGGCGGTCGTGATCACGCCCAGGCTTTTGGCTAAACCCAGCGTGTTGTAAAGCTCGGTATCGTCGACGCCGAACGCCCCTTTGTAGGCCAAGAAGATTTTGAACGACGCGGTGCCGGCGTTCACGATTTCACGTAACTGGCTTTCGACCGCGGCGTCGTAACGCGTCACGCCCATGTGAAACGCGAAGTCGCATGCGCTCAAGCCGGCGGCGTTGGAGCGCCACAACTCGAATGCGGCCAACGGTTCTTCGGCGCACGACGGGCAGATCATTTCGATCAGGGTGGTCGTCCCGCCGACAAGCGCGGCCTTGCTCGCCGTGGCGTACGTATCCTTGGCGTACGTCCCCATGAAGGGGAGATGGATATGCACGTGCGGGTCGATAAACCCGGGAAAGACCAGTTTGCCCGCGGCGTCGATCACCGTCGTGCCGGGCGGCGCATCCAGGTTGGGACCTATCTTGGTGATCGTCTCGTCGGCGCAGAAGATGTCCGCCCGATAATCATCGGCGGCGGTGACGATCCGACCGTTCTTGACAAGCAGCGGCATGACGAGGCGAGCCCGAAAACACGAAATCGATCCGACCGGGATGTTTGTCTTAGCGTATCAAAGCACGCCGCGGACGAAACTTCCCACTGCGATCCCCGCAGCCCTTCCACCGGGCGCACATGCGACTCCGCGGACGGCGAACGACAAGACGGCAAACGCTAAGCGATCGTCGCGACGTTCCGCAAGCGCGAAAAACCACGACCGGTTGTTGGGCAAACCAACCCGATCATATACACTCGCTAAGGAAAAGCCAACGAAATTCCCGCCGAGTCATCGGCGCGATCCGTCGGCCGATCCGACTCGAGGGAAAGTCGTCGTGGGAACCGGTTTCTTGACGTTTCGTAACTCATATCGATCACGATGAATCCCTACGACGCACCCGCCGCGCCCCATTGCGCCTACGCGACCGACGACGGTATCTACGAACTGACGACCGACGTTTCGGCCTCGCCCTATTACAACGCCGACGTCGCGCCGACGACTCTCGCCGAACGGAAATGGGGCACGCGCGACGTCGCAGCGCTGTGGGTCGGGATGTGCGCCTGCATCCCGTCGTACATGCTGGCGTCGGGCTTGATCGAGCAGGGGATGAACTGGTGGCAAGCGGCGCTGACCGTCACGCTGGGAAACGTCATCATCCTGCTGCCGATGATGTTGAACGCGCACGCGGGGACGAAGTTCGGCATTCCATTTCCGGTGTATTGTCGTGTGAGCTTCGGTATCCGCGGCGCGAACGTGGCGGCCATGCTCCGCGCGTTGGTGGCGTGCGGCTGGTTCGGCATCCAGACGTGGATCGGCGGGCAAGGGATCTATGTCCCGTTGACGATCTTCTTTCCGGACTTCGCGTCCGCGCCGATCCTGTTCGACGGCATCAATCTCGCCGAGTTCGCCTGCTTCCTGACGTTTTGGGCGATGACCATCTACTTGATTTATGCCGGGATGGATTCGATCCGCATCTTCATGAATTTGGCGACCCCGATTTTAGTCGGAGTGCCGATTCTGTTGCTATGGTGGGCAATCGACGCGGCCGACGGTCTCGAGCCGATTCTCCATGCCCAGACACAATTAACAAAAAACGAAACGGCGAAAACATTCGGTAAGCTCTTTGTGCCCGGGCTGACCGCCATCGTGGGGTTTTGGTCGACGTTGGCGTTGAATATCCCGGACTTCATGCGTTATGCCAAATCCCAACGTGCGCAAATGCTTGGCCAAGCGATCGGCTTGCCGACCACGATGGGGCTGTATGCGTTGGTCGGCGTGTTGGTTACGTCGGCGACGATCGTCGTCTACAAAACGCCGATTTGGGACCCGATCCAACTGTTGAAACGGTTCGAACAACCCTGGGTGCAAGTCGTGGCGATGATCGCGTTGGCGGCCGCCACGTTGAGTACCAACATCGCGGCGAACGTCGTGGGGCCGGCGAACGACTTCGCCAACCTTGCCCCGAAATGGATCAGCTTCAAAACCGGAGGCTTAATCACCGGCATCATCGGGATCGTGATTCAGCCGTGGAAGTTGCTGGCCGATGCGGACAAATACTTCGGCTGGTTGACGGCATATTCCGCGTTGTTAGGAGCCATCTGTGGGATTTTGATCGTCGATTATTTCGTCGTCCGTAAGCGCTGGATCGACCTCCCGGAGTTGTATCTGCGCGACGGAAAGTATTGGTATCTGGGCGGGTTTAATCCGATCGCGTTCGCGGCGTTCGTTTGCGGCGTCGTTCCCTGCTTACCAGGCTTCTTGGGCAAAGTCGGCGTGATCGAGATGAGTCCCGATTCGGTTTGGATCCAGATGTATGGCTATGCGTGGTTCATTAGCTTCGCGATCGCCGGCGCCGTGTATGGCCTTGCGATGAAACCCACCGCACAACAGCAGGCGGCACTCGCATGAGAAGCGGATAAGTGATCGATCTCAAACATCCTTGGCTTGTGGGTCAAGGCGGTTTTGTTTGAGTAGTTTGTCCAGTTGCTCGAATGTCAGTTTCATCGGAGCAGCCGGGATACCGTCCCGCCCTCGGCGAACGGCGACCAGTTCCGCCGCGATGCTAACGGCGATTTCGGGAACCGTGACGGCGTCGATTTCCAAACCGATCGGCGCGTGGACGCGGGCAAGCTGTTCGCGCGTCGCGTCTCGTGCGAAGAGATCGGCCATGATCACGGCGATTTTGCGTTTCGAGCCGATAAGCCCAACGTAGTGCGCGTCCGAACGGACCACCGCGTCGAGCGCTCCGCCGTCATGTTTGTGTCCTCGCGTGACGATCACCACGTAGGTCGTCGCGTCGATGGGGTATTCGGCCAGCGACGCGGCGATATCGCCGACGATTCGTTCCTTGGCGTGCGGAAAGCGTTTCTCGCTCACGTACTCCGCCCGATCGTCGATCACCGCGACGTCGAACTCCATCCAGGCCGCCATCTCGGATAGCGCTTGGCCCACGTGACCGCCGCCGGCGATGACAAGCTTCGGCGTCGGCTCGATCGACTCGCGATAGTTTTTCGGACCGGCTTCGGTGGCGTAGTCGAAGACGAATTCAATCGGCCGGCGTCGTTCGATCGCAGCGGCGATTTCGGCGTACGGCGCGGCGTCGGTCGGCGACGACAGTGTTCGAATAAAAATCGCCATCGTTCCGCCGCAGATCAAACCGTCGTCCCAACCGTAGTCGCGATCCAGCCGAAACGTTTGCAATTCGCTACGACGGTTATGCAGCAATTCGAGCGCACGGAGGCGGACTTCGGCCTCGACGCAGCCGCCGCCGAGCGTGCCGACCAGCGTGCCGTCGGCCAGAACCAACATCTTCGCGCCGGTCTCTTGCGGCGTGCTGCCGCGCGATTCGACCAGCGTGCAAAACGCGACGGCGCGGCCGGCAGAGCATTCTTCGACGACGCGGCGGCAGAGGGCGAGCATAAGCGGATAGGCGGAATTTCGAAGGTTTTCCCGTTTACTCCGCCCAACGGGTTTGATTCAATCTAGGTCCATGCGAACACAAGATCAACTTCTCGGCAGCCGGACCCGCGTCAAATCCCGTTACGCTTTGATCCCGCTGGAAGGGATTCCCGACTCGCGTCTGCCGCATTGGCCGAAGTCCAAGGTTCGCGTCCTCAGCGCTCCCGCATTGGGTTCGGCGTTCGTCGAATATCTGATCGACGTTCCGAAAGGAGAGGGGGGTAAGCAACCGGCCGACGGACGCGTCGAGCACTTTCTCTACCTCAATTCGGGCAAAGGTACGTTGACGATCGATGGTAAAAAGCACCCGCTGAAGGCCGGCGGTTATTCCTTAATCCCACCGACATCGCAGTACGAATTCGCCGCCGCCGCCGATACGCAGATTCTCTTATTACGGAAGGTCTATGAACCGGCTTACGGCATCGAGATGTTTAAGCCGCTCGTCGGTCATCAAAACGACGTCGCCCGCACAATCTTCTGCGGCGACCCGGGCGCGATCTTGCAGCTATTGATCCCCGACGAGTTCCAGTACGACATCGCGATGAACATTTTCACGTTCGAGGTCGGCCACAGCTTGCCGGTGACCGAAACACACGTAATGGAACACGGCCTCTACTTCTTACAAGGCAAAGGGCTGTACTATCTGGACGATCTCTGGATGGAAGTCGAAGCGACCGACTTCATCTGGATGGGTCCGTTCTGCCCGCAATCGTTCTACGCGACCGGTCCGGTCGCTTCGAAATATCTGTACTACAAAAACGTGAATCGCGAGATCCCGTTGTAAAGATAGCCGCGAAAAGGCTCAATAACGAAGCAAAAAGATCGCAAACTGCGCATGTAAGATCGTGCATGATGGTTGTGATCAACGTTATTGAGTCTGCTCGATGTTGGATGTTTGGGAGACTCTTTTTTGCACCTTTATGAGCCTCTTTGAGGCCGATCCCTATGCGACTCGGCGTGTTCGGCGGGAGTTTCGATCCGGTTCATCTGGGGCATCTGATTTTAGCCGAATCGTGTCGCGAGCAGGCTGCACTTGATCGAGTGCTTTTTATTCCGACGCATATCCAACCCCATAAGCAAGGGCACACGCCTGCGCCGGATCTCGCGCGGCTTGAAATGTTGAAGCTGGCGATCGGTGGTAACTCGGCGTTCGAGCTGAGCACGCGCGAGGTCGATCGAGGCGGGGTCAGCTATACGGTCGAGACGTTGACGCACTTAAAGGCCGAACGGCCGGAAGCCGAACTCTTCTTTATGATGGGAGCCGATTCGCTGGCCGATTTTCCCAAATGGCGCGAGCCGCGCGGATTTGCGAACTGGCCACGTTACTGGTGGTCCGTCGGGCGGGCACGCCCGATCCGGCGTGGGACGCGCTGACCGGCATTGTCGAGAACGATCGACTCAGCGCAATGTGCGCAGCTCAAATCGAGATGCCGCAAATCGAACTCAGCGCCACGGAAATCCGTCGTCGCGTCGCCGCGGAAAAAAGCATCCGCTATCGCGTGCCGAACGCGGTCGAAACGCTGATCGCCGCGCAAGGACTGTATCGCTCGAAGTAACCGGTCGGTATACAAGCTCTAGGCGGCTTTACGCCCGAAATCCAACGCGCGGGTCAGTTCGCTCGGAAACGTAACGTGCATACGGCGTTGCTCTTGTCGCAAGGCTTCCAGCACGATTTCCAACTGTTCGCGCGGTGCTTGGTTCGGGTCCAAGACCAACCACGGGCGGCCTTTGATGACGCAGGTCATCGAGCGACCGAGTTCGGTTTCGACCCGGATTTGATAGCCCAGCGTTTCGAGGGCGGCGATCCCTTGTTCTAAGAGATCGACCGTCAGAACGGGCTGGGTGGCTTGGCGTTCGGGAAGCATCCTTGCCTCCGATTCGGAGAGAGTTTTCCTCGGCGATGTTCGCTTGCAGGTTGCCGGCGAATTCCTTTCGCGTCGGACAGCATAACGAGTGCGGTCGGAACCGCCTACACCGTTCTCAGCGGAACACGAAGTTGCCGGCGGTCGACGTATCGACGCGGAAACTTTGCACGAATTCCGGTCGCAACGATTCCAGTCACCGTAACGTCGTGGACGATACCCATGTGGTCGGAACTTCGTCACGCGATGGAACTTAGGTCGCATCGCGTCAAAACGGAGAAGCAGGGCGAACCACGATGCCGTCGCGACGACGAACTAGTCAATTTGCGTAAACCGGGAAGCTCCATGCAAGACTTCGTTTCGTTCAACACGGCCTCGACGTTCCCGGTCTCGGTGCCCGCGATCGCGACCGTCCCGCGGACGCCGGCGGAAAAGCGAATCGCCGAATTGGAAGCGCAAGTCGAGACGTTGACCGCGCAGTGCTAGATTCAACACGCGTCCAACTCGACGCCGCGCAGAAGATGACCGCGCTCGGCGAGCTGCTCAGCACGACCACCCACGAATTCAACAACGTCCTGACGACGGTGATCAACTACGCCAAGCTCGGCATGCGTCACAAAGACGCGCCGACGCGAGACAAGGCGCTCGAAAAAATTCACGAGGCCGGCCAACGGGCGGCCAAAATCACCAACGGCGTGTTGGCGTTTGCCAAAAATCGCAAAGAAACGATCGAGCCGACCGATCTGCGGCGCGTGATCGAAGACTCGATGCTGTTGCTCGAACGCGAGATGCAGAAGTACAAAGTGCGCGTTGAGTATCAACTGAGTCACGCTCCGCCAGCTTCGGCGATTGGCAACCAGATCCAGCAAGTCTTGATCAATCTGCTGGTCAACGCTCGGCAAGCGATGCCCGACGGTGGTCAGTTGACCATCAAACTGTCGCACGACGACGCGTCGAATACGGTCGATCTGCAAATCCGCGATACCGGATCCGGCATGTCGCAAGAGACGATGAAACGGATATTCGATCCGTACTTCAGTACGAAATCCGGTCCCGACGCGAGCGGAAAAGGAGGCACCGGACTGGGTTTAAGCGCTTGTCGCTCGATCATCGAAGCCCATCGCGGCCGTATCCGTGTGGAGAGCGCTCCTGGAAAAGGCACGGCTTTCACCATCAAACTGCCGGTTGCTCAATAGATTCTGATTTCGCGAAGATCGCTCGACTTGCGAATCCTCGGGGAATCCCGCAAACTACGTCCGAATACATTTCTTCGGACGAACGTATGGTCATTCCGCGTCTGCATATCGGCGGTCGTTTACTCGCCTATCTTCTCGGTTCGTTGGCGTATGCCGCGTTGGCAACGTATGTCGTTATGCGCAACGACGCACACTGGGACGCCGGCGGCGAAATCGTCGCGGCGATCGGGGTGCCCTTAGGCATCTTGCTGGTCTTTCGCAACAACACCGCACACGATCGCTGGTGGGAAGCCCGGAAGTTATGGGGTCAATTGACCAACGATTGTCGGAACTTGGCCCTCAAGGTACGCGCGCACGCCGATCTGGACACAAATGATTATCGTCGCTTCGCGAAACATCTGATCGCCTTTCCCGAAGCGTTGCGACTGCATCTGCGCGGCGAGCGTTCGATTCGCGCAGTCCCGGGTTTCGCGGAGGTCGGAAGCGAGTTTCCCCATAGTCCCGGCTACTTTGCGGAATTGATCCATCGCGATATCAACCACTGGAATCGCGCCGGCAAGTTGCGCGACACGGTCTGGGTTTTGGACGTTCACGCGCGGTCGTTGCTCGATGTCTGCGGCGCTGCGAGCGCATTCGCAATACTCCGTTGACGGCCTCGTACCGCGCGTTGATACGCTGGGGAATCGCCCTGTATCTGCTGAGTGCTCCGTGGGCGGTCGCGGCCGCGATGGGTTGGTGGGGCTTGCCTGTCATCGCGATCGGCGCCGGTTTCTTTCTGGGGATGGAATTCACGGCCGAAGTCGTCGAACAACCTTTCGGCCACGACGGGGACGACTTACCGCTGGAAGTTTTTTGTCAGACGATTCGCACGTTCGTCGAAGCGACGGTGAATCTAGTGGACGAGCCGACAAGCCCCGTTCAACCCGACCTTAAGCTCGAAACGATCGCATCCGCTTCCAACGCGATTTCGTAACAACGACGCTCGTTATTTCATGGAGCTTTCATCATGCTCGTTACGAAAACCGTCAGCACCTATATCGATTGCCCGCCGAACAGAATCTACGACTATGTTCGTGACGCGAATAATCTACCGCACTGGGCGAAAAATTTCGTGCGCTCGGTTTCGGAGAGTGCGGGCGGCTGGAAAATCGAGACCGAGCATGGCCAACTCGATTTTCGTTTCGCTCCGCATAATACGTTAGGCGTACTCGATCATTTCATTCGTCTGCCGACCGGCGACGAGGTCTTCGTACCGATGCGCGTCGTGGCGAACGACGAAGGCGCGGAAGTGTTATTCACGATCTTTCGTACGCCGATTCAAAGCGACGCCGACTTCGCCAGGGACCAAGAACTGGTCCGCGGCGATCTAAGAACTCTCAAAATCGTGCTGGAAGTCGAGTAGCTAAGGCGAAAGCGCGGGTACGAAACTTACGTCCGTTCGACGAATGAAAACACACACGCCTCCCACGGCCGCATATCCAAAAACAGCCCACGACCGGTCAGATCGTCGCCATGCCATTCGAACTGCGCCGTCCCCAGTTCATCGCACAGACGCCAACGCTTGCCGGCTAGCTCCTCATAAGGCAAACGGACATGGCACTGGCTTTGGTTGTGGGCGTAGTTCACGGCGTTCAATAGAATCTCGTTCTGCGGACCGCGCCACGCCGAAATCACAAAGCAGTCGTTGGTCCAATTGCCTTCCCAGCCCGGTTCGGCTTCCAACAGTCGCCACTCGCCGTCGCGAACGGTCGGCAATCTCAGTATGGCCAGAAGTCGGTCGTAGAACTGGCGAATTCGATCGTCGATCGGTTCGTCGGGTCCTGCGCACGAGATGGGGCGAAACTTTCTTTATGCGACCTTCGAACTGGCCGCGCTGAAAAAACCGCATTCCCGTGCAAGATACGTAATCGTCGCCGCGGCTTTGTGAATTTCCAACGGGAACGTCAATGCGCTGCGCGGTTCGTCATGATTTTCTAAGAATCGAACCAATTTGCTTTGATAATTCAGCTCGGCCCGCAAGTGATCGCGGACCGGTCGTGCGTTGCCCGCATGCAAGCGGTCGTACAATCGCTTGTCGTAAGCGTAATCGAACCCTTGTTGTTGGAGAGTCCATTCCATATCCCAATAGACTTCCGCAAGAAACAGAAAATCGGGAAATCGCCGGCGAACCTGCTCGATGGCGTTGGGCCAGAAGGGGAGGGCGGTCCGCCACCATGTTCGGTGAAACACATCGGGCAAAATCAGCATCGCCATATCGCAGTGCACACCGTCACATTTCGTGGAGATTCCGCTGAGCTCCTGCAACATCGCCGCTTGCGTAGCCGGGTTGGAATAGTCGAGTTGCAGCGTATCGGGCCAACCCGAAAAATACGGGTCGCGGCCATATGCGAAAATCTTTTCGCCGCGTTCGGTATCAAGTCGCACGAAATTTTGCGGAGCGTTTTCGAGTTCCTCTTCGGTCCCTGCGATGAAGTATTCCGGGTGGTCTTCGACCCAGGGATGATCCAGGCCCATATGATTGGGGACGAAGTCCAGCATCAGTTTCAACCCGCGTCGACGCATTCGCTCGCGTAGCCGAGCGAGCGCGGCATCGCCGCCCAGCTCATCGCCAACCTCATAATCGGTTACTGCGAAGCCGGAGCCGGCGATATCGTCGTCGACGAGATCATGCAGGGTCTCTTCGAATTCTTGCCGCCAGCCGGAATGCCCGCGCGAAACGGCCCGCCCCGCAACGCCGGTTCGCCAGACGCTTAGGAACCAAACCCAATCGAAACCCTGCGCCGCGATTTGGTCCAGTTCGACGTCGGTGATGTCGTCCAACGTGGCTCGCCGGCCGAGCGTTTGCGTCAGTTCGGTCAATCTCACCCGCGTATTGATCTGATACAACGCAGGATTAAGCGGTGGCGTCGAAGACGTTGGCATGGGCGTGCGTGTGTAGGAATTGATCGAACGAACGCGAGATACGAGTGCTCGTTCTTACGGTTGGGGCCGTAAACTCATGGTAATCAACGCCGAAGAGCCGGATCACGCGGCCGCGAGAATATAGACATAAAAAACCCTCGTCGCATCAATGCGACGAGGGTTTTATGAAGCGGGCGAAGGGGATCGAACCCTCGACAGTCACGTTGGGAACGTGATACTCTACCACTGAGTTACGCCCGCAATTAGCCGGACGATAAGCTCGCTCGACCATGGTCGGTCATCATAAACGCATGATCGTCGGTTGTAAAGAAAACCAAATATTCGGCACTCTCACCAAGATCTCATCATTTCTGAGTCGCGATTCGGAAATTCTCTCTCTGAAATATTGCTAAGGATCACGGTACTCACGCATCCGTCTTTGATTATCGTTTTCGAGCGAACGAACAAGCATGGCTCCAGTTCTGAATGGCAAATGCTCAAAAGCATTCGATCATAAGGAGCCAACCACCGGTTGATTCAACGCGTAGCGTTGAACGGTACATACCTTGAAACAGCCATTCGTAGCAAGAAATCCAAAAAAACGGCACAAAACTATCATATGCAATTAATTTGCATTGACACCATTTATGCAATCGCTATGCTGATTGCATGCATACAACATTCAAATACTCCTGCATTCATTGTGCATGTAACGAACCTGCCCCGACATCAAGACTTCGCAGTCCGAGGACCGGTTTTACGCTGATCGAGTTATTGGTCGTCATCGCCATCGTCGGCGTTCTGATCGCGTTACTGTTGCCAGCGATTCAATCGGCTCGCGAAGCTGCTCGCAAGATCCAATGCGCAAACAACATGCGGCAAATCGGCTTGGCGGTGATTCGGTATTGCGACGATCGGCGTGGAATGTTTCCCAAGACATCGCACGATACGGATTTCGACAAATGCTGGATTAACGGACTTGGTCCGTACAGCGAGAACGTCGATTCGCTCCGCATCTGCCCTAGCGATCAAAAAGGGCCGGAGCGTCTGGAAAAGCGGATGTCCAGTTATGTGATGAACGCATACATCACGAACGGTTCGCTGTCGGGGGCCGTCCTGAATCGCAACAAGCTGCCGGCGACGACCCGAACGCTGATCGCCGTCGAGTTGACCGATCGCGAAAATCGGCCCGTTTCTCTGTACGACGATCACGTGGAATCGCACCGCTGGTTCACAACGCAGAACATCGCGGCGGGGACGGTCTTCGACGCGATTGAGGGCGAAGTCGACGTCGATCGTCATGCAGGCTCGTCGCATTATCTCTTCGCCGACGGCCGCGTCGAATTGGTCTCGGCCGAGCGGATCGCCGAATGGTGCCGCGTGCCTCTGCAATTCGTTAAGCCGTTGAAAGCTGCCGAAGGTCCGCTGCTGACGGAATAATGCGGTGCTCGATTTCGTCCGGCACGGAAGTCGTCCGTATTCATCATCACTCGTTCCCGGATCAACTTCCATGCAAGTCGGCTTCGTCACGTTCGCAACGTTCCTGTTCTGCTCCGTCGGCATCGTCTTCTCACAGGAAGATGCCCATGCGGATATCCGTCCGTACGTACTGGGTAACAAAATTCGCACCGAAGGGATCATCGACGCGACGACCACTGTGGTTCCGGATTTGCGCGTGTTCGGTTTCGATTTCGGGGAGGATCCGGATCAACCTTACTTGATAGGCGATCCAGGCTTCAACGCCTCCTCCGGAAGCGGGCTGCAGGCGGGAAGCCAGCTTCGATTCAACGTCCTGGATCTGTCCACCTATGGTTTATCGAGCAACTTGGGCTACTGGAACGGTGCAGGAACGGTTCACTTCGTTGTGCCGGAAAATTCCGGCACGCTGGGATTATCGTTCGGCGCGAACTCGGTGACCGTCGGCTCCGCAACCGGCCTTCAATCGGGATTCGCGCTGCAAACCGTCGCGGTCGACGGATCGATACACCGACACTTGACTTCGACGCTTTCGGCCGTCGGAACTCCCGCCGAAGGCATCTATTTGATCGGACTCGAACTCCTCAGCAGCGATCCGTCGGTCGCGAAATCCGATCCGTTCTTCTTGGTTTACAACAACGGTCTGAGCGAAGCGGCGCACGAGCAAGCGATCGATTACGTGCAATCGCAATTCGTCGCGACGGCGGTTCCGGAACCGAGCATCACCGCGATTGTGCTTTTGCTCGCGGTATTCAGCGTCGCGATCGTAATTCGCCGACAAAAATCGCAAGTTTGTTCATGAATCCAAACGCGTGCCACTTTCAAGCCGTTCGCTTATCGATCGCTTTTCGGTCGTTAAAGTCGACTTGACTCGCCAAGTTGTTATCGGCAAAATATGAGACTCGACCGATGAACGAGGTGAACCTTCGACAAATTTATGTGTCGAATTCACGCTGGAACACGTCGTTGCGAAACTTCCCGATACGTGATTACCGCGTTTTTCTCGATCGGGACCCATCGGGGCGTAGCTCAGCCTGGCTAGAGCGCTACGTTCGGGACGTAGAGGTCGCATGTTCAAATCATGTCGCCCCGACTACAAAAAGCCCGCAAAACCAAGTGGTTGCGGGTTTTTTTATGCGCTGATAGCTTCTCTCTGTTCCCAAATTTGTTCCCAAGGGCAGGAGATGCGTTCCCATGCGAAAGCCTTACTATTGGGCCGCACGCAATGCGTGGTACGTCAATGACGGGCGCGCGAAGATTCGGCTTTCCGACAACGAAGAAGAGGCTCATACGATCTGGGCCGACATGCGATCACAGGGGCAAACCCAACCCCACAAGGTCGCGGTCGCTGTAATTTGCGAGAAGTATTTGTTGCACGTCGAGAAGAACGGCGCGCCGACGACGCTCAAGCGATACCAACACTATCTTGTGGATTTCTGCCTTAGGCACGGCCGAGAGTTAGCCAGGAACATTCGGCCGATTCAGGTCACGGAATGGGTCGACTCGCACACCACGTGGAAAAGTACGACCACTCAACGCGACGCGATCGAGTCCGTTAAAAGCGCGTTCGGGTATGCCAAGGATCAAGGCATGCTCTTGGTCAATCCGCTGGTCGACATGAAGCGTCCCGGCGCAAACGAACGCGAGTCGATCATCACCGCCGAGATGCACGCCGAACTATTCAAGGAAGCCGCCCACCGAGGCTACAACGACAGAGGCGTGCGACGACATAACACGTACCGCATCGTGTTGATCGCCTTACGGCACACCGGCGGACGACCTCAAACTGTCTCGGGCGTCACGGTCAAAGATGTGGCCTCAGACATCACGACCTGGACGCTGGACCAACACAAGACGCGCAAGGTCACCGGCAAGCCGTTAACGATATTCCTTTCGCCCTGCATGCAAACGGTCACGCGCATTCTGCTGCATGCCAGAGGCAGATCGGGTGGGCCGTTGTTTCGGAACAGTCGCGGCAATCCGTGGAGCAAAGATTCTATCGGACACCGCTTTCGCAACCTCAGAGAAAAGTTGGGCTACGACGAAAGCATCGTGCCGTACTCATATCGGCATGGCTTCGCCACTGAGATGCTTGTGGCGGGAATGGATGCGACGACGGTTGCCGGTTTAATGGGTCACACCGATCCCGGAATGGTACTGCGTCGATACTCACACGTTACGCAAAAGAAGGATTACATGCTCCAGGCCGCGAAGCGAATCGCCTCATCCGGTCCAGCCGCCGGCCCGCAATAAACGAAACGGTTCGGCGCGTCCAAGCCGCGCACGAGGCAGGGCAGGGGACGACGGTGCGGGATCGGTAGGATGCTCATCCCGATACCGATTCGCGGCGTCCCTGGCGGCCGAGCGACACCGTTCGATATAGGCGTCCAGGGCTTCGCGTGCGATTCGATACGGCGCGCGGTTGCGTCCCAGCCCCACACGGATCGCCTCGATCTCACCGGCCGCACAGAGCGAATAGACGCACGACAGCGATACGTCTAGCGTTTGGGCGACCGCTTTGGGGGTTAGGTAGTCCGGCATGAATCAATCTCCGTGGGTACGGAAATGATTCTATGAGGGCCAATCTTATTTGCAACTATTTTGAATCTTTTTTGTTACTTCTTTAGGTTCTTTTTTCTTGCGATTAATTCTTTGCGCTTGGCATCTGATTTCTGCTGGGCGCAGCATTTTAAGGAACTTCTCACCACAATCCGAAGCCCATCCCTCAAGGTATTCTAGGGCTTTGTCGGCCTTGAGCGTGTTCAGTTCTACCTGCTTATGGCCAGAATCGAGCATGTTTAGCTTTAAATTCTTCATCTCGGTGGCACAACGCTCGAACCGATTGAGCCATTCCTGGATGTCGGCAGGTGTCTGAGGCAACAGCATCGACTCGCCCTGAAAAAAAGATTCAAATTTCTTTCCTTTGTAAAACTATATCCGTCATGGGGTTGCGTAACAGGGCGATCTAAAAAGAATCTTTTTCAATACTTTTTAGTTGCAATGTTCGACACTCTTTGTAGCATTCAATACGTCAGAGGCAATAAGGAATCTCCGCCAGAGGATAGGCAATGACTCGCAAGTCTGCGGTCGAAACGGTGAAGCGCATGACGCATGGCGAACGCCGTGTACGTCGTCGTGAAATGGCCCGCGAAGTCAGCAACGGACTTCCCTATTCCGCCGTCGCCTACAAGTTCGGTGTTTCGGAATCGCATGTTCGCGTCGCGGTTGCGGAATTCGCGGCCGAGTTTACCCGTCCCCGCAAGGGCAAGTAAACACCCGTCCCCCAACACCGAAATTCAAAAGGACTCCGTTTCGATGTGCAATTTTCTCTCGGCGATTTACTGCAAGGGTGGCCGGATCATCACCGCTCCGGAATACACGGACAGCCATAGCGACTTGATCGCGGCTTACAACCTGCGCGACGACGGCATTCACATCCGTGGTTGGGTGCGCGTCGAATTCACACCGCCAAGCGTTGCCGAGTGTGCGGAACCGGCGAAGTACACACTGCGTCTCGATGAGACCTCACGCCCCGATTGGTTTGACAAAGCCGCCGAGTTCGATTGCACCGAACGGCTGCGGGAAAAGATCGCCGGAATGATTATCACCGACGAACGCCAAATTCTTTTGGGTGGTTGCTGGATTTTGGCGGGCGACGCGATTGTGAAAGTCGTTAAAGGCGTGCGCGTCTATGCCATGCTCGCATCGTCCAACGTCGGCGAGATGTCCTAACGCTTAAATCGTCCAGCACCGGATTCTTTGGCTGTCGTGCGGTGTATTGCTACGTCGGTTCGGAAACCTGCTCGATGAGCTACACGAACGATGTCGGAATGCATCACACCAGCACCGGGCGTCTGTACATCCGCGTTATCATCGAGCGCGATCCAGGGACGGGCATTTTCTCGGTCACGGTCCTGGCCGGCATTGGGCAAGCGTCGGAATTTGGCAGCGGCTGCGACCTGGGCGGCTGTGACGACTTGGATTGCGTTGCGATTTCGTCCTGCACTTACACTCGCAATCTCGCCGCAATGACTTTCGCGCCAGGCGACTCCTACAACATCGGGAACCGAGTCACGTTCCACTCAATCGTGACCGATGACACGCTAGGACCGGGCCGCAGCGTGTGTGACGGCAATCTCCCATCGACTGCTGGGCTGACGTTCTAATGGAATGCCCCTTCACGACCAAGAACGAGCGGGACCGCCACGGCCGGTATTTGATGTACTGTTCGTTGGGCTGCGCACCGCACTGGTCGCGCGAAAGCGACCCCCTGAAGGTACATCGGCTATGCGGACGGCCCACCGCGTTTCGGCCCGGCAAGTGGCTCTCCGCGATTACAACGTTTTTCGGCAAAGAGAAAACGAAGGGTTGCGGGTGTTCTAAGAGAGAAAAGGCGTATGACCGCATGGCAGCAAAGGTTGTCGGGTATCTGCGGGGAAGTTAACGCTCGCCCCATGAATCACCTATTGTACACCCGTCCACTGCGCGTTATCCTGCCGCCATGACCAGACGGCAAAAACTCGCCTACAATCTCCATCGGCTTATCACGTTGACCGATCCGCAGCACCGCGACATCGGCATGATCGCGTTCAACTGCGAGATTCGCGAGCATCACATTCGCGGCTACCTTAAGATGGAATTCGACTGCAACGACCGCGTGATCGCCTCGATGGCGCGGTATTTCGGCGTGACGCCCGAGGAGATGCTGGCCGATCCTGTGATCGACGCGGGATGGAAACAGCTTTCGCCCGAAGTTTAGGAGATACCCATGAAAGTCATTAGCCAAATTCGCCACGAAGACGGAACGCTCATGGGGCGATCGAGCCTCGATTCTCACGAATACGACGGCCTTTACCGGATTTCGGAACTACCGGCTGGCAGCTACGAGTTAGACGCGAAATACGCGGACACCGAAGACGACGTATTTGTTTGCGTGACGCCAGTTCGTCATTTTGATTGAGCGCGGCGCACGAAAAACCCCGCCGGTTAGGACGGTTTTTTGCCATGAAGGCTTATTCAGGAGAGCCGAGTTCAAAGCGTGTTCTTAGTTTCTTCAGTACATGAAAAATATCAGTCCATTCAACGCCAACGGCATTACACACGTCGGGTATCTTCACCTTGCTCTTGTGATCTGGTTTCGAGACTTCGTGCGTAACTACCGTGTACCCGTATACCAACGCATAGGCGCACAAATAATAGTCGGCGGCGGCTAAGAACTCAGAAACTGCGTTATCCGTGTACCTGCTTTGCACGACCCACTGTGCTATGTGGGATAGCGCAGAACTCATTTCCGCCGTAGTCGGCATAAAAAGCGCGCTACGATAACTATCTGCCCAGTCACTTAGGTTATCTCCCGCTCCGGATATTTCGTCGTAAACCTTATCAATGCTATAAATTGCGTTTTGAGCATTGTGGTGTACGAGCCAATCCCAGAATGCAGGGCAGAAGTCCTGTGAATAGTATCGCTGGTTTGACTCAATTAAGACGTTTGAGTCGAGCAAAAAACGCGTCATTGAATTGCCCCAATGTATCTGCCCAACTCGTTAAACGTCTCTCGCTTACTTATTCCCAGCATGTGAAAGGCATCCCTGAAAAGCGTTTTACCTTCCAGGGTGTCGGCCATCACCGCTTTTGCAAACCTGCGGCCAACTCGATTGGAGTGAACCGCATAAAAATTCGCCTGCCCATCCGTGGAGCGCTGTTCGTAGAGCGCACGCTCAGTGGCATATTCCGAGAAAAAGCGTTCACGAGTTATGTATTTCAACTCCATCAAACGACGCAGAATCACAGAGCCGCTGACCATGAAGCGACGCTTCAGTGCATCTAGTCGATCTAAACCATTCGTGTTGCCAATCATTTCTCGTATGGCTTCCTGTGGCACTAATATCTCTGCTGCGGTGGCGTTGCACCATTTCTCAATGCCATCGGCATGTGTGCTGATTAATTCGGAATTGGAGATTGCTGAGTTCCCCAACCAGATGTGACATAACTCGTGTGCCAACGTAAACATTTGCGCGGACTTAGCATCCGCAGTGTTGACGAATATAAGTGGAGCAAGGGTATCGGCTATCGCAAAGCCGCGAAACTCATCTACATTTAAGGCACGTCGCGTATTGGAGCCAACGATGCTATTGAGCATTACCAATACGCCTATCGATTCGATTTGATAGGCAAACTCACGCACGGCCGACTCAAGATCGGGCGCACGCCGCATCCCCTGCGCGACACCTAGTCGCGAGCGTATTTTCGCTGCGGCATCAATAGGGCTTTCAGTGATCCTGCATGAACCAACAAAATCAAGGTCGGAGGCGTTGTTCTTGATCTGGTAGTCGCGATACCAATCATGCCGAGATAGGCATGCATGAACAGTGTCCAGCATGTCGGCGCTTGGCCGACGTACACCCTGGTCGGAGATTGTGCGCAGATCCGGTAGCGGTAACGTTTCTTCCGGCGGTTCGGTCAGAAACAAGTACCCAATTGGTAGATAAGCAGCCTTGGCAAACGCCTCCAACTGCCGCAACGTCGGTTTATCGCTTTCTGCGATCCAATCCGCAACTTTGTGGCGAGTGCGTATTGTATCCGCACGACTGCCCGCTCTGGTCAGCGCCCATTCTAAAAGCGACGGTTTGACATCGATCTTGGCCATTTTAAGTACCCGCCCCTAATCACAGTACTTTATCGGCAAACGACTTGCGAACATTTAGTAGACAGTTTGTGCGCAAGTGCCTAGAACGCAAGCATAAATAGCAACGCTTCAAGCACTTGCAGAGATGACCTAGCGACTCATAGGCGGATTCATTTTAATTGGAACGTGGGCGCATGTACAGATTAATGCGGTACTCGGTGATACCTGGTGAGGCTTGGCGGTGCTTGGCAACAGGATATTGGGTCTGCCGAATAGGTAGCAAATCAGTTGCGTTTCGAGCGTTCGCGGACCCACCAAAATATCCCAAATTTTCTTCCCAAAACAGCATAACAACATACGTCAAATCCGTACACTACACCTGCTAGCAAGCGTCGGAATTTCGTTGCAATCGGTCGATAACGAAGTATCATCGCACCTGAACAAACACTTACATACCCGAGTCACAGTGAGCGACTCGGGCGGCAAGGGGAGACCGGCCTTTCCCCAATCGTTTGGAGGCAGTAAAACATGGAACGCATCGTCATCGAGGGAATCACGTTTGAAGTCGGTAAGCCAGCCCGTTTCGAGTATCGAAACAACCCGTATCCCATTGGCGTCTCAAAATGGGAGCAGCGAACGGTCGTCGTCACGCGAATCCGTGACCTTCTCGCAGAGCCGCTAAGCCTGCTGACGATCGCCCTAGACCCATTTCGGATGCGGGGTCGATATGCGGTGTACGGCGAAGACTACGAGCGAGGCGGCAAGCCACGGCAATTCTACGACATCCACATTCGCCAACCAAAGCACGTGACGAAGCCTCTGCAAGTGGTCCTGATTGACGAGACGGGCGAGAGTGATGCGGAGATCGCTTTATTGACCGATAGCCGCACGGAAGCCGAATCGTTCTGCGAAGCGTGGCGAGAAGGGCAGGGCGGGGACTTCCCGCTAAAGCCGATTATTTTGGCGGCTTGAAACGTGTTCCCAAAATGTTCCCAACACATGCGATTTTCATGGTTTGGGAACACCTTGGGCGATTCTTGTGATGCTGAAAACAAGGCATTACGGGAGTCCCGATTATCGCAATCATCGTTCGGGACGTAGAGGTCGCATGTTCAAATCATGTCGCCCCGACTTGGACTCTTAACGGCTTGACGCATTTCCATGCGTCAAGCCGTTTTTTGTTAATATTGATTCTATATTCTAAGTTCAATCTGGCATCGTCATACTTCCACTTGTTGAACCAAACAGTGGAATAAGTCGCGTTCGCCAACTACTTCGCCTTCCTCGGCGACTGGAATTTCATGAAATTCGGACAAGTCGACAGTATTGAGGGGATTGATTTCACGATCCCGCCGGACCATCCAGGTACGACGAAGTTGCTGAAAGGACTGTCTTCGAAATCGAAAGATTTTGAAATCTTCGTCGGATGTGCCAAGTGGGACAAAAAGGATCTAAAGAATTTCTATCCGAGAGGCGTGAAAAATCCGCTTGGTTACTATTCGACACAATTCAATAGCATCGAGTTGAACGCCACGTTTTATCGCTTATTCCCACCTGCGATTTTCAAGAAATGGTATGAAACGGTTCCGGCGGATTTTCGGTTCTTCCCCAAACTCGAACAGTCGATTTCGCACTTACGACGGTTGAAGGACGTGCGAGAACTCGTCGAGCATAACGTCGTCAACATGCTGCATCTACGTGAGAAGCTGGGGATGACTTTCCTACAATTGCGAGATACTTTTGGGCCGAATGAATTCGATCGTGTTGCGGCGTTCATCGAAAACTGGACTTACGAAGTGCCGCTGGCGATCGAGTTTCGGCACAAAAACTGGTTCAACGATGCGGCCGTATCGACCAAATTATACGATCTGCTTGAAACCCACGACATCACGAACGTTCTTGTCGATACCGCCGGCCGTCGTGACTTGATGCATATGCGTTTAACGACTTCAACGGCGTTCGTGCGCTGGGTCGGCGCGAATGAGCCACGGTCGGATCGCGCACGCCTGGATGATTGGGTCGTGCGCATCGCAAAATGGAAAACGGCCGGCGTAAAGAAAGTCCTATTCTTCGTCCATCAAAATCAAGAACTGGAATCTCCCGCACTCGCTGCGTATTTGATCGAGCGACTCAACAAAAAAATCGGTACGAACCTGCTGATTCCCAAGACTCTTTAACTCGAAGAACGTGCATTAGAACTCGGCATTCACAATGATTCATGCAAAACCGCTAGACCGATCCGTCTTGGATTTCCACGATCAATACTCGTTTGCAATACAAATGCCCGCAAGACGTAAAACCTCGCTTTGGTGCGAGGTTTTACGTCTAATGAATGACGCGACTTAACCGGTCGTCCGCATTCCGGCCGCTACGCCTTGGACGGTAAGTCGCAGCATGTCGAGCAATTGCTCACGTTCTTCCTCGGTCGCGTCGGCAGATAAAGTGCGACGGCGTTTCATGAGGTCGATCTGAATCAGATTCAGAGGATCGATGTAAGGATTGCGAACTTCGATCGAGCTGAAGAACCAAGGATTCGTGGCAAGCAGTTCGTTACCGCCGACGATATCCAGCAACGCTTGCCGTGTGCGGTCGCGTTCCGCGGCGATCAAGCTCCAACAACGTTTTTTCACGTCGCCGTCTTCTTCGAGATCCGCGTATTGATGCGCGATATACATATCGGCCTTGGCCAACGCCAGGACCGCGTTGTCGATCGTCGCTTGCATGAACGGCCACGAGCGGTACATCTCGCAGATCACGTTCCAACTGCCGCGGTCACGGTATTTGACTTCGGTCAGCGCGGTCCCCAGACCGTACCAGGCCGGAATCATGCAACGATTTTGCGTCCACGAAAAGACCCACGGAATCGCGCAAATCCCCCAACGAACGCTCGCCCCGCCGCCGCGACGGTCGCGAGCCGATCGGTAAGTTTTCGATCTCGTCGATCGGCGTCGCCGAGGCGAAGAATTGAATGAAACCCGGCTGATCGACCAATTCGCGATAGGCCGTGTAAGATCGCTTCGAAACTTCGTTCAGCATCTCGCGCCACGCCGGCTTCACCGTTACTCCGGGCAGTGCGGAAGCCGTCAACGTCGCCCAGGCGACTTGTTCGAGGTGGCGAAACGCGATTTGCGTGTCGTCGTAACGCTCGGCCAAGACTTCGCCTTGTTCGGTCAAACGCAACGTCCCGTCGAGCGCCTCGGGAGGCAACGACAGGATCCCGCGCAGGCGGGTCCGCCGCCGCGGCCTAGCGAACCGCCCCGGCCATGAAAGAACGTCAGCGATACGCCATGCTTTTCGGCGATCAGTTGCAAATCGCTTTGAGCTTCGTACAGTCCCCAGCAAGCAGCCAAATAGCCGCCGTCTTTGGTGCTGTCCGAATACCCAACCATAATGATCTGGCGATCTCCCAAGCACGTCACGTGTTCGCGATACAACGGATGCGAGAGCATCGCGTCGAGCGTTTGCGCGGCGTTTTTCAGGTCTTCGATTTTCTCGAAGAGCGGCACGATACGCAGTTCGTCAGAGATCGGATGCTCGGCCGTGGCTTGTGCCCAACGCCACAGCCACAACACGTTCAATACATCGCTGGGACACTGCGTCAAACTGATGACGTGTCCGCCTAGGCAGTCAGGGCCGAACGAACGCACCGCGTCGTGCAAGAGCCGGAACAGTTCGAGCGTGTCAGCCGTAAGTGGGGCGAAATTTTCGCCGACGATCGGATTCTTCCAGGGGAGCGTTTGCGAAAGCACCTCGCAACGTCGCGCCTCGGGCAGATCGCCATAGCCTTCGACGATACCGGTCGAAGACAAAATTTCCGTCATGATCTCGCGGTAACGCCGCGCGTCTTGGCGTACGTCCAATCGCGTCAGGTTCAATCCGAAGACGCGAACCAGATCGCACCATCGGCCGACCTCGCCGTCGACCAACATCTCCGCCCGATGTTTGGCAAGACTTGCTTGGAGCGTATGCAGGTCGCTCAATAAGTCTTCACCGTCGCGATACCCCCCATCCGGAACATCGGCTCCGGCATCGGTGGGCATCGACACGTTTAAACGCCATTGAATCAACTTCACCCAACGGCGGTAAGGTTCGTGCGTCGAGACGGATTCCAAAGCTTTCGCGCAGTCCGAAAACCGCTTCGCATAGTCATTCGGCTTCGTCACAAGAACCGAATCGGCCGGGATTTCGTGCGAAGATATACTGAGGAAATCGTACATCTTCTTGCACATCGCCTTGTGCTGTTCGATGGCCGATTCGCGTAACCATAACAGCGTCTGACGCGTGACGGCGGCGGTGACGAATGGATTGCCGTCGCGATCGCCTCCCATCCACGATCCAAAGCGCAGAAAGAGCGGTATCTCGAATGTGTGATGGGGGTAGCAAATCTTCAATGCCTTCCGCAACGCATCGTATACCTGCGGTACGACTTCGACCAAACGCGGAGTGATCGACAGTCCGCGGGCGACTTCGTCCAACACCGTCGGCTTGGCGTCGCGTAAAAAGTCCGTTTGCCACAAGACCGTCAGTTCGGAACGAATCCCTTGTTCCAAGCGTTCACGTTCGCGCGGCAGCAAATCCGTCCGATCCAAGTCTTGCAGCGCACGGCGCATACGACGTAATTTCGCGCGGATCGAGCGGCGTTTCGCTTCGCTGGGATGCGCGGTAAAAACCAGCTCGATTTTCACCGCGTCGATCGCCGTTTGGACTTCGGCGGCGGTAAAACCTTCGTCGCGCAGCTTCGCGATTCCCGCAGCGATCGTTTCGCTGATCGGTTCAGGGCGCGGCCTCGAGTTCGCGGGCGCGCAGCACGCGGATGCGATGGCGATCCTCCGCCAAATTGGCCAAATCGAAGTAGACGCTGAACGCCCGGGCGACGACGCGGGATTCCGTCAAAGAAAGTTTGGCGATTTGCTCGGCCAATTCCGTCTCGGCCGCCGGATCGCCGCCGCGTCGACGACGCGCCAGCCGCCTCACGGTTTCGACCAACTCCAATGCTTCGGGCCCTACCGACTTCGTAATCACATCGCCCAACATCTCGCCCAAAACCCGCACGTCGCGACGTAACAGGTCGCTACTAACAGTCGCCATATTCTCGATCCGCCGAGTGAATGAACAACCAACTTTTCCGACACTTCCGTTGGGCGGAGTGGAACCGATCCAGGCTCGGAATCGCTTCTTTTATAGCATCGATTGTGTCGGAAAGGATGCGTCCTCGGAGAATTACGTCGTTTTGTCCTTCAGGCAAGGCAGTGAAAACGCCACATCGCCGGCGACGCTTACACGAACGTCACTACGAGCCTAGTCCAAATCGTCTATTGAAGAATTACTGATCCGCTTCGCCTTTCACGATCGGCGGCGTTGATACGATCCTCAGCCGAACACGCCGTGAATGACTTTTCCTTCGTTAACGGCGATCGGGCGACCGAGCTTATCGGTGACCATCGTTTGCGGATCGACGCCCAATGCGTGCAGCACCGTTGCGCCGTAATCTTGGGGCGAAACGGGATTCTCGCGCGGCGCGGCGGCGAATTTATCGCTCGATCCAAAAATCGAACCGCCTCGAATCCCCGCGCCGGCGAACAAGCCGCTGTAGCAGCCGGGCCAGTGATCTCGACCGGCATTGGCGGCGTTGCCGGAGGAAATTTGCGGTTTCCGTCCGAATTCTCCGACCCAGCAAACCAACGTATCGTCGAGCAATCCGCGCTCGGAAAGGTCGTCCAACAGCGTGGCCAACGCCTGGTCGGAAGGCGGAATCAGATCGTTCTTCAATCGATTGAAATTGTCGTTGTGCGTATCCCAAAAATTCTTCCCGTCGTTGTGCCAGTTGACGCCGACGTATGGAACACCATGCTCGACTAACCGACGAGCAAGCAGTACGCATTGCCCGTGAATGTTACGCCCGTACCGTTCGCGCATGGCGGTGGATTCTTGCGACAGGTCGAACGCTTGGCGCACCTGCGGCGAACTCAACAAACCGAATGCCTGATCGCGTAACGAGCCGATTTCGGGCATCGATCCGTCGACATCGTGCCCCGCGCGGATCTGATCCAGATCGCGCAATAACGACTTGCGATCGTCTAATCTTCGAACATCAATGCCGTCAACCAGGCTGAGCGACGGAATCCGCCATCCGGGCAAATTGGGATCACCGGAAACCAGCAACGGCGAATACCGTTTGCCGTACCACCCGCCGTCTTGTCCCGGCGCATTGCCGCCAGGCGCTGCCGGATGATGACAGAGCCAGGGCAACGTAACGAATCCCGGCATCGATTTCGAACCTGGCTTCAAACGCGAAACGACGGAGCCTAGATGCGGACTATCACGTTCACTGGGCGGTTCGGCGTCGCTACGCACGACCGGCGCGAGGTGCCCCGTCAACGTCGCATGGCCGCTGGAAAGATGAGCAGGGTCGTCGTGGCACAGCGATCGTACGACGCAGACTTTGTCCATCCGCTGCGCCATGTGCCGCAGATGCTCGCTGATCTGGATTCCCGGCACGTTCGTGGCGATCGACTGAAACTCGCCGCGAATATCGCTGGGCGCGTCCGGCTTGGGATCGAACGTGTCAAGCTGGCTCGGACCGCCCCACATGAATAAGAAAATGCACCGCTTCGCGCGGCCGAACGTCCCGGCGTTGGTTCCGTGAGCGGCCGACGCGGCCCGTAAGCCGGGCAAAGCGGCCGACAGTAGCCCGAGTCCCCCTATTTGCAATAACCCGCGACGCGACATCCGCGACGCGCGGAAAAAGCCGTCGCAAGCGTGATCGGCGGTGTGGGAGAAATTCGACATCAATCAAGGCTGTAAAACGCAAGAACGTCAGATCAATTCCTTGATCGGATCGAGCTTCTCCAACAAATACTGCGGCCGACCCGCCAGATCGTTGACCGTATCGGTTTGCGGGTTGATTCCCAGATTGTGGTACAGCGTGGCTAAAACGTTTTGAAAATGCACCGGTCGGTCCTTGGCTTCTCCGCCGATCCGATCGGTCGAGCCGATGACTTGCCCGGTTTTCATACCGCCGCCGGCGAGCAACGCGTTCGACACGTTCGGCCAATGGTCGCGTCCGGCGTCTTTATTGATCTTCGGCGTGCGTCCGAATTCACCCCAGCGCACACGGTGACGTCGCGATCGAGACCGCGTTGATGCAGATCGTCGATCAGCGCCGTCAGAGCTTGATCGAACACAGGCAGATTCGATTTCGCCGCTTTGAAGTTTTGACCGTGCCAATCCCAAAAACTGAAGCTCAGCGATACGCATCGCACGCCCGCTTCGACTAATCGTCGGGCGATCAGAAACTGCTCGGTCAAGCGCGGCGCACCGTCGCCCTGGTGCTGTGCCGTGCTCTTGCCGTAACGCGCGATGGTTTCGGGAGATTCCTTCGTGAAATCAAGCGCTTCCGCTAAGCGGCTGGAAGTCAACACTCCGAGAGCTTGTTGTTGGAAAGCGTCCAGCCCGTCCATCATGCCGCTTTGGTCCCAATCGCTTTTCAGCTTATCGAGCGACGCGTTCAACCGACGACGATCGCCTAAGCGTTCGATCGTCATCCCATTCAGCGTGAGATCGTCCTTCCCTTCGCCGTTCGGTTGAAACGGCGCGTAAGCCGGTCCCAAAAAGCCGGGGCGGCCGTTGTTGTACGGCTTGTGCTGCATCTTGGGCGAAAGCCCCACGAACGGTGGAATCGCCGGTTGCGTGGCGCCATACATCTTGGCCACGTAGGAACCGAATTCCGGCCAACCGCCCGTCGGTTGCTGGCGTTCGCTCCGTCCGGTCAAGCACTGGAACGACGCATGATCGCCGACCGAACCGACGACCGAGCGAATCGGCACCAGCTTGTCCATCATGCCGGCCATCCGCGGCAGAAGCTCGCAAATTTGGATCCCCGGCACGTTCGTATCGATCGGTTGAAACTCGCCGCGCACTTCGACCGGCGCGTCGGGCTTGAGATCGTAGGTATCCTGATGCGGCGGGCCTCCCGGCAGATAAACCATGATGACCGCTTTGTGCGATCGCTTGCCCGTGGTCGCCTCGGCGCGAACAATTGAGGCAATGTCAGACCGCCGAGCGAAGTCCGCCGATCCGCAAAAAATCGCGTCGCGAATGCCGATCGCACCAGCCTTGGGCCGAACGTCCGGAACGAATCGTCAACATCGGGGATCTCCGAAGAACAAAACTTCGGCATGTAGGGCAGGGGAGGTGAACGTCGGCGGTCCGTCGGCGCGAAGCGGAGCGGAAAATCGTCGTCCGGAGGGTGCTTTGAGCCTAACTTCCACCGTGGAGAGGAACAAGATGAAACCTCGGGCGGCTACCAGCCATTCCTCGGTATAGGCAAAACCCAGCGCTCGCGGAGGCCACCATGCTGTCGTTCACCGAAAGCGATAAACTCGGCCGCCGCTCGTTTTTACGGATCGGCGGACTGACGTTGGGCGGACTGGCCGGCGGCATGCTGCCGGCCGGACTCCAAGCGGCGCGTACCACCGCGGATCGCGCGGTGCAAAAATTCGTTACGGACAAGTCGGTCATTCTCATCTTCCTCCAAGGCGGACCCAGTCAATTCGAGACGTTCGATCCCAAGATGACCGCCCCCGGCGGCGTCCGCAGCTTGACCGGCGAAACGGCGACCAACATCCCCGGCGTGACGTTCGGCGGCTCCTTTCAAAAGCTGGCCCGGTTGGCCGACAAATGCAGCATCGTCCGCTCATACCGCGCAGGGAACGGCAACCACGACATTAAACCGGTCGTCAGCAAGGACTCGTTGGACGCCAACATCGGTTCGTGGTATTCCCGCATCGTCGGCCCCGGCCGCATGGACGGCGGCATGCCAACCAACGCGTTGCTGGTCCCCCGCGCGGTCGATCCTATGGCCGGTCCCGCGCAAAACGGCTTCGGCAAACTCGATTCCAGCGGTTCGCTCGGCCCGGCCTACGCGCCGTTTATGCCCGGTGGCGGCGGCAGCTTACAGAACGACATGCGGTTGAACGTCTCGCGCGATCGCTTGGACGATCGCCGCACGTTGCTGGCCGAACTCGATCGCTTGCGGATTCAACGCGGTGTTTCCGTCGTAAGTAGTCCGGGTTTACAAGATCAAGCGTTCGACACGATTCTGGGCGGCGTCGCCGACGCGTTCGATTTGAAGCACGAAGACGCCCGGACGCTGGCCCGTTACGACACCGCCGGCCTCATGACGCCGAACGACATCAGCCGAAAGTGGAACAATCATAAGCACTACGTCGATCATGCCCGAACGCTTGGCAAGCTGCTGTTAATGGCGCGGCGACTCTGCGAGCAAGGCTGTGGGTTCGTCACCGTTACGACGAACTTCGTTTGGGACATGCACGCCGACAGCAATAACGCCGGTTGCGAGGAAGGGATGCGTTACACGGCGGCGCCGCTGGATCATGCCCTGTCGGCGTTGATCGAGGATTGCGCCGCGCGGACTCGACGACAAAATCCTCATCGCCGTCACCGGCGAAATGGGGCGTACGCCCAAGGTCAACAAAAACGGCGGCCGCGATCATTGGGGCAACCTCACGCCGCTACTGCTGTCCGGCGGCGGTTTGCGGCATGGCCAAGTCATCGGCCAATCGACCCGCGACGGCGGCGAACCGGCCGGCGAACCGCTGGATCAAACGCATCTCTATCACACGCTGCTCGGCACTCTGATCGATTTCGGCGAACTTCGCCTGACACCGAATCCGCCCGCCGAACTCGTACGCAAGTTCAACGCTTGGCGACCGATTCCGGGATTGATGTAATCTTCGAAGATCGGACATCGGACCGCCTTGCCTGTGTCTTGGTTGGCAACCCCTCGCGATTCGGCTAAACTGCCGATTCGCGATCGTGGTTCAATTCATCGCGAAATCATGCACCCGTAGCTCAATTGGATAGAGCATCGGTCTTCGGAACCGAGGGTTGGGGGTTCGAGCCCCTCCGGGTGTACTCGTGAAGATGGATGAGATGGGCAAACGACTTGTGGCGTTTGAGAGGGCAGGGGCCATCGGTCTCCTACACCGATGCTCCGCCGCGATCACCAAAACCGGTTGTTTGACATCTTTCCCTTGCACCCGGATAAGTTGAAGTAGATGCCCACGCTGTTCGCTAATCGCGAGACAGGCAGCCGACGGCGTCAGCTTCGGCGAAGCCCCGGCCGGCTCCTAACCGGCTGGGCACTACATTGCGCAAGGGAGCGGTTCGGTTTTCCGACCCGCTCCCTTGTTCATTTAATGCGCTTATTTAGACCGTTTTAAGGAGGGCAAGATGCTAAGAACCGAAGAGTCATTCATTAGCAGAGAAAACGTCTACCAGGGCTCATATGCCGCAGTCAGCGTGCATTTTATTCATGGCGATAATGGCCATGCGAAGGTGATGAAGTTCCCTCGCATCCCACAGTTGGGCGAGGAGATCGCTTTCGATCACACAATGCTTCAGGTCAGCGAGCTTGTCGAGGCTGGACTGAATTTCAACATGTGGAAGGTAACGCGAGTCCTGTTCGTGTGCGAAGCGGGATTTCCGCTGGACGATTCCACTCCGGAATTTTTGCACCCAGCCGACGTAGAGATTTGGGTTGCCCCCATCATCTCTAAGTAGAGGAGAGGGCGCTACGCTGACGACGATGAGCGCGAGCTCGTTCCCGAGGACCCGGCCGCACCGTAAATCGGCGTGCGGCGTCATCCATCGCCATGAGAAAGCGCAATCAACGTCGAGAGAAACAACGCCAGCGTAAGCGCGAGCACGCTACGCCGCCCAACAGCGTGCCGCCGTAGTCGCGCCCGTCGCCTGAACCAGAGCGCATAACCGATTCACCCGAGAGCAACGGTCAAAAGCACGCTCGCGGAGAGGGTCTGCACGATCATTCGCCACGGAAAGACGGCCCAAAACTCATGCGGTTCTCCCGCATTGGTGGAAAAGAATCAACTGGGAAATGGCGTTCGCCGCCGTTGTCGCCGTGTTCGCGATCGTGCAAACCGGAGTGAGCTATTGGCAATGGAAGGCGATGCGGTTCGAGCAACGGCCTTGGCTCTCGATGGCAATCCCCAAGTTGGAGGGTGACCCGTATCCCGACATGGTTTGCTTTAGAGTGACCGTCAAGAACGTCGGTCACTCACCCGCGCGTATCGTTAAAAATTCGGCATTTCTTGCCTGCTCTCCGATCGATGCCGACGTTGACGATCCTGTGTTTGGATCCGTGACGCCCAACGAGGGCAATCTGGATTATCGGCTCAAGATGGAGCCTGTCGAGAAGCATTTGAATGAACTCGACGAATGGAACGAGCCATCGATGGTCATTCCGCCCGGAGAAGAATTACCAATTCTCTTTTCCATCAAAGGCCCAGGAAAAGAGTTTGATCGCTATTTTAATGATGGTTTCGCATGCACGTTGCTTTACGTTCGGATCAAATACGAGGGTGGAGACACATTAGGGGAGACGATGGGCTGCTTCGTTTATGAGCGTGCTTTTGAGAAAAAATTTATCCTCTGCCCGAAATACAACACGATGAAATGAACCATCGAAGCACTCGAATGCTCGTATTTTTCTCCGTTTAATCCTGTTGACAATATGGCCTGAGTGCGCACATAGTATCGAGCGTTGGTGAAAGCAGAGGCCTAGGAACCTCCGCTCCGCCGACGAACTGTCTCGCGATTCGACCGAGCACGACCTTCGGATGAAGGTTTGACTCTCTTGGCTTTCTGAGCCAACCGAGCCCCCGGCCGCTTCGCATTACGAAGTGGACCGCGGGCCGATCCGGCGTTCACGCCGTCGCCCGCTCAACAGGATGCCCGCGCTTGCGTCTTCGTGCGCACGTTCGGGACAAGGATGACCAATGGCGCGCGACAAGCCCGGAACGCCTGGGCCTCGTGGATCTGTTTGCTCCGCGACGGCCGAACCGTTGAAGAAATCGCTCAGACGCTGCGAATGTCTCCCAAGGTCATTTGCCGGCGGAGAGGCGAAACCGCTGCGCCGAAACGCCGGCCAAAGTATGCACGATGCCCCGAATGCGGTTACGCGGTCAAGCTGCCATGCGTGGCCTGTCGTGCCCGCAGAACCGCTACGAGCGGGGGCCGCGCGGCATGAAACTTTTCCCAGGAAACTTCATCGAGACCGGATCGCGCCCAACATTTGTTTGTTATGCGGGGCGGAGTCTCGTTTCTATCTTCAGGACGTTCGACGCACGGCACGCGACGGATTGCGGTGGAGCAGACGCCGTTGCGCCGCGAGGAGAATTCGATGTTGAACGTGCATGCAGTGAGTGCGATCAAGCCATCGGTTTTGAGACTTTTCTCGCCGGACGAGGGTGGCACGCAGCCGCCGCATCCCGCGACCGACTGGCGGTTGTCGTCGTGATTCAAAGAACGGTTTGTACCGATTTACATTCGCGGGATGGGCTTGGCGGAGTCGACGGAAACGCTTTATCGGGACGCTCTGAATTGGTGGTTGGACGTCACGGACGATCCGACACTCGATTCGATCGACGATCTCGTCCTTGCCTCCTTCGTCGAAACCATGTTGATGAAGCCCGGCAGGAAGGCCGAGACGATGTCGGTGTGGACCGTCCGCAAGCATTGTACGCACCTGCAAAAACTCCTCTCATTCGCCGGCCCCAAGACACGCGACAAACATGGACGGCGGAATCAGGGTCTTTTGGAAGAAGCCCCATACCTCGAGAAGCCGCTCGAAGTCTACGATCCACCGTGCGGGGACTTCACACTCGAAGAAGTCATCCGGCTGCAAGCGGCCGCCGATCGGATGAAGTCGCCGAACATTCTCGGCGTGGCCCCGCCGCGTTGGTGGCGGTCGTTGATCGTCACGGCGTGCGCGACCGGATTGCGTGTGGGCGAGTTGATGCGGCTGCGCTACGCGGATCTGCGCGGCGCATGGATGAGCGTGTCGCGGTTCGACGACCAAAACTGCGCAAGGGCAAGAAGCAATTTTTGACCGCCGAAGCGTTGACGGAAATCGAAGCGATTCGGACGTCGCGCGAATTCGTGTTCCAGCCGCCCAATTGGGAAACCAACCCGCGGCGTCTGCAGTTCTGTTTGAAGCTGCTGGAGAAATACGCGGGCTTCGAGAAGTCGCGTTGCTTCGGATTCCACGGTTTCCGCAAACTCCACGCGACGCTGGTCGCGGATACGGCTCCGTCGGACCTCGGGATCAAAGCGGCTCAGGAGTCGCTTGGTCACAGCACGTCGACCGTGACGACCAACCATTACGTCAACGGCCGAGTGCAGGATCGAATAGTAGTCGAAGCGATCTCTCGTCTGCCGAAGTTCGGTCGCAAAGACGACCCGCGGCAAACCAAAATGTTTTAGTCGTTCCGTCCGAGCGAGGCGTTGGGCGCATTTCTGCCCCGAACGCGGCCGCGCCTTGCTCGGATTTCTCTAATCGCCCCCGGCCGCGTGGGCGCGTTGTCGCTTACTCCTGGAAGCGATCGACGCGACGCACGCGGCCGTTCTTCGTTAGTCGATCCGCGACGGCGTACGTGTTCGCCGTCATGTCGTCGCTCGCCGCTGGACGCGCGCGACGGCTCGGAAAGCGGATCGACTTCGCGCCCGATCGGCGTCGCGATGTTCTGCCCCCATCGCCGACGTCGGTCGGGTGTTTTCGTTTCACGAGGTCGCGCCATGAAACTCGCCTGGCTCGTCGTCGCCGCCGTCGGCGTCGCGTTCGTGTTGTTGACGTGGGACGAGCGGCTGCCGATCGCGGTCGGGCTCGTCGCCGGCTTCGTCTCGGGCGTCGCTCTGCGTCGCTCGTTGCGTGTTCAGTGATCCAAACATTTCCCGGGAAACCCACGCCGACCGGGCGGCGATCTCGTTTTTTTTGGAGGATCAAATGCCCGCTTCGATCGTGAGATTCAATCGTATTTTCAATGTGCTCTGGCTGGACCAGGACGGTGCGGGAAATTCCGTCACTGTCCAGCGCGTCGTCCTCGGCGACGTCGCGTTCAGCTCCGACCCCAACGCATACGTCTGCCCGGGTGAGATACGCGGTGTGTATCTACCCGTCGCGACAAAGGAGACTCCGGCGTTCGTCGCGCAAGGCGTCGACGTGAAATACTCCGAACGCGAACGCAAGTGGTTCGAACTCGATGGACGCGAAGTGATCCTGCGCGGCGATCGTCCTCGTCGAGAACGCGCCACGCTGCGTCGCCGTTGATCCGGTCTATGCGCAAGCCGCTGCCCAGGCACTCAACGCGCCGGACGCAGCGATCGCCAGCTAAGCAGGCCGTGCGGGGTATTTCAAATGGCAGAATACCGGGGCTCAACCCGGAGCTGTGGGTTCGAATCCCACTCCCGCTCTTTGTTTTTATGTTCCGTTTCACCTTGAGCACAAAACGATGTTCCACAAAATCCCCGTCGAGCGTCAGCCCGAAGTTCGCGATCTCTTTCGAAAGAACCGCCTCGCGACGATCGAATCGGGCTGCGCGAAGCTACGTCTCGACCTGCATAAAAAGTTCATAGATTTGGAGCAGCTCGATTTGCTCAAACAGGTAAACGATGCTTTTGTCGCGGCCATGACCGCCGCAAATGAAACTAAGGCCGCGCTCTGGGGCGTGCTTGGTGAAATCGTTCCCGATACGAAGGAAGGTCAATGGTCTATCGATATTGAAAACATGATCGTTCGCAAGGGAATAGATTTCGGCAGCGGGGACATCATAGAGAAGCTGACCAAGTTCTTCGACAATCTAGAAATCCCTTTGCCCCCAAATCGGCCGTCGCTTAATTGCCGGGTGACGCCGGCGGCGCACGCTCGCGCCGTCGGCCGGGAGATCGATGATGCAAACCATGACTTGGCGGGTGTATTGGCGACGGGTGTTCGCGGAACTCGTTCCGACGCTCAAGGGGCTGCCGGGCGCGGTGAAGCGGCATCTCCTTCGCGCGACTGGAGCGGTGAGCGGCGCGGCTGGTCGTATCGCGTGTGGTGTCAAGAAGCCCGCGTCGTGCTGGGCATCGATCGACCGAAGCGGCGTCGACGTCGACGCCGCGACCAGCCCGGGCAAACTCATTTTTTATAGGTGACCGATGCGACGTGTTCGTTCTCCGAACATTCCGAAATTCGCCGCCGTCGCCGTGACGCCCGGCGGCGAGGCCATCGCGATCGGCGGATCGACGCCGAACTTCGCGGCCGTCGCCCGCGTGGAGGGGCTGCAACGACGCGAAGGCTGGGTTGTCAGAAACAACCTCACGATCGGCATTGTCATCGTCACGCCGGCCATCGAGTACATGCGGGCGGTCTTGCGTGAAAAGCACACCGGCCAACCGTTGACGATCGAAACGTTCTCGGGCAAGCCGATCGCGCAGCTGATCGGCAAAGGAGGGACGTCGTGAGCGTTCAACGAGTTTGCTTGTGGCGTTTGGACGGTGCGCATCGTGAAGACGGCGCTTTCGTGCGGTTCTACTCTTCGCGCGAGGAAGCCCAAGAGGTGCAGAAACTGCATCGATTCAACGGTTGGTATTGCGACGTTTATTGCGTCGACGTCGACGGCGATTTCGCGCATGCGCCTGCGCGGTCACTTGGCCGTCGGTCGACACCGAGACGTGTTGCGTCTTCATCAGCAACGCCCGCATCAAGGCGGCGATGCTGCGTCACCTGGAGCAGGAAGAAATTCGGGGCATGGATGCCTTGTTGAAACGTGCGCCGAGACCGTCCCCGGCGTTGGGGTCGGACGACTCGGCCACTTGATCGGACGGCCGCGGCCGTCGCCGCGGTTCACGCTGACGTTTAGAGGCCAAGATGGCTAACTACAAACCGAGCGACGATCAGCTCATCATCGACTACTCCAGTCGAATGGACGAACGTCGCCGCCGCCTGAAAACCGCATTGAAGCGAATCTCGGGCGCTGACTTGAAGGATTGGTCGCTGTTGCTGTTGATTTGCCACCACACCTCCGACCAAGGCCCGGGCCTGGTGCGGGACTACGACGAACTCGCCGACCTGTTGTGGTGCGGGCGTCGTACAGTCATTCGGTTGGTGAAGCGTCTCGAAGAGCTCGATCTCTTAGACGTCCGGCAAACCTTCGACCGCGACGGTGCGGCGAGCAAGAACGAATATCGCCTGCGATGGGAAACGATCGATCGTCTCGCGATGCATTCGATCAACGCCAGCGGCTTCAACGTCGTGGCGCGGAGGAGCGTCTCCTCTCGCGGACAGGATGACACGGGGGGGTGTCAGCCTGACACTGGCCAGTGCCAAACAGACACTGGGGGGTGTCAGGATGGCACTTCTTTTAAGGAAGAACTCTTTCCGGGAACTCTTTCCGGGAACTCTAAGAATCCGGTTCCGGTACCGGAGAGACGTGCCGTTCCGTCACCGCATTTGGAAGCATCTCACGAAGATTGGCTTCGCGATGCCGGACTGGCTCACATACCGGACTTGGTCGAGGCGTCGGGCCGAACGGTCACGCCTTTGGCCGTCGGCGAGTTGGCGGTGCGAGGAGCGTTTTGGTGCTTGAAGGACGAGCAACTTCGCTCCTCGCAACCGCTGATCGCTTGGTTCCGCCGGCAGCTGTCGCTGACGTCGCCGGTCTGCCCCCCGAACGAAGCCGCGCTGCTGCTGTGCGCCGCGACGGCGCTCATGGTTTTTCACACGCCCGGCGAGCGAATTAAGATCTCGCGCCCGGCGTTTTTCGGTCATATCGTTTCGCAACGCAAGTGGTTGAAGGTCGTGCGTTATGTGAAAGAAGCGCGTCGCATGCTCGACGACCACGCCGCGAAACAAGGCGGAGCGTATTGGCTTAAGTCTTCTCAACTTCAGGAGCAAACGTCATGAACGTTTCCGGAGCGATGATCACGATGCCGAAGGAGGAAGCGGCCGAAAAGCTGTGCGCGTATCGACGCGACCTCCACAAAGATTCGGATGAACTGTATCGCGAAGCGGAACGCGGTTACGCCGAGCTTGCGAAGGGGACGCCGTTGCTGCAGCTCTCGAAAGCGATCGCGCAGGGGGGGTACGACGATAAGATGCGGCCGCGCTTGGCGATCGCCAGAGCCGATCGAAAAGAAGTCGAAATGCGTTGGGAGTCGAATTCCGAAACGATCGCGTTCAATTGTTACGAACGATCGTTGAGTTCTTGGGATAGACGCAGCGTAGGCCTACGGCAAACGGTCGGCGTCGGGAGAACCCACGGACTCAAGATGTTCAACGCCAACGGAACCGGCTATGGCGTCACGGTAATCGCCTTCGCGCTGGTACCGATGGTCCCGGCGGACGTTCGTCCCGCCACCGGCCAACTCCGCGACTGGTGGATCCTCTGGGAAGTCGATCAATGGTTCGATCGATCCCAAACCGCCAAGGCATCGAAAGACCCGATGCTGCTCAAGCACATCGGCGGCGATCTGTGGGCCGTGTTGGCGCATTGGGATTTGACGCCGTTGGAGATGGCGATCCTGGAGGCGCGCCCGAGATGACGAAATGCATGCGCGAAGCTTTCCAATGAACGCGATCACCGCCGTGTACGAAACGCCGCGCGGTCTGTGCGTCGAGGGTGAATTGTTCCGAACAGGACGATTGCTCTTTCGATTCATCACGTGGGCGGTCACCGACGACGAACGACGGTTGGTCGCACAAATACTCGAAGCCACTCGTCCGCACGGACGACCGCCGCCCGGCCGGCAGCCGGGCAACTCTCACGGAGGTGTTTGAGATGCGTAAGTTTTGGCTCGCGACGACGGCGTTCGCCTTGTCGCTCTTGTGTTTGCCGCAGGATACGTATGCGCAATGCGGCGGCAACGCGTCGACCGTTCGGCCGGCCGCTCGGCGTGGCAATCGATTCATCGGACGCGTGTTGCGCGTCCGCTGTGTCCGTTCGCGCTCGCGCGGAACGGTTGCGAAAACTATCGACGCTGCGTCAGCGATTGAACGAAGCCGGCCCGGGGGGCGTGCCCCCGGGCCGGGGTTTCGATCGACGGTCGCGCCAGTCCTAGGAAAACATAACGCGACCCGCCAACAACCAGGAGAAGTCTAGCATGATCGCACCCAAGAACTCGACGACCAAGACGCTCGATCCGATGGAGCAAGCGGCGGCCAACATCAAGAAACGTCGGAGCGGCGGACCGGCGCCCCATCCTTCGACGACATCGACGACGACGCCGGCGGGCATTCTCGCTAATGACCCGGACACACGGCCGTCGACGAAGAAGCCTGCGCGGCGTCTCGGCCGCGACGTCGATCGACCGTTCGAGGCGCGAGGTCGTCCTCGCGGAACTCGATCGACATCCGGACAACCGCCTGCCGACCGAGGCGGCGATCGCCGAGATGGCCGAGTCGATCAAACGCGAGGGCTTGCTCGAGCGGATCGTCTGTCGGATCACCGATTCGAAAATACTGCAGATCATTTCCGGGGAAACCCGTTATCGCGCGCTGTTGAAACTGCACGGCGGTTTCCATCAAACGACGGTCGAAGTCCTTGACGGCGTCGACGACGCTCGGGCGTTGGAACTGTTGGCCGTCTACAACGCGAAGCGCAAGGACCTCGACGCGATCGAAAAAGGCCGGCTGATTCAACGGCTGTGCGAGCCGATCGCCGATGGCGGCGGCGGTATGACGCGCGAGCAGGCGGCGAAGATCTACGGATTGGAGTCCGGAGCGGCCGCGTCGAACCTGGTTCGACTCTTGGAGCTCCCGGACGTGTGGCGCAATCGCGTGGCGTCGGGTGAGTTTCCGCAAACGTTCGCTCGCGAGTTGTTGCCGTACGCCACCGCTCCGCGCCTCATGTCGGCGTTCGACGAGGACTATCGCGATGCGATGAAGAGTAAATACGATTGGGAGAAAGAGCCCTGGGAAACACGTGTCAACGTCGAGAACACGGTCGAGCAACTCGCGAACCAGCACACGCGGCCGATCGATCCGAAGGAACGGATTCATTATCGATCGACACATTTCGGCGGCGAGCATAAGTACTCGAATGAATCGTTCGGCCGACTCTTCGAGCTCACGCCCGACATCGAGCGCGAACTCGAAATCATCGAGATCGTCGAAGACAAGAAGAAGGTCCGTTACGCGACGAACGTAGAACGCTTCGACGCGTTGCAGATTCCCCTGGTGATGGCCAAGGTCGACGCCGCGGCGAAGCGTGCGGCCGGGAAGTCGGCGGGGAAGGAGCCGAGCGGCAAAGTCACGCCCGCGGCCGCGAAGAAGAAAGCGGCCGAGCAAGCCGAGCATCTTAAGCGGCGCGTCGCCGATTGGCGACACTATTGGATCCAACGGCTGGTCGCGGCCGCGATGGCCGACGAGGAGCGATGCCCGGACTGGGTGGCGATGAAAGTCGTGCTGTGGGTCAGCACGCAACTGGGCGGCACGCTCGGCATCAACTTGAAACCCGAGGAAAAACTTTGCACGGTCGCCGAGATGGGAACGTCGTCGGCCGACGTCGCGCTATCGAAGCTGACGACGTCCGACGCCGAGGGCCGCGTGTACGACGTCGTGCAGAAGTACGCCGCCGCGCTGATCGGCGTGTTGGACAACGATTTGAGGTATCACCGTTTCCCGGGAAAGCTCATCGACGGTTTGGCCGTCGACCTCACGATCGATCTGGCGAAGGAATGGCGTTCGTTGTCGTCGGCCGATGTGGACGCCTTCCTCGAACTGCACCAAGGCGCGCAGCTCGATCCGCTCGGCAAGGAATGGGGCGTCTATCTCGATGCTAAGCTCGGAAAGGCCGCGAAGCTCAAGCTACTCGCTCCAAAGGCGACGTCGATGCTGCCGAAGTCGATCGCACCGCTCGCCGGCTGGAAGAAAAAAGCCACTTAGGATCACGCATCAGTTGAGCGTCGAAGGCCAATTGCTCGGGCAGGGCAATCGCAGCGTCCATCCCGATGCCCTGGCGGCGGCGTTGAAGAGCTCAGGAATTATTCCGTACCGATACGAAGTACGATGGTCGACCGGAGTAATGCCTTGATGAATGATCAATCGGTACAACTTGTTCTCGAAATCTTCGAGCGTGCCGCAGTGCACGGTTGAAAAAAGCCCGTCTACATCGTGGAGCTGAATGAAAGGCCCAAAGCCGTTGTCGTGAATTTGCGCGGTTAGCGACATTGTTGCGTCCTCCATGCGGGTGTTCGATCGCTCTTCATGAGCGAGTGTTATTTCTTTTTGGTCACTTCCATTTGGTCAGGTCAATAGCAAGATTTGTTTTTTTTGTGGGTGGCTCAACCTGCGAAGCGTGCGCATCCCGCCACACAATCTTATTACGTCAAGTCGACCGATTTATGAGTGCGTCGCAGTTCGGGAATCATCGTGAACGAGATCCGCATGGGGTCGTGTTTCGCCGCGCCGAACATTCCACCTAGATAGACCGCGTGGTCTCCGAGTTTGTCGTTGATCAGATCCATCGCGACCGAGATTTGTTCCTTCTCTCGGCTCTCATCGAACAGCGGGCGGGTCGCGGAGCGTACCGGGATGAGGTCGCCGAGCACCACGCCGACCTTAAGTGGCTTGCCCGCCGGTCGCCTCGCCCACATCTCGATCACTTCCCAGCAGAGCGAATGCGTATCGCAGGTCGATACGACCCGGCGGCGTGAGTTCCATGATCCGGAAGCGTACATGTAGTCGATGGAGATCGAAATCGATTGAGCGATATACCGATCGCGGCGCATGTGCGCCGCCGCCTTGTGGGTCATGCAAAGCAGGATCGCGCGAGCGGAGTCATCGTTCCGCGTTTCCGGGGGCAGTACGTGACTGTGTCCGATCGAAGATTTTTTGATCGGTGCGTCAGGGATCTCATCGCCGCGGATTCGTCCGTGCCAGACGCGCCCCATTAACTTACTTTCCCACACGCGGAACATCTGCTCGACCGTCATCCGGTACATCTGCTCGACGGTCGTTATGCCGTATTTCCAGAATCTTCGCTCCATGTTCGAGCCGATGCCGACGAAGTCTTGGAGTTTCAGGTTGTACAAACGATCGGGCAGGGTTTCGGCGTGAATCACGGTAAAACCGTCCGGCTTCATCATGTCGGCCGCCATTTTGGCGAGCAGTCGGTTCGGCCCGACGCCGATTGAGCAGCGCATGAACTCGCCGAGTTCGCGACGCAAGGCGGCTTTGATGTCCGCAGCGATGCCGCTTGCGGCCGCTTCGGAGCGATGATCCCCTTCAAGCCGCAGCATCATCTCGTCGATCGACATGACCGCGTCGACGTCCAGGCACGAGCTGAGCGCGGCGACTATGCGATGATGGATCTGAACATAGAGTTCCGGCGCGCTTGCACCAATCGAATTGCAGGACACATTCGTTTCGCGTCGCCAGCTCCTGTGCCGGTTTTTACGCCGTACTTTTTCGCTTCGTAGGAAGCCGCAATCACGCAGGTGGTATCGACCATCATCGGAACGACGCCGATCGGCTTGCCGCGCAACTCCGGTCGGTCCTGTTGCTCGCACGACGCGAAAAACGCATTCATGTCCGCAAACAAATACCGAAGCGGATTCACGTTGGTAATCATTGGGGCCTCCCGAAACCTTAATGCGGTCTATCGGCAGGCTATGGTAATGAACGTTAATTCACTAGCAAGCAAATTATTCGAATAATAGTGAACGCAATATCATCAAGACGTTATCTCACACCGGTTTGCGATTTCAGATTATTTTTGAAGACGTCCAGTGCGTTTGTGGAAAACCCGTCGAAACGCATTTATGATCGATCTACCGCGCCAGCGGGGGCAGATCGTTTGCGGAGTCGGGACCTGTATCATGGGTCCACCCCGTCGCTTCGGCGACACGGCTCCGGAGCCCGCACAGGTTGCCCACGGTCCGTGGCATCGTAACGGCCCGCTTTTCTTTCAGACGGCAGGGGCAGAGATGAGCATGCTAGGGAGATATGTCGTTCCGCTCATCTTCGCCGCGCTAATCGGTTGCGGAAAGCAGCCCAGCTTCGTCGAGGCGCACGACGAATACCAGCGTTACAAAACGGACGTACTCGAAAAGGAGCTGATCGAACTCAGCAAGACCGTCGATGGCGACATGGTGAAGATGCACAACGTCACGGGAGCATTCGGCTTATCCCAGGCAGGCGCAAAAGGCATGACGGTCACGCAGCACTTTGAGATGATCGCAGCGGCTAAAGCAACGATCCCGGCGGCCGACGCAGAACTGGAACGACTCAAGGTTTCTACCAATCTCAAAAATCTCTGCGTAAGATCGGAGCTCCATTCGAAGCGACTAAACGAACTCTATGCGGCAATGATGGCCGCGGCGAAACGAGAGGGACGCCTGTCCGATCTTCCCGATGCGCCCCCGTTTCCGGACAGATTCAAATTCATGCATGTGCTTGGCATGATCACCATCGATTACCAGACGGCAAGGGACGGAATCCTGAGTTCCAGTCCTTAGCGCTTTCTGCTCAGCCGTTGATAACGGCGTACGCAAGGAGCCCAAGTGCCATCGCTATGAGGCTGATCGACAGCGGCCAGCGCCGCGCGGCATATCGAATGCGACCGCGTATGGTGCGTCGTCGCGGCGGCGAAGGTGAGTCGTAGGGGTTCACATCTGACCTATGCCGAGTTGGGCCCCACACATTCCGGCCCTTCGTTCCGCGCGTTGTTCACGTAGGGATTGACCGCGCACGGTGAGAGCGTCGCCCTCGTACGATTTCAGTAAGTGAGCTACCGCGGTGGTATCCTGCTGCGTTGGATCGAGCCATTCGTCATAGTCGGACGGATCCAAGATTACCGGCATTCGGTCGTGTATCTCGCTGGCCAGCTTATTGGCGTCGGTCGTCACGATGGTGCAAGACTGAAGCGGATCGTCATCGGGGCGCTTGTCCTCGCCCTTGCCCCACCACTGCTCGAACAGACCGGCGAACGCGATCGGCTTGCCACCGTCGAGCTCGTATATAAACGGCAGTTTCTTCTTTCCCTCGGTTCGCCATTCGTAGTAGCCGTCTGCGATGATCAAGCAGCGGCGTTTCTTGTAGGCCGTGCGGAATGACGGCTTCTCAGCAAGCGTGTCACCGCGGGCATTTATCGTGCCCGGGATCATCTTCCCGTCTTTCGACCACGACGGGATCAGTCCCCACTTCATCGACGTCAGTTCCCGCCGGCCATCGTGCGAGCGGATCACAGGCGCGAGCTGTGTCGGAGCGAGGTTGTAACGGATCGCTTGCTGGTAGTGGCGGCCGGCGACGGCATCGAACGCTGCGAGAATGACGTCTTCAGGTGTTCGGAATGTGAATCGTCCGCACATGGATTGCTCGCACTGAAGAAAAAGCCCATCGTCGCAACGCAACGATGGGCTTGGTTTGTGAACGGTCTATTGATTCTAGTCTAAGAAAAAGACGACGCAAACATAGGCTCAATCGAGGTCGGTATCTCCGGGCTTAGGAATGCGTCTCGGCTCGGGCTCGATCACAACGCCGTTTTTCCACTCCCACTCTTCACGAGAATGTCGAATGTGTCGCGCAGCGCGGCGACGCTCGCCTCGAAGAGGCGCTCTTCGTCGCGCGGCAGCGAGGCGCAACGGCCATCGACTTTGCCCAACATGCCGTTGGGCAAGCTGGTTACGTCGGCCAGATAGGGGGCCGGAACCGGTGGGGGGATGCTCACGCGATTTTCTCGACTGATAGAAACTCGCGCGGCGGTGCGGCTGCCCGAAGCTCTTCGGCCCGCTCATTCCCTGCGAGTTTGACGAACTCGTCTTTCCAGGCGACGGATCCGGCGGCGGTGAGGATGGCCAGCCGGTAACCGGAGCGAGTGACGGAGAGTTCCTTCCCGCCGTTCGCTCGGATGAACTTTTCGATGTCGGCCTCGATCGCGTCGGCCTGCTTCTTCAACGCCGCCGACTCGCGGTTGAGCTGTTTGCGTTGCTCGTCCAGACCGAGATATTTCTGGATCTCCTTAACGGTTACATGGGGCACCTCGGATTTTGCGGATTTTTTGGCCATCGAAACACCGGTCCTGAAGGGGAAAAGTGTTTCTTAGCCTGGGACTGTTCCAACTTCATCGATCCGGGTATCGATGAAGTTGGAACACTTCGCACTTAGGCTCTCTGCTCATGGGACACAACAGAGGCCGCCTGCTCGCCGCAGAAACCGTCCGTTCGATCAAACGCGCCATCGGCACCAAGTCGATCGCCGCGATCGGACGCGACCTTCGTGTCGGCCGTACGACGATCTATCGGATCATCAACGGCGATCACACTCTGGCGTCGGTTAACGCCCCTCTCAGTGCTCAATCGGTCGCGCCAACCGTGGCGTAGATCGAATCTTCGCACCCCCGACGTCGCGTCGACGGGCGCGCCTCCGTTGTCCGTCCGTCGTTCCCTCGAGTTCGCGTCATGCCCAACGCCATCGACCAGCTGAAGTCGTTCCTGACCGTTTCCCGGGAAACGCTGGCGACCGAGTTGAAGAAGGAATTGAACCTGAACGCCGGGACGACCTGGCGGGCCCGTTGGGACATCGCCTGGGCGGGACTGAAGGACTTCATCTCCAAGGGCGTCGAATCGTTTCGCGGGGTCGAAGGCTTCGCCGGCGTGCTAAAGGACGCGAATTCGTGCTCGGCCAAACGATGAACTTATTTGACGTGTTGCTCCCGCTCATCCCCCTGGGGTTCTGGGGCAAAGTCGCCCTGTGGATCCTCAAGCCCACCATCCGCTGGGCCGTCGAGAAACTCGCCGGTCGGGCTTTGGAATCGTTTTACGCCAATCCCTTATGAACCTCACCATTATCGACGTTTGCATCGTTTTGGCCATCCTCGGGCTCGCTTTGCTGTTCAGCCAAGGCGGCAAGCTCGGCGCGTTGCTAGCGTCTTTCCGAAATACCTTCGCGAGCGCGGCGTCCCCGGCGGTTTCGACCGTGGGGGACGCCGCCACGGCGACGCCCGTTGTCGAACTCGGTCGGCCCTACGACGTGGAACTCCACGCGTTCGAAGCGTTGCTGACGATTCGCGACCGTCTTGTTCAATCGCTGGCCGACGAATTCGTTAACCAGCTGCTCGCGCCCATCCTGCCGCACTTGGTGCGGGGGCCGACGCCCCCGACCGCTTCTCCCTCGACCACGCCATGATCGAATTTTTGCTGTTCGCGTTGCAACTTCTCGGAGCTTACGCCGCGGCCGACGCCGCCGGCGGCTTGTTCCATTTGGCGACCGATCACGGTTACAACTTTCCGCGCGTGGTGCGGAACTTCCTCAATCATCACGAGCGGCCGTGGACCATGACGTTCGACCTGGAGCCGCTGTTGCTCGGCTTGCCGTTGATCTTCGTCGGGCTGGGCTTCTCGTCAACGTTCCTGATTCTGTTGGGCGTCTTCACCGGCTTATCGCAGCTGCCGCACTACTTCACGCACCATCCTGCGCCCGCGTGGGTGCAGCTGCTCCAGCGACTGCGGATTTTCTTGCCGCCCAAAAAACACGACGCCCACCACAACGGCGTGTACGACCGCAACTACTGCGTGTTGGCCGGCTGGTCGGATTGGTGGATCAACTGGATCGCCGCGCGCTTGCCGAAGCCCGCTCCCTATTTTCCCGTGCTCTGATCGATCATGAAAAACGGATTTATTTGGGCGTTCGCCCTGGTGTTGTGCGGCGCGTTCGTGCTGATCCGGAACCCGCATCTGTTGCCGACTCCGGCACCGGCGCCAGTCCCCACGCCCGCGCCGATCGGCGGCGAGCAATTCCGCGCGATCTTCGCGCGCACGTCCGACAAGGCGGCCGCCAAACAGCACGCGCGGTCGCTTGCCGAAATCGCCGAGGCCGCGAAAGAGATCCTCGCATACGACTGGGGAGCCGATGGCGCTCAATCGTTGAAGCAAGGCCATCAGGTCGCTTTGCTTCGCAAGATGATCCGCGACAAATCACTTAAAGGCTGGTCGTACGGCAGCCTCTATCCCGAGCTCGCCCCAACACTCGACACGTTTTTTACTCAGCGCGTGGGACGCGAGCCGGGACAACTTACCCCGCAGGATCGCGAGCGCTGGCTCGCGACGTTTTCGGATCTCTACGTGGCCGTGGACTGGGCGGCGGATAACTTATGAGAAACTCGACACGACGATTCACTCTGTTCGTGCTGTTCGGCCTCCTGTTGGGGGCCATCGGCATTTATTCGGTGCCGAGGGAAGCTCAGGACACGCAGTTCGGCTACGTACCGAACCCGGCGGCGACTGAGGCGTTTCTCCTCACGCTGCCGAATCCGGAGCTCCTGCAGGCCGCTCCGCAGCTGTTCGCCGCGCGCGACGGACAAGACGTTTTTCTGTATCGATCGCTTTACAAAGCCTACAAGGCGTCGAAGCTGGTCGAGTGGATCGTCGGCGCTCAAGGCATCGGCGATTGCGTCAGTTGGGGTTGGGCGCACGCGATCATGATTCACATGGCCGTGCTGTGGGAGCTCGGCGAAACGAGCGAATGGCGCGAAGCGGCCACCGAGTCAATCTACGGCGGCAGCCGCGTCGAGGCGCTCGGCCGACGCAGCGGCGGCTACGGCGACGGATCCTACGGCGGAGCGGCCGCCAAGTGGGTGAAGAACTTCGGCGTGATCTTCCGCCAGGATTATCCCGACCTGGGCGTCGACCTCACGAAGTACTCGTCGAAGCGCGCGAAGGACTGGGGCAATTACGGCAATGGCGGCAAAGCCGACGGCGGTCGTCTCGACGCAGAAGCCAAAAAACATCCGGTCCTCGACGTCGCGCTCGTGACGACCTTCGACCAAGCGGCCGCCGCGATCGCCAACGGGTATCCGGTTCCGGTTTGTTCGAGCGTCGGCTTCACATCGACGCGCGATGCGCAAGGATTCTTGCGTCGCGGCATCAAGCCGTGGGCGCACTGTATGTGCTTCGTCGGCGTGCGTTACGGCGACCGGCCGGGCCTGTTGTGTTTGAACAGCTGGGGGCCGAAGTGGGTCTCTGGGCCGAAGTATCCCGACGATCAACCGGACGGCTCGTTTTGGGTCGACAAGGATTTGGTCAACGTCATGCTCGCGGGCCGCGACTCGTTCGCCGTTAGCGGTCTGGTCGGGTTTCCACGAAATGACCTGAGTCACGGCGATTGGGTCAACGTCGCTCCGCCTCGAGAGATCGACACTCGCGAAACCGAATTCGCTTTGGCACCATAAGGTCGATCGACCGTGTGGGTTTCTCTTTTCAAGTTCTTGATCATTGTGCTGTTGACGCCGCGCGTGATCCAAATGGTTCAGGAAGCGATCGATTCATGAAAACGCTCATCTATTTCGTCCTCTCCTCGGCGATCGCCGTCACCGGGCTCGTCGTTTCGCGCACGCCCACGCCGACGTCGGTTTATCCGCCGATCGTCTCGCAAACCGACCCGATCGTTCCGTCGGCGCCGACGGCGACTCGGTCAATGGTCACCGGTGAAGACGTCGTCGGAGAAGACGCGAACGGCAAACCGGCGTTGAACCACGCCAGCGGCTGGTAGTTCGACGCGGCGGCGGCCGTTGGCAATGCCCCAAATACGTTTGCGATGCGATGAAGCTCATCACTGACGGCGATGAATCGATCAACATAACGAGCTAAAGCCAGGACGGGTTCGACTCCTGTCACGTGTCTTTTCAACTTTCCCAGGAAACGATTCCATGTTCGAGTTGCTGTCGTTCCTGTTCGTGGGGCCCGTCGCCGCGCCCGCTCCGAATCCGCAGCGTGCCCGTGTCGCGGCCGTCGTCGCTTACGCTTCGATGCAGCAACCGGACGCTCCCGCGCCGACCCCGAAACCCGCGCCTACCCCTGTGAAGCCGGGCTTCGCCCCGGCGATTAAGAGCGCACCGCCGGCGGCCGTCGCGCCGCCGGCGGTCCATCATGCCGTCGGCGTCACTACGAGCGCGTGCCCTGGCGGCGTCTGCCCTCTGAAGCAATCAAAAAGAAAATAGCAGGACAGTGTTGTATCAATTTATCAAGCATTACTTCAAACAGGATGTCAATTAGTTCTGTCGTTATCATCTGCCAGGGCGGTGCAGCTTATTGTGGATATCATGTCGTCAAAATTCATTAGGAGCAGTTGAATGAAATGTCCGTGGTAAATGGCATAAGTCGTGTTGGCCAGTCGTAGTCCGATTCCCGGACGAATGTTAAAGACAACATAATCATCCGAAACCGTTGCGCTAAAAAAAGCCTTATTTCTGAGTTTTTCTGCGTTAAGTGTGTAACGCTTCTTCGAGGTCAATCTCCATTCTTTGAGATCACCTTCTTGTGAGGCGTTTTCAAGAGCATCAATCAGCTCTTGAGGATCAGGTGAGTAAACAGTAACTGACATTGTGGGAACCTAGTCGGCAGTCGCCTCTGGTTGTGACGGATTGCCACTTGACTGATGTTGAACTCTATCTTTCTGTGTTTTCTTGATCGAAGCTTTTGGCCTTGGGGTCTTGTTAGGATGCTCTGCACGCAGCAAAGCTTTCTGGATGTAAAGACGTGTGAGAAGATAACCTAACAAAAAACCACTGATTGTGAAAAACACAAGAATAGCGGCACAAGTTCCCACACGTACGTCAAGCTCTATGAAGCTACTTGAAAATTGATGTGCAACTTTTCTGACGAATGCGGGAATTTCTTTTAACTGAATCAATCCCAAACCAACGATGATTTTGGTCAGCCAATCAGAAATTTCTACTAGATTGGTGTTGACTAACTGCTGATAACTTTCGGGCTTATCGGTTATAGCGCCAAGCTCTCGATCTTGGTGTTGAATAACTTTTGGTATGCCGAATAAGAAACCACCTAGAAAGCCAAAGGCTAGACCTGATAGTGACCAAAGTAATCCAATGAGAAAGTCCCACTCAAATCCTAAAAAGCAAATGCATAGCCACCCATAAAAAAGAAAAACCCGGAATACCTTTAGGATCTGCCAAGTGTCTCGAAGGTCTGCCGATTCTTCATCGGGTAATTCATCTGAACCCCATATTGGCGCAATCCATTCAAAAAAGAAGAAGTAGCGGCACCAATCGAGAGTATTTCTAAGCTTGCCCATGTCTGTGTCATCATAATTCGCAAAAAACCAGGCACAACTGCAGAGCCATAAACCTGCCTAACGCCTTTGCATCGCTGGGGTTGGAACACTCCGCGCCCTATCTTCTTCTCATCGGTCCTACGCGAGTAGGTACTACTTTCGAAAATCGCACAGGGACCCCCAACGGAAGGGTTCCATGTGCGAGACACAGTTGCCTGTTTGCCCGGTTGAGAAAAAAAATGCAGATCGAATTACGCGCGCTCGACACGATTCGGCCGTACGACAAGAATCCGCGTAAGTTCGGCGACGACGTCGTCGCGGCCGTGGCGACGTCGATAAAGGAATTCGGTTTTCGCCAGCCGATCGTCGTCGACGCCGACGGCGTGATCATCATCGGGCACGTGCAATATCGCGCCGCGTTGATACTCGGCCTCGACAAAGCGCCGATCCACGTCGCCGATCTGCCTGCAGAAAAAGTCCGCGCGTTGCGCGTCGCCGACAACGCAACGGGTGAATTGTCCGATTGGGACTACGAGCTGCTGCCGCTCGAGCTCGAACACCTGAAGGCGGCGAACGTCGATCTCGGTCTGCTGGGGTTCAGCGCCGTCGATCTGGCGAAGATCCTCGACGACGTCGGCCAAGGTTTAACTGATCCCGACGAGATCCCGGATCTGCCGGTCGAGGCGATCACGAAGCGCGGCGACTTGATCATCCTCGGCGATCATCGCTTGATGTGCGGGGACGGCGCGAATCCCGAAGACGTCGATCGACTCGTCGACGGCGCGTTGATCGACTTGGTGCATACCGACCCGCCGTACAACGTCGACGTTCAGCCGCGCGGCAGTAAGTCCGGAGTGCAGCGAGCTAAGGATCGACCGTTGGCGAATGATCACGTGAGCCCGGAGCGGTTCGCGGAATTGCTGTTCGGTTGGTTTTCCAACATCGCCCGTGTGCTCGCTCCCGGTCGTTCGTTTTACATATGGGGCGGTTTCGCCAACTTCGAAAACTACGCTCCGCATCTAAAGCGGAACGGTCTGAAGCTCAGTCAATCGATCGTGTGGGTCAAGAACGCCCCGGTCATGAACCGCAAGGATTTCATGACGCAGCACGAGTGGTGTTTCTACGGCTGGCGCGACGGCGCGGGGCACGTCTTCTATGGCGAAGCGAACGTGCCCGACGTGTGGGAGCTTTCGCGTAGCGAAGGCGACGCGGAGCGCATCGGCCGCGGCGTTCGAATCAACAGCGTCGACGGCACTCGAGTTGACGTCTATCCCGTGGATTTGAAACGCAATCCGCGTGACGTCGCTTGCGTCGAGCGGGTGCGGCTTTGCACCACGTCCGAATCCTCCGACGTGTGGGAGGTCAAGAAAGTTCCGGGCGTAAAGATGATTCATCTCACCGAGAAGCCGACCGAGCTCGCATGCCGGGCGATGAAGTACTCGACGCTCCAAGGCGAACGCGTCGCCGACTTCTTCGGCGGCTCGGGATCCACGGTGATCGCGGCCGAGCAACTGAAGCGGCGCGCGTACGTCATGGAAATCGACCCGCGCTACTGCGACGTCATCGTGGAGCGGTGGGAGAAATTCACCGGCCGCAAGGCCGAAGGATTCCCGCATGTGGTTCGTCATCGGCATCGTCGGCGAAACCTGGCGCTAAACGTAAGTCTGCGAAAACCGCCTGAGGATTTCCCGGGAAATGGCCGCACCTGAAAGTCTCCAACTCGCGTCGCTCACGCGCGAGCAGCTCGCCCAGCTGCTGACGAAAGCCGGCGGGCAGAAGGTCGACGTCGCGGCGATCGCCGCGGCCGTGACCGAGGCGGCGCCGACCAACGCCAACGGCACGTTGCACTTCGTTCACTTCACCGCCTGGCTCGCGAGTCGGGTTTCCTGACATGACCACAGTCCGCAAAGAATACCCGCTCGATCTGTCGCGGGTGCAATTCGTTTCCATCCGGCAAATCGTCAAGAACCACGGCGTGACGTTGATCGACGGCATGCCGACGCTGGTGTTGGACGTCGTCGAGGATTCCGAGCCGCTGCCGCGAGAGTTGCTCGCGTATCCGCCCGGTCGACCGCTTCACGAGGATCCCGGCCAATACCTGGGGACGGCCGAGCTCGGTTCGATGGTCCGCCACATCTATCTCGCGGACTGAGCACAAAACAAAGCGGGGGCCGCGCTCGGGCAAACGATCGCGACCCCCTATCCACATGCAGGGCGAACTGCACGCGGCTAGGGAAACCTAGGTCGTCGACGCCGTCCTGCGCTCATTCAGCGGTCTCCGATGGCTCAATCGCTCTCCCTCGCGCGCGCTTACGAAACGCTTGCAACGGTTATTGCGCCTGTCGTGAAATCCGATCCCCGTCAGCTGAAGCCCGGCGAGCTCGTTCGCCTGCTCAATTCCACGCCCGCGGGCGAGGTAATCACCGATCGCCGGCTCCGTGCGCATCGCGCCAAGGGCGGCATACGGATCGGCGACGGCACGACGATCGACCTGATTCGTTACGCGGCCTGGCTCGCGACGCAGCCCCGTCCGAAGGTCGAGGCGCCGATCCCCGCCGTGCCGTTGACGGTCAAACCGCCGGTCGATCTCTCGCACGTGCGCGACGCCTACGAAGTCAAAAAAGAGCGGGAGCGCAAACGCAACGCCGAAAAGTCGAAGACCGGCCGCGACATCGGATTGGAAGTCGAAGAAGCGCGGAAACGGATCAATTGGAAACGCCGCACCCCGGCGATGGACAAGCTGCTCGCGTTTCTCAAAACCTATTGCGCCGACGACTTCTCCAAAGAGCCGTCGACGATGCACTTGGAAGTGATCGAGACGTTGGAGAGTTGCGTGCGCGAAGGGGGCTGGTTCGCGTTGGCGATGCCGCGCGGCAGCGGCAAAACGACGTTGACCGTCGGCGCGGCGTTGTGGGCGATCCTGACCGGGCGCACGCCGTTCGTCGTGGTGTTGGCCGCCACCGGGCCGAAGGCTCGCGCGTTGATGGAACGCATTAAGCGGATCCTCGAAACGAACGCGTTGCTGGCCGAAGACTTTCCGGAAGTTTGTTTGCCGATCCGCGCCTTGGAACGCGTCGTTAATCGTTGCAAGGGGCAACGCTATCTCGAAAAGCCGACGTTCATCGAGTACGGCAAAGATCAGATCGTGTTGCCGACCGTGCCGAACTCGCCGTCGTCGGGCGCGGTGATTTTGTGCGGCGGCTTGTTGGGCTCGGCCGTACGCGGACCGCTCTACAAACATCCCGACGGCCGCAACCTACGGCCGACCTTGGCGATCTGCGACGATCCGCAGACGGGCCGTTCGGCGAAGTCGAAGACGCAGACCGACGAGCGCGTACAGCATCTCAAGCATGACGTCACGGGGATGGCCGGTCCCGGCTCGAAGATGGCGATCATCGTCCCTTGCACGGTCATTCGCGAAGGGGATATGGCGGATCAACTGCTTGATCGCGAGCTGAATCCCGACTACCAGGGGCGTAAGTATCAACTGCTGAAGGGGCTGCCCAAGAACGTCGATCTGTGGAAAGAGTACTTCGAAATCTATCGACGGTGCAAAGCCGACGGGAAACCGATCGCCGAAGCGACGAAGTTCTACAAAAAACACCGCAAGGCGATGGACGAAGGTTGCGACGCGACCTGGTCGGAGCGGTACAACGACGACGAGATTTCGGCGATTCAGCACGCCGTCACGATCTGGCTGCGCGATCCCGAGTACTTCGCGGCCGAAATGCAGAACGCGCCGCTCAAGGACGAAGCGGCCGAACCGCAGGAATGGTATCTGCCGGCGATCGCGATCGCCGCCCGCGTCAACCGCATCGCGCGGTGCGTCGTGCCCAATTGGGCGAAGCACGTCGTCTCGTTCGTCGACGTGCAGAAACGTCTGCTGTATTGGTTGGTCGCGGCAGTCGGCGACGGTTTCACAATGTCGGTAGTGGACTACGGCACGTGGCCGGATCAGAAGTCGCGCTATTTCACGAACCGCAACGCGCCGCGACCGTTGAAGGCGGCTAAGGGGCAGGGGTTCGAGGACGCGTTGCTGGCGGCGATCGAATCGCTTACGCGCGAACTGTTCGAACGCGAATGGAAAAACAAGGCGGGGCATAAGTCGCGGATCGAACGAATGCTGATCGACTCCGGTTATGAAACCGACCTGGTTCATCGCGCTTACCGCAACAGCCCGTATCGGACGATGCTGTTTCCGTCGCGCGGCTACGGCGTCAAAGCGGGGACGCGCTACAACCAATTCCACGCGACGCCGAAACCGTACGAGCAAGTCTGGCCGAACATTCGATTGAATCCGCAGCCGTCGCACGAATCGCGGCTGATCACGTTCGATTCGAACTATTGGAAGACGTTCTTACATCAGCGCATCGCGACGGCGGCCGTCGACGGCCGCGACGACAACGGCTCCTGCACCCTGTACGGATCCGATGCGCGCGAGCATCGCCTGCTCTCCGAGCATTTGACGTCCGAGAAGGTCGCGCCCCGCGCGATCCGAAGACCGAGCGGACCGTCTACGAGTGGGACGACGAGTCGACGACCAAAGTCGAGAACCATTGGTTCGACTGCATGACCGGCTGCTGCGTCGCCGCGTCGATGCTCAACGTCGAACTCGGCAAGAAGATCGTACCCGTCGCGGTCGCGAAGCGAACGCAAGGATCGAGTTACATCAACATCGTTTGAAAAGGAAACCGACCGTGGCCAAAGCCAAGAAGTTCAAAGCCTCCGCTCCCCAGCAAAAGAAAACCGGTCGACCGAGCGGAGCTCGTACGCGACCGCGCGATCAAGTCGACGCGCGTTTGACGTCGTGCGCGAAGTGCGAAAGCACGAACCGAACGCCGTACAACGAAAGCCCGCACATCGTGGAGCATACGGGGTTTATCGAAGGGCGTCCTTACACACGAATCGTGTACCGGCGGACGACTTGCGCCGACTGCCTGCAGGCTCGGACGGACCGCTATTACGAAAACGACCCGAAATCACGGCCGAAAGATTAAATCGTTTCCGCCGATTCTTTCTCGTTTTCGATCGATGAGGTTGGAACACTGCGCCTATCTTCGGACGCATGGCCAACAACACCGCCGCCATCGCCGCCATCGACAAGATCCTGCGAGCCGGCGCGACGACGGTCACGATCGACGGCCGTTCCGTCACTTACGACTTCGCCGAGCTGCGCCGCCAACGACGCGAGCTCATCGAATCGGACGATGCGCAGACGGGCCGTCGCCCCGTCGTTTCGACCGTAAGCCTGGGAAACTGTTAATGCTCTTCGCGCTGGCGCTCATGCTTTCCTTCACCACTCGCGTCGACGTCGACCAAGCCGGTCTGCGCGATGCGTCGCCGTCGTCGCAGAAATTCTTCTACGACGCCGTCGAAAACAAAGATCGTCGCCGCACGGCGAAGATCTCGACGGCGAGCGAAGACCGGATCCTCGACAGCGGCAAGCGTCAGCAGTTGATCGCCAACTCGCGCGACCTTACTCGCAACTACGCGATCGCCGCCTGGGCGGTCCGCCGGCACTTGGACTACGTCGCGCCGTTTCGGTTTCACAGCCGCAACGGCTCGGAGAAGGATAAGTCCGGGAAAGACCTCGACGACAAGATTTCGGCGCTGCTCAAGGAGCGTGCGAAGAAGGCTCGTTTCGATCGGGCCGGCCGTCATGGTCTGGCCGCGTTTCTGCGGATCGCCGAACAACGTTCGGTGCTCGACGGCGACTTCGGCGTGTTGCGTCTCGCCGACGGCCGCGTCCAAGGGATCGAAGGCGATCGGATCAAGAATCCGGCCAGCGACGTCGGCGCGGACTGGTACCACGGCGTCAAGACGGACGAAGGCGGAACGGCGTTGCAATACGCGCTGTGGTCGCGTTCGCGGACCGGCGGCTTGACGTTCGCGCAACGTGCCGGCTTCGAACTTCTATTTGCTTGGTTACTACGATCGCATCGATCAAGTGCGCGGCATCGCGCCGATCGCCAGCGGTCTCAATTCGCTTCGCGACACTTACGAAAATTTCGACTTCGCGCTGGCGAAGGCGAAGCTCTCGCAGATCCTCGGCGTTCAGGTCACGCGCAACGCCGTCGACGCGATGGGGAATCTGGTCAAGGGCGCGACCGGCGGCGACACGGGTCGTCAAAACTACAAGATCGACATCGGCCGAGGGCCGGCCTGGTTCGATCTGGATCCGGGCGAAGAAGTCAAGCTGCTGGAGAGCCAAACGCCCAGCACGCAGTTTCAAGCGTTCATGACGGGGATTATCCAGGTCGCCCTGAAAGCGCTGGATATTCCGTTCTCGTTCTTCGACGAATCGCACACGAACTTCTTCGGCTCGCGCGGCGCATGGCTCCACTACAAGCGAGCATGCGACTCGAAGCGCGAGCGGTTGATGGAATTCTTGGATTGGTGGACGCTCTGGCAATTGCAGTTGGCCGTCCTCGACGGTGAACTCCAGCTGCCCGGCCGCATGACCGTCGCCGATCTCGCGTGGGAGTGGGTGCCGACCGGCATGCCGTGGTGGGATCCGTCCAAGGAGATCAACGGCCAGATCCAAGCCGTCGGCGCGGGTTTCGACAACCCGGAGCGGATCTGCAAAGAGGCAGGGACCGACGTCTACGAAAACATCGACGCGACCGAGCGCGTCAAGAATTACGCGAAGGATCGAGGCATCGTGCTGTCGTTCAACGCGATCGCGCAACCGATCGTGGTGAAGGAGGCGGACGATGCCTAACGCGTTGACCAACAAGGTGCCGCAAAGCGCCTTGAAGATGAGTTTCGACGCCGGGTTGACGTTCGTCGACGAGTCGATCGCCGACGCCGACGGCGTAAAAAAACATCCGCTCAAGATGCGCGCACGCGGCGGTCAGCCGGTGTGGCATTGGATGTGGGGCACGTGCGTTCACGATATGGCCGGCTTCATGCCGGACAAACCGGTGATTCCCGTCGATTGGTGTCACACCAACGAAGTCCTCGGTGCGCTGGATACGTATGACGCATCGAACGACGGTCTGGACGTCGCCGGGTTCCTCGCCGAACTCGACGCCAAGGATCGCGTCGCGACCCTCAAGAAACAAAGCAACGCGGGCATCCCCTACCAGTCCTCGATCTTCTTCGTGCCCCTGGCGATCGAGCAGATCCCCGAGGGCGTGAAGGCGGAAGTGAACGGTTACGAGCTCGCGGGCCCGGCGCTGATTTTCCGGAAGTGGTCGGTGCGCGGCGTCGCGCTCTGCCCGTACGGACACGACAACGAAACCAATTCTCAATTCTCCGCCGGTCACGACGGGGAAGTCGAACTCCCTTTTTCTTTCGCCCCCATGAAAAAGACCAACACGCAACCGCCCGCGGCGGATCCGACTGCCGCCGATCCGACGAAGCTCTCCGCCGACGCCGTACCGGCCGGCGGAAACGCCGCCGGCGTGGTGACGACCGTCAAACCGAAGGACGCGAACCAACGGGCGCAGTCGAAGCTGCAAGCCTACATCACGCGGTTCGGCGCGACGAACGGCGCGAAGTGGTTCGCCGAGGGCAAAACCTTCAAGCAAGCCGTCAAGTTGCACGTTCGCGACCTGCAAACGCAGTTAAGCGCCAAAGCGACCGAGTTGGCCGCCAAGGACGCCGAGAACGCCGCGTTGCAGGCCCGCATCCAGCAAGCCAAGCCGGGCGAATTATCGATCGTGCCGTCGTCCGATGGCGAACCCGGTAAACCGGGCGAAGCCGGCGGTCCGCCGACCAAGTTCGCTCACCTCGGGGGGATCGGCCGCATGGCGGCCGCGATGAAGCTCCCGAAATAACCGCAGCTCTTTGACAGGAGCGTCGCCGTCCTTCGTGGCGGCGCCGCTTTGAATCACGACATTCATCGCCCGGGCGTTTCCCGGGAAACGCTCCACCCGTCTCACCGTTTTCGAGCCACGACCATGCCCGACGCATTTCCCACCCTGCTCACCATCGCCCTCGCCAACGGCAGCGACGCGGTCGCCGGTTTGATCGACGAAACCGCGCGCAACGTGCCAGAAATCTCCGGCCAAGTCATGTATCGCGGTAAAGCGGTCAGCGTGCCCAACGTCGGCGCGGCCCGCACGATCGCCGGCATGCAATACAAGACGCTGATTCGGACCGCTCTGCCGGTGGTCGCGTTCCGCAACGCAAATGAGGGTTCCTTGGCGGTGAAGGGGACCTACGAGAACCGGATGGTCGAAACCTACATCATGAATCCACGTTGGAACTGCGACGTCGCGATCGCCGATCGCTACGAAGACGGTGCCGAAGCGTTCATCGCCCTCGAAGCCCAGGCGATCGTCGCCGCCGCGATGCAGGCGCTGGGCCAGCAGTTTTACTACGGCCGGACCGGAGCCGACAGCAAGGGTTTCCCCGGACTCAACGACTCCGTCGACGCGTCGATGATCATCGACGCCACCGGCAGCACCGCTTCGACCGGTTCGTCGGTCTGGGCCGTGAAGTTCGGCCCGCAAAACGTCCAATGGGTCTTCGGCAACGGTGGTTCGCTGGACATGCAGGATCCCCGCAAGGAAAGCGTCCTGGACGGCAGCAACGCGTCGTTCACCGCCTACGTGCAGGAATTGCTCGCCTACCCAGGCGTGCAGGTGCTGGACAAGTTCTCGGTCGGCAAGATCAAGAACTTGACCGCGCAAACCGGCAAAGGTTTGACCGATTCGCTGCTCGATGATTTGGTCAGCGCGTTCCCGGTCGGCCGTCCGCCGGACGCGATCTTCGCGACCAAGCGTTCGCTGTCGCAGCTGCGCAAATCGCGCACCGCGACCAACGCCACCGGAGCCGAAGCGCCGACGCCACAAGGGTACCGACGGGCGTTGGAAGAATGCAATAAGTACCGCGATTTTAGCCTTGCCGCTTAATGCACTTTCAATTTGGAGAGTGCGATGAGCACGAAAGCTGAAGTCGTTCCGAAGTGGTCGGAGGAAGTTGCGAACGCGATGGCATCCCTCTTTTGGAGCATCGTCAAACAGCTTCCCCCCAAGCCACGCAACCAACAGGGTAAATCCGAAAGCTCACCCTCTTCTATAAAAACGAAGAGGAACAAATGAATCGCAGCAACTCACTTCCACCGATGAAAGCCGCCGCTTATATCCGCATGTCGACCGACATGCAGGAAGATAGCCCTGCGCCAACGGGGTGAAATCGAGGAGCTTGCGAAACAACAAAACTGCGAGATCGTCGAATGGTACGAAGATCATGGCTTGACCGGCACCGAATCCGCATCGCGTCCGAATTTTCAACGCATGATGAACGACGCGACCGCGCGTAAGTTCAGCGTGATTCTGCTCTACGAACAAAGTCGCTTTTCACGAGAAGATATTTTTGAAGTCGTCGGGCATCTTCGGCGCCTGAAGGAAGCGAACGTCCGCATCTTCACTTGCCAACGCGGTGAAATGCGATTCGAGAACCTGGGCGATTTTTTGACGACAATCATCGGAGCGCATTCGAGTCACGACGAATCGGTGAAGATTGGAATGCGGGTCGCGAGCGGGATGCGCGCGAAATTGGTGCGCGGCGAGCGTGTTTCGGGCAATCGGATTTTCGGCTATGACCGCGAGTACACAGACGAACTCGGCAATAAGCACGTCATCCATTTTCGAGACAAATTCACGAAACCTAAAACCTGGAAGTTCCAACTTATCCCATCAAAGGACACAGCGGCAGTTGAAGCTGTGAGGTTTTGTTTTCAGTCGTTCGTCGCCGGAAAGAAAGTTCGTTGGATTTCCAAGGAGTTGAACAAGAAAAAAATCAAAACGGTGAACGGGGGGCGTTTTGATTGGAAGAAAGTATTCAGGATTTTAAGCAACCCAGCTTACATCGGAACCCTCAAGGCTGGGTTTCGTTGCACAGGGAAATTTGGACGTGTCGACAAAAACGGTCCGATCATTGTTGAGAAGGCGAATGCAGCATTAATCGACGAAAGAACCTTTTACCAAGCGCAGGCTCGTTACGAAGCGATAACATCTCGACGCGAGTTTTCTCAAGCAGGGACTTATCTTCTCTCCGGGAAATTGGAATGCGGACTCTGCGGATGTCGCTTGGTTGGTCATGTTGCGCACTACAAAAACGAGAAATATCCACGCAAAAAAACGGTTCGTCACTTCTACGCTTGCCGTTCGATCGGTTCGGAGCATAAGGACGAGCCCGGTTTTGTTCACGGCCTTCACACGTCCGTTGCCGCAGACTGGCTCGAAAAGATCGTTATTGATGAAGTGAAAAAACAGTTGAGCGTTCCACGCATCGCCAAGGCGTTAAAAAACGCGATCGCGACCTATAACCGCCAGGACGGCACCGAGCTTCAAATCAAGCAAAACCGACTTCGCAACATCCTCGATCAAATTGCGCGAGGCGAAGACAATCTTGGCGCTGCGGAAACCAACGAAGACTTCAAGGCGGTTAGCCAGTATCTCGTCCGCCTGCGAAAACAACGCGATGAATTGCAATCGGAGATCTCTTTCGGAGAGACAGCTACTAAGCTCGATGCGGAAACTACGGACGCACTCGGACGCTTCGCCGAAGCCGTTGACGCGTTGGCCAGCGGGAGCCGCGTTGAATTGAAACTCGCTTTTTACTTCATCCTCCAAGCAATTCGTGTTGAACGCATTCGCACCGTTAATTACGGGCCACTCATCACGAAAACCAGAAACGGGAAGCTCCGAAAACTTCGCTCGGACTCCTTCAAAATTCGCATCGAGTTCAAGCCCGGCATTTTTGATGTCGATTCGGTCGAGATTGAAACCGATTCCGAAATCACCAATGTTAATTGGCGACCGATGATCGACTTTGTCCTGGAGGAAGGCCGACCGGTACCTACTCGCGAGATCGTTCAAAAGTTCAAGTGCGACTACGCTGTCGCTTTGAACATGCTGAAGCGCGCCGCCAACACCGGATTTCTCAAATACTACGGTCGCTTACGAACCGGCGGATGGGTCTCGGCCGAAACACCCGAAGAAGTCGTTCACGTTCCCGACCATATTGCCGAGACCGTCGCTTACGTCAACGAGGCGGGGCGCGTCTTAGAACGTTGGGAAGTCGCGGAATCGCTCAACATCGGTAAGACGACCGCGCTTGCGCGTCTCGACGAAGCCGCGGCGATGCAACTTATCCGCAAAGTCAAGATCGGACCGAATATGTTCGGTTACGTTCCACAAGACGCAAATCTCGCCATCCTCGCGCCCGCGACTTCGATAACGGAGTATGAGATGAAGCGGCATGAGTGGTGCGCCTTTATCGCGGGGAAGGCGGAGCTTGTACAGACATCGGATTTCGCGTCGCAGTTCGGTTTCACCAAAGCGACGGCACTGAATCGTCTGAATCACCTCCATCGAGAGGGATTCATCAGCCGCATCGGCGGCCGCATGGGCGGTTGGCGCATCCGCCGCATCCCTGGAGACATAACAGCAGGAAGCCCCTGACGGTGTTCCGGTGCGCGGCTGAGGGTTAGCCGTGTTGACCGTAAGGCCCGGACTCATCGTTTGAGAGGAAGCGCCGTCAGGGCTTACCTGTTTTTGATTGAACGCATAACCCTCGGCGGTTCGTCGGTGACGTCGCTCATCCCTAGGCCGCGACATTCCGTAAGGCCCGACAGCCATCGTGTGGCGGTCATTGGCCGCCGAGGGTTTCTTTTCCACGTCACGTTCGACGCACACGTTTCAACGTTTTTCGTTTGTTCCTTTTGGAGATTCCGATGTCGACCACGCTTTTGACTTTGAAAGATACCGCCAACGAGTTGAACACCGATGATATTCACATCCTGCGTTTGATCGCGCGGGGCAAGCTCGCGGCCACGCGTCTCGGCGAGACGAAAGAACGGCGCGTCACGCGCGAGGCGCTTACCGCCTACATCGACGGCGGCGCTCAAGATTTGGAAGGTCCGCCGATGGCAGGCGTGTGGTTCGATGAAAAAAAGAATCTCGCCGATTTCTTCTGGCAAAAGGCGCGAAACCTGTTGGAGTCGCAACGGATTCCGGCCGCAGAACTGAAAGAGCGATACATCAAGAACGATTATCGATCGTTCAAAGTTCAGTTGACGATCACTCCTGAGATTCGGGACTTGATGAACTCCAAGCCGAAAACTACGACCTTCACGTTGCCTGACGAAAAACCGTCACGCCTCAAGACGTTGTACGAGGCTTACGCCGTTTATTGGTTGCAGCATTTCGCCAAGCAGGCGCTCACGCCATTGGGCAAGCTGGTCATGGAACCGTTGGCCAAGTTGTACGATTCGCAGGAGAACTACGCCGAGTACACCGGCGCGGCGATGGCGCGTTTCCTGAATGCGAAGATCGGCATGCGGGATTATGCATACGACGAGAAGACCTCACGTAACGGAGACGTCGATTACGAACTTTCCAACGCCGATATGGCGGACAAGTCAACTCAAACGCGGCTTTTGCGTCTCGCGTTCTAGCTGGCCGACGCTCGTGGTCACCATCGAGAGATCGTCGACCGGGAATCGTCGCATGAAGAAGGTGGCCGGGCGTTCGTGACGCCCGGCGATCTCCGTGGTTTAAGGGACACGGCATGCGGCGATCCCGGCTTCGTCATAACGGAGGGAGTAGGTACTACTTCAGGAAACGCGCCCCACCCCCGGAGGGAATAGTCACTTTGTGAGACACAGTTGCCTGTTCGCCGAAAACTTTTCAGAGCAATAAAAACCAAACCCCCTGATTACCGTTATCGTCTCATTTCATTCCGCAATTTTGTAATCGACCCTATTATAAATAGGGAACTTTTCCGCACTCCCTTTCCCGGGAAATCCGTCCCGGCCGCGGCGATTGAGCGGGGAGAAAATCCGGCGGTCGGTTAGGGGGCGCTTCGCCAGCGGAAATGGGCGAAAGCGATTTCCGTCGGTTGCGCATACCAATTTCACCGCTCCGACTTCGATCGTGCGGAATCGAGTTTCGCTTCGGAAATTGCGATCAATCCGCTACGCGGAATTTCTAAAATTCTTCGCCCGACGCCCGGCAAACAGGCAACTGTGTGTCACACATGGAACCCTTCCGTTGGGGGTCCCTGTGCGATTTTGAAAAGTAGTACCTACAACCGCAAATCAAATTCGACGGCGGAAGCGTGGTCTGAGTACTTCGAGTTTTCTAAAAATTCTTCTGACTCTCAAATAGAAGTCTTTGACGTTAGGCGCACGCACACTTATCACCATGGCGTAAGGAATAGGCCTAGCGGTCTTAGCATTTTGCGCATCTGCTCTTGGATTGTAACGAATGTCTAGAACTGGTCCTTTGAGAGTCCTGCCTTGAAATTTGGCAGCAGCGTAACGAACGGTCTGCAATAACGGGCTTAGTCTTTCTTAGCCTTCGGGATAGCCGGCTAACGAAGAGGTTAAGGTCTTCCTTTTTGCCGCCCAATGCGAGACGCGTAAGATTTACCAATTCCTGGTAGTCTTCAAACATTTGTCCCACCAAACGCAAAAGATCCGTAATAACTGACGATATTTAGTGTATCGGAAGGTGGGACAAAAAACAAGAGTAAATAAAATTGTCCCACGAATGTTCGTTAGAACACCACTAAGTGCTCGGGAATATTTTCGCTAAACACGGATTTTCGTGCTCGATTTTCGATTTTGGCTCATAAGACTAGCGCGAAATACGTTCTGTATCGCCCGCAACTGTTCGTCCAATATTTTTCAAAGGGGGTCGTCATCTACGCTAGATCGGCAATCTCAGCCAAACATCGTGTAACGAAACCGCGTCTTCCATTGTTTTGGTCCTAAAGCATAAAGATTATTGTTGATAGCGCAGTGCGATTTCCACGTAGTCGTAGCCCGTCACCTGACGCTTAGGCACGCCTTTGTCAACTGACTCATACATGATGTACTGAGAAGCGTTAAGAGCGTCGGAATCGATATGCTCGATGCCTAGCGAATGGCCAAGCTCGTGCATCGCAAGGGTGGGGAAGTCGTACTCGTCCTCAGTCGGTAACGTAAACGCATCAATGGTTTCATCAAAGCCATCGAAATCCGGATCTGAATAACTGTAGCGCGTGTTGAATCTGATAAGAAGGCGATCGCCGCGACTTGCGATGAAGTTCGTTCTACCCAAGGGTTCGTTGGGAGGGATTGAAGGCACGAATTGAATCGCGTAATGGGCTTGCTGTGAGCGATGACTGTGGACTTCGAAGGGCAAGTTTCCACCGGCCGGCATATTGATAGACCATCGTGGAATCAATCGTGACCACAAACTGATCCAGTCGCGACCGGGTCCCCCATCCATGAAGTCGGGTGCGGCATAGATGACGGGCAAATCGTTGACTTTGAGCCTGCTCGTCAACTTCAGAGATTTTCCATCCGAAGAATTCACGACTGCGTTTTTTGAATCCGTCGGCACCATCAAGAATGGAGTGCCCTTATCAGGCATCACGACCCAGAGATGAACGCGAACCGTGTCGCCCGGTGCAAAGACGAACTCGTTCTCGTAAACCCAAAATCCAATGTCCGCCCGAGATTCGAATACGGCATAGCCTAAATGATCGCCGCGAACTTTAGACGGAGACTGCGCGAAGATACAAAACAATGCTTCGGTGGGGGGAGAGATTCCCGGCAGATAGCCTCGGTACACAAAGGCGATTTTTCCTTCGAGAACAACGTTTGAACGTTGCAGCAAAGATTCAGACGTAACACCTCTCGGAAGACTCATGGCTGCCCCCTTAGTTGAACGGTCGATCGTTGGTGTGGCGAAACCCGAATGAAAATTACTTTTTGTTTTTCTCGTCGGCCTTCATTTGAACCCCACGCGCGCGAAATTCGTTGTCGATGGCCATCAACTCCTGCTCGACCATCTTCCGTACATCCGGCGTGAGCTTCGCAGGATCGACCAGGGCGGAGAGCGCCACGATCACGCGTCGCGCCTTCTTCAACGTGCGCTGACTCGTCTGGCGCATCTCGCGCTTCTCGGCGATGAGCTTGCCGAGTTGGCATGCGACGGCGCAAGCCGGGTCGAGATTGGTAGGTGCCTGGGCCATCGGTTCCGATTGTGACGTTGCGTTACAAACAAGGCGACGTCCTCGGATTATCGCCCCTTAACCGGTCGCTCCGTCAGCCCGGGAATTATCCAAATTGGAGATTACGGAAAAATCTTATCCCACGCTTGCTCCGCGTGCTAGCACGCTGGTATGTTGAACGGCACTAAAGCCCTTCGGGGCACGCAAGGAAGAAACGAATCCGTTTTGCCTGCATCCTAAAGATCGCAGGTTCAAGAGCTTCTGCGTGGAGTCCAAGTGCGCCTAAACGTGCGCAAGGCCCACCGGGTGGTTTGCGCCGCCCAGTAGGGAGTTCTTGGGCCTGCGGTCTTTTTTCGTAGCGTCGCGGTTCTGCCCGCGTCCGCGCTCGTCGCGGCCGCGTTGTCTAGGCGTGACGCCGGGAAGGATCGGCAATGCTCGCGCTCGAATCGAGCGCACGGACGCCCGACGCCGTGGACGGAATCTCCCTGGCGAACTATCTCCATCGCGCCTTCCTCCCGCAACGCGCGACGACGCGCCGCGTCGGAATCAACATCTACCCCGAAGCGGTCGCCTGGTTCGAGCGATTGCTCAAACGCGCTCCTCTGGTCCTGCGCAGAAGTGGCACGCGCTCTTGCTGGTCGCCTATTGGACCGGTCTGCGTCGGTCGTCGCTCTGCAAACTCCATTGCCGGGACGTCGATCTCAAAACGGGTTGGCTGAACGTTCCCGGCGACAAGATGAAGAATCGACGCGGGAAACGGTTTCGGTTGGGGGCCGATGCGATCAAAGCCTTGCAAGGGATTTGGTCGGCCGAGCGGAAGTATCTTTTTCCGTTCCCATCGACACGGCATTTCTTCAGGCAACTCGGACGCGTCATGCGCGCCTTGGGCGTCGCGCCCAGCACGCGCCGCACCGCCACGATGATGCACAAGATGCGGCGGACCGTCGCCACGCTCGCGGCCGCCAAACGCGGCCTCGCCGCCGCTTGCGACTTGTTGGGACACGGGACCGTTGAAGTGACGAAACGTTACATCGACACCAGCAAGCTCCCCGGCCACGATGCCACGGAATTTTTACCGACGATCACGGACGCGAATTCCGCCCCGGAAGTCAAAGCGCCGGAAAGAACGCATCGGACGCCGAACGACTTTCATCGGGAAGCCCTGCAATTGCTCGCGCTGGGTTTCGACTTGCCGGCCGGCATGCTGGCCCGCGTCGCGCTCGAGCGTTGGGTGCATGGTTTGGCGTATCACGGCCAATGTTCCTTGCGCGGCCGCGACGGCATCGGTCTCGCCGCCATCACGCTCGCTCAAAACAACATCATCACGGACGCCGCGCTCAACCGCGTGCGGGCGATCGCCAAACCCGCGAACGCGGCGGCGCACGGCCGCAACTTGGAACGTTCGACGATCGAAAACCTCTTGCAATCGGTCGGCGCGTTGCTGGCCGAGTTCCCGCTCCCCATCACCTCGGAATCGTGTCATGCCGAAATGCCGAGACCCGCCACGCCGTCGGCGTGAGTACGGATGGTTATTCCACTTCCCGTTTTTAGGAGTTTCACGATGAACGCATTGGTACACATTCGGGGCGAATACTGCGGCAAGGAAGTCGTCATCCTGGCTTGGGTCGAACACGACGAAGTCGACGACGTCGTCGGCGTCGAAATGTGCGATCCGATCCTGCGCGAGATGGGGCCGGTGTTGGAATTTTACCCGGGTAACGCGGGAGTCGAGGACCGCGGCTATTGGTTACGCATCGCTCGCTCGCTGTTCCGCTTCGACCGCCAAGCCCAACACGCCGCGCAGACGAAAGCCGGCCGTTGGTTCGGGCCGCGCTCGCAAGCCCTCTTGGAGATGCACATCGACCCGCAGATGTGCTGATTCGTTTTTTCTGTTTCCCTCCCGTTTTCACTTTGAGGAATTTATGAAGATCACCATGCCCCCGGCCGTCGCGGCCAAGCCGCCCAAACGCGCCGAAGTCGTCAGCGATCCGTCGCCCGTCGCCGAATGGGAAGAGATTCCGTTGCATATGATCGAACCGCACCCGCTGAACCCGCGCGGCGATTGGGAAAACCAAGACCTGCAAGAGATGGTTCCGTCGATTCAGGAAATGGGCGTCCTGCAACCGATCTTGGTGCGCCCGGTCGATTCGCCGGCCGGCCGACGGTTTCAACTCATCGCCGGCGAGCGCCGATTCTGCGCATCGCAGCTCGCGAAGCGGAAAACGATTCCCGCCCGCGTGCGGAATCTGTCGGACTCGGAAGTGTTGGCCATGATGCTGGTTGAAAACCTGCAACGCAAAAGCCTGAACCCGATCGAAAAGGCCGCGCTCTTGGAGCGACTTTGCCAACCGATCGAACAGGGCGGGGCGGGGCGGACTCAGGTCGCGGCCGCGAAGCTGTTCGGCAAAAAAGCGTCCTGGGCATCGAATTTGTTACGGCTGTTGAAGCTGCCTGAGGAATGGCGGAACAAGATCATCGGCGGGGAACTTTCCGAGACGCAGGGCCGGTTGTTGGTCACGCATTGCGAACAGCCCGACGTTCTGAAAGCCGTCGGCGACGATATGCGTAAGAATCCCTGGGCCTGGAAAATGCGCGAGGACTTCGAACGCAGTTTGAAGATCGTCGTTTCGGGCAAACCCGTGCCGGCGACGGCGGCCGTCCACGCGCCGTGCTCGCCGATCTTATCCGCGACGGAACGCCGCCGCCGCCACGACCGACGACCGGGCCGAAATCGTTTCCCGGGAAACGTCCCCCCGTCCGACGATCGTCGTTCCGCGCGACGACCGGGCCGACGCCGCGCTCCGGGATGCGTTGGAGTTCGTCGTCGACGACTTGTGCGACTCGATCCGCAAGCTCGATTCGTTGGACGAATTGGCCAAGGTCGAAGCGGCGATCGTCGATCGACGGCGAGCGCCGGAGGCGAAATCAGAAAATCCGAAACCAATTCGGCGTGGGAAATGATTTGGCGTTGCCTTCGCGATAGCGGGGGTTACCTTGGCGAAAAGTGACGTTCTATTTTTCAATCCGAAGAGGGTGAGTTTTTCGGCGTTCATCTGTTTGGTTGATAAGTACTTAGCATCTTCAATCCCATAGTCCGTCGGTACCTAACACCGACCGAATGGGAAGGCATCCCCCTGATCGCCACCGAATCGATCGGCGTCACGGAGGCGATCGTCTAAGCGATCGCCGCGGCCGCGGCCGCCGAACAACGACCCGGGGCGGTTTTCTTCACACACTTTTTTTCGCAAGGGTTCGGTTATGGGCAACGGATATTTGGTCGGCGATGCGCAGCTGAAAGTCACCCTGCCGCCCCCAACGGGGCGGCGACGGTCAACTCCAGCGGCATCGAGCTCGGCAACAGCGCGCGCGGCGATTTCGTCGCGAAGTGCGAGTTGCTGTTGTCGGTTCCGTGCTCGCCGTCGGCGTGCTGGCCGACGCGGCCACCATGAAGTGGTCGATTCAACACGACGACGATCCGGCGTTCGGAACCGTCGCCGATTTGTTCGCGGACGTGCTGGTGCAAACCGGCGCGGGCGGAGCCGGCGCGGCGGCTGCGACTAAGCGGATCCCGTTGCCGACGAACGTCAAGAAGAACATTCGCCTGAAGGGCGTGAAGAGCGGATCCGGCGACGCGTCGGGATCGACCGCGACGCTCGAATTGAAGCTCTAAGCGGCCGAGGCGTCCATGCTGGGCGACGCGTTCGCCAATTTGTTCGACACGATTCGGTTACTGGACGGCGTCGCGGCGATTATCGCCGCGGCGCGGTCACGTTTCCGGTCACCGTCGTGCGCGGGCAAACCCGCTACATGGCGACCGAAAACAACGGCGCGATGACGGAAATCGATACCCGCGACTATTTCGTCCCTGCCGCCGAGCTCCTCATCGATGGACAACCGATCGAGCCGCAACCGGGCGACGCGATCGAAGAGACGCTGCGAGGCAGGATTCAACGCTTCGAACTGATTCCGAACGGCGGCCGCTCCTGGCGGTTTAGCGATCCTGACGAAACCGATTACCGCATCAGCACGCGTCTGATCGCCTCCTTCGACCCCGACGCGTTGCTGTATTTGTCGGACGGCAGTTACCTCGAAATCACCAACGGCGGTTCGCCGAAACCTTTGGAGATCGTGCTTTGACTCAACTCACCGATTTGGTCGCGATCGTCGGCGCGAATCTCGCCTCGGGAGACTTGTTGCTGGTGCGCGACGTCAGCGCGGCCGGCGATCGCTCGATCACGATCGCGGAGTTGACCGCCAAGCTCGGCGTTCGTCTGCTGCGCGGTGCATGGACCGAGTGCTACGGCTTACGGCGCGGGCGACGTCGTCACCGCCGACGGCTCGTCGTACCGTTGCAAGCAAGCGCACTCGAACCAAGAGCCGCCGAACGTCACGTATTGGGATCTGCTCGCGTCGCGCGGCGGCCCGGGGAACAACGGCACGAATGGAACCAACGGAACGAACGGCAGCAACGGTGCCGGGCCAAGGGTTCACGTTCAAGGGCGCATACAACGCGGGGACGGCTTACCTGCCCTACGACGTCGTCGCCTACGGCGTGCTTCGTACGTGTGCATCGGCGCGACGATCGGAAACTTGCCGACCAACCCGACCTATTGGACGGTGGCTCGCCGCCAAAGGCACGGATGGTTCGAACGGCACGAACGGAACCAACGGCAGCAACGGTGCGGCCGGTCAAGGTTTCACGTTCAAAGGCGGCTACGCCGGCGGCACGGCTTACGTGCCGTACGACGTCGTCGCGTACGGCGGCGCGGCCTACGTTTGCGTCGCCAACACGACCGGCAATCTGCCGACGAATCCGACCTATTGGACGCTGTTCTCCGCCAAGGGGACCGATGGGACCAACGGCACGAACGGAACCAACGGCAGCGACGGAGCAATGGCGTCGACGGCCAAGGCTTCAACCTCTTCGCGCTTGGCAGTCGCTGCATGATTTCGTGGTGGGCGACGTCGTCACGCATAACGGCTCGGTTTACGTGTGCATCTTGGCCAACAACACCACCTCGCCGCCGAACGAAGCGTATTGGCTGAAGCTGCTGCAGCCGAGTCTGAACTGGCGCGGCGCATGGAGCAACGGTGTGGATTACGCCGTCGGCGATGCCGTCACTCATGAAGGAAACTCGTACCTCTGCAAACAGAGCGCGGCGCAGCGACCGCCACCGATCCGGCGAACGATGCGGAGTATTGGGACTTGCTCGCGCAAAAAGGCGACATGGGCGCGGGCCGGCACCGGCGGCGTGATCGTGCGCGGCGTGTGGAACGGATCCGACACATACGCGATCGGCGAGGGCGTGTTGTACGGCAGCGGCTGGTGGCTTTCGATGATCGACGGCAACTTCGGCAACGCACCGGCGAGTGGTTCGGCTTACTGGCTCGGATACGACGACGCGGCGCTGCAAACCGCTCTCGCCTTGCTGCCGTCGCAGATCTTGGCGTGGAACAACGATTGGTCGCCGGCCTATTACGACATCGGCCGCGTGGTGCGCTACAACGGCGAGCTCTACCTCTGCGTCAGTGCGACGTCGGGCTACGAAAGCCCCGACAATCCGACGCAATGGCAACGGTTTTACAACGGCTCGTACGTGCCGCCGCCGGACGCCGATCCGAGCAACTGGGACGGTGTCCCCGCCACGGTCCACGAAGCGATCGCTCGACTCGCCTCCGACCTTTACGCCTACAACGGCAACATGCCGATCAGCACGCTGCCGTAATCCATGACGCTTTCGATCCAATTCGCCGACGCCGTCGTCGAGGCCTTGAACGCCGAGCCGCGGTTCGATTTGCCGTTCGAGGCGGTCCGCGCGAAGGCGTCGATCTACGGCGAAACGGATCTCGAAAACCTCCGCGTCACCGTCGTCTCGCGAACCGCAATTTGCAACGCGTCGATCGCGGTGCGAGTTGGCTCAAAACGATTCCGGTCGAAATCATTTTTCAGAAACGAATCGAACTGGCCGACTCGACGCAGCAAGACAACGCCGCGCGTATCGCGCGGATCGTCGAGCAAGTCGACCCGCTGGAGACGTTGGTCGAAGCGGTCCGCGATCGATGCTGGCGACGCCGATCTTCAAACGCTTGCCCGTCGAGTGCGACGAGGTCCTGTACGACGAGGAGTCGTTGTTCGAACACGAATTCTTGGCGGTGTTGCAGTTGAGTTACCGAGGTTGATGGCGTGGGTTCGTACTTTCGTACCAGAAGCGTCGAGATTCACTACAACATTTTCTCGCGCCGCTGGGCGCGGAGAGAAATCGCGGCGGAACGAGCGCGGGTGCGGGTCCGCCAACTGCGGGAGTTCGCCCGCCAAGGTCGGATGCGCGAGCTGCAGCGTCGGCTTCGCACGCCGATCTCGCAGGAACACTACTGGAGCCACAAGAAAAAACACACCGAAGCGCATCGGCGGGCGGCGTATGAGCGTCTCGAAGACGCACGCGAACTACGCCATTTGATGCGCGGCCATAAGTACTACCGCCGCGGCGCTTTGAGCGTGGAGTCGCCGGAAGCGCAGATGGCGGCCCAACGCCAAGCGATCGTCCAAGCCGCCGGCAACGGCGCACGATGTAAGGTCCGCACGACGTTCAGTTACATCGAAGTCGCGCGTTGGATTCGGGAACAGGAACGACTTGCGTTGCTTCGCTTCGCCTACGCCGTGCGGGCCGAAGCGCAAGCGTCGATGCATCCGCAAAAAGCGATCAGCAAACCGGGCCGCGCTCCGGCGAGCCACAACGGGCAACTGCGGAACTCGATTCTGTACGCCTGGGACTCGTCGAGCCGCACCGTCGTCGTCGGTCCGATCCGTCGCGCCGGGCCCAGCGGCGGCCAAGCCCCCGCCGCCCTCGAGTACGGCGGGCCGAGCACGATCACGCGGATGGTCAACGGAAAAATCAAACGGGTCGCGATCAACGTCACGCCGCGACCTTACATGCACCCGGCGTTGAGCCGCGTGCGCCCACGCTTCGCACCTTTACTTCGGAGGTAGGTCATGTCGGATTTGTTGCCCCTGGGGATGGAGTGCCAACTCGTCCGCAATACCTCGATCTACGCCACGCCGTCCTGGTCGCCGATCTCGATCGTGCGCGATTTGACGCTGGATATGGAGTCGGGCGAAGCGAACGCCGATGCCCGTGCCAACCAGGAGTGGGGTGCCGTCCTGGCGACGCGTAAGAACGCCTCGGTGACGTTCGACATCCTCAATAAGAAGGGTGACACGCACCTTGCGGCGATCAAAAACGCTTACCTCAACAAAACCCTGCTGGACATGGCCGTGCTCGACGGACCGCACGATGTCGAGGGCTCAGAAGGTCTGCGGGCCGACTGGGCGATCCTCAAATTCTCGCGGAACGAGCAGCAAGGCGAAGTCGTGAGCTACTCGGTCACGATGAAGCCGGGCTACAGCGTCAATCTGCCGGATTGGCTGGTCACCGGGGAGCGTAATCCTCGCCGACGTTTCCCGGGAAACGCTTTCTCTTTTCACCTCGGATTTCACACGATGCACACGTTCGTGGATTCGGTCGGCCGACACTGGACGATCGCCATCAACATCGCCGCCGCCAAACGCGTACGCAATCGCGTCGACGTCGATCTGTACAAGCTCGTCGACGGCGCGTTGACGTCGCTGACCGATTTGCTCGGAGATCCGATTCGGCTCGTCGACGTGATCTACGTGCTGTGCGAGGAGCAAGCGACGGCCCAGTCGATCAGCGACGAGGATTTCGGCCGGTCGCTCGCCGGCGACGTCATCGACGCGGCCGTCGACGCGTTCATGGCGGCATTGATCGATTTTTTCCCCGATCGCCGAACCCGGGAGACGCTGACAAAAGTCCTGGCGACGGCGAAAGCGCTGCGGAATCAAATCCTCGACCGGGCGCTGACGACGGCGAACGCGATCGATCCGGCGACGCTGCTGGCGACCCTGATCGACCGTTCGACGAACTCCTCTACGAACTCGGCGGCGTCGTCGGTCTCGACCCCGGCCCCCTGACGGTCCGCGAACTCTTCGCGATGGCCCGCGGCCGCGTGGAGGCCAACTGGGAGCCGATCCGTTGGCTCTTGGCGTTGACCTTCAACCTCAATCGCGACGCCAAAAAAACCAAAGCCGTCGCGCCGGACCAATTCGGTCCGCAAAAAAAGCGGCGTCGTCGACGGCCGCCGCGTGGCGAGTCGGCGAAAGAGAACGTGCAAGCTCTCAAAATCTTCCTGAAACCGACCCGTGGCTAGTTCGTCCGCCATCCGCGCAGGGCAGGCTTACGTCGAGATGGGCGTCGACAACGCCAAGCTCAACGCGGGCCTACGGTCCGGCGGCGACAGCCTGAAAGCCTACGGAGCGAGCGCCGCCATTCTCGGCGCGAAGATCGCCGCTGTCGGCGGCATCGCGACCGGCCTGTTCAAGGTCGCGTCCAACGACGCGGCCAAGATGGGCCGCGAATTCGTCGGGCTGTCGGATCGAACCGGTTTGTCGGTCGAAACGCTTTCCGAACTGTCGTACGCCAGCAAGGAAGTCGGCACCGATATGTCGGCGCTCGAGGGGGCGATGGCCGGCCTCGGCAAAACGATGCTCAATGCGTTTCAGGGTAACCAGGGCGCTCGACAAGCGTTCGCGAATCTCGGTTTGAGCGCGCAGCAGCTGCACGGCATGGCACCCGAACAGCAGCTGACGTTGATCGCCGATCGCTTGGCCGGGATCCGCGATCCGGGTCTCCGCGCGGCGGCCGCCGTCGAGCTGCTCGGCACGCGCGGCGAGGACCTGCTGCCGTTGCTCAACAAAGGAGCAGCGGGGATCGACGCGTTGCGGAAGAAAGCGCACGACCTCGGTTACACGATGTCGACCGAGGACGCGCAGGCCGCGAAGGAATACGGCGACGCGATGAACGCGTTGTCGCTCGTGGTGAGCATGTCGTGGATCAAGCTCGGCCGGGCGGCGATTCCGATCGCCAAGACCGTCGTGCCGATGTTCGTCGATCTGACGGCCGTGTTGACCGACGCGGCGAAGGCGGCCGGCGATTGGTTCGCGTCGAATAAGCAACTCGTGCTGTGGGCGCTGCAGAATCGCCACCGGCGTCGTCGCCGCCGGGACGGCGCTCGTTAGTCTCGGCTCGATCCTCGGCTCGTTGGGCACCGTGTTAAGTCTGGTGACCGGCGGGATGGCGATGCTCGGATCCGTGGTGCCGATCATCGCCGCCGGCATCGGAGCGATTCTGACGCCGATCGGTTTGACGGTCGTCGCGCTCGGCGGCTTGGCCGCGTACCTCGTTCACGTCGGCGACGTCGGCAAGGAGTCGATCGACTTTCTGCTCGCCGGGTTCAACCTGCTGAAAGCGGACGTCACCAAAGCGCTCGGCGGCATCGCCGACGCGTTGAAGGCCGGCGATTTGGCGCTCGCCGCAAAAATCTTCTGGGCGTTGATCAAGGTCGAGTGGACGCAAGGCATCAACTGGCTGAGCGAGAAGACCGATTTTATTACGTCGTATTGGCGCGACGCGTGGACGTCGACGCAGCAATTCCTGAGCGAGTTTTTGCTCAAGGCGTGGGGCGGTCTGCAGATCGTCTGGAACGAAATCACCGGAGCGATGAACCGCGCGTGGGTCAATCTGTGCGAGGGAATCAGCCACACCTGGGGCGTCGTGCAGGATCAACTCGAAAAAGGTTGGACGTACGTCAAATCGTTGTTCGACGACGGCATCGACGTCGACGCGGAATTTAAACGCATCGACGACGCGTCGAAACAACGCGGCGGCGGGGCGGTCAATGCGAAGATCGACGCCATCAACGCGCAGTTGGACGCGACCAACGCCAGGATCCTCAAAGAAACCGAAGGCAACCTCCAGTCGCTCAAAACGCAGAACGCGGCGCAGGACAAACAACGCGCCGAGGCTCGTAAAAACGCCGTGGCCGACGCGAAAGCCGAACTCGCGGCCGCACGCAAGGAATTCGACGCCGCCGTCGGCGAAGCCAAAGCCAAACGCGAAGCTCTCGACGGCAAAACGCCCGATCGCAAAGCCCCCGACGCGCCGGTCGTGCCGGATCTCGGCAACATGCGTCTCGCTGCCGAAGGCCTCGCGGGCGTCAGCGGGACGTTCTCGGCCGCCGTCGCCGCGCGGATCGCCGATTCGTCGATGCCCGCCAAGCAGCTGCAGGAACTCAAGACGATCAACGCCAACCTGGAGCAAATCAAAGATAAAGGAGGGGCGAAGTTCGCGCCGTAACGCATGCCGGGTGTTTACGAAATCGACGAGTCCGAGGACATCACCATCGATAAAGAGAAGGGTGACGACGCCTCGCGCACGTGGGAAACGTTCGACTGTCCGACCGACGCGATCGCCGAGGCGATGGTCGCGGCCGTCGCGCCGTCGACGTGGCGGGGTTTGTACCGCGGTTCGTTCAAGGTCCGGGCGAAAGGTTCGGGGATTTGGCAGGTCGCGGTTTCGTACGTGCCGCGCAAGCCGCGCGAGGATTACGAATTCGAGTTCCGTTTCGACATCGGCACCGAATCGACGCGGATCACCCATTCGTTGGCCGTGCGAAACTCCTACTTCGATCCGTTTTGGCTGGCGTCCGCGCCAAACCACAACGGCGCGATCGGCTACGACGGCAAGGAGATTAAGGGACTCAATATCTTGGTGCCGAAATGCACGATCTCCTACAAAGTCAAACTCCCGGCCGACTTCGTCACGGACTCGTATAAACGCACGCTCAGCAAAACGGTCGGCAAGGTCAACAGCGCGACGTGGAAGAACTACGCGGCCGGCGAGCTGCTGTTTACGTCCTGCACCGGTTCCGTCACCGGCACCGACAAGGATTGGGACGTGACGTTCGGCTTCACCGTCAGCGAAAACGTCACCGGTCTGACCGTCGGCAACATCTCGGGCATCACCAAGCGCGGCTGGGACTATCTGGACGTGTTGTGGGAGTCGACGCTCGATCTCGGTTCCGAGCGCGTGACGCCGATCGCGGCCTACGTGCACAAGGTCTATCAGGATGCGGCCTATTCCGCGCCTGGGGTTCTAATGCCGAATCCATACGATAAGGTCGACGAAGGCCAACCGCTGTCGATCTCCGCCACGGCGTGGAACGGCATGACCGGATTGCTCGCCTCGACGCGGAACGCCAAGAAAGCGACCGTCGCTCCGCCGGCCGTGCTGCCGCGCGAGTGGGGCTTGGCGATTCCCGTCGATCCGGCGGGCGCGATCGACGATCGCTCGCCGGTCGCGATCGGTACGCCGACGCAATCCGACGAAAGCTCGCTCGCGTTTCGGATGCGACTGAACGCCCGGAAATCGGTCTATTACGCCCCCAACACCAACGAGTCGTATACCGAGATTCAGCGCACCGGGCACACCACGCTGAAATGCGCGACGCATCGTGAAGGATCCGCGACGTTGGAAGGCGTCATTCACGCCAAGATCAACATCATCGACGCCAACGCGCATTGCGCCGAACCTTACAGCGACGGTTCGGACGTGCTGCGGTATCGCTCGTGTCCGGACGGGCCGCACCTGATTCTGTGGAAAGAGCATTCCGCGTCGACGGGCGACATGCTCTGCGTCCTGCACCTCGGCGCGGCGATTCCGCGCGTGGTGTTCGCCAAGGCCACGACGAACTGGAAGCAGACCGGAGGCGCCGCTCCCTCGCGCGGCGGCGGCATGGCGTACGTCGACTGCAATCTCGCCGTGCATAACGTGCCCGGCGGTTCGGCGCTCTGGTCGACCGAAACGATTCGCGTGTGGCTGCCGACGGGCGTCAAGGATCCGAACATCCAAGCCAATCAACGCTTCCCGGTCCAACGCTTGTATCACGCCTACGGCACGAATCGCGGCATCGCCAACGTCGGCGGCAGCGACTTCGTCAGCTACCACGACATGAGCGACGGTTATATCGGACAGCTGGAAATGGTCGCCGCGCCGTTCGGTTGGTCGCCGCGCGGGCTGGGTGCGGCACGACGGCTCGCAGGACACGACCAAGACGTTGTCCGGAACCGCCGGCGACTCGCGCGCTCGGTTCTTGCGCAGCAACCAATACATCGCCAGCGGCACCGCCTATCAAGCCGGAGCCGGCACCGACATCGATCATTACGACGTCGTCGTCATCGAACGCGTCGACAATTCCGCTTAAAGGAGCAGGGGATGGCCGAAGAAATCACGATCAACGCGTCGCTCGAAGTGCTGAACGGATTGTTCAAGCTCCCGAAGATCGGCGGTGTGGTGAAGATCGATCAAGCGGCGATCGGCGGCGGTGGGCCCGGCGTCGTCACGGCCGTGACGACGAGCAACGGCACCGAGCTCGTCGTTACGAATTACGTTTCGACGCCCGGGCTCTGTCTCATCCTCAATCTGAGCGGCGCGAACTACGTCGACGTCGGCGCGGAAGGGACGAGCGGCGTCGCCTATCCGATCCGCGTCAAACCGGGCGAGCCCGCCGTGTTCCGCATCGGGACGCTCGGCTCCAACAAGCTCTATCTCAAAGCCAACGGCTCCAGCGCGAAGGTGCTGGTCGTCATCTTGGAGAACTGAACGTTTCCCGGGAAACGCGCTTGCGGCATGCTCCCGAATCCATCATTGTAGAGGGGTCCGGACGAGAAGCCCGGAACTACGCAGCCCGACGTCGTACCTGCCTTGCGACGTCGGGTTTTGTTTATTCATTGCCATCTCGCTTACGATGTGAAACTTATGACTTCAGGTGAATTCGTTCCTACCGCGGCTGTGCTTAAGCTCATTGAAGATCAGCAAGCAAACGTTGAGTTTTTCCACGAGGAATTGTTTCGGGAGTCTGATCGAGGTTGCGCATTGTTTGCCGGAGCTTTTCTGGATGTGCAATTGGTTGAATTGTTGAAACTTTACTTAGTTGTTAACACATCGATCGATAAAGAGCTATTCAAAGGCACTTCGCCTCTTTCTACTTTTTCCAGTCGAATCACGATTTCGTATTATCTGGGGTTGGTATCCAAGTCATTAAAAGGAGAATTGGACATAATTCGTAAAATACGAAATGAATTCGCCCACGAACTCAGAGTAAACAGTTTTGAAATTGAAACGGTTAAAAATCGATGCGTTGCGCTGCGATATAGCTATCACACGAGCGACGCTACTCCAAGGCATCATTTCATTTCTGCTGCCACAGGCGCTTATTCGAAAATTATTCAGAGTACTTTGCAAATACAAAATCACTCAGAGAAGCCAGACTGTGCTCCTACCAACGAAGAAAAGGAGAGGTTTAGAGCTAGATTCTTCGCTGAACATGGCAAGATTAATTTCAAATCCTGATTTCACGCACAAGCTGAATGAACGCTGCATCAGCAAGGGCAATTATGAATAATCGAGAACTAGTGGAATGTCTGGGGTGGTTCAGCATAGACGCCAAACGAGCAACGAACTTTTATTTCGTGGCTCAATCAAAATAGCAACCGCAGGTCATGGACTACCAGGGTTTAAGACAATTTTGTGACGACTCGCGTAAAATCTTGCCTTTCCAACACTACCAGCTCTCAACCTCACATACCAAAGTCCATCGTTGACCGTGACGGACATGATGTATTTGGATGCAGGTCCATTAATAAACTTGTTTTTAGCTTCATCGCCTCCGCCAACAAGATTAAAATATGATGTGTGAAATCTCTCCTCAAGTGTGGTTTTCGCACTCTTTAGAAGTTCCGATTGCGGTTCCATGCTTTTTAAAGCATTCATGTTTTTCTCGATGGAATCCATCCTATCGATAAGATATTTTTGAACATCGGTTGTTGTGCTGGACTCTTGAATCAGCAACGCTTTGGTAGCTCTATAAATAGGGTTATCAGGCTTTTTGTCAGCCAATGCTGCACATACTGACTCTTTTAACTGCGCAGCTAACGCCACTACACCGTACATGTCGTTGCGATAGAAAATCGTACGCTCGTCTGAAATATCAAATGGAAGATCTGTGCTATCCTCTGCAATCGAAACAACTGGAAGACGTTTCGCATGACGTACTGCGAGTTCGTACATCACATTTGGATTGAGACCACTTAAATTCGCGATAACCAAATCATCCTGCAATAAATGTTCGATTACTTGCTTTGTGATCGAGCCAGCTTCTGCGATTTCGTGCGCAACGTAAGTTTCAAATCCAAGCTGTTTGAGCGTTGGCTTAATGACTGTGTCTAGAAGTCCTTGTGATGCACGACGCACCGGTGACTCAACCGGACCGATTGGTGTGATTACAAAGCATTTTTTGAGCGATTTGAGTTTGGTTCGCTTTGCCGTTTTTTTGGCCATAAGAGCCCCCAGAATGAGAAATAGACCTTAGGCTAATTACCCGTACCCCGCATGTCACGCCCCTTTAGCCATTTACCCAAACAAACACATTTTCAGGCATTTAATGCTAGGCATTTACCAAGCATCGGACTTCGGAACCGACGAGTTGGGTCGAGAGCCCCTCCGGGTGTAATGAAACTTAGTTTTCCCACGTAGGGTCTGCCTGCAACGTGTCGCACTGCGAGCGTGGGTTATCGACGCGGAACGGCGCACCCGGCTGGATCTCTGCGCCGTTTCTGCAAGCATCACACGATGCATTTTGACCGGAATTGTCTATTCCACCGGAATTCTTCGGTTGTGGTTTTCCTTTGAGCGGGATTATGCTCATGAAAGCCTGCCGAAAAATGCGAACATGTAGTCATGTGTTGCGAGAGTACTCCTGACTGAGAACGGATTTCAGTGACTAGCGTGGCGGCGATCTCGACGATCGCAGGACTCGTTTTACACGCCATCCTCGGATTTTGTCCGCGGCACGGTCATGTAGTTGAATTCGACACCTCAGTCATTACTCCGACTCAAACCACAGCGCATTGCTGCGGCGGTACGCATCTAAACTCGACCCACAACGATCGACAGGAATCGCCACCCGAAAAGTCGCACATCCCTTGCGATCATTCCGAGTGTCAGTTAACTGCACTAACGGATTCCGTCCTCAAGACTGCAGACGACTTGCCGACCTCGGCCGCGCAGTATGCGGTCTCGGAATACGTTTGCACATTGGCCGACCCCGTCGCCTATCGTCACGTCATACGATACCCGATCCGTTTGGATTCCGGGCAAAACCGCCGCCTGGCGAAATGCGTCTGGCAGATCTAGACCGACGCTTCTCGATGCGGACTCCACGGCGATAACCGATCGTCGTTTCTCATCCGCGCTTGTTCCGAATCACTTGCTGGGTTGCTTGCCCTCTCATACCGCGAACACGCGGTTCGAGTCCCTTCGCAAGCGGATCAATCTTTTCAACATCGCACATCCGCATCGTTCGAGCCGCGCTCGTAATCGAGACGAGACTCGACCTACGATCGCCGGTCAATCAGATCACTACGCTTAAGGCACGAACGTCATGTTGAACGCCGTTATTAAGTTTTCGCTACGTTACCGCGTCATCACGATCGCCCTGGCGTTGGTCCTGACCGTTTACGGCGGCTTCGTCCTCTACCATCTGCCGATCGACGTCTTTCCCGATCTCAATCGTCCGCGCGTCACCGTGATGACCGAGGCGCTCGGGCCTCGCACCGGAAGAGGTCGAAACGCTGATCACCTTTCCGCTCGAATCCTCACTCAACGGCGCGACGGGCGTGCAATCCGTTCGCAGCGCGTCAGGCGTAGGCTTATCGGTCATCAACATCGAGTTCGCCTGGGGAACCGACATCTACGTCGACCGGCAAATCGTGGCCGAGAAGACTCGCCCTCGCCGCCGATCGTTTGCCGCAGGGCGTTAAGCCGCAAATGGCGCCGATCTCGTCGATCATGGGCCAGGTGCTGCAAGTCGGCATGTACAGCAAGGGGGACGAAACCGATCCGATCGAGTTAAGAACCCTGGCCGATTGGGTCGTCCGTCAACGCTTGCTCACCATTCCCGGCGTGGCCCAAGTGATCACCATGGGAGGCGGTCGGAAGCAATTCCAGGTACTGGTCGACGAAGGAAACCTGCTGCATTTCGACGTGTCGTTGGAAGACGTCGAAAAGGCGGTCGTCGACACCAACTCCAACGCCACGGGCGGCTACTTGAATCGATGGAGGCGACGAACTGCTGGTCCGCGTCGTCGGGCGGATTCAAAATTCAAAGAGCTGGAAAACGTGGTCGTCAAAGCCGGCAAAGGAAGTCCGATCCTCTTCAGTCAAGTCGCGCGCATCGTCGAAGGCGGCCCAAGTCAAACGTGGCGACGCCGCCGTCGACGGATCGCCGGCCGTCATGATCGATCATCGCCAAGCAGCCCGGGTCCGACACGCGTGGTCACCTCGAACGTCGATCCAAGCCTTGGACGAGCTCAAAGCGTCGCTGCCGAAAGACATCGTGATCAATTCCGAAATCTATCAGCAAAAGGAATTTATTGATCTCAGCATCAAGAACGTCGTCGAAGCGTTGCGCGACGGCAGCATTCTGGTCGTGATCATCCTGTTTCTGTTTCTCCTGAATTTTCGCACGACGTTCATCACGCTGACGGCGATTCCGCTGTCGGTCGTGGTCACGGCTTCGTCTTCAAGCTTTTTCGGGATGTCGATCAATACGATGACGCTGGGCGGTCTGGCGGTGGCCATCGGCGAACTGGTCGATGATGCGATTGTCGACGTGGAAAACATCTTTCGTCGTCTTCGCGAAAATAAACACGCCGCGAAACCCAAATCCGCGCCTCGCAGGTCGTGTATGAAGCCAGCAGCGAAGTTCGAAATTCGATCGTCTTTAGCACGATTCTGGTCGTGCTGGTCTTCATCCCGTTGTTCGCGCTGGGCGGCATGGAAGGCCGGCTCTTCACGCCGCTGGGCGTGGCGTACATCGTCTCGATCATCGCGTCGCTGGTGGTCTCCTTGACGGTCACGCCGGTCCTGTCGTACTGGCTGTTGCCGAACGCCAAGTTCATGGATCACGACGTCGGATGGATTCTTTCTGCGTTTCCTTAAGTCGGTCTTCAAACGGGCCATCGACCTCAGTCTCGCGTATCCGTATCCGATTCTCGGCGCCGTCTCATCGCGGTCGTCGTCAGCCTGTCTCGTACACAACTCGGCCGAGACTTTTTACCGCCGTTCAACGAGGGGAGCGTGCAGGTCAATGTCCTGTTGCCGGCGGGGACATCGTTGGAAACCTCGGATCGATCTGGCACGGATGGTCGATCAAAAAATCGCCGGTATCCGCGGCGTCACCGCTTTCGGTCGCCGGACCGGCAGGGCGGAACTCGACGAACACGCCGAAGGGGTCGAATGTCTCGGAAATCATCATCAGTTTCGATCCGCATCTCGATCGCAGTCGCGAGGAGATTCTCGAGGAAATTCGCGAGGAACTGACCCAAGTTCCCGGCGTGGTCATTTCCGCCGAACAACCGCTGGCGCACTTGATCTCGCACATGTTATCCGGCGTCAAGGCCCAGGTCGGCATCAAGCTCTACGGCGACGATCTGAATATCCTCCGGCAAAAAGCGAATGAAATGAAAGCGGCGATTCCGGCATCCCGGGTGTGAATGATCTGGTGGTCGAACAACAAATCGAAGTCCCGCAATTATTCATCAAATTGGACCGTGCGGCCTTATCGCGATTGGGTCTGACCACGGCGCACGTCAACGAGTTCATCGAGACCGCCATGAACGGTCGCACGGTTTCCGAAGTCGTCTTGGGCGAGCGGAAATTCGATCTGGTCGTGCGACTGGATGACGAATATCGCCAAGATCCAAATCAGCTTACGTCCCTGGCCATCGCGTTCCCGTCGGGCGGCAAAGTTCCGTTGTCCGAAGTCGCTTCGATCCGCCGCGCCAGCGGCCCCAACACTATCAATCGCGAAAACGTCCGTCGTCGCATCGTCATTCAATGCAACACCGCCGGTCGCGATTTGGGCGGCGTCGTCACCGACATCCAAGCCAAGTTGAGCCAACATCCAGGCGACGTTGCCCACCGGATACTTCATCGAGTACGGCGGGCAATTCGAAAGCCAGAAAAACGCCACGCGGATGATCGGGCTACTCGGCCTGATCTCGTTGGCGGCGATGTTTCTGGCGCTCTACACATTGTTTCGTTCCGTCAATTTAGCGTTGCAGGTCTTGGCCGCGTTGCCGATGGCCGCCATCGGCGCGGTGGCCGCGTTGGTCGTCACCGGCCAGTCGCTGACCGTCGCCAGCATGGTCGGCTTTATCTCGCTCTCGGGAATCGCGTCGCGAAACGGCATCTTGCTGATCGCTCACTATTTGCATCTGGTCAAACACGAAGGCGAAACGTTCACCAAGGAAATGATCGTCCGCGCCGGACTCGAACGCTTGGCCCCGATGTTGATGACCGCTCTGACCGCGGGCATCGCGCTGATTCCGCTTGGTGCTGGCCGCCGGCGAACCGGGCAAGGAAATCCTGTATCCGGTCGCCACGGTGATCCTTGGCGGGTTGATCAGTTCGACGTTGTTGGATTTTTTCGTTCACCCCGCGTTGTTTTGGTGTTTCGGACGAAGCCAAGCCGAGCAGCACATCCACGACGACGAATCCAGCGACGGTTTGGACGACGCGATCGAAGCCCCTATCGCCCAGCGAAAACCCACGGATTCACACGGTCCGACGGCCGAAATCCCGATCGCGACGCCGGCAATTCTCGGGGCGTTGCAGAGCTGATCTCGGGACGATCGGCAGGTCGGCAAACACCCCAGCTTCGCTGCGCGAGCGTAACGAGCGTTGCGCTCGATACGACGCCGTCCTTTTTCGGGTTTTCCCCATTCAGCGAGACACCGGAGTGCGTTGAACGTCGCGCCGAAACACCCCAGTCTCACAAAACGAGCGTTTCGAGCGTTACGAGCGGTTCGATCACCGGTTTCGCAAATATTTTTCTGCATGGATTGAGCTGATGACTTAATCCAGCGGTTCCTTCAGCCCCTAAATCCCCCAGTTCCACTTTACGAGCGAAACGAGCGTTTCGATCGATGCGAGCAGGGGTGCGCAAATGTGTTCTCGTGTCGACTCAGCCGGCGACGTCTAGCCTTCGATTCAAACGATCACGCCAGTCCCCCCAATTTGACTTTGCGAGCGTTTCGAGCGTTTCGATCGAAACGATCACGCGACGAGCGACTTTTTCGTTTTTGGTCGCAGGGGAGACCAATATCCGCGGAGAATCTCCGCTGAAAAACTTTTCGCGTGATCCCATCGCCAAGCCTAAACTACGCCCACCTCTTAAATAGTGATAATTAGTATACTCCCACAATGACGCTGCGTCAACCGGTCGCCCTAAAAAAATCGTTCAACCGGCGCCGGCGGTTCGGCGGCCCAGCCACATCCGAAACGCCAGCAACAACACCATGCCGGCGACGACGTACGACAGGATCCAGGTCCAATCCGTAGCCCGGCCCACATTGTCGGCGATCGGCTTGAGCGTGCTCGCGGCGGCGACGTCGGCCAGATTTTTCGCGCCGTCCAGATACGGTTCCGGATCGTTGACGAACGCCGTGAACGCCGCCGCGCCCAGCAGGACCTTCCAATGCTTGGCGCTGAAATCCATCGCCCGATCGCCGTACTTGCCGATGACCCGCAGAAACTTGCTCGGCTCGGGTAGAGCGGCCAAGGCGTTGTCGGCTTGCTTCGACGCCAGTTCGATCGCTTCGCCGCGCGACAGTTTCGCCAACGCCCAAGAGCGCCGTCGTCGCCGTACGCGCCGATCAACGAAGCGGTCATCTCGGGCCCGTGTTTCATCATCGCCTCGGCCGCGTCGTCGCCGACGGTCGAGGCCAACTTCAGCGCGGCCGGATTGCGGACGATCCGCAGCGCGTCGTCGCCGTACTTGGACATCAACGCCAGCGACTTGCCGCCGTATTCGCCCGCGTCGTCGGCGAACTTCAACGCTTGCGGACCGACTTTGCGCGCGGCCGACAACGCTTCGTCGCCGTGCTTGGCAACGAGTTTTTCGAGCTGCACGGTCAGCTTCTCGGTCCCTTCTTCGGCGACTTCCTTGCCGAATTTTTTCGTCAGAAACTCGATCGTTTCGCGGATCGCGCCGCTCGTGACGCCGGCCCGTGCGGGTTGAAACTCGGCGTAGACTCCGAGACAGACGCAAACGGAAACGATCGTCACGATGTGTTTGAACATGCCGTCCTCGCGAGGAATTGTTCGAATCCGCGGCGAACTCGAGTTATTCGACGCCGCGGGCCTTCAACATCTCGAAGACCGCCGCTTTGCGCGCGGCGGCCCGTTCTTGGGAGTATTTGTAAAATCCGACGCGCAGCCCCGGCTGCTCGGCGTCGCCTTCCAACAGTCCGCCGCGGATCAGATCGAACCACTTGTTCAATTCGGCCGACAACTCGCCGCGCGGATCGGCGGCCCAATCCCAAACATAGCCGACGATTTGATCGACGATGATTCCGACGACGATGCCGATCCCCAACGTATACGGCGACGCGGCGGCCCCGGTTCCCAGAATGCCGGCCGACACCCCCAGTCGTACGGCGACCTGGGCCAACACCTCGCCGGCGATCAGCGACACCGCTTCGCCCGCCGCGCTACGGACCAAATCGCGTCGCCCGTCGGCGATCACCCGCGCGATCGACGCTTCGTATTCGGCGCGCAACGTTTTCTCGTCGAGTCCCGTCGGGTTGAAGCTTTCCGGAAAGTCGCGCATCCGCCGCGGATGCGCACGAACATCTCGTTTTCGACCCCGTCGATCTGCAGGCGGTAATTCTTGACCGCGCTTTCGAGCAATAACTCCAACTGTTTCGACGAGAAGAGTTGCGACTCGAACTTTTCACGTAGAAACGTCTCGTGCCGATCTCCGCGCGTGCCGGGAACATAGTCGGCCATCAACCGCCATTTGCCGCTCCAGCTCAGCGCCTGCTTGGCGAACTCCGGCGTCCGAGCTTTCACGGCGTGGAAAAAATCTTCGATCGGCGCCAATTCGGCATCGATCCGCCCGGCCGTTTCCAACGCCGCCCAGGCGAGGTGCGGTCCCGCGATCTCTTCGGCCGTCGGCCCCTGGGGTTTCGCGTTGGGCGTCGCGACGGTCGACGCCGTCGGAATGTCGGCGAGCGGCTCCGGTGATCGACGCAGCAACCACGCGCAAACGCCTAATCCCAGCAGAAAGCAGGTGAGTACGATCGCGTTGCGGCTGTTATCGTCGGCCCGTTTCGGCATCGTCGAGAACCCGGGAAATCGTCACGACCGGCGCATCCGGCCGTGACCTGCGGACATTCTATTCGTTTCCGCCGCCACGGTCGGCGTCACAAACCGGGAAAAACCGCGCACACGGCTCTTTTGCGTAAAAACCGCCGCCCTACGAAAGCGGACGCGAATTATTACGAGCTAAGGTTCGAATGCCGTCCCGCAGTGAGCTCGTGGGGGCGGCACAGGCGGTCCCGATTTTCGCTCGATACGATTAGGTCGCACATGCTTCGCGTCTCCATCGCCAAACTTCAACCCGGCATGATCCTGGCCCGACCGATCGTGTCGCCGCAGGATAACAAACGCTTCTTGGTCCAACGCGACCGCGAAGTGCCGGCCGACATGATTCCGCGTCTGAAGGAATTAGGCATCGTCGACGTCTGGGTCCGTTATCAGGACTTGGAATTCCTGGAAGAGATGATCGACGAAGGCCTGGGCAACGCGCAACGCGAAGTCTATCAACACGTCCGCCGCAACTTCGAACAAGTGATGACCGGCGCGGCGTTCGAGTTGGATATTCTCCGAAATACCAAAACTCGATCGGCGATCTGTTCGGCTTTCTCAAGCAAAGCTCGTGCGGCAACGTGCTGTTGCAAAAGTTGGAAAGCTACGACAACTACTTGATGTCGCATTGCACCAACGTCTGCTACTTGGCGTTGTTGTTGGGCATGAAGTTGGAACGCTACTTGATCGAAGAGCGGAGCTTCAAAACCGCCCGCGAAGCGAAGGACCTGCAACTGCTGGGCCTGGGCTGTCTGCTGCACGACGTGGGCAAGATGCGCGTGCCGACCGACATCCTGAACAAGCCGTCGCGGCTGTCCGACGACGAAATGCGGATCATGGAATTGCATACGGTCTACGGCTACGAAATGGTTCGCGGCCAAACGCCGGCCAGCGCGGCGCAGATCGTGCTGAATCATCATCAACGCTTCAACGGCGAAGGTTACCCGGCGCGCGTCGATCCGGGCACAGGCCAGGATTTGCCGCCGTTATCGGGCAAGCAGATTCCGATTTTCAGCCGGATCGCCACGGTGGTCGACGTCTACGACGCCGCCACGGCGCAACGCTGTTACTCGCCCGCCAAGCCGCCGGTCCGCGTGCTGCACGAGATGCGGACCTGGTGCCAGGGGTTCTTCGATCCGGTGATCGAGCAGGCGTTTTACGAAATCATTCCGCCGTTCCCGGTCGGTTCGATCGTCCGGCTGAGCAACGGGATCGAAGCCGCGGTGGTCGACTTCAACCCTCGCCATCCGACCCGCCCGAAAGTACAGGGCTTGCGCGATCCGAACGGCGAACGCTTCCGCGATCCGTCGCAGGAAGAAGTCGACTTGGCGTTGCATCCGGAAATGCGGATCACGCATTTGGACGAAACCGACGTGACGCCGTATTTGGCGTCGCAGGAGACGTTCCAAACGAATCGTCGCGAACCGGCGTTGAGCGCGGTTTAAGCTCGTTCCGGTGTCGGCTCGAACGCAGAAACCTGCGACACGAAAATCGATCAAATAAACGCCGCGCGGAATCCGCGCGGCGTTTTTCGTTTCGCCTCGTTCGGCGGTCTGTTGGGTGATCTCGCGATTTGTGGGAAATCTTGCCACGCTTTCTTCTCAGCCGTCGCGGCGGCTCATAAACTAAGCGTGATGGACGCACGGCCCGCTCCCGGGACCGTCGTTCGTAGGGGGCGGACCATCTCTTCTTCGTCGGGCCGGTTTCGACATGTCGCATTTCGAAGGAACGAACGCGATCCAAGCCTGGCTGCGGCGGCTTGTCTTGCTCGGCGCGGCGGTCCTGACGTTGACCGGCGGTTGCTCGTGTACGCCTGATGACGGTACGCAACCCACGGTCGCGGCCCCCGGCGACAAACCCGATCCGCTGAAGAAAAAGCCGTTCGAGAAGCCCGATCTCAACATTCTGCCGCAGTTCTCGCCCGAACCGCCCAAAACGGTCGAGCGCACGCCGGGCGACCCGACGCCGAAACCGGATCCGAACAAAAGCGATCCGAACGCGGAACGGGGCATCGACATGGACTACATCAAGCCCCGGCATTGGGTGGCGGTCCGCGAACGTCGACAAGCTAACGATCAAGACGTGCCCGGCGGCGAGCTGGTGGGCGAGTTGCTGTCCGGCTCGTCGCAACCGATCCCACTCGAGAACGTGCCGTATCGGTTGTCGGTCGAACGGGACGTGGCCTTGGCCAAAGGCCGACCCAAGTTTCCCGAGTACCGTTTTTACGCGGCGCCCGGCCGCAGTCCGCTGTGGAGTTCGGACCTGCGCGACCGCGACGGCACCGACTATCAACCCTACAGCTACGGTCTCTCGCGGTTGGCCACGCAATCGTATTTGTTCGTGATCCTGACCGAAGACCCGACCCGTTTCAAACGTTGGCCCGATTTCGATACGATGCGCACACCGGCCCGGGCGGGAACGAGACCGATTTCCGCGTGGTCGTGCCGAAGTTGGAAAAGACCGGACTGCCTCTGCCGCGCACGATGACGTCATTGACCATGGTCTCGGCGATTCTATGGGACGGCGTGGATCCCGATCGCTGCACCGCCGAGCAACGGGCCGCGCTGATCGATTGGTTGCACTGGGGAGGCGTGTTGATCGTTAACGGCCCGACGTCCTTGGATCAATTGAAGGGAAGTTTTCTGGACGGCGGGGAAGGGGGGACCAATCTGTTGCCGGTCGCCGGCTGGAGCGCGGCCGAGTTGTCGAACGCGCAGCGTCGATGCGTTAAACGACTATTGGGCCGAACGCACCGAAGCCTCGCCGGGCGAACCGCCGGCGCCCGGAGTCCGTCGTCTGCGCATGACGCGACCGTGGAGCGTGTTGGATTGGAGCGTGGCGCACTAACTCCCAAACGGTACCGCACACGGCCGATGCGGTCGCCGCGCGCGACGTCGGTCGCGGCCGAATCGTGGTGACCGCCTTTAATCTTAAGCAGAAGGAATTCAACGACTGGCCGGGCAACGACTCGTTTATCAACGCCGCGCTGTTGGGTCGCGACCCGCGCGTCTTCGAGTCTCTGGTTCAATACGGCTTTACCGATTCACAACTGAACTACTACGTTCGCAACGCCGCGGCTCGCGGCAACGTGGCGCACGACGAACGCGACGCGTATCACAACACGAAGCTGCGTATCCTGACCCGCGATTGGCACGAGGACGGCTTGCCCGACGGATCGTACACGGCGAATCAAACGCCGAGTCCGCAGTCGCAAGTTCCGCGTCAACTTCGTTTGCAAACCGGTCCGGGTATGCCGCCGCAGCCGTGGGAACACGAGTTGGAAGACACCGACGAAAGCCCCGAAGCCTACCTCGAACGAACCGCCGCCGGTTGGAGCGACGCCAACCCGTTGGCCGACGCGTCGCGCAGCGCCTTGGGCGAAGCGAGCGGGATCAAGATTCCCGAGGTCTCGTTCGTCGTGTCGATGTTGCTCACGTATCTCGGCGTGTTGGTCGTGTTGAATTACGGCGTGTTCCGTCTCTTCGGTCGCGTCGAATACGCTTGGATCGCCGCGCCGGTGATCGCGATCGTCGGCTCGTTGGCGGTCATCAAAATGGCGCAGACTCGATATCGGCTTCGCGCGTTCGCAAACGGAAATCGCCGTGCTGGAATGTTACGACGGTCACCCGCGCGGACACTTGACGCGTTACACGGGTCTGTACTCGTCCCTCTCGACCACGTACGAATTGACGTTCGAAGGTCACGACGCGGCCGCGTTGCCGTTCGCCGCGCGCGACGCCAATCCGCTGACCGGCGGGCTGACGCGCGTCGTGATGAATCAAACCGACGAAACCACCAGCTTGCGCAGGGTTTCAAGTCATCTCGAATTCGAACGCCATGCTGCATAGCGAGCAGATGTTCGACCTGGGCGGCGCGATCGTCGCGACCGCGATCGACGATAACGGCAAAATCCGCGTCGCCAACCGGACGTCGCTCGATCTCACCGCCGTCGTGGCGGTGCAAAAAATCGCCGACAAAGATCCGCTGCGAACTTACCGCTGCGCGGATCGGCGATCTGCCGGCCAAAGGCGAAGCGGTCGCCGCCTGGACGCGCCCCGGCAAAACGGCCGAGTCCGCGTTCTTCGACGACGCCTGGAAGTCCTACGCCGATCAACCCGACACCGCGACATCCGGCGAATCGGCGACCACGATTCCGCTGGAGAGCGTGTTGCGTACGTTGGCGGCCGAAAAATCGCTGCGAGTGGGCGACGTGCGTCTGATCGCGATCGTCCCCCGCCAATTGCCGGGGATGACCGTCTCGCCCACCGCGGCGCAAAGCGACCGCTCGACCACGGTCGTCGTTAGTCATGTTCGGACTGCCGGCGCATGGCGACACGAACGCGACCGTAACTGGCGTTCGGGCACACTCAAGAGCGAGCAACAGCAAGACGAACGGATGCGAATCGAAGAAGATCAGGAAGCCGTCGAGCAAGCGAAACAACCGACGACGACTCCCACGACTCCGCCCGCAACAAAACCGCCGATCGTCCCGGCCGCGCCGTAATCTCATCTCGCACGTCTCGTCTCCGACAACTTATCTATTCGTCCCGACCATCGCGGATCCGCATGCCTCCGAGTCCCGCCGAAGAAACACCGCCACGGCCGACCGACGCCGCGCCGTCGCTGCCAGGACTGCCCAATCCGTTGCCGATGGCCGAAGAGGCCGAGGACGCGATTCCGATCGACGTCTTTTTCGATCCGGCGCAGCCCGCTCCGCAACCGGCGCACCCGCAGTCGACCGCGACCGCACCGCGAATCCAATCGCTCGACGTCGCGGCCGGCGAGCCGGCGCGGCCGCGACCAATGATTCAGTTGACCGACTTTCATAAACGGTACGGCGATTTCACCGCCGTCGAAAAGTTGACGATGACGATCCCGGCCGGCGAGTTGTTCGGTTTCATCGGTCCCAACGGCGCGGGCAAAAGCACCACGATCCGTTTCCTCGCCACGTTGCTGCAAGCGACGTCCGGCGAAGGCATCATCAACGGTTGCAGCGTGACGCGCGATCCGCTGGGCGTGCGAAAATGCGTCGGCTATATGCCGGACAACTTCGGCGTTTACGACGGCATGCGGGTCTGGGAGTTCTTGGACTTCTTCGCGGTCGCGTATCAAATCCCGCGCGTCAAACGGAAGCAAGTCATCGCCGACGTGCTGGAACTTCTGGATCTGATGCATAAACGCGACGACTTCGTCAACGGTTTGTCGCGGGATGAAACAACGATTATGCGTTGCCAAAACCCTGGTGCACGACCCGCCGTTGCTGATCCTCGACGAACCTTCCAGCGGGCTCGACCCCCGCGCACGGATGGAGTTCAAGGCGCTCCTCAAGGAACTGCGCCGCATGGGCAAAACCATCCTGATCAGCAGCCACATCCTGAGCGAGCTGGCCGACACCTGCACGTCGATCGGCATCATCGAGCGCGGACAGTTGCTGATGCACGGCTCGATCGAAGACGTTTACCGCCGCCTACGTCGCAACCGAATCGTCGAAATCCGCGTAATGGAGGGCTACCATGAACGAGCGTTGCGCGTGATCAACAACAACCCGGCCGTGAAAGACCTGCAAGTCGTCCGCGAGACCATCACCGTGGAGATCGAAGGGAACGACGAAACGGTCGCCGTTCTGCATGACCAATTCGTCGAGCAGCAAATCCGCCTACGGAGTTTCCACGACAAGGATCCGACGCTGGAGGACGTGTTTATGTTGGTGACGAAGGGGTTGGTGGCGTGATGCGATGTTCTGACGTCGTTCGTAACGTCCGGCCGATGTCGGATTTCCCATGAGCTTGCCGCCCTACAAACTGCGTTACCGTCCGGATAACGGATCGAAGTGGTATCGTCGCAAAGAAACGCGCTATCTCGTGGACGCGTTCGACCGCGTTTGGCTCTCCGCCCGCACGTTGCGGTCGTGTCGGGCCAAAACGTATCGCGGCAGAAGATTTCGGGGACACAAATACCAAGCGTTGACGATCGTCGAGCATGGCGGCACGCAGCTCAAAGTGGTGCAGTCGCGGCAATTTTTGGACGACCGGCCGCGGATGGTCTTTCGCTCGGACGACCCGCGATTCACGGGGTACGACTTCGCGGCCTGGACGTCCGAGATCGGCTTACTGTCCCATACGATCGGCAACGGCGTCAGCCGATTTCGCCGCAAGCGACGAACGCTGATCTACGAAGCGACCGGTCAAACGTTGATGACCTATTCCGCCGAAGGGGTGGACCTAGAGTTCGATCTGAACTCGCCGGACGTGCCGTTGGACGTATACGTCGCCGCGTTGATCTTCATCGCCTGGTGGTCCGACGTCGGCCAAGAATCGTTGCGCGGAGATTGATACTCTTCGCACAACCCACAGTCCGGCACTGGATCATTCTTGCTCGACATCGAATCCACCGACGCGGTAGAATTTTTTATCGCAGGCATAAGGAACTCCGTCCGACGCCGAAACAGAGAGGGCAAACGATGACCGCGTTCGTACGTATTTCATTTCTCGATTTCCAAAAGTTGCTACGGATGCCGCAACGGCCGAAAACGGCATGGCTGCTTTGCGGCATCCTTGTGGTTCACCTTTGCCGCCTGACGGCGAGCGCACAACCGGGCGTCGACAACAGCGATCTCGTACGTCCCGCCAAATCCGCGCGCGTGCCGGCTCCCAAGCCGGAACAAGTCGCCGCGGTGAAGAAGCAAGTCTTGGAATTGTTCGACACGCAAATCGCGAACGCGAAAAAGCCGATCGACAAGATTTTGCTCGGCCACTCGATGGCGAAGACCGCCGACGAAACGGCGGACGATCCGGCCGCTCGCTATGTCTTGATGACGTTGTCGCGCGACATGCTGATGGACGCCGGCACGCTGGATCAAGCGTTAAACACGGCCGAGCGGATCGTCGAGATCTATGACGTGGAACGCGACGCCGAACGGTTGAAGATCTTGGCAAAAGCCGCCGAACGAACCGACCTGACCAAACCGCAATACGAAACCGTGCTGGAAGCCGCTCGAGCCGGCGCCGACGAAGCGGCCAAGTCCGATCGTTACGAGGTCGCGTTGGAGTACGCGCGCGTAGCGATCGATGTGGCCAAAAAGCCGCGCGATCCGAAGCTGCTGAAGTCAGCGACGGACCTCGCCAAGGAAATCACCGCGTTACAGACCGACTTCGCCGTGATCGCCGCGGCGAAAGAGAGTCTGAGCAAGGATCCCGCCGATCCGGCCGCGAACATGCAGCTCGGCCGCTGGTACTGGTTCCGTAAAAACGACGCCGCGACCGGCATGGAGTACATGGCGAAGACGGCGGACTCGCCGTTGAAAACCGCCGCGCTCGCCGATCTCGCCAACCCCACCGACGCCGCCTCCCGTATGGCGTTGGCCGAGCAATGGTGGAACCTCGTTCAAGCGACCAAAGACGATGCCGCGAAAGCGAAGTTATCCACCCGAGCGATGCGTTGGTACATGAGCGCGGCCGAAGAGTTAAGCGGCCTGCAGAAAGCGAAAGCCGAAAAACGCATTTCCGAACTGAAACCGTTGGTCGAGAAGGACGCGCTTGCGACGACCGCGACCGCGGCGACGAAATCCGCACCGCCCGGCAAGGCCGATCCCGCGCCGTCGAGCGCGAAATCGGCGACGCCCAAAAGCGCGGTGCTCAATAAGACGCAACTCGCGGCGTGGGAAAAGATCATGGCCAAACAGGCCAAAATCGAAATCGGCGGCGTCGAACCGTACTCGTTCGCCACGCCCGCCGAGGGCTTTCCGTTCAAAACCACGCCGGAGATCTTCAAACTGTATCCGTCGCAAATCTACGCTCAACAAAAAGACAAGTACAACGGCTTGGCAGAGATCACCGTGCTCGAAGACGGCTATCTCATGGTCGCCTGCGCAGTTCAAGGAGCAAGGGAACGCCGGAGGCGGTTGGAAGGAAACGCGCTGGGAGGAGAAGGACTTCGTCGCCAACGGTTGGCGGAAGTTGGACGAGCGCGAAGTCGGCGGCAAATTGACCTGGAACGAAGGCGAAGCGTTGGTCTTTTTCGCCAAACCGGTCAAAAAAGACGAGACGTTGAAATTACGCTGCAACAAATACAAACCGCCGTTCGTCGTCGAGTTCATCAAGGAATAAGCACGACGGCTCTTTCGAACCCAAATCGCTAAGTGACGTTCGACGATGAGAGAGAATTCGCGTCGAAGACGTCTCGCTCGATTCAGATACAAGCTCGTTCCATGCGATATTTCGTCTCGAAAACCGGCCTCCCGGCCATAGTCGTCTGCTGCTGCTGTGCGGCCATCCTATTGTACGCTCCCGGCGGGACGGCGGACTCGATCGGATGGGCGAGGGCGGCGGAGACGCCTCCTGATTCGGACGGTCCATATCCGGGCTGCGATAAAATTTTCGACGGCAAAACGTTCAAAGGCTGGGAGGCCGATCCATCGACTTGGAGCATCGTCGACGGCGCGATGCGCGGCGAAGGAGGGACTTCGCGGTTGGCCTACACCACCGCCGACTACGGCAGTTTTCGACTCATCTTCACCTCCCGGATGAAGCCCGTGAACGGCGACCACCTCGGGATTCTCTTTTGGGGAGATCGGCCGCAGGATCCCGCCAAGCCCAAGATCGATAACGCCGGATGGCTGCAGTTCATGCCCCCCTTCGGCGGGATGTGGGATTATCATCCGCCGATGCACAAGAATCTGCCGCACGAAACCGTGGCGAAAGCGGGGCGCGACTCCGAAAAATGGAGCACGACGGAATTGCTCTTCGACATCGACAAAGGCACCGTGCGGGCGGCCGTGGACGGGGTCGAGATCGTGCGGTACACACACCCGCATGCCGCGGAACGAACCGACCCCGAGAAGAGAATCGTACCCGGTCCGATCGGCATGTTCCGTCATGGCGGAGGAGCGTCCGAGTACAAAGAGATTTATGTCGAAACCAACCCGAAGCAAGACACGTTCTTGACCGTGAAATAACTTGCTCCGTCCGCGCAGTCGATAGGATCGCGGATTCGCGGACGCACCCGGCGTTTCCAGTCGACAGGCTCCGCAAGGATTCTTTTACTCGCTCTTCCCCTCGGCGACGCCGCCTTTGGCGCTCTTCACGTCGACCGTAAACGGTCCCGTCCCTTCGACGATCCAACGGACGTAACGAACGCCCATCCCGGGAATGTTCGGCAGGCGAACTTCCGACGGCGTGCGCTTCATCGTCTCGGGTTTGCGAAAGAACCGATCGTCGTCGTATTGGGCGGTCAATACTCGCTTGAGGCCCGCACCACGGAGCGTCACCCGATCGGGGGGCGTGATTTTGTTCTTGACGTCGACCGCGGCGTGCGTGGGCGTCAGATGTTCGTTGATCACGGCGGCTGTCACTTCGAGCAGCGGCTTCTCGCCGTCGCGTAACGTTTTGACCGTCACCGATTGCACGGCGACGCGCGGCAGTTGCTCGGCATGATACAACGTGAACGCCATGTTGCGGTGGCATTCTTCCTCCAGCAAGAACGACGGCGGCTGGCGAATCCAAGTCTTCTTCGCGCCGCCGACTTCGATCTCTCCGAATTGCGGATGCTTGACCGCGTGCCATTTCACGAAGCCGTCGCCCATCAGATGATCGCGATCGAACTCGCGCGCCAGTTCGTCTTTGGCGAAGAAACCGCTCCCGTCCTTGGACCGTTGGAAATTGAACGGCGTGAACAGTTCGTTCGTGTAGGTGAAGACGCCGCGTTGTTGGTACAGCCAATCGACCGAACCGCCGTAAACTTCGTACAATTCTTCGGCGATGTTCATGTACTTGTAGCCCGGCAACAGCGTTTCTCCCCGTTTGCCGATGACGTCGTACACGGTCAGATCGGCCGCGTCGTAGCGATCGTTTTTCGCACCCGGCCCGCGAAGATCATGCCGCCCGTGTTGTGGTAACTCTGTGCGCCGGCGATGTTGTCGCGAGTTTTCAAAAAGTCGCCCACCGCCCGATTTTCAGGCAAGCTGAACGGATAGCGATGTGCGCCGTTCTGCACGTGCTTCGGCTGCCAATTCCAGGGCCAATCGCGATTCGGATCGTACGAGCCGTCGCCGTCTTCGTTCACGCGGCCGTCGCGATCGTTGTCGAAACCTTCTTGCCCCAGCAACGTATACGAGCCGCGTTCGTCGGGCTTGCAGGGGATCAGCAATTCCGGGAAATCCGGATGCGGCTTGTAGCGACCGTTCGGATCTTTGACTGCGCATCTGCGTGATGTGGCCGTCGCCGTCCAGATCGTCGGGGCGGTCTTCGTTCGTTAGGCCGTCTTGATCGTCGTCGACTTTCGTTTGCCCCGTCCGCGGGCTATGGGTCGTATTCGGTTCGTACATGTGCTTATCGCGCGAGTCGGGACTCATCATCGGCACGATGTAGAACACGTTTTTATCGACAAGCGCGGTCACGCGATCGTTGCGGCCGTAAGTCTCCAGAAGGAACCACGCCGTGTAGAGCGCGACCTCGGTCGCCTGCACTTCGTTGGCGTGGATGCCGGCGTCGATCCAGAATCCGGGCTTCTCGTCTTCTTTGCCCGAGTCCGAATTCGTGATCGTCAGCAGCCACATCTCGCGTTGCTCGGTCGATTTACCCAAAGAGCGGAGTTTGGCGTATTTCGGAAACGTCTCGGCGAGTTTTTTCAGGATCTCGGTCGACTGCGCGTAGTCGTGGTAGCGGTTCCAACGGACGTCGACACGCGGGTCGGCCGGCATGCCGACCGGTTGATAGACGGAGCGAACCACGCCGGTTTGCGGTTTGGCGCTTTGAGACCCGGCCGCCCCCTCCTCGGCGAAGATGTAGGAAGCCGCGCACAAGACAACGAGTGAGGTAACGATCAAAAGGATCCGTCGTGACATCGCGAACTCTGGTTCAAAAACGTGCTGAATGAATTGCAAGACGGCGTCGCGCTTAAGGTTTCAATTCGATGCTTTGAATTACTGCGCCGACGATGGGCGAGCGAACGGTCAGCTTGGCTTTGCCCTTGAATTTTTCCGGCGGTACGATCAGCCATTCCAGTTCGCGCTCGGCCGCCGGTCCGTTTAAGCGTGCGACCGCGCCGCGCGGCGTGCCGGACAGCCAAACGGTGTCGGCGGGCAGATCCCATTCGTAGCGCAATGGCGGGGCTTGATCGGTCAGTTCGCCCATCGCGGTCATACTGGGCAAATACGCGGCGTCGGCGATTTTGAGTTTGACGCGAAAGACGCCGTTTCCAAGCGATTCGACTTTGACGTCGCGGACTTCGAGCTTGGGCAACAACTCGGTCAGCTTGAGCACGAACTCGCTTTGCTTGTCGGTCAGGCCGTCGAGTTCCTTCGCCGGCGGGTTAAGCAACACCAGCGGGTGAAAACCGCCGACTTCCACCTTGCGGCCCGGAAAATCGGGATGTTCGATCGCTTTCCACGGCACGAATCCGGCGATCTTCTCGCGATCCAACCACCGCAACGCGTTCAGTTGATCCGCGCCGTGCGTCTCCGGTTTCGGCACATCCGGTTTCGCGGTCTTCACATCGCTTTTGGCTTCGGCCGGTTTTTCTTTATTCTCGGTTGAGGCATCGTCTTTCTTCGCGTCAGTGTTGTTGGCTTCGTCTTGCTTCGACGCATCCTTCTTCACTTCGACCGGCGGAACCCACCACAAACGGTCGGCGAACGACCAGCGGCCGTAATGAAAGTACGCCCAATCGGCGAAGCGGCCCGCGCCGTTTTCGGCGGCGGGCGGTTGCTTTCCGCCGTGCGTGATGCGAAAGAGGTCGGAAACATAGTCGGCGAAGGGGGAGTCGTCGGCCGCGATCTTGGTTTTGATTTTGCCCGGCTCACTTTCAGGCTTCCACGGATGAAACAGATCGTCGCGCGTCGAGTAGGTCAGCACGATCGCGATGTTCGGATGCGCGAAGCAGAAATCGGCCACCGCGCGCGTTTCCGGCTCGCTGATCTGATGCGGGCCCGTGTGCGCCGCGAACGGCTTGTAGCCGAACGTCCAGTTGCGATCGAACGCGACGCCGTCGGCGTCGTCCTCGTTGAACGCGTCGTCGCCGTCGTCGTCGCGGCCTTCGGTCAGCAGCCGATATTCGCCGCGCTCGTTTTTCTTCGGATCGACCGGAATCAGCACGCGCGGATCGTCCGGGTGCGCACGATGCGTGCCGGCCGGATCGGCGACCCGCAGCATCGTGATCAGCCCGTCGCCGTTAAGGTCGTCGGTGGGATCTTCGCCCACGCGACCGTCGCGATCGTCGTCGGTCCGGGCATCGTTGCCGGCCGGCACGCGAACGGGCGACGCGCGAAACGTCTTGGCCGATTCATCCGGCGTCGGCCGCGGTAACACGTAGATCGTCACGCGATCCAGGAGCGTGCGGACCACCTTGTGCGAATCGCTCTTTGCGTCGGCGGCAGCGGCGGCCCAACGCTCGGCCAACCGCAACGCGACCTCGCCGCCCGCCAAACGACCACCTTCGACGTCGCCGACGATTAAGATCGCCGGCTTGTCGGCGAGCGATTCGCGCCCGAGCGTGATCAGTCGGACTTCGCGTTTTCCCGCCGAGCGGCCAATTGTCTTCACACCCGCACCCGGCGTTTTGGCAAGCGCGTCGATCCGCAAGTTGAATTCCTCGGGTGTCGAATAGCCGGCCAAGATCGTAACCGGACTAGGCGAATCGGCGGCGATGGAGTACGCGGCGGTCGTCGACAGAATCAACGCCACGGCGAGGCAAGCGAGCGGTGTGCGGAGGGGCATCGCGTCGAAGTGCAAAGAGTTTGATCGAGCATGCGGAGGCATCGCCAAGGCGATAAGTCTCTCCAGCATAATCGAAAACCGGGGCGAATCGGCGCACTAAAAAGCCCTCCGATCGTCACGAACGGAGGGCGGTCGAATCAAATTCGCTCGTGCGCGGATGGTTAGCCGCCGAACAGCCCCGGCGGGGTTTCTTCATCGCGGCGACTCCACTCCTTACGAACCTCCGTGAGTCCGCGCAGACAGAGGTCATAGTCGTGGCTCAAACGTTCGAGAATACCGTTCTCAGGGGGTTCTTCGACGTCGGCGATTCGACTGGCTAGCTTGTAAGAGCGTTTGCCCAGGGCAGGGTAGTCGAGGAACATATCCTTCCGCGAGGCGGCTTGCATCCGCCGCAACGCCTCGGGATACATGCCTGCCCAAAAGAGCGTGAAATCGCCGATATGACGATGAATCTCTCGGCGTTCGCCGGACGGACGGGTTTCGGCTTCGCCCAACATGTCGACGACCTGCTCGATCGGGCGGCCGTCGGATTTCCGAACGCGGTAGATTTCGTCGTAGAAAGTGAACCGCGTCAGCAGTTCGCTGATGTAGTCGATCAACGACGGATCGGCCAAACCGATTCGCGACTCGAACGTGTATTCGGTCAGTCCGGCGTAAAAACGACGCAACGTGGCGAACGCCGAGTCGTCGGCCGATCCACGGGAGTTGGATATCATGCGACACCTCCGATCACAAGCGGTTCGACGCGTCCTACGACGCGACTCGCTCCACCCGTCGCGGAAGGTTTTCTCCCGCGCTACGGCTCCGGGTACTAGGACAATCGGAACACGGTTTCCTGTCAAGGGCGATTTCCGTTTCGCTTATCCGTCGCAGGAATTATTGCGTGGAAATGCCGGCGGGCAAACGATACATTCAAACGCATGTCGACTCCTTCCGCCGGCCGTACGCGCACCTTCGATTCGTTCGCCCAAGAGGCGTATTTGAATCTGTGGCGGACCTATGATCGGTTGCGCGGGTTCGAGGAAGAACTCTTCGGCAAATACGACCTGACCGCGCAACAGTACAACGCGTTGCGGCTGCTGAAGGCCGACGCACCGGAAAGCGTGCCGACGCTCTCGATCGCCACGCGGTTGATCAGCCGCGCGCCGGACATCACGCGATTGCTGGATCACTTGGTGGCCAAGGGCTTAATCGTCCGCGAACGTCGGCCCGAGAATCGCCGCGTGGTGCGCGTCGGCATTTCGCCCGCCGGCGTGGAGTTGTTGCAGAAGATTCACGACGAAGTCGTGGCGGTCAACGAACGCCAATTAGGCCACCTGACGCAGGAAGAACTGCGGAGCCTCACCGAGTTGCTGAAAAAAGCCCGTGCCCCACACGAGCCGGCGGAGAGCGTTTGGAAGTAGTTTCCACCGAAAACTATTTCAACGCCGCCAGCAACGAGTCGATATACGCCCCGACGTCTTGAAGCAACTCCGCGCGGGTTTTTTGTGCGCCGGCGTGGATACGGCGGACCAGAGCCGAGCCGACGATCAGACCATCGGCAGCGGGAGCCAGCGCCTTCACGTGCTCGGGCTCGCTGATGCCGAAGCCGATGCAGATCGGCAGCGGCGTTCGTTCGCGCAGCCAGGACACGTTCTCGCGCAGTTCCGGCGGCAACTCGCGACGCTCGCCGGTAATGCCAGTGACCGAGACGTAGTACAGAAATCCACTTGAGCTCTCGGCGATGCGCAATGCTCGCTCGCGTGGCGTCGTCGGCGTGACCAACTGGATCAGACTGAAGTCGCGTTTGCGACACAGCGGCGCGAACGTCGCCGCTTCTTCGACCGGTAAGTCCGGCACGATCGCCCCCGCGACGCCCGCGGCTTGCGCATTGTCGAGATATTTCTCCAGCCCATGACGGTAGATGATCGCGTAACTCACCATCGTGACCAGCGGCGCAGCGACTTTGCCGGCTAGCCCGTGGACCGTTTTGAGGATCTCGGCCAACTTCACTTTCTTTTCGAGCGCACGCGTATACGACGCTTGAATCACCGGTCCATCGGCGATCGGGTCGCTGTAAGGGATGCCGATTTCACAGATGTGCGCGCCCCGCCGGACGATTTCTTCGACAACGGCCGCGGTGGTCGCCAGATCGGGATCGCCGGCCGTTACGAACGGCATCAACGCCCGTTGGTTCTGCGATTTCAAGCGGGCAAAGAGTTGGTCGATCGCGGACATGGGGGAAGGAATCGGGAGCTAGGATTCGGGAGACAGGAGAAACAGAAAGACAGGACATGGGATGCGCCTCGACGATCATGGATTCTTCCTGAATCCCGACCCCCGAATCCCAACTCCTTATATTCACCACGCTTCGCCGCGCAGGCGGGCGATTTCGGCGGCGTCTTTGTCGCCGCGACCACTTAGGCAAAGCACCAGCGTTTGATCAGGCTTCATCGTCGCCGCGATTTCCATCGCCTTGGCCAAGCCGTGCGAGCTTTCCAACGCCGGCAATATGCCTTCGGTGCGGGCTAACAAACCGAACGCTTCGAAGCGCCTCGTCGTCGCGGCAGCTTGTATATTCGACGCGGCCGACATCCTTCCAATAGCTGTGTTCCGGACCGACGCCTGGATAATCCAAACCGGCTGAAACGGAATGAACATCGCTCGTTTGCCCGTCTTCGTCTTGCATCACATAACTGAAGCTGCCGTGCAAGACGCCCGGTTGACCGTAAGTGAGCGGCGAGGCGTGATCGCCGGACTGATTCGAGCGGCCGCCGGCCTCGACGCCGATCAGCTTGACGCTTTGATGCTCGACGAACGGGTAGAACATCCCCGCCGCGTTGCTGCCGCCGCCGACGCAGGCGACGACGACGTCGGGCAGTTTGCCGATCTCGGCGCGGCTTTGCTCGATCGTCTCGCGCCCGATGACCGATTGGAAGTCGCGCACCATCTGCGGAAAGGGATGCGGCCCGATGACCGAGCCGATGCAATAATGCGTGGTCTCGACGCTGCTCATCCAATCGCGCATCGCCTCGTTGACGGCGTCGCGAAGCGTTTTGGATCCGCTCTCGACCGGACGAACCTCGGCACCCATCAGCTTCATACTGTTGACGTTGGGGCGTTGCCGGCGGATGTCCTCGCTCCCCATGTAAACGATGCATTCGAGTCCGAACCGCGCACAGGCGGTCGCCGTGGCGACGCCGTGTTGGCCGGCGCCGGTCTCGGCGATAACGCGTTTCTTGCCCATGCGACGGGTCAGCAACGCCTGGCCCATCGTGTTGTTGATTTTATGCGCGCCGGTGTGATTGACGTCCTCGCGTTTTAAATAAATCTTCGCACCGCCGCAGCGTTCGGTCAGGCGCGGGGCGAAATAGAGCGGACTTGGTCGGCCGACGAAGTTTTTCAACAAATCGTCCAGTTCGGCCGTGAACGCAGGATCGCGCATCGCGGCGGTGAACTCGGCCGTCAACTCTTCGAGCGCACGCATCAGGGTTTCCGGCACGTATCGCCCACCGAACGCTCCGAAACGGCCCGCTGGATCGGGTACGGCGGCGACGGGCATGAACGACTCCGGAAAAAGTGGGGCGACGCGGACCGGTCTCGCCGGCACGTGGAAACCGAATCTCGTATTTTCGATTCGAACAAGACCTGGTCAAGATGCCCGCCGGCGGGCGGTGTTCGCGCTAAGAAGCGTTGGGAGTCGTTTTTCCCGTCGATTTCAGTCGATTTTCACGCGAAATCGGCATTTCCGATTTCTTTTTCCGTCGTCAGAATCCCGTCATGTTAGGAGCGTGATCTGCCGACGACAAAAACGGTCGCAGGTTTTCAAGAACTTGAGCGGTGTCTATGTTCCGAGCGTCGATCATCGCCGCGTGTTGTTGCTACGCCACGCTCGCGCTCGCACAAGCGCCGCGGCCGGCCGTTAAAACGCCGCTTCCCACGGTCGCCCCGCGTCCGCGCCATGCAGCCGCTCCGCCCGCAGCGGCGATACCGAAAGCCGCGTCGACCGCCGCCCCTCCCGCGGCGCAAACGCTCACGCGCGAAATCCCCGTCGATGACTCGTTGGAAGCGTGGATTACGGCCGAGGCGTTGGCCAAGTTGCCGCGCGAGTACGTCAACGACAAACGCTGGGGCATGACCACTCAAATCATGAGCGGCTTGGACTGGGAAGTCGATGGTCTCAAAGTCGAAACCCGTCGGCGATGGAAGACGGTCAACCACGGAACGTGGACCCGAGCGGTCGTGAAGCTGATCGATCCCGAAAAAGAATTTCATATCGAGATCGAACATTTGAAAACCGGCGCCGACGGAGCGTTCGAGTGCGATCTTCACATCCGCGTGAAGCTGGATTGCTTCGGACGAATGTCGCGCTGGAATCGCGGCGTGCAAACGATCAGTTTATCGGTCGAAGCCGACGCGACGGCCGAATTCGTCGCACATCTCGTGACTTCGGTGAAACTTGACGGAACGAATTTTCCGCCCGACGTGGTCGTCGGTCCGCGCGTAACGACGGCGACTCTAAAACTTGAAAAGCTGGAGCTACGCAACATCAGCGCGGCCGACGGACCATTGGTCCATGCGATGAGCGGGCTGGCCAAAGACGTCGTCGAAGATACGCTGCGCAATCAAGAAGCCAAACTGGTCGAGCGTATCAACGCGCAGATCGAGAAACGTCGCGACAAACTCAAACTGCCGCTCTCGAAGCTGGTCTCTTCGAAATACGGCGACTGGTTCGGACCGTTTCTGTCGGGCGCAGCGAAGTGATCGCTCTCAATCCCGACTTGATTGAATAAGCGTGTTCAAGCTCGAGCGTTCCGTGGGCCGCTGCGATCCCAGCCACCATTGCCCGCGCGGGAATGACGGCTTACTTGCCGGGACCGATCAGTTTTTCGACGCTTTCAATCAGGCGTTCCATCGGGAACGGTTTGCGAATGTAATCGTCGACGCCCAGGGATTCGGCGTAGGCTTTATGGCGGTTTCCTTCGTTGCCGGTCACCATGATGACCTTCAACACGTTCTTCGCCGCGTCCTCGCTGGTACGCAGGCTTTCGAGCACCAAAAATCCGCTCCGCTTGGGCATCATCATGTCGGTGATTAACAGGTCCGGGCGTTCCTTTTCGGCCGCCGCCAAGCCCGCATTGCCGTCACGAGCGATCGAGACCTGAAATCCGCGCGACTCGAGCGCGATCTTCATCGATTCGATGATTTCGGCGTCGTCGTCGACCAACAGCACGCGTTTCGTGTCCACGGACATGGCGATGCGAATGAAAAGGCGAGGGCAAGCGAAGGCCCGTTCATTCAATCACGTTTGCGCTTCAACGTAAAGGTGAGATAATGAAAGCCGTTATCCGTATCCATGAGAATCGCGCCGGTCGGCGAAAAATACTTCTCGACAGCGCTGAACGGCGGCAAAGGGTTCTTGGTCAGTGCTTCGTCCAACTTCGCGATGAACGGGTTGTTCTCGCCGGCTTCTTTCATACGCGAGCGAGTCTGTTCGGCGACGGCCAAATCCCAGTAATATTTGAGCGACTCCGACGGACGTTGATACGAGATCATTCCCACCCGTCCTTCGCCCGCTTGCCGCAGACTTTTGCTGGACATCAACTTGTATTCCAACGAGTTGGCCAGCGTGTTCTTTTCCTCGCGGGCGCCCAGCGCGGTTTGTAAAAAGCCCGGTTCGGTGGCGATCAACAAACAATCGTGCGCCAGCGCGAAACAGGGACTCGGTCGCGGCGGCATGTCGGGGAACAGATCGGCCGGCTGCGCGGGATGATCGCGTAATACGTGTGGCCAGCCCACGATTTTTTCTCGACCTTCCCGCCGATGTCGGGCTTATTGAGCAATCGATCTAATATCCCTTCGGCCTTCTTAACGTCGGTCAGGTCGACGGCGAACAGCATCTCGGCCTGACGCCCGAACGTGGCGGTCAGACGGACGTTGCCTCCGGCGTTTTCGGCGTTGGCCTTGGGCAGCACGTCGCCGGCTTTCGGCATGCGCGTCAGCATCGTGACGCGTCCGGCCAACAGCGGCAGAATTTCCGTGATGACGTCGACTTCAAGCTTGTCGGAGATATTGCGTTTGATGTTTTCGGCCGTTTTTCCGGGCCCTTGGAAACTGTCGATCAAGCGTTCGAGATTGGCGAACGAATCGCGAAAGTCCCAATACAACGTCATGTAGCTGGCGACGTCGTTCGCTACCCAAGGTTGCGGCTTCAGATCGCCGTGGCCTAATTTCAAAACGTCGATCACGCCCGAACGGGGCGTATCCAACAAAACGTGTGCGTGCCCCAGGTAATCGAACTCGTCCACGTCGAACGCCAACGTGCCGCCGACCGCTTGTAAACCGTCAAGCCCTAACGCCGGCAAAACCGCCAACCCGACTTGCGCTTGGAAGTTGCCGGCCAACGACGCGCGGACCAACTTGATCGGCTCGACATACCAAACCAAGTTCGGGTCGGCGTTCTTGGTTTTGCAGGCCGCCATCACCGCGGCGTAACGCGGGTTGTCGTTGAACGAATCTTTCTCGCGACCGTTCCAATTCTTAATCAACTCGCCGGTAGTTTCGGCGACGGTACAAAAGACGAACGTGCCGTCGCGCTCGAAGAGATGAATTTCCGGACCGTTGGTTTCGAAGACGACGACTTTTTGGCCCTCGATCGTTTCCTCGCGCTTGCGCAAGTTGCGAACTTGCGGCTCGATCGTTTCCAACAACTTCCGCGCGTTGGCGGCGTTCGCGCCGGTGTCGATGATCAACGCCAACGCCGGTGTCCCCGGCTGCGGCGCGGCTTTGCCGTCGGGATCGACGCGCGTCACCGCGATCGTGGCGAAGGCAATCTCGCCGGCCGGAATCTTTAAAAGCTCGTCCAGACTTAGCCCGATTTTTTCTTTCACCTCGCCTAAAACATCGCTCGCTTGGCCATAAAGAGTTTGGACCAGCGGCTGCATCTGCGGATCTTTGAGCATCCGGCCGGTGCCGGTGTTCATAAATTTCTGGGCGAACTCCGGTACGTTGGTGATGCGGACATAGGCCAACGTGTCGCGCGGCAAGATCGATGAGCTTCCCGCCCGCTGAGCCGACGCGACGCGTCCGTCGCAAAGCGTACAGAGCAATACCGCGGACGAAATCGCCGCACCGATCCAAGTCTTAAGAAATTCCACGTCGCCGCTCCTCAAACCGTAGATTGCCCGGGGGCGGAACCACGTTCCGCGTTACCGGTCAATACTCGTAAAATCGAGGATGGGTTTCAGCGTGAGTCCGGACGTTTTGCGGGGGACTGCACTATCACAAGAAACCGCCGAAATATCCTACTCAACCCAAATCACCGACTGCCAAATAGCCGAATCGAGGTCGGTGGGAAGAACTAACGAAATCTCATCGGAGGTAGGACTAAATGCTTTTCAATCGTCGATTCCGTAACCGTCTGCTGGCCAAAAGCCCTAGCCCACCAAGCGCAGTCACAATCGTGCTCGGCTCGGGAACAACTGCGCCCGAGACGACCGTCATCGTCACGAACGAACCGGCCGCTTCACCGGCGAAATTCGTGCCGGGCGTCGTATCGTTGTAATTGATGGACCATTGGTTTGCGCCAAGCGTGAACGTCGAATCGTCGGCCAGCGCCGCCCAAGTTAAACAAGCCGCCGCTCCAGGTTCCCGTGTAACCGATCAACGTCAGTTTTTCGCCGTTCGACCAAGCGCCGCTGCCGAGTTCGGTCAGCGTGAGCGTCGCGCCGTTGATCGTCAGATTGCCGGTGACCGCCAGAAGATCACCCGCCAAGCTCGGTGCGGCGTCGCCGTTCAACTCGTAGGCATAGGTCGAACCGGTTGGCAACGTCAACGCGCCCGTCGCAAGACTCTCGATGCTGTTTCCGGGCGAGATGGTCGAGCCGGATACGAGCGTCACCGCACCGACGATCGAACCGCTTCCTTTGAGCGTCGCCCCCGAGGAAAGGGAAACGGCGGAATTGGCGATCGAGCCGTTGACGATCAACGTCCCTCCGCCGACGGTCGTCGGACCGGTGTAGGTATTCGCGCCTGATAGCGTCCAAGTACCGGTGCCGGATTTCGTCAGACCGACGGCATCGACGCCGCCGACCCCGCCGTTGACGATCTTGCCTGCGATTTCGCCGCTACCCGCCGTCGAACCTCGCAACGTCAAGGTCTTGGCCGTGCCTGCCGCGGTAAAGTCCGATGTGAATTTCAGAAGTCCCGTACCCGATTGATCGATCGTCGCTCCGCCGGTCGTCCCACCGAGATTGATCGCACGATCTGTCGTTTCTCCGGAACCGAGATAAACGACGGTGCCTTCGACGCCCGATCCGCCGAGCGTGATGATGCCGTTCGCCGCGGTCGTCGGTGCGCGAGACTACTAGACGCGGCGCCGCCGACCACGCTATTCAGCGACGAGATGGATACCGTACCGCCGAGAATCGACGTCGTTCCGGCATACGTATTCGACCCGGTGATGGTCACGGCGGCCGTGGAGTCTTCGGGTCGGAATGTCAAGCTGTTGGCGGCCGCGCCGCTGATCACGCCCGAGACCTTCAACGAGGAATTCGCGGCCGCGCCGATGCGTGTGCCGTTCGCGGCGACCGTGATGGGCCCGGTCCACTCGCTCGCGCCGTTCTTACTTTGTAACGCGCCGAAAAAATTTTCACCGTCGCCGCTGATGGTCAACGCTTCGCCCGTAACCGTAATCGCGCCGTCGAGTTCCAGACGTGCGCCGGCGGCGACGGTCGTTCCGGCGTTAGTCGTTCCCAAGCCCGTCGCATTTTGCACGGTGAGGACGCCGGCGAGGACGTTCGTCGCACCGGTGTAGTTATTAGCGAAGCTTAACGTCAACGCGTTGACTCCGTACTTCGTCAGCCCCAAAGATGGGCCGAAGTTCGTCGTGGTGAACGCCGTCCATTGCGTTTGACTCGCAGTGGTCGTATCGATTCCCAAAGTGCCCGATGTTTTTACGGCGTTGGCCAACAACGTATCGATTTGCGCGGTCGACCATCCCCCCGCTCCGGTGCGCGCCGCGATCGTACCACCGTTGAAAGCGACTCGACCGGCGACGTTATAGCCTGAAAGGGCGGTACTCGCGGCGGTCAGCAGGACGCCGCCCGTGACGTTGGTCGCGCCGCCGTAGGTGTTCGTTCCACTGAGAAACAACGTGCCGGCCCCGGCTTTCGTCAGGCCGTAGTTATTTCCGCCGTCGCCGATCGCGTTGGAAAAGACCAACGCGGTGCCGATAACCGACGAGCCGTAGTCGACCGTCAAGACCCGGTTTCCGGTCAGCGTGATCGGGCCGCTCAGGATGAGATTGGCTTCGTTCGCCACGGTGGGAAACGCCGAGTCGTTGGCGATGGTGACCGCGTTGCCCACCGTGATCGCGGAGGTAGTGCCGCGAAGCGAACCACCCGCCAGAACAAGCGCACCGGTACCGAACGGCCCGGAAGTCAAACTGCCGACCGAACCCACCGAACTGACCGTCGGAATCGCGATGCCGGAGGTGAGCGTCGTTTGACCGCTGTAGGTGCTTTGTGCGTTCATGACCACGGTTTCGCGCCGTGCCGCCGCCGATCGTGACGTTCGAGTTCGGGGACGCACCGTTCAAAATCGGCGCGTTCATGACGATGCCCGAAGCCGCCGCGTTCAGGATGAGATCATTCTCTGCGCCGACGACCACGCCGCCGCCGGTCGACGAGTTGAAGGTCGTCGCACCGTTATTGATCTGTATCAGCCCGTTCAGCGTTAACGTGTTTCCGCCCAACGCGAACGTGACGGCTCCGGTGTTGTTTAATAAACCATAAGCGGTCGCAGGGGCGGCGAGCGTATACGTCGCGGCGGCCGTCACGAAGGGGGTCGTCGCACTCGTCATATTCGCGGCATTCGCCGTCAAAGCCGTCGAATTCGGCCCCGCGACGAATTGCCCCGTCGTCGTAATCTGAGCGAATCGCGTTTGGCTGCCGGTTCCCCAAGTGGCCCACGCCCCGACGAACGCGTTGGCACCCGGCAAAGCGTTTCCGTTTACGCCGCTCGTCGTGACGATTTCCGTGGTCGAAGCGGTGGTCGTCCAATTCGTCGCGGGTTGGAAATTGACCAACGCGCCGGTGGTGCGCAGTGATGGCGCCGAGGTTTAACGTGGCCGACGTGCCGCCGTTTCGCGTGATCGTGATCACATCGAAACCGGCTCCTAAAGAAGTCGATGCGAACGTCTGCGCAGTCGCGCCTGTTGCCTTACCAGCAATGCCGAGCGCACCACCGGTGATGTTTAATGCAGAAGCGGAATTAATCAGATTCGTCGGCGTCGCTAAATTCGCAAACGTGAGCGCGAGCGTACCGTTGGTGATCGACGTCGTACCGGTATAGGTATTAACCGCTGCTCCGGAAAGAGTGACGGTCCCCGCCCCGCTTTTCGTCAGTCCGGTGGAACCGGCCAAAATCGAATTGATCGTGGCTGTCAGACCTGAACCGATCGAAACCGCGGGGGTCGTACCTCCGAGCGTTAGTGTATTACCGGTCAGGGTGTATGCGCTCGTGTCGAATCGCAGACCGCCGGCGGTGATCGGGGCGTTCAGAGTCACGGTCCCAGCTGTTCCGCCGAAGATCGCCGTATCGTTCGCGGGGTTACTCCACGCGATGTTCGTCAAACCGCCGTCGATCGTCCAATTTCCGAGCGTTGTGTCCCATGTCCCCGTCCCACCGGTAATCGTGCCGTTCCCCGGCCCGACCGTACCTGGAACGACATCCCACGAGACTTCAGCGGCGAAGGATGTCGTCGTAACACCAATGGCGACCGGCGCTGCCAGCAAAGAACGACGGGCGGTTGCGGCGCAGGGGGAACTGAAATTTCATTTGAACTCTGAATCTTGTAGGGCTTGGTATCTCGACGAAACTTCGGATCGGCAGAGCGGTTTCCCAAGGAAAGCCTGCGATCGACCTCACTCACTCCATGCCCCGCCCCCGGGTATTTTGCTCGATACGTTCCAACTTGAAGTCGTGTCTCCAACGACTTCGCTTACCGGCATTTAGCCGAAAAGGAACGCAATAAGCCTGCATAATAGTTCGACTCAGTCGCAACGACAAGGATTACGCAGTTTCTGCGTGTTGTATCAACCAGGAAATCTGGATTGAGTTTCGCTGAAATCCAAAGCGTTTGTTCCAACCGACACCACTTTCAATTGCAGAAAAACAAAGCGTTTTCGAGAGCAGATTTAAAAACATTGACCAATTGATCGATTATCGATAATATATGATCCAAGTTAGCCATCAACTGGTAGATTGTTGGAATTGAGGAGTCGATGAGTCTCAAAACACGCCACTGCATGAGCGACCGGATCCGCGATCAAATCGCCGAGCGGATCATCGAAGGCAAGCTGTCGCCGGGCGCGCGGTTGGTCGAGAAGGATCTGGCCCGCGAGTTCGACGTCAGTCAAGCCCCGGTGCGTGAAGCGTTACGCGAGCTCGAACAACTGCGTCTTGTCGAATCCGAACCGTATCGCGGCTCCCGCGTCCGGGGGATCGGCGATCGCGAGATGGCCGAGGCCTACGCGGTACGCGGCGTGCTTGAACAACTGGCCGGCGAAACGGCGGCCAAATTCTTTCACACTCGCCCCGCCAGCGTCGCGGAATTGCGCGAGTTGGCCGATCGTTTGGAACGCTCGGCGAGCATCGGCGATATCGACGATTACTCGGCCTGCAACATGTCGTTCCACAGTCGCATCGTCGACGAGGCCGACAACTCGCTGCTCAAACGCAACTGGGAAGCGTTGTCGTTCGAAGCCCGCGTGCGAATTCAGTTGAAATCGATCAAAGACATCGACTTGGTCGCTCGGGCGCGCGAACATCACGCGATCATCGACGCTCTGGAAGCCGGCGACGGCGCGACGGCCGGCCGCCTGTTGCGGACCCACGCCGATCAATGTTTGAAGCGTTGGCAATCGCGCGAAGGCGAAGTCATTCAGAAAAAGTGCGATCAAACGGTTCCCGCCGGCGCGTTGTCTTAGTCGTTCGGAGCAGGAGAGTCAGCCAATGTGGATCGTTAAACTCGCGCTGCGTCGACCGTACACGTTCGTCGTCATGGCGATGATGATCGCCATTATGGGTGTCGTCAGCGTGCGCCGCATGCCGACCGACATCTTTCCCGAAATCGACATCCCGGTCGTGGCGGTCATCTGGACCTACACCGGGATTTCGCCCGACGAGATGGAAACACGGGTCGTGGGAAATTACGAACGTGTGTTGGTTTCGACGGTTAACGGCATCGAACATATCGAGAGCCAATCGCTGAACGGCATCGCCGTGGTAAAGATTTTTCTACAAGAAGGCGCAAATCTCGACAGCGCAATTTCGCAGGTCGTCGCCACGTCGCAGCAAGTGTTGCGTTCGATGCCGCCGGGCATCTTTCCGCCGTTGGTCATGCGTTACAACGCGGCCAACGTGCCGATCGTGCAGGTCTCGCTCGGTAGCGAAAGCCTAAGCGAACAACAATTGTTCGATTACGCCACGACGGGCTTGCGTCCCGGCATGGCGACGGTGCCCGGCGCTGCAGATTCCTTATCCGTACGGCGGGAAAGTTCGCCAGATCATGGTCGATATCGACCCGGAAAAGCTGCATGCATGGAAGCTCTCGGCGGCCGATATATCGGCGGCGGTCAATGCGCAGAATTTGATCGCGCCGTCCGGTACCGCGAAGATCGGTGACCAGGAATACAACATCCGCCTGAATAGCAGTCCCGACGTGGTCTCGGCGATCGGCGATCTTCCCGTAAAGTCGGTCGGCACGCGCACCATCTATATTCGCGATGTGGCGAACGTGCGCGACGGTTTCGCGCCGCAGACCAACATCGTGCGCGTTGACGGCGTGCGCGGCGTGTTGCAGCCGGTTCTCAAGTCCGGGGCGTCGACGTTGGATATCGTGAACGGCGTCAAAACGCGTATGCCGTCGGTTATGGCGACGCTACCCGAGTCGCTGAACGCCACGCTGCTATCCGATCAATCCGTCTTCGTCAGCGGCGCGATCCACGGCGTGTTGGTCGAGGCGGCCATCGCCGCCGGGCTGACGGGCTTGATGATCCTGCTGTTTCTCGGATCCTGGCGCAGCACGTTGATCGTGGTGATCTCGATCCCGCTTTCCATTTTGGTCTCGATCATTACGCTGGCCGCGCTCGGTCAAACGTTGAACGTGATGACTTTGGGCGGTATGGCGTTGGCCGTCGGGATTTTGGTCGACGACGCCACGGTCGAGATCGAGAACATTCACCGTAACCTACACCTTGGCAAGCCGCTGATTTCGTCGATTTTGGACGGGGCGGCGCAGATCGCCACGCCGGCGTTCGTCGCCACGCTCTGTATCTGCATCGTGTTCGTCCCGGTCGTCTTCATCACCGGCGCGGCTCGCTCGTTGTTCACGCCGATGGCGATGGCCGTCGTGTTCGCCATGTTGACCAGCTACATGCTCAGCCGAACGTTGGTCCCGACGATGGTCAAGTATCTGCTGGCCGGCGAAGCCGAAATGTATCAACCCGGCGCGCACACCTTGGGCCAACGCGGGCTGATTTGGCGGATCCACGATCGTTTCAACATTGGCTTCAACGCGTTCCGCGAACGCTACGGCTACGTCTTGGCGTGGGCGTTGGACAATCGCAAACTTGTCGCCGTGGGCTTCGCGTTGTTCATCGTGTTCTCGCTCTCGCTCTTCGCGGGCGTCGGCCGAGACTTTTTCCCGTCCGTCGACTCAGGGCAAATTCGGCTGCACGTTCGTGCTCCGGCAGGTACACGGATCGAAGAGACGGAACGCTACTTCGCCAAGATCGACGCGGTCGTCCGTGAAGTGATCCCGGCGGACGAGTTGAAGACGATCATCGATAACATCGGCATTCCGAACAGCGGCATCAATCTGGCGCTAAGCGACGGTTCGCTCATGTCGTCGGCCGACGGCGAGTTGCTGGTCACGTTGGACGAGCATCACGGTCCGACCGCCGAATACATCACGCGTTTGCGGAAGGAATTGAACGAACGCTTTCCAGAAGTGACGTTCTATTTTCAACCGCCCGACATCGTGACCCAAGTGTTGAACTTCGGGCTGGCCGCGCCGATCGACGTACAGATCGTCGGGCCGTGCGCCAACTACATGCAGAACTACGAGATCGCCAAACACCTACGCGAGAAAATCGCCGGGATTCCGGGGATCGTCGACGCCCACTTGCAACAGGTCGTGTTGACGCCGGAGCTACGCGTCGACGTCGATCGCACGTTACTCAGCCAATTCGGTTTGAGTCAGTCGCGAAGTGTCGAACGACCTTCTCGTTTCGCTCAGTTCCAGCGGTCAATCCGCACCGAATTATTGGCTTGATCCCAAGACCGGCGTGCAATACCCGCTGGCCGTGCAGACTCCGCAATACAAAATCGGCTCGGTCGAGGCGATCACCAACACGCCCGTCGCGCTAAACGACGGAAAATCCGAACCGCAACTCTTGGGCAACTTGGCGAAAGTCCGGCACGACGTCGGGCCGACGAACGTCACGCACTACAATATCGCGCAAAGCTTCGACTTGCTGGCCGGCGTCGAGGGGACCGATCTCGGCACCGTCTCCGCTGGCATCGATCGAATCGTCGACGAGATTCGCTCCACGTTGCCGCGCGGTACGACCATCTCGGTTCGCGGACAAGTCGAAAGCATGAACGGCTCGTTCCGCGGCTTGGCGTTCGGCTTGGTCTTCGCCGTGGTCTTGGTCTACTTATTGATGACGGTCAATTTTCAATCTTGGACCGATCCGGCCATCATCCTCATGGCGTTACCCGGTGCGGTTTGCGGCATCGCGTGGATGCTGTTCGTCACGCGGACCACGATCAACGTTCCGTCGTTGATGGGAGCGATGATGTGCGTCGGCGTCGCGACCGCGAATTCGATTTTGCTGGTGACGTTCGCCAACGACCTACGTAAGGAAGGCAAAACCGCGCTCGACGCCGCATGGATCGCCGGCGTAACTCGTCTGCGTCCGGTCGTGATGACCGCGCTCGCGATGATTCTGGGGATGTTGCCGATGTCGCTCGGTTTAGGCGAGGGCGGCGAGCAGAACTGCGCCGCTCGGTCGCGCCGTGATCGGCGGCCTGGGCATGGCGACGTTCGCCACGCTGTTTTGGGTGCCGATCGTCTACAGTTGGATTCATGCGAAATCCCGCCCACAGTCGGATCACGACGAGCTGGCGGAATACGAACACTCTCACTCCGCGGTTGGTTTATGAGCCTGCAATTGACCGGCGACGCCGTTTCCGAACACGCGCTCGCGAACTCGTCCGACACATCGACGACGCACACCGCATCCGTGCCCGCTCATGCGACCGATCACGACGAGATCGGCGAACGTCCCGCCGCGCTGCGCTTGGGCGGCTCACGCGCGGTGCTGGTCGTCGGCGGGTTACTGGGGGCGATCGCGCTATTCTTCGCGATCGGCAAAATTCCGCGACATCTGCAAGCCACGGCGTTAACCGAAGAGACGGAACGTCTGCAATCCACGCCGCCGCGCGTAAACGTAACGTTGCCCAAGCAATCGCCGAAAACGCAAATCGCCTTGCTGCCGGGCGAAGTTCAGGCGATGGAGGAGACCGTCATCTACCCGCGTACGGCGGGTTACTTGAAAAAATGGTACGTCGACATCGGCGATAACGTGAAAGCCGGCCAACTGTTGGCCGAGATCGACGCGCCCGAAGTCGCACAACAACTCAGCCACACCGAAGCGATGCTCTTACAGTTGAAAGCCAAAGCCGCCACCGCGGCGTCGACGTTGAAATTGGCCGACATCACGTTGACCCGAAACAAATCGATCCTCCCGGGCGCGATCAGCAAGCAAGAACTCGACGAAAATCAAACGACCTTCGATTCGGCCAAGGCGGCCGTTCAAGCGGCCGACGCCGACGTCGCCGCCGGCGAAGCCGAAGTCCGTCGCTACCGCGAATTGGATTCGTTCTCGCGCATCCTCGCTCCGTTCCCAGGTACGATCACCGCCCGCGACATCGACGTCGGTCAACTCGTCACGCCCGGCAACGGGGCAGGGCAGTCGTTGTTCCGCTTGGCACGCACCAATCCGGTCCGGGTCTTCGTCAACGTGCCGCAGATCGACGCCAGCGGCGTGGAATTGGACATGAGCGCCAAGATTTTCGTGCGCGAACTCCCCAATCGCTCGTTCGTCGGCAAGGTGACGCGCACTGCGCGGGCCATCGATCCGACGACTCGCACGCTACGCACGGAGATTCAAGTTCCCAACGAAGACCACGCGCTGTTGGTCGGATCTTACGTTCAGGTCGAGTTGGAAATCGTCCGTCCGAATCCGCCGCTGCTGATTCCGTCGTCGTCGTTGGTCTTCAACGCCGACGGCATGCGCGTGGCGATCATCGACCGAGACGACAAAGTCCATTTCGTCGACGTCGACGTGCTGGGCGACTACGGCACGTCGTTGGGAATCGCCAAGGGACTCTCGCCGACGGATCGCGTCGTGACCAACCCCGGCGATCGCTTGGCCGAAGGGGTGACCGTGCGCGTCGACGCCGCACAGACGCAACCCGCGAACGCGAAGTCCTCGTCGAAATAACGCGAAGGCGTGGAGCCCTCGGGCTTGGCATCAGATCGATAAATCCAGGCCGCCGAACTTTCGCGTCGCGTTGCCTTGATTTGCGACCGGATGGTCGTGGAATGTCTTCGCCAACCGCGCCACGATTTGCGCCCGTGTTACAGTGCGATCGTCGAACTGTACGGCGATCGGCGTCGCTGCAGAGTCCGCCGTCGATCCCGTTGCGGGCGAGGGTGCGGTCGTCGAGCTCGACACGGACGACTTCGGCACGCTTAAGCTCTCGATCTCGCGGAGAATCTCCGCGATTCGCGATTCATCATCATCATCATCATCATCGGTGGCGACGTCCGGATTCGCCGTTGGTTCGGAAATCGTCGGTATCTCCTGACTTCCGATCACGTGTTTCCGTGTCGTGCGAACGACGTTATCGATGTGCGTGTCCGTGTGGTTGGCGATGGTGATCGGATCGATCGCGCCGAGGTAACCGGGCGTCAGCTTGAATCGAACGGCCGTCCCATCTTCGTTGTATACGAAGTCGTTCCCGACGCCGGTCAATCGGCGACCGTTGATCGTCGCCTCGGCGTCCAAGCCAGTCGCGCGTCCCTGGGCGTCGCCTCCTTCGACGACCGATCCGGCCAACGGACCGACGGTGATCGGTGCGAATGCGCCGACGAACCCACCGGCGAACGTCAGGCGATACCCGCCGTGAGCGGTCGTCAACGTCGCGTCGTCGGTCGTCGAACGTAACAGTTGCCCATTGACGTTCGCGGTGAAATCGGTTCCGAACGCCGTGCCTGCAGCATCGCCTCCCATAACGGCGATCTCGTCCAATGTCGATCGCGACGTAATCGGTCCAAGGGTGCCGGTATAGCCCGCGTTAACCGTCAGGGAATAGCTTCCTTGAGCGGTCGTGACGTGAAACGTATCGACGTTCGCTTCGTAACCGACGCCGTTGATCGTGGCGGTCGCATTCGTCCCCTTGGCGGCCGCCGAGCCGTTGTTGCCGGAAATCACGAACGCATCGGCGGTCGATGTCACGGCGATCGGAGACAACGTCCCCAGGTATCCCTGGTTCACGTCGAAGCGATACACGCCCTGCGATCCGGCGAAAGTGAATTGGTTGGCGTTCGCGGTCAGGTTCGCGCCGTTGACCACGGCGGTGGCGTCGATGCCGTGCGCGGTTCCCGTGCCGTCCAGCCCCGTCACGGCGAAGGTGCCGCTCGTGACGTTGAACTGAACCTTGGCGACGGACCCGACGTCGACGGAGCGAAACTTGATCGTGGTCCCTTCGACGGTCGCGGTCACGCCCGTCTCGGCGGTCTTCGCATTAACGGCGGTCGCGACGCTGCTCAACGATTGCAAAGCGGTGACCGAAAACGTTCTCGATCCGACGACGCCGGTCAACGTGAACTGCGCGTTCGACTTAACGGTCGACAAAAAATTCCCCGCGTACGTCGCTTCGGCGATGCCGGCCGCGCGGGTCACTTGCCCGGAAAGCGTTTCGCTCGCGCCGTTGGTCAAACTCGTCACGTTGAACGCGGCGACTTGCGCGGAATCGACGCCCGTCACCGAAGTAACGTACGCGACCTGGATGTTCTCGACCGACACATCGGCCGTCGATCCCCGCGCCGCGCTTTCGAACAACAACTGATTGCCGGAAACACGCGCCGACACGCCGGTCTGTGCGGCGGCCGCGTTGACGCGCGTCGCGACCGCCGCCAGCGCTTCGTTCTTGGCGATCGTCACATCGACCGTTCCCAAATCGCCGCGCAGTCGGTAGGAGGCCGCGCCCGCGACACGTGCGCCGCTTTTGCCGTTCAACGTCAAAACCGCTTTCGTCGCGGCGGCCGTCACCGTTCCGGAAACGACGTCGGTCGCGCCGCGGTTCAGCGTATCGACCGTGAACGACGCGATTTGAGTCGGGTTCGGTATGTCATGCGTAATCCGCGCGGTCGGCGTCAGTTGATCGATCTTGACCGTGGCCGCTTCGCCTTTGCCGACGCTCTCGAAACGGATCGTCGTTCCGTCCCGCACCGCGGCGACGCCTGTTTGTTCGGTCAGCGTGTTCACGCGATGGGCGAACGCATCCAACGACTCGCCCTTGGTCAGCGTGATGATCGCGTCGCCTTGTGTACCGGTCAACCGAATCGTTCCCCCGCCCGCCGTCGTGCCGTCGGCGGCCCCCTGATACGTCAACCGTGCTACGGATGCCCGGGTGAGCACCGTTCCGGCGATCGTTTCGGTCGCCGCGGTGTCATGCACGAGGATGTCGAGCCCGGAGACCTGCTGCGCATCACGTCCGGTCACCACGGTCGGTGCTTGGTCCAAACGATTCAATCGCAACGTCCCGGCGGAACCGACGGTCGTCGTCGTGAGCACGAGTTTTCCATCCTCGACGACCGCGTCGACGCCCGTTACATCGCTTCCCTCGTTAATGCGATCTGCGACGTTCGTCAACTCTTCGCCGGCGGTGATTTGCAACGCGAACGTTCCGCGATCGGAGGTCAAATCATAAAGTCCGCTGCGCGCGATCGCGCCGTTTCCGTCGCCGACGATCGCTAACGACGCGCCTGCGGCGTTGCGCGTCGCGGTACCTTGCAACGTCATAGACCGCGCGACGTTCCCCAGCGGTCCGACGTCGGTCACTTGCGCGGCGTTCGCACCTAACACGACCGTCCGCGTCGAGTACGAGGCGACGGGCACGATTTCCTTAAACTCGCGCGTCGCGTCGGCACGTGTGATCTCGGACCGAACCATAGGAACCGCCCGGCCGACCGTCTTGGTCGCGGGCCGTTGGGCGAATTCTCGTAATTCGTTTAACAGCGCATCCAATCGCTCCGACCTGTCCGCATCGCCGCGAACCGTCGCCGGCATGTCGCCCGACTTGGAATCGGCCCCGGCGATGATCGCTCCCGACAAAGCGTTCGTTCGCGGGCCGCTCACCCGTACGCTCTTGGATTGAGCGTCGAACTGTAACGGACGCGTCAAAACGACGCCGGGAAAGCCGGAACGTTGCGGGCCGATGATCATGCGGAGCGCTTCCGAAAGACTCACGCACGATCCCCCATCCGAACGGATGATCGGATCGCGACGATAAACAAGCCTAGTCCGCCGGCGACTTCGGCGTGTTTTCGAGTGCCCCGCATCTCGCCGTGTCTGCTCGAGCAGCTTCCGATTCGCGGCATGATCGTTACGACCCAACCACGCCGGCCTCCGCCGTACGATCACCCGAACTTGAATTCCCCGAAGCATGAAATCACTTATTCGTTTTCGTATACCTTGAACAATCGCGTCAAAACGATCGATCGATTGGGTTTCCCGACTTTGTTCTCCGCACCGCGTCATCTATGATTTGAAGTGATTGGTTTCATCCGTACTCGCTTTTCGCAGTCCCTCTATGGCCGTTCAAGAACTCGTCGCCGGCGTGCACCATTTTCGTACGCAGGTCTTCAGCGAACAGCGCGAGCTCTTCGAACGTTTGGCCGGCGGGCAAGAACCCGATACGCTGTTCATCACATGTTCGGACTCGCGGATCGATCCCAACCTGATCACCAACACGCAGCCCGGCAGTTTGTTCATTCTGCGAAACGCGGGAAATTTGGTGCCCGCGTACGGCGCGTCGAACGGCGGCGAAACGGCCACGATCGAGTTCGCCATTCGCGGGCTGGCGGTCAAAGACATCATCATTTGCGGCCATTCCCTCTGCGGTGCGATGAAGGGATTGCTGCATCCGGAATTGACCAAGGACATGCCGACCGTCGCCAAGTGGTTGGAATACGCCGAAACGACGCGACAAATCGTGAAGGCCAAATACACGCATCTCTCGGACAAAGCGCTGCTGGAAGCAACCGTCGAAGAGAACGTTCTCACGCAGATCGAAAACATCCAAACCCACCCGGCGGTCGCCGTCGGCTTGATGCAGGGGACGGTCAACATTCACGCCTGGTTCTATGAAATCGAAACGGGCCACGTGCACGCCTACGACGCGGCGTCGGCCCAATACAAGAAATTGGGCGAGAGCCGCCAATTGGTCGCCCACCCGGCTCCGCCGGTTTTGCATATGAAACCTCAGAAAAGCACGCGCAGTCGTAAATCCTCAAAATCCTAGATTCGGCGGCGTTTCGGCCTCGGATCTCGGGCAAAATTCGCTTTGTACGAACGACGGTTTTTCGTAGAATAAAAGCATCCCGCCGAAGTTCGTTTCCCACCCGATGCGCTGTTCGTCCTTCGTCCCCAAGACGTTCGGCGGGCGATCTTCTTGTTGGTCCCTAGGGTTCGTCTCTTGATAGCCAAGTCGCGCTCGAAATCCGTTCTCCTCGCCGGCTCGTCGCGGCTCGCGACGCTGATCGCGGCGTTGTACTGCGCGGGCTTTTCGACCGCTCGCGCAACCGAGGAACTCGCGCTCGGCGCCAAGCTCTACAAAGAGCAATGCGCAAGCTGCCACGGGCAGCGCGGCGAAGGCGTGAAGGACTCGTACGCCAATCCGTTGGTCGGCGATCGGTCCGTCGGACAGTTGGCCGAGTTGATCGATCGCACGATGCCCGAAGGCGAACCCGAAAAGCTCGACGCCGCGCAATTGCGCGCCGTGGCGGCGTACATCCACGATGCGTTCTATTCGCCGGTAGCGCAGGCACGGAATCAGCCGGCTCGTATGGAGTTGGCCCGATTGACCGTGCGGCAGTATCAAAACGCGATCGCCGACCTGATCGGCTCGTATCGCACGCCGGTGTTCTTGGGGAAAGAAACCGGACTGGCGGCGGAATACTTCAAGAACCGCCGCATGGAGCCCAAGAACCGCGTGATTCAACGCAACGATCCGCAGATCGCGTTCGACTTCGGCGAGAACAGCCCCGCGCCGCTGCCGAAGGAATTGGAAACGCCGGTCGAACAACTCGCCAAGCAAGACCCGCCCAAGCAGCCGGCCGCCAAGCCCGAATACAAACCGGCGCAAAAACCGGTGTTGAAGCCGGACGCGTCGCCCGAGGAAAAGACCGCCTTCGAGAAAAACCAACGCGAGTACGACGAACGCGAGAAAGTCGCGCTCGACGCTTACAAACCCAAGCTGGCCGAGTGGGAAAAAGCGAACGTCGAATGGCAGAAGCTCAACACGGCGTGGTTCGAACGCGAAAAGGATCGCGTCGACCGCGAACGCCGCGAGAAGGAACGTCTGGACGCGATCCGCCTGCATCACCTCGAATTTTCCGTCCGCTGGGAAGGTTCGTTCGTCCCGCCCGAAACCGGCGAGTACGAGTTCGTCGTCCGCACGCCGCACGCCGCGCGATTGAACGTCAACGATTTCAAAACGCCGCTGATCGACGCCTGGGTCAAGTCGGGCAGCGACACCGAGTACACAGCCTCGATCCGTTTGCTCGAAGGCCGCGTCTATCGCATTCGTTTGGAATACTCGAAGTCGAAGCAGGGCGTCGACGACTCGAAGGATAAGAAAAAACTTCCTCCGCCGGCCAAATCGTCGATCGCGTTGCTCTGGAAAATTCCGGGCCGCACGTTGGAACCGATCGCGCAACGCTTCCTGCATCCCGAAAAAGCGCAGCCGGTTTGCGTCGTCGAAACGCCGTTCCCGCCCGACGATCGCAGCATGGGCTACGAACGCGGCACGACCATTTCGAAAGCCTGGGACAACGCCACGACCGACGCCGCGCTCGAAATCGCCGATCACGTGGTGGCCAATATCCGCGACATCGCCTATGTGCCGGCCGACTCGCCCGAGGCGCCGAAGAAGTTCCGCGAGTTCGCGCTCCGTTTCGCCGAACGCGCGTTTCGTCGACCGCTGACCGAAGATCAAAAGAAGGTCTACGTCGAACGCCAGTTCGAAACGACGCCCGACCTGAAGCTGGCCGTGAAGAAAGTGGTGATCCTGGTGCTCAAGTCGCCGCGTTTCTTGTATCGCGAAGTCGGCGCCGAGGTCGAACCGGGCAAGCTCGATCATTACGCCGTGGCCGAACGCTTGGCGTTCGGAATGTGGGATTCGCTCCCCGATCAAAAACTGCTGGAAGCCGCCGCGCAGAAGAAACTCGGCACGCGCGACGAGATCGCCAAGCAAGCCGATCGGATGTGGGCCGACATTCGGACGCAAACCAAGCTCCGTCGCTTTTACCTGCAATGGTTGCGCGTCGATCGCGTCACCGACATGGCGAAGGACGAGAAGCTCTATCCCGAGTTCGACGCCGCAGCGATCGACGATCTGCGCAGCTCGCTCGAATTGACCATCCGCGACGTCGTGACCGATCCCAACGCGACGCACGGCGAACTGCTGAGCGGCGGCGGGATTTATCTGAACGGTCGCTTGGCCAAAATCTACGGTGCGCAGTTGCCCGCCGACGCGCCGTTCACCAAGGTCACTTTGCCGGGGCAAGATCGGGCCGGCGTTTTGTCGCACCCGTACATCTTGGCCGGCTTCGCCTACACGCAAACCAGTTCGCCGATTCATCGCGGCGTGTTCATCGCGCGCAGCGTGTTGGGCCGAGCGTTGCGTCCGCCGCAAGAGGCCTTCACGCCGTTCGCGCCCGATCTGCATCCCGGCCTGACCACGCGCGAACGCGTGGCGCTGCAAACCAAGTCGGAAGCATGTCAAACGTGCCATGATATGATCAATCCGTTGGGTTTCGCGCTGGAGCGGTACGACGCGATCGGTCGATACCGTAAAATGGAAAAGGACCGCCAAGTCGACGCGACCGGCGGATACGTGACGCGAGACGACAAAACGGTGAAATTCGCCGGAGCCGGCGAACTGTCCCGCTTTTTGACCGCCAGCGACGAACCCCGCGCGGCGTTCGTCGAGCAGTTGTTTCACAACCTGATCCGTCAGCCGATTCGCGCGCACGGTATGCAAGCATCGGCCGAACTGCGACAATCGTTCGCGGCCTCCGGCGGAAACCTGAAACGCTTGGTCGTCGACGTCGTGACCACGCACGCCGCGCAGTTGTTGGAATCGCCCGCCAAAGCTTCGGAATCGAACAAGACCGCTTCGCTCGAAGGGAGCCGCTGAGATGACCGCCTACGCCAATCGACGCGAATTTTTGCGCAAGCTGGGAATCGGCGCGGCCGCGATCCCGTTTCTCACGAACCTCCCCAGCCTGAGCTTCGGCAAGGAAGTTCGCCGCAAGCAACGTCTGATCGTGATGTTCAGCCCCAACGGCGTGGTCAAGAAAAACTATTGGCCCGACGAAGCCGGCGCGAACTTCGCCTTCAAGGAATCGTTGAAGCCGCTCGAACCGTTCCGCGACAAAACGCTGATCGTCAAAGGTCTGTGCGACAAAATCCGCGGCGACGGCGACGGCCACATGCGCGGCATCGGTTGCTTGTTGACCGGCATCGAATTGCTGCCCGGCAACATCCAAGGGGGCTCCGACACGCCCGCCGGTTGGTCCAGCGGCATCTCGATCGATCAAGAACTGAAAAACTATCTGCAAGCCGACGCGGCGACCAAAACGCGCTTCGGTTCGCTCGAGTTCGGCGTGATGGTCCCCGAACGGGCCGACACGTGGACCCGCTGGTCGTACTCGGGCAAGAACAAGCCGATCACGCCGATCGACGATCCGTACCAAATGTTCGCCAAGCTGTACGGCCGACAGAAGGATCAGGAAACGCTCCGCAGCTTGCTCGACACGATCGGCGACGATTCTGAAAAAGATCCGCGGCGCGGTCTCGGTCGAGGATCGTCGCTTGCTGGACGAACACACGACGTTGGTTCGCGAACTGGAACAAGAACTCCGCCCCGGCGACCCGAAGCTCAGTCACGCGGTGCCCGATTTGGAACCGGGCATCAAGGAAGAGACGGTCAACATGCCGCATCTCAGCAAGATGCAGATCGAGTTGATCGTCGCTTCGTTCGCGGCCGACTTCAACCGCGTCGCCACGTTGCAATACACCAACTCCGTCGGCGATGCGCGGATGAAGTGGTTGGGGGTCGACGAAGGGCATCACGCGTTGTCGCACGAACCGAACTCCAAGGAAGACGTGCAGGTCAAACTGACCAAAATCAATCACTGGTACGCCGAACAAATGGCCTACTTGGCCAAACGCTTGGCCGAAACGCCCGAGCCGGGCGGACCGGGCAGCTTGTTGGACAACACCACGATCGTCTGGACCAACGAATTGGGCGAAGGCAATTCGCACACGTTGGACAACATCCCGTTCGTGATGGTCGGCAACGGGCTGGACTTCAAAATGGGTCGCTCGCTGCAACTCAAACACACGCCGCACAACCGCCTGCTGATGAGCTTCGCGCACGCCTTCGGCCACCGCGTGAAAAGCTTCGGCAACCCCGACTACTGCGGCGACGGCATCATCAGCGAACTGACGTAGGTCCTACGAAACGGCCTCGACGAGGCCGAACGCTAGCTCGCACAGGAACGACGCAAGTCGTTCCTTTTTTTATCTCCTTATTCACGTTTGCCCCGGAAAAACGCGCGCGGCGAGCCTGTGCGCTTCGTTAGGAGACGACGTTCCAAGAACCTCGACGATCCACGAACGTTCGGCACGGCCGAGCCTAAGAACTTCCCATCGTCTCTGCGCGAGCGTTACGAGCGTTGCGCACGAAACGAGCGACGTTTTCACGACGCGAATCGCGATCTCGCGCTGCGTCGCGTCGCGGCTTACCTATCTTCGCTGCGCGAGCGAAACGAGCGTGACGAGCATTTCGATCACGCCTCCGTCCGAGTTTTCTTTTCGTCCCACCGACCTCCGGCTTACCCAAACTCACTCTGCGAGCGTTACGAGCGAAACGATCGTTCCGATCAAGCGCTGTCGACGGTTTTTTCAGTTCGGTTCACGCCGCCGTGTCTCGCGTCGCTACGCACCGTGAGCAAACGCCCCAACTTCGCTGCGCGAGCGAAACGAGCGTGACGATCGCGCGCTTTCGTGTGATTTCATTTTTTTCTCACTCCAAGCGGACCGTAAGGTTACCCAATTTCGCTGCGCGAGCGTTACGAGCGAAACGCGCGTTGCGAGCGTCACCAATCGCGCCGTGCGCGGTTTTTTCGCTTCGG
>JASGKV010000018.1:0-17785 GCA_049840575.1 Pirellulales bacterium
CGTCACGCTGAAGGTGACGCCGCCGAAATAAGCGAATCGCTAAGGCACGACGACCGAGTTACCATCGGCCCGATTGCTGAGATACCCTAACGTTACGGTGTCCGTTTCTTCGGACAGGCCGCGAGTATTTCCGTCGGCGAAGAGGAAGTTCACGATGCCGCCGGCATGCGACGAGCCGAAGACGCCGCGGCCCAAGCGGTGTGTCGATGTCGAGTTATCGTTGAGCGCATAACCGGGACCCGCGAGGCGGCAATAATTCCATTCGTGATCGCCGTTCCAAATCGAGCCGTCGCCTACGGAAACGCCTTGCTGATTGTTGGGGACCATTTTTTCGCCGTACAACATCGTTTTGCTCAGCCCGTCGGAGACGTGCTTGACGGCCACGTCGGATTTCCAGGCGGTATAACTCGAACCGGATTTGACCAAGGTGCTCGCCTTCGGCGCGTTTGGTGATGCCCGTGGCGTTGGTTCCGTCGTACCAATAGTCGGTCGATTTCACGTTCGGCGAAGAACTGCTGAACGTCCGATCTCCGGATACGCCCGCGTAGTCGCCGACCGCGCCCGTCGCCACGGCCGCGCCGGCCGGCGAGTCCGGCGTGTCGTTGGCGGTCAACGATTCCCGCGTACGGCTGGGGCAGAACATCGCGTCGACCCGCGCTCTGCGCACGGCGGTCGTTTGATCGTAATACTGTTTGCCGTAATCCCAACTTTTCGCCAGGGCTTGCTCCTCCATGTAGGGGAATAACGACGCCCACGGCGCCCAGTGGTCGGCGATGCGGGCGGGCGGAAACGCCTTTCTCGCATCGACGAAGTTGTGCGCGGAAAGCCCCCATTGGCGGATTTTGTTTTGGCAGGAATTGCGTTGGGCCGCTTCCCGAGCGGCCTGAATCGCCGGCAAGAGCAGGGCGACTAAGATCCCGATGATCGCGATGACGACCAACAATTCCACCAACGTGAACGCACGACGACGCATACGGCACTCTCCCCCGAGCGACCGAGACCAGTTCCCATTCCCCACCGAACTACTTTATCGCAGATCGGCGTAAACCCGAAATGAAATTCGGCAATTTCCTCGCATTCGAGCGGATTGATGCGTTACTCCACCCGAAATGTTTGCCCTTCGACCTCGATTACATCACCGATCACTAGCTTTTTCCGCCGGCGGTTTTCGATTTCGCCGTTGAGTTTCACCTCGCCACCCTGGATCATGACCTTGGCTTGGCCGCCGGTTTCGGCGATCCCGTGCAGTTTGAGGAACTGATCCAAGCAGAGCGGCGGTGTTTCTTCCGGCATGCGGCGAAGGTGTTGAGAAGTTGTGGAATGAGAGAGACGTTTGGCGAATGGTCAGCTCAATGCGGCGATTTTATGAAAATCGGCTTTGAGCGAACGGTACAAGTCTTGGTAGACCGGAAACGTGGCGTCGTAGGTTTTGGCGGCGGCCTTATTCGGGTGAGTTTGTTTGGCCGTGTGGATCGTCGCGTCGCACGCTTCTTCGATCGACTTGTACGCGCCGTCGCCCACGGCGGCCAGCAGCGCCACGCCGTAGCCGGGGCCTTCTTCGGCATTCAACGTAACGACCTTCTGCCCGAAGACGTCGGCCTGCATTTGTCGCCAGAGTTCGTTCTTCGATCCGCCGCCGCTGGCGCGGATTTCCTTGACCGGGACGCCCAACTCGCGAATGATCGCCAGCGTGTCGCGCAGGCTATAAGTCACTCCCTCCATCACGGCGCGGACCAGGTGGCCGCGCTCGTGCGATGTGGTGAGCCCGATGAACGCGCCGCGCGCGTCCGGATCGTTATGCGGCGTTCGTTCGCCGCTGAGGTATGGCAAGAAAAACAGCTTATCGGCTCCGGGCCGCGTGGCGGCCGCTTCGGCGGTGAGGACCGCGTAGGGGTCGACTTTCGACTTCGCGGCGTTCTCCGCGGGCCACAGTTTCTCGCGAAACCATTGCAGGCTGCCGCCGCTGCTCAGGTTGACGCCCATGAGGTGCCACTTGCCGCGGACGGCGTGGCAGAACGTATGGAGTCGACCGGCCGGGTCGATTTTCACCTCGTCGCTGTGAGCGAACATCACGCCGCTGGTGCCGATCGACGTGCTGACCGCGCCGGCACGGACGATGCCGTTGCCGACCGCGCCCGCGGCACAGTCGCCCGCCCCGCCGACGACCTTGCATTCGGCCGAGAGCCCGAGTTCCGCCGCCACTGCTTTGGTCAACGTACCGGTCACGTCGGCCGATTCGTAGCACTTGCCGAACAGCGAGATGTCGAGTTCCAACTTCGAGAGTAACGGCTTCGACCAATCGCGCTTCGCCACGTCCAGCAGCAGCATCCCGCTGGCGTCGCTGACCTCGGTCGCGTACTCGCCGGTCAATCGGCGACGGACGTCGTCCTTGGGAAGCAGCACTTTGACGGTTTTTTCGAAGTTCTTCGGTTCGTTATTTCGCAGCCACAAAATTTTCGGCGCGGTGAATCCTGTCAACGCCGGGTTCGCGACCATTTGGATCAGCTTCTTGCGGCCGCCGGCGCGACGTTCGATCTCTTCGCATTCGGCCGCCGTTCGTTGATCGTTCCAGAGCAGGGCGGGGCGGACGACTTTGTCGTTTTTGTCGAGGAAGACCGAGCCGTGCATTTGGCCCGACAGCCCGATGGCGCGGACGTCGGCCGGTTTGAGCTTGGCCTTCTTGACGACGGACTTGACGGTCTCGACCACCGCCCGCCACCAATCGTCGGGATTTTGTTCGCTCCAGAGCGGCTTGGGGGTCGAGACCGGGTACGTGGCCGACGCTTGGGCGAGGATCTTGCCGGCTGCGTCGATCGCCAGCGTCTTGGTGCCGGACGTTCCGATATCGATTCCCAAATAAACGGCCATCCGCCAGCTCCCGAAGATGTGTTGCCCGACAAGGTTTCGATCGACGCCGCTCCCCTCACGGCAGGCTTAACATAATCCAACCGGTGTGCGCGGGAAAGCGAGCGGGGCGACGGGCCGTTGCAAAAAAAAAACGAGCGACCAATCGGTCGCTCGGTGTGGGGGATTCGGCGGATCGGTCGGCCGGCGATTATTCGCCGTCGACGTCTCGTTCGTAGTAGCGGATGCGTTCGACTCGTTCGACGCCGTTCGGGTCTTCGATCTGAATCCAGCCTGAGCCGTTTTGTTCGCCGGCTAAGGATTCGGGCGAGATCGTTTCACCGACGGCGCGGTTGCGGCGACGGAGCACGGCGCCGTGCGTTTCTTGGCTTTCGCGAATGATCGGACGACGAGGATCGGTCGCGGCTTCAAAGGCGGGTTTCGCCTCGTAGCGAATCGTCGGACGGACTTCGCTGACGCCGGCGATGAACTGCCCGCCGGTTAAGGGGGCGTAGTGCGATTCGACGTTTGGGGAACGGGGCGTAGGTTGCGGCGCGGTCATCACCTGTTGGCTCGCCGCGCGGCTCGCTTGTTCGGCCGCGGCTTGACGGGCCAAGCGTTCGCGACGCCGACGGACCTGATCGTCCAGTTCGCCCTCGAACTCTTCGGCGTTCCATCGAACCTTTTGTGGAATCCAACTGCCGACGATCTGTTGCGGAGGATCGAGACGTTGCGGTTCGGCCAACAACTGCGCTTTCGGGCCGTTGCCGGACGGAGTCGGTTGCGGCGCCGGTTCGAAACGGACGGGCACGGGCGCGGCTGCGATTGATATTCGTAGACGACCGTCGGTTGGCGTTGCGCGGGACGCTCGTACACGCGTAAAACCTTCGGAGGCGCGACTTCGCGTTCTTCCATGTAGACCGGCTGCGGTTTCGGTTGCGGAACGCGATCGGGATACTCGATCCGCGGCGGGGCGCGTTCGACGATCACCGTGGGGATTTCCTCGACCGGCGTGACTTCGACTTTTTCTCGCTCGCGCTTCTTCTTCCGACGCGGCGCTTCGACGACTTTGATCGGTTCCGGCTCGACTTCGGGTTCATCAATCGGCTCGGGCTCGATCGCCTCCAGGATCGGTTCGCGCACGACTTCGACCGGGCGAGCGACTTCGATGTACCGGGTTTGAATTTCCGGAATCTCGAAGATCGGCCATTTCTCCGGATGTTCGTGCGTCGGCAGGCGACGAACGTCGACGTTCAGCAACTTGAAGATGCGGCCGATATGCTCGTGGCAGGTGAACAGCAGCATCTGATGGCCGGCGGCGGCGAAATCGCGCAGCACGGTGGCCGCGGCTTCGGCGCGAATGTTGTCGAAGTTGACCAGCACGTCGTCCAGCACCAGCGGCATGATCTTACCACGCCGGGCATAGAACGACGCCAACGCCAAACGAAGGCTGAGGAACAATTGCTCGCGCGTGCCGCGGCTCAGTTGTTCGACGCCGATCGGGCGGCCGTTTTCGTCGTCGACGCACAACCGCGACTCGCCAAGCGGCGTCCAGACACGGCCGTATTGCCCACCGGTCAGACGCTTGAGGTATTCGCCGGCTTCGCGCAACGTCTCGGGTTGGCGGTTCCGTTCATATTCCAGTTTGAGGTCGTCCAACAACGCGTGGGTGACGGTGAACGTCCGCCAGCGTGCGGCGGCGTCGGCGATTTTTTGCTCGACGACGTTCAATTCCAGTTGCTTCGACGCGAAACGACGATCTTCGATCGCCAGCTTGGCTTGTTGCTGCAACGCGCCGCGCTTCTCGAAGAGTTGACGCAAGCGTTCGGCGACCGCGCCCGAACGCGTGCGAAGTTCCGGCAAGCGGACTTCGATGTTTTCGCGCGAGCCGCCTCGAAACCAGCGAGACAGATCTTCTTCCGAGCAAAAGCCCTGAATAGCGGTGTGGATTTCGCGGGCGAAATTGTCGCGACGTTTGGTCAGGTCGGCCAGTTGCAGGTATTTGTGAACTCGCGCGGAACTCCGACTCGTCCGGCGCGTTGACGCCGCGGAGCAGCGTTTCGCGTTGTTTTTCGTATTTTCGTAACGTGCGATCGTACGATTTCAGCTTTCGGCGATGCTTGAGCAGTTGTGCTTTGAGGTCGGTTTGCTCGGTCGTTTTGGCTTCGTGCGTCGCTAGTTCGCGACGGAGTTGCCGAATTTGCTCGAGCAGCGAAGTCGATTCCGGCGAAATCACGGTGTCGACGAACAGTTGCTCGACGCGCGTTTTTAACGACGCCGCTTCGCGGAGCCGACGGTCTTGGTCGGCTTGCGACGACTCGAATTGCTTATGCAGTTGCCCCAGGTCGGCGTACTGTTTGGCCAAATCGCGAACTTGAGCCGGCGACCATGCTTCGGGCAGTTTGGCCGCGGTCAGCGCGGCGATCCAACGCTTGCGAGCTTTTTCATAACCGATCCGTGCGCTTTTAGGCGTTCGCGGACGGTCAGCGATTCTTGATGCGAACTGACTCGTCGCGACTCGAGCGGGACGAGGTCTTCCAAACGGATCAATTCTTGCTCGGCGATTTCCAATCGGGTTTGCAGATTGCCGACGCCGTCGGGAATTTGTTCGTCGAGGTCGATTCGCTCTTGGTCGGTTTGCTCGATCTGGCGATTGAGCATCGTCAATTGCTTTTGGCATCCGTCGGCTTTGCGCGATGCGTTGTATTCGAGCTGGCTTTTGATCATCGTCGACACGCCGGCGGAGATGATCCCAAGCAGGACCATGTGCCACATGTAGCCGCCTTTGACCGAGACCGGCAGAATCAGCCCGCCGAGGATCAAAAACGCGCCGATGACGAACATCGCGCCCAAGCAAACGAGCGCCCAAGTCGGGATCATCTGCAGGTCGGCGTATTCGCGGAGATCGAATTCGAGGTCGGCCTTGTTACGGGCCATCTGCTCGAGTCGTTCGTCCAGATGCACGCGACGACGATAGAGCGTGACGAGCTGACCGGTCTTATCGAGCGCGGCGGTCAAGCTGGTTTCGCCGCGCGAGGCCAGCAGTTCGTCGATCTCGATTTGGCTTTCGTCCCGTACGCCGCGATTGTTGACCAAGCCCGATTTGGCGTCCTTCAGACGGATCGCGGCCTGGCGCAACTGTTTGGCGACCGACAGCACGCCGGCCAATTTACGCGTCATCGAATCATGAGCGACGGCGGCCAGATCGCCGTTCACGCCCAATTGCGTACGCAAGGCGACCAGCTTTTTCTCCAAGCCGCCGGCTTGTGTTTTGGCGTCGCGGTTTTGCTGATCGAGCGCGGCTAACCAGGGCTCATGCTCGGTCAATGCCAGGATGCGCGGCACTGTTTCCAGAGATTGGCGTTCAACTGGATCGCATCGTACTGCTTGCGAATCGCGTCGCGCTTTTTGATCAGCTTGCGACGACGGATTTTGCAGCGACGCAGGATCGAGTTCGCGTTGTCCATCCGCTCGACCGCGTCGCTGGGGACGTTGTCGGTGGGGCCGATGCTGTTGAGCTGCTCGTTCAGTTCGGCCCGTGCGCGCCGCATATCGCGCAGCGACCACGCGGCTTCGGCGGTGCGGAGCTCATTGGCTAGGATCGTCTGTTCTTGTTGTGCCGCGGTGACCGCGCGTTCGAGTTCGGATTTCTCCTCGCTCAACCGTCGTCGTCCGCGCCAGCCGGCGGCCAACGCGTCGAGTTCGCCGCGCAGGCGGTCGCGTTGCGACATCAAGTCGGTGATTTGGCTGGGCTTATCGCCGGCGATCATCAACCGACCACGGGAGGTCGACAGCTCGCGCAGCACGTCCCCCAGCGAGACGCGATCCAGACCGGCCGACATTTCGTACAGCAGGCGACCGGCGTCGGTTTCTTGCAGCGTGGAGAGTTCCTGCAACTCGTGCAGGCTGAGCGAGAAGACGTTGTTATAGGTTCCTTCGTCGACGTCGCCCAGCAGAGCTTTCAGCTGCGCTTCGCCGTATTCGTGATCGTCGGGACCGTGCAGCGTCAGTGCGCCCAGGCCGGCGTCTTCCAAGCGGCGGACGTTCCAGGTTTCGCGATCGCGATGCAGCGACAGGCGACCGCCGGCTTTGCCGCCGAAGACCGGCGGCAAGTACTTGGCGCGGCGTCCCGGCGTGAAGCCGTACAGCATCGCGCGCATGAACTGCATGATCGTGCTTTTGCCGGCCTCGTTTGGGCCGTAAAAGACGGTCAATCCGGGCGAGAGATTCTCGACGCGCAGATTCTTCCAGATCCCGAACCCGGTGATTTCGACGTCCGTGATGTTCATCCCACGACCTCCTCGGTTCCCAACAACCGCGTGCCGAGCCAGGCCGCTTCTTGCAGCGTGCGGCGACGAATGAGAGGGTTGTTCCAGTCCAGATATTCGTTTAATCCCGCGGCCGACGCCCCGGTCAGTCCCAGCGTTTCGGGCGCCAAACGCTTTTCGCCTTCGGCTTCGAATTGCTCGTTCAACAATCGCAGGTAGTCGCCCAACAATGTTTGGTCGTCGAGAAGAATCTTGCGGGATCGTACTCGGCAGGATTCGCAATTCGGTCGTCCAAAGCGGATGATTGCCGCCGCCGAAATCGCGTCGCAGTTGGGCGGTGATCTCGAACAACCACTCGTCCCAAACCACAGGCGGCAGAACGCCGTCGTCGGTATCGATCGTCCAGCGGGCGAACGAAACGACGGTCGGGTTTTGCTCGTGAGCGGATTCGGCGCGTTTGCGAATCGCCGCTTCGAACGCCTTGCGTTCGAGCTTCGAGGAGAGCGAAATCGTTTCGTCGAGATAACGGACCTTATCGGCGGCGCACTCGCGAATGCGGACTTTGCGGTCCTCGCCGATCGAAATCAACGAGCAGCCGTGGATGCCGGTCTCGAAAAAGTTGCGGCCCTGAGGCGTACCGCAGTCGTGGAACGACACGTTCGGTACGTCCGGCGTCGGTGCGCGTTTATTCGCGGTCGCACCGCCGTGTAGGCACCAATAATCGACGTCCCATCGCTTGCCGTCGGGCTGAGCCGGCGGAATCAGGCCGAGGCCGATCGTGAAAACCTGGGATTCGGTGACGACGTGATCGTTAAGATGCCAGGCCGAAGCTTCGCCCGATCGACCAATGAAGCGGACCAGTGGCACGCCGTGTCGCTCGAAGTGAAGCGTTTCAGCATGAGTGCGGGGGAAAACGCGAATGTTTTTGGACCACACGACATCCAACGCTTCGTCCCAAACCGGATCGCGCGGCCCGGCCGCCCAATAGAGCGGGATGTTTTTTTCACTGAGGCGTTCGAACTGCTGTTCGAGAAAGAGAGCGGCGCAGAGGGCCGGCACGCAGAATATCGCAGGTTTGCCCCGACAGCACGACGAAGTCGACGCGTTGTTCGATCGCCAGGTCGAGAGCTTTTTCGAAACGCGCGAAACGGCGCGTCGAGTAAGGTTTGGCGCAGCGGCTCGGGAATCTCCGCCAGACCGCCGCAAGGAAGGTCCAAACGCAGATCGGCGAGTTGTAGAAATTCGAACGCTTCTCCGGACATCGATTACGCCTCCATGCGTCGGCCCGCAACGGTTCGCTCGCGACGGCGCGCCGCATGCCGTCATTGGCGAGCGCACTACGTCGGGGAAAGCAAGGGTATCGAACGAAGGTCCGCGGGTACGGCTAACGGCGTAATTTAGCCGATCTAAGAAATTCCGCCTATGCCGATTTTGCTAGACTGATAGCTATTTCGTCCATTTGTGATAGCATGAATCCGCCATAGCATGAAGCGTGTAAGGACCCGACATCGATCGACTTGACGATCGTTCGAAGGTCGTAGATGTTCAGAGGGTCCGCTGTTTGCGAAGAGTGCGTCGAATTTCGATTTCGACGCGGGGCGCAGTTCGTAAGAGATCGCGGGTTATGCAATTTTTCGATTCCGCCGACGTCGAGCGGATGATTAAGCTGTTGGCCGACGCCGCGGATCCTACCGTGGATTTGACCGTCGCGCAACGCAAAACACGGCTGGTCGTCGGGCTGATGGAGCTCGTCGGCGCCGAATCTTGGATTTGGCTGACCGGGCGCGTCGACCCCGATGTCGTTGCAGGTTCCGCGCCATCCCTGATCTTGGACGGCGGCTGGGACGATGCCGGCGATCGCACCACGATGCTGGGTTTCATCGCCGATCCGGCCGTCGGCTCGTTTCTGGCCGAACCGGCTTGGGCGGCGGTCAAAGGATCCGAATTGGTCACCTTGAGCCGCAAGATGATCATCGACGATCGAACCTGGGCCGAGTCGCCCATCGCCGCCCGCTGGCGTACGGCCGGTTTCGATAGCTATATGATTTCGATCTATCCGTTGGGCGACAACCGCTACAGCTCGATCGGATTGCAGCGCCGCGTCGGTTCTCCGGAATTCACCGATCGCGAGCGGAACATCGTGCATGTTCTGTTTCAGCAAGTCGATTGGTTGCATCGCGACGGCGCGGATGCGCCGGCCAACTCGCAGTTCATCGAATTAAGTCCTCGCGAACGACAAGTGCTGATGTTGTTGCTGGGGGGCGATTCGCGGAAGCTCGTCGCTTCGAAATTGAAGCTGAGCGAATATACCGTGGGTGATTATTTGAAAGAGATCTATCGCAAATTCTCCGTCAACAGCCGCAGTCAATTGCTGTCGCACTTCATCGCCGGCGGCAAAGATTCGAACTCGCCGCGTCTCGATGCCGCGGACGACGACGCCTCGTTGGACGAGACGGTGATCGACGTCGACCCTCCCAAGCTCAAAGGGAAGAAAAAGCCGCCCAAGAAACGTGGGGATTCGAAGTCGTAACCGGTTTCGCGGATTCGCGTCGTTCGAAGCATGCTGATTGCGTTTCGATTTCGCCGGAATAGAATGGCGGTTTCGCGCCGTCGTCGGCGCGTTCGCCCAAATTTCTCGATCGACGTGAGGTGTTCGATGCGGATATTCTTCGCGACGCTGCTCGGATCGCTCGCCGTGGCGATGACGTCGTTCTCAACCCAGGAAACACGCCTGATGGCCGCCGATACTGCTCCCGCCGCCGGCAACAAGTCCGCCCCGTTGGCTCACATCGTTTTCTTCTCGCTCGCCGAATCGAACGACGCCAACCGCGCGAAGCTGGTCGAAGGTTGCAAGAAGTATTTGGATAAACACGACGGCGTCGTCTACTTCGGCGTGGGCGTCAACGCCCCGGAGTATGATCGCGAAGTGAACGACCGCGATTACGACGTGGCGTTGCACGTCGTGTTCGCCACTGCCAAAGACCAAGACGTTTACCAAACGCACCCCCGGCACTTGGAATTCATCAAGGAATGCAAGAGCCTGTGGAAGAAGGTCCGCGTGTTCGATTCGACGATGAAATAATCCGGTCGAGTTCGTACGCGGTGTAGCAACAGAAACAAAAAACGCCGATCTTACGATCGGCGTTTTTTCGTGTTTTTGAGTGGAGACGAAGGGAGTCGAACCCTCGACCTTCGCATTGCGAACGCGACGCTCTCCCAACTGAGCTACGTCCCCATTTCCGCTCGATTTTACCGCTCGCTCCGTCGACTGTCCAGACGCCGCACGACGACACCGATGCGGAAGATTCCGGTCAATTCGCTAAGCTTGCGGCCAGGCTCTGCGTTCGACGCCGATGTATTCGGCGGCCGGCCGAATCAGTCGGTTGTCGGCGTGCTGTTCCATGACGTGGCGCACCAACCGGCGACCCGCGCGGCGACGAACAACGGCGTGTACAACGGAACCGGCAAACCGAGATAGTGGTACAACCGACCGCTGGGCCAATCGACGTTGGCGGGCAGCCCTTTCTCGGATTTGACGACGCGCTCGATCACGTCGGCCGTCGTTTCGAGCGAAGTTTTCCCTGCCCGCTCGGCCAACTGGCGCAGTACCGTTTGAGGATCGTCGAACGGGGATCGACTTCTTTGTAAACGCGGTGGCCGAAGCCCATCAACAGGCGTTTCTTTTCCAGGGCGTCGCGAATCCAACTCTCCGGATCGGCGTCGCCGACTTCCTCCAGCACTTCCAAGACCCGCTCGTTCGCGCCGCCGTGCAACGGGCCCTTGAGCGCGCCGATCGCGGCCGTAACGGCCGAGTGCATGTCCGAGAGCGTTCCCGCCACGACCCTCGCGGTGAACGTCGAGGCGTTGAATTCGTGCTCGGCATAGAGGATCAGCGAGACGTCCAACGCGCGAACTTCGAGTTCGTCGCCCGGCACGCCGCGGATCATATGTAAGAGATTCTCGGCCAGCGAACCGGACGGGTCGTAGTCCAGTGGTTGATCGCCGTCGGCGATGCGACTCCAACCGGCGATCAAGACGGCGATTTGCCCGAGCAGCCGTTCCGACTTGCCGAGCTCGGCAGACGGCGAATCGTCGTTGACGTCTGGATCCCAATGCGCCAACAGGCTGACGCCGGTTCGCAGCACGTCCATCGGTTTGGTTTCACGCGGCAAGTTGTAGAGGCAGCGCCACAGTCCGTCGGGCAGCGCCGTGGCCGCGGAGATTCGTGCGCGAAACGCGGCGGATTGTTCGGGCGTCGGCGCTTCGTCGTACAGCAACGTGTAGGCGACCTGCTCGTAAGCGGCGTGTTCGGCCAGGTCTTCGATGTCGTAACCGCGATACGAAAGTCCGCCGTCCAGCGTGCTGACCGCGGTCGATCCGGCGACGACACCGGCCAACCCGCCTCCTTTTTCTTCTCGGCCATCGTGAACCTCTATTGAGACGAGTTGCCGAAATAATCACGGTCCCGCGCTTCATAATCCTGATAGTCGAGAAGTTCATACAACTGTGCGTGAGTCTGCATTCGATCAAGTCGGGCGTGTACGGTTCCGTGTTCGAGAATGGCGGTCAACATTTCGTCGGCCGCCTTCATCGCCGCGCGAAGTAGCGTCACCGGAAAAAGCACGCCGTCGTAGCGGAGTTGGGCGAAGTCGCGCATGGTCAGCGAAGTCGTGCGACCGAACTCGGTCATGTTGGCGATCAACGGAACCGGAATTGCGGCGCGAAACGCGGCGAACTCTTCGCGCGTCGCCAACGCTTCGGGAAAGATCGCGTCCGCGCCGGCGGCGACGTACGCCGCTGCCCGCGCGATCGCAGCGTCCAAGCTTTCCACATCCCGGGCATCGGTCCTGGCGACGATCATGAACGATGGGTCACGCCGCGCGGCGGCGGCCGCGCGCAACTTCGCGCACATCACGTTCGCGTCAACCAACGATTTGCCGGAGAGGTGACCGCAGCGTTTGGGCAGGACCTGGTCCTCCAACTGCAGGGCCGCCGCTCCCGCCGCTTCCAGTTCGCGGACGGTGCGTTCGACGGAAAGCGCCTCCCCGAAGCCGGTATCGGCGTCGACCAAGATCGGGATTTCGGCTGCGCGGACAAGCCGACGCGTCTCTTCTGCCAATTCGCTTAATGTGAACAGTCCGACATCGGGCAACGCCAACTGGCCGGCGGAAAACGCCGCTCCGGAAAGATACGCCGCTCGAAATCCGCGTCGCGCGATCAGACGACCGGCCAACGGATCAAAGGCGCCGGGAATAGCCGTCGGCCCGGCGGCTAACGCCGCGCGAAATCGTGCGCCGGGCGAACTCACGAGAAGACCTTCCTGTTCAGGGAAATTGCGAGAAACCGACGCCTGAATCTTATACATCCGGCACTTGAAGCGACAACAACATCGCGCACTCAGAGAAGCGGGACGCCGGTGGCGCGATGCCATCCTTAGAACCGGCATATTCGGCACGTGTGATCGTCGCCAAACGCCAGCGCGTCACGTGATTGCGGCCTAAATTACCGGTGATGATCCTTTTGATGAGCTTTCGAAATGAGTTCCGCGACCACACACCGATCCACACTTTACGACCAGACCGCGCCGCGTTGGTCGGCGTGGCGCTGCGTGTATTGGATCGCGTTGACGATCGTACTGATCGCCCTGACGCGTAGCCCTTGGAAAAGTGGTTACGCCGATGCGCCTGAGCGAGTCGGCACGGACTTGCAACTGTATGCGTCTGAAGTCGAGCAACTCCGGGCAGGCGATCATTACTACGACGTCGCGGTGCGCGAACTGGTCGCCCGAGGGTTTCCGACTCGCAGCGTATTCAACTGGCGCACGCCGGCGACCTTCGTTACGACCGCCGCCGTGGGGAATTCCGCCGCGCGAATCGGGCTGGCGCTCGTCGCGTTCGCAACGTGGTGGTTCGTCGTGCCGACGTGGAAGCGACGTTCGGGAACTGCCGGAGTCTTACTGGGAACCGTCATGTTGCTCGGCGCCGCGTTGCCCTGCGCGCTCGAGCAGGCATGGTTGATGCCCGAGGTCTGGTCGGGGTTGTGCATCGGCTTGTCCGCCGCGGCGTTCGCGGCCGGGTACGGTCGGATCGCGATTTTGGCCGGCGTTGCCGCGCTGTTTTGTCGAGAATTGGCCGCGCCGTATGTTTTGATTTGTGCGATCTTCGCTTGGCGCGGCGAAAGTTACCGCGAACTTCTGGGTTGGTTCGCCGGATGCGTCGCGTATGCGTTGTTCTACGCTTGGCATGCCGGCATGGTCTTACCGCGAATCGCGCCGGATGCGCTTGCGCACGATCGAAGTTGGTTGGCCTTCGGCGGCGTGATGTTCGTCATCTCGCTGGTGCAGATGAACGTTTGGCTGCTGATCGCGCCGCAATGGCTAAGTGCGATCGCGTTGAGCGCGACGGCCTTGTCGTGGAGCGTTCCGTCGCGCATCGAAGCCGAGCAACGCTGGGCCTGGTGCGGCTTGGCGTACGTGTTGATCTTTGCCTGTGTTGGTTTGCCGTTCAATCAGTATTGGGGCAGTCAAATCGCGCCCTTGTTGGCATTGAGCGCGGGCTGCGTGCCGGCCGCGCTTAGAATGGTCTTCTTTGGTGTTACGAGGAAGCCAAATACGACGACGGAAGATATGGTCGCCGCCGCTTGAACTGCGTCATGGCTTAGGAACGATCAGCGCAGGCGAATTCGCGCCAGTCGTAATCACAAGCGGCTTGGGAAAGCGATGAGGCCGCAAATTTTCGGCATTACCCAGCGGCGGCGTGAAAATGACTTGATACGAACCAGGCTTCGCGCCGCTCAGACGGTGACCATCGCGAATCGTCGTCAGTCCGAACGTGCCGTCGGGATTTACCTCGCCGAAAACCATGACGCGCGAGTCGTCGTTCGATAGCAATTGTATCGAACCGAAAGGAACAGGTTTGCCGTCCTCGAATGATAATGTTCCCGTGACGGGAAAGACTTCCGGCGGTGGAACCGCGGATCCGCAGCCGAGACCGGCACACAACAAAACAAACGGCAACGCGGTGATCGTACGGGACTGAATATAGGCCATAGTTCACCAGTCCGAGGCGAGAGACGCGCCGTCGCGCGGGTCGGCCAAGCCGTACCAAGTTTGATCGGAGATTTCGTCCGTCAGAAATCGACTGCTGCCGTCCGAGAAAGCCACGGAGATACTTGCCGGATGCGACGACTGAGCGCGATATTTGTCGCACGCGTTCAACGGGTTCGGCATCGCCTGAAACGGCAGGCAGGGTTGATAGGCGGTCGGATTGGCGGCAGGGCCGTTCAGGCAAAAGGCCGGCTGCCAGCCTTGGTTGGAATCCGCCCAGAGCGTGGCCTGCGTCGAGCTGGCGGAATAACTTCCCGCCGTGCCGCAGGTGCTGGCCTTCTCGGCGAACATCAACGTCTTGGACGTTCCGTCCGGAAAACTGCGCGAGAGTTTGTTCGACCCCTCGGTCGAGATTTTCTGGGGATCGCCGAAGACGAAGTAATTCCCGCCGTAGTTGCCATAGGCCCAATTGTTGGCGCCGCCTTGTGTGACTTGGGACTTGCCGTCCTGTGTCGCCTCCGGATCGGAAGGGCAATGAAAAGCGTCGATCGCCGTGGCGTAAACCGCTTTGCCGTTGACGATCGTGTTGACGCTCCGTTTCGACGCGTTGTAAAGGTTGCCTTCTTCCATAAACGGCAGCAAGAACGTCAGGACCGTGAAGCCGACGGCTCCTTTGTAGGGGCCGGCAACTTGGATCGACGCGGTGTTGTAATTCGCACCGATCGGATTCTGCACACAGAGCGGCGGCAAGACTTTGTAAGCGTCCGAAAGGTTATGTGCGGAGAGCGACAACTGTTTGATGTTGTTTAAACAGGTCGTCCGCCGAGCCGACTCGCGCAGGCTTGAATCGCCGGCAGCAGTAAGGCGACGAGAATCCCGATGATCGCGATGACGACCAACAACTCGACGAGCGTAAACGCCTGACGCCGAGTTCTAAAGAAAGAACGCATAAGAAGCACCGTTGAAGGAATGCGAAGCGACGAGCCATGTGTTGGGCGAATGGACCGACTTCTTATGCGTGTGGGACTCCAGGAAAGTTTCGGAATTCGGAAGAAGTAGACGCGTTCGGCGGTGAAAAATTCGAAGCTGAATGCATGCTGAGAGACGGTAATACTGTAAGTGATCATATTAATGATTTCGGTAAAATCAAGAGAATTTTTACGATTCAATACGTAGTTTATTTAATTGCGGTAAATGCCGGTGATTATGTTGTCAAAAGGCTTTCCTGCGAGTTTGTCCGAAGTACGCAACCGATTCAATCACGGATTTTTGCATCCACGCCGAAACGGCACTACAATCCGCCGCAGACGAGGAGTCGTCGTTTTGCGACGATTTTCGCCCAATGTTAGTCCCGCCAGTTCCATGCCGCGAGCGGCCGCGCCGCTCCTTCTCGGAGGAGTTTCCATGAGTCGGAATCGTCGTCAATTTTTGCAGCAATCGGCCGGCGTCGTCGCGGCAGGGTTCGCCGCGCCGTACGTCTTTACGGCGAACACGGCTCGCGCAGAGCAAGGGGGATCGCCACGTCATCGGGTGCATCGGCACCGGCGATCGTTGGAAGGCCGTCGTCCGCGGCGCGATGCAGCACGGCGACGTGGTCGCGGTGTGCGATGTCGATAAAAAGCATTTAGAAGAAGGCAACGCGATCGTCGGCGGCAAGGCCGAAATGTTCGAGGATTATCGTCGCGTACTGGATAACAAGAAGATCGATGTCGTAACCATCGTCACTACCGATCACTGGCACACGAAGATCGCCATCGACGCGATGAAGGCGGGCAAAGACGTTTATTGCGAAAAGCCGCTGACGTTGACCATCGACGAAGGGAAGATGATCAACAAGGTGCAGAAGGAAACCGGCCGCGTGTTTCAAGTCGGCACGCAACAACGCTCGGAAATGAGCGGGAAGGACGAAACGGGTTTCGTTCACCAAAACGCGTTTCTGAAGGCCGTGGCTCTCACGCAATCGGGCAAGCTAGGCAAAATCAAACGTGTGCATTGTTTCATCGGCGGTGTCGCTCCGTCCGGCGAGATTCCCGCCGTCGCGACCCCGGCCGAGATCAACTGGGACATGTGGTGCGGCCAAGCGCCGCTGGTCGACTTCCGCTACAAGGCCGACGGCGGCAAATGGGGCAAGTCCCGTTGCCATTACGAATTCCGTTGGTGGTACGAGTACAGCGGCGGCAAACTGACCGATTGGGGCGCGCATCACGTCGACATCGCCACCTGGGCGATCGGTATGGACCACTCCGGCCCGAACGAAGTCATTCCGGTCATGGCCAAGCATCCGGTCCCGCTGAAGAACGGCGTCCCGACGCTCGACAACGCCTACAACGTCGCCAGCGAGTTCGAGATCCGCTGCATGTACCCGGGCGACATCGAGATGGTCATCCGCGACAAGCCCGATCCGAACGGCCCGAAAATGCCCGAAGGCAACGGCATCTTCATCGAAGGCGATAAAGGAACCTTGTTCGTCAGCCGCAGCAAGTTAATCGGCCCCGCGGCCGTGGCGCTGAAGGACGAACCGATCGCGCCCGAGCTGATCACGAAGCTCTACAAGGGGAAGAAGCCCGGCAACCATATGGCGAACTTCATCGAGTGCGTCCGCGATCGCGGCGAACCGGTGAGCGACGTCCATACTCATAACCGCGCGATGACGACGTGCCACTTGTCGAACATCGCGATTCGGTTGGATCGCAAGTTGAAATGGGACGCCGCGAAAGAACAAATCGTGGGCGACGACGACGCCAATCGCTGGCTTTCGCGCGAACAACGTAAGGGCTACGAAATCAAAGCGTAAACCTCGAACTCAGCTTGAATTTAAGCGATTTCACGAACGGTCGCCGGTTAATCCGGCGACCGTTTTTTTTACGGATGGCGCTCGCTGAGATCCAGCCCGTGATCCGCGCGGCCGTTGGTCGGCGGAGCCCGCAACGGCGTCTCCGACGGCGGTGCGACGGACGCCACGAGCTCGGCTTCGTCCAACTCGGGATGCGTCGCTGCGTAGGCGTGCGCCATCTCGACCGCTTGCGCCGCGGGCATGCCTGCGGGCAGCTGCGCGTGGCTCGCGATGCAGAATCGCCGCGAGCCCGTCGCGAGCTTCGACCGCCAAAATGAACAGGCATGGAACTAAGAAGAGCGTGAAGATGGTCGACACGACCAATCCACCCAACAACACCGCGCCGATCCCGCGATAAAGTTCGCTGCCCGCCCCCGGCGAAATCACCAGCGGCAGCAGTCCGAACAACGCGATGAACGTGGTCATAAAAATCGGACGAATCCGCGTCCGCACGCTTTCCAACACCGCCGCGCGGGGCGAATAGTCTTCGTCGTCGATCAAATTCAACGCTTGTTCGACGATCAAAATCGGATTATTCACCACGGTCCCGATCAAGATGATGAAGCCCAGCATCGTAAGGACGTCCAGCGATTGCAATGCGATGAACATGTTCATCAACATCAGGCCGATAAATCCGCCGACCGCGCCGAGCGGCACGCTCAGCATGATGACGAACGGGTAAAGCCAGCTCTCGAACAACGCGGCCATAATCAAGTACGTGATCGCCAGGGCGAGCAGCAGGTTCCACTTCATCGCGTCCCACGCCACGCGCAGCTTGTCGGCCGTACCGCCGAT
>JASGKV010000019.1:0-6949 GCA_049840575.1 Pirellulales bacterium
GAAATTCGTCTCGTTGATCGAGACGTTTTGGTGGGGCGACTACACGCATCGTCGTCGCGCGGGGGACGTTTGCCGGCTGTATTACAATCAGCCTTGGGGGAGCGACGCGTATCTGGCGCTCAAGTACCTACTAGAGCGTGCGCGGCACGCGGGCGAAGACGTGCTTCGCCGTGCTCGATGCGCTCGACGCGATCGCGCGGTTGAAACGGTCCGACGCGATCGTCTGCGAAGCGGCGAATTTCCGCCTGAGCGACCGTATGCTGCGCCGCCACGGCTGGGAACGTCACACCACGAGTCGGTATCGCCGGAATTACATCAAACGCTTTTACGGCGAGTATCCCCAGCCGCGGCTGGCGGAATTCGACGACGCGGACGACCTGCAACTGCTGCCGACGGGAACGTAAGCGCGATGCCGGCATGTCGACCGGCGCACCTACGACGACTGATCTTGTTCCCTGGCGAAGCCCACGCTACCATCCGGCGGATTTTCGTCGCGCACGATGTGCGGCGACTCGTTTCGTCATCCGGAGTATCAGGGCATGGGACTCGGCCGAGCGATCGGCGGATTCGCGACGTGCTGGGCGTTTTGCGCCCTGCTCGGGTGCGCCAGACTCCGTACGGCGGGGCCAACAGCACGGCCGCGACCACGCCGCAACAGCAGGCGCAGATCGCCACGGCGAACAAGCAATTGGAAGAACGGGCCAAAGCGCTCGATAACGATAATAAGGAACTCGACACGCTGCTGGCCCAATCGCGCCAGCAAACGCGGTTGTTGCAGGATCAGTTGGTCGCCGTGCGCGAGCAACTCGGCGCGGTCAACACGCAGTTGGCCCAAGCCCGCGAGAGCCAATCGACGCTCGAACGCAAAGCGCAAACCTCGCTGGCCAACGTGCCGGGCGACAAAAAGCCGGGCGTGTTCATCAACAGCAGCCTGACGAACAAGCTGCCCGACTTCAGCGCGGCCGGCATCGAAGCCCGGACCGACGGCGATACGATTCGCATCGAGTTGCCTGCCGATCGATTATTCGACCCGGGCGATGCGCGGTTGTTGAACAGTTCGACCGATCTGATCAACGGCGTGTTGGTGCAGATCGAACGGCTCTATCCGCAGCAATACATCGGGATCGAAGGCCACACCGACAACGACCCGCCGCCGTCGGGACCGTTCTCAAACAACCATCAGCTTTCGACCGCGCGGGCGTCGGCGATGTTCGACTACATGATCGCGCGGTCGCGCCTGCGGCCGAACCAGCTCTTCGTCGTCGGTCACGGCGGCAATCACCCGATCGTCTCGAACGCCAGCACTGCGGGCAAGGCGCGGAATCGCCGGTTGGAGATCGTGATCTATCCCGAGAAGATCGGCGAGAAGTAAGCGATATACGGTCATTCGCGCAGTAGGGTGCGTCTTGACGCACCATCATCACGCGTCGATCCATGTGACTCGATCGCTGAACTCGGGGCGTTGAGATGCGTCTCGCAATCGGCATAGGGACGCACCCTACAACTCCGCGAAATTCTTCAACAGTTGCAGTCCCCGGCTTTGACTTTTTTCGGGGTGGAATTGCGTCGCGAAGAGGTTGTCGCGGCGGATGCTGCTGCAGAATTCGCCGCCGTAGTCCGTGCCGGTGGCGATCACGTTCTCGTCCTTCGGCACGACGTAGTACGAGTGGACGAAGTAAAAGTATTCGTCGTCCGGCACGTCTTTGAACAGCGGCGACGGACGACGCACGACCGCGCGGTTCCAGCCCATGTGCGGGACTTTGTACTCGGCGGGGAGTTCGAATTTTTTCACTTCGCCGGGGATGACGCCCAGCCCTTCGAAGCGGCCCCCTTCGTAGCCGACGTCGAACAGCATCTGCAAGCCCAGACAGATTCCCAAGAACGGCTTGCCCGCGGCGATCGCCTCTTTGATCGGCTCGACGAGATTGCGTTTACGCAATTCGGTGATCGCATCGCCGAACGCGCCGACGCCGGGCAGCACGATCTTGGTCGCCTTGCGCAATTGCTCTGGATCGTCGACGATCACGGCCGCCGCCCCGACGCGTTCAAACCCCTTCTGCACGCTGCGCAGGTTCCCCATTTGGTAATCGATGATGGCGAGCATGGGGAGGAGTCGGGAGCTAGGATTCGGGATTCGGAAAATTCAGACGAGGGGAGGACGAGAGTTCTCCTGTACTTAGCGGACACTAGACATCCTTCCCCCATCCTGCGACTTTCTCCGCATAGTAGTCGGCGAAGCGGCCGGCATCGAGGGCGGCCCGCGCGCCGGCCATCAGGCGTTGGTAGTACGTCAGGTTGTGGATCGACAGCAGGATCGGGCCGAGCATTTCTTCGGCCTGGAACAGGTGACGCAGGTACGCTTTGCTCCGGTCGCAAGCCGGGCAGGGACACCCTTCCTCGAGGGCGCGGGATCTTCGGCATACTTCTTGTTCCTCATGCGGACGTAACCGTGGTCGGTGAACGCCAACGCGTTGCGGCCGTTGCGGGTCGGCATCACGCAATCGAACAAGTCGATCCCGCGCTTGACACCTTCCAGCAAGTCGATCGGTCGACCGACGCCCATTAGGTAGCGCGGTTTGTGCGTCGGGAGCGCGGGCGTGACCGCGTCGAGGATGCGATACATTTCGCTCGGCGCTTCGCCCACGCTCAGCCCGCCGACCGCGTAGCCGGGAAAGTCCATGGCCGCCAACTCGCCAGCGCACCAGACCGCGCAACTCGGCGTTCAATCCCCCTTGGACAATCGCGAACAGAGCTTGGTTCGCGCTGGTTTGCGCGTTTTGGCAACGTCGCGCCCAGCGGATCGAACGCATGGTCGCGTCTTTGATCGCGTCGTCGGTGCAGGGGAGGGCGATCACGTGATCGAGGACCATCATCACGTCGGCGCCGAGCGCTTCTTGAATTGCGACGGCGCGCTCGGGCGAGAGTTCGATCTTGCTCCCATCGAGGTGCGATTTGAACGTCGCGCGCTCTTCGGTAACCTTGCACATCTCGGCCAAGCTGAAGAGCTGAAACCCGCCGCTGTCGGTCAGCATCGGGCCGTCCCAGCCCGAGAAGCCGTGCAGACCGCCGAGTTTTTTCACGAGCTGTTCGCCCGGTCGCAATGAGAGATGGTACGTGTTGCCCAGCACCATCTGCGCCGGTATTCTTCAGCTGATCGAGCGTGACCCCTTTAACGGTTCCCTGAGTGCCGACCGGCATAAAGGCCGGCGTTTGGACCGGTCCGTGCGGCGTCGCGAACGTGCCGCGTCGCGCGGACGTTCGGTCGTCGGTGGAATGGAGGGTGAAGGAGAACACGGAGAGGTTTCAGGTTACGGGGTTCAGGTTTCAGGGAGAGCGACTCGATCGCTCTTGCCGACGACTTACGGAGAATCCCTCGCGTCACTTAGCGTCCGCCGCGTTTTTTCGCTTTGACCAGCCAATACTTTTTGCTGGGTTCGATAACGATGTCGACGAAGCCGTTGGGCATGTTTTCTTCGTACCAGGTCGGTTGCTTCATCACGACCAGCAGTTCGCCGCCGGGCTTCAACACATTCAGCGCAATCCAGAAACTTTTCGGCCACGCCCCCTTGGTCGAAGTAGGGCGGGTTCATCACGACAAAGTCGAACGATCGGGATTCCGCGAAATCGAATGTGGCGTTCACTTCGGCCGTAAGATTCGGCAACGCGTTCAACTCGGCGGCGCAGCACGCATTCGACCGCGCGGCAATGCGAGTCGACGGCTAGCACTTGGGCCGATGGTTCGCGCGCGGCGGCCGCGATCGCGACGTTGCCCGACCCGCAACCGAGATCCAGAACTTTGGTATTCGGCTTGATCGTCATCGCGTTCAGCAACTGGCGACAGCCCGCATCCACGCGGCGATGCGCGAACACGCCGGGTCGACTTTCGGACTTCAGCAAGCGCCTCGCCGTCGCGAAAGACGACTTCGCAAACGTAGGATTTGATCTTCTTGAGCGGCTCCTTTTTGTGGCCGACGTAGATCGTCCCTTTTTTCGAGCGGATAACGTCGACGTGCTTGAGTACGTTGTGCAGGACTTCGCCCAGCCAGTGATCCTTGCGGTTGTCGGTCGAGACGATCAAATGTCCGCCGACGACCAAGCGTTCGAGCGCGGCTTGAATGTTGTCGCGCACGAGTTCGGCTTCGCCCGCGGCGGAGCAGGGGAGGACGACGACGTCGAACTCCCCGGCCGGGAAGTCCGAGGCGCAATGCAGCGCCAGGTTTTCCGGTCGACGCGCGGCGATGAAGTCGCGCGTCAGCACGTAGGGATAGGCGTCGAACCAATGACATGTGACCGGCGTCGTCGCGGAGCGCGCCGCCGCGGCGAGCGCGAACTGCCGCGGCCCGCCGTCGTGCAGAGCATCCGCCCGATCGGAATCTTGGCCAGATAATCGATCAGCAATTGTTCCTGCACGCGCGCTGGCAGCTCATCGTCATCGGCGGACGCTTCGTCTGCGGGGCCGATCTCGACGAGACCTTCGATTTCCTCGTCATCGTCGTCGACGACGGCGTCGGTTTGCATGTCGTCGACGAGTTCGAGTTCGGCTTCGAGCTGCGGATCGTCTTCCGGAGCGGGCGACTTGTATGGCACTGCGATTCCTATGCTGTAATGACTCGTCGATTCATGCGTCACTCAGACGTGACGGAATTATGGTCTCGCTTCGTCGTCCTCGTCATCGTCGAGATCGCCCTCGTCTTCGTCGGTGAAATCCGCGTTCAACGGTTGGCCGCGGAGGTTACTTTCCAGCAGAAAACTCTGCGTCATCGCGGCGAAGACGTCGGCGTACTCGGCGAACTCGCGATCTTCGGCTTGAAAGATCACTAAGTAATTCGCCCACATCCCGCGAAAGACGCGCGCGATCGCGGTGCTGGTCAGGTCGAGATAATAGAAGTTCATCTCGCACCCGACGTAATCGAACCCTTCCAGGGTTTCGGTCAGCGGCGTGACGTCGAGTTCTGGATACTCTTCGCGCATCGCCGCCACGACTTGGTCGACGATCTCTTGCGAGTCGAGCTCGGCTTCGTAAATCGTGACCGACCAAAACGCGCCGCCCGGACTATAGACCGTGATCTCGCGCTCGCCGCCAGCCGAGTCGAGTTCCCAGCCCTCGGGGTAATGGAAACGGACGCCGAGTCGTTCAAAATTCGCTAGCATCGCGGAATCGGCGTTGCGCCGGCAAAGGCTGGGTCTTGGAAATCCTTCCGACAGGGTTCATCCGAAGCCGATCGTGCGGAATCCCTCAGTTTAGTCGGGGGGTGACGACTCGCCCAGCGGCGGAAATCTGCGGTCCGCTTGCGAATTTCGGCCGGTTTCCGTACGATTCGGCCGTTTTTCGTCGCGGCGTCTTTCCGCTCGGGTTCCCATGCGCGTTCCTCGCACTTCGTCGCTCGCCGCCGTCCGCGGTCGCACGTCGCTGCGCTGGCGCGGCTGGGTGTTTTGCGTGGTCGCATTGCAGATCTGTTGTGGTTGCCGCGTCCTCTCCAAAGGTCCGGTGCCGCAAGACGTGGCCGATTGCCGTAAGCTCTCGCAACGCGCGATCGGGGCGTTGCATAAAGGCGATTTACCGGCGGCCGAGAGCTTGGCGCAACGGGCCGTGCAAACGAATCCGGATGATGTGCAAGCACGGCAGACGTATAGCGAGTCGCTATGGCGGAACGGTCGACGCGACGCCGCGTTATTGGAATCGCAAGCCGCTTGGAAATTGGCCGGCGAAGATCCGCTGGTCGCCACGCGGTTGGGCGAACAGTATTTCGAACTCGGTCGACACGCCGAAGCGGCCGAATTGGCCGCGGAAGCGATCGATCTTTGTCCCGAATGCGGCGCCGCCTGGGCCTTGCGCGCACGCGCGGAAGCCGCGCAAGGGAGATTGCCCGAAAGCTTAAACGATTATCAGCGTGCGTTGCGTTCGTCTCCCAACGATCGTCGCTTATTGATGGAGGTAGCCGGAATTTATCGTCAACTGCGACAGCCGCGACGCGCCTGGCGTTCTTGGGGCAATTGCGACAGTCGTACGATCCGGGCGAAGAGCCGCCGCAGATCGATTTGCTGATGGCCGAAGCATACGCCGCGTTAGGGCGACACGACGACGAGGTTCGGGCGTTATCGTCGCTGGCGGTGCGGATGCCGGATCGACGGAATTGGGAATTGCTGGCCGACGTGCAAAGCCGGGCGGGCCAAACGGCCGCCGCCGAGTTGAGTTGGGCGGAATCGCAACGCTTGGGGGGGGCGGCGATCGACGCCGGGCAAGTGGGAATCACGGAAATGGCCGCTCGCCCGATGCCGAACTTGCCGCGATAAATCCGCGCAAGAACGGGAAAAATCTTGTATACAACCCCCGCCGGCAACGGTATATTGCGTTGGAATCTCAGAGCGTGTGAACGCTGTCAACCCCAAAAATCCGCGTGAAATTTGATTTCCACGGATTTTTACGCAGGTCCGACATCGTCCGTGCCCGCTGATCCTGCTCGATGTTGGGTAGGTGTGTGCCGCCGGGGAGCCGTTCGCCCGGGTAGTTCGTTGGTAAAGGAGACTGGTCCGTGGGCAAGCGATTGTATGTCGGAAATCTGAGTTACAGCGTGACTTCGCCGGAATTGCAGGAAACCTTTTCGCAATTCGGTCAAGTCGTGAACGCGATCGTGATGCAAGATCGCGAAACCGGTCGAAGCAAGGGGTTCGGCTTCGTCGAAATGAGCACCGATCAAGAAGCCCAAGCGGCCATCGACGGTCTGCACAATCAGCAACAAAACGGACGCCCGTTGACCGTGAACGAAGCTCGCCCGAAGGAAGATCGTCCTCGTGGCGGCGGCGGATACGGCGGCGGTGGGGGTGGTTATGGTGGCGGCGGCGGGGGATACGGCGGCGGTGGCGGCTATGGTGGCGGCGGTCGCGGTCGTCGCGACTGAGTACCCATCACTTTCAGCATTTTCGCATTGCCGGAACTTCGCACACAGAC
>JASGKV010000020.1:0-333977 GCA_049840575.1 Pirellulales bacterium
CCGCGTCGGTCAGTTTTTTGTAATTCTGCGCCGCGGCCTCGTGCATCGCGGTTTCCACACCTAATTGCAGTAAATCCAATGCGCCGTCGAACACCAGTTCTTCGGAGTACATCCCGCGGACTTCTTGTTTTTGTCCGTTGACGTCGACGACTTCCGTAACGGGCATCATTCCCAAGAGAATCGGGATGCTCGAAAAGGCGAACTCAAAAGCGGCTTCTTGCCGTTGTTGCTTTTGTTGTCGGTTCAACGCCTCGATCTTGTCGTTGTATTTTTTGATCAGTGCGCGTTGCTCTTCGGCCGCGGCTTTCATGGCGACGAGGTAGTCGGCCAAGGTTCCATAAAGTCGAGACAGCGGGCGCGAGTCTTCGTCCCGGCTCAAATCCGCCTTTCTCGTTTGCGCCGTGCGAATTAATCCGTCGATGATGTCTTTGCGCCGGGTCCAAGGCCGCCTCGAAGCCCTGGCGTTGCAGATGCTTCCACGAGACGTAGTGGTAAAAACGCTCTTGGGCTTTGGTATAAATCTTGTCGCCCCGTTCCGGTCGCGGCGCGGGCGGTCGCGGCACGGGCGGTCGCGGCACGACGGGGCCGTCGAATCGCGACTTCTCTTTGTCGTATGCGCCAGCTATCCACCGTGGCGATCGATTCGATCAGGGTAATCGGTTTCTGGGCCACGTGCATGACGTTGTAACGCCCGCTCTTTTTTTGCGCAGCACGACGCGCGTATCCGTCAGCGCGAGCAGTTCGTACCCCGCTTCCGGCGGTTTGCCGAGGAACGTCACGACGACGTCTTGCTGTCCGTGAAACAGACAGGATTCCGCCCAGCGGGGAAGCTCGACGGCGGAGCGTTCCTGGGCGTTGATGGGAATCGCGGATGCGCAGAGAATCAGTGCGCAGAGAAATCGAAACCGCGTCATGGCCTGCCCCATTTCAATCGGAATCACGTTCGTACGGCCGAAATCCTATGACAATGGCCGCACTGCGTCAAATTCCCGACTCCATCGATCGATTCTTCGCGCACCCTCGCAACCGCCGTGTTCGGAGCGCGAACAGGCCGAGCGCGCCGCACAGCGTGCCGGCGATCATGCCGGGTTCCGGGATCGCGACCGATTGGACGGTCAGGACCACGTCGTTGCCGGTGCCGCCCGTATAGCTGACTTGGAAGTCGGTCGCTCCGACCGTCAAGATCGAGGCTTCGGCCAATCCGGCGAACGTGCCGATGATCGGGGCGGCGGTCGTGTTGTCGAGAATGGTGAACTGGCGCTCCGACCGTCGGCGTGAAGCCGAGCGCGACCTGCAACAACGCGTTGGACAAGTTGATCAGATTCGTGCCGCCGGCGGCCGAGTTGACGACCAAGCGATCGTACTCGGTGCCGAAGACCGATCCGTTCAGTTCGACCGCGAACGTCGCGACGCCCGCGGTGGTGAAGTCGACGTCGCCGTTGATCGTCAAGACGCCCGGGCTGTTGCCCGGCGCGATCGTGCCGCCGTTCGCGCCGAAGGTCACGTTCGAGGCGTCGGTCGTCAGCCCGACCGTTCCGGAGCCGCCGAGTGCGCCGCCGTTGATCGTGACGTTGCCCGTGCCGACGGCCGAGCCGGTTAAGTTGTTGGCCAGCAACTTTCCGGCGTTGATTTGAGTTTGGCCGAGATACGTATTGGCGTTCGTGAAGGATGCCGTGCCGGCGCCGGATTTGACTACTGTCGAACCGCGCAGATTGGGGCTGGTCCCGTTTTGGCCGAGGTCGGACACGACTCCCGAGACCAGCAGGTCGACCGTGGAAGCGCCGTCGGCCACGTTGAACGTGGCGACGCGGACGCCGGTCAGGTCGGCGTTGTTGGTCAAGTACATCCGCGCGGCGATCGTGGAGGTCGCGTCGCCGGTGACCGTGTACGTCGGGTTGGTTAAATTGCCGCCGCGAAACGGGTTGCCCGTGACGGTCGCGCCGTTGTTCAGCGTGACGACGTTGGCGTAGTTGACGCCGTCGGTCGCCGTGCCGGAGGTAAAGTTCAACGTGCCGCCGTTCAAGACGATCGGCGTCGAGCTTTTGACGTTCCACTGTTGTCCGACCTGCAGCGTCGCCGTCGAGTTGACGGTGATCGACGACGTTCCCGAGAGCAGACCGGCGTCGAACCCGATGGCGGCGTTGTTCAGCAGCAGCGTACCGCCGTTGACGACGGTCGTACCGGTATAGGTTCCGGTCCCGGTCAGCGTTTGCGTGCCGGTTCCGGTCTTGCCGAAGCTGAGCACCGCGCCGTTGTTAAGCATCGTCCCGCCGAACGAGGCCGTGGCGTCGCCGCCGCCGACGATCAGAGTGTCCGCTCCGGAGACGGCTTGAATCGCGCCGGTTCCGCTCAGGCCGCCGACGGTTTCGGAGTTGCCCCCTTTGGCCATGCGAAACGTTTTCGTCGCGTTGACGATCAGATTCGACGCGTCCGGAATCAGGCTGACGGCGGTCGCTCCCCCGTCGCTCAGTTGCAGCAAACCGTCGACGGTGGTCGTTCCGGAATACGTGCTGGTCGTGGTCCGCAGAATGACGCGGCCAGCGCCGCCGACCGTGATGTTGCCGGTCCCGGTGATGCCGCCCGAGAAATCGGTTCGATCGCCCGTGGCGCCGGTCAGCGTCACGTCTTTGTTGATGACGATCGCGCCCGAGAAGAGCGCGGTTCCGCTCGAACCGTTCAACACGGACGAGCCGATCGTCACGACGCCGGTGCCTTGATTGGCGACGGTGATCGGTCTGGCGATCGTCCGATTGCCGCCGGAGCCGTCGATCAAGAGCGAGGTGTTCGAGGCGCCGGTCGCGGCCGTGTTGATGGTGATGGAGCTCGTCCCGAACGCGCTGTTGTTGCCGGCCAGCAGGCTGCCGGCGACCAGCGTGGTGGCGCCCGTGTAGGTATTTGTGCCCGAGAGCGTTTGCGATCCCGCGCCGAGCTTGGTGAAAGCGATCAGGCTGTCGGCGTCGGCGTTGGCGATCACACCGGTGAAGACACCGGTTCCGCCCGCGCTGCCGACGGCCAAGACGTTCGTCCCGGCGACGGCGCCGTTCATGGTGACGGTTCCCGCGCCGTTCAACGCATCGATCGTTTCGGTGACGGACGACGCCGCCGCCAACCAGAAGAACGCGCCCGCGTTGACGGTGACGCTGGTGCCGTCGGGAACGACATTGCCGACTCCGCCGACGCTGGCTTGAAACGTCGTGCCCGTTCCGGTGATGACCATATTGCCGACGAAGTCGTTGGTCGTATTGCTAAACGTGGTGCGAGATCCGCCGTCGATGGTCAATGTGCCGACGTTCCCGGTGAGTTTGCCGTCGAACGCCAAGCGATCGCCGCTGATGAGCCCGCGAAACGTCGTCGCGCGGTTCAAAGTGACCAGGCCGGAGAAGATGGAAGCGTTCGCTCCCGTGCCGGTGTTCAGCCCGGCGATCACGACCGCGCCGGTCCCGTCGGCCGAGACGACGATCGGATTGGCGACGTCGGCGCGGTTGTCGAGGCCCAGCAGGATGTCGTTCGCGCCGGTGTTGACGTCGCCCAGCGTGATCGTGTTGCCGCCGAAACCGCCGTTGACGGTGGTGGTCAGCGAGCCCTGCGAGACGGTGATTCCGCCCGAGACGGTGTTCGTGGCCGTCAGCGAAAGCAGCCCGACGCCGCTTTTGACATAGCCGCCGGATCCGGCCAACACGGCGCCGATCGTGGTCGCCTTACCTGTTCCGAGCGCGCCGACGGTGATGGTCGGTTTTCCGGTGGTGACGGACAACGTCAACGGTCCGCCCGTTCCCGTGTTCAGAATCCAACCCGCGGCCGAGGTCGTATCCGTATCGCCGAAGGTGAGATTGCCGATCGTGCGCGCGCCGTCGAGGGTGAGGGTCGAATCGGCGGTCAGGTCGAGCGTGGCGAAGTTTGCGGTGAAATCGGCGCCGTCGGCGAAGGTGCCGCCGCTCCAGTTCGCCGTGTTGGTCCAACCGCCCGAAGCGTTTCCGGCCGTTAGCAACGTCCAGGTCGAGTCGGCGGCCGTTGCCGGCACACTAACCAGTGCCAGCGACGCGGCGAATACGGTACGACGCCAAAGCTTGGATCGAGAATCAAGACGTGGTTGAGTTATCATGGCGAACCAAGCTGATTGGGTTGACGAACGAACGCCGTCGGATATTCCATGTGACTACAAATAGGCATTAATTCCATTTGTTCGTAATTGAAAAGCTAGTTCCTTCGTCCAATGATTGCAATAAAAATATGGAAATAATGTGGTATTTGCCCGCAGCTTGGTTTTGTGCAACCTCAGGCCGAATTGTCGTGGATCGGCCTGAACGTAATGCGCCATGCGGCCAGTCTCGTCGCCGGACGACGCATCCGGTAAATTGGGTTCCCCGTCGCGATTCCGCGTTTCGGGCATGATTGTTTCCACTTTACGCAGACATTTTCACCATGACCGATCTGTTCGCCGGGAAAAAAGGGTTGATCCTGGGGATCGCCAACGATTACTCGATCGCCTGGCAGATCGCCCAAAATATCCTGGCCCAAGGGGGCGAATGCGGCTTCAGCCACCTGCCCGATAAGCCGGACGACGAACGGAAGAAGAATCGTCATCGCGTGGCCAAGCTGGTGGAAAACCACCCGGGCTGCAAATTTTTGATGCCGTTGGACGTGTCGAAGGACGAAGACATCGCCGCGTTGACGGCCAAGGCCAAGGCGGAATTCGGCAAGCTCGATTTCGTGCTGCACTCGATCGCGTTCGCGTCGTTGGAAGATTTGAAGCGCGAGACGATCGCCACCAGCCGCGACGGCTTTAAGATGGCGATGGACATCAGCGTGTACAGCTTGCTGGCGGTCGCGAATGCGGTCCGTCCGTTGATGAGCGACAACTCGTCGATTCTGACGCTGACCTACTTCGGCGGCGAGCGAATCCTGCCGGGCTACAACGTGATGGGGATCTGCAAGGCGGCGTTGGATATGTCGATGAAATACTTGGCCTACGATCTCGGTCCGGCCGGCGTGCGCGTGAACGCGCTGAGCAGCGGCCCGTTGAAGACGTTGGCCTCGTCGGCGGTCGGCGCGAAGGGCATGGAAAAACTGTACGCCGAGATTGCGCCGATGGGTCGCAACGTGACGCATGAGGAAGTCGGTCGCATCGGCGCGTGGTTGTTGTCCGACATGAGCGGCGGCATCACGGCCGAAGTCCTGCATGTCGACGGCGGTTATAACGCGATGGGCAGCCCCGGCCGGATGTTGGATAAGTTGAAGGACGCGGAATAAGATCGAAGATGTTCAGCGCATGAGTATGCCCCCCGGCCTGAAAGCCGGGGGGCGTTTGCTTGCGCTGCGGGATATTGGTGTTTTCATCGTCGGTTACGAGCGCGGACTTATGCGTAAGATCGTCCCGATCGCCGTGGCGGTCGTCGAGCATGAGGGCCGGTATCTGGTCGGTCGTCGCGCGGCCGATCAGACGTTGGCCGGCAAGTTGGAATTCCCCGGCGGCAAGATCGAGCCCGGCGAAACGCCGCATGACGCGGCCGTCCGGGAATGCCGCGAAGAGACGAGTCTCGACGTCCGTGCGATCCGTACGTTGTTGGAACTGCGGCATGTTTACGATCATGCGGCGGTGCAGTTGCATTTCGTATTGTGCGCACCGCTTGATGTGCATCGCGGTTTGACGGAGCCGTTCGGTTGGACGCCGCGCGGCGACCTCAACGCAGCGGCGTTTCCAGCGGCGAATCGTGCGTTACTGCGAATTCTTGACGATTGATTTCACCGATTCGAACAGGAGAACGCAGAGAACACGGGAGCTGCCGTGTACTCTGTGTTTTCCGCGACCTCCTGTTCCATTCTGAATCGGTACGAAAAACCGCGAGATCGTGCATTAGACGATCTCGCGGTCGACACCGAAGCGTCTTCGGCGTGAATCAGGCGGGGAACGCGAGGGAGGGATTCTCCGTTCGCAGCGCCTCCGCCGTGTGAAAAACTCCTCGCGTCCAGTGCGGATGCGAGGAGGATCGATCTTAGGCTTTGGCGGTCAACTTTCCGCTGTCGCGAATGTCGCGAATCTTGTCGTGCGTCGCCTTCACGGTTTGATATTGGCGCGAGACGAGGCTTTGGACGTCGGTCGGCAATTCTTTCTTCATCGCGTCGACGTACGCCGCGACGGCCGAGTCTTCGCCCCGTTCGCACTCGTTGATCACCGCTTGATCGTCGTTCGTGGTGAACGCGGTCTTCAGGTTGATCCAACCGCGATGCATCGAGCCCAACATGCTGCCGCCCTTTTCGGGCGTTTGTCCAAAGCGGGCGACTTGGCTTTGCAACGCGCTGGCGAACTCGGCCCGTTGACGGCTGCATTCCATCAACGTCGATCGTAAGTCCTGACACTTGACATTATCGGCCGCTTGCTTGAAGCCTTCTTCGCCGTCCTTACAAATCTCGATCAGGTTATTGAGTTGTGCGGCGGTGTCTTTGGTATCGGTCATGATGTCCTCAAAAGTGACGCGCGGTTTTCGCACAATGGCGGTTCGCGCAAGCCGTGTGGATGGATGTTCTTTCGACTGTCGCATATAGGTGGAAGCAACGGATATACCGAACAGCTCATCCTGGCGATCGAATTCCGGAATGACCGGAGAATGTTTTGAAACACCTTCCGTTTTCCATCGGAAGTCGTTGGTCGGCGCGGAGAGATGTTCGTTCGGCGTCCATTCCGACCGTACGACCGTCGATCTTGTCGTGGTCTCGGATCAGGGAAGACCGCCGTCCGATAAATCGTCTTTGGGTCGCTCGGCCTATCGCCGCGACTCTGTCGATTGGGCGGCCTAGGCGCTGGATCGCGCGGCGTCGCTTGGACGGAATCGCCGTATCGATTCGAGATTTCAAAAATCTCGGCGGATTTCGGTCTGCGGATTATTGCAACAACGCAAGGAGCATTTAGTATGAAATCGCAGTGATCGCATAACTCGATTTCGCGCGAACGCCTATGACTCTCGAGCGTCTGTTATTGAATAAACCGTTTCGTCGCGTCCAGTATCCCTGCGGGCACGGCATCCTCTTGATCGAACAAGGACATCCGTTCATCGAACGGGATTTGAAGCAAGGACGCTGTTCCGTCGTCGAGAAAGGAAACGTCAACGACCAGTTGATCGATCGAATCAGCAACGACGGCTGGATTTTCAAAACCGCCGACATGCTGATCAGACGCGACCCGGTCAAACCTCGTTAACGATTCGTCGTCCGACAGCGTCAGTCCGCTTTCCTCGCCGTTTGATACGCTGCGGTGATGTTTATCACGCGGGAAAACCCACGGGGGATAAGCCTCCCACCTGCAAAACCAGGTGTTCTAGGCGAACCGTTGCGCTTGCCCGTGTGTCCGTGAGAGGGTAAATTGTGGGGCGTCTTCGGCGGGTGTTTCGTTCTATGACGGACCATGCCATCGAGAGACTACGGAGGATAAGCGAACTGGCCAGCGGTCTGACTCGAAATCAGATGCCCAGCAATGGGTTGTGGGTTCGAATCCCATGTCCTCCGCTGTAGAGAAATAATCAAGCCGTAACTCGCTGTTTTGCAACGAGTTACGGCTTTCTCTTTTTGGCGATTATGCAACTGTAGCAATCACTGTAACAATCAATTGGTTTTGGCGGTGGCCCGCTAAGGTGATTTGGATTGAAATTGTATCACTTGGGGTCGCGAGTTTGATTTTCGCCAAGCACCTTCAGACCGCTCATGAGCCGTCGTGATTCTTCCTGGTGGAAATGGAAGTAGTGCCTGACCATGGCCCTATGGCGTGTCCGCCCCAGTCCATCACGTAGCGTTCCGGTCAGGCCGTTTCTACGGCTTTTCCTACAAGTCGTCCGAAGTCATTTTTTCACTTTTGATATCTCCGACGTAATCAACCTAAGCCTCGCTTTGCGATGTGATGAATCTTCAGTCAATCGCGACAGCTTCTCCATGAATGCGCTCTGACGCCGTGACCAAAAGCGGGATCCACTCTGCGGCGTGTGAATTTTCTCCGGATTCTAAGAAATCCATCCGCAATCTCTCGGTCGCATGGGATTACTCTTGTGCTACCGCGGGCCACTTTCCATCGCATTCGAGGAATCGTCGACATGTTTGACCGGTTATGCGTCAATTTCATCGCGATCATCGTTTTAACGAGCTACATCTCGCCATCGTACGGTTTGGAAACGCAGCCTGACCCGATTTCACCGACATTCATCCCAACGCCACGCTCGCTAGGCTTTCTGCAGGGGCGGCTTGTGCTGACGGAGACGAGTGCGATCGCCTTTGAGGATGATGCGCTAAAGCCGTTGGCCGATGTCGTCGCGGAAGAAATCGAATTTGCGTTTGGACGTCGCGTATCGATCAAAAAGCGGACTGCGGTTGCGGGGGATATTGTTTTGCGTCTGATCGAAAACACGAAAGCGGAAGAATACTCAATCGATATTGGCGAGACGGCGACCGTATCCGGCGGAAATTATCAGGCCGTCGCTCTCGGCACGACGACTTTGCTGCAAGCGATGCAAGTCAGTCAAGGACGGATAGAACTGCCGAAACTGAAAATCATAGACGCGCCGGCCACGGAATTCCGTTCGGTTTTGATCGATTTGTGCGTCGGAGCCATCCTTTGGAAACATTGAAAGATTCGATCGAGCTGTTACGCTTGGCGAAAATTCGGTATTTGCATTTACATCTTAGCGACTTCGAGTCCTGTACGTTTACCAGTCGCGCATTTCCAAAGTTCGCGACGCCTGGTCGAAGTTTTACGATCGAACAGTGGAAGGATTTGGTCCGGTACGCCGATGACCGCGGCGTGACGATCATTCCGGAGATCGATATGCCGGGTCACGCCGGTTCGTGGGTCGGAAGCGTTCCGGAAGTCTTCGGAACGACCGATGCGAATGGAAAACCGAAAAGCACAGGCGTCGTGAACATGGCGAGCGAAAAGGCTTATGAGGGCATCGACACGTTGATCGGCGAGTTATGCGAGATCTTTCGATCGAGCCCCTATATTCACATCGGCGCGGACGAGGTCTCGGCGGATGGATTGAAGGCTTTGCCCGAGTACGCCGTGTACTCGCGCGAACACGGGCTGAAGCTGGCGACCGATGGACAAGCCCACGAGTTGCTCTGTCATTTCGTCGTGCGAGTCGATGAGATCGTGCGCAAACATGGACGCAAGTCGATCGTTTGGAGCGGATTTCCCCACCGCGGAACGGCCAATGTGAAGATTCCAAAGGATATCGTGATCATGGCCTGGGATGCGCAGCCGCAGGATTTTCTCGCCGCCGGATTCCAAGTCGTCAACTGCTGTTGGCTGCCGCTCTACATGGTCCCCCCACAAACACGCGCACCGACGGCGGAAATGATCATCGCTTGGAATACACGCAAATTCGATTCGTGGGAATGGGATCATGCAATTCAGCTTCCCGCCGATGCGCCGATTTTTGGAGCGCAACTCTGCTTGTGGGAGCAACGTTATAACGAAGTCGTTCCGATCATCTCGTCGCGCATCTTCGCCCTTAGCGAACGAACTTGGTCAGCGAATACAAGCGAGGGTTTCGGCACATTCGAAAAGCGTCGCGAATCCGCCGCGAAGCTATCCGAGAAAATTCTCCACCCGGTCGCCATGAGCGTACGAGGAACGATCGAACCACAAGATTCGCGATTCGAAGACAAGTTGGAAGTCACACTCTCCTCGATTGTGCCGGGAACCGTCATACGTTATGAACTCGATACGCCTTGGGAAACCTTTCCGACGGCCGAGTCGAAAATCTACGTAAAGCCTTTAATGATCGGCGAGACGACGACCGTCTCCGCTCGCTTATTCGGCGCCGACGGAAAGCCCTTGGGCGGAATTACGCAAAGACGTTTCGCAAAAACCGAGTCGATTTATCGATATTGCGCGTTTAGTCCGATTCCGCGACATGGTTGGAAGGAGTTTCCCGATTTCGCGGAAATGAAACCGTCGCGCGAGGGCGTTATGGGGAGACTCACGACGGATCGTGCGCAGCAAATTAATCGCGCGATGTTCGCCGGGGTGCGCGAGCGGGGGCATATCGATGTCAGGTTGGAGGATTACTACAATCCTTACGCGATCGAACTGCAAGGAACGCTGAAGATCGAAACGCCGGGAGAATACACATTTCTCTTTGAATCCCGCGACGGCGAAGCCCGCCTGATGCTCGACGACCAAGTCTTAACATCGGCGGCCAAGCTCGAACGCAAACTGACGTTCAAAGTCGGGGAACATTCGTTTACGATTCGGCATTACTTTCGAGCGCACACCAACGATTTAAATCTCCAAGTAAAATCTCCGGGAGCGGATAGTTTCATTCCATTTGAAACGCTTGTCGTTCCCTTAAAAAATCGCGCATTCTCACAGGACGATCAGCGATAAACTACCCGAAAAAACGTAACGCGATTACGGGGCGAGTGGGCCGATACAACATCGCGTCCGGTTTGGTCGACCCATATAGGTCGAGTTGGAAATATCTCCGAAGCATATTAAACCTCTCCGCAGAGTTTTCGACGGAGCAACTAACCTCGACAAAGCGAATTCAGGAACGATGAACGGATTGCGTGAGCCTTAACGCTATTTGTTCGGGTGAGCGTTGAAAGTATCGATTCCATAACACCTTCGGAAGAACGGCGTTTTGAACGAACTTCCAAGTGAATGCGAACTAAGCCGAGTTCCAGATTCGGAGATATGAGGGGAGGAGCAACGGATCGTGCGGTCCGGAATTTCCTTTTTTTGTTTTGGAGATGAGATGAGTTATCGAACGAATTTTTGCGCAGCGCTCTTGGCAGTTATCGGCTTGGGATTGATGACCTCGAACGCTGGTGCGGCATTGATCCCCGTACCGAACGGAGATTTCGAAACTGACGCGGCTTCGCGGCCGGGACAAGTAAATGGCGCTCCACCTAGCTGGACCCAAACCGGGGTCTTTGGAACATTCAACGTTGCCAGCACCAGCTACACGAATCAATCGGGAAACGCGAATTATCCTGCATTCCAAGCCAGAGGACATGGTCAGTTGCTAGCCTTCGCTCAAGGCGGCGCTACGTTGAGTCAAACGCTAACCAATCTTTATTTGCCTGATACGACATATTCGCTTTCGGCGTTAGTTGGAGATAGTTACGAAAGTATGTCGGCCGCCGGCTACGAGATTCGACTTCTAGCCGGTGCAACCGTTGTGGCATCGACCACCGGAACTTTTCCGACGACTTTATTGACCGTGGTTACGCCTTCGCCCGTCGCGACCTTCAGCACATCCACGACACCCTCGGCAGTTGGTCAACCTATCACAATCCAGATTTTCGCCGCGACCGGGGCAACGAAGACGTTCGACAACGTGACGCTGGATGCAGTCACGGCGACCGCCGTGCCGGAACCTGGCACTTGGGCACTATTCAGCATGGGCCTCCTCGGTGTGGTCGGTTACCGTCTCTTTCGTTAAATGCCGCCGGTTGTGATTTTCGGTTCTCTTGGCACCTGATCCCGCTCGCGTCGCACGGCGCGGGCAGGGTTCCTCTTCGCACGCGCCCACCGTATCGTCCGGACTCTACGCATGGCCAAAAACACGGCATTCACATCGTTCGTTCTTTCAATCCTCCTGCCGATATCGTACGTTCAAGCCGCGTCGATCAATTGGACAGGTTCCACGAACACGTCCTGGGATAACGCCGGAAATTGGACCCCTGGCTCGATCCCCGGTACCGGGGATCAGGCGACGTTTTCGGGCGGAAACAATACGTCGATCGATTTAGGAGGGATTGTTCGATCTGTACAATCGCTAAATTTCGCCGTGGGAGCGACGAAGGACTTCTCGCTGAACAACGGAAGTCTCATCGTCGATGCAGGCGGCGCGGTGACACAGGCCGTAGGAGCCGATCATGCGTTGACCTTCAACGTTCCCCTTACTTTCACCGGCAATGCGACTTTGACGGGGAACGCGAACGCCTCGGCTCCATCGAACGCCAATGCCTTGGTCTTCGCAGGCGCGCTGAGCGGGAGCGGGACGTTAACCGTCGCCGGCGGCGTCAATTTCTTAGGTAATGTCGTCTTTTCGGCCGCGAATACCGGTTTCACCGGGAACGCGCGCATCGTCGGCGGCACGCTGACCGTCGGCAATGCTCTCGCGTTCGGTACGGCGGGGACCGCGACATTGGCCGGAGGGCAACTTTGGTTCGGGGCCAACGTCAACACTCCGACGAACTACACGATCGCCACCGGGGGCGGGACATGGAACAGCTATGGCGGCAACATTCAATCCGGTAACGTTCAAGTCGATTCCGGCGCAACCTGGACGATCGGCAACGGCGGGGGAAACTCATTGGGGTTGACCGGGGCGATCACCGGCACGGGCTCGATCGTCATGTCGACCGCGAACACAACGCTTTCCGGATCGACATCGAATACGTTCAACGGAACATGGACGGTCTCGGCGAATAGTACGACGGCGCAATACAACAAATTGATGTTGAACAAGAGCGGCGGAGCGACCGCTCTCGGCGGCACGATTGTGCTGCAAAATCGAGGCAACCTCGTTTGGATGGCCAACGATCAAGTCGACGATGCCTCGCCGCTGACTCTGGCCGGTGGTGTTCTCGGCATCAATGGTAAAAGCGATACGTTGGGAACCTTGACGCTGACAGGCAAAGCCGTGATTGACGTCGCAGGCGGCGGAACGCTGCGCTTTGCTGACAGCAGCGCCATAAATTGGAACACCGGCAAACAAATCCTCGTTCAAAATTGGCAAAACGCCGCGGTCGCGAAGATCGCGTTCGGAACGACGGCGAGCGGACTGACGAGCGCGCAAGTCGCGAAGATCGGCTTTTCGAATCCGGCGAATCAACCAGCAGGGCTTTATAGGGCGACGATCAGCGCCGCGGGGGAGTTGATGCCGACGACCGATGCCGTGGTCGCGATCAATCCGCCGTTCGATCTTTCGGCTTCGGCCCAGGCCGGTCGGGCGGCGATCTACGGCGTGAACGGCAGAGCCAACCTGAGCGGCGTCGGCACTCCGTTGCCGGCCGGAACGCGTATCTCGTTTTTTGGCGATTCCCTAACATGGTTGAACGGTTACGTGTCGAATATCCGAACCTCGTTAAACGCCGGAGCTGGGACCCAAGGTAAAGGCATTCAACTATTCAATCGCGGCATCAACGGCGGCGGCGTCGGCGAAATTCGCTTGGGCTCGCCGTCCAACGCATTCGACGGAGGGGCCAATAACGCGGCCCAGGGATCGTTCGCATCAGTGATCGCGGCCGATCAAAGCAACATAGCCGTGGTCTTTATCGGCGTGAACGACGTGCTTTTCAAAGGTACGACAGCCAACAGTTTTCAAACACAGCTGGAACAGATCGTCGCTACGGGAAAAGCGGCCGGCGTCAAAATCGTGCTCGCCACTGTCTTCGGCTACGGCGAGCTTCCCGACGGCACGAATTCCAAGGACGTGCAACTCGACCAATTCGCCCAAATCACGCGCAACGTGGCTGCCGCGTCGGGCGCGACGCTGGTCGATCTCAGGGCCGCCTTCGTGGCGTACGAGCAAAACAACAACTGGACACTTCAATTGGATGGCTCGTTAGAGTATCAGTCGCTGGGCGTTTTGACTTACGACGGATTACATGCGTCGACGCTGGGCAATGAACTGTTGGCCGATCAAATCGCCCAAGGGATCTTCCTTGCCGTCTCTCCGGTCGCGGTCCCCGAACCAAGCATGTGCTGGACGCTGCCGACCGGTTTATGCGGTTTCGGTTGTTTTCTTTTCCGCCGAAGAATTTCGCTTCGTATGCGATAAGCGCGTTCGCGAGGACGGCGTTACGGCTTGCCTATTTCGCACGCCGAGGTCGTTCGATTTGCTTGACCGCGACGTTTCCGAGTTTGTCGACGATTCGCACGGTCGCTCGCGCATCGGGTTTCCAATCGGGAATTTTCGCGGTGGGAATCTCGATTCGACGTGCGTTCTCCGCAGTCGGCACGACATGATGAACCGCGTCGCCGCCGATTTGAATTCCAACGAAATTCAGGTCGGTTTGAGATTCAACGATGATGATCGTGTCGTCGGATTCGATTCTCACGCGCAGGTCGGGACCGTGATCGGCCGTCGGTCGTGCGTCAAGAGTAAACCAGTCGTGTGCCGCGAAGGAGTCCGCGCTGATCGGTTCGAAGCGCCCAGTATTCTTTATGGTGACCGTCACCGCACCGTGGTTGACGCCGCTTGGCGGGTCGACGAATGTGAATGCGCGATTTAAATGATCGAAACCACGCGTCATGATGTCCAATGGTCGTCGCGTGTGCGGAAGATCGAACGCATGACCGAGTTCATGGAGACAAGCGCCCATGGTCGTCGAAGCCGCGCCCCAATAGGTGTTGCGTCCTGCCGAATCGTCTTGAAAACGTTCCGCGTCGATGCGACGCTCGTCGAGAAACGCCGGTTGCACGTCCGACAACGTCGTCGGCCATGTAAACATATTGCCGCTGCCGAACAATGCTTGATGCCCGCCGCCAAGGGCCGTATGACCGAGCGTCTTCTTGAGCTTCGGCTCATAACGCGAATAAGCGGCGACAACGAAATCCTTGGCATTGGGATCGGCCATCTTTTCTCCCAACTCTCGTTCGATTTCGCGATACCAGTCCTGATCGTTGAGAGCGTAGTAATGCGCCGCATCGTGTTTGCAACGGACGACGTGAATTTTAACCTTACCCTGATCGTCGAGTTCCAGGTTGAACGTTTTTCTTCCATGTCCGTTGTTGTACATGCTGTCCGCGGTAAAACTCTGCAACATCTTCAGCAACGTATCGAGTTTGCCCGCGAAATCTTGGGCGTCGTTTTCAAGCGGGGACTGATACATGGTCTCCCCGGATCGAGCCGTGAGGTACACGACGTGCACATACCGAGCGTTCGTTTGCGGCCGGTAAGTCAAAACGATTTCTCGATCGGAAACGCCGTCGCTCAATTGGATCCGGTTCTCGCCGGAAACCAATTCGACGAGGATCTTAAATCGCCCGGAGGCGACGAGGCCTTTTTGTTTGGCGGAATTTCGAGTCGACGAGGTGTTTATCGCCGAGATCTCGCGTGCCGCGTCGTCGAGAGCGCCGTTGATCAAGACCACGGGATAACGCACTTCTTCGCGATCGCGAAAATTCTCGACCGTTATCGGCGAACGTTCTTTGACGTCCGTCTGGGTATTCGATTTGGGATCGGCATGCGACGATGCGACGAAGGCAAGAAACGTCAGGGAAAATGAAAACGCGAATGAAGCTTTCATAGGAGTTTGTTTTGTCCTTGACGGGCTTGTGATCGGTATTGCCCCGGTGTTTGTCCATAGGCGCGCATAAAAACGGCGCCTAAGTATTCGCCATGCTTGAAGCCGACGCGTTCGGCGATGACTTCGATGGTTAAATTCGTTTCCAACAAGAACTCTCTCGCGCGTTTCAGTCGAACGCGGACGATTTCTTCGTGCGGCGTTCTGCCTAAAACTTCATTAAAGCGTTTATCGAGCGCGGTGCGCGAGATAACGATCCGTTTAAGTACGTCGCCGACGTCGATTCCCTCATACGCATGTTCGCGGATGAATTTTACCGCTTCTGCGACATACATGTCGGCGGTCGCGGTCACGTCGGTGCTCTGGCGCGTGACGATTCCCAACGGCGGGAGAAGGATGCGTGTTTTCTCGGGACGCTTCCCTTCGATCAGCTGATCCAAGAGCTGCGCCGACTCGAAACCGATTCGTTCGGAATCCGTTACGATACTCGACAACGCGGGCGTGGACATTTCGCAATGCGGTAACTCGTTATCGATCCCCAGCACGGCGACTTCGTCCGGAACGCTGATCTTCAGACGACGACATGCGTCGACGAGATGACGGCCCCGCACGTCGTTGTGCGCAAGGATTCCGATCGGCTTCGGCAATTCGCAGAGCCATTTGTCCAGACTCGTTCGATCATGGCCGTGAATCCAAGCGGCATGATCGGCCCTCTTGACGCGATACATGTGCACGTCGTGACCGTGGGCGGCGACGACCTCTTCGAAACGCCGACTGCGAAGAAACGAGTTCGAGTCGATTTCACAGTAGCCGAAATGTCGGAAGCCTCGTTCGATGAAGTGTTCCAGTGCCGCTTTTCCCAGCGCCTTCCCATCATTGGAGACGTGTCCGAACCGTTCGTCGGGAAACAAGCTAGAAAAATTGATGACGGGGAATTTCCATTTTCTGACCTCGGCCAACTGCCGAGTGTCTCGAATCGAAAGAAATGCGCCATCCGACTGCCGCACCAACTCGATCGGGATTTCCCCGGTTTGCAAAGTCGGTTCGGCCTCAATCACCCATCCTCCGTGCAAGCGAGCGAAGCGCGCAATGCCCAGCAGAAGTCCACGGAAATATTGCCGCTCGGCTCCGAGTAAAGCGGCGATACGACGCAATTTGGCCATACATGCGTGTTCTCTAACGGATATCTCGTCGATGCCCTCGATTGTAATAGGAAATAACGCAGATGCTACGTTATTTCGTCGAGTTCATCGTCTCGTTTTGTCTTGTCTTTTTAGAGATTTCCTTGGAATAACGAGTATTCCGTGTCGTCAGAACTAATAACGACTTGGGAAAAATCTCCGAAGAAACGGAAATCCACACCTCTCAACGCTTACCGGTATAACCATATGAATTTCGCAATTAGCGTCGACACTTCTTCTCGAAATTGATCGGCCGTCGAAGAACATCGATAACTCGCTCTTCAGCGTATCCGGTGTTGGAAGACGCACTATTTCTCGTATTGATTTCGATCATCATTTCTACCTTCGCAAGCCAGGCATGTCTCGCACTTTTATTCACCTTTTGCTCTGTAGGGCGCATGATTGTGCCTTCCCTGCAATTTTCGACGGACCGATTTCGGCGTAAGCGACGGCGTAGAGCCATTTAGTCGGTCCGAGTTCTCCGCTGTACCGGGTTTAAACGAATACAACACTAACCCGAAGAAACAGGGCGAGCTAGCAGTGGCAAAGTATGGTGACCTTAACGGTGTTCACATGTCGGAGTAAGGAAACGTGCTATTGGCGGTACTCCTCGCGAAGCCGATGTTTAAGGCGAAAAGTGCGTAGTTAACGACATGCACAGCCGCATCAAATTGGAGTCGTCTCGTCGTTTAGTTACTGACGCTGAAGTTATCGAATGTCGAAATCGAAAACCGGATCCACATCGGCTTTGACCTCGACGATTTGTTTCGTACGAATATTGTATTCCGGCGGGATGCGTTCGATCGCGTTCCGGGCGACATTCGGAGGCGCCATGGGATCCGGAGGCGAGGAGTCCGCTTCTGTGGAGTTGATGCGGACCTCATACGAACCCTCCGGAAGTCCTTTTTTTTCCGGTATTACATATCGACCCTTAGTTACGATCGTTCCCGTTCCGATGCCGCCGTTCTTGCCGACCGGTCGAAACTCGATTGAACCATATTCCAGCGGATTCCCTTTGAGTTGAATGGTTCCGGAGACGGCTTTTCGTCCGTGGCGATTCTCACCACAGCCGAAGCTGAATCCAATGAGAACCAGAATTAAACATAGTGGGCGTCGTAACATTTGCGCCTGCATTTGATCGAACCCGCATCGTTCGCAACGAGAAAATTTGCTCGCTTGGCTATTTAAGTTCCTCGGATGAAGCGACTTCGCCGCCGCGCGTCGTCCCCATCGCTTGCCAAACGTTCATCGAAACTTCGTCTGACGCGAAATGCACCGAGCCATCGCATAACGAGACATGCACGCCGCTTGGATGCCTGCTACGCGAAGCAAACGTCATCGGTAACGTCGACGACATCGAATTCGGCGAGCAAGGTAGATCTTTGTCGTCGTTGGTGCAATAGCTGCTGCTCTGCGAGACGTCGGGCTGCAAGGAGTTAGGCCCTAAATACGTCATGACCATCGACCCTGGCCCCCACCACGCCATAGCACGCAAGTCGCCGCCGATGGTCACGCCCGGAACCATTTCCGCGAACATGATGGTTTTGCTTAAGCCGTCCGGAATTTCCTTGGCCTTGACCTGTTTGGCGGGATACTTCGTTGTTGCGGTCCCCTCGTCTACGATCCCGGTCGAAAGAAACGGCGCGCCGCCGTACTTGATGCCTGAGTAATCGACGGGCTTGTCGTAGGCGGTGACACCGTCGCCCGGTACATAGCCGGTATTGCCGTGGTTGGCGGCGTAATTGTGTTGTGTGATGTTCGAGTAATTGGCGCGGCGTGTCGGAAGGGCAGAGAAAGTCGGAATGCCAGGTCCTGACGATATTGGGATTCTGCGAACCGTAACGAACGTTTTTCTTGAAAAGCGCGAATTGATTTTGGCGTTCCATGAAGGGAAACAAATCGATCATATATGTGCCGAAAACCGTTCCGATCGCGCCCACGGGCAGCATTTTGCGCGAATCGATGTAGTTGTGCGACGCCAAGCTCATCTGTTTCAGATTATTGACGCACTGCGATTTACGAGCTGCTTCGCGCGCCGCTTGTATCGCGGGTAATAACAAAGATACAAGTATGCCGATGATCGCAATGACCACCAGCAATTCCACAAGAGTGAAGGCGTTGCGATTCACTTTCCGTAAGTACGCGGCGTGACCGAACATGATCCAGTTCCTTGGAGGGATAAACCGATCAGTGAGATTTGGACACTCCGGCGAATAATCAATTCGCGAGAACATCATTGAAATCTCACACTCCGTACACGATCGTAACGTGCCAAGGGATCATCGCCTCGGAGGGTTTGGGGAAACCTCGGAGGGAATTCACTTGATCTAAGCGAGAGTTCGCAAATCAAAACCACATTCACCGGAACACGCGCGTGTGAGATAGTTCCGGGAAGCATCGTCGACAACGTTTTAGTCTAAGTTCAGTCCGTCGCAATTTTGCCGAGATATTTTAGTGAAAACATAGATATTTCGCTTTACGGGTGTCCGTATGGTCTCTCGCTCATTAATGAATGACGTATGACTACGAAAGTTGAGAACACTCCGAAGCGAGTGAAAAAGCTCCTACACTTTGCCGAAATCCTAAACGACAGTAATGTCCATACTCCGCTGGATCCGACGTTTATTCATGTTCTCCGCTCCCTAGGATCACTCGTGACCATTTCATCCGATCGCGTGTCTCGTCGTTGCTTCTTAGGAGCCGGTCTCGTCGGTGCGACTACTTTGGCGTTTTCCGCGAAAAGCTATGCCCGCATCGCAGGGGCGAACGAACGAATTCGTACAGCGTTTATCGGGGTCGGAGGAATGGGCTCGGGACACGTCGAAGCGTGTAAGAGCCTGAAGGGGAAGGACAATCTCGATTTTCTCGGCGTGGCCGATTGCTGGAAAACCCGCGCGGACGAAGCGGCGGCGAGTCTAGGAACCCAGGGCTACACGGACTATCGCAAGATCTTAGAACTCAAAGACGTTGATTACGTCACGATCGCAGTGCCCGAGCATACGCATGCTGAAATTACGATGGCGGCGATGGACGCCGGAAAAGCGGTCTATTGCGAAAAGCCGATGACGCACAGCATTCCTGAAGCACAGGCGGTGATGAAAAAACAAAAAGCGACGGGTCGGCCGCTGCAAATCGGCGTTCAAGCCATGTCGGACGACAGTTATAAGTCCGCCGGCAAAGCGATTGCCGAAGGTGTGATCGGTCAAGTCGTACAAGCGCAAATCGAGTACGTACGTCGTTACGGAAAACAGGGCCCCTGCGCGTACCGGACCTGAAAGCCGACATGCCGAAGCCGGCCGATCTCGATTGGAACGCCTGGTTGGGCGGCGCGAAAAAGATCAATTGGAATCCGAATCATTACTTCGAATGGCGTAATTACGCCGCATATTCGGGCGGAATCGCCACAGACCTGTTCATCCATCGCATCACGCGCATTATGAAAGCTTGTGATCTGCTCTATCCTCGTCGTGTCGTAGGAATGGGGGGCATTTGGCAATGGAACGACGGTCGCGATTTGCCCGACAATTTCGAAATGATCTGCGAGTATCCGCGCGGCATGACGGTCTACGTGGTCGGCACGATGAGTAATCGCGTGGGAGTCGATCATTTGATTCGCGGCTATCGCGGAACCTTGTACTTCACTCCGGAAGGGTGGGTCGCCAAAGACAAAGACGACAAGATCTTGGCTGAACACAAGAAGACCGGCGGCGAGGACATCAACCTGCATCACACGAATCTGCACAATCACTTACGCAATGGTGAAGTTTTAAATTGCCCCGTCGAACTCGGCATGGCTGGCGTCGTCGCGGTCAACATGGCCAATGAATCGTGGCGCAGCGGCCGCATGATGGGTTGGGATAAAACCGCTGAAAAAATGGTCTCGGCAGATACTTTAAATCTGCCACGTACGCCGGAAAACACTTTGAAGTAAAAAACCTTTCGATAAGGTTGGATCATTGAGGGAATGATTATTTGTAATAAGATCATTGGAGTTGAAATCAGCTGTAGCAAAGTCGACTCAAACAGAGTCGATTTTTTTATTCCTATTGAAGTGCGGCCGGATCATTCAGTTGGCGTTTTTGGCCCCTCTCCAAGCAACCGCAGGCCACTCATCAGCCGTCGCGATTCTTCTTGGTGGAGATGGAAATAGTGCCTGACCATGGCACTGTCGGCGTGGCCGACCCAATCTATCACGACGCGTTCGGGGATGACGGGATCCGTCGATTTTGCGCACATGCTGAAGAAGTAATGCCGGAAGCTATGCAACCGACCTTTCGCAAATGTGCGACCGTCCCGTTGGGTCGTGAATTTACCGCTCAAGGGTGCGATGACACGTTCAATGAAATACTCTCGCAACACGTTGTCGTTTAAACGACCGTCGCGGGGACCGTGGAAGACGTATTCGTCGATACGCTTCAGCTTATCCTTGGTGTTTGAACTTAATCAATCAACCGGAGCGAGTCGGTCATCGCGGATTGGTAAAGAACTCAAAAAGATCGAACGTTGGTTATGTTTATATAGGAATCTCAAAAATTTCTCCGTAACGGCTCTCAAGTCTCGTACCTCGGGTCGGTCATATCGCACGCCGAGCAGCTCCAGGAGAGAAAACCGCTCCACGTGAAACGTCGGACGCCGAATGACGACCGGTGTGCCGAACGCTAGGCAAGGCAGCGCGACGTGCAGGCGATTGGTGTAGACCAGTTCGGCGGTACGGAGCGTTTCCAGGCGGGCTTCCGCCATACGCATCTGTTCGGGCCACGCCATGTTGGGAAAATCCTGCGACAATGATACGCATTCGCGTTCTTGAACGTCGACGGCGTATCTCCCGTTTCGGGGACCATCGTAACGCTCCAGCGTCAACGTGGCGCAGCCGACGCACTCCGATCGGATACCCGCTTCGAGTAGCAATTGATGAGTATATGGATCACGTGCTCCGACGGGATGACGACTCGCGCGAACCCAACGGAGTTGATCGTCGAGGTTTTCTGCGAGATGGACGCCGCAAAAGAACGCCTGAGGCTGATGCGCATGAATCGGATCGCACAGGTAGCCGTTAACGATAAAGGGGGAGTTTTTCGCCGCCCCCACGTTGTGACGGTACACATATTCGAAGGGTCCCGTGAGCAACCGCATCATGGCGACGGTTTGAATCGCGTCACCGAGATTGATTCGGCCGCCGTATTTGGGTTCGCCTCGATACGCGAGGAGTTGCATAAGCAATTTCGTAAAAAGTAAGATCAAGCGACAAGTCTTGATTCGGTCTCGTCAGGTTGCGGCAATTTTGAGACGTTCCGATGAACGACTTGAAACGCCTCAAGGCATTCTTTTGCGTTCGCGGCTTCGATCACGAACACCGGATCATCGGTCGCCGATCGCAATTCTTCATAGCTGACGGAGGGATGCCACACGGCGACGACCCCGTTGAAGATCGCTTCGGCTTCGGTTCGCAAAATCCAAATCCAGTCGCGTAAGCGACGAATTCGCTCCAGCCGATCCGAACATCGCATGATCGAAACGAGGCCGCGATCTCGGCCCTCTTCATTTCGGCAATAACCGCCATGAAATCCTTCAGTCCTCAATGCTTCGACGACATCGCGCGCTGTGCGCAGAAGCACGATCGGCGCGACTCGTAGCGAAGACGGTTTACTGCCGATTTTCATATCCGCGAGTCGCGTCAACGCGGTTTCGTAATCGTTCACCTCAATGGCATGCACGGCGGCGACGGTCGACGAGCGAACGTCGTCGTACGAAATTTCCGGATGCCAGACGGTGCCGATCATGCCTGCTTCCGCCGCGGCTTCGCCTTGGATCATCCGGATCCAGTTTCGTAATCGCTCTCGCCGGGCGTGTGATGGTCCTTGAGTCAATTCTTTCAACCCCACGTCGTAGCCCGTCATCGCATCGCGACGATAGCCGAAATGCAAGCCGTGACGACGCAGCTTTTCGGCGACGAATCGCGGTGCGCGGAGATGCACGATAGGTTCGGTTCCGACGGCCGGATTCCACGTCTGCGTCCCGTTGACTCGGCCGTTGATGTCGCTTTTTCCGCCCGCTTGCGCGATCAAAAATCGTTCCGGGCAATAAACCGGAAAACGTTCTTGCCAATCGCGCATTATCCAATCGATGTGGACCGTGGCGAACGACCAGCGTAAGTAAAGTTCCCGCAAGTAGTTTCCCCGACATCCGTAGGCGTGCGTACGTTCGACGTCGATTCCTTTAACGACCCCCGGCTTGATCGGTCGCGGTTGACGGACGTGCTGCCCTCCGAAGTAAAGTCCTTCCCAATCCTCGGGGACGTGTCGCAAAAAACGCTCGACATGTTCGGCGAAGTCGGGCAGCAGTCGCGCGTCGTCTTCCAAGACGAGAACCGATTGGACGCCGTCCATCAGGCACTGTTGCAGGATGGCGAGATGTGATTGCCGACAACCGAACGCCCCGCCCCCCTCTTTGAATTGAGGGGGGCAAGGGACTTTCGTGCCGTCGATCGCGGCGAAGGGGATCGGACGTTCGAACGGCCAAGCCTGTCGATCGAACTGATCGAAAAACGCCTCCAATCGATCGGGCCGTCGGATCAGATTGATGACGTACACTCGTTCAAAACAATTCATATCCGCTCCGCTGAGATGCGACTTCATTTCGACACGCGACACGACGAAAAGTTCTTACCAGGAAGACGACGAGGAGCTCGACGACGAGAACGATCCGGATGAACTCGAGGACGACGGGCAACATTCAAGATCGTCGACGCACATCGCCTGGAACGCTCGGGTGTGAGCGATGTACTGATACTGAGAGTTGGTCCCGAGATATTGCTCCCATACCCAGATGTGATTTTCAGGATAAGGAGTGTTGGTGGCCGCGGACGCACCGCCCAGCAGGTTGAGGCACCAAGTCCCGTCGGCGTTTGGTGCGACGGATGGAACACCCGACGGAGGACCGTATTGAGGCAACGACGGCGCTGCGGGCGGAACATAGATTTTGGCGAAGATCCTTTCGGCCAAAACGCCTTCGACGAACGCTTCGTCGCCCTTCACGCAAACTTGCGCGGACGCACCGCACAATGCCGGAGCGACTTCACCCGGAGAAAGAATACGCATACCGCACCCCATAAGATAATCGTCATGAAAGATTTCCGCTGGCCGCGAAACACACCTCGCATGAATGTGTTCAAATGTACACGATTAGTGAACCAATGTCAACACTCGTTGTTCTGGGAAAATCGGATTGCGACCGAGAGCGACTTTCATGGGGGAAATTTGCGTTTTACGCGTGTAGAAGGTATCGACTTCGGCTTTTTTTAGCCATGTTTTATGGGAATCGTTTTCCGGGCCGCTTTATTTCTTGAAGGCGATGAAAATCGCAGAAGATTTCGTTAAGCGAACGCTCTCAAGCCCTTACAAAACGAACTCGCTTATCAACGGCCGGGAGAATACGTTTCCCGTAGATATTCGAATTTGCGGAAGGTGGCTTGACCGTTCTCGACGAACAGGCCGAATTCTCCGTTGCGGTCCGCGTACCCCTCATTCGCGGGCCATGCGGCGGCTTCGGGGCTTAACGCGAATTTTTCGGTGACGGCTTTCTCGTTCCACCAGACGGATAACGCATCGTTTTCGACGACGACGATCAACTCTTGATACGGACGGTTTGCGTCCAGTTCGACTTGCCAAGCCTTCATTTGTCGGCGGATGTGTCCTTTCACGGCCTGCGGCATGGAGTAGACGCACCATTCGAGCTCCGTGCGGCGGTCCTTGCCCCGGCCGCGTGCGTGACGGTGATCGTGTGGAAGTTGTGGTACATCGCCGAAACATCGCGTTGCGCGTTGGCTCCGAAGAAAAGCCCAGCCGGCTTCTCGTCGTCCAAGCGGTATCTTAGTCGATAGGACATCGGAGTCTCGGCAGGGCCTCCCGTTCGCACCGTCGTCAACGAACCGGTTTTGATCGTCAAACAATCGACTTCCTCTTCTCGACGAATCGTCGAGAAATTGCTGAAGCTGTTCGAGACCATTTTCATGCGATCGTCGAACGGCACGTCGATCCATTGAGGACGCGTGTCGCGAGCCGACGTCAGCCCCCACATCACACCAATGAACGATGCGAGAATCGTGACTAACGCGACAGCGCGAACAACGCGGGATTTCCGTTCCGGAAGTTTTCTCGTCGTCGCGATCGTCGGTTCACTGATCGAGCGTACCGTTTCACGATCGGGTTCGACGCCACGACGCAGCAGCGCAGGCAAGTCGGCGCCGAGCGCCAGCGGGCGAATCGCCTCCTCTAAGTCGTGCGGCGCTTGAAACCGCTCGTCGGGCGATTCGGCCAACGATCGTTCGACGATTTCCACCAGTTCCGAAGGAGCGTCTGGTCGCAAGCCTCGCAATGAGCGCGGCTTGCTGCGGTCGCCGTTCTCGAACGGCGCATGCCCGGTCAACAGCTTGAACATCGTCGCCCCGAGCGCCGAAAACATCGGCGCGAATATCGACGACTTTGCCGACAGCCTGTTCGGGGGCCATGTAGTTGAACGTTCCCCCCCAGTCGGTCCCGCGGTCTTCGATCGTTTCGGCCAAACCGAAGTCCAAGATTTTCACGGTGCCGCCGACCGTCAGCAGCAGATTCGAGGGTTTGATGTCGCGATGAACGAGACCGCGTTCGTTCGCATATTCCAAGCCCAGCGCCGTTTGACGACCGATTTCCGCCACGGCCACGGCGGGTAACGGCCCGATTCGGGAGAGGATCGCCGAGAGGCTGAGGCCTTCGGCATATTCCATGATCAAGCCATGGAAACCCTGACTGGGCCGGGCGTCGATCGCATGCAACACGTTCGGGTGTTGAAGACGGCCCACGACGGCCATTTCGCGATAAAATCGCGATCTGTGCCTCGTCCGGCAAGCTGTCGGGCGACAAGACTTTGATCGCGACGATGCGCCCCAAGTATTGGTGCCGTGCTTTGAAGACGCGACCCGTCGAACCTTCGCCCAAGGGTTCCAAAAGTTCATACTGATCGAACATCCGGGGCAGGATCAAACGCCGCGGCGCAGGATTTTCGTCGTCGAAATTTTCACTCAACAGTGCGGTGTAAGCGCGTCGAAATTCCGGTGAATCATTCGCGGCGGTTTCCGCTTCGCCCAACCACACACTCAACGCATCGCCGTCGCGTTCATCGACCAGCTCGGCGTAGCGATCGGTGCACCGTTCGCATCGATCGAGATGTGCATGCAGATCGACGTGGTCGGCGGCGTCCTCCGAATGCTCTTGCAACAGGGGCGCAACCGCGATTCGGGTGGGCAAGTCGCGTCGTAGTGTTGATGCCGCCCCATACGATTCGGCGAGTTAAGTCTCGCTGCGTTCTGCTAGATAGGATTCGTGGAGTTTACGGATACGCTGCGTCAGGCGGTGCTTGATCGTGTAAACCGCCGCGCGCGACAAACCAAGTTCCGTCGCCACGTCGCGCGGGTCCCTTCCTTCGACGGTGACTTGCACGAAGGCTCGCCAATGTTCGGCGGAAACTTCGGCTTGCACGGCGATCAAGGCGCGCGTGCGAGCGTCTTGAGTCGGCAGGATTTGCGTGGAAAACTCCCGCTCCGGCTCCTCCGCATTCCTGAATGCGACGGTGGTGATCGGTTCCCCCCGACGGCTTGCCCGCCGCGTCTCGTAGCGACTTGCGGCGTGCGTCGATGATCGCGTGCGTCGCAATCCGTCGTAGCCATCCTCCGAAAGTGTCCCCCTCTCGATCGCGACGAAACTCGGGCAACGCCCGAAAGACCTTGGCGAAGGTCGCTTGCAGCAAATCCGCCGCATCCGCGTCGTTCAGCCCCGCCTTCTTCGCCCAACGGAACACTCGCCCCGAATAGACGTTCACCAAATCCCGCCACGCGACTTGCTCGCCGGCTTTCACGCCGCGTAACAGCGACGTCGAAGTCCGGCTTTCCTCATAGGGATGAACGTTTTCGTCTTTCATGAAATGCGCGGAAATTTTGTGAAAGACGCCATCGTTAACTGAAATACAGCCTAATTACGCACCATCTTCACACCATACCTGATGAAAGTCTAGCTGCGGCGAACGAACGTAGAAATTCGAAACACCAGCCCGGGGATCAGGGGCAGATCCCCGGGCTGCGCGTTTTGGATTCACGTTCCACAATCTTCGATGCCGGCGACCCCCGAAAAATTTCGAGAATGGCTGTTGGCGGCGTCACTTGTGTGCGTTATTTTGAAGGGGTGTCGTGGGAACTGCCCCTCTCACGCACAAAGGCCTCGAAGAGCAATCTTCGAGGTTTCTTTTTTTATATCCGGTGTTTGGTTCCCGTTTTTGCAACTGGTATCCGCAAAATCCTCGAATTACGATGATGACTCGATAACCACGCACAAACTAATGTCGGTGAAATCGGATGGGTTTTTCGAAGTTTCTTGTTTTGCTGGCGCTAGTCTGTTCCACACAGGGGCAATCAATCGCGAACGCCGCACTCGTCAGCCTGGACGACTTTGAAACGTCCACCCACGCTACGGCGGACCGAAAGATCGCCGGAAGCGTGGGCATTCCGTTTTATCTAGCGAATTCCGGCGAAGCCGCGGCGACGGCGAAGATCGAATTCGACTCCGAGTTGAATTCCAACGCGCTGGTCGTACGTCCTCCCACGGCCAACACCAGTTCGCCGATCGTCGGTCTTTTGCCCGGCGTCGGCTATCTGTCACAGAATGGCGACAGCCTTTTATTGAGCTTTCGGTTTCGATTTCTGAACCCATCCGCCACGAGCGGCAACGCGAACAATTTTCGCTTCGGGGTTTACTATGGCAATCGAAACTCGACACCCGTCGACGGCCAAAGTGAGCTCAGTGCAAATGTCGCCGGGTATCTCGTGCAGTTCGGGGATTCGGCGCAATCGGCCGGCAGTTTGATGCAGAAGGAAACCGGCAAACTGCCGCCGATCCTGGGCGGCAGTACCGATCGCTCGGCAATCTCGACTCCCCCGACGGTCGGTTTACCGGCGATCACGGATACGAAATTCCACACGGTCGAATTTTCATTGACTCGCTTAACGTTGAGTACGATCGGTCTTTCGCTGAAGGTCGACGACCAAACCCCGATTACGGCCGTCGAGAACTTCGTGCTGTATTCACAATTGAATCAAATCGCCTTTTCCAACGGCTTCGTCTCGAACTCGATGCAGTTCGCCATCGACGATGTTCGTGTGGATGCCGGGAATTTTATCTTTAATCCGGTTCCGGAACCGTCTTGGATTTCTGCATGTTTCGTGATCGGCATGCTGGCCTTAGTCAAATACCGAATATGCGTTCCGTGTTATTGATAGCTAAAGAAAATCCGGCAGCGGCCATTGCTACAGTGAGACAATCGATGTGACAAATCCCGACTACCGCTGTCTTCTCATGACACTTCGCGCTTAAACGCATATCTAAATGATGATGGAACTTGCAGTTATAAGCGACTGTCTTAAAAGAACTTCCGCCAAGTAAGAAATCGAATCCCATCTCCTCCGCTGCGGTGAAACACGCGAGCCGTAATACGTTCTGAAAGTATGAGCTACGGCTCGCTTTATTGAGAGGAATCGATTGTGATAGTCAGGTCGCAAACATCCGTATAGCTCAACCGAACATCAGTGCAACGGAAAGCCACACAGCTTGCAGACTTTGGTTTCGAGCGAATTGATCGTGGTACATTCTGGGCATGTTCGGACTTCTCTATTCCCGTTTGAATCAGACGTCGGTAACGGTTGCGACATCAGCCGCACCGGCAGTCCGCAATTTCCACAAATGATCGCCTTGGGCGACACCGGAAAAGCGTCGCATTCCGGGCAGATCAGCAGATCGGCATCCATCGGAACGACGATCGCCCCCAACGCAGCGGCGAATTCCGAATCGTTGTGAAGGGCGATCGATCCGGTCCAACCTTCCTGTTTCATTCGCGCGACCAACTCAGGGCTGCGTGAATCGCCGCCGACGATAAGTAGCGGAGCGTTTCGGATTTTGTTCTCGGCCAGCGTCGACTGAAGTCGGAGAAGCGCGTCGAGGAATATCTGCGACGGACCGTTTTCGCCGCGAGGATAATTTTCGGGAGGGCAAAGCTCAAGAGCCGGCCTCCAGACGGCATCCCGTCGGCGCATGACCGTCGCCTTGGCCGTGCCGCCCAAGTCGCAGACGACGACATCGTCCGTGACGATCGGACCGTCGACGTTTTCGAAAAAACGCATGACGGCGACCGGTTCGGAAATCATCTCGACGGATTCGAATCCGGCGGCGAGGGCCGTGTCGCGGAACCGCTCGATTTTCAGAATGTCGAAGGTCAAGGGAATTAAAATCGAGCAGCTTACTCGCCCGTCGACCGCGCATCGTCGTTCGACGGCCGTAGTATGAAGCCGTACCAAGAGATGTCTCAACAATTCACTCGGCGAACAGCTGTGGCGATTCCGCAGATAGTTTCCATGACCTATGCGGCTTTTGAGATCGTCGATCGCGCCGGCCGGATCGGATTTGATCGATTGCTCGGCATCCTGCCCTACGGAGATTGCACCGGATCGCGCGACGTGAAACAACGTCGGTATCGATGAGGCGACGACCGAGCTCTTGGTGCGCCGATCATAAATGGCGAGTTTGGTTCGTTTGGCGCCGAAATCGATCGAAACGGAAGGCATGAAAGCTCGTAGGTTCATTCGGGGGAAGTATTCGTCGAACGCCGTAAGATTTCCTCCAAGCGGGCGACGACTTGATCGACGACGAATCGCGCGTCTCCGTCGAGGCGTTCGCGCCGGATCAGCCACTCGTCAAGTCGATCATAGATCGCGTCGGACGATGATTCCGGATCTCCCCCGCCGATTCGCGAGGATGTCGCCATGCCGTAGACGCCGAGAAGTCGCAAAATCTCGAGTTTGTCCGCGTCCGCGAAAAGCTCCGGCCGATCGTCGATGATCCGTACGGCGCGAGAATCGAGTTGAAACGCTTCAAATGCCTCGCGGACGCCTCCTACGCACAGTTCGAGATCGCGTTGGACGGCTTCGAGTCGTTGCGCCTCGTCCGAGACCATCGCGAGATGTCGTTCGACCAACGCTCGAGCTTTGGGAAAGTGTTCGTTCGATCCGAGCTCCTCCACCGCTTGCCGACCCATGTTTCGGGCATCGTCCAGTTCGCCTCGACGATCGCGAATCCTTCCGCACGCGACGTCGGTCACGCGCAACGCCCGGTTGAGAACCGTCGAGGCATGAATGAGTCGCGAACGATCGAAAAAACGTCGTTCCAAAAGTTCCAGCAAGCGATCGATTCCCGACATTTCGCGCACCGCTTTCGCAAGTTCTCCTGCATCGGCGAAAGGGCGGGAGCGGACGAGTAAAAGGATCGCTCGAAAACTTTCCCAAGGTAATCGCGACGAGTCGAAGAGCGTCGTTCGCCGCGCCTCGCTGAACGAGCATTCCGTTACAGGCTCGGGGCGAGCGAACTCATCGTGATCCGAGATGATCGCTTCGAACGCGTAATCGGTCGTTCCGCGGTTCAAGTCGAGTATGTCGTTCCAGAAATCGAGCGGTAGCTCGCGACTCGCACGCCCCAGCGGACCGCTCACCGGGATCACTTCGGAGACATACGACCGCAGCGCTTGAAACGCGGTTTGAGCTTGCTTTTCGGCCGTGACCCACGGCGTCGGCGTTTGAATCGATTCCCATTTGTGCAACAACCCGATGCTGTTGTACGGCGTCGATTGCGGAAGCCGATTTGCGCGGCGAAGCGACCGAGAAACTCGTTATCGCCGACTCGCACCACCGGGGGCAGCACGTAGCAAATGCAATCGGCGATGCCGCCGAAGAACAAACTCTCGGCTTCGGACCGCTCCGTCGCGTCGAGGCTCCCCTGACCGTTCGAGGAACCGTTCAGGAACGCCTGCGTGAATCGTCCGTGCGATTGGATGGTCGAGCGTAGGCCGGGCGTGTCGACGACGTCGACCTTTCGCAAGAATTCGGCCGGGCTGAAGAATTCCAGGTAGCGCGTCCGTTCGGCCAGCGCCGAATCGCCGGACCAGTCGCTTTTGCGGTGCAATTCGAGCAGATCGCTCGAACCTTGCACGTCGTTCCAGACCGCTCGAAAACAGCGGGCTTGTTCGGGCGTGCCGTGGCGAAACCAATTGACGGTCGCGGTCGTTTCATTCACGCCTACGAGCGCCAGATCGGCTCCGACGATGGCGTTGATCAGCGTCGATTTACCGGCTTTCATCTGTCCCGTGATCGCCAGCGTGAACCGCGACTGGGCGACCGAGACGTTCGCTTCGACTTCGGCCGCGAACGCCGCGGTGAGTTTCGTCCGGCGGAGAATCTCGGGCACGTTCGTTTCGAAACGTTCGAGATGTCGCTGTATTTCCGCGTAATCGTCGGCCGGGGTCATGTCGTCGCGCTCCAGTCAAATTGTCTTTGAGCGACTGAAATCTTTTGAGAACGTCGTGATACCCGGCCATCATATTTTTAAGGTTCTCCTCGACGGCTTTGGCTTCATTCATGGTGCGCGTCTTCGCATCGATCGTCTCGCGACGTCGCGTCGCGACGTCGTTTTTGAAACCGTTCTGCAATTCATCGCTTTGCGTTCGTGCATCTGAGTCCAGATCCGCCGAAATATCTTGGAATGCGCGGATCGCCGCCTTGGCCGCGGCTTTGGCGGTTCTGTCCAGAGATCGTTCGATGACGCCGAGAGCCGCGTCGCGTTGGCGATCGCGATTCTTCGAGATGCCGCGTAACGTAGACCAAATGCTGGCGGCGACCGCGGCGATACCGACCGCGGTCGCGACGGTCAGGCCGATCGGCGCGAGAATCATCCCCCCCAAGACGGCCTTCGCGGCGCCTACTCCCAGCATGTTCGTCGCAAGTCCTCCGATCGCTTTGAACATGTTGTAATTCATGTATGCGTCTGCGCAGCAGCATTTGCTGATCGGTCTGATATTCTCTTAGCGTCGCGGGGTCGACCTCGATCCGCGGGACGTCGATCGCTTGCAACGCCTCGGCCATGGCTCCCAAGTGTCGTACGAACATCGCGGTGTATTCTCTTTGAAACGCCGAGAGCAGATCGTTCGCGCCTTTGTTCCATGTCGCGGCCCAAGTCCCGAGGAAATCCTCGCCGCCGGCGTTGACCATATCGGCCGAACCGCAACGATTCCGTAGGGATTCCAAGTCCTCTCGGCATTCCGGGGAATCGGATGATAAGAAATCCTGCAGACGATTTTGAGTGTCGCGTTTGAGTCGGGCGATTTGATCTTGAAACTCGCGTTGTTGCCGAGGATAAATTTCGCCGCGCCAACGCTCGAATTCGCGTTCCGCCTCGGCCAGCCCTTGTTCGTATTTCGCGATTTCCGGCAAATGCGCGGTTCGCGCGATGTTCAAACGATCGTTCAACAACTTGAACGAATTCGCCAGCTCGCTTTCCAAAGTCGGTATCCATTTTCGAGCGACGATGCGATCGCGCTCGGGGATCAGCGTGTCGCCCACGTAATTCAACACGTCCGGATATCCGCTCTTTCGCAACATTTCCGAATCGTTACGCTTTTCCGCCAACAGTTTTTTGTTCGCCCCCACGAGAAAATATGGGATCTCGTTTCGCGGAATGCCGAGTTGTGCGGAAAGCTCGTCCAGATTCCGCTCTCTCCATGACCGTACCTGCTCTCGGTCGGCGACGTCGATTTTGGTTTGCAGAAAGAGGATGCGTTGCGTATTGTTCCGCAATTCTCGGAGAAACTCGAACTCGTCCGCGCTAATCGGCGCTTCCGCGCTGTCCAGGACGAACACCACCACGTCCGCTTGCGGCGCAAAGCGGAACGTCACGTCGCGATGCCGCTTAAAGAGTCCGCCCAATCCGGGCGTGTCGACGATCGTCAAGCCGTCGACCAACACCGTACTGGGCAATTCGATCGCGATGAAATCCACTTGCTCGGTGATGCGCCGCCGCGCCGTCTCGGGCGTCAGATCGCCCAGCAGGTCGTTCCAGCGTTTCCAAGTCCTCACGTCGATCTCGAATTTCGCACAGACCGCTTCAAGATCGCCGGTTTCGGCCAATATCTTGCGGCCGTCGCAAAGATACGACGCGACCTTCTCGGCGCCGCTTTCGGTTCCGAAGATCCAGAGGTCTTCCAGATCGATCGCTTGCGTGCGCGAGTCGATTCGTCCGGAGTCGACTTCACATTCGTCGGGCTTGTAGAACACCGTGGCGCGAGGTTCAGGGCCGTAGACGATTTTGAAAACAGCGGCCGTGGCGACGTCGACGTCGGTCGGGAGCATGCCGGGCCGACCGAGCAACGCGTTGATGAAACTGCTCTTTCCTTTCTTGATCTCGCCCATCACGACGACTCGAAACAGCCCGTCTGACAAGGCCATGCAGAGCGGCTGCAATCGTCGCTCGCGATCGACCTGGACCTGGGGATCGACGACGATCGCTAGATGTTTTTTCGCGATCGCCAGCAACTCTTTCTTTGCGTCGGGACGCGGTTTAGTCGGAATTTCGGCGACGGTCATGGTGTTATGCGAGTCTTGGGAGGAGTCGCGACACGCTTTCCGCGTGTGCGAGGTCGAAAAAGATGTGTTTATCGGGATTCAATCATCGTCGGATCCGCGCTATTCCCGCCGATATTCATCCGCGACGCGTTCGATTCGTCCCGCAAGCGTGATTAAACAGATACCGCCACCCATGATTTTCACGAATATCTTGATGATGACGTTCTCATGCGGATCATCTCCTCGCGACTCCGGCGTTTGGATAGCAGGCGCGTCGCGCTTGCCTCATTTGAATCCACCGCGGTCTCTACGAAAAGAAATGAAGTGACTCAACGCGTTAGCTTGACGACTACAGGTCACGTAAGAACGTATTTCGCTCCGCCTCGTTTAACGATTCCAATGACTCCGCGAAGGAACGCGATTCCATCACGGGCTCGTGATTCACGACGTCCGTACGCAACGCAACGATCTCTGGCGACGGAGACCAGTCGGCCGGCGCGTGATCGGTGGCCACGTAATGGAAGCCGGACGAGTCGATCGCCGATTGAAAATGAATCAGAGGATACTCGAGCCCCGCCCCGTCGGCGCTGCCGGGATCGTTGATGACCACGTTGATCGCGCCATGTTCGTCGACATGCATGCCGCGAACGACGATCGCGTGATTTGGATGATTGCCGAACAGATTGGCGAAGTCCGTCCACGGACTATGATCGTTCCAGAGCCGATCACCATTTACGGCCATGACGACCTGATGTCCCGCCGCGAGATCGTTGATCAGATGCGGCCAATCATGGCCGACGTGATTCGCGACGCCGTAGTGATCCAATATCTTGCCCAGATTCGATACCGAAGTGCCGTGCTCGCTCAGCCAACCGTTCGCGTTCGCGTCGTCAACGAGCTTGTTTTCGCTAATCGGCTCGCCGGTTTGGGGGTCGTGCAGATGAAATTGATGCAGGATCATTTCTTGCGACACGATCGCACAGGTATGATTGTCGTTCTGATGAATGAAACCATCGCCGTCGTTATGTCCGATCGAGAGCGAATGCGTGGTCGGCGCCGGGTGTTCCGCGTCGTGTGTGGAATGTGCGCCGCCGGACGGATGGGCGTCTCCCAGGAACGCTTGCGAAAGGAACGCGTCGGTCGCGGCCTCGGCGACGAACTTGATCGCCGCGGATGCCGCGCCGCTCAATATGGACGGAGTCAAGCGTTCGAGAAATCCCGGGGCATCCTCATGATGCGGAACGCCTTGGTGAGTCGTATCCGGGTAATCGGCATCGGGTCGCAGATCGCCGAGTCCTCCGACGTGAGAGTCGTCGATGTGACCATGGTGCGTGTCGAACGGGCCGTGAAGATCGTCCAACGGACCATGTTGCGCGTCGATCACATGTTGATCGTGTTGCGCCGCCTGGGCTTGCTCCATATGATGAAGCAATTCTTGGTTCATCGCTTCGTAGAATTCATGCATGCCGGGGATGTACACGTCAATTCTCCAACGTCAAACGCGAAACGAGATCGAGAATATTATGAATCGTCGCTGTCGTAATCATCGTGATTCTCCGACGGATCGGACGCATCGTCCTCATACGGATCGAGATCCAACACATGGTCGCCCGAGGCGCCGGTATCGAATCCATCATACTCCGGCCGGTCGAAATCCATGTTCGTAAATATTGTCTCGTCGTTCCCATCCGGAGAGGCTTCGATCGAGCCGAGATGCGGTTCGTTTGGGACGTTCAGTTCTTCCTCGATCTGCTTGAGCATCGTCGTGATCGAATCTTGCGTCTCCGAATCGGGATGAATGTCTTGCGTGGGATGCGCGTCGACGTCTGTAGAATGCTCGGATGCATTCGGGTCCACGTCGTCGTCATTGTTCACGGGCGGGTGATTTGTCGGCTGACCGTGCGCGGCGTCATGCGACGACGGATCGACGCCGGCCAAGATCGAAGGTTCCGGCGACCGCAGTTGCGAAAGCCCCAATGCGCCACCCAACCCGGCGAGCGTCACGAATCCGCCTCCGCTCGACGAGTCGCCGGACAACGTGCCCACTTTCATCCCAAGTTTGTCGGTCAAAAAACCCCGGAGTTGTGTTTTGCGTGCGTCGCGACGAGTCGGATTCGCTTGCCCGGCTGGGGGCATTTCGCGCAGGTCACGCAATGCGCGGAGCCGGATCACCGTCTGCGCAATTCGCCGCAGACATTCAAATGTCGTTCGAGCGCGGCGACTTCGGTCGTCACGCCGTCCGCGTAATCGATTAACGCTTCGGGGGTTGGGTGTGGGTCGGTTGGCTCAGGCACGGATTTCCTCCCACTCGCCGCCGGCGAGCACTTCGGCTAAGCGTTCGCGAGCTCTACTCTCCGCGGTTCGGAGCGTACCGGGCCTGATGCTCAGACGCTCGCAGAGTTCGTCTGGTTCCAGCGGCGGTTCGCGCAGGTACCGCAGTAGGATGATGAGACGATCGCGTTCCAGTTTTAGTTTCTCGACCGCTTTCAGTAAAATCGTGATGGTTTCGCTACGTTCCAGATTGAGCGAAGGAGAGGGGGATCGCGTTTCGGGAACTTCCTTCGCCGCATCGGTAAGAGGTTCGTTCAAGCGATTACGGTTTCGAGATTTGCGCTTAGCGGTCAAACAGACGCGACGCATGACGGTCATCATCCAGCTTTCGAGCCGCGCCGAACCGTCCCAAGAACGCAGCCGTGCCCAATCCCCTTGCTTGCCGTAGAGATGGACGCAGACATCCTGGGCGAGATCTTCTTGGTAGTCGAACGTGTTTTCCAGGAGTTCGAGAAAATCGCCGCAACGATCCAACAGTACGTGCATCAACGCATCCGCGTCTCCTTGCAGGATTAGCGCCACGAGTTGCTTGCCGTCGAGGTCCGCATAACGCGGCGGCGACTTGCGAGGTGCGGCAGGTTGTGGGGACTCGGGCATTCCGCCGGCTTTCGAGCGAGGCAAAGAGGAAAAAATCGTTCGGTGTCCTATGTCTTATCGCGGTCGTATTTTCGGCCGTACGGCGACGGGGGGCTTCGTCGCTATTCGCGTTCCTCGAAAAAACTGATGACCAGTTGACCCATCGTTTTGACGATGCCTCCGGCGATCGCGGGCTTGGCCGCGAATGCGAATGGGCCTAGCAGGATAGTGCCCTCCATCGCGACGATTTTGCCGGCAAGCGCGGCCAAGCCGATCGTACCGGCCGCGGCGGTTCCTTCGGCGGCCGTAAAACCGGGTTTATACAGCTTACCGATGTGAAAACACATTGTGGCTTCCAACGCGCAGAGAATTCCGGTCGCGGCGCCGGGAAGCCACGCCGTCGCGCAAACCGTAGCCACCGCGGTGGCCGTGTAACCGTTGACCCATGCTTCGGCTTGTCTACGAAGTTCTTGCAACTCAGCGGGCGAACGTCGGCGGCCGGCAGTGACGCTGGATGCGCGACCATCATCCTTGTTTTCATCTTCGTCCCAATCATCGTCCTGCTCGTCCACAATATCCGGTTCATCGATTTCGACGTTGGGTTTGTCTAACGCGGGAGAACCCTCGGCCGACTGATTGACCGGGATGCCGCAGATCGGGCACTTATCCGCTCGATCGGAGAGCGGGTAATGCTTGCATTCGGAACAAGTGATCGAGCGCCATGCGAGTATCTGTTATGTGCAGTTGATGTTGTGGAATTGAGGGACGAAATTTCGAGTGAACGATTCGATTGACGGTTTCATGAAAGAACTCGTTCAACAGTCGTCCGAAGCATGTCAGATCCACATTCAGGACAAGTGATCAGCGGGCATGGAATCCCTCTATGCGACGGTAACCGTTGAACAAGCAGGAGTGGTCATCTATGCGGCGCACACCGGCCAGCGGCCAACGATAATCTTGATTGAGGTTACGCGATCGGAGTCGATTCGCTCCGCACGCGATCGATCCGTCCAACATGTTTTACGACGCCCGCCGGAGTGAGTCGCATCCGTTCTTCGTATTCGGCGAGGATGCGAGCGTATTCGCGCAGAGGGCACAAATCTTCGGCGATAGCATAACGGATGTCGGCTTCGCATTCAGCACAGAATCGATCGGAGAGGGATTTTGTGGATTCCGGGGACATAATGACGGCTCGTAGTGAAGGGGAATTCAGCAAGCGAAATGCTCACTTCCGCAACACTGACGAGCCTGCTCCGGCTTGTGTTACACCCTTCCGGGAAAAAGTTTTATTCAACAATCAATTTCGAGCTTTTCAGCTAAGTAAATGCGAATGCGATGCGACATAAGTTGTTTTTTGATAAAGGTTAACGTCGTGTCCCCGCGAACGTGTGTTTAATTGGGAATTCCGTCCTCCATGCATGGCATCCCTTGCCCTTACACGCACGAACGGATCACGCCGCCGTCGACGCGGACCGCCGCGCCGGTGGTGGCCGAAGCCAATGGGCTGCAGAGATATGTCACTGTGGTCGCGACTTCGTCGGTCGTCGCGAAGCGCTTGATCAGTGAGCTAGGGCGCACTTTTTCGAAAAACTTGTGCTCGAATTCCTCGAACGGCTTGCCGCCGCTCAGTTGCGCAACGAATTCGTCGACGCCGGCGGAACGCGTCGGACCGGGCAAGACCGAGTTCACTGTCACGCCCGTCCCCGCGCACGATTCGGCCAATCCCCGGGCGACCGCCAACTGCGCGGTTTTCGTCATGCCGTAATGGACCATTTCGACCGGAATCTGTACGCCGCTTTCGCTGCTGATGAAGATGATCCGCCCCCAGTTACGTTCCTTCATGCCGGGCAGATACAGACGGCTTAAACGAACGCCGCTCAACACGTTGACGTCGAAGAACCGCCGCCAGTCGTCGTCCGGGATCTCCTCGAACGGCTTCGGTTCGAAGATGCCCAAGTTGTTGATAAGTATATCGATCGTTGGGAATCGCTTGACGAGCGTCACGGCGGTTTCGGCCAGCGAGAGATCACCCGCGAAGCCTTCTAGCCGCGCCTGGGGTACGGCCGCGCGGATTTCCGCGAGCGCCTTGGCGAGCGATGCTTCGGATCGGCCGTTGACGATCACTCGCGCGCCTTCGCCGGCCAACCGCATGGCGATCGCTAAACCGATCCCTTTGGTGGAGCCCGAGACGAGTGCGGTTTTGCCGGCGAGTTTGAGATCCATGAATTGCTCGTTATGAGATTACGATAGAAAACGCGGCTGGTAGGATACGCGTTATTCTTCGTGAACCGCAACCACTCGTCCAGAGTTCCTGGCGTGCCCAATAATCAATTCATCGAGGAATTGCGGCAAACGCTGCGCAATGAGACGTTCTCAGGGGTATTGAGCCTCGTGATCGATGGGCAGCCTGTCATCGAATACGCCGGCGGTTGGGCGAATCGCGCAGTCGCGCGTGCCGAATCGCGTTTGCACGCCCTTCGGCGTCGCGTCCGTCGGCAAGATGTTTACGGCCGTTTGCGTAGCGCAGCCTGATCGAAGAAGGTCGCTGCGCGTTCGAGACGCAGTTGGTCGACATACTGCCCGATTTGCGAACGCACTACGACGCCGACGTGACGATCGAACGCTTGCTCGCTCACACGTCGGGATTGGGAGATTACATCGACGACGAAGCCGCACTGCCGTTCACCGGAATGGACGTGGCCGCGCTCGACTTGCCGCGCGATTCTTGCCATACGTATTGCGCGTCTCGAAGCATACTTCGAGTGAATTTCGATACAGTTCGGCCGGCTACATCTTGCTGGGAATAGCGATCGAAGAGTTGACCGGGTTGAGCTACGACGAGGCGATCGAACGCTGGGTCGTTCGACCTTCGAATCTGATCGCCACGCGATTTTGTGCGCATAACCGTTGGCCGACCGACGCCGCGATCGGGTACTTGCCGAGTGGGTCGACCAATTTTGGTCACCTCCCGATCCTTGGTGGCCCCGACGGCGGCGTTCTCACCACGGCCCACGACCTTCGTCGTTTCGCGCAGTGCTGCGATCCGACGGTTTGGTGACGCCCGATACGCAAAAGCGTTTGTTCGAGCCGCGCTCATCGCTCGGCGGACGGAATCGTTATGGTCTCGGATTCTACCTCACCACGATCGGCGAGCGCCGTTGGTTCGGCCATACCGGCTCCGATCCCGGCGTTTCGGCTCGAGTGGCGTTCGACGTCGTAAGCGACTCGTCGATCGTGGTGTTGTGCAACGTGGAAGCCGCGGCGTTCGCCGTCTTTCGCAGAATCGTCGAATCTTGTGATGCGAACGGCATGAACGCTTGATCGCACTTCGCCGAAACAACGTTCGATCACGGTGCAAAAAAGCGGAGTCGAACTTGCGTTCGACTCCGTTGTGGATCGGGATCGCTCCCGGCTCTTCCCCCTCGTGCGTCACCGCGACGTTGTTCCTCATGACTTCGCGAGAAGCGGGACGGCCGTTGGGCGGACCGTCGCGCATCACGTATCGTTTCAAATCCATCCGTCGCCGCGAATTCAAACTCGCGGCGACGGATGCATGGTTCTTTAGATCGCGGCTTGGGCCGTTTCGCCGGTGCGGATGCGGATCACTTCGCTCAGGTCGCTCACGAAGATCTTACCGTCGCCGACTTGACCGGTGCGGGCCGAGTTGACGATCGTGTCCAACACGGATTGCAGGTCCTTGTCGCCCACGACGACTTCGATTTTGACCTTCGGCAGGAAGTCGACCGCGTATTCGGCGCCGCGGTAGGTTTCGGTGTGGCCCTTTTGGCGACCGAACCCGCGGACTTCGGTAACGGTCATGCCTTGCACGCCTTTGTTGTGCAGAGCGTCTTTGACTTCTTCGAGTTTGAAATGACGGATGACGGCTTCGATTCTTCTTCATGGCGACGTTCCTTATGGATGGCGACCAGGGCCGAGGTTGTCTGGTTTGTGTCGGACCTGCGACGATCGCAGGAGTGTTTCAACCGTTGGCTTGCGTCTTTGATGGTTTCTCAAGAATGCAGGTCCGATGCCGAGACGCGAATCGATCGTGCCACGATACAAAACGCACTGGTCGAGCGTGCGCAAAGTCATATGAGAGTAGAGATTAAAAATCTTCGTGTTTTTTGCATTCGACCACCGTGAGTAGAAATTCAGAATCATGCAGCGTATCGCGACGATGACGCGCCGACGTAACGGACGGCCAATAATTGCCTCGAAATAGGTCGAAATCCCCCTAAATCAGGGGTTTTGCAGACATGTCGCGCCGGAGAGGACGGTGTCGCGCGAGTGTGACACGGATTCCGACGACTCGCCGTTGCCGGAACCGACCACGTCATCGCGCAACGAAGAAGACAGCGCGAAAACGAAGAGATCGTTATGTAGATTATCCCGGTGCGTCGAGACGCACCCTACGACTTTGGGCTCGTTAGCGGAACTTACTCCGGAATCCACAGCGACGACTTTTTCTCGCCCCGCGGTTCGGCCGCGTCGGGGGTCCAGAGCTTGCTCTCGGTGCCGGCCGGGGTCGCTTCGGCGCCGACGATCGCGCTGCTGACACCGGGTCCGGCCGACGGCAAACGCATCTCGCCGTTCGGACCGACCAAACCCGCGTTGGCCAACAAGCGATACAACGCCTTGGCGATGCCGGGCTCGCGCATGTGCGCGGTGCTGATGTGTTGGATCAACTTGCCGACGTGATCCCCTTCGCGCCGCGCGATTCGCAGAGCGAGTTCTTCCAAGTCCCAACCGGCGGTCGATTCCTTGATTTTGTCGGCCAGATTTCGCGCGGCGTCGACGTAGAGCAACGATTCGTCGGCGTCTTCGGTCACGCGGACCATCACCTGATAGGCCGACATCACCAAGTCGTGGTCGTCGGCCAAGCTCGGACGTTTGAGGACTTCGAGAGCGTATTTACGCGCGGCGGGCAAGAACCTGCGCGACCATCACGCGCTGGTACGAGTTGCGCAATTGTTGGTCGTTCAACTTCTCGACCGGTACGTACAGGAATCGCGGCAGGTGCGCCCGCTTGTAATCGAAATCGGCCGGTTCGAGCGTTTCGGGCAGTGGCAGGCCCAGCTTCTCGCGCAGTTTGGCGAACATTTCCGGCGCGGCTTGGCTGCTGTCGCTCATTTCCAACAGCATGATCGCCGCTTGCAGGCGATCGCGCATGTTCCAATCGACGCTCGCTTCGGCGGGCGTCATGTCGTCGAGCAACGGCAACCGTAACGTCGGCCAGATGTCCAACAACACATGCGTGCGCCGTTCGCGCAGCAACCGCATACGGTTCTTCCAATCGGTGTTCTCGGGCAGCCGCCATTGCCAACTGAGCGCCAGTTCCAGATTCGAGACCTGTCCGGTCACCTCTTCCGAAATCTCGCCGCCGAATGCATCGCCGACGATCTCGCGAAATGTCGCGAGGACCGTTTCCAAATGCGTGCGATAAACGTCGATCTCGACGTGCGCGGGGCGGTCGGTCTCTTTGCCGAATAAGTAGACGTGACCCAAGATCAACGGCACGTCAGTCGATTTCAGGTTGTCCGAGGTTTGCGGGCGTTCGCGGTTGAACAACGCGAAGACCGTGCGCGGCGGCGGTTGGCCGTTGTCTGCGTATTGCGACATGTCGATCGTCAGGCGTTCCGCGCGACGCGTCGCCAGCAACGCCTGTTCGGCGCGGTCATAGTCGCGCAGCTCGAATTTGACCAGCAGATCGTCGACTTGCCCTTCTGACTCGTCGCGACGCAACAGTTGGGCGGTCGCTTCGGCTTCGATTTCTTCGTCGGCCGGAATATCCAGCTCGGCGTAAGCCCGCCATTCGTCGGCCGAGGCGCGATACTCGCCCAGGTATCCCAACGCCACGGCCAAGTTCCGATGCGCCGACGGATCTTCGGGGTTCTTTTTGAGGATCTCTTTCCAGACGCCGGCCGCTTTGCGCCAACAACCACGCCCCGCCAAACGCAGTGCGCCTTCGAACTCGTTGCGATACGGCGCGTTCTTCTCGCACTCCATGTAGCCCGGCACGTCCTTGAGCAACGCCGGGATCGTAGGCGAGCCTTCGAGCTGCATCAACGCCTGCATCACGTTCTGATCTTGGCCCTTACTGACCACCATGCCCAAGGTCAACAAACCGCGGGCGGGCAGGATTTGGCCCTGTCCCAGCATCGATTGGCCCATCAAGACAATGGCGTTGTAGACGCTTTCGAACAGTTCGCTCTCGCACATCTCGAGCGCGTCCTGCAGCGCGTTTTGCCCGCCGCGCAGATCGCCGTCGCGGACGAGTTTCATCGCATGGAACGCCAACGCGATCGGGTTCTTGGGGTGATGTTCCAAGAATCGTTTGGTCGTCTCGTCGACCAGTTGATGTTGGCGGGTCGCCCAACCGAGCAACGCGATGTACGACAGCAGACAGGCGCGATTAGGGTATTTGGATTCGAGTGCTTTGACCGTATCGAGTGCGTTGGCCAACTGGTTGCCGGCGATTTGGCTTTGGACCTTGTCTAGGTCGTTGATCAAATCGGGGCAACAGAACTTGATCTTCTTGCCGTAACCGCAAGGGCACGAGGAATACGGATCGAGGGCCATGGGCGAACGACGCGAAGCGTCGGCATGCGTGAGGGAACATCGGCGATTCGACGCGGATACCCATCCGGTCGTAGGGAATCGGTCATCGTACCGCATCGGGAACAGTTCGGAAACAGCCGGAAGCCGGGGCGAGGTCGGGAGTTAGACGTCTTGGAACATGCGGGATTTTCGCGGGAGGCATGCCGGCACGAACTTCGTATAAAAGGGGCTCCGCCATACGCGGCACAAGAATCGCGTTCAATTCGCAATTCGACTTCCTAGTTCTGGATGTCAGTCGAAAACCGGTCATAGACATCCACAAGAAACCGGAATCACGGAAACGGCCGGCAGATAAGCGGTCTTTCCGGGATATTTCCCAGCTTGGTTCCGTCGTTGTCTGTTCATGAACACCTAGCCCAAGATTCATCGAAAAACCCGCCGGCCTCGGCGTCGCACATCGGGTCACCATCACTCCTTTCCAATATCACACGCATGCTTCGTTCGCTCGTCGTCCTTAAATTGTTTACGCTGCTCGCCATTGCGGTCGGCTCTCCATCGTCGTCGGTTCACGCCGCCGAGCCGGTTCGCCCCAATATCGTTTTCATCCTGGCCGATGACTTGGGCTACACCGACGTCGCTTGCAACGGCGGAGCGTATTACGAAACGCCGAACATCGATCGCCTGGCCAAAGAGGGCTTGCGCTTTACCGACGGCTACACGTGCGGGCCGAATTGCCAACCAACCCGCGCGGCGCTGCATAGCGGGCAATACGGTCCGCGGACCGGTGTGTACACCGTCGGCGGGATCGATCGTTTCGATTGGCAAAGCCGACCGCTGAAGCCGGTCGAGAATCTCAACAAACTGCCGCTCGAAAAAATCACCTTCGCGCAAACGCTCAAGCAGGCCGGCTACGCCACGGCGATGTTCGGTAAATGGCATCTCGGCGACGACGCCCGGCATCATCCGTCGCAACGCGGATTCGACGAAGCCGTGGTCAGCGCGGGCAAGCACTTCGACTTCGCGACCAATCCCAAAACCGACCACGATCCGAACGCCTACTTGGCAGACTTCCTCACGGACAAAGCCGTGGACTTCATTAAGCGGAAGAAAGACGGCCCGTTCTTGCTTTACTTGCCGCACTACGGCGTCCACTCGCCGCATCAGGCCAAACCCGAACTGATCGCCAAGTTCAAAGACAAACCGGGCGTGGCCGGCCACAAGGATCCGACGTACGCCGCGATGATCTCCAGCGTCGACGAAAGCGTCGGTCGCATCGTCGCGCTATTGGAAGACTTGAAGATCGCCGACAACACGTTGGTGATCTTCACGAGCGATAACGGCGGCGTCGGCGGTTACGAACGCGAAGGAATCAAGGGGGGCGACATCACCGACAACGCTCCGCTGCGCGGCGGCAAAGGGATGCTCTACGAAGGAGGCGTGCGCGTGCCGTACGTTTATCGTTGGAAGGGCAAGATACCGGCCGGCACGACCAGCGCGTTGCCGATCAACTCAGTCGATCTCTATCCGACGTTGTTAGAACTGACCGGCACGAAACCGCCGCAAGATTACGTCCTGGATGGACAGAGCTACGTCCCGACGTTGTTCGCGCCCGAGACAACACAGACCGACCGCGCGTTGAAGTTCTGGCACTTCCCCGGCTACTTGGGTGCGGGGAACAACACGTGGCGCACCACGCCGGCGGCCGCCGTGCGCGACGGCGATTGGAAACTGCACGAGTTCTACGAAGACGGCCGCGTGGAACTGTACGACCTGAAGAACGACATCGGCGAAAAACACGACCTGGCCAAATCCAACCCGGCCAAGACGCACGAGTTGCTGGCCAAGTTGCACGCATGGCAAAAGGAAATCAAAGCCCCGCTGCCGACGAAGAACGTCGAACAACGCGCGGCAGGCAAGGTCGGAAAAGCCGGCAAAAAAGGGAAAGGCAAAAACGCCGCGGCGAACGATGATTGATCCACACAAGATTGCTGCAAGACTCGATTCCTCCGAAAATGAAGAAAGCGTTACTTGCCAACTTCACTCTCGACGTGGGTGTTCGATCATGCGCACGGTCTTTCCGTTGGCGATTGCATTATTCTGGAGCTGCATAGTCGGTAGCACAGTACACGTGTCCGCCGCATTAAGTGATTATTGGGAAGACCTACCTATCGAATCGAAGTCGCAGGATTGGTCGAGATTGTCTCCGCAAGAATATCTTGAAGCGTTACGCGGTCGCCCAACCGATGCCGAATTGCAAGCTTTGAAAAGAGCGGCCGATGGTGGAGATCGCATGGATCTCACGAACTACGCTTCCTTGCTGATTCGTGATGGTCGTTGCACGGAAGCGATCATCATTCTCGAAAGATTGGCCCAAAGATTTCCCGGTGATCCGGTAATCGTTGTAGAGTTGGCAAATGCCTACGAAGGAACCGGTGATAACGCAAAAGCACTAACGTGGCTTCGCAAAGCCGTGGATCTCGCTCCTGGGACGCAACAGGGGACCGCATGGTTAGGTGTGAAGATACTCGAAGCGAAGTTAAAAGCACATAACGATCCGAAATGGTTCGAGACGCACACTGTATGGGAATTGGATTTCGGCAAATCCCCACTGCCTGTTCGTCCACCCCCTCGCGCGCATACCACAAAGGGGCCGTTCGCGCCGTTAGAGCTGACTCAACGCGATTTGGGATGGGAACGTCACGCCTTGGAGTATCAACTGCATCAGCGGTTGGCCGGTGGCGAAAACCTGATCCCTTAATCGCCGATTTGCTGAAGAGCTTAGGGTATCTCGTCATTTTGGGGGATGACACGTACGAGTCCCGGCCGCTGGAACGGGGCGCCGTGATCTTGCGGTTGGCTCGTGAGTTTCAGGTTTCGCCCGATCCTATGCTGGCGAATCGTTTGGAGGAAATCCCCAAAGAGCTTCAACGTCAAGTCGAGCTCAAGAAACGAGCCGATGAATTCTCCGATCAACATGCTCATCTCACCAACGCTCCCGTCCACACCTTCCAAGATTTTTTCGCACCGTATAAGCCATACGTCTTTTGGGGCGTCGGTACGACAGTCGTCCTCGCCTGTTTTCTGATCGTCAGCGTCTCGGCCCGATGGCTGAGGAAGTCTCGTAACGCATCGGCGCGGTCGCCGAATTTGTAAACCGAACATGGAAATTCGAATGTCGCGATTCATGCTCGCCGCGCTTGTGGCGATCGGATTTGTTTCGTACGTCTCCGCCGCCGAGGAACGTCCCAACATCGTCGTCTTTCTCATCGACGATATGGGCCGGCACGATTGCGGGTTTATGGGCGGGACCGAGATCAAGACGCCGCACATCGATCGCTTGGCCAAGGCCGGCACCACCCTCGATGCGTTCTATGTCCAACCGGTCTGCAGCCCGACGTGCGCGGCGTTGATGACCGGGCGTTATCCGATGCGGCACGGTCTGCAAACCGGCGTCGTGCGACCTTGGGCGCAATACGGTTTGCCGTTGACCGAACGTACGCTGCCGTCCGCCTTGCATGACGCGGGTTACGCGACCGCGATTACCGGCAAGTGGCATCTGGGACACTTCGCGCCCGAGTACCTGCCGACTCGGCGCGGGTTCGATCATCAATACGGACATTACAACGGCGCGCTCGATTACTTCACGCACATCCGCGACGGCGGCTTCGATTGGCATAAGGACGATCGCGTAAATCGCGACGAAGGCTACTCCACGCATTTGGTCGCCGCAGAAGCGGCGAAATTCGTGACCGAAAACGCCGGTAAGAAACCGTACTTCCTCTACGTCCCCTTTAACGGCGTCCATTCGCCGCATCAAGTCCCGGCGAAGTATTTGGAACCGTACGGCGCGCTCAAGGGCGATCGCAAACTCTACGCGGGCATGCTGGCCGCCGTCGACGAAGCGATCGGACAAGTCGTGACGGCGGTCGAAAAATCCGGCACGCGCGAAAAGACTCTGTTCATCTTCAGCAGCGACAACGGCGGGCCCGCTCCGGGACGCGTGACCGATAACGGCAAGTACCGCGCCGGCAAAGGAACGGTTTACGAAGGAGGCGTCCGCGTCGCGGCGTTCGCCACCTGGGACGGGCATCTACCGGCCGGCAAGACGTTGGAAGAGCCGCTGCATATCGTCGATCTCTATCCGACGTTGCTCAAACTGGCCGGCGCGAAAAGCGAACAATCGACCGCGCTCGACGGCCGCGACGCCTGGGCGACGTTGTCGGCCGGCAAGCCGTCGCCGCACGACGCGATTTTGCTGAACGTCACGCCGAACGGCGGCGCGATTCGCGCCGGCGATTGGAAATTGGTCGCTAAAACGGGCGAAGACGATCCCGACGGCGAAGAGGACGCCCCCGCAGCCGGTAAAACCAAGGGCAAAGGAAACGGCGCGAAGCAAGCGCCGGCCAACGGCGGCATCGAACTCTATGACTTGAAATCCGATCCGTACGAAAAAACGAACCTCGCCGAGAAACAGCCCGAGCGCGTGAAGGACCTTCGCGCCAAGTTGGACGCCTACGCCAAAGAAGCCGTCCCGCCGAAGGCGAAGCCGAAACCCAAGGATTTCGTGACTCCGAAAGTCTGGGGCGAGTAACTCGTCTCACATCTCTCTTGTCCTTACGCTTCATTCATCCCGATTTCACGCTCCCTACCAATATGCCCCGGCGCTGGAAAAGCTTGCTCTCGATTTGCTGCGTCTTCAGACTCACCGCGATCCTCGACGTCGCATCGCGGGCCGCGGAAACCAAGAAACCCAACATCTTGATCATTTATTCCGACGATCAAGGCTGGGGCGAACTCGGCTGCCAAGGGAATCCGCAGATTCCCACGCCGCACATCGATTCGCTCGCCGCCGAAGGCGTGCGTTTCACACAGGGCTACGTCGCGGCCACGTATTGCAGCCCGTCGCGCGCGGGCTTGATGACCGGTCGCTATCCGACCCGCTTCGGACACGAATTTAACGCCGTCTGCCGACAGGGCGGGCTGTCGTTGAAAGAAACGACGTTGGCGAATCGTTTGAAGGAACAGGGCTACGCGACCGTCGCGATCGGCAAGTGGCACCTGGGTAATCCGCCCGAGTATCACCCGACGAAGCGCGGCTTCGACGAGTTCTTCGGAACGCTGGCCAACACGCCGTTTTTTCATCCGACGAATTTCATCGACTCGCGCAAGTCGCCGGATGTGACGCCGGTCAAAGACGAATCGTTCTACACGACCGAAAAATACGCCGAACGGGCCGTCGAATGGTTGGACGAACACAAGTCGGCCCCGTGGTTCCTGTATCTGCCGTTCAACGCGCAACATGCGCCCTTGCAAGCGCCGGAGAAGTACTTGGCTCGCTTTCCGGAGATCAAGGACGAAAAACGCAAACTGTTCGCGGCGATGCTCTCGGCGCAAGACGACGCGGTGGGCCGTGTCTTGGCGAAAGTTCGCGCGTTGGGCCAGGACGAGACTACGCTGATCTACTACATCGCCGACAACGGCGGACCGACCAACGGCACGACCAGCCAGAACGGCGGCTTACGCGGTTTCAAGATGACCACGTTCGAAGGCGGTCCGCGCGTTCCGTACATCATGCGTTGGAAAGGCAAACTGCCGGCCGGCAAAGTTTACGAACATCCCGTGTTGAATCTCGACGTACTGCCGACCGTGTTGACCGCGACCGGCGCAACGATCGATCCCGCGTGGAAGTTGGACGGCGTCGACATTCTGCCGTATGTGCGAGGCGAAGCGACCGGCAAGCCGCATCAAACGTTGTATTGGCGCTTCGGCGAGCAATGGGCTGTCCGTCACGGCGATCACAAGTTGGTCGTCTCGCGCGGCGGCAGCGGCAAGCCCGAGTTGTACGACCTGAGCGTCGATAAGGAAGAGAGCAAGGACCTCGCCGCGGCGCAGCCGCAAAAAGTCGCCGAGTTGCAAAAACTCTACGACGCGTGGAACGCCGAACAAGCGCCGCCGACGGCCGTCGATCCGCCGAACAACGGCAAGAACAATAACAAAAACGGCAAAAACAAAGGCCAAAAGAAAGCTCAAAACAACGCAAAAGCGGCGACGGACGAGTCGTAACTCGCTTTCATTCAAGGACGTTGGGCGATCGGATGACGATCGCCCGCGAAGATGAAATCGATTTTATCTTCGCTTCACGGAGCGTTTAGACGGCGTTTCTAGGATGTGATCGTGACTTCGGTGCGGCGCCGCGAACAACGGTTCGCGGCTCGCCCGCCGAGAATGATTCCTTCCTCCGCAGGAGCGCTACGATGTCCGATATCTCTGATCGCCGCGGTCGTGTTTTTTTTCGGGTTGGCGGTGTTGGGCGGCGTTCATCGCTTGCCGTCGTCCGCCAAACCGCTCTCCGCGGTTCTCGACGCCGTCGCCACGGCCGGGTACGACGCGCCGACCGAAATCACTTACGACGACGGTCGCTGGGAAGTCGAGGTTCTCAAAGCCGGCAAGCCGTTGGGCCTGGTCGTCGATCCGGCCACGGCGGTGATCGTGCGCGAGCACGCGGACGAACCGCACCCCGCTCTTCCCGCCGACGCGATCGGTCTGCGAACCATCGTCGGACGTTTGGAGAAAGAGGGCTACGTACCGACGAAAGTGGAATTCGAAACGACCGGTTGGGAGATCGAAGCCGAAGGCCCGGACGGTCGCGCGAACTGGTCCTCGATCTGCACGGCAAGATCGTTTCCGACAAGGCCGAAGACTGAGCGACGATTCTCGCTCGGCGTTCGACGACTCGATGCGTCTCCGCGCGTCGAGTTGTTTGCGTTCGGTTCTTGATAAGATGGAAGCGTCCCGCTTTTTCGGAGTTCGGCGTGAGTGGTCGCATTTTGGTCGTCGAAGACGAAGCCCGCATCGCGGATTTCCTCGTGCGCGGATTGACCGAAGAGGGCTACGCGGCCGAGCACGCGGCCGACGGTCGCGAAGCTGCGCTGCGGTTACGGACGTCGGCGTACGATCTCGTCATTCTCGATTGGTGGCTGCCGGGCGAGGATGGGTTGCACGTCTTACGCACGTTTCGACAAACCAATCGCACGACGCCGGTGCTGTTTCTGACCGCTCGCGACGCGGTCGCCGAGCGCGTGACGGGCCTCGATGCCGGAGCCGACGATTACCTGACGAAGCCGTTTTCGTTCGAAGAATTACTAGCCCGCATTCGAGCGCACTTGCGTCGACCGAGCCAAGCGAATTCAGTCGTGATCGAGTTTCAAGACGTCCGCATCGACATGGCGACTCAAAAGGCGACTGCGCGGCGGGCAGCCGTTGGATCTCACGACCAAAGAATTGTCGCTGTTGACGTTGTTCCTGCGCAATCCGCACAAAGTTCTCTCGCGCCACGCGGATTTACGAAACCGTGTGGGACGAAAATTTCGACGGACTGTCCAACACGCTGGAGGTCCACGTCAAGGAATTGCGGCGCAAGTTGGAAGCGTGCGGCCCGCGATTGATCCACACCCGTCGCGGTCGGGGCTACGTCTTGGACGCGGTCGACGAACTCAAACACGACGACGTCGACGGGACGGACGTATGACCCTGGCGAACCGGATCACGGCCTTTTTCTTCGGCGCGCTTGCGATCTTGTTGCTGGGCAACTCGCTGTTGATCTACGGCGTGGCCCGCTATTGGCTGACGCATCGGTTCGACAAACAGCTTCAGTCGACGCTCAACACGTTGGTCGCCGCCGTCGAGGTCGAAGACGACGACGTGAAATGGGAGCCGTCCGATCATGTGGTGACGCTGGGCGACGGAGAAAGCGACGACATTCGTTGGATCGTGGTCGACGAAGCCGGTCAGGTCGTCGCTCGCGAGCGTGCGCTTCGACCGAATTCCCTCGAAGACGTCGAATTGACGACTTTGGCGCGCAGGCGAAGAGAGTTCCGAGCATCCCGCCTGGCGTTCGTTTTCGTCGCCACTACTGGCCGCGCCGCATCCGAAGTCCGCCACCGAGCGCGCCTCCCCTTGAGCACGGCGCGTTACGGGTCACGGTCGCGCGGCGATACGCGCCGCTGCATTCTTCGTTAAATTGGCTCGCTTTGGCGTTGGTCGTATTGCCGACGCTGTGCTGGATTATTGCTGCCATCGCGGGGCGCTGGTTTTGCGCGAAGGCGATCGCGCCGGTTCGTCGGATGGCCGAACAAGCCGGGGCGATTCGACCCGCGGACACTCAAGCCCGCTTACCCGCCGGCGACGGCGCGGACGAATTGAGCGAATTGGCCGAGTCGTTCAAATCGGTTGTTGGATCGCTTGTTCGAGGCGTACGAACGGCAACGCGGTTTCGCCGGCGACGCCGCGCATCAACTCCGCACACCGCTAACGGTCATGCAGGGGCAAGTCGAGGTCGCGTTAAGACATGTGCGCGATCCTCCGACGAGTATGTCTCGACGTTACGCGTGGTCGACGACGAGCTGCGCGGTTTGGACGGACCGTGGAATCGCTGCTGTTCTTGGCCCGCGGATGCGGGCGAAACGCCGACGACCCGCGTGATCGACGTCGCGGAATGGTTGCGAAGATACCTTGCGAAATGGAACCACGATTCTCGTCACGTCGATGTACGGATCGACGCGACGGCGAATCTTGAACTTCGCACGAACCCCGATTTGTTGGAGCAATTGTTGGACGTGCTGCTCGGGAATGCCTTGAAATACAGTCCGGCAGGAACGACCGTCACGCTCCGCGCTAGGCGAGATGGGAGACAAACCTCGCTGGAAGTCGAAGATCGCGGTCCAGGCATTCCGGCCGACGAAGTCGCCGCCGTGTTCCAGCCGTTCTATCGCGCCCGCGCGCGCGACGTTCGGGACAATCCGGCACCGGTTTGGGTTTGGCGATCGCCGCGCGAATCGCGACGTCGTTAGGAGGAACTCTTACTTACCAGCCGGCGTCGGAGGGCGGATCGCGCTTTCGCTGTGATTTTCCCGATCGCGAATTGCCGGATATCGCGCTCGTCGGTGCCTAGTTCTTCAGAACTTGGAGATTCGATTTCCGCGCGGTCGCGACTTACACTGAGGGAGAACGATCACGTGTTCGGTTTGGAGCGACGCCATGCGACGACGACGATTCCTCACGACCGCCGCGCTCGGCTTGGCCGGCGTTTGCATGCGGCATGGATTGAACGGATCGTCACAGAGCGCGTCTCCGGCATTCTCCACCGATCTCGGCCCTGTCCACAGCATCATCCCGGTCGTCGGCGACGGAAAGTGGATTTGGAAGGAACCGCCCGAGAAGGATCGCGGCTATCTCGAACCGCGTTCGTACGAATTGAAGATCGGGATCGAGATGACCGGCGTTGGGGAGCAATCGGAGGCCCTGGCCGCGACGCCGGTTCCGTTGGCGCATCCCGAGCAAGTCGTGGACGACGTGCGGTTGGAGAAAGAGGGGTGCGAGGCGACGATCCGCGAACTCGCACCCGGCGCGGGCCAATTGCTGATGCACGTGCCCGCGCTGCGCAAAGGCGAAACCGTTCGAGCGATCGCACACTACAAATTGACGCTCTCGAAGCAGTACCACGCCTACGCGGCCGAGATGTTTCCCGTCGCGCAACGCGTGCCGCAAGAGATCAAAAACCTCGCGCTGTTCGATAGCCCCGGTATTCAAACCAGTGCGCCGGCGGTCAAAAAACTGGCGGCCGAACTCAGTCAAGGGATCGTGCACCCCTGGGACAAAGCCGTGGCCTTCGCAGCATGGATTCGCGAACACATCCGTCCTCAAATCGGTCCGTTCACGTCGGTGACGACGGCGCTGGAAAAACGTTTGGGCGATTGCGAGGAATACTCGGCCGTGTTCGTCGCGCTCTGTCGCGCGGCGGAGATTCCCGCCCGCTTGGTCTGGGTTCCCAACCACAACTGGTCCGAGTTTTATTTGACCGACGACAAAGGCGTGGGGCATTGGATCCCTGTTCACACGGCGTGCTACGGGTGGTTCGGTTGGACCGGCGTGCACGAGTTAGTCATCCAAAAAGGGGACCGCGTCAAAGTCCGCGAACAACACGCCACGTTTCGGCTGTTGGAAGACTGGCTTCGCTCGACCGGCCGAAAACCGCAAACGACCTATGTGGCCGAACTGACGCCGTTACCGCCGAAGACCGATGCCGATCCGGGCCCCGGCGCAGCGAAAGAAAGACAATAAAACCGGCGAATGGAAACTGACCGGAGATCACGAATTCGATCGCTATGCCCGGAAGTGATCGCCGAATCGGCAGACTACGTTCGCGTGCGAGATGTCACGTCTTCGCGACGATTTCTGAAGTCGTTCCGGTCGCGTGCGTTTGCTGCGACTCGGGCACGGCCACGCCGCAACTCATGTAGAACTGGATCGCTTGGTCGATCGACATGCGGATGTCGTACGTCTCGCGCAGGGGAACCATCACGCAATAGCCGGTGATCGGCGTCGGCGAGCCGGGCAGCAGCACGGTGACCGTCGGCTCGCGCACGGCGGTGTTGACCGTGCCGACGCCGTCGCTCGTGACCATGCCTAACGACCAGATGCCTTTACGCGGATACTCGACCGCGACCACGCGTTTATAGTGCTGTTGATTCTCGGTGAAGACGAACTTCGTCACTTTTCGCACCGACGCATAGACCGAGTTGACCAGCGGCAGCCGCAGGAAGCCCCGCTCGACGATGTCCCACGCTCCGGCCGCCAGCAACTTGCCCAGCAAATAGAGGAATAGCGTGAACAGCACGATGAAGATCGGGACGACCCATTGCGGACGCAAATAACGCATGCGGACGTACCCGCGATACGCATCCAAGCCGTTTTGAAACGGCACGTAATCGTACGATGCCGCTTGATAGCGAATAATCTCGGTCGGAACGTAGTCGCCCGACGAAAGGCGCTGAAATTCGACGCCGTCGAGCGTGACGCGCGGTTCGCGATGTTGGAGAGTCGCCGCACGTCGGCCATCCGCCAGACGAAGACCTCGCGCACGCCGTCTTCGACGGGGGCCAACACGTAGTAACGGACCGTGTTGAACATCCACGCCAGAATCACGACCGTCAGAATCGGCGGCAGCAACACGCCCAATCCGCGCAACGTGGCGTTACGGAACTGAAAAACCGATGTTTTGCGGGGCGATTCCGGCGCGGCGGCGATGTCGGGCGTAGCGGTCATGCGTTTGGATTATCGATGCGCGGCAGCGCGGAGCAAGACGACCGCGGGAAACGCATCAGCCTTCGGCCGCCACCAGCAATTCGTACAACGTCCGGAGCGGCGCGTCGTTTTCCAACGATTCGATCGTCGATTCGGCGTGGCGAAAGCGATCCGCTAACGAGAAACCCGGCAACCGCAGAAAATCTCGGGGAGAGACGCGATGCTTCAAACAAAACTCCAGCACGCGCCGACGCATATCGAACATCGTCGGCACGTCGACCCGCGCGAACCACGCTTGCACAGGCGTCCCAGACGTTCGTCGATCTCCGTTTCGGAGCGACGCGGGTAGGAGACCTGCGAAAGCACGTTGTCGAATAGCAAGAACGCCGGGCCGCCGTGCTCGACGATCGCGTCGAACACTTTCAACGCGGTCTCGGCCCGGCGATGCGTGTGAATCAGAAAATCGTGAATCTCCCAGTCGTAATCGGTCGGTCCGGGCAACGACGCCTTGCGCAACAGTTCGACGATCTCTTGCGGGATGGTTGGTTGCTCCCGCAACCTGCGCCAACCGGCGACGACGGCCCGCAGCCAGTCCATGCGATCGAACATCGCTTGGTCGCCGACCAAGGCTTCGGAGAGACTTTCCAATCGTTCGGCATATGCGTCGAACAGTGTTTCATGAAGCGTGCGGTCGCGACTCCAAACTAACGTTTCGAGCGCTTGCAGATACATCCGCGCGAGAATTCCGTCCGAGGCGTCGCGCAGCGTCGGTTCCGCCGCCGCGACGTCGCGTTCGACGCAGCGTTCGGCGTTGTTGCGCAGCGCCGCGTTCCACCGCCATTCGAGCAACTTCACCAACGCCTCGGGTGTGGCGTCGCGGAGCAGCTTGTCGTAGTGCGGATCGAACGCGATGGTCGGTTCTCGGGCAAGGTCGCGGGCGAAGAGTTGTCCGGCGTTCCAATCGAGCGGCCCGCGTCGCGCTAGGGCATGGAACAACCAATCGATCGGCGCACGCGCGCGATCCAGTTCGGGAACGATGCGCAACAACCAGTACAACCGAACGCAGTAGGCCGAGTCGTGCGGTTTGCGTTCGACGGCGGCGCGCAGCTCGGCATAGGCGGTCGCGTAATCACCCGCACGGTTCCATTCTTCCCAACGCTCGAGCGGATCGGGCGGAAACAAAGGCCGCGACGGTGTCGGATCATGCGAGGCCGACTCACGTGGAGCACGCTCGGAGGAATTCGCATTTTCGCGTGTCGATTCGGGTGAGTCGGCCGCGAGCGATTCCGTTGGGTCGCCTTGCGAGTCGTTTTCGGTCGGGCCGGTGCGTAGCGGCGCGATGATCGGCTCCGGCGCGATCGGGGTCTCGAGGATCGGTACGGGCGCGGTCGGCACGGACGTAGCAGGCGTCTCGTCAACGGACGCGTTGCGCTTACGAAATTGAAACTGCCCTCGCACGAATTCGTACGCGTCGCGCAGTTTGCGGAAATGCTCGGGCATCCGCTCGGGCGTGAACCGCTTCAATCGCGCGGCGTAGTTCCGTTTGAGCGTGCGATCGTCGCTCTCCCACGTGACGTCGAGAATCTCGAACGGGCTCTGCGGCCAAGCGGACAGATCGTCGGAAAGCTCGGCGGGCATACGTCGTAGGAATGGAGAGTCGCTTGAACGTGTTGGGAGTTTGGAATGGCGAGGTGCTATCGCAAGGCGGCCAGTCCCGCTTCGAGCGCCGTCGTGATGTCGTCCACGGGCTCGATGCCGACCGAGAGTCGGATCGTGCCGTCGTCGATGCCTAACGCTTGGCGCGCGGCGGCGGCATCGCGCGGTGGCTGGTCGAAGCCGGGTGGCTGAGCGACGTGGTCAGCGTTCCCAGCGTCGGGCAAAACGGAATTCGTTCGGACAATGCGGCGATGAAGCGCATCGCGCCGGCGCGACCGCCGGACACGGTGAACGCAATCAAATACCCGGCGCCGTAGGCCGTCCTTCACGACGGCGGCCGACGTAAAGAAGGTTCGCGCCAGGGCATGATTCGGATGATCGGGTAAGCCGGGGTAATGCACGTCACGCACATCGCTGCGCGAACGCAACCACCGAGCCACGGCGAGCGCGTTATCGGCCGCGCGTTCCCAACGAAGAGCGAGCGTCACCAATCCTCGTGCGGCCAGCCAACTCTCGAACGGCGGCGCGGTCCAGCCCCAGGTCGACGCGGCGGCGGGGACACGCTCCCACGCCGACGCTTTGCCGCAGAGGACGCCCAGGACGACGTCGCTGTGCCCGTTCATGATTTTGGTCAGACTCTCGACGACCCAATCGGCGCCGTGATCGAACGGCCGACAGTTGCAGGGAGACGCCAGCGTGTTGTCGACCAACAGCTCGCCCCCCAATTTATGTGCGAGCGCGGCCAGACCGGGCAAATCGCCGACGGTCAGCAGAGGATTGGTAATCGCCTCGACGACCAGCAACCGCGTGGTCGGTCGCCACGCCGTGCGAACGGCGCCCGGATCGGCCGTGTCGACCACGGTCGACGCGATTCCCAGGCGTTCGGCTTCGCCGCCGAACAACCCGTACGTCTTGCCATAGAGCCGATCGCTCAGCACCACGTGATCGCCGGCGCGACAGCGTGCGAGCAACGCCAGGGCCATCGCCGACATGCCGGAATTCAAGGCGATCGCCTTCTCGGCGCCGTGCAGCTTGCGACATTCTTCGGCCAACGCCGCGGCGTTGGGATGGCCGTCGCGTTGATACACGTACCCGGGGCGCACACCGCCCAGTCGTGCGTCGGCCTCGTCGGGCGAGGCGCATTCGTAGACGCTCGATAAATAAATCGGATCGACGTGCGGAACGATCGGCTCGGACATCGCCGGAACGGAAAGAGTTTGATGAAGCGCGGAGCCGTTTGACGCCCGCGACGGAAAGACGACTTAGTATAATCGACCGACCTCGCCGACTCCGCGCTTTTCCGTAGACGATCGATGACCGAACCAGTCGATGTTCCGCCGACGCGGCCCGACGACGCCGCGCGCGCGGGCTGTCGATCGGCGACGCGGCGACGGTCATCGTCGGCGTGATCATCGGAGCCAGCATCTTCGAGACGACGCCCGAGATCGCGCGGTTGGCCGGGCGGACGGACGTCCTGCTGGCGTTGTGGGCCGTCGGCGGATTGATCGCCTGGCTCGGCGCGTTGTGTTATGCGGAACTCGCCACGCGCTATCCGACCGCTGGCGGCGACGTCGCGTATGTAGAGGCGGCTTTCGGACGGACCGTCGGCTTCATCTGCGGTTGGTTGCATGTGTGGGTGATTCGCCCCGGATCGTTGGGATTTTTCGCGCTTGCGTTCGGTAATGCGGTCGAGAGCGTCGTGGTCAGCGAAATCCCCCGGGCGAATCTGTTTTGGGGAGCGGCGGTCGTCGTGTCGCTGACGCTCTGGAATCGGGGCGGCGTCCGCGAAGCGGTCGCCCTGCAATGGGCGTTGACCACGGCCAAGGTCGTCGCGCTCGGCGCGATCGTCGTGGTCGGGTGGTGGTTGGCTCCCGCCCCCACGACGGCCGAGAGCGACGCCGCGACGCCGGCCGCGACCGAAGCCGCGCCGGGGACCGCGTTGATCTTGATTCTTTACGCGTTCGGCGGATGGAACGAGATCGGGTATTTGGGGGGCGAACTGCGCGACGCGAAACGCCGCGTGCCGGCCGCGCTCGGGATCGGGTTGGCGTTGACCACGATCATCTATCTGGCCGTCAACGGAGCCTACGTTCATGCGCTCGGGCTCCATGGACTGGCCGGCGCGGGCGGCGGCCGCGGATGTGTTGGAACCGCTGTTGGGCACGCGCGGAAGGACGGCGATTCGAATCGTCGTCGCCGTCGCAGCTGTTGGGGGCGATCAACGGATCGATCTTGGCCGGGGCGCGGTTGACCCAATCGCTGTACGGCGAGTACGGCTCGATCGTCGGAGCGAGTCGGCCGATCGGGTTGCGCAGGCGCTTACGGATCCAACTCGGCCTGACGTTAATCACGCTGTTGGGAATCGGCGTCTGGAGCGGCGACGCGGCGAGGTTGGTGATCTTCGCCGCCCCGCCGTTCTGGCTGTTTTTGGCGTTGGTCGGCGCGGCGTTGATCGTCGTGCGTCGCCGCGTTCCGCCCGGACCGGGCGTGTTCGCCGTGCCGCTGTTCCCCGCGATTCCGCTGACGTTCATCGCCACATCGCTTTGGATGGCCTGGACCAGCGTCGGCTACGCGATCGATCACCGCAGTTGGGAAGCCGCCTGGCCGATCGCGGTGATGCTGCTCGGCGCGGCGTTGGTCTGGGATCGCCGAAGGAAGCGATCTCGCAAGCTGGATTGAAACTAGGATCGGCCTCAAAGAGGCTCAAAAAAAGTCGCTTGATTTAACGTTGAGAGTAACTCTTTTGATTTCCGTACGATCTTTTTCGGTGTTCTTCTTTGCGTTGTCTTGAGGCCGATCGCATTTCGTCTCCGTCCGTCGATCGCTCGGCGAGTTATTCCGCCGGCGGCTCGCCGATTTGGCGGAGATATTCGGCCAACTTGGTTTGCACGGCCAGCAGTTGTTGCCACGGCTCGTATTCGAGAATGACCATCTCGAGCGGGCCTTTGATCTTCGCGCTCTTCAACACCGCGACAAACGAACGTGCAGGTAGTCCAGCAATTCCGACAATTCGGCCGATTGCGCGGGCCCCAGGTTCTCGGGCAATTCCGGCGCAGGGCTTGGTGCAGCTCGTGACCGAAGTCGTAGTCCGGATGCCAATTCAGTTGGAACTCGTGATCGCGTTCCTGCACGACCGCGCCGCTTTGACTGGCGGTGCCGTCGCCGACGATCGGCATGTCCTCGGGTCGCGCTTCGCCCTCGGGCGGAGCGTTCGCTTTACGGAGGTCGGCCACCCGTTTGGCGATTTGGCGATCGTCGCCGAACAGCAGGACCGAACGACCCACGTTGATCAGATCGCCGTGCCGCAGAATGCGAAGTTGGATGTCTTCGCCGTTGACCTTGGTGCCGTTGGTGCTTTGCAGGTCGGTCAGTACGACTTTATCTTTGTCGGTCTGAATCTTGATATGGAAGCGGCTGATCCGTTCGTCGTTGAGCTGGATCGAGTTGCCCTCTTCGCGTCCGATCGTAATCGGCGTGGAGAGGCTCTCGAACGAGCGCCCGCGATCGGAGCCGTCCAACACACGTAGAGTGATTTCGCCCATAGTCGAACTGCTTTGCGCGGACGCCCCCCGGCCTTGGGCGGGGATTCCGATCGCCCCGGCGATTGCCCGCACGGAGTGACGATCCTCGGAATCGAGTGACGGTCCTTATTATGCTCGGACGACCGCACGCCGGCAAATCGCCCGGCGGCGGCTGGGCGGGAATTCCGACCATCCGCGACCGAATATGACCGCTACGACGTCGAGCTTATTTCGAGCCTGACGACTCGGCCGGTTTTTCCGCCGCGGCGGTCCGGTTTTGCGGTTCCGCGGCGTCTTGTTCTTCTTGTTTTTCGCGCCACGGTTTTTTCTCGGCGTACCCGGCGCTCTCTTTTTTGAGCTGCTCCAAATGTTCGGCCGAAGGGCCGATCTCCAGCGCCTTGCCGATCCACTTCTTGGCGTTGTCCCAATCGCCCGACTCCGCGTACGAGGCGGCCAACGTGCTGAGGATGTGCGGCGCCTTGTACTCGGTCTCCTCGCAAGCGGCCGTGGCCAGTTCGACCGCCAACTTGCCGTCGCGAACCTTGTCGTCGGGCGACGTGGCCAGCACCCAGGCGTAATTGTTCAACAGGCTCGAATCTTTCGGCTTCAATTTGTACGCCGCCGCGAAGTCGGCGACCGCCCGGGCGTGATCGCCGTAAGCCAAGGCCGAATCGCCGCGCATGCGGAGAGCGACGAAGTTTTCGGGATCGAGTTCGAGCGCGGTCGTGAAGAATTCGACCGCCTTGCGCGGTTGCTTGGCGGCGAGGTGGAACAGACCCAGCTGGCTTAGCAGTTGAACGTTCTTGGGCACAACCTTCAACAATTCACGGCAGTCTTCGATCGCTTGTTTGTAGTTCCCTTCGTTGCCCGAGAGCAACGCGCGGACTTCCAACGCCGCGGCCAAGTTGGGACTCCGTTCGAGCGCGGCGGCGACGTCTTTCTTGGCCGCATCGATCTCGCCCAACTGCTGATTCAATCGCGGCACATCAACAACACGGCCGGATTGCCGGGCGCGGCGTCCAGCAGCTTATCCAATTCGGCCAACGCCCCTTTGCCGTCTTTGTCGGCCATCTTCGCGCGGGCCAATTGCAGGCGGGTCTGCGGATTCTTGTTTCCCAGGGCGATCGCTTTGTCCAACGCTTCAACCGCTTCGTGAGGTTGGTTCAGCTCCATCAGCGTCAATCCGCGCAGGTGGTGCGTCGCGCCGTCTTCCGGGTCGATCTTGGCGGCCGCGTCGAAATCGGTCAGGGCGGACTTCGCGTCGTTGCGTTTCAACAAGTAGAAAATGCCGCGGCTGCGGAGGATTTCCTTATCGCGCGTGCCGGCCGCTTTGACCGCCCGATCGAGATCGGCTTGTTGCTTGTCGGGGTCTTCGGTCAGTTCGGCCCGCAGTACTAACGCGCGCGACAACGTTTGCGCGTCGGCGGCGGAGAGGTCGATCGCCTTGTCGACGGCGACTTGCGCGGTCGCGTTTACCGGCCGGCAATCCGTGCAGACGCGCGATCATCAGGTGCGCGTCGGCCGAGGTCGGATCGTACTCGACGGCCTTCTCCAAATCGGCCAACGCGCCGGCCCGCATTTGCAGCCAGTCGGGCTTGTCGGCGCCTGCGACATCGAGCGGAACGCCACTTCGCCCAGCGCGATGCCGCGTTGACCGTACGTGCCGGCCAGCATTCCCTTGGCGAATTTGGTGTTGGCCTCGTCCAGACCTTTTTTTAGAGCGCTTTCGCCCAGGCGAATCACTTCGCCGAGTTCTTCGAACTTCTCGGCGTCCAGCTTCTTATCGATCGCCGCGTCGAGATCGGCTTGGCCCTCGTCGGCGGCGCGCAGGTTCAGGCACAACGCCGGCAAAATCAGCAACAGCGCAAGGCTGCGTAACGACGCGGTCATCGCTCACTCCGTCGATCAAGAGAAACCCACTCCCGGAATTAACGCCCGGCCGAAGCGGGGCGAACACGCCATTCTAACGGCGCGGGAGTGGCGTGAAAACCAAGATGTTCGAGGAGAACCACGATCAGCGTCGTTGCAAATACGCAAGACACTCTGCCGTAGGGTGCGTCTTGACGCACCAAGATGCTACGTCGATTGACCAGATCGCGATGTGCTGCGACGGTGTGTCGAGACGTACCCTGTTGAGATGTCTCGCAATCAACAGAGAGACGCACCCGGCAACGGATTCCTACCGCCGCTTCGAGCCGTCCGCACGATTGGCCAATGTTTCGAACGAACGAGCTTCGTCGCCCGCGCCCTGGGCCTTCAGCATCGAGGCCAAGTTCCCGTAGGGGACCGCCAACGACGCCTCGGGCAAGGCCTGCGCCTTGACCGCGGTGCGCATGTGCTCGATCCCGGCACGCGTCAGACGGACCCCTTCGCCCTCTTTGCCGGCTTCGAAATAGCTCAGGCCCATACTGACCAGCGTCTCGCCGTGGCGAGCCAAGTCGCCGGGCGACGCGTCGGGCAGCGGCTCTTCGACCAGCGGCAACGCCTTGCCGTACCAGAGCGTCGCCTTGGCGTGGTCGTTCTTGCGAATCGCGAAGATCGCGCCGATCCGATAATACAGCCGGCCCAACATGAACGCGTCGATATCGGTCTGTTCGCGATGCGCGGCGCCGTCTTCCAGATGCTTGACCACCATCGTGCTGTTGGTCAACATTTGCGCCTCGACGCCGCGGGCTTGGTCGCATTGCAACGCGTCGTACAGCGCAAGCCCCAGTTCCCAGGACAAGCGATGCGCAGCCACGGATCGTCGTTCTTCGCGGCCACGGCTTTGTGGGCGGAGAGCGCGGCCTTGGTCCAGGGCGTCGGATCGAGTTGCCCTTGCGTGCCGGCGTAAGCGGCCAGCGCGCGACGCGCGACTTGAAATTCGAGTTCCGGATCGGCCTCTTCGTGTTCGATCAGGTCGCGTGCGCAATCCTGCGCCTTGTCCAACCAGCGCGGCACGGCGACGTTTTTCTGTTGGAAGAACCCCCACGCGATGTCGTTGGCGATACCCAAGTTGGCGTCGACCATCACGCGTTTGGCGAGGCGGCGTTTCACCGTGTTCGGATCGTTCATCAACGATTCGGCAGTCTTGAGCGCGACCGTGTGATGCTTCAGCGCCGGCGTCGTCGCGCTGCGGACCCGACGCCAAGACATCGCCCAGCAGGCATTCCGCGCGGGCGCGCGTTTCGGGCGAGAGTCGCGTGTCGGACAACAGCGTGTCCAACGCTTTCTTCGCTTCGCGGTAGCCGCCGGTCTTGTTTTGCATTTCGGCCGACAACAAACGCGTTTGCGTGTCGGTCGGGGCCAGGCGAAACGCCTGCTTCAGCGCGGCGAACGCGTCGGTCCAGTGCCCCATCTCGCCCAGCAGACGCGCCTTCAACCGCAGCGCGGCGACGCATTTCGGATCGTCGAACAGCGCGGATTCGATGTCGACGTACGCTTTGCGCGGCGCGGCGGTCAGCGCGGCTTCGGCGCGGAGGACGAACGCTTCGGCGTCGATCGGTTCCAGAATCAACTGCGTGATGCCGGTCCCTTCGACGTTGTAACAAAACAGCACGCCCTTCTCGGGGAACGCGATCCCCAACTTGGCGCCGTTCTTATCGCGCACCACGACGGAACGAACTTCGTCCAGGCCCAACTGCTTGGCCGCGGCGTCGGGATCGAGCGCCTTGCCGGGCAGCACGACGACCGAGGCGACCACGCCATCTTCGACGACGACTTCGGCGCCGTCGAACGGCGGAAAGTTGAACGCGGCCGTGCCGTGGCCGTCGGTCACGTTCGACGAGCGCGGCTCGCCGAATTTTTCGAGCGCCGTGGTCCACGACGTTTCACCCGGCGTAACGCCCCCCATCTTGGCCGCTTCGATTTTGGGAACGTCGACCGCTTCCAAATCGGCGGCGCGTTCGTCGGCCAAGTCGCGCGCGGTGCGCGTGCCGGGTTCGACCTCCTCGATCGCGGACGTGCGTTGAATCAAGTCGTCCCATTCGGCGGCGCCGCCGGCGATGGGACGCGCGTCGGGATGCGTGGGCAGTTTTCCCGGACCTTGTCCGCTAGGCAACGGTCGCGCTCCGCGCAACGTCGGCGGAGACGGCGCGTACGGACCGACATCGGGATCGCGATCGGCGCGGACTTCGTTCGGCGCGGCGGGAACCGGATCGGTGCGCACGATCGGGGCCGACTTGATCAGCGGATCGGCGACGATCGACGACGTCGCGCACGAAAAATATCCGGCGATGGCCAGCGAGACGACGACGCGTGTGACGGACATGGCGCATTCCCTGCGGAAGGACTCGATCGACCGCGCGTTCGGGGGACGAACGCCTGCGCGGCGAAACCTCCGCTCCACCCGGGACGGAGAGTGGGGCGAAGCGTACCCGACCGGGCGAACTGGGTTAAGAGCAAAGTGGGAGGGCAAGGTTTCAGGGTTCAGGGTTCGGGAAATGCGAGAGGACCACTTTAAATGAAATCGTGCGGCGTCCTCGCGGCATTCACGCGCTTGCTATCATGAAGCGAGTCGATCCCCAGCGGGGTTTTGCCGGCAAGTGCGTTCGTCCGACTTCGTGTTCCGCTCTGCTCTTTACCGTTTCTTTCCATGTCCGCGCAGCATGATCCTCGCGTCTACTTTTCCGCCGAACGGACGTTGCTGGCATGGATTCGGACCGCGCTCGCCGTGATCGGCGTCGGCTTCGCCGTGGCCCGCATCGGGCTGACCGGCATCCCCGGTCAGGCGGTCGATCCGGTCCTGCATTGGCGTTCGCATTGGATCGGCGGACTGCTGATCGCCGCCGGCACGGCGATGCTGCTGTTGGCGTCGTGGCAGCATGTCGTTTTCACGCGCGGTCTCGACGAAATCGAAAAACCGCCGGCAGGCCGTTCGGCCTTCACGGTCGGACTGGCTCTACTGGTCGCGGTACTCTCGGCCGCGATGGCGGTGGTGATTTTTTAGGCCGCATTTTCTTGAGGCGACTATGACGCGTCTCCGTGTCATCATGTTCCTAATGACTTGCGTTTTTGTCTCGACGGCGGTTCGTAGCGCCGAGAACGTTGCGCGTTGGGTATCGTGGGAGGATCACGGCGACAAACCCGCGACGGTGTTCTTCGTTACGGAGTCGGCCGGCAAGATCGCGGAAGTGCGTTTCGGCATTCTCGCGCCGGACGGAACACCCGGCGAGAACGGCGTCGTCTATGGCGCAAAATCCGCAAGAGTACGCAAAATTCGCTGGAGTGCGACGTCGAATTCAAAGAGGGCAATACCGTTCGCGTGTCGCGATTCCGCATTGCCTTCGAGAAAAGCGAACAAGAAACGACTCGTCAGGCAAATCTTCAACAACTGGATGCCGAAGGCCGACCGCAAGGCGTCGAATCCAAGCTCCGTTTCACGAAGTTAGTCGGCGAGTGATGCGAGATTTTTTTACGCGAGGTTTCAGCGAAACGACGTAGCGCGTTTGCAGCGTCTTGTCGCTGCGCGACACCGAATCAAGATCCGGCGTCACCCGGCGTCCGACGTGTTGGTTACGCAAACTTGAGAGAGGGGAAACAAAAAACGCCGCGCGGTGCTCCGCGCGGCGTCGTGTGTCGTTTCGGACGTTCAACCGGTTTACTTGCCCGGGAGTTCGCCGGCTTTGATCAGTTCGCCGAAGGTCTTGCCGCCGGGGGACTTTTCGCCTTCGACGGTTTTGAACGCTTCGTCCATCTTCTTGGTGTCGGCCTTGTCTTTGGCCTTGTCGAGCAACGCGTCCAGAGCGACGCCGTAGGCGTTACGCATCTTTTTGCTGCTGCCCATGTGGCAGATGTTGCACGAGCTTTTGTTGTCGCCTTCGCCGGTGGTGATGGCGTCGACGGCGGCGGCCAGCTTCTTTTCTTCGGCCGTGCCGTCCGGTTTGTAGTAGGTCTTCTTCCATTCGGTTTCGAACGGCTTGATGGCCCAGGCGGTTCCGCCGGCGTTCGCCAATGCGACCGCGAACAGCGCCGCGACCACCGGCATCCACAACTTCTTCATGTCGCTTTCTCCCAAAGTAACGCGTGAAATGACCGACCCAACCGTCCGAGCGCGAACCGGCCCTTGATCCGGACGCGACGGAATCGGATGTTAGTTGAATCCCCGGCCAGGTCGATGTCAAGTTTGCGGGAAACACCGTCGGCCGAGACCGCGTTTCGCTTAATTTCCGGCCAAATCCGCCAACCGGCCGGAGTGGCCGGCGGCGTCGCGCGGCCGCACCTTCGGCGAACGATCTCCGACGCGAAACCGCGTAGGGCCGAGCTGACTTTGTCGCAAACTTCGTCGGAAAAAAATGGTTGACAAATCGCCCGTGATGTGTACAGTAGAATACTACTAATAAAATAGCTTTTTCAAGCGCTAATGATGCGAAGGGCGCGTGGTTAGGCTGCCGAATCAATTCGACTACGCGCCAGGCGTCATGGCTGGGGTCGTGCTGCGAAGAAACACTTACATCTCAACCTGAGCGGGGGACGTCAGTCCCCTGAGCTAGCGCGAACAGACGTTGATGATCGGACTCGCAGGGTGAAGCGTCCCCTGATTGGAAAAAAGAAAAAACTGTGATCGGCGTGATCGTAACGCTCGCGCAGTGAAGCTGGGTAAGCCTTGGTCGGGTCGGCCGTTTGCTGTTTCGAAATCATTCGTTCGTCGTATCGCTCGTTTCGATCGATACGCTCGTAACGCTCGCAGAGTGAAACTGGGTAATTGTCGGTTTGGACGGCGTGAGAGAGTGCTATTCGCAAAAGCAAAGAAATCACCACGCTCGAAACGATCGTAACGCTCGCGCAGTGAAGATGGCTCAGGCTGTGAACTTGGAGAATTCGTGTTTCAGACGACTGTTTGACGTTTGTGTTTCTGAAAATCTTTTCACACGTAACCCCAGGAGGCCGTATGAGTTGACATTGACGGAAAACATCGAGCGATTCGCTGTGGATTTTCCGCCGTCGGACACGTGGTAAAATTACGGTCGTTATGTCGATGCCGCTTAATCGCGGTTCGTCCAATAGGACGAACGGCGAGCGGGGGACCCAAATTTGCGACGCGTCGCCCAGGCGAAACGTCGCTGCGGGGCTGAGAGATCCGTGCGATCTCGGGATGATTCCGATCCCAGCCCGACAGCTAACCTCGTCGGCCGATACGCGGATGGTCCGCGCATCATTGGGAGGCGCCGCTCTCTGCACGAGCGACGCCGGCATCGCGCTTCGAGCGGCTTCCATGCGCCGGCGGCTTCGCCTCGGTTGACCTTTCGCGTCCTCGTGCGATCGCACGGGCCTGCGGGACGTCGTAGCGATTTCCCCGCGACTCGTCCGTCGTGCGAACGACACGCGGTCTTCCGCGCCGATGTTCGTCGTCGTCTTTGGTCGTCGCTCCGTTCGAGGAGCGTTCGGTCATGTCCGGTTACTTATGGAGCGCGGGTTCGGGTGGGTTCGGAGAGTTGTGGTTCGTGCCGTCGACGACGACCGTCGTCTGCGTGACGCTGGTCCTGGTGATCCTGTTCGGGCTGTGGCTCTGCTTTCGCCACATTCCGAACAACTCGGTCGGCGTGGTGGAGAAGCTGTGGTCGTCGAAGGGCTCGGTGCCCGAGGGGCGAATCATCGCGTTGGGCGGCGAGGCGGGCTTTCAGGCCGAATTGCTGCGCGGCGGCGTGCACTTCGGGTACTGGCGTTGGCAGTACGCCGTGCACCGCGCGCCGTTGGTGACGATCTCGCAGGGCAAACTCGGTTACGTGTATGCCCGCGACGGCCAAGCGTTGTCGCCCAGCCAAGCGTTGGGACGTCATGTGAACTGCAACGCGTATCAAGACGCACGTTCGTTCTTAACGCACGAACGAAACGACTTGCACGCGGGCGGCCAACGGGGTCGTCAACGCGACATCCTGCGCGAAGGCGTGTATGCGATCAATCCGGCGTTGTTCGTCGTGTTGACCGAGGAACGCGTCTTCGGATTAAGGGCGATCCAATCGCGTCCGGAGTTATCGACGATCGAGCAATTCCGTAACGAATTGTGCGCGATCGGCGGTTTCCGCCCGATTCTGGTCGTGGTGCCGATCCTGATCGAAAACACGACGACGCCGGATCAACCGACCAGCGTCGATTCGGTCGGGATCGTCACGGTGCACGACGGCCCGTCGTTGCCGGCCGACGAGATCATCGCGCCGATCGTCGGCGGCGAAGCGGGGTCGGTCGGGTTTCATAACAACTTTCAAGACGCCGAAGCGTTCCTGGCGGCGGGCGGCCGTCGCGGGCGTCAGTACCAAACGCTGACCGACGGCACGTACTTCATCAACCGTTGGTTCGCTACGGTCGAGATGATTCCGAAAACCGTCGTGCCGATCGGGTATGTCGGCGTGGTGGTCAGTTACGTCGGTCGTCACGGCAGCGACGTGTCGGGCAAGAATTTTCGTCACGGCGAACAAGTCGCCAGCGGCGAGAAAGGCGTGTGGGATCGTGCGCTCGGCCCGGGCAAGTATGCGTTCAATCGTTACGCCGGCAACATCATTTTGGTCCCCACGACCAACTTCGTGCTGCACTGGATCACCGGTCGTTCGGAGTCGCACAAATACGACGAAAGTTTGCGTTCGATCGACTTGGTGACGAAGGACGCTTACGAACCGATGCTGCCGTTGAGCGTGGTGGTGCACATCGACTACGAACAGCTGCGCCGAGCGTGATCCAACGTTTCGGCGACGTCAAAAAACTGATTACGCAGACGATCGACCCGATGCTGAGCGCGTTCTTCCGGGACGTGGCGCACTCGAAGACGATGCTGGGACTGTTGCACGAACGCGATTTGATTCAGAAGGAAGCCCGGGAGGAGTTGCGCGACAAGTTTCGCGCGTTCGACATCGAATGCGTCGACGTGTTGATCGGCAAGCCGTCGAGCCTGCCGGGCGACGACAAGATCGAGACGTTGTTGGAGCAATTGCGTCAACGCCAGCTTTCGACGGAGCAGTTGGAAACGTACGAACGTCGCAAGACGGCCGCCGAGAAGCAGAAGGAACTGAAAGCGGCCGAAGCGTTGGCCGAAATGCAAACGGCTTTGTCGAACGCCGAGGTGCAAATCCGCATCGCCGAAAGCCAAGGCGAAGCGGAGTTAGCCCGCACGCGTAAGAAGTCGCAAGAGACGATCGTGCTCGCCGACGCCGGCTTGGAGGGCTCGCGTCGCGAGGCCGAACAGAAGGTCGTCTTGGCCGAAGCCGACAGTCGCGAACGGATGCTGGCCGGTCGAGGCGAAAGCCGCAAGATCATGCAGATCGGCTTGTCGGAAGCGGCCGTCTTGTTGCGCAAGATCCGCTCGCTGGGCGATCCGCGGTTGTATGCGTTGCAGGAAGTTTCGTCGCGACTGGCCGCCAGCAAACAGCCGCTGGTGCCCGAGCGGTTATTCGTGACCGGCGGTCAAGCGGCCGACGGTTCGCCGTCGAACGCGGGCATCCTGGGGACGTTGTTGGAACTGTTGGTCGCCGAGAAATCGGGTTTCCAACCGAGCACGACGCCGGACGACGCGGAGTCAAGTCGCTTACAAGCGGCGGCCGAGGTGATCGGCCAAGAGCGCTCGACGACATGCTGACCGACGCGGCGGCGAAGAACGCGTAGTCTCGCCGTCGATCGGTAAGACGCGATGAAGACCGTCCTCTCTCGGATGTCGATTCGAGAGAGGATGGTCGTGCTTTACCAGACTTAAAACGTGCCAACACGCGGTACGGCGTCGCATGGACGCCGGGCGTTGCGCCGAGCGGTAGTTCGACTTGACGGCTGAATCGCTCGCCATCGACGATGACGACGATGTCGCCGATCGTGCCGGGAGGGATCGCGCGGGTCTGAGAGAAAACGATTTCACAATGATTCGTTTTCGCTAGAGTGTATTTCTCCTCGCCGCTTTGGAAGTAGCCTTCGACCGTTGCCGAATATCCGTTGCCACGGTGGATTCCCATATGCCTGATCCAGCGAAATACGAAAGAGCGGAAGCTTATTTGAGTTTACGCTCGGGGAACTTAAAGATCAAAGGGCACTTGGGAGCCGGGACCGATGGCGAGGTTTGGAAAACGGATCGTCGAACGGCGATCAAAGTGTTTGGTTACGAGCAAGGCTATTACAACGAGCGCGACGCTTATCAGCGACTTGCCGATTTCGGCGTGACGAATGAATTAGACGGTTTCTGGCTACCGAAAATGATCGATTACGACGACGAACTTCTCGTTATCGAAATGGACGTTTTGCAGGAACCGCCGTACATCATCGACTTCGCAAAAGTTCGCATCGATCGTCCGCCGGAATTCAGCGAAGAGATCGTGCGCGACAACGAAGCACGCTGCAGAGAAGAGTTCGAGCACAACTGGCCGAAAGTGAAATCGTTATTGCTCGCCTTGGAGAGCTTTCAGATTTACTATCTGGACGCGCGACGGGGCAACATCACGTTTCCGGATATGCGATAAACGGTATCCGCCGCAGAAGAGTGTCTCGATCTGCCGAACCGCGAATCCCACGCGCGGCCCTGCCGGTTGGGTGGAATCGCGTATGCCGGACTGAAAACCGAAAACTTCACACTGAAAACTACTTCTGTACCACCTTGCCGTGGGCCAGCATGACCGTGCGATCGGATTTGGCGGCCAGACTTTGGTCGTGGGTGACCATGATCATCGACAAACCCCGTTCGCGATTCAGTTTGCGCAGCAGTTCCAGAATCTCGCCGCCGGTGTCGGCGTCGAGGTTGCCCGTCGGCTCGTCGGCCAGCAGGACTTGCGGATCGGCGACCAACGCCCGGGCGATGGCGGTTCGTTGCATTTCGCCGCCGGACATTTCGCGCGGTTTGTGTCTGATGCGGTGACCGAGTCCGACCAGATCGAGCAATTCCTTGGCCCGCGCTTCGTACTGTTTTTTCTTCAACCGATACCCCAACCAGCTTTGCCGGATCATCATCGGCATCAACACGTTTTCGAGCGCGGATAGCTCGGGCAGGAGGTGATAGAACTGAAAAATCATGCCGAATTCTTCGTTGCGCAAGCGATCCTGCGCCCGAACGGCGACATTGTCGATCCGCCGATTCCAGAAGGTCACTTCGCCGGCATCCGGCGCATTGAGCGTGCCGAGCAGATGCAGCAGCGTGCTCTTGCCCGAGCCGCTTTGACCGATGATGGCCAGAAACTCGCCTTTACGCAGTTCGAGATCGACGCCGCGGAGAACGGGGATTTCGAGTTTGCCTTTGCGATAGCTTTTCACGACGCCGTGCGCGGCGAGTTGAACTTCGCCCAGGTGGGACGCGGTCGGTTGTGCGTGCGGAGTCGGCGCGGTTTCCGTCGCGGCCGGAAAACGGACGTGCGGTCCGGCCACGGCGTTCTTCCGTGCGCCCGGCGAGCGTGCGCCTGGAAGCTGTGTTTTCGGCAAATCCGACAGGATGATGTCGCTCATGGCGGCTTTCGGGCGTGAGTGTTATTCGTAGCGGAGCGCGCGGACCGGGTGGAGATTCGCGGCGCGGATCGCGGGCAGGATGCTGGCCAACACGGCGATGCCGAGCGCGCCGGCCACGATCCAGGCGACCGTGAACGGCTCGACGATCGTCGGAATCTTGTAGAAGTAGTAGATCGACGGGTCGAAGACTTTTTGACCCGAGAACGATTCCAACAGGTCGCGAATGTTGTTGATGTTTTTGACGAACAATAGGCCCAACACCATCCCGCCGCCGGACCCGACGATCCCCAGCGACAGCCCGTAGCCGAGAAAGATGCCCAAGACGCCGCGCCGGGACGCGCCGAGCGCCTTGAGGATGCCGATGTCTTTGGTCTTCTCGACGACGATCATAAAGAAGATCGCCAAGATGCCGAAGCCGGCGACCGCGATGATCAGGAACAGCAGGATGTTGAGAACGGATTTTTCCATCTGTACGGCGGCCAACAGCGGACCGACTTTGTCTTGCCAGGTGTCGATTTTGTAGTAGCTGCGCGGAAACGCGGCCGCGATTTCGGTCCGTAGCGCGTCGACGTCGGCGTCGGCGGCCACGCGGATTTGAATGGCGTTCACGCGACCGATGCCGGAGGTCGGATCGACCATGCCGCGCATTTCCTGCAAACGCTTGAGCGGCATGAAGACGAAGTTCGAATCATGGCCGCTCATTTTGCTTTCGTGTACGTCGACCACGGTGAAGTTGTCGCTGCTGATCTTCGGCGGTTGGCCGGCGGTCGGGAACGAGATCTTCACGTCGTCGCCGGGGATCGCCAGGAAGCGACCCATGTGATCGTGATAGACCAGTTCCTTGCCGACGATGATGCCGGTGTGTTGTTCGCGTTCGGCGTCGAAGACGTTTTGTTGCGCGGTCGGCGCGGCGTCGAACAGGTTTTTCGGTCCGGCGTTCGCCGACCCGTTCGGATCGCCGGCCGGGATGCTCATCGGCACCGGTTGACCGGCCAGGAACGGGTTGGTCGGGCCGGCGGGTTGACTTTCGCCTACGCCTTGTTCGCGGCGGCGTTGTTCCTCGCGCATTTTTTCGATCGACTTCTGACGACGCGCCATGAAACGGCGATAACCCCAACCGGCCGATTCCAGATCCTCGCGAATCGGCGCAGCCCTCGGGCGAGCCCGGTTCGCGGACGTCGAAGCCCGACTCGCGGAGATCGAAACTCAGATGCTTGCGGTTTTCGGGATGCAGCACATGCTGCGACATATCGCTGGCCGACGCGGCGGTGCGCTCGTCGACGCCGATCAACACGACCTGCCGCGTGATCCAGTTGCCGTTCACTTGAAACGCGAACATCGCCGGCACATGCACGGTGGGCGTCATGCCCGTGATCCGATCGCCCCCCAGGGCGCGGAGTTTGGCCATGTGAAAGTCGGGATCGGCGAAGCCGTCGAGACCGGTGCTTTCGAAGATCAGGTCCGAGAAGCTGCCGCGCATGCGGGTCATCATCTCGTTCGAGAAGCCCGACATGACGCTGTTGACCACGATCATGGTCGCGACGCCCAGCGTGACGCTGATGATCGACGCGAGCGCGATCGAACGCGTGCGGAGATAGCGCAGACAGAGGAGCGTTTTATACATGAGGAGTTTTCGGTTTTCAGGATTCAGTTTTCAGTGAGCAACCGCAGGGCGTCGGTCCGTCGTTTCTTGCGTTTGGTCGTCGTTACCATGCCACGTCGGTCGCTTTAGCCGTCGGGTTGCCCCATTCGGTGACGGTTTGCGGCCCGCGCGACGCTCCGGCCGGTGCCGAGAACGCGGCGTCGGTCGCGGCGATGCGCGGCGACAGAGCGGGGTTCATCGTCGGTCCGTTCGGGTTCGCCGTTTGCGACGATTGCCCCAGCGGGCGAATGTCGCCGCGTTCGGTCATGTTGCTGCGGTCATAGATGGAACGCGCGGTCGAGGACGGAGCGACGGATTCGTTGTTCGTGCGAAACCCGATCGCGTCTTGCGCGGCGCGCTCGCGTCGTGGAGAGATGTCTGCGGTGCGCACGGTCGGTTGTTCGATCGGCGGCAAACCGGTCGGGTTCCCGGCCGGGACTGCGCGGCAAGTCGTTCAGATTCCGCGCTTCGGCGGCGGCCAAGGGAACCAAGTCACGCGGCGCGGCCGCGGATTGCGGGACGGCGTTCGCCGGCGGCGCGTTCAGCGGTTGCGGAGCGAGACCGACGGTTTCACGCGTGTTCCGCGGCGCGTCGTCAGGGCTTTGACCGCGGAAATCGAATTCGCGTCCGCGTGCGCCGCTTTCGCGACGATCGTTCCACGCGACCAATTCCAACGGCGGACCTTCCTTCGATTCGATTCCGACCGTCTTGAGTTCGGGACAGCCCTCTTCGACCCAAGCGACCCAGGTTTGTTGCAGTTCGGAAATCGAGCGATGGCCATAATGCTTTTGCACGGCGGCGGTCCATTGCTCGCCCTGCATCCCTTCGCCCAGGAATTCCATGAACTTCGCCCGACCGCCGCGTTGAATCAGATACCGCGTGACGGCGTAGCCCTGGGCGTAGAGCGTCAAGATTTCGCGCGGGTACTGTTTCATCACGAACATGTCGGTGAAGGCGATGCCGCGATCCGTCCGCAGGAATTCGTACAACAGACGGTGTTGCTTGTTGCGTTCGCTTTCGTGTTCCATCGTGGTGCAGGCGCCCTCGTCGGCCCAGCGGGGCATCGGGCGGCGGAAGTAGCTGGCGAACACGGTGTGCGTGACTTCGTGCGGTAAGACCGAATCCAGAATCCGTTCTTCGTTGCCGCGGACGACCATTTTCCAACCGAAGACCTCGCCCCGATCGAACACGAAGCTGGTTTCGCCGTTCGGCGGCGTACGCGGGCCGCTATCGACCATGATCGGACAGGGTTGACGCCAATCGGGCATCGGCTTGCCGACCCACATGACGGCCAACGAATGACGATACTTTTCGGCGGCGCGGCCGACCTTTTCGGCCATCTCTTGCGTCGGCGCGGTGACGACGAAGTTGGGGGTTTTGTAGCCGGCGCCGGTCGTGACCAGCGCGGTGAATCCAAGGGCGATCGCCAACAGCGATCGAACGCCGCGAGCTTCCATGCTCCACCGTTCCCGAAAAATGGTCCACACGCGACGGGCTGCGTCGATCCTTCGACGGCCGAGAGTCGCGGGCGGTTTTGTAAAGGTTGCAAACGTTACTCAAGTTAGGTAATCCGCGAAAGTCGAGTTTTCCCCGGGCCAAACCACGCACACTCCGCAAACCTCGGGGAAAACTGGGATTTGTCGCCGAACATGGCGGGGAAGTGGGGTGAAAAAAATTCCCTCGCACGAATTCGGCGGGATGAAAGCACGCCAAGAACGCTGGTTTCGTCGCAAAACACGCGGCATAATGGCGACGGGGAAGCACGAGAAGGGAGGATGCGGCCGCCGTGCGCGGTCTCGTTCGTCGTTTTCGCGTTTCCATCCGCTTATGCAGCTCGAAGATTTGCAGCGCTTCTTGGAATCGCCCGTGGCCGGCAACGACTTGCTCCGCGAATGGGGCCTCAACAACTTGGCCCGGGGGCAAAGCAATTTGGCCGGCCTCGCCACGCGCGGCTTGCCGGCCGATTTGCTGAACGAACTGTACGCCCAACTCGGGCGACTGCTGCCGCGGCTCAGCGACCCCGACATGGCGCTGAACAATTTCGAGCGGTTCGTCCAAGCCGCGTGCAACTCGTTGGCGTTGGTCGCGCTGTTCGAACGTGATCCCGACGCCCTCGGTCCGTTGCTGCAGATCTTCAGCACCAGTCAGTATCTCAGCGATTTGCTGATTACCGATCCCGAGAGTTACGATCTGCTCCGTTTGACCGAAGGTCAACCGGTCTCGCGCGAAGTGTTGATCGAAGAAATTCTGGACGAGGTTTCGTCGCTGCCCGACGCCCGCACGGCGATGACCGCGTTGCGACGTTACAAACGGCGCGAGTCGCTGCGCATCGGCTACGGCGACATCATTCGCGGGTTGCGGTTAGAGACGGTCATCCGGCAGATTTCGTATCTGGCCGACGCCCTCATCGAAGCGGCGCTCCGCGTCGCGCGCCTCGCTCGAAGCCAAGCACGGCGTCCCGCGCGGACGCGACGGCAAGCCCGCCCGATTTGTGGTCTTGGCGTTGGGCAAACTCGGCGGGCTGGAACTGAACTATTCGAGCGACATCGATCTGATTTTTCTTTACGACGTCGACGGCGAGACGCGCCGCGAGCGGGGCTTGGCCAATTCCGAGTTCTTCAGTCGTCTGGCCCGCGAAGTCGTCAAGTTGTTGACCGAATCCAGCGGGTTGGGCATCGTCTATCGCGTCGATCTGCGCTTACGTCCCGGCGGCGAGAGTTCGCCGATGGTCGTGGGCTTCGACGCGGCGTTGCGTTATTACGACGTGCTGGGACGAACGTGGGAACGCCAAGCGTTCGTCAAAGCCCGGGCCGCGGCCGGCGACGCGGAACTGGGTAAGGAGTTTTCAGCGCGGCTCGAACCGTGGATCTATCGCCGCTATCTGCATCGCGCCGACATCAGCGGCATCCGCGCGCTCAAACGTCGTATCGAACAACGGGCCAAGCGCGAAGGGGGCGAAGAGACCAACGTCAAGACGGGACGCGGCGGCATCCGCAATATCGAGTTCGTCATTCAGTTTTTGCAATTGCTCAACGGCGGCGATCTGCCCGCCGTGCGCACGACCAACACGTTGGAAGCGATTCACCGCTTGGAGAACGCCGGCTGCTTGTCGAATCCCGAGCGCGTGTTGCTGGAAACGCACTACACGTGGCTGCGACAAGTCGAACATCGTTTGCAGATTCTCCTGGATCTGCAAACGCACACGCTGCCGCGCGATCCGAACGAACTCGAACGCTTGGCGATTCGTCTGGGCTACACTCGCGCGGCCGATCGTCAGCCGTTAGAAGAATTCGCGGCCGACTATCGCCGGATCACCGACGTCAATCGCAAGATTCTGGATCACCTGCTGCACGACGCGTTTCCGGACGACGAAACGGCCGAGCCCGAGGTCGATTTGGTGCTCGATCCCGATCCTTCGCCCGAGACGATCCGCGAGACGCTGGGCAAGCATCGTTTCCGCGACGTTCCGACGGCGTTCGCGAACTTGTCTGACTTGGCCCGCGAGAAAATCCGCTTTCTCTCTCCGCGCCGCTGCCGTCACTTTTTCGCCGCCATCGCACCGCGCGTGCTGGACGCCATCGCCGCCACGGCGGATCCCGACGCCACGTTGAAAAATTTGGCGCGGGTCAGCGACTCGCTCGGCGGCAAGGCCGCGCTGTGGGAACTGTTCCACGCCAACCCGCCGTCGTTACGGTTATATGTCGAGCTCTGTGCGTCGAGCCCGTTTTTGTGCGACGTGCTGACCACCAATCCGGGCATGATCGACGAGTTGCTGGACAGCTTGCAGGTCGACAAGCTGCCGACGATGGCGCAGCTGCGTACGGAATTGACGGATCTCTTGCGCGGCGCGGAGAACCCCGCGCCGATCTTGCAAGGGTTTCAGAACGCCGAGAAGTTGCGGGTCGGCGTGCGCGACATTTTGAACAAGGAGCCGGTGCAGACGATCAACGCCGCCTTGTCGAACATCGCGGAAACGTTGGTCGAACAGGCGGCGATTTTGAATTTCGACGCCCTGGCCGCGAAACTTGGCGAACCGCAACTCTCGGAAGGCCCGACGGAATCGCCGGCCGAGTTGGTGATGGTCGCGCTCGGCAAATTCGGCGGCGGCGAATTGAACTATCACAGCGATCTCGACCTGCTGTATCTCTACACCGGCGACGGCGGAACCTTCCATCGCACGCGCAGCCGCCGCAGCGGCGAAACGACCAGCAATCAGCATTTCTTCAGTGAACTGGCGCAGTGCCATCTTAAAAACCGCCGGGACGTTGGGGCCGCAGGGACGCTTGTATCACATCGACTCGCGGTTGCGACCGACCGGCAAAAGCGGACGTTTAGCCACGTCGTTGACGGAGTTCTTGCGTTACTTCGAAAGCGGCGAAGGGCAACTCTGGGAGCGGCAATCGCTGTCTCGCGCACGCGTCATCACCGGCTGTTCTGAAACGCGTGCTCGTACGGAGGACGTCCTGCACCGCTCGATGTTCGCCGTCACGTGGCGACCGGAGTTCGCGGCGAGATTTACGACATGCGGCTGCGGATGCAGGAAGGGGCGACGGAACTCAATCTTAAACGCGGCCCCGGCGGCGTCGTCGATATTGAGTTTCTGGTCCAGTTATTGATCTTAAAACACGGCCGCGAGCTGCCCCGCCTCCGTCGACCGAACACGCTCGACGCCATCGACGGACTGCGCGAAGCCGGCATTTTGAGCGAAGCCGATTGGGATTATCTGGCGACCAGCTATCAAGTGTTACGTTCCGTCCAAGGTCGTTTGCGGTTGATGAACATGACCGCGCTCAACGACCTTCCGAAAGCGGCCGACGAGTTGGCCAAGCTCGCGGCGTTGCTCGGTTATCCCGACAGCGAGAAACTACTGACCGACTGCCGCGAGTTACGCAAAGAAAACCGCGCGATGCTGGAACGCGTCGTCGCGGGAGCGTGCGGGTGAGTGCGAGTCGCAGCAGAATCCCTGTGCACGGTGTTTGAATGCCAGCATCGTGGTAGATACGGCATTCGTTGCGATTCGCTCGAAAAAGCCGAATCGCAAAGTACAAGGTCCAAGCGACGATTGCGACATCACGTGACGAGATAAATGTGTGCGTTACACAAACCGAAAAAATGCTCTCACCATGCGCTCCGGACTAATTCGTTTTTCGCTTTGACGCGAAATCGCGCCAGGCTGCGTCCCGTATTAATTCAAGACGCGGAACGGAAAGGGCAATTCGGATGCATAATCGTTAGCGAGTTCCAGAGAGAATAATACGACGGAATGTATTCGACATTTCGGAAGTGATTCGGTGAAGTGTTCATCCGTCGCATTCAGCCTTGCAAAATGAAAAAAGCGGGCGGAAAGCTCGCGCTCTCCGCCCGCTCGATTATCTCGGTGTCTCACCATCTTCGCGTCTTGCCGTTACCGCTTCGGCAACGTCTGCGGAACGTATTCGTGATCCCGTTTGCGGATCACCGTGGCGGTGGTGATCGTGTCGGGTTTGATATTCACGCTGCCCGGGAATTCCGGGTTGATCCGTTGCAACTTATCCAGCACGTCCAGCCCTTCGATCACGCGACCGAACGCGGTGTGACGGCCGTCGAGATGTTCGGTCGGGCGGAACGTCAGAAAAAATTGCGAGCCGCCGGTGTCCTTGCCCGCGTGGGCCATGCTCAGCGTGCCGCGAAAATGCATGCGGGCGTTCGGTTTGTCGCATTCGCATTTGATCGTATAACCCGGACCGCCTTGGCCGTCGTCGCGACGATCGGCGTTCTTGGTGTTGGGGTCGCCGCCTTGGGCCATGAACCCGGGCAGCACACGGTGGAAGTAGGTGCCGTCGTAGAATTTCTTCTCGACCAAGTTGATGAAGTTCGCTACGGCGATCGGCGCTTCGTTCTCGTACAACTCGATGACGATGTCGCCCTTGGTGGTGCTCAGCTTGACGCGGGGCAAATCGTTGGCTTGCGCTTCGGCGTTGCGGATCGCGGTTTCGGCGGCCCACATCTTGTTGTAGTGTTCGGCCCGCTTGATGCCGGCTTGGATTTCCTTTTGCGCTTCGGGATGCGTAATCGACTTTTCGGCGGCTTGGTATCTGCGCAAGGAGGCCGGGAAGTCGTTCGTGCACCAAGCCAAGTTCCCCAGGACCATGGCCAAACGCGGGTCGGCGAAGTTTTGCGATTGCAGGATTTTGCTCACGCGAATCGCTTCGGCGTATTGATCTTCGTCGACGTCGTCGATGACGAACATCATCAGCAACTCGCCGATGCGTTCGTTCTTGGGATTGGCCAGGAACGCGGCTTCGGCCGCGCGACGCAATTCGGGGGCGGTCTTTTCGGCGTTCGCGCGGATCGCTTCGAAGCGTTGCGCCACGGCGGCCTTTTGCGCGTTGGGCGTCGTTTGAAATTCGGTCTGCAACGCGCCGAGTTGCTTCAGGATTTCGTTCCACTTGGCGTAGACCTCTTCGAACGCGGCTTCTTGCGGCGTGCCGGGTTTGGCGGGCGTCGCCGGAACGGCCGGGCCGCCCGGCGGCGGCAACGGCGCCTGAGCCGCGACGTAAGTCGCCAGGCTCACCGTAAGGATCACAGCGTACGCGTGCGCGTCGAACGAAACATCGGGATCATCCTGAAGGAAGGTAGAACTAGGAAGGAGCGGCGGGCGAGGTGGTCGCCAGGTAGGGTTGTTTCTCGCGATAGCGACGCAATTGGGCTTCGAGGTCCGTGCGTTGGGCCGGCGGCGCGATTTTGATCGCCGCGGTTTGCGTGGTCACGGCCGCCGCGAAATCCGCGTTGGCGGCTTGCGCGGCCGCCAGGGTTTCCAGATACGAGTAACTGCGATACGCGTCCCACTCGCACGCCGCTTTGGCCAGGATCAACGCCGCCTTGGCGTCGCGCTCGCGGCGTCCGGGCAGACGGCCTTCAACCAGCCCAGACTGTTCCGCGGACGAGGAGAGCGGATCCAGTTTCAAACACGTTTCCAAATCCTTAACAGCGTCGGCGTATCGCCCGGTCGCGTCGTTGACCCAACCCCGGATGAGATACGCTTCGGAGTAGGCCGGATCGGCCGCCAGCGCGGCGGTCAGATCGGCGAGCGCGGCGGGAAACTTCTTGCGTTGATACCCGATCCAACCGCGGACGGTCAGCGCGGCCGCGGACTTGGGGGACGTGGTCAGCACCTCTTCGCAATCTTCGGCCGCCGCGTCGTATTCCTCGGCTTCGATCCGTGATTCGGCGCGGGCCAACAGCAATGTTTCGTTCCCTGGTTTTTCCAAGGCCATCGCCTGGGTGTATTCGTCCACCGTGCGCGAGAACTCGCCTTGCTTGTGAAAGATCATGCCCCGCAGGTAATGGTACGGCGCGAGATTCTTGCCCGCTTGCTCGACCGTACGCATCTCGGCCGTCAGTCGGGGGATGGCGTGTTCGAGCGGCAACGTGTCGCCGTGCGCAGGATGCCGCCGACGGTTTGCAAATAGATCGCGCCGTCGACGATGCGCTCTTCGCGAACTTGCAACACCGTCCCGGCGGGCAGCGGTTGAACGCGTTCGCCGCCTTGGCCCAACGTCGGCGTCGTGCGGACACGCGTGATGATCAACTTGCCCAGATAGCCGTGATTCGGCGGGGCGTCGGTTTTCGATTTTTCGATCGTCGTGGGCGTCGACGGCGGCGTTTGTCCCCGGGTGTCGAAAACCCACGCCGTGCAGACGATCATCACCGACAAGGGCAATAGGGTGGAGCGACGAGCTAAGATAACCGGATGACGCATCACCCGATTATAAAGTCCGGGTTCGGAACGCGAAACGGGCGGTCCGTCGAGCGAACGCGGAGAGCAGGGGTCGTTCCGCAGCCAATCAGGCGGACTTTACGGCGGCGCGACGCATTTTTTCGTGCGGCACGGGTCAGCGTGGGACCGATCGTGTTCTCGGCCACGCCGGTCAGCGAACTGATTTCGTGATAGCTCTTGCCTTCCAAGTGATAGAGCCGGACGAGTTCCGCTTCGGACGTTTCCAGGTCTTGCAGCAACCGCTCGACCTCGTCGCGATTCTGCGTCAATTCCTCGCCAGGGGTCGCATGACCGTTGCCGGCATGCGCGGCAGGCTGTTCGGCGGCGTAGTCGCCCAGCGTGGCGGCCGGCGGCTTGCGTTTCATTAAGTTCGCCACCACGATCCGCCGCGTCACCACGGTCAAGTACGTGGCCAGCGAGCTTTCGCCGCGAAAATTGCGCAGCAACGCGAAGTCGTTCCGCACGATGTTCAAAAACACTTCGCCCGCGATGTCTTCGCGATCTTCGTCCGCCAGGCGCAGCGAACGGTGGGCGGCGGAATGATTGATGACGTGAATCACCAAGCCCATGAAGCGGTCGACGAAATCCTCCCACGACTTGGGTTGTTTTTCCAAGCAGCGGGCGAGCAACCGTCGATCGTGATCCGAAAGCGCCACGGCGTCGATCCTTTGGGAGCGAGCGATTCGCTCGACGTTGTAAGGTACCAGCGTCAATTCCGCCGGCCGACCCTGGCCAAGTTCCGTGGATCCCGCGAGATACTTCGCGACGAGCGTTCCCGCTCCGCGCGAGTTTTCGCGTCGGACGATCCCGGACTCCGCAGTTGATTGTACGCAGCCGAAAATCCACCCGCAAGTTTGGCCAGTCCATCGCGATCCTATGCAATTGGACTGCGGGGCCGCCGCACACGAATCACGGTCGATGCATCATTGAACACGACGATGCGACCGACGGTTCCGAATCGCCGGGACACGTGACCCATGCATGACGAAACTTTGACGAAAAACCCGCGTTTCGCCCAGCTTGCGGACGTTGACACCCCCCGGGGGCAGGACTATTATTCCGGCAGAACCGACCCCCAACCGGCCGATAATTCATGATCCCCCGGATCGGATGCGTTATCCGGCGTCCAGGTATTCGGTTTGCACAGCAACGAGAAAGTCGATCGCCGCGAAGACCGGCCGAATCGCTTTCGCCTCACTTTTCTTGCGGAGTCGCCCCCATGGCACATGTCGTTTGTGAACCCTGTTTCGGCTGCAAATACACCGACTGCGTCGTCGTGTGTCCGGTGGAGTGTTTTTATGAAGGCGAAAAAATCGTCTACATCCACCCCGACGAATGCATCGACTGCGAAGCGTGCGTGCCGGAATGTCCGGTCGAAGCGATCTTCCACAACGACAACGTTCCCGAAGATTGGAAGGGCTTTATCGAACTGAACGCCGAAATGGCGCCGCAATGCCCGGGGATCACCGAAAAGAAAGATCCGCTGGTCTAAACGATCGGTGTTGATCTCGCGAACGAGCGCGACCTTCACCGCAAGGAAGGTTTCGCTCCACGAGGACGATTCATTCGAACCTCGACGGATGTCGTCCGTCGAGGTTTTTTCGTGTCCTTTTGAGAGCCGTTCTCAAAAAGTCGCCGCGTCATCATCATCTTTTAAGAATTTCCGTTCGCGGTCCAATCTCGCACGATTTCCGACGGCCAATAGCGTGAAGGCAGGATCGCCGCCGCGCCGGACGCTTTGTCGACAACCAACGGAAAGTAACCGTTCGACAACCGGCCGTTCGGCAAATGCAGCCGGCGAACCAGCACCGTACCCGCGATCATCGGAATCATCGCGGTCAAAGCAAGCGGCACGTCGTAGCGGGTCGGCGCGGCTAAGTTTTCTTGCAACCGCGCACGAGGTGACACGCCGGCGCCGTTTCCGACTCCGACGTCGTCCTGCAAAATCGGCAAACCGTATTTGGCGAACGGGTCGACACCCGCCGCAGGGGGCGTGAACGCGGGACTCGCGGCGGGAACGCGGTGTTGCGCCGGATCGGCCAGATTGACTTGCTCGATCATCTGCGCCAACTGCTTGGCCGCTTGAGCAAGCCCCAGCACGTTCGCTTCGCACTGCGGATCGAACGAGTACAGCACTACGGCCGGAAAGTCGTCGATGCCGGGCTTCGCCAGCGCGTCGGTCGCATGAACGACCGCGCCCCACACGATCTCGCCGGCGGACCAGATGTGATCCTGCGTCCGCAGGATCGCGGCGATTTCCGGTCGTTCGGCGTCGTCGCGTAACCAACGCGGACGCGGCAACCGCAACGCATAACGTCGCAACCAGCCGAACCGCCGCGGCGCCTCGCCGAACGCCGCCCGGGCGGCGCGTAACGCGGCTGTGCGATCGTGTTCGGCCGGTGTCGTCATACCGCGATTATCGTCGAGAGTCGTCGGCGGGTCGAGTCGTGCGGCGGACGCCCGCGACGATTCGATGTGCCGGTCGACGCCGAATCGAGCATTCGCCGGAGAGGGCGTCGGGGGTACAATCGTGAGAGTCGTCGTCGCTCGGTTTTCGCCTTCGCTCGCGCAGTCGTTCGCATGCCCTACAGTCGTTCGCTGACGGATCGGATTCGCCATGTCCTGCATGGACGACGCGAGATGTGCGAAAAGACGATGTTCGGCGGTCGGGCGTTTCTGCTGCGCGGCAACATGCTGGTCGCCGTCTGGCACGCGTCGCTGATCGCACGTCTCGGCGTCGAAGCGGCGGAAGTCGCGCTCAAGGAGCCCGACGTGTACGAATTCGACATCACCGGCAGCCCGATGCCCGGGTGGGTGATCGTCGAGCCGGAGGGGATCGACACCGACGAACAATTGCGCGAATGGATCGAACTGCGCGACGGCGTTCGTTACGACGCTGCCGAAGAAATAGCCCGATCCGATAAACGTCGGAGTAAGGACGAGCGTTTAGAGTTCTCGTTAAGGCTCGAAATCGCTCAGCGGGCCGCCGCGCTCAGATTCAATTCGGCCAGCAAGCCCGGTTTGAGGATCCAATCGTTGCTGTGCGGGTCGCGGGTGTTTTGCACTTCGGCCACGATCAAGTATTCGCCGCCGGGGGCGACTTCGTCTTGAATGAACACGATCTTGGCCGTCGTCGGAAAGACCACCTCTTTGCCGGATGCGTCGCGACCCAGCGGAATCTCGACGTTCACCGTGCGGTCGTGCAGAGCGTCCGGCAGGAACTGATTCCGACTGACGTAGCCTTCGAGCTGCAGGCGTTCGATATTGACGATCTTCAACACCGGATCGCCGGGTTTGATCCATTCGCCCATCTTGACCTTGATCTCTTCGATTCGTCCGTCGAACGGCGCGACGATTCGACGCTTGCGGATCGCGTTGTCCCCCGCTTCAACTTCGACCTGCTTCGCTTCGGCGGTCAGACCGTCCAGCTTCCGTTCTTCGACGGCTTTCTCGGTTTCCAACACGCCTTTCTCATAATTCAGAAACAATCGCATCACTTCGACGTCGCTGACCGCGCCGGGCGCTTTCTTATTGGATTCCCTGCGCTTTTTTATATTCTTCGAGCGCGACTTCGCTGGCTTTCTGCGAGAACTTTTCGGCGATGGTCGAGGGCGATTTTTCCAACGCGGCTTTGGCTTCGGCGGAGGCCGCCTTGCGTTGCAGGGTCGGCTGCGTGTCGTCGATCTCTGCCTAAGATTTGGCCGGCCTTCACGACGCTGCCGCGATTGACCGTCAATTCCTTCAAGACGCCCCCTTCTTCCACGGCGATTTGCGCTTCGCCGACTTTATCAACGGTCTTCAGCACGAACCCGCGAATACGGTTCGGATCGATCGGCACGTATCCACGCGGTTGCGCGGGACGTGCTCCGGGAGACGCGTCGATTTCCGGACGACGTACGAAACGACGCGGCGCGGACTCGGGCGAGTCCGCGGTCGGAACCGGAGCGGGCGTCACCGGATCGCTGAACGACGGGGCGGCCGGTGTCGGCGCGCTCTGTCCCAACAGCGTGGGCAAATACCACGACGCGCCGATCAACAGGGCCGCGAGCGCTAAAAATCCGAGTTGTCGCATCGGTTCACCAGAACTTGAACAAAACGCGCGATTGCACGAAGGCGATCACGTCGTGGAACCAGGCATACCCCAACGAGGTTTTGCCGCAATGCACCTTGGCGGTCACGTTCGCGCCGGCCCGCAGATCGCGGATGTCGGCCGCCGCGAATTCCTTACGATCGACGGCGACTTTGATCAACACGATGTTGCCCTCTTCGCCCTGCACCTCGGCGATCGAATGAATGTCGCGGATGCGACCGCGCAATTCCCGTCCCGGCTGCGTGGCCAAGATGAACGTCACCGCCAAATCTTCGTCTTTCTTTTGCTTCTTCAATTCGCGCCGTGCCGCCAGGATGTGTCCCATGCGATCTTCAGGCATCTGCAATTCCAATTGCCATTCGCCTTTGTCGTCGGCGACGCTCAACAGCTTCTGACCGCGTTCGACGGGGCGATTGATCAGTTTGTTCCGCGCATCCCAGGTGGTCAGAATACCGTCGATCGGACTGCGGACGATCAGTTGCGAACGACGAAATTCCAAGATTTCGAGCTTGGTTTCCAGGTTGTTGATCTGCGATTGGAACTTGGCCCGTTCGCCTTGAAAGCGGATCCGTTCGACGGGCGTGATGTTGCTGAGGCGGAGCGAGTTGTTGGCCGATTGGACCATCTCTTGCGCGATCTTCATATCACCGTTGGCGGCCGAAATATCGGTCTCCAATTCCTGGCTGCTCATTTGCGCCAGTTTTTGATCCTTGGCGACGTGCTCGCCTTGTTGAATCGGTTCGATCGCGATGATGATGCCCGCCTGATCGGCGAAGATTTCGCGTTGATCCACCGGTTCGAGCGTGCCGCGACTGTCCAGAGTCAGCTCGGCCGGCACGAGAAACAACGCGATCGCGATCCCCAACACGATACCGAGTGCGCCGAGAATCTTCGGCAGGTTGCGCCACGTGACGACCGCGCGGGTGCGACCGATCGCGCGCCATACCGGCATGAGAAACAAACCGTCGTGTTCCAATGCGTTCTTGAGCGCTAACGCGCCGTGTTCGCGAACCGTTTCCACGCGGCGTTGCGTCGGCACGTCGAGAAAGTCGTCCGAAATCTGTTCGACGATCAACGCCCCTAACGGTTTGTCTTTCGCTCGATCGCACGGCGCGTTCGGCCGTCTCTTCGTCGACACCGGGGATCAACGGCAGAACGGCCAAGTATTTGACGTGCGACTCGTCGACGTACGCTTCGACCGCCTCTTCGATCTGCGGCGGCAAGTCGGACGTTTCGCCCGAGTACCACAACGGCTCGCCGCCACGGCACACGACCGTGACTAGGCGCTCGAGCTTGGCGACCAAGTTCGAGCGTTTGTCGAAGCCTTCTTGCCCACTGATCGCGGAGGCGAAAGCGCGAGCCGGCCGCCACGGCGACCGAGACGCGATCGCATTCGATCAGGCGGCGACCTTCGTTGGCGATGGTGTAGGCGGTCTCGTTCGGATCCAACTCGCGGTGCACCAAGCGCGTGAATTGCGCCAACTGCGACCACATCGCCTGCCGCGACGTGAATTGCCGCAGGCGATGCGTCTTCAGATAGTCGTTCGCCACGTCGCACATCTGCAACAGGAATCGCAGATAGCCGCGCTCGACGTTCGGCATGTTGCCGGTACGATGGAAAATCTCCACCACGCCGACCGCTTCTTGTTCGTTCCGCAACGCCGACGCGACGATCAGAAACTCGGTCGGGTTGCCCAAGTCGGAATCGGGATTGTGCGAGTGGGGCGGGGCGAGGGTTCCTTGGTTTTGTTCGACGACTTTGCGCAACAAGCGGCCATGTTGCTCTTGCACTTTTGATCCTCGGCCAAGCCGGTGGCGCGGATGTTGATCTGGTAGGCCAGCTCCAGGCGGTTCCCTTCGCCGATCGTCCAGACCGCGCCCCCTTCGGCGGCCATGGCCGAAACGACGCGGCCGAGAAAGCCTTCGTAGAATTCGGCCGGCGGGATGTCCGCGCGGGCGATGGTCTCGATTTCGCGCACGATGACGCGAATTTGCTGCCGCATTTGGTCGGCGGCTTCGGCATCGTGGGATTCGGTGGACATACGCGACATGAAAAAACGACACGCCTTTCCGGGCGATGCCGGCATGCGCACGACGAAGTACTTCCTGAGATTGTAACGGTCTAGCGATCTTTCGTCCGCGAAGCGGCGCAAGGGCCAGCGAATTTCCGGTCCGGCGGAAATTTCCTCAAGACGTCCTCGCGTCCCGGAAAGCGCGGGAAGCGGGGCAAACGGCGTCGCGATAGCCAAACGCCCGGCGGTGGATTACGCTTGCGACTGTTTCGACGCCGGCATCCGACCGGCATATTTCGTTTCCCTCCCGGACTCGTCGCGTTCCGCATGTTGTTTTCGTTCGATGGACTCGACGGCGCGGGCAAGTCGACGCAAATCTCGCTCTTTTGCGAGTGGTTACGCGGCCGGGGTCTGACCGTGGCCGCCTGTCGCGACCCAGGCGGTACGCCGCTGGGCGAGTCGGTCCGTGAACTCTTGCTGCACCGCGCCGAAGTCGCGCCGGTCCGCACGGCCGAGATGTTCCTGTACATGGCGTCCCGCGCAGTTGGTCGAGACGTTCATCCGGCCTGCCCTCGCGCGGGGCGAAATCGTGGTCAGCGACCGCTTTCTGTTGGCCAACATCGTCTATCAAGGGCACGCCGGCGGTCTGGACGCCGACGAACTTCGGCGGATCGGCCGCACCGCGACCGGTGGATTGGAACCGGCGCTGACATTCGTGCTGGACCTCTCGCCCACGGCGGCCGCCGCGCGGATGAACCGCCCGCTGGATCGGATGGAGCAAACCGACGCCGAATTCAAACAGAAAATTCGCGCCGGATTTTTGGCCGAAGCCTTGAGCAACCCGGACCGCATCGTGGTGATCGACGCAGACCGCACGATCGAAGAGATTCAAACCGAAATCCGCGAACTGGCCGCGTCGCTGCTGGACGATTCGCGAGAAAATGCGAATTGAACACATTCTCCGCGGCCTCTGCGAACTCCTGTTCAAGTTTTGAGAACAGAAGGAAACGAAGGAAGCAAAGATAATCTCATCCGAAACGATCTCTCTGAAATTATCCGCGCGATCTCCTGTTTATTTCTTTTTCAGCACGGAAATCGCAGTGGACGTAAAGCTAAGTCGTTTACATCGCATCGCATTCTCTTCGCTTCCTTCGTGTTCTTCTGTTCAATTCATTTCATGTCTGACCGGTTTTATTCCGAGACGCCGTTGACGCCCGAGTCGAGCACGCTCACGCTCGCCGGAGAAGAGGCGCATCATTTGGCGAATGTGTTACGCGCTAAGCCGGGGCGCGAATCCGCGTCTTCGACGGGCGGGGCGGCGAACGGCGCACGGTGATCACAAACGTGACGAAGCAGGCGGTCGAGTTGACGCTGCACGAATCGACCGCGCAGGCCCGGCCCGTTGCCGCCGCCTGTGACATTGGCCGTGGCGTTGCCGAAGGGGGATCGGCAAAAGTGGTTGATCGAAAAATGCGTCGAGTTGGGCGTCGCGCGGTTCGTCCCGCTGGCCACCGCGCGCGGCGTGGCCCAACCCGTCGAGGGCGCGCCTCGTCCGCTTGCGGCGGCAAGTCATCGAAGCGGCCAAACAGTGCGGCGGCCCCCTCTGCATGGAGATCGCCGCCCCACAAACAATCGCGGAGGTCGTCGCCGCGTTCGCATCGCCCACGCAGTTGATTTGCGTCGCGCAACCGCCGGATGCGCCGAAACGCTGGCGCTGCTCGCGGAGACTTCGGCCGCGCAGGAACTTCGCTGCGACGCTAAGACGTGGTTGCACGCGACCGGCGAACGCATCTGCCTAATCGGTCCGGAAGGAGGGTTCACCCTGGAAGAACTCCGCACCGCCACGGCGGCCGGCGCACGGTTGTTGGACTTAGGACGAAACGTCCTCCGCGTGGAAACGGCCGCCCTGGTCGCGGCCGCCTGGGCTCTCGCCGGGCCTCACTCTAAATAAAATCGAACAGAAGATCGCAGAGGGCACGGAGGAGAATGAGAGTGCCTTCTGCTTCGTTTGCTTCCGTTCAACTACGAATCCGAAAGTTTTTGAACAGAAGGAAACGAAGAGCATGTTCAGAAAGAGAGTGCGAGAATTATGAAGACATGAAGAGTCGTCCCCTCTGTGTTCTTCGCGATCTCCTGTTCAAACTCTTACGGAAGACTACGTAAGGATGACGCAGCATCCCTCAAGTTCGTAGCGTTCCGTTTGAAATCCGCATTCGCTTTAGAGAGCGAGCGACTTACGGGCGGCTTGACGAGCCAGCCCCGCCGCGCCGATGTAGCCCGCCGAACCGCCGAGCGTGGCGAATTCGATGACGGCTTTTTCAGCGTGTATGCGCAGACGCCGGGCGCGGACTTCGGCGCGAACGAGTTCCAGAAATTCGCGACCCAACGCCTCGTCGGGGCCGCCGAAGGTCATCGCCCCGCCGATCAGTACGATGTCGGGATCCAACATGTTGACGATGGTCGTGATGCCGAGCCCCAAATAACGCGCCGTCTCGCGCGCATAATGCGCAGGCCCGTCGCGTCGCCTGCTTGCGCGGCTTCGGAGACGTCAAGCGCGGTCAGCGTTTGGCCCTTGGCGCGTAACACGCTCAGACGGCCGTTCGCGCCGGCGGCCAGGGCGTCTTCCGTCCGTTGCCGCACGGCGGTCGCGCTGCAATAGGCTTCCAAGTGGCCGCGTTGGCCGCAGCCGCACAGGCGGGCGTCGTCGCGGCTGTCGATGATGATGTGGCCCAACTCGCCGCCGATGTCGTGCGCACCGTGGACCAACGTTCCGTCCAACACAATGCCGCCGCCGACGCCGGTCCCCAGGGTCAGCAAGACCAAACTGCGTCGAGACCGTCCGCCGCCGCTCCAAAATTCGCCGTAGGTCGCGGCGTTGGCGTCGTTGGCGAACGTGACCGGCAGCCCCAACTTTTCGGAAAGCAGCACAACGACCGGCGTGTTGTCCCACGTCGGCAGGTTATGTGCGCTCAATAATGTGCCGGCTTGCAGGTCGATCAGACCCGGAATACCGCAACCGACGCCGGCCAGATCCGCGAACGTGATGCCCGATTCGGCGGTCAACGTTTCGATCGCCGCGATGATCCGTTCGAGCGCGGCGTCGAAGCCGTCCTGGGGATCGGTCGGCACGCTGGTGCAACCGAGCGTGCGACCTTGGTCGTCGACCAGCCCGATTTTGATTCCCGTCCCGCCGATGTCGATTCCGCAGAAATACGGCGCACAATAATACGATGCCTGGGCCATGCCTGCCGCATGCGGCGGGAACGGTCGTGCAAGCTCGGGATGGCGCGGAGGGAGCGTCACGTGCATACGTTGGGATCACGTGCCTGGTGCGGACGAATTTCTCCCCCTGGAACGTTGGGAATTCCAAGGCGAGTGCTTCAATATATTCCGTCGCGTAAGAATTATCAAATACCGCAAACGCGGGAATTCTTAGGAAATCCGCACAAAAGCCGGACTGACCGTCGACTGTTCGGAATAACCCTCAAGTCCGCACAATGACGCGGCGTTCGCCCGACAACGCTTCTGGGAATCAGGCTTTGATCGTCTTTCGAAACAATTGTTTTTTCTTCATTTCAGGGCGTGAAACCGGAGTTTCTTCCCGTTCGTCATGAGAATCCGCGACTGTTTTCAGCGGTCGGCCCGCCCAGGTGGCCGGCGCACTCATCGTCGGTTCGGGCGCACCATCCAGCAGCACACCGACGGTCGTCGTCGCCAACCGTTTCCGACCATGTTCGACATACTTGGCCGAAAGGTCGAACGCTAAATGCCGGCGACCCAGTTTTTTGGCCACGACCGGCGTCGTCGCGCTCCCCGAGAACGGATCGACCACCAACTCGCCTTCCTGCGAACAGGTGCGGATGATACGCCCCAGCAATTGCTCGGGCATTTGGCAGCCGTGGAAGCCTTCGCGTTGCTTGTGCGTCCCGGCGACGCGGGCGAAGTACCAGGTATCCTGTTTGGCCTGGAATCCGTCCGGCAAATCTTGCGGACGAAGGATCCACGTATCGTCCGGCAAGCGGCCGCGCGGGTTGCTCCGTTTGTCTTGGTAGACCAATTGGCGAGCCGAGGGGATACGGTTCTCCAACTCGTCGGCGCGGAACGTGAATCGCGTGCGGTCTTTGACGAAGTGAAACAGGTGCGCGTGCGAGCGCGTGAACTTCGCCGTGCAATTCACGCCGAACGTGTAATACCAGACGACCCAACTTCGACAAAAGAAGCCGAGTTGTTGCGAAAGCACTTTCAACTCGGCGGCGTACTCGTCGCCGATCGCCAACCAAAACGTGCCGTCGGGCTTGAGCGCGCGATGCGTCGCGGCGATCCACTCGCGCGACCAGTCCAGGTAATGCGTCGCTTCGCGGTCGTCGTCGTATGTGTCGTAATCGAAGCCGATATTGAACGGCGGATCGGCGAAGATCAAATCGACCGACCCGGCCGGCAACGCGTTCAGATGCTTCACGCAATCGCCGCGCAATACCGTGTCAAGCGGCATGTCAGACGGCCACGGGGTGCGTTCACACGACTCGACGACCGGTGCGTCGGCGACGTTCGCTTGCACCGACTTCGATACCGTTTTCAATGCCGATTTTGTGTTGCGGCGCACCGTTTTTGTTCGCACAGCCGGCGCGGCGTTCGCGTCGGAGACGTGCGGAGAAGAGACGGCGCCGGAGCGCGAAGCGTTCGATTTGCGCGGCATAACTCAGGCGTCCGGAAGCATACGCGAAGTGAGATGGTCGAAGATACCATCTCGGCGCACACCCGGCCAGCGCACGGCCCCCGACTCCTACGAGTCATTGGCCAATTGAGCTATTCACTGTCCATAAACGTCGCCCGCAATTCGCTCCAAGAAATCCATCCTTCGGCCGATCGCTCGCGCTCTAGTAATTTCTGTTCGAGATCCTCATCATCCAGCGAAAGCCCGGGCCAATCGGATGGTTGGTCGGTCATTTTTCGTATCCCTAGATCGACGGAATGGAAGCGGGCCTGTACCACCGATTCCATTCTACGCGTAGTGTGCGAAGAAATCTCACCTCGCCTACGCCTCGAACGACAATCCCGTCTCCGTCGAGTCATAGTCCGTGATGTGCGCATGGGCATAGTGCGGGGCGGGGGCTTCGGCCTTGAGGTTGCCGAATTTTTCGCAGACCTGCCGCCACGTTTCGCGTTCTTCTTCCAGCACGCGGATCACCGCGTCCAGCGGATCGATCGTCTGTTTCAAATGCGCTTGCACCAACTCGCGAAACAGATAGGCGTACAAGGCGGCGATCTGCTTGCCCAGCGGGTTCTCCGCGTCTTGCCGCGCGGCGGCCATGATCTCGGTGACGATCGATTGGGCTTTCAGGATCGGTTCGAGTCCGGCCAAAAACTCGCCGGCGCGGAAGTCGATCGCGCGCCGCAGTGTTTGCCGCAGCGCGGCGTCGATCAGCATGAGTTGCAGTTTTTGCGGCGGGGCCGTGAAAATCTGCGACAAAAAATACTCTTCGCGTGCGTCGTTGCCGTAGGCGGACATCGTGCGGGGGCGAACTCGAAGAAGGTGGGAAGACCGGCCGGGCGTGCTCCTTCGATCATCGTCCGTCGGCTCAGGGAAGATCGAGCGACCGTTAAACCGTGCCGGTCGTAGCGATCGCCCGAAGTCGACGGGTCGCGCAAACGGGCGAGTTCGCCGGGCGGGGCCGGTTTCGCCCTCATTCGCCCTGCAACGTGACCACCAACGATCGCCCGCCGGCGCGATCGCGGTGCTCGCAGAGATAAATTCCTTGCCAAACGCCCAGCAATGGGCGTCCGTCGGCGATCGGCAGGCTGACCGAGCTGCCGATCAGCACGCTTTTCACGTGGGCAGGCATGTCGTCCGGGCCTTCGACCGTGTGACGATACGGAAAATCCTCGGGCGAGATCGCGTTCAAACTGCTTTCCAAATCGACCGGCACGTCGGGATCGGCGTTTTCGTTAATACACAAACTGGCCGACGTGTGTTGGATAAAGACGTGCAGCAGTCCGACTTTGATCCGTTTCAGTTCCGGGACCGCCCGCAGGACATCGTCGGTCACCAGATGAAAGCCGCGCGATTTGGCAGGCAACCGAAAGGTGTGCTGAATCCACATGGCCGAGATTTGCTTTATGTGAGAGAGGTGTGTTGAGCGTGTTTGACGTGTGGTGTTGCGGTTTCGCTGGAAACTAACCGACCAGCCCACAAAGTCCGTGGGGCAAGCTGGGCAGGTGTCGTCACAACCGTTTGCTAGCGTAAAGTTTATGGCGGAAGGCCGTAAACATGCCGGCGTTCGTGAAATTTTTCACAGATTTTTCTTGACTCGTTTTCGCACCTGATAATAATATCCACATAGCTGATTCAACACATCGGCCGTATCCCGATAGAGGGACTCTCTCGGATGCAGGTCGCGTTTCCCGGTCGTTCGACTTTGATCAGTCGCGGCCGATCGAAACGTTCTCGGAACAAGCGGTTTTCTTCGACCCTGATCGGGTCGAACGGAAACTCTCGCTCATCGTCCGGTCGATGTCGCCAGACATTTGTTTTGGATCGTAGTGGTTGAACCGTCCGTTCGGCGATGATCGCCGGACGCGACCTTCGACGCACCGCGAGGACTCCCCGGGGGAGTTCGTACGCCGCGTCGATGTGCGATCCGAGTTTTCCACCGAAAGGCTGTTCCGATGCGCAAAGTCACCAACGTTTTCGAAACCATTCTGAAGTACGGCCACGACGAAGATTTCGTCCCCTACGCCGGCGACGAATTCCAAGCCACGGACGCTCCGGCCGGGTCGAAGCAAAAGATCGACATCCTGGCCGACCGCGTTCAATCCGGCATGCCCTTATGGCACCCCGAAGATCGTCGCGATTACAGCGGCCTGACCGGCGTCGTCCGCCCTCGCGACTGAGTTGAATGGGGCGAGTACGCCCGATGATTGCCTGGGACGAGTACGCCCGGCGACAACCGAATACGACCAAAAAGCGACCCGAATCTTCGGGTCGCTTTTTTTCGTACTTTGCGCGGCGTCCGATCGCCGCCGACCGTTTGAGTCCGTCGGCGTTTCCGGCCATAATCGACGGTCCCGCCTTCGGATCGCCCAATCCTCTCCACACGCCCTGCGAGAAGCTCTTATGAAAACGTCGTTCGCTCGTTGTCTGTTTGTCGTCGCGCTCGGCGCGCTGACCTTGGCCGCTTGGGCCGCCGAACCCAACACCGCTCCGCCGGCCGCGTCCGACGCCGAGGTCTTGTTCAACGGCAAGGATCTGACCGGCTGGGACGGCGACACGCGGCTCTGGTCCGTCAAAGACGGCGTCATTCACGGCGAAACGACCAAAGAGGTTCCTGCCAAGGGGAACACGTTCCTGATTCTCAAGGACCGTTCGTTCAAAGACTTCGATCTCCGGCTGTCGTTCCGCTGCAACGCGACCAACAACTCGGGCATCATGTATCGCTCGAAACGATTCGAGAACAAAGACAACAAGTGGATCATGGGAGGCTACCAACACGAGCTGCGTAACGAAACCAAGCTGCCCAACGTGGCCGGTTTCATCTACGACGAACGTGGCAAACGCGCCCGCATCAACTTGGTCGGCGAACAGGTCACCTGGAAGCCCAGCGAGAAGTTGGCGGACGGCAAGCACGTCGCCGACGAGAAGCTGATCACCGCCGAGGAGTTCACCAAGCTGTTCAAGCTGGACGATTGGAACGACGTGGTCATCGTGGCCCGTGGGAACAACATCAAGCATTATCTCAATGGTCGCTTGATCGTGAACTTCACCGACGAAGTCCCGGAACTGACGCTCAAGGACGGCCTGATCGGCTTGCAACTGCACGCCGGTGCGCCGATGTGGGCGGAATTCAAAAACATCTCGATCAAAGAAGCGAAGTAAGCGCGTCCTACGATCAGGAAACGAAAAAGCGACCCGGTGACGGGTCGCTTTTTTTATTTGGGAAGCCGTGCGTAGAACACACGGAATTTGGTTCAACCTCAAACGTTCAGGGGGCAGCGCTTCGCTTGACCCCTGCCACCCATATTCGCTTATGTAATTTACCGCGGCCGATAGGCCGCCACGGCGATCTCGTTGACGATGCGCACGTCGGGCCGAATCGAGACCGTGGCCTCTTGCGCCAATTGCTTGGTGTAGTAACTGGCGCACTCGCCGGATAAAGAAATGCGTCCGGCGTACACTTCGACCGAGAGGTCGCGTACGCCGTGCATGGTGCTGCGCCGGATCGCGCACACGATCTCTTCGGCCAAGCAACGGTCTTCGACGATTTCGGGTCGTTCGTTGCGAACGTCCGTCGACATCGTGTCGAGAATGAATCGATCCATCGTGTTCCGCCTTCCGGAGAAAGTCTGCGATCCGTCGGAAGCCCTTCCCGACGCGATCCACTCTTCCGTAGCCAACTCGCTCACTCAAGAGAACTACGTCGTTTCATTAGCATTACTGATGCGGGAATCCGTTCTAACTCATCCGAACGGCCATCGTCAAATGAAACTTCTGCGAATTTCTCGTAAGTGTCCATGCCGGCAGAAATGCTGAAAATCGGGCAATTCCGAAGGGTTTTAACGAGACGGCGAGAATTTCCGAGAGCGGGGCGTGAACCTTGTCGATCGAAAGATTATCATGATGATAAACATACTGTGGATGCAATTGACGTTTGAGCGTGAGGAATGACCCCCTAAAATCGACACAACTTCCGCCGTCGCCGCAATTTCCTCGACTTCGCTTCGCTTTCCTTTCGACCTCCGTGTCGTCACTCGCCGCCGCCATGAGCACGATCACCGAACCGTCCGTCCCCCCCGTCGCCGAACCCGCTCCGAAGCTCTCGCCGGTCGAAGGGATCAAGGAAATCAGCCGCCACTTGCGCGGCACGATCGCCGAGGAAATGGCGTCGGATACGGACGGCTTCAACAAGGACGATCAGCAGCTCATCAAGACGCACGGTTTCTATCAACAAGACAACCGCGACGCCCGCAAACAAAAAGATGCGTCAGGCGCGAAGGCCGGTAAGCAGATCTCGTTTATGGTCCGCTCGCGCATTCCCGGCGGACGTCTGACCAGCGAGCAGATGCTGGCCGAACTCGAAATCGCCGACCAACTGGGCAACAGCACGCTGCGCATCACCACGCGTCAAGGTTTGCAACTGCACGGCATTCCGAAAGACGATCTGCAAACGACGATCCGCGTGATCAACGCGATCAAGCTCAGCACGTTGGCCGCCTGCGGCGACGTGAATCGCAACATCATGTGCTGCCCCGCGCCGCACGCGCACGATCCGATCCACGCCGAGATGCACGCGCTGGTCGACGCGCTGTTGGATCAACTGGCGCCGCGCACCGACGGTTATAGCGAAATCTGGCTGCGCGACGACGAGACCGGCGAAGAAGAATTGGTCAGCGAGATCAAACCGCGCTCGAAAGACGAACCGGTCTATACGGTCGGTCCGGTCGGCGACGAAATCGAACCGCTGTACGGCAAAACCTACCTCCCGCGTAAATTCAAAGTCTCCGTCGGCCTGCCCGACGACAATTGCGTGGACATGTACGCCCACGATTTGTCGTTCATGGCGATCGTCGAGGCCGGCAAGATCGTCGGCTATAACGTGTTGGTCGGCGGCGGGATGGGCGTCACCCCTTCGGCGGCCAAAACATTCCCTGCCGTCGCCAAGAAACTGGCCTTCGTCACGCCCGAGCAAGCCGTGCCGACGGCCGTCGCCGTGGTCAAGGTTCAGCGCGACTTCGGCTATCGCGACGATCGCAAACGGGCGCGTCTGAAATATCTGCTGCACGACCGCGGCGTGGCGTGGTTCGAAAGCGCGGTGCGAAGAGTATCTCGGTTATGCGCTTGCCGAACCGACCGCGCACGACGTCACCAAGATGGACGACCACATCGGTTGGCGCGAACAGGGAGACGGCCGTTTTTACTACGGCGTGAATATCGAAAACGGCCGTCTGCACGACGGCCCGCGCGGCGATACCAAGGGCGCCGTCCGCGAGATCTGCGCCAAGGTCGGCTGCGATCTGCGTCTGACCGCGCATCAAGCCATCATGTTTTTAAATCTCGAAGCCGGCGACAAAGCTCGCATCGACGACATCCTGCGCAAGCACAAAGTCCCGCTGAACGAAGAAGATCTCCACCGTCCGCCGCTGGTCGATCGCCTGCGTCGCCAAACCGACTTGCGGGCTGGCGGTGGCCGAGAGCGAACGCTTTCTCCCGATCTGATCGATCAACTCGACGTCGAACTGGCCAAGCTCGGTCTCGCCAAAGACGAATTCACGCTCCGCATGACAGGCTGCCCCAACGGTTGCGCGCGACCGTATAACTGCGACATCGGGTTGGTCGGTCGCGCCGACGGCAAATACGGCGTCTATGTCGGCGGCCGACTGCTGGGCGATCGCTTGAACTTTCTCTACAAGGACTTGGTTCCGGCCGACGATCTCGTGAACACGCTGACGCCGCTACTGCGACACTACAAAGCCGCCCGCAACGAAGGCGAAACGGTCGGCGATTTCTTCCACCGCCTGGGCGCCGAAAAATTGCAAGCGGCGACGGCAACCTAGTCGCCGTTTCCGTCGCCGCGCGTGCCGTAGTGGTGTAGAATCGCCCTCGGTCCGAGTTTCATCCTCATCGCGCGGGCATATCGATGGGCGGTTCGTCCGATCGTAATTTGCTGTTCGGCCTGATCGCCGTCCAGATGGATTTCTTGACGCGTGCGCAGCTCTTCGACGGCATGCAGGCGTGGATCGGCGACAAAGCCGTCCCGTTGGCCGAACATCTGACGCGCTTTGGCTACCTCAAGGCGGACCATCGTAACTTGCTGGAACCGTTGGTCGACGCGCACGTCCGCCGTCATGACGACGATCCGCAAAAAAGCATCGCCGCGCTCTCGTCGACCGGGCCGATTCGCCATGATCTGAAGCGTTTGCCCGACGGCGATCTGCAGGCGACGTTGCAACACGTGCCGGTCGATCCGCCGCCGCGGCGCGGCGACGTCGATCCGTTGGCGACGCTCGACGTCAGTCTCGTGCGAGCTCATCGGAAGGGACGCGATTTCGCATCGTCCGCCCACACGCCGAAGGGGGTCTCGGCACGGTCTACGTCGCGCGCGATACCGAACTCGACCGCGAAGTGGCGCTCAAGGAAATTCAGTTCGACAAGTCCGGCAGCGCGGACAATCGCAACCGCTTCGTCCGCGAGGCCGAAATCACCGGCGGGCTCGAACACCCCGGCATCGTGCCTGTTTACGGCTTAGGAACGTACCCGGACGGCCGACCGTTTTATGCGATGCGGTTCATCCGCGGCAGCAGTTTGAAGGACGCGATCGATCGGTATCACAAACCGGACGACACCGGCAAAGCGAGCGACCCAGGCGAGAAGAATCTGCAACTCCGTCGCTTGCTGCAACGCTTCATCGACGTCTGCGAAGCGATCGATTACGCGCACTCGCGCGGCGTGCTCCATCGCGACCTCAAACCCGGCAACATCATGCTGGGCAAGCACGGCGAAACGCTCGTCGTCGATTGGGGACTGGCCAAGTCGCTCGGCGAAACACCGAGTGCCGGCGGTTCGACATCGCGGCCTGCCGTCGCGCCCACGATCGACAACAACGCCGCCGAGTTCGCGGAAAATCCGTTGCAGTTGCGATCCACCCTCGGGGCGGGCGATCCGACGATGGACGGCAGCGCGTTGGGAACTCCCAACTTCATGAGTCCCGAACAAGCGCAAGGGCGCATCGATCTGCTCGGACCGGCGAGCGACGTGTTCGGCCTCGGCGCGACGTTGTACGCGTTGCTGACCGGTCGACCGCCGTACGCGGAGAAGAACGTCTTGGCATCGCTCGACAAAGCGCGGCGCGGCGATTATCTTCCGCCCCGCGCGATCCTCGCCACGGTGCCGAGGGCGTTGGATGCGATCTGCCGTAGCGCGATGGAGTTCGATCCGAAGCGACGCTACGCCACGGCCAAAGCGTTGGCCGACGACGTTGAACGCTACTTGGCCGACGAAGAAGTCGCCGCCGCGCCCGACACGCTGTGGGAAAAAGCCGGTCGCACGATCCGCCGGCATCGCGGCGCGGTGTTGGCCGGCGGCGCGGCGTTGCTGTTGCTCACGATCGGATCGATCGCGGGCACGCTGGTCGTGCAAGCCGCCAAGAACAAAGAGACCGCCGCGTTGGAACAGGAAACGGCGGCGAAAAACGAAGCGCTCGCGGCGATCGCACGCGAAACCGCCGCGAAGCAGGCGGCGCTCGCCGCCCGTGCCGATGCCGAACGCGCGCGCGACGACGCATTGCGCGCGGAAGCGACGGCCAACGACAAATCTCGCGAAACGACCGCCGTCCTGGCGTTCGTCGAAGATCAAATCCTGGCCGCCATGCGCCGCAAGGCTTGGAAGGGGGCTTGGGCCGCGACGTCAAACTGAGCGCGGCCGTCGGCGCGGCGGTCAAGAAACTCTCCACCGCGTTGACCGACCAACCGATCGTCGAAGCGCGTCTCCGTGCGACGATCGCGCAAACCTACGTTCATCTGGGGCGCGCCGATTTGGGTTACGACGAAATCCGTAAAGCGTTGGAGATCTTGAAAGCCCGACTCGCGGCCGACGATCCGTTGGTCCTGCGCGGAGAGTTCTGGCTCGCCGTTTGCGCCATGGAATCGGGTCGCAACGTCGAGGCGTTGGAACTGCAAGAACGGACCTTCGCGACGCAGCGACGCCTGTTGGGCGACGACCATCTCGATACGCTGAAGAACACGCGGCTGACGGCCAATCTGTACGCCGCCGCGAATCGCCACGACGAAGCGCTTGCGTTGCGGGAAAAAACGTTGCAGGCGTTTCGCAAGCGTTTCGGCGAGGACGATCTCGAGACGATCGCCGCCAAGAACAATCTGGGAACCAGCTATTTTCAAAGCGGTCGCTTCGACGACGCGTTGAAGCTGTTCGAGGCCGCGGAAGCGACGTTGAAAACGCGTTACGGCGCCGAACATCCCAGCACGCTGACGTTGTCCAACAACACGGCCGCGTGCCTGGAACGATTGAATCGCGCGGCGGACGCCGTGGCGATTTACGGCGCGTCTATCGCACGCGGCTGCGCGTGCTGGGCGGCGAGCATCACGATACGGAGTTGAGCCGCGACAACCTCGTCGTTGCGTACGACCAATCGGGCCGCACGGCCGACGCCGACGCGTTACGCAAACCGGCCGAAGCCGCGAAACCGACCGGAGCGGCGGCGTCGCCCCCGCGGCCGTTCGTCGGGCGCGGCATGTCCAATCTCTCGACCGATGGGTTTGGATTTCCGAAATCTCCCGGATCGTCGGTGCAACCCTTCCCGCAACCACCCAACGCGTTCCCCAAAGATCTTTCGAAATCCAAGGCTCCGCCGCCAACGCCATCCCCGCCGCCCGCCAAAGCGCCGCCCGCCAAAAAGGGCTGATCGCGGAATCGCCCAAGGGCGCGTCGTCGAATCATCGTCGCCCCGCGCACGGCCGTGGTTTAGAATCGCCCTCATCGCGAGTTCATCCTTCACGCAGCGGGCAAGCACATGGGCAGGTCGTCGGATCGAAATTTGTTGTTCGGCGTATTGGCCGTGCAGATGGATTTCTTGACACGCGCGCAACTCTTCGAAGGGATGCAAGCCTGGATCAACGACAAGGCCGTCCCGTTGGGCGACCATCTCGTGCGGTTGGGATATCTCAACGCCGCACGCCGCGCATTATTAGACCCGCTGGTCGACGAACACGTCCGCCAACACGACGGCGATCCTCAAAAGAGTCTCGCCGCGCTCGGCTCGGCCGCGCCGATTCGTCGCGAGCTCTCGCCGCTGGTCGACCGCGACGTGCAGGCCACGTTGCAACTGATCCGCTCCGTTTCGACGTCCAAGGTCGACGCCGCCGGAGATCCGAATCGCACGATCGCTCCGCCCAGCTTGGGGGCCGGCAGTTCGCTCGGCATGCGATTCAAAATCCTCCGCCCGCACGCCGAAGGGGGCCTGGGCAGCGTCTATGTCGCGCGCGACACGGAACTCGCGCACGAGGTCGCGCTCAAGGAAATTCAATTCGACAAGGCCGACGATCCGAACAACCGCACGCGACTTCGTGCGCGAAGCCGAGATCACCGGCGGGCTCGAACATCCCGGCATCGTGCCGGTTTACGGTCTCGGCACGTACGCCGATGGTCGGCCGTTTTACGCGATGAAGTTCATCCGCGGCGACAGCCTAAAAGACGCCGTCGATCGGTATCACACGCCGCGCAGACGCGAGAAACCGCGCACCGCCGGCGAGAAGAATCTGCAACTGCGCCGGTTGCTGCAACGCTTCATCGACGTCTGCGAAGCGATCGATTATGCGCACTCGCGCGGCGTGCTGCATCGCGACTTGAAACCCGGCAACATCATGCTGGGGCGACACGGCGAAACGCTGGTCGTCGACTGGGGGCTCGCCAAGTCGTTAGGCAAGGCGTCCGAAGCGTCGGCGGCGAGTCACGCTCCGTCCCACGAAGACGCGGCGGAGGATCTTCCGCTGATGCCGGAAGCGCCGCTGGTACCGCAATCGTCGTCGAACGACGCGAGCGAGCCGACGATGCAAGGGAACACGCTCGGCACGCCGGCGTTCATGAGTCCCGAACAAGCCCACGGCCGTATCGACCTGCTCGGCCCGGCCAGCGATATCTTCAGCTTGGGCGCCACGCTCTACGTTCTACTGACCGGCGCGGTTCCTTATCGCGGCGCGGATACGCTCGAAGTCTTAACGAAGGCCCAAAAAGCCGACTACCCGCGTCCGCGTTCGATCGATAAAAGCATCCCCCGCGATCTGGAAGCGATCTGCGTCAAAGCGATGGCTCCCGCGATCGGCGATCGCTACAAAACCGCCAAGGCCCTGGCCGACGATCTCGAACACTGGCTGGCCGACGAACCGGTCACCGCCCGGTCCGGGAACGTCCTCGAACGGTTAGGGCGATTAACAGCGCCGGCATCGCGGCATTCATGGCGGCGGCCATGACGTTGATCGTGTTGACCGTCGGCGCGATCGGCGCGGCGGTCCTGATCAGTCACGCCCGAGATCGCGAGAACTCGGCCAATCTCGAACGGATCGCGGCGATCGAGAGCGAAGGCAAAACCAAGGCGCTGAATTTCTTACTCCGCTCGCTCGACGACAATCTCGCGGTGCGGCCCTGGCCGGACGGCCATCTCGCAAAGTTGGAAAAATTGGAACGGGAGATCGGCGAATACGATCCGGAAGCGGCGCGGACCGTTAAGCAACGCATCGACGAGCAATTGGTTGACCTCGCGGAAACGAAACTCCGTCGCCCGAAGTTGACCGGCGACGAGTTCGACGCCTTGCAACACGATCTCGACTTACTAGCCGCTGCGCCGCGTGGCGCGGACGGAAGAACTTCGAACGGAATTTCGCGTCCGGCGACGACAATGGCATCCGGTCTTTACGTTGACCGACGAGCCGTCCAACGCCGCGGACATCTTCGACAAGGCGAAGGTGGTCATCGCGGAAAATAAGAACCTGACGACGAATCCCGACGCGCAATACAATTCGATGCGTCTGCTCAGAAAGGCTGCGAAAAGCGCACAGATCGAATGCGAGTTCGACGAGGCCTGGGAAAACGCCGCGCGTCTCGGCTGCGTGCTGGAATCATCGGCCGGGGCGTATCGATTCACGCTGACGCCGGTCCAGCCCGACAAGAGCGTAACATGGACGTTTCGCGACGCGAAAGCGGCCGACGATGACTACGTCGTCGCGGTGATGCGCGACAAGACCGTACTGATTCGCGACGTTCTGCCGGCCGCGCAGATTCCGCGCGGCCCGCTCCGCATGATGTGCCGACGCGAGGGCGACGACCTGACTTTTCAGGTGGGGGATCTTCCGGTCTACAGAACGTTCGACCTCTTTTCGCTGCCGCCGCAAACGCTGGACATTTCGCTGCTCTGGCCCGATCACGTCCCGCTGCGACGCTTGATCTTGAGCGAGAAGGCGGAAGACCCGACGCAAAATGATTTTCTCACGGCCGACGACCATTTTCGCAACAAACGCTTCGCCGAGGCGTCGGCGCTCTATCGCGAACTCGGCAACACGCAGGAAAACGCGGATTTCCGCGCCGAAGCGCGTGTCAAAGAGGGGCTCTGCCTGTATTCGTTGAAACAGTACGACGAAGCCGCCAAATGCTATGAAACGATCGCGACCCAATCCGGAAACCGTTGGCCCGCGATCGCGAGTTGTTTGCTATGGATCGTGCGACTCGAACAAAACAACGAAGTCGAAGCGGACGTTGTGGGGCAAAGCGTACTCGCCAGATTCGACCATCGCGTGCTGTATCAGGCGATTCCCGGTGATTTTCGCAAAACATTGCACGAGCATTACTCTACCAGAAGCAATTCGGGCCTTGATCGGATCGGCTATGTTCCGGACCGCATCTCTCGCATGGAACAATTTCTGAAAATCGATCGCGCGTTTTCCAATGACGGCAAACTGAGCGGTTTCGCACTCGGCCTCGCCATGAAAATCTACGACGAAGCAGGAAATACGTCGAGTCGCCTTGCATCATGCGTTCGATAGCTATCGGTTGCCCGGCCATCCGAATGTCGTCCAATACATTCGAATTCTGCGGAGAAACAAAGACTACGACGAATGCCAAAAATACTCGCTAAGGAGATCGCTTCGGAGAGAACTCCGTCCGGCTTGCTGGTCTTGCTTCACGCGGAACGCGCGCGATTGGAGTGGACGATGCATGACGCCGCAGCGGCCGCGGCGAGCATCGACGAAGTCGAAAAAGGGATTTCGAAAGAATTGACCGCGCTGCCGGGACTGTCGATTCAAGAATATGTGAACTGTTTCGTGCTCTGTGCGATCCATCGAAAGGATCTGGAGAAATCGGGAGCCGCCGTAAAGCTGGCACGAAACGGATTGCGATCGCAACTCGACGAAATCTTGCGACGGAAAGGCGATTCGAAACAAGCCACTCATATTTCCGGCGTACTGAACGCGTTCATCCTCGCGGAACTGGCCGAGGATCGTGACAATCCCGCACTCGAACAGATCATCGAACTCACTTTAACTTCCGGGAACGAGTACCTCCGTTCCGTCGGGCAACTACTTCCTGCGAAAACCATGAAGGCGACCGTATCGGCGGCCTTTCACAGCGAACGTGGAAAATCCGTGGCGTTGGATGCAGCGCTCTTTCGTTATCGAACACTCGAATTTCAAGAGCGAATCGGCGCATTATTGGCTTGGCAATATATTCGTACTCAATTCTTTGCGATGACGTGGGACGACGACCGCGACCAAATCCTCTGGGATTTCGCCCAACGTTTATCGCATGCGTCGGTCGTCGACGGGAAGATTGGCGCACCGCAATTCATTCAAGCTTCGGCGGCTTGGAAAGGAGTAACCGGTTTTTTCGGTTGGTCGGGGCTCCAACCGGCTTTGCCCGCCGAAATGCGGCCAGGGGCTGGCTACATCTATGCGCACCGGCTTCTGCAGTTGAAACAAAAAGCCGATGCGATCGCCGTCCTGACCGAGGTCGTGAAGGTGGCCCCGACCGATTCGCCGGTGCATCGCCTGGCGACGGAAAAACTGGCGGAGCTGAACGAGTAAGTCGGCCGCGTACGAAGCGGAGTCCGGCGACTCGCGCAGTGCGTCGTGCGCCGCCCGGGCGGTCCGTGATGTGCCGAAATTTTTTTTTCTTCGAGCCGAATACCCCGAGCGGTCGGGCACGAATCGTTCTTCAGACGATTCGCGTTGGAACATTCCCCGAGCGGGGGACGTGAGTCCCCTGAGTTATTGCGAAACGACGTCCACTGGGGTGAACTCAGGGGACTGACGTCCCCCGCTCGGGAATCAACAAAAGCCACTTCGCCGCGTATCGCCCGACGACGTTTCACGACTTACGACGAAAATTCGACGTAACTCCAAGATCGTCGTCGCGGGTGATGCATAAACGCAAATTCCAAAAGCGATCGTTTCGCTCGTAATGCTCGCGCAGTGAAGTTGGGTAAGCCCGCAACGGAGTGTTTCACGTGAAACACTGTCCGACGCGGGGAACGGAGAAGCGCGAGCGAATTGCGATGGAAGATCCGACGTGCAGCGGCTCGCTCCGCTCGGTCAGCGAGCCCCACTCGCGGCTTTCCCGATGCCCTGAACCCTGAAACCTGAAACCTTCACCCTCTCTACGCTCGTAACGCTCGCAGAGTGAAGATGGATAAGCCCGCGTGACTACCGAATCCCAGTGCCGCTCGATGCAAAAAGATTTCCAAAACCGGTATTGACTTTTTAGGTGTCATATGTACACTTAATGTGATGACGCCGATCGTCGCTTGGAAAGCGTAGTTTCGATTTTGCTCGACATTCATACCCCGTCGAGCGACAATTTCGGCGAGGAAACGTGCCTATCCGTGATCAAGGGGAGTTTGTGATGTTACGACATGTCGTCTGGGGAGTCATTTGCGTAGTGGCGGTGGTCGCTCGCGCGGCGGAGCCTGTCGTACCGATCGGCGTTTCCGGCGGCGATCCACGCGGCGGCGCCGCTCAGGTCGATCCGGTCGCGCGGTTCGGCGCGATGTCGGCCGACGAAATCCGCGCGTACGAATTGGACGTCGCGCGGCGGGTCGCCGATTTGGCGCTCGTGCCGCCGAAGCTGAATACGAATCCCTCGCCGAAGTACGACGCCGACAAACTCGATTACGGCATGACGATCGGCATCGCCCGCACGCCGAAAGGCCGCATCTGGGCCTGTTGGGTCGCGGGGGGCGACAGTCCGAAGGCGTTTTTCGTATTGGCCGCCAGCGACGACGACGGCGAAACGTGGTCGAAGCCCAAGCTGGTCGTCGACACGCATGCGCCGAGTTGCCGATGGATCGCAGCGTGTTGGTCGGCAATCTGTGGACCGATCCGCAGGGAAAGGTGTGGTTGTTTTTCGATCAATCGATGCACATGTTCGACGGCCGCGCCGGCGTCTGGGCGACCGTGTGCGACGATCCCGACGCCGCCGCGCCGACGTGGTCGGCTCCGCGTCGCATCGCGCACGGCGTGATGCTGAACAAACCGACGGTCACGGCCGACGGCACGTGGCTGCTGCCGATCTCGTTGGATCAACGCTCGGGTTTCGGCCCGTTCAAGGGTCTGTTTCCGGAGCTCGATCCGCTGCGCGGCGCGACCGTTTGGGCGTCGACCGACCAAGGCAAAACGTTCGTACGACGCGGCGCGGCCCGGTTTCCGAATCCCGATTGGCACGAGCATATGCTGATCGAACGCAAAGACGGCTCGCTCTGGATGCTCGCCCGCACGACGAAAGGACTGATGGAAACCGTCTCGACCGACGGCGGCAAGACGTGGAGCGAGCCGACGGACTCGCCCATCAAGCAACCGAACGCGCGGTTCCACCTCCGGCGATTGGCGTCGGGCAAGTTGCTGCTGATCAAGCACGGCGATCGGATCGACGCGCATCAAGGTCGCGTGCAACTGAGCGCGTGGCTCTCCGACGACGACGGCGCGACGTGGACCGGCGGCTTGGTCCTGGACGATCGTAAAGGCATCTCGTACCCCGACGGGTTTCAAGCCCCGGACGGGACGATTTTCATTTCGTACGATCGGAACCGCGCAACGGACGGCGAAATATTGCTGGCCCGATTTACCGAAGCCGACATCGCGGCCAAAGCGTTGGTCGGTCCGAAGTCGAAGTTGCGGATGTTGATCAGCAAGCCGCTGGGAAAGAAGGCGGAGAAAGAGAAGTAAGCGATCGGACGACGATCGAATCGACGGCCCGCCGTTTGCGGAAGCTTTGGCGGCGCGTGGTCGACTTCGCCCGCGCAGATCGCACGCAGGAGCACGGCATGTCCACTTTGAAAACGATCGCGCGGTGGATTCTGGCGCTCGGCATGATCGGCGCAGGCGTCAATCACTTCGTCGATCCGGCGTTTTACGTGAAAATCATGCCTCCGTATTTGCCGTGGCATCTGGAATTGGTTTACATCAGCGGCGTCGCCGAGATCGCGGGCGGGTTCGGGTTGCTCGTGTCGAAGCTGCGTCGCGCGGCGGCTTGGGGGCTGATCGCGCTGTTCGTCGCGATCTTCCCGGCGAACATTTACGTGTACCAACATCAGGAGTTGATTCCCGAAGCCGGCCCGACGTTGCACCTCCTGCGGTTGCCGCTGCAAGCGGTGTTGATCGCCTGGGCGTGGTGGCATACGAGCCCCGACGGCGTAGCTGCGCAACGCGCGGTCGATTAAGGTTCGGCCCGTGCGCGGAGAGTCAATTCCGAAGGCGTTGGAAACGTCACTTCGACGTGCGGATACGCTTGTTTTAAGAATTCGAACAACGGTTCGTCGCCGCCGCGTTTGGTACCCGGCAGGGTGCCGCTGGAGAGCGTCAGTCGTTTCAGGTTTTCCGGCAGAGTTAATCGCCAACGACGTTCCAACGAGTCGGCGATCGGATCGGTCTCGCCCGGCGGTCGCCACGGCCGTTCGGCGAAGTACATGCTTACGCGGCCCAACGTCAGTTCCTCCAACGTCTCGCAGCGCCTCAACGCGCCGAAATAGGTCGGCACGTCCTCGGGTCGGATACGCGTATCGACGGAAACATGAACTCCGTAACCGATGAATAACGAACGAATTTCGACCTCCGTCAGTAACTTGGCCAGTAAATGCGGTGGGATGCACCCGCTCGTGAGTCCCTCCATCGTCAAGCGAATCTTCGGCGGCGTTTTCCAGCGCACCAACGAATCGATCAGCTCGGACGTGAGATAATCCAACTGCAGAATGCGGCAGCACGACGTCGGCGGCAGGACACCGCGCCCGGGGATCGTGGTCGCGGGCGGTCAGAATCAATTCGTCGAGCAGCACGTCGTCGCCGACCGAGAGTTCGTCGCAATCGTCCAACGTCACCGACTTGAGCGCAGGCACGGATCGCAACGCCAGGGTTTTGCAGTGAGAGAGATCGAGGTGTTTCAGCACACGACAGTTTTCGACGCGGATTTCGCGCATGCGACATACGACGTGCGTTAAGACGGGGCAATCGACGAATGACGCCGCCGCGGACGCGCCGCGCGATTCCGCGTTTAACGACACGGCTTCCAGTCGCGGACACGCGACCGCGGAAAATCGTCCGACATGACCGATCGTAACGACTTTGGTTTTCGCATCGCGCAGTTCTAAAAGTCGCGGATTCGAGAAAAACGCGCGTTCGAAGCGAACCATCGACGGCGCGGGCTGAAAGGGATCGCAGTTCATGTCGTAGGGAAAGTATTCCGTGCGCAGGTGATCAACGATGGCGATCGATTCCGCGTTCGGTAACCGCAGCGTCGCTTGAACGAAGTCGTAATAGGCGTCGAGATTCGGTTCTCGCAGCGTCAGATCGACGTCGCGCAGATTCGTACCGTGCCGCAGCGCGTTCGCCGCGTCGGCGCGAGGTCGCGCAGATTCAGAGTCAGGTGTTCGAGATGCGGCGCTTTCTCCAGCAGCGTCGACAAGTAACGACCCTCCAAGAACAATCGTCGTCCCCCGACCTCGAAACGTTCCAGTCGGGGCAGCGTGGGGAAAGCAACGAGAAAGCGGGGCAGTTGTCGATCGACGCGAGGTGGGGCAAGGAGTTGCGTGATCGGATTGCGGGCGTCGCGCAGCACATCGATGTAGCGAAACACCGTGAGATTTCGGGTCGCGCCGAGCGTCTCGGGACGCACGCGGTTTTGATACTCGACGACGTCGAGTTCCTCCAATTCGGGAAACGCGCTTGCGTCGAAGCATTCGTGCGCGGTCGAGTTCTCGCCCAACAGGATATTGTCGAGCGCTTCGTCGTTCCATGCGATCGGAGGTATCGGAACATGTTCCAGTTTACGGATCGGCGGCGAATACTCGTCTCCGTAGAGACGGCGTCGCCAGCCCGGATCGTCGTCCGGAAACGGGTGCGCGAGGTAGGGTTCGACGGAAGGATGGGGCCTGGAAAACGGCGAAGTCGGCCACGCAACCGGCGCGTTCAACGCCGCCAACTGCGCGTTGCGATAGCGATGCCGTTCGATGTCGTTGAAGATCACAGTCGCCAGCGCGCAGAGCGCGACGACGCCCAACAACAGCTTGAGCGAGAACCGCGGCAAGAAGGCGGAGACCCGGCGCATGACATTGATTCGTCACACACACGCGATTTTATTCGTTGCTCGTTTGCCGGCTCGCCGATGATCCAGGGATGCAAAGTTATGTGGAATCACCAGGTCGAAGATCGACGTTATTCCGAGGCGCTTCGGAAACGGCAAATTCCAGGCTTATTTCGCGGGTGCGATCGTCACCGCGACGCTCACCGGGCGGTGGTCGCTGGTGGTTTTGTCGTCGGGGAAGTCGCCGGGGCGGACGATCACCTCGCAGGTCGTGGTCCATGCCTTGGCCGGGCCGGCGACGAACACCATGTCCAGCAGCGAGTCCGGAAAGTTGTCCTTGCCGTCGCCGTCGCGATCGTCCCAGTTGCTGTCGATCAGTTTGGCCGGGCGGACCCAACTCCAAACGCCGTCGGCCAGGAACGCGCTGAACGCCTCGTTCCCCTTTTCGGTCGGAAAATCGAAATCGAAGTTGTAGTCGCCGACCGCGATCATCGGATACGCCTGATCGCGCGCCCAGGCGGAGATTCCCAGAGCTTGCTTCTTGCGTTGCTCGGCGTTGCCGCGGGCGAGATGGTTGTTCATTACGTAGAACTCGTAGCCGGTCGCGCGGTCCTTCAACAGCACGATCAACGGCGCGCGTTGGTTGCCGGGGTTCAAAACGAAGTCGCCGTGTTTGTCCAACTCGATCGTGCGCAGCAACTCGAACCGCGCGGCGTCGAAGGCGATCAGCAAGCGATCCGGACCGCCGCTGGCGCTCATGACCGATTCGCCCTTCGTGAAGCCGGTCTTCCACAGATCGACGGTCTTGGGCGGCACCTCGCACAACGCGACGACGTCGTAACGGCCGAGGGCCTTGAGCTGCGCGAAGATCACTTGGGGATCGCTGCCGTCGGACTCGATGTTCCACGAGAGGAGTTTGAGATCGATCGCCGGAAGCGGTGCGACCGGCTTCGATGCATTTCGGTCCCGATGCAGGTCGGGATTGGTCGAGACCATGGGACCCGCCGGCGATTCCTTCGCGGCCGGCGATTTGCCGGCGTCGGCAGCGGGCGATTGTTGTCGGCAGCCCGCGAGGAGTAACAGACAACAGACGAGGGTGAAAACGCGTTGCGACATAACCAAAGAATTCCGAAAAGGACCCGAGACGCTCCGCAGGAAATTAGAGCATGCCGGGGTGAGATTCGCATCGTAGAATCGTCGGGGATTCGCAACGATTCACTTTTTCATCGAGGGCAACGATGCAGGCGCAACTGGTTCGGCTTAGCAGTTCGGATTTTGGGGCTGTGGTGTTTATTGCAAGCGGCGAACTCGGCGATTCGGTTCTGCGACCTGCGGATTCAAGCGAATCCCGAGTATTTCGCCGCCGACTTGAATCCGGTCAGCGGGCTGTTGGTCAACGCTTGCGGCTACGCCGCGCTGGCGGCGACGATGCTGTTGTGCGCCGACGCCATGGTGGCGGTGACGTACGGACCGCTGGTGGCGCACGCCGCGACCGAAGAATCCGGCGATAGTCCGCCGGCAACGTGATTCAGCGGAACAAAATCCAAATACGATGTGACGCCCGGCGTGCTCGCGGCGACCAACGAAACAGTCAAGAACCGACTTTCGTTCGCTCACCTAGGAATCGCCGTCATGTCCGTCGCGTCACCAACGTCGAAGGGTCCGCTCGCGTTGGGGTTGTTGATCGTCGCCGTCGGCGTCGGGTGGTTGTTGAGTGCGCTCGGCGTCGCGCAAAACATCGATTGGATCTGGACGCTGGGGTTGGGGATCGTCGGCGTGTTGACGTTCGTCGTCGGCGGCGGGCTCGACAAGTTCAACGTGGTTGTCGGGCCGCTGTTCCTGCTGGGCAGCGGGCTGTCGATTCTGCGGCAAACCGGGCGGCTGTCGTTCAACATCGAACTGCCCGTGCTGGTGATTGTCTCGGGCGTGCTGCTGCTGGCGACCCGTCTGCGGAGCATTCCCGCGCCGAAGTGGTTCCAGCCGCTGCCGGCGGCGGATCGATAAGCCGGCGAAAGCGTGGATCTCACGAGCGAATGCGAAATGTTTGGCCTCGACGTCTCGGCGATTCTATAATGCAAGGAATCGATCAACGACGGTGAGAACCGTGATTCGCCATATTCAAAGGAAGGAGATTTCCAAAATGTCCGTCGGATATTTAGATCACGAAGTCTCCTTTTACGATTCGATCAAAGCACGTCTGATCGCCGAGGGACAGTCCGGCAAGTTCGCACTGATCGGCGACGATGCGCTGGTCGGACTTTGGGAGACGTATGAAGACGCGTTGCAAGCCGGTTATCAACGCTTTGGAATCGCTAAACGATTTCTCGTGAAGAAAATTCAAGGCTCCGAAAACATCCTGTACTTCACGCGAGACGTCGTTCCCGCTCAGAGTTCTCCGACGCAATAACGGATATGCCCAGCCTGACGCTCGATCTTGCGCGAGAAGGCGCGGTCGTCACGATGCACATCGGCGTCAGTCGACCGCGACGCGACGCACTGATCGCGGCGCAGCTGCCGATTCCCAATCCCGTCCCGATTCGGGTCATGATCGATACCGGCGCATATGTGACGTGTATCGACCCGGCGCATCTCGCGCCGTTGGGGATCACGCCATCGGGCGTGTGCGATGTGCTGACGCCCTCGACCGGATCGATGCCGGTCCGACTGAATCAATTCGATGTCGGGATCACGATTCTGTTGTCGAACGAAAAAACGCATCTCCTGCCGACGCTTCCGGTTATTGAATCCGATCTCTCCGGTCACGGAATCGACGGACTGCTGGGGCGAGACGTGCTGGCGCAGGGCCTGTTCATCTATCACGGCGAAACCAGTACGTTTACGTTGGCGTTTTGAGATCATCCGCATCTTGACAGGCGTTCTCGTCGACTGAGTCGAAACGCTCTCCGATCCTAGCCGATCGGCGTCGCTTGGATTACGATAAAGGGTTTGCCGGACGGGGCTTCCGTCGCGTGTCCAGGCGGGCATGTGACGCCGGGCGCGGCGACGGCGACTGATGTTCGACGTCGCTCATCGCCGGCGAGGCACAACCGTCGTCGAGACCGTGGCGCTTCCCCGTTCGTCGTTCCTTCGTATGAGTCGGCTTGCCGTGGATTCCACTCTCGATTCCGCATCCTCTTCGACGACCCTGCGCGACGCCCGAACCGCTGCCCGCGAACATGCCGGGCACGCAGCCCGGCGGCGGCAAGTGCTACGCGTTGGAGTTGGCGTGGGGCCGGTTGCGCCGCCGCGTGCTGAAGATGTTGCGCCGGGCTACGTCAAACGGATGGCCGAGCGGATGCAAGGGACCGCCGACGGTGCGCTGCACGAACTGCTCGATCCGCGCGACCTCAAATATTGCCGCAACCTCTGTACGGCCGATTGGGTGCCCGAGGACGATCGCTTTCGCTGGCGCTCGCACCTAGGGTTCGCGCGTTGGGGCTTGTGCGAATTGATGTTGATGGCCGGCCCGTTGTCGGCGTTGACCGTCGGCGCGGCGTGCTTGCCCTGGCCGTGGAGCTGGACGGCGATCGTGCCGGGCGTGTTGACCGCGCTGATCGTGTGGTTCTTCCGCGACCCGCCGCGACGCGTACCGATCGAAGCCGGGTTGATCGTCGCCCCGGCCGACGGCAAGGTGGTCGAAATCACGCCGCTGGCGCATCACGAGTTCGTCGGCGGACCGGCCGTGCGGATCGGCATTTTCTTGTCGATCTTCAACGTGCATATCAACCGTGCGCCGGTGAAGTTGCGCGTGATCAAGCTGCATTACTCGCCCGGCAAGTTTTTGAACGCGCTCGATCCGGAAAGCGCGCTGTTGAACGAGAACCTGTGGATCGGTCTGGAAGAAGAGGCCGCGCCGCATCGCAAGATGGTCGTGCGGCAGATCTCGGGCCTAATCGCGCGTCGCATCGTGTGCGACGTCCGACCCGGCGAGACGCTGGAGTGCGGGCAGAAATTCGGCATGATCAAGTTGGGCTCGCGCACCGAACTGATCCTGCCGAGCGAAGGCCTGGAACTGCTCTGCCGCCCGGGCCAAAACATCTCGGCGGGGAGTTCGTTGATGGCGAAGTACAACACTTAGGTTTCAGGGTTCGGGTTTCAGGTTTCAGGACTTGAAATCGACCGTCCGTCGCATTCCTGAACCCTGAACCCGTACCCTGAAACCTGCTTCCATGCTCCGTACTCATCCCGAACACGATCCGCAAGCCGTCGACGCTTCGCGTGCGCCGGATAAACGTACGCGGCGGCGATTGCGTTCGATCGCGATGCTGCCCACGCTGTTCACGTTGGGCAATTTGGTCTGCGGGTTTTTCGCCATCGTGGTGGCCGCGCGGGTGATGAAGCCCGACGCCGCCGTGACGACGCCGGCGTCGCCGATCGACTTCGGCAGCTTCGCGTTCGATCCGACCGATCCGGCGCACAATTTCATGCTCAGCGGTTGGTTGATTTTCTTCGCGATGATCTTCGACGCGCTCGACGGACACGTCGCGCGGTTGACGCGCACCGCCGGCAACTTCGGCGCGCAACTCGACAGTTTGTGCGACTTGGTCACGTTCGGCGTCGCGCCGGGCTTTTTGCTGGTCAAGATGGTCCCGGCCTTCACGTTTTCGCACCCGCAGACGATTTGGATCATCGCGGTGATCTTTCCGATCTGCGCCGCGGTTCGGCTGGCGCGCTTCAACGTCGAGACGAACGAGAACGACGATCACAGCAAATTCAGCGGTTTGCCCAGCCCCGCCGCGGCGGCGACGATCGCGGGCTTCGCGATCTTGTTCTATACGTTGCGCGTCGACTACGGGAACGAACGCTCGGTCTGGATCGACGGCATGATGCAATACGCCGTGCCGTTCGTCGCGCTGGCCGTGGCGGTGCTGATGGTCTCGCGCATCCCGTATCCGCATCTCGTGAATCGCCTGTTCCGCGGACGAAAAGGCTTCGGCCACTTCGTGGGCATCTTATTCGGGCTGTTGTTGCTGGCGATCATTCCGGGCTACATCGTCCCCGCGCTCAGTCTGCTGTTTGTCTTCGGCCCGCCGGTGCTGTTCGCGATCCGCCGCGTCCGCTCGCCGGAACCTTCGACCGAAAGTTTGTTTTGAACACGGTCGCCGGCGAGAGAGTTCTAAGACGGTCCTAGACGATCGCGCCACGTCTCCGCGCGGCGGCTTCCGTGAATGATCGCGATGACGTCGATCCGCTCGGGCGAAACGACGTAATACAGCACGTGGCGAAATTTTCCGAGTCGCACCGCTCGTACGTCTCGCCAGACCAGGCCGTGCAGTTCCGGGATCGATTCCAACCGCTCCAACGTTTTCCGCAGAACGGCGATGAAACGCTCGCCGAGCCCCGGACGCACCGATTCGAATTCGTGGAATGCGGCTGCGATATCGGCTTCGGTCTCGGGGCCGAGATAAACGAAACGCGTCACGACGACGCCCCGTATCGTGCCAAGGCGTCGCGCCAGGGCCGTCCCGCTTGCGGGTCTTCGGCCAATCGACGGCGACGTTCCGTCAACTCCGCCAGATGCCAAGCCGGAACCTCGTCGGGATGCAGTTCCTCGGGCAGGCTCTCCAAGATGCGGTCGACCAATTCCAACCGTTCCGCGACGCTCAATCGCTCGATCTCCAAACGCTCGAAATTCGACATCGTACGATCCTCGACGAGTGAGCGGAACCAACGCGACGGGCGTTTCGCATTCGCGACGTTTTCGTATCATCTATCATAGCAAGAGGGATCGATCGTCGACGTCAGACCGTTATTTCGCCGAAAGTCAGTCATTAACATGTTTACCGGACTCGTCGAAGCGTTCGCCCCCGTCGTCGCCGTGGTCGAGGAACCACCGGGCCGGCGATTGATCGTCGCCGTGCCCGAGTTCGTCGCCGCGCTGACGATGGGCGAGAGCATCGCGCTCAACGGCTGCTGCCTGACGGTGGTGCGCTGGGAAGGCGACCGCATCGAATTCCAAGCCGGACCCGAAACGCTGGCCCGCACGAATCTGGGCGCGTTGCAAGCCGGCGATCGGGTGAACCTGGAACGCTCGCTGCGGTTGGGCGATCGGCTCGGAGGCCACTTGGTGACGGGCCACATCGATGGCGGCGGCGCGTTGGCCGAGCGAATCGACGACCGCGAGTGGTCCACGTTTTGGTTCGCCGCGCCGGCGAACCTGTTGCGGCAAATGGTCTCGAAGGGCTCGATCACCGTCGACGGCGTCAGCCTGACGTTGGTCGACGTCACGCCGGAACGCTTTAGCGTGCAGTTGATCCCCCACACGCTGGCCGCCACGACGCTGGGCGGCTTACGCCCGGGCGACCGCGTGAACCTGGAAACCGACCTGCTGGCGAAATACGTGGAGAAGCAGCTAGGCGCTAGGGCATAGTCGTGAGGCGTTAGGAATACAGAGTCCGTTGTTTATGATAGGTCGTAGGTGCGGGGTATGTCCCTGAAACCCGAACCCTGAACCCTGAAACCTGGTTTTCATGCCCCGTCAAACGCTGTCGTTTCTCCGTCGTCGCTTCGAAGAGGTCGGGATCGATCCGGTCAAAAAGTTCGGTCAAAACTTTTTGATCGATCTCAATCTGCTCGACCTGCTGGCCGACACCGCGCAACTCGGGCCGGACGACGTCGTGTTGGAGGTCGGGACCGGCACCGGGTCGTTAACGGGCGTGATGGCCGAACGGGCGGCGCACGTCGTCACGGTCGAGATCGATCCGCGGATGCATCAGTTGGCGAGCGAGGAGCTGATCGATCGGCCCAACGTCACGCTGCTGCACATGGACGCGCTGCGAAACAAGAATCATCTGTCGGACGACGTGTTGAACGTCGTCCGCGCCAAGTTGGCCGAGACGCCGCACGCGCGGTTCAAGCTGGCCGCGAATCTGCCGTACTGCGTGGCGACGCCGGTCATGTCGAACCTGATGCTGTGGGACACGCCGCCGGTCTCGATGACCGTGACCATCCAAAAAGAACTGGCCGACCGCATCGTCGCCGAGCCGGGCAAGAAGGATTACAGCGCGCTCTCGATCTGGTGCCAAAGCCTGTACCGCGCCGAGATCGTTCGCGTGTTGGCCCCCAGCGTGTTTTGGCCGCGTCCGAAAGTCGACTCGGCGATTCTGCAACTGACGTACGAGCCCGAGCCCGCCGCGCGGATCGCCGACCTGACGTTCTTCCACGATTTCACGCGGCAACTCTTTTTGTATCGCCGCAAGATGCTGCGCGGCGTGCTGGTGAACGTGCTGAAGGGAAAACTCGACAAGCCCGGCGTCGACGCCCTGATCGCCGACCTCGGCTACGCCGAACAAACCCGCGCGGAAGAGTTACCGGTGGAAGAACATATCCGGCTGAGCGATGCGATCCGAGCGCGACTCGCAGCGGTCGCATAGGGTGCGTCACAGTGTTTGTTACCGAGCCGTGTTGACTTCGAGCCGTAGGGTGCGTCTCGACGCACCATGAATCCGGGTGGCCTCAAGCGAAACGGATCACACATTCCAGTCGCAACGCGACGTCGCACATCCCAGGCGTAGCCCTGGGTATCGGTTCGCAGAGAATCTGTCGCCCTGCAAGGGCGACGCAATACCGAGTGCTTCGTCCTGACAGGGCGATCGTGTTACCGGCATCCTTTCCCAGGGCCGCGCCCTGGGCTGTGTTGCGTCGTCCCTGCGGGACTTCCAAACGCTTGCGATCCACGTGATTGACCCGCGCTCGCAACTTCTAACGTGGGAGCACCCACCACGAACGTCGTGCGTCTCTTACGCACGGCATGGCTTCTTCCTTCGCACACCGCCATGTCTCGCTTCCTGAATTTCGCGTCGTCGCTGTTCTTCGCGGGCATGATGCTCGTGGTCCCCGCATTCGCCGCCGAATCGCTCCCCGCCGAAACGCGCAAAGACATTCCCTACTACCCCGAAAACCTCGCCGCTTCCGGCGACGCCGAGTATCGCGCGCTGCGCGTTGCAAGCTGGACGTCTACCTGCCCGAGCGCCGCGGGCGACAAAAAGCCGCCGACGGTCGTCTGGTTTCACGGCGGCGGCCTGACCGGCGGGTCGAAGGACATGCCGGCCGGCTTCAAGAATCAACCGTTGATCTTCGTCACGGCCAATTACCGCTTGTTGCCCAAGGCGTCGGCGACGGATGCGATTGAAGACGCCGCGGCCGCGGTCGCCTGGGCGATCACCAACGTCGAACGGCTCGGCGGCGATCCCAAGAAAATCTACGTCAGCGGCCACTCGGCCGGCGGGTACTTGGCGCTGATGCTGGGGATGAACGCCGCGTATTTGGAGAAGCACGGTCTCAAAAACACGGACCTTGCCGGACTCTATCCGGTCAGCGCGATGGCGACCACGCACTTCGCGATTCTCGAAGCCGAGCTCGCCAAGTCGGGCAAGACAAAGCCGGCCGAATTCCGCCGCACCAACCCGATCGTGGTCGACGCGTTCGCGCCGCTGTTCTACAGCGACCGCAAGCTGCCGCCGATCGCGCTGCTGTGCGGCGATCCGAAAGTCGAGTGGCCCGCGCGCGTGGAGGAGAACCAACTGCTGGCCGCCATGCTGCGAACGGTCAAGGACCACAACGCGGTCGACTTCCAAAGCTACCCCGACACCGACCACGGGAGTTGCGTGAAACCGTCGGTCGAGTGGATCACCGCGAAGATCCTCGGCGAGTCGCCTCGGTAGGATAGGCTTCCAGCCTGTCCATACATCTATTCCGCAATTACGCGACCTGCCGAGTATGCGACCGGCAAGCCGTCACTCCTACCGGTCGCCGTCGACTCGCACGCGAAAAGGCACTTCCTCGACGTAACGCGCCGCGCCGAGCGCGCGTACCTCCAACGCGTTGCCCGTCGCTTCCACCGTTTCGCCGCGCATCGTGCGCAGCACGAGACGCACCGCGTGTGACGACGAATACGGCAGCGGAACGATGTTGCGAAACAGGGTCTCCGCATGCAGTTCGCCGTCGTCCAAATCGCAGGGAAGCGGCGGGACCGCTCCCACGACGACGCCGGCGAGCAGACGCAGTTCCACATTTTGCGACCAGCCGGTTCCGGCGTCGACCTCCGGTCGATCGTCCGCCCGATGCACGTACGCGGGCGCCAAACGCACGACGACGCCGTCCGGCGTTACGTCGATTGCGGCCAAAACGGAATCGTGAAATTCGATCGCGGTGTGCATCTCTTCTAATGTATGGAATCGGACGCCTTCACCAAATACGCCACGTCCGTGCGAATCTTCTTCGGGTCCGTGTTCCAGCTCGCGTCCCAATGGCCGTAGAGTTCCCAGTTCGGGCCGACCAACGTTTGGCCTTCGCGGGCACACCACTCGCGGAGCGCGCGGTGCGCGTCGCCCAGGCGATCGTACGGACCGAAGTGCGTCGTCGTCGCGATCGTCCCGGCGGGCAACGCCCCGGGGACCACTTCGCCGTGTCCGGCGAACGGGCCGTCCAACTCGACGCCGATCTCCACATGGATGCCGTCGTGCCCATACAACGCGACGTGCCTGCCCGCCCCGGCGAGGTTTTGCGAACGGACGACGCTCCAGACCAGCCCGCATGCGGCCGGGACGATCTGCGCCAGTTGCCCGGCGACGACCGTCCGCCGCACGACCGCCAATGGTCGGGGCGCGTGCCGCGTTTCGAGACGGATGTCGTAGGGCATAGGACTGTGATTTTGGGTTTCAAGAAGAAATGATTATCCGCTCTCGCCCGTCGTGCGTTGTTTCAAAACCTGAGGTGACGTCGATTCGCCCGGCCAAAGCACGACGCGATAGTGGTCATCGCCTGCAAGTCCGTCTTCGCTGAGGGTATTTAGTTTTCCATAGAAGACTCGCACTCGGTAATTGCCGGGAGCCACGACGATCCGCGCGGCCGCTGCGAAATAATCCGTGCAACCTGCGATCACGATGCGGCCGGAGTTCACGTCGAGACCGCATTCATTCACTTGGTCCCACCCGTCGAAAGAATCCGTCGGTGCGTCGTCGCGCAATTCGACATCGACCGGAACCGTCATATTGCGGACGGTTCCTATCACGACGATTCCGTCCGAGACGGCCAACATGCGGTGGTAGGCTTCGGTCGTCCAAGATTCCCCAAGACCGCTTTCTGACGATTCATCCTGAAGATAGAACTGAAAATAGTCGGCGAACAAATCAAAGTGATAACGCATCTCGGGGATCGGGAATCGAATCGATTTTTTGCAAGTTCCAAGATCGACAACACTCACGAATCCTGCGCCAAGTTAAACGCATTCGAGAGCCTCCGTCAAATTTCACGGCCTCACGGCCGGCAGCCGAGCGGCCGTTGCGGAAATTCAGGAGAGTGGGGCGATCCGAAAAAAAAGTTTTCCAACCGGGGAATAATTCCCGAACCGCCCGACGAATCGTAACGTATACAAATAGCCACTTTAGCAAAGACGCGACATTTGTGTCGCGTCACGGGGATTCCGGACGTCGTCTAATGGTCCGAATCGAGAAAACCAGAGAAACCGTCTACGCGGTCGGCCGCATCCCCGGGCGAATCGTCGGGGCGGCGTTTTCTTTCGCGTATTTGGGAAGCATGCGAAATCGGCGTGCTCGTAACGTGCGCAGGGAAGTTAGGAAGGATCGCGCGAATCGAGAATCCGAAATCCAGCGGATGGCTCACGTTCCTCGCTCGGAAAACTGAGACTGTGAAAAAAACACTGAGAATATGAAATCAACACTGCAGAGGCGTGTGCTCGGAACGCTCGTTTCGATCGTAACGCTCGCAGAGTGAAGCTGGGGCGTTTGGCGACGCTTCGTTCGGCCTGAACCGCGAATGTCACTCGCGGCTATGCCGAAAACGGATCATCGTGATCGCAACGCTCGTAACGCTCGCGCAGTGAAACTGGGAAAGATCGCTCTAGTACTACAGTTGGACTTCCGTATTTCCATCGAGTTCGGTAAAGATTTCGGTTTTTACGTGATATTCGCGGAGGCACGGATGCCGACGACGACCGAAGTACGTTCGTGGGGAGATGAAGTGACGTCCGCGGCGGCGCGGATCGCGGGTCGTTTCGCGCGGCGTGAGCAGCGCGCATGCCGCCGGGTATTTGCGTGGATTGATCGGTCGCGTGGATGCAAGAACGGTTGGCAATTGGCCGAGCAACTCGGCGCGGCGACGCCGACCAATCTGCAGCACTTTCTGGCGCGAGCCGAATGGAGCGCGGACGCGGTCCGCGACGATTTGCGGTCGTATGTCGTCGAGCATTTGGGCGATCCCGACGGCGTGCTGATCGTCGACGAGACGGGGTTCTTGAAGAAGGGGACCAAGTCGGTCGGCGTGAAGCGTCAATACTCGGGCACCGCCGGTCGAATCGAGAATTGCCAAGTCGGCGTCTTTCTGGCCTACCGTTCGCAACGCGGTCACGCGTTGGTCGATCGCGCGTTGTACCTGCCGCGCGAGTGGGCCGACGATGCGTCGCGTCGCGCGGAAGCCAAAGTGCCCGAGTCGATCGCGTTCGCCACGAAACAAACGTTGGCCCGCGCGATGATCGAGCGAGCGTTGAACGCCGAGGTTGCGTGCGCGTGGCTGACGGCCGACGAAGCCTACGGTTCGGACTACAAATTCCGACGGTTTTGCGAAGAAAAACGTTTGAATTACGTCATCGCGATCTCCTCGGCGACGCACCTGTATCTCGCCGGCAAGCGGCGTGCGGTCGGCAAGCATTTGGTCGACGTCCCCGCACAAGCCTGGCGTCGGCTCTCGTGCGGCAAAGGCGCGAAAGGCGAACGCGAATACGACTGGGCGTTCGTCGCTTGGCCCCATTACGAACAAGATTCGCACGCACGCGGGTGGTTGATTCGACGCTCGACGGACGCGACCCCCGAACACGCGTTCTACTTCACGTACGCGCCGCGCGAGACGCCGTTGGTCAAGTTGGTGGAAGTCGCCGGTTCGCGTTGGGCGGTCGAAGAATGTTTTCAACAAGCCAAACAAGAAACGGGACTCGACGAGTACGAAGTCCGATCCTGGATCGGCTGGCATCGCCACGTCACGCTCGCCATGTTGGCACACGCCGCGCTCGTCGTCTTACGCGCGCGATGCGCGGACGACGCGACGTACGCCGCTTCAAAAAAGAAGCCGAACTCCTCCCGCTCACCGTCCCCGAAATCCGCACGCTGATCGAACGGTTGTTCTTCGCCGACACGCCCGACCCGCGACGATCCCTTCGCTGGTCCGACTGGCGCAGAGCCCATCAACTCCTTGCGAAACGCTGCCACTACCGCAAAAGAGGGCATGATCCCACTGAATGAAAGTCCAACTGTAGTACTAGTGGAAAGAACCGACATCGAGCGGGGAACGTCGATCCGCCGAGCATTCGATGCGCATTACCGCGATTGAAAAATGCTCAGGGGGCTGCGCCCCCCGCTCGGTGAAACGAATAACAATCGATCGTGAGCGCAATGCTCGTTTCGCTCGTAACGCTTGCGCAGTGAAGATAGGTAAGACATCGATCGTGAACCGTCGGACTTCCGTTCCTCGGCTCGCTGCGCTCGTTCGCGAGTGCCGTTCGCCGCTTTGCGAAAAACCACTTCGTGCAATCGTTTCGTTCGTAACGCTCGTTTCGCTCGCGCAGTGAAAATGGAGAACCCCACGCCCCGCTGTTCGTCACTCCGTACTCCCCACTCCGAATTCCCAACTCCCAACTCCGCACTCGAAAAGAACCGGAGGACCGACGTCCTCCGCTCGCCGGCGTCCCCAGCCGCTCATCCCCAGACCCCCATCCCTAGCCCCCAGCCCCAGAGTTCCTCGCCGGTTGACGCCCTTCCCGCGTTTGGGACAATGGGGGTTCCGTCCTGGTCCGGACGCGGGTTCGCGTCGTATTTTCCCTTTCGGTTCGCCATGAATTTCCTCGAGTTCGAAGATCCCGCCGTTTGGTCCGCCATCGACGCCGAAGCCGCCCGGCAGCAGGACGGCCTCGAAATGATCGCCAGCGAAAACTACACCAGCCCCGCCGTCATGCAGGCGGTCGGCAGCGTGTTGACCAACAAATACGCCGAAGGCTATCCCGGCCGACGCTACTATGGCGGCTGCGAACACGTGGACGTGGTCGAAGACCTGGCCCGCGACCGGGCCAAACAACTGTTCGGCGCCGAACACGTCAACGTGCAGCCGCACTCGGGCAGCCAGGCCAACATGGCCGTCTACCTGACCGCGCTCAAGCCGGGCGACAAAGTCCTGGGCCTGGACCTGGCTCACGGCGGTCACCTGACGCACGGGATGAAACTGAACATCAGCGGCATTCTGTACGACTTCATTCCGTATCACGTGAAGCGCGACGACCATCGGATCGACTTCGACGAAGTCGCCCGCTTGGCCAAAGAGCATCAGCCGAAGATGATCGTCGCCGGCGCGAGCGCGTACCGCGCGAAATCAAGCACGAAAAGTTCGCGCAGATTGCGCGCGACGTCGGTGCGAAGCTGTTCGTCGACATGGCGCATTACGCTGGCCTGGTGGCGGCCGGTTTGCACGACAATCCGGTCCCGGTGGCCGACTTCGTGACCACGACCACGCACAAGACGCTCCGCGGTCCGCGCGGCGGCATGACGATGTGCAAGGCCGAATACGCCAAGGACGTGGACCGCAGCGTGTTCCCCGGCATCCAGGGTGGGCCGTTGATGCATGTGATCGCCGGCAAGGCGGTCTGCTTCGGCGAAGGCCTGAAGCCCGAGTTCCGCATCTACGCCCAAAACGTGATCGACAACGCCAAAGCCCTGGCCGAAGGATTATTGAAGGGGGCGCGCGATTGGTCAGCGGCGGGACCGAAAATCACCTGATGCTGGTCGACGTCACCGCGCTCGGCACCGGCGGGAAGACGGCCGAGCATGTTCTCGACCAATGCGGCATCACCTGCAACAAGAACATGATCCCCTACGACGAACGCAAGCCGATGGACCCGTCGGGCATTCGCCTGGGAACGCCGGCCCTCACGTCGCGGGATGGGCACGACCGAGATGACCACGATCGCCGGTTGGATTTGCGACGCGTTGCGCAACACGACCGACGACGCGTTGCACGGTCGCATCCGCGCCGAGGTGTTCGACCTCGGCCGGCAATTCCCGGTCCCGGCCAACCGCACCGTGGCGACGATTTGAGTAGGATGCTTTGAGTGAAAACCGTCCGGTCCGCTGTGCGGACCGGACGCCCCGGGTTGCGGTCCGCACAGCGGACCCTACGCTCGGAGCAAGTTCGAGGGAGAGAGAAAACAAAATACGTCGCGTGGCGGGGGGCGAAGCGTACTCGCGCAGCCCCCCAGACAAGTTCGGCCTGGAAATACGAACATCAACAAGAAGCCATCGGTCGCGCCGAAGCGATCGACGGAACAAAGCTCGCAACGACGAGTTCCTAAGCGTCCCGGACGTTTTGTCTCGTGCGACGTACGCGCAAAATGACGTGCCGGCGACGTAACCGGCGATGAGTGGGCGAGTTCGGTCGACGGCGGAAAAACCGGCGTCGTCGCTGAATTCGGCACAAGAGTTTCACTCTGGAATTGTCTCGCCTCGCGTCTTGCGCGGCACTTATAATTGGGGTGACTCGCGGATCGATCGAGGGGAAATCGCGAGTCGCTTGCACGTCCGTTCGGTCCGCCGCACGTGTCGCGGCGTTTTCCGCTCAGTTCGCAACTCGAGGGAGAAGTCATGCAAGTGCGTTTGACGACGGACAACCATATCTCCGGCAGCGAAAAGTTAACTCGGTATATCGAACAAGCGGCCGCGGCCGCGATTCGCGCTTCAACGATCGCGTGACGCGCGTCGAAGTGCATTTAGCCGACGAGAACGGTCACAAATCCGGCGACGCCGATATCCGTTGCAAGGTCGAAGCACGACCGGCCGGACATCAGCCGTTGGTCGTCACGCATCATGTCGCCGAATATGGATTATGCGATCGACGGTGCGCTCGAAAAATTGGAACGCCTGCTCGAACACACGTTCGCCAAGATCGAACATACGAAAGGGCGCATGTCCCTGGCCGGCACGTCGGCCGACGCGCTCTGCGCGGCGATGGCCGTCGAGAGCGACGACGAATAAAACCGCAGGCGTTGCGCAATGCGCGACGTTTTCCGATCATCCTGAATTTCCTAGAGGATGAAGGCGAACGGCTGAGGGATGAAAGAGGGAGATCTCCTTTTCATCCTTCATCCCCCACCCTTCATCTTTTTATTTTTATGTCCGAACTCGAAAAAATGCTGGCCGGGTCGATGTACGATCCGCTCGATCCCGAGTTGGCCGCGATGCGCGATCGCGCGCGCGACCTGTGCCAAGCGCCGAACGCCACGCACGAAGCCGATCGCGACGAGCGGCGGCGCATCCTGCTGACGCTGATCGGCGTAGGCGGCGACGACGTGTGGTTGCAGCCGCCGTTCTTTTGCGACTACGGCTCGAACATCGTGCTGGGCAAGAAGTGCTTTTTCAACTTTAACTGCGTGATCCTCGACGTCTGCCGCGTGACGTTGGGCGACCACGTGTTTTGCGGGCCGGCCGTGCAAATTTATACGGCCACGCACCCGATGGATCATATGCGGCGACGCGTCGAAGAGTTCGGCAAGCCCGTGACGATCGGGTCCGACGTCTGGATCGGCGGCGGCGCGATCGTCTGCCCCGGCGTGACGATCGGCAGCCGAACGGTCATCGGCGCAGGCAGCGTGGTGACGTGCGACGTGCCGGACGACGTCTTCGCGGCCGGCAACCCGTGCCGCGTGATAAAAAAGATCGAACAATTTAAGGAAGGTCCTCCCCCGGATCGTCGTGACGATCCGAGGGCTTGATTCTGGGCGCTGAACGATGTTTGATGGAATTCAGCGCCGTCGCAAGCCCCTCGATGATGATCGGGGGAAACCGGACTGCGCATTGTATACAACTTATCAACTCATCCTACGAACATTCTCGATCCGCCATGCAAGCTCCTCCGTCGTTTCCGTCGTCGCTCATTCCCTGTCTGTGGTATCGCAACGCGCAGCACATGATCGAATGGTTGTCGCGCGTCTTCGGGCTGAGCGTAAAGATGGTCGTGCCCGACGGCCAAGGGGGCGTGGCGCACGCCGAGCTGACGCACGCCGGCGGGATGATCATGCTGGGAAGCGTGAAAGCCGCCGACGCGAACCCGTACGCGGCCGTGATGGTCATGCCCGACGAGGTCGCCGGCCGGCAGACGCAAACGATCTACCTGGTGGTCCCCGACGCCGACGCGGTCCACGATCGGGCGGTGGCCAGCGGCGCGGCGATCGTGATTCCGATCAAAGACGAAGACTACGGCGGCCGCGGCTTCACCTGCCGCGACATCGAAGGCCACGTCTGGAGCGTCGGGACATATGATCCGTGGAAGAGTGTGTGAATTTGTCGCGGATAATCAAAGATAAAAACATAGGGCGTTGCTTTGAACTTCATTCATCATTTCGGATCGATGGCGATTCTCGATTGCTTGATCGAGGATGCGTCAGGCGTCATGCCGCTCTATCGGGAAATCATAGCTCGAACCGCCTTTTATCCGGAAATCGATCCGTTATTCGTTCTCCTGAAAATGATGTGCGACGAAGGATTGTTGATCGCTCACTACCCGCCTGATATCACCATTGACGAAGCGATCGGTCGTTACAAGCTTATCTTGCCGAACGCGACGCTTGCGGAGATGTCTGCTGACGCTTTAGGAGTTGTATTTCTTCCTACGAATTTGGGTTGCGCAGAACACGATAAATGGCGGAATCGGTTCATTGGCTGATTTCACATCGTAAGAGTTCAGTCGGCATCGTGCGACTGCTTGAGTCATCTAACGGTTACGCTTCGTTTGAGTTAGAATCCAATGATGCTCGCCGCTCCCGCCTACACGCCGCTGCGCATCGCCGACATCGAAATCGGTCTGCCCGTCGTGCAGGCCGCGCTCTCGGGCTATTCGGATTGGGCGATGCGGATCCTGGCGCGGCGGATGGGGGCGCCGTACACGTTGTGCGAGGTGATGCTCGATCAGTTTTTGATCGGACACTCGCACTTCAAGAAAAACGCCTCGCGCGTGAAGGTCACGCCCGACGAATTTCCCGTCGGCGGGCAACTGATGGGGGCCGATCCCGAGGACTTCGGGCCGGCCGCGCAACGCCTGATCGCGCTCGGCTTCACGATCATCGACATCAACTTCGGTTGCCCGGTCCGCAAGGTCGTGGGGCGTTGCCGGGGCGGGTACCACTTGAGCCAGCCCGACGTGGTGCTCGAGATCGTCGACCGCGTCCGCGCGGCCTGCCCGCCCGAGGTCCCCGTCACGTTGAAGATGCGGCGCGGGATCGACGACACGGCCGAGGCGCGCGACAAGTTTTACACGATCCTCGACGGCGCGTTCGCCCGCGGCGCGGCCGCGATCACCGTTCATGGGCGGACCGTCAAGCAGGGCTACATCGGCCCGAGTCGTTGGGAGTTTTTGACCGAAGTGAAACGCCACGTCGCGCGAAGACTATCCTTGGCAGCGGCGACCTGTTTACGCCCGAGGCGTGCGTGGCGATGCTCCGCGAGACCGGCATCGACGGTCTGACCGCCGTGCGCGGCGCGATCGGCAACCCGTGGATTTTCAAGAACACGCAGGCGTTGCTGGAAGGCCGCCCGTTGCCCGACCCGCCGTCGTTGTTCGAACAGGCGCGGTCATCGAAGAGCATTATGCGTTGTCGAACGAACTGTACGGCGAAGAGTTGAGCACGCGGATGATGCGCGAAATTCGGCATCAAGTATTCGCGACTGCATCCCGATCCGGTCACCGTCCGCGACGCGTTCATCAACACCCGCGGCGGCGACAACGTGCGTCAGGTGCTGGACCGCTGGTACGCCGAAGACCTCCCGGGCCGCCACCCGACCAGCGACGAAGCGGACGAAGTGACGGAGTGCGGGTGAGAGCTGATGGGTGCGAAGAAGCAAGCGTGAAGCGAAAGCACCAAGCCCGACGATGCCGCAATGTCTTCACCCTGAAAGGGTGACATACCATAGCCCAGGGTGAAGGTGCAGCCGCAACCCTGGGTATCTCCATCAAGAGAAATCGGTTGCCCCGGAGGGGCTACACAACTGTTCGCCGAATGTAGCCCCTCCGGGGCAACCGAATCATCCGCCGACGGAGGACCCAGGGTGCGCCGCTGCGCGACGACCCCGGGCTATGGAATGTCATCCTTACAGGATGAAGAATACGAACTCCGAACAACAGCGCGGTGATTCGTCGGATCCGGTTTTCTTAATTTCCTCACGCCGTTTCCGCTTCCTTCAACCCCAACTCCTCGCGCATCAGCTCGCGGATTTTGTACTTTTGAATTTTTCCGGTCACCGTTTGTGGGAACGCGTCGACGAATTTGACGTACCGCGGGACTTTATAGCGAGCCAACTTCGCGCGGCAGTAGTCTTGGATCGCTTCGCAGGTCGGCGCGTCGCATGACGCCGTGCCGGCTTTTAGGCGGATCCAGGCGCACAGCTCTTCGCCGTATTTGTGATCCGGCACGCCGACGACGGCCGCTTGTTCGATCGCGGGATGCGTGAAGAGGAACTCTTCGATCTCGCGCGGGTAGATGTTTTCGCCGCCGCGGATGACCATGTCCTTGATCCGCCCGGTGATTTTGAAATAGCCGTCCGGCGTGCGAACCGCCAGGTCGCCGGTGTGCAGCCACCCGTCGGCGTCGATCGCTTCGGCGGTCGCCTCGGGCTGATGGTAGTAGCCCAGCATCACGCAGTGGCCGCGGGCGCACAGCTCGCCCTGCTCGCCGTCGGGCAGTTCGCGTTTGGTTTCGGGATCGACGATTTTCACTTCGACGCCCGGCAACGCGCAGACCGACCGTTTCGACGCGCAGCTCCAATGGGTCGTCGAACCGCGTCTGCGTGATCAGCGGGCTGGCTTCGGTTTGGCCGTAGCCGATCGTCAGTTCGGGGCAATGCATTTCGCCGGTCACCGCGCACATCGTTTCGATCGGGCACGGGCTGCCGGCCATGATGCCGGTGCGGAGGGAACTGAGATCGCGGAACGGTCGGTTCTCGTCGTGCAGTTGCGCGATGAACATCGTCGGCACGCCGTACAGCGACGTGCAGCGTTCGCTTTCGATCGCGGCCAACGTCGCGGCGGCGTCGAACGATTCGGCCGGGATGACCATCGCCGCGCCGTGCACGATCGCGCTCAGCGTCCCCAGCACGCAACCGAAGCAATGGTAAAACGGCACCGGAATGCAAATCCGATCGCGTTCCGTGTACCGCAGGCATTGCCCGCTTAAGAAGACGTTGTACAGCAAGTTACGATGGCTCAGCACGGCGGCCTTCGGAAAGCCGGTGGTGCCGCTGGTGTATTGGATGTTGATCGCATGCGTCGGATCGAGAGTGCGGCCGGCTTCATCCAGCTTCTCCTGCGAGACCGCGCGGCCGGCGTCCAAGAACTTCCGCCACGTCGCGATGCCGCGCGGGCCGGCACCGCGCATGGCGACGACCGAACGCAACTGCGGAAACTTTTCGCTCATCCACTCGCCCGGCGGTTGCTCGCGCAGCTCGGGGCAAACCTCTTGCAACATCTCGAAGTAGTTCGATTTTTTATAGCCGTCGATCAAGAACAACGCGCAGGGCGTCGGACTGACGCAGCACGTATTCCAACTCGAAAGGACGATACGCCGGATTGATGGTCACCAGCACGACGCCGATCTTGGCCGACGCGAATTGCAGCAACGCCCATTGCGGGACGTTGGTCGCCCAGACGGCCATGTGTTCCCCGGGCGCAGACCGATGGCCCACAACCCGCGGGCGGTCTCGTCGACGCGCGGCGAATTCGGCCCAGGTCCATTTGAGGCCCAGTTGCGGAAAGACCAACGCGTCGTGCGACGCGACGCGCACGACCGTGGCGTCGAACGCTTGGCCGATGGTCAGACCTTCGATCCAGGGGACCGTCTCGAGTCGCGTATCGAACGAGGCCATGTTGTCGCGCGGCATGTCGCTTCCCCGGTGTGTGACGATCGCGTTCGCCGGCAATCGGGCGAACGTCGCGCAAAGACCCTCGAACCTGACCTGATCGCAAGCCGCGATCCGTCCGTCGTCCGCTAGCAAGCTCCCCAGCCGCTAGGAAACGTCCTCGATCCCTTGCCGAAAATTATTCGTCAAACCGTAAGCCCGGACAACACGCGAAGTCGTCGCGATACGAAAAGTCGCGCACATCGAGCGAATTCGCTCGTGAAAAGCGTCACGAAGACGAAAAAACTGCCGGCATTTCGAGATGAGCGTGCCGGCAATATGCATGCAGAGCGTGTGAGAACGCGAAGAAGTTCCCCGCGATGAACATCGCGGGGCTTGAGTCGGTGCTGAACTACGCGAAGCGATCTTCACCGCAGACCGAAGCCTGCGGATCGTCCGATCCGCTGGAACGTCGCGCTCGTGAAAGACCTACTTCGCCGCCAACTGGCCGTTCAACCGTCCGCTGCGGAACGCTTCGGCCATCGCTTGCGGGACTTGCGCTTCGGCCAGGATCAGCTTCGCGCGGTTCTCGGACGACCGAGCTTTCATCTCTTGCTCGAACGCGATCGCCATCGCGCGGCGGCTTTCGGCGTCGGCGCGGCCGACGCGGGTGTCGGCCTCGGCTTGGTCGACTTGCAGGCGGGCGCCGATGTTTTCGCCCAGTTGCAGTTCGGCGATGTTGATCGAGACGATCTCGAACGCCGTCTGCGCGTCGAGGCCGCGCGCCAACACCGCGCGAGATCAAGTCCGGATTTTCGAGCACCACCTTATGCGTCGCGGCCGAGCCGATGGCCGTGATGATCCCTTCGCCGACCCGGGCGATGATCGTGTCTTCGGTCGCGCCGCCGATCAACTGTTGAATATTGGTCCGCACGGTCACCAACGATTTGACCGTCAGTTCGACGCCGTCCTTGGCCACGGCCGACAACATCGAGCGGCGGCTGGTCGCCGGATCGGGACACGTGATGACCTTCGGATTGACGCTGGTCTGTACCGCGTCCAACACGTCGCGGCCGGCCAAGTCGATCGCCGCGGCGCGGTCGAAATCGAGATCGATCCCCGCGGTGCGCGGCGATGATCGCCTTGACCACGCGCAGCACGTCGCCGCCGGCCAAGTAATGCGCTTCCAACCGCCGCGTGGTGATCGGCGAATTCGGGTCGTTGCCGATACCGGCCTGCATGGCCATGATCTTCGATTGCACGATCGTCCGCGCGTTGACTTGCCGCAAGCTCATCGCGATCAGGTCGAACATGCCGACCTTCGCGCTCGACATGTAGGCCTGAAACCACAGGTTCCCGTAGAAGAGAATCACCATGAACAGGACCAAGCCCAGCACGACGACGACGATCCCGCCCACCGTCCACCAGACGGCTTCCGAACTCAATTGCGCGAACAGATGCATGTCGGCGAGGAGCGGCGCTGCGAACGGTACGGACATAGACGCGATCGATGACGAAAATACGTGGGAAACCGGCCGTCGCGCGCGGGGCGTGCGATCGGCTTCTCTATAGTAACGAGCGGCGCAGAGCGTCCGCAAGTTGCGGGGACCGCGGTCCCCTTGCGGGCGAAAACCGTGCGACCTAGACTGAACGCCGTCCCGCCCCGCCGTTTTCGGCCGTGAAATCCCGACGTTTTCGTCGTACGACACGGCCTCTCCGCGATGTTCCGTTGGCCCGATCCGTCGTCTCGCCGCCTCCGTGGGCTGGCGGCGAGCGCGGTCTTGCTGGCCTATGTGTTGCTGGCGACCGGCGTCGCGCTCCCCCTGCCGGTCTCGGCGCGCATCGCGAACGGCAAGGACCGCTCGACCCCGTTTCCCTGTATGGACAAAGCGTGCGGCTGCATGAACGCGGCTCAATGCTTTCAGGGCTGCTGCTGTTCAACGCGCGAAGAACGCGTCGCCTGGTTCGCCGAACACGCGATCGACACGACCGCCTGGGCGACCGCGACGGACGCGAACTCGACGACGATCTGCGAAGACGCCCCGGACGTGGCGTGCGCCGCGCACGGATCGTGTTGCGAGCGGCCGGCAACCAAGTCGTGCTGCGAAACATCCGGCGTCGCACGGGCTAAGGTCGAGTCGTGCTGTGCGAAAGAGCAGGTCACGGTCGGGACGTCTTGCTGTGGGCAACCATCGACACCAGCGAAATCGCCCGCCGCGCAGTGGGATTCCGCCGGCGTGTGCGGCGTCGAACCTCATGTGATGAAGACCGTTCGTCCACCGGCGAACGCGGCATGCTGCGCCGCGCGAGAGACAACGAAGAAAAGTTGCTGCGACCCGTCCGCGAAAACGGCGGAGAACGACCATGAGCCGGCCGTCAAATGGACCGGCGTCTCGTTGTCGGCGTTGATGCGGTGTCGCGGCGCTGCGAAGACCTTTCTCGACGTGCCGGTCTCGATCCCCTGTTCGCTGGACTTGCCGCAACTCGCGCCGATCGCGGTCGTCGGCACGGTCGCGCAGCTTGATCCTCTCTACGACGCTCCGGCCTTCTTGCCGGACGGCCCGCCGCCGCGCGGTTAGCGTTCTCGTTCGCTCGTGCGCTGCGTGACGCGAGGCGGCTGCATGCCTTCCGCGTACGCTCGTGTGGCGCTCTCTGGTCAACCTTCGCGCAGGTCGCCACTTGCGCGCTCCGTCGTCGTCCGTCACCCGCTCGAGTCGCGTTCCGCGCGGCTGCGCACGCGGTTCGTCGACGGCGTTTCGTTCGCGCGTCTTAAACGACTCGCGGCTTTCCTATCGAGAACCATTTTCGGACAACTTCCATGCGTTACGCATATGCGTTTTTCGTGCTCGCCCTCGCCACGTCGGCGTCGGCTCATGACACTTGGGTGCAGCCCAACACCGCCGTCGCGCGGACCGGCGACGCGGTCTACGTCGACCTCAACTTGGGCAATCACGGCAATGGTCACCGCGATTTCAAGCTCTCGGGCAAGATCGATCTGACCAAGTGCACGCTCGGCGTGCGCGACCCGGCGGGCAAACTGATCGACCTGTTGCCGGCGACCATCGACCGCGGCTACGCGGTGCGCGAGGGTTATTGGCAGGCCAAATTCGTCCCCGCCGCGGCGGGCTTGTATCGCGTCGAACACACCGTCGACACGTTGCACGCCACGACGCACGCGATCAAAAGCGGCAAGACGTTCGTCCGCGTCGCCGACAAGCTCGACGCGCCGGCCGGCAAGTCGCCCGGCGATTCGGCGATCGGGCATCCGTTGGAATTCGTGTTGGAGAGCGATCCGTACGCGCTCGCGCGGGACGTCCGTTCGGCGCGCGGTTGCTGTTCAAAGGCAAGCCGCACGCCGGGGCCGTGGTGTCGTGCGTTCCGCGCGGCGGCCAGTTGACCGAAGACTTCGATCCCCAACACGAGGCCAAGACCGACGCCGACGGTCGCGTGACGTTCACGCCCAAAGACGGCAACCCGCTGTTGTTGGTCACGCACGTGAAGACCGACGAGAAGGGGACGAACTTCGACGACACGTCCTACGCGGCGACGCTGACGCTGATCGTACCTGAGAAGGGAGCGGCCGAATGACTCGCATCCCCATCGCTTCGCGCGCACGCCGCGCGTTCACGTTGGTCGAGTTGCTGGTGGTGATCGCCATCATCGGCATCTTGGTCGCGTTGTTGTTGCCGGCGATTCAAGCCGCCCGGGGCGCGGCCCTGCGCAATCAATGCCTGAACAACATTCGCCAAGTCGGGTTGGCCGCGCAGAATCACGTCGATGCGCGAAAGTGTCTGCCCGGGATCGGCATTCCGACGACGAACGCCGGAACCGGCAGCAGTTGGGCGTTTTCCGCGCACGCGCACTTGTTGCCGTACATGGAAGACGCCGCGCTGCACAAGCTGATCGACATGACCAAGACGTTGACCGTGGGCAGCGGCGGATCGCAGACGTTCAATCCCGAGCAAGCGATTCCGGTCAAAACGGTCGTCTCGATGTTTCTCTGTCCGTCCGATAGCCAGGAGGTCGTGCAAACGATCTCCAACGGCGTCGCCGCCGGCGGGAACGTGATGTTGAACATGGGAACCGGCACGCCGACCTACGCGTTCACCGCCAAGCTCGACGGCGTGATTTGGTACGGTTCGAATCTGCCGCTGAAGAAGATTCTCGACGGCACGTCGAAAACGCTGTTCGCGTCCGAGGCGATCCGCGGCGACGCGCAAACGATCGACGCGGCGACGCCGACGGATCCCGTCCGTCAGCACGTCAGTTTCGGCGGAACCGGCACGGTCACCGACACGATGTGCGCCGTGCCGACCCGCTGGATGGGGACCCGGGCGACGTCGTGGATTTGGGGCCGCGAGTTCAACATCGGCTTCAACACGTACTACGGGCCGAACGGCGCGAAACCGGATTGCGGCCTCAGCGGCGCGGGCTTTTACGGCGCGCGCAGCTTGCACGCCGCGGGCGTGAACGCCGGCATGATCGACGGAAGCGCGACGTTCGTCACGGACGACGTCGACTTGACGGTCTGGCGAGCGATGTCGACTCGGGCGGGAGGAGAAACCGCACAGTAGAATGATGGTCAAGACGGTCGGTCAGTGAGACCCGGCGTCGTCGCGTGCGATCCCCATCCGCGCGGCGTCGCCGGGATTTTTTTGGTTTTTCTCGGAACCGAACCGTTGACCGGCACGTTTCGTAATGGTATACATAATATCAGTTAATTTCCGGCTTTGCGGAGCATTCACATCACCGAGCGGGGGACGTGAGTCCCCTAGTTACTTCCGACCGACGTCGGCGAGCTCCAGCTCAGGGGACTGACGTCCCCCGCTCGGAAAAAACGAAAATCCCACGCTTCGAAACGATCGTTTCGCTCGTAACGCTCGTTTCTTCACACTGGGGCGTTTGGCGACGATTCGCTCGGTTCGGACCGGACATACTCACCGCACGCAGCGTTACGGAACAAGAAAAACACAGCGATCACTCACTCGTAACGCTCGTAACGCTCGTTTCGCTCGCGCAGTGAAGATAGGAAAGATGTGCGTCGTTCGGCTCGCTGCGCTCGTCCGCGAGTAACACTCGCGGCTTTGCTGAAATGCGAATCCGCGATCGTTTCGCTCGTAACGCTGCGCAGGGAAGCTGGGAAAGCCCCGTCGACGGAGACGCGATCGGCACAGAGAATACAGAGCCGGGAACCCTCCCGTTGTCGAAAGAGATAGAATAACTCGGCGATCGCTCGGGACGATTTGTTTCACGTGAAACACTCGCCTGCCCGAGTCGTCGAATACCGTTCACTTTTCTTCACGATTCCTCCATTTCGAAACCCATGCTCGATTACGCCGCCAAGTTCGCCGCCGGCCTTTCGTACGCCGATTTCCTCACAGCTCACGGCACCGACGAGCATGCGCGGAAATGGCACGATTGGCACGGCCGGGTGACGCTGACCGACGCGCAGCGCGAGACGTTGACCGGCTTCCGGCGCAAGATGCCGGTCGTCTGTTTCGCCGGCGCGTGGTGCGGCGACTGCGTGCAGCAATGCCCGATCTTCGACCGATTCGCCGCCGTGTCGCCGCTGCTCGACGTTCGCTACTTCGATCGCGACGCGCATCCCGACTTGGGGGCCGAACTGAAACTCTGCGGCGCGCGCGGGTGCCGGTCGTGGTGTTTCTGACCGAAGACTTTCAGCCGGTCGGCTACTACGGCGATCGGACGTTGGCCAAGTATCGCGACATGGCCCGCAAGCAACTCGGCGGCGCGACCTGCCCGACGGGCTTGGTCGCCGATCAGGATTCTGCTGGCCGCGACGGTCGCCGAATGGTTGGAGCAGTTCGAACGTTGCCAATGGATGCTGCGGTTGTCCCCGCGCTTACGCCAACTGCATGGGGATTGAGAGAGACCACGCCTAGAGCAAGGACGAGACGTGATGGGATCCAAAAGCACGAATGATCGTCGCGACATCGATCCGCCGCCTGCGCCGCGGTTCGTGGAGTCGGGCGAAACGCATCCGGCCGATCGCGCGTTGCGTTATATCCTGTGCGTGCTGACGTCGATCGTCACGATCGCGTTCGCGTATGTGCTGACGGTCTACGTGATGGAAGGGCGTTGGTTGCCGCTGCTGGCGTTGCCGGTCTTCGCGAGTTTCAACGTGCTCTGTTATTTTTTCTCGGACGCGGTTTCGGAAGTCGTCACCGAATATTTGCCCCTCTCGATGATGCCGGCGGACGCGGTCTTGTATCGTGATCTGGACGCGGTCAAACTGCTGGTGCGCTGGGACTGATGGCGTGCGCGCTGGCGGCGTGGCGCGTTTAACGAAGTCGTTCGTTTAGGCTTTCACACGTCGCCGACGTAGGGCGTGCGCGGTAAGTCCCAAAAGGGTGAGACCCCCGAAGACCAGAGTGCCGGGTTCGGGGATAACGGCGAAGTCGCTGTTATGGTTGAGAACGGCCCAAACGGTGTTGTTGGTTTGATCGACGCCCCAACTGCCGAGAAACGTGCCGAGGTTGTCGATCGTGACGCCGTTTTGCGCGACGAAGCTGGCCCAGCTGCCGGCCGGATTGCCGCCCGAGTGCGCTTTGATAATTCGTCAAGACGGTCGTCCCCACGCCGATGTTTCCGTCGACGGCGTTGATCCAATCGCCTGTGACGGTGTCCTTCCAGACAAGATGCAACCCGCCCAGCGAAGCGGTCAGACCTTCGTTGGTGCCGAACCGCGATTGGTCGTAGGTCATCTGCAACGCGAAGACATCGGTTTGGCCATGCGTGGCGGGACCGGTGTTGATCATGCCGGTGATCGAGACGACGTCGCTGATCAGTTGTCCGCCGGGCAGCACGCCGGATCCGTCGCCGACGGCGGCTTCGGTCGAGAACCGCGTCCGCCACGCCATGCCGACGCCGGTGTCCGTGCCCGCGACGTTACGATACATCATGATCGACGCCGTCGAATGTAGAGCTTCCGGCAAGCCGGCCGACGCGGTCGCGGTGACGGGGATTAACGAAACCAACGGCTGACCGATGGTCGTGCCTGTGGCCACGGCGGCCGTGAGCGGCGTGCCGAAGGTGGTGGTCGTCGCGCCGAAGCCGGCCGTCCCGACCACGGCCGAGACGGCGATCGCCGGCGTACTCGCTACGGAACCGGGTTGCGCGGTGTAGAGGACGCTGCCCGAATAGCTGCCGGGCGCGGCGGTATTGACGGTAATCGTCGAGGTGGTGGTCGCTCCGTTGGCGATCGCGCCGCCGGCGACGGGACCGATCGTGAAGCCGGCGACCGAGTTGGGCGTGATCGCGGTGGTCGCTCCGCCGGTGTTGTTGGTCAGCGTGACGGTCGTCGTAGCGACGGCTCCTTGTAACAAGTTGCCGAACGTCGCGTTGCCTGTGGTGACCACGGCGTCGAGCGTGGGCGTGATCGCGACGCCGACGTACTTGAGATAGAGATCGTTGGCGCTGCCGCCGACGTCGGTTCCGAGAACGATCGAGAAGTTGGCCGGATTCGGAGTCGATGCGGCGGTGAAGCCGGCGGCGTTGATCGTGAACTTATCGGCGGCGAAGTTGGTGATCCCGCCGGTCGTACCCGCGATCTTCCAGCTATAGGTCGATGCGTTCGAAAAGCCCGCCAGATTCCCCGCGACGCCGCCCATATCGAGCGTGGCGAGATTGACGCTGAACTTCGAGGCCGACGAAGCCGAGACGTCCAGCACGCCCACGATGTTGAGTAAATCCCAACCGCCGCCTGCCGTTCCGGCTAAGTCGTTGATTTCCCAAGCGTAGTTCCCGAGCGCGGCGAACACGGTCGTACCCGCGTTTAGGATGCCCGGGCTGTTTCCGGGGCGACCGTGCCGCCGGCGGAGATGGTCAACGCGCCGACGGTCCCGGTGCCGGCCAACGTGCTGTTTGCCCCGCTCACGGTGGTCAGCGAACTGGCCGCGATGGAGCCGGTGACCTTTAACGTTCCGGCGGTGACGGTCGTTGCGCCGGTGTAGGTATTGGTGTTGGCGAGCGTCAGTACGCCCGCTCCGGTCTTGGTCAGCGCGCCTCCGGTCGAGGCGTTCGAGACGACGCCCGAGAGCGTCACGGCGTTGCCGTTGGTGTTGAGGTACTGCGTGCCGGTACCCAGTTTGATCGAACGTGCGCTGGTCAGCGCGGCGTCGAAACGTAGGCCCACGGCGGTCGTCGTGCCGATGTCGAGGACGACCGAGTTCGCGGCGTTGCCGAGCGCTCCGTCGGAGGTGATCGCCAGTCCGCCGCGATTGACTTGGACGTCGCCGAGGAACGTGTTGCCGGCGTTGGTCAGTTTGACGACGCCCAGACTTCCGCCCGAGACATCGGTGTTGACGAAGAGCCGCGTCGCGCCGGAGGCTCCTCCGGAGATCAGGCCCGAGAGGGTCGCGTCGCGACCGATCGCGGCCGAGCCGTTGGCGACGGTGAGTTCGGTACGGAAGCTCGTTCCCAAGATCAGAGCGTTGGCAAGAGTCGCGTTAACGCCTTCGTTGCCGCCGAGGCTCAGAATCGTGTCGACCGTTTGGCCGACCATGCTGATCGCGCCGGTTCCGGCGGAGGCGTAGGTTCCGGCGGTGGCGGCGATGTCGCGGAGCGCGAGCGTGCCGGCCTGGAACGCGATGCCTCCGGTGAACGTGTTGGTGCCCGAGAGGGCCATCAGCCCGGGACCTGTTTTCAGAATGCCGATCGCGCCGTTTTGGCCGATATTGGCGCTGACGATCAAATCGTCGGCGGCCGCGCCGTCGGCCACGGTGAAGCGGGTCACATTGCCGTTTTCGTTACGCAACGTCACCTTGCCCGCGATCGTCGACGACGTCGCCGCGGCCAACGTCGTGACGGTGGTCGGCGCGTTGGCGGCGCCGCCGAATGAGAATTGCCCGGCGCCGGTCGTTTGCATCGTGCCGGCGGTCAACGTGTAGGCCACGCCCCAACCGTTGTCGGACGCTCCGGAGTGCGTCATGGTCCCGCCGTTCAGATTGACGGCGTCGACCTTGGTGCCGGCGGTGTAGCCGAAGGCGTTGGTGGAGATCAGGCTAAGCGTCGCGCCGGAATTCACGTCGACCACGCCGCGGATGGCCCCGGCGCCGCCGTAATCGGGGGTCGTCGCGGATCCCAGCACCAGCGTCCCGGCGTTGACGGTCGTGCCGCCGGTGTAGGTGTTATAGGCGGTGAGTTGCATCGTTCCCGCGCCGAACTTGGTCAGGGCCGCCGCGGCCGAGCTTTGATCGGCGCTTTGATTCAGCAACGGAACGGAAACGGTCAAATCGGTCGCGGCGCTGCCGGTCACGTCGTTCACGCGAAACGCGACGTTCGGGCCGAGTTGGATACCGTTGTTCGACGTGCCGGTCGTCGTAATGAACGACGGTGCGGTTCCCTCGACGAAGATGCTGGCGTTCGATCCTTGCGTGGCGGCTTGCAGCGTGCCGAGGTAGAAAGCGGTATACGATCCGCTGGAACCGTTCTGCGTGTTCAGCGTGCCGCCGTTCAACCAGATGTTGCCCAACCGATTGGAAGTCACGGCGACGTTTTGCAGCGTTCCGCCGTTGATGTAAAGACTGCGAGTTTCCGCGGTGCCGTGGCTGTGTCCGCCGGTCAATTCCAACACCGCGCCCGCATTGACGATGATGGACTGAGCGCCGGTTCCCAGCGTTCCGTTGAGGGTCGCCGCCGTACCGAGCGAGCCGACGAGTTTTCCGGCGTTAACGACGACCGTGCCTGTGAAATTCGTATTCGAAGCGGTGAGAGTCAACGTGCCGAGGCCGGTTTTGGTGAGCGTGCCCGAGGAGCCGCTTGCGAATGCGGTCGCCAGCGTGACGTTGTTTCCGTTGGTGTCGAGCGTGGCTCCGCCGACGCCGATCGTCGTGACTCGTCCGGTGGTGAAATCGACCGTACTTCCGGCGGCCCACTGCAATCCGCCGCCGCCGAACGTGATCGCGCCGGTCGAGTTGCCGATGTTGGATTGCGTGGTGAATTGAGTAAGGCCGCCGTTCAGGAACGTCGTGCCGGAATACGTGTTCGCGCCGGAAAGGATCAGCGCGCCGGGCCGGCTTTGACCAGCGCGGTCGCCGTGCCGTTGTTGACGATCCCGGCGGAGATCGTCAAAGCTCCGGCCGGGTCGGTGTTGTATTGCTGAACGATCAATTCGCCTCCGACCGTTCCCTGAAGCGTGTCGCCGGAGGTCGCTCCGGCGATCAGCGTGGCGTTCGCCCCGACGTTCGAACCGACCAAGATCGCGCCGGTCGTGTTCGCTCCGGTCAACGCGAACGACGAAGCTTGCGCGGTACGGAACGCCAGAGAATTGACTCCGAACGTCGCGGGAGCCGGGGCGGCGACGGTGACGTTCACGTTATTCGCGGACGACGCGTAATCATCGGCGGCATAGCTTGCGTAACCGCCCACCACGCCTGTGTTATGCGTGGCGAAATCGACGCCGTTCCAAACCGCATAAGGCAGGATGCCGTTGGTTAAGACGGTCGTCGAGCCGATGGTCAACGTCGCGCCGGCCGCGGGAACGGTCAGTCCCAGCGCCGCGCCGACGTTGCGCGTAACCGTGCCGAGCGTCAGATTGGCGGTGGCCGTACCGGTCCCCGGCGCGAGTGTGATGGTCGAACCGCCGGCATTGAGCGTGGCCGCTCCCAGGGTTTGCGCATTCAGCGTGCTCGCCTTGCCCGTGATGGTCAGATTGCCGCCGGCGAACGTCGGAGCACTGCGCTGGGGAGCATGTTCGTCAGCAGCGTCGACGAATTCGTAAAATCGACGATGAAAACGCCAGCGTTGAAAATCGTCGTTCCGGTATATGCGGATGCCGTACCGTTGGTCGCGGAAAATCGCAACGTGCCGAGGCCGTTTTTGACCACGCTCGTCGCCAATGAAATGTTACGACTCATCGTGAGATCGTCGGCGGCCGGACCGTTGTTGACCAGGAAGTTGACGGTGTTCGTGCCCGAGCCGTTGGCGTTCAATCGCAACGCGATCGTCGACGTGTTGACCGACGGGATGATGTTGAGGGTCCGCGTCGTCGACCCGCTGAAGCGAAACTCGTTGGCGCCGGAAAGCGTTCCGCCCGCGAAATCCACGTTGCCTGTGTAAAACTCGGAATTTCCGGCCGTAAACGAACCACCGAGCAATTGAACGTTCGTGCTGCTGCCGATCCCGAAGACGTGCGTCGTGGTATTCGTCGCCACGCCGCCCGGGTAAATCAGCAAGCGACTCGACCCGATGTTTTGCTGGTTGTTCGCCGACAGCGTCAACGTGCCGCCGTTGACGATGGTGTCGCCGGAATAGGTATTGGCGCTTCCGCCGCTCAGCGTCAGCGTCCCGCCGTTGACGATGACGCTTCCCGCCCCGGTGATGGGATTGACGTTGGAAATCGTCAACGTATTGCTGCGCGAGTAAATCAAATTGTTGCCGGCTCCGCCGAAGGCGACGGCGCCGGTTCCCAGCGCTCCGGTGGTGCCGCCGTATCCGATTCGCAAGCCGGTGAAGACGTTGTTCGCGCCGGTTCCGATCGACGTGCCGCCGGTGTAGGTGTTGGTATTGGTCAAAGTGGTGACGCCGCCGCTCGCGACCAAAGTGCCCGTTCCGGAAATCACGCCGTTGAGAAACAGCGGCGTGGTCGCCGAGTTGACGTTCAACGACGATCCGCCGGAAATCGAGATGGCGTTCGGCAGAAACACATGCGCCGTCGATGCTGCGAGCGTCGGAGAGACCGCGACCGTCAGCGCGCCGGTACCCAGCGACGCGGCGTTCGTGACGCGGAGGGTTCCGCCGGCCAGCGACGTTCCGCCCGTAAATGTATTCGTGCCGGCTAACAAGAGTTCGCCCGCACCAGCTTGTACAGACTCGCTGCGCCGGTGCCGTTCTCCGCGATCGTCGCGTTGACGACCGCGTTGGCGATCGTATTGAGTTCCAACGTTCCGGCGACGTTCGGCGCGATGCCGGCGGTCAAGGTTCCGGCGTTCAACGTCGAACCGATCGTCAACGTACCCTTCCCGCTCGGCACGAGTAAGGCGGACAGTCGCAAGGTCGCGGAGGTCGTGGCGATCGTCACGGCGGTCGCTTGGTTTTGCAACAAGGTGTAAATCGTGGTGTCGGGCGTCGTTAGCGTGACGTTCCCCGAAGTTCCACCCGTCAGCCGCACGTTCGACGTCGCGCCGTCGGCGATCGTGCCGGCGAACGGGACGTCGGTGTAAGTGGCCGCGATGATGTTTCCCGACCCGTCGTTGGTCGCGTAGTCGGCGTTGTTGAACAATGCCCACGGTCCGAGAATGCCGTTGACGTTCGTATTGGTCGTCGTCGCCAACCCGATCGCGCCGATATTTAAATGTGCACCGTTGCCGACGGTGATCGCCCCCAAGGCGATCGTGCCGGCGCTTGACGAGCGCGTGATCGAAGCGACGGCGTTCGTTCCCAACGTGGTCGAAGCGGCGGTCTCGGCGGAGGAACCGCCAGGAGAGCACGAGACTTGCGGTGCCGAGCAGCGAGAAGCGTTCCGTTCCCCAGTTTTTTGTTGTTTTGCGCCTGCGTAATCCAACGTCAACGTGCTGCCCGCACCAAGGATGTTGCCGGTGAGCTGATTGACGCCGTTGAGGATCGTTCCGCCGGTGTAGGTGTTGTTGCCCGACAGCGTGAGCGCGGTCGTGGAGGAGGATCCGCCGATTTCCAGCGTACGAACGCCGCCGGTTTCCCCGATCGGGCCGCTGATGACGCCGGTCGAGGCATGGGTGGTGATGCGCGTGTCGCCGGCCAGCGTGATCGTGCCCGATGCGATGGCGGCGTTACCCAATCGCAGCGCGCCTAAATTGCCGGCGGTTTCGCCCCAACCGACGCCTTGCAACGTCATCGAGTTGGTCAGGGTCAGTCCCGTCGCTGATGCGAAAATTTGTCCGCCCGGTCCGGTGGTGACCAAGCTCGCCGAGCCGACGTCGTTTTGGGCGTCGATGTTGAGACGCGAGTTGTTGGCGATCAACGTACCGGAAAACGCGCTTCCCGTCGCGCCGTTGTTGGCCGACAGCGCGTAGCTGGAGACGGAGGTCAGCGTGCCGGTATTCGTGCCGGTGAAGATGATCGTTCCGCTCCCGCCGAGTTGTCGGGCCGCTCCCACGGCGGCCGCGGTGTCGCCGGAGAATTCGAGCGTGGACGACGAATTGACGTTGAACGTCGCGGAGCCCGAGCCGGTGGTGATCGCCGTCTCCGTGAAGTTGGCCAAACCGTCCGTGAGGATCAGCTTGCCGGGGCCGGCGACCGTGAGTCCGCCGCTGCCGGTCAAACCGCCCGCGGTCCCGGTCGTGTAGCCCGTGATCGTGGCGACGCTATTGGACGGCGTGAACGTGATCGTCGCCGCCGCCGCACCGGTGTTCAGCGCGTTGATGCCCGTAGCGAGCGTGTAACCGGTGGTCTCGAAGCGTAATCCGCCGATCGTGATAGCGCTCCCCAACGTGACCGTTCCCGCCGCGCCGCCGAAGACGGCCGTATCCGCGGCGTTCAACGTGTTGTCCCAGGCGAAGTTGTTCGCTCCGTTATCGGTGGTCCAAGTACCTAGGATGGTGTTCCAAGTCCCCAAGCCGCCGGTGACGGCGGAATCGCCTTGCGCCGACGGTCCCGGGCGCGATGTCCCACACGATATCGGCGGCATGCGAGGTGGTTCCGCCGAATCCGGCGGCGATGATTCCGACCAAAAACCATCGGCGAATCGATGAACGACGAGCGGCTGCGCGAACCATGCGATGTGCTGCGATAGGGGTGCGTATAGAAACGAAACTCCGGCGTAATCCGGGAGTTCGTCGTTAGTCGGAAGGCGAGCCCGTTGGGGTGGGGACGGCTTCCACGCGCATGAGAGACTAATTACCCAGTAATTAAGTCATGTAGGAAATATAGTCGCAGTGAATTGCCATTACAAGTATTGGCTATGCGGAATGCCGCTGATATTGACTGAAAATCCAGCGTTTCTATTCATTCCCGATATAGAAATGCATCGATCATTGGTTACGTGTTCTCTTTGGTAACCTAAAAATCGATTGATCGATGGACAAATCGCACAATGTGTTTGCGATGCGCGTATGGTCGGTCGCTGAACGGTCTACGTGGCCGTTTTCATAAAGTTTTTCGTCCCAGGCTGATAAGATTGAATGCCTTATGTTTGATCCGAGTACCACGTCCCATTTCCTTATGCGTCGAAATTTTGGCTTGTTCGGTGACGTTCGATACGGAACGATGCTGACGATCGTGTGTCTCGCTGCGTGCCTTTCCATTTCGTCGGCATCCGCCAAGGAACGCCGCGGCGACCCGATCGTGCGGCACGAACCGCTCCAACCCAAGTCGGGCGTGCCGGTGTTGGTGACCGCGCAACTGGCGAAGGACGCGAAGAACGTCGTCCTGCGTTTACAAGCGGTCGAGCCGGGGCAATACGTGCGCAAGTCCGATTCGGCGTACGAGAAGACGTGGACCGACTTGCCGCTGGCGACGACGGGACAGAGGGCGACGCCAAGGGCGGCGACGGCGTCTTCAGCGCGCGCGTGCCGGCCGAATACCAACGCCATCGCCGATTACTGCGCTATCGCGTGACGGCCGTCGCGGCGGACGGCAAGGAGATCCGTCTGCCGAAGGCCGACGACCCGTGCCCCAACTTCGCGTGGTGGTGCGACGACGGGCCGGCCGCCTGGAGCGGCGCGCGAGCCGGGCAAAACGCCGGCGGCGACGTACTCGCCCGAGTTCCTCGGCACGTTGCAAGTGTTGCGGTTGATCGCTCGCAACGAAGACGTGTCGCGCAGCCAGTGGGACGGCGGTTTTCATAAGCAGAAACAACTCGGCACGCTCGTCTATCGCGGCGTCGTGTACGACCACATTCAATTCAGCAATCGCGGCCAAGGGAGCGCGCACATCTCGGGCAAGAACAAGTGGAGCCTGAAATTCAACAAGGGGCAGGATTTGCCGCTGGTCGATCACGACGGCGTGCCGTTCCCCGACGCATGCGACAGTTTGAACCTCAACCCCGGCGGATCGACGCCGTACCTGCCTGTGCTGCGCGGCGTTACGGGGCTGGACGAAGTGTTGTCGATGCGGGCGTATCGATTGGCCGGCGTGCCGACGCCGCCGGCGACGTGGATTCAACTGCGCGTCGTCGACGCCGCGGACGAAGCGTCGGCCAAAAGCCAATACGACGGCGATCTGTGGGGCGTCTACGTCGCGCTCGGCGACATGGAACCGAAACTATTGGCCGATCGACGCCTGCCCGACGGGTTGGTCGTCAGCATCCAAAGCGGCGTCAAGCACGTGCCCAACGGTTTCGCCGATGCGCCGAAAACGTGGGAGTCGTTTCTCAACGGGATGCGTTCCAACCCGAACGAAGACTGGTGGCGGAAAAATTTGGACCTCAACGCCTACTTCGGCTTTCATGCGATGAATCGACTGCTGGGCAACGTCGATCTGCGGCCGGACGGCAATCATGGCTACTATCGCAACCCGGACGGACATTGGTCGCCGATCCCTTGGGATAACGACATGATGTTTGTCCCGCGCCATCATCAGCCCGGGTACATCGAAGCGGCCGGTTGCTTAAACCAACCGAAGATCGCGCTCGAATATCGCAATCGGGCGCGCGAGATTCTGGATCTGTTTTGTGCGGACTCTTCCGAACGCGGCGGACAAATCGGGCAGCTGATCGCCGATTTGGGCTCGGCGATCACGCCGGCGAAGTACGACGTCGATTGGTCGCGTCTCGACGAAGCGATGTGGAACCAACATCCGCGGATGAATCAGCGCGGATCGTATTTCGTCAACCCGATGAACGGCGATCACTTCGGCGGGCAATGGAAGCGAACGCTGGCCACCAACGATTTCGCGGGCTTCAAAAAGTATCTGCTCGAATTTTGCACCGACTCGCGACCGACGAAAAACTATGCTCCCAACGACGGCGATCAGCGCGGCTACGGCTGGGGCTATCTCGCACATGAAGCGAAGGACGCCGAAATTCCCGCCATGCCGACCGTGACGCGCGCCCCGGGGAATGCGTTCCGCTTCGCGGCGTCGGCGTTCGATTCGCCCAAGGGCCGCAAGCCGGCCGCGCTCGAATGGCGCGTCGGTCGCATCGGAGAGAAGGGTCGCTACGAGCTGACGGAATACTGGCACGAATCACGGACCGACGGAACCACGATCGAGATCGCCGCGAGCGTCTTTCGCGAGCCGGGCGCGTACCGCGTCCGCGCCCGGTGGCGGGACGACTCGGGCCGCTGCGGCCACTGGAGTCCGGCGATCGACGTGCCGGTGAAATGATACGTCGTCGATCGTTCGGCATCTTGACAAGATGTGTAATTATGTATATTATACTAGAATGGTGGCGCGAGGCGAGTTGAGTGACGACCCCGCGTTAATCGAAGCGATCGGCGGCTTCAAGAATCCGGCGATCCGCCAGCAAATATGCTCGTTGTCGTCCGTGGTATTTCGCAGTCCTGGGCTTCAACGCCGTAGCCGAGTGATGCCGGCAAGAAATCGGCATGCTCTTTGAAAATTCGATGATTTTTGGTTTCGTCCGATTTTCCAGTCGTTTGCATCGTTTTAGAGTGCCGGCGTCCGGAAAGTCCGCGTAATCGCGCGGGTCGCGGCACGGGGTTCGCGTAAACGCTCGATTCCGATCGCAATGAACGCGACGGATGGAAACTTTCCTCGCGCGTAGAAGACTGGACATCCAGAAGCTATCGCGGACTCACTTAGGGTCTCGCATGTCGGCCGATCGTTCGAATTCTCACTCCCCGTCCCCTGCGGTTCCCGCTCGTTTCACGTTCACTGCGCGAATTCGTCGTATGCGACGTCTGCGCCGCCTCGCGCGGTTCGCACTGGCGATCGGATTGCTGTGCGGAGGGGCCGGTTCGCTCGCGGCGAAACGTTCACCTGGAATAATCCGGCCGGGGGTAATTTCAACACGGCGGCCAACTGGCTCGGGAACGCGGTTCCGAATTCGAATAACGGCAACTCGTTCTTGTTCGCCGGCTCGACGTCCTACACGGCGACCTATGACCTGACGACCAACCCGTTCATCGTCAATTCGCTGCAGTTCAACAACTCCAGCGTCGGCGGCGTCACCATGGCGACCTCGACCAATGCGATCAGTGCGCGGCACCACGCCGAGTTTGTTGCAAAACGGCTCGGGCGCGGTCGCGATCACCGTTCCGCTGGAAATCAACGTGGACTCCGCCACGATCGGCGGCACAGGAACCGGCGCGTTGACGCTGACGCGTCTGGCGGTAGACTGGCGCGGGTGCCGGGCACACGTTGACCCTAGCCAACGCATCGAACGTATCGATCGGCACGTACGCCAACACCTCGGGCACGAACAAGACGATCACCAACAACATCGCGGGCCCGAACGGGTTGACGATCGGCGCGATTGAACTCGGCACGGCGGCGTACACGTTGTCGCTGGGAGGAACCGGCATCACGACCGTCACGGGCCTTATCGGCGGCGCGGCCAATCTGACCAAAGCCGACGCCGGGACGTTGATCCTTTCCGGTACCGCCAACACGTACACCGGCGTTTTGCAGATCAACAACGGCACGGTCCAAGTCGCAAGTTTGGCCGATAGCGGCGCCGGCTCGAACGGAACCGGCGCGATCAAAATTTTGAACTCGAACCAAGCCGCCGCGACGCTGCGCTACGTCGGACCCGCCGTGACGGTCACGCGCGCGATCGACATTTTCGCTGCCGGGACCGGTTTGGGAACCGCGACGATCGAAAGCTCGGGGACGGGCGCACTCACGCTGAGCGGCAACGTCGTGCGTTCGGCCAGCGCCGCCGCCACGACCAAGGCGTTCGCGCTCGCGGGAACCAACACCGACGCCAACACCGTGTCCGGCGTGATCTCGGACGGCGCGGGTCCGTTGAACGTCGTGAAAAACGGCGTCGGTAATTGGTCGCTCTCCAACGCGAACACGTACACCGGTTCGACGACGATTAACGCCGGGAAATTGACCCAGGCCAACGCCGCGGCGTTCGGAACCAGTAACGTGTTTTCCGTCATCAACGGCGGCGTTCTGGACGCTTCGTTGGCCGGCGTGACGATCGGCTCCGGCGGGTCGTTGACCGCGGGCCGCACGTCCGGCTTCGCGACCGATGTGTTCGGCAACGTGGCGATCACCGGCGGCTGCGCTGAACGTCTCACCGCTGACGACCAATGCCGGGACGTTTACGCAGGAAGGGAATCTGTCGCTGACCAACTCGACCGTCCGCTTCAGCCTGAGCAACGTCAACACCGTCGGCGCAGGCGTGAACGACTTGGTCGCCGTCGGCGGCGCGGGAGCCGGCAACCTGACGCTGGCCGGCACGATCAACGTCGAACTGACCGCGTTGAACGGCCCCTTGTCCGCGGGCAACTACACGCTATTTCAATACTCCGGCCTGTTGACCGGCGGCGCGGCCAATTTCGCCCAGCCGACCGGACTGACGCCCGGCCGCTCGACCTATTCGTACGACACCACCACCACGCCGGGCAGCGTGTTGCTGGTCGTCACCGGCAACGCGGGCAACTTGACCTGGACCGGCAACGGCACGACGAACGTCTGGAACAAGTCGACCGCCGGCGTCTTCACCGGCGCGACGCCGGGATCTGTTCTTCGACGGCGACATCGTGAATTTCACCGACGCCGGCGCGGCGAATTCGACCGTCACGCTGACCGAAGTCTTGCAACCGTTCTCGGTCTCCGTGAACAGCGCGTCCAACTATACGTTGACCGGCGCAGGCTCGATCACGGGTACGACGGGACTGACGAAAAGCGGCGCAGGCGCGTTGATCCTGCAAAGCGCGAACACGTACGCGGGCGTCACCACGATTTCCGGCGGCGTCGTCGAACTGCAAAACGTCGCGGCACTCGGCACGACGGCCGGCAACACCGTCGTCGCGGCGGGCGGACAACTTTCGCTGCAAAACATCGGCGATCTGGCCGAACCGATCGCCCTGAACGGGACCGGCGTCGCCGGGGCCGGCGCGATTCGTAACATTGCCGGCGCCAAGACGCTGACCGCGCCCATCACGTTGCAATCCGCGTCGTCGATCGTCAACGCCGATGCCGCGAACGCGTTGACGTTCGGCGGGACGCTCGGCGGATCGTTCGGGCTGACGCTGTCCGGCCCGGGAACGTTCGTCCTCTCGGGTTCGACGGCCAACACCAACTCTTCGACGACGATTCAAAACACCACGGTGGTGTTAAGCAAAACCGTCGCCAACGGCACGGTGGGGGGTACGGTCAACATCGGCGACGGCGTCTCGCCCGCGACGTTACGTTTGGGCGTCGCCGAACAGATCGGCAACGGCGCGTTGGTCAACGTGGCCGCGAACGCGACCTTCGACTTGGCCGGCTTCGCCGAAACCATCGGCTCGCTCGCCGGAGCGGGCACGGTCACGTTGGGCGCAGGGAATCTGATTTTAAACGGGACCACGACCGAGACGTTCTCGGGCGTCATCTCCGGCGGCGGCTCGTTCACTCGCCAAAACGGCGGGACGACGATTCTCATCGGGCAAAACACCTACGCCGGCCAAACCATCATCGCGAACGCGAACTCGAAGATCGTGCTGGGCGTCAACGACGCGTTGCCGGTCGGAACCACGGTGAATTTCTCGGGCACGACCAACGTCAACGTCGCGCTGGATTTGAACGGAAAGAATCAAACGATCGCCGCGCTGATCTCGGCCGCCAACGGGGCGGGAACCAGCTACGTGCAAAACGATAGCGGCGCGGGACGTCGGTCCTGACCATCACCGCGGGGACGGGTTCGTTTTCCAGCGGAACCGGCGATGCGATCATTCGCGATAACGGCGGCGTCGCCGGCGGCAAGGTCGCGTTGACGATCGCGGGCGGAACGACCACTCTGCGCAGCGCGAACACCTACACCGGCCCCACCACCATCACCGGCGGCACGCTGAAGATCGGCGTCGGCCAAGCCGTGCCGAACAACTCGGCCACGACGATCGATACGGCCGGCACGTTGGAGATCACCGGCTTCAACCAAACGTTGTCGTCGTTGTCGGGCGGCGGCACGGTCCGCGGTACGACGGTCTCGAACCTGACGCTCTCCAGCGGAACGTTTTCCGGCCTCTTGGACGGTGCGTTTAATCTCATCAAACAAAACGCCGGCACGTTCACGCTCTCGGGCACGACGAACACGTTCACCGGCACGCTGGAACCGCGGAACGGGACGCTGGTCGTTTCGTCGTTGGGCGATTCCGGAGCCGGGGCGAACGGCGCGGGAGCGATTCGCATCCTCAACGGCACGAACACCACGACGACGTTGCGCTACGTCGCGCAGGGAGCGTGACGACGCGCAATCTGGACATCATCGGCACCGGTTCGACGGCCGGCGACGCCGTGCTCGACGCCTCGGGCACCGGTGCGTTGACCATCGGCGGCGTGTCGCAATCCGGGACCGGCACGCCGACCAAAACGCTAGCCCTGCAAGGCGCGTTCGGCGGCGCGAACACGATCGCCGGTCCGATCACCGACGGAACCGGCGTCTTGAGCGTGAGCAAGAGCGGGCCGGCGCCTGGACGTTGGCCGCCGCGAACATCTATACCGGTCCGACGACCATCACCGCCGGGAAGTTGATCATCGACGGCGATCAAACGCTGTCCACCGGCGCGGTCGGCGTCGCGACCGGCGCGATCCTGGCCGGAGCAGGCATCATCGGCGGCACGACCACGATCAACGCCGGCGGAACGGTCGCCCCGGGCAACAGCCCCGGCACGCTGAGCTTCGTCAACGGCGTATCGTTCGCAAGCGGTTCGACGTATGCCTGGGAACTCTTCGCCGCAACCGACGGAAACGCACCGTCCGGAGTTTGGGATCGGATATCGGTCAACGGCGGCGTGCTGAACATCGCCGGCGGCGCGATCCTGGTTCCGACGTTCGGCGGCACGGCGACCGCACCGACGGCCGGCACATTCTGGGCCGGGGATCATGTGTGGAACGACGTCATCGACGTCACCGGCACCGCGACGATCGACGCCGGCAGCACGTCGGCGTTCGCCATCGACAATTCGGCCTGGTCCGCGCTCGGTGCGTTCTCGACCGTTCCGGCCGCCAACGGTCAAGGCGTGGATCTGGTCTGGACCGCGGTGACCACGGCCGTGCCCGAACCCGGAACCTGGGCCGGCGCGTTCGCCGCAGTGGCCGGCCTGGCATGGCTGCGAACGCGTCGCCGCGCGGCGTAAACGGTGGCGGTCCGTTTCGGTAACACGCGAGCGACGTCTCACGCAACGGCGCGGAACGCTGACTTCGCGAGGAACCACGTTCCCGCGAGAATCAGAACCGCCGCGAAGCCAAGCAGCGCATAGCGCAACGCTGCGCCTTGGGCGAACGTCAGCGTAATGCCCGAGCCGACGGCCACATACGCCGCCAAGCACAACGGACACTTCGGCACACACACCCAGCCGAGCAGGCCGCACACCGTCAACGCGCCGCCGGTTAAGGAACGTCGAACGCGATGATCGGCCGTCGGTCGCGCGCAGGAGCAGCGTGCGACACTCATGCAGTGTGGATCGTTCGGCTCTTGCGTTACGAGAATCGGCGTGGGTGAAACATCGCGGCTCATCGTCGATCCTCCGAATTCGCTTGAGCGGAGTTCGCTTTCCCCGCGTCGGCTTCGGCCCAGGGATCGACGAACCCCGGTACGCCGTAGCGGTCGTGATGACGCACCCAAGACATGCCCGGGAAGTCGGCTTCGTCGCGCCCTTTCGGGCAGACGTCCAGCAGGTTGTAAACGTTCAAAAAAATGTCTAAGCCGCGCGCAGTACGTCGAATAGGTGTGATAGATTTTGCCCGCGTCGTCGCGGATGAACGCGCTCAAGCCGGGCAGATCGGTGATCGGGTACGGCGGCGATTCGTAGTTGTAGATCGTGAGTGGGTTTTGCAGTTCCTGTTCGGTGAAATAGACGCCGAAGTCGCGATTGAACGTGTTGTCGCCCGACGAGACCCAGGGGAAATTCCAGCCCATCCGCGTGCGAAAGGCCAGCAGTTTGTCGATCGGCGCGCGAGACGGCCGCCAGCGAGACGTCGCGATGTCGGAGATGGACCACCGACGGGTCGAAATGGTCCGCCACCAACGAGCAGGACTTGCAGCCCTGCGTCCACTCGGGCGCGAACATAAAGTGGTAGATCAGCAGTTGCCCGCGGCCGTCGAAGAGGTCGGCCAGCGTCGTTGGTCCATTCGGCCCCTCGAAGACATAGTTCTCTTGGACTTCGACCCACGGCAAGTCGCGGCGACGTTGCGCGAGTTCGTCCTTTTTGCGCGTGAACGCTTTTTCTTCATGCAGCAGACGCGTCCGTTCGACCAGCCAGTCCTTACGCGAGACGATTTTGTGATCCGACGACATGGAACGGTCTCCGAGTTGAAAGTCGGCTAAGTTGAAGGAAACGCCGAGTCGCGTGTTATTTCGAACGCGCGCGTGTCGCGGCGAGTTGTTGCATGCGTGCGAGCGAGTTACCCCAGCCTTCGTTGACGCCGGAACGATGCTCGGGCTCAATCTCGCCGAAAGCGCGGTGCAGCAGCGTCAGCTTCGTGCCGACCCCTTCGGCGACGAGTTTGTATCGCAGATGGTTGATCGCCGGATAGGACATGAACAGCGGACCGGTGATTTCGATCAAGGCTTGCGGTTTGATGACCTGCACGTGGCCCCACAGATGACCGCTTTGATCGCCGAGATCGCGGAACCATCGTCCGCCGGGCCAAGCTTCGAAGACCATCGGCATCGGTTTGCCGGGCAACTCGCAAGCGGGGCCGAGTTCTTCCAACAGGCATTCGTACGCGATGTCGAGCGGCGCGTGGATGACGATTTCTTTCTCCACTCGCAAGCTTTGCAGACCATCCTTCGCGGTCGAGGCGACCATCGTGACGCTCCTAAGAAACGAGGATTAATTTTTCGCGGCCCGCTCGGCCGCTTTGCGTTCGGCGCGGTGCTTGACGCGATCGAGTTGGTGCGACCAGAATCGCTCGAAGCTGCGCAGCCCAATCGAACACGGGCTTCAACTCCGCGGGGTTCAACGAATAGAGTCGGTTCTTGCCGCACTGCTCGACCGTGACCAGTCCGACCTGCGCAATACGCCGAGGTGCTTGGAGACCGCCGGTTGGGCCAAATCCAGGGCTGCGACGAGTTCGCCGACGGAGCGAGTCTTGCCGTCGGCCAGCAAGTGAATGATTCTCGCGGCGGCGCGGTTCGGCGACCGCATTGAAAACATCGGACGTGGTCGAAGCCCTGGACATGCCTGAATCATATTCCGATAAAGGAATATGTCAAGTCGCGGTCGGAATTCGTACGTCGGATCGTTTTCCGCACGTGCGGCGACACGAGGGTCGTTGTTTCAAGAACGTTGCGGCTTACTTCGCTCGTTCGAGAGCGGTCTTCAACGGGCAATCGGACGCAGCCGGGTCGCCGCGTCGATAGCGTTCCAACAACGCTTTCGAGCGTTGAGCCAGCATCCGGCGTACTTCGCGGCGTTTGCCTTTGACGCGCGGGATCGTCATGCCGTCGTAGCCGGTCGTTTGATGACGCAGCCACGCGATCACGGCCGACTCGGCGCGGCGTTCGATCGGAATCCGCTCCGTCCGGGCGACCGTACCGCTGCCGACCGGCGTCGCATGCGCGGCGACGGCCGCGGCCAAGCGACGGCCCAACTCGTGAAAACGCGCGTGAAACGCCAGGTACGCGACGACCGCGTCGGTGAAATCCTCGACATACGCTTCTTGCTTCAACGCTCGGGTGCGCACGGCCGACGCTTGGCGTTTGGCGAACGTTTCCGTCGCGCGTTCGGCGGCCAAGTCGGTTTGAATGCGCTCGATCGTCGCGGCCGGCGCATAGACTCCGCGCGAAAACATCTTTCGGCCTTTCTTCTCTTGCACGATCCAGTGCGGACCGGCCGCTTTCACGCGACGCGTCAACGCGGCGTCGCCGGGGGCGAGCAATCGCCAATCGGCGGGAACGGGCAGCACACGGCCGTCGGCCGCGCGCACGGTGGTCGCCGAGGGACCCGGCGCAAACGTGTTCTCGCTCATTCTGAATGACGGAAATAGGCCGCGCGTTTCGGCGGCGTCGTCGACGGAAACGGTCGGCTCGATCGCGAGCCGCGTAGGAGCGACCATTTGAGCGAACGGTACGTGCGAGCGGAAGGCAAGGGAGTCGAACCCTCACGACGGTAAAGTCGACCTGTGTAGCAAACAGGCCCGGCGAACCGTTATCCGGCTACCTTCCAAATATCATTCGGCGACCGAATGGGTCGAGTCGGAATCGAACCGACCTAGCTCAAGGAGCGACCGCTTTACAGGCGGCCCGGACTTCCAAGTCCAATCGACCCAACATTGTGATTCATAACGCGGGCGGGATTCGAACCCGCAATCACGAAGGTTTAAGCTTCGTCGCCGTACCGGTTCGCGTACCACGTCGGCGTCGTCATCGGCTTGCCGAGGAATCGAACCTCGTCTGACCGTTTCGAAGACGGTCGTGCGCATCCGGCACACTCGCAAGCCGAAGTTCGCGAGGAACATTCATGACTGAGAAAAAACGAAAAATGTCCCGGCGAGGAGTCGAACCTCGTCTGCGACCTTCGCAAAGTCGCGTGCGAATCCCTTACACTTCCAGGACGATACGGAATCTTCCAGCGTTTCTCTCTTCACTAGTGCGGGTGGGAGTCGAACCCACAAACACTTGCTCCTAAGGCAAGTCGCTCGCCGTTGGCGTACCGCACCCCATCGAAAACTCCGGCGTGATCCGAATTCAAACATTACCGGGAGCTACGCGGGTACGCTCCGACCCCGGTCACCCACAACCAACGCTGCATCCGCGACGACCCATACCGGATTCGAACCGGTGCTCTCCGCTCCGACAAAGCGGCGTCCACTCCAGGCTGGACCGATGGGCCATGATCGTCGTTCGCGTCCGTCATCAAACCTCTCAGCGGAAGGCCAGGGACTCGAACCCTGAAGCGGTTTCAGCGCCAACCGTTTTCAAGACGGTCTCCTCATCCGGCCGGATGCCTTCCAATTCGTTTCGGATTACCTCTTCAAACTGGACCTGCTGGGAGTCGAACCCAGTAACCTTGATTGCAAATCGAAGCGCCGACCCGTCGGCAGGCCCATGTCGTGACAGTGACTCGTGTGGGATTCGAACCCGACCTATCCGGTGTGAAAGACCGGCGACCTCACCAGAAGTCGAACGAGCCGTATTGCGCGACCGTCCGCGCGCACCGCGAGCGCGACGATCCAGCACATCGTTTTTCCTTGTAGCGAAACCGTGTGGACCGGGAGGTGCTCGAACCCTCGTCCGCGGCTTTTCAGACCGCCGCTAAACCGTCTCAGCTACCGGTCCGTGTGTGATGAACGTCCGAAAACGGCACGAAAAAACCCGGTGTCCTATCAGGCACACCGGGTCGCCAACGTGGTTACGTCGAGACGGTCGAGTGTCACCTGAGCGGTGCGCGAGCGGCGGAAGACTCCGCATCCCGGGCGGCGAGTTCGCGTTCGAGTCGATACGAACGTGCGGAACTGAAGCGTAAGGAGAACATGAGAACGCCGCCGTGAGTTGAAAGAATGTCACCCGCATGGCCGAATCGGCATGGCGGGGTCAAAGAATAGACGCGACTCGACCGCCAAGGTTCGTAGAAAAATCGGAATCCAGAAGAAGATTTTTGCTTGACCCTCATAACTTGCGCGGAGGTGATGGCCAACCGACGCAAATGACTTGCTCCGATTTTGTCTCCGGGGCGAAATCGAAACAGTAACTCCATAGCGTCACCAAAAACTCGCAGAGAAACACCGCTTCGCAACTTGACGGGCGAGGATCGCAACGGCTTTCGAATTTTCGGGCATCACGACTCCGGGGCAATCCAAATCGCGTCCTGGAAACGGTTTGCGGCAAGTGTAGGAAATTGTCGTCGACACAAGCGGAACACTTGACTTTCTTGCGATTGGTGTGTATACATAAATACACGTCATGCGGGATGGTTCTGTTCCGCGATGGACAGGGTGGAACGGTCATGGGGGCGTCCGTCATCCACCGGCTCATCCTTCGAGCCAAGAAGCGGGCCTCGCGTAAGTTTATTCACGTGTGTTACAGTAATTCGCTGTCCGTTGCTTCGCGCATTTGCCGTTCGCAACCGTATTTAGGTGTTTCATGCAGACGTTTTTCAAAATCGCCGTCCTTGCGCTCTTAGCTTTCCAAGCGCCCATCATCGCGGCGGCGGAATCGGCGAAACCGAACATCATCGTGATCTTGGCCGACGACCTGGGCTACGGCGAGTTGGGCTGTTATGGGCAAAAGGTGATTCGCACACCGAATCTCGATCGCATGGCGGTCGAAGGCCTGCGGTTTACGCATTTTTATGCCGGGGCGACCGTCTGCGCGCCGTCGCGCAGCGTGTTGATGACCGGCCGGCATCATGGACACACGACCGTCCGGGGCAACGCTGGACAAACCAACCCCGCGGCGCAAGCGTTGAAGCCCGACGACGTCACCGTGGCGAAGGTGCTGCACGACGCCGGCTATCGAACCGCGCTCGTCGGCAAGTGGGGGTTGGGCGACGTCGGCGCGGCCGAACAGGGTCTGCCGCGCAAACAAGGCTTCGACGAGTTCTACGGCTTCCTCAACCAATCGCACGCGCATAACCATTATCCCGATTTTTTGTGGCGAAACGAGACCAAAGAAACGCTGCCGAACGATTTGGTCGCGAAGGGGAACGTTGGAGCCGGCTACGCGACGAAGCCCAAAGCCTATGCCGACGATCTGTTCGCCGACGAGGCGATCAAGTTCGTCACGGCGAACAAGCAACGACCGTTCTTCTTGTTCTGGAGCATGGTCGTTCCGCACGCCAATAACGAACGCGCGGTCGCGTTGAAGAACGGCGCCGAAGTCCCCGACCTCGGGCCGTACGCCGACAACGATTGGCCGGAGACCGACAAGGGTCATGCCGCGATGATCACGCGCATGGACGGTTACGTCGGACGGATGCTGGCCACGTTAAAGGAACAGGGGCTGGACGACAACACGTTGGTGATTTTCACCAGTGACAACGGTCCACACGACGAAAGCCGGCACGACCTGACGCGGTTCACGCCGTCGGGGCCGTATCGCGGGATCAAACGGGCGTTGACCGACGGCGGCATCCGAGTGCCGTTCATCGCTCGCATGCCGGGCCGCGTGCCGGCCGGAAAAACGTCGGACCACGTCGGCTACTTCGGCGATCTGATGGCGACGTTCGCCGAGTTAGCCGGTGCGAGGCCGCCGCGCGAAGGCGATTCCGTCAGCCTGGTCCCGACATTGTTAGGCAAACCGGACGAGCAACAGCGGCACGAGTTTCTGTATTGGGAGTTTCACGAAGGGGGCTTCCGCCAAGCCGCGCTTTATCAGGGTCGCTGGAAGGGGATTCGACGCGGTGCGCCGGACGCGACGATCGAGTTGTATGACACCGATCGCGACCCGAGCGAGAAAACCGATGTGGCCGCGGCGAACTCTGAAATCGCGACCAGGATCGGCACTTACTTAAACACCGCCCGGAGCGAATCGCTCGATTGGACGCCGCGTTGGAATCCACCCGGCAAAGCCAAAGCGGTCAATCCCTAACGATCACAAAGTCGATCCGACTCACACCTTCCAAGTTCATTCCAGGTCGCATCATGTCTCGCTTCGCGAAAATGCTTCGTTCGACGATCGTCGTGCTTTGCGCGGGCTGGTCGCTGCTTGCCGCCGCGCACGCCGCGCCGCCGAACATCGTGCTAATCATGGCCGACGACCTGGGCGTGGCTGAACTCGGCTGTTACGGACAGAAACTCATCAAAACGCCAGAGTTGGATCGCATGGCGAAAGAGGGCCTGCGCTTCACGAACTTTTACACCGGCAGTCCGGTTTGTGCGCCAAGCCGCTGCGTGCTGATGACCGGTCTGCACGGCGGGCACGCGTTCGTGCGCGACAATCGCGAGATCGGCAGCGGCCAGGGCCAACAACCGATTCCGGCCGACGCCGTGACGATGGCGAGCGTATTGAAAAAGACAGGCTACGCCACGGCCGCGTTCGGCAAGTGGGGACTCGGCAACCCGGGCGGGACGGGTGAGATCACCAAGCATGGGTTCGATCTGTTCGTGGGGTATCACGATCAGTACCACGCTCACTCGCACTATCCCACGCATCTTTTCCGTAACGGCGAGAAATTCGAGTTGCCCGGCAATACCGGCGGCAAGGGAACGCAACACACGCAGGACATTTTCGACGACGAAGCGGCCAAGTTCCTCGACGCGCAAGCCGCGGCGAAGACACCGTTTTTTCTGTACTTTCCCACGACCCTGACGCACGTTTCGTTGCACATTCCCCAGAAGTACGTCGACGAATACCGCGGCAAGTTGGGCGACGACCCGGCGTTCGGCAAAGAGACCGATCATTACACGGGTCATGCGACGCCGCATGCCGCGTACGCCGCGATGGTGACGCGGTTGGATACGAGCGTGGGGAAGCTGCGGAAGAAGCTGGCCGATCTCAAACTGGCCGACAACACGTTGGTCGTGTTTCTGAGCGATAACGGTCCGACGCATGGTCGCGTCGGCGGCGCGGACTCGAAATTCTTCAACTCGACCGGCGGCTTGCGCGGCTTGAAGGGGGACGTCTACGAAGGAGGCATTCGTTCGCCGTTGCTCGCCGTATGGCCCGCAACGATCGCGGCAGGCGGCGAAAGCGAGCTGTTGTGCGCATCGTACGATCTGTTTCCGACGTTTTGCGATGTGGCCAAGATCGACGCGCCGAACCATCTGGATGGACTGTCGATCATGCCGACGTTGCTCGGCAAGTCGTCCGAGCAGAAGCCGCACGACTATCTATTCTGGGAGTTCGGCGGCTACGGCGGGCAGCAGGCGATCCGCTACGAACACTGGAAAGCCGTCCGTCGACAGTTAAACAAAGGAACGATCAAGACAGAGATTTACGACTTGCGTAGCGACCCAAACGAAACGACCGACGTGGCCGCGGACGTCCCGGCCGTGGCCGCCAAGATGGAAACGATCTTCAAGGAAGCCCGTACGCCGAACCCGATCTTCAAGATCCAAGCGATCGACGGCGCAACCACCGCACCGCCGCCCGGCAAAGCCGCCGCCGCGAAGAAGGCGAAATGAATTCGGGATGGCCTCAAGAAAAACAAGAAGGACAAAAAGCGAGCGGTTCAAAGTCGTGCGGACGTTGTTACCCTGAACGTGGGAAAACGAATAGATAGAAAGGACATGCTTACCTTGTCATCCGCCTTAAATCTCGTTGTGAGATATGAATCATGGAGAAAGATCCGATCTTCGATTTGTGCGACGTCATTCGCGAGACGGCGTTCGCCGCGCATCGATTTCTTGGACCCGGGCATTTGGAAAAAGTTTATGAAACCTCACTGTTCAATCGTTTGAAGAAACAAGGTATTCACGTCGAACGTCAGACGCCGCTGTTCGTATATGACGAGGACGGGTCGATCTGGGAGAATATTTCGCGGATTTACTCGTGGCCGGCGAGTTGATCGTGGAAATCAAAGCGGCCAACGCGTTGTGCGACGAGCATTACGCGCAGATACTCGGATATTCGAGATCCGCACGTCGTCGACACGGACTTCTGATTAATTTCGGCGGCAAGAAACTGGTCGTGAGAAAATTCTTTTTCGACCTCGATGATCCTTTGCGTAAAGAACTCGATGCATCACACGAAACATGACGACGGTCGTGGAGTACCCGAGCGATTACGAACCTAAGTCCTTTTTTGTCCTTTTTGTTTTTCTTGCGGCCATTCCGCATCTTTAGCCTCTTTGAGGCCGATCGCATTTTATGTCTACGCAATTCCTCGATCACGTTTCCAAACAACTCGACGAACTTCGCGCCGCGGGGTTGGAGAAGCCCGAGCGGGTCATCGCTTCGCCGCAGGCGGGGCGGATCGCGGCCGGCGGCAAGACCGACGTGCTGAATCTGTGCGCCAACAATTACCTGGGGCTGGCCGATCATCCCGAGGTGATCGCCGCGGCCAAGGCCGCGCTCGATCAGTGGGGCTTCGGCATGGCCAGCGTCCGCTTCATCTGCGGCACGCAGAAACCGCACAAGGTGCTCGAACGCCGACTCTCCGAATTCCTGGGGACCGACGACACGATCCTGTACGGCAGTTGCTTCGACGCCAACGGCGGGCTGTTCGAGACGTTGTTCGGACCCGAAGACGCGATCATCAGCGACGAACTGAACCACGCCAGCATCATCGACGGCATCCGCCTCTGCAAAGCGCAACGCTTCCGCTACAAGAACAACAACCTCGACGATCTCCGCGCGAAACTCGAAGAGGCGAAAAACGCCCGCTTCCGCGTGATCGCCACCGACGGCGTCTTTTCGATGGACGGCATCATCGCGAACCTGCCGGGCATCTGCGACTTGGCCGACGAGTACGACGCGCGCTCGTGATGATGGACGATTGTCACGCCACCGGCTTCCTGGGCAAGACCGGCCGCGGCACGCACGAGCATCACGGCTGCGTCGGCCGTATCGACTTGCTGACCGGCACTCTGGGCAAAGCGGTCAGCGGCGGCAGCGGCGGGTATATCGCCGGGCACAAGCCATTGGTGGAGTATCTGCGCCAACGCTCGCGACCGTATCTGTTCAGCAACTCGCTCGCGCCGCCGTTGGTGGCCGGCGCGTTGGCCGCGCTCGACGTTTTGCAACGCTCGACCGAGCTGCGCGATCGGATCATGGAGAACACCAAGTTCTTCCGCGCGGAGATCGTCAAAGCCGGCTTCACGATCATCCCGGGAGAGCACCCGATCACGCCGATCATGCTGGGCGACGCCGCGCTGGCCGCGCGGATGGCCGAAGAGATGATGAAAGAAGGCGTGTACGTGATCGGCTTCAGCTTCCCGGTCGTGCCGCACGGCAAGGCGCGGATTCGCACGCAAATCTCGGCCGCGCACACACGTGCGGACTTGGAATTCGCCCTAGCGGCGTTTCAGCGGGTGAAAGCGCGGTTGGGGATCTAAGGAGAGCGAATCGCTGATAAACAATTCACGAAATACGACGTGCTTTTCGTCGTTTCTCGTCATTTGCAAACGATTCTGGCTTTTCCGATCGGACAAGGTTACAACGGACGCGTTTCCGGCTTCGACGCACTCTCTGCGATCGAAGCGGGTGAAACGGTGGGTGCAGAGACGTGGAATCGCCCGGCGCGGTCGGGCGTGATTCGAATCGTTTACCGTCTTCCCGGAGGGATCGCCATGAAACGTTGGATACTGTTGTGTATCGTCCCCGTAGTCATCGTCGGGATGCTGCTGGCGACGCCGAGCGCGAGCGTCGCGCAATTCGGTTCGAAGGGGTTTGCGCCGAACAACAACAATTTCAATAAAAACAATAACAACAACTTCAAAGGCCCCAGCGACAGCGCGATCATCACCAAGGGCATCCTGGATCTGGGAACCGCGCTCATCAAGAGTTCGAACAACGGGAATAACGGCGGAAACAATAACAAAAACAACTACCCGCCCGTCCCGGGTTGGATTCCGAACAACAATCAGAACAAACAACCTACGATCATTTACCAACCACAACCTCAACCGCAAACGGTCTACATCCAAGCCCCGCCCGCCCCGGTCGCGGCTCCGCCTGCGGCGCCACCTGCTCCGGTCGCCGTGCCGAAGGAGAACGCCAAGCCCGCGCCGACGTTGGTGAAGTCGAACCCGAACTCGATCGCGGCGAAGGTGAAGTCGGCGACCGCCGCCGACTTGGCCACGCTCAAAAAAGCGATCGGCGTCGCGCAAGAAAACCTGGTCGGCAAGATCGAAGAGGAACTCAAAGAGTTCCGTCTCGAACGCTCGTCGCTGATCGTCGAAATGGCGAAATTGAACGTCGACGTCGTCGATCAGACCGCCATGCTGCAAGCCTTGAAGAAAGGAGACGCCGAACGGGCGCAAATCCTATGGACCAAAATCACCAAGGATCCCTTGAAGGGCGAGGAACTGGCGCATAAAGTCGAATTACATAAGTGGTTCGACGACCTCGTCGCCCTCTCCGAAGACGGCGGCATCGGCAGTGCGGAACTGCGGGCGGGTAAGCGACTCTTCGCCGATCTCGATCTGTCGGCCAAGACCAAAAAGACGTTGAACGCCCATCTGGCGGCGCTGGAAGAAAACTCCGCATTGGCCGACGTCATCGGCAAACTGAAAGCGGTCGCCGGCGCACCGACCAAAGCCCTGCCGGCCTCGGGCTTTACCATCATCCGTAATCCCAAGTGCGACGCCGTCTGCTGGCTCGGCGACGGCTACGTGATGGTCCCGGGCGGCGAAACGTTGGCGATCGAAAGCAACGGCACCGTCTGCGGTGCGATGGGCTGGCCGCTGGGTTCGGATTCGCCCTGTCCGACGACCGACTCGAAGTGGACCTACGAAGGCGTGTTGTTGAACGGCCCCGAGGGCGAAGGCCAAGTCAACTACATCATTTCCAACAATAACTACACGATCAACGCGGGCCAAACGCAACGCCTGGACGCGGGAACGTCGTACACGATTACGTTCTTTCCCGGCGGCAAGGCCGCGAAAAAGACTTACGCGTTGACCGACGGCAGTTACAAATTCGCGCCGGTCGACGGAGCATGGGAGTTGCAATCGCACAAGTATGCGATCGACCTGAACAACCGCGCCAACACCAACGTCTTCCACGCCGTGATCGATAACGTGCGTGTGGAAATTCCGGCGGGTGAAGTTAAAACGTTCGAGAGCAAGTACCCGATCGACGTGAAGTTCGACCGCGGCAACGGCACGTCGGAACGGAATGTCCGATTGGAGAAAGGCTCGTACAAGATCGCCGTCCACCCGACGGACAATCTGTGGGACCTCTACTCGGCCGACCAATTCGCCGGCGACCCGGTGGCGTCGAAGTAAAGGCGCACCGTCTACGAAAAACCGCGTGGAGACGGTTCGTCTCCACGCGGGATAAGAAGCAACTCACTTCGCGAAGTGTTCGAACGCCCACTGCTTGAATTCCCCCTGGGCTTTCGCTCCGTCGCCGGGGAACCCGGCGTGTTGGACCATCCAGATCACGGCGATGCCCTTTTTCGGGTAGATCTCCATGTTGGTCGCGTGCGCGCCGCCGTGGCCGAACGTTTCGCTTCCCACGGAGAACCCCAGACCGTAGCTTTCCTTCACCGTGTCGGGCGTCTGACGCTTGCTCAGCTCCTTCAGCGCCGCTTCGCTGAGATATCGCTTACCGTCCAACTCGCCGCCGTTCAGCAACATGCGACAGAACTTCGCCGTGTCGGCGGCCGTCGAGAACAATCCGCCCGCCGGCATCGGAAAGCGTTTGGTTTTGTCGCTTAACGGATAGATCAGTTGCGAAATCTTGAACTCGTCCAGGTTCGTTTTGTCTTTGTTCGGGCGATACGACTTGGCGACCCGCGCGGCTTGGGCTTCGGTCGGCCGGAACGTGGTCTCGGTCATGCCCAACGGATCGAACAGACGTTTTTGCATGAACTCTTCGTAGGGCTGTTTGGTCACGACTTCGATCACCCGCGCGGCCGAGTTGATGCCCGCGTTCGAGTATTGGTACTTCGAGCCCGGCTCCCATTGCAGCGGCGTCATCGCGTAGGTTCGCACGGCCGCGGCCAACGGCAGCCCGTCGAGCGTCGGGACTTCGGCGTCCGATTTGAACGGCATGCCGCTCAGATGGCTCAGCGCGTTGCGGATCGTGGGCGAACGCGCGGGCTTTTTCAGCAGCGTATGCTCGCCGTCCTTTTCGACGACCATGAGTTGCCCCTTGAACTCGGGCAAGTATTTTTCGAGCGGATCGTCGAGCGCGATCTTCCCTTCGTCGACCAGCATCAGCACCGCCACGGCGGTCATCGGCTTGGTTTGCGAGGCGATCCAGAACACGCGCGTCGTCGGTCATTTTCTTGTCGTTCGCGATGTCCGCGTATCCGACCGTTTGCACGGCCAGCACGCGATCCTTGTCGACGACCATCCCGACCGCGCCGGCCAGTTCGTGCTTGTCGACGTGCGCGGTCAGCGACGGCGGCGCAGGAAGCGGATCGCGCGCATGCGACGGCGCAAGCAGACACAGACCGAGGACGAACGACGCGAGCGAAACAAACTTCATGGCGAGAACTCCGGAAGGTCGGGCGGATGCGGTGGGAACCGGCAATGCGGGGCGGGGTTTAGGGCGTCGGACGTTATTCGACGCCCCACAGTTTGGTCAGCAGATCGAACGTCTCCGGATCGTGCAGCCGCAGTTCGGCCGCCACGAACGGATAAAAGTTGTTCACACCGAAGTAGGCTTCGCTCGCTTCGGCGAAAAATTCCAACGCGTCGGTCGTGGCATACGCCGGCCCGATGCGTCCCTTGGCCGATAACACGTGGTCGTACGAACCGACTTCCTTCGCGCGTGCGAACGCGGTCAGGATCTCGGCGTTCGCGCGGCCGTCGGTCACGACCCGATCATGATACGCGTGCGCCAACTCGTGCAACAGCAGCGACGGATGTTCGCGCGTCCAAGCGACGTAAGTGTCGGCGTTCGAGATTTCCACGCCCCGGGCTTTATCCGGATTCATGCCCAGCAGTTTTAAGTTCTCGACGTCGAGATGATAGACGGCGCACGGATGATGCGGTTCGTTCCGTTCCAACCAAATCGGCGTCTCGCGGAGCTTGGCGACCGCCTTGGACGGCAACCGTCGCGCGACGTCGAACAGTTGAAACTCCAACACGCGTCGCGCCGCGCGATACGTCGCCGGATCGTCGACGATCAAACGTTTGTTGATCCGCATGCGCCACCCCTCGATCACGTGCGTTTCATACTGCGCTCGACGGATCATACGCGACCGCGACCGGTTTCGCCCGCACATCGGCCTTCGGAGGAACGGGCGCCTGCGCGAACGCGACGACCACCACCAGCCACGGCATCACCCCCAGCCAACGAACGCCCGGCGACATGCGCGACTCCGTAAAAAAACGCATCGACAAACGCCGTTATTCTCCGGAGATGAACGCGGACATGCAAACTCGTTCTCGTTCATCCGATACGACGGACACTTCCATATACCCGACGTGAAGAGTGCCGGATTCGACTCTCATAAGAGTTGTAAAATACGAAACTATCGTCTCGTCGAATGGTTCCGACCGGTACACGACCGCATCTTGGCTAGGGAACGTTGGGGACTGTGACACGCGATCCTTCACCCAGCGTCATCAGACGGTTTTCAAAACACCCTGAATCGGCGTTTTTCCTGAGCGGAGTTCTCGAATAATTGGACAAAGATAACCTCGAATTCAAAAAATAAGTGAATTTGGCAGGTAAATTGCTGAAACGATCGCAATGTGTCCGTAAATACTCGCCACTCGACTGGAAAACCGCTCGATGCCCGATCAACCTTTGAAAGTTTGGCCCGGTCGCTCCTATCCTCTTGTGCGCAGTTGGTCGGGGGCGGGGACGAATTTCGCGTTATTCTCCGAAAATGCGACCAAAGTCGAGCTTTGTTTGTTTGATTCCGTCGATGCGGAAAAGGAGTCGCACCGTATCCCACTGCCGCTCCATACCGATCAGGTGTGGCATGGCTTTTTTCCGGATGTTTTGCCGGGCCAACTTTACGGTTTTCGCGTCCACGGACCGTGGGAGCCGAAGATCGGTCACCGCTTCAACGCGGCCAAAGTGCTGTTGGACCCCTATGCGAAGTCGATTCGCCGCGAACTGCGTTGGGACGATTCGCTGTTCGGTTACGAAGTGGGCAATAAGGACCTGGATTTGAAGAAAGACGAACGCGACAGCGCGGCGTTTTGCCCGTTGGCCGAAGTCGTTGATCCCGCCTTCACGTGGGGAAACGATCGCGCGCGCTGCACCCCCTGGCACAAAACCTTCATCTACGAGTGTCACGTCAAAGGCCTGACCAAACTCCATCCGCTGATCCCGGAAAAACTGCAAGGGACCTACGCCGGGCTAGGGACCGAACCGGTCATCAACCATTTGCTGGACCTGGGCGTGACGGCCGTCGAGTTATTGCCGATCCATTACTTCTTAAAAGATCGGCATCTGGTCGAAAAAGGGCTGACAAATTACTGGGGTTACAACACCCTCAACTACTTTGCGCCCGAGCCCACGTACAACTCGACCGGCAATTCGCTGGGCTCGGTGCAAGAGTTCAAGTTAATGGTCGCCGCCATGCATGCGGCCGGAATCGAGGTAATCTTGGATGTGGTTTATAACCACACGGCCGAAGGGAACCAGATGGGGCCGACGTTGTCGTTCCGCGGCATCGACAACGCCAGTTATTACCGATTGTCCCCGGAAGATCCGCTATCACATGGATTTCACCGGTTGCGGCAACACGCTCAATATGATTCATCCACGCGTGTTGCAGCTCATCATGGATAGCTTGCGCTATTGGGTGTTGGAGATGCATGTCGACGGGTTCCGCTTCGACTTGGCCAGCACGCTCGCCCGCGAACTGTACGAAGTGAATCGTCTGGGGGCGTTCTTCGACATCATCCATCAAGATCCCGTCTTGTCGCAGGTCAAGTTGATCGCGGAACCGTGGGACGTCGGCCCGGGCGGATACCAGGTCGGCAATTTTCCGATCGGTTGGACCGAATGGAACGGTCGCTACCGCGATCAGGTGTGCGCATTCTGGAAAGGGGACGGCGGCTTGGCGTCGGATATTGCTACGCGTTTGACCGGCAGCAGCGATCTGTATCAACAGAGCGGCGCTGCGCCGTACGCCAGCGTGAACTTCATCACCTGTCACGACGGGTTCTCGTTGCAGGATTTGGTCAGCTACAACGACAAACATAACGACGCGAACGGCGAGGAAAATCGCGACGGCGCGAACGACAACGCCAGTTGGAACTGCGGCGCCGAAGGTCCGACCGACGACGCGAACATTCTCCGGCTTCGCTCGCAGCAAAAGCGGAATTTGCTGACGACCATGATGTTGTCGACCGGCGTACCGATGCTGTTGGCCGGCGACGAATTCTGTCACACCCAGAACGGCAACAACAATACGTACTGCCAAGACAACGAATTGACCTGGTTGAATTGGAATCTTGATCCCGAACAAACAAAGTTCTTCGAGTTCGTCAAAGACGTTGCGCGGATTCGTCGCGAGCAGCCCGTGTTTCAGCGCAGCACGTTTTTTCAGGTCTGCGCGATCCGCGGGTCCGACGTCAAAGACGTTTCGTGGTTCAATCCCTCGGGCAATGAAATGTCCGACGCCGATTGGAGCGCGGGCTATGTCCAGTGCCTGGGCATGCGGCTGGCGGGCGACTTGATCGGCGAAGTCACCGATCGCGGCGAGCCGATCACAGGCGACACGGTGCTGTTGCTGTTAAACGCCTATCACGAACCATTGGATTTCGTCCTACCCGAGACGAATCCCGAGCATGCGTGGGTCCGCACGTTCGATACGGCGATCGTGGAGCGCGAGAAATACGATTGCGCGGAGTCAGCCCGTATCAGGTCCAGGGCCGCTCGATGGTGATGTTCGTCACGCGACTGAAGTCGGAGACGGATCAAGCGGCGTCTTCGGCGCAGTTGGAAAATCTGCGTCGTCAGTCGCGTCGACAACCCACCGATCTTCCTGCGCGGCGAACTCCCGAATTCCGGCCCGTTGAACGCGGGTCCGGCGATTGCATGAGCGATGAGTCACGAAACGAAAACGACGCACGGTCGAATTTCGATCGTGCGTCGCCAGTACGTCGAGATGACGCCGTGAGGATTACTTCTTCTTCGCGGCTTTCTTGGGGGCCGGTTTTTTGCGCGCGGCGGCTTTGGTCGCGGGCTTCTTTGAAGCGGCTTTTTTCACGACCGGTTTCGGAGCGACTTTAGCGGCGGGCTTTTTGGCCGGAGCGACCGGTTTCTTAATCTCGGGCTTTTTCGCGGTGGTCGCTTTGACCGGGGCCGGGGAATTCCCCATGATCGTTTTCCCCGTCGGTGATTTCAACCCGGGAGCCGTGCCGGAGCGTACCCCACCGGTCACCGGCGAGCCGGCCGCGCTCTCCCGGCGTAGGGAACGGGATCGCTTGGCCGGGCAGTTGAATTTTGGTGTTCGGCGCGTGGAACTGGCGAGCCGCTTCTTCTTTCAGCTCGGCCGCGCTTTTGTGCTTAATATCGCGTTCGTGGGCTGTTCGAACGTCTGAATATCTTTGAACGTGCCGTCGGCTTTGCGAACCGCGTAAAGTTTTTTGCCGGCCGTCGAACGGTGCGTGGTGCGGTGGGCTTTTTTCGCCATGGAAGCGGATCCGAAATGGGCTGAAAATCGAGACGAAACGGCCCGCGAACGGCCCGATCTTCCTGATTTTCAGCATCCATTCTGCGGCACGTTCGCGGAATGGATAGGTTGTACAATCCGCCCAACATGCCGGCAACGGATTTTGGAATTTTCGGCGAAGAATGGCCGCAGCAGGTGATTCGACCTGAGTTTCGGTAAGCGAAGCCCCCGTCACCCAGCCTGGACGATATGGCGACGCCTAAGCCGCTTTTTTAGACCATGAGATGACATCCGGGCTCCCAGTCGTCGGTTCGACCGCGTAACGCGTGCCGTAAGGGAGCAAATAATGTCGATAAATTCTACCCAACTCCAGGGCCGCTTTTACGAAATGCTTCGCTTTCAGCTTGCTGCCCGGGACATCCTCCCACGTATCCAAAGGTTGCTCGAAAATCCGGCCGGCCGCTTCATAACGGCAGCCGAGAAGATTCGAGTAGCGAGCCAATATCTCGGCATCGAATATCCAACCGGTACGAAACGGTTCGGCGAACAACGCGGTAGTGACGGGATTGACTCGGAATAACTTTGCACCGCATTGCGTGTCGTAGATCGGAATGCCCAGCATGCGCGAAACCACGGTCGCGAAACTGCGACCTAGTACATGCCGTATGGCGTGACGCTGAATCCGCCGACCCAACAACGGCATCCGGCTACCGACCACGATTTCGGTGCGACGACCTGCGGCCAGGACGTATTGGAATTCGGCGATCGCATCTAAGGGCGTCGCCAAGTCGGCATCCCAGTAACCGACGTATTCGGCGTTTTGTTCCAGCGCCCGCAATACTCCTGCGCCGCACGGCTTCGGCCTTCCCGGAGTTACGTTCCAAATGCAAGACGTCGATGGCGTGCGGACGGGCGGCGGCCAGTCGATCGAGCAACGGGGCCGTTTGGTCGTGACTGCCGTCATTGACCAACAACAATTTCGGTGCGTCGGGACGCTGAGCGAAACGCAAAAATTCGGCCGTGTTCAGCCGTTCTTCTTCGTTATAGCAAGGAACTACGATCGTGGTCGTCATGATTGCCCTATCCTTGGGAACGGCGTGCGAAGGCCGTACGCTCGACATCTTGTCGAACGGGTCGAATTCTCAATCTCTGGCGACATTTCGTCAATGCCGATCGGGCCCTCGTCTCGGTCGAACCGTCTACTGCGGCGCGACCTGCGCGGCGACTGCTGAGGTTCTGCCGCGGCGGTTGACCCAAGTAGGCGAATAACTCGGCGATTCCTTCCAGACTCAACTTGTTGAGCAGCCCGGTCGGCATGACCGAGACCTTGCTCGGGCGAATCGCTTCGATCGCGTCTTGCGGAAAGGCCGCTTTTTGGCCGTCGGAGGTCAACACCAGCACGCCGCCGTCGGTTTGCGGAGAGACCAAGCCGTTCAATGTCCGACCGTCCTTCAATTCGATCGCCTTCGAGGCATATTGGTCGGAAATCACCTGCGAGGGGTGCAGCACGGATTCCAGGATTTCCTTCTTTTGGAAGCGGCGGCTGACGGTCCCTAGATCGGGGCCCAGGCCTTCGCCCAAATCGCCGAAGCGATGGCATTGCGCGCATTGCTGCTTCGACGAAGTGCGCCGTGCCGCGGCTGGGATCGGCCGCCAAGGCTTCTTTCCCATTCAGATACGTCGCCAGTTCGTCCAGCGTCCATTTCGCGCCGGCGTCGTCGACCGGCAAGGTCGCCGGCGGCTCGTTCGGATATTCGGCCGCGAACCACGCTTGCCACTTGGTCAGTTGGACCGTCGCGGTTTCGCGCTGACCTCCTTGCGAGCGACCGGTCCATTTTTCCAACAACACGAGCGCAGGCTTTGCGCCGTTCTCGCCCAAACGCAGCCCGCGCAGAATCGTTTGGCGGTACGCCTCGGGCTTGTCCGGCGTTTTGTCGACCGAGGCCAACTTGGCCAAAACCTCTTGCGCGAACATTCCCTCGACGGTCGAGATCGAACGGACCAAGACCGGCCAGTTGTCGCCGGCGGGACGTTGCGCCAACGACATGGCGATGTAGCCGCGTCGCGCGGGATCGCGTTCGTACAGCTCGCGTAAGTACGTCTCGCTCTCCACGTCGCCCGAGCGACCCAAGACCGCGACAATCCCGATTCCTAGCTTGCGGGCGGCTTCGCCGTTAGGGCCGTCAAACTGCGCCGGGTAAGCGACGATCGAGCGCGATGATCTGTTCGCGGGTCTCGTCCGTCAGCTTCGGCGGCAATTTAGCCAACACCGACAACGCGCTGGAGGGCCATTTCGTCCCTTCGCTCAGAACGTAGGTCCGCTCTTGATCGGTCAGACCGGCGAAGAAGTCGCGCGAGACGTTTTCGATGTAGCCCTGAAAGCTGTGGCCACCTTCCAACGTGCGGGCATATTCGAAGAACGTCAGCAGCTCGAGTTTCTGCGCGCTGGTCATGTCGGTGAGGAATCGCGCGTGCAGCGCGATATGCAGCTTATCGTCGTCGGCCCCTTTGCCGCGCAATTGTTCCAAGAACAGATCGGCCGCGCGAGGTTCTTTGAGATAGGCCAACAGCCGGACCAATTCGCGATTCATCCGTTCGTCTTTGGTCGGATATTCGTCGGCCAGTTTGATCCGCAAGCCCGGGGCGTCGTCGTTGGTCAATTCGCCTTGGGCGAGCGCGAGTTCGCTCAGTCGCAGCAACGCCAGGAAATCGGCGTCGTCGAGATAACCGTTCAGCAGGACCAAGTTTCGTTTGAGAATCGCTTTGCAAACGTCCTTTTGCGGCGCGACGCGGACCAACGCCAACCCGCCTTGCAAAAAGACATGCGCGTTCTCGTGCGTCAACACGGCCTCTTGCCATTGCTCGCGTGGCAACGTTTCCAACAACCGCGTCGCCGCCCAGGCGACTTGCGGCGAGGCCGACGCCAACAGCGGGAGAACTTCCTTCGCCTCGGGCTGCAGATTCGCGCGGACCAGCGCCTCGCACGCGATCCGTTGCACGTGCGGGTTGAGATCCTTCATCAAGCGGACCAACCGTCCGGCCAACGCCTGATCGGCGTGAATGCCCATAAAATACGCCGCTTTCGCTCGCATCTGTTCGTGCGGATCGGCGGCCAGCTTGGTCAACAACGTAGGTGTGGGGAACGGCCCCATCAGTTGCATCAGGTCCAGCGCGCGGATGCGATGCTCCAACTTGGCGGCCGGATCGGCCACGACGGCCGGCAACTGCGCGTCCCACTTCTCGCCCATCTGCTGACGGATCACCGCGCACTTTTGCCGAGCGTACGCGCTGTCGAATTGCGGTTGTTTGAGCGCGGCTTGAATGCCCGTGCCGACGTTCGTCATGTCGGGCGGAACTTTCCCCTTCCACACGACGCGGTAGACGCCGCCGTCGGTCGCGCGACCGCCGGTGCAGAAGTACAGCCAGCCGTCGGGACCAACGCACAGATCCGTGACGTTCAGCGGCTTGCCTTCGACGAACGTTTCGCCTTCGATCACGTAACCGCCGTTATCGGGCTTCATTTTCAACGCCACGATTCGACCGCGACCCCAATCGCCCATGAACAGCGCGTCGTGATAGCGGCGCGGGTACATCACGTGATCGTAGGCGGCCATGCCGGTCGGCGAACCGCGACCGGTGTCGGCCGTACCCGGGACGGCGTCGTAATAATACTCGGGCCAAACCGACCAGCCGCTGCGCCAGCCGAAGTCGGCGCCGCTGAGAACCTGAAACACGCGCGTCGGGCGATACCAGGGCGTGCCGATATCCCACTCCATATCGCTGTCGTAGGTAAACAGTTCGCCGACGCGCGAGAAGCACATGTCGTACGCGTTACGCAAACCGCCGGCATAGCATTCGAGAAAGCTCCCTTCGGTGTCCGTCCGCAAGATGCGTCCGCCGGGGGCTTTGATGCCCGCCGCGTGACCGCGCGGATCTTCGTACTTCGGCTTGAACAAGTCGGCTTCGTAGTAGTTGCGGTACGGGCTGCTTGCGTCGGCCGCGCGGTCGGGCTCGGTCTTGTTGCCCAGCATGATGTAGACCAGACCGTCCGGGCCCAGCGTGATGGCGTGCGGACCGTGTTCGCCCATTTCGCCCTTGAATTTCAGGACGTTTTCGACCTTCTCGGCTTTGCCGTCGTTGTCTTCGTCGCTCAGGCGATACATGCCGGGGCCTTGCGGACCTGCGGCGATGACCAGCACCTTGCCGTTCAGCGGCAGAATGCCTTGGACCGCGCGGACTTTGTCGCAGAACACGCCCGGCGTTTCTGGCGAGCCGTCGCCGTCGGCGTCGCGAACCAAGATCAAGCCGCCGTCTTCGCGGCTAGCCAGCAGTTCGCCGAATTCGTTGAACGCCAAGCAAATGATCGAGCCGACTTGCTCGCCGGCGAGGATCTGTTCGACTTCGAAATCTTTTTGAGTACGAAAGCGACTCGCCATGCCGCCGCCGGCCAGCACGACCTCGTCGAACCAGGGCTTGGTCGTGCCGAACGGACCGATTTGCCGCGCGGCCAGCCATTGGCGATCGTCGAACGCGGGCTTCGTCCATTGCGGCGCTTCCTTAAGCGACGTCTTCCACGTGCCGTCGGTCACATGTGCGACGAACGTTCCGCCCTGCCCTTTGACGATCACGCGGCCGACGAGTCCGGCGTCGGGCGAGGCGGTGTTCGAGACCTTCACGGCCACGGTGTTCTTGCCGTTGACCAGATATTTGCCGACGTCGATCGTATCGAGTTGCTGCCACTTGGCGCCGTTGCCGACCGCGCGACCGTTGACGAACACCTCGTACGCGTCGTCCGCGGTGATTTGAATTTCGCCGCTCTCGGGCAACGCCACATCGAAGCTCTTCCGGAACCAGCAGTCGCCCACCGGAACGTCGCGTTCCTGAGCCGGCGACCAAATCCATTGCGGCGTGTCGGCGGCCGAGACGTGCGCGACCACCAACGACAAAGCGACGAACGCGAGCGAGCGAAGGAGGCGTACGCAGGGCATGGCAAATGCGGAAACGGTGGCGAACGGAAGAAGGGCGTCGGGCCGCGTTTCGACGAAGACGAGCCGACCCGCGCGGGCGATGCCCGAGCGCGAACGAACACGTTCCGCCGAAAATGCCGTGGGAGAGTACGCAACCCCGTCGAATCGAACAAGATCAACCCGCCGGATGCCGGCACGATGCGCCGCCACCGCCGCCGATGTCGGTCCGCCGGCATGCTTGCGCGTCGATTCACGACAGACGCGTGTTCACGCGTAAAGAGAAAGTCACTCCGAGAAACTCTTAAAAATCGGTGTCCAAGACGATCCGATACCTCGCTTTGCCCGATTCCAGACGTTCGAACGCGTCGTTGATTCTGCTCATCGGGTAGTGCTCGGTCGTCGGGGCGACGTCGTGACGCGCGGCGAAATCCAGCATCTCCTCGATCGCCACCGGCGAGCCCGTCGGCGACGACGACACGCAGGCCTGCTTGGTCAGCAGCGAGAAAATCGTGATCGGAATCGGCTCCGGAACCGCGCCGACCACGTGCATTCTTCCGTTGGGGGCCAACGTGCCGATCAACGCGTTCCAATCCAATTTCACGTTGGCCGTGACCAGCAAAAGGTCGAGTTGGCCGGCCAGTTTCTTGACCGCGCTCGAATCCTTGGTGGCGGTCACGCGGTGCGCGCCGAACGAGCGGGCTTCGTCGAATTTGCTCTCGCTGGAGGTGAACGCGGTCACTTCGCAGCCATAGGCGGCGGCGAACTTGACGCCCATGTGACCCAACCCGCCGATGCCGACGATCCCGACGCGATCGGTCGGTTTGGCGTACATCGCGATCGGATTGAAGACCGTGATCCCGCCGCACAACAGCGGACCGGCGTCCGCCGTGGGCAATTTTTCCGGCAACGGAATCGTCCACATCCAGTGCGCCCGTACGCGTTCGGCGAAACCGCCGTAATGCGTGCCGATGGTCGGTTGCGCGTTGGCGCAGAGATGCTGATCGCCTGAGCGGCACGGTCGGCAATGGAGACAACTGCCCGAAAACCAACCGATGCCGACGCGATCGCCGACCTTTGCGCCGTGCGCGGACGATCCGACTTCGACGACGGTCCCGACGACCTCATGCCCCATGACGGCCGGGAACTTGGTCATCCCCCAGTCGTTGTTCAGCATCGACAGATCGGAGTGGCACAGCCCGCAATGCTCGACCTTCACTTCGACCTCTTCGGCGCCGAGTGGCCCGAGATCGATTGCTTGGCGTTCGAACTTCGCTTTGGCGCTCTTCACCACCCAGGCGTCGAATTTGGACATCGCGGGAACTCCACGGAGTGAGGGCGACGCTCGACCTCAGGGCGAGCGTGAAACTGCCGGCGTTTCCGTGGATTTTGGCGGACGCGTGCTCCTGCGGCAAGCCCCGCGGGGAACGTCAGTTGATCCAAATGCGAAGCCCAGGAAGTCGCCTTGGAACGTGCGTTCCAAACGCATGAGCAACGCCTTGTCGACCATGCGACCTTTTTCGAGATACGGCGCGGCGGCGGTGCCTTGCACCCAGAGGACGATGTCGAGCTTGGTCGGTTCGGTGAAGACGCGGCGGAAGTTCACGCCCTGTTCGACGTCGCCGCGCCAGAACGGCAGCAGCGCTTTGCCGGCGAGGACTTGCTCCATTTCGGTCACGAAGTCGAGCCAGCCGTCGAGTTGTTGCGCGGCGATTCTTGCGCCTTGCCAGCCGGTTTGCGACGGGTTGGGAATCCATTCCTTCTCGTCGTCTTTTTCCGCTTTCAACGACGCGACCATTTCGCGGCTGAGTTTGAACATCGTTTCCCAATGCTCGAGCGCGGATTTCATCCGCGCGGCGTCTTGGACCGGCAAGCGAACCATGTGGATCGTCGCGACCAAGTCGGCGATCTCTTCAAAATCGAACCACGCCCCTTGCGCTTTCGCCTCGTGACGCTTTTGCAGGAAGGGGTATTTGGTCTTGGGGTTTTTGAAGAACAGATGCGCGCTCGTTTCGAACAACTCTTCGCCGTCGTGAGCGAGCACGATGTCGCCCAGGCCTGCGCATCAAGTGCGTATAGCCGCGCAACCAGAGCGCGTCGGTGTGATCGAAATCGATTCGCGTTTCTTTCGGAAAATCGCGAAACAGGAACGACGCGATCGTCCCCAGCCGCTCGGGCGTTTTCTTCGGCGGCGGTTGTCGTGCGCCGAGCGGGTCGTTCGGATCGTTGGCCGGTTGTTCGAAAACGGTGATCGCGCCGTCGCCGTCGATGTCCAATCCGGCGTCCATCAAGCGGAGCGGCAGTTTGACGTTTTTGTTTTTGATGCCGGCCAGCAGATCGTCCGTTTCCTGGAGCGCGGTTTGGAAATTCTCGACGATCTTCCGCGACTCGGGGTAGGTCAGCGGCGTGGGATCGGGATTCTGCGGAACCGGGATGCGCAAGAACGGAATCTGCCGCGCATGCTCGACGTGCAGACCGTGTTTGTGCAGCGCCTGGCCAAGCTGCTCGACGCCGCGCAGAAACCGCAGTACGCCCAAGCCGAAACGCAACGTGTCGTCGTCGGGATGCTCCTTCAACTGCGGGCGCAATACGTCCAGGCCGGTTTGCAGTTTGCCGTCGAGCAGATACGCTCGACGATGCCCGGATCGATGTCTGCGCGCAACGATCCAACGCAGCAGACCAGCACGCACGAGGTGAACAGAGTACGCAACAGCATAAGAATCTCCCCGGGAATAGACGAATCGCGAACCGTGCCGACCCTCACGAAACCATACCGCGCGAGCCGGGCCGGAGTTTCACGCGGCGGCGAGTTCAGTGCAAGTAAAAGCCCTCGGAATCGTCGATTCCGAGGGACGTTTTCATGAAGTTCGGCCTGTCGTGACGTTCCGCGAATTGCGAAACGGAGCGAACTATTTCTCCAGCGTGAACGCCGGCAGTTTGACGATCTCGCCCCCCGAGCGCCGATTGATGCGCAAATCCCGACGCAGGTCCAGTTGGCCGCGGTGACCGCGTTGGGGCGCGGGTCGCGGCCTTCGACCAATGCGCTGACCATCTCGTGCACCATGTGCGGATGCGACCCGCCGTGGCCGCCACCCTGCAGGAACGACAAGTGGTCCGCGTCTTGGATGTGCGCCGGCAACGTAAACCGGCGAATCGGTTCGGGCAGCAGGTGCGCGAAATCCGGGATCGTGATCTTCTCGGCGATTTCCGGCTCGGGCTTCTTCGCGGTGTGGATCACGTGCGGTTCGTGTTCGACCAGCGTCCACTCGAAGCTCTTCTTCGTGCCGTAAACGTCGAAGCTCTCGCGGTATTGCCGCGCGACGTCGTACAGGAACCGCCAAATGTGCGCGGTCAGGTCGGTGTCCTTGATCTTGATGTGACACGTTTCGACCGCGAAGCGGTTGCCGGACTTTTCGCGAATGTCGTCGCGCACGGTGCCGCTGCCGAAGCAACTGACGTATTCGGCCAACCCGTTCACCAAGCCCAAGCAGGGGCTGACCACGTGCGTGGCGTAGTGCATCGGGATCATTCGTTCCCAATAGTCGGGCCAGCCGTCCATATCCTGCGGATGCGACGCGGCCAGATGCTGAATCTTGCCGAGTTCGCCCGACTCGTACATTTGCTTGATGAACAAAAACTCGCGGCTGTAGACGACCGTTTCGGCCATCATGTAGCGCAGCCCGGTCTTCTTGACGGTCTCGACGATCTCTTGGCAATCTTCGATCGTGGTGGCCATCGGGACGGTGCACATCACGTGCTTGCCGGCGCGGAGCGCGGCCAGCGACATCGCCGCGTGATCCGGGATCGGCGAGTTGATGTGTACGAAGTCGACGTTCTTATCCTTCAGCACGTCTTCGTACTTCGTGTACCGCGTGCCGATCTTATACCGATCGCCGACCGCGTTCATCTTCTCGACGTTGCGCTGGCAGACGGCCGTCACTTCGGCGTCCGGGTGAGCTTGATAGATGGGAATGAACTCGGCTCCGAAGCCGAGACCGACCATGGCGACGCGAAAGGGCATATGAATAGGGGTTGGGGACTAGGGGTGTGGGGGAAATGCGGAGAGAACACGCTCCGACAAGCTGGAACGAAAGTATTCAACTCACGTAGTAGTCTTGAAGGACGACGTTACCCTCTTTCATAAACGGGAGCTGAGATGAACGTGTTTTTGGATTGAAACCGTCCCAGTCTTTTTCATTGATCCACATGTCCATGAGCGGATGAAGCTCGCGCATGCAGGTATGACATACGAATGCAATGCGTGGAGAGACATCGATAGACCACAATGGATCAAGCGGCTCGGTGATGAAAGTCTTATCTTCGGGAAATGGGTAAACCAGAGGGATATTGATATCACGCTCGGCATCGCAACGGTGGCAGCGCATGATTCTTGCCATTGTTTTCATCCGCGAGACCGTGAAAGCGCATTCTCGGCTTGCTCTGCAAACCTCGCAATTAAACGAACGTTCTTTACGGGCTCTCCGCCGTCACGGCGACCACGATCGGGGCGGTGTCGTCGCGGCCTTTGACCAGTTCGATCTCTTTGATCGACTCCGCCCGTTTCGGTTCGACCTTCACGTAACGGACCTGCCGGCCGCCGACGTCGAAGGCGAACGTCGAGTTCGGCACGTCCACGCGGCGGATGTAGTCGGCTATCTCTTCGCCGTTTTTCCACTCGTGATCTTCGGTCTTGCCGTCGGCGTAATGCAAGCGGACGATCATGCTGACCGAACCCTTGCGTCCGCCGGGACTCGCCCAGCCCGCGACGCCCCCCAGGATGTGCAACGCCTTGGCCGGACCGGCGCACGGAACCGTCACGCTCTTGGGCATCGTCGGCGGAATCGCTCCTTGCGGTCCGTTCAGCAGCACCACGTTGTTCTGCTTGCCGTCGCGCGGATCGACCAGCAGGAACGGCACGCCTTGGAACGTGCGCGGCGACCAATCCCGGAAGTTCAACGACTCGGTCTTGTTCGCCTTATCGTAAAACATCCCGTCGGTGCTGACCACGGTCGCGGCCTTGGCCAGCGGCAACGGCACGTACTTGCCGCGCTGCGCCAGGAATTCGAGCAAGTCCGTCATCTGTTCGACGCTCAGCGTCTTCTCGAACCCCTCGGGCATCAGCGATTTCTTGCCGGCGGTCAGCGTGTCGATTTCGTCGCGCGGCAGCGCGATCTTCTTCGCTTCGGCGTCGATCAGTTCGATCGCCGTGCGCGACTCGGCCGCCAGCAGACCGGTCAACACGCGGCCGTCGGTCGTTTCGACCGTGTACTGACGGAAGTTCGATTCGACGCTGCGCGACGGATCGAGAATCTGCGTCAGCAGTTCGTGCTTCGGATGGACGTTCATCCCGGTCAGATCGGGGCCGATCGTGTTCCCTTCGCCCGAGTGGCGGTGGCACTTGGCGCAGTTGGCCGTGAACAGCAGCTTGCCCTTGGCCGCGTCGCCTTTGTGGTCGCTCGCGGCGTGATACGAGACGATCACCTTCTCGCGATCGGCGTCGGGGATGCCGCCGCTCTTGGCCAGGATTTTCTGCGCCCGGGCGGCGATACGGCGATCGGGATGTGCGCGGAGCGCGGTCTGCTGATCGAGCTTCAGGTCGCTCGCTTGCAGCTCGCCCTTATCGAGCGCGTCGAGCAATTCGCCGGTTGTGGCGGGCCGCTTGAGCAGCAGACGCATCACGCCGTCTTTGCCGGCGGGCGAGAGTTGCGGCAGCTTGACCAACAGCTCTTTGCCGAGATTCGGCGCGGTGCTTTTGGCGAGCGCGTCGAGCAGCCCGGCGACGAGATCGGGCGGCGCGAGATTCGTCAACGGCGCGAGCAACGCTTCGACGGTCTTCGCGTCGTCGGGCGATTGCGTCGCCAAATCGTTGGCCGCGCGAATGCGATCCTCGGACTTGGCTTTGGCGTCGGCCAGGGTTTTGCGCCAACCTTCGGCTAACGCGGCGATGCGTTTATCCATTTCGCGGCTGCCGATCGCGCGGGCCAAGGCGATGAAGTTCGCTTGTGCTTGACCGTTTAATGCATCGGCATAGGTGTTCAAAACCCCTTCGTCATCCTCGCTCAAGCTTAATTGATAACCCTTGGGCCAACCGCGAGCGAAGCCTGCGATCATTGCATCTAGGAACGCTCCTTTCGACAATGCGACCGTCTCAAACATGGAAAATGTCGCATGATGATTCGGTTTTTCCCGAGCGAAGTGTTCCGCGACGATACTTGCGATTTGTACTATTGCCGGGTTGAGTTTGTCATCATGCGAATTCCCCATCTGTGCGAAGTCAATCGGAGAGCGGGTCGCCAGGCATGTAAGAGCGTCTCGTAGTTGCCGATCTTGCATAACTACCGGGTCACGCAACTCGCGTCTTAAGATACCCGATATAGGGGCATTACCGTAGCCGAACAATCCCAGGTATTTGGCCAATTTGACTTGTGGTTCGGCATCCTCCATCGTCTCGAGTGTGTCAGCGAACTCCGCATAGCGCGGATGCATTCGTGCCACGGCGACGCGCACCGCCGGCGAAGGATTTTTGGCGGCGGCATCGATGACCTCTCGTTGATCCTTCCATGCGACGCGCGTCCCCGCGGCTCCGTCCAAGCCTTCCAACGTCTGCAATGCATGCACCACGGCGTACTCGTTCGCCGTTCTGTCCATCGCCAGCTTCGAGAGGGGTTCGATGCTCGCCGGATCGGCCTTTTCCACCAACAACCGCTGCGCCTGCAACCGCCAGAAGCGGTTGTCGCTCTTCAATCCTTCGACCAACTGGGCGGTCGTCGCCTTGCTCAGATCGTGCGTCGTCAAGGCGGTCGTTTCGCGCGGTTTGCCGTTCACCGCTTTTTCGTCGCCGGTGTACAGCAAGCGGTATATCCGCCCGTGGCGTTTGTCGCGGAGGTCGCTTTCGTAGGCGTTCCCTTTCCCGGTCTTAAACCCCGCCGGCGTCGGGTTGTGTTGCACGATGAAGTTGTACCAGTCCAGGATCCACAGATTGCCGTCGGGCCCGACTTCGGCCATGATCGGCGCGGCCCATTCGTCGTCGCTTTGCACGATGTTGAACGGCGTGTGCGACTTGAAGCCCGCGCCGTCGGCGTCGATCACGAACGCGCCCACGATATGCGCCGTCGGTTCGCAGACGAACGCCAGGCGATTCCAATACTGCTGCGGGTAGTTCCGCGCCGTGTAGACCGCATGCCCCGCCCCGGCGGTGTAGCCGTCGAACTGGTCGACTTGGCGAATCTTGTCCGTCCCCGGCTTGGCGAAGTAATGGTTCGGCGCCATCCGCGGCGCCAGCAATTCCGGCGTCCACCCGCGCACCGCTTCATAGTAGCGGTTGGGGATCGGCAGATAGACGCTGGGGTTGCGATTGGCCGTGCTGCCGAAGACGTAGCCCTCTTCGCTGAAGCCCAGCCCCCACGTGTTGTTGTCGGTCGAGCGAAGGAATTCGATTTTTTCGATCTCAGGCGGGTTTGCATGATTGAGCTTCATCCGGAAAAAGCCCTGGCGGAACGCGCCTTGGGCTTCGCCGTTGGCCAGCACCGGCTTGCTGCTGTTGTAGCCCTGCATCGCCCAGACCCAGTTGTCGGGCCCGTATTGAAAATTGCTGACGCCGCCGTGCGTGTCGCCGGCCGCCCAGCCGGTGACCAGCACTTTCTTGAGATCGGCCTTGCCGTCGCCGTCGGTATCTTTCAGGAACAACGTCTCGGTCGCGTTCTGCACCAAGCAGCCGCCGCGAATCGGCAAGATGGCGGTCGGAATCGAGAGGCCTTCGGCGAAGACGGTGAACGCGTCGGCCACGCCGTCGCCGTTGGTGTCCTCGCACACGCGGATGCGGTCGCGACCTTGACCCGGCTGTTGGAGTTCGTTGGGATAATCCAACGTCTCGCACAGCCAGAGTCGGCCGCGCTCGTCCCAATTCATCGCGATCGGTTTGTTCAAGAAATCCTTTTCGCTGGCGAACAACCGCAGCTCGAAGCCTTCGGGCGTTTGGTAGTGCTTCAGCGATTCTTCGGGCGACAACGGGCGTTGCATCTTCGTGGCCGGTTCGCCTTTGACGCCCCACTTGTCGCTCTTTTCGTAGATCGGAATTTTCGGTCCGACGTCGTCGTATTCGAACGGTTTCACATCGGTCCGATGCGCGGTCATCTTGGGAACGTCGAACGGTTTTTTCTCGGCGTACGCCGGCACGACGCTCACGTCGCGTCCGCACGCCCAGCGAATGCCGCGTTCGACCAAATTCGCATAACCCGGGTTGCCGAAGGTCCGTTCGTCGTGCCCCCAGGCGGTATAGAAGACGCGGCCTTTCCCCTGCGTGCGAACCCACGTCCACGGCTCGGACTTTTGGCCCTTGGCTTGGCCCCCTTGTTCGCGGACTTCCAGCACGGTGCGGTCCTTCTCGTTGTGCTTCGTATGGACGTACGTTTCGTCCCAGCTCGAGAACCCGCCGTAACCCTGCATGATCGGGTGCGTCGGCGCGACGGTCTTCACATCGAAGATTTCGCCGCCGTGCGACTTGAATTGGCCGCCGACCAACGCGATGAACTTTTCGGAATTTTGAAAACAGAACGACGCGCAATGCAGCGGGATGAACCCCTTGCCGTTCTCGACATAGTTCAACAGCGCGGCTTCTTGGGCCGGTTCGATCTTGTCGGTGTTGGCGTACAGAATCAGCCCGTCGTAACCGGCCAGCGTCGTGTCGTTCAGATCGTTCGCGTTCTCGCTGTAGACAATCGTCACGCCGCGCGGCGCAAGGGCGGTTTGTAGTTGCTTCCACCGCGCCTCGGGCTTGTGATGCCCCTTGTCGCCGAGAAACAGAATTTGCAGCGGCTTCTCTTTGTCCGCTTTACCTGTTGAGGTATCGGCGGCCATCAGACAGGGCGAACTCAACAACGCGACGCACGCGAGCGCGAGCAACGCGGCGGCGAACGGACGCAGAGCGGACGGCATACTGGACTCGAATGTTCGAGGTTCGATCAAAACCGCACGCGTCGCCCAGGCGGGAAAGAGGCGACCGTCACGGCGTTCCCAAGAGACTCCCACCTCTCAGACTAGCATCGCCGATTTCCGGCTCAAGGAGAATTCACGCGAGGACGTTAAGTTTTTTAACGGAACGCTTTTCTTCGTAATCGCCCCCTGCTTAAGATGAAATTCAGGAAAATGTCCGCGGCGACGTCAGCCCAATCCGGAATCCGCTTTAAGATTTTCCGCATGACCGCTCGCAAGTCCGTCGCGCTGTTGATCGAAACGTCGAACGGCTATGCCCGGGGGCTGGCCGCCGGCGTGATCGATTACGTGCGCACGCACGATTCGTGGTCGATCTATCTGCCCGAGCAACAACGGGGGGCGGCGCCGCCGGCGTGGTTGGCGCATTGGCGCGGCGACGGCGTGATCCGCGGATCGAAACGCCGGCCATCGCGACGATGGTCGAGAAGCTGGGCTTGCCCACCGTCGATCTGAGCGCGGCCCGCTTGCTGCCCGCGTTGCCTTGGGTCGAGACCGACGACGCGGCCATCGCGCGGACCGCGGTGCAACACCTGCGCGAGCGCGGCTTTCGTCGCTTGGCCTTCTGCGGCGAACCGCGATTCAATTGGTCGCGGTTGCGCGGCGAACACTTCGTCCGCTGCGCCGCCGAACACGATTGCACGGTCGACGTGTTCGAGATGCGCGGGCCCGGCGAACCGCGCTACTCGTGGACGCGCGAACGCGAACGCCTGCTGGCGTGGATCACCGGACTGGAAAAGCCGGTCGGCATCTTCGCCTGTTACGACATCCTGGGCCAACGCATTTTGGACGTCTGCCGCGACGCCGACACCGCCGTGCCCGAGCAGGTCGCCGTGTTGGGCGTCGACAACGACGATCTGATTTGCTCGTCGTGCGGTCCGCCGTTGTCCAGCGTGATCACCGACGCGCGCCGCACCGGCTACGAAGCGGCCCGGCTGTTGGACGAACGCCTGCACGGCGTCGCCGACGGTCAGAACGCGTGCCTGCTGATTCCGCCGATCGGCGTCGCCGCGCGGCAATCGACCGATCTCGTGGCGATCGACGATCCGCACGTGGCGTTGGCGTTGCGGTTGATTCGCGAACAAGCCGCCGGCGGCGCCAAGGTGGCCGACATCGTGCGCGGCGTGCCTCTCTCGCGCCGCGCGTTGGAGGCCCGCTTCCGCACGGCGACCGGCCGCACGCCGCACGATTATCTGTTGGGCTATCGCCTGGAACGGGCGCGGCAATTGTTGCGCGAGACGGAATTCACGCTGGACCTGATCGCCCGCCGCTCGGGTTTCGGCTGCGCCGAATACCTGGCCGCCGTCTTCCGCCGAGAAACCGGCGCAACCCCGGGCGAGTATCGGAGGAAGAGCCAGGGGTGAGGAGACTCCGCTCCCACTCCCCGGTGACGTCGATCCGGGGAGAGCGGCGTCTGCGTAAAGAACAGGGACCATGTGGGCTCACGCCAAGGTGTAGAGATCTCTCGGACCCACTTCGCGCGTCACCACCGCGCCGAACATCGTGTGGGCGTTCGCGTCGTGGATGCCGATTTGGACGAACTGCCCGATCAAGCGCGGATTGCCGTCGAACACCACGATGCGGTCGCAGCGCGTCCGCCCGGTCAGTTGCAACGCGGGACCGCCGGCCTCGGTGTGAACGTGATGCACGCCCGGGCCGTCGTGATCGTGACCGCCGTGATCGTGCGCGTGTTCGCCCGAGCGGCGATGGTCGTGGAACTCGTGATGCTCGTCATGGCGATGTGCCGCGCCCAGAGTGGCGGTCGTGCCGCAGGCTTGTGACTCTGCGCCCGCGTTGCCGAGAATCGCGAGAGGATTCGCGGATTGCGCCGCGCTTGCGATCGGTTGCGGCGTCGTCAGGTGCGAGGGACTTACGCCGTGTCCCGAGGACCCGCCGAACGAGCCGCTCCCCAGCCAGCGTGCCGGGACCGCCCCCTCTTTGATCGCCGTTTTGCTGGGGCCTTCGACCAGGATCTCGACCTGTCGGCCCAGGAAACGATCGTTCTCCTCTTCGCAGATTTCGTTTTGCAGTTCCAGCAGCGCGATGTTGCGCTCGCGTTTGACCTCTTCCGGGATGTCGTCTTTGTATTGCGACGCCCCTTTGGTGCCGGGGCGTTCGCTGTATTTGAAGATGAAGCTGTTCTTGAAGCGGCACTCGCGCGTCAGGTCCATCGTTTTTTGGAAATCGGCGTCGGTCTCGCCGCAGAAGCCCACGATGAAGTCGCTGGTCACGGCCGAGTTCGGCAGCATCGCCTTCAACCGCGCGTGCATCTCGCGATAGTCGCCGACCGTGTAACCGCGGCGCATCCGCTTCAGCACGTCGTCGCTGCCGCTTTGCGCCGGGACATGCAGGTAGTGCGAACACTTGGGCAAATCGCGAATCGCCTGCAACAGATCGTCGGTCATGTCCTTCGGATAGCTGGTGACGAACCGCAGGCGTTGCAGCCCGTCGATGTCGTTGAGCTGGGTCAGCAAGTCGCTCAAGCGCGTGACGCGTCCGTCGCCGTGCGCGAAGCGATAACTGTTGACCGTTTGGCCCAGCAATGTGATCTCGCGGCAGCCTTCGCCGGCCAGACGTCGCGCTTCGGCGACGATGTGTTGCGGGTCGCGGGCTTGCTCGGGTCCGCGCACCGAGGGGACGATGCAATACGTGCAGAACTTATCGCAGCCGATCTGAATGCGGACGAACGCTTGGTACGGCGTGGGGCGCATTTCGGGATCGCGGGCCGGATCGTAGCTCTCGAAGCTCATTTCGATCTGCTCGCGCGAGCCGTCCTTGCGGCCCAGGCTGACTTCGATCTTCGGTCCTTCGCCCGCGCGAATTTCTTCGATCAGGCGCGGCACTTGGTGCAACTGGCCCGGCCCGACGATCAGGTCGACGAACGGCGCGCGTTCCCAAACGCTTTTTTGATGGTTCTGCGCCATGCAGCCGATCACGCCGATGATCTTGTCGGGATTTTGTTTTTTGGTTTTCTTCAAGCGCCCCAGCGCCGAGTAGATTTTGTCCTCGGCGTGCGCTCGCACGCTGCACGTGTTGAAGAGGATCGTATCGGCCGCGGTCGGCGAATCGGTCAGGGCATAGCCCTGCTTGCGGAGCGCGGCGACGACCAGTTCGCTGTCGAGGACGTTCATCTGACAGCCGACGGTTTCGATATACAGCAAACGCGACATGGATCGGGCCTCGTCGCGGGGATGTCGTTATGAACGACGCCGAGAGCGAGGGAAGGAGGAAGTTTTCAGGAGAAAATGGGACACGGATCGGACGGATTTGGACGGATCGACACGGAGCTTTATGAGACGGATAGATCACACAAATAGCCGATAATGATTTCCGGATCGGTGATAATCCGTTTCATCCGTCGAATCCGTGATCCATCTCTCCGCAACGGCTACGACGGCTTCGTTTTGGCTTGCTCTTTGGCGATGTCGGCTTCGAGTTGGGCCAACAGCGTGGCGCGACGCGCGGCGAACAGTTTCAAAAACGCCATCACGGCCACGTAGGCGGCCACGGCGTAAATCACGTAATCGGCGGTCGTCCAATCCGGCATCGGTCGCCCTTTCGTCCATGAGCGGGAATCGGCGTCGGCGGTTCGTCGGTCCCCGGGCGGACCAGCCCGGCACGGTTCCGGCGACGGCGAATCCCGCAATTCTAGCCGAAACGCCTGCGCGACGGAATGTCGGCCGGAGCAAAGAAAAACGACCGCTCCGGGGCGATTTCGCGAAAATTCGGGCTATCCCGGGAACCCCCCTTGACTTAAACGGTACATATGTATACTATTAGTAGTGTCGCGAAGATGGGCCGACTCGCACGTTTCATCACGAATCATCGGCAGCATGGGCGTGGCGATTCCCGGCATCAAACGCTCCGTCTTGCGGATCGCAACCGGGGCGCTCGGCTTCCGTCGAACTTTTCGACACTGAGCGGAGGGCGCGAGCCCCCTGAGTATTCGGGACGCGTCGCTCGCAGAAAATGCTCAGGGGGCTTGCGCCCCCCCGCTCGGAAAAAGAAAAAATACTCGCGGACGAAGTGAGCGTAACGCTCGTAACGCTCGCACAGTGAATCTGGGGCGAATGGCGGGACGGCGCAAACCGAAGGCTGACGCCATCGGCTCGATCCAGAAAGAAAAAAACCGTGCTCGAAACGATCGTTTCGCTCGTAACGCTCGCGCAGTGAAGATAGGTAAAATGTCGATCGAGGCTTGTTGGACTTCCTTTGCTCGGCTCGTTCGCGAGTACCACTCGCGGCTTTCCTCTGTACTGAAAACTGAATCCTGAAAACTGAAAACTGAAAACTCCTCAAGGAGATAGCACATCATGGCCGCGATCGTCAGTTTGTACTTGGGCGAACTCCGCTCCGAGATCCTGCACGGCCCCAGCGACGTTCGCGTGCCGATCGACTTGCCCAAGTCGCTCGGCGGCGGAGAAAGCTGCGCCCTCGCCGACGGATTTGCTGGCCGGCGCACTGGGAACCTGCCTGCTGTCGACGCTGGGGCTGATCGCCCGGCGACGGTCGTGGGATCTTGCCGGCGCCCGAGCGGAGGTCGTCAAAGAGACCGACGACGCCGCCAATCGAATTTCGGCTCTGCGGACGACGATCCGCATCCCCGGCGGCGGACGCTTTTCGCCGGACGATCGAGCGAAACTCGAACGGGCGACCGGAGCTTGCACCGTGCACCGCAGCTTGCATCCCGACATCGACGCGCCGGTGACGTTCGTGTGGGAGGAAGTGTGAACGGTCGCGGGTGAATCTCGATGTTCGACGGTTCATGCTGTTTTGAGAAGCGTTGTTCTCCGCTTTGGACGTTTGATAGCGGATCCGTACGTACGGTTGGATCAGAACGGCGATAAGCTCGGCAAGATCGGGGGTTCTTAGCGGATTTACTTGAAATGGCGAATCTTCGCGTGGTATCGATCCGAAGGATTGTTAGGAGCGAGGTGCGTGACGCCCTCGGTGGTTTTTGAGGCGTGCGAACGCCTCGTCGGGCGGAGTTCGTTCGGAGAGATTCCATGCGGAAGCGTTTCATCGGACTATGTGCGTTCGTGTTGCCGGCGTTGTGCCTGGGCGGCTCGCTCGTGGCGCAGACGTTGCCGAAACCCTATGTGGAATACGGCAACGGACCGAACGGCGACGGCCCCGCCGGGCCGGACGGCGGCGCGGCGTGCGCGTGCAACAACCCCGGCGGCGTGACGTTCACCGCGGTGGCGCCGCAATTCGCGCCGAACAACCTAAGCGCGCCGAACGGGCCGGCGACGGGCGTCGGATTCGGCGCGACCAATCCGGCCTTCGCCGGCGCGAACGCGACGCAAGCCGGCGGCGCGGCCGCCGCGCCGTCGGTCGCCAACGGCACGGTCACGCGAGCCGGTATGGTCGAAAACAAATGGCTGGGCGACGGGCAGTTGATGTCGCAGTGCGCTCCGCCCCGCGTGGATACGGTCTTCTTATCCGAAGACTGCCGCTGCGTGGATCCGGACTTTTGCCCGAAGCCGCCGCCGGCGTTCCCGCCGATCTCGGTCGAACTCGACGTGTTGGCGATGCGCCGCACGCAGCCCGACTATGCGATCCTGAACGACACGTTGGGCTTTACGCAAACCGGCGTGAACGACATCGACTTCGCCGCCGGACCGCGCGTCCGCGTCGACCTGCGGGGGATCGATCAGTACGACGTCGAAGGGGTCTTCTATCGCATCGATAGTTGGGACGGCTCCGAAACGTATACGACCGGCGTCGGCGCGGGAACGGGCCGCGCGGATTTCGACTCGAAGTTGTTCAGCGGCGAGTTGAACCTGCGGCGCACTTGGCCCGAACGCCAATGGCTGACCGGGATGGTCGGCATGCGTTACTTGGAAGAGACGGATCGGATCTTTTACAATTCGCCCATTCCGGTCGGCAACACGTTCAGCAGCCTGACGGGTCGGAACAAGTTGTACGGCGGACACGTGGGGCTGGACGTCTTGTTGTGGCAACCGACCGAGACGTTCGCCATCAGCGCGTTCGGCAAAGGGGGCGTGTTCTTCAACACCGCCGCGCACGTCCGCACCACGCGGTTGGCGAACGGCACGTTGGTGAACGCCGTGGACAATTTCGATCCGACGTCGTTCCTCGGCGAAACGGCGTTGGCGGCCACGTATCGGCCGCATCGCCAAATCGCGATTCGCGCCGGTTATCAATACTTAGTCATCGCCGGATTGGCGCAACCGTCGGACGCGATCGTGTTCAATCAAGCGGACCACACGATCACCTACCACGGCGGATTCATCGGGTTCGAGTTGAGTTGGTAACTCGACCGCGAAGAACGAAGAACCAAGATCGAATTCCGCACGCCGCGCGAGTCACTCGCGCGGCGTTTCGGCGTGATGGCCGGCTCGGCGTTTGCGATGAGCACGCGTGCGAGCATCGTCGGAATCCGGTACCGCCGATGATCGGCGGAAGTTGAGCGCGGACAAGCCGACCATGGCCGCGATCAGCAACGTGAACCACAGATACGGGTCGTCGGGAAACGTCAGCACGGCGGTCGCGGCGGCCAGCAACCCGACGACGATCAACCCGAACGGCATCGTCTGCCTGTCGTAGCGGATCAGCACCGCGCCGATCAGCGTCGTGGCCAAGATCGACCGCGCGATCCAGACCACGATGTTTTGCGTCCCCAGGGCGTAATCGACGATCTCGCCCTGGCCGTCGACCAGTTCGATGGTTAACGGCAGTTGAATGGTCGTCAGCGCACCGAGCAGCATCCAGACCAGCCCGACGACGCACTCGACCAACGGGTAGCGGGGCGAGATCGGCGCGCGGCAGTCGCGGCATTTGCCCGCCAGCAGCAGCCAGCCCAGCAGCGGGATGTTGTGCCAGGGGCGAATCGGGTGATCGCACTTGGGGCAACGCGAGCCGGGGTGCGTCAACGATCTACCGCGCAGCGCGCGATAGACGACGACGTTCAAAAAACTGCCGACGGCCGTGCCGATGAGGAACGTCCAAATATCCCACTCGATGGGAAACTCGGCGAGAACTTGAGCAAGCGCGGACATCGCGGACGAATCGAAGGAGAGAGCAAACGAAGAACGCCATCATAGGCCATTCGTCGCACGCGTGCGCATGATGAAATGACGCTTGTTTATAAGCCGCATATGCGCATCGAAGCCGTCACCGTGGGGTCAGTTCGAAGCGTTTTGAATCAAGCGACGTGGAATGCGGAATGAAAATTGAAATGACGCACCGCGCGTCACCTTCCCGGTGTGTCGAGAACGTATCCCGACACGCGCCGAATAAATCGTCACAAGTCGTCGGAAATACGCCGCAAAAGTCGTTGCTGGCGCGAATTTTGTTAATCCTTGACGCGCACCGTTGCGCAGGAAAAATCTTTGTGACCAACCTTGCGATAACTCCATCATTGCGAAACGTTCAGCTTCGTAATGCGAGACACGGAACGTCTCGCCGCCGAATCGCGTCATGTGCGGCGCGATCGCCACCCACACACGCAAGGATGCCGCCGATGGGGTCGCCCGCTTCACGCCGTGCGCGGTTCGCCGCGCTGATCGCCCTGGGGTTCGCCGCCGGCGGATCGTCTGCCTGGTCGCAAGCGCCGTCACAGGGGACGCTGCCGCCGGTCATCGTCGAGCAAACGCCCAACGCTCCGGTCGCGCCGTTGCCCGGCCCGACCACCGGACAAGGCGAGTACGTTCCCAACGACGTCCCGAATCCGGTCGACGGCTACCAGACGGGCGAGGTTTACGGCTACGTCCCGCTGTCGAACCAAATCCTCGGCGGCTCCGGCGGCTCGTTGATGCCGGGGGCGACCGGGATCTCGCGCGGGCTGGAGATGTCGATCTTCGAAGATCCGCGCGAAGCGACGATCGTCGATCAGCAGATCATCCAAGAACGACTTCCCAGCGATATGTCGCGGACGTTGCAAAACGAAGTCGGCGTGTTGGTGCAATCGACCGCGCACGGGCAATCCAGCCCGTTCATTCGCGGTCTGACGGGGCAAGACGTGGTGATCCTGGTCGACGGCGTACGTCTGAACAACTCCACCTACCGCGCGGGACCGAATCAGTACTTCAGTACGATCGATCCGGGCATGGTCGAACGGATCGAAGTCGTCCGCGGCGCATCGTCGGTGCTGTGGGGAGCCGACGCAATCGGCGGCGTGATCAACGTCGTCACCAAATCGCCCGACCGCACGCGCGAGTACGGCCAGCGGAGCTTCCACGAGATTTTCAGTACGGCCGACACGGGCAGCTATACGCGGTTCGACGCGCAAGGCTGGTCCGGCGAGCACGGCGTGTACGCCGGAGCGAGCTACTTGAACGTCAATCCGCTGGAGATCGGCGGCGATCGAGGACGACAACCGTTCACCGATTACGACCAATACGCGGGGGACGTGAAATACCAACATTTGCTGGGCGTCGATGCGCTGTTCACCGTGTCGCTGCAACACTTCGAACAACAGAACGTGCCGCGCAGCGATCGGTTTCTGCCGTTCGTGCAAGGTCCGCCGAGCGGCACGCAACGGCCCACGTTCTTCGATCCGCAACAGCGCAGACATGGTCAACGCGCGGATCGACGGGCTGTCGTACAACCCGCTGTTCGACGGCTACTCGGTCACGTTCAACTACAGCCGACAGAAGGAAGGTTCGACCGAAACGCGCTTCAACAACAACACTCCGGCCGCGGTGATCACGCGGCGTGAAGTCGGCGAGTTCGACGTCAACACGTTCGGCACCGTCGTGACGTTGGTCAAGGATTTGGACCAAGCCGGCAAGATCAGCTACGGCCTGGATTATTACTACGACGACGTCGACGCCGTGAAGGTCCGCACCATCGGCTCGGGCACGGCGACGCCGCAATTCCCCAACAACAGCTTGTACGACCGCGCCGGAGCGTACGCCGCGTGGGACGTGCCGTTGACGGAACGCTTGTCGGCGGTGACCGGCATTCGCTACGAGAACGCCAACGCACAAGGGACGACGGCCATCGGCAACACGCAAACGTTCGTCGAACGCAGCTACCAAGATTGGGTCGCCAGTTGCGGGCTGAACTACCAAGTGACCGACTCGTTCGCGTTGGTCGGCGGTTACTACGAAGGCTACCGTGCGCCGAACCTCGACGACTTGTTCGCCGACAGCTCGTTCGCGCAAGGACAATTTCAAACGATCTCCAGCGTCAACGTCGGGCCGCAATACAGCGAGACGTATGAAGTCGGCTTCAAAGTCGATACCGACGAATTCCGTATGCAGGCCTACCAATACTGGAACAACCTCAACAACGCGATCTTGCGGTATCCGGTCACGAACGGCGTCTTCGATCCGACGTCGGCCACGGTGACGCGGGCGAATTCCGACGCATACATCTATGGCACGGAACTGGGCGGCGAGTGGTTGCTGCAAAATTACGGCTATCAGGGTTGGAGCGTGTACGGCAACGTCTGGTACACCTACGGCGTCGACCTGGGTACCAGCGACACCGGCGCCGAGCGAACCGTACAGTCGCATTCCGCCGTTGACCGGAACCCTCGGCGCCCGCTGGCGGGCGCCGGGGGCCAAGCGGTGGGTCGATACGTACGTCTGGTTGGTCGATCGGGCGGATCGCTATGCGTTGTTGAACCGCTCGGACGCGCGGTTCCCGCTCGGCGGCACGCCGGGATACGCCACGTTGAACATTCGCGGCGGACGGACGTTCGGCGATCACGATCAGCACCGGCTGACTTTGGCCGTCGAAAACCTGACCAACACGTATTATCGGGTCCTGGGTTCGGGCGTCGACGGGGCGGGCATCAACGGGATCATCGGTTACGAGTACTTTTGGTAGGCATTCGCGAGGAGCGGTGAGGAAACGTCGCGACCGGAGGCGGAGCCAAGTCCGCCTCCGGTCGTCGTTTGAAAAGACGAATTCGCGGTCGTCTGTTTCCGCGCCGAAGCACGATTCAAAATACGAGTTTGTCTTCCGCCCCCCGTTGTGATGCGACTCCGATGAGCGACTGGTTTCGATCGCCGTTTCGTTCGCATACGGCCGTCGGCTTTGGCGTCTCGTTGGTCTTGCATTGCGTCGTATTCGGCGCGGCGTGGTGGTTCTGCATCGTCCTGGTGAAAGATCGCCCGTCGCGGTTCGGCATGCGGCAAGGGCGTACCACGATCGAGTTCGGCGCGTTACGCTCGCAAGCCGAATTGGCGCCGGACGTCGCGTTGAAACTGACGCCTCCGCCGACGCCGGTCCCGCAATCGAACGCGCACGAGTTCACCGCCACGGCCGCACCGCGCGAGAAGGCGGCCGCGCCGCCTCCATTACCGAACGCGCACGACGGACCCGCCGCGCGTCATCACGACGAACATCATGGGTCGCGCGAGGAATCCCACGCGAAGTCCGAGCCGAACGCCTCGACGGTCGTGCGACCCAGCGTCTCGGTTCCTCCGCCGACTCCGGTGACCTACGCCGAGGTCGGCGCCGCCGGAACGATCGGCACGCGGGCCACGGCAACAGGGCCGCGCCGGACGCGCGGCCAGCGGACCGGCCGGGGGCGAAGCGTACGTCGCTGCAAAACTTCAAAACATGCCGCCTACGTATCCCGCACAATTATCGCGAGAGGGGATCGAAGGAACCGTTCTCCTGGAACTGCACATCGACGCCGCAGGTTGTGTCACTCGCGCGGATGTGCTGCGTTCAAGCGGTCAACCATTGTTCGACGCCGCTGCAGTCAGCGCCGCCAAGCGTTGGCGCGGTGATCCGGCATTCCGGAATGGCGTCCCTGTTGAAACCGTTGAGCTGCAAGAAATCATCTTTCGCAAGAAAAGACCTTCCACCGAAGTTTCGCGAACTATTGATTCATAAGCATTCGAGTTCACAGCAAGTTGTTGTGATGCACAGTCCGATCGGCGTTACGATAAGCGTGGGGAACACGCTCATCATCGTGCGGAGTCGGGAATATGCCGTTGAAACTCGCGCTGATCGGACTGAAGGGACACGAAGGGGTCGTGCTGGCCGGCGCCAAGCAGTTGGGCGACATCGAATTGATCGCCGTGGCCGACGACGTCTCGAAGAATCTGGTCGCGTTCAAAAAGACCGAAAAACTGGCGGCGGCCGCGCAAGGATTCGACGACTGGCGGCAACTCTTCGAGCAAACCCGGCCCGACGTGGTCTGCCTGAGCGACGCCAACGATCTGCACGCCGCGCAAATCTTGGTCGCGGCGTCGAAGGGGATCGACGTCGTCACCGAGAAACCGCTGGCTCTGACGTTGGACGATTTGGCCAAGGTCCGCGCCGCGCTGGCGACGTCGAAGACGCGTTTGACCGCGTTGTTGACGATGCGGCACGAAGCGAAGTACTCGGTCGTGCGCAAACTGATCGCCGACGGCGCGATCGGCGATGTGGCGCAAGTCACGGCGCAAAAATCGTATCGTCTCGGCACGCGCGACGCTTGGTTCAAATCGGCCGCGCGGCTGGGGGGCATGATCCCTTATATCGGCATCCATCCGGTCGATTTGATCCGCTGGACCACGGGCTTGGACTTCACGCGCGTCGCCGCGCTCGCCGGCCGCGCGGGAGACTTCGCGCAATTGGGCGAAGGCAAGAACGCGGCTTCGATTTTGGCCGCGCTGTCGAATGGCGCGTCGGCCACGATCCGCCTGGATTACCTCCGTCCCGAGACCGCACCCACGCACGGCGACGATCGCTTGCGTGTGGTCGGTTCGCGCGGGATCGTCGAATGTCGCGGCGACGAACCGAAGATTCTGTTGGTCACCGACAAGGAGGGACCGCACAAGATCGAGCCCGACAAACCGACGAACCTATTCGTCGAATACCGCCGCGCGATCGACGCAGGCAAGCCCTGGCCGATCGCGGCGGAGGACGCCCTCCGCGCCAGCGAAATCGTCCTGCTGATGCGCCAAGCGGCCGAAAGCGGCGCGTTCGTCGACGTACCGAAGGCGTAAAAATTGAAACAGAAGGAAACGAAGGGGATTAATGAGAAAGAGTTTCAACGGAAGGTCGTGGAGATTACGAAGAGCTCGTTTACTTGAGTCTTGTATCATCCCCGATCTTTGAAAATCGAGGCGTGTCATTCGCTAGTTCGTGGCTGCGAAGATTCGTCTCCGCACGAAACGACGCTCAAGGGCCTTACAGTTCAAATCAAGAAAACGGACCGTCGATCGCTCGACGGTCCGTTGCGGGTTGGCTTCGATTCTAACTTCAATGTTACGGTCCGTTCGACGACGACGAGGTCGACCCCGAGCCGCCGCCGCTGGAGATGCGCGGGTCGGGCATGCTGGCTTGGTAGCGGCGGTTGACGCTATCCACGTATTCGGCCGGCCAGCCTTCGCTTTGTAGATTCGACGGCGTCACCGGCGGCAACGGTCCGTCGGTCACCGCGCCGGCGACGTATTGCTGCACCACGTCGATCCGGGCACGAGTCGTCTCGTCGGCGCCGGTCCGTTCGATGAAGATCGCGCGGCGATCGGGCGGAGCTTGCGTCAGGATCTGGCGCACGCGGGCTTGGCCCGCCGACGAGAGTTTGCCGTTTTCGTCGAAATGGTAATCGCCCAGCAGGCACTGACGTTGCCAGCCGCGGTCGACGAAGATCGACAACGTGTTGGGGACCGAAACGCGGTCCGGCAGCAGATAGGGATCGGGCCACGCGTTGTTGCGGCACCAACTCCCCTTGAAGTCGCTCCAAAATCCGGTGCCGTTGGGCCATGCCGCTTCGGCGATTCCGCCGCACAGCGCGACCGCGCTTAACACTCCGGATAGAACGAGTCCTTTGCGCAACCAACGAGTCATGGCGATCCTCCGTGATGGCCTACGGCGGGGGCGAATGCGTTCGTGGCGCACGGGCCGGCGCGATGTTCCGTTCGCTCCTACACCTCGTATCGACCCCCTACGGACGAATTCCGCGTCGCGAACCGTATGCTCGCGCAACTTCCGCCGATGCGTGCGATCGTCATCGTCGGTAAAGTCGATGAACGAAAAAAACGGCCGCCGGCCCGCGAGCGTCGACGTGCTCGGGTTCGCAGACGGAACCCAATGCACGGCAAGGTCAGACGGGCCGACGGCCGGATGGATTGGCCGACGGCGTGTTCTCTACGACTGTTACGATGCGGTCGACTTTTCCGTCGCCCGGAGTTCGCTCTCGTGGCGTTGCATCAGCGACAGGATGTACGGGTCCGCCCAGGGGAGCATGTCCTCGCTCACGGCGGGAACGCGATCAGCGGCGACCGGCTTGCGGCTCGAACGGCGGGCGTGGTCCAAGGTCATCACCATGATCGGGTCTCCTACGCGGGCGGAAAGGATGCGGTGTCGATGAGGGCGGCAGGCTGACGACTCTCGCTAAAAGCAACCGTCGTGCCGAGATCAGCACGAGCCCGAAGAAAGTCGTTCCACGTCGCGTTTCTCGCGGATTTGCGAGGTGCGTACGGATAACGGCAGTGACTCAACGACCAGATTTGTCAGTTCGGGTGTAATTCTTACAACCAGACGTTCAGGAATTCGCACGTCTTTGCAATCGACCTGGGTTGCCGCCGCGACTTGCGTACGGCGGAACGGTGCCGGACAATGCCGTGATCGGGGATGGTTTTCGCCGGCATTTTTCAGGGGGAAGCATGATGTTACGTCGTTTTGTCTGGGCGTTGGCGTTGGTGTGCGGCGGTTTGACGACTTTGACGGCGGCTCCCGGACCCGCCGTGACCGATCCGGCCAAAGCCGGGCCGGACTACGCCATCCAGGGCGAGTATCTCGGAACCAGCGACGGCAAACCGACAGGTGCGCAAGTCATCGCGTTAGGAAAAGACGAATACGATATCGTCGTCTATGACGACGGACTGCCGGGCGAAGGATGGAAACGGGGCGATCGAAAAATGAGCGTCAAAGGGAAGCTCGTCGACGGAAAATTCGACGGGACCATGAAGGACGGTCAGAAAACGATCACCTTCAAATTCACATCCGAAGCGTTGGAAATCGACGGCCAAGGCAAGGCGATGACGTTGAAGAAATATGTTCGCACCAGCCCCACGCTCGGCGCGAAACCGCCGGAAGGGGCCGTGGTGTTGTTCGACGGCAAGTCGAAGGACGAGTTTAAGGGTGGATCGCTGACCGACGACGGCGTGTTGCAAACCAACCCCGGCGGCAGCTTGGTCAGCAAAAAGGAGTTCACCGACTTCACGATCCATCTCGAATTCAAGACGCCGTACATGCCCGAGGCGCGCGGTCAAGGTCGCGGCAACAGCGGGTTGTACTTACAGAACCGCTACGAGTTACAGATCTTGGATTCGTTCGGACTCGACGGCGCCGACAACGAATGCGGCGGGTTCTATCAGGCGTCGAAACCGGCGGTCAACATGTGCCTGCCGCCGCTGACCTGGCAGACCTACGACATCGACTTCACCGGTGCGAAGTTCGACGACAAAGGCGAAAAAACGGCCGACGCCGTGGTCACCGTCAAGCACAACGGCGTGACGATCCACGACGCGTTGAAATTCAAGAAGGTCACTCCCGGCGGTGTTGGGAAAGAAGCCCCTGGTCGCGGTCCGTTCCAAATTCAAGACCACGGCAATCCGGTGCAACTGCGAAACATCTGGGTCGTCGAGAAAAAGTAAAGTTGGTTCGGATGTTGGATTTCGATCTTAAACAAACGCCCGCGGCCACTTCGCCGCGGGCGTTTGTACTTCTAGTTATGTAACAAGCGAGCGAACGATGTTGGAAGACGACGATTCCTGGCGACGCGGCCGCCGCTCGGACGATGCGTTCGACGACGAGGCGTATGACGACGAGGATTCGCCGGATGACGACGCTCACGACGTCTGCCGGCATTGCGGCGCGACGCTCTTCGACGAGGAGATGGCCCTCTGTCCGCGCTGCGGTCAAGCCCCGAGCCGGGAAGATACGCCTGATCGCCCCAAGCCGCTCTGGATCGTCGTCACGGCGATCGTGCTGTTTCTGATCTTCGCGTGGTTCGCGATCTCACATTAACGCGGCTAGTTCTATTTAGAAACGCGAGGAGCCGCCGCTTTTCATAAAGCGACGGCTCCGGTAAGCGTCTGTTTTAGGTTCGCTCTAAGGGATGATCGGTGCGTCGTTCAAGCGTTCGGCCCGATCTTCGCGACGCTCCTCACGACGTTCCGTCGCCCGCTCGTCCGGAGTGCGACCTTCGGCGTCGACGCGGGGGCGATCGACGTCCACGCGCGTTCCGTTGCCGTTCACATCGATCCGCGGACCATTCGGACCGCCGACATCGACGTCGACTTTGGCGTCGCCCGGCCGATGCCCATCGACGTCGATTTTCAAACCGCCGTTCGGTCCGCGACGGATATCAACATCGGTTCCGAGACGTGTCGGCGGATCGCGCGGCGTCTCGGTCGTGACCGGAACCGACGTCGGCGTCTGATTCGTGGTCGTCGTGGTCGTGCGATTGGTTTTGGAGTCGGAACAGCCGATCGCGACCAAACATAACGTCGCGACCAAGGTGGGTAATACGCTGCGAGACATAGCGAAACTCCTCGTGAACAATGCGTGAACATGTATTTCCGCGATGCAAATGCGAATATGAAGACGTAAGAGCAATCGCTATGCCGCGATTCCAATCCGTGATCGGAGATTCTGCGGAATGCTCTGAATAAAACGCTTGCATCCGGAAACCCGTGGATTCGGGCTGACGAACAAATTAATTCGCACCACGAGTTGGTTTACAAACGTTTCGCGCGTTTCGGCGCGGTTTTGGTCGCGGCGTCGGCTTCGGCCAGCATCGCCTTGATCCGGTCATGGTAGATCCGCTCGACCGTCGAACCGAAAACGACGTCGCCCGACTCCGTGTAGAACGTGAAGATCGTGCCGCGATAACGATACAAGTGATTCAACGCGGGATCGACCGGGCGGCCGTCGAGAATGTCGTCGAGGATTCGTAATTGTTCGGTCGAGAGACGATCGAGCCGTACGAGATGCTTAGGAACGAGCGCACCGGTTTTCGGATCGACTTCCTGGTCGGCGCCCGGAGTAACGACGCGACGTGTGATCGGTCGGTATGTCGTCGAGGAAGAATTCGAGGACTTTGATCGCAAATCTTTGAACGCTTCAAATACCGCCACCAGCAGTATTCCGATGACGATCGTCCCACCGATCGCAGCGACGGGGGGCAATTCCGCAAGCCACCGTTTGATCCCTTTACGAGCCGGCGATGCCGCTTCCGCGACCGGAAGGTTCGCTTGGCCGCGTGATTGGCCGGACGCGAAGACGTTGTGCGACGTCGCGCTGTACGGGCTGGGATCGAACATCGCCTGGTATGCCGCCCAGGGCCGCGCCAGTTCCGGGTTCCGTTCGCAGTAATCGCCCCAGGCGGGACGGAGCAGAAACGGCGACGGCGTCAGAGCGTCCCAGCGGTCGTAGGCTTCGCGTTCGCACGCGCCCCGTTTCGCCGGGTGCGCCACGGCGATCTTCAACAGATCGTGCAGGATCAAATCGGTCCGCGCGTTCGTGCGACGCGGGCGTCGGATCGTCCAGATGTCCGCGCAATGCGTCCAGCCAGACGCCCAAGCGCACGAAACGCCGCGCGGCGTGCGCCAGTTCGTCGAAGCGTCGGCGACGCACGTTGTTCGACAGCGTCCAATACTCGTCGGCGTAAGTTTGGATCGCGCTCTTCAACGCGTATTCGGTCGCCGAATGATAAGCGTCGCCGATGCCGACGCGGATTTCGCGGCGCAGTTTTCGGAGCGATCAAGCACCGTTTCGACCGCGTGCTCTTGCGGCATCACCGGCAAGAAGTCTTCCGACGCCAGCATCGCGAACGCCGCGCGGCGTTTTTGCTCGGGCGTCGATTCGGGCGTCAGCGGATCGGTCTCGGTCGCGAGAATGCCGACGGCCCAGGCGCGACGTTCCGACCCGCTTTCCCCCCAGCGGAGATCGAAATCACGATCGGAATCGGACGTGGGAGCGTGCGGCATGACGACGTAGGCGCGAGGAAATCAGGGCAACGGGGGGGTCAATCGTCTGCTTCTTCGTCGCCGGCGTCGCCGCGGCCGTTCTCGTGCAGATCGCAGAATTCTTTGATGGCGGTCTGATAACGCTCATCGCCTCGGCGTCTTTCAGTTCGAGCACCGCCTCGAAGCCGTCCATCAGCTCGCTCAGGTGATCCCGTTCGACATGCGTCAATTCGGCATAGAGACGTTCCGCGCGGCGTAAGAGAAAGCGATTGGCCGCCTCTTCGCGCGGATGTTGCTTCAGCGTGCGCATCGCCTCGATGGCGACGCGCAATTGCTTGTCGTCCAGATTCTTCGCGTGCTTGGTGATGACGTGCGAAATCTTCTGTTTGGTCGCGACGACGGTCGCTTCGACCTCGATCACGCCGTTCAGGTCGTATGTGAAACGCACGTCCAATTGCTGACCAGCCGGTCCGCGGCGGAATGCCTTCGACCGTGAATTCGCCCAGCAGGATATTGTTTTCGACGCGGCGATTTTCGCCCTGATAGATTTGCAGTTTCACTTCGGTTTGATTCGCGCAGCGTGCCGACGCTTTCGACGTGCGAGCAGGGAATCGTCGAGTTGCGTTGAATGATCGGCAAGAAATAACCGCCGCGGTAATCTTGGCCGATCTCCTTGCTGGTGCTGATGCCCAGCGTAAACGGCGCGACGTCGGTCACCACCATGTCGCCCACGGCCGACGAACGTCCGATCAACGCCGCTTGAATGGCCGCCCCCATGGCCACGACGTGATCGGGATTCAGTCGGCATTGCGGGTCGCGATCGAAAAACGCTGCGCATGCGTTGGATGAACATCGGCATGCGCGTTGCGCCGCCGACCAGGATGACCTGATCGACGTCGGTCCGTTTCAGTCCGGCGTCGCCCAACGCGCGACGGATCGGCAACTCGACGCGATTCAGCAGATTCTGCGTCCAACCGTCGAATTCCTCGCGGCGGATCGTCTGCGTCGGCGCGGGATCGGGCAACTCGCCCTTGACGTCGGGGATTCGCACGTCGACCGTCGGTTCGGCGGTCAGTTTGACCTTGGCCGTTTCGCATAACTGCAGCAAACGCGAGACGCGCAGCGGATGCTCCATCTCGGCCCGCTCGAAGTTCGAGCCAAGGCGTTCTAAAACCCTGCGCGGCGATCGTGCGCGTAAAGTCTTCGCCGCCTAGGATGCTCTCGCCCGCGCTCGCGCGGACTTCCAGCGTGCCTTCGAACAATTCGACGACCGAGACGTCGAACGTGCCGCCTCCCAGATCGACGACGGCCAGCACGCTCTCGGAGCCCGATTCGTGAAAGCCGTAGGCCATCGCGGCGGCGGTCGGTTCGTTGATGATCCGCAGCACGTTCAGTCCGGCCAGTTTGCCCGCGTTGATCGTGGCCTTGCGTTGATGATCGTGGAAATACGCCGGCACCGTGATCACGACGTCGGTCACCGGATGTCCGAAGTGGGCTTCGGCGTCTTGCTTCAACGAGGACAGGACCAAGCTGGACAACTGCTCGGGCGTGAAATCGCGGTCGGCCAGTTTGGTGACGCGGTCGGTTCCCATGTAGCGTTTGAACACGCTCGCCGCGCGGTCGGGATGCAGCACGGCGTACTCTTTGGCGACTCGGCCGATCAACACCGCGCCGGATTCGTCGAGCGCCACGACCGACGGGGTCAGCAATTCGCCCAGCGCATTGGCGATCAAACGCGGCCCCTCGGGCGAGAGATACGCCGCGGCCGAATTCGTGGTTCCGAGATCGATGCCGATAATCATGCTGCCCAACACATCGAAAAAGTGTTTCCTTCGTCGCGATGTTCGACACGCGATCTTGCGACAGGGTTCGGCGCGATGGAACGAACCTGTCCCGGAATAACACTATTGTGAAAGCCGGCCTACCGGCGACGCAAGCCGCCGGAGACAAATTCCGCTCGCGCCAAGGAATGTCGCGGGTACGGATAGCCTTGGCTTCCGCAACGGTTTAACATAGCCCTGGGGAAGCGTGCGAGGGAACGTTCGTATCGATTGAGTTTCGTCGTGGCCAAAACACCGGCTCGCATTTTGGTCTTCGCCGACGTTGCCCGCTTGGACGCGTTGGCCGGGCTGAAAAAACGCCTTCCCTTGGAATCCGTCGAGTGCGCCACGGCTGACGAGGCCGTGGGAATCATCAATGATTCGCCCTGCGACGCGGCGTTGTTGGAACACGCTCCGCCTACGCGCGACGCCTACTCGTTGCTGCAACGCCTGCGCGACGTCGATCCGACGCTCTCCGTCATCGTGCTGGACGACTGCGCCGAGCATCGAACGTGCGACGGCCGCACTACGCGGCGGCGCGGCCGATTATCTCCCCTTCCCCGCCGGAGGCGTCGAATTGGGAGCCGCGCTCGAACGCGTGTTGCGCGAACGTCGTCGCGACGACGAAAATCAACTGTTACGACGCCAAGTCGAGCGTTCGTACGCCTCGTTCGAAGACATTCTCGGCGCCAGTCCGCCGATGCGCAAGGTCTTCGACACGATCGACCGCGTCGCCGGGTCGAACGTCGACGTGCTGATCTTGGGGCCGACCGGGACCGGCAAGGAACTGATCGCCCGGGCGATCCATCGCCGCAGTCCTGCGCACAAAAAACCGTTCATCCCGGTCGATTGCGGCGCGATTCCCGACAACCTGATCGAGAGCGAACTGTTCGGCCACGAGCGCGGCGCGTTCACCGGCGCCGACAGCCGCCGCATCGGGCTGCTGGAGTTCGCCGACGGGGGGACCATTTTCTTGGACGAGTTGGGCGAACTGCCGCAGGCGATGCAGAGCAAGTTGCTGCGCACGCTGCAGGAACGCAAAATCCGTCGTGTCGGCGGACGCGAGGAGATCGACGTCGACCTGCGCGTGGTGGCCGCCACCAGCCGCGACTTGGACGCGATGATCCGCAACGGGCAATTTCGCGAGGATTTGTACTATCGCGTGAACGTCGTGCGGATCGAGTTGCCGCCGCTCCGCGAACGGGGCGACGATCTCGGCCTGCTGGCCGAATATTTCGTGCACAAACATTCCAAGGAGATGGGCAAAGCGGTCGTCGGGTTTCTGCCCGAGGCGTATCAAGTCTTGAAACAATACCCCTGGCCCGGCAACGTGCGCGAATTGCAGAACGTCGTCCGTCGCGCGTTGGCGATGACCAAGGGAACGAAGATCGGCGTCGACGACCTGCCCGACGACGTGGTGACGGCCGCCGGCTCGCGCGAGGGGCCGACGGACGGCGCCTCGGGCTATTTTCAATTGCGCGACGAACACACCGCGAAATTCGAGCGCGGTTACCTGCGCGAACTGCTGCAACGCCACAAGGGCGACGTGCCGGCCGCGTCGCGCGAAGCGAAACTGCCGCGCGGCACGCTCTATCGCTTGCTCAAAAACCACTCGATCGATCCCGAGACGTTTCGCTGAAACGCCGGATGAAGTATGAAGGTTGAAAGCCGATGGAAGCTCGTCGTTTTCGCCTTCACTTTCCTCTCATCTTCTCGTCCGATGTGGATCGACGAAGCGTCGCCGTGGATGACCGACGCGCGCGTGTGCGAACTGCTCGACCGCGTCGTCGCTCGCTGCGTCGCCGAGTGGCCGCGAAAGTCGGGTCGCGTGTTGCTGGTTTTGCCGGAACGCATGCGTCTGTTGAGCGGCCTCGGTCCGTTCGCCTGCCACATCGTTCAAGCGTTGCAAAATGCGTTCGGGGACGTACGGGTGTTGATCGCGGAATCGCCGGGCGCGGCGCCGTTTTCGCCGGCCGAGCGTTCGGCGGTGTTTCCCGAACTTAGCGGCGAGACGTTCGTCGGGCGGTCGGAGCGATCCGACGTCATCTCCCGCGGCACGATTCCGGCCGACGTCGTCATGTCGTGTTCGGGCGGTCTCTCGGCGGAGGCGATTCCGCTGTCGCTGCCGCGCAGCGTGGTCGAAGCCGCGTTTGACGGCGTCGTGAGTTTGGAACAGGTCGTGCCGGACGATCTGTTCGGCTTCACCGGTCCGCCGGTCGCGCGTTGGTCGGCGGCCGGCACGGCGGAGACGTTCGCCGCGTTCGGCGCGTTGGCCGGCGCGACGGGGGCCGAAAACGCCACGGCCAATCTCTCGCCGCCGCTGCGGCAATGCCTGCTGTGGGCCGATGCGCGCTGTTGGCCGGCGACGCCGCGCGTCGACGTGGCGCTCGTCCGCGGCGTCGATCTCCACGGGCATCCGGCGATCGTCGGTTTCTACTCGGGCACGGACGAGCAAACGTATTTTCAGGCCGCCCTGCTCTCGCGGCGGACGAACGTCGTCGCGCTCGAGACCGGCGCACCGCGGATCGTCGTCATGGCCGACGGCGAACGGTTCGGCTCCGTCTGGGATCTGATGCGCATCACGCCTCGCGTGCGCATGGCCGTCGCCGATATGGGCGAGATCGTGCTGATCGCCCCGGGCCTCAAGCACGTCGCGCACGATCCGAACGACGCCGCGCTGATCGCCAAGTTGGGCTATTCGAGCACGGCCGACTTGCTCGAACGCCGCGCCGACGTCCCGGAACTGGCCGCGCGGTCCTGGCTGGAAACGCATCTGCGTCACGGCTCGAGCGAAGGGCGCTGCCGCATGCTTTGCGCAACCGACGACTTCGACGAAGCCCTGCTGGCGCTGTATCTGCACCCGTGGAACTCGGCGACACGCTGCATCGCTATCGTCCGCAAACCTCGAAACCGGGCTGGAACATCACGACCGAAGGCGAAAAGTTCTACTTCGTACCCGATCCCCTAACCGGCATTTGGAGCGTCAAAAAACGATTGATGAATCGCCTCAACGAGTTCGCGCGGAAGAGCTTTTATGATTGAGCGTTATTCGGAGAAATGGGACCGCGGATAACGCGGATTCAACGGGTCGGCACGGATATTAAATTCGAGGATAGATCACTGATTGAACTGATAAACTGATCCGAACCGATCTCCAAATCAATGTCGGGGGGCTTTGAAAACGCATCGCAATGTGTGATCCGTCTCCCTCCGTCCGATCCGCGTCATCCGCGATCCCATCTCCCTCAACAACTCTCCAGCGCGAAGTCTATGCGTCTTTTTCTCATCGGTTTCGTGTTGTGCATCGTCGGATGCGGCGAGAAACCCGCCGCGCCGGTTCTTGATCGGCATCGCTTGACGCAGGTATCGATCATCAACGCGTTGATGGTCGGACGTTACGACGGCATCACGCCGCTGAGCGAATTACTGAAGCACGGCGACTTCGGGCTCGGCACGTGCGATCATTTGGACGGCGAGATGATCGTCCTCGACGGCAAGGCGTACAAAATCACCTCGGAAGGTAAGGTCGTCGAGTTGCCGGGGACCGAGACCACGCCGTTCGCGGTCGTCACGCCGTTCGACGCGCAAGTGAAACGCGAATTGCCGGCGGTCGGCTCGTTGGAGGAACTCGATGCGCGGCTGGACGGGCTGCTGACCGACCCCGATCTGTTCTACGCGATTCGTATCGAAGGCGAGTTCGACGCGCTGACCGTCCGTAGCGTCGCGCGGCAGAACCCGCCGTACAAGCCGCTGCCCGAGGTGGCCGCGTCGCAACGCGTGTGGCAGTACGAAAAGGTCCGCGGCACGCTGTTGGGTTTCCGCTCGCCCAAGTGGACGTCGGGGCTGACCGTGCCGGGCTACCACTGGCACTTCCTCGCCGACGACCGAACGCGCGGCGGCCACGTGCTGGACTGCGAATTCGCCGCCGCGACGTTGGCGTACGACCGTTGCGAGTCGTGGACGATCTTGTTGAACCCCACCATGGCCGTCGACGGTGCGGATCTCAGCACGGACCGCAGCAAGGCGTTGCGTGAAGTCGAAAGTAAGCGAGGGGAAACGAAATAAATCGCGCGAATATTTTGATTAGGCCGCCTTGGCATGCCCCGTTTGCCGTGTGGTCATCAAGTGGATCGCGGCGGTCAGACCGTGGACGGCTTCGTCCAGGTGGTTGGTTTCGTGCAGCAGCTTGAGGTTATCGACCAGCTTCAGTTGCAGGTCGCCCAGGCGGCCTTCGCCCTTGGCGATCGTGTTCAGCGTTTTGGCCAAGTTGCCGATTTCGCCGCCGAACGTGGTCGCTTGGTCGAAGATCATGTGGATCTTGTGCAGATGCTGATCCTGCCGTTCGTCGGCGACCGCCAGAATTTGCCGCAGTTGCTCGACATGCAGCGATTCGTGGCCGCGTTGTTTGTCCTGCAGGTCGGCGCAAATCGCTTGCCACCGCGCTTCTTCGATTTTTTGTCGCTTGTCGAATTGTTCGAACAGGCCTTCCAGCGCTTGCGTCCACGATTCGACTTGTGCGCCCAGCGTGTCGCGCAGCGCGTTGTGAAATTCGGCGTTGGCGTTTCGCAGGACGTCGATCAGCGGCAACATCTCGGCCGAGCGGACTTCGAAACGGTTCAGCAACTCGCGTTCGACCAGCCGATCGATCCGCCCGTCGATGCCCCGTTCCGTTCGTTCGCACAGGAACTTGCAGAACATCGTGATCATCGACGCGCCGAGCGCGACGGTGGTCGTTTGGAACGCCGTTCCCATCTCGGAAACGACCTGAGTGAGTTGGTTATCGAGATTTTCCAGCGTCATGCCGCCGAGCGCGGTGGCGAAGTGGACGACCGTCCCCAAGAAGCCCAGGATGGGCGTGATCGCGACGACGAAGCCGACCAATGAGTAGCGGTTGTAGGTCGCCTCGTGATCCTGTTCGGCCAAGTAGCGCGTTTGGACCGGCAACTCTTCGGCCGATTTATTTTCGATCACGAACGACAACACGTGGACCAAGCGTTGGCCGGTGCGCGATTCCAGGTACTTCGGACCTTGCGCCTGGACGTCGCTCAGCAGTTCGGCGGCGTGCTCGATCGGCACGCGACCGGTGCGCGGCGGCAAGACGTCGCGGCGGAGCGCGGAAAGCTCTTTGGGAAACTTCAGCGTCTTCAGGACGATGTCGACCAGGCCCCACAGGAACAGCCCGACGATGACGTACTCGATCGTGTGTTCGGTCGTGTAGTGGTGCAGCAACGTGTCGCGCAGCGGCGGCGTTTCGATCAGGGCGTAGTAGCCCAGGATCGTGGGGACGGCCAACAGCAGCGACGGATCGCCGAAGATCGAAGATAACTTCCGTCGCTCGCTCATCATCGCGGTCCCGCTCAGGTACGAAGTTCCGAGATTCTGCCCTGGGGAGAGAATCGGGCGGCGATTGAACCCGGGCGCAGCGTGCGGGGTCAGAATCGATTTACGCCGGCATGCCGGCGAAAAAATGTTGCAGACAATATCACAATCGCTTGAGCGAGCTTTCCGATTATGAACGATTCATGCGGCCCGCAGACGCGTTTTGGCGAGTTGCTCGGCCGAACACGCGGCCTAGTTTCCGCGTAGAATTCTTATAAGGAGCCGTCTTCGCGTCCGGAGCTTGAGCTTCCCTCGGGAAGAACGCTCCGCATCCGCGGCGGCTCACCAAGCCATCGACACGCCGCGCGTCATTGTGACGCGCGGCGTTTTTTTGCGCATCGACCTGAATTCATAACGCCCTTCCCGCAGTCGATTTCGTCTTTAAAACGTTCGATTCTTTCCGACGAACGACTAAGCATGCCCCTCTTGCGTCAAAGGCAGCAAACGCGAGTCTTCCAACGCGGCGACGCGATGCCCCAGACCTGCGAGATAACCGGCATCGGACGCGAACGCGAGGAACGCTCGCAAGCTGGATTGGCGCACCAGCATCACCGCATCCCACCGCTCGTCCGGCGGGCCGATGAAGAACGTTCCGCCCTTTCCGTAAAACACAACCTCTCCGCCGGACGCCTGCAAATACGGAAGCGTGTGCGTCATGTAAAGCCGATACGCGGCCTCGCCGGAAATCGGATCGGGCGGTGCGAGTTCCGGCGCCACGGAATAGTCCGCGACGTCGCGAAACCGCAGCAAGTTGAGCATCACCACGGGGCCGGACGAAGATCGAGCGAACAACGCGCGTCCGGCAACGTCCGTGGGTTCCAGGTAGGTTTGCGTCGTCATGGTGCTTTCCGCGTGATCAATAAAGCCGTTCGATCGACCGTCGAACGATACGAAAAAGCGGGACGAAGAATGCTCTTCGTCCCGCTCGATTTTTTTTACCGTCTTGTTGGCTCAGAGCTTACAAACCCTTGGCGATGATGTGCTTCAAGAGGTCGGCGACGCGGTGGCTGTAGCCCCATTCGTTGTCGTACCAGCTGACGAGCTTAAAGAACTTGTTGTTCAACTCGATGCCGCTGCCGGCGTCGAAGATGCTGCTGAATTCGCTGTGGATGAAGTCGCTGCTGACGACTTCTTCGTCCGTGTAGCCCAGGTAGCCCTTCAGGTACGTTTCGCTGGCCCGTTTGAACGCGGCGCAGATTTCCTTGTAGCTGGTTTCCTTCACGGTCTTCACCGTCAGGTCGACCACCGAGACGGTCGGCGTCGGAACGCGGAACGCCATACCGGTCAGCTTCCCCTTCACTTCGGGGCAGACCAACGCGACGGCCTTCGCGGCGCCGGTGCTGCTGGGAATGATGTTCTGGGCGGCGGCGCGGCCACCTTTCCAATCCTTCTTGCTAGGACCGTCGACCGTCTTTTGGGTCGCGGTGTAGCTGTGGACCGTGGTCATCAGACCTTCTTCGATGCCGAAGCCTTCCTTCAGCAACACGTGGACCAGCGGGGCCAAGCAGTTGGTCGTGCAGCTGGCGTTGCTGACGATGCTGTGCGCCTTGGCGTCGTATTTTTCGTGGTTGACGCCCATCACCACGGTGATGTCTTCGTTTTTGGCCGGGGCCGAGATGATGACCTTCTTCGCGCCGGCGGCGATGTGGCCCTTGGCCTTTTCGGCTTCGGTGAACAGACCGGTCGCTTCGATCACGATGTCGACGCCGAATTTCTTCCACGGCAATTCGGCCGGGGTCTTGGCGCTGACCACGTGCATGTCGTCGCCGTTGACGACCAACACGTCGGGTTCGGCCAGATCGGGGCTCGACTTCTTGCTGGTCACTTCGCCTTTGAAGCGACCTTGGGTGGTGTCGTACTTGACCAAATAGCCGAGGTTGTCGGCCGGCACGACGTCGCCGACCGCCACGACGTCAATATCCTTGCCCAGCATCCCCTTTTCGGCCATCGCGCGATAAACCAACCGACCGATGCGTCCGAAACCGTTGATGGCGACTTTAACCGGCACGTTGAACTCCTGAATGTCTGAAACGTCGAAAAAGGTCCTGGGCAAGCGAGGAATTTTACCAGGTCGGCCAGCCTCGGAAAAGCGGCCGAACATGCCGGCGAACGTGCGGTTTTTTTCTGAAAGAACCGCAAGCGTCGCCACGGAACGAAGCGGATCGCCGGTAAATCGGCACAAAGTTACGAGAATACACGCGATCCTCATCGCGTTGACGCCGATTCGGTCGGTACTCGATCGTCGACGAGACGTCCCGCGTCATTTTGCGGCGATACGCGTATCCGTCGCCGACACGCTATGAATCATTTCAGCGGCCACGCCAACGGTGTGACCAACACGGCGACGATGCCAACCAAGATATCCAGCGGAATCCCCACCCGCAGATAATCGCTGAATTTGTACCCCCCCGGGCCGTACACCATCAGATTCGTCTGATAGCCGATCGGCGTGGCGAAGCCGCAACTCGCCGCGATCATGATTACGACCACGAACGGCATCGGATTCAACCCCGCGGCCACGGCGGTCTTCATGGCCAGGGGGAACATCAACGCCGCGGCGGCGTTATTGGTGATCAGCTCGGTCACGATCAACGTCACGAAATAGACGATCGCCAACGTTAAGATCGGCGAGCCGACGCTCAACTCTTTCATCCATTCGCCCAAGTATTGCGCGGCGCCGCTGGTGTCCAACGCTTTGCCGATGGCGAACGACGCCGCGATCGCCAGGATCGTTTCCCAATCGATCGACCGCCGTGCTTGCGTGATCGACGTGCAGCGGAACGCCAACATGGCCGTCGCGGCCAACAGCGTCAGCGTGACGAACGCCGGCATCGGCAACGGACCGGACAGCCCGAGCCGGTCTCCCAATTCGGCCTTGAATTGTTCAACCGTCATCGCGACGACCAAGAGACCCATGATCGTCATCGCGATCCAGGCCCGTTTGTGCTCGGGCGGATTCGAGTTTTCCAAGCGGCTGACCAAAAAGAAATCGCGGTTGTGCCGTTGCTCGTCGACGAACGAAGCGTGACCTTCGATCAGCAGTGTGTCGCCGGCTTCGAGTTCGATGTCACCGATCTTCTTGTTGATCCGTTCGCCGTTTCTCGCCACGGCCAACACCACCGCGTTGTAACGCGTGCGAAATTTACCGTCGCGAATCGTGCGGCCGACCAGCGGACTGGTGTTCGAGACCACGCACTCGACCATGCTGCGATCGCGGACCGGCACGTCGATCTTCGTGGTTTGATCCGTGGCCGGAACCAGACCGCGGATTTTGCGGAGATCGACCACCGAATCGACGATGCCTACGAACGCCAAGCGATCTCCGGCGCGTAACCGTTCCAACGGCGAGACGGCGGGCAACACCATCTCGTCGCGCGAAAGCTCGGACAGAAACACGCCGGGCAAGTGTCGCAGACCGGCTTCTTCGATCGTCTTACCCACCAACGGGCTGCCCGCTTCGACTTGCATTTCGACCGAATATTGACGCGAATCCGCGTCCATGTTGATGACCGGCTTCCGATTCGGCAGCAACCAACGGCTGGTCAGCGCGAGGAAGAGTATTCCCACGACCGCGCACGGCACGCCGGACCAGGTGATATCCAAAAACCCCAGCGAGTTGTTCTCGAACGCGCCAAAATGCGCATCGCCCGGCTTCAGGGACACGGCGTAGTCGTGCACCATGCTGCCGACGACCAAATTCGTGCTGGTGCCGATCTTGCTGCAGACGCCTCCCAGGATCGCCGCGAAGCTGAGCGGCATCATCAGCTTCGACACCGGAATGCGATATTGCTTCGACCAATCGACGACGACCGGAATCATCATCGCCACGAGCGGCGTGTTGTTCATGAACGCGCTGATCGCCGCCACGGGCAACATCAGCCGGACGACGGCTCCCTCGGGCGTCTTCGGTTTGCCCAGCATGCGTTCGGCCAGCATGCCCATCGCGCCGGTGTCTTGCATTCCCGCGCCGACGATGTACAGAATCGCCACGGCGATGAGGTCGGGTTTGGCCAGTCCGTCGAGCGCTTGCGGAACGGTCAATACGCCGCACAGCAACAGCGCCAGGACCGCGCCGATCAGAATGAAATCCGACGGCAAATGACTGAAGGCCAGCAACAAAAAAACGCAGGCCAAAATTCCCAGCGTAACGGCCATATCCGAAAATTCGACGAAAGCGCGACTTGCGATAACGGCGTCGGACGGCCGCCCTCCCGGATCTCGGGTCGGAAGGCCCCATTGTGCTTGATACGGCCCACGCTTGCCTAGGGCGGTCGCACCGTCTTATCGGTTAAGTTCGGCACGAAACGAACGACGCTCGAACGTTCGCCGAGCGTCGTGCGAGCATTTTGAATAACAATCCGAACTCAACCGCTCATCGTCAGAACTTCGCGGACCAATTCCGCCAGCGATTCGGCGTGCATCTTTTTCATGATCGTGGCGCGACGCATTTCTACGGTGCGCAGGCCCATGTCCAATTCGGCCGCGATCGTTTTGTTGGCGTCGCCGCGCATCAGCTTATCCAAGACCTGCAATTCGCCCGGAGTGAGCGTGGCGTGGCGGGCTTGGATGTCGCGTTTACGCGCGGACAAATCGGCGATTCTCTTCTCATGTTCGAGCGCCATCTCGACGTTCTTCCACAGTTCTTGGTCCGCGCAGGGTTTTTCCAAGAACGTGACCGCTCCTTGGTGCATCGCGCGGACCGCCATCGGCACGTCGGCGAACCCGGTGATGATGATGATCGGCAACGCGGAACCTCGAGCGCGCAGCTCCTGCTGCACGTCCAGTCCGCTGATGCCGGTCATGCGCACGTCCATGACGACGACGCCGCGCAAATCGGCTTTCCAGGCGGCCAAAAATTCTTCGCCGGACGCATACGTTTGCACGGGCATGCCGCGCGATTTGATCAACGCGGCGACCGATTGACGCGCGCCGGGATCGTCGTCGACGACGAATACGGTGCGAGGAACATCCGGAACGGCGGGATTTTCAGAGGTGGGCATAGTGGGTTCCCTGTGGGACGAGGGGAAGATGAACGATGAAGACGGCTCCGCGCGGCACGTTGTCCCGCACGCTCATCGAGCCGCCGTGGTTTTCGACGATGGAACGAATAATGGAGAGGCCCAGCCCCATGCCGTCGGGCTTGGTCGTGGCGAACGGTTCGAATAACTTCGCGCGAATCTCCGGCGTGATGCCGGGCCCGGTGTCCGCGATCTCCAAGACCACGCGCGCGTCCTCGCGACGGGTGCGAATCACGATCGAGCGTTCGGCGGCCGGCACGTCGCGCAACGCTTCGTGCGCGTTGGTGATCAGATTGACCACGATTTGTTGAAACTGTAACGGCTGCAGTACGACTTCCGGCAACGCGGGATCGAGTTCCAAGCGGATGTTCAACTGCTCTTTGCGATAACGCATCGCCATCAGTTCGCAACACTCTTCGATCAATTCGTTGATCTGCGATTCTTCCGGCACGCTGGCGTTGCGACTGGAGTAGCCCGAGACGCGGCGTACGATCTCGCGCATGCGACGGGTTTGCGCCAGGATTTGCGTCAGCCATTCGACTTGCGTCGCGCGATCGTCCGGCGTGGTGTCCAACAGGTTCAGACACGCTTCGGCATAGTTGGCCGTGGCGTACAACGGTTGATTCAATTCGTGCGCCAACTCGGAGGTCAGCTTACCCATCGTCCCCAGACGATTGACGTGGGCCAGTTCGTCCAACAGCTCGCGGGCGCGTTCTTCGGCCAGCAAGCGGTCGGACATGTCCAACGCCATGCCCCCCAGAAATCGCTCGCCGGTGTGGTTGGCGAACAAAAACTTCACGACCCACCAACTACGCAGTTCGCCGTTCGCCAACGGAACTTCTTCGATGCCGTACCAAATCTGTTCGCTGTTCCACAACGCGAGATCGTGTGTGCGCAGATGCTTCGAGATCGGCTCCGGATAAATCTCGTAATCGTAGCGCCCGACGACGCGATCTTCGGGCGTCATCGTTTCCACCGCGTGCGGACCGATCAACACTTCGCGAAACAGCTTATTGGCGTATACGTAGCGTCCGTCGCGATGCTTGATGAACGCGACGATCGGGCTTTTATCCATGAAATCGCGGAAGCGTCGCTCGCTGTCTTGTAACGCCAACTCGACGCGTTTGCGCGCGTCGATGTCTTGCAACACGGACAACACGCGCGCCGGTTGACCCACGTCATCGACTTCGACCTTACTGTGCATCGCCACCCAACGTTCGCCGCCGTCGGGTTGGATAATCGGAAACTCGGTCGAGAAGACGTGATGCTTGCCCGCGTATTCGAAAATCAGCTTGGTGATCTGATCGCGGACTTCCAGGCTGAGCGAATCGCGATAACGGTCCGACAGCTCTTTTAAATCCGCGACGTCTTCCTCGTTGACGCTCAGCCCATGCAGCGGCGCGACGTTGATGCTGTATTCCAACCCTTCTTTTTTGAGCGACCAACTCGACCAGCCGATGCCGGCCGCGATGAAGCTTTGTCGCCACAGCGTGTGCAGTTGCTTACTGCTTTCGACGTCGCGCAGTGCTTCGGCTTCGCGTCGTCGCGCGGCGAATCTGCGGGCCAGCGCGGCCGGAAATTCGTTCAGTTCGGCGGGCTTCAAGACCTCGCGCGCCGGCGCGATACAGGCGTTGCAACTCGTCGCAGTTTTTCGGTTCGGCGACCGCGACGATATCCAGAGATTTGTGCGCTTGCGCGCACCGATCGAGCAGACTTTCCAACGACCAGCCCTTGCTGCCCGGATCGCACACCAAAATGGCGGATCCGGAATCCGGGATGGCCTCGACGACATTCACGGCCGTAACCGTTTTCAGCTTCGTCGGCGTCCCCACGCGGCGCAGAACGTCGTCCAATCCCGCGGTGGACCAGGGGAGCGTGTCGGCCAGCAAAATCGTCGATTCAAGTAACAAGCGTTCGGACCTTAGGTTTTCGTGGGCGGAGCGTTCCGCACACGACTACAAACCGAAGATGCCCCGAAGTCTGGTTTCTACGACCGGCGGAAAACCGCAGATCGCTAAAGTATTGGGTTTCAACCCCATCCGACTAGGGTCAGACTGCGAAAAAACGAAAAAAACTTCGTTTGAACAATTAATGCACACGTCTCGACTGGATTATTTCGTGCAAACCACAGCTTAGACCGAAAAACTAGACATTTTGTCGTATCTCCGGACCTATCCTCCGCAAGCCGTCAAAGCTTTACAAACCTGGTCGGAGGTCACGCCGTCGACCAATTCCACGTGTCCTAGTTTGGTCGGCAAGACGAACTTCAACCGGCCGTGCTCGACCTTCTTATCCTTGGCCATCGCGTTCAACAACGACGCATGTTCCAACGCCGGCGCCGTCGTCGGCAGACCGAGGGCCGACAGTAATTTCGTTTGACGCTCGACCAACGCGTTCGGGATGCGTCCTATGTCGGCCGCCAGTCGCGCGGCGCACGTCATCCCGATCGTCACCGCTTCGCCGTGCGTCAGCTCGCCGTAGCCCGAGACCGTCTCGAACGCGTGCGCAAACGTGTGTCCGTAATTCAACACCGCGCGGAGACCGGTCTCCTCGCGTTCGTCGCGCGACACGACGAACGCCTTTAGCTCGCACGACTTGCCGACGATCTCTTCGAGCGTCGCCGGATCGCGGGCCAACAACTCGGCGGTATGTGTTTCCAAGTAATCGAAAAACTCGTCGTCCAGGATCACGCCGTACTTCACCACCTCGGCCAAGCCGCCGCGGTAGTCGCGTTCGCCTTGGCTGCGTAACGTGTGCGTGTCGATCAACACGCCGCGCGGTTGCCAGAACGAACCGACCAGGTTCTTCGCCGTACTCAGATTGATCCCGGTCTTACCGCCGACCGAGCTATCGACCTGTGCCAACAACGTCGTCGGGATTTGCAGGAACGGCAGCCCGCGTGCGTACGTCGCGGCGACGAAACCGGCCAAATCCCCCACCACGCCGCCGCCGAGCGCCACGACAGCACTCTTGCGATCGGTGCCGTATTCGGCCATTTGCTCCCACAACGCGCCGGCCGCTTCGATCGACTTGCTGGTCTCGCCAGCAGGGACCGAAATCAAATCGACCCGCGCAACGTGCTTGCTCAACGAACCCAAGAGCGCGTCGGCGTACAAGGCTTCGACATGCTCGTCGGTGATCGCCACGACGTGCGTCGCGCGGACGCGCTCGACCAGAAACTGGCCGGCGTACTCCAACGTGCCGCTGCCGATCGAGATCGGATACGAACGAGGACCAAGCGAAACGTTGACGACGGGCATGAGCGGCCGGATAACGGAATCGAGGTTCGGGTCGACGCGACGACCGCGAACGGACGCCGGGCCGGTATTAGTGCGTCGCGCCCAGGCGCGATAAATCGGCTTCGGTCACGGTGATCGTGCGAGCGAAGCCGGTATGCTGGCGAACGTAGTCCAGCGCGGCGGCCGCTTGTGGTTCGGCGTGCAGACGCTTTTCCAGGTCCAACCGCGTGGTTGCGCTCCAGGCGTCGTAGTCGTCCGGCCAAACCGTGTTGTATTCGACGACCAAGGCTTCGCGGTACGGATCAAACTCGTTGGCCATAGGACGAAAAACTCAAAACGGTGTCCAAAAGGACGTGAGGCGGTACGAACGGGTTCGGCGGAAACACCCATTCTAAAATCGTCGGCCCGGTTACTCAACCGATCATATCCACCTCCTTCGCCGATGTGACAACGCCTGACTGACATATTCGACACGCTTCGCTCATGGCCGGCTCATTGTTCAGGGTTATGTTACCGGCTTAGAATAAAGGTTCCGCCCGCCGCGCATCCCTCCGTCCGCCGTCTTCTCCGCCGGTTGTTCGCCCGATGATCGTTCGCTCTCGAATTTTCGCGTTTTGTCTTGGTTTGGCCGCTTTCGGCGTCGTCGATACGCTTTCGGCCGCCGAACCGGTCAAAGATCCGGTTCGCGAACAACAACAACTAGCCGTCGAACTGCAATCCGCACCCTGGGGCTTCTGGGGGCCCGATCCGTCGAAATATTCGAGTTGGGTCTCGCACTCGAATCGGTTGATTCCGATCTACACGTTCGGCATCGGTCTGGACGACTTCACCGGCAAGAACAGCGCCTACCGTAGCGAAGACAAATTGAAGGAGATCTACGGCCGGCTGCCGACCGACACGTTGAATCCTCACGCGCAATACATGGATCAAACCGACGTCTATCGCCTGCAACGCAAGGCGGTCGACGAAGGCAAGAAACGCGTGATCTTGATGATCTTCGACGGCAACGATTGGTGGAGCACCTGGGCGGCCGCCAACTACAAAAACGGCCAGGTCGGTTATCGCGAAGGCCGCGGCACCGGGCTGAACTTCCAAGATTATCGCGGCGTGAAAACCGACTACGGCTATCACGTGACCGCGCCGCATTCGATCAACGAAACGGTCGACGTCAACGCGAAAAAGGTCAAACGCAACAACAAAGAGGTTTACGGCGGCTTCGCTTGGGAAACCGCCGGCGAGACCCCCTGGGCGGTCGCGACGGACCCGAACTACTACATCGGCAAAGGGAAGATCAAGCATCCCTATACCGATTCGTCGGCCTCGGCCACGTCGATGACCGCGGGAATCAAAACCTACAACGAAGCGATCAACGTCGGCGTCGACGGCAAGCCGGTCGACACGATCGCGCACTACGTGCAGAAAAAGGGTTGGCCGGTCGGCGTGGTGACCAGCGTCCCGATCCCGCACGCCACGCCCGGTTGCGCATATGCCCACAACGTCGATCGCGGCGACTATCAGGACATCTCGCGCGACCTGTTGGGCTTGCCCAGCATCTATCATCCGAAGGAACCGCTCCCGGGCGTCGATGTGTTGATCGGCGCGGGACATGGCGTGATCCTGGGGAAAGACGGCGAGCAAGGAAAAAACTTCATCCCGGGCAATCAGTACCTAGCGAACTCGGACAAAGCGAAGATCGACGTCAAAAACGGCGGCAAGTACACGATCGCCGAACGGACGGCCGGCAAAAAAGGTCCGGACCTGCTCAAGGCGGCCGCGCAAGACGCGATCAAACACAAAACTCGCCTGCTGGGCTTCTTCGGCACCAAGTACGGTCACTTGCCGTTCCGCACGGCCGATGGGCGTTACGATCCCACGGTCAGCATCAAGCGGATCTCGACCAAGCCCGACTACCAGGGCAAGGCCGAGGTCTACACGCCGGCCGACATCGACGAAAACCCGATTCTGGCCGACATAGCCGTCGCCGCGCTCGACGTCTTGGCGAGCAAGGGCGACAAGTTTTGGTTAATGGTCGAAGCCGGCGACGTCGACTGGGGGAACCACGCCAACAACATCGACAACTCGATCGGCGCGACGATCAGCGGCGACATGGCGTTCACCGCGATCGTCGAGTGGATCGAAAAACACGGCGGCTGGGACGATACCGCCTTGATCCTGACGGCCGATCACGGTCACTATCTGACGATCACCCGGCCAGACTTGCTGCTGCCGCCGGCGACGGCGAACCACGCCCCGCCCGCCAAAGCCGACGCGCCGAAAGCGGCCGCAACACCGACGACCCCCGCCGCCCCGGCGACCAAACGCTGAGTCGCAGCGCGAAATCTCGATGCCCGCGAGGGCGTGCGCCCGACGTTGTTTCACGTGAAACACGAATGGCTTTCCGGTCCGAGCGTCAACACGCGCTCGTAGTACCGTCGATTCGGTCTAACCGAGCCGAGCTAACGGCAAATCATGTTTGGCGAGAAACTCTTGTAATTCGCCGCGATTGAACAGCGACTCCGTTCCGCTCAACGAACGGACGCAGCTTGCCGCAGCGCGCGCTCCCCAACGGAGACAGCCCAGCGCAGTCCTCGCCGGCGATCATCCCTGCGATGTAACCCGCGTCGAAGGCGTCGCCCGCGCCGGTCGAACCGACGAACGTCGTGGGATACACGCCGGCCTTCACGCGGATCCCGTCGGCCAGCATCACGGTCCCATGCTCGCCCAGCGTGATCGCGACCACGCCCGCGCCGGCCGCGCGAAACCATGCGGCTTGCTCCACCGGATCGTCGAGTCGCGTGATGATCGCGGCTTCGTCGGTGTTCGGCAAAAACACGTCCGTCCAGGGCATCACTTCTTCGAACAACGGACGATAGTCGACGTCGCCCGAAACGGCCAAACCGGGCACGACGACGTCGACGACGGTTTTGACGCCGAGTTCGGCGCGCGGCGAAAGAGTCCGGCCGCCGCGCCGGGCTCGGACATCCGATTGAGCAACAGCAAGCCGCCGAGATACAACACCTTGCACTTCGCCAGCACGTCGTCCGGCACATCGGCGACGGAATACGTGGCGTTGCCCCCGCGCGTGTGAATGAATCGCCGATCTTCGCCGATGATGTTCACGATCAACGTGCCGGCGGTGCCGACGTTCGGTCGACGAATGAGGTGCCGCACGTCGACGCCGGCGTCGCGAAGGAACTTAGTGGCGTAGTCGCCGAAAATATCCTCGCCTACGCAGCCCGAGATCGACGTTCGCACGCCGAGTCGCGCCAATCCGACCGACGCGTTGGCGGCCAGTCCGCCGATCGAGAGCGGCAGTTCGTCGCAGACGACCAATTCGCCGGCCTTCGGCATCCGCGCCAACGGCGCAGAGATGGTCCACCACCACGACGCCCGCACACAGACATTCGGCCGCGGATTCGTCGCTCACAATGCGCTCCGTTTGTCGATCAGCAGCGTTTGAATTTTGTCCATGATGCCGCGGGCGACGTCCGTTTTGTCGCCGGTCAATTCGGCGATCGGCAGATGCGAACGATCGAACACGACGACCGTGTTCTCCGCGCTGTTCATCGCTTGCGGCCCGTTGAGGACCATCATATCGCAGCTCTTCTTTTCCATCTTCACGATCGCGCAAAAGCGCGCGTCTTCGGTCTCGAGCGCGAACCCCACGGCCCATTGCCCCGCGCACTTGCCGGCTCCCAACGTCGCGACGATATCCGGCGTTTCGATCAAATGCAACACGAGCGGTTCGCCGGTCTTATGAATCTTCTGCGGACTGACGCGGACCGGTCGATAATCGCACGGCGCTGCGACGCCGATCAGCCCGTCCATCGTTTGATACTCGCGCTGCGCGGCGGCCAGCATCTCCTCGGTGGTCGTCACCCACACGACGCGCGCAGGCCGGCGGATAGGCCACCTCGACCGGTCCGCTGACGATCACGACTTCGTGCCCACGATCGAGCGAGGCTTGCGCCAACGCGGCCCCCATCCGCCCGCTGCTGGCGTTGGTCAGATAGCGGACCGGGTCCAGGTACTGCCGCGTGGGGCCGGAGGTGAGGAGGATGCGGGCCATAGCTGATCGATAGTCGGCTTCGCTTCAAATCGTGGTAAGGTTAGCCCGTCGTCGGCATCGTCGGACGATCCGGCCGCCTGGGACTTCGGAATCGTCTCCATGGTCGCTTGCGCAACGCGCTTTGCCAAGGGCGTTACATCTCTCGTTTTTCGACGGTTTCGTGAATCTCCGCGTGAACTTTCGCGTTTTCGGTTCCGTGTTTCGCCGGGGGAGTCGGCGGACGCACTCGGGCCCGGCACGGTTCAGAGCGAGGCACCGCTTCGGTTGCACTCATCGCTTCGACGCAGAAGACCGTCATGATGCGCTTTGAGCGGACGGCCGAAGCCGCGGACGGGTCTCACGGACACACATCGTTTTGTTTCACGTGAAACATTGCGAACGATCTTCTCCATCTTCGCCGCCTCCTTCCGCTTCGCCGTCTCATTCAGTTTCACTGCGCGAGCGTTACGATCGTTACGAGCGAAACGCTCGCACGACTACGCGAGTTTTTTCACTCGATCGCGCCGCAGGTTTCGGTCGGTATCGCAATAACCGCCGCAAACGCCCCGACTTCGCCAAACGTTTTGAGTGAGAAAACATTTGTATACATTATCGATGTCGATTATTTCGACACGCGAGCGAGCGTTTCCCGGTCGCGCTTTGCCTATCTTCACTCCGCGAGCGTTACGATCGCGGCGCGACGCAGTTTTTTATTGATGTGCGAGCATGCGATCTCCCTCTGGTCTGGCTTCGTCTCGCTGCGCTCATGCCGCACAATGCCCATAAGGATTCCCGACGATCCGGACAGGAATTCCTCGCGAAACTCTCGTTCGGACAAGCGATTCGAGAAAATCCATTCTACCCAAACGGCGAGACTCGTCGTTCGAATCTAGTTTTAAAAGAGTGAACGTAAGTATAATAATACCGCCGTGAAATGTCAAGGCTTGTTCGTCGCAATTTCAAGATACTTATAAATGTTATTGTAGGGTGCGTCTCGACGCACCGTATTGCGGAGGATCGCGTCGATCGGCGTTTGTATCGGAATACGCGATACGTCGAAGACGTGCCCTAAGCCAGAAGATGAGTGATATTGTACCCATCAAGTGTGATACTTCGTCATAAATTCGTCGATCTGTTCGTCGGTGGCCGTCCAAGACTCTCCGCGAACTTCCACCATGGCGATCAAGCCCAGCAGTTCGAGTGGACCGTTCGCAACGAACTCGCCGAGCGGTCCGTCGGCGCACCAAGTCACCGATTTGCGTGTTTCGTTCCGCTCGCAACGGACGCGATAGCCCTTCGCACCAAGGCGAGATAAGCGGAGATCTCCGTATTGCCTGCGGCCACTAAATGCATGGCTTGGCTCCATAAAGATTAGGCGTCGGCTTGGCCAAGCCGGTAATTCAACGACCGAAGACCGGATCGCATTTGCTCATCACTCGCCGTCGACGATAGCTCGTCGATGACTTTCAAGGTCTCGGTTACTCCGACTTGCCCGCGCAAGTAGCGTGCGATGGTCGTGCAACTGGGGTTGAGGGTCGGTGCGGTGCGACGAATGAATTCGTCAACCGAAATTAGCAGCGGAAGAGAGCGATCTGCCAGAAGTTCCCCGGCCAGTTCTTGGTGTTGATAGCGTCCGCTGTTCTCCAGCACCCAGAGCATGCCTGCGAATGCGGCTCTTTCGTCGATCATCGCAAACCAATTCGTCAATTCGAGACGAAGCTCGTTCCAACGTCTCGTCGATGGGTCGGAGACGATGAACGCATCGAATTGAGTGCATGCGAATCGACCGATGTCTTCCGGAGATAACGACATAAGTTGATCATATCGCATTGTTATTCTGAGATCACTCTCGCATCCTACCCCTGATCGATCGTTCGATCGAACCGTGATGCCGTGTCCGCGTTCGGCGGCGGCGGGGGCGGAGCTTCCGTTTTGCCGCCGGTGTGCGTACCGGTTGCGGGTCCGGCGGTCGGGGCGGCTGCGGATGGCGGCGCGGCGAACGTGCCGGCGTCGGACGGGATCGCTTGGCCTCGTTCGTGGCGGCCCCACCAATGTTCGGCGTCGTCGATCGTCCAGCGTTCCGCGTCTATCGCCCGCTCCAGCAGGTGCGCCAGGTCGCGCACGGTTTGCGGACGCTTCGCACGATTCTTTTCCAGGCAGGCCAGCAACGCGCTTTCCAACTCGGGATTGATCGCGCGGCCCACGCGCTGCGACGGCGTCTCGGGCACGCCCACCACGTGCAGGCGACACAGCTCGACCAACGACTGCGCGTGAAAGACCGGCTGCCCGGTCAGCAGGAAATAGCCGACCGCGCCGACGGCGTAGAGATCGCTGCGCGGATCGACCGAGTCGGGCGATTGGATCGCTTCGGGCGACATATACAGCGGCGTGCCGGCCAGTCCGCCCGTGCGGCCGGCCTGTTTGCCGTCGTCCAACGCTTTGACCAAGCCGAAGTCCAAGACCTTGACCACGTCGGGCTCGCCGCCGCGCCGGTTCAGCATCACGTTGGCCGGCTTGATGTCGCGATGGACCATTCCTTGCGAATGCGCTTCGTACAACGAGCCGCAAATCTGTTGCAGAATCTGAATCACGCGCCCCGGCGATTGCGGGCCGTATTTTTCGACCAACGATTGCAGGTCGATGCCGTCTAAAAACTCCATCGCGTAGTAGAACACGCCCTCGGGCGTGCGACCGTAGTCGTAGATCGCGATCGTATTCGGATGGTTGAGGTTGCAGGTGATCTGCACTTCGCGTTCGAAGCGTTCGATGGAAGCGTCGTTCACGTTTTCGAGATTCAGCATCTTGATCGCGGTCGGCCGACGGAGCATCGCGTGATGCCCCTTGTAGACGATCCCCATCGCGCCCGAGCCGATCCGTTGTTCCAAGCGATATTGGCCCAACTGCTTGGCTTCGACGGCGGCCAGTCGCGCGGCGCGATTCAACCGCGCCACGATCAGCGTAAAGACGAAGATCGCCACGGCCCCCAGCGTCAGCAGCCCGTACATGATGTAAAACGCCCACCGCAGAATGGTCAGCGGGCGGAACGCTTCGTCGTAATCGATTTCGGTGATCAGGCCCATTTCGTACTTGGGTAGCCACTCCCAGGCGCCGACGCTGGGGACGCCCTTGTAATCAGGGAAGCCTTCGACGTCGACGCCGGATTCCTTGTTCAACGCCGCGGCGACCGGTTTGGTGAAGGGCAACTCCGCGCGGCGCACCGTCGGACGAAAGCCCTTCCGCATGTTGCCGCCCGGATCGCGGAGCGAGATTTTGAGGATCGATTGCGAATCCTCGACGTCGGGCAATAGCCCCAGCAGGATCATGTCTTCGTCGAAGCGACTGTTCGAGACCAACATGCCCGCTTTGTCGAACGCGTAGGTCTCGCCCGTTTTGCCGAGTCGGCCGAGTTGCAGGATGCGCGTGAATTCTTTCTCGGGCCGAATGCGCAACGCCAGCACCGCGACCACTTGAAAGTTGGCGTCGCGGATCGGCGCGCAGACGAACATCGTGGGGACGTCGGTCTTCGTCCGCCCGAACTCGTCTTTCATCTGCACGACGCTGGGAAACGGCGCGCAGGCGGTGGTGTGGCCGTCGAGTGCGCGGGTGAGGAACGCTTCGTACCGCGGGACCGTCTGACCCAGCAGTTCCGGATTGTTCGACGCGAGAATCCGTTGCCGCTTATCGGCGATGAAGAAGCTGGCGAACTGGTGCGACGTCATCCCGGGCGCAGCTCGTGCGCCAACCGCGCGTTCTGCGACGGCGTCGCGGTGCGCGTCAGAGGAGGCGTTTCGTCGGGAGGCGCAGTCGTCCTCGGGGACCGGGTTGACCGCGTCCAGGATTTCGAGCGCGACCGCGCGGATTTGTTGATCGTTGGCCAACGACTCGGCGTTCGCTTCTTGGACGTTCAGCCAGGTCTCGAGCATCGACCGCTCGACGCCCAGCAACGTGGTCAATTCGGAGCGGAGATTGTCTTTGATCGTCCGTTCGATCGCGCCGCTGACGGTCCAGCCGATCACGGCCAGCAACACGACCGCGATGATCGGCCAAATCCAAAGTTGCTTCTTAAAGAACACGCCCGCCCGACTGATCGACCGCCCGATCGACGTATGGGCGAACGTCATATGCGCCTGCCGGCCATCGGCGTTCGCAGGCGACCGAAACCAACGGGTGAAGCGATGCAGCATGACGAGCGATGCGAAAATGACCGAGAATCGGCGGAGAATCCATGGTAATTGGGGAGACTGCGAGCAGATAGAACTCGCCGTCCGTGGTTAAGCGGGTTAAGCGTGCGGAATCGGGGATGACGAAGTCCTCTCGCCTGAGTGATCTGGCGATGAAGGAAGCTGTTTCCTACAATGGAATAGAATAATCCTTCGCTCTTTAAAAACACGCTCCATGCGCGCCCTCGTCAAAAAATTCGCCAAACCCGGTCTGTGGCTCGATGACATTCCCGAGCCCGAGATCGGCATCAACGATTGCAAGATCCAAATCCTGCAAACCGGCATCTGCGGCACCGACGTTCACATCTATAAGTGGGACGCCTCGGCGCAAAAAACGATTCCGGTCCCGATGGCCGTCGGGCACGAGTTCGTCGGCCGGATCGTGGAAGTCGGCGACAACGTACACGACTTTCACGTCGGCGAGATCGTCAGCGGCGAAGGGCACGTCGTCTGCGGGCGATGCCGCAACTGCTTGGCCGGCCGGCGGCATTTGTGCAAAGACACCAAGGGGGTCGGCGTCAATCGACCCGGCGCGTTCGCCGAATACATCTCGCTGCCGATGACCAACATTTGGGTGCAAGACCCCGCCATCCCGCGCGACGTGGCCAGCATCTTCGACCCGTTTGGCAACGCGGTGCATACCGCGCTGTCGTTCGATCTGCTGGGCGAGGACGTGCTGATCACCGGCGCAGGCCCGATCGGCATCATGGCGGTCGCCGTGGCCAAACACGCCGGCGCGCGGTACGTGGTTATCACCGATATGAACCCGTATCGCTTGGAACTGGCCAAAAAAATGGGCGCCGACTTGGCAGTCGACGTCCGTACGCAAACGATCGCTGATGCGCAGAAACAACTCGGCATGAAGGAGGGCTTCGACGTCGGGCTCGAGATGTCGGGCAACCCGCACGCGTTCCGCGACCTGATCGCCAACATGGCGCACGGCGGCAAGATCGCGATGCTGGGCATCCCCGAAAAAGAAATGGCCATCGACTGGAACGCGGTCGTCTTCAACATGCTGACCATCAAAGGAATCTACGGCCGCGAGATGTACGAGACGTGGTACAAGATGACCGTGATGCTGCAATCGGGCTTGGACATCAAACCGATCATCACGCACCACTTCCCCTACACCGAGTTCGAGCAAGGCTTCCAAACGATGATCGGCGGCAACAGCGGCAAGGTGATTTTGCGCTGGGCGGAGTAAATCGAGACGCGTAGAGAATGGCCGCAAGAAAAACAAAGAGGACAAAAAGGAATATGCAAAATCGAACGGAGTGGATTGATTCGCCGTACTCGTCGGTTTTCTGAGTTTTTGTGCTTCTTGTTTTCTTTGTGGCCATTCCGTATTCGGAACCTCGCCGGTTAGGCGATGGACCCTACGCCCTCGCGAATCGGCCCCTCGGCGGCTATTCTGGAAGGTTCGCGTCGCGTCGGCGCGCCGCCGGACATTTACTTGCCGTCATCGAGTCACGCATGTCGAAATCGTCGCGTTCGCGCGAACACTTGGACGATCCGAACGAAGCCGCGTCGCCGCCGCGCATCATCGGCGGCGATCTGCGCGGCAAGCGGCTCAAATTTCTGCCTGACCCGCGCACGCGGCCGATGAAGGAACGCGTCCGCGAGGCGGTTTTCAATCTGCTGGGCCCGGAATCGCCGGTCTACACGCGATCGACGTCTTCGCCGGCACCGGCGCTGGGCTTCGAGGCGATCAGTCGCGGCGCGGTCGCCGCGACCTTCAACGAGCGGCATTTTCCGACGGCCGACATCCTCAAGCAGAACGCCGTCGCGCTCGACCTCTCCGATCGCGTCACCGTGCTCTCGGGCAACGCGCTGTTGTGGGCCAAACGTTTGCCCGAATTTCCCGCCACGCCCTGGGTGGTCTTCTGCTCGCCGCCGTACGACTTGTTCATGCAACAAGAGCCCGAGATGCTGGCGCTGATCCAAGCCCTGTACGACGCCGCGCCGACCGACAGCCTGTTCGCGGTCGAAGCCGACACGCGTTTCGACATGGCCCGCTTGCCGTACCCCGAGCGGTGGGACGTCCGCGAATACCCGCCCGCCGTAGTGGCGAAAGCGAGAAAGGCGTAGAGTTTTCGGTTTTCAGAATTCGGTTTTCAGACTGCTGAATCGTCGTTGGAGAGTCGGTGTCGAGCACCTCAACTGAAAACTGAAAACCTCACACTGAAAACTCTACTATGCACAACTTGCTCGTCCTGGCGTTCGACGGATTGCAGCCTGCGTCGTTGGGGCCGTACGGCAACACGTGGATCGCGACGCCGAATTGGAATCGCTTGGCCGAACGCTCCCTCTTGCTCGAACGCTGCTGGGCCGATGCGCCCGACTTGCCGTCGATCTACCGCGCACTCTGGAACGGCCGACCGAGTTGGGCGCCGCATCGCGAAGGGGTCGGCCCGAGTTTGCCCGCGTTGTTGCAAGCGTCGGGGCGACGGACGTTGTTGTTGACCGACGACGCGCGGGTGATCGAGTTTCCCGCGGCCGATAAATTCGACGAACAGGTGGTCGTGCCGATTCCCGATCGTGACGCGGCGTGCGCCGAGTGGACCGCAACGGCGCTGGCCGAATTCTTCGCGACCGGCGCGGCCGCGCTCGACGAACTGCGAACGCCGTTCGCCGCGTGGTGGCATTGCGGGTCGTTGGGCCGCTTGTGGGACGCGCCGTACGACTACCGCGCGCGGCTGGCCGACGAAGAAGATCCCGCCCCGCCCGAGCACACGCATCCGCCGTACGGTCCGATCCCGGCCGACGTCGATCCTGACACGCTGTTGGGCGAACGCCAAGCGGCCGCCGCGCAAGTCGCCGTCTTGGACGACTGCCTGGGCGCGTTTCTCGACGAATGGGACGCCTCGCCCTTGGCCAAGTCGACGTGGTTGATCGTCCTCTCGACGCGCGGTTTCCCCTTGGGCGAGCACGCTCGCTGGGGCTGGAACGACGTCGACTTGAATCGCGAAACGCTGCATCAAGTCTTGTTTCTGTGTGCGCCCGACGGCGCGGAAGCGGCCGAACGAAGCCTGCAACTCGCACAGCCGCACGACCTGGCGGCGAATCTCGCCGCGCGGTTGGATCTGCCGCGTCCCGACGCGTCGGCCTGGTGGAGCGGTCCGCCGTGGAGTGCGTTTTCGAACGTCGCTGAGTCTGCGCGAGACCGATTTTTCGTCGCGTCGGGGGAACGCACTCCGACGACGCGGCAGTTCGGCATCGGCACCGAAGCGTGGTGGCTGATCGACGCTCCGGTCGCCGACGACGCGACGCGTGCGACGAAACTCTATTACAAACCGGACGATTACTTCGAGATCAACGACGTGGCCGACCGCCGCAACGACGTGGCCGACGCGCTGCTGGACGAACTGCGTCGCTGGACGGAACGTCTCGCGACCGGCGACGAAACCGCGCCGCTCGAACCGCTACCCGACGCCGTCGAGGCGACGGCGTAACTTCGCGTCAGCGATAGCGATTGCTGGGGTTCCACGGCCAGTAGCTGCGGCGGGTGCCGCCGAAGCGGAGTTCCAGACCGGTCGTGAACGAGAGTTGGTTTTGCGTCTCGAAGCTGGCCGTGCCGCCGAAGATGATGTTGTCGGCGACGTCGAACCGCCAGGTCCAGTATTGGTTCATCCGGTATTTCAGGCCGGCTGCGATCGGCATGGCGAAGACCATCTCGCTGCGGCGGATCCCGATTTCGTTGACGAAGTCATAGTCCGCGATGCCGATCCCCAGCGACGCGTACGGCCGCCACCGCGAGTCGCCCCAGGGGTAATAGACCAAATTGAAGTCCCAAAAGATCAAGTCGTTGGATCTACCGTCGAGCGTCGGATACTGCGAGAACTCGAGTCCTTGCGACGCGAATCCGCCCCGCATCTCGATCCCCCAATAGTGATCGTAATCCCAACCGAAGCGGAATCCGCCGAGCACGCCCGCGTTCTGATTCACCTGATTTTGGATCAACGTATCGCCGCTCAGACCGCCGACGAAGATGCCGAAGTAATAGGGACGATTCAACCACGATCCGGCGGTCAACGGTTCGCCGCGGCCTTCGAAGCGTGGGTAGGGAGTCTTTTCGAACGTCCGCGGCAGCCCCCAGACCTCGTCGGGCGGCGCGCCTTGTTCATACTGTGCCGGAACCGGCCCACCCGGATAGGGTCGTGGTTGGACCGGATCGACCGGACTCCGAACCGGCGGCGCGACTTTCCACGGATCGTCGGCGGCCGGAGCGGGCGGAATCAACCGCGAGCCGCCGTTCGGCGTGCGGAGCAATTGCGGCGGAAAGTCGCCGTCGATGGCGCCGTCGGAACCGGGCGGCGGTTCCGTGGTCGGATCTTCCAGCGGCGTCGGTCGCCTGGCGCTGGGTTTGGACGAGGCCGAGACCCGGGTGACCGATTTGACGACCGGCGCTTCACCACGTAACTCGAACGCCGGCGGATCGTCGTCGATCGTCGGCGCGGTCGCACGAGTTGCGATCGGCTTGGCGGGCGCGTCCGCTAAGATCGCCGGCGGATTTTCGGCCGCGTTCGATGCGGCGGACTTCGCTTTATTTCGCCAAACCAGGCGTTTGTCGTTCGACCCGGCGCGGGGTTCGGGCGCGACGTCGGGGATGCTTTGCGCCACGGACGAATGCGTCAGCTCGAACAGCAACGCGACGGCCAGCGCGGCGACGATCCAAGATCGTCGGAGCATAGCGAGTCGTATGGAAGTCGAAGACGGCATCAGACCTGCGCGTGAAAAACGCCGACCGAGTTCGCCACGCACCGTGCGTACGAATTTCGGGCGGCGGATTATCAAGCGGCGACCGTTCGGCGTCAATTCGGGTTTTTACCCAGTCAAAAGACGCTAGCGTCTCTATGAACCGTCTCGGGTGGCAGGGGGCGCTGCGTAGCGCAGCCCCCTGCACGTTGGAGATTGCCTAACAGAGTTTCCACGGCAAATGAGAGTTACCGCCCGCTGGCGAAAAACGCTTGCAAGCTAGCGGACGAGTGGAGCACGAACGGGAGTTCGCGCGAGTTCAGAATGCCGGCCGCTTGGTCGGAGCGACGTCGGGCGTCCAGGCGGGCTTGAAACTCGGCCCGGCGAGCTTGCACGGCGGGTCGCAGGGCGAGATTCGCGGCCGTGATTTCGCGATGTCGAGCCCGCGCGTTGGCCGGCGTTTTTTCCAGGGCGACCGCCGCTTGCTTGCGCGATCGCTTCGGCGAATTCGCCGACCGCGCCGTTTTGCAGAAAGCGTTCGGGTTGAAATTCTGTCGCGCGGATCCGTTGCAGCAACTCCGCTTCGTCCAACGCTTCATCGTCCGCTCGCAGAGCCGGCCAACGGAGCGTGCCGCTCGCCACGGCGTAGTCGGGCGCCGGAAAGCCGAAGAATTCGGCGATGATGCGATCGGTGGTTTCGTCGTATTTCGCGCCGCCGATTCCGTGGACGAACAGGTCGCTCCACAGCACGCGTGCGATCAGCGTGGTGATCAACGCTTTGGTGCGTAACCGCACGCCGCGCACTTCCAACGCTTCCCAAGCCGCCACGGCTTCGTCCGTCGGCTGATCGGGCGTCAAAGGAAAGTCGGCCTCGATCGCGTCGCCGTCGCTCAATCGCAAGACATCGTCGCGCAGCAACGCCCAAACGCGCCGCCGACGCGGATTGGCATCGTCGCGAACCCAGAAGGGGGCTTCGATCCATTCGCCGCGCGTTTCCAACGACGGCGCCGGATGCGCACGGCTGGTGATGCCGTGCGCGGCGCGATATTCGGCCAACGCGCCGTTGTAGACCTCGGTCAACCGGGGCAGATGAGCCAACAGATGCAACAGTAAGCGTCGCGCTGCCGGCGTTTGCACCGCGCGACTGACCGGCAATTCCAGCGTGTTTAGACCCCAGTCGGCTTCCAATCGATGCCTCGCTTGCGCGAACGCCAAACCCAGATTGCCCGTCGCCGCGGCCCGTTGCATCACCAGCGGCCAATATTCGCGCCAACACCCGTCTTGCGCCGGTGCGAGCGCGACGCTCGTCATGCGTTCGGGCCAAGTGCGCAGTCGCTCGATGTCGGCGACCGCGCGGGTTTCCCAGGGGACTTGGCTCGGTCCGTCGTCCAGCGCGATCGGTTCCCACCGCGGCGCGGCGATCGTTCCGCCGGGGACGCGGAGATTCGACGATTTGATCAGATCGGTGTCGATCGTCAGATTGACCGCGATCCCGCCGACGGACGCGGCCGCTTGCGACAACAACGCGTTTTTTAGCCAAACCCCGGGATGAAAAATCTCGGGCTGATGACCGGCGGTGAACAACAACGGACAGGCCGCGTCGACGGTGGTCGGCAACGTCGCGTCGCGGTAGGCGCGGGTCGCATCGAGCGCGGCGGCCAGCAGTTCGCGCCGCGCGTCGGCGGCCAACGCGCCGATCGAGACGCCTTGTACGTCGTAATTCGACGCGCGGAACGTCGCGCGATTCGCGCGTGCGCGTTCCGGCCAGAGCGAAAGCTCGGGATCGATCAATCGCTCGCCGTCGCCGGTGGGTGTGGCCCAGGTCGAATTGCGCAAGTGCGTCGGCCGCAAGATCATTCGCGGCATGCTCCTCGATGTGAATCCTGACCGCCGCATTTCGACAACTTACGACCGGTGTGACGCAACTCTTCGAGCGTCACCGGAGTTCCCGTCACTTCGGCCAACGCGCGATCGATCACCTGATGATAGTATGCCAACCGCTTGGCCGAGTCGTCTAACGCGCCGCCGAACGACCGGGCTTCGTCCAAATAAATCAACGGCACCGGCAACTCTTCGATACGCAGGCCGGCGTGCGCGGCGCGCACCCACAGTTCCAGCGGCATCGCATAGCCCGGATCGGTCACCGGCAACGCGGCGAGCGCGGCGACGCGGTAGCCTTTGAATCCGCAGAACGTATCGGTCAGATGAAAGCCCAAGCTGGCGTTCAATTCGTCGGTGATCTGCACGTTGATCCGCCGACGGTCGACGGGCGGAATCCCCTGCCCGGGGAACTGGTGCAAATAGCGACTTCCCGAGACGATGTCGATCGGCCGCGCGGCATTCGGGCAGACGGGCGTGAAGGGCAATTCGACGGTCGGTTCTCCGCTCAAGACCCGAATGAATTCCGGAATCAAGCGGGGTTGATGCTGGCCGTCGCAATCGATCGTGACGAGGTAATCGTAACCGTGGACTTGTGCGAATTCGAACGCCGTGCGGAGCGCCGCCCCATAGCCGCGATTTTTTTCGTGACGGACGACGGTCACGTCGGTCAGCGTGGCCAACACGTCGGCCGTGCCGTCGGACGAGCCATCGTCGACGGCCAACACATGCGGAGCATAGCGCAAGACTTCGTTCAACACGCCGGCGACGTGTTTGGCTTCGTTATAAACGGGCAGCGCGACCAGAGTGCGAGCCGAAGATTGCGGAACGGCGGCGGACGACATACTGAATCCTTGACGAAGACGGTGCGGCAATCGCGAAACGAAACTCGCGACACGGGTGCGTCGCGACGGTATCGATCTACGCGAATCCCACACCGACGGTTCAATTCTAGATACGGCGGCAAGCCGTCGCCGGCAGGAAAGCCCGTAAAACGACCCTCATTCGCGGCCCCGACACCCGATTGTGCGAGCCAGCGAAGCTGCGCGGTCGGCCGGTCGAAGTCGGACGGTTGCGCCGATAAGATTCGAAACGTTCCACTCTTCCCATGAATGCGAAAATCGGTCGGTGCGAACGTCCGCACCGACCGATCGTAAGTTTTGGAGACTCAAGACGCTTTATAACGGCTTGTTCGGGTTCTTGATTTGGCCCGATTCGTTGTTCATGACGTCGTAGCGACCACGAGAGTCGTCTTTACTGCGAATGTCGGTCTTCGCCAGTCCGGCCCGTTCGAGCAGCGACTTCGAGAAGATCTGTTGCGGGTTTTCTTCGCGAGTTTCGGCGGGCGGCGGTCCGACCGCGCCCAGTTCGTATGGCGCGTACTGAATCTGATAATTGTGTTTGGCCACGGCGATTTGGTCGCCCGGTTCGAGCAGTTTTTCGCCCATGGCGATACGCACGCCGTTGACCTTCACGCCGTTGCGGCTGCCGAGGTCCTTGACGTACCAGTACCCGCCGTTGACGGAAAGTTGGCAATGATGGGCCGAAACGTTATCGAAGCGGAGAACGATATTGCAACTTTCGCGACGACCGATCATCAGCGAACGTTTGACCAACGGAATCGGATCGCCCCCACCCATCGGATGCAATTCGCCGAACATCGGAAACCCCGTCATAGAGAAGAGCGAACCGTGCCGCGGATGCCGTGCGACGACCGGTCTGATATGCTGAAGCGAACCGGCGCAGCGTGACGCGCGGCGCATGACGAGGCGTCGAATCGTTCGACGAATCCCCACGCAAACAGTAGTTATTTTAGACGACGTCGCGTCGGGGTCAACGAAACGACCGGAATTCCCGCAGTCGTACGCCGCGAAGTCCTCCTTACAATCCGTCCTACCGCTTGAGTTCGCAGCCCGTGTCGGTCGATTCGAACGCCGATGGTTGGATTCCCGCGACCGCGCTCGCCGCGTCGGTGGGCGGCGAGTTCACGCCTGAGGAGAAGTTCCCTGTCGCGGCGGAATCGGGACCATTGACCGCGCTGTTCCCGGTTCCAGAGCATTCCGCCGCACAGCCGCATTACGACTGGCGCGCCGCCGGCTTGGATTACTATCAGTACAACTTCTACTTGCGTCGCCGCTTCGGCGGCCGTGTCCAAAAAGTCAGTCTCGACGCGAAATTCACCTGTCCGAACGTCGACGGCACGGTGGCCAAGGGCGGCTGTACGTTCTGCGACAACCGCAGCTTCAGTCCCAGCCGGCGTCAACCCAAACTCTCCGTCGCCGATCAGTTGCAAGAAGGGATCAAGCGTCTGAAGGTCCGTTATAAGGCCGATCGTTTTTTGGCCTACTTCCAACCGGCGACCAACACGTACGCGCCCGTCGAGCGACTGCGTCCGTTGTATCTGAGCGCGTTCGGCGATCCGCGCGTGGTTGGCATGGCGATCGGCACGCGGCCCGACTGCGTGCCGGACGACGTATTGGACTTGTTGCAAGAGTTCGGGCAACGAACGTATCTCTCGGTCGAGTACGGTTTGCAAACGATGCACGATCGTTCGCTGGATTGGATGAACCGCGGCCATCATTACGACGCCTTCGTCGACGCCATGGCCCGCAGCAAGGGACGTGGTTTCGAGATCTGCGTCCATTTGATCGTCGGTCTGCCCGGCGAAACGCGCGAGGATGTTTTGGCCACGGTGCGCGAGATGGCGCGGTACGAAGTCGACGCGGTGAAGATTCACAATCTGTACGTCGTCCACAACACCGAACTGGCCGATCAGTACGCGGCCGGGACGGCCAAGATGCTGGAACGCGACGAATACGTCGGGACGGTGGTCGACGCCATCGAACTGCTGCCGCCGGGGACGTTGATCGAACGAATCAGCGGCGAAGCTCCGCCTAAGTATTTCATCGCGCCGGAGTGGGCGTTGGATAAGCCCGGTCTGCTGAGCGCGTTGGACGCCGAGTTCCGTCGTCGGGGCACATATCAAGGAGCGAAGTGGAGCGGTCGGTGCTAGCCTCCCCTTAAAATTTCGCGAGTGCGTTTAGGGCTGCGGCGCGACTTGTGGAATCTTCGCCGCCGGGCCTAACACGCCGCGCGCCCCTTTGCCGTCGGTCAGGCGAGCTTCCAACGAGATTTTCGTTTGTTCGTTATCGACTTCGTAGGCGTGTTTCGCTTCGTCCGGCGTCAGCGGCTTGAGCGTACGAATCACGCGCATGCCGACCGAGCGGCCCGGATCGTTGGTCAACCACCACGGGCCGCGGGGCAAATTGGGATCCCGCTTCCGCCATTGTTCTTCTTCGCTCGCGAACCGCGCCGCCGAACGCGCGACGCGTGCGGAGAACTCGAACGAGCCGCCGCGAAGAGTGCGCGGAAACAGTTCCTTGGGCCAACGCGTGAGCGCCAGTCCCGCGCCTGTGGGCAACTTCGCGTAGTCGTCGGCGCGGTAGGCGTCCAACGTCCACTCCATCACGTTGCCGTGCATGTCGTACAGGCCCCAGGCGTTCGGCTTTTTCAGACCGACGAAATGCGGCGTCTCCTCCGAGTTCTCGCTGGTCCAGGCATACTCGCCCAGCTTGGTCGCGTCGTCGCCGAAGCCGTACGCGGTCGTCGAGCCCGCGCGGGCGGCGTACTCCCATTCGATCTCGTTCGGCAGGCGAAACGTCTGCCCGGTTTTCAGACTCAGCCAGCGCGTGTATTGCCGCGCGGCGAACGAACTCATCGTCACGGCCGGCAGACGGGGATCGTCGCCCAGTCCGAACGTGAACTCGGGCGCGTACAAATTCGAGGGCGCTGTGACCGCGTCGACTTCGTTTTGCGGCGTGACTTTCACCGTCAGTTTGCCGTCGGGTTCGGCGAAGCGATCGGTGAAGTTCATCCATTCCATGTACTCGGCCCAACTGACTTCGCACTTGCCCATCCAGAACGGTTCGACTTCGACTTCGACCTGCGGGCCTTCGTCGGTCGCGCAGTTCCTTCTCGGTCGTCGGGCTGCCGAGCTTGAACTTGCCGCCTGGGATCGGCAACATCTCGAACGCGACTTTGTCGCTGAGCTTGACCGTGTAGGGGACCATCCAACCCAGTTCGGTTTTGAAGCTGCGCGTTCCTGGAGGCGGAGCGGATAGAGAATAGCCGAGCGGGATATCGCGAGCGAACGGTGCGGACGACAAGACGATCGATGCCGTGATCGTCAGGATTGCGCGAAAGAACGTCATGTCACGCTCCGAGGAGAATCACAAAAACACCCCGGATCGTTTTGAGCGATCCGGGGTGAGAAGGCGTCGAACATGCGAGTCGCTATGACTTCGCCATCACTCCGGGAACAGCTTCGTGCTGAGATAGCGCTCGCCCAGGTCGGGCAGGATCACCACGATCAACTTGCCGGCGTTTTCCGGGCGACGGGCGACCTGCAGCGCGGCGACCGTGGCGGCGCCGCAACTGATGCCGCACATCAGGCCTTCGCGTTTGGCCAGTTGGCGGGCGGCTTCCATCGCGTCTTCGTCTTGGACCTGCACGACTTCGTCGATGATGTCCAAATTCAAGTTGCCCGGGATGAAGCCGGCGCCGATTCCTTGGATCGTGTGGCGACCGGGCTTCAGCGTTTCGCCGTTTTTGGCTTGAGTGATCACGGGGCTGTTGGCCGGTTCGACGGCGATCATGCGGACCGACGGCTTGCGTTCCTTCAGCACTTCGCCGATGCCGGTGATCGTGCCGCCGGTGCCGACGCCGCTCACGACGATGTCGACTTGGCCGTCGGTATCGCGCCAAATTTCTTCGGCGGTCGTCTTGCGATGTACGGCCGGGTTGGCGGGATTGTTGAATTGCTGCGGCATGAAGTATTTCTTGTCGGCCTCGGCCATCTCGGTCGCGCGACGGACCGCGCCGGGCATCCCTTCGGCGGCCGGCGTCAGAATCAATTCCGCGCCGAGCGCCTTAAGCAGACGGCGACGTTCCAGCGACATGCTTTCGGGCATCGTAGCCGTGAATTTGTAACCCTTCGCGGCGCAGACGTACGCCAAACCGATGCCGGTATTGCCCGAGGTCGGTTCGATCACGATCGTGTCGGGGCCGATCTTGCCGTCTTTCTCGGCGGCGGCGATCATCGCGGCGGCGATCCGATCCTTAACGCTCCACAATGGGTTCAGGTTCTCGACCTTCCCCACCACCGTGGCGACACACCCCGCGGTAACGTTGCGCAATTGCACCAGCGGCGTGTTGCCGATGCATTGGGTGATGTCGGTCTTGATTCCTTTGGGTAACGCGGCGGGCATGCGTCTCTCGATTCGTGCGCAGAGCGAAGACGAAATCCGACTTGCGCGTCGGGCGACGTCTCGCGGACGGAGTGTGCGTGAAAGCCCTGACCGGACGGTCTCAGGCGTGGAAACCGCGATTATAGGGGGCGCGGAAAAGCATGGTCAATCGCGTTTCGACCGTCCACCGTGATCGTCATCGATAATGCGCAAGCAAGCGGATCGCCGGTCGACGGTTTAGGTCGTCTCCCCGGAACAGTCGAACAACTCGTCGACCGACATCGACCAGCCCGGCACCGCCGGTTCGGCTTCGGCCGTTTGGCCGCGGCGATAACGCGTCGGCGTATCCGGTGCGTCCGCGCGGTGAACGCGCACGACGTCGTCGCTCAACAGGTCGACGTCCCACACGACCAGCGTGCCCGCGGCGAAATAATCGGCCCGCTTTTCGGCCATCGCGAATTCCGCGGCGGGGCCGTAATCTCCTTCGCTCCGTACTTCGACCGCGAAAATCGGAGCGCCGCGATAAAACTTCATGCCGGGACGAGGTCCGAGATAGTAGGCCGCATCGGGACTGAAACTTTTTCGCTTTGGCAATACGACGAGAAAGGCTTTATTGTCGCTCATCGCTCGACCGATTCCACGTTCTTTAGCATAGGCTCTGAGCGACGAATAGATTTCGTCCCCGGCATATCCTGGATCTCCTCCGGTCGGCGACATGAAAATTAATTCCCCATTGATGATTTCCGCTTTTTGTTCGCCGGCAATGCTAAGAATCGCTTCGACTTCGTCGAGCGACGCATTCGTACCGATCGCAAAATTTGCCGACGTGTCGAAGTGGAACGCGGAATGTTGCGGGCCGGCCATGAAGTTCGCCTATGAGAGAAATCGCAATTGAAGATCCGCGTCTCTATTGTATGTCGAAAGCCCGGCGGGATGCGACTCCGTCAATGAGTTGTATCGACCCGAGGTGTCTCGGGTCGACGCGCCGTCGTTTTTTGCTTATGGCAACGTGAGAGTCTCGCCGCCGGCGACCGTAATCGCCGAGTAGTACGCGCCGGGATCGACGTCGGTGGTGATCTCTTGGACAGAGCCGTCGCCCATCGCGTGAACCACGATGCCTCCCTGGTGATCGCTGCTGGGTCCCCAGTTGCGCGGCGCGGGACCGGGCGACGCCGACGATTTATAGACCGCCCCCGGCGATTGCACGGAGGGTCCGTAGTTGATCGCGGTCTTCGCACTCGTCGTGAAGTTGCCCCGCGCATCGAAGCCGACGTCGTTCGTGCCGGGCGATAAGCTCGGCGGAAACGCGTAGACGTACGATTGCGACGCCTTGTACCACGCGTTTTGCGACGTCTCCTTGGCTCCGCCCCCGATGAGCACGCCCTCGCGGCTTTCGGCCAGCACGCAGGTCTTCGACGTACCGTCTTTCATCCGCGCCATCGGTTGACCTCTCGCCAAGCGATCGGGAATCACCATCCCGTCCGGTTCGACGTTCCACAGTTGGGTGTTCTTGGCGTCATCGGGGTCGAACGCCCCTTGTGGAGTCAGTTTACCTTCGGTCGTCGCCGCCAGTGCGACGTAATTGGAGGCGGCGAACCCGCCGCTTTCGGTTTCGCCGGAAAATCCCGGGCAAATAAATCCACTCAAACGTATCGCGCCGGGATGTACTTCGCCGGAAACGCCGGAGTTGGTAACACGCAGGGAATTTGGGTCTTGGCTGAATTTGGTCGAAGCCTTCGATATTTGCTTATAGAGCGAATCTTCCTCGATGAACGGCAGCAAGCGCACGTTGAACGAATAGCGTAGATCCGCCGCTTCGACGGTTTGCGCGTCGAGATTTCCTTTCAACTTCGAATCGCCGGAATAAACCAGCGGCGGGAACGTTCGGTAAGTGTCTTGATGATTGAGCAACGCCAGGCCGAGTTGCTTCACGTTATTTCGGCATGAGTTCTTAAAAGCGGAAATTCGGGGCGATTGAATCGACGGAATCACCAGCATCAAGATCAGCGCGATGACCGCGATGACGACCAATAGTTCGACGAGGGTGAACCCTCGCCTGAGCCGTTGCGCGGCGATAAACGGATCGGACATGAGAATCTCCCGCGAATGAAGAAAATGAGACCGGCGGACGCAAACGCGCTGCCGCCCGCATCATCCTCGAAACGCGCAAAACGTGATACGCCGAGCGCGCGCGACAAGAAGTTGGTCCATCGCCAAGATGTGGAAGACCTAGAAACTCCAGCCGGAAATCGCGAACTTTCCGGCTCCCCGGCTTGTCGTTTGCTTTGTCTTCGCGACCGGCCAAGAAACGCCCGCCGGTCCCGATTACACTACGGTCGGAGTCGCCTTCGCGTAACGTGGCGTGCCGGTCGGCTTGCGATTCATTTAGGGCGGGGGAATTTATGCTCGGTGTTCAATATCTCAAAATGCCGCCGACGACGTACGTCGCACAGTACAAAGCGGGTCGCGTCGTCGCCGAGGGGCCCGGCCTCTCGTTCTGGTACTTCGCCCCGACCAGCGAAATCGTGCTGATCCCGTTGGCCAGCGCAGGCGTGCCGTTCGTGTTCAACGAGACGACCGCCGATTTTCAGGAAGTCACCGTCCAGGGCGAGTTCACCTACCGCATCGTCGATCCGAAGAAACTCTCGTCGTTACTCGATTACTCGATCGACCCCAACGGTCGCTATCGCACCGAAGATCCGCAAAAGCTGCCCGAGCGTTTGACGCACGTCGCGCAGCGTTATGCCCGCGGGTATTTGCAAACGAAGAAGCTGCGCGAAGCGCTGACGTCGGTCCAAGGGCTGGTCGACGAACTGACGTCGCAGTTGAACGCCGCGCCGGCCGCCGGCGAATTGGGCGTCGAGATCGTCGGTTTGTCGATCATCGCCGTGCGGGCCGAGCCCGAGATGTCCAAGGCGATGCAAGCCGAAGCGCGCGAACGATTGCTGCGCGAAGCCGACGAAGCGGTCTACGAGCGACGTAACAACAGCGTGTTGTTGGAACGGACCGTGCGCGAGAACGAGTTCAAAACCGAACTGTTGGTGCAACAGAAGCAGCGCGAAGTCGACGAATCGAAACTGGCCGCCGAGATCGCGCTGACCGAAACGCGGATGACCGCGCAAATCGCCGCCGAAACCGAACGGGCCAAATTCGTCGAACAGAACGCCAAGAACCAGCAGATCGAAGCCGACGCCCGGGCTTATGCGCTCAAGACGACGATCGAGCCGATCGAGAAACTGGATTGGCGCACCCTGATGGCGATGAACGGCGGCGGCGACGGAAACGGCCAAGCGGTGATCGCCATGGCGTTCCAAGAGTTGGCCCAAAACGCCCAAAAAATCGGCGAACTGACGATCACACCCGAACTGCTGCACGGGTTGCTGAGGAAGAAGTAGTGGCTTCAAAGAGTCTCAAAAAGAAAGCAAAAGAGATTTTGATGATCGAGCGTCGACCCCGGCGTTAAATCAATTTCCAAACTCAGGCCCAAATCGTTCGACCTTCTTTTTTGCATTTTCTTGAATTTCCTTGAGGCCACCCGCATTCGATGCAAGACGCGGCCAATATCACGATCATCCGACGCGAGACGCGACTCGAACAGTTGCGCGCCCGCTGGGGGACCGTGGGGCAAGCGAAATTCGTGCTGAGAACCGTGCGCCGACGATCGGCGAATGAGGCGTCGCAGAGCGTGTCCCAAAGTCGGAGCAAGCGATCAACCGATAACGCGGCGACGACGCGCGTCGTCAAAGCCGCGAAGTCGGGCGAGGGACAAGCCGAGTTCGACGATTATCAAACCGAAGACGACGCTTACCGCGCGGCGCTCGAACGACTGCAACGCGAGTTGGATTTCGGGCTGCCGATCAAGGTGCTCGATCGCGAGTTCACGCCGAACTACGATTTTTCGCGCACCGCGCTGGTCGTCGTGTTGGGGCAAGACGGGTTGGTGGCCAACACGGCCAAGTACGTCGGCGCGTTGCCGGTCCTGGGCGTGAACCCCGACCCGTCGCGCTTCGACGGCGTATTGCTGCCGTTCGTTCCCGAACATATCCGCCCGATCGCCGGCGCGGTTCTCGGCGGCAAATATCCCGCGCGCCGCGTGACGTTGGCCGAAACACGCTTGAACGACGGGCAAAAATTGCTGGCGTTCAACGATTTGTTTCTCGGCGCGGCTTCGCACATTTCCGCGCGTCATCTACTCAACGCGGCGGGGACGCCCGAAGCGCAGTCCAGCAGCGGACTGATCGTCTCGACCGGCGCCGGTTCGACCGGTTGGATGTCCAGCGTGTTCAACATGGTCAACGGGATCGTCAGATCGTTCGGCGACGGGACGAAACGCGGAGGACCCTGGCCGTGGGAAGCTCGACGGTTGATGTGGGCGGTCCGCGAACCGTTCGTCAGCAAAACAAGTCGGGCCGATTCGATCGTCGGGGCGATCGACGACGCGCGACCAAAGTTGATCGTGGAATCGCTGATGCCGCAATCCGGCGTGATCTTCAGCGACGGCGTGGAGAAGGATTTCTTAGAGTTCAACAGCGGCGCGATCGCCGAAATCGGCATCGCGGGCCATCAAGCGAATCTGGTCGTCGCCGGTTAGACCCGGTTCGTGTGGAGTCGCGTCGTAGCGCAGTCCCAGAAACGTTGGAGGACGAAGCTAGGTTTCCGATCCTGGCGTTAGCGAGCATCGAATAAGTCGTCGACCGGCATCGTCCAACCCGGCACGGCCGGTTCGGCCTCGGCCGTTTGTCCGCGACGATAGATCGCGGGCGTCTCCGGCGCATCTGCGCGATGGACGCGTACGACGTCTTCGCTTAACAAATCGACGTCCCAGACGACCAACGTGCCGGCGGCGAAATAGTCTGCGAGCTTCTCGGCCATCGCTCGTTCGGCGGCCGGGCCGTAATCCCCTTCGCTCCGCACTTCGACCGCGAACAGCGGAGCGCCGCGAAAAAACTTCATGCCGTGTCGCGGACCTTCGTAATACGCCACGTCGGGGCTGAAGCTTTTACGCAGAGGGAGGTTCACCAGAAAACCGGCATTGTCGGGGACGACCCTGCCGGGAAGTTTCTTGAGTTTGGCGTACGAACGCAAGGAAACGAAAATTTCTCCTTCGGCATAAATCGGATCTTCCCCGGTCGGCGACATCGGAATGACTTCTCCGTTGACGATTTCCGCTTTCTCGTTGCCCGCGGTATTTAAGAGGATTTCCGCTGCATCCAGGACTGGGTCGGACCCCAGTACGAAATCGGCGACCGATTGTCCGCTCATGTTTGTCTGTCGGGAGGTCGCCATCACGCCGCTCCAAAATGACGCTGCATCAAAACATCGGGAGCGACGGATCGATTCCGACGCTCCCGATGATTTTAGATCGAACCGTCCGTCGCGGCGAACGTTATTTCTTCTTCTGCTCGAACAGCCACCCCAGCACGTTGTCCGGGCCGTTGTAGGCCGCCGTCCAACTGTCGTGCGACACGCCGGGCAACTCGGTGTACTTCGGTTCGCCGCCGGCAGCCTTGATCGCTTCGATCATCTCGCGCGAGCGGCCGACCGGCACGGCCGGATCCTTGTCGCCGTGCCAGGCCCAGATCGGCAGCTTGGTCAGCTTTGCCGCTTGCTTCGGATCGCCGCCGCCGCAGATCGGTACGACCGCCGCGAAACGATCCGGTTGGCGCGCGGCCAGATCCCAACTGCCGTATCCACCCATCGAGAGTCCGGTCAGGTACAACCGCGACTTGTCGACCGGTTGCGTCTCGATCACGCTATCGAGCGCGGCCAGCGCGACTTGCATTTGATCGCTGGGCTTATCGGTCATCGGTTCGCCGGTCTTCTTGCTCCAGTCGGTGTCCGCCCACTTTTTGCCGGTACGACATTGGGGCGCGATGACGAAGCACGGATACTTTTCGCGATTCTTGTCTTCGGCCATCCAAGTCGGAAAGAATTTCAACTGCGCCTTATCGTCGTTACCGCGCTCGCCCGCGCCGTGCAGGAACAGCACGACCGGGTAGGTTTTGCCGGCTTCGATCTTGACGGGCTTTAGCAGGCGATACTGAAAGACCTCGTCCTTGTAGTCGCCGCCGGTGTAAGTCAGCGAATGTTCTTCATAGACGTCCACCGGCGCGGCTCCCCAGGCAAGATTGACGGTCATCAAAAACAAAGCGGCGATTATGACGTGACGTACGGACATACAGAGCTCATGGGAATGTGGAATTGAAAAAGCGAGACCGTCCACTAAGCTTTCTTCAGCGCCGACAGAAGCCATTCGGAACGGCGTTCCGCATGGAACGCTTACTTCCAAGTCGCCGTCGGCGGCTCGACGAAGTCGCGCGATCGGGCTTGCATCGCTTCGAGCGTCGTCTCGCCGTCTTGCAACCAGATGCGATAATTCACCCGCAACGGTTTTTCCGGCGTCGCCGCAGCTTCGAAGTACGATCCGAAACGGCCGTAATCGCGCTCGCTGTACCGCGCTTCCTTCGGATTGCCGGGATGATCCAAATACCCGACCGAGTACCGTCGTTCGCCCGCGCCTTCGTCGGGCAACACGAAGCTCATGGCGTTCCAGGCTAAGTTGACCGTCTTGGGGTCGGCTTTTTTCGGATCCCAGTTGCGCGTGGCGCCCGGTTTGTCTTTGCCATCGGGCCGCAAGTAATACGTTTGCGCTTTCGTTTTCTCGCTCACGTCGTTACTCGCGCGAAAGTGAAAGCCGGCGTGTTGCGGGTCACCGTCCACTTTCATCGTCCCTTCTTTCGGCGTCACGACGCTGATGAACTCGATCAGATTGCCGCCGGGCATGTGGTAGGCGATCAATTCGCGCCGTTCCACGGCGAAGATCTCCTTGTTGACGCCGTGCCACGCGATTTCCAACTCATGTCGCGCGACCAGCGCGCCGCGATCCTCGTACACGACGCGCTCGTGCGATTGATGCGTATCCTTCGTGCAGTGCCAAATGTCGACTTGGGTTTTCAGGTCGGGTCCGTAATTGACTTTGTTAAAACCGTAGAACAATCCGCGATGGTGTGTGAACTGACCGCCGGGGCCTTTGGTGACGATCCGTTTGCCGTCGGGCGAGTAGAGATGATGAAAGACCTTGTAGGTCGTTTCGCGCGATTTGTCGTCGAGCGGCGCGTCCATGTATTTCCAAACGGGCGTCGGTCCGTAGCTCAGCGAGATCGATTCGCGCGGAACGTCGGTGAACTTGTACGCGTCGCGTTGCTCGGCCGACGGCTTCCCGGCTTCGCCGGATAACGCGAGCGACTTGCCGGCCGCCAGTTGGGGAATCAAAACGATCAACTCTTGTCGCGGCGACCCGCTCTCTTGATTCGACGCGGCCGAAATTTGGGCCTCGTACGATTTGCCCGCTTCGTCTTTCAGCGTCAACGCGCCGAGCGGCAATGTCGTCTTCGTCGGGACACGAACGATCGTCTCATTGCGATCATGCATGCCGGCGTCGATCGTGACGCTGACCGCTTCGGCCGCGTAGAGGGAGGTCGGAAAGTGGGCGAGAAACGACAACGTCGACGAGAGTACGACGAACGCGCAACGGAGCGTGCGAAACATAAAGCCGGTGAGGTTGGGCGGCGGTGGGCGAATCGGGCGGGACCGAACGGGTCCAGCTTAGCCCCGGTCCAGGGAGAATTCAAACCTTCCGCCGGCATCTGGTTTCCTCGTTCGAAACGTGCGTTCCACGGCAAAACCTTGCGGCCCGTTTCGCCGTCGCTATGCTGAATCGACGTGGAGGGGTTTCGTTCATCAATCGCCGGGAGCGTACCGATGCGCCGTTTTGTTCGTTCAATCGTCTTAGGTGGTTTCCTTTGCTTGGCGGCAGCGCCGTCGTTCGCGCAGCTCGCCACGGGCGGCAAGCACGTCGCCGATACGGCGTCGCCGAAATTCGAAAAACAAGATCCGAATAACAAAGACGCCAAGCCTGAGATCCAAAAGGGATTCCTGGCTCGTCACGAGTCGTTCAACAAACGCGTGAAGGAAGGCAAGGTCGATCTGCTGTTCATCGGCGACTCGATCACGCAGGGTTGGGAAGGGGCCGGCAAGTCGGTGTGGTCGAAGCTCTACACGCCGCGCAACGCGGTGAACCTCGGCATCGGCGGCGACCGCACGCAGCATGTGATTTGGCGTTTGCAAAACGGCAACATCGACGGCATCAAACCGAAGGCCGCCGTGGTGATGATCGGCACCAACAACGGATCCGACAGCGCCGACCAAGTGGCCGACGGCATCACCGCCGTGGTGGCCGAGCTTCGAAAAAAGCTGCCCGAGACCAAGGTGCTGATCCTGGGCATTTTCCCACGCGGCGAAAAACCGAACGGCGGTCGCGAAAAGAACGACAAGGTCAACGCCGTCGTCGCTAAATTGGCCGATGACAAGAACGTGTTCTATCTGGATATCGGTCCGAAATTCTTAGGCGAAAACGAGACGATTTCGAAGGACATCATGCCCGATTATCTGCATCTTTCGCCCAAAGGCTACGAAATCTGGGGCGACGCGATCGAACCGACGTTGAAGAAATTGCTGGGCGAACAAAGCTAGATCGTCGTGCGTAGAAACCCACGGCGGGGCGATCGCGTTGTGCGCTCGCCCCGCCGTTTTTTACAAACTTCCCGTACGAATATTCGGCCGCATGCCGTCTCGGAGACTTCGATGATTCGTTCGCGTTCCCGTTCGTTCACGCTGTGTTGTTGGCTCTGTATGATTCTGGCGGCGTCGTTCGCCGCGACGATGCTGCGCGTAAACGCCGCCGGCGCGGCCGAGCCGACCGAACCGTTGGTTCACGAAGACTTCTCGAAAGGGATGGACCGCTGGGAACCGACCGACGCCAAGGCCTGGAAGCTTGTTCCCGTGGTCGACGACAAAGAGCGTTACGGCCTATCGCTGTTTCAACAAAGTAAGTACGAACCGAAATATCGCAGCCCGTTCAATATCGCGCTCTTGAAGGAACCGGTCGTCGGCGATTTTCAGTTGGACGTGAAGGTCGTCAGCACCGGCCGCGACTATGGCCACCGCGACGTTTGCCTGATTTTCGGTCATGAGAGTCCGACCAAGTTTTATTACGTCCATTTGCGCGCAACAAAGACGATCACGCGAATCAGATCTTCATCGTGAACGACGCGCCGCGAGTGAAAATCTCGAAAACGACAACCGAAGGGACGAAGTGGGACGACGCCGGACATCTCATTCGCGTCAAACGCAAAGTCGACGCCGGCACGATTGAAGTTTTTTGGGACGACATGGACAAGCCGGTCATGACGGCCGAAGACAAAACCTTCGCGAAAGGTCGCGTCGGAATCGGCTCGTTCGACGACACGGCCGATTTCTTCGATGTGAAGCTCTACGGCGAAAAGCAGTAAGTTCGCGTGAAAGCCCCGTGGCGAGCGGTTTCGTACGGCTCCGAGTATGATGAACGTCGACTCGGCTACCGCACGTTTTACGATCTCGCCCGTCTTATGAACGACCCCGCCGCCTCGGATCCCATCGACGACATTCGCGCCGCCCACGAAGACATCCGTCGCGGTGCCGGCGGAACCCCGGGGGGGACCAAGCTGTTCTTCGTCGGGCTATTGTTGGCCGTCGTCGGGCTGTATTTGTTTCTCGACAGCGTGCATGTGACCACGTTGCCGGCCGGCTGGATGTCGGGCGGCGTCAATCGTCTATTCGCCGGCGGTGCGCCCACGACCTCGACCGGAATTCTGTTCGCGCCGATCTTCTTAGGCTTGGTGCTGTTGTTTTACGACAGCCGATTGAAGGCCGGTTGGATTTTGTTCTATCTCGGTCTGACGGTTCTCGTGATCGAGATCCTCAGTCGTATCCAATTCTTCATGGAGACCAAGACCAGTCATTTGCTGCTGATGTTGGGAATGATCGCCGCAGGCGTAGGATTGATGTTGCGGAGTTTCCGTGAGACTCCGTCGAGCCCGCCGAAAACCTAACTGACACTCATTGCGCCATCAGTCGCGGCGCGGCCCAGGCGACGACAGCCGCCAGGATCAGCCCGTACGCGATCCAATCTGAGGGACGGACCGCCTCCTTCAACACCAAGGCGTTGAAAACCAAAAACGCGGCGATCGAGATCACTTCTTGAATGATCTTCAATTGCGGTGCACTGATCCCATTGTCGTGTCCGATCCGGTTGGCGGGAACTTGGAACATGTACTCGGGCAACGCCAGCAGCCAGCAAATCGGAATCACCGCCAGTAACGCATAATCTTTGAACTTGAGATGCCCATACCAGGCGATCGTCATGAAGGTGTTCGAGCAGATCAGTAAGGCGACGGTTTTGAAAAGCGGCGACATGGCGTTCTGATAAAAAAGCGTGGGAGGAAGTCGAACCCTGCGCATCTTCCGGAATCGTCGGCCCGCTGAAAAGCCGAAATGCGTGGGGCGGACGACATGGCGAAAAACCGCGCCGATCGCGGTCCGTTTCGGCTACTTTTCAGCGGTGCCGGCGTCGATCACAATGACCGCATGCCTACGCTCGCCGGTTCCGTCTTGATCGCCGCGCCGGAGTTGATCGATCCCAACTTCGCGCGATCCGTCGTGCTGTTGGTCAAGCACGACGAAGACGGCGCGTTGGGGCTGATCCTCAATCGCCCCGCGCCGATTCCGTTTCCGCAGGTCTGGGCGAAAATCAGCGATGACCCGTGTCCCTTAGACGCCGATCTGTTCGTCGGCGGCCCCTGCGGCGGACCCTTGATGGCCCTCCACGACGTCTTCGAGTTGGGCGATCTGCAAGCGCCCGCCGGCGTGTTCTTCACCGCCGACTTGAATAATATCCGCGGCCTGATCGACAAGCCCGACGCGCAGGTCCGCATTTTCGGCGGCTACTCGGGCTGGAACGAAGGACAACTCGAACGCGAACTGGCGGACGGCGGCTGGTTGGTCCGCACCATCGATAAGGAGACCGTCTTCTCCGCGCCGAACTGCTGTGGGAAACGCTGATCGGCCAGACGCGCGGCGAGACGAAACTTTCGGACTGGCTGGGGATCCGCGACGTGCCGCCCGAGCCGTGGATGAACTGACGACCGCGCGGGCGATTACACATCATCGAAGTCCCGGCGTCGAACTTCTTCGCAGCGAACTATGTTACGCGGTTGCCTATTCTCGCTGACGTTGTTCGCCGCGCTCTGGTACGGCTATTTCGCGTGGTTCGACACCGTCTTCGAACCGCCGGCCGGTTCCATCGGCGCAGGCGTCGCGGGCTTTTTAACGCTGTGTAGTCTCGGGCGCTGAACAACGCGCGGACCGCGTTACGCGATCGCGGTTTGCTTTCCGAAGCGTTGCAGGGCGGTCCGCCCGCCAAGGATCGCGTGGTGGCGGTCGGGGGAACGATTCATGCCACGCACCGCCCACTGAAGTCGCCGTTCGGCGGACTCGATTGCGTGCTGTGCGAATACGACTTGCTCTCGAAGAAACCCACCGGCGGCGATGGTCCTCCCGGTTCGGACTACGCCGGGTTCCTGATGTGCCCCTGCGAAATCCGCGGCGGTCAAGGAACCATCCGCGTATTGGGCTTTCCGATCTACGACGCCCCCGAAGTCCGCGAATCGTCGTGGGAAGCCGCGCTGTGCGCACGCGAGTTCTTCCGCACGCACGAGTTCGAAGATCGCTCGGGCGTGAAGATGCTCTCGACGTTGGCCGTGTTCGGCGAAATCTGGGCCGACGACGACGGCGCGGTCGAGAAGAACATGCGGCTGGGGAAACGGACGTACGACGACCTCTTTCCGCCCCACTTCGATGCCGAGATGGAGCGACTCAAAGCGAAGTATGGATCGACATTCGATGCGGAAGACGATGCGGATGAAGACGACTTAGACGACGAAGATTCGGATGACGATCGGAATCAAAACGACGAATCGGACGAGAGCGATCTCGATCGGGACGACGGAACGCCCGGTTACGAAATTCCCGGGATGAAGGAAAAACGGATCTTGGACGGCGAGTCGGTCGTCGTGATCGGCGTATACGACGAGATGCGCGGCGGACTGGTTCCGCCCGGTCGCGGCGGCCCGCCCAATCGACTGTTTCGCGACACGCTGGAAGCGCGGCGCGAGAAGGCGTCGCGGGCGGTCGTCTCGAATCTGCTCGGCGGTCTGTTCGGCTTAGTGGCGATTCACGCCGTGATCTTCGGCGTGATGTGGGTGTTTCTTCACTCGGACGCGACGTTGCGGGATCGCAGTCGCAGGATGACCAACGCCGTGGCGAAGCCCGATCTGACGGAGATCGACGATCTGCTGCGGCGGGGCTTCGACGTGAACACCCGCGACCATCAGGGGCGTACGCCGCTGCTGCACGCCGACGACGATGCGGTCATCGTAAAACTGCTCGAATATCAAGCCGACCCCAACGTCGCCGACGAATATGGTCGGACGCCGTTAATGAACTCGGCGTCGCGCGGACGTTCGGCGGGCGTCGAACGATTACTGGCGGCCGGGGCCGAAATCGACGCCCGCGATCGACGCGGACGAACCGCATTGAACTTGGCGATCGAGAATGGTCAAATCGCCGCGCGCGACGTGCTGCGCATTCACGGCGCGCGGGAGAGCGAACCTCCCGCCCCGCGAGATTAGCGTGAGGCCCGCGCTGTTACTTCACGCGTTTCAGGAATCCCTTAGGATTCCACGTAATCAAAAAACTCTCTTGCGTCCGGTCCGAAACGAACGCCGTGTTCTCGGCCGTGAACGTTTCGATCGCTTCGTACGCGCCCGGCTGCGGCCCGGTCGGCAGCCCGTGATGGCAGTTGCTGTCTTCGACGATGAAATAGCCCCCAACCGGGATCAGCGGCGAATACGTTCGCAGGACGTTTAACGTGTTGTCGTAGGTATGCGCACTGTCCTCGATGACCAGGACGTTGGCTCCTTGGGGAATGCCGGCGGTCACTTTCGCGAAGTTGCGGCACGCGTCCCCTTCGAACAACGTGATCCGCGGATGCCGTCGCACGAGTTCCGGAACCTTATCGTGCGACAGGTCGCACCCAATAACGCGCCCGTGACCAAGGTTGTCGCAAAAGTGCGCAGGCGCCAGCGTGCTGCCGCCGCACAAGTTGCCGATCTCGATGATCACGTCGGGTTTTTGCGCAAACAGGATTTCCTGATAGATCCAAAAATCGGTCGGACACTTCAGCGTGCGGATACCGAAATAGCTGGACCGTTCTTTCAATCGCTTTTGCATGGTTTCCAAGACCGCGCCCAAGGGCATATCCAGTCTGTCCTCCATGTAAGGCGAACGCTTCGTCCGCGGCGCGGCCGGTGCGAGGGGAATCGCGCCAAGCGCCGTGTTTCTCGGACGCTTGCGAATCGACCGACGCGCTCGAGGGCGTAAACTCGACTTGCGGAATCAAGCGGCCTTGGGGATCGGCGGAGAGCACCAGAGTCGTCGTCATCGGTTGATCCATCAAGAGGTTGGTATCCGTCGTGCGTGCGGCCACGCGCAATTTTTCCGCGTCACAATCGGCGCAGACGGCGTAAAACGTCGTCTTTTGGCCGCGTTCGTTTCGTACGCGTCGGTATCGTTGGATGGGTCGAGAAATTCGCTACTCCGATTTCCCACGACTCCTTGCAACGCACTTCGCGCACGGTATCATGAACTACCTGGTTTCGCGGAACTGCCCCTCTGCGAGCCAGGGCCTCGGCGAGCAATCGTCGAGGTTTTTTTATGCGCCGATCGAAATCGTCGCATCACGTTTCTAAAAGTTGACGATCGTCCCCGGCACGCCCGGGATGCCGTGGGGAGACAACGGTCCCGTGACGGGGGCCGGAACGTAATGCCGCGCCGGCGGTCGGGCGGTCGTTCCTTGCGGTCGCGCGCCGGCCGCCCGCCATTCGTCGCGATACTTGAACCAGATCGCGGCGTGCGGATGATCCAGGTATTGTTCGTACCACGGACCGCCGTTGGTGTAGTGGATCAACTTGGTCGAGTCGTCCATCCAATCCAACGTGTTCCACGTCTTCGGCAACTCGCCGATCGCCGCGTCCGGGATGTCTTGAAAGCGATGCAGGTACGCGCCGGTCTGCGTCTCGACGACCGACTTGCTCCAGAGCTTCAGCTTGGCGTTGTTCATCAGCATCATGCTGGACCAGTTCTTGCGCGGGTAGCTGGTTTGCACCGCGCCGTACATCTTGATCCCGTTGGTCGGCTGATAATCGTGCTGCACGACGCGCAGCGCCAGGTCCGTCATATCCAGGTTCGCGATCTCGGCGATATCGCCGAAGCAAAGCATGTCGTTATCCAAAAACAACGACCGTCCCGAGAAATCGCACAGGTACGGCGGCAGAAATCGCGTGTAGGTGAATTCGGTCGACGCCAGCGGATCGTGGCGCGGTTCAGACCCAGATCGTTCAGTTTCAGATAGCGGATATCCAACGGAATGGTCGCGTGCTTGCGCAGCGAATAGGCCAAGACCTCGGCCGGTTCCGTAAATCGCGAATCGAACCCGATGAAGATGCGAAACATGCGCTGGACTCCGATAAGCGAAGAACGTGAGTGTGCGGCGGTGTTCGGCTGAGCGGCGTTGGGACCGCGTGCGTTTTGCCGGCATAAATCCGACAAAACGACCGACCGTCGATCTTTCGGATTTATCGACGATTCGCGACGGAAAAGATGATCCAAAACGCAAGGTCGTTCACGCGGTCCACCGCCGTCATGCCGGCATCCCAACCGGGTTCGCCGAACTTCGTGCGCCGCCAAACTCGCTCTGGCTTGCCTGGTCCGAATGAATTAGGATTTCGCGTCCGAAGCCGGCTCGATTTCGTCGATATTCGTCATAGGGCGCGCATGGTGCGCGCCGCCGCTTTTGGATGTTCGGGAAAGGATTCCCATGGTTCGCCGTTTCCTCGTCGTCTCGTTGTGCGCGTCGCTGCTCGCGCCGCTCGCCGGTTGCAAAAGCTCGCAATACGCGCGCGTCATCGAACCCGACGACAAAAATAAAATGGTCGGCAGCCATCAGGCCGGACAAGAAACGTTCGCCCCGTTGATCGACGAATCGGTCGCCAAATTGCTGTCGCGACACTCGGCTCCGCCGGTCATGCAAGCGTCCTACGGCATGGAGCAACTCCCGCCCGCGAAGCTGCGCGTCTGTTTCGTCGGTGTCGAAAACAAGACGGCCGAAGAGATCGGCGACTTCAAAGAACAGATCTACGAAAAGATCGACGCCAAGTTGCTGGAATGCCCGAACGTGTCGTCGATCAATCGGCGGTACGTCGACGCCGGCCTGCGTCAGACGCGCGTGCGACCGGACGAATTGTTCGTCCCGCAAAACATGCGCAACTTCGCCGCCGTGATGGAACAGAACGGGCAACCGTTCGATTACTTGGTCTACGCCAAGCTGACCTCCGGCACCACGCGGCAGAATAAGGAATATCAGCGCGACTACACGATGACGCTGGAAATGATCGACATCCGCACCGGCGAGCAAGACAAACAGTCGGCCGAACTCAGCAAGGGCTATCACAACTCGCGCGTCAGTCGCGCCTGGGCCGAAACGTGGCCGTTCGGCAAGAAGTAGTTCGTCGGTCGCATTTTCGGTCTCGCCTCATGATGTCCCGCGCGTTGCCTCTCGTCGCGCTCTTGTCGCTTTCGGCGCTGCTGCGCCGATGACCGGCTGCGCGACGTACGCCGACACGGCGGGCAAATTGCGCGGCTCGTTCTATCGCAACGATCTGCCGAACGCGTCGCGTATCGCGGACGAGGCGCTGGCCAAGCGCGATCGCAACGCCGACGTGCTGGGCCTGGACGCGGCCGTGATCCAATTGGCGGACGGGCGACCCGAGCAGGCCGAAAAAACGCTGCGCGGCGTGCGCGATCGCTTCGACGAACTGGCCGCCGCGCCGCTCGACGGTTCGGTGTTGTCGTACGTCACCGACGATCAACGTCGCGCTTATGCCGGCGAGGATTACGAGCGGATTTTGGTCCGCGCCTATTTGGCGTTGGCCAATCTGTTCCACGACGGCGGCGACGTCGAGGCGTACGTCCTGCAAATGGTCGACAAGCAGGAACAAATCATCGCCGCCGGCGCATTGCCTCCTGAAAAGACGGACGCCGCGAATCCGCAAGAGCCCCCGGCGAATCCCAAAGCCGGATATCCGCGCGTTGCCTTCGCGCCGTATCTGCGCGGCGTGGTGCGCGAAGCGACGCACGTCGACTACGACGACGCCGAACGCTCGTACGTGGCGGTTTGCAACTGGCAACCCGATTTCGCCTACGGCAAAGCCGATCTCCAACGCGCAGTCGGGGGGCATCACTCGTGCGCGGGAACGGCGTGTTGTATGTCTTCGCGCTGACCGGACACGGACCGTTCAAGGACGAAGCGACCGAGGTCCCGAGTTCGGTTTCGCTGTTGCTGGCGAGCGGCATGATCAACGCGTTCGGCAGCCAATCGGTGCCGCCGTCGGTCGCGCCGGTGAAAGTTCCCGTGCTGGTCGCGCACGAAAATCCGGTCAGCGGGATTCAGGTCTCCGTCGGCGCCGACCGGTCGGCGTGACCTCGGTCGTGACCGACGTCACCAACCTGGCCGTTACGCAGTATCAAGCCGTCTACCCGCAAATCATCGCTCGGGCCGTCGCGCGACGCTGCGTGAAGAAAGGCTTGATCTACGGCACCAAGCAAGGGACCGGCATCGACGGCGGATCGCTTTCGAGCTTGGGCATGGATCTGGTCGGCGTCGCGTGGGAAGCGACCGAAGCGGCCGACACGCGCTGTTGGGCGCTGCTGCCGGACAAAATCCAAGTCTTACGCATCGAGTTGCCGGCCGGCGAGCACGACGTCGCGCTGCAACCGGTGTATTACGGCAATCAAACCGGTCCCGTGGCGGCCCGACAACGCGTCGAAATCCGCGACGGCGCGAACACGTATCTGCTGGGGAACTTTCCCGACGGACAACTCGTGGGAAAGACGTTGCTGAGAAATCCTTGACGAGGTTCAGCGCCCCAACTCGGTCAACAGCAGACGGAGTTCGGTTTCGTAAATGCGACGTTCGCGAGCCCAGCTGTCTTCGCGACCTTGCAACGACGCGGCCGCTTCGTCGAGTTCCGCTTCGCGCGCCGTCACGCGTCCGATCAAGTCCGCGAGGTCCTCGCGCCGTTCGGTCCACCACCGCTCCAACTCGCGACGGCGTTCGACCAAGCGTTCGTGTTCCTCGGGCAGGCGTTCGAGGATCAGCTCCAACGCCCGGCGTTCTTCGGCCAAGCGTTCGATCTGCAAGCGAAACGCTTCGGCCAGTTTCTGTTCGCCGCGTAATCGGGCGTCGGTGTAGCGCGTGGCCGGGATGCGGCCCGCGTACTCGGTCAGCAACTCTTCGATCGCCAACCGTTCTTGCAGCAGGTCTTGTTGGCCGGCAAGCATGTCGGTACGCAGCGTTTCGAGCGCTTCGCGACGCGTATCCAATTCGCAACGCTCGTCCAGGCGAATCTCGCGGGCATGCGCTTCCGCTTGCGTGAAGCTCTTGCGTTCGTCCTCGAACGCTTGGCGTTCGTCGCGGACGCGAAGTTCCCATGCTTGGCGTTCGCGATCCAACGTGGCGCAGCGGGCGACCAAATCGTTCTCGCTCGCGGCCAGCGACGTTTCCGTCCGCTCGATCCGTTGTCGGCGTTCGGCCAGTTCGCGAATACCGGCGACGAACTGCCGCCACTCGGCGCCGGCCCAGTCTTCGACGTCGTCCAGCGTGTCGTGCGCTCTGCCCGCGCGGAGCGAGCCGATCTCCAGCGCGGTCGGCGTTTCGCCGCGCAGGTATTGGCGGATGAGGCCGTTCAATGCTTCGACCTTGCGGTTCAGCAATTCGGCTTCGACGTGCAGGACCGAGGAGAGTTCTTGCGAATCGCTTTCGACTCGTTCGGCCTGATGTTCGTGCAGTTCCAAGCGACCGGTGCGTTCCGAAAGACCGATTTCCCATTCGCGGAGCCGGGCTTCGCGGGCGTCCAGTCGTGCGACGCGCTGTCAGAAATTCCTTCTCGCGCGTATCTTTCGTCGCGCAGCTCGTCGGTTTCGATTTCCACGACCACCGTTTCGGCGCCGCCAAGGCGCGTTCGCGCTCGGCCAACGCTTCGTCGCGGGCGGCCGTCTCGGCGTGCCGCTCGCGCAACCACAGCTTGACGCCGCGCTCGTGATGTTCCAAATCGGCCGCGCGGGCATGCAGCGCCGTTTCGCGCCGATCGATTTCGGCTTGTCGTTCGGCTAACAGTTGCGCCAACTGTTGCAGTTGCTTGCGCTGATGCGCATCGTCGGCAGCGCGGCCCGCTCTTCCGCGGAGAGCGCTTCGACCGAGAGTTCTTCGGCGTGCTCGTTCAGTGTCGGGGACGATGACTGCGGCACGGCCTGGGACGCAGACGTATCCAGCTCGTCCCACACGGCGTTCAGCGCGGCGTCGGCCGCTTGGAGCGAATCGGGTTCCCACTCGACGTGCGGACCGCCGCTCAGCGTCACACTGTCGTCCGTCGTGCCGGCTTGTGCGGCGATGCGCGGATCGAGCGGCGCGGTATGGGCCGGATCGATTCGCACGCCGCGCGGCGGCTCGACCGACGAATCTGGCGATTCGTCTTCGGTCCGACGCGTGTGCGAGTTCGTCCGTGCCATCCGTGGCCTCGATGCATGGGTGCCGGCAAGCGTTCGTGCCGGCAGGTCCGCCGCCCGACGGCGACGCTCTGCGCCGGTTATATCGGGCGGGCGGTTATCGGAACTTTGCTCGAAAAAATAAAACGGCCGCCGTCGCAACCGCCAATCTTGCTCAATCGTCGCCGCCTTCCCGCATGTGAGTCGAAAACCGCGACGAGGGGATTTCCATTATCAAACCGCCGCGTCGCTTGCGCGGGGTATAATTGATTCTAAGGAAGAACGAACGCGGGTCCACTGCGCGACTCTACGATTTCTATCCAAGAGGGGGATTCGGCCATGTACAAACTGCTCGCATCGATGTTGCCGGCATGTTGCCTGTTCGCCGTCACGGCCGCGGCGCAGTTGCGCCCGTCGTGCAAGAAGATCTGCCTCCTCCGCGCGCGTCCGCGCGGCCGACGTTCCGCCCGCCGCCAAACCGGATAGCGTCCCCGGCGTCGTCGACGCCGGCGATCCGTTGGCCATCACGCCTGCGCCGGTTCCCGTTCCCGCCGCGACGGCGGACGAGTCGTGGCGTTATAAGTTTCATAACGAGCAGTGGTGGTATTGGGTTCCCGAAAACAAGTGGATGTATTGGGACGACGATCGCTGGAACGCGTACGATCCGGCGACCTACGCGCCGCCCACCGCGTACTTGCAAAAACGCCAAGCCCGTTCGACGGCCGCCGCCGCGTCGCTGCCTCCGTTGGGTCAACCGGTGATCGCGCCGTTACCGCAAGCGGTGATCTTTCCTGTGCCGGTGCGTACTTACTCGCGTCCGCCCGCGTCGTACCCCGGCTATCCGGGTTACTACGGCGTCGCCCCGGGCTATTACGGTCCGCGCAGCGGGATCAGCATCGGCATCGGCTCGCCGGGGTATTATCCGTACGGTTATCCCGGCTATGGGTATCCCGCGTACGGCGGCCCCGGCTACTACGGCGGACGCGGCGGGGTGAGTATCGGGTTTGGGTTTTAGCTTGGACTTGTCGATGTGAAGAACCACAACGGCATCGGTGGGATGGCCCGATCCAAACTTGCCACGATTGATGCCGGCAACATCGTTTCGGCCGTAAGATCAGTGCGTTCGAGTTCCAAGAAATCGCTTCACTAAGCCGCGTCGGTATCGAATTTCATCGCTCAAGCTTTACTAATAACACGAAAAAAGCCCTTGGCCATATCGGCCGAGGGCTTTTTTCAAGTGGAGGATAGGGGGCTCGAACCCCTCACCTCTTGCATGCCATGCAATGCTCTCCCAACTGAGCTAATCCCCCGAAATCGGGCTTTCCGCGAGAAGTCTCGCGAAAATGGGTCGACGACGGCCCGCCGAAGTGCACGCCGCGTCGAAGTGATGAAATTATCAGGACCACCCCGGGGTGTCAAGCGGGGTTGGGCGAGTGTGGAGTTGGGAATGCGGAGTGCGGAACGCGGAATTCGGAGTGTGGAATGGACCTCCGCCATGCCTAGGGTGGCCGGCGACTTCGACCCGGCAGTGCATCGAATCCGGGGCATTCCGAAGGCGATGCCCCGGGCACCCACGCGTGTTCCTGAGTCGGAATCACAGACCCGTTTCACCAGCGCAGGTGATCAAGTTCCCGCCCCGCCACTTCACCACGCGACGAAGAATAGAATACGCTGAGCGACCCCGCTCAAAATTCCGCACTCCGCATTCCCAACTCGCGTTCGCCCGATGCTCGTCAAATTGCTCGCTCATGGTCCGGCCGGGACGATCATTCTCAATCGGCCCGAGAAACGGAACGCGCTCAGCCGCGAACTGCTGAACGAACTGGAAGACGCGTTCCGCACGTTTCATCGCGAGAAGCCGGTTCGCGCCGTCGTGCTGACTGGCGCGGGCGACGCGTTTTGCGCCGGGATGGACCTGAGCGAGATGCAGGCCGCGGCCGGCGATCCCGACGCGTTTCGCATCTGGCAGGAGGACGCCGAACGCTACCAAGAGCTGCTGCAGATGATGCTGCGCTTCCCGAAGCCGATCATCGCCGCCGTGAACGGGCCCGTGCTCGCCGGCGGGATGGGCTTGGTCTTGGCGGCCGACGTCGTGGTCGCCGCACGGACGTCGCGCTTCGGACTACCGGAACCGCTGCGCGGCATCACGGCCGGCATCGTCGCGCCGCTGTTGGCGTTTCGCGTCGGCGCGGGCCGGGCCGTGCATCTGCTGCTGACCTCGTGCGCGATCGACGGCGCCGAAGCCCACCGCATCGGGCTGGCTCGATGAACTGGTCGAACACGATCAGCTTTGGGCGCACGGCACGGTGCTGGCCGCCGAAATCGCAAAGGGTGCGCCCGAGTCGCTGCTGATGACCAAACGGATGCTGAACGAAACGATCGGCGAGACGTTGGAGACGCAACTCGCGGCCGGCGCGGCGCCGAGCGCGACCGCCCGTACGACCGAAACCGCCCGCGAAGGCCTGGCGGCGTTTTTGGAGAAGCGGGAACCGAAGTGGCCTTAGGAGAGGGTGCAGGTTACAGGTTTCAGGGTTCAGGAGAATGCGAGTCGGGATCACGCATCCCATGAGCGGAGGACGTGAGTCCTCCGGTTCTTCCGGGGTGCGGGAAGGTTCGTAAACGCGGGGCATGCACGATGAACTTCTTTCCGCCGCAGGAGCCCGAGTTTGCGCGGCATGACGGCGAAACGCTCGCGCACCCGCTTAGTTGGACGGCGGTCGCGTTTTGGTTGGCGTTCGGGTTGCTGGGATGCTTTGCGTTTTTGCATGGAATCGCGGCCGCGCTGCTCGCGATCCCCTGTCTCTTGGGCATGTGGCTGGGTGCGGGACGTTCGCCTCTGCTCATCCTGCGCGATCGTCGCGCTGACTCCGGTGGTATTCTGTCTATCATTGAATGCCGAGTTGACGTTGCTGTATTTGGTCTGCGCGGCAAGTTCGACCGTCGTGCCGTTGGTTCTGCGTTTGCGCGGATGGACGATCGACGATAACGTCACCGCGGACGAGTCCGCGGCGTCGCGTCAATTTACGCTGGGCGAGCTTTTGCTGGGAACGACCGTCATCGCAGGCTTCGCGGCGATCCTAGCGCAACTACGAAACTTGCATGCGAACGACATCCATTTCGCCACGCTGTGTCTGATCGCCGCGATGCTGTCGATCGTCCATGTTTGGACCGCGTTGTTCGCGACGCTCCGCCCGCGCCGTGCGCTCCGCTGGTTCTTCGTCTGCTTGGCTGTCGAACTCGGCCTGCTTGTCACGAGCGAATCGTCCGAGGCGTTGCGTGCGCAAGACGCCGCGAATCTGTTCCTCTTTTCGGCGCTGCACCTCATGACCCTTTGCTGCGCGTGCTGGCTGACGCGTGCGTTCGAGATACGCCTGCGACGACGCGGCGATGCGGACTAGCGGGGCGAAGCACGAGCCGCAATCAACCCGCGTTCCGACGACGGTGTCCTGACAACGCGAACGCGCGGAACTAAACTAGACGATTCGCTCGACACACGCGAAGAACCTCAGGACCGACATCCTCCGCTCGTCGAGTACGCGAACTCCGGATTCACACGCACACGCGCGATCCGCATTTCCTGAACCCTGAAACCCGAACCCTGAAACCTCGTCCCCATGCCCGACGCCGCGCACGATTCGCTGTTTCTCCGCGCCTGCCGTCGCGAGCCGGTCGCACGGACCCCGATTTGGCTGATGCGCCAAGCCGGACGCTACATGGCCGAGTACCGCGCAGTCCGGGCGAAAACCACGTTCCTCGAACTCTGCAAGAACCCCGCTCCTCGCCGAGGTCATGATCACCTGCGTCGAAAAACTGCAGGTCGACGCGGCCATCATCTTCTCCGACCTACTGCCGATTCTCGAACCGTTGGGCTTCCAGCTGGAATTCGCGGCCGGCGAGGGGCCCGTCATTCATAACCCGATCCGCACGCGCGACGATTCGAAGCGCGTCCACGAACTCGACCGACCGGAAACGTTGGACTTCGTCTACGAGACCGTGGGCAAGACCCGCGCAGGGCTGCCCGGCACCCCGATCATCGGGTTCGCCGGCGCGCCGTTCACGTTGGCCAGTTACGCGATCGAAGGGGGCGGCAGTCGGAACTACGCCGACACGAAGCGGATGATGTACGCCGATCCGACGACCTGGCACGAACTGCTGGCGTTGATCGCTCGGGCGACGACGCGGTACTTGAACGAGCAGATCGCCGCCGGTGCGCATTGCGTGCAGATCTTCGACAGTTGGGCCGGCTGCTTGAGCCCGGCCGACTATCGCGAGTACGTCCTGCCGCACACGCGCGCGTTGATCGCCGGCCTGACGCCCGGCACGCCGGTCATCAACTTCGCCACGGGCAATCCGCTCTTGGTGCCGCTGCTGCGCGAAGGAGGCGGCGACGTCATCGGGCTGGATTGGCGGATCGAGTTCGCCCGCGGCTGGGAGGCGGCCGGTCACGACCGCGCGGTGCAAGGGAATCTGGACCCGACGATCCTGCTGGCCGATCGCCCCGCGATCGAACGGGCCGCGCGCGAGATTCTGCGGCAAGCCGGCGGCCGCCCCGGCCACATCTTCAACGTCGGCCACGGCATCCTGCCGCAAACGCCGGTCGAGCACGTGCTGGCGTTGATCGACATCGTGAAAGGGGGCTAGGGGCTGGGGATGGGGGGCTTGAGGAAGCGGAGTCGTAAATTCATGAGCGGAGGACGTCAGTCCTCCGGTTCTTAAGCGACGTCGCATCTCGATTCGATCGTCAATCCAGGGCTTCGCCGAAGCCTTCGTACGCGACGGAAAAAATTTCCGGCGGCATAGTAGGTTTTGATCGCGGTATTCGGTAAGTCCTTCAGCATCTTCAGCTCGACGAGCTTCGTGAGATCGGACTTGGCCGTGGGATACGAAGTTTGATTCAGCTTCTGCACGTCGCCAGTCGTGACGAACGGCGAATGAAACAGCCGTTCGATGATCTGAACGAGACGCAGATTGCCGCCCGCTTCGGTCACGCCGCGCAGCATGCGTTCGCGCACGTTGTGCAAGCTCTCGCAACCTTGCAACGTTTTATTCGCTTGCTCGTCGGTCCCGATCAAGCAGAACTCGATCCATTCGTCCCATGCGCCGCGCGTACTGATCGCGTACAGTCCGTCGATGTAGCGTTGTTTGTGGCGTTCGAAGTATTCGCTGAGATACAACCACGGCTTCGAGAGTCCGCATTCGTTTTGAATCATCAACGACAACAACATCCGACCGACGCGCCCGTTGCCGTCGGAAAACGGATGAATCGTCTCGAATTGATAATGCAACAAAAAGCAACGGATCAACCGATCGTAGGCGACGTCCTGGGCGTGGATGACGCGTTCCATGTCGTGCAGGCATTCGGGCAACGCATCGGCCGGGGGCGGAATGAAGCGATGGTTGGTTCCGATCGCGACTTGGCCCTTGCGAAACTCGCCCGGCGTCTTGTCCGTGCCTGCGCACGCCGTGCATCAAAATCCCGTGTAACTCTCGAATCAGTCGCAAGGAGAGGGGTAACTTCGATTCCTGCGCATGTCGCAACGCGCGGCGATAGTTGGTAATCTCGCGGAAGTCGTTGCGACGCTCCGGCGACGATTCGGCGGTCTCTTCGTGCAACTCGAACAGCAACAGCTCTTTCGCCGTGGCGTACGTCCCTTCGAGTTCCGACGATTTCATGCTTCGCGGTTCTCGATCGGCCGTAAAAGAATCGCCGGATTCGGCAGATTTCGGCCGACGCCTTCAAGCGTTCCTAAACGCTGTTTCACATCCGACAACAGCGGCCACAGCCGGATCGGAAACTCCCAATCCGCAGGCGGCAGCGGCGTGGGAACGAACGCCCAGTCCGGGCCATCCGGGAGGGTGATGGGATGTAGTCGCCCCGGCGATTTCTCGGAAAAATCGAGCTGATTCATGCTGGAATTCTAGCTTAATCGAGACCCATTAAAATATTTGGCCAAATATTTTAATGAAATCCAGGTCGTTAAAGGAAATTCAAAAAAACGACGTAATGTATTATGTTAAAAGCATTTATTGATTAAAGCGTTATCGCACATCAGGGATAATCAAAATTCGTGCTCAATCCAACAAAGACGCCCCGCCGGGTCGCGGGGCGTCTTCGTCTGGGTCGTGAATTTATTTGCGGCTTTCCCGCAGACTAAAACGGTTCCGGGCCGGGGGCCACGAATTCGCCGGGGGCCGGCTTTTTGGTTTCCGTCTTGGTCGCTTCGGGCTTCATCACGCTGGTGGTCGGGTCGGCCGATTTGGCGTCGTCCGACTTGGTCGCGGCTTTGTCGTTCGTTTTGTCTTCGGCTTTCTCGGCGACGTTTTTGTCGGCCACGGTCGGCTTCGCGCTGCGATAGCCTTCGCCGGTGGTCGCGCTGGTCGGGCGGAGGTACGACGTCGGCATCACGATGTCGTGGCCGCAGGCGTCGACCGGGATCTTGTACGTTTCCACGCGCGGCTTCAGGTATTCCTGCACGACCGGGGTCCGCTTCTCGACGGTCCGCGGCGTGCGGACCGTTTGCTGTTCGGCCACCATCTTGCAGACCTGCACTTGGTACGGTTCGGTCCGAACTTCGTCGATGTAACGGGTCGTTTCGACCGGCACCTTGCGGACGGTTTCTTCGGCCACGTACTTGCAGACTTGGACCGCTTCTTGTTTGTTGACCCGTTCGGTCACTTTGCGGACCGTTTGCACGGGGACCTTCTGCACGACTTCTTCCTGCACCATGCGGGTGACTTGCACCGGCACTTTTTGCACGACTTCTTCTTGGACCATGCGGGTGACTTGGACGGGGACCTTACGGACCACTTCCTCTTGCACCATGCGGGTGACTTGCACCGGCACCTTCTGCACGACTTCCTCGTCGACCAGGCGGGTGGTCGCGACCGGAACCTTGGTCACCACGGTCCGCGGTTGATACGTGGTCGACGGCGTTTGCACCGGCACCACGTTCGGATTCCAAACGTTCACCGCCACGGCCGTCGCCGGGCCGGGCTGCGTGATCCAGCCCAAGCCGCCGCGTTGATAGTACGGCAAGCCGGTGGCCGGATTCACCACGTACGTGCTGGGCTGCCAACCGAGCCGCGTGCGCGATGCGCCCGGCACCAGTTGCGCCTGCTGCGTCATGTACCCTTGGTCGACGTAGCTGGTGTTGTATTGCGTGACGGCGTCGTAGGTGGTCGAGACTTGATCGCGTTCGCCCATCTCGGTCACCGCGCGACGGACGGTGTAACGTTGTTCGCGCTCTTGCGTTTCGCTGACCGGTTTGCTGACCAGATAGCGATCTTCGCGTTCGATCGTCTCGGTGACGGGCTTGTTGACGAGATAGCGATTCTCGCGTTCGATCGTTTCCGTGACCGGCTTGCTGACCATGTAGCGGTCCTCGCGCTCGCTGGTCTCGATCACGTCCTTCACCACGTCGTAGCTGGCGTCGCGATATTGCGTTTCCCAGACCGGCTTGTAGTTGACCACGCGTTCTTCGCGATACGCGGTCTCGGTCACCGGCTTGCGCACGGTGAAGGTCCGCTCGCGTTGTTCGGTTTCGTACACGGGCTTGTAGACCGTGATCGGGCGTTCGTCGTACACCGTTTCGTAGTCGACCTTATACGCCTGCACTTGCTGGCGGTCGTACACGGTGCGCGATTCCAGGCGGTAGCTCTCGGTCGTGGTCGGATAGTTGACCACCATCGGGGCCGGAGCGTAGACCGGCGCGGCGCTTTGGCCGCAGCATTCGGCCCGCGCCGTGTTGTGCGTGCCCGACGCGATCAAGCCCAATCCGGTCAGGCCGAAAAACCCGGCGGCGATCACCGAAGCGACGAATGTGCGTGTCATGCCCTTACCCAGACCAAAAAGACCGACGAAGAGGAAACCGACGAATAGGGCGCATCCCCCCGTTGCCGGGCGACGCGACGATGGATCGCAGGGACCAAAAAAAATCGGGAATCCCACGACGACCTCCCAACGGACGAACCACCCGAACACCGCAAACGCGATGCCCGACGGTCCGACCCTGGACGCCGACGAACGATTCCCGATCCTTGGGTCGCACGGCCGCGGGGGCCGGGCGAACTCCATCACTGCAATCTGGCCGCGGCTACGCGGTTTGGCAAACAGAATTCTTACGCAGGGTCGCGACGGTTGTTCGCAAGCATCATCCGCGGCGAGGGTTGCGTCGTGGAAAAATATTTTGAAGATTTTTCGCAACATTGCCGACACGCTTGCATCCTGCGCGTAACTCAAGTGATAGCAAGGCCTTAATTGTTACGGATTACCCAGTCGGCACGACCGGGCGGGGGGTCGTCAATCGCAAAAAGGCCGCAGAAAACGACGCGTCGCCGGCCGAAAAATCGTCTTGATTTTCACCCGCCGGAATGTGTACATTATATCACTATATTATACGCAAGTACACGTCTTTTGGATGAGAGAAACATGACCCTGAAACCCCGTAAGAGTTTGCCCACCCCGACATCGCTTGCCGCCGACGCCCCTGCCCCGCTGCGTCTCTTCGAGCAGCCTGAGCGTCGCGCCGAGCGACGGCCCGATCGGCCGCGCAAGACGCTGCGCCCGTTAGGAATTTTTCGCGCCGACGACGACGCGGACGACGACGCCGCGCCATGCGCGAACGTCCCCCGTGGTCGCCCCGCGTCGACGCGCAAACGGAAACGGACACTGACGCGGCGAATGAAGTGGGAGTTGGAGCAACACGCGCGTGCTCGGACTCCGTTCAAAGTCTATCCCGCGTCGCCGGATGCGGCGTCGGCCGAACACGCCGCGCCGCCGAATGAACGAGCCGTGCCGTTCGGCGCGGAAACGACACTCGAACCCGATCGACCGTCCTACGACGAACTCGATCGCTGGGACGCCGAGTGGCGGGCGGAGTGGGACGACGACGCGATGGACGACGCCGAAGCCTATGCGCCGCGCGGCGGCGCGATCGCCCACGAATCGACCGTGCTCGACTTCCGCTGGGAAGACTGCGACGACGCCCCCGCCGCCGACGCGATCCCCGACGAAGACGATTTTTGGATGCCGGGGGAAGAGTGAAACAGACGGGAATGGCCACAAGAAAAACAAAAAGGACAAAAAGAAGAAGCCGAGCGCGTTCCGCTCGAACGCACGTCGACTCGAACACGTTTTGTGCCGCGACTTTTTGTTCCGTCTTGTTTTTCTTGTGGCCATCTCTCCGTTCTGATTCTTGAGTCTCTTAGCGATTTTTGAGGCCACCCGCATTACCGTTTCGACGCGCACCGAGTCTTCCCATTTCGCGTCCGCATTTCCCCAGCCCCCAGCCTCTCGTCCCCAGCCCCCCTCCCCCCATGCTTCCCATCGAAATCGTTCGCGAGGTCCGTCGGTTGTTGTCCCGGGGGTGTTCGCAGTGCGCGGTCGCGCGGCGGTTGGAGGTTTCGCGCTGCGCGGTCCGCACGATCGCGGCCGGCGCCGGCGCCGCCGCCAACGCAAGCACTACCATCCCCCGACGCGGCCCGCGCGGCACGTTGCCGACGAGCTGCGCTGCCGACCCGCTGCCCCTTATGCGGCGACTTCGTCCGCATGCCCTGCCGCGCGTGTCTGACGAAGTTAGAACACGCCGCGCGGGGGAGTCGCTAGGAGTCCGAAAAAACGCCGAGCCGAAAGTCTCGGCGTTGGAGAAGTGTTCGCCGGGCGCGTCTTGTGATTACGAGTGTAAGTTGAGGAAACGGATTCCAGAAAAATGAGTCAGCCTCAAAAAACGCAAAAAAACTCATAAAGGTCCGTCAAAACGTGCGTGGTGTTGTGTGGTGATGACGTGGGGACATCCCTCTCGGGTTTCTTGTGTTTTTTGAGATTGTTGAGACCGTTCGCATTCTCCCGGCGGTCGGTTCATTCGCATTCCTGAAAACTGAAAACCGAAAACTGAAAACTTTCATCTCATCCTGATCCCCCCATCCACCCGCAGCACGCACCCGTTGAGATACGCGTTGTCGAAGACGTGCTTCGCCAGCGCGGCGAATTCCTCGGGCTTGCCGAAGCGGGCGGGGAACGGGATCGAGTCGGCCAAGGTGGTGCGGACATCGTCCGACGCGGCGGCCATCATTTCGGTCTCCATCACGCCGGGGGCGATCGTCACGACGCGGATGCCGAAGCGGGCCAACTCGCGGGCGGCGGGCAGCGTCATGCCGGCCACGGCGGCCTTCGACGCGGCGTAGGCCGCTTGGCCGATCTGCCCTTCGTCCATGGCGACCGAGCCGGTCAACACGATCGCGCCCCGCGCCGTCGGCGTCGAGTGAAGAGGCTTTGATCGCCTCGGCGCCGAGTGAAAGCACATGAAACGTCCCCAGCACGTTGACGCGCAGCACGCGCTCGAACGCGGCCGGATCGTGCGGCCCGTCGCGGCCCAGCAGTTTGGCGGCGAACAACACGCCGGCGCAATGGACGACGCCGCGGAACGGTTCGGCGCAGGATCGCGCCGCGTCGCAGGCCGCGCGGACCTGCGCGGCGTCGGTCACGTCGGTCGCGACGAACCGTGCCCGCGCCGAGCCGCGCGGCGAGAGCGTCGCCCCGTGCGGCGTCGCGATCGGCCAGCACGACGTGTGCGCCGTCGGCATGCAACCGCACGGCGGTCGCGGCCCCGAGCCCGGACGCCGCGCCGGTGATCAGATAGGTAGGCATTGTTGAGGTTTCGGGTTTCAGGGTACAGGTTTCAGCAGGGATACAAGACGACATCGATTTGATTATGAACGCACGCCCCGCGCAGAGGAAATCGCCACAGTCGACTTCTCCCCTGAACCCTGAAACCTGAACCCTAAAACCTCTCGAAATTTTATCTTTATCCCCAATTCATACCACCGCGCGGCGCAACGTGCGGGGTCGTAATCGGTTGCGGCGACGAAAAGAAATTTGAGATCGGACTAGTAATCGTACCACCGCCACAAATAGTATACACACGTACATAACACGTGACGCGACGACGAGCGTCCGAGCGACCGCGGCGAAGCGAGCCGCGAGCGGGAACCACAGCCTTCCCAATCACGCTTCGCTCGCAAGTCACTCACTCCGCATTCCCCACTCCGAACTCCCAACTCCGCATTCCCCACTCCGAACTCCGCACTCGAAAGGTCCCCCATGCTTCGTTCCCGTTCCGCCGCGCGGCTCGCGCTGCTGTTTCTCGTTCCGGCCGCGCCGTTGGCTGCGGGCGAAGCGCCGCGCTCCGCGTCGTGGCGTGTGGAGCCGCCTGCGATCGCGCCGCCGCAGGTCGCGCCAGCGTTCGTCGAGCGGCCTCGCGCGATGGAGTTGCCCGCCGATGTGCGGGCGTGGTTTCGCAATCCCGACGGGTCGTGCGTGCAGTGCAGCATCGGCATGTGCGGCGTCTGGTCGAACGTGCCGGCCGCCGGCACGTTGCTGTGGGACACGCCGTACGGTCGCGCCGAGCGCGGCGGCGCGTGGCCCAGTCGCACGGCCGACTATGCCCGGCGACGCGGCATCGCGCTCTACAACGTGACCGGCGCGACCACGCTCGATTGGCTGGCCTGGGCGGGCCGCACCGGCCGGTACGCCGCGTTCGCGGCCGGGACCGCGCACTTTCAAACGTTGTACGGCTACGATCCGGCCGCGCGGCGGTGGTCGGTCTGCAACAACAACTCGACCGCGCGGATCGACCGCTACGACGACGCCGCCTTCCGCCGCCTGCACCGCGCCGGCGGCGCCTGGTGCGTGATCCTCGACGCCCCGCCCAGCCCGGCCGTGCCGGAATATCGGAGGTGAGTTTTCAGTTTTCAGTTTTCAGGATTCAGTTTTCAGAAATCCGGATGGCCTTGAGAAACGCACAAGACGCAAAACAAGAACCTCAATAATTCCAGAGCAACGCCTGATGGTCGCTCGATCCATGTTCTTTTCGTTTTGAGTTTTTTGCGATTTTCGAGGCTGATCTTCCATTCGCATTCTCCAATTTTTTCTCCTTCATTACTCATCCCTTCCTTGATTATGCCCTCTCTCAAACATCTTTCGTTGTTGGTTCTCGCGGCGCTCGCGCCGTATTCGTTATTCGTTCATGGTGCGCATGCGCAGGCCGTCGATCGCGACGAGATCGTCCGCCGCGGCGATCGGGTCGAGCATGTCGACGCGTACGCGTTCTCCGACGGCGATCCGTTGGCCCCGCCGGCCGACGACTCGCACAAGTGGTTCGTCACGCTGCTCACGCAGCCCGGGTGCGCGCCGTGCAAGACGTTGTTGACCGATCTGGCGACGCGCGACGAACTCCGCGCGTTCGTCGATCCGGGCGACATGCGTCGCTCGTGGGCGCACTTCAATCGGTACTCGTCGGCCGACGAGTCGCAGCACTGGCGATGGAAACACGTGGCGATCGCGGGCTATCCGACGTTGCTGATTCAACCGCCGTTGAACGGACGCTACGGCGATCCGAAACAGGTGGTGCTGCAAAAAACCGGCTACGACGGCGACGCGAAAAAGTTGGCCGGCCAACTCCGCGACGCGATCGAAACGCACGCGCGCGAACACGTCGCGCCGCGGACCGAGATCGTGACGGAACTGACGGCGTCGATTGCGCCGAGTACCGCGTTCACCGCGCCGCGTGCGACGCCACCGTTCGCGCCCCCTGCCCTGCCCGATGCGTTGCCGGCGGTCTTGCCCGCGCCGTTGGTCGTGCCGCCGAGCGTGGATCCGGATGCGAAAACGCCCGAGCCGGCGCCGCGCGACGAATCGAGCCCGCAACCCCAAACGCCGCCCGACGCGCAAACGTTTCCTCAACATCCCGAAGCGGTGGTGATCGTCGACAAGTACGCCGAGAGCATGGCCGACGACGCCGTGTTCGCGCGGCTGCGCGGCGTGCTGAAAAAACTGCGCGGCGATCGGCCGGGGTTGATCGTTCGCTACCTCGACTTGCGCGATGCCGCGCGGTATCCGGTGACGCGCGACGAGCTGCCCGCCATCGTGACGACCAACGAAGGTCGGATCGAAACGAAGCTCGATCGCACGCTGTTGCCGCTGGTCGGACAGACCGGCGCGTTCCCCTGGGACGCGCTCGTCGAGCTGCTGACCAAGGGCTTCAACTGGGCCGGCGCGGCGGCGATCGGCGTCTGGCTGATCCGCACCGTCCGCGAGTTCCGCAAAGCCCGCGGGCAGACGTTGCTGCTGGACGACGCGACGCTGCAGAAGCTACGCGACGTGCTGGGCGTGAAGAGTTAGGGGCTGGGGGCTGGGGATGCGGGGCTAGGGAGAGCGCAATTCTCCTGATCGTTTCACGCACTTCGACTCCGAACTCCGCATTCCCAACTCCGCACTGAAAAAACGGAGGACTCACGTCCTCCGCTCCTGAAATCTCACTGAAAACTGAATCCTGAAAACTGAATCCTGAATCCTGAATCCTGAATCCTGAATCCTGAAAACTGAAAACTGAAAACTGAAAACTGAAAACTGAAAACTGAAAACTGAATCCTGAAAACTGAAAACTCCTCCCATGCCCATCCCCGATCGAATTCGTGAACTCCGCCGCGTTCCCGCCGGCGCGCTCGTGCCGCATCCGCGGAATTGGCGCACGCACACCGACCGTCAACGCGACGTGTTGCGCGGCGTGCTGACCGAGATCGGCTATGCCGACGCGCTGCTCGCCCGCGAGCTGCCCGACGGCCGGCTGCAACTGCTGGACGGTCACTTGCGGGCCGAGACCACGCCGGATCAAGACGTGCCGGTGCTGATCGTCGACGTCGACGAAGCCGACGCGAACAAGCTGCTGCTGACGCTCGATCCGCTGGCCGCGTTGGCCGGGACCGACACCGCCGCGCTCGCCGCGTTGCTGCCCGACGCCGCGACCGACGACCCCGCGCTCCGCGCGTTGTGGGCCGACTTGGCCGCCGCGCAAACGGCCGCGCACGACGCGTTGGATGCCGTCCCCGCGACGTCGGGCGACGCGGCGCACGACGCCCTGCGATTTCTGGAAGAAACGCACGCGACCGACGACATCTATCCGCGCATCTATCGCCCCACCGACCCGACGGACCGGCGGGCGGAGCGGTCGAGCGCCCCCGAACTGTATCAACTGGTCGTCGAATGCGACGACGAAGCCGAACAACGGGCGCTCTTCGACCACCTCCGCACCGCCGGCCATCGGGTAAGGGTGGTGAATTTGTGACAGGGTTTCGGGGGTTCGGGTTTCAGGTTTCGGGAGCAGAAATTAACTCCGAACTCCGACTTCCGTAACTCCGCATTCCGCACTCTTAAACAACCTGTTCCCTCCCTCCATCAGTATTTCCCGAACCCCGAACCCCGAAACCTTCCCTACCCATGCTCCTCACCCTCACCACTCCCGTCGTCGATTCGTTTCGCGTCCGTCAGGTCGGCGGGATGTTCGACGTGCCGCTCGCCGACAAGGCGATCGAAACGATCGCGGTCGACGTTCCCGCGCTTGATGTCCCCTTGGCCGACGATCCGTGGCGCGTCGGGCTGATCGTCGGCCCCTCGGGTAGCGGCAAGTCCAGCGTCGCCCGGGCGCTGTTCGGCGCGGATTGCGCGCTGCCGGCCGCTTGGTCGGCGACGCAGGCCGTCGTCGACGGGTTTCCATCGACGTTGTCCACGCGGACCATCACGCGGTTGCTGACCGCGGTGGGCTTCGGCTCGCCGCCGAGTTGGATCAAGCCGTACGCGGTGCTGAGCAACGGCGAACGGTTTCGCTGCGACTTGGCCCGCGCGCTTGCGCGGAACATCACGCACGACGCGGAAACGCGGCGCGTCGCCCGCACGCCGGACGACGAGCGCGCGACCGGCCGCCCGCCGCTGACCGTGTTCGACGAGTTCACCAGTGTGGTCGATCGCGACGTGGCGCGGTGCGTGTCGGCCGCCGTGGCCAAAAGTCTGCGGGCCGATCACGTGCCGGGCCGCTTCGTCGCCGTCTCGTGCCATACGGACGTGATCGACTGGCTGGCGCCCGATTGGGTGCTGGACATGAGCGATCGGACGTTCGCGCGGAGGTCGCTTCGGCGACCCGACGTGCGGTTGGCGATCGGCCGGTGCGACCGGGCGGCGTGGGACGTGTTTAAGCGTCATCACTATCTGAGCGCGTCGCTGAACCCGGCGGCGCGGTGCTACACGGCCGAGTGGCACGGCCGCGCGGTCGGCTTTTTGGCCGCGCTGCCGGCCATCGGGCGTCGCGGCTATTGGCGCATCACGCGGTTGGTGGTCCCGCCCGATTTCCAAGGCCTGGGCATCGGCCTGGCCTTGGCCGAAGCGGTGGGCGAGCTGTATCGCGCCGAGGGGTTGCGGATCGGCATCACCGCCGCGCATCCGTCGGTGTTGGCGCACTGCGCGCGTTCGCCCCGCTGGCGCGCGGCGCAGTGCGCAAACGCGGCTCGCCCGGCGCAAAACGTTTCCGCGGCGACTACCGCGGCTCCCCCGGCCGCGCGACGGCGTCGTACGAGTATGTGGGAGAGGGGTTTTCGGTTTGCGGTTTTCGGTTATCGGAAAACGCGAACGACGCTTAATCCACACTCTCCAAGAATGTATTCGTTATCACATCGTATTCCTGAAAACCGAACACTGAAAACCGAAAACTCCATCATGTCCCGCCTGCTTGCCGATTCCGAAAAACGTTTGTTGTGTGCCCTGCTCTCCGTCGGCGCGACCCGCGCCATGGCGATCGAGTTCGTCGGGTGTCGGGCGTCCGACGTCAACGCCGCGCGCGGCGACGATCGGACGTTCGCCCTGGAGCTGCGTCGCGCCGCGTTGCAGCCCGAGTTGAAAATTCTGCGCGCGGTCTTCGCGATCGCGTGCGACCCCAAGCAGTGGCGCGCCGCGTGTTGGCTGCTTGAACGGATGTACCCGCGCCGCTACGGCGTCCGCGCGGCCAAGATCGTCAAGCCGAGCGACATCCGCGGCTTCGTGACCAACATGGGCAAGGTCATCAAGACGCATCTCCCGGCCGACGAAAACCGCGACACGCTGCTGAACGCCATCACCGGCTACGCCAAACACGTGGAAACCCAACCCGATCCGACGAAGTGACTGACGAGAGAGTGTGGCCTCAAGAAAACGCAAAGAAGACGAAAAAAGTGTTGAGTACGCGCTCTGCGATCCGCATCGACGTACTGCGGCTCATGCTTTGTTTTTGTCGGCTTTTGAGCCTCTTTGAGGCCACCCGCATTCCCTGAAACCCTGAAACCTGAAACCTGAAACCTTCCCATGCGATCTTCCGAATTTCATCCGCAACGATTTCTGCGTCGCTTGGCGCGGCGCGTGTGGCGCGGGCTGAAGACCGTGCGGCGCGATCCGGCGGTCGCCGCGCACCGCGCCGAACACGAGCGCGATCTGCTGGCCTGGGGCCGGCGCTATCTGCCCAAGCACTTTCGCCGCCCGCCGTCGGCGATGCACCTGTGGTTGGCCGCGCGGTTGGACGCCGCGCACGAACGCGGCCGCAAGCTGAACGTCCTCGCGCCGCGCAGCGGCGCGAAGTCGACCCTGGTTACGCTGGCCCACGTGCTGCGCGCGGCGGTCGCCGGACGCGAGCCGTACATCTGGATCGTCTCCGACACGCGGCATCAGGCGGCCGGGCATTTGGAAAACCTCCGTGCCGAACTCGTCGACAACGCGCAAACTGGCGGCGGACTATCCCGAAGCCGTCGGTCGCGGGCCGGTCTGGCGACGCAATCAACTTCAACTGCGCAACGGCGTGGTGATCGAAGCTGCTCGGCACCGGGCAGCGCGTCCGCGGTCGTCGTCGCCGCGAGGAGCGGCCGACGTTGATCGTTTGCGACGACATTCAAAACGACGGACACGCCGTCTCGCCCACGCTGCGCGACCAGACGCGGCGGTGGTTCCACGGACTGTTGTTGAAGGCCGGCACGCGACGGACCGACGTGCTCCGTCTGGCCACCGCGCTGCATCGCGACGCGCTCGCGCTCGAACTGACCCGCACGCCGGGCTGGGAATCGCGCGACTTCGGCGCGATCATCCGTTGGCCCGAGCGGATGGATCTGTGGGGCGCGTGGGAAACGCTGTACGCCGCGCCCGACGATCCGTTGGCCGCCGAAAAAGCGAATGCGTTCTACGAAACGCATCGCGCGGAACTGCATCGCGGCGCCGAAGTGTTGTGGCCCGAAGAAGAACCGCTGGAAGTCTTGATGCGGCAACGCGTCGAAGGGGGTCGCGCGGCGTTCGAGCGCGAAAAGCAAAACGTGCCGGCCGCCGTCGATGCGTGTGAATGGCCCGACGATTACTTCGCCGGCGAAATCTGGTTCGACGTTTGGCCCGATGCGTTGCGCGTCCGCGCGATGGCCGTCGATCCGAGCTTGGGCCGCGAAGGCCGCCGCGGCGACGACTCGGCGATCGTGCTGTTGGGCATCGACGCGCAGGGAATCGTCTATGTGGAAGCCGATCTGCGGCGTCGCCCGACCAGCGCGTTGGCGGCCGACGTCGTGGCGTGGCACCGCGGCGCGGCCCGACGTGATCGGCGTCGAGACGAACGCCGCGCAAGAATTGATCGCCGCCGAACTGCAGCGCGAGTTCGCGCGGCGCGGCTGCTTGGCCGCGGCCGTCACGCCGGTCGACAACCGGACGCCCAAGTCGACTGCGCATTCGCCGCTGGGGTCCGTTGTTGGCGCATGCGCCGCGTGCGTTTCAAAGCCCGCTCGCCCGGGACGCGGAAATTGCTCGAGCAGTTCCAAGAGTTCCCGACCGGTCGCCACGACGACGGCCCCGACGCGGCCGAGATGGTGCTCCGCCTGGCGATCGCCTGGCTGGAACGCGACGCGTTCGATGACGGCCTGGGCGGACGGTTGAGGATTAGTTCTTAGTTTTCGGTTTTCAGTTTTCGGTTTTCGGTTGAGATCAAGCCATTCAGTTTCCAACAACGGACATCGGGTGCCGGGGGTCGACCAACGGGAGCCCCCCCGGAACGTGCGACGCAGCGACCTCCGTAGGGTGCGTCACTGTGTCGATTGGAGCCGCCCTCCATAGGGTGCGTCTCGACGCACCGACGCCGGACGTTCCAGCACGTTGGACGACGGTGGCCCAGGAATTGATTCCTGGGTCGCGTAGCGACAGAGCGCCGATTCCGCGGAGCGTCGAGCCGAACCCCACGCGATGCGGAACGAGCGTCTCGTCGCTGCGCGACTCCGGATCGAGATCCGGTGGCACCCCGGATGATCCCACACGGCGCACATCGTCCACGCTTGGTGCGTCGAGACGCACCCTACGCAATGGCTCCCTCCGTCCACACTGAAAACTGAAAACTCACTCCCCACTCCCCACTCCACATTCCTTTCCCCAGCCCCCCATCCCCAGCTCCCAGCCCCAAACCATGCCCTCTCTCTCCGAAGCTTGGAACACGCTGTTCGACGCGTACGTCGATCCGCACGAACCGTATGACGACGATGCCGATCGTTGGACCTCCGTCGGTGCGGCGCACGACGACGTCGCCGGCGACGACGCGCACACCGACGAGCAGCGTTTGCACGCGCTGCGGCGCGAGTGTCGCGCGTTGGCCGTCGAGAACGAATTCGCCATCAACGGCCACGAAAACCGCATCAGCTACATCGTCGGACCCGGCCACACGTATCGCGCGGTCGTGCGCCGCGGACAGGGGGCGCCGCCGGCGTTGCTGACGGCCGCACAGAACGAAATCGACCGGTTTCTGGCCGAAAATCGTTGGTCCGAGCGGCAACAAGAGATCGTCCGGCGGCGCGATCGCGACGGCGAAGCGCTGCTGCGGTTCTTCGTCTCGCCGCAGGGGACGCTCCGGGTCCGGTTCGTCGAACCGGGCCGCGTCCGCACGCCGCTCGAATACGGACAACGCCCCGAGGCGCGGCTGGGCGTGTTGACGCTGCCCGAGGATGTCGAGAGCGTGCTCGGCTACTTCGTGGACGATCGCTTGGTGTCGGCCGAGGAGGTGCAGCATCGCAAGGCGAACGTCGACGCCAACGTGCGGCGCGGCGTGCCGCTGTTCGCGCCGGTGCGAAAGAATCTGCTGCGCCGAAGCTGCTGCGCAACATGAGCACCGTGGCCGAGATTCAATCGGCGATCGCGATCATTCGTAAGCATCGCGCCGCCACGCGCGGCGGGATCGACGCGTTCGTCGCCGGCGAGGCCGACGCGCAACGCGTCGCGCCGAACGGCCGCGCGCAATCGCTGCGACGTTACGCGCCGGGCACCATCCTCGATGCGCCCGGGACGATTGAGTACGAGTTCCCGCCGCGCAGCTGAATGCCGGCGGCTACGTGGCCGTGTTGCAAGCCGAACTCCTGCGCGATCGCCAGTCGGTTGGTGATGCCCGAGTTCATGTTGACCGGCGACGCGTCGAACGCGAACTACAGTTCGACGCTGGTGGCCGAAGGTCCGGCGTTGCGGATGTTCGCGCGATTGCAGGCCGAACAAACGACGGCCGACGTCGCGGTGATGGAGCGCGTGCCTGCGCACGGCGAGCGCGGCGGGTCGGGTTGCCGCGCGACGCGACGGCGTTGGTCGAAATTTCGGCGCTCGCGCCGTCGCTGGTCGTCCGCGACACATTGGACGAAGTCGCAGCGCCGCGAGATCGAACACCGCGCCGGCGTGCTGTCGACCACGACCTCGCGCCGCCTGGCCGGCTTGGACGACGAACTGGAGCGCGAGCAACTGAACGCCGAGTCCGGAGCGCGGAGTAAGACGTGATGAGTTTTCAGTGTTCAGGCAACGCGATCGAGTCGCCGACGTCGGACTGCGGTTCGCGTCGAGTCGGAGAATGCGGTCGGCCTCAAAAAACTCGAAGAACGCAAAAACATATTCAGAAACCGTTTGTCGTCGAAACCAGGCGGAACATCGCGCTTTCGTTTTTGTGTTTTTTGAGATTTTTGTGGCCAACTCCCTCCTCTGGGTGCCGGCGGATCTTGATCCGGTGTTGCGCAGCGACGAGACCTGCGGGTCGGAACGTGGTGAATCACTCGCAACGCTGTCGCACGATCGGTTTGCGTCCCGTAGGGACGACGGCGTGTAGCCAGGGGCTTCAGCCCCTGGTTTGGTCGAAAGAGAAATCGGTCGCCCCGTAGGGGCGACACAGCGTCGCGAAGAACACGATCCGATCTCGCCCCTAACGGGGCGACCGACTTCCGTTTGCTCGTTAACCAGGGACTGAAGTCCCTGGCTACACGATGTCGGTCCTACGGACCGAGAGACCGATTTTGCCACCCCACCACCAACTTAAAACCCTAAGTCCATCGTCGGGCCCAAGCACTCGGCGAGCGGCACGCGCGACCAGCGGTCGCCGAAGAGTTGCAGTTCCAACAGCGGCGGGCCGGCGTCGTCGGCGAAGAAGTCGAGCAACAGCTTGTCCCGCGCGTCGTCGGTCGCCAGGGCGAACAGCCCGCTGGAGACCTCGGCCAACGCGAAGGCGAAATGCACGTCGGTCGGCGACGCGACGCGCAGCGCCGAATTCCTCGGCCCGCGGCGGCAGCAGCAGAATCGGCGTCGGAGCGGCGTCGTGTAACCGCGCCACGAAGTCGGTCCAACCCGGCGTGCGCAACACGTCGAACGGGCCGAGCCACCGCGTGGACGATTCGAACGGTAGTCGAGCAAGCTCGCGCAACCGCGCGGCGGTCTCGTCGCGCGAGAGCAGATCGTCGACCGACACCGCGCGTTGCGCCAAGACGCCGAGATCGGCCAAATACCGCGGCAACGGCCGGCGATTCAAATCGTATGCGTCCTCGGTCATCGCGGTTGGTTCGAAGATTTTCAAGTTCTCTCACAAGTCCACTCAGCATGCATTTTCCGAAGTCTTGATCGGATTCACAATCCCCGCGCGTTTTCACTCCGTATTCCTCCCTCTTTCGTACTCAGTATTTCCGCTTGCTTCCGCTCGCTTCGCTCGAAACGCTCCGCAAGCGTCGCGGCTAAACGGCTCGATCGTCTTGTGCACACAACTCTCGACTCCCCACTCTCAATTCCGAACTCCCAATTCCGAACTCCTTCAACCTATGTCCCCCATGTCCACATTGCTTGAATACGTTTCCGTCCAGTCTCCGTCGTTACGCGTCGATCGCGCGACGCATCGCTTGCGCGAGTGAAAATCCTCGGCCTCGCGTCGGCCAACGGGCGCGATTACGCGGTCGACGCCCTCCGCGCCGCGCGCTCCCGCTCTATGAAGGAGCGAAGGTCAACGTCAATCATCCGCGCGACGCGCTCGCGACCGCGCCGCGCGATTATCAAGATCGCCTCGGCACGCTGGCCGACGTCCGGCTCGATCCGACCGACGGGCTGTTCGGCGATCTCGGTCTACAACCCGATGCATCCGCTGGCCGAGCAACTGCTGTGGGACGCCGAACACGCGCCGCACAACGTCGGCCTGTCGCATAACGTCCGGGCACGACTCGAACAGCGCGCGTGCGGCCCACGGTCGTCGAAATCCTCAGCGTGACCGGCGTCGACGTCGTCGCCGATCCGGCCACCACGCGCGGGCTGTTCGAGGCGCACCACCAAGAGCTTGAACAGGAGATCGCGGAGGACGAAACGACGAACGCGAGCGCGGAATCGACGACGACGACCGACGCGAGCATGAGCGAATCGACGATGCGCGACGAAACGCGAATGCTGGTTGACTCGTTGCGTGCGGACACGGTGCGTCTGACCGCGCTGCATGACGATGCGCGGTCCGAGTGCGCGGAGCTGCGTGAAACGTGCGCGCGACTCCGCGACGAACACGCCGCGCTGACCGCCGCGCGCGACGCCGCGTTGTGCGCGGCCGCGCGGGCCGAACGGGCGGCGCGGGCGAAAACGTGGCTCCGCGAGCTCGGCCTGCCCGATCCCGACGGCGCGGCGACCGCCGCCCGGGCGATCGTCGACGGCCCGTTTTGGGAGAGCCTGCTCTCCGCGACGGACGACGCCGAACTGCGCACGCGAATCGTCGATCGTGCGGCGCTCCTGGAAGCGGTCCGCCGCTGGGACGCGCTCCGCGGACATGAGAACGCGGACGATTGCGACCCGCCGCGCGGCCCGTTGTCCTGCGAGCAAGGGACGGAGACGCCGCCGCCGGAGTTACGGGCCGACACGACGCGCCGCTTCGCCGAAGCGCTGAAACGCGCGTGAGCGTGTTCCCTCTCCACGCGAGACGCGGCGAGCGTTCGCCTCGAGGAGGCGTGCGATGTTAGCCCCGGGCGAAAGCCCGGGGTGAGCAAGACCCTCGGTTCGGTAGCCCCGGCGGGGCGACACATCGTCAAGCAAGTGTGTGTCGCCTCTTCGAGGCTCGCACACGTGCCACAACGTCAATCCCCGGGCTGTCGCCCGGGGCTAACATCACGCGGCTCTTCGAGCCGGATGGTTCGGTACGTGTGATTTCAACATTGTTCACTCCGAACTCCGCATTCCGAACTTCACACTCCCCACTCGACCGGAACCGGGGGACTCAGGTCCTCCGCTCGCGCACGAATCGACTTTTCAAAAACCACACCCTGCGTCGCCGTGCGGCGGCGCACATTCCTCTTTTTTCGGAGATACGACGATGGCGAATACGATGCGATGGCGATATGGCGACGTCGATCCGGTGCTCGCGCCGGTGGCCTCGGCCACGGTGATCGAGATCGGCGACGTGATTTACTTGGCCGCCAATCTGGCCAAACCGGCGAACGCCCTGGCCGACGCCGGCACCAAGGCAGGCAATCAAGAAGCGTTGCACGACGCGTTCCTGGGCGTGGCGTTGTCGCGTTCGCGCGACGGCGACACGGACCCCGTCCGCGTGGCGACGCGCGGCGTGTTCGAGTTCCCCTGCCCCGCGGCCACGTACGAGCTCGGCGCGTTGCTGGGCGTCAGCGAGAACGGGCCCGGCACGGCGTTGGTCAATCAACAACTGGAAGCGGTCGCGGCGGCGAACCTGTCGATCGGCCGCGTGACGCAACGCGCGGCGAGCGCGACCGTGGTGCTGACGGCGATCGAAAGCACCGTCATGCACGGCGGCGTCCAAGCGGCGATGTAGGCGTACCGCCAAGCGACAACGGGTGCCACTGGCTCCGCCAGTGCGTATCCGAACCACGAACGATTCTTTCACAGGAGGAATCTCGATGGGCTGATAGCCGGTCCAAAGCTTTCGCTCGACGACAGCTATCAGCTCAAGACGAGTTCCTGTTCGCAACCCGCCGTGCGACGCCGGAATTCCACTGGCACGGCCAGTGGCACACCAGGGCATCCGAGTCCACGTCGGGTGGCGGGGGTCGACCAACGGGAGCCCCCCGGCGACGAACGACGTTGCGTACTCCGTTTGCGTCGCGGACGCGACTGAACCAGGACCACCTCGCACGTTCCGGGGGCCGCGCTCCGCCGTCTGACGGACGGCTCCGCTCCGACCCCGGCCACCCAAAGCGTTTTGACTTCGCACTGAAAAGAACCGGAGGACCGACATCCTCCGCTCGCAGAACCTCATTTCCCGAACCCTGAAACCCGAAACCCTTAACCCGAACTCCTATGTCTCTCTCTTATCGTGAATTGAAACGACGTTACGACGCCGACGGCGCGCGGAAGACCGTCACCCATTTGTCCGAAGCGCTGACCGCCGGGCATTTGACGCCGCGGGACTTCAGCCTGCGCGACTTGGCCGAAGCGTTGATCCCCGACGGCGGCGCGTGGGTCCGCGGACTCGATCCGCGCGAACACGGAGCGACCGCGCTCCTCGAAGCCGGCACCGGCGTCGACGCCAGCGCGTTCCTCAACGTCACCGGGCAACTCATTTCGCACGAAATCTTGCGGGCGTATCGGCACGAGTCGTTCGTCTTCTCGAAACTGGTGCGGACCATTCCGACCCGGCTCGACGGCGAACGGATCCCCGGCGTCGAAGGCCTGGCCGATTCGGCCCGCGAGATCGGGCCGGGCATGCCGTATCCGAACGCGGGCTTCGGCGAGGATTACGTCGACACGCCGCCGACCAAAAAGCACGGACTGATCGTGCCGGTCACGCGCGAGGCGATCTTCTTCGATCGTACGCACCTGGTGCTGAGCCGCGCGGCCGAGGTCGGCGAATTGTTGGGCGTGAACAAAGAAAAACGGATCGCCGACGTCGTGTTGGGCATCGTCAATCCGTACAAGCGGTTGGGCGCGTCGTCGAACACGTATCTCGACGCCGGGGCGTGGATCAACGCGATCGCCGAGAACCCGCTGGAAGATTGGACCAACGTCGACGTCGTCGAACAGATGTTCGCCGACATGCTGGATCCGAGCACCGGCGAGCCGATCGTGCAACGGGCGACCACCGTGTTGGTGATGCCGGCGCGGCGGCATGCGGCGCATCGCGTCTTCAACGCGTCGACGATCGATTACACGAACGGCGACGCGACGACCACCGCGGCGAATCCGCTGGGCAACTATCGCGTGTTGGAAAGTCGCTTGGCGTATCGTCGGTTGTTGGCCGCCGGCGTTTCGGCGGGCGACGCGCAGGACTATTGGTACGTGGGCGAGTTCGATCGCGCGTTCGCCTACATGGAGAACTGGCCGGTTACGGTCACGCAATCGGGTCCGCAGAGCGAAGCCGATTTCAACCAAGACCTGGTCGTGCGGTTCAAAGCCAGCGAACGCGGCGCGCCTGCCGTGCTGAACCCGCGTTACGTGGTGCAAAGCAAAAACACGTAACGCGCAGCAACGAACGATCCCCGCGCGTCGCCGACGACGCGCGGGGAATTTTTGCCCGTCTTCCCCGCGTCAGTCCGCGCATCTCCTGAAACCTGAAACCTGAACCCTGAAACCTCTTGTATGTCCTACCAAACCATCAAAGCCCTCTGCCTGCAACAGATCGAAGATCTCAGAGCGAATCCGAAACCGACGTACACGCTCGACGGCCAACGCGTGGCGTGGGAGACCTACGTCCGCGCGTTGCAGCAAACGATCGACTGGTGCGATACGAAGCTGCTGGAGGAGAGCCCCTATGAAGTGTCCAGCGTCGCGCGGACGTAAAGATACGTGGTCCGATGCACAACGTCGGGTGGCGGGGGTCGGAGCGAGCCGTCGCTCGGACGGCGCAGCCAGCCCCCCGACACGCAGGACGTTGCGTGCTCCGATCGCGTCGAAGACGCGACTGGTGTTGCGCGACCCTCCAACCGCCGGGGGGCTGCGCTACGCTCCGTACCCCGCCACCCAGAGCGTTTCCTTGGGCACGCAATTATCTTCCGCATTCCGCACTCCCAAAGAACCGGAGGACTCACGTCCTCCGCTCACTGTCAGCGCATTTTCTGTGCTGTCGGGCATTTCCTGAAAACTGAAAACTTCACACTGAAAACTCAATCATGTCCACCCTCCCTCCGTTACCTGCTCCGCCCGGGCTGTTCGTTCCGGACGACGATTTCTCGCTCTGCGTCGATTTGCTCGAACCGTTGGTCCTCGAGCGGCACGACACGTTGTCCACCGTGCCGTTGACGCGCTGTCTGCGACGTTCGCAGTTGCAGGCCAGCACCTCGAGTTCGCCGCTGGGCGCAGCCAAGGTCCGCTTTCATCTCGACGCGGACGAACTGCCCGACCCGCCGCGCGCGGACGACCTGCTGCTGGACGCGGCGGGCGTGATCTGGACGATCACGGCGGTCCGCACGGCGACGAACCGCTCGCGGTATCTGTGTTGGTGCGAGCAAACTTAGGAGCCGGGAGCCGGGAGTCGGGAGTCAGGACGGAGATGCTCATCGAATCGCGGAACCCGGCATCTTCCGATCGATCCGCCACAACGGTTTCGCAACTCGGTATCCTTATGATCGACCAACAAGATTGAGAACAGCCCGAAGTCCCTCTTCCCGACTCCTGAATCCCGACCCCCGACTCCTCCCCATGCGCATCGCCTTTTTCAGCACGCAGCCCTACGATCGTCGGTCGTTCGAGAGCGAGATCGGGCGCGTTCGGGCATGCGGCGACGTACTTCGAGCCGCGGTTGACCGTCGAATCGGTCAAGTTGGCCGAAGGGTTTCCGGCCGTCTGTTGCTTCGTCAACGACAAACTCGACGAACCGACGTTGCGGGCGTTGGCCGCCGGCGGCACGAAGCTGATCGCGTTGCGTTGCGCAGGGCTTCAATCAGGTCGATCTCACCGCGGCGGCCGCGCTGGGTCTGACCGTGGTCCGCGTGCCGGCCTACAGCCCGTTCGCCGTGGCCGAACATGCGATCGGCATGATGCTGACGCTGAACCGCAAATTCCACAAAGCGTACAACCGCGTCCGCGAAGGTGATTTTCATCTCGACGGGCTGCTGGGGTTCGACATGCACGGGCTGACCGTCGGCGTGATCGGTACCGGCAAGATCGGTCTCTGCGCGGCGAAGATCCTGCAAGGGTTCGGCTGCAAGGTCTTGGCGTATGACGTGTATGAGAACCCGGAGTGCTTAGCGCTGGGGATCGCGTACAAGACGATCGACGAGCTGTTGCCCGCGTGCGACATCCTGACGTTGCATTGCCCGCTGACGCCGGCGACGCAACACCTGTTCGACGCCGCCGCGTTCGCGCGGATGAAGCCCGGCGCGATGCTGATCAACACCAGTCGCGGCGCTGGTCGACGCGGGCGCGGCGATCGGCGCGTTGAAGAGCGGCCGCTTGGGCGCGCTCGGTCTGGACGTGTACGAAGAGGAGGCCGACCTGTTTTTCCAAGACCTGAGCGAACGCGTGATCCACGATGACGTCTTCACGCGGCTGCTGACGTTCAACAACGTCCTGATCACCGGCCATCAGGCGTTTTTTACGAAGAACGCGTTAGAGCAAATCGCCAAAGTCACGCTGGAGAACGTCACGGCGTTCGAATGCGGAGAGACGTTGATGAACGAGGTGAAAGGGTGAAAGAGTGAGTTTTCAGTGTGAAGTTTTCAGTTTTCAGGAAACGCGAGTTCAACGAGCGGAGGACGTGAGTCCTCCGGTTCCGCCCTGCGTCCCGTAGGGACGACATCGTGTAGCCAGGGGCTTCAGCCCCTGGTTTACGGATGAAAATCATCGGTTGCCCCGTAGGGGCTATATTCTGCGCGACACGTGTAGGGGAAATAAGACTCGATTGATTTCATGGAACGATTCCGTAAGAACGACCGCATCCTTAATAGAGATTCATCGCTTCATAAGTTTTGGCATATGGACAATTCTCGATTCGACATGCGTCGTCTTTGCCGTACAACGCTTGATCGTAAATCACCGATTTCAATTGGGGATTCCCCTCGATGAAAACCTCCCAAGGCCATTCGGTCGAGAAGAATTCCAGCTCCTTGAATCCGGAAATATGCAATGGAACGACGTTTTGCGCATCCGCTTCGATTTGGGGACTTCCGGCGGACGTTCCATGAATCGGAAGAAACAGGACGACGAGTGACCTCAGGCGCGGCAAGCGATTGAGATCCTGAAAGCCACGGTTCTCGTCATCGTTGAGGGAGACCGTATTCAGAAACAGGCTCTCCAGCCGTTCGGCATGCAGTGCGAGATCCCGATACTCGTCGCCGGAGACTTGACCGACGATCGTGAGCTCGACGAGAGATGTCAACCGAAACAACGTCGGGACACGCGATCCGACAATGCCATAAAAATGAACCGAAATACGGAGTGAATAACACTGAGAAACACGAACCAAATCCTGTTGAGAGTCTTCATTGAAAAGTCGCGGATCGTCGATGTCGATCTTCAGATGGCCGTCGCTATCGAACGAAAGCCGGCTATGTTGCTCCAATCGATCAATCGCGGCTTGGGCTGATCGATAGATGAGATAACGCCGTCCGAAATAGCCGCAGACGACGCACGACAACGCAACCGCGACCAAGAGTGTTTTTAATCCAAATCGGGGCGCACGCATGATGGATTTTTAGAACTCGCGTTGTCCGCTTGCGATGACCGTAAATTATCCGAATCTCGACCGAATGTCATACGTTTAATTGATGAGAGCATTCCGATGAATCGAACCGGAGGACTCACGTCCTCCGCTCGCGATGTTTTCTGAAATCCGAAAACGTCACACTGAAAACTGTTACGAACACCACGCGCCCCACGGCGCGGTCAGCGTTTCCGCCGGGCAGGTCGCTTGGCGTTTGGCGATGCCTTCGACTTGCCGCGCGATGTGCGCGGGGTCGTCGTAGGCGCGCAGCGTCAGCTCGAAGCGGGCGGTTTCGCCGGGTTGCAGTTTTTTCACGCGGCAACGTTTTTCCTCGAAACCGCGGACGTTCGGGAAGTTGATGCCGGGTTCCAAGCCGACGACGTAGCCGTCGGCGCTGGGGGCCGGGTTTTTCCAGAGACTGAAGTACGGCAGCTGCTTGACCGGGAAGGCCACGCCGAACGCGCGTTTGCCGGCCGCGTCGACCAACAACGCTTCGGCGTTGCCGGTTGCGTCGGGCAGCGGTTCGAAGAAGTAGACCTGCTCGGCCTTCGTGCAATGGCCCGAGACGGTGTGCCAGGTCGCGACGTCGGTCGCGGCGTGATCGTTCCGCGGCACGATTTTTTTCGCCGCCAGATGGACGCGCGAGCCGGGCGTCAGCAGCGGCTCGCCCAGGTTGATGTGATAGAGCAACTCCATGCCGATCGGCGCCGCGCCGAAGTTGGTCACTTCGTCGATCACGCGAATCGTCCCCTCGTCGGGGCCTAACAGAATCGTCGCGCGGAGACGCAGCTTCCAAAAATGAAACCGCGACTTCGTCGACCGTGCCGACCACGCCGAACGCGCCGGTCGCCGCGTCGACGATCGGCTCGACCCAATGCGCCGGCGTGTTGGCGATCCGTCCGTGTAACGGATGCATGAGGATGCCGCGCGTGTCGAACTCGGGCGCACCGTTGCTGTACAAGCCGCAGCGACAGAGGAGTTCGTCGAACCCGTCGAGCCACCCCAGGCCGCTCGGTTCGGCGATCGGGACCAACGCCGGATGAACCGGCCCGCGAACGGGAGACTTCCAACCCAGTTCCAACTCGCCGAGCCGGGCTTTCCACAGGCCCATCCCGCGGGTCGGCAACACGGTGACGGCGGTCCGCCCGCGACGGAGTTCGACCACGTCGACGCCGGCGGATGGGCCGTCTTGCCGGCGGAACGCTTCGAGCGAACCTTCCGGAATTCCCAGGGTTTTCGCGTCGAAACGGGTCGCGTTCGGGGTGAAGAGGATTTCGCCGAGATTTTCGGGCATGCGGGCAATCCAAAGTGCGTGCGGGTGCGTATGTCTAGGGTTCCGGTTATTCAAGCAGTTTGCCGGGCGGCGGCCAAGATGTGAGGAAAAGTTCGTGAAATCCTTCTCGAACATCTTCCCGACGGGACTCGTATTGTGGCTCGGCGTTTGCGGTTCTAGGATGAAGATCGAAGCGCACAGGGCCATCCTGGCGACGCTTCCTTCTATGGAGGATTTTTCGACACGAAATACGACACGTTCGTCGACAGGCAGCCCGTTCATCCGTTTACGGTTGACCGGTATCGATGAGCGCCGCATTTCGCCGATCGCGCAACGCGCGATCGCAGCCGTTCGAAACAGAAGACTCGATGTTCCCTGATAGGGGACGTCGAGGCGAAGTCTTGTGACGCGAGTTCGCTTTGTTCGTCCGTGTCTCCGCGCGGCGCACGCTGAGTGAAATCATTCGAGCCGCATCGCTTCGAGATCGATCCTCGCCGTCGTCGGCGCATTCGCCGCGACGCATCATCAACGAAAGGAGCGCCTGCATATATGAGTATCGTGGATTGGAATTCGTTTACCGCGGATTCCGGCTTTCCGTTATCGCCGGTTCCCTCGCCGCACGGGCATGTCCCGCACGCGGCGAAGGACGACGACGATGCGGAGCCGGGACCGACGGAACGCCGTGCGCCGGAGCAGCGCACAGCGCGCGATAAGCGGCGCAACGGCGCACTGCATCGCTTAATCGAAGTGCGCGAGCAACAGGGGGTCACGCAACGCAACGTGGCGCACCGCCTGGGACTCGACATCCGCACCGTCCGTGCGCAAGAAGACCCCAAGACGAACTTGTCGCTGCGGGATCTGTATGCGTGGCAGGAAGTGCTGGAAGTCCCCGTCGCCGATCTGTTGGTCGACGACGCCGGTCCGCTCTCGCCGGTCGTGCATCAACGGGCGCAACTCGTCCGCGTGATGAAGACCGTCGGCGCGATGTTGGAAAAAGCCGACAGCCCGTGCATGAAACGCTTCGCGCAAATGCTGGTCGAACAGCTTTGCGAAATCATGCCCGAGTTGAAGGAAGTCGGCCCCTGGCACACCGTGGGCCAACGCCGGACGACCGACGAAGTCGGCCGCACCGGATCGCAAACCATCCCGGACGATTTCCATCGTCAGGCGCAAAACTAACGGCCGGTGACGACGCACGTCGTCGCGGTCGGACGCCACGCCATCATCATTTTTCATACGCGACCGCGGGGATTTCCCCGCGGTCGGCTTATTTGGGCGACGACGGAATCGTTTTCAGCGGAATCGCATTCAGCGCAAAAAAAGCCCCTGGATCGCAACGCGTTCCAGGGGCATCGAGTTCCGTACATCGCACGATCGCGTTTACTTCGAGATCTTCGATCGTGGTCAGCGTGTGCGTGACCAACGCCTTGTCCTCGGCATACGTGTAGGCGCTGAACGCCTTGAAGCACGAGAACACGCGCAACACGGTTTTGATGTCGGTCTGCGCGGTGGCCAACATGAAGCGTTGGTTGCCGTCGACCTCGTTCATCGCGATGCCGAAGCCGTAGTCGACCCAAGGGTTCAGCTTGCCAATGATGCCTGCGATGTCGACGTGCGTCAGGCCGGCCAGCGGTTTTTCGAGGACCGGCTTCAAGAACGCGTTGGCCGCGAACGGCGTGTTGCCGAAGATCTTCGACGTCAGCCGCGGCGAGGTCGATCACGCCGACGTCCTTGGTCAGGCCCAAGTGCGGCAGAATTTTCGGGTCCAGCTTGATTTCGTCGGCGGCTTCCTTCGGCAGGTCATACCACCACACGTCGCCGTCTCCCAACTTGCGGGTCCGCGGATTCGGCAGTTTGAAATCGTCCGGCACGTCGCCGTCGTCGTTTTCTTTGACGATCTCGACCACTTCGTCGGCGATCTCCTTCATTTCGACGAACGCTTGCTTCATCTTGGTCGCGTCGCTGACGCCGGCCAAGATGGCCCATTCGAACATCGGCAACTCGTCGCTCGACGGCGGCTGTTGCGCGATCCGATTGCTTGCTGCCGATCTTGGCGTCCAACACGAACCCCGATTGACCGTCCTTAAGCGCGGGCAACAGCAGGTCGCGCATCACCCCGTCGAGCTTGCCCCACAGCGGCAGCACGCGATCCAACACCTTGCGGACCTTGTCGGCCTCGGCGGCCGGAATTTGCGGCAGCACGTAGTCTTCGAAGTAGCCGTAACCGACTTTGACCCACTTCACGAACATGTCGTAATCCTGCGGGCGGACTTGCCCGCGACCGACGAACGCGGCCAACGGATCGCCGCCGACGCGCGAGAGCAACGACAACGGCTTGGTCGGGTCGTGACGCAGATTCTCGTTCCAATCGTAGATGTAGCCTTCCAACGACGAGCCGCTGATCATGCCGAACGCCAAGAGCGGACCGACTTCGGGGATGACCGTCTTCACGTCGGCGGCCAGTTTTTCGAGGAATCGCCGTTCAGGCGGGTTTTGATGTCGTCGTCGATGGCGTCGATTTCGTTGATCGCGTCTTTGACCGAGGCGACCATCTTGTCGACGTCGTGCTTGGTCGGCACCCGGCGGCGATCCGCGTGGCGGCGGTCATGTACGCGATCGACGTCAGCGGCTGGGCCAGAAACGGCTTCAACTTGGCGAATACCGGCGAATCGACCAGCAACGGACCTTTGCCCAACGAGGCCAAGTATTGATTCGAGCTGCCGAACGACATCAACACGTAGCCGTCCTTGATGCCGATGCTGATGTTCAGCTTCAATTGACGCAGCTTGTTCTTCAGTTGGTCGAACTCGCCCGGGTTGCTTTCGATGTCTTCCCAGGGGATTTCATCCCACGGCGGCAAATCGCCGTCGACGTTGAGAACCAAGAACGTCGAGCCGGCGACCTTGGTTTTTTCGAAGCGTTGCAGCAACGGCGGAATGTTGGCCAACGCCCGGGTCAGCAGCGTTTCGAGTCGGACGAGTTGCTTCTCGGCTTTGGCCGGATCCTTGATTTTGAAGCCGACCAACGTGGTCGGAATGGTCACGTTTTGCAGGTCGTCGTTCAGACCGTGCATGAACGCGGCCAGTTGGACCTCGGGACCTTGCGGCTGTTGATTGCCGTTCGCGTTGGCGACGATCCCGGCGAACATGCCCGAGTATTGCATGTTGTTGATCGCGCCCATCACCGTGCCGAACGTCGGGGCGAATTGCTTGTCGCCGTAGACGAAGATTTCGGTCGAGGCCATGTCGATCAGCAACTCTTGCAGTTCGACGTTCTCCTCTTCCAGCATGAACTTTTGATATTCGTCGAGCGGTCCGCCGGGTTGCGAGAGTTGCCCTTTCAGCATGCCCCAACCGAATTGGACGCTCCCCATTTTGGTCAGCGTGTCCCACGCCTTCGAGGCGAGCACGGCGTCGAGTTGTTGCTTCAACCGGAAACCGGCCGAGTAGTACGAGGCGTCGGCCGGGACGAAATCCAACGAGTTCCCCAGCTTGGTCCCGGCCGGCTTTTGTGCGGCGACCGGACGCGCGAATAGGCCGACCGCCAAGGCCGCCAGCACCATCCACGTCGCCGCGCGTCGCGTGACGACCGACCGAATCAGAGCGTTCATACGTTAACCCCGCATGTCACGAAAAAAGGAAGACGAATCGTGTCCGAACGCAGGCCGCGTTCCGCGATCCTCCGCGGCGCACCAAGTCCCGGACACGTCCAAGGTTATAACCGATCGCGGACCCCGCGGCAGGCGTCCCGGGAAGAACGGCCTGCCGGGAATTCGCCGCCGCCGGCCGGTTCTTGGCCGACGAACGGAAAAACGACGACCGTTTCGCCGACAGTTCTCACGAACATGCGTGCAGCGGCCCGCGCAACACGGTGAGAAACTCCAGTCGGTCATCGTGCGGCACTGGCGGCGTTGCATGATGTATACGGGCTCAAGGAGATCGCCGGTTATGGACCGATCTATAAATCGATGCAGGCCAAGGGGAATCAGATCGAAATTAACTTTGATCACATTGAAAAGGGTCTGAAAATAAAGGGAAATCAGCTCGGTGGTTTCTCGATCGCCGGCGATGATCAGAAGTTTGTCTGGGCCGATGCGAAACTGGACGGAGATAAAGTGATTGTCTCCAGTAGCCAGAGGTTTCTCATCCGGTTGCGGTAAGATATGGCTGGGCCGATAGTCCATGTGGTGCGAATTTGTATAACAGTGCCGATTTGCCCGCGATGGTTTTCAGAACGGATAATTGGCCGTTGTCGACGCAGGTGCAGACTGAAAAACAGATGGCTGAGTGAGATGAAGATGAAAAATGTTAAATCACTTATCTGTTTGGCTGTCTGTGTAATGGGGTCAGCGTTGCACGCGCAATCGACAAATCCAATCGAGCTAGTTAGCGATAAGCTCAAGCTCAAGTGGGAAAAGCAGGATGACGGTTGGCACCTGACTGAAGCGGCGGCCAAGTCGGAGACTGGCTGGCTCGCACTTCCGTCACCGTCGGGGCGATACACGGTGATCTATATCAACCGCAATCCGTCAAAACAGCTGACCGAAGTCGATCGCGAAGGACTGGCGTATCCGTTTTTCCCATCCGACGTCGAAAAACAATCTGACGGCAAATTGGTCTTCAAGCAAAAACTTCCCTTCGGCGAGTTGACGGCTGAGTGGTCCCTTGATCCGAAATATCCATCCAATGCGCATGTGAATCTATCGCTTAAAATGACTGAAAAAGGAAGCGTTTCGATTGCGTCGCCGACGCTGGGTGTGTTTAGCGAAGATTCGATTGGTTGGGGAATGGTGCCTGGGAATTGGTATGGATCAGATGTCCAGCCAAACTTTGAATTGTCGCCGACCTATAGCCAGGGTTTGCCGAATCGTGCATATCTGGCTCAGGAAAAAAATTCGATGACGCTCTGCCCGTTGATCTCGACCAAATCGGGTTTGACGCTAGGGGTGATTCCCGATCCGGAATGTGCCAATGATCCATGGGAATCCAAGGAATCAACGCGCGATGTCTGGAAGCTGGGTCTGTCGACAATGGATCGTTACGGCCAACTCACGCCGGTGATTTATCGTCCGGTGCTTGGGCAGGCGGGTTGGCTGATGAGCCCGGCGAGACAATTCAGCTTGGATATCGATACTCGCTGCAAGCGGCGCCGTGGTTTTCGGTCTTTCGACATGCGACCGAGGACGTTTATCGATTCGCCGATCTGCTTAACCTTCAGACATCGAAAATCTCGTTATCCGATCGCGTGAATAAGCTCGCGAAAATGCTGACCGATGACAAGAAAGCCTCCTGGAAAGTCGTCAAATACAACGGCGTCGAGCTGGGCGCTAATGGCACGAAGACATCCGATGTCGGCGCGATGTATATGCTGGCCAATGTCACTGACTATGAGCAGCTCAAGGCGCGGTTGCCGTATATTCGAAATTACAAACTCGCCCAGCAGCAGATGTCGCCGGGATTTTTTCAATATGCTGCAACCGGTGAGTATCCAGGCGAAAGTGGATTCATGGCCGAGCGGGGGAATTGGATCGAGCCGCTCTTTACGACCTATTACACGATGCTCGATGTCGGGAATATGTCGCTCTTTACGCCGGATGATGCGGAACTGAAAAATCGCCTGCGACTGGCGGCCGACAAACTGCTGGCATGGCAGCACGCGGATGGAAGTTTTGATGTTGCATATGATCGGATCAGCAATCTTTCCTCCTTTTCACAACTGAGCGATGTACGCCCGACGTGGTACGGTTTTGTCGTGGCTGCGCGTGTTCTTGGCGATGAAAAATATCTCGCCGCTGCGAAGAAAGGGGCGGATTGGTATCTGAAAAACGCGGTCAAAAAAGGACACTACCTCGGTGCGTGCGGTGATGCGCTAAATATTTGGGATTTCACAACCGTCTTTGGATCGCAGGCGCTGCTTGATCTCTACGATCTGACTCACGATGAAAAATACAAGTCAGCGGCGATCGAAGTTGCTCAGGTTTATGCAACAACGATTTTCACGCATCCCATACCGACAAACAATCCCAAAACGGTCGCAGGAAAAACACTGGCCGACTGGGAGTTCACGCAGGTTGGACTCAGTGTTGAACACATTCGCGGTACCGCAAACAGCGGTCCGATTTTGCTCTCGAGTCATTGCGGGTTGTTTGTGCGAATGTATGAAATGACCCACGATCAGATCTTCCTCGACATGGCCCGCGCTGCCGCGCGTGGCAGGCAACATTTCACCGATCTGGATACCGGCATGTCGGTCTATTACTGGAACGCCGTCGATAAAGTCGACAAAGTGGTGAATCTTTTTCCGTGGCACGCTGAATGGCAGGTCGGTTGGATCACCGATTATCTGATTTCTGAAGCCCATCTCCGCTCGGATGGTAACATCAATTTCCCGCACGGTTTCCCGACACCCAAGGTGGGTTCGCACGTCAGTTATGGATTTGCATCGGGTGTAATCTACGGCAAGCCGGCATCGCTCTGGTCAGGCAAGTCGGCGGTTCAGTCGGACAATCCTGATTCGGAATATCTCTCGGCGATTTCTTCGGATCATAAGACGATGTTTGTGATTGTCCTCAACCAGAAATCCGCTGATCAGCAGGTGACATTGAAGATCGATCGGAATCAAAGTGCCTACGGACAACCGCTCAAGTGGAGTTCCGCCAAAGCGTTGGCTGGTGCAATCGATTCATCCAATTTGGATACCGGTACCATCACCGTCAAAATGCCGGCTTGGGGCATTGCAGTCGTCTCGCTGGATCTTCAGTCGAAATAATTCCACAGGGCAGTCTCATGCAATCTACCAACGAGAAAATCGCCCAGGCTCCAGCAGTCATTGATTACGCATCAGCGGTAAAACGATCAAATGGCATTCCCTATTTTCGTTGGGTGATCGGTGTGATGCTCTTTTGTGCTGCAATTCTGAATTACACGGATCGTCAGGCATTATCGATTCTCAAGCCGACGATTGCGAAGGAAATGCATCTGACAGATGATGATTATGCCCATATCAATCAGCTGTTTTTCGTCGCTTATACGATATCCAATCTTATTTCCGGCCGGGTTGTGGATTGGCTCGGGCCGCGGCTGAGTATGGTTGCGTTTGTTGGATGGTGGTCTCTATCAAATATCGCAACTGCACTGGCACGCACGGCAACAGGAATGGGCATTTGCCGATTTTCACTCGGCTTTGGTGAAGCAGGTAATTGGCCGGCTTCGACGAAGGTTGTTTCGGAATGGTTTCCCGCGCGCGACGCTCAGCGGCGGTTGGATTTTATACGCTCGGCGCAACGCTAGGCGCGTCGATCGCGCCATGGATTGTCATTCATCTGGCCAAGCAGCATTGGCAGATGGCGTTTATCGCGACTGGGATGATGGGGCTGGTCTGGATTCCGGTCTGGGCGTTGATCTATCGTTCACCCAAAAAGCATCCATTGATTACGCAGAAAGATCTGGATGTTCTGCTTGCTCAGGAATCAACTTCGGTGCAAGAAGCAGGCCCTCAAATTTCTGAACTTCGTCGAGGTGGCAGGGTACCATCGATCAAGACAGTCTTGATCTTGATCCTCAACGAAATCCGTCGATGGGGTATGGCACTGTCGATCAAGGCAGTCTGGATTCTGATGATCGCACGTATGCTTACTGATTGTGTCTGGTATTTTTACCAGCAATGGTATGCATCGTACCTCTTCAGCGAGCGATCGGTCAGCCAGACCGGGCTTGCGATTACCGGGATGTTATTCTTCGCCGCCGATGTCGGGGCGATTCTTGGCGGACTCTCTTCGTTTTTTATCGGGAAACGCGTACGTTCTTCGCCATTAAGTCGATTGATGACGATGCTGGTCTGTGCGCTGCTGATGTTTTTATCGCCATTGGTTTCAAAGGTCGATTCCGTGCATTCAAGCGTTGCCATCGCGTGTGTGATTGCCTTTGCGCACATGGCGTGGCTGGTCAATATCACCGCGCTGACCGTTGATCTGATTCCCAAACATCTGCTGGCGACCTGTTTTGGAATCACCGCCGCAGGCGGTGCGAGTGGGCGGGATTTTCATGAATGACCTGGTCGCTCATTTTGCCAAAACGCATCAATACCATGAATGGTTTTTAATCATGTCATTCCTTCATCCGGTGGCGTGGATCGTTTTGATCATCTTCGGATTCCACCGAAGCCGGTCTTAGTATTTGTAACTCATATTCTTGGTTTTAAACTCATCGGTTCGGAATGAAGAAGCCGGCAATCCGTCTTTGTTATAGAGATTGCAGGTCGGATTATCTGCCCACGCATAGCGTACCGCGATCGGATTGGTGATCGACGGACTTGAAACAACAACAGTATCGCTGTCGATTTTTGCATCCGCCCAGACCCAGCGATGATCTTCTCCGCAGATGGCAAATCCTTCGAGCTGACTTTGAGGACTGTTACGTACGAGTGGGGATGACGTGTCGTTCGTCGATTTAACTTTATATTCCGCAGCCATTGGCTTGGCGAGTAATCCGCCGCCGATGTGTGTGAAGTGAATGCGGATTTGATTCCCCTCAACCTTCATCGATTTATAAATCGGCCCGGAATATTCCATCTTGATTCCGTATTCGTTTGCCAGTGCGATCTTCGCCAGCCGCAGGCCAACGTCTTTTTTGTTCCTGGGGTGAATGTCACCTTCCTCACCGATATCCATCAGCACGGCCATGCCGGTTTTGGGAAGTGATAAAGTCATCATCTGCGCTTCGCGCAATTCCGCCTGTGCATGTCGCCGGGGATATTCTTCTTTGCAGAGATATTGGCGAGCTGACAGTAGTAGAAGGGCATCTCAAATCCCCATTTATCACGCCAGCCTTGGATGAGCTCGGGGAAAGTGGTGCGATATTGATACCCGCGAACGACGTTGGCTTCGCCTTGATACCAGATCACGCCGCGGATCGTCGAGTTGACAACCGGTGCGATATAACCATTAAAAAGTCGCGAAGTTGCAGACTGTGGGGCTTTGGGGTTTTCTGGATAAGTGCTCAGTATCTTGGGGTCGAGCGGCGGAAACGCCGTCTGCACTTTTGCCAGCCATTCTCCCTGCAATGAGACCGGGCCGGCGACAAATCGCTTCACATCGCCGGTGATTCCTGCATCACCCATCGGTGAATGGAGCCGGATCGCAATGACGTTTTTCCCCTCATTGATATACTGCTTCTGTACAAAATACCGCCGAGCGCCGGTCGGCACCTGCATGTTTTCTGGTTTGATCGAAACAACCTGTTTTTCGTTCCAGTAAATCGTTTCATATCCGCCGGGATTGATGATGTCGATCCATGTGGAGTTGCCGATAGGACCATCAATGGTGATTTCCTTACGCAACCACACAATCCCGGAATCGGGTAAACCTGCATCACTCAGTTTGCCGGGAAGTGTGACCTTCTTCCAATCCGATGTATCGACTTGTTTGCCGTTATAGATCGCAGGATCAGTTGTCGGTTGATCGGCCCGCTGATATTGAGATTCCCATTGATGCGTACCGTCGATATAGGCCTGCCGCTTTGCTGGATTGCCGGCGATTTCGGCTAGGACTTTGTCGCGGGTGGGAGTGAGGTTGGGATCTTTATCGACACTCTCGGGCGTCATCCATTCCTCGGCCGGTGTGCCGGGAACGGATCCATGTACCAAGCCAACAGGGCGGTCCAGGGTTTGGATCAATTGTTTTGCAAAATAATATCCAACAGCCGTAAAGCCCGGCGTCGTTTCCGGTCCGGCGATCTCCCACTTTCCGGTGCAATCATCCTGCGGCTGAAGTCCGTCCTTGGACTTGCTGAGAATATGAAAATGCCGCAGTCGATTGTTCGCAGAGTTTTTGACTTCTTCTTCAAAGTTCTCCGTCAGATCCATTCGACGATCCATATTGGATTGCCCGGAACAAACCCAGATATCGCCCAGCAGAACATCGGAGACGACAATTTTATTTGCTGCTTCAATGGTCAGATCAAACGGACCTTCGCCAAGTTTGCTGGTATTTAATTCAATCAGCCAATTGCCGGCGGAATCGACTTTGGTTTCCTGCTTGACGTCTCCAATCGAAACTTTGACAACCTCATTCGGCTGAGTGCCTTTACCCCAGATTCTGGTTTTCTCAGATTTTTGGAAGACAGCATGGTTGGAAATAATCGACGGCACAGTCACCGCAGCGCGGGCTGTTTGAGCCACCCCCGACATGACCAGCATCATCAGTCCGATTTTTCGGGTGAAACACGATTTTTTAAGTCTCTTTTGCTCGACATTTGACTGGTTACGCATATTTGAATCCGCCTGAAAATGTAAAATCCTCGTCCATTCACCGGCCAAACCCTCAATCAACATGCTGGATAAACGTTTTACCCAGTTTGAAGATTGCGAGAAATAAAATGCTTGCAATTGCTTCAACGGCCGGTATACTTAAACGTATAAGTTAGCAGAATTGCTAATCATGTCCAGACTTTTTTAGCTGCAGGCGGTTGGTTTGATTGGAGGATTGTAATGAGTAGTCGATGTGCACGTAGGTCGGCATTTACACTGGTTGAATTGCTGGTGGTGATCGGGATCATCGCGTTGCTGATCAGCATTCTGTTGCCCTCGCTCCAAAAAGCGAGGCAGTCAGCTATGCAGGTGAAATGTGCGGCAAATCTCAAATCGATCGGTCAGGCCGTCTTCATGTATATCAATGACAGCAAGGGATATTTCCCAGTTGGCGGTCCGATCTACGGTGCAAATAGCTGGACGGCCAAGCTTCACCTTACACGTTGCACATGACACCCGACGAGTTCAATGTAAAAATCTGGCAGACCAAGCAGGGCGGTAATACGGTCTATACCTGCCCCTCGATCAAGGATATTACCTCAACCGAAGCCATGCAGGCATATTCCAATACGGCGTATACGGCACAATTCGGCCATTTTCCGCCACCTTTGACGAATGATCCTGCTGACATCAGCAATGAAAAGGTAAACCCCGATCTGCCGTTGAAGGTGACAGTTTTTAAGAACTCGTCCAAGAAGGTCTTTGCAATCGATGCCAAAGCCGCCGGTCAATCCAATCTGCGAACACGCTGGTTCTGCAACCCTCAGTATGATCCGATGGGCTTGATCGATTTCCGTCATTACAAAAAAGCAAACATTCTCTTTATTGATGGCCATGTGAACTCTTTTGCGTCCAGTGCGTTGCCAAAAGACAGTAATGTATCTGCCTTTACGCTGATAACGGGTTCGAAGTACTCGGTCGGCGATCTCTGGCTGAAGCCCGATGCGCCGCCCTCATCGGAAGCCAACTAACAGCGATCTGATTCGAACGTAATGAAATGACCCGTGATGTATTGGTGGATACCGTGAAAAACACGCTTCTTGACGACAAAACTCGATCCGTTACTCTTTCAAAGACGATTAGTCTTTCCACGAATGAGGCAACGAATCGTATGGGTCGACCGAAGTTGTCCACTAAACATCTCCGCGTGACAGCCAAGGATATCGCCAAAGCGGCAGGTGTTTCGCAGGCAACTGTCTCAATGGCGTTGCGTGGTTCACCTGAAATTGGTGAAAAGCGCATTGAGCAGATTCGCAAGCTGGCTGAGGAGATGAATTATCATCCTCGTGCAGCCGCCCAGCTTCTACGTTCAAGAACATCCGGGCAGATGGGGATTATCGTTGGTGCATCCAACGCAGTTCAGGCATTTTCGACCGGCTTCACTGGTCCGCTGGTGGGAAGTCTCATCGACGTCTATGTGGGACGTGGAACACGGTATGTGATCGAGTTCCACTCGCATGTCGATGATGAAATGTGGTCCAAACAGCCGCCGCCTTACCAGATCTCATCGGGACTGGTTGATGGTTCGATCATCGTCGGTGATGTTGGCATCGGATTGAGCAAGATGCTTGGCCAGGGATTTCCGAATTACCCGCGCGTCAGCATTGATGAACCATCCGCTTATTGCGTATTGAACGACAGCCGTAAAGGTGTGGCGGATGTGGTCGAGAAGTTTTACAAACTTGGTCATACCCGACTCGCGTATACCTGCGGGCCTCAGCGATATCTGACTCACCACGAAGGATTGAACGGGTTCGTCGACACGGCCAAGCAATTGAAACTGCGTGTGCCGGAAGACAGGGTGCTGGTCATCGACACAGGCTTTGAAGGAAGCGCGGTTTTTGCCAATGAAACCATGAAATGGGCACGGAAAGTTTTGTCCGAACCCAATCGTCCCACCGGGATCATCTGTCACGATGGCACGATGGCGCGTGCAGTGATTCACGCCGCAACGGAATTGGGTTTGAAAATCCCGAAGGATCTGAGCGTGACCAGTTGGGGCTGGCACCTGCACGCACAGGAACAATTCCCGGCACTGGCGACGGTTGAGTTTGATTTCCGGGCGATGGTGAAGTCTGCAGTCGAAATGCTCGATTCGCTGATTCAAGGCGAAGAAATCGCCAATTCCAAAGTCGTCATTCCGCCGAAATTCATCGACGGCTCGACGGTTGCAGGTCCGCCCGGCGGATAATCTTAATCCATTAAAACAAACTGTGTTACCCACGATCGCACGATTGAAACAATCGTGAGGAGTCGTTGTATTGATTGATGAGAGATCGCTTGAAAAGCAACGGATAATCTGACATGACCGCATCACTTGAATATCCCAGGATTAAACGAAAGCCTTCGCGATCGGCCAATCAGGTTGATTGGTTTGATCAGGCGCGATTGGGAATGTTTGTTCACTGGGGACTCTATTCGCTGCTGGGTCGCGGCGAATGGGTGATGTTCCAGGAGAAGATTCCCGCTTCAAAGTACAACCAACTGGCAAAACGTTTTTCCGCGTCCAAGTTTGATGTGGATGAACTGGTCGGTTGCGCAGTGCGGGCAGGCGCGAAGTATATCGTGCTGACATCAAGACATCATGATGGGTTTTGTTTGTGGGATTCAAAGACGACGAGTTTCAATTCGGTGAATTCCAGGGCGAAACGCGATTTGATCGCCGAATATGTTACAGCGGCGCGGCGCCGGGTTTGCGCGTCGGGCTCTACTATTCAATCATGAGCTGGCAGCACGAGGCGCTGCATCAGGGGCCGTATGCGAACCCAGCCGGCTGGGAAGCGATGGTTCAGGAAACGCACGGCCAGCTTCGAGAGCTCATGAGCAACTACGGCCGGATCGATATGCTCTGGTACGACGGCGGATTTGTCCCCGGGCTCGGCGATGCGCAATCGATCGCCAAATACTGGCGGTCAAAAGAACTCAACGCGATGATTCGCGGACTTCAACCCAATATCCTCATCAACGATCGCTCGGGAACGCCGGAAGATTTTACGACACCCGAACAACACATCGTACCTGCGCCACCTGGTCGTAAGTGGGAAGCATGTTTGACGATCAATGATCACTGGGGTTATTCCAAAACCGATAATAATTACAAATCGGTTCCGACGCTCATCAACCTGGTCACGACCTGCGCCGATTTGGCGGAAACCTTCTGTTAAATATCGGGCCGCATGGTGATGGCAGTATTCCCAAACAGGCGATCAAACATTTGAACGGATTAGGCGAGTGGATGAAAACCAATGGCCAATCGATTTATGGTTCGCAGCGCACACAATTCAGTGAATCAAATCTCGGCGATTTCGTCGCCACTTCGCGCGACTCAAAACTTTTTTTTCATGTGAATCCTGAAACGATTCAGCCGATTTGTTTTGGTTTGCATGGCGGGAAAATTAAATCATCTCGATCATTGGAAGATGCACGAGTTCAAATTACCGATTTGCAAGGCAATACTTATCAAGTGAATTGCTCGGAAAAATCGGCAGTAATCGAAATAGAATGCGAAAAATCGATCTCAAAAATCACGCCCGCCAAGGTATTGATGGATCAATCGCATTCGGCTGGCGATAACAATGCAGGCATCGTATTCGGCGGCGGTAAATACGATCCGATGCCTGAAAAAATGATAACGGCGAAGTCGCTTGCTGTTTCGAAAAAAGAATCGAGCGATGTTGAACTTGAGCTACGTGTCGCGGTAGCAGGGCGATATCGTTTGGAAATCGGAATTAACAGTCAAAAGACTGGACCGGTTACCGTGCAAGTAGGAAAAGAAAAATACAAATCCAAAGCATGGCATGCGGACATTCTTGATATGTTGACTTTTGATGACCTGATGCTCCCTGAAGGAAATCTGCCGATTGTTCTCAAATCGAATCTTGGCCAGCTCGATATTTACGCAGTTCGATTGCAACCCATCTGGCGACCGATCGATTCGACTTTGTGGCAGACGGTTGGTCCATTCCAAACAGGATTTGGAGCGCATCAGCCGATCAGTGAAGTTAAAAGAGCGTTGCTCCGAATCGATCCGCCGCAGTTAAGTTCAGGCGGTCATGAGATGAACGACGCGCTCGGACGCCCCGTGACATGGAATAAGGCTACCAAATGTCTCGGCGAACATTCCAAAGAGGGCATCAACTTTCCTTATCGTGTCGCCCGGGATTACATCGGTGTATGTTTTGCTCGAACGCAAATTATCTCACTAGAAGAACGCGATGCAGAATTGCAGCTCGGCGTCGACTGGTGGGCCAATGCCTGGATCAATGGCACACCGATTGTAAGTGATCGTAGTCCCACCGAGATTCAGAAGGACGGTGCCCAGTTCAACGCCTGGCGGCCCGGCCGTGCTCGTTTTCGGCTGAAAAAAGGCAAAAATATCCTGTTGGTAAAATGTCATCCCGGCACAGCGGCCTGCTGGTTTACCTGCTGGATCAGCGATCCCGGTGATTTAAAAATCACCTCGTCGTTCTGACGGAAAGAGATGACATGCTGCAAAGATTTTTCATCATTGCCATGAGTTTACTGAATCTGACAACTTCGATTATTCACGCTGATGTGCCTGCAACGCAACCGGCTTATCCTGGTTCGCGGATCATCACAAGCGGGAAGTTGGTTGTTGAAATCATGGACCCGGATGCGGCAGAGAAATATTACACCGGCGTGCGCTTCTTCGCCATTGGCGGCGGTCATTCGAGCGACACTCGATGGTGAAGAGTTTTTATATCACTCAGCCAAACATGATCCCAAAACCGATGTAGCGGGATTGTTTTCAGAGTTTGATCTGGTCACGCAGCCGCTTGGATTTGAGCAGGCTGTGATTGGTAAACCGTTTTTGAAGCTGGGTGTTGGATCATTAATTAAGACAACTGAAAAATATCAGTTCTATACCCAATATCCAATCAGCAAACTTGCAGAGACTAGGACGACGTGGACACAGGATTCGGTCACATTCGATCAATCATACAACGAGCATGGCGATTACGCTTACGATCTTCAGGTGATTGAAATCGTGAAAGAGAATGATTTGGTCATCACCTGGAAGCTCACCAACACCGGCCGTGTTGAAATTAAAACGCAGCATTATTCGCACAATTCGTTTCGATTCAATAATCAAGGTCCTGGACCTGATTACATATTGTCGTTTCCATTTGATTTCACCGCTGGCGGATTACGAGCGGACGTGATCCAAGACGGCAAGGGGATTACTTTCACAAAAGTGCTGGAAAAACCGATCAATATCGCAATTAATTACCCCGTGGATTATCAAGGCGATAATTCGCTCACGTTAATCAATAACAAAACGCAACAACAGATCGTGGCTGCGACATCGGTTCCCGGCAATCGAATTGCCTTGCATATCGCGCCGCAATACATCTGTCCGGAGCAATTCGTCGAGATCGCCGTAAAACCCGGCGAATCAAAGACATGGGAACGAAAATATACCTTCAGCAAAATCGGGAATCATTAAATCGATGAATAAGCTGGCAACCCAATCTCTTGCGATCGAACTGGATGATTCGACATTTGTCCTTCGCCACCTTCCGCGAGGTGATGTGCTGATGAAAGGGAATATCGCAGGATTGCTTGCGCCGGTGCTTGATCAGAATGATGACATTCCGAAATTTGCAGGTTTAAAAATTATCGAACCAGGAATCTGGGAGATAGGCTTCACTAGAAATGACCTGCGCGACTTTCATGTACGGATTGCCATCGCCGATGATGGATTTGATTTGTCGTGTCGATATACGCCACTACAGGATACTCAGTTAAATGCGCTGCACTGTTTCCCGTCCGGAATGGGACTGAATGTACACCGTGTGATCAATTTCAGAAATCATCATCACACTGAAGCTGTCTGGCCGGAGTTATTGGTGGGTGGCGCGGGCTGTTCGACGACAACGTATTCGATCGATTGGCAATTCGCGCCGCATCCTACGCTACTGCTTTTTGAAAAATCGGGTTTTCATCTGGTGTTTGGATTGACCGAATTATCCAGCAATTTTGGGATGGAATTGTCAGCAGATCATTATCGATGCAAGCGATGGGTGATCGACTACGGTTCGCATCCGCATGGTCTAAAACTAAAAAGCGGCGAAGAATTTGTATCACCAGTGATGCGGCTGGCGCTGTTTGAAACACCGGATGCATTTGAAGCATACGATCGTTTCGGACAAATCCTTGTCGATCAAGGAAATGTTCCGCCGCCGGGTCAACCGAGACAGGGTTGGTGGGATGCGCCACTTTATTGCACATGGAACGATCAAGGCTGGGCCGCCGAGATCGAAATCCCGGCCGAGCTTGCCGAGCAATCGAATAATCATCTCCATCCGACCCGACTCGTGATGAATGAAAAGCTCGTCCGCGACGCGGTGGCGGTCATCAAGAGAGAAAAATTGCCGTTCAAAACGATTCTTCTCGATGAAGGGTGGAACATCGCCCGCGGCTGGTGGGAGCCTCATCCACAGCGTTTCCCAAATTTCAGGCAATTGGTCGACGATCTTCATGCCGATGGATTCAAGGTTGTTATCTGGTGGAACTGGGCTGAAATCGAACCATTCGCTGAATCGCAAATCGATCCTGCTCACCTGATCAGTGGCGGAAAGCGGAATCGGCATGGCGCCGTGATGCGCGATTATTCTTTGCCCGCTGTGCAGAATGATTATCTTAAACCGTTTTTTGAAAAACTCTTTTCATCCGCCATCGGATGTTATGATCTCGACGGCGTCAAGACCGATTTCCTGGCCGACAAAGTGCATGCGGAAATGCCGGTCTTTGATCCGAATTGGCGAGGTGAAGAAAAGTATTTCTATCAACTCTCCAAAACATTTTACCAGTTGATGAAATCAATCAAGCCCGATTCGATCCATATCGGCTGTGCTGGAAATTACTGGCTGGCCCGGTTTATCGATGTGAATCGAACGTACGACATCTTCGGCAGTAACTGGCGCGAACACGAAAATCGCGCACGTATGCTCAAATGCACCTCGCGCGGATGTCCGGTGGCGTATGATTTTCATCCGGTGAATGAATATCTGGATGAATATTTCAAATCAGCACAAAAAACTGGAAGCGGCGTACAGATCGGTAGCGTTCTTTATTGCCGCGATGATCTATTGAGTAAAGGTCGACCTGCCGATGCGGATTATTACGCATTATTACGATCGCATCTTTCAGCCTCCAAGGAAACCAATCATGAAATCTAGCATCATTATTTTGTTCGCATGGCTGATGGTCGCGATGCAGAACATTACGCTCGCCGCCGATTTTTCCAAGTGGCAGGCGCCGGTTGGCGGAGCGCTTGATCCATCCGGTGGCCGCAAGGGTGATTCTGCGCTCTTCTTTAACATCACCCAGGAAGCAGTGTCGCAGCCATGGATTTCACCTGCTCAGAAAATCCAGGGCAAATATGTTCGCGCATCCGGTTGGATGAAGGTGGATAATCTTTACTATCTCGACTTCGGATTCTTCGCCTACGGTGCGGTGGAGTTTCTCAATGATGCGAATCAGGTCGTCAAGGAAGAACCGTTCATCGTTAGCCGCGAAATGATGCTCTCCGAGCCGCTGCTCTATCAACGGATGGAAAGCAATTCGCGACATTACAGTTTTGACTGGCGGTACGAAGAGAAAATGATTCCGGTCCCACAAGGCGCCACGCAAGCGCGGACGAAGTTCGCGCTCACACAGCGCACCACCGGCAAAGCCTGGATGGATGATGTGATGCTGACTTTCGAGGATAAGCCGCAGCCGCCGATGGTTGAGGCATCCAAGGTGACTGCATTGCCGCCGGTGGAAGTGCGGTTGCGTAATAACAAAGTCCGCCGATTGGATGATCCGGTGGGGCATCTCTTTTTTCCCGGCGAAGACGCGGTGTTTTGTGTGCAGATTCCGCCGGAATTGAAGAAATCAAAGGGTGCTTCGGTCAAGATTGAAGTGGTCGATTCCGAAAACTTTCTGGTTTGGCAATCGGAAGTGAAACTCGATGGCGGCAGCGATTGGGTGACCGTCACCATGCCAAAAGAGATCGGCGAAAAAAATCTCGGGCGGTATCTGATGGCACGATTTGAGCATGTGCAGGATAATGCCCCGATCGCACGCACGGAATTTGGTTTTGGCTATGAAAACGAGTTTCGTCGTGAACAGGTTTCCGATGGGATCGAGCAGCGTTATATCGCCAACATTCGATCAAACTGGAACTCGGCCCGTCACAGCCGTTACTGGATGCAGCATGGCGATGCGCTGACAACTTGTTCGCTGCATATCAAAAACATCTGGCTGGACGGTTCACAGCCGCCGAATCTGGATAGTGTGACCGGCATGTATGTTCGGCCGGATATTTTCCACAATAATTTTGATTACAGCGTCGTGGCGATCATCAGTGGCGGCGGACCGCGCATGATTCCCGAATTTTCTTATCTTGGTCATCACGCGCTACCTGATCCCGATGCCTATGGCCAGTTCATGACCGCCGCGGTCAAGCGGTTCCCGCATGTCATCTACTGGAAGGCGCTCACCGAAACCTATCGCAAGGATGTTCCCGGTTATCGTGAAGCATTCGTTAAATGCCAGAAAGCATTCTACGACGCTGTTAAAGCCGCCAATCCCAAGGCCGTCGTTATTCTTGATAACAGTAGCGTGCGCGACGATGCCGAGGGATTGTACAAGTTGGGTCTGTTTAATTACTGCGACGCAATCGATCCGCACTTGTACGGCGAAATCGAACCCACGATCTTCAAGTTTCTCAAAAATGAAATGGATCAACTCGCCAAGTGGGGCGTTCATAAGCGATGGATCTCCGTCGAGGCTGATCCGATCCCCGGTGCCGGCACGTATGGGATCGATCAAATCTGGGTCGCAGATGAAATCCCAAAACTCATGGGCAGCTACTTCGGCGCTCGGTGGCGAAAAATTGTGCCTGCTGGGTTCGGGTGCGGTGACTGATCCGACCGATTCATTCTTCGCCGATGCACATGGTGCAACCAATTTCACGCCGACGCTTAACTATTTTGCTTATCGCCGGTTCGTCGATCTCGTCGGGCTCACACCGGCCGAGGGAAGTCATGTGTTGGGCAACACCCAGGTGCGGTATCAGCGGTTTGATGACAAGGGAAAATCCGTCATCGTTCTCTGGAGTGTGACCGGCACGAATACCGTGCGAATCGAATCCAAATCAGATATTCGGCTGGTGGATAACATTCGATCCGATCTTTCGATGCAGCCATCCGACGGTCACAGCGATGTTACCGTTGGATCCCAACCGGTTTACCTGATCGGCAATGCGGATATGAAGCTCACGCTTCAATCCCAAACCGCTTCGTTCAGTGCCGAAGCCGGTGGTTTGGTTCTTGGTGAAAAAAATATTGTCACACTCAAATCACCCGGAATGGATTCGGGGGATGTAACGTTGAGTCTTCCGCCGGAACTAACCGCCAATAGCAATACACTTAAAGTTAAAGGCGGCCAGGCGCAGATCGAAGTCAACGTACCCCGGGATCACGAAGGGCAATACATCACGATCGCCGCCAAATATGGTTCCAAATCATCGGGTGACAATGCCGTGATGCAGCGATTTGAAGTCATCAAGCCGGTGCGAGCGGAAATCTGGTCCGATGCTTCGATGAAGGAAAATAAACCGCGATATGTCGTTCGGATTACCAACGGCAATCCGACGCCTTCCAAAGGGTACATCGTCGCTCGCACCAATCACTGATGACGCTCGTCCAACCGATCAGCGGATGCCGTTTGAAATCCCGGCCAAGTCGTCGCGCGATCTGACGGTCGAGTTTCCGTCAGCTAAATATTCTGCAGCGCCGGATGATGAATCATCATACCAGCCGGTGGTTTCGGTTTATCCGGATGGCGACGATGCATTTTCAATTCGCGAACGAATCAGTTTATATCGATTACCCAAAGTCAAACCCGGCTTGCGTTTGGATGGTGATATCTCTGATTGGTCGAATGCAGATGTTCATACGATCAGCGGGACACGCCAATATGTTACTGCCAAGCCGGATCAGAAGCCGGGCGACATTACCACGCAGATACAATCCGCCTGGGATCGTGGCAATCTTTATTTTGCGGTGAAAGTGCGCGGCAAAGACGCCGAGCGATCGCAGGGGATCAAGATTCTGCTCACCAATTCGGAAGACAAACGGATGTCGCAGTATGAAGACAAGGATCAGGAGCGGATTTACACGATTCGTCCTGATGGCGATAAGTTTTCGCTCGAAGCGGTCAGCCAATCCACGGATGGCCACGGTGTGAAATACGCCGGCAAGCGTGTGCCGGGCGGAATCGATTATGAAGTGGCGATTCCGGTCTGGGAAGCATCGGATGTGATGCAGATCGATCCTGATCGCTGGGTTCGATTGTCGGTGGGAATCTTCGATACTGATGGCAAAAGTTTCTGGCAGTGGTTCGGTGGTGCGAAAGAGCCGAAGAATTATGCCGCCTACGGTGACTTCAAGCTTTCCGCATATGGCGCTGATGAATGGGGCAATCTCTATGGTTGCCCGTATGCCGGTGGCGGGCGAAAACGCACGGGTTATGTTGGATTTGCACAAATGTCCAATGGCAATCTCGTCAAAGTCAAAGCAATCGATGACTCGCATGGCCTTGTCGAGATCGTTGATCCACAGGGCAAACCGGTGAAGCAATTTGAACTCGCGGTGGGTTCCGGGATTCACACGATCGACATCGATCGCATGGGACGATTAGTCGTGGGTGATCGATTGATGGGTGTTGCGTTTTATTCGCTGGATGATGGTCACGATATTCCGCTCGGAGCAACGCATAGCTTCTACCCCAAGCGTCACATCATCGAATATCGTAGCCAGGGTTATGCCCAGGACACCGACGGAAATTACATCATCCCACTGGTCGCCAAGCGTCGTGAAGGACCCAAGGGAAGTCCCGTGCCGGTCAATCTCGATACGCGTATGGCCAAGATCTCCGGGCTGACGATGTTTGATGAGCAGGGCAACGAGGTGAAATCGTTTGGTCAGGATATCGCGATCAAGAATGCCTTCGCGCCTTTGCACGCATTCGGCGATATGGGTGAACATGCCGGTGCGTTCCTCTATGCTGAAAGCGTCGCCATCGATTCTAATTCAGCGCTTTGGGTGAGTGACATTGATGCAAAGACCATCCAGATTTTCAAAAAGACGGCGCCGGCGACTTATGATCCCCAGCCGATTGTCTATCAGAAGATGCCGGATGATCTCTATCCTTGCCGAATGCAGAAACTCACAGATGGTAAGGTGCTGATCTGGAGCGATAGCAAGATGCAGATCGCTTCGGCGAAGAATAATTCGATCCAGTTTGGTACGTCCAAGGCATTGCCGCCTCAGACGGTTGATCTGAAGGTGAAGAACGATCGGGTGGTGATACTGGATCAAAACGGAAAGATCACCGAATCGGCATTGCCTTGATTACATCACAGGATTGAATCATGAAACAGAAACGATCATTCAGGATGAGGCTGATATTCTTCATCCTGCTGAGTACCTCGTTCACATTATTCGCCATGGAATTTAATGTTTACACGCAGTTTGTCTCCGAGCCGTCGGCCCCGTATGAGGTGACGCTGACATTCTATTCGCATCAGTCGGATGACATGCTCTTTGATCAGGAGCAGGAGATCGTCATTTATTGTCACAGCGGATTGCGATCCGTGGGAATGAAATGGGAGCTGTGCCGGAATCTATTCGAGAAGTCATTCTTAACCGGCGAGGCCGAGGCACAGCCGGCGAATGTCTATATCATTCGCATTCCTGCGGACAAATTGAAGCCGGGATTTTTTGACTTGCACGTCACGCTCGATGTCGGCAATTCCAAAAAAGTGAAAGGGATTTCGACCTTTGGATATCAGGTATCCAAAATGCCCGTCGTAACCAATCGGCCGGCGGATTTTAAGGAGTTTTGGAGCAAGGCGCGCGATTCACTTAAACAGATCCCACTCGATGCGAAAATTGAACTGGTGAAAGTTTATTCCAAAGATGAGATCGATGCTTACAACCTCTCCCATGCTGCGATTCCTGCCGATTACGATCCGCAGGGACATCGCGCCGAAGAAGTTGAAGTCTATAAAGTCGATTTCGCCAGTGCCAATGGGATGCGTGTTCATGGCTGGCTGACTAAACCAAAGGGTCCCGGACCGTTTCCGACAATGCTCGTCCTGCCCGGCGCCGGTTTCGCGGCCCGACCGGTACCACTTGAACATGCACGACATGGGTATCTCGCGCTGGATATCCAGGTGCATGGCCAGGAAGTGGATCAACCGACGTATGAAAAAAATCCCGCTGCAACGAATCCAACTTATGAATCGCCGGAGAAGCATTATTTTTATTCGGTCTATCTGAACTGGTTTCAGGCGGTGAATTATCTTTGCTCGCGTCAGGATGTTGATCAATCGCGAATCGTTGTCATCGGCGGCAGCCAGGGAGGTCGCGGGACAGTCGTCGTCGCGGCCATGGATTCGCGAATCGCCGCTGCGATCCCGGCGATTGCGCATTATGCGGATATCCCTTATCTCTACTGGAGCCGGCAATGCAATTCCGCCAAGAGCGATGGCATGGATCGTGATGGACCACTTCCGCTTGCCGATGATGCCGAAGGAAAATGCATTCCGTATTACGACATCATGAACTTTGCGCCGGATATTCATTGTCCGGTGCTGATGAATGCCGGTTTTATCGATCCGATTTCCCCGGTGACTGGGGTTTATTCGACGTATCGATTGATCGGATCATCCAATAAGAAAATGGTTCCGTTGCCGGGGCTGGGTCATGACTGGTCGGCGGAGTTTGATCGGCGCGTGGCGATGGTTGGATGAGATTTTAAAGCTTCCACCAATCCAAAAGTAATTCATTTGAACAAATCAGTTTTCTGATTCGAGGTGCTTCATGCGATCTCAGATGTTTTTCGTCATTTCGATATTGCTTTTGACGTTTGTATCGATCGTTTCGGCTACCGATCCCAAGGCGATTTCCAAAAGTTTCTGGCAACCTGATGCCGCTGTGTGGGGTGATGGTCGCGAAGTCGAACCACCCTCGGCGGAAAAGCCGCCGCATGGATTCCGCAATGATTATCGCATGACCGTTCCGTCCGATGGGTGGTATGAACTCTATTTCATCGGTGCCGATGCGGGGATGACGACCGATGTTTTTGTTGATGGCAAACCTGCCTGGTATTACATCGGAACTGATAAAGATACCAAAGCCGGTAACCTCTGGCTAAGCAGCGGCGAGCATACGATTCGCGTGCAACGGCTAGGCCGAAACGGATTTCCGCTGAAGACGTTTGATCGTCTCGAACTTCGTCCGGCGAATGGTCGTCTGAATGCATCGATCGCTGCAAGTAAAACATTGGTCGATGTGATTCGCCAAGGTGAATCATTAAAGATTCAGGTCACTACAGGCGGTATTTCGCAAGATGCTGCATATGAAATCTGGAGTACAGATCTCCTGAACAAGCAAAATCCACCGACCAAAGTTACAGAAATCAAAGTCGGCAAAGATGAAGCCGTCTCGACCCGAGAGATCGATATTCCCTGCGCAACTGAAGGCGCATTTGAACTCCATGCCAAGGTGGCCGGCAAGACTTTGACCGATGCCGAGTTTGCAGTCGGACAATATGCGGTTGTCGATGTGAAGAACCAACCAGTCGGCACCGGTGAAAAGGAATTGGTGCACGACATCGACTGCGTTAATCAAACTGATCTTGGCAAACCGATCGACAGCAAAATCTACGTCGAATGCAACGGCCCGACACGGATCACCGAGTCGGCGGCGGGAAAGTATCGTGAAAGTCACGATTGCACACCGCCGTATGCACCGATTCCGGCGACTTCGACGGAAGAACCGGTTTCGTTCTCTGGGTTTTCGTATCGGCTTTCGATTGATCAGGTGCAGCAGCCGCATTTGATTGAAGTCGAGTATCCCGATGACGCCCGCCGATCGGTGACGGTGACGCTCAATGGGCTCGATGATCAGGGCAATCTGCCAAAGGGAAGCAGTTACAGCGGTAAGTCGTATGAAACCGGCGGAATGTTTCCGATTACGCAGACCGTTCAACATCACCGCGCGGTGATCTGGCCGGGTACGAAGCAGTTGCTGATTGGTATCCTCAACCAATCTCCCGGACATCGCGCTGCGGCGATGCGAATTCGCGTATATCGATTTAAAGACGGCATGCTTCCGTCGGCGCCCAAAGTCGCCAGTGGCGGACGCTCATTCGTACACTGGTACGAAGAAGCCAATAGCTGGCGACATCTGGTTGGCGTCAATGAAATCAAAGAACCCGTTGTCCGCGATGTGATCGGCTTTCAACGCTGGGCGCAGCTTCTACGATTCAACGGCGCTAATGGAATCAGTGCGATGGGATTGGGATATCAGGAAGCATTGTTCCGCACCACCAAGGCGCTTGGCTATGCACCGATTGAATACGATGCGTGCCGGTTAATGACGCTGGTATGTGAAAAATACGATTTGAAATACATGCCCGAGGTTTATCCGGCACAGTGGTATCTGGAGAGCAAAGTTTATCCGGAACTGGCAGGGAGCGAGACCGATCCATTTGCTTATACGTGCCAAGGCGGAAAACTTGGTAGCGGTTATGCGCCTTGCGCGGTGAATCCGCTTCATCCGGCTGTGCAGCAGACATGGATTGATATCATCGGCGAAATGTCCGACAAATTGCGTGATTCGCCGGCGTTTATGGGTGTGACGATTCGTAACGATACATGGGGCTTCCGCGGCGAGTTTATGTTTGCTGGTTTAAATTGGGGTTATGGCGATTGGATCATCAATGAGTTTGAAAAAGATTCACACGTCACTGTTCCAGGCGGGCCACATGATCAAACAGCGAATGGATTATCGACGGCTGAGCGATTTTTGAAACGATTTGATTATCTGACTGCACCAGCATGCGCGATCAATGGATCAACTGGCGTAAATCGCGTCTGCTCGATTATCACGAGCGGATTCTTTGCGCATCCGAGGCGAGCGGTCGGATCTGATCTTTGGCATGTCGGGTGCATTTGATGCTGATCCGGTTTATGCATTGCCCAAGTCGCTGCATGAGCGTGCGATGGGTTGCGGGATTGATATCGATCGGCGTGCAGGAATAAACGGCCTGCCGATCATTCCCGATTCGCGATATGGATCGCGTCATACCACCGAAGACGATCAGGCCACCTACGATCGATTTTTTGACCAGGAAAATGTTCAGAGTGGAATGGGTAATCCGCGTGCGTTTGCTGCATACATGAATTATCAGGAACTGGCTCGCTACTGGCCGATCGAAAAACTGGGGGCTGGGATTATTAAGGGCGAGCAGAAACCGTATTACTGCTCGGCGGTTCTCGCGGCGGGGCGGCATTTTCTCGAGAAATATGCTGTTGTTCTGGCAGAGCAGGATACATCGCTTCTTCGAGACGGAGGCAACACGGATATCTTCGGCGATCCCGAAATCCTTGCACCATGGCTGGCGGAATATCGCGCAATTGCCTGCGATTCCGTTTGAACGATTTCCATCAGCCATCGATCCGGTTGCGTTGTGGAGTCACAATGTCGAGAGCAACACGCCAAACATCGCCGGCCTCTATTTTTATGTCGTCAATCGTGAGCAATATCCGATCGATATCGACATTGATTTGAAAAATGCAGTTTCACTCGTGCGTCTTGGCACGAACGAGACTATCAACGAAACAGGATCGTTGAAAATTCATCTGCTTCCCTATGAACTGCGATCGTTCCGCACATCGTCCGGTTCGTCGATTGCAGGTGTGCTGACCCATGTTCCTGAAGCTCAGCAAAAACAAGTCGAGCTGGAACTGGCATATGCCGATCAAATATCCGCTCAACTGAATGGCGATTTCTCGTCAGCGGTCTCGGCTGATGAGATTACGCGTTTCGTAATTTGCTCAATCAAGCACATGAATCCATGAAACTCGGTCATCTCTGGCGTGTGCGTGTGACCATGCGATCGGCACCGATGATGCATGTCTATGGTAAGGTTGGCCGATTACCCGAAAGGCAAATTGCCACCAATTTCCCGAATCTACTCGAACCCATTATGAAGAATGGCCACTGGGCACTTCTTGAACCGATGCTCTCTGCCAGTGACATTGCAACTCAGAATAGTCAGGACAAGCAATCACGTCTGGTGGAATCGAGTCAGTTTAATTCAGAATGGAACGGATCATCAGTCTGGCGTACGGAAAGTGATTCGATGACGATTCAATTCAATGTGCAGTCGGACGGAAAATACGCAATTCACCTTGGCTTTATCGCTTCAGTTGAAGGAAATATCTCGGTTGCTCTGGATCATCAACCGCTGGCGGAAAAAATTGAAGGCGTGAAGATCAACCAACCCGATCGCGCAATCTTTCCGCCCGTTCAATTAAAGGCTGGTGCACATGCGATCACGATCAATCACAAAAATGGAATTGGCATCTATGGTCTTAAAGTGCTTCCAGTTCTCAGGCCGGTGTCGGATGTGAATTGGTCGGTGTGCGGACCCTTCCCAAGTTTCTTGAAAGAGAATGTGAAGGATGATTTTATTCCAGTCTCAAAAGGTTTTGCCACCGCTTATGAACCGGAGACCAATCAATCCTTCGATGCGGTATTCACAACAGCCACCGGATTGAAATTGAAATGGAAGCCGCCCATGGGTGAACCGCGATCAATGATTTCTGATCTTGGCGTCGACATGTCTTGTCGTACAGGATCTCCGTCGTATGACATCAATTATGCGGTGAGCTTTATCAACAGTGATCGAGATACAACAACCATGCTATATCTTGCTCCTCAGTGGTGGGCCAACGTTTACTTGAATGGAATTCGATTAAACTCCAACATCGACTCAACCATGAGAGATAAATATGGTGCCGATTTCACCACCTGGTATCCGCGATTTTTCACGGTTTTGAATCTCAAAAAGGGGAGTAATATTCTCCTTGTGAAACAGCATGGCGGATCGGGCGGGAGTGGATTTGCTGCATTTGTAACAGATACGCCAGATATCCAGTTTACTCCCAAACCGCCTAAAGCCGCGAATCAGTGAAACTGGGCTGGGTAGGCATACTTTTTAGGTCAAAATAATCAGCTCTGGTTCCGATATTACTAACGAACTTTTTTAATTAACAAAATAATAGTTGACTAGATTGAAAACGAAGGTTATTCTTTACTGATACGATTCAGTTAGCGAAAAACGAGCAAAAATTAGGAGGTTCAGATTTTTGATCGCAACTAGATAAGGCTGATTGAATCGGGCACGGAGTTGAGGAGTCATGTGGATAAGCGGAGATAAAACTTTCCCGGCTCCAATTTGATTTGATTTTTCCAGCGTGCATCAGAATGCAGCACTCGGGAGAGTCTTGTCGTCAGATCTAAATGACTAGTGAGGAATAATAATCAGGCATTTCGGAGTCTCAGCATGTGCTGTGGTCTCAGGTACATATCGATTTTGGTTTGAGGAGGTTTTCATGCAGAGGATGAAAAAGGTAATCGGATCTAACAAGTGGATGCTATGCACAATCGCGCCCGTCGTTTCGATGTTTGGCAGCGTTGCCAATGCGAATACGATTGACTGGACGACGCCCAGCAATTCAACCTGGGCGACCGGTTCCAACTGGGTCGGCGGCGTTGCACCGGCCAATGATCTCACAACGGATATCGCGCGATTTAAATTAACGAACTACGCTTCACCGGCAGCCAATCCCACGACCGGGACGACGAGCGTCAATGGCGTAGTCATCGGTGATGGAACGGCATCCACCGGCACGCTGACGATCGGTGCCGCCGGCAGCCAGCTTACGCTTGGTGGCAGCGGCATTCTGATGAATACGCTTTACGGGCGCAACAACGATCTCGGCGCACGACGACGCTCAGGCACCAATCAATCGTGGACAAATAATTCGGCCAACCTTCTGACGATTTCCGGAAGCCCGACGCGAGGCGGATTCAATTGGACGATCGGTGGATCGGGAAATACAACGATCAGCTCGGCTATTCTTGGAACCGGTGCGATGACCTTCTCCGGCGCGGGAACTAAAACGATCCAGTCAACAATCGATACAACCGGCGGCATCACGATCAACGATGCAGGTAATGTCACCATGACCGGCAGTGTCAGCGGAACCGGCGCAGATTACAATGAATGGTTCCGGGAGTTTTACGATTGGAAACACCGGAACCACTAACAATTCAACATTTTCAGGTGGAATCAAGGTCAATAACGGGAAGCTGATCGTCAATAACGGCGGATCGGTTGTTCTTACCAACTATAATGCGGGCACTGGACTGATCGATCTCGGCCAGACTGCAAGCACCAATAGCGCCATCGATCTCGCTGAAGTCTTCCAATGCACGCGGCATCACGACGGATATCCGTGTCAACGATGTTGACCCATCGGCGACGGTTGCACTGGTCTCGGAAGATAACGGCAATGCAGCCTGGGCTGGCGCGATCCAACTTAATCATGATCTCTGGATCAAAAACACTGCAACGACATCAGCCAGCACCGCGAAGATCACGATCTATACGCCACTGCCGCAATCGGCAACAGTAGGATCACCGGGTAACCCGGCGATTCACTGGTACGGGCATCACCGGATCGAAAGATATCTATATCGATTTCACCGCTCTATCGGGATCAACGGGTATCGTCAACTTCGAAGCCTCGGCCACCAACGTTCAGGGTGCACCGGCCAATAGTGGTACAGGTAATCCCAATTTTACGGGCAATGTCTACCTTAAGAGCGGCACGCTTCAGACATCCAATGGCTCGATCAACAATAATGGCGTTCAGGACAAGCAGCACGCTGGTCTGAGCTCGGCTAATACGTTGTACATCGCCGATGGTGCAAGTTACAACTATAGCAATAACCAGTATGTCTGCGTCGCAGGTTTGGCCGACTATCCAAGCTTCTCGTCGCTGGGTACCGGCCGAGTCTATAACAGCACCAACAGCGATCAGGGACGTGTTGTCCAGCTCGCTGGTTCCGGGAATTACACCTACGGCGGAACAATCGTCAACGGTACTTCTTCCGGCACGATCGGCCTTGCTATATCGCTCACAGGCAGCGGAACGCAAACTCTCACCAATGCTACCAACAGCTACACCGGTCCGACCGATTTGCGATCGGGTATTCTGTCGATCAGCAGTATCAAGGACGGCGGTACTGCTTCAAACATCGGTCAGTCATCAAATCTCGCAACCAAGTTGCGATTCTCCGGTGGTACACTGAAATATACTGGTGCTGGCGATTCTACGGATCGTCTGTTCCAAGTCTTTGCCGGCGGCGGGGCAATTGATTCTTCGGGTACAGGTGCATTGGTATTTACGAATACCGGTATCGAACAATCTGCCGACACCAACGCAGCCAACGGCAATGCAACGATGGGTTCCAATACGGTTACGCTCGCCGGTTTGAACTTCTTCATGTTTGCCGTTGGACAGGTTGTGGCACCGAATACTTATTTCCCTTCCGGCGGAACAATTACTGCGATCAACCGTGAAAAGCAGACGATCACACTTAACACGACTGCTGCTTCGACGGGTACGACGGTCGCTTCGTTTGCTGTTAATAGCACAACCGGAACCGATCGCACATTCACACTTAAGGGAACCAATACTGACGGCAACTCGATTGCAGCCGCGATGTACGATACCAACCTCGGCGGCAAACTGGGTATCGCCAAGTCGGATGCAGGTAAATGGACGCTTTCCAATACCCGTTACAACTCTGGCCCGATCACTGTCAACGGCGGAACACTTGAAGTCGGTGGCATTGATGTGCCAGCCGTGACGGGTGTCGCCGCGACGACTGCGGCCAGCAGCATGATGTTTCAGGATCCCCAACACAACCGGCATGGTTGTCGGACAACCGGTCAGCGGTGGTAATGTCAATCCGGGCAGCATTATCACTGCGATTGATCCCGAATGTCTCAATCACACCTGTCGATCAACACCTTGGCTACTGGTGATGGAGCAACGACGCTCAATTTCGGTGCTGGCGGCTCAGCTGGTGCGGGGACTTCGGCTGTGACCAACGCTGGAACATTCCGAACGCTATCGACGGCGCATGTCGCGAGCATCAATGGCACAGGCACAACCGATGTCACCGCCGGAACGCTGTATTCCTCGGCTGCGATTCGCCAGAATACGTTGTCGATCGCGAATAACTCAAATGCCGAGATCGCATCGAACGGCGGAGCGTCGTCAGTCTCTGTCGTCAAAACGCTCAACATTGGTACGACTTCTTCAAAGCTCGAGTTGCACAATAACGATCTGGTTGTCGATTATGGTGTGAATCCCAGTGCATACACCTCCGTCGTGAACAAGGTCAAATCCGGCCTGGTTCTACTGGGCGGATCCGGTTCCGGAATCGCCTCGACGGATGTCGATAATCAAACAGTTCCGGGCACGATGCTGGCTGTAGTTGATGACGGCGATCCGAATATCGCCGGTGCGATCACTTCGACATCGGGTTATACAATTCCGTCACCCACAACATCGGTGATTGTGAAGTTGCCCTGGTTCGGTGACTCGGATCTGAGCGGAACAGTTGATGGATCGGATTACGCGTTGATCGACACCGGCTTCACCTCCGGCGGCTCGCTGGGTGGTTGGGTCTTTGGTGATTACGACTACAGCGGCACAGTCGATTCTTCAGACTATGCCCTGATCGACACCGGCTTCATCAGTCAATCCGGCACGCTCCCGAACCGACAACCATGGGATTACTTGGCCTGGGTGCCATCACCATGCTGCGAAGACGAAATCGAAAGTAAGCGGATCGGCAGCTAAAAACCGATCCGTGACAATTCTTCCCTCCGCAGGCCACCAAGCCGGTATCACCGGCTTGGTGGCTATAGTTGTTTATTGAAATATCTTTATTTTAAATACGATTAAAATTGAATGAACTGAATATTATTGTTACATTTAAAGAATATTCACGGCAATTGGTGGTATATTATTGAACGTTGGCTCACCACTTGGGCAATAACTGAATTAATAGTTTGTAATTATATTAATGACTCATGAAATCGAAAATTAAAAAGCTGGGAACACATTCAGCACCTCGCTGGCTGGAAGATGCTGTATTTTATCAAATCTATCCGCAAAGTTTTTACGACACCAACTCAGACGGAATCGGCGATATTCCGGGGATTATCGCTAAATTAGATTACATCCAATCGATCGGCGTCAATGCGTTATGGCTGAACCCGGTATTTGAATCGCCGTTTGCTGATGCCGGCTACGACATTACCGATTTTTATAAAGTTGCACCGCGGTATGGAACGAACAAGGATCTGGTGCGGCTTTTCAAGGAATCACATCGACGCGGTATGCGAGTCTGCCTCGATCTTGTCGCGGGTCATACCTCGATAGAACATCCCTGGTTCAAAGCCTCGGCCAAGCCGGAGCAGAACAAATACTCTGACTGGTATATCTGGACAAATACGACATGGGAAAATGGTGTTCCCAATGTGATCCGCGGTTTTTCTGATCGCGATGGCGGATATGTTTCCAACTTCTTTTATTGCCAGCCTGCCGCTGAACTACGGTTATGCGAAACCGGACAGCACCAAGCCATGGCAGCGGCCGATTAATGATCTGATCGTGCAATCGGTTCGTAACGAACTGAAACAGATCATGAAGTACTGGCTGGATAAAGGTGCCGATGGTTTCCGCATCGACATGGCCGCATCGCTTGTACGTAATGATCCAGATGGCAGCGGCCTTCGTGAACTGTGGCAGTCGTATCGACGCTGGCTGGATGAATCTTATCCCGAGGCAATATTGATTTCCGAATGGTGTTCGCCCCGACAGGCGATCGACGCGGGCTTTGATATTGATTTCCTGATCCACTTCGGTGAATCCGCTTACAACGTTCTACTGGGAACACCGTGGGGTGCCGATAGTCATGCCGACAAGTCGCATCATCCGCCGGTGTTTTTTGATCGTGAAGGAAAGGGTGATATTCAACGATTCCTTAAGAGTTATTTGCCGCACTATCAAGAGACCAAATCACGCGGATATATCTCCTTGCCTACAGGCAATCATGATTTCCCTCGACAGAGAATCGGCAGAGACGAACGCGATCTGCGCGTCATCCAGGCGATGCTCTTCACCATGCCGGGCGTACCTTTCATCTATTACGGCGACGAAATCGGCATGCGTTACCTCGAAAATCTTCCCTCCAAAGAAGGCAGTTACAAAAACCGCACCGGCAGTCGCACGCCAATGCAGTGGGACCGATCTCGAAACGCAGGCTTTTCACAGGCCGCCGCCAAGTTGCTCTATTTGCCAGTCGACGGCACATCCGATGCACCGTCAGCCGCCGATCAGGAATCCAATCCCGATTCCCTGCTGAATCATGCTCGCCGATTGCTAAAGCTCCGTGCCGATCACAAGGCACTCGGAAATACCGGCGATTTTAAACCAATCTATGCTGTTAAGAACCGGTATCCATTCGTTTATGAACGATCATCAGGAACGCAACGATTCTGGATTGCCATCAACCCCGCAGATCAGAAAATCAGCATTTCATTGCCACAAGTTAAAAATATCGAAGTGATGAATGCTCAAGATTGTGCAATCATACGGAGTGGCAAATCAAGTAAATTAACGATGGGGCCTGTTTCCTTCGGCATATTCAAAGTGGAGTAGAGAGTCGTTGACTGTTAATCGGTGAACTTCAACTACTTGGTTTCAATCAACTCAATATCGGCTGATGGAACGGGTGCAAAGAAGGCGGGGGAGTTGGAATTGAGATATTCAGTCAACGTGTCTGGGCCGAGCTGAACCTGCGCAGGTCTGGACAAACCATTCAGGAATATCGGTCGCCTTTGGGGCGGATGGATCGTCGATTCGAGTGGAGCTGGTGATCACCCAAAGACGATCGCAAAGCCCTGATTTGAAAAATGCGTTTGCCAGAGTCGGGCCGGGTTCGACGAGGACGTGCGAGTAGGGTTTTTTAACCCATTTCCCCGCGGTGAGCCGCAGCTTGCAGAATATCCTCCCGTTCGGCCGGCGGCCAGACGACGCGGACGCCCTGGTTGACCAATGGCTCAAAGTTTACCGATGGCGCTGAAAGCGACGTGACGACCACTGTTGGAATCTGCAGCGATGTCCGGATCAGTTTGCAATTTCGAGGTGTACGTAACTTGCGGTCGAGAATAACTCGTTCTGGATTGCGAACCACGGGGACATCTCGGACAGTCAGCGATGGGTCATCTATCAAAACGGTATTAATACCGACCACAATCGCATCGCTGCGCGATCGAAGCAGATGAACGACTCGGTTTGCTTGTTCACTGCTGATCTGCAGCCGCATTCCTTCATGGCCGGCGATTTTTCCGTCAGCGGTTTGGGCCCACTTAAGCGTCACATAGGGACGCTCGTATTTAGTCAGCAGGGTAAACGGAGCGATCAATTGCAGAAACTCGCTGGCCAGTGCTGGTGGAGCGGTATCGACCTCGATTCCAGCAGCGCGGAGCATCGTGACGCCCTGGCCATTCACATCAGGATTAGGATCGAGACACCCGATCACTACGCGGGTGATTCCGGCCTCGATCAGACGCGGCGCACATGGCGGCGTTTTTTTATTCGTATGACAGCACGGTTCGAGCGTGACATACGCAGTTGCGCCACGCGGGTCTTCCTGGCAATTCGCCAGCGTATTCGGCTCGGCGTGCGGTCCGCCATACTGCTGGTGATATCCCTCGGCGATGACCTGATTATTGCGAACCAGGATGCAGCCAACCATTGGGTTCGGTTCTGCAAACCCGCGCCGCGCACATCGCCAGGCGAAGCGTTCGGCGGAGAAAAGGCTCATCAGAATCGGTCCACATGAAAAAATTTATGCCTTGGTCGGTACCTGCTCGGTTTTCTCTGCAATCGGTTCGCGATGGAAGATCGAATAAATAAACATTCCGCCGACGCCGGTGCAGAGCAGGCTGTCTGCGATATTAAAAATCCAGGGAAAGATGTCGCGGTTGGGAAACGCATAGATCATATCGCGAACATAACCGTACACGATCCGGTCGTAAAAGTTCCCGAGTACACCGGCCAGCAGCATGCCGAGCAGAATCTGGTAGGTGTATTGTTTGGCGGACTTGATGAACAGGAAAAACAGCAACGCGATCGCCATGACGGAGACAATGACGAAGAGAATGCGGTTGCCTTGGCCGATACCGAACACAGCACCGTAATTCACATGCGAATGCAGCGTCAGGATGTTGGGGATCAATTCATGTTCGACAGAATTAACCTGCATCCGGCCTTCCGGGTCGATGTAGGTGGATTTGACCAGTGAATTGAATGACCAGCTTTTGAGGAGTAGATCGCTTCCCAATCCGATTACGAACGGAAGAATCAGGCATAGCCATGAAGCGATGGTTTTTGGAAAACGAGACGTTTGCATCAGTCGCGTGATGATACCTTTAATTGGCCCGATGAGTAAGTCAATGGATCGGGGTGATTAGTAGATTCGGCGGAACTGGGGCTTCTCGAGCTGGCGGGCATATTCGATGGAATACTTGGCCCATGGCTTGGCTTCAAGACGGGGCTTGGAGATCGGTTTACCGGTCCCTTCACAAACGCCGTAGCTGCCGTCCTGGATCTTGGCCAAGGCAGATTGGATTTCTCGCAGAAGCTGGCGATCTTTTTCGACCAGTCCGAGCGTGAACTCCTGCTCATAGTTATCCGTGCCGGTGTCAGCCATGTGCAGGGGAAGCGTGGACAAGTTAGTGTTACCGCTGCGAAGCGCATCGCGTTCCATGCTGGTGACATCACCGAGGATTTCGCGACGTTTATTTAGCAGCAGATCGCGGAAGACTTCGAGTTCCTTCGACGACAAGCCGGCGCGGTTCTTAGCCATCTTGGAGTCGCTGGTTACCGGCGGCGGCGGAAGGCGGATCGGAGAATCGTCCTTCTTGGCGGCCTTTTCCTTTTTGGAACTTACGGCTTTGGATTTTTCCGACTTGGGCGATTTTTCATCGATCGCTTTTTTAGCCTTGGGGTTCATCGTCAGCAGCACGACGCCGGGACGGGCGATGACCTTGGGGGTTTCGGTGCCGGAAGAATCAGATTTTGTTTTGCCGTTTTTAGAAGCAGCCTGAACCGCGGGCTTGACAGACTTGGCATTTTCCGCCGGCTTGGTTGCGACTGCTTTGGTTGCAGTAACCTTGGCAGGCGGTGATTTCTTCAAGCTTTCAACTTTGGACGGTTTGGCGGTCGGTTGTTTTGCAGGGAGAGGCGCTTTGCTATTTTTGACAACGGGCTTGGCGACCGGTTTGGCAACAGGTGTCTTAGCGACGGGGCGCTTGGATTTTTCTGCGGATTTAACTGCTGCCTTGGGCTTACTGCTCTTCTTCGCCACTGGTTTGCCTGAACCTTTCTCTTGTGCATCCTCGAAGGAGGTACGGCTATAAATTACAATCTCCACCAATTTAGCTATAGAACAGTCAGTCTATCGCCATATTGAATATTTGTCAAAAATTTGGGCCTCACAAATTCCTAACTTTTGAATGCACGCTTTCACTCGAAACCCTACTCTCTACCCGGTTGATGATTCATCAGGGTATGATTTTCGTAAATCCTGATCAAAAAATAGGTTACAGACAGTGATTTTAAGGGTTTCTGAATATACTTTCGGGTAATCATGCTCAAGCTGACCAGAGAAGTTCGATTCGCAGTTCCACCGCTGGCCGCCGGTTCGGGGGTGCGAAATGGGCATGGCGGATATCCGGCGGTCGAGGGACTGGGGCGACCGTTTGTTGTACAAGTTTCGCTCACCGGGCCACAATCGGAGGATAGCGGCTACGTACGGAATATTGTCGAAATCGATAGTCAGGTTCGCGCGATCGTCATTCCAATTATCAGTCGGGACGATTGAAGCCAAGTCATCGGATCAGGGGCGGTTGATTAATTCAATTTTTGATTCGCTGAAGCCCGCCTGGCCGGGGAGTGAACTGGTTTCGGTGGAATTATTTTTGACGCCTTACCTGACGATTTCAAAACATGCTTCGGAGAAGGATATGATTTGTCTATCGCAAATGTTCGAGTTTTTCCGCATCACATCGGCTGAACAATCCGCAGCTCTCGGAAGCCGAGAACAAAACCGTCTTCGGCAAATGCAATAATCTGCACGGCCATGGACATAATTATGAAGTGCAGGTGAAGTTGATCGGGACGCCTGATTCAAATGGCACACTCATGCCGACACATCAGCTTGAGCAGATCGTGTTCTCTCAAGCGATTGATAAACTCGATCATAAGCATCTGAATATCGAAGTGCCGGAGTTTAAGCATCTGAATCCGAGCGTCGAAAACATTGCAAAGACGATTTATCAGATGATCGAAGCTGGACTCAAGCGTGATCATTGCCGTCTCAAGAGTGTGACGGTCTGGGAAACACCAAAAACCTTCTGCGAGTATTCGCCGGACTAATTCGATGGATTTTTTACTGATCGCACTGGGTTCGCATGGCGACGTTCATCCTTTCGTTGGGATCGGACGCGGATTGCGTCGCGCGGACGTCGTCTGCACGTTGCCGCTAATGAACATTTCAAGGGTCTTGTTGAAAATGCAGGCCTTGAGTTTGTGATGGCTGGTGAAGAGAAGCTCTTTACCGATGTGAAAAACGATCCGGATGTCTGGCACGCCTCGAAAGGGCCGCAGCGGGTGATGGAGTTTGTCGGGCAGACCATCGATCAGGTTTATGATCTGGTACTAGAACAAGCGACGATGGAGACGCGGATTGTCGGATCGAGTCTGACGCTGGGTGCGCAGATGTGCTCAGGAAAAGTTGGGATACAACCTGACGACCGTTCACTTATCGCCGGTGTGTATTCGCAGTGTTGAATATATGCCTGCATTTCCGGGTGGTTTGATCAATTTGAACTGGTTTCCAAAGTTTATTCGGCGTGGCTTCTGGCGATTCGCCGATCGGGTTGTGGTTGATCCGATGATCAGTCCTGCATTAAACGCTTTCCGAGAAAAAATCGGATTGCCGCCGGTGAAACAAATCGTCGGCAGTTGGTGGAACTCGCCAACACTCACGCTTGGCATGTGGCCGGAATGGTTCTTGCCGATTCAATCCGATTATCCCAAGCAGGTCAAGCTCGCAGGGTTTCCGCTCTATGATGAGAGTGATCATCAATCGCTTGATCCTGATCTGGAATCATTTCTACAAGCGGGTACTCCACCAATCGCGTTTACACCCGGCAGCGCGATGCTATTCGGCCACAAGTTTTTCGAAGCGGCTGTCGATGCGTGTGTGCAGATGAAGCGGCGGGGGCTTTTGCTCTCGCGACATTCCGATCACATTCCCGCCAATCTTCCCGATTCGGTGAAATATGTTCCCTTCGCACCGTTTGGTGTGCTCTTGCCGCGATGCGCAGCAGCAGTGCATCATGGCGGCATCGGATCGACCGCGCAGGGATTTAATTCCGGCATTCCGCAACTGATCATGCCGATGAGTCATGATCAGTTCGACAATGCAGCACTCTCCAAAAAGCTCGGCACAGCCGATTTCCTGAGCGTGCGATCGTTCAAAGGTAAAAACGTCGCCGATAAGCTCGATCGGTTGATCAATTCATCTGATGTACAGGCGAAATGCCGTACAATTCAGCAGAAGATTCGCTCGGAAAATGCGGTTGAAAAATGCTGCCAGATTCTTGAATCGGCTAATTGATTCAAATCGTTCGATCACTTGCCGGCGATGATTTCCAATTCGTGATCGAAGACTTTTTCGAACCATTCGCGCTTCTTGCACTGCCCAGAGTTCAAGCTGGATATCGACGTTGCTGGAGATTTGAATCTGAATCGCTTTACTGCTGATGCGGGTCTTGAGCGAGTTGACCGCGGACGCGTGACTGCGATCGAGCCCGTCGGCGATGCGTAATAGCGCAGCGCCGACATCGACGATTCGCTTGGCTGGCTTGGGTAATTCGGCATACGCCGGTTTCTTTCGGCTCGGGGGGCTCTTGCGATGGAACCGGGCGATGTTGGCGATGGTTGCGACTTCGGTTTCGGTGAATCCTTTCAGGCTTCCGTTGAGGATCAAATATTCGCTATGACGATGATGCTTTTCCGGCGCGATGTGCCAGCCGATGTCGTGAAGCATCGCGCGAATTCGATCAACTCGCGATCACGCGCTTCGAGCTTGTGCAGTTGTTTGAGATCATCGAACAGTTTCAATGTCAGCTTCGCGACCTGTGTGCTGTGGGATTTATGCCAGTGACAGCACCGTGCCAGATCGAGGACTGATCTTCGACGTGGATCGGGGATGTCTTTGCGGATGGTCAGGTCGGGAATATGTCGTGAGAGATAATCGCCGAGGATGCCTTCGCGAGGTGCATACCGCAGAGGGTGATGCGTTCGAGCTTGAGCATCTGCATCACGGTCGTCACGAGCACCACGCCGGCGACGATCTGTTCCTTGCGGTGATCATCGAGCCCGCGCATATGTGCACGCTGTTCGGAATTGGTTTTCAGCAGTGCTTTCTGCACCTTTTCCAGATGCACCAGTTCAATCGAACCTGCTTCGCCTCCCTCGGTGCGGCAAAGGTCTGCGATGTTTTCCAGTGTGCCGGATGTGCCGATGCAACTGACGGGTTTGAGCGCCTTGATCTTTTTGACAAGCGGTTCCAATTCTTTCTGATAATGATCGCGAAGCTTCTGCAGGTCTTCCTTGTTGATCGGATCGGATTTGACGAACATCGCCGTCATTCGCGGCACCGAGCTTGCACGATTCAAGCATCTTTGCTTCATCCTGATTGCCGACGATGAACTCCACACTGCCGCCGCCGATGTCGATCATCAGGTGCGGGCGTTTGCCGAGCTTGTAGGTGCTGCGGATGCCGAGATAAATGAGCCGTGCTTCTTCTCTTGCTGAGACGACTTTGACATAAATCCCGCACTCGCGTTTGATGCGCTCGATCAGGTCGCCGCCGTTCTTGGATTCGCGGATCGCGCTGGTGGCGACTGCGATGATCTTCTCGACCTCGCGTTGTCTTGCACTTGTTTCATTCGTCCGAGTGATCCGACGGCACGATCCATCGCTTCCCGAGATAACTGTTTGGCCGGGAAACAGATTCGTCCGAGTCCGGTCATTTCTTTGACGCGCCACAAAGTCGTGACCGCGCCATCCGGATCGATCTGCGCGACGACCATGTGTACGGAGTTCGACCCCACATCGATCGCTGCCAGTCGGAGGGAGTTTTGTTCGGATCGGTTGGCAGCGGGGGCTTTGGACATATCGATAATTTACACTTGCCGACCGAATAAGGAAATCAATCTCGTTCTCTCGACAAACCATTGCCGTTCCGAAGGTGGGTCTATACCGATTGAAGAAACTTTTCCGCGTCGTTAAGATCGCCGGTACATCTTTTCGGGGCTGATTTATGAATGGATTTTTCAATGAATAGATACCTGATCACCGGTGTGGATTCATCGACCGGCGCTGCGATGTCGTTCCAGATCGAAGCTGAGAACGCATCGGATGCCGCGACGATCGCTCGCAATCGGGGTGTGCATGTCAGCAAGGTCGAACCGTTGGATTATGGCACAGTCGGTTGTGCAACCATCAAACATACCACCCGTTCCATCAACTCGATTGATCACCATCTTTGAATGGCTGGCATTCTATATGTTTCTAGCCAGCATCGCGATCACTGCATACGCTATCGTTCAAGGCAGCACACTCGTTGGAATCCTTGCGGGAACATCTGGAGTGGTTTATTCGCTCTTATTACTTGCGATATCGAGAGTGCTACTCTATCTCGATTATTCTGCACATCGATTAAAGGATGTCACCGAAATACTGGATAAGACTTCGCCAAAGTGATTCATCACCGATTACTGATCTGAAACACATTCCCATCCGGATCACGCCCATCGCACAGATGCAGCTTGCCAGACTTCTTCACCGGCCCAAGCTTGGCACCCTTTGCCACCAGTTCCTCACGTGATGCTTCAACATCGGAAGAGTAAAAGACGATCTTGTGCCGCACACGATGCTTTACTCTTTGATGTCTCGTTCGAATCTTTTCGGGCACTTCTTTTATGAAACGCCAGCACGCAGCCGCCGGTCTCGAGTTCCTGCCATCCGGAAGGGTCGTCGGTATTCGCTTTGGTTTTGAAACCAAAGCAATCGATATAAAACTGCGCACTCTTCTGTACATCCGGTACAAAGAGGATGATCCGTTTGAGTGGCAGGGGCATGATATTCTCCTGTTGATTGTCCGTTAACCGTTGCAGGCTCAGGCCGATAACGTATGGAACTGGCAGATCAGAGTCTAAGGTTCCATGCGACTACTGCCGTATCGTAGTCGGTATTTTTCAACCTTCCAGAAGATGCTGCAGCCTTGAAAGCATGTTCTGATGACTCAAAAGAATATGCTGGAGAATCATCGGCATATGCCGGAGACCCGCCAGCATATGCTTTTGACTCGAAAACAGATGCTGGAAAGTCTCCAGCATATCATTTTGGTCCTTGAACAGATGTTGGCGTCTTTCCAACATCTGTTTACGAGCCTCCGACATATGCTCGCGTGTCTCCAGCATATGTTTGAAAGCCTTCAACATATGCCGAAGAGTTTCCAACATATGTTTTCGTTATGTAAAATGTCGCTTTTGAGTCGAAAAATCACGATTCAAGGTTATGAGTCGTTGCCGGCGCGGCGATAACATCGCAACACGGTCGATAAGCATCAACCGACGATGTCATTCTGAACGAAGTGAAGAATCCTGCTGATGATCGGCTGGATCCTTCGCTGCGCTCAGGATGACGATTCACAATTCGAGTCGTGCGAATCACAACCACTGACCATGATACAAAACGCCAAAGGGCTTGATGATCTATTTGATCATCAAGCCCTTTAGTTTTTATCACAATGAGAATTGATCCTTTACGTCATCTTCACAAGGAAGAGCACGTTGTTGATCAACTTCACACCGGTGACTTTGGTGTTGGTGCTCGCACCGTTATGAACTGCATAACCCGTGTTGTATCCGATGATGCCGCCCTGGATCAGGACATGATCGGTTTGCACGAGACGGAAGCCGTCGCCGAGGTTGCCCAGGGCTTTGGTGCCGGTGATGTCGGTGCCGACGTAGTTGTTGATGATCTTGTTGTCCGTGCCCTGATAGATATCGAATCCGTACATGTCGTTGCCGGAGATGATGTTTCGCTGGCCGGGTTCGGTGCCGCCGACGAGGTTGTGAGAGGAACCTTCGGCGATGTCGATGCCGCGCATGTAATTGCCGATATCTTTCGTACCGGTTTTGTCCGTGCCGACGAGATTGCCCTGGATGATGTTGTAACTTCCCGAGGCCAGCCACGTCACGATACCGGCCCATTCGTTGCCGGAGACGACATTGTTGTTGATCGTATTATGCGGCGTTGAGGTTTCGATGCCGTAGTTCTTATTCGCAAGTCAGCGCGTTGCCTGCAGCATTCAGGCCGACGATGTTATTAAGCACTTTATTGTACTCACCACTACCGCCACTGGGGTTCATGACCAGGCCGTCCTGCTTGTTGCCGGAGATGAGGTTGCTGGTGAACGTATTGCGAGGCGAGCCGTTGATCACAACACCGCTGCCGTCGTTGGGGACAGCGACGTTGCCGGTGACATCAGTGCCGATGTAATTATTGGTGACGGTATTTTCGTAAGTCTTGCTGGTCCAGAATTGCAAACCAAGCCGCGTGTTGCCGGAGATGATATTACGATCGGTGACTGCTGGGCCGCCGATGGTGTTCTTACCAAAGGAGACAACGATCCCGACGCCGCCGTTGCCGTAATCCTTGGTTCCGGTGATGTCGGTGCCGATGTAGTTACCCTTGATGGTGTCACCACCTGCATTGACGACGAGAATGCCGCTGCCTTTGAACTTGTTGATGACCAGACCTTTGACGGTGCTGTTGCCACCACCGAGACGAATGCCGTCGCCGCTGGTTGCTTCGCCGGAGAGTTCGATCAGGGGTTTGCCTGCGTAGCCGGGTTGAGAAGTGCCATCGATATTCACCGGATAGAGAATGAAGGGGACCGACGACTTGAAAACGATCTTCTTCGATCCTGCGATGTTGAAGTTGATCGTATCCAGATCGTTCTTCTTATTGGCGTTAATCAGCGCCTGGCGAAACGAGCCGGTGCCGGAATCGAGATTGTTGGTCACCGTATAAGTCGCGAAGAGTTCCGCGAGCGGTTCGACGGCTTCCATGAGAGGACGGGAATGATGACGGGACGAGTTTTTCATACGCATGCGGATATTCCTCATAACAACGATTTTTCCCCAGAGCCCACACCATATGCGCATGCCGATGTCATACAAGACAAAAATCGCCCAAATTGAAGAAAAAATGTCGCGGAGCAGGTTTCTGACGTGAAAATGAACAGTTTTGGCAGGGGGATTTTCGGTGTCAGTGAAATGTTGTAACCGCAGATGGACGCAGATTAACGCAGATTCAATGCAAATGGATTACCTCGCATCTGCGTTTATCTGCGTCCATCTGCGGTTACATTTTTACTTGTGTCCTTCTGGTCGTTTCTCAGACAGATACTTTTTTGTGATCACTTTCGCCAGATCGATATCGTTGATGTTGGCTAGTGTGCATAGCCATGCGATGACATCGGCGAACTCTTCTTCGAGATTCGCCGGTCGTTTCCATAAGAGCGCGGTGGCGAGTTCGCCGACTTCTTCCATGAACCATAAAAAAGTCTTTGGCGTGCCGCATTCGCGATCTACTTTTTCGTAGCGCTCGCGGATGTGATTTTGGAAGGAAGCGATCGTCAGTGCGTTGGTGTCCATGATTATTGTGGTTCCGTCGGTTTGGGCGTGGTTTCGGGTTTGTTTTGTCTTTCGACCTGCCAGAGTTTGATTCGTTCGATGATCTCTTTCATCTGCTGGGCTTCTTCGGGTTTGTTCATTTTTTCGCAGACACTTTGAATCAGTTCGTAAGCGGCAGGGTCATAGAGATCAACCTGTGCAGCTTCATGGGCCCACTTGTATGCATTGTCCAGATCATTCATCGACAAATACATCCGCGCGATCTGCTTGGCGAAGCGGTTGTTCTGCAATTCAAAGACATGCAGGAACTTCATATGCTCGATCGCCTTGGCGGGATCGCTGGTCTCTTTCTGCAGATAAAGATACGCAAGCCGCTGATGCGGTTTCAGTGCGGTGGGTTGAAGGGCGTTTGCCTGCTCGTAAGAAGTCACTGCATTGGTGAGCTGCTTGGATTTGATGGCAAGATCACCTTCTTTATCGAGTCCTTCGATCTTTTTGTCGGTCTCTTCGTTGAGATTCCACGGGCTGATCTGCACTTTCATCCATGCGTGCCATTCGGTTTCGATCTGATCGATCGATTTGCCGGTGGCGTTTTTGAATGCTTCTTCATCGGATTGGGCTTTGGAATAAGAATCGAGCAATCGCACGATTGAATCGCGACCGTAGGTTTCATCCATATACATCGCCAGCCATGCACCTTGTGTGTAAGCCTGTTCGCCGTCGCCGGGACGTTTGGGATGGGTGAACGCATCAGCGAAACCTTTGATCGTGAACAAGCTGTCATCCATCGTTCGCTTATACAATTCCGGCGGCACTTCCTTGAAGCGATACTTCACATGCTCCTGCCAGACCGCAAGCCCTTCAGTCACCCAGCGTGGCACGCGATGATGCGTCGACAACAAATTAAACGTGTGCACCAATTCATGACGCAACACCCTGCCCCAGTTGAAGTTTCCTTTATTCGTCCCAACGCGTGGCGAGATCGTCGCAAGTACACGACCGAAACTCACACCAAAGTTTTCCACACCCGGCACACCGGCCATGCGGACGGAGAACTCATCATCCTCGGGATAAACCTGAATGATCGGCTTGTTCGCAGGTGTCGGTGTGTATGAAAAGATTTGTGACAGATCGACAGCCGTGTCATCCATAAACTTTCCCACCACATCGCCGACGATAGGATCAGCTTTGGGATCGAAATAGATCGTCACATGTTCGTATTCCTGTTTCTGGAACTTATCGAGTTCATCCAGCAGGCGGATAAAATTCACCGTCGCGACGTTATACGGATCGATCTTGTAAGCTTCTTCGAGTGTTCGTGTGCGCCACTCTTCATGCTGGCCGATGTTGAGATACATCCCGCCGAGCTGATGCCACGCAGCCGTGTTCCAGGGGGTGCGTTTGAGCGTGAGTTTGTAGTATTTTTCGGCCGGTTCGTATTGATCGATGGCTTTGAAGATATTGGCGGCGAAGAATTGTGTATCGAACCGGTGCGGGTGAGCGTATCCGCTTGTTGCATGATCTTTTCACTCGCATCATTGCCATGCAGCACATATTGAGTCAATGAATAGATGCCGATCGCACCACTTTGCGCAGGGTACTTGTCTGATAAAGCTTTTCCGCGCGATCATCTGCCTGCAGCCATTGATGGGCATGTGCGTAGGAAATGATTTCGTAGTAGATCCGCTTCATACGAATCGGGATTATCGTTTCGAAGCGCATCGATGGGGGATTGTGCGACTTCACCTTCTTCGATCGCGCCGCCGAGCTGAAGACGCAGCCATCACCACCGCCGGATCATGTGTGCACGTTCGATTGCAGGTTTGAGATATTTCTGTGCTGCACTGGCGTTGCCTCTGGAGGATGCGAAGAGGGCTGCCTGCACTCTTGATCGGATATGCTCTCGATCGACGACATCAAAGCATCGGATGTACATGTTGAGCACCGTATCATTGATGTCGCGGTGATCTTTATATGCCATCGTCAACGTTGCCCAGCGGTTGATTCCTGTTGCGATGTCGCAGAGATCATCCGCGGATTCAAATTGCATCGGATCGCTGTTGAACTTGTCGACAAACTAGGCGAATCGCCAACGAACCATTCGTATGATTTAATGGCTGCAGGATAATCACCGATTTTTTCGGCGATTTGTCCCTGCATCAGGTTGGCGGGGATTGAATCGGGGCTGTTCTTGAGCCATTCGTCGGCGATTGGTTTTGCTTGAGCGGGTAATTCTCTATCCAGCAGGTTTTCGATTCGAAATCGAATCGCGACCGAATCGTTTTTCAGTACATCCGATGCGAGGATCGCATCACCCGCGTCCTGTTCGCCGATTGCGATCAGTGCTTTGGCTTTTAATAAAATGCGCGATTGACGTCGTTATCTTTCGTGATCCCGGACAAAGTCGATATGCCGCCCGGAACTTTCCCGCGCCGACCTCGGCAATCGCCTGATCATAAGGTCCAGCATAAGCAGGGAGTTTGATCTCCGGGTCTTTTTCGGGGAGATATCGATTCACCCATTCATCGATGGTTGATTCGACCGCGCCTGGTGAGTGTTGGGGTGAGGGACAAGATTGTTGCGATAAAAAATCGACGCCGCTGCATGACCGGGATTATACTCTATGCACGATGTTTGACGCTGCCAAATTGATCGGTAATCCGGAAATGTTCCCCGTGCTGAATCACTGGGCATTCTTCAACCACGCCGGTGTCGCACCGATCCCGCGTGCCGCGGGCGACATGATCCGCAAATATTCGCAGCAGGCGGAGGATCAGGCTTATCTCCACTCGGGCTGGTATCAACAGATCGAAGTCTTGCGAAAACTCTGCTACCGTCATCAATGCCCATCGCGATGAAATCGCCTTCATCAAAAACACCAGCGAAGGAATCAGCATCGTCGCCAACGGAATCGACTGGCAATGGGGTGATCTGATCGTCACGACTGGTATCGAATACCCAGCAAATATTTATCCCTGGATGGAAGTGGTTCGTCGCACCGGTGCAAAGCTGGAACTCGTTCCCGAAGAGACCATGCCCGATGGATCGCGCAAAGTCCCGCTCGATGCGATTCTCAAAGCAGCCAGCAATCCCAAGTGCAAGATTATTACATTATCGCATGTCGAATACGCATCCGGTCAACGACACGACCTGATCAAGATCGGCGAGTTCTGCAAATCACGCAACATCCTCTTCTGCGTCGACGCGATTCAATCCATCGGTATCCTGCCGGTTGATGTCGAGGCAATGAACATCGATTATCTCAGTGCCGACGGTCACAAATGGATGCTCGGGCCTGAAGGGGCGGGGTTTTTCTATTGCAAACGATCACGACTGGAGCGAACACGACCACTGACCATCGGCTGGATGAATGTGATTAATCCGCAGGATTACGGCAACTATGATTCACATTAAAACCCGATGCGGTCGATTCGAGTGCGGCACTTATAATGTGCCCGGTTTACTGGGATTACTCGGATCGCTCAATTTACTGCATCAGGTTGGTGTTCCCATCATCGAAGCCCGCATCAATATGTTGCTGGAACAGTTAAGCGATGGATTGAAGAAAAAGGGATATCAGATCGTATCACCCAGAGGCGAATCTGAAACCAGCGGAATCCTAAGCTTCGTTTCCAGCAAAGATTCACACGATCACATCGTTGGAAAATGCCGCGATGCCAAGATCGAAATCGCAAAAAGAGAAGGACGGCTGCGTGTTTCGCCTCATTTTTACAATACGGATGAGCAGATTCGGCGTTTGCTCAGTGTGTTATGAGATGAATGCATTGTCATGAAGCGTAACTTTCTGAACTACAGATCGCAGCAGGAGATTCCGTCGATTGAACGGAATGGCGAGTGCATCGAAATTAAGATTCGCGAAAAATCGAGCATCTGGAATTTAATCGGGATCTCGATTGGCCTCGCATTTGTATTCTTCTTTATGGGCTTCGCGATTTTTCCTGACTGGGTCCAATCAGTGCTTCGATACGGTCAAGTAAATCAAATCCACTGGGCTAGTCGACTCGCAATCTTGGCCATTAGTTTTCTTGTCATCCCATCCATATTGCACCAATGGAATTTATTTCGACATCCCCTATCGAATTCCTCAGATATCCTCACGAGACATCACTCACATTCGCCCGGGAAAGTTTGGGTTCGAGGAGACAATAATCAAGCGTCAGCCGGGCGATCGGTTTGATTACGATAAGGATCACGCCGGTGACAATGATTTTCTGATCTTCCGAGCAAACTCCGAATGAAAAGATTTCAATCTTTCAGGGCGGGGTGATCGATTCATTCACCATCGAAGAACTCGAAGCGATCTACCAGGCGATCAAAGCAGCGCTCGAAGAGAAACCGATCTGACATTCAAGTTATGCACCACAGCGCCCGCAGAGAGCACGGAGACCCGGTTTCATCGCACGGGCATTCGGCAGATCATGTTTTCGAGTTACCGGACATTCACTGCGGTTTGTTTGAGTCAGTTCCTCGGTTGAAACAAATCCTTTTCAAGTTGCCAGACACATCCGGCAACTTGCCAGATGATGCTGGCGAACCGCGGGACGTATCCGGCGAGTTGCGGGACTATGCTGGCAACTTGCCGGATGTGTCCGGCAAGTCTCGGGGCTAGCCCGGCAACCTTTCGGGCTAGTCCCGAGAGTTATCAGGATACATCCGGAGACTCGGCGGATGTGTCCCGCATAACGCCGACTTAGCCCGCAAATCTCCAGCATAGCCCGGCAACTCGCGGGGCTATGCTGGAGAGTCTTCAGATGATGCTGGCGATCTGAAAGATGTCGCTGGAGACTTGAAAAATGCAGTTTCATACCTGATTGCGGATATTGGGATTCTTCCACGGATCAATTCATGTTCTGTATCAAACACTGCGGCTGTGGTCTGAATCGCTGTTTTTATATGACCCAATGTTTTCAAATCACAATCTGCAGTTTTAAGGTTTGAATCATCGCACGTCCGATTACTGTGATCTGCTCTCGGATAGATGGATTTTCATTGATTTTCATCTGCTCACACGGAACAATTGCCGCACCAACCCGCAGATGTCGGAGTCTGTCTTATGCAGATCATCACGATTCAATACGAGATCCCGGTTAATGGCGATGCTGCGCGGATTTTGGGATTGCTTCACAACCGAAATTGGACGTTGGTGGCCGGGGACTTTTTGTTCCAGTCCGGATCGCGTGAAGGTCTTTCAAGGGGAGTTTATCCTTGGCGGCAAGCTCTTTGAAGACTGGGGCAATGGCAATGGATGGGTCTGGTATACGATCTATAAACTCGATTCAATCCACCATGCGTTCCGTGCTCAAGGGATGATGAGCGATGGATCGACCAGCGACATCAAACTTCATATCACCGCCAAAAATGAATCCGAATCACTCGTCCGAATCACCAGAGAACACATCACCGGCGAAATCGAATCAAAAGAGACACTCGTCAAAACCCAGACCCAAGGGTGGGATGAACTCCTGGGGAAGCATTTCAAACGGTATTTTGAATCCAAACATTGAAGTCTGTGCAGGGTTTGTATGTGGAAAATGAATCCATTTTTCGGACGATTTGTGAATCTTTGTGGGAATCGACGATTTCGAGCGCCCGGGGGTAAATTGTTGCCCATCCTGTGGTCAAAAAAACGATATAAGTTACGATAATTGCCGGAGATAGTCGATTCGAGAGACTAAGGGTCCGGTATGCAGAAGACGATCATTATGACAATCGGCGGCGTGCTTGCGACAGCACTGATGATGGGGGCATTTTACGTTGCTGGTTTAATGTGTCAGACAAGGTGCTTGCATCGAATCATCCGCAGACCATGGTCTGGGCATCGCGCATGTCTCGCGATCGCAGCGGGTGCGGGTGCGCAGGTGATCGTGCTTTGGCTGGTGGTGGGTCGGATGTATTCCAACCGGACTTTCAATCTGGGCCTGCGGATCATCGCAAGCTGCGTCGGGTGTATCGCCTTGATCGTTGCAGCAGCGCTTGGATTGGCAGCTCGAGGATAAATCACCATTGAATGAATCACCTGAGATGAGATCAACCGAGGATAAACGAACGTCTGGAACCGAATCGCCATGAAGAACTCACGAAAACTAACCGCTGTTGTTGCTATGGTCCTTGCACCGCTGGTTTCGCGCCGATGGTTGCGCGTGGTGCGGATAAGATCACCGCTGAACAAAACGATTTCGCCGAACGTCTGGTGCAGGCGGCTACGGGTTTTGCGTCGCAGGGCTCAACTTATTCCATTGCAGTCCCATTGTCCGAAGCTGCTGACCGTGTGATTGGTGATGATGCGCATCTGATTCGTGCGTCGATTGATCTCCAGCTCAAGCTCGGCAATCGTGATAAAGCATTCGCGCCATGCTCACCAAGCTTCGCAAGATCGATCCGGGTGATGAACTCTCGCAGGCGCAGACAATCGATCTGACACTTGATCGTATGCAGTCGGCTGATGATCGTGAAGCGTATCTCAAGCAGGTCTCAGACAGCAAAATGGTTTCCGGCAACGTGCGTTCGCATGCGTCGCTGCAGTTGTATGGACTTCTCAAAACGCGTGGCAAGGATGACGACGCCAATGCAGCACTCGATCAGGCGCTGAAACAGAATCCATCCAATCCGCGTGCACTGCAGATCGTGGTTGAAAAGAACATGGGTCCTGACGGAAAGCCGCCGGCTCGTGCTGCTGCGATTATCGATCTTCTTAAAAGCAACCCGATGCAGCCGGCACTGATGAGCATGCTGTCGGAAGAACTCGCTCGAGCAGGATTGACCGAAGAAGCGATCTCGATGTATCGCCGGACGTTTGACCTGGAGACATCGATGGGTGTTCCAGCACCCGCCAACGACGCGATCAATTCCGCGGGTTTGCTGCTGGTTTCATCCAGCAAAACCGAAGCACCCGCAGCCGCTGCTGCCGGGATTAAACTTGAACCGAACAATTCGCGAAGCTGGTTCATGGTCCTGATGGTCGAACGGATGAGCGGCGATGGCAAAAACCAGGCTGCAACAATGTCCGATGCGCAACACACTGGTCCGCAATCTGATGCAACTGCATCGCGGCGTGGATAAGAGCGCTCCTGAAATCACCGCCGACACGCATACCGACATGCCCGATGTCGCTGCCGATGTCGAAAAGCTCAAGACCATGGGCGATGCCAAGCTGGGTAATGATTATCTGGGCGCGTTGGCCGACATCGCGTGGCTGGATGCGTTCTTCAATGGGAAGATGCCCGAAGACAGCGTCGTCAAAGGGATCGAAGCCATTCTCGGCAAAGACAGCCCGCTGATGGCACGCCTTGAAGGGTTTGTCGCGTTCAACAACAACCAATACGACGACGCCAAGGTCAAGTTCAGCGCCATCGCCAAAAACGATCCGCTTGCATCGGCAGCGTTGCTTGCGATCCGCGCCAAAGCAGGTGAAGACAAGAATGCGCTCGTCAACGATGCGGCCCAGCTGGTAGCCAGCGTGCCGGTCGATGTCTGGTCAACGACGATCCGATATCTGCTCAGTGATTTTGGTCCGGTCAAGTTCCGCACACCTGATGCCGAGGCACTGCGAACCGAAATCCTCAAGCTGCCTGATGACTGGATGGATTTCCCCAAAGATCCGGGAAACTACTACACGATGGACATCGATCCGGCGACCGTTGGCGTTTATCCCGGTCAGCCGATGTTTATGAAGCTTCAGATCCAGAACATCAGCCCATACCCGCTGGTGATCGGACCGGGCGGCGTGATCGATCAGAACATCGTGATCGACGCGTCGATTCGCAGCCCGATTTCGCAATATATTCCGGCAGTCGGGATCGCTCGTCTGACGGGCAAGCTTGTTCTCCAACCCCGCCAGACGACTTCTGCGTACGTTCGCGTTGATAGCGGCGATCTCAATGGATTGCTGGCGACGGTGCCGAACAATGATGTGACGATTTACACCTCGGCTGTCAGCAATGCGCGCATGAGCAACAACCAGATCATTCCCGGCCCGGGTGGATTGCGATCCCAGGCGCAACTTGATCGATCGCATCGCACTCTCCATCGGCAAGGAAGCCAATCGCAAGGAGTTCACCGAAAAACTTAAGAGCGGCGATCCGTATGCACGCTTGCTGGCGTTCCGCGGACTCTATGCCAACTTCACCGCGATGCAGGCGCAGCAGGATCTTTCCGACCCCGCCAAGGTCACGCTCGGCCAGTGGCAGGATATCTTCCGTCAGTATGTCGATCGCGAGACCAATCCGATCGTCAAGTCCGAAGCGTTGCAGATGCTGATGCAGTTCCAGAAAGATGCGAACCAGAACACGGTCATCCTGCACAACCTGCTGGCCGACAAGGATTGGCAGGTGCGTCTGACGGGGATTCTCGTCTCGACCAGTGTGCCGCATGATGTCCGCAAGGATTTCCTGGCGCCGCTCAAGGATGATGCGGATGAAGTCATCAGTCGCTTGAGTCAGGCAGTTGCGGAAATGCCTGATCCAACGCCTGCGACACAGCCGTCCACGACCGAGCCCGCTGCCGGTGATGCGTCGACGACCAAGCCTTAATGGCTCATTCGTTCCAACTTGTGAATCAGGATTGATGCAAGAATTCCCAGGATCACCGATCCCGCGAACATCCACACGCCGATGCCGAGTGTGATTTGGGTTGATCCAGGCAGCCCTTTGATGGCGATGACGATCAACGCCAGCACGAGCACATCGAGCATCGAGTATTTGCCCGTGTGATGCGCAAACTTCAGCAGCAATCCCGCATGCTGACCGCGCTTCAGCAAACTCACCGCCCAGGCGAGGATCGCCAGTTTGATTGTCGGAAAGATGCAGGAGAAAAAGAGCAGCAGCAGTCCGATGCTGACCTGTCCATGCTCGATGAGTTTGAGGATGCCGCTGAGTACGGAATATTCGGTGGGGGAGTTGAGTGACGGTTTGAGCAATTGTGCCCACGAATCATACGCCCCAAAGTGCGGCCAGATAGTCATACACGGAAGTACCAATCCCAACCCCAGAAAGACCGCAGAGATCACGATCACGATGCGCGCATAACTGGTGAGCAGATTTCGCGACATGAGCTTATCTCCCCGACGCCAGTTCGATCAGTTTTGGCAGCGGTGTTGTGCGATCGATCAGATCAACGCGCAGCCGCACGAGTCCACTCGACGGCGGCGGGGTGATGTCGTTTCGGCCAACGTATAAGTTGTCGATCGGCACATCCATCTTCAGGGCCAGATCGTCGCCGATGAGATCACTGTCCCAGACTTCGATCGTCAACGGTTCATTCTTGCCCGCCCGGACGATTGGGGCATTGATCGCGCCTTCGATATCGATCTTGCCGCCGGAGTTGACCAGTTGCATGACATCGACACGGAATAAATCCCATGTTGCGATCAACTGATCTTCTCTTTTGGGAAGAATAAAGATGCGATTGCCGCGCCAGTACAGACGCACATCGGCGTCGGGAGCGGAGTTGTTGCCTGAATCCCAATTCGATCCATTCGGCTTCTTTGGTTTGAACTCAACCAGATGCACCCAGACATAATAATCATGATCCGCCTGGGCAAGTGATGGCGCGGTGGAGGCGATCATCTGAAACTCGACCGACTTGGGCGATTGCGAATAAAGTCCACCGGCTACGATTCCGCCGACGATCGCGATGATCAAAATCGCCCAGAGCACGGGTACGATGCGAGATTGTTTTGTCGCGTCACTCATTGCGCCGGTGCAGTCGTCGGACCTTTCTTTAATTCGTCGATCTCTTTGGTTAATTCATCTGCCTGCTTCTGTGCATCATCCATCGCAAGCCCTTTTTTCATCCCGTTGCGAAAAAAACCAAACGCGGTGTTGTGCGCATTGCGCAAAACATCATGCCGCTTGCGGCTTAGCTCTAAAAGGTTTGAATCCTGCAAATCCTTCGGAAGCATGTCCTTTGCGGATTCAGTTTTCTCGATATCAAGTCCCCCAAGCGAAAACAAAATCTCCCGCGCCATCAGCCAATGACCCAGATCATTGGGATGAATCCCGTCCTTGCTCAAGGCAAAGTTCGCATCGGTTTTTCGATGTTCTTCCAGATAGTTCGTCATCGGCGTGTGAAGATCGATCACATGCCACCCCTTTTCTTTTTTCTGATCCATCAGCCAATCAGAATACTTCCCCAATGTCTGATTATAGGCAGGATCAAAGTCCGGGGAATTCGCCAGTTTTGAATCAAAAAGCGGGGGTGTGAGATGAATAATCACCGCGCCTTTCTTATCAAACTGCTCATGCGCCCACTGGATTCCCTCTTTAAACTTGGCAAACCGCGCCTCATCAAACGGCATATAAATCCCATCATTCATTCCATAGCAAATGAAGACGAGTTGTGGTTCAGAGTTCTTCAAAACCGAATCGATTCTCTTCTGCAATTCCGGCCTCGGATTGCCCGCACGCGATGCTTCATTCAATCCCGAAACCGTCTCGCTCGGTACACCGAAGTTGAGCACTTCAAACTTTCGATCTGGATATCGTGTGGATAAGTACGCCTCGATATCCACAACATATCCACCGAAATACGTGATGCTGTCGCCGACGAAGAGGATTTGTTTTACGCCGTCCGGAAAGCTTGCCCGAAGATCCGCATGAATCGGTTGGGTGCTGTTGACCAATTTGTCGAAAGGTATTGGTTTTACAGTGACAATTTCGGGAATATCTTTCGTAGCTTGGTGTATTTCTTCCGCGTGCAAATTGCGTTGCAGAAGCAAAGCGATCAAAGCCAATCCAACGATAGTCTTGAGTCTGGTTTCCATAGTGCCTCCCATTTTCACCCCAATATAGACGTATGTGCAAACCTTGTGTGCAAAATGTCACCCAATTCACCCGTTTTTGTAATTGGTTCGGTCTCCGATACAGTCCTCCGTCCCATGGGATTTGATTCAGGCACTTTATCGTATTTGCGTTACGCCGTCGTCGGGCAGGCCCCCAAGACTCCGGACGAGGAGATCCTCGCCAAGCTCACCGACCACATGCTTCAGCCCTCCGAGCACGGCCTACCTGCTGATGTCGAGTGGGGATGGATCGGCCCGCGCCATGTCTATGACGCCAAGTTTGAGTTTGAAAACTGCGTCTACAACGACTGCATCTGGTTCGCGATGCGAATCGATACCAACAAAGTGCCGTCAGAAGTGAAGCAAGCCTGGATCGCGATGGAAGAAGAAGCCGTCGCCAAGGATAATCCATCGGGTTTCATCTCCAAGCTGCAGAAAAAGTCGGTGAAGGATTCGATCAATCGTAAAGTCGATGACGAACTTCGCTCCGGTCATTATCGCCGCAGCAAGTTGATCC
>JASGKV010000021.1:0-348064 GCA_049840575.1 Pirellulales bacterium
CGAAGGTGCTGTTAAGCGGCAAGACGGGGCCGTTTTTTTACGATGAATACGTTCTCTTCGATCGCGTTACCGATGGCCCGTTGAACGGCTCGTTCCGCGCTCTCCATCCCACTACCCGTCAAATCGTCTTGTTGCGGTTTCTCGACGACGCGGATCCTTACAAAGAACAAACGTGGTATGCGGCCGGTCAACATGTACTGACGGCGGCACAATGGATCGGGCATCCGAATCTGCAGGACGTTTACCAGTTGTTGGAACTCGGCCGGAAGCGGGTCGTCGTCGTGGCCGATGTGTCGGGAACCAGCCTCGACAAAATCTTGGCGCAACATCAGCGACTTGCGCCGCATGATGCGTGTCGAATCGTGCGCGATGCGTTGTTGGGCTTGAACGTCATTCATCAAACCGGCGCGGTTCACCACGCCGTACGCCCGGCGAATATCATCGTCGATGGCACGACCGGCGTGTCGGTGTTGTTACAGCCTCCCGTCGCGCGGGATTTCCTACCGATTCCCGGCACGGTCGATCTCTCGGCGTATTCGGCCGCACAGCTTGCGCGCCAGATGGACTACATGGCGCCGGAACTGGCCCATGGCGGCATGGTCGCCACGCCGCTCAGCGACGTCTACGCCGCCGGGTGCCTCTTATATCACATGCTGAGCGGACGTCCCCCTTATGCCGGGGGCGACGTCGGCACGAAGTTCATGCGTCATGCGTCCGAGCCGGCCCAGCCGCTCGAAATGCTGGGCGTCCCTCCGCAACTGGCGCAGGTCGTGCTCTATGCGATGGCCAAGGATCCCTCGATCCGATATCAGTCGGCCGCACAGTTGGTCGAAGCGTTGACTTATTTCGTCGACCCCCGCGTGCTGCAAATTGCGCCGCAACCCGTCGCCACGTTGCAGCCGTACCTTCAATGGCTACATGGGCGCCCCCGCATTCCTCGAGCGCTTGAACAAGCCATCTACGGTCCACAACAAGAACCCGAGCCGGTCACCGAGTATGGAGACAATTACGGCGAAGCGTTGCACGGATCGAATGAACTGGCACCGATCGCCGAACGAGCTTCCGGTCCGAAAGCTGAAAGCCTGATCGCGCTGCAAGAAGCGCGGCGAGAAGCGGTGCAAAAAAAACTCCTGTTCGGCATTTTGGCGGGCGTCGCTTGTCTCATCATCGGCTTTGTCGGCTACAGGATGGCGACGGGGAACGCTACCGACGAGACCGAACATAGTCCTCCGGATATCGCGGTCAAAACCCCGACCGTTCCGACCACCGTCACGCCGACGAAAACGATCGCTACACCCGATCCCGTGAAACCGCCCGCGACGCCGGCGAAAACCGACAACGAAGGTCCCGAAGCCACCGTCTCCGTCGCCGACGACGGCAAAGCCCTTTGGGCATCGCCCACCGCCGTGGCGCCGCTGAAATTCGCCGAGTTGCCGACCGGCGCACAGATTTTTTTCAGTATCCGACCGTCCGATATCGTTAATAAAAATCGCTACATTTTGAAAGCGTTCGAAGCGGCCGGTCCCGTCGCCGAACTCGGTCGCGCGAAGGTCGAAGCCGACTTGGGCTTTACATTTCACGAGTTGGAACTGTTGCAAATCGCTTGGGTCGAGTCGCCGCTCGGTCTCACCCCCGTCTATTACGCGCAACTGAAAGCGCCGACCACGGCGGAAGCTTGGTTGCCGAAAATCAAAAATCCGACTTTGGCCACGGTCGCGGGCAAAAAGGTGTATCGCGGCCCGAAACTGTCCTATTACATCCCTCCTGCGGACGAAGGTCGCAGAGTGATCGTGGCGGCTCCGCAACAGATGGACGAACTGATCGACACCCCGGCGAGACCGAATTCCAAAATCGAACGGTTGTTGAACCGTAGCGACGATCAGCGCTTGTTGAACGTGATCTTTTCGCCCGCCTTCGCCGAAAACGCGGTGCGACTTCTTCCGGGGCAAGAGAAACTCTTTCAAATGATCGGCCGGGCGTTGGACTACGACACCGAAGCGCTCGGCCTCAGCTTTTCGCTGGATGAATCCAGCATGTTTTTCGAGATCAAGTTCTTACCCAACGGACAATCGGCCGCGCAAGCGTCGCGGTTTTTTGCGGATAAAGTCAAATCGTGGTCGAACGGAGTCAAAGGCTACTTAAACGAGTTGATCCCGAACGCCGGAGTCAAATATGGGTACGTGCAGTTGAACGACTTCTCGAGCAAGGTCGCCAAGTTCGCGGCCATGACGCGTGTCGATGAAGAGCAAGGCTTGGTTGTCGCAAGGACGTATCTCAATCCGACCGCCGCACAACACATGATCGTGGCCGCCGAATTGACGTTCGCATATTCCGGCACCGGGGCCGGCGCACCGCAATTCGCCGCCGCCGTGGCGGGCGGCAACACGGCCGGAGGCACGACCCCCGTCGTTCAGAACGCGCCGCAACCGACCGGCAACACGGTTGCCGACAAGTTAAAGCGAACAACCAGCCTGACCTTCGCTCGCGACAATCTTGAAAATTCGATGAAGATGTTGGCCGAAGATCTCGGCGTACCAATCGAGATTCTCGGTGGCGACTTACAGCTGGAAGGGATCACCAAAAACCAATCCTTCGGTCTGGAAGAAGTTAACAAAACGGCCGCCGACATCCTGCAGACGATCTGCAAGAAAGCCAATCCCGACGGCAAGCTGGTCTACATCATCAAACCGAAGACACCGGGCGGCGAAGACATGCTTTTCATCACAACGCGGGCTGCAGTTGCTAAGCGCGGCGACAAGCTTCCGCCGGAACTGGCGACCGCCACCCCGCCCGCCAAGCCGAAAAAGTGAAAAAGCATTGAGCTGGATCGAGTGGCGGTACGAAGTCGGCTTTGCGAGGAATGTGACGGTATTACGGCTCTGGCGTAATATGATCGCGCGGCCTTTTTCGGCGAATCCTCGACAATTCGCTGATTAGTCGGAGGAAGCCGAAAAAATCCTTGCCCCGCACGGGTTTACAACGGATTATTAAGGGATGTCGCCCGGCTCCTGGCGATGTTCTTATCGCATTCATCGCTCGTCTTTTGCTCGATCGTCGCCGTGACGCCGTTCCACATCGCTTGTACGACCTGTCGCGCGTCGCTTCGAGTGGCCAAGCCCGAGGCCATCGGTCTGATTTTGGCTTGCCCGAAGTGCGGCGGCATGGTGCAGGTCGAACTGCCGGCGGGCTATGTCGATCATGTCGCGGTCGAAGCGCCCGCCTCATCTCCAACGCCCTCGACGAGCGTCGGAACTCCGCCCGTCCTCACACCGGAATCTGCCCCAGAACCAACGTCGCGGAGCATCCTGTGGCTGGGCGGCGGGGCGATTCTTGACGACCATCGCCGCCGCGATCGCGACGATCGTGTTTCTACGCTCCGACGATTCGACACCATCCGTGGCCGTGAAACCGACCATCGATGTATTTCAGGAAACTCCTCCTGCGGATCTATCGCAAAACACGTCGGAAACGGCCGAGCCGGAGGCCGAATCGCCGAAAATGACGGACCCCGCCGTTGAAACACCGCAGACGGAGCCTAACGTCGAATCTCCGACAAACCCATCGAACGTTAATCCGGCGACTCCCGAAAAAATCGACGTGCCGAAGGTTGTCGAACTTCCGAAAGTCGACGCCGTCGCCCCGGATCGCCCGGCGACGTTGAAGCTTGAGCAGCCGGCGACAACTCCGCGTCCCGATTCGCCGGAGATTCCGCCGTTCGGCGCTAAACCGGAACTCGAACCAAGCGCCGGAACGGATACCGCGACCGTACCGCCCGCCGCGCCTTCGACTCCGGATCCCGTTCAAGATGAGATTCGTAAGCCCGCAGTGGAATCGATCCCATTCTCGGCCGTGCCGTTCAAAGCGTTAAAACCGACGCGGCTCGAATCGACGCTCGCGGGTGTGAGCTATGACCGCGTCACCTTGCGTAATTTCGTTCAGGATTTTTCGGCGATCATCGACGCCCCGATCGGCATCGACTGGCGCGAGTTAGAACGGGCCGGTTGGAACTCGGAAATTCCCATTCGCGCGAAATACGACCGAATCACCGCCAGTGACGCCTTGCGTAAGACGCTCTCGACGTTGGTGTTGGAATTGCATGTCGGTGAAACTCACGCGACCGTAGCTCGATCGCCGGATCGCGAAGCGCACTTGCGTAGTCGCTATGCCGTGGAGGATCTGTTCGACAAAGACGCCCCACAGGCCGCGGATATGGCGGCCACGATGAAGCGGATGCTCGCGCCGGGAACCTGGAGTGCGGATGGTATCGTGTGGTCGGACGGTGCGTATTCGATTACGAACTCTTCCGGGACGCACGACGACTGCGTCGTGTGGTTCGAAAAGCTGCGTAATGCGCGTGGGTTGCCGTTACGTACGAAGTACGATCCCACACAATCACAGTTACGTCGTTTCAATCCGGAGCGTTTCGCTCTGACCAGTCGTGCGACACGCGCTGCGAAACTCGGTGCGACCCCTGTGACCGCCGTCTTTGGGCAAGCCGAAACGTTACGGACGATCGTAGGCCATCTGGAACGTCGTACCGGAGCGATTTTACTCTGGGACTACGCCGCGCTCGAGCAAGCGGGCGTTTCGCCGGAAAGTACCGTTGGATTGACGATCGAAGATCGACCGTTGTCCGAGGCTTTGAACGCATTGCTGGAACCGGCCGGCTTAGTCGCCGTACCGATCGACGCGCGTTCATTCTCGATTACGACCCCGACGGAATGCGAGAAGCGACCGACTGTCGAATGGTATCCTTTGGCGAAAGAGATCGCCGCCGGACGTTTGCCCGAAGGCGAACCCGAATTGCGGGCGTGGTTGGCGCAACGCCGCGTGAACCGCAATGCCGCGCAAGCACAAGAAGAATTTTATTGGGACGCACCCAGTCGGACGTTGGTCGTGCGCGCTGCTGCGCCCGCGCAAGCGGTCATCGAAGCGTTGCTCTACCCACTTGCTCGCCCCTCTGTGGCCGGAACGATGCGCGATTAGCCTCGCAAATCGTCCTCGTTCGTCCATGCACGCGAACGTTCGACCGCACGGTTCCAAGTACGCATTTTCGACGTGCGGACGGGTTCCTCCATCGCCGGCGTGAACGTGCGATCTTCTTGCCATAACGCCGCGATCTCGTCGAGTGAGTTCCAAATCCCGCCCGCGAGACCGGCCAACGCGGCGGCGCCCCACGCGGTGGATTCGGTACGTCGAGGGCGGCGAACGGGAATGTTCGCTAAGTCGGCTTGAAATTGCATCAATTGATTGTTGACCGACGCCCCGCCGTCGACGTTCATGGCGGCCGGATCGCGTCCTAGGTCGTCGCGCATCGCTTGCAGCAGATCGCACGTTTGATACGCCATGGCGTCGATCGCCGCCCGTGCGAAATGCGCAGCGGTTGTGCCGCGCGTGATCCCGACGATCGTACCCCGCGCATGCGGATCCCAGTACGGCGCACCGAGTCCGACCATCGCCGGTACGAACATCACTCCCCCCGAGTCCGGCACGCCGGCCGCCATTCGCGCCAACTCATCGGCCGTTTTCGCTAAACCTAATCCGTCGCGCAGCCACTGCACGGCGGCGCCGGCCACGAAAACCGCACCTTCGAGGCAGTACGTCGTCTTGCCTGTGATCCGCCAGCCGACGGTCGTCAGCAGTCGATGTTTCGACGCGACCGGTTGGTGACCGATGTTCATCAGCGTAAAGCAGCCGGTGCCATACGTGTTTTTCAAATGCCCGACCGTGAAGCAGGCTTGCCCGAACGTGGCCGCTTGTTGGTCGCCTGCGATGCCCAGAATCGGAATTTCCGAACCGAACCATTCGGCCTTTGTCCGCGCGATCTCGGCGGACGAGTCAACCACTTCGGGCAGCATCGCGCGGGGCACGCGGAACATTCGCAGCAACTCGTCGTCCCAATGCAACGCATGCAAATCAAACAGCATCGTCCGACTCGCGTTGCTCGGATCGGTCACGTGTCTTCCCGAGAACCGCCAAATCAAAAAAGTGTCGACCGTGCCGAATAAGATTTCGCCGCGTTCGGCCCGCGCGCGTAGTCCGGGTATCGTATCGAGCAGATATTCGATCTTGCTCGCGCTGAAATAGGCATCCAACACGAGTCCCGTTTTATCGCGAATAACTTCCTCATGACCGTCGGCGCGATGGCTGTCGCAGAGCGGCGCGGTGACTCGGCTTTGCCAGACGATCGCGTTCGCGACCGGTCGGCCGGTCGCTTTTTCCCAGAGGATCGTCGTCTCGCGCTGATTCGTGATTCCGATCGCGGACACGTCGCGGGCTTCGAGCTTCGCCTTGGCGAGCGCGGCACGGGCGACCGTTAATTGCGAACTCCAAATATCCTCCGGATCGTGTTCGACGACGCCCGGCTGCGGCAAGATTTGCGGGTATTCGCGCCTGCGCGACGGCGACCGTTTCGCCCCGCTCGTCGAAGACGATGGCGCGGCTGGAAGTCGTTCCTTGATCCAACGCCATCACGTATTGCTTCTTCATCGAATGCCTCCCCAGGCGATAGCGTGTGAATATCGTCGATACGCCGCTTACTCGACGAGTTTTCCATAGCGTCGTCGCAACGTTTCGACGGAACTACGAGTTGCCGCGTCGATGGCGTCGTCGTTCCAACCTTTTTCTTTTCCCAAGATCGACGCTAAATGCGCGATGGTCGATCGTTTTAGTCGCGGTTCGAAGACCAACATCATTCGACGTTCGACCAAGTCTTCGAGTCGTTCGACCCATTCGTGCGCGATCATCCATCGCACAATCGAGCATGGCCAGCGCGTTCCATCGATCTGTTCGTCGTTTTCACGATGGCTTTTTTGCAAAAACTCACCGACGGCGTTTCCGTAAAACCGTTCCAGTTCGTCAAGAACATCGGCATCGAGTCGAATGCTTTTTAAGTCGTTCGGTATGCGAATCGATGCACCGGACGGACTGATGAATTCGCCCTGTAACGAACGATCACGCGAACTTCCGCGCACCGGCAGGCCAAGGCGTTTTAGGATCGTGGCGACCGTTTCCTCGGCTAACGAACGGCAGGTGGTTAACTTGCCGCCGATGACCGCGTAACACGGTACGCTCACGCCGGGAATCTCGACGTGCCAATGCTTTCTGGTCACGGCGGCCGGTGTGGCCGGACCGACATATGGTAGCGGGCGTACGCCGCTGTAGTGTTGCTCGATATCTTCGCGCTTGAACCCTAACTGTGGAAAGAGGTCTTGGACGATTTGCGTGAGATACGTCAATTCGAATTCATCCGCCACGGCCGTCGACGGATCGCCTTTGAATGGTAAATCGGTCGTGCCGATCAGCACGCGCGTTCGAAACGGGATGATAAAAATCGGTCGTCCGTCTTGCGCTTCGGCATACACCGCCCGATCGCCGATGGCGGCGCGTAGTCCGGTATGTGAAGTGATCGCGTGACTCCCTTTCGTCCCCGCCATGCGGCGTTCGTCCGAGACCGGCAATTGCTTCAGAGCTTCGTCCACCCAAGATCCGGCGGCGTCGATGATCGCCGATGGCCGGAACGACTTCACGATTTCGTTCAACGCGATCTCCGTGATTTCGATCGCATCGCCGTTGAGTTTCGCGCGGTGATACGTGAAAAGCGAAAACTTCGCCTGCGTTTCCCCGGCCGCGCGTTGAGCATCGGCGAATAACGAAACCGTCATTCGTTCGGGATACAACAATTGCGCATTGCCGTATTCGCATTGCTTGCGGCCGTACTGTGGTGTGATCGGCAGTCGATCGGCTTCCCCCAAGGTTCGACTCGGCACGGTCGACTCGCCGACGAAGCGATCATAAAACCAGAGTCCTAGTCGAACCGTCCACAAACCGCGCGGACGAGGTTTTTTGGAACGCATCCAACCTGGTAATCCGAAAAACCGTGTACCGGCTTGCCAAAGTCCGCCGAATCGCGAAGCGACCGGGATGACGAACCGCATCGGGCGCGTCAGATGAGGAGCCAAACGCAGCCAACGATTTCGTTCTTCCAGCGATTCGCGGACGAGCTCGAATTCGCCATACTCCAAATAGCGCAATCCACCGTGGGCGAGACGAGAACTGTAAGCCGTCGCCCCCGAAGCGATATCTTGTGGATCGACGACGACGACGGAAACGCCGTTCAACGTCAGTTCCCGCGCGATCGCGGCGCCGTTGATGCCTGCCCCGAGAATGAGGACCGGAGATTGCGCGGGAACGGCCATAACATGTGGTGAAGTAAAATCTATGCGGAGTCCGCCGATTTTACCAAACCATAACACGCGCGTCAGCCGAACGACCGCTCGTGATTATTTCTCGAGCAATCGTTCGAGATACACGACGTTCGCTCGGACGCCTTCGAGATTCGGGTTCAACTTCAACGCGCGGCGAAACGCTTCCAGCGATAGTGATCGTTCGCCGAGTTTGAGATAGCATTGCCCCATGCCCGCCGCGGCGCCGAAGTGATACGGATTAATTTCCAACGCTTCGCGACAAGCGGCGATCGAATCGTCGAACTCGTTCAAGCAGTACAACGCGATCGCCGTTTGATTCCAGCCTTCGGCGAACCAAGGGGCTTCGCGCGTGAAATGTTGGACCCGACGCAATGCTTCCTGATGGCGTTTCGTCGTGTTGAGCGAGATAATGGCCGAGATTTCGCGGCGTTGGGCTTCGCTTCCGGCGCGACACCAGACGGTTCGAATACCGTTTTCGGCCAGCATGCGTACGCCCCGATCCAGGTCATTCAGTGCGCGCCCCAGAGCGGCGTTGCTCTCGTAATCTCCGACGTATCCCAACGCCAAGACCGTTCCGCGGCGCACCAACCGATGAGGGTGCGCGATCAGCCGCAGCAACGTCGCTTGGCTATAACGCAGGCCGACGCGGTGAATGAACGCGGCGGAATCTTCATCGGCCAGGAACTGATCGTACAGTTCCAAAAGCATCGGTTGCCGAATCAGGGATTCTTCCGACATGGATTCGTGACCTTGAGTATGCTCGACGCGGATGAGGGAATTCGCAGTGACCGAACGAATCGGTCGCTACGCGCGTGCGTCGATTCATTCAGTTTAATCGGACCGTCGTTTTTCCGAGCTCTTGCGTTGGAAAAATCCACGGCGTACCTCCTGGCGATGACGTTATAATCCTTACGGTAACCTTCGTACGCATTGAGGACCGCAGCGATGACGAAATTTTTCGCAATCCATATTGCGTTCTCCGCAATGGTCTTGCTTTTCGTCTCGGGGGCAATTAACGCCGCGGAAGGCGATGCGAAAATCGCGTTTCGCGAAGGAGGAGATTTCCGTACCGCTTTAACTCTGAAAAGCGGCGGCGCTTGGTCGGGTGTGCCGCTGACGAAAGCGCTCGACGATATTTCTCGCGCCCAGCGCGTCTGCATTCTGCGCGATCGACGGATCGATCCCGAAACATCGCTCGTCTACGAATTGCGCGACGTTTCGCTGGAAGCGTTGCTGCGGGGACTGGCCGAGCATTTGAAACTCGGCTTGGCGTTCGGCGATTCGTGGGTCTATCTCGGACCACCGGCGACGGCAACGAAACTGGCGACGCTGGTCGAATTGCGGAAAGACGGAACCGCGGCACTTGCCCCGGCCGTACGCGGCGTCTGGAATACAAAGCGTCTCACTACGTTTGGGAACACGGCGGAACCACGCAAGTTGATCGAACGTATCGCCGTTGATGCGAAAACGACGTTAGTCGATGCGGATCGCATCCCGCACGATCTCTGGCCTTCGGTAGCTCTGCCGAAAACGTCTCGTATCGAGGAACTCTCATTGATTTTGGCGCAATATGATCTCACTTGGAATCAATCGGCCGACGGCGCGACATGCAAAATCATTCCGATTCCGGAGACGGTCGTTCTGCGGCGGGATTATCCCATCGGCAACGCCGATCCAACGGCACAGCTAAAAAAACTCGGCCTGCAGGGGACTTTTGAAACGCGAGGCAAAACATTAACGCTCAGCGGGCCGGCCGAGGAGCATCGGATGGTCGCCGATTTATTGGCCGGCAAACGCGTCAAGACGACCGCCGTGACCGCCGGCGAGCAACGCTTCACGCTGTCGATCAAATCCTCAGACGGCGGCGGTTTGCCGGTCGGCAAATCGATCGAAGAGGTCGGAGGTAAACTCGGCTTCATCGTGCGTTTCGATCAAAAGGCGATCGACGCGGCCGGTCGATCGCTGGATACGCCGGTCAAAATGTCGGTGACCGAGGTTTCACGCGAAGAGCTGATCCAAGCGATCTTAAAGCCCGCTGGTTTAATAGGGCGGATTAGGGATAAAGAACTTCTCGTTGAACCATTAACCGATTGATGGCAGAAAACGCGACATAAATAGCCCTTTCGCGAGCAACTCGCGAGACGTTTCTAAGGTTGTACTCATCCGAGCGGTCGACCGCATGGCAATATGCGATTTGGACGGATGACCGCTTTTTAGGCTAATTCCGTTGGCAATACGGATTTCCGCCGTAAGTCGGTTCTAGGGTTTTTCGTTGTCGGCGTAGCGATTTCGAATCGCAATGCCGCCGCGCCCCGCCTCGAAATCCTCCCTCCTATCGCGGTATCCCACCCATGTCAGGCGCCGTCCTGGACGTTCGCAAGACGTCCGAAGCCTCGGGCACGATCCAGTTGGTCAGCTTCCGATTGGGAGCTGAAGAATATGGGATCGAAATCACAAAAGTTCAAGAAATCATTCTCTTGGGCGAGATCACGCGTATTCCGCAAACCCCTTCGTACATCAAGGGGTTGATCAACCTGCGGAGCAGCGTGATCCCGATTCTCGATCTTCGTTTGCGCTTCGGTTTGAGCGAAGAAGCGCCAACCGATTCGACGCGGATTATGGTCGTCAACGTCGAAGGTCGTACGCTGGGCGTGATCGTCGATGCCGTCAGCGAAGTGCTGCGAGTCAATTCGTCGCACATTTCTCCACCGCCGCCGACCGTCGCGGCCTTAGGTAAGGATTACCTGACCGGCTTGGCGAAGCTCGACAATCGCTTGCTGATTCTCTTGAATATCGACCGATTGTTCTCGTTCGAAGACGTCATCTCGGCCGACACCGTCGCCGGTGTTTAGTCTTCGAACTTCGAAGCTAACCGCACCATTGTCCGTTCATTTCGCATCCCTTCGTTCACTCGACGCATTTTTTCCCAGGAGTCGCACGATGTCCGGCGCCGTTAAAACCAAGTCTACGAAACCCGCGTCCGTGAAATCGGACGCCGCACGACGCGAGTCGGCCTTGCATCGCGCTATCGCCGATGCGTCGCCGACCAATATCTTCATGCTGGACGCCGAATCGCGGATCTCTACGCGAATTCAGCCGCCTTTCAAGCGTTAAAGGCGTTAGACTCGCGTCTACCTTGCGCCGCCGACCAAGTCGTGGGTCAAGCGTTCGACGCCCTGTTCAAACCCGCCGGCGATCGGGCACGTACGCTGCATGAGCCGCGTTCGTTGCCGCTACGCGAGATCGTCGCGTTGGGCGATCAGCGGATCGACGTGTTGGTCGTGCCGTTACGCGATACCGACGGCACGTTTTTAGGGCCGATGGCAACCTGGGAAAACGTCACTGAGAAACTGCGTCAATCGCGCGTCGCGGCCGAACGCTCGGCGCTCGTCGAGAACGCCCCGATCAACATCATGATGGCCGATCGCGATTTCAAGATCACGTACATCAATCCGGCCAGCTTGGCGACGCTGAAGAAGATCGAAAACCTGCTGCCGATCAAAGCCGATCAAATCCTTGGTCAAAGCATCGATATCTTCCACAAGAACCCGGCCTATCAACGCGGACTGTTGGCCGATCCGAAGTCCCTGCCGCGCCGGGCGAACATTCGCATCGGAGAAGAGACGCTCGATCTGTTGGTCAGCGCCACGTACGACGATAAGGGCGAATTCATGGGGCCGATGGTCACCTGGGAAATCGTTACGCAACGCATTCGTGCCGAAAAAGAAAAGGCCGAACTCGATTGCGACACGACGGCCGTCAATCAAGTCTTGGGTTCGCTGGCCGCCGCCAAGGATACGAACGAAGCGATCTCCATCGCCTTAAATTCGGTCAAGGAAGCGTACGCCTGGGCGTATTCCTCGTACTGGACTCGCGATGCCAAGGAAGGCGTGCTGAAATTCAATCAAGAATCGGGCACGGTTAACGAAGAATTTCGTCGTGCCACGATGAGCGCTCGATTCCGCGAAGGCGAAGGTCTGAGCGGTCGTGCTTGGAAGAACCGCGAACTCTTCTTCGTCGAGAATATCGGCGACATGAAGGATTGCTGTCGCGCTCCGGTCGCCGTGCGTGCAGGCGTCAAGTCGGGGGTTTGCTTCCCGATCATCGTCCACGGCGAAGTCCTCGGCACGATGGACTTCTTCACCACTGAAGTGCTCTACCCAAGTCAACAACGCTTGGAAGCACTCCGTAACATCGGACGGTTGGTTTCTCAATCGTTGGAACGGATCATGGATGCTCAGGAGCTGCGCAATAACGTCGCAAATCTTCTGAATGTGGTCGAATCAGCGGCTGGCGGCGACTTGACCAAACCGGTCGCAGTCACCGGAAGCGGCGCGATTTGCGATCTGGCCAAGGGCTTGGAATCGATGCTGAACGATCTGCGCAATATGATCGGGCAAGTCGTCGAAAGTTCGGCCCAATTTACCGAAGGGTCGCGGATCGTGTCGGAAAGTTCGCAAACCCTGGCTCATGGCTCGCAAACGCAAAGCGCGTCGATCGAAGAGATGAGCGCGGCGATCGAAGAACTGGTGCGCTCGATCGAAGCCGTGAAGAACAATTCGGGCGAAGCGAATCGCGTCGCGGTCGACACCAACAGTTTGGCCGAGGAAGGGGGCCGGGCGGTACAAAAGTCGGTCGAGGCGATGCAACTGATCAAAACCAGCTCGGAGCAAATCGGCGACATCGTGCAGGTGATATCCGAAATCGCCAGCCAAACGAATTTGCTCGCTCTGAATGCCGCCATCGAAGCGGCTCGTGCCGGCGAACACGGCTTGGGTTTCGCGGTGGTCGCCGACGAGGTGCGTAAGTTGGCCGAACGTTCGAGCGGCGCCACGAAGGAAATCTCGGCCCTCATCAAAGAATCGACGCGTCGTGTCGAAGAAGGGGCGAATCTCAGCGAATCGACCGGAACCGCGCTGACCAAAATCATCCAGGGCGTTCAAGCGACGGCCGCGAAGATTTCGGAAATCGCTCATGCGACCGTCGAACAATCGCGCAGCGCTCAAGAGGTCGCGAACGCGATCCAAAACATCAGTCAAGTGACCGATCAAGTCGCTTCGGGCGGCGAAGAATTGGCCAGCAGCAGCGAAGAACTAGGGGCTCAAGCCGCTGGGCTTCGCGATCTGGTGTCTCGCTTTAAGACGATGTAGTCACGTACCATCGCAAACCGGGACGCGATTCGCGTCGCGTCCCGGTTCTTTCGATTTCGCAGGCTCAAGAACCATGCAGACCCTCAAAACGAATCCGACGGACGGCCTCGGTCCGCAAGATCAGATCGGGGACGCCGATATGCGGCGTTTCATCGACTTGATCTATGAGCGTACCGGCATCCGCATACCGCCGCAAAAAAAGATGTTGATGTCGAACAGGCTGAAGCGCCGGATGCGTCACAACCGGATCGCCACATTCGCCGCATATTTCGAACATCTGACAAAGCAAGCTCCGAATTCCGGCGAATGGGAAGCGTTCGTACAGGAGATCACGACTCACGAAACGTATTTGTTCCGCGATCCGGGACAATGGCAGTGGTTTCGGCAAACCTATTTGCCGGCAATCCACTTGGCAGCGACGGGAGGAAAGCGAGATCGCTCGTTGCGAATTTGGTCGGCGGCATGCAGCACCGGCGACGAAGCGTACACGATCGCCTCTTGCGTGGCGGCGAGTTTACCGAATCATCGACATTGGAAAGTTCGTATCATCGGAACCGATATCGGGATCGGGGCCGTCGAAGCCGCGCGTTACCCCCGATTCAACTCGCGCGAGATGCATCTCGTGCCCGCGGACGTACGCAAAGCGTGGTTCGAAACATCGACCGCGGACGAATTTACGCGACCTCGCGCGGCATTGACCGAGATGACGTCGTTCCGCACGCATAACCTGATGCGTCCGTTGCAGGACGAGCCGTTCGATCTCGTCTTCTTGAAAAACGTGTTGATTTATTTCGACGAGAAATCGAAATCCGTCGTCGCCGCGAACGTGATGTGCGCGATCAAACGCGAAGGGTATTTGATCGCCGGATCGGCCGAAGGCGTGGGCGAGCATCTTCGCGAGATGCGTCGCGAAAGCGCTTGGTTGTTTCAACGTGTTTAACGCAGCTTTCCTCGACCGATGACGAACGCCATGTCCACGACACGAGATCAACACGTCGAACAAATCGATCCAAGTCTGCTTTCGGACTTCCTCGACGAGTCCGCGCAATTGCTGGATCGCTTGAACGAGAAAATCCTGGTCCTCGATCAATGGGCGATCTCGGTCGATGCGGGTCGCAACTCGGAATGCGACGCCGATTTGCTGAACGAGATGTTTGCGCGGCGCACAGCATCAAGGGACTCTCCGCGATGCTGGGTTTAAGCGACATCAACGCCCTGACGCATAAAATCGAGAACATACTCGACGCGGTGCGCACACGCACGATGACCGTGACCGGTCGTACGACGCAGGCGCTGTTTCAAGCATTCGATGTTTTGACCGGCATGATCGAATGCCTGGTTCATCCCGAGCAATCTCCTCCGGACGCGACCGAAGCGATCGCAAGTATGCAATCCCTGCTTCGCACCGCCGGAGTCGAACGCGAGGCTTCGTCGCAAGCCGATGCGGAGGCCGCTTTGGCCGCCATCGTCGCCGGCTTCGGTTCTCTCCCTGTTACTCCGTCGGTCGAAACCGACCTCATGGCGGACGTGCGAGACGAACCGGATATTTCCGCACGGTATCTCGGCATCTTTATCGACGAGACGTCGTTATCACTCGACGAGTTGACCGACTCCTTGCTCGGTAACGGCAAACGGACTCACGAAGCGTTGTTAGGAGTCGCTCATCGAATCAAGGGTTCCGCGGCATCGATCGGTCTCAATCGTATCGCCAAGTTGGCGCATACGATCGAGGATATATTGCAATCGGTACGGGAATTCGGTCGCGACGGGATCCCTGATGAATGTGATGAATTGCTGCTTCGTTGCGTGGACGTGCTCCGCGCATACGTGGAAGGACTGAAACAAGGCCATGGTGACACCGCGTCGTTCGGAGTTCTCGCCCAAGACTTATCGCGGTTCAAGAATCGCATGAATGCGGTCTCGACTCAGCTCGAGCGGAGCGTGAAGCCGGTTCGAGATCCGTTTGCCTGGATCGAAATTCAAGAAGAGTGGTTCGAGTGCGGCGATGCAACGACGACCGTGCTTGCCGGTGAAATCGAATTCCAGCCGGACTTTCCGTTAATCGGCATGAAGGTCCGTTTGCTGCACGAGAAACTGCGTCGTGTCGGTACACTCTTGGAGTTTCAGCCTGATCCGGATGAATGCGAGAATGCGACGGAATTGCACGACGCCCGTTTCGTAATCGCAACCTCGCTTCCCTCCGAGGCGTTGTCCGAACGGCTGAAAATCGCCGGTGTGCGCGACGTCGTATTGAGCGAAATCCCTAAGCCCAAAGGAATTGCAGCGACGATCGTAACGACTATGTCGGAACTCTCGCGACCGATCGTCGAGGATTCCCGCAAATCCGCAATCCCCACACCGATCGCCGAACAGACCAAAGCCACACCCACTGCGACGCAAACCGCACCGACCGAGACATTACGCGTCGATATCGAGCGGCTCGATCAGTTGATGAATCTGGTCGGTCAGTTGGTCATCACGCGTTCTTGTTTTTCAAGGATCGGCGATTCGCTCAAAACCTCATTCGTGACAGGTCACGACGGTGCGGCGGGCATCCGCGCGTTGAACGATGCGCGGAAGTTCTTCGCCGATTTCGAAACCGCCTGCGCAAATAACGACCTCACCGCGTTCGCCGCTTTGTCGGCTCGCGCCGGACGTACGCGGCGTGGGTTCGACGAATTGGAAAAAGTCTGTCGACACGCCGTCGAAGCGCGGGGCACAGTTAACGGCCTATTGGACGCAGTGCATCAACTCGATCGCGTGACCGACAGCATTCAGAAAAGCGTGATGGAAACGCGGATGGTTCCCATCGGACCGCTCTTTACGCGGTTTAAACGCGTCATTCGCGACGTCACGCGGATCACGAACAAGCAAATCGAGCTGGTGATTCGCGGCGAGAAGACCGAACTCGACAAACGGATGATCGACGAGCTTGGCGACCCGCTGATTCACTTGGTGCGCAATTCGGCCGATCACGGCGTCGAGACGCCGGCCGAACGCATCGCCAAGGGTAAGCTCGCCACCGGCGTGGTTACGCTCGACGCCTTCCATCGCGGCAACAACATCGTCATCCAGGTCACCGACGACGGGAAAGGGTTGGACCATGAGCGAATCCGCGCCAAAGCCGTCGAAAAAGGCATCGTGACGGCCGCGGACGCCGAGAAACTTACGCCGGCTCAGGTCGTAAACTTGATCTGGGAACCCGGCTTCAGCACGGCCGAACAAGTTACGGAAATTTCCGGTCGCGGGATGGGCATGGACATCGTGCGCTCGAAGATCGAGCAATTGAACGGCGCCATCGACGTGACGACGACGCCCGGCCAGGGCTCGACGTTCACGATCAAACTGCCGCTGACGCTGGCGATCATGCCCAGTCTGTTGGCTCGCGTTTCGGGCGATGTTTTCGCGTTGCCGATGGAGACGATTTTGGAAATCGTCGCGTTACAGCCGCGCGACGTCGTAACGTTGCACGGCCGAAAAGCGGCGCTCATCCGCGGCAGAACGGTGTCGCTGGTCGGCTTGGACGAGCTTTTTCAATGGAACGCCCCGCCGTCGAACAACGCGACGAACGAAGGCGAGACTCCGACTGTCGTCATTATCGGCGATTCGGGAATCGAGTTGGGAATCGTCGTCGACAAGGTCATCGGAGAATCCGACGTCGTCATCAAATCGTTGGCCGAGAATTATCGAAACATTCAGGGAATTTCCGGCGCCAGCATCCTGGGCGACGGTCGCGTGGCTTTGATCTTGGACTCCGCGACGTTGATCGACATGTCCGCGCGGGGAACGAAGTCTCCTTCACTTACCGGAACGAAATCATGACGCATACGCACGAACGATCGTCGGTCGAGACCAACGCGGAAAAAATCTTCGCCGAAGCGGTCAACGAGGCCGGCGTCGCGATGAAACGTTGGACGAACGGTTCGATCTCGATGGAATCCGACGCGGCCGCCGTGTTGCCGTTGGACGAAGCGTTGGCATCGTCGCGATTGGATGAATCCGCGGCGACGATGGCGATTCTGACGATCGCCGGCGACGTCGGCGGCGATCTCGTCTTGGCGTTCGACGAAGAGAACGGACGAGAGCTTTGCGCGACGTTGCTGGGACGACCGCGGGAAACGTGCGCAGAATGGACGCCGCTTGAAATCTCAGCCATATGCGAAACGGCGAACATCCTGGGTTGCGCGTACGTCAACGTTCTGACGCGCCAACCTTGGAAGAACTCATCCCGTCTCCACCGTATTTCGTTCAGGACTACGTATCCTGCGTGATACAGCAGTCGGCCGCGATGCGGATGGGCGAGGATTCGAGCGTACTGATCTGTAAAACGCGATTTCAATACGCCGGGCGCGACCTAGATTGGCGATTATTCTTTTTGCCTTCGCCCGAATTGCGACGCAGACTGGGCTCTCCTGTGGCGGACAACGCTTTGGCCGTGGATTAAATTGGCTGCTCGGCGATTTCCTGCGATTCGCGGCACGCTTCGTCGTGGTGGATTTCGCAATGCGCTTCCCACCAAGCGTCCGCTCGTTCGGTGGTCCATTGCTCGCCCAGGTTCGTAGCGCGGAGCGCACGTCCCAGTTGAACCGTGCATTGATAACGATCATCCGGTCGTTTCGACAAGCATTTCATGATGATCGCGTCCAACTCGGCCGGCAATTCGCGTCGCACGCGCGACGGTGGCGTCGGCTCTTGCATCGCGTGCGCCATCATGATTTTGATCGGGTTATCCCCGGTAAACGGCGATCGGCCGGTCAACAGATAATACGCGGTGGCGCCCAACGAATAGATGTCGCTGCGCAAATCGGGCACACCGTCTCCGGTCGCTTGCTCGGGCGACATGTACAGCGGCGAACCGGTGATCGATCCGGCGACGGTAAGATCCAAATCGTTGGTTTGCGTCGTATGCATCGGCTTCGCTAAGCCGAAATCCAAGAGTTTCGCCACGTCGTAGCGTCCGCCGCGATACGCCGAGTAGACGTTCCCCGGCTTGATGTCGCGGTGAATCAAATCCAGATCGTGCGCTTCGACCAACGCATCGCAGATTTGCGTCAGCAGATAGACGGCGCGTTCGGGCGGCAACGGACCATAACGCTCGACGATATTGCCCAGATTCATGCCCGGTAGATATTCCATCACGTAGTAGAACGTGCCGTCGTCCGAACGACCGTAATCGTAAATTTCGATCGAATTCCAATGCGAGAGCCGAGCCGTGGCGCGCACTTCGCGTTCAAAGCGGGCCAACGCTTGCGGATCGCCGGCTTTATTGGGCCGAATAAGCTTGATCGCGCACGGGCGTTTCATCATCCGATGCTCGGCCAGATAGACTTCGCCCATGCCGCCCGCGCCGATTAGGCGACGCAGTTTGTATTGACCTAAACTCTTCGCTTCGAAGGCTTCCGAACGGAGCCGATTGATCACGGCGACGCCCGCCACGCCGGTTACGGCGGTCAACGTGATTCTTAGAAAGCTGCTAACGATCATCTGGGTGTCGTAGGCGTCGGCGGCCATCGAACAGACGTTGTGCGAAACGACCAGCACGACCATCGGCAGCAAAACCATCAGCGAGATAGGAATCGCCGCACGCTTCCAAGTGTTGGGGATGAAAATCGAATAGTTGAAGATCAGCAACATCCAGGGAATGATCGGGTTCTCGAGGAACGCGACGCGTTTCGTCGCCGCTCCTTCATAAAACTCGTGGAGCCGATGCATCTCCAATATGTTCAACGCGCAAAAGAACACGGCCGGGACGCCGAAGACCAGCAATTCGATCGAACGGAGCACCCCGGCCGAGTATTGGCATTGTCGACACAAGCCGCCGCCGACCGTCCCAAGAATACCCGCGATGCCACCGGTCGCCAGCCAAAACCAGAACGTCAAAGGATCGGAGAATTGATCCCACAGCGCGTAAGAGTTGTAAACGAAGAATAAACCGAAGCCGATGGCCAACATCAAAGCCGACATCCGCAACCGACAACGCAGCAACGTTTGTGTTTCATCGGTCAGGCGTGGGCCGCTTCCGGCGACCAACTGCATCGTGTCGCGCGGTGTCCGCACTCAAAGGCGGAACGGTGCGGTTGACTTGAAACGAACCGGGCGTGTGCTCGTTCGACTCGAATCCATCCAGCGTGGCGTCGAGCGTCGCCGCCGAATCGCTTGTGATTTGCGTCGCCATAATCGACCGACGGAATGCGGATCGGTCGCCTAGCGACGGCAATCGTCGTTTCGGCTACCGAAGAATTACCACTATTGTAGCGACCTGGGAAAGACCTGGTATCGTCCCAGGTGTCTCGTCGCGGTTAAACGCCGTATTTCAGCTTCAAGTCTTTCAAAACGCCTAATACAGGCTTGACTCTGCCGTCGGACGTGAACAGACCCATACCGGGTTCGTTGAGTTTGGCGACGGCGGGGTCGAACATCGCGTTCCAAAACACGCCCTGCACGGTTTGCTTCCCCAGCATCGCCGGCACGAATTCGGCCAACCAAGCCCGTTGTTGCTCGTCCGGCGCGGCGGGACCGGCCGGGGCCGCGCTCAAGAACAAAATGACCGGCATGTTCAGCATCGTCCAGACATCCAACTGCTGGCAGTAAGCCAACGGGTCGCGCGGTAACGAATCCTCGGCGCCGAATCCTAATTTATATTCGAGACCGACGCCGGCCAAACCCAAGTCGGCACAGCGCTAGCGAATCGGCGAATTGCCATGGGGGTAAGTCGCCGTGCTCGGCCGCCAATCCTTCGCCACCCGGCTGATCCAGCGTCGCGATGATCGGCGTGCGCGGATCGGCGGCGCGGACGGCAGAGACGATCTTGGCCGCCAGTTGCAAACGTTGCTCGTCGTTTAACGACAGCGCAGGCGTGGTGTTGATTTTGGCCGCGGCGTTCCAAATTTGTACGCGACCTTTATAACGCTCCACGACACGGGTGATGTATTCCGCCGTCATGCTCATCAGGTTTTCGAAATCGTCTTCCCACAACACCAGCCAATCGGGCAGAGCGCCTTGCGCCAGTCGATCAACGGCCCCGCGCAAACGCGGCGACCGTGAGCTTGAGCCCAGGCCAGCGCGCGGTCGGTGCGCGTCCACTGATAGACGCCTTCCTTCGCTTCGATCGACTTCCAAGAAAACGTGATGCCGAGCGAGTTACAGGCTTCGAGCAACGGCGGCGCGGCATTGTCGGCAGGCAGCGTATCGTCGATCTGCGCTCCCACCAGCAAGAGCGTCTTGTTTTGTTGACGTTGTCGCGCGGCGAACGACTGCGCGGCGTACGCCTCGATGAGAACCGCGATCCCTTGGAGGGACATCTCAAGTGCGAATTGCGCATAACGCGCGGCCGCGGCTTGATCGTCGTCGGCGACCGCCGATTTGGCCAACCATTGCACGGCCGACTTGTGCAGATCGCGATACTGGGCCGGCATCGTCAAGCCGGCGGCTTGCCACAGCGCGGCTTGATTGCGCATCCGATTCAGCGTGCCGCGAGCCAACTCGCGCGAGAGAACGTAAGGCTTATCCCGCTCGACCAACGTCCCCGTCACCAACGCCAACTCACCATGCTGTGCGCACGACCAGACCGCCAAGAACTGACCGGAGTCGTTCTCGGCTCGGTCGATAATCAGATAGGGGGATTCCCACTTCACGCGAATGCGATAGGGCAGCATCTCGGAATTGAGAAACTGCACACGCTCCCAATATCGCGGCGCGTCTTGTTCGGCGGCGATATAAAAGCGCAAACGGCCCATGCGGATTCGAAGCGTACGAAAGCGTGCGGTCCCCTAAACCTAATAAATTAGCAAACCATTGCGAAAGTTTCAGGGGGACATTTTGCAATTTGGTCGTTTACATGCAAATTACGCCACCTGGTGCGGTCATCCGATGAAAATTAACGCCATCTGCCGACTTGGCTAAAAACGAATCGCGTAGCCGCTTGCCTAGCGATCGTATTGATTCCGCCGTTTACGCTGTAAGCATTCACACGTTCGAAGGACTCCAAGTTCGCCGCGTAACCGCCTCCCGAGAATCGAGCCGTCGTCGCTCCTAGGGTAAGCGTATCGTTCCCTACGGAGTCATAAATCAATCCGGTATCCGTCCCTCCCGTGATGGAGTACGCATTCACGACTTTAAAGCCCGTTGCGGAGTTTAGGAATCCCCCACCGGTCATATACGCATATCCGGGTTGGCTGAAAAACGTATCGTTGCCGATCGAATCGTAGAACGTGGCGACGTCGGTTCCGCCGGCGGACGCAACGATGTTGACTTTTCCGAATATCCAATACGGTATTGTTGAAATTCGTACCGACAAAGGCGATCTCGCGCGGTCGTGCCGTAAGCGTGTCGTTACCAGCCGAATCCACCAACGTCGCGACATCGTCGCCGCCTTGACCGACGACCGTGACGTTGCGAAACCCGTCGGCCGCCACGATAATTCCGCTGCCGTTCATCACGGTCGCGGTCGGAGTCATGGTGACCGTCTCAGCGCCCGCGGATCCACGAATCGTGATCGAGTCCGAGCCTCCGGCGCCGTTCACGTTGATTCGGTTAACCGCATTAGGCGAGACTGCATATACGACGCCGTTGACGGTCACGTTACGCGTCGCCGACTGCACGACGATGGTATCGTTACCGACGGTTCCCGCAACGTTGAGAGTGGTTCCTGATTGGGAAACCAGGTTCGTCATACGTAGCCCGAAATTCGTCGCGTTTCCTTCGATTTTGACATAGAAGGTCTTTCCCGCCGCAACTTGTAGGTCAACGCGGTTGTTTACTCCGGCCGCGAAACTTCCCAGTATGTTGCCCGTCGCGTCGTAAATCGTGACTTTCGCCGCCGCGTTGCCGTTGATAAACGATTCGATCGTCAATGTTCCCGCGCGACTCGACGAGAGCGCATACCAGCCGGTTCCCGCAACATTCACGTTTGCCGCATATTGCGAGACGGTTCCAAAATTCTGCGTCGTGTTCGGAGGATTGAACGCCGTGCCGATGTTCCCTTGATTCGATTGACCATTTTGGCCGTTTTGACTTCCTTGATTCGTTTGATCGCCCTGTCCGGATTGGGCGTTCCCGGAACCCGTGCCCGGAGCGGTCGAACCACTCGATGTTCCTGAATTTGCGGATGCGGTAAACGTCGTTGACAGCGTGTAACGTCCGATTCCCGCACGTGTGGAGACGCCGATCGTATACGTTTGCCCGGCCACGACGTTCAACGTGGCGGTCGAGGCGTTGATGGTCGTGGTTCCGGACGAGGAAACCAGTTCGTAGCGCATGGCCAAGTCGCCGTTCGTCGTCGACGCCAACCCCAAATTACCGCTCGCGGTCGCGGTAAACGTGAAATAGTCCTTATCCGTGACGGTGTTGACGATACCCGAGATCGAACCACCGCGGCCCAGTGCGTTCTGAACCGATGCCGTCGAAATGGTATTGCCGAATTCATCGGCCGGAATAATCGAGTCGATCGCCCGTTCGACGTTCAAACGTTTGTAACTCAGTCGCGTCACCGAATCGTAGAACGTGTCGGCCGTGTTCATCATCACGTCGTAGATCACGTCTTGCGTGATGTTCGTCCTGCCTGCGATTTGCATCGCTTCCCGAATCAACGTCGACGCGCCCGCCACGTAGGGCGCGGCCATGCTCGTTCCGGAGAAATTTTGGTAGTCGTCGGCGCGACCATTCAGGTTGCCCATGTAATCCGGCACGGTGCTGCGAATTCCTTCGCCCGGAGCGGCGATGGCGAGCGCTAAGCGTTGACTGAACGAGCTCAGCGTTCCCGCCGCGTTCACCGACATTACCGGGACGACGTAGCTGCTGACCGCCGGGTAGTCGAGACCGACGGTGCCGTAACTGCCGAATGAATTCCCGGCAGCCACCGACACGAAAATGCCGTCCGCTTCGAGCTGACGGAGTTCGTCTTCCAGCATCGCCCAATTCGGCAACGACGAAGAATTCCAGCCGGCGCCGATACTTAGATTGACCGTCGTGATCGGATTTTCGAAAGCGTTGCGATTTTGATGAACCCACTTCAGAGCGTTCTCCACCCAAGTGAAGTTGCCGCTCCCTTGATCGTCGAAGACTCGCAAAGAAACCAAATCTACGCCGTTCGCGACGCCGGTGTCCGAGCCGCCGACGATGCCGGCGACGTGCGTGCCGTGCGAACCGGCCGGACCATCGTCGTAGGGATTCGCATCGTTCTCGGCAAAGTCCCAGCCGCCGACGACGCGATAATTCGCGCCGTAACCACCGCCGAGAGCCAAGTGATCGTATGCGATTCCGCTGTCGATCACGGCGACGGTTTGGCCGGCGCCGGTCAGACCGTATTTATTGACGACGTTCGTCAGCCCGGTCATCGTGTGCGCGGCGGAGGTCGATTGGGCCAACTGCCCGATTCGGATCCCCTTGCCTTCCAGCTTGGCTGCGATTTGGTAATCGAGATGATAGTCGTAGGCGCTCGTGTCGGCGGCCATCAGCCGTCGATCTTCGAACGTTTCGATCCCGGTCGTACGAAAAAAGCCTTCGCGTCGTGAGCCGTCGCGCATTGATCGTTCGTCCTGACATGCACCAGGGTCCCGGCCGACGAACGCTCCGGTTCATCGCCGCGGACCGTCTCGCATCAGGTTCGCGCAAGGCGAAGCCGAAACGAGCCGGTTGTGAAAATCCCTGGTCGTCGAGGGGGTAACGACCGAGTAATAACGCCGAAGGCCCGAACGGGCCGCGTTTGGAGAAGACCTCTCCGTCCGCTTCCAAACCTAGGACATGACGGCGAACGACGCGAGCCGTGGAATCGGAAAACCTTAAGAAATCCCCGCAATAGCTACAAGTTCCGCGATGCCGGCATCGCTACGACCGGTATGATCGTTAAAGTTCGATATTCGATACGAAGCGATTTCATGCGATCGACAAAGCAACGATCTACGCAAGAACCTAAGATTACTCGTACCATCGACGCACTTTACTGCTCGACGGCCGCATCGACCGGACGACAACGCATTTTTCAGGATCGCAGGCATGGCTCGGACTTTCTTGGTGACCGGCGGCGCGGGGTTTATCGGCTCGAATATCGTCGACGCCCTGGTCGCTCGCGGTGATCGCGTGCGCGTCTTGGATAATCTTTGCAGCGGCAATTTGGCCAACTTGGCCGACGTACGGGATCGGATCGAGTTCTTGGAAGGCGACTTAGTCGATCCGCCCGCGGTCGAACAAGCCGTCGCGGGAGTCGATGTGATCTTCCATCAAGCCGCCTTGGCCAGCGTGCAACGGAGCGTCGAACGGCCATTGGACACGCATGCGGCGTGCGTAACCGGGACGCTGAATTTGATCGATGCCGCGCGGCGTAACGGCGTGCGCCGGATCGTGTATGCCGCGTCGAGCAGCGCGTACGGCAATCAACCGACGTCTTCGAAACGCGAAACCGATCTGCCGGCCCCGATCTCGCCGTATGGTGCGGCGAAGTTCGCCGCCGAAATGTATCTGACGGCGTTCGCCGCGATGGGCGAGATCGAAGCGGTCTGCGCTGCGCTATTTCAATGTCTTCGGCCCGCGGCAAGATCCGAACGGCGAATACTCGGCCGTCATTCCACGGTTCATCACCGCGATGTTGGCCGACCAACGTCCGACGGTCTACGGCGACGGCGGTCAGTCCCGCGACTTTACGTTCGTCGAGAATATCGTCAAAGCCAATCTCTTGGCCGCCGACGCACCCCGCGCCAACGGCCGCTCGATCAATATCGCGGCCGGCAATAAAATCAGCTTGCTCGAATTACTAAGCGAGCTGAATCAACTGCTCGGCACTTCGATCTCGCCGATTCACGAACCGGCCCGCATCGGCGACGTGCGCGAAAGCATGGCCGACATCACGGTCGCCCGCGATCTACTGGGCTATGAACCGACCATCGGATTCGCCGACGGTTTACGTCGTTCGATCGACTATTATCTGGGCGTGATCAATGCGAAGTGCGCGATGGCCGTCGGCGTTTAAGGTCGACGGGTTTACCGCAGCGGCGCTCGGAACAAGTCCGAAGATTGCGGCAATGGAACCGGCCGGGCGTTCGGGTCGATCGACGCCAACGCCGGTTTCAACTTCAACGCGGTTTCGCGATCACGGGCCGCTTCCGCGGTTTTGCCTTGGCGCGCCAAGCAAATCGAACGGTTCAAGTAGGCGTCCGCGTATTTCGGATCCAATCGAATCGCCGCGTCGTACGAGACCACGGCGCGATCGTCTTGGCGGCTTTTGACGAACGCGATTCCACGCAGGAAATAGTGTTCCGGATTCTGCGGTTCTAAACGAATCGCTTCGTTAAAGTTGATGATGGCGGCCAAGTAGTCGTCCATAATCATGTAGGACAACCCACGATTAACGTACGCCGGCACGAACCGTGCTTCGTACTTGATGGCGGTTGAGTAAGCGGAAATCGCCAAACGATGCTGATCCAACGAGGCTATCGCCAAACCCTTCCAAAGTTCGGGACGCGGATCGAAGTAGTTTAAGCTGCCGGCTTGTTCGAAATCGAACACCGCGATGCCGTACTCGCCCTTGTGAAACCAGGAAATGCCGCGTCGGAGATACGTGTCGCCGTAATCCGGCATCAACTCCGCGCACTTCGTATAAGCCACGATCGCGTCTTCGTATTTATCTTGCAGGCGATACGCGCCGGCCAAGAAGTACCAGGCTCCGGAATCATCGGGATTCTTTTCGATTTCGGCTTTCAAGCGTTTTTCGGCTTCGTCGAATTTCCGCTCCTTGAGCAACCCGGAAATTTCTTCCGCTTCTTTGCGTCGCGCCGCCTGCTCGGGTGTTTCTTCCGCCGGAGCCGCGCCGCCTGATCCGGTCAACGGACCACCTTTCATCACCGAACCGGTCGCTCCGGGGGCGGCAGGTTCGTTCAACGAGCGCCAAAGTCGGGTTTTGCCCCGGTGCGGGCGTGGGGGCCGGGGTCGGCGATTTCGTCGACGGTCCGAGATCGAACGCGTTCGGTCCCGCTTGCGGCAGCCCCGGCAAATTCGGATTGAACGCTTCGCCTAACTGAGCGTAAATCGGCCCGGAAAGCGGAGCCATCATGGCGATCAACGCCAACGAAAGCCGGCGGGACGAACGAAGCAAACGCGAGAACGAATGACGCGGCATCGGCTGGACCTGACAAGAGAAGAGTACCAACGGCAAGGGTCCGGCAACCCTGCGAAGATGTTCTTCCATTATGCGCTACGCCGTGCGGGCAGGTCGACGAAATGGTTCCGATCGGGGGCTTCGGGAAAGCTTTTTCGTCGCTTCAATCCCAACGTGCCTCGTTGTCGGATCAATCGTCACAAACGAACTCGCGTCGGAGAACACTTCGCCCTCCTCAACACACGTCCTCTTATTAAGTCTCTCAATCGGTCTCCGATCGTCGTGAAAAAAATCTATCGTTGTACGCTTCTTGCGCTAAAGCCTTTTTATCGATCATCTCATGTCGCTTCCCGATCGTTTCGAATTCCGTCTGACGCTCCCGGGCATGCCCGAGCTTGCTTCGCTGTTGCGCGATTTCGTCGGCAACGTCCTGCGCTTCGCCGAATTCGAGACCGATGTCGCCGAGGAGTTGACGGATGCGTTGGCCTCGGCGGTCGGCTTGATCGAGAGCGAAGTCGAACGGGGCGGCGACGGCGATTTGCCGATCACGATCGGCGCGGTCGTCGATGGAGCCGCCGTCGAGTTCTCGATCCTCGAACGCGGGCGGCCGCTCGGCGACGGCGACGAAGTCGGTTCCGAAATTCCCGCCCGGATTCGACCCGCCCGGGTTTTCGATCGCGTTTGGTGGGTACAACGCGGTCCCGAGGGATCGGAACTGCATTTGCGCCGCGTACGGTCGCATGAAAACATCACCGCGCTCGTCGGAGTCGCCGCCCGCTTGGCGAATGACGCCCACGACTTCGAATCCCGGCAAACTGCGCCTTCGACCGAGCAATATCGTTTACGCCCGTTCGAAGCCCGCGACGCGTTGGAAGTCTCGCGCTGCATCTACGAAGCCTACGGCCATTCCTATCCGAACCCGGATCTCTTTTATCCGGATCGCATCATCGCTTTGAATCAAGCCGGTCGCTTACGCTCGCTCGTGGCGGAAACGGTCGAAGGGGCGATCGTCGGACATTACGCATTGGAGCGTCCCGAACTCGGACCGACCGCCGAAGCCGGCCAAGCGGTCATTCATCATGCTCATCGCGGACGCGGCCTGATGCAACTGATGCGGAAAGCGGTCGAGGACGAAGGTCGTCGGCTCGGCCTCTTAGGCATCTGGAGTCAACCGACCGCCCGGCATCCGTTCAGTCAAAAAATGAACATCGCCTTCGGTTCCGTTCCGTGCGGACTCTCGCTCGGCACGACGCCGGCGACCACGATCTTGCGCGGCGGCGTGGAAAGCCAAAATCCCGAAACGCGTCATTCCTGTTTTCTGTATTGGCATCCGTTCGATGTCGAAGCCCCCTTGCAAGCCAGCGTTCCGGCAGCACTCGCTCCATTGATCGCCGAACTGTATGCGACTCGCAAGCGCGGCGTGACGATCGACACCGCACTCGTACGACCGAATTCCGTCGAACGCATCCGAACGGTTCATACGATTTTCGAGCGCAACCGCAACGTCGGGCGGATTTGGGTCGAACGGATCGACGCGGAAACGCTGCCTGTCATGCGCGAAGCGCTTCGCGTCCTCTCCGAGAACGCCGGGGCCGAGGCGATTTACGTCGATCTCCCGATCGACGATCCCTCCTGCGCGTTCGTGGCGACGGAACTGCTGACCGACGGTTTGGTTCCCGGCGGCATCGGGCCGCGGTTCCTGCAACGAGGGACGCACGCCAGGACTCGCTGCGGTTGCAGTTGCCGATTGCGCCGTTCGACCGCGATGCGTTGGTGGCGGTCGGAGAGCTTGGTCAGAAGCTGGCCGACGCCGCGCTGGCAGGGTTACCCGCCGCATAATCTTGTGATTTCTCGACCATTCATAAGCCGAGGCCGCGACGAGAATACTTCTCGTCGCGGCCTCGCCGCTTTTATCGAATCAACGACCCTGAATTAGGCCGGTTTGCCGTGCTTCGGCGGAGTCTTGACCACGTTCCAGGCCAGGCCGACTTTTTCCATCCCCAGGATCGCCCAGTAGGTGACGTCGACTTCCCACCAACGGTGGCCGTGCTTGGCCATGCGTTGATACGCATGGTGGTTGTTGTGCCAGCCTTCGCCGAAGGCCAACAGCCCGACCCACCACAGGTTGGTGCTGTCGTCGCTGGTTTCATAGTTCTTGTAACCCCACAGGTGCGTGGCCGAATTCACGAACCACGTGATGTGCAGCGTGTACAACATCCGTACGAACACGCCCCACACGACGAAGGACCACGCCATTTGCCAATCGCCCCAGATCGCATACGCGCCGAAGAACAAGCCCATCCCCACGACCCAATGGATCGGCAGGAACAGTTTGTCGAGGGCACGCATGACCGGATCGCGGTACAGGTCGGGCGAGAAGCGTTGATACAAGTCGTCCTTCCACTTGCGACCTTGGTTCGGCATGAACCACAACATGTGCGACCACATGTTGCCGTGACGCGGCGAATGCGGATCGCCGTCCTTATCGCTGAATTGATGGTGCAGGCGGTGGTTCGAGACCCAAGTCAACGCCGAACCTTCGCCGGTCAAGCTGCCCAACAACGCCAACGCCCAACGAATCGGGCGATATGTTTGAAAGCTGCCGTGCGTCAGCAAGCGGTGGTAACCCATGCAAATGCCCCAACTGGCCGAGATCCAGGTCGTCACGACCGTGAAGATGACGGCTTCCCAGCTGAAGAAGTAGGGGAACAGCGCCAAACACGCGCCGACGTGCACCATGGCGATCCAAGCCACGATCGGCCAATCGACGCCGCTCTGCCACGGGGCTTGCGGATCGTATTGTTCGTTCGCCGCCGGCGGCCGAGCGCCTTTGGCTTTGGTTTGCGTCGGATTCGAGTCTTCATCCCCTTCGTCGTCGATATCTCCCAGCGGCGAGTTGGACGAAGATTTGTTCTGACCGTGTTTGTGTTTCGAACGTTTCTTTTTGGCCGGAGCCGGTACGGCCGACGCGGCGGACAAGTAGAGCCCGTCGATCGGTAGCGAAGAATCCGTGGACATAGTGAGCCTGAAAGGAACCTGAGAGCCGAGAACTCGTCGTGAGGTCTGACGACATCGAACCAAGAAGTCGCTCGGCGAAACCCGTCGAAACCGTTGCCCCCCGACGAGTTGTTGGCGTGACTCACTGCTCCCTTCACACCGGCGTCGTGCCTGGCATGAACCTGTTTGAGCCGCAACCTCTTGTATGTCGTCGGATTCTATCGCCAGGTCACACTCCACGTGTCATTCGCAAGTCGACGAATTGTCATAACTCTGTCAAAACCTTTCAACACGTCACAAGTTGTATCTAAGTAAGCGTTTGCGTTTTTTATCTTTGATCAGCGAGACGCGAAAAAGAACGAAATCCCAGATTCGGAGTGGTTTTTCTGGCGAATCGCTCAGGATTTCCGACCTTAGCCGCGTTGCCCGTCTGGTTCTTAAACCCTCGTAATCCGTAACCACCCAGTTTATCGCCCGTTGGACCAGACGGCAGATCGGGATTCGCCCGCAAAATTTCGCGGGGAAAACAGCCCCCGACCCGCAAAACTGTTGCGACATGCACCTTTGTCAGTCGGTTTTTGCCGGATTTGGTCGGCTTCGGACGTGCCGAGTGCTAGAGTTTGGAGACCCCCGAAGCGTTCACGGTTCGGGGTGGCTGGAGGAATTTTTTGCTCGTCGCGGGCGGTCGGGATCGCCGTCGCGTCGAGGTCGTCGCAGGCGAGCGTGATCGCCGCGACGAACGCCCCAACGCCGGTTCCCCGATCGGCAATGACCTGAATTCTCCTGTGCAGTGACCGGTCGCGTGCGAGATCATCGCGATGCGGCTCCGTATTTCGTCCGTTCGTGCGTGTTCGAGGTCGTCGATGGGGTTCTTGAAAAAATTCTTTCGCAACGTCTTCCGAGACGGAACCGGCGAGCGTCCGCCCGGCGGCTTCGATCGGTTGAGCGAAGACGAGTTGGAAACGCATCTCCGCGTGGCCAAGTACGGCGACTTCATGCTGACCGAAGCGATCCGCCCCAGCTACGGCTTGGACGTGGTCCCGCGTCAGGGCTATCGCCACGACTGCTACCGCGACGACCAAACCAAGACCAAGGTTCCGGTCTTGATGATCTCGGCCAGTTCCGAAAAACTGTTCGACCTGTTCATCGACCTGCTCGACCCGCTCGGCCAAGAGGTCGATCTGGTCCTGGAAACCAGCCACACGCGCGACAACCGCGGTCACACCGACCTCTATCGCGAACATATCGATCTCCCCGTGTTGAAGAGCATGCTCTACGACTACGAGGAAATGCTGACGCACGACGGTTGCACCGGCATCGCCGTGCTGAATCCGAACATTCCGCTGGAAGTCCAGTTCGACGAACACAAGCTGATCATCGTCTACGGTCACGACCTAAGCGAATTCGAAGCGATCCTCGCGGATCACGGCATTCGCTGCGACGATCAGATGAAGTTCATCACCGAAGCCGAACACGTCCACTCGTCCAGCGACGACTACATCCGTCGCTTCGACGAAATGAAAATGGTGATGGGCATCGACTCGCCCTTCGACCAACGCGGCGAACGTCACGACGACGACGAAGACTCGCGCTACGTCTAACCACACATCAACGAAAACCGACTCCGAACGCCCTGGGGAGCGAAGCCCTCGCACCCAGGGCGTTTTTCGTATTTCGGCGTACGGGCCGCGCGGCCGTTACGACCGATACAGTTCGATCCGTATCGCGGACGATTCCGAATCGAAGTCCGTTTCGACGGACCGCCGCCGGGACATCGCAACTAGCGTGGAGGTAATCCGTACAACGGGATCGTCCCGTAACACGGATTTCAGCATCACTCCGCGGGGCTAGGATTCATGTCGCGATTCGGTATCTCGTCGGCGTCGTTATCGGCGTTGATCTTTGGGTTTTGCGTCGTCGCGTCCGCGCAGGACTTTCGCGACGAATTCGACGGAAACACGTTGAATTCTCGTTGGAACGTCGCAACCAACTACTCGTTTCCCGGGAACGCCGCAGACTTCCGTCTGACACCGACCATCGCCGACGGCAAAGCGACGCTCGCGTTCTCGACTTACAACCCAACCCCCAGCGACGGCGAGAAAAAATTCCTCGGTACCGAAATCTTCACCTCGCAAGCGTTCGATCGCGGGGTGGCCGGTCGACGATTCGAGGCTCGTATTCGCATGGGTGCGAACGTCCCGGCGGGTTTGGTCGGCGGCTTTTTTCTCTACACGCCGCCCAGCACGTTCGCGGATGAAATCGATTTCGAGTTGCTTACCAAACAAATCGTCGCCAATCCCAGCAACAATCCGATCCTGACCACCAGTTGGAACGACTGGCAAGCGCCCGGCGCGACCTTACGCGACGGCGTCCATCATCAAGACAACACGACGTTACCGTCGTTCCTCGCCGGCGTTCCGGGACTCGATCTGACGCAGTTCAACACCTTTACGATCGCGTGGCTGCCCGATCGCATCGACTGGTTGATCAACGGCAACCTGATCTCGTCCTGGAGCGATGCCCTGCCCGACGCGCCGATGACCGTCCGCTTGAATTTCTGGCGCCCGCGACCCAGGAATTTTTTCCGGCGGCGTTCGACGCAAGTCTGGTCGGAACCGTGCTGCACCGGCTCGACATATACGATGGAGGTCGACTATGTCGAAGTCGCCGCGATTCCCGAACCCACGGTGTGGGCCGGCGTCTTCGCCTGCGGCGTTTGCGCGTACGCGGTGATCCGACGTCGTCGAGCGAACATGATCGCATAAGCGACCGAGTTCCCGTTCGCTTCGCGGTCGGCGTTACTTATTTCTTGACCGAATCCAGCGCCGTCTGCGCCGCGGCGGCGGCTTCGGTCCCGGCGAAATCCTTAACCAGTTGCTCGGCCATTTGGATCCCGCGTTTTTGCGACGCCGGGTTCGCCGCGCTCGCCGTGGCTTGCGCTGCCGTCCAGAGCTTGGCGGCGCAGCTCGCGAGTCACTTGCGGATCGTTCGCCAATTTGGCGACTTTCGTTTTCAACTCTTTCGTCTCGGGCAAGTCGGCGAATTGCACCAGCGCCGTTTGGTAGCCCTTGTACGCGTCCCAGGTCTTGCCGGCCGTTTCGGCGGCGGCCGGTGCGGCGGTGACTTTCGTGAATTCTTCGGTGATCGCCGCGGCGAGTTTTTCGGCCGCCGTTTTGCCGGCTTCGTCCTTGATCGACTTCTTCGACGCGGCCAGCAGTTTGCCGGCCTGATTAAAGTTGCCGATCTCGATCAGTTGCCACGCCGGCTTCAGGCCGTCCGGAATGTCGGCCGGATCGATCCGCCATTTCGCTTGCGGTAAGTACCGATCGACCGACTCGTTCAACGCCGACGGGTTGGCCGATACCAAATCTCCCTCGGGCGTGATGATTAACGCTTGGTAGATGTTCTGCAAACTGATCTCGTTGACGCCGGCCGCTTTTTCGAAGCTGCGATTCGTGTCGACGATCGTCGGCCAGTTGACGTTGGTCTCTTTCAGATAGCTCGCCACTTCGCCACCGGCGTTGCCAGAATTCACCGCGATGAAGATCACCGGCTTGCCGACGTACCCTTGCGCCACTTTCAAGCGGGCCGGCCACCCCTCGCGACAGCGCGGGCAGTCTTCCTCGAAGAAGTATAAGACGACGACCTTGCCTTTGAGTCCGTCTTTATTCAACGGCGGCGAGTTGATCATCGTGGCCGGAAATTCCGGCGCGGTCTCCGCGCGGACGCACGCGACGAACGACGAACAGAGCAGCAATGCGCCGCAGATCACAACGGAAATCGATTTTGCCCGCATGGGAATGTCTCGTGAAAAAGCGTGTAGGTTGGAACATCGAGTTTCTGGCACGCCGCATAAAAATGCAACGCGACTTTGCAAAACGGCCTTTTGGCCGTGTTTTTAACAGTGTTTTGGTAACGCCGCGAGTGGGACTCGCGATCCTGGACGACTGACGCGTCGCTAACCGCCCCAAAGTGACTCTGCGAGCGAAACGAGCGTTACGATCGCACGCGACACAACGTTTTTTTGTTTTCGATCGAATCACCGTCGTCGGCTTTCGGTTCGCAATCACTCGCCGAACCGCCCATCTTCACAGCGCGATCGAAACGAGCGTTACGAGCATTTCGATCACATGTGACTTAAGTTTTTTCAATTCACCGAGCGGGGGGCGCGAGCCCCCTGAGCATTTTCTCTTCGACGGCATTGCTCGAAGTTGCTCGAATGCTCAGGGGACTTGCGTCCCCCGCTCGGTATCGAGAAGTTCGACGCGCCGCGTCATTTCCCATCTTCACCGCGCGAGCGTTACGAGCGAAACGAGCGTTAGGAACATGACGTCGTCATGCAATTCTTTTTAGCAGACATATGTTTACAAATAGAATCCCGTTATCTCCGTTCCTGCCGACACCGACTCGCCCCGTTAGGGGCAACGGCGCGTAGCCAGGGACTTCAGTCCCTGGACTACGTAGCGGAAAGATTCGGTTGCCCCGTAGGGGCTAGATCGATTTCTGTAGCCCCTACGGGGCAACCGAATGTCGTCGTCCTCGAACCCAGGGGCTGAAGCCCCTGGCTACATGCCGTCGTCCCTACGGGACGAGATTCATCGTCGGATTCAGGCTACGCTTGAATCCGAAGTCGCTTGAATCCCAAGCCGATTGAATCGTTGACCAAGACGGCTCGTTGATGCAGTTTCCATAACGCGCACTCGTCTATCAAAACGCATTGTTCAACGGCTTCGGCGCCGCGCGGACGGCGCGATTCGAACTCTCGCCGTCGTGTACATGGCGCGAATTCGCTCCGCGGGTCGGACTCTCCGTTACAAACACCCGCCTTCGCGGTTTTTCGTTTTGCGGCGCGTCGTCGGCAGTTTGATGTAGCGGGCGCGGCAAATTTCGTAGCGTTCGTCGTCGCCGGCGGCGACGTAGATTCCCATCAAACGATGCAGGCAGCAGCCGCATTCGATCTTCTTCAAAAACTCGTGCGAGAAGCGGTCGTAGATCGCCAACGCGTCGCGTTCTTGGCCGACTTTTTCCAACAGGCCCGCGATCGTCAGGCGATAATCTTCGCGCTCGGCGCCAATTGCGCCGCTTTGTGCATCGTGGCCAGGATCACTTCGGCCGGATAGCCGCAGCGCGACATGTAATACGCCAGGCCGCGATACGCTTCGTCGGCGTCCGGATCGCGACGGACCGCCTCGCGACAAAGATCCAACGCCAAGTGATTCTCGCCCAGGCGGCCGAGGCCCGCGCTCATGATCGGCAGCAGTTGCGTTTGGACTTCGCCCTTGGCGCACAGCGATTTGAAAATTTGCCGTGCGGATTCGGTCTCGCCCGATTGCAAATACGCCCAGCCGAGCCGGCATTGCACGCAGGGGCTGAGCGGGCGCAGCGTGGCGGCTCGTTCGAGCGCCATCGTGGCGTGGCAGTATTTGTTTTGTTCGCCGGCGATCACGCCCAACGCCAACCAGAAACGACAATCCCGCCCGTAAGCGTTTGCGGCCGACCAACAGAGTTCGAAGGCCGACTTGGCCGAGCCTTCTTCACGCAGATTCCAAATCCGTTCGTACACCAGGTCGGGATGATCCATGTCCGGCGAGACTCCGAGATCGAGAAAACGTTCCCGCCGATCGCCGACGCTCAAGGGGGCGGAATGTCGGCAACCGGCGGGACGGGAGAAAGCGGGGCGGACCAGCGATGCGGGCATCTCTATCCGCTCCATGCAACCGATTATATTGTTATTGAGAATCAATATCAATACTTTCTCTCTCTTTTTCACAAAATCTTTTCCGTTCGCGGTCGGAATCGTAGAAATCACCATGATTTTCACCTTTCGTCAGGCTGTTTCGAGGATGGCAGGCGAGAAAGCGGAGAATCGCCGCCACTCCAGGCCCCACCGAAATATGCACGTACGTATACTATTTATGGCCGTGGTACGATTACTAGTCCAATCTCAGATTTCTTTTGCGCTCTGTAACCTCTTCATTCATCAGGGGTTCTGTCGAGCGGTGGTACGATTTTCTCGAAAAGATAAATTTCGACGCTGTTTTTAGGTCGTTTTCGCGAATTACCCGCCGAAAACCCACGTTCCGACTAGGGCGAGCGTCCCGCAGCAGGCCAAGATCCGGCCCAGCAGCGGCTTCCCTTCACGCCGGCGATCGAGCGCGAAGTAGCACAAGCCATCGAGAAACGCCCAGACGAACAGCAACCCGAATCCCACATACGACGCCCCGCCCACGATGTAGGCGTCGGCCGGTATGAAGAGCGCGAACAGGGCCAAAATCGGGCCCACGATCGGCGCGGCGATCAACGCCAGGACCAGCCACCCGAGCGTCCATTCGCCGGGCGACGCGGCGAACGCGAGCAAGACCAAGAACGCCGTCGCCAGCCAATGCGCGGCCAACCACACGCCGCAGCCCAGGCCTTCGTCTTGGTGGCTGAACGGCATGGCGACTCCGAGTGCTGCGGGACGATGGGGGGCGTCCCGTCAGTCGCCGTTGCAGGGAAGCGCGCCACATCGTGTATGAATGCCGATGTGGTTCAATGTCGAACGTGCAGGGGGCTTCGCTGCGCTGCGACCCCTGCCACCCATGTTTTTTTCGAGGTTTATGCTCGCTCTACGAGACCGCGCACGCCAGCGCCTTCATAATCCGGGCGCGACGCGGCCGTCGTGTGGCGATACGCTTTCACGATGGCTCCGTCGCGCAGCACGAACGCGCCGGGCATTTGCAGGCCGTCGCCGTTGAGCATTCCCAGCCCATGACCGCGGAAGAAGACCAACATCCCGCGCCACCACACCGCCGGGCCGAGCAGTTGGCCGAACGTCCCGCGTTTCAACTCGAACGCTTGATAGAGCGCTTTGTCGGGATCGCTGAACCGATCGACGTCGTGCATGCCGTACTCGGCGAAGAACTTCCCCTCGCGGTCGTTCTCTTGCGCCAGATGGACCAACGCCAACTTCGTACCGGCCGCGGCGAGCTTCGGCCGCAGCTTCCGCAGGTCATCGAGTGCTTCGCGACAGAACGTGCAGCCGGAGTGCCTTAGAAAGACCACCAACACATCGGTCTCCGCGGAAAGCGCGTTCAACGTGTTGCCGAGTTGGCTGACGTGTTCCCCCAAGACTGTGGTGAAAGTCGCAGACATGGATGAATCGCGATGCGGATGAACGGACAGGGAAGCTCAGGTATTGAAACCGCAAAACGTCGGCCGAATTCACCAACCGTTTCGCCGCGGCGAAATTAGGCCGACGACGGCGGTTCCAACTGCCGTAAATCCATGCGTCGCAGCGTCGGCGCGAGCCAACCGACGAGACCGACCGTCGCCAAACAGACCAGGCCGCCGAGATAAACGGCCGGTTGCGTGCCGAGCAGCTTGGCCGCGATGCCGGACTCGAACTCGCCGATCTCGTTCGACGACCCGATGAAGATCGAATTGACCGCTGAAATTTTCCCCCGCATATGCTCGGGCGAGGTCAACTGCACGGCCGACGAGCGAATGACCATGCTGACGCTGTCGAACACGCCGCTCAGTCCTAACGCCGCGAGCGACAACCAAAAATTCTGGCTGACGCCGAAGACCAAGATGCACGCGCCGAACCCGGTCACGGCGATCAGCAACGCGCGCCGGTGCGCATCTCGCCTTGATGCGCAAGATAGATTCCCATGCAGGTCGCGCCGACGGCCGGTGCGGCGCGTAACGCGCCGAGGCCTTCGCGCCGACGTCCAAAATGTCTTTCGCGAAGATCGGCAGCAAGCCGGTCACGCCGCCGAACATGACCGAGATCATGTCCAACGTCAGCGCGGGAAACAAAATCGGATGCCGCCACACGAACCGTCCGCCGGAGAGCAATTCGTCTTTGACCGAAGCATGTAGAAACCGCGAGTCGGGCGCGGGAATATCGGTCACGATCGTGGTCATCACGAACACGCCTGCGCCCAGCAACACGCAGACGATCGTCGACGAGACGACCGGCCCGAGAAAGCCGAACGTCAATCCGCCGAACGCCGGCCCGATGATACGGGCCATCTGCATCGTCGAACCGGAGATCGCCGTGGCGCGGAGCAGATCGTCGCGATGCACCAACCGCGGTACGGACGCGAAGATCGAGGGCTGCGAAAACGCCCGTGCCGCGCCGGTTAAGAACGCGGCGAAGTAGAGCGAACCGGCTTGCCAGGTGAGCGACAATTCGTGCGCGGCGAGATGCTCGGTCAGGACGACCGCGCCCGAGAGCAAGCTGATGTAGATCACGCCGCGATAAACCAACAGCGGCCGCATGCGATCGACCAAAAAGCCGGCATACAGCGCCAGCCCGATGGCGGGCACCGCTTCGGCCAAGCCGATGAAGCCGAGCGAGAGGGGGTCTTCCAGTAGTTCATAAATTCGCCAGCCGAGAATCACGGCCTGCATCTGCACGGCGAACGTGTACAAAAATCTGGCGACGATCAGCTTCTGAAAATCCGGCGGCATCGGCCTATATCAAAGATGCGGAGTCCAAGCGTGCCGTTTCAGCTTAACACGAAACGCGCCGTTTTGCCGGGACGCTTAGAACGGCGGAGAACTTCGGAATTCCAACGCGCCGTGCGTCTGCGGATGCGTGAAGCCCAAGCGCGACGCATGCAAACAGAGTCGCGACGCGGCCGCGCGGCTTGCTTCGTCGCCGTACAACGGATCGCCGAGAATTGGATGTCCGATCTCGGCCATGTGGACGCGCAATTGGTGCGAGCGGCCGGTTCGCGGCGTTAACAGCAGACGCGTGGCGGCCGTCCGGTCGCCGGCGACTTCCACTTCCCCCCGCTCGATGACGCGCCACGCGGTGAAGGCCGGCTTGCCGTGCGTGTGGTCGACCATTTGCTTTGGGCGATTCGGCCAATCTTTGTTCAGCGGCAACTCGACGACGCCCTGCTCCGCCGGCACATGTCCGGCAACGAGCGCGACATACTCCTTCTCGACCGCGCAGTTCTTCGAACAGCTTACTCAGTTCACGATGCGTGTCGGGATCGCGGGCCATCACGATCAGGCCCGACGTGTCGCGGTCCAAACGATGGACGTTCAGCACGCCTGGCCAAATGGTGTGCGCCCTGCGCGACGAGATTGTCGGCATTGGCTTCGCCCCGGCCCGGGACGCTCAGCAGTCCGCTTGGTTTGTCGATGACGACGAGAAACGCGTCCAGCCAGACCGCCGTCGGTCGCCACGTCGCGAGGTCGTCGACGTGCGGACCGGCGAGCGACGAATTCGCAAGGAACGACTTCATGGAATTCACGGCGAACTCATGTTACGATCGGCGACTTGGAGTTTCGTCGCGAAACGGATTCGCCATCCGCCCTGCCCCTTCGCGACCGGTCCGGGGACAACTTCGAGACGACGCATGCGCCCGATTGTACAGATTTCGCTCGACTTGATCGATTTGAACGAAGCGTTGGCCACGGCCGAAATGGCGTTGCGCGCCGGCGTCGATTGGTTGGAAGCCGGCACGCCGCTGATCCTCGCGCACGGTACGGCCGGCGTGCGAGCGTTACGCGAACGTTGGCCCGACGTGCCGATCGTGGCCGATTTGAAGATCATGGACGGCGGTTATCAAGAAGCCGAACTGATGGCCAAGGCCGGCGCGACGCACGTCGTGGTAATGGGCCTGCGCACACGACGAGACGATCGAGTGCGTAGTGAAGGCCGGCCGCGATTTCGGCGTGAAAATCATGGGCGACGACATGGTCGCCGACGACCGCCCGGCCGAGGCGCGGCGTTTGGAACAGCTCGGCTGCGATTACATCGTGCATCACATCGGCTACGATCACCGCCGCATTCTGGCCGCCAAGGGAGGCAAGCCCAAGACGCCGCTGGACGATCTGCGCGATCGTCGACGCGGTGAAGATTCCCGTGCAGGCCGTCGGCGGGCTGACCATCGAACAAGCGATCCGCACGCCCGAGTACGGCGCGCCGCTGGTCGTGTTCGGCGGCCCCGCTGACGATCGACGGCTATGCCTTCCGCCGCGCCGACGGCGACGTCGAAGGGACGCTCCGCGAAATTTGCGAGCGTGTGCATGCTTATCACTAGTTTTCAGTATTCAGGATTCAGTTTTCAGTCTGTAGTAACTGAAGCGTTTCCTTGATCTGAAGCTCCCAGCAAACAGCATCCCTCAGAAATCGCAGCGTCGAATCAACACCCTGAAAACTGAATCCTGAACCCTGAAAACTGCTCCCCATGCTCGCCGTCGTCAATTATTCGGAAGCCAAACACAGCGTCGAACTGCGTGACGTTCCCTTGCCGACGATCGGCCCCGACGACGTGCTGTTGCGCGTCGCGGCGATCGGCGTATGCGGCAGTGACTTGCATCAATGGACGTCGGAACATAGTTGGCCGGTCAACTATCCGGTCACGCTGGGCCACGAGTTCGGCGGCGTGATCGCCGAGACCGGCAAGAACGTGACCGGCTGGAAGCCCGGCGATCGCGTGGTGAGCGAAACGGCCGCGGTGATCGACGCGAATTCGCCCCTTTCGCGTCAGGGACTATATAACCTCGATCCCAATCGCAAAGGCTTCGGCTACGGCGTCGACGGCGCGATGACGTCGTTCGTCCGCGTGCCGGCGCGCTGCCTGCATCGCGTACCGGAAGGCCTGGCCTGGGAAGTCGCCTGCCTGACCGAACCGTGCAGCGTGGCGTACAACGCCGTGGTGATGAACGGCAGCATCAAGCCGGGCGATCGCGTGTTGATCCTCGGTCCCGGGCCGATCGGGATTCTGTGCGCCGCGATGGCGCGCTTGCAAGGCGCGGTCGTGGCGGTCGCCGGTCTGGAACGCGATCGCGTTCGCCTGGACATCGCCAAGCAATACGGGTGCGAGACGCTGACCGGCAATGTGCTGGACTGGTGTCGCTCGACCGAGAACGGCGGCGACGGTTTAGGGGCCGACGGCGTGGTCGACGCGGCCGGCATCACGGCGACGTTGAAGACCAGCCTCGACGCGGTCCGCCCGAACGGCTGGGTCAGCAAAGTCGGCTGGGGCCGCGCGCCGTGCGATTTCTCGCTCGACCCGCTCGTGCAAAAGAACATCACGCTGAAAGGCAGCTTCAGCCACAACTGGCCGATCTGGGAACGCGTGCTGCGCTTGCTTGCGACCGGCCAACTCGACGTCCGCCCGATCATCGGCGGGATCTGGAAACTGGAAGACTGGCACGAAGCGTTCGAGCGCATGCATCGGGCGCGATCGTAAAGGCGGTGCTGAGGCCGGAGTAAGTTTTCAGATTTCAGTTTACAGTTTTCAGTGGGGGCAGCATGTACCGTTCTTTTGAAGATCTAGAAGTATGGAAGCGATCGTGTCAGTTAGCGGTTCATGTTTATGAATCGTTACGCGAAACTCGCGAGTTTGGTTTACGCGACCAAATGCAGAGAGCGGCGGTTTCGATCGCATCCAATATCGCCGAGGGGCACGAAAGGACGACGAAGGACTTTCAACGATTCTTGTCGATATCGCGAGGCTCGGCGGCAGAACTTCGTACGCAGTGTTATATCGCTGCGAAAATCGGCGTCATTTCCGCGCAGCAAATGGCCGACTTCGTCACTGAACTCAAAGAAATTTCCAAAATGCTCGCAGGCCTAGCTCGATCGCTTAGACCATCGAATTAGCTCTCCTCAACTGAAAACTGCATACTGAAAACTGAAAACTCCGATGCCCAACCTTGCCGCCTTTCCCAAAGCCTACATGGACGCGTTGTGCGTCGATGGGTCGATGTCGTTGCGCGAGTGGGTGGAGCTCGCCAAGAAGTTGCCGGTCGAGGGACTGGAGTTCTACAGCGGCTTCTTGGAGACTGCGCGATCCGGTCTTGTGGCCGTAGCGCGGGCATATGGCCGAAGACGCCGGGCTGGCGATTCCGATGCTCTGTTGTTCGCCGGACTTCACGCATCCGGACCCGGCGTTCCGTCAGGCCGAGATCGATAAAGGAAAAACGATTGGATCGACATGTCCGCCGCGCTCGGCGGGCAATATTGTCGCGTGTTGTCCGGACAGCGACGGCCCGAGGTCTCACGCGCGAGGACGGCATTCGCTACGCCGCCGACTCGATCTAGGCCTGCATCCCCTACGCGCGAGACCACGGCGTGACGTTGATCCTGGAAAATCATTACAAGGACAACTACTGGGAGTTTCCCGAGTTCGCCCAAAAGATGGACATCTTCTGCGACTTGGTCGCGGCGATCGACGACCCCGGCTTCGGCGTGAACTACGACCCCAGCAATACGTTCCTGGCCGGCGAAGACCCGCTGGAGTTGCTTCGTCGCGTGAACCATCGCGTGGTCACGATGCACGCCAGCGATCGGTATCTGCTGGAAGGGACGATCGAGGACTTGCGCCGCGAAGAAGACAGCGCCGTCGGCTACGCCAAACGTCTGAGGCACGGCGAAATCGGCAAGGGCCTGAACGACTACGACGAAATCTTCCGCACGCTGAAAGAGGTCGGCTTCGACGGCTGGATCAGCATCGAAGACGGCGTCGACGGATTCGATCAATTGCTGCGTAGCGCAGGAGTTTTTGAATCGCAAAATTGCGGAGTATTGGCCGCGTTGAACTTTTGGCATGGCGTCGTTCACAACGTCTCCGGGTAATTCCAGCACGCCGGAAGTTCGTCACCGCATATCGCACAAATGAACCAATTTTCTTTCACAATGTTAGTCTCGGCGCACGATGGACATTTCCGAAATATCATACTGACGTTGAATTCGCCGTGATGCAGGATCTTCGCTTCATCGAGCGCGGCTGCAACCGCAGACCAGGACTCTGGTTCCGGACAATATCCGGTCGATTGGTTCGTGACGTAGCCCAGTTCGACGGTCCTTAGACGACTGTTCCATTCAAACATCATTTCTCCGGCGGAATGAACCGGCTCTCCACGAGACGCAGGCAATATGCTCGCTTCGTCGATCGGCGATCCAGAGGCCGTCAGGTAAAACCACGAACGTCACGGTTAATTCACGATTAACGCGGAAGTCTGGTTGTTTGTTTAGCCAAGTGATCAGCAATTCAATTGAGTCAACGCGTAATCGCTCCGTCGAAGAATTCGCGAGCTTCACTAAATGCGACGGGCCGACGTAGGGATAGAGCTTGTACATAATCGGCGGCGACGTCGTTCGCGTTTCGCTCGGCCTGCGACGGAGTTCTCCGCAGATACCATCGGCAGCTTAGCCGAAACGTTTACGTCTCGCATTACGACGTGGTGTCATCGTTAACCGCGGGTGTTGGTTTTCGAAACCACCGTACACGCTTTAGAATTACTCGTTCGACCCGTTCCAGCAACTCCTCATACTCGACGTCTATGAACCAAGCGGGCACAGAGCCGTCTTCATATGATAATCGCGCGTGGTCGGCCTCAGGGCTCACGCGAAGATGCGGATTATTAAGGACATCCCTGGCCGGTCCCAGCAAAAGTTCCATCATTGATGTAAGGCCATGCAATCCCGCGTCAACATATCCCGCATCTTGCAGTTCACGCGCCAATCGCTCCATCTCGATCGCCGGCCTTGAATGGGGAATCGACGCGTAAAACGCGATGATTTCATTCCATGGACGAGCGTTATTGTGCGAATAGGATATCATCGTTTCGATAATTCTACGTGCTATTCGGCGCAAAACGCCGTGTTCGATTGCGAACGTGTTCAATTGATGACGCGTATACTTCCCTAGACTTCTGATCAAGTTTTTCCGCAGATACCATCGGCGGCTCGTATCAAACACCACTCACTCCGACAACGTCCCCTTCGTGCTCGGCACGCCGGGCATGCGGGGGTCGTGGGTGACCGCCATGCGGAGCGCGCGGGCGGTCGATTTGAAGATCGCTTCGGCGATGTGGTGGTTGTTGCGGCCGTGGTGCAGGACCACGTGCAGATTCATCAGCCCGTTGGCGGCGAAGCCTTGCCAAAAGTCTTCGACCAATTCGGTGTCGAACTCGCCGATCTTGGCGTTCGAGAACGGCGCGTTGAAGACCAAGTAATACCGCCCGCTGAGATCGAGCGCGGTCGTGACCAGCGTCTCGTCCATCGGCAACGTGAAATGGCCGTAGCGTTGGATGCCGGCCTTGTCGCCGAGCGCTTGCTTCAGGGCTTGGCCCAACGCGATGCCGGTGTCCTCGACCGAGTGGTGCTGATCGACGTGCAGATCGCCGTCGACCTTCACCCGCAAATCGAACGCGCCGTGCTTGGCGAACAGCGTCAGCATGTGATCGAAAAAGCCGACGCCCGTGGCGATCTCGGACTTGCCGGAGCCGTCGAGATTCCACTCGACCTCGATCTTGGTTTCGGCCGTGTTGCGGCTGATTTTTCCGATGCGGGACATAACGCTGCTGGGAAAAACGGGAACGAATCGCGAATCCGCAAGTCTACCACATAACCAGCACCGTTCGGGACACAGCGACCGGTCGTAAGGATCGCGCCGATCATCCGGCCGAGATCTTCGTGCGCCGAGTAGTAGGGAAAATGCGATCGGCCTCAAAGAGGCTCAAGAAAAGACAGAAGAATGGCCGCAAGAAAAACAAAGAGGACAAAAAAGAAGCGGTTCGAAATCGTCGTGAGACGCCGAGCCGCCTCTCTTTTTGTTTCCTTTTGTTACTCTTATGGCCATTCTTACTTTTGCCTTTTCTTGAGCCTCTTCGAGGCCACCCGACTTCACATCGGTTCGAAGCGGAGCGGGTCTTCGGATTTCGGGTTTTCGACGTGGACGCGGACTTTCCCTTCGAGCAGGTCTTCGATCAACTGCCCGACGACCTGTTCGCGCCAGCCGCTCGCCAAGACCGGGCGTTCGTCCACGGCGTCGCCCAGACGGAAGGCGATCAGATCGCGCACGTCCGAAGCGGTGCCGACCAACGACGCGGCGACGTTTTGACTCCGGCAAATGCTGGAGAGCGCAGTCGAGAGGAATTGGCCCAACAACGTGTACTGCTGTTGATACGCCTGCTTCGTCTGACGCGGCAGATCCTCCTCTTTGATCGCCAACGCGGTTTCGACCGCGCGAACCATGTCGGGCATGATCTTGTGCAGGTCCGAGCGTTCCATCCCGCGCGTGGCTTGGATTTGCTTGGGATCGGGCGAGCGGCGTTTGGCGATTTCCACCAACAGATCGTCGCGCAGAATGCGCCGCGCGGGCTGATTGCGGCGTTTGGCTTCGGTCTCGCACAGGTCCACATCTCGCGCAAAACGGCCAGGCTTCTGCGGTTCAATCCGTTAATGCCGGCCATGCGTCGCCAATGCTCGCGATTGCGATACTCGACGACTTCGCTTTGCCACGCGGCCATTTCTTCGGCCATCCACGAGGTGCGGCCGGTCTCGTCCAGTTTCTGCGTCAGCGCACGATGCAACGCCGTGAGATACCGGACATCGTCCAACGCGTAATCCATCTGTCGATCGCTGAGCGGACGCTTCCGCCAATCGGTGCGGGTTTCGCCCTTTTCCAACGTCACGCCCAGCAGGCGATACAGCAACGCGCCGTAACCGGCCGGATAATCGTTCCCGACGAGACCCGCGGCGAGTTGCACGTCGAACAACGCGTGCGGCGGCTTACCCGTCGCTTCGAAGCAGAAATTCAATTCCTCGCGACCGGCGTGCGCGACGGTCACATGGCCCGGCGCAATCAAGAGATCCCAGAATGGTCGAACGTCGTGGATCTTCAGCGGATCGATGACCGCCAAGTGCGAGCCGGCGGTGACTTGAATCAGACACAGTTCCGAGCGGTAAGTATGCTCGCTGACGAATTCCGTATCGAAGCAGATCGTCGGTTCGTCGCGAAGGGCGGCGCAAAACTCGATCAGTTCCCGATCCGTGACGATATGTTGAAAAGACACGCAAACCGCTCGTAAAAATGACCTTCGATCGTGAAGCGTCGATTGTAAATCCCAGAGGATTCGCCGCGTAAGTGACGATTCGCCGGCGTTGCCGAAGAACGTGGATTGAAAATCCGCTCGTTTCGGCGAAAATCGAAGTTTGCCCGTTTCCTAGCCGAGTCTTCCCCGCACATGTCCGGTTCCGCCAGCACGACGTGGATTCGCGGCAACCACCGTTTGATGTGGTTGAGTTTGGCGTTTCCCGGCATGTTGCTGCTGCTGGGAAGCGGCTTGCTGGTTTGGGGTCTGCTGGCCGAATTGACGATCGTCACCGTTCTCGGCGGCGTGATCTTGGCGACGGCCGTCTTGCTGACAGCGACCATCGCGCGGACAGGTCGCCTGCCGCGCATCGAGTTGGGCGAACGCAGTCTCAATCTCTATCTGCCCGGGCCGCGTCCGTACGAAGTTCCGCTGGATTTGGTCGAATGTTTCTTTCTCGGAACCGGCGTCACTCCGCTGCCGGGCGACGCGAAGCGCGACGTGCAGACGCGCAACATCGTCGTGCGGTTGGCCGAGCGCACTACGGACTGGCAACATCGCGAAATGCCGCTCTCGATGGGCAAGTGGTGCGAAGGTTACGTCACGATCCGCGGTCTCTACTGCGAACCGATCGACGTCGGCGTCGTTTCGAAATTGAACGCCCTGCTGCACAACGCGCAACAGGCGTTGAAAGCCGGTCGTCCGGCCACGTCGGCGACGGCGTCTCCCGCATGTTCGCGCACGACGCGGGCCATTGCGCGGAACACCACGCGTGACGAAACTTCTGATCAGCGTCCAAGATCTCGCCGAGGCTCACATCGCCTTTGAAGCCGGCGCGGCGATCATCGACGTGAAGGATCCGGGGCGAGGTTCGCTGGGAGCCGGACCCGCCGCGATCCGCCGCGCGATCGGTTCCACATTCGGCGACGTCGCGTGTTTGAGCGCGGCGTGCGGCGAATTGCTGGAATGGAATCCCGTGGATCCGCGCGTTGCCGTCGATGATTGGCGGGGGTATCGCTACGCGAAGCTCGGTCTGTCGGGCGTCATCTCATACGCGCAATGGCGCACGCAGTGGTTGTCCTGGCGAAATCGGCTACCAGGTTTCGTCGAACCGGTGATGGTCGTCTACGCCGACGGCGATCGATGCGATGCGCCGACCGCGGAAGAGACGCTGCAGTTCGCCGCCGAGTGCGGCTGTCGCATGGCGATGGTCGACACGTTCGACAAACACGGCCCCGGTCTCACGGATCTCTGGACGACAGAGGGTGTGCGACTGTTCGTCGAACGAACCCATTCGCTCGGCATGGCGTGCGTTCTGGCCGGATCGTTGACGCTGGACGACGTCCCCGCGCTGCGAACGTGCGCCGCCGACTTGCTGGCCGTACGCGGCGCGGTCTGCGATGATGACGCGAACGCCGCCGCGCTACCTCGCACGCGACGACTCGCCCCGGAAAAAATCGCGGCGTGGAGACATGCGTTGGCGGGCCGCGCATCTTCGGAAAACACACAGTCGTAGAAACGATTGTTTCCTCGTTACGTTCGGCGCAGTTTACGCAATTCCCCGGATTTGCGCAGCGACCGGCGGCGAAAGGGATCGCGAAAACTTTTTCGAACATAACGCTCATCGAATTCTTGACTCGCTCTCGGAAAATTCAAATACTGCGCTCTCTAGCGAACGGACGCGCCGGGCGAAAATTCTTCGGCCCGCGATGGGGAACGCGACGATAGTTGTCGCACAGGGCGTAACCGCAGCGCACGACGCGCCGGACGCCCCGGGATTTGTCCGCACATCACACGACGCGCTCGCCGGAGATGCGTCGTTTTCGCAACGGCGACTGGAAGGAAACCGAAGATGAGTCTTTCGATTTTAGATGCGATTAAGTTGGGCCAATGGGATTACGAACCCGAGTTGGCCAAAACGGCCGAATTTCCGGCCACCGAAGCGATGCCGGGGACCGTCGATAAGCTGGAAATCTTGGCGCAACGCCTACAACGCGGACAGCCGTTGTGGCATCCGAACGATCGGATTTATTGGCGTAGCGACGACGATCGCAACTAACGTTGTGCGCTGATCGCCAGGCGAGACGATCAGACCGAACGCGCCGCGCTAAGCGTGGGCCGCGTCGAAGAGCGCCCGCAAACCGGAATCGATGAGCAGTTGAAACCGCAGTTGATTCCAGAATTCGCGCATCGCCGGCTGATCGGCAGCGTCGGCCGTCGCGATCCACGACTCGATCTGGCCCGACAGCTTGCTTGCGAAGTCTGCGTTTGCCTGCGCAGGATCGGTCGTCCGCCATAACCGTTTCAGTGTGCGGAGCTCGTCCGTGGCCAGTTCGCGCGAAACGCGTGCGAAGATACTCCGATCGCGAGTCCGGCGCAACGGCGTGAAACGCCGCGGACTCGGCCTGCCACCAGCGGCGGCAGTACCAGCCCACGTTGGCGCACCACGTCCGGCGACCTTCGTCGCCCAATTGCTCCAGCCCCTGTTCGATTTCGTTCCAACCATCCGCCGCGGTCTTGTCGCGTAGCTCATGCCGACAGCGCGCATAAACCGCCGCTTGAAATTCGGACTCACGCGTCGAGACGTCGACGTAGCACAAGCCCAGCAACATCTCGTGCGAATCGGCGGTGCGGGGATCGAAGCCGGTGATTTGCGCATGCCTCCACTCGCGCCATACATATGGCGTGAGTGCCGCCAGCGCGATGATCGTCAACGTCGCCCAACCTGTCATCGCACGCATCGAAATGCCGCCTACGTCGAGTCGTTTGATCGAATTGGTTTCTCACGGCATATGAATTGCCGCTTTCCGTCGTGTATTCTACTCCGACAGGTGCGGAGTTGTTTCGGCGACCGGGAGCGGACGAAGCCGGTCGCCTCGTGAACGCGAGCGTCGCGATGTAAACTCACATCCACGCCGGAATTCTTTCTCCTCGAATCTTCGCCATGCCATCGCTTCAACTTTCGGTTCCGCACAAATTGGGCATCAACGCCGCGCGGGCGGCCCTACAGGGATTTTTCACACAAAACTCGGGCGAAATGGCCAAACACGCCACGGATGTGGTTCAGAATTGGACCGGTAATTTACTGAGTTTCGCGTTCAAGGCGATGGGCATGGCCGTTTCGGGGACGCTGGAAGTTCATGAAACCGACGTCAAAATCGACGCCAAACTGCCGCTGGCCGCATCGCTGTTCAAAGGCAAGATCGAGAGTGAACTGCGTCAGAATCTCGTGAAGATTTTGGAATACAAAGATAACGAAGGCCTCGGTGGAACCGTCTAACGCAGCGAAATGCTTTCCCTAGGGTTTGTTTAGCACTTTTCGCTCCGCATTCCAAACTCCCGGTTCAGCCGACTCGGCCCTTGTGTCGCCGAACCCGGATTCGCACAATGTGTCCTGAGGTTTTCGCCGCGTTTTGCGCCCTCGTTTCGCGACACTTTCTTCTCGACGGATATCCATGCCAAGTTGCGTTCTGGCCTATTCTGGCGGTCTCGATACCTCGGTGATTTTGGGTTGGTTGATCGAACAAGGGTACGACGTCCACGCCGTGTACGTCGATCTGGGCCAGCCGTGCGAAGATCGCGAAGCGACCCGCCAAAAGGCGCTTGATTGCGGAGCCGTTTCGTCGCGCGTGGTCGATGCGCAAGAAGAACTCTGCCGCGATTTCGCCTTTCCGGTTCTGCAATGGCAGGCGAAATACGAAAACATTTATCTCCTCGGCACGTCGATCGCGCACCCGCTGATCAGCAAGATCTGCCTGCAAGTCGCCCGCGAAGTCGGCGCCGACGCCTACGCGCACGGCGCGACCGGCAAGGGGAACGATCAATGCCGCTTCCAGCTGGCGGCCGAAGCCCTGGACCCGGGCGTCAAGCTGATCGCCCCGTGGCGGATCAAAGAGTTTCGCGACCGCTTCCCCGGCCGAACCGAATTGATCGCGTTTTGCGCCGAGAAGAAGATTCCGGTCAAAGCCTCGATCGCCAAGCCCTACAGCAGCGACGAGAACTGCCTGCACATCAGCTATGAAGCCGGCAAGCTCGAAGAGTTGGACGTCAACGGCGTCGAGACCGTCGATTTCGGCATGGGCGTCAGCCCGCAAAAGGCCCCGGAAGCCGGCGAATCGCTGACGTTGGAATTCGAATCCGGCGTACCGACCACGTTGAACGGGCAAAAGTTGTCCGCGTTGCAAATGGTCAAGATGCTGAACACGATCGGGGGCCGTAACGGCGTCGGTCGCATCGACATCGTCGAGAACCGCTTCGTCGGCATGAAGAGCCGCGGTGTGTACGAAGCTCCCGGCATGACGATCCTCTACGCCGCGCATCAAGTCATCGAGCAACTGACGTTGGATCGTGACCTGACGCACCTCCGCGATCGCATCAGCCCCGAAGTGGCCGAGATGGTGTATTACGGTTGGTGGTACTGCGCGAAGATGGACGCATTGATGTCATTCATCAAGGAAGCGCAAAAACCGGTCACCGGCAAAGTGACGTTAAAACTCTACAAGGGCAACATCACCGTCGCTTCGCGCAGCAGTCCGCTCAGCCTCTACGATGCGGGGATCGCCAGCATGGAAGGGGGCGGCAGCTACGACCAAACCGACGCCGAAGGCTTCCTCCGCATTCAAGGCCTTCCGTTGCGGGTTCAGGGTCGCGTTCGCCCACGCGAGTATTAATCGCGGAAAACGCGGATCGTCGCGTTTTTCGTCGAAATTTGACACATCAACCGGCGTCGATTTAGAATCGACGCCGGTTTTCGTAGACGACCGTTCGAGACGTTCACAAGGCGATGCCGGCGTTCGAGGAAAGCATCCTCTTCGCGCGAGACGTCGCGAAATCTCCGCAAAAGCATCTATCCGAGGGCGATCATGCGACGGGGGCAACACGCTACGAAACCGGTGGATCGCTCGGGGCCGTCCCGAACGATGGGATATGTCGCTATCACGGCGTTGACGTGCCTTGTCACCGTGCTGGTCTCGGTCGCACGCACGGGTGAAGTTCGCACGTGGAAGGCGGCGGCGGGCAATTTCTCCGTCGAAGCCGAGCTGTTGGAGGTCAAGCCCGACGGCACCGCGCGATTGAAGCGTAAGGACGGTCTCGAGATCAACGTTCCGCTCGATCGGTTGAGCGCGGAAGATCAACAATTCGCTCGCGGCGGTTCCACCGCGCCCAACACCGCGCCGGACGCGCTCCCCAGCACCGCGTTGAAGACGGCCGAACAGGTCGAACGCGACGCCTCGGGCTGCAAGACGGCCAAAGAAGCGGTGCTGATCTATCGCTTCTATCTGGCGCAACGCAATTTGCCGGCCGACCAGCGCGCGATCGCCGCCGGCAAAATGAAGGAATGGGAAGACCGCGCCGCGAAGGATCTGGTTCGCCTGGGCAAGGATTGGGTCACGCCCGAAGACGCCGAGAAAACGCGTAAACAGGCCGAAGCGAAAATCGAGAAGGCAGCTTGAGTATCTGCGTTTGCGTAACGGCGACTTAGCGCGCAAAACGCTGGAAGAAGCCAGCAAGCTGGACCCGGACAGTATTCAAGCCGACTTCCTAATGGGCTTGGTTTACAGCGTAATCGCCGACAACGACGTAAAGGCCGAGTTCCATTTTCAGAAATGCTTGAAACGCGAGCCCGACAACGTCAGCGTGCTGAACAACTTGGCCGTGACGATGGTCTTTCAAAAAAAGTACGTCGCCGCCGCGCAATCGTGGAAAAAAGCGGCCGCCGCTTCGCCGAAGTTCAAGGGACTGACGCAGAACATCGGCACGGTCATCAGCGCGGCCGGGACCGGCGGCAACAAGATTCCGGAAAAGACGTTGAACGAACTAAGCGCGTTGTACGAAGAATTGATCGATAAACACGGCGCCCGCGGCCCGCCAAACTGGGCTATGTCATGACGCCACCGTACAGCGCGGACGCGAAAAAGGGACGCAGCACGGGCGGCGAAACCGGCGGCAAAAAGGAGACGGTCGTCGTCGGCTCGGGGACCGGGTTCGTCATCGCGCCGAACATCATTTTGACCAATCGTCACGTGACCGAAGGTTCGTCCGGCATCTTGATCCTCGATCCCGCCAACCCGCGCGGCGAACCGCTGTTGGGCGAACTGATCGCCGAGATCAAGTCGCCGGACTTGGCGTTGATCCGTTGCCGTGCGTTGAAGGCCGCGCCGGTGCTGATGGTCGACAAGCTACCCACCCGCGGCAGCGACATCATGGTGCTGGGCTACCCATTGGGCCAAGCCTTCGGCAAGACATTGAAATCGACCCGCGGCGCCATCGTGGCGATGCCCGATCCGGCCGTCGACAACATGTTTCTCTACGACGCGGTGACCAATCCGGGCAACAGCGGCGGCCCGTTGTGCGACAAGAGCGGTCGCGTGGCCGGCGTCGTCCGCGCCGTGACCGGCGGCATCGGCGGCAGCTACGGCGCGGGCATCCCGATCGCCGACGCGTTGCCGTTCATCAAAAAGCACATCCCGGACTTCAAAATCAACTCCGGCGACGGCGTGGAAGTCGCCTGGCCCGAAGTCGACGCCCGCGTTTCGCCGTCGACCGTGCTGATTCTCTGCCAACAGGATTTAGGCTCGGACGGCGGAATCGGAGACAGCGGGCGGAAGTAGTTAAATTAATAACGTTAGGCGGCTTTACAGCAACCCATACGCCCCCAACGTCTTGCGCAGCTTGCCTTCCAGGTCCGCTTCCAGCGGCGTCATCGGCAGGCGGACTTCGCCGTTGTCGCGGCCCAGCAGTTTCATCGCCGCCTTGAGCGGGATCGGGTTGCTGGACAGGCCCAGCATGTCGCGACAGAGTGGGAACAGTTTGCGGTGCCACTTGCGGGCTTCGGCCAGCTTGCCGTCTTCCCACGCCTTGAGCAGGGCCAGCATGTCCTGCGGCACGATGTTGCCGACGACGCTGATCACGCCGCGGCCGCCGATGCTGAGCAGCGGCAACGTCATGCTGTCGTCGCCGCTGAGGATCGTCAGATCGGTCAACGCGGCGACTTGCGACGCTTGGTCCATCGAGCCGGTCGCTTCTTTGACCAACGCGATCGTTTTGTGCTCGGCCATCCGGGCGATCGTCTCGGGCTCGATGTTCTTGCCCGTCCGACCGGGGATGTTGTAGACACAAATCGGAATCTCGACCGCTTCGGCCAACGCCTTGAAGTGTTGATAGAAGCCTTCTTGGGTCGGCTTGTTGTAGTACGGCGCGACGACCAACGCGGCGTCGGCCCCTTGCTTGGCCGCCCACTTGGTCAGACGCAACGCCTCCTTGGTGCTGTTGCTGCCGGTGCCGGGCATGACCTTGATCCGCCCGCCGGCCAATTCGATCGCCGTGGCGATCACGCGCTCGTGTTCTTCGTGCGACAATGTCGGCGATTCGCCGGTGGTGCCGACCGGGCAAATGCCGTTGGTCCCCGCGGCGATTTGGAATTCGATCTGGGTTTTGAGGGCCGCGTAATCCACTTCGCCGTCCTTAAACGGGGTGGTGATGGCGACCGACAGACCGGCAAACGCTTCGCCGCGAGTGGACATGGAAGTTGAGGTTTCAGGGTGCGGGTTTCAGGATTCAGGGGGCCGAAAAACATTCCATTTGTACAGCGGTTTTCGGGCCACTCATCATACGTTTTACGGAGGGGGCGTGTAAACCGTCGCGGAACTTGGAAAGCCCCTGCCGTACAAGGCGGACTTCGTCGACGGCTGCTCTCAGAGGCCCAAATCGCTCAGCCCCGGATGATCGTCCGGTCGGCGACCCAATGGCCAGCGAAACAAGCGATCGTGTTCGTCGATCGGCAGGTCGTTGATCGACGCGATCCGCCGACGCATCAGCCCGTCGGCGGCGAATTCCCAATTCTCGTTCCCGTACGAACGAAACCAGTGTCCGGCGGTATCGTGCCATTCGTAGGCGAAACGAACCGCGATGCGATCGCCGTAATACGCCCACAGCTCTTTGATCAACCGGTAATCGAGTTCCTTCGACCATTTCGCGGCGAGGAACCGGACGATCTCGTCGCGTCCGAGCGGAAATTCGCTGCGATTCCGCCACCGGCAATCCACCGTATACGCTTGCGCAACGCGTTCCGGGTCGCGCGTGTTCCAGGCATCCTCGGCGGCGCGAACTTTGACGACGGCGGAATCTTGATCGAACGGCGGGAAGGGCGGACGCGACATGGGCGACTCCGAGCAAACCGGAAACTCGGGCGAGACGGTCAAACCGAGATCAGGCGTTTCATCTCGCGGACCGCTTCGGTCATGCCGACGAGAGATCGCGCGGCTGACGATCGCGTGGCCGATGTTGAGTTCGCGCATGTCCGGAATCCCGCGACCGGACCGACGTTGACGTAATTCAGACCGTGGCCGGCGTGCAGTTTCATGCCCAACTTGCGGCACAGCCGCCCCGCTTCGACCAGCTTGACCAGTTGCGCGTCGTGCGCGGGGCCTTCTTTGGCCAGGGCATAGCAACCGGTGTGGAGTTCGATCGCTTCGACGCCGAGTTCCTTCGAGGCGCGAATCTGTTCTTCATCCGGATCGATGAACAAACTGACCGCGATGCCGTTGTGGAGAAGCTGTTCGACCGCGTGCTCGACGACCGCCCGATGGCGGACCACGTCGAGTCCTCCTTCGGTCGTCACCTCTTCGCGTTTCTCGGGCACCAACGTCGCTTGATCGGGGCGGACGCGGCAGGCGAATTCGACGATTTTGCGCGCGGTCGCCAGTTCCAGATTGAGCTTCACCGAGACGGTGCGTCGCAGAATTTCTAAGTCGCGGTCTTGGATGTGGCGACGGTCTTCGCGGAGGTGGATCGTGATGCAATCGGCGCCCCCCAATTCGGCGGCGGCGGCCGCCCAAACCGGGTCGGGCTCGTGCGTCCGCCGCGCTTGGCGTAACGTAGCCACGTGATCGATATTCACGCCGAGTTCGGGCATCGTCCTGACTTTCTCGGGCGTTTTGCCCGCACGATCGTCGCAACCGGCATCCGCGACGGAGGGGAAATTCGATTTCGTTGCGGGTTGCCGGAAAGTCCTCAAGTCCCGCCTTCAATTTCTCACAAGACGCCGGAAATGCAACCTAGGATTTGTCGTCGCGAGGAGAGGAAATCGGACGTTTCTTCGTTCGCGCCGAATTCCGGTTCGTCGTCGCCGAATTCGCGGTCCTAACTCGTCCCACACGCTCGTCTCAGGGGTCGCCGGCGTCGAACACGGAACGTACACGACACGCTCGACGCGTCAGGGTTCGCCCGTTGCGTCGGCGATCGTCGCTCGTCATCACACTTATCGGAAGTCGGACATCATGCGCTGCCGAGAACTCGCGGAAGTCATCGAACGCCTGGAACCGAACGCCGCGCCGCGCGACGTGGCGCGGTTATGCCTGTTGCTATCCAATCGTTGCGAGTCGTTGGACGAACTGCGCGACGAATCCGCGTTGACCGCGGCGTGGCGCGAGATGGGGATGCGGCTGCAACAAGCCACCGATCAACACGCGGCCATGACCGAAGAGTTGGAATCGTTAGCCGGCGGAGACCCGACCAGTTTCACCCCGTCACAAGTTTGGACGTTACTGCGCGCGATCAAAGTGCAAAGCCAAATCCTTCAGCTGTACGTCGGCCAAGAAGCGATCGACGTTTAATCGTTACCGCGCCGGCCCAGGCCAACGCGGCCGGACACGGCTTCAGCAGCGCGGCAAGCAGAAGCTCGTCGGCCGCGAAATTCAATTGTAGACGACCACCCACGGCGTGATGACGGGCCAGGAGTTCGGTCTCGCCTCGTTCATCGGTTCCTAAGACGAACGACGGATCGCGGGCTTCGAACGTCCAACGGTCGCTGCGATAGCCGCGCAGCATCTCGCCGCGAGCCCCCAGCCACGAAGCGTTCTTCAATTTCGCCTCGCATGCGCGTGCGCGGGTCGGTCGCGGATTCGATCGCGCGATGGCCGGCAAAATGCCCAGCATCGGCCGCGAGCGTCCGTCGGCGGTGAAAATGCCGTCGCACAGATAAGCCGCCCCGCCACCTTCGGCATATAAGCGTTTGCCCGCGCAGACGTGATCTCGGAGCGCGGTGGCCATGCACGTGTTTTCGGCCAAGCGTTCGGCGTGGGCTTCGACCATCCCGCACCCGACGTAGACCAAATCCACGTCCGGCGGCAGGCATTCGTCGGCCAAGGGCGAGAAGTCCAAGATCGTCGCGCCGGCCGATTCCAGTTCGTCGAAAATGTCCGGAAAATAGCACTGAAACGCATCATCGTAGGCGACCGCGATTCGCAGTCCGCCGGTTCGTCCGGCCAACGCGTTGCGTTTCAGTCGGCATCCGCGTCGCGGCAAACTCGGACTCGGCGGCGCGGCGGCCTGAGCGATTTTGGCGATCTCCGCGAGATCCGTATAACGCAAAAACTCTTGGCCGAAATGGCGAAACAACTCACGCGGCAACTTGCCCGACTTGATCTGCGTGCGCAGCTCCGGGCAGGCGGTCATCGCGCCGACCACCGGCAAGTCGTGCATCGCCTCGCAAGCGGTTTTCCAATAGGCGAACGTCCGCGCGTCGTCGATGCCGTCCAGCAGTACGCCTTCGCAACCGGCAGGTATGGTCGGCCACTGACACGGATCGCACCGACGCACATCGACCATCGCCAACAACGGCATTTCCAACCCGGCGGCCAAGCTCTCGACCGTACTCCGTTCACCCGGCGGAGCGACCGAGTTCAAGTCGCCCCAACAGACCGAGAGATCGGACTCATCGGCCGTCGCGATCCAGCAAGCGTCGCGCGCGTTCCGGTCGCATCAACCACGCGTCGAGATGGCGTGGACAGAGACCGGTGATCGAAACGGCGGCTTGGCACGGTTCATATGCCGCGCACGACAGAAACGTCTGGACGCGAAATCCGGCATGATCGAGGGCGTCCCAGAGGCCCCACAACAGCGGGCGTGGATCGGCCGTCGACTGACTGCGAGCGACAGCGAGAACGGCCCGTTGGGACATGAAATCACGATACGATGCGGTGAAAAATCCAAGCGATTCCAGCGATCGGTTTTCGTCGTCGTTTCGTTACGAAGTCCGTTCGCCGTTGGCTATTGTTCGGAGCTTGCGGGAATCCGTCAAGCATCGTCGGTTCCACCAATTTGGTGTCGCACCAAGCGATAACGGCAATTCATATGCCTGGGCAAAATGCTCGTTCAACCAAGTATCTAAAAATCGAAGCGACCCTTGGCCGCCGGCGGCGGACGTCTCGCGCCGACTCCGCTGATATCCAACGGCTCCGTCGGGCGTTTCTTCGAAGCGTTATAGAACGGCGCGACTTCGCTTTGTAACTCGCGTAACGCGGCGATACGGGTCTCGTGCCCCGGATGCGTCGACATGAATTCCGGCACGCCTTGACCGCCGCCTTGTTGCTGCATACGTTCCCAGAAATTCACGGCTTCGCGCGGATCGTAACCGGCGGCCGTCAGAAGAACCAAGCCCATGCGATCCGCTTCGGACTCATGGTCGCGACTGTAGGGCAACGTTCCGGCATAGTTCGCCGCCATACCAATGGCCGACAAAATCATCCGCTGCTGTCCCGGATCCATGTCGCCCAAGCCCATGCCGACGCTGGCGACGCCTTTCTGCTTAACCTCCTCCAACGCCATACGTTCGGCGCCGTGGTGCGCGAGCGCGTGCGAGATTTCGTGGCCGATGACCGCGGCAAGAGCCGCGTCGGTTTGCGCGATCGGCAGGATCCCGGTGTAGACCACCATCTTACCGCCGGGCAGACAGAACGCGTTGGCTTGCGGGCTGTCGATGACCTGCAACTGCCATTTGAAACCGTCGACCGGCAATTTGAAATGCCGCAAACGTCTTCGCGTTTGGCCGCATTAATCAAATTCTCGGTGATCTCGTTGATTTGCCGGACGATCGGCTGATTCTTGTCCAGAACGTTGCCCTTAGCTTTTTCTTCTTGGACGACTTGCTGAAACGCCTGCAGGCCGAGCTGATCTTCTTGCTGCTCGTTGATCGCGCGTAGTTGGTTGCGACCGAACGGGCCGGCCGTGCAACTGCTCATGGCGTAGATCGCCACGCCGATCAAGCCCACGGCGATCGGAATCAGCCTGTGCGCTCATCGGATAACCGCGTCGTCCTTGGGGATAGTCCATGTGTTTTGCCCTTCCGATGTGTGTGGTTCGCGATCCGCATCCGCGTTCAATATAATCCAGCCCGTCGGCTTTCACTACGACACGTGTTTACGGCTTTTAGTTTTATTCGATCACGTTCGTCACACTCCACGCGATCAGGCTTATGACGCTTCACTACCGCCGTTGGCTCGCGCTGATCTGCTGGGCATCGTTGGGCGTGTCGCGGCTGCACGCCGAGACGCCCGACGCAACGCCGTTGGCCGTCGTCGCCCCGGCTACGGCGGGATGCGACGCCGACGTCCTAGCGACGATGCGCGAACCGATCGACGCCGCCATCGCGGCCGGCGAAATGCCGGGCTGCGTCGTCTGCATCGGGCGAAGCGGCAAAATCGTTTGGCTGCGCGCTACGGCGATCGCGCGATCGAGCCGAAACGCGTCCCCATGACGACCGATACGATCTTCGACTTGGCGTCGCTCACCAAACCGATCGTCACATCGACGTTGGTCATGCGATTGATCGACGAGGGAAAACTCTCAGCCGACGATCCGGTTTACAAGCACCTTCCCGAATTCGCAACGGACGACGACGAAAAACGACACATCACCGTCGGACAATTGCTGCTGCACACGAGCGGCTTGATCGCCGACAACGCGATGAGCGACTATCACGACGGACCGGAACGCGCACGCGAGCGGTTGTTGGCGTTGCGACCGACGACTTCGCCGGGCACGCGCTTCGTTTACAGCGACGTGGGGTTCATGGTTTTAGGTTTGTTGGTGGAACGGATCGAAAAACGGTCGTTGGACGTCGTCGCGCCGAACGCATCTTCGCGCCGCTCGGCATGCACGAGACCGGTTACGCGCCAGGCGACGATCTCCGTTCGCGGATCGCCCCGACCGAACGCCGCTACGACGCATGGTTGATCGGCCGCGTCCACGATCCGCGCGCCGCCGTGCTCGGCGGCGTGGCCGGTCATGCGGGCTTGTTCTCGTCGGCCGGCGACTTGGCGATCTACGCAGACGCTTTGCTGCGGCGCGGCGAATCGCCGTCCGCCGAACGGCGCCTATTGAAACCCACGACGTTCGATGTTTGGCTTAAACCGCGCGAAGTCCGGCTCGCTCCGCTGAAACGCGTCGACGATGCAAAACCTCCGGCCGTGCGCACCGCACTGCGGACCTACGGCTGGGACAATGCGTCGCCGTATTCGTCGAACCGGGGCAAGTCGCTCTCACCCGCCGCGTTCGGCCATGGCGGGTTCACCGGCACGTCGTTGTGGATCGATCCCGATCAAGATTTGTTCGTCATCTTTCTCAGCAATCGGCTGCATCCAGACGGCAAAGGCTCGGTCAATCCGCTGGCCGGCGAACTGGCCGACATCGCGGTCGCCGCCCTACGAGATCGCAAGCCGGCGACCGTAAGTGAGTAACCGCACCCGACAAGCGTGTCGTCGTCAGTGACGAGCTATGCGTGTGTCAAAAACGTTTTTGAAGCCCGGCCATCGGATTCTCGCTCAATTAATCCCAGTCCGCATCTTCGTTTTCGATCCAGCCTTCGGTGCGGATGATTTCGCGTAGCCAGCGCGGTTCGTGTAACGCCCAGGCGCGGACTCGCGGCGGGCCGGGATCGTCGATCGGCCGTTGTTCGTCGGAGGCCCGTTCCCGGGCGGACTCTTCGGCGGGCGACCAGCGCGGCGGGCGGCATCGCAGGTTGCCGCCGCGGAAAACGATGCTTCCCTGATCAAAAAATCGTGATCACCGTCGGAGTCGGCGCGTCCAACATCCGCCAAGCCAGCAGTTCGTGACTGGCCGATGTAAAACGCTTTTTTAGTCGCAACAAATCCCATCCCACTCGTCGCCGGCGGCGAGAAACCATTGATCCGGAACTAATAACCTGCCGGCCAACCGGTTGGCGATCAGTTCACGGAGGTTCGGTTGCGCGTCGCGTGGGTCCTGATCGATCGCGTCGAACACGCGCCACGCCAGCGATTCGCCCAATTCGTGGGCCACGGCCCATTGCCGCCGTTCGAGTCGCGGTTCCGGTGTCAGCAAAATCGTGCCCGGCGCATCGACATTCGCCTGCGGCGAACGGACCAGCCGGGCACGTCCCCCCTGCCCTTCGTTCCAGGCGATGCGAAAGCCCATTCGAACGGCCAACTGCAACGCATTGACCGGCGGCCCTAAAATCTCGTGCTGTTCAAGGACTTCGTCGACGATTCGATCCAACTGCGCGGTCGAATTCGACGCGAGACGTTTCCCCGATCATGGGCGCCCTTACGATACTGCTGGAAAATACGAAAAACCCAAAGGGGCATGAGCCGCATTTCAAAATGTGTAAATATGTACAGTAAGCCAAATTGCTTTTGTCAAGACATTCCCTGGCGGATCCAGCGCGTTTTTCGCGAACACCGGTCTACAACTGAAAGAGCTTCCAGGCGTATCGCCGACCTTCAAGAATCCGCCGAAATTTCGATTTCGATCGTTTCCCCGACCACTCGCACCGCGAACGTCGGCTGATGATACAGCGCGTTCAGTTGGTGTTGCCCGTCACGCACGTCGAATTGCCAGCCGTGCCATGGGCACGTGACCACACAGCCGGTCAAACGCCCTCTGCCCAGCGGCCCGCCGGAGTGTGGACAGATGCCGTCGAGCGCATAATAGGCCCCGTCGACGTTGTATAACGCGACGATTCGCTCGCCTGCAACGAACTCGCGTGACGAGCCGGGCGGGCATTCGGATGTGCGACAGACGGGATACCACATCGTCGAAAGTTTTTCGATGAACGGCGTCGCTGCGAAAAAATCCTTGTGCGCCTAAGCGCTGTCGCTCGTCGTGCCGGGGGGAATTTCCACGATCGGCTGCGCGGGCTTCGGCTTGCGCACGCGGACCGGGCGTTCATCCTTCCAGCGGCGATGCAGCCACCAGTATTGATCGGGTTCGGTCCGGATGATCGTTTCCAGCTTGTCGGTAAACCAACGCGTGACGTCGGTGACGTCCATCGGCGTCGCCGATTCGCGTGGATCGAAACGGGCTTCGAGTCCAAGTTCGTATTTCAGCGGCCCGTCCAAACGTCGAGCATAGCTGACGCCCAGCGGTGCGTCGTTGCCCAGGGAGAACAGGCCGATCGCCTTGTGCGTGGAGGCGGCTTTCCCGAAGAACTCGACCCAGCACCCTTTGGGGCCGGCGTTCTGATCGGCCAGCAACATCAGCGTGCTCCCTTTCTCCAGCAGAATCGCAATCTCGACCGCGGTTCCGTCTTTCTCGATGAGGTGCTGTCCCTGTGCGCTGCGGAAATCGTTCAACCACCGATCGAGGTACGGATTATCCAACGTCCGTGCGACGGCGTAGGCCTCGAAGCCGTAAACGCCCAGCAGATAAGCGGCCAATTCGAAATTGCCGTAATGCCCGGAGACGATCACCTTGGGCCGCGGCTCAAGCAGCAGCGTCATCATGCCGCGCAGATTGCGTACTCCAACGACGGACCGCCAATTCGTGCGATGCAACTTGCGTCGGGCATGGGCCATTTCGGCCAGCATCAAAATTAGATGCCGCCACATTCCTAAGATACAGGTGCGTCGCTGCTCGGCGGTCCACTGCGGAAACGCAATCGTCAGATTTTCCGTAAGAACCTGCTTGCGGATCGGGATCCAGTCGGTGACCAAGACCGCGAACGCCCGTGCGAATAACTCGCACAGTCGGAGCGACGTCGTTTGTAACACGCAAATCAACAACCGCGCGATCACGTAGACCAGATAATCGCGCAGTTCGATCAGCGTGGCGCGACGAGACAATGCGTAATCCGTGGAAAGGGGGCGAACGCGTACGGCGTCCCTATTGAATCCCGTGAAGAACCGATTGTAAACCGGCGGAGCGGCGCCTGGGTCTCTGGAGACGGTCGCGTTCCCTACGATCAACGAATCGGCGCGGGTTGTTGGATGGGCATAGCCGAGACTTCGGCGTCGGTCGTCAGCCCGGCTTCATAGAGACCGCGCGGCTCGAACACCGGCTTGGTCGGCACCGGGTGATATTTCGGCCACGGCGCGTTCAACTGCGGCCCGGCGGTCAGCACGTCGTGACGCGCCAGATGATGTGCTCGACGCGGATGGCATGGTCCGGCGGCACCGCAATCGCACGGCTGATAGCTGGCCGGGTCGTCTGCGTCGTAGCCCGGGGCGATCTGGCGATCGTGGTGGAACAGCGTCTCGAAGTGCTCGCCCGGTCGCCACGTGATGGGTCCGTGCGGCAACTCGCACCCACACGCCAGCATGACCATGCCGGCAAAGAGGGATGCGAAAAGCTGTGTGCCGCGGGACATCGACATGCTCGGAGCAAGAGCGATTTTCGATCGAAAAGCCTACACGGATTATCGACCGCAACGACCGTTCCGCTTGCGTAAAACGGGCGGATTGGGTGGAAACTTCCGCATCTTGGCCGAAGTTTCATGGCGAACGACTACCGAATTCCGCAATCTTCTCCATAATGACATCTTCAAGCTTGGCTTTTACGACGGTTCGCTAGGGGGCAGGCTTTCCCACCGAGTTTGGTCGCTGCCCGCCGCGACGCTTGCGCGTCGGTTCGCGACGCGGCGTGATCGAGCATCAGTTTTGCGAGCGCGGATTGACTAACTCTTCGATCACTATCGTTTGCAAAATCAGCGACGGGCAGCGCACGCTGCACACCGCCAGGCTCAGCCGCGCCGTGGAAATCGGTCGCCGCGAGCCGCATGAACCGCTCCCTTTCGCTTTGATTCATCGCGAAGAGGACGACCGCTTAATCTTGGTCGACGTCGCCGAACGGAGCGTCTCGCGCCGACACTTCCGGTTCGAGCCGACCTCGCCGACCAAGGTCATCATTCACAACCTGAGCAAGAACACGATTCATCTGTCCGCCGGCGCAAATTGGCGCCCGACGAGCGGACCGAAGTCTCGTTGCCGTTAGGGTGCGAAATCGGCGGTCGGATTTTGCGTTTCGAGGCGACGCAAGTCGAGGCGATGGAATTCCAATCGCTGCGCGAACCGACTTTGGCGCCGGGCCGCAGCGGACTGAATCTGGGCAATTTGGAATTGCCGCTGGGCGAGCCCAGTCTGTCGCCCTCCAGCCGATTGTTCAGCCAAGAACAACAACTGTTGGCGTGGCTGCAGGCGTCGATGGAAGTGTTCCAAAGCGCGGGAGGCTCGAACGACTTCCTGCCCAAAGCGGCCCAGGCCGCCGCGACGTTGATTCACCTGGACCAAGTCGCCGTAATCCAGCGCACGCCCGACGCGTGGAACGTCCTGGCGTCGTGTTCGGCCGAAGGCGAGATCAAGGACAATCGGTGGCGTCCCAGTTCGACGATGTTGCGTCGCGTACAGGAAGAATGTCGCACGTTCTACCACGCGCCGAAGTTCGAAACCTCGGAAGTGCAGAGCTTGGTCGACATCCACTCGATCGTCGCCGCGCCGATTCTGAACGTGAAAGGGCAACTGATCGGCGCTGTACGGCGAGCGTTCGTCGATCTCCACGTACGGTATCGCCGGCAGCATCAGCGAGTTGGAAGTCAAGCTGTTCGAATTACTCGCCTACGGCGTGGCGTCGGGCCTCGCGCACAAGAACAAGAACGCAAGCTGATCGCCGAGCGCGTCCGGTTCGAGCAGTTCTTCTCGCCCGAATTGGCCCGCATGCTCGAAAGCCAAGGCGAGTCGATGTTGGCCGCGCGACGCCGTGATCACGGTGATGTTCTGCGACATCAAGGGCTTCAGCCGCATCAGCGCCAACAACGGCGCGGCGACCTCCGTCGAATGGGTTCGCGACGTGCTGAGCGTCCTGTCCGATATCGTCGTCGAACATCAAGGCGTCTTGGTCGATTACAGCGGCGACGCCCTGGAGGCGATTTGGCGCGCGCACCGTGATGATCGAAGATCATGCGTCGCGGGCGTGCGCCGCCGCGTTGAAAATGCGCGCGGCGATGGCCGACATCAACGCCCGCTGGCGCGATCGCATCGGCGAGACGACGGACGTGTCGATCGGCATCAATACCGGCACGGCGCAGGTCGGCAACATCGGATCGCGGCGTAAGTTCAAATACGGCGCGTTCGGCACGACGGTCAATTTAGCCAGCCGCGTGCAAGGCGCCACCAAACACGTCGGCGCGTCGCTGTTGGTCACGCGATCATGCGTCGATCGTTTGACGAACGAATTCGCGCGACGCCGGCTCTGCTCGATTCGCACGATCAATATCGACCAGCCCGTCGAAATTCACGAACTGTTTCCCGACGATCACCCGCATCGCCGCACCTTGAGCGATCTTTACGAACGCGCAATCGCGCATTTCGATCAAGGGGATTTCGCCGCGACGAAAAACGTTCTCGACGATCTCTTGGCGAAGCATCCCGACGACGAACCCGCGAAGAAGCTGCTGTCTCGCGCCGCGAAACCCGCGACCTCGCCGCACGATCCGATCTGGACGTTGGACGCGAAGTAGTCGATGCGGCGAGTATCCGGTTCTAAAAATACTTGTTGAACGAGATTTGAAGTTCGTTGTCGAACTGCCGTTCGGGATCCAGTTCCAACGGCATCACGAAGCCGATTCGCAGCGTCGAGAGCGGCGTGATCAGCAGGTTGGCGCCGATCGTGGCGTTCAGAATATCCAAGCGGTTCAAGCCGTTCCCGATCACGACGTTCGACTGCGTGGACGGATTCGCGATCTCGACTCGATCCGAGTCTTGCAGCGTCGAGGTGTAGTGCAGTTCGAAGACCGCGGCGATCCCTTGAATCCGACGAGTCGGATCTTGATAAAGCCAACGTCCGAACGACGCGTCCAGGTGCAATAAATTCTGTTGGTTATACGTTCCTCGATACACGCCGGGATCGCCCGGCGGGATCGCTAGGACAACCGGCCCCGACACCGGTCCGGTTCCGATCGTTTGATTCGAATAGACGTCGTTCCCGCCGGTGTTGACGTCCAACTGCACGAAACCCTGCATAAACCACCGCTCGTTCGGCGCATAAAGCAAACCGATATACGGCAAAATGTGGACGGCGTCGTTTTCGATGCGGTAGCGTTCGAAATACGTGGTGGAAACGAAATCGTTCCCCGTCGCGCGCCGATCCCCAAGCCGGCACCCAGTGCGAAATCCTCGGTCGCCAGCAGCAGCGTTTTCAAATAGACGGTCAGGTTGCCGATGTTGCCGCTCGAGACGGTGTTGTATTGGCCGTCGTCGAAGTCGAAGTTCTCGTGGAACGGCATGCGCACTTCGATCGAGCAATCGCCGTCGTGAAACGTTTTCTCGAAGCCCAGCGTGACTTGGTCGAAATTGAACGTCTGTGGCGGGGTCGTCGTGCCGAACAAGGTCGACTGAGCGGCGTAAGCGTTTACGAAGTGGTTGTAGTTCAGGAAAATGCGATCGGCCGGCAGCGAACACCCGTTCTCGGCGACCTTCGTCGTCCCGCCGCCGTTGAGCGGGATCGTGGAGTTCGTCGAACCAAATTCGATATTGCCCGAATTCACTTGCGTCGGCAATCCTAACGAATCGCCGAACATATTCGGCGCACGCCGCCAACCGCGTGTAGGAATTCCGCGCGGACGAACGTTGCTGCGGCTGATTCGCCGACGTGTCGGCGTTCAACGCGGGCGCGGCGTTTTGCGCGAATGCGACGCACGCCGCGATCACGACGCCGAACGCCGTCAACGCGAGCGCGCAACGTGCGAATCGAAAAGCTAAGGGCATGGCGATCCTTCGCGGATGAATCGTGCAAGTCCTTCCGTGACTCGCCGTCTCATCATTATCGGGATGCCGGCATATCCGCGTGAGTTGATGGGTTCCCGGGACGATCCTGCTGGTTAGGTAAACTCGATCGCTTCCTAAACGATTCGATTTCGATTTTTAATAATACTGATTGAACGAAACCTGAAACTCGCCGTCGAATAGCCGATCGCGCGCACCGGTCACGGGGGCTCCCGCTCCGATCCGCAGATTCGACGAGGGCGTTAGCAAGAAATTGCAACCGACGGTCGCGTTCAACACATCCAGACGATTCAACGAGTTGAACACCGCGGCGTTGGAGGGCGGAAACGTCGGCACGCCGAACGGCACCACGTCGGTGTCTTGCAGCGTCGTCGTGTAATGCAGCTCGAACACCAAGGCCGCGCCGACGAATCGCTCGGCGTTCGGATCGTGATACAACCAACGCCCGAGCGAGAGATCCAACAGCAATAGGTTCTGCTCGGTGTAGACGCCTTGTTCGATTGCTCGATTATTCGTGAAGATCGTATTTCCGTTGGCCGCGAAATCGCCTTGGATAAAGCCTTGCACGAACCAATCGTCGTCAGGGACATAGAGCGCGGCCAAATACGGCGCTAAATGAACCGCTTCGTTCCGCATCTCGAAATTTAAGAACGGCGAATCGACGCGGAGGTCGTTGCCGGTCGGCAAAATCCCGGCGATCCCCGCGCCGACGGCCAGCCCTTCGTCCGCATACAACAACGTTTTGAGATAAACGGCCAGATTCCCGACGTTGCCGATCGTCGCCTGATAGCCGGGAAAATTCGCCCCCAGATCGTCGTGAAACGGCATGCGTACTTCGACCGAGGCGTCGCCGTCCAGAAACGTTCGCTCGACGCCCAGCGTGTAGGTCCCGTAGCGTCCGTCGCCGACAGGCGTCGGCGTGGGGATCGTCGGCCGGGTCGTGGCCAGGACGCCGGCGTACTGGTTGTAATTGAAGAACACCCGATCGGCGGGCAACGTGCAGCCGTTCTCGGCGATTTTTGTCGCGCCGGAGCCGCCTCCCAACGGCACGGTCGTGTCCGCCGCCGAACGAACGCCGAGCGTGTTGAAGACCGGAATGCTTAGCGTCGTCGAGGGGCCCGGCGAGTCGCCGAACATACTGGGGGCACGGGCGAGACGCGTGTAAGAGTTCCGCGCTGTCGAGCACGGCGCGGTCGTCGGCGCAGGTGTGGTCGTCGCGTCGAGACTCGGGCCGGAGCTGCGCACGCAGCACGGCGGAGAGCGCGACACAAAGCGGGACGAAGATCCAGAACTTCATGCGTGAAAACGTACGCGTGGAAGTCGACATGCCTGCACCATGTGTTCGAGAAGAGACCTCGTCCACTGAGCTATGTCGGACGGGAACCCGCAACGCCTGGAACGGTTCGTCGGACGGCGGAATATCTTCCGTATGTTCCGGCGACACAGGGTTAAAGAGACTTTTCCGGCGGCGTCCCTCCGGATGCCGGCAGTTTTTCTTCGTTTAGTTGAATCGCTTGATCGAGTCCGGGATCCGGCGCACGTAACGCCAAATCACGAAGGACAGCGATCGCCGCGCGTCGCGCGGCGATCGACGCCGTCGAGTCGCCGGCCGAAAGTTCGACGTCGGCCAGACCTTCGCAGGCGGACGCCTTCAGTCGCAACATATCGAGCGCGTTCGGGTTTTTACGGACGATCGCGTCGCAACTCGCCGAGGCTTGTTGATACAGCTTACGGGCGGCCGGCCATTCTTCGGCCGCCGCGTAGAGGTCACCGCGATCCAATTCCAGCGTGGCGGCTTCGATCCGATACTTTTCCACGTCCGGATTACCCGCCGCCAACGGTTCGGTGACGCTCTGCGCCGATTCGTAGGCCGCGCGGGCGGCCGGCAGATCGCCGATCCCCATCAACTTCCAACCGATCCAGCACCGAGCTTGCCCCAGGAAAAACCGATCGTCCAACGAACGCACATCGGTCTTCAACAACGCGGCGAACTCGCGCTCGGCCGCGCGAAATTGCTCCAACGCCTCGGCCGCCTGTTCCGGTTTTTCGTCGAGTTTGAACGCCCAACCGAAATAGCCCTTGGCCAGATCGCGGCGTGTTTTTCGTTCTTCGGGCGACTTCTCCAGAATCTCGCGGCGCGTGGCCTGCGCCGAATCCATTAGTTCCTTCGGCGATTGCGTCGCGGCCGCGATTCGCCTCGATCAGCGCGATATTCATTCGAGTGTTGGCCAATTGCCGGGCATATTCGACGTTGTCCGGATGTAAGTCCTCCAGACGTGCGCGTAACGTTTCGGCTTCGCGAAAATAGGCCACGGCGCGTTCCGGATCGGCGCAATCCAACAAATTCCCCAACGCGTTCAAGCTGGTCGCGAGCTGCTTTCATACGCGCGACGTGGTCGGGCGTTTCGGTCAACAATTCGCGTTGCGTCGTCGCCGCGGTTTCCAGTTGTCGCCTCGCCTCGTCGCGGTCCCCGGTCAACTGCGCGATCAATCCGACGCGGGCGCGGGCGGCGGCGGTCTCCTCGCGAATCGTCGGATCCCCGCCGCTCTCGTTCAAGAAGAGTTGATAATGCTTCAGTGCGCGACCGAGCAAGTCCTTCCGCAAACCCTGCATGCCGGGTTCGTTCAGCAAGTCGTCTTCACTGACGCGCGTGAACAGTTCTTCGACGACCGTCAGCGCCATCTTCAAACGCGTTTCGGCCGTTTCGAGCGCGGCCGACGTGTTGCGATACCCGATCACCATCGCCGCGACCGCGATCACCGCCATGGACAATGCCGCCGCGCTCGAAGCCGGCGGTCACCGGATTGCGCCGACACCACCGCCAAAACCGCTCGGGCGGCGAAACCGGACGCGCGAGGATCGGTTCTTTCTTCAAGTAGTGCGCGAGATCGGCGGCCAGCGCACCGCAGTTTTCATAACGTTTGAGCGGATTCTTTTGCAGACACTTCAAACAGATCGTTTCCAAATCGCGATGAATCGCCGGGTTGAGTTGTCGCGGAGCTGGACTTGTTCGTCGTCGTGAAATCTGGCGTAACGTCTCGGCGACGCCCGCCGCTCTGAAACGGCGGACGCGCGGTCAGTAAATGATATAACGTGGTGCCCAGCGAATACTGATCCGCCGCGAACGACACCTTGCCAGCGTCTCGTGCGCTTGCTCGGGGCGACATGTAGGCCGGCGTTCCCATGATCTCGCCGGCCATCGTCAGTTCGTGGCCGTGATCGATGATCTTCGCCAAGCCGAAATCGGTGAGCAGCGGGCGATCGCTCTGCTCGTCGATCATGATGTTGTGCGGCTTCAAATCGCGATGCAGAATCCCCTTGTCGTGCGCATACTGCAAGCCTGCTGCGCAATCGGTTCGATATACGCCGCGGTGCGACGATTTTCGAGCGGTCCGTCGCGCAGAAAGTCGATCAGACTCTTACCCGTCACGTAGCGCATCGCGTAGTAGCGCAGTCCGCGAACTTCGTTCACCTCGAACACGGTCACGATGTTGTCGTGTTCGAGTTGCGCGGCGGCTTGCGCTTTGTGACGAAACCGCGCCAGCGTGCTTTCGCGATTTTCGGCCGACACGGTCTCCAGCACTTCGTTGCGAACGACCTTCAACGCGACCTGGCGATTCGTGCTGACCTGCAACGCGGTAGACCACGCCCATCCCGCCCCGTCCCAACTCGCCGCTGATCTCATAGCCGGGAATGTAAGGGCGGCCTTCCAGTAATGCCCGGGTTTCTTCGCTGAGGCCGTCTTCCAAATCCGGTTTGGCCCGGCGTTCGCGGACCGACCACCGTGGCGTCGGCGTCGACTTGCCGCGCTCCGCCGGCGAGCGTCGCCACGGCGCGCGCAGGCATCGGCCCCCGACCAACCATCGTCTTGTCGGCGGACGGTTTACGCGGAGCGGGCGCCAGCGTCTCGTAGCCGTCTTCGACCGGCGGCTGCGCGGGGCGAACCGCCGGGCATCAGAGTTTCGAAGCCGGCGAGCGCACCGGTGCGAACGTTTCGTAAACCTCGTCGTTGGCGGCATCCAAGGGATTATTCGGACGCGGGCCGAAACCGCCGGCGACGATCGTCCCGTCGGCCGGGATCGATTGCTCGGTATCGGCAGCGAATAAACCGAGATTCGCCGCTACGACCGGATATCGCGCGGCGTAGTCGGCCGGCGTCGGCGTTTCGCCGTCCGCACGCGCGGAGATCGATCTCGCCGCGAATGAGATTCGCCAATTTGTCAGGTGCGTCAAGCAATTCCGGATAGTGCGCGAGATAGCCGTCGACCGTGACGCGATTGCCACGACTCCATTGCTCGCGTTGGTCTTCGGTCAATCGCTCCAACATAGTTCCGGCGTAATGGACGACCGCCGCGTCGCGGGTCGCGCCATCTGACCCGCGGACTTCGTATCGTCGATCTTCCCCCGGTACGACGATCCGAGCTTGTTCGTTATATCAAATCTACGCCGGTCCTTACTGCGCCGAATCGCGATGGGGGAATTTCCTAACGATTCCGCAGGGAACTGCGCATGAAAAACCCGCTCGACGTACGGACGTCGAGCGGGTGCATCGTGAGATAATCGCTACGATTCGTGTCATCGATCCGAACCGCGCGGCGGCGAGCGGTCGCCGTCGCGCAAGTTGCGGTCTTGGCCATAACGCGGACCGAAGGGACGGTGCGTCGAACGATCGCCGTCGCGAGCGTCCGCCACGTCACGGCGTTCCGGTTCGCGACCGCCGACGTTCGCGCGATCGCCGCCCGGACGACCGCCGAACCAAGGACCGAATTGCGGACGACCTTGTGCGGGGCCGAACCCGAAGCGGCTCGGGCCGAACGACGGACGACCGCTTTCGGCGGAGCGCGCAGGTCCGCGGCCGGCGTCGCCGCGACGGTCGTCGCGATCACGCCCTTCCGGCGTCGAACGAGCACGATCCGTCGGGCGTCGGTCGGCCGAACGGGGTTCGGGCCGACGATCACGCATATTCGGCGCGGGACGCCCACGACCTTGCGCACGAATTGCGGTCCGCGTGCTTCGGGGCGTTGCGGGCCGCGATGTCCCGCGTCGCGACGCGCATCCGGTCCATGACCGCGATGATCGCCGCGTTGCGCTTGAGGACCACGTTGACCATGGCCGCCGCGACCGAATTGCGGCCCACGCGGACGATGATCGCCGCGCACGGCGTGCGGAGCAGGTCCACGCGTCGGGCGTCGCGAGCCGTGAGCGGACTGATGCCCACGATGCGGCGGGGCTCCGCGATGGACTTGCGGACCGCGGTGCGGCTTGGTGACCACGATGAGCCTGCGGTCCACGGTGCGATTGGTGACCGCGATTCGCTTGTGGGCCGCGATGTGCTTGCGATCCGTGTCTTACCTGCGGACCACGTTGACCATGGCCGCCGCGACCGAATTGCGGGCCGTGGCCGCGATGTGCCGGTTGAGCATGACGATCCGGTCCGCGGTGACGAGACTGCGCGGCATGCGGCGGACCCGAACGATGCGCGTCGCGAGCCGAACGATGGGCTTGCGGACCGCGTTGATGATCCGACCCGCGTTGACGATCGTAACCGCGACTGAACTGAGGACCGCGCGGACCTTGCGGACCGCGATGCGGCGCGGCGTCGCGACGGGGTTCCGGACCACGTGCGAACTGCGGTCCGCGACCTTGCGGGCCGGGGCCGCGATGATCGCCGCGGGCGTCGCGCGGCGGCGGACCGTTGAATTGCGGACGACCACGTTGTTGCGAACGCGGGTCGAACGACGGACGACGTTCGTCGCGAGAATCGCGAGCGACACGGTCGCCTGCGGGGCCGCGTCCCTGCGAACGATCGGCCGCGGCGCGACGGTCGTCCGGGCGGCCCGGTCCGCGAGCATTGCGATCCGGCGGACCCTTCTCGCCGCGATGCGCATCGCCCTCGGGACGACCTTTGCTCTCGGGTCGGCCTTTGCCTTCAGGGCGTGCGTCCGGGCGATTTTTGCCTTCCGGACGGCCTTTGCCTTCGGGTCGAGCTTTGCCTTCGGGACGCGCATCCGGGCGGCCTTCGGGGCGACCCTTGCCTTGCGGACGATCGCCGTCGCGCGGACCGGGTTCGCGGCTCATCCGACGCTCTTGCGCGTCGCCGTCGCGTTGCGCCAGGACGGGGGCCGGGGCCTTTTCGATCTCGCTCGCGCAGCTCGTCGCGATTGGGTTGCGGGCGACGATCGCCTTCGCGACGTTCCGGGCGTGCATCGTCGCGACGCGCTTCCGGTCGGCGGTCTTCGTCTTTACGCGGTTCATCGGCGCGATCTTCGCTACGGCGCAATTGCGCGGTGCGGAACGCTTCGCGCATCCGTTCGAAACGATCGCGGGCCTCTTCGCGACGATCTTCGACGTTACGTTCGCCGTCACGACGCTCGTCTTGCCGATCGCCGGATTCGCGGTCCGTTCTCGCGGCGATCACCCGATCGTTCGCCGTCTCGACGCATGCGCGGACCGTCTTGCGCAACGACCGACGTGTCGCATAACGGAATGCCGATCGACAGCATGCCGAGCGCGAGCCCCGTTTTCCAAACCCTCCCGATCCATCCGCGAGTTGGGCGTAACATACGACTCGATCCTCCAAAGAAATAAAGTTCGCCGATCCGTGTGTGGGGGATGCGAGCGAGTTGAAAAGGCGTCTCTCTGACTGAATGAAAACCGCCGCGTCGAGAAGGTTCCGCGAACGGAGAATTTCTTTCGAATTCGTCTTGTTTCGGGGACGCAACCCACGGGGAAGCGTAAAACGCCCACGGCGACCCACAACCCCAAGGGAATCTCCCTTGACTCATGCGCACCGCACGAGTATCGTTCGCCCACGCCCCGAATCCCCAGCGACGTTCTTGCTGATACGCGTCGCAACTCGGGCTCATTCCAGACAACGTCGAGGTTATCGCTATGCGTTCCGCCCCATCCGTCGCGTTCGCCGTGTTGATCGGGACGACGCTACTCGGTTCGACCGGCTGTGCCGGCCCGGGTCGCGGCGGCCTGTTCGGATTCGGCTTGTTGGGAGGGCACAATACGGCCCCCGCCGGCACGGTGTACGCGCCGCCGGCTTACGCCACGGCGCCGCAATACGCGGCACAACCGGTCGCTCAACCGCAGGTCATCGCGCAGCCCGCGCAGGTGATCGCCCAGCCGGCTCCGCAACCGGTGTATGTGCAGCAGGTTCCGCAACAACAAATCGTGCAGCCGGCCACGTACTATTCGCAAGGCAACTGCTGCCAACCGTGCGTCTGCCAATAAACTCAACCGCGCTGAGCGTTGGAGGTTCCGCGCCCCGGGCATAACAATCCGCGCCGGACTCGCCCAGTAAGATCGCTTCAACGCGTCAATAAACCATGAATGCCTAACAACGGAACCGCGACCCAATCGGGGCGGTTCATCAGTTCATAGCCCAATTCATATATCGCTTTCTCTAGAATATAAATCTCCAGCATTCCCCGCAGATCGGTTTCGTCGGCGGGCAGCAATTCCGCGGTGCGCAGTTCCCGGCGATACGCGGCGAAGAACGCATCCAGCAACATCGGATACGCTTCGTCCGCGAACTCTTCGGCACGGGGATGTTCGGGGTGCGCGAGCGCGTTTGCGAGAGAGCGTAATGCAGCGAGCGAATCATTCCCGCGACGTCTTGCAACGGCGAGCGTTTGTGGCGGCGTTCGTCCAACGGTCGCGCGGGTTCGCCTTCGAAATCGAGAATCCAAAACCGCGCGGCGTTTCCCGCCGAGGCGTCCCACAAGACTTGGCCTAAGTGATAGTCGCCGTGAATGCGGATGCGTTGTCCGCACGCACGCAACGTACGCCACGCCTCGAAGCGTTCCAGCAGTTCGTCGCGCGCCGGCATGCACCCGAGCGGCGACGCGCGCCGCGCTTTGCGGAAGGCCCATCATCACGTTGCGCGAGCAAGTCGAATTGTTTTTTCGAATACGCGATCTGACCGGTCGCGATCGCGGCGCGTTCCTCGTCGGTCCACGGCTCCGGGACGAACGCCGGCTCGTGCGAGTCGGCCAGCAGATCGTGCATCCGCGCGGTCAGCACGCCGAGCCGCGCGGCGAACTCGACGGCCGCGGACAAGATGCTCCGCAGATCGGCCGTCGTGCCGAATTTTTTCAGATCGGCCGCTAAATCTTTCAGCGCGGCGTCCCAGGCCGACTTCGAACCGGCCACGAACCGAATGCGCGGTCGCCAGCGTGATCGCTTCGCCGTCAGACGCGCAGTTTCCAACACGGCGTACATCGGCGGAGAAACGTCGGCGGTGGGATTATCGGCCAGAAAACGGCCGATTTCGGCGTCCGGATTGACGCCGGCCTTCAGCTTGCGATACAGCTTCACAATCAGCGCGTCGTCGACGATCACGCAGGTGTTGCTTTGTTCGAAATGCGCGAACCGCACTTCGCCGGCCATCGTCGGCGACGACTCGACGAACGTAGCCGAACGCCACGTCGGCAGTTCGCCCGCGACCAATTCCGGCCACATCGCTTGCAACGCGGCATGATCGCGCAACCATTCTTCCGGCGCGGCTTCGGCCTCGCACCATCCGCGCCATGTCGACGGCCACGCGGTCAGATAGAGTTCGTGGTCGCCGTCGCGATAGTCGATCCGCACGATCTGGAACGCGACGTCGGGATTCGATTGCAACGGCAACTCGCTCACCAGACCGGCGTCGACGATCGCCCGGCCCTTCCCGCCGAACCACCGTTGCCGCTCGAACCACGCCAGAATCGGTTCGCGCAAAGTTGCTAAAAACGACGACGACATCGAACCACCTCACGGACGGGAACGCGGCGAATCGGAACGACGAACGAGCGAATTACGGCAACAGAAACACATGCACAGGCCGAGACGGATCGAGCGAGATCCACGAACCCAAGCCTTCCCACGTATAGCTCGTATCGTTCAGCAAATCACGGACCTCATAACGCTCGGGCAAGCCGTGCGGCAATAGTTCCGGCTTGAGTTTCAACATTCCGTCGTGCGCCGCGAAGGGATCCAGATTGATCACCGTCAACACCACGTCGCGTCCGTCGGTCGAGTGTTTGCTGTAGGCGATGATGTGCTCGCTATCGATCTCGTGAAACCGTAACGTATCGTCGCGCTGTACAGCGCGGGATGCTCGCGGCGAATTTTATTCAGTGACGCGATCCACGGCGCGATCAGAATGCGGCGCGTTCGTATCCCAAGCACATATTTGATACTTCTCGCTGTCCAGATACTCTTCGCTGCCAGGTTCGCGCGGCGTACCGTCGCACAGTTCGTAGCCGGGACCGTAGATGCCCCAATTCGCGCCGGCCGTCGCGGCCAAGGCCGACCGAATCATGAACGCCGGCTTACCGCCCGTCTGCAGAAACGCATGCAGGATGTCGGGCGTGTTGGGCCACAGGTTGGGGCGAAAAATCTCGCTGACCGGCGGGTTCATGATTTCGGTGAAATACTCGGTCAGTTCTTGCTTGCCGGTCCGCCACGTGAAGTACGTGTAGGACTGCGTGTAACCGAGTTTTCCCAGGCGATAACGAACCTCTGGGCGCGTAAACGCTTCGCTGAGAAACAGCACGTCGGGCATGCGGCGGCGAACGTCGCGGATCAACCACTGCCAAAACGGAAACGCCTTGGTATGGGGATTATCGACGCGAAAGACGCGCACGCCTTCGTTGATCCAAAAGTCGACCACGCAGACTTCAACTCGATCCACAGCGCCTTCCAATCGGTCGTTTCGAAATCGAACGGATAAATGTCCTGATACTTCTTGGGCGGATTTTCGGCGTATTGAATCGTGCCGTCGGGTCGGGCTTTGAACCATTGCGGATGGTCCTTCACATACGGATGCTCGGCGCAGCATTGAAACGCAATGTCGAAGCACAACTCGATGCCGCGTTGTTCGGCCGCGACGCGGAGCGCGCGGAAGTCTTCGAGCGTGCCCAACTCGGGATGGATCGCGTCGTGGCCGCCCTCTTTATTGCCGATACCCCAGGGGCTGCCGACGTCGTCGGGCAGCAGCGTCGGGCTTGTTGTTCTTCCCTTTGCGATACGAGTCGCCGATCGGATGAATGGGCGGCATGTAGAGAATATCGAAGCCCAACTCGGCGACGTAATCGAGCCGGCCGATCACGTCACGCAACGTGCCGTGCTTGCCGTCCGCGCCGCAGGAACGCGGGAACAACTCGTACCACGAACTGAACCGCGCACGGGGCCGATCGACGTCGATCTCGAAGACCGGCGATTCGGTCGCGGTCGAACGATCGGCGTGACGCGCCATGACCTGTTCCAAATCGCCGGCGAGCGCGATCTCGGTCCGTTCATGTTGCGGGGACTCGCTGCGCAATCGCTCGACCGTCGCGCAACATGCGGGCATCGTCTTCCTGATGCGCGGTCGTCGCGCGTTCGACGCCCGCTTCGATGAGGTTCGCACCGATGAGGAATTCAATCGCCAAGTCTTGGCCCGCGGCCGCGCGCTTGGTCAATTCGTAACGCCACGTGGCAAAATGATCGACCCAGGCGACCACCGCGAATTGCCACCGTCCCAGCCGATCGATCGCCATGTCGGTCGTCCAGAAATGGTCCGCGCACCTGCAGCGGCGTCTCGCGCCACGCTTGGCGATCGTCGTGGCGATGCTTCAAACGCGCGACGATCAGATCGTGCCCATCGGCGAAGACATCGACCTCGATGGTCAACGGATCGTGAATGATCCGCTTGATCGGCTGCGACGATTCCGCCGCGGGGACGAAAATTCTCGATCACAACGCGCCGACGACCGTCGGCGGGAAACTTTTCATCCATGACGTACGTTACGAAAAAGAGCAGGCGAATCAAAGAAAATCCCACGCGACGCGGCGCGGATGTCGGACGGTCTTGGGCGTACGCCATCCTACAAAACGCGTTCCCGGTCAGACAGCCGCAATTTCGGGCTGTGCCGACCGCGAAGCGTTTCTTACATTGACGCTATGTCATGGCTCTCACCCGGCGAACATCTCCGCACGCTCGAAATCGGCGGACGCATGCGCCGCTTCTTGGTTTATGTGCCGGCCAAATCGTACGGCGCGAACGGGTACCCGTTCACATCTCGTTCCACGGCAGCAACAGTAACGGCCTGGTTCAACGCGAGTTCACCGATCTCAACACGTCCGCCGACCAACACGGGTTCGTCGTCGTCTATCCCTACGGCAGCGGCGACCGCGAACGGCTGCTGTTTTGGAACGCGGGCAACTGTTGCGGCGACGCATACCGCGACCAGGTCGACGACGTCGGCTTCGTCCGCGCACTGCTCGACGAGTTGTATCGACTGCTGCCGATCGACGCCGATCGCATGTTCTTAAGCGGCATGTCCAACGGTGCGGAATCGTGGCCTACACCCTGGCCGCCACGATGGCCGACGTCTTCGCCGCCGTGGCGGGCGTCGCCGGACCGATGAGCTTGAGAACGATCGCGCCGTGTCGCCCCGTGCCGGTGATCCACTTCCACGGCGAGTTCGACGAGTTCACGCCGTTCGAGGGGGGCAAAGGAAAACGAAGCGTCACGAACACTCAGCATCTGAGCATTCCGTACACGATCCAAGCCTGGGTCGCCGCGAACGGCTGCCCCGCAGAACCGGCGATCGAAACGCTGCGGCCGATCGTCGAAGACGGCACCGTGATTGAACGGCACGAGTACGCACCGGGGCGTGCCGGCAGCGAAGTCGTCTTGTATTATGTGGCCCGGCGGCGGACATACTTGGCCAGGACGTCCGCCGCGAAAATTACCGTTCATCTCGGGCAAATCGACGAGAATCTGGACGCCAACGACGAGATATGGCGGTTTTTTTGCAAACATCCGCGAAACCGAACGTCGATTTGACGAGTTTTATCGGTACTTCGACACCCCCGATTCGGTTTCACGCGGCCACGGCGATTTCCCACGGACGACGAACCTGCATGAGTCGTTACGCAATCCTCCTACTCTGCCTACTTGCCGGCCAAGTTGCGGCAGCCGAGCCGACATCCTCGCAATCCGCACCGTCCCGCTCGAACGCGATCGATGACGCATTACGACTGCCAGACATCGCCGGCAACGCGCATTCGCCGGCCGACTCGCGCGGCAAAACGGTCGTCTTGTTTTTCGTGGGCTTGGAGTGCCCGGTGGCGAACGCGTATGTTCCCGAAATCCTGCGGATCGCCGAGAACGAAAACGCGTCCGGCACCGTCTGGCTGGGCGTGCACAGCGATGTGGGCGTCAAGGCCGACGACGCCGTCGCGCACGCCAAAAAGTTCGGGCTGACGCTGCCGATCTTGCTCGACGGCGAGCAACGCTTGGCCGCGGCGGTCGGCGCAGCTCGCCTGGGGCAAGTGGTCGTGATAAAGGACGGCGCCGTCGTCTATCGCGGACGGATCGACGATCGCTTCTCGGCGACCGGCAAGCGACGTCTCGAAAAAAACGAGCACGCACGAACTGGTCGACGTGTTGACCGCGTTGCACTCAAACAAAACACCTCCGGCCGACGTTCCGGCGTTCAGGTGCCGGATTCCGTTTCAGAAACCGACGGTCGTCAAGGATCGATGAACAGCACCTGGATCGAGCGCTCACATTCGCATGGATCGAGGAAGTTTATGAACGTTCGGCTCAATAAGTCCGCAATCGTCGTCGCTTTGGTGATCTTGACCGCAACGTCGGTCGTCGCGTTCGCCGCGCCGCGCGTGCCAAGGAACGCATCGCCAAGTCCCATACGATCCGGGTCGACGCGCCGGTCGCCGAAAAGAATGACGCTGCAAAAAACGACGTTACGAAAGGCGATGTCGCGAAATCGGATGCGGCAAAGCCCGCGCCGGCGAAGTCGATCGTCAAACTGCCCGACGGACCGATCACGTACTCGAAGCACGTCGCGCCGATCCTCAACAAGCATTGCGTCGAATGCCACCGCGCGGGCGAAGTCGGGCCGTTCGCCCTGCAAGCGTTCGACGACGTCGGCAAACGGGCGGAGTTCATCCGCGAAGTGACGCACGACCGCCGGATGCCTCCGTACCACGCCGATCCCGATTACGGCGGGTTCCGCGACTGCGCGCCGCTTGAGCGAAACCGAATTGGCCGTCATCGACGCTTGGGCCAAGGGCGGAGCGACCGAAGGCGACAAAGCCGACCTGCCCGAACCGCCGAAATTCGTCGACGGCTGGACGCTGGGCGAACCGGATTTGATCCTAAAGATGGACGCCGCCTTCGAATCCCCGCCGCGTCGCGCAACATCTACCAATGCTTCGTCATTCCGACCGGACTAACCGAAGACACGTACATCACCGCCGTCGAGTTCCGCCCCGGCAATCGCAAGGTCGTGCATCACGCCATCCTGTATCTCGACGACTCGGGCACGGCGCGGAAAAAGACGCCGACGATCCGGCGCAAGGCTACCGCAGCTTCGGCGGACCGGGCTTCATTCCCTCCGGCGGTCTGGGCGGTTGGGCCACCGGCGTGGCGGCGGCAACGCTTGCCCGACGACTTCGGCAAGATCATCAAGGCCGGTTCCGACCTCGCGCTGCAACTGCACTACCATCCCTCGGGCAAGCCCGAGACGGATCGCTCGCAGTTGGGCATTTACTTCACCAAGAAAAAGCCGAAGCATCTCGTGACCGGGATCGCGATGTTCAATCCGAACATCCGCATCCCGGCCGGCAAGTCGGACTATCGGATGGAGACGAAGTACACGTTGCCCTGCGACGTGCGCAGCCGTTCGGCATCTGGCCGCACATGCATCTGCTGGGTCGCGAGATGAAGGTCGTCGCCACGCTGCCCGACGGGACCGAACGCCCGATGCTGTGGGTCAAGGACTGGGACTTCAACTGGCAAGACGGCTACGTCTACGCCGAGTCGCCGCTGTTGCCCAAGGGGACGACCATACAAATGTCCGCGACGTTACGACAACTCCACGGACAATCCGGTCAATCCGAACAGCCCGCCGCAATTGGTCCACTACGGCGAAGGGACGACCGACGAGATGTGCCTGTGCACGATCCTGGTCTACCCGGTCGAACCGGGCGACATGCGGAAACTGTTCACGCTCCCCTACGCCCGCCTCGGCGCGGCCCTCGGCGGCGGCAGCCTGCCCGACGGCCCCGGCGAGAATTTGAAGAAGGCGTTGAAGGGGTTGTTTAAGTAGACGACTTCCAATCGAGTCGCATAAAAATCTTATCCAGGCCCGGCTCGTAGCCGTCGGCGATCGTGCGCGTCGTCTCGAATCCGAAACGGGCGAAGAACGGCGCGGTGTGCTGACTCGTGTCCAGCAGGACGCACCGCGCGTGGGCGATTTGGCGAATCCGTGCGAGCCGCCACCGCAGCAAGTCCGCGCACCAGGCCTTGCCCGTGCCGATCATGCCGGACCATGCCCCAATCCAGAACGGCCGCGCCGTCGTCGTCGATGCTGTACCCGCCGCACCCGCTAACTTGCCCGGCGACCTCGATCACGAAAAACGGACTCTCGTTGCGTCGCAAAAAGGCCGTCAAGAGATCGCGCTCCGAAGCGGTGAAAAACTTCGGCCGGTTCCCGTCGAAGATCGCCAAGCAGGCGGCCTCATCGGACGGTCGGTACTCGCGGATGTCGGGCATAAACTCATCTCATTGCATCTGCGAGTTATGCGACGCCTTGCGACGTCGGTCTGTCGGGCGGAACGAACGCATGCGCCCAAGCAAGAAAGGCAGCCGGACTGGGCCAAGTGTTTACGATCGTATGCACGGCGTAGACGGCGATGCGTTCGGCGCCGGATCACCGAGGTCGAAACCGTAAACATCGGGGAACTCGCCCTGCTCCAAGCTAAGAATCGGCAGAAGATAACCGTCGTAGATCGGCCTCCCCAATGCGTCCCGTATCGCGGCGACCGCTTCGGCCGTGGTCAGTAGTCGAGCCTCCTTAAAGAAGGAATCATGCGGATGCCCCGAATCGACGATCGAGGCCAGTTCCGCGAAGAGGCGCGGCGGCGGACGATGGATACCGGATGCCGAGTTCGTTCTCGACGACGTGAATCGCAGCGGCGAAATCTTCTTGTGATTGAAACCGCATAACCTCATACCGATGAGCGAGACCCCCGACGTACCTACCACAAGAAGCTTACTTACCCGCTCCGACAACGAGAATGATCCCGCTTCCATCGCTACCTACCCCAATTGCTCGGCCAGGGCCACGATGATCCCCTCCGGTCCGCGGAGGTAGGCCAGGCGGTAGGACTCTGCGTACCGCATCTCGCCGATCAGCTCGGCTCCGTGGGCCAGCATCCGCGTCACGACGGCGTCGATCCCTTCCACGGCGAACATCACCCGGCGGTAGCCCAACGCGTTCACCGGCACGTCGACCGGGCCGCAGCGCACCGCGTCGGGCGTGTGAAACTTGTCCAATTCGATCCCTTGCCCGTCGGGCGTCCGCAACATCGCCAGCGTCGCGCGAACGTTGTCGAGTCCGATCAACTGCCCGACCAACGGCCCCTCGACGGTTTGCTCGCCTTCGAGCGTGAGACCAAGCTCCAGAAAAAACGCCTTCACCGCCTCCAGATCGTCGACGACGATCAACACGTTATCCATCCGATTAAGGGGCATATGACCGGTACACTCTCGTTTTGGACTTGATGAAGAGAGTCATCATAACCGCCCCATTCCGTTCCTCCGATGTTTCCCGCGGCTCCGTACGACCTCTGCCGCGTCCGTTTTCGATAAAACCCGTTCAAGAACGATTCGCTTGAGACTTTTTGTTCAAATCCTCTTCGATTTCGTCGGGCAGGCCGTACCAGGGGATCGGCGTGATGGGCCGGTTCAGACGAGACAGAATTCGCAGGATCTCCGATTGGGACAAATTGAGCCTTTCCAATTCCTGCGTCCCCTCTGCGAGCGGAATGTCGCCCGGGTCATGTCGCAGGATCCGATCGATCGACGCCGCTCGTGAGTCTCGGAGCCGTCGCCCCTCTCGACGCGTATGCATGATCAAAAAGATCAAGATCAACAAACAACCAACGCCGAAGGATCCAACCTACCCAAACGGGCAACGGATCGTCCATCGTCTGCCTCCGAGGGTATGAAGTGAAAGACTTCCTCCCGCTTCCGCAACGTGCCGGTCGTCGAGTCAAGTCCGGGCGTCAGATGTGCTGATAGATGACGCGCAGTTGTGTTCCAAGTATCACTCCGAGTTCCGTTTTGTATCGATCCTCAAGTCGTCCGATGTTCGGGTTCATCGCTTCGAGTGCGAAACGCCCGAAGCCCTGCGGCCATTCGTAAACAAGTTCGTGCAACGTGTAACGCGTTCCGCAGCAGGGCGTTGGATAACTCGCCAATCTGTATCCGTCGTCGAAATCCTCGTCCATGCGATCCCGCCACCACGTCACGGGGATCTCGGACCTGCACGCACCACATAGAACTCGCTCGAAGTTCGCACCGCAGTCGAAGAATCGAACGGTTTCCGAGACCGTCGCCTCGATTTCGTCCGCATCGGGCGCGATTTCGGCGAAACGATCACGAGCACGTTCGCGATTCGTCTGCTTGGGTACCAGACGCGGGTCTTCGGGAATCAACACGATCCAGTCGTCGGACATGTCTGTCGTCCCTGGTCAAGTTCCTTGCAGTCGACTTTGGATAATCGCGCGGCCATATGCTGGTCCAAAGACAACCTATTAAGACCGAGATCTCGCAGACCGTTTTCGAAGTCATCGCCACCAGTGATCCTACTACGAAAGCATGAAGCGATCGACGATGTTACCGTTCGCGTCGTATACGCAGGCGAGAGTTCCCGCGGGCGCTGCGTTCTCGGCGAGGAATTCCCCGATGATGTCCAAGCCTAGGTCCAGCCTCGCAAGTTCCACGGTAATCATCCGCGTGAATTCGTCGGGCGTGTCGGCGGGGCCTTGCGCGACTTCGAGAATGACGCCGGCGTCGTTGTCCGTTAAGAGTCGACGTAGCGGGACGACGTACTTTTGGTCGGCCATCGACGGATCAAACGCGTCGGGCACCTCGATGACGACCTTCGTTCGCGGGAGCGACATGGCGATTGTTTTTTCGAAAAGGCAAAATCACGGCTATCGAACGGACCAATGTGAAATAGACGGCACTGCTCCGAGCGGACTCTCGGTTCGCTCAGAGCGTACAACGCGACATCAAACTATTGCGGCGTTTGGTTATTCCACCTGCGAGACGGCCGCCCCAAAGGTTTCGCGGATGGTTGTCAGAAAATGCGACCAACCGCTATCGTCCATTTGCTTCTTTACAGTGATACGATCACCGTCAGTCAAGTCGAAACGGACAATGTCGTCCGCCAACACGACGCTCGACACGCGACCATACGCCCCGCGACTCTGGTCATCGAATTCGAAGTAAACGCCGTCGGCGTCTTTGCCGTACAGAACGTAGTGAACCGGATCGGCATCCATCGCGGTCGCGGTGCCGCTCATGCCGTTGTCTGTGCCGGATTGCGTGGCCTCAAATGTCAGGGGCATACCATCTCAATAACATGCGCTGACTCTATGAAGTCGATTTCTTACAGGCGTCGTTACTTTGTGAAGAATACCGGCGAACATCTCAAACGTCAAACTTTCTCCGACTCCTCAACGCATCGATATTAACGCGTGGAACGACGTCATAAAACGTGTGCATGCCATAGTCGGGCGGCCATGCGGCTCGCGTGTTGTTGAGCACGCCGGGTGGCTGGAGGGGGGCGTGTCCGCCACGCCGCCCACCAGCATGTTTGGGGCAAGCCCCTTCCGCGTTGGGTTTGCTGAAACCGGAGCGATTTCGTCGAAGTGTTCGACCCAAGCGTTCCGGGTCCTCCCGTTGGTCGTCCCCGGCCACCCAGGCGTTTTTGGCGTAACTACGAAGCCTCGCGACAAGCCCAAGCATCGGCACGACTTAAAAATTTTGCAAAACCTCGCCGGAATACCCTTGCATTTTGAGTGTACGTACGTACAATACAGTCCGTAGCATCGGCCGATGCGCTGTGCCCAGTGAATTTCCGGTTCCGTCCCGGTCGGAGAGGCTGTTTTTCGTGTGATTTACACGAGAAAACGCTGAACTTCGGCGGGATTTCCGAGCGTGCGATCGCGGAGTGGGCTTTTTCGAAACCGGCCTCGCGATGGGGGGATGTCGCGCTCGGAATTTGCCCCAATGCATTCCCGCAACCCGGTGTGTAGCTACACCCCAAACCAGGTTCGTTGCGACGTCGCGTTGTTCGACGCGCAATCGACCGCACCGTTCGTGCGACGCACGGACGAGTAAGCAGAGCGAGTGGTGTTGTCGAGCACCGTCACGATCCATCGCGCGGGTGCGTCGTTTTGACGACGACACCGCGCGAAAGCGACGACGGCTCGACAAACGGACTCGCACGAGATCGAAATCTTCCGCGCACGCGCCTTGCTTTTGATCGACACTGTTTCATCAAACACGGTGCGATCAAGCGACACGCTCCGCGCGGACACGAGCCAAGGCACAGATCTTCTTAGAAATTCGCGCAGGCGAAACGCGCCACCCGTGCGCGCTGACCAAACTCTCGTGGACGTTCACATCCCGCCCCGGCGCGCATGGTCGTCGCGCGCCGTCGGCGGGAGTCTCGTTGGGGGAAGTGCGGATTTCGGAGCGCGGAATGCGGAGTGAAGATGGCGGGCAATCCCCCCTCTCCCGAGAGAAGGCGTTGCGATTAGATCAGACCTTGTGCGGGAGAGGGCCGGGGTGAGGGCGACCCTTTTTGAGAGAATACGGTCGCCCTCACCCTAACCCTCTCCCCGGCGGAGATTTTGCGCATGGTGAGCGTCTTGCGGGGAGAGGGGACCGGATATGCGGCGTGATGATGGCGTGCGCGGTTCCCCCTCTCTCGTAGGGTCCGCTGTGCGGACCGGACGTTGGGCGACGGTCCGCACAGCGGACCCTACGACTGGAACGCGCGGCGCGGAATTTCGTGTGCGACACCAAACGTTCCGGGGGCTCCCGATGGTCGTCCGCCGGGCACCCAACGTTTTTTGTGACGCATATCGAGCGATCGTTTCGATCGCTTCGCTCGGAACGCTCGCGCGGCGACTATTGAGACGATGCGACGCGATTCCCCCTCTCCCGAGATGTGGCATGGCGATCACGTTGGAAATTGTGCGGGAGAGGGTCGGGGTGAGGGCGACGATCTTTGATGGAAGGCGGTCGCCCTCACCCTAGCCCTCTCATGTAGGGTCCGCTGTACGGAGCGGACGTTGGGCGTGACAGTCCGCACAGCGGACTCTACGATCGTGCGACGCCAAACGTTCCGGGGCCGCTCGTCCGATTGCGCGGAGTACCGCGTTGGTCGTCCGCCGGGCATCCAATGATTTTTTGTCGCATGACCGGTGATCGTTTCGCTCGTAACGCTCGCAGAGTGAAGATGGATAAGACGTTCGTCACGATGGAACGAACTGTGTGGCTCGGCTCGCTGCGCTCGGACCGCGAGTATCACTCGCGGCTATGCTGCCTTTACTGAAAACTCATACCGCGCGTTTCGCTCGCGCAGTGGAGATGGGGTGTTTGGCGAGGCGGCGCGAACCGCAGGCGGACGCCCTCGGCTCGATCGAGAAAGAAAATGCTTTGCGCGGCACGCGATCGGAACGATCGTTTCGCTCGTAACGCTCGCGCAGTGAACTTGGGTAAGACGTCGCGCGGGTTGTTTCACGTGAAACACCTCGGGACGCAGCCAACTGAGGAACGACGCTGATTGAAAACGATGCTGTTTGAAATGGAACGTCCCGCGTGGCACAACTCGCTACGCTCGGTCCGCGAGTGCCACTCGCGGCTTTGCCGCCTTTACTGAAAACTGAATCCTGAAAACTGAAAACTCCCAGTGCTCCGCTCGCTCTAAAATTTTTCGATTTCATACGCCGTCAAGGTGTTTTCGTCTGTCCGGGGGACCAGCAGGAGTCCCTTGGATTCGACCACGCCGATGTCGGCGGCGCCTTGGAAGCCTTGCAACAACAAAAACGCCGAGCCGTCGGCGCCGATTTGGTAGACCTTGCCCGCGACGTAGTCGCTGACGTAATACCCGCCGCTGCCGTCGTTTTCCAGACCGTCGAGATTGCCGAGCGGCTGTCTGAGGATCTCGATCCGCTCTTTGGACTTCAGGTCGAAGGCGTACAACTTGCCGAGTTCCTTGGTGGCGCCGGTCGTCGGGTCCACCGCTTCGCCCCAGCCGGCGACGACCAGCTCGTCGTCGTGAACCAACAGCCCGTTCGGGTGAGGGACGTCCTTGCCAGCGACCCAAACTTTCGCTTTGCCGTCTTTGAGAAAATGAATCGCATCGCCTTGCATGTCCGAAACGTACACGCCGCCTTCGGAATCGACGGCGACGTCGTTCAACGATTTGGCCCCGGCGATCACGGTTCGCGACGCGATCTTGGCGGTCTTCAGGTCGATGGCCACCACGGCGTCGATGTCGGCGCAGTACAGCGTTTGGCCGAACGGCGCAGACCTTTCGGCGCGTTGAGACCGGCGACCCATTTTTCTTCGAGCAGTTTGCCGTCGAGTCCGATCTTCGAGATGTAGCCTTTGCCGTCCTTCGCATCCGCCGTGCCGACGAGATTGGCGACGTAGATCGCGTCGGTGGTCGCGTCGTAGCACGCACTGTCGGGCTTCGAGAGACCTTTTTGCACGCTCCACAACCCGGGCGTCGGTTTGGGCGACGGCGCTTTGTCGTCTTGCGCGAACGTGGGAACGCACAGCGCGCCGAGGATCGACGCCAGAGCAAGGAAGCGAAACCGGATCGTCAGGCGTGGGAACATGTGCGAATGTTGCGGAGTAAGTGGGTGGGCGAAGCGAGTTGGGAGTCGTGCGGAAGGATCGGCCGATTTCGGGCCGTGACCGGCGTTTCATCCGCTTGCAGGCAGTGTAGCCGACCGGAAGAGAAACCGAACCAGGGGGCGAGAATCCGCGTCTCAAATTTGGTGGCCGAGACCCCCTGCGGATTTCCGTGCGTCGGGTCGGAAATCGACCCTTGCCGGACGCGGGGGGATGCTTTACATTTTGAAGACCCTCGCACGGGCGGAACACCCGTTCGTGTTCGCAGCGAACGACTTAGGTCGTGTTGCGAAGCGGGAGCGAGGTCCGGATCGCAAGATTCGGGGAGGTGGCTGAGTGGTCGATAGCGCGTCTTTGCTAAAGACGTGTCCGGGTCAAACTGGACCGCAGGTTCGAATCCTGTCCTCCCCGCTCTTTCTTCGTCAGCAACGCGGCAAGTCGTTTCCCTGAAACGACTTGCCGTTTTCTTTGACGCAGCCGAATCCGTCAGTGGTGCACAATTGGTGCACACACGGTTCCCTTCTTCGCCGAAGCGGAGCCCGCACCGGAAAGGCAAGCGATGCCCCGGAAGAAAGTTGCGAAGGCCCGACGTTTTCGTTGCGGCAAAGTCTCCATCTATCAGCATCACGGCACGTGGTACGTCTACTACCGCGAAGGCGACCGTCCTCAACGCATCCGCGTTGGAACGGAACTCGAGGCCGCCCGGCAAGTCGCGGCCGACATCAACGCCAAGGTGTCCAGCGGACTGCGTAGCCCCTTCTCGTTCGAGCCGATCACGATCGAGAAATTGCGTGAAAAGTTTCTCGACCATCACGAAAACGTCGAACGCTCATCCCTGGCGACCTTGAAGCGTTACAGTTCCGCGACCAAGCACTTGGCGGACTTCGCGGGCTCACGACAAGCCGATCGCGTCGACGCCGAGGAGTTCGTCCGTTATCTACGCAAAGCGCGTGTCGCCCCGAACGGACATGCTCACACTGCGAAACGCGCTTTGCGTGAAAAAGGAATCCAGTTCATCCTGGAAACCGCCAGATCGATGTACAAGTTCGCGGGCCGAAAAACGCCATCTGCCTCCGTATGAAGGCAATCCCTTCGATGTCGTTCGCATCTCCAAGAGCAAAATCCTCGACCGTCAACCGATTCAAACCTTCGACGCCGAGACGGAGCGACACTTCTTCGAGACCCTTGAGCTCGTACAGCTGCCGTTCTTCGCGGTACTCGCACGGACCGGAGCACGAACGGGGGAGTTGCGGCATGCGATGATCGAGGATCTCGATCTGGACACGGGCTGGTGGCATGTCCGGAACAAACCGGCTCTGGGCTGGTGGATTAAGACTCGACGCGAACGTTCGGTTCCGCTCTCTCCGGAACTCGTCGCCATACTGCGACACGTCATCGGTGAACGCCGTCGCGGGCTGGTGTTCTGGCATGCCTATCGGGATGGACGACCGAAACATGCCGAATGCGACGCTCGGCAGCTGCACATCATCGCTTCGCACAGACTGCGTTCTCGCGAAATCGAAGCCGATCGTCAGTTGACGCGGCGTGAAGAGGCCGCCGAACTCGCCAAGGTCTGGCGTGAAGCGGGTATCGTCCGGCATGAAAGTGTCCGTATCGCCATGCTCCGCACCACGGCGGCGATCGGACGGCAGGACATGACGTGTCCGAAGTCTTGGCGGCATACGTTCGCGGGTCTGTTGCAGGAAGCGAACGTCGACCCCCTCGTCCGCCAAATTACGCTCGGCCACATGCCTGTCGCCGCCGAAACGTCGGCGCTCGGTATGACTGGGGTCTACACGCATACGCGTCCGGAGTTACAGCATCGGGAAATCCTTCGTGCGTTATGGATACGAATGAACACAAGTCACCTCGTGCTGCGGCGACTCGGCCTGCAAGAAATTCCGCTCGAGGGAAATTCTGCCGAGTCTGACGCATCGCCATTCTGCTCCGCATCTTGGATCGCCGCGTCATAGACGACGCCGTTCAGCGCCCGAGACAAGTTGTTTCCCCAAGCATTCTTTATTCGGGGACGTACGGAACTACCCCCTTTTCCCCACGGAGTTCACATGTTTTCCCAAGAATTCAAACCGAAAAATCCAAACGGCGTATTACGTGTCCTTGCAATCGGACGGCTTTCCAAGGCGAAGAAAACCGAATTACAAACGCAACAAACGATGGACGACTCCTGTAAAGTCGCCCAAAATTTCATGAAGCGGATCACCGATTTGCCGCTCGACATCACTACTTTCTCCGAACAAATCAGTGGGCTGGTTTATCGCCGGGACACGATAGATAAAGTCGAGGCATTGATTGAATCCGGCCAGATCGACGTCGTTGCCTGCGAAGATATCGGACGCATCTATCGTAATCCTCGCCATCAATATGCCTTCGTCCAAGATGTCGTTGACCAAAAGACGGTATTGATCTCGGTCAATGACGGGTTGGATACTCGGGATCCGGCTTGGTAAATGTTCATGAGCGTCGCGGCCGTGAAGCACGGCACGTTTACATCCGACGTAAGGAAAAAAGTCGCGCGGACCTCGATCGAATCCTTTCGCCGCGGCGGGAACGTATTACGTCTGTGCTTCGGGTTCAGAAGGCTGACGCTTGAAGAAGCGCTGAGCGGTCAATTTGGTCCCATCGGACTGCGGCTCACCAAAGTCACTGAACTCACATCGATCATCAAACAGATGATCGCGATCCTTAAAGACACGTGGTCGTACGCGCGTGTGGCGGAGTGGTGCTCCGAGAACGCGGTTCCGTACGCGCCTTACCAGACCGAAGCATGGAAAGGTCATCATGTCCGCAACACATTCCATAATCCATTGTTTTTGTATGGTGAGCGTCGGTATCGGGCCATGATTCATCGTCGCCTTTACTCAACGGGCTTGTGCGTGCGCGAGGTCAACCCCAGCCCGGAATCGATCTTCTACCCGGGACTGACCCATCTGACTCAAGAAGAGACCGCGGAACTCGTCGAGTTGCTAAAAAAGATTGACGATCGCAATCGGGCTCTGCGGAATCGTGAAGGGCATCGTCACAAACCGATCCATCGCACAAACGTGCTTTTCCCCGCTCAACACACTCGATGCCAGATCTGCGGCAAGGCCTGTTGGCACTACGGCTCGGAAATCATGCGCTGCCCGTCGCGTCAGAAGCATAGACTTGATTGCTGGAATCGCGTGCAATTCAACCGGGCATCTTGCGCGAACGGCTCATCGACTGGTTGATCCTACGACTTTCGAGTGAACAAGGGGCGATGGATAAGTTGCTGGCCGCGGCGACCGAGACATATGCCAAAGTCAGTGACACGCGCGAGTCGCATCGCGAACGGCTCGCTTCGGATCGTGAGAAGTTGCTCAAAAAGATGAAGCGGCTGAAGAGACTCATCCTTGATTCGGATGATGACAATACCGCCGTGGAACGCGATTTGAGAGCGGAGTTCAAGTCCATGAAAAAACGGCTTCAAAATCTCGACCTTGATTTACAGGGGATCGATGCTTTGCCCCAGTCGATTTCGAATGACTTAAATTCGGATGAGCTCCGTGTCGCGTTACCCGCTTTGCTGAAAGACATGTCGGCCCGCTCGAAGGAATTTTCCGACTTATTGCGGAAAATATTCCCCCAGATCGATGTTTTTCCCATCCAAGCGATCGACTCGACGCAAATGTGGCCACGTGCTCGCGTGGCCTTCGACGCTTCCGCTCTCGGCGGCGAAAATGCCGACGCTTTGGCGGAAGGCTTTACGTTGGATCTCTTCGCTCCTTCCGTGCAGTACCTCCATCGCGAGGAGTGCGTGCGGATGAAGAAGGAGAATCCGAAGCTATCGACGGTAAAAATCGGTGAAGCGTTAGGGATCAGCAATCAGTCGGTATCCCGTGCGCTCAAGCTTCACGCGAAAATGTTGGAAATGGGCTTGGACGAGCCGTACCGCGTCGTCACCGAGCACCCGATCGGTGCGGCGCTGGCGGGATTGGCCCGAGCATTGGAAGAAAGCGCCGATCATCAAGCGGAACGCGGATAACCCTGAGTCCGACAACTACGAGCCGCCGTCGACTGACGATAACACCGACGGAGACTCTGCAACTTCCGCCGCCTAACGTTTGTCTACGGACACTCGATAGTCTTAATAACTTCGCACGTGACGAATGCTTCGTCACGTGCGATTTCTTTTTTAAGGAGCATGTTATTTCGGATCATCGATCCCCTGCGCTGAGTCGCTCGTCTAGCGAAAAAAGCGATTCAGAAATGAGCGTCCCGGCGACAACACGTGCGAGCGTTATCGCCGAAGAGATCGGAAAACTGATCGGGCGATTCTTGGCACGCCGTCGTCAAGAAAGTTCCGCCTCCCATGACGTCTCACGCGGTAATGAGCAGTCCTGAGCATCGCTGCTTACCAACGACTTTCAACTTCGGCCCAGGCGATTCTCGCCTGGGCTTTTTCGTTCACCCATTGTAGGACACCCCATGCGCAAAACCCCACGTCACATTTTGGAACGTCGCGCGTTGAATTTGGCGGAGATGCATCGCCGGATCGTGTTGGAGCCGTATCGTGCGGAGCGTTTTCCGATCGACCGGGCGGTCGTGACGTTTCGGCCGGGAGATTTTACGGCCAACTTTCGCGGCAAGCGGTTCCTGCCGGTCGGCCAAGCGGTGATGGTGCAGCAGCGGTACGTCGTCGGCGAGACGGCGGACGGCGACCGGATCGAACTGACCGGCTACCGCCGCAGCGAGACGGCCGACGGTTGGCGCGAATACTGCGACGACGCGCCGTTGTTCTCGTACGACGGCCTGCTCGAGCCGCAGGTGAACGCCCAAGGCGAACGGCTTGATCAGCAACGGAACCCCAGCTTGGTCGAGCTGCTCTGCTTCATGCACAAGCGGACGCTGGAATGCGATTCTCCGTTGAGTTTATCGACCTCGGTCGCGTTGCCCACGGTGGTCGTCGGCTTCGCGCCGGGAGCCAGACCGGCCTTCCAGGAGACGCCGGAGCTGCGACACATCGCAGGCGAGTTGTTGCGGGTCAAGCCGGGGAAGCTGGCGTGCTATGACAGCTCAACATTGCGAAGCTATCTCGAACGGCTGTGGAACGAACAGTGGATTCCGAAGGACGAACCGACCAACAACACCGGTCTGGATTTGATCGAGGTCGGATTGTGTCCGCAGGCGCGTCACGGCGTCGCCAAGTTCGAGGATTTCCAGCCGTTGCTCGGCCTGCGGCTCGATAACCCGTGTCGGTATTTTCTGCGCGATCGTCCCGACCTTGATCGGGACGCGTGCGATACGCCGGCCATTCATCATTTGCTGCATGGTCGGATCACGAAATACCATCGCAACGCGGTCACGATCCCCGACATCATCCAGGCGGTTCGGAATCCCAACGATTTTTTTGATTGCCAGCGGCGCCTGCAAGCTCCAAATTCTCTCGACCGCCCCCTGCGTCGCGGCGGCGGCGTGATGTTGGTTCTCTTCTCGATTCAGTCTGTTGATTTATGGCGTTATTTCAGGATTTGATCGTCTCGATCGCGCGGTGGGGCGAGCACGGGGAAGCGTCGGTGGAGGAGGCGAATCGGCAAATCGTGCGGCTGTTTCGCCTGGGCGTCTTCCACGAGACGATGGTTTTGGCCGACCAACCCTGGTCGCGGCCTTACGGGAACACGGAGAACCACACCGAGAGCGGGATGTTGATCCAAGCGGCGCTCTTTACGCCCAAGGGGATCGGCGCGATCCGCTGGGATACCGAGGAGTTCGAAAACTCGCGGCGCAACGGGACGCTGGAGGCGGACGCGGTCGTGAAGTTTCGACCGGTCCAAAATTGTCGGGCCGCCGTCCGGGGGTTTTTGCATCAGCATGCGCAGGCGCTGATCGAGTCGCTCTGTCGCGAATACGGCCTGCCGGTGCAGCGCCAGCCGTAGCTCAGCTGGCCGGTCCCCGCTCCTCCGGGGGCGGGGACTGGCTGTTTTCTTTTAGCTATGCGTTTCCGGTGCGACGGGATTTGGAACGGATCGCCGCAGCGGATAGAATGTTGTCTCGAAGTTCATTTTGAACATTTTTTTGGAGTTCGACTGCAACGAACGGTCGCGTGCGATCGTTCCATAATTTGATTTTGACGCGTAGCGTCAAGTACTGCTTCCCTCGAAACCCGCCAACCTGAGCCGCAAGGCTCTTGTATTCCTATAGAGGCAGCACTTTGACCGCGCCCCCGCAAGGGGGCGTCGGCCAGTGCTGTTCTATGGCCCCTTGGCGGGGGCTCGAGGGAGCGGCCTGGTTCGGCGCTCCTTTTCTTTGCGCCCGATCTCGGCCGTCGTCCGCAAGGCTCGTTCTCACGAGTCATTCCGCGACGCAGTTCTCCGCGTTACGCCCGCGTGCGACACACGTACGCGACTGGTTTTCCCCAGACGCCAAGGGCAGCAATCATGACGCAAACGAATTCTTCCGATCTTTGGTATCTCCGGCAGGGCGAGACGGCTCGCGGGCCGTACTCGCTCGAACAACTTCGGGGTTGGGCACGCGACGCCCGCATCACACCCGACACGTATGTCTGTCCCGTCGGAGCCGACGAATGGACGGAAGCTCGCACGACGGCTTGGTTCGCCGAGATCGATCGTCCTAACGAACCGCCGACGCCGAATTCGAACGTGGCTGCGTCCAGCATCCAACAGCCGAATCCTCCTCAGAAGCCACAACCCTCCAGAGCGTACGCAACGCCGCCGAGTGTTTCGAAGCATGTTCCGCCAACGCGCACTTCTTGGCTTTGGTGGGGGATGTTGTTGATCTGCGTGTTTTTGGCGTTGCGAAGTCTGGCGGAGATTTCCCAATTGCGGCTGTGGTCTCCCGCGACGACCACGCTCTTGGAAACGTCGGCGTATCTCGTCCTCTGCAGCGGATTTCTCACGTTGCCGCTGTATCTGTTCGGCAATCGCGGGGAACGACGGACCTGGCCCATCCGCAAATCACGCGTTCTCAAATTCTCCGTCTTGGGAATCGCCGTCGTCGCGGTGACGTTGTTAATCACGGCGAACAGCCTTCCGGCCGTCGATGCCGGGACGCATTCCGCGGCGACGTCCGCGACGCTCAACGGTCCATGGCAGCGGTCCGCATCCCGCGACGGAAACATTTTCGTCTCGCACCCTGCGGACTGGGTCTATCTGCCGAATCTCGCGCACGAACTCCGCGTCTTCGCCATGCAGAGTCCGGAGGGTGAGAATGTTCTGTACATTTACGACGAAACCGTGATGCCGGGCGCACTGTCCTTGGAAGATGCGCTGAACGTCTGTGATGCGAAACATCTTCCGGGAGGCCGACCGGCCGTGAGCGACCTGCCCGTCTGGAAAGAGGTTCCTTGCGGCAATCGCCGAGCTTGGTACCGCAGTTATCCGATGAAACTGCCCGAAGTCGATCGGGTGGTTCGTTATCACAGTTTTTTATTGAAAATCGAGAACCGCTTCGTGCATCTCATGTATGTCGAAGCGGAAACTCCGTCGGAGCACACTTCCGCAATTTTAAATCGAATCATTCGGGACATCGTTTTCAAGGAGGCGCACTGATGACGCCTCCGTCCGCACGACGTTGGTGGATCGCCGTTGACCGGCAAAGTCACGGCCCCTGGACCGTGGAGGAAATCCGCTCGCTCCAAGCCGCACGCAATCTTTCGCCGGAAACGATGGTCCGCGACGAGACCGGGGGCGCGTGGTGTACGCTGCGCGACGTTCCCGAATTGAAATCGTTGGTCACGCAGCAGCTGGGGCTTCCGGTTGCCGACGCGGCGAATCCTCGCACTCCAGGTCCTACGCTTGCGGAATTATGGACTTCGTTTCGCAATTGGGCCGCGTCATGTCGTTGGCCGACGTTTGCGGAAGCGTTGCCGTATTACCTGTTCGCCGCTGCGGGGTTTCATGGGATTCAACTGTTGTCGACTATCGGATCGTTCTCCGAGCTCGTGGCGGGCGATCCGCTGGATCGGCCGCTACGGATGCTCGCCGTTTGGCATCTCGTCGTACGCGTGATCTTGGTCGTCGCCTGCGTCCTGTCCGGCATCCAATGGAAATCGGCCGGTCAGCGATTTGCCTTCGCGTTGACCGTGGTCGTGATCGTCGTCGATGGGGTCTGGGAAGCGTTCGCCTGGTTCGCGATGAGCCTCGTGATCGCCTGCTTCGCGATGCTTGATGGCAACCAACGGGTCTCGCAAGACATCGGCGCAGGAATTCGCCGCGTCCGGTTGGCTGAGATTATTAGTTTGGATCTCAATCCTCAACCATTTGGCCGAAATCGCCATCGGCTGCTGGTTGGTCAAACGCGCACTGACGAACGCCGCATCACAGGAAACGCGTCGCTCCGACAAGACCGAGTCGGAGATACCTCAAACACAGGGATCATAAACATGCCCGATTCGCAAGTCGATCGAACACCCGCGTTCGAGTTCCCGGAAAGTCCGTTCGTCGGACGCGCCGACGTCGCACCGCCGCCGCCCTTGGCTAGCGTGGGAGCGTCAAACGTTCCGTCAAGCAAAACCGCGGAAGCCCCTGAAACGTGGACGGATTGGATCGTGAAACTCGTGGTAATCGCCATGCTCGCGGCGTACTTCAAAGCAACCGGAGGAGATGGACATGGGAACTACAAACGGAAACGATTCGTCTTCATGCCGAATTTCGAGACCGCAGCCGATGATAAAAACGATTCGCTCCGTCAACCGCCCGTCCTCGGTCCCCCCTCAAAATCGAAGACGAATCCTGAATTGAGGAATCGATAAGTAACACGATTTGTCACGCGAGAAAGGATGATCAAATGAATTTGGGGCTACTCGCATGCCAGATATAGACTATTCCGCAACGTCCGACCCTGTACGGGGGCCAATGTTTAACTCAAGACGCTTCAGGAAAAGTGCTACTTCAGTTCGATCGTTAGGTTCTCGATCGTGCCCGAAAACTTAAACGGCATACGGTCGGCATATTCTTCGAGGATCGGCGTGCCGCGGTCTTCGCCGACCGAATACAAGTACGGGACCGTCGCGTCGATCTTGCCCGCGATCGCATGCTTGCTGTCGACCGAGAGCACATACGTTCCGCCCTTTTCCGATCTCACCCGTTCGCCCCGCGTACGCGAAGTCCAACGTCAGCGTATGTTTGCCCGGCAACAGCTTCTCGGGCGCGACGATCGTGATGCCGGTTTCTTTTCGCTGCGAGCATTTGTACGTCCAGGTCGGCTTTCGTCGTTTCGTTACGCACTACGAATTTTACACCTTCCACTACCTCCGCTTCTTTAAACTCGCTTCGGTCCTGTTCCTGATCAGACGGCTTTGAAACCGGTTCTAATCATTCGCACCGCTGTGTTCTTTCGCCGTCAATGTCAATACTGCTGATGCGGCAGTTTCTTAGGATGTGTTGAAATTCAGCAAGCTTTCCTGAAACCCGTAATACAAAGCGATAAAGGCGGTCGAAGCCACAGCGGAAAGAAAGAGGAACCCCGCGCGTAGCCTGCGGCGTCCACGATCAAGCCGGTCAGAATGTTGCTCAGCGCGGCTCCGATTCCCACGGCCGTGGCGACGACGCCGAGGACCAAGTTGAAGCGGCCGGTTCCTTGCGTGAGATCGGCGATAATGAGCACGGAGACGACGCCGAAAATCCCCGCTCCGACGCCGTCGAGAATCTGAATGGCGATCAAGCGGACCGGATCGTCGGTCAAGGTATACAGGACGCCGCGGAGCGGCAGGATCGCGAATCCCAGCAACATGACGCGACGCCGGCCATAGGTCGCTTTCCGACCGGCCCAGACGGCGATCGGCACCATGGCGATTTGCGCGACGATGATGCAGGCGGCCATCAACGATTGCGCGGAGTCGGGACGAGACTCGGCCAGCTTCTGCCCCAGCAACGGCAGCATGGCCGCGTTCGCGAAATGGAACAGCACCACGCTCGCCGCGTAAAGCACGATTCGTCGATCGTAGAGCAAAACTTTCGGCGAAGAAACATGCGATTGATCGTCGGCCGCGTCGGCTCCTCGCGCGAGATCGTGATCGACGTCGGCATCGCGTATGAACAGGACGCCGACGGCGCTGGCCACCGCCATGAACGCGACGCCGTAAAACACCCCCGCGCTGTCGAATCGAGACGCCAACACGGCTGCGAATCCGGCCGAGACGACGTTGCCGGAATGAAAGCAGGCTTCGTTTCGACCGGCCCGTACCGAGAACCGCGCGCGTCCGACGATGCCCAGGCTCAGCGCGGCGATCGCCGGCGGAAAGACCGCGACGACGGCGCCGGTGCAGAATTGCAGCGCGTAAATCATTTCCAACGTCGGCAGGTAATACATCGCGATCGTGGACGCGGCCACGAGCAACGCGCCGACGAAAATCGCCGCTCGTTTCGCATGCGTTCGATCGATCCACGCGCCGACGAACGATTGACTCAGAACGGTGCCGAGCAGCATCGCGGACATCGCGAAGCCCGCTTCGCCGGAGGTCCAGTGGCGTCGACTCGTTAGGTAAATGACCAGGAACGGGCCGAGACCATCGGCGACGTCGGCCAAGCAGAACGCGGTCGCGTCCAACGCACGCTCGCTACGCGGCGCTCGACGTTCCTGGCGACCTGTTGCGAGATCGGAATGAGTGAGACCTTCAATGACGGCGAGCATGAACGAACCCGTTTAGGAACGAAAGACGAAATACACCGCGCCGCACAAACAGAGTCCGGCCCAGGCGAAATTCCAATCGAGCGTTCGATTCATGTAATAAATCGAGAACGGGACGAAAACCGCGAGTGTCACGACTTCCTGCAAAATCTTGAGTTGCCCCAAGTTCAAACCATGTAGGTCGCCGTAGCGGTTGGCGGGAACTTGAACGAAGTATTCGAAAAACGCGATCAACCAACTGATGACCGCCGCCAGATACCAAGGCTTCTCCGCCAAATCCTTCAAATGCCCGTACCAGGCATAGGTCATGAACAGATTCGAGACGATCAACATTCCGATGACGATGAGCGTTGCCGGCATTTCGAATGAACCCTTAACAGACGCGAGAAAAACAGAAACGACTTAGGACGGAGGATTAGGTCGTGCGGGATCGACCGGTAAGCGGATCGTGATCGTCGTGCCCTGAGACGGCACGGATGCGAGTTCGATTCGCCCCTGATGGGCTGCGATGATTTCTTGGACCAAACTCAACCCAAGCCCCGCCCCTCCGCCGTCATGATGGGTGCGCGCTTCTTCGGCGCGATAGAACCGCTCGAAAACATGCTCGCGATCCGACTCCGAGATCCCGATGCCTTGGTCGGAGACGATCAGCACGGCGTTCTTGTCTTGCGTCAACGTGACGACGAGGATTCGGCTCTCAGGCGGACTGTATTGAACGGCGTTGGAGATCAGATTGACGATGACTTGTTCAAGTCGTCCGGAATCGCCTAACAACGGCGTGATTTGCAGTTGTGGTACGATTTGGATTTCACGCTTCGCCGCCAAAGCGGTCATCGCGTCGATCGCATCCTGCGCGATCGTCGCCAAATCGATGTTCTCTAACGAAAGCTCCGCTGATCCGGTGTCCTGACGTGCGAGAAACAACAAATCGTCGATCAACCGTCTCATGCGTTGCGCAACGTAGACATGTCCGCAAGGCTGCTTGGTAGTCCTCCGGAGAACGCGGTCTGGCCAACGTATGCTCGGCTTGCACAAGACGACGGTTACTGGCGTGCGCAACTCGTGCGAAGCATCGGCCGTGAAACGCGTTTGTCGTTCGAACGCGCGTCGCAAGCGTTCGAGCATCGCGTCGAAAACCGTCGCCAAACGCGCGTCCTCGCGTGTGACCGGTTTTATCGATGGTCGTCGATTCAACTCGGTCGCCGAGACGCCTTCCATCGAAAATGCGAGATCTTCCAAGGGTTGCGCAAGCCTTCGGGCTAACCGCCACGCCACGAATCCACCGATGGATAACGTCGCCGCTCCGACGGCGAAGAGGACATAAGCTAGTCGTCGCAGGCGATCGAACTCCTTCGCCAACGGCCGTCCGATCAAAATCTGCGTGTCCTCCGGACCGCGCATGGCCAATTGCAATTCTTCCTCGAAAACCTTCGTCGTGAACGGACGATGACCATCCGCCTCGGGCAAATCCGTCAGCGGCTCGACATGCGGCGGTAGCGGATCGCTGCCCGCGAGTTGTTTTCGATTCGCATCCCAGATCGCGAAATACGCGTGATCACGCGGAGCGGCGCCGAATCGTCGTCGATAGGCACGATCAATCTCCAATGCCTCATTCGATCGGTGAACGCGCAAATCTTGTGCGATCAGCTGTGCGGCGCCGAGGAGGTCGGACTCGACTTCGCGATAGACGCTCTGACGCGTCATGATGTAGATCGCGATGCCGAAACCCAGCGTCGCGAGCGCGAGCGTGGTCAGCTGCCCCAATAACAATCGCGTCCTCAATGCGGGCAGTCTCGACGAATCATTGCGGGACGACATAGCCTTGCCCCCGGCGCGTTTCGATCAGGCCGTGTCCTAATTTCTTACGCACGTTGGAAACATACACGTCCAGCAGGTTGGAAAGCGTGTCGTCGGTTTCGTCGAACAAGTGATCGTACAACTCCGTCCGCGCGATCACGCGGCCCCGATGTAACGCCAAATACTCGATCAAGGCGTATTCGCGAGCGGTCAGCGATGCGACCGCTCCATCCAGCAAGCAGCGACGGGAATTGAGATCGATGGTGACGTTCCCTACATCGATACGCGACGAGGCATGTCCCGCAGATCGCCGAATGAGCGCTCGCAATCGCGCCAACAATTCCGTGCGTTCAAACGGCTTGACCAAATAATCGTCGGCTCCCGTGTCGAGCCCCTTCACGCGATCGTTAACGGTGTCTGCGCGGAGAGAATCAGGACCGGTGTGGACTTGATCGTGCGTAGCTCGGTCAAAAGATCCCAACCATTCAACTTCGGCAGCAGCAGGTCCAAGATGACGGCATCGTAATTCCAGCTACGAGCCTTGATGAGCCCCTCACGACCATCGGCGGCGATGTCGACCGCGAACTCGGCGTCGCACAGAATCTCCGCGAGCAAACGCCGCAAGTCGGGTTCGTCTTCGATCACCAACACACGCATGACCGATCGACTCCGGTAAAACGGGACCGCTCGGAAAAATATCCGAGCGGTCCCGACAAAGACAAACAACTACTTGCCCTCTTCGATCAATCGACGCAGGTCGCGCAATTCGCGCAGAATCTGTTCATGCGGCGGTTCCGCAACTTTCGGGCCGGCACGATCCGGCGACGGTCGGCGGTCACGCGGTTCGTCGCGTTCCAAGGTTCGGCCGTCGGTGGTCGTGATCGTATCCGCGTGCAAATGCACGTCGCCCTTGGGCGTGACGTGACGCCGTCCTTCGACCCGCACCTCGTCGCCCTTCGAGAGCAATTGCTTCAAGGCGACGCCTTGATGCGGCGGAAACTTCACTTCTGTCCCGTCCTTGAGTTCGAACCCATCGACGTCGCCGGGGCGATTGACGTGAAAATCGACGATTGTTCCCCGCGCGGACATGGGGCGTTCTTCGTCTTTGGGGCCGGGGCCACGCTTACCCGGCTCGTCGCGTTCCAGCGTTTTGCCGCTGGCCGTCGTAATGCGATCGGCGTGCAGATGGATGTCACCTTTCGGCGTTTCGTGTCGTCGTCCTTCAATGGTCACTTCGTCTCCGACCGAGATCAGTTTTTTCAGGGCGACGCCCTGATGGGGCGGAAACTTGACTTCGTTGCCGTTCTTGAGCGACAGCCCGTCGATGTCGCCGTGTTTGTTCGTATGCAAGTCCGCGACGGTGCCTTTGGTCTTCATCGGTTCCTCGTTCGGGGAAGAGTCGGTTCGTGTTTCGGATGGCGGGGCGGTCAAGTCCGCCGGTGCCGAAAAGCCGTTGGTCAATATCAAACCTCCGCCGATGCCGGCGGCGAGAATCGCCATCGCCAAAGGGCGTTTGAATCCCGAATGAAACATCGGAGTGCTCCTAAAATGTGCGACGGAGGTCGGCTCTTTCCCGAACCGAGACACCTTGCATCGCTTCATACCAAGTCTAGGGAGCTAACCTTAAGACAAGATGAAGACGTTTTTGTCGATCGACTCGACGCAGTCTTCATTGATCGCGAACAAGGCTTTGTCGACGGGCGTTTTCGTCCCCTAAAATAGGGCGACTACGTTTGACACACCGAACGCGGTAATTAAACCAAGGTCATGTTATGGTCTTCTGCCAAGGTTTGCGGTTGGCCTGTAACATCTCCTCGGCATCTGCCGCCAAAGTCAAATCGATAGAACCGCCACCCGAGCAGGCTCGTCTCCGTCATTGATAGACGCAATTGATTTAGGGGCTCGCTGCCGAGACTGCGATTCGCACATGATTGGGCGAATACTGATTCCAATTCGTCGATCCGCAAAGCAAAGGTCGCAAGCGGCCATCAACTTATTTCGGCTGAAAGCCTAAATATTTCGCGATTTCGCGCAGAACAAGTTCGTCGAACGAACCACTGTCTGGCTTTATTCCTTCCGACGACTCGTCACACGCTATGAATTCCAATAACCTTCCGCTTCGTCATACTCGCCTCTGTACTTATACTGCACAGGGAGTTTGAAACGGCTCCAATCTCTTTTGAAGTCTTGAAATCAATCCTTAATGAACCATGGCTGCATCCAAAAATATCCATTTCAAACAGCAAGCCCTCGTCAGCAATGGCATGTATCTCGGCTTGGCAGCCATAATTGTGTTTTTCGTCGGGAGCGGTTGGTTCTCGTATTTGAATACAAAAACGCTGGAAGAGAACACAACTGCCCTGACTCACTCTCAAAATGTGTTGCTGAACTTATCCGAGTTGCTTTCGCTGCTGAAGGATGCCGAAACAGGGCAACGCGGTTATGTCATTACGGGCGACGCGGAATACCTTGAGCCATATGACACTGCGGTGTCTAGGATCAAAGAAAAGTTTACGGACATCAAGCATCTCGTTCAAGGTAGCCTGAAACAAACAACAGTGTTGCCTTTGTTGCGAGAGCGCATCGATCTCAAGCTGCAGGAACTTGCGGAGACCATCGAATTGCGACGCACCAAAGGCTTTGAGCAAGCGAAAGAAATCGTCGTTACCAACCGCGGCAAACGGACGATGGATCACATCCGCGCTCAAGTCGACGAGATGCAACTCACCGAGCGGGAACTTCGCCAAGAGCGAATTTTCGAAATGGAAAATGCCTACCGTATTTCTATTGGGAGCGGAATCTCGACAGGTTTGCTCGGAGTCGTACTTTCGATTGCGGTGACGTATTTATTACGACGGTCTTTGATTCTACGTGATCGTAACGCATGGCTACAGACAGCGCAGATCAGGCTAGGACAAGTGATTGCCGGCGATCATAAGATGGTGACGTTGTGCCAGAATACGCTGAACTTTTTAACCAACGCACTCGGCGCTCAAGCCGGGTCATTGTATGTGGAAGACGGTGATTTTCGGCGTCAAGCCATAGTCGGCGTGCCGAATGCGGCGGCGGTTCCTGTTACTTTCACTTCCGGCGACGGGCCACTTGGGCAAGCGACCAGGGAACAGCGAACGATCGTGCTACACGATGTCCCTCCAGGTCAATTGCCGATTGGTTCGGCGTTGTCGAATACAAAGCTTTGTCAACTGCTTATTGTTCCACTTCTCGTCGACGGGCATGTCTACGGAGTAGCGGAACTGGTTTTTCTGCATCCATTGAGCGGGTTAGACCTAGAATTCTTCGAGCGGATTTCAGAAACACTCGGGGTCGCCGTGCGTTCGGTAAAATATCGCGAAAATCAACAGCGACTACTGGAAGAAACACAGCGGCAATCCCATGTTCTGCAAGAGCAAAGAGAAGAGTTGCGAATGACCAACGAAGAGCTGGATCTTCAGGGGCGAGCATTGCGCGAATCGCAAATAAGACTTGAAACGCAGCGGGCGCAATTAGAATTAGTCGACCAAAATAGGTCGGACTTCCTCGCTAAAATATCGCAGGAGCTACGCACACCGTTGAGTTCGGCTTTGGTTTTGGCCAAGCGACTTGCCGACAACCCATCCGGCAATCTGACTGTGGAACAAGTTCAGTTAGCTCGCACAATTCACCGTACAGGCAATGAATTACTGGCTTCAATCAATGAAATCATGGCTCCTTAGTAAAACGTGGTTGCCTGATATAAAATTTGGAGAACGGATTTTCTGGCTGTCCTTGACTCGAGCATTATGTCCTCTCGTTTGCTACTTGTTGAAGATGACCATGAAATTGGGACTTATATCGCCCAAGGTCTGCGCGAAGAAGGCTTGCAAGTTACCCTGGCGGTCAACGGGGACGATGGCTTGCGAGAACTCGATAAATCGTTTTGGGATCTATTGATTCTTGACTGGTGGTTGCCTGGAAAAGATGGACTGACGTTGCTCAAAAAATTTCGCGAGAAAACCCGACTCGTTCCTGTGATATTTCTTACCGCACGAGATGCGATCGCCCAGCGAGTCGAAGCGCTTAATGCCGGCGCCGATGACTACCTTTGCAAACCGTTTGCATTCGAAGAGCTGCTCGCAAGAGTTCAGGCACAGCTAAGGCGACGGACCTCTCTAGAAGAAGCGATTTGCACTTTCGGAGATATTGTTCTGGACCTAACGACCAATCGTGCAGCGCGAGCGGGACAGTTCCTGCAGTTGACCTCGTTGGAACAGTCGATATTGCATTATTTTTTGCGATATCCCAAAGAGGTTTTATCCAGAGCTCGGATTTATGAACATGTCTGGCAACAGCCGTTCGATGGGCTCACCAACACGCTCGATGTTCATCTGGGGGAATTACGACGCAAACTTGAAGCGTTCGGCCCTCGAGTGATTCACACGATCCGCGGACGCGGTTTCATGCTCGGCCATCTCATAAAAGACGAGTCATGAGCATAACCAATAGGGTCTCGCTTTTCTTTCTGCTGGCATTGGGTTTCGTTCTCGTGGGGTTCTCCGCCACGATCTATGCCTTGACCAGCTGGCATCTTCATGCCCAGTTGGAAGGTCAAGTCGCCGCTGCGATGGAAACACTGATCGCTTCCGTCGAGGTTCATAGCGACGATGTCACGTGGGAACCCTATGAACGGCATCTGGTATTAGGGAACTTGTCGGACCTAAATCAGGTTCGATGGACATTGCATGATGAACAGGACCTGCTCATCGATTGCTCCACGAATATGTCCGATCATTTTTCGGTCATGCTGCCCACGAACTCCTCGGAATGGAGACAGAACATCTTGCGCATGAGCGCGGGTCATTTCATCGCCGAAACTCCTAGCCGGGTTCCAACTCCAACTACGGCGGCAGCAATTCGCCGATTACCCAAACAACAAGTGATGAAACGCGCGAGTTTGACGTTGTGTGTGGCACTCTCCGAATTACCCGTGCGACAAGCGTTATTTAAACTAATGATTGCCTTGGTCTGCGTATCGTTACTAACTTGGACTGCGGCAGCGCTCGGAGGACGCTGGCTGTGCCTTAGAGCACTGGAGCCTATCAAGCAGATGGCAAACAAAGCAAGGCAATTACAGCGGACTCCCGAAAGGCCCGGGTTATTAGTCGTGTCCGGCAATCAAGACGAGTTAACCGATCTAGGCGATGCGTTCAACCAACTCATTCTCACTCTTCGTGAATCGATCAAACGCCAGTCAAGATTTGCGGGCGATGCATCTCATCAACTTCGCACGCCGTTAGCCGGCATGTTAATGGCGGTCGATGTCACGCTGCGAAAGAAACGTTCCAGCGAAGTCTACGAAAACGCGTTAGCAGCGGTGCAGCGTCGCGGCCGTGAATTGCAAGAGATCGTCGAAACGCTTTTGGCACTGACTCGCAATAATTCCGCGGAATTGTCGAACGAGCGAATCGATCTCGATGATTGGTGCCGTACTTATGTGGAGGCATGGGCGGGGAATGAGCGCGCGGATGATTTGGAACAGCGACCGAGCGATCATCCGTTGTACGTCTGTTTGCCCAAATCGGTGCTGGTCCAGATCGTCGACAACTTACTCGATAATGCCTGCAAGTACGGAGCGAGAAATACTCCGATCGTCGTCAAAACTCGTCGAGAAGAGCAGTATGCTTGTTTGGTCATTCAAGACCATGGCCCGGGGATTTCGGCAAAAGACATGACTCAGCTTTTCGAACCCTTTTTTCGATCAGCCGAAGTTCGGAGCAAGGCGCTCCCGGGATTTGGGCTAGGCTTATCGCTTGCAAAGCATTTAGCAACCGCATTCGGCGGCAGCCTTGAAGCCAGCAGCGTTGAGGGCGAAGGAAGTGAATTCACGTTAAAGCTTCCTCTGGTCGCCGGTGTGCAGTAACCCGCTGAAGCATAATATATCATCTATTCTCTGACGTTGAATGCTTTAATTAACGCTGAGTTAACAATCGAAGAATGGCATTTTACGATGCGGTTTGATTCACTCCCTTGATTAAGATCAAAACGCACCTCTGCCTCTCTGCAACAGCGTGAGCGGCTTGGTGTGCCCGATGTCCCATGCAGGCCATACGGCAGTGAGGATCATCAGGCCAAGTAATGCGGCGATCCCGGCAAGAATTGGTGTCCATGGAACGACCAAGTCGGGATGCATGCCCCCAAAGAAACTGATGTATTGTGTGAATTCACAGCCGCACCAGCCGATGATTGTCCCGAAACCGACGCTCAAAATCGCGGCAACGATGCCGATGAGCAGCCCTTCGGCCAATATACTACGCACGATCGCCGAGCGCGCGTGAAACCGAGCGAACGTAAAATCCCGATCTCCCAGCGGCGAGCGCGGACCGAGGCCAGCATCACGTTGAGCACGCCAAATGATGTGATCAAGAGTGCGAGGAGTGGAATCTGACTGATGATCCAGAGCCAACGTCGCGCGGCTCCGCGAGTCGCGTTGCGGATATCTTCGACCGGCATCAGTTGTATGCTGGCCCCGCCGTTGGCGTTGCGGCCCACGCTGACCGGCAGATTCAATTGCTGTTGGTAAGCGGTGCGTGCTTGCTCGGCAAGAGCCTTGGAATCGGGGGGGGCCTTGTCCGCGTAATCGAACCAGAGATGCGACGCGCGGGGCAACGAAAAATCCTCGGATACGGTTTGGTAGTTCGCAAAAACCAAAGCCGCCGCGCGATGCGTTTTCGTCCGAAAACCAGTCGTCTTGGTCAGCCAATGCCAGCCCAGCAACCGGACCACACCGACGATCTTGTAAGAGACCGCTTCCTTCGGCTTTTCAGGCGGAACGAGCGAAAACGAATCGCCGAGAGTTAGGCCGGTCTCTTTCAGAAAATGATCCGGCACGACGCAGCCACGGTCGGACTTCAATCCGGCGATCGCTTCGGCCGACGAACCGGCAACCCATTCCAACTTCAGAAGCGGCGTAGTACCAAACGCCACGTCGGGATTCAAGCCCACGAGGACGACGTTGTCCTGACGCGTGACCGATGCGCAGTTCGGCGCTGTTCGTCAGGTCTTCCGAGAGACGCGGCTGCTCGACGACGACCGGTGTTTGCAACAGCGGCGCGATGCCCGCGATTTTCGAAACGTCGGCAACTTGTTCCGGAGTCAGACCCGCGGGCCGAAACGCCAGCAACGCATCGGGCACCCAGTTGCCGACGATGAAGCCATCTAACATCGTATAGCCCCAAACCTGCACCGCAATGTACAGCCCCATGCCAACGGCCATCGAGATCGCCGCGCCGACTGTGCGCCACAAATGACTCGTTAGCTGACTCGCCAACAACTGTGGCTTCACCCCGAACAGTTTCGCCAACACCGGACTTAACCAGCGATCGACGAAGACTACGACACTCGGCGCGAGGAGCACGAAGCCCGCGGCCGTGGCGACGAAACCGATCGCGATCGATGTCACTACGCCTTCGTCGAAGCGCGGCGGGAAGAAAAAGGCCAAGATCGGATTGAGCGCGACCAACGCAAGCCCAAGGAGCCACGTCCAAGTGGCTAGCGGTTTATCGACCGAAAGTTCCGGCCGACTCGACATCGCTTCAAGAGGTTTGACGCGCGTTGCGCGGAATGCAGGCACGAGCGCCGCGAGCAGCGCCGCCCCAAACGTCGCTGCCGCCGCCATGCTCAAGCTCTGCGAACCGATCTCGGCGTCGTGATACATCGTTTTCGCCGCGACGCGAGCGCTCAGCTTCAACAACGCCCAGCTGATGCCCAAGCCCCCGACAAAACCTAGCGCAGCCAAGAGCATACTTTCGAGGAGGATCAACTGCGCGACCTGACTGCGCAGTCAACACGACCGCGCGGAGGATCGCAAGTTGTCGGACGCGATCCGAAACTCCCATGCTTAACGTGCAGAAGATCACCAGAAACGCGACCAGCACCGCGATCGCGGTAGCGACCAGTGATTGAACCTGAACGTTCGCGCGGCGTTGGCTTCGTCGAGGGCTTCTTCAATATCGTGCGCTTCTTGGAACTGCAAAGGCGTCGAAAATCTACTCAGACGCGGAGCCCAACCAAAGCGGAACTTGGTCAGGTCGGCATTGGACGTGAGACCGATTCCGAGCAAGCGGGCGGGGAGTTTTTCGCCAGCGACTTTCTCGGCAGTATCCCAATCAAGGTAGTATTCGCCGCTGCTCGGCGTGAGTAAATTCCCCACCGCGTTCGCTGCGGCCCCGGACAATGCCGGCGCATCGAGAATCCCGATCACGCGGAGCGTCGCATCGCCTTTGTCGTATTGAATCTCATCGCCTAATTGAATGCCCAGACGCTCCGCAGTATCGGCACGGACCACGACCGCCGGTGTTTCGCGGGTCTTCGCACTATGCCACTCGCCCGCTTTCAGGGGGAACGAAGCCTGGGGCGAACGCGTGGCGATGACTAACGGGGTTCTATTGCGGCTGGGCGGCCCTTCGGATCGCATGCCTTCGTTTTCCGGTCCGCCGGCAAAAGCACCTTGCTCTGGAGAAACGCGACCGGAACGTGACGGACTTTCCTTGCTCGCTTCCGGTACCTGTTTGACCGGGCGCAGCGGCAAGCGTCCCGCCCAGATCGGATCGACCACAGCGACGTTCGGATCCGCTTGGAGTTCACGCACGACCTCATCGGGAATCACGCCCGGCTCGGTGCTGCTGATCGGCGCGATGGCGAGTGGATAACGCCCGAGAGCCAGGTTGGAATAGACGTCGAAAGTCTTCAAGAGCGCGTCGTACGAACTGGCGATCCAGATCACCATACACGTCGCGGCGACCGTCGCGATCGTCGTCAGCACGACGCGAATCGGATATTCCGTGAGAAACGCAAACGCGAGTTTCCAGACTTTGCGCATTACGGAAACTCCGCTCGTTAACGCCGCTTGATATTGCGCAGCCAACTCTTGTGCGTCGTGCGTGCCGCTTGGCTCGAATTCGGTTAGGTTCCGACCATCTTTCAGTACCAAGACGCGATCCGCCCACATGGCGACATGCGGTTCGTGGGTGACGATCACGATCGTGCGTTGTTGCTCGTCACAAAGTTCGCGCAATAAGCGACAGATTTCTTGTCCAGAGACCGAGTCCAAACTGCCCGTCGGCTCATCCGCCAATAAAATCGCAGGATCGCCGATCAACGCCCGCGCGATCGCGACGCGTTGTTGCTCGCCGCCGGACAAGGCATCGGGCTTATGATTGCGGCGTTCCCATATGCCGAGTCGTTGAAAGAGTTCGGTGACCTTCCGCGTGAGCCCTGACTCGTCGTTCGCAGGCAGTCGGACGTTGTCTTCCGCGGTCAAACTTGGGATCAAGTTAAAGGCTTGAAACACCAGACCGATCTTTTGGCCGCGAAACTTGGTCAGTGCGGAGTCGGAATAGACGCTCAGGTCTTGCCCGTCGATGAGCACCGTCCCTTGATCGACATCGGTCAGACCCGCCATCACATGCAGCAAGGTGCTTTTTCCGGAGCCCGAGGCCCCCATGATTGCGACGAACTCGCCGTGCTCGACGCCCAGCTTTACGCCGTCGAGAGCGACAACCTTGGACTTGCCTTGATGGTAATTCTTGGTGACCGCTCGAATGTCGAGAGGAAGTGTTTTCGTGGCGATCATACGACGCGAAAAGTTTGGTATCGACTGGAAAGACATCGATCCGAGCGATGGATAACGCTCGGATCGATGTTCATGGAAGTTACTTCAAAGAACCCAATTAAGAAGCGGCCGCCGGCGTTTCCGGCCATTTCCAGCCGAAGTTGATATAGCGTTCATCGAACGTTCCGTCATCGTAGAGATCGACGATGCCGTAGCCGGGCTTGGTTTGATCACGATCGCCGCGCCAGTTACTGGCACAAACCGCGCCGTTGCTGATGTAGGTCACGCCGTTGTATTCCAAACGTTCGCGAACATGTAAGTGACCGCTGAGGCACAACTTCACGTTCGGATGCTTGACGAATAAGTCTTTGAATTTCGCCGCGTCGAGGTGTGCATTGTTCGGCGAGATGTAGGTTCCCTTCATGCCCTCGGGCAATCCGCGACGTCGCGGCGGTGTGGCGGGTGTCGCTCCGCCTGCGACCGATTGCGCACCACCGCCCGCGGGCGTGACCGGGTTGGCGATCGGAGCGTTCGGGCCTGTTCCGGAAGCGGCTGCGGTTCCTGCGACGCCGGCCGTCGTGCCTGGACGAGGTCCGCCGCCGCGCGGTAAAGAGGCCGCGGCGGTCAGGATAGGAATATGCGTGTGGACGACGATCGGCGTCTTGGGATCGACTTTGGCCAGGTCGTTGACGAACCACTCCCATTGCGCGTCGTCGATTCGACCTTCGTAGACGGCGTCTTCCGGTGTGAAAATGCTGTCCAGCACGACGAAGTGCCAGCCGGCTTGATCCCAACTGTAATACGTCTTCGGCAGTTCCAAGACTTCGCAGGCCATTTTCTTGCCGTACAACGGTTCGTTGCCGGTCAGCTTGCTGCGTTCTTTATTGATGCCCCAGCAATCGTGATCGCCGATGCAGTACTTGACCGGTCCGGTCCAATTCTCCTTCAACGTTTTCTTCCATACATCCCATTGAACTTTCGTTCGCTCGGCGTCTGCGCCCATCGAATCCATGATGATGTCGCCGGCTTTGATCATGAAGGCCGGTTTGACGTCCAACGTTTGCACATGCTTCAAGCAGGCGGCGACGCCTTCGGGGGCGTTCAATTCGGGTTGAATGTGCGTGTCGGGAAGGTGCAGGAAACGCACGGCGCGCGAACGTTCTTCGGCGCGGCGTGGGCTTGGGCGAGCGCGATGGGCGCGGCGACGCCTGCGCCGATCCATTTCAACATCGTCCGACGATTTGGAGGGGTGCCGGTGTGTGACATCTGATTGCTCGGAGGAAAAATGGAAATGGAAATCGGAAAAGGTCTTTATTGATCTACATCGTCGCGCGACCGGCTTGCAACAATCGCAATGGCTCCTTGCGACCGGTAAAAAACGCCGGAACGAGCGAGGCCAACGCGCAAATCATCAATGTTCCGGCGAACGCCAAGGCGAATTTGTCCCAGGGAATCGTTAGCGGCACGATATATCCGCCGTGACGATACACATACCGCGCCAACCCGGTTCCGCAATAACCGGCGGCGACGCCCATCGCGAGACTCAACAAGCACGCGACGATCCCGATCAGAACCGATTCGGCGACGATCAAACGAAACAGCGACGCGCGCGTCAGCCCGACGGAACGCATCACGCCGAATTCCCAAGTTCGTGCGCGAATCGAGGCCATCACGGTGTTGATCATGCCGATCGATGCGATGGCCAGCGTGATCAACGGTAATTGAGAAAATCCCCAAATCACTTCGGCGGCGCGATTCGTCACCATGGACTTCACCGCGGCCGCCGATTTGACGACGACCGGCGAACGCGCGTTACCGGATCCGGGCGGAGCCAAACGCGAAGTCGCGGCGTCGGTCGGAGCGCGTCCGCCGTTACGTAACGCGATCGGCTCGAGCGCGGTTTGCACGCTATCCACAGTTGCGTCGGGCTTGAGATCCATCCAAAAGAAATCGTTCTTCTTCAATTGAAAATCATCACGAACTTTCGCGTAGTCGGCGAAGACAATGCCTGCCATCGAACCCCCTCGACGACGCAGGCTGCCTTTGGTCAGCCAGTGCACGCCTGGTTCGGCGACGACTCCGACGATTTCATATTTCACGACCGCTTGGGGATCGTGCGGCGGCACGACTTCGATGAAATCTCCGGTCTTGAGTCCTGTTTCAGCTTGAAGAAAGTCCGGGATCAAGCATCCTCGACCGAGTTTCAACGCATACCGAGCGTTTCTGGCGGACCCTTCGAGATACTTGAAATCGAACAGCGGATCGGTCGCCGCCAATGCGAGTTCCGGATCGATCCCAACCATCACCACGCTATCCGCCCGCGTGGCGTTGGTGAATTCCTCGCTGCGCGTGATGTCGGTTTTGAACTTGGGCTGCTCAATCGCGATCGTCATGCAGCGCGACGCGTCGACGCCGACGGTCGTTCGTACCGCTTCGATATCTTCGTCCGAAACGCCGTTGGGAAAATTCACAACTAAGTCGGGCATCCATTCGCCGGGGACGAACGGTTGCAGCATCGAGAAACTCCACGTTTGCGTCGCGACGAAGAGACCGAGACCGATCGTCAGGGAAACGGCGGTCCCGACCGTCCGCCACAAATTGCTGGAAAGCTGAGTCGCCAGCAATTCGCGATCGACGCGAAAAAGCGGAGCCAAGATCGGTACGCAGAGACGTTCGGCCGCCAGTACGCAGGCCGGAGCGAGCATCAAGAATCCGATCGCCATGCTCGTATAGCCGAACAGCACGGATATTCCATAGCGCGAGCCGTCTTCGATCGGCGCGAAGAACACCAGCAACGGATTCACGGCGATCAACAGAATGCCGAGTAACAACAGTCCCCACGACAGCTTGAATGCGGAAGCCTTCGAAGTCGCCGGCTTCATCGCTTCGAGCGGAGAAGTGCGGATCGATTTCCAGATCGGTACGATCGCGGCCAACAGTGCGCCGCCGACGGCGCAAATTCCGGAAAGCGTAATGCTTTGCCAACCGATCATCGCCCCGCCGTTGAAAAGCTCCGGTTGCGACATGCCTATGATCCGCAACAATCCCCAGCCGGCCGCTAAACCGCCGAGCCAACCGACCAGAGCCAACAGCGTGCTTTCGATCGCGATGATCCCGGCGACCTGCCAACGGGAAAGCGCGATCGCGCGAAGCATCGCGAACTGACGGATCCGCTCGTCGACGCCCATCGAGAGAGTCGTGAAAACGATGAACAGCGACGCCAACAGCGACATCCCGGCCGCCGCATAAGCTTGGTTACGCGCGGACTGTGCGGAAAAGCTGGCGTTGAGTCCCGCATCGATTTCGGCTTCGGCGACGAAGCTCGCGGCGGGAGACGCCGCCTCGAATTTCGTCGACCATGCTTGGCGGAAATCCGAGACGGACGCCTCGTCTCGTAATTTCACCGCGATCAAAGAAACCGTCGCCGGCTCGCCCGAGATGCTTTCCGCGACGGGTGTGGAAACATAGATCGCTGCGGCCGCCGGACCGCGAGCCGCGCCGCGCCGGACGCCCGCGCGGAGTCAACGAACTCGATGCGCTCGCTTGTTTCACGATCCCGATTACGCGCGCATCGATTTTTGGCGAAGAGTCGTCGGCGACGCCGGAGGTTCCCGATTCGCGCCGAATCGTAATGTGATCTCCAACGGCGACATTCATCTGCTTCGCCAAGTCTTCGGCGAGGACCGCCTGATCCGTCGTCCCGGGCGTCAACCATGTCGCCTTCGACGAGCGGATAAGGCGATAACGTCGAGTCGATTCCGACCACCGAAGGGCTCATTCGGCGTCGCAGCGCGGGTTGAGCGATTTTTTCGCCCGTCGCGCCGGACTCCGATTTGGATTCTTTCTTCGTTTCGCTCTTGGATTTTTCGCCCCGTTCGCCTCCGCGTCGACGTCCGCGCTCTCCTTCGCCGGAACGTCCCGCTTTTTGGGCGAGCGCACGAAATTGGTAGATCGAGGTCGCTTCGTCGACGGCTTTATCTTCGGCGATCGATGCGCGAAGCTCTTTCCCGACGCTCAGGTCTTTGGGATTCCGCGGAACGACGAAGGCTTGATAACGACCTAGATATTCGTCCGACATGTCGTCGAATTTCGCCGTCAGGGCATCGTAACCGCTTACGACCCACACGACCGTACACGCCGTGGCGATGATCGCCAGCGCGGTTAAGCCCAATCGCACGGGGTGCGATTTCAAATGCGCCAACGCCAAATCCCAAACCAATTTGCGATCCGTCATGGCGGTTACTCGCGGAGCGGCCGACGTCAGGATGTCCTGATCAGTGCGCGGCCAAGGCTTGAGGGTTGGAAAATTCCGCGGTCGAAAACGCCGCGATCGGCTGCCCGTCGTTGATGACCACGACGCGATCCGCCCAAATCGCGACCGAGGGTTCATGCGTGACGACGACGATCGTGCGCTGTTGGTCTTCTTTCAACTTCCGGAGCAAGCGACAGATCGATTGACCGGTGATCGAGTCGAGACTGCCGGTCGGCTCGTCGGCCAGGACGATCGAAGGCTCGGCGATCAACGCTCGAGCGATCGCAACGCGTTGCTGCTCGCCGCCGCTCAGGGCATCGGGCAAATGCTTGCACGATCCTGCAGCGACAGATACGAGAGCAGCGATTCCAACCGGTCGTTCGCCTTCGGATCACCGCCCGCCGAACGAATCGGCAACAGGATGTTCTGCTCGGCCGTGAGAGTCGGGATGAGATTGAACGATTGAAAAACCAATCCGATTCGCCGACGGCGAAACACCGTAAGATCGCGTTCGCGCATCTCGACGATGTTTTTTCCCGCGACGCAAACTCGTCCCTCGTCGACGGACGTCAAACCCGCCATGACGTGTAGTAGCGTGCTTTTTCCGGAACCGCTTGCCCCCATTACGGCGACGAATTCGCCGGGGGCGATTCCCACGTTCACGTTGCTCAGGGCAAAGACTTGACGTTTCCCCTGAACGAACGTTTTCGAAACGCCTTCGATAACCAGCGGCCAATCGTCGGAAGGCTGCGGCTGTGCGAGTTGCGGCGTTTTCGGCCGTTCGATGATATCGGTTTGCATCGTGTTCGAACTCGCTGTCGAAGAAGAATTCGTTTAAAGCCGGAATGATCGCCCAATTACTTGGACGGCGAGGGCAGCTTGACCTTCGGTCCGGTCAACGTCAGGGGAGGAATCTCTTGTTCGCCGTCCGCATCGCCGCGAATGGTGAATTTCGCCGGCGGTTTCTTATGGTTATTGAACTTGCCTCGGAACGCGTCGCCCGGATCGTCCGGATCTTCGTCGTTTCGCGAGACGATGATGTGATAATCGCCGGCAGGCGCACCGTCGTCCGGGTCGTAGGTTTTGACGCGGAAGACGCCGTCGCTCCCGGTCACCGCATGCGGTGGGATCCGCAGCTTGGCGTTCGGTGTGGACGGAACCAACACGACATCCGCGCCGCCGAGCAGCGCGCCGTTGTAGGTCACCGCTCCCTTCACGGGAAACGTCGGCAGCCGATCGGGCGATTTGGAACACCCGATCGACCCCAGCGCAATGATGAACCCGAACCACCAACAGTACCGAATCGTCATCTGCTTCATACTCCGCCGAAAACACTCGAAATCTGAACCGCCGCGTTAGCTCACCGAATCGAGCTATTCGTAATTCGCGACGCTCTCGCCCCGATTCCGACTTCCCAACGACATGACGACTTGTTGTTGCACGTCGGTGGCCAACAATGCGACGTGTCCGTCGCAGTACACGAAAAAACATCCGTCCGGGCTGATGCTGCGAAACCCGTTCGCAGGCTTCATCGAGTGATGACTTCCGGCGGGAGGAGTATCGATCCAGTTGTAGATGACGTTGGTCGAAACCTGGGAACGCGGATAATGCGCGGCTCCCCACATCGTGTTACCGACGCTGGAGCCGGCCAACACGTTGTGAGCGTCGCCGCACAGCAGGGTTTTCGACGTACCGTCCGAGACCTTCTTCATACCGATCGGGCCTTCGCGACCGTTGCCGACCGGACCGTCGTGTACGCCCCCTTGCCAGTCGGCTTTGCCGGTTTGACCGGGTTGCAATGCCGGAGCGCCGTGCGCTGGCGTTTCCGTCGATGGGGTAACCCTTGAAGTCCGGATAGATCGAACCGTCGTGATCCACCTTGCCGTTGTTGCCCCCGCTCCAGGCATAGCTGGCCCAGCCCGCCGTGGTTTGTTCCATCGCCGCGGGATCGGACGGCGCGGTGAAGACCGACAGCCGTTGCGCGATGATTTGTGCGTTGCTCATCCCGCCTGCGTTGGCGGTCGCGTCGGAATAGCTCTTCATCTTGTCGTAGCTCTTCCCGATCGCTCCTTCTTCGATGTACGGCAGGATTTCCAAAAATCCGCCATAGAACGAGTTCACCTTGATGTCGTTTTGCGGCGTCCCTGGGTCATCCCACGTACCGGGCATACCGTGGCACGAGCCGTATGGGAAACGTTTGATCGCGTCGATCATCGAATGCGTCGCTAACCCGATTTGCTTGAGATTGTTCTTGGATTGCGATTTCCGAGCCGCCTCGCGGGCGGCTTGAATGGCCGGCAATAGCAATGCGACCAAAATGCCGATGATTGCGATCACCACCAACAGTTCGACGAGCGTGAAACCTGCCCTCTTTGGATTATTCATGACCAATTCCTGAAAAAAGAACCTCAGGCGCGTAAAATCTGCCCAACTGAGACGGAACTTTGAAAAGTGCCGCAAACGATTTCAAAAACGTAACAATAAAGTTTTCTTTAGGATATGGAATGACGTGGCTAATTTTTGATCTAATAAGTCTTATTTTTAGCCACCTGGATCATGCTCAAACGAACAATACTGAGCTTCTTAGAGGTTCTGCCAAACTGGCCTGACCGCGGCATGAGATTTGTGCTCGGCGTTTTTCTTATGGTGGCTATTCATAGGGAGTCGGGATCATTTGTGGCGTTCGGATGCCGGAGTCGTTTTCGAAGAATTGCGCGGGCATTTGACACCAGAGCAATCGGTGGGCGCACGGGCGGTCGTCCGCGAATCGTTCATCATGCAGTGATGAAGATGATCTAGTTCGTGTTGGCGTCGGGTTGTCGGGTTGTCGTTGGGAGGAGGTGCCTCGCGAACTGGGCAGCTCGGTCGCACCGCGCATTGTCGCTTGTGCATGGGAAAAATTCGGTAAATATCAGGCAAGTGGGAATAGCGTTCGGTGCCGGACGGCACCAGACACTATTCACACTTAACCGTGACACACCGCAATGTTATGTGGCGTAAGCTCTTGCGTCGTTTTTGAACATAGAGCAATCGGCGCAATTCCCGCAGTAAACCCAAGAAATCGTCTTGAAGCGGCACGACGTTCAGTTTTCGATGTGTGGAGGAGCTAGTACCGAAAGGCTTCGAGTCAGAATCTTCGCATTCGAGAAAGTAGCGATACGCTAGTTGGCCAAGGCTGTGTCTATGTGATTATTCTTCTGCTCGTTAGCGATGATCGCAGTATCCAAGGGAACACAAACCACTAATGACGAAATCTAGACTCGGTGCTTGAACTTGATCGATTTAATGGAACGAGTCGGCCATTTCGGAGTTGGTGACGAGCTTGCAAAGAATAATCGTTGATTCGGTTGCCTTTTCAGAAACCATGTGTTTAGGTTTGCTGATCTATCTGGATCTGATCCGCCCGAAGAAGCCTTCTTGCTAGAAGTTCGTCTCTCGCGGCTTTAGGATTTGGAGTGAAAAGCAACACGCGCAGGTCCTCCATCGCTCTTGAGAAGGACACATAGGCAAGATTGCGGCCCCGGGTACGTTGCCCGTCCGTTGGGTCTCCTGCAGCTTTCGGCGTTAGCAGCCTAGTGAAGCTGTAATTGCTCCAGCTTGCCTCGACGTCATCATAAACGACGAAGACCTTGGCGTATTCCTCTCCTTTGACACCGTGCTGGGTGCTAAATGCGGTGTTGTTCGATATGAAGGATGCGTAGTTGGCTACCTCAGCCGTGTTCAGTTTCAAGAACTCATCGGCTAGCCAATCCCCTTTATCCAACGAGTGAGTGTTCTCGTCGTATTTCACAGTGTGCGGTGCACGCTTGAGATGCTCTAGCAGTTTCTCAGCGGTGTTTATGATCCCATGCTCAACGCAGAAGTTTAGGACTTCCCCGATTGTTTCCGATTTCCACATCTGGGTCAGTTGTTGAACCAGCTTTGCAGACATCTCAATCATTGACTTGAGTGTTTTTGAGGCGTTTGGGCCGTCAGGCGCGAAAGCGGGTGCTTCATCGCGCAGAATGTCGATCACTCGACGACCGTCATTCGCCTTATGTGCAGCTATCAATGGGTGGATTGCATTCGTCAGGGGCAGCAGCAGAAAGTGCTCTCCCTTCCCGAATTGCTCCTCAGCACGCGAGGATGCGTATGCTCCGTTAAACAAACGATTGAGTTGCGTAAAGCCCATCCGCCTTGCGATCATCTGGCGAACCAGAAACAGCTTCATGACGTCTTTGCGGTCGCTCCATCCCCAATCGTTAAGGGCCGAATCCATTGATGCCAAGGCGCAATCAATCTGTGGCTCTGAGTATCGTTTGCGAGGCAACTCAGGGGTTTCCGCCTTAACTAGCCGGAATACAACGCTGCCTTCGCGACCCTTATTCTCGCCGGAAGCCACTTGCTTCACGTCGTCGCGGAACGCATTGAGCAGTCGAATTACGCTTTCTGAACACCTGAAATTCTCCGTCTTTGAAACCGTCGTTCCACCTGCTGGTGGCGCAAACGTCTCGGCGCGTTCATCGTAGATCTGTTGCCATGGGTCGCCGAAATAGCCAACGGTGCAAAGGTCATTTTTAGTGGCGATCGTGTTTAGCCCATTCACGATACCTTCGAAAGTATCTTGGGCCTCATCGACAAGAATGAATGGGAATCTGAGGGCCGTAATGCGTCTAAACGTTGCGTTCGCTTCGAACAGATGCGTCGCGATCGCAATGATGTCATCGTGGCTTAACTTCCCGTTCGGATAGTCACTGAAGTTGGCATCGAGATAATCAAAGCGTGTGACGTTGCCTAGCGATTCAAGCTCCTGTGTAAGGCGTTCCACTTTCGCACGAGCATCAGTCGCCGTCCGACTATTGCCGCCTTTATCCTTTTCCCGCTCCTTATCGATCAGTGCTGGAAGGCGGCTTATGCGGAGGGCCTCACGGATATTCCGACTGAAAGCGACCAATCAGGTCCCATAAGAAGCTGTGCACCGTGGACACAGCGAAGAGGCCGTCGAATCCGAGACGCGAATTGATAACTTCGACAGCTCGCTTTGTGTAAGTGATGCAAGCGACGCGCTGGCCGTTTTGCCGTAACGTCTTTCCATACTGTTCGCGGATCTGTGCCAATGCGTCTACGAGCGAGCTGGTTTTCCCGGAACCTGCGCCCGAATCAGCGCGAAACTTTTTCGACTAGCCAAGCAATCGCGAATGGCGGCATCTGCAGCTGTCTCGACTTTTTTCGCCATCACACTTCTCCCCCAGCGTCAGCCGGTGCAGTTGCAGGATCGGCCGCAGGTATCGGTGGACAAATCCGTGACTCCAGCCATTTCAGACCTTCGGCGATGTAGTTGGGCACGGTCCAGTTAGCTTTACACGCAAGTAGACCCATCGCGAAGTCGGTCTTTTTAAAGCTCTTCGAATGGACTCGTTTGTAGATGTGCTTATAGGCCTCTGAAAGGTCGGCGGGAATCGTACCTCCGACTGATATTGTTGTGCGCAGCAAGTGAGAAATTTCTACGTATGCGATTGCTTCCTCAAGTGTGCGCGGACGCATGACAGAATTGTTGCCATTGTCCGTGACTTGACACATCGTTCTGGAAAGCAATAAATCGGCCCTTGTTGCCATCAGTCTTCTCGGCCGCCGTAAGTGCGACTAGCTCTTGGACGATATTCTTACCGCAGAGTTTCTTTAGGGATGCATTTGACGTGTGGGCGCCGGCCAAGTCTGCGCGACATACCGGGTGATAATCCGTCGGCCTGACAGAATCGAGATCGGTTACCACCAGATATGGTATCTGAAGGAACGCGAGAAGGCCCTCAAATCGATGTGCGTATGCCCCACCTACCTCGAGCACCGCGAGGTATGTCGAGCGTAGACGAGAAGCGACCTTCTCTATCATTGAGGGTATCAGTAGCTTCTCCACGGCCCCCTCGACGAGGATCGCGGCGTCGGCGAAGAACAGATCGCAATGGGTCAGTTGCAGATACTTCTTGAGGAACGCCAGCGATTCTTCGGGTGAAATCTCGATCCCGCCGACGTTCTCGGTTTCGGGCTTAAAGTCGCGCAGGCTCAGTACATTGGATGCGTTACGAATGCCGTCGTGCGGGGCTTCGTCGATCATAAGGCTGCGTTGGAAGTATCGAACCTTCTCGAAGTCAACTGCATCAAGTATGTGCGACGAGTGGGTCGTCACAACGAGTTGGGGTACTAAATCAGGTTCATTCGCATCCATGGCGGAATCGCTGATAACCTTCCAGATGTTGGAGATGAAGGTCTGCTGAACCTGTGCGTGAAGGTGAACCTCTGGCTCTTCAATGAAGATCAAAAGGCACAACGGTCGATTTTCAGCAGTCATCAGCCACTGCGAATGGAAGTGCCGTGCCTGAATGGCCATGTAGATGAGATTCTTAAACCCGAGCCCATTGTAGAGCTCGGGGAGCTCGTGCTGGTGTTTGGGATCTACGTACAGGAGTTCAGTGTTACCACGTAGCGCAGTCTCAGGACTCAGTGACGAAATCAAGCGAAGTGCACGATCGTTGACGGATGGTACGCCAAGTCCCTTGATAAGATCGATGAGTGGCTTGAACTGTTTTTCGTAGTGCGGCGGTAAGCTGTTGATTGTTGCCGTCGATTACCTTGTTCGCGTCAGCGGCGTGCCCCGCTTGTTCAAGGTTCTTTCGGTAATAGGACGCGAATGCAGCCGATAGGCGGTTGCTTCGGCTGGTGTCATCGTCGGTGATATTGCGCTGTGCATCGACGAACTCGACTCGGACAAGGTGCTTGACAAGCCGCTTCCCTTCATCGGGCTCCAAGGCGGTCGCAATCAGTTCTGCTGGCCCGCCCTCGACAGGCTTTTCTTCGAGAGATGCGTATCGAATTGAGAAGTGACGACCTAGATTGCCGTCTGTAGCGAGGTATTGGTAGAGCGTCTTGGATCGAGTACCAGCAGCGTTGGAGGGGTAGGCCGTTTCATATTCCGCGCGGAGCTTGCTCTTAGCGTCCATTCCGAACGCGATGCGAAAGCCAACTTGTGTAATGTCCGAAAGCTGAGGTAGAATCGTAAAAACGCGCCCGAATGCGATCGTGTTAGGATCAATCGAGAACCACAAATCCAAGCTAATGTCCGGCATGTCTTGTATGTTGCCGGACTGTGCGAACTTCTCGAAGTTGGCGATGCACGCGACGGAAAAGTCATGGATTTTAAAGTCTCGGTCGCCCAAGAAGCACCGGAAAATCGCCGTCGCAGACGTTTTGCCGCTGTTGTTTGGCCCCACGAATACCGTTTCTTTGTCCTCAAAATCGATGGTGACTTTTTCGAGACGACGAAAGTTGCGGACTGATACATGTCTTAATCGCATAACTGCCCCATAAACTTCTGTCGCGAGTTGGTCTTGTTTCTGGAAATCGAGGTCGAATTCGAATCATTCAACATCATGACGTACGGACACTCAATCCTACAAAGCTGTTAATGCGTGCAATCGAGTTGAATACCGCATGAATTACTTTCTCAGCATTCTTTTCGGATCCGAGCCGCTTGAGCGAGTTCTAAAATCTCGCTTTCCTCCAACGGCGAGTCGTGACGACACAAACACAAGGGCGTCACCACTTTGGCGGGTTGCGGCATACCGGCGTCGGCGTTGTAAACGTAAAATTGACCTTTTCCGAGTTGAGCCACATCATCGCCTTGTCCGCCGCGGGCTTGGAGTTGGTCTTGGATGCTCTCTAAACCCGCCGTCGACGAGGCGCGACCATAGAAATGCGTTGCGCAGTTTCCGATCACCGTGTTCTCGATCTCTCGCGGATTTTGTGTTGCCAGCACCAAGCCTAGATGGTATTTGCGGGCTTGTGCGGCGAGTAACTGCAGAGCGATTTTCGAGGGACTGGACTTCTGCGCAGGTATCAATTCCTTGGCTTCGTCGACGATCAGTAGGCCGCGCAATGCACGTCCCGGCGGCTTCGGATGTTTTTTGATCCAGGAGAAGAGCGTCATCCCGAGTTGATAGACGAATTGCTGGCGAGTCGCATGGCCAGGCAGCCCGATGAAACTGATGACTGAGACACGGGTTTTGTTTCCGGTCTTCGTTGAATCGCCGAAGAGGATCGCTGGATCGAGGCCGGTTCCCGAGCCTGCGCAGAAGCGGATCGTTTTCCAGTTTGGCTCGCAACGCGTCGGCCATCTGCGCGCAAGTTTCTCTTCGCGTTGAATGTTCAGGCCGGCTTCGGGCGGGGAGTGCGCCGAGGATTTCAATGAAATCCGGCAACGCTCCTCCTCCTTGTCCGGCGAAGAAACGCAAGGCGGAAGAGAGGATCGCGCGTTTGTTTTCGGCCTTTGCGCCGCGATCGCCGATCGCCCAGCCGGCAATCGCATCCACCGCGGCGTCGATCGTCAGGCGCAGTTCCTCCGGATCGTCGGAGACCGACGTCAAATCGGGCAATGGTTCGAACGTCAACGGATTGCCGGCGTCGCGTCCCGGCGTCCAGGGAACGATTTCGACGTCGCGATGAAATCGCGCCGCACGTTGCGGGTCCTCAGTACGCCATTCCGGCGGAGTCTTGGTTCGTCGCAGACTGAGCTCCATCAAGTCGTTGCCGGCGTCCAGCACTATCGATGGAATTCCGGCTAACGCGGCTTCTTCGACGAGATGCTTCAACAACACGGTCTTGCCCGATCCCGCTCCGGCCATCACGACCGTATGCTTTTCGAGCAGAGGAAAAGGCATGCGGACGGGTTCAGATTTCGCTCCGATGCGGTGCATGCCCAGATGCACGTCACCCACCGGCGAAACCGGCGAGATGTATGGTTTTTGGGGAGGTGGAGTGTTCTCGACCTTCGGCAGTTCCGACTTCTTTTCGACGGTTATCCCTTCAGTGGAAGTAACTTGCGGTCGTGCAGGAATTTTGGACTCGGCCTTGGGCGGAACGTCGCCGTCCAAACAATTACGGATTTCGGTCGCCAAGGAGCGGAAAAAAGCCAGTTCCGACGCCGGTCGGCGAGCTTGCAACCAATCTTCCCAGCCGTCCGGGCGTTGTTGGACGAATCGATTCAACGCCCAAAGCGTACGCAACTCGTCGTCGGTGAGGGCATGATGTTTTCCTCCGCGCTCGGTATATTGCGTCCACAGTTTGCCGGTAATCTCGCCGTTGGGAATCGGTCGAGTGCGCAGAATCAGCGCATGCCGAAACGGTAAGCGCGGGTCGACGCCCGATCCGTTCATGACGCCTTTGAGTCGAGATTGAAACGCCTGGGCATTCGTCCGTTCGATCGCGCGAAAACTGTAATGCGTTTCACGATCGTGATGATCGTGGAAGATCAATCGGACTCGCGTATGCAGCGGCTTGGTGGTGACGCCGCCCGGGAAGTCGTCGATCAAGACCGACAGCTGCTTCGGCCAATCGTATTCCTTCACCAGACAGCGACATCCCGAAGTCAGCAAAGGACCGAAACGTTCGTCCTCGTGTTTTTCGTTGTGCAACGCTTCCAGATCGGCTTCTCGGCGATACCCGGCGAACAGCTCGTCGAGGCCGTGCGGTAAAGACACGAGCTCGGAATCCATTTCTTCGACTCGCTTAAATGTGATGAGTTCTTGGATGCGATTGCTGCGTAGACATTGCTTACGGGTGCGCATCGCAGAGTTGCAGCAACTCGCGCGGCGTTTGCCCCGCGATTTCCACGAGTGCGCTCGCGGCGATCGGCCACGTCGGAGAAGGGGGCATCATACCTGTCTTGCGCAAGCGGCCGCGACGCGCGGATACAGAAGTCGCCCGGGCCGCTTCGGACGACGTCAGCGTTTTCAGGACGTGCGGCTCTTGGAAGCCCGCTTGCCAAGTGCTGATCGTATACTTCCGCAATGTCTCCAGCGTCACATCCAAGCAAGCGACCACCGTCAGCGTATCGTAGGTATATTCGCGCATTGAGCGAAGCCCGTGCGCAATCTCCGAGATGATCGCGAGCGCGGCTTGACCTTGAGAATCGAGATCTTGCGCAGAACGAGCCGCCGGATCGAGTTGCTGCACGATCGGGTCGAGCTGATCGAATGCGACCACCGTCGGACCGCATAGACTCATCATCCAAGAGAGCGCCTTGACGATGCGTCGGGGTTCTTCTTGAGATTTCGTAAATCCCAACTGACGCCGAATTTCCTCGTCGACCTGACCGGCGTTCAACCAGTTCAGCCCGGCGGCGGCGATCGACGAATCGTGCGACGTCATCGCCAATAACTCGCGAATGATGTCGTGATGTTGCAGTGTTTCCTGAGGGTGTTGTCTGCGAATGATTTCGACGACCTTACCGACTTGTGCCGCCAGCGTTTCGACGGGATATTCGCGGATTTTCTTCATCGCCGTCTCGACGGGCACGTTCATCGGCAGCGTCGCGAGAAACTTTTCGATTAAGATCTGCTGCTGAAACTTCCCGTCGGCGTACTCTTGCTGCAACGAATCGATATAACCTTGCAGCACCGTGCCCCAGAAGCTGCGGACGTCGGTCATATCGACTAAGACGAAACCGTAACGCTGGGCGACGGCTTGCTGTCGACACGTCGATAGAAAATGCGTTTTGCCGGAACCGCCCGGGCCGACTATCATCCAGCCCGGCGGCGAGTTATTCGTGCCGTCCGCTTTCAGTTGCAAGAGTTCTTCTTGAAACTCCTGCCGCCATTCGGGATGAATTTCCGGCGCGTTGAAACGTGGATCGCTCCAGACTCCGCGAAGCAAAACGCTCCAGTCGTAATTCAACGTGCGCAGGGTCGCGAGTTCCAGGTCTTGCGTCACGGGAACGTCCAAGGCGATCGACATGATTCTCGGGAATGCTTGTGGAATGATCGGGCGAACGGGGAACGCTTAGCGACGAGATAAATACAACACGTGTTGGGCACGACCGCTGGAATTCGAGATCGCGGCCGCTTCGTCGTCGGCGGCGATTTCGCGCGGATCGTCCAGCGGCATCAGGCTGCCTTCTCGACGCCGCTCCAAATCGCGTAGCGCATGATCGACGGCGTCGCGCGGCAGGTCCGGCAGCGAGCGTCGCAGATCGGCCAGCCGAATCCGCGTCGAATAAACGCCGTCGCCCAAGATTCGTCGGCACGCGTCGTAAATCCGCGATCGCAGATCGCCTGCGGAAACGTTCCCCGAGACGGTTGCGGCTGCGGACATCGCCGGCTCCGCGCGTTGAGCGTGCGCGGATTCGGCCGGAAATCCGCGACACGCCGAAACGAGATTCGGCCACGTCGCATCGCCCGCGACGATCCGTTCGTGAAATCCCATCAGGAACCGCTGCAACACGCGCGAAGCTTTCGCCGATAGCGCCAAGTCGGACGAGAGGTTGGTTCGCAGATAGTCCCAGGCTTGCGGCGTCAGTTCCGCGATCAACGCGCCTCGCAGTCCCTTGGAAACGCGAATCAATTCCCGTGCTTCGAGTTGCTTACGCTGCGACGCGTCGATGGAATACGCCATGTTCTTCATGAAGCTTCCCGGTCGTTCGACGGCGATGCTCCAAAGACACAGCAATTGTTGCGGGCTGATCGGAACGGTCATCATCCGGCTCTCAGTTCAGGGCGTTGATTGAAACGTAAACGAACGCAACGGCGAATCCGTTCCAAGACTTCATTCACGTCGAGGAGCGTTTCGTCGTGCGGCAATCGCAAGACGAGCAGACCGCTCAACTGCAACTCGTAGTCGCGTCGGCGATCCATCGCGAACGCGAATCGGCTCGAATGCCAATAATAACCGTCGACTTCGACAACGATTCCGCCGGCGAGCCAATGAAAGTCCGCGAGAAAGCGCGATCCAAGCGTCGTGCGAATCGGTTGATTGCAGCGGAACAGGCCGTTCAATTCGGCATCCGCCTGCAATGCGTTCCAAAGCGAATTTTCGCCGCGACTGCGCGGATGAGGTCGTCCGATCAACGGATGTACGAAGACGTTCGGTGCGCCCGTTGTTTCGTGCCCTAAGTCGGACTCCGCGGGGACGATGCGACGCGATGGCGACTCGGCAATCCCGCGTCGCGCGAGTTCTCGACGTTTCGTCTCGGCGTCGACCTCGACGGAACCTTCGAGAGGCGATTCATCGAACTCGATCCGGTCGTAACGTATCGCATCCAATTCCGGCGAATCGCCGAGGCGAATCGGTATCAACACGAGGACCGGCCATCCGGTTTCGGACGCAAGCCATTCGGCTTTGCGCGAGAGATCGAATAGCGCCCCTTGGGGTTGCTCGTCGCGACGCACGATCAACACGACCTTGCAGGATCCGCCGCCCAACGCGAGCGCCAGTTGTTGGGCCTCGATTTCAGCGGTTGTGTTTTTCCGATATTGCGGTTGAAGACGCATGCGACAAGCATTCACCGCGCGCTTCAACCAGTCCGTCGGAACACGACGATCGACGCTGGCGCGTTTGTGGCGGCGCATCGTCGATTCGAAGTCGGGTTCCGGATTTTCCGGGTCGTCGATCGTATACCATGCCGGCCACGCGTCGGCTGCGGCCTTCGCCAGCGCGTCGAGCAGAGAATCCGTCAGAGCGGCTCCGCGCGGGAGAATGTCCCATTCCACGATGATCAACCGATCGGGTTCGGTGGAACCCAAATCGCGCGACGTGAAGCTGCGCCGACGTTTCCGCTACGTCCGTACTAATCCCGAGCCGACTTTCTCCCGCTGGCCATCCGGAGAAAACGAACATGACGTCGTGACTAAGACGTTGGTGTGAAAGCGACGAAGATATTCCCGTAGTGGTCATTTGCCCATTGACCAATTGTCGAGAGAGTAACGCAAAGTGAACGCAGTTTAAGACGCCGCGATATGCGAGTCAAATAAGTCGAAGAAGCAAATCGATCGAGTACGTGCATTGACTTTTCGCCAATTTTCTCATCGAATGCTGCGTTCTCGGGCGATTAGAATCGTTGCATCCTCGTTCATTCATGCGAATCCAGCTACTGAAGAAATTATCGAAATTCGATACCGAACCAGAAGACGCTTGATGTTTGCGTCGATCGTAGCATCCGATGAACATCTCAAGCAGCGATAAGAAACCTTGGACATCGAAGTAAAGCCGGCGTATCGAACTCTTGGCATCGCAAACCGAGGGCATGGCTTGCCGGCAACAACAACGCGATCAAGATTCCGATGATCGCGATGACGACCAATATCTCGATCAGCGTAAAACCTTGGCCACGCCGCACTCGTAATTGTTGCTGCTCTCGGGCGAGAAGCTGGAGGAAACGGAAGTCTTGGTTAAGAGAGAATGGTCCGGACATGTCAACGAATGGCAATCAACTCAAGATCGTGACCTTCGTCGTAACAGAAGAATCGGGAAAGCTGCTTGGGCGTCACTTTGTCCTACTAAAGCGAGCCAATGGCAACGAACTATCGGTTGTGGATCCCCAAGAGCCACTTAGGAAGAGCACTTGCACGATGGTATCGCGTGAATACAAGAATTGGGGACGACGTTACTTTCTAATGCCACCGCCGAAAGCAAAAGCTACCAATACTTTGGAAGTGGATTCGGTTTTCTTGCTGACCATCAATAAGACGAATGTGCCTGGCCAAACGCCGGATAATCCAACCGAGCTCAATAAGAAAATCGAAGAAACCGCCTTGGTTCTTCAAGCATCAGGGGAATTGCGATCGCCACGCAAATGGCGAATAGTTTCAGGAGCATACGGCCTTCCCGGTCTAGATCTTCCACCTGAATTCGGAGGTAGCGGCTGGTCGACTCGGAATACGTTCGATGCATTTATCTTTGCCGGCCGTCACGATCTGAATTGCCGCGACGTTGTGGGGGGCGCTCATGTTCGTCGGTCGATGCGGCCGTGCGCGCTACGGCGGCGAAGGCTATTCCGATCGTGTGGATCTAAGTCAACGACTCCACGATCTCAATGGTCTGCGTATCGCCGACGGAACGACTGATGTGATGCGAATGACCGTGGTTCGTCAGAACTCTCGAGAAAAAGGTGAACGTCTTTGGGACTTATCAGTAAAGGGAAAGAGTCAATCAGAAAAGACCCAGGAGAAATGAAGAACATTTTCCTAGGCTCGAAACGATGGTAGAATTTTGCAATCCCCTCAACACCTCTCTAAGGTCTAGTCATGGCGAATTTAAGAGCCTCTGATGGTATCGCGGATACTGAATTTTCTATCATTAAAGGCGATGAAGGTCTGAACGGTCGTCTGCAATACACCGCCACGCTCGACCCCGCTGTCAAATTCGCGCCATCTCGCGGTCGCGTCATGCAATTGACGGCGAATAATACCTTTAAGACCGGCATGCATCCTAACCTGCCGGGTATGTTCTTGATCGACCCTTACTCGCAACCGACCACGAGCAATCCGGGTACTACATCATCGGGTCGCTTCATTCAGAAGGCTGCTTTGCCTTCAGGCAAAATGACCTGCCTGATCGCGAGCCGATCGTACATCGTTGAGTCGTCGTCCTTCGCCCAAACCAACTACGTTCACGGCGAGCCACTAACGGCTATCGCTGCCGACACTGACGAAACCACCGGTGGGTTAGTGACTAATACCGGCAGCGGTAAGGACGGGAGAGTCAAGAAGTACGAGGATGCAGTTATCGGTTGTGTAATCGGTCAACCGAAGGCGAACCATAATGGCGTGAAGGTTTTGAAGTTCGTCACCGGTTGGTTTCCAGCCAAAGCCACGAATTAATCTAGTTGGGCGGTCAAATCGTTTGGAAGTATTCGGAACGAACGATATGCCTCTACAGTCCTAGCTGCAATGTTAGAGGCAAATTATACTCGGTATTCTCAGTTACTAAAAAAGGGTCCTTAATGCGTCATAATACATAGGGAATACCGGTTACCCATCGATTAGTCTCCATGGTTTTGTGAACACAGGCTTAGGTTAAGTCATGGAACGCATCTCAAAAATATATTCCGATGAGCTGCGGGGATACTTCTACAGAATCAACAACGCTCTTACGGAAGCACAGTTTTGGATGACCGTGTTCACAAATGAAGAGCGTAACCGAATTGAAGCATCCACGGAGCTTAAAGAAAAACTTCGAACAGAGTACGGCATGTTCGAAGTTTATTGCATCATACGTCAGAAGTCGATCAACGCTGCAGTGATAACCCTATCCCATGATTTGGGTCTAATGCCAGAAGGTATTCGAAAGCGATTGGCAAGAGAAATACACACTGAGGGTTCGACAAAAGCTCCGATCTTCAATGATCGGCCTACCTGGATGAGAGCTACAGGGAACCTTTTTTGGGGAAAACGTTTGATTCGTCGAATCAGACTTGGGGTCGCGACCAACTTGCCGATAATCTTGGATAGCTTTCAAGAACTGGAATGGCCTGAACGAATCAATGATCCCATGCCTGGCCCAGCCAATAATCAGCGCTTGCACGAAGCGATTAAAAGTCTTAATCGGGGCTTACTTCAGATTCGCTTCACGCAGATGGTCAAGGCAAAGGTATCTTATGGAAGAAAGTGAAATCAACCAGATTACCCTGACACTGCCCTGACATTACCCTTAGTCAGTCGGCCATTCTCATTGAACGATGGACTCAGACCCTCAATGGTACTTGAGTCGATCACGGTGTTGAATGAGTTCCGATTTCTCCACGACCGGCAGAAAGCTTGATGACAACCTCCAAAGCTTTCGGCTGTTTTCGTCGGACAGAATTGAGTCGCAATCCGACACGCGCACGATCCACGCGTCGTATGGTGAAAACCGAATTGCTCGGCAACCATACGCATTCGGCATCAAATGGCCCAACCGTCAATATCTATATTAGAGATGGCAAATATCTTGCCAGAGGTAGTTACGGCGGCGAACGATACGGGGTGACGTTAGGTGCAGACAGAGATTCCGCGTCGCGATCACTGCGAAATCTTTTGGCCGACATCGAAGAAGGTCGGTTTCTTCGTCCGTCAGATAAATCAAAAAAGCGATTTCCGCACGTCATCAGCCAACGGCTCACCATGCGGGACCTCATAAACTCGTTCATTGAGGACACGCGGCTCAGATTGGGCGACGTTACTGCGGAATCTTATGCGTCTCGACTTGCCCACGTACTGAATTACGCCGATCAAGCAACGGTTAAGCATCTCACCCATTCGCCTGCGATGTCGATCGTACATTTGCCTTGGGCCTAAAAGCCTACCTGTATGGCGTTTCGACTTCTAAAAACGGCCATCCAAATTCAGTAAAGAAACCGTTGGCGGAAAAACATATCCGCAACATATTGGAATCCCTTAGATCGCTTTTCAATTGGGCACTAAAGCCCGAACTACGTAAACTTCCCGTTGAGTGGTGCAACCCGGTGACCATCGATTTCCTCGGTCCTAAGATCCGCAAGAACCCGTTACGAGAGGACCCGATCCCGGTCGAAACGCGCATTCGTCTAGTTGAGAACATGGAGCTTGCGGAATTGTATCGGCTGTCATGGTCGATTGTTATGCCACTACGTAGTTCAGAGGTCAGTGGGATCATGATCTCTGAAGTCGATATGGATAAATCGCACATTCGGGTCGGAGAACGGTTAGATGGATTTGATTTTACGAAGGGCAAAACATCATTTTCCATGCCCTTCCCTGTCGAATTCCGACCACTTTTGACCTTCTGCATCGGCAGTCGAGCAGAAGGTCCATTGATTCTGCAACCGGAATATTTGCGAAACTCCCCGGATTTCCAACCGTGCTCGCAGGAGGAGTTCAAACAAAAGGTCATGATTCTTACTGCGAACGTAAGTCAAAAGAAAATTCAATGCAAAAACGATCGCAAATCTGTGTTCCGCGAGTTCTTGTACAAACAGTGCGGGGGCATCAACGACAAGCAGATGAACATTTTGTTTAAGACGGTTTGCGAACGAGTCGGGCTTCAAAACGTTTGCATCCGCGATCTGCGATCATCGGTTAGCACATCAATGGAACGTTCCGGCATGCCTCACCTGATGCTCAGATACCTGACGAGCCATACTGTCAGTGATATCATGAACGAATACGTATTTCTGGAGCCCCAGAGTGAGATGCAGAAATACTTCGATTCCATCAGGCCGCTGCTGAAAGCGATAGAGCATCGGCTGAAGGCTTTTGGGCTTACCTGAACTCAAACGCTAGTAGCATCGATAGGAACGGATTGTCGTCACTGGTAGAATGATGCATGAAGGTCGGGTGCACGGCCGGTGCACAAGTGGTACACCGGTCGCGAGATCGAGATGCGACGGATGACGACGTCGACGCTCGGCATCCCGACTTTCAAACGTGCCTTAAATGGCGTTCCAGATTTAGGTTACGCACGATTGACGAAACTCTGCCGTGTGAAGATGATGAAGGTCGAGCGGATTTGGACGGGAGTCCTGTCCTCCCCGCTCGTTGATGAAATCGTCTGCGTAACCCGCTCATTGGTTATTATTTGCGGGATAGGTCATCTTCGTAAGAAGTGAAGTGCGCATCCGAGCGTTTTGCCAATCGCTCCTTCGCACTCTTTGAGTTAAGTATCGGCCGGCGATTTGTGTGTGTAACGCGGCATGATCCGTCCAGTCGCGATATGACCGGGATGTTTCACAACCAGAAGCTCTGGAATTTATAAGCCAGTGAGATAGATGCGTAACAGTGTATGCGTGGCTCTTGGAGAGTATATGCATTCTGATTCCGCGAGTCAGAAATCCTTAGCGGGAATTCTTTGCGTGGGGGGATTTCAATAAAAAACCCCGCAAACAGCTTCAACCGCGGAACAAAGATCGTTTTGCCGTGCATTGGGTAAAACGACGGACTGCCTTCGGAAAACGGAGCTTACGTCGCGGCTAAGCCGTATGTGGTCGAAGTCGTTGCCATGACGATCCAATGAAGCACACAAGGCAGTTCATCGGGAACGGAGTTCCCAATTTGCGTTGTTGCAAACATCTTGTCGTATTTGACGACATGCGCTAAGACGAGTGGATGTCCGATAAACCGAGCACGCTGGATTCGGTTGCGCGATAGAGCGTGAGTTTGAGCCGTCGGTTCTCCTAGCGATCGGAGGGATTGATAGTCCACATGCTTTTCAACAGATCAAGCGTTTTCGGATCGTGACGCGCCAAATCGGTCGCATTGTAGGGAAAGAAATCGTTCGTCGTGAAATACGCTTCGCTTGCTTCCGCGAAGAACTCCTGCGGACTTGTCAGCGCGTACGCCTTTTCGATCGCCGTCCGTCCGTCGCCGAAGCGGCGTTCCACGCGATCGTAATCGCCGGATGCTTTTGCGCGGTCGAATGCCGCGCGGATATCAGGATTATCGAACCCTTTATCAAGCACGCGATGATGGTACGCATGGGACAATTCATGCAATGCGAAATTGGGCATGCGTTTCACTTCACGCTCGAAAATCTTCACGTTCGTGAATTCGACGCCGCCCGCCATGGCAGTATTGCGATTGTTCTTGCGTAACCACCCGGCATCGGGATGGTATTCGGCGCGGGGCGGCGTGCGTTCATACTCGGGCGAAAACCAGAGCGTCGTTTTACGCAACTCGACGACCGCCGGAGCGGGAACCACGCCGACGATTTCGCGTAGTTGCACGGTTAAGAGCTCCAATGCCCGTTCGGTCGATTTCGCGTCATCGGCCAATAACGGTTCGGCGACGCGTACCGTCCACCCTTCGATCCGTCGTGATTTATACCCATCCACTTCCCGATCGTTCGCACGTGCTTCATGAGTCGTAGCGAACACCAGCGACAGGATGAGTAGCACACGCATTGGACTCTCGCTTAATCAGATAGACACGAGAAAAGTCGGATGCAATCGACGATCGAGTCGATGTGCATAATAACTTGGCTCACACGGTGCATATCGAAAGGTCGTCGCGCAAAAAAACGTCGTCGCTCGATGCGAGCGACGACGTACGACGAGAACGACGTTTCATTATTTGGAACCGAACGCGCGGCATTTTATTCATCGCGACCGGAGTCGCCGACGAATTAAAGCGGCTTGACGTTTTCGGCACAAGGACCCTTCGGCCCGCGGCCTTCGGTGTAGGAGACTTTTTGGCCTTCCTTCAGGTCGTCGAACTTCACGCCTTGGACGCTGGACGAATGAAAGAACAAGTCCTTCTCGCCGCCGGTCTTGATGAATCCGAAACCCTTGTCCGTCAGCTTCTTGATGCTACCTTCAGGCATGTCTCAATTCCCATGGTAAGTGTTTGAAAAAGAGGCCACTTCGGCTCTTTTCCAGTCGGGAAAGTCTACCATGCTGTGCGGAAATCTTGCAAACTGAATTCACGAAAAATGGCGGTTGATGCGGTTTTTCTCGTAACCTGGCGAAATTCGCCCGGTTACGCCGATCGCCCGGTCACTCGGCGTGGCGATCGTCGACGATTTTCAAAATGCGGTGATTCGAGCTGTCGGAGATGTACAGCGTTCCGTTTGGAGCCTCGTAAACGCCGTGCGGCTGGTTAAGTTGTGCCTCCCGGGGCGGGCCGTCGAGCCCCGCTTTGCCGGCTTTGCCTGTGCCTGCGACCAGCACGAGTTCTCCGGTTTTGGCGAGATACTTTCGGATGCAGTGGTTATCGCTATCGGCGATCAGCACGTCGTTCTTCGCGTCGCACCAGAGATACTTCGGGCCGTTCAGCGTCGCCTGTAACGCGGGACCGTCGGGGGTTAGCGGACCTTTTTTGCCCGTTCCGGCGACGGTGCGAATCTTGCCGGTGTCATGCTCGACCACACGCAAGGCGTTGCCGCCGCGTTCGAGGATGTAAATATTGCCCGGCGCGTCGACCGCCACGGCGCGGGGATCGACCAGCGGCGCATCGACGGCAACCGCGCCGTCCTGGGGCACGCCCTTTTGGCCGTTGCCGGCCACGGTCGTGACGCGATCGGCTTTGCGATCCCAGACGCGAATACGGCGATTCTGCAGATCGACCAGATAGAGTTTCTCGCGGGACTTGTCGAAGATCGCGTCGTACATTTCGTTGAACCGCGCATCCTTGGCCGGTCCGCCGTCGCCGACGAATTGCTTTTCGCCGTTGCCCACGACCGTACTCAGCGTTTTTTTGGACGGATCATAAAGCCGAATCGCGTTGTTCCACGTGTCCGCCAGATAGATGCGGTCATCGGCATCGATCGCGAGGCTGTGTGGGCCGTTGAGTTGCGCTTTTTCGGCGGACAGCATGTCGTTGGAAAAACCTTTGCCGGCGGCACCGACCAGCGTTCGCACAATGCCGTTTTTCTCGATGACCCGCAATTGGTGACCATACATCTCGACGAAGTACAAATTGCCGGCGCGATCGAATTCGACCCCGAACGGCGCATTCAACTTCGCCTGCAAGGCTGGTCCGCCGTCTTCACCGGCCCCTCCGCCCGCGACCAACACCAGCTTTTCGGCAGCGAACGCGGAAGCCGAAGTCATTAGAAATATTGCAACGAGAACAGCGCGATAAAACCGAAAGCGAAACGACATAACGGAACCCCTCGTTCGATGGACCGGACGATGCGATCGGCACCGCGCGTGAATGCGACGGCGTCATGCTAAGTCTGCGCGTTCATATCGCGGGATTCAAGCGGCGACGCGCTTCGATCGCCGCAGCCGCCGCGTGATCCGCGGTATCGGCCAGGCGCTGTGATGTGGCCCATTTTGCGGCCGGGGCGAGGTTCTGTTTTCCCATAGAGATGCAACGAGACACCCGGCATCGCAAGCGCTGCGTTCCCAACGCGGTTCGCCGTTCGACCAGACGTCGCCCAACAGATTGACCATCGCGGCCGGTTGCCGCAACGCGGTCGAACCGAGCGGCAAATCGGCGGTGATGTGCGCTTGCTGCTCGAATTGATCCGTCAGCGATGCTTCGATCGTCAGATGGCCCGAGTTATGCGGCCGCGGAGCCGTTTCGTTGACCAACAACGCGCCGTCTCGCCCGACGAACAGTTCGACGCACAACAATCCGACGACGTCCATCCGCTCGGCGACGTTTAAGGCCAGATCCCTAGCCGCGGCGGCGATGTCGGAGCGAATGCGGGCCGGGTAGATCGTGACGTCGAGTATGCCGTCGCGATGTTGGTTTTCGAAGGCGTCCCACGTCGTCGCTTGGCCGTCGGCCGTGCGGGCGACGAGAACCGAGATCTCGCGCTCGTAATCGATCCAACCTTCGAGTACGCGTTCCCGCACATCCGACGAATTCCAGGCTGCGTCCAACTGGGAAAGATCGCGGATGCGAAACTGCCCCTTGCCGTCGTAGCCGAAGCCGGCGTTCTTTAAGACGCACGGCATACCGAGCGCTTCGACGGCGCTGCGGAGATCTTCCTGATTCTCGACGACGCGAAACGGTGCGCAAGGAATCGCGTGTTCGCGCAAAAATTCTTTCGCGCCGACGGTGTTGCGCGATGTAGAGCGGCTTCTCGCCGGGTCTGATCGGCACGATCTCGGCCACGGCGCGGACGGTTTCGACCGGAATGTTTTCGAACTCCAACGTCGCTCGACCGACGCCCCGGGCAAACTCCAGCAGCGCGGCGCGATCGTCGTATTCGGCCGCGAACTCGCGTTCGGAAACCTGCGCGGCGGGGCTGTTTTGTTCGGGACCGTAAGTCCAAACTCGATAGCCCAGCCTTGCGGCGGCCAGCGCGAACATGCGGCCGAGTTGACCGTTGCCTAAGACCCCGAGCACGGATCCCGGCGGCAGCGGTGTTAGGCTATTCGCTGAAATTGATGTTAGCGCGGCGTTCACGGCAGCGTCTCCGCACGCACCTTAGCGGTTTGATTTTCGCGAAAGACGCGCAATTTGTCGGCTAGCGCGACGTCATTCAAAGCCAAGATCGCCACGGCCAGCAACGCGGCGTTGGTCGCGCCGGCCTTCCCGATCGCCAATGTTCCGACCGGGATGCCCGCAGGCATCTGCACGATCGAAAGCAACGAGTCCACGCCCTTCAGTACGGCGCTTTCGACAGGTACGCCGAAGACCGGAAGTTGCGTCTGAGCGGCGACCATCCCGGGCAAATGTGCCGCCCCCCCTGCTCCGGCGATTACGACTTTCACGCCGCGTGCGGCGACGGTCGTCGCGAACTCGGCCAAAAGCTCCGGGGTGCGATGTGCCGAAACGATCAGTGACTCGTGCGGGACGTCGAATTGCTTCAACGTCTCCGCCGCATGGCGAAGCGTTTCCCAATCCGACTTGCTCCCCATGATGACCGAAACCAGCGGAGCGCTCGAAGGCATGGGCGTAGTAACCGCAAGTCAAAGTGAGACGTTAAACAACGGAAGTAGTTTCCGGTTTCACGTTCCGCTTGACAAGGGCGCGACGAACGACGGTTCGTCGGAGTCGACCGCCCAAATCGTGGCGGCGCGGTGCAAGCGATCACGAACCGTTAGCCAACGATCGTCCAGAAAAGGCAATTCGACGACGATATGATCGACGCCGGCGGAGTCGCATTCATGTAACGCGGAATAGAGCTTCGCGGCGAAGCCCGCCGGATCGATCGACATCGCGATTCGCTTGGCGACCTGACGTGCCTGGCCAGTCGATGTACTCATCCACGCGACGGAACGCCCTTGGCGCAAAAGTTCATCGATTCTCGGAAGTGCTCCACTCGTATAGCATTCGAGTTGAGCCTGAGGGCAATAGTGCCGCGTCATCATGCCGGGCGAGGCCTTGGGCTCGTTCGTTTCAGGCGTCTCCGCAGCGACGTTCGACGGCAGCAAATGTTCGCCGATACGCAGGTCGGGTATGACCGAACGCAACTCCGCAACGGTCACGCCGCCCGGTCGCAGAAGCGTTGGTGCGTCGCCGGAGAGATCGACCACGGTCGATTCGACTCCGACTCGACACGTTCCGCCGTCGAGGATCGCGTCGATACGACCATCGAGCGTTTCCAGAACATGCTCGGCCGTTACGGGCGAGATATGGTTCGAGCGATTCGCGCCGGCGCCGCGAGTGGGGTTTCACACGCGTTCAGCAGTGCGATCGCCAACGGATGATCGGGGATGCGTAACGCCACCGTCGTGCCCCCGGCCGTCGTGATCGAGGGAATCACATCACGTTTCGGCAAAACCAGCGTTAAAGGCCCTGGCCAAAAACGTGCGGCCAACATCGCGGCGTGGTCCGGCCATTGGGCGGCGCACGCCTGAGCCGCGGCGATCGAGGGAACATGCACGATCAACGGATTGTGCGCAGGTCGACCTTTCGCCTCGAAGATACCGGAGACGGCCCGTTCGTCGAGCGCGTTCGCACCGAGCCCGTAAACGGTTTCGGTCGGAAACGCGACGAGCCCGCCGCGTCGCAAGATGGCGGCCATGCGTACCAGGATCGCCGGTTGCGGCGCACCCCACAGCGCCGGATAAACTGCTGTCCTCATTGCGGGTTCCGCGAAGTTCGGACGCCCCCTCGATCGTTTGCGGCACGCCGCCGCGCCACCATACTATGTCGTCGCCCCTTGATGTCTCGTAGTCCCTAGGGAATTACGAATTCGCAAGCGTCGTCACGGCGAATTGCGTACGAGATGGGGACGCTCGCTTTCACTAAACACCAAGTTCAAGATCGCATCCACGTTTCGGTGCGCCTCGATCGGATGGCGTAACGGCTTATTTGCGCTGATCGAATAGCGATTGCGGCGGCCGTCTTTCGAACGGTGCAGATACTCTTCTTGTACAAGATCGGCCACGATTCGTTGCACCGCCCGCTCGGTGATCCCCACCGCTTGCGAGATCGCCTTCATAGTCATTTCCGGATCACGGGCGATACACAGCAGCACATGGGCATGGTTGCTGAGAAATGTCCAACCGGCGTTGGATTCGGTCAGCTTCCCGGTATCGGCGGCTTGATTCATTGGACACATGAATTCGATTTCAGCGAAAAACGATTCACGACAAATTTGTTACGGAACGCTGCTTTTCTGAACTGATAACGGATCGAAAAACCGTAGATGTGAAGCTAGAATCAGCACCTAGGTCGAGTCGTGATACTCCGTTCGTAAATCTTACCATTTCCACAGTTTCCTGAATACTCCGTAAGGTTCAGGTCTCGGCATCCTGGCCATCCCCAATGATAATTGTTTCCGTCGATCGTCCGGATGCGCCGCAAATCACGATGCCGTCACGATTTCGGACCGACATCGCGTATTTCATGACGCCCGATGCTCAGATTGACGGTCGCACTTTGCCGGCAGGTGAATACTGGATTTCGTTGGCCGACGCCCGTCGTTGGCTGGATGATGGAGTGATGGGCGTGATCTCCCCCCTGGATAGCCAGCACGAAACCGAGTTCGAGATCTCCGAAGAGCAGGAAGCGTGGTTGGAGTGGTTGCTGAAATATCAAATTCAGCATGTTCGACTCGTTGAAGACCGATAAAATACGAATTCGAGTTCTACCCCGCCCAAGGGTACCCATCATGCGATTCACAAAATCCCTCACGGTTGCCGCGACGGCTTTTCTGTCGTTATTCGTGCTTGCCACATTCGCACACGCGGGGCCTTCGCCTGCGGAGATGCGCCGCCTCGTCGAACAACTCGGCGCACCCGAGTTCAGTGATCGCGAAGCGGCTTCACAAGAATTGTTGGATTGCGACTTGGCCGCGCTCGATTTGTTGCGCGAAGCGGCTCGTCACGGCGAAGCCGAGATTCGTTCGCGTGCGAGACGGCTGTTGGTGATCTTGGAACAACGCGACTTCGATTTGCGCTTGAGCAAGTTCGCACGAGACTACGACGATGCGCTGGCGATCGAGCTGCCGGCTTGGAAAGAGTATCGCAAGGTCGCGGGCGACGATCGCCAAGCCCGTGATTTCTTCGTGGCGATGCAGCGCGCCGAACAGCGCTTACTTGCTCAATACGCCGCCGATCCCGAGAAGGCCGCCGATTTGCTGGCCGCTCGCATTTACGATCAATTGATGAATCAGAACGTACAACTGCGCGTCGCGAATGGAAGTTCCTCGATCGCCCGCTCGCAGCTCTCGCTCGAGTCGGTCGCCGTTTTCTGGTTGATCGCGGGCGACGAACGTGTCGAATTGAACGCGCAGGCCGGTTCCATGGTTTGCAATATGGTGTATCAGACCGGGTCGATCGCCAAATTGCGCGAACCCGGTCCGGGCGCAAGTTGGCCTCGGCATGGATCAACGCCGATCAACCGGCCGAAGCGTTACCGCAGATCCTCAACGTCGCCATGCAAATGGAAATGCCCGAGGTTCCCGTCTTGCGCAGAAGATACTGGAGAACACGCAACTGCAAGGGAGCTTGCGGATCGCCGGTCTGACGGCGGTCATTCAGAACCGGAAGAAAGAGGCGTTACCGATCTTGGAAAAGCTGCTCGACGACACGGCGACGACCTACCAGTTTTTTCCCAATGGTCGCGTGATCGTCAACAACAACAAGCCTGCGCGAGCCGTACAAAGTGCAGATGCGCGACATGGTGGTCATGCAGATGATCGCTCTCTGCGAACAAAAAGCGGCCGACTTCGACATCAAAGCCCCCCTGCCGAGCGAAGCCAATCGCTGGAACGTGGAATTCAATAAACTGCACTTCGAAAACGAAAACGAACGCGAAGCGATGCATAAAAAATGGAACGTTTGGTGGCAAGCTCACCGCGGCGAGTATCTGCCGAAGAAGGCCGCGCAATCCGAAGCCGCGCTGAAGCGATAATTCCGACCGACGACGCGAAGACGATCCGGCGCATCTTCGACGCTCTGCACGCGCCGCCGATCGAGAAGATCATGGGTTCGTTCTGCCGGACTGCGTTACTATCCATTTTCGCGGTTACGATTTCCGCTCCGGCACATGGGGCCGAACCCGCTCCCGGGCTGATCGTGCCGCCCGGGTTAGTCGCCGAAAAATTCGCGGGCGACGATCTGGCGCACGACATTTATACGATCGTCACGGACGGACGCGGCGATCCGATCGTCGCCGGCCCCGGCTACATCAAACGGCTGCTGGATGAGAACGGCGACGGGACGGCCGATCGCGCGATCACGCTGAGCGAATTCCCGAAAAACGGCGCTCACGGCCTTTGCCTGCATCCGGACGGATTGCTGGTCAACGGCGACGATAAACTTTCGCTCTTACGCGACAAAGACGGCAACGGTGCTTACGAAACGCGTGACGTTTGGGCGACGCTCAAAAACACGGAACACGGCGCGAATAACATCGTTCGCGGCCCCGACGGTTGGTACTACGTCGCGTGCGGTAACGACGCCGGCGTGACCGCCGCGTTCGCCAAGACCGAAGCGTCGCCCATTAAAACGCCGATCGCCGGCGCGATCCTGCGGTTTTCGCCGGATGGTACGAATAGCGAAATCGTCGCCGACGGGTTTCGCAACCCGTACGGCTTGGCGTTTGCCTCCGACGGCGTTCTTTGGACCTACGACAGCGATAACGAACGCGACCAATTTTTGCCGTGGTACTGTCCGACGCGGCTATTCGCCGTTCGATCCGTGCGCATCACGGCTGGGTCAACGGTGGTTGGCAAAGCGGCTGGAACCAGCCCGAGTGTTGGTCCGACACGGTCGAACGACATCGTGAGTTGGGCCGCGGGTCTCCGACCGGCGTGGTCTGCTACACAGGCACGCGGTGGCCGATCGTCTATCGTGACAAAGTTTTCGCCGCGTGCTGGTCGCGCGGACGGATCTACGCCGTCGATCGCGCCACGGCGAAGATTCCGGATCCGTGCGCACCGGTACGCGACGAAGAATTGTTCGTCCGTCCCGCACCGGGCGCCGCATTGGCGATCGTCGGCTTGGCGTTCGGCAAGAACGAAGAACTGTTCGTCGCGGTAGGAGGGCGCAAAAACGCAAGGAACCGTCTATCGCATTCGTTATACCAGCGACGCGAAGTCATCGCCTCTCACAACGACTACGCACGAGCTCGCCTTGCCGTCGCAACGCGACGATGCCGAGCGCAAACGGTTGCGGATGGAGTTTCAGCAAATTCGTGTATTGCGCGAAGCGTTCGGCGCGGTTCCGGATCGCAAGTTCTTGCCGGAAGTTTTTCAAGGGTACGCGACCGATGGAAAAGTGGCCGAATCCGCCGAACGTGTCGCGACGATCCGAACCACTCGTCAGGCGTTCGCGCACGGGTTGTCTCCATCCGCGGGACATTGGGCGTTGGAACTCGATAAGGAATATGCCCGGCTATTGGCGATCGCCGCGGCCGACGCGAAGGAATTGCCAAGCCTTATACTCGATCGCATCACGCCGTCCTCGCCGATCGAAAGCGACGTGCATTACTTGATCTGCTTGGCACGGCTTCCCGCGCCCCGCGACGACGAACTCACAAAACGCACCGCGCGGGCGTTGATCGCATTGCATCACAAGTTGCGCGACGCCGAAGCGATTCCCAGTCGTCATTGGCCGATTCGCGTCGGAGAAATCTATCGCACGTTGGTCGAGCGCGATCCGGCCTTACCGCAAGCCGTCGCAGACGAATCGAAGTTCGATCTGCCCGAGCAAACGCTGTTCATCGAACAGGCGGAGCCTGTTCGTCGCGGCGCGTTGGCCAAAGCGTTGATCGGCCGCATCGTCGCGGCAGGCAAGGAAGACTGGACACCCGAACTGTTGACCGTCCTCCGTTACGTTCCGCGCGAGGAAGCGGTCGTGCATTTACGCGAGCAATGGGACGAGCCGGCTTTGCGCGACGCGGCGACGCGCGAATTGGCGACGAACCCCGAACCGGCCGATCGAGAAAAATTTCTCGCCGCGTTATCCGGCTACGATCCAGGCGTCATTCGCGCGGCATTGGCGGCGCTCAAGCAAACGACGCCGCAAAATTACGCCGCTCCGGCGGGAGAGTCGGCCGCCTTGCTGTCGGCGATTCGCGGCGCGATCGCAACGCCGAACGCGGCGGATCTGCGTCAGGAAGCCGTCGCATTACTGACCGCCTGGAATGGGCTGCCGCAACCGGCCCCGGAACCACCTCAGAGCAAACCGGCGGAAATCTATCGCGAATACTTCGTCTGGTTCCGTAAGACGCATCCCGACGAAGCCGCGCAACTGGACGCGAATTCCGCCGATGCCGAGGCCTGGACCAAACGTCTGACGACGATCCCGTTCGATACGGCCGACTGCGCAACGCGGCAAGAAAGTTTTCGAGACGTTGCAATGCGCCCGTTGTCATGCCGGAGCCGGCCATCTCGGTCCCGATCTGAAAGGCGTCTCGTCTCGCTTCACACGCGCCGATTTGCTGACGGCGATCGTCGACCCCAGCAAAGACGTGGCGCCGACGTTTCAGACCAAGTCGATTTCGACGCCCGACGGCAAGACGACGATCGGCATCGTAATTTACGAATCGCCGGAAACGACGATGGTCGTCACCGGCCCCGACGCGGTGGTGCAATTGCAAGGCGTCACGCCTGCGATGATCCGGCCGGTGCGCAATTCGTTGATGCCGACCGGATTATTCAATCGCGCGTCCGAACAAGACGTCGCCGATCTGTTCCGTTACTTGCAAGATTTGAAATAAGCCGAAAACCGAATTCGAAAGTCGTTTTCGGCGCGAGGATGCGAATCGCTCGCCACAATCAGCCGGGGGTGACGAATAACTCAAACGGTTTTCGCGGGAACGACGATGCCGACGCGCAAAACAAAGCGACGATTCGCGAACGACGATGAACGCTGGGCGGCGGTGACCAGCCGTGATCGCGCGGCCGACGGCATGTTCTTTTACGCCGTCCGAACAACAGGCGTGTATTGTCGGCCGTGGTGCGCCGCCCGCACGCCGCGGCGCGAAAACGTGCGTTTTTTTCCGAACGCGGTCGAGGCCGTGCAAGCCGGATATCGCCCTTGCAAGCGTTGTCGTCCCGATGCCGATGCGGCCGAGACGTCGTCATTCAGCGCGATCGTCGCGGCATGTCGTAACGCGATCCGGTCCGACGGCCCAACGACGATCGATGCGTTGGCGGTGCAGTCGCGCTCAGTCCCTCGCATTTCCGTCGCGAATTCAAACGGGTCGTCGGCATTCCTCCCCGCGTTTACATCGCCGCGCAGTGCGCCGAATCGTTGCGTCGCGATCTCCGCGCGTCGCCGACGGTCTCCGCGGCCGGGGCGAAAACCGGTTTCTCGTCCAACGGCAGGCTATATGCGGCCGTGCAGAACGCGCTCGGAATGTCGCCGCGATCCTTTCGCGAGCGCGGGGCCGGAGAAACCATCCGTTACGTCGTGAAATCCTGCGACTTAGGATATGTTCTGGCGGCGGCGACCGAACGGGGCGTCTGCGCGATCGCGCTCGGCGACGATGCGCAGTCGTTGATCCTCGCGCTTCGCCGCGACTTCTCCGCCGCCCGGTTGATCGCGGACGATCCCGCGTTCGAGAAAACGGCCGCCGTCATCGTTCGGCTTGTCCAGTCGCCTGAGTCAGCTTGTCGCTTGCCGTTGGACGTGCGCGGGACCGCGTTTCAACATCGCGTCTGGGACGCATTGCGCAACATTCCCAAGGGCAACACGGTCACTTACGCGCAGTTGGCGCAGAGTTTGGGGATTCCTCGTGCGGTTCGCGCCGTGGCGACGGCCTGTGCGTCCAATCGACTGGCGGTGGCGATTCCTTGTCATCGCGTAGTACGAACCGACGGATCGTTGGCCGGATATCGGTGGGGCGTCGAACGCAAAGCCGCTCTGCTCGAACGAGAACGCGGTGAGACGGTTTCAGACAAGAAGAAATCCCGTCGTCGCTAGCGAAAGTAACCGCTTATCCCAAGCGGTCAGCCAAACTCGACATCGTCGTCAGCAGCTCGGCCGCTTCGACGGGCTTCGTCAGATGGGCTTGAAAACCCGAAAGCAACGATTTGCGTCGGTCTTCGGACCGCGCGTAAGCGGTGAGTGCGATCGCAGGAATCTTTCGCACACCTGACGACGCTTCGGCCTTGCGCCACAAACGGATGAACTCGTACCCGTCCGTCGACGGCATTCCGATATCCGAAACGAGGATGTCGAACGCCTGCGATTCGCGTAAATCCAGCGCGGCCCGCGCCGAATCCGCTTGAACGACGACGCAGCCGACATCGCTCAACAGGCGACGCAACATTTCACGCGAATCGAATTCATCGTCGACGATCAGGACCTGGATCCCGTTCAACATCCGTTTGAAATCCGCGCTTTGTTCTTGAGAATCCAATTGCGGCTTCTCGTCGGAGACCACGCCCACGGGCGAGAACGGCAACGTGACGACGAACGTTGCTCCTTTACCTTCCCCCGCGCTATAAGCCGAGACGCTGCCGCCGTGCAATTCGACCAAGTTGCGAACGATCGCCAACCCCAGTCCCAAGCCGCCTTGACTGCGCGTAATGGACCCATCGGCCTGACGATATCGGTCGAACACATGCGGTAAAAATTCGGCCGCGATGCCGATGCCGGAATCGGTGACCGAGAACTCGATATGCGACGCCACGCGACGCACGATGACCAACACCTTGCCTCCCTTGGCGGTGAATTTCACCGCGTTGGTTAGCAGGTTCCAGGCGATCTGCTTGATGCGATTCGGATCGGCCGTGGTCTGCGCGCCGCGCAGCGGATCGATCACGACCTCCAATTTGACGCCTTTGGTTTGCGCGGTCGGCGCGACCGAGTCGACGGCCGATTGGATGATTCCCGCCAGATCGACGACCTGCAAATCCAATCGAATCTTGCCCGAAACGATGCGACTGATTTCCATCAAGTCTTCGATCATGACCGCCTGCGATCGGGCATTACGCTCGATCACGTCCAGACCTTCGGACATTTCGACGGCGTTCGGACTGCCTTGCATGCGCAAGAGCTGCGTCCATCCCAAGATGGCGTTCAGCGGAGTCCGTAATTCGTGCGAAAGCGTGGCCACGAACTCGTCTTTCATGCGATTCAGACGTTCGGCTTCGGCGCGGGCGGCGCGTTCGCTTTCCAGGGCCTTCTCCCGCTCGGCGTTCGCCAAACGTAGGCCGTCCGCAGACGCGGCGAGTTCCTCGGCGCGTCGCATCATCAGACGGACGACGCCGGTGCGAAATTCACGCACGATGCGCAGCTCTTCGTCGCTCCACGGAGAGGATTTCCCTCGCACCGTTTCGCGCCACAACGCGAACGATCCGCGCGGACTGAGTCTCAGCGTTTCTTCCGCGCCCTCGGTCGCCTTTTCCGGATTGCCGGCCCACTCGACTGTCCGCACTTGTTCGGGGCGAAACCACATAACGACCAGCGACGGGGTTTGGCCGATTACGATCCCCAGCATTCCGGCGGCCAAAGTCGAAAGCGTCCCGGTGCCGAACTTCTCTCGCAGTTCCTCGGTCGCGTAGACCTCTTCGCCTTGAGCCGTCAACCACTTGGCCATTTCGGCCAACGTCTGTTCGGGCGGCGTGTGTCCGATGCGATGAACCAGACCGTTACTGACGATCGCCGCGCCGCCGCAGGAAACCAGATCCAGAATCGTAGTCGAAGAACCGACCAACGATGTGACCGGGTCCTCGGTCGCTTCCAAGTTTTCCACCAATCGGCGCCGAATATCTTTTTTACGCGAGCGTTCCTGCTCGAACTCGCGATCTTCGGCATGCACGAATTGCAACGACATGAAGTGGCATAGCAACTCGCAGACTTTACGCACCGGATAGGGAACGTAACGCGGTGAATAATGATGGCAGGCGATCAAGCCCCACAGCTTCCCGCCGCGTAACAGCGACAACGACATCGACGCCGAGACGCCCATGTTGCGCAAGTACTCGAGATGTATCGGCGAGACGCTGCGCAACACGGCGTGGCTGAGATCCAGCGGTTCGTGCGAGGCGGGCCCCGATGCGGGGACTAACGCCGCGGGGCGATAATCGCGGTTGGTGATGAAACGCAACCAATTGATCGTGTACAGCTCGCGCGCTTGCTTCGGAATATCGGAAGCCGGGTAGTGCAGTCCGAAAAACGGTTCCAACGCGTCCCGTTTCCGTTCGGCCACGACCTCGCCGTTCCAGTCGCGATCGAAGCGATAGACCATCACGCGATCGAAGCCGGTCAAATTCCGCACTTGCTCGGCACAGATTTCGTACATTTCCGCGACCGTGCGGGCTTCCTCCATGCGCACGAGCGAAGCCTGAATCCGTCGATCGAGATCGGCGGCGTCGACGCCGGAGATATTCTCGCTCGGTTCGAATTCCACCACGACGTTTTCGCCTTGGCTGTGGGCGATCGCGTCCCAAGGTCCTCCGGAATTCAACAACCGCGTGGTATGTAAGTAGACCGGCTTCGAAGTCGTCAATTCGCGTTTTAAGACATCGAAACGCCGAGCATCTTCCGACGCGGCGCAAAGCGAATCCAGTTCCCGACCGATGAGGTCCGCAGGCGAGATGCCGAGGAGATCGGCGACGTTCGCGCTGATCCGGCGAATTTCCAACGTCGATTTCCGTGCGACGACCAAAATGCCGTGCGGCTGAATCAATCCGGGAATCCGAATCGGCTCTTGATCGCAATTCTGCAGAGTCACATCCGTCATAGCGCGATCATGGTCTGGTGAGAATAAGCGGTCGTATCGGCGATGTTGAGGCGGAGATGACGCTCAAGGCACTCGAACGTCCGCACGGCGGAGGCGATGATCGTTTGGTTGACGCCCGGCGAATCGTGAATGCTCAACAAATCGCGAAACGCCGACCATTGCGAGCCGGTCCTCTCGCCGTAAATCGTAAAGAAATTTAAGCTTTCGTCGACCGCCGGGCCGAAACGTCGCCTTAGATGCTTGGCGATCACCGCTCCACCTAATGTCGCCCCTTCCATAACATACATCGCACCAAGGATGTGCGAGCGACTTTTGAACTCGGGCAACTCCACGGCATCGGGAATCGGAGCATCCTCGCCGTCAGACAGCGTTCTCACATCCGCAACCAACGCCGGGGTTTTTAATCGATCATGAAGAAAATCCTCTAAATCGGACGCATCGTCCTGCAGGGCGCGTTTCATTCGTTCTTCACACGGTCGATAGAATCCATAAAATGCGTTCAACAACTCGCGATAATCGGCAAGCGAGAAGTCGTCGTCGAAAATGGTTAGTTTTGATTCCAAACGGTCGTGTATATCGGCCGTTCGATCTTTTAATTCGCTTAGTAAAGTCATGAATGACTACTCCCGGCTGCAAAATCTTCCGAAGAAATTCTGCCTAACGCAGCAAAGCGTGTACCGAATTCTCCGCTGTTTTGACTCGTAATCGATACAAAAGGGCTTCCCCTACCCGATTGCGATAGGAAGCGTTATCTTGAAATCTCCGCAAAACTCGCGGTTATCCATTCCATACAGCTCGGATGTTCGTTGAATGGTTTCTTTCGCGGCGGTCGAGGGCATTTCCCCGGAGCGAGGTTCGTTCTCCTACCGACGGTTACTCGTACCCGCGTGGTGGACGGTGCTGATCGGGGCGGTGCTGGTCTCGCAGACCCTGATCGACGACGCCGCTCACTCCAATATGGTGTTGCAGTCATCGCTGATCGCGATGACGATCTCGGCGTGCGTGTTCATGCTGCGTCGTAACAATCTGGCTTGGCCGTTGCGGGTCTTGCCGATGTTCGTCATTGTCGGATTCCTGGGATATTGGTTTTCCACGCATCGGTTGATCGGTTTCTACAACGGCATGTTGCCGCTGTTTCAGTCGCGAGACATCGCGCTCCCCCACGAAATTCGCAACCGATGTTAAACCGACCTCGTCGACAACCGTAACCAACGATGATCCATTGGCATCCCGTGATCCGAGTCGGGATTATCCCCAGTTCCTCGGTCCGGCACGGCGACAATTCGTCGCAGGCGTACGTCTCGAACGCGATTGGCAAGCGCGTCCGCCGCGAGAAATCTGGCGCGTCCCGGTCGGCCAAGGTTGGTCGGGATTCGCCGTGGCCGGTCATCGCGCGATCAGCATGGAACAACGCGAAGAAAACGAAACGATCGTTTGCCGCGATATGGCCGACGGCGGCGTTATCTGGACGCACTCTCATCTCGGAGTCGATTTCGAACGACATCCCGGCGGTCGTGGTCCGCGCACTACGCCGACCATCCATGACGGCCGAGTCTACACGCTGGGCGCCACGGGGATCCTCGACTGTCTGGAACTGCGAACGGGAAACCTCTTGTGGACCAAGAACATCCTCGACGGCGACGCCGATCTGATCCCCGAATGGGGCAAAGCCTGCTCGCCGCTGATCGTCGACGACAAAGTAATCGTCAGTTCCGGTAAGGCGGGATCATCGTTACGCGCGTATGCCGCCAAGGACGGCGCACTGCTGTGGCAAGCCGGCGACCATTTTTCCAGTTACTGCTCGCCCGAATTGCATACGCTGCGCGGCGTGCCGCAGATTTTGATCGTCAATCAAGATTGGATCAACGCGCATGATCCGCAGACCGGCGCGGTCTTGTGGAGCTTCCCTTGGCCCGGCAGCACCGGCAGCAACGCCAATACCGGTCAAGCGTTCGCGGTGAACAACGGTCAGGTCTTCGTCAGCAAACACTATGGTACCGGCGCAGCGTTGTTCAACGTGATGCGCAATGAAAACGGCACGTGGTCCGCGACGAAAGAAACGGTCGACGGTCGCGAAGGCTGGGCGAAGAACGTGCTCAAGAACAGAATCAACAACGTCAGCGTTCGCGACGGCTCGGTCTTCGGCATCGACGACGAAATTCTCCAATGCGTCGACTTAGCGACGGGCAAGCCGCGTTGGAAAGGGGGCCGTTACGGCGCGGGTCAGTTGTTGCTGGTCGACGATCTGTTGATCGTGCAGGGCGAAAAGGGAGACCTCATGCTCGTCGAGGCCGATCCGAAAAAATTCGTCGAGGTCGCCAAACTTCCCCGCGCATTACATGAAAAAATTTGCTGGAACCCTCCCGCCTTCGCGCCGCCGTACTTAGTGCTGCGAAACTGGGGCGAAGCCGTCTGTTATGAATTACCATTGAAGTCGGATCCGCCCACTCCGACCGCCCCGTAAGTCGGCTCACCTCACATCGCGCCGCATGACCGACACGCTTTCGTCCTCCTCGACGACTCCTTCGCGCATCGTCGTCACGGGTTCTTCCAGCGGGATCGGCCGCGCGATCGCCTTGGAATTCGCGCACTCCGGCGTGCGGCTGGTCATTCACGGCGCACGAAATCGCGCCGGGGCCGATCGTACCGCCGAAGACGTACGAAAACTCGGCGCCGATGCACAAGTCGTCATGGCCGACTTGGCGGTCACCCAATCGCAAATCGTTTCGTCGAGTCGGCCTGGAATGCGTTCGCCGGAGTCGATGTTTGGATCAACAACGCCGGGGTCGACGTGTTGACGGGCCAAGCGGCGAAACTTTCGTTCGATTACAAATTGGCGCAGGCTCTGGTCCGTCGATGTCGTGGCGACGATGCGTTTGACGCGCAACGTGGCGCACGCATGCGCGCACAAGGGGGCGGAGCGATCGTCAACATCGGCTGGGACCAAGCCGATCACGGCATGGCCGGCGACAGCGGCGAGTTGTTCACCGCCGTCAAAGGCGCGGTGATGGCGTTCAGCAAAAGCATGCCCGCTCGCTCGCGCCGCGGGTCCGCGTCAACTGCGTCGCGCCGGGCTGGATCAAAACCGCCTGGGGCGACAAAGCCAGCGATGTCTGGCAAGACCGCGCCAAACGCGAAGCGCTGCTCGACCGCTGGGGGACGCCCGAGGATATCGCACGGGCCGTGGCGTTTTTGGCCTCTCCCGCCGCGTCGTTCATCAACGGCCAAGTCTTGCCGGTCAACGGCGGTTGGCGCGGCGACGCGAGCACATGATGCGCAACCGCGCGCGGCTCTCACGTGTCCCTGAAGTCGACATGGGATGCTGTCTCAACCAAGTCGGCCGTCTAAACTGTAGACTTGGTTCGCAATTCGCATCCCCCCTGCTCTTACGATCATGCACGTTCATTTCATCACCGGCCGCTTGGCCGAACGTGCGTTGACGGAGGTGTTGGTCGAACTCGCGACCCGCGCCGGATTCGTCTACACGATCCAGACGCTGAACATCACCGTCGCGGCGCTGATGACGCCGCAGTGGATCGCCAAACGGATCGCGGTTCCCGCCGGCGTCGACAAAGTGTTGATCCCCGGTTACTGCGAAGGCGACCTGACGCCGATCACGGCGACGGCCGGCGTGCCGGTCGAGCGCGGTCCGCGCGATCTGCGTCGTTTGCCGGAGTTTTTCGGTCGAAAGCCGGCGGATGACGACGACGGGTACGACATTCAAATCGTCGCCGAGATCAATAATGCGCCGAAGCTTTCGCCCGCGGCGATTCTGTCGCTCGCCCAATCGATGGTCGCCGACGGGGCCGATCTGATCGATCTGGGGTGCATCCCGGGCGCGATTTGGAGCGACGCGGGCGACATTGTGCGGATGCTGGCCGATGCCGGCATACGGACGTCGATCGATAGCCTTGAACCGGCCGAAATCGAACCGGCGGTGCGACAGGGGCACAGTTGGTCCTGTCGGTCAACTCGTCGAATCGTACGGGGGCCGTCGACTGGGGCTGCGAAGTCGTCGTGATCCCCGATACGCCCGACGATTTGAACAGCCTCGACGAGACGGTCGATTATCTTCGCAGCGCGGCGTGCGAATGCGGCTCGATCCGATTTTGGAACCGATCGGGATGGGCTTCGCCGCGTCGCTGAATCGTTATTTCGAGACGCGCAAGCGTTACCCCGACGCCGAGCTCTTTATGGGCATCGGCAATCTGACGGAACTGACCGACGCCGATTCCGCCGCGATCAACGTCCTGCTGCTGGGTTACTGTCAGGAACTCGGCATCCGCGGAGTGTTGACCACGCAAGTCGTCAACTGGGCGCGAAACTCGGTGCGCGAATGCGACTTGGCACGTCGTTTATCCGCGTTCGCGGTCCGCAAACGGACGATTCCCAAGCATCGCGAGCCGCGACTGATCCCGCTGCGCGGCGACATCCCGCGAGTTCGACGCCGAAACGCTCGCGCACTTGGCGGCCGAAATTCGCGACACGAACTACCGCGTCTTCGCCGCGCGCGATCAAATGCACGTGGCGTGGTCGGGCAACATGCTCAGCGGAGACGATCCGTTCGCGCTCTTCGCCGAGTTGCTGAAAGCCGGCCCGAAGAATCTTGACGCGAGTCATGCGTTCTATCTGGGTTACGAGATGTGCAAAGCGGCGACCGCGCTGACGTTGCATAAACATTACGAGCAGGACGAAGCGTTGGACTGGGGCTATCTGACGCGCCCCGAGACGCGGCATCGGTTATCGCCCGAGTCGAAAACGCGAGACGACGCATGACCGCGCCGCACATCGAAGCTTGGCCCGGCGTTGCGCGCGAGTTGCCGGCGACGTGGACCACGCAGCACGCGTTTCGGCGACTGCGTTCGTTGCCGCATTGCCTCTTTCTGGATAGCGCCTCGCTATCACGAGACGCTCGGTCGCTACTCGTTTCTCTGCGTCGATCCGTTTCGCGTCATCACGCGAACCTTTGCGAAGTCGCGCAGCGCGCACGACGGTGGGACACGATCTGTTCGAAATCGCGGCCGCCGAATCCGCGCCGTTCGTTGCTCCGACGCTGCCCGATTTGCCGCCGTTTCAAGGCGGCCTCGCCGGCGTCTTGAGTTACGACCTTGCGCACGAAATCGAAGACTTGCCGATCCCGGCATTCGACGAGTTCGCCCTCCCGACGGCGACGCTCGGCTGCTACGACGTGGTCTTGGCGTGGGATCATCTGGCGCGCCGGGCGTGGCTCATCTCGCAAGGCTTCCCCGAACTCAAGACCGCGGCGCGTCGTCGCCGTGCGGAAGCCCGCGCCGAGGAATTCTACGGGTTGCTCGCCGCGAGTCCGCCGATCGATTCCGTCTTGCAGCAATCCGATGGTCCGACCATCCCGGCGTCGTTCGCCACCGCCCTTCCCGGCGTGACGAGCAATTTTCCGCGCGAAGGTTATTTGGATGCGGTGCGTCGGGCGATCGAATGCATTCGGGCCGGCGACGTCTTTCAAGTGAATCTCGCGCAATGCCTGACCGCGACGACGCACGAGCCGGCGTGGCGGACTTACGAGAAATTGCGGCAGCGCAATCCGGCGACGTTCGGCGGTTACTTCGACGCCGGCGATTGGCAAATCGCCAGCGCATTGCCCGAGCGGTTCGTGCGCGGTGCGCGGTCGCGAGGTGGAGACGCGGCCGATCAAAGGGACGCGACCCCGCGCCGTCGGCCCCGAGGCCGATCTGTTCGCCGGCGACGACCTGTTGGCCAGCGAGAAGGATCGCGCCGAGAACATCATGATCGTCGACTTGCTGCGCAACGATCTCTCGCGCGTCTGTGATCTCGACGGGCTGCGCGTGACCGATCTCTGTCGTCTGGAGATCTACGAGACCGTGCAGCATTTGGTTTCGGTCGTCGAAGGCCGCTTAGCCCCCGATCGCAACGTGTGGGACTTGCTCCGCGCCGCATGGCCTGGCGGATCGATCACCGGTGCGCCGAAGATCCTGCGCAATGGAGATCATCACCGAACTCGAACAGGTCGTGCGCGGGCCGTATTGCGGTTCGCTGCTGTACGCCGGTTTCGACGGCGCGTGCGACGCCAACTTACTGATCCGCACGTTCACGCAGAAAGGGAACCGATTGCAATTCCCGGTCGGCGGCGGAATCACCATGGCCAGCGTGCCGGAACGCGAATACGAGGAAACCTGGCACAAAGCCGCCGGGTTGTTGCGCGCGTTACGCGCCGTAATCCGGTTATTGCCGACGCAGTTGTTGGATCACGTCCTGCATCTGCTCGTGACCTTGCGTCGTTTGCTTGATGATCAGCGAATGGTTGCGGCGAAAATAGTAAATCGCCCCCTGCCCGCCGTTGACGTCCCAGGTCGACGGCGCGACGGTCCGCTGAATCGCCTCGATCAATTGGCCGGAATGATCACGCCGGGTATTCGGCCCGAACGCCGCGTTCGGTTGGACGCGCCGCGGAAACACGCCGTTGTTAGGGAAAACCTGAGCCGAGGCGATCAATGGCAAGCACACAAGCCCGCAGAAGGTCAGCCAACGCAATCGAGTCGTCATCGAATCACCCGCCCGAGTGAAAAAACAGCACGGTTTATCGCAGCTTATCGCAAAACTTCGAAATCCAGCAAGCATTCGGCTCCGCCACCGGACGCGGATCGTCCACATTCTCGATCGGATTTCGGATCATTCTCAAAGAAAATCCGTAAAAACTTCCGCCCACCTCTTGCTTTTTACGATTCATCCGTATACTATTAGTTTATGCGAGGAAAATCGTTTCGTAAAGAATGCATCGGATAAGTCTGAAATCATTGCGCAAACGCTAGCGTTTGCGTCGTGCGACCGTTTTCCCGCGTAACGACGGGGCATGAGGAATCGCCCTAATGACCGGCGCGGCGGCCGATCGTCGGGATTCCCAGCCGTTCCAATAGTCCGCGATCATGCCTCGCCCATAAAACAGCGTGGCGGTCAACATGCCGACCGCGGCGCCCCAACAGACGTCGCTCAGATAATGGGCGTTGGCGACCATTCGCTGCGTGCAGGCCATGGCGGCCAACACGGCGAAATACCATTTGCGCGCGGAAAATTCATCGACAACGCCACCGCGAACACCACGGCCGAAGCCGAATGTCCGGAGGGCATCGATTGAAAATCCGAACGACTGACACCTTCCTTGTACAAATCGGTGAAATACGGAAACCATCCCAGAAACGAATCGCCGATCGGCAACTCGACGTCGAACGCGCGCGCGGCCGCGTGCTGCGCGAAAACGACTTTCAACGATGCGGCCAGAATGCCCGCGCCGAACGTCGTCGCCGCCAAACGAGGCAAATAAACGCGCCGCGCGGGAGCGAGAAAATAGAACCCGATCATGATCGCGGCGACGCCCCAGAATTCGGCGAACGCCTCGGCCAGTTTGATCGGTTTCCAATAAAACGCGTCGGCATGGGCGACCATCCATCGCGCGACCGTCGTGTCCCACGGCAAGGCCAAACACCCGGCGACGACCATGCACGCCGTCGCGACGAATCCGCGCGCCGGCGCGATGCGGTCTTCGCGCGCGGATCGCGGATCCAATGAAACGACGGACGAGTGACGGAACCTTCGGACATGTTTTTCAAGCAGTAAGCAATCGAACGGAGGCTCAGAATAACAGTTTTTCGTGGAATTCGTAACATCGCATTTTCCGCCGGATCGTAAGCGGATCGACGTACTCGGATCGTTTCGATCGGTACGGCGGAACCACGTTTTTGTAAGAAACTCACATCGGTTTGACGCTCGGATTCGGAGCCGTGTAGAATGCCGCTCACCACGCGTCGTTGCGCGACGCGTCCCGCCCGAGCTGCGCCTGCCGATTTTTTCACATTCCTTTCGAGGGGGATTTCCGATGGTTCGTCGATCGTTGCGCGTGCTGCTGTGCTTCGCGTGTTGCCTGGCATTCGTCACGTCGTTCGCGTCGGTTCGCGCGACGAACCCGCCATAGGGGCGCGGATTTTGTTTCTGACCTACAGCGGCGGGTTCAAGCACGGCACGGTCAACCGGAAGGACGGCAAACAAGCCGCCGGCCGAAGTCGCCATGGCCGAGTTCGGCATCAAAAGCGGTCTGTTCCGCGTCGACACGACTCAGGATCCGAAAGACATCAACAAAGAGAATCTGAAGAACTACGACATCGTGATGTTCTACACGACCGGCGGTCGGGACAAGTTTCCGATCGCGGACGAAGACATGGATTACTTCTTCAACACCTGGTTGAAGCAAAAAGGCCACGGCTTCATCGGCACGCACTCGGCCGCCGACACGATGGCCGACTACAAACCGTATTGGGACATGATCGGCGGTTCGTTCAACGGGCACCCGTGGGGCTCGGGCGAAACGGTGACCGTGGCCGTACACGACAAGACGCACCCGATCAGCAAGCCCTGGGGCGACGAATTTACGATCAAGGACGAAATCTACCAATTCAAGAATTGGCAGCCCGAGAAGGTGCACGTGCTGATGTCGTTGGACATGAGCAAGACGAAGTTGAAGAAGCCCTATCACATTCCCATCGCGTGGTGCAAGGAATACGGTGACGGCAAAGCGTTTCACATGAGCTTGGGCCACAACGAAAACGTGTGGACCAACCCGCAGTACCAAGAATCGCTGTTGGGCGGGATCAAGTGGATCCTGAATCAAGAAAAGGGAGACGCCACGCCGAATCCCGACTTGAGCAAGGCCGAAGACGCCAAGGCGAAGGCCGCGGTCGAAGCGGCCGGCGGCGACGTCAACGCCAAGAAGTAAGACGTTGCGAGATGGAGTGACATCCACCGATTTCGTCGAGGATCGCCCGATCGCGGGCGGTCCTCGGCGTGTTTTCCACATGAAACGATGACCTGCGACCGTCGTTACGCGCCGCGGATTTCGTTCCCGCCGTATTCGTACGTCCCGGGCCGCTTTCCGCATCCGCTGAACGACCCGCGCGGGCACTCGTATCGCGCACCAGGCGAATCGCACACGGATTCGCTCGAAGCGGTCGAGCAAAATCGTTACGCGGTCGATCTGTGGAATGCCGGTTATTACTGGGAAGCGCACGAAGCGTGGGAATCGCTCTGGCATTCGGCGGGACGCACCGGCGCGGTCGCGGATCTCTATAAGGGATTGATTAAGCTGGCCGCCGCGGGCGTCAAAGTGCGCGAAGGCTTGCCGAACGGCGTGACGCGACATTTAGCGCGTGCGAGCGAGCTGTTCGCGTCCGTGCTTGCGCAAGTCGGCGATACGACGTTCGCAGAACATCGGCCGAAGCCGCTATTCGGTTTGGCAGAGACGTTGGCCGCCCGAAACGCCGTGCGGTCGATCGAAACGATCGTTCCGGACGGCGCGTCGGTCGTCATCGTATGGCCGGAGCGTATCGCACTCGCCGAGCCGGCGTAATACGTCGCGGAAGTGTTTAACGCCCGCAGCAACAACCGCATTTCGAGCAAACCGTCTCGACGACGCATTTCAGATACGGTTTTTCGACCGTTTCCGAAGTTTGTTTTAGACGTTTTTTGGTCACGATCGGGCCGCACGTCGGCTTCAAGATATTCTTCGGTCCGGCAACCGCCGTGCGCGTCGCAATCCGGCACGGTTCGCTCGCCGACTTTGCAGCTTCGGCCGGGAAGACAGACGTCTTCCTCGACCAGGACCCACTTCACCTTCGTTTCTTTCTTCACGTCGGGCACCATGCGACAAACTTTTTTCAAATCACAACAACCGCAACGCTCGCAACGATCGTAACGCTCGTCGGCCATTGCGGCGACCAGCATCGGGCAGAGCAGCGCGAGCAGCGTAAAGAGTGTGCGAAACGGAACGGCCATCGTCGTACTCCTGTCCGCGAAGCGGATGCGTTAAAAATCGACTTGAACGCGCGAGACGAACAGATCGGCGTCGCTGTAGCCGTGCGCCGTGTTGTCCAACATCGCGTGGATCCAGTTGAGTTGAATTTTGGTGTGCGTATTCAAAAACCAGGTCAGCCCCAGCGTCGTATCCTGCAGATAGCCGTTGCCCGCTTTGCTGGTGCCGGTGAACGAGTTGGACGCGGCCGAGTAATAGTGCCCGTCCAGCGTGCCGGGGTTTTGAATATCGACGTAGGAATAGTGCGCGGCGACTTCCCAGGCGCCCCAGCCGGCGACTCCGTCGCGCTTCAGTGGAATAAAGTCGGCGAACGGAACCAGTTTGCCGAGCGTTCCCAACTTTTTGTCGTAGACGCGATGCTCGCCGGTCAGGCGATACGCCAATTGGGCGTAAGCGCCGTCGTAAGTGATCGGACCGACCACGCTGTCGACGACGGTAACCATATACTCGGAGGTGAAACCCCAAGCGCCGTTTTGATAAACCGTTTCCAGACCGAACAGATTGAAGTTGTTCGCTTCGTAACGCCCTGAATCGACGAAGACCGGCGTACCGTTGACCGCGACGCCAAACGGTTGGCTGAATTCCGAATAGCCCAGCACGCCGAACTCGGGCGTGGTACGCGCTTGATAAAACGGCCGCGGGCTGCCGGCGTTGCCGGTGGTGCCGCTGCCGATGGCGTCGTTCGCGCCGAGTTGGCTGTAATTGTACGATCCGCCGACGTGCCAGAGATAGCGATCTTCGGCCAAGTCGTCGTATTGCAGGAGATGCGTCAAACGGGTCGACATCGAAAACCCACCGATGTCGCCGAAGTCGGTGGCGTAACGATCGTCGCCCAACGGCGCGTTGTTGAACCCGCCCGTGCGATAACAACTGACGGCCATCGCGGTGGACTCGTCGGTGCTGAGATTGGACGATTGAATCCCCACGCGACGAAACGGGACGAACGCCAAGAACGGCAACGAACGTTCGAGAAACGTCAGATTGCGGAAGCCGGTCAACGAGTCGACGCTGAACGGTTGGCAGAATTGACCGATCTTCACCGCGCCCAGGTATTCGATGTTGCTTTGTTCGACGAAGCAATCGAAGAAGCTGGGTCGTCCGGCCGTGGCGAAATCGACTTCCAGTTGATACGCGGTGAACGGCGCGACGTTACCCGCGACCGCCAACCGCGCGCGACGAAAGCCGGTGCCGTCTTGCGCGTCGCCGACGATGGAACGATTGAGCGCGTCCTGCGAATAAAACGCGGAGTCGAGCTGCAGGAAGCCCGTCATCTTGAAGTTCGGAAACGTGATCGGTTTTTCGGCCGCTTTGGCGGCGGCTTTTTTATCGTTGTCGTCGTTCTTTTCCAAGCGTTTCGAGAGTTCCTCGACCTTTTTGGTCAGGGACTCGATCGTCGCGGGCTTGGAGTCGCCGGCCGCGGCTTGGATCACTTGGCCGTCGTCGCCGACGAACGTCGAGAGCGGCGTGAACTCGACGTTCGGGAATTCGGCGAGGGGAGACCCCACGGCCGGAACGTCGGTCCAACCCGGCAGGTCGATACGCCGCGTTTCGTCGATGATCGGCAACACCGCCGGAGGAGCTTGGTCCGCAAACTGCGCCGTGCCGCCGAGCCGAGCGCGAGCACTGCGCCGCAAGCGACGGAGAGCGATTTCGATTTCAGCCGCACGAGAAACATGCGTCGGTGATCGCGATTCAGGCGGCGAAGCGACGATGGCTTCGCAAGTATGCGGAAACGCTCGGAGGGGAACTCCGTCGCGACGGGTACGGGCAATGACTGCGCAGACGAAACGCCTGCGGATGCGGTTCATCCGCAGGCGTTCATGTGACATCGACCGACGTTCGGCTTAGGGACCGATGCTCGGCGGATTGGGGTTGTAGAAGCTCGCGCGGGCCGCGCGTCGTGTAGTACGGATAGGCCACGGTGCCGGTCGGCGGGCCGGCCGGTTCGCCGCCGATTTGCGTCGATTGCTGACCATGACGGCCGCAATGCTTGCCGCAATGGTTGCATTGTCCGCAGCCGTGCAGCAGCTTATGACCGCAGCCGTCGCAAACGCCGCAGCCGTCGTCGCAGTTGCCTTGGCCGCACGATCCGCAGCCGCCGAGAATGCCGCAGCCCCAACGATGCCGCCGGGCCCGTTATGGGCCGAGCAGCCGATCGTCGCCAGCAGCGACAAGGCCAAGAAGGCCGAAGTCAAAAGTTTCATAACCGTGCGTCCTTTCGCGGGTGAAACCGGACGAGATGGACCGCGCCGCGAGCGGGATTTCGCGGCAAATGATCCGATGAGTCGCGGCACGGCTCGCTGGGTCGAAGTCGAGTCGTAACGCTCGATCGCGAAGGCATCGTGCCCGCGACCTTATTAGACCTATCGTCCGCAGATCGCGTACAATCCAGAAATTCGCTTCGTTCGCTAGAATCCTCGAAACCGGGGCATGCACCTCGTTCGCTAGCAACCGCCGAGTAACGCGTACTGATCGTCGGATGGCCCCCCACTCACGCGATTCCCGACATTTTCAACCACGTCGTCCGGATTTGCCGATGGCCGAATCGGTCGATACGGAACGCGTCGTACCACGCCCGAAGCGACCATGGCAATTCAGCTTGGGCCGCGCAATGGGTGATCCTGATCGCCTGCATTGCGAGCGCCGGCCTGGGGGCGTTGATGAAACTGCGCGACACGTCCGAGGCCGAATTCTTGCCGTTGTCGTTAGCGCTTCTGATCCTGCCCAGCGGACTGCTGATCGCGATCGGGATGGTGCGCGGAGGGTTGGAATTGTTCCGCGCTTGGCGAGCCGACCGCGCGGCTTGGAATACGCATGTCGAACGCGTGACGCCGGGCGAGCCGACGAAGATCGAAGCCACCGACGACGTTTAGAGCTACTTACCACTCGGTTTAGCGGGTTGCGCGGCGGGAGCGGCCGGTTCCGCGGCAGGCGTCTGAGCCGCGGACGGCGCTTCGCCTGCGGAGGCTTTTTCCACGCCGACGAGCGGCTTCGTTCCGTGATCCGCACGGGTTCGGATTAAGAAGACCACACGCACCTTGCGATTCGGATCGAACTTCGTCCCGTCTTGCGATTTGCCGGCCCCCTCCTTCGCGGGCTGATCGAAAAAGTAACCGTCTTGCGGACCATGAGCGATGGACGGTGCGGCGAGCGACGATTTCTTTTCCGTCAGGTCGGCTTCGACGCCGTTCCCGGCGGACGGATCGGTGAGACGCTTGAAATCGTTATCGTTGTCAAGCGTCGGCGTTCCCGTCGGCGCGGCCTTGGCCAGTGGAGCGGGGGTGATAGGATTGGCCTGAGGAGCGGCGCCACCTTCACCGCCGACAACGCCTGCGGCTGCGGCCGTCGGCCCCGCCGGAGGACTCGGTGCGGGCGACGCGGGGACGGCACCGCACCGCCCCCTGCTCCGCCACCGGTCGGCGTCGGCGCGAGCGCGGCTCCTGCGATCATTTGATTTCGAACTTCGACCTTCGGCTCGGGACGCGTTCGGCGACCGGGGCTTGATGCGATTGCGAGACCTGATCGGCGACGCCTGAAGCAGTCGGGGCGGACGAGCGTGGTTCTGAGGAATTTTTAGCGTTGGACGCTTCGCCGACGCGGGCCCAACCTTCGACATCGTCGAAACGCAGACGGTAGGCATAACCTTCCGCGTTCTTGTTGCGAGCCAGACCGCGTTGCGAGGTCGTTCCTTCGGTTCCGAATCCGCCGACGGTCCCGCCTTTGGAAACGATCGGCGCGGGAACCGTCATCGGAGCAACTGCGGATGGGGCGACGACTACGTCACGACGATCGTCCATCGCCGAGTCCGGTCCGCCGGCGGATCTACCCAGGCTTTGTGCGTCGAGTGATTCGTTCTTACCGGCCGTTCCTTTTCCCTTCGCATCGGCTTGGAGCAGGTGGAGGCTTTCCGGTTCGGACTTCGCAGTATCGGCTTGAGAGGCAACGGCTTTCGAGGCGTCGGCTTTGGCGGCGTCGGCGTTGTCTTTCGCGGCGAAATTCGCCTGCGCAGATTTTTCGTTGCGCTCGACGCGCACGTTCGTCCCGAGAAGGAGAAGCCGCCGGTAAGCCCGGTGTGGCGGGAGGAACGTCGCCGTGTTGCGAGCCGTCGGCGAGCGAAACCGACTTGTCGGCAGCGTGAAGCGCAACGGACTTCGCGCCGGGGGCGATCGCGCCCGCCGGAGCGATGTTTTGACCGATCCCGAAAAACGAAACGGCGTCCCGAACCACGTCGGGCGTGGGACTGGCGCTGACCGCCACGATCTCTTGGCCGATTGCAAGTCCGAGAGAATCGCACGGAAATTGGCCAAGTCGGTTTCCAAGACGACGACTTCCATATCCGTCTCTACATCGGCAAGCTTCCGATCCGCGGCCGAACGCGAGCGTTGATGATCGCGATGCCCCCCGCGTTCAAGATCGTTGGCGAACCGCACGTTCGCCTCCGCGTCCGAGACCACAGCCGATCCTAGTTGCTTGCCGAGTTCTTGTTTCTCGCCGGCGTGATCGAGATTCGGTGAAAGATTCTCGCTCTCGCGTTTCGACGATTCCGTCCGGACATCGTCTTGTCGCGCCGATCGATTCGCTGGCACATTCCGTAAAGCGGATCCGCCGGTCGGTGAAGCACCTCCCGCTTTTGCCCCGGCCTGAGTCAGAGAATCGACTGACTTGCGATCCAGCTTTTCCGACGCCTCGCGACGTTGCTCCGACGAGAGACCATCCGCCGCCGCGAGAGCAACGCGTGCTGAATCGCGTCGAACGAGCGATTCGGCGTCGGCCTCGCGCAAAGCATCGTCGAGTTCGGCTTCCAAGATCACCGCATGATCGCGCAGGATGGTATCGAAACGTCGATCGATACGACCGTCGTTCGTCCGTTCGATCCGGACGAAATACAGCGATTCGTTGGTTCCGTTTCGATGCTTCGTCGCCGCATCGCGTTGTAGGTCGTCCCCGGTACGCTCCAAAGTCGTTTGACCGCGCAGTTGTTTTTCTATCGTTAACACGCGTTCGTCGGCCGCGTGCGACGGAACTCGAGCTTCCGAAGCCCCTCGTGCGGCGAACGTCCCGACGGCGGAGTCCTGCTTTTTCGGCGACGATGCGTCCACTGGAGCCGAATCGGGCTTTGCCGCGGGACTTGGCGCCGCGAAGGCCTTCAATGCCTTCGGCTTCGCGACGTCCGATGGTCTTGCGGGAGTCTTTGCGGTCGCATGCCCATTCGTGACGACGGTCTCCGACGCCGGAGCCGGTGCCGTCGTCGCTCCGCCTAGAATCGGCATTTCCGGTACGCTTGAGATTTTCCTCCGACGTGTCACGTAAAGCGGAAGGCGAGGATTCCGCCGGTGGTCGATCTCCAAGGTCGAGCGCCGTCCGACGGAGTCGACGACATGTCGGACGATTTTCGTGCCTGGGCGTCGGTCGCGTAATTTGCGGCAGCGGCGGGCTTGCCCGGCTCGTTCGGCTTCGCTTGCTCTCCCATCGAGTCGATCCCGAGCGCCGGCGCGGCCGCGGTTTTGGCTCCTTCGTTCAACGGGGGCGGGGATGTCGGTTTGGCCGTCGTCCCGTGAAACGTGGCGATTTCGTCGCTCGGACCGAGTTCGCGGCGATTGGCGAACACGATCAACAACACACAAGCGACCGCCGCCAGAGACGCCCAGACGGCGGCGGCGCGACGAAACGCTTTCGACGACGAAGAGGAAACGTGAGGCGTGCGAACCGGTATCGGAGCCTGCGCGATGACGTCGCAGGCCGAATCTCCAAGCGAGTTTTCGGACGGCAAAGCAATGGCGGAATCAATATCGCTGGACTTCGTGGACACGGCGTTCGAATCGCCAGGAGCAACCAACCCTGCGCAGACGCAACACCGCTGCGGCGAAATCGTTCTCCAATTTGTATTCAGGAAGGAATTCGAGTTGGCGACGGACGGCGCACAGCTCGTCCACGGTCCGACGCAACGCTGGATCGACCACCAGGCGCGATTCGAGCTGGGCGTATTCGGGCGCGGTCAATTCGCCGTCCAGATACGCGCTCAGACGTTCGTCGTCCCAAGGATAGGGCTGTTCGGCGTTGTGTTCCGGTCGTTCCATGGTCTCTCGTTCCGATCACGGGTTTTTGATCCGACCCCGTCTTGGTCGGCGACGTCCGCGGAGAACGGATGTCGATCGTTAGCTTTCGCGGAGTCCTCGTTCGAGTTCTCAGCGAGTCATTCTTGCACAACCGGTTCTACGTCTCGAGCGTCAGTGTTCGTCGCGAATCCAGACGCTTAAATGTTGCTTCAATTCGGATCGCGCACGATGCAGCCGGCTGCGGACCGTGCCGATGGGGAGTTCCAGCATCTCGGCGATCGTTTCGTAGCAGTAGCCGTCGATCTCACGTAATACCAGCACGGTCCGAAACTCTTCGGCCAGCATGTCCATCGCACGGCGCACCATCGCCACGCGTTCGGCCGATTCCAACGGTTCGTTGGGGTCGCCGTCGTGCGCGACGGGTTCCCAACCGAGTTCGTCGCGTTGGCGATCGGTCGAAAGCGCGGCGCGTCGGCGACGCTTACGACCGATCGCCACGTTGAAAGCGATCCGATAGAGCCAGGTGTAGAACGCCGATTGCCGCTGAAACGTCCCCAGCTTGGTGTAGGCCTGGACGAACGCGTCCTGGACCACGTCGCGGGCTTCGTCGAAGCAGCCGGTCACGTGAACCAGGGTGTTGTACAACCGGTCCTGGTATTTCGTGACCAGCCGTCCGAAAGCCGCGGACTGGCCGGCGAGCGTCTCGTCGATGAGCTGGATATCGTCGTTCACAACCTCTCCGAAGTCTGTGACGAGGCGAGTAGGCGAAAAGTTCCAAAATCCTGGGCGAATCTTCGCCGATTGCGTCTCTAAACGCGACTCCCAGACCTACGGTGGGAACGGATTGATTCTATTGCAAATCATAAAATCATGCTATTTATGGACTTACGATCACTGAACGCAGTCACTGCCTGGAGGGCGTAACGTAACGGCTAGCGCGGCGATTTCCCGCCTCGTAGGAGTTGCAAATTCGCACGGGCACGGACCGTGACCTCGGAAATCGGGTCGCCGGCGGCCAGTTTCTCTAATGCGGCCAGCGAGACCGGTCCGCCGACTTCGCGTAAGACGTTAATCGCGCGGAGCGAACGTAACTCATCCTGCGAATACTCGATCTCGCGTCGTTGCCAAGCTTTCAAGAGCATCCGCAACCGGGAACGGACCTCTTGCGATTCGGCTTTGGCCAGTGCGTCGGTCAGCAGAGGGACGACCGATTCCCCTAATTCGTAGAGATTTCGTGTTGCCGTTTCACGGACTGCGAATTCTTCGTCGTCGAGTTTATCAAGCGCGGCGTTCGTCTTGGCCGACAATCCGTGATCGACCTCGGCGACCTCCAGCAGCTCGGTCAAACGTCGCGCCACGGCTTCGCCCTGGTCGACGAGAATCCCACGCCGCGCACCGCGCGTCGAGCGGTTCCTCCGACGCCAAATCTTTCCACAACGCATCGATCTCGCGGGACGGCGCGACCGGTGTTGAATTGGCCGCAGCGACGAGCGCGGGCAAATCCCAAACGTAAATATTGCCGTCGTCGTGTGCGGTGACGAACTGTGGTTTTTCGCCCCACAGTAAACGCATCGACTTAATCGGCGAAGCGACCGTCGGAAGCTCGACGATCGTTTTTCCCGTTCGTAGATCGTGGACGAGAATCGTGTTGTCCTCGGTTCCATCACACCACGATGCCCAGCGACCGCTTTCGTCGATCTCGAAGGGAAACGTTTTTTTCGCAATCCCTTTCGCGTTCGGAACCTGATCCGGCGATTGCGGGTACTCCCAAACCTTTTTGCCGGAATCAATATCCCACACATGAATCGCGTTTTGACGAATATCCACCGCCCAGTTGGCTCGATCGAGCAAACGGGCTTGCGCGGTCGGCATCTGGCCGGGCTTGTCCTTGGCGACGAAACGGCGAATCGTTTTCCCGGTTTCGGCGTCCAGCACCGCGATCGCCTGAGCGGTCGTATTAGTGCCTACCGATGCCAACAGATAGCGAAAATCTCGCGAGAGATCGTACGGTAGTCGCAGCGGCGTTTCGAGATTCGTCCAAGGTGTCGAAATCAGCGCCCCGGTCTTATCGAAGGCGGATGTGCGAAACCAACCGGTCATCCCTTGAACGAGCGAAAACGCCGCGACGCGGTCGCCGGCGCGATCGAGGTAACACCGTGCGAAATCGACCGGCGCCGTGTATTCTCGATATTTCGGGTCGACGATTTTCGGGTCGACCAAATCTTGGAACGCGTACTTACGCAATTTCGTCGGTTCGAAACGGACCAATAACGATTTGCCGTCTTCGGTCAGATCCCACGACGCGATCGTCGATCGACTTTTTACGCTTCGTTGCATGCGTCGCAGCGGCTTGCCGGCGCGGGTGTCCCAGAGAAATACGTCGCCCGCCGCATCCATCGACGCCAACACGTCGCCTTCGACCGAGCTTAAGAGTCCGATTACGGGAATCACATGGCCGCGATCGAGCGAGCCGATCAGCGCGCCGGTCGACAATTCCCAACCCACCACGATTGCGCCGAGTTTTCCGTAGACGCGTTCGCGATCGTAAATCGTGGGAATCGCGAACGGCGAGTCGCCTGAGTTCAGGACGGAGACCGGCGCAGCGTCCTCTTTCTCGGCGTCGAAGAAGTACATCAATGGGCCATGATCGACGTAGATCAATCGTTTACCGTCGAGCGCGAAACCGAGCCAGCGCACCCGTATTGCGAACCGACGTCGCGTTGGAAGACGATTTTCTTTTCCGCCAGATCGAACACCGTCAGCTTTCGCACCGAATCGGTCGCGGCCAGCCGTTTGCCGTCGGGCGAGTAAGTCAGCGTTTGAAACGGTTCGGTGATTTCGAACTCACCGGTTTCTTCTTTGTCGGTGTCGTAGTTCCAATGCCAAAAGCGCAGTCTTGTTTCCTTCGTTCGAACTGATCGTCACGATAGGCCGCGTCGGATGCAAGGCTAACGGAACTTGCGAAACACGCGTTAAATCGCGTTCGGCTTTGAGCGAACCGTCGGCGACTTTGACCAACTTCAGAACGCGGTTGCGTTCCATCAACAGCAAATACTCGCCGTTCGGAGTCAATCCGAAAAAGCTGGTTGTGATCTCGTAACTCCAGGTGATTTTTCCGGTCTCGACATCCACCGCATCGACGCCGCCGCCGCGCAACACGCAGAGCGACTTATGCTTCACGGAGTACGCCATACCGGAGTACCGGCGTTGCAGATCGCTTTGTGGGAAATTTTTCAATTCGCCCAATTCGCGAACCTTGCCGGTTCCGACATCGACGATTTGCAGGACCAAATCCTGCGCACACGCGACGGCGATTTCGCCACGGTCGGACAGTGCCGCCATCATCACGATCGGCTTCGGCAAGCGAAACCGCGTCGAGCCCAAGCGGGCGACCGCCCCCGCCGGCAGCGGATCGCCGTAGCCGTCGACGCGCTGGGTCGCTTCCTGTGCGACGAGTTGCGCACTCACGCACAACGCAAGCAAGAAATTCATCAGGAAACGCATCGAGTCGACTCGTAGAATTTGGGCGAAATCGCGCGACGGCTCGATCACGAACGGGATGCGCTCAAGTTTAACCCGACGGTTTGGGGTTGTCGATTCGATCGACATGCGGCGACAATTCAACGCTCCCACGCGGTTTCGGCTCAATCCAGACGGGTTTCTCGATGCGTCAGACGCTGTTCCATCTGCCGGAAGAACTGTTCGGATACCCATTATTCGGTGTCGGTTTGCTGCTGGCCGCGTGGTGTCTCTTTTCGTTGGTCTTTTTGACTTGGCAGTATCGTCGCGCCGGATGGTCGGGCGAGTTCACCAACTCGCTCGTCATGTCTGCGTTGTTCGCCGGCGTCGTCTGGAAATTGCTGCCGTTACTGGCCGACGCCGAGGGGATTCCGATCCGCGGCTACGGCGTGATGATGCTGATCGCCGTGGTTTGCAGCGTCGGGCTGGCCGTCCATCGCGCACGACGCGTCGGACTGAGCGACGAAGTCGTTTACAGCCTGGCGATGTGGATGGTTTTTCCGGGCATCTTCGGCGCAAGGCTGTTCTTCGTCATCGAGTATCGCGACCAGTTCTTGCACGGGCATGTCGTTGCTCGACTCGCTCAAAAAAATCGGCGCTATGCACGAAGGAGGGTTGGTCGTATTGCGCCTTACTGGGGGCGTTGCCTGGTCTGATCGCGTTCGCGTGGAAATTCAAAATGCCGGTGGCGTTGCTGCTGGACCTGGCCGCCCCCAGCATGGCCTTAGGCCAAGCCCTGGGACGGATCGGCTGTTTCATGAACGGTTGCTGCTTCGGTGGACCGTGCGAGTTGCCCTGGGCGGTGACGTTTCCGGAACAGAGCCCGGCGTTCGTGCAGGAGCTGGAAAATGGGCAGCTTTATCCGGGCGGAGTCGTCTGGAAATTCGACAAGACGACCGAAAAACTCAACGTCGTTTCCGTGCAAGCGGATTCTCCGGCGGCGATCGTCGGTCTGAAGCCGGGCGACGAAATCACGTCGCTGAGTTTGGCTGGCAAAAGCGGGAACTCGCAGGTCACACTCCCCAGCGTTTATCGTGACGGAACGGCCGCGTTGCTGACTCCACATGAGATCGGCAAGTTGCTCTCGTTGCGACAAGCCGACGCCGGCGCGACGTTGTCGGCGACGTTGGCCGGAAAGACCGAGCCGCTGACCTGGACGCTTGGCCCGCGGCCCGTGCAGAGCCTGCCGATCCATCCGACTCAGATCTACAGTGCCATCGACGCGTTTTTGTTATGCGGCGTTTTGTTGTGCTGGATTCCGTTCCGTAAACATCATGGCGAATTGATCGCGCTCACGCTGGTGCTGCACGCGATCTCGCGATTTTTGTTGGAAATCATCCGGACCGACGAAGCCGGTCAGTTCGGGACCAATCTCAGTATCTCGCAATGGATCAGCATCGGCATGCTGGCGACCGGCGCGGCGATTTATTTAATGGTCTCGCGAGATCCAAATGGAGTGGTGCTACGCGCGCGGCAACGGCTTGAAAACGTTTTTCGCGAAACGCGTCGCCATTCAACGAACACGCCCCGAGAGAACTCTCGGGGCGTGCGGCGTCGTGGGAGACGAACGACACAAACTCATCAGGCGGTCGGCTTGATCACGACGAAGCGTGAGCCGCCGGCGGGCGAACGGACCTGAAACACCACGCCGTCCGGCGAGGTTTCTTTGGCCAACGCGGCCTCGAATTCGGCGACGGTCGTCACTGTGGTCGAACCGACTTTGCGAATCATCAAGCCCGCTTCAAGGCCTTTGGCGGCGGCCGGGCCGTCGCCTTCGACTTGAACCACTAACACGCCGTCGGCGCCGTTCAACGCACGTTTCTCGGCCGCCGACGGAGCGCCGACTTGGAAGCCGAAGCCCTTGGCTTCGACGGTCGCGTCGCGTGTTTCGCTCCGCTGCGAGCGACCGTTCACCGGTCGCACTTGGGCCGTTTCACGCGGGAGCGCTTGATCATCGTGCCGATGGTCATCGTCTTGCCGTCGCGCAGAACCGCGATCGATTGCTTAGCGTTAAACGGCAAGCGTTCGACTTGTTCTTGCAGATCGCGCGGCGTCGCGACCACGTGACCATTGACCGAGAGAATCACGTCTCCTTCTTGAATGCCGGCATCGGCGGCGGGAGTTCCTTCCTTCACTTCGCCGACGACCACGCCTTGATTCGGCCGGACGTTCCACTTGCGGGCCAAGTCCGGCGTCAGTTGCGAGACGCCCACGCCCAGGTATCCGCGTTCGACCACGCCTTTACCGGTGAGTTGCGCGGCGACCCATTTGGCGTGGTTGGCCGGAATCGCGAAGCCGATCCCGTTGAAGCTGCCGGTGTTGCTGGCGATGGCCGTGTTGATGCCGACGATTTCGCCATCCAAGTTCAGCAACGGTCCGCCGCTGTTCCCCGGGTTGATGGCTGCATCGGTCTGCAGAAACTTGGCGCGACGGATCATCCCCAACTCGCGACCCTTGCCGCTGATGATGCCCGCGCTGACGGTCGATTCCAACTCGAACGGATTGCCGATGGCGATCACCCAATCGCCGATTTCCAGTTGATCGGAATCGCCGATCGGCGCCGCGACCAAGTCTTTCGCGTCTTTCAAACGCAATACCGCTAGATCGCTGTCCGGGTCGGTCTTAATGTCGGTCGCGACGAATTCGCGACCATCGGCCAACAACACGGTCACTTCGTCGGCGTCGGCAACGACATGGTTGTTGGTCAGCACGACGCCGTCGGTGGAGATGATCACGCCCGACCCGACGCCGTCCTTCTGCGGGACGCGCCCCTGAGCGCCCCCGCGCGGCATGTCCGGAAACATGTCTTCGAACGGCGTTCCCTTGAACGGGTTATCGCCCCGTCCGCCGAGCTGCTCCGCTCCGTTGTTGCGAACCAACTTCGATTTCGTCACCGCATGGATCTTGACGACCGACGGCGTCGCTTTTTCGGCCGCATAACGAAACGCCTTCGAGAGCGATTGCGCAGTGCGCTGTCGCTTCGCGCCGTTCGGCCGGCGTGATCGTCGGCTTCGATGTCGCGGCGATCGGCGATTGCGCGATCAGGTTTTCCGCGGGGCCGTGTAACATCAATCCGCCGGCGAAAGCCATCCCGGCGATCCCGAACGCGGCGCCCGCGCCGCCAAGTCGAACGTGGCATCTGCTGCTCCTCCCAGTGTTTTGCGAAAGGTCGCGTCGTCCGACGCGACCGGTAAAGATCGGGCAAGGTCTCGATTTCCTTCTCACTACGTCGGTCGAAGCGAAGCGGTTTGCCGGAAAGCACCGAACGCGACTGCCGGCGAGGAGATCGAACGCCTCGTCTATGCGGTGGTTTCCGTCCGGGGCGCGATTTTGCCGAAAAAAGCGAGATTTCCGCGCAGGCCATCTCGAATTGACGGTTCGACGAGGCGCACTGATGTTTGAAACAGAGTTTTACGGCCCGTGGAAACGACGGAATGGGCTCGCCCGCGTGCGAGTCCATCCCCTTGCTTCGACCGGCTCGCCCCGCGTTTTCGTGGAGTTCGAGCGTGTCCAGTCAGCCCACCGCCGCCATGCCGGCGGCTCTCGTCGATCGTGATCCCGAAGCGCTCGCGCGCGGCATCATGGAGCGAATCGGCTACGAATTTCAGGATCCTTCGATCCTGCTCTCGGCGCTCACGCACGCCTCGGGCGCACAACATCGCTTGGCGTCGAACGAACGATTGGAGTTTCTCGGCGACGCGATTCTCGGTGCGATCGTGTGCGAAACGCTCTACAAGAATTTTCCCGAGTATCTCGAAGGCGACCTTACGAAGATTAAATCGGTCGTGGTCAGTCGACAGACGTTGGCCAAATTGAGCACGGAATCGGGCCTACAGGATTTTTTGATCCTCGGCAAAGGGATGACCACGCACGCCGAAGTTCCGGCGTCGTTGATGGCCGACGTCTTCGAGTCCCTGGTCGCGGCCCTGTATCTGGACGGTGGACACGAGGCGGCCCGACGCTTCGTGATGGATCGCATCGGGCCCGAAATCGAAGAAGCGGTCTCGGGCGAGAATTCGATGAATTATAAATCAACGCTGCAGCAATACGCGCAGCGCGAATTCGGGCAAACACCCAACTACCTATTGCTGGATGAGAAGGGACCGGATCACAGCAAGATTTTTAAAATCGCGGCACAGATCGGCAAAACGCGTTATACGCCGGCCTGGGGTAAGAACAAAAAGGAAGCGGAACAACGTGCCGCGCGTAACGCGTTATGCGAGATGCGCGGCGAGCCCGCCCCGTTTCTGGTGGAAGAATCCGATGCCGCGCCGTTGCTCGACGGTTAAGTTAAAACGTCACGGGTCGCGTGGGGAATTCCGCCTCATTTGGTACGTTAATCGCCAGTTCGCTGAGCTGGATTTGCTCGACCGGCGTCGGCTCGAACCCGCACAGGCGTACGAAGTTCGCCAGCAGCGCATAGCCCGATTCGGTAAGAATCGACTCGGGATGAAACTGCACCCCGTATAACGGCAACGTGCGATGTGTGATCGCCATGACGACGCCGTGTTCGTCTTGCGCGGTGATCGCGAACTCCGCCGGCAGCGTCGTCGGATCGACGACCAACGAATGGTAACGCCCCACCGTCATTGGGTTGGGTAGTCCGGCGAAGATGTTTCTCTCATCATGCGTGATCCGTGAACTGCGACCATGACGCGGTTCCGCCGCACACACGACTTGTGTGCCGTACGCCGCTGCGATCGCTTGATGCCCTAAGCAGACGCCCAATATCGGGATTTTTCCGGCGGATTGCCGGACGAGATCGAGCGAGCAGCCCGCTTCGTTCGGCGTACAGGGGCCCGGCGAAATCACGATGCCTTGCAGATTCTTGAATTGCAGAATCTCCCAAGCCGAGTGCCGATCGTTCCGAACAACCACGACCTCGCAGCCTAAACGCCTTAGATAACGCGTCAGGTTATGAGCAAAGCTGTCGTAGTTGTCGATGAGTGCCAGCATAAACGGTGCGGTGAAACGCCAGGGACGTGCGGTGCGCCGCAAGAAAACTTGCCTCTGCTACGACATGACGTCGTGCCGGCAAACAGTCTAGGCGATTTGCGTAATCGTTACGGCCTTTAACGAAATTTTGGGGGAGTGCGCGAAGCTAATCCGATAAATCCGATGGGAGTGAGAAACAGTTCGCGAAACGTCGAGCAGTGACGAGTTTCGCGGCAATTCCCATGCAGGCGGCCATCGACCACGGATTCGGGCACACGCTTCGGGAGACGGAAAGATGCGCAGGATCAACAAATTTACGGCGCTGCTCGCCGGTCTGCAAATCGTCGGAGCGTCTCAAGCTCTCTTGGCGGACGATATTGGCGTCGTCGCCCCGGTCGTAGCATCGCCGCAAACGCTCGACCCGTTCGACGCCCCTTCGGTCGTCAAGATCCGCCCCACGGCGGGTTCGACGCCGCTGCAGTCGGAACTCTCCGACGAGCCTGAGACATCGAACTTGGCCGACGCGCCGAAGTCGATGACTCCCATGCCCGCCTGGAAGTCGGCCGCCGCGCCGCGCACGATCGATATGCGGATCTCCGACGTGCCGGTCGAAGAAGGACCGCAGGCCGCGCCTCCGATGCCAGCAAACACCCCACTGCCGCGATCGCGCGTCGCCGCGACCATCAAGCCCGTCGCGCCGCGCAGCGAAAGCATGAACATCGACGCGGCCTTGCCGCCGTTCGGCGAGCAGTCGCCGACAGCCGCGCCCGCGCCGGTGGTCGCACAGCCCGCTCAACGCCGCGCCGTCGCCCCGACGCCGGCCGAACCGGAAGCCGCGCCGCCCCGTGCGAAATCGGCCGTGACGCAAAAGCCTTTGCTTGACGAACCGGAAGATCGCTCGTCCGTCGAGATCGTGCGGGAACGCTATCCCAACACGATGGTGAAGGTCGAACGCCAAGTCAAACAAAACGAGAACGGCGATTTCGTCAATCACGGCGCATGGGTCAAGTTCGACGAAAAAGGTCGCATGATCGGCGGCGGCGATTACAAGTCCGGCAAACGCGAAGGTAAATGGACCCGTTGGTTCGGCGCGAACGAAGGCCCGTTGTTCTCGGGCCCTTTGTTCAAGGACTTCTCCGCTCCGTTCACCAGCGAAGCCCAATTCGAAAACGATCAACTGAACGGCGTGTGGCGCGTCACCGACGACAAGAACCGCAAGGTCTGCGAGTGGCGATTCGAAAACGGCGCGCAACAGGGCGTCAGCGAATGGTACTGGATGTCGGGCCAAGTCCGTCGCCACATCGAGTTCGAGCACGGCGCCGTTCACGGCGACGTGCTGGAATACGCCGCCGACGGTAAGGTCGCCAAGAAAGAAACCTTCATCCATGGTCGCCGTCTCGCCTTGCAAACCGATTGGTTCGAACCGAACGTCAAGCGGGCCGAAGGCTGGACGTTGCTCGCCCGCGAGATCGTGAAGCCGAACTTTAACTTCTGGGACGGCGTGGCCAGTTTCACCGTCACCGGCAAAGAAGGACAAAATCAACGGCACGGCGTCTGGACGTGGTGGCATAAGAACGGTCACAAGCAGATGGAAGGCCGCTTCGACTTCGACCAACCGATCGGCCAATTCACCTGGTGGCACAACAACGGTCAAAAGCAACTGGAAGGCCTATATGTCGACGGCAAGCAAGACGGCAAGTACGTCTGGTGGCACGCCAACGGGATGAAGATGATGGAAGGCGAGTACGTCGGCGGCGTGCAGGTCGACGCGTGGATGAAATGGAACGAGTCGGGCAAGGTCGTCGAGATCGCCCGCTATTCCGAAGACGGCGAGCAATTGGAATTCAAGCAACTCGCTCCGCAAGACACCGTGGTGGAGAAAACCGCCGCGCCGAAGCCGGCCGCGAAAGCGGACGCGACGAAACGTGCCGAAGCGGCCAAGGCGGCCGCCGCGCCAACCTTCGCTCCGCGTCCGATCACGATGCAACCGATCCGCGAGTCGGAACCGCCGAGACGCTAACCACATTGCCGGCATTCGAAACGAAAAAGCCGCGTCGATCGACGCGGCTTTTTCGTTGAAGAGTCACAGCGCAGGCGGATCAAGACGCCGATTATCGATCAACCGCGTCTTGCCGACGCGAGCCGCCACGATCGCGACGGCGGGGCGATCGAGTCTGGTCAGCGGCTCTAACGTTTCGCGATCGACGACGACCGCGTAATCAATCTCCAGATCGGCGGCGGACAAGACGTCGCGCATCGCCGCGTTCAATTCGGAACACGTGTGTTCCCCTCGCGCGACCATTTCGCCGGCGATCGCCAAGGCGCGGAACAATGCCAGCCCTCGCTCGCGTTCGGTCGGGGAGAGATAACGATTCCGCGAACTCATCGCCAAACCTTCGGGATCGCGCACGATCGGACAGGCGTGTATGCGCAATCCCAGGTTCAAATCGGCGGTCATGCGTTCGATGACGCGCAACTGCTGAAAGTCTTTTTGGCCGAAGTACGCCGCGTCCGGTTCACAAGCCGTAAATAATTTCAACACCACGGTCGCTACGCCCGCAAAATGCGTCGGACGGATCGCCCCTTCCCAGGCTTGCGAAACGTCTCCGACCGTGACCGAAGTTTGATACCCGGGCGGATACATTTCCAGTGCGGAGGGCGCAAAAACAGTCAGCGGACCCAGCGGAGCCAAGAGAGCGCGATCGGCGTCCAGATCGCGCGGATACCGCGCGAAATCTTCGTGCGGAGCGAATTGTGTCGGGTTGACGAAGACGCTGACCACCACTTCGTCGCACTCCTTACGCGCGGCCTCGACCAAGCTCAAATGGCCGGCGTGCAACGCCCCCATCGTAGGGACCAATCCGATCGTCTTGCCGCGCAGCCGCGCGGCGCGCGACGCTGCGCGGAGTTCGGAGATCGTCGTGACGAGAATCGTGGACGAGGGCATCAGCAAATTGATTACGGAGTTGAATGGTCTAGGAATCGGTCTCGACCGACGTCATCGCCAAAATGGCGATTCGCGCGTCGTCGAACAACCGACGTTCGTCGCGGACATCCAGACGCAACGTCGGCAGTGGGGAAAACATTTCAAACAGCGGTGTTCGTGGTGTTTCGTCGGCCGCTAGAACTTCCGAGTCGTCCGAGCAGAGCGTGATCCGCGCTTTCGGAATCGGCCGATTGCCGCGCCGCGCATGCAAGTATGTTTGCGGAGCGTTCGCCGTTTCGTAATTGGGATGCGTCAAACGCAAAGGCGCCTCGGGCGAAACATCGTCGCGCGTCCAATCGACCGCCGAGATGTAAATCGCGCGCGCCGGGACTTCATGCGGCGACAACCATTCGGCGTCGGCCGTCGGTTGATCGGCCGCCGTCAGCGCGTAACCACCGAGGGACTTCGCCAACTCCCGAGCCAACCGCTCTCGTAACGTTCGTTCGCCGCCTTCGAGGACGAACCAATACGGAATCGCCTGCAGATGCCGGCGCAGTTCATAGATCTTGCGCCCAGTTCGGGATGTCGCCAATCGGGCGCGATCGTCACGGCCGGCTCCAACACGAAATCGCGAAACGGCAACCATGGATGGGGCAACACCAGACGCGGCGTGCGGCGGATTTGGTCGTCGTACAGCAACAGATCGAGATCGAGCGTTCTCGCACTCCAACGCTGGTCACGGACACGACCGAGTTCGCCTTCGATACGCAACAATTCGCTTAATAAGACTTCCGGCGAGAGCGTAGTCTCCAGAACGGCCGCTGAATTCAGAAACGGCGGTTGATTGGCGGGACCGCCGACCGGCCGGGTTTCACCAGGCTCGGCAAATTCCCGGACCGTGATCTCAGGATGCGCCGCGAGTGCGTCGACCGCGGAGCCGAGCGTCGCCGCACGATCGCCGAGATTCGCGCCCAGGCCGATTAACGCTTGATGCACATCCGCCAATCTGAGGTCCGCCGTGAAATGGTTTTCCGCGCGACACGAAGATGCCGGTAAGTGGCTGATACCAAGACGTTATCAGACCAGAATTCGTCCGATTCGCAAGAGAGCGAGCGGCGATGTCATAAGTTCGCGGCCGATGTAGAAGTGCGATTTCTCGCCGCGTACGAGAAGAATCATCAAGGCGTAGGGGACGTCCGTGCCCCGACGGAATACGCACGACAAGTCATGCGCGTCGTCGACTGTCAATCCCGATTAGTCGTCGCCCCTGCCTGATGATTCCGAAGACTTCATTCGATTCGCAAGTCGTAGGACTCACTCGAACGTCACGCCATTCTCTGGCCGTGGAATGTTTTGTCAAGCAACTTTTTCCAGAAGAATAATCCGCATCCGGAGTGCGAAAATTGTCCTTGCGAATTCGGAAAACCCACGAACGCGAGTACCTTCCGAGGAATGGCGTTTCGCGCTAGGTCACGCGAGCATCGCGTCTCAAGCGTTGCACCGGTAAGCGATTTCGCAACTCATGCATACGCGTTAAATCGAGTTCGGCCAGCACTACGCCCGGTCGGTCGCCTTCGACGCGTGCGACGATCGTTCCCCACGGATCGACGATGCAACTGCCCCCGAAACTGGTCATCGTCGGGGAGTGCTTGCCGACCTGATCGGCCGCAACGACATAACACAGATTTTCGACGGCCCGTGCGCAGTAACAATTCCCAATGATCGCGTCCGGTCGTCTGCGTAAACGCCGAAGGGACGACGAAGACCTCGGTCCCCATGCGCGACAACGTGCGAAATTGCTCGGGAAAGCGGAGATCGAAACAAATTCCCCAACCCAGCGTACCGCACGGCGTGGTAACGCAGGCTAATGCGTCGCCGGGGGTAAAGACATCTCCTTCCGAAGCGACGACTTGCTCGGTCAAGTCGATGTTAAACAGATGCCGCTTGCGATAACGGGCCGCGATTTGGCCCGCCGGATCGATCAACAACGACGTATTAAAGACGCGATCTCCGTCGCGTTCGACGAACGTCCCCGGACACAGCCAAACGCCGCGCAGTTCGCGCCCAATCGCAAAACCGGGCGACCAGCGGGCCGTCGATCGTTTCCGCGAGAGAAGCCGCCAGGGCGAGATCGCCGTAGCACGTGAATAGCTCCGGCAAGACGATGAACTTCGCACCACCGGAAATCGCCTCATCCAAACCCTGTTGGGCGGCGCGGAGGTTGTTTTCGACATTCGCGTCACTCGAAAGCTGTACGACCGCTGCCAGCATGTCCGCTCCGATTTCTTGAATTTTCCCAAACAGCCCACGCTAGCGTGCCGGATCCGATCGATCGCTGGTCAAGAATCGCCACGGCTTGCGGGGATCACGGCCCGATTCGCTCTTGGTCGTAATGCTATCGTGCGCTTAGAATGTTTCGCAAGTGAAGCGATCCGATGTGAATTCGATTCCTCAGCGCGCACGGAGGCGCGATGTCCGTTGCAGATTCCGACGCGGCCCACGACGATACGTTCATCGTGAAAATGTTGGTTGCGCCGTTACGCATGTTACTGCGATTTCCGCGCACGACGCTCTGCGTCGCTCTGATTCTCGGCGCGCTCTCCACGTTGTTGGCCGTCACTCGGCTGGGCTATAAATCCGGTCGGACCGACTTGATTTCGGCCGACAGCGATTATCATCGCCTCTGGCTGAAATACTCCGAAGAGTTCGACGACGCCGACGATGCCCTGGTGATCGTCGAGGGCCCCGGTCGCGAGCAAGTCGTACCGGTCTTGCGCGAAATCTCGCAAGAACTTGCCCACGAGCCGGAACTCTTTCGTTCGGTTCTGCAGGAAGTCGATCTCGGTAAGCTGAAAGCCAAAGGCTTGCATTATCTGGGTCGCGACGAGCTCGGCAAAATCGAAGCGTCCCTCGGCGAATCGTTGCCGATCGTGGGCGGCGAGTGGATGCGATTGCAGATCGGCAACGCACTGGGCGGAATGGCGTACCAATTGGCCAATCTGCCCCCCGAACACGCGGCGATGCGCGCGAAACTGCAAGAGACGTTGGATCGTTACGTCGGCGCATTGAACACGTCGTTGCATGCGTCGCCGGGACACTTCGTTTCGCCTTGGCCGGAGATGCCCGCCGCTTTGACCGCGATGCGCGACATGACGTCCGAAGCGATGTTGGCGCAAGACGGTCGCTGGGGCTTCGTCTTGCTGCGATTGGATCCAGGCGAAGACAAACTCGAACCGTACAGCCATTCCACGAAGGTTCTGCGGGGCATTATTTCCGAAATCAAACGGAGCCATCCGGATTTGAAAATCGGCCTGACCGGATTGCCGGTCATGGAATACGACGAAATGCAGTCCAGCCAATCGTCGATGTTTTGGGCCAGCGTCATTTCGTTCGTCGGCGTCGTGATAGTGATCATCGCCGGTTTCGGCGGCGTGCGGCACGCGTTGATGGCCAACATGGTCTTGCTGCTGGGCATGTCCTGGGCGTTCGCCTATGCGACGCTGGCCGTCGGCCACTTGAACATCCTCAGCGTGACGTTTACCGCGACGTTGATCGGCGTGGGGATCGATTACGGAACATACTACGTCGCGCGGTACCTGCAAATTCGCGGCGAAGGCAAAAACACCTACGACGCGATCATCGCCACATCGACCGCCGTCGGACAGAGCATCATCACCGGCGCGTTGACCACCGCCGTTTCGTTCTTCGCCGCCGCGTTCACCAGTTTCGTCGGCGTCGCCGAACTGGGGCTGATAGCGGGGGGCGGGTTGATTCTGTGCGCAATCGCGCAACTTTACGTTTTGCCGGTCTGCTTGCTGCTTTGGGACGACTCGAAGTATGGTCGCGCGATGCCTGCGCCGTTTCCGGTGCACTTGGGTTACCGTCCGTTTTGGCGACGCCCGAAAACGGTCGCCTTGCTCGGCATGGCGTTCACCCTGGCCTGCGGCATGGGCTTGGAAAAGTTGTGGTACGACTACAACTTGCTGAATTTGCAAGCCAACGATCTGGAAAGCGTCGCGTGGGAAAAAAAGCTGCTGACCGAAAGCGGTCGCAGCGTTTGGTACGCCATTTCGATCGCCGACTCGCAAGACGAGTTGCTGCGTCGTCGCGAAGCGTTTCTCAAACTCCCCAGCGTCGAACGGACCGAAGAAATCGTTTCGCTGTTGCCCGAACGCGACGACCAGCGTGAAAAGACGATCGACCGCATCTCGCAATCGCTTAGCGAGTTGCCCGAGCGCCCGCCGTTGATCGCCGTCGATCTGTTGGACGATCTCGGTCGCAAACTCGGGATGTTACAAGCGCAACTTCAAGCGTCGCCCGGCGGCGCCGTCTCGGCGTCTAAGCTGGAACAAATTCGCGAACAACTCCGTCGCTTGCCTCCGGCCGAATGTTACGAACGCCTTTCCGGCTTTCAGCAACATGCGGCCGGCGACATGCTAACCCGCTTGCATGTGTTGAAGGATGTCTCCGATCCGCACTCTCCGGAATTCACGGATCTGCCGAAGAGCTTGGTGCAACGATTCGTCACGGAACGCGGAGCGAAACCCAAGTATCTGTTGAAGATCTACGGTCGCGGCGATCTGTGGAATATCGACGCGCTCTCCAAATTCGTGTCCGACGTCCGTCGCGTCGATCCGCAGGCGACGGGCAACCCGTTGCAAGCGTATGAAGCGTCGCACGAGATGAAGCGCAGCTTCGAGCAAGCGTCGTACTATGCGTTGGCGATCATCATCATCGTGCTGTGGCTTGATTTCCGCAGCGTCAAATACTCCCTGCTGGCCGCGTTGCCGCTGATCGTGGGAATGATCGAAACATTCGGTCTGCTCGGCTGGATCAATCAACCGCTAAACCCGGCGAATATGATCGCGTTGCCGTTGGTCATGGGGATCGGCATCGATTACGGCGTGCATATCGTGCACAACTTCATGGAACGTCCGCGCGGCTATCGCATGACGCCCGCCACGGCGTTGGCGGTGACGGTCGATTCGCTGACCACGCTGATCGGCTTCGGCAGTCTGCTGATCGCCAGCCATCAAGGCTTGCAAAGCCTGGGTCGCGTGCTGACGATCGGCATCGCGCTGTGCACGTTCACATCGTTGATCTTGCTTCCCTGCCTGTTGACGATGATCGGCGGAAAACCGGAAGACGAGTCGGACGAGCAACTGCTGCGTCCCAAGGATCTCGTCGACGAAGACGACTTCCAATCGCATTCGCTTTCTCTACTGCCGTCGTCCAAGACGCTGCTGCCCCCCTCGCAGTCCTACGTATCGCAAACCGGAATTCGCCTCTAACGGCTTAGATCTCGGTGGTTTCCATTCGCCGCGGGCATGTCGTACAATCTCGGGGAACGGCGTCGCGGTCGTTTCGCGTCGCCATCCCGCCCCAGCGTTTTCCCACCACCAAGGTCGTCGATGTCGCGTTTGATCCGCTCCGCGTTGTTTTGCTGTGCGATGTTCGGCCTGATGGTCGGCGTCCGCGCAGCCGATGAGAAAGCCACCGTGAGCCCCCTCAGTTACAAGATGAAAGGTATCGACGGCAAGGACATCGATCTGGCCGACTACAAAGGCAAGGTCGTCTTGATCGTCAACGTCGCCAGCAAGTGCGGCTATACCAAGCAATACACCGGACTCGAAGCCTTGCACGACAAGTACGGCAAAGACGGCTTGGTCGTCCTCGGCGTGCCGGCCAACGACTTCGGCAAACAAGAACCGGGCAGCGACGCCGAAATCGCGCAATTCTACAGCGCAGAAGTACGACGTCAGCTTTCCGCTACTCGCCAAGGTCCCGACCATCGTCGGCGACGATAAGGTCGATCTCTACAAATCCTTGACCGCCAAGGGTGGCGAAGTGAAGTGGAACTTCACCAAATTCTTGATCGGCCGCGACGGCAAGATCGTCGAACGATTCGAACCGAAGGTCGCTCCGGAAGACAAAGAACTCGTCACGGCCGTCGAAACCGAATTGGCCAAGAAGTAAGTTCGTCTCCGTCAATAAAGTCTTCGCGAGCCGTCCGAGTCCAAAAACTCGGACGGCTCGCTGCATTGATAACTTGCGTTTGGCTCCTTCGGAAACCGCGCATCTCTCAGCCTTCCAAATGCCGAAAAAGACCGGGATTTACGCATTTCGTGAATTGTGATTCCGCCGCGATCCACCTATAGTAAGTGGATTCTCGCCATTCGATGCGGTCCATTCGGAACGCTCGACCTCGCCCCGATTTATTGCCACATGCGATTCACGTTGATCGATCGAATCACGCTTTGCGAACCGGGTCATCGGATCGAAGCGATCAAAAATCTCAGCCTCTCGGAAGAGTACCTGGGAGATCACTTCCCGCTGTTTCCCGTCATGCCGGGCGTTTTCATGCTCGAAGCGTTGACTCAAGCGGCCGCGTGGCTGATTCGCGTCGGCGACGATTTCAAACACAGCATGGTCGTGCTGGGCGAAGCCCGGAACGTGAAATACGCCAACTTCGTCAGTCCCGGCCAGCAGTTACTGGTCACGGCCAAAATCCTCAGCCAGACCGAACACGAAGTCAAAGTCGAAGCCCAAGGTTCCGTCGCGGGCGTCGTCAACGTCAGCGGACGGTTAATCCTGAAACGCTACAACCAAGCGGATACCAACGCGTTCTACGCGGATTCTGACGAAAAACTGCGTCGCAGTATGCGTGCGATGTACGCCCTGCTCCATCCCGAGTCGTTGGAGAGTCCCTCGGATTCGGCCGGCGGCGCGTCCAATCCCGCGGTTTTGGCCGGTTAAGCCGTATTCTCGCGTCGATGATCGTTCCTTGGACGGTCGAAACGCCTCGGAACAGACCTGGGATTTCCCCCTGTCGCTTGCTATGATAATGCCGCCGGCGACGAACGCTAACCTCGTTCGGGCCGACGACTTGAGTTCGATTTCATTTCCAGCCGGACGATTTTTTGGAGAGCGTCACGATGCCGTCGGAAGCCGAAGTTTTTGAAAAGGTCAAAACCTGCCTCGTCGACGCGCTCGGTGTGGACGACGACGAAGTCACTCCCACGGCCTCGATCATGGGCGATTTGGGCGCCGAATCGATCGACTGGTTGGATATCGTTTTCAAGCTCGAAAAGTCGTTCGGCATCAAGATTTCGCAAAGCGAACTCTCGCCCGAAGACATTCTGACCAGCACCGAATACGTCCAAGACGGCAAAGTGACCGCCGCCGGTTTGGACAAGCTGAAGCAACGGATGCCGTTCCTGGATCTCAGCAAGTTCGCCGCCAATCCGGCCGTGAACGAGTTCTCGCACCTGCTGACCGTGCAAGACATGGTTCGCTTCGTGATGAGCAAGGTCAACTAACGACCGCCCTCGTTCCTGTTTCCGCCGTTCCGTTCAGCCCCAGTCGTCGCCATGCGTTGGTTTTGGTTCGACCGCTACACCGAGTTCGAAAGCGGTCGTCACGCGACCGGCATTAAGAACGTCAGCTTGGCGGAAGAGCATCTGCACGACCACTTTCCCGGCGCACCCACCATGCCCAACTCCCTCATTATCGAGGGGTTGCGCAGTGCGGCGGGCTGTTGGTCGGCGAAGCCCGCGGGTTCGAACGGCGCGTGGTGCTGGGGAAACTAACCAAGGCGAAGTTCCACTTCGCCGCCGTCCCCGGCGACACGCTGATTTATCGGACCGAAATCCTCGCGATGCACGAAGACGGCGCCATGGTTTCGGCCACGGCCCACGTCGGCGAACGCTTGCTGTGCGAGGCCGAAATCTCGTTCGCTTATCTGTCCGGCAAACTCGCCCAGCAGCCGCTCTTCGACCAAGGCGATCTGCTGACGTGGTTGCGGGCGGTCAAATTGTTCGACGTCGGGCGGACCGAAGACGGGCAACCGTTGCCGATCCCGGCGATTCTCGTGCAGCACGATCGCTATGCGACCTCCGTCTAAGTTCCTTCCCGGGCCGGTCGTCGTACAATCCTCGACCGGCCGCGAACGCGCCGGACGCGCTTTCTTCCAGACAATCTCCTCCACCTGATCGAGCGTCACGCTCCAAAAGGCCGCATCATGCGTCGTCGAATCGTCGTCACAGGGATGGGCGTCGTCAATCCGATGGGAACCGACGTCGAAGCCGTTTGGAAACGTTTGTTGGCCGGCGAATCCGGCGTCGCGCCGACCACGATCTTCGATGCGTCGAACTTCCCGACCCGTATCTCCGCCGAAGTCAAAAATTGGGACATCGCCGACGAAGGCGAAGACCCGGAACGTTGGAAATACGCCGGCCGTCACACCAAATTCGCCGCCGGCGCCGCCCTCAAGGCGATGAAGGACTCGGGCCTGAACGACAAAAATCTCGATCCGACCAAATTCGGCGTCTACCTGGGCAGCGGCGAAGGCCAGCAAGACTTCTTTCTCTTCACGCGAATGATGGCCGACGCCCTACAGGGCGATCAACTGGACTTGGCCAAATTCTCGCGCATCGGGTTGGAAACCCTGCATCCGCAAGCCGAACTCGAACAAGAACCCAACATGCCCGCCAGCCATTTGGCCGGCATGTTCAACGCCCGCGGACCGAACTCCAACTGCCTGACCGCCTGCGCCGCCAGCAGCCAAGCCGTGGGCGAAGCGGTCGAACTCATTCGTCGCGGCGACGCCGACGTGATGTTGTCCGGCGGTACGCACAGCATGATTCATCCGTTCGGCGTGACCGGCTTCAATCTGTTGACCACGCTCAGCACCCGCAACGACGCGCCGACCCGCGCGTCGCGTCCGTTCGATCGCGATCGCGACGGCTTCGTCTTGGGCGAAGGGGCGTCGATGGTCGTCCTCGAAGAATACGAACACGCCAAGAAGCGCGGCGCGAAAATCTACGCCGAACTTCGCGGCTACGGCACCACGGCCGACGCCTATCGCATCACCGATACGCACCCCGAAGGTCGCGGCGCGATCGCCTGTATGAAAATGGCGTTGAAGGACGCCGGTCTCAACACGGACGAAATCGACTACATCAACGCCCACGGCACCAGCACCGACGTCAACGACAAAGTCGAGTCGTTGGCCATCAAGCAGGTCTTCGGCGATCGCGCTACAAAATCCCCGTCAGCAGCACCAAAAGCATGATGGGCCACCTGATCGCCGCCGCCGGCGCGACCGAGTTGATCATCAGCATCTTGGCGATGCGCGACGGAGCGCTGCCGCCGACCATCAACTACGAAACGCCCGACCCGAACTGCGATCTCGACTACATCCCGAACACCGCGCGTAACGCGAAGGTGCGGTATGCCCTGAGCAACAGCTTCGGCTTCGGCGGCCAAAACATCTGCCTGATCGTCGGCCCCGCGGCGTAAGCACGGGATTCCCCGGCTTCCCTCCGCGAGCGTTACGATCACGATCGAACTCTCCTTCGCAGAAAATTCCACGGTTTCCGACCGCCCCCCGGAACGGCTGTTCCCGGGGGCGTTTTTTTGCGCGGAATCGCCCTCGCGGCGATTCGCAGCTTCTCCAATTTCACTGCGCGAGCGTTACGAGCGTTTCGATCGCAAGCCACACAGCGTTTTTTGTTTTTGTTCGAGCCCAGGGCGTCGGCCTGCGGTTCGCGATGTCCCGACGAAATCTCCCAGCTTCCCTGCGCGAGCGAAACGAGCGTTACGAGCATGCGGCGACGCAAAGTTTTTTCGTGTGTCTCGACTCGCCGTCCGTCTTACCTCACTTCACTTGGCGATCGAAACGAGCATGACGATCGTTTCGAGCATGCTGTTTCGAGATTTCCGACGAAACCGCGAGCGATCCACGCCCTCCGGACCGCTCGAACCGCGTCCAAACGCCCCAATTTCACTCTGCGAGCGTTACGAGCGAAACGATCGTCGTCGCGCGTAATGCGTTTTAATTTCTGAATCCAACAACTAGAACCGGCCGATCCGCGAAATCGCGACACTCACGCCGCAAAGCCAAGTCGTCCGCTGCGGATTGCCGGATGCTCGACGACTTGCGTCTCAATCCGAATAAGGAAGCTGCGCCTTTATGCGACGCAATAGGATCTACGGGCGCGACGTTCAGCAGTCGGGGAATCAACGCTCATTCGCGATTCATTAAGGGTCCTTATGTCCACTCATGCATTCTATACGCCCAGGCGGTTCGCCGCAAGGCTTTTCTCGGAAATTCTTGCTCCGAAAAAACGCGATTTTCCGGCTCACATCGGCAATGGTTGGGCCAACTCGACCCAGCTTTTGCACCCCGCGTAGGCCGAGGTTTCCACGACCCAATGCGGCGTCGCGCGGCGGGTGATCGAGACGTCCAAAACGTACAGGCCCGGCGCGCGATAGTGAAAGCGCTGCCGCAAAACGTCCGGCGCATAAATCACCCGCGGTTCGAGCGCGGCCAAATCCGCTTCGCCGCGCAACTCGCGGACCGCCGTGACCTGCGCGATCAGATCCAGCGGGATTTTTCCGTCGCGCGGTCGCCACGCTTCGGCCGCTTGCAACAACGCCGCGCAGCCCGGTTTCAGTTGCTCGGCCGTTTGATGAAAGCCGGTCGGGTAGAGCCAGAACCGTTCGTGTTCGACGCGGAACCCTTCGCGGCCTTCGTGGATGCCCCCTTTGCGCACGATGATCGTCTGCGTCCCGTCGGCGAGCGCGGCACAGACGACGGCCCATTCTTTGAATGCGATGGCGAGCAAGGGGGCTCGGGGTGAGGGGCTGGGAGCTGGGGAGTTTCTTGGCGGAGACGGTCTTCGACGAAAACAACTTGGGTGGCAGGGGGCGAAGCGAAGCGTAGCCCCCTGAACGCTGGAGGCCGAATGACGTTCCGCCCGCACGGTAAACGATCTCTTACGATCCCCACCCGGCCAGCACGTCGCGGGCGGTCGACGCCAGGTGCGTATCGGACGACTTTGCGTAACGTTCGACCGCGGCTTGCGCCACTTGGCGTCCGGTCCGATTTTGCCCAGGGCCAGAATCACGCGTTGCGTCGCGGCCGGGGTCAACTTGCGATCCAACGCTTCGACCAGCGCCGGTACGGCGGGGAGCGCGTTCGGGCCCCTGTCGGCCCAGCAACGTCGCCGCCCAATAGGCCGCGTCGCCCGTGTGGTGTTCCAAGATTTCGATCAAGCCGGCCACGATCGACGCCGGCCAATCTTGGTCGCGTTCGCACACGCCGACGGCCGCCTCGCGAATTTCGGCGTTGGGGTCGTTCACCGACGGGATCGCCGCCAACAGCAACTCGGGCGGCAACTCTTCGGCCGTCATGCAGGCGGTCAACGCGCTCTCGCGGACGGCGTCGTCCCTCGAACGCACATTCTTCAGCAGTTCCGCGGCGTTCATCGATCATCCTCGTCGTGCTTAGAGTTCGCTCCAACTTTCGCAACCAATCTAACCGCACCCGCCGATCTCGGGCAATCAGGTCTATGCTTGTGTTTGTGCGTTTAAGTCGAGTGCGACAAATGCGCTACGAGCGACGGCGCGGAAGCATTTGTCGCGCAGGCCGAATCGAAAAACCAGCTTTGAAACCCCGTTACCGACGCTTTACACGGCTTCGACCGCCGGAATACTAGAATAACGGCGTGGATTCTCGCATCTTTCGCACGAAACGCTCATGCAAGCCGTCCCGCAGATTCTCACGGTCGAAGACGACGCCGCGATTCGTCGCGGGATCGTCGATGCGCTGAAGTACGCCGGTTACCGCCCGTTCGAAGCGGCCACCGGCGACCTGGGCAAAAAAATGGCGGTCGAGCGTTCCTACGACCTGTTGCTGCTGGATCTGATCCTGCCGGGCTGTCATGGGCTGGATATTTTGCGCCGTGCAAAAAGTTCGTCCCAATCAACCGACGATCATTCTGACCGCGATGGGGGACGAGCAGGATCGCGTCGAAGGCTTACGTTTGGGAGCCGACGATTACGTGGTCAAACCGTTCAGCGTGAAAGAGCTGCTGGCGCGCGTCGAAGCGGTGCTGCGTCGCTCGCCCGAGCGACCGCAGGCGTTGGACGAAGTCCGTTTTCCGCACGGCACGATCGATTTCGAACGGGCCGAGATGCGATTCATCGACGGAACGCGGTGCGAGTTCTCCGAAAAAGAACTGGAACTGATCCGCTACTTAGCGGGCAACTCGGGCCGGGCGATTTCGCGCGACGAACTGTTGCAGTGCGTCTGGCAGCTCAGCCCGCGCGGGTTGGCGACCCGCACGATCGACATGCACGTGATGCGGTTGCGCGAGAAGCTGCGCGACGACTCGGACGATCCGCAAATCGTGCTGACCGTCCGCGGCAAAGGGTACATGTTTCGCGCCGCCGAAGAAGCCTGACGATCCCGCGCTTCACCTTCAGTTTCCTTTTTCCCTTTTTGCACGATGTTGAGTCCTGGGCGCATTTGGACCGCGGCGGGCGTCTGCTTGGGGCTGTTCGTCGCCGCGTTGGCGTGGCTGAGTCTGAGGGCGATCGAAACCGATCGGGCCGAGCAAGACGCGCGCGCTCAGGCCGCCGTCGAAGAAAACGTCCGCCTGGCGTTGTGGCGAATGGATACCCGATTGGCCGCGTTGGTCGCCGACGAAAACATGCGGCCGACGTACAACTACACGTCGGTCTTGACGATTCCTTCCCGCACCAGCGGTAATAAAAACGGCCGCGTCGAAAACATGTTTCTTTGCTCGCCGCTGCTCAATACGAAGCCGGCCGAGATTCGCACGTACTTTCAGGTCGACGCCGAGGGCGAAGCGTCGCTCCCGTCGCTTCCGCCGGTGCAATGGCGCGAAACGCTAACGCCGAATTTCTACATGGCCGACAACACCGCTCCGGAGACGCAGCGACTGTCCGAATTGCGCGCGTTGCTGAAAAAGCGGGACGTCGCGGCGGCGTTGACGCAGGCTTTCGCCGACGATCCCTATCTGCGCAACATGCCGTACGACGGCGAGCAGCAAATCCCCCAATTCGCGGTCGTTGCGCCGAACGCCAAGGCGGAACCGGTGCAGGTCTTCAACGGCTACTTCGCCAATAACGACTTGAACGCCGCGGACTCGCTGAACAATCTCGCGTTGTTGCCCGAAACGAACGGCAACGCCACGCAACTTTCGCAGAACGGCGGAAACGCGACCATCACCAACAGTTCGCCCCGTTACATCAACCCGCAAAACGACGGGTTTTCGCGCGGCGGGCGCGGCGCAACAATCGAAGCCCAACGACGAGGTTCCCTCGCAGCCGCAAGCCGTCCAGGCTTACGACACGCAAGCCGACGTTCAACAATCGTTACGCAGTCAAAGCGAGTTTCAGCAACGGGCGGCCTACGTCGATTCCAGTTCGCTGAATCGCAAAAACTTCGGCAACAACGACAACGATGCCGGTCGCGCGGCCATCAACAATCTTTGGGCGTTGAATTACGTCTCGACCGTCGGCGGCCTGAAAACCGCGCAGCCGACCGTACAAGTCAGCCGCATGACGCCGCTGTGGATCGAGCGCGATCTGTTGCTGGTGCGCCGCGTCAGCGTCGACGGCAAACAGATCACGCAGGGGTGTTGGCTGGATTGGTCGGAGATCCGCAAGGACCTGCTGGAGTTGGTGACCGATCTGTTGCCGAACGCCGATCTGGAACCGGTTTCCGACACGCGGTTGGAAGGCCCGCGCGTGTTGGCTTCGTTGCCCATCCGCTTGGTCCCGGGGGCGTTACCTAACGCGGACGATGCGTCGTGGAGTCCGTTGCGGTGGTCGCTGCTCTTCACGTGGAGTTCGCTGGGCGTCGCCGTGCTGGCGGCCGCGCTGCTGGCTCACGGGACCATCGCGCTCTCCGAACGTCGCGCCGCGTTCGTCTCGGCCGTGACGCACGAATTGCGGACACCGCTGACCACGTTCCGGATGTATTCGGAAATGCTGTCCGAAGACATGGTGCCCGACGAAGAGACGCGCCGCAATTACGCCCGAACGCTGCATCACGAAGCGGATCGTTTGTCGCACATGGTCGAGAACGTGCTGGGGTATGCGCGCTTGGAACGGGGGGGCGACGGCGGGCGACGCTCGACGATGACCCTCGAAGAATTGGCGAACGTCGCGCTCGATTGCGCGTTGGGCCGCGCGACCCAAGCCGAGTTCGAGCCGTGCGTGGAAGTCCCCGGCGAGATCGCCGGCCAATCGCTGCACATCGACGCGGGCGCGGTCGAACAGATCGTCTTCAACTTGGTCGACAACGCCGCCAAGTACGCCGCGACGGCCGAGGATCGGCGGTTGCATATCGAGTTCTCCGATCGCGGCGCGAATTTGGTGCTGCGCGTCGGCGATCACGGGCCGGGCATTTCGGCCGTCGATCGGGCGAATCTCTTTCAGCCGTTTCGCAAATCGGCCGCCCGCGCGGCGGTTTCCGCGCCGGGCGTCGGCCTGGGTTTATCGCTGTGTCGTCGCATGGCCCGCGCAATGGGGGGCGAACTCCGCCGCATCGATCGCCCGGAAGGGGCGTGGTTCGAGTTGGAATTGCCCAAAACGGGTTGATTTTTCGGTTTTTCGACCGCAAGCGCGCAACATTTCGGTCGTTTGCGGTAACGAATTAGACTGGGACCGGTTGGATCGGGGTTTTTCCGCGGCGTCGATCGAAGCCGGCCTCGGGGAATCGGCGTTGTCGGGGGCGTCCGATCGAGTTACCCTGAGACGTAACCCTACTCGCGCGTTTCGGTCGACGAGTCGTCATCTCGCCCGCCCTTGGACGCTTCCGTCTTTTGAGATCGGACGGTCGGCGTTTACCGTTTTGCCCGTTCTCGGCAACACGAGGTTGTCCGTATGTCGAACATCGCCATGGTTCGCTCGCTTGCGCTGCGTTGCTTTCTGCTCGGTTTGTGCGCCTCGACGGCGTCGCTCTACGCGCAACTCGCCCAACCGATCATGGTCGCCCCCGGAGGCGTCGAAACCAACAACGACGGGCTATTCAGTCTGTCGACCGATCGCCAAATGGCGTTGGAATTGGACCGCGTCAAGAAATACGTGGCCGACGAACGTTTCGCCGACGCGGTCGAACTGCTGGAGTCGATTCTCAAACATCCGACGGACCATTTTTTTAAGCCCGATCTGGGCAAAGAGTTTTTCCGCAGCACGAAGAGCGAAGCCCGGCGGATCCTGGGCGACCTGCCGAAAGAAGGTCGCGAGAATTTCGAGCTGCACTTCGCCGCCGAAGCGCAACGCATTTTGAAGGAAGCGATCGCGGAGGGAAACTTCGCGAAGCTATCGGACGTGGCGCGGATTTACTTCTACACGCCTGCCGGATTCGAAGCGACGTGGCTGTACGGACGCTCGTGCTTGGATCACGGGCAACCGCTGGCGGCGGCGATGAATTTTCAACTGCTGCGCGAAACGACCAAAGCGGCCGAAAAGTACGAACCGATGCTCTCGCAGATGACCGCCCTGGCTTGGTCGTGCGCCGGGCAGGTCGAGCGGGCGGTCGATGTGTTGCGCGAACTGCGCGTGAAGGATTCCAGCGGATTCCTCTGGAACGGCGAACGCCAACCGTGGTTCGCCGGCGATCGCGACGTCGGTCCGTGGATGGCCCGCGTCTTCGGCGTGAAGCAAGCCAAGACCGACGCCGGCGAACTCTCGTGGGGCGTGTTCCGCGGCAACCCCGAACGAAACGTGCGCGTGGACGCCGGCAGTCCGTTGCTGAACGCGCGTTGGGAAACGTCGTTAGGCGACGGCGACGTCGAGGGTTCGGCCGGATCGCAAAGTCAGATCGAGCGTCAACTGGGAACCGCCAACAAAATCGGCATGCCGACGAACCATCCGTTGGCGGTCGGCAACACCGTGTTGGTGCAGAAGAATCAACAACTGCTGGGGATCGATTTTCGCAGCGGCAAACTGAAATGGCTCTATCCGCCGACGATCGGCCCCGTCACCGCCGGTCCCGATCCGTCGAAGACGATGATCGATCTTTGGAACGGCACGAAAGCGCCGCTCAGCAACTACATGACGTCGGCCAAACTCTCGAGTAGCGGCGACGAGCGGCACGCGTATTACGTCGAAGAGAGCACCGCGCCTTACAGCTTGCGCAACATGACGAACCCGTTCGGCGTCAACGCCCGCGGGTCGTCGCCGCTGCAACCCGTGACCAACACGTTGAGCGCATTAAGTCTGGATCGCGAGGGGGCGATCAAATGGCAAGTCGGCGGCGCGGCCGTCGAAGCCGAACCCCGCTTGATCGTCGAACCGCGACTGGCCAACGTCTTCTTCTTCGCGCGCCGTTGCCGTTGCAGAATCTGCTGTACGTGCTGGGCGAAGCCTCGAACGAATTGAATCTGTACTGCTTGGACGCGGGGACCGGCAAGCTGGTTTGGGCGCAACCGCTGGGCTTGTGCGAAATGCCGTTGACGTCTGACCTCAATCGGCGCATCACGGCCCTGGTGCCGACTTACTCGAACGGCGTGATGATCTGCCCCACGAACTCGGGCAAGATCATCGCGGTCGACGTGTTCAACCGCTGCTTGCTGTGGGCGCAAACGTACAACCAAAGTCCGAACTGGCAGATCCCCGGCGCGATGATGAATCGCCGCGTGGTCTTCAATAACGGAAATCAAGTTTCGGACGGCTCGCAAACGCGCTGGGCTGACGGCACGGCGGCCGTGGCCGGCGGCAAAGTGGTGGTCGGACCGGCCGACGGCGACGAACTGCTCTGCTACGACCTGCTGACCGGCGAATCCGTGTGGCGTCTATCCCGAAACGACATGCCGGATCGATCGCCGCTGTTCGTCGCGTCCGTCGACGAGTCCGGTGTCGTCGTCGCCGGGCGCAATAGTCTGTTCGGCATCGATCTGTTGAAAAAGTCGGTGCAATTCTCCATCGACTACGCCGGCGGTCAGCCCAGCGGACGCGGCTACCGCTCGGGCAACTTCTATTATCTGCCGTTGAATACGGCCGAAGTGATCAAAGTCGATTCCGCGGCCAAGAAGATCGCCTCGCGGTCGAAGTTGCGCAAAGGCGTCGTCCCCGGGAATTTGATCGTCCATCGCGGGCAAATCGTCAGCGTCGGCGACGAGCGAGTCGCAGTGCTTCTTCTCGCTGGACGATCGCCAAGACTGGGTGAAGGGCGTTTTGGAAAAATCGCCAAACGATCCGGCCGCGCTCTACGCGTTAGGCGAGATCGAATTGAACTCGGGCAAGCCGCTGGAAGCGATCGCGCATTTGGACAAAGCCTACGCCGCGAAGCCCGATGAGGTCGGCAAAACCTTGTTGGCCGAGGCGCTGCTGCAAGCGTTGCGGCAAGATTTTTCCGGACGCCGCGCGTCGATCAAGCGCATCCAAGAACTGGCGACCGGCCCGCAACAGCAAGAAGAACTGAATCGGCTGTTGGTCGAGTCGTACCTAAACGCCCGCGACTATCCGGCCGCGTTGGACGCCGTATTGGTCCTGTGCCGATTGCCGTCGAGCGTGGACCTGGAAGAGATCGAACCGGGCAAGATTTCGCTCCGCCGCGATCGCTGGATCCAAGCGATGCTGACCAAGGCGGCCGCCGACGCCGATCCGGCCGAATGGAAACGGCTCACGACGAAACTTCGCGCGACGCCGAAGCGTTGATCGCCGACGGCGATAACGATTCGAATCGACGTATGCTGGCCGCGTTGGGTCGCATCGTGTTGAACGACGACGCTCGCTTGGAAAGCGCGAAGAAGTTGCTGGCAGAAAAACAAACGCTCGACGCCGAGTTGCAATTGCTCTCGCTCGAACGGGCGGGCTACACGGCGGCCTATCCCGCGCATGCCGAGTATCTGGAAGCCGCCGGCCGACGCGACGACTTGGCGTTGCTGTCGGAGGACATTCGAAAGCTCGGTCCCAAAACGGAAATTCGCGCCGGTCTGTCGGCCGTGGATTTCGCGCGACTTAAACGCGAAGCTGAAAACCGATCCCGCTAAAGAAGAATGGCCGTCCGGCGCGGTGACGAAAAACGTCGTCGCGCGTTCCATCGGCAATTTTCGTTTTCCGATCGACGTGCATTGGGATCGCGAGCCGTTCTATCGCGACGTCCGACTGGAGTTCGACAGTTCGAACCAAGAGTTGATTCTGTCGCGACGCGCAAGGAAACGAGTCGTTCAAAATCAACCTGAGCGACGGCTTTCGTAACTCGCGGTTCGGCTTCAACCAAAACATGAGCCAAGCTCGGTTCGTCGGCCGCTTGCTGCTGATCAACATCGGCTTTTACGTCGCGGCCTACGACACGACCACGATCGAATCCGGCCGCCCGAAGCAGCTCTGGCGCTTCAACATCACCAACGCGCTGGGCGACGACGTCAACAACGTGCGTTATCGGCAGATCAAGCAAGCGAACGGTCGCTTCCGCATGATTCCGATGGACCAAAACAACCGTCCGTTGTGCAACATTTCGTTGGCCACCCGCGATTTGGTCTGCCTTGCCCGCGGTTCAAAGCTGTTCGCGCTCGATGCGCGAACCGGCGAGATCGTGTGGATTCGTCACGACGTGCGCGCCGGCGGCGAGATCGTGGGCGACGAGAAGACCGTCTGTCTATTCACCGAACAGTCGAACGAAGTCTACGCCTACAGCGCGATCGACGGTCGCGAGTTGGTCAACTTCAAGGTCCCGCCCGAGGGCCAACGGATCGCCGTGCAGGGGACCAAGATGGTCACCAGCGAAGGGAACAACGCCAAGCAAACGATCAAGATTCACGACCTGGCGACCGGCAAGATCGCGTGGAGCGGCGACTTCGCGTTCAACGCCCGGGCAAGCGTCGTCGATTCGTCCTACTTGGCCGTTTTCGAGCAGAAGGGGACGCTCAGCGTGCTGTCGCTCAACGACGGCAAGCTGCTGTTCGAATCGATGGGTTACCTGCACGCGGAAGCCAACGTCAGCGAGTGGCAAGTCGTCCGCGACGGAGATCGATTGTTGGTCGTCGTCGGCCGAGGCTTCGGCAACAAGCCGAACACCTACGTCAACGGAATCAACAATGGGTCGTTCTCGAGTACGCCGTTCACCGGCTACGTTTACGCGTTCGACATCAAGAGCGGCAAGCCCTTGTGGGATCGCAAGATCGAGGAACTTTCGTTACTCCACAACCAACCGCAACGTAGCCCGGTGTTCGTATTGGGCTCGATGGTCGTCAGCCAGGAAAACAACGGCAACGTGCATCGCCAGGCGACGCGGGTCTTCGCGATCGATAAACGGAACGGCGAAGTCGTCTGCGACGAACGTTGCGACAACGGCGGCGGTTTGATTCTGCATTCCACCGATTCTCTGATAAGAAACGCGTCAATCTGCAAACCAATACGCAACTCATTCAATTGACTTTCGCGGAAAAAGCCAAGAACGACGAAGCCGCCTCCGATCCCACGAAATCGGCTCCGGCGACGCCGTAAATCCTCAGAGTCCCGCACGCGCATGAAATCGAATCGGCCTTAGGCCGTACCGATCACGTCGCACGTCCCCCTCGTGCGATTCTGAATTGAATTTGCGGAAATCCGAATCAACGGATTTGCGTTCATTCGCATCGCGTCTTCGATCGAATTCGAGGAATGCTCGCAGTTTTGCTGGGTAGGGGAATCGACGATTTCCATCGTCGCGATCGTTGTCCCCCACATTGACGGTCCTGCCGCGACCTAACGCGATTTGGTATTATGACGGGTTCGTGAGTCCCACCACGTACGTTCCTACCTCTCGTTTTTCCCCCCGCCATGGCAAAGAATCGACGCGACGAAGTCAACGCGGCGCAAGCCGACATCGATTTCGACAAAAAAAGTTATCAACTGGAACTCGACACGACGCTCGGCAAAATCCTACTGGATTTTTGGCCGGAAGTCGCGCCGGGCCACGTCAAGAACATGATCGGCTTAGCCAAGATCGGTTACTACGACGGCCTGGCGTTCCACCGCATCATCGAAGGCTTCATGATCCAAGGGGGCTGCCCCGAAGGCTCCGGCATGGGCGGCCCGGGCTACAACATCAAAGCCGAATTCAACAAGAAGCCGCACGAAGCCGGCGTCCTCTCGATGGCCCGCTCGAGCGATCCGAATTCCGCCGGCTCGCAATTCTTCCTGTGCCTGGAACGCTGCCCGCACTTGGACGGCCAATACACGGGCTTCGGCAAGACGGCCGACGCGGCCAGCCTGAACGTCGTCAAAGCGATCGGCGGCGTCCCGACCGACGCGCACGATAAGCCGACCAAACCGCAGGTCATCAACAAAGCGACCGTCTTGGAAAAAGCCAAGTAACGGGTCGTAAAGCACCGTTTCACGTACCTGCCCCGGATCGATCGATCCGGGGCAGGTTTTTTTACGCGAGCCGTGTGATCGCCGCATCGCCGACTCACAAACGCTTTTCAAACGCGGCGCGATAGGTCGACTTCAACGCGTCGATCCCCATGCGTAAGCCGTGGCAATCGCTGCCGACGGTCAGCATGCCGCAGCCCAGATTCAAGCAGCGTTCGGCAGACGCCGGTCCGAACGGAACGATCCCCCACATCTTGCCGTGAGCGCGACTGAGCTTGGCCACGCGTTCGATCGCTTCCCACACGATCGGCGAATCGGGCTTCCCCAACACGCCGAGCTCTTGCGACAGATCGGCCGGACCGACGAACAGCATGTCCAAATCGGGCGTGCGCGCGATCGCCTCCAGATCGTCGAGCGCCCCCAACGATTCGATCTGCACGCCGACGAACGTGTCGCGGGCGGCGACCGATTGTTCGAGCGCGGTGCGGCGCGAGTACCAGCCGTCGGCCCCTTGCGTGTTCATGCCGCGAAATCCGCGCGGCGCGAAGCGACACCAGCGGACGAACGCGTCGGCCTGCGCGGCCGAGTCGATCCGCGCGGCCATGACGCCTTCGACGCCGCTTTCCAGATTTTGGCTGACCAACGACGGATGCGTGAACGGCATCCGCACCAGCGATCCCAGCCCGTTCGCGCGGGCCGTGATCGCCGCGATCTGAATCTGCTCGGCGGTCAGCCCCGAGTGCTCTTGATCCAACCACACGCCGTCGTAACCGCCGGCCTGGGCGAACATTTCGATCGCGGTCGGATGGCACAGTCGGCCGAGCGAAAACACGTTCAGCGGTTTGCCGGCGGCCAAAGCGTCGCGAAACACGGTCGTCATGCGTCGATCTCGTTAAAAGCAAGGAGAGGCGAACAGCCAGTGAAATTTAGCATCGTCACGCAATCGGTTCGTCGAACTCCGACATTTGATCGACATTTCCATTGCCCCATAATCTCATTCCCAGTAATGAGTTACGTCGTCCGCGCAAAGAATCGGAGAGATTTTCCGGAAAAAGTCCGAATTTAGAGATATTGCCGCGAACCCCAAGCGGGCCTGCGCGTCATAAGGACGTACGACCGAGTTTCGCAGACTCGGCTCGCACTCCGGCGGAGAATTCACTCGCTTCGAGTTGACGCTCTCCGTAAGATTGGTCAGTGTACTAAGATGTCCGGCCCTTCGCCGCGACACTTGTTGTTTTCTCTCCACTCGCGCCACAGCACAGGAGCGACCGCCATGCGTTTCGTTAAGACCACCGTAGACACGATCGTTCGCACCATCGCCGTAAATTTCGGCCGCGATATCGTCGTTACGCGTCAAGACGTCGGCACGCATCGATCGCATCCGGCACGTCAGGCATCCGCACGCGCAAGCTCGTCGGCATATCGACCGAGTTTGTGGCAAAGCGGATACGCCGTTCTGATGCGCGAAACGCTGATGTCGGCGGACGCTTTAAAACGTCTCGCCGGCGTCCTCGGCAAACCGGGGACATCCCGGGCCGCCGCGTTGTGCCCCGTACGAGTCGCCTCGTCGGGGTTGCGGAACCGAGAGTAAGGCTTCGCCGCCCCGGCGGCGAACACCCCACTCCCGAAATTCCGACAACGCCCGCGCGGTGCGCTGAGTTCCCGTTTGGGAATTCTTCGTCGTGACACCCGCGCGTTTCAGGCCTTGGTCGATTTGCGTTTTTCCCGTCCGATTACGCATTCGCGCGAATCGCTTCGCGCGTCTGCCCTCCGATCGCGGCGCGGCGTTCCTCACCGGTTCGCGCGGCGATCCATTTGCGAGAGCGAGAGTCATCATGTGCGCCGTCCTTGAAGAACGAGAAATCACCGTCGCCGAGCTCGTCCTCGCCGCGCAAGCGGGCGAGATGGACGCCTTCGGTCGGCTGTGCGAACGATACGAGCGGACGATCCTGACGATCACGTACCGCCGGTTGAACAACTACGCCGAAGCGCAGGAACTGACCCAAGAGGTCTTCGTTCAAGCGTTGCAGAAGCTGGAGCAGCTGCGGCAGCCGGAGTGCTTCGGCGGCTGGTTGCGGTCGATCGCCAACCGCATGGCGATCAACCGGGCCGTGCGCCGGGGTCCGGAATACGCCGTCGAGAACGAGACTTTCGATCTGGCCGGCGCCGACGAGGAAACGCCGCTGGGTAACGCCGTACGGAACGAAACGCGCCGCAAGGTGCGGGCCGGTCTGCGTCGGTTGGGCAAGCTCGACCGGAAGACGCTCGAGGCGTTCTACGTTCGCGGCAAGACGCTGGTCGAAATGAGCGAAGAGTTCGCCGCGCCGATCGGCACGATCAAGCGTCGACTGCACGTGGCGCGGAAGCGTCTGGCCGAAGAGCTGTCGGCGCTCGCGCCGGCGGCATAGGTCGTTGAGAAACCTGCGTAAAGCGAGCGAGACGAGAGACGACTCTCGTCTCGCTTTTTTGTTTCCAGCGCGTCCCATGATGCGACACATGCGCTACTTCTTCGTCGCCGTTTTTGCGTCTTTCTTCGATTCCGTCGGCACGGAGTAGGTCAAAATCTGGCCGTCCTTAGCCAAGCGTTCTTGCAACTTCGCGTATGGAACGTCTTGCACGCTCAGGTTTCCATCGATCGCCAGCACGGCGGCCGTCGCGGCCGATTGACCGAGGATCATGAAGACGGGCTCCATGCGGATCGAGCCGAACGCGATGTGCGAACTCGACACGCAGACCGGGACCAAGAGATTTTCGCATTGCCCCTTTTTCGGCACCAACGAGCCGTACGCGATCTCGTACGGTCCCTTCAACGACGTGCCGATGTCTCCTTCGTTCTGCACGTAGCCGTCCGGCGTGATGTAACGTTGGACGTTGTGCGAGTCGATCGTGTACGAGCCCATCCCCACGGAGTCCGGCGTCGGTCGGCGTTTGAGCAGCTCGTTTTCGGTCATCACGTATTGGCCGATCATGCGGCGGGCTTCGCGCACGTAAATCTGATGCGACCAGCCGCCGTTGTCTTTGAACTCGTCCTTCGGCAGTCCCCAGTTCCGCATCTTCTCGCGCACTTCGGCCGGCACGCGCGGATCGTTGGCGATGAAGTAGAGCCACCCGAGTTGATAGTTCTTGTGTTCCTCCAGAATCGCTTTGCGGCGCGCGTAATCCGCGTCGGGGTAGTCGTAGTTCATGCCGATGTTGTCGGTGCTGAACGGTCCGTGATTGTTGGTGTCGGTCTTGTGATTGGGGATCGGATCGAACTTGTCGAACGTCTCGCGCCAGCCGGCTTCATACACGCGGATCAGCAGTTCGTATTGCTTGGGATCGTAATTCTCGGGCTTGGAAAACGGGATGCGATTGGCTGCGTGATCGGTCAGGCACATCCGGTAACAGTACGCTTGCACCCGGTCGTCGCCCGCGCCGAATTCGCCGGGAGATTTGGCGCTAATCCGCGGCAAAACCCCGCTCTGGGGATCCTTCGGATCGACATACGGGCTAATCGGCGTTTTGACCGCGCCGAAGTGATGGCGATGATGCAGCACGCCGGTTTGGATGCCGTTCCATTTTTCGTCGTAAGTCTTTTGCGCTTCGCGACCGACGTGATAGTCGACGCCCGCTGCGGCCATCAGATCGCCCTCGTACGTGGCGTCGATGAACATCTTGCCCGCATACGTTTTGCCGGACAGCGTCGTGATCGCGGCGATGCGGCCGTCTTTGAGGGTCACGCCCTTGGTTCGCTTCGATTTCGCGTCTTTTTCCAACGGCGTGCGATCCAACCATTCGTCGCGGTCGACCGGGATTTTGAATTCGCGCACGTAATCTTCGAAGACTTGCTCGGCGACGTGTGGCTCGAAAATCCACATCGTCCGTTGCTCGCCGTCGATCGCGGGGGTCCCCTGCCCCTTGTTGCCGTACTCGGATTTTTTCTGCCAAGTCCAAGCCTTATCGTCGTCGTAATGCTTCCAAACGCGATGGTAGAAATCTCGCGAAAGCCCGCCGATCACCGCTTTATTACCGGTATCGGTAAAGCCGAGACCGCCCGAACTCAATCCGCCGAGGTGCTTATCGGGCGAGACGATGATCGCCGTTTTGCCCATTTTTACGGCCTGCACGGCCGTGATCACGCCGGCCGACGTTCCACCGTACACGACGACGTCGTATTCGGCGGCGCAGAGCGCGGTGGCTCGAAAGACGAACGTCAGGCACAACGCCCAGTACGCAACACGACGCGACATAATCGAACTCGGTGGAAAGCGAAACGAAGACGCTCGTCGAATCGTAAGACGGCGCCGCCCCGTAAGAACACGGCCGGAACGACGATGCGCGATCGTCGTTCGACTCCCGTCGCGATTATAGGCCGCGTGCGCGGCGCGGGGCAACCGAGCCGAATGTGAGTTTTCGTCCGAGACGCTGGTCGTGTCCGGATGGACCGATATACTGGCGCTTCGCCCGACATCATCCATGCCATCGTTCCGGGATCGTTCATGCGTACCAAATTCTTGGCGGAGTTCTTCGGCACGTTCGCGTTGGTGTTTTGCGGCACGGGCGCGGTCGTGTTCAACGCGATCTCCGTTGACGCCGCGCATCCGGCCGGCGCGATGACGCATATCGGCATCGCGTTGGTGTTCGGACTGGTCGTGTTGGCGTTGATCTATACCTTCGGCGACGTCTCGGGCACGCACATCAATCCGGCGGTCACGCTGGGTTTCGTCGCGGCGGGACGATTCCCGTTCTCGTCGGCGATTTACTACATCGTGGCGCAAATGCTCGGCGCGGTCGCCGCCAGCGCGGCGTTGGCGTGGATGTTTCCGGTCGGGTGCGAGGTGGGATTCGGCGCGACAATCGCCAAACCGGGTTACGAGTGGCAATGCTTCGTGTTGGAAGCGTTCTTAACGTGGTTTCTGATGTTGGTCGTGCTGCACGTCTCGACGGGGGCGAAGGAAAAGGGAATCACCGCGGGCATCGCCGTAGGGGCGGTTATCGCGCTCGAAGCGATGTTCGCCGGGCCGATCTGCGGCGCGTCGATGAATCCGGCCCGCTCGTTCGGGCCGGCGTTGGTCGCGAGCATCCTGGCGACATATCCGACTTATCTCTTCGCCCCGATCCTCGGTGCGTTATTGGCCGTACCGACGTTCGCGCTGACCCGTCCCAAAGCGGACGGCGACCGGCACAATTAACGTGCCGGCCGACGTTAATCTCGTTCGTTCTCCGCGACGGTGCGCAGCATTTCTTCCATCGCGGCCGCGTTCGGGCCGTTGGCCGCGCGTTGGTAGATGGCCAACAGATTCAAAATGATTCGGGCCAGCCACATCGGATGATCGGCGACGGGAAGATCATCCCAACTCAGTCGTTCCGGGCGACCTGTGATTTCCGAAATCCGGGCCGACGCTTCGTCGATCGACATCGCTCGTCCGCCGGCGTACGGGTCGATCAGCAACCAATGATCGCCGTCGCGCACGGCCGTCAGGAAATGTCCCGGCGTGTTCAATCCTTCGATTTCCAAGCCGATCCGTTCGCCGACGGCCTTATAAACCAACGCCAACAAGACCGGCAATCCGCGTCGCTTGCGCAAGACTTCCGGCAAAAAACTGTTTCGCGGCGAATAGTAATCCCGTGTCTCGCCCGAGAAGCCCCGTTCGTCGAACAACTCGGCATGAAGATGCGCGAGCAACGCGACGGGACTTTGCGAGCGAACGTTTTTCAGCACGCCTCGCGCCAGTTCGTCCAACAGGCCCGGCACGGCGGCCGGTTCTTGTTCGACATCCAACTGCCAGGCGACCGCCGCGGCCGCGTGGATCAGCGAGTTCGTTTCCGCCAGCCGTTCCAACTGCGCGGTAAAGTATCGCCAGACTTCCGGACGACAATGCGCAGGTTCGGATTTCGGTTTCATCGTCGAACTCGCGCAAAACTCCGGAGTCTGCGAACGACGCCACTACTTGCTTCCGGTCAGTTCGGCGACCAACGCCTCGACGCCGTAAACCGTGCGGAAGCGCCTCGATGATGCCTGCCGAGTGAACCGAGACCGCCCGTGCTTGTTCATCGCTGTAGGCGAAGTCCAGCACCAGCGATTGGATGTTGCCGTCGAAGATGATGCCGACGACTTCGCCTTCGCGATTGACGACCGGACTGCCGCTGTTGCCGCCGATGATGTCGGCCGTGCAGATGAAATCGAACGGCGTGCCCAGCTTCAACTTGTCTTTGGCTTTGATCCAACTGGGGGGGAGTTGGAACGGTTCTTTGTTGCCGTGCTTTTCGGCGTGCTCGAACGCTCCGCCGATCGTCGTCCAGGGCGGCACTTGCTTGCCGTCGTCTTCGGTGAAGCCCTTCACGGTGCCGAACGCCAAACGTAGCGAGAACGTCGCGTCGGGGTAGTTGTCCGTCCCTTCGAGCGCGAATTTGCGCGGGCAATCTTGGCGTAGCTTTGGCGTAACGGCTCTTCGACGGTCGCTTCGTACTTCTTTCGCACGACGCGGGCGGCCGGGTCGATCAGCTTGGCCAATTGGATCATCGGATCGGTGCTGGCGTCGATCGCCGCTTTGCCCCCTTCGTACAACTTCTTCCGCTCGGCGACGTCCATCAGCTTCGAGCCCTTGACCAACTCGGCGGCGCGGGAGCGGGGTGACTTGCCTGCGAAAACCTTGTTCATCAATTCGGTCCGCCGTTCGGCTTCGGGCGGCGTATACGGCGAGAGCGGGCCGTTGCCGCCGCGCATTTCTTGATAGAAGCCCAGCGAGTCGGCCAGCTTGACGATTTCCAACGCTTCGTAGATCGGCGCGATCGAGAACAGTTCTTGCTGCAGCGAGTCGAGCCCGGCGTCGCTGAATTCCCGCAGTCGTTCGGCGTTGGGCTTGGCCCGTTCGTCGGCCGCTTGCACCAGCGTGTGAGCGATGTGGAACAGTTGCGAATTGAACGCTTGGCCTCCTTCCAACAGCCCGAACTCATACACGTCGGGCAAAAACGCGTGCAGCGACTTGTCGATCACGTCGAACGCTTTACCGGCTTCGGCGTGATCCTTGTTCGATGCGATCGCGCCGCGCAGTTTCTCTTCGGCCGCGCGTTTGGCGTTCATGATGACGGGATCTTGCAATCCGGCCATCCCGCCGAGTTGCGCCTTGCGACTGTTTTGAATGCCGAACAAATCGTCTTGCGCTTGAAAGGCGTTGTCGGTACTCCGTTCGGCGTAGTTTTTCAACAACACTTCGCGCCGGCGGAGTTGCGTCAGCATGGCCGGGAACGTGCGATCGCGCATGAACTCCAGATGCGCCACCGTGTTCAAACGATCCGTCTTGCCCGGATGGCCGGCGACGAAAACCAACTCGCCGTCCTTCGCGCCGGACGCGCTCCACTTCAAATAATGCTCGGGTTTGATCGGTTTTTTGTCTTCATAGACGCGAAAGAAACAGACGTCCAAGTCGTAGCGGGGATACTCGAAATTGTCCGGATCGCCGCCGAAAAAGGCGATTTTGATTTCGGGTGCGAACGCCAGACGGACGTCCGTGTATTGCTTGTATTGATACAGATGGTATTGGCCACCTTGATACAGCGTGACCACGTTGCTGCGGAGACCGCTTTGGTCCTTCGCTTCCTTTTCCAACGTGTTCATCGCCGCGCGACGCGCTTTTTCCGACTCGGCGGGCGACATCTCGGCTTTGACCGCCGCGTTGATCTTATCCGTGACGTCGGTGATCTTCATCAAGACGTTCAATTCCAGATCGACGCACGGAATTTCGTCGGCCCGGGTTTTGGCGTGGAAGCCTTCGTTCAGATAGTCGTGCTCGGGCGTGCTGAGCTTGGCCAACGCATCGGCCCCGACATGGTGGTTGGTCATGACCAGCCCGTCGGCCGAGACGAACGATCCGCTGCCGCCGCTGTTGAAGCGGACGGCGCTTCGTTGTAGATGGTCCAACCACTTATCGGTCGGTTCGAAGCCGTACTTCTCCTTGAGCTGCTTCCGCGGCGGATTCGTGAACAGCCACATCCCCTCGTCGGCGATCGTCGTGTTCACGAGAGTAGCCAGCAGCAAAAAAGATTGAAGAAAAATGAATCGAAAACGCATGTGGGAACTCGATCGCGTTTGTGTGGAAAGAAGTTGGGTTTCTTGTTTCGAGACGGTTATTTTCGTCCGGAGTCGTTCGGGCGATTTTGCGGCGGTGGGTTGGTAGTTTTCTGCGGCGTTGGTTGCGATTTGGCTGGAGTGGGCTCGACGACCTTGATCTTACCGGAGAGCAGCCAGCCCAACCCGACCATCAATAAAATCAGAACTAAAAATCCGAACGGAATCAACGGTATTTCATTTCCGAACGTCACCCAATCGGCGCGCAACTTGTCGCCGATCAAGTTTTTCAAATCAAACATGGACCGTTGATTCTGCGAAAGCAAGCCTTCGAACGCTGCGGCCAATACGCCCGCGATCGCGCCGCCGGCGATATATCCCGAGCTGAGCAACACGCCCGGGCTGCCCTCACTCTCGACTTCGGTGGGCTTCGTCCGTTTCTCGACGAGCCAGCGAATTAAGCCGCCGATGAAGATCGGCGTGGAGATCGCCAGAGAGAGATAAATTCCGACCGCGAACGGCAGCGCCGGAATGCCGGCGAGTTCGAGGCGCTACGGCGATCAGTGCGCCGATCAAAACCAGCGACCAGGGAAGTTTCCGATTGAGCACGCCGTCGATGATGATCTGCATCAATCGTGTTTTCGGCGCTTCGTACGCCTCGATGCCCTTAGTCGCGGCGCTTTTGGTATCGCCCGCTTCGCTATCGGTCAAACGGAGATTTTCCGTCTTCACCACTTGGCGATACTTTACGATTCCCTGGTCGTCGACGAGATAACCTCCGGCCTGGAAATTCGGAAGCGATCCGGCTTGCAGTTGGATCAACTTCAGTTTTTTTTCCTCGACGACCTCAAGGGGTAAATCGAGCAGATAGTTGGGCGGAATCGGCGTCGCGGTGTTGGCCCGCGTTTCGTCGACCGCCTCGTAGGATTTGGTCGAGATCGGGACCGAGATGCGGCCGTTAATTCGTGGATCGATGTAATACTGAAAAACGCCTTCTTTATCGACCAAGTATTTGCCCGGCTTTACGCCTGCGATTTCGTCGCCTTTGACATGCAAGGCGTAGTAGTCGTTGGTGTCCTTTTCGGCATATTCTCCCCCGGCTTTTTCGATCGCCAGATCCTTCAGCGATTCCACAGGCAACCGCACCTGCGGGACATATGCGGGGTTCTTCGTATAAATGGTCCCCCATTGATTCAACATGATCAGAGTCCAGCCCATCACCAGCGCCGATGTCAACGCGCCGATCAAGATCGCGTACTGCTGAAAACGGGGCGTCGCGCCCACCAGTTGACCGGTCTTTAAGTCCTGTGCGGTCGTGCCGCCGTTGCTCGACGCGACGCAGACCACGGCCGAGATGATCAACGCGGTCAACGTATCGGCTTTGGTCGTGCGATCCATCGAGAGAAAGATTAAGCACGTCAACAACAGCGTCGAGATCGTCATTCCCGAGATCGGGTTCGACGACGACCCGATCGCCCCGGTCAGGCGAGCGGAGACGGTCACGAAAAGGAAACCGAAGAACAGCACCAACACCGCGCCGAGTCGCCGTTCGCGCTAAACCCTAAACCAAGTTGAGGAACGGCCATCAGCGCCACGAGTAGCGCGATCGAGCCGAGGAAAACGACCCACAACGGGATATCGCGTTCCGTGCGGGGGACTAACGTTTCTCCGCGAATCGCGGCGGCTTCTTTATCCTTCCTCGAGAACAAATCCTTCATGCCGGCGATGACCGAACCGATGATCATCGGCATGGCTTGAAACATACTGAGAATGCCCCCCGCCGCCACGGCTCCGGCGCCGATATACAGGATGTAATTGTCGCGAATTTCCTTCGCGCCGATGTTGCGAATCAAACCCTTATCGGTGGGATCGAGTTGGCCGGCGATGAGCGGAGTATTCGAGACGGCCGGATAGATGATCGTGTCCAGATCGTCGCCGAACATCTTGATCAACGGCACGATCACCAAGTACGCCAACACGCCGCCGGCGAACGTGATGCCCGCGATCTTCGGTCCGATGATGTAGCCGACACCCAGCAATTCGGGCGTGAGTTCGCCGGAGATTTGGCCCGCCGGCAATTCGCGAACGGTCGTGACTTTGGTCGCGGCGTCCGTCGTGTTCCAGGCAAGCGGCCACGAGACGGTGTCTTTCCAAAATTGACCGACCTTCATCAACATGTTGTAAAAAAACGCCAATCCAAAGCCGACGAAAACGGTCTTCGCGGTCGATCCCCCCTTCTCGCCGGCGATCAACACTTCGGCGCAAGCCGTTCCTTCCGGGTACGGCAACACATCGTGTTGCTTAACGATGAACGCCTTGCGCAGCGGAATCATCATCAGGATGCCCAGCAAGCCGCCCAGCACGCCGACGGTCATCACTTGGGTCGTTTCCATGTCGAACCCCAGCAACATCAGCGCAGGGAGCGTGACTCCGATGCCGAAGGCGATCGATTCGCCGGCCGAGCCGGTCGTTTGCACGATGTTGTTTTCGAGAATCGTCGCCGGCCGCAATCCGAACATGCGCGACAGCCAACGGAACAACGTGATGGACATCACCGCGACCGGAATGCTGGCCGAGACCGTCAACCCAACCTTCAAGACCAAGTACAACGACGACGTGCCGAAGATGATCCCCAGCACCGAGCCCAGCAACACGGCCGACCATGTGAACTCGGGCGGCGATTGCGACGCGGGGATATACGGGTCCACCGTGCCGGCATCGTGACGGGGGGTCGGGGCGCTTTTCGCGGGGGCGGCCATGCGGATTCCGAGTGACGAAATGACGAGATTTCCTGCGACTTCCTGACGAGCTCCTTAACTTGCCCGGTTTAGGGAAAAGACGCAAGGGTTTTTGGATCGATACCAACCTTCAAGCTGCTCGATCGACGTTCCGCGAAATCCGACGCGCGGCTATGATGCTATCGCGCTCGAACCCGCGACAGGACGTCGCCCGTCGCAAGCGTAAATCCACTCTCCGAGACTCGAACGATGCGATCGATCCGCACTCTCGCCTATCGCACGGTCATCATCGCGCTGACGTTCGCGCCGTGCATCGCAACGGCCGCCGATCTGGCCGTCGGCAAGCTCGCCGCGCGGAAGACCGCGCTCGAATCGATCACCGAAAAAGACCTTCGTGCGCACGTCGCGTTCTTGGCCGACGACTCGCTCGAAGGGCGCGCCTCGGGCACGAACGGCGGCCGCGCGGCCGGCAGTTTCTTGATCGAACAATTACGCAAAATGAACGTCGCCCCCGCCCTGCCCGGCAAGCGGTACGATCAACCGTTCGACGGCACGTTGCGGAACATCATCGGCGTAATCGAAGGCTCGGACCCGCAACTGCGCGACGAATACATCCTGATCGGTGCGCACTACGATCACGTCGGCTACGGCACGCGAAAAAACAGCAACGGTCCGATCGGTTACATCCATAACGGCGCCGACGACAACGCCAGCGGCACGGCCGCGGTGCTGGAACTGGTCCAAGCGATCCGCGCGTTGCCGGTCGCGCCGAAACGCTCGCTCATCATCGCGTTTTGGGACGGCGAAGAAATCAACCTGCTCGGCTCGAAACACTGGCTCAAAAATCCGACCATCCCGCTCGCTCAACTCAAGGCATGCATCAATCTCGATATGGTCGGTCGGTTGCGCGACGAAAAGGTCGAGGTCTACGGCACGCGCACCGCGGTCGGCTGGCGACGGTTGATCTCGGACTGCAACGTCGACAACCCGTTGAAGCTGGACTACACCTGGGTGATGAAGGCCGACAGCGATCATCATCCGTTCTTCGAAGCGAAGATTCCGGTCGTGATGCTGCACACCGGCCTGCACGAGCTGTATCACAAACCGACCGACGATATTCGAAACGCTGAACTTCGCCGGAATGGACCGCGTGACGAAGTTGCTGTTCGAGATCGTGTATGTCTTGGCCGACGAACTGCCCATCTCCGGTTTTCGCGACGAAAGCCGCGCCGAAACGCCCGACACGCGGATGACGCGCGAACGCGCACTGCCGCCGATCGCCGGCCGCTTAGGCATTCGCTGGTCGGATCGCGAACCCGACGGCACCGGTCTGCCGTTGACGAACGTCACCGCCGGCGGTCCCGCCGCCAAGGCGGGCTTGCGCGTCGGCGATCGATTGATGGCGCTCGGCGGCAAGCCGATCCCTTCGAACGAAACGTTCCGTCGCTGGATCCTCGCCGCGCCGTCCGACACGTCGTTCACCGTCGAACGCCCCGGCGTCGCCGAGCCGTTGGAACTTCCCATCACGTTGGCGGGCGAGCCGCTGCGTTGGGGGATCACGTGGCGCGAAGACGCCGCCGAACCCGGCACGCTGTTTCTCAATCGCATCGTCGTCGGTACGTCGGCCGACGCGGCGGGCGTGCGGTCCGGCGACCGAATCGACGCCGTCGATGATCGCCGCTTCGCCGATCAAGACGAATTCGAGACCTATCTCAAGGCCGACAAAATCCGCCTCCGTCTTGAACGCGACGGCAAATATCGAACGGTCGAGTTCGATGCGCTGACGTTCCCTAAGCCGGACGCGACGCTAAACAATTAGTTCGGCTTCGCGGCCAACGATCTCATGAAATCCCACGTATAGAGTCCGGTGTCGTGGCCGTCGGACCAGGTGATCTTCACGGCGTAGTTCCCTACCAACTTCGCGTCTTGCACGGTCACGTCGCGCGGGACGGTGGCCGGATCGAGGATGCGCCGGCCGGTGTTTTCGTCCACGCAGCCCGCGCATTGGCATTCGCAACGCAGGTCGAAAAACGGATGCAGCGTCTCCGCACCGTCCGCCCAGCGGAACACGAAACGCCCTTCGTCGCGGCGAGCTTGGATGTCGATCGGCGTCTGCATGCGGTCGGCTTTCTCACGAAAAATTCAGCGGATTCGGCCTCATTCTAGGAACTTCCCGTCCCGCCCGATACCGGCCGGCGTTCGCTTGTGACCGCGTGGCGCGTCTGTTATTCTCAACCTGCCCGCTCATCGTTCTCTCATCCGATACTCACATCCATGTTGCATTTGCTCGAGCAGATCGAAGCCGGGGCGGCGTTTGTTCGAGAGCGTTGGAATCGCGTCCCCCGGGCGGGCATTATTCTGGGACAGGTCTCGGCAACTTCACGTCCGAGATCGCCGTCGAAACGGTCATCCCGTATCACACGATCCCCCATTTCCCGCGTTCGACCGCGCTGGGGCATAAGGGTCAACTCGTCTGCGGGATGATCGGGCGCATCCCGGTCGTGACGATGGAAGGCCGCTTCCACGCGTACGAAGGGTACTCGCTCGAACAGGTCACTCTGCCCGTCCGCGTGATGAACGCCGCTGGGCATTCGGTTGTTGATCATCAGCAACGCCAGCGGCGGGATGAATCCCGACTATCGCTCGGGCGACATCATGGTGATCGAAGATCACATCAACATGATGGCCGGCATGAGCCCGCTGATGGGCGTCAACGACGACCGCCTGGGCCCGCGGTTTCCGGACATGTCTCGTCCGTATGATCCGCAGTTGGTCGACAGCGCGCTCGAGATGGCGCGGCAAGCGAACTTCGTCGCCCACAAAGGGCGCTATCATCGCGCTGCTGGGTCCGAATTACGAAACCCGGGCCGAGTATCGCTGGCTGCGCAACCACGGCGACGTGGCCGGCATGTCGACCGTGCCCGAAACGATCGTCGCCGCGCACGCGGGCATCCGCGTGATGGCGTTGTCGACGGTGACGAACGTCGCCAAGCCGGACATCCTCTGCACGGCCAGCGGCGAAGAAGTGATCGCCGCCGCGAAATCGGCCGAGCCCAAATTGTCAAAGATCGTCCTGGAAACGCTCCGCCGCGAAGAAGCGACGCTGCTGGCGTAACACGCTTGAGCGCGTCAACACCCATGAGCGGAGGACGTTAGTCCTCCGTTTCCGACCGGCGTCTTGCCCAGCTTCACTGCGCGAGCGAAACGATCGTTTCGAGCGTTGCGATCGCGTGCGTTAGCGGATTTTTCGTTTTCGTGACACTGATCGAGTCGATAGCGTCGGTCTTCGATTCGCGCCCATCTCGCCAAACGCCCCAGCTTCACTGCGCGAGCGTTACGTGCGAAACGAGCGTTACGATCGCACGAATTTTGTTACTTCAGCAAAGCCGCGAGTGGTACTCGCGGTCGAGCGCAGCGAGCCGAACGACGTAAATCCTTCAATCCCGCAAACCATCTTTCCTATCTTCACTGCGCGAGCGTTACGAGCGTTGCGATCGAGCGTTTTTTCGTAGTCCGCGTTTTTTTCTGAGTCGAGGACGTTGGTCCCCTGAGCACTTCACGCGATCGACGCGTTCCGAATGCTCAGAGAGCTTGCGCTCCCCGCTCGGTGTCGAAAACTTCGACTCCCTATAAACGTCCGGATTCGCTCTGTGATTTATCGCTTTTTGGAGCGCTCTCCCGGTCCCATCACCCAGCGACTGGCTGTTGATTGCGGAATTCGGTATCACCATAAAAGCGGACATCTGTTCACTCATCATACCAGAGCAGTCGGCCGCCGCAACGGCGTGGGGACATTTTTTGAGGAATCATCCGGGGCGGACAATGGGGCGTTCGACCTCCCACTTGCCGGGGGGCTGCGCGAGTACGCTTCGTCCCCGCCACCCAACGTTTTTTTCTTAATCCGCGAAAATCGGTTTCTCGGATTCATCCGCGGCCTATCACCTCCGCCGACTACTCTTCTTTCGGCAGGGCGGCTTTTTTTTCCGCGTCGGTCAGCGTGCGGTAGCGGATGTTCCGGAGGTCGGCGGTCGTTTTCCAGGACGTGATTCCCAGCGGTTTCGAGAGTTCGACTTCGCTGCGGATCGAGACCTCGCGGTCCTTCAGTTTCGCGTCGCTCGTTTCCTTGTCGTCGATCCAGGTGGTGATCCGTTCCGGGATCACGCGGACGCGGATCTTGTACCAGGTCTTTTCCTTAAAATCCATGAACTTCGACGTGTCGTTGTTCGCCGCGTCTTGGCCGTCCAAGCACGACAGCCCGACCAGCGTTCCGCCCCAGCCGCCGACGACGAACGTGCAGGCGCTCTTCTCGACCGGAAACGTCAGGCCGCAGAAAAAGTCGTTCCCCTCGAACCGCCGGGCTTCGAGTTCGATCTCGTAGCCCGACTTGGGAAACTCCTTATCCAACGTCACGCCGGTGCACCCGTCGCCGAAGCCCAGGCGGATCGCGCCGTCCTTCACTTCGATTTCGCCTTCGGTGCCGAAGACCGGTTTTTTCCAGCCGGTCAGCGTCTTGCCGTCGAAGAGCGATGTCCATTTCTTGTCGTCGGCCTTGGCGGCGACGGCTTTCCGCGCCGCGTCTTCCTTGGAGACGCCCGGCTCAGGCTCGGCGGCGATCACGACGAAGCCGCACAGAACGACGCACAGCGCAAGCAACCGAGTTCGCAACGACATGACCGACTCCGCGAGAGCGAGTAGGAACGATGGACTGAGTGACTAAAACGGAAGATTGAATTTAACACAAATCTCGGCTGCAGGTTTATCTCAGTGAATAACCGTTCAATGAATCCCAACAACGACCGATCCCTCTCACTTCACCCGAATCTTTTGCGAGAAGTCCTCGTCCTTCCGCGCGCGAACGCTTGCGGATTCACCCGGGCGTGGGTCATCGTTTTTTCGAAACTTTCGTTCGTGTCCAATAGGCCCAGGTCGTACGCCAAGCGGGGCGAGTGGCCCGGCAACAAGACTTCGACACCGTAGCGGATCATGTTCGGTTTCAACTCGTTCACGTGCCAGACGACGTTCGTCGTGCAATTGTTCGTGACCGTGTTGTAGAACTCAGGCGAGCGGGCCAGTTTGTTCGTTCGTTCCAGCATGCCGGTCAACATCGCTCGGGCTTGTTTCGGTTCGGCCTTCACGCGATAGACGTAGACCTCTTCCAGGCGATGCGTGTGCGCAGATTGATTAGGTCGCGTTCATCGCCGATCACGTACATCAATTCGTATTGGTTGACGAAGCCCTTCAGCGGATCGTAGGCTTCGCCCTTCTCGCGGCGAATCTCGATCGAGATACAGAGTTGCTCGCCGTCGTCGAATCCGTAACTGGTCATCACGTGCGCCAGGTCGGGCATGTCGCCGAACGGGACCACGATCAGGTCGACCGTCCGCAACGTGCGGAGGTCGAAGCGACGATCGTAATGCTTCACGTCGAAGTCCTCGGCCGTGCGATAGTCGCAATTACGAATGTTGCGGACCGTGACGAAATCCCCTTCGAAATCGGCCGTGGCCAGCACGGCCATCTCGGGCTCCCAGATCCGATCGTTGCTGGGCAACACCGCGCCGCAGCCCGTGCCGAACAAACCGATCAGCAACCCGAGCACCGCGCACAACGCCCCCCACGAACGAAGTTCGAGCACCGGCACGGCGCGTGAAGGGTTCGACGTCATGCGATGAATGACCAATCGGAAAAACGAACCGCGCAGTGATAGCGAAACGACCGATTCCGAACAAGGGAGATGGGCCGCTGATTTTCCTGATGGGACTGAATGACACTGATCCGAAAAGAACGACATAGAGTGATTGCCGGCATGTCCCCTCTTTTTCGGATCAGTGTTTATCAGTCCCATCAGTTCAATCCGCGGCCTATTGCATTCCCGTCTTCCCGCCGGCGAATTCGGACTTTCCTGCCGGCGTCCGACTCGCTACAGTTCGCCGCCCGGCGTCGGGCGCGTCCGGTTCGGGCGCGACGTCGCCGGCTCGCGCCGCTAGGGGAATCGTCATGGCCGCACGTTCGAAATGTCCGCCGCGTCTCAGCATCGCCATGATCGTGCGCAACGCCAAGGAGCATCTGGCCGAAGGTCTGGGCGACTTGGCCGAATTCGCCGACGAAATCGTCATCGCCGACACCGGTTCGAGCGATCGCACGTTGGATGTCGCCCGTCGCCGCGCAACGCGCGTGCTGGAAATTCCGTGGACCGACGATTTTTCCGCCGCACGGAACGCCGTGTGGGACTCGCTGACCGGCGACTGGATTTTGTGGTTGGACGCCGGCGAACGGTTGGCCCCGGCTTCGGCCCGCGCGCTCGCACATTCTTGGATACGACCGCCGATCGCCATGTCGGCTATTTATTGAACGTGGCCGTCCCGCACGCCGATGGAAACGGCCTGGGCGAGCGGGCCGCGCGGTTGCGGTTGATTCCGCAACGCGACGACTGGACTTACGCCGGCCGCGTGCGCGAGCAATTGCGTTTCAGCCCTGGCGCGGGCGAGCTGCGCAGGTCGAGATCGCGCCGGGCATCGTCGAGCGCGGCACGCGCAGAACGACGCCAAAGTCCGTCGCTTGCGCCGAACGGAATCTGCGGTTGGCCGATCTGGATCAACGCGAAAACGGCGCGACCGCCCGCATCGAAATCATGCGGGGCGAAGCGTTAGCCGTGCTCGAACGGCACGAGAAAGCGGCCGCCGCGTTTCGCCGCGCGATCGCCCTGGCCGAGCGGGGCGGAACCGAACAACTGGAAGCATACTACGGTCTGATCACCGCGTTCGATTGCTTGCCGAACAAACGCGACGAGCAACTCGCGGTCGCGGCGGCCGGCGTCGAACTCTTTCCGTTCGATGCGCAACTGCTGTGCGCGACGGGCAACATTCTGCGTGTGGCCGGTCGCGCCGACTTGGCAGCCGTCGCGTATCAAACGGCCACCCAACATGGGCAAGTCAACGTCGAGACGTGGCACTTGCCCGAGATCGCCGAAATCGCCGGTTGCGGCTGGGCGATGATGTTGGATCGGGTCGGTCGCGGCGAGCGCGGGCTGGCCGTGTTGGAACACCTCTGCGCACAACCCGACGCGGGCGAACGCGTGATTCGCCAACTGCTGAACACGTACGTGATGGCCGACATGCGGGCGCAGCGCGCTGGACTTGGCGCGGCGCATCCTACTCCCGCTGCGCGATCGCGACGCGATGCGCGCGGCGGTGCGCGGCGCATGTTTGGCCGCTCACGGTCGAATGGACGAAGGTCTGGTGTTCTTGCGGAACGCTTACGCCGACGGCTGTCGCGATCCGTTCTGTCGCGCGTGGCTGGCGCAGACGTTGATTCGGGTCGGCGCACGCGACGAAGCGCAGCGTACTCGACGAATGGCGCAAACAAGAGCCGAGCAACCCGATTCCGCAGCGGATCGCGCTGGAACTGGGCCGCCCGCACGACGCCGTGACGCGGATCGACGAACCGCAAGCGTTCGTCAGCTCGCCGTTGGGGGCATGGCGAATCCCGGCCGGAAATTCGGCCGCCGATCGCCGTGCGGCACACTTCGCGACGCCATAAGCGTCTATTTGATCGCGGGTTACGGTTCGACGCCTTGACAATTCGTCCCCGGCTTTTCAGACTTGCTTGATTGTCCCTGTAGTCCGGTTCGTTTCCGACAGGCAGTTTCCCAGAAAGCCCCCGCGATGTCCGTGACGTTGTCTCCGCTCCCGTTCATGGTCCGCCCGACGCCGGGTGTCGCTTGGCGCGAACGCGAAACGTCCGTCTGCGGAATCCGCGCACGTCGTTGCGTTTCGCGATCGCATGTGATCGCGAGCGACGACGATGACGACGACGACGATGACACGGAAGAAAAAGGAGACGACGAGGACGCCGACGAAACGATCGGCATCGAACCGTTGACGGTCGAGGACGACGATTTCTTCGATGAAAACGACTTCGACGACGATTTCGACGACGACTTCGAGGAAGAGTACGAAGAACTGGAAGCCGACTTCAAAAACGACGACGACGAAAAGATCCCGCTCAAGGAAGTGAAAGACGACGAAGAGATCGAATTGGACGAAGGCGATTTTTAATCGATCGACGTGCGCTCGCCGTGGTTTTCATTTCACGCCGGCTTTTATGACCGATTTCTCGCATCACGCTTCGGACGACGAATCGCGCCGCGCAGCCGGCTCGGAGCGCGCCGTCGGCACATGGTTCGGCGACTTGGACGATCTCGATTTCGAAATCGAGTTCTGCGAAGCCGTCTTGAAGCGGAACCCCAACCATCTGGCCGTCCTCCGGATCTTCGGCGAGTTGCTGTCCCGCAAAGGTTTGTATCTGCGGACGTTGGAAATCGACGACCGCTTAGTACGCTTGCAACCCGACGACGGGATCGCCCGCTACAACTTGGCGTGCAGCCTGACCCGCCACGGCGAATACGCCCGCGCCATCGCCGAACTCGAACGGGCGATCGAAACCGGCTACGACGACTTCGAACACCTCGAAGCCGATCCCGATCTGCTGCCGCTGCGCAGCCAACCGGCGTTCGCGGACTTGCTCCGCCGCTTCGGCGCGGAACAAGAGTAGTTTCGGCGGAATCTCGCGTTCCCCGATTCGCCCGTTTTCCGTATGCTGTCGACCGTCGGCGCGGCGGATCGCGTCGGCCTTTGAATTCGTTCGTTGCGTTTCTCACGGCAAGGATGCTCCCGATGACGCTCTCGCCCCGCCGTTCGTTCGTCTCGTTGTTCGCGCTCGCGCTGGTCGCTTGCTGGGGTTGCGCAGCAAAGCGCCGGAGATCTCGGAACGCCAAGTCGAGACGATGACCGAATTGAACGGCGTGCTGAAGACGATCCGCGACGACGCATCGTTGACCGCCGCCAAGCCGAAGCTGGAAGCGTTGTCGGCCAAGATGAGCAAGTTGGACGTCGAGCTGGCGGCCGAAGCGCCGTCGTCGGAAACGTATCGGGATCTTCGCGCGCAACACGAAGCGAAAATGAAAACGCTGATCGGCGACCTGGCCGTCGAAACCCGTCGCATCCAAGAAGCCGGCCTCTCGGACAAAGCCCTGGCCGACTTCGCCGCGGCGCTGAAGCCGACGAAAACGCGCTAAGCGATCGTGAACAAGCGTTCGAGGTGAATATTTCATTCGTCCTGCAAGGACGAGATTCCATAGCCCAGGGCAAAGCGTACCCGCCGCCCGGGGTCTGCGTTATGAGATAGTTCGTTCGCCCTACCGGGACGAGACAGTTTTCTCGACGTCAAATAAAACGAGTCTGTAATGCCTGGCGAAAGCAGTGTGAAATGGGAACCCATGACTGGAATTGAGTCACCATGTGCCGACCTTTCGTTTGCATACGATGGTCCGGAAAACATCTCCGTGACGCTCCATTTTTCAAAAGTCCGAGGCGGACCACTCAAAGATTTACTTCTAAAGTTTTCCGGTGCCATCTCATTACGCTGGGAAAGCGAATGCTACGGACTAATCTCTATTCCGGAGCCACAACCTCGCTGTGACGCTTCATGGTCGAGGTGGTGTTTTCCGTTGCTGCGAATCGAAAACTCGGCTTGGCTTGAAGAACATCAGGCACGGAATCCTATCGCGGGTGAAGGTCGAGTGCATTTCGTCTTAATCACGATGAATGACATTTTTCACATTCTCGCTTTGCCGCAGGTAACCGCCGCTTGGGATGAAGCTCAGTCATAGCCTCGCCCTTCCATGGCCTGCGTGTTTACCATCTCCCTTCGAGACGAATACCCACTTCGCTCGCGCTTTGGTAAACTGGCGGATTCGGGTCGCGGCGCGCAGCGTGCGCGGGCGCGGCCGGTTTTCGTCATTCCCCAGGCGGTTCTCGCGACCGCCCTGCGCCATGTTTTCGCCCGTCGCCGGACAGGTTCGCTTTCCCGAGTTGGAAGAACGCGTCATCCGTTTTTGGAACGAGCGGAAGATTTACGAGCAAACGCTCGAACATCGCGCACGTGCGCCGCGGTTCGTCTTCTTCGAAGGACCGCCGACCGCCAACGGTATGCCTCACCCGGGCCACTGCCTGACGCGCGCCATCAAAGACCTGTTCCCGCGCTACAAGACGATGCGCGGCTTGCTGTGCGAACGCAAAGCCGGTTGGGACACGCACGGCTTGCCGGTCGAGGTCGAGGTCTGCAAAGAACTGGGCATCCACAGCAAGGAAGAGATCGAAGCCTTCGGCATCGAGCCGTTCATCCGCAAGTGCCAAGCCAGCGTCTGGCGCTACATGCAGGAATGGCGCGGCTGACCGAACGCCTGGGCTTCTGGGTCGATCTGGATAAAGCGTACGTGACGTATCACCAAAGCTTCATCGAAAGCGTCTGGTGGTCGCTGAAAGAACTGTTCAATCGCGGCCTGCTTTACCAGGGCCACAAGATCGTCTGGTGGTGGGCCCAAGGTGGCACCGCGCTCAGCAGCGGCGAAGTGGGCCAAGGCTACCGCCAAGTGGCCGATCCCAGCGTGTACGTGAAGTTCCCGTTGGTAAACCCGGAGTCGGCCGGCCTCCCCGCCAAGACGTCGCTGCTGGTCTGGACGACGACGCCCTGGACGCTGCCCAGCAACCAATTCGCGGCCGTGCATCCGGACCTCGAGTACGCGGTCGCCGTCGATCCCGACGCACCGAACGAACGGTTTTTGATCGCGGTCGCGTTGGTCGAAGCGATCTCGGGCAAGATCAAGCGGACGCTGACTGTCGAGAAAACGATCAAAGGCAGCGAACTCGTCGGGCTGCGTTACACGCCGCCGTTCGATGACTACGCCAAAGACACGGCCGCGACCGAAGCACAGCTCAACACGGGCGGTAAACGCCATCCGGCCTGGCGGGTCGTGGCTGCGGATTTCGTCACCATCGATAGCGGAACGGGCAGCGTGCATATCGCGCCGGCGTTCGGCGAAGTCGACTTTCAAGTGTTGCTCGACGAACAAAAAACGTTCGTCGACGGTCAAGGACCGTCGTTGATCTGCGCCGTCGACAGCAACGGCAAGTTCACCGCCGAAGCGCCCGACTACCAAGGACGTTGGGTCAAGGACTGCGACAAGGACATCATCCGCGACCTGCGTCACAAGGGCGTGCTCTTTCATCGCGAAGAGTATCTGCACGATTACCCGTTCTGTTGGCGGGCCGAGAACGATCCGCTGATCCAGTATCCGCGACGGAGTTGGTTCATTCGCACGTCGCAGTTCAAAGAGCAGATGCTGGCCAACAACGCCCGCATCAACTGGCTGCCCGAGCATATTCGCGACGGGCGGTTCGGCAATTTCTTGGCCTCGAACGTCGATTGGGCGCTCTCCCGCGAACGCTACTGGGGGACGCCGCTGCCGATTTGGGTTTGCGAAACCACCGGCCAGATGGAAGCAGTCGGCGGCTACGACGAACTCCTCCACAAGCCCGGCCTGCAAGGGACCGAGGTCTGGACCGACGCCAAGATCGCGAACCCCGAGTTGGTCGACGACCTGAAGATTCATAAGCCGTACATCGACGCGGTGACGTACGACTCGCCGTTCGCGCCGGCGGCGCGGATGAAGCGCGTGACCGAAGTGATCGACTGCTGGTACGACAGCGGCGCGATGCCGTTCGCCCAGTGGGGCTATCCGCATCAAGGGGCGGAGGATTTCAAGCAACAGTTCCCGGCCGACTTCATCAGCGAGGCGATCGATCAAACGCGCGGTTGGTTCTACAGCCAGTTGGCGATCAGCACGCTGCTGTTCGGCCCCAAGCCCGACGCGCCGAAGCCGCACGACCCGCTCCGCGACGTGCCGCAAAATCCGTATCCGAAAGCTCCGTCGAAGACCGATCTCTCCTCGACCGAGACCGCGACCTATCCCTGGCCGCACCCGTTTAAGAACTGCATCGTCCTCGGGCTGATGTTGGGCGAAGACGGGCAGAAGATGTCGAAGAGCAAGCGGAACTACCGCACGCCGCAAGAAATCTTCGACAAGTACGGCGCCGACGCGTTGCGGTGGTACTTCTACGCGTCGCAACCGCCGTGGACGACGATTCGTTACAGCGAGCAAGCGATCAAGGACAGCATTCCCGAGTTCCAACTGCGACTCTGGAACGTCTACAGCTTCTTCGTGATCTACGCCAACATCGACGGCTTCGATCCGGCCCAACTCCTGGGCGGCGACGTCGATCAACTCGAACCCGAAATCCTTCGCACGGCGAAGTCGTATCGCCCCGTCGCGGCTCGCGGCGAACTCGATCGCTGGGTGATGAGCGAACTGCAACGGACCGCCGGGCAGGTCGTCGAGCGGATGGATTCTGTACGACAACTACGGCGCGTGCGACGGCGCTGACGAAGTTCGTCGACGCGCTGTCGAACTGGTACGTTCGCCGCAGCCGCGACCGCTTCTGGAGCGAAGACAAACAAAACGCGGAGAAGCTGGACGCGTATTGGACGCTGTACGAATGCCTGGTCACCACGGCCAAGCTGATCGCCCCGTTTACGCCATTCTTGGCCGAAGAACTGTGGCAAAACCTGGTGCGTACGCCGTTCGGCGCGCATGCGCTCGAGAGCGTGCATCTGTGCGACTATCCGACCTGCGACGTCACGCTGTGCGACGAGCAGCTTTCGATCCGCATGAACTTGGTTCGCGAGATCGCTTCGCTGGGCCGCGCTGCGCGGATGAACGCCAAACTGAAAGTCCGCCAACCGCTGGCCAAGGTCGAGGTCGTCCTGGCCGATCCGGTGCACGAAGACTGGCTGACCGCGCACGCCGGCTTGATCCGCGAAGAGCTGAACGTAAAGTCGGTCGAGTTCACGCGCCACGCCGAAGAGTACATCGATTACAACGTGCTGCCCGACTTGAAGAAGCTGGGCCCGAAAGTCGGCAAACGTCTGCCTGCGCTCAAAAAAGCGTTGGCGGAACTCGACGCGGGCAAGCTGCTGGCCGAGATGACCGCGCACGGCAAAGCGGTGCTGACGCTGCCCGACGGACCTCTGGAACTGACCAACGAAGAGTTGCTGATCCGCTTGCAAGCCAAAGCCGGCTGGGCGGCCGCCCAGGGCCAAGGCTGCGTTGTGATCCTGGCCACGGACGTCACGCCCGAGCTGCTGTCCGAAGGCGTCGCCCGCGAGTTGATCCACGTGTTGCAGACGAAGTGCAAGGAACTCGACCTGGCCTACACCGACCGCATTCGCGTCGGAGTCGTCACCGAGTCCCTCGCGTTGGCCGAAGCGTTGACGATGTTCGGCGAAGTGATTCCCGGCGAAACGCTGGCCGTGGAACTCGTCCCCGAGGCGATGGCGAACGCCGCCGGCGAACCCCACACGATCGGCGAAGCCGCGTTCACGCTCTACGTGAGCAAAGCGAATTGAAATTCGAAAGTTTCGTCGAAATCAGGTTACGCTTGTTTACATTTACGCGAACGAATTCGTCATTCATATCAAGCGATATACGACTGAGTTCGGCTTCGCAATCGACACTCGCCTCCAAATGTCGAGGAGCTTCATCGGACTTCAGAAGTGCGCGGCTTGAGACGCGATTCTCCGCGTCTTGGAGTCGAATATCGCGACACCTCTAGGATCGCGAGCGTGAAGACCGCGAATGCGCTGGTTTAACGGAAAGTCAGCACGAATCTCATTGCCCAAGTAGCGACGAACTCGCAGAATACCCAACCTCGGTCGAGCGCGTTCGCTAGACGAAACCTGTTATTGCATGGCATTCGGATCGAAGTTTTTCGTCGACGGTTACGGTCGTTCGTCGTCCGGTTCGATCCGCGGTAGATCGTCGAGATCCACGCCGTCGACGCTGTCGCCGACCGTCGAGTTGCCGTCGATCAACGTGTCACGGTTTTTCCAAGTCAAATCGACCGGCGACATCCGCGACCATTCGGGCAGGTTCTCGCGGGCGACCGTCCAATCCAGCGATTCGATTCGAGTACGCTGTTGCCGCATTCGCCAGTAATCGTTCCACTGACGCGCGCCGAGATTGTTGACGCCGTTCATCCCCGACAACCGCGCAAGCGACGTGAATCGATCGATCCGCGCCCCGTCCGATTCCCAGCGAATTAAATCCCGTAGGTCGTCCACGCGATCCATCCCGTCGATCTCGAACAACGGATCGCCATCGTCGCCGCGCACCACCGTGTTGGTCAAACGAAATTCGCACGCCTCGCGCGCCGCCGTTCGTTCGGAGTTGCCCAAACGCGCGATCCCGTGGCCCAACATGGCCGTGCAATCGCGTAATTCCATTCGAAAACGGGGTTCGTTGCCGCGACGGCCGTCGCGCGCGCCATAGTCCGCATACAGCAGATAATCGGACAGCGCGAACCAACACTTGGTCGCGGTCATTACGTGGGCTTCGTGTTCCAGCGAACGAATCAAATCGGCCGCTCCACGGACGATCGTGCGGTCGAGGACGATGCGTGTCGGCTCGACGATGGCGCGGGGATCTTTCAGTTGCGCGTAACGTCGCCGAGACGCCTTCGCGAAGCTCGAACACGGTCAACTGAGAGCGACCGGCCGCTTCGACGTCGTTGCGGACGGAAATGACGCAGTCGTCGCATGCGAATCGCTCGACATGCCGTAGCTCGAACAGACTCCAGGCATCGGCGGCGGATCGCTCGCTGATCCGAAGTTCGAAGCGAACTCCGGAGATGCGCAAGTCGCCGCCGTTCAGGGAGATCATCGAGCGCGTCGGATTCATCGCGCTGGATCCTTTGGGTTCGAAACGGACGATCGGTTTTTCGCCGTCGGCGGCAGTGATCGTCAAACGCGGCGCGACGAGCGCGAACGGTTTTTCGTGTGCAACGCCGGTAAAGCGAAGTTCGATCACGTCGCCGGGTCTAGCATCGCGAATTGCGGCTCCCAGCGTCGCATATTCGCCCGGTTCTTGCGGATCGAGTGTCACGATCAAACGTGCCGGTTCGCCGGGCAATCTCTGATTCATCGGCCGTATGGGTTTTTCGCCGCCGGCACGAAGATCGAAGAATCGCGCGATCCCGACATCGTAGCCCGCGTTCAGCATCGAGTCGGGGATTTGCGGCAACGATTGCGAGACGCTGGGCCAGATCGATTGACGCCAATTCAAGACATATCCATCAGCCATGCGTTGCGAATAATCTCGCCCAAAATCCAAGATGACCGGAACCGGACCTCCGATGCCGAAAGCCGTTCCGGGAGACGTCGCCAGTGATGCGGGAATCGACGACGGAACGGGTTTTTCGGTAACGGTCGTCGCGCTCTTGGCGGTTCTCGACGCTACGTCGGAAGACGATGTGACGGCGTCGCGCGTTTCCGTCGCCGGCCGATACCACGTCGGTCGTGGCTGCGAAGCTGGTGGAGATTCGAACAACATCATCGCGACGGGTATTAACGCCAGAATCCCGACTGGGACCAACCACGGCACGTTACGGCGCGTCCAAACCCATTTGGCGACGAATGGTCGCGGCGCGAGGTCATAAGCCGCCGGACGCAAACCCAGCTTGACCGACAACTCCCGCACGTCGACGACCATCTCGCGCGGCGTTTGGTAACGTTTGGTCGGTTGTTTCGCGGTCAATTTGTTCAGAATCGCCATCAAATCGGCAGGCAAATCCGTGCGCGATCCGCGCGGATCGGCGGGCGTATCGGCCTGATGCTGCAGCAGCTTTTGCAGGACGGTGCCGTGCGGAAACGGCGGTCGCCCCGTCAGCATGAAATACAACGTGCAACCGAGCGAATACAAATCGCTGCGTACGTCGGCGCACTGCGCGGATCGCGGGCTTGTTCGGGCGAAATATAATCGAACGTTCCCAACGTCACGCCGCTCGCGGTCAAGTCTTCGTGCGACGCTTCGACTTGATGCAGCCGGGCCAAGCCCATGTCGACCAGCTTCGCGCGTCTCTCCGGCGTGATGATCACGTTCGACGGTTTGATATCGCGATGCACCACCTCGCGGTTATTCGCATGTTCGAGCGCGTCGCCGAGCTGCTGTAGAAAATCGAGCGTTTCGCCTAACGACAGCGGGCCTTTGCGTTCGACCAAATCCCGCAGGTTTTCGCCTTCGATGAATTCAAAGACGATGTAATGCCAGCCGCGATCCTGGCCCACGTAATGAACGCGACCGATGTTTTCATGATCCAGTCGCGCGGCCGACTGCGCTTCGTTCTTAAACCGTTTGAGGGTGTCCTCGTCGCTTGATTGTCCCGGCGCCAAGACTTTTACGGCCACGGTGCGGTTCAGCATCGTGTCGCGGGCGCGAAACACCGCGCCCATGCCGCCGCCGCCGACGAACTCCAAGAGCGAGTAATGGCCTAGCGTTTGGCCGGCCAGCAAGCGTCCCATCTCGCGGGGCGTCACCGCGCCGTATTCCGGCGGTTCGGTCCACGGCTGCTGCGAGATGACCGTTTGCTGGCTCAACAACGCATCGACTTCGGACGGTGACAGCGGTCCATGCGAACCGCGAAGTTGCTCGCCCGAGGACGACGGCGAATCCGGCGATTTGCCGTTTGGGTGACGAGCCCCGACCTGAGGACGCGGAATAATCACCGTGCCGCTGGACGTCCCGGGGTCGGGGGCAGCGGTATGTTGTGCCGCAGCCCCGTGCGAAGCGGGGGCGACGAACTGCGAATTTTCCGCGCCGAAACCGGACGCAGGATCCGCCGGATACAAGTTGTGCTCCGAGTCCGCCATGCGGCACACGTTGCGCAAAAAAGACGAGAACTGTCGGGATCAAGACGATCCGCGGCCCGCACGCTCGGAATGAGATGAGCTTTTGGCGTGCGAGGTTCCTTCGATTATAGCCACCAGGAGAGGATTCGGCGTGGGAAAACGCCCGAAAATCCGTTAGTCCCAGGGGTTACGAATTCGGAATAACGCATCTAAGCGGGAAAGAGAATGGTTATTCCACGTTACGACACGAGAACCCAATCCGGAGCTAGCGTGAACTTCTAGCTCCGGATCCAGGAGGTTTTCATGTCATGACGCAGACTAGGCACTTCAATCCGCGATGCCGAGGACGAATTCGTCGGAGTTACCTCGGAGTTCGGGGGCGTACATGGCTTGGGCTTTGGCGGGGAGGGCGTGGAATGTGCCGGGGATTTCGGCGCGGAGGCGGTACGCGACCGAGTGCTTGCCGCGCGCAAGGCGCGGATGAAGAACGCGGTCCGGTTGTCGCGGAACTCGACGTAGGCGCCCATCGCGTTGCCGGTGTAGCCGCTGCGGACGTCGACCGCCTCGCAGCCGGCCGCCTTGAGATCCTCGAACAGCACGTACTCGTAATCGTTTTTGCTGTCGATCTCCAACTCGACCTCCAACAACTCGCCGCTCTTCAGTTCGCCGACGTCGGCCAATTCCACGCGGTCGTATTTCTCGACCTTCTGCTCGACCGCTTGACCGCGCGATCCGGCCACGGCGATCGTCTTGTCGGCCTTGACCAGTTTGTAGAACTTGCGGTTCACCTTCACTTCGAGACCGGCCTTCGCGATGCGATCTTCGAGCGTGAAGTTGGTGACGTACGCGTTGTAGTAAAGCGGCCCCTTGCCGCTTTTCTTGAGTTCCAGCACGTGCTTGCCGCCGGTCACGTCCTTCCCTTCCAGGACGAACGTGTTGTCCATCGTGAACAGATCGGCGGCGGTGATCTTCAACTCTTTGCGTTTCTCGCCGTCCAACCAGACTTCGACGTTCAGGTCCGGTTTGTCTTCGCCGCTGGCCTTCAGGTAATCGGCCAACGCCTCGATGGCGTACGACGTGTCGCGGGTGCTGTTCCAATACGTGGCGTGCTTGCGATTGTTGAGCAGGTATTTCACCAGCTTGGGCGCACAACTCGCCTTGCGGCTCGGTCTTCGACAGCAGTTTGAGATAAAAGCTGTGCGCTTCGATCTCGCCGCCGTACCAATTCCACCACCAGTTGTTCTCGGGCAACTTGAGATAGGCCGTTTGATTCTCGTCGTCGACCACCACGAATTGCGAGATGTTCTTGAGGATCATGTCCAATTTGACTTGATCCTTCTGCGTGTGCAGCGCGAGGCCGAACAACGCCTTGGCGTAGACGGCCAACTCGACGCGGTCGCGATAGAGGTACTCAGGTCATCGCGCCGTTTTTGTGATCGGCGTCGCTCAGCACGTAGTAGACCAACGCGTCGAGCACGTCGGCGTGCGACTTGTAATGCTGGATTTTCTCCCAATCCCCCTTCTTGTCGCGAACCTGATCGCCCAGCTTCAGCAAGCGGACCTGTTCGGTCTCGTACCGCTTCAGCCATTCGATCCCTTTTCCAGCGTGCCCGGCACGAGCGCCACGTCGTTGGCCTTGGCTAGTTGCAGACCGTGCGCGACCACCGCGGTCGTGTGCGCCGAGCTGTGCTCGCCGTAGCCGCTGAACCATCCCCAGCCGCCGTCGGCGCACTGCATCTCGGTCAGACGTTCGACGCCCGACTTGACCATCTTGGTCACTTCGGCCGTATCGAAGACCGGGTTGCACTCGAAACGCTTCCACTGCGCGGCGCGTTTGGCCGGATCGCCGATCTCTTGCGCGTTCAGGTTGGTCCGTTTGTCTTGAATCGCCTTCAGGTCGAGGCCCATCCGTTGCAGGATTTTTTGCGTGACCACGGTCGGCAGGAAGCGATTGAGCGTCTGCTCGGTGCAGCCGTACGGATAGTCGGCCAAGTACGGCAACGCGTCGACGCACGCGCCGGCCAAGGTCGGCGAGTAGCGAACCTCGATCCGCGATTGCTCGACGCGACGTTGCGCGGGACGGCGAAGTCCAGCTTGCCGGCCGTGTCTTTCACCCGCAGCATGCCGCTGAACGAATCGGTTTTGAGCATGCCGTGGACGTAGACCGGGAATTTTTGTTCCATCGCGTCCGAATCTTCGTCGGTCCGCGCGCTCATCCGGACGAGCGCCTCGCCTTCGCGGACGACCTTCACGCGCCAGTCGACGCGTTGCTCGCCGCCGGCCGGAATTTTGATCGTCCGTTCCGCGCCGTTGCGGTTCTTGCTCCCTTCGGTCTCGAGGAGTTCGAGATTGCCCCCATCGAGATCCAGCTTCACCACCACGTCCTTGGCGGTCTTCAAGTAGTTATGCACGTTGGCCGAGAGAACCACTTCGTCCTTCTCGACGAAGAATCGCGGCGCCTGCAGTCGCACGATCACGTCCTTGGCCGTCACCACCTCGGCGTCCGCTTGACCGACCTTCGTCCCGTGTCCCATCCCCCACACCTTGATCTTCCACGCCGTCAAATTCTCCGGCATGGTCAGTTCCACTTCGGCCGTCCCGTCCTTCGACGTCGTTAACGACCCCACCCACAACGCCGTATCCGCGAACTTCGAACGCACGGCGGGCGCGACCAAATTCGCCGGCGGCGCCGCCGGGCTGATTGGCGGGGGCCGGCGACTCGGCCGGCACGGCCTTGGCCAACGGCGCGGCGCTGTCCATCGCCAATTCCGACATCGGCGCAGCGGCGGGGGCCGCCATCGCGGCGCCTAACGCCATCCCGCGCATCATGTGCGGGCCGCCGGGACCACCACCACCGCCGCCGAAACCGCCTCCCATGCCGCCGAGATTGGCGACTCCTTCCGTCGTCACTCCGAATTCATCCACCCCGGAATTCCCGAAAATCCCGAGATCGCTCATGGGCGTCTTGTTCGGGAGGTCGAGGTTGTAGAAAGAACGACCGAGCGAACTTTCGGTATTCGGGTTGTGATGACGACGCCATTTCCAGAAGAACTCTTTGATCTCCGGGACGTTGCCGCCGCCGCTGATGTATTCGACCGATTTGTCGTAGATGGCGACGACCGTCGAGCCGACGAAGTTCTCGCCCACCGCGTCGGTCAGACGCAATTTGACCTTGGCCTTCTCGCCCGGCTTATAGCTTTTGGCCGACGGGTCGACCGCGATGTTCAGCACGCGCTTCTCGGGCGGAACGACGATCTCTTTGGTCTCCGTGTGCAACTTGCCCGACGAGACCGTGACCGCTTCGACGAAGAAGTTCGGCATGTCGCGCTTCACGATCGTCAGGTCGTCGATCTTGCTCTTGCCGGTCAGTCGCAACACCTTCGGCGCGAGGTACATTCCGTTGGCCGCCCGGGCGAACAGCAAGACCGTCGAGTTCGCGCGGTTGGCGTTGATCTGCAATTTGACGGTTTCGCCCGGCGCGTATTGCTGCTTGTCCGGGATCAATTCGAGATCGTTGAAGCGGAACTCCGACCCGTCGTACCCTTCGCCGATGATCGTCAGGACATACGCCCCTTCGATGGTGTGCTTCTTCTCGTCGGTCACGCTGTAAGAAAGGCGGAATTGCCCCGCCTCGCCGGCTTTGATTTGCAGATCGGCGCGACCGTCGGCGTTGGTATCCAGCTTCCATTCGCCGGCGACCGTTTCCACCGGCTTGGCGTCTTTGTAGGCGATCTTGTAGAGGACGACCTTGCCGGTTCCCTTGATCGGTTTGTCGGCGATCGTTTGCGCGCTGAAGCTCGCTTTGATCGTGTCGCCCACGCGGTAATGACCGCGGTCGACCCAGGCGTAAACCTTGAACGGCTTGCGACGACCAACACGTTGCCCGTGCCGACGATCGTGCGGCGCAACTCGTCGACCACTTCGGCGGTCAACGTGTATTCGTGATCCAGATGCGGGTGCGCTTCCTTCGCCGGCGCGGTGTCGATATCGACCTTCAACATGCCGTCCGCGGGCAGCGGGACTTCGCTTTCGGCCACGACTTCGGGCGGCTGATGATGCTGAGGCCACCAGAACGGCATGGGGCGGAAGCAGCCCCAATCGCCGAAGCCGGGATACCACGTGTAGTCGTAGGCGAACCACCAGTAGCCGGGACCATAAAACCAATCCCACGGGCCGGGCGGATACCAGTTCTTGATCTTGCCGGTGCGGGTCAGCTTGTACTTCACTTTGCCGTTGGCGACCGAGCGCGCCGAAATAGTATTTCGCCTTGACCGTGGCGGTGACTTTTTCGCCCAGCATGATCGGCTCGGTCGGCGCGTCGACCGTCACCTCGAATTCCGGCTTCTTGTATTCCTCCACGCGGAACGTGCCGCCGCCGTGGTTGACGACCATCAACTGGTAGACCCCCAGCGCCGCATCGGCGGGCAAGTCGAAGCGACCATCGAACCCGCCGTACGCGTCGGCTGTGAACGACTTGGTTAAAACTTTCTCGCCCTTCGGATTGTGAATTTCGACCGTGAACGTTTGATTGGCGAAGTTCGACGTGTCGTCTTGATCGTACTTGGCCTGACGGATCCAGAACTTGTAGTCGACGTGATTGCCCGGTCGATAGACGGGACGATCGGTGATGGCGAAGACCTTGGTTTGGTTGTATTCCTGATCGTAGTAGCCGCCGTACCAGACGCCGGTGAAACCGAGGTAGGCCATGCGCCCGTCTTTGGTCGCGGTGATGACCCATTGGTATTGGTTTTCTTCGTCGTTCCCTTTACCGCGACGGATCACTTGGCCGTCGGCGTCGGTGTTTTCCGAGAAGTTTTTGACGTCGACGACGAACTTATTGCCGTTCCCCACGTGGCGTTGGCGGTAGCCGAAGAACTCGAGGTTGGCCTTGGCCAGCGGTTCGCCGGTCACGGCGTCGGCGACGAAGTAGTACATCCCTTGATCCAGCGGCTTCTTGACGATCGCGGTGTCGTCCAGCCAGACGATGATCTTGGTCGTGTTGCCGTCTTTCATCTTGGCGGTCAACAAGTACGCGCCGGCCTTTTGCAACGGCGTGGCCACCGTCATGCGCTTATCGAAGTGCGCGCGCGCGGTTCGACGCAAGATCCCAGCCGGCGACCTTCTCGCCGACGTATTTCGTTTCGTTTTCTTGGACCAACCGATAGCCGAAGTCTTGAATCTGCAGCTTGTTCCAATCCAAGTTGTTCGGATTGCTTTTGAGATAGGCCTTCACGTCGCCGAGCAGTTCGCGCACCTTCAACGCGTGCGCGGTAAAGCTGACCGACTTGCCGTTGCGAAAGCGATATTCGAGCGTCGCCCCTTTGCCGGCCGGTTGTTGCAACAACGGTTCGAAGCGGCCCCAGTTGCCTTCGATTTGGCGCAATTGCTCCGAACGCGATTTGCCCGGGTCGCCGTTTTCCTTGATCGCGCGCCGCAGAATCTCGGCGGCGCGGGGATACTGCCGACGATTCTGAAAAATTTGCGTCAACGTGTTGAACGCCGAATCGACGAAACCGGTCTTCGGTTCGTCGACGATCTTGAAGTAGATCTTGAGAAAGTCGTCGTCTTCCGGCAGTTCGAAGCGTTTCACGCCGTTCGCCAAACGGGCGATCGTTTCGTTCTCTTTCAGCGTGTGCAACGCGAACGTGCCGGACTCGTCCTTTTGCGTGTCGTCGTCCCCTTGGCGACCGAGCGCCCAGAAGTATTGCGCTAAGGTCTGTTCGCCGAATTGCGAGTACAGAAACTGCGCCCAAATCCAGCGCGTGTGATTCAGTTGTCCGGCGTCGAATTCCACGGCCTGGGTCAATCGCCAGCGAAAGCGTTCGCCGTCGTTTTTGGCCGCGTCCCACGACTTCGGAATCGCGTAGTAGACCGGTTTGCCGTCGGCATCGACCGGCACCGCGCGATTCGCCGCCGTAATACCAGCCGTCTTCATAGTCGGGCAGTTTCGAGAGATCGGTCAGCGTCTGCAACCGCCAACTCTCGTGATAACCGGCATTGCCCAGCAGCGTTTCGGCGTACTGAATGAAGAAGATCGCCGCCGCTTTGCGATCGGCGTCTTTCTCAGCCAGGTCGGCCGCTTGTTGCATCAGTTGCAGCGAGCGAACGCGATCGCGTTGCACGCAGTTCTTGCCTTCTCCGCCGCCGCGATGTTGACCCCGGGAAAATTTTCCGGCGATCATAAAGCCGAAATGCTCGACCTGCTGATAGTTCTCGGCCGCAGCGCGCAGCAAACGCCAATCGTCGGCATGCAGCTTGATGACCGCTTCGCGGAAGTCGTCGATTTCGTCGGTCCGCGCCAAGTTCTGCAGACACTGCACGCCCTGCGTCAGATCGCCGGCGATCGTTTTGGGGTCTTTCTTTTCGGATAACGCCCGTTTGCGGAACGCTTCGTACGCGTCTTTGAAGTTGCCGGCGTTCATCAGTTTGACGGCGGCGTCATGACTGGGCATCGCGGCGGCGGGTTGAGGGGCGGCTTCGGCGAACAGCGCGACGGCGTACGCCGCGCTGCAGAGCGATAAGAACAGACCCGTCAGCAGACGTTTCGACGGTTTCATGGGGGAATCCGTGTGAGGGCGACGACAAGCGGCGTGGGGCGAAGGCCGAACCGGGATCTGGCGCAATGTACCAACCGGATCGAACGGTTGATAAGACGTGCCGGCGATTCGGAAAGTTCCCTGCAATCCCATCGCGACAAGGAATCACGATCCGAAGATGGAATTTCAAAAAATTCGGGCAAGTTACGAAACTTATTTCGCCCTCGAGCGTCTTATTACATAGTCGCGATGGGCAGCTGCGGTGCCGGTTTTCTTGGCGACCAACGTTCGCCGAAATCGCTAGCAGCGATCTGCTATTTACGGACTGTTATTTCGAATCGCCCTATTTTGCTGGGCGACACGGGGATTTACGAAAGATCTCCCGAAAAGTCCGGTTTTGGAATAGAATTTGAGTTTGCGACGAAACACTTAGAGGTTCGTCGCTCCCGCCACGATTCCCCCCACCTGAAACGAGTCGGCCATGTCTACGTCCTTCAATGCTTATCAAGTCTGGCTGGGCTTGAGTACCACTGGGGAATCCCGACCGAATCACTACGAATTGCTCGGTCTGAAGACGCTGGAACCCGACGAACGAAAAGTCGCCGCCGCCGCTGAAAAACAGCTTGCGCGGTTACTTGCGATCAAGCCCGAGGGAAATCGCGCGATCTGGCAACGGTTGGTCAACGAACTGGCCGAAGCCCAAAGCACGCTGACGCACCCCGAACATAAAGCCGCCTACGATAACACGTTAGCGGGCAAACCGCAGGTCGCCACCGCCAAGCCGCAAACTGCAAGTCCGCAACCGGTTAGTCCCAAGACCGCACAAAAAACGGTCGCCCAGGTCGCCAATGGTAACCCGGCCGCCCCGAATCCGACAAAATCGGCCACCGCGAAGCCGACAGTCGCGAAGCCGGTCGCCGGCAATCCCGCCGCAGGAAATCCTGCCGCTGCGCAGGCGCAACCCAACGCAAAAAAACCGTCCATCGCCGCCGTTGCGGGGGCTGCGGCCCAAGCGCCGGCTAGTCCGCAAGCCGCGGCACCGACCGGGGGTTATCCCTTACCGGTCGCACCTCAAACCACGGCGGCTCCGCAAGCCGCGATGCCTCAGGCAGGTTTCCCGCAGGCCGGGTATCCTCAGCCGGGTCAGCCGACGTATCCGCAAGCCGGTTACCCCCAGCAATATCCTCAAGCGGGCTACCCGCAACAGGCGTATCCCCAAGCCGGCTATCCGCAAGCGTATCCGCAGCAGCAGTACCCCCAAGCCGGATTCGGCCAAATTCCGCAAGCCGGGTATGCTCAAGCTCCTGCGACGGGCTACGGTCAACCGGCTTACGGTTACGATCAAAACGCAGGCTACGGCGCGGCCCCCAATCCGATGGCGCCGATCGGCTCGCCCGGTTACGCGGCTCCAGGGTACGGCGCACCGGCCGGCTATGGAGCGGCGAACGCGTTTGCTCCGGCTGCGCCCCAAGCCGAAGCGAATCCGTTCGGCGATGCGAATCCCCGACCGGCGTCCGGATCGAACGCCGCGAGCATCTACGCCGCGCGACGGAACTCGGGCTCGGGCGCGATTTACGCCATCTTGGGCGTGATCACGTTGATGGTGCTGGGCGGCGTCGGATATGTCGTTGCGAATATGAACGACAAGGACAAGCCCGATCCGGCCGTGGCCGAACACACACATCCGAAAACGCCGGCCGGCAAAACCAAGGCCCCGACCATGCCGGTCTCGGTCCCGGCCACGACCGAAATCACTCCGAAGCCGGAAAACACCAAACCCGAACCGACCAAACCGGCCGGTGAAATGCCGAAGCCCGAGATGCCCAAGCCGATGAAGCCGGAGCCGGGCATGGCGAATCCCGGGATGTCCAATCCCGGCATGATGAATCCCGGCATGGAAGAGCCCGGCATGTCGGAAATGCCGAAGCCGGAGATGCCCAAACCCGAAATGCCGAAGCCGATGCCGGCCAAACCAAAGCCGGAAGTCGTTAAGCCGACCGAACCGGCCAAGCCGAAGCCCGAAATGCCGCTCGCTTCGGCCAAAGCGACGCCGGAACAAGAAAAGGCGTTTTTGGCGAAACTGATCGAATCGCGCAACGCGTTAAGCGAACGGAATTTTCCCGACGCGAAACGCGCGTTAGCCGAAGCGAAAGCGTTGGCCGTCAGCCAAGAACTGAGCAGCGAATTGGCCGAGATGCATCTGATTTACGATTACGTCGAGTTGTTTTGGAAAGACGTGAAGACGGCGATGACCGGTCTGCAAGGCGAAATCAAAGTCGGCAACAACCGCGCGAACGTCGTGTTCTCGGACGGCAAAGACATCACGATCCGGATCGCGGCGCGAACAAGCAATACACGTACAACACGTTGCCGCCCGGGCTTGCCAAAGCGATCGCGCTGAATTGGTTCGATAAAAACCCCGCGAACAAAGCCGCGTTGGGTGGCTACATGTTCGTCAGCAAAACCGACTCGATCGACGCCGCGCGCGAAGCGTTGCAAGAAGCTCAGCAAGGGGGCATCGACACGAAGGGAATGATCGAACTCAGTAAGAAGCCCGGACTGGACAAGAAATAGTCCGCCGGCGCGGCCGATCCGATATGCGATTTTACGAGGCGCTTCCCAGCCCCGCGCTCTGTTTGGAGATCGCCGCGTTTTTCGCGGTCGCGGGACTGCTGGTGACGAATCCGTCGCTGGTCGGCGACGATTCCGGAATGGGTTCGTGGCTGGGCGCGTTGTTCGTCGTGGTAAGCGTCGCCGCGCTTTCGAAACCGCTCGCCCGCGGCACGAAACTCGAACGAGCCGGCGCGTTCGTGGTGATGAGCCCGCTGGGTTACGTGCTGTGGGAGCTCGTGCGGCGGACGTTTTAAGTCATCGCCGGCCGACCCCGTTTTCATACGACATCGTTTGCGTATTTGACGGAAAAACTTTTCCCAAAGCCGAATACCCGGCGACCTTCGGCACGAAGAGTAGTATGTGCCGAGGGAAGTGAATTGCGAACCAGAAGAGTATACGCAGTTTTACTTAGTATTTTGTGATCGCTTCGCTCGTAACGCTCGCGCAGTGAAACTGGGGTGTTTGGCTGGGCGGCGCGGATCGACGGCTGACGCCGACTGCTCAGTCGACAAAGAAAAACATTTACGAAACATGCGATCGCAACGCTCGTTTCGCTCGCAGAGTAAAGATGGGCAAACTGCGTGCTGATGGTTCGGGAAGTCGAGGCTCACGCCGCGCGCACGCGCGGTTTGATCGATTCGAAATCCAGCGATCGTTACGCTCGTTTCGCTCGTAACGCTCGCGCAGTGAAGCTGGGGCATTTTGAAATCCGACTACGGAGGTGACGACTTGAATTCAAAAGGATTGCAATAACGCTTCGACTCGGCCCGGTGCCCACCGGGCGGGGAGCAGCGTTTCGACGTTGGCGGCCGCGGCGGCGATGCCCAGTTTGACCGCGTGGATCGGATCGTCGTCGCGCGCGGCCGAGACCGCCGCGCCGGCGGCGAACGAATCGCCGCTGCCGATCGGATTGACGACGGTTGGAATGCGGGGCGGTACGAACCGCTGGACGTCGCCCGATTCGGTCAGCAGCAGGACTTCGGCAGGCCCATGCGTGACCGCCACGTTGCGGGCACCCTGGGCTTGCACGGCGCGCATCGCGGCGACGATTTCTTCGTGAGCGAGCAGCGTGCGACCGACGGTTTTGCCGAGTTCCTCGCGATTCGGTTTGACCAGCCACGGTCTGTGCGGCAATGCGGCCAGCAGCTCCGGCCCGCGCACATCGAGAATCGCACGACCCTGAAAACCGTCGAGCAACGTCGCGTAATAATCGGCGGGCGTCCCTTGCGGCAACGAACCGCTGAGGACGACGACCTGCGCGGCACGGCGCGGCGGTGCGAAACGCGTCGGAGTAAGTTCGCAGTTCATTCGATGACAACGGAGCCATATTTTCGACGAGTTCGGTCGATTGACCGGTCGACTCGTCGAGCAACGTGGTGCAGACGCGCGTCGGCGTCGCGCTGGCGAAGACGCGCAACGGTACGCCGTCGTGGGCGAACTCGTCGGCGATCGCCGTTGCGGCGACCCCGCCGAGCGGCACGAACGTGGCGCACGCATGCGTTGCCGACGGGCCGAGCAACGACGCCGTGGCGCGGCCGACGTTGAGGACCTTGCCCGAGCCGCACCAGAGCGCGGCGACGGCGCGATTGACCTCGCCCGGGAGCAGACGCTCGAACCGCAAAATTTGTTGCCACGCCGGCGTCAGACCGCCGCACAGAATCATAGGAGGCCTCGCAGGATCTCGGTCAGTTCGGCGTCGTCGATCGTCCGCGGATTACCGTTCATGCTGTTGCCGCGCGAACCGACGACGAGCGCAGGAATCAACTCGGCGGTGACGCCGAGCGCGCTCAAGCGACGCGGAATGCCGACGGCGTCGGCGGTGTCCTGAACGGCGGCGATCAACGCGTCGGCCGCGGCGACGGGGTCGTCGAAATGGCGTTCACACACGGCTTCGGCCAACGTCACGTAGTCGTGTGGTCGAGCTTGCCGATTGGCCCGCAACGTCGGCACCAGCATCACGGCGCACGCCAAACCGTGCGGCGTTCGACAAATCGCCCCCAGCGCGGCGGCGACGCCGTGCGCCAGGCCGAGTCCGGAGTTGGCCAACGCGATACCGGACATCAACGCGGCGTGGGCCAAGCGTTCGGCGCGGCCAAGTCGTGACCGTGATTCACCGCCGCGCGCAACGCCGGCAACAGACCATGCAAACCCGACAGCGCGACGGCCCGCGTCACCGCGTTGCCGTTGCGTGTGAGATAGCTTTCCAACAACTGCGTCAACGCGTCCATTCCGCTGTAAGCCGTCGTTTGCGATGAAACGCCGACGGCTAAATCGGGATCGACGATCACCAACGGAGGAACCATGCCTGGGGAACGAAGACTTTTTTTCGCGGCCGGCGTCACGCTGGTGATGACCGCGTTTTTGGTCGCTTCGCTGCCGGTGCCGGCGGTAGTAGGCAACGCTGCGACCGGTAACGACGGCGCATCGAGCGTGCGGCCGCTGCCGATCCCTTCGAGGAACTCGGCCACGCTCGCGGCGTGCGCGTTGTTGATCAGCGCGGCGACCGCCTTGGCCGTGTCGAGCGCCGATCCGCCGCCGAGGGCCAATATCCAATGGCCGGTCGCTTGGCCCGCCGCGTCGATCAGGCGTCGCAGTTCGGCGGTGGCGCGATCGACGTCGGCCACGGTCGGTTCGGTCGTTTGCGTCGCCAACAAATGCGGTCGCATGCCGGCGGTTTTCAGATCGCGAACCAAACCATCCAACACGCCGTTGCTTTGCAACGTGCGCGAGCCGCAGACGATCCAGCACCGCTCGCCCCAGCCGGCGACCAACTTCGGCAGTTCGGATCGTTTTCCGGAGCCGAATACGATGCGGCGCGGGATCAGCAAGTCGTACGGCGGGATCGCGGCGGTCATGACCGCTCCTGCGAGTCGAGAATGGTCGGGCACATGACGTTACGGTACAATCGAACCTTTCCTCTGGATAGCGGCGCGAGCGACGATTCGTCGAACTTCGCACGGAGAATTTTGAATGAAACGCCTCGTTCCGATGTGGCTCGCGATCGGCTTGCTCGTGCTATCTACGCCTGCGCACGCCGACGAAGCCGAGACGAAAAAATCGCTGGCCGCGCTCAAGGCGGTCGGCCCGCGCGGCGCAGGACAAATCGAAGCGGTGGCCGCGATCAAATCGCTCGAAAAAACACCGATTGCCGAATTGCCGCTGCTGCTGTCGGCGTTGTCCGACGCCGGTCCGTTGCAGGTGAATTGGATTCGCGGCGCGATCGAGACGGTATTCGACCGCGCGGTCGCCGCCAAGCAGCCCCCATCGACCGCTTCGCTGCAAGCGTTCGTCGAACAAACCAAAAACGGTCCGCGTGCCCGGCGCATGGCGTTCGAGTTGTTGACGCGACTCGATCCTGAAGCCCCGCAACGACTCTTGCCGAAGATGCTGGACGATCCGAGTCTGGAAATTCGCCGCGACGCGATCGACTATGCGTTGACGAAGTTGGATGCGGCGAAACTTTCGCCGGAAGACTTAAAGAAAGAATACGCTCGAGTGTTTCGCGCGGCTCGGGACATCGACCAGATCGGCAAGATGTCGACCGCCATGCGCGAGCGCGGCGAAGTCGTGGATCTGCCGCGGCATTTCGGCTTCGTCATGGAATGGAAGCTGATCGGCCCGTTCGATAATCGCGACAAGAAGGGCTTTAACGTCGCGTATCCGCCGGAACGCGAGATCGATCCGTCGGCCACGTACGCCGGCAAGGAAGAACCGGTCAAATGGATCGACCATGTCTCGACGGATCAATACGGCGACGTCGATTTGACGAAGGCGATCGGTAAACACAAAGGGGCGATCGTCTACGCGCTGGCCGATTTCGAAGTCGATAAAGAGACGCCATGCCAACTGCGCTTAGGCAGCATCAACGCCAACAAGATTTGGCTGAACGGCAAACTGCTGCACGAACGCGAAGTCTATCACGCCAGCACCAACATCGATCAATACTCGGCCGACGGCCTGTTAAAGCCCGGCCACAACACGATCTTGCTCAAAATCTGCCAGAACGAACAAACCGAAGTCTGGCGCAAGACTGGAAGTTCCAACTGCGCGTGTGCGACGAAGTCGGCACGCCGATCTACGCCAAGAATCGGCTGGAGACGCCGCCGCCAGCGTTGGTTCCGCCGCCGAAAGACGAGAAGAAGTAACGCACATCATTTGGCCACAGACTGTCTCGCCGAATCCGTGATTAGTAGAGGTTCGCATGTTGATCAAAACCATCGCATTCGCCGTCTTGCTTTCGACGTTCGGCGTGGTGCTTGCCGCGGACTGGACCGGGTTTCGCGGCGACGGCAGCGGCGTTTCGAAAGACGCCGCGCCACCCAGCAAATTTACGGAGACGGAGCATGTCGCGTGGAAGTCGTCATTGCCCGGCAAGGGGTTGTCGTCGCCGATCGTGGTGAAGGACCGCGTGTATGTCACCGCCTCGAGCGGGGCCAAAGACGATCGGCTGCACATCCTATGTTACGCCGCCGGCGACGGCAAGTTAGCGTGGGAACGCCAATACTGGGCGACCGGCCGAACATTGACGCATACGTCCAGCGCGGTCGCGGCGAATACGCCGGTCTCGGACGGCGAAACGATTTTCGCGTTTTATTCGTCTAACGATTTGATCGCGGTCGACCTGGATGGAAACTTGAAGTGGTTCCGCGGCTTGGCGATCGACTATCCCGAAGCGGGCAACGACGTCGGCATGGCGTCGTCCGTGGCCGTCGTCGATGGCGCGGTGATCGTGCAATCCGAGTCGCAGGGCGATTCGTTCGTCATGGGAATCGATGCGAAGACCGGCGAAACGCTGTGGAAATTGGATCGTTTAAAAGAAGCCAACTGGACGACGCCGGTCGTTTTGACGGGCAAGGGCGCGGCGAAAAATCTGGTACTGCTGACCAATAAGGAAGGCTTGTCCGCACACGATCCGCGGACCGGTCGCGAGGTTTGGCGTAACGCGAAAGAGTGCGATGGGATCGGCTCGTGCGTGGTGGCCGACGACTTCGTCTATGTCCCGGGCGGTGGAACGCGGGCGGTCAAGATTCCGACCGGCGGCGAGCCCGAGGTCGTGTGGAGCAACGCGAAGTTGAACTCGGGCGCGGCCAGTCCGTTGGTCTACGAAGATCGCATCTACACGATCAATCGCGCCGGCGTCATCACCGCCGCCGATATCAAGACCGGCGAAAGCGTGTGGCAACTGCGGCTGAAGGGCCAGTTTTGGGCGACCCCGGTCGTGGTCGACGACGTGATGTTCGTCGCCGGCAAGGAAGGGAACGTGCAGACGATCGATCTGTCGGATCCGAAGAAAGGAAAGCTGATCGGCGAAAATAAATTGCCGGGCGAAATCTACGGCACGCCGGCGATTTCCCAGGCGCGCTCTATGTTCGCACGAACGAGACATTGTGGAAAATCGCGAAGTAATCGTTATCGATAGACGACCGAGAAGTTCATTCCGTACGACAGAGACGTCATCACGACATGACTAAGATCGATTGGCCGGCATCCATTGGAATTCCCGTCGCCGGCGGCCCCTTGCGCGGAACGATGCGTCCACCCGGGTCGAAGAGCATCACCAACCGCGCATTGATTTGCGCGGCGTTGGCCGAAGGGACGTCGACGCTGACCGGCGCGTTGGACAGCGAAGATACGCGTGTGATGGTCGACTCGCTGACGCGCGTCGGCATCAAGGTCGAAGCGAATTTCGATTCGCCCGATCCGGCGGCGCGTACCGTGACGATCGCAGGCTCGGGCGGGCGTTTGCCGCGTGACACGGCCGACTTGTACATCGCCAACAGCGGCACGTCGGTTCGGTTTCTGACGGCGATGCTGGCGGTCGGGCAAGGAACGTATCGTTTGGACGGCACGCCGCGAATGCGGGAGCGACCGATCGGCGATCTGATCGAGAGTCTGCGCGGATTAGGCGTCGACCTGCGCAGCGAAGCCGACACTGGCTGCCCGCCGGTCGTGATCCGGGCCGCCGGTTTGCCCGGCGGAACGACGCGAGTGCGCGGCAACGTCTCGAGCCAGTTCCTCAGCGCGTTGTTGATGGCCGCGCCGTATGCGCAGTCGCCGCTGACGATCGAGGTCGAGGGCGAACTCGTCTCGCGACCGTATGTCGAGATCACGACCACCGTGATGCGCGCGTTCGGGATCGAAACGACGGAACCGGTCGCCGGTCGCTTCGTCGTGCCGCAAGGTCGCTACGCCGGACGAGCATACGACATCGAACCCGACGCCTCGGCGGCCAGCTACTGGTTCGCCGCTGCGGCGATCACCGGCGGCGAAATCGCCGTCGCCGGTTTGGATGAAAGCAGCTTGCAAGGCGATCTGCGATTCGTCGATGCGCTGGAACGGATGGGGTGCGAAGTTCGTCGCGAAACGGGTCGCACGATCGTGCGCGGCGGATCGTTACGCGGGATCGACATCGATATGAACGCGATCAGCGATACGGTCCAAACGTTGACCGCCGTCGCGTTGTTCGCCGCAGGGCCGACGCGCGTGCGCGGCGTGGCGCACAATCGCCACAAGGAAACGGATCGCATCGGCAACTTGGCGATCGAACTCCGGAAGTTCGGCGCCGTGGTCGACGAACACGAAGACGGGCTGACGATCCATCCGCCCAAAACGTTGACGCCTGCTTCGATCGCGACCTACCACGATCATCGGATGGCGATGAGCTTGGCGTTGGTCGGACTTCGCGTGCCAGGCGTCGAGATCATGGATCCGCGGTGCGTCGAAAAAACGTACCCGGAATTTTTCGAGGATCTCGAACGCTTAGTCGGCGGAAAGATACGTGGCGACAGCGAATCGGTTTAACCGCCGCTGTATTGGAAGCGTTCGTCGCGACGTTCGAGCTTCGCCAGCAGTTCGTCGGCCCGTTCGAGAGACGAGAGCGGGTTTGGCGTCGGCAATTCACGACGCAACATCGGATCGACTGCGGTAAACGTGCCGCGGCAGTGATCGCAGACGACAGCCTTGCCCAGATAATTGATACGGACACGCAACGCGCGGCCGCACGTCGGGCACTCTTGATAGAAGAAAGTCGCCGTCATTCCTTAGGTACTCCGTTTACCCGGCGTGTTTTGCCCCGGATCTTTGCCGAGCGTCGTTCAACATCGTGCGGAACGAACGCTACTTCTGGTTAGTCGTATGTACGCAAAATCCGTATTCGTGGTTCTTGCGTGTTCCCGCAACTCCAATCGATCTTATCGAACGGACGCTCATTCACAAGCGTAATCGGGAATTCTCTCATAAAACACACCAGGACGACACAAAGGCTGGTCGTTTCATAATTTATGAACAGTTTTTCATGAATACCCTTGCCGCTACGACAATACGTCACGCACACTGCATTTCTAATATAGCAAAGTGCTTGCATTCAAAAAAACTAATGACGCCTGAGTCCTGGAAATGCCGTTTTAGAATGCTGCGGCGAACTCATATGGGAATTTCGTGATTCACAATGCCGATGAGAATGGAAGGCCGATCCACTGAAAAAGTTCCGCACTTGAGCCGACGCGTTGATCTATGACTCGATCTCACTGGATCTCGATATTCTGCCTGGGGGCGATGCTCCTCATGCTTGGCCGTTCCGCCGGATCGGCGGAACTCCCGGAATTCTCGGTCGTGATCGAGCAAGCCCGTTCGGCGATCGCGAATTTTGATGGTTATCGACCGGGCGATCCGATCCAGCGCGATCAAGCCTCCCAGATTATCACGGCCATCGAACGGTCCGGTTGGGCGGTGCCGGGTCGTGAAGCACTGCTGGCGCGAGTTCCGGCCAAAAACGACCCGTTCTTCACGCTCTTGCACGGCAACGGCGGGCGGGATTTCGAGCGAAAAATCGCCAAACTCCCAGGCGGCTTAGACCGTGTGGATAACTTGTTGAAGCTGCCCGACGGTCCAAGGGTGGTCAAACAGCTGATCGACGGTCCCGGGGGCGACGAACTGATTCGCTATCTCACCACGGCCGAGGGGGGCAAAGAACTCGGTCGGATGCTGCAGCAAGACGCCAAGGTCGATTTCTCGAAACCGACCGGCCGAATCTACACGGCCAAGGCCCTGATGATCGAAGTCGAAGCCGCGTATCTCAAAGCAGCGAAAGATGTTAAGTAACGAAGCGATCGCTCGCAGCTTATTTGATGCGACGGATCGAGCGAATCGTCACGGTTTGGGCCGGAATCGCAGTGAATTCGCCTTGAGCGAGCACAGGCATCGCCGCGATCCGATCGACGATCTCTCGCCCGGCCACGATTTCACCGAAAACCGAGTAGCCGTATTGCTCGGGAGCGTCGCCTTTGTGATTGAGCGACGGGTTATCGGCCAAGTTGAAAAAGAATTGGCTGGTCGCGCTATCGGCGGAATCCGGCGAACGAGCCATCGCCAGAGTGTAAGCCTTGTTCGGGCGACCACCTTTGGCTTCGTTCGGGATCGGGAGGTCGACGTTTTTCGGTTTTAGGTCGGTCGCATAGGCCCCGGCGAACGCCACGAAGCCGGTGCTGACCTCATGGACGATCGTATTGTCGTAAAAGCTGCGGTTGGCGTAGCCCAAGAAGTTGGCGACCGTCATCGGCGCCTCCTTCACCAGCAATTCGACGCGAATCGTCCCCAGATTGGTTTCGATCGCCACTTGGGGATGGTCCGGATCGTATTGCGGTATTTCTCCGACGATTTGGACTTCGGGAAGCGTCGTCGGAGCGGCTTTGGTCGCGGTTGGGATCGTTTCGGCGACGGTTTTCGTTTCCGGCGTAGTCGGTTCCGACTGCCCGCAGCCGGAAATGCCCCAAACCGTACAAACCGCCGTGAGAAGCAGGAACCAACGTCCAAATCGCAACATCGAAGCACCTACGGGTTTCGCTTGTACCGAGGACGGCGTTCTTCCCGCCGCCGCGCAGAGGGCGAATCTTGATCGGAGAGCACGATTCGGACAATGCCAATTCCCGCTTGCCGATGCTCGCGCGAACCCGCTGGCCAAAGAAGCCGGCGAGACCTTACCCACGTGCGTGGTGTTGGAAGTGTCATGGATCGCTAGAAATGGGGGGAAGTCCGGAAATCCGGAATGCCCTGGAGATTTTGTCGTCGACGATTTCGCCTGTTGTTAGAATAATCGACAAGTCGATCGGTCGTCTTTCCGTCGTGGGAGTCACGGATGGGGCGTAAGTGGTTTACCATCGCCGTCGGAATCCTGTGGCTGACCAGCATGAGCTGGTTGGTGCAGACCAAATTGCTGCCGCAGATGCTGGCCGGTCCGCCTCCGTCGAACGCGACGGTCTACTCCAACACGCTTGATCCCGACGCTACGGTCGTGCCGATCGCGTGGGAGTTGTTTTGGGGCAAAAAGTCGCTCGGTTGGGCAGTTTCGACCAGCCGCACCAATGTGGAAGGCTTTACGGAAATCAAAAGCCACGCCCACTTCGAACATTTGCCGTTCGAAGAGTTTCTGCCGGTGTTTTTACGAGCATTCGTCAGCAACTCGGGCGGAAAGATCAACGATCTTAGCTTTGAAGCCGAAAGCCGGTTGCTGATCGACGGCGATGGCCGACTCAATCGCATGACGTTCGTCGTCGGCAACTCCGTGACCGATGAACCGGTCCGTGTCGACGGACGAGTCGAAGCCGACAAGTTGTATATTTCGATCTACAACCAGGGGCGGCAGCGAACGTCGGCTTGGGAACTCTCGGCGAACGCCATCGTCGGAAACGACCTGACGCCGATGGTGCGCATGCCGAATTTGTATATCGGGCGGACCTGGAACGTCCCGGTTTACAGCATGTTTCAAATCGGCTCGACCGCCGCCGTCGAAGTCATGCGTGCGGAAGTCGAAGGCGAAACCACTTTAACCTGGGAAGGCGCGCCGCATCGCTGTTGGTTGGTCGTCATGCGGCGCGACTCGGGATCACTGCTAGGCGGAGCTCGGACGCCACGAGGAAAGATGTGGGTCGAAATTTCCAGCGGCACGATCTTGCAACAAGAGACGATCCACGGCCATTCGAAATTGGTCTATACGCGTGCTTCGGACGAGCGAGCGAAAGAGTATCACGAGCGTGCCGTGCATTATCGCACGAAACGGACGCAAGATTTGTTGCAACTCCCGGCTGATGAGATTCCATCGGAATTGGACGATCACGACGCACCGCCCGGTCGTAAACTGCCCCACGAAGCCGAACGACCGGATCCGAATGCGGAAACGGAGTCGATATGGTCGCGTGCCGCGAAGAGTTTTTTCCGCGATCACTCCGCCACGAACGGAGAACCACAAGAGCCGCGCGGCGATCAAGGATTTTACCTCGAGTCGAACGAAGGCCGACGCATGCGCCATTTCGGTCGCCGCGGACCACGCCACGAACGCCAATCCGAACGGGATCCCTGGGCGGAATTCGACGTTCCTGGTGCCGGTAAGCCGGAAGTCGCCACCCCGAACACCGCGATGCCGGATGCGGCGAAGTCGGTCGAGAACGACGAATGATCGAATTTATTCATGTGCGTCGGACCTACGGCGATAAGGTCGCGGTCGCCGATTTGACGTTGACCATCGCTCCGGGCGAGGTCTTCGCGTACCTCGGTCCGAACGGTGCGGGAAAGACGACCACGATCAAGATGCTGGTCGGGTTGCTTCGCCCGACGTTGGGGACGGTGCGCGTCTGCGGCTTCGACGTCGTCCAGCAAAGCCGGCAATCCCACCGGTTGATCGGTTATGTCCCGGATGAACCCTATCTTTACGATAAGTTGACCGGACGAGAGTTCTTGTGGTTTGTCGGCGAGGTGCACGGCTTCAAACGCGACAACATTCGAACGCGCGTCGAACGCCAAGTCAAACGTTTCGAGCTGGACGAGTTCGTCGATATCCTGACCGAGAATTATTCTCACGGCATGAAACAACGCGTCGCCTTCGCGGCAGCGATGCTACATGATCCGGCGGTCGTTATCGTCGACGAGCCGATGGTCGGGCTCGATCCGCGGAGCGCGAAGCTGGTTAAGACGCTTCTGAAAGAGCTGGCCGGAGAAGGGAAAAGCGTCTTGATGTCCACGCACTCGCTGTCGGTCGCAGAGCAGATCGCCGATCGTATCGGCATTATCGAAGGAGGTAAGCTGCACTTCGAAGGGACCGTGTCGCAGCTTCGCTCGGCGATGGGCGACGAAGGAACCGCTCTCGAAGAGCTCTATCTTCGTTTCACCGCACAACGGCGCGACGATCCCGTTTCTGAGAAGACCGCGGTCCCGGCGACCGAGGTTTCCGTCCCATGAGCTATGCGGCGGCGTCGGATGCGGCGTGTCATATCCCAGAAACATCGACCGCCTCGCACGAATCGGCGGTCATGGGGCGGTTGCGAATTCGTCTTTGGAAGGCGAATATTCGCCACAAATTTCGTTACGCGCGATTGCGGTTGCTTTTGATCAGCGTGCTGAGCGTCTTCTTTTGGTGCGGACTTTACGTTCTGTTTACCGAAGGATTGAAGTTCATCTCGAATATCATCGGGGACGACGCCAAGCCAGGCATCTTCAACACGTATTTCAACGCGTTGATGCTGATGCTGACGCTCTCCTCGGGCTTGATTCTCTATAGCGGGATCTATCGCTCGGAGGAGATGAAGTATCTTTTCTCGCTGCCGATCAGCGGCGAGACGCTTTTTACGCACAAGCTGCAGGAAGCGGTTTGGTTCGGCGGCTGGGGCTTTATTTTGACCAGTACGCCGATGCTGGTCGCGTCGGGGGTAAACGTCAACGCGCCGTGGTATTACTACCCGCTGATGTTGCCGTTTCTGATCGCGTTCATGTACATCCCGGCCAGCCTCGGCGCGCTGTTTTGCGTGCTGATCGTATCGTGGATGCCGCGTCACCGCTTGCGCTTACTGTGGATCGCGGTCGCGATTCTCTTGATGTTGATGATTTGGATCGCATGGTCCGCGTTGGATATCGATCGGCGGAACGCGTTCTCGCCCGGGTGGTTCAAAGCGCTCGGCGATAAGCTGCGCTACTCGCAACAACGGTTCTTGCCGAGCTACTGGCTAAGCACCGGTTTGCTGGAAGCCGAGAGCCGTGCGCCAACGACGAAGGCGGCTATCAACCCTGGGCCGAGTGCCTGATGTTCTTGGCCGTGTTGGTCTCGAATGCGTTGCTTTCTCACTTACTGGCCGTGCGTTGGGGCGGATCGCGGTTGAGAAAATCGTTTCAACGCCATCAGGCCGAGTACTATGGCCGGAAAATCGTTCCGAACGCCGCCATTAAACTCGACGGACCTTGGTCCTTCGGCCGAGCGTGGTTGCCCTGCCCGCGCACGATTCGTTTGTTGATGCTCAAGGAACTGCGGATCTTCTGTCGCGATCCGGTGCAGTGGTTGCAATTCGTGATCTTCACCGGATTGTTGGCGTTTTACTTAGCCAACCTCAATCGACTACCGCACGAGAGCGAGCAGTCGACGATGATCGGATTTTTGAACCTAGCGGTCGTCGGATTGATCCTCTCGACATTTACCACCCGCTTCATCTACCCGATGGTCAGCCTGGAAGGTAAACGCTTCTGGATCATGAACCTGTTGCCGATCGACCGCGCGTCGATTTTGGTGGCGAAGTATTTGTTCGCCTCGCTCGGGGCGTGGATTCCTTGTGCGGGATTGATCTACTACAGCGACTACATGTTGGATGTGCCGTATTGGATGACCGCGTTGCATCAGATCACGGTCGTGGAATTATGTTTCGGATTAGCGGGCATGGCCGTGGGACTCGCGCCCTCATGCCCGACATGCGTGAAGAGGCGCCCGCGAAGATCGCGGCCGGCTTCGGGGGGACGCTGAATCTGGTGCTCAGCGCGCTTTACATCTTGGTGCTGGTCCTCTCGACCGCGGTTCCGTCGCAACTGTTGGTATTGGAATCGCGCGGGCTCATGGCGCTTTCGACCGGCTCCATCTGGCTGGAACGACTCGGGACCATCGAGGCGCTGTGGGTCGCCCAGGGAATGAATTTCTTGCTCGCCGTGGCGGCTTCCTGGGGGCTGATGTCGATGGGAATTCGATCGTTTCGACGACAAGGTTTCTGAGTCAAGGCGAAGTTACGGCTCCACCGACATGTCTCGCGGACCAAGTCCTTGTCTTACGGCCCAAACCGTGGCTTGCGTTCGATCGCCGACTCCCAGTTTGATCATCAAACGCGAAAGATGTTCCTTGACCGTGTCGGGCGAGACATCGGCCTCGGTCGCGATCTCGGCGTTCGTCCGCCCTCGCGCGACGGCCGACACGATTTCGATCTCGCGTCGCGTCAGCGCGATGCGACCGAACAGTTGCGAACGTTTCCCGTCGGCGCGGCGTCGATCCCGCGAAGTCCAGGTCGTGCGACCTTGAGCGGCCGTACGTAAACGATTCGTTAACGCGATCGGATCTTCGTCGATCGTCGCAAGTCCACAGGCGTCGCCCGCGATGGCGGCCGCGACGTATGTCGGCCAAGCTTGATCGGCATACAACACGACGCGGCATTCCGGGTGATCGCGTCGCAATCGCCCAAGAACGCTCAAACCGTCGCCCTCGTTTAGGACGACGGCCAACAGCACGACATCGGGCCGATGTTTCGCAACCGCTTTGTATGCCCCTTCGCCGTCGACGGCTTCGGCGACGATTCTGATATCCGTATCGGCCAAAGCCGCGCGTAATCCCAAACGCAAAACTTCACGCGGCTCGACGATCAGAAGCGTATACACGTCGCCTCGCTCAGTAGGCGTCGCAACGACGCGCTTGGCCGATCACATCGATGCCGACCGATTCCGACCATGCGGCGATGATTTTCGCAAACGCCGTACCGGGTCGTCCGTTACCGATCGACCGTCCATCGAGCGCGACGACCGGCAGCACGCAGTAGGGCGTGCTCGTCAACAAGAGTTCATCCGCGTCGAATGCTTCCTGCGGGGAGATCGGGCGTTGTTCGTAGCTGAACTTCATCCGGCTTGCGAACTCGATCGTCGCACGCAAACTGACGCCGTCGAGAATCGTCTCGCGCAGGCTGACCGATCAACGTGTCGCCACGGACCAGCAAGACGTTGGCGGTCGAGGTTTCGTTCACCATGCCGTGTTCGTCCAGCAACAACGCTCGCGCGCCTGGCTCCTGCGCGGCGGCCCAACGATCGGCCAAATGGTAATGCATTCGGCTGCGGCATTTCAATTCGGACGGCCAAGACGAGGACGGAACTTGGCGTTGCGGCGCAATCCGTAAGCGAACTCCGGCGCGATAGCCGTCGGCCCAATTTTTGAACGGCAACGGATAGCTGTGAATGAGAACGTTCGGTCCGTCGGATGCGATGCGGGAATAGGCCGGGGACGAACCCGGCGTCACGGCGACGACCACGCCTAAGTCGTCGCCGGCGGTCAGTAGGGCGTGATTATGTTTGGCGACTTGTTCGGCCGCGAACGACAAATCGGCCAGGGTTTCGGTCGGGCGCGTGCCGACGATTTCCAGCGAGCACCGCAAGCGTAGCCAATGTTCGTCGAGCCGAAACAGCTTGCCGCGGAAGGTCCGCAAATGTTCGGAAACGGTGATTCCCTGCACGAACCCGGCGTCGGTCGGCGCGATTCTCGCCGCCGATTGCGGAACAAAGCGGCCGTCGAAGTAGGCGGTGGGTTCGGTCATGCTCATAGTATAACGTGCGCCGATTTCATAACGATTCCAATCGGACTGTGAACGTTGTCGGGCGTTCGGACGCTGCGACGATCGCGGACTTCTGAACAACGCACGGGGATGGTAAACTTGCGGCGTTCATCTGGGTTTCGATCGTTCGTCACGCCGTGCGGGATTCGAGTTCGTCATGATTCGCTTCGGAATTCTCGGCTGCGCGCGGATCTGTCGACGCGGCATGATCGAAGGGATACAGGCCTCGGGCTCGTCGCGACTCGATGCGATCGCCAGCCGTCGGCCCGGTCAAGCCGCCGCTTGGGCGGACGAATTCTCGGTCCCGCGTTATTACGAAGACTACGGCGCGCTGATCGACGATCCGGCGATCGACGCGGTGTATCTGCCGTTAGCCAATGAAGAGCATAAGGCTTGGACGCTACGCGCCGCCGCCGCCGGCAAGCACGTGTTGTGCGAAAAGCCGTTGGCGCTGAACGTGGAGGACGCCGAAGAGATGGTCGCGGCCTGTCGTTCGGCCGGCGTGATGCTGATGGAAGCGTTTATGTGGCGACACCACCCCCGAGTCGCCAAGGCCCTCGAGTTGTTGGCGACCGGACGGATCGGCGAGTTGCGACTGATCAAGATGGATTTTTCGTTCACGATCGCGCCCGGCGATTCGCGCCTGGATCCCAACCGTGGCGGCGGAGCCTTGTTCGACTTGGGCTGTTATGGGATCAATCTGTCTCGACTCGTTACCGGCGAAGAACCGTACGAAATTCAAGCCGTCGCAAGAATGAGCGCGCGTCAGGCGTCGATATGACCGACGCGGTGATCCTGCGTTTCCCCGGCGGCGCAACGTCGCTGTTGGATTGCAGTTTCGAGAGTATCGATCGGAATCGGATCGAACTGATCGGCACGCGCGGGACTTTGGAGTTCCCGAACGGCGTATTGCCGCAGGGAACATCCGAACTGATCGTACGCGACGCCGAACGCGAGGAACGTTTTCGGTTCGAGTCGATTCGCCAGTACGCGGAACAGGTCGCGGCGTTTTGCCGTGGGATCGAGACTCGAGTTCTGCCCGATCCCGCCGAAGACGGTTTGGCGAACATGCGGGCGATGTGCGAGACGAAACGGATCGCCTGGGCAAGCGGCCAATAGAGTCCCACATTCTCGCTCGCCGCGTTCAACCTTCGGACTTAAATCGTTTCGGTAACGTGAACGAATAGAGAATCACGATCGTCCCGGCCGACATCAGGCTCCACGGCGCATAATCCGGGGGCACGAACTCGCTATATTTGGCGGAAGCCGTGTCGCGTTGCGAAATAATCGTGGCGCGCTCCATGATCAAACACTCGATGCCGAGAACCAGGGTAAAAATCCCCAAGGCGAGAAACGCGGATCTCCACATGGCGGCGGCTCCTTTCTCAAGTCGGCGACGATCGACGCGATCTCCGAATCGACTCTCGTCCTCAATCATCGTCCCTTGCTTGAACGCGTATTGATTCCGCCCGCCAAAACACGCAGGATGACGTTTGGCGAAACCTTACCGCACGCGACACAAACCTCGTTACGCAATCGATGACGAAGCCCTGCGGGATCCTGCGATTTAGAAGGCTTTTGACGATATTGCTCGTCTTGCGAGCTTGCGTCTGCCTTGCGCAAGCTCCTGCGACGAACACGCCGGAAGAATCGTTGAGAGCCGCAGGCTTTGTCAAATTCGACAAAGTTTGGATCGTGCCCGACGAGGTCGCTTTTCACGATGCGGTGGACGATCTCGACAAGCTTGAGCGTCGCCTACAGGATTCGCGCAAACGCTGCGACGCCGCGGTGACCGCGTTGGAGCAACTTCGAGCGCAAATCAAATCGGCCAAGGAGGCATATCAACGTGTGGCGGGAGTCTTAAAAACCGCACCGAACGGTCCGCTGAAAACTTCGCTGGAGCGCGACCATCGCGAGCAGGCGCAATTGATCGCACGACTGAAAAAAGACCTGCCCCCACCCGGCGAGATCGGCGGGCATGTTCCGCTGAAAGGTCTGCTGGCCGAGCAAGCCGCGCTCCGCGCCGAGTTGGCGGCCGGCGCCGCCCGGGCGAAGCGTATCGCGGATCGCGTACCGGAGGGTTACGCATTGGCCGCAGCGGACACCGCGCTTTCGCCGCTCTTCGGCGCTGAACGCAAACTTGGACCTGCGAAACGCTGGAACGCGGATCTGAAAAAATTGGCTGATTTGGAGCGCACGGTTCGTTCGCCCACGATCCCGTTTTACCGCGAGGGGAAGCACGTCCGAGTCGGTCTTTTGCTGAATGAAGAAGTCCCGGCCGTGTTCGCGTGGGAATCCGACGCCGAAGCGACGGTCATCCCCGGATCGTTAGTCGCCACGCTGGGGCTGACGGACCAGTTGGAAACCGCCGCACAAACCATGACGATCGACGGTGTGAAGGTCGAAGTTCGCCCGTTGAATTTAAAAAACATGCGGGCGGGACGCTCGATGAAAGAGAATCTCCGCGTCTGGGCGCTGCCGCCCGAGTACGAATACCTGGGCGCACGGCTTGGTTACGATCTACGCAAAGAGTTGAAACTGACACTGAACGAAGACCGGCTGACCGTCGAATGCGGCAAAGGGACATCGAGCGGAAAAGAGTCCGGCGGCAAATAAACCCGCTTGGAATTCGAACCGTTTAGTCCTGAAACGCGGATGACTCGACGGTGTTGCCGTCGTTGCGTTGGGCCAAGTTTTGGTGGGTTTTGAGGGCGATGTCATAGGCGACGCTTTTTACGCTCCCGTCGCACAACGCCATGTGGAACGCCCCGAGGTGAGCACTGCCGAAAAACGTGCTGTCGATACCGGTATTGTCTTGATCGAAATTGGGCGCGACGGTCGCGGTGCGGATCACATCGCGATCCCAACCGATGCCCCAACCTTGGTCGTCGTCGGCGAAACCGGTCGATTCGTAGCGGTTGAATGGGATGTGTCGTTCACCGAATAGATAGGTTTTCGAGAGACCGTCCGAGATTCGTTTGATCGAGACCGCGCTCATCGCATAAATGACGCCGTTCTGGTTCGTCATACCGCCGGCGATTTTTTCGACGATTTTGTCATCGGCCGCATCGATCAATCCTGCGTCGGGGCCGGCGCCTCCGACATAGGCCAAACTCCCTGCGCTCCCCGCGTAGTCGCAACGACCGATCATCTCCGGTTTGTCGATGTTGTTGAAGGTCGCGTTGTTGACATACGTCGTGGGCGAGCGGCGGGTGGGACAATAGAACGCGTTAATCGCGGTCGCCGCGCGAACCGCACCGGCTTTTTTCTTGTTTGCGGCGGTTTGGCCTTTGCCGAGATTGAACAGCGTGGTTTCCTCGATGAACGGCAGAAGCGAGTATTGCCATCCACCGGGCTGACGTCGGGCCAGACCGCGATCCGGATCGGGCATCCAACCATATCCCCAACCGCCGGTCGGAAAGTGTTTATAGGTCTCGGCATGATTATGCGCGCGAGGCAAAGGTTCTTAACGTTGTTTTTGCGCTGTGTGCGCCGAGCGGATTCACGTGCCGATTGGATGGCAGGCAACAGCAACGCGACGAGAATCCCGATGATCGCGATCACGACCAACAATTCGACTAACGTAAACGCGGCGTCACGACGTAAGCGATTCATCAAGATCCCCAATGCTTTCGTGAGCCGACGACTTCTTCATACGATGAAACTTGGCGGTCGTTTCGTCGACTTGCGAACGTCCCCACGTTCGTAATACGCGAATTCGGCCGCATGGTCGCCGACGAATAACTTCATTCAACTCGAATGCTTCGCGAACGACAACGGAAGTTGAACAAACTCTTCGAAATTTACGGCAAAACGGTAACAAACACAGCGATCTTTTATTTTTCCTCGGCAATACCGGCGTCTCCTCGCCGATGCGGGTTAATGTCCCAGGCTAAGCCGCAGAGTTGGAGGGTTTTGATGACCATGTACGAGAAATCGAACTCCCACCAACGCAGCCAATTCGATGCGGCGGTCGGATCGCCGTGGTGGTTGTTATGCCAACCTTCGCCGGCGGCGATCGCGGCGACGAACCAGTTGTTGCGGCTTTCTTCGCGGGTCTTGTAGTTTCTGTAACCGAACAGGTGTGAAAGAGAATTGACGCTCCAAGTCATGTGCCACACGACCACGGTCCGCACGAACACGCCCCACACCACCCAACCGGCGGCCAATTGTGCGGCTGCGATCGGTGCTCCGTCGAGCGCATAGCCCGTTACGAATCCGGCCAAAGCGAACAGCGCGGCGTGCGCGAGATAAATCCACAAAATCAACGCGGTCCGCTGCAACTTGTAATAGAACGGATCGCGAAGAACATCGCGCGCCGTGCGATCGTAAACCGAAGCGTTGTGAATGTCGCGGTTTCGCAGAAACAGCCAGCCCATGTGCGCCCACCAAAACCCGACCAGCGGTGAATGCGGATCCGGTTCTTCGTCGGATTCTTTATGATGCTGCCGATGCGTGGCCACCCAAGTGCCCGGCACATCCTCCATACAGCAGATCGCTAAGAGTACGAAACCGTACTCGACCCACCGCGGACACTTAAAGCTGCGGTGGGTCAACAGCCGGTGATACCCGATATTGATCCCGCTGCCGAAAAAATGTGTTCCAACAAGGCAGATCGCCAAGCCCGACCAACTGAACAATTCCGGAACACAGGCAAGCAGCGCCAAAAGGTGAACGGTGGTGATCGGAATGATATACGCCACTCCAGCGTTCTGCCGACACCGCGTGGTCGTTTTAATGCGGGTTTGGACGCTCTGACGAGCTTTGTGGAAGGAATCGCGACTTCGGTGGTATTCGACAAGGCGCGGCTCCTGCCCGGAAAATCGACGGCGAGACGAAGTCTCGACTCTAACACGGTTTTCGGGAATTCCGCCGGGTTTAAACGAAAGTTTTTTGATTCGGTGGATTATTCCGGAAAAGTTGGCTGAAAACCCGCTCAGAGCCCCCTTTTCCTAGGAATTGCCGGAAGGTCGCCTGGAAGTGCGATCCGGTTTTGGGGGCATTCCAACCAAGTCAACGAAATCGAAAACGGCATGCTGAGGTGTGGGGGAAACTCGCCGGCCATGCCGCTTATCGGGCTTGCCATGAATTGATCCATAGACGGGATTACCGGATGGTCATGACTGACTTGGGAAACCCTAACCAGGTGGATGCGATCGACTGCATCATCAAAAGTAGGATCGTCTTGTAGAATGCATACCTGCTTGTGACCGCATGTCCTGTAAGACCTTGCGTGCTTTCAATTCCAAACCGATACTGCCCTCCCCCGGTCATTCCTTCGCAATTTCCGGATACTGAATGTCGCCACCACTTACAACCATCATCCGATGACCGCCTTACACGCACCGGTAGATCAAGCAGGCAAGTTAAACGACACCCGCGCGAAATCGGCTTAAGAATGAATACCATCCCCCCGCTCCGTCTCGCGGTCCTCATCTCCGGCGGCGGAACGACGCTGCGAAATCTGCAGACGCACATCCTCGACAAAGGCTTGCCCGCGACGATCGGGCTGGTCGTCAGCAGCAACCCGGCCTCGGTGGGGCTGGCGCTGGCGGCCGAGCACGGCATCGCGACCGCGACGATCACCACGAAAGAATTCCCCGACGTCGCCGCGTTTAGCGCCAAGATTTTCGACGCTTGCCGCGCAGCGCGTCGATTACGTCGTTTGCGCCGGTTTTTTGAAACGCCTGACGATTCCCGAGGACTTCGAGTACCGCGTCCTCAACATTCACCCGTCGTTGATTCCTAAGTTCTGCGGCCACGGGATGTACGGTCGCCGCGTTCACGAGGCGGTCCTGGCCGCCGGCGAAGCGTTCAGCGGCTGCACGGTCCACTTCGTCGACGACGAATACGACCACGGCCCGATCATCGCCCAATGCCAAGTCCCGGTCGCCCCCGACGACACGCCCGAGACCCTAGCCGCGCGGGTCTTCAAAGCCGAATGCGAGATGTACCCGCACGTGATCCGGATGTTGGCGGAAGATCGAGCGAAGGGGTAAGCATCCGTTGGTTCGAACGTCGAGTAACACCGACTCCGCCAGCGCAAATTCCGAATCACCGAAACGGCCTGAGACCATAACCAATGTCGCCAGCCCTTGTGGTTCGTCAAGAGTTCACCTGGAACAACTATTGGTGTTGGCGTCGATATCGTCGCTCATGGTTCATGTAGAGGACTGGCGTAGCCTGTGGCACGCGACGTTTCTAAGCCCATTTTTGTCCCGCGAGTTAGACTATTTCTTTTGTTGTTCGTATTCAGTCGCCATATGTGAGTTCCCCATATCCATCCAAAACGGTAATTAATCGTCCCTGATATACCTGAACCCAAATGGGCTCTTTACACAAATTTGCAGCGACCAATTTTTGGATAACGAAATGCGACAACTGCTCGGCGTTAGTCATCTCGTTGTAGAGCATCAGACAGATCTTCCAGTGCGATCGAAATTCGTCCGCATCACCATCATTGAAGTGTCCCGAGACTTTTCCTATCTCTGAATAAAAACGCTGTGCGACGCCGCGAACTTCAACAAAGAAAAGTTCTCCGGACATTGCAAGCTTGCCATCGCTGACAATACGTAGTTCGTAATTTGAGTCATTCGAAAGTCTTATCAACGCTACGCCTCCCAATTTATGGATTTATGTGACGCTTGCAGCGGCCATAAATTCCAACTCATCAAGACCTACTAAATTTATGTCGTCCTTAGAGAATAGGACAAGAATATGGGATGCCTTAAATTCCTAAACGTGGCGAAATATTTTCACAATGTAGGCTTATCCCCATAACCCATCCCGCGATACAGCTCCACCGCCGCTTCCCAACTCCGTAGCGTTTCCAAGCCGACCTCCCGTGCGCCGCCGTCCCAGGCGGCGCGTTCCAGGTGCGCCATTAATGCTCGGGCGAGTCCTCCGCGACGCGCACGGGGGGCGACCATCAGCCAGTGGACGATCGCCAGCGGACCCTCGGGCGTGGGGCGTTCGCCCAAGGCGACCGCGCCGACGATCTCGCCGGCGGGATGTTCCTCGGAACGCCATGGGTCGAACCAGGGGAGCAGCGACTCGGCCAGCCACATCCGCTCGGGCCGCCACCACGGTTTGTCCAGGAACTCGCGATCGAAGTCCCGCTCGGTCCAGCTTTGCAGCGACTCGCGTTGCCGGGCGAACGACCGATCGCGTAATTTCAACCAACCGCTGATGTCGCCCGCTTCTCGAAACGTCCGAATCGCGTAACCCGCCGGCGTTGCCGGCAATACTGGCGGAGATTCCAAGCGTTTCGTCAGCCGCAAGATTCCGGTCATGCCGCAAGTATTCCGCCAGCCAAGGGTTTTGGCGAGCCACAAATCACGAAAACTCGTAACTACGGCTCTCACAAACTGTTACGGTTATAGAATGTGTCCGCATATTGATTGAATACTATCATCTCCAGCACGTATTTCGAGATCGTTTCGGCCATTTATGACGATAAACACGCATGTTAATGAGAGAACATGATTGCAAACGGTCGCGGATATGACATACTTGCCATTGTCTCGTTTTGCGAGGACGTTTTCGAGGGAAGGGAGCGGGCGGCGTTGTGCTGGCGGAAGAACGACGTGGCCGACTGCTGGAATTGATCCGTCAACGGGGATTCGCCTCGTTGCCGGACCTCGTCGAGCAGTTGCAGGTCTCGGAGTCGACCATCCGTCGCGATTCCGATTCGCTCGAGGATGCCGGCACGGCTCGTCGGACCCACGGTGGGGTCTTTTACACCGGCCAATCGCCGGGGCTGCCGCACTTTGAGGATTCGCAACCGGAAAACTGGGATCAGAAGAAGGCGATCGCGCGAGTCGTGGCCGAAATGGTCGAGCCGGGGGACACCCTGCTGCTGGACGGCGGAACGACGACTTATGAAGTCGCGCGGTTGTTGGTCGGGCGTTCGTTGCAGATCGTCACGAATTCGCTGCCCGTCGCGAACCTGTTCGCGTCGAGTCCGAATACGGATTTGATTCTGCTGGGCGGTTACATCTACCCGCGAACGGGAGTCGCGGTGGGACCGCACGCGAACGAGATGCTGCGTCAGTTGACCGTTCGCAAGACGATCCTCAGCGTGGCTGGAGTGACGGAGCGCGGGTTCTTCAACAGCAATTTGCTGTTGGTCGAAACCGAACGGGCGATGATGTGCGCCGCCGATCAAACGATCGTCGTCGCGGACAGTACGAAATTCGGCAAGCAAAGTTTGGCGTTGTTGGGCCCCTTGTCCGACGCGCGGTTTTTGGTCGTCGATCGCGGGATCCACGCCGCTTGGGAAGACAAAGTGTGCGCCGCCGGCGTGCATGTGATCACGGCCGGTTGAACCCATCGCATTCGCAACTCAGCATTATGTCGCGTCCCTTGGATCGTGAACTCGTCGAGCGAATCGTCCGCGAACTGGTTCTGTGCGCCCTGACGCCGCGCCGCCGGGCGTGCCGAAGCTGGTCGTCAGCATCTCGGCCCGGCATTGCCATTTGACCGATGAGCACGTGGAAACGCTGTTCGGCAAAGGTCGCAAGCTGACGCCGGAAAAGAATCTGTATCAAGACGGCTTCTACGCCGCGGCCGAGACCATCATGTTGGTCGGCCCGAACAAACGCAAAATGCTGCCGACGGTCCGCGTGCTGGGGCCGACGCGCAAGGCGAGCCAAATCGAGCTGGCTTTCACCGACGCGATTTCTCTGGGCGTGGAACTGCCGGTTCGCGCCAGCGGCGATCTGAAGGGTTCGCCCGGGGCGATCATGGTCGGCCCGGCCGGCGTCGTGGAAATCAAAGAGGGTCTGATCCGCGCCGAACGCCACGTGCACATGCACAACGATCACGCGGCGTACTACGGCGTGAAGAACGGCGATCGCATGAATTTGCGCATCTCGTCGAAGTCGTGTTCGACGGTCTTCGAACAACTGCTGGTCCTGCGCCGACGCGACCAGCAAGCTGGAAGTTCACATCGACACCGACGAAGGCAACGCCGCGGACCTCGACCACGCGACCAGCGTCGAACTGTTCAAAGCATAAGAAAGCCGCTCGTTCCCAAGCTCGCGCTTGGGAACGCGAAGCACGAACGAAGTTTGCTCGCAACGCAGGCTGCCAAGCAGGAGCTTGAGAGCGAGAACCATTTTCCGACTCGAACGAATTCCCTTTTCCTTTTCGGAGTGTGATATGGCCACGGTGATGGAATCGCTCGGCATGATCGAAACCAAGGGCTTCATCGCCCTGGTCGAAGCCAGCGACGCGATGATGAAAGCCGCGAACGTCAAGTTTTTGGGTTGGGACAAGGTCGGTAGCGGCTTGGTGACGGCGTTCGTCACCGGCGACGTCGCCGCCGTGAAGGCCGCCACCGACGCGGGCGCCAGCGCCGCGGGTCGTATCGGCGAAGTGGTCGGGGTCCAAGTGATTCCGCGTCCGCACGAAGATCTGGAAGTCGTCCTGCCGGTCAAAGCCGCCCGTGCCGGCGGCGTCGAGTAGCAACGCAAGGACTCTCGACTGGAATTTCCCCGCCCCCCTACCTGTACCCTGAAACCTAAATCATGAGCAGCGCAATCGGATTGATCGAAACCAAGGGCTTGATCGCGTTGGTCGAAGCGACCGACGCCATGGCCAAGGCGGCCAACGTGCAAATCGTCAAACGCGTCTCCATCGGCGGCGGCTTGGTCACCACCGTGGTGACCGGCGACGTGGGCAGCGTCCGCGCGGCGGTCGAAGCCGGAGCTTCGGCCGCGTCGCAAAGCGGCGACTTGGTCGGCAGCCACGTGATTCCGCGTCCGGCCGAAGGCTTGCTGCAAGCGTACTTCAGCTAACCACGCGTCGGATCGCGGACGTCGTACGTCGCGACACCATTCCCACTCACGGATGAACCCATGAAGGTCCTGGTCGCCAACCTCGGCTCGACGAGCTTCAAGTATCGGCTGTACGACATGGCCGACGAACGGCAGCTTGCGCGCGGCGGGGTCGAACGCATCGGCTCGGCCGAAAGCCGCTGCTTCGTCGAGATCGGCGGCGCACGACGCGAACTGACGATGCGCGTACCCGATCACGCGGTCGCCGTTCGAGCGTGCCTGGACCAACTGACGGATCCCGAGGCTGGGTGCCTGGCGTCGGCCGACGAGGTCGCCGCGATCGGCTTCAAAGCCGTGCATGGCGGAACGTACAGCGGGCGCAACGCGTGACGCCGGACGTGTTGAACGCGATGGAAGCGATGAACGCGGTCGCTCCCGCCCACAATCCGCCGTACATCGCGGCGATGCGGTTGCTGGGCGAGAAACTGCCGAACATTCCGTTGGTGGCGGCGTTCGAAACCGGATTCCATCAAACGATTCCGGATCGGGCCAAGTACTACGCCGCGCCGTACGACTGGGCCGAGAACCACAACGTCAAACGTTGGGGCTTCCACGGCGCCAGCCATCGTTTCATCGCGACGCGCACCGCCGAACTGTTGGGACGCGACGATCTGCGGATCATTTCGTGCCACCTGGGCGGGTCGAACTCGTTGACCGCGATTCGCAACGGTCAAAGCGTGTCGACCAGCATGGGGATGAGTCCGCAAACGGGGTTGGCCCAAAACAACCGCGTCGGCGATTTCGACCCCTATGCCATCCCGATCGTGATGCAGGCCACGGGGCTGACGCTCGAACAGGTCCTGCATCGCTTAGGCGAGGAAGGCGGATTGTTGGGATTGAGCGGGTTGAGCGGCGATATTCGCGATCTCGAGCAAGCGGCCGACGCGGAAAACCCGCGAGCTAAACTTGCCCTGGACGTATTTACGACCGACATCCGCCGCTACTTGGGGGCGTATTTGGTCGAACTCGGCGGTGCGGACGCGATCGTCTTCACCGGCGGGATCGGCGAAAACAGTCGTCGCACGCGGACGGCCGTTTGCGCGAACCTGAGCGAGTTAGGCATCGAACTCGACGACACGCTGAACGCCGCGCCGCAAGGCGAGGCGAAGATCAGCGCGGCGTCGAGCCGGACGCAGATTTGGATTATCCCGACCAATGAGGAACTGATCGTCGCCCGACAAACGCGCAACGTCGTTTCCGGTTGATCGCGGACGAAGACACTTTTTCACGGATCGTCACGATGTTCGTCGCCAAAGTCACCGGCTCGGTCGTCTCGACTCACAAGGTCGACGCGATGGTCGGCAAGAAACTGCTGATCGTCGAGCCGTATCGCCTGGACGACGCGCGTTCCGCGCTAAAGTCGACCGGTCGGACCTTCGTCGCCGTCGACACCGTCGGCGCGGGCGAAGGCGAATTCGTGTTGATCTGCCAAGGCTCGAGCGCGCGACTCACGCCCGAAACCAAAAACCTGCCGATCGACACCGTGATCATCGGCATCGTCGACAGCGTCCGCGTGGAAGAGGGCGAAGTCTTCAACCGCGAAGCGAAGTAACGACGAATCGCATCCTACGCAGCACCCGCACTTACGACGCACCGCCGACCAACGAACATCATGCAAGCCACCGAAGACCTGATTCGCAACGTCGTCGCCCAAGTCTTGTCCGAATTAAACGGCAAGAAAGACAAGGACTGCGCGTGCCATACGAAGTCGAAGGAGTCGTCGTGTGGTTGTCATGGCAAGTCGTACGCCGGACGCTACGGCATTTTCACGGACGTGAACGACGCGGTCGCCGCCGCGACCGAAGCGTTCGAGAAATTGAGCGAACGGACCATCGAAGATCGTAAACGCATCATCGACCACATCCGCCGCATCTCGATCCGCGATTGCGTCGAGTTGGGCACGATGGAGATGAACGAAACCAAAATCGGTCGTCTCGCCCACAAGATCGAAAAACTCAAAACGCTGGGCGAACGGACGCCGGGCGTCGAGTTCATGAAGAGCGAAGTCTTCAGCGGCGACCACGGTCTGACGGTGATCGAACACGCGCCGTTCGGCGTCATCGGCTGCATCACGCCCGTGACGCATTCGCTGCCGACCATTACCGGCAACGCGGTCAGCATGATCGCGGGCGGCAACACGCTGGTCGTCAATCCGCATCCCAGCGGTAAAAAAGTCGCCGCAGAGGGCGTCCGTCGTTTCAACCAAGCGATCTATGAAGACCTGGGCATCGACAACCTGATCTGCGTTTTGGCCGAACCGACGCTGGAAACGGCCGAAAGTCTGTTCAAACACCGCGGCGTCAAGATGATCTGCGTGACCGGCGGGCCGGCCGTAGCGCGGGCCGCGCTGCAATCCAGCAAGCGAGCCGTCGTCGCCGGGCCTGGCAATCCGCCGGTCGTGGTCGACGAAACGGCCGATCTCGAACGTGCCGCGGTGCATCATTCAAGGCGCGGCCTACGACAACAATCTGCTGTGTATCGCCGAGAAGGAAGTCTTCGTCGTCGCGAGCGTCTTCGACGCGATGATGAACGCGATGGAACGAGCCGGAGCGGTCCGCTTGAACGCTCAAGAAATCGACGCGTTGACGAAAAAAGCGATCACCAGCGTCGGCGAAGGCGAACACAAACACGACGTGGCCGCCAAGGATTTCATCGGCAAAGACGCGAGCTATCTGGCCGCCGCGATCGGCAAGTCGGTCGCCCCGAGCGTCGAACTGCTGTTCGGCGAAACCGACGAACACAACCCGTTCGTCCCGGTCGAGCAAATGATGCCGTTCGTGCCGTTCGTCCGCTGCCGCGACGTCGACGAAGCGATCGCCAAGGCCAAATTCTACGAACACGGCTTCCGTCACACCGCGATCATTCACAGCAACAACATCCGAAACATGACGAAGATGGGCCGCGCGCTCGATACGACGCTGTTCGTCAAAAACGGCGCATGCACGGCCGGCCTGGGATTGGGCGGCGAAGGTTACCTGAGCTTCAGCATCGCCACGCCGACCGGCGAAGGCGTGACCACGCCGCTGACGTTCACCCGCGAACGTCGCTGCTCGCTGGTCGATGACCTGCGGATCGTGTAACGATCATAAACACGCGTTCCCAAGCTCCCGCTGGGTAACGCGAAACGTATCCACCATCATTCGCGACTTGATTCTTAATCGTCTTTTCCCGTTCCATGCAAATCGCCCGCGTCATCGGCCATGCGACCTCGACGGTCAAGCATCCCTCGATGCAGGGATGGAAGCTGTTGTTGGTCCAGCCGTATCTGGTCGACGAACGCACGCCCGACGGCGACGTGGTGATCGCCATCGATCGACTGGGCGCGGGCCGAAACGATCGCGTGGTGATCACCAGCGACGGCGCGGCGACGCGCGTGATGGTGAAATCGGACACGACCCCCATCCGTTGGCACGTAGCGGGGATCGTCGACGAATGACCTGGAACGAACACGACATCGAACGGCTGGTCCGCGCCGCTTTGCAGCGGATCGCGACGGAAGTCGCGCAACCGGCGAAACCGGCGGCTGCGAACAAGCCCGCGAACAGCGGCGAATTCGCGCTGTCCGCCGTGGTGATCGGCACGCGCGAATTGGCCGACTTGCCCGGCGGCATCCGCTCGCTGGCGATCCGTCGCGGCGCGGTGGTCACTCCGGCCGCACGGGACTGGTTACGCGAAAAAAGGATCTCGCTGACGTCGACGACCGACTCGGCGAACAGTGTGAAGCGACCTTCGATGAAGCAATCGCCATCGTCGATCGCCAACGTCGCGCCGAGCGTCTCGACCACGGCGCGATCGTTCGTCGTCGGCGAAGCGATCGCGAAGTTCGACGCCGCGCCGTTCGTCGCCCTGCTGCGACAGCGCGGCTTTGCGGTCGAACGACTCGCCCGCAGCGGATTGGATACGGTCGCGGCCGAAGCCGCCGCGCTCGCGCGCGACGGACGTCGTGCGATCCTGTTCACCGACAAACCGTTCGCGGCGGTCGTCGCGGCGAATCGCGTCGCCGGCGCCGCGCGGCCTGGTTGCGCGATCGAAGCGAAACCCGCCGCGCCGCGACCGAGATCGACGTGAACGCGGCGATCGTCGATCCGACCGGACGCAACGTCTTCGAACTGACGAACCTGTTGACCCCGTTTTGGGAACGCTAACGTTATGCGGATCGGCAAAGTCATCGGCACAGTCACGCTTTCGACCGCGCATCCGGCGCTGCTCGGCGCACGGTACTGCGTCGTTACGCCGCAGTCGTTGGCCAATCTCGACGGAACCGACGCAAGCGTCGCCGAAGAACTGATCGTCTACGACGATCTAGGTCCCGGCCTCGGCGCGACGATCGCCTTCAGCGAAGGGGGCGAAGCCGCGCAACCGTTCCGCCCCGACAACAAACCGATAGACGCCTACTGCGCGGCGATCTTGGACCACATTCACATCGACTGATCGAACACACAACGCCGCCGCCGCGGCCGACCGGAACTCACGCCACCTCCCGTTTGGAACCCGACATGAACATCTCCGCGCTCAAAGAAGAAATCTGCGACATCGGTCGCCGTTTGTACAACAAAGGCTTCGCCGCCGGCAACGACGGCAACATCAGCTTTCGCTTGAACGAACGCGAAGTCCTCTGCACGCCGACCATGATCTCGAAGGGCTTTATGAAGCCGTCGGATCTCTGCATCGTCGACATGGACGGCAACCAAATCTCGGGCCAGAAAAAACGCTCGTCCGAGATTCGTCTGCATCTCACGATCATGAAGGCGCGGCCGGAACTGAAAAGCGTCGTCCATTGCCATCCGCCGCACGCGACCGCCTTCGCCATCGCCCGCGAACCGATCCCGCAATGCGTGCTGCCCGAGGTCGAAGTGTTCCTCGGCGACGTGCCGATCACCAAGTACGAAACGCCGGGCGACCAAGCGTTCGCCGACACCGTGTTGCCGTACGTACACAAGTGCAACGTCATGATTCTGGCCAACCACGGCACGGTCAGCTTCGGCGAATCGGTCGAAAAGGCCTACTGGTGGACCGAAATTCTCGACGCGTATTGCCGCATGTTGATGATGTCGCGCGACCTGGGACGCGTAAATTACCTGGGCGAACAAAAGTCGCGCGAGCTGCTCGATTTGAAAACCAAATGGGGCTTTACCGACGCCCGTTTGTCGCCGGGCGGCGTCGAAAATTGCGACATCTGCGCCAACGACGTCTTCCGCGACAGCTGGAAAGAGACAGGCGTCAGCCGCAAGGCGTTCGACGCGCCGGCCCCGATCGCGCCGAAGGGTCGACCTGCGCAAGCGTCGGCCGGCATCCCGGTCGTCAGCGGGCCGACGTCGTCGAGCGCTTCTTCCGCGCAACCGACCGGCACTCCGGATCAAGAAGCGCTCGTCAAACTCATCACCGAACGCGTCCTGGCTGCGATGAACGGAAAATAATCGTCGTACCTTCGCCGAATCCCGTCGTTGCTTCTTTCCCGAAACCTGAAACCTGAACACTGAAACCTTGTTATGAAAGTCAGCATCATCGGCGGCGGCGGGCTGGTCGGGTCTTGCACCGGGTTCGCGTTGCAGGCGAACGGGATCGTGCGCGACGTCGTGATGATCGACGCCAACGCCGACGCCGCGGCCGGGCACGCGCTGGATCTGTTGCACGGAGCGGCCAGCATGGGAAATCAATACTTCCACGCCGGCGGATACGAACACGTTAAAGACAGCGACCTGATCTGCATCACCGCCGGTCTCCGTCGCAAGCCCGACGAAAGCCGGCTGGATCTGATCAACCGCAACGTCGATTTGTTCCTGGGCATTCTCGCCGAGGTCGAAAAAGCCGGTCTGAAGCCTTCGGCGAAAATTTTGGTCGTCTCGAATCCTGTCGACGTGCTGACGTACCTCGCCGCGAAGCGATTGAACCTGCCCGCCCGGCAGGTGCTGGGACTGGGGACGCAACTCGATACGCTACGGTTCCGCGGCTTGATCGCCGAAAAACTGAACGCCGCGCCGATGCAGGTCAACGCGTTAATCCTGGGCGAGCATGGCGACAGCATGGTGCCGATTTGGTCGTCGGCCAACATCGGGGGCTTGCCGCTGGACAAATTCCCGGGCTGGAACGCGCAGATCGCCGGCGAGCTGTTCACGCGCACCAAGACCAGCGGCGCGGAAATGTTGAAGAAGAAGGGAGGCGCGGGCTTCGCCGTCGGCGTGGCGATTCGCGACGTGATCGAAGCGATCGCGCTCGATGCGAAAACGGTTCTGCCGGTCAGCAGCGTGCAAGCCGGCTGCTACGGCATTCGCGATGTGGCGACATCTGTTCCGACCGTCGTCGGCGCGGACGGCGTGGCCGCCCACTTCGAGATCGAACTCTGGCCGAAGGAACTGCAAGCGATGAAGCACAGCGCGGCCGTCCTCCGCGAAACGATCGACACGGTCGAGAAGCGTTTAAATCAGAAATAGTTTTTTGTTTGCGGGATGCGCTATTCAGGAAACGATGCCACGTCTCTCATTCGCTAACGTCTAACGACTCGCGCCCAACGCCTCCTTGAAATCCCTCGATCGCAAACTCGCCGAGATTCACGCCGACCCGCACGGGAGTCGCGCGTTCATTTTGGCCGACGCCAAGGACGCCGATATGGCGTTCGGGCTGGGCGCGCGGGGATCTCGCCCGAACGATCGACCGATGCCGAGAAGCGTTTTCGCACGCTGGCCGAATATCGCGAACAGATCCGCGCGGTGATCCAGCAGGAGCTGGTCGACATCGTGTTGATGTCGGCGAGTACCAGCGCCGAACTGACCCTGAAGGAAAAACTGTTCGAGCGCAGCCCGATCACGCCGGCAGGCAGGGCCAACGACGCCAGCGACGTGTTCGTGGTGCGCGGCGGCGGGTATTTGAGCGAGCCCGCCCGTCCGTTTCGCTCGGCCGCGCTCGATCACCTTCAGTGCGGACACCTCGATTGCGCACCGCACGAACGAGCCGCCGGCGCGAATTTCGGACTGTACAGCGTCACATTCAACAACCGCTTGGACGACGATCTGCGGACGTTGGAAGAATACAAACGCTTTCGCGAAGAAGCCGAGCGCAAGGGCTTCCGTCATTTTTTGGAAGTCTTCACGCCGAACGCGCCGCACGACCTTCCGCCCGAGGCGGTGCCGAACTTCTGCAACGACCACATCGCCCGCACGCTGGCCGGCGTCGCGCCCGCGGGTCGGCCGGTGTTTTTGAAGATCGTGTATCAAGGTCCGCGGCACGATGCAGGATCTCGTCGAATACGATCCGCATTTGGTCGTCGGCATTCTCGGCGGCGGCGCGGGGACGACGTACGACGCGTTCAAACTGTTGGCCGAAGCGAAGAAGTACGGCGCGCGGGCCGCCCTGTACGGTCGCAAAATCAATTGCGCCGAGAACCAACTCGCTTTCATCGAGTTTCTGCACCTGCTGGCGACCGACCAAATCGGGCCGGAAGACGCGGTTCGGCGTATCACGGCGTGTTGGAGAAGCTGCGCATCCGCCCGTTCCGCACGTTGGCCGAAGATCTGGAACTGCGGACCAACGTGATGAGCTACGCCCGCACGGCGCAAGCGACGGTCCCCGCGTTACCGGAAGCGCTGCGTCCGGTATCCGCATCGCCGCCCGCGACGACGAACGAATTGGCGGCGAAGACGGAAACGCCGACGCCGACCGATTTCCGTCGGATGACGCCCGCCCAGAAATTGGCTTGGAATCAAGCGGAGCGCGATCGTATCTGGGGCAAGTTCTAAACGCACGACGATCGCGTCGCGATCAACAAAGAAGGCTCTCGCGATTGCGCGAGAGCCCTTCTCTTGTGAATACGCGTTCCGTCGATTCTCGACTCAATCTTGTTTCTTCAAGTCGATGATCGGCTTGTCGTCTTTTTCGTCCTTCGACTTCTTCTCGGCATCTTTCTTGTCTTCGCCGACGATTTCGATTTGCTTGACGTTGGTCACTTTGATCTGCGGCTTGTCCTTAAACATCTCGACGATGCCGCGGACCTTGATCGTTTTGCCGGCGTAGTGCATCGCCGGATCTTCGATGCCGGCCGCTTTGAATTCCTTAAGTTCGCGACCGAGGATCGCGATCGTCAGATTGTCTTTATCCTGATGATTCTTCTTCGAGTTCAACAAGCAGGGCGGCTTCATGTCGCGGAAGTAGCCACCTTCGACCTTGAATTCGACCACCACTTCCTTGTCGTAGTATTCGACCGCCTTTTCCGGCTTGATGACCGGAGTCTCTTTCTTTTCTTCGTCGGCTCCGCGCGTTACGAACCCCGACGACGCGAAGCACAATCCCAACACCATCAAACATGCGAACGACCGAACCATGTCACGGACCTTTGCGAAAAATCTCCGTCGAAAAGAATGGGCGATTCGATTTTCGACGTTCCTTCCGCGGGACGCAAGCAAGATTTTCGTGAGGCGAACGCGTCGGCGGTCAACCGTCGTCGGGTTGATCCCAGGGGTTGGTCGGCCCGGCGACGACCGGCTTTTGCGCGGCCAACTTTTCGGCCAAAACCCGTTCCGGCGCCGAAACACGCTCTTGGCGGAACTCGGAAATCAGTCCCGGCAGGTGGGCCAGCAACATCAGTACCGCCGCGCCGATCACGACATACGCCCCGACTTCATAAGTGGAATAACGCAAAATGTTTTGTAACGCGATGAACGGATTCATCAACGTCGCCAGGGTGACGTCCGGCGAATTCCAACCGTACGAGCGGTCGGCGATCAACATCGAAAACAACAACGATCCGAAAAACACGCCCAAATGAATCAACACGCGCAGAATGAAATTCGTGGCGATCAGGAGTTGCAAGTAACGGATCGCCAACGCGCCGAGACCGAGATAAATGGTAAAGTACGCCCAAGTCGCGACGACGAACAAGCCGAACGATCCGGATTGCTGACGAAAGTTGTTGTACGGCAACGGCAGCAGCCGGTTGACGATCAACACGAGCGCGCACACCGCGCCGACGTTCCCCACGGCGAACAACAGCCCGCGTCCCGGGCCGGGATAAAAAGCCCCCAGCAGCGCGCCGCCGGCCGCGGACTCGGGCAAGGCGCGTTTGACGCGCTGCGACAACCTCTCGGGCTCGCCCGTCAAAAAAATGCCGATCGCATACCAATAAAGCACCGACAAGATCACCGTCATTTCGCACGACTCGCGATAAATCCAATCGCGCACGTAATCGAACTGCGACATGCTCCACGTGAAGTAAGTCATCCAACCCAGAAAACACAAGAATTGCGCGAACGCGGCAATGCGCGGTCCGGTCGAGCGGTTGTCGCCGTCGAACGTAACCTGCGTCGTGGCGACGGTCAGAAAAAGAATCGACGACGTCAGCATCGCCAGGACATAGCCGAAATTGCCAGCGCCGAACTCGCGATCCAACATCATGCGCGAGATTCCCGCGATAGAAAATTCGTCCGCGATGTTGATCGACAAAATAAACACGCCGAAGGCAGCGGCCAGCAACACCACCGTGGCGGGCATCTGCATGAAACGTTCGCGCACGAGCCCGCCCAACATCAAACCCAAGCAGGCGAAGGCCAGCGAGTGCGCGATCCAATAAAACAGCCCGTAAAACATCATCGGCAAGTCGATGCCGCGCAGTAGCCCGGTGAACGCGAAGCACGGCAACGTGGCCGAAACGTACAAAACGACCTGCACGACCGCGCCGACGAATTTGCCCAGCACGATCTGCGACGGTCGCAACGTGGTGACGGCCAATAGTTCAAACGTCTTGTCGTCACGCTCCAGATTCAACGAACGAAACGCGCCGAACGGCACGATGACGAACAACGGGAAACCCAAAATCGCGAAGTAGCCGCACAGGATGCGCACACCCTGGCGACCGCTGGGATCGCCGTCGGCGGTCATCGCCAGCGACCAAATCCAACACGCGCCCAAGGTCAGCACGAAGCCCGCGAAAAACTGCCGGCTTTTCAATGCCTGACGACACTCCTTGACGACGATCGGATTGAATCGATCGCCGACGCGTTCGAGCCAGTCGTCGACTCGCGCGGCGAAGCCCGCGGCGGGCGCGACGATCGACGGGACCGGAGTTTCCACGACGCTCATTGCACGCGCCCCCGAGTGACGTGAAGAAATACGTCTTCCAACGATTTGTTTTGCGTACCGAACGCCACGATCGGAAATCCGGCGACGATCAGCTCGCGCAGAAACGCGGCTTCGTCGGCTTCTTCCCCTTGAAACGTCAGCAAGACCGTCTCGCCGTCGACTTCCGGTTCCGCCACGCGCAGGATTCGCCGCACACGACGCGACCAGCGCGGCCGCGCCTCCCAGCACGCGAATCTTCAGCCGACACCGGCGATCGTCGCCCGGCACGATGCAGGATTTCGTCGACCGTACCGACGGCCAGCAGACGGCCTTGTTCGATGATGCCGACCATGTCGCACATCTCGGCCAACTCGGTCAGGATGTGCGAGCTGATCAGAATCGTCTTCTTCTCGGCCGCCAACCCGCCGATCATCTCGCGCAACTCGATCCGCGCACGGGGATCGAGCCCCGCCGCCGGCTCGTCCATGATCAAGACGGTCGGATTGTGGATCAGCGTCCGCCCCAGGCACAAACGCTGCTTCATCCCTTTGCTCAGCCCGGTGATCGGTTTGTCGATCAGCGTGTCCAGATGCGTGAAGGCGATCGCGCACGACAGCGCCATCCGTCGTTCGGCGCCGCGCAAACCGTAGGCGCGCGCGAAGAAATCGAGATACTCGAAGACGTTGGTGTTGGGATAGACGCCGTAGTTATCCGGCATAAAGCCCAGCACGCGCGGACCCGTTCCGGATCGTCGATGCTCGAAAATCCGTCGACCAGCGCGTCGCCGGCGTGCGGCTGTTCGAGCGTGGCCAAAATCCGCATGCTGGTCGTTTTGCCCGCGCCGTTCGGGCCGATGTAGCCGAAGACGCGGCCCGGCTCGACGGCGAACGTGATGTCGTTGACCGCGTGCGTGCTCCCGTAGAAGCGGTGCAGGCGGCGAAATTCGATGGCGGGCGTCATAACGTCAAACGTACTTGATTCGAGGGAGCCGCAGGAACGCGAAACATCACCACGCGCCGACGATCACATGTGGGCCGGACGGTTGTTGGTTGGGGAAACGCCGCTGAAATTCGTCGTCGCGCCAATCTTCGACCACGGCCACGTACGCTCGACCGCCGACGACGCCTCCGGGCGATCGCGCGTTCAACAGTCCGCGCAGCGTCTCTTGCAAGCGATAGTCGTGCGCGAATTCGTAGCGCGGATCGTAACTCAAAAACGCGTCCTGCCAATCCTGAAACGTCGTCGCCTTCAGCGTCAGCGACCCATCGACGTCGATCGCGTCGCCGGAGTAGAACTTTCCCTGTTCGTCGCGCAGATAAATGTTCAACACGCGTCGCTCCAGATGGTTCTCGACCACCGTGTCGCCTTGATCCTTGCGCACGTCGAGGCGGCGTTTGGACGACTCGACCGTGCGGATACGGAAGGTCTCCAACCGCCGCGAGCGCAGCCAGCCGATGCGAAAGCGTTGCTCGCGCGCGTTCGCGTCCTCCGGGTCGCTCACGCTCCACGCGAACTCCTTATAGCCCGGGTCGTCGTCGTTGCCGTACGATCCATAGGGAGAGTAGGAATTGCCGCCGTGCGTCGCGGGCAACACCGCGTGTTCGGTCGAGTACGCGAACCCGTTCTCGGGCGCGATCCCCGCGAACAAATGAACATGCCGATCGGTTACCGCTTGTCGGCGCGTTTGATCCAAGACCGTTACGCCGGCCGACCATGCGCGGGTGGAGACGCCGTCCTTCAACAGCGTGAACATCAACAACAAGCCCGTCGTGATCGCCGCCCCCAGCGGCACGGTGGCCAGTAACCACGTTAGGCGTTTTCGCGACTTGAAGTAAAAGTAGTTGACCGGCCCGATCAGGACCACGAACAGCGTGATCGCGGCGCGAAACAACAGAATCGGCGGCTGCCCGGCGTTGGGTTCGACGGCCGAGACCTGGAGGTGAGGCCGTTGTACGAGCTGCGTCAACGATTCGCGCAGCACGACTTCTTCGGACGTTTGATGCTTCTTCGGCAGCCGTGCATACGAAATCCGCCCCAAGCGCCAGGGTCTTTCGAATAACTCGGCATTGGTATTCGGCGTGAAATTCGTTCCGTTCATCTGCGCTGTGAACACCGTCGTCCACGCTTCCTCGGCGGTCGTGTCGGCCGTGGGAAACCATTCGTGCAGCGTCGCCACGAGTTTGACGCGTTCCGCGTCGGATGAGGGCGACGTTTCAAGGTGCAATTTCCCCCCGGCCGCGACCCACGTGCGGATCGCCTGCCATTGGGCGGGAAACTTGCTGCGCAGTTGCTCGAATTCCGGCAACGTCCCGTGGATCACGTCCAACGACGTATACGCCTGCCAGACGTCGGGCAACTGACCGAAGTCGGCGTAGCCGGCCCAACCGTATTGCACCGGATAACAATACTGTTTGCCGTTCGCGTAGTGATTCAACGTCGAATGATTGACGTCGTCGGTCATCGTCAGAGACGTATTGATCCCATTGGCGCGCGGATGCAACGCCAAGGCGTGAAATTCGTAATTCCGCGCGTTTTGGCTGCCGATCGATAAACCGTTGACCGTTAGTTCGCGAATGAGCTGTCCTTGTTCGCGCACTTCGATGGAGTTCAAGTACCACTCTTGATCGTTGGGAACCAAAACGCGGTGCTTCCAACTCGCGGCGTTGGCCGGAATCATGATCTCGTTGATCGGTAGGTGCAGCTCGGCTTGGTAGCGATTGGCGCCGAATTCCAACTCGACGTCGACCGTCCGTTCGGCGTTCGACGGTGCCGGTATCAAGAATTCCAACGTTACCAGCCGATACCCGCCGGGCCACGAAGGCCAACTCGTATCGACGATCAATCGCAAATTCCCCGGCGTCGGCACGGCCGTGAAGCCCGGCCCCGCTTGCGACCAACCCGGCAACAACGCCGGCGCGATCGGCAACGCGGACGGAACGCCCGGATTCATCGGCATCCCGTTCTGACCGATGGTGAGTTCGTAACCCGGCAGCAAAATCCGCTCGTTGGCGTACGCCACGTGCGCGGCGAGCAGGACGATCGACAGCCACGCGCAGAAGACTCGCGTCACGCGCACGAGTCTGGTTGACTGCGGTGATATGCGTTGTTGAAGACCCCAAATCATCGGCGTTATTCTCCCAACTCGAGCGACGCATCCCGACGCAACGCCGACACGTTCGGTTCGGCCGGCGTTTGCCCCGGCGGCGCGACCACGTTCGATGCCTTGGCCAACGCCATGACCAAACCGACGGCCAGCGCTTGCAAGAGAATCGCCCCGGCCGCCGCGCCCAGCATCACGGCCAACGCCAACGCCAGACCCGTCCCGTGCACGGCCGAACCGACGATCACCGCCGCGATCGCGGCGACGACGAAGATCAGCAGCAACGTGCGAATCGAATAACGCGGCATCCCGACCACCCCCGACGTGGAACCCGACGCGTGAACTGGACAAGCGAGCGAACGCTCCCTAATGTAGAAAGTCGGTCACGCTTCCGCCAACATTTTCGTCAGACATGGTCACCGATCAGGAACGGGCGGAATTCGATCGACTGGTCGACGCGATCCGCGCCGAGTTGCCGGACCTGGCGCACGCGCGCTGGACGAGATCACGCTGGTCGTCGAAGACGAACCGGCGCCCGACATTCTTAAGCACGAGGGACTGGACCACGCGGAAGAATTGTGCGGCTATTTCGTGGGGATTTCCAAGCTCGACGAACACGTGGACATCGGGTATCGCTTGCCGAACCGGATCTACGTTTATCGCGAGGGGAATCTCGCGCAAGCGTGCGACGAGGAAGGAAACGTCGACCCCGTCGAACTCCGTCGTCAGATCCGCATCACGATCTTGCACGAAGTCGGTCACTACCTGGGTTTAAACGAAGACGAACTCGAGGAGCTGGGTTATGGCTAAGTCGTCGTTGGCGTTTCTCCTGCTACTCGCATGCGTCTCGTCGGCCGCGGCCGGCGACCTGCTGGAGCGCATTCCCGACACGATCCACAAATGGAAAGTGGTCAAACAAACACTCTCGGACGACGAGAAACGACTGGATGTGGAAATCGAGAATCAAACCGGCATTTTTCCGGCCATCGTGCGTTGGAATTACCCCAAGTGCGAACAAGTCACGCTGACCATGCCCGGCATCGGCGCGTGTGAAGGGATGTCGATCACGCCGTCGGAAACGGAGGAAGAAAAGAAAAAACGTCCCGAAGGTTTCCCGCTGTCGATCGATCTGAAATCGACCAAAGGTGTCAAAATCGATGTGAACCCCAAAGGCGTGACGATTGTCTTCACCGGCGAAGGCCTCCGCGCGTTGGCCGGCGGCGGACGTTTTCAATACATCGACTACTATCGACGCTAAGGGCGCGGATCACGACGTGTCTCAAGACGCCCCGTTTCCGCTCGACGCTCTGGAAGAGAATCCGCCGCTCGCGTCGCGGATGATTCGCTTGGCGTGGCCGGTTTTCTGCGGGCAAGTGCTGGACATGACCGTCGGGCTGACCGACGCGCTGCTCACCGGGCGGTTCTTGCGCGAAGACCGCTATCTGGCGGCGATGAACCAGGCGAACTACGTCCAGTGGTTCCTGACCAGTCTGTTCTCGTTGGTCGCGATCGGCACCACCGCGCTCGTCGCCCGCAGCATCGGCGAAGGGAATCGCGAGACCGCGCGGCGCATGGTCTCGACGTCGCTCGCGCTGGGAGCGGGCATCTGCGTCATTCCGGCCGTGCTGATGTACGGATTCGGCGCGGATCGGCGCAATCCTGGGACTGTCGCCCGAGTCGGCCGAATTGTTCGCCACGTATTTTCATTGGACGTTGCTCGCCTTGCCCGCGATCATGTGCGAGCAAGTCGTCGGCGCGGCGTTGCGCGCGGCCGGCGACACGATCTCCGTGATGGTCGCGATGATCGCCATGAACGTGGTGAATTTGCTCGTCAGCTACGGCTTGGTGACCGGATACGGGCCGTTTCCGGAACTTGGTTGGCGCGGCATCGCCATCGGCACGGCGACGGGCTACTACGTGGGCGCGCTGGTGATGTTGATCCGGCTGTACTTCGGCCCCTCGGGTCTGCGCGTCGGATTTCGCACCGCGTGGACGTACGACGACGCGCGGCGATTACTCAAAGTCGGCATTCCCGGCGGCATCGATATTCTGACCTTGATCGGATGCCAGTTGTTGTTCGTCCGATTGATCAACGGATTGGGAACCACCGCCACGGCCGCGCACGGGATCGCGATCCGCGTCGAGAGCCTCAGCTATCTCCCGGCGTTCGCCTTCCAAATCGCCGCCACGACGATGGTCGGGCAATTTCTGGGCGCACGTCGACCGGACTTGGCCAAACGGAGCGTCTGGATCGCCTGCGCGATCGGCGAGGCGTTCGTGATCGTCTGCGCGTCGCTGCTGTTTCATTTCAGCGACCGGTTGACCGCGTTATTTTTTCAAGACGGCGCGAATCCCGAAGTGGCCGCGCTCGCCGCACGCGTGCTGCGCGTGGTCTGCGTCGTGCAGCCGGGGCTGGTGATTCTGATGATTCTGACCGGCGCGTTGCGCGGGGCCGGCGACACGCGCTGGCCGCTGCTGAACACGTTGGTCGGCTTTCTGGTAATCCGCATTCCGCTGGGCTACGTCCTGGCCTATCGCGGCATCGACATCCCGGGCCTGATCGTGTTCGCGCCGCTGGGCCTGCTCGGCGCGTGGTACGCGATGGCGATCGATCTCTGCTTCCGCACCGCGCTGATCACGCTCCGCTTCCGCGGCGGCCGCTGGAGCCGGATCGTGGTGTGACGTAACCGGCGGTTTTTCGCCCGCCGGCACGACGCCTGCATGAAAGTCCGTGCGAAATCTCGCTGCCAGCGGTCTGTTGCGAAAACCACGAGCGTTCAGAAGCTTTGTGAACCAAACGACCGTTGCAAAATCATACGGCACCGTCTCGGCACCGCGACGGTATCTTTTGGTTATGTAGCGGACATACGGATACCATTGCGTTTTCACGGACATGTGCAGAATCGGCAGCGTTCAACTGGATGATCGGAGCGAGCAACCGACTCAACAATTCATTTGAGAACACTGAAATCAATTGGCGAAGTTAAGCCAGATCGCTCGACGTAAGTCGTGATTTCTTGAAAACCGCCGACGAAAAACAAAAACGGCGCAGTGGAAATCGTGATCGGATCGCTCGTAACGCTCGCGTAGTGAAGATGGGAAAGCTCACCATAACGGAGACGGTAGAAGAATTCCGGATGCGCTTTGCAGTGTGCGCAACGCTCGTAACGCTCGCAGAGTGAAGATGGGGCGTTTGGCAAGACCGCGCGAACGAATTGCCGACGCCGGGGGCTCAATCGACATGGAAAAACAAAACTGGATTTCGAGCGTGCTCGAAACGCTCGTTTCGATCGTAACGCTCGCGCAGTGAAGCTGGGTAAGACGCCGGGTGTCACTTCCCGATGCAGAACCGGCTGAAGATGCGGTCCAGTAGGTCGTCCGTATGGATGGCCCCCAGGATTTGGCCCAGTTCGTCGAGTGCGGCGCGCAGGTCGGCGGCGATCCATTCGTCGCCGGACGGCGATTCGGCGTGCAGTCGGGCTTCGGCCAACGCAGCGGCCGTGGCGGCGAGACCCTCGCGGCAACGGACCGACGCGGCGATGCCGGCCTCGCCATCGACGGCCCGCAACCGCGCGGCGATCGCGCGGCGAAGTTCGTCCAGCCCGATCCCCTGCTCCGCCGAGACTGGGAGCGCATCGGACGGAGTCGGCGAAACGGCCGGGAGATCGGCTTTGGTCGCGACGAGGATACGTGCGACGTTACCAAGTAATGAAGGATCGGCCGCGGTTTCGGATGAAGCGGCCGACGTGTTCGAGACAGGAGCAGAACGATCGAAGCAACATAAACAGACATCGGCGTCGTCGATGCGATCGCGCGTGTGGCGTTGCGCATGACCGGCGGGCGATTCGCCGGCTTCGTCGTCGTGACCGGCCGTGTCGATCAGTTCGATCCGCACGCCGTCGCAATCGAGTTCGGCGCGCAGAAAATCGCGCGTCGTGCCGGCGATCGGCGACACGATGGCGTCGGCCCGACCGACGAGCGCGTTGAACAACCGGCTCTTGCCGGCGTTCGGCGGGCCGATCAACACGACGCGCGGCAAGCGATCGCCGGACTCGCGATGCGTGAGCAACGCCAGTGTCGCGTCGACCAACGCCTCGGCCGCGCGAACGCGGGTCCGCAGTTCGTCGCGGCCGACGAATTCGATGTCCTCATCGACGAAGTCGAGGCCGGCTTCGACGTCGGCCAACAGATTCAGTAAGTCCTCGCGGACCGCGCGAAGCGGCGCGGAAAACCCGCCCGCCAGTTGTTCCAACGCCTGTCCCAACTGCGATCGATCCCGGGCGTCAATCACGCCCAAGACCGCTTCGGCCTGGATCAAATCCATCCGGCCGGCCAAAAACGCCCGTAATGTGAATTCCCCCGGCCGCGCCAACCGCGCGCCGGACTCGATCAACTTTGACACGACCGCCGCGATCAACGGAGGAGACCCGATCAAATGCAACTCGACCAACGGCTCGCGCGTGTAGCTGCGCGCATGCGGCCAAATCCACAACTCGACCGGCACCGCGACCGGGCGCGGATCGAACTCGCTCCGCAGCGCTATGCAGGCCGAAACGACCTGGGCGACGCGTACGGCGGACAGATCGACCGCGACCGCCGCTCCGACGATCGCGACCGCGTCGACGCCGCTGATCCGCACGATGCCGCGCACTGCGCCGCCGGGCGCGGACGCGGGAGCGACGATCGTCTCGGTCGGCACGAACATCGCGAATTCCTATGCGCCGGTCGTCGGTTGATCGGAAACATCCCGTGCGCGTTGCGCGTCGCGTCGCGCGGCGGCGACGTTTCCTTCTTGGATTTCGGCCACGTCGCGATAATGCCCGTCAATAGCCGACAGTTCCGCATGCGTGCCGCGCTGCACGATCCGGCCCTCGTGCATCACCATGACGTAATCCGCGCGACGCAACGTACTGAGCCGATGGGCGACGACGAATGTCGTGCGACCTTGCATGGCGCTTTCCATCGCTTGCAGGATTTCGTTCTCGGTCTCGGGATCGACGGCCGCCAGCGCGTCGTCGAGGATCAGGATCGGCGGTTCGAGCAAGATCGCCCGGGCGATCGCCAGACGTTGTCGTTGGCCACCGCTGAGGTTCGCACCGTACTCGCCGACCACGGTGTCGTAACCGGCCGGCATTTCGCCGATAAAGTCGTGCGCGGCGGCGATTCGCGCGGCCCGTTCGATTTGCTCCATCGTCGCTTCGGGATGACCGAACGCGATGTTGTTGGCGATCGTGTTGCTGAACAAGAAGCTCTCTTGAAAGACCAGTCCGACGCTTTTCCGCAGCGTGTCGAGATCCCACTCGCGCACATCGACGCCGTCGACCTTCACGCTGCCTCCCAGCACGTCGTAGAACCGCGGCAGCAGCCCCAGCAGCGTGCTTTTGCCGGTTCCGGTCGCGCCGATGATGGCGATGCATTCGCCCGGTCGGGCGACGAAACCGATGTCATGCAGAATGGGCGCGCCCGGGTGATACGAGAACTCGACGTGTTCGTACGCGACTTCGCCGCGCACCGATGCGGGACGATAGGGATCGGCCGGCGGTGCGACTTCCAACGGCGCGTCGAGAATCTCGAAGACGCGTTGCGCGCCGGTCAGGCTGGCTTGGATCGAGTTGGCGATGTTGGTGATCTGCGCGATTTGATTGGCGAACTGTTGCAGCAGATTGGCGAAGACGAACAACCCGGTCCCGAGCGCCATTTCGCCCTGAATGACCAAATAGCCGCCGTAGCCCAACAAGACGACCATGTTGATCTGCGTGAGAATCCCCATCATCGGTTGAAACCAGGCGATGATGCGGAAAATGCCGTCTTTCTGATCGCGCACCGCGCGACGCGCGATCGAACTTGGCGTTCTCGACGTCTGCGCGGCCGAAACCTTTGACGACCGATTGCCCTTGCACGTTTTCGCTGAGGACCAGCATCACGTGATCGACCAACGCGCTGTTGACCTGATATGCAGGCCGAACCATGCGCAAAAGAATCGCCGCGCCGATCCACAACAGCGGCGTCGTGGCCAAGCAGGCCGCGGTCAGGCCGGGCGCGATGCTCAACATGTAGGCCAGATAGATGCCCAACGAGATGACGACCGTGATGACTTGGATCAGCACGCCGTCGATGAACATGCGCACCGCCTGCACGTCGCCGGTCACGCGATTGATGATGGTGCCGCTTTGGTTGGCGTCGAAAAAACGGAAGCTCAGACGTTGCAGTTTGTCGTAAACGTCGGTCCGCAACCGGTAGACGATTTTCTGCTGCGCCAATCGCGTCAGCGCGACCGTCGAACGATATTTCATCAACACATGCAACGCCGAAACCAGCAAGATGCCGGCGGCGATCGCCGTGATCGACGCGACAGGTCCCCAATCGGCCGGCGGGCGGATGCCCCAGGGCCAGGGATCGGGCGTCGCGCGGTGTTGATACTCCCACCCAATGACATCGATTCCCAAGCCGGCCAAGCCGAGTTGCAACATCGTCAGCAGGACCAAGACGATCTGCTGCGCGAGGATGCGCAAACATTCCAAACGGTACGCCCACGCCAATCCCAGCAACCGACGGAGCAAGACCGTATTCGAGGGGGGCTCGGGCGGCGCGGTCGGAACGATCGTCGCGGGAAAGGGCACGGCGGAACGAAAGAAGGCGAGGAAACGCGACCTTGGGCCCGGCGGCCCGGCTGTTTCCCGACACTGGCGGAAGACGGCGTCGTCGTTACGATACCTTTAACCCTAACAAACGCCCCCCGGGGGCCAATCCCGGGCCGGTACGCCGAATGCGATGGTGGGTCGTACGGACGAAAACGTACGATTCGATAGCGTCGCGAATTCCGCGCGACGCAACACCTTTGAGAACACAGCTCGACGATGGAAACTTGGCTGCGCAGACGCTTGGGAGTTCTTGCAGGCCTTTTGGCCGCATCTCCTGACGTTCGGCGGTCTGTTGTTGGAAATCGGCTGCACGTTGCACGCGTTGGTCGTCAAACGCGACGCGCGGGCGACGATCGCTTGGGTCGGGTTGATTTGGTTGACGCCGATGGTCGGCGCGTTCTTGTATGTGCTGTTCGGCGTCAATCGGATTCATCGTCGCGCAAAAAAATGCGCAAGCGGTCGAGTTACGTCAAGAAAATGGCGCATTCACAAGCGACCGTGGACGGCCCGTCGTTCCGCGCGACGGTGGGAACGCGGAGCGACGATTTTCTGCCGCTGGTCCGCTTGATCGAACGCCTGGCCGAACAACCCCTGCTCGGCGGGAATCGTATCGAGCCGTTGGTCGGCGGCGACGCGGCCTATCCGGCGATGATCGAAGCGATCGACAACGCCGAAAAATCGATCACGCTGTGCAGCTACATTTTCGACCGCGACGAAGCCGGCCATCGCTTCGTCGAAGCGTTAGGACGTGCCGTAAAGCGGGGCGTGCCAACCCGGGTGTTGATCGACGACACCGGGTCGCGATACACGATCCCGACGATCACCGGCTCGCTGCGCAATGTCGGCGTGCGGGTGGCCAAGTTCATGCCGACCTTGATTCCGCGCGGCGTGGCGTACAGCAATTTGCGTTCGCATCGCAAAATCCTGGTGGTCGACGGACGCATCGGCTTCACCGGCGGCATGAACATTCGCGCGGGGACGTGGGAAGCGTTGGCGCCGAAAGCGCCGTTGCACGACATCCATTTTCGGCTGCACGGGCCGGTCGTCGCGCAATTGCAGGAAGCGTTCGCCGAAGATTGGGCGTTCACCGAGAAGGAGCAATTGGACGGCGAACCGTGGTTTCCGCCGATTCCGCCCGCCGGAACAATCTTGGCCCGCGGAATTCCGTCCGGGCCGGACGAAGACATCGGCGAGTTGCGGATGGCGTTGATCGGCGCGTTATCGGTCGCGCACGAGCGCGTGGCGATCGTCACACCCTACTTTTTACCCGACGACGCGTTGATCGAAGCATTGAACGTCACCGCGTTACGCGGCGTGCGGGTGGATATCGTCCTACCGCGCAACAACAACCTCACGCTGGTCAAATGGGCGTGTCAGGCGACGTTGCCGCAGATACTCGAACGGGGTTGCCGGGTCTGGATGTCGCCCGGAATCTTCGACCACAGCAAGCTAATGGTGGTCGATGGCGTTTGGTCGCTGATCGGCTCGGCGAACTGGGATCCGCGCAGCTTGCGGTTGAACTTCGAGTTCAACGTGGAGTGTTACGACCGCGACTTGGCCGCGCAAATTCTCACGATGGTCGATCGGCGACTGGAACAGGCCGAAGAGGTGACCTACGCGATGCTGCACGCACGTTGGTTTCCGACCAAACTGCGCGACGGCGTGGCGCGGTTGTTTACGCCGATGTTATGAAAGCGACTCTTATTTCTTGGACTCTTGATCGATCTTGACCATCTTCAGTTCGGACTTGTTCTTATCGATTTCGAATTTGAAATTGCCCAGGAAGCTCATTCCCAACAACGGCGGCGACTTTGACCGCTTGGGGCGAGAGAACGACGCATTCGACGTCTTCGACCGTAAACTTGCCAACGCGCACCGATTTGATCTTTTTCAAGAAGCCGGGGACTTCGCTGCCGTCGGCCAGTCCGACGCGGATCTCGCGATCGGCGTGGTCGGTTCCATGCCCAGCTCCTTGGCTAATGCGAACGGTAAGGAGATCGACGTGGCGCCCGAATCGACCACCATTTGCTTGGTATGCTTGCCGTCGATCAGCACCGACACCATGAACGTGCCGGAGTCTTCGGTCAGCTTGATCGATTCGGAGAGGATCTTTTGTTCGAGCAGTTGCAGTTGTTTCTCGGCCAGCGTGAACGTCTGCGACGGTTTGGCCGAAATCGGTTTTTTCAGCACTTCGGCCACTTTGGCCAACGCCGCGGTCGCTTGAGCGTCCGTCGCGAGCTTGCCCCAATTGTTTTCGACTTTTTCGGCCGCGCCGCGAGCGGCCAAGATTTTGGTGATGTACCCTTCGCGAGCTTCGGCCGCTTTGGCGCGCGACGCCTTGGCCTTATCGTTCGTTTTTTCGAGTTGTTCGAGCAGCAGTTCCGTTTGCACGCGCGAGGCGTTGATCATCCCGACCAAACGGTTGTGTTCGTTGACGGGCAGATTGCCGGCGATCGCGGCGTTCATTTGGACGAGCTGCGTTTTGATTTGCGTCACCGTTTTTTGGATCTTATCGGCTTCGCCTTCGACCGCCGCATGTTCCTTTTCGGCGCTGACGAACGACTTCCGTACGGCGTCCAAATCGCGCATCGACTTCGAGAACTCGGCCTCCTCGGGCATCAGCACGCCGGTCGTCGAGACTTTGAGACCCGCTTTTTCGAGCGCGGCCTTGGCGTCCGCCGCCGACAGCGCGGGCGCGGCGGTCGGTTCTTGAGCTTGATTCCAGCCGACGCAAATCAACGAGCCAACCACGACACAGAACAACGCGGTACGCATCGGCATAAGCCCCGGGAAATCGACGGCCAAACGGGTAGCGCACGACGAGGAGATTCGGCGTGCCGGCGGCAATCGAGCGTAACACACGCGGCGGACGACGAACAAGCGTTTTTTGATCGTTTTGCCGTTCGATGAACCACGCCTAACCCTTCCCTCACACGGATTTCCCGCGGTATTTACACGTTCGTGACAAGCGGGCGGGAACTTTTCGGCTATCGTAAGCGTCTGACGTTCGGATCCGCGGATCCTGGCCGGAGGGAGCCGTTTTTCTTAAGCGAATGCCGTCACTCGAGGGGAGCCGAGTCGCCATGACTACGACGTTCACTGGCCGTTCACTGACGTACTGCGCGTTACCCGTATTGTGTTATGCGCTGTGGTCGACCGCCGCGCAAGCACAACAGCCTGCGGGTGAAAAACCGGCAGGCGAGAAAAAGGCCGCGCAGGCCAACGGACAGAAAATCGAATACAAACTGCCCGACGCGATTCGCGAATCGATCCAAGATCGCGATTACGCCGCCGCGATCAAAGAATTGAATAAGGCCCTCGCCCTGCCCGTGTGCAAAAGGATTACCTGCTGTACCATCGTGGCCGTGCGGCACACTTAGCCAAGGATTACGACGACGCCATCACGACGTTCCTGACGGTCGAGAAAGATTACTCGACCAGCCCTTGGGCAAGACGGGCCCGCTTGTCGTGCGCGGTCTCGCTTGCGCGGAAAGGCGATTTTCAAGCGGCTGAACAACTCTATAAACGTGAAGCGGAGACGCTGCTCTCGCTCGATCGCAAGCAAGAAATCGCCGACATCTATTTGGAGTTCGCCGACGCGTTTTTTCAACCCAAGGACGAAATCGCCCACAAGCCGGATTACGCCAAGGCGTTGGATTTTTACACGCAAGCGTTGGCCGTGGGCGTGAAGCCCGAGGCCGCCGCACGGATCGAATTGCGTATCGCCCGTGCGCGGCAACTGTTGGGGAAACACGACGAAGCGATTCGCGATTATCAGGCTTACCTGAAGAAGTACGCGTTGGGCAAAGAGCCGACCGCGGCCGAGAAATCCCGCGATATCGAAGCCCGCTACCGCCTGGGCGAGACCGAATTCGCCGCGTCGAAGCCGATCGAAGCACGGCGCACGTGGCAAGATCTTTTGGCGGCCCACGCCGACGTAAAAGACAATTTGATCGCCCACGCCGCCTTTGATTTGGCGTCGACCTGGAACATCCCGAATCCTGCGCAACGCCGAAGAACTCTCATTGGGCGTCGCCGCGCTCGAAAAATTCATCAAACGTTATCCCGACGACGAACTGACGCCGAAAGCCGCCTTAAGAATCGGGCAAAGCTACTTGAATATGGGCTGTGCCGACGACGCGATTCGGATGCTCAAAAAGTTCTTGGCCGACCCCAAATACGTCGAACGCGACGAAGCGGCCGATGCTCGACGTCTGCTGGGGAACGCGTATCTCTCGCAGAAGAAATTCGACGAAGCGATCGCCGCCTGGCGCGATTACTTGGTCAAGCACCCCGCCCACGCCGCGTGGAGCGAAGTTCAACGTGGCATTATCGACGGCGAATATCTCCGCGCCGAGGACGCCCGACAGAGCAAAAACTACGAACTCGCCCGCAAACTGTTCAACGAGTTCTTGGGTAAGTACCCGTTGGACTCGCGCAGTGCGCAGATCCTGTACGTCCAAGGGCAAATGCTGTTCGACGAAAAGAAATGGGATGAGGCGATCGACGCCTGGCGCAAAGCGGTCGCCAAATACCCGAACACGAACGAAGCGTCGCTGTCGCAATTCATGATCGGCGTCGTCTACGAGCAAAAGTTAGACAAGCTCGACAAGGCGTTGGAAGAATTTCGCAAAACGACCTACGGCGCATCTGCGACGACCGCCCGCCAAGCCGTGGCCCGCCTGACGTCCAAGCGTCTCTCGATCGGCACCGAACGGACGTTCCGCTCGGGCGAAACGCCCAAGGTTACGCTGCAATCGCGCAATATCGATTCGGTGACGGTTCGTTGCTACCGCATCGATCTGGAAACCTACTTCCGCAAGATGTACTTGATCCAAGGGATCGAAGGTCTGGACATCGCGTTGATCGATCCGGATAAGACGTTCGAGTACAAGATTCCCGAGTACGCCGAATACCGTCACTTCGACAACAAAATCGACGTGCCGTTGCCGCCGATCATGGGTCGTGAGAAGAGGCTCCCGCCGTCGGCGCGATGGCGATCACCGTGTCGAGCAAGACCCTTGAAGCGACGACGTTGGTCTTGGTCAGCGACGTCGACATGATCGTCAAAAGCTCTGCGCGACGAAACATTGGTCTTCGCCCAAAACATGAAGACCGGCAAGCCGCTGCCCGGTGCGAAGTTGATTCTCAGCGACGGAAAAACCGTATTTGCCGAAGGCGAGACGGGCAAAGACGGGGTCTATAAGGCAGTCCATAAAGAACTGCGCGAAGCCCCAAGCCTGCGAGTTTTCGCCAAGTCCGACGTCGGCAGCGCGTCGAACATGATCGATCTTTCGGGCATCGGCGTTGCGACCGGCTTACAAGATCTCGGACTGATTTACACGGATCGCCCGGCCTATCGCGCGGGCCAAGTCGTTCATATCCGCGGCGTGATCCGCCGCGCGATCAACGACGAATATGTCTTGGACAAAACCCGCAAGTATCAACTGGAAGTGTTCGATCCGCGCAATCGCAACGTCTGGAACGAGAAGTTGACGCCGACCGAATTCGGCGGCGTACGCAGCCTCTTCACCTTGCCGGCCACCAGCCCCAGCGGTTCGTATCGGATCGTCATCCGCGACGTCGAACAAACCTCGGGCGGCTTCAACGGTTCGTTTCTGGTCCAGGATTATTCGCTCGAACCGATCCGTCTGAGCATCGAGGCCGACAAGCGCATCGTCTATCGCGGCGAAGAGCTGACCGGCAAGATCGTCGCCAAGTATTACTACGGCGCGGCGTTAGCAGGCAAAGAGATTCGCTACAAGCTGAGCGACGGCCCGGTGACCGTCGCGCGGACCGACGCCAGGGGCGAGATCGCATACAAGTTTCCGACTCGCGAACTACGCGAAGCGCAGATCGCGACGTTGTCGGTCACGTTGACCGATCGCAATCTGACGATCGGCGAAAATTTCATCGTCGCATCGCAAGGTTTTTCATTAAACGTGACCACGCCTCGGCCCGTCTACATCTCGGGCGAGAGTTGGGAAGCCTCCGTCACGGCCAAAGACGCCGAAGGAAAACCGCTCAAGCAAAAGTTAACGCTGACGTTGCTCAAGCAGAACGTCGTCAACGGGCGGGTCGGCGAGACGGAGGTCTCGAAGCACGACGTCGAAACCGACGCGAAAACCGGCGTCGTGAAAAAGACCTTCCAGCTCGATAAAGGGGGCAACTACATCCTTCGCGCCGAAGGCATCGATCGCTTCGAAAACGCCGTCTCTGGCCAAGGGTCGGTCGGCGTCTCCGGCGACGAGGACCGCGTTCGGCTTCGCATCTTGGCCGATCAGTTGACTTGGGAAGTCGGTCAAACGGCCAAAGCTCGCATCCATTGGCGCAAAAACCGGCGCTGGCGCTGGTGACGTTCCAGGGCGCGGCGCATTCTGGATTACAAACTGTTGGACCTGAAGACGGGCGAGAACGAATTCTCGATTCCGTTGACGGCCAAACTGGCGCCGAACTTCGATCTCTCGCTGGCCGTCATGCAAGACGCCGCCGTGGTCGAAGCCGCGGCGAAAGCGCCGGACGCCCCAGGCAAGAACAAAAAACCGGCGGCCGACGCCGGCGATCCGGAAACGAAACAAGCGCCGCCGCTACGCTTCCACGAAGCCGTCGCATCGTTCATCGTCGAACGCAAATTGAACGTAAAGCTGGAAACCAAACGCAAGGATCCGAAAGCCCCTCTGCGCCGGGCGAAGAATTGGAACTGATCATTCGCGCGACCGACGCCGTGGGTAAACCACAATCGGCAGAGTTGAGCGTCGCGTTGGTCGAAGAATCGCTGCTGAAACTCTTCGGATCGAACGTGCAATCCTTCAACGGCGCCTACATGGGCGTCTGGCGGACCAGCGCGATGCGCAGCGGCTCGAGCATCTCGTTCTCTTATCGTCCGCAATCGCACGCCATCGACAAGCAGCTATTGGCCGAATTGGAACGCCGCGAAATCGAAGCCGACGAAGAAACCCGACGCGCGGCCGGTATCCCGTTCGGGATCGTGATGGAATCCGACGCGGAAGCGGCCGGCGTCGCGGGCGAGTCGCTGAACACCGGAGTGGTAGCGGGAACGCTTCGCATCGACAACTTGGCGGCGGATCCTAATTCCCCCGCGGGCGAGCCGCAAATGTCGCAAGTGCAGCTCTATTCGCAATCCTCGATGGGCAGGAACCCTAACAGCCGGTATGCCAACCCGAACGGATTCGTCTCGAACGGCTACTTCGGTGCAAATGCCATGAACCAGGACGGCTCCGTCGCGCAAGGCGGCGGCGGTCTCGGCGTGAACGCCGGGCAACGTTCTTGGAACGACTCGGACGACTCATTTACGGTTACCGGAGCTTCCACTTTGCAACTCGGTGAATCGAATTCGCTGGCGTTCAATTCGGCGACCAACTTCGCTGCGATTCAAACATTAAACGGCGGACAGTCCATCAACGCTAATGCGTTCTTCTGCGAATCCAACGGCGGTAACTTGTCCGTGTTGAATCTCAGCGGTCAACGCGACTGCGTGATGGTCAATCCGACCAACGGCGAGCAGTGGAACTTCAACTATCGCAACACGTTCGGCCGGAAATTCGACGTCGCTCTGGCCGACGAAGTGGGCAAGAAACTCTCCGCGTCGGGCAATCTTGTCCTGGCCCAAGTCGGTCCGCAGGAGACCGGCTACTGGAACCCGTTGATCGTCACCGACGCAAGCGGCGTCGCCACGCTGAAGATCACCATGCCCGAGCAATCGACCGCTTGGAAACTGACCGCGCGCGGCGTGACCAAAGACTCGCTCGCGGGCGAAGCGGAGGACTCGTTGATCGTCAAGCAAGATTTGTTCGGCGAGTTGAAGCTTCCGGCCGTCTTCACCGACGGCGACGAAGTCGAAGTGCAGGCGTTGATCCACAACGATTTGATCGACAAAGGGACGATCGAAGTGGCGTTCCGCACGATCATCGCGGGCAAGTTGATCGAAGAGAAGAAAACGCTGAACGTGACTTCCAAGGGAATCCATGAACTGACCTTCCGTACGACGATTAAGCGTCCCACGGAAGTCGACGCCAATAACGTGAAGGATCAAAAAGTCGATTTCAACTCCGATGTTCCGGCGATGTTCGAACTCTCGATCAAGTCCGGTGATAACGAAGACCTGCTCCGCCGCGCCGTTCCGATCCAGCCGTACGGCGTGCCTGTCTACGCGGTTCAGGGTGGACACGCGACAGGCGACACGACGGTCTGGATCGAACCGCCGACCGGCATCGATTGGAAACGTCCGCGTTTGCAACTGGTGCTGGGATCCAGCGTCGATCGCGGTCTGCTCGATATTCTGCTGGGACCGTCGCTCAGTTGCGGGATCGACTCGGTGCGAACCGCGTCCGGTCTGGATGCCGCCACCGGCGACCTCATGGCCGCCGTCGCGTTGCAAAAACTGTTCGATAAAACGCGCGACGCAGGCACCGCTCAGGCGCAAGCCATCGACACCCGCATTCGCTCGGCCATCGGGCAGATCGTCGCCGCGCAACGCGATGACGGGGCGTGGAGTTGGTCGGGCTACGGCCAGCAAAGCCACCGCTTCACCACGGCACGCGTCTATTGGGCGCTGACCTTGGCCGTGAAATCCGGGTATAAGATCAGCGAAGAATCGCTGACCAAAGCGCGCGCGTACTTGCAAACGCAACTCGCCGCGATCGACGAGACCGATTTCGAAACCCGCACGGTTCTGTTGCACGCTCTGAGTGTGTCGGGACACGGCGATTTCGCGCAGGCCAACCGTCTGCACCGCAACAAGGCGTCGCTCAGTCCCACGGCGTTGGTATACGCTGCGCTCGCGTTCGCCGAGATGGATCGCAAACCGGTCGCCAACGAACTGCTGGCCGCGTTGCCGAATGAAGCGGTCTTGGTCGATCTGCCGACGCGTCGCGGTTCGGCCCGGGGAATTCTGCCCTGGAGCGCCAGCGGAATCGAACTCAAAGCCCTAGAAGCCGTGGCTCTGGCGAAGATCGCGCCCGAAGACGCGAAATTGAAAAGACTGGTCGACGACTTGATGGCCGCGCGTCGCGGTCATCGTTGGACGCCGGAAAAGGCGACCGGTCCGGCCGCGTTGGCAGTCTGCGATTGGTTCGCTCGGGCACGTTTCGAGAACGAAACGTACACGATTAAATTGTTCGTCAACGACCTGCAAGTCGATGAAATGACGATCGAGAAAGACGCCGAGACGCGTACGATCGACGTACCGGATCGGATGTTGAAACCCGGGAAGAATCGGATCAATCTGCAACTAACCGGACGAGGTCGCTACACGTTCCAAGCGATTCTGGCCGGCTTCGTCCCGGCGGAGAAACTCAAGAACACCACCAAGGAGTGGACGGTCGTGCGTCGCTACGAACCCGCCCCGCGCGAGTTGGACGGACGTGAAATCCCGCGAGGATTCGACGTGTTGGCCGGCAGCTACACGACGTTCCGCAATCCGTTGACGCAACTCCCGGTCGGCAAACGAGGTCACGTGACGTTGGACGTGTCGCGCCACAACGTGCCGCAAAACACGCCGGACGAACAACTCGATTATTTGGTGGTCACCGAACCCTTGCCGAGCGGCGTCAGCGTGGTCGAGCAATCGATCCGAGGCGGCTTCGAACGCTACGAATTGGGGGCCGGTTCGATCACGTTCTACGTGGGCTCTCGCCGTTACGTCGAGACGATCACGTACGACATCCACGGTTACCTACCGGGTTCGTATCGCGACTCGCCGACGATCGTCCGCAACGCCTATCGCTTGGACGATCTGGCCGTCGCGCCGGCGGTGCCCTTGACCGTCTTGGCCGCCGATCAAGAAAGCAAGGACGCTTACAAAGAAACGCCGCGCGAACTGTTCGAATTCGGTAAGCGCTATTTCGAGAAGCAAGACTACAAAGCCGCGACGTCGTATCTCACGAATCTGTTCAAAGATTGGACGCTGAATGCGGATACCTACCGCCAAACGGTCGAAATGCTGTTCGACGCCCACCTATCGCTCGGTCCCGCAGGCGAGACCGTGCGTTACTTCGAGATCATTAAAGAACGCTTTCCAGACAAGGAGATTCCGTTCGACAAGATCATGAAGGTCGCCGCCGCGTACGACGGGCTGGGCGAATACGAACGGAGTTACATGGTCTACCGCGCGATTCTGGAAAACAGCTTCCTCCGTGAAAACGGCGTCGCCGGGTACTTGGAACAACAAGGCGAATTCCTGCGCAGCGTCGAAGTGATGCAACGCCTGCTGGCCGAATACCCACCCGAGCCGTACGCCGCCACCACTCTCTACTCGTTAGCGCAACGCGTGTACGAGTACGCCCCTCACGCGGCGGGCGACACGAAACTCCGCGAGAAGAAAATCAACAAAGTCGTACTCATCCAGCAAGCGCTCGGCATGTTGGACAACTTCCTGACGCTTTACCCCGACGATCCGGCGGCCGATCAAGCGGCGTTCAGCCTCTCGAACGCGCTGCTCGAACTCAAGGCCTATAAAGAACTGATCGCCCGCGCGACGAAATACGCCTCGCGTTACGCGGGGAGCGATTTCTTGGACAGCTATTGGTACTTGGTCGCCTACGGACACTTCGCGTTACAGGAACATGAAGAAGCGTTGAAGATGGCCCGCAAGGTGGCCGATTCGAAGCGCGTCGACAAAGCGACCGGCCGCGAAATCGAAAGCCCCAACAAATGGCAGGCCGTCTACATCTTGGGCCAGGTCTATCACAGTCTGGGCCGCGCCGGCGAAGCGGTGAACGAGTATCTTCGTGTCGAAGATCGGTTCGCCGACGCGAAAGAAGCGATCGCGTACTTCCTACGTAAGGAAATCAAACTGCCCGAAGTCGTCTCGCTGAAGCCGGGCGAACCGGTCGCGGCCGAATTGACGTTCCGCAACATTCCGCGCGTCGACATCAAGGTCTATCGCATCGACTTGATGAAGTTCAGTCTGCTGAAACGCAACCTCAGCGGTATCACGTCGATCAATCTCTCGGGCATTCGTCCGACGCACGAAGAGACGATCGAGTTGGGCGACGGCAAAGATTACCGCGATCGCGTGAAGAAGATCGAACTGCCGTTCAAGGAAGAAGGCGCGTATCTGTTGGTGTGTCGCGGCGAGTCGCTGCATGCCAGCGGACTGATTTTGATCAGCCCGTTGACGGTCGACGTGCAGGAGGAATCCGGCGAAGGCCGTGTCCGCGTCACGGTGAAAGACGTCGTCAACGACAAGTATCTGGCACGGGTACAGGCCAAGGTCATCGGCAGCCGCAACGGCGAATTCATCAGCGGCGTCAGCGATCTGCGCGGCGTCTTCATCGCCGACGGCGTCAAGGGAACCAGCACGGTGATCGCGCAAGCCGACGACGGACGTTACGCCTTCTTCCGCGGAACGCGCGAACTGGGTCCCCCACCCGCTCCGGCCAACGCCCCGCCGGCTCAGTCGCCGGGTAAGGACGCGGGAAAAGAGAACGATTTGAAGGAGCAAAAAGAAGGCGAGTTGTTGCAGGAACTCCAACGCGGCAACAAAGCGTTGCAACTGCGTCAACGCGGCGTCTTGGATAACAATTACAAGATGAACAACGACGGCGTGAAAGCCAAATCGGCGTTCTAAACACGGTGCAAGACGACGCGCGCGGACATCCCGCGCACGTCGTTCGTTGCTACAATCGAGGAAGTTCTCGTCTCTTCCTCGCACATCGCTCGGCCATGCCTCCGGAACGTCTCGGTCCGTACAAAATCGGCAAACGCCTGGGTCGTGGCGGCATGGGGACCGTCTACGAAGCGGTCGATGAAAAAACCGGCGACGAAGCGGCGGTTAAAGTTCTCAACCCGGCGTTCGTCGACGAGGAGGGCTTTCGGGAGCGCTTCGAATCGAAATCGAAACGCTGAAGAAACTCAAGCACCCGCAAATCGTCCGTCTTTACGGATACGGCAGTGAGGACGACGACGTCTATTACGCGATGGAGTTGGTCCGCGGCGCGAATTTGGAAGACGAACTGCAACGCGGCAGACGTTTCGATTGGCGCGAAACGATCCGCGCCGGCGTGAAACTCTGCCGCGCTTAAAACTGGCTCACGACCACGGCATCGTCCATCGCGATATCAAGCCCGCGAACATCCTGGTCACGCCCGACGACGACGTGAAGTTGACCGACTTCGGCATCGCCAAATTGTTCGGCGGCGGTCCAGTTGACCAGCACAGGGGGGCTTGGTCGGCACCGTCGAATACATGTCGCCCGAGCAGGCCGACGGCAAGCCGGTCGACGCCCGTTCCGATCTCTATAGCTTGGGAGGCGTGCTGTTCGCGATGCTCGCCGGCCGTCCGCCGTTTCGCGGCAAAAGCCTGCCCGAGATTTTGCAGATGCAGCGTTTCGCCGAACCGCCGCGAGCGACGCAATTCGCGCCCGAGACGCCGGCCGCGTTGGCCGATATCATCGCCCGATTGCTTTCGAAATCCCCGACGGATCGGGCGGCCAACGCCGGCATTCTCGCCCGCGAATTGTCGGCCATGGAGCACGGTCTGGCCGCGCGATCGACGCGTACGCGGGCGGAAGAAGCCTTCGCGGCCGGCGAGTTTTCGTTGTCGCAATCCGAAACGATGGCGGGCGAAGCGGCTCCGGTCGTGCAGGAAGAAGTCGATCCCGACTCGCCGACGCGCTATATCGTGGATCCAACGACGCAAGCCGCGCCGAACACGCAATCCGGACGAACGGCCGGTTCTTCGTTCTCACTCGACGCGCCGCTGAGCCCGGCGCGTCAACCGCGCGCGAATCGCTTTCTGACCATCGAGCAAGAATCGGCCGAAGCGGCCGCGCTCGAGCGCGGCGAATCGCGGCGACGCGCGATCCAACAATTCGCGTTGTTGGCGACCGTGCTGGGAATTATCGGGCTCACGGTATGGCTGGCGACGCGGCCCGCTTCGCCGGACGAGCAATACAGAAAGCTCGAAACGGCCGCCGCGGACGGCGATCGTTCGGCATCCGTCGTTTCGCAAATGGAAGCGTTCGTCGAACGCTTGCCGGACGATCCGCGTCGCGCGCAAGTCGAAAAATGGCTGGCCGACGCGCGACTCGAACGCTTGGAGCGCAACTTCCGCGTCCGCGCCGCGCACGAGGACGACGATCCTCGCGCCGCGATCGCCCGCGAATATGTCGCCGCCGTCGAAACATCCAACGTCGACCCCGAGCGCAGCGCCGCGCGTTTACGTGCGCTCCGTGAAGTTTACGCGAACGACGCGGAACTCGAGGAAGACGATCGACTCTGTCTGGAATTGGCCAAACGCCAAATCGAGCGTCTCGAAGGTGAAACGCTGCGTCGCGCGAAACTCGACGCCGCGACGATTCGCGAACGCATCGTCGCCATCGAACGCCGGCCGGCCGCGGAACGCGCCGCCGTGTATCGCGCTGATGACGCTCTACGCCGATCGGCGTGGGCTGGAAACCGAACTGGCGGAGATTCGCAGTCGGTTGGCGTCGGTCACGAACACGGCACAAGACTAATCGGACCGTAACGCTAGACCGCTCGTTACGCTTCGCGCGACGAAACTATCTTGCTCGACGGGATTGTCAAACGCCGCCAGGGCTTGCGACAATCAAGCTGTTCTTTTCACGAGACTTCCGCCGTCGCTTCGCCGCATGCCCGATCGTCCCGCCGAGCCTTCCGTCGCTTCCGCATCGTTCCCGCAAACGCGGATGCGTCGTTTACGCCATCATCCCGGCGTGCGGGCGATGATCGTCGAACATCGGCTGCATCCGAAGAACTTTATCCTGCCGCTGTTCGTCAAGCCGGGCAAGAATCAACGCAAGGAGATCGGCTCGATGCCGGGCCATGCGCAGCTTCGCCCGATCTGATCGCGCTGGAAGCGGCCGAAGCGCAAGCCTTGGGACTCGGTGGGGTGTTGCTGTTCGGGATTCCCGATCATAAAGACGACGTCGGTTCCGCGTCGTGGTCGGACGACGGCCCGGTACAGCAGGGCATCCGCGCGATCAAAGCCGTCGCGCCGAGTTGCCGATCATCGTCGATCTCTGTTTTTGCGAATACACCGCGCACGGTCATTGCGGCGTGCTGAACGAGAAGACCGGTCGCGTCGACGTCGATAACGACGCCACGCTGCCGAACCTCGCTCGGCAAGCCGTCAGCTTGGCCCGCGCCGGCGCCGACGTGATCGCCCCCAGCGGAATGATGGACGGTATGATCGGCGCGATCCGCGCCGGATTGGACCGCGACGGGTTCGAACACGTCCCGATATTGAGTTACGCCGTGAAATTCGCCAGCGCGTTTTATGGTCCCTTTCGCGAAGCGGCCGAAAGCACCCCGCATGCCGGCAATCGCCGCGGCTATCAAATGGATCCGGCGAGCGCGGTCGAACAGGGTCTGCGCGAGGCCGCGCTCGATCTGGCAGAAGGGGCCGACATGCTGATGGTCAAACCGGGGCTTCCGTATCTGGACGTGCTGCGCGAGGTTTCGCGGAACTTCCCCGGCGTGCCGCTGGCGGCCTACAACGTCTCGGGCGAATACGCCATGGTCTGCGCCGCCGCCCAACGCGGCTGGCTGGACGAAAAGGCCTGCGCCTCGGAGACTTTGACGGCCCTGCGTCGCGCCGGCGCGACGATGTTGATCACGTACTGGGCTAAGCAAGCGGCGAAGTGGGTATTGGAAACTTGATATTTCCCTTTTCGATTATCCCGCATTTCAGCCGACTTCACTCGATCACTTCGTAATCTCCGCTCCAAATCGACCACGATGGATTTCCCCAAAAGCCACGCCGCGTTTTCTCGCGCTCGCCAACTCATTCCCGGCGGAGTCAATAGTCCTGCCCGCGCGTTCGGCGCGGTCGGCGGCGAGCCGTTGTTCATCGAACGCGCGCAAGGCGCGTATCTGTGGGATATCGACGGACACAAGCTGATCGACTACATCGGGTCGTGGGGCCCGATGATCGTGGGACACGCCCATCCGGCGGTAGTCGACGCGGTGCGGCACGCGGCGGAACTCGGCACGAGTTACGGCACGCCGACCGAACGCGAAACCGAACTCGCCGCGCTGATCCGCGACATGGTGCCGTCGATCGAGAAAGTCCGCTTCGTCAATTCCGGCACGGAAGCGACGATGAGCGCGATCCGCCTGGCGCGAGGCTTCACCGGCCGTCGGCAAATCGTCAAATTCGCCGGCTGTTACCACGGACACGTCGATGCGTTGCTGGTGGCCGCGGGCAGCGCGGCGGCCACGCTTAACGTGCCGAATTCTCCGGGCGTGACCCCGGGCGCGATTCAAGACACGCTGATCCTGCGCTACAACGATCTCGAAGGTTTGGAACAAACGTTCGCGATGCACGGTGCGACGATCGCCGGCGTGATTTTGGAACCTGTCGTCGGCAATATGGGTTTGGTCGAGCCGAAACGCGATTTTCTGGACGCCTTGCGCCGGCTGACCGAACGTCACGGCGCGTTGTTGATCTTCGACGAAGTGATGACCGGCTTCCGCTTGTCCGCCGGCGGCGCACAAGAGCTGTTCGCCATGAAGCCCGACCTGACGACGTTGGGCAAGATCGTCGGCGGCGGACTTCCCGTCGGGGCGTACGGCGGCCGCGGCGACATTATGAATCATGTGTTGCCGGCCGGTAAAGTCTTTCAAGCAGGCACGCTCAGCGGTAATCCCTTGGCGATGGCGGCAGGCATCGCCACGTTGAAGCTATTACACGACGATCCGCCGTACGCACGCTTGGAACAGCTCTCCGCCCGTCTGGCCGCCGGACTCGACGCCGCCGCGACCGATGCCGGATTCGCCCACACCGTAGCGCGCGTCGGCAGCATGATGACATTGTTCTTCAATCCTACGAAAGTCGTCGATTGGGACACCGCATCGCAGAGCGACACGGCCCGCTTCGCACGTTATTTCTGGGGTCTGATCGAGCGCGGAGTTTACATGCCGTGCAGCCAGTACGAAGCGTTGTTCGTCTCGGCCGCGCACGGAGATCGCGAAATCGAACACACGATCCAAGCCGCCCGAGAAACGTTATCCGCGATGCGGGACGAAGATTGTAAATCCTAGGACCGCATGAAGCCGTCGGCTCGAGGCATGTGGGCGGCCAAACTCTTCCGGTCGCGGGAGCGGAGGTGGTACGCGTTTAGCCGGCGGGCGTGTTTCTTCGGTTTCCGGCAAGTCGTTCGTCGGACGCGGGGGATCGGCCGTCGGAGGCGGAGGAACTTTGCGGACGCCGCGTTCCGCTTCGGTCGGCGGCGGCGGAAGCGGCGGACGGCCCGACGTGGCGGCGTTCGATTTGTCGGGCGTCGTGGATGGCGCTGGTTCTTGTTGCTGAAATTTCGGGAACGAAAACGCGGGCAATTGCGACGCGGGTGCGACGTCCGCGCGGGGCTCTCGCCGCATCTCGACTTCGATATGCGCGGCGTACTCGTCCGGCAAGATCGCCACATCCGCGTCCACTCCTCGGAACCACTTCATCGTCGGCGTGAGAAAATCAGCCGGGACGCGATTCGTCAACCGACCCGTCTCCGGCGTCCATGCCGTGCCGCGCCATTGGGCTTCGCCGTCGACTTGACCAAGTTCATAATCGCCGCCGAGCGGATCGACCAACTTCCCTTGGATCAAATCTTCCGCGACCTTCCTCGCGTCCTCCGCTTTGACGCCCAGTTGATTCGTCAGTAACGATAAAAAGTGGATATTGCCGGCCGAGACTTGTCGTGCACGGAAAAAACCGAGCGCATTCGCGAAATCCCGCATTTGCCCGGCTTGCACGTCGGCGATGTGTAACCGCAACTGGGCCGGACGTTCGGCTTGACCAACGGGGAAACGTGCGGCCACGTCGGCCAACGTGTTACGATCCCAGCTCACGACCGACAACGTACCGCGGTTGCGCTGCCAGAGATCTTGCCCGACGAGTCCGCCACCGGGAATTTGCGCGAAGCCGTCGTCGGCATACAGCGGGGCCTGCACAGCGCCGAGTAGTCCCAACAATCCAGGTGTGGGCCACGCGGCGGCGTACATCTTGGCGTCGGTCGCGCGTTGCGGCAGCGGAACGTCGATGCCGGGCGCAACTGCCACGCGATCGCAGAGTCTCGCATCCCCAAGGCGTACATGTTCTCGGCGTTGCCGCCGTTCCCCAAGAGTCCGCCGCTTTTCGCGTTGAACTGCAGCAAGACAACATCTTCAGACAACGGTTGCGCGGCGATGGTGGTGGGGCTACCAAGATATTTTTCCATACTTCCCAAGCTGCGTTTCGCCACCGGAGCGATATTCAGATCGATCACCACGCGCTTGCGCGTTTCCGCTTCGGGGGTCGCTTTCGGCAACGCGAACCGTTTGATGCCCGCCATGACGGGATCGATGCGCGTCCACTTGGTCCGATACTCGTTCGCGAACGCTTCGTACGCGGCGACTTCGGACGGCGCGACCAACTCGACCGTGACGTCGGCGATGGGCGTGAACGATCCATGCGCTCCCCGCACGGAATCGATTTGCCGACCCTGGGCATCCAGTACGGTGTGCGATCCATCACCGCGTCGCCCATGATTCGGCGGAAGATAACCGAATTTGATCAGGTTGGCGTCGGTAAGATCGGTCAGGCCTTCGCGCAACGCGATCAACGTCGCCAAGCGGTGTTCGTCTTGCTCGACCAGCGACCGCATGCGACGCGTCATCTCGATGCGATATGCGGGCGAACACAGATTGCGAAAGAAGGCGTCGCCCAGATACGCGAAGACCGTATCGCCGCGCGATAACGGCATTTTGGAGCGTGCGAAGCGGAATTCTTCGCTGTCGCCCAGCGCCCCTTTTTCTCGCCCGTCTCCAAGAAACGTTCCGCCAGACGGCGCGAGGTGGTCACCAAGTGATAATCACCATCCACAACATAAAACGAGCGAACGCGATTGTCCGGCGTGTGGAGATATGCGACCGACTTCCCGGCGATCTCGATCGTCTCTTCCTTGGCGTCGGGATTGGCTTTCAAGGCGTCCGCCCGATGTCCGCGCAGATCGTTCGACAACGCGAAATTGTTACGAGCTTGAAAAAGAATGCCGAAGGAGGCTCCCTCGCGCATGAACGTGTCCATGCCGACCATCGCCACGTCGGCGATGACGGTCGGGCCGAGTAACTTGGCTAACGGCCCCTGTTTCACGGCCAGTTGTGTCTGTGTTTTGGCGTTGATGCCGTAATCGACGCCACGGAACGAAATCAGGTTCCGCAGATCGCCTCCCCACTCGTCCATCGTGTCGGAAAACCACAAGTAATTCGAGAACGTTCCGTAACGGACATACAGACACTCTTGCGGCACACGTAATGCGATCGGTTCGATCGCCACATCCTGCGGAACGACCGGAAATTGGATCGCCGGCGTTTGGACCGGAGAAGGCAGCGGCCGATCGGCCGCCTCGGCCGGCTTACGCGCCGCTCAGCCAGCGATCTTTTTGCATGTCCAAGCGAATACTTTCGGAACCCAACACCACGCCCAACGATTCGCCGATCCCGCCGCCGTCGCCTTTGATTAACTGCGTAATCATCCGCTCGCGAGGAGCTTCTATACCAAGACGGTGAGCCAGCATCAGTTGCAGATAATTGTCCACGACCGGCGGGTACTCGTCGTTCTTCAATAACGCGCGCGACGGCTTCGTGTATTCATCCCACCACTCGGCCAATGCCGCGTCGTGGGCTTGCGCGTCGTCGCGGACGTTGACGACCTGACGTAACGGCACGCCGGCGCGCAACGTCAGATCGAGCGGTTCGTTTCCGATGAATAAAAAATGAATCTTCACTTTCAGCCCTCGACCTCCGCCCAGCAGCGGTTGCTCAAGACCTAATACCTCGCGTATCGCCGCGCGAACGGGCTGCTGGTCGAACGCGGCATAGAATACGCGCCCGTTTTTCTCGGTCAGCGTGAATTCTTTGTTCTGGAACAAGCCCGGATTGACGTTCCCGGGCAGATCGAACGTCGCAAAGCCGACGCCGTACGGCGTACCGACCAACGCGTCGGAGGCCACGTCAGCCGCGTTGTTGGCGACGCGGCAACAACGGCCGACGACGCAATTGAGCGCGCGAGTCTTCGATCGCCAGCATGGCGACCAGAAACGCCAGCAACATAACGATCGACGCTTTCAACGTATAACGCATCATGTCCGACCCTCCGTGAATGTCTTGCGGCATGCGATACAAATCGCAATTAGCATGCAAAACGAATGCCGGTCATTCTACCAAACACTGATTACGCGAAAGCGAAAAAGAGTCCGCCGTTAGACACGGAAACCCAGGTTAGGTAGGTCCGACGTCCGGAAAGCCGATCGTCACGCACAGCGGTAAATGGTCGCTGGCGACGCGACTGAGTTTAGTCTTTACCACTTTGGCTTCGCGGACGACGACGCCGTCGTTGTGATAGACCTTGTCCAACGATCCGAGCGGCAGCCATGCCGGGAACGTCCGGAACCGGCTGATCGGATGCGTAGCGCAGGCGAAGCGTTGCGCCGCCAGTTCACGAGTATGTAACGTGTTACGCCAATCATTGGTATCACCCAAGATCACCGACGGATAACGCAACAGCGGGCGGACCAAATGATGGCCGAACAGATGCCCGATTTGCCAGTGACGTTCTTTTTCGGCCAAGCCCAGATGAAAGTTGGCTAAAAAAAACTTGCCGTCAGGCGCATTGATCAGCGCGTAACTGTGCGCCGCGCTGCTTCTTACGCTTGAGACGGAGCGAGATGTGATGATGCTCGAACAGCGGCCAACGCGAAAGGATCAGATTCCCGTAGCAGCCTTGTTTCAATAAATGCGTCGGCTGATACGTGAGATGCGAGAGCCCCAGACCTTCGGCCAACAGATGGGGCTGATCGTCGAACCGCGAGCGGCGGACATGGCGATCGACTTCTTGTAGGCAAACCACGTCGGGCCGCTCGGTTGCGATCACTTCTATGACGCGTTCCAGCCGATAGCGTCGATCGCGCCCGCCGATCCCCTTATGAATGTTGTAGGTCAGCAACCGCATGGTTGGGATTCCGCATAGATCGTGATCCGGACCGGTCGCATTCTATGCGCCGTACACGCGGCGGCCAAGTTTCAACCGTTCAACTCGGAGGCTTCTTCCCAATGTTCATAGAGCACCGCCAGCGCGTTGCGCACCGCTTCGATCTCGCCGTGAACGGCTTTGATTTTCTCGCCGCTGCGTAATGTCTGCGGGTCGAGCGCGGACGCATTGAGTTGTTCTAAACGAGATTCTCTGTCCTGAATGTCGACCTCGATCTCAACCGTTTTGCGATATGGAAACTTACGCTTGCGTTTCGGTTTCTCGGTCGGTCGCGTGGTTTCGGATTTCGGAGCGGATTTTTCCGGATCGGCGACGCCGGCCCGCTTGGCGGAAACGGCGTCGAGCGCGAAACCCGATTTCACGAGACTGCGGTACGTTTCATAGTCTCCTTCGATAACTCGGAATCGTTGCGGCTCGACGATCAGCAGATGGTCGGCCACTTTGTTCAAAAAGTAGCGGTCGTGACTGACGAACAAGACCGTTCCCTCATAATCGCGCAGCGAACGCTCCAGCGAATCGCACGCCCAGAGATCTAAGTGATTCGTCGGTTCGTCGAGAATCAGCAGATTGACGTCCATCGAGGCCAAACGCGCCAGGGCGGCGCGGTTGCGCTCGCCGCCGCTCAAGCTCTTGACCGGTTGAAAGACAATCGCACCGGTCAGCCCGAAACGGGCCAACATGTCCCGACGTTGCGGCTCGGTAAAATCCTTGCCGGGGGGACGGACCGCTTCGACCACCGTGGCGTCGTCGTCGAGTTCGTTCAACTGCTGATCGAAGTAGCCGTGCTTGACCTGCGTCCCAATTAACGACTTACCCGAGTCGAATTCGGCGCGACCGACCAAGCATTTCAACAACGTACTTTTTCCGGTTCCGTTCGGGCCCAAGATGCCCCAGCGTTCGCCGCGTTGGATCTGAAAGCTCAGGTCCTGAAACAACGGCCGATCGTAGGCCTTGCCGACATGCTCCGCCCGCAGGACGATGTCGCCCGCCCGTTGCACCGGCGGAAAGCCCATGGGCGGGGCGGCGATCGAGCGCGGTCGGGCGATGCGTTCGATTCGCTCCAGCTTCTTCTCACGATCCTTGGCTTGCCCCGGGTTGCTGTAATAGTTCTTGCGAATGAACTCTTCGGTCTTCGCGATTTCGATTTGCTGCTTCTCGTACTCTCTTCTTTGGACTTCCAATCGCTCGGCCTTGAGCAGCCAATATTTCGAAAAATTCCCGGGATACGAATCGACGGTCCCGTCGTACAACTCCAACGTCCGCTCGGTTACGCGATCCAGAAAATAACGATCATGGCTGACAACCAACACCGCGCGCGGCGTGTCGCGCAGAAACGATTCGAGCCATTCCGTCGCTTCGATATCCAAATGGTTCGACGGTTCGTCCAACAGCATCACGTCCGGGTCGCTTAACAACAGCTTGGCCAGCAAAAGTCGGTTTTGCTGACCGCCGCTGAGGGATTCGACCGACTGCTGATATTGGCTTTCGCGAAACCCCAAACCGGTCAACACGCGCTCGATTTGGTGGTCGAGTTGATAGGCGTCGTGCAGGGTCAGTTGTTCCTGCAGACGGTCATATTGCCGGGCCAACCGATCATGTTCATCCGGCGGCGCGGCTGCCAGCGCGGCGGCGATCCGTTCGGCCTCGGCCCCCAACGCGATCCAGTGGGCCAAGCCCGAGGCTGCTTCGTCCCACAGCGTTTTGCCTGGCTCGAACGTCGGATGTTGCTCGAGATAGCCCAACCGGGCGTTGGTGGCCAATTCGACGGTCCCGCGATCGGTCGATTCGACACCCGCCACGATCCTCAGGAGCGTGCTTTTGCCCGCCCCGTTCGGGCCGACCAGACCCAGCCGTTCGCCCGCCCGGATTTCAAACGATGCCCCGTCCAAAACCGGCTCGGGACCGAAATGTTTGACGACGCCATCGACTTTCAGGAGTAACGACATACAGGAGGGTTGTAGGGGCTGGTCACAAAGAAAAGAATTCTGTTGAGTTTTTTATCGAAACTGCGTATATCATAGAAATACGGTGGCGTTTGATGCTGTCGCGACAACATGTTCGTTGGTTACGGGGAAACCAACGATTCGCCGCTGGATTGCGGCATTCCGCCCAGAACAACAAGTGTTCCGAGGTGTTTGCTACAGGGAACGGGGAATGCAAGACATGAATTCATGCCTTGCTCCTGCGGTTGAGTTTACGGGGCGAGGGGCCGATCGGGAACGGGGTGCTGGGGCTTGGTCGGCGATCATCTTGGCAAGCGGACGATCGCACTTCTTGTCTTGGGGAAATCATGGTGCGCACGAATTTTTTCAATCCATCCGCACGACGTTCGGCATTCACGCTGGTCGAACTGCTGGTCGTGATCGCCATCATCGGCATCCTTGTGGCGTTATTGCTGCCTGCCATCCAGGCCGCCCGTGCGGCCGTGCGCCGCAATTCGTGTCTCAACCAAGTGAAGCAAGTCGTGTTGGCGTGTCACAATTTCGCCGATGCGAATCGAAATCATTTTCCCGCAGCCTCCGTCGGTTCCGGAAAACCGGCCGCGCTTTGCAATATCTTGCCTTTTATCGAGGAAAACGCCTTATTCAAACAAATCAATTTTAACAACTCGGCGAACAGCCACACGGCCGTTGCGCAAACCATCATCTCGGCATATGTTTGCCCCGAGTATCCGGGCGAAAAAACCCCTCAAAATAATACCGGAAATTCTTATCAATCGGGATTCGCTATTCTGACTTATCAGTTCGTGGGCGGATGTTACAAAACCGGAATGAACGCCGATCAGTACGACGCCAGTACGAACTACGGCAACTTTCCGAAAAACGGTCTCTTTGGGCTCTCTAAGCAAATCTCTAAGAGCACCACCGCGCCGAAAGAAGTTCGTGAAACGCGGGGCGTAAAACTCAGTCGTGCCTCGGACGGCCTTAGCAAAACGTACGCATACGGCGAATTCGCACACAGCGACACGAAAACCACCAGCAGCCCATATTACGGCACTCCGGGTAACCTTCGCGCTTGGATCTCCACCGACAACGGCGCCTCGGACGGCGGGTCGTATTCCGATCTCGGCTACTATGGTATGAAAGCCGTTTTCACATGGAATTTGAATGAAGCGGTCGATCGCGGCGGCAGCGTCATGTTTAATCACTTGCCCTTCGGCAGTTTTCATACTGGTGGTGGACATTTCGGGATGGGAGACGGTAGCGTAAGTTTCGTCGCCGATGATATCTCGCTAACGACTTATCAAGCGATGGCCACTTCGAACGGCGGTGAAAGCGTTTCCAACTAAAGCAGTGTTCCCCTTCCGTTCAGCAGAAACTCCGATTGGTCGCACGCGCTTATGAACCGTATTTCGCTGCTTCTGTTAGTTTTGGTTTTCGCTGCAGGGTGCGGTGCGGGCGGACCGGAAATGGCGAAAGTTCACGGCGTTGTGACGTACAAAAGTAAGCCCGTTAAGTTCGGGACCGTCATGTTTCAGCCGGAGAAAGGTAAAATCGCATCCGGTCAAATTCAACCCGACGGATCCTACGAATTGAATACAGTAAAACCCGGCGACGGAGCGATCGTCGGTAAACATCGTGTCAGCGTCACATGCACATCGACGCAATCGCCGGATTTCAAGTTATCGCCGGGCCAAGAAATGCCCGCCGGAAAGTCTTTGATTCCGGAAAAATATTCGTTACTGGACGCCACGCCCTTGAAAGACATCGAAGTCCAGTCCGGTATCGATAACGTGCATAATTTCGATTTGAAGGATTGAGCATTTGCAGTAGCGAATAACCGTAAAACGACGACCAATCAATCGACGTGTTCACCGAATATTCTCTCTGAACCTATCGCTTCAAGAACGATCGGTTTCTATTTATATTTAGCTGTTCTTATCCTTATCTCAAATTTTGTGCTGATGTGAATTCCATGCCCCTACGTTCGCACATTGTCGGGATTCTTCTTGCGATCTTCGTAGGTTGTGGAGTCGCGAAAGCACCGACCGCTCCGGTCGGCGGGCGAGTGACCTACCGCATGGCGCCGCTCCGTTTCGGCACGATCACGTTTCGGTCGGAACAGGGGCATATCGCGAAGGGAATGATTCGCCCCGACGGCTCCTTCGATCTGGAAACGTATTCGCCCGGCGACGGCGCGGTCGTCGGCAAGCATACGGTCAGCGTGGTCTGTTCGACCGATCAAGACCCCGGCCGGCCAGCGTCAGAAATCGGACAACCGGGCAGCTCGCTAATTCCGGCCAAGTATCTGGCGTTCGAGACATCGCCGCTGAAAGACTTCGATGTCAAAGCGGGACGACCGAACGTTTTTGAAATTCAGTTGAACGATTAAATTTCGCCAAGTGTGTTGAACATCGGGCATGCCGTTTGCGTAATAGTTTCGTATGAACACGATTCCCTTAAAATCCGAAGCTCTCGACCGCCTGCTGGAGCAATTCCCGGGATTTGGTAGCGATGCCGCGTCCGCTCGAGTGCGGATCGAAGCGATGGAGAAATTGCTGGAAGGCATGTTCGTTATCCCCGGTACGCAACGACGAGTCGGCTTGGACACGATCGTCGGTGTAATTCCGGTCGTCGGCGACGTGCTGTCCGCCACGATGGGAGCGTGGATTATTTGGGAGGCTAAAAACCTAGGTCTCTCCAAGTGGCAATGCACCAGGATGGCCGCCAACGTGGCGATCGACACCACGTTAGGTGCGATCCCATTCGTAGGGGACGCGTTCGACTTTTTCTACAAATCGAATACCAAAAACCTGAAGATCATCCGCAAGCATCTGGATAAGACGATGCCGCAAGCCGCACGGGCGCAGGCAGCACGGGCACAAGACGTCGTTCTCGACGCCGAGTTCCGTCCTGTGAAATAGCAATAGGTTCGCTGCTAAAAGAAACTTACGCGGCACTATGCCGCTTGGCTTGCGACGAGTTCTACTCCCCGTCGACGCTTCCAAATGAATGCGGCGACGCCAACCGCGAAAATGGTATAGGTCGAAGGCTCGGGAATCGGCAATGCCGTGACGAACTGACTGCTCAACACCGCTGAAATTTGTGCGGGCGTCAATCGCTGCCCGGGATTCGCGCTGCCGCCGGCTTGCATGAGATTCTCGGAGATCACTGCATGATTTAGCCCGAGGTTGTGACCGATCTCGTGAGCGAGCACCGAGGCCAGCACCTCTTGGCCCCCCGTAAAGCCGGGTAAATTCGGCCCTGCCCAATAAGCGAGCCCGTTCGAGCCGACGTTCGCTAATCCGTTCGACGTGTTGTCGCTGGTCTGATTGAATCCAGGCACGATGCGAACGAGAAAGACGTTCAAAACTTTGGGATCGGGATCCAGTATGCCGCTGGCCAACGTCGCCGTATTAAGGATCGTTCCAAGATCGCCGGTGGGTCGCGGGTTTTGCGTCGTTCCCGTCAATGCGAACGCGTTGTTATACGTCGTCGAACGAAATTTGAAATCAATATCGATCCCGGCTTGCCCCAGATTTGATCGATGTAGTCGAAGATGATCGATTGCTGGGCCGGCGATCCGAAGAGCGGCGCGGCGTTCGCGCCCGCGTCGTCGGCGACTTGGATCAATTGAACGGTCACGCGTTTATCGACAGGCAACGCACTGTTTAAGACGAGCGCCGCCAAGGCGGATTGCGTCAAACAGATGAGGATGGCCAGTGCCGGCAAGACTTTACGCATCGCGTTCCGCACTCCGATGAATCGTTGCGGCGAGATCGGACATCTCGCCGTGTATCGCTCTATGTTACTCACCGTAGCCCGCGGTTGCGGGGAGCAAGAATTCCGTCGGGGATCACCTGGAAATCGCCGTATTTTGCGAAGCTCACGTGATTGATGATGCCTTCATCGCGTGAATCAGGGCATAATGCGACAAACGCATCAAAACTTTCCTCACGACCGATCGATGAACGACGAACTCCTGCTCCCGAGAAACAGCAACCAAGTTCGAGGACTCGCGCAGTACGCAATCGATTTTCTATCTGCGCCCGGCGGCTCGATCGCCCCTGAGATTCTGCGACGAACGGAGTTGTTCTTCATCGACAGCGTCATCTGCGGCGCGTCGGCGTTGGCGGCCGGAGCGAATGCGCCGACGGTCTTACGTCGCGAAGCGTTGGAATTCAGCGATCCGCTCGCGCAGGCGCGACGTTGATTGGTTCGAGCGTGTTTGTTCGCCCGGAGAAAGCGATCCTGGCGAACTGCGCCGCGGTGCGCGAGTGGGACTCGAACGGCACGAATTTCGGTTACGATCCCGAACGCGGCAACACGGCCGGCGAGTTCGGCCACAACGACTTTTATCCCGTCGCGGTCGCGGCCGGGCAACTGCGCGGCTGGAACGGTGCGCGAACGTTCGCGCGATGGTGCTGATCGACGAGATTCGCGGGCGTTTAGCCGAAGTCTTCTCGCTCAAGTCGCACAAAATCGATCACGTGGTTCACGGCGCGATCGCCTCGGCGATCGTTTACGCCGTCGCACTCGACGCGACCGTCGATCAAATCGAATCGGCCGTCGGGCTATTCGTTGCGCATGCGATTCCGTTTTGCGCGATTCGCTACGGCAAGCAACTCTCCGACAGCAAGGGCGCCTCGGCCGCGATCAGCACCGAGTTCGCCGTTCAGTCGGTCCATCGGCGCTAAACGGTTTCATCGGCCCGGCCGATGTTTTTCGTAATCCGGAGGCGATCTTCGCGCTGTTCGAGCGGCCCGTCGAGGCGAACTCAAGCCCCTTCGACTTGGTCGTGTCGACGGCAGGCGAGAATTTCTCGATCGCCAGCATGCACTTCAAATTGGGGTTATACGAACATCAATCGGCCGGCGCAATCGAAGGTTTGTTGGATGTCTTAACCGCGCGACCCGAATTGCTGACCGACGCCGACGCGATCGAATCGATTCGCATCGCCATTTATGAGCCGGCGTACCACATCATTTGCGATCCCTACAAGCGCCGACCGACGACGCGACAAAGCGCGGACCATTCCTTGCCCTACATCGTGGCCACGTTGTTGCGCAAAGCGATCCAACACCGGACGGCAGATTGGGAAACACTGATGCTGCTGCCCGCGGATTACGACGACGCCGCGCTCGCCGATCCGACGACGCGCATGTTGATGGACAAGATCGAATTGGTCCACGGCGGCGTGGAGTTCGATCGGCGTTATCCCGAAGGGATTCCGACGCAGGTCACGATCAGGCACCGCACGTTGGGTGAATTCGACGGCGGTCTGGTGATGTTCCCTACCGGTCATGCGCGTAATACGACCGCGCCGCTCGAACGATTGCTTATGGCCAAGTTTCGCAAGTTGGCCGCTCCGGCCGTCGACGACGTCGACGGCGTCCTCGCGCGACTCACTGGTCTCGCGAAGAAACACCGGATGAAGTCCGCACGCTTTGGAGTTTCCACCTCCGCGGCCATCCGACATAATCACGCCCTCCGTTTCTCCCACTGCGAATCGTCGGAAGTTTGCCCGCTGATGCTCAAGCCGTTCGGTGTCGTCGCTCTCAATAAACCCGCCGGAATCACGTCGTGCGCCGTGCTCGACATGGTCGAACGCTTGGTTCGTCCCGAGAAAGCCGGCCATGCCGGAACGCTGGATCCGCTGGCGACCGGTGTGCTTGCCGTCTGCGTCGGTCCGATTACGCGGATGATCGATCGCATTCAAGCGTTGGGGAAGACCTATGTGGCCGAGTTCGAGCTTGGGTGCCACAGCCCGTCGGACGATCGTGAAACCGAGATCACCCAACTCAATGATCCACCGCGACCGACGTTGGCGGAGCTCGAAGCCCTCTTGCCGCGTTTTCGGGGCGTGATCCAACAAGTACCGCCGATCTATTCCGCGATCAAAGTCGACGGACGTCGCGCACACCGCTCGTGCGCAAAGGTCGTGCCGTCGAACTAACCTCGCGGCCAGTCGAAATTCATCGGCTGTCGGTCGGCGAATACGCTTATCCCCTGCTCCGTTTGGAAATCGAATGCGGCTCAGGCACATACGTCCGCTCGCTAGGCCGCGATATCGCCGAAGAGTTGGGGACGAAAGCCGTGATGACGAATTTAGTTCGTACGGCGATCGGACCGCTGACGCTAGAACGTACGGTCTCGCCCGACGATCTCGACCACGCGAATCTGGCATCCCATCTCCTGCCGCCGCAGAGCTTGTTTCCCGATATTCCACGCGTGGAATTACGCGATCAGGAACGGCTATTCCTTACGCAAGGGCGCGTCTTGACCGATCTGCTCGAAACGCGATTTTTCCAAGCCCCGGTGTCGCCGGAAGTAGGATCCGAGGCCTTCGCCGAGTTGCCCGGCGGGCGGCTCTTCACCATCTTGGCCCGACATCCCGACGGCGGCTGGGCGCCGCGGACGCTCTTCCCGGCGTAGTGCCTCACGTCGGATGGGGGAACGATCGTACCGATCCTAGCGATCAAAGCTCTTAGGAAATCCGCTCCGTCGAGAAACTTTATCGGCTGTTCGTGTCGAGGCGGCTCGCCGAACCGTGCTGCAGTTCGCGATCACAACGCGTCGATCAAAGCGAGAGACGATGGAATACGGCGGGCAAGGACGCTCACCCGATCATGTCGATCGCGTACGTCCGGCCCGAGCTTCTTGCGGAAATGTCTTTCCGCAACCGATCGAGCGGCGACATTCGCGACGGCGTCCTTTCACGCTACGCGCTCGCCTCAATGCTCGAACAACGGAATCCGAAACGGGACGTCTGTGCGCTGGCCTTGCTGGCAGGATGTGTATTTCTGGCGCTCGCGTTAGGGACCTACCGCCCGATCGACCCGCCCAGCCACGCCTCGTGGCCGCCGCCGGAGCAAATCCATAACGCCTGCGGCCGCGCCGGGGCATGGATCGCCGATTATCTGTTCGAAAGCCTGGGCTACGGCGCATATTTCCTCTTGGTGACGTTGGTCGTCATCGACTTGTTTTTATTGGCTCGCAAGACGATCAACGAACCGTGCGTGCGCGGTATCGGCTGGTCGTTGGCATTGGCCGGCATTTCGACCTTGGCCGCCTTGGCCGCCCCGCGATGGGAAGGTCCGCTGATCGGCCCGGGCGGGTATCTCGGCGCTTCGGGTCGTGCCTGGTTGGAGAATCATTTCGCCAGCGCGGGATCATATGTCCTTACGCTGTCGATGATCGCGGCCGGTTTGTTGCTATGTACCGACTACTTCCTCGTCACGTTGACCGGTCGCGTCTTCGGCGGTCCGGCCAAGAGCTTGGCCGCGGTCGGAAAGCGCACGCTGCGCCGCACGCCGCGCGTGGCCAGCGACCTGGAGGTCGGTCCGAACGGGTTCATCCCCGAAGCGTTCATCCCCAAAACGGATGCGAAGTCGGTCAAAGCGGCCGCCAAGTCGAAGGCCGTCGACGATACCAAGTCCGATGCGGACGAAGAGGAAGAAGAACTGTCGTCGATCCGCATCAAGTCCAAACCACCTAAACCCGCGGCGGCCGTGGTTGAAGACGAAGATGAGGATGACGAGGACGAAGAAGACGACGAAGATGCTGAAGAGGAGTCCGACGATGACAATGACGAGGAAGAGTCCGATGTCGACGAAGAGCCGGCGGTCGTCGCCCCGGCGTTGCCTGTGGTCGCGGCTAAACCTGAGTCGAATCCGCGTATCAAGAAGAAGGCCAAAAACGACGATCGCGTCGACATGATGAAGGAACTGGACGCCGCCAGCCGGAAAGAGGACGCGGCGGAGTATCAGTTGCCGCCGATCGATTTGCTACTGGAAAACGAAATCGTGTATGGCGAAGAGCACGAGAAGGAAGTTCGAATCCGCGCCAAGCAAATCGAAAAAACGTTCGCCGACTTCGGCTTTAACGTCAAAGTCGTCGAGATCGAAACCGGCCCGGTCATCGCGCAATACGAAATCGAGCTCGAAGCCGGTCTCAAACTCTCGAAAATCACCGGCCTGTCCGACGATTTGGCGATCGCGCTGCGCGTCCCCAGCGTGCGTATCGTCGCGCCGATCCCGGGCAAAAACACCGTCGGCATCGAAGTGCCGAACAACACGCGGCAGCTCGTGCGGCTCCGCGAAGTGATCGAAGAGACCGACGGCAAAGCCAAGAAGATGAAGATTCCGATCTACCTGGGGAAAGACGTCGCGGGCAACTCGATGGTGGTCGATTTGACGACGATGCCGCACTTGTTGATCGCCGGTCGGACCGGAACGGGCAAATCCGTCTGCCTGAACACGATCATCGTCTCGATGCTGATGTCGCGTAAGCCGGACGAAGTGAAGATGCTGATGATCGACCCCAAGATGGTCGAGTTGACTCCGTACAAAACGCTGCCGCACTTGATGCATCCGGTCGTCACCGACATGCGCAAGGCCGAAGCGATTCTGGCCTGGGCTGTCGAGAAGATGGAAGAACGGTACGCGCTGCTAGCGCGGGCTGGCGTGCGGCACATCACCGTCTTCAATCAGTTGGGCGAAGAAGAGCTGCGTAAACGACTGGATCCGGAATCCGACGAAGAATGGTCCGTCGTACCCAAGACGTTGCCGTTTATCGTCATCATTGCCGACGAGTTGGCCGACTTGATGATGACCGCAGGCAAAGAAGTGGAACAACATATCATCCGCCTCGCGCAGAAATCGCGCGCGGTCGGCATCCACTTGATCCTCGCCACACAAAAACCGACGGTTGACGTCATCACCGGCCTTATTAAATCGAACTTGCCCGCGCGAATCGCGTTCCAGGTCGCCAGCCGGACGGACAGTCGTGTGGTGCTGGACGAAAACGGCGCCGACAAACTACTGGGCAACGGCGACATGTTGTTCCTGTGGCCGGGAACCAGCACGTTGTTGCGCGGGCAAGGAACTTATCTCAGCGACGAAGAGATCAACAGCGTGGTCGAGCATGTCGGCACGACCGAGCCCGACTTCGTTAAAGAGCTGGTGCAACTCAAGACCAAGGACCAACAAGACGGCGACGCGAAGGAACGCATCAAAAGCCGCGACGAACTGTATCCGTCGGCGGTCGAAGCGGTGCTGCGCGAAAACCGCGGCAGCGTCAGCTTGCTGCAACGCTGCTTGGGCATCGGTTACGGCCGCGCCGCGCGGATGATCGACTACATGGCCGAAGACGGCATCGTGGGCGAGTACAACGGCTCGAATGCGCGCGAAATTTTGATGACGATGGAACAGTGGCGCGAGATGATGGGTGAAGCTCCGGACGAACCGCCTCCGCCGTCCGCGCCTGCCAGACGCAATCGCATCACGCCGGAACGAGGCGGCGGAGGAGACGCCCCGTCGCGCAACCCCGGCGAATCGGGCGGCGCACGCATCGCGGGCGATTCTCCAGCGCGACCACACGCCGCACCGGAAGGTGGCGGCGTCGCCACGGCGACGAAAGCGAGTCTGAAATTGAACGGTCCTGCTGTACGGATCGATGAAGCCGACGAGACCGAGGACGTCCCGTGGGAAGACGCTGCGATGATCGATGCGGCCGAATCCCAACCGGCCGCGCCGCACGCGCAGTTCCGTACCGCCGAAGCATATGAAGCGGAAACGGACGAAACCGAAGAAGAAACCACATGGTCGCCGGAAGACGATTTTGAAGAAGCTCCGGTAGTGAATACGCTCGACGCGGAAATCGCGAGCGAAGGCGACGATGAGAGTGACGAAGACGTTGATGAACAGGAAGAAGATGATTGGGAGGATGATGAAGAATCGGAAGAGCTTGAACACGATGAAGACGATATCGATAACGATGAGTAGCGACTCGTCATCGGGCGTTTAGAAATTCTCGGAACGCACATCGTCGTCAACGGTGTGCGTTTTTTAATTGAGTTCCGCGCATTCGGTGGATTCTGCGCTCGGCTGCATACGTTGACGAATAATCTGCGTACGACTAACCTTATTTATTATCTGCATCGGTATTTTATCTGATTTTATTGGCCGCCAAATCTTCGCAGATATCGGTCGCCAATAGATCGCCATCCGCATGTCCCGCGCCTTTTTACCATCGAGTGAATTAATGCCTCGCATTTTTTGCACACTGTGCGTACTCGCATTCATCGGTGTCTCGGTCGCCGAAGCCGAATCGCCGAAAGAGCTCATTCTCAAAGACGTCGTCCCGTATTCGACGCCCGGAGCGTTGCCGGGGCCGATCGTCGTCTCCGGTAAGGCGGTCCCTCTGTTGGTCGCGCAAACCAATAAGGGCGAAGTCGAAGCCGTCGTCGGGGCGTACGGCCAACTCGGCAAAGGGGCCATGGTCGCCTTCGGCCATGAAGGACTGATCTCGGAATCGGCCTTTGAACAACCGGGCGGAAAGCAACTCCTGACGAATCTTCTCAACGGACGAGGCAATTCGTTGCCGATTGCCGTCTCGCGCGCAAGTTGCGCGACGCGTTGAAGGTCGCCGGCATGAACGTCGTCCCGGTCCCCAAAGACCTCCCGAAAGCGTTGAATCAATTCGGCGGATTGATCATCTCGCCGAGCGAGATCGACCTCGCTGAAATTCAACCGCTGACCGAATGGGTCAACCGCGGCGGCATGCTGATTTGCGGAATGCCGGGCTGGGGCTTCTTGTACAACAAAACGGACAAGACCTTGGGAAACGATTTGGTCGCGCAACGCTTGTTCGAAAAAGCCGGCCTCATGTGGGGCGAAGGGACGTGCGATCAAAAGAAATTCCAACCCGCCACCGGCGAAATCAGCCCCATGTTTTTTGCGGATAAAGTGATCGAGACCGCGATCGCTTACGGCAAAGGCGAGCAGCCGACGCTTTCGAAAGCTGATGCGAAAATCTTCGGCGATCAAGTCGCCACGCTCGGTTGGACGCTGCCGCCGACGAAAGCCGAGCAACGCAAGCAACTCGTCACCGCGATCGCCGCGGTCAAGACGCCGATTCCGTCGCCGAAAGCTCCGCTGACCGAGTCCAAGCACCCGCTCGAGCGAACCGCGATTCGCATGGAAGCCGTCCGACGACGGGGCTTAGCGCCGGAAGAGATCAAGGCCGATCCGGCCGCCGCGACGTTCCCCGGCGCGGTCCCAAATGCCGCACAACGCGTTACCGAAAGCGTGGCGATCGACCTGAACGTCCCCAATTGGCACGGGACCGGGCTCTACGCCGCACCCGGTGAAATCGTGGAAGTCACGATTCCGGCCGATGCCGTAAAACTGGGCCTGGACGTACAAATCGGCAACTGCGTCGATAAAAACTACGAACGTCCGGCGTGGACGCGCTCGCCCGAGATCAGCGCCAAGACGGCGCTCAAAAGTCTCTCGACGAAAATCGCCTGCGCCTTCGGCGGACCGGTTTACATTCTCGTGCCGAACAAGGCTCCGATGAAAACGCTGGACGTCAAAGTCGCCAACGTCGTGCGCATGCCGCGTTATGTCTTGGGAAAGACCGATCTCAAAACGTGGCGCGAGTCGATCCGCAACGCTCCCGGCCCCTGGGCGGACCTCGAAGGGTCGCGCGTCATCCTCTCGGTCCCCAGCGCGAACATTCGTGAACTCGACGATCCGCAGGCGTTGATGGAGTGGTGGGACGTGATCGTCCGCACGCAAGACGAGCTGATCGAACGTCCCAATCAAGCGATGCGCCGTCCCGAACGGATCGTCTGCGACGAGCAAATCTCGGCCGGCTACATGCACGCGGGCTATCCGATCATGTGCCCCGGCGACGTCCGTGCGAAGTTCGTCGATGTGCAAAAAATGAAAGCCCAAGGAGACTGGGGCATCTTCCATGAACTGGGCCACAACCACCAATGGAAGGAATGGACCTACGAAGGGACGGGCGAAGTGACGGTCAACATCTTCTCGATGTACACGTTCGACACGTTGCACCCGAACGCCAAACAGCACGACGCGGTCTCCAAACGCGACGCCACGATGGCCAAGATGTGGTCCGAAAACGGTCCGCCCGATAACTGGCGGCGCGATTTGTTCTATGCGGTCTTTATGTTCGCCGACTTGAAAGACGCCTACGAATGGCCGGCGTTCCATCGCTTCTTCGAGCTTTACAAACGAATGCCCGACGGCGAACGCCCGAAAACCGATCTCGAAAAGCATGACGGTTGGTTGGTCAACTTCTCGACCATCGTGGGACAAAACATCCAACCGTTGATGGACGCGTACGGCGTGACGACCAGCGAAGCGGCCAAGTCCAAGGTCGCCCATCTCCCCAAAATGGATCTCACGAAGGTCAAGCAACGCGCCACGCGGGGACAAAACACCCCGCAAAAGACGGGCTGAAATCGCGGAAATATCGACTAGAATGGAAGGCTCGCCGGATTTCGCCCTCCATTCAGCGATTCGTTCCATGACGCGCCGCATCCAGATTTACGACACTTCGCTCCGTGATGGCAGCCAAGGCGAAGGCGTCAACTTTTCTCTCCAAGACAAGCTGGCGATTACGCAGCGGTTGGACGAATTGGGCTTCGACTACATCGAAGGGGGCTATCCCCTCTCGAACGAGAAGGACGCCCAATATTTCGCCAAGGTGCGCGAGTTGCCGCTGAAGAACGCCGTGGTCACGGCCTTCGGCATGACGCGCCGCAAAGGGATCGTCGCGGCCGACGATCCCGGCATGAAGGCGTTGTTGGCCAGCGAAGCCAAGGTGCTGACCATCGTGGGCAAGACCAGCGCGTTCCACGTGACCGAAGTGCTGCGCGTCACGCTGGAAGAGAACCTGGCGATGATTCGCGACACGCTGTCGTATCTCAACGCGCAAGGCCGCCGCATTTTTTACGACGCCGAACATTTCTTCGACGGGTGGAAACTCGACCCGACGTACGCGGCGTCGACGATTCGCGCGGCCGCCGAATCGGGCGCCGAGATTATCGTGCTCTGCGACACCAACGGCGGCACGATGCCCGAAGAGATCGCCGCGCTGGCGCGCAAAGCGCAAGCCGCGCTCGCCTCGATCGGCGTGCCGGTCGGTATTCATTGCCACAACGATTGCGAATTGGCGGTGGCCAACTCGTTGGCCGCGGTCGACGCCGGCGCAGTCCAGGTCCAAGGCACGATCAACGGCATCGGTGAACGGTGCGGCAACGCCGACTTGATCTCGGTTGCCGCGAATCTTTCGCTCAAAAAACAGGGCCGCTACGCGTTGCTGGGCAAGGACGGTGTCAACCGACTCTCCGAGTTGTCGCGTTTCGTCTACGAAACGGCCAACCTCAATTTCCGCCCCGGCCAAGCCTTCGTCGGGCAAAGCGCGTTCGCCCACAAGGGCGGCATGCACGTGCACGCCGTCGCGCGGGCGACCTCCAGCTACGAACATATCGCTCCCGAGGCGGTCGGCAACGAACGCCGCATCTTGGTCAGCGAGCTTTCGGGCCGCTCGAACATCCAGGAACGCATCAAGCCGAAGTCGCTCTCCGAGAATGCCGAACTGGTCAAGACGGTGCTTGATCGCGTCGTCGAAATGGAAAACCGCGGTTATCAATTCGAGGCGGCCGACGCATCGTTCGATCTGCTGGTCTGGCGGGCGGCCGGCACGTTCCGACCGCACTTCGAACGATTGCATTACCACGTGGACGTCGAAAGCGACGCGTCGGGCCTGCCCAAGACCGAAGCGACGGTCAAACTGCGCATCGGCGACGCCGTGCGGCACGAAGTTGCCGAAGGGGACGGTCCGATCAACGCGCTCGACGCCGCGCTGCGCAAGGCGTTGCTGCCCGCTTACCCGCAATTGGCCGAAATGTCGCTGGTCGATTACAAGGTCCGAGTGATCAACAGTGAAGCCGGCACCGCGGCCGGCGTCCGCGTGATCATCGAAAGCCGCGACGACCACGAAGTGTGGGGAACCGTCGGGGTGAGCGAAAACGTGATCGAAGCGAGCTGGACCGCCCTGGTCGACGCCGTGGAATACCGCCTCTGCAAAAGCGACCTGCGCTAGCAAAGCGGTCAGGGAAAACGGGATCACGGATGACGCGGATGAGACGGATTCTCACGGATCGTTATCAAGGCGCTGATCCAACTGACGAGGCCGCGGCGATGAACGACGTGTTATTGCATCGCGAATTGACCGACTTGATCATCAAAGCCTTTTATCGCGTCTACAACACACTGGGGTATGGATTCCTTGAGCGAGTTTACGAGAATGCCCTCGCTCACGAACTACGGACGCTTGGTTTGAAAGTTCAACAACAAGTTCCCATCAACGTCCATTATCAAGGAGTCCGTGTCGGCGAGTACTTCGGCGATCTGCTGGTCGAAGATAAGGTTTTGCTTGAGTTGAAATCTTGCGAAGAGTTATGCGACAAGCACGCCACACAACTCCTCAACTATTTGAACGCTTCGCCGATCGAAGTCGGCTTGCTCTTCCATTTTGGCGAAAAACCGACGATAAAACGGAAGATTCAGACGAACGATCGCAAAAAATCGTTGTCTAGTTCTTAATGTCCGCGTCGATCCGTCCAATCCGTGTCATCCGTGTCCGAATCTCTCCGAATGAACATCGAGTCCTTACCGACCCAATACGAACATACGCCCGCTCAGGAGCGATGGTCGAAAGTTTGGCGCGACAAGAAGTATTTTCACGCCGTCGTCGATCCCACGAAGAAGCCCTTCACGATCGTCATTCCGCCGCCGAACGTGACCGGCGCGTTGCATCTGGGCCATGCGCTCAACAATACCCTGCAGGACATCCTGGTCCGCATGAAGCGGATGCAGGGCTTCAACGCGTTGTGGATGCCGGGGACCGATCACGCCGGCATCGCCACGCAGGCGGTCGTCGAAAAGCGTTTGCGCGAAGAGGAAAAACTCTCGCGGCACGATCTTGGTCGCGAGAAGTTGGTCGAGCGCATCTGGGCCTGGAAAGACGTCAGCGAAAAACGCATCGTCTCGCAACTTCAAGGGATGGGCTGCTCGTGTGATTGGGATCGCGTGCGCTTCACGCTGGACGAGACCTGCGCCGCGCGGTCCGTCACACGTTCTTCAAGATGTTCGCCGACGGGAAAATCTATCGCGGCAAGCGGCTGGTCAACTGGGACTGCTTCCTGCAAACGGCCGTCAGCGACGACGAAGTGATTCAGGAAGAAACCAAGGGCCATTTCTGGCACTTGAAGTACCCGGTCCTCGATCCCCTGCCCGGTGAGCCCGAGTTCGTCCATGTCGCCACGACGCGGCCCGAGACGATGCTGGGCGACACGGCGGTCGCGGTCCATCCCGACCCGGCCAAGGCGCTCGACGCGGTCGAGAAGGAACTCCGCGCAAAGCTGGCCGAAGTCACTGCCAAAGAAAAACCGGACGTGCAAAAACAACTCGACGACTTGGCTGAACGCCGCGCGACGCACTTGCCGACGCTGCTGAAACTGCGCGAGATGGCTCTGGCCGGCCGCATGGTCACGCTGCCGCTGCAAAACCGCCCGATCCCGCTCGTCTGCGACGAATGGGCGAAGCCCGAACTCGGCAGCGGGTGCGTCAAGATCACGCCCGCGCACGACCCGAACGATTATGAAGTCGGTAAGCGCGTGAAGTTGCCGATGATCAACATTCTGAACCCGGACGGGACGCTCAACGACGCGGCCGGCGCGTACCAAGGCCTGACGCTCAAAAAGGCTCGCGTCAAGATCGTGGAAGACCTCGACTGCGCTCGGCCTACTCGAACGGGTCGAAGACCGGATCATCGCCATCCCGATGTCGGACCGTTCGAAGACGCCGATCGAGCCCTATTTGGCCGATCAGTGGTTCGTCCGCATGGACAAACTCGCCCAATCGGCGATGGATGCCGTCACGGACGGTCGCGTGTCGATCTACCCGGAACGTTACGCGAAAAACTACCTCGACTGGCTTGGCGAAAAACGCGACTGGCCGGTCAGCCGCCAACTGTGGTGGGGACATCGCATTCCAGTTTGGACAATCACAACCTCGTCACAGTCCAATGCGAAGTCATACTACAGCGAATGGAAAGGATACGAGGATAAGTATTCAGGTAAGCTGTCAGTACAAATCCAATTTGAAGGTGAAAAACAAAGTTTCGACGAGAGTATTTCCGATGACTCCTTCGAGTTCAAAACAGAAAACTTCGCATCGATCCATGTTTGTTTGCTACACACGGAACTTAGAGACACGCAAGACCACTTGCTAACAGAGAAACTTGAAGCACAGCAGTTTAAACAGTCCCCCGACGTCCTCGATACCTGGTTCAGCAGCGCGCTCTGGCCGTTCAGTACGCTCGGCTGGCCCGAGCAAACGCCGGAACTCGACTACTTTTATCCGACCAGCGTCCTTGTCACGTCGCGCGACATCATCACGTTGTGGGTCGCCCGCATGGTCTTGGCCGGGCTGTACGACGTCGGGAAGATTCCGTTCGAAAAAGTCTTCATCCACCCCAAGATCCTCGACGGCTTCGGCGAGACGATGTCGAAGTCGAAGGGGAACGGCGTCGATCCGTTGGACGTCACCGCGATGTACGGCGCCGATTCGTTGCGCTTCGGGCTCGCATACATGGCGACCGAGACGCAGGACGTCCGCATGCCGGTCGAGTTCGTCTGCCCGCACTGCGGCAAGACGATCGAACAGACGCTGAAGAACCGCATCCAAACCAAGGTGACCTGCACGCATTGCGGCCAAGACTTCGGCACGCAATGGGCCAAGACGGACGACGAAAAAGCGCTCGCCCGCGGGCCGGTCACCAGCGAACGTTTCGCCGTGGCGCGAAACTTCTGCAATAAACTGTGGAACGCGTCGCGGTTCGCGCTGATGAACCTGAGCGGCTATACGGCCGGACCGATCGACGAGCGGCAATTGCTGTTGGAAGACCGCTGGCTGCTTAGTCGCTTGAACACGGTCACGCGGCGCGTGACCGACGATCTCGAGGCGTTCAAATTCGCCGAAGCGGCGCGGACGTTGTACGACTTCGCCTGGGACGAGTTCTGCAGCTTCTACGTCGAGATGGTCAAAGCCCGTCTGCAAGACCCGGCGCAGCAAACGAACGTCCGCCGACTGCTGGCTCACGCCCTCGACGTGCTGTTGCGGTTACTGCATCCGATCACCCCGTTCGTGACCGAAGAGGTCTGGTCGCTGCTTGGCTCGATCGCGCCGGAACGGGGGCTCGAACGGCCGACCGTCGCGTCGGAGCACATCACGGTCGCCCCCTGGCCCACGCACGACGAACGCCGCATCGACGCGGGTATCGAAGAGCGTTTCGCCAAGTTTCAAAACGTCCTTTCGGCGATTCGCGAAATCCGGGCGAGGCAAAACATCGCGCCGAAGATTCCGCTCAAGTTCGGCGTGAAGTGCGATCCGGCGTTCGCCGCGCTGCTCGAACCGATGACCCCCTACTTCGCCTCGATGGCCGGCGCGGCCGCGACCGGTTTCGGACCCGACGTCGTGCCGCCGGTCCCGGCCGCCAACAGCGTGCTGCCCGGGTTCGAGTTGTACGTCGACATGGCGGGCTTGATCGATACCGCGGCCGAGATCGCGCGGATCGGCAAAGAGTTGGAAAAGCTCCGCGCCGCGATCAAGGCTAAAGCGGGCAAGCTGTCGAACGAGAGCTTCGTCGCCCGCGCTCCGGCCGACGTCGTCGCCCGCGAACGCGAACAACTGGCCGAAATGCACGGCCGCGACGAAAGCCTGGAACGGATGCTGGCCGACCTTAAGAAGCAGGGCTGAAATGTGCGTGTCGCCCCGATGCGCAACCGTTTCAACTCGTTCCGTCGGACGTTGTCAAGCTCCGCGTCCGGCGGAATTCGCGGTCGAAAATTTCGTCGCTGGCGATTCGTCGCGCACGGCATCTATAATCGAAGCGTGCCCGACGCATTCTCCTCTTCGGTCCGGAACGGCGGAAACTCATGCCAGTGCAAATGGAACTCTCGCGGATCATCATCAGCGAGATCAACGATCAGCAGGTCATCTACCTCCGCGAAGTCGACGGCCCGCGCACGTTTCCGATCCTGATCGGCATCTTCGAAGCGACCAGCATCGATCGCCACGTGAAACAAATCCCGGCCCCCCGCCCGCTGACGCATGACCTGCTGGTCGGCGCGATCACCGCGCTCGGCGGCGAGCTGCAGGACGTCGTCATCACCGAACTGCGAGAGCACACGTACTACTCGGTGTTGCGAGTCCGCCGCGAAGGCGAACTGTTCGAGATCGACAGCCGCCCGTCCGACGCGATCGCCGTGGCGGTCACCTGCGAACCGCCGCTGCCGATCTACGTCAACGAAGAAGTCCTGAACGACGTCCTCGGCGAACAAGACCTGGAAGGGATCGAAGACGATGAGAACGGAGAAGCGAGTGAGGAAGAGGATGAGGAATAAAATAAAGCAAATCGCGTTTTACTTCGTTTCTGTTCTGGTCTCGGGTTTTGGCAGAGGAAATTGAATTTGACCACGCGATTCCCACCACTCTTTCATGGCATCGCGTCCAGCCGGTTCCAAACTGAACCATAAGAATTCCAATTCCGTGTCCGTTTTAGCTATCAAAGCATCGATTTGCATCACAAAGCCCGGTTCAATTTCCGCAAGCGGCGAGATTAGGTTTCGCTGAATAAGTTCTCGTATGGAGCTTAAAACTTCATCCATCGTGAATTGCCGTCCTCTTGCGGTTGCCCAGCTTGATTCACTTTTGTTATTGAGCATTCTTAGGACCGAATCGATATTTTCGATGTCGTCCTGAAGAGCGTCGATGACGCACATCCGAATATCATGCGACGTCATCATGCCGATTGATCAGAGCGAGAAAAAGTTTAGCCGTTAGTGCGGATTGCCCTTACAGCGCGTCCCCAAACGCCTTCTGCAAAATCGCCAGCGCTTGTGGACCTTGGTCGCCGGGGACCACGATGTTTAGACGCACTTCGCTGGTGCTCATCATGTCCAGGTTGATGGCCGCTTCGGCCAGCGACTCGAACATCCGGGTCGCCACGCTGGTGTTGGTCCGGACGCCGACGCCCAGGACCGACAGCTTGGCGATTTTCTCGGCCGTGGTCACGTGCGAACAGTTGAACTCGCGAGCTAATTTTTCGGCCGTCGACTTGCTCTTGGCCAAGTCTTTGCGCGGCACGGTGAAGCTGATCGTCGCCGAGTCCGACGCGCCGAAGCTCTGCACGATCATATCCACGAACACGCCGGCCGCCGCGATCTCCTCGAACAGTCGGGCCGACACGCCGGGCTGATTCGACACGCCGTGCAACGTGACCCGCGCTTGCGTGTCGTCCATCGTGATCTCGTCGATGCTCAGACCTTCCATCCCCTGCAAGCGCCGCACGATGTCAGCCGCCGTGGCGGTGCGGGCGGATTTTTTGTCCGTCGACGCCGCCCCTTCGGCGGGAGCTTTGTCCAACGTGAAGGCCGAATGCGCGGCCCGCAACGCGGCCAACGCTTGATCGCGGCGGACGAGCGCGCTGATCTTGATTTCGCTGGTGGTGATCGCCTGGATGTTGACGCCTTCGTCGGCCAATGAGCGGAACAGCTTCTGCGCGATCCCCGTTTGATCGGCCATGCCCAGGCCGACGACCGAAACCTTGGCGACCGAATCGTCGTGGAAGATGCGTTGCGCGCCGAGTTCCTTGCCGGCCGCTTCGGTCGCGGCCAGGGCGGATTTCAATTCCTCGCGCGGCACGGTGAAGCTGATGTTCGCGCGGCCTTCGGCCCCGACGTTCTGCACGATCATGTCGACCGCGATCTTCTGCGCGGCCACCGCGCTGAACAACGCGCGGCTGATCCCCGGCTTGTCGGGCAAGCCTTCGACGGTGATGCGGGCTTCGTCTTTGACCAGCGCCGCGCCGCAAACCGCTTGATTAGGCGATTCGGGATCGGCCACGATCATCGTGCCGGGAATGTCGGTGAAGCTGCTGCGGACGTGGATCGGGACGCCGAATTTCTTGCCGAACTCGATCGAGCGACTATGCATCACGCCGCTCCCCAGGCTGGCCAACTCCAGCATCTCGTCGTAACTGATGCGCTTCACGCGTCGCGCTTCGGGCAGTTGCCGCGGGTCGGTCGTGTAGACGCCGTCGACGTCGGTGTAGATCTCGCACGAGTCTGCCTTCAATACCGCCGCCAACGCCACGGCGGTGGTATCGCTGCCGCCACGCCCCAACGTGGTGATGTTGAAATCTTCGTCGATCCCCTGAAAGCCGGCGGCGATGACGATGTTCCCTTCGTCCAGCAACCGCTTCATCCGATCGGTCGAGATGCTTTGGATGCGGGCTTTCGAATACGTGCTGTCGGTCTTGATGCCGATCTGCACCGGTCAGGCTGATCGCCTTGTGCGCCCAGCGATTGGATGGCGATCGCCATCAGCGCCACGCTGACCTGCTCGCCGGTGCTCAGCAGCATATCCATCTCGCGCGGGCTGGGGGCGTCGCTGATCTGCGCGGCCAGATCGACCAAGTGGTCGGTCTGGTGCCCCATCGCGCTGACGACCATCACGACTTGGTTCCCCTCTTGCTGCGCGCGAATCGCCTTGCGGGCGGCGGCTTGAATCTTCTCGGGAGTCGCGACGCTGGTCCCGCCGAATTTCTGAACGATCAAAGACATGTCGAGTGCGGTGTGGGGAGTTCGGAATGAGTATTGGAGAGGATAGGCCACGGATTCGACTGATCTAACCGATTTCCACTGATCTGCGACCAAGTAGCCATACTCAAATCAGTGATAATCAGTCGCATCAGTCCGATCAGCGGCCTATTGTCTTTATGAATCGAGGAACCAGCTCATCAGTTTCGAGCCGTCTTCGAACGACAGCGGCGATTGCCCCGCGTTCGTCTCGCCATAGGCGTTGTACGCGTCGGGCGTCACGCCGTGGCCGGCGATCGTGAAGGGGACCGCGCCGTGGCTGTGCGTTTTGATCCGCACCGGCGTCGGGTGGTCGGGCGTGATCAAAATCCGGTACGGCTCGCCGCGGGCGGCGAGCGCTTCGCAAATCGGCGCGACGATGTCGCGATCGATCCGCTGCAACGCTTCGATCTTGGCGTCGGTTCGTCCTTCGTGGCTCGCTTCGTCGGTCGCTTCGACATGCACGCAGACGACGTCGTACTTTTCGAAGCGCCTCGATCGCGTAGCGACCTTTCGCGGCATAATCGGTGTCGAGATAACCCGTCGCGCCGGGAACTTCGATCCGGTCCCAGCCGATCAACGCGGCCAAACCGCGCAACAGATCGACGGCCGTGATCATCGCGCCGCGACGACCGCCGTAGACTTCGGCGAACGGCTTGAGCGCGGGCGTGCGGCCCAGGCCCCAGAGCCAAACGTTGGTCGCCGGAGGTTTGCCCGCCGCCGTACGGGCGGCGTTCACCGGATGCTCGGCGAACCAATCGACGCTCTGTTCCATGATTTCGGTCAACGCGCCGCTTCCCGCCCCGCGCGGAAAATCGTCCAGCACGCTTTTGTCGGTCAGATCGTGCGGCGGCGTGGTGCGCGTCTCCATGTTGAACGGCGCGTTCCGTTTTTGACCGCGAAACAGCAGCAAATTCCGGTAACTGACGCCCGGGACGAATTGCCACGCGTCGTCGCCGGGATGCGCGGCGGCGATTTTTTCTTGCGCGGTGGCCAACAACGCCTTGGCTTCGTCGTTGCCGATGTGACCGGCGGTGAAGCTTTGCATCGTCTCGTCTTGCACGGTCACCAGATTGCAGCGGACCGCCCAATCGTTCGGGCCGAGCTTGATCCCCTGCGCGGCGGCTTCCAACGGCGCAGCGACCCGAGAAGTATTCCAGCGGACTGTAGCCGAGCAAGCTCATGCAGGCGACGTCGGACCCGGCCGGCAACGACGGCGGCACGTTGTTGGCGCGACCGACGACGCCGGCCGCGGCCACGGCGTCCATCGCCGGCGTCACGGCCGCTTCGAGCGGCGTCTTGCCGCCGAGCGACTCTTGCGGCTCGTCAGCGGTTCCATCGGGAATGATGATGACGTATTTCATGCGGTGATTCGTTGTGAAATTCGAATTCTTAGAACAGTTACTTCTTCTTCGCTTTAACGCCGCCGATCGAGTTGTACACGTCGACGAACGGCAAGCACAAAACCACCAACAGCAAAAACACAACCAACGCCATCAGGACCAGCGCGGAAATCTCGATCCAGGCCGGCAACCGAACGCATGAAGTTACGCTCCGAGGAAGTGCGATCAACACGAGTCCGATGGGCAGCGACACGAACCAAAACCAATTCATGATCTCAAAACCATGCATCACGAGAATGGTCGCTTGCGGCAAGCTCGTTTCATGGTCTTTGAAAAATTGGACGACTAGCGGCGCCACCAATCCCGAACTGACGACAAGCAGCGTGATGAACAGCCCGATGGTTCTCAGAATGTTCATGCCGTGCCCCCGTCTTGGTCTCAACGCATTCGATGATCGGTAAAAATCCGTCGCATCCGTTTCATCTTCATCGACGATCCGTTCCGCCGAATCACGCTACGCCAACACGCGCATCCGGACCGCGCAGGCTTTTCATGCTGGAGAGCGCGGCGATCTCTTCGAACGCCGCACCGATGGCTCCTTCGGTCGTCGTGTGCGTCATGATGACCAACGGAACCACACCTTCTTCTTCGGCCGATTCGTGCTGAATGATCGACGCGATCGACACGCCGTTCTTTCCCAACGCGCTGGTGATCTCGGCCATCACGCCTGGGCGATCGGCGACGTTGAAGCGGAGATAAAACTTGCCCGCCGAGCCGTTGAAATCGGCCGGCGCGAACGACGCCGGATGTTGTTTCCAGAGTTCCAACGTTTGGAACGTGATCTTGGCGCGGCCGTTGACCATATCGATCGTGTCGGCCAACACCGCGCTGGCGGTCGGCATCTGCCCCGCCCCCAGCCCGTGAAACAGCAACCGCCCGACCGCGTTCCCTTCGACGGTGATCGCGTTGTGCGCGCCGCGGACTTCGGCCAGCGGCGTACCGTGCTTGACCAAGTGCGGCGAAACATGAATCTGCAGCTTGCCGTCGCTCAACCGCGCGTCGGCGACCAACTTGATCCGGTAGCCCAACTCCTTGGCGTACAACAAGTCGGCCGTGGCCAAGGTGTCGATCCCCACGCGGGGAACGGTCCGCCAATCGATCCGCGCCGAACGACAGATGTGCCAAGATCGAAATTTTTTGCGTGGCGTCGCTGCCGTCGACGTCCATCGTCGGATCGGCTTCGGCGAAGCCCAGCTTTTGCGCTTCGGCGACCGCCGCGTCGTAGTCGGCCCCCAACTCTTCCATCTGCGTGAGGATGAAGTTGCTGGTGCCGTTGAGAATGCCGGTGATCGATTGAATCTGATTCGCCGAGAGGCACTGGCTGACGTTCGTAATGATCGGAATTCCGCCGCCGACGGCCGCGTCGAACGCGATCGAGCGGCCCAACGCGCGGGCGCGATCGAAAATCTCGGGCCCATGCTCGGCCAGCAACGCCTTGTTGGCGGTCACGACGTCTTTGCCCGCTTCCAGCAGCGCGAGCATGATCGTCCGCGCCGGTTCCAACCCACCGACCAAGTGGGCGACGACCGAAACCTGCGGATCGGCGGTGATCCGTTTGAGATCGCCCGAAAGGACGCCGTCGGGCAGTTTGACGTCGCGCGGTTTGGCCGGATCGCGGACGACGACATGGCGCAGCTCCAACCGTTTGCCGGCACCGACCGATGCGTTCGGCATGGTCCAACAACAATTTGGCGACGCCGCTCCCCACGGTCCCCAAACCGACCAATGCCACGCCGGTGCTGTTCATTTTCGTATCGTCTTGCCGAAATTGATGTTAGAAGAAATCAAAGCCCCCCGCCCAAGGGCGAGCGGCGGTCCAGAATCCGGCTATCCTAAGTCGCCGGCGGCCGGACAGTCAAGGCGGGGAGCGGGCGAAGAAGTTTGAGAGAAATCCGGAAAACGCCTTGACTGTTATATGATCGTTTGTATACTTATTGCAATGTGCGGATTTTCAGTTTTTTGAGTCGATCTCAATTCAATGCTTTTGAGATAACAACTTCGAATTAAAGATTTCCTGATGAACGTTGGGGGGATAACTGCGGAATTCGTCCCGTTAGTGACGCGATTCGGTTGACCGTGCGCCTCGACGGACTCTCGCTCCTTCGATCGGGGGACGTTAGTCCCCTGAGATACCTAGCTCGACGCTGTTTGGCCGAAACTCAGGGGACTTACGTCCCCCGCTCGGAGGGAAAGAGATAAAAAATCCAAACCGGCGTGTTCGCAACGCTCGTTTCGCTCGTAACGCTCGCGCAGTGAATCTGGGGGCGTTTGGTCACGCTACGATCGGTTGGGTTGCGAGCCTCGCGCGCAGCTTGGTGAGAGAACACGAAATTGCAAATTTCCAAACGAGCGTAACGCTCGTAACGATCGCAAAGTGAAGATGGGTGGTTATGAGAGCGGGGCGTGTCCCGCCGGCGGCTCGATCGAGAACGAAAACTTGAAAAATCATCGCGATCGAAACGCTCGTAACGCTCGTTTCGCTCGCGCAGTGAATCCGGGGCGACCGGGTGGTCTAGGGCGTTCGCGTCAACGAATCCGTTGGCCGCTCGGTTCGCGTTCGATATGTTAGATGTCCATCACACGCATACCTCCCAAAACATTCCACCGCGAAGACGACCAATGGATCCCGCCGCCTACGATTTTCTGGAAACGCTGCTCAACACGCCTAGCCCGTCGGGCTACGAGCAGAAGATTCAGGCCGTGGTGCGCGACTACATTCGGCCGTTCGCGGACTCGGTCAAGACCGACCTGCACGGCAACGTGATCGCGTGCAAGAACCCCAACGCCGCGCTCCGCGTGATGTACGCCGGGCACTGCGACCAGATCGGATTCCTGGTCCAATACATCGACTCCGACGGCTACATCTATATGCAGCCGATCGGCGGGTGGGATCCGCAGAACCTGATCGGCCACCGGATGCAGGTCTGGACCGAAAACGGCCCGATCAACGGCATCATCGCCCGCAAGGCGATCCACCTGCTGACCGACGAGGAACGCAAACAGGTCGCCAAACTTAAGGATTTGTGGCTGGACATCGGCGCACGCGACAAGGCCGAAGCCGAGGCGTTGATCAAGATCGGCGACCCGGTCACGTTGCAGCTCGGCCTGTCGAAACTGCTGAACAACCGGGCCAACTCGCCCGCGATGGACGACAAGACGGGGCTTTGGACGGTGATGGAAGCGTTTCGTCGCGCGTCGAAATCGACGCTCAACGTGGCGCTCTACTCGGTCAGCACGGTGCAAGAAGAGATCGGTCTGCACGGCGCAGACGAGCGCATACGGCGTCGATCCGCACGTGGGAATCGCCGTGGACGTGACGCACGCGACCGACTGCCCGACGATCGACAAGAAGAGCGAAGGCGACATCGGCATCGGCCGCGGGCCGGTGGTGTTCCGCGGGCCGAACATGAACCCGCGCGTGGTCACGCGGTTGTACGACGTGGCGGCGGCGAAGGAGATCGCGATCCAACGCGCCGCGATGGGCCGCGCCAGCGCGACCGACGCCAACAGTTTGCAGATCAACCGCGCGGGCGTGGCGGCGGGCTTGGTCAGCATCCCGAACCGCTACATGCACAGCGCGGTCGAAGTGGTCTCGCTGGACGACCTGGACCGCGCCGCCGATTTGTTGGCCGAGTTCGTGCTGTCGCTGAACGGGGATGAGGATTTCACGCCGTAGGGTCCATTCGCTCTGCGAGCGGATGGCTTGGGTTTGCGCTGAATGCCGACCGGCGGTAGGGCTTGATTACGGGCAGGGAAAATCGCTGCTCCAAGTCCACGCTCCCCGTTGACCATGCGCAAGGATGTAGCGGTATGCGTTACGGAAGTGACTCAGTTTCGTGACCGGTTTGCGTGAGCATTTTTTCGCCCAGATACGACGATCGCCGGAATGTTTCACGCAGATCCGCGATGCTTTTCGTTTCGCGATGCCGAGGAATTTGTTGAGCAAAAACCTGGACGCCTTGACCAAGAGATGGCAATGCGCCCGTTGCACGCAAATGCACATCACAAAGACGTTTTTGTCGTGCAGAACGTCGACGATCGCTTCGCCGACCTGTTTGAACAACGCTTTGGGAATTCGATAGCGATCGTTACGCATGCTCTCTAGGCGATTTTGATGTAGCCCGTCGTAACGCCCCTTCGGGGGTGGCTGTTTGTAATCGCCCTCGACGTGTTCGCGATGTTTCGGCGTACGAAACCCGCGCGGATCGCCGGGCAGCCAGTTGCCGTACGCCGTCAATACGACGTGATACCACGATCGCCCGTCGCGTATGTGCGGACGCAGCGGAGGTCGCGGTCGTTTCATAAAGACGTTCCTGCCACAAACTACGGAGCATTAAATACCGAACTACCGACTCATCTCATTCAACGCCGACTCAAGCCTGTGAATCGCCGTAGCGATTCGCTGGAAGAACCCCAGATACGAAACGGCTCGCGATTCCGTCATCTTAATGGAATTTGTGGAACGTTTGTGTCGACTCGTGTAGCACCAGTTTGACGATCGCTTGTTCGAGTAGCCCGACCGCGTCGTCTTTCTTGGCCGGCGGATAACGGAGCGGTTCGCCGTGTTCGATCAGCGCGACGTTTTCGGTCAAGCGGTTCACCCGGCGGACGATGCCGCGATCGAAGAGGACGAACGATAGCCAGCGCATCAGCACGCCGATCAACAACGCGACGCAGACCAACACGTAATCGCGAATCCGGATGCGGTTGATCTCGACGATTTTGTCGTCGAGCAGTTCGGCGTCGTGATCGAGCATCGCCGAGATGTTGGCGCGGATTTGATCCATGTAGGTTTTGCCGCCGCTTAAGTGTGCGATCAGCACGTCGCGGCGTTCGTCCGTCAGATCGAAGCTTTGCGAACGCTTGAGCGAGACGAGTTGCTTGTCGATAGCGCGCGGATCGACTCCCACAAACGCAACCGTTCGAGACGCGGCGTTTCGCCCGGTTCCAGCAAGATCGTTTGCCGCAACGCTTCGAGTTTGTTCGGGATTTCCGCGACCGCACGATCGTAGGGTTCCAAAAACGCCGGTTGCTTGGTCAGCAGATAGCCGCGTTCGCCGGTTTCGGCGTCGATCATCAGATTCAACAGATCGTCGTATTGGCGAACCAGTTGGAAGCGACGGTGGACGTCGTACTCGATTCCGCCGCGACGATAGTTACCGTAAGCCGCGAAGACGAACGACACGAGGACCGCGACCAACGGGATGAGCGCCAAGATTCCTCCCTGCGCACGAATCGGCACGCGATTCCAAAACGCCAGACCGCGCAGCCACCGCCGACGGAGCGAAGATTCGAGTTTGGTCATAAATCCCAAGAAAAAAGGCCGAAGCCGCCCCGTGCTGGGAACGACTCGGCCTGGATCGGAACCCTTGACGAGCGACGCAATCACTTCTTCAACGCCGCTTCGATCGTTTTGACGACCTGCGTCGCCAATTCGTTTGAGCCGGCCCCGCTGAAGTGAACGTCGGCTTTGTTTTGGATCGTCGCCACCTTCGGTTTCGCGAAGGCGTACAGGTCGTCGATCGCCACGTCGTTGTCCTTCATCACCTTGAGCACCACGTCGTTGTACTTCACTTCGTCGCCCGGAATGCGGCCCTTGGCCCCTTCGGGCACCGGAGTCGTGCTGCACCAAATCAATTTGGCGCCGGTCGTTTTCAGTTTGGCCACCATTTCGCGGAGGTTCTTTTCGTAGTCTTCCAACGAGACTTGTTGTTTCCCTTCGCTGGTGACTTGGATCAATTCCCCTTTGTCGTTGGCGAACTTCAAATCATGCAGCCCGAAGTTGAAATGAATCACGTCCCACTTCGCATCGCCGCCCGTTTTCTTGTCGGTCAACCACGGCCGAGATTTTTCGTCCCGTTTTTGGTCGGACCGCAGTTGGTCAACGGGCGGTGGACGTTGGCCTTGCCTTCCAGCAACTTGCGGACCGGAACCGTGTACCCGATGGAGATCGAATCCCCGATCAACAACACGCGCGGCAGCCCGGCCACGTCGACCGGCGGCGTCATGGGATCGTTGAGCGGCGTCTTCGGCGGGGCGGCTTTCTTCTCGACCGCTTTGGCGGCGTCCCCGGCTTTTTTCGCGGCGTCGTCGACGGCGGCTTTCGCTTTGTCGGCGGCCTTCTGCGCGGCCGGCGGGGCGTCGACTTTTTGCTTCAACACCGGCGCGTTCGGCGGAAGCTGGGCGAAAGAACTTGAAAACCCCATTGCTCCGATGACCAAACCTAACGCCAACATGCGACACACGGACATACGCAAGCTCCCAAGAACAAGAAAACGCCTCGATCCCCGATCGAATCCACGTATCTTGTCCCGGAACGGCACGACGAACAAGCGTTGGGAGAAATCACTTCTCGGTGACGTACAGATCGACCAGGCGGTCGCCGTCGAAGACGCAGATGACGTTCCACTGATGGCCGCCGACGAACGAACCGCCGCGCCGCGTGGCGAACAGCGATTGGCCGGGCGCTTCGGTCGCGGTGCAGGCGAAGCCGTGCGCCTCGAGGGCGGCCTTGGTCTGCGCGGTGGTCGCTCCGCGGGGGATCGCCTGAACGAGTTCAGCGTGGACCGTTTCGCGGCAACTTCCACGCCGTCGGACTTGCGGTCGGCTTTGACGCCGGACGAGGAGAACGTCCGCGTCCATTCGTCGCGCATTCCGGCACAGCCCGAAACGGCCAGAACCAGCCCGATCGCCAGTGCCCGCGAGATTCCGTCCATTTTCACGACTCCCTGAGTTCCCAACACAATCCGGCCGTTGCCGGCGTCGTATGATCCGCGTTTCTGCCAAAATGACAAAGAGCAATCCGCGGTTTACATCGCCGCCATCCCTGAAAATTTCGCCAGCGTCGCTAAACCGTTATGCAATCGCTTGTTGCAGCGTGTGGCGGCAGCGCGGCACGGTGATTGCATTCTTAGCGGCCGTCTTGAGCGGCAACTGCCGTTTTGGCGATACCCTATCTCGACGGCAGGACACGCGGTTTCGCGAACGGCACGTTGCGATCGGCATGGATAGCCCGCAAATAACAGTCATCGAACACGTTACCAACAGCGACGGACACGTTTTCCACACCACATACCCCGTGACGAAGACCGGAACGGCCGGTTCGCCACGACCCTCAATACGCCCCTCTCACGCCTGTCTTTTGGAGATTTCCTCGTGGCCAAACAGATGGTTTTCAATGATGACGCCCGCTTGCCCTTGTTGGCCGGCGCGTCGAAGCTGGCTCGGGCCGTTCGCAGCACGCTCGGCCCCCGCGGCCGTAACGCGGTGCTGGACAAAGGCTGGGGCTCGCCCAAGGTCACCAAAGACGGCGTGACCGTCGCCGAAGACATCGACCTGGACGATCCGTATGAAAACCTGGGCGCCCAACTGATCAAGGAAGCCGCCAGCAAGACCGACAAGGTCGCCGGAGACGGCACCACGACCGCCACGGTGCTGGCCGAAGCGATCTTCCGCGAAGGGATCAAAATGATCGCCGCCGGGTTCGACCCGATGGCTCTCTCGCGCGGCATCAACAAGGCCGTCGACGCCGTCAGCGACGCCGTCCTGAAGATGGCGACCAAGATCAACGACGACAGCAAGAAGGAAATCAAGCAAATCGCCACGATCGCCGGCAACAACGATCCGTCGATCGGCGAAGTTCTGGCCGAAGCGTTCTTGAAGGTCGGCAAAGACGGCGTCATCACGATCGAAGAAGGCAAGCAAGCCGAGACCACCGTCGAAGTGGTCGAAGGGATGCAGTTCGATCGCGGTTATCTCTCGCCGCACTTCGTCACCAACGCCGACGAACAAACGGTCGAACTCGATAACCCGTACGTCTTGATCTACGAAGACAAGATCTCGAACGCCAAGACGCTGGTCCCATTGCTCGAAGCGATCAGCAAGTCCGGCAAGCCGCTGTTGATCATCGCCGAAGACGTCGAAGGCGAAGCCCTGGCGACGTTGGTCGTCAACAAGCTCCGCGGCATCTTGAACGTTCTCGCCGTCAAGGCCCCGGGTTACGGCGATCGCCGTAAAGCGATCCTCGGCGACTTGGCCGTGCTGACCGGCGCGAACGCCATCTACAAGGATTGGGCATCGACTTGGAATCGGTCAAGCTGACCGACCTGGGCCTGCGTGAAGAAGTTCCACATCACCAGCGAAAACACCACGGTCGTCAACGGCGCCCGGGAAGAAGGACGAAATCGCCGGCCGCGCCGACAAATTCGCCAAGAGCGTTGTCGAAGCCGCGGTCGGTGAGTTCGCGCGCGAGCGCCGGCGTTGCCGCCATCACGGCCCGGCTGGGCGCATGGAAGCGGCGCAGCGCCCGCCAGATCAGGGCGCCCGGAACCGGAACGCGGGCGCCGGGCATATTCGGGAAAGCGGGTGTGGAAGCTGGAGGTGAACGGCAGTTTGCGCTGCCGGCAATAGCGGCGGACCATCAACCCGATCGGCCCTTCGGTCGCGATATGGATGCTGTCGGGGCGCGCCTCCGCGATCAGTTTCGCGATCCGCGCCGGGCGCGGCATGGCGAGCCGCACGTCGCGATAGCTCGGCATCGCGAAGGTACGGAAGGATTCCGGCGTGAGGAAGGTGAATTCGACGCCGGAGCCTACCTTGGCGGCGTCGGCAAGCTTGGTCAGCGTCCGAACCACACCGTTGACTTGCGGGTGCCAGGCGTCGGTCGCGACCAGGATGCGCATCAGGCGGCCCGGGCTGCAACCTGCGGAACGGTCGCCGGCTTTGCGCATCTGATCGGCCCAGGTGATGATTTCGAAGTGGCCGTCGTCGTGCTCGACGATCGCGGTGCAGCTCTCGACCCAGTCGCCGCAGTTGATGTAGCGGATACCGTCCTCGTCGCGGATCGACCGCATAATGGATGTGGCCGCAGATCATGCCGTCGGCGTCATGCCGGCGCGCCTCGGCGGCGAGCGCCTGCTCGAACTCGCCGATGTAGTTGACGGCGTTCTTGACCTTGAGCTTCGCCCATTGCGACAGCGACCAGTATGGCACGCCGAGCAGACGGCGGAACATGTTGACGAAGCGTATTCATCTGGATCGCGAAGTTGTAGGCGTGGTCGCCGAAGATGGGCGAGCCAGCGCGCGTTCTGCACCATGAGGTCGAAGATGTCGCCATGGATGACGAGATAGCGCCTGCCGTCCACGCCTTTGTGGACGATGTTCTCGACCACCTCGATGCCGCCGAAATGCGTGCCGTAATAGTTGCGCAGGAACTCGTCGTGATTGCCCGGCAGATAGATGATTGGCTGCCCTTGCGCGCCTTGCGCAGCAGCTTCTGCACCACGTCGTTGTGCGACTGCGGCCAGTACCAGCTCGATTTCAGCGCCCATCCGTCGACGATGTCGCCCACGAGATAGATCGTGTCGGCATCGTGGTAGCGCAGGAAGTCGAGCAGAAGATCGGCTTGAGAACCGCGGGCTCCGAGATGAACGTCGGAGATGAACAACGTGCGAAAGCGCCGCTCCGGGCTCTCGTCACTGACATCGTAACTTCCCATGCGCCAGCCTGTAACAATATCCCGTGACAGGGGGATGACCGATTGAACTTGGAGGCACCTTCAGATACGAATCAAACTTCTAATCCTCCCTCCCCGCGAATATCAGTCGCATGCGACAATCAGGCGACATGGTGCCGCGGGTCCAGGCATTCACGCACGCAGTCATGCACCCCCCACTGGGGGGGACGGGTTTGGGGGGGGTGTTTTGGTTCCCCAGTCCGGCGGGACCCTACCCCGCCTTCGGCGCGACCTCTCCCGCAAGCGCGGGGTTGGCCGCAGCCCGGATTAGTAGAACTCTGTGGAAATGATGGATCGGCCCGTGGCCGTGGCCGACGCTGAACCGGTCGGCGGCCGCGATCGCCGCGCTGATCCAGGCCTTGGCATTGCGCACGGCGCTGCTCGAGGTCCTCGCCCTTGGCAAGCCCCGCCGCGACCGCCAGGGACAGGGAACAGCCGGTGCCGTGGGTGTTGCGGGTCGCGACGCGGGGCGCGGTCAGCGCGATCGTGTTGTCGCCATTCGACGAGATAGTCGATGCTTTCCGCGCCGTCGCCGTGCCCGCCCTTGATCAGGACCGCGCGACAGCCGAGCGCGAGCAGGCGGCGGCCCTGGCTTTCGATCTCGGCCTCGCTTGCGGCAACGGGTTCGTCCAGGAGAGCCGCGGCCTCCGGCAGATTCGGCGTGATGACGGAGCGCGAGCGGCATCAGCCTTGTGCGCAAGGCATCGACTGCGTCGGAGGCGAGCAGGCGGTCGCCCGGAGGTCGCGACCATCACGGGGTCGAGCACGATGTGATTAGGCTTCCGGCGCGACAGCGCAGACGCGATCGCATCGATGCTGTCGGCCTGCGCCACCATACCGATCTTCACCGCGCCGACATCGAGGTCGGAGAACACCGCATCGATCTGCGCGGTACGAATTCGGCGGGAACGGCGTGGATGCCGGTGACGCCGCGCGTGTTCTGCGCCGTCAGCGCCGTGATGGCGGAGGCGCCATAGACGCCGAGCGCGGCAAAGGTCTTCAGGTCGGCCTGAATGCCGGCGCCGCCGCTCGAATCGGAGCCGGCGATGGTGAGCGCTACGGGTGTCGTCATCGCGGACTCAATTTGTGAAAGACGCCATGGCCTGTCCTAGCGCGGCCTGGAACTCCAGCAAGCCGGCCGAATCAGCCGGATCGCAAACCGGACAGCACGTGTCATTGTCGTCCCGAAACGCGTGCACAGCACGGCGCAAAATATACCCTCGGTATCACCCGGTCTTGGCGCTCACATCCAATGAATGAGACGTTGAGCTGGTGGAATTGTCCAGCGACGCCATGTTGCAGGCCATCCCCGGTCCGCAAGCCTGCTCGGGGAAGAGATCATGTGGGCCTTCTTTGACGTCTTCTCGATTCCTTGATGTTCTCGCCCCACGGCATCTGCCTGTTGTGGGAGCCCGAGCTGATCTGGCTTCACGTCGTCTCCGACGCCTGTATCGCGGCCGCCTATTTCTCGATCCCGTTTGCGCTCGCGATTCTCGTCACCAAGCGGCGCGACCTCAAATTCGGATGGGTCTATTGGGCCTTCGCGATCTTCATCATGGCGTGCGGCCTCACCCATGTGCTGTCGATCTACACGCTCTGGGTCCCGATCTACGGCATCGAGGGGATCGTCAAGGCGATGACGGCGGTGGCGTCGGTGTTCACGGCGGGTGCGCTGTGGCCGCTGCTGCCGAAGATCCTGACCATCCCCTCCCCGTTCGAGCTTCGGCAGGTCCAGGCCGCGCTCGAGGAGGAGGAGATCAAGAGCCGTGACGCCACGCTGCTGCTGCCGCAGGTCCGCGACGCGCAGCGCGCGATGCGCGAGAGCGTGACGCGCCTCACCGCCGATCGTCGAGACCGCGGTCGATGGCGTCATCCTGTTCGATGCGCAGGACCGGATCCTGCTTGTTCAATCCGGCCTGCGAGCGGCTGTTCGGCTACCGCGCCGACGAGGTCATGAACCGGAACGTCGGGATGTTGATGCCGGAAGCAGGACACAGCTCCGGCGGCCAGGCGAGACAGTTTCGCGACCGGCGGCGAGGCGACAGGCCTGCGCAAGGACGGATCGACCTTTCCGATGGACCTGTCGGTCGGCGAAGCGCACCAGGACGGCGAGTTGATCTTCGTCGGCATCGTCCACGACCTGACCGCGCGCAAGCTGACCGAGCAGCAGCTTCAGCAGGCGCAGAAGATGGAGACGGTCGGCCAGCTCTCCGGCGGCATCGCGCACGACTTCAACAATCTTCTCACCGTCATCATCGGCAATGCCGAGCATCTGAGCGAACAGCTGAAGGCCGGCCCGACCTGCGGCGGTTTGCCGACGACATCTGCCAGTCGGGCGAGCGCGGCGCCGAGCTGACGCAGCGGCTGCTCGCGTTCAGCCGCCGTCAATTGCTCCGGCCGCAGGCGATCGATTGCCGCGAGCTGCTCGAATCCATGCACAAGCTGCTGCAAGCGCACCTTGCGCGAGAACATCGAGATCAAGACGGCGTTCGGTCCCGGCATCGATCCTGGCCTTCGCCGATCGCGCCCAGCTCGAATTCGCGGTGCTGAACCTCGCGCTCGAACGCGCAGGATGCGATGCCGTCCGGCGGCCACCTGACGCTGAGCACCGAGTTGACGTCAATCGACGAGGACTATCGCATCCTTCACCCGGAAGTCGCGTCTGGCAGCTACGCCCTGATCTCGATCACCGACGACGGCGAAGGCATGACGCCGGAGGTGATCGAGCGCGTCTTCGAGCCGTTCTTCACCACCAAGGAAGTCGGCAAGGGCTCGGGTCTCGGGCTCGAGCATGGTCTATGGCTTCGCCAAGCAGTCGAACGGCCATGTCTCGATCTACAGCGAGCCGGGCCTCGGCACGACGGTCCGGATCTATCTGCCGCGCGTCGGCGCCGAGCCACTCGCTCGCCGAGCATACGCCGGCGAGCGAGGAAGCCGCGCCGCGCGGATACGAGACGATTCTGATCGCCGAGGACGATCCGTTCGTCCGTTCCTCGGTCATCCGTCGGGTCGAAGCGCCTCGGCTACACGCGTGATCGCGGCCGTCAACGGCAAGGAGGCGCTGCAGCAGCTCAGGGTCAACCCCGAGCATCGACATGCTGTTCACCGACATCGTCATGCCCGGCGGCATGAGCGGCTGGGAGCTCGCCGACCAGGCGCGGCCGGATTCGCCCCTGCCTGCCGGTCGTGTTCACCTCGGGCTACGCGCTGGAGACGCTGGTCGAACAGGGCCGCGCGCACGCGCAATCGATCGTCCTGACCAAGCCCTATCGTAATGCCGAGCTTGCGCAGCGGCTCCGGGAGGCATTTGCGCGGCGCCCGTGCCGTCGTAGAAGCGCTTGTTCAAGAGGGCTGGGTCCCGAGCCGCGAGCAAGTTGGCTTGCCAAGTCCGGCCGGTTTTGGCCTATTAGCCGCCAAAACACGCCTTTCGGAGTGCCCGCTATGGTTCCCTTTTTCGTCCAGATCAAATGCAAGCTCGGCCAGTCCTACACGGTCGCCAACGCGTTCGCCGAAGCCGAGATCGCCTCGGAAATCTATTCCACGGCCGGCATTACGATCTGCTGGTGAAATTCTACGTCGATAAGGACACCGATATCGGTCACTTCATCAACGAGAAGGTCCAGATGCTGCCGGGCATCCAGGACACCCTCACCATCATCACCTTCAAGGCGTTCGGCGCGAGCTAGGCACGCTCGATACGTCCACGGTAGCCGTACGATTTTGCGCGGTGAAATGCTCTATGCTAGCGTACAGCGTTTGGAATTTGAAATCGAGTACGCAAAGCAAATCATGGCCCTCACGACGTCAGTGCCGCTTCTGATCAGCCAGCAATTCGATAGCGAAGTGGTGTTGGCGAACTATCAGAACGGCGTCTATTACAATCTCGACGGAAGCGCTGCTCAGATCTGGCTCGGACTTAAGGCGGGACGAACGGTTGAGGAGATCGCCGCCGCATTTACAGCCAGCGACCGGTGGTGACACAGCTTCCATCACCCGCAGCGTGCAACCTTCGTCGACAGCATGCTGGCCGAAGGCCTGATCGCGAACGGTGCAGGCTGATGCACGTGAGCGAGAATGGTCGCCGACGCTTGTCCGGGCGAATTCGTGACGCCTGAATTTCAGCGCTTCGACAATCTGCGGGTCTTCTGTGATGGATCCCGTGCATGACGCCGGCGAGGAAGGCTGGCCGCTGCGCGAGACCCATGAAGGCTAGTGACCGTAATACGGCAGGAGATCGCGAAGATCTTCGCGGCGAACACATGCAGCGGGCCTCTATCGAAGCGTATGCACGCTGCGGGCCGTTCGGCCTGCGTCTCTCGAATTTGCCTCGCCAACATCTGGCCCGCATGTTCTTGCCGGCCTACATCCAGCGTGCTTCGGAGAGCTGTCGATCTCGATCTCCGCTTCTTCACAGCCGCCGATCACGATCTCTCTGCGCTGGTGCCGGAAGCCGCCGAACGTCCGCGGCTGCTGATCGAAGACGGGATATATTCGGTGTGGCAGCCGGCGGTCATTCCGGTGCTGTTCGCTGATCGATCTCGAATCGCAAGGCGCGGCATCGCGTGGTTGCCGAAGGGCGAAGCGCCGCCCTGGATCCGCAGCCGGCCCGGCGATCTCGCTGATCCATGCCATGATGCACGAAACGCCTTGGTGCGCCGTGCATGCTGCGGCGGTCGGCGACCGCCCACGGGTTCACGCTGCTCGCAGGTGAAGGTCACAGCGGCAAGACCACCGCCGCACTCGCCTGCGCCAAGGCCGGCTGGCGCTATGCGGGCGACGATTTCGTCGCCGTCAACAGCGAGACCGGACGAGATCGAGCCGCTGTTCTGCTCCGCACGGCTGCGCCCTGCTCTCGTCGATACCTTCAAGAATTTCATCGGCGAAACCACACCGGTCTCGGACTTCAACGGCGAGCCGCGTCACTCAGCTAGTCTCGCCGATCTCGGCAATGCGGATCGGAGGCGGCCAATTGCGCGCGATCTTCATCCCGCGCCGTCGCGGCGCGGCGTCGCCGGAATTTACGCCGGCAAGACAGTCGGACGCGTTTCGCGCGCTGTTGCCGACCACCGCCTACGAACTGCCGGGGTGGCCGGACGTGATCGCAGACAAGGTCGCGCGGATCGCAGGCCTCGCGCCCGGTGTTCTTCGCCGACACCGGCACTCGTCCGACTGGAGATTCCCGTCGGCTTTCGTCGCTTCATCTCGAACGGCTCTGACCGAGCAAGGGCAGGCCGACATGCAGGTATCGGTCGTCATCGCCGCCTTCAACGCCGAGGCCTATCATTACCGAGGCGATCGAGAGCGTGCTCGGTCAGACGATCTCGCCAGACGAGGTCGTCGTCATCGATGACGGATCGACCGACGGGACGCGAGGCATGCTCGACAGTTTCGGGGAACGCATCGTCGCGCTCAAGCAAGCGAATAGCGGCCAGGCCGTCGCCGTCAACAAGCAGGAAGAACCAGGTCCATACGCCCCTGCTGCGCATCTCGTCCGTAAACCGGCGGGTGTCCGTCACGACCGCCGCGGCATCCCCGCTCCTGGCGATGGTCAGCAGCGGAGGCCCGGATTTGCGGGCCGACAGGCCAGCCTTCGGAAACTCGGCACGGAACATGATCACTGCGGAGAGGAACATGCGCAGGTCCGGACGGCCAGAGCGCACGCACGGTCGCGGTGTGCCTTGCCGATGTCATCAGCACAAGCCCGGTGCCGTTGTTGTGCCGCGGATCGCGGCCGTCAGCGACGCAATTCGACTCGAGATCGCCGTTGCACGCTTTCAGGACTTCAACCTTGAAGCCGGCGGACTGGAACATCGAGCGATTGTCGTCTGACGACAGCACTCCAGCCGTGTCGAGGATGGCGATGGTGGTAGTCTGCGGAGACAGCCTTAGAGGACTGGCAGCGTTCGCGCGGCCGGCGAGAAGCGCCAGCCCCAGCCAAAGGACGCAGGCCACTGAAGCGATAGCCACTCCCTTCCGTATCATCGACATTCTTCCCCGAAGGATCTGTCTTGTGCCGCGTCAAGAATACGTCCGACCTGGCAATAGACTAAGCGCCAACTTGCGCGGCGCAACCCTCGCGGGAGGAAGGGGCTACAATCCGATATGGTGAATTTGCTCGCCTATGCCCATCCTATCAGGACGCGCGCGCGCCGCAAGCTCCGCCCCGGCCGCGGCCGGCGGCGCTGACGCGCATGTTCATGGCCGGCCTAGCCCAGGAACAGTTTCGGCAGCCACAGGGTCAGCGCCGGGATGTAGGTCACGAGCAGCAGCACGATCACCATCGGGATGTAGAAGATCAGGATCGAGCGCGACACCGCCTCCATGCTGACGCGGCCGATCGCGCATCCGACGACCATCGTCGGGCCGACCGGCGGCGTCAACAGGCCGATGCCGAGATTGAGGATCATGATGATGCCGAAATGCACCGGGTCGATGCCGAACGTCTTGATCACCGGCAGGAAGATCGGCGTGCAGATCAGCAGCATCGGCGCGAGATCCATGAACGTGCCGAGGAGCAGCAGCAGGATGTTGATCCAGAGCAGGAACATGTACTTGTCGCGACGAGATGTGCGATGAAGAACTCGCGTCGCGATCGCCGGAATGCGCATGATCGCCATCATGTAGCCGAACGCGATCGAGAAGCCGATCATGATCATCACCATGCCGACGGTGCGCACGACGCGGCCGATCAGCGCCGGCAGTTCGCTCCACTTGCACGTCGCGGTAGACGAACATCGTGACGAGGAAGGCGTAGACGCAGGCGATCGCGCCGGACTCGGTCGGCGTGAACACCCCGAGAGGATGCCGCCGATGATGATCGCGACGGTGATCATGCCCCAGATCGCATCGAGCAAGATCTTGCCGACCTGCGCGCAGCGGAACGACTTCGCCCTTCGGGAAATTGTCGCGATGGGCGATGATCAGCACCAGGATGATCAGCGAGAGCGCCGAGCAGCAGCGCCGGGATGATGCCGCCCATGAACAGGTGGCGATCGAGATCGTGCCGCCGGCCGCGATCGAGTAGATCACCATGTTGTGGGAGGGCGGAACCAGCAGCGGCTGCAGCGAGCCGGAGATCGTGACGTTGACGGCGAACAGCCGCGGATAGCCGTTCTTGATCATCTGCGGGATCATCACCGAGCCGACCGCCGCGGTGTCGGCGACCGACGAGCCCGAGATGCAGCCGAACATCGTCGAGGCGAGGATGTTCACCAGCGCCATGCCGCCGCGGATGGCGCCGACGAACACCTTGGCGAGATTGACGAGGCGTTCCGCCATGCCGCCGACCGCCATGATGGCGCCGGCCAGCACGAAGAACGGGATCGCGAGCAGCGAGAAGCCGCTCATGCCGCCCGCCACTTTGAGCATGACGGCTTCGAGCGGAATGTCGATGTAGAGCGCCGCCATGATCGACGCGAGACCGAGCGCGTAGGCGACCGGCATGCCGAGCAGGCAGACGACGGTGAATGCTGCCGATGAGAATTAGAATTTCCATGTCACGGCCCCTGTTCACTCGGTGGTGCAGTTGGCTCGACGGTCTCGGCGTCGGGCTCGGTGAAGAATTCCTGCGTCATGATACGCTCGATGATGAAAAGCGCCGTAAGACCGCCGCCGATCGGGATCGGCAGATAGGAGATGCCGACGGACACGATCGGAAATTCGGCGATCGACCTGGAACCAGGTCGTCTCGCACGAGCTTGATGCCCCACCACAGCATGAACAGGTTGGTCGCGAGCATGCAGATTTCGAGCATCCAGCCGAGCACCTGCCGGCCGCTGCCATCGAGCATGCGCCGGCAGGACGCCGACGCCGATGTGGAGATATTCGCGATAGCAGACCACCGCCGCAGATGAACGACATCACGATCATCAGCAGCGTCGCCAGCGGCTCGGGCCAGGACGCGGCGCTGTTGAGGACGTAGCGGGTGAAGACGCCGTAGGGGATGATGAGCGTGATGATGACCAGACAGGCGCCGGCCATGAACAGGCATGCGCGATGGATCGCGTCCATCGCGCGGATGTATTGCGCTTTCATGCGAGCCTCCCTTGATAGGATCACGCGGACCGGCCAGATCCGCAGCGACCCGGCCGGCCGTGCGCTCTTCGAGCCATTACTTGCGTGTCCTGGATGCGCTGTCATCGAGAGCCGAGTACTTCGAGCCGTATTTGTCCCATACCGGCTTCACGGCATCCTGGAAGGGCTTCTTGTCGCTTGATCGTCGATGATGTTGACGCCGTAGTCCTGATCTTCTTCATGCGCCTGCTCGACACGCTCATCCCACAGCTTGCGCTGCTCGAGCTGTGCTTCCTTGCCGATCTTGAGGATCAGCGCCTGATCCTCCTTCGACAGCGCGTCGAACGTCTTGCGCGAGAACACCAGGATTTCCGGAATGATCAGATGCTCGGTCAGCGAGTAGTGCTTGGCGTACCGGCACGTGGCCGAACGGAGTCGTAGCTCGGCGGATTGTTCTCGGCGCCGTCGACGACGCCGGTCTGCAGCGCGTTCATCGACCTGATCCATGCCCATCGCGACGCCGTTGCCGCCGAGCGCGTTCATGGTGTCGACGAAGATCGGGTTGCCCATCATGCGGATCTTGAGACCCTTGAGATCGTCGATCGTGTTGATCGTCGCGTACTTTGTTGTAGAAGTTGCGCGCGCCGCTATCCATCCAGGCAAGGCCGATCAGCTGCGTCTTCGGATTGTCGCTGATCTTCTGCAGCAGTTCGTCGCCGATCGGACCGTCGATCACCTGCGCGCATGTGCGCGATATCGCGGAACATGAACGGCAGGTTGAACACGTTAAGATCGTCGACGATCGTTCCGACCGGGCCGGTCGCTGATGCGGGCGTATTGCAGCGCGCCGACCTGGGCCTGCTCGATCATCTCCTTCTCGCCGCCGAGCTGCATCGGCGGGAAACATCTGAACGCTCAGGCGCCCGTTGGTCGCGGCGTCGAGCTTCTTGCCGATCTGCTCGACCGCCTCGACGGTCGGATAGCCGAGCGGGTGCACGTCGGCAGCCTTGAGCACCATGCTTGGCCTGAGCTTGCGCTGCACCGGAGCCGAGGCCGCCGACAGCACCAGCTGCCGCAACGCTGGCACCGAGCCGCAGCACACCGCGACGATCGATATACGGATGATCCATTGAAGCTCTCCTTTGACGCCTCGCCCGCCGGCACGATGCGTCCGGCACAAAACCATTTCCTCCCCAGTGCCACCGAGTGACCGGCGTATCGCCGGCTCGATTTTTTCTCGCCCTGCGGCCTGGCCTGCTGTCTTGCCAGCTATCTGGCAGTCGGCCTTCGAGCAGGGGCTTGCTGGCGGCACTGGCTCCTGATAATTAACTTGTACGATGACCAGACATCAGACGTCAAGATCGAGATCGGGCGATTCGCCCTCGCCCCTGTTGAAGCCGCTTCTGCCGCCACGTAATCGCACGTCGGAGGTCGTCGATCGCATTGCCGGGGAGATCCGCAGCGGCCGCCTTGGCGCGGGTGCCCGCCTGCCGACCGAGCAGGAGCTGATGACCGCCATGGGTGTCTCGCGTACGGTCGTGCGGGAGGCCGTCGCTGCGCTGAGGGCGGAAGGACTTGTCGTGACCCGCCAGGGACTTGGCGCGTTCGTCGCCGTCGATGCGAGCCGCGTGGCATTCCGCATTGCGTCGGAGAGCACGCCCGGATCGGACTCTATCGGCGACATCGTCCGGGTGCTTGAATTGAGGCTCGCGGTCGAGGTCGAGGCGGCGGCACTGGCCGCCGAGCGGGCGAGCTCCGTCCAGACCCGGCGCGTTCAAGCGGCGCTGACGGCCATCGATGCGGCGATCACGCGCGGCGAGACGGCCGTGGCCGAGGATTTCGCATTCCACCGCGCCATCGCGGACGCTACCGGCAACAGCCATTTCTCCGAGTTCCTGGATTTTCTCGGCCGGCATGTGATTCCGCGCCAGGCGTTGCGTGCCGCGCAGGGCACCCAGGACGAGCAGCGTGCCTACTTGCAGCGCATACAGAAGGATCACGCGCGCGTCGCCGAGGCGATTGCCGCGCGCGATGTCGCCGAGGCTCGCCGGGCCATGCGCACGCACCTGCTGAAGAGCCTCGAGAGGTATCGCAGTCTTGCGGGGCAGAGCACCCACGCTGCAGCCTCGCGCGACTGAACCGCAGGCGTTGATCTGGGCGAATTACGAAGGGCGGTCTCGATGAAGAAGGTTTTGCTGACAGGCGCGGCCGGCGGCGTCGGCACCATGATCCGCCCGCTGCTGCGGCCGCATTTATCCCGAGCTGGTGCTGAGCGACCTGCGCACGCCCGAGAAGTTGCTGAGCAGCGAGCCGTTCCGACAGGCCGATCTTTCCGACCTTGCCCAGGTCGAGGCGGCCGTCGACGGCATGGAGGGCGTTCTCCACCTCGGCGGGTTCTCGGTCGAGGGGCCTTGGGAGACCATCCTGCAGGCCAACATCGTCGGCTGCTATAATCTGTTCGAGGCCGCCCGCCGCAAGGGCGTGAAGCGCGTCGTGTTCGCCTCGTCCAATCACGCAATGGGCTTCTACCCACGCCGCCGCCACATCGGCATCGATGCGATCCACCGGCCCGACAGCCGCTATGGCGTGAGCAAGGTGTTCGGCGAGGCCGTCGGCGCGATGTATGCGGACAAGCACGGTATCGGCGTTCTGTCGATCCGCATCGGCAACGTCGGCGAAAAACCGATCGACAAGCGGCGACTTGCAATATTTCTGCATCCAGAGGATCTGGTCCAGCTCATGCACATCGGGCTCGAGCATCCCGCGATCCGCTACGAGGTCGTCTACGGCATGTCCGCAAACGAGCGCGCGTGGTGGGACAATTCGCGCGCCTACGAGCTCGGCTATCGGCCGAGACACCGCGCCGAGGATCATGCCGCCTACGCCCTTGCCGAACAGGCGAAACTCACACCCGATCCGGTCGGCGATTTCTTCCAGGGTGGCACATTCTGCTCCGCTGAATTCACCGCCGAACTGCCCGACTGATCCGGGAGGAGAAATTCAACATGAGCATGGATCTCGCCGAGGTGCGGCGCACGCTGGGTTCCGGCCTGCTCGCGTTTCCCGTCACGCATTTCAAGCCGGATCTTTCCTTCGACGAGAGCGCCTATCGGCAGAGCATCCACACCAACATCGAGAACGGCGCCGTCGGCCTGTTCGCTCCGGGAGGAACCGGAGAGTTCTTCTCGCTCACCCTCGATGAGTGCCGGCGCGTCACCAAGGCTGCGGTCGAGGAGACGAAAGGACGCGTGCCGATCGTAGGCGGAGCGGGTTACGGGACCGCAATGGCCGTAGAGTTCGCCAAGGCGGCCGAGCAAGCCGGCGCGTCCGCCGTGCTGGTGCTGCCCCAATACCTTGTCGGCGCGGAGCAGGCCGGCCTCGAGCGGCACGTTGAAGCGATCTGTTCCGCGATCGGCATCGGCGTCATCGTCTACAATCGCGACAATGCAATCTTTGCGGCCGAGACGGTGGCACGCCTGGCAGACCGCCACGAGAAATTCTTGTGGGCTTCAAGGACGGGCATGGCGATGTCGAGCAGCTCGTCCGTGTCCGGCAGATCGTCGGCGACCGGCTCGTCTACATCGGCGGAATGCCGACTGCGGAAGTCTTCGCTGTTCCCTACTATGCGGCGGGGTTCACCACCTATTCGTCCGCCGTCTACAACTTCCTGCCCAAGACAGCGACATCGTTCTTCAAGGCGCTGCACGCTGGCGACCGGGCTACGACGGACCGCCTGCTGAAGGCACTGTTCCTGCCCTACATCGGGCTGCGCAACCGCCGGCGCGGCTATGCCGTGAGTATCGTCAAAGCCGGCATGTGCATCGTCGGGCGCCCGGCAGGGCCGGTGCGACCGCCGCTGATCGATCTGACAGCCGCGGAGATCGAAGAGCTCGCAGCGATGATCGATGCGGCGCAAGCAACTTGAGCGGAGTATCAGGCGCAGCCTCATCGGCGGCTCGAATGATGGCGCAACGCGCGTTCTCGCCGCCCCGTCGATCGGGACGAAAGCAGGCTTCGTAACCGAACGGACCTTTCAAAGCCGGTAGATCCGCCGCGCCGTTTCGCGGAAACAGATCGGCTTTCTCGCCCGCGGACGAGCCAGCAGCGATGCGCTTGAAAGCGTTCCAGATCACCGGATAGCTGTACGAGCACTTGTCGACCGGAAAGTTGCTCTCATACATCGCGCGCTGCGTGCCGAAAGCCTCGATACAGGTTTCCACGTAAGGCCGCCACTCCTTTGCGATCTCCTCCGAAGTCGGAGGTTTCTGCCCATCGTGCCAACCGAAGCCGAACATGCGCATGCCGCCGCCACCGAGCTTCACGGAGACGTTCGGGCAGCCGGCTAGCGCGGCGATGTCCTTTTTCCAGCCTGCGAATACCTCATCGCGCTTGCCCGCATACGGACCGATCGCCAGCACGCCGCCGATATGGTCGAGCACGATCGGGGTCTCGGGAAAAGCGCGTGCGAGATCGATCAGCTCTCCGATCTGGGTGTGATAGAGCCAGGCCTCGTAGCTCAGTCCGAGGGGTGCCAGCCTGGCGAAGGCTTCGCGGAACACCTTCGTCGTCATCACGCCGGGATCGGAATGAATGGGCGAGCCCTGAGCGTCGGGATCGGCGTGCCACACCGTGCTGTAGCGGATACCACGGAAACGTCCCTCGCCCGCCGCAATCTGTGCCTCGAGTACCCGCTCGACGCGCGCGCCGAGCATCATGTCGACACGCCCGATGATACCAGCGGCGATCCTGGACGGGATGCCGCGCCGCTCTGCTTCCCTCGCGAGCCCGACGACGAACTCGGTCTCGCCGAGGCAAGCCAGATCCGGATCGCCCTCCGTGCGGTACTTGGAGCGGCATTCCAGATAGACGGTGGCGAGGATCTTGTGACCGCTCGCCAGATCCGCAGCAAGATCGTCAAGCAGGTAGGAGAGATTGGGCTTCAGGTAGAAGTGGTGATGCGGATCGATGATCTCGAGCTCCGGCTCGATGATCGGTTCGATCTGCAGATCCAGCCAGTCCAGCCGCACCGGCAGGGGCGGCATCTCGCGATGAATGCTTGCCAATGGAACCTCCGGCTTTGACCTCAGCGGGCGCCACTATGAACGACCTCGCGCCGGCGCGTCGAGCCGCGCCGGCCGCATGCCTCCCCTTCACTCTCGCCGCCGAAGTGACGTGGCAACGGCCGCCGCCTGCGTGCTACTCCTCCGCGCGAGGATCGGCGGCATGCCCAGGCAAAGGAGCCGCCCCCCGCATCCCATGGAGGAGACGTCGATGGCAACCAGGAAGAACGGCAACGGCAAGCGCAAGAAGCTCACGATGAAGGATGTGGAGGCTGCCGCCGAGCGTCTCAAGAACTGGGGCAAGTGGGGCCCGGACGACGAGATCGGCACGCTCAATTTCACCACTCCGGAAGACATCGTCGACCGCCGCGCAGCTGGTGACGAAAGGGCAAGGTGATTTCGCTCGCGCTCAATTTCGACCACACCGGGCCGCAGGGCGCGCAAGAGCAAATATCCGTCGATGGGGCGGACCAATCCGGTCCACACCATGTTGCGCACCGGCGCCGACGCCTATTCCGGCGTGCTCGACAAGCGCGGCATCCGCGCCGCCGACGACATGGTGATGTTGCCGCTCCAGTGCGGCACGCAATGGGACGGGCTCGGCCACGTCTTCTACGAGAAACCACATGTGGAACGGCTATGACTGCCGCGAAGTGACCTCGGCCGGCGCGCAGAAGTGCGGCATCGAGAAGACCAAGAATAAGATGGTCGGGCGCGGCGTGCTGCTCGACGTCGCGCGCTACAAGGGCGTCGACTTACTCGATGACGGTTACGGCATCACCAACGACGATCTCGACGACACCGCGAAGAAGCAGAATGTCGAGCTCAAGCGCGGCGATTACGTCATCGTTCGCACCGGCCAGATGGAGCGCTGCCAGAAAGCTGGCAGCTGGGACGGCTATCCGGGCGGTGACGCGCCGGGCTTCGCGTTCGAGACGCTGGATGTCGTCCAGGAACATCAGGCTTGCCGCGCTGGCGAGCGACACCTGGGGCTGCGAGGTGCGTCCGAACCAGACCGAGGACGGCATCAACCAGCCCTGGCACTGGATCACCATCCCGATCATGGGCATGACGATGGGCGAGATCTTCGAGCTCAAGGAGCTCGGCGGACGATTGCGCCGCCGACAAGCGTCTATGAATTCCTGTTCGTCGCGCCGGCGATCCCGATCACCGGTGCCGTCGGCTCGCCGGTCAATCCGCTCGCGATACGGTAACTGAGACGGCGTGTCAGGCTCTGCGCAGCCTGACACCTTCCAGACAGGGAAACGCCATGGCCCGCCTGCCCTACCTCGAGCAAACCGACCTCGCGCCTGAGAACCAGGATCTCCTCAAGCGCAACATCACGCTCTACAAGCAGCTTGCCCACAGCCCCAAGATGCTGCGCGCCTTCCAGGGCGTGGGCTACAACATCCGCTTTGGCAGCTCGATGGACACGCGGCTGCGCGGCAACCCGCGATCCTCCAGGTGGGCTGGCTGGCACGCTCCCGCTACGAGTGGTCGCATCACGCTCCGGAACATCGCTACGACTTCGGCGTGACGGATGCCGACATCGAAGAACGATCGCCGACAGCGCCGGCAAACCCTCCACCCTCGACCCGATGGCGCAAAGACCGTGATCAAGGCCGCGCGGTGAGGGCGACGCCTACGGCAAGATGAGCCAGGCGAGCTTCGACGCGCTGGCCGCCGCCATGACCAAGAACAGGTCGTCGATCTTACCGTGACGATGGCCTTCTACAATGCGGTCGTGCGCATCCTCGCCTCACTCGAAATCGACGTCGAGCCCGACTACCAGAAGTATCTCGACAAATCCGCTACCGGCCAAATAGCCCGGCCCGAGCACTTCATGCACCGGATAGGCGGCCTTGAGTGCGCAGCATATTCGATACCAGGAACGTCTATTTGTTGCACGTCGAACTATCGCAACACATTATATTGCAAGCAAGCAGACGCTCTCGAACCCGGCCACAGGGATTGGAATTTATCGGCTTCTGCAAGCGTAAGCAAGACTTGAATTTCTCAGGAACCATGGATTTGTCGTAGCCGGTCAGAAACATGATAGGAATGCATCGGCCCTGAATGATTTCTGCGGCCGGCCAGATAAGGTCGCCTTGCAAATTCACGTCGAGTATCGCGACGTCGACGTCGGTCATCGCGGCTGCTTCGATCGCCTCGACGAGTGTCGATATCGGCCCTGCCACCGACATGCCGGCGTCGGTGACCATGGCTTCGAGATCGAGGGCGATCAATGCCTCGTCCTCGACGAGAAGCACGCGCCTGTTGCGCAGCGGGCCGTCTGTCATCTGCATAGCTCCGGTACGCCGCCAAGCGGATGCCAGTGCAGCAATCGCGGCGGAAGATTTGACTTCAGTGCGCAGTGGGAGGTTCGATGCCAGATCGACGGCTGCGACGCCCACAAGGCAACGTGCAAGCCGGAACCGGACGCAAACAAGCAGCCTGGCCTTGTCTTGTCTGTGCACTTGTGCACATAAGTGCCCACCATCGCAATGGAGTGCATAGTGGCGGCGGACGGACGTGCCGAAAGCGCAAGCCAACCCGGTAACAATCTTCTGAGAGCACTGCGAGAACAGGACTATGCGCTCCTGTCCGGGCACATCGAGAAGCTCAGCGCAGAGGCGGGTGACCTCCTTTACAGCCCGGGTGACAGCATCGGCACCGTTCACTTTCCGTGCGGACCGAGCCTTGCCTCTTTTCGCTGGTTTGCAACGAGGATGGACGCGACGTCGCAAACGGTGCTGATAGGACGGGGAAGGCGCGGTTGGCGGAATTGTCAGCCTTGGCCACCTTCCCGCTGATCGCCGAATTGTCGTGAAATTCGGCGGACCATTCCTGCGCCTGCCAATTGCTCAACTCGAGGCTGCCAAACGAACGTCGCCTTCGCTGCGTTCCTTGTTCGGACGCTACGCGGACTGCCTGCTCGCGCAGGTCCTGCAGTCGACCGCCTGCAACGCAATCCATTCCATCGAGCAGCGCACGGCAAAATGGATCGTCGCGGCGATGGACCGGACGGGCGATCACGAAGTTCCGCTCACGCACGAAGAACTGGCGTCGATGCTCGGAGTTGGGCGCAGCTATACAAGTCGCGTCATTCAAGCCTTCAAATTGGAAGGCATTCTGCAGACCCGGCGCGGAACTCTTCTGGTTCTTGGATATTGCTGCGCTTTCCGCCCGATCTTGCCTGTGCAATGAACGTCAAGCGCCACTTCGACGAGGTTCTGCGCGGCGTCTATCCAAATACGGTTACATAAGCGCCCGGCAAGCCGTGAGGCTGCCGGCCGGGTGTCTCGTCAACCTCGGATGCGTCCCGGTGCGAGCGCCACGCCGCGAGCCCCCCAACGGGAGTCCTCGCGAAGCATGGATCGGCGATGGGGTTTACCCTTTCGCGGCCTCCTCTTGCTTCAGCTCCTTCTTCGACAGCTTGCCGATCATCGTCTTCGGCAGCGCGTCGCGGAACTCGATCTCGGACGGCATCTCGATCGGCTGAGACTTGGGCTCGAGATGCGCGCAGGATGTCGTCCGCTGGTGCCGTCATCGCCGGCGCTTGAGCTTGATGAAGGCCTTGGGCGCCTCGCCGCGATAGTTGTCCTTGATGCCGATGACCGTCACCTCCTCGACGGCGGGATGCTCGTAGATCGCTTCCTCGACGTTGCGCGGATAGACGTTGTAGCCGGAGCAGATGATGAGGTCCTTGATGCGGTCGATGATGAAGATGAAGCCCTCCTCGTCGACGCGTGGCGATATCGCCGGTGCGCAGGAAGCCGTCCGACGTGAACTGCGTCGTCCGTCTCGTCCGGCTTCTTCCAGTAGCCCTTCATCACCTGCGGGCCCTTGATGCAGATCTCGCCCTGCTCGCCGGGCGGCACTTCCTTGTGCGGGATCGTCGAGGTCGCGCAGCGAGACGATGGTGCCGGGCAGAGGCTGGCCGATCGAGCACCTCCTTCACCGGCGCCGTCGAGCGGGTTGAAGGTGACGACGGGCGAGGCTTCTGAAAGACCGTAGGCCTCGATCACCTTGCAGCCGGTCAGAGCCTCGAAGCTGCTTCTTGATTTCGAGCAGCAGCGGTGCCCCGCCGGACAGGCAGAACTTCAGCGACGACAGGTCGAAGCTCTTGCAGCTTCGGATGATTGAGCATGGCGATGAACATGGTCGGCACGCCGGGCATGCATGGTCGGCCGCGTCGTGGTGATCAGCGCCAGCGCGTCGTCGAGCGCGAAGCGCGGCATGATCACGATCTCGGCGCGCGATGCGCGATCGCGAAGTTCATCACGCCGGTCATCGCGAAGACGTGGAAGAACGGCAGTGCCCCGATCATGCGCTCGTTGCTGGGCTCGACATGTCGGGCACCCACGCCACGACCTGCAGCGTGTTGATGTAGACGTTGGCGTGGGTGAGCATGGCGCCCTTCGGGCGTGCCGGTGGTGCCGCCGGTGTATTGCAGCACGGCGACGTCCTGCACCGGGATCGATGGCCACCGGTGCTGAGGGGGCCGTCGTTGGCGAGCAGCGTTGGCCTCGCGAATGATCCTGTCGGCGACCGGCGATTCGCGGGTGCGCGAGCTCGCTCGTTTGAAGAGCCGGAACAGCACCGACTTGGCGGCCGGCAGCAGCGACGCGGAACGAGCGCGACTACGGCCTGCTTCAGGTGCCCGCCGACCAGCAGCGCCTCGACCTTGTCGAACAGCACCTTGAGATCGAGCGTGATCATCAGCTCGGTCCCGCTGTCGTGGATCTGGAAGCGTCAGTTCCTCGAGGGTGTAAAGCGGGTTGAAGTTGACGACGGTGCCGCCGGCTTTGAGGATTGCAAAGTAATAGATGATGAATGTCGGACGAATTGGGCAGAAAAAGACCGACCTTCGACTGCCCTTGGCTATGCCCGATTTGCTGCAGACCGGCTGCGGCGCGATCGACGAGTCGGCCGATTTCTCCATAGGTCAGTCCGTCCTGCCGAGGAAATTGGTGCAGGTCGCGCCGCCATGCTGGGCCGCGCGCTCGGTCGATCAGGTCGCCAACAGGGGTTCGGCGTCAAAGGCCTTGTGCCAGTCTACGTCCGCGGGGTAGCTGGTTTAGCCAGGGTATGGATTGTCGGCGTTCTGTCGCAGTGCAGACTACGTTATTTCATGTCCTGCTCGCCGGGAGGTTTTGTTCCTGTCGCGTTTCTCTGGCGCCCTGGGAGTTGGTGTTCGTCCGGCTTGTCCTATTATAGATGATGGGATTCCTTTGCCGGAATAGTCGACACAGGATTCCAATCGACTTTACACTGGGGTCGACCATGTTGTGTCATTTGCGCCATACATTCCAGCTTATCATCGTGTAAGTAGCCATGTTACTAGCACCTTGATCAGCCAAGTGGTCAGTCGATCTGGACTTGATTGTGTTTACGGTTATGTGACGGCCGATGCTTGCTCTGGAACGTGCTTGGTTAGCACAATGGCGCATAACGACACTGAGTCCGCGTGCGCCTGGAGCTCACGGGCGGAGAGAAGATATGGACGACGTCGCGACCAAGATTATCGAAATCCTCAAGAAGCACATGAAGGAGCCGCGCGACGACATCAGCTTGATCACAGCGCTGACTGATCTCAAGATCGAGTCGCTCGATCTGGCGATGATCGTGTTCGACATCGAAGACACCTTCGGGATCGAGATCCCCTACAACGCCAACGAGGAAGCCGTCCGCTTTCAAGACGGTGGGCTCGGTCGTCGAGCACGTGAAGGCAGTTGATCGCGCGGCCGCCAAGGCTGAGAGCCAAGGCCTGAAGATGCAGAGCTGGGGGGCACGTGCGGGGGGTTATGCAGGACAGGAACATTCAAAGCCAGATGTAACGGCACGCCGCCGCGTCGTCGTGACGGGTATGGGCGTCGTGACGCCGATCGGTCTCGATGTTCCCGAGTTCTGGGCCTCCATCAAGGCGGGCAAGTGCGGCGTCTCCCGCATCGAGAATTTCCCGCTCGAGGATCTCTAGATCCAGATCGCCGCGCGAGATCCAGGGCTTCGATCCGGCACTCGCACGTCAAGAGCCGCAAGATCCAGTACGGCGACCGCTACTCGTGGTTCGCCGGCCGCGCCGCCGACGAGGCCTGGACGCAGTCCGGCCTGCCAGGTTCCGTTCGCCAATCCCTATCGCGCGGCCTCGCATCATCGGCTCTGGCGCAGGCGGTCTCGTCACCATCGAGACCGCCTACTCGCGATCTCTTCGTCGCATGAACAAGCAGGCAACGCAACCCGCTGACGCTGCTGCGGATCATCGGCTCGTCGGCGTCCGCGCACGTCGGCATCGAGTACGGCATCAAGGGGCCGACGTTCGCGACCTGCTCGGCCTGCTCGACGGCGACGCACGCCATCGGCATCGGCGCTGTGACTACATCCGCAACGGCGTCGTCGACGTTGCGGTCACCGGCGCGTCGGAAGCCGTGCATCAACTACGGCACCATGCAAGTCTGGCAGGCGATGCGCGTGCTGTCGCCGGAGGGCTGCTTCCCGTTCTCCAAGAAGCGCAACGGCACGGTGCTCGGCGAAGGCGCCGGCATCCTGGTTCTCGAGTCGCTACGAGCACGCCAAGGCGCGCGGCGCCACGATCCTGGCCGAGATCGTCGGCTACGGCATGTCCTCGGACAGCAAGGACATGGTCAATCCGGACGTCGAGGGTCCGAGCGTCGGCCATGCAGATGGCGCTCGACGATGCCGGGCTTAAGCGCCGGAGAGATCGACTATCTCAACGCCCACGGCACTGCGACGACGCTCAACGACGTCAACGAGACCAACGCCATCAAGAAGGTGTTCGGCGACGCACGCCTGCAAGCTGCCGATCTCCTCGACGAAATCGATGACCGGCCATCTGCTGGGCGCCGGCGGCGCGCATCGAGGCGGTCGCCTGCATCAAGGCGATGCGAGGACGGCTGGGTCGCCTCCGACGATCGGTCTCGACGAGCCCGATCCGAAGTGCGACCTCGACTACGTGCCGAACGTCGGTCGCAGCGATGCAGCATCAAGTACGCGATGTCGAACTCGTTCGCCTTCGGTGGCCTCAACGCCGTGCTGATCTTCGGCCGCGCCGCCGGCCTGACCACGGCGTCGGCGCACCGCTTCCGGCGGCCATCCCGCTCATCGGCTGTATCAATCGGACCGGATCAATCTCGATCCGTCCGGGCGTCTTGCGCGACTGACCCTTTGCCAGGATGTCGGCAAGTAACCGCGGACAGAAAGCACGGACGTCAGTAGTCGCGCGGTCCGCAGCTCAGTGCGTGCAGACCACCTTCACCGTGGGCACCGCGCCGCTTCCCCCGCCTGGCCCAAGCTGCTGTCCGAACGCCTCGTCGAGCTTCTTGGCATCCGCGGCATCCTGCTCCGCAGTCGCCAGCACCGCCTTGCAACCTGCAGGAGCGCCTTCGCCGAGCTTCACCGGATCGACCTTGGCGAACTCGAAGGCGATGAAGTAGCCCGGATCGGTAACCTGGAAACCGAAATCCTTGGCATCGGCCATGACCGGCTGGCCGAAGGGAAGCGTGAAGTACAGCGACAGCAGCCCATCCTTTGTGTGCTCGAGGTAATCCTTCGGTGCTGCCGTCTTCAGGCGATGCGAGCCGAGCTTCGCGATGGTGAAGTATTCGAACTCCTTCAGCCCATCCAGATCCACCTGCGCGAGCTCGGCAAGCTCCTGGCGATCGTAGATGCCATCCTTGTTGGCATCGAGACCTTGGATCGCCATTGCGGTGTACATGTCGTCGAACGTCCACTTGTGGCGGATGCCCACCATGCTGCCTTTATCGAACAGGATCGTCGCCTCGCTCACCACCCAGACGTGAGGATGCGCGACCGCTCCGCCCGAAAGCGCCGCCACGCCCGCCAATGCCAGCGATACCGCCATAACCCGCCCTGCATAGGCCGCCATATCCAGCTCCCGCGTGTCCCTGGGCAGTCTATCCGCCCGGCATGTTGCGTTGCCGCACAGATAGGCCGGGTCAGGTCGTTACACCAGCGGCGGTTACCACGGGGCTCCAGCCGCTGCGCACCGGCCGTGCCGGCCAGCACCCACTGCTGCAGATCCGGCCTTCAGATTCGAGCAGCATTGGGGCGCGATCACCGATCGCGCGAGAGGCTGAACAGATCAATCGGATCGGCAGAATCCGGGCAAGATCGGAGACGCCGATGCCGATCAGCCGAAACAACCGGCCGTCGGCCTCGAGCCGGATCAAGCCTTCCGCCTGCTCGAGCAGGAGGTCGGCGCGCTGGGTCGGATGCGGTAAGCGGCGGTTGCGCGTCATGAGCCGGAAGTTCGCCGTCTTGAGCTTCAGCACCAGCGTGTGCCCGGCCACCTGTTTGCGTTGCAGCTGCTGTGCGACCCGCTCGCAAAGCCTGGCCGCGACACCGATAAGCTCGGCCGGTGCGCGAATGTCCTGCCGGAACGTCGTCTCGGCCGAAATGCTCTTCGCCCTGCGGAACGGCGTGACCTTCCGCTCGTCCTCCCCCTGGACGAACAGCGCCAGCCGGCGGCCGAAGCTGCCGAAGCGCGCCTCGGCCTCGCCCGCCGTCAAAGCCTGCAGATCGGCGATCCGCGACGAGGCCCTGGCTGCATGCGCTCGGCGGTAGCGGGCCCGACACCGTGGATCTTGTAGACCGGCAGCGGCGCCAGGAAGGATTTGGCCTCGACCCGACCGATCACCGAGAACCCCCGAGGCTTCAAGTTGGGAGGCAAGCTTGGCGAGGAACTTGTTCGGGGCAAGCCCGATCGATACGGTGATCGCGACCTCGTGCTCGATCCGGTGGCGCGATGCGAGCGAGTACCGACGGCCGGCAGATCGGTCCTTCGTGCCGAGCGCTGCTCCGAAAGGTCGAGATAGGCCTCATCGAGCGAAACCGGCTCGATCACCGGCGTCTCTTCGAGGAAGATCTCGCGGATCTGAGAGCTGACGGCTTTGTATTTCGCCATGTCGGGCGGGATGCACGACGGCGTCGGGACACCGCATCGAGCGCCTTGAACATCGGCATGGCCGAGCGCACGCCGAAGCGCCGCGCGAGCTGGCAGGCCGTGGTGACGACGCCGCGTCCGCCGGGGTGGCCGACGATGAACGGCTG
>JASGKV010000022.1:0-917463 GCA_049840575.1 Pirellulales bacterium
TTGTGGCCTGGTTCAGATTACCGTATTGCTAAGGTTAATAGGGAAACGGATAGAGAATCCGAACAGCACCTAACAGCGGCCCGGCATAGTAGGATAAAAATGTTCTGGCGACGCTCTCGATGCGGCCGCCCGATCCAGTGACCGACTTGGCCGCGTCATCGCCGTCGAGCGACGCGACCTGGGCGTGTAAGGCATACGCACCGAGCGAAGCGCGTCGATCATCGATCTCGAAGAGGAACTCGTTTTGCTTTTCAGAAACGTTGAAGAACCGACGCCAGTACCAAGCCGGTTCTTCGCCTTCGCGCACATGCCGTAATTCGTTCATCTTACGATTGAACTCTCGAAAACCATCGGCGTGATCGTCGCGTGGTCCGTCCAAATCGCCGGAGAGTTCGATTCGCACGGAGCCGGAATAGTTTTTACGGTTCAAACTTCCGCGGAGGACCAACCGTCCGCCGGCTTCCAGATACACCGGCTCCTCGGGCCACACGATTTCCACCGACGGTGCTTTAGCGTCGGTGACGGTGACAAGGTAGGTGAACGCTCGACCGCCGCGTTCCAAGAGATCCTTGACGGCTAGGGTGACGTGACGAATGTTCTTCGGTACGGCGTATTCGATCGCGCCGTCCGACGTTTTGGCCTGATCGTCCGACATCGCCAGTTGGTTTTTCCCCTCTTGGTCATACAGCGTCAGCACGCCGTCGAGCGGAGAGCCGGCTCGAGCGGCAATAAGTTCGAAGCGGTACGTCTTACCTGGTTCGACGTCGACCAGCCAGCGATCTTCTTCGCCCGGTTCGACCAGCACGCCGTTAAGGTCGAGCGGAACTTTTCGCAAATTTCGTATGCCGGGAACGTCGCGTCCGAACTGCGCCACGGTTTGTTTTTCAACGGCTTGATGATCGCCGCCCAAACCTTGCTGCAGGAGCGGATACTCGACAGGCACATCGACATGATCGCCGATCGTCAGGCGATACCGGCCGGGGGCCGCGCCGCGGAACTGGGCGTCGTGCCATTCCACGCGATAGACGCCGTCGGTCGGTGGGGCGAACGTCAGCCGCGCAGTCGCCGTCGAGCGCGTTCGTCCCCTGTGCCCAGGCCAACTGCGTGCCGCGTTCGTCGAAGACCCGCAAGACCGGCGACAGCTTCGCGCCGAGTCGCCGGGCGGCGATTTCGACGTCCAACGGCTTTTTGGCCGTCCCTCGGACGCGCCACCGTATGGACCGCGTCGCCGGTCAACGTGCCGAGGATCGCCTGCCGAAGCGCGAGCGGTTCGGGTCGCTTCTCGAGGGCGGCGTATTCGACGTTCGCGTGGTCGTCGATGATCACCGGCAGCGGGCCGGCCAGCCCGGCTTCGCCCTCGACGAACGCCAAGACGGGGCCGTTCGGTTCGCCGGCCGGCAGCGGGGCCAGGAACAACGTTTTATCCGTCGGCGACGCCGCGGCGGGCAACGGTTGCCCCCGACCGAACAACCACACGCGCGGCGATGCGCCGAGCCTGCGCCGCGGAATTCGATCCGTCGCGCATCGCCCTCGCGGCCGGCGGCGATCGCATCGACGCGAACCTGCGCCTGCGACACGTCGACGGCGATCGTGACGAGCGTGACGAACGAAACGAAGACGACGATTCGAGATCGCAGAGTCATGCGCGAACGTTCCTACGGCGGGCTGAGATCGTGCGGCGGGAGCGTCGTCGCGCAAGTTCGCCGACGACGCCGGTGGGACGAACGCGCGTCGCTCCCACGACGCGCGTTCCGTTATTCTGCTCGACGACCGCGTGCCGAACAAGAAAAACTTGCCGGCGTAACGCGCCTTATGCGTCTTTCGCGGTTCTCGAATTCCATCCTGCATCGGCGAACGAAGTCGGCGTATGAGCAGAGATCGAAAAGTTAGTCGGTGAAGACCTTCCCAAGAATCACGTACGGACTTGACTAAAAACTTCAGGCTCGTCGCCCGAGATGCGGAACGACGAGCCTGAACGTGTGGTCGACGGACTCGATCGAGTCGTTTAGTTATCGAACGGGTTATCCGACTTCGGCGCGGGAGCCGGAGCGGGTGTCGCCGGGGCCGGCGCGGCCGGAGTATCGTCGAACGGATTCGGTTCCGACTTCGGCACCGGGGCGGGCGTCGCCGGAGCGGCGGGCGCCGGAGCCGGGGTATCGTCGAACGGGTTCCCTTCGGCCTTCGGCGCGGGAGCCGGAACTGGAGCGACCGGAGTCGTCGGAGCCGGAGCGACGGGGGCCGGCGTGACCGGAGCCGGAGCGGGCGTGACGACGGCCGGTTCCGGCGTCGTCGCGGCCGGAGCCGGGGCGTTGAACGCGTCGTTAAACGGGTTGCCGGTTTCGGCCGGGGCCGGAGCGGGCGTCGCAGGCGCGGGCATCGCCGGTTTGGTCGGCGTCTCGGTGTCGAACGGGTTGGCCGCGTCGACGGCGGGCTTGGTCGGAGCCGGCACCGGCGTGACGGGCTTCTCCGGGGTCGGGGCCGGAGCGGTCGTATCAAACGGATTCGGGTTCGCCGGAATCGCGGCCGGGGTCGCCGCCGGAGCGGGAGTTCCAAACGGGTCCGCCGCCGGAGTCGACGGAGCCGGCGTTACCGGATCGACGCCGGAGGCGGCCGGAACCGGAGCCGGGGCGGGCGAACCAAACGGATCGGCGGCCGGAGCCGGAGTCGCAGGCGCGGGCGGTTCCACGGCGGCCGGCTTGGCCGGCATTTCGGCCGTCGGGCCCGGCGTGACCGGAGCCGTCGGATCGGCCGCAGGTGCCGTCGCGGCCGGGGCGGGTGTCGCCGGAGCCGGAGCGCCGAACGGGTCTGCCGCTGGAGCAGGCGTGGCGGGAGCCGGAGTCGCAGGAGCAGGTGAACCAAAGGGATCAGCCGCCGGGGCCGGGGTTGCCGGAGCGGGCATTTCCGCGGCCGGAGTGGCCGGGGCCGGTGCGCCAAATGGGTCGGCGGCCGGAGCGGGTGCGGGGGTGGCCGGCGCAGGCGCGCCGAACGGATCGGCCGCAGGAGCCGGGGTGGCCGGCGCGGAGCGGGTGCGGCGAACGGGTCGGCCGCCGGGGCGGGCGTCGCCGGTGCGCCGAACGGGTTTTCCGCGGCCGGAGCGGCGGGCTTTTCGGCCGGGGTCCCTGCCCCGCCGAACGGGTCGGCGTCGCCGCCGGGTAACGCCGCCGGAGCGGTCGGCACGGCCACCGCGCGTTGCGTCGGGCCGGCTTCGACTTCGGTCTTCGGGATCGGCGCCGCGCGACGCATCTCGGCTTCGTTGATGCGGGCTTGTTCGTAACGTTGTTGCTTCGCCGCGTTCACTTTGGTGAATAACGCGACCCGCGCCTTCGAGCGGTACTTCTCCAACACCAATCGCTTGCTCCCTTGCACGCGTTCCAGGCTCTTCCCGACGTTGAAGAACCCGGTCGTGTCGTTCGCTTCGAGATCGGCACCCTTCTGGAAGTCGGCCAACGCTTCGGGCTCGCGGCCCATGTTCAAAAAGACCAACCCCCGGAAATAGTAGGCACGCGGATCGTCGGTTCCGCCGGTGATGGCCGAGGTCAGATCTTCGTACGCGGCGTTAAAGTTGCCGGCGTTGTACTCATGCACGCCGCTGCCGTAATACTGCGCCAGAATTTCGGCGTCGGCGGCTTGAATGACCGAGACGGCGGAGCCGAGACCCAACGACAGTGCGCACAGAAACGCCGCGATGTGTTTGCGCGAAATCATGGGACGAACTCCGTTTTGAAGAAAAAGCGTGTGAGTCGGATAAGATCGTGTGCGAACGGCGGACCGGAACGAATCGCTGCGCCATGGCGTTGGATGCGCCGGCACGATTGAAAGTTCCCCGCGCGACCGGAAAACTCGATCGCGTTCCGCCCTGCGAAACGTGGTGGACTAGGACAATTTATCCTAATTCCTACGCAGCACGAATTCAAGAAAATCGTCCGCATCCGGAACGCCTGTCCGAACGATCGATGTGATCGTCAAAATCGTTACCCGGCCGACTTCCCGGATGGCTTTGCAAGATGCCAAAACCGATCGCCGGGCGTTCATACGCGATCGTCGATGCTTACGCCGTCGTGGCGAAATACGGTTCAATCCGCCCGAACCGCCGAGACCATCGGCGGCTTTGCCCCCAGCGAATCCGCTCGCAAATTAATCCTTCGCCAGCGATACGCAGACGATCTCTTTATCGTTCCGGGCGAAGACGCATTTGTCGGCGAACGCTGGGTGGCTCCAGACCAGCGGGCGATCCCAGGCGGTGCCGGTCGGTTCGATGATCTTCATGCGGCTCACCTCTTCGTATTTCTCCGGAGTCAGTTTGGCGATCAACAGGTCGCCCGTCTCGCTGAAGATGAAGAACCGCTCGCCGTTTTTCACGACGAAGCCGGTGCCGCTGCGGTTTTTTCGTCCGCCCCAGTCTTTGCCGGTGGTGGGAAGGAAAGAACTCCAGACGCGTTCGCCGTTTTCCAATTTGGCGGCCGTGAATTCGCCGTCGACGTTCGCGCCATAGATCATTCCGTCTTGCACGAACGGCGAACTGTTGACGGTGAAGACAGCCCGTTTCGGTTTGGCGCGCCACAGCACCTCGGGCGTTCCATCCGTCAGCTTCAGCAGCGCCGCCGTTTGCTCGACGCCGCAGGCGTACAACAGATCGCCGACTTGTCGCGGCGCCATGACCGGCATTTTGAAGTCCACGGCGATCGGCACGCTCCAGACCGGTTTACCGGTCGTCGGTTCGAGCGCGTCCAACGATTGCGTACCGAAGATCAACACCAACGTCTTGCCGGCCTGTTGGATTAACGACGGCGGCGCATAGCCCGGATCAGAATAATCGAGCGCACGCCATCGCGTCTCGCCGGTCTTGCGATCGAGCGCCACGACACTGTCCTTCTCCGCGCCGGTGACGACGACGACCACGTCGCCGACGACCAGCGGATGCCCGGCGTAACCCCAGACCGGGGTCTTGGCCGCGAAGTCCTTGGCGAATTTTTTCGACCACAACGCCTTACCGGTCGCGGCGTCGAGCGCGTTCAAGTCCCCTTCGGCGCCGAGGGCATACACGACGCCGTCGTGGACGGTCGGAGTGCAACGCGGGCCGGCCGGATACTGGATGTTGTAGGTGACAGGATAGGCGAACTTCCAAATCTCCTTACCGGACTTCGCGTCGAAGCACGAAACGCGTTCTTGGCCGTCGATCGGCTTCTGCTGAAAGCCCAGCCGTTCGACCCCTTCGACGTCGGTGACCAAGTCCATCACATAGACCCGTCCGCCGCTGACCGCCGGCCCGGCGTAGCCGTAACGCAACGGCGCGCGCCACAGCACTTTCGGCCCGTCGGCCGGAAACGCGTCGAGCAAGCCGGTCTCGTTCCAGACCGAATCACGGCGGACGCCTTGCCACTGCGGCCAATCTTCGGCCCGTGCGGCGTTCAGGAGCAACAGAAGAGCGACGTTGGCCGCAAAAAAACGCAGGATAGAAGTCATGTGTTCGTAGGCGTTAGGCGTTCGTGAAAACGCATAGGTCGATCGCGATGTTAAGTCACTGTGCGCTCGCACGTGAAAGCCGACATGTCTTTACTAACGTCTATCGCCCAATGCCTCGCGCCACTTTCACTTCCGCGTTGGCGAGACTTGGTCGACGATCGAGATTTTCGGCGGGGCGGTCGCTTCGGCGGCGAAGGCGGCCAGGAGGTCCTTCGTATAGTCCGTCGCCACGTGGGCTTCGAGACCGGCGATCCCTTGGAAGCGTTCCAAGAACACGTATTGCCCCGGCACTTCCGGGTTCTTGTGCGCGTCGTACAACAGACAATCTTTTTCTTTATGCGTTTCGGTCGCGCCGCGTTGCACCAGCGGATCGAGCTTGCCGGCGCTCTCGGGCTTCGTGCTGAACACGACGACCAACGTGAACGGTTTCTCCGCCAAGCCCGCGGCCTTGATGCGCTCGGGCAACGACGGCTCGGCTTTCTTTTCATCGGCCGCTTGCGCCTGCGAGCATCAGCGACATTCCGAGGAACGTAAGAACGAGCGACGAGTGAACACGCGACATGCGAGCATCTCCGAGAAAGCGAAGTTGGACGATGCGGCGTATTCTATCCCGCGCTGCCGAAAAGGCAAAAGCGGTGAGGAGTGTTCGGTTTTCAGTGTTAAGTTTTCAGTGGCGGTATCGGCATGCCGCTCCCTGTAAACTGAAAACTGTTAACTGAAAACTTACCGCTCCATCGCTTTCTTCAACTTCGGCGTCTTGCGTTCGTTCCAGGTCTTCACGTCGGCTTGCAGCGCGTCGATCGCCGCTTCGAGTTGCGCGTCTTTGCCGCGCGGAAGGTCGCCGGGCAATTGCGCGACGATCACATCGGGGACCGCGCCGTTCAATTCCATGTCTTCGCCCGTCTCGGGGTGATACCAACCGCGGAACGGCATCCGCAGCGTGCCGATATCGAAGATCGACACCGCGCCGGTGCTGATTACGCCGCCGGCCGTCGGCACGCCGACGACCTTCCCGCGTTTCAACGTCTTGATCGCGTGGCTGAAGATTTCGGCGTTCGAAAAACTGTTCTGGTTGCACAGCACCACGATCGGTTTGTTCCACGTCGCATACACGATGCGGTCCTGCGGATAGCCCTGTCCGCCGCCGCGCGGCACGGTGATCGCATGCCGCGGCTGCGCGAGGATCGTCAGCAAATGGTCGGTCGTCGAGCCGCCGCCGTTCTCGCGGACGTCGATCACCAAGCCCTCTTTGCCGTACGCGATCGAAGCCAGCTCTTCTTCGAATTTGTAAAAGCTGGGCATGTTCATCCCGGCGATGTGCATGTACCCGAATTTGCCGCCCGTCAGTTTCTCGACCGTCGCGCGGCTCGTTTCGACCCACGCGTCGTACAACAGTCGACGCGCTTCCGCGTACGTGGTCGGGCGCAACGCGACGGTGCGTTCCTTGCCGTCCCGATCTTTCACTTTCAGTATCAGCGACCGATCGGGCGGTCCGTTGAGGACCAACGTCGCGTCCAACGCCGGATCGACCGCGCGACCGTCGACGCTCAAAATCACTTCGCCTACGCGCAAACGCGACGCGTCGCGGGCGGCGGGCCCGTGCGGCAGCACGTCACGAATTTTCCAACCCGGTCCGGCGTGATCCGGATCGAACCGCACGCCCAGGTGCGCGGTTTCGTCGTTCCAACCGCGCTTGGCCAAACCGGGGGTCGGCTCCGGCGCGGCGGGCGTCGCCGGCGGCGCGTTCGGATCGGGCAGCGGCGAGCCTTCGGGTCGAACAGTGAAGCCCAGATGCGAACCGTTCAATTCGCCCAACATCAGTTGAATGACCACGGTCAGCGCGTCCATGTCATACGCGTCGCGCGCGGCGTCCAGATATTTCCGCCGTACCGCGTCCCAATTGCGATTGCCCAGGCGTTCGTCGTAATAGCGATCGCGCATCGTGCGCCAGCATTGATCGAAGATCGCGGCGTGTCGCGCGGCGCGATCGACCGACTGCTTGGCGTTGAAGCGATACGGCGTCGTCGAGCCCGACGACGTGACCAACGTCGGTGCGCCGCCGATGTTCATGACCAATCCGGCATCGATCCAAATCGGTTGCCCGCCGGTCGCGGCCGCGAAGAGCGTCGGCTTGAGATTGTCCGGAAATTCGACCGCGTAAATTCCGGCCTTCCCTTCGATCGTCGCGCCGAAGGCCAATTTCTTGCCGTCGGGCGACCAAACCAAATTCGTTTCATTGACGTTCGCGATCGTCAAGCGATGTACGCGATCGTGCAAACCGTCGAAGTCGATCTTCACTTCGACCGGCTTTTTCTCGCCGACGAACGGCAAGCGGCCGGCGATGTTCGGTAACACCGCGCCGACTTGATCGGCGGTGCTCTGGTCATCATTCCCCTGCTCCGCTACATCCGGCGCGGGCTGCGGATCCGTCTTCATCGACGGTTCTTTGGGCGGCGGCATCGGCGGATCGGTCGGCGTTTTGACCGGCGGCGCGCCCTTCGCGTTCGGATTCAAGATGTTCGGAATGATCGCGGGCTTGCGGCCCTTTTGCATCTTGTCGAGCGCTTTGTTCAACGTCCGTTCGCGACGGGTCGCTTCGTCATCGGCCGCGCGCAGCCAGATATAATGGATATCGCTTTGGTCCAGATCGCGCCGACCGGTAAAAGCCAGCAATTTGCCGTCGGGCGACCAGACGGGCCGACCGTCGTTATCCGGGTGACGCGAAACGTTGACCGCCGGTTTCGACGCATCGCTGGGGACGATCCACACGTCGTTGTTGAAGTCGTCGTCGGCCAACGCGTAGGCGAACCATTTGCCGTCGGGCGACCAATCGTATTGCGGCGCGTTCCAGCTTTTGACGATCGGCTTCGCGTTTTTGCCGTCGAGCGAGGCGGTCGTCAGATCGCCCAGGCCGCGCACATAAGCGATCCGTTCGCCGGCGGGGTCGGCATCAGTTGACTTTCGACTTCGACGTCGTCGGTCAGTTTCGACCGAGGGAAATTGTCGTTAAGCCACCAGTATTTCGACTTGTCGCCGCGCTCCGCGCGCCACACGTCGGTTTGTCCGCCGGCGTCGCTGATGAACAACAACCCGTTCCCGTCGGGCGTGAAGACCGGCTCGCGTTCTTCTTCCGGCGTGTCGGTCACTTGGCGTGGTTCGCGGAGTTCGGTGTCCATCACCCAGACGTCGCCGCCGGCGACGAACGCGATCTCCAACCCGTCGCGCGAGAGCGTGAAATCTTTGGCCGAACTCAACAGCTTGCGATCGTATCGCTCGACGCGCACGGCGTCGTCGTCGGCCGTGATCTCCAACTTCGTCGGCGGCAGACCCGAGCCGGGCTCGTAGCGATACGAATCGAACAACCGACGAAAGACGATCGTCGAACCATCGCGCGAGACGGCCGGAAACACGACCGAATCGTCGTCGAATTTGGTCAACGTCGTCACCTTCTTCGTACCGAACTCGTAGGAACAGAGGTTCCAGCTTTTCCGATCGCCGTCGCCGACGAAATAGAAGCCCGAGGCGTCCGGCTTCCACAACGGCCACCGCGCGCCGGTCTCCGGCGCGAGCAGCTTCGTAAACGTTTTGTCTTTGATGTCGTACAGCCAAATCGCGGCGGATTGCGAACCGTAATACCCCTTCCGCCACCACGCCGGACCGTCGCGCGTGAATAGGATCTTCGTTCCGTCGGGCGACAGTCGCGCATCGTCGGCGAAGTCGTCGAACAGCGGCGCTCGGCGGTGCGTTCGTTGGGCTTCACCAGAAACAGGCGTTGGGCGTGTTTCCAAAAATGATCGCGCAGCCCGCGCGTTAATAACGACTCGCCGTCGGGCGACCATTCGAGCAAGTCGCTGCCCGAGGTGTGCCACGTGGCGCGTTCGGCCGCGCCGCCGCGGACCGGCATGACGTAAACCTGCGGCGAACCATCGCGATCGCTGACGAAGCCCAAACGGTTCCCGTCGGGCGAAAACGCCGGCTGGCGATCCTTGGCGTCGTGTCGCGTGACGCGCCGCGCGACGCCGCCGCTGGACGACACGCTCCATACATCCCCACGCCACGCGAACGCCACGGTCTTGCCGTCGGGCGACAGCGCAGGCGTCTCGGCGAGACGCACCTTCACGGGCGGTTCGGCGGCGCGTAGTTCGGCGCATGCCCATGTCACGGTACACAGCGTCAGCGCACAGCGAATCAACGAACGAATCTCAAGCACGAGCACATCCGCAAGATGGTGAAGAATCTTCATGAAAGCATTCCTAGGGTATTTCACGAGCGTCGCGTTCTCAAGTTTCGATGGCCTCGCGTCAACATCAACAATCGCTCACCGAACAACTCGCGCATCGATTTCTTCCCCTGAAAACATGCCGACCGTTGCGAGCGACGATCATGACTATGAGGGAAAACACGCTTTGCTGCGGCTCCGCGCAGCGTCGGTAAAAAAACATAACGATTGAGCGCAATAAATCCTGGTCTCCGTACGGGGGCCTTGCGTAGTATTGCAATCGACTCATTTCTCTGAAGCCGGGTGGGGATCCTCGACTTCAGCTTCTGCGTAATTTCTTAGGGGGGAGAGTCGCATGCGGACCGTATCCGGATACTCGCGTCGGGCCTTCACGCTGGTCGAACTGCTGGTCGTGATCGCCATCATCGGCATCTTGGTCGCCTTGTTGTTGCCGGCCGTGCAGGCCGCGCGGGAAGCGGCCCGACGCAACAGTTGCGTCAACAATCTGCATCAACTGGCGTTGTCGTTGCACAACTACGCCGACTCGAACAAAAAACTGCCGCCGGGCAGCACCGGCAATTCCGCCTGGGGACGCGACTCCTGGTCGTGGTACGTGTACCTCCTGCCCTACATGGAAGAGAACAACCTCTACAAGCAAGTTTCGATCAAAGACAAATTCAACGGCAGTTCGACCGCCGGCGGCGACCTGCGAAAAAACTTATTGCCCGCCATGCTCTGCGCCTCGGACACGACCAAGGTCCAAGAAGACGGCATCGCCAGCTGGCAAAACGCGCTGCATAACTACGTCGGCTGTTACGGCGACGCCAACTTCAACTCGGGCACGCCCTGGAACGTGGTCGATGGCTATACCGGCACGGCGGGCTTGTTCGTTCCCGAAAAAGCGGCCAAGTTCCGCGACTGCACCGATGGTCTCTCGAAGACCGTCTTGTTCAGCGAGATCATCACGCCCGAGACCGAAAACGTGTGGAGTTCGCTGGGTCGCACGCAAGTTTCGATGGGGGCCGGCTTCACGACGTATCTGACGCCCAACGCCGCGACCAACGACCGTACCAACCGCTGTCACACCGACCTGGGAGCCGGCATCGGCAAGCTCTGCACCGAACACGCCGATTGGGACTGGGGCCGCAACGTCGTGGCCGCTCGCAGCATGCACACCTCGGGCGTCAACGTTTCGATGGGCGACGGTTCGACCCGCTTCGTGACCGACGACGTCGAGATGAAAACGTGGCGTGCCGTCGGGGGCCGCCGCGACGGCATCACCACCGGCGAATTTTAAGCCGATCGTTCACGCGACGATGGCCGGCGGACCATGTCATCGCACGGTCGTAGCGGAGCGTCTCCCCCGTCGCGCACGCCACGATCACGCCGTCCATCGTCGCCGTTTCTTGGCTACGCGGAACGTCGCGCTCGCTGACTCGCATACTCCTTCATCATTCGGTTCCTCCTCTCATGTCGATCGTCCTGCGCAAGTATTATCTCGTCGCATGTGTCGCGCTGTGTTTGTCGTTCGTCGGCTGCGGCGGCGACGGCAAGTTGGCGGTCGAAGGGACCGTCACCTGGAACGGTAAGCCGTTGGAAAACGGCTTCGTCGAACTGACGCCGCTCGACGGCGCCGGGTCGATCGTCGGAGCCGACGTGGTCGACGGCAAATTCACGCTCCGGACCGCCCCCGGCGAAAAACGGGTCAGCGTGACCGGCAAGCGCATCATCGGCGCCACCAAACCGACCGAACGGATTCCGAATCCCGAACCGATCTATCTGCAATTCATCCCGGCCGAGTTCAACGCGAATTCCAAACTGAAAACGACCGTCGCCGCGACCGACCCAAAAGTGACGCTCGACCTCAAAGGGACCGAAGCCACCGCGCCCGGAAGTTCGGAAGCCGACCGCCAACGCCAAGCCGCCCAAGGTGGCAAGTTGTAGGATGAAGGCGCTCCGATCCGAAGGAGACATCTCTCTCAACTTCGCCGCATTTTATCCACATTCACTGCGCAAGCGTTACGAGCGTAACGATCGTTGCGAGCACGCTTTTTCACATTTTTTTCCGAGACATGACGTAGAAACCCCGGCTGCGCGTTCGTACGACGTCTTGGCCTAGCTTCACTCCATCTCCCCCAGCCTCACTCCATCTCCCTCAGCTTCGCTGTGCGAGCGTTACGATCGAAACGAGCGTTACGAGCACGCGGTGACGCAGATTTTTCTTAGTATGATCGAGCCGAGGTCGTCAGCCTTCGGTTCGCGCCGCCGGCCAGAACGCCCAGTTCCACAGCATCTCACCCAGATTGACTGCGCGAGCGTTGCGATCGAAACGAGCGAATGGCCGGATTTTCGACGGACGATATACGCTGCGATCCGGTCTACGGCTGAACTTCGGTGCGTGAGCGTTACGCTCGATCCGAGCAAGGATTTCCCTGCTTTTATTTTTTCTATGCGAGAGAAATCGGTTCCCGACGAATTCCGGGGTTCCACACAACACTAAAATAGTATACGTATTGCCAGTCATCTTGTCAAGGTTTTTTCGAGACTTTTCCCAGGCGGTCGCAGGCCGCGAATCCGATGATGGCCGCCTTCGCGACGATCCCGCCCGCGACGACGCAGACCGCCCAAACGCCCCGGCTCTCGTTCGCGTTTTTCAGCGCGGCGAGCGTCGCTTCTCGCGTCGGCTCGTCCCGCAATTCGTCGGGAGTCAGCGTCGCATCGAGCTGAAAATGCGGCCACGTCTCGGACACCGCGCCGCTCCCCAGCAAGCCGATGCCGGCGATCGCACAGACGGTGAAACAGATTCGGCAGAGGGTTAATGGTCGCATGAGGATTCGTCTGCGTATACACCCGGTCCCGCAGGGATCACAGCTCCTAGCCGGTGGTCGTCGCTTGCGGCGCACCACCGGAACGCGATCTTAACGTGTCTGTTTATCCCGGAGGGATTACGGAAACGCATGTGTTCCATGAATCCGTAATCCCTCCGGGATAGCCGCGTGTCGATGTTCGTTTTCCGGGGGTACGCTGCGCGACTCCCGGCTACTGGCTGGAATCCCTGCGGGATTCGGAGTGCCGGGAACGCGCCACCGATTCATGTTGCGCTGCGGGCTCATCACCCGCGTTGTCTAACATTGCGAAAATCGCGGTAACTCACTCTCAATCCGGCCGACTTTGCTTCTCTTCGCCATGCGAGCTTGGTTCGCGAAGTGATTCATCGACCGTGTAATACGACATCATGATTTCGATACCCAACGAACCGGCCGCGAGCAGCAGTTTCGGCGGGAGCGAATGACATTGCACGGGAACAGCACGGCGTTCGATGCCGAAGTCCAATGACGCCGATTCGACGCCGGGAAATCCGCATAGCCTCCGCAATTCCACCAAGTGCGTCCCGAGAAATGCGGTGGAGTCGGTAACTTGCGTTTCGAACGCGTCGAACTTTGCATCGCTCGCGGTGATGTGCACGCCTGATCGTTCGTGTCGACGACCGTGCGGTTGAGACTTCGGAAAAACCGGCGCACCACACCGTTTCACCGCGCAGATGGGCAGCGTGCAGTCGGCAAGATAGTCGTCGACTTGAAAATGCTTCCCATACACACGCAGAACGGCCGACATATTGGCTCCTCATGACATGTTTTTAAACATCGAGTCTAGACCGGCACCGCCTCGATCACGCAGACCGGCGATTTGGTCGGCGTGATGCTTTTCAATTGGAAGCCGGCGTCGGCGAACAGCGTGCGGAACTCGGTCTCGGTCCGTTCCTTACCGCCGGCGATCGCCAGCATCTCGAGGTCCAGCAATTTCGCGGGGTGCGGCTCGTTCGTCTCGGGCACGACCATCTCGATCGCCAGCAACGCTCCGTCGTTCGCTTGCCCACCGTTGTCGCGCAGCGCCGCGCGACAGTGACGCAGAATCGTCAGACAGCGCGCGTCGTCCCAATCGTGAAGGATGTGCTTCATCATGTACGCGTCGCCGCCGGCCGGCACGCTTTGGAAGAAATCGCCTCCCGCCGCGCGACACCGCGCGTGCAGACCAGCGGCCGCGATCGCCGTTTCCGCGCCGGTCACCACGTGCGGCGCGTTCGAACACGATCCCCGCGAGGCCGGGCGTGCGATCCAAGATCGTCAGCAACAACTTGCCGTGTCCGCCGCCGACGTCGACCAACGTTTGAAAACGCGAGAAGTCGTACGCCTGCGCGACGGCCGCGGCCGACGTGCTCGAAAAGCCGGTCATCCCTTCGTCGAAGACGGCGCTTTCGGCCGGATGCGCGGCGAGGTAGTCGAAGCAGCCCTGGCCGAAGACGTGATTGAACGCGGTCTCGCCGGTCGTGACCGTGTGCAACAGATCGCCCCAGGCCCGCCAGCTCCATTCCGCGCCGCTGTAGTCGAACACCGTGCGCAGCGAGCCGGGCACGCCCGAACGCAGCATGTGCCCGACGGGCGCCAGTCCGTAGCGGCCCTGCTCGTCGCGCGTGAAGACTCCGGCCGGCACCAACGCGCGCAGCACGCGATTCAGTCCGTCGGCCTGCGCGCCGACGGCCGCCGCCAAGTCGTCGATCGTGCGAGGCCCATCGGCCAGCCGATCGGGGACGCGTAGCTTGCACACGACCGACGCGGCCATGGCCAAAAACTTGCCGCCTAACAACTGAAACGCGACCGCCTCGGGCGGCGGCGCGATGTTTTCGGATGCCATGTCGATAATCCTCCGTGAGTGAAAGGCCGGCGTACGTGCGGGCCGGGTTTGAGATTTTAACGGAACGCGGGTCGAACGGAAATTCTTCCCAATCACCGAACGACGTCGGTACGAAGTGTGCCACTGGCTCTGCCAGTGCGTTTTCCGAACAACCCAAACGGGCTGTGACGAAAACGGCTATGGCTTGCCCTTGCATATCGACGAGGGTTTCAGTGGATGGGCTAAGAGCCGACAACGATTTTCGCTTCGATGTGATCAATCGTGGTTCAAACAGAGCACTGGCATAGCCAGTGGCACCCGACGCACAATTGTCAAACGAAATGTCTTGCCCCCGCATCAACCGGCCTCATCTCGCCCAACGGCAGTAAACCCGTCGATCGTCGTAGCCGTGTCGGTTCAAGACTTGCTGCGTCGCTTTTTCTCGAGCGAGTTCGCCCAGGCTTCCATCGCCAGGAGGATCGGTTCCAGCGATCGACCGATCGGCGTCAGCGAGTATTCGACGCGCGGGGGAATCTCTCCGAAATCCTTGTGCGCCACCACGCCGTCGGCCTCCAACTCGCGTAGCTGTTTGGACAACGTCCGCGCGGAGATTCCGCCCAACGAGCGAGTGAGATCGCCGAAGCGTTTCGCCTCTTCCAACAGAAAGTGGATGATCAAAACCTTCCACCGTCCGCCGATCGTTTTCAGCGTCGTTTCGACGGGGCAGCTTTTCGTTTTCGGTTTGCGCGGATTCGGCATGACGCGTCGACGGTAACGTTTCGGTTACTACTAACATTTTCGCCCATACTTGCCATTCTGCACGCGTCGGGAATACAGTTCAAGCGTTCGGTTCTTTCCGTCTTTTCCACGAAGGTAATCTCCATGGCCGCCACGCATGGCATGCTCGACGTCGACGATACCGTCCTGCTGTTGATCGATCATCAAAGCGGGTTGTTCAACACCGTGAAGGATCTGCCGATTCCCGATCTGCGCAACTATGCCGTGGCGTTGGCGAAAACGGCGACGCTGTTGAACATTCCGGTCATCACCACCGCTTCGGTCCCCGACGGTCCGAACGGGCCGTTGATTCCGGAAATTCACAAGTACGCCCCGCATGCGCAGTACGTGCCGCGCACCGGACAGATCAACGCCTGGGACAATCCGCCGTTCGTCGCAGCCGTTGAAAAAACCGGTCGTAAAACGTTGGTGATCGCCGGCACGTTGACCAGCGTCTGCATGGCGTTTCCGGCGATCAGCGCCGTCCAAGCCGGGTACAAGGCCTACTGCGTGGTCGACGCGTCCGGAAACTGGAGCAAAATGGCGACCGACATCACGATCGCGCGCGTTGCGCAAGCCGGCGCGATTCCCACGGACACGTTCGCCATCGTGGCGGAACTGATGCGCACCTGGAACCGCCCCGAAGGCTCGAAGTTCGCCGAGATCCTGGCCGAACACGTCTGCCCGTCTTACAAGTGTCTCATCGAGAGCTTCACGAAGGCTCAAAAAGTCGTCGCCGACGGGCCCGAAACCCATCTGGATCAGTATCGCTAAACGGTGACGGGCCAGGGACGAACAGTCCGCGTCCCTGGCCCTGATCTTTTATCCATTTCGCGCCGGTCCGACAGACTGCCGAATACACCCACACGCGACATCAAGTCGCTCATTGATCGATCGCTCAATTTAGAACCGATAACCGCCGCCGACGTTGACGAAAAAATTCGGCGCTTGATCGTTCAGCCCCCAGCCGAACCGCGTGCCGATTTCCCAGTTCGACGTAATCAAATAATGCGCGCCGGGACTGATGAAGTGTTGTGTCGACTCGGTCGCGCGGCCGTCGCTGAAGACGCCGAAGTACTCGATGTGCGCCTTCCAACGTTCGCCGACCGGAACCTTGAGGACCGTGGACGGCGACCAAACGTTAAAACGATCGTCCTCGTGACTGCCCGTGCTGTAACGGATCGCCGAATCCCAGGCCCAACGATTCGCGAAGGTCCGACCGGCGACGTACGTCGCGACGAAGTGCGTGTCGGTCGCTTCGCCCGCGACGGGCGTGTATGCCTGCAACAGGATCGCGCTGGTGGGAATCCACTCGGCTTGTTCGGTCAGCGCGTACTTCAATCCGTACGAGACGTTGGCCTCCTCTTCCAGTGTCGCGTCGTCCTCCAGATCGTCCGGAATGTTCGCGGAGATCGGATTCCCTGCGCCGCCGATTTCGTAGTTCGTGCCGAAACGCAACTCCAACCGTTCGGTCACGCCGTAACGCACGACCAGTTCCGGCAAGCTGTGCGTCTCAGGCACACGGCGATTGTCGATGAACGAGTAAGCCGATTCCACGACCGTTCGACTAAGACCGACGACGGTCGTCGCCGGCGTGAACGAGTCGCGGTCGGTTTCGATTTCGTCCGGTTCGTCGTCCTCCGCCCGGTCGCGAGACTCGGCGCGATCGACGGGGTTTTCGAGCAATCGCTCGCGCGCCGCGAACGACCGCGTCTGAGCAAAGCCCGCCGCGGGGACGGCGCACAGCACGCAGCAAACGGTCGCGATCAAAAATCGTCGCATCGAATCGCTCGGTGAAACGCCTGCCGCCCGCCGCGGTGCTCGCTGCCCGACTCGACGGCGTTCGGCGTCATCGTTTACCTTCGTCGTCCGCACCCGTCGAGCTTGAAACGATTCGCCGCGTACGACGCTAGCGTGGTGCGGCTCGAAACCGCTTCCTGCCGGACGCGAGATCCTTCTAAAGCCGCCTGTTTCAATTTCGGTACCTGCCCCAGGAGCCCGCGATTCATGTGTTTTGCTTAAGTCGATTCGCACGCCGGCGTTCCGGCGACGAAGAATACTCATAGCCACATCACCGCCGGAAACGGCCGGACGCTTCACCACATGTTTTCCACGGGAGTCACGATCATGGTCTCCAACGCGTTCCAACGAATCGGTCGGCGTGTCGTCGTCGGCGCGGCGTGCGTCGCGGCGTTGACGCTCGGCGCGACGACGACGTTCGCCCAACACGGCGGCGGGCATCTCGGCGGTATGTCCGGCGGCATCCATCACGGCGGGGGTTACACCGGAGGCTATTACGGCGGCTACGGCTTAGGGGGCTACAGCTACGGGCTCGGCTCGCCGTTCGTCGGTTACGGCGGACCGGCCGGCTACTTGGGCAATTCGTATTATCCGAACGGCCTGTCGGGCAATCGCTATTACGGCGGCGGCTATTACGGTAACGCATACTACAACAACGGAGCCTACGGCGGCGGGTACGGGTCCGCCTCGCCCTACTCCGCCTTTCGCAACGGCGTGATCCTGGGCCCGGCGGTCTCGGCATCGCCGACGGCGTACGGCGCATCGACCTACGCCGCGCCTTCGGCGACGCCATCGACGGTCGGATCGTCGACCGGCACGCCGACGATCGCCAGCCCATCAACCGGCATCCCGGTGATCGGCGGGCCGCTGGTCGGGAACACGGGGAACGTCGTCCGCTTCGACGCCGCCGGCAAAGTCATCGGCGACCTCCGCCCCGGCATGGTCCTGCCCGGCGGCGGCGTGATCACGTCGGTGAAGTAAACGTAACACGCGAACACCCGCCCGAACGGCGCCAGCCATCGATGAACGTCGGTGGCTTTTTTTCTTAGCACGAACGCCCTCGGCGGCTCGCAGTCGAATCCGCTTCGGCCTACCTTCGTTTCATTCCCCGCGGCGCGGGGTCGCGGATCGTCATCCGAGCTTCCGTGCCGGGGAGGTGCTTCAGGCCCCAATCGGCCACGGTCCGCAGCAGCGGGATCAGCGTCGCGCCGGTTTTGGTCAGCGCGTACCCTTCGCGCAACGTCGTTTCGTCCAACGGGCGTTTCTCGACCAGGCCCTGCTCGACCAAGCGTTGCAGGCGGTCCGTCAAAATGTTGGTCGCGATCCCTTCGGGCGAGGCGCGGAATTCTTTGAACTGGCTCTTGCCGCAGGCCAGATCGCGGACGATCAGCAACGTCCAACGATCGCCCAGCAGATCGAGTGCACAAGCGATCGGACAGGGGGAACGACGGGTCTCGGGCATCGGCGCGACTCCGGAGCGAAACGAACCTCTCTTGACTGGATTCTAATCACTTGCATAATGCAATCAAGTTAGTTGCACTTTGCAAGTCTTTTTCGCGAGGGTTCGACGATGCCGCGACTCGATCAGCACCCGACCGTCGTGCGGCATCGCGCGCACGCGTCGCCCGAGCGTCCCCTCGCCGTTTCCGCCGCGCTGCTCCGGGACCTCGCGCTCGAAGCCGGAGCCGACGACGTCGGCTTCGTCGCCGTCGATCGACCCGAACTGGACGATCAACGGACGGAGATCATGCGGCTGTTTCCCGCGACCAAGACGCTGCTGGCGTTCGTCCGGCGGATGAATCGCGAGCCGATCCGCGTGGTCGAACGCTCGATCTCGAACCTCGAATTCCACCACGTTACCGACGAGGTCAACGAAACGGCCCGCGACGTCGTCCGCCGCTTAGAAGACTTGGGTGTGCCCGCCCTCAACCCGCCGTCGGGCTTTCCGATGGAGATGGATCGCTTCCCCGCCAAGATCTTCACCGTCTCGCACAAGCCCGTCGCCGTGGCGGCCGGATTGGGCATGATGGGCGTGCATCGCAACGTCATCCATCCGCGCTTCGGCAACTTCATCATCCTGGGAACGATCCTGCTGGGGGTCGAGGTCGACGAAGACACGCGCCCGATCGACTACAACCCGTGTCTCGAGTGCAAACTCTGCGTGGCGGCCTGTCCGGTGGGCGCCATCAAGCCCGACGGCGCGTTCGACGCCGCCTCGTGTCTGACGCACAACTATCGCGAGTTCATGCGCGGTTTCGAGGATTGGGTCGAAGGGATCGCCGACAGCCGCGACGCCCGCGCGTATCGCGAGAAGACGACGACGGCCGAGACCGCCTCGATGTGGCAGAGCCTGAGCTTCGGCCCGAATTACAAGGCGGCCTATTGCCTGTCGGTCTGCCCGGCGGGCGAGGACGTGATCGGACCGTTTCTCGAAGACCGCGCGGCGTTCACCGCCCGCACGTTGAAGCCGCTGCAGCGCAAAGCGGAAACGATCTACGTCGTGCCGGGTTCGGACGCCGAGACGCACGTCGCGGAACGCTTTCCGCACAAGACGCTCAAACACGTCCGCGGCCTCCGCGTGGCGAACGTCGCCGGGTTCCTGTTCGGGATGAAAATCGTCTTTCAAGAAGGCCGCGCCGCCGGCCTCGACGCGGTCTACCACTTCACGTTCACGGGCGCCGCGACCGATCAAGCGACCGTAACGATCCGCAATCGCAAACTCACCGTCGAACCGGGCCTGCGCGCGCGCCGACTGCGCGATCAGCGCCGACGCGGACACGTGGGTCGGGTTTTTGAACAAAGAGCGGAGCATCGTCTGGGCCCTACTCCGCCGCAAGATCAAAGTGCGGGGTCCGATCGCGCTGCTGAAGAAGTTCGGGGCGTGCTTTCCGAGGTAGGACACCCCTGGTCTGGCAAGTCTTTATCACGACGGATCGCTTCCGCGACACGCCTAGGTGCCGGTGTGTGGCCGGCGCCTGGACCCCGGAAAATTGCGGATTCACCCCAATGCTTCCGGGGCCAAAGCCCCGACCATTCCGGCCGTTTAGCGCCCGGAAGGCATCGCGCGAGGAGTCAAAATCGGCTTGATTGGTGCAGGAGAGGAAGAGGGGGGGCTCGGCTTCGGAAATAACGATGGTGGACGACTAGTATTACTTGGACGCACTGTCGGGGGCCCATCCGACAACGCCGGCCGCGTTGTTGGCGGGTTCGGCGGGCCAGGCTTCGGAGACGGCTTCGGTCTAACCGTCGGTATTCTTTGGCCGTTGTAACTATCTTGCGGATTTTTATTCCAGGCTGGCGGCGATGTTGATGTCCGATTTGGACCGTCAGGCCGTACTTCGGATGCGGAAATTCCGCCGCGTATCTTATCCGAGATTTCGTCCGATTCGAGAATAAAGCCTTCGCATAAATATGAGTTGTACGGCGACGCGGCGTCACGTGTGGACAATTCGTCGATCGCACGGTCACGCCACACTAACGTATCGCCTTCACGACTCAAAACCAGAATCGCATGACTTTTTTCATCAGGCTCATCCTTTGACCAGGACTGAAAGTCCCATGCTTCCCCGGTAACCCAGCGCCACGTACCTCGAACGCCGTAAGGCGACTCCCCGCCTATTATCAAAAAATGTCCTTCCGGAATTTTGTCCGCAAACGTTTTTACGAGCCAATCGTACTCTTGGGGAGAATTGATCGTTAGGAGATGACCGTGCTTGCGATGCTGACCGAAGTAGGGATTGTGGCCGATTTCTTCAAACGATAGCTATTTGCGCGTCGGCATGTTGACAAGCGGATTTCCAATCTCGGATGCGGGGAATCCATCGATAACGATGATTGTTAAAAACAAAGACCGTATCTTCGATCGGCTTGATGATTTTGTCGCCGTATTCGATTCGCACATGCGGGAGAACGCTGGACAACTCCAGCGCGGTGGACTTGCCGGTATCAACATCGAATCTCAAAACTACAAGACTTTCATTTGCCGATAATGGCGATAAGTCCTTGATCAGCGACTCGCTTTGCGACACTCCGAGAATTGAGAATGTTTCCAAAGACACGGAACCCACGAGTTCAGGAACAAAATTTCTGAGCAAAACGGCATCAGGGTTCTTCAATGTCAATTGGGTTAACTTCGATTCCGCGACTTTCCGGATAACCGTATTCGGTACTTCGAAACCCACTCCCCAATTCATGAGTGTTAAACGGCGAATCGACTCCGGCAGCAAACGATCGATGCTGCGGAGGCCTGCCGTTTCAGGCGTCATCTTGAACGTAAACTCTTGGAGTTTCGGAAAGCGACTTAACAATTGAATCGTTTCCGAGGATGCTTCCGCCTGGAAGTCAAACTTCGTAAGCCTCTCCGCGCAGGGAGCCTGCGCAATCTCTGCGAGAATTCTGGCGTAAGAAAACTCCGGCTTCGACGCGTACAGCCGATTCCCGACGTCCGAAATCGACTTGAGCTCGGGCAGTCTTTTGATCGCGGATAGAAAAGCATTCGCGCAAAGCTCCGGAGTAAAATCTTTAGTGGGAGAGATTACGATTCCAACGATATCGACGTTCGCGATTTGATGCTCGACGTCCGGATTCAGTTTATCCGAATCGATAATATCGATGTTATTTTCCGTAGAATCTTCGCCATCCTTTACAGTTACAACACGATCGACATAAGGGAGCAGATCCTTGAGAATTTCACTATTATTAACGCGATGCTTCGCCTTGCCGGAGATGGCACTCACTGAGTTTGGTTCAGGCGGATCATTGAGTTTTACGGCTTCGGTTTTCTTCTTGCTCTTATCAGGTGGAGTCAACGAATAGGCTATCGAGACAAGCAATGGAATGAGAATCAGGCATGCAATGATCCATTTTATCGGCTTGCTTTCTCGCTTGGCAGTCGTACATGTTGGTTCGTCGGTGGAGAGCTGGTAGTTCCCTGTTTGATTCTCGGTTGGCCGTTTCGTGTCCAATTCCGGTTGGGCAAGCGTAACCGTCAACGTGGCCAAGTCAAAACTCGGCATACCCTCGTGTTGCCCCGTGGTTCGGACCTGCAAGGAATTGTGAAAAGGTTTCTCTGTTTGATTAAAAGGGACACGAGTTACTTGACGGGCTGGATGCTGTGCTTGAGCGTCATCGCCAGGCTGATCGTGATGCGGTTTTTTCACAGAATCGCCATCGTTGCGTGGCAAGATCGCCGTCTCCGCAAAGCCGACTTCTTTTCGTTGCTCCGCGCCTAATATCAACGACAATAGACATGCGGCCGATTCCCCGGCGGTAACGATGTCGGAGCGATTCTTCTGCCACGCTTCTAAATCTTGAATCAACTCGGCGGCTTTCTGATAACGCTCGCGCGGTTGCTTGGCGACGAGTTTGCGAAAAATCGATTCGAGTCCTTCGCTCAAAGCGGGACATTTGGCCGCCAGCGTAGGGATCGGCGCATCCCGATGCGAGAGGATTTTTCTGAGGATCGTATCACCAGGGTAAATCAACGCGTTCGTCAACAAACGATAAAGCGTGCAGCCCAGACTGTAGAGGTCGCTGCGCGCGTCGGCCTCGCGAATATTCATCGCTTGTTCGGGGGCCATGTAGTCGATCGAACCCATGATTTGCCCCGTCCCCGTTAGCTCATCTTGTTCTCCCGATTGATTCAGCCGTGCAAGGCCGAGGTCAAGGATCCTCACTACTCCATGCTTGTCCAGCAGTAGGTTCGCCGGTTTGATGTCGCGATGAACTAAACCCCGTTCATGGGCGTAGGCTAATCCGCGCGCCGTTTGCAAGACGCATTCGACCGCTTCGTTCTCGCCAAACGCCCCGTGCGCACAAAGCAGTGCGGACAAATCCATGCCGTCGATATACTCCATCGCCAAGTAGTACGTACCGCGCGATTCATCGGCATCGTATGTTTGTACGATATTCGGATGGCTGAGCTTGGCCGTGACTTCGACTTCGCGTTGAAAGCGATGGATGGCATCCGTGTCATCGACGAGCGATTTAGACAAAATCTTGATCGCCGCAAATCGCTTCATCCGTTTGTGCTTGGCCAAGTAGACTTGGCCCATCCCGCCCTCGCCGATTTTGGACTGAATTACATATTGATTGAGAACTAACGGGATTTTTTCTTCGTACAACAGAACTTTCGCTTGGAATTTATTCAGGTCATGTCGCTCGACCAAGAACTCCAGAAAACTCTCGGCCGAGGGACTGCGATCGTACGGTAACTCCTGCCAGCGGGTATCGAGTTGCTCGGGCGTCAGCAATCCGACATCGCTGATGGCCTGGGCCAATTGTTCCGGGTTTTGGATCACGTACCTGCCCTTATTGATTGCCTCCCATACCTTTTGAAATATTAACGTAGGAGCATTCAAGCTCCAACGATTTTTCGTCAAACCTCTAAGTTCAGAATTTAGCGTTTTTCGTAGCCCATGCGCTCCAAAGATCCGCCCTTTTTACCTTTATATAAAAAATCCGTCGAGCATACGCGGCCACGCGCATGCTCGACGGACAATCGTCACCCGGCTCTGAGTCGCTCCGCGACGCATGGTCGCGGTGTTTCTTTTCGTCAACGTCCTGCGATGGTGCGTCGAGACGCACCCTACGTGTCGCGCCTTCAACCCTGGGACGCACACTACGGGGTTCGCAATTAACTCTGCGACGCACCCTACATTCTAAAAATACGTCGCCCGGCGCATCCCGCGCACCGATCCTTCGACGGGCGACGACTCTGAACAACTGCGGAGTGGGGAATTCGGAGTGCGGAGCGAGTCGCTCCGCACTCCGGGTGTTCCCTGATTCGTTCTTTCCTGAAATCTCTCCGCGTTTCGACTTTCGCACCGCTTAGCTGCAGCCCATGCTGTTGCCGCAGTTGTGGCACAGGTAGCAGTTGCCGTTGCGAACGGTGATCGAACCGCAGCGGTCGCAGCCGGGGGCGTCCAGTTGGAAGCCCGCGAACTGCTCGTTGCGGCTGCCGCCGGCCTTCAGGTCGACCTTCACGCCGGCGCGGTGCAACAGCGCCGCGTTGTCGTCGTGCGCCTTGCCGTTGGTCGCGCCGTGGGCGTGACCGTTGGCCGGGCGCCGGTCGCGGCGTTCGCTTGCGTGGCGACGTGCGATTTCGCCGGCGCGGTTTCACGACCGGTTTGGCCGCTTTGGCGTCGTGGCGCGCTACCAACCCCGCCGGTCTTCTTGACGGCGGGGGCGGACTGCCCCGGGTCCGACTCCGATGCGCCGCCGGCTTCGGCCTTGTCGGCGTAGTCCGGCAGTTGGCGGTTCGCTTCGCGGTAGCCCGGCAGGAACTGAATCCCCAGGAACCGGAAGATGTAGTCGACCACGCTCTTCGCCATCCGGATTTCCGGATTCTGGTGAAGCCGAGCGGCTCGAACCGGGTGTGGGCGAACTTGCTGACGAAGACCTCGAGCGGCACGCCGTATTGCAGGCCCATCGAGATCGACGTGCCGAAGCAATCCATCAACCCGCCGATCGTGGAACCTTCCTTCGCCATGGTGATGAACAACTCGCCCGGGCGACCGTCTTCGTACAGACCGATCGTCAGGTAGCCTTCGTGCCCGGCGACGCTGAACTTGTGGGTCAGCGATTGGCGGGTGTCGGGCAGACGTTCGCGGCGCGGGGCGGCGATCGTCTTGGCGTTGGCGGCGGCTTTGTCGGCTTCGGTGCCGGTGTTCAACGGTTGGCTTTCCTTCGAGCCGTCGCGATAGATGGCGATGGCCTTCAGCCCCAACCGCCAGCCTTCGAGATAGGCGTCGGCGATGTCGGCCGGCGTGGTTTCGCGCGGCATGTTGACCGTCTTGCTGATCGCCCCCGAGAGGAACGGTTGCGCGGCGGCCATCATGGTGATGTGCGCCCGCCATTCGATCGAGCGGACGCCGTTGCGCGGCGAGAACGCGCAATCGAAGACCGGCAAATGCTCGTCGGCCAAGTCCGGTGCCCCTTCGATCGTGTCGTTCTTTTCGATGTAGGCCAAGATCGATTCGATCTTGGGTTGATCGTAGCCCAGGGTTTTGAGCCCCAGCGGCACGGTGTTGTTGACGATCTTGAGCATGCCGCCGCCGGCCAGCGATTTGTACTTGACCAACGCGATGTCCGGTTCGATGCCGGTCGTGTCGCAATCCATCAAGAAGCTGATCGTGCCGGTCGGGGCCAGCACCGTGGCTTGCGCGTTGCGGAAGCCGAATTCCTTGCCGGCCGCCAGAACGTCGTCCCACGTTTCGCGGGCGGCGTTGCGGAGATACTCGGGACAGGCCGGATCGATTTTGTCGACCGCGTCGCGGTGCATCTGCATCACGTTCAGCATCGGTTCGCGGTTGGCTTCGTAGCCGGCGAACGGGCCGACGGCCGCGGCCAATTCGGCGCTGGTGTGGTTGGCCGCGCCGTGCAACAACGCGGTGATCGCGCCGCACAGACCGCGGGCATCGTCCGAATCGTACGGCAAGCCGGCCGTCATAATCAGGCTGCCCAGGTTCGAGTAACCCAAGCCCAACGGGCGATACTTGTGGCTGTTTTCGGCGATTTTCTTAGTCGGGTAGCTGGCGTGATCGACCAAGATTTCTTGGGCGATGTAGAAGATCCGGCAAGCGTTCTTGAAGCGTTCGTGATCGAACGAGCCGTTGTCCAGGCGGAACTTCATCAGATTGATGCTGGCCAAGTTGCAGGCCGTGTCGTCCAAGAACATGTATTCCGAACACGGATTGCTGGCGTTGATCCGGCCGCTGTTCGGGCAGGTGTGCCACTTGTTGATGGTCGTGTCGTATTGCACGCCCGGGTCGCCGCACTGCCAGGCGCACTCGGCCATGCGGGCCATGACGTCGCGGGCTTGGTAGCTGGGGCCGGCCTTGGTCGGTTCGGTGACCCAACGGGTGGTCCAGGTCTTGTCGGCGGTCACCGCGTCCATGAACTCGTCGGTCAGGCGGACCGAGAGATTCGCGTTTTGGAACAGGATGGAGCTGTACGCTTCGCCGTTGAAGTTGCTGTCGTAGCCCCCCTTTTCGATCAGGATGCGGGCCTTCTTTTCTTCCTTGGCCTTGCATTCGATGAATTCCATCACGTCCGGATGCCAGACCTTGATGGATTGCATCTTGGCCGCGCGACGGGTTTTGCCGCCCGACTTGACCACGGCCGCGACTTGGTCGTAGACGCGCATGAAGCTGAGCGGGCCGCTGGGCTTGCCGCCGCCGGCCAACTTTTCGCGTTGCGAGCGGAGCGTGCTGAGGTCGGTCCCGGTGCCCGAGCCGAACTTGAACAGCATGGCCTCGCTGCGGGCGAGTTCCATGATGTCTTCCATGTTGTCGGCGACGCTTTGGATAAAGCAGGCCGAGCCTTGCGGAAAGGCGTAGCTGTTTTCCGGTTGGTGGACCTTTTGCGTGTCCGGGTCGAAGTGCCAGTTGCACGCCGCGCCGGTGACGCCGTATTGATGAAACAGCCCGACGTTGAACCAGACGGGCGAGTTGAACGCGCCGTGTTGATGCAGACAGAGCCAAGTCAGTTCGCGATAGAACGTTTCGCCGTCTTCGGTCGTGGCGAAGTAGCCGTCTTCGATGCCCCAGTCGGCGATCGTGCGGGTCACACGGTTGATCAACTGGCGGACGCTGGATTCGCGTTCCGGCGTGTTGATTTCGCCGTAGAAGTATTTGCTGACGACGACGTTGGTGGCCAGTTGGCTCCACCACTTCGGCACTTCGCAGTTGGTTTGTTCGAACAGCACTTCGCCGTTCTCGCCCTTGATGGCGGCGGTGCGCATTTCGTATTCGGCCGTATCGAACGGATCGGCCGCGTCGGTCGGGCAGAACAGCGAATCGATCTGCAGGCCGCCGGTGCGCAGGCGGGCGTTACGCTTGTTTTTCATGGCGCGGCGCTTGGAAAAACTCAACTCGGCTTGAGCCATGGCTCAACTCCACGAAGCGAGGGTCGGACGAATAGAAAAGAACGGCTTCTTGCCGGTCGGCGAGACGCACGGACGTGTACAAGTATACATACTGTATATCGGTACACAACCCCGTAACACTTCACTCCCGAAAATCGCGGCGAATCCTGACGAGGGAATCCATTCCAGCACCCGGTGAGCTTCCTAAATCGAGGAACGACACGACTGGCGGGGCTGATGAGGAAAGCCCCATATCTAGTGCCAGCGTTGCCGCTAACCACAATATACGGGACAGAGGGATGAGTTTACAGAGGAATCCCAGGGCGTCAACAGGGATCGTTTTGATCGTTTCAACCCGTTGCCGGCACGCCGTTTCGGTCGAATGCGGGACGTTCTTCGGGAGCGGATTTCGGTCCGAACCGGGTGTGCGAAACGGCGTTTTCCGCGACGTTTTTTGATCGTTTTCTCACATCCCGCTCACACGCGTTTCGATTGTGGATAACCTGGAAAATTTTTCGTTTTTTTCCTACCGCCGGCGTCCTGCGACAGTTGGGTAATTTAGAGCGAAACGCAATAGAAGCGATTCAGCGGAAGGACGGGTTTTCGAGAGTTGAAATCGTGAAGTCGCGGTCGCGGCGCGTGGTTTTCGTGATGCGAACTTATTGCGTTATGATACCGAACGCGTTTCCCAAATCTTGCGCGAGCTTTTCGTCGAGTCCCCGGCCGAAACGCAAATCGACGGCCAGATACCGCCCTTCCGTCTTGGTGTAGTACGTGCCCGATTGCGTTCGCCAGTATTCACCCGGCTCGGCACCGTAGTCCCGAAACGAGCGATCGATTTCCTCGACCAGTCGCGCTTCCAGCCAGAATCCGTCGTGGGCGGGACCCGTTACGGTTCGCGCGTCTTCCGAAAAGCCGGCTTTCTCGTCGGGTAAGTGGATTTGAAACGTGCGCGTTCGATGGCGGATTTTCAACACTCCTTCTTCCACGACGACTTTCGCATCGACCTTATGACGAGCCAAAATCTCTCCGAGACGATGCTGGAGGTCGTCGAGATCGACGGTGGCGAGCGCCCGCAATTGTTCGGCGGATGGCGTATGCACGCTGACGTCGACGTTCCCTTGCATATCGCAGGTGACGTTTTTGACGGAGCCGTCCGCAGCGGCGAAACACAGATTCCATTTTCCGCGCGTGCCGTCATTCCGTCGATCCCCATACAACGTCGCACCCACGCAGTAGCGATTTTTTGCGTCCTCTCCTAAGTGTACTTCCGCGCACGTCAGCGCGTCCGCCAGCGAAATCGGCGGACGTTTGAGGTTGTTCCATCCATACAGCGACGCATAAGCCAAGGTCGAAGCCAACGCGATTCCACAACATGCGACGATTGCCGGAAGAAACCGTTTCATAAAAAGCGTCCTTTCGATGAAAGCGTGAAGGCGTTCAATCGTTATCCATAAAACCGCAACTGCTCCAGCGCCCGTTCCAGTTCGTGCGGCAGGTCGGTTGTGATTTCCAACCACGCGCCGGTCGCCGGATGCGTCAGGCAGAGCGACGCCGCGTGTAACGCGATCCGTTCGAGAATCGGGCGGTCGTCGCGGGGGTTTGGTTTGGCCCGATCGCGGCGGGTTTTGCGTTGCAGGTCGGCCGGTTTCGGCGCGGCCGCGCCGCCGTAGGTCGTATCGCAGAGGATCGTGCGCCGATGGTGGCTAAATGGACGCGCAGTTGATGCGTGCGGCCGGTCGTCGGTTGCAATTCCACCGCCGCCCAACGCCCGCGCCAACTTTCGGCCACGCGATACTTCGTATGCGCCGGCTTGCCGGCAGGCAACACGCGCATGCGGCCGGGTTTTCGTTCGTCGGGCGCCAGGTTGTGCGCGATCTCGCCTGCTTCCACGCGCGGCGGGGGCGAGACCAACGCCCAATAGCGCTTTTCAATCGCGCGATCTTCGAACATCCGCGTCAAATCGCGCAGCACGTCGGTCGTCTTGGCGAACAGCACGACGCCGCTGGTTTCTTTATCCAATCGATGCGCGTTGGCCAGCTCCGGCCCGAACGCGTCGCGAACCAGCGTGACCAGATTCGGCAGATTCGCGTCCCAGCGGTCCGGCGCGATCAACAGCCCGGCGGGCTTGTCGAACACGATGAGATGGTCGTCTTCGTAAACGATCGGCGGCAGCGACATAAGGTGGGCAAGACTCGAAAAGAGCGGATAAACCGCCATCATAACCGCTACGACCCGCGTCACGGTCGGGGAAATGCGGTTTCTTCGCCACGCCGCGACCCGGGCCGCGGAAAAAAGCTAGGAATACCTCTAGAGACTCGAATCTCGCTCCGGTGGGGATGTCGTACCCCGAGCGTAATCGAGCATGTTTCGGACCAACGTCATGCGATTTCAGCGTCCCAACACCGACCGACGTTTTCGCCGCCGCGGCGGCGCTGCGGTTCGTCGCGGCTTGGCCGTGGTCGAGTTCGCGATCTGTGCGCCGTTGTTGTTGACGCTGGTCATGGGGACGATCGAGGCGGCCAACTTTATTCACCTGCGACAAGTGTTGACGGTCGCCGGCTATGAAAGCGCGTCTTCGCGTGACCGCGATCGGCGGAACGCAGGACGACGCCGTGACGCAAGCCAACATGGTGTTGAAGGCCTACGGAATCACCGACGGTTCGGTCACGTTTTCGCCGCAGGTGAACGAGAGCACGCCGACCGGCACGCCGGTGACCGTTACCGTTTCGATCTCGCGGTCGAAATACGCCAACAGTCCGATGATGTACTTTACCGGTTCGACGATCACGTCCACCACGACGATGATGCGGTTGTAAGCCGTCCGCCGAACGTTTTTTCGCGGAGCATGCCCGATGACGAAACTCAAAACACCACGCAAACGTTCGCGACGCCGCGCTCGCCGGGGCGTCGTGTTGGTGTTGGTGGCGTTGTTCGCGGCGATCCTAATCGGCATGGCCGCGTTCGCCGTCGACCTGGCTTACGTCCAACTGAGCAAGGCGCAACTCCGCACGGCGGCCGACGCCGCGGCCAAGGCGGGCGTCGCCACGTTGCGTCAATCGAAGGATCCGGCGCTCGCTTCGAAGGCGGCCATCGACTTCGCCTCGCGGAACATCGTGAACGGCCGCGCAATGACGCTGGTGGAAAGCGATTTGGAATTCGGCCAATCGATCAGATTGGCCGACGGCAGTTGGGGCTTCAAAGCCGGTCTGAAACCGTTTCGCGCGTTACGCGTGAACGCCAAGCTGACCGAAGGCTCGAACGCCGGGCCGATTCCGGCCTTTTTCGGCCGCATCTTCGGACACGATCATTACGAAACGTCGCTGCAAGCGGTCGCGTCGCAGTACGAACAACAGTTGGTGTTGTGCCTGGACCGTTCGCACTCGATGTGCTTCGATCTGACCGGCAAAGATTGGGTTTATCCGGCCAACGTACCGTCGCCGTTCGAGAAGACGCGTTACACGCCGGTCGACGGCAGTCGCTGGGTGTCGCTCGAAAACGCGGTCGGCTCGTTTTTGAAAGCGCTGCCCGCCACAGGGTTGGTGCCCGAGGTGGCGTTGGTCACGTGGAGTTCGGACGTCACCGAGTCGTCGTCGGAGTTCAAAATTCTCGGTCGCACGATGCCCGCCGCGACGATCGACGTGCCGCTGACCAAGGATTACGCCGCGATCACGACGTCGGTCACGACGCGCGGCGACGACGTGGTCATCGGCGCGACGAACATGTCGTCGGGCTTGGCTCAAGCGATCGCGGTGCTGGACGGGTCGACGAATCCGTTATCGCAAAAGACGATCTTGCTGATGACCGACGGGCTGTGGAATCGCGGGGCGGATCCCACGATCGTCGCCAAGGCGGCGGTCGACGCGGGCTACGTCATTCACACCATCACGTTTCTGCCCGGTGCGCAACAAACCGCGATGACCGAGATCGCGGCGATGACCGGGGGGAAACATTATTTCGCCGACGACGAAGCGTCGCTGCGCGAAGCGTTCGCCGAATTGGCCACCATGCTGCCGGTCGTTTTAACCGAGTAATCGCCATGACTCAGCTCTCGAATCGCCGAAACCGTCGCCGTTCCGCTCGTCGCGGCGCCGTGTTGATGTTGGTCGCGCTGTTCATCGTGATCTTGGTCGGCATGGCCGCGTTCGCGATCGACCTGTCGTACATCCAACTGAGCAAAGCGCAGTTACGCTCGGCGGCCGACGCCGCGGCCAAGGCCGGCGCCGCGACGCTGCGCAAATCGCAAAGCACGTCGGCCGCCAGTTCCGCCGCCATCGCCATGGCGGCCAAAAACACGGTCAACGGCAAGGCGTTCGCGCTGTCGGCGTCGGACATCGAATACGGACAATCCATCAAGCAGACCGATGGTAGCTGGAATTTCGTCGTCGGCGCGATGCCCTATCGCGCGATGCGCGTCAACGCCAAGTTGACCGCCGGCTCGGGCGCAGGTCCGATTAACTCGATCTTCGGCAAGATCTTCGGCAAGGACAATTACCAAACCACGCAGACGGCGGTCGCGTCGCAATACGATCAGCAACTCGTCCTCTGCCTGGACCGCTCGCACTCGATGTGCTTCGATCTGTCCGGCATCGACTGGATCTATCCGATCAACATCGCGCTGCCGAACTCGTTGAAGAGAAACCCGCAGCCCGGCAGTCGCTGGGTCGCGCTCGAGGACGCCGTGGGGGATTTTCTGGACATCCTGCCGACGACCAGCATTCCGCCGAAGTTGGCGCTGGTGACCTGGGCGTCGGACATCACGACTTCGAGTTATGAATACTTGGTAACCGGCAAAACATCGGCCGGCGTCACGACCGACGTCGCGTTGACGGCCAACTACGAGACCGTTCGCTCGGCCGTGAACTCGCGCGGCGACAACATCATGCTCGGCGGCACGAACATGTCGACCGGCTTGCAACGGGCGATCGACGTGCTGAACGCATCGAGCGACACGATGGCCAAGAAGTCGATCATTTTGATGACCGACGGCCTGTGGAACCAAGGGATCGACCCGACGGTGACGGCCGCCAACGCCAAGGCGGCGGGGATCGTGGTCAATACGATCACCTTTCTGCCGACCGCCGATCAATCGACGATGATCGAAATCGCCCGCATCACCGGCGGCAAACATTACCTGGCGACCGACGAAGCCTCGCTCCGCGCGGCATTCGTCGAATTGGCCACTTCGCTCCCCGTGGTGCTGACACAATAATCCGATGACGCTTTTTTCCAGTGCCCGTCGTAATCGCAAACGTCGCCCGCTGCAACGCGGCGCGGCGTTGGTCGAATTCGCGCTCGTCGCACCGATCTTGTTTATGTTTTTCATGGCCTGCATCGAGTTTTCGCGGATCAACATGATCCGCAACTCGATCGCGATTTCGGCCTATGAAGGAGCGCGGCGCGGGATCATTCCCGGCGCGACTGCCGCGCAGGCCGAAGCGACCGCTCGCGCGTCGCTGGCGGCGACCGGCATCACTCCGCAAAGCGTCACGGTCTCGCCCGCGACGTTGACCACGTCGACCGAAGTGGTGACCGTCACGGTGACCGCGGCCGGAGCGAACAATCTCTGGATTTCGCCGTTGTTCAGCGGCGGCATGGTGCTGACCAAGTCGGCGTCGTTGAGTCGCGAAAAGACGTCGAACTGACGCTCGCCGGAACAACGAAAAAACGCCACAATCGCGCGACTCCGATCGGGACGCGCGATGCGGCGTTTCTTCGTTAACAAATACGTTTCGTACGCCTAGTGCGCGACCGGCACGTGTTCCAGATACGGTCGCAGCAACTCGGCCGCGTGTTCGCTGCGCATTTCGCGTTTGCCGAAACCTTGGACGGCACCAGGGCGACCGCAGTCGCTTGGGCGTCGGCATAGTTCGAGAGCAACATCGCCGGCACGTCCGCAAAGCGGGGTTCGGCCTTCAATCGCGTCAGAATGTCGAGACCTTCGCTACCGTCTCGATCCAAGATCCGATTAACGAGGACCAAGGCGACGTCGCCGCGACGCAACTCGGCCTGCAAGTCTTCCCAGTCATGAGCGGCGACGCACGACGTCGCGAAATCCCGCGACAACCAACCGTTCAACGTCCCCTGATCGTACCCACAATTCCCGACCGCTACGACCCGCGACATCATGAACTCCCAAACGATGGATTTCGGGGACGCGATGCGCAAGGTTGGGCCTCGATCACGTCCGCGAATGAATTGTATGCACGATTCTCATCCAACGGCAATCATATTCGTCGTTGGAACAAATCGAACCGGGCCAGAGGGTAGAGAGCGATTCCCGGACCGTCAACGACAAAACCGCCCGGCTGGAGGCCGGGCGGTTTGGCGAATCTCGTGAATTTCCGCGGTTGGAGCGACCGTTTTAGACGGTGATCGCGCCGATTTTGACCAGCGTGTGGACCTGACGGTGGCCGGTCTTACGCTTGCTATTCTTACGACGACGAAACTTTTGGATCGTCAGTTTCGGCCCCTTCGAGGCGGGATCGATCACCGTGGCGGTGACCTTGGCGCCGGCCAAGACCGGAGCGCCGATCTTCAACGAAGCCCCTTCGCCCGCGGCCAGAATGCGATCGAACGTGATTTCGGTCCCTTCGGCGAGATCTTCGCCGCGGTAATCGATTTCCAATTCTTGACCCGCTTCGACCTTAAATTGGCGACCGCCGTCGCTGACGATTGCGTACATGACTGACTCCGACACGCTATGAAAAAGGGAATTTCGAGCTGGTTTGGCCCCATCCGAAGACAGGAATCACACAATTTACCCCAGTCGCCGCCGCTTGTCGACCGGTTGCCGGGAAAATCCGACTCGATCGACCACCACGCCTGCATCACAAAGTCGTCGAATTTCTGGAAAAAGTTATTCCAAAAATTCATCCAAGCGGCCAAATATCCACGCAAAGGCTGCGCATTCGGCCACTTAACCGACATCCGATCGACTCATTTTGCGGTCGGATTGACGACGCGATGGAACACCTTACGCTTCGCTATCAATTACGGCGTAAACCGCACTTCGCGGTTCGCGGCGTCGAAGCATTCGATCACGCAGTGTTCGGGCGAGACGCCTTCGCGGCTGAGGACCTGGACCACGATGTTGCCCGAGTCTTCGATCTTGGCGATCTCGCGACGTTTCTTGTTGTTGAGGTACGTCCCGACGTCGTCCTTCACGGTGATCGACACGCGGACGATCTCCTCGCGTTGAGCGGCCAACATCAGCAGGCGGATCGCTTCGATCGACATGCTCTCGACCGTCTTGACCACGCCCAGGCCGGCGCAGCATTCGCAATCCTTGAAGACGCTGCGTTTCAGACTGGGGCGAATCCGCTGCCGGGTCATTTCGATCAGACCGAACGGGCTGGTCCGCAAGATCTTGGTTCGCGCGATCGCGACTCATCGCGTCGTGTAACGCGCGTTCGACGCCCCGACGATGCTTCTCGCGCTTCATGTCGATGAAGTCGTTCACGATCACGCCTCCCAAGTCGCGCAGCGCAACTGCCGGGCGATTTCCTTGGCCGCGGCGATGTTCATTTGGAAGGCGGTCTCCTCGGCCGAATCGTCGGTCCGGAAGTTACCGCTGTTCACGTCGATCGCCACCAGGGCTTCGGTCTGATCGATGACGATCGACCCGCCCTGCTTCAGCGGAACCTTACGCTGATTGATCCGCGCGATTTCTTCGTCCAGCCCGTAACGATGGAAGATCGGTTCTTTGCCTTCGTACAGATGCAGGTGATGCACGTAGCGGGGCATGACGATTTGCAAGAATTCCTTCGCGCGTTCGTAGGCGGCCGATTCGTCGATATGGATCGCGTCGACGTCGCCGGTGAAGATGTCGCGAATCGTGCGAATGATCATGTCGCTTTCTTCGTAGATATCGATCGGCGCCGGATGCTTTTTCATCCGGCGGACGATGACCTTCCACAACCGCAATAGATACGCCAAGTCGCGCGAGAGTTCTTGTTTGGTCCGGTCGACCCCGGCGGTGCGGACGATGAAGCCCAGCCCCTTCGGTGGGTTCAGTTCGTGCATGATGTCGCGCAGACGGCGACGGGCTTGCTCGTCTTCGATCTTGCGCGAAACTCCCACGCGCCCGGCGCGGGCATCAAAACGAGATAGCGACCCGGGATGCTGATGTAGGTGCTTAGCGTGGGACCTTTGGTGCCGATCCCTTCTTTAATGACCTGCACCAGCAGCTCATCGCCGCGACGCAGCACGTCTTGGATGGGCGGCTTCACGCGCGGTCGCGCGCCGACGCGTTGCTTGCGTTTCGGTCCGCGTTGCGGACGCGATCCTCCTTCGTCGAAATCGTCGTCGTCTTCGTCGTGATCGTCCAACCAATCGACCCCGCCGCCGTTCTTGTCGTCCAACGGCTTATCCGGATCGAAGCCCCCCTGGCGGAAGTATTGCGGTTCCAGATCGCTGATGTGCAAGAAACCGTTACGACCGACGCCGAAGTCGATGAAGGCGGCTTGGATGCTAGGCTCGATGTTGACGACCCGGCCTTTGTAGATGTTGCCGACGTAGTTGTCGGCGCTCGTCCGTTCGACGTACAGCTCTTCGAGCTGGCCGTTCTCGACGATCGCGATGCGACATTCCTCGGGTTGCGAGACGTTGATCAACATCTCTTGTTTGACGTGCGCTTCGGGGCCGCCGGTGCGCCGTTTTCGGAGGCGCGCGATGCGTCGACCGCGTCGCCGCGCGGACGACGAGAGCCGTTGCGCGAGCCTGACCCGGAGCGCCGAACGGAGATCCGCCGCGGCCGCCGCGACGCGGGCGATCGCCGCGCCCGCCTTCGGGGCGAGCACCTTCGACGGCCGGCTCCTCCGAGCGTTCCGCGCGGGGCGGACGGTCGGCATCGAGATCGGAATCGACCGGGCGGGGGCGACGGCCGCGCGAGGGTTCGCGAGGTGGATCGCGTTCTTCGGAACGGGCCGGACGGGGTTCTGGTTCGGAATCGTAAGGGTAGGTCATGGACGGTGTTCGTTCGTGTGCGTGGGCGTCGTCGGGAGATTTCGCGTACGACGCGGATGGTTCGAAGGGGTCGAGGGGGATTTCAATCCGCCAACTCGGGAGCGATCTTCTTCAATTCTTCTTTGAGGTAATTCTTGATGTCGCGCGCGTTTTCGAGCTGCATCGCGCGTTGCGCGATCTCTTTGCAATGCTCGATCGACGCCATGCGACAGACTTTTTTGACTTCCGGGATCGAACTGGGCGAAACGCTGAAATGCCGCAGCCCCATCCCCAGCAACAACTGCGTGTAAATCGGACTGCTGCTCATCTGCCCGCACAGACTGACGGGCGTGTTCGAGCGTTCGCCCGCGCACAGCGTCATATCCAGCAAGCGGAGGATGGCCGGATCGCTGCTGTTGTACAACGACGCGACTTCCTTATTCCCTCTGTCGACGGCCAACGAATACTGAATCAGATCGTTGGTGCCGATGCTGAGGAAATCGACTTCGTTCACGAAGTGATCGATCATGATGACGGCGGCCGGAACCTCGACCATCATGCCGACTTCCAAGTTCTTGTCGTACGCGATGCCGCGTTCTTCCAAATCTTCGATCACGTCGGCCAAGACCATCCGCGCCTGACGGAATTCCATCAGCGTGGTGATCAAGGGAAACATGATCCGCACCTTGCCCAGCGCGCTGGCTCGCAGGATGGCCCGCAGTTGCGTGCGGAACAACGGCAAGTCGCGCAACGACAAACGAATGCTGCGGAGGCCCAGACACGGGTTACGTTCTTCGTCGGGACTCGTTTCTCGGCGCAGCTTGTCCGCGCCCAGGTCCAGCGTGCGGATCGTCACCGACTTGTCGGGCATCGCCTGCAAGACGCGCGCGTAGGCCTGATAATGATCCTCTTCGCTGGGGTCTTTATCCGAGGTCAGATAAAGAAATTCGGTCCGATAGAGACCGACGCCGTCGCTGCCGCGTTCGATGCAATGTTCGACCTCGTACGGGAACTCGATGTTGCCGTAAAGATGCACTCGTTCGCCGCACGCGGTGATCGCCTGCAGATCGCGCAACTCGCCGAGCCGGGCGGCCAGCGATTTTTGCTCTTCGATCTGATGCCGGTAACGGGCCAGCGTTTCTTCGTCGGGCTGGAGGATGACCAACCCGTTGTTGCCGTCGATGATGATGACGTCGCCGCCGGAGACGTCGGTCAAGAACGGCCCGGTGCCGACGACGGCGGGGATTTCCATCGCCTCGGCGACGATCGCCGTGTGGCTGCCGGCGCCGCCGAGTTCGGTGACGAATCCACGGACCATCTTGCGGTCGAGATTGGCCGTTTCACTGGGCGTCAGGTTGTGCGCCAGAACGACGACTTGCGACGTGATCTTGGCCAACTCTTCGCGGTTTTGCCCAAGCAGATGTCGCAGCAGGCGCTTTTCGATGTCGATGATGTCGTTGGCGCGTTGCGCCAGGTAGCTGCTTTGGACTTCCTGGAAGACCTTGGCGTAACGGCGCATCGTCCGGCTGACGGCGTACTCAGGCGAGTAGTGCCGGTCGCGGATCATCGTTTCCAATTGCGAGCGGAGCGCGGGATCGCGCAGCATCTCGAGATGGGCCGAGAAAATGGCTGAATATTGCTTACCCAGCTCGCGCTCTATGGCGTCGCGATTGGCCGCGATTTCCTGACCGGCCGCGTCGATCGCGGCGGCCAAGCGTTCGAGTTCGACATCGACCGCGTCGCGCGCGACGAACCGCCGCGGGATGCGAAACCCCTCGGTGTCGATGACCAACGCCTCGCCGATGGCGACGCCCGGTGAAACGGCGATTCCCTGCAAGCGTAACATGGCGCTCTGCGCGAAACGACGTCGTGCGGCGGGCAACCCGTTCGAGGGCCTGCGCGCTTCCGTCGTTCGGCGAACCGCAACCCCCGCTCACGCGGATCGGGTGACGACCCGCGGAACCGGGGCCGGTTCCGTTGCGTCCCGGGATCGCGCAGGGCTGGGGAAGCCGCCCGCCTCGATCCGCCGGACTATTCCAAAATGCGTGGTAAAAACGGTGAGTCTCGCAACGTCCGCGGGCGATGATCGCGACGGCGAACGCTTCCCGTTCGACGCGGCATCGCGATGCGGACCTTCCGGCGGAATCGCGGCGTCGACCGGGCGGGTCCGACCGACCGATCGCTGAAAAGCGTTTCGGTTCGGCCGACACGTGTGCGGTCTCGCGCGCTCCGCGTCTCTATTCGCCGAAGTTTCCGGCGAACAACTCGGCGACGGCGTCCAGGGCGTCGTTCGCGTCCGGGCCGTCGGCTTCGAACGTCAACTCGGTCCCCTCCAGCGCCACCAGGGTGACGATCGCGAAAATGCTTTTCGCGTCCACCCGTTCGTGATTCTTGACGATCTCGATCTTCGCTCCGAACCGCTGACACGCCTTCGACAGCAGTTCCGCGGGACGCAGATGCAGTCCCTGCGGGTTGCGGACGACGAACGTTCTGACGACGACTGACGACATGACTTCTCAAGTGTTTCGCGTCGCCCTGACTTCCTCACTCGAACAGGTCGCGCCGCTGATCGTAAAAACTTCGACTTTCACCGCTCTTCGTTCATACACGGACGATTAATGTCCGGGAGCACGCTGATCGGCTTCGTCCAACAATCGTTTGATTTCCGTCGCGCTCGACGCGGTCTTCAACGCTTTGCAGAAGACGTCGTCGCGCAATTGGCGTGAGATATTTTCTAACGCTCGTAAGTGATCCCCCGGCCGGTCGGGCGGTGAAATCAGCAAAAACAAGAGCTGGACTTTCTCTCCGTCCAGACTTTCGAATTCGATCCCGGGACGGCTCAGAGCGACGGTCCCGACCAATTTTCCCACACTGGGATGCTTGGTGTGGGGGACGGCCACGCCGCGGCCGATGCCGGTGCTGCCGAGTTCTTCGCGTTTCATGATCGCTTTGAGGATGCCGTCGACCTCGCCGTCGGGAATTTTCCCGACTTGGCGCAGCGAATCGACCATCTCGCGGATCACGGCGTCTTTGGTCGTCGCTTTGACGGAGGCCTGGATCGCTTCGTAACAGATGAAATCGGCGAACTTCATTGCAAACGCTTCCTTATGTTCGATACGGCGAACGCATTTGTCCGCGACACCGTGAAAATCGCGTCGCCGGACCGCTACAAGACGGCATTCGAGCCGGATGTCGTGCGGGCAGGCGCATCACTCTTCGGTGTCGGCGTCGTCGCTCTTGGCGACGGCGTTGATGTCGATCGATTTTTTCGAACGTGGGTCGTGAATTTTTTCGTTGTGCTTCCGCAACTGCTGCTCGATCTTGGCCAGCGCGCCGTCGAGAGCACGGGTCAATTCTTCCGCCGTATCGTGGGATACGAATTCCGGGGCATGCTCGGCGGCGACTTTCACGTCGAATCGGATCGCTTTGGGATCACGCACGTCGGCGATCACTTCGATTCCGGTGACTTTTTCGTGATAACGGGTCAAACGAGCGGCTTTTTCGCGAATCAATTCCTGGTTCGCATCGCTCAAATGTCCATGCCGCGCACTGACCTGAATTCGCACCTGAAGCGTCTCCTCGAATAAGTCGGATCCCCGGCAGGCGACGCTTCGCGGCACGTTTCCACGAAACTCGTTTGCGCAGGGGAAACGGAATTCTAGCCGAACGAGCCCGAATGCTCAATCCGGGGAAACTCCAAGGTACGACGAGATCGGGAGTTACGCCTACCGCGTGGGAATCGCCCCAATTCGATACAATTCGACGAATCGAGCCGGCTCAAGCCCCAACGCACATACGCACAGTCATATCGCCCCATGTCCGCGCCACCGCCGAACGCGTTTCAGGAACTGCGTGCTCAAGAAGAACGTATTCGCCAAGGAGGTGGCGCGGCGGCGATCGAGCGGCAACACGCCAAACGGCGACTGACCGCGCGCGAGCGAATCGCCGCCCTGCTCGACCCGAACGAGTCGCTGCTGGAACTTGGCCTATGGGCGGGCTTCGAGATGTACGACCAGTACGGCGGGCGCCGGCGGCCGGCGTGGTGACCGGGATCGGCCCGGTCGCTGGCCGTGCGGCGATGATCGTGGCCAACGACGCGACCGTGAAAGCCGGAGCGTTCTTTCCGGCGACCGCCAAGAAAGTGCTCCGCGCAAAAGATCGCCTGGCAGAACAGCTTGCCTCTCATCTATCTGGTCGACTCGGCGGGCGTGTTTCTGCCGCTGCAAGAAGACGTATTTCCCGACGAGGACGATTTCGGCCGTATCTTTCGCAACAACGCCGTTTTGTCGGCGGCGGGCATTCCGCAGTTGGCCGCCATCATGGGGAACTGCGTGGCGGGTGGCGGATACCTGCCGGTTCTGTGCGATCAACTGCTGATGACCGAAGGAAGCGGTCTTTACCTTGCTGGGCCCGCGCTCGTCAAAAGCGCGATCGGCCAAGAGGTCGATTCCGAAACGCTCGGCGGGGCGGCGATGCACGCAAGGATCAGCGGGACGATCGACGAACGCCTGCCCGACGATGCGTCGTGTTTGCAACGCCTCCGCGAATTGATGGCGCTTGGCCGACCCGATCGCGATCTCTTTCCAGCGGCACCGTATTCGCGCATCGAACCACTCGAGCCGGAGCGTCCGGCGACGGACATCGTCTCGATCTGCACCGGCGATCCACGCGTCGAGTACGACGTCCGTCACGCGCTCGAGTGCGTGGTCGACGCCGCGAGCTTCGCCGAGTACAAGCCCGAGTTCGGCCGCACGTTGGTGTGCGGCACGGCACGGATCGGCGGTTATGCGGTCGGCATCGTCGCGAACCAGCGGCAAAAAAGCCGGACCGCCGACGGGCATCTGGAATTCGGCGGCGTGATCTACGTCGATGCGGCCGATAAGGCCGCGCGGTTCGTCATGTTATGCAATCAACAATCGCTGCCGATCGTGTTTCTGCAGGACGTCAACGGCTTTATGGTCGGCCGCGACAGCGAGCACGCGGGCATCATCAAAGCCGGCGCCAAACTGGTCAACGCCGTCAGCAACAGTCGCGTGCCGAAAATCACAATCATCACCGGCGGTTCCTATGGGGCGGGCAACTATGCCCTGTGCGGCAAGGCGTTCGACCCCCGGTTGATCTTCGCTTGGCCGAACGCTCGCTGTGCGGTGATGGGGGCCGAGCAAGCGGTCAACACTTTGGCCGAGGTCACGGCCAAATCCCTGGCCCGCGATGGCCAAGAGCCCGACGCCGCGACGTTCGCCGCGTTGCGGGAGAAGGTGCACGCGGATTACGAACGCCAAACCGACGCCCGCTACGCCGCCGCCCGCGGCTGGGTCGACGGCATTATCGCGCCGGAAGAGACCCGCGCAACGCTGATCCGGAGTTTGGAGGCGACGACGCGCGCGTCGTGAGCGACGAACCGTTTCGGACGGGGGTGTTTCAGGTTTAATGCGAAGCGACTTCGCTTGACTCCGAAATCCTACTTACGAATTCGATGTGCTAAGAGCACGCAGAGGAGTCCGACCGCTCCGTACCATATCCCCGGCTCCGGCACCGCCGTGATCGTTTCTCCCGCCATGGCCAAACCCAACGTCCCATTGGGTTCGTCGAACACGATCCAGTCGTACGGCGAATTGGCCATCGCGCCGATTTCGATCCCTAACGCTCCGCCGACGGAGATATCCGCGCTGCCTGCCAGCAGATTCATCCCCAAGATCCCGTCCAACGTCAGCGTTTGCCCGGTCAGCGGATCGGCCAGCGAAATGTCGTTCACGAGCACCGGCGCGCCGCGGTAATGCATGTGCAGCGGATCGTTATTGTCGGCGGCGTTTCCCTCCATCGTTTTCAGAATCAAGTCATCCAGATAAAACCCGGCCAGGGTCTTCGTGCCGCCGACGCCGCCGAGCGCGATCGTAAATTGATCCAGCAACAGCGTCCCAAGCGCGGCGGGATTAGCCGGGTTGAAAAGCTCGAGCTTGGGGGCGGCGGTCGTTTCGGTCCCGCTGCGATACCGGATCGACAGCGCGGCCGCTTTGGCCTTCGAGATCATCGAAGCCGACGCCCCGGTATCCAGTAGAAAGCTACCGGTCGTCGATTTCCCTTCAAACCCGAACGTGACCGGCGGCGTAGCGTCGGGCGCGGGATTCGTTTCCAACGCCAGGACCGGATTCGGGCCGACGAACGGATTGTGCGCCAACGTCGGACCGGCCGCAGCGTCAGGCGTCACCGACGTGAAGCGATCGAAGCGGGCATAGCTCAGCTTGACATGGTGAGCGACGTTCGGGATGCCTGGATCGTTTTCCAACGTCGCCGGTTTGTACGTCGTGCCGGGATCGTACACGTTCACATTCGTGTGTCCGAGCGTAAAGATGTCTTTGGGCGTACCGTTCGGAAGATACGGATTGGCGTTTTGCGGATTGATGACCACAACTTTCCCCGCGAAGACCGGCATGCCGAAGACGTCGAGACCTTCCAGTTGCGGGTTATCCGGGGCGTACGCGATCTGTGCGCGGATCGGTCCGAATGATTGCGAGTATGACGCGGGGCTTTCTGTGTCAATCGCGTCGTTGTAGGGAGCCAATCCGATGTGATACGGGATCGAGACCTCGAAGTTCTCCGATCCGCCTACGCCGATGTCGGAAAACACGATCGGCGTCGCGCCGTTCTTGGCGAGTTGAACGTTTAGATATTCGGCCGTTTGTCGACTGATCAACACGCCGCTGGCGCCGGTATCGAAATAAGCTTGGATGCTGATCGTCGTTATGCCGCCGCCGAAATCAGCCTTGAGAGGCGTTCCGTTCGCCGTCGGCATGAGTACGGCATTGATCATCGGCGAGTCGAGCGAGGCGGGCTGCGCCGATGATATCGATGGCGAATGCGTGTGGGCAGTGTAGTGCGCAGCAAACGAAAGCGAACCAAGCCGGAACGAACGTTCCGACAATCGAACGACAAAGCATGAGATTCGGACGAGAAGAGATCACCGCCCCCGCGGATGAGAGCGTGAAGTATGACGATCCCGCGCAAAGCCTGCAATTGAAATCGCGATGAGAATTCCATGAGTGCGGAGACTCGCAGCTAAGCGAGACGACGTCGCCATCGACCACCGGGCGACATGCCGTGAACGGCGTCTCAGCTTCGGTTGGTAGCTGTATGTCGCGCTACGGCCCTGAATTGCCGCTTGCATCGTGGACGACTAGAATACGGCCTCGTTTTCCGCCTACCCGCGCACGCCCTGCCCGCCTTCACGAACGTCTTGCCACATGGCCAATCCTTCCGCGTCGTCCTCGGGCGGCCAGCCCGGCTCGTTTCCACCCGCCGCCGCGTCGCTGACCGGCACGCAATGGCTGATCTGCATCATCGCCGCGATCGGCTTCGCATTCGATATTTATGAGTTATTGATGTTGCCGCTGGTTTTGCGACCGGCGTTGCAGGAATTGATCGGCGCGGCACCGGGCACACCTGAGTTTCAAAACTGGTTCTTGTTGCTATTTTACGTTCCCGCCTTCGCGGGCGGCTTGTTCGGCTTGCTCGGGGGATATTTGACCGACTTGCTGGGTCGTCGACGGGTGCTGACTTGGAGCATTCTGCTCTATGCGGTCTCCGCGTTTCTAGCAGGATATTCGACCAACGTGTATCAACTGCTGTTCCTCCGTACCACGACGTTCATCGGCGTTTGCATCGAGTTCGTCGCAGCCGTGGCATGGCTGGCGGAACTGTTCCCGAACCCCCATCAGCGCGAGAAAGTTCTCGGATATACCCAAGCATTCAGTTCAATCGGCGGATTGCTGGTCGCGGTGGTCGGGAGCGTCTGCGAAAAGTACGGCTCCGGTTTCCCGGCAGTCCAAGTTCCCGAATTTCTCGCAAGCGTCTGGGGCCAAGTCGGCATCGCGGGCGAGCATGCGTCATGGCGTTATCTATTGATGTCCGGCTTGATCCCCGCGCTCCCACTGATCATCATCCGTCCGTTCTTGCCCGAATCGCCGATTTGGGCGCAAAAGCGCGAAACCGGTACGCTTAAGCGGCCCAGTATCGCGGCACTCTTCTCGCCTGAACTGCGCAAAACGACGGTTCTTACGACGTTGATGTTCGCGTGCAGCTACGGCGCGGCGTTCGGCGCGATTCAAATGATGCCGCAGATCGTACCGGGGTTGCCCGAAGTTCAAGCAGAAGGTGCCGAAGCCGGAAAAAAAGCCCGAGCCGCTAAAGAAGCCGACGTCAAGGAGCCGTCGAAACTCGCCGCGATCGAAAAAGGCGCAGCCAACGGTCGGATGAACGGCATTGCGACGGAATACACGAAAATGCAGGAACTCGGCGGGTTGTTGGGCCGCTTTTGCATGGCGTTCTTGGTCGTGCGAATCGCCAGTCGACGCAACTTGCTGCGTGTGTTCCAGATCCCTGGCTTATTCTTCGTTCCCTTGTTGTTTTGGTTCTTCTTACGCACCGAGAACACGCACTTTTTCGAATATCCCGATGGACTGGTTGCTGCTGCCGCCGATTCCGGTCACCACGATGTCGATTGGGATGTTGTTGGCCGGCTTGTTCACGGTCGCGCAATTCAGCTTCTGGGGGAACTATTTGCCTACCGCATACCCACTTCACTTACGCGGCACAGGCGAGAGCTTCGCCGCAAATATCGGGGGCCGGATGCTGGGAACGTCGTTCGCCGCGCTCACCGCGTGGTTGGCAGGCATGAAATGGTTCGGCGAAAGCGCACCACTGAATTTTGCCAGCATCGCCGCCGGCGTCGCGTTGTTCGTCTACCTGATGGGTTCGATCCTGTGCTCGTTTCTCCCGGAACCGGATCCGCATTTGGAAGAGTAACGATGCAGAACGGACGATGATGCACTCAGACGCAGCGTCATTCGTTCGCACGCCGACGCCAACACTGGATTCGCCATTCTTCACGCTTGCCCATCGATGTCAAAGCCCTACGATTCCCCAGAAGCCGTCGGCGCCGTGCCGAACGCGTCGCCGCCTAGCGCGCCGCATGGCGACACGCTGCAAAAGGGGGCGTGGATGGTCCTGCTGGCCGCGTTCCTGGGCTGGATGTTCGACGGACTGGAGATGGGGATTCATCCATTAGTCGCGTATCCCGCTCTGGGCGAGTTCTATCGCACCGCGGCGGCCGACCATCCCGAGTGGGCGAAGGGGGTCGCCGAAGGGGGCTACATCAAAGATTGGAACGGCTATATCACCGCTCTGTTTCTGGTCGGAGCGGCATTGGGCGGGTTCGTCTTCGGATGGCTCGGCGACAAGATCGGTCGCGTCAAAGCGATGACGCTCAGCATCCTGTTCTACTCGGGCTTCACCGGTCTGTGCTATTTCGCCAACTGCGCCGTGGCAAATGGGCGTGTTGCGTTTCCTCGCCGCGCTCGGCATGGGGGGCGAATGGTCGCTGGGCGTGGCCTTGGTCATGGAGGCTTGGCCGTCGAAACACCGGCCGCTATTGGCCGGGCTGATCGGAGCGGCCGCCAACGTCGGCTTCATGTTGATCGCCGCCGTGGTCGCGGTCTCGCCGACGTTTTTCAGCGGCGGCGGACGCTGGCGATGGATTCTGGTCGCCGGTTCTCTGCCCGCCGTGCTGACGTTCATCATCCGGATCTTCGTCCCGGAAAGCGAAAAGTGGCAACACTCGGTCGCGGTTCACGGATCAGGCAATCCGCTGGCCGAAGTTCTTGGCAAACGCTGGTTCGGCCGAACACTCTTAGCCGTAGGTTTGGCGGGTGTCGCGCTGATCGGCACCTGGGCCAGCGTTCAGAACATTCCGACATGGGTCAGTGACCGGATGAAGATCGAGATGCGCACCGCGACCGCCGTCGCCCAAGGCGTCGATCCAGCCGACAAAACGGCTTTCGATAAGATCGCGCTCACGCCCGAGCAAGACGTCGACGTGACCCGCACCCGGGCGAACACGCAAATCTTCTCCGCCATCGGCGCGATTCTCGGCTGTCTTTGCGGGCCGCTGTTGGGTGCGTTCTTTTCACGTCGCGCGGCGTATGCGTTATTATGCGCGACGTCGTTCGCGTCGTGTTACTGGATTTTCAACGGCTTCGACGCCGCACTGACACCGCTATTCGATTTCGCCGTCGTCTTAGTCGGCTTCACCACCGCATCGTTCTACGGTTGGTTGCCGTTGTACTTGCCCGAATTGTTCGCCACGCGAATCCGCGCCACGGGTCAAGGGATCGCGTTCAACTTTGGTCGCATCATCGCGGCGGTCGGCGCTCTCTACACCGGCGACTTGGCCAAAGCCTACGGCTGGGACGGCATGGGTTCGACGCTAAGCTGGATCTACGTCGCGGGAATCGTGCTGATCGTGTTCGCGCCCGAGACGAAGGGAAAGCCGTTGCCGGAGTAAAAACACGCCTGCTCGCTGACTCTCTCGGACGAAATGTGTCATCGAGCGTGCGCCTTGTACGTCCCCGCACAGATGTCGAAAATTGATTACGGCTTCGGTCGCGACGCGGGTTCGCGGCTTGCGTCGGTAAGTCTTCTTCCGGGAGTCAATTGGTGTTTTCTCGCTATTGGTTGGCGGTCGCGGCGTGCTGTTGGCTTCCCGGTGTTCAGGCTCAAGAAACGCAGCCTCGGGTCGTCAAGGTCGACACGTTCGAACGAGCGGAGACCGACACGTACTTCGCCAAGTTCGTTAAAGAAGGTGCGTTCGGCAAACTATTTCATTCGCGCGCGCTCGAACCGATCGACAAGCAATCCGTCATCCGGATGAACCGCGACACGCTTTACTCGATGGGCGTGTTCGATCTCGACGCCGGGCCGGCGACAGTCACGTTACCCGACGCGGGCAAACGTTTTTTGGCGATGCAGGTCGTCGACGAGGATCAATATTGCCCCGAAGTCGTCTACGCGCCGGACCTTATGTCTTGAGCAAGGAGAAGATCGGCACACGATACGTCGCGATCTTGATTCGCATTTTCGTAAATCCTGAGGACGCGGCCGATCTCAAAGCCGTTCACGCGTTGCAAGACGCGTTCAAGGTCGAACAAAAGTCGATCGGCGAGTTCAAAATCCCGACGTGGGATCAAGCGTCGCTCAAAATGCTTCGCGACGCCATCAACGCCTTGGTGACGGCGAACGGCGGACTCGATTCGGCCGAAATGTTCGGACCCGCGGCGCCGTCGACCCCGTGCAGCATTTACTGGGTACGGCCGCCGGCTGGGGCGGAAATCCGCGCAAAGACGCGTTGTACGTCGGCGTCGAGCCAAAAGAGAACGACGGAAAAACCGCCTACGAATTGACCGTCAAGGACGTTCCCGTCGATGGATTCTGGTCGATCAGCGTCTATAACAAAGAGGGCTTCTTCCAAGAAAATCCCCGGAGGCGCTTATACTCTGAACAACGTCACCGCCAAGCCGAACGCCGACGGCTCGTACACGATCCGCTTCGGCGGCGATGCAAACAAGGAAAACGTCATTCCGATCATGCCGGGCTGGAATTACTTGGTCCGCTTGTATCGCCCTCAGGCGGCGATTCTGGACGGGAAATGGACGTTCCCGGAAGCAACCGTAGTCAAATAACGCACGCAGGATCAAACCGTCCGCGAAATAATCGAACCGCGAACTCCAACGAGCCGGGGGACCACGACGGAACACACCGCCCTCGGCTACTTGATATAAATTGCCGCACGCGGGTTTAAGAGTGAACTCGCCTGGGCTCAGACATCAAACAATCAATACCGACGTTCCATCTCAATAAAATAACACAAGCAACGAACATAAGAACAGCAGCAGCCGGCCCGCCCGAAATCCGAGCAAGCCGTACCCTAACGACGGTCCCCCGATCGCAGAACGCGTTTGAGGCGTAGCATTACGCTTTCAATCGGCAAATCCAAAATAGTCCTCAATCGCATTTGACCACGTAGACGCCGCAACGGTGCGGTGATTCCCCGCTAAAGCCTGCGGTCACTCATGCGTTGACCCGGATGCATCCGGTTCTAGGGTTTTTACGTTGGATCGGCGATGTTTTCGCTTCCACACGATTTAACCCTCGTCGCTCGAATCCCCTGTTGTTACTACGGGGAACGGCGACCATTCACCGAGCCTTATGCAAACGATCATCGTCAGCCGCGAAGGCAACGCGCCGTCGGCGATCGTCGAGGGCGTGACGCGAACGGAATTCGGGCGAGAACGCCGCCAATCCACGACGCTCGCTCGGGCGTTGGCCGAAGCCGGTAAACAGGGTGACGTGCCGACGGCTTACTTTTATTACGCCCCGCGATTCGGCGACGACGCCTGCGCAGAATTACGCGCCTTGTGCGACATCTGTGGCAAACAAGCGATCGTGATCGCCGTCGGCGTCGAATTCGATACGCAGAGCACGTTGCAGGCGATACGCAGCGGCGCGTTCGACGTGCTGAGGTTGGACGGCTCGTTCGAGCGAGAATTGAACAACGTGTACGGTCGCTGGGTCCGTTCGCGCGGAGACGAACGCGCAACCGCGGTGACGATCGCCGTGCAGGGCGTGTGCGGCGGCGTCGGCGCCAGCCTACTTGCCGCGAATTTGGCCGTCGCCGCGGCCGAGCGGCAACTCTCTTGTTGCTTATTGGATTTGCAACCGCGCGGCGGCGATCAAGCGCTGTTGTTCAACGCGTCGCCGCGTTACGACATCGCGGCGTTGGCGGGAAAATCGAAACAACTCGACGCCGCCATGTTCGAACAATCGTTATTCGTTCATCAAAGCGGCGTCCGCTTGCTGGGCTATCCGTTGAACCGCGTACGCGAACCGGCGCCGCAGCCTACGATCGTCAGAACGATTTCCGATTTAGCGCACGACGCCTACACCTGCGTCGTAGGAGACGTCGCCACCGGCGACGATGCGTCGCAACGTCAATTCGTGGAACAGGCCGACGTCGTCGTATTAACGATGCGGCCCGACTTCGTCGCGCTCTGCCGCGCGGTCAAGGCGCTCGAGGAATTGGCCGAGCGGGGCGTCGCGGCCGAGCGCATTCGATGCGTACTGAATCGCGCCGATCAACCGCACGGACTGCGAGCGGAAAACTTCATGGAAGCGTTACGGCGCAAGATCGATTTCGCCGTCCCGGACGAACCGCACGTGGTGGTCGCCTCGATCAATACCGGTACGCCGCTGGTTTCGAGCGATCAACGCTCGAAGGCGGCCGCCGCAATTCGCGGAATGTCCGAACGCTTCGTCCCGTCGCGCCGACTCAACGCGACGGTCGCCAAGCCTTCGTTCTTCCAGCGTCTGTGCGGCGGATCCTTGATGTCGTCGCCCGTCAACATACAAGCCGCCTCGGCGTAATACCTAGACCATTCCTTTCGCGGATTTCAGATCGATGCCCGCTACGCTCAATCCTCCGCACATCGCCCGCGACGACGATTTCGAATTTCATCGGTTGAAATCGGAATTGCACGAGCGCTGATCGGTGGGTTGAATATGTCCGTTGCACGGACGTTGGATCCCGAGCGATTACAGACCGAGTTGCGACGCGGCGCGGAAGAGCTCTGTCGGTCGCACGCCGATTTGCTGAGCCGCGCCGATCGCGATCGATTGGTCGACGAGATGTTGTACGAAACGCTGGGTCTGGGGCCGTTGGAACCGCTGCTGGCCGACGAGACCGTGACCGACATCCTGATCAATGGTCCGACGAACGTATACGTCGAACGGCGCGGGTGCTTGGAACGAACCGACGTCAATTTCCGCGATCACGATCATCTCCTCTCGATCGTACAGCGGATCGCCGGAAGAGTCGGTCGCCGCGTGGACGAGTCTTCGCCGATGGTCGACGCTCGGTTGGCCGACGGCAGCCGCATCAACGCGGTGATTCGCCCGCTTGCGTTGGACGGAGCGTTGGTCTCGATCCGCCGCTTCGCCGCGCAATCGCTGACGACCGAAGATTTAATACAGAGTCGCTCGGCCGGGTGCGAAATGCTGGCGTTCTTGGCCGCCTGCGTCCGCGCGAAAACGAACATCTTGATCTCCGGCGGAACGGGCAGCGGCAAAACGACGTTGCTGAATATTCTTTCGGGCTACATCGGGCAAAACGAACGCATCATCACGATCGAGGACGCCGCGGAGCTGCGTTTGCAACAACCCCACGTCGGTCGGATGGAAATCCGGCCGATGAACCTCGAAGGTCGCGGTGAAATCACCGCACGCGATTTGTTGCGCAACGCGCTCCGAATGCGACCGGATCGCATCATCGTGGGCGAATGTCGCGGACAAGAAGCGTACGACATGCTGCAAGCGATGAATACCGGCCACGAAGGGGGATTGACCACCATTCACGCCAACGATGCGCGACACGCGTTGAATCGACTGACGATGTTGATAGCCACGGCCGTGCCCGAGTTACCGCTTCGGTTCGTGCAATCGCAAATCGCCGAAACGATCGAGTTGGTGGTGCAAACCAGCCGGTTATCGGACGGCAAACGCAAAGTGACGCAAATTTCCGAAGTCGTCGGCGTCGAAGGCGAGCGAATCGATATGCACGATCTGTTCGTCTTCCGCCAAACGGGCGTCGACGACAACGGCGACGTCCGCGGCGAATTCGCGCCGACCGGTCGAATCCCGAAGTGTTTGGATCGATTGAAACGCCGCAATCTGGAACTGCCCGCGATCTTGTTCGATCCGCAACGTCGCGACGTCGGCGTGACGCGTACCACTCACGCGGGAGTCGCGCGATGAACTCGTTTTGGATCGGCTGTTGCGTCTTCATCGCCGCGACGACGGCCGCGATCTTCGTGATGAACAGCGTCTTCGAGCTGACGCTCGGTTACCGTACGGCGGTCCGTTTGCGGTTGCGTAAACTGACAGGCGATCAACCGGACACCGAACACGAAGCACTGTTCAAGAAATTCGCATTACAAGACAGCGACGTCCAGCGTTTCGGCGGGCAGTGGAAGCAGCAGTTGGAAGAGATGCGGATCCAGTCGGGCGTTCGTTACGGCATGGCCCAATTAGGAATCGCCGCGCTCACGCTGGGTATCGTTGCCGCCGGACTATCCATACCTCTGCTGAGAACATGGTATTGGACGCCGCTGGCGTTCGCGGTCGGATGCGCCGCGCCGCCGTTGTATGTGCGTTGGAAACGACTCCGCCGAATGCGAGCTGTGACCGCGCAACTGGCCAAGGCATTCGACCTCTTGGGGCGCTCGGTCAAAGCCGGGCAGTCGGTGCAATCGGCGTTTCAAATCGTCGCACAAGAATTCCCACCGCCGATTTCCGACGAATTTCGCATGTGCTGCGAGCAGCAGAACCTCGGCGTATCGTATGAGACCGCGCTGCGTCAGCTTGGTCGTCGAACGGGCATCATGGAATTGCAGATCCTGGCCGTGGCGTTGATCGTGCAGGCCCGAACGGGCGGCAGCTTGTCGCGGATTCTCGAAAACTTGGCATTGATGGTGCGCAAGCGGTTGCGTTTGAAGCAACGGATCAACGCGTTGACCGGCGAAGGTCGAACTCAGGCGTTGGTGTTGACGATATTGCCGTTCCTCGCGTTCTTCGGTCTGGTGTTTTTGGCCCCCGAGTATATCGCCGCACTGACCGCGCGGCCCTGGATCCTGGGGCTGACGCTCGTCGCGCAGCTTGTCGGCGTGGTTTGGATTCGTCGTACGGTCTCTTTCGACTTTTAACGACACGGGTTGCTCGTCATGGACTGGTTTCATTACGCGATCGTTTGCGGCGTGGTCGTCTCCGTCTATTGCGGCGCCGAGGCGATCGCCATTTTGTGCGACCGTAAACGTCGGCTGCTGTCCGAGCGAATCGTCGACCTGTGCGCCGCGTACGAACCGACAAGCGGTCTGCGATCGTTGACGGCGCCGCGGGTGAATACGGCGCCTTCGAGCTGGGGGAAGTTTTTTCCGGGCAACCAACGTAAACGCGCCGATTACCAATTACGCCTGTTCAAAGCCGGCATCTACCGCCCTCGGGCATGACGTGGCTGTTCGCGTTTCGCCTGTTGGGGTTTTCGGTTCCACTCGCGGTCGCGTATTTGGCCGTTTCACGCGACTGGCTGCCGGCGAAAAGCGGCGCGATCCTGGGCGCATCGCTGGGAGTCTGCGGTCTCTTGGCGCCGTCGTTTTGGTTGGATCGGAAGATCAACGAACGTTTGAACCAACTGCGTAAATCGCTGCCCGATTTTCTGGACCTGCTGATTATCTGCCTAGAAAGCGGACTCAGCATGCACGGCTCGCTGTTGCGTGTTTCGGAGGAGATTCGCCTCGCCCATCCGTTGCTGGCCGGCGAATTAGGAATCGTGATTCGCGACGTGGGACTCGGCTCGAACATTGACGCCGCATTCGTGCGCTGCGCGGATCGGACCGGGTTCGAAGAACTGCGCGGCTTCGGCTCGATCGTACGCGAGGCGCAACGCTTCGGGACGGAGTTGTCCGCGGCGTTTTCGACGCAAGCCGATTCGCTGCGGTTCGAACGCGAGCAAAACGCCGAAGAGTCCGCGCAAAAAAGCGGCGGTCAAAATCTTGTTGCCGATGTTGCTGCTCATTTTGCCGGCCGTGTTTATCGTCTTGGCCGGTCCCGCGGTGATTCGCATCCAAGAGGCGTTCGCCAAATGAATCGGAAAACCGCCCGGATACGATTGGGTTTTCGTCGTGCGCTCCGGCGCGGTCGCCGTCGAATGCGCCGTGATTCTGCCGTTGCTTCTTTTGCTCTGTTACGGCTGTTTCGATTTCGGACGCGTCGCGTCGACGCATGCGATCCTCTGTAACGCCACGCGACGCGGAGCGGACTATGCCGCGACGCATCGCTTCGAAGATGATGCGCGTCCCGGTTGGGAAGCCGCGGTCCGCGCGGCCGCGGCCGAAGAAATGAGCGGTTTCAACGCCTATTCGAACACGGCGCTCACCGTCACGACCACGGACGTGACCGATGCCGACGGCGTTCGACGTGTAACTGTTCGTTGCGAATATCAATTCGACACGCTCGTCGCGTGGCTCGGGTTACCGGCGCGGATTCCTCTGCGTCATACGATCGTTTGCCGCCAAATCCATTAACGCCGATGACCGCTCGACATCCGAAAACCTACTCAAGACGACAGTGCGCCCGGCACGGCGCGGCGGCGATCGAATCGGCGTTCGTCTTGATTTTGTTGACGACGATTTTGTTCACCGCGCTGGAATTGGGCTTGGCGTCGTTTCGCATGAGCGCGCTCGACGAACGCCGCGCAACGCGTCGCCCACACGGCGATGTTTCGCGGCGAAAAGGGAACAACCACTTGGGGGCCGACCACGCTGACGAGCGACGCGGCGGCGTCTCACGAAGCGGCCGTCGTCGCCCGCAGGACCCTGGCGACCATCGCGCCGGCAGATGTCTCGATCCGCATCGAATGGCCGGAGGGCGAGAACGGCGAGGGAGACGCTGTGCTCGTCACGCTCGATTACGTACACAAACCGATCTTGCCGTTTCCCAACTTGTACACGTCGCTGCCGCTCCGCGGCGTCAGCCGTGTGCGCATTGCCCGCTAAGGAGACCGACCAATGTTCGTTCGTCTTTCGTCGCGTGTTCTACGACGACGCCGGGGCAAGGCGCTGATCTTCTTATTAATTTGCCTGCCCGCGTTGATCGGCGTGCTGGGTTTGGCCGTGGACGGAGGATTTTTGCTCACGCAACAGCGGAACTTGCAGCATGCGACCGACGCCGCGGCCACCGCGGCCGCAATGGACCTGCGGTTGGGAAAACCCGACGCCGTCGCCCGCGAGACGGCTCGGGCGTACGTACAAAATCATAACGGTTTCGCTGGGGCCAACGTAACGATCGCCATTCCACCGACGTCAGGCGTTAACGCCGGCAATTCGGGTTTCGTGCAGGTCGACGCCGCGTTGCCGTACTCGTCGTTCTTTATGCAAGCCGCCGGAGGCGAAGCCAGCACACCGACCGACGTCCGCTCGTGCGCGGGCTGCGTCATATCGACCGCGGCGACGGCCGTGCATGTTTTGGACGAAAATCCGCCGGCGATCTCGGTCCTGCCCGTCGGCGTGGTATTGCCATCGTTTCCCGCGTTGATCGGCGGGCTCGAAGTCTTAGGTCTCGGCTCGGTTAAGGTCGACGGCGCGGTGCTGGTCAATACGCGTTGGGGAGGCAAGGACGAACACGGCGAGCTGGTCGGGGCCAACATGTTGCCGCCGTATGGAGTTTCTTGTACGCCGCTACTGGGGCTTACCCGGCTCAAGGCCCGCGACGTACGTACGGCCGGCGGCGTCGATCAACCCAACAGCTATGCGCCTTGGAGCGGTGGCTCGTCGCCGTTGAAGGCCAATCGCATGCCGGTACCGGACCCGTTCAAGTCGTTGCCTGTTCCGACCAAAGCCGTCGACCCGATCAACGTCGACACGACCTATCGCGGCGGGGTCAGCGTGCTGACCGTACCGATCATCCAACCGCCGAAGGTGCTTTCACCCGGTGTCTACGATTGGATCGAAGTCGTGGCGGGCGCGGCCGTGTTTCAGCCCGGGGTGTATATCATTCGCGGGAAGAATCCGATCACCGGCCTTTCGCTGAATATTCTGGCCGGCATCGTATCCGCCGAAGGCGTGATGTTTTACATCACCAATTCCCCCGCCTACGACGGCATCGGCGGCGGGCCGGACGCGGGCGACGGCGAAATTCGACCGACGCCGCCGGCCGTGTTAGGCATGTTACCCAGCGTATTGATCAACGCGGCGCTACCGGGCAGCCGGTTCTCGCCGATCCAAACTTCGGGCAGTCCGTTCAAAGACGTTTTGATCTATCAACGTCGCCACGACTATCGGCCGATCGCAATCGTACATCAAGGGTTACTGGGCACGGCCGAGTTCAGCGGCACGCTGTACGCTAAATGGGGTCATGTACTGATGGTCGGCAATGGCGACTATGAACTCTCGATCGCCGCCGGCACGGCACGGTTGGTGACCGTGTTGGGAATGACGATCACACCTTCGAACAGTCTGCCTGCCGCGAAGGATGTTTATCTCACCGAATGAACGACGATTGGGGCTCGATGCGGTTATCTTGACACTTCAAAAGTTCTAAACAGTTATCGATCCTTTGAAATTCTTGGAGCCAAAGGCGTCTCAATTCGGATTCGATGATCGCAAATCGCTTCAATGATCGCCGCCGATTTACTGCGAATTATGAGCGATTTATTACGGGTTTCTTTCAGCCCACGCGGTCGCCCGCGAAATGTCAACGCTTGTTGATATGACTCCTCGCCGGCATCCGATACCGCTTATGACGGTTTGCGTCGGATCCTGCAATCAGTGAGTGAGGAGGGGCCCAAATGTTCGGACAAGCGGGATGGCCGGAATACGCGAGAACGCTGAATCTGGGAGAGCCGTGGGAAATTCGTTATTGGTCGCGGCGTTTCGCCGTGCCGATTCCGGAACTCTTGGAACTCGCCGAAACCAATCACGGCGATATCCAAAGGATTTGCGATGCCGTCAAACGCATCGCGACCGCCACTCAAATGCCTGCGGGTGGATGCGAGCCGCACGCGATCGTCTATGAACGACGAGTGACGTCCTAAGTCCGCATAGCGATTCGTACGCGACGACATTTTGTCGCACTCTTTCGCGAGCGAAGACGGGCCGTTTGCGCGTTCCGTCTTCGCTAGTCTTAGGAAATTCCTCCGTTCTCGCGGTACAACGAACGCCGCGACTTAGAATGCGCCGGCGATCGCGTCCGGGGGGATGCGACGCCTCCGTAACTCTCAACGGAGGATCTCACGATGAACCGCGGCGTAAACAGCTATCGACGGTTGACGGAGATGGGGTGGATCAGCGGGCACATGCCGATCGGCGACCGCTTGACGAACGGCCGGATTTGGGAAGTGATGGCCGTACGCGGAGCGCATAAAATTCTTGTGCGCTCGGCTTGCTGTGACGAGGCCTGGGAAATGGCCGCCGCCACGGCGGATTCGATCGCCGCGCGTCGGACCGACGGATCTCCGTGCGAGATCGTGGAAGTGGTCGAACATCCGCCGATCACCGTCGCGTCATAGCGCCGAAGTCGACGCGACGGAAACGGAACGCTCGCACGCGAACAGCAACTTCATTAGCTCGGGGACGTTATCGACCCCCAGCTTGTCGAAGATGTGGACGCGATGTTTCTCGACCGTCTTCGGACTGATATCCAACTCGCGCGCGATGCCGTGCGTGGTTTTCGCGGCGTAAATCAATTCCAGCACCTCATGCTCGCGCGGAGTCAACGCGGCGATCCGTCGATTCGTTTCTGCGGCGCGTTCGCGGGCGACGCGGGCGTGGGCGAACGCGTCTTCGATTTTGCGAATCAAGACGTCCTTTTCGACAGGCTTCTCGATCACGTCGATCGCACCGTTCCGCATCGCGGCTACCACGCACGGCGTATCGGCGAACGCGGTGACGATCAACACCGGAATACGAATCCGCCGCTTCGCCATTTCCGATTGCACGTCCAAACCGTCCGAGCCGGGCATGCGCAGATCGATCAACAAACATTCCGTCTCGGCCGGTTGGTAAAGTTCTAAAAATCGGTCGCCCGAGTCGTACTGCCGTACGGCGTATTGCCGACTGCGCAGCAGCAGCGAGACCGCGCTCAGAAATTGCGGATCGTCGTCCACAAGATGGACCGTATCAAGTTCGGCGAGGACCGTCGACATAACGCATGCTCCGAGTGCGGATCGCAAGGATGAGTGAAAAGTTCGTTTATTCGCGCGGCAGGACGACGTACACCGACGTGCCGCGCGTACCGTAGGTTTCGAATTCGATCGTGCCGCGGTGATCGACCACGATGCCGTGAACGATTCCCAAGCCGACGCCCGTGCCGACGCCGCTCGCCCGCGACGTATAGAGCGGTTCCAGCACATGCGCCAAATCGCTGGGCGTGATGCCGCGTCCGTTATCGCGAAACACCACCCGTACGCCGTCCGTGGTGGACTCTATGCCGGTTTCAATGCGCGTCGCTCCGGCCTCCACGGCGTTTCGCAGCAAATTGACGAACGCGATTTCCAGCTCGATCGGTCCGCAGGGGATCTCCACGCGCTCTTCGGGCAGCTTCAACTCCAAGCGACAGCCGCGTCCTGCGCGTACGAACGGGTCAACGACACGGCGAAACGGCAGATTTCGCATAGATCGAACGTGATGCGATGCGCGGGCTCGTCGCGGCAGAATCGCAGCAATCCGCGCACCACGTCGATACAACGTCGCGAACCGTGCTGCGCGTTGTCCAAGCACTCGCGCACCGCGCCGTAATCCTCGACGTCCAGCAACGTCAACGCCGCTTGGATCGAGGTCAACACGGCGCCTAACGGATTGTTGATCTCGTGCGCCACGCCGGCGGCGAAATTGCCGATCGTGGCCAAGCGTTCGCGGCGACGATCGTCTTCGATCACGTGGCGTTGCGCACCTTCGCGATCCCCCAACCCGGGCAACCATTCGTCGTCGATCGCGCTGTGGTTTTTCTGGATCAGCGCGATCGCATCGTCCGCACGACGCGGAACGCCCGAACGCATGTCCGGTTGCGTCTCGTCGAGGGTCGCGGCTTGTGCGATCGACGCGGCGAGACCGTCGCGAAAAACGAAATTGCGTGCGGGCATCTTGCCTACCTTGTGCGAAATGTTTCGTGAAGAGCGCCGAGCTTCACTGGTGGAACAGCGGTGTGAGGGGAGCTTCAAGAAGACCGCGCCGCGCGGTCTGCGCTTGCGGAACGGGATCGGCGTCGGGCGGAATTTGTAAGGGATGCGTTTTCGGCGGTTTTGCGCCGCGTTTGACCACGGCCAACACTTTGCCGTCCCAACGCTTCAGGAATTCCGCGTGCGGCATGCGAACGTTCCCGCGAATCGGATCGGCCAGATAGACGTAGCCGTCGGACTCGCCGTGAAAAACGACGAAGTGTTTGAAGTCGTCCTTGATCGTGCGGACCACGACCGGCACCGGCAGCGCGCGCATCTTGTCGTACTTCAATTCCAGCACGGCGGCCGCATACTTGAACTTGGCTGCGCCGCGCGAGAGATCTTCCATCGAAAGCCCGTTCTTCTCGCGATCGGCGACTTCTTTGTCGGTGAGGTTCTTGAACGCGGCGGCCAGGATCTCGGTCTCTTCGATCGGATCGTCGTAGCAATAGCGAAAGATCGTCGCCAACGACGCGGCCCCGCAGGTGTATTCGAATTTCTGCATCACGACGTTCCGCGACTTGACTTGTTCCCATGTCGCCGTATCGGCGCGAAACTCGCGGTTCGGCGCGGGAAAGACCGCGCGCGCGTCGGCGCGTCGAGACTTACGGGCGCGGCGCAACCCAGCGTCGTCGAGAGCAGCGCGATGATGACCGACGAAAAACGCACCGATTCTCCTGTTCGTTAATACCGCGTCGTCGACAACACGCCGCATGTGAACGCCGGCGCATCGTCCGTGACGCCCTGAGAAACGAAATACTCGACGAACGACTGCTTGCAAACGCGGCGTACGACCGAATGCCGCAACACGGCGACTTGGTTGCCGGACCCGCTCAAGCGATCGCCGTCCACGCGATAATCCAACTGCGCGAGCGCCTGAAATTGCGTGCTGAGCGAGATGTCGTCATTGACCGAAAAACCGACGCCAAACGCGGCGTTCGCCGCCGGGCCCGGTTCGACGAGGCGATCGAAATACCGCGCTCCGAACTGCTGCGTGTACCCCAACGTGGCGAAGATCACGACCGGGTCGTACGTGCGAATGGCGGTGACCGAAAGATTCACTCCGGCGAAACCGTTGCCGAGAGACGCGAAGTTGGGACTGAGCGTGTTGAAGGTCGTCTGGCCGGTCGGCGCGATCGCGGTCAAGCCGACGATAATGTCGGCGCACTCGTTTTGGCCGTCGCGCCACAGATGGTTGATGCCGGCGGTGATGTCGCCCAGCCCGTAGCGGTCGTCGTACGTGTCGAACTCGGAATTCGCCCGGGCGAAGAACGACGCTCCGGCCGGTATCGTGACGAAGGGTTGCCAGCGTTCTTTCCAACCGTAACGGACGCTCAACGTGCCGAAGACCGAATGCTGGTCCGCGGTTTCGGCCATCAAGGCGTTGGCCGACGAAAGTGCCGGGAAATCGGACTCTTGCAACGCATAGCGCAGTCCCCACTCGACTTCCAACGTCCCTTGCTTTAACAAGACCGCGGATTGACGCAAAAACACGCGCGAGTTGTCGGCGGGCGCCTCGCCCAAGGGTTTCTTCTCGTTGGGCTTCTTGTCTTTGGTTTGCGATTCGGCCGGCTCGTCCGCGGCTTGCTGCGCCGCATTGGTCGCGCGTTCGAGAGCGGCCAGCAACATCGGCTCGTCGCCGCGTTCAGGTATGCTCGGAGCGACATAGCGTTCCAGATCGACGAAGTCCGACGTCGAATCTTCCAGCGGCGGCAACGGCAGAAACGCACCGTCTTGGGCATGCGCGCAGACGAAGCGCGTCGTCAGCACGACACAGAGCGCAAGCGTTCGAAGGCGTCTCCATCCGTGCGGCACAGGCCTGCCCCTTCGGCGTTGTCCATCCGTGGTCGCGTCGATCGCCACGCGCGATCATGTAGGCATGTTTCGACGCCGGCGCGACGCGACTTGCAAGCATCACGACCGTCGGACATAACTCCGAGCATTCCCCGTCGCGTCATGATCGTTACGGTTTGCTGCGGTCGGCTTCGTATCGGCGCGGTCGCCCGCGGATCGACGCGGCAAAAACGCGCGGACCGCGTATTTCCGCGCGATTCCCCGGGGATTCAGCGATTTCTAAGAGCGTTATACGGAAATCCTCCACCGAAATTGTCGAGGATTTTCGTCCGTCTATCGTGAGATTCATGCGAGGAACGTCCTCGCGAATCATCTCACTCAGGTTTAGGGAGCAGCATTATGAAGAAGTTCATCGCCGCCGTCGTTTTGACCTCGGGCCTCTGTTTCGCTCCGGCCGCCAACGCCGCCGAACCGGTTCGCAACCGCGCCGCCGACGCGCAAGACGTCGCCTCGATGTTGGGCCTCGAACAAGACGCTTACCGCGTGCTGAGCGCCAACGAAGCCGACCAAATCCGCGCCACCGGCGGTTGCTGCTCGGGCTCGCTGCTGAACATCAACGCCGCGGTCAAAGCAAACGTCGACGTCAAGGCGGCCGTCAACGCGATCGTCAAGGTCGTAAGCTCCGTCAAGGTCAACGCCAACGTCGGCGTCGGCGTGAAGATCAAGTAACTCTTCGAAACCTTGCTCTGCCGGGGGTGGCACCACACACCTCGGCTTGCCGCCCGACGTCGGAATTGCCCCTCCGACGTCGGGTTTTTTGTTTTATCATTCTGTAAGCGCTGTCTTGGATTTCACTTTCTTCTCCTATTGTCGATCGCTTCGAATTTAGAAGGGTTGGAATCAACAACCTGCCAAAATCGGCTCGTTCGAATTTGCTTCCAGCACAATTCACCGACCGTATTTCATCATCGGTGTTTCAACACGCCAACTCGACGCGACAAATTTTCATTCGGCTTTTATCGGTACGACTCCAGCCCATTTCATTGGGCATCGCAAAAAACGAAAATCACTTCCCTTTTTACGAGGAGGGCATAAGTCGTCCTCGAATAGCAATACAAGTACTCATCGAAATCCCATCAACTGGACCACGATGGATTTTGCTTTTGATCTTAATACAAACTTAATGCACAGCGCATCGTTCTTGACTCCTTCTTGATGCGCTCGCCGGTATGATTCGGACGAAGGGACAAATGCCCTCGTCTTTCATCGAAGGTGGTCGTCATGTTCGAGGTCGGTTTGCTGGGACTCTTGGTCCTGTTGGCCGGAGCGATGTTCGGTCTCGCAGCTTTCTGCGAGCATTTAATCGGAGGCGCGTCATGAGTCTTTTCACCGCGCGGCGTTCGTGATCGTGTTGTCGCTCGCTGTGTATCTAATCGTGGCTTTACTCAAGCCGGAGTGGTTTTCATGACTTCGAACGCGTGGATGCAGTTGCTTGTGTTCTTGTCCCTGTTGCTGGTCGCGGTCAAACCGTTAGGCCTGTACATGGCTTGGGTGTATCAAGGCAAGCTGAAATTTCTCGCCGTGATCGAGCGTCCCATGTATCGGTTGTGCGGAGTTCGGCCCGAACAAGGGATGGGCTGGCGACCCTATGCGACGGGCTTATTGATCTTCAATTTTCTCGGGCTGGTCTTGGTCTACGGTATTTTGCGTTGCCAATCATGGTTGCCATGGAATCCGCAAGGCTTTCCCGACGTATCGCCCGATCTGGCGTTGAACACCGCCGTCAGTTTCGCGTCGAACACCAACTGGCAGAGCTACGGCGGGGAAACGACGATGAGCAACGGCTCGCAGATGCTGGCGCTCACCGTACAAAATTTCTTAAGCGCGGCGACCGGCATGGCGGTGCTGGTGGCGTTGATCCGCGGCCTCATCGGTCGAACGATCGCGACGATCGGTAACGTGTGGGTCGATCTCGTACGTTCGACGCTCTACGTTTTGTTGCCGTTGTCGATCGCGCTGGCGCTCGCGTTGGTTTCGCAAGGCGTCGTGCAAACGTTGCAGGGTTCGACGGAGGTCGAGCTGACGCAAACGTTGACGGGTCCCGACGGTCTACCGATCGACAAACAAACGATCGCGCTCGGACCGGTCGCGTCGCAAGTCGCGATCAAACAACTCGGCACGAACGGCGGCGGTTTCTACAACGTCAATTCGGCCCATCCCTTGGAAAACCCGACGCCGTTGTCGAATTTGCTGCAGATGCTGGCGATTCTGTTGATCCCGGCGGCGTTGTGCATGACCTTCGGCGAGATGGTCGGCGATCGGCGACAGGGCTGGGCGATCTTCGCGGCCATGGCGTTGGTCTTCGTCCCCTTGTGCGTCGCGGAGATCGCCGTCGAACAGGTCGCGCAACCGACCTACGCCGCGTTGAACGTCGATCAAACCTTCGGCGATACGCAATCGGGCGGCAACATGGAAGGAAAAGAAACACGTTTCGGCGTGGTTGATTCCGCGCTGTGGGCCGTGACGACGACCGCCGCTTCGAACGGCAGCGTCAACGCGATGCACGATTCGTTCACGCCGCTCGGGGGCATGATCCCGATGTGGTTGATGCAGTTGGGCGAAGTCATCTTCGGCGGCGTCGGCAGCGGATTATACGGCATGCTGGTGTTCGCGATCATCGCGGTTTTCGTGGCCGGCTTGATGGTCGGTCGCACTCCGGAGTACCTGGGCAAGAAAATCGAAGCGGCGGAGATGAAGTTGGCCGCGCTGGTGATCCTGATCCCCCCGCTGATGGTCCTGATCGGCACGGCCGTTTCGGTGATCGGCCCGGGCCTGGATTACGTTGCCGCGGATACAGGAGAGCTCAAAAGCAATCTGAACAACCCCGCGCGCATGGGTTCGGCGAAATCCTGTATGCCTGGTCTTCGGCCGGGAACAACAACGGCAGCGCGTTCGCGGGTCTGACCGCCAACGAACCGTTCTATAACGTCGGGTTGGCGATCGCGATGTTTCTCTCGCGTTTCGCGCTCATCGTGCCGGTGCTGGCCATCGCCGGATCGCTGGCGAGGAAGAAGATCACGCCTGTCTCGGCGGGGACGCTGCCGACGCACACGCCGTTGTTCGTGACGTTGCTGGTCGGCGTCGTGCTGTTGGTCGGCGCGTTGACTTTCGTGCCCGCGTTGGCTTTGGGGCCGGTCGTCGAACATTTGCAACTCTTCCAATAATCTTCATCACCATGTCCGCAACACTCAAAAAACGTTCGTTGTTCGATCCGACGATTCTGCGGCCCGCCCTGTGGCAGGCCTTCCTGAAACTCGATCCGCGGCGGCAGATCCGCAACCCGGTGATATTCACCGTGTTCATCGGCAGCGTCTTGACGACCGTCGTCGGCCTGCAGGCGGCGTTCGGCGAATCGACGGAGCCGGTGGGATTCATCCTTTCGATCAGTCTTTGGTTGTGGTTCACGGTGCTGTTCGCCAACTTCGCCGAGGCGATGGCCGAAGGGCGGGGCAAAGCGCAAGCCGCGTCGTTGCGACAATCGCGGCAAGAAGTTCCGGCGTTGAAGTTGGCCGCCCCCGCGCCCGACGCCGCCGTGACGAATGTCTCGGCCTCGTCGCTGCGCAAAGGGGATCACGTTTTGGTGAAGGCCGATCAAATGATTCCGGCCGACGGCGAAGTCGTGGTCGGCGCGGCATCGGTCGACGAGAGCGCGATCACGGGCGAGAGCGCGCCGGTCATCCGCGAAAGCGGCGGCGACCGAAGCAGCGTCACCGGCGGCACGCGCAGTTTTGTCGGATTGGCTGGTCGTGCGCATCACCGCGAATCCGGGCGAAACGTTCTTGGATCGCATGATTTCGCTCGTCGAAGGGGCCAAGCGGCAAAAAACGCCCAACGAGATCGCTCTCGATATCCTGCTTGCGGCGTTAACGCTCGTATTTCTCGTCGTGTGCGCAACATTGTTGCCGTTCTCGGAATACGCCGTCAAAGCCGAGGGACAAGGCACGCCGATCACGATCACCGTGTTGACCGCGTTACTGGTCTGCTTGATTCCGACGACGATCGGCGGGTTGCTGTCGGCCATCGGAATCGCCGGGATGGATCGTATGATTCAAGCCAACGTCATCGCCACGTCGGGGCGTGCGATCGAAGCGGCCGGCGACGTCGATGTATTGTTGTTGGACAAAACCGGTACGATCACGCTGGGCAATCGTCAAGCCGTAGAATTCATTCCCGCCGCAGGCATCGACATCGCGACGTTGGCCGACGCCGCGCAGTTAGCGTCGCTGGCGGACGAGACGCCCGAAGGTCGTAGCGTCGTCGTGCTCGCCAAGGAACGTTACGGACTGCGCGGTCGCGAGTTGAGCGACATGCATGCCGAGTTCATCCCGTTCGCGGCGCAAACGCGGATCAGCGGCGTAAATCTCGACGGTCGCCAAGTACGCAAAGGGGCCGCCGACGCCGCCGCGCCGTTTCGTCGAGCAAGCCGGCGGCGAATTCCCGGCCGACGTACGACGCAGCGTCGAGGAAATCGCGAAACAGGGCGGCACTCCGCTGGTCGTCGCCGAAGGCCCGCGCGCGCTCGGGACGATTTATTTGAAGGACATCGTCAAAGGCGGGATCAAGGAGCGATTCATCGAACTCCGTCGAATGGGAATCAAGACGGTGATGATCACCGGCGACAATCCGCTGACCGCGGCCGCCATCGCGGCCGAAGCGGGCGTAGACGACTTTTTGGCCGAAGCGACGCCCGAGGCCAAGCTCAAGATGATTCGCGACTATCAAGCCGGCGGACGGCTGGTCGCGATGACCGGCGACGGCACCAACGACTCGCCTGCGCTGGCGCAAGCCGACGTGGCGGTGGCAATGAACAGCGGAACACAAGCCGCGAAAGAAGCCGGTAACATGGTGGATCTCGATTCGAACCCGACCAAACTGATCGAGATCGTGGAAATCGGTAAGCAATTGCTGATGACGCGCGGCGCGTTGACGACGTTCAGTCTGGCCAACGACGTGGCGAAATATTTCGCAATCATCCCCGCCGCGTTCGCCGGGACCTACCCGGTGTTGAATCGTTTGAACGTCATGGGGTTGGCCACATCGAACACGGCTATCCTTTCGGCGGTGATCTTCAACGCGATCGTCATCGTGTTTCTGATCCCGCTGGCGTTGCGCGGCGTCAAATCCCGCGCGCTCGGCGCGGCACAGCTCTGTGCAACAATCTTTTGATTTATGGCTTGGGTGGTTTAGCTCTGCCGTTCCTCGGCATCAAACTGCTCGACATGCTGCTCGTCGGGCTCGGCGTTTCTTAGTCATTTCGCACATCTCGACATCATCGGGTTTCTTATCATGCTCGCGTCTTTCCGCACCGCGTCGATTTTGCTCCTGCTCCTTACTTTGATCACCGGCGTCTTGTATCCGCTGACGATCACGGGCATCGCGCAATTGATTTTCCCGCACGCCGCCAATGGAAGTTTGCTTGAGCGCAACGGTAACTCCGTCGGCTCGGAATGGATCGGGCAGGAGTTCGTCGATCAGCGTTATTTTCGCGGGCGTCCCTCGGCGACCGGGCCGGTTCCCTACAACGCGGCGGCATCGACCGGCAGCAACTTCGGACCGACCAACGCGGCTCAATTCGACTGCGTACAGCAACGTTTGGACGCATGGCGCGACGGAACTTCTTCCGACCGTGCCGTCCCGATCGAGTTGGTTACGGCATCCGCCAGCGGTCTCGACCCGCACATCGGGCCGGCCGCGGCGGTGTTTCAGGTCGAACGCGTCGCGGCCGCGCGCGGGTTGCCGGTCGACCGAGTTCGTGCGCTTGTCGAAAGTCATGTCGAGCCTGCGCACGCTCGGAATCCTGGGCGAGCCTCGCGTTAACGTGCTCAAACTGAATTTAGCCCTCGATCAATTGCGATAAACTTTCGTTGTGAGCTGAGTTTTGGGGATTGGCGGATGGCGGAGCGAGCGACGAATCGTTTATGAAACGAGCTGCCGCGTTCGTCGTGAACGCTTCGAATCCAAGCACCGAGTATGATGGGTTTTGACCTTCCGGGGTCGTGTGTCGGCCGACTTCACGAGCGCTGGCGAGAATCATGACGGACGATCACCGCCCCGATCCCGATCGATTACTGAGCGCGATCCACGCGGACCACTCGCCGCGGGGCAGTTTGAAAATCTTTTTCGGTTACGCGGCCGGCGTCGGAAAAACCTACGCCATGCTCTCGGCCGCCCGACGCGAACGCGAGGCGGGCGTCGATGTGGTGATCGGCTACGTCGAACCCCACGGCCGCCCCGAAACCGAAGCGTTAACCCGCGATCTGGAAACGATTCCGACGCGCGTCGTCGATTATCGCGGCGTCACGCTGCGGGAATTCGATCTCGATGCCGCGCTGGCGGCGCCGGCCACGGCTGATCCTCGTCGACGAACTAGCCCACACCAACGCGGACGGATCGCGACATACCAAACGTTGGCAGGACGTGCTGGAACTGCTGGACGCGGGCATCGACGTGTACTCGACCCTGAACGTTCAGCATCTGGAAAGTCTGAACGACGTCGTCGCGGGGATCACCGGGGTCGTGGTGCGCGAAACATTGCCCGACGCGGTCATCGAGCAGGCGACCGAACTCGAACTGATCGATATTACGCCGGAGGAATTACGCGAGCGACTTCACGCCGGAAAAATCTACTTAGCCCCGCAAGCCGAGCGGGCGATCGATCATTTCTTTCAAAAGAACAATCTCGTCGCGTTGCGCGAGTTGTCGCTGCGTCAAACCGCGACCCGCATCGGTCGCGATGTGGATCAGGCACGTCATCAACGCGCGGCGTCTCGACCGTGGTTGACCAGCGAGCGTTTGCTGGTTTGCGTCGGGCCGAGTCCGACCTCGGCCAAGGTGCTGCGGGCCGCCAAACGGTTGGCCGTTTCTTTGAATGCTCCGTGGCTGGCGGTGACGATCGATTCCGGTCTCGGCGCCTTGCGCGACGTCGAGGCACAGGCCCGCGTCTCCGCGCATCTCAGACTGGCCGAACGCTTAGGCGCGGAGACGCATGTTTTGGTTGGGAACGAGGTCTCGCAGGCGATCCTGCGTTATGCCCGCGAACGAAACGTCGGCAAGATCGTGGTCGGCAAGACGGCGCAACGCGGATGGCGACGATGGCGACGTTCGCTCGTCGATCGTTTGCTGGACGAGAGCGGCGAAATCGACATCTACGTCGTTCGCGGCGACGAGCAAGAATCGACCCCTTCGCCACGTAACATTACGATCAGGCCGACGGATCGTCGTCCCTATTGGTGGGCGCTGCTCGTCGTCGCGATTTGCACCGCGCTGTGCGCCGCCGTCGATCGTTTCGACACGGCCGACGCCAACTTGGTCATGATTTATCTCTCGGGCGTGATTTTCATCGCGACGCGTTACGGTCAAGGTCCGGCGATCTTGACGTCGTTTCTGGGAGTTTTGGCGTTCGATTATTTTTTCGTCGCCCCGTCGTGGACGTTTACCGTCGGCGACACGCAATATGTGTTGACGTTCTTCGTGATGCTCGCCGTCGGTTTACTCGTAAGTCGGTTGACGAATCAAGTGCGTCGACAGTTGCTCGCGGCACAACAGCGCGAACGCCGTACGCATGCGCTCTATCGCTTAACGCGCCAATTGGCCGAAGCCGACGGCAGCGAATTTCTGGTCAATATGGCCGGTAAGCAATTGCAGGAACTGTTTCACGCACAAGTTCTGATTTATTTGGACGAAGACCGACGCTTGGAACTCCGCTACGGGGCGAAGGCAGAGATCGCCGCGGATGCGATCAATCCTGTCGTGGCCGCGTGGGTCGCCGAACATCGACAAATCGCCGGTTGGGGCACCGACACGTTGCCGAACGGCACGGCTCTCTTCTTGCCGCTCGGCGGCACGGACAAAGCGCTCGGCGCACTGGGCGTCCGCCCCAAGGAGGAGTGGCGCGTGCACGATCCGGAAGAGCGACGATTGCTCGAATCGTGCGCGATGCAATTCGCTCTGCGCTCGAGCGCGATCGCTTGGCGCTCGCCGCCCACGCGGCCGAATTACGCGTCGAAGCGGAAGAATTGCGCAACTCGTTATTGAGTTCGGTATCGCACGACCTACGCACGCCGTTAGCGGTGATCACCGGAGCCGGCGGCGGTTTACTCTCGCAAACCACGCTCGACGACGCGACCAAACGCGAATTGTTGAATACGATCGTCGAAGAATCACAACGCCTGACCAGGTTGATCGAGAACTTGCTCGACATCACTCGTCTTGAGTCCGGAAAACTTCGGTTGCGAACGCAATGGCATGTGTTGGAAGAATTGGTCGGCGGCGCGCTTCGCGCGCGTCTCGAAACTCCTCGAAGATCGTCCCGTGACGGTCGATCTTCCGGCAGACTTGCCATTAATCTCGGTCGATGGACTGCTTTTCGAGCAAGTTCTGGTCAACCTGTTGGAAAACGCCGCTCGATACACACCGGCGGGTACGGCGATCGACATCCGGGCCGTCGTGGACGGGGCGAGGCTGAGTCTACGCATTCGCGATAACGGGCCGGGATTCGCCTCGGGGCAAGAGGAACTGATATTCGAAAAGTTTTATCAAGCTCCCGATCGCCTACCCGATGGACGACGCGGCGTGGGCTTGGGGTTGGCGATTTGTCGCGCGATCCTGGCCGGGCATCATGGTACAATCACGGCCTCGAACGCGCGACCGAGCGGTGCCCTGTTCGAACTCATATTACCGCTGACTCCGCCGCCGGCCGGACTTCCCTCGGATCCATAACCGATGACGACTTCCGCGGGTTCCACCTCGATCTTGCTGATCGAAGACGAAACGCCGATCCGTAAATTCATCCGTGCCGCGCTTTCGAACCAAGGCTATCGCCTGACCGAGGCCGAAACCGCCGCGCAAGGCCTGCGCCTCGCCGCTCAGCAACCTCCGGATCTCGTGATTCTCGATCTCGGGCTGCCTGATCAAGACGGGCAACACGTCCTCGTGAGCTTGCGCGAATGGTTCCGCGGGCCGATTATCATTTTGTCCGCCCGCGGTAACGAAGCCGACAAGGTCGCCGCGCTCGACGACGGCGCCGACGATTACCTAACCAAGCCATTCGGCATCGAGGAACTCCAAGCACGACTCCGCGTGGCCTTACGGCATGCGCATCGATCGTCGGAATCTAATTCGAATCCGCTTTTCGAGTCGGGTGATCTGAAAGTCGATTTCTCCGCACGACGCGTTTTTCATGCGGGAGAAGAAGTTCATCTCACCCCACTCGAATACAAACTTCTCACAACATTGATTCAACACGCAGGCAAGGTTCTGACGCATCGGTTTCTACTAAAGGAGGTATGGGGGCCGCAGCAGGTCCAAGAAACCCACTACCTGCGCGTCTTCATGGCCGGCCTGCGGCGCAAGATCGAAGTCGATTCGGCCCGACCGAAACATCTTCTCACCGAGACGGGGATCGGGTATCGCTTTCAAACGGAAGAACGGCTTCGCGACTAAGTGATTAACTGCGCTGTGTTCGGTTATGAAGCTCGCTGGAGTCAATTAAGACTATTCTCCCGGGCGGAATCGAACCGCCGACCTGCGATTTATAGATCGATGCTCTCACCACTGAGCTACGGGAGCGTGAAAACGCCGGCCGTAGTTCGGATATTCGAGCAGAGAAGGTGATCATTCGGTTTGCGCGAGCAGAGTGTGTATCGACAAGCGTTATTTTTTCGCACTCAAAGAATCTATTATACAGAAGATTTGCACAAATAGGCACGGATTTCGCGAACTTCGCTTGCACTCCGTCCGTAGAACGATACACTTGTTTAAGACGCTTGTTTGATCGGGCATTTCAGTTCGACTTGCGTCTCCTTTTCTTGATGCCATCCTATGTTCTGGATTGCCTGGCGGATGCTGATCGGCAATCCCGGCAAATACCTGGGCATCGTCTTCGGCGTGGCGTTCGCCTCGTTCTTGATCGCGCAACAAGCGTCGATCTTCGTCGGACTGATGAATTTGACAGCCAGTCAGATTCGCGATGTGCGCGGCGTCGACATCTGGGTTTGCAACCCCGGTGTCCGGTTCATCGACGACAACCTGCCGATGTCGAACACCGCGCTCGGTCGCATTCGCGGCGTCTCGGGCGTCGAATGGGCGGTCCCGTTTTTCAAAGGGCTCGGTCGCGCCCGCATGCCGGACGGCACCGAGCAGCAGATGATCATCCTTGGCCTGGACAACGCCAGCTTCGTCGGTGCCCCGGCTCCGCAAGATTTTTTCTTAGGCGGTCTCGACGACCTTCGTCAGGCCGACGCGGTGATCGTGGACGACGCCGGCTACAAACTGCTGTGGCCCGAGGACGGTGAAAGCTACAAGGTCGGCCGCATCTTGGAAATGAACGACCGCCGCGCGGTCGTCGTCGGCGTATGCAAAGCCGGTCGGACGTTCCAGTCGTTTCCGATCGTTTACACGCGTTACAGCAACGCCATTCAATACCTTCCCACCGAACGGCGCACGCTCAGTTACGTGTTGGTCAAAGGTGCGCCCGACGTCCCGGTCGAAGAGGTTTGTCGACGAATCGAAGCGCAAACCGAATTCAAAGCCTATCCCCATCAAGTCTTTATCGATTTGACGATTCAATACTTCCTGAAGAACACCGGCATTCCGGTCAACTTCGGCATGATGGTGTTGATGGGCTTCATCGTCGGCGCGGCCGTTTCCGGCATGCTCTTTTACATTTTCATCAGCGACAACATCCGTCAGTTCGGTGCTGCTCAAGGCGATGGGAATGACCAACTCGCGTATTCTGATCATGGTGCTGTTTCAAGCCTGCACGGTCGGCGTGTTGGGTTACGGCATCGGCGTCGGCGGCGCGGCGGCCTTCGGCCAACTGACGCGCGGCGCGACGAAACTGGCGTTCTTGATGGTTTGGCAGATTCCATTGCTGACGCTGATCGCCACGACGTTGATCATCATCATCGCCAGTTTGTTCAGTTTGTGGCGCGTCTTGCGCGTCGAACCGGCGATTGTTTTCAAAGGGTAAGAATGAAAGCGAAAGGATGACATATGAAACTCCACCAGCCGTCACTTTCGTAACGTCGGTCTTTCCCTTTTACCCCTCGACCTTCATTCTTTTCATGTCCTCTAACGCCATCACCTGTCGCAACGTCGTGAAAGAGTTCGGTGCCGGCGGCGCGAAGGTCCAGGCGTTGCGCGGAGTCGATCTCGACGTACCGTACGGCGAGCTAATGCTGTTGGTCGGCGAAAGCGGGTGCGGCAAAACCACGCTGTTGTCGGTCGTGGCCGGCATCCTCGATCCCACATCCGGGGAGGTCGACGTGTTGGGAACCGACATCGGTAAACTACGGGGCGGCGCGAAGGTGAACTTTCGCGGCAAGCATATCGGCTTCGTCTTTCAACAATACAACTTGATCCCTTCGTTGACTTCGGCCGAAAACGCCGCGATCCCGTTAATCATCCAAGGTCACGCGCGCGGCAAGGCCGTCGCCAAAGCCCGCTCGATCCTCGAGCAGATGGGCATGGGTCCTCGCGCCGATTCGTTGCCCAGTCAACTCTCGGGTGGCCAACAGCAGCGCGTCGCGATCGCCCGGGCATTGGTCCATGATCCGCAGATCATCATCTGCGACGAACCAACCGCCGCGCTCGACGCCGAAAACGGCCGGAAAATCATGGAGCTGTTGGCGTCGGTCGCCGTGCAGAAGGATCGCGCCGTGGTCGTGGTGACGCACGACAACCGGATTTTTTCCTTCGGCGATCGGATCGCCCACATGGAAGACGGACGTGTGGATTCGATTCAAACGCAAAACGAACACGACAAAGCCCACGCGACCGCCCACGCCGAATAACCGTCGTCGATAAAATACGAGAACGTCCGACCGGACGTTACACTGATGTCCGCCACGTTGAATTCCGCCAAACCGATCGCCGCGCAGCGGCCACGGACCGCACCCGCCATTTCGAGCGGCTTTATGGGTCGATTCTTGATCAAGTTCGTGCTGCCGCTAGCCGTCGTCGGACTGCTGGCGTTCACGGCGTATCACGTGATCGCGACCCGGCCCGTCATCGAGAAGACCAAACCCCCGATCGAACCGCCGAAGACCGAGTTTCGCGCCACCGTGGCCGGCTCGGGCATGATCGAGTCGCAGACCGAGAACATCGAAATCGGTACGCCCGTGCCGGGCGTCGTGCAAAAAGTGGACGTCATCGTCGGCGACCACGTGAAGGTCGGCGACCCGCTATTCAGAGATCGACGATCGCGAGTTGCAGGCCGAATTGAAAGTCCGCGAGCAAATGCAAGCCGTGGCCGAAGCCGACTTGGCGCGGCAAGAACGTCTGCCGCGAAACGAACAAGTTCCCGTCGCCCGCGCGGCGGTCGACGAAGCGAAGGCGAATTACGATCGCTCGGTCGACGACCTGCGTCGCGGCGAAGAATTGTTGAAGTCGCGCACATTGACCGAACAAGACGTGATCCAACGTCGCCAAGCCTACGCGGTGGTGCTGCGCAATATCATAAGGCCAACTCGGAACTCGCCAGGATCGAAGCCGATCTCACGACCTGGGATTACGAAAAGTCCGCGGCCCGCGCAGATTCAATCGGCCGCCGCGCAAGTGGAACAGGTCCGCATCCAAATCGCGCGGACCGACGTCCGAGCGTTGGTCGAAGGCCAAGTCCTGCAAGTCAACGTCCGCCCCGGCGAGTATGCGGCCTCGCCCGCGTCGAGGACGCTGATCCTGCTGGGCAACGTCGACAAGCTGCACATCCGCGCCGACATCGACGAAAACGATATCCCGCGCATACCGAAGTTCGCACGCAACGACGAACACAACCCGATCGCGTTCGCGCGATTGAAGGGGGACTCGACCCATAAGATCGAATTGAAGTTCGTCCGCTACGAACCATACGTCGTACCCAAGAAATCGCTGACCGGCCTCAACACCGAACGCGTCGATACGCGGGTTTTACAATTGATCTTCGAAGTGCTGCCGGGCAAGGAAAAGCTGTATGTCGGTCAACAGGTCGACATCTTCATCGACGCGGGGGGTGTTTCGATCGCGAGCGATCCCGCGCCCGAAACGAACGCGGCACAACCTCGGCCTCGGTCCTAATTACGTCGTTACGCCTCGCGCTCTTTCACAGGCGCTGGATCGGAATAGGCTTCGAGCGGCACACGTCATATGATGACGGAACACGGCTCCCGAACGGCGGAGCCGAGCGTCTCTCGTTCCCGCCCACGGAGGTTCGCAGTTGTCGACGGAGTGTCCGGTCATCGCGGTCCACAACGGATGTCCCGGGTACTTACGCCTGGCTCTGCTCAAAGCCGTCGAATCGAATTCGGGCGGCGCGTCGCGTTGCTGGGGGACGACGCCAATCGGGCGATCGGGATTTGCGAACATCACGATCGCCGAGACCCCACGTTACAGGCGGATATCGCCGAGTTTCATACGCTGTATCGGCATCTCAGCAGTTCGCAACAGCTCGGCTTCGAGCGATTCTGCATCGAACGTTGGTTTCTGGTCCGAAATTTCATGCGCCGCGAACGACTCGCGCGGTGTTTGGTCATCGATTCCGACGTCTTGTTGTTTTGCGATGTTCCTTACGAAGCGCACCGTCTGCGCGAATTCGCGATGACGTTCGCTCGCTGGGACGCGGTCCGCAGAATTCCGCATTGCAATTTCATCGGAAGTCTCGCGGCAATCGAAGATTTTTGTGCGTACGTGCTCGAGACGTATCGCGATCCCGATCGTCTCGCCAAACTGCGCAACGCCAATCTGAAGAAACGAAATCAAGATTGGATTTCGGACATGTCGTTGTTCTACGACTGGGGATCGCGGGCAACATATCCCGTCGCGCTGATCGACCAGCCGCAAGCGGACGAGGTCTTCGACGCCGCGATCGACGACGTGCAGGACTATGTTCCCGCCGGTTACCTGCCCGGTCTCCTGCGGCGGTGGAAGAAAATCGAATTCCGCGACGGTCGTCCGTATGCGTTTTCGAAATCCGACGGTCGCGCGATCCGCATGAAGTGTCTGCACTACCACGGACCGTTCAAGACGCTCATGACGAAGCACGCGCAAGGACAATCCGAAGGCCGGCGCGAGGCCTTCGTACTCCTCGGCAAAAAGTTGGGCCGTTGGCCGTCGCGCGTCGCGGTGTTTTGCCGCAACTACGTCGCGCCGCGATTTCGACCACGCGGCGCTTCGCCCGGCGACCAGATTCGATAGCTGAGAGAATCGGTTTTTCGACTAACGATGATCGGCTTGTTCGCCGCGCCGCAATTCCGTTGATGAAACATCCGCGCGAAACGCGCTTTCCGGCACCTCGTCGCAGATCGCGCGGAGTTCGGCGGGCAACTCGCAATCGGAAAGCGTTTGAAACGAGCGATCCGGCAGCGTCCGACCGAACACGAGAAACCGGCAGCACTGCTCGGCGATCGCGGCGATCGCGCGGCGACCGCCGTCGGGGTCGGTCCCGTAATATTTGGGGGGTGCGATCCGTAAAATCGTGTCGACTCCGACCACGAACGTCGTGCCGGGAAACAGTTTCGCCTTCTCGGCGAACGTCGGCGCGGCGGTCAGCACGTACGCTTCGTCGACGGCGAACTGCGACGTACGATCGACGATCTCCAGATAATCCAACGGCGGTTTATCCACGTTGGCGATCGACAACTCGTTGATTACGGGCAGCCCCAACCGTGCGCTCGCGACGGTGGCCATCCCGCGATGGCCCACGTGCATGGGGTTGAACGAGCCCGGGAAAAGCGCGAAACGCGCCGGCAACACGGTCGGTCGCCCGGCCATCTCGCAAAGATATGGTCGTTCGCCCAAAAACACGGCCCGACGTTCCGGCGACGCGACGCTGCGCCGCGTGATCGGGTTTTCGTCACGGAAGAACTCAAGCGGCGGCGTCACGGCGACGCTCGCCGCGTCGGCGAATAGTCCTAAGATCGCGTCGCTCGTCAGCCGTTCCTCATCCGCTCGCGAAACGCGCAATTCTCTTTAACTCCAACGACCACGTACGCGTCTCCTCTGCCGTTTGCACGGCCAGATATATTCGGTGTGCGCCGCGTTTCGGACGATCGGACGCCAAGCTCGCCGTGCAGGCGATACCGATCGCTTGCGTATTACGCGCAGGCTCGGCCTGACGCCGGGCTTCCATCCATGCCGCGACGGCCAGCATCCGCGCGGTTCGTTCCGAACACGCTTGCTCGGGACGTGCGCCGAGTCGTTCAACCAGGCGCCTTCGCAATAAGGCACGTGTGCGGCCAACACGATGCGCGAGCCGCCGGGCACGCCCAGAAGATCGGCCACGGCCGTCGCGCCGCCTCCGGTCACGGTCAGCACGACCTGCAACGGCGCATCATGCAAAGCGGCGATCAGCGTGGCGCGAGACATCCGGTATGAAGTTGAAAAGCGTGCTTAAGCGCTACCTGCGTTGCCGATTTCGCAACTTTCGACTCGCGTTCTCTAAGAACTTACGCTCGGCGGTCGTGAGACTTTTTTCGCCATGCGCGTGAATCTTGGCCAACAGATCGTCCACGCGCGACGACAGATCGTCGTCGTCATCGTATTCGTCGCGATCGTCCACACTGGGTCGATGCAGCTTCACCGCTGGCTTGCCGCGTTCGAACAATCGACCAACACGATTCCAGGGTATGATGTCGGCCAAGCACCAATTGGTGCGGTAATACAACAACCCGCTCGCCGCGCCGATCAAGTGGGCGGAGTACGCGATATTCTCGTCCCCGCGACGGAGCGCGCCGGAGATATCCGAAACGAGATAGAACACGCCCAGCAACCACATCGGCACCGGGACGACGCCGAACAGCAGCACGGTTTGCTTCGGACGTTTGAGAATCGCCAACGCGACCACGCCCATGATCGCGCCCGAGGCGCCGATCACTTTCGCCTCTTCGGGCGACGGAGCGTTGTGGCCGTGCGGAAACCAACTTTGTTGGACGAGCGCCCACCCCAAGCCGGCGACGACCATGGCGCTCATGTAGAACCGCCAGAACCGCGCCTTCGTGTAGAGATCGTGTTCGACGTCGCGCCCGAAGAACCAGAGCACGATCAAGTTCATCACGAGATGAACCAAGCTGTCCTGATCATGAACCCAACCGTAGGTGAACAGCCGCCAAAACGTTTCCGGTCGCGTGAAGACGTCACCACGCAACATCAACGCTTCCGCGAATTTCGATCCGGCCAACAGCTCCAAAAAGTAAAAGACGACGTTCAGCACGATGATCGTGCCGACAGCCGACCAATCGCCGCCGAGTTGCAAACCGCGCGGTTCTTCGCGCGCATAGTCGCGGTCGTAAATTCCCATATCCTACGCGCTTCCGACGAAAGGAGATCACGCCCGCGCCGCTCGCGTCCGTTGCCGCGCCTCGCGTCGTGTCTTTGCATTCTACCAGAGCCGACGCCTGCGGCGAGTGCCGCGATTTCGGTCGTCGGCCGGTTCACACGCTGCCCCCGGCTAACCAGCCCGTGCTCCAGGCGGCTTGGAAGTTGTACCCGCCGATCGGGCCGTCGAGGTCCAGCACCTCGCCGGCGAAAAACAGCCCGGGCACCAGCTTGCTTTGCATCGTGCGCGAATCGACTTCGTCGCGCGACACGCCGCCGGCGGTGACTTCGGCCTTTTCGAAGCCGAGCGCGCCCGAGAGCGGGATGCGCCAGCGTTTGATCCCGCGCAGCAAACGACGACGTTCGTCCTTGCCGAGCTCGGCCAACTTCCGGTCGGGCGGAATCTCGGCCTGCCGCAGCACGCAGTCCGCCGCGCGCCGCGGGATCGAGGCCGAAATCAACACCGAGAGTTGCTTCTTGCCGTTCGCCGCCGCTTCCTCGCGAAGCTGCTCTTCCAGCGCCGCCTCTTTGAAGTCGGGCAGCAGATCGATCTCGGCGGCCAGCGAACTCGGCTTCGCATGCCCCGTGACCGCGCGGCTGACGTCCAACGCCGCCGGCCCCGTCAGGCCGAAATGCGCGAACAGCAGCGAGCTGCGCCGCGCGGCCAACGTCGCGTCTCCGGCGCGAATCGCCAGTTCCACATCGGGCAGCGTCAGCCCGCTCAGTTCGCGAACCCACGGTTCCATACTGGTTAACGGAACCAGCGCCGGGCGGGTCGGCACGATCGTGTGACCCAGCGCGGCGGCCCAGGCATAACCGTCGCCGGTCGTGCCGCAACCGGGAAACGATTTGCCACCGGTCGTCAGCACGATGCGGGGCGTACGAATCGGGCCGCGCACCGCGTGGACCACGAACGCGTCGCCATCGCGTACGATCGACGTGACCGGCTGATTAAGCGCCAGTTCCGCGCCGCTCCGGTCCAAGCGTCGCAACAACGCGGCCAGCACGTCGGCCGCTTTATCGCTCTGCGGAAAAATCTTTCCGGTCTCTTCGGTCTTCAGCGCCAAGCCTTCGTCTTCGAACAACGCGATCGTCGCTTGCACGGATAGCGACGCCAGCGCCGAGTGCAGGAATTTTCCTTGCTCGGCGTAGGCCCGCACGATGCCGCGGTTGTCGGTCGCTTGGGTCACGTTGCAACGCGTGCCGCCGGACATCAAGATTTTGACGCCCGGACGTTTATTTTTTTCCAGCAGCAACGTCCGCTTGCCGAGTTCCGCCGCGCGCAACGCCGCGACGAGTCCGGCGGCGCCGGCTCCGATCACGACGACGTCGGGCGAAGCGTCCGCGGCCATGCGACTTACCACGCCGCTTCCAAAATTTTCAGCACGTCGTCCGAGGTCGGTTGCCGCGGATTCAAGCGAATCAAGCGGCGAATGCCCAACGTCGCTTCGGCCAAGCCGACGAGCTGATCCTCACGCACGCCCAAATCGCGCAACCGCGTGGGGATGCCGAGTTCCTTTTGCAGTTCGACGATTTTCTCGATCCCCTGCTCCGCCGCCGACAGCATCGAGACCTTCGAAATATCCACACCTAACCATTCCGCGATGCGGGCATACTCCTTGCCGCGCGCGGGCAAGTTGTAGCGCATCACGTGCGGCAGGAACAGCCCGTTCCCCGCACCGTGCGAGACCGGCACCAACCCGCCCAGCGGATACTCGAGCGCGTGGACCAAGGCCAAGCCCGAGTTGGCGAACGCGATCCCGGCCGACGTGGCGGCCAACGCCATGCCGGTGCGGGCGGCCAAATTCTCGGGTTCGTGAAACGCGGTCCGCAAGTGTTGACCGATCTGACGAATCGCCCGTTCGGCGAACCCGTCGCTGACCAGGTTGCGACCTTGATAGATCGACACTTCTTCGTCGGGTAGCGGAAAATCCTTGGCGTCGACCGTCGTGTAAGCTTCGATCGCATGAACCAATGCGTCGATCCCACTGTCGGCGGTCACTTTACGCGGGCAAGTCAACGTGAGCGTCGGATCGACAATCGCCAAACGCGGACGCAAATGCCAACTGAGCGCACTGACCTTCAGATGCTTCGCTTCGTCGGTCAGCACGCACGAACAACTGATTTCGCTGCCCGTTCCGGCGGTGGTCGGCACGCAGATCAGCGGCGGCACCGGACCGGGAACTTTGTCTTCGCCGATATAGTCGGCCGCGTGTCCGCCGTGGGCGTAAACTGCGGCCGTGATTTTGGCGAGATCCAAATTGCTACCGCCGCCGAGACCCAAAATCGCATCGGGTTCGAACGCATGCGCCGCGGCGACCGCGCCGTCGACCAAGTTGAAGGTCGGTTCGGGTCGCCCCCCTTCGAACTCGGCCGTGGCGATGCCGAACTCGGACAACGAGTCGATCACCCGATCGACCGCGCCGACGCCGGCCAAGGCTTTGTCGGTCACGATGAACACGCGTCGCCACGCGGATCGGGCCGCCCAAAGGCCGACTTGCTCGACCGCGCCGGGGCCGAAGACCAAACGACCGGGACTCTCGAACGTCCAAACAGTCCGCATAACACACGTGGGGGCGAAAGGGCGAGCGGGCGGATCGACCGACGACGCCGCCATTCTACCCAAACCCCGGCGTGGTGCGAGCGACGACCGGACGCGAGTGACGCACCGGTCGTCGACGCGATCCCATGCTTAAAATAAACGACCTTGGCTCAACGGCGCGAATCGCGACGTATGCGGCACATTGCCCGCGTGCGGCGAGTGAACGACCTGCACCCGCGCGGCGTAGGTTACGCCGTAACGGGCCAAAACGGCCCCCAACATCGAGCCGATTGCGCGGGGCGAATCCGCTTGCGGAACCGAAACGGACGAACGAGCGGCGGCGGTGAAATCTCGGCGAGCGATCATGAGCGAACCTTCCGTGCGAAGCCCTCGAAGAACGGCCCTGTCATCGCGTGTACATTCGTGCAATGACAATCCTACTCAGCATGTGTACGCAAGTACATATCCAGGTGTTCGTCGCTGGAAGATTTTTTTCTTACCGAGATCCAACCGATTAATTCCTCTTTATTATTCACCCCATGAAACGAGGACGAACGCGAGGGCGCGGAGTGCTGAATCAGCAGACAACGCCGCGATCATGCAAGAATCCGACCGTTTTCCGCTGAGAATCAGCGTAGACGCGAACATGGCCAGAAAAGCCGTGCTCGCGCAAAAAAAGCACCGGCCTTGGAGCTTTCTCCAAGGCCGGTGTTATCCCCCATCACAGGACGATTCGCCGCAGCGAAGCGACCCCGAACGCAGAAGCGTATGCGTGAAGACCACCGCCGGCGGTCCTAGAAATCGTTATGGCTCGTCAAGTCCGTTGCGTGAATCCGCAATTTCTCTTGACATTGGCCATTATTATTAGAATCCGTCGCGATTTGCAAGAGAATTCCGCACGCCAATTCAAAGTTTGGTAATTATCCTGTAAATAAAAAGAGATTACGAAAAAACCACAGGAAACAGGTCGTTTCCTGCGGTTTTGAACATTCTTAACTGTATCTCACGGACGCGACATATTGTCGCGTACCGCAGAAAATCAGCAGCTATTTCGCACGAGTCGCCGACCAGTCGGTTTGCTTTCCTTTGGACGCATCGTTGACGAACGTTCCCTTCAACGTGTCGCCTTCGACTTTGCCGCTGTATTCGCTGACGATCTTGGTCCCTTCTTTATTCGCGCGGCTGACCTTAAAGCTGACCTTATCGCCTTCGATTTTGCCATCTTCAATGGCGACCGGCGTCCCCTTCTTCGCCGACGAGGAGACCGTGCCGGTCACTTTATCGCCTTCGACCTTCAGATCGGCCGTGTATTCGACGTCCTTCTTGGCGTCTTTCTTGCCTTGTTGCACCGTCCAAGTCCATTTCCCGCCGGCGTCGGCCGCCAGCAGCACGCCGCAAGTGACCAACAACGCCAAGCAAGCCATCAAGTGCGTACGTACGAAACTCATCATAAGGCACCTTCGTAAAACGTTGGGACGAACCATTCCAAGGTGGAATTGTGGTCGAGCGGAAAGCTCCACTTATGGCAATCGACGCGCCATGCCGCGAGATTTTCGGGCAATTCGCGGCCGAATGCAAGGAATCTCCGGGATTTCACGCGATTCTCACGTGCGGTTGCGAAGCCTCCGGTCGCCGCGTGATTCGTATCCGATCGGATATGCGGGATTTCGCGCAGCATTCCCGTGACGGACGACGGCCGCGCTTTCTTGAGAGCCAATGACTCTCGAATGGTTAGAATGCATCAAGTTGAATCGTGCCGCTTGAAGCCGTCGCGCAGTGACGCATTTCGAACGAGGACGGTTTACGAATTCCGCTTCGCACGCAAATCACGCCACCTTTGGAACAGTTTCATGTCCGCTTCGGTTTACGAAGTCGCCACGCTCGGCGGCGGTTGCTTTTGGTGTCTCGAAGCGTGCTATGAAAACATTCGCGGCGTCACCGGCGTCGTTAGCGGCTATGCCGGCGGCGAAGCGCCGAACCCGACGTACCGCGCGGTCTGTAACGGCGACACCGGGCACGCCGAAGTGGTGCAAGTCTCGTTCGATCCCGACGTGATCTCGTACGCCGAACTGCTGGAACTGTTTTTCACGATGCACGATCCGACCACCCGCAATCGGCAAGGGGCGGACGTCGGCACGCAGTATCGCAGCGTGATCTTCACGCACTCGGACGAACAACGCCGCATCGCCGAAGAGACGATCGCCCGTTGGAACGCGGCCAAGACGTGGTCCGCGCCGATCGTTACCCAAGTCGCCCCGGCGCCGACGTTTTATCCGGCCGAAGATTATCACCAAGGCTATTTCCGCACGAACCCCGAGCAACCGTATTGTCTGGCGGTGGTCGATCCGAAGGTGGCGAAGATCCGCGCGAAGTTCGCGGATCGGTGGAAATAAGCGAATCACCGCGATTCCGCAACATCGCACCGCCCCGCCGAACTTTTTCTGAAAAACTTTCCCGCCAGCACTTGAATAATGCACGCACATACACTACAATAGTTTTCGGACATTGAATCGCGGGAAAATCACGTTCTTTCTCGCGGTCTTTAGTCCTGTGCGATGTCTTCAAATAACACATCTAAGACTTCGCGTGTCAAAACCCTAAAATAGCGCAAGTTAAGCGATTTAGTAGAAGCTATCCGTGGCGATAGTTGCCGCAGGTTTGAAGTAAACTGAAAATGTGTCGAATAAATCGACACCCGAGACGATAGTCTGGCAGCACCCTAGTCCGTAGGCGGTTGCCATCAACAATTTCCCTGGGCGCAATGCCGACGTACGTCCGCTCGGCCTCGCGTTCGGCGCATTTCGCCCCTCCATTTCGCATGGTTTCGTCCCTTCGTTTTCGATTTTTTCTGCCGACCGCGCTCACGCTGCTGGCCACCGTGGTGGTCATCAGCCTGCTGAACGCTTGGCTGGCGACGCGTGGCGTCGAACGCCTGGTCGAACAGCGGCTGCGCGAAATCACCGCCGTGTTGACGCGTACGAACTTTCCCCTGAACAACGCCGTGTTGGAACAGACCGCTCAACTGACCGGAGTGCAACTGGCCGTCGTTCGCCCGCCAGGGGCGATGGCGGCGAGCGAGCCGCGCTTCCGCGTCGAGTTGCCGCACGTGGCGGTGCAGAATCCGGCTGAACTGCGTCTGCGTGAAACGACCAAGCTGGGAGACGAAACGTATTTTTACGCCGCGTTGCCGCTGCAACGGCGCGGCGAAGCCGAAGGTTCGACATTAAGACTGTTCTTTCCTGAACGCGAATGGCAGGAATTTCGCCGCGAGGCGTTTTGGCCGCCGCTGTTTATCGGCTCGCTCGCGCTGTTGGCCATGATGGCCGTCACGTATACCATCGCCGCGCGCGTAGTTCGTCCGCTGGGGGGACTGAAAACGCAGGTAGAGCGCATCGGCGGCGGCGACTATGAACCGTTTCCCCTGCCCGCGCGTCACGACGAGATCCACGCTCTGGCGATCGGCGTGAATCGTTTGGCGGAAAAACTGGGCAGCTACGAAACCGACATTCGCAAGAACGAGCGACTGCAAACGCTCTCGACGTTGGGGAGCGGCATTTCGCACCAAATCCGCAACGCCGCGACCGGCTGCCGCATGGCGGTCGAACTGCACGAACAAGATTGTCCAGCCCGCGACGTGCCTGCGGTCAAGGAATCATTCGGCATCGCGCACCGGCAGTTGGAACTGATCGAGTCGTATGTGCAGCGGTTTCTGTCGGTGGGGCGAAACGTTCCCGCGGCGTCGACCACGTTCGAATTGAACGCCGCGACGCGCGAAGCGATCGACCTGGTGGCCGCGATGGCCAAGCACCGACACGTCGAGATCGAATTTACGCCCGACGCCGCTCAGCACGAAATGCGCGGCGACGCCGTGGCGTTGCAACAAGCGACGGTCAACGTGCTGACCAACGCGGTCGAAGCGGCCGCGTTGGCGGCCGCCGTGGACCGACGCGAGGAGCGTACGCCCCGCGTTCCGCGCGTGGACGTGACCGTACGCACCGAGGCCGGCGCGACGCGGATCGAAGTCCGCGACAACGGCGACGGCCCCGCGCGGCATCGCGGCCAAACTGTTCGATCCGTTCGTCACCGACAAATCCGGCGGCACCGGTCTCGGCCTCAGCGTGGCTCGCCAAACGATTCGCGAACACGGCGGCGAGCTGAGTTTTTTACGCGACGCCGAACGGACGCTGTTCGTCTTCGTTTTCCCGCAACACACCGCCGCGCCCGTCGCGGCGACGACGCATTCTTAACCGAAGGATTCCCGATGGCCCGCGTGTTGGTGGTCGACGACGAACAATCGATTTGCTGGGGCTTGGAACAACTGGTCCAACGTTCGGGCCACGGCGCCAGATCGCCTCGAACGCCGAGGACGCGCTCGACGCGACCGCGCGGAAACATTTCGACGCGATCTTTTTGGATGTCCGCTTACCCGGGATGTCGGGCTTGGACGCGATGTCGGGCATTCGCAAGCGTTTGCCCGACGTGCCGATCATCGTGATGACCGCGTTCGGCGATTTGGAAACCGCCGTCGAAGCGGTCCGTAACGGCGCAAGCGAATACCTGGTCAAACCGTTCGATCTGGCCCGCGCCGGCGCGGCTCTCGAACGCGTGCTGCGCCGACCGAAGCAAGCGTTGCCGCAGTTGCCCGAAGAGGTCGAAGGGATCGTCGGTCGCTCGCCGCCGATGCAGGAGGTCTTTCGCAAGATCGCGCTCGCCGGCATTCGCGACGCGTGCGTGCTGGTGACCGGCGAAAGCGGCACCGGCAAGGAGTTGGTCGCGCGGGCGATTCATCGCTACAGCACGCGTTCGGAAGGCCCGTTCATCGCCGTGAATTTGGCCGCGCTCAATCCGACGCTGGCCGAAAGCGAACTCTTCGGTCACGTCAAAGGCTCGTTCACCGGCGCGGAACAAAACCGCACCGGCCTGCTGACCGCCGCCGACGGCGGGACGTTGTTCCTCGACGAAGTGGCCGACATTCCGTTGTCGGTGCAGGCCAAGTTGTTGCGCGTGCTCGATCACGGCGAAGTGTTGCCGGTCGGCGCGGGCGCGCCGCATCGCAGCGATTTCCGCTTGGTCACCGCCACGCATCAGGATCTGGCCGCCAAGGTCCGCGCCGGTACGTTCCGCCACGATTTGTATTTCCGATTGAGCACGTTCCAGATCGAGCTGCCGCCGCTCCGCGAGCGCGGCGACGACATCGGGCTGTTGATCGAATACTTCGCCCGACGCATGTTGCGCGATCCCGGCGCGTCGCCGCGGATCTCGCAACAAGCGGTCGAACACGCCAAGAAGCGCAAGTGGTGGGGCAACGTCCGCGAGTTGCGCAACGCCGTCGAACACGCGTTGATGCTCGCGGGCGAAAGCTACCTGATGCCCGAGCATTGGCCGAGCGAAGTCCCGTCGTTGCTGACAGAAGCCCCGTCCCGGGATCCGCTGACGGAGCTACGCATCATGGTCGCGGCTTGGGTCAACGATCACTTGAAAACGAAAGCCGACGAGGCGCATCTTTACGAAGCGTTCTTGGCGTTGGTCGAACCGCCGTTGTTGCAGGAAGCGCTCCGCCGCAACAAAGACCAATGCGCCACCGCCGCCCGCATGCTGGGGATGCACCGCATCACGTTACGGAAGAAATTGGATCAGTACGGCATCCAGGGCGAAGACGGAGAGTAGTCAGTGCGGAGCGCGGAGTTGGGAGTGCGGAGTGGGTGCGTCTGGGAGAAAGCGTCGCGAAGTCGCGACACTTTGCCTTACGTGCAAAATCGCAGCAGAGAACACATTAACGGACAATTCGACGTATTTGACGTCAACTCGACGACGACTTAAGCGAAAATTCGATTTATTTCGGAGATTCTCCGTCCGCCCACGAACCACGTGTTCGCTTGTTGTGGATGTCAGGGATTCGGCCCATCGCGGCTCCGAGATGCGAGCCCGACCGAGACCCGATCACGTCCTCCCGCAGGGACAAGACATCAGGAGAAACGTCATGTTCGGTCTGCTTCGCAAGGTCGGGTTAGGCGCCGGGTTGGCTTTGGGTTTGGGCGTCGCGGCCGCTCCGGAAGCGGCTCAAGCGCAAACTCCGTTCGGCATTCAAATCGGCAACGTCGGGATCTACGGCGGCGGTTACGGCGCGTACTATCCGAGCTACGGTTATGCCCCGCGCGGTCATTACGACTATCACCCCGGCGGCTACCAACGCCATTACAACCACTATCACTACGTTCCCGGTCACTACGACTATCATCGCGGTAACCACGGCGGATGGGGCGGCCACGGCGGCGGTCATCACCATCATTAATCGTCGAGCGGAAGATCGGCGAGGCGTTCAAAAAACCCGGCCCGAGAACAGTGTGTTCCCGGGCCGGTCATGTAACGCCTAAACGCTGCTTCGTCGCTAACGCATACGCGTAAACGATAATCCGCCTTGATCGGCTTGTGCGCCGACCAGAGTGAATTGAAACGCGTCCGCGCCGCCCGACTTCACTTTGCCGACCATCGAGCCCTCTTTCTCGCTCTGCAAGACCAGCGTGTCTTCGGAGGACGAGAGATCGCCGGTCAGCGTGATTTCGGGCTTGCCCGTCGGCTTGGCTTTCCAAGTGAAATGCGAGTCGTCGGTGACGGTCAGTTGGATCGTCGTGTCGGGTGTTTTCGCCGTCCACGTGCCGACCAAGTCGGTCGTGGGGGCGTTCGGATCGGGCGTCGGTTCCGGGGTCGGCGCGGTCTCGGTCGGCGGTTTAAGGGCAGCCAACATCCGCTTTGCCACGCCATCTTTCGGCTGCGCGGCGACGACCACTTGTAACGCGCTGATCGCGGCCTCGGTGTTGCCCGTCACGAGATATTGATAGGCCAAGTCGAAGGCCGCGGCGCCGTCGCGGGGGTTCGCCTTGCAGTGTTGCTCGAGGGCGCGCAACTGCTTGGTGTAGTCGTCGATGTCGCCGTAAAGTCCGCTAAGCGTGGTCCAATCCATGCCCGGCGACGTGGCCAACAGCGCGTTCAAGCCGGCGGCGGCCTCTTGATACTTGCCGAGCGCGAACAAGCACAACGCGCGGAACTCGTGGACCACCGGATCGCCCGGGCTTTTGGCCAACGCGCTCTCCGCGAACCGCAGGGCCGCAGCATAGTCGCCGTTTTTGAACTCTTCTCGTGCTTGGTCGATGTAGGTGAACGCCAAGCGTTGACCGGCCGTGGGCTCGGGCGCGACGGCCGGCGCGGCGTTCGGGTCGGAGGCGACCGTGTCGCCGGACTGCACGTAGTTGTTGACAACGACCGGTTGCGCGTAATCGTAGACCGGCGCCGCCGATGCGGCGTAATACGGGTTGTAATAGTTGTAGCCGTACCCCCAGTTGTTCCAGAGCGCGGTCGTCGCCCAACCGGTGGTCACGCCGATCGCGAACGGAACGTACCAGTTGTTGGCCCAGTTGCCGTTCCAACCGCCGTGATACCAGCCGTGGTAATGCCCCGGAATGTGGTGGTCGTACCAATGGTTGGACCAGTTGTCCCAACCCGGTCGCGGACCGCCGCCCCAGCCCCAACCGGGTCGGTTGTTAATGTTGATGTTGTTCCAGTTGTTGTTGTTGATATGGTTGGCGATGTTATTGATGTTGTTGATGTTGGTGTTGCCGTTATTCCAGTTGGGGCGATTGCCTCCGCCGCCGATCACCGGACCGGGGCCGGGACCGGGTCGATTGCCGCCGGGCCGCCATTGCTCGCCGCCGCCGTTCCAACCGGGGCGTGTTCCCCCGCCGCCGATGGTCGGACGATCGGGCTTCCATTGTTCGCCGCCGCCACCTTGACCGGGACGCGTGCCGCCGCCTGGAAACGGTCCTTTCCCGTCTCCTCCTGGAAACGGTCCCTTACCACCGCCACCGGTGATGGGGCCTTTCCCATCACCACCGGGGCGATTCCCGCCGCCGGGAAACGGACCCTTTCCGTCTCCGCCGGGGAATGGTCCTTTGCTACCGCCGCCGGCGATCGGACCTTTCCCATCACCGCCGGGACGTGTTCCACCACCGGGGAACGGCCCTTTGCCGTCGCCACCGGGACGATTGCCTCCGGGTCCGAAGTCGCCGCCTGGACGCGTGCCGCCCCCGGGTCGAAAATCTCCGCCGGGGCGATTGCCGCCGCCGAGATCACCGATGCTCGGCTTCGGCGCAGGCGCGTGCTGGGGATATTCGGACGATTGCCGCCGCCGACGCCGCCGAAAATGTCGGCGCCGCCGGGCGTCGCAGGCCGCGTCGTGGGTAACGACGGTCGCTGGGCGGGACGAACGTTGTTGCCCAAGCTCGACGACGAAGGCAGCCCGCCGAACGACGGTCGCGAACTCGGCGTCGACGGACGCGAGGTCGGAATGTTCGGCCGCTGACTGACGCTGGGCATGCTCGGACGCGAAATGTTCGGCCGCGCCGCGGGCATGCTCGGACGAGACATGCCGCCCCCGCCGAAACTGTGCCCTCCGCCTCCCATCCCGCCCCCGCCGACGCGACCCATCGAAGGTCCCCGCGCGAAGGTCGGCGTGATCGACGAAACGGTAAACGCCGCGATGGTCAGCGTCGCCAACCAAGGGCGACGCGCTGAAAAACATAACATGATGCTGCTCCGGAAAGATCTCGAGTGATGAACGTGACGATGCGAACCGAACGACGCGTTACTTCGCGGCGGTCGGCGCTCTGCGCACCACGGTCAGGTCCAGATCCTCGTCCTTCACGTCGCCGACCAAGCGGTCGACGCCTTTGATCGAATAACGGTTCTTATCCAACGGCTTCCATGTGATCGTCGCCGACGACGATTCGCCCTCGGGCGTGACGGCGGTCGATTTGATGATCCACGAGTTTTCCAGCGGCGTCCAAACGCCTTCACCGAATCCGCCGTCTTGGTCGAAGACCCACGAGCGAATCTTCCGCGCGACCGGGTCCCACCCGATCCGCTGCGAGCCGGCGCGGGTCGCCTTGCCGCCACGAACGACGTCGAACTCGCCCAGTAAGTAGTTCTTTCCTTCGTCCCAGCGATAGCTCAGCTTCACGACCGCATCGTCGCCTTCGCTAACCCAATCGCCCACCAACCAGCCGAGCGGTTGCAACATATCGTTGCCCGTCGGCGAGGGATCGGCGTTGAACTCGCGGATCGACGCGATTTTCCAACCATCGGCGACCTTCGTGTAGACCGTCAGATATCGCAACGTGGTGCTGCCCGATTCCTTGCTCGCGATGTTGCGGGTGCCTTCTTCGATCGCCACGCCGTCGGCCACCTGACGGACCGAATCGATGTCGATCGTCAGTTGGGCGTCGGGAAATTTTTTGAAGTACCGCGTAAACAGATCCTTGATGTCGGCGGTCCCTTGATAGGCGGTCCCGGCTTCGTCCACCAACTCTCCGGCCGGCGACGAGCGCGGCGACGTCGTCGGCTTTGCCCGCGTTAAAGGCGGCTGTCAGCTTTTTGGATTCGGCGGTCACGGCCACGTCGACCGCGGGTTTTTGCGTTTCGACGGCCGGTTTTTGCGCACACGCGGTCGTTGCGGAAGTCGCCAAGGCGCACACGATCAACCACAGTCCCCAGGCACGCATGATTCGTCTCCTCAAAAGAAAAGTAGCCGCGACTCGCTCACTTCGAGACGGCGGTCGGTTCAGTTTTTATGCTAGCCGTTTTTCACGCTCGATACATCGGGACGCATCGATTTCACACAAAATCGCGGTCCACCGAAGCATGCGCGACATGCCGGCACGTCTCTCTCGCAATCGCACTGCAAGCGTTGGAAATTTGCATGGCGGAATGCGTAAAGTCTGCCGGAAGAACGCACCGCGTTGACCTTCCCGTTCGGACGATGTCGATTTCTTAAAAACAGGCCGTCCACGGACGGCGTCACGTTCGTTCGTCGCTGGAAACTCCGCATGCCGCGCATCGCCGGTCGCCGCTTACGCTTCGCCGCCTGCTTGGCGATTTGGGCGTCGTCGTATCCGCTCTGCGCCGCGGAAACTTCGACCACCGAATCATCTCCGGTCGTTCGCGCAACCGCCGGTCGCGCCGCTGCCCGCGCAGGCGCCGGCTCGCGAGTCGCCGCGCCGCAGCACGCCCTCGTCCGCGCCGCGCCCGAAGTCCTGCAAGCCGAGATGATCCCGGCCTGGACGCTGGGCGATCTCGAACAGGCCGCGCTTAACAACAATCCCACGATCGGCCGCGCCAGGGCGTTGATCTCGGCCGCGCAGGGAAACCGGTATCAAGTCGGCTTGGCGCCGAATCCGCGCGTCGGCTACAGCGGCCAGCAACTCGGCAGCGGCGGCTTGGCCGAGCAACACGGCTTCATCTTCGAGCAGGAATTCGTCCGTCGCGACAAACTCAACTTGAATCGCGCGGCCGCTTCGCAGGAAGTCGAACGGACGCGGATGGAACTCGTCGCCCAAGAGCAACGGGTCGTCACCGACGTACGGATTCAATTCTTCGAAACGTTGATCGCCGAAAAACGTTTGACGCTGGTGCGCGAATTGTTGCGATTGAGCGAAAAAAGCGTGCAAACCAGTCATAAGTTGTTCGACGCGCAGGAAATCGCGCGTCACAGCGTCCTCCAAGCCGAGATCGCGCACGAGGCCGCCCGCAACGCGCACGTCTCGGCCGAAAATCACTTCCGCGCGGCGATGCGCGCGCTGGCCGCGATCACCGGGCTGGCCGAGTTGGAAAAACACCCGCTGCAAGGCGACGTCGAAACGCTTCCGCCGCCGATCGAGTGGGAACCGACCCTCGTCCGCACGATGGCGTCCAGCCCGGAACTGGCCTCCGCGGCCGCCGAAATCGAACGGACCCGCGCCGTCTGGTCCCGCGCGGCGGTCGAAAACAAACCCAACATGGTCGTCCAAGGGCTGGTCAACCCGATCGACAACGGCATTCAGGGCAAGCCCGACGGCGCGGTGCAGTTCTTGATGCCGGTTCCGTTATGGAACAAGAACCAAGGGGCGATCAGCCAAGCGTATTACGAACACCAAGCGGCGCAACAGGCGTTGGCCGCGTTGGAGTTGGATCTCAAAAATCGGTTGGCGCCGGTCTTCGAAAAGTACGAAACGACCGGCAATCAAGTTCAGCGGTACCGGGCCAAAATTCTGCCGCACGCGCGCGAATCGATCAAATTGGTGGAAAAAGGGTACGCCGCAGGCGAAGTCCCGTTCGACAACGTGATCGACGCGCTCCGCATCTACAACGAAGCGAACCAAAACTACCTGGACGCCTTGCGCAACCACCACGCCGCCCGCTCGGAAATCGAAGGGCTGCTGCTGAAGGATTCGCTGTCGAGCCGGAAGTAGTTGCGGGTTCGGAGTTTGGCATGCGGAGTTCGGGGTGAAGCCCTGCGCTGCCGGCTTTTCCTATCTTCACTCTGCGAGCGTTACGAGCGAAACGAGCGTTGCGATTGCGCGGTTTTTTATCAAAAGCCGCGCGTAGCACTCGTCATCCGGGCCGAACAAACAACCGGCCGAACGCCCCGATTTCGCCAGCCACCTCATCTTCACTGCGCGAGCGTTACGAGCGTCGATTCGGTAAGTGCTTTTCTATTCACTCATTCTCATATTGAGAATATTCCTGGAACGGATCTCTCCCACTCAGCAAATCCCCTATCTTCACTGCGCGAGCGTTACGAGCGAAACGCGCATACGGAGAGAACGTTTTTCGTTTTTGCGCCGCCGGAATGCCCAGCGACGTTCTCGGCATTCGCCGTCTGCGCTCAACTTACTATTCGTGGCCCGACCGCCCGATTATTCGGCGTTCGAGAAAGAATTATCAGACTAAAAACTCATGGGAATGGCCGCAAGAAAAACAAATGAATGACAAATTCTTCGGATGTAGGGTCCGCTGTGCGGACCGCACGCGCCGGGTAACGGTCCGCACAGCGGACCCTACGGTTTTGTGGCCATTCCGTATTTCTACGGCAACTCCAACTCCAAAATCGCCGTCCCCAGCAGTTTCCCTTGCGTGTCGATCCGCGGCGAGCGGCTCGCTCCGCCGCCCAGGGCGTCGTAGAGCAGGAAGTTCAACGCCCCGATCCGCGGTAGTTCGAATCGCTCGACCCGCGTGACGCCGAGGCCCGCGAAATAGCCGGTCACGCGCGCGGCGGTCAGCTCGCGTAACAAGCGTTCGTAAGCGGCCGGCGATTTCGCGACCACGCCGATGTTGGCGTGATTCCCTTTATCGCCGCTCCGTGCGGTGGCCAGCTCGTTGAGTTTCATGTTTCGCACTCCTTCCATTCCGCCGCGGTGCGCACGATCGTGCGCGCCGCGACCAGCCGCTTGGGAACCAACGTCGGCCAATACGCGAACCTCGGCCGCACTTCGGGCCGCGCGGCGGCGTAACCCGCGATGCCCGGGGGGCCGCCGGTGATCAACGGCGCAAACGCGCGGGCGAACCGCTTGACGGTTCGTTCGTCGTCGTCGGCCACGGTGATTCGCAACATCGTTTCCCGTAAGTCGCGCGGCGGCGGATGCGCGCCGGGGACCGATTCGTTCGCGCCCAAGCATTCGACGTGGAACTCGCGCGGCGCGCCCCCGCGCGGTCCAACCGCGTGCGGATCATCTCGGCGATCGCCCGGGCTTTCTCGACGCAGTCGAGCCCATAGATCAACAACATGCCGGATGCGGTAAAGCCGTCTTCATAGGCGAGCGAGACCTTATAGCCGTCGGTAGGTGCGCGGCCGGTCGCGCCGGTCACGCGCACTTCGTCGGGGCCGAGCATCGTGAGTTGGACGGTCGTGAAATCGACGGTCACGTCGGGCGTCAGATAGGCGCGGGGATCGCCGATTTCGTAGACCAACTGTTCGGCGACGGTCGTCGTATCGACGCGGCCGCCGGTCTCTGGCGGTTTCGAGATCACGCACGATCCATCGGCCGCCAACCGCGCCAACGGATACCCGACGTCGGCCAGATCGAGTTCGCGCCAAGCGGCGGACAAGCCCCCGGTCGATTGGCGCCGCACTCGACGAGATGCCCCGCCACGCTGGCGCCGGCCAAGTGTTCCCAATCGTCCGGCCGCCATCCGAACTCGTGCAACGCGGGCCCCAGCGTCAACGACGCGTCGGCGACGCGACCGGTCACGACCAGCCGCGCCCGCTCGGCGAGCGCGGTCGCGATGCCCGCCGCGCCGAGATACGCGTTGGCCGCGACGATCGGCCTCGCGAGCGTCGAGAGCGGTCGGCCCGTGTCGAGATTCACAAACGCGCAACCCGCGGCGCGCAGTTCCTCCATGCGCGGCAACAGATCGTCGCCGTCGACCATCGCGATGCGCAGTTCGCCCAATCCGGCCGCGACCAGCGACTCGGCCGCCTTCTTCACGCACGCGCGCGGATTGATGCCGCCGGCGTTGGTCACGATCTTGAGTTGCGGGCGTGCCAGCAAGAACGGCACGACGTCGTCCAGCACCGTCAGAAAATCGCCGGCGTAGCCGAGCGCGGGATTCTTCCGCTTCTGCACGGCCAGAATCGACATCGTCAATTCGGCCAAGTATTCGAGCGTGAGATAATCGACGTCGGCCCGTTCGAGCGTACGCCGCGCGGCGTCGAGATTGTCCCCCCAAAATCCGGCGGCGTTGGCGAGCAGCACGAGCGAGACCGGGGGCTGGGGTTTGGGAACTAGGGGCTGGGGCTTGAGGACCAGGAGCTTCGTGAGTTTCGACTCACCAATGCATTCTAGGCGTTACTTCTCGGACGATCACGCGGGAAATCGATCGACTCGTCCGGTTCGATTCAGAATTCGGAATGGGCCGCTGATGTGACTCATGAGGACGGATTCACACTGATCTGAAAAGAGAGTGACTCTGTATCGCAAGATCACGACCGCATCGCTTCTGCGGATCAGTATTGCTCCTGAAGGTCAGTGAAAATCAGTCCCATCAGTAAAATCAGCGGCCTATTCTCCCCATCCTCCACGTTCTAAAACATACTACAGCTCGCTCCTGAACCCTGAACCCTGAAACCTATCGCCATGTTCCGCATCGGCATCGGACACGACACGCATCGCATCGGGCCCGGCGGGCCGCTGCGTTTGGGCGGGATCGACATTCCCTGGGATCGCGGCTTGATCGGCCATAGCGACGCCGACGCGCTGTTGCACGCGATTACCGACGCGATCCTGGGCGCCGCCGCGCTCGGCGACATCGGCGAGTTGTTTCCCGACACCGCCGCCGAAAACAAAAACCGCGACTCGGCCGACATGCTGGCGCGGGCATACGGCCAGGTCGTGATGGCCGGCTGGCGGATCGTGAATCTCGATTGCATCGTCTTCGCTCAGAAGCCGAAGCTGTCGGAATGGAAACCCGCGCTCTGCGCATCGATCGCGCGAATCCTCGGCATCTCGGCCGAGCAAGTCGGCGTGAAGGCCAAGACCGGCGAAGGCGTCGACGCCGTCGGTCGCGAAGAAGCGTTGCAGACGCAATGCGTCGTGTTGTTGGAGAAGGGCTGAGGTAACAGGTTTCAGGGTTCAGGTTTCAGGAAGTTGCGATGCGCGTCTCCGCCGATTTTGGTTCGCTCCCCTCGTGAAAAGCCGGGCTTCGCGATAGGCTCGACTCCGGCGGGCGAACCCCGGCGTCGATGAGCGTGTCTCGGTCGGCGGGGAGCGGACACGACGATTTTCGAGAGGCGCGAACGACATGAGCGAAGCCGGCGGCGAGACGCAGACGATCAATCCGTATGAAGCTCCCCCGGCGTCGATCGACTTGGACGTCGGCGCGGTCGATGCCTCGTCCGCGGTCGCTCCGGCGCCGACGCTGACCAAAGCCGGCCCCGTGATGCCGGTGCTTTTCGCTCTCAGCGGTTCGCATCTATTGAACGACACGTTGCAGTCGCTGCTGCCGTCGATCTACCCGATCCTCCGCGAGCAATACGATCTGTCGTATGCGCAGATCGGCATGATCACGTTCGTGTTTCAGATGGCCGGTTCGGTCTTTCAGCCGCTGGTCGGGTACTACACGGACAAACGCCCGTTGCCGTATTCGCTGGCCTTCGGGATGTTCTGTTCGTTGGTCGGGATTCTCACGCTGTCGTTCGCCGGCGTGTACGGCGTCATTCTGTTGGCGGCCGGCACGATCGGCATCGGCTCGTCGATCTTTCATCCCGAGTCCTCGCGCGTCGCCCGCATGGCGTCGGGCGGACGCTACGGCTTCGCCCAATCGCTGTTCCAGGTCGGCGGCAACAGCGGCACCGCGCTCGGGCCGTTCTTGGCCGCGCTGGTGATCGTGCCGTTCGGGCAACGGAGCATCGCGGTCTTCTCGATCCTGGCGATCGCCGGCATCGGTCTGCTGACGTTCGTCGGACGCTGGTATTCCGCCCACTTGGCCGAACGCGCGAACAAGCCGAAGAAGGTCGCGGCCGAGCGACGCGATCTGTCGCGCGGCCGCATCGCCGCGTCGATCGGCATTCTGCTGCTGTTGATCTTCTCGAAGTATTTTTATCTGGTCAGTCTGACCAGCTATTATCCGCTGTATCTGATTCAAAAATTCGACCTCGATCCGCATTCCAGCACGCCGCAAATCCTGTTGGGGATCTTTTTGGCCGCCGTCGCGGTCGGGACGATCGCCGGCGGACCGATCGGCGATCGGATCGGGTTCAAGGCCGTGATTTGGGCGTCGATCCTGGGCGTGTTGCCGTTCACGTTGGCGCTGCCGCACATGGGCCTGATCGCCACGGCGATTCTGACCGTGCCGATCGGCCTGATTATGGCCAGCGCGTTCTCGGCGATCATGGTTTATGCCCAGGAGCTGCTGCCGAGTCGCGTGGGATTGGTCGCGGGGTTGTTCTTCGGCTTCGCCTTCGGCATCGCCGGCATCGGCGCGGGCTTGCTGGGCGAACTAGCCGACGCGCGCGGGCTGGATTACGTCTACAGCGTTTGCGCGTGGCTGCCCGCGATCGGCATTCTGACGGCGTTGTTGCCGAATTTGAAGAAGGCGTAGGGTGCGTCTTGACGCACCGACAGATTCAGTTCGCTCATACGCTTCGGCGGCGTCCTGCGATGGTGCGTCGATACGCACCCTACGGAAAGCGTCTCGCAATCAATACGGAGACGCACCCTACGACGTTACCGCGCGGCCAAAATCGCTTCGCCTTCGCTCCATTGGTCGCCGTCGCGGTCCACGCGGTGATAAAGCGTGTCGCGTTCGATCGGCTCGCGGCCCGCTTCCACGATCAGGCGTTTGATCTGCTCGACGCTGAGGATCTCGGGCGTCGTCGCGCCGGCGTCGTGGTAGATCAGCTCGTGACGGACGGTGCCGTCGAGATCGTCGGCGCCGTAACTCAGCGAGGCTTGCGCGGTGCCGATCCCCAGCATGATCCAGTAGGCCTTGATGTGGTCGAAGTTGTCCAACATCAACCGGCTGACGGCCATCGTCCGTAGGTCCATCAAGCCGGACGGTTTTTTGATGTGCGAAAGCTTCGTGTTCTCGGGATGGAACGCCAGCGGAATGAACGTCTGGAAGCCGCCGGTTTGATCCTGCAAGTCGCGCAAGCGAATCAGGTGATCCATCCGATGGAACGGCTTCTCGATGTGGCCGTACAGCATCGTCGCGTTGCTGCGCAGACCGAGTTCGTGCGCCGTGCGATGAATCTCCAGCCAGTTCCCGGCGTCGGACTTGTGTTCGCAGATGACGTCGCGGACTTCGGGATGAAAGATCTCGGCTCCGCCGCCGGGCAAGCTGCCGACGCCGGCCGCGCGAAGTTCTTCGAGAATCTTCTTGATCGGCCACTTGGTCAGGTGCTGGAACCAATTGATTTCGACCGCGGTCCAGCCCTTCAGATGCAGACGCGGGTAGGCGTCGTGCAGAATCTTGATCAGGTTCAAGTACCAGTCGAACTTCTTCATGTGATGCAGCCCGCCGACGATGTGCATCTCGGTGCACCCGTTGTCGACGGCCTCTTTGCCGCGCGCGAGGATTTGCTCGTCGCTCATCACATAGCCGCGGTCGTCGCGCAGGTCGGCGCGGAACGCGCAGAAGATGCAGCGATACACGCAGACGTTCGTGGCGTTCAGATGCGTATTGATGTTGTAATACGCGGCGTTGCCGTTCTTACGCTCGCGGACGACATTGGCCAACTCGCCCAGGGCGTTGAGATCGACCTCGGGCGAGTATAAATAGACGCCGTCGTCCATGGTCAGCCGCTCGCCGGCGAGAACCTTCTTTTCGATATCCGCGAACGTCGGCATGAGTCGAACCAGTGTGCGAAACCGCGAGAAAACCCCAGCCACGGCATCAACCGCAGCGGGTCCGCCCATCATAACGGAACGGCAAAAACGGCTCTAGGGAGCGAGAGCGCGATCTCCAGGCCGCATTTCGGAGTCAGTGGCGTCTCCCATGTCTTTTTTGACCTCACGAGACGACGTTCGACGAACTTTTTTCTCTCAGCGGACATTGCGACATAACCTGTCCCAACGGGACGCCGCAACATAGCCCAGGGTGCAGCCGGAACGGCGCAACCCTGGGTCGTGTTCCGACAAAATTCGGTCGCCCTGAGGGGGCGACGCAAACCTCAATCCCACAAATAGCGCTCGTCGAATTCGATGCCGTGTTTACGCAACAACTCGCGCAACTCGTCCTGGTACGTCATCGTGCGGTGATGCTCTTCCTGATTGGCGACGTAGACGCGGACGCGTTCCAGCCGCGAGCGGCTGACCGAAAAGACGCCGTACCCGCTCTGCCATTGAAAAGCGGCGAATTCGGGAGACCGCTCTTTCAGCCATTTGGAGGAGGATGCTTTGATCCGTTGCACGATCGTCGCGATCGCGACGGTTCGCGAGAGATGAAACAGCGCATGGACGTGATCTTCGACGGAGTTGATGAGGATCGCCGGACAGTCTTCGTCCTGAAGAATGCCGGCCATGTAGGCGTGCAGGTTATGGCGTAACCCGGGATCTTTAAGAAACGGTCGTCGTTCTTTCGTCGAGAAGATCAGATGCAGCTGAGCGATTGCGGCATTGCGTCGTCCTTTCAGGACTAACGGGTTTTCATCGACGAATACCCAGGGTTGCGGCTGCGCCTTCACCCTGGGCTATGTTGCGTCGTCCCGTTGGGACGAAGACCGACCTCACCGTGTGAGTTTTATCACCGAGCGAGCTTTATAGGCACGCGAGACGTTCTGACCATTTTTTTCCTGAAACCCGAACCCTGAAACCCGAAACCCACCTCTAAAACACCGCGTCGATCGACCCGATGACGAACAGGCCGATCCCCAGGATCGCGTTCACGGTGAAGAAGGCTTGGTTCACGCGGCTCAGATCGTCGGGCCGCACCAGGCTGTGTTGGTAGACGATCAACGCGGCGACGCAGACGTAGCCGCACCAAAAGAGTGCGCCGAACGCCGGGTACACGAACGGCAACAGCGCGAGCAGTCCGAGCATGACCAAGTGACTTACCAGCGCGATCCGCAACGCGCCGGCCACGCCGAATCGCGCGGGGATGCTGCGCAAGCCGGTCGCGCGATCGAAGTCGGCGTCTTGGCAGGCGTAGAGAATATCGAAGCCGCCGACCCAAAAGAACACGACGCCCCCCAGCACCACGGCGGGCAGCAGATCGCGCGGGTCTTGCTCGACCAGCGCACCGCGGAGGCCGATCCACGCGCAGATCGGCGCCAGCATCAATGCCGCCCCCAACCAATAATGCGCGAGCGACGTCCACCGCTTCGCATAGCTATAGCCGCACAAAAACAGCAGCACCGGAATCGACAGGATCACCGGTAAACGATTCGGCAAAAAGAGCAACGTCGACGCGACGAAGCCGACGCCGCTCAGCAGCGTGAACGCCGCGACGCCCCGCGACGTCAACAAGCCGGCCGGGATGTGCCGGGATTTCGTGCGCGGATTTTCGGCGTCGATCCGCGCGTCGACCAGGCGGTTGAACGCCATGGCCGCGCTCCGCGCGAAGATCATGCAGAGGACGATCCCCAACGGCTCGCGCCACGAGAGATCGAGCGACGAGTGCGAGCCGAACCCGACGGACGAATTCGTTCCCAGCGACGCCGCCCAGGCCATGACGGCGGCCAACAGCGCGAACGGCAGCGCGAAGACCGTGTGGCTGAAGCGAATCAATTCGAGGTAGCGACGGACGTACGACATCGGACACGCGCGAGGACGGCGGGAGCGGATCGACCGGCACGGTCGACGAGACGCCATCTTAGAAACCGCGATCCGCGCCCGAAAGTCACCGCGCGGCGAAGGAAAATCTCGACTCCGCTGCCCACCGGAGAAATGCAGCCTAGTGGTCGCTTTGAATCGCAGGCCGACGCCCTCGGCTCGATGTGGGTTTAGGCATTCCTAACGCCTAGCGCCTCGACACTCTCGCCTGTCCAAAAAATTAGGCCGTTCGGCCCACTGGGAACCGAACGGCCTGTCTCGTTGTTGTCGGATTCGTCGGGAAGAAGCGGTCCGAGGAGCGCGGTCGACGAATCGTGTCAGAGGTGCGTGCCGGCGAGTTCCGAAGAACCGTTCGACCCGCGCCGTCCGTGAAGACTACTTGGCCTTCTTGGTCGCGGTCTTCTTGGCCGGAGCGGCCTTCGGCGACGGCTTGGTGGCGGGCTTGGCGGTGGTCTTCTTGGCGGCTTTCTTGGCCATGATTCGAAATCCTAATCGTTCCCCCGTGAAAAGATGCGAGAGTCGTTCCGCCGGAGGACATCGGAACGTCGCGAGAAAATCTCGATTCGATCGGCGTCGTCGACCTTCCGTTCGCACGGCGAACCTCCCGTCGACCACGCCATCCCTTATCGTGTCGCGCATTGAACCAAGAATGCCGAAACAGCGTCAAGACGAGTTTCGCGAATTTTCGGTCCGTGATGATTGCGACGATTGGGGAATGACCAATACCATCGACCGCGCAATCGTCAAACTTGAACCGAAACGCGAAAGCGGGAGTCAGGGGTCGGGATTCGGGAGTCAGGTAGGACGTATCGCCGACGCTTCGCGACCTCGTGCTGGAGCGCGCTCGAGTCACGCGCGCGATCCCCTGCCCGACTCCTCACTCCCGACCTCCGACTCCTTGTTTTTCAGTCCCACCACCAACGCTCCGCGGCCGTCGGCGCGTCGCCGTGATACACGCGATCTTTGGCCAGCACGCCCTTCTCGTCGGTACGGATCGCATCGGTCGCGGCGGTCTTCCAGGGGTCGGCCCGAACGCCGCCGCTGACGCCGACCAGGATGTGTTTCTGGTTCACCACGCGATGCCGCAGCACCGTGTCGACCTGCCGCGGCGCGACGTCGCGCGGGGGCGATACTCGCCGCCGACCGCGAAGTGCGTCATCCGCCAACCGCTCCGTTCCGGGACGTCGTGCGCGGTCAAAATCGCCCCCACGAGAGCCAAATCGAAGAGGTTCCGCAGCTCGGCGTAGATCGGATATTTCTGCGCCAGCGCGGCGAATTCCTTCGTAAAACTCTCGGTGAACGCGCGGTTCGGGTCGCTGGCCGCGCCGGTGTGTTTGCGCTCGCCGTCGGGGTCCAACAGTTCATTCTCGCTCAGCACTTGCACGCCTTGTCCGCGCAGGGCGAACGCGTCGCGCGCGGGGCTGGCGGCGACCGCGTCGTAGTTCATGGCGAACCACCATCGCAACACGTCCAACGGCGGCGGAGCTTGACCGGCCGGCACTTGGATCGCGTCCAAATAATTCCGCACGTTCAACACCGACGGCTCGAGTCCGATGCCGACCAGCTTCATCCGATAATCGGCCTCGACCAACACCCGCGCGGCGCGGCTTTGCGGGTCCAATCCGTAGACGTCGATTTTTTGCGCGCCCAACGTTTCGCGCAACGTCTTCAACCACGCGTCGCGTCCGCCGGGCTTCAACGGCTTGGCGGTCGAGGTCGCCAGATATTCTTGCGTTTTCGCCAAGTTTTCTTTCGTCGGCGTAATCGAGCATCCGAAAATCGCGCCATCGCGACCGACCATGTGCCGCAACACGACGACCAAATCGTCCAACTGCAACACCGGCGCCCGACTCGACGCCGATCCGCCGCCCTTCGGCGTCGATGCGCCAATCGTCGGCCGGACCGGCCAACACGACGTCGCCCGGTTTGCCGTTTTCGGCCGGATAGACGAACACGTACTGAATCCGCTGCATGCCGGCAAGACAACGTTGCTCTTCCGGGATCGGGCGACCCTCTTCAAGCGCCTTACGCACCGACGCCTCGAGCCGTGCGAGCGAAATCTTCCGCACGGCGGCCGAACGACGGGGCGAATCGGCCCCGGCCGCCGGCTTGGCGTCGTCGCGCAGGCGGAGCAGCGCGCCGGTCGTATCGGTTTCGGTCCGGCGTTTCAGCGTTCCGTCGGGATCGCAGAAGACGCCCCCTTCGAACCCGAACAGATCGCCCGTCCCGCCGTTGGCTTTCCACGTGTTCGGCTGCGTCGTGGTGGTGATGAGTTCGATCAGCGAATCGAAATCGGCCTGCGCGCCGCCGCCGGCTTGGTTGCGACGGGTCGGCTCGCGCAGATCGCGCGCCAGCGTCGCCCGGGCGGTCGGATCGTACAACGAGTCGCCGGTTTGCGTGGCGGCATCGGTCGAACCCCGCGCGGCTTGAGCCAACGCGATGGTCCGAAGGGCGGCGTCGCGTTTTTTCGAATCCGGAATCGCCCTCGCGGCCGCGGTCGCGGTGCCGAACTCGCCGGCGTCGAGTTCCGCCCGCAAGCGTTTGATCGCCCGTTGCGTGTTGGGGTCGTTGCCAGCGACGGATTTCGGATCGGCGGCGTTCGACCACGCCGCGACGATCAACATCCCCAGCAGCGCCCCGCGCACAGTCCCCGCATTCCATAGCGCGTCATGATCGCGTTCTCCAAAGAAAAGTCGACGGACGAGAAGCGTCGCCGGGTAGCCTGCGTGTCGAACGACGTCGCGGCCCCACGAACGACGAAGCGCGTGAACCGAGCGGAATGGAGAGCGTTCCGCTGGATATCACGCGAGCCGAATCAACTTCGCGCGCGCGGCGGAATTTGTCAAGAAAATTCAGCGGAGCGGGCCACGGATTGAACTGATGAGACTGATTAACACTGATCTGGAATCAAACACACACCCTGAAAGCGTGCGTCGAAAGACATCTCGCGTATCCAAGACTTTTGCGGATCAGTGAAAATCAGTCCGATCATGAAAATCAGCGGCCCATGCGTTGAATGAACTACTGCGCGCCGAAGACCGCTTGCCCGCTCGTCCAATCGCCGGCTTTGCGGATCGGGAAGCCGAGTTCGCGGTCGACCAAATTCTTCAGCGGTCGGCCGGCGAAGTAGGCGGCCAGATTCTTGCAGAAGAAGTTCGTCATGTTGTCGATCCGCTTCGCGCTTTGCCCCGCCACGTGCGGCGTGATCAGCATGTTGGGCAGATCCCACAATTTGCTGTCGGCGGGCAGCGGCTCTTCGGCCGCCACGTCGGCCGCGGCGGCGAACAGCGGGCCGTACTCGAGCGCGGCGACCAAATCGTCTTCGACCACCAACTTCCCCCGCGCCATGTTCAGCAGCACCGAGCCCGGCTTCATCTTTTGCAGCTTCTCTTTGGTAATCATCCACTTCGTTTGCGAGTTCAGCGGCAAGCAAAGAATCGCGAAGTCGACTTGCGCCAGCACGTCGTCGAATTTGTCCGCGCCGTGCAACTCGGCCACGCTGTCGGGCTTGTCGACCGGGTAGAGATCGACGGCCAGCGTTGTGGTCCGAAACGGCGCCAACACTTCGGCCGTCCGGCGACCGACGCCGCCGAAACCGAAGATGCCGACCGTCGCGCCGGTCAGATCGCGCGTCGGCCGGCGGACGTATTCCTTGCGTTGTTGTTGTCGAAAGAACGTGCCGAAGCTGCGGGTGATTGCGATCAGCAGGCCCAGCGTGTGTTCGGCGACTTGGTCGGAGAGCACGCCCGACGCGCTGGTCACCGGAATGTCCGAGGCGATGACCGCCGGGACCAGGCAGTGATCCATTCCGGCGGCCGAGGATTGAATCCAGCGCAGCCGGCCTTTCTTCATGACGCCCTCCCAATCGACCGGGACCTTGGCGTGGCCGCAGAAGATGTCGGCGTCGAACAGCTCGCGCGCGACGTGTTCTTGTCCGGCGTTGACGATTTCGGCGTCGGGCGCGGCGGCGGCGATCTGAGCGATGTGCCGCGATTCGACCGGATAACAGAGGACAATGCGCATCGGACTTGGATTGGGGTTCAGGTTTCGGGGTTCGGGTTACAGGGCTCGGTTTTTTGAGGGGTGATCCCGAAAGCCTGCGTTCCGAACCGTTGGCAAACGGTCGTCGAGCGAGCATAATACAGGGATTCGGGGAAGTTTGCGATTGTTCGTCCGACGCCGTCCGTCCTCCCGCCTTTGCGTCGCGGCACGATCCATCGCTTCGGGGACGCTCGGTTCGTCGTTTCGGTTTTATTCGCCGCGTGCGCTATTGCTACGGAGATTCCGGTTTTGACCCGCAAGCTCTTTCCGATTTCGGGCCTGGGAATTGTGTTCCTCGTCGCGCTGCGCGTGGCGATGGGTTGGCACTTCTTCAACGAAGGGCGAGACCATTATTTCGATAACAAATGGTCGAGCGCACCGTTCTTGAAGGTCGCGGTCGGCCCGCTCGCGCCCGCACAAGGCGATGCTGGCCGAGAATTACGGTTGGGACGAAACCGTGAACCGACCGTTCACCGATAGCGAGTATTACGACGCCCGCGAGAAAACGACCGGCGTACCGGCCCCCGCGGACAAGAAAATCCCGGAGGTCAAAAAGCCGGCGAAACCGGTCGAGTTGAACATCCAAGCCGGCCAAGAGGCCGACGACAAAACTGCGGAAGCCAAGGGCGACGCGGACAAAGAAGCCGCCGCTAAAGACGCCGACGCCAAGAAAGACGCCAAGGAGGACAAAGCGGCCAAAGAGTCCGGCGCACCGCCGATGGATCCTCCCACGCCGAAGAATCCCAAAGAGGAAGTCGCCAAAGAAGCGGCCAAGAACGCCGCCGCGAAACCGGCCGAATCGAAAACCAACGACGGCATTCTGAGCGACGACTACGCGATGTATAAGAATCCGGTCTACGGCGCCTGGGCGCTGCGGGTCCGTAACGCGTGGCAGAAGATCACCGCCGACTACGTGGCGCACTATCGCTGGGGTCTGGAAAAGAAAAATCTGGCCGACGCCGCGCTCAAAGACAATCTGAAACTGTTTGAAGAGAAGCTGGTCTCGTACGACAAGCTGTTCGAGTACCGCGCCGAACTTCGTCGCTTGGAGAATTGGAAAAAAGAACCCGGTTCGAGCAATATCCCGTTCGAGACCAAACGCATCCAAGAGAAGACCAAAGAATTGAACGCGATGGCCGCGCCGTGGCTCAGCGACATGCTGACGGTCGAGGACTGGCTGCGAGCCGATTTGAACGAATTGGCTGGCGAATCGATCGTCCCGAACGAACTCGCCCCCCCGGTCCCGCCGTATAAGAAAATCGATCCCGTCGTGGTCTGGGTGTTGATGATCGCGGGCGGCTGCCTGCTGGTCGGGTTGTTCACCCGGACGGCGGCGTTCGTGTGCGGCGCAGTTTCTGCTGAACGTCGTGCTATTACAGCCGTTTTGGGATCCTATGGCGGTCAAAACGACCTATTTCGAATGGGTCGAGATGCTGGCCTGTTTTTCGTTGATGGGCACCGGCATCGGCCGCTACCTGGGGCTGGATTATTTCGTTCACGCCTTGTTCGGCGCGAAGGAACCCGAAGTCGTCGCCGTCGAAACGCGCAGGCGTTGAGACGGTCAATCCTGAACGCGTCGGCGTTAAGACAATTCACTCTGAACGCGACGTCGTTCGGAAACGTTAACCACATCGGCGCTCGCCCGCCGTCTCACTCGTACACCCACTTTCCTCGAATCGCTCCTCCGCCATGTACCTCAAAGAAGAAGAGAAAGCCGTCGGTCGCGAAAACTTCGAAATGGCGATCGCCTGCGACGTCGCCCGCGACGACAAAGGCGAGCCGAAGGTCGATTCGAAGGGGACCTTCAGCGTCAATCGTCGCCAATTCCTGGCCGGCACCGTCGGCGCTGGCGTGGTCAGCGGCGGCGGCTTGGGCGCGATGTACTTCGGCTACGGCAAGACCGTGGGCAATCCGCTGCGGGTCGGCTTCATCGGCACCGGCGACGAAGGAAGCGTGTTGATCGGCGCCACAATCCGGAATATCTGAATTGCGTCGCGATCGCCGACATTCGCCCGTATAACGTCCACCGCGCGTTTCCACGGCGACTACAGCAGCCCGAACGCGATGGCCGTTCGCGCCGGTTTGATGAAGAAGTACGGCTGGAAAAGCGAAGACGAAGCGAAGAACCACGTCAAAGTCTACGACCGCTACGAAGAACTGTTGGACAACCCGGACATCGAAGCGGTGGTCATCGCCCTGCCCTTGCACTTGCACGCCGAAGCCGCGATCAAGGCGATGCGCAAGGGGAAACACGTTCTGACCGAAAAGCTGATGGGCCAAACGGTCGCTCAGTGTAAGGAAATGGGTCGCGTCTCTGCCGAAACCAAAAAGCTGCTGGCCACCGGTCACCAACGCCATTACAGCATCCTGTACGACAACGCCAAGCACACGATCCGCAACGGCTTCATCGGCGACATCCACAGCATCCGCGCCCAATGGCATCGCGCCAACCTGCCCGGGACCGATAGCTGGCAACCGCCGGTCCCGTCGGCCGATCGCGATTTGGACAAGTTGAACAAAGAACTGGCCGGTTTGAAGAAGAAGCTCGACACGGCCGACGCGTCGCAATCCAAGAGCGAACGCGAAAAACTGACCGCGCAATTCGCCCAGAAGAAGGCGCAGCTGGAAGATCAACACGTCGACGCGATCAAGAACGGCTATCTCGAACGGACGATCACCGATCCCGCGACCGGCAAAGAGTACAAAGTCGGCGCGCTCGAAGAACTGATTCGTTGGCGTTTGTGGGCTCGCACCGGCGGCGGCCTGATGGCCGAGTTGGGCAGCCACCAATTGGACGCGGCCACGATCTTCTGCACCGAAGCGGCCCGCAACCCGGACCCGTCGTACAAAGCTCACCCGCTGACCGTCACCGCGATGGGCGGACGCTACATCTTCCCGTACGACCGCGACGCCGAGGACCACGTCTATTGCATGTACGAATTCCCCGGCCAGAAGTACGTGCATGCCGACAAGAAAACGCACGACAGCAAGATCGGCGTGACCTACTCGACGATCAACGGCAACGGCTTCGGCGATTACGGCGAAATCGTGATGGGAACCAAGGGGACCCTGGTGCTGGACAAGGAAGCCGAAGCGATGTTGTTCGTGAAGCCCAGCGTCTCGACCAAGGTTTCGGTCGCGGCCTCGGGCAACGCGGCTCGACACCACGGCCAGCGGCGGCGCGGCGGCCCCCTCGGGCGGCGTCGGCAAGGCGGCTCTCGAAGCCGGCCCGATCAGCCGCGGCTACACCGAAGAGATGGAACACTTCGCATGGTGCGTTCGCAACCAAACGGACGAGAACATCGAACCCCGTCTGCGCACGCCGCGTTGCCATCCGAAGGTCGCCATGGCCGACGCGATCATCGCGTTGACCACCAACATCTGCATGCGCGACCCGTCGAAACCGCGGATCGAATTCCAAGACGCGTGGTTCGACATCGACAACGATGCCACGCCCGAAGGCGACCGCCCGGACGTGAAGAAACCGCAATACGACACGTCCAGCGTCAGCAAGACGAGCTAAGCTCGTCGATGACCACGACGTAAACGGTATCGGCCTCCCGATCGCGCCCGCGATCGGGGGGCTTTTTTTTCGCGCTGCGTTTGTTCGCTCGCCTCAACCGTTCGGAACGCGCGGCTTGTCGAACGTCGACCCTCTTTCGTAAAATTCGAGCGTCGGCTCTCGTTCGCTTGTTTCCTTTCGCAGAGAGATGGATCGCCATGGCCCGTACCAATTCCACGATGCTGCCGCTCGGGACCAAGGCTCCCGATTTTTCGCTTCCCAACGTCGACGGCCGCATCGTCAAGCTGCAGGATTACGAAGACAAGCCCGTCCTGCTGGTCATGTTCCTCTGCAACCACTGCCCGTACGTCAAACACATCGCCGACTATCTCTCGTTGTTCGCCCGCGATTATCTGTTCAAGGGCGTCGGAATCGTGGGAATCAGCAGCAACGACGTCTCGGCTCACCCGGCCGACTCGCCCGAGCAAATGGTTCATGAATCCGAGCAGCGCGGCTATTATTTCCCGTATCTCTACGACGAAACTCAAGACGTCGCCAAAGCGTATCACGCGGCTTGCACGCCGGACTTCTTTCTGTTCGACCGTCATCAGAAGTTGGTCTATCGCGGCCAATTGGACGATAGCCGCCCGGGCAACGAAAAACCGGTGACCGGCGCGGACCTCCGCGCGGCGATCGACGCGTTGCTGGCCGGCAAGGCGGTCCCGGACACGCAAAAACCCAGCATGGGCTGCAACATCAAATGGAAATCCGGCAACGAACCCGCGTACGCCGGGACGCCGGCGACCTCGGCCTAAGGTCGAATGTTCGACGTAAACACCTGCGGCCCGCGAGTCGAGACACGCGGGCCGCTTCGTTGACAGAAATAGTTCGATCCGAGCGACTCAGCCCGCGTCCTTTTCCACGATCAGCCGCGGTTTGGGTGTTTCGCGGACGCGCGTGTTGTCGTGCGTCAGCAACCGCGACTTGCCCGCGTAGTAGTTGTGCGCGTCTTCGACCACCAGGTTGAACGTCGCCGCGAGTCGGCTGTCGCGTTCGCTCAGTTCGACCTCGACCGGACCGTTCAACGTCTCCAACATCATACCGGGGCGCAGATCGCGCGCCGTCGTCCAACCGCGACCGACCACCAGAAACGGATGGCCGGCGGTGCAACGCAGGCTGTCGTCGCCGGCCACGATGCGATGCAACGCCTCGGGCGGACGAACGGTCGAGCGGAGCACCGATTTCCAAGTTCGCGCACCGGTTCGCGAATCGACGGCTAACACGCGATCGCCCGGGCGCAACGTTTCGATCGCCGCCGCGCCGAACTCAGTCCAGACCGGCGTACCGGCGACGAAGCAATCGTGCGACATCAATCGTCCGGAGATCGAACCGTCGTTGGGGACGAAGCCCCCAACGTTGGGACGCGGCGCGAACGCGTCGGCGTCGGGGAACGCCGGGAAACGATCGAGAATGCGATTCGTCAGGTGCACGTAGCGCGTCTCCTTCGCGTTCGGAATCGTGACGCCGGTTCGCTCGGCCCACCAGTCCCACCACTCGCGCGGCGTCTTATCCGCCGTTTCGCCCGAGAGCGCGCACAACGTTACGCCGATGCGCAGCGTTCGCGCGGGCGACGGTCGCGGCTTCGTTCCGCGCGTCGCGGGCCGTCGCTTCCTCATGGCGTTGGGCCAACGCGCGGCCGGCGAACGCGGCCGAGACCGCTTCGCCGTTCAGGTCGAAAACGCGATCAATGACAGTGATTTCGGCCGTTTCGAACGATTCGCGATACACGCATTGCCGGCACACCAGCGCACCGACGCGCGTTCGGTGTTCGTCCGCGCGACGGGGGCGATCGCCAAGCGGTCGAGCAAGCGGGGAAAGACCTCGTATTCGTTGGCGCACGCAATTCGGTCACGATCGCGTCGCGCGTCGCGGCGTCGTCGGCGTCGATCGCCAGACGACACAACGCCGACGACGATGCGGGCGTTTGACGACGCACTAAGTAACCGACCCAAGCGGCTCGGCCCACGGCGCTCTCCGCGAGTTCGTTTTCCCACAACTCCAACGTCGACGCTTCGTCGTCGTCCGTCGCGAGCTGATTTTCGACCGCTTGGTCCAACGTGCGGAGCGGCGATTTACCGGACGTCAGACGGCGATGCCAGTCGGAGGCCTCTTTCCGACGACGCGCGGCCGTGTCGGCCGCCTGTTCGCCGCGCGACGCGTTCCGCTGCTTCCTGTCGACGCGACGTCCATTCGCCGTCGCGACGGACGAATCCCAACCGTTTCCGCGCTTCCGGATGATCGCTTTCGCGATCGATCACGTTGCTCAGATGCACGCGCTCGACGTCGGGCAGCGACAGCTTTCGCGCCAAGTTGGCCAACGCCATTTGCGAACTCGCGTCCGGGCGCGATGTCGCGCGGACCCGTTCGTATTCCAAGCGCGCGGCCGAGCGTTTGACGGTCGCCCAATGCTCTTCCAAGACCTGCGCGGTCAGTTCCGCGACGTCGACCGCCCCATTCGACGTCGAAACGGTTTTCTCCGTCGAGACCGGCGTTTTCACGGGCGGAGCGGCCGACAACGTCGTCGCCCCCCACAACACCAGCGCCGAACCACATGCGCAGACGCAGCGCGAATCGAGACATGACTTCCCCCTAAGAAGAGATGACGAGAACGTAGCGATTTACGACGAACGTCACGATGCGACGCCCGAGCAATGCGCGGACGACTGCGTGACGCCGTTCGATCGGGGAACCGGACTGCGCGGCGAGGGAGAATCGCCGTGATCGTCGCCCTTACGCGAACGATCGCCGAACCCCGTATCGCCGACCTCAGCGGACGCGGCGTCGGTCGGCGGACAAGAAATCTTGAGGAATTCTTAAAACTTTTTTCGCATCGCGCTTCTAACGCAACGTCTTGTCGTTCGTTCGACGGGCCAAGCTCGTCGGGTCGGTCGGACCGACCGCTTCAACGGTGATCAACGGAGTCTTCAACTCGGGCATGTACGCCCGTTGGCCGCTGACGCCGATTTGTTGCTTCAGATACGCTTGCAATTCGACCCCGGCGGCGGGTGTCACGAACGCGACGACGTTCTTCCCGGTTCCGTCGACCAACGCGTACTTCGGCGCGTCGGGCCGACGCGATTCGACCTTCATCAGATAGCCGATGCCGTCGTAACGCCCCACTCCGGGCTCGGCCGCGCTCGAGACCGCCGCGGCCGGTGCGATTTTGATACGGGGTCGCCGGCGTGATGTTGGGCGTCCATTCGGTGCTGCGCGGCGGCATCGGGTACGGCGATGCGCCCGGCGCGGGACGCGCCGCGCCGGGGATCGGTCGCGCGGCCAGCAAGGCTTGTTGATCGAGGGTGCGTTGACGCAGCTCGCCGAAGCGGGCCAGCTTGGCTTGATAGATGCGCACTTTACCCTTCTCGTACGAGCTTTCCGTGCGTTGATAGAGCGCATCGGAACGTTGATTCAACTCGGCCAAGTTCCAAGCGTTCGGATCTTGCATGATGACGGCGGCCAAATCGGACTCGAGCGCGTCGTATTGCGATTGAAACGATCCGCTCGGCGGAGGGAGCGGCGGTTGCGAGACGGAAGGAGTCGTGCCGGCCGGCGCGGCCGAGTATTGCGGTGTCGGATTTTGCAGTGGGGCCGGCGCGGTTCCGCGCACCACGGTGAACGGCGGCAAGGGCGTCTGCGCAACGGTCGCGATCGGGGCCGGCAACGTGCCCGGCGACGGGGACGACGTGGGCAAAATCGTGCCGGGCTCGTTGTTGCGCCAGCGGGCAGGATCGGCCGGTTGCCACGAGCTGATCGACCCCGGCACGGCGTTCATCGGCGCCGCGCCGCCGAGCGCAGGGCCGATCGCCGGCACGGCGCCAAGCGAAGACTCAGCGCCGCGCCTGCGGGCCATTCCGACGGCGGGTCGCGGCGCAAATCGGCCGCGGCGATCCAACGGAACTCGCCGGACGGGGGGGCGACTTGATACCACGTGCCGCCGGCCGTTTCGGTGACGCCGAGCACTTCGACCATCTCGCCGGCTTTCAGCGTGATTTGCGAACGGTCCCGCTTGTCGACCATCTGGCTGCCGACGTAACACGGAATCTGATCGACCACGACCCGCGCGGTCCGGTCATCCGTCGGTTGCAGAAATTTCCCTTCGACCCAACTGAACGCTCCGCGCGGCGGACGAACGGCGCACCAGCCCCGTTCGGCGCGATAGACGGTCACACGCTGGCCGCGCTCCATCCGTTCGGTGCGATACTCGCCCACCGCGGGCGGTCCGCTCATCGCGAACGCATCGGGGTGATAGACGTAAGCCGTGTATGGAAACTCGGCGCCCGCGCGACGATCGCGCCGAGCAGCGACGCTCCTACCAAGACTCCGCGAAGGACACGAACGGCGAACGAGGGCATCGCTGCGCTCCGAATTTACGTAGCAAACCATCCGAACCGGCGGTCGCCGGCGAAAGAATTCGGACGCTTATACGCGAACTCCCGCGCCGCCGGCAAGACGAGGTGCGCGGGGAGACGTCGGGCCGAGGCGATGGAATGCCGAGGATATCGTGCTAGCTGACGTTGTCCGGCGGCTATTAGACGCAAACGCAGGCGGTCAAGGATTGTTTCAACTGGTCGGGCAGGAACGGCTTCACCAAAAAATCCTGCGCGCCGCGGCGGACGGCTTCGCCGATCAGCTTCGGTTGATCGAGTGCGCTCAGCACCACGACCTTGGCCGCCGGGTCGAACTCTAAGATCTTTTCCAGCCCATAAAGACCGTCGTACTCGGGCATCACGACGTCGATCGTCACCGCGTCGGGGCGGTGGGTTTGATACTTTTGAAACGCGTCGCGCCCGTCACAGGCCGTGGCGACGATTTCCCAACCGTCGGCCGCCAAGCAGTCCGAGACCAAGGTCCGCATGATCAGAGAATCGTCGCACACCAAGACGCGTTTCGACATCGCACCCTCTTCGATTCAAAAGTTCTCGCTCCGACCGACGTGTCCGCCGGCGGAGGAATGACGTTCTCCCAACCCTAGAACACGTCTCGACGACTCCGCGCCGCGGACCGACGATTCGCTCGACATAATCGTTACGAACCGACCGCAGATGGTCCCAACGGCCCCTCGCCTGCGGGGATTACGGGAAGATCGCGGAAAGTCGGCGACGGCGAACCCTGACGACTCGCGCGATCGCGCCGCGGCCCGAACTTCTCGCGAAGATTCGCACGCGTCCGCGTCGATCATCGACTACGTGGAACGCCGCGCCGGCGGCCGTTTCCCGACGGAGCGAAGGACCGACCGTCGGCAGGCCGAACGCAAGGACGCGAGGAACTTCGACGACGAACTCCCCCGGGAGTCGTGCGAGGCGCGTCATGGATATGAATCGGAATAAGTTGTTCTTGATCGGCTTTTTGCTGCTCTTGTTCGGCCTGCAATTCCGCATGGTCGAGACGTTCACGCTGAATACGACCACCACGCGGTTCTTGGCCACGCGGTTCCAAGATCCCGAAACGCCGGCCAAAAACTTTTTCATCAACAACAACGAAAACGGCATCCCCGCCAAGTCGTTCAAGCCGCCGTTGTGGATCGGGTACTCGCTGCTCTCGATCGGTTCGGTGCTGGTGTTGCATAGCATCATGCTACCGAAGCCGGCCGCTTAACGAACCCACGCTCGGCCGACGTTTCGCACTTAACTCGAGTATTCGCCGATGCCCCGTGTGATTCGCGCCGTCGCGTTAGGATTGATGGTGATCGCGTCGACGACGTGGCGTCTTGCCGCGCAAACGCCCACGAAACCCGCGGCCGAAACGCCGACGCCGTCTACATCCGAGAAATCGACGCACGACCCCGTCACGCACGTCGGACCCGGCGTCGTCGAAGGTTATCAGGCCAACGGTCGTTGGCGCGAAGGGACGCGGCTGTCGAACGTCCCGGGCAAGTTTCAGCTGGTGGGCGAACGGGCGAAGTTCGTTTCGGCCGACGGCAAGTTGCAATTCCCGGTGGTGGAAAACCTGCTGGCCGAACGCGTGGCCAAGATGGTGGTCGAAACCAGCGAACCGCTGACCTGGATCGTGCAAGGAACCGTGACCGAATACAAGAACGGCAACTTTCTGACGCTACGACACGCCGTCATTACGAGCCGCATCCCGGCCGGCGCGCCGGCCCCCGAGCATGGCGAATCGAACGGCGTAAAATAACGTACGCCCCTCGCCAGAAAAACGAAAACAGCCGGACGAGCGTCGCTCGTCCGGCTGTTTGGTTTTCGACTCAGCGCGGCGTTACTTGCCGAGCAGCGATTCCAACAGCTCGCCTAAGCGTTCGCCGCGAACGTTGATCGCCGTGATGTTGCCGCTCTTGTCGACCAAATAGGTCGCCGGGATCCCGTTGACGAAGTAGGCCTTGGCCGACGGATTTTCGAAGCCGCGCGTCGCTTCGTCCGGGTTGAACAACGTGCGCCATTGCACGTCTTTTTCCTTGACGAACGTTTCCAGCTTCTCCTTGTCGTCGTCGATGCTGACGCCGACGACCTCGAAGCCTTTGTCGTGATACTTCTTGTAGTTCTCGACCACGTTCGGCATCTCGGCGATGCAGGGGCCGCACCACGTGGCCCAGAAGTCGATCAACACGACCTTGCCCTTGAGCGACGTTACGTCGAAATCCGCGCCGTCCAGCAGTTTGCCCTTCAGTTCGGCCGGGCGACCGATCAGGCCGAGCCGCGCGATGCCCCCTTCGGCCCGTTTTTGCACTTGGGTCCGCATCCGCGAATCGTCCAGTTTCGGGGCGGCCTTGATCAAGTCGTCGTACAGTTTGCGGGCCAGTTCGGTGTGGCCCTTCATCTCGAACATGTAGGTCGCGTTTTGCGCGACCATCACCGCTTCGGCGCGGGTCTCGTCTTTGTCCAGCGCGGTGCTCAGTTCGGCGGCCAACTTATCCGGCGATTCGCCCCCTTTGCCCGACATGATGCGGTTCAAGCGAATCATCAACGAGAGCTTGTACGCGTCGCCGGAAAGCGCGGGGTTCTTATCTTTCAACAGCGAGTCGATCAACGTCTCGAACGTCTTGTCGGCCTGTTCGTCGCCGAACATCCCCATCAAGCGCAACGCGTTCAGCTTGGCCTTGGTCAATTGGACGCGATTCTGCTCCTCGGGTTTCAAAGCGAGCGCCTTGTCGGTCGCTTCGACCAGCTTCCCGCGGGCCGTCTTGATTTGATCGCGAATCTTCTTCATCGCCTCGGGATCGCGGCGCATCGCCGGATCGACCGGCGGCTGCCAGTTTTCGCCTTGCTTGACGTACTCCAACAACCCGGGCAGATCGGCCGGAACGGCGGCCGGATCGTAAGCGGCTTTTTCGACCTTACTCTCGGCTTTGGCCGGTTCGGCCTTGGTTCCGTCCTGCGCGACCAGCGCCGTTGCGCCGACCAACGCGCCGCAACACAACACCGCGCCGATCCGTGCAACAACGTCTCGCGTGTCATACTTAAACTCCGCAATGGGCGATCAGAGAATTTTGAAATCGGATTTTGAATTCGATCGTCGAAGACATGCCTTACGACGCCGAACGTAGTTAATTGTAGGCGTCCGACGCCGGGCTTGGGCAGTCGAAATTCCTGCGGAGCGCGAAATCGCGGCTGAAATTTCGATCCACGTTGTGCGCTTGCCGGCATGAGCGATCGGATTCGCGCACACGGCGGCGAGATGCCCTACTCTTCTTCGTCGACCGCGTATTGCGTGCTCAGCGTGTCGGCGTCGTAGCCGATCTCGCGCAGGCGCCGGACCAGTTGCCGCGTGTAACCGTGCGTGACCAGGATGCGTTCGGCGCCGGTCGCGCGGATCGCCTCGTGCAGGCCGTCCCAATCGGCGTGATCCGACAACGCGAAGCCCCGGTCGGCCGCGCGACGACGCCGCGTGCCGCGGATCATCATCCACCCGCTGGCGAACGCCAACGACACGTCGCCGAACTTGCGCAGCCAGCTTTCGCTCTCGGCGCTCGGCGGCGCGACGACCAGCGCGCGGCCCTTCGTCGTCTTGGCCGTTTCGGCGTTCGCCGGTTGCGTCTCGGGCAGCGTCACTCCGGCCGCTGCGTACATCGGCAAGTACGGTGCGACCGCGCCGTGGACCAAAATCGGTCCAAGCGACGCGTCGACGCCGGCCAACAACCGCTGTGCTTTGCCCAACGAGTAGCCGTACAACACGCTGGTCCGTTCCTGCGCGATGTTGCCGTGCCACCACGCGTTGATCTCGTCGAAAATCGCCGCGGAGGGGAGCCAACGATAGATCGGCAAACCGAACGTCGACTCGGTGATGAAGACCCGGCAGCGGATCGGCTCGAACGACGCGCAAGTCGGATCGTGCGCGACCTTATAATCGCCCGCCGCGACCCAGACGTCGCCCTGATGTTCGACGCGCACTTGCGCCGAGCCCAACACGTGGCCGGCCGGATGCAGCGACACGCGCACGTCGTTGATCAGGTGGGTTTCGCCGTAGGCGAGCGCGTGGATCTCGGCCTGTTGACCGATGCGATGCCGCAGCACCGCTTCGCCCGGCGCGCGCAAAAGTACCGCCCCATCCCGGTCCGCGCATGATCGCTGTGGGCGTGCGTGACGACGGTGCGCGGCACCGCGCGCGACGGGTCGATATAAAAATCGCCCGCCGCGCAGTACAGCCCGTTCTCGTTAACGGCCAACATGCTCGACTCCGCGTGATGCGTTACGACGACGTATTCTACGCATTCGGTCGAGCAAGCACGCAAATATTCGCGTCAAAGCCGTTGCGTTTACGACACGACTTCGATCACCGGCGAGCGTGTCGCCGTGATTTGCGCGGTGATCCGGGCGCTGATCGCTTGGGCGTGTTCGGCGTGCGTCGTACCGGTCGGGACGGGCGACTCGGCCAGCGCTTCTTCCACGCGATGACAGCGAACCGTGTGTTCGTCCAAGGCGACCGTCGCGGGAACTTCGTTCCGACAACGCTCGTTCGCCAGCGGACAACGGGGATGAAACCGGCAGCCGGCCGGCGGCTTGACCGGGCTCGGCACGTCGCCTTGCAGGATCATCCGCGTGCGACGCTGCTTGGGATCGATGTTCGGAATCGACGACAGCAACGCTTGCGTGTAAGGATGCAACGGTGCGCGGTAGAGGTCGCGGCTGGCGGCCTGCTCGACGATCTCGCCCAAGTACATGACCGCCACGCGGTCGCTGATGTACTCGACCATCGAGAGGTCGTGCGAGATGAAGAGATACGTCAGCCCCATACGTTGCTTGAGGTCGGCCAATAAGTTGACGACCTGGGCTTGGATCGAAACGTCGAGCGCGGAGATCGGCTCGTCGAGGACCAGGAATTTCGGCTTGAGCGCAGCTGCGCGGGCCAAGCTGATGCGCTGACGCTGCCCGCCGGAGAACTCGTGCGGATAGCGGACCATATACGCCGGATCAAGACCGACTTCGCGCAGCGTTTGCTCGACCAAATCGGCCCGCTCGCCCTTTGTCCCGCGACCGTGGATGATCAAGCCTTCTTCGATCAACCGGCGCACGGTCATCCGCGGATTGAGCGAGCTGTACGGATCTTGAAAGACGATCTGCATCCGCTCGCGAATCCCGCGCAGGTCCGAGCCGGTCGCGCGTGTGATGTCTTTGCCTTCGAAGCGAATCACGCCGGCGGTCGGATCAAGCAACCGCAGAATGGTCCGCCCGATGGTGGTTTTGCCGCAGCCGCTCTCGCCGACGAGACCGAGCGTTTCGCCCGGTTTGACGTACAGCGACACGCCGTCGACCGCGCGCACATGCCCGACCACGCCGCCGAAGAATCCGGCGCGGATCGGAAAGTGTTGCTTCAGATTTTCGACTTCGAGCAGCATGAACGAAAGTTTTCAGTGTTCGGTTTTCAGTTTTCAGTCTGCGGATCGTGTTCTAACGGCGGGTCGTGCGCCGCAGCGTTTCTTCAGCGCCCTCTCAAGCCCCGTGATCGCCGCAGCGATCGCGCGGACGCATCACTTTCCAAAATCGATCTCTCCCGCGAAGTGACACCGGACCCAATGATTCGGGCGAATCTCGCGCAGGGTCGGCATCTCGCTCGCGCAACGTGGCGGTTGCTTCCAGGCGCAACGCGGATGGAACGGGCAGCCGGGCGGCAAATTCACCGGGCTGGGGACCATGCCGGGAATCGAGGTCAGCGTCGCGTGGCTGCCGGGTTGCGGGCGCGAGCGGAACAGGCCGACCGTATACGGATGCAGCGGATGAGCGAACAACTCGTCGACCGGTGCGCTCTCGACAATTTGCGACGCATACATCACCGTCACGTGATCGGCCATCTCGGCGATCACGCCCAGGTCGTGCGTGATCAACAGGATCGCCATGCCGTTCTCTTGCTGCAGCTTGCGCAGCAGGTCGAGAATTTGCGCTTGGATCGTCACGTCGAGCGCGGTGGTCGGTTCGTCGGCGATCAGCAAACGCGGCGAACAGGCCAACGCGATGGCGATCATCACGCGTTGCCGCATCCCGCCGGAAAATTGATGCGGGTAGTCGTCGACGCGTTTTTCGGGCGCGGAAATGCGCACCGTTCGCAACAGATCGATCGCGCGGAGTTGCGCGTCGCGTTTGGACAATCCTTCGTGGATGCGCAGCGATTCGCCGATCTGATCGCCGATCGTGAAGACCGGGTTGAGCGAAGTCATCGGCTCTTGAAAGATCATGCCGATCCGCTTGCCGCGCAGGCGTTGCATCGCCCCGTCCGAGGCGGCGGTGATGTCGTAGGGTCGCTCTTCGTCGTGCAATTGAATTCGCCCGGCGACGATCTTGCCCGGCGGCGCGATCAGCCGCAACGCCGACATGGCGGTCACGCTTTTGCCGCAGCCGCTCTCGCCGACCAGTCCGTGCGTGGTGCCCCGTTCGATGGCGATCGACACGTCGTTGACGGCGCGCACCAACCCCTCCTCGGTGGGAAAGGCGACGCTGAGGTTGGCGATCTCGAGAAGGGGCATGGCTGAGTTTTCAGTGTTCAGGGTTCTGTTTTCAGGGGTGTGAGATTCGAAGTCGTGTGATGACAAATGCCTTGACTGAAAACTGAATCCTGAAAACCGATAACTCCTACCGATTTCTCAACCTCGGATCGGTCGCTTCCTGCAGCCCTTCGCCGATCAGGTTGTAGGCCAAGACGGAAAGAAAAATCGCCCCGCCGGGAAACACGACCAGCCACCACATGGTGAGGTCCGCCCGCTGCGCCGCTCAGCAGCACGCCCCAGCGCGGTTCGGTGGGGCTGGCGCCGATTCCCAGGAAACTGAGCCCGCTCTCGATCAAAATCGCCGACGCGATGCCGAACGTGATCGGCACCAGCACCGGCGCGAGCGCGTTGGGCAACAGATGCCTGAACATGATCCGAAAATGCCCCGCCCCCAACACACGCGCGGCGGCGATGTATTCCATTTGCTTCAGCTTCAGAAACTCGGCCCTCGTCAAACGCGCGATGCCGGGCCAGGTCGTGGCGCCGATCACGGCCATCACGTGCCACAACGTGGGGTTTTTGACGATGCTGACCACCGCGATGATCAGGATCAACGTCGGGATCGACAGCACGATCTCGATCAAGCGACTAATGGCCGAATCGATCCAGCCGCCGAAGTAGCCCGCGATCGCTCCCAACGTCATACCGATCAACGCCGCGATGCCGGTCGAAACGAAGCCGATCAACAACGCGTACGACGTGCCGTAAACCATCATGGCGAAGACGTCGACGCCTTCCTTGGTCGTCCCGAACCAATTCAATCGGCTGGGTTCGCCGTCGTTGCCGTAGGGATTGCCGGGATGATCGGGAAACTGATCTTCCTTGATGCGCAGATAAGGATCTTGAAGAACGAGCGGCCAATAGAGCTTGCTGTCCGGATCCTTTTTCAAGAATCGTTCCGCTTTAAAAACGTCGAACACCAACTTGTCGCGCGGGCGTTTTCCCTCGCGGAAGATCGGATTTTCGTACCCCGATCGATAAAACGTCGTGAGGCCGGGAAAGTAGTATTCGCCCTTGTAATAGACCGCGATCGGGCGCGAGCCGACGATGAACGGCGCGAACAACGCGACCAACGACAACAGGACGACATACGCCAGAGCCAGCATCGACAACTTGTTGCGCTTCAACCGATGCCACACGTCGCCCCAGTACCCGCGCGGCGCTCTGCGCGTGCGAGATGCGACGACGGCGGCCTCGGGCGGAGCGAGTTCGGGCGTCGCGTCGGCGGGTGGCGGCGTTGGATTCATCAAGCGAACGAAGCGAAAAAACGTATCGTGACGGCGGCGGCTAGCGATTAACGATCCGCGGATCGACGACCGCATACAGGATGTCGGCCAATAACTGGCCGAACAACGTCAGCACGGCGAAAATCAGGACCAAGCCCATGATCAACGGGTAATCGCGCGAACCGATCGATTGAAACAGCAATCCGCCGATGCCGGGCCAATTGAAGATGCTTTCCAAAATAACCGAGCCGCTCAACAACGTCGGCAACGCAAGCCCCAGCATGGTGACCAAGGGGATCAACGTGTTGCGGAACGCATGCTTGAAATAGACCATACGTTCCGAAACGCCCTTGGCGCGGGCCGTGCGAATGAAATCCTGTCGTACGACTTCGGCCATGTTTGCGCGAATGAAGCGCGTCTCGTAAGCCAGCGTGGCGTACGTGTAGCAAAAGACCGGCATGATCAGGTGCTTCATACGGTCGACGACTTGCTCCCAAGTCGACATCGCGTCGTACACGTTGCCGGGCGACTTCATCCCGAACGGGTCGAGTTCGAACCACGTTCCTTGCAACTTCACGCTGAAGAAAATCTGCAACATCAACGCGGCGACGAACGCCGGCAACGAATACAGCATATAGAGCGAGACGCTGAGCGTGCGCTCGTCGGGCTTGCCTTCGCGACGCGAGCAGTACAGTCCCAGCGGAATCGACAGCAGGTACGAGAAAAACAGCGAGATGCCCGACAACATCAGCGTCGGGCCGATATGATCGCCGATGACGTCCAACACGTTGCGATGATATTCCGAACGATTGTCCCCAATCGCCTTGGAATAAGCCGACGATCCATTTTGCGTAGGCCGCCGGTATCGACTCGTTCAGGCCGTAGGTGTCGCGCATCCGGCGAAATCGGCCGGATCGATTTTGCGCGACGAACCCTCGACGTCCAGCAGCGACGGGTCGCCCGGCAACGTGCGAATCAGCCCGTAGACCAACATGCTCACCGCGACGAGCGTGAAGGCCGCGATGGAGATTCGTGCGCGAGAAAGATCAGCATGCGGAACGAAAACGAACGACGGAGAACGAACCTGGTCGAATAGTTAGACGACGTTACGGCACGTTCTTCCAAATGCTGCCGGAACCCGGGCTGTAATGATACGGACCGCGCGGGCTGAACATCCAGCCGCGCCATTCGCGGTTGAATCCGTAAAACGCGCTGCGGTAATACAGATATGTGACCGGTTGGTCCTGATAAATTTGTTCGGCGATCGCGGCGTAAACTTCGGCGCGGGTTGACTTCGGCGTAACGCCGACCTTGGCCAAGTCGAACTTCTTGCAAATCTGCTCGTGAGCGGCCGCGTTCTCATCCAGTTCTTTACCTAAGTCGTAGAGACCATCGACGTACTTATTCGAATAGCCGTAGTAGTTACGCCCCTTGGGTGGCGTCTCCGTGCTGCGCCAAATGTTTTCGCTGGTGTCGGGATCGGTGCCGGTTCCCCACCCGCCGAAATACGCGTCGAAATCGCGTTCCTGCATCCGTTTGATCAACGAGACCAACTCCAAAACCTGCACGTTGCAACGGATGCCCAGTCCCTTCAAATTGTTGCTCAGCAGTTTGCACGCTTCGAGCCGGGCCGGGTCGTTGATGCACAGAATCGTGAACTCGAACTTCACCTTCTTGCCGTTGATCGTCTTGTCCAAAATGCCGTCGTCGTTCGTATCTTCCCAGCCGGCGTCGGCCAACAACTCGTCGGCTTTTTCCAAATCCTGCTTGAACGGAGCCAGTTTCTTTTTGGGGAACATCCACGAATCGGGATGAAACGGACCGACCGCCGCTTGCGTCAACCCGAAGTTTTGCACCCGCAGCAGTTCTTCGTGATCGAACGCGTAGGTCATCGCCAACCGTACGTTGCGATCGCCGAACCACGGACTGGTGTTGTTCCAACCGAAGAAGAAGACGGTCCACTCCGGAGCGCGGGCTTTCGTGTTGTAGCGATAGAAATCGGCGTCGCCGGTTTGAGTTTGCCACTGCTGCATGCTGAGTTCGAGATCCTCGACGTCTCCGCGCTTCAGGCTTAAGAGAGCCGTGTTCGAGTCCTCGATGATCTTCAAGCGAACCGTTTTGAAGTACGGCTTAGGACGAACTTCCTTGCCTTTGTAGTTCGAAAAATCGTCGCGACGTTCCAGCACGATCGAATCGCGACGCGTCCGTTCGACGATCTTGTAAGGACCGCCGACGACCGGGCGATCTTCCAACTCCAAGTGCCTGGCGCTTTTGCTCAGCGTTTCATCTTCCAACAACGTCTTTTCGTAAATGTGTTTGGGAATCAGCGGAAAATTGATGTTCCACGAGTTGGTGGCCAACGCCTTCTTGTGCATGAAGATGACCGTGCGATCGTCGACCGCATGGACGTACTTCAATTCGACCGTTTGCGAGCGGACGGCCGGAATCGGAATCGTCGGGTTCATGATCGTGCGAAACGAGAATTCGACGTCGTGCGCCGTGATGGGTGCGCCGTCGGACCAAACGATGTCGTCGCGCAGCGTCACGCGCTCGAACAGACCGTCGACGCTGGATTCCCACTTCGTGACGTAATCGGCCGCCGCGAACGGTTTCATCTCCCAATCGAAATCGAACAACCCCACCCCGATGTACTTGGCCACGTCGAACTCTTCGACGGCGTTTTGCAACAGCGGATTCGTGCTCTTCACGTCGCCCTTGATGCGGCGCACGCAAGTCGCGTTGAAATCGGCCGGAATCTTGGTCGAAGGCAAATGCCGCAACGCGTCCGAGATTTGCTTGTTGGTCGCGTCCGACGTGTTGCGGATCTTCAGCGCCTTGGCGAAGCTCAGCTCTTGCGGATGCTTGGCCAAAAACGCCTGCATGTGCTCGAGCGCGTCGATGACCGGCATCGGCTTCCAGGTCAACGCGTCCAACTCGGCTTTGGTCGGCGGCTGGACCTTCGGATCGATCAGCGTCTTTTTTCCGTTCTTATCTAAATAATCTTCGTCCGCCCGGACGGAAGAGGCTGCGACGGCCAGGACGACCACCGTCGCCAAGTAGAAAAAGTGGGCCGAAAGACGGCGAAGACGCATCTGCGAATCCTTGGGAATCCGGAAAGTCGGGGCGGAAAACCTACGGGCCATGCTAGGACTTACGATTTGACCGGTCAAGCGAAACCCTCGTCGCCGTCGTGGGTTGCGTTCGCGAATTTCCCGCGAAAAGTTTTGACCCCCGCGCGTCGGACTCGTTAGAGTAAAGGTCTGCCCCGGCGGTCCGCCGTCGGGGTCCCGCCGCCGGACGTACGGGGCTCGCCCGCCATGCTTTTGGGGAATCGCACGATGACGACCTTCACCACCGCTGCGCGTGCTCGCAGGCGATTGTTGCCGACGACGGTCCTCGTCTTGCTCGCGTCGCTGACGATGCCGCTGTGCGCGGCAGATGCGCCGGAAACTCCGGCCGCGCCGCCGATGGTCGTCCCCGCCCAGGTCGCGGTCGCTAAGCTCGACCTCTCCAAAAAACTGCCCGGGCTGATCCTCGATAACGACGACGCCGAACTGACAGGCGAATGGACCGAGTCCACGCACGTCTCGCCGTTCCTCGGCGCGAACTACCTGCACGACGAGAACAAAAACAAAGGCGAACGGGCGGCCAAGTTCACGTTCGACGTCCCCAAAACCGGCCGCTACGCGTTGCGCGTCTCCTACACACTGGGCGCCACGCGCGCGGCGAACGTCCCGGTAGAACTAACCCGCGGCGACAAGGCCGTCACGCTGTACGTCGACCAACGCCGCTTCCCGAAACCGGAACTCGCGCCGTTCGCCGAACTCGGCGTCTTCGACTTGAAACCCGGCAAAGAGACCAGCGTCGTCATCACCAACGGCGAAACGACGGGCCACGTGATCGTCGACGCCGTCTGGTTGGAACCGACCGACGCCGCGGCCACGCCCGACGACCGGCTGGCGCTCAAACCGCTGACGGCCGAAGAGATCGCCGCCACCGCCATCAAGAAAGTCGACAAGCCCAAGGCGTTGGCCAAGACCGACAAACCCAAACCGGACGACAAAGCCCCCGTCAAAACGCCCGATCCGGCGCCGGGCGAGCCGTTCGTGTGGTTGACCAAACCGACGCCGAAGCTCAAGAAGCTGAACGCCGACGGTCTCGACGCGCTCATCGAGCAACGTCTCGCCGGTTGGACGCTGGCCGAGCAAGCCGGCGACGAACAGTTCCTCCGTCGCGCGGTGCTCGACCTCTGTGGCCGACCGCCGAAGCCGGAAGAGTACGAGATGTTCGCCAAGGACACGTCGGCCGAAAAACGGGCGGCGGCCGTCGATCGCTATCTCGCGCACGACGACTTCGGCCGCAACTGGGCCAACTATTGGAGCGACACGTTCTCCGCCCGGCTGCAACAGCCCGAGCTGACGTTCCTCACCTACAAACCGTTCAAGCAGTGGTTGACCAAGGAGCTGAACGAAGGCACGTCGTGGGACGAAATCACCAAAAAAATCCTGACCGCCGAAGGCAAGGTCGTCGACAACCCGGCCGCCACGCTGATCGGCTATCACCAGGGGAATCCGATTCCGCTGGCCGGCGAAACGACGCGGATCTTCCTCGGCGCAGCTCGCCTGCGCAATGTCACGATCATCCGTTCGAGTCGTGGAAGCAGATCGAGTTCCACCAAACGGCCGCGTTCTTCGTCCGCACGCAAGTCAAAATGCCGCAGAACAGCAGCTTGGAAACGCTGATCTCGTCCAAGGACAAAGGCGAACATCAGATGCCCGACAAGAAGGGCGTCGCCCACCCGACGGTGCTCGGCGGCGAAGAGTTGCGTCACGACGCGGGCGACGCCGAACGCCGCGCCGCGCTGGCCGCGTGGATGACGCACGCCGAAAATCCGTACTTCGCCAAGACCTACGTCAATCGCGTCTGGAGCCGGCTGCTGGGCCACGGGTTCATCGAACCGGTCGACAACATCGGCGAGTTGGCGATCGTCAACTATCCCGAAGCGCACGCCGCGCTGGCCGAACATTTCGCCGCCACGAAGTACGACGTCAAAGGCCTGTTCCGACTGATCATGCGCAGCGAGGCGTATCAACGCCAACTGCCGCTCAGCGAAGAGACGCAAAAGAAACTGCTGGTCGCGGCGCGAACCGCCAAGCTCCGCGGCGACGAGATTTTTGATTCGCTGGCCCAAGCGACCGGCCTGACCGACGACGTGGGCGAGCAACGCAAGGCGACCAACGCCGAACGCTTTCCGCCGCCGCCAAAGAGCACGCGCGACCGCGTGAACGACGTTTTCGGCTTCGACCCGTCGCTGGCCCCGGACGACGTCTCGCGCACGATGCCCCAGGCGTTGTACCTGATGAACAACGCGCAACTGCGCAAACAGATCGACGCCCGTCCCGACAGCGGTACGCAACTGGCCAAGCTGCTGGCCGCCGAACCGGACGACGCCCGCGCAATCGCCGCGCTGTACCACCGCACGCTGGCCCGCGAACCGAGCGAACAAGAACTGCGAACGATCCTCAAACACCTCTCGACCGCCGCCACCCGCGCCGCCGGCTTCGAAGACCTGCTATGGAGCTTGGTGAACGGAACGGAATTTACGACCAAACGGTGAGAGAAAATCTTTGGTACTGCGGATAATCGATTTGGCCGAAAACCCTTATGATTCGCCGAACGACGGGAAAGTTTCGTCGAGTCTTCTTATCGCTTCGTGATTTTCGCCGCAGCGATCCTGTTTCTTCTTCCACTGACGATCGGTATCATGGCCTATCGATGGATGATCGCACCCGAGCGCGAGGCCCAAAGGCAAGCAGTGGAGATTCGCCTCGAAGCCAAAAGGCAACACAAAACTGAACAGCTACGAAAGTCTCGTGCGGTACGCACACCATGATCGATCAAGTAGCATTGCAGCTTTGGAGATACAACCGACAGCTTGCCGATTAAGTAGAGTAATAAGTAGTACTGCTCAACTGGAAAACTGAAACGAGTTTCGTTTTACCGCAACTGAAATGAATGATTTACTTAATTTTGCTGAACTTTGGAAACGTCTTGGGGAAGGTGACGAATCAGTACTAATTGAAGCTAAACGTGGCACCGATATAGGCAAGTCAGCCTTAGACACTGTAAGTGCATTCTCCAATGAGCCAGACATCGGCGGTGGATATATCATCTTTGGTATCATCGCTAAAGAAGGTTCACTCTTTCCTGATTACGAGGTTCTTGGAGTTTCAGACTCGGACAAAATCCAAAGTGATCTAGCAACACAATGCCGAGAGTTATTAAGCGTTCCAATACGACCGACCATTTTTGTGGAAATTTATCACGAAAAAGCAATCGTTATTGCGTATATCCCGGAGGCGAGCGCACACCAAAAGCCAGTTTACGTCAAGACAAAGGGCCCCGTAAAAGGCTCCTATCGTAGGATTGGCTCGACTGATCAAGTCTGCACGGACGATGATGTCGCATTATTCTACCAAGTGCGTGGCCGCAAAACATTCGATGAAGACTTAGTGCATGGGTCATCACTGCAGGATGTTGATAAACGTGCAATTGAGACCTACCGCCTATCACGCGCCCCTGATCACGACGATGGCACAAATGAGTTATTACGATACTCAGACGAAGACCTGCTCTATGCTTTAAACGCAACATCATCCCACGGCAATAAAACATGCCTGACTGTAGGCGGGTTGGTCTTGTTCGGAAAGCCCTCCGCTTTACGCAGATACCTGCCGATGACGAGGGTCGATTACATTCGAGTCGATGGAATTGAGTGGGTACCGGATGCAGCAAGAAGATACCAAGGAATCGAAAAACTAGGCCCGCTCCTTCTGACAATTCCTCAACTGATTGCGCAAGTCCTAGAAGACGTTCCGAAAGCATTCAACTTGCCGGTAGCTGGCGATTACAGGCAGGACGTCCCACTCATACCTCGAAACGTAATTCGTGAAGCGATAGTTAATGCATTGATGCACCGAAGCTACAAAAGCAATCAGGCAGTCCAGATCATTCGTTATGCTAATAGGATTGAAATCAAGAATCCTGGGCATTCACTTATTCCTGAGGAACGATTAGGCGAACCTGGATCCAAAACTCGCAATCCAGTAATCGCAGCAGCTTTGCATGACGCCAAATTGGCAGAAACTAAGGGTACTGGCATAAGAGTCATGCGAGAGGCAATGGGTATAGCAAATCTGACTGCCCCTTTGATCGAATCTGATCGTCAACGGGATGAATTTACGTTGAGACTCCTCGTCCATCACCTATATGGTCAGGAAGATGTTCGCTGGCTGGCCAAGTTCAAAGACTTCAATTTGATTCCTGATGACGCATGCGCACTCGTGGTGCTCAGGCAAATTGGTTTGCTCGACAATGCGATGTATCGATCGTTAAGCAAAGTGGACGTACTAACCGCAAGTGGAAGGTTGAGAAAACTCCGTGATCAAGGACTGCTAGAACAAGAAGGTAGGTCTTCAAACACCTACTACACCGCAGGTCCCCGCATGCGGGAACTTTCTGAGACAAGACGTAAGAGCAAATCATCCCTCTTGCGCCGGAGTCCGACTCCTTGCGCCTGGAGCTGCCAGGCTTGCGCCCGGAGCTAGAGTCCTTGCGCCGGAGTTCGAGCAGTTGCGCCAGGAGTTGCCGGAACGAATTGCCAATATTTTGGACAAAACAGGGGCCCGTACACCTCCAAAAGAGTTGAATGAAACGATTCAAACTCTTTGCAATTGGAAAGCCTTAACGGTTCAAGAGATAGCCTTTCTATTAAAACGCCAAGTAGAACACCTTCAAAAACGAAACATCAAAAAGCTCATGAGCGAGGGCAAACTAGCATATTTGTATCCTCAACAACCAACTCATCCACAGCAAAAATATGTCCCAGGCGACTCTTTTGATAAGGCATAGTCGGAACAGCTAAACAGGCAACCGAACTCTCTGGTCGCTGACGTAACACGGCAAAGAGAGCTTGCCTGTACCGCACGAATGTCCCTCACCTCGCATCACCGTTCCGCCCGGTCGCGATTTGAGTTTCCCGGCGGTTCGCTTTAAGCTGGCGCGTCGTGTTTCGTTCTGCGGATCTCGTCCCGTTTCGGTCTCGGTTATGACTCTCAACTCGCGCGGCGGGGGTTCGTGCTCCGCGCTGCTTATCGGTCTGGGTTGCGTCGGCGCGATGCTGTTGCCGGGCTGCGGATCGAGCGCGCCGCCGGCCGAACCGGCGCCGGCCGTTCAGCCTGCACGAAGTCGTTCGACACGCTGCTGACGGACTACGTTCGGCAGCGCGACGTCGTCTGGCGCAAGACTCTGGCCGACTCACAAACGTGGATCGCGTCCCAAATCCAGGAATCGAGCCTGGCGATCGGGGCGCTCAAACTCGCCCGGCAACGGGACGACGATCACCGGCGCGACAGTTACGGGAAAGCGACGCCGATCACCGAAAGCATCGTGTTCTTCCAAGCCGCTCAAGAGTCCGAGCAGGCGTTAACCGCGCGCCGCGACGCGTTACGAAAGATGCTGACGAAAACCAGATCGCAGCTCGCCGTCCAAGAAAAGGCCTTAACGACGGAACACGACGCCCTGACGCGGATGCATCAGGAGTTGCAAGCGGCGGCGACCCGCGAGGGCAAGCTGCGCGCGAGTTCCGCCGGAGGCCTCTTACACGACGGAGCTGAAACGTCCCCGCGCCGTCATCGAGGAAGAACTCAAACGCGTGGAAGCCGAAATCCCAGCGAAGCCGGTCGGGTGATCGGAATAGAGCGCGCCCGCACGGCGGCCGGGGTGGTTCTTGGCATCATCCGGGGTGGCTGGTGGTCGGCGTGTAGTCCACGCCGCCCCAGCACGTTTGGGGCTGCGCCGCTTACGTGTTGTGTTTGCCGGATCGGCGCGATTTCGTCGCAGTGTTCGACACGCTGCGTTCCGGGGGCGAGCGGTATACGCTCGTCCGCCGGCCACCCGGCGTTTTCAGGTGTTTCGGCGTGCTCAACGCGACGGGCGGGGTGCCCGGGTCTGGAGCGTCCGTCGCGGAAGACCCGGAAGCGTCGGGGTGGAACACCGTGATCGATGCTTGTCGGCGACCTCGACCGTTCCGGGTCCTTCCGTTGGTCGTCCCCGACCACCTGGGCGTTTTCTTTCGTAACCTTGAAGTCGTGCGCAAGCCCAAGCGTCGGCACGACTTAAAAAACTTGCGAATCTTCGCCGGAATTCTCTTGCATTTTGAGTGTACGTACGTACAATGCACTTCGTAGCATCGGCCGATGCGCTGTGCCAAGTGAATTTTTTAAATGTCCCGGTCGGAGAGGCTGTTTTTAGCGTAATTTGCGCCAGAAACTCTGAACTTCGCCGGGATTTCCGTGCGTGCGATCGCGGGGTGGGCTTTTCCGAAAGCGGCCCCGCGCTGAGGGAATGTGCGCTCGGAATTGACCCCAATCCATTCCCGCAAACCCGGTGTGTAGCTACACCCCAATCAGGTTTGTTGCGACGTCGCGTTGTGCGACGTGCGATTGACCAAAAACGTTCGTGCGACGCACGAACGAGTCAGCAGAGCGAGTGGTGTTTATCGGTACGTCACGGTCCATCGCGTGCGAGCGTCGTTTCCACGATGCTTCTCTCGCGAAAGCGACGACGGCCGACGAACGCATTCGCACGAGATCGAAATCTTCCGCGCAAGCTTGTCGCTTTGGATCGAAAACTGTTTCAACAAACACGGTACGATCAAGCGGCGCGCATCGCGCGGGCACGAGTCTAGGCACAAAGTTCTTCAGAAATTCGCGCAGGCGAAACGCGCCGCCCGTGCGCACTGACCAAACACTCGATGTTATTCACATCCCGCCGGCGCGCTTGCGCGCGGGCGGAGTCTCGTTGGGGAAGTGCGGATTTCGGAGTTTGGAGTGCGGAGTGATGATGGCGTGCGCGGTTCCCCCCTCTCTCGTAGGGTCCGCTGTGCGGACCGTGACCCCCAACGTCCGGTCCGCACAGCGGACCCTACGAATGTGCGACGCCGCGCGTTCCGGGGGCTCCCGATGGTCGTCCCCGGCCACCCAACGTTTTTTTGTAACGCAGGACGAGCGATCGCTTCGCTCGAAACGCTCGTTTCGCTCGCTACGCTTGTTTAAGATGAGCGTCCGGTCCGGAGGGGCCGTGGCGATCCTTTTGGTCAGGGTGGACGAGTTCCGCATGCGCGATTCCGATACGCCGACCGCCGGTCCGAACTCGGACGTCGGCGCAACCGAGGCCCGACCGCCCGCGGCGACCGACCGGACGACGCCGGTCGAGCCGACGACCGTCGTCTCGACCGCGAACGACGTGTATCCCCTACCCGGGTTCTTTCAGCCGTTCAGCGCGCTCAGTCACCTGCTGGGGGCGGTCATCTTTTTGATCGCCGGCACGGTGTTGGTTCGGCGCGTCCGCTGGGGCGAGGGGCGGAAATTTTTCGTCGGGCTCTACGTCTTCTCGGTGGTGTTCCTGCTCTCGATGAGCGGCGTCTACCACATGATGGAGCGCGGCGGCACGCCCCGCATGGTGATGGAACGCTTGGATCATTCGGCGATCTTTTTGCTGATCGCCGGCACGTTCACGCCGGTGCACGGGCTGTTGCTCTCGGGCTGGCGACGTTGGGCGCCGCTGTTGATGATTTGGACCGCCGCGATCACGGGCATCACGCTCAAGGCGATTTTTTTCAACGATATGCCGGAAGCGTTGGGGCTCTCGTTGTATTTGATGATGGGGTGGTTCGGCGTGGTCTCCGGAGTTTTGATCGCGAAGTGTTACGGTTGGGACGCGATGAAGATGATCATCCTGGGAGGCGTCGCGTATTCCCTCGGGGGCGTGATGGAGTTCCTCAGTTGGGGAACGTTGATCCCCGGCGTGGTCCACCCGCACGAGTTGTTTCATCTGTTCGTGCTGATCGGGATCGTGTGCCATTGGATGTTCGTGCGCGGCGTGATCGTCCACCCGCCGAAACCGCTGCCGGACGCTCCGCCGTTGGACGTGGAGACGCGGTTCGTGACCGAATGAGGGGAAGTTCGGAGTGCGGAATTCGGAGCGTGGAACGCAGAAGATGCGGAGGACGATTCGGTCTTGGTGAATGGTTTTCGCCTCGCTCGATCGCCCTGGCGATTCGCCGGCAAAAAAGAACTTGGGAAAAGGCGAAAAATCGACATTGACCGAAAACGGCCGCGGTTCTATTCTCTCCCCACGCTCGAACGCGACGCAGCGAAGAGACACGACCGCGACGCGAACGACGCACAACACACGCAGGTTCACCGGTGGCCGGGCCCGCACCGGGGGTACGAGAGCGATCTCGGATCTCTGCGGGCCGACGAAGCGGCACGACGGCAAGGATGCCTTCGCACGCTTCGCCTTACTCCGGTCGGTTTCGGCCGACGCACACACGTGCGTCCGCACGTCGCGCAGGGAGCGCTTACGGCGATTCTCTTCCGACCGCGGATGCCCAAGACACCTTCGCGCGGGCTGCGGCCCGCGCCCGTCGCACGGATGCGAGCGATCGCCGGTGCGGCGCACAATTCGACCATGGAGCGTCTTTTGCTCCCGGAAAAACTAGGCGTCCTTTGCCCCCCTGGGACCCGCGCTTTCCGGGAGCTTTTTTTGCGCAGAGGTCGTGGTCGCGACTTCGCGAAGACCGCGATACTCGAAATAAATTTTAGAAAACGCCGAACGGCTGAACGCCCGGCCGCGTCTAAGCGGTAGCGACGACGCGCTTGTGAGTCGTCGGCGCGTTATGCGGAGAGTTTGGCCGCGTCGCGCTGAAACGGCGACCACTCGGTGATGTCGACCAGCGTGTTGACCGCCCCCAAGATCGCGCCGTTCGCGCCGCGCAACGGTTGGGCGTTGACCAACGCCGTGCGGCGCGTGCCGTCGGGGCGTTCGATGATCGGTTGCTTGTTGCGTTGCGACGTACCGTCGAGCAACGCCTGCGCCAGCGGGCATTGCGAATGCGGCAGGGATTTGCCGTCGGCCCAATACAGCTTGTGCGCACCGCAGTAGAGTTCCTTATGGTCGCCGCACTTCGGTTCGCGACCCCAGAGTTCGGCGGCCAGACGGTTATAGCGGACGATCATCCCCACCGCGTCGACGTAATAGACGGCCAGCGGCAAACGATCGAGCGCGTCCTGCGACGGCAGGAGCGCGTGCAACTCGGTGCGGGAAAGCGTCAACGACGACGGCATGGAAGGACGAGATAAAGTTTCCGACAGCCCACGAACGGAGATCGCCGGGACGAGCGACGCCTCTAAGAGCGTTATCGAACCCTAGGTCGACGAGATGCTGGAAAGTCGGGAAAATCGCTGGGATTTGCGCCAATCCGCCACGAACTGCGCCGATTCGAAGATCCAAGCGAAGCGTCCGTGCGGGCCAACGACGAACGCTTCGGTTTCTCGAAGCGGAGGCCGGCCGGCGTTCGGCTAACGATCGCCGCGCGGGAGATGCCCCGCGCTCGACGCGAAGTACTTGCCGTGGCGCGCGGCGACCGCCGGCGCGGCGTCGCTCGCCTGACGCGCGCAGAATCGGCCACGTTGGCGGCACAAGCGCGGCAGCCGATCTCGTCGAGATGCGCGGCCAGGTACGCGGCGTGATCGTCGTCGAGAACGCCCAACAGATAGCGGCCCCACTCGGCGCGACCGGGGCAACTGGCCCGCGCGCGCGCCAGATTTCGGTCAACGTGTGCGCCGGAGTCGCGACGGCGCAGGATGTCGGCGAGACGCTCGCGGAGCGCGGCGTCCGTGCGCAGCGTCTCTTCGATCGCGCTCATCCGCGACACGGAGAGTGCTTCGTCGAGATACGCTTCGAGTTCTTCGCTGGTCGGAGACACGGTGCGGGACGATGAACGGGCGCGTTCGCCGCGACGGCGACGAATCGTGGTTCATTCTATGCCGAACCGCCGCGCGATGCGAATCCAACCGCGTCGCGACTCAAGAGCGCGAGAGAGACGACACACCCTAACCAACGAGAAAAGCGTGACGTATGCGAACCCAATCGACGAACCAGGAACAAGAATTTATGCAAGCTCCAACACAATCGACGCCGATTCGAAAATTCTCGAAACGACGTCCAGATCGAGTTCGAGAGACCGACCGACGATCGGTCGCCGATCGAACAGGTTCATCTCAAGAACGAGTCAATTCGGGAAACAGATCCGGGTCGAGATCGAGTTTGCGCAACCGTCGGCGTACGGTCTCCAGAAAATCCGATTTGCGATTGGCGATCGCTTGCTCGGATTGGCCCAATCGCGCGGCGACGTCCTTGTTGGCCGCGCCGGCCAAAAATAACGATTCGACCGCGCGGAGCTTGGTCCATTCCTCGCCTGCGCGCCATTCGGCCAGGATGTCCTTCAACACCCGCGCCAACGCGGTCGTTTCGTGCGTTCGGCGTTCGGCGCTGCGCCAGCGCGCTCGCCGCGCGGCCCGGGTGCGGCAGCGGCGGGTCGCCGGGCGAACTGTCCGACGCGGGCAACGGGCTCGTCGGTTTACGACCCGAGCGGCGCAACGCATCGGTCAGTTTGTGGGCCGCGATCGTGAAGAGAAAATTTTCGAGCGGTCGCGCGTCGTCGAAATTCGGCAACGCGTGCAGAAATCCGATGAAGGTCTCTTGCACCACGTCTTCGGCGCTCGAGCGATCGCGGAAGCGCTGTTCGACGTACCCCAGCAGTCGTCCTTCGTACCGCGCGATCAATTCACTCCAAGCGATTTGGTCGCCGACGCGGACGCGAGCGATCAATAACGCGTCGGTGGACATGCCGCTACGAATCCATAAGGAGAAAGACGCCCGAGACGAATCGATTATAACGTGCGCCGCGACGCGTTACGCTTCGTTTTTCGGCACTGCGTCGTCGACCGGCGCGGCGACGACGGTGCGCGAGCGCCCGACGACGGACGCAGCTTCAACGCGCCGTACACGAGCCCGACGACACCCAGCGTGCCGAGCATGTAGCCGATCATTTTCTCGGCCCTGGCGTTCGAGAGGTGACCGACGTAGCTGGTTTTGAGTTGATCGCGCACAGATTGGTCCAATTTCAAGCGGACGTACAATCGCACGAAGTTGCCCTGGCTGGTTTGATTCCATTCGGCGAAGCGATCGGCCTCCCACGCCTTGTCGAGTTTCGCCGGCACGGCGAACGACTCGTCCGCGGCGTACCCTTCGGTTTCCAACCAGCGCACGAGCGTCGTCCACGCGACGCCGGGCAACGTCCGTTCGCATTCGGCGACGGTCGCATAGAGGTCGGTCGACACCGTGGCGTAGACGACCCGCGCGGTTCCTTCGCCCTGCTCTTCGATCCCTTTGTCGACCCAAGCCGGTCGCGGAGTCGAAGTCGGCTTGGCCGGCGTGGTTGCGTCGATCGACTCATGCTCGTCGTGCGACGTTTCCACGCGGGTCGTGGGCGAAGGAATTGTCACCTCGGCGGTGGCGTGCGGATCGGGAAACGCTTGACGCGGCGTGACGATCGGTGGTTGAACTTCGTGGACCACGATCGGCGGCGGCACGTACGCGCTGCGGTACATGAACAGACCGCCGATGCCCAAAAACAGCGCGATGCCGAGCAAAAGAAACGGAATCGCGATCGCGACGGACGCGCCGGGGCGTTTGGCGGAGATCAGCCCGAACATCACCGCGCCGAACACGAAGACGGCGAAGATAACGATCCAACTCGGCATGACTGAGGCGACGTGCATGTTCATGATCGGTTATTCGCGGACGATGCGCTCCGCAGGCGCCAGCCAACGCGAAGTCAAGGGAACGGCCACGGCGATGATGCCCGTGATCAGGATGCCGAACGGTTGTGCGAACGGCGCCAACGCGGTCGCGCCCCAGCCGATCAACAACGCCCAAGCCAGGGCGCCGATCTTAACGCGCGACGAGCGGAGCGGATCGCAATATTTCCACCACCCGACGGCGCCGAAAACCAAACCCCAATAGCCGACGAACGACGCCGGCGTGAGACGTCCCGAATTCAGAAAGACCTCCAACGCCTTACGATCTCCGATGAACAACTCGCGCGAGAGTCGAGGATCGACCGCGGCCAACGTGTCGTCGATCATCAGCCAACGCGCCAGCGCCAGGCGCAGGCTCCGAACATCATGCCGACGATCAGCATCCCACCGCGCCGCAATAGCGCTTCGCCTTCGCGCGCTTCCAGCAATTTTCCGGCGATCAGCACCGACCAACTCCCCAACACGCCCACGACGACCGTCCACAGGACTTGCACGTCGGTCATCTTGGGCAGCCACAGGGCATGCGCCAGCCATGTGGCCGCGACGACCACGAACGCGGACAACAACATCGAGCCGAACAAATTCGTGACGCGCGTCCGGCCGTCGCCGATCGCTTCCAAACGCGTTTTTTTCCGGGGCGGGCGACGTTCCCAGGGGAACTTCCGCGCGGCGAGCGTCGTTTCGGCCAGCGACGAATCCGTGATCGGTCGCGTTCCCGCCGGAGGCGAGATCCACAGCATGAGCGCGCGGATGCAAAAGTAAATCAGATACGCGGCGGCGGCCAGCAACACCGGCGGCCCCCACACGCCGGCCGTGGCCGACAGCAAAACCACCAGCGCGATCACGACCAACGCCTTGGTCCCCGGACCGTGGCCGGCGTCGTCCCACGAACGCCAATGGTCGGAGATCGCGTTCGACGCGTACCACATCAGCGGTTCGGCGTGCGGCGGTTTTTCGCGCACCGGCCGCGGCGCGTGATTCCGATGCGGCGGTCGAGGCCAAGCCTGAGCGGGTCGGACATGCGCCGGATGACCGTACGCCCCGTCGACCACCGGCGGAACGCGCGGGTTCGGCGCGGAGCGTGCGACGTGCGCGAACGGCAACTCGCCCTGGCGCATCGTATCGGGCAGAAACGCCAGCATCTCGTTCACGTCCGTAAAACGACGCGCCGGGTCTTTTGCCAACGCCCGCGCGATCGCGGTGCGATACGGCTCGGCGACCTTGCGTAGGTCCGGCTCGGCGGTGAGATGCTTCATCAAGATTTCGCCCATGCTCTCTCCCTCGAACGGGAGCGCGCCGGTCAACATCTCGTGCAGCATCACGCCCAGGGCGTAAATATCGATCTCTTTCCCGTATCGCCCGTTGGCGATTTCGGGCGCCATGTAATGAATCGTGCCGATGCTGCCGGTCTGCCCGCTGCGACGCGAGCAGGAGATGAACTTCGACAGCCCGTAGTCGCCCAGCTTGACCACGCCTTGGTCGAGGAAGATATTCCCCGGCTTCAAGTCGCGATGCACCACGCCGTGATCGTGCAAGTACGCCACGCCGGCCGCGATGCCGCGGAACCACCGTTGCACGTCGTCGATCGGCAAGCCGTGCGGATGCCGGGCGATGACCTGCTCCAGGTTTTCGCCGGCGATGTGTTCCATGACGATCCATGAATCGCCTTGGTCGTCTTGCTTGATGTCGAAGACGGAGAGCAAATTCGGATGCTTGAGATTCAAGCACTGCGTGACGCCGCGTAACTCGATATCCAGGTTGCGGCGCACCAGTTTGAGCGCAGACCTCTTTGCCCGCGTCGCTGACGGCGTAATAGACTTCGCCGAACCCGCCGTGACCGATGCCGCGTTTAATCGTGTAGCCGGCCAGCGGCTTGGCTCCGCCGGCGAACACGAACCGCGCCGGCGGCGCGACCGCGGGAGATTCCAGTTGTTCGAGAGGCAGCATGATCGGAAGTGTTTCGTACGAGTGACCGCCCAACCCAAAAACCCACCGCCGCATCCTCATCCGACGGGAATTCGCCGCCGAGGCGACGATCTTGGAGAAATTCCCGCAATTTTTTTACACGTCGAAAATCGCTACCCCTGTGCTTCTTCCAACGTCACGTTTCCTTCCGGCAACGTGATCCGCGAGTTCCAACCGGCCGGCGCGACGTCGCGATACGGTTGCCCGTCCACGCGAAACTCGCCCGGGTAGCGGACCTTCAATCCGTCGCCCACGACCGACAGAATCAGTTCCGATTTCCAACGGGGGCAGACGACATGACTGTTGGCGGCCGGACCCAGCACGCACGTTTCGGCGAGCAACAACACGCCGTCGGTGGCCGGTTGCGTGCGATGCGCGCCGAGCCATTCGAGCCGCGCGGTCCGACTGAGCGGATGCGGGCGTCGATAGCCGATCCGCACGCTCTCGCCCAACTGCACCGTTCGTCCGTCCAGCAACGCCGCCGAACCGACGACCGGCACGCCGTCGAGCTTGGTCGGGCGGAGCGCCTCGATCGCGTCGCCTTCGTCGTCGCGCGCGATGATCGCATGACGACGCGACACGTCGCCCCAGATCGGCAGATCGACGTCGTGATTGGGCGACGATTGCCCCAATGCGATCCGTTCGCCGCGACAGACCCAGTAGCCGCCGACGCCGTCGATCCAGAGGAACACGGTCCGACGACGCGACGACGACGCTTCGTTCGCCTGCGCGTCGTTCGGAACGGCGATGATCGGCGGAAGCATGGGGGACGACGTTCGACGGCGACGGAAAAACGACTCGCGCACGGCCGCCGGAGCCGCGAACCGTTCGCGTCCCAACTCGCCGCCGGATCGTTCGTCGCGGGCCGTCATCGATTGTACACCCCGAAAAGGTCCCGTCCTATCATGTGCGAATCGCTACGACGCAAGCGACTGGAGACCGACTGCTTTGTCCTACAAAATCGCCCCCGGCCAGTTCGGCCGGGGGCGTGATGCGGCGAAGCGGCTTCGACTACTCGTGCGAAGCGACCTTGATGTCGTCCTTGCCGCCTCCGAGATATTCGGTCACGCGGTCCAGGATGTCGACCGCTTCGTCTTGGCTGACCGGGATTTCGCCCAACGGCGCGGCTTCGGCTTGAGCCAGCTTTTCGGCCACTTGCAGGCGACCTTGCAGTTCGGAAACCAGTTCCTTCACGCGGCCCAGTTGGCTGTCGTCCAAGTTCGCGCTGCTGGCGGTCTGCGCGACTTCGACCATCTTCAAGCGAGCTTGCAGATTCTCGACGTCGGCTTCCAACTGACGCTTGGCCGACAGCATCGCGTCCAGCTTTTCGCGGGCGGCGGTTAAGCCCTTTTCGTGCGCGGCCAGCATGTCTTGCAAGCTGTTCAGCGTGGCGTCGTTGGTTTTGCAACGTTCCAAGCGGCGACCCAAATCGGCTTTGACTTGCGAGACCGTGTAAGTCCGCCCGCCGTAGCGGAAGTCGTTCTTATTGCTGGCCAGATCGCCGCGCAACTTTCCGAGGTCGTCGCGGTCTTTGGCCAGTTTGTCTTCGACGGCGCCGGCCTGTTGTTTCAACTGCGCGATCGCCACTTCCTCGCGGGCGATCGTCTGCATGTTCTTCTTGATCTCGGGCATCAGATCGCGGGCCATCTGGCGAGCACGGTCGATCTCGAAGTCCATCGGAATGGCGTCTTTCACGCCGTCACGGGCCCAACCGGCCGCGGTCGAGAAGTAGCTGCAAGCATGCTTGCCGAACAACGCCCCCGCCCCCAACAGACCGATAACGCCCAACAACAACACTTTGCGAATCATGAGAGGTTCCTCCGACGGAAAAACAAGGAATGTCCGCACGGGGATCGTGCCGGCGGAAGACGGACAAGGCGACGGGACCGAACGCGCACCGCGCCGCGTCTCGAACGGTTATTCGCCGGGAGAACGCGGATCTTGGAGAGCCTGGAACGATTTTTTAGAAAAATTTTTCAAGTTTCGCGCGATGCCCGTTTCCGCACAGGAAAGCCGCGAGTGGTACTCGCGGAACGGGGGTGGAACCGCGATCGAATCTTACTTTTTGGACGAAGCGTCGCGCAAAAACCGATACGGTCGTCGCCCCAGCCCGCGTCGTTCATTATGCCGCTCGATATAGTCGATGGTCTTATCCCAATGGTCATGCTCGAAGACGTATTGATTCCAACGTCCTTTGCACCAAACATGTCCGCGATGCGCGGTCTCAAGGTGGATGGACTTCGTCGTTTCCTGGGCTAACCACGTGAGCGTGCGTTCGATATCGCGAACGGTGCGCGTCATAAGAACGTGGATATGCGTCGTTTCGATCGCCGCCGCGACGATCCGCCAATCGGAAACGCACATGCAGCGATCCAACGTGTCCTCGATGCTGCGTCGCATCTCCGCAGTCAATTCGACCGGCTCTTGAATCAGTCGTTCCGCGGCCATTCGCGCGCGAATCGGATCGCCGGAATGTAATTTGTGCGGCTCGATAAAACCGAGTTCCTCGTCCCATTTCGACGACCAATGGCCGCGTTCATCGCCCGGCAGCCAAAGCCCATAGCCGGATTTTACCCAGTGATAGCCGAGAACGTCGCCCATCTCGCGCTCGATGAACAAGATGTCCGTGAGCGTAACTCGCGGAGCAAGTGTGGAAATGCGAGTGAGTTTATCGAGGTGCGGATCGCGGTTCAACGCGTTGCGTGCGGCGATCGTTCGATCGCGATTCCACGCCCGTTCCGCGAGTACCACTCGCGGCTTTCCTTGAGCGTTTTCTCCGCACTCATCGGCGAAAAACCTCGATTTTTCTCGATTTTCCCGCGACTTTGCGGGTCGTAGCGGTCACGCATTTGCCGGCAAGCGGGAATTTCGCGCGCTCTGGGCGCACGAATCTTGAAGCCCCCGCCGGCCTGGTTAGATTCAAAGAGTGAGCCGCCGATCGGCTCCGACTTCGAGTCGCGCGGGCCTCCCCTGTCCGCCGTTCGGAGGAAACTCGTTGTCCACGGAGGAGTTCTTTCGAGTGCCGTCACCCATGTCCGACATGTCGCAAAAATCGAACCCCGAGGTCGAGCACCTGCTGCGGAACGCCGAGTTGCGTAACGAGCTGGAGCCGTACCTGGACGATTCGATCACCTGGATCGACCGCGAACGGATGCCCGTCCCGGTCGAAAACGATTTCCTGGCGTCGATGCTGGCCTGGGAACGGGCGCCCGTCGTGCCGATCGCCGAATGGTTCACGCCGCGAATGGAGTTGCCGCCGGCCGACACGCTGGACGATTTCGCGCTGCACGAAAAGCTGTGGGAAACGGTCCAACGCTTTTACGACGCGCGGATCGTGCTGGACTTTACCGATCACCTATCGGACCGCGAACTGTACAACTTGGTCCGCCGCGACATCTTGCCGAGCTACGAAAAGAAGATCGCCAGCAAGGACCACTACCTGCACTGGGATTGCTCGGACGCGGGCAACGACGACGACGTCTGGCTGCGTTACTACGCCAGCGACGAAGACCGCGACCACTGGGCCGAAGACGCGGCCGAAGTCCTGCCGCCGCACGAAGACCCACCCTTCCCCCGCCGCATGCCGAAAGATCCGATGTAAGGAAATAAGGTTTCGGGTTTCAGGGTTCAGGGTTCAGGGTTCAGGACTTTGAATCAACGGCATAGGAAACATCAAAGGCCGCGGCGATTTTCGCCGCGGCCTTTTCATTTACCGATATTCAGATCTCATCCGAGCCGCTCGGCATTTCCTGAAACCCGAAACCTGAACCCTGAAACCTTATTCAAACGATCGCCGTTTCTTCCATCAGTACCGTGTCGTCGTGTTCGTACGGCGGCGAGCAGCAGCAGAGCAGGATCAGTTGCTCGTTGCCCAGCGCGGTGATTTGGTGCATCGTGCCGGGCGGGATCGCCACGGCGTCGCCGACGCCGACCTCGCGGAAATCGGCCCCCACTGCGCATCCGCCCGCGTCCTTGCAGAATGTAATAGATCTCTTCGGTCAACACGTGGTAATGCAGCGTCGTGCTTTGCCGCGGCTGCAACCGCGCTTCGGCCAAACTCTGCTTACGAATCGACGAGTTGCGGTGCGCGAGCAGTTCGCGGATTTCCGAGCCATCCTTCGTGGTGAAGGCCGGAACCTCTTTCAGATTTTTGACGTCCATCGGCATAACGCGACCTTGGTCTGATGTCCCTTCCCAAGTTTTCAAGATACGCCCGACGAAGATGGGACGAAAGAGGAAATCGCCTCCGCCGGGCGAATCGAACGTCGTTGCGTAAACACGTTTGCGCTGAATGGGGAAGTTCGATAGCGGCGGATCGAAAATTCGCACAAACGTCATCGCCGTGTAACAGTGAGGATCGCGTTCACCCCCCCTCTCCCGAGTCATTGATCGCAAGAACACGCACGACATCGGGCGGGAGAGGGTCGGGGTGAGGGCGATCCAAACCACACCAGAAACCCGATTTCAAAATCACTCTCGTGAGAATTTCTTATCCATTGCGCACCGGATGAAAAACTGTCGCCCTCACCCCGGCCCTCTCCCCGAACATGTCGCGCGGCATGGCGAGCCTTGTGTGGGGAGAGGGCGATGCGCGTCACACTCTCTTCGGTTAAACTTGCGGCTCCGGCGACACTCCGAACTCCGCGCTCCATATTCCGCACTCCGCCCTCCCCATGCCCGCTCCGCACCGGATCGTCTCGCTCCTCTCGGCCGCGACCGATATCGTCGTCGCGCTCGGGCGCGCGGCGGAGTTGGTCGCCATCGGGCACGAGTGCGATGAGCCCTCGCCAGGGCGTCACTTGCCGCGCGTCACGCGGTCGCGGGTCGACTCGTCGGCCGACAGCGGCGCGATCGACCGGCAAGTGAAAGCGTTGCTGGCCTCCGGCGAGTCGCTGTACGAACTCGACGCCGCGACGATCCGCGCGCTCCGACCGACCGTGATCCTGACGCAAGCGCAGTGCCCGGTCTGCGCGGTCAGCGAATCCGACGTCCGCGCGCTGGTCGCGACGGTACCGTCGCTCGCCGCCGCGCGGATCGTCACGCTGCTGCCGCACGCGCTGGCCGACGTCGAACGCGACGTCGCCCGCACGGCCGACGCGTTGGGTGCGCAGGATTCGGCGAACGCGTTCTTGCACGACTGGCATGCGCGGATCGACGCCGTCCGCCGCCGCGTGGGCGACCGCCCGAAACGGCGCGTCGCGTTGATCGAATGGACCGACCCGATCATGCTGGCCGGCAACTGGCTGCCCGAGTTGCTGGAGATCGCCGGCGGCGGATGCCCGTTCACATGGGCCGGCGAACACAGCCCCTACGTCGCCTGGGAGACGATCCGCGATTGGAAGCCCGAGGTCGTGATCGTGGCGCCGTGCGGCTTCGACCTGGAGCGCGCGAAGTCGTCGCTGAACGAATTGCGCCACCTGTCGGGTTTCGCCGATCTCGGAGCGGCGTTCTACTGCGCCGACGGCGACAAATATTTCAACCGCAGCGGTCCGCGCTTGTTGGAAACGCTGGAAGCGCTCGAAGCGATGCTGTGGCCGCGCGTGTCGCACGACGGTACGAACATGTTTGAAGCGGTACGACTTTAAGTCTCGAATCATGTGCGACGTAGCATGGGACGCCCAGTGGTCTTTGCCCAAAATCCGTAGGATCCGCTCTGCGGACCGCCACCCGCAACGTCCGGTGCGCACAGCGGACCCTACGCAAAGCCGTGCCGGGGTCAGGGCGACCACTCGACGCGAGGGTGGCCCGGGAACTCGTTCCCGGGTCGCGTAGCGACGAGAGGCTCATCCCGGTCGGCTTCGATTTCCGTGCGACCGCGTTCGCTGGCGGTTTCTTGTCGCTGCGCGACACCGGATCGAGATCCGGTGGCACCCGAATTTCTTGGAAAAAACTTTGCTCAACGCCGAATACCCGGCGTCGGTTCTTACGAATAAGTGTCTGGAGAAACGGTCTCTCGGCTTAACACGGAGAGTGTCGAGTTTTTCGACGGCGGCACGGATCCACCCCGAAAAACGGTGGTCGAAACAATGTTGAACGCCCCGACGAGCGAGATTCGACGTAAGTCCTTACGCCTCGTGACGCGACCCGTCGTGAAAAAGAAAGTCGCGTGTGCGATCGTGATCGCAACGCTCGTTTCGCTCGCGCAGTGAAGCTGGGGCGTTTGGCCGATACGTCGCCAACCGCAGAACGACGCCGACGGCTCAATTAAAAAAATTGCGCACCGGGAGTGATCGAAACGCGCGTTTCGCTCGTAACGCTCGCGCAGTCAAAATGACTCACACAGCGAAGCTGGAGAACTTTCGGCGGAGAATCAAAACCAAAATAAAAATCGACTCGAGCGCAATGCGCGTCGCGATCGTTTCGCTCTCGTAGTCAAACCAGGACGTTTGGCGGAATTCGCTCGGACGGACCGCGAGTAACACGCGCCGCTTCGCGGTCGTCGAAAAATAGTAAAAAAAGTTACGGCGTAGTCGGCGGCGATTGACCGTCGGCGGCGTTGCGTTGGACCGGAACGTCGATCGTGTCCAAGACTTTGCCGGTCAGGGATTTTAGTTCGATTCGCAATATTTTGCCGTCGGGGACGGCGGTCAGTAGCAGGTAGTTGTCCTCGGATGCGAAGAATTTCGACGCCGGGTCGGGGTACTTCGCTCCGCGTCCGCCGAGCGATGTGTTGACGTAGGGAATGCCGTCGGCTTCGGCTCGTTCGGCGAAGTAGCCGAAGCCGGTCAGCACCGCCGACCCGCGAGCAAACTCCTTTCGCCACGCGCCGCCGGCGGCGTTACGCATCGTGGAGTTGCGTTCGTTCTGCAACGTGATCGTGAATCGGCGATCGGTTCGATCCTGTTGCGCGATACCACCGGAGTTGTTCGGACTCGGCGTCCAGCGGATGGCACGTCGCCCAGGTGGTGCCTTGATCGGAGATGTGATTGAGATCGAGCGCGAGGAATCGCAAGCCGAACTTCGGCACGTCGAACCGCCACTTCCACTCGTCGTCGGGAAGCACGAAGAACTTGCGGAACGCGGTCGCTTCGACGTCGTAGACTGGTTCGGCCGGCGGCTTGTCGCCGCGCGGACGAATTTCACGATCGTGATTCCCCAGGATCGGCATGAACGGCGTCGTGCGGAACAAGTCGGGATATGCGGCGATCAACGCGGCGTACGGTTCGACGCAATCGGTCGCGCCGACGCCGCAGGCGCGATGAAGATCGGCGATGTTATCGCCGCAGGTCATTAACAGATGCGGTCGATCGGCCATGAGCGCGTCGAGCTTCGGCCGCCCTTGCCAGTTGGCCACCACGGCGACGCGGAACTCGTCGCCCGGATCGACGACGCAGGTGAAAATCGCGGATGCCTGCTTGTCGGAATCGAGGACGCGGTAACGCAGTTTGAGCGCGATGTCGTCGAGCGGAATTTCGACGTGATGCAGGGTCGTCGGTTCGAGTCGGACGATCGAACGGCCCAGTGTGTCGTCGGGACCGTATTCGACGATCGACGCGCACGGCTTGGCGGTCCGCCACGACACAACGATCGCATCCGGCGTGTTGCCGGAGTACGACAACCACGTGTTCTCGAACTCGGCAGCGCGGACGAACGATTCACTCCATAACACACAGCAGCACAGCGTTACGACGCACGGCCATGAGCGCGACATCGACGGTCCCGAACGGATCAACATTTCGCCTTTCCGGCCGCGGCGTCGGCCCGGGCGTGTTCGTAGGCTTGGATATAGCGGGCGGGTGGAACCTCGGCGATCAACTCGCCGATGACGTCCCACGGCAGGTCGTCGAACGCCTTGAAGCGGATGCACGATTTCCCGCGGTTCGGCTTCTTGTTGATCGCCGCGAAGCCCTCGAGCAATCGCGGTTCGAATGTTTTGTCGCCGTAAACCGCCATCATGTACAGCGCGTAATTGTTCTTTTGCGCGGCCAGCGCGACGCACGCCAATGGTTGTTTGTTGTAGGTGTTCGGATAAACCTTGAGCGGAATCTCGTAGCAGATCATCCCCCAGTTCATCGCTTCGACGTAGCCCTTGGGCAGATGCTTGCGAATCACCGCGCGGGCGGCGGCGATCACCTTGCGCCGCTCGGGGGGGAGTTCGGCCAAGTACTCGACGACGGTCGGAGCTTTGCTTTGAACCATTGGCGTTCACTTCGTTTTCGGGGTTTGCAGCATCAGGTCGTCGATGAGTTTCTCGACCGCGCGATCGTCGGCCTTCTTCGTCGGGTCGCGTTTCAGCACATAACTCTGTTGGGAGCCGGCGTCCTCGACCCAACGGAAAGTCATATCGGGCTTCAAATCCATCCGGCCGCCGGATTCCAGCTTCCAATATTCGCCGGGACCGCGTACCGCGTAGAGCACGGTCGTTTGATCGGCGACGTGCCGGCTTTTCGGCTCGCCGCCGAACCACAACGCGTACCCAAACCGAATCGGGTTCTCCTCGGGCAACGTTTTCAAATTCTTGCCGACCGTCAAACCGCTGGGGACCGAGCCGATTTCGCGGCCGACGAAGATCAGCGGTTTGGGCCAGTGCGCCACGGCGTACAGCGCGGCATCTTTATCGTAGCTGAAGTTGTTGTTGCTCAGTTTCATGTCGTCGACCGCCGGTCGGCCGATGAAGTTGCCACCCATGCAGACCCAGGCTTTGACTTTACGTGTGATGAGATCTTTGCCGGAAGGCTTGTCGCCGACGGCGGGCAGTTTGAGCAATCCGGCGACGTTGGTCAGGTAGCCCACGGTGACGATCGTGACCGAATCGTCCGGCTGCTCGGTCAGAATTCGTCGATAGACTTCCAACACTTCGGGTACGGTTTCGACGTCATAGTTTTTGAGAGAGCGTTGCGTGATGTTCTCGGCATACTTGGTCGCTTTTTGCGGACCGGTCTTCGGTCGACCGAGCGGCAAGTCCGGACGACCGTAGAACGCGTTGACCGCTTGCACGCAGCCCGGCGACCACGGGTTGCGGGTCGAACAAACGGTGGCCAAGACGTCGCACTCGCCGTTGTCGGCCAACGCGTGCAAGACGGCGAGCGCACCAGGTCGTCGCAATCGCTATCCATGTCGGTGTCGAAGATGATCCGCGGCCGGACCGGCTCGGCGGCCCCTGCGCAGCGCAACTCGACGCAATCGTCAGCGACGCGAGGAACAGGCTCAAATAGCGGAATTTCGCGGTCATTCGCACTCCCTTCGAGTCGTTCGCGGACTTGTGAACCGCGTGCGTTTCAAGCAGGATAAAGCGTTCCCGCGCACACCCCGACGCGGGCCGTTCCTTCGTCGTTCCGGCGTCGCCCCACGGCCGGATGCACTCATGGCTCGATCATCGTCCATCGCGTTTCGGTATGCAATCCTGGCCGTCGTCGTCGCGTTGTTGATGCAGCACGCGGACGTGCGATCGCAAACCACGCCTGCGCCGACCAAGGCCGCCGCCCCGCCGACGTCTCCACCCGCACCCGCGGCGAAATCCGTTCCGGCCGCGCCGGCGCCGATGCCCGCGACGACCACCCCCGCCGCCACGACACCCGGCGCGAAAAGCGCGACGCCGGCGGCCGTTCCGGCCGAGCGGCAGTTGTTCGGCTGGTTGGCCGAGTTGGACAAGGCGATTCCCGCCGACATCACGGGCTATCGCAAACTCGACGCGCCCAAGTTGGTGTTGGCCTGCAACAGCGTCGATCAATGGTCGGCCGAAGTCGCGCACTTCGCTGGTCTCGAACAACCGGACAAAGTTTTGGAGAACGCCGGCTATCTGATCATCGCCAAAAGTCGCGTCGAAGAGCTCATGGAACGCGTGTTGGAACAACGCGTGCTGTTCGCCGACCCGAGCGGTAAGACCGAGATCGACGGCGAACGTCGCGTCTCGATCGTCAACTATCTGCAAACGACCACCGCGTTGATCGACCTGAACGCGCGGTTGCGGTATCTGCAACGCGACGCGATCGAAACGGCCGCCGACCTGTTGGCCGAAGCCCGCCCGCAATATCTCCGTTTGATCGAACTGCTGACCAAGTACAAATCGACGGTCGGCGCGGTCGTGATGGCCGATCCGTTGCTCGATCCGCCGCCGGGCAATCCCGACGGGCTCGTCCCGTTGACGCCCGATCTGAAGCGTGCGGTCATCAAACTGATCGTCGAAAGCGGTGCGACGGAACTGCTGGATATCTTGGTCGGCGTCGTGAAGGCGCAAACGCAACCGTCGAGCGTTCGCTTGGCCGCCGCGCAGGCGATCGTCGATCTCGGCTTGCCGCAACAGGTCCGGTCCGGTTCGGACCCGACGTTGCCGAAACCGGCGACCACGCCCGCTCAACTGCACGAAGCGGTCCGTCGCATCTCGACCGAGAAATTCGACGCGGCGCAGAAAAAGTCCTACGACGCGCTGTTGGCCGCGATCGCCGCGCGGATGAAGTCCGGTCTGACCGAAGACGTTTATCGCCTGGGCCGTTACGAAATCCGCCCGGGCGATTGGATGCTGATGCGGAATCCGTCGCCGTACAACATGTTCACCGATCTCTCGCCGGGACTCTTCACGCACGTCGGCGTGGCGGCGATGGAAACCGGCCCCGACGGCGTCCGCCGCATGGTGTTGGTCGATCTACCGGAACGGGGCACGAACATCCCGGCCACCAACATCGAAATCTATCTGCAACGGACGTTGAATTACGTCTTCTTACGTCATCCCGATCCGAAGATCGCCGGCGTGCTGGCGACGGCCGCGGCGGATTGCATCGGCAACCCCAGCGAGTTCGATCTCAACTTCCGCACCGACCGGGTCACGGCGTTGTTGGGCAAGCCGCTGAAGGGGGCGAAGATTCACACCTACTGCGCGGGCTTCCTGCTGGTCGGCGCAACGCACCGGCTTGCCGCGCGGCGAGTTCTTTCCCATCGCCGAACACGCGCCGGCCGAAAACGTGCCGGACAACTTCAAGCAACTGGGGCTCTCCTTCGGCGACGACTTCATCTCGCCGACCGGCGCGTTCTTTTCGAGCAAGCTGAAACTGACCGCGCGGCGCGATCCGATGTACGATCCGCGTCGCGAGGTCGAAGAGGCGGTCTTCGATCACTTCGCGTACCGTTGTCGAACCGGCAAGTTGGTGCAATCGCAGGACTTCCTGCAATCGATCCGCAGCAAAGTAGCCGAAGCGTCGACCACCAATCCGCTGCTGGCTTCGGCGTTGGCGAGCGCGGCGAACGTGGGGACCGATATCGATCTGGTCTCGGCCGCCAAGGCCGCGGCCGTCGTCGAAGTGATGGACGAAGTCGCTTACGGCAGCAGCGCCAAGTATTTCAGCGCACGCACCGCGATCCTCGATGGGCCGAACCCGCCGGCGGTCGAAGGCCGCACGCCGGCGCAAGTCGCCGAACTCAAAGCTCTCCGCGCGACGCACGCCGACATCGCCGCCCGCTGGGACGCGGGCAAAATGACGCCGCGCTCGTTACGCGTGGAACTGGTCAACTTCTACTCGAAGGCCGGTAAAGCGGCGCTCGACGCGCGGTTGTTTCCGGACTCGAAGTAGGGATCAAACGAAGTTCGCTCACCCCGTCTTCGTCCATTCCGTGCCGCCGGGGCGGTCTTCCAACGCGACGCCGAATTCGGTCAGCTTCTTGCGGACCAAGTCGGCCGTGGCGAAGTCCTTGTTCTTCCGGGCGTTGGCGCGGATCTCGATGACCAGGCTCATCAGCTTGCCGACCAGCTCGTCGTCGCCGCCCGCGGCCTTGGCCGATTGCGGTTCGCGGAACACGCCCACGATGGCGGCCAATTCGCGGAAGGCCGCGCAGCCGGCGTCGAACTCGGCCCATTTCGCCGGGTCCGGTTTGCCAGCTTCGAATTTTTCATTATCGGCGAACTTATTCAACGTCCGCAGCAAGTCGTACAGGCACGCGGTTCCGACGCCGGTGTTAAAGTCGTCGTCCATCGCGTCTTGGAATTTCGGTGCGCACCGCGACGACTTCGTCGAGGAACGCCGACTTGCCCGCTTTGGCTAACGCGGCGTCGCCCTCTTTCCGCGTTTTGGCGTACGGCAACGCGTAAAACGACTTGCCCGAGATCCGATCGTAGCGTTTGAAGAACCGATAGAACGCTTCGAGCGAGCGATTGGTCTCTTGCAACAACTCATCGCTGAACTGAATCGGGCTGCGGTAATGCGTGGCCAGCAGGAAGAAGCGAATCGTCTCCGGCGGGCACTTGGCGAACAGTTCCTTCACGCTGGCGGCGCCCTTGCTGCCGGCGATTTTGTTTTCCTCTTGCGCCGATTGCTCGGCGGCCAGATCGCCCGCCTTGCTGTGCGCACCGCCGACCTTGCCCGCTTGGCCGGCCGCTTGCATCAGACCGTTATGCAGCCAGTACCGCGCGAACGGCTTGCCGGTGCAGGATTCGGATTGCGCCAGTTCGTTCTCGTGATGCGGAAACATCAGATCGAGCCCGCCGCCGTGGATGTCGATCGAGTCGCCGAGGATTTTTTTGGCCATGGCCGAGCATTCGATATGCCAGCCCGGGCGGCCTTTGCCCCAGGGGCTGTCCCAGGCCGGCTCGCCCGGTTTGCTTCCTTTCCACAACGCGAAGTCGGCCGAGTGGTGCTTGCCGTCTTTGGTTTCGGCGCGCGTGCCGGCGACCATGTCGTCCAAGCTACGGTGACTCAGTTTGCCGTAGTCGTCGTCTTTGCAGCAATCGAAGTACACGTCGCCGTCCAGCGGATACGCGAAGCCTTTCTTGATGAGGTCCGCGATGATGTCCTGCATCTCTTGGATGTGCGCGGTCGCGTACGGCGTTTGATCGATCCCGTCGGGCCCGACCGTCACGCCCATCGTGCGCAGGTTCTCGAAGTAGTCGTCCGTCATCTTCTTCGCCAGCGCTTCGACCGTGGTGTTCAATTCGCGGGCTTTGTTGATCAGCTTGTCGTCGACGTCGGTGATGTTGACCACCCAGGTCGTTTTGTAGCCGAGGTACGTCAGGTAACGCTTGACCGTATCGAAGATCACCGGCCCGACCATGTGCCCGATATGCGCGGGCTTATAAACGGTCGGTCCGCAGAGGTACATGCGGACTTGGCCCGGCACGACCGTGGTGAACGGTTCCTTGGTGCGCGAAAGCGTGTTGTACACACGCAGCGTGGCGGCCGGCGAATCGGCGGGAGGTGCGGTCACGGCGGATTGCTTCGAGGGAGTGGCGGTCGACATCGGAGACTGCGAAAAAAGGTCCGTCCAGTGCGCGAAACGATCATCCTGACGGCGCGCTTCGATATGGGTTGACGATAGCAAATTCACGGATTTCCGGCCAGACGAACGAAGCCGCGACCCACTCGCGAAAACCGATCATGCCGGCAATAATTCAAGCATGCGACTAGAGTCGGACGAGTGAAACGCTAAGAGGCAAACAGAAGCGACGTCGATTGCAGAATCGTTGCTCAACGTCGCTACACCCTCTTTCGTGCTCACATTTCCTGAAAACCGAAAACCGAACATGGAAAACTCTTCCCCAATGTCCTTCATCCAAACCTGCGCCTCGCAATTCTCGTTTCCGCGCGGCAAGACTGACGATCTCGTCGCTCGCATCGCCGCGCTGCCCGATCCGCACGCCGCGCTCGCATGGCGGCCCGGTCCGGGCAGGCGCATATCGCATGGCAACTGATGCACGTCGGCGTGACCGAGCTGATCGTCGCTACCGAACGCCTCGGACCGAGTAAGCCTCATCTCCACAAAGACCTCTGGCCGCGCTTCCGCGGCGGCAGCGTGCCCAGCGACGACGACGTGCCGTCGCTCGACGCGATCACGGCCATCCTGGCCGAAGGTCGCCGCGAACTACTCGATACGCTGACGCGGTGGACGGACGACGCGCTCGACGAGTTGCCGTTCGAGGGCAGCAAATTCACCCTCCGCGGCTGGCTCGGCCTGATCCCCTGGCACGAAGGCCACCATCACGGGCAAGCACATCTGACGCTGAATCTGTACAACGCGGCGCACGCCTCGTAGGGGGCGTCTCGACGCACCAGGCTCTCGCATCGTCCGTGCAAGAATCGATCCTCAACGTCGGTGCGTCGAGACGCACCCTACGATCGGCGTCTTGCCGTTCACACCCAGGTCTCGTCCTCCACACGTATTTCCTGAACCCTGAAACCTGAACCCCGAAACCTCGCTTCTTGTCTTCCTGGTACGATCTTCCGCGCTACTACGAAATCGGCATGCAAGACGAAACGGCCGAGCAGGCCGCGTTCGTTCGGGCGGCCGTCGCGCGGTACGCGACCGTTCCGGTCCGCTCGTTGGTCGAGCCCGCGTGCGGACCCGGCGCGCTCGCTAGGGCGTTGGCCCGGGACTTTCATGTCTCGGCGTTCGATCTCAATCCGCGGATGATCGAGTATGCTCGCCGGCGCTCGGGCAAGTCCGCGCGGCCGGTCGATTGGTTCGTCGGCGATATGACCGACTTCCGTTTGCCCGCGCCGGTCGACGGCGCGTATTGCCTGTTGGATAGTTTTCGACACCTCACGACCGAGGCGGCCGCCGCGGCGCACTTACGCGCGGTCGCGGCGAACGTCCGCGTCGGCGGCGTTTATCTGCTGGGCTTCCATTTGGTCCCGCCCGACGCCGATCCGAACTGCACCGAGCGGTGGACGCAAACGCGCGGTCGCACGACCGTGACGACGACGTTCCGCGTGTTGAGCGCGTCGCGCAAGACGCGGCTCGAACGGATCCGCGTCAGCACGCTGGTGCGAGAAAAACCCGATGGTCGAATTGTCAAAGAACACCGCGCACGACGAGTTCGATCTCCGCCTCTACACCGCCGCGCAAATCAAAACACTGTTCGCCGCCGTCCCGGAGTGGGAACTCCGCGACGTCTTCGATTTCTGGTACGAACTCGACCACCCGCTGAAACTGACCAACGAACTGTCGGACACGGTCTTTGTTTTGCGACGCCGCTGAGGCTCGGCTCGGCTTCTCCATCTCCCCCGATTTTCTCGGTTTCACTGCACGAGCGTTACGATCGAAACGCGCATTGCGCCAGCGCTTTTTTGATTTGTCTGTACTTCAGCCAAGCCGCGAGTGTTACTCGCGGCCCGCCGAGCGAATTTCCGCCAAACAGCCTGATTTGACAGCGCGAGCGAAACGATCGCAACGCCCGTTGCGATCTGGTCGTTTTTTATTTTGGGTTTGCTCCTCCGTCGAAAGTTCTCCAGCTTCGCTGTGTGAGTCATTTTGACTGCGCGAGCGTTACGAGCGAAACGCGCGTTTCGATCACTCCCGGTGCGCAATTTTTTTAATTGAGCCGTCGGCGTCGTTCTGCGGTTGGCGACGTATCGGCCAAACGCCCCAGCTTCACTGCGCGAGCGAAACGAGCGTTGCGATCACGATCGCACACGCGACTTTCTTTTTCACGACGGGTCGCGTCACGAGGCGTAAGGACTTACGTCGAATCTCGCTCGTCGGGGCGTTCAACATTGTTTCGACCACCGTTTTTCGGGGTGGATCCGTGCCGCCGTCGAAAAACTCGACACTCTCCGTGTTAAGCCGAGAGACCGTTTCTCCAGACACTTATTCGTAAGAACCGACGCCGGGTATTCGGCGTTGAGCAAAGTTTTTTCCAAGAAATTCGGGTGCCACCGGATCTCGATCCGGTGTCGCGCAGCGACAAGAAACCGTCCACAAACACGCGGTCGTACGGAAATCGATGTCGACCGGGATGAGCCTCTTATCGCCACGCGACCCGGCAACGAGTTCCCGGGCCACCCTCGCGTCGACCTGGTCGCGTGATGGAAAGCGTTACGGCGCCCGGCTCGCTCCGCTCGTCCGCGAGTAACACTCGCGGCTTACCCACTTGACTCCACATTCCGAGCTTCGCACTCCGCACTCACCCGCCCTGCCCCACCTTCGCGCCTGCGCCGACGTTCGCCGGGCCGGGGCCGTAATAACTGCGCGGCGCGTTCAGCGGCCAGATCATCGGTTCCTCGAACGGGCGAAACGGCACCATGCGTGCGACGACATCTAAGCGCTCCAGCACGTCGCGCGGCAGCGGGCCTTTTTCCACAGCGCGGACCGACGCCTCGACCTGCTCGGCCGTTTTCGGACCGATCAACACCACGTCACCGGCCTCTTCGGAAACGGCGAAGCGTAAACAAAACTCGACCAACGGAATTCCCGAATCGTCCAACAGCCCGTAGAACGCCAGCAGTTGGTCGCGGCGCGATTTGGACAGCCATGCCGGTTTCGACCAGACCGCTTCGTCGAAACGACGACCGAGCGCACCCTGTTGCAACGTCGAGCCGAGGACGATTCCCATGTGTCGCGCCCGGGCGTCGGGCAGCAGTTCGTGCGTCGCTTCGCGCAACAACGCGCTGTAATTGAACGCGGTCAGCACGACGTCGAACTTGTCGGAGCGCACCAGATGCGACAATTCGGCGGTGGTCGTTCCACCGAGGCCGGTCCAACGGATGACGCCGGCCCGTTTCAACTCGTCGAGCGCGTCGAGCACCGGACCTTGCACGCCTTCGGGGTCGGTCCACCAATCGTATTGCAACGGGCGATCCGGTTCGTGGACGAACAGCACGTCGATCACGTCGCGTCCGAGCAACCGCAAACTGTCTTTGGCCGACGCGACCAGCGCCGCGCGATCGCGCGGGTCGAACGGTTGCGGCCGTCCGCCGAGTTTGGTCGAGAGAACCAAGGGCGCGTCGATCTCGGCCAGGATGCGGCCCAGCGTCTCCTCGCTATCGGCGTAGGCGGGCGCGGTGTCGAAGTAGTTGATGCCCAACTCGACCGCGCAGAACGGCGGAGCGGCTCTGCTCGAATCCGGCCCCCAATTTCGAAGCAAACAACCCGCCGAATCCCAATTCGCCGACGGCGATGTCCGTCCGCCCGAGCGTTCGCGTGCGCATGAGTTTGGTCCTGTGATTGCGTCGAAGACTTCGGAAAATGGGCCACGGATGAGACTGATGACGACGGATTTTCACTGATCAGGAGGCCATAACCGCAAAGATTTACACCAAATTCATCGTTATTCGCAGATCAGTGAAAATTAGTCCGATCATGATAATCAGCGGCCCATCGTTTCTTCCGCGAACCTGCCGGCGGGCGGGGTGTCTGGATTGCGTCGTCGTCGGATGCTCTGATGGCCGCGGACGTAGCGCCGATCATAATCGATCACACGCGGCCCGACATCCTCCACGCGGTGGCGCGAACGACGACCCGTACATTTTGACGTAGGAATGATGCTTGTGGACGCCGATCCGAGTCACGCGACGAAGTCGACCGTCGAGGAAATTCGCGCGCGGTTCGACGCCGACGTCGAACGGTTCTCGAACCTTGAGACGGGCCAGTCGGCGACGATCGACTCGCCCTTGGCGCTCGACCTGATCGCCGAGGCGGCCGCGCTCTCGACGCCGCGCGCGACGCGCTTGTTGGACGTCGGCTGCGGCGCGGGCAACTACAGTCTGAAGCTGCTCGAACGCCTGCCGAACTTGGCGGTGACGTTGGTCGACCTGAGCGCGCCGATGCTGCAACGCGCCGAGTCGCGGTTGCGCGCCGCCGGCTGTCGCGACGTGACGACGATCCAAAGCGACGTCCGCGGGCTGACGTTTTCGCCCGGCGCGTTCGACCTGATCACGGCCGCGTCGGTGCTGCATCATCTGCGCGGCGACGACGATTGGACGACGGTCTTCATGCGCTTCGGCGACGCGCTGGCTCCGGGCGGTTCGATCTGGATCTTCGATCTGTTGGAGACGGTCGATCCGGCACTGCGCGCGTTGTTCCAACGTCGCTACGGCGACTATCTGACGCAACTGGGCGGCGCGGCGTACCGCGACAAGGTCTTCGCCTACATCGAACGCGAAGACACGCCGCGGTCGTTGATCGAACAGTTGGATCTGCTCCGCACGTGTGTCGGCGTCGCACGACCGGAGGTGCTGCATAAGAACGGCCCCTTCGCGGCATTCGGCGGCACGAAGCGGGCATAAAGCGTCCGCCCCCTTAAATTCACGCCGGACTTGCGCGATAATCGAAGCGTTCGCCTTTTCGCCGAAACTCTTCGTTACATCGCATGTCGCAATCCGCGCCCTCCTCGTGGCAACTTCCTCCCGGCGTGACGCGCGGGACGTGGGATTACCGCGCACGCCGACCACATCGCGCCGAGTACGACGAGTATTTCGCCGATTGCAAGCTGTTCGAACACGACGAGGCGATGCTGGCCCGGTATTTCGCGCCGCCCGGTCTGGTGGCCGATTTCGGGTGCGGAACCGGTCGCGCGTTGTTGCCGCTGGTGCGCAAGGGGCATCGCGGGCTGGCGATCGACTTGTCGCAAGAGATGCTGGACGTGGTGCGGGAGAAGGCGGCCGAAGAGACGCTCGATGTGCGGACCGTACTGGCCAACTTGGTCGAATTGGACGACGTGCCGGACCACTCGGCGGATTACGGCATGTGTCTGTTCAGCACGTTGGGGATGATTCGCGGGTCGGCGAATCGCGCGATCGCGTTGCGACACATGCGGCGCGTCATCAAACCCGGCGGCGTGTTCGTGGTGCACGTGCACAATCTGTGGAACACGCTGCGCGACTTCGGCGGCCCGTGGTGGTTGGCGACGAACGTCTGGCGCACGCGACGCGTTAAGGATTGGGAGTTAGGCGACAAGTTTTTCGACTACCGCCGCATCCCCAATATGTATCTGCACGTGTTTCGTCACGGCGAGTTGTGCACCGCGCTCCGCGACGCGGGCTTCACCATCTTGGAATCGCAACCGCTGCGCAGGGGAGCTACGAACCGCTGCGTTTGCCGCGTCTGCTCGGCAACATCCGGGCCGGCGGTTGGCTGGTCGCCGCCCGAGCGCGATGTGCGCGTGAAAACCGAACGCGTTAGTTCGCGACCGGCCGACCGAGCCAGGATTCGAGCTTGGCGAACAACTCGTCGCGGCGAATCGGTTTCTGCAAATAATCGTTGCAGCCGGCCGCCAAGCATTTGTCGCGATCGCCTTGTTGGGCATGCGCGGTGATCGCCAGGATCGGACCGGCGAAGCCGTCGCGACGGAGCGCGGTGGCCAGGCCGTAGCCGTCGAGAATCGGCATTTGCATGTCGGTCAGGACGGAGATCGAACGTTTCGTGATGTTCGGTCGCTTCGCGCACGGCCAACAGGCCGGCTTCGCCGTTTTCCGCCACGCGGACCGTCAAGCCGGCTTTGCGGAGGATCGTCGAGATCAACCGTTGGTTGTCCGGTCCGTCTTCGCACAACAACACGCGGCCGTGCATTTCGTACGCTTTGCCCGAGTCGCGCGACAAACGGAGCCGCTCATGCTCGGCTTCGCCGACGACGTCGATCAGTTCGGCGCCCTGCGCCGATCCGGCGGCGATCGAAACATGAAACCGACTTCCGACGCCGATCCGACTGGAGACCGAAATGTCGCCGCCGAGCAAATACGCGAGGCGTTTACTGATCGCCAACCCCAGCCCGGTCCCGCCGTATTTGCGGGTGGTCGAATCGTCGGCTTGGCTGAAGTGTTTGAAGAGTTTGCCCAACGTCCGTTCGTCCATACCGATGCCGGTGTCGACGACGTCGAACAAAATCTTCGGATCGTTGCGCGGTCGGGTCCGGGTAGCGGACGACGATCTTCACGCCGCCCCGTTCGGTGAACTTCAGCGCGTTCCCGACCAAGTTGACCAAGATTTGTCGCAGACGGAGCGGATCAGTTTTGATTTTTTCGGGAATCGGGTCTTGGTAGACCACGCTCAGTTCCAGATTTTTCTCTTTCGCGCGCAAGCGCAATAACGACAGCACTTCGCCGACGACTTGCGTGGTGTGGACCGAGATCCGTTCGACGCTCATCTTGCCGACTTCGATTTTGGCATAGTCCAACAGGTCGTCGATCAGTTCCAACAGATGTTCGCCGTTCCGCAACACCGTGTTGATCGCGCGGGTCGGTTCGAACGTTTCGTCGAACGGCGCGCCTTTCGCGTCGTGATGGATTTTCAACAGTTCGGCGAATCCCAGAATCGCGGTCAACGGGGTGCGCAGTTCGTGGCTCATGTTGGCCAAGAATTGGTTTTTCGTCCGTACGGCTTCTTCGGCCCGACGTTGCGATTCGCAGAGGACGGCGTTCTTTTGGCGTAACGATTCCGAATACGATGCCAACTCGGCCTGTGTTTGGCGCAATTCTTGATTCACCGCGCGGGCTTCGCGCAACGCTTCTTGCTCGCGTTCCCACACACGACGTAATTCGAGCGCGGTGCCGATCCAGATCAGGATGAACGTCATCACGAGCGCGACGCAGAACAGCGGCAACCACGGCGCTAACCGCGCGTCGAGCAGCATCCGCGGATGCTCGATCGAGACCTGCCCCACTTGGTCCCATTCGGCCAAGGCTCGGGCGGTTTCGTCGTAGCCGACGACGACCCAGAACCCGACGGCGCTCATGGCGGTCAACGCCGCGCCGCCGAGCCACCCGACGCGGCGGGCGAACGCGCCTGCGCGGAGCGCGGAGCATCAACACCGTCCAAACGACGGCGCTCAGGCCGGCGAGCAGCGTGTAGTCCCAATGATGAAGCAGCGTTTCCATGGCCGATCGTCAGTGGCGCGAAAACGTTTTGACAATGCCCCAGCAAATCGACGGCCAAATCCTGCATCCGCGTCGCTCCGCCTACCAGAAACGGCACGACGTCTTCTACCGATTCGGCCTCTTCCAACTGCTCGACCAGCAAGCGTCCGTTGTCGCGTAACGTGGCGCGCGGTGCGCATCAAACCTTCGCGGACCGGTTGCGACTCGTCGCGTTCCGGCGAATCGTCGCCGGGTGCGCGTGTGGCCAAGAGCCAGTTCGAGTACCAACGCAGATACGTGTCGCGACTGAGCATCCCGACCGGTTGGCCGTGGCTGACGACCACCACACGGCGAATCGACACGCGACAAAGGAAATCGAAGATTTCCTTGGCCGACATGTTTTCATCGTAGCTCACCACGTTGGTCTTCATCACGTCGCCGACGGTTTTGCTCCACCCGTCGCGGGCGATGTCGAGCAACATCAAGTCTTTTTCGGAAATGATGCCGACGAGTCGTCCTTCGTCGTCGCACACCGGCACGCTGGGGAGCCGCATTTGCAGCACCAACTCGACCGCTTGCAGAATGCTGTCCGAGCTTTTCAACGTCATGATCAACGTGGTCATCACGTCTTTGGCCAAAATGCCGTTGAGCGGATGCGTTCCCTTGTCGCCGCCGAACGGATCCACGGCCAAGTCGACCATTTGCGCGTTGCGGACCACTTTGTTACGCCCCGTCCGCTTGGCGACCAACAGGCATTGATCGGCCAAATCGACCATGCACTCGGGCGAGCGTTGATCTTGCATCCGTTCGGCGACGCCGAAACTGGAAGTCACGCGCAACGTTTTCTCGCCGGTTTGAATCGTCATGTCTTCGAGCGCGCGGCGGAAGCGTTCGGCCCAGGCGGTGGCGCCTTCTTCGTTCGTGGCGGGCAACAGCACGACGAATTCTTCGCCGCCGTAACGACAGACGTAATCGCTGGGTCGACACGAGTCGCGCAGCAAGCCGCCGACCGCCACCAACACGGCGTCGCCCGCGGCGTGCCCGTGATCGTCGTTGACCCGTTTGAAGTAATCCACGTCCAAAATCACGGCCGAGAGCGGCTCTTCGTAACGCGTCGCCCGCGACCACTCGCGTTGCAGTTGATTACGAAACGTGCGCCGATTCAATACGCCGGTGAGCGCGTCGTTTTCCGAGAGTTGGCGGAGGCTGCGTTCGAGTTCGACGATGCGGCGCCGGCCCGAATGCGGGCCAACAGTTCGATCTCGGCGAACGGCTTGGCCAGAAAGTCGTTGGCGCCGGCTTCGAGCTGCCTGCGCCAAATCCTGAGCGCCGGAGTGCGCGGTCAGCAACACGACGTAGACGAAGCCCAGTCCCTTGGTCGCGCGGACTTCGCGAATCAGCTCCAGCCCATCCATGCCGGGCATCATCCAATCGGTGATGAGGATTTGCGGCGGAGCGGCTTGAATTTTTTCGAGGGCGACGTGCGCGTCGTCGGCGGTTTCGACCTCGTAACCTTGTTTGCGCAATATGCGCACAAGATCCGCAACATGGCCGGATCGTCGTCGACGACCAAGACTTTCAGGGGCGCATTGTCCATCGCGTTCGGCTTTCGTACGTATTTCGTATTCGGAATCTCGACGTCGTCTTCGCGCGGTGCGCGTTAACCGTAGGATTCGGACAGTTCTCGATGTTTCGACGCGGCCCGCGCCGCGACGACGTGGCGTTCGATCATTTCCAACAGCTTGCGGCGTTCGATCGGCTTGGTGGCGTAATCGTCGCAGCCCGCGTCCAGACACAGCTTGCGGTCGTTACTCATCGCGTTGGCGGTCAACGCCAGAATCGGTCCGCGATAGCGTTCACGACGCAATTCCTGCGTCGCCTGGAATCCGTCCATGACCGGCATCTGCACGTCCATCAACACGCAATCGAACGGTTCGCCGCGCTGCATCGCCTCGCGTGCGACGTTCAACGCGATCCATCCGTTATCGGCGACCACGATTTCCGCTCCGGCCCGTTGCAGCACATACGAGATCAAGCGTTGATTGTCCGGGCCGTCTTCGGCCAACAGAATGCGATATGGCAGCTTGACGTCGCGCACGGTTTTTTCGTCCGTCGTCGTCGCGCTGCGCAATTCTTCGGGCGGACGGGGCCCGATCAGCGGGGCGTTTTCAGCCGTGATGGTCAGGGTGAAACTGCTTCCCTTACCCGGTGGCGCTGCAAACGGTGATCGTGCCGCCCAACATCTCGGACAGGCGTTTGCTGATGCTCAACCCTAACCCGGTACCGCCGAAGCGACGCGTGGTCGAGTTATCGGCCTGGGTGAACGGCTGGAACAAACGAGCCATCTGATCGGCCGACATGCCGATGCCCGAGTCTCGCACCTCGAACTGCAAGCGGGGCGTTTCCCCGCTCGACATGCGGACGATCAAGCTGCACTTCGCCTTGCATGGTGAACTTGACGGCGTTCCCCATCAGATTCAACAGAATCTGTCGCAGACGCGTGGGATCGGTCAGGATATGTTCGGGGATCGTTCCTTGATACTCGACGTTCATCGTCAAACGCTTTTCGTCGGCGCGGAACTTCATCAGCCCCACGACGTCGTCGACGATCTGAACCGGCGTGCTCGGGATGTTCTCGATGCGCAACGCGCCGGCTTCGATCTTGCTGAGATCGAGGATGTCGTTGATCAGTTCGAGCAGATACTCGCCGTTGCGTTGAATCGTTTGCGCGGCCTGCACCATGTTGGTGTCGCGAATTCCTTCGAGCAGGATGCCCGAGAAACCCAGGATCGCGGTCATCGGCGTGCGGATTTCGTGGCTCATGTTGGCCAGGAACTCGCTCTTGGTACGCATCGCCGTTTCGGCTTTGCGGCGGGCGTCGTTCAACTCGTCGTTTCGCAATTGCAGGATCAGCGTTTGCTCTTCCAATTGCGCTCGAGCCGAGAGCACGTCGCGGACCATCTCGTCGTATTTCTTCTGTGTTTCCTTCACTTGCGTCACGTCGCGGCAGATCGCCATGTAGTTTTGCAAACGGCCTTCCGCGTCGAAGATCGGCCGAACTTCCAGGGCGTTCCAATACGACTCGCCCGATTTGCGGTAGTTCAACACTTCGACCTGAAACGGCACGCGCATCGCCAAGCATTCGCGCATATAGGCGACCGTGCCGTGATCGCTTTGCGGGCCTTGCAGCACGTCGCCGGGCCGACGGCCGAGCGAATCTTGCAACGTGTAGCCGGTCGTGGCCGTAAACGCGTCGTTGACCCACTCGATCTCGCCCTTGTCGTCGCACAACAGCACGGCGTGTTCGGTCCGTTCGGCGACCAACGCGCGTTTGCGTGTTTCCAAATCGAAGCGTTCGGCCGAGTCGAAATAGCCGTTCAACCGATCCGCCAGTTTGCCGAATTGATCGTCCTGCGGCAGTCGCACATAGGCCGAACCGCTACCGGCGGCCCGTCGGGCCAAGACTTTCATCATCTCTTCCAACGGATGGATCACGTACCCGCAAATCACCCGATCGACGACCAGCACGATCAGCAGCAAAACCATCATCGCCGAGGCGGTGGAACGCCACGCTTCTTCCGCGGCGAAATGTTCGACGTGTTCCAGCGTGATCGACTGCCCGTCGATCAATCCGCTCCAACGTTGCAAATTCCCGAAATACGTCACCACGCACAGCAGCAGACAGAGACTGAGTCCGATCAGCAGCATCGACGTGTACAGTCGACTGCGCAGCGACAAGATCGTCTTCGCGCGACGCGGCGCGGCGTTCTCGTTGGTCTGTTCTCGGCGGCTCATACGATACGTTCTCCGACGCGTTGCGAAGCGCGATCCGGCCCGACGCGCGCAAATCCACGGATGCGGCGGACGCGCGGCGGTCGCTAACGAAAATTAGGTCATGCTCCGCACGTTGCGAAAACGCTTCGTGAATTTCTTCCGCAACGCGTAGCGGTCGTAACGACGGGCGCGATTGCGCCGCGTCTGGACAGCCCCCGCCCGGGCACTTATGTTGCGTACTGGACGTGACGACGCTACGATCGGAACGACGCGTGCGACCCTATTCGGCGATACTGACGGACTCGTTTCGCGAAGCCCTGGCTTCGCGCGTCTTGTGGACGTTGCTGCTGGTCACGACTTTCTTATTAGCCGCGCTGGCCGGCTTCACGCTCGATGAACGGGCCGCCGCGACGATTTCCGGCGGCGAGTTACGCGCCCCACGCGAGTTGGCCCGGCGTCTGCGTGCGGCCGACGCCAATAGCCCGGCCGGTCGAGTCTGGAGGTTATTCCCCGAAGAAACGCGTGCGAAAATCGGCCGACAACTCGAAGAGCCTGCCGAGCAAGAGTCGCTCGGCGCGTTGGTCGCCGCGTTCAATCGACTGTTGACCGAACGCGACTTGCCCGGCGAAACGGCATGGCCGTACGAGCGTTTGAACGACGAAGGTCGCGAGCTCCGTTCGACCGCGACCGCCGGCCTGCCCGCCGACGAATTGGCGCGTTACAACCGCTTGCTGTTGGAGGCCGCGTTCCCCGAGGCCATCGCCCCCGGCCGCGAACGCGAACTGTACGTCGCGTTTTACGGTCTGGAAGTCCCCGTCGGTTCGATGCCCCTGCTCCGACGCGACTTTCTTATTCGCACCGCCGTCGGGACGATCAGCAGTTTTTTCTTGGGCTATCTCGGTCTCTTCGCGGGCATCATCGTCACGGCGTCGGTGATTCCGCAAACGTTCGAGCCCGGCGCGATCGACCTGTTGCTCAGCAAACCGGTCTCGCGGACCGGAGTGTACCTGTCGAAGTTTTGCGGCGGGTGCATGTTCGTGTTGTTGAACACTGCGTTTCTGTTGGGCGGTTTGTGGTTACTGGTCGGATTGCGACACGGCGTCTGGATCGGCAGCTTGCCGTTGTGCATTCCGGTGTTTCTGTTCTGGTTCATGGTCTTCTATTCGGTCTCGGCGTTGGTCGGCTTGATCTGGCGAAACGCGATCGTCGCCATCACCGCCACGATCGCCCTTTGGGGCTTCTGTGCGTTGTTGAGCTTCGTCAAGAACCAAGTCGTCGAGGCGTTGATCCTCGATCCCGAACGCTTGACGATCATCGTCCCGTCGGAAAAGGAACTCTTCGCCGCGGCCGACACCGGGCAAGTCTATCGCTGGAACGAAGCGGCCGAGCATTGGGACGAAATCCTGATCCCCGACGATCCACGACGTTGGCGCGCCGCCGGAACGGGCTTGCCCGCCGGACCGTTGGTCGATCCGACCGATGGTCGGGTACTGACCGTGCAACGGACCGGTCGCCGCTGGGGCGGGCTGTTCGCGGGAACCTCGCCGTTGGTTCACGGCTTGCCGAACGACCGTTATCGCCGCGAGGAAGTCGCAATCGCTCCGACCGTGCGCAACTCTTGGCCCGCGACCGCGCGGGCCGCGTCGTGGCGGTCGGCGTAACCGGCATCGCGGAATTACGCGGTTCGTTGGACGCCAAGACGCCGATCGGACCGACGTTGTTCGGCGTCGAGTTACCGCTGCCCGGCGGCTCGCGCGATCGACCCGAGTTCGCCGCCGTCTCGCCCCCGCAACGCTGGCTGGCGCCGTTGACCGTGGCATTCGATCGCCTGACCGATCGCGTCGTCGCGTTTCAACGCGGACAGTTGCAGATTTTTCATCGCGAGAAAGACGGTAACTACGTCGTAGAGCGTCAGCGCACGATCGCCGAACATGAACACGGCGTGGCGACCATCTGCGGCGACGCGGTGATCCTGGGCTATGAAGACGGCGGGTTGGAAACGTTCGATCTGGCCACGCTCGAATCGCGCGGTATGGTCACGCCGATCCCGGGCGTGCCGCCGCGATTTTTGGAAAGCTCATACGACGGACGACGTTGTGCGGCGTTGTTCCATGATCGGACGCTCCGCCTGTGGAACGCCTCGACCGGTGGCTGGACGCTGCCTGACGTGCGCGGTCAGGGCGATCTGTCGGCGGTCGGTTGGGACGCGCGCGGCGCATTGTGGTGCGTCGACGGTGGGCGATCTGCGACCGCCTATGACGTGGAACACGATCTGCAAGTCACGCGTACGGCCGTCGAACCACCGAATTGGTTAACCCTGACGGACCGCTATTTGCTGAAGCCCGCTTACGCCGTGTTGCCGAAAACCGGCGAAACTTGGAACTTGGTCAACTACTTGCTGACCGACGAAAAAACGATCCTTCGTGGAACCTACGCGGGCGGCTTGCGTTCGCAACGGACGCCGCTGGATCTCCGCGGACCGATCCTCAGCCACGCCGCGTTCATCGTCGTCATGCTGGGTCTGGGCTGTTGGATCATCCGTCGCAGCGATTATTAGGAATTCAGCCGGCGATGTACACGATTCACGAACTGGCGTCGTTTCTCGAAGAGTTCGCGCCCGCACGCCTGGCGGCCGACTGGGATAACGTCGGCCTGCTGATCGGCGAGCGTGCGCGAAGTTGGAGTCGCGCGATGACCTGCCTGACGGTCACGCCCGAGACCGTCGCCGAAGCGTTACGCGAGAAGGCCGACGCGATCGTCGCGCACCACCCGTTTCCGTTCAAATCGCTCAAACGGATCACCGACGACACGCCCGACGGTGCGTTGTTGTTGAAACTGCTCGAAGCGAAAATCGCGATACTCAGCCCGCACACCGCGTTCGATTCGACCATCGACGGCATCAACGAACGCTTGGCTGGCTTACTCGGTCTCAGCGACATACGTCCCCTCTCGACCGCGCACGGCGAAACCGAAATCGGCGTCGGTCGCTCGGGCGTTCCCGCGGCCGGCGTCCTCGGCGAACTTGCGGCCAAAGCGTGTCGCGCGCTCGGAATTTCCGGCGTGCAACTCGTGGGTTCGCCCGGCGCAACGATCAAACGCGTCGGCATCGGCTGCGGCAGCGCTGGCGAGTTATTATCCATCGCCAAAGCGGCCGGCTGCGATTGCTTCGTCACCGGCGAGGCCCGTTTTCATACGGCGCTCGAAGCGCAGTCGCTCGGCATGACGATGTTGCTCTTGGGCCATTACGCGAGCGAACGTTTCGCCCTCGACGGCTTGGCGGAACGCTTGGCCGGGCAATTTCCTCGCGCCGTCGTCTGGTCGTCGCGCGACGAACGCGATCCGATCGCCGCGTTTCCGCCGTACACGGCGAATCATTCCTAGAGTCAGCTATGCGGAGCATCGTCCGACTAGGCGATTGCCGCCTCTCTCTGCGGCCATAGCCGTCGCGTGTGAACACGCGTACAATCCCAATATGTCGTCGCTCTTCGAACAAGCCGAAAAACATGCGCGGGAAAAGGCCCAACCGTTGGCCGCGCGCATGCGCCCGCGGACGTTGGGCGAGTTCGTTGGTCAGAGACATTTCCTGGGCGAAGGGAAATTGCTGCGACGATTGATTCAGGCCGATCGCCTGGGCTCGGTCGTCTTCTATGGTCCGCCCGGCACGGGCAAAACGACGTTGGCCATGCTGCTGGCGGGCGCTACGAAGAGCCGATTCGTGCAACTGAACGCCGTGACCAGCGGTGTGAAGGAATTGCGCGAAGTTCTGGAGGCCGCGCGGCGCGAATTGGAAACGACCGAGCGCAAAACGCTGCTGTTTATCGACGAAATTCATCGCTTCAATAAGTCCCAGCAAGACGCGTTGTTGCCCGACGTCGAGGCGGGCGTGGTGACGTTGGTGGGCGCGACGACGCAGAATCCGTTTTTCGCCTTGACCGGCGCGCTGGTCAGCCGGAGTCGCATTTTCGAGTTCAAAGCCCTGACCGTCGACGACGTGAAGTCGATCGTCCGCGCGATGCTGGCCGATCCGTATCGCGGTCTGGGCAGCGAACGGATCGAGATCGACGACGATGCGCTCGAGTTCTTGGGCGAAGTCAGCGACGGCGACGCGCGTCGTGCGCTCGGCGCGTTGGAAGTCGGCGTGCTGAGCAGTAAGCAACGCCCGTTGCGTTTCACGCGCGAGCTGGCCGAGGAAAGCGTTCAGCGCAAGGCGATTTTGTACGATCGCGGCGGCGACGAACACTACGACGCGGCGAGCGCGTTGATCAAAAGCCTCCGCGGCAGCGATCCGGACGCGGCGTTATATTGGTTGGCCCGCATGTTGGAAGGGGGCGAGGACGTGCGCTTTCTCACGCGCCGCCTGATCATCCTGGCCAGCGAAGACATCGGCAACGCCGATCCCCAAGCGTTACCGCTGGCGGTCGCCGCGATGCAGGCATGCGAGTTCGTGGGTCTGCCCGAGTGCGCGCTCACGCTGTCGCAAGCGGTGACCTATCTCGCGTGCGCCGAAAAGCAACGCGGCCACCACGGCGATCGGCGCGAGCAACGCGACGTTCGCGAAGGCCGCTTGCTGCCGGTTCCGGTCCACCTGCAGGACAAACATTACTCCGGCGCGAAACGCCTGGGCCACGGCGCGGGCTACGAATACGCCCATGACGCGCCGGACGCCGTCGCGGCGCAAGATTATCTGGGCGTTGACCGCGAGTATTACCACCCGACTGATCGCGGCTTCGAGAAGGAACTGGCCAAACGCCTGGAAACGGTCCGCGCGATCCTCAAGCAAAGCCGCGCGACTCCACCGGACGCGTGAGCATCGCCCTCGTGTTAGCATCCGATCCGCCGCGCGGTCGCGCTAACGTCCGGCGGACGAAATCGCTTCGTACATAAGCGGCCCGATCGCGGCGACCGAAATCATCGCCAGCAACAACACGACCGCGCCGATCAAACGCGTCTTCTTGATCTGAATCCACATCAACACGCCCGAGACGCCCCAGAAGACCATCGTCATCGCCATGACGTCGACGATCACGGCGAACACCCACCGCACTCCGAAGCTCGACGGGTAGTGATGGGTCATGTGCAGACGCAGCAAGAACTGACGAAACGGCATGCCGGGCGCTTCGCGCTCGACGATTTCCTCGCCCGACAGCGTGCCGAGTTCTTCGTTGTAATTGACGCTCCAAGTTTTTCCGGCGCTCGTCATCTTGAAGGTCAACGGTACGACTTCGGTGCGCACGTTGGTGACGTCGGCGTAACCCAGATTCGTCAACAACGCCGTCGCGCCGTCGGCGACGATCGAGCGGGGCGAAACGTCGAGCGCAAACTCGTCGCGAGCAAACGGAGCAGGCTCGCGCCGCGTCGCCGTGCGTGCCCCTTCGCCGCCCCTGCCCATCGGACGTCCGCCTTCGCGAGCACCCCGTCCGCGCGGCGCTTCGTTTTTGCCCTCGTCGTCGACCGCCGTCGCGTTCGCGTCGCCGTTTGCCGCGACTTGCTCCGTCGCCTCGGTCTTGGTTTCGCTCTTGGACGCCTCTTTGCCGCGGCGACGTCCTTCACTCGATTTTGCGTCATCCCCGTTCGTCGCCGCGCGACCTTTCTCTCCCCCCTTCGTCGCCATGGCTTCGCCGCCGCCGGCACGGCCCGCTTGGGCCGCGCGAATGCTGCCGCCGCCCGCTACGGGATCCAACGTCAACGCCATCGGTTTCCCCTCGGCCGTGCTGAACGAGACCCGCAGTCCGCCGCGACCGTAGTTCACCGTGTCGGGCACAAGCTCGTATTTTTGTTCGCCCGCGTTGATCGAGGCCAACACGCGCGCGGCGGTCTCCTCCGGCTTCGGCAACCGTTCGATCGGCGTTCCCACGGTTTCACCGGGCGAGAAAAAGATCGTGTCCGAACTCGCGAAGAACGTGGGATGATTGAACAAGAACCCGGTGACGCCGTACAAAAACACCCACGGCAACAGCAATAAACCGCTGTAAAGATGGATCCGGCGAATCCACAAGTTGAACGTCTTATCCCAATCCCGGGGCCGCGGACCGGGATTGGTCAACGGCTTCAACTTGATCGTCTTACGCGGTCCGCGATCCGGCGAAGGGGCGTGCGTCTCGGTCTCGGGGGTGATCGTCGACATCGTAAACCGCATGGGAAAAGTGATTAATACGGACCGAGCGATTGCCCGTCGTCGCGTAACATTAAATTTAGAAACGTATCCAAAGCGACATCATCGCTCAGTTTATGCGTGGAACCGTCGCACAGGTTGATATTGATTCCGCCCGAGTGAAACGCATAGGGCTGCGCGGAGTTCGTGTGGTTCATGAAGATGTGCGAACCGGGTTGCACGTCGATCGACGCTTCCCAGGCCGAAGCGTTCGACGCGCTCGCCGCCGCGAGCGGCGTCGCCGGACTCCCCTGTGCGCCCTGACCGCTGCTGGTGGGCGACGATGCGGCGGTGAGATTGTCGGAGCGATACGCCCGCATCTTCACGCCGTCGCCGGCGCCGGCCCAGGCCATCGAGACCGACGAGCCGCCGAGCGGGACGCCCGCCACGTACGTTTGCGGCGCGCCGGCGCACTCGTAATACATCAACGTCTTACTGAAGCCGTCGCTGATTTGCGACGCCTTGGCCCCGCGTCGACGCGGGTCGGTGCTCCGCGAATCCTTCGGGCTCAGAGCGGTGTTGAAGCACATCTGCGGTTCGCCGTCCTGATACCACAGCCCGTGGTTTTGCGGTCGGAGGCGCCGGAATCCGGGGCGTGGTGTAATCGCAGGCTTGTACGGGCAAACTCGAACTCACGAATCCCCGATCGGCGTCGGGTACGCTGGGGCATTGGAACGTCGAGATCTTCGTGTTGAACGCGTCCTTGAGCTGCGCCGACCAGCCGGTATCGCCGAGTGCGCCGTTGTAGCCGTGCAGACCGTTCGAATGCTTCGCGGCGTTGAACAACTTGCCGAGTTGGGCTTCTTCGATATACGGCAGAATGCGCCACAGCGAACCCGTGCGCGAATAGGGAAAGTACTTGTTGTCTTCGTGAAACATGATCATCCCCAAGGAGATCTGCTTCATATTGTTGGTGCAGGTCGAGCGACGCGCGGCCTCGCGCGCGGCTTGAATGGCCGGCAACAACAAGGCGATCAGAATGCCGATGATGGCGATCACGACCAAGAGCTCGACCAACGTAAAGGCACGAAACGACGTTCGGCGCATAGCAGGACCCCGATGACGGATAGGAGAGAACCGTCGCGCGACGTTCGCAAGCGATGCCCGGGATGGGGCTGGGCGAGAAAGGCCTGGCAAGGCCGCTTGCGGGCGGGAACGATCGGGAAAACCTCACCGATCGCGTCACGCGAGTCGCTGATGCCGAGAGGTCAGTTAATCATTACTGAAACTCAATATCAACAACGCCACTGAGTATATTACGTATTCGTAATGCGCCAAGTGACATTCTTAGCTTTTCTTAAGCATTTAGGCGACTTTTTCGCCACCCTGTCGCCATTCTCGACTGCTCCACCCGAAGTAATCCCATTCGATTCGTTGATTCGAAGCTCAGTAAGTTTGCGTCGTCAGGCTTAGGCCATGATCTCTTTCACCACGCGCGAGTGCTCCACGCCGGTCAGTCGGGCGTCGAGGCCTTGGTATTTGACCGAGAGCTTCTTGTGGTCGATGCCCATCAACGCCAGCACCGTGGCGTGGAAATCGCGAACTTGGACGATGTCGGTCACCGAGCGGTAGCCCAGCTCGTCGGTCTCGCCGTAGGCGATGCCCGACTTCACGCCGCCGCCGGCCATAAACAGACTGAAGCCCAGGATGTGGTGATCGCGGCCTGTCCCCTGGGCCATCGGCGTGCGACCGAACTCGCCCCCCCAGATGACCAACGTGTCGTCCAACAAGCCGCGCCGCTTGAGGTCGGTGATCAGCGCGGGCGCTGGCGCGGTCGACATCGGCCGCCGCGCTCTTGTGGCCGTCGACGATGCCGCCGTGATGATCCCACGCGCGATGATAAAGCTGAATCATCCGCACGCCGCGCTCGGCCATCCGCCGGGCCAGCAAACAGTTCGACGCGAAGCTGCCGTCGCCCGGTTCCTTCAAGCCGTACAGGTCCAGCGTCTCGCGCGTCTCCTCTTTCATATCGGTAAGATCGGGCACCGACGTCTGCATGCGGAACGCCATCTCGTATTGGGCGATCCGCGTTTCGATTTCCGGGTCCAACGTCTCGGCGGCCGTCAGACCGTTCAAGCGACGGACTTCGTCTACCACCTGTCGCTGCGTGCTTTGACAGACGCCGTCGGGATTGCCCAGGTAATGGACCGGGTCGCCCTTGGCCTGGAATTGAATGCCTTGGAATTTGGTCGGCAAAAACCCGCTGGACCATTGTCGCGCCGAGACCGGCTGCTGGCCGGTTTTGCCTTGCGACATCAGCACGACGTACCCCGGCAGATTCTCGGTCTCGGCACCCAGTCCATACAACAACCACGAACCCATGCTGGGGCGGCCCTTGATGATCGAGCCGCTGTTGATGAACGCGTGCGCAGGTGTCGTGATTGATCTGTTCGGTCTGCATCGAACGGACCACGCACAATTCGTCGGCGACTTCGGAAATGTGCGGAAAGAGATCCGAAATCATCAAGCCCGACTTGCCGCGGGGTTTGAACTCGGTGAACGGCGCCCGGGCGATCAGCTTCGCTCCTTGGAGTTGCGCCAACTGCTGGCCCGCGGTGAACGACTCGGGAAACGCTTGACCGTCGAGCCGTTTCAACTCGGGCTTCCAATCGAACGTTTCGACGTGCGCCGGTCCGCCGGCCATATAGAGATGGATGATCCGTTTGGCTTTGACCGGGTAATCGAGCGTTTTTAACACGCCGCGCGCGGTCGCCGCGACGTTCCGCGAGTCGTCGGCGCGAAGCATCCCGGCCGAACCGACGAGTCCGCCGAGCGCGGCCGCGCCCAATCCGTAAGCGGATTGACGAAGGAACGAACGGCGGGCAAGATCGACGAAAGGTGTCGTCATGGCGGACTCAAATCAAAAATGAATGCAGGCGTCTCGATCCAGGATTCGTCGGCCGAACTCAATACCGTGTGATCGTCTCGTGCAGGTTCAGCACCACGCGACACACGCTGGTCCAGGCGGCCAACTCGACCGGATCGAGTTTCGCGTTCGGCGGTCGCAGTCCGATCTTCAAATACTTGGCCGGATCCGATTCGCCGGCGGCGAACGCGGCGCGTTGCTTCGTCAGAAATTCCGTCAACGAACTTCGCTCCAACGCCGACGGCGCTCGAGACAACGTCAGCTGATACAACCGCTCGATTCGCGCGGCGTCGACCGCCTCGCCGGACGCGGGCTTTGAATCGTCGCCGCTCTCCAACAATCGCTCGGCCGTCGCGCGCGACGCTTCGACGAACGTCGGGTCGTTGAGCAACGTCAACGCCTGCTGCGGCGTGTTGCTGGCCGTGCGAATCGCAGTGCATTCTTCGCGCACGGCGCGTCGAAGTTGGCCAACATCGGATGCAAGAACGTCCGCTGCCAATGCATGTACACCCCTCGCCGATATTGACGGTCGTCGACGTCGGCGCGATACGTCCGATTGGGGAATTGCAGCGGCGCGTAATACCCGTCGGGCTGATACGGTTTGACGCTGGGGCCTCCCATCTCCAGATTGATCAAACCGGCGATCGACAGCGCGTTATCGCGGACGAACTCCGCGTCCAAACGGCGCGGGTTCTGAAACGCCAAGCGACGGTTGTTCGGATCGGCGTTCCGCAGTTCGGGACGCGTCTTGCTCGATTGGCGATACGTTTCCGACATAACCAGCGTGCGCATCATCCGTTTGATATCCCAGCCCGATTCGCGGAACTCGATCGCCAACCAATCGAGCAATTCGGGATGCGACGGACTCTCGCCCTGTGCGCCGAGATCGTCGAGTTGAAACGACAGCCCGCGACCGAAGAATTCTTTCCACAGTCGATTCATCACCACGCGACCGGTCAGCGGATTCTCGGCCGAGCAGATCCACTTGGCCAAATCGAGACGCGTGAGACGTCGATTCTCCGGATTCGGTAACGCCGGCACCGCGTGCAACGTGGCGGGCAGCAGCTCCGGTTGCGATTCGTCCAGCCAGTTGCCGCGCGGCAGCAATCGCGTGGGGACCGGCGGCTTGGTCTCGACGATCAACGTCCACGCCTTGCCGTCGCGGCACTGGGCGACTTCGTCGGTCGCGGTATTGATCGCGGCGCGGTCCTCTTTCGAAAGGCCGGTTCGACCGAGCACCCAAGCCGACGTCGCGAGAAAATCGCGTTCGACGTTCGCCAAGACGGCGCAGGGGGATCGAGTCGTCGAGCAATCGCAACGGCTTGAGCGTTCCCAGCGGCGTGGTGGAGATGCGGAACGGCGAAACACGCCCGGCGAGCGTGCAAATCAACTTCTCGTCGTCGGCCAAACGTAGCGGTTCGTCCAGCACCCAGACCGAAGCGACCGTTTGGTCGGCCGGCGCGCGATCGAGCGTCCAGCCTCCCTGTACGCCGAGTTGATCCTGACCGTTCGAGTAGCGCGGCTTGGCGTAACGACCGTCGGCGTAACGAATCGCGATCGGGCGTTGTTTGCCGTTCTTGCCCTGCGCGGCCAACGACAGCTTGACCGTCTCGCGGCGTTGGGGTCGCGTTTTCGGATCGTCGCTGACGCCAAGCTCCAAACGCACGGCCGCGATCGATTCGCGCGGCGCGGCGAATGTGACGATCGTGTTCGTTTCCTCCGGAGCTTTGGGCTTCGGCTTCGCTTTTGGAGCAGCCGGCGGCTTCTCCGGCTTCGGTTTCGCCGGCGAAGCATCCTTACGATCAGGCTGGTCCGGTTTCGTTTCGTCGCTCTTTTCTTCGATCGGCGGCGGAGCGACTTTGATCTTCACCGTCACCGGCGCGAGAAACCCGCTCGCGTCCGCGACCAACATGACGTGATCCTGCTCGACCGGAGCACGTTCCTTGGTCGGAGTCTCCTCGGTCTTGACAGCGTAATCCTCGGGACGCGGCGGCAATTCGGCGTTACCCACCGCCCAGCCGTCCGCGTGTTCGGCCAGAAAGCGTCTCGCCGCGGGCAACCACGTCGCGAACGCGTCGCGCGCGGCGGCTTTTCGCGCTTCGTCGGTTCCGATCAGCGTCTCGATCAAGCGTTGCTCCAACTTCGCTTCGCGACGCTTGAGCGCGGCGCTGTCGACCTGTAACTCGGGCGGGAACGGATAGTCGTTGTTGAAGCCCTTGAGATCGGGATTCGGCGAGTAGCCGTAATCGGAATAGACGCCCCACTGTTTGAGGTCGGCGAAGAACGCGCCGATCGCGTAAAAGTCTTTTTGACTGAGCGGGTCGTATTTGTGGTCGTGGCATTCGCAACAGCCCAGCGTGGCGCCCAGCCACGCGCCGCCGACTGTGCGGACGCGATCGGCTTGGTATTTGGCCAGATACTCTTTCGGCTGCGCCCCCTTCGCGAGTGACCATATTCAGGCGATTAAAACCGGTCGCGGTCAGTTGCTCGTGCGTGGGGTTCGGCAGCAGATCGCCGGCCAACTGTTCCCGCGTGAAGACGTCGAACGGCTTGTTGGCGTTGAACGCGTCGATCACGTAGTCGCGATACGGAAAGATCCGTTGATGTTGATCGCCATGAAAGCCCACCGAGTCGGTGAACCGCGCGACGTCGAACCACCACGACGCCCAGCGTTCGCCAAAGCGCGGAGAGGCCAACAGGCGGTCGACCAATTTCGCGTACGCGTCGTCCGAGTCGTCGGCCAAGAACGCGGCGGTTTCCTCGGGCGTCGGCGGCAAACCGATCAGATCGAGCGAGAGCCGGCGGATCAACGTCCGCTTTTCCGCGCGGAGAAAGACCGAGGCCGTCGACCGCCAGCGGCCCGACCACGAATTTATCGATCGGGCTGCGATACCCGTCGACCGCTTTGCCTTGCGGAAGCGGCGAGCGCACGATCGGAACGAGCGACCAATGCGGTTCGTATTCGGCCCCTTGGTCGATCCAGTCTTGGAAACGTTTTTTCTGCTCGTCGGTCAGCGTCTTGGCCGAGTCCGGCGGCGGCATGCGCTCTTCGGGATCTTTCGACAAGATGCGGCGGATCAACTCGCTCTCGGACGCCTTGCCGGGTACCAACGCGCCGTGCTCGACGGCGGCGGCGCGATCGTCCAAACGTAAATCGGCTTCGCGATGCTTGGCGTCCGGTCCGTGACACGCGAAACAGTTGTCGGACAGAATCTGGCGAATGTCGCGGTTGTACTTGATCCGCGCGGCCGAAGCGGCGGTCGGAGTTTCCATTTTCGAACGCGCGGCGCTGACCGGACTTTGCTTCGCGCTGGTCGGCGTCTCGGCGCGCAATCGTCTCGCACGAGGACCAACAAGCCGACGGCGATCAAGCCCGAACACCCGACGACGACGAAGCGACGAATCGAAAACGATGCGAACATAGAGCGAAACGCGTGAATGGCGGGCATAGGCTATCACCGATCGCGAACGATCGACGTAGCTCGGCAAGCGATACGTCCGCACAGGTGGGAGAATCAAGCCCGCGCAGGGCGACGGTGCGGATCGTCGGCCCGGTCCGAAAATCGATGTCCGCCGCGGGCGGCGTCGATGGGAGTAGGTAGCGCGTGCGGTTTATTATGGACGCCGCTTGCCGGAGGGGCAAGCGATTTTCAAACCAGGCGTCGACGGATCGGCGTTCGCAAACGATCGACCGCCGAGTCAGTTCTTCACCTTGTCCTTCATCCCGGAAATGGTCACTTCGGACGAGCCAGCGAAGATGTTTTCCGGGTCCTTTTCGATCTCTTTGGGCAACGTCGGCGAGGTGAACATGCGGTAATTGGGTTGCTCGGCCGCGCGGATTTTGTCTCCGACCGTTTCGCCCTGGTTCAGATGCACCATTCCGCGCGGGGCGTAGCCCCCGGCGCGGAATTCTGAAAAATGACCTTCTCGCCGATTTTGTAGGTCAGCTTGCTGATGCGCGGCGTGAACGTGTGCTTTTCGACGCCCCCTCCGCGCCGAACCAATTGCTGTAAGACAGCTCTTCCGACTTGCCGGTTTCGATCTGTGCGATCAACTTCACCGGCGATTGCGGATCGACGGCGTAGCCTAATTCTTGCAAGCGTTTGGTGATCGCCGCTTCCGCCAACTGGACTTGTCCCGCGTCGCCGATCCCGCCCAGATCGAGCGCCACCGCGTCGCCGGGTTGCAGATAGTACTCCATCGGCGGGGGAACGAAGTCGTTCAAAACCGACGTGACCGTCTCGTGCGGGATTTTGTGCGGAATCAACGCTTCGGTGCGGCCGAAGTCTTTTAAATAGCACCAACACCAGCCACCGGCGAGTTCGACGTCTTCCAGTCGACTGTAATTCCAGAAGGGACGCTTCTTGTCGACTTGCACCAACGTCGTGCCGTTGACCAGGATCCAGTTCGGTTCGATCCACAGCATTCCTTTGCCGAAACCTCCGGAATACGTCCGAATATCGGCGGTTTTTTTGCCCGTGGCGAAGTCGTACAGCATCACCTTGTTCGGTTCGCTGATGGCGAATTGTTTCGAGTCGGGGCTGAACGTGATCGCCTGAGTGATAAACGGCTTTTCCATCGAACCGACCAACTCCAGCTTCGTCAAATCCAACAGTACGAAACGACGATCGGCGTTCACGATCAAGTATTTTCTGTCGGGCGAAAGCGCCAACTTTTCCGATGAATCCCCCTCAAGCGTGGCCAACGGCAGATTCTTATCCAGATCCCACAACACCAAGCGGCCCGAGCTGGATTGCACCACCGCGCACTTCGCGTCTAAAAACGCGCCCCACTTGGTTTCGCGTTTGGAGTTGTCCTTCGGAACGTGCGGATTCCAAACCTTGATCGCCTTCGGCTCGTCACCCGTCAAACTCCACAGAACCAATTTGTAGTCCGAAGAGTAATCCGTGGTCGTCAGCAAAGCCTGGTCGCCTTCGGGCGAGAGCGCCAACAACTTCATCTCGCCGGGAATCGCGACGTTGGCGAATTTGGCGGCCGTCAGATCGCAGACCGCCAAGCGGGTTTTCGCGTCTTCACCGTGGCCCGCCGTGAAGCAGACAGCCGCCGTCTTGCCGTTGGCGGCGAACTCCATTCCCTTGTAGTTTTCGTGAATGTTTTTGTCCGTGTTGGTCAGGTTCAACGGACGCGGAGCGGTCAGCGGGGCGATCACCGGTTGCGCGCGACGGTCGCGCGCGAATCCAACGGCGCGGCGTCGGGATTGATCTGCTTCACGGCGTTCCAATTCGGTTGCACGACCGAATTCGATCCGGCGTTTTTCGACCCCGCTTTGCCGGCCTTGCCGGGTACGGTTTTCTCGGCCGGCTGAAACGGCGAATCCTCTTCCGATTCTTTGAACGGGTTGGCCGCGGCCAAGTCCTTGGCCACCTTGGCGTCGGCCGCGCTGAGCTTGTCCAGCGGGATCACCATCTTTTTCCCGCCGGCTTGCTCCAAATGCAGCTTGCCGTCTTCGACTTTCACGAATTTCCCTTCCAGCTTGTACTTGCCGGTCGAGTCGGTCCACGTGCGCGATTCTTCGGCCGCTTGCGCGAACACCGGCAACGCGATCGCGCAACACAACAACGCCGCGAGCGATCGACGACGGCGAACATCGGACGGATGAGCGGGAGTGGGCATCGGCGGTGGCTCTCGAATCGATGAAGCGTTAGCGGGGGCGAACGGGCGGAACGACGCGGGCCGGTTGGGGCCGGCCTTTCGGGATACGATCGTCGAGTCTCCCGTCGGGCGGCGTCTCGCGGATCCCGCCGTCGGCGACGACCCACGACTTGCCCGCATAAGGAGCTTTCGGAACGATCTCGATTTGTTTCGGCAGCGGGGGATTCGTAAACAGTTCGTACCGCGGTTGTTGCTGACGTTGAATTTCGGCGCTGATCGTATCGCCCTCGTTCTTCGGATAAAAACTCCACGGCGCCGAACCGCTGGACGACGTGTTCCAAATGCGCAAATCGCCCAGCATGTAACGCAGCGACGAGATTTGCGGCGTGAACGAATGTTTTTCTTCGGCGCACGTGAACGAATTTCGATACACGATCTCTTCGGTTTTCCCGGTCTCGATCTTGGCGATCAATTTCGTCGGCGCGGACGGATCAACGCGCATCCCGTTACGGGCCAACCGCGCTTTGATCGCCGTTTCCGCTTCTTGCATTTTGGTCGAGTCGCCGATCCCCGAGAGGTCGAGCGAGACGGCGTCGCCGGGTTGCAGATAATACTCGATCGGCGGAGCGGTGAACGACGCGATTTTTTGCTCGGCCAAGGCGTGCGGGACGACGGCCGGCGCGCGGACATGTTTGCCGTCGCCGTTGGGGGATTCGACCCAATTCACGCCGCCGAAGCGTTTGAACGCGCCGGGAAATTCATACTCCCAGACCGGCAACTTCTTCATCAGATCGACCAGAATCGTGTCGCTCCCGCAGACCAGCAACCGCGACGTATCCAACCAGTGAATCTCGGTCACGTCCGCATACAGCCGGATCGGCGGCAACTTGCGTCCGTCGACGACGTTCAACACGCTCAAGCTCCGATCGCCGTATCCGCCCGCCACATAGGCGACCATTCGCCCTTCGTCGCTGATCGCGAACGCTCCGTTATGCCAACCGCGCTGCGTATCCATCGGATGCGAGGCGACCGTTTCGTGTTTCTCGAGATCAAGCACCACGAGCTTCTCGTTGGCCTGGATCAGCACATGACGACGATCCGGAAACAGCCGATACCGCTGCACGTCCGGCACGCCGAACACGATCGACATGGTCTCGAGATCCCACAGTCGGAGTTCGCCGCCGGCCTGCACCAACAGACGTTTGTCGTCCAGCAGGAGGCCGTCTTTCATCTCGGGGGCGAAAAATCGCGCCTTGGTCGCGCCGCGCCAACGCTTCTTTCGCTCAATGCCGGTTTTGGTCAATTCCCACAGTTCGAACACCGCCTGTTCGCGATCTTCGGCACTCCACATCACCGCGCGCGTGGCGTCGGCATTGACCGCCACGAGCGAGAAACTGCCGGTCGCCATGGCGATGCCCAGCGCCTTTCCGGACACGCAGTCGTTGATCAACAGCTTGGTCAGCTTCGTCTTGTTGAACGGATCGTAGGTATACGCCCGGACCAAACGCTGCGCATCCTCGGCATACGCTTCGCCGGCCGGCTTGTCGTAGTACTCGCGCGGTCCGGGCACGACCAGATCGAGCGGCTTCGGCTTGTCGAGTTTTTTGAGCGGCTTGATCGGCCCCAGCGTTACGCGCCAATCGAGCGGCGCGGCGGCGAAGTCGATTTTCTTCGCGGTCGAAAAATCGGGCTCGAACAAATCCGGCACATCCGCGGCCGTGCCGGGGGGAAGCGGCTCGGCGTCGTCTTTCGACTTGCCGGTCTTGCCCGATTTGTCGGCGTTCGGATCGCCTCCGGCGGCCTTCACTTGGGCGTCGTATTCGCGCTTGGCCGCGTTGTAGGCGAACAGCGCGTCAGTATAGTTCTTGATCGCCGCCGAACGCACGGCGGGAGCCGTGCCGGGCGGCAGCCTCGGATACTCGGGCTTGGGACCCGGCGGCTTCAACGCTTTTCCCGCCGCAGGCATCCCTTCGGCGGGTTGAAACGGATTGCCTTCGGCCGGCGCTTCTTGAAACGGATTCGCCGCCGCCAGATCCTTGGCGATCTTCGCGTCCGCCGCGCTCAGTTTCTCGACCGGGACGACCAGTTCGGCGCCGGACTCTTGCTTGAGATAAACCTTACCGTCTTCCAGCTTGACGAACGCCCCCTTCATCGTGTGCTTGCCGGTGACGTCGGTCCACGTCCGGACGTCCTCCGCCGCGAACACGCCGTAACACAGCAAACCGCCGAGCGCGGGCAGCAACGCCAAGCGAAACGCGAAACGCGACGCGAATGAACGCAACCCCTGCATCGGTGAGCGGCCCCGTAACAAAGAAGCGATCGCACGCGTCGAAAACATCGACGCGGTCCCGCCTGAAATTTTTGTAAACCATCCCTGAGGGAATCGCAAGATTTCTCGGCCGAATCCTGCGCGTCCCTCGTTAATTTCGATCTTCCCAGACCTTCTTTTTCGCTTTCAGCAATCGCGACGTGTAATCCTCGGGCTCCGGCGCGGCCGTCGGGGCTGCGGTCGGGCGGGGTTGCGGCGGGGGTTTGGGGGCTTCGCCGCCGGGGCGATCCAGCGACGTCGCGTCCGCGCGGGTCGCGGCGTCGGCCTCGAATCGCGCGCCGGACAACGCGGTTTGCTCGCGCAGTCGGTCTTTTTCGGCCTGCAGCCCGCGCAGTCGGTCCAGGGCGACGGCCGGTTGCGGCAGCTTCGCGCGGCGAAGGATCGCGTCGCGCCAGCCGGCCAAGGTCCGCGTGACGGGCCCCCAATCGACCGTCACGCGTCGGTTAAACACATCGAAGAAGAACAGACATGCTCCGGCGAACAAAATCCAATGCCAGACTTCTTGGGAACTGACCGCGCGATTCAAATCGTGACGGAACGTGTCGTGCGCCAGCAACGCCGGCAGATCGTCGCCGACGATGACCTCACCCCGCGGCCGCCGGCCGGCTCGAGCGACGCCAGATCCCGCAGCAATCCTTCGTTCGGTTCGCGATCCAAGTATTCGGCCGAATACGGCACGTTCAACCCGGTGAGGATGGGCGCAAGACCTCCGCCGGGCGCCAAGTTCACGTGATAGTTGCCGCTTTCGGCCGCGTCGAACTCGGCCACGTAACGACCCGGCGCGACTTGCTTGACCGTGATCGGCAGCGGCTTGTAGCCCGGGCCGACGACGCTGCCGCCGAAGTTCAGGAAGTTCAAAAATCGATCCTCTTGATCGAGCGCGGTCACGATCAGCCGACCGCGACCGTCTTTGGTTTCGGTCACGACCTGGAACTTGCCCGTGTCGCCGCTGGGTCGCATCGCCCAGCGCACCATCTGACTGAAGAAGCGATCGTAGTCGCCCCACTGATTCGACCAGCGATTGGCCCAACGTTGGCCGGCGTCGCTGGTCCAGACCACGCTCTTGCCCAGACCGTACGTCCAACTGGCGAGCAACGTGTTGTAACGCTCGCTTTCCGCCCCCGCGTCGCGCGGTTCGGCCGCGACGAGCGCGACCTCGACCAGCGGATTCGTTTTGACCGTGGTGCGGATATATCCGGTCAACGCCGGCGGGCTGCCGTCGATCCCCTTCAACATCTCGTGCGGATATTTGCGGATTACGCCGAAGCCGGCGGGGTTTTCGTAAATCAACGGCCGCGAAATCTTCCGCGCTTCTTGTTGAAAGATGCGCGGCAACGTCTTGGCCGACTTTGCGAAATGGAACCGTCCACCGCCGACGCGGGCCATCTCTTGCAGCAACTGCACGTCCGCCCCGTCGCCGACCGCGACCGTGGAGACGGTGATCCCCTGCTTGCGCATGTCGCGGACCAAGTCGGGATACCCGGTCCCGGCCGATTGGCCGTCGGTCAGGACCAGCATGTGCTTGATGGCGGCCTGTTTGAGCGGGATCAGCGCGTCGCGGGCCATCGTCATGCCGGGATGCATGTCGGTGCCGCCCCCTTCGTTGATCTTCGAGATTTTCGCTTTGATCAAGTTCGGATTCTTGCACAACTGCATCGGTACGACTTCGTACCCCAGCGAATCGAACGCCCACACGCCGACATGATCCCAGGGCGACAACACGCCGACGGCCGCCTGCGCAGCGCCGAGCCATTTCCAGTTTCTCGCCGGCCATCGAGCCCGAGCGATCGATCACCACGGCCAGCGCGCCGACCGGAGCGACCTGCGCGTTGCGGATCTGAAAGTCGACCGGCAACGCGGCTTCCAGTTCGCTGCCGGCCCAACCGCCCGCGCCGAACGCATGCTCGCCGCCGAGCATGATCAGCCCCGCGCCCAACTCGCGCGTGTTGCGGACCAGCATCTTCACTTGATCGTCGGACAACGACTCGCGCGGCGTGTTGGCCAAGATCACGCAATCGAACGGTTGCAACTCGCCCAGCGAACCGAACGCGTCGTTCGTGTTGCGGACGGTGACTTGCAGATTCTCTTTCTTCAAACGCTCGACCAAAAAGTCGTATTGCCCGGCCGGCACGTTGCCGTCGGCGTCGACGTATTCGATCAGCAGCACTTGGCCTTTGCCGCGGACTTGCGTGAACGCGGTGGCCGTGTTGTTCTGCGCCAGCCCGTCGAACTTGCGCTCGTCCGGCGTGAAGGTCGCGTCGTAGGTGAAAAAATCGGCAGCGTCGATCTCTTCGCGGAGCGAAAAGACGTGCTTGCCGGCCGGCAGTTCGACCGGCGTCTCTTGGAGCACCTTTTCCGACGTACCCGTCTTACGGACGACCTTCAACTTGCCTTTGATCGGCGGCGCGTCCGCGTCGCCGGTCGGCGGGGTCATGTTGTTCAACACGATGTTCAAGTTGAACGGCTGGCCGCGATTCACGTCGTGCGGGACGGTAATCTTTTCGACCGCCACTTCGCCGCGCGGCGGATAGCCGATCGGCACCACGTCGATCCCCACGCCCGTTTCGGCCAAGCGACGGGATTGCGCCGCGCGTCGCCCATGTTCTCGTTGCCGTCGCAGACGACCACGATCCGGCCGGCCGAATCCTCGGGCAAGGCGGCCTGGGCCAGCTTCAACGCGCCGGCCAAGTTCGTGGCGTCGACGTCGATCCGACTTTCGATCGTATCGGCCACGCGGACCGCTTCGGCATAGGGCGGAAACTCGACCGCGGCGTCGCGTCCGAACACGATCACGCCGGCCTTATCTTGTCGGACCGCGTTGCGGTGCTTTTCGATCTCTTCGTTCACATACCGAACCATCAACCGCCGCTGCTCGGCGGGGATGCTCAGCGATTGGTCCAGCAGATAGATGACGGTCATCTTTTCGCTGACCCGTCGCATCTGCGCTTCGGCCAAGCCGAAGATCACCGCCAGCATCACCAACGACCGCAACCCCAGCGCGATCATCCGCCGCGTCTTGCCCAGTCCCGACAGCGAACGAAGACTCCACGCCCCCAGGAGCGGAATCAACGGCAGCAACAGCAGCCACCACGGCGAAAGAAAGGTCAGCGACCAACCCATCGAGCGATTCCGCAAAATGACGAGTTCGAAATGCGTCTTCTATTGTATCCGTCGCTCGGCGACGGAATGAAGCAAAAAGCGTCGGTCGTCGGCCACGATTGTTTCACGTGAAACAAAACGAGCGCGAACCTACGCCTCTTCCTCCCCCATCTTGCGTTTTCTCACTACCACGGATTCTCCCACGGCGTCGATTTCTTCAAATACTCCAGATAGCAGGGATGTTTCTCGCCTTGCGCGGTCGCCCAAGCGACGGCGTCGGCGACCAGTTCGGCCTCGGCGTCGCGCGTCAGGTCGCCGACCAGCACCCGCGTCCGCAGAAACACGAAATACGTGTCCAGCACGTCGCAGCGACAATAATCGCGCACTTCGGCGCCGCGTCCGGCATCGACCAGGTCTTGCACCATATCTCCCTGCACGTCCATCTTGCCGGGCTTCCCCAACACGCTGGCCGCCAAGTTCAGGCCGCCGGTAAAGCGGACCGCGCCGAAGTTCGTCAGCACCTCTTGCAAGTCCAAATGTGCGCCGGCGTTGTAGCGATTCCGCGGCTGATCGTACTTGGTTCCGCCGAACCAGGTCGGAACCGAAATTCCGTAACGGTACGCGGCCAACTCCAGCAACGGTACGTCGAACCCGCGGCCGTTGAACGTGACCAACGTCGGCCGGCGGTACGCTTCCCAACCGCGCCAAAAATTCTCGACGATCACATGCGGCCGAAACTGCGGATCGTCCAGCAGCACCAAGTCTTGCAACGCGTAATCGGCCCCGATCTTGGCGACCGCCACGCAGTGCGGAATCTGAAATGTGTACGGGATGAAGTCGCTGTTGAACTGCGCCATCAACTCGTCGCGGTACTTGCGGATCGCCCCGGCCGGATCGAGACCCTCGCCCGGGTAGCGCACTTTTGCGATCAACGCGCCGTCGGCGACGCTTTCGATGTCGAAGATCAGGTATTTGGGAGGGGCGGACAAGGTTTCAGGTTTCAGGATGCGGTGGTCTCGGCGAGCGGAGGGCGTCAGTCCTCCGGTTCCACAAGGCGTCTTACGCAGTTTGACTCTGCGATCGTTACGAGCGAAACGCGCGTCTCGGACTCGTCCGTTTTTTCTTTTTTCTCGTCGCGCGGCGTTCGCTCGATCTTCTCCAACTTCACTGCGCGAGCGTTACGAGCGAAACGAGCGTTACGATCAAGTGTTTTGCAAATCCCTTTGCGTTCGCTCGAGCCGGCGGCGTCGGTCTCCGGTTCGCGGAAACGCCCCAAATTCCCGTTGCGAGCGAAACGAGCGTTTCGAGCGTTACGCACATCGAGTTTCTGCGGTTTTTCGGGTGCGGGACCGGCGATTCCGTGTCCCGAACCCCACCTTCCGTACGTTTCCCAGCTCCTCTTGAGCTATTCGGCGGACCTGGGATAATCGAGGTTTGTCGTCCGCCGCGGCGGTCGTCGTTTTACCAAATCGGTCGGAGTTTCACGATGTCGGCGTTATTGGGCATTTTGGGAATTTGCGCGGTCCTGTTTCTGGTCGTCGGCGTCGCCGCCAAAGTGACGTTGAGCGAATAACGTCGGTCGTTTCATCATTCGCCCCCTGCGTTCCGGGGGCTACGCGAGTCCGCTTCGCCCCCGGCCACCCAAGCCCTGTCGAGCTTCATTCGTAGGACGCTTGTCGCGTCAATCCGCCCGCGCATTTGACCGCCGTGCCGTAGGCCAGGACTTCGGTCACGCCCGGGGCGAATTCCGTCGCGTCGTAGCGCATCCCGATCACCGCGTCGGCCCCGATTTGCGCGGCGTGGCGCAGCATCCGTTGAAACGCTTCTTCCCGGGCGGCGTCGCAGACCTCGGCGAACGTCTCGTTGTTGCCGCCGACCAAACTCTTCAACCCGCCGACGAAGCCCTGCCCGATGCTGGGCGAGCGCACGACGATCCCGCGCACCACGCCCAAGTAGCCGGAGATCGCGGAGCCCGAAACGTCGTTTCCGGTGGTGATGATCATCGCACGGTCTTTCGTCGTCGCATGGAATTGGGAGTTGCTTCGAGACGCATCGTAACGCGATCCGCGTCCGGCCGTCCAACCGCACGCCGCGAGCCAGCGTTTGCGGTCGACCGCTTAAGGGGTTGATTCGTTTTTACGATGACCGCTCGCTATGCCGCGCTCAACATTTGCGAAAACGATGCGAAGCATCACAAATAGTGATAATTAGTTTACTCATGTATTCTACCAACCCCGTCGGGCAAGTCAAGGCGGCATGAGCAAAAATTACCCCGCGATCGCTCGGGCGATCGCGGGGCTTGAATCGGCGCTGACTGACGCCTTCAATCGATTGGACGCGGTGAAACGCAATGCGTTGTGTTGCTCAACCGAAAACTGAATCCTGAAAACCGAAAACTCGTTCAAACCGGCGTATGCTTGAACTTCCTGACCCGCCCGTACGGTAACCACTCCAAAATATACAGATCGCCGGTCGACGACAGCGTGAGTGCGTGCGGCGTGGCGAATTTGTCGGGGTGGTCTTCGATGGTTTTTGGATCGATGCCGGTGCCGTCGCCCAGATGAGCGACCACTTTGTCGTCGACGTCGAGGATCGTCACCCGCTTGTTCAGTTCCGGAATCCAGAGCTGCCCCTCGTGTTGATAGAAACAGCATGGGTTGCGGACGTCTTCGATCGTCCGCTTGTATTCCAGCTCGGGCGAGAAGACTTCCAAGCGGTTGTTCGCGCGGTCCGCGATATACAACTCGGGCTCTTTCTTCAGCGTGTTAATCCAGACGCCGTGGTTGGTGCTGAATTGACCGTGGTCTTTCCCTTTGCCGCCGATCGTTTTGATGTGTTTGAAATTCTTGTCGAAGCGATGCAGCTTCTGGCTGCCGTACCCATCGACGATGTAGATGTCGCCGTTCGGCGCGACCGCGACGTCGGTGGGGTTGGTCAGGTCCAGCTTCTGCGACGTATCGCTTTCTTTTTCGACGTTGCCCAGTTGATACAGGATCTTGCCCGCGAGGTCGGTCTTGACCACCCGTGCGCCGATTTTGGCGTCGCCCTGCTTGGCGACGTTATCGGTCCAGTACAGGAACTCGCCGCCGGGCTCTTTGCTGTGATACAGCCCGTGCGCGGTGGCGACGAATTTGTCGCAATCTTCGCCTTGCGCGGCGTAATGGCCCTTGCCCCAACTCTCGAGCAGTGCGCCGTGTTTGTCGAAGATCACGACGGGCATGTCCTTCAACCGCGTGGTGACGTACACGTTATCCTTGGCGTCGACGACCACGGCGCAGCCGAAGCCGTACTTCTGCCCATGCGGCAGCTTGCCCCAGGACTCGTCCAACGTGTAGGTCGCTTTGCCGCTGCCGATCGTGACCGGCGCGACGGGCGTTTTCGTTTCGGTGGGCTTGGCTTCGACGGTCTTCGCGTCGTCGGCCGCGCGCAGCGACGCTCCGCACGCGAACGCGCCGACGCCGGCGACGGACAGACTGAGAAAATCACGGCGCGCGAGCTTGCGCGGAAACAGAAACTCGGACATCAGCTCTCCCTCAAGAGTGAAGCCAGCAACTCGACCGCGCCGACGACGCGAGCCGGACGGTCTCCCCACCGTCGAACAGTCATTGTGAGGAGCGTGCGAAACGGAATGCAAGCGCATCCGCCGGAATTCACGCACACGTAAGAAAAACCCCGCGATCGCTTAGGCGATCACGGGGCCTATATCGGCGCGGAATGACGTCTTCAGTCCGTTGGACGAGGGAAAAGGCAAAGCGTCGTGTTACGCACTGAAAACTGAAAACTTAACTCTGAAAACTCTTTCAAACCGGCGTGTGCTTGAACTTCCGCACGCGCCCGTACGGCAGCCATTCGACCACGTACAGATCGCCGGTCGAGCTGAGGCACAACGCGTGCGGTTGGGCGAACTTGTCCGGGTGTTGTTCGATTTGTTTTTCGTCCACGCCTTGGCTGTCGCCGAGTTGGGCCGCGACTTTGTCGTCGGCGTCGTAGACGGTGATGCGTTTTTGCAGATCGGGGATCCACAGCAGGCCGTCGTGCTGATAGAAGCAGCACGGTTTACGGACTTCGCCGTGGGTCCGTTTGTATTCCATCTCCAACGAATAGACTTCGATCCGACTGTTACCGCGGTCGGCCACGTACAGTTCGGGTTCCTTCTTCAGCGTGTTGATCCAGACGCCGTGGTTGTTGCTGAACTCGCCGTGTGCTTTTCCCTTCGTGCCGATCGTCTTGATGAACCGAAAGTTCTTGTCGAAGCGATGCATCTTGAAGCTGCCGTACCCATCGACGATGTAAATGTCGCCGTTCGGCGCGACCGCGACGTCGGTCGGATTGACGAAGTCGAACTTCTGCGCGGTGTCGCTCTCTTTGTCGACGTTCCCCAACGTGTAGAGAATCTTGCCGGTCAGGTCGGTCTTGACCACACGCGCGCCGATTCGGCCGGCGTCTTTGCCCGCGACGTTGTCGGTCCAGTACAGGAATTCGCCGGCGGGCTCTTTGCTGTAGTACAGCCCATGCTCGGTGGCGGCCTGCTTGCCGGCGTCGTAACCGACTTGCTCGAAGTGGTCCTTGCCCCAGGTCTCGACCAGCGCCGGTCTTATCGAACACCACGACAGGAGCGTCCTTCAATCGCGTGGTGATGTAGACGCGATCCGCGGCGTCGACGACCGCGCCGCACCCGAAGCCGTACTTTTGCCCGCCGGGCAGTTTGCCGAAGCCTTCATCCAACGTGTAGGTCAGCTTACCGGAGCCGATCGTGACGGGCTTTTTCGCTTCCGCGTTTTGAGTTGAATCGGCTTTGATCTCGTCGGCGGCCCGGCCGGTGCGGCCGAGGAGCGATGCGCCAAGGGCCGCGCCGCCGGCCAACAACAGATCGCGACGGGTGACTTGACGAGGGAACAACATCTCGGACATCGAGCGAACACTCCGCGGGACGAAAGAACGGGAAGGTCGAAAGAGCATGCCGGCGGTGCGCGCCGCGACACGAACGAACCGAGAACGTCGCGCTTCCCCCGCCGACGACTCTCGCGGAACGACGTTGATTGTCGTCGAAGAAAGCCGCAAAATATAGGGGGCCGTAGAGTGCGTCTCTGTGTTGATTGCGAGACGCATAAGGTACGTCTCCGACGCACCGTCCTCTCCGGTCATCCTCCGCAAACGGCGAGTAGGTCAACTGCAAAGGCGAATGACCTCAAGAAAAACAAAGACGACAGAAAAGAGAATCGGACGTCGTTCATGGTTCTGAAAAGCCTAGCGTTCGATCGTAGTTTTCTCCGTTTTGTTTTTCTTGCGGCCATGCCGTAATCCGTTTCGCATCCTTAGGGCCCTTCAACGATTCCACGCCATGCCCAAGTTCGTACCCCTTTCGGCGATGCTGATTCTCGCACTGGTCGTCACGGCGCTGGCCGCCGATGATCCGAACGCGGTCGTCTTCAATCAGAAACTGAAAATCGGCGACGCCGCGCCGGCCTGGAAGGACTTGGCCGGGACCGACGGCAAGTCGCACGCGCTGGATGATCTGAAAGACGTACCGGTGGTGGTCGCGGTCTTCACCTGCAACAGTTGCCCCACTGCGCGTGATTACGAAGACCGTACGCTGGCGCTGGTTAAACGGTACGAGTCGCAGCCCGGCAAGGTCCGCGTCGTGGCGATCAACTGCAACAAGGTGGCCGAGGATTCGCTCGACGCGATGACCGCCCGGGCGAAGGAACGGGCCTTCACGTACGCCTACGTGACCGACCCGACGCAGGGGATCGCCAAGGAGTTCGGCGCGATCACCACGCCGCAATATTTCGTGCTGAACGCCGAACGGAAGATCGTCTACATCGGCGCGCTGGACGACGATAGCGATCCGAGCAAAGCGAAAACCAACTACGTCGCCGCCGCGATCGACGCGACGCTGGCCGGCAAAGCGGTGGAAAAAACCAACGAACCCCCGCGCGGGTGCTTGATTCGGTTCACGCGGGAACGCGGGAAGAAGTAATCGGCGTCTCGCGGAATAGGCCGCTGATGAAACTGATCAACGGATTGTCGCGGATACGCAGGCCAAGACATTCAGGATTGGTATGAAGCACTCGATTCAGGGAAATGCTCTTTCCCGAATCTTCAGATCGGCGTAAATCAGATCATCAGTTTCATCAGCGGCCCATCTTCCCATCATAGCTTTCTCCTATGACGCAAGCGGTCTGTTACCAATGCGGCGCGCTGAAGCGCGGCGCGTTTCTTGTCTGCGAGGAGTGTCGCGCGACGCCGACGACCGAGGAGGAACGCGTCGTCTCGCTGGCGATGACCGAGCATCACTTCGACGCCGCCGCGCTTGGGGGGATGAGCGACACGATTCGTCGGACGGGCAAGCCGCCGGAATTGGAACCCGAGACGCGTAGGCGACTGACCGCCATGCTGCGCGAAGCGAACGACGTGCTGCCGCACATCGGCTTGCAGTTCGGCGCGGAAGCCGAACGTGCGCAAAAAGAAGTGGTGGAAAGTTTGGTGAGATGCCGGCGTACGTGATGATCGTACGCACGATCGAGATTTATATTTACGCTTAAAACGGCCGACGTTTTGCGACATTGTTAGAAGTGCCGGCGGTATTCTTCTGAAAAAACCTGTCTAGAAAACAATCGCGCTGCGCGAACGGCTTCCAAAGATCGTCCGTTTTCCAAACATTACCTGCCGCATCACGCACGACTCGCGGACTTCCGCAACGTTGGTATGCCGTATGCGATGACCGCTCTGCACGAAATTTTCGCTTGTCGATGGGCGGCTCATCCGCTTGAGCGTCTCGTCGACGACGTCCCGTTTTCTTGGAGGATGGTCATGTTTTTTTCGGTACGTCCGCCGAAGCGTTTCGGCCTGCTGGCGTTGGGAGCGACCCTTGTCGCCGCGCCGGCGTTCGCACAGTTAACGCCGCCCGCGATCCCGGCGCCGCCCGCCGCCGCTCCCGACGCCGTGAAATCGGCGACGGATGCGGTGAAGGCTTCGCCCGAGACCGTGAAAGCCGCGCAAGACAAGGCCGCCGCGACCCGCGACGAAGCTCGCAATGCGACCGATCGCGCCCGCGACGCGGCGCGCGAAGGCAACGACAAACTTCGCGACGCGAATCGCGAAACCCGCAATCGCGTGCAAGACGCCCGCGGCGAAACCCGTGATGCGGTTCGCGACGGACGCGACGCCTGCGCGAAACGCGCGACAACGTACGCGACGCCCGCGACGATGCGCGCGACGTCCGCCGCGACTCGCGCGAAGCGAACGCCGACTTTCGCCAAGAGTTCCGCGCCGACCGCGCCCGCTCGGCCGACTTCGGCCTGTGGTTCAACGGTCGCGCCAACGGCCTGCTGATTTCGGATATCGCCGCGACCGGCGCGATCGCCAAGCTGGGCTTCCGCGAAGCGGATCGCATCGTCTCGGTGAACGGTCACAAGGTGACGACCGAAGCCGACTTCAATCGCTTTCTGTTCGCCGACGACGTGCGCAATCAAAAGGTCGCGGTGATCGTCGTTCGCGGCGGTCGCGAAGAAACATTCTACGTGGAACCGTCCGTATTGATCGAAGAGATGTCGTACACGTCGGTCGACCCGCTCGAACAATTCGGCGTGGTGATCGACGACCGTTATAACGATCGCTTGGTCGTGTGGCGCGTGATGCCCCGCACGCCGGCCTACTACGCCGGGATTCGCGCGGGAGACGTCATCATGCTGGTCGGCGACCAAAAGGTCTCGGGCATTCGCGCGTTGACCGATCGCTTGGTCGCGGTGGGCGGCGGCAACGTACAAATTCAAGTCGCGCGAAACTCGAACAATCGCACGCTGGACATCGATCTGCCCCGGTTGGAAGCGAACGGTCGTCGACAAACGGTTCTGCGTCCGGACCTCGACGCGGAATTGCGTCGCGACCAACGCCAAGACCGTCGGGATGACCGAACGGACGACCGTCGCGATCGCGTGAACGAACGGAACGACGACCGTCGCGAGATTCGCGATGAACGGATCGACGACCGCCAAGATCGCCGCGTGAACACGCTGCCGGCGACACCTGCCACGCCGGCAGCGCCGACGACTCCCTCCGCGCCTGCTACGCCGAGCGTCGCTCCTACTCCCGCTCCTGCGATCCCTGCGACTCCGGCAACGCCGCGCGTCGAGGCTCCTCGGACCGACGCGCCGCGTCCGGCTTTGCCGCGACCGGGGATCTTGCCGCGAAATCGGTAAGTCGTCGCAACGGAATTCGATTCGATCTCACGGCCTGCGCGAGCGTTCTCGCGCAGGCCGTGTTCATTTGCGCTACGTCCGTTCGCCCGGTTGATCGGAGATTTCGGGACCGGCTTCGCCTAACTTCCTCAATCGCCAGCCTAAGAACAGCAGCGTGGCGGCCCACAGTCCGCCGAACAAAAAAGGGGCGGTCCGCAAGTCGAAGCCCATCGCCAACGCGATCGCCAAAAACGCGAACCCAATTACGGCGCAGTAGCCCCAGATGATGGCGGCCAACATGAAAAACGCGAACGCGGTCATGCAGGACAGGCCTTGATAGATGTTGAGCTCGATCAGGCCCGAGTCGAAACCCACGACGACTGCGCGTGGCGAACCCGAAGGCCACGCAGCAGAGCATGTAGCCGCCCCAGATCATCCACAATTGTCGCTCGATCGCGCCGTGAGGTTTGAAATTCCACCGACGGAATAACCCAATAACCAAGACGAACCCGATCAACCGCGCCGTCGATGCGCCGAAGACCATGCCGGCCGCCCAACCGTAATGCACCGCCGCCGCGATCCACAAGTCGGGCAGCAACATGACCGGCGCGAGCGCCAACAGCATGTTGCCGTACTCGGCGAAGCGGGCTTGCAACTGCACGCGCCCGATCGCGCCGACCAACCGCATCACGCCGCCCGAGCGCAGCGCGGAAACCGGTTCGCCGTTGAGGAACCGCGAGACGTCCTCTGCCAACTCGCGCGCGGTCGGGTAGCGACGTTGCGGATCTTTTTCCAAACAGCGCAAGCAGACCGCTTCCAACTCGGCCGGGATCGCCGGAACGAGTTGTCGCGGAGGTTTGGCGTCTTCGGTCAGCAACAGCAGCAACGTGTCGGTCGTCGTCGCGCCGCGAAACGGATGCCGACCGGTCAGAAACTCGTACAGCATCGCTCCCAACGAATAGACGTCGGCGGGCGGACCCGCGCGGCGGGCCGAGTTGACCTGCTCGGGCGCCATATACGCGGGCGTGCCCAACACCGCGCCGGTCGCGGTCAATTCGGTCTTCACGTCCGTTTCCGACGCGTGCAATTTGGCCAAGCCGAAGTCGCCGATCTTCGGCGTGCCGTCGGCGGTCAGCAGCACGTTGCCGGGCTTCAAATCGCGATGCGTGATGCCGGCTTCGTGCGCGGCGGCGACGCCGAGGGCGATTTTATGCAACAGTTCGGCCGACTCGCGAATGGTCAATCGTCCGGCGGCCAACTTCGCGGCCAACGATCCGCCGGGACAATACTCCATGCTGAAGAACTGTCGGCCGGCGTGTTCGCCGACGTCGTACACGGCGACGATCGCCGGATGTTGCAAGCGCGACGCTGCCAACGCTTCGGCGCGGAAGCGGGCGGCCTCTTGCCCGCCGGACGACGAGTCGCCCAGGATGACCTTGATCGCCACGTCGCGATCGGCGCGGATTTGCCGCGCATGATAGACGATTCCCATCCCGCCGCGGCCCAACTCCCGCGCGATCGTATAGCCCGGCACATCGAGTGCTGGGACCGATGGCGCAGGTGCCCAAGCGTTGGTCTCCAACGGCGAGCGGGCGGCCTCCGGCGCGGGCGGCAGCGTGGCGTCGAAATCGTTACGCGGTTCATCCATACCCATCTGCCCTCGTGACGCGTCGCCGTTGGCGAATCCTAAACTCATTTCGCGTTCCCTAGCATAGCCGCATGCCGAAACGACCACAAAACGAAGTCTGTTTCGAGGTGCAGTGAAGTTGCGGGTCATGCGGTTCGATTGACGTTCGGCCGCAATCCACCGTATGGTGACGCTACGAACTCACGTGGATTTTTCTAGGGACTGCTCACGATGTATCGCCGTACGTTCATGCATGGATTCTGCGTCGTCGCGGTTGCGATGTTGCTCGCGCAGCAGCGCCGGCCGACGAGTTCGTCAAAGTCGAATTGCCCGACGCGCCGCAGTGTACCGCCGTGACGGAAGACGGCACGCGAATCCTGGTCGGCCATGTCACGACCGACGCGATCAGCGTTCTCGAGACGTCGACCGGCAAGGTCGTGAAGTCGATCGCCACGCCTGCGCCAATCTCGCTGCTGGTCCGCGGCGACAAACTGTTCGTCGCCAATAAGGGCAAAGGGACGATCAGCGTGTTCTCGATCGCCAAGGATTGGGAGAAGATCGACGAGGTCGAAGTGGGACATCCCGACGTCAAAGTGATCTCCGCGCCGCAAGGCAAGGCGTTCGACGGCTGGATCTTGGCGACCTACAAAGAACACAGCAGCGTCGATCGCTTGACGTTGATCAACGCGACGACCGACAAACATCACGATTACGGCAAGCCGATGGTCGGCGGCGGCGCGGCGACCGTCGCGGCCGACGGGAAATGGTTTATCGTGCAGTCCGAAGTCTGGGGAGGAGGCAACGTCCGCGAAACCCGCGACTTCCGCACCGCGACGCTCGCCAAAGAGGCCGAGTCGCTGCCGTTTCAACGCGACCAATCGCCGTTCCTCTATCAAGTCCGCCCCGGCACGTTGTGGTTCGGGTCGAATCGACTCTACACGGGCTATCCTCCGATTCCCACCGGCGAACCGCTCGGTCTGGCGGTCGTGCCCGATCGCAGCGCGTCGGTCTGTTACGCGTTGGACCCCGATGCGATCACCTGCATCGCGTTGGACGCCAAGCGGACCAAAGTCGGCACGGCGAAGACCGCGTTCCCGACCGAGTACGAACGCTTTGCGAAAAATATTGTCAAACCGAACAAGCCGCAACATGAAGATTACGCGTTTAACGACCGGTTCGCCGTCGCCGCGACGCTGGGGGACAAGCTGCACGTTTACCTGCTCTCGGGCAAGAACAAAGCTCTCTACCGCGCGACGTTCCCGGCCTTCGACGCGAAGGGCATCACACCGTCGGACAATGTGGTGGCCACGAACGATCCGACCGGCAAGACGGGCGGCGCAACGACGCCAGCCGCGGAAACGGAACAGCCGGAGTTGCCCGCCAAGGTCGCGGTGGGCAAACCATTCAGCGTCAAGCTGAAGGGGGCGGCCGGGTCGAGTTGGGAACTGACCGCCGGGCCGACGAACGCGCGGATCGCGCCCGACGGCACGTTGACCTGGACGCCCACGAAAGCGCAGAGCGGCGAGCAATCGTTCAAGATTCGTGTGAAAGCCGGCGCGCAAATCGACTTTGTCCGTTGGAAGGTCGAAGTCGTCGATGCGAGCGACGTGATCGCCAAGATCACGCCGAATCCCGCGAAGCCGATCCCCGGCAAAACGGATACGACGAAAAGCGGACCGGGAAAATCTTCGCAGACGACGCCGGAACTCGACGACGTCGGCGTGTTAGAGTTGAGCGGTCCGCCCGCGCTCGGCTACTCGGGCGACGGTCGCTCGATCTACCTGGCCGACGGCAAACGCCTGCGCGTGCTCGATGCGACCGGCGTCAACGTGCTGAAAACCGTCGAGACGACCAACGCCTATCGTCGCATTTTGGAACGTCCGGATTATTTGGTCGCGCTCGGACCGAAGAGCGTCGATCTACTCGACAAGGCGACGTTTCAACCACGCAAGTCGATCGACGTCGATTACGCGCAGATCAATTCGCTGGCGATCCATCCGACCAAGAAGCTGGCGTACGTCTCGGTCACGCTGCCGTCGATCGTCGACCATGTGCGCTCGAAGCAGGTTTTATCCGTCGACGAAACGACCGGCGCGATCAAGCCGCTGCCCGACGTCTACGGGATGATGTTGGAGGTCGATCCAGCCGGCACCGGCTCTACACCGGGTTGCATCAAATCTACGAGGACGAATTCAGTCTGCGCAACCGCTTCGCACACGTCGACGTCGTTGCCGCGTACGATCTGACCGGCGACGCGCCCAAGCCGATGAAGGCCAACGAACGCCCCGGCGCGAACGGCAAGCGCATGGTCCTCTCGCCCGACGGGAAACATCTCTCGTACGTCGCCGGCGGCGGCGCAGGGGGCCAAGGTTACTCGATCGCCGCGTTGGCGACCGACGACGTGACGCGAGAGAGCGCGGTACCGAATCGACGCCTACCCGGCCGACATCGCGTACCATCCGACGTTGAATCTGGTCGCGGCCGCGAACGGCGACCGTGTTTGGATCTTCAATCGCAAGACGGGCGAACCCGAACCGGATCGTATCGATGCGAAGAAACGCTTCAAGGATATCGAGCGGTTGCTGTTTTCTCCGAAGGGAGACCGCCTGCTGGTCGTCTACAAACATCCGCAACGCGGCGAGCTGGTCGAAGCCGTGCCGATCCGCTTGAACGCCGAAGAGCTGAAGTCCGACGGCGGCGCTGTGTCGGCGAACGCGTCGCAGTCCGCGGTCGCGAAACCAGAGTCGTTCACGCGAGTCTGGAAAGACAAGACGGGACAATTCCAAATCGAAGCGACGTTGCTTTCCGTGGCGGCGGGTCAAGCCAGCTTTAAGAAAGCCGATGGTTCGCGACTGACGGTCCCGGTCGAAGCCTTCGGTGAAGACGAGCAACGCCTGATGAAGTCACATGGGGTCGGCCCATAACTTCGATCGACGGGCGACTCTCGCTGCGCGTTACGCGACGTCGCCGCGATGCTTCCACTTCAACCACAGCAGTCGCGTCCCGCGTCGCGCCGCGCGCAAGGATTCCAGATACACGCGATAGGGAAAGACCGTAAAGTACCGCCACCACGGCATGCGGTACGTCTTGATGTTGTGTTGGATCTGCGTCTCCATGCCGGTATTTTGATCGATCGGCACCGGCGCGACGAAGACCGACCGCAGACCGTACAGATACTCGATATCGAACGCGATGTCCCACGCGGTGCGCATCGGCAGGAAGCGTTTTACGAACGTTTCGGCCGCGCGACGATTGATCACGTAACCGCCGGCCCCTTTCTCGCGCGTCAACGCGATCGCCAAGCGGCGGCCGTCGATCAACGGTGCGTAGCCGAATTTCCGACCGCGATTGACGGTCGACAATCGCAAGATGTCCCATTCGTCGGCCGCGGCGAGCGCGGCGTCGATCGCGGCGGCCGTGTCGGGCGCGAACTCGACGTCGTCCTCGACGATCAACGCGTGCGAGCGATCGGATTCCAACAAGCGTCGCGCGCAGGCGATGTGGCTGAGATAACACCCGATCTCGGCCGGCGTGCGTCGCCGACCGTGCAGAATTTTGTACGACAGCTCGCTGAACTCCGGAATCACCTCGGGCAGCGTCTTGCCGTCGACCGCTTCGACTCGTTCGTAGTCGCGACCCAACGTCAGCAATCGCGCTTCCAGCGTCTCCCACCGCGCTGTCGTCGCGCCAGGTTGACGGCGTAGACGATCCATGTGTGAGCGGGCGGAGACGGCGCAGGACAAGCGGAGATTTCCCGGTGACCAAGGATGACGACGAAGCCGTCACGATACGCGTCACGCGCGAAATTGCCTAGCCCGAAGAGTCACCGCACTTTTCGATCGAGCATCATGGTTTCGCCGGCGGCGTCGCTGGTTCGCGGAGCGGCGTGAAGACGATCAGGTCGGCGAACGGTTTTTCCGCGAAGTGCTTTTCCAGTTTCATATTCGTCCCCCGCATCGCGCGATGAGCCGACGGAGCGTAGACGATCGTGAACGCCGTCTTCTCGTTCAGCGTTTTCGCATCGGGCAACGCGTCCTCCAGTTTGTCGACCGCGCGGCCGTCGACGTCGATCAACGGTTTGCCGTCTTGGATTCGTATGTAGACGGTCCGAAACGCCTTGGCGTCGCGCGATGCGCGCCCCAGAATGCCCAACCGTTTGTCCAAGAACTCGTTCAGCGGTTTTTCCAGGCCTGGATCGTCGGCCGTGAGCTTGATCGACGGATCGTTCAGCACCACGACGTGCGTCGGATCGCTGGCACGAAGTTTGTTCAACAATTCGTCGAGCGCCGTCGCGCCTTGGCCGATCCGCGCGCCGTTGAAAAAGTATTCGCGCTCGGTCCGCTTCTCGTCGACGAACCGAATCGCCACGGCGTCGACCTTGACCCGCGCGGCGGGGGCCTTCGCCGGGGGAGCGACCGCTTTCGGCGGATCTTGTGCGGCGGCTTGCGCGAAACCGACGCAGAGTAAGACCAAGCAACATATCCGGCGTAGGGGCATCGGAAATACCTTGAATAACGCGAAATCCCGTCATCTACGACGAATTCGGATCGGAGTACGTTTCGATGGCGAGACGCAAATTCTCCGCGCGACACTCTCGAATCGTCGTCGTAGGATGGGCGTGTGAAAAATCGCGGGGCGTGCGAACAACCGTTCGAGCATCTCGCGCCGTCGCGACCGGAAAACGTCGTCGGACACCCACGCGTACTCGCGACGCACGTCGCGATCCCACCGGCGGTTTTACGTATTCCTGAACACTGAAAACTTCACACTAATCACTACCTTAATACACCCCCACCGTCGTCGCTTCCGCCAGTTCGTGGAATGGGCGGACGCCGCTGACGCCGTCCCAGGGGTAGTTGACGTAGGGAACTTCGCGCTCGCCCTCGTCGCGTTCCATGAAGCCGGGGACGAAGAATTCCTTGGTCAGCGTGGTCAGCTTCACGCGGCCGGTGCCGCCATACGGAACGACGCGGTTGTAGTCGTCGAACTCGACCACTTCGATCGCCGCGCGTGGTTGCGGGGCGTAGTAGCTGATCTTGTAGCCCTCTTCCGGCACGACGGGGCGCGACGCGGCCAAGCCCATCAGCGTGTTGCCGTAGGTCGGAGTCATGTAGACGCCATCCAGGTACTCTTCGGTCACGAAGCGCGTCCATTGCGGCGTGAACTCGGTCCCGCCGCTGAAGATGCCGGTGATGCCGACGTCCTTCAAGGTCTTGCCTTTTTTCTCAAGCGCGGCGACCAAGCCTTCGAGCAGCTTCGGCGTGGTAAACATGCACTTCACGTCGTGCCCGGCTTCCAGAATCGTGATCGCTTGGTCGATACAGTGCTTCTTGTATTCTTCCAGATGCTCCATCCAGCCCTTCTTGATCAGCTTGATGACCCACCGCGGATCGAGATCGATGCAGAAGCAGATGCCGCCCCGATGTTGGCACAAATGCTCGACCGCCAAGCGCAATCGGCGCGGCCCGCTGGGGCCGAACATCATCCAGTTCGCCCCCTTCGGAAACTTGTCCTCGGGCAGCGTATCGCTGAACATCGAGTAGTCGATGCGGAAATCCTCGATGCCGATCCGGCTTTTGGGAATGCCGGTCGTGCCGCCGGTTTCGAAGACGTAGATCGGCTTATCGGCGAACGCCTTGGGAACCCAACGCCGCACCGGGCCGCCGCGCAGCCATTCGTCTTGGAACTCGGGAAACTTTTTGAGATCGTCGTAGTTTTTGACTTCCTTCAGCGGATCGAACTTCAACTCGCCTTTCTTCTCCAACCAGAACGGGCAGCCGGTCGATTCGTGGAAGTGCCACTGGACGATCTCGTAAGCCTGCGCATCGAGCGCGGCGCGGGCGTCTTTGACGAGCTTTTCCATCGTCGCGGCGTCGGCGCCGAGAAACTGCGGGGCGGGAGCGGTGCTCATGGTGGTCGAACTGCGTGGGAAAGCGTGTGGAGGCGATACTCGTTTCGACGAGAATCACGATAACGCGCCGGGAGCCTCGTGACAATCGAGAGGCGTGCGTCCGCTATCGACCATGCAACCCCAACAGGGCGGACAAGATTCTCACGCAAATCAGAATGTCGCTGAAGGCGCTGTGATGCGAGAACTAATCGCGGCATCCGACAACCGTCGCCTAACGCGAAGGATGTTGGCCGGAGTGGTCTACTTAGAGTTTGAAGTCGATCGCTTGAGTCCCGTCGTTTACCGTTTGGGTCAGCGTCGTTTTTGCGTTGTACTTTTCCGGAATATACATTTCCATGACCGGTTCCGGCGGGCCGTTGACGGTGGTGAACTTGCCCGGGACGACGCGGTGGGCCGTGATCTCGACCGTGACGTCTCCCTGTTCGCACTCCACCGTATAGTCGCCGTTCTTGATCGTGCCTTCGTAGCCTTTTCGCGCACCGTCGGTTCGACGGAAGAGGATGCGCCCGTCTTCGATCGGTTGCTCGGCAAGCGTCACGCGGCCGGCGACTTTGGTCATCGCACGGCCGTCGCCGCTTCCGCATCCTACGGCGAAACACAGCGCCGCCAAACCAAACGCGAGTCGACTGACGGAAACGATCGCATACATTTTCGGCAGCATGAGACGGATCCAAGACAAAGTCGATCGAAGTGACGAATCACGACGCAGGCGTGTCGAACGCCGACTCGCGACGAGAAAGCGAGACGATTCGCCGTCAGAACGACGGCGTCGATATGCCGTCGTTTCGGGTTCCGAGCGGCACCAGGTCTGAGCGTCGGTCTCATCCGGGTAGGCCTGAACCGAGCCGTCGGCCAAAGCGGCGTTCACGACTCCGGAGTGGTAACTGCGCGCGTAGTTGTTCAGACTGCTGCCTGACGTGGACGCACAGGGGGCGTTCGGGAACGATGTGGACCGACAGGCGTAAACCTTGTCCGAGACATCGGTGTTGGGGGATTCGAACGTCGAAAAGCCGAAGGATCCCCAACGACTACCGCCCCAGTACGCGCCGGGTTCTCCCCACGACTGAGAGGTGGTCTCGGGCCCCCGAACTTTGCTTTCGCTGACCAGCAAGGTTTTCGACGAGCCGTCCGAAATCTTCGAGAACTTGGTTCTCGAATTGTTGTAAAAGATCCCGCCGGTGTCGGCCGTGGTGTCGCCGATCTTGGTCAGCGCGGTCGCGACGTTTCCCGACCATGTCATTCCGCCGGCGCAGGCGACGTAGTTTCCTTGAAACGACATGGTGCCGTTATTTTGGCGGAACGTGCCGGGCTTTTCCGGATCTGACGGGCAGCAGAACGACGTAACGACGAACGTGGTCATCTCCGCGGCGGGATTCGCGAAATTGTTGATCTCCACGGTCCGATCGGCCTGATACCGTTTCGAGAGGGCGTCCTCTTCGACGTAGGGGAGAATCTGCTGAAACCAGCATTCTCGCTTGTGGTACGTCACTGTCTCGTTCAGCCAACCGCTGGGGAAGGTCTTCCGCGCGTCGTAGAAGTTCTGCATGCTCAGCGCGATCTGCTTCAGATTATTCGTGCACTGAGAACGGTTCGCGGCGGCGCGAGCCGATTGAATGGCCGGCAACAGCAATGCCACGAGAATGCCGATGATCGCGATGACCACCAGCAGTTCGACCAGCGTAAACCCCGATCGATTCGGGCGACGAAATTGCACGCGAGAATTCATGACGCAACCTTGAGAAAAGGCGGATCGAAGATGAATATTCGCGTGTGTGGGGCAAATAATGCCCATTTGTTGGGTGTGAATTAAATCCTATTAATTAAATAGGGTTATAGCAAGAAGTCTTTATCGACGTTTCCAAATCGGCGGAAGAACGCAAAACATTGTGGGCCTAGACCGGATCAAAAAGCTGTTAGCCAGTCTCCGACGCCGTTCGAAGTCCAAGGCGTCGTCAATGCTTTCGGGCCGCAGTTAGCCGGTCGTCGTCACGCTCGACATCCACGCTTCCAGCATTTCGTATTGCTTGCCGAAGTCGTGTTGTTTCGTGCCCAATGGACTTTTGAAGAACGGCGCGAACGCGGTCAACGTGCCCGTGTCGCCGTTGCGCCAGGCGCGTTCCGTCAACCGGAACAAGTCCAGCACCAGCGGCGCGGCAAGGATCGAGTCGCAGCCTTGCCAAGTGAATTGCATCGTCATCGGCGTGCCGAGGAAGCCGCGGAAGTGGATGTGATCCCACGCGGTCTTCCAGTCGCCCAGGCTGCGAATGTACTCGATCGTGACCAGAGTTTGCGGCGGGTATCCCAAGATTTCGCCCAGCAGTTTGTCTTTGCTGGTGACTTTGCTTTTCTTGTTGGCCGGATCGTCCAGGACCTTGCCGTCCATGTTACCAAAAATGTTGTGGCCGACCCAACTCATCACTTCGAGATTCCGCTTGGCGAACATCGGCGCCAGCGTGCTCTTGAGCAGCGTCTCGCCCGTCTTGCCGTCGTAGCCGCAATGCCGCGCACCGCGCAGTTCGGCCAACTCGGCGATCGCGGGCGGCGTGCTGCCGACCGACGGCGTGAAGTTGACGAACGAGAAGCCGGCGTCCAGCGTGGCGATCGCGTACAAGCAACTGGCCGGCAAATTGCACTTGGTCGGCTTGTCGATCAGCTTGTCGAGTTCCTTCCAGGTGGTCGGCAACGTCGATTGATCGAACGCCGGCTCGGTCGAGGCGACGTACACCACCACGACGTGCTTCAGCTTGTGCTCGGCGGCGAACTCTTCCAGATCGGCCTTCAATCGCGCGATTGATTCGCGCGGAGTCTCTTTTTCTTCTTCAAGCCTTCTTCGGCGAAGCCGGCGATCGTTCCGCCGACGTTGATCAACGAGCCCGAGCGGAGATTCTTTTCGATCTTGTCGAACTCGCCTTTGCACTTCTCCAACAAGAACGGATCGATGGCCCGGCTTTCGGCGCACATCTTGTAGGCTTCGTCGTAGAGCTTGCCGGGGCGGATATCGTGGCCGCCGACGACGACGTCGTTCCAATCGATCAGATCGAGCGGTGCGAACGGTTCCGTGGCGGTGATCAGACCGACCGTGCCGACCAAATTTTTACGCAGCGCGATCAGTCCGGTGATGGCGGTGGTGGCGACGCCGCCTTTGGCGCCGACGAGCCAAAGACCGATTCGGGAACGGGGCATGAAGACAGGGTACAGGTTACAGGATTCAGGGTTCAGAAAAACAACTGCGTAAATGCGGAGGACGCGTCGTCCTACGGGTTCGTCTCTGGAAAACCGCCGATGGGATCGACGGTCCGGGCCGGTCGAAGCGATGGCCGGAGAAACGGTGGTGGGATCACGTCGCGCTGGGCGTCGTCTTGACCTCGATCCGCCGCTGGGAAGCGAACCGGGGAAAGATTATGATTGTCCTTACGCCCGGAATGAGCGTCAAGCCGCGCGGAACCCGCCCGCACGGCGGAATTCCGCCGCCAAGACACCCCCCGGAAGACTCGCGTCCGCCGCTCGCCGAGTCGTCTTCTCGTCTCGTCCTTCCGTAGCGCTTTTCCCGAACCCTGAAACCCAAACTCTGAACCCTTTTTCGCCATGCCCGCCGTTTCGAAGTTGATCGCGTCCCTCGAACCCTCCGCCACCCTGGCCATGGCCGCCAAGGCCAAGGAACTGACCGCGGCGGGCAAAACGGTCTACGACTTCAGCGTGGGCGAGCCGGACTTCAACACGCCGCAGCACATCTGCGACGCCGCCGTCGAGGCGATGAAAAAGGGCCACACCAAATACACCGTCGCCAGCGGTATCCCGGAATTGAAAGCCGCCGTCGCCAAGGCGTACAAGGCGACGCACGGCTTGGACTACACTCCGGCGCAGGTCGTCATCAGCAACGGGGCCAAGCACTCGTTGCACAACGCGTTCACGTGCCTTTGCAACCCGGGCGACGAGGTCATCATCCCCGCGCCGTATTGGGTCAGCTACGCCGAATTGGTGAAATTGACCGGCGCGAAGCCGGTAATCGTCGAAACCGAGCAAGCGAACGACTTCAAACTAACGCCCGAGGCGCTGCGCAAGGCCTGCACGCCGAAGACGACGATCCTGTTGCTCTGCTCGCCGTCGAACCCGACCGGTTCGATGTACTCGCCCGCCGACTTGGCGGCCTTGGCCGACGTGGTGATCGAGAAAAACTTGACGGTCATCAGCGACGAGATCTACGAACAACTGGTCTACGGCGACAACAAGTTCGCCAGCTTTCCGACCGTGCGGCCCGGTTTGCAAGAACGGACGATCGTCGTCAACGGCGTCAGCAAGGCCTACAGCATGACCGGCTGGCGGATCGGCTGGACGCTGGCCCCGGCGAACATCAGCAAAGCGATGGCCGACTTGCAAAGTCAAGAAACCAGCAATCCGTGCAGCATCAGCCAAGACGCCGCGCTGGCGGCCGTCACCGGCCCGCAGGAATGCGTGCAGGAGATGCTGGCCGCGTTCGCCAAGCGTCGCGACTACGTCAAAGAACGGATCGCCGGGATCCCGGGTCTGAGCGCGCCCGACATGGGGGGCGCGTTCTACGCGTTTATGAACATCAAGGCGTTTCTCGGCAAAACCTACGGCGGCGTGAAAGTCGACACCGACACGCAATGGTGCCTGACGCTGCTCGAACAGCACGGCGTCGCCACGGTGATGGGCTCGGCCTTCGGCGCGCCGGGCTATGCCCGGATGTCGTTCGCGACCGGCATGGAGACGATCCAGGCGGGTTTCGACCGGATCGCGGCGTTCATCAAGAGCGGGACGTAACATGCGGCCGTTTCCGAAACTCGAACCGATGGACCCGCGATTGATCGCGGCGTTGAATGCGAAGACGCCGGCGGAAAAATTGCAAATGGTCGACGACATGTGGACGATGGTTCGAGACGGCGTCCGCCGAATGATCGCCCTGGAACATCCGAATTGGACGAAAGACGACGTCCAGCGCGAAACGGCAAGGCGAATGCTGAATGCAAGTAGTTGATCTTGCCGAAAAATGCTGTGCGATTTTCGACGAGTTGCGAATCCCGTATTTTCTAACGGGATCGGTGGCCAGCAGTCTCTACGGCAACCCAAGGTTTACGAACGATCTCGATGTCGTCGTCGATTTAGAATCACGTCATCTTGATTCGCTACTGCAAAAATTTCCTCAGCCTCCGTACTACATCAGCGAGGCTGCGGTCAAAGACGCGATCCTTCGGCGAACGCAATTCAACATTATCGACGTCGTCGAGGGTTTCAAAGTCGACGTGATGGTTCCCGAACGCAACGAATTCAACACTTCGCGATTCGCACGCAAGCGGATTCTCCCGTTAGGTCCGACCGCGTTTGCGAATTACGCATCCCCGGAAGACGTCGTGCTGAAGAAAATGGAGTACTATCGCGACGGTGAATCGGAAAAGCATATCAAAGACATCGAGACGATTCTGCAAATGCGCAACACCGAGCTCGATTTCACATACTTACGAAACTGGTCGGAACGGCTAGGATTGAGTTCCATCTTGGAACGCTTCGTTATGAATTGATCACGGAAGGATTCCCATGAGCGGCGCGGTCGCCGAACGAAAACGGTTGTTGCGCGTCACGGCCGACGATCTCGCCGCCGGCACTCTTTCGCTGCGTGGGCACGACGATTTTTTTCCGGCGTCGGCGATCCCCGACGTCGTCGAATTGCGACTGGAAGACTTCGCAGAGCCGCGCACCGCATCGCTGACGCGTGCGACGCGATGCGGCAAACTCCGCGCGTTCGCCCGCGAAGAGACCTGGCCGGCCGAGTTCTTCGCGCGTCATGCGCTCGGGGTCGGCGACGTGTTAGCGCTCGAACGGCTCGGCGAAGCGCAGCTATCGGTTGTACGTCTTTCAATCAAAAGCCGGTCGCTCGCATGATTGGCGTGCGCTGCCTCCACTCGTGGAGGAAACCGCCTCGCGACCGACGGTGCTTGAGCTGTTCGCCGGCTGCGGCGGCATGATGTTGGGCTTTCATCGCGCCGGATTTCGCACCGTGCTGGCCAACGAATGGGACGCCGACGCCTGTAGCACGATCCGCCGCAACCTGACCGATCGCGTGGCGCAATGCGCGATCGAGGAGATCGAGACCTTCCCCACGGCCGATGTCGTCGCCGGCGGTCCGCCCTGCCAGGGGTTCAGCAACCTGGGGGAGCGCGTGCCGCACGATCCGCGGCGGCAGATGTGGCGACACTTTTTTCGCGCCGTCGAACAAGCCGCGCCGCGCATTTTCGTGATGGAAAACGTCCCGCCGCTGCTGAAGTCGCAGGAATACGTCGAGATCCTGAAGCTCGCTACGACCTTGGGCTACCGCACGCTCGGCGGCGTGCTGGATGCGGCCGATTACGGCGCACCGCAACGCCGCAAACGCGCGATCCTGGTCGGCGTCCGCGACGGCGAACCGTTTCAGCCCACGCCGACGCACTGCGACCCGCGCGAACCGCGCGGCGCTCGACGCCGGAAGATCGCCGTGGCGAACGGTGCGCGACGCGATCGGCGATTTGCCCGCCGAACCGACCGGCCGCGATTGGCACGTCGGCCGCAATCCCACGGCCTTGTCGATGCAGCGGTATCGCACGATCCCGGCCGGCGGCAATCGCTGGAACCTACCGCGCGAGCTCACGCCTGCGTGCTGGATCAAAAAGACCAGCGGCGGCAGCGACCTATTCGGTCGTCTCTGGTGGGATCGACCGTCCGTGACGATCCGCACGGAGTTCTTTAAGCCCGAGAAGGGTCGCTATCTCCATCCCGAAGCGCACCGCCCGATCACGCCGCGCAAAGCGGCGCGGTTGCAAGGATTTCCGGACGATTTCGCGTTCGTCGGTTCGCGTTCGGCGGTCGCCGCCCAAATCGGCAACGCCGTGCCCCCCGCCTTGTCCGAAGCGATCGCGCAGGCATGTTTCGCACGCATGGTAAAACGTTTTAAATAAAATGCGATCGGCCTCAAGAATCTCAAAAAACTCAACACAGTTCGGTTTGCCGCTTCTCCTCTCGACTTTGAAATCAACACACGCTCTCTTTTTGTGTTTCTTGAGTTTTTTGAGGCCATGTCTTTGTATTGTTGGAAATCCCTAGACCACACACCATGTCACGTCCCGCATTGATCCTCCTCTGCGGCGGCGCAAGCTCGCGGATGGGGCGCGATAAGGCGTCGTTGACGTGGGGCGCGACGACGTTGCTCGAGCATCTCGTCGCGCGACTCGCGCCGATGTGTTGCGAAACCCTCGTCGTCGCCGCGCCGGAACAAGCCGTTCCTCGGATCCCGAATCGCGCGACGACGCTCGGGAACGTGCGAATCCTGCACGATCCCGTCGCACATACGGGTCCTCTCGCCGGGGCGATTCAAGGTCTAAGGGTCGCCAAAGTCGGTAACCGCCCGACCGCGTTTCTCGTCGGCTGCGACGCGCCGTTCGTCGAGCCGAAGATCGTCGAACTTCTCGCCGCGCGACTCGGCGATCACCAGGCCGCGGTCGTCGAGCACGACGGCGTCTTGCAACCGTTGCTTGCGCTCGTGCGAACCGACGTCGTCGATACGCTGGAAGCGGCTTGGTCGAGCGGCGAGCGCTCGCTGCGGCGTTGTCTCGAAACACTCGACGTCGTCCGCGTGCCGAGCGAAGACCTGCGCACATTCGATCCCGGTTTGCGATCGTTGATCAATCTGAACACGCCGGAAGCATATCGTCTTCATCAGCCGAAGAATTCACAAAACGTATCCAATACGAAAGCCAACCATCTATGAATCATCGCACCGTCGAACTATCAAGCTATGCGAACTACATCGCGGATTGCGAAATGTCCGGGGAAGAATTTCATTCCGAAGACCTTCTACGCCAAGAACGATTATCGAAATATCCTTTTGCCGTCATGTTAATGGTTTCTTTTCCGGAGTTGGATTTTGCGAATCGTTGGTGTTGGCAATGTTTCGGTCCGGCCGACGGCGAATGTATGCAGCGTTACTCGGAATATCGCACTTGCGAGATCGCCAAAGCGCATTCTCACGACGGCGTCTGGACTTGGCATTTTTTCAAAAAGACCGATTACGATTTTGGGTTTACCGAATGGTATTTCGCTAAAGAAGAACACGCTACCCAGTTCCTCGAAAACATAGAACACATCAACTGGGGAGAGAAGTTTCCGAAGTAGCTCTCATGTCTAGCGAGTGTGAGACATTGGACTCACACTCGCTAGAAACGTTTTTCAATCTTCCGCTTTGCTTCCATCTCCGCACATCTTGACGATCCGCGGATCGAAGCGGGCGACCACGTCGACCAGATCGCGCTGGGCGGCCATGACCGTGCGGATGTCCTTATACACGCCCGGCACTTCGTCGGCCCCGGCGCTGAGGATGGTGATGCCCTTCCGCTTCAAGTCGCCGGCGACGGCCTTGAAGTTGAACTTGCTTTTGGCGGCGGTTCGACTCATCGCGCGGCCCGCGCCGTGCGACGCCGAGTCCAACGACGCCGCGTTACCGCGTCCACGAACCACGAAGCCCGGGTCGCCCATCGAGCCGGGAATGACGCCCAACACGCCTGCGCCGGCCGGAGTCGCCCCCTTGCGATGAACGTATACGTCTTCGCCGCCGTGCGTTTCCTTCCACGCGAAGTTGTGATGATTTTCGACTCCGGCCAAAATCTCAGCGCCCAACAGTTTCACGACGTTGCGATGAATCACGGCGTGATTCGCCGCGGCGTAATCGCCCATCAGGTTCATCGCCGCCCAGTAACCTTGGCCGGCTTCGCTTTGCATATCCAACCACGCCAAGCGACCGAACTCGCGGTACTTGGCCGGCAATGTGTTTTGCGCGATTTGGCTGAACGTGCGGCAAACTTCCGCGCCGGTTCCGCGGCTGCCGCTGTGCGACAGCAACGCCACATACGTGCCGGCCGCGAGACCGAGCTGCGCATCGTCGTGCTCGAGCGTCAACGAGCCGAGTTCCACGAAATGGTTGCCGCTGCCGCTGGTTCCCAACTGGGCGCGCACCTTGTCCTTATTCTCGCGCGTCACGCGCATGATCGACCAATCTTGGTCCAGCACGTCGTGTTCTTGCGGACGCTCGAAACGGCCGCCTACGCCGAAACGGGTTCCCTTCTCGAGCCCGGTCTTCATCCGGTCGAACCACTTCGTTTGTTCGAGCGAAACGAGCGGCAGGTCCAATACCGACAACTTCATCCGACACGCAATATCCACGCCTACCGCGTACGGGCAGATCGCGTCGCGCAGAGCCAAGACCCCGCCGATCGGCAGACCGTAGCCCACATGCACGTCGGGCATCAACACTGCGCCGACCGCCGACGGCAAACCGCACGCGTCGCGCATTTGCGCATGAGCGGCTTGATCGATGTCGTCGCCCCAGGTGCGATAGGGGATCGGTTGCATGACGTACGGCGTTTCGACACCGGCGGCCAACAATTCGGCCACGGCGGCGAACCAGGGATGTTGCGTATGATCGCTCGGCGCGGCGGCGATCGCGAGCAGTTCGGCGTCGACGTCCAAATCGCGCAACACGCCGGCCTTCGATGCCGCCTGCACGCCGGCGACCGCCGCGTTGAACAGTTCAACGCTGTCCGGCAATCCGAGTTTGACCAAATGCGCCCGCTTCATCGTTGCGTTCCTTCCCAGAAAACGTCACACTGCCGCACTACGCGTCCGGCTGTTCGTGACACATCCAGAGCGGGATCGTCCGTCGAAGGTTCGGCATCCGGCCGGCATTCACCGCGCAGTGAGAACTTTTTGAGACGCGCCGAACGCGCAACACGTTCGCCGATTTTGTAAAGATTTTTAACTCAACCCTCGTCGCGCCGCGACATACCGGGCCGACGCGTCGCCAGCGGGACGACGTCCTCGATCTTCGGCGGCGCCGGGGAAAGACGATGCGATCGTAAATTTCCGCCAGCGGGAGTTCGACGCGCAATTCGTCCAAGACGACGCTTTCACCGAGCGTTTGCGACGACCGCAGAATCCACGTCTCGTCGGGACCGCGCTTAAAACATTCGACGGCGACCTCGTTCTGCGAGACGATCACGTAATAACGAAGCGAAGGTATCGTTTGGTAATGCCGGAACTTGGTTCCGCGGTCGTAGCCTTCGGTCGATTCGGACGAAACTTCGACCAGCAACGTCGGATTCTTCAAGGTCGGCAATCCGGCCCGCCGCTCGTAATCCGGCTCTCCGCAGGCGACCGTCACGTCGGGATAGGTATAAAGGTCGTCGGCCGATTTCACGCGAAGATCGTTCGAAAAGACGCGACAGGGCCCACCCTTCAGCCCATTCTTCAGTAACGCCGCGATATTGATCGTGATTTCCGCATGATTGGCCGATCCGCCCGCCATGGCGAAAGCTTCGCCGCGAAAGTATTCGCTCTTGCACGGTGCGTGTTCCTCGCGCGCAAGGTAGTCGTCAAGCGCGAGAAAGGGTTGTGGAACGGTGGCCATCGGTCGGTTCCGGGGAGTTCGATGACGGTATTCTAACCGCTCCACCAGCCGGAAAAAACCGGTCGCCCGCGTTCCATCGACCGACATGACTTCGCGCGGTTTAAATCGCCTTGCGGCGAACACGATGAATCGCCAAGCCCAGCAGTCCGCAAGCGAACAAGGCCCACGTGCCGGGTTCCGGCACGGCGACCGCGGCGAAACTCAACACACCCGTTGCGCCGGTAAACGTGGCGGTCACGCCGCCGCTGGAAGCGCTCCACACGCCGCCGGCGTTGGCCAGAGCGCCGAATCCGGAGACCGTCACGGCGTCGTAATCGCCGGCCAACGATCCGAAATCGAATAGATCGAAGGACCCACTCGTTTCGGTCGACACGATGTTCAGCGTCCCGTCGTAAGTCAACGCGCCGCCGACGATCAGGCGATCGAACGCGGACGGACCGGTGACTTCCATCACGGTCGTCGTCGTCCCGGCCATCGTCAACCCGCCCGAGACGTTCAACGTTCCCGCGCTGTTGCCCGGCGAGATGACGCCGGGCATGGTCAGCGTCTTGCCGGCGTTCAGGATCGAGCCGGTCCCGCTCAGCGTTTGCGTCGCCGACAAAGCGTATGTGCCGGCCGTAATGCCGGTGACGTCGAGCGTCGAATTCACCGTGATGTTGCCTGCGCCAGCGTTCCGGAGCCGCTGAGTTTCAGTACGCCGGTGTTAATGACCGTCGGTCCGGAGTAGGTATTGGCCGCGGTGAATTCGACCGTGCCGGCTCCCTCTTTCGTCACGCTGTTGGCGTAACCGGATAATCCGCTGATCACGTTCGTAAAGCGGGCGGTGCCGGCCGCGTTTTGCGCCGTGACGATCAGTTTGCCGGTCGAAGCGGCCGTGGAGTTATTGCTGAGTCCGCTGGTCGTGCCGAGCGAGATCGTTTGTCCGATCACGTAGACACCGGTCAGATTCGGGCCGGTCCCGATCGTGGCGCTGTGCGTGGCGGAGTTGTTGACCCGCAGCGCGATCGGTTTGTTCATGACGGCCGCCGCGTCGTCGAACAACAACGCAGAGTTGTACGTGCTGGAGGCGTTGGTGTTGCCGAACACGGCTTGCCCGGCGGCGGTCGCGCCCAACGTACCGCGCAGCAACAACGTTCCCGCGCTGAAAATCACGCCCGGCGAAGTGCCTGTGCCGGTGTTATCCCAATTGGAACCCGCGTTGGCGTTCAGAATAATCGTGCCGTTGTCGCTGGTGACGAAGCGGCCGTTGTTCAACAACGCTCCGTTGATCGTCATCGTGCGGCCGGCGGCGGGGCTCATCCGCATGACGCGCGTGAAATCGATCGAGCCGTTCAATGTGAGATTGCCGCTGGTTCCGATGAAGTTGGTCTCGCCCGAAGCGTTCAACAACACCAAATTGGCGGAGATGGTTTGAGCGTTGCTCGACGACACCACCACGGCGTTGTTCGAGGCGTTCGAATCGATCGTCAACGTCGAGCCGTTCGTGCTTAGCAAATTGAACGACCCCGCCGCCGCGGCGAACACGATCCCTTTGGTCGTCGCGTTCGTATCCAGATCCGGAGATAAATTGACCGTGCCGCCGAACGTCAAAGCGGTCGTGTTGTCGAGCGTGGGAAGCGTGTCGCCGTTCCAGTTGGCCGGTAACGACCAAAGCGCGTTCGCGCCTCCGCCGTCCCAGGTCTGCCCGGCCATGGCCGCGCGTGCGACGACGAAGCATCCCAACATCACCGGCGCGATTCGCGCGGAAATCGTGTGCGCAACATTCCGAACTCCCTCGTACGGCCTCGAAGCCGGTCCTCCCCAGGACCATGCGGCCATGATACTCGCAATGTCCGCGCAGCATCGCGATCGCGACGCCGCGCGGCGGAGATTTCTCAAAAAACTTCGGCCGCGAGCATGACTTTTTGTCGCAGGCCGTCCTGCCGACCGTTCATTCCTCTCCGCGTACGGGAAATCGTCGCGGCCCGAGCGGGTCGTAGAACTCGATTCGTTCGTAAACTTCACTGAGCGACAGTCGGCAACCGATGGACGGAAGATCCAGCGTCGCTTCCAACCCCACGACCGTCGTCGACGACCAGCCGCCCGCGGCGTCCCGGCGATGATGTTCGATCTTCGGTTCGTATTGCGAGACCAGCAGGTAATCGGTGAACGACGCGATGGATTTGTAGGATTCGAATTTCGCGCCGCGATCGTATTTTTCCGTCGAAGGCGATAACACTTCGAAAATCGTTTTCGGGTTCGTCACCGACGTGACGCCGCCGTGTTCGTAACGAGGCTCGTCGCAGACGACCAACGCGTCGGCGAACGTGTATTGATCGTCGCGGACCTTGATACTCAAATCGGCGCCGAACCCTTGGCAGGCTTTACCCCTAAGTTGCGTATGTAACATCGCATTGATGTTCCATGCGATTTTCGCATGATCCGGCGTGCCGCCGGACATCGCGAAGATCTCCCCGCGATAATACTCCAACCGTTCCTCGCTCGCACCGAGGAACGTTTTGTACTGCTCGACGCTGTACAGTTGCGGTGGGGCGGAAGACACGGCGATCCTGTGGGAAAAGCTCGGTCTTCATTCTACCAACGAAATTTCGGCCGCGCCGATGCGCGGCTCACCCTCCGAACACGCCGCGTTCGAGCAAATACGCGTAGATCGTTTCGACCGCCGCTTCCGGCGTCGAATTCGCCACGTCGATGCGGATCTCCGGGTTCTCCGGCGCTTCATACGGCGAGTCGATACCGGTGAAGTTCTTCAATTCGCCGCTGCGGGCTTTCTTATACAAACCTTTGCGATCGCGTTGTTCGGCCACGGCCGGATCGACGTCGACGAAGATCTCGATGAACTCGCCCGGTTCCAATAACGCGCGGGCCGCTTCGCGATCGGCGCGGAACGGCGAGATGAACGACGTGATGACGATCAACCCGGCATCGGTCATCAACTTGGCCACTTCGGCGATGCGGCGGATGTTTTCGACGCGATCGACTTCGGTGAATCCCAGATCTTTGTTCAACCCATGACGGACGTTGTCGCCGTCCAGCAAATACGTGTGCCGTCCCTCGGCGTGTAGACGCTGATCCAGCAGGTTCGAGATCGTCGACTTTCCGGCGCCGGACAACCCGGTGAACCACAACGCGCAGGGCTTTTGACCCATCGCTTGGGCGCGGGTCGCCTTGTCGACGGTGACCGCTTGCCAATGGACGTTCTGCGACCGACGCAGCGCGTGCTGAATCATGCCGGCCGCGACCGTATTGTTGGTCAGTTTGTCGATCAGGATGAACCCGCCCGTGTCGCGATTGACCGTATACGGATCGAACGCCAGCGGTCGGCCGAGATCGAGCTTCACGTCGCCGATCTCGTTCAGTTCGAGATGATCGGCGGCCATGTGTTCGAGCGTGTCGATCTTCAACTTGTAGTCGACCTTCATCACCGTGGCGGGCGTGATCCGCGTGCCGAGCTTCATCAAATATTGCCGGCCGACCAACAACGGCGTCTCGGTCATCCAGACCACGGTGGCCTTGAATTGCGAGGCGACCTCGGCCGGCGCGTCGGCCGTCGAGATCACGTCGCCGCGCGAGACGTCGACCTCGTCGGTCAACGTCAACGTCACCGATTGGTTCGGCACCGCTTCGGCCAAGTCGCCGTCGGCCGTGACGATCCGCGCGACCGTCGATTCGCGTCCCGACGGCTGCACGCGCACGCGTTGCCCGGGCTTGATCGTGCCGGCCGCCACGCAGCCCGCGAAGCCGCGAAAATGCAGGTCGGGTCGGTTGACCCACTGCACCGGAAACCGAAACGCCTCGCGACGCAAGCGGTCTTCGTCCAGGTCGACCGTTTCCAAATGCTCGAGCAACGCGGGCCCTTTGTACCAGGGAGTGTTCGCGCTGCGGTCGACGATGTTGTCGCCTTCGACGCCCGACAAGGGGATGGCGGTGAACTCGAAGTTCAGAATCCTTCGAGAACTCGCGGTAGTCGTTCACGATACGGTCGAACACCTCTTGCGAGTAGTCGACCAAATCCATCTTGTTGACGGCCAACACGATGTGCCGAATCCCCAACAAGTTGCACAGGTACGAGTGACGACGCGTCTGCACCAGCACGCCTTTGCGGGCGTCCATCAGGATGATGGCCAGATCGGCGGTCGACGCGCCGGTGACCATGTTGCGCGTGTACTGTTCGTGCCCCGGCGTGTCGGCGACGATGAACTTGCGCTTGTCGGTCGAGAAAAACCGATACGCCACGTCGATGGTGATCCCCTGCTCGCGCTCGGCGGCGAGTCCGTCCAACAGCAACGCGTAGTCGATCTTCTCGCCGCGCGTGCCGACCTTTTTGCTGTCGGCTTCGAGGACCGCCAATTGGTCTTCGAACAAGACCTTGGTTTCCCACAGCAACCGGCCGATCAGCGTGCTCTTGCCGTCGTCGACGCTGCCGCACGTGAGAAAGCGGAGCTGGCTTTTCGTCTCGTGACGATGAACGTACTCGTCCAACGTCATGGTGGCTGCGTCGTTCGGCGGCGTGCTCGTCTTGGTCATGTCGTCTCGTGTTCTCGATGCCGATGATGTGGGGCCGCAGGCCCGGTGTCGTTGCAGGCCGAAGGTCCGGCGTCTTTCGGGCCGGAGGCCTTGACGTCGGTAGCTCGGCCCGTAAGGGCCGAGATCTCGCCGCCTCTTGAATCCGGTAGGTCCGTAGGACCGACCGTCATTTCTCAACTTCGCGCGACTGTCGGTCCTACGGACCTCGCGATTCGTCACTCCGTTTTTCTCGGCCCTCACGGGCCGAGCTACTGACGAGCGGTCCTCCGGACCTGAATTCATGCGGGACGACGGACCGCCGCCCTTCAAACTCGTGGGCCTGAATGCGATTCGGTCCCGCGTCCCTGGGGTCAAAAATACCCTTCTTGCTTCTTCTTCTCCATCGACGCCGCGGCGTCGTGATCGATCACGCGGCCTTGCCGTTCGCTGGTGTTCGCCAGCAGCATCTCTTGGATGACCTCGGGCAAGGTCGTCGCGTTCGATTCGACCGCGCCGGTCAACGGGTAACAGCCCAGCGTGCGAAAGCGCACGCTTTTGGTCTGCGGCGTTTCGCCGGCCTTCAGCGGCATGCGGTCGTCGTCCACCATGATCAACACGCCGTCGCGTTCGACCACCGGTCGCGGCGCGGCCAAGTACAACGGCACGACCGGCACGTTCTCTTTGTGGATGTACAACCAAATGTCGACTTCGGTCCAATTCGAAATCGGAAACACGCGGATGTTCTCGCCCTTGTGTTTGTGCCGTTGTACACGCGCCACAGTTCGGGGCGTTGATTCTTGGGGTCCCACTGATGGGCCGAGTTGCGGAACGAAAAGATGCGCTCCTTGGCGCGGGACTTCTCTTCGTCGCGTCGGCCGCCGCCGAAAGCCGCGTCGAACTGATACAGATCGAGCGCCTCCTTCAGCCCTTGCGTCTTCCACATGTCCGTATGGACCTGCGAGCCGTGGGTGAACGGGTTGATGCCCAGGCGTTTGGCTTCGGTCGCGTGATGGACGATCAGTTTCATCCCGGCTTCGTTCGCCATGCGGTCGCGAAACGAATACATGTCGCGAAACTTCCACGTCGTGTCGACGTGCAACAACGGGAACGGCGGCGGGGCCGGATAGAACGCTTTGCGGGCCAGGTGCAGCATCACGGCGCTGTCCTTGCCGATCGAGTACATCATCACCGGATTGTCGCACTCGGCGACCACCTCGCGCATGATGTGAATGGCTTCGGCTTCAAGGCGTTGCAGGTGCGTCAGCGTAGGCAAGGCGAAAACTCTCCGAACCGTCGGGCGATGAGACGGAAATCTACTGCGGCACGAATCGACCGGGCGGCGAGCGCGTCCGACCGGAAAACGCCGGCAAGCGACGCGGGAACGCGCGGCGGGCCGGATTCTCTGTTTCGGTCGTCGCGACCAAGCGACTCCAGAGCGAGCGGCCTGCGCCGAGCAAGACGCCCCGAACGGGCCCGGCGGCGAAAACGATTCCGTTAATATAGAGAAACAAGGGGGGATTCTCAAGGATGAACGGATCGACCACATGCCGGCGGAAGCTACGCAAATGCAAGCAAATCGACCGCATCGCGAGCGTGGCGTGTCGGTTGCGAATGAATTGTCAAAGAGCCTCGGCGACGTCAGGGCTGCCGAGCGAAACGAGCTGGTCGCAGTTTTCAGTTTTCGGAGTTCGGGATCGATCGAGCGCATGAGCAAAGCCGCGAGTGGGACTCGCGGACCGAGCGCGGCGAGCCGAACGACGTCGGACGTCGGATTTCATCACGTCTTACCCAAGTTCACTGCGCGAGCGTTACGAGCGAAACGAGCGTTTCGAGCGTCCGCACGCAAACGGTTTTTTCTTGATCGAGCCGCCGGCGTCGGCCTGCGGTTCGCGCGGCTTCGCCAAACACCCCAACTCCACTGCGCGAGCGAAACGATCGTTACGAGCATTGCGCACATCGACCAACAAACGTTTTTCGCGAAACCGGTTCGTAGGGCGCGTCTCGACGCACCACTGCGACCGTCAGTCTGTCGACTCGCATTCTCATGCGAAAGCCGGTGCGTCAAGACGCACCCTACGCGTCGGGCCGGCGGTCGATCGCCCACGTGTTTCATCCGTTTTCTGGATTTTCGATCCCCGCGATCGGCTGCATTCGCAAAACCGATGCATACCACAAAATTTAGTGATATTAAGTACACTCTTTACTAGAGTCTACCAGTCCCCGCGAGCAAGTCAAGGCGACGAGTCATAAAACTTCTTTTACCGCGGACGACCATTCTTCGAAATTAATCCCAGGGATTCGATCCTCTCGGAGTTCTGCCTTATGATTACGTTCACGTGAATCCGGTGGCGTTGTGCGTTGGGTGATTGAGAACGGAAGCATACTCGCATGAACGACCTGAAAACTTTGACCATCGTCAAAACAGATATGAAGGGGTTTACTTCGAGATCCAGCACCTTGGCGGCGCGTGAAATGGCCGACGTCTTGGCACGGCATCGCAAACTGATCGCCGGCATCGCCGGCCGGACAGGCGGAAGGATCTTCAAGGAATTAGGCGACTCGTATTTGATCGCCTACGACAGCGCGACGACCGCCGTGCAAGCCGCGCTGGAGATTCAACGCGACCTGTCGTTCGATCAAGTCGGCGAACGCGACGACGACCGCATCGAAGTCCGCGTCGCCGTGGCGACGGGCGACGTTTTCGATCAAGGCGGCGATTATTTCGGCGATGCGGTCAACCTGACCGCGCGCCTGGAGACGATTACGCCCGCCGCGGAAGTTTATCTCGCCGAAAGCACGCGTCTTGCCGCGAATCGCGCGGAAATCGCGATGGATTTCGTCGACGAGTTCCGTTTCAAGAACGTCGCCGAACCGATTCGCGTTTATCGGTGTCGATATCGTCACGCGACGCGCGAAGTGAACGATGTCGTCGTGGTCTTTACCGACATTCTCGGGTTTACGAATTACACGGCCAATCACACTCGCGCTCAAGTCGAAACGATGATCGATTACTACGACGAGACGTTACGAGCGGTGGCCAATGAATTCGGCGGTGTGATTCGCTTGGTGAACGGCGACGTGTATTTAATGACTTTCGAAGACTGCGACCGGGCGATAAACGGTTTACGCCAAATGATCGAACGAATGACGTGCTGGAACGATCAACATCCAGGCGAACGACCGATCGACGTCGTCGCCGGAGTCGACTACGGTAACCTCAACATCTATCGCACGGCCGTCTTCGGCGAGGCAGGCAACAAAGCCGATTTCGCTCGAGAAGTCGCGAGCGATCTTAAAACCCGTTCCACGCTCGTCACGACCGGCGGCGTTCGAGACAAACTCTCGGATCGCCATCGCGATCGTCTCCTCGAAGTCGATCCCGCACAGATGAACTTAAAAGTCCGCATGACGAATCGCGGGATCGATTCGCTATGGTGCTATCAATGATTTGTCTCGTTGCCCCTAAGACGGATCGGGACGTGTGCGTGGTAAATCCGGCGAGCCTGCAAAGCGGTTGAACGCTTCGACGTGGATCAATCGCCCAGGCCGGCCAACCAGCGTTCGTAATAAGTTTTTTGCGTTTCGACCGTGACCGGGCGCAACACGGGTTCGCTCTCGAAGATTGCGACGAGGTCGCTCATCTTCGCGGGTCTGCCCATGCACAAACGGAATGCGCGATCTCCGGTTCCCATCTCGAGGCACATGCCGGACGGATAAACGTTTTCAGCCGCGCCGAAGCAGCATGGCCGATGACCGTGCGATTCGAGTCGTTCGCGAATGCCGATCATCGCCTCGAAATAATTCGCAGCATCGACGACGTACGAACGACCGCGTAGCGCAACGTAAGTCGAACGTGTTCGGCGTTGGCCGGCGATTCGTCGTAAAAGGTCCATTCGCCCGCAAAGCGGCGACCATCCTGCGCGACGACCTCGACAGACTTGGTGTCGAGGTCGTCGCCTGACGCACGATCCATGACCTATCTCCCAGTCATCGCATGTCGATTTATCGAGTCTCAACCTTAACACGGATCCCTCGACGGTAAGTATAGGCGAGCCGTGGTTTGCGGCGTAACATCGAGCGCTGAGACGACAGGTTTATTCAAAAGAGAACATCACCGATACGAAAGATCCAAGGCACGATCTTGTCCAGCATCGCGCAACAGAACCCCACAACGTCGCCTACCGACAATCTCGTCGCGAAGCCGACCGAGCGCCTTGCCTCGCTCGATGCGTTTCGTGGGGCGACGATGTTGCTCATGGCGTCGGCCGGGTTGGGGATGGCGCAACTGGCGGCCGCGCACACGGACAATGCGTTGCTCCGCGAGCTGGCGTTTCAGACCGAGCATGTCGCGTGGCGCGGCTGCTCGCTGTGGGATCTCATTCAGCCGGCGTTCATGTTTATGGTCGGCGTGGCGGTTCCCTGGTCGACCGCCAATCGCACCGCGCGGGGCGACTCCTTCGCGCGGCAATTCGCGCATGCCCTGCTCCGTTCGTTGCTCTTGATACTGCTGGCCGTGTTTCTGTCGTCGGCCTACGACAAGCGGACCGATTGGGTTTTCGTCAACGTGCTGGCCCAGATCGGCCTGGGCTATCCGTTCCTCTTTCTCGCCGCCTTCACCGGACGCTGGGGACCGTGGATCGCCGCCGGCGCGATTTTGCTGGGCTATTGGGCGTGGTTCGCCGCGACGCCGATCCTCGACGACGTCTTCACCGGCCTGATCAAGCAGGCCGAGCCCGAGCCGTTCGCGGGCTTCGCCGCGCATTGGAACAAGTACGTCAACGTCGCGGCCGAGTTCGATCGCTGGTTTCTGAATCTGTTTCCGCGCGGCGAACCGCACGTGATCAACAAAGGGGGCTACCAAACGCTGAACTTCGTTCCGTCGCTGGCCACGATGCTGTTCGGCTTACTGACCGGCCGCTTGCTGCGCGGGCCGCTGTTGTTGGACGCCAAGCTGCTCCGCCTGATCGCGGCCGGCGTCGTGGGGATCGCGCTCGGCTGGACGCTCGACGCCGTGGGCGTTTGCCCGCTGGTCAAACGGATTTGGACGCCGTCGTGGGCGTTGTTCAGCACCGGCTGGGTCTTGCTGATCTTGGCCGGATTCTTGGCCGTGATCGACCGGACCGGTTGGAAACGGTCGGCGTTTCCGCTGATCGTGGTCGGGCTGAACCCGATCACCGTCTACTGCCTGTTCCAACTGATGTCGGGCTTCATCAAGCAACAAACGAAGATCCACCTGGGCCAAGAAATTTTTTTCTCGTTCGGCGCGGCATGGACGGCGTTCTTGGAACGCGGCGCGGTGTTGCTGGTACTGTGGTTGATCGCGTTCTGGATGTGGTGGCGAAAGATTTTCGTGCGGTTGTGAGTGTTGCCCGTCATGTTAATAAAATTATGGCAATTTAACTTTCGCAGTGTAGCTCTTCATTCGCCTACTCGAGCCATCAAGCCCTTTTATTCTAAGCTCGCCGCCTGGCGGAATTTTCTTTAATTCGGCTAAAAATCTCGCTACGTTCGGAGTCGGCTGTTCATTCACAAACGAGATGACGTCTCCCGGTATCATCGCGGTTTGACGTTGAATTGGAACGCCACGATTAAATTCTTGAACGACGATGCGTGTCGCGGGTGTTCCATTAATCACTTCGTTGACGAATACACCTCGACCAAAATAGCCATCCACTCTCACTCCGAATCGAAAAAGTCGGTTCGGTTGAACTGGAATTTGATTTACGACTTGCCCATTGAGTTTTGCAAGTTGAAAAACTTTGGGTTGTTGCGTTTTTTGGTTCCGCAAATCATTTTGAATTCTCTTCATATCCGGACTGGTTGCGATTTGCGCAAGAGCATCTTTCTTGAGAGCTTGATAGTTGCGATCCATCGCGATTCTTAGGTGCGGCAGTATTTCCTCCCAGCCGATTTGTCGATCACGATCCTTGTCTAATTTCTTAAAATCCGTCCCCGATATTACGTTGCACAACGACATCGTGAAAACCCCGCCACCCGGTTCACTTCCACCTTCGGGAAGCTTATATCCAACAAACCAACCAAATTCTCCTTGCTTAGTGGCATCGTCATAATTCGCACCTGTAATGTCCACGACGCCTTTATGGTTAAAAAGCAACGAACGAAGAACTAAAATCGATTCACCAGCTTCAGCGGCGAATTCTGGCGAATAATCCGCCGCGCTACTGCAACAATCCGTGAGTAAGATCGTTAGACGATGTTTGTGAGATTGCATAGCGGTTAAAAGATCGGATCTGAGCAAGTCGCCACCGGATGTATGCAAATAATGCCCTTTGTCCGGATCGGTTGCTCCATGACCCGAGTAATAAAAAAGCACTACGTCATTTTCTTGAATATCTTTCTTATTTCGAAAGTGGTCGAGAATCTCCTTTGGGTTGAGGCCATTCGTGCCAAATGTCTCAATCGCAACGCGACTTGGATCAACTTGTCCCGGAAATATCTCGCCTTCCGGGTCCCCATATCCATGAATAACCGATTTCAACAAATCCGTGAAATTCGATTCATTGGCCGCTTGGCCCGGTAATGGTGGGTTTGATTTGAAATCAACTGCGATGACCACATGCAACTTACGAGCTTCTTCAGCTAGAGCCTTATATCCATTCAGCAAGCCAAACAATAAAACAATGAGCGATAATTTCCGCAAGGACATGTATTGATCCTTATAAATTGCGTGAACTTGTCGCATCTATCGGATACGACCTCTGAGCTCGTGCGCATCTTAACGATTCAGGATCAAAACAATCAACCAATATGCAATCACGCGATTCTAAAGCTGGAAATTAAGTCCAACTGTAGCGCAACGTTGCCGATTGTCATGCTCGTCACGCCGCCCAATCCCGGCCGCTCGCTTTTTTGATGCGGTGTTCGAATTCGCCGATCAGGCCGCCGATCACGTCCCACCGCGTCGGGCGGCGGACTTCGATGTCGCCCTGCATGTTGATCCGGACCAAACAGGTCGGCGTCAGGCCCGCGGCTTGCAGTTCGGCCGGAGTCACCTCGTCGGGTTCGAGGATCGACATCAACGTTTGGCCGGACATTTCGATGAAGCGCATGACTCACGCGGGCGAAAGACGAGACGAGCGGGGCCGAGACTCCGCCGCGCGGGCCTCGACTTTCCGTACCGTAACCGAGCCGCGCCTCGCGGGCAAGTCGCCGCGACGTCGACGTCTTCCGAAGCGCACGCCGCGCGGCTTTGAATTCTTCGCGCCGTTCCAGCTATCATATGTCCGTTCTCTTCGTGGTTCGTACGGAGTCCGTTCGATGCGCGTTCGGTCGGCGTGGTTGGTCGCGGCGTGTGCGGCGGCGATGATGTGCTCGGTCGGGCCGGCTTACGCGCAATCCGCGTCGGCGTCGCGACGGACGACGCCGAACGTCGTGATCCTGTTCGCCGACGACATGAGCCCCGGCGATCTGACATGCTACAACGCGCAGGCCGCGTGGAAGACGCCCAATCTCGATCGCTTGGCGCGCGAGGGCTTGCGCTGCGACGACGCGCATTCGACCTCGGCCGTCTGCACGCCGTCGAGGTACGGATTACTGACCGGCCGTTACGCGTGGCGCGGCGATTTGAAGAGCGGCGTTCTGCAAGGGGAATCACCCGCGCTGCTCGAACCCAAACGTCTGACGTTGGCCGAATTTTTGGCCGCCGAAGGATACGAGACGGCGATGTTCGGCAAGTGGCACTTGGGCCTCGACTGGGTGCGCGAGAAGAAAGCGCCGGTGTACGACGAACCGTTCGCCGGCGGGCCGGTCGCGCACGGATTCAAAACGTTCCACGGCATCTCGGCGTCGCTGGATATGGCGCCGTACGTGTTCTTGAAGCAGAACGCGCTCGACGAACCGCTGACCCGCGATTCGGCCGCGCAAGGGTTATCAAATGATGCGCACCGGCAAGCTCGGCGCGACGTTCGAAGCCGACGCGGTTCAAGCGACGATCGCCGACGACGCGGCGGCCTTCATCCGTAAACAGGCTCAAACGCAACCGTCGAAGCCGTTCTTTCTCTACGTGCCGTTCGCCTCGCCCCACACGCCGATCCTGCCGACCAAAGCGTTCCAAGGGAAGACCCCTACGCCGTACGGCGATTTCTGCGTCGAGCTGGATCATCACATCGGCCGCATCTTGGCCGCCCTCGACGAAACGAAGTCGGCCGACGATACGCTGGTTCTGTTTTCGGCCGACAACGGCTGCTCGCCGGCCGCCAACCTCGCCGATCTCAAAGCGGCGAATCACGATCCGTATCAAGGTCGGCGCGGAACGAAGGCCGATCTGTACGAAGGAGGTCATCGCGTGCCGCTCTTGGTCCGCTGGCCGACCGGCATCGCGCAGCCCGGTCGGACGGTCGCGCGGTTGATCAGCTTGGCCGACGTCTACGCGACGTGCGCGGAGACGATCAAGAAACGGTACCCGATCGACGCGGCCGAAGACGCGTTCTCGTTCGCCGACGTGTTCGACGTCGCTCCGCCCTCGGCGACGGACGCGCCGATTCCGCGACGGACGTTCGACATTCACCATTCGATCCACGGGGCCTTCGCCATCCGTCGCGGCGATCTGAAACTGCTGATGGCGCCGGGTTCCGGAGGGTGGTCCGCGCCGAAGCCCGGCCAAGAACCGGCCGACGCGCCGCGCGTGCAACTCTACGACCTGAACCTCGACCCGGGCGAGACGAAAAACCTGGCCGTCGAACGCCCCGAAACGGTCGCCGCGTTACGGACGCTGTTGAAACAAAGCATCGAAAACGGCCGCATCACCTCCGGCCCGCCGCAACCGTACGTGAAGCGCGAAAAATGGCCGGGGTTGGAGTGGATGGCCGAGAAAGAGTAAGTCGCGGCTTGAGTCACCGACTTGCTCCGCATGTCATATGCGTCACGATTGGTGAAGCTCGAACGATCGTCCTGCGACTCAATCAATCCCCGCCCAACGGCGGCACCACCGGCGTCGTTTCGCGCGGCGTCGCCGTAACGCGCTGCTTATCTTCCAAACTCGTTTCCGGCGCCAGGACCACTTGGTCGCCGGACGCCAGCTTTCCGCCGGGCAGGATTTCGACCGCTTCGTCGTTCATCAGGCCGACGTCGACGTCGGTCAGTTCCAACACGCCGCCGTTCAACCCGCCGCCGCGAACGACGAACGCCTTCCAGCGTCCGTCGACGCCGCGGAACAACGACGATCGCGGCACGACCAAGGCCGACGGCTTGGCGTCGGTCGTGATCCGCACGCGCACGCGGTAATCGACGCCCAGGCGCGCGCTCCTTCCGCAGCTTGGCCAACGTCTCGGGCGCGAAACCGACGATCACTTTGACGCGCTGTTGCTCGACGCCCAACGAGCTGACCTTGGTGAAGCCGGCCGGATAGACGCGCATCACCTTGCCCGCGATCGGCAACGGGCCGACGGCCGGCCCGACGATTTCGGCCGGATCGCCGACCTCGACGCGCACGACGTCTTGGCTCAACACGTCGACTTCGACTTCCAATTCGTTGAGGTCGCCCAAGCGCAACAACTGCGCCGGCGGCCAGATACTGTTCGTCGACGATGAGGCGTTCCAACACGACGCCGTCGATCGGGCTGAGGAGCTTGCCCCGTTCGAGATCGCGTTCGACTTCGGCCTGTTGAACCTTCACTTCTTCGAGTTGGCGTTTGAGGACCTCGGCCGAATCGCCTTTTTTCCGATCCATGTAGGCGTCCAACGCGATCGGCATCAGCCGCGTGGCCGAGAGCATCGCTTCGAGCGAGGCCAGCACCAGTTTGTCTTGGCGATAGTCGACGTCGCCTTCCACGTTTTGCAGTTTGGCTTGTTCCAGTTCGTCGTCGGTCTTGTTTTTGTTTTGCCAGAGCTGCGAGATGCGCCGCAGGTTGCTGGAGGCGTAATCGAATTTGGCTTTGCCCGATTCCAATCGACTTTGCGCGGCGGCGACGGTCGATTCCATCGAGCGGACGATTTCTTGGGATTGTTGTTTCGTGACCAACTCGACGGCGACGTTGTTGTTTTCGGTCAACGACGCTTCGAGACGATGCTTGGTCGCTTCGACCGCGTCCCAACGCAGCTTGAGATCGGCCGGCACGACTTGCGTCAGCAGTTGACCCTGTTTGACGGCGGTTTGCTCGGGAAAGCCGGCCAGCGATTCGATCCGCCCGGCGAAGGGCATCGTCAGGGTCCACGTGCGCGGCAGCCGCGTTTTGCCGCGGTCTTCGATCGTTTCGCGAATCGGCGCGACCGCGACGGCGGCGGTTTCGACCGCGCCCGCCCCCGCGCGTGGCGAAGTACGCGACGCCGAGCAAGGCGACGGCCACGACGGCGATCAGGATCCAACGTAGGGACATGCGACAAACTCCGATCTCGAAAATGTGCGTCGTCGTCGAACGTTCCGGGGCCTGCGCTCGTCAGGCTCGACCGCGCTGCGAGGCCAAGCGTCCGCGACGCTCCGTCCCCGGCCACCCGACGATTTTTCTCGCGTCCTGAAACCTGAAACCCGAACCCTGAAACCTATTCCTTCACATTCAACGCGTCGCGCCAGTCCAGCGTGAAGACCGCGCGTTGCACGAACAGATGCGCCGCCGTGCCGAAAAACAACGCCGCGCCGAACGTCTTCAGCCACACGATCGGCGGCAGCACCAACGGAAAGCGGAACATCTCGGTATTGTAGACCAGCGTCAGATACCACACGATCCAATAGCCGATCGGAAAGCCCAGCACGCAGCCGACCAGGTTCAACGTCATGCTCTCGCGCAAGAAAAATCCGCCGATTCGCCAGGGCGAGTAGCCCAGCACCATTAGCGTGGCGATCTCGCGTTTGCGTTCGGCCAGACCGATCAGCGTGGTGTTGAGCAGCGCGGCGAAGAAGATCACGCCGGCCATCACGACGATCAGCATGATGACGAACTCTTGCATCTTGACGAACGTTTCGCGCAGGTTGCGGATGTTCGCCTCGCGCACGTTGAACGCCTGCAGCGAAGGCAGCCGCTTCACCTCTTTGCAGAACTGCTCGAAGACCGCGGCGTTCGGTTCCATCCGCAGTTGCACGCCGTTGAGCGCGTACTCTTCGCCGATCAACCGACTGAGATACCGAATCTCGGCGTAGACGCTTAACCCCAAAAAGCTGTCGCTGATCCGGACCACCGGCGCGGTCACCGGGCGGCGCAAGCCCTTGTTGGGGATGATGGTCAGCATGTCGCCGACGCGGACGTTCAGCAACTCGGCCAGCTTGCGGGTCATCATCAAGCCCGACTCGGGGATCGGCAAGACTTCGCCGGCCGCGTCGCGCGGCAACGTCAACACGCCCGACGGATCGAGACCCGAGATCGCCCCCTTGCGACGCAACGCGCCGTGTTCGAAATCGCAGGCGACGCTCAACAACGGTTCGGCGCGCGTCACGCCGGGCAGACGGCGGGCTTCGACCAACGCCCCTTCGTCGCATTCGTCTTTGAACGTCAGATCGACGTCGCTGCGCATGATTTTTTCGAACTGAAAGTCGATCAAGTACCGCAAACAGTTCTGTAACGTGAAGCCGGTGAACGTGAGCGCGGCCCCCATCATGGCGGCGAAGATCGTCGTGCCGGACCGCGCGCGTTGGCGGAACAAATTGCACAGCGCCATCCGCCAGCCGAAGCTCAGCCGGTTCCAGAACAGGCCCCACCGTTCGAGCAAGATGCTCCCCCCCTGCTTCGGTGGTCGGGCGCGCATCGCTTCGGCCGGTTTCAACTTGAGCGCGGCCCACGCGCCTTGCGACGAACCGAACAGCGCGCACCCCAGGCTGATGAGCGTCCCTTGCAGATAGAGCGACGGATCGAAGCGGTTGTGCAGATTCGGAAACTCGAACAGCATCTTGTACATCTCGGTCACGAGGATCGACATGTAGTAGCCCAAGCCGCAGCCGACCGCGCCGCCGAGCAGTCCGACGAACGCGCCGAGAAACGTGTAGTGCAAAAAGATTTGGCCGTCGTAGTAGCCGATCGCCTTGAGCGTGCCGATCAACGTCCGCTGCTGATCGATCAACCGCGACATCAGCACGTACAGCACCAACGCGGCGACGGCCAGAAACATCGTCGGCATGATCGTCGAAAACACACCGACGCCGCGAATCTCGTCGCTGAGATAGCGGTTCGACGGTTGATCCTTGAGCGGCGTTTTTTGCAGCACGCCGAACGTCGCGAGCCGGCGTTCGATCTCGTCGAGCAGCGGTTCGGGCCGCTCGCGCAACTCGGGGCTGAGGCGGCCCAGCAGTTGGTTGGCCGCGCCGTCCATGTCGAAGACCTCTTCGGCGTAGGTCTGCTTGATGTAAAACACGCCGAAGCGTTCGGGGTCGGGAATGATCGCGCCGGGGCTAACTAGATACACGAACTCGCTGCTGACCGCCGTGCCGACCACGAACAGCTCTTCGCGGCTGTCGTTCAGGATCAAGTTAATCCACTGGCCCGGATGGATGTCGTGTTTGGCGGCGAACGAGTCGGTGACCAGCACCTCGTTCCTTCGACGATCGGTGAAATAGCCGCCGCGTTTCAACACCACGTCGTTGATCGTCGCCTGCCGTTCGTCCGGCAGCGACACCACGTACGCGTTCACCGGCTCGCGCGTCCGTTCGAGATCGACCGTGGCGTAGTAGCCGATCCGCGGGCGAAGCTCCGTCACGCCCGGAAGCGCGGCGATTTCGTCCAACTCGGCGACGGGGACCTTCTTGAGATCGATCCAAAAGTCGGCCATGCGACTGGTGGCGTAGTATTCGGCCTTGGACAGCACCAAATTCCGATGCGCCGATTTCATATAGACAAAGCCCATCACGCCGATCGCCACCAGCGCGGTGATGGCGAACATCATCCCGCGCCCGGCCCAAAACTCGCGACGAAGTTTGCGATCGAGGACGGACATGGGGGAAAGTTTTCAGTTTTCAGGATTCAGTTTTCAGTGTTGTGATTACGCCGCCGCGATGAATATTGATTTCGCTGATATTTTCCTCGCACGCTTCTTTCGATCCATCGCCGACCTTACGACAAGGCTGGGATTCACCCACTGAAAACTGAATCCTGAAAACTGAAAACTCCTCACCATTCCACCTCTTCCGGCGGTTTCGGCGTCGCGTTGCGGTGGTGTTCCACGATTTCGCCGCTGCGCAGTTTCACCACCGTGTCGGCCACGTCGGCGATCGGCGCGTTGTGCGTGATGATCAGAATCGTCTTGCCCAAGCGATCCTTCAGATCGACCAACAACCGCAAGACCTTCTTGCCGGTCTCGAAGTCCAACGCGCCGGTCGGTTCGTCGCACAGGACCAGTTCGGGATTCTTGGCCAACGCCCGGGCGATCGCCACGCGTTGCTGTTCGCCGCCGGACATCTGCGACGGAAAGTGATGCATCCGATCCTGCAGCCCGACCATCCGCATCACGTCGTCGGGGTCCAACGGATTCTTGGCGATCTCCGTCGAGACCAGCACGTTCTCGCGCGCGGTCAGATTGGGAATCAGGTTATAGAACTGAAACACGAAGCCGACCGTCTCGCGGCGATACCGCGTCAGTTCGCGCGGGCTCGCCTGGGCGATGTCCCGGTCGCGGTACCAAACCTGCCCGGTCGAGGGCGTGTCCAAGCCGCCGATGATGTTCAGCATCGTGGTCTTGCCCGAGCCGCTGGGCCCGACCATCACCAGCATTTCGCCGCGCGGGATCGGCAGTTGAATGTCGCGCAAGACGGGCACGTCGACCTCGCCCATCCGGTAGGTCTTGCCGACCCCGTCGAGATGCAGCAGAACGTCGGATTTTCCGGAAGTGGACATGCCGGCGTCTCCGCGGTCTCGCGGAAACGAAGTGTGTGAGTCGAGCCAGGTGTTGGGGCGTTTCTCCTACGATAATCCCCGACACGGACTCTCAACCGAAAGTTCGTGATTTTTTTCACAAGATTTTGTCTGTCGTTCGAGCGATTTCCGCTGCGGGGTCGTCCGCTTGCCCGGCTCGCACCTGACGGGACCGCTCTTGCCTGTGCCGTGCGATCTCTCTATTCTCTCGCCTCGCTTCCGGTTTACGACGATTTCCCTGCGCGAGGGACTGCGCGATGGCTCGGTTCACGGCGTTACGCCTTCTCTGTTGCGGTTTTCTGACGGCACTCTTGGCCGGCGGCTGCAACATGGCCGCGCAACAAGCCAACCGCAGCGGCGTCACGATGTTTCAACAGGGGAACTATCAAAAGGCCGACGAATACTTTCGCCAAGCGATCCACAACGATCCGGGCAACGCCGACTCGTATTACAACCTGGGCGCCAACTACCAGAAGCTGGCCAAGCTGACCAACCAGCCGATCGACGCGCAACAGGCCGAGAGTTATTACCAACAATGTCTGGCCCGCAATCCGCAACATGCGGACTGTTATCGCGGACTGGCCGTGTTGCTGGCCGAACAGAATCGCGCCCCGAGGCGTTCGCCGTTTTGCAACGCTGGTCGACGGTCGCGCCGCAAAGCGCCGAGCCGTACATCCAGACCGCGCGGCTCAGCGACGAGTTCGGCGACAAAACCCGCGCAAGAAGCGTTGGTCTACGCTCTGCGAAACGAACCGAACAATCCCCGCGCGCTGGCCGCGATGGGCAAGCTGCGCGAAGACGCGGGCGACTACCAACAAGCGATCGTCAATTACCAACGGGCCTTGGCGTCGAACGGCTATCAACCGCAACTCGCCCAACGCGTGGCGATGCTGCAAACCCGCGTCGACCCCAACCAACAACAATACGGCCCCAACGGCGGCCGCTTCGCCGCCCAACCGACCTACCCCAACCCGGCGCCGGTGCAACGGTATTAACGACGGGTTGAAGGCGGAAGGATGAAGGATAGAAAATCCAATTCGCTTAGAGCGATTGCCTTGTCGGCGGTGTTCTCTCCGGAAAAACTTCGTGGACGCCCGGACCATGACGCCCGATCGGCGAACCACGCGTCGTTGGTGGATTTTTAGTTTGCGCACGGTGTTGATCGCCGTGGCTCTAGTCGCGGTGTCCATGGGCCTGTTCTTGCGACGCGTCAACGAACGGCGGGAGATCGTCTCCTGCGAAATAAACGCCGTCGCCGCATGTGTAAAACTCGGCGGTGACGCGGTCTATGCCGATCACGAACACCCCGTCTTGGCGACTTACCCGGCTTGGCTGCGCACCGTTTTGGGCGACGACGCGTATCGCCCCATCGTCGAAATGCATTTGGGAAACACATCCGTCACGGACGCCGAAGTGTTACCCCTGACGAAATCGACCACGCTGCGAGGACTCGGTCTCAACAACACACGGATAACCGATGTCGGCTTGGAACGTCTCGGCGAATCGACCGCGTTGGAATGGCTCGACCTGAATATCACTTCGATCACGGACGCGGGTCTGGAACACCTGAGCCGAGCGACCACGCTGAGAGGGCTTTCGCTGGGCGGAACTTCGATCACGGACGAAGGATTACCGCATCTGAGGAAATTGACCGAACTCAACTGGCTCGATCTGAACACCACTGGGATCACCGATGGGGGATTGGCGCACTTGAGTCGATCGAAGACGCTGCGATCGCTTTTTCTGGAGAACACCCGGATCACCGATGCCGGCTTAGCGCATTTGGCCAATCTGTACGAACTGAAATATCTTGATCTGCGAAACACGGCGATCACCGACGCCGGCTTGGCGAAACTGCAATCCGCTTTGCCGAAATGCAGTATTCGTCGGTAACGCCCAAGCGAACGCATATGGGCGTTGCGGCATAATACCTGGCGGAACTCTTACTGAAATCCCTGCCGACACGTTTCATGAGATGGTCTTGAACCGATCACGCAGAGTCGAGGGATCGATCGACAGTAAGTGTCTTCGCATTTTTTTGGTCGGATCGTCGAGCCGATTTAAGTAAGGCCGATCAATGGCCGGAGCCGCAACTTAGCAGCTTTCGGACGACGGAAACCTTCATCGCGGTTCCGTTCCGTTGCATTAGCGGGTTATCCGCCGTCATTAAGATCAAGCAACCCGTAATTGATCAGCTTAAACCCGATTAGAAGGCCATGGAGATGTCGGAAAATCGCCTTACAGCTCCGTATGTCGTCGATCGCTATCTCTCTATTGAAGGAATAGATTGGCGTTGGCCAACTATGGTATTTCTGTCGCGAGATTTTCGTCGGCCCGCAGGGCGAAGCGCAGCGGTTTAAATGAGTAACAACCTCGCGGGAGATGTCCCTTCGTATTCCCATCCGGCAAGGTCCGTTAACAAGAACGCCCGCGACAACTCGGCAACGACCGTTATTTCGTCGACAGTGGAGAACGAGAGTTGTGTGTGCCACTTGGTGTTCGCAACCGGAAGAGGAGGAGCCAAGTTCGAAAGAACATAGTCCGTCAGTGTTCCGGAAACCGGAATCGGCTCACGCACTCCGTAGTCAAGCCGAAAGACGCGGCCTTGTGCATCAAGAGCGAAGATTGCATCAAGCTCCTCGTCGGATGCGAAGGCGAATAATGCCGCGGGCACCCATTTCTGCATTTCGGCGAAACGGCTCTCGTCATCCGGCAGCCGATGGCATACGTTCTGAGGAACTCCTACGATCTTGAGCCAGTCACACATCGCCGCAGGAATCGATCGGCCGCAAGCGTCTTCGAGATCCTCGATTTCAGACTCGCTAAGCGGCGTGACGATGTAGCGAGATAAAATGTCAGCGTCGATCATATCGTCGTCAGGTGGTTAAGCGACCAACGTTCAATGGCCGCGTCGCGGCGACAGTTTTTTTGAGTTTACTAGAACGCACAACATTGGACCGGTCCGTAGCGGCGTTTGGTAAGGCGTATCTTTACTCCTCACCACCGAAGTGGCGAAGCGAGGACCAATCGTCTGCCAACCTGCTAGGCGGCCCCACTGGAATGAAGCCCTTAGCGACGCCGACCGCGTACAGATGCTGAACGAGCTGCCAGAACTCTGACTCGCTCAGGTGCGACTTCATGTCGTTGATGACCCGGGCGTCCACTACCATCTCCCGATCGTCCCGCGGGTGGGTGGTGTGGTCGTGGGACGGATACATCGACCGCGTACAGTGGATGGTCGGGTCGAGCGGCAGGTCGCTGTACCAACCACGAACAATGCCATCGGCCCCTAAGCAGCGGCGAACGGAGCGTCGCTGGTGGCCGACGCTGTACCGGCCACGCTGACAGTACGCTTCCCACGGTTCCGAGAGTTCATCCACCTAGTAAGTCCTCCGACGCAAAACGGACCGACGTTCAATGGCTGGCACCGCGCCGACCGACCTCCACATTACCAGAACGCGGCCGGCACGGCTTAGAGCGCCCGCATCCCGGGTAGCACGGGCAAGCTCGGCTTGCCATGTCGCCGAGGCGATCCGAGGCCGCAATTCACGCGTGGCGTTTCAAGAATCGTCGTGCCTCGCCAATCCCCTCGGGTGGCTGGTGGTCGGCGTGTATACCACGCCGCCTCCGGCACGTTTGGTGTTGAGCAGCTTCTGCGTTGTGTTTGCCGAAGCAGTACAATCTCGTCGAGGGATTCCACTCCCGTCGTCTCCTTCTGGCATGGAGTGAGAGCAGATTCTTTAGGAAAGAAACAAGACTGCTAAACGGTGTGCGTGCGAAACATTTTCCCAATAAAATTGGGTGAAGAGTGTGTGGAGAAAATATTAGTTCCGACGCCTTAATCTACCTGACGGTTTCCGCGTCAGCGTCGGCCACGACGTCGATCTCGTCCCGTGCCGAAACTGGTGTGACAGCGTGGTCGAACATGCACCAGAAGGCGCGACCGCCGAAGTTGATGTGGAGCCGGAATCGATCGACGTGGGACTCGGCGATCGTCCATCGTTCCACGGAGGATCTCCGCTGCATAACGACCCAGCTCACCTGCACCGGCCGCTCAGGTGGCTACACGTCACGGAAACCTACATGCGGCCGGTGTCAGGTGCAGCGCCCGGTTCGGCGTGCCTTTGTGTGTACGGCCCGGACCACACGAACTCCTGAACCGGAGTCTCGCCGCCGGTGCCCCCGATCGGGATCACGGTGTTGCTGCCCGCATCGCCCCACTCGGGGCGAAACCAGCCGCCCATGTGTTGCTGGCCCCACACCACCACCTTGTCCGCGAACAGCGCCTCCAGGAACTCCACCGCGTTCTCGATGATCCGCTGCTCTCGCTCGGCCTCCGGTAGCCCCTCCGTGTACTCGTTGAAGTGACCGTGCGTCAGGTCGTCTACGCAGAGCGTCAGTTCGTCGCCGTCGTCGTAGATGCTGACGCCGCGGATACCCGGATGAATGCCGGGGAACACCGCACACGGCTCGGGCGGCTCGCCGGCTACCAGTCCGCGATCCGGGAACCGCTCGCGGAGGGCAGGGAGTAGCAGTTGCGACAGCAAGTCCCGAAGCCCTCCGCCGCCGAACTTTGATTCTCTTGCGCGAATACACATAGCAACAAGCTGCGCGTATGCAGGATCAATGCCGCAAGTCTAGGATTCGCCGGATATACCGTCAATCATTATGCAAATACTGACTTCGGCATTTCTTGCGCGGGGTGCCCGGGTCTGGAGTGTCCGTCGCGCAAGACCCGGAAGCGTCGGGGGGGGGGGGGGGGGGGGGGGGGGGAACACCGTGCTCGATGCTCGTCGGCGACCCCAAGCGTTCCGGGTCCTCCCGTTGGTCGTCCCCGGCCACCCGGGCGTTTTCAGTGCAACCACGAAGTCTTCCGCGCAAGCCCAAGCGTCGGCACGACTTAAAAATCTTGCAAAACCTCGTCGGAATCCCCTTGCATTATGAGTGAACGCACGTACAATATAATTCGTAGCATCGGCCGATGCGCTGTGCCAAGTGAATTTTTTAAATGTCCCGGTCGAAGAGGCCGTTTTTGGCGTGTATTACGCGAGAAACGCTGAACTTCGCCGGGATTTCCGATCGTGCGATCGCGGGGTGGGCTTTTTTGAAAGCGACCTCGCGATTTTGGGATGTGCACGCGCTCGGAATTTACCCGAATCCATCCCCGCAACCCGGTGTGTAGCTACACCCCAATCAGGTTTGTTGCGACGTCGCGTTGTGCGACGCGCAACGGACCAAACGTTCGTGCGACGCACGAACGAGCAGACAGAGCGAGTGGTGTTTATCAGCACGTCACGGTCCATCGCGCAGTCGTCGATTTGACGACGATCATGCGCGACAGCGACGACGGCTTGATGAACGGACTCGCACGAGATCGAAATCCTCTGCGCAAGTGTGCCGCTGCCGATCGAACACTGTTTCAACAAACACGATTCGATCAAGCGGCGCGTTACGCACGGACACGAGTCTAGGCACATGTCTCCTCAGAAATTCGCGTAGGCGGAACGCGCCACCCGTGCGTGCTGACCAAACACTCGATGACGTTCACATCCCGCCCCGGCGCGCACGGTCACACGTGCGGGCCGTCGGCGGGAGTCTCGTTTGAAAAGTTTTCGGTTTTCGGTGTTCGGTTTTCAGTCAGTCGATCGAGCGTCTCCTGCGTTGTGCGCCGTTCGCACGGAACGCTCGTGCGGACGCTTTGTGACGGTGCGACGCCATTCCCCCTCTCCCGAGAGCGGGCGTTGCGATCACGTTGGATAGTGTGCGGGAGAGGGTCGGGGTGAGGGCGACGATCTTTGATGGAAGTCGGTCGCCCTCACCCTATCCCTCTCCCCGGCGGAGGTTTTTGGCATGGCGAGCGTCTTGCGGGGAGAGGGGATCGCACATGCGGCGGGTAGGATCATAGAGCGTGACGCGCTGGCGCGGTATCCAGTATGCGACGCCAAATGTTCCGGGGGCTCCCGATGGTCGTCCCCGGCCACCCAACGTTTTTTTGTGACGCAAGTCGAGCGCGCTCATTTCGCTCGTAACGCGTGTTTGCGCTCGCGCAGCGGAGATGGGGCGGTTGGCGAAAGGGCGCGACCGACGGCGGACGCCCTCGGCTCGATCGCAAGAAAAAACATTTGCGCGGCACGCGATCGGAACGCTCGTTTCGATGGTTTCGATCGCAGAGGGAAGTTGGGTAAGACGGCGCGCGGATTCGGAGTTCCGCGTCGTGCGGCTCGCTCCGCTCGGTCCGCGAGTGCCACTCGCGGCTTTCCTGACCCCTAGCCCCTAGCCTCCAGCCCCTGACTCCTGAAAACTGAAAACTCATACCGATCGTTTCGCTCGTAACGCTCGCAGAGTGAAGATGGAGTAGACGTCGCGGAGTGTTTCACGTGAAACAACTCGCTTCTCGGTGAACTGTGGAGCGACGCTGATTGAAATGGAACGGCCTGCAGTGTGCGGCTCGCTACGCTCGGTCCGCGAGTAACACTCGCGGCTTTGCCGATCCTCTCCCCAGCTCCCAGCCCCTAGTCACCAGCCCCTGAAAACTGAATCCTGAAAACTGAAAACTTGTCCCGCCCCCTGCTACTCATGCTCGTACTTAATCACCCACGGATCGTCGGTCCGTTTTTGATGGGCCTTGAGTTTGGCTTGCAACGTGGCCAGCGTTTCGGCGTGGGCGTTGTCGTCGGCCAGATTCTTCGTCTCGCCTGGATCGTTTTGGGTGTCGTACAGTTCGTAGACGGGGCGTTGCACGTACTCGGCGACCGTGCGTTGTCCGTACTTCTCGTGGCGCGGCGAGCGCGGCTTGCCACGTCGGCGAGCCGTACAGATCCGACGCGAACGGGAACGGCAACGGGTGCGCAATGTTCCAAATCAACTTGTAACGCGCAGTGCGCACGGTCCGCATCGGGTAGTACATCGTCACTTCGTGAAACGTGTGCGACGTGAAAATCTCGTCCCAGCCGGCGGGCTGTGTTTGATCCGCGATTTTGAGAAACGATCGCCCATGCAGTTTGAGCGGCGCGGGATCGACGCCGGCGTAATCCAAAATCGTCGGCGTGAGGTCCGCCCAGGTGACCAACGCCTCGCAGACGACGGGGTGCTTTTGCCCGGGAACGCGCACCAGCAGCGGCAAGTTGGTGCCGGCGTCGTACTGCGTGGTCTTCGCGCCGGGGAACGGGATGCCGTTGTCGCTCAAGAAAATGATCAGCGTGTCGTCGAGCCGGCCGGACTCTTTCAGAACATCCAGCACTTTGCCGAACGTGGCGTCGAGCCGCGCAACCGCTTGGTAGTATTCGGCCAAGTCCCGCCGCGTCTCCGCGCGGTCCGGCAAGAACGGCGGGACCTTGAGCGATTGCGGATCGAACGTCACCTTCGGATCGCCGGCTTGCTTCGTCTCGTTCGCGTAGCCCTTGGCCGCGCGGTGCGGGTCGGGCGAGCAGACGTACGCGAAGAACGGCTTCTCGTCGTTCTTCTCGATGAACGACTTCACCGCCGCCGCGAACCCGTCGGGGCTGCGCCCGCCGACGAGTTTGGGGTACTCGTCGAAGTGGTAAACGGCTTCGGGCTCGACGTGAAACTTGCCGAACGACGCGGTTCGATAGCCGGCCGCCGCCAAGCGCGTAGGCAACGTCTTCAGCGTTTCCTGCGACCGAAAATGGTGCGCGGCATGCGCCAGACCGTATTGCCCGGTGTAATGGTTCTGATACCCGCTGAGAATCACCGACCGACTGGGGCTGCAACTGGCGGTCGTGCAGAACGCGTTGGTAAACCGCGTGGCGTCGGCGGCGAACGCGTCGATCCGCGGCGTCTTGGCGTTCGCGTCGCCGTAACAGCCCAGCGTGCGGCCCAGGTCGTCGGCGACGAACAGCACCACGTTGCGCGGCGTCGCGGCGTGGGTGGCCGTCGCCACGAAGATCGCCGCACACAACGTCACGACGACGGAAACCAGACGGCGCAGCTCAGGCATCACGGACTCCTCCAAACGGAAACGAACCACCCCGGTCGTTCAAGATGCGGGATGGAGCCCGGTTTTTCAAGAAATCGCGACGATTCGGAGTGAAGATTTCTTCATAACGTCTCGACGCTTCCCCACCGATCGGAGATGGTCGCTGAGTTCGATGGGAAGAATTTTTTTCCTGCGTGGCGAGAAACTTTTCGGAGGATTTTTCAACGCTTTTTCCACACCGCGCGACGCATGAAAAAATTCCTCGAACCGCACGGGTTTCCGCACCGTGCAGGGAAGCGGAATTCGCGCGAAATCGAATTTTTCGGACGGGGTTGTTTTCCTCTTGCAGTTCGTCGGCGCATTCGTTTAATTGGGTTGGCTAGGGAATTTCGGACGGGTCGTCGAACCGTGTCGGTTCGTGGTTCGTATGTGATTCCCTGCTCGTTTTTGCGCACGACGTCGTCGTCGTACGCGAAGCGAGTACAGGGATGGACCGCCGCGATCCGGCTTATGTTTTCACCACGTTCGTCGCCCTTCGATCGACGTGCTCCGCGATTCGCCCGCGAATCGGGTACGGAGTTGCGTCGCGTGCGAAACCTTTCGCACGAGAGACGAAGCGGCGGCGAGTCCGTCGGACGTGACGACATCGGCTTACGGTCGGGATGCGGTTACGGCGCGAGTCGAAGCGATTTTGTTCACCGCGCACGAGCCGCTGACCAGTCGCAAGATCGCCCAGTTGGGAAACTTGTCGGACGGAACGGAAAGCGCGGACGGTGATCCGCCGGTTGAATAAACTGTACGACGCGTCGGGCAGCACTTTCGCGTGGAAGAGTTGGCCGGCGGGTATCAGTTGTTCACGCGACCGCAATTCGGTCCGTGGTTGCGCAAGGCGTCGTCGGTCGCGGCCGAGACGCGGTTGAGCGGCCCGGCCCAGGAAACGTTGGCGGTGGTCGCGTATCGCCAACCGATTCCGCGGGCCGAAGTCGAAGCGGTACGCGGCGTGCAGTGCGGCGATTTGCTGCGACAATTGTTGGAACGCGACTTGATCCGGATCGCCGGTCGTGCCGATGATCTGGGACGACCGTTGTTGTACGGTACGACGAAACGATTTTTGCAAGTTTTCGGTTTGCGGCATCTCGACGAGCTGCCCCGTGCCGAACAGTTGCGCAAACGACCGGATTCCCCCGGCCAACGCGCGAACCCCGACCGGGGCCGCCGCGTCGAACGGGAAGAACTCCGCGACACCTTTTTCCGAACCGCTTTCCCCGACCGAACACGACCGATTCCCCAGAGGAGGAACTCCGCTGATGTCCATCGTTTACGGTGAGTTGCAGCCCCATGATTGGCTGGAGGAATCCCTCCGAGCATGGTCTTCGTCCGCGACGACCCGGCGCTTCCGCGACGACTTGCACCCCGAAGACGACGATGACGACGACTTCGATGACGACGAAGACGATGATGACGACGACGACGATTTGGACGACGACGAAGACGATGATCTGGAAGAAGACGACGAGGAATGGGAAGAAGTCGAAGACGAAGAAGAGGATGACGAAGAAAGCGAAGACGACGATGAATGGGACGAAGAAGGCGACGAAGAAGAGGATGACGACGACGATTGGGACGACGATGATGAAGACGATGACGACGATGAAGACGACGACGAATAAGCGTTGAACGCTTTCGTCGAACACGCCGGCATTTCCGCCCGGGACGAATTTCGTCCCGGGCGTTTTTCGTGCTTGCACGGATTTCCGCCCTTCCGGTCCGGCCGCCCGCTCTCGCTGGGAAGAACGTTGGACCTGCCGGCGCGGCGACGACGGAATGTCGCCGGCAACCGCCCTTGGCCCGACCGTGCCGTCCGGCTACCCTTGCCGGCGAATCCCGATAGCCCCGCCTCGCCGTGCGCGACGTCAAGGACGACGTAACGATGCCCCCCGCCGCCGACGATACGCACCCGTTCGACCCAGCGACGCCGCACCCCGCCCGGGTTCGGACGTCGGTCGAGCTGCTGCGCGATCCGCTGGCGGTCCTCGCGCATGCGCAGGCGCAGCTCGGGCATCGCGCACTTCACCGACACCGGGGCGACGCTGCTTTGTCCGACCCGTCCCGCGGGAGATCCGCGCCGCGTTCGCCGCGACGCGGCCCGACGCTTGCGAACGCCGTGACGCGCCGAACGGCGGCCTGTCGAAGCTCGACGCGACGATCGCCGGCATCGTGCACGAGACGTTACGCGACTGGCGCACCGGCCGCGTGCGGGACTTCCTGCTCGACGCCGGCCGAATCGCCGCGCGCGTCGCCGCGACCGCGACGTTCGGAGCGGAACGCCGCGACGCGATCCCCACGATCGACGACGCGCTGGAACGCTGGATGCGCAGCGAGCGCGACCACGACCTGCGCGCGGCGTGCGGTCGGACGCCGGACGCCGCGCAAGACGACGAACGCCGCGCGACCCGCGCCGCCGCGATCGCCGCGACTCCGCGGCTCGTTCGGACGCGTGCCGTTGGAATGCTATTCCGACGACGACGAATACGAGCATCCCCACGACGAACGCTTCTTCCGCGACACGGCCGAACGCTACGCGACGTTGCGCGCGGGCATCGCCGGCGGACTCGGTTGGACGATGTTCTTACTGGCTCAACATCCGCTGGTCGGTCGCGAAGTTCGCCGGAACTCGCACAACGCGACGCCGAATTTCAACCGGGCGCGACGGCCCGCGTCCTGCGCGAAACGCGACGGTGCTTTCCGGCCTCGGCGTATCTCGTGCGACGCACGCGCACCGCGTGGACCTGCGACGGCGAGACCGTTCCGCCGGGCACGCCGGTGTTGATCGCGCCGTATCTCGCCGCGCAGTTGCGCGGAGACGTTCGCCGAACCGTATCGCTTCGCGCCGCACCGCGCCGGCGAGCCGTCCGACGATCGCGCCGAGCCGGACTTCGACACGGCGTTCGTCGATGCGCCGGGCGACGCCGTGCTGATCGATCGGGCGACTCGCATCGCCGCGGCCGCCATCTGGCGTCGCTTCAGTCTGACGGTGACGCCCGGCGCGAAGATCGACGTGTCGGCCGACGCCGGACGCCTGCTGCCCGGCACGGGCTTACCGATGCTGGTCGCGCGGCCGGACGCCCCGGCGGCCAACCACTGGGTCCGCGGCACGATCCACGACGTGCTGAAACTGGACTGGCCCGAATCACCGAAAACCGCGCTGACAAAAGCGGCGTGAGGACGGCGTTCAAGAAAATGACGACGGCCGCGGCTCACTCCTTCGGCAGTAAGGTCGCGAAAAACGCGACGACTTGCGTGGGATACGGCAAGTGCGTGCCGCCGGGGATGACCGTGCGGTCGATGGTTTTGTAGCCGTTCTCGCACCGCCAACTCGACGGCCGTCTCCCACTGCGGGTTCAGGTGATGCAGGACCTGGTCCTTGTCTCCCTGAAAGCCGTGGATGGGCGGCCGCTCCGCGTCGTCGTGCCGTTTGACTTCGTCGATGCCGCGCTGATTGAAGTTCCCGCACACCGGCGCGGCCCCCGCCAAACGTTCGGGATGCAGAAAAGAATCAATTGCCACGTGAGATGCACCGGCCGAGAACCCGGTAACGAAGAATTTCGGCCGACCGTGAAATTCCGTTTGCACTTCTTGCACGATCGCGAGAACCGCTGTGAGGTCGGCGGGATCTTTGCCCATCGAGTTGACGTGCGGCGTGACGACGATGAACGGCAGGGTCTCGCCGCGCAGCTTGACGAACTGATCGAAGTTGGCCTGATGATCACGTCCGGCCCCGGTCAGCGTGACCAGGATCGGCCACGTCGCGTCGGCCCGCCAGCCCTTGGGCAGAGCGAGGTGGTACTTCACCTCGACCGTTTTCGCCGTCCGCAGTTCCGGCTGGGGAACCACCGGCTCGGCCGCCGCGCCGTCGTCGACGACGAGCGCAAGACAAACCAGCGCGACGAGTGACAAGCGCATGTTCATGACGGTCGCTTCGCGAAAAAGGCGATGTGGTAATGCAAAAACCGTTTAACGGTAGGAACTTGCAGAGCGTGCTCCGTCGCCGAACGCTCCGACGGCTCTCTGAACTATAACGCCGACCGGGGGCCGCCGCACGGGCGGCGATCACCCGTCGAATCGCTCGCCGACCTGAGGATCGTAGAGCGGGCATCCGAACTCTTGGCCGATGTCGATGAATTTGTTGAGCTCCTCACCGTCCATCCCCGAGCAATCAACCCGGAAGAATTGCGGCGTGGTGAAGACCTGGAATCCCCCTCGATCGCCACCATCGAAGGTGACGTTGTCCAACCTAACCCAGTCGGCAAAGACTTCGCCGACGCGCGACATCATTGCGTCGATGGGCAGATTTTGCAGTCCATCGACCAGTTCGCCATTAGACAACCGCTCGTACACCTTTTGGTGATCGAGCTTCACGCCCGCGTTGTACCGCCAGAAGTCGAGATCGTAGCTCATTGGGTAACAACGGATCAACGTTCCATATCCGGCACCGCGCCGGTCGACTTTCAATTTACCGGATCGCCCGACGCGGCGTCGGGCGAGTGCGGCGTTGGGTTATCTCTCGACAGTGAGGTCGCAGTCATCGACGTGAAACGTGGCGATGATGCCGTCGTCATCCCGCAATTCCACTCGGAAGCGACCATACTCCAAGCAATTCGGCTGCTCGATGTTTCGATCAACGATACGAATCCCGCAGCATTCGTCGTCACATATTTGAATCACCGCCGCGTAAGGCTCGGGGTTGTTCAGCACAAGAGAGTGGGGACGTTCATTCCATGTGAAGCGAACCGTCGCCACCCGCGGATATTGGGAAATGGTCAACACACGCTCGCCGCGGATGCCGCAGAGATCGTGGAGGAATGCGGGAAGTGGCATGCGAAGAATGAACGACCAATCGGAACGGCAACAAGTGTGCTATAGCCGCGGCAAACCGATCGTGCCGCCCCGTCTGCTGTGTCGTTTGGCTGGCGTCTCGACCGCATCCGGAAGCTATGCCTTGGGCACCGCAGTGACCCGATGCCCGAACGCCTCTATCAGCGCCCGCATGCAGCCGGTTCCGCCATATGGCCAATTATGCGGATCGAACACGAACCGACCGGCCAGCGGTGAGATTCGCTCGCACTCGAGTAGATCGTAGTCCCCAGCTCGGAAAGCGTCGATCATCGACCCGAAGTCCCAGGGCACGACGAGCGACGGATCGGTGAAACGCTGTGGGACCGGAGTGGAAAACCACCGTTGGTTCCAGTCCTTCAGCTCGGTCGGCGTTGGCCACCAGAACCGCGAACGGGCCTCGGTGTCGAAGAAACCCAGCCAGTATTCGTCGTCTCGCCAATCGTCGGCCAGTTTCGCGGCGCGGAGGGCGTCGAATACCGTAACCAAACGGCGGAAGCACTCGTCGTCGGCGATCACAAACTCGACGCAAAAGCTTGCCACCGTCGAAGCCCTCCGCGGCCCAACATCTCCTTTTCTTGCACCGACCTGGTGAACGACGGGTTCACTGTCCGAAACATCGTTCAGGAACGATAAGGCACTCAAATAGTTGCGTCAAGTTTCAGTCGTTACCGACTTCGGCGAGTGGTGCTGTTGGACCTCCTGCATTCCGGGTCCTCCCGTTGGTCGTCCCCGGCCACCCGAGCGTTTTTCGCGCAACCACGAGTCCTTGCTGCAAGCCCATGCGTCGGCACGACTTAAAAACCTTGAAAAACCCCGTCGGAATCCTCTTGCATTTTGAGTGGACGTACGTACAATACACTCCATAGCATCGGCCCGATGCGCCGTGCCAAGTGAATTTTTTAAATGTCCCGGTCGGAGAGGCTGTTTTTCGCGTGAATTACGCGGAAAACGCTGAACTTCGCCGGGATTTTTCGAGCGGGCGATCGCGGGGTGGGCTTTTTGAAAAGCGGCCCCGCGATGAGGGAATGTCGCGCTCGGAATTTACCCCAAACCATTCCCGAAAACCCGGTGTGTAGCTACACCACAATCAGGTTTGTTGCGATGTCGCATTATGCGACGCGTAACGGACCGGAACGTTCGTGCGGACGCACGAACGAGTGAGCAGAGCGAGTGGTATTTATCAGCACGTCACGGTCCATCGCGCGTGAGCGTCGTTCCTACGACGCTCATGCGCGACAGCGACGACGGCTTGATGAACGCCTTCGTACGAGATCGAAATCCTCGCGCACGCGCGCCTTGCCGATCGAACACCGTTCCAACAAACACGGTGTGATCGGCGTGCTGCGCATTGCGCGGACACGAGTCCAGGCACAGAGTTCTTCAGAAATTCGCGTAGGCGGAACAGCCCACCCGTGTACGCTGACCAAACACTCGTTGACGTTCACATCCCGCCCCGGGCGCGGCACGTTCGTTCGTGGGCGCGAGGCGGGAGTGTCGTTGGGGGAAGTGCGGAACGCGGAGTTTGGAGTGCGGACTGAAGACGGCGGAAGCAATTCTCTTTCTCATGTAGGGTCCGCTGTGCGGACCGGACGCTGGGCGTGGCGGTCCGCACAGCGGACCCTACGAGTGGAACGCGCGGTGCACATTCCGTGCGACGCCAAACGTTCCGGGGCTCCCGATGGTCGTCCCCGGCCACCCAACGTTTTTTTTGTGACGCAGGACACGCGATCGTTTCGCGCGTAACGCTCGTTTCGCTCGCGCAGTGGAGATGGGGCGTCTGGCGAGACGGCGCGGAACCGAAGGCTGACGCCCTCGGCTTATCGAGAAACAAACCTTATGTGGCACCGTGATCGGAACGATCGTTTCGCTCGTTTCGATCGCAGAGTGAACTTGGATAAGACGTTCGTCGCGATCGAACGTCTCGCGTAGTTCGACTCGCTACGCTCGTTCCGCGAATGACACTCGCGGCTTTCCCGACCCCTAGCCCCCAGCCTCAGCCCCTGACTCCTGAAAACTGAAAACTCACCACCTATTGTTTCACGTGAAACACTTCATCATGGAATCGATGTCCCCCGTGCCGCCCCGCTCGAAACGACGCCACTCGCAAAAAAACACCCTCCGGAATCGATCGTTCCGGAGGGTGTGCGGATCCGTGCGTTCGCGATCGACGGGCTTACAGACCCGCGACGACCAGATCGCCGATTTCCTTGGTGCCGTAGCCCATCTTGCCGGCGGCTTGCGACTTCATCTTGGTGCCGGTGACGTTCATCATCGACTTCATGATGCGGGCGGCGGCCTTCGGTTGGCCGTGGTGTTCCAACAGCATCGCCATCGCGTTGATCGCGGCGATCGGGTTGATGACGTTCTGGCCGGTGTACTTCGGCGCGGAACCGCCCATCGGTTCGTACATGCTCACGCCGCCCGGGTCGGGGTTCATGTTGCCGCCGGCGGCGACGCCGAGGCCCCCTTGGATCATCGCGGCCAGGTCGGTGATGATGTCGCCGAACATGTTGGTTGTCACGATCACGTCGTAATATTCCGGCGTCTTGACCATCCACATGCAGCACGCGTCGACGTGGTTGTAGTCGGCCTTCACGTCCGGGAACTCCTTGGCGACGTCTTGGAACGTGCGCCAAATCAAATCGTGGCCGTAGGTCAACACGTTGGTCTTGGCGACCAGCGTCAGCATCTTCCCCTTCGGGTTGTTGCGCTTACGGGTGTACTCGAACGCCCAGCGAATCACGCGCTCGCAGCCCTTGCGGGTGTAGATGGCCGTTTGTTGCGCGACTTCGTCCTTGGTCCCTTTTTTCAAGAACCCGCCGATGCCCGCGTAGAGGTCTTCGGTGTTCTCGCGCACGACGACGAAGTCGATATCCTCTGGGCGTCTTGTTGGCCAGCGGCGTTTCGACGCCGGGGAACAGCTTAACCGGGCGCAGGTTGACGTATTGATCGAGTTCGAAGCGAAGGGCCAGCAGCAGGCCCTTCTCGATGATGCCTGGTTTGACGTCGGGATGACCGACCGCGCCGAGGTAGACGGCGTCGAACTTGCGCAGTTCGTCCGCGCCCCCTTCGGGCAAAGTCTCGCCGGTGCGCAAGTAGCGTTCGCAGCCCCAATCGAAGTTGGTCGTGGTGTAGGTGAAGCCTTCGAGCTTGGCGACGGCGGCCAGAACCTTGAGGGCTTCGACGGTCACTTCGGGTCCGGTGCCGTCACCGGGAATCACGGCCAGTTTCATGATGAGGTTGCAGGGTTCGGGTTGTGGGGTTCGGGAACAGCGCGAGCGGAGGACGTCGGTCCCCCGGTTCTTACGAGCAGCGGCCGGCGTCTTGGCGACGGCGACCAAACACGAGATTTTATCAAGCCGAACGCGGCGTTTATAGGGTGCGAAACCGCGCATTTCACGATCGAAACGCGACTTGCAGACAAAGCGGACGGGTTGAGCGCCGTGTGTCGATACTTAGCGAACGATTTCCGCGGGACGAGGAGCCGGCGGCGCAGGAGCAGGCGCGGCGGCGCCGGGGCCGGTGCGACTTCGGGAAGAACCACGGGCGGCACGGGTACGGCGTCTTCGATCGTATCGACGGCGGCGCGTTTGGTTTTCGGAGCGGGCTCTTTGGGCATCTCCGGCGGCTGCGTTTTGCGATCGGCCGGCACGTCGCGCAGCACGCTGACCAACAGACCTTCGACGTCGACCGTTTGATCACGCTCGGCGGTGCGGACGACCTTCCGCACCTGATTGGCCGTGAAGGCGATGGTCCGAGTTTCATGCACCATGCGTTGGACCGTGTAGGTGACGGTTTTGGTTTGGCCCGAGCCATTCATCACCTCCTTGGTCCGCGTTTCCATAACGGGAACCATTACGGTCTGTTCGCGCGTCGCGGTTCCCGGCTCGACGATCCACCGCGTGAATTCCTTGCCGGCCGGAACGAAGCGTTTGAGTTGCGCACGCTCCAACAGAAACAGCGGCTCTTTCAATCCTTTGGCGGCGACGGCCAAATCGAGATAGCCCGAGTCGAATTCGACTTCGCCGCTGAGGAAACGCAGATACTGTGGACCTTGCGACGTCGTCGTCAGATCGGTCTCCTCGTTCGGCTTCACGATCGCGGGGCTGGACCAGCTTTTCGTCTCCGCGGCGTACGCCCAAACGGTCAAGGGATCTTTCGCTTTGTCATTCACGCGATTCAACGTGTTATAGATCCGGTAGCGGCGCGCTGCGCGTCGGCGCAGCGTCGTCGTCCGACGATTCGCCGCCCGGCGCGACGGCGGCGGCGCGAGGGATTGATCGCCGGCCAAATACTCCTGCACGCCGAACGAGGCGACGTCTCGGGCGACGACTTGCACGGTCGTCGTCGTTTCGGGAACGCGTTTCACGATCTGCTCGAGGCGGGTATGGGTCTCGGTGACCGGACGTTCGATGATGTAGTTGACGCGAATCGATTGCCGCTTGCCGTCGGCGCCCGTCACGGTGATTTCGCGCGAGAGATCTTCAAAGACGGTTCTGTCGACCGGATACTCGACGGAACGTTGCTCGTCGACGTCGATCATGCGTTGCGTCCCAGCGGGCACGACGGTGGTGATCGTCCGTCGGCGCAACGTCACGATCGGTTGGCGATTATCCTTCAAAACGGCATGAAAATCGATGAATCCGGCGTCCAGCGTTTCGTCGCCGCGCACGATGCGCACGAAGTGCGGTCGCTCGCTTTCCAACACGATCGAGCGCATGTTCTCCGGCGACTTCCAAACCACCGGGGGCAACCACGACTGGGTTTCGGTCGAGTAGAAGCGCAACGTCAGCTCGGGCGTCGATGCTTGGTCGGTCGGCTCCGCGACGACGGGCGACGTGGGTTGCGGCGCGTCCGATTGGACTTCGGGCGGCTCTTTCGCAACCGCATCGTCGAAGTGCAACAGCGAACGGAGCAAGAACTCGTCCTTCGCTCGCGTCGTGGTCGGAACGAACGTCGCCGCACAGCACAGCGTCGCGAGAAGCAAGCGATAAAGCATGGCGACCAAGCTCGGATGAAAGATGTTTGCGTGAACGCGGACGCGAGAATCGAAACACAGCTAGGGCTTGGCGGGCGTTTCCGGCAAGCTCGGCGGCAACGCCGCGCCGGTGGATTTGAACTCGGTCGTCGCGTCGCCGGTCTTCAGACGGAGCACGACGCGCGGCGTCCGTCGGACGATTTCCTCGGTCGCCTTGACAGTGACCAAGCGGGGGACCTTCAGCGAGATCATCCGCGTTTCGATCACGGGTTTCGCGACGATGGTTTGTTGCTGGACGTTGCGCAGTTGGCCGGTCTGCGGGTCTTGCACCGTGATGACCTGCGTTACCGTTTCGGGGATCATGCGTTGGATTTCGACCGGACGTTGCACGACTTCGACTTCGATTTTGTCGTAGGTTTCGCCCGGCGGCGTGCGACGCTCGGTTTCGCTCTGCTCGACCAATACGATCGGTTTTTCGGGTTTGCCCAAGGCTTGGTCGAAGTCGTACGTTTCGCCGAAGATCTGCGCGCCGTCCTCGCGGACGACGAACACGTAATGCGGTCCGCCGCGCAGCTCGACGCGTTTTTCGCCGCCCCGCGCCAACACGATCGGATCGACCCAGGCGTCGGACTTGGTCGAGTAGAGATGCAACGTGGCCGGCTCGGCGTCGTTGCGAAACGTCAATTCGGCGGCGGCAGCGCCGGAAGTCGCAATGAACCACAGGCCGCAGCAAGCGAGCACGAGACGAGACATCGATCGACCTCCCCCAGCGAAGACGTGCCGAGAATCCAGATGCGTCAGTCTTGGTTATCCTCTGACGAAAAAACCCTTGCAAGCCGCAAGGCGAGCAAGGGTCGTACGAAGTGCGGGAAACAGGACTTGAACCTGCACGGTATTGCTACCACCAGCCCCTCAATATAGCGCGGCTGCAAGCCTTGTTTCACAAAGTTAGCTAATACCGGGAGTTAATGCAAATAGGCATGGGAAAGGCGTTCGCAAAACGTGCAAGAAATACATCGTAAGTTCTTTGTTTTCGGTCGCCCGGATGACCAATCGGACACGGACGGACACAGTCGGACACCGCTAAGTAATCACCCGTCTTATAGAGACGCCGCAACACGCCGCGACACGTTGCAACTCGCCGCGACAACGGCTTGTAAGGCGTTCTAACGACTCGTTAAACCGTGTGGCGGGGCGTTCAGGAAACGCTTACGAACGAACCGGGAGCGACCGCCAGTGAACGACAGACTCTCACACGAGGCCGGTCAACGGCCGCCCCCGGTTCGCATCCAATTCTAACCCGCCTTCAAAGCGTCACGCAGCGAGACGGCCAGTTTCGCGACGACAAGCTGATTGAGACTGACGCCCTCTCGGTCTGCTTCGCTGGCCAACGCCTCGTGCAGGGTTGCGGGAATTCGCACGTTGAATTTTCCGCTAAACTCGCTCGGCTTATCTTTCGACGATGGCGCGAGCGGAGTGCCAGCTTTTTTTTCTAGGTCTGCCAGCAACTTTCGAACGCTCTCGCTTTGCGTCGACTTGCTCCACGATCGACGCAACTCGACGTTATCGAATCGCTTCGTAAGCTCGCCCTGCGGACCGTACAACGCGTTCTGCGCGTCGATCCAGTTCTTAGCCTTGCCGACGATCCGCTTCGCTACAGCGAGCGCGTCGTCGTGTGGATCGGGTTTCTTTGCCATCGGTTGACCTCGGAAGCGGGAAGGGATAACCCGCCCGGTTGTGAGCCGGGCGGGTCGCGTCGTTTACAACAGTTCGAAGTCCACATCGTTTACTTCGAAGTACATGCAGACTTGTTTCAGGGTTTCCCGAATCTCTCGAACCATCGCTTTCGCGGTTTCGAGTTTTTCGGGTTCCATCAAGATCGTCACCTTAAGGCTTCGGTCTTGATAGTGCTGGTTGTCGGCTTGGTCGATCCAGTGGCCTTCAACCATCCCTTCAACAGTCAGTCCGCCGAACGTGTCCCACAGGCTTTGCAAGATGTTTTGCATCGTCTCTTGTGGGACTTCCGAACCATCGTTGAACGTGGTCGGAAGTAGCGTCGTGACTTTCTTCATTCGCTCCTTTCGTGTGAGAGGTAACTGTCGTTCACTGGTTTAATAGTACCATATTCGGTACTACTTGCAATAGGTCGTGAAGATTTTTCGAAAAGTTTTTCCCAATAAAAAAACCCGCTCGTTTCCGGCGGGTTTGATGCGTGATCGTTAGGGATGCCGCTACGTAACTTGCTTGCGTTCCGAGAAGCGTTTCACGCCGTCCCCGCCGATCGATGCGATCTGGACCCAATTCCCTACGCCGTATTCGCTCGCGTCGACCGTCAGAAAATCCGTCCCTTCGTTACGCGACGGGTCGCGGTAGTATTCCATCGTTGGCGGGTTGTTGCCGTCGGCGTACACATAGAAATCGACCTGCGGATTGCCCAGGCCGAATAGCTCCATCGTCCATACACCGCCGCCCTCATCGGTGATAATCGGATTCGACGGTACGGAGTTGATCTCGCCCGTTGCCTCGATCCAGTCAGACGGCGTGCCGTTGGTTTCGCCGCCGCTGCCGATCGTGCTGAGAAACAATTCGACCTTCGAACCGACAGGGGCGTCGACGCCGAACACTTCCCATGATGTCGTGTTCTCAAACACATCCGCGCGGTTCGGGCTATCGTCGATATACACGACCCAGGCGATACGGTATTGCGTGTATTGACCACTTCCAGGCGGAATGATTTGAAAGCCCAGCGTATACGTGTTGTCGTTGACAGGCGTGAAGTATTGGATTGATGCCGAATCGGGCCGTTGGTGCCGAGTCGTGAAGCTGACGAGATCGGTGTTGATGAGCGGATCATCGCCAAGCTGAATCGCCGCACGAAAATAATACGCGGTGTTCGGGTCGAATCCGCTCCCAACGACGCCGGCCGGGTCCGACTCGATAGTGCCGCCCGTCACATATTCGAACGGACCTTCGAGTGACGACGATTTTTCGAGCGTATAAACCGCTCCGATGAGGTCCGCCACATCGTTGATGAGGAAACTCACGTCGCCGTACGACTCGCCGGGCGACGCTGTGAGATACGGTTCTGGCGCAGGAGGATCGCCGCCCGCAGACGGCGCGGCCCCGCTCATGCGCCGACTTATCGCCGTGCTAATTGCGCCAGTGATTACGTTGGAAAATCCCATAATCCGTACCTCGTAAGGACTTGCGTTTCAATTATGGGAAAATCCCATAATATCGTTACGCGTACCCAGGGTGCGCGAACGATTCTTAGGCAAAGTCGAGCGTTTGCCCCTTCGACGGCCGCAAGCAATCGGCGCAGTAGCTAACGCCTTGCAACGACAAGAGAGTGGTCTTGCCGGAGTATTCGTAGGTGCCGCCTTCGGCAATGACACGCGTATAGTTGGAACTGCTGGCCGTGCCCTTGTTGGCGGCAACATACAGCGTTCCACCGATCGCCTGAATGACGAAGTGACTTGCACCGGCGGGCGCATCTTGGTTGAGCGTGCGTGCGGTATCGCATGGCGTAGGTGCAATGCCGGGGAGTACGGTCCATACCTGTGGTGCGGTCAACATGATTTGGTTCCTATGGATTGCGCGTGATTTGAAAGACTGCATGTACCAATGTTCGAAATCCGCCCACGCACTTGGCGGTTAAACGATTGATATACGATTCGCGACGTGAGCAACCGCAGCCCTTGGATTTGCTAACGCCGAACGCGGCGAGGATGCGGGAGGGAATTGGTCGTGCGAGTATGTTGGCAAGCCAGGTGCCGGGTTGAATCGTGGGATCTCCGCACCTGCGAAAAGTGCGGTCCGGTTCGCTGCAAGACTCCACCTCCTCGCGGCAAACAACGCAACGATGAACGCCAGGCCGATCGCTTTTGAAGACGCAAAGCATTAGTAGGAAACCTCCACGGTCCCAATCGGGTCGGTTCCTTCGTGGGGTATGCCTGATAATGGATTCGCATTGCCGCGCGTTCCTACGCTGAATCAGGTCGTACACTTCCTCACGATGAACCGGAATCTCGCGCGGTGCGTCGATCCCGACTTCAACACACCCGTCGTCATGCACGCGCACAACAACGATCGTGATGTCATCGCCGATTCGGATGCGCTCTGCGCGTAGCGTTAGAACGCATGGCCGCTGGCGAGATGATCGTTGTGGGGAAAGACCGATTGCATTACCTGGGAGACTGGGAAATCGCTGGAATCAATTTTTTCTGGTTCTTGAATAAACGGTTGATACGCGTTCTTCATCCGGACAAGCGAAGCTCGACTCTGGGAAACGGCTTTGTAATAACCGATCTCGGCCGTGAGGCAATCGGTCTTCCGAACGCGGACAGTCCCGCCGTGGAACATCTCGATAAACCCGAATAACGACTTACGTTTACCCTCAAAAAAATCTTTCGTCGCAATTAGTGTAGAACCATACAGTTAGAACGACCGGAATAATTGCCGGCGAAACGCGCTTGCATCCGACGATTGTAGATATACACTCGTACACAGTTATCAGGACAAGCACGTTAGGACACGTAGAAAAGGGGTCTCCAAAATGAGCAGTGAGTTGGTTGTGATGGAGTATCTGTACCCGAATATCAATCGCTATCGGGTGCCTGTGTATTTCCAACAGCGTCGCGGCCTCGTGCTGAGCGAACGCAATCTCAACGAGCGACCGTTGAGCGATTTGGCGTTGTGGCGACGGCCGGATTTACGCCGCTCCGAACGCCTCTTCCTGGTGTGGGATTTCGAGAAGCAACAGTACCGCAAGTTTTATGAAGGGTCGATGCGGCGCATCCGCACGAGCAAGCAGCAGGTGTTCCAAATCGGCATGTTCGATCCGATGAGCGACGCGCCGCCGAAGATGTACGGACCGATCGTGACCGACCTGCAAGCCGATCTTAAGAAAGCCAGGGACTTCATCAAAGTTGCGAACGAGTGGTTGTCCTACAGTCGGCACGGCTTCGTCGCGCAACTGTTCCCGTTCGTTCAAGTGCCGTCTCGCCAACTCGTCGCTTAGTCGTCCGTGTCATGGATGACGCGGACTTAATTCAAGGATGTGCGGGCGATCGCTGGCCACGGTGGCCGCCTGTTGGGAGTCGCCGTCGTACTGCATTGCGGCGGCGACTTTGTTTTTACTATCAAGCTATTCCTTCGGCCTGAATGCGCCGATAAAGTGCAAGAGCGTTCCATCCTTAACTTAAGGGGCCAAGATGAAAGCCTTCACGATTTCGTTTGACTTAGAAGCGGCCAATGAGGGATCGTACATGCGCATCTACGAATGGGCGCATCGCAGCGGCGGCTATCACTACAACTTTATGGACACGATTCAACAGTGGGGTCGGTTGCCTACCACGTGCATTATCGTGTTGCTCAACGCCGTAACGATTCAAGTTGCGGCCGAACAGTTTCGCGTATTCGTAGAAGGCACGCTCCGGCTCAAGCTGTCGCATTACTTCGCGATTGAAGGTACTCCAGAGGGCGCAGCGTGGTCGGTGCCGTGCGAACTCCCGCCGGAAATCCGACGCATCATGTTTCCTCAAGAGGCTCAAACCGAACAGCCGCAGAACGCTATGGCGCTGCTCAACATTTTGGGTCGCCAATACTGAGAATACTCATCGTATCGATGGAAGATCCTCTCAAACTCGCAGCAAACCTAAGGCGCATCCTTGATAGTCGCGGCATGACTGTTGCCGAACTTTCGCGCGCTTCGGACTTAACCACATCCACGATCGATGGGGCACTGGTCGGAGCGCATAAGGTGCACGGAAAGACCGTCGACAAATTGGTGAAGGCGCTCGGCATAGAGAGAGGGGAGTTGTTCGTCGACAACATCGTTCTTCCGGACGAAATCGTTGACGCGACACAGTTGGACATCCCGCAACACATTCAACGGTGGATCACCGAAGATGCTGCGACCTTCGTAGGGTGGACGCGGCGAGATTTCGCGATGCTTATGAACAAGCTCGGCGCGCGGCCTACGGTATGGGAATTCCGTGAGATGGCTTTAACCGTGCAGGGATACCGGAGAACGCTCGCTAAAGTGCGAACCATCATTCAAACGGGCGAGGCCGACTTGTTTTGCGAGATGGTGGAGGTGTTTTACCGGCGAGCGGTGGGGCCCTGAATAGAAATCCTTGATGAGTTGCCCGACTATTTGTCGACCCTGGAGGCCAGAAATGGCATCATAATCGCACATTTGGGGTGGGCGTTTTAGCGGAAATCCGCTAAAATCCAGTAGACCAACGTACAGTATGACGATAGGATTGATAGGCTACACCCTTCGCAATTCACGAACCATGCCCGTCGCCTACACTCAACAACCGAAAGAAATCTATTCCCGCTTGGTCGCGGTGGGAATGCCCGCTGCGTTCGTAAAAAACTACGCATTGCCCGATTGGTGGGATGATTCGGCCGCTACTGACGAAGCTGCTATAACTCAGTTTTGCATGTTTATTAGTCGGCATCTCGGCTTCAACCTCGGTTCGCTTTTCGGGACACTTGAAGACTCAAGAACCCCCGTCACGTTCGAAGAGCCTAGTGCCTGCAAGTTCAAGAAACAAAGCGGTCGAACAAATAATGATGTTCGTATTGCCAGCGCAATCGCGTCGAGTGCCGCCGAACTTACCGCATGCGCAACGACTGCCGCATACACGCCGCTTCCCTCCGCGAAAGACATTCGCGAGTCAATCCTGAACGACGGCAATCGGTGGATTGGCCTTGATGAACTGCTTAACTATTGTTGGTCAATCGGTGTTCCCGTAATTCACGTATCACATTTCCCGCGTACGGCTAAAAAAATGGATGGCATGGTTGTGATGACCGACAGCCGTCCCGTTATTGTTATTTCCAAAAACGCCAAATACAGCGCATGGTTACTCTTTGTTCTTGCGCACGAGATCGGGCACATTGCATTAGGGCACGTTCACCGGGCACGATACTCATCGACGAAGAGGTCGGGGGAGATACCACCGACGATGAAGAAACTGCCGCCAACGAATTTGCGATTCAACTTCTATCCGGCAATCGCACGTATCGTGCATCACACCGTTGGCCAAAGGCTGAGGTATTGGCACATCATGCGATGGACCTTGCCCGCGAACAGCAAGTCGATCCGGGGCATATTGTCTTAAACTATGCCTTTACGATGGGGAAATTTTTTGCTGTAGGAAACAGTGCGCTGGGGATTTTAGAGCCGCACGCACGCGTCCTAAAAAGATTACCGACCTGATGACTAAGAATCTTGACTGGTCTCAGATACCATCGGAAAGCTCCGAGTTTCTGAGTAAAGTCACAAATGCCGACTAGCAATGCGGTACATCGACAACGACATCATATGCAAGCTCTGCGCTTGTAACATCGTTGCCGAAGCGATGGGTGCCCTCGGAGTCGAATGGGGCGACATTCGCATTCTCTCCACTGCAAAATATTCTTTGCGAGTTGCGAGCCGTCGGGAGACGGGCATTGTGCAATTCGGTGCGTCGCATCCTCGCATCTGTGACTTTGTGTCACGATGCGCTGACATTCAGTATCGGCGTGGCGCTGACATCGGAATCCTAAGCGGTATCCATAACATTGATGATGGCGAAGCAATCCTTTTCTCGGCTGCCAATCAACAGAGTGAAGTGACGTTAATTACGGGTGATAAGCGATCTATCCGCGCATTGGCAAATTCACCGCGATGCGCAGCGATTGCTCGCAATCTTGAAAAGCGTGTCGTATGTTTTGAGCAAATCGTTTTGCTATGCATTGAACATCACGGTTACGAAGCTATTCGCGGACTCGTTGTTGACGGCATTCCGGGCGACGGAGCCCTTGAGAAAGCATTCGGAATAGGGGCCGTACATCCAGAAGCCCATGCGGTTGATTGCCTGACAAGATATGTGCAGACATTGCGCAGCGAACTGACGATCGACGTGCTTGTTGAGATGTCGCAGATACGCCCACGACGAACAGACTAGCCCGTTTCGCGTGCGATCTTGCGGGCCAACTCTTCCCGCTTTTGTGAATAGATTTGGCTCGTGTCTAAGTTCTCGTGCCAGAGCGCGGCCTGCGTTCCCTCGATCCCGAATAACTCGCGCACACGATCACCCTTCGCGTGTCGCAGCATATGCGGCGTCCACTTCGGAATCGGCGGCAGGTCTTTAGATGGGTCGCGTTTGAGCTTCCGCGCGATCCAGATTCGCCTTCATGATTCCGGCCTCTATCGCTTGTGCGTACGTGTCGCCGTCGTAGTGGTCGCGATACCCGGGGTCTTTGCGTTGGTGTTTGGGGTTAAAGAAGTATTCGCCCCGAGCGCGAGCTTCAAATAACGCTCGACGATTTCCATCGCCTCGGGGCCGATCGGGTGGTAGGCCACGACTTCGGCAAATTCTGTCTTGTGAATCGGTCGCCAGACCATCATCTCAAACGCGGTGCCGTCTTCGTTCTTGCCGCGATCGATTGTGAACTGTTCGGGCAAGGCCTGGCACACGCTGTCGCCACGGACGCCGGTGTAAAGCTGTAGCCGCACCATATCTTGATGTTGAGGGGAGAGGAACGGCAGGATGGCGTCGACGTATTCGCGCTCGACCGGCTTCCGCTTTTCCGTCTCCCTGGCGTTGGTCCGCCCCTTGGCCAGCGCCTTCACGGTTTTCAATTCCTCAAGAACGGCGACCTTAATCATCCCCTCGGAAACCGCCCAACTGAAAACGGCGCGGATCTTCTTAATGCTTTTGTTGATGTAGGACCGTGTGAGGAAATCGCCCAGCACCGGCGGTTGCGGTATCTCCTTCCCGTCGGCGTCGTACCTCGCTTTCTTCTGCGTTTTGATTGCGCGTTGTGACGGCAGGTAGTTGCGATACCACTTGAGAATCGGTGCCGAGAATTCGAGCGCGGCCAGTCGTCCAATGGGGAGCGACGGCATTTCCAGTTCATCCAGGTCGACCGACTGTGCCGTGAGCGGAAAGGCACGTGTGAACTTAACTCGATCGACCTCCCCCTTGGAGTTGGCCGGCAAGGCGACGTGTGTATTGAGTAGGCGGTTGAGGATGAACCGAAAGTTGCCGTACTCCGATTTCCGCTTGGCCGGATAATAGACCCTGGCGTGGTCTAGGAAGCTGACGGACAGCCCTAGCATTGAGAGCGGGCCTTCGGCCGCTTCGACGCTTGCGCGTACGACAGGGCTTTCCAGGCAGTTATCTCGCAAGAACGTACGGTAGGCGGTTAGCGACTCATCCGAATTGAACGAGCCGGGCAGGTAATAACGCCGCCCTTGCCATTCCACGAAGCCGATATTGCGCAACTTCTGGCAACGATATTTGGGTATCCGCACGCCCACACCCCGCAGCGAGAGAACAATCGGACACAATCGGACACGGATTAACGACCGATACGACGCGTTCCCACTCGGCGAGTCTACGAAAAAACCCCTTGAAAACAAGGGGTTTTGAAGCCATGCGGGAAACAGGACTTGAACCTGCACGGTATTGCTACCACCAGCCCCTCAAGCTGGCGTGTCTGCCAATTCCACCATTCCCGCGTTTTTTGGTCGTTGCGAGCGTTCCGAAGTCCGTTTTCACGCGATTCCGGCACGCCGCGGAGGACTTCTCAGCATAGGCAAAACCCCGCCCCTTCGCAACCGGGGCGAATCGAGTGTGATCCGGACACGGTTCGCTGGGAACGGTTCGCGATGTGGGAACTCGCTCGACGACCGATGTGGGTTCAAGCCCGGACCGCGAGTGCCACTCGCGGCTTTCCGATCGCAACCTCCCCAGCCCCCAGCCCCTAACCCCCAGCCCCAACCTTCCCGCCGCGCCATCGTTCCCATTCGGCGACCAGCAGCGGCAACACGACCAAGTTGCCGAACATGCCGCCGATCATCGTCAGACCGCTGAGCGCGCCGAAGTAGACCGTCGGCAGAAACTCGCTGAAGGTCAACGCGCTGAAGCCGACGACCAACGCCACGGTGGCCCAAACAAGCGCCGAGCCGGCTTCGCGCTCGACGTTTTCCAACGCGTCGGACACGCCGTAACCGTCGGCGCAACCGACGATAGGAGATGAGAAAATGAATCGACGAATCGACCGACAAGCCCATCGACACGGCCGCGATCATGACGGTGCCCATGTTGACGCGCAAACCGCTCCAGCCGAGCGTGCCGAGCATGACGAAGATCGCCAAGATGTTGGGGATCAATCCGATCAGGGCCAGCATCACGCTGCGAAACCCGACGGTCAACATCAGGAACATGCCTCCCGCCGACACGGCGAACGTCCACCACTGATCGGAGGTCATCGACTGAATCAACCCGGCCAGCAGAACGTAGAAGCCGGTGACTTGCGCGCCCAGCGCGCGTTCGGTCGCGGGAAACGCGGTCGTCGCCGCGTCGCGCACTTCGGCGATGATCCGCGACTTTTCCTCGGCCGGCATCCGTTCCACGCGCGCAGCATGATTCGCATCCAACGTCGCGGACCGTCGGCCGTGGTTTCGGTCGCTTGGAACGCGGCGTACGATTCCGGCATCTGCGTCCCCATGACGTTCAACGCGGTGCCGAGCCGCAGCGCGCGTCACGAAGTTATCGCTCTGTCCGGCCAGTTCCACCGGCGAGACCGCGTCCAACAGATCGACCAAGCCCAACACTTTGGTCAGCGCGGGCGACTCGTCGCCGGCTTCGTCGCGGATCGTCAGCGTGCGGATGCGGGTCTCCAACGCACGGACGCGGTCCAAGTCCGACGGCGTCAAATCCAGCGGCACGGGCAGCATCACGTCCCAGACCCCTGCGCCGCCGAGATGCGTTTCGACATAGTCGTACGATCGCACGACGGGATTCGCGTCCCGAAAATTGCGGGTGAAATCCGTTTCGACGCGCAAGCGTTGCGAACCCAGCACCGCCCAGACGCCGATCACGACGATCCCGCCCAGCCACCACGCCAGGATGACGCTCGACGCGTCGCCAGAGCGTGCTCAAGCCGGCGGAGAGATGCCCTTCGCTGGGAACTTTGTCCGCGGTCGCGGGCGGACGATCCGGGTCCGTCCCCAGCAAGACGACGGCCGGCAACACGAGCACGCCGCACACGACGATCAGACAGGCTCCAACGTGATCATCAGCCCGAAGTTATCGACCGGACCGACGCTCGAAATCATCCAACGATCCGAACCCGATCATATCCGTGGCGATCGCGCCCGGATGGGCCAAAAGAGCACGCGGATCGCCGACTCCAACGCGGCGGCGGGCGACTTAGTGCGACGTTCCTCCAGATACTTGATGATCAGATGCACCACGGCCGCGACGCCGATGATCGTCAACATGGCGGACAGCATCGAGCTGACCATGGTCATGCGAAAGCCGCTGAGCGCGAGGATCGCCCGCGTCGCCAACAACGAGAACTGCACCCAACACCAACGGCAAGATCATCCATCGCGGCGAACGAAACGACAGCAACAGCGTCAGCAACACCAGCCCGGTACTGATCCATTCCAAACGGAGCCCGTCGGTTTCCAACAGTCGAAAGCCCTCGACCAGCATCACCGGTTCGCCGGCCAACGTGCCGTTGGGATAGGCGGCCACGACTTTGTTCAACGCGTCGACGGCTGGCTCTGCGCTGCGCCCCGGCGGCGGCGTCGGATTCGGCGGCGGGCAACAGGCAGATCGCCGCCACGGTGCGGCGGTCTTCGCTGACCAAGATATCCGGTCATCAACCGTCGCAACTTGGCGGCGCTGGGGTTCTCGAGGTCGAGAATCCCTTCACCGAACGGCGTGCCGGCCAGCGATTCGACGTGCATGCCGGGAACGGCGGCCTTCAACTCGGCGACGAAAACGCGGAGCTTGGGGAACGTCGCCAAACTCAAGCCGGCGGGCTCGTCGTACGCCGCCAGCGAAAACCTCTTGCGCCGAACAGCTTTTTGAACTTCCGCCACGGCACAAGCACCGGGTCGTCCGGGGCGAACATCGTTTCGATCGAACGATCGAATTCACAGCGCGCGGGACGGCCACCAACAGAGCGCGCACAACGCCACGGCCACCGCAGCCAGCTTCCAACGGACTTCGATCCAACGTCGATACATGCAAAAATTCTCGCGAAGTGCGATCCGTCGCGGATCGCGCACGCGCGCAAGATACCACAGTCGCGTCGAAAATCCGGGGCGGACGCCGGCATGCCGGCGGACACGAATTTGATAACGAAGGGATGCCGGCACGTCCGGAGAGCGAAGAACGAACGAATATTCGTTCCCTATGTTGTGATTGAATAAGAGTTTACGAGTACCATCCAACCACCGAACCCGCCTTGTCGGGGCTTACGAAGATTTCTATACTTCGCCCCGATTTCGACTCAAGTTCTTGAGTCGATCCGTTTTGTGTCCATGCGCACGACTCCGCAGCCGGCCCCCGCCGACTCGCCGTGCGATCCGAGAACCTCCGTTGCAGAACCGTCGCCCCCCGCTCATCGGCCGATCGGTCCGACGTGCGGCGCAACCCGCGCCGCGCTTCGCGCTCGCGGTGCGCCGCGACGATCGCGTGGGGCGTGCTGCTCGGTCTGCTCTGCGGCGCAAACGTCGCGCGGGCGGACGTGCGCAGTAAATCCGCGCAACACGAATCTGCCGATCCGCGTGGCCGCCAACGTCGGCGAAAGTTGGAACGAAGGGTCGTATCGCATTTGGACGTTGCGCGACGGTTGCGAACTGGTTCAAGGCGAGTCCCGCGTCGTCGGACGAGAAGGCGTGTTGTGGGTCGAAGCTCCGCAAACGCCCGGCGCGCCGTATCGCGTCGTCGCGTACATCGACGGGCAAGTCGTCATTCAATCCGGCGGCCAAACGTTGCCGGCCAACACGGCCAAACCGCGCGAAGCCGGTTCGTTACAGCCGGGCGATTCGCAGAACGTCGGCTGGATCGGGCGTTTGCAATCGACGAACGAGCCGCAGATCACGGTCGCGAAACAGAATCCCGTCACCGCCGAGAATTCGCCGCGCGGCACGCCGTTGTATGCTCGCGCATGGCAACGCTCGCGCCGCCGAAAACGCCGATTACACCGGCGGGCTTCCAAGGCGATTCGCGCGGCGGAGTGACCACGGCCGACGGTCGCTGGGACGAACTGCCGGCCGTCCCCGATCGCGGCGTGATCCCCGAGAACCCGATCGTCCGCGCACAATTCCCAGAATACGCCGGCCCCGGCCGCCAATTGCCGACGACCGGCACGAACCCCACGCCGGGTCAACGACGCGTGCAAATCTTCCCGCGCAGCGCGGTCGATTTGCAATACGCGGCCATCCCCAGTCCCGGAGGAGGGGAATCGGTCTTCGTGATCAGCTCGGGCGTGCAGATCCGCGTCGACGGTCTCCCCACGCTGGGCGCGGGCGGTCCGCTCGCGCCGGGAACCGGCACGATCGACGTTTCGGCCGATCGCGTGGTCGTGTGGACCGTCGGGAATCCTGGCGATCTGCGACAAGGCGGAACTCAGAAGGCCGAGACGCCGCTGGAGATTTATTTGGAAGGCGACGTGATCTTCCGCGAAGGCGATCGCGTCGTCTACGCCCAAGCGATGTATTACAACGTGCCGCTGCGAACCGGCACGATCCTGAACGCCGAATTGCTGACGCCGGTGCAAACGTTCCAGGGCTTGGCCCGGTTGCGGGCGAACGTGATTCGCCAAATCGGCGAATCGCATTTCATCGCGGAAGGAGCGTCGTTTACCACCAGCCGCTTGGCCGTACCGACGTACGAGGTGCGCTCCGGCAACTTGGAAATCGACGATCGTCAAATTCCGTTACGCGATTCGTTGACGTTGATGCCGATCCCCGACCCCATCACGGGTGAACCGATCTACGAACACAAACAGCAAGTGACCGGCACCAACAACGTGGTCTTCGCGGGCGGGATTCCCGTCTTCTATTGGCCGTGGCTGCGAACGGACGCGCAAAAACCGACGTTCTACGTCAACGATTTCGTGTACGGCACCGACAACATCTTCGGCACGCGCTACGGGATCGGATTCGACGCTTACCAAGTCTTCGGCGTGAGCGAACCGCCGCGCGGGACTTCGTGGGACTTCGATGTGGGTTATATGGACAAGCGCGGCTTCAACGCCGCGACGAAATTCACCTACAACAACGGCGACCTACTAGGAACCGCGCAACCAACGCGCGGCATTCTCGACGCGTTCTACATACACGACGGCGGGTTGGACACGTTGGGGTCGGATCGCGTGAATATGGTGCCCGAATGCGTGCGAACGCTACACGTTCCTTGGCCAACACCGGCAGTTTTTCGAAAACGGCTGGCGGATGACGATCGAAGCCGGCCCCATCTCGGACCGCAACTTCCTCGAGCAGTATTTCGAACAACGGTGGGATAATCAAAAAGACGCCGACACCGGCATCGAATTTAAGCGGACTTTCGACAACCAATCCCTGGCGCTGTCGATCGATTACGATCCGAACGAATTCTTCATGCGGACCCAACAACTGCCGCGGTTGGATTATTACAACCTGGGAACATCGCTGTTCGGCGATCGCGCTACGTTTTACATGCACGCGTCGGGCGCCTATATGGATCAACGCGCCGCTTCGACGCCGCTGGCGCCGCAGGACGCCAACACCACGATCCCGTTGCCGTACGAAGGAAACTTCAGCGGCGAGCGCTTCGCGATCCGGCCGGGCATCGAGTTGCCGATTCCGATCATGGACGAATTCAAAGTCGTTCCGTTCGCCATGGGCGAAGCGGCGCACTGGGGCGAAGCGCTCGACGGCCAGTCGTTGGACCGGCTGTACGGGCAAGCCGGCGTGCGCACCAGCTTACCCTTCACCGCGGTCTACCCCGAAATCGCCAGCGATCTGTTCTACGTCAACGGGCTGGCGCACAAGACGTCGCTGGACTTCGAATACTCCTACACCGACGCGAACAAAAATCTCGACGAATTGGCCATCTATGACGAAATCGACGACAACAACACACAACATTTCCGCCGCCGCTTGATCCAACAAGACTTCCCCGGCCTGACGCAAACGCCGACGCGATTCGACGAACGCTTCTACGGCGTGCGGCGCGGGCTGATGAACAACGTCACCGGGCCGACCGAGATCGCCGACGACTTGCAGGTCTTTCGCATCGATTGGCGGAATCGCCTGCAAACCAAACGCGGGCCGCAACAAAATCGCCGGATCGTCGATTGGGTGCTCTTCGACGTCGGCTTCGAACTCTATCCCGACGCCGATCAAAACTTCGGCGAACACGCGGGCTTGCTCGACTACGACTTCCGCTGGCATGTGGGCGATCGTTTGACGTTGCTCTCGAACGGGGCGTTCGATTTCTTCGTCGACGGTCAAAGCGAGTTCACCGCGGGGGTGTTGTTGGGTCGACCGACGCGGACGAATCTTTATTTGGCCTATACGAAACTCGGCGGGCCCGTCGAACGCGATATCTTGACCGGCTCGATGAGCTACCGCTTCAGCCCGAAATGGCTCGGCTCCGTCGGCGCGGTCTGGGATATGTCCGACAACGGCTACTTCAACAAGATGTTCACGCTGACCCGTATCGGCGAATCGTTCCTCGTCTCGTTTTCGTTCACCGGCGACGAGACTCGCGATAACGTCGGAGCGACGCTCTGGATCGAACCGCGCTTCATGTCGATGGGCAAAGGGAGCCGGCGACCGTTGGAAGTTCCCGTCGCGGGCCAATTCGGCCTGGAATAGGCCGTCGCGCACGGAGTGGATCGGCCCGAACCCCGACTTGCTGGTCGGGGTTCGTCGCGCCGTGTAGAATGGGTGTTCCGTCTTCGCGTCCGTTTCTTCCGCCCTTCTTCGATGACCGCCCACGATCCGGCCCCCGCTTCGCTCGACAACGTCCGCAAAATCTTGCGCGACGCCGGTCTGCGTTGCACGTCGGCCCGGCTGTGGGTGCTGCAGTTGCTCAGCGAGTCGACCAGTCCGCTGACGCACGCGCAGGTCGTCGAAACGCTCGGCCCCAAGGGTTTCGACCCGGCGACGATTTTTCGCAACTTGAAAGAGTTGGCCGAGTCCGGACTCGTGTCGCGCATCGAATTGGGCGATCACGTTTGGCGGTTCGAGTTGAAACGCGGCAACTCCGAAGGCTCGTTCGAGCACCCGCATTTCGTCTGCGTCGATTGCGGCGGAGTGACCTGCCTGGACGACGTCAACGTCGCCATCAAACCGACGACCGGCAAGACCAAGCAAAAACTGGAAGTGACCGAAGTGCTGCTCAAAGGGCACTGCGGCAGTTGCGAAACGAAGTAGTCGCCGAACCGCATCCGACGGCGATGGTCATGGTTCGACGACTCCGACCGTTACGGGGCGGTCGGTTCGACCTTCTTTTCCGCATCCGCTTTGTCCGCGGCGGCGCGTTCCTCGTCCGCGATCCGTTCTTCTTCTTTCTCCATGTCTTTCGCTTTCTTCACGTCGTCTTCCGGGTCGCCCAGCACGCCGGTCAACGCGGTGAAGTCGTCGGTCCAGGCGATGGCCTCGATCGACCGATGATCGAGTGCCTTCAGTCCCGCCGGATCGTCTTTCAACGCGTCGAGAAAATCTTGGTTCTTGGTGATTAAGACCCAAGTCGACGAACTGCCGCCGTTGGATCGATCGTCGTCGACTTTGACGACGGTCCCTTTGTAGCCCGCGTGCTCGGCCATGGCGCGGCAGACTTTCTTCAGATTGAAAAAGCGATTCGAGATGTGGACCGCCAACACCCCTTTGCCGTCTTTCCGCAATTGCTTGTCGTAGATGTTCATCGCCTCCAGCGTGAGTAAATGCGTGGGGATCGCGTCGCCGCTGAAGGCGTCGACGACCAGCACGTCGTATCCTCCGGGCTTGGAATCTTCGATCTCGCGTTGCATGCAGAGCCGCGCGTCGCCCAACACCACGTCGACCTCCTGCGCCCCGTTTTTTCGCGTCGTGCAGGTAGAAGAACCACGGCTCGTCGCCCGCGCTGAGTTCCGGGATCATCGGATTGATTTCATAGAACACGACCTTGTCGCCGGGTTTCTTGCCGTAGGCGGCCAACGTGCCGGTGCCCATGCCGATGGCGCCGATCTTGACGTCGCCGTCGTTTTTGGCGAAATAACCGATCGCGCGGCCCACGCCGCAACGGCTGACGTAATACGTCGTCGGCGTCGCGCAACGCGCCGCGTCCAAAAACTGCGTCCCGTGCATGATGCGACCGTGGTTCAACTGCCGCTTGGAATCTTCCAAACTCGGTTGATAGTCGCGCTGCGGATAGAGATCGTCGCTGATCGTGATCGCGCCGTAAAAATTGTGCGCCTTGTGTAGGACGACCTCTTTGTCGTCCTCGATGTCGACGGTCGTCAGATCGCCGGCTTTGTAGACTTTCTTGGGGACTTCCGGTTCGCTCGCCGCGACTTCCGCCCGTTTTCTGTACTCGGACAAGAGCTTCTTAAAGCCGAAAAAGTCCAACGCGTCGTCGGCCGTCGCGCAGACCAGCAACAGCACCAACAGATTGACCGCCCAGAAACCGAACTGCAGTCGTCCGGACGATTTATTGAACAGGGCATAGAAACCGCAGATCAACAAGACGCCGACCAGCCCGATGCAGCCGACCGCGTAGATCGCGCGATAGTGCTCGGACTTGATTAAGTCGTCGCCGCCGAGTTCTTGATAGACGTCCGGCGCGAGACGACAGGACCCATTGCGGCAAGCTGGAATTTTGCCACGCCATCAGCAGCACGATCGCCGCGCAGGGAAGCGCCATGAGCAGGAAGCGGGCCGGATACCAACGATCGACCGGTTGATCCAACACCAACGCCGCGGCCAGCACCATGCACAGCATCAAGCCGATCAACCACTCGGTGTAGTCGTTGAACAACACCGGCGCGGCCAAACTGACGAACGCGCCGCCCAACGCCCCGCCGAGCGCGATCCAAAGATAAAACGCGGTGAGATGTTTCGGCCCCGGCTTGCGGCGCGTTAACTCGCCGTGGCACAGCATGAAGACGCCGAACAGCGCGAAACAGTGGACCACGATCTGGCCGTAAAACTCGATCTCGATGTACGGCGTTTTTTGTTGCCGCGCCAACCAATCTTCCCACGCCTGCTTTTTGACTTCGGGATTCTCCGGATCGAGGTCGGGATTCACATCTTCCGCGACCGTCGGTTCGCTCCAGCCGGCCTTTTCATACAACGGGTGTGCGAACGGATAGGTCGCCTTCGTCAATTTTCCTTTCGACAACGTTTGTAAGTTATTGAAATCCAATTGATGCGTGGCGGCGCACACATACAGCCCCACCAGCGCGCAGATCGCGAACAACGGACGAACATACCAGCGTTCGTGATCGAAGCAGACGATAAACGACAACAGATACAAGCTGAGCGGCAGAATCCACAAGAACGGGACCGACGCCACGTCTTGGCACAAATGGTTCGTCGCGGCCAGCAACATATACGTGGCCAGCGCGGGCAAAAAGATCCACGAAACGATGTCCATCGAACGGGGCCGACGTTCCACGCGGCCGCGCGTTCCTCGCTCGCCGTGCGGATAGCTTTGCCCGTCGTAACAGGTTCGGCGACGTTCAACTCGCCGGTCAGTTGATACGTCTTCCACGCGGCGAACGCGCAAGCCGCGGCGAATGCGGCGAACCCGATCGACCACCAGAACGCCATGGTGCCGAGGCCGAAGCGCACTTCGAAAAAGAACGGAAACAGCAACAACGAGCCCAACGAACCGAAGTTCGACAGCGCGTACAACCGATACGGCGTACGATCCGGGAAGCACCGCGCGAACCACGCCTGCAATAACGGTCCGGTCGACGACAACGCGAAGTACGGCAACCCCACGAAGCGCAACAACAGCGCCATGATCCGCGCGGCCGGCGCGGTGCCGTCTTCGGGGCGCCATGCGTCGCTGGGCATGATCGAGAGCAGGCCGTTTTCGGCATTGAACCGCAGCAACGAAACGGTGGCCGCGCCGAACACGCACAGATGCACGATCAGCTGCTGCTTGCGCGTCAGCCACCGCGTGCCTGCGTGCGCGTAGGCGTAACCGGCGCAGAGCAACACTTGAAAGAACACGACGCACGTCGCCCAAACGCCGGTCGAACCGCCGAACCAGGGCAACAACGCCTTGGCGATGATCGGCTGGACCAGGAAGAGCAGAAACGCGCGCTCAACACGATCGTGCCGGCGAAGACCCACCACAGCCCTGCGGGCCGCGACGAAGCGGACATGCGAAAAACCCCTCGTTGGACGAGCGAAGCGAAAGTCGCTTCAAGATAGCCGATGGACGATCGCCGCGACTAGGGAAAGCCGCCGGGAAACGCCGATCTTCCAACCCTAGCTCATTCTTGGAATGTTCGAGATGGGTGGTAGGGGTCGCAGCGTAGCGAAGCCCCCTGACACGTTTGAGGTTGAACCGCGGTTTCTCAACACTCTTGGGTGGTCAACGTCGTAACTGGAAAAACGCTCGCTCGGCTGAAGATTCCCCACCTTCGCGCACCGCGGTTACAATACGTTATACCCCCGCCGCAACTCTCCGGCTCTCAGATCCCGAGGAGAAACGCATGTCCCGCCCGCGCCGTTCGCCATCGCTCGTCGACCGGACCGTTCGTCTCTCGCGGCGTCGCGCGTTGCAGATCGGCGGAATGGGCATGTTCGGACTGACGCTGCCGAAACTCTCTCTGCGCGGAAGCGACGATCGCCCATCGGCCGGCGACCGCCAAGAGCGTGGTGTTCCTGTTTCAATTCGGCGGGCCGACGCATCTCGAAACGTTCGATATGAAGCCCGACGCACCGGACCAAATCCGCGGTAAGTACAATCCGATCTCGACGAACGTGCCGGGAGTTCAAATCTGCGAAAAACTCCCCAAGATGGCCGGGGTGATGGATAAGGTCACGCTGATTCGCGGCATGACCCACACGATGAAGAATCACAACTCGGCGGCGTACTATGCGCTGACCGGCAAGCAACCGCCGGTCGACGATATTCGCCTGCGCGATTCGATCGAACTGTTTCCGGCCTATGGTTCGGTGGTCGACGCCGTGAAACCGAATCGCGCCGACGTCCCCAGCTTCGTCGCCTTGCCGCACGTTTGCAGCGACGGCTCGATCACGCCCGGTCAGCACGGCAGCTTTCTGGGCAAGACGCACGATCCGCTGCTGGTGACCGAAGATCCGAACGCGACCGATTTTCGCTTGCCCGAGCTGAGCCTGCCGGCCGGCGTCTCGCCCGATCGCTTGGCGCAGCGTCGCGAGTTGCAAGGCTTGATCGATCGCCAGTTGCGGCTGATCGACGACTCCGTCGAGGCGCGGAATCTCGACGCCACGTACGCGCGGGCGATGTCGTTGCTGACCAGCGATCGCGTGAAGAAAGCGTTCGACCTGACCGGCGAAAAAGCCGAGACGCGCGAAAAGTACGGCCGCACCACCTACGGCCAAAGCCTGCTGTTGGCCCGGCGACTGGTCGAGGCCGAGGTGAAATTCATCAACGTCTATTTCATGCAGGCATCGGCGGCCAGAGCTTCACCGAAGGGGGCTGGGATACGCATGGGTTCAACAACACCCACATGTATCCGTTCATCGAAAAGTACCAACTGCCGCTGACCGATCAAACGTTGCCGACGTTCTTGACCGATCTCGACGAGCGCGGGCTGTTGGACACGACGTTGGTCGTGTGGGTCGGCGAATTCGGTCGCACACCGAAGCTCAACCCGCAGGCCAGCCGCGATCATTGGCCGCAGTGCTACACCGCGCTGTTGGCCGGCGGCGGCGTCAAACGGGGGTATGTCCACGGCGCCAGCGACGGCGACGCGGCCTACCCGGCCAAGGATCCGGTTCGCCCCGACGACCTGGCGGCGACGATGTTCGCCGCGCTCGGCATCCCGCCCGAAACCGAAGTCCGCGACGCCCAACAACGCCCACTGGCGATCGCGGGCAAGGTGGTGGACGAGGTGTTCGCGTAGGCGAGTGCTTATCAAAACACGATCTTCCCGCGCAGGCCCACCACCACCGCCGTGTCGACCGTTTCCGGTTCCGGCTCCAAGATTTGCAAGTTCGGCGTCAGGTGGAACCAGGGGGTCGCCGCGTAGTTGTAGAACATCTCCACGCCGTGACCGTCGCCGATCGGGCCGAGCGCGGCGGTCAGAAAGGGGCCGATCTCGTCGCTGGTCGCCAAGTAGTAATAGCCCACGCCGAACGTGTCCTTCGCTTCGCGTCCGGCGATCGGGCTGTTGCCGCCGATGCCCGTGCTGAGGAACCACGCAAAGGGGTTCGTTTGATCGTCGCCGATGCTGGCCCGACCGAACACGCCCCAACCGGTTCCCGGCGTACCGGTGTAGTGCACCAAGTATTGATCGAAGTTGTAATACAACGCCCAGGTCGAATCTTGGCGATTGATCGGCACGTCGGGCAGGATGATCCGCGGGTCTTGTCCCAACGTAGCGAACTCGCGACTATTCCACGCGCCGCCCATCACCTGATGACCGACGTAGCCGGCGATCTCGTGATTCAAATGCAGCTCGGCCGCCAACACGCAGCCTTCGTTGAACAGTTGATTGATCCCCACGCTGTTGGTCGTATCGACCGCGTTCAACACGTTGAACACGAACAGCGGTTGCTTGTCTTTCAAGATCACGAAGCCCGTCCCCAACGTCGAGTACGGCACCGCGCGGATCAACAGCGGATTGACGACGAAGCCGAAGTTCGAGAACTGATCTTTGCCGCGTCCGTGCGCGAACGTGTTCGAGTCGCCGTCGAACGTGTCCATCTTCCCCGCGTAGACGGCGAAGTTTTCGGACAACGCCTGGGTGAACAGCACGTCGGTCAGGTAGACCTGTTCGCTGTTCGCGATCGGCAGTTGCGTCAGGATCGTGGCGGGGAGAAACGATCCGGTCGACGGGCCGATCGATTCGCCGTAGCGATGCTCGGCCCGGACTTTGACGAAGAAGCCTTCTTGAAAGCCGACTTTCGACATGTCCCAGTTCAGCAGGATGTCGCCGTGCCCGGCGAAGGTGAACTGCTGCTCGCGCCCGCCCGATGCGACTCCTTCGTAGAACGTGGTCTCGTCGACGGCCCACAGCATGCCGTTTTCGAGCATCGGGGTCCGCGTGCCGGCCCAATCGCCCAACAACGCGGGGCGTTCGTCCCACGGTCCGGCGTAAACCGGCACGGCGGGCGCTGCGCAAAGCATCCGTGCGATGCCGACGCACATCAGCCACACACACGTCGTCGCGAACGCTCTGCGCCTCATTGCCCGACTCCGTTCGGTGTTTCCCGCGGATTCCATCCTTGGAACCTGGGAAAATCATCGACGGAAACGCTTGCGCGACGCGATTCGTTGTCGGCCCGAACGACGGCTCGACGGGGGAATCGTAAGAGGATCGTAGCGAACGTGACGATCCGGAAGACTTTGCGGCCGGCGCGGCGAGAGCCACGATTCGGGCGTGATCGAGCGATATTCGTGCCGGCGGGTCGCTCAGGCCGCACGGCGGACGAATTCCGCCGGCAACGCTTCGTGAAAGTCTTCCGCCGCGTCGTACGTCAACGGCGGGCCGGCCAAGTAGAGCAGCCCGCTGGTCAGGCTGACCGCGACTTGCGCCGAACCAGACGATCCCCAGGGTCGCGCTCTGCACCGGATCGACGCCGTATTCGGCCAACAGCACGACCAACGCCCCTTCGCGCACGCCGACTCCGGCGACGCTCAGCGGCAGCGTCGTGGCCAACGCGGTCAACGGCACCGCGACGCAATACGCGCCGAACGGCAAGTCCAACCCGATCGCCAAGCCCAACGTCAACACGCAGCAGACGCTTAGCAGTTGGATCGCCAAACTGATCGCGATGCCGCGCACGATCACGCCCGGGCGATCCTGATACGGAACCAACGGTTCCAACATTTTGCGCAGACGATGCTCGGGCGGCAGTCGTCGCCGCGCCGCGCCGACCGATTTCGAAACACCCCACACCGCCGCGGAACCCAGCGCGAACAACCCCGCGCCCAACGCGATCGCGGCCCAAGGAGCCCAACCTCCTTCGCGCGCCGCAAGCGCGGATAGCCCGATCGCCAACACCGCGGCCAAGCCGCACAACCGGTCGACGAACACCGAGCAACCGGCCAGCATGCGTCCACGCGCGTGCGGACTGCAACGCAACGCTTTGACGACGTCGCCGCCGATCGTCGACGGCAGGCACAGGCTGAAGAACAGTCCTTCGAAATAGAGTCGTTGAAACCGCGCGGGGCCTTCGCGAAAACCCAACGGGCGGGCCAAACTCCACCACCGCCCCGCGGCGATCGCTTGCGACAACGTAAAAATCCCGATCGCCGCCGGCCAACCCCAGGGGTTCATCTCCAGGCAGGTGCGCCAGAGTTCCCGCAAGTCGATGCGCGACGCCAAATACGCGGCCAGGCCGACGCTGAGCGCGACTCGGATCATCATCGAAGCGTGCTTGCGTAGAAACGACATCGGCGATCCAGCCAAGATTGAGATTAGGCGAGTCGAACGGCAATCAACGCGTCAAGCGATCGAAGCGTTGCGCGATGTGCGGCACGCGGCCCAGCAGCACGACCTCTTCGCGCTTCAAGAATCGCGGCTCGCGCCAACACTTCGACGCCCGGCGGCAGTTTGCTCTTCAGCGTCTCTTCGTAGTCTCTGCCCGAGGTGATCAGAAACGCTTGTTCGTGATCGAAGAACAGTTGCACCGCGGCGGCCGGATTCTCCATCCGCTTCACCGTCTGTCCGGCATAGTAGACCACGCTCGATTCGGAGTGTTTGTACGTGGCGATCAACGGTTCGACCTGCACGTACTCGCCCGCGATTTCGCGGACCTTGTTCAGAAAGCGGGCGCTGTTTTGATGCTCGCCGACGCGCAACGCGCCCCAGGCCCACAACGCCAAGGCGAACGCCACGCTCATGGCGAGCATTCCGCCGACGGCCGGACGCAAACGATCGCGGTTGTCCCAGTACGCGGCGACCAAGCCGCCGGCGACCAGGATCGCGCCGATCGAACCGAGCACCGCCTCGCCCGGCAGAAATCGGTTGGCGGCCAACGGCAAGCCGATCAGCATGCCGATGCCGACCACCACGAAGGTTCCCCACGCCGCGCAGCGACGCGCGGGGCAGTAACTCGGGCGCGGCCTGCCATTCGGCCAAGAACATGCCGATCAACAACGCGAGCGGCGGATACGCGGGCAACACATAGCTGGGGAGCTTCGTCGCCGCGACCGAAAACGCCGCGATCCACACGCCCGACCACATCAGTAGAAATCGTCGCGCTGGGCCGGAGTCTTCGCCGCTCCACAACGCTTGACCGCCGCGCCAGAGCGAAACGAGCAAAAACGTCGAGGCCGGAAACAGGCCGATCAATACGGCAGGCACGTAAAAGAAGACCCACGGAAAGAACGGTCCGCCGTGTCCTTCTTGCGGCGTGCTGAACCGCGTCATGTTTTCGAACCCCAAAAACGTGCGAGTCCAGACGCCTTCGGTCCGAACATGCACGAGGGCGTACCACGGTCCGGCGATCGCGGTGATGATCGCCGCGCCCGTCAACGGACGCAGCTTCCACGTGGCGGCCGGAAATTCTCGCAACATCGTTTCCAAGCGATTGAGCGCACGTTGCCACCGTTTGGCGTTCCGTTCGTCGCGCGTCTTACGCGGGGCCGCTTTGCCGACGGTCACGGCGAACAACACGAACAGGCCCATGATGCCGGTCGGCAACAGTACGCCGATCGGCCCCTTGGCCAACAGCGACCAGCCCATCGCGGCGTACGTGAGCGCCATCCAACGCCAAGTGGGATAGAACCCGGCGCGGCCGAAACTGCCGGCTTCGGCCGTCGAGCAGCCGCGCATAGCAAGCCAGCGTCAACGTCACGCCGAAGATCAAACACCCGTCGGGCGTCGACGCTCGCGCGGCGACGTCGAACATCAACGCGGTCGCCAACAGCAAACCGCCGAGTAAGCCGACGCGCGGCGAGCGCAACATCCGGCCCAACCACCAAGTCAGTAAACACGTCCCGACGCTGAGCAACGCCGAGGGAACGCGAGCGGCGAATTCGCTTTGACCGAACGCGCCGTACGACGCCATTTGCAACCAATACAACATGACCGGCTTTTGACACCGGTATTGGCCGTTGAACATCGGCACGACCCAGTCGCCGCGACGCAGCATCTCGGCCGTGCAGGCGGCGTTGCGCGGTTCGTCTTCGTCCCACAGCCCGGCGCCGCCGAGATTGGCGAAGAAGATCAGCGCGGCCGTCGCGCCGACGATCCAGCCCGAACGACGAATCCAAAAGGATTCCACGCCGCTGGTCGATGCGTCGGTCATACGCGAATCTCCTCGGAAAACGAAGCGACGCAGCCCTGGTCGGGGCTCCATGAATGCTGCCCTGGTCGGGGCTTATTGGAGGGCGAACGGTACGTCAATTCGTCGGCCGGGTCAACCGCGATTCGCAAGCCCACCGCTGGGCGTTTCACGCGAAGACGATGCGCGCCGCAGGATGCGTCTCGCACGAAAATGCCGGCATCAACAATTCGGTGTAGGAACGTATCCGACGACGTGAGGAAGCACGACGAATGTGTCCGCATCCTGTAGGGATGGAGATTCCATAACCCAGGCGTGCCGCGAACGCGTCGCACCCGGGCTTATGCCTTACCTTTGCGCCGCGTAAGCACGTCGATACACTAAACGCCGTCCGGCGACCTGCCGGCGTCGCGCGGTCGCCGCGCGACGGAGACGGTTTCTCCCACACTTCGCGGTAGCTCAACTATGTCGTTGCTCGTCGTCGGTTCGGTCGCGTTGGATAGCGTCGAAACTCCCACCGAAACTCGGAACGATATCCTGGGGGGCTCGGCCGTCTTCTTCTCGACCTCGGCCAGCCACTTCACCGGCGTCAATCTGGTCGGCGTCGTCGGCGACGATTGGCCGGGCGAGCACACCAAAATGCTGCAAGCCCGCAACATCGACACCAGCGGGCTGGAAGTGATTCCCGGCGGCAAGACGTTCCGCTGGCGCGGCAAGTACCGTTCGAACATGAACGATCGCGACACGCTGGAAGTTCACTTGAACGTGCTGGAAAACTATAAGCCGAAGCTCTCCGACAAATTCAAGGAATCGCACTATGTCTTCTTGGGCAACAACTCGCCGGTCACGCAGTTGGAAGTGCTGGAACAAACGACCGCCCGCAAGTTGATCGTGGCCGACACGATGGACCTGTGGATCAACATCCAGAACGACGAACTCCGCGCGTTGATCAAACGCCTGGACGGACTCGTGTTGAACGACAGCGAAGCCAAGCTGCTGACCGACGACGAAAACCTGGTCCGCGCCGGCCACAAGGTCTTGGAACTCGGCCCGAAGTTCGTCGTCGTGAAGAAGGGCGAGCACGGCGCGATGTTCTTCAGCAAGGACGAAACCTACGTCATGCCGGCTTACCCCACGCCGCACGTCATCGATCCGACCGGCGCGGGCGACAGCTTCGCCGGCGGGATGATGGGCTACTTGGCCGAGAAGCAATCGCTCGACCCGAAGACGCTGAAGGAAGCCCTGGCCTACGGCGTGGTCGTGGCCAGCTTCTCGGTGGAAGACTTCAGCTTGGACAAACTGAAAACGATCACCCGCGCCGACATCGACAAACGCTTCGCCGAATATCGCAAGATGTTGAGTTTTTAGGGCGGATAAACGGTTCGGTATGCCGCTCGTTTTGACCGAGCGAAGATTCCAAGAGGGCTGAACGATGACCAATCCGGCACGGACGATCGTCGCGACGGCGATGATCGGAGTTCTTTCGATCGGCATCGCGATTCTGTGCGTGTTCACGATCGGCGAGACGCTATCGAGCGAATACGCTCCCGTCATCGGTTGTGCGTCGGCGGTTCCGATCGTCCTCTTGGCCGCGTGGCTCTGCTTTTTCCCTCCTTCCGGAATTCCCAACACGCCGATCGGATTGGCGCTGATCGTATGCGGAACGATCTGCTTCATCGCCGCGATCGGATTGCAATGGTATCTGTCGGCGTTGAACGGAGAGAATAATCGGATGTTGGCGGAACTCGGCGCGGAAAACTTCCGCCGCGGGATGCTGAACTTTAACATGACGTTCGCCGACTATCCGAAATCGGTCCACATCTCCGGATATTTCGCGTTTCTGATCGGCGCGACGTGTATCGCCGCCGGCATTCGGATCGGCACGGGAAACCGAGTCTCGTCGGGCGCGGATTCAACCCCGAATAGCGATAAGCCTCTCATCTAAGTCGGGGCGCTCACGTACGAATGCCGTCGCTCTACGCGAACACCTCAACCACCACCTTGCCCGCGATCGCCGGATCTGGGACCGCTCGAAGAAAAAACTTCCTCCAACGCCGAATACTCCGAGCGGTTCGGCACGAATCCTCTTGTGAGCCGCTTGTGGATTTCGTGGAGAAAATCACCGGCGGATGGTCGTGCGAACGGGCTTCGAAGACGTGATTTTTTCTTTCGCAAACCGTGATCGTAACGCTCGCGCAGCGAACTTGGCGAATCGAGCGAAGCCGGGGCGTTTGCCGGACGACTCGAACCGGATTTCGACGCCGCCGGCGGCAAACAAGAAACGGTCGCCGCCATAACGCTCGTTTCGCTCGTAACGATCGTTTCGCTCGTTGAGTGAAGCTGGGAAAGCCGGTCGAGGGGCGATGCGATGGACGACAAAAAAACGTCGTGCCGAAAACGCTCGTTTCGCTCATTTCGCTCGTGACGCTCGCAAAGTCAAACTGGGTAACCCGACTGCCGCCGGGACATCGCGCTTGCCGAGATTTTCTCGAAATCGCCTTGACTTTTTGTGTTCTATTGTATACTCTTTTATTGTGGAAGTAAATTCACGTTTTCGTCTTGTCCGCGACCGGCGCGGCGGCGAGCGATATTCGATGAAAACGACGTATTACCGGCCGACCGTCGCGAAGTTCCGCTTCCGATCGACCCACGGCGGCACGAACCGAATTTGTTAGAATCGGGTCGTCCGTCATGACATACGAGAACCGGATGACTTGCGTCCTCCGCTCGCGGGACATGCGTTCGCATGCTCCTGATTCCCGAATCCCGACCCCCGAATCCTACGCCCTTGTCTTCCATCCGTTGTTTTCTCGCCGCCGAGATCGGGGCCGACGTCGCCGGCCTGTGCGCAGAAGCTGATCGCCAAGCTCAAAGCCGCCCCCGTGCGCGTCTCCTGGGTGCGACCCGAACAGTTGCATTTCACGCTGAGCTTCGTCGGCGACGTGCAGGATCGCGAGATTCCGCAACTGCTGAACGCGGTCAACGCGGCGGTGCGGGATTTGGAGACGTTCGATCTGATGTGCGAAGGGGTCGGCGCGTTTCCCTCGCCCGATAACCCCCGCACCGTGTGGTTGGGCGTGACCGACGGGGCCGAGCGAATGGTCGCGCTGCACGGCGCGGTCGAGGAGGCGCTTCGCCCGCTGGGCTTCCGGGGCGAGGGCCGGCGTTACCGCCCGCACCTGACGCTGGGTCGCGTGCGGAACACGACCGACGGCGCGGCCGAACTGAAGACGCTGCTGGACCACTACGCCGACTACGAAGCCGGCGTGATGACCGTCGCCGAAGTGACGATCTTCCAAAGCGATTTAACGTCCGGCGGCCCGCAGTATTTCCCGCTGGGACACGCGGAGTTGAAGGGATGAGCGGTCGAGAAAGTTCCACGAAAAAACGCACGGCGTTTTCGCCGTGCGTTTGAAATCGTTCTTTGACAATTCGAGCGTTACGCGTACTTGAGGACTTCCTTCAGCGGGCCGCTGCTGTCGCCGAGGCCGTCGATTTTGCCCCCCATCACGCCGGCCATCGCCAGCCAGAGGTTGTTCAGCGGCGTTTCCTTCGGCAGCTTGATGTGCTCGCCCGTCTTCAGGGCGTAGCCGCCGCGGCCGAACACGACGACCGGCAGCTTATCGTGGTTGTGACGGTTGCCGTCGCCGATGCAACTGCCGTAGGCGATCATGCTGTTGTCCAACAGCGAACGGTCTTGCTCCTTCACTGCGCAGCTTGCCCAGGAAGTAGGCCAACTGTTGCAAGTGCAAAGCGTTGATCTTCGAGATCTTTTCGAGCTTGTCCTTGTCGTTTTGATGATGCGACAAGCTGTGGTGACCGTCCTTCACGTCGATTTCGGTGTAGGCCTTGCCGCTCCCTTCGTTGGCGAACGGGAAGGTCAGGATCCGCGTCGAGTCGGTCTGGAACGCCAAGACGGCCATATCCAGCATCAATCGGACGTGATCGACGTAGGCCTTCGGCACGCCGTCGGGCTTGGCCGTGGTCGGTAGGTTTTTCTTGTTCTCGACTTCGGCCCGCGTCAGACGTTTTTCCATCTCGCGGATGCCGGTCAGATACTCGTCCATCTTCCGTTGATCGGTACGGCCCAGCTTGCGATCCAACGTCTTCGCGTCTTCCATGGCGAAGTCGAGGATGCTTTTTTGATACTTCTCGCGTTGCGCTCGCGATTCGCCGGCTCCGTTCGCGTCGCCGCCGCCGAACAGGCGTTCGAACACCAAGCGCGGATTGGTTTCGGCCGGGCACGGCGTCGCTTCGGACTTCCACGACATGTTCGACGAGTAGGCGCAGCTATAGCCCGAGTCGCATTCGCCCGATTGGCGGTTCCGTTCGATGCCGAGTTCGAGCGAGGCGAACTTCGTTTGCGAGCCGATCTGCGCGGCCAACGCTTGGTCGATCGAGACGCCCACGCGGATGTCGGCGCCGCTGGTCTTCTTGGCCTGCATCCCGGTCAAGAACGTCGCCATGCTGCGAGCATGGTCGCCCGGTCCGTCGCCGTTGGCCTTGGCCCGATGTTGCGAGAGGTTCGAGAGGACCAACATCTGATCCTTGAACGCCTCGACGTTTTTGAGCAGCGGGGTCAGCTCGCCCAGCTTGCCTTCGTAGGTCAGATTCCAATCTTGCTGATGGATGCCGTTGGGAACGTAGATGAACGCCGAACGGACCGGCATCGCGGCCGCTTTGGCCGGAGCGCCGAACAGGCGCACGGCGGGCAGCATGGCGTCGAGCATCGGCAGAGCGACGCCGATCCCCAGACCGCGCAACATCGTTCGTCGAGAGATGGGCATGCTCATGGTCGGACTCCGGCTCCGCGCTTTTGGAGGAAAGGTTCGCTGCTGGTGATTTCGACGATCAACGTCGAGAACCGGTACTTGTCGGCTTGGACCGCCTTGGCGATCCGCTCGACCGTACATTCATCGTACTCTTCTAAACCCCGGCCCAAGGCATAAGTCAGCATTTTCTCGGTCAAGCAGCGGCAAAACAAGTCTTTTTTGCCGGCCAGGACGCCTTTCAGCTCGCTGGGACCGTTAAACTTCGCCCCACCCGGTAATACGCCCCGCGAATCGATCGGTTCGCGACCGTCTTTTTCCCGCCATTCGCCCACCGCGTTGAAGTTTTCCAGGCCGAAGCCCAGGGCGTCCATCGTCTTATGGCACGAGGCGCAAGTCGGGTCGGCGCGGTGCTGTTCCATCCGTTGTTTCAGCGTGCCGACCAGTTGGCCCTTCTTCTCGGCGCTGTCGTCGGCCAGTTCGGGGACCATCGGCGGGGCCGGCGGCGGCGGCGTCCCCAGCAACGTTTCCATGATCCACTTGCCGCGTTGGACGGGCGACGTGCGCGTGGTGTTGCTGGTGATGGCCAGAATGCCGGCCATGCCCAACAGACCTCCGCGCCGCTTCACGGCGTCGAAGTCGCCGGACAAGTCGACGCGGCGGAAGTGGTCGCCCTGGATGCCTTCGATGCCGTAGTGCTTGGCCAGCGTTTCGTTGAGGAACGTGAACTTGGCGTCCAAGAATTCCAAGATGCTGCGATCTTCAACCAACAACGTGGCGAAGAAGAGCAACGTTTCTTTCTCCATCGCCGCGCGCAACGGTTCGCTGAACGAGCGGAACGTCCGCGAGTCGAAGTTCATCCCGGCCAGCTTCCGCGTTTGCAGCCATTGCCCGCCGAAGTTCTCGACCAACGCCTGGGCGCGACGATCCTTCATCATCCGCAGCGTTTGCTTCTTGAGGTTGTCGCCCTTCAGCAGTTCCCCTCGCGCGGCGACGGCGAACAGTTCGTCGTCGGGCATGGTGGACCAGAGGAAATAACTCAGCCGGGTCGCGACTTCGAAGTCGTTCAGCTTGTAAACGAAGTTCGGATCGTTGGGCTGCGGATCGAGTTCGATGCGATACAGGAAGTGCGGCGAGATCAGCACGGCCGAGCAGGCGACTTGAATGCCGCGCTCGAACGGCTGCTTGTCGCCGATCACGATGCTTTCCCACAGCTTTACCAAGCGCGCGACTTCGTCTTCGGTGGCCGGACGGCGAAACGCGCGGTTGGCGAAGTTCTTGAGAATCGCCTTCGCGGCCTTGGTCCGTTCTTCGGTCCGTTTCTTGGCGGATTCTTCGGCGGCGCGACGTTCGTCGTTGTTCTTGCCGAAGCCGACGCCGCGGCGACGCTGCATGGTTTGCAACTCGTCCAGGCGAAACGGCGGATACGACGCGATCATGATTTTCTTGTGCGACTCGGGCAGCTTCGACGCGTCTTGTTCCAACGGCCCGCGAACTTCGATCCAACCGATGCCCAGGTTGCGATCGCCGTTCTTTTTCGGATCTTTGTCGTTCTTCTCGTAGAAGTCGTTCGTGAACCGCGCGGTCAGCTTTTTCGAGCCTTCGGCAAAATGCTTGGTCAGCACGTAGGTCCGCTTCGTCAGCCGATCGTTCGGCACGTCGAACGTCTTGAGTTCGTCCTTATCGGCCAGCAACACGAACCGCGCCGGATCGGGGCCGGCCTGATCGCCATACGCCTGCACGACGATCTGATACGTGCCGGCGGCGGGAAACTTCCACGTGTCGTGGACTTCGCCGTTGCTGAACAGCACCATCGCGTCGTCTTCGCCGGGACCGGATGATTTTTCGTCGCGCTTCAGGTTCTTGCCCAAGATTCGCGTCACCGGAGCTTTGGTCGGATCGTCGACGACCAGGGCCTTGTCCATGATCTTTTCGGACGCGTTCAAATACTTTTCCAGCAAGATCGGCGGCATGGCCAGCACGTCGCCGATGTTGTCGAATCCGTAGCCGACGTCGTCCGACGGAAAATCGTCGGCCGGATGAAAATCGACGCCGACCAGATCGCGAATCGTGTTGTTGTATTCGGCGCGGTTTAAGCGGCGGATCGTCACGCGGCCCGGATCGACGGGTCCGTTGCAGATCGCCGCGCGGAGGGTCCCTTCGACCAAGCCGGCCACGTCTTCGATCTCGCGCTCGGTCGGTTGGGTGTCGTAATCGTCGGGCGGCATTTCGCGATTACGAATTTTGGCCGCCACGTTCCGCCACGTGCGGCGATCCTTCAACAGGTCCGCGCCGGTTTTGTATTTGTCGAGGTCGACCATCGCCTCGGCCTCTTTGCCCGAGTGACAGTCGGCGCAATACTTTTTGACGAACGGCGCGATCCGTTGCGGATAGAGCGCGGCCAACGTGCCGACGTCGGGTCCGGCGGCGAGTTGATCGACGGCGGCGACCGGCGTCGATGCAACGATCACCGCCGGTTGATCGGCCCGGCTGAGCGCCCAACCACCCCGGAGCGCAGCGCCGAGCACGACTCCGCAGAAGATCGCGGAACGGGGCGCAACGGCGACGAGTGATCGAAACGACTGCATGCGGGGCGACCTAACGAAACGAAGCGGTTCGGACGAACTCCGGCGAGGATTGCGAACCGAAAACCGCGAGCGCTGTTCCTTCCCCGGGAGCAGTCTCGATCGTTTACGGTCTCTCTGCGCACATCCGGTCGGCGGACGACGCGGAAGGTCTCGGCGGTGGGCGATTCAAGCGACGGCGGGCACGGACGATAACCTCCGCGTACCTCTTAGTTTACTTCGCGCCGCGCCCCGGGGTCCAGCGCGAAACCCGCAAACCGCCGGCACTTTGCGCACGTTCGTCTTAATAAAAAACTCGCCGATTCGCCGGCATGTTTCACGATTCGCGGTCCGTCGTGGGATTTTGTACGGCTTGTTCCGATTCGCTGTTCGCGCGTGTACGGAATCTTGTCGTGTCCGGGACGAAAAACTGGCAACCCCGGTGTGGTCCGTTTATGATGAGTGAGCTTCGGACCGAGAGAGGGAGTCTCGCGTTCCAAGCCGGGCAGACTTCTCGTTCCTATCAATAGCCGTTCGGAAGCACACGCTATGAATCAGCCTCAGCGCCCCTCGACGCCGTTGTTTACGCAAATGGACGCGACCTTAGGCCCCATCCCGGGTCCCGCGCCGCAACCGGTCTCGACGACGCCGATGCAAGTGCTACATCTGCAAACGACGCTGCTGCGCGACATGCTGACGGCCATGGACCGTCAGAACGAATTACTGGAAGAGCTGGTCGGCTGCGTGACTTTGCAACAAAAGCAACGCGTGGCCGAGTTGAAGCAATGGAAGCAAGCCAACCCGCGGTTGGCCAAAGATTGCAAAATGGCGGCCGACATGCTGGCTAAAGTGCAGACCGAATACCTGCAAGAGTTGACCGACGAAGTCGGCACGAACGCCGAGGAGATGCAGGCCGGCGACTTTCTGTTCAACGAATTCGTCGACCGCTTCGGCCCCCGCCTGGCCCACCTGAACGGCATGCTGCAGGTCTTGGCGCAGTTGGGGAATGCCCCGGAACCGACGGGGCTGGGACAGGTGTAAGGGCCGGATTTTCGAGCGAGACCCATTCAGCCCAGGACGAAACTCCTGGGCTTTTTCACAGATGTCTCCGGCTCCCCAGAACGCGACGTTGCAAAAACTGCGGAACGTCACCTTGGAGTCGCTGTGTTTTGGACGATATACCGTTCAGTTCGGATTCGATCGGAATTATTCTCTCCGAATCGAAGCGTCGTTTCGATTCGGCTCGCACGAGTCGATTGCGAACTCGCCGATTTTCGATTTCCCGCTACAGGAAACGCAGCTTGTACGCCTGCTTGGACAATCCGTCGTCCAAGTTTTTTGTGAAGAAGACGCAACGCTGCATCTGCGATTTTCCAACAACGACGAACTGATCGTCTATGCCAATGACGAACAGTACGAAGCGTATACGTTCGACATCGATGGTCCGTACGTCGTGTAACGTATGACATCGCGGTATGACCTTGAGCAGATTGCCGCGGCGTCATATCTCGACCGATTAAATTGTTTCACGTGAAACAATGCCGGATTACGCCGCATTTCCGATCAACGGTTCGATCGCGGTGACATGCGATAACGAAAGAATCTTGAACTCCGCCGGAATTCCGTCGCAGGAGACGTCGATACCGACTACCAATTCGGTTTGCGTGAGAAACGCCGCTTTCCGTCGGTGAATCTCGTAAGATCGACCGTCGTCGAGTCCGACGCGGAGCGACGGAAACGGGCGTTGCGCCAAAATGCCTTGCACGACTTGCAGCGTCATCTGCGTCTCCCGTGAAACCGATCGCCAAATGTCACGGACCGTCGCTTTCTCTTGGCGATTTATTATACGATGGACGCCGCGCCGACCGAATCACGACCTGTTTCGCTCGACCAGGCCGCATCGTTCTTGTTGGTCGGTAAGCGACATTTCGAACTTTGCACGACTTCTTTCTCTTAACACTCCATGAGCGAACTGCGTCGCGATCCGTTACATCGTCGGGCCGTTTTGGTGGCCGAAGGGCGGGCCGCGCGGCCGCATGCCGAGGGAATGCTCGTCGCGCCGACGTTGTTCGAGCAATCGCGCGGCCGAATCGCGGTCGAACATGATCCGACTTGCCCGTTCTGCCCCGGCAACGAACACGAAACGCCGGCCGAATCGCACGCGTTACGCGATCCCGGCACGCCTGCGAACGGTCCCGGTTGGCGGGCGCGGATCATCGGCAATCGGTATCCGGCGGTCGACGGCGACGATGGACTACACGAAGTGCTGATCTGCGCGGCCGAGCATCGCATGCTGGCGGGCGACCTGACCGCCACGCAATGGATCGACATGTGGCGATTGTTGCGCGATCGCGCCGCGCGATTACGCGGCCGATGGGCGATGGAAGTGGGCGTCTTTGTTTCAGAACGTCGGCGCGGCCGCCGGGGCGTCGCTCGAGCATGCCCATTGCCAGATGCTGGCGCTGCCGAGCGTGCCGCAGCTGCCGGCCGCGGAGTTGGCCCGTGCGGAACGCGAGTTCGTGGCCCGCAATGCTTGCCCGTGGTGCGAGTTGGCGACCGCCGAGCAGCGCCGACGGTGCGCGGCTCGTCGCGATTTCCGAAAATTTTTTCGCCCTCTGTCCGAGCGCCGCGCGGCTGCCGTACGAGACGTGGATTTTGCCTAATCGTCATAACGCGCGGTTCGACCTGACGGGTGAAGAAGACCTTGCCGAATTGGCGAAATTACACAGGTCGATTTCGACGGCTTTGGCGGACCTGACGCCGGGGCTGAATTGGTGGATCGCAACGGCTCCATTTGACGTTCCGGCCCAGGGGCACTATCACTGGCGTATGGAGATTCTGCCGCGCATAACGACCACGGCGGGTTTCGAATGGAGTTCCGATTGGTTCATCAACACCGTTTCGCCGGAACGCGGGCGCAGGTCCTCCGAGACCGGTTACGTTCCCTCGACCAGGAATTCCGATCGCACGGCTGAAACGCTACCCGGTTCGGACCGCGATTCGCACCGACTTCGACACGATTTCGTAGTACAGACGACGGCACGACACGCAACGCCCACGACCATCTTCGCCGATAGACTTTCGCCACTCAGCTCGCATGTCCTCGACTCCGCTGCGTTTCTTGTTCGTCCTGCACGATCACCAACCGATCGGCAACTTCGATAACGTCTTCGAGTCCGCCTATCACGCCAGCTACAAACCGTTCTTGGACTTGCTGGATCGCCACCCGCACATCCGCGTCGGGCTGCACACCAGCGGTCCGTTGATGGAATGGCTGGACCGCGCATCATCCCGAGTACCTCGATCGCTTGGCCGGCTACGTGACCAAAGGCCGCGTCGAGATCGTCGGCGGCGCGTTCTATGAACCGATCCTGGGCATGATTCCGCCGCGCGATCGCGTGGGCCAAATCCGCACGTTCCGCGAATGGCTGGAAACCCGTCTCGGCGCGACGGTCCGCGGCATGTGGATTCCGGAACGCGTCTGGGAACAATCGATGACCTCCGACCTGGTCGCGGCCGGCGTCGATTACATCATCTTGGACGACTCGCACTTCAAGAACGCGGGCATTGCGCCGGAACAACTGCACGGCTACTACCTGACCGAAGACGACGGCGTGACGCTGAAGGTGCTGCCCGGCAGCGAGCCGTTGCGGTACATCATTCCGTTCGGCGCGGTCGACGACGGCGTTTCCTACCTGCACGCCCTACAACAACGCCAACCCGGCGCGATTGCGCTGTTCGCCGACGACGGCGAGAAGTTCGGCGTTTGGCCCGAAACGGAACACACGATTCAACCCGGCGGCTGGTTGTCGCAACTGTTCGACCGCTTGGCCGGGCTCGATTGGTTGAAGATGACGTTGCCCAGCGAAGTGATCGACGCCGTTCCGCCGCTGGGTACGGTCTATCTGCCCGAAGGCAGCTATCGCGAAATGACCGAATGGGTGCTGCCGCCGGAGCAACTGAACGACTATGAAGCGGCCCGCGCCGATTTGAAGGACGACCCCCGTTGGCCGCGCGTTGCGCGATTCATGCGAGGCGGGTTTTGGCGGAACTTTAAGGTCCGCTATCCGGAAACGAACGAAATGTACGCCCGGATGATGATGGTCAGCAAGCGTTGGCAAGAGGCGTTCGCGCGGCGCGGATCAAGGCCTGTTGCGCGACGCGCGGACCGAGCTCTATCGTGGCCAGTGCAACTGCCCGTACTGGCACGGCGCGTTCGGCGGCATTTACCTGCCGCACTTGCGGAACGGCGTGTTCCATCATCTGATCGCGGCCGACACGCTGCTGGATAAGGCCGAAAACCGTCGCACGCCGTACGTCGAAGCGTTGACCGACGACTACGACTTCGACGGTCGCCCCGAAGTGCAACTGGCCAACGACCGCTTGGTGGCGCTCCTCGCGCCGGCCAAAGGGGGCCGGATGTACGAACTCGATCTCGAGGTCGATCAATCACAATCTGTTGGCCACGCTCGCCCGTCGCCCCGAGGCCTACCACCGCAGCATCGCGGCCGGTCCGGGCGGCGCGAAGAACGTGATCGACGCCAATAAGGAAGTGAAGTTCAAACAACCCGACTTGCATTTACGCGTCAACGAATACGACGACGCCACGCGCAAGAGCTTGGTCGATCACTTCTGGGACGAAGACGTCGATCCGCGCGAGATCGCCGCGGGCCGTGCCGTCGAACGGGGCGACTTCGCCCAAGGAACCTACGAAGCCAAGATCCGTCGCAACCCGGAACGGATTCAAATACAAATGACGCGCACCGGCAACGCCTGGGGCGTGCCGCTGAAGATCGTGAAGGGCGTGACGTTGGACGCCGGCTCGAACGTGCTGGAGATCGCCTACTTGATCGAAGGACTGCCGCAAGAAAGCCGGTTCCACTTCGCCGTGGAATTCAACTTCGCGGGCATGCCGAGCGGCGCCGACGACCGCTACTTCCACGACGCCGAACGCCGGCGTTTGGGTCAACTGGCGCGCGTCTGAACTTGCAAGGTCAGACCGAACTCGGGCTGGTCGACGAATGGCTGGGCATCGACGCCGGGTTGGAATTCGCCGGGCCGACGTCGATTTGGGCGTTCCCGATCGCGACCGTCAGCCAAAGCGAAGGGGGCTTCGAAGCCGTGCATCAATCGGTGGTCGCGATGCCGCACTGGATCGTCACGCCCGACGCCGCCGGTCGCTGGAGCACGACGCTGCGAATGCGGCTGGACACCAGCGTGGCCGAAGCCCGTCGCACGACCCCGCGCGACGAAGCGGTCACGGTGTAAGAGAGCGACCTCGAGAACCTCGATATACCTCCAAAAATGAAGAGCGGGTGGCGAATCGGTTGGATTCGCCACCCGCTTTCATTTTGATTCTCTTTGAGCGTTTTTGAGGCCACCTCGAAGCGTTATTGCAAGCTGACTTCGAACTGCTCGCCAGCTAAGCTTTTGACCGCTTTGCGGAGTTCGGCTTCGTCCGGCGTGTGCAGGCCTTTGATCGTCAGCGTGGCGGTACCGGGTCGTGTGAGATCGGTCTCGGGGGTGATCGGCCCGGGCTTCTCCGGTTCGAGGTCCATTTTCACTTCTTGCACGCCGGGGACGCGTTTCAGCGCCTCGGTCACGTTCGACGCGCAACCTTCGCAGACCATGCCGGTCACACGGACGTGTAACTGGCGCTCGCGAGCCATAACCTGCACGCCGACCAATGCCCCGACGGCGACGGCGGCTAACAAGAACGCGAAAATGGCGAATGTATTGCGCATGAGTTACGGGGTAAGGAAATTGAATGCGTTCGCTTACGCATTTTAAGGCGATCCGCGTCACGTGATAGGCCGCCCGGACTGAAAGCTCCGTAATCGGCGGAAAGCGCGACCTATCGCCGGCATTGTTTCACGTGAAACAATGCCGGCGACCCGATCGGAAGCGAGCGAGGCTTGCTGCATTTGGAATCGCATGGGAATTTTTGCGGCTAAACGGAGCCTAAACGTCTTTCCCCAGCCCCCAGTTCCGTGCTCCCAGCCCCCTACCTCGTCTCGTACGTCTTCTCGTGTTTCGTCGCCGGGATCGAGACGGTGTAGGTTTTCGCATCCGGCGCGACGCTCAACTTGATGAAGTTGCCTTCGCACTTGTCGGCCGCGGCGTTGGCGATGAATTCGTCGGACGTGTTCCCCTCCCCTTCGCCCATCCGCTCGTTCTTATGCAGTTGGTACAACGCTTCCAAACCCGGCAAGGTTTTCAGCGTGGCGTACATGCCGGGCATGTTTCCCTTTTTCGGACCGTTGTTGACCACGGCCACGCGCGGCTTCAGCGACTTGATCAGGACCGGATTGTTGCTGACGTCCAAGCCGTGGTGGGTCGATTGGTAGACGTCGACCTCGCCGACCAAGTTGAACGGGCAGACCAATTTCTCCTCGACGTTCCAAGTCAGGTCGCCGCCGTCGAAGAACTGAAACTTCCCGAACTTCACCAACAAGACCACGCTGTTCGCGTTGTCGCTGGTGTCTTCGGGCTTTTTGACCGCTTCGGCGGTCAGGGGATTGCTCGCCAGGCGAACATTGGCCGGCGGTCCGACGATCTCGCGTCGCGCGGCCAGGCACTTGATCAGCACAGGCGTGGTTTTTTCGTCGGCCTTGGTCGCGGTGAGCTTCCATTCTTCGCCGACTTGAATTTGCTTGCGTTCGTCGGCCTTGAATTCGAGATATTCCTTCGACGGACGTTCCTTGCCGCCTGCGAACTCGCCGTTGTCGTAAACCGTGCCGATCGGAATCGCTTTGGACAACGCCGCCGCGCCGCCGAAGTGGTCGATGTGGAAATGGGTGACGACCAGGCGATCGATCTTTCTGAGCTTCGCTTCGCGCAACGCCACCTTGGCGATGCGATCGGCGTCGCGCGGGCCGGGATTGCCGGCGTCGATCAAGATCGACTCGCCGCCGGGAGTGACGACCAACGTCGCCCCGCCTCCTTCGACGTCGATCCAATAGATGTCCAACTTCCCATCGGCCTCGCCGGCGCGGAGCAGCGAAACGGACAACAAACAGAGCAAGCCGATCACGAGTTTCATAACGAATATCCGTCGAGGAAAAGGTATCAGGGTTCGGGGTTCAGGTTCGGGAAAATGCCGTTTCGCACCGCCCGAAACCGAAACATCGCGTTAGCGACGTAGCTGGAATTCTTGGCTGTTGACCAACGCCCAGACCAGGTCTTCGAACGTGGCGCGGCGGTCGGCGGCGGTTTCGAGCAATTTGCGCGCGGCGGCGCGTTCGTCGTCGGTCGGTTTGCGGACGAGGACCGTCAGCCATATTTCGTCGAGCAGTTCCGTCGTGCCGGCCGTGCTTTTGGTCCAGTCGGCCAAACGGTTATCGGGCTGGGTCAGCAATTCGTGCGGAACCGGCCCGCCCAACATTTGAAACGATTGCGTGATCGTGCCGGCGGTCGAGCGTTCGCAATCGCAGTTGGTCAACCGCGGCGGCTTGCCGAACGAGCGTAGGAACTTATCGATCGAGGTGCCCGGGTCGCGGCGTTTCTTGCCGCCGACTTCGGGACGTTGCGCCGTGCGCACGCCGTCCGGCAGGTTCGTCCAATCCAACGTTCCGCCGGTCGCTTGGCACAAGCAATCCAACAACGGCTCGGCCGCGATCCGTCGCGGGATCGTCCGGGCGTAGTGAATTACGTCGTCGCGATTCGAATCGGTGGCCCGCGACGAGCGTTGATAGGTCTTCGAGTTCAGAATCGTCCGCAACACGACGCGCTGATCGTAGCCCGATTCGATCAACAAGTCGGCGAGCGCTTCGAGCAGTTCGGGATGCGTCGGCGGGTTGGCGGCGCGGAAGTCGTCGACCGGTTCGACGATGCCGCGGCCCATAAGCGAGTGCCACTGCCGATTGGCCATCGCTCGGGCGAAGCGGCGATTTTCCTTGGCGACCATCCAATCGCCCAACTGTTCGATCCGCGAGCGATCGTCGTTCACGCATTGCGACGCGCCCAGCAGACGCGGAACGGCGTCCTTGTCGGTGCGCGGATTGCGGACTTCGCCTTTGTCTTGCAACTTGACGACTTGCTCGCCGATGAATTCGTGATTGTCGTTCTTGTCTTTTCGCGTTCCGCAGCACGTCGTAATCGATCCGCGCGAAGACTGTCGTCCAATCGTGGTAATCGTCCTGGGTCCAACGATCGAACGGATGGTTGTGACACTTGGCGCATTGCAGACGCAGGCCCAGAAAGACCTGAGCGGTCGCTTCGCCGCGCGTCGGCGCGTCGCGTAACGCACGGTAATAGTTGGCGGCCGGGTTGTCGTAGGTGCTGCCGAGGCCGGTCACCAATTCGCGCGCCAACTTATCCAGCGGCTTATTGTCGGCGAAGCTCGCGCGCAACCATTCGTGCAGCAGGCGAACGCCCTTGAGATCGAGCGCCTTTTCGTCTTCGCGCAGCAAGTCGGCCCAACGCAGGGCTTGATATTCGGCGTATTCGGGGCGCAGCAGCCATGCGTCGATCAGCTTCGCTCGCTTGTCCGGCGACGCGTCGGCTAGAAACACGCGGGTCTCGTCGAGCGTCGGCGAGACGCCCAGCAAATCCAGCGAAACGCGGCGGAGGAATTCGGCGTCGTCCGCATCGTCGCTCGGTTCGATCTTCAACGTACGAAGTCGCGCGTTGACGTGTTTATCGATGAAGTTCGCTTCCGGCCGGTCCGACCAAGCGAAGTCCGCGCGCGCGGGAATCAATGCGACGCGGATCGGTTTTTGAGCCTGCAAGTAACGCACCAAGATCGTGGTCTCGCCCGGTTCCACAAACGTCGCGCGGCCGTCGACGTCGATCGTCACGCGCGGTTCGGCCGGATCGTAACACGCCCAGCGGGTCACGTCGCGCGACGTTCCGTCGCCGAACTCGGCGACGACGTGGAACGCGAACGATCGCTCCGGATCGTTCAGCACGACGTCGTTCGGCTCGACGCGAATGCCGGTCACGCGCGGCGTGTTGGGCGGGTCCTGCGGCGCGCCGGCCGCCAGCCAACGTCGCAGTAGATCGGCCTCGGGCGAATCGCTTTTGAAGCGCAAGCCGCCCTCGTGCGCGGTTCCCATCGTCGGCTTCAACAGAATCAAGCTGCGATCGGGCTCCAGCAGATCGACGCGGCGCCCGAGATGCTCTTCGACCAATGCGCGGTAATCGTGCCGGGCGTCTTGACTGCGCAGCGTCAGCTTGAGACCTCCTTTTCCGGTCGCGTTGCCGTGGCATGCGCCCAGGTTACAGCCGGTTTTGCCGAGTAGCGCTTCGATCTCGATTCCGAACCGCGGGAGATCGGTTTGCCCGGGCACGGTTTGCCCGAGCACGGTGGGGTCGTCGGCGCGTACGTCCGCGATGACGCAAAGGCATGCGGCGTAAACCAGCGAAGCGGCGAGTTTGCGGAGCATCAGAACGGCTCGGCGCAATGGTAGGAAACGGCGCAGGCGGGACGACGGTCGGTTAAGGCGGGATGGACGGTCCCCCGACCGTCTGGTTCGATTATGCCCCGCCCGTAACGGTCGAGCAATCGAAAATCCCGCAGCCGATGTCCGCGGGCGCACGAAAAAACCCCGATCGGTGCGGGCCGATCGGGGTTTCGTTTCATATCACCTCTGACTCGTCACGAATTCCGAAACGGAATTAGTGAGCGGCACAGGTCGGTTCGGCCGGAGCGGCACAGCCGGCACACGCCGGAGCTGCGGTGCAACCGGCGGCAGCGGCGGCGGCCGGAGCATCGGCAACCCAAGTGGCGACCTTTTTGGTCACGACTTGCGGCACCATGTTGCAGACCGTGACGTCGATTTCCTTATCCACCGTGTACGCGACGCACTCGGTGTATTGGACGACCTTGTTCTCGGTCTTCGGCACGCACTTGGTCACCGGCACTTCGCGCGTGCGGGTTTCCAGCACGCATTCGGTGTAGGTCACGTCCTTCGAGACGGTTTCTTGCACGCACTTCGGGACCTTGACGGTGACCGTTTGCGTTTGCGGTTGGCACACCATCACGGTGACGTCCTTGCTGAGGGTTTCCGACACGCACTTCGGAACCTTGTAGGAAACGGTCTTGGTTTGCGGTTGGCAAACCATCACGGTGACGTCCTTGCTCAGAGTTTCCGACACGCACTTCGGAACCTTGTAGGAAACCGTCTTGGTTTGCGGTTGGCAAACCATTTCGGTGACTTCCTTGCTCAGGGTTTCCGACACGGTCTTCGGCACCTTGACGACGGCGGTCTTCTTTTCCGCGACGCAGGTGGTGACGTTCCAGCTATACGGAACGTTTTCGGTGACCATCTTGTTCACGGTGTACGGACGTTGTTCGGCGACGACGTTCGCAACCCAAACCTTCTTCGTCACGGCGACCATGCACGGCGAAGCGGGCGCGGCGGCCGAGACGTCCGAGGTGCAACCGACCGGACCGGTCGTGCAGCCCGTGGTACAACCGGTCGCACACGCGGCCGGAGCGCCACAACCGCAAGCCGAACCGGCGCGGTTGTAGTAGCCGCGGCTGACGCTGGCCGGAGCGCACGGATTGGCGGGCGCGGCGGCCGGAACCATTTCCGTGGTCGTTTGCCAGCTACCACGATCGACGTTGACGGTGCGCATTTCCTGAGTCGGAACACACTTGGTCACGGCGCGGGTGCCGGTCTTGGTTTCCGTGTGGGGAACCATCACGGTGTATTCCTTCGTTTGGTCTTCCCACACGGTCTTGTTGACGGTGTAGTTGACGGTCTTGGTCTGCGGGACCTGGACCATCGTCGTCACTTCCTTCGTCGCGTCTTCCCAAACCGTCTTGTTGACCGTGTAGTTGACGGTCTTGGTTTGCGGAACTTGGACCATGGTGGTCACTTCGCGAGTCGCGTCTTCCCACACGGTCTTGTTGACGGTGTAGTTGACGGTCTTGGTTTGCGGGACCTGGACCATCGTCGTCACTTCCTTCGTCGCGTCTTCCCAAACCGTCTTGTTGACCGTGTAGGTCACCGGCTTGGTCTTCGTGTGTTGCACGGGCACCGTGTAGGTCTGTTGGACCATTTCGGTGACGGGAACCAGGCTGGTCACGGCGACCGTCTTTTCCTTCGTTTCGTTACGATACTCGGTGACCGTAACCTTCTTTTTCTGGACCGTCGATTGCGGCACCATGACGGTGACTTGCTGATCGACATATTCATAATGGCCGCACGCGCCGGCGGCGCCGGTCGCACATGCGCCACCCGCGGCGCCGCAGGCATCGCCCGCGCTACCACAAGCCGGAGCGCATGCCGGGGCACAGCCCCCACAGCCTCCGCGACAATGCCCGGCATCGGCGCGGGACACGAGTCCCAGCACGCCCAATGTCGCGGCGATCACCACCTTCCACGACGTCTTCATAGGTACACACTTCCTGAACTGAGAGGGAGACGAGACGGGAACTACGCAGAATTGTGCGGGTAACCACCCAATGAGAGCGAACGCTGCCCGAAATAAAAGAACAGCGGTTTAGAATAATCGACTCTTTCTATTAAACAAGACGGTGAAAATAAAAAGACTACGGTATATCGGTGATGTTTAACGCCTTACGGATTTCGACCTTACAAATCGCAAATGTGGTGAGTGCCGAGCCCTTCAAAACATGTTTTGGCTCTTCGTGGAAGACTCTCGAAGAAACTGAAATCTCGCCCAGTTAGGGATTGAATTCCAGAGCGAAAGCGAGAGAATGGGAGGTTTCCCATCTTCTCCCGGGCGTCCGCCGACGGCGTGCCACCCGCGAAGAGAGTCGGACCAAACACTCCGCCGTCGTAATGCAGCGTGCGTTCGACGACGTTTTTCGTCTCCGTCACCCTTATACGTGGCGTCGCGTTCCTAGCGCGGCGCAAGGTCGAACCTGCGATGTCCACCGAAACGCTCAAAGTCGAAGTTCGTAACGCCGTCGGCTCGCAAGCCAACCGCAAGCTCCGTCGCACGGGCAAAGTCCCCGCGATCCTCTACGGCCACGGCCAAGACAACGTCAATCTGAGCATCTGCGCCGAAGCTCTGGGAACCGCGCTGCGGCATCACAGTCGCTTGGTGCAGCTCGAAGGGGGCGTCAACGAAAGCGCGTTGATCAAGGACTTGGCTTACGACACCTTCGGCATGGACGTCTTGCACGTCGACTTCGCACGCGTCTCGACCGACGAACGGATCGAAGTCGAAGTCGCCGTCGAGTTGAAAGGCACCGCTCTCGGCGCCAAGTCCGGCGGCGTGATCATTCAACCGTTGCACGAAGTACTGGTCGAATGCCTGGCCGTCGCCATCCCGGAAAAGCTGCTGTTGAACGTCGGCGCCGCTCGACAAAGGCGGCGAACTGTACGCGAAGAACATCGACCTGCCCGAAGGCGTGACCCTGCTGACCGACGCCGACGAAATCGTCGTCCGTTGCGACGAGCCGGGCAAGGCCGAAGACCTGACCGCGACCGCGGGCGGCGCCGAACCCGAAATCATCAAGCGCAAGGTCGAAGGCGAAGCGGCCGCGGACGACAAGTAACGATCGAACCACCGATGTCGCTCCGATCGTACTCGCTCGGAGCGATGTCGCCGGTCGCGATGCCCCGATGACGAGCTGGATTTATGAAACTCGTGATCGGACTCGGCAACCCCGGCAAGAAATACGAAGGGACGCGACACAACGTCGGATTCGCGGTTCTCGAACTGCTGGCGAAACGTTGGGGCTGCGGACCATCGACGACGCGGTTTCAATCGCTGTGCGAGGAAGCCCGGCGTCCGGATAAGAGCGGTGTGGACGAACAAACGTTATTGCTTCGTCCGCAGACCTTTATGAACCTCAGCGGAGCGAGCGTCCTCGCCGCCCGCGATTTTTATAAAGTCCCGCACGAGAAGATTTTGGTCCTGTGCGACGACTTCGCGTTGCCGCTCGGGAAACTTCGCCTGCGTCCGAAAGGCAGCGCCGGCGGGCAGAAGGGCTTGGCCGACATCATCAAGCGGTTGGGAACGGAAGAGATTCCGCGACTTCGCCTGGGTGTGGGACCGTTGCCCGAGGGTTGGAACGCCGCGGATTTCGTCTTGGGTCGTTTCGCCGCCGGTGAGAAGACCGAGATCGAGATCACGACGCAGTTCGCGGCCGACGCCGTGGAACTGTGGTTGAAAAGCGACCTTACGACCACGATGACGAAATTCAATTGACCACCGCATCGCTTGCGATGCGGTGTGGAAGAGATCCGACGAGAACGCGCAGCGAACCGTTCGTTCCCGCGCGTCGCACGGCCCCGTGGCGGGCGGCGACGTGTCCTGGCCGGTGGGTAACCGGATCGGGAACGACCCCCAACATCCCTTTCGAGGAGCGACGACTTTGGCCACTCAAAACGTTTACGAAGGCTTGTTCATTTTCGACAGCAACAAGTACGCGAAGGATCCGGTCGCGGTCTCGAACCGCTTGACCACCTTGGTCCAACAATTCGGCGGAGAAATGCTGGCCAGCCGCTTGTGGGAAGAACGCCGCTTGGCCTACCCGATCAACGGTCAACGCAAGGGCACTTACTGGCTGACCTATTATCGTCTCGACACGTCGAAGACGGTCGAGTTGGAACGTCAGTTCGCGCTCGACGACAACATCATGCGTTCGCTTAGCCTGAAGGTCGATCCGAAGATCGTCGACACGCTGGTGCAGCATGCGTTGACCGGTTCGACTCCGGTGCATGAACACGCCGCCGACGTCGCCGCCGCCAACGCGGCCGCCGCTCCGGTCGCGGCCGGCTAGTTCGCGATCCTTCCTTCTCGTTTCGTTCAACCCCTCCGTTCCACACCGCTTCGCGGAGCTTTGCGAATGGCCAGCTTCAATCGCGTGATCTTGATGGGCAACGTGACCCGCGATCCCGAGTTGCGTTACATTCCCAGCGGCGCGGCCGTGTGCGAATTGGGCTTGGCGGTCAACAGCCGCCGCAAGGGTCCGGACGGAAATTGGGTTGAAGAGACGACCTTCGTCGACGTCACGCTCTGGTCGCGGACCGCCGAAATCGCCGGCGAATACCTGACCAAAGTGCGCCGGTCTTGATCGAAGGTCGTTTAAAACTCGATCAGTGGGAAAAGGACGGTAAGAAAAACAGCAAACTCCGCGTCGTCGGCGAAACGATGCAACTGCTCGGCTCCAAAGGAGGCGGGCAGTCCGGCGGCGAAGGCGGCGGCGGTCAACGGACCACCTCACGTCCGCCCGCCAAACGCTCGGCCCCCGCGGCCGCGCCGGCCTACGACGAAGGGGCCGATTACGGAGGCGGCGACGATTTCGACGCCCCGCCGGCCCAAGACGATATCCCGTTTTAATCGACGGCCGAACATCGTCTCACACGTTCCTCAACATTCATACTCTACGTTTTTCGGATCCCGGTCATGGCCACGTTCACCGTCAAAAAGAAACTTCACATCCATCAAACCCGCCTGCCCCGCACCGGCAACAACGGCGTTCAATTGCTGTTGATCCAAGCGGTCGACCACTTGGGCAAGCAAGGCGAAGTCGTCGTGGTCAAACGCGGGTACGCGTTGAACTACCTGCTGCCGCAAGGTTTGGCCACGCTGGCGACCGACCACCACAAGCGGATGGTCGACAAGCACAAAGCCCGCCTGTTGGAAATTCAAAACCAACGCTTGGCCGGTCTCCGCAAGCTGGCCGACGCGTTGAACAAGCAAAGCGTCACGATCGAAGCCAACGCCAACGACGAAGGTCACTTGTACGGTTCGGTCGGCGCGGCGGAAATCGTCAAGGCCCTGAAGGCCCACGACATCACGATCACGCCGGATCAAGTCCGCCTGAAGGGGCCTCTCAAGGAACTCGGTCTGTACACGGTCCAAATCCACTTGGGCCAAGACATCGAAGCCGACCTCAAAGTCTGGGTCGTCCCGACCGTCAACGACGCCGCCGAAAAGAAGACCGAAAAGGCTCCGGCCGCCGAAGCCAAGACGGAAGACAAGAAAGCCAAGTAGTCGCGCATGCGACAAATGGTTTCCGCATCAAACAAAAAACGCTCGACCGAAGGGTCGAGCGTTTTTGTTTGATTATTGTGCTCGGGTCGCGGTGAGTTGAGATCGCTAAGACGCAAGCCGGGCATTTGGCTTTTGTCTTGCGCCAGCTCCCTACCCCATTCCCTCTATGCCGCGCAGCGCGCTTCGCGACTTTTCGACCTTTGCCTGGGTCTCGCGGATTTGTGCGAACATCGAGTCGCACACAGCACGGGTTTCGGTCATCGCGATGCGATGATTCTTCCATTCGCCGCCACGCGTCCATGCGCTCAACCGGCCGCAGGCGCGAAGCAACGTCGCCGGTTTGACCACACCGCTCGCCAGTTCGCCCAGCATGCCGACGGCATGGCCCATGTAACGCTCGAACGCTCCGACGCGGTCGAGATTCCGCGCGTACAAGCGTTCCAGGCACGCGCCGGTTCGATAAGTTGAGGTCGTCGCCAGCGGAACCTGCTCGGACGGGATCGCCACGAGGGACTCGCGGCACGTCGCGGTCGTGTAGCCGACGGCGTCGAGCATCAGACAGAGATCGACCGTGCTCCATTCGTCGCCGCAGACCGTCGGAAACTTGCCGCCGAGCAGTTCGAGCGCCATCGTGCGATAGAATCCCGCCCGGATGGTCGGCGCGACGACCTTCGGCTCGCCGGCGAAAGACAGCGTCTCGCGCAGTTCGGCGGACATGCGTTGAGGACCGGACTGCGGAGTGTAACTCCAACCCAGGGTATGAACCGCTCCATGAACGGTCGGCTCGCACAACGCCGGAGCCACGGCGGCGACGCGCGAGTCGCGAAAGCATTCCAGTGCGGCGTCCGCCCAGCCCGGCACGGCCGTTGCGCCGACGTCCAAAACGTGGACCACAGGCGATTGCGCTTCGACGATGCCGGTGTTGATCGCCGCCAGCAAATCGGATTCGGCCGGTGCGCGAAGGAAGCGGACTTCGTCCTTCAATTGATACGGATCGTCGTAGGGCCCGGTGAAGACGAGGAGGATTTCCGCGTTGCGCGGGCGATTCTCCAATAACGAGACCAGCGTCGGCTCCATCGCCTGCACGCGGTCCAACACCGGCACGATGCACGAAATTCGAGGCACGGTAGACCTTCCTTGGCGAACCGAGATCGAGCGAAACTCCCCACCGTGAATCGAACGATCTCCCTCGTTCGACGTCGCCGCGGCGACGGCGCGATTCGCATGCGAACGAATCGTCCTCCTCTCCGTTAGTTTCGGCAGTCGAGACGAACGGACTCGACCCCGGAAGCGGGAAATTCCGTCGCCGGCATAAATAACGAATGCCGTGACCGGATATTTTCGACTTTCGCTCAAGTTTTCGACGTAGCGCTCGCCGTCCGCGCCGCGTCAGGACCGAATCAATCGCGGGCGTCGAGATCCACCTGTTCGCCCAAGGCGCGTCGCAGCACGTTTAACGTTCGTCGGGCTTGTCGCTCGCGCGAGTAGAGCGGCGCGGCGGCCAGGCTGTTCGCGGCCAGCGTGGCGCGCAATCGCGAGTCGGTGCGCAACCGTTCGATCGCGACGGCCAACTCGGCGGGGCGATCCGGCGCCAGCGTGATGCCGGCATCGTGCCGGCGGACGATCGCATCCCCTTCGCCCGGTGGGCCGACATAGACGATCGGCAACCCGACGGCCATGCTTTCGAAGATTTTCGAGGGGATCACGCCGGCGAACAGCGGATCGTTTTTCAGATGCACCAGCGAGGCGTCGCACAAACTCCAATACCGCGCGAGTTCGGCCTTGTCAACGCGCGGAATCAACAGCACGTTCTCCAATCGTTTTTCCGCTTTGAGCGATTCCAACCGTTCGCGCAACGCGCCGCCGCCGACAAACAGGTACGTAATCGGCGATTCGCGCGTCGCTTCGGCCCGCGCAACACGTTTTCCAACCCATGCACCAGACCCCAGGTCCCCAAATACCCGACGACGAAGTGTCCCGCCAATCCCAGTCGGTGTTCGAGTTCGGCGTCGCGGGCGACGCTGGGCCGAAACAGAATCCAGGCTTGCGCCGTTGATCACCACGTCGATCTTATCGCGCGGCACGCCGCGCGAGGTCAGATCCGGGACAAACGATTCGGTGAACGAGAGAATGCGGCGGCTGCGGCGATACAGGGCCAACTCCAAACGTTCCAACGTGCGATACACGCGGCCCGGCTTCATCGCCGACGTGGCCAAGATCGATGCGGGCCAGAGATCGCGAACTTCCAGCACGTGCGGAATTCCTCGCAACGCGCAATACGACGAACCCGCGACCGCCGTGAATAACTGCGGCGAACTGCTGATCGCCACATCGGGACGATCTTCAAAGCAAGCGTTTAAGAACGCGGAAGGCACATACGAGAGATAATCCAACGTTCGTCGCGCAAAGCCCTCGTTCGACGCAACGTACGTCCACCCGCGCACGACGCGAATTCCGTCGATCGTTTCGATTCCGCGCAGGCGATTTCGATAGCCCGGGTAGACGCGCCCTTCCGGGAAGTTCGGCGCGGTCGTCACCACGGTGACGTCGTGCCCCCAGCGAACCCATTCACGGCACCGCTCGTAAATGTGCGTCGCCGGCGCGTTCGTCTCGGGCTTAAAGTTATCGGCGAAGAACAGAATGCGCATCGGACGAACGTTCGGGACGGGCGATCCAAGCGACCCCGCGAGCGTCGCGAGCCGCTTCTTAAGAAGCGCCGTAAAGAATTCTAGTCGCGCAGCCGATCCGCGAGCGAAGAAATCGAATACCAGAGAACCGGAAGCGTCGACAGAATCGTCACGATACCGACGATCGTTGACTAGGGAGTCGCGGCGGGCGTGACGATCTCCGCCGGGGTGACTGAATCATCCTCGGACGCCACCGACGTATCAACGGGACGCGCGACGGCCAACAGAGTCTTTAATTCGGCTTCGAGTGGTTCCAGCAACAATTCCACGAACTCGGTCAGTTGCTCGCTGGCGGACAAGCCCTCGTGACGACGACCCGCCACTTCCAACCCACCGATAACGACGCCGTCGACCACCAGCGGAATTTGCGTGCGACAGTCCTGCCCGGTCGTGCGGACCAAGCTGGAGGATTTCCAGACGGCGTGAAAGTCTTCGTGCAGTTTCGGCAGATAGAGATTCAATCGCAGATTGGTTAAGCCGTGACGCTCGGCCGCTTCGACCAACGCCGACCAGATCTTCTGTTCCCACTGCAAGTTGCCCTGCAAACGATGCGTGGATTGATTGCTTGGTCGCGGCATGCCCCAGGCCAGCAACGTTTTGCCGACACCGACCAATTTCGAGTTCAACAGCAACAGCTCGACATGTCCAAACATCCGCGTGGCGACCAAGATGCCGAACACGATCACGATGCCGGCTAACCCGATCCATTCGTTACGAAAATAGAGACTGAGGACGGCGGCCACGGATGTGATCGCGCTGAGTCCGCCGATCACGGCGACCGCTTGGCGCGGAGACATACCCCGCGTCAGCAACCGATGATGGATATGCCCGCGATCGGTGGCGTAAATGCTGCGACCGGTCAGCTTACGTCGCAGCACGGCCATCGACGAATCGAGGATCGGAATCGCCCAAACGGCCAACGGCGCGGCGAAGATCGAAACGGCTTGGCCCTTGATCGACGAGCGAACGGCCAAGGTTCCCATAACCAAACCGATGAACATACTGCCCGCGTCCCCCATGTAGATGGTGGCGGGATTCGAGTTGTACCGCAAAAAGCCTAAGATCGCGCCGGCCAAGACGAAAGCGACGATGCCATCGACGGTGTTACCCATCATCAACGCCATCACGCCGAAGGCGACGCAGAAGATCGTCCCGAGCGTACCGGCCAACCCATCGACCCCGTCGATGAGATTGAACGAGTTGATGGACACGATCAACCAGATCATGGTTAACAGCGGTCCTAAGTTTCCCAGCGGATACGTTTCGCCGAACAGCGTGATTCGATGCAGATACAAGCCCCCTTCGCCGGGGAAGTACACGATGATCGCGGAGGCGAGTATTTGCAGCGCCAGTTTGGTCCGCCCGCGCATTTGAAACAGATCGTCGTACAAACCGACTACGCACAGCACGCCGCCGGCGATCATCAAGACGAAGATTTGATAAAAATTCAACGCCGGCGCATTGTAATCCGACAACAAATAATTCGCCTGTATCTTTTCCCAATCCCAGGTATCGCGTGTCAGCGCCAGCACGGTCAATGCGATCGCCACGGCGCCGTACATCGCCACGCCGCCTCCTAGTGCGATCGGCGCGGCGTGAATCTTCCGCACGCCGTCCGGGCAATCGACGAAGTTCCAACTTCGTGCGAGCGTACGTACGCCTCGGGTCAGCAGCAGAGAGGCCAACAACGCGATCGAGAATGTCAGCAGCAGCAACGACATGAATCACAAAGTTCGAGGGCTGCGGACCGAGCGGCGACGGGCCGCGGAAACCGCGAGAATAACGCGGAATTTCATTGAATCACGCCCCCGGCGGCAAGTCAACGAACGGGCCGATCGTTCCTTGACATAGATAGCTCATAATCCCCCTGCTCGCATGCGTAATGCGAGGCCGAAGACCAAGTCTAGCGATCGTAACGATCATTACGCCGCCGCATACCGATTGTTCGATGCGTTCCTTGGAGCGAGAGAACATCCTTCACCTTCCGCGACGATCGTGTCGTGCGGCGACCGATTACCATTACAGAGACGCTATCGTTTACTCACACTAATCAACATGCGTTTGTTCGAAGTCCCGCTCCGTTATTGGAATACTCTACGGCATCTCCGCGCCGAGCAGTGGTATTGGCGTGTTCAGCGGCCATGCTGCGCAAACCCCGGATCGACGCCCGCCCCGCCCCGTCGCGACGTGCTTTCCATGTAGATCGTTGGAGGAAACCGATCGCCGAGCCGTCATCGTTGTTGCCCGACGGTCGACTTCGATTGCTGAACGTTGAACGTACGGTCATCGATCCGTTGACCGACGGCGATCGGCTGTGGCGATATCACTATCACTATTTCGACGATCTGGTCGCCGATCCCGATCCGCCACGGGTCGATCGTCAGTGCGATTGGATCGCCCGTTGGATCACTGCCTATCCCCCCGGGTCAGTCGACGCCTGGGATCCGTATCCCACGTCGTTACGAATCGTAAATTGGATCAAATGGGCGTAGCGGGCAACGTACTCGCCCCCGAAGCCCTCGATTCGCTGGCCGTTCAAACACGGATGCTGGCTGCCGCGCCCGAGTTTCATCTGCTGGGCAATCACCTCTTGGCCAACGCCAAGGCGTTGCTTTTCGCCGGCTGTTTTTTCGACGGTTCTGAAGCCGCCGCGTGGTTGCGCCAGGGCCTGTCGATCTACGATCGCGAATTGCCGGAGCAAATTTTGACCGACGGCGGACACTTCGAGTTGAGCCCGATGTACCACGCGATCATCTTGAATGATCTGCTGGACGTCACGAACGTCGGAATCGCCTATGGGGCGGAATTACCCGAACTGACTGCGTGGACCGACGGCCTGCGCAAAACGATCGAGCGGATGCGCGCATGGTTGACGGCGATGACGCATCCCGACGGTCTGATCGCGTTTTTTAACGACGCCACGTTCGATCAAGCGCCCGGCCGCGATATGTTGGAAGCCTACGCGGCGCGGTTGGATCTTGGTCAATCGCCGGCGTTGAACGACGGAACCACGGTACTGGAGACCAGCGGATATGTCCGCTATAGCCACGAAGGAACGGCGCTGATCGCCGACATCGGCAGGATCGGCCCCGATTATTTGCCCGGACATGCGCACGCCGATACGTTGTCGTTCGAATTGAGCGTCCAGGGTCGACGCGCGTTGGTGAACTCCGGCGTTTCGCGCTACGGCGACGATACCGAACGTCTCAGACAACGCGGCACCGCGGCGCATAACACAGTGACCATCGACCAGGCCGATTCAAGCGAAATCTGGTCGGGGTTCCGAGTCGCTCGGCGTGCGCGACCACACGATTTACGGGTCGACGCACACGGCGATGCCGTGACGCTATCGTGTGCGCACGACGGGTATCGACGCTTGCCGGGCCATGTTACGCACGAGCGGATTTGGACCATTGCGCCGGTCGCATGGCGATCGAAGATCGCCTGACGGGACGTTATCGCACGGCCGAAGCCAGATTTCATTTCGCGCCCGGTTGGGTCTGCTCGCCGGACATGCGTCCTCGAATCACGGTCATATGCAATGCGATGGTGCTCCGCTGTGACGTCGAAGGAGCCGCCACTGAGATCGTTCCCGGAACATGGCATCCCGGGTTCTCGCGCGACGTCCCGATCCAAGTCCTACGCGGAGTCGCTCTCGGATCGACGTTCGCTCATCGCTGGAGTTGGTAGTCGACGATACCGTTCAAACCAAGGCCGGGTGTCGTTCCACGGTCGACGCACGATCCAGAGATTCGCGCATCCAAAGCTCCAATTGCATCAGCGACCACAGCAAATACTCGTGGTTTCGCTTTCCTTGCAGATGCTCTTCCAAATACTTGCTGACGCCCGCAGGCAGAAACAAGCCGCGGTGCGCGACGCTCTCGGGAGAGAGCGCGTCGCATAATAGGTTGCGCAATTCATTGCGAAACCACTGCCCCAACGGCGGGGAAAGGCCCATCTTTGGACGATCGATCAAATCCCTCGGGAGGCTTCGCGCCAACAGCTTCCGCAACGCATATTTCATATCCGAGCCGCGGATTTTCATGTGCAACGGCGAACGCAGCGCGAACTCGACCACCTGCTTGTCCAACAACGGACTGCGCGCTTCGAGCCCGAAGGCCATGGTCGCGCGATCGACCTTGACCAAGATCCCGTCGATCATCGCGTGCGTGGCGTCGTAGAGCATTGCCGCCTCGACCGGCGACGAGCGTGTCGCCAACGCACGAAGAAACTCGACCGAGCCATCGAAGCCTCCTTCGGCCAGAGACTCGGAGGGAATCAACGCGGCCGGATCGACGTACCGCAGAATGTCCGTATACGACGCGGCGAACGCGGCGACGTCGGGCGCTTTGAGCAGTTTCAAAAAACGCCCGGTTCGCTCCGAAACAACCCCTTCCAAACGCCCGGCCAACGCGCGGATGCCGCCGGGAACTTTCGCGAAGTAGCGCCGATAATACTCCACGGCGCGATAACGATCGTAGCCGCCGAAAAATTCATCACCGCCGTCGCCGGAGAGCGCGACCGTCACGGTCCCGCGCCAACTTGGCCAACGACATCGTCGGGAATAACGAGAAATCGATATTCGGCTCGTCATATAGCTTCACGATATCAGGCACCAAATCGCGCAACGAAGCGCCGGACATGGTGTAGCGAGTGTTTCGCAGACCGAGATGCGACGCCACGCGTCGGGCGTACTCGCTTTCGTCGAAACGTTTGGAATCGAATCCGATGGAAAACGTATCCAACGCACGATCCGCGACCCTCGCCGCCAATGCGGCGATCAAACTGGAATCGACGCCGCCGGACAAGAAAATCCCTAACGGTACGTCCGAAACCAATCGTTTTTTAACCGCGGCGTTTAACAACCGTTCGAGTTCGTTCAAATACTCGGTCTCGTCCGCGAACGTTAACCGTGGTCGTGCGGCGACTTCGATCGTATCCCAGAACGTGGTCGACCGCGGATCGGCTTCGGCCTGAAATTCCAATGCCCGACCCGGCGGAATCTTCGCCACGTCCGCCGCGATGCTGCGCGGCGCATGGACATAGCCACGCCGCAGATAGCCATAGGCCGCCCTATGGTCCAAACGACGCGGGACGTCCGGCCAACCAAGGACCGCGTTCAGTGTCGACCCAAAGACGACGCGCGCACCCGGCGCATGATGATAGAAAAGCGGCTTCTTGCCGTGCGGATCGCGGGCAAGGATCAGACGGCGTGTGCGCGTGTCCCAGATCGCGATCGCGAACATGCCGTCGAACCGTGCGAAACAGTCGACTCCCCAGGCTTTATATGCATGCGGAATCACTTCCGTATCGGAATCGCCGGCGAAGCGATGCCCAAGATCGCGCAACTCGTCGCGTATTTCGCGGAAGTTATAAATTTCGCCGTTGAAGACCGTCCAGACGTCGCCTTGCTCGTCGGACATCGGCTGACGACCGGCGGGCGACAGATCGATGATCGACAATCGTCGATGCGCAGCGCGACGCCGTCGGCGGCGTACAGTCCCGCGTCGTCCGGTCCGCGATGACGCAAAAGATCGCGCGTGCGGAGAACGAGTCGATTCTCGGGCGCGGCTCCGGTCCAATCGACGACGCCGAAGATGCCGCACATACCGGAGAATCCTGAAGACAGGCGACGGTCGCTCGAGGGTGTTGGCGCAGATTATGTCGGGATCGCGCTGCTGACGATGGAGCGACGTATCAAACCCGTACGAAACGCTTGCGCTTTGTCGTCGGGCGGTATCGTTCGCCCGTAGTATCCCCACATCGCCATCAAAACCATTAAAGGAGCCGTGGCATGCAGCGCCAAGAACTTATCCGCCGTAATGCCGTATGTCATGAAAACGAGCGCGCAGGCACCGAGCGCGCTGCGCAAACGCGGGTTCTGGCAGCGCCAGGCTTGTCGCAACAACATGCCATAAAAGCAGAGGTAGGCGGTCAGTCCCACGATTCCGCCGTCGCCGAAGAATTGAATGTAGTCGTTGTGAGGTGCGTGTCGCGTTTTCTTGATGAAAAGCATGCTTCCATGACCGGAACCGGTCACCAAATTCCCTTCTTCGCGAACCTGGTCGATCGCGCTCTCCCACAAATGAAACCGATCGAGATCCTTTTCGACATTCGTGAAATCGCCTTGCAATAGCATAAGCGTGGAAGATATGCGTGATCTGAGCTTTTCGTTTTCCAATGGGATCACATTCTGATCCACGAGTTGCATAAAGATCACCAACCCCACCCCGAACATCGCCGTCAAGAAAATCGCGGACGCGAAACGGCTGAACTTGCCGTAGGCTAATGCATAAAACAAGCTGCCGACGAATATCCCTAAGTACGCCGCGCGCGAAAGCGTCATGAGAATCGCGATAATCAATAAAGCGCGTATTCCCCAAGCGACGATTGAAACTTTCCATTCAGGTATAAAAGAGAGAAAAAGCGTAATCGTTAGAAATATGCCGCAGTGATTCGGGTTTTCCCACAAACCTGCTCCTCGCCCTTCTTGCACCAAGATAAATTTCATCGATTGCGAATCAAAGAACTGGTAGATAGCCAACAGTGCGCCCGCACACATCATCCCCGTAATCGCTTTATGCAGTGCCGGCAAACGATCGGGCGAAATCGTACGAAACGCCAGCCAAGGTAGCCCGATGATGCAAATCCAGAGTTTAACGACGGTTTGCAGAATCAATCGCGTCGTGGTCCCTTGAAAATTCGCCAAGCCGGCGAATCCAAAGAGCACATAAGTCAGCCAAAAGATCCAGGTGGTCCAAAAGTAAGGACCACGAGCGCGCTCTTTAGTGGCGGGAATCACGATCACCAACATGGCCGCGGCGAGCGCCGGGAACAACGGAAGTTCGCGCTCCTCGCGAATGTCGAACTCCATCATCAACCGCGTAATCATCGTTAGCAGGTTACCCGCGACGATGACGCAGAAGACCACCATCGCATAGTAAAAAAAAGCAGGCATCGTGAAGCGTTGAGAGGCCAACACGATATCCGTGGGAGTACGACCCGCCAAAAATCGTCGCCACATCGCGGTCGAAGCGGACGACGGAGTCGGCGCGGAGACGAATCCCCCCTCGTTGGAGACATGACCGATACTAGGAACGATTGGGCTCATGAGCTGATAAACGGCGCGACGGGTGCGAGTACCTACGATTATAACGCCGTGGTCGCGAACAAGCCTTGATCGAGACGATATTTTCGCGGTTTCCCGACTTTTCACCCCTTCAATATCGTTCTTCAAGGATGGTCCTGCCGTGCGTTTACGCAAACTTCAGACAATCGTCATAAGCGTCGTAAAGCGACTCCAAGGAACGTTCCAATGAAAACTTCTTTTGCATTTCCATACGCGCGGTCTTGCCCAAGCGATGCGACAGTTCCGCATCATCCAACAATTTCGTGATCGCGGCGGCGAACGCCGTGGGGTCGCACGGTGGGCACAACAACGCCGTTTCGTCGTGACGCAACGTATCGCGCACGCCCGGCACGTCGCAGGCCGCGATGGGCAACTCGGCGAGCCCCGCCTCAATGACCGAATTCGGCAAACCCTCGACGATGGATGGGAAAACGAAGACATCGGCGCTTCGCAACAAATCCGGTACGTCGACGCGTCGCCCTAGGAAACGAAACCGGTTATTTAATCCCGCGCTCGCAACACGTGCGCGTATGTGATCCGATTGGTCGCCGTCTCCGATCAAGGCATATCGGAGACTCCGACCTTGTCGATCTAAGAGGGACGCCGCGTCGACGAGATCTTCGACTCGTTTCGTGTCGATCATTCGCCCTACGAAGATCGCCAACGGTTCGCCGGGAACACCTCCCATATCGGCACGTAACGCATCGCGATCGAACGGTCGCTGGTACGGCGTCACATCATGGCCGTTGGGGACGATCGAGATCCGGTCGGCGGCGAACCCCAAGTCGACGGCATAGTCGCGCACCGAAGGCGAATTGGCTAAGACTCGATCCGTTCGCCGCGGAAAGAATTTACGAATCAATCGCTCGGTGCCGGGAGTAAACTGCGTCGTAGGGATCGTCAATACGAACGGCTGTTGAAATCCGTACAGCGACTTTCCCAGGGCGGCGTAAAACGCGATCGTCGGCAAAAATGCGTGGACGATGTCGAACCCGCTACGAGCGATCTTGCGCGGTTCGCAGTGCGAAGAGAGGATCATACGCGCTCCGGCGATCCAGGTTTAAGACAGTCGTGCCTTGGCGTCGCAGTTCTTCCTCGCGCTCGCCGGATTCTTTCAAAACCCAAACATCCGGCCGATAACGGCTACGATCGATCGCACGACAAAATGTCGCGGCGTTTCGTTCGGTGCCCCCGGTGCCGAGAGTGTTTATCAAAAAAAGAACTCGCTTTGCATTCATTCCCTATACCTCGACCACCACGCATCAAAACATAAAATCGCAAATAACTCTTCACTTCGATCCACATGCCATATTCCGTTCCCGCGACGAATATCGGAGAAAAGTCGACGTACGCCCTGTGCATTCAATATCCCGGCCTTCATCGGGCCGGATTCGAGGATATATCCCTCGCGTGCGGGGGTCGCCGCGTCACGCATCCAGCGATTCAGCGGAATACTAAATCCTCGCTTTTTACGTCGCGCGAACTCCGTGCCGTAACGACGTTCTACGATTCGACGCAAAACGCGCTTATCCTCGCCGCGAACATACCGCATCCCTTCCGGGATGGAGAGCGATAGTTCGGTCATGTGCTTTGTCAGAAATGGAACGCGCACTTCCAATCCGACCGCCATGCTCGCCCGATCGACTTTCACCAGCATGTCGTTCGGCAAATAGAACTCGAGATCGAACATCTGCGTTTGCGTGACCGGCGGAAGGCCTTTTAAGCGTTCCAAATGCGGATGGTAATACCATTCGCGTTCCTCGCGCGATTGACGTAGGTCCGGATGGAGCAAATCCACACGCGAAGACCGCGATGGCAGCCGGATCGTCGAAAAACGCCGACGATCGGGATCCAGCGACATCCGTTCTGCCCAATCGCGTCCGCGCGTGGCGACGGGCGAAAATCGCGCTAACGGGGCGAGTACCGTCTTCAACAAACCGGTCGGCACGCGATCCAGGCGACTCAAGCCGGCCGCCAGATCGTGATGCGGATACCCACTGAACAACTCGTCGCCTCCGTCGCCCGAGAGCGCGACCGTCACGAATTCGCGCGTCGCCGCGCTGACCGCGAACGTGGGCAACTGCGAGGGATCCGCGAACGGTTCGTCGTGAAACCGCGCGATGTCGGGCAGCGTAGCGATCGAAGCGGGCGCCGAGTCGCGATACGTCGCCCGCGCCAAGACGTTCGGCCACGAACTCGGCGTAGGGACGTTCGCTGTGCGAGCGTTGGTCGAAGTCGATGGTAAACGTCCGCAACGGTTCACGCGACGCCCCGGCGGCCGCGCGACTGACCAGCGTCGAATCGATGCCGCCGCTGAGAAACGTCCCCAATGCCACGTCGGCCACAAGTTGGCTACGGACCGAAGCGTCGAGCGCGGACTCGACGTCGTCAGCCCACTGATCCAGTGTCCGTCCCGACACGGGCCGATACTCGGGCCGCCAATAGCGGCGTTCATCGACCGTCCAAGCCCGAATGTCCAAGCGCCACGTGGTCGCGTGAGGCAATTTTTTCGCGGCGCGGTAAATCGAACGCGGCGCGGGAATCCACAGCAGTTCGAAGAAATCGGCGATCGCGCCGCGATCCAAGTCGTCGGACACGACGCCGCTCGCGGTCAGACACTTCAACTCGGACCCGAATACCAAACGTTCGTCGTCGAACGCGAGATAGAGCGGTTTGATGCCGAATGGGTCGCGCGCCAACAACACCGAACGATCCCGCGCATCCCAAATCGCGAATGCGAACATCCCGTCCAACCGCTCGACCATCGCCGGTCCGAGTTCCTCGTACAAATGCACGAGAACCTCGGTATCGGTGTGCGAGCGGAACGTGTGCCGCGGTTCCAACTCGGCGCGAAGCTCTGCGTAATTGTAGATCTCGCCGTTGAACGCGATCCAGATCGTGCCGTCTTCGTTCGACATCGGCTGATGTCCGGCAGGCGACAGATCCAAAATCGAAAGCCGTCGATGTCCCAAGCCGACTTGACCGTCGAGATACGTTCCCGCGTCGTCCGGTCCCCGATGGCGAATCGCGTCGGTCATGGCGCACAGCGTTTCGGCCGTCGGCGTGCGCCGCGGATCCCGAAACACCAACCCACAAATGCCGCACACGTTCGAAACTCCCGGGTTACGACGTTTTCGCCAATGCGTCGCGCAAATCGCTTGCGAAGACGCTCATCACTTCGTCGATTTGGAACGAGCGGACGGCCGACAGACCTTGAGCGACCAAACGCGAACGTTCCGTCGGATCGTCGGCCAAACGTTCGAGCGCGTCGCCCAACGCCGTCGCGTCCGGGCGATCGACGATTGCGGCGCAATCCCGTTCGGCGATCCAACGCGTGTAAAAACAATCCGTCGGCGCATGTACCAGCGACGGACGACGCGACAAGAAATACAACACCGTGCGCGTCGGAAAGATCGTGGCGTACTCGGCCGCGGAAAATCCTCCGGTGAACCCGTGAGGCAGGACGAGAAGATCGCACGAACGCATTCGCTCCAGCAGTTCGTCGTCTCCAGGCGTTTCGTAGTCGATCCGCGGGCCGACCAAACCTTCTTTCTTGCAAAACCAAACCGGCGAGTTCGAGAAGAACGTCAAACGAAAGCGCGGTCGCGCATTGACCGTTTCGCAGACGCGCCGCAACGCCTCGAGATTCGACTCGTTGATCGAGCCCATGAAGCCGAGACGAACGTCTCTCGGATCGACGACCGGCGGTTCTTCGAACGGCGGCACGTCGCCGGCGAACGTGTGCGGAATCGGACGGAACCGTACGCCGGGATACATCGGTTCCAGCAATTCGTTCATCCCGCGACTCATTGTGAATACAGTCGCCGCACGCGCGAAAACACGCGGCTGCAACCAGCCTGCCAACCGCCGAGCGAGTCCGGTTCGATTCTCGCGATACGTATTATGTAGATAAGGCAACAACGGTATTCCCGTCCAACCGGCGGCCAAGTACGAGGCGAACAGCAAATATTCGTGTGGAAAATTCACGAACAATGCGTCGACGCGCTCGCGTTTCGCCAACCGCGCGAGCTTCCACGCCGTAATCGGCAACACCAGCCAACGCAGCCAGGCCACGTAACGCAGCCCGCGTTTCGGCCATGTCCATTTGCGGCAGACGAATTCGATTCGCACGCCGTTCGTATCGTGTGTTTGCGACGGCGGATTGGCGGGCGTGCGTTCGGCCGCGATCACGACGCGTTCGGGCGGAATTTTCGCCAGCAGATTTTTGACCACGAACGCCATCGCGGTCGGCGTCGGCTCGACCGTCATCGCCACGCACAAAAGTTTCGGAAACGCCCCATCGGCGTTCGCGTGTGACGCGGCGGATGCGTGGGTCGAAGTCTCGGACATCGCGAAGAATCCGCGCGATTCGATCGCACGAGCTGCTGAAGTGAGAGCGGTATCCGGGACGTCGCGACGGTCGACGCGACGAACCCATCAATAAAGCGGGCAACGCGCGCCGGTTTCGATTTGATCGAAAATCCAGCGATACGTCCGTTCCATGCCGTCGCGTAATTTGGTATCCGGCGCCCAACTCAGATAGTCTTTGATCAACGTGTTGTCACTGTTGCGCCCATTGACGCCCTTCGGCGCGTCCAACTTATAATTACGTTTTAAGCGGATCCCGGCGATCTCTTCGACGATGTCGACCAGCTGGTTGATCGTCACCGATTCGTCGCTGCCCAGATTGATCGGTTCTTGAATGTTCGAATCGAAGATCTTGTTACAACCCAACACGCAATCGTCGATATACATGAAGCTGCGCGTTTGATTGCCGTCGCCCCAGATTTCGATCTCGTGCTCGCCTGAGCGCAGGGCTTGTATGACTTTGCGACAGACCGCGGCCGGCGCTTTCTCACGCCCGCCGGTCCAGGTGCCGTTGGGTCCATAGACGTTGTGAAACCGCGCAACGCGCGTCGTCAGGCCGAAATCTTCGTGAAAATGCCGACACATCCGTTCGCTGAAGAGTTTTTCCCAACCGTATCCGTCCTCGGGCATCGCCGGATACGCGTCGGCCTCGCGCAGCGCGACGACATCCGGGCGAGTCTGCTTATCGGCCGCATAGACGCACGCCGACGAAGCGTAGAAATAGCGCACCACGCCGTGTTTGCGCACCGCTTGCAGCAAGTGCGTGTTGATCAAGACCGACAACATGCAGAGGGCTTTGTTGTTTTCGATGAAGCCCATGCCTCCCATGTCGGCGGCAAGATTGAAGACGGATTCCGCTCCATCAAGCAATTTTTCGCAGGGGACCTTTTCTTGCAGATCGAGAACTAAGTTCTGCGCATCCGGGTGGACTTGCCACCAATCCTCCAGAGGTTTGCGATCGGCGGTGCGCACGGCGTAACCGCGACGCAGCAAATCGCGCGTCAGATGTCCGCCTATAAAACCGCCGGCGCCGGCGACCACGACCAAACCGCGACTCATAACGAACTCCGAAAGGCAGACATCAGGCGGTCCACTTCTTGATTATAGGCTAAAATAAGAATTCCGCTGCGTGCGGGCTCAACGTCCGGTCTATTCGGATCGATCATTACAACCGCTTTCGTTAGCCCCGTCTGTAAAATCGACGATTACGATATGCAATACGAATCATGGATTCACAGGCGGTAGTCGATCCAAACGAACGATGCGTAACAACTCGTTTTGGAAGCACGGCGTTAGCCGAATTCCGTGTCGTTCGAGATCATCTCGAGCATCCAAAGCCGGTGTTGACCGAGATCCAACCGCGACGAAATAAACTTCTCGGCCATCCGCGGCGTTCAAAATGACATCGAATTGTTCGGAGAACGATTCGGCATTCTTCGGCCCGACAGGCTCGATAATTCGGACGGGATGCTCGGCGAGAATCTTGATTTCCGGCGTATCGGTGATTAATAAATCGCGCTTGTCGATGGAACGCAATGCATTCAGAGCGATCGGATCCTCATGGAGGATGAACGTTTCTTGAATGGGAGTCGTACGCAAATCGGCTAAACCTTCAACGCGCATTAAGAACAAAACGCATAAACACGCGATTAACAAACGATCCACCAAAACTCGCTTGAAAATGCGGTGGTTTCGGATTCCGACAATCAATAGACCACACGCATACATCGTATACAACGCGGCGTTTCTGCTACGAATCGGTTGCCCCATTTCGTACAAGGTTCGCGCGGCGAGAACCATCGTCCATCCGAGCACGACATAGCCGAAAATTACGACTCCAAAGAGTCGATCACGACGAGATATTTGCGGCGAGCCCCAACCCTTGATCGCGATCCCCACGCCGATCAGCAAAGGGCATGCTGTCGACAGCAGCATGCGAATTCTCGATACGATAAAAATTTCTTTCAGAAAGGGCCAGATATGAAACTCCTCCCAAAGCGCGATGCCCGCCCAGCCGAAATTGCCGATCAAGCCGATCTGCGACGGGCCCATCAGGTAGGGTTCGTGAGTTCCGAACACCAAGAGATTTCTCAATTTCAGGAGAATAACAAAAGGCATCGCTCCGTACAGCCACGGCAAGGTGCATGTCATCCCCCGCCGATGACCTTCCCCATTCTTCCAGGCGTTCCACCACAGCGCCGCCGGTACGATCGCCACCAAAGGCAGCCCAACGTTCCGAACCCCATAGGAAATTCCGGCCAGCAGGCCCGCCCAAAACAACCATCTCGTCCGTTCGGGATGCATCGTCCAACGATGAAAACACAAAAACGACCAGAGAACCAATAAAAAAAATGGAGCGTCGGAAAGTCCATAACACGTGGTATTTAATAAACCGTCGGACGTCATCGTGAGCGCAACTAACGGCCCGGAGTACTTGCCGGTTCCCAAACGTCGACACAAAATCGTCGCGAACGGGACCGCGATCAACCAACTCACACGAGGAAGCCACAGACAGCCTAAGGTCGTCGACCCGCCGCAATAGCCGAATGCGGCAAGTAATAACGAGAATCCCGGCGGCCAAAGGCGAATCGGTACGGTCTCTTGATCCAAATCCAACGTAACGTGAGGCGTATGCACCAACCCTTTGCCGTTTAAGAAATTATCCGCGGTTTCGATATAAGAAATACTGTCGTGCGAATATTGAAAACACCTCGTCTCAAAGAAGTAAAAACTCCAAATCCCGGCTAACAAGGTAAGTATGATCCAAACAACATCGAAGCGACTTAGCTGGTCCGATTCGCAACGAGGTGATTCGGTATCCATCTGCTTGATGATTGCTTGACGGTTGAATACGCAATGCAAAAACTAATGTACGGGTTTAAACGCACCAAAGTCGTCGGCCTTACCCGTTTCCCGGTAATCGACGCGAAATTCACCGCCGGGTGTCAGACTGATGGTGCCCGAGCGGAAAGCACCCCGGGAAGTTTTTTGCTCAGAACAATACGATTTCCTTCGATGATCCAGCTATCGAAAAAGGTAGCGGTATCCGTGACTTGTCCGTTTGGTGAAAATTTTAAGGTAAATATATCCGGGTTGCCCTGCCATTGTATCGTCCAGCTTTTTCAAGCAAACGAGGCCCCCAAATTTTGGCGAATCCCGTCGGCGAGCTCGCTAGTTCCGCGTGCCAATCTTTAATCCGCTTTTCGGCTTTCGTCGCCGAGATTCCGGTTAGGTCGGGCAATATCTCTTGATAAAGTTGCGCTGCGCGTTGACGCATGCCGGCGCGAGTGTGATCCTTTTCTTTATCGCCGAGTTCCCACCAAGCATCGGCCACAGCGAGTCGATCCGACGACGCACGCGGGTTGGATGCATCACGTTTCGCAATCGAGTTGATTGGTTCCGTCCCTTTGGCTAAGTATCCCAACCCCTTCGGAAAATCCCCCTTTACAAAGGCCACATATTCGCCCCAGGCGGCATTGGCCTCCGGATCCGCAGGGTTCGTTTTTAAGACGTCTCGCGCCGATTTGACTTTGAGATACTGCGTTTTTCCTTGCAATAGGCTTTTGCCGGAATTGGTGAGTTGGAGGGTCAACGTATTGTCGCCCAACTTTTTCGCCAACGCCGTCGCGATATTATTCAAGCGAATCGCGGTGTCATAATCGTCACGCTGCACCGACGCTTCTCCGGCCGGAGCCAATCGCGTCAACAACGCGCGGAAGTAGTCCGTCGGACGCCCGACCACGGACTGCAATTTGGTCGTCGCGATCACCAAATCGTTAGCGACATCCACGTCATAATCTTTCGTTAATTCCTCGATCGAATCGAAGACAACGTCGATGTTCCCGCTCGTCGAGGCGAGTTCGCGTGCCTCGGTCAACAACACAAAGCGCATAATCGAATCGTTGGTCGTCTCGCACGGTTTTAAGCAGCTGCGCGGCGAACGCCGACTTGGCCTGTTGATCGCGTGATGCGAAATCATTCTTAAATATCGCGCGAATCTCCTTAGTCTTTTCATCCAAAGCGTTTTTCGACGGAATGGATTTTCTGGCCGGAACGGCCGTTTGCGGCAGACTCTCGCCTAACCCGTTCGAAACCGGGATTTCCGGCAGCGGATCGGATTGCGCCCCGGAGCGGCGGCGACGACCTGGGTTATAGGCCGGCTGCCGTTGAGTCTCGGAAATTCACCGACCAGAGGTAAGCTCGAAGGGTTGTCCGATGCTTCCAATGGTCGCGAAATGTGATCGACTTTTGATGCGACGGGAGCTTGTTGAATGCGTTGCGTCGGAGGAAAGGCCGGCGAACGAGGCGGCGCCTCGATTTCCACCGTCTCTGTTTTTCCCGAAGCGGGTTCGATCACGGGCTTGGCGTTCGACGTTTCGACCACCGCAACCGGCAGTTGCTTGGCCGAAGAAGTCGACGCTTTCGTCGCGGCTTTTTGTGATTCGCCGGTCGGCTTCCGTGGAGTGGATTCGGGATTAACGGCAACCTGCTGCTCGGATGGATTCGGCGAGCTGGTATTCCGCGGCGAGCACCGCGACCAAAATCCCGCACGCGGCCGTCACGCCCGCCAGCGCACAACCATAGACCTAAAGGCGATTTTTTGCGTGGGGCTGCGATCGCCGGAACGGTCTTCGCCGCAAGCGATAGCGGCTGAGATTTTGCGACGACCTGTGGTCGACTCGCCACGGCGACCGTCGACGTGTTTGCGCCCGTCGGCGTCGGTTTTCGCGTTTGATCGGCCGTCGCGCTGCGTAATCGTTGTTCGTATTGGGCACGGCGTTCCGGTTTTAATAAACAGAGTCGCGCAGCGGCCAGTTCGTTCAAAATCCGTTCGGCGTGCTCGGCGTGTTCGCCTGCCTGAAAGTTACGGACATGCGCCATCTGCCGATCGGCGGCCAACGCGATCACGCCGGCGTCTTGCTCGAACGGTTCGAGTCCCAACAAGCGATAATGGTTCGGCGGTCGTTGCGGATCGCGAATGCCCAACCACTTGAGATAAGGATCGAATTGTTCCGGCATCTGTGGTCTCGTTTCGACGAACGACGATTTTGCGTATCACTCTTAAAATAAACGACTTGCGTATCGGCCGCAACGCGAACGCGCAGGGCCGATCACTTTTCGAGACGCAAGCGTGCCCCGACCGACCGGGAGTTCTTGATGGATCCGTAAAAACGTCAAGTGATTAAGTGGTTTCGCCGCGCGCGCCCAGATCATCCGCTCGGCCCCGGCTTGGATCAGCAACATCGCCGTTTCCTTGCCGAGACGTTCGGCGACCACGGCTAGAGTCGCCCAATCCGCGTTCGGCGCGATCGTTGCCCGTTCTTCGGCGGCGATTCGTTCGGTTCCATCAGGGCTGAGGACCACGGCCGTGAGCGTCAACTCGTTTCCGGCCGTAAAACGCCCCCACGCGCCGATCGGGGCCGAGCAGCCGCCGCGTAATTCGGCCAGCAACGTGCGTTCGGCCAACACCGCCGTGTGCGACGACGCGTGGTCCAGTGAGAACACCGCCGCACGGGCAGCCTCGTCGTCGGATCGCGTTTCCAAGCCCAACGCCCCCTGCCCAACCGCCGGCAGCATCAGATCTTTGCTCAGGCGTTCGGTGATCTTCATCGCCCAACCTAACCGCGTCAGGCCGGCGGCGGCCAAGATGATGGCGTCGTAGTCTCCGTCGTGCAGTTTGCGCAACCGCGTATCGACGTTGCCGCGAATCTCCAAATATTCCAAGTCGGGCCGTGCGTAACGAAGCTGGCTTTTCCGTCGCGCCACTGCCGGTCCCGATTTTTGCGCCGACCGGAAGCTGGGCGAACATCGCACCTTCGCGAGAGATCAGTACATCGTCCACCGTTTCGCGTTCCGGCACGGCGGCTAACACTAGTCCGGGAATCGGATCGGTCGGTAAGTCCTTCAAACTGTGAACGGCCAAATCCACGCGGCCGTCGAGCAACGCATTCTGAATTTCCTTCGTAAACACTCCCACCGTGCCGATCTGCCCCACCGGCCCCAGTTGCTGCTCGTCGCCGCTGGTGGTGATGTAGACCAGTTCGACCCGGTGTCCCCGCGACGTCAACTCGGCCGATACCCAATCCGCTTGCCAACGCGCCAACGCGCTGGCTCGAGTACCGATGCGAATCACGGACGAAGGAGAGGCGGACATGGCGGAAAACGCAACGCGAGAAGAACGAAACGACTTGAATCACGACGCGATTCGGAGCAGGATTCCATGATACTCGGATGGTCGAGGCTTCACTATGCGTCGAGATCAAGCATGCCAGGGTTGTTCATCGTCGGCACCGACACGTCGGTCGGTAAAACGCGGGTCGCGTCCGTGATCGCAACGACGTTGTTCGCCGCCGGCAAGCGGGTCGGCGTTTATAAACCGGTGGCCAGCGGTTGTGTGCCCGATCGCTGCGGCGTGTTGCAAAGCGACGACGCGCAGGAACTGTGGCACGCCGCAGGTCGGCCCGCGACGTTGGCGCAGGTCTGCCCGCAACGATTTCTCGCCCCATTGGCCCCCGACCTCGCGGCGCGCGAGGAAGGCCGCACGGTCGATGATGCGCTGTTGATCGACGAGTTGAGACCATGGTGCGACGGTTACGACGTCACGTTGATCGAAGGAGCCGGCGGCTTACTTTCGCCGTTATCTGAATCGCGGACCTGCCTCGACTTGGCGGCAATCGTCGGTTGGCCGCTGATCGTGGTCGTACCCAACAAACTCGGCGCGATCAATCAGGCCGCCGTCACGCTGGTCGCCGCCCGGGCATTAGCGCCGAACCTGCCGATCGCAGGCGTCGTTTTGAACCACCCGACGCCGCGCGACGAACGTCGCGATCCCAGCCAAGCGACCAATCGGCACGAGATCGAACGCCGTTGCAAGACGCGCGTTCTCAGCGAACTGGCCTATCGGTCCGCAGGCTTCGAGGAAGACGTGAATTGGCTGGAACTTTGCCGAGCGACAGGGGTGTGAATCGTTGACATGCAATGGAACAGGATGTCTTTGCGTTCGTAATAAACGATTCCCCGTGCGGAAAAAATCGTGAACCGCCCTCTCGCGAGGACTCCCGCGGCGCGGCTATCATAGGGACTTCCGCGTCGTATCGAGGTCCCAACTCGCGCGGAACACGCATCGACAACGCATCGGGGTTCTTGCCATGTCGCGCCGGAGTCTGCTGTTCATCGGATCGGTGTTGTCGTCCGTTCTCGTTACGCTTTTCGCGTCGGCCCAAGACGCCGCGCTCGTCGCTTCTCCCAAATCGAATATGCCCGTCCAGCAAGCCTCCTTCGGCAAAACCTCCGCCGGCGAACCCGTCACCGCATTTACGTTAAAGAACGACGCGATGTCGGTCACGTTGATCGACTTCGGCGCGGCGATGCAATCGGTCAGCGTGCCCGACAAGAACGGCAAACGCGACGACGTGACGCTGAACTTCGCCGACATGGCCGGCTACGAAAAACACAAAGCCCACTTCGGCTGCTCGATCGGACGCTACGCCAATCGCATCGCCAAGGGGAAGTTCTCGTTAAACGGCAAGGACTACACTCTGGCCACGAACAACGGCCCGAATCACCTGCACGGCGGCCCCGGCGGGTTCGATCGCGTGATGTGGAAAGGGAAACCGGTCGAGCAAGGACGGTCCCGCCGTCGAGTTCGCGTATACCAGCAAAGACGGCGAGGAAGGCTATCCGGGCAATCTCGACGTTAAAGTCACCTATGTGCTGACCGACAAAAACGAAATCGTCATCGAATACGAAGCCAAGACCGACGCCGACACGGTACTCAACCTGACGAACCACGCCTACTGGAATCTCGGCGGCATCAAATCGGGCCAAGTCCTGGACCATGTCCTTAAACTGGAAGCCGATCGTTATCTGTTGGTCGATTCGACGTTGATTCCGACCGGCGAAACGGCCAAGGTCGCGGGGACGGCGATGGATTTCACCATGGCGCAACCGCTCGGTTCGCGGATCGCCGACCTGAAGATCGGGAATCCCAACGGCGGTTACGACCATTGCTACGTCGTTCGCGGCGAAGCGGCCGAACCGCGCTTGGCGGCCAAAATCCACGATCCGAAAACGGGCCGCTCGCTGGAAATTTTCACTACCGAGCCGGGCATCCAACTGTATACCGGGAATTTCCTCGACGGCGGCGACGTCAACGGCGGCTGGAAGCAACACGAAGCGTTCTGCCTCGAGACGCAACACTACCCGGACTCGCCGAATCAACCGAAGTTCCCGTCGACGACCCTCAAGAAAGGCGAGACCTTCAAATCGAAAACGGTCCACCGCTTCGGAGTTGAGAAATAAACTCCGAAGAATACGACGCGATCCCGCACTTCAGCCTTCTTCTCGACCGCTTAAAACCACGGGCGGTGACCGTCGACGTAAATCCGCTTGTACTCCTCGTCGGATTTCGTCAGGTAAATGATCCCTTCGACCAGAGCGATGATGCTCATCGGCAGGGCGCCGACGCCACAGGTCAACACGGTGATCAGCAACATCGTGATCCCGGCGCTGGTGTAGCCCATCACGAATTTGTGGATGCCGAACGTGCCGACCAACGGCGCACAAAGGCCGGCGGCCAATTTCTCGGACGATTGGATCGATGTGTGCGGCTGAAAGCCGGTGAACAGTCCGCCGGGCGTCGCCGGCGGCGTCGGAGGGAGACCGACCTCGGGTACCTCGCGCGCGGGCTTCCATTCGGCCATGCCGTCGCGCCAGACCAAATCTTCGGGCGCGATCCGATTCGATTGGGCCAGTTCGCGGAGTTGCGCGTCGTCATACGGCCCAAATTGGCCGTGATCTTTCCGATTCAGATACCACTGAGCGCTCATCGTGTTTCCCGCAAAATTCGTTTGCGTGCCTCTCGCACGGACACTATAAATACGTCGCGAAGTTCGACTTCTTGGCTTCGGGCAGACCTTTTTTAGCAAACTTCGATGTTCTGTGCACAGTGTGGGCAGCCGATGGCGTCCGGAGTGACGTTCTGCGGCGGGTGTGGTTGGAAAGCGGGCGGTCCGGTCGCGGGGCCCGGGCAAAATCCCTATGCCGGCGGTCCCGCTCCGGGATACAAACCACCTGCGCCGGACTTGGGAACGCGTATGCTGCTGCCCGTCGGGCGTTCGCCTTTCGCGATCATCGCCGGGTATTTGGGGCTCTTGAGTCCCTTGGTGATCTTCGCGCCGTTCGCGATCCTGTTCGCCGGTTTAGCGATTTGGGATATGAAAAAGAATCCCGAAAAATCCGGCATGGGTCGGGCGATTTTCGGTCTCGTCATGGGCATCGGCGGCTGTTTGTTGATTCCGATCCTGGCCATGTCCGGTCGCCGGTAGTTCGCGTTTACTCGTGCGAGGAAGCGGGTCATGTTTTGTCGCCAATGCGGTTACGCTTGTCCGGACGGCTCGACCCGTTGTACGCAGTGCGGCAGCCCTCTGACTCCGCCGGCGTCGCAAAACCCGTACGCGTCCGGCTATCACGTCAACGTCGGCAACTCGGCCCCCATTTCGGGCGAAGGTAAACCGCCCAACTATTTGGTCCACGCGATCATCAGCACCGTGTTGTGCTGCTGGCCGCTGGGAATCGTCGCGATCGTATTCGCCGCGCAGGTCGACTCGAAGTGGTACGCCGGAGATCAATTCGGCGCACGACACGCGTCGAATCAGGCGAAGACCTGGGCTTGGATCAGTTTTGGGATCGGCATCGTCGTGATCGCCATTTATGTGGTCGCGATCATCGCAGCCGAAGCCGGCGGCGGTCGACGCTTTTGAGCGCGGCGTCCGGCGGGCTTCGATGAGTACCGATCCGAATAATCCCTATGCGTCTCCGCGGCCGATGAATGAAATCGGTCTCGGACCGCGAAGCGACCAGGGCGAGAAGCCGAAGTCGTATCTTTTGCCGTCGATTCTCGCGACGTTCCTCTGTTGCCTCCCGATAGGCGTCGTCGGCATCGTTTACGCCGTGCAAGTCGATCTGGCTTGGAACGCGCGCAATCGAGAAGGCGCGACGTACGCATCGGATCAAGCCCGCAGATGGTGTCTATCGAGCTTTTGGTTGGGATTGATCGTCAACGGGATGATATTGGGGGCGTCCGCATTCGGTCGCTGAGTTCTCGAATATCAGACGCGCTTACTCAATTTCTCGGCCAAGCGGTGCAACGCGTTGCTGGCGTCGTCGACCGAGAGATGAGCTTGAATGATGCTCAGGCCTTGGTCTTCGTCCCAGGCTTTGCGCAACGCGCGGTCGAATTCCCCTTCGGTGCGCACTTCGTACCCGATCCCGCCCCCCAGCACTTCCGGCAACTTCGCGTAGTTCCACGGATGAATCTCGTTGAAGTCGCCGGGATGCAGGAAGCGTTCGGTCCCATAGCCCTTGTTATCGAGGATGATCAACACCACGCGATAGCCGTGGCGGATGATCGTGCTCAGTTCCATGCCGGTCATCTGAAACGCGCCGTCGCCGACGATCGCCACCACGCGGTCGTTCCGACCCGCGACGCTGACGCCGAGCGCGGCCGGCACGGCGTAACCCATCGACGTGTAATAGGCCGGCGCCAGAAACTCCGTCTTTTGCCGTACGACCAATTCCGTGGCGGCGAACAGCGAGTCGCCCACGTCGGCGATGACCGCCGTGTCGTCTTCCAGCGATTCGTTGATCCGCAACATGATGCGCGTGATCGACAACGGTCGATCCGGTTCCATCACGTACGGTTGCAACGCGGCCGCCGGACCGGGGGGCAGCTTTCGCGACGCGGCGCACGGATTAGCCCGCGCCAATTCGCGGAGGAAGTCTTCCAACTGCACGTCGTGATAATGATGATGTCGGATGCGGAGTTGTTCGCTGGTGACGTAGATGCAACCGGTCGGGTTCAAATTGGCCGTGTAGACGCCCAGGTTGAGATCGGTCATAAACGTCCCCAGCAGCAGGACGCAATCGCTCTCTTCGACGAATCGCGAGACCTCCGCGCGGCCCATCGCCCCTTCGTACAGACCGACGTACAGAGGATGGTATTCGCTGACGACGCTTTTCCCCAGCATCGTCGCGCAGATGCCGATCTGCGAACCTTCGGCCAACGCCAACAAATCCTCTTGCAGTCCGAAGCGATGAATCTCGACGCCGGCGACGATGCACGGACGTTCGGCCCGTTCGATCCAGGCCACCGCGTCGGCGACCGCTTCTTGTAACGCCAGAGGATCGCTTTCGACCATGGTCTGCTTGAAGGGATTGATCGCGTCCGGCACGACATGCACCATGTCGCGCGGGATCTCCAGATAACCCGGCCGCTTATGACGGACCACGGCGTCCAACACGCGATCGATCTCGTGGAACGCGGTGCGCAGGGTCGCTGAGTTCGGCGCCGGCGATCGTGATTTTTTCAAAGACTTCCAACTGCGTCCGAAAGTCACGGACCTTATGATGCAGCAGCGGATTGTTGACCCGCTCGCGCAAACCGGGCGAGCCGGTGATGACCACCACGGGCGATTTTTCGGCGTACGCGCCGGCCACGCTGTTGCACGCGCTCAGGCCGCCCACGCAGTACGTCACGCAGAGCGCACCGATCCCGTTGACGCGTGCATACGCGTCGGCCGCGAAACCGGCGCAATCCTCGCGCGTGCAGCCGACGACGTTGATCGGACTTTTTTCCAACAACGAATAGAACGACAACACGTAATCGCCCGGGATGCCGAACACGTCGTCGACGCCGTAGTCCTGCAAACGACGGATGAGATACTGACCGATGCTGAGGCCTTGCACGTCGCGCGGATCGGGCACCGCGCCGAGGGACGGCGGTGCAACGGAATGATCTGCGGAGAGTCGGACATGTATATGTTGGGCGGCGGAAGGGACGTGCGAAAAGACGGTCCTGCAGGAATTATTTCAAATGCCCGAAAATGGGCAACAGCAAACCCACTCACACGGCGGTCGGAAAATCCCAAATAGGGGTATACTACGAGGATTTCGCGATACGTTACGAGTTATTAGCCGACGTCGCGGCGCACCGCGACCCACGTTCGCGCGTCATCGGGCGTTTTCACGACATCGTCGAGCTGAGCGTCGCGCAGTTCCTTGAGCGTTCGCGCGAACGCCGGCCCCGGTTTCCAGCCGCCACGAATCAAGTCGTTACCGGTCAGCAACGGCGGCGGATCGAGCCGTTCGCGCGGCCACGTCATCCGGGCGGCGCACCAGGCGGCGTCGTCGGTCGAACGGCCGAGTCGCGCAGGCGCAGACGCGCGACCATTCCACCAAATCGCCGGCGGCGCGATGGATCAGCAGCGGTTGAATTTCCGACCACGGCAGCGCGTCCGCGTCGCGCAACGCGTCTTGATGGACGACCAACCACGTTATGACGTCGGTTTCGTCGTTCGACAATTTCAAGCGGCGACACATCGCGACGGTCGATGCCTTGGGAACGGTTCGCAACAACTCCGGCAACGGCGCGAACAACCGTGCGAGCACGGGGGCGAATTCCAATTCCTGCGAGAATCGTAATTCGTCCAACATAGCGATCCACGCCATATCGCCCTGCTCCGTTGCGAACGCGTTCGCCCATTCCGGTACGACCGCTTGCAACAGTCCGACGTCGCGCAGCGTTTCAATCGCGCCGACTCGACCTAATAACGACAACATCTTGCGCAGTTCTTCCGCGATTCGCTCGACGCTCACGTCGACCACGCGCGGCGCAAGTTCGCGGATCGCGGCGCACGTCGCGTCCTCCAACGCGAACCCGAATCGCGCGGCGAAGCGCACGCCGCGCAGCAACCGCAGCTTATCCTCGGTGAAACGCGCACGCGGGTCGCCGATCGCGCGGATCACGCCCAGGCCCAAATCCCGCTCGCCGCCGACATAATCGATCACGCGTTCGTCCAGCGGATCGAAGAACATCCCGTTGATGGTAAAATCTCGCCGCAACGCGTCTTCTTCGGCCGAACAAAACGCCACGCCGTCGGGCCGGCGGCCGTCGCTGTAGCCCAGATCGCGGCGGAACGTGGCGACCTCGACCGCGCCGGCCTCCTTCGGGCCGACGACCGCGATCACGCCGAACGCTGCGCCGATCGCCAACGTTTTGCGGCGGCCGAAGACCGCTTGAATCTGCTCAGGCACGGCGTTGGTCGCCACATCGTAGTCGCTTGGTTCGTTGCCGAGCAATCGATCGCGCACGCATCCGCCGGCGAACAGGGCTTCGTAGCCCGCGGCGCGGAGCTTGCGAACGACCTCGACGGCGAATGACCGCGCTGGCGACATAACGTCCTTAGGTATTCCGCGCCGAAATCAACGCGGCGTCGAGCCACGCGCCCGCGTCGGCGCATCGCGCGGCGTTCCATTCCAATTTCTCGTCCTCGCCGGTCCGCAGCAGATGCAGGATCATGCCGGCCGGGGCGACGTTCAAACTTTGCTCGACCGCCAACGCGTACACGCCCAACTGCGGCGCGTATTCGGCGATAAGCCGACGGTAGTCGTCGGCGTTTTCGGGGACGCGGTTCGTTTTATAATCGACGATCCACCACCGCTCGTCGGCGTCGCACACCAGCGCGTCCAGATACCCTTGTAAGTGGCATACCGAGTCCGTCGGGTTCGCTTTCCCTTTCTTCCGTTCGGCCGATTCCGTCGATACGTGCCAGGGCAATACGAATTCGACTTCGGTCCGTAACTCGCGGGCCGTTTTGAACGTTCCGAAGAGACGCGAGCGTAAAAAGAACTCGAGCATTTCGCGACATTCTGCGATCAGATCGTCGTCGTCGATCTCCAGCGTTTCGGCAGCGTGCTCGATCCAGAGATCAAGTTGCTTCGACTTCAATCCGCGACAGCGTTCGGGCGTCAACCGCGCCAGAACCGCGTGGACCAGCGTGCCTAATTCGAACGGATCGCGTTCTGCTTGCTCGCCGTCGGTCGTCGTCCGCGTCGCGCCGCGTCGGCCCGAAATTTCTTCCGTAGCGGCGAACTCGTCGGCCGTCGGTCGGGCGATCAATTGATTGGATAGCCGCGAGAACGAAAACCGTTTCCGCGCGGCCGGGTCGGGCGATACGTCGCGCACCAAGCGATCGATCGCGTTCGCTTGACCGGCGACTTGGACCGCGTTGCGCAATCCGCCCAGGCGTTCGCCCCAAGCGGCCTGTTTGCGACCCGCGCCGTCTTTGGCCTCCGGCGGTTCGAGCGTCGTCGCCAGGATCTGCGGCGCATCGTACCCCGGCGGTAACGTCGCGCAGGCGTCCGGTTCGCAGATCGAACCGCGCGGCCAACAACCGCAACCAATCGCCGGGCGGGCTTTCCAAATCGGGAATCGGCGCCGACAGCATCAAGTAATCGGCCGCGCGCGTCGCGGCGACGTAGAACAACCGTAACGACTCGGCCTCGTCGTCCCAGGAGCGCATCGCGTTGCGAAAGTCCATGCCGGCCAACGCGTCTTTCGCTTCGTCTTCGGCCGGTCGGACCAACGGACCCCACAGCGGATCGAACCCCGCGCCTCGGTCCGCCGCCCCGCTTCGCGCGACCCAAGTCGGGCACGACGACCAATGGAAACTCCAGCCCCTTGGATTTGTGAATGGTCATCAGTTTGACGACCTTCGAATTCTCGGGATGCGTCGCAGCGAGCGATTCTTTCGGCTCGGCCGAGACGTAGTCCGAAAGCTGCGTCAAAAAATCGCCCAAGCCCATCGTGCCCGAGCGATCGAAGACGCGGGCCATATCGATCAGTTTTTCAAGATTGGCCAATTTGCGTTCGCCCAGGAACTCGGCCACCAGCGCGGCGTCGTAGCCGGTCCATTCGAGCGCACTGCGGATCAACTCGGCGATCGAAACGCGATCCTTGATCGCGCGGAGGCGTTCGATGGTCGTCGCGGCCCGTTCGACCGGACCGGTTTGCTCGGCGGTGACGAAGCCGCGCCACGTCTCGCGATTGGTCAACCCGGCGGCCAAGGTTTTTCCTTCGCGCATCAAGCGGAACAGACTTTCGTCGGTCAGTCCGAAGATCGGGCTGCGAAGCGCGCCGGCCAACGCGATCTCGTCGGCCGGACTGTGTACCGCGCGCAGCAAATTGACCAGATCGAAGATTTCCTGCTGCGCGTAAAACGCATGACCGCCGACCAAGTAGTACGGAATGCCGGCCTCGCGCAACGCGTCTTCATAGAGTTGCACGTTGGAGAGCGCGCGAAACAGAATCGCGATGTCGCCCGGATGGACGGCGCACGGCCCTTCGCGCGGATCGTCGATCAGCTTCTCGCCCGAATCCAAGATCGCCCGCAAGCGTTGCGCGATCCAGCGGGCTTCGGTCCGGCGGTTCTCGTACGTGGCTCCGCGCGCCGCGTCGCCGGGGGGCCAGAGAAATTCGACGTTCGCGCCGGCGCCGACGTTCGCTCGCGCCGCTTGCAGTGGTTCGTACGGTTCCGATTCGGTCGACAGCGCGTCCGCGAACAACGCGTTGACGAAATGCAAGACGCCGGGCTGCGAGCGAAAGTTTTTCGAGAGCGGCAGACGGCCTTGCGGCGGCGTCGCTTGCCGCAGCGCGAGAAAGACGGACGGGTCCGCACCGCGAAAACGATAGATCGACTGTTTGTAATCGCCGACGACGAACAGCTTGTTCCCCTCGCCCGAGAGCGCGCGCAGGATCTCGATTTGCACGGGGTCGGTGTCTTGGCATTCGTCGACCAACATCAAACGGAGGTCTTGCCCCAGACGTTTGACGAGCGCCTGATTCGCCGGATCGAGCAGCAGGTCGCGCTGGCGCAGTTGCAGGTCGGTGAAGTCCAGCCCGTTTTCGTCGCGTTTGCGTTGGTCGTACGCGGCGCCGATCCGCAACGCGAGTCGCAACCCGTGCAGGCCCAGTTTGGCGGCCGGCAACGCGGCGGCCGGATCATAGGCGGCGAACGCGGCGATGCCGTCCAACACGCCGCGCGCGTCCGCGCACGTGTCTTTGAACCGCGCATACTGTTGCTCGTCCGCGAAGTGTTTTTTCGTCAGTCCCTTGATCATCGCCGTGTCGCGCAACGCGGCGCACGCGACGTAGAGATCGCGCGCGCTTGCCACATCGGCCAACGCGACCAGGATGTCGTTGCGGCGAGCGTCGGCCGCCTTTTCGACGTCGACCAAATTCGTGAGGAATGTCCGCAACGCGATCAACTCCGGCAGGTCCGGAATGCGGCGTTTCAACGACGACGTGAAGTGCGTCGTATACAGCGATTTCCAGACGCCCGCTAACCCCTCGGGCGACAACCCGGTCCACTCCTCGGTCGAATGGCCGCGAACTTCGTCGTACAGTTCCGAAACGCGGGACTTCAATCCTTCGAGTCCGAATGCGAGCGCGAGTTCCAACGCATCCGGATCGCGTTGCGCCAACGCCGAGCGGAGCGTGTCGTCGATCGCTTCGTCGAGCAGCGTTTGCGATTGCGTTTGTTCGAGAATGCGAAACCCGGGGTCGATCCGAGCTTCGACCGCGTGCTGCGCAGCAGCAATCCGCAGAACGCGTGAAACGTGCTGATCCGCGCGGCGTCCAGGCCGCGCAGCATGTCTAGCCAGTGACCGGCGCGGTCTTCGTCGGCCGTTTGTAACCGGTTCAGCGTTTCGCGGCGAATCCGCTCGCGCATTTCGCGGGCGGCGCGTTCGGTGAACGTGATGGCGATCAGTTGCTCGAGGCCGGCCGGTTCTTCGGTCGCTTCGCCGACAATCGAGAACTCGGGATCGACGTGCGAGAGAAACCGCCGCGTCAGGACGTACGTTTTCCCGCAACCCGCCCCGGCCGAGAGCGCGACCGAGACCGCGCGCGTGTCGATCGCCCGGGCTTGTTGCGGCGTAAGCGACGAAACGGGTTTGGCGACGGACATACGATCGACGACGAAGGACGAAACGCGACCGTCTTATCGTATCCGAGTCGACGAGAGCGGACGAGCGGCAAGAGCCCGAGAGCAGTCGTGCGCCGACCATCTATCAAAACAAAAAAACTCCGCCCGGGCGAACCCGGGCGGAGTCTGAGTCTTCAGTCAGTCCCACAAGTCAGCTTACTTGGTGCGAACCATGTTGCTGGCTTGCATGACGCGACCACGTTGCAGCGAAGCTTGCGGGTCGGCCATCGGGGCCGGCGGCATCGGAGCGGCTTCCGGAGCAGCAGCCGGAGCGGCGGCCGGAGCCGTCGCACAACCGCTGGTGCAACCGTTGCCACAAGCGGCGGCGGCGGTGCAACCGTTTCCGCAAGCAGCGGCCGGAGCGGCACAACCCGGGTCCGAAGCACAACCGCTGGTGCAGGTGTTGCAAGACTTATGGCAAGGCTTCTTGCAAGCGAACAGGTGACCGAACAGGCCACAATGTTTCTTGCTCTTGCAGCAAGTCGGAGCGGCGGCACAACCACAGCTGGCCGGAGCGGCACAGCCCGGATCGGCGGCGGCGGTGCAACCGTTACCGCAAGCGGCAGCCGGAGCGGCGCAACCCGGATCGCAAGCGGCGGTGCAACCGTTGCCGCAAGCGGCGGCCGGAGCGGCACAACCCGGATCGGCACAACCACAAGCCGACGGAGCGGCACAACCCGGGTCCGAAGCGCAACCGCTGGTGCAGCTGTTGCACGACTTCTTGCAGCAACGACCGCAATCGAACAGACCCTTCAACCCGCCGAACAGGTCATGCGAGTGGCAGGTCTTGACGCCCAAACGAGGGCAACCGCACTTCACCTTGCCCGGGCACTTCTTGCAACCACCGCAGCTGCTGCCGCAGCCGCTGGTGCAACCGCTGCCGCAGGGCGCCGCACAGCCGGGGTCGGCCGCACAAGCATTTCCCGCCGCACAGCCCGGGTCGGCCGCACAGGCCGTTCCGGCCGCACAGCCCGGATCGCAAGCGGCGGGAGCCGCACAGCCCGGGTCGGTGCACGTCGATTTTTCGCAACACTTAGGCGCCGCACCGTCGGTGCAGCCGCAGCCGTTCAAGCCCAGCATGCGTTCCATGAGCTCGAAACCGAAGCTCTGGCCGCAGAGGCCGGCACTCAAAACCAGCGCCACGAAAAACTTGGTCAGTTTCATCGAACAACGTCTCCTCGACATGTGGTGGCGATCGTCGAACGGGGCACGCTCGTGCTTCCGTACCATGGTTGGAACCCCGTCGACTTCTCCGTCTGGGATACCGTGAGCGGGAAGATCCTCGCGCGAGTGAGGCGAAACCTTCCTTGGCATCCGACGGCGAGTCGTCAACGGTGAGACACACCCACCCGACAAATCGTTTCCACGGTGTATGACGTCGGGACCGTGCGAGCCAATCCTTGGCTCGACCACTGGACCATTCCGGTTACCCGACGTGTCCGACGCACCCTTGCGAATGCGTATCTTCCTAGCGGGACACCCCTCTCATCGGCCTTCTCGAAGAAGCCCCTTGAGAGGCCGGAAAGCATTTTCCCAAAATGGTTTACGTCTCCGCTTACGTAAACCGTACCGGTCCGTTAAGCGCGCGAAACCTTAACGATTGAACCGCCCCTACGCGCCGCAACACCGGTACAGCTTCGCGCCGAGAATGCCGCGCCGACCGGTCCGGCGATCGTGGTAAACCTTGACGCCGCCGGCATGATGGCGCGAATCGAACGATTTTCTTGCGCGGATCGTAGCGGGTAAGATCGAATTCGCTCGTCGGCTGCGGATCGCCGCTCGCCTTGCACGCCATCGATCGCCACACCATGCGAAACTTGAGATCGATTTTCCGCAGAATGACTCAGGTTCTCTCGATCTGCCTCGCGATCGCTACGCCGGTCTGCGCGAATGACGATCCGCCGTACGTCATTCAAACGGTTGCGAACTACGCGGACGCCTCGGCCGAGGTCGTGGCGCAAACGGTCGCCGCGCCGATCGAACAACAACTCAATGGGATGGAAGGTCTGCTGCGGCTGGAGTCCGTCTCCGCCGACGGCGGCGCGTACCGAATGACCGCCGTGTTCGACCCGAAAGTCGATCAGCATCGGACGCTGGCGAATGTCCGGAATCGCGTAGCTCTGGCCCAACCGCTCCTCCCCGCAGACGTTCGGACGGCCGGCATCACAACGAAGGAAGCGAAAGTCGAGATTCCCCAACCGACCTGCGAGATCGTTTTAGTCGCCGACGACGATCAATCGAGCACAACACTCGGCAAAGTCGGCGCCGAAATCGTGGAACGACTTCGTAAAACCAAACCCACGCTCAATATCGCCAGCTTCCCGGGGCCGCCCGTCGAGCGTCTCGAAACCAAACTCGATCGAGAAAAGTGCCTGAGCCTGGGAGTTTCGCTCGATTCCGCTTTGAAAACCATCAAACACACGGCTGCCACCGCGCGAATCGAAGACTTCAGAAAACTGTCGGTCGAGAACGCGCAAGGCGAAAACGTCGAGCTGCAAGCGATCGCGACGTTTCAAGTCGTGGCGACTTCCTCGACGATTTTGCGAATCGATTGCTTGCCGGCGGTTCGTCTGCAAGCGAAAGTACCGTTAGAAGCCGGTCACGATCGGTTGCAGATCCTGAAAACCTGGGAAGCGGCGGCCAAGGAAACCGTTCCGCCGGGCATACGCGTTCTGCCGGTTCGACCGTGACCTCCGGTATGATCCAACGACGATAACACAGTCCACATCCACCGCGGTCCCAACCGCAGTCCTCCCCATGCACACGCGTCGCGCCTTCTTCCGTCAATCCGCACTCGCCGCCGCCGGCATCGTCAGCGCGGCCAACTTCGCGACATTCCCCGTCCGCGCCGGCGATCCGATCGGTCGCAACGGCACGCCGAAGTTCAAATTCAGTTTGGCCGCCTACAGCTACCGCGACCTCTTTAAGAAGGGCGAGTTCACCGTCGCCGATTTCATCGCCGATTGCGCCGCGCTTCGGACTCGACGGCACCGAACTGACGTCGTATTACTTCCCGGCCGACGTCTCCGACGCGACTCTGCGCGAAACCCGGGCGCAATGCTTCCGCTTGGGACTCGACGTCTCGGGCACCGCGATCGGCAACGACTTCGGCCATCCGCCCGGCGATAAACGCGACGCCGAAATCGCCAAGGCGAAACTCTGGATCGAACGGGCGGCGCAACTCGGCGCGCCGGTGATTCGCATCTTCGCCGGTCATGTGCAAAAGGACCAAGACCTGGCCGAATGCCACAAGCTGATGGTCGCCGGCATGGAAGAATGCTGCGCCCACGCGGGAAAGTACGGCATCCACCTCGCGTTGGAAAACCACGGCGGCCCGACCGCCACGGCCGAAGGTCTGTTAAAGCTGGTCAAAGCGGTCAAGAGTCCCTGGTTCGGCGTCAATTTGGACGGTGGCAATTTTCACGGCGAAGACCTGTACGGAGAACTGGCCGCCGTCGCGCCGTATGCGCTTAACGCGCAGATCAAAGTCGTCGTCAGCGGACCGGACAAGAAAAAGGTCCCGGCCGACTTCGACCGCATCGCCAAAATCCTGAAAGACTCCGGCTACCGCGGGTACATCGTGTTGGAATACGAAGAAACCGGCGACCCGCGGAGCGAATGCCCGAAGTACTTGGATCAAATCCGCAAGGCATTTGCATAGAGCCTCGCGTCTATCTTTTTATATCCCATCCTCAGGAGCGAGCTTTCGCTCCTGCTTTTTCAGCACCGCGACGGAATGTCGCACCCAACAACGCATTCGATTGCGACGATCCCGCGCTCGAACTAAAATTCTCGCTAGGGAGAACGACGTTCGGCCGTCGAGACCAGCTCGATGCGGACGCTCTTCGAAGGTATTCGAGGGAGTTTGAGAATGGCTTGGTCGTTGCGTTTTGCGCTATGCGTCCTGTTCACATCATTCGTTTTAACAGGTACGCCGACACGCGCCGCGCTGACCGCGTATTACACGCTGGATAACACAACGACCGGAATCGCCAACCAAGGCACGACCGGCGCGGTCTCGAACTTGGTCGCCGCCAACGGCGGCGCCTCGGGCACGACGACCGGCATCATCGGCGGCGGCGCGTTGACCTTCGCTGGTGGGTTTCTGACGGCCACCACGGCGGGAAACGCGGGCGACCTGCTCTCGGCCTATCCGTTCACGATGTCGATTTGGGTCAACACGCCCGACATTCCCGGGACGACGGCGAGCGCCGCGGCGATGTCGGTCTCGCTGAAGACGCCGTCCGATCAGTATTTCCAGATCGGCGCCTTCAACGACGACATCGCCGAGATGGTCGTCCGCAACGGCGCGTTTCAAGAAGTCAATTCGACGGCCAACATCTCCGGCGGAACATGGCGGTTAATCACCGCCGTCTACGCCGCCGGGTCGCAGACGATCTACGTCGACGGCAAAGCCTCGGGCACGCCCGGGACGCTCGGCACCGCGTTTCCGGCGAATCTCGACGCGCTGTCGATCGGCGGCTTGCTGCGCAATAACGTCACGACGCCTTCCGATCCGTTCCCGGGTTCGCTCGACGACGCCGGCTTGTTCAATACCGCGCTGACCGCCGCCGACGCCGCGTTGATCAACGGCCTTGGCCGCACCGGCGGCATCGGGTTGGATCAACTGGACGAAGCCCAAGCCCTGCTCGCCGCGTCGACGGGCAGCACCGCGCTGATCGGTGGCGCGACCTGGCAACGCGTCACCGGACTGACCGGCACCATCGGCGACTGGGGAGGCTCCGTCTCCGGCGGCAACGCGTTCATCGTCGCCGGCGCAGGAGGCGACGGACTGCAACTGGTCGCCACGGCGATCCCCGAACCCGGCACGTGGGCGGCGCTCGCCATTCTCACGGTCTGCGGATTCGCGGTCGGTCGTCGTCGCGTATAGATATTTCGCTACGGCGCGTCCGAGTCTGGCTCGCGGTCCGTCATGACCCGCAAAATCCGACCCTCCGGCCGCGTTCTCGCGCACGAACGTTCGTTCCGCGGCCGACCTCGAACCGTTCGTTTGGCCGCGTCGCCGTGGTCGAGTAGAGTGAATATCGGCCGCGCGGCCCGGCCTGATCCGCGTCGCCCGCATTCTCCTCTTGGCGAGCCCTGCATGAGTACCGTCGACGTCACGCTGCCCGGAATTCGTCCTATCGATTGGACCGCGTTGCGCGACAAGGTGTGCGCGTCGAAACCGGTGCCGAATTTTTGCATCGACGGATTCTTGGAACCCGAGTTCGCGCGCGAAGTCGCCGAAACGTTTCCGTCGTATGAATACGCCATGCGGAACGGCAAAACGCATGAGACGAAGTTCGAACACGGTAAATATCAATTGACGGACGTCTCCGTGTTTCCGGCGCCGATCGCCAAGTTGAACGAGGTTCTCGCGTCACAGCCGTTCTTAGACGCGCTGTCGACCACGATGGACATCCCCCGGCTGTTGGCCGATCCCACGTTGGAAGGAGGCGGGCTGCATCAAACCGGACCGCGCGGGAAGTTGGGGGTCCACGTCGATTTCAATTATCACGAGCAGTTGCGGCTACATCGTCGCTTGAACATTCTGATTTATCTCAATCCGGCCTGGCGCGCCGAATGGGGCGGCAACATCGAATTGTGGGACGCCGAAGTGAATACGTGTCATCACGCGTTCGCGCCGGTCTTCAACCGCTGCGTGGTGTTCGAGACCAACGAAGTCAGCTTCCACGGCGTCTCCGCGATCGAATGTCCCGACGACCAAGTCCGCCGCTCGTTCGCGGCCTACTACTACACGCAAGAAGCCCCCGCGCACTGGACCGGCACGGCGCATTCGACCATCTTTCGCAAGCGTCCCAGCGAACGAAACGAACCGGCCCTCTCGAATTTCCAACGCATCCGACGCGCTCTGGGCAAAGTCAAACGCAAGATCCTCGGAGACAACTAGGTCTCGCTCGGTCGAGCGTTCGCCACGTACTCATCCGGTGATCCTCATGGGCTGGTGGAAAATCGATCCCGCCACGGGCAAGCCGTTGGGTGAAAACTCGACGCTGAGCTCGCCGGAGATGCGGCTCTTGAACGCCGTCCCGGGCGTCGATGCGCGGCCGGGCGATCATTACCAAGGCGACGCTCCCTGGGACATCGCCGCGCAGACCGTCGCCGAACTGACGGCCGCGTGCGGTAACGCTCGACCGCTTACGGGCGAGGAACTTCGCAAGCTGCTCGCCGAGCAAGTCTGCCCCGGCGATTACGACGACGCGACCGCCGGCGCGCTGCTGACGACCGCCGCCGCGTTTCGCCAAGACCTCGATGGCGTCTATGACGACGACTGGGGACGCCCCGCGACGCCCGAGGAAACGCGGTGGACCATCGAAAGCGCCGTACAACGTTTTCTCGCGCGTCACACGAATGCAGGCGAGCCACCGGCGACCGCAACGCCGGCGGCGCCGGCCAAAAACACTGGGTCTCGCGTTACGCCGTGGGGGATCGCGTCTGGGCGTGGTACAACGCCGCGCAGTTCGATTTCTATCCGGCGACGATCCTCGAACTCGGCGGCTACGAACTCGACGCCGCCGGTAACCGACTGGCCGGCATGGATTACGTCGTCCGCTTCGACGACGGCGACGAAGGGGACGTGCCGCCCGACGACTGCTTCATGCTGCCGCTGACGTTCCCCCGCGATCTGCAAATCGAGTACGTCGCCCCGGGCGAGGCCGCGTATCGACCGGTGACGGTCATCTCGGCCGAAAACGAAAACGTCCTCGTCGCGTTCCCCGACGGTCGCCGCGACCATGTGCCGATCGCACGCGTGCGCGTCGACGGCGAAAAATTTTTCCCGCGCCGCAACGCGTCGCTGCCCGAACGCTAGTGACCCCGAATACTAGAGACACGGTACACCGCAACATGAGCGATCATTCTCCCGTCTTCGCCCGGGTCATGCGAACGTTCCCGGTCCCCGCCCCGCGCGTCTTCGACGCCTGGCTCGACGTCGCGTCGCTCGATCGTTGGCTGTTCGGCCCCGCCGTGCGCGACGAACGCATCGTCTCGCTGACGCTCGATCCGTGCCGGCGGCGAGTTCTCGTTCGTCGTCGAACGGGCCGGCCACACGCTGGACCACACCGGCACGTATCTCGAAATCGCCCGGCCCACGCGTTTGAGCTTCACCTGGGGCATGCGCGAGCAGTTGCCCGAAACAAGCCGGGTCGACATCACGCTCAGTCCCGTCGCCGGCGGCTGCGAATTGACGCTCACGCACGAGATGGGCGCCCAATGGGCCGACTACGTCGAACGCGTGACGAACTCGTGGACCATGATGTTGGAGAAACTGGCGATTGTTTTGGATCCCGCATCCGCCAGGTGATCGCTTCATGTCCGACACCACCGCCCCCGAGATCGCCCTGCTCCGCGCGGCGTATGCGGCGTTTAACGCGCGGGACATCGACGCCGCGCTCGCGCTCATGACGCCCGACGTGGCGTGGCCCCGCGCGTTCAAAGGGGGCTTCGTCCGCGGGCACGCTGCGATCCGCGCCTACTGGACCGACCAGTGGAGCGAAATCGATCCCCACGTCGAGCCGACGGCGTTTCACGTCGAGTCGCCCGGGCGAATTCTGGTCGACGTGCGGCAAGTCGTCCGCGACCGCACCGGCACGCTGCTGGCCGACGAAATGACGAGGCACCGCTTCACGTTCGCAGGCGGGCTGATCCAGGGGATGGAGATCGCGGCGCCGGTCGAGTGACGGGATGGTCTTCGACACAAGTCGTGTTCGGCATCGTACGACCGTGCGACATGGGTGGCCGGGGACGAAGCGTAGCGCAGCCCCCGGAAACGCCGCGGCGGCGTGCACTTACGGCTTTCTCCGACGTTCGATTTCGGCCACGTCATGTGAACCGGTCTCACATCGACCCGTCGAAAACGGCGCGGTGCTCTCCGGCGCGCGGTAGAATGCGCGGCGCGGCTCGCGTGCGTCGAATGCGCCCGGCGAGCGTTCGTCGTCCCTCTCTCGGGAGCGTCGTGATGGATCCACAGATCGTCGCCGCCGTCGGCGGGTTGGGCATCGGTTTGATCGCAGGCGTCGTCGGAACGTCTCGCACGGTGCGCGTTGCGCGGCCGGGACCGGAACGCCGTGCTGCCCTGCGTTGGTCCGCCGTCTTCACGCTGGCGATCGCCGCGTTCGCGGCCGGAGTTTGCCTGGCGCCGAGCCATGCCTGCTGGCTGTTCGGCGTGCCGCTGCTGACCGTCGCGGTCATCGCCGTCCACGCGCTGAACGACGACCAAACGAACGTCTTCGCGGAACACGTTTCGCATGAAAGTTAGACTTGCTTTTGTTTTGTTGATAGACGTGCAATTCCTGCAACAATAGTAATTGGTTAATACTTTACTCGTGCTGCATTCAATCATGTACGCAGTTTACAACTGATGAGAAATGATCTGTCGACGAGTTGCCCCTAACTAACATGAGATAAGTTTGTTACTACCACCTGAAGAACACCGTAATCAGATACCTTCCCACGTGCACTGTAAAATGCACGGCGGTTTAGTTTTTTGCATCTCTGAGATAGGTATTTACCGATGTAGCCAGAAACAACATCAAAAACGAATGAGCGACGATGAAGACAAATTAATTCGAAGTTCTGAAGGATCGGAATCCGTTGCCAGAATGTTGCTTAATCAATTCTCCAAGAATGTTTGGTCACCCTGGGAATACAATCAGGTGGTTGGATGGCTCCGAATCTACGCTTATCCTAAGCAAGGCTTTTCCTCACCAGTTGTTGAAGGTGAATTCTTTGCGGTAGATGCCAAGCGTTATTCGATTTCGCTTAAAAACAAGCGTTTCCTCTGGGCAGGAGAGGCTTTCAGTGTAGTTATTGATCGAGAAAGAGGTGTTGCGGTTTTTGAGCGCATCATGCGCGAAATCGATCAGTGGGCAACTAGCGAGCCGCTTAAGAAAATGACTTTGGACCTAAGTGCGTGGAGCAATGTCGGGAAGTTTTTGGACTGGGACAATCTTCTTAGGCTTGACGAAATAATTGATTAATAGCAAACGATAAGCTGATGGCGATGGATTGCATTGTGTAAACGGGCAGGCAGGGAATCAATTCGCTTTGACTTCATGAATTCATAACCATGCCGTCCTCACGCACGCCCGAAGGGCCGTTGAATGTTTGCCCGGTTTGCGGCAAGCATTGCCGGGTCGAGCCGTCGCCGGATTCGCTCGACGCGACCTGCCCGCGCTGCGGCGTCTTGCTGTGGCCCTGCGATGACGCGCGAGTTCGTCGACCAGCGGTTCTGCGTCGGTCGGCACGGTGCGCTTTTGGGAGCCTTGGAACCTTCATCAGTTGGGTTTCGAAGAACCGTTGCTCAACTCCTGGGCGGATCTCTCCGCGTGGGAGACCACGTTCGGCGTCGTGTTGCCGATCACGTTGTCGCGCGCGTTGGTGGTGCAGAACGGCGGACGGTTGTTCGGGACGGAGATCGACATCCTGCCGATCCAGCGATTTACGACCTTGGAGCGCGTCGAGTGGGCGGGGGAACTGCGTCGAGGACGCACATCAGCGACCGATCTTGCGCGATTGATCTGCATCGGAACCGCGCCCGGGGGTAAAGCGGTCCTAGACTATCGAGACGCGGGAGAACCGTGCGTCCGCGTCATCGACCCCGGCTACGATTTCGTGGTGTTAGGAGACTCTCCCACCTTTGATGATGCGATTCGTACGGGCCTCCGACGCTGAGCAACGCCTGAGTGTCGGGAACGCAGGTCCGCCGGCATACCCTCGGGACCCGCCGGCTCCGCCAGGGCGTATTAGGAATTGCGAGAGAATCCGGGCGATGCGATCGACGGCTTATCCACCCTTGCATTCAGTCGATATGCGCTGAATGAGAACGGCGATCAGCTCACGGCGGTTGCGTCTTCGATCAGGTCTTTCCGCTGGCCTGCGGAGCACTGGCGGAGCCGGTGGCACACAAAGGGATGATCGCAACGACCTCCCGAGAGAAAAATGTCGCCCGACAGGCATTTCGTGCTTCGACGAAAAAATCGCATTCGCTACTCTTGACAAACACCACCACAAATAGTATACATATAACCACATCTCGATTTTCAACCTTTGAAGCATCGGCGGCCGGGCATTCCAAATGAAATCCTTTTGACAACACTCCGTACATTGGGCGAGTCGGGGCAGTACGAGCAAGACGCGAAACTCGGCGAGATCGGGCAGCCGCAACCCCTCTGCGTTCTCCGTGACCTCCTGTTCAAAATACAAAACGTGTGCGCAGCGTGATCGTTACGCGCAGCTTTCGCTCGTAACGCTCGCGCAGGCAAGATAGGCAAGCGTTGGTCGAGCATCGAGAAACGAAACGGAGGACTTACGTCCTCAGCTTATAAAAAAACGCGTGCGCACGACGATCGTTTCGCTCGTAACGCTCGTTTCGTCACACTGGGGCGTTTGGCGGCGGTTCGATCGGCCCGGATCGCAAGTCCCACGCGCGACATTGTGAAAAAGAAAACACAAAACGTCGTGAGCGCAACGCGCGTTTCGCTCGTAACGCTCGCGCAGGGAAGATGGGGGAGTTTGCGCAACGGCGCGAGAAAGAACCGGAGGACCGACGTTCTCCGCTCGTTATGGAGGTCTGAGAAGCGCAAAAACAGAGTTTGAACAACATCGCGTGCGATCGTTTCGCTCGTAACGCTCGCGCAGAGAACTTGGGTAAACCGTACATCGCGCCGGATCGCTCAACGTAACGCGGCTCGGTCCGCGCGTGCCACGCGCGGCTTTCCTGACTTACCGTTTCTGAACCCTGAAACCTGCCGCCTGAACCCTCGCTCGTTTTGTTTCACGTGAAACAATTCGGGCACTGCGAAACGCCCGGCGTTTTCGGAATTTTTGCCTCCTGTGAGACGACCTGATACAGTACAAGTCCTGCCTGATGTTCCCGCCCGTCGCCCTGGCCGGCCGCGCGGCGGCTTGCCGATCTCTCGGGGGAGCGATGCGATGAGCGACCATCCACACAGTACGCGCCGACCGCAACGCCGCGCTGGGCCTGCAACTCGACCTCCGCGGCGACGGTCTCGTCCGCCGACGGGCGTTTTTGCAAACGATGATCGGCACCGCGTTCGCCGCCGGCGCGCTCGGCTCGCCCTCGGCCATTCGCGGGCTGCTGGCCGCGCAAGCCGACGAGTTGAAGAAACGCGGCAAGTCGATGATCCTGCTGTGGATGGACGGCGCTCCGTCGCAATTCGAAACGTTCAACCCCAAGGACGACTCGGCCAATCAAGGGCCGGCGAAGTCGATCCCCACGAAGCTGCCCGGCGTCCGCTTCGCCGAGTATTGGACCAAAACGGCCGAAGTCGCCGACAAGATCGCGCTGATCCGCTCGATGAAGTCGGGCGAGGCCGATCACTTTCGCGCGATCAAGTTGGTCAAGTCGGGCTACGCGCCGAATCCGGCGATCCGCTACCCGACTTGGGGCTCGGTCGTGGCGATGCAGAAGGGCGACCCGAATTTCGACCTGCCGAACTACGTCCGCTTGGGCAAGCCGCGGATCGCCACGCGCGACATCGATCACGGCGTGCTCGGCACGCGCTACGCCGGCTTCAAAGTCGACGAGCCGGGCAAGTTGCCCGAGGACGTCGTGCCGGCCGACAGCGAGCAGATCATCGGACGTCGCTTGGCGTTGACCGAAGCGCTCGACGGCGAGTTCGCCCGCCAAGGGGGCAAGTCGGCGGTCGCCGAGAAACGCGCGATCTACGACCGCGCGCGGCAATTCGCCTTCAGCCCACGCTTGAACACGTTCGACCTGAGCGGCGAACCGGACAAGCTGCGCGACGCCTACGGTCGCACCGTGTTCGGCCAAGGCTGCTTGCTCGCGCGACGCTTGGTCGAAGCGGGCGTGCCCTTCATCGAGGTTTACAGCATCGGCAGCACCGGCGACCAAGGCTGGGACACGCATAAGAACGGCTTCAAAGAGAATCCGTTGCTGGCCCACGAAACCGACCCGGGCTACGCGACGTTGCTGACCGACTTGGCCGAGCGCGGCTTGCTGGAGAACACGTTGGTCGTCTGGATGGGCGAATTCGGTCGCACGCCGAAGTTCAAAGCCGACGGCGGCCGCGACCATTACGCCGAAGGGTGGTGCGTGGGGATGTCCGGCTGCGGCGTGCGCGGCGGCCAAGTGATCGGCGCGACGGACAAAGATGGCGTCAAAGTGACGGACCGCCCGCTGGACGTGCCGGACCTGTACCGCAGCATTTGCAAGTGCCTGGAGATCGACCCCGAGCACGAATACGTGACCAACGATAACCGCCCATTAAAGCTGGTGGAAAAAGGGAAGATCATCGACGAGTTATTCACCGGATGAGCGTGACGCCGAACGACGCGGACCGCCCGATCATCGTGACCGCGACGCTGGGTCCCAACGATTTCGCCTGGGCCGACGCGTTGCGGAAGAAGCATTTTCCGCCCGATCGCAACGTGTTGGCGGCGCACCTGACGCTGTTCCACCATCTGCCGGCGAACTGCGCGGCGGAGTTGTTTCCGCTGCTCGCGGACGCGACCGATCGCCCCGCTCCGGCAGCGCAGCTCGCGGGGATATTGGACCTCGGCGGCGGAACGGCGTTCCTAGTCGAGAGCGCGGAGTTGACTTCGATCCGCGCCGCGATCGCCCAGGCGTTCGCCGGTCGCTTGACGCGACAAGACGAACAGCTCAAGCGGTTTCACATCACGGTGCAGAACAAAGTCGACAGCAGCACCGCGCAAGCGTTACAAGCGACGTTGTCGCAAGAGTTCCGCCCGCGCCCTCTGGAGTTGATCGGTTTATCTGCTTGGCGTTACTTAGGTGGACCGTGGACGTTGCTGCAAGAATTTCCGTTTCGCAATCCTTCGCCGGCAACGGAGGTTCACTGACGCCGAGAATTTTTTGTTTCTCACGATTTTCTTTCGAACGTTTTCGTCTTGAACGCGTCTTAATGTAAGCCGCGATTTTGATTCCAAAACGTATGATATAAACCAGTGTTTCCGATCGCGCACGTCAATGACACGCCTCGCGCCCGTAACTCGATCAGCGTGCGATCGCATCGGATTCGTGAAATTCGCGTATCACCAAACGTTTTAGAAATCCCTCGTTAATCGAAACGCTCGGAAATTCGAGCCGAGCGTCGTACGCACGCGCATTGAATCGCGTCACACGCCCGACGACACTGAGAGACGCCGACCGCGTTGCGGATTCGGCCCACCCCCGACCTTTTCACGCATCCTACGCACATGCCGTCGCATCGTTTGGATCACGACCACTTCCTCGTTCCGCCGGGCAAGAAATTTCGCCTGGCCGATCGCAAAACGGACGGCACGTGGGGGCTGAAGGACAAAGCCGCCGGCGAACTGGCGCTCGACGACGACAAACGCCGCCTCGGCGCGGCGCAGAGCGTCCTCTGGGCCAGCGCCGAGCATGCCCTGATCGTGATCGTGCAGGCGATGGACGCCGCCGGCAAAGACGGCACGATTCAGCACGTGATGACCGGCCTCAACCCGCAAGGGGTCGATGTGACGTCGTTCAAAGCGCCCAGCGGCGAGGAACTGGCGCGGCCCTACTTATGGCGCAGCGTTGCGCATCACGCCGGCTCGCGGGCGGATCGCGATCTTCAACCGCAGTTATTACGAAGAGACGTTGGTCGTACGCGTCCATCCCGAATTCCTCGACGCGCAGCGATTGCCCGAGAAGCAATTGAAGGGCGGTCTCGACAAGCTCTGGCAACGACGTTTCGACGAGATCAACACGGTCGAACGCTGGTGGACCGAGAACAACGTGCAAGTGCTGAAGTTCTTTCTCAACGTCTCGCGACGAACAGAAGAAACGCTTTTTGGAACGGATCGACGATCCCGAAAAGCATTGGAAATTCAACAGCGGCGACATCCGCGAACGCGGGCATTGGAACGACTACATGCAGGCCTACGAAGAGATGCTCCGCGCGACCAGCACCGACGACGCACCGTGGTACGTGATCCCCGCCGATAAAAAGTGGTACGCCCGGGCGGCGGTGGCCGACGTGATCGCCGCGCGGATCGACGCGTTGGATTTGAAGTTCCCGACGATCAGTCCGCAGGAAGAAGCGAAGCTGCAAGAAGCGCGACGGTCGTTGGAGGCGGAGAAAGAATGAGCGACGAAATGAGACGTTGAATTCCCCGAGCGGGGGACGTTAGTCCCCTGAGATACCGCTAACCAATCGTTTTATGCAATCTTGGCTCATCACATCCACGACCTACGGCACGTGGCTGCCCGGTGATCGGCGTGGATTCGTGAGTCCGGTCAAAGTCGATTCAGGCGTCCGACTCAAACACAACAAGCCGACCACCGAGTACGATCGGGACATCGCGAATCTCAGAAACTCGGCACGTAAGCTGTTGCAAGGACCTCCGATCGAACTGACTCTTGAGCAGGCGGCGCGTCGTCGTGGCTCAAACGATCGAAACGACGACGCATCGAAAGTGGAACTTGGAAATCGTCGCGGTGATGACGACGCACTTTCACGCGATCGTCGATGCTCCGGAAGACGTGCCGGGATCCAAGATTCTTGGAGACATGAAAAGTTATGCGTCTCGATCATTGAATTCGAGGTGGCCCAAGCCGACGAGCGGGACATGGTGGACGGAATCAGGCTCGCATCGAAGACTTCCCAACGTCTCGGCAAGAGAAAACGCTTCGTCGTATGTGCTGTATCAAGAATACCCCTTGGTCACTTGGACTCGCACGTCGGGCTGGATCGTCGGTAGCGCAAAGTCGGAATAACGTCGGTAAGCGCTAACTCAGGGGACTCACGTCCCCCGCTCGGGAATATGAAGCGTTGTCTTATGGAAATATCCGAACTCGCATGAGCTCCGGGGACTTACGTCGCTCGCTCGGAGTCGGGATACTACGTTTTCCGATCGCTCAACCAGACCTATGTATCGTGCCGTTATGTCCGAATCCGAACTCTCGTTGCCGCGACGATTCTTGCGCGTGTCGCCGCGCCGGGTCTCGCCGCAAAATCGCCGACTCGACCGGCGCCGAACTGGGCGGCGGGGACTTGCTGTTGCGCACGTTGATCTTTCGCCGACTTTTGGCCCGCAAATTGGCGGCCGACGAGAAATACGTCGGGCTGCTGCTGCCGCCGTCGATCGGCGCGGTCTTGGCCAACGCCGCGTTGCCGCTGCTGGGCAAGATCGCCGTCAATCTGAACTACACGCTGGCCGAGAAAACGTTGAACCGCTGCATCGAAAAATGCGGCATCAAACACGTCCTCACGTCGCGTAAGTTTCTCGAAAAGCTGCCGCTGAAGTTCAATGCCGAGCCGGTCTATTTGGAAGACTTCAAAGCGGAAGTCAAACTGACCGACAAACTGCTCGCCGCGTTTCAGGCCAAGCTGATGCCGCTCGTGCGCTCGAGTCGTATCTCGGTCTGAACGACGTCAAACCCGACGACACGCTGACCGTGATCTTCACCAGCGGCTCGACCGGCGATCCAAAGGGCGTCGTCCTGTCGCACGACAACGTTCGGGCCAACATCGCGTCGATCGAAGAAGCCGTTCGCCTGACGGCCGACGACGTGTTGGTCGGCGCGTTGCCGTTCTTTCACTCGTACGGTTACACGGCCACGATGTGGACCGCGCTCGCGCTGGATGTGGCCGGCGTTTACCACTTCAGTCCGCTCGATGCGCAACAGATCGGCAAGCTCTGCGAGAAGTACGGCGTCACCGTGTTGATGAGCACACCGACCTTTCTGCGGAATTACCTGCGGAAATGCACGCCCGAGCAGTTCAAAAAGCTAGACGTGGTGTTCGGCTCGGCCGAGAAGTTGCCGAAGGATCTGTGCGACGCGTTCGAAGAGAAGTTCGGCCACCGCCCGTTGGAAGCGTACGGCGCGACGGAGATGTCGCCGTTGATTTCGGTCAACGTGCCGCCGTCGCGCACGCCGCAGCGCGACGACTCGGCCGCGCGCGAAGGTACCGTCGGCCGCCCGATCCCCGGCGTGACAGCCAAGGTCGTCGATCCGGAAACCGGGAAGGACCTACCCGCCGGCGAACCGGGCATGCTGTGGGTCAACGGCAAGAACGTGATGCGCGGCTATTTGAACGAGCCCGAGATGACGGCCAAAGTCGTGCGCGACGGCTGGTACGTGACCGGCGATATCGCGTTTTTGCACCCGGACGGATTCATTCAAATCACCGGGCGTCAGAGTCGCTTCAGCAAAATCGGCGGCGAGATGGTGCCTCATCTGAAGATCGAAGAACACTTACTGCAAGCGCTCAAAGCCGGCGAAGACGAACTGCCGCTGGTCGTGACCGCCGTGCCGGACGAGAAGAAGGGCGAGCGGATCGTCGTGCTGCACCGCCCGTTGGCGAAATCGATCGACGAGCTGCGCAAAGCGCTGTCGAACGACGGCCTGCCGAACATCTGGATCCCGTCGAACGATTCGTTCAAAGAAGTCGAGAAAATTCCGGTCTTGGGAACGGGGAAATTGGATTTGAAGGGAGTGAAGGATTTGGCGAAGGAGTTGTTCAATGAGGAGATACAATGACTTTCAATAGTTCATTCGCATTATTTTGTGATTTAGAAAATAATGTACTTAATCCAAGCGCGCACACATTTGATTTTACTTGGAAAATCATTAGTGGCTTACTTACACTTACGATCGCATTGCTTGCGATGTTAATTGCATATAGACAATATCGTAATGCTAAAGATAAACTGCGACTCGAATTGTTTGAAGACCGGTTCAAGATTTACGATTCAGCTAATGCACTCCTCAAAACATGGATTAAAGAGAAACCTGACAATCAACTCCAGAAAGATTTTCGCCAAAGCATTCTTAAAGCCAGTTTCCTGTTTGGGCCTGACGTTTCGGAGTATCTAGTTGAATTGAGCAACAACGGCGTAAAATACGTTATTTTAACTGAACGTATTAAACGCGAATACGAACAAAATCTCTCTCTCGAAATTAGGTCTGTGGCAATTGATGAATCTCAAGAAATATTGGAATGGCTATCTATACAACATGCTCGTGGATTATTTGAACGGTTTGAGGATTACATGACTTTTAAGGAAATAAAAGAGAAGCCAAAGAGTAAAATAAAATTACTTGAGTTGCTGTGATTGTGATCATTATTTTACGCAAGACTGCCTTCCACTCAAATTCAAAATGCTCGGCGCGCACCAATCCATCGCAGGCGGTTACTACAAATCGGTCGACATCGCCGCGGCGTCGACGTGCGAGTGCGTGCAGTTGTTCACCAAGAACAACAATCAATGGAAAGGCAAAGAGATCAGCGACGACGACGTGGCGTTGTTCAAAAAAGCGTTGAAGGACAAGGGAATCAAGCACCCGTTGTCGCACGATTCGTATCTGATCAACTTGGCCGCGCCGGTCGACGAATTGTGGGAGAAATCGATCGCCGCGATGGAGGACGAACTCCGCCGCGCCGAACGTCTGGGCATTCCCTACGTGGTCACGCATCCGGGCTCGTACACGACGACCGACGAAGCGACAGGTCTGAAACGCATCATCGCCGCGCTCGATCGCGTGCACGACAAGGCGCCCGAGTTGCAAGCGGTGACGCTGCTGGAATGCACGGCCGGGCAAGGCACCAACCTGGGCAACCGCTTCGAGCATCTCGAAACGATTCTCGGCGGCGTGAAGGAGCCGAAACGCTTGGCCGTTTGCCTGGACACGTGCCACCTGTTCGCCGCCGGTTACGAACTGGCCGACGCGAAGGGATACGACGCGACGATGAAGCAACTCGACAAGTGCGTGGGCCACAAACTGGTCAAAGCGTTTCACCTGAACGACAGCAAGAAGGGCCTCGGCAGCCGCGTCGATCGCCACGAACACATCGGCGAAGGGATGATCGGCCTCGCAGGCTTTCGCAACCTGCTGAACGATCCGCGCTTCAAGAAGGTGCCCAAATACTTGGAAACACCCAAGGGTGCCGGCGGCGACGAAGGGATCGCACTCGATCGCAAGAACTTGGCGACGTTGCGGGCGTTGATCGCTTAATCGAGACGTTTTGGATAGATAGACTCAATTCTCATAACCCGGTTCTTCTTAACGATGATCGTCATCTAAAAACGTTAGCTTGATGAAGCCGATTTTATAAAGTTCTTCCGGTGCCTTTGAGGTATCCGGAGGAGATAAATTCTCACTCCATATTTTTCGAATGTTTTTGTCGTCGGCGGTCCCGGCGGTAATCGCGATGCAGAATTCTTTTCCATGCAGCTTCACATACGCGTTTGGTTCGAGATAAAAATCCACGCTTTCGCCGGGCTTCAGATCGGCGACGCCTTTACCCATGCCGCACCAATTGAAAGCCGTTACTTCGAGAACACCATCGACCATCTTTCCGATCGTGAGATCGGGAAGATGGGTGTGCGTTCCGTATCGAACGATTTCACGAGATTGGTTTTGAAAACGAAAGAGGCCTAACGTCACGGGCGTGCGCGTTTTGCCGACGACGCACTGCCTCCACCCATGAAAGGTCAACGAAATCGGCTGCTCCGGCTCCGCGGCGTGGGTTTGCGAAGCCGCGAAAATCGTAAGAAGTAAGAACAGGTTGCGCGTCGTCATGACGGAATTCCGTTCTTGAAAGCGAAATGGATACTACCGATACGGCTTCCACTCCGGTCGTTCGTTGGCCGTTTGAATCGGCGGCAACGGCGAGATACCAGCGTCGGGGCCGCCTAGCGGAATCGCGTTCGCCGGAAGGCTGCCCGACGAATTGTATGGCGGCGCGTTGTAGGACGGAGCGGGATTGAGCGGAGCCGCGTTCGACGGCGCATTGTTGAACGGCGCACCGGGCGGCGTCGAATACAACGGCGCTTGCGTTCCGGCCGCCGGTTTCGCGCCCCCTTCGGGGACGATCGTGAATCCACGCGGACGCGGAGCGGGCCCGGCGGACGGCTGTGCGGCCGGCGTCGGTTGAAACAACGATCGCCAGAACGGCGCAGGCTTCGGCGCGGCGGCCGGCGATTGCGGATTCAGACCGGGCAATGTCGTCGCCGGAGGCGTCGTAAGACCCGGCACCGCCGGAGCTTCGACCAGCGGCGCGTCCAACGGGCCGGCTTCGGCGGCCGATTTCGGCGGTTCGCGCGACGTGCGGCGGCGATCGCGTAACCGCGAACGCTTGACCGCCGAGGCGGCCGGATTTTTTTCGAGCGTCTTGCCGTCCGGCGAGACGCCGCCGATGTCGGGGATTTGGATATCGATGCTCGGCGGGTCGCCGGCCGCGCCGGAATTCGTCGGCGGCGCGGTCAACGCGGGACCGACCGGCGCTGTCGGTGCAATGCCGGAAGTGCGCAGCGCGCCGTTCCAGGCGGGCGGCGGATCGTCGTTAGGGGTCATCCGCGGATTACGCGGCGCGGCCAAATGCGCGGCCTGTTGCGCGCGACGTTCGCCGGTCAGATCCAGCGTAATGTCGCGATCGGCTTCATGACGATTGCCGTCGGTCGTGGTGAAACGGACATGGACGGTTTGGCGATCATGCTCTGGAGCGCGAGTCGGCCAAGGGAGTTCGAAGTGATACGCTTCGCCCCCCAACATCGATTTCTTGTACCACTTGTCCGCTTCCTGCGCGCTGAATTCCCAGCGTGCGGTTCGGACGTTCAGCGTCGGATCGACCAACGCGATCTGCACGCTCCCACGCACCTGCAACGCGCGTTCGTCGGCGTCGCGCGGAGCGAAGACGACCAAGATTCCGTCGTCGCCCGGCGTACGATCGCGATCGCGGCCGCCTGTCAGCCGAGGATGAATCGTAATGTGATCGACGGCCGACGGCGCGGCGGTCAACGCCGGCCCCCAAACGTCGGCGGCTTGCTTCAACGTGTCTTGCGCTTCGACCGGCACGACGTGTTGCGCCGGACGGTACGGCGAGTTGCGTTTGCCTTGTTGACCAGGCAGCGGCGGCGCTTCGATCACCGGCGCTTCGATCGCTTCCGGTTTCATCGGGCGCGGAAGCGGCGACGGTACGACCGGGTTCAACAGGTTCGGTCGATCGGCGTTCGGCGCAGGCGGCAGCGTGTCCAACGGCGGACGATCGCCCGACTTGCCGAGCGCGGTGACTTGCTTTTGCAGGATTTCGTTTTCGCGTTTCGTCGCTTCCAGTTGCTGCTCTTTCGCGTTCAGTTCGTCTTCTAAATCGTAGTTGAGGTCTTCCAGCAGACGGAGTTCGTTTTTGAGCAACTCCAGGTTCGTCTCTTGCGACGTGGAACGACAGCCGGTCGCGAACAACGCCGCGACGCAGCAGAGTCGTAACCAAACGGGCGGAGAGGCGAACCGCGACATGGTGGAAGCGAAGGAAAAAGTCGTCGCCTGGCGCGGCCCGAATCCATCCGGCGTGCGCACGAAGCGTCCCAACAAGGCGGCGGATCATAACGAGAACCGCACCTGCGGGAAAAGAGCGGTTTTGGTGGATGTGCCGGCGGATCGCGGTGGGTGTGCCGTCACTCGCCGATCCATGACGCAGGATACACGTATTTCTCGGGGAAAACGTCGATTTCGTCCGGTATACGGTTTGCTTTGAATGTTGTTTCGCCCATACACGCCCGGTTTTCGCAACCGCTCGTGGCGACGGATCGTTACGAGGATTCGAGTTTTTTCGCCGGCCCGCACAAGGATTTCGTTGATGACTTGCAGAGTGATACGTACCGCGTTGCTCAGTGTGGCTTCATTGCACAGTGTGGCGTTGGTGATGAGTTTTGCCGTACCGTCGGCCAGCGCACAAACGGCCCCGACGCCGCCCACTGCGGAAAAAGAGCCGGTGAAAGGTAAAGAACCGCCCAGCGAGGTTTCGCCGCCGCCGGCAAAAGTCGATGTGCAACCGATCGCGGCCGACGATCAGATCGGCTCGCGTCTGGAACGCATCTTGATCGCCACCGGGTGGTTCGAGTCGCCGCATGTCGAAGTCCGCGAAGGCGTAGTTTTTCTGAGCGGCGTCGCCAAGACCGAAGAACACAAGATCTGGGCCGGAAACTTGGTCCGCAACACACAAGACACCGTCGCGGTGGTCAACAATCTGGAGATTCGCCAAGCGAGCGCGTGGGACTTCCAACCGATCGTCGCCAGCGTCCGCGAAATGTGGCGCGGGTTCTTGCAGGATTTCCCGTATCTGCTGGCGGCCGTCGTGGTGTTGGTCGGATCGTTTTGGTTGGCGTCGCGCACGCGCGGGTTCGCCGACAAACTGCTCGGCGAGCGCATCAAAGTTCCGCTGCTGCGCGACATCATCGCCCGCTTCGCGTCGGTGATGGTTTTTATCATGGGTCTGTACTTCGTGATGCGGATCAGCGGGACCGCGCAGCTCGCGTTGACGTTGCTGGGCGGAACCGGACTGTTCGGGTTGGCGGTCGGGATCGCGTTTCGCGACATCGCCGAGAACTTTTTGGCCAGCGTGTTCCTCAGCATGCAGCGGCCGTTTCAGATCGGCGACTTGGTCGAGATCGTCGGCGTGCAGGGTTACGTCGATCGGTTGACCGTCCGCACGACGGTCATCATGTCGCTCGACGGCAACTCGGTGCAGATCCCCAACGCCACGGTGTACAAAAGCACGATTCGTAACTTCACCAACAATCCGAATCGTCGCGACGAATTTCAAATCTCGATCCCGGTCGATAAATCCGTGGCGCAAGCTCAGGAAATGGCGACTCAGAATCCTACGCGAGCACCCGGCCGTCTTGCGTCAGCCTGAGCCGTGGGTGTTGGTCTCGCAAGTCGGCGCAGGTCGATTTGAAGCTGTATTACTGGGTCGACTCGATCAAGAACAATATGTTGACGGTCCGTTCGTCGTTAACGCGGTTGGTGTTCCACGCATTCAAAGAGAACAAATTCCTCAACATGCCGGGCCCGACCAGAATCGAATTTCCAACCGGCATTCCGATCAGCGTGACCGAAGACGCGCGTGCGTCGCGCGACTACGACCGATCGGAGGAGACTCGGCATTCCAACGGCGACGGCAATCACCATCGCAACGGCAAGTCGCCTCGCAATCGCATGCAACCGATCGCCACGGCGGCGGAGGGATCGTTGGATAACAATTCGGAACAGCTCGAACAGCAAGCCCGCAACGCGCGCCCCGTCGAAGCCGGCCCGAATTTGTTGGAGAAGCCGGTCGATCCTCCACCGGGCGAATCGCAACCGGCAAGCGATGACAAACCGGTCGCAAAGAATGCCGAACCCATCTAATTCTCACCGTTCCGGCAGGCGTTTGATCGAAATTCGGGCGTCGATGGTTTTGGAATGGTCTATGCACATAACTTGGGATGAGCAGGAGGGAAACGACGTTGTGAAAAGATCGTCAAACGAGTGAGGAGCGAACGATGCCTCGCGGCGACAAAAGCGCTTACACCGACAAACAAAAACGCCAGGCCGAACATATCGAAGTCGGTTATGAGAAGCGTGGCGTTTTCAAGAAAACCGCCGAAACCCGGGCTTGGGCTACGGTCAACAAAATGACCGGCGGCGGGAAGAAGAGCGGATCAGGCGTGGGAAAGAAAGTGACTATCGCTCCCGCCGTCAAAGGGGGAAAGATAGGCGCTGCCGCGCAATCGCACGCCACGCGAGTCAAAGCCGGCAAAAAAGCCGCTGTCACGCGAAAACGCAATTCGAAGAGAATGTCGCACGCTTCGTGACGACCGCCCCAACTTTAGGAGACTCAATCATGGCTACGCAAATCGAAGACGTTCAAACGGGTCCGACGGCGCACATGACGCCTGAGGATTACATTCTTCGCCTTCATAACGACGGCCTGGGGCAAGAGGAAATCGCCAAACGTTACGCCGAGCGATACTTCGGTCACGATCACCCGATCGAAGGCGACGTCCGTTTCGTCGATTTCGTGCTGACGAATCGCGAAGGGTAGAGACGGTGAAAATCGTCGCGAAATATAGAAAAAACCCTCGCCGATCCGGCGAGGGTTTTGAATAGAAGTGCGGATGAGAGGAGTTGAACCTCCACGACCTTGCGGCCACTAGAGCCTGAATCTAGCGCGTCTGCCAATTCCGCCACATCCGCAATTCTCAGGCGAGTCCGTTTTTATAGGATTCCCGAGCCTCTCTGACAAGGGGCCGAATCCACGAACATTGACGCGTCTCGAACGGTCGGGGTTCGCTCGGATAGCGAAATTCGTGATTGACGCCGTTCAAGACTTAATTGACGCCGTTCAAGACTTAAGCGTCGACCACTTCGTCGTTCGCTTTCGTTTCAACATTTCGGACCTGAGCGGTTTCGCCGGCGACGACGCTCTCGACGTCGCGCTTCGCCGTTCCCATGAATAGCGGTCGGGATCGGACCAAGGAGAGGCCCAGCCAGACCATCGATCCGCACATGCCGGCGAATCCGGCCATGCGGAGCGTTTCCGAATCTTCCGGAATCAAGTAAGTACCGAGCGCACACAGGACCAGCGTCGCTCCGCCGTAAACCATTTGGGTCAACGCCTTACCGGCCGCGATCCGATTACGCGACGTATCGACCGCGTCGCGCGCCGTCGAGTTCGCCAACGCCCGCATCGCCACGAGATCGACTTTCTTCTCGGGCGCTTCCGAGCGGACATACTCGCGTTTCGGTTTGGCGGCCTGCTCTTCGACCTGCTCGGCGACTTGAACCGTTTCGCGTTTCGCGGCGGCGGCTTGCGGGCGAGACTCGGTCGCGGTACCGCTTTCGCCGCGCATGCGCGAGAGCAGCCGTTGCATATAGTTGTCGATCGATTCTTCAGATTCTTCGCCGGCATGACCGGCGGTCGAGGCTTCCACGCGAGTTTCGGGGATCGCCGTACGTTCGACCGGTTTCGGCGCTGGCGCTTCGTCTTCGATTTCGCGCTTGCCCGAGGTCAACGCGCGGAGTCGTGCGAAGATCGCGTCTTCCTTGTTTTCGTCGTGCTCGGTCGCGGTCGATGCGTCATCGTCGAGGTGTTCCTCGGCGGTCTCGGTCGACGCGTCGTCATGTTCGTCGGTCGTTTCCGAATGGTCATCCGCGTACGATGAGCCGGCGTCGTTTGCCACAGATTCTTCCGCGCGATGAGAAACGGTCAGCGCGGCGTTCGCTTGGGCGGCTTCTTCGGCGGCGCGGCGTTCGGCGACGAACGCACGACGTTCTTCGGCCAACGCTTCGCGATCGCATTCCAATTGAGCCAGACTTTCGCGCAGCGCGAGTTGCTCGGCCTCGTGGGCTTCGCGTTCGCGGTCCAAGTCTTCGCGCAACGCGGCCAATTCGGCTTGCGCTTGTTCCGCGGCGCTCGTTGTCGACCGTGGCGGCAGGTTGCGCGGCGAGTTCGGCGGCCCGGGCATGGAGTTCGGCCAGCAAGTGTTCGGTTTCCGCGCGTTGCCGGGCGACTTCGGCTTTCTCGGCGAGCAAAGCCTCGTCGACGGCGGCCGATACGTCGCGGCGGTCATGGCCGGTTCGTTCGTCCGTCGACTTGCGCGAGTCTTCCTGGTGTTTAACGCGTTGCATTTCGAACGCGGCGCGGTCCATGGCGAGTTGCGTTTCGCGTTCGGCCAATGATTCGCCGGCGCGACGAGTTTCGTCTTCGATGGGTTGAAGCTCGGTCTCGCGCCGCAGCAGCTCTTCGGCCCGACGCTCCATCTCCTCGCGTTGCTCTTGCAACATCGCGCGGAGCCGCTCGAGATCGACGTCCAATTCTTCAAGGCGTGCTTTTTCGTTCGCCGTTTCGGCCGCGCGACGGTCGTAGGCCGCATGTTCGGCTTCCAAACGTTCGGCTTCTTCACGGGCCGCGTTCAACCGCGTTTGCGAATCGTTACGCAACGCTTCGAATTCCTGACGCTCCGACCGTAACCGTTCGCGCGCCGCCGTCGTCTCGGCCGCTTGCGCGTCGAGTTTCGAAAGTCGGGCTTGAATTTCCTCCGGCGTCGGCAATTGCGCCATCAGGCTGGCTTGCGCGATCTGCGACGAACGAATCCGATCCCATTCGGCCAATTCGTCTTGAAAGCGTTGGCGATCGTGTTCGATCGCTTCGCGTTCGACGCTCAAGGCCCGGCGTTCTTCCTGCCAGGCGGCTTGCTGGCGTTCCCAATTTTCGCGTTCGACCCGAAAGGCGTCGCGCGTCGCTTCCAAACGAGTCTGCTCGGCGACGAAGACCGCTTCGCGAGCCTCCCAATCCTTGACCCGGGCATCCCAGGCCGATTGTTCACCGACGAGTTTGGCCGAAGCGGATTCGGTTTCGGCGCGACGACGCGACAACTCTTCGCCTGCGGCGGTTTGTTCGGTTTCGAAACGGTTTAAGCGTTCGTTCTCGACGCGCAACCGCTCGGCACGATCGTCGAGATCGCGGCGGCGCAGCTCCAACTCCTGAGCGCGTTCCAGCCATTGGTGCTCGTGATCGGCTTTGCGACGCTGCCAAGCGGCGCGGTCGCGGTGCAACGTTTCACGAGCCAGCGTGAAGATCGCCCGTTCGCCGGCCAGCAACTCCCGTTCGTCCAGCAACAGCGTTTCACGGACGTTCCGTTCGGTCTCGAAATCGCGACGTTCGGCGGCCAAGCGGGCGGCTTCACCGTCGAGCTCCTTCGAGCGAGCGGTCAACGCGGTTTCGCGACGCACCAATTCGGCCGCTTGGCCGTCGAGTTCACGGGTCCGTTGATCGACGCGAACGCCGGCGGCCGTCAAGCGTTCATGTTCGAGCGTCAATTCCTGTTGCGCCGTTTTGAAAGCGGCTTGGTCGGCCTTGAACGAATCCGCCCGTTCGACCAACTCGTTTTCCCACTTCTGCAGTTCGGCGACTTTGCGCAGCAACTCGTCGTGCGCGGCGTCGTGTCGTAAGCGACGCGCGGCGGAGTCGGCTTCCCACAATTCGACGCGGGTTTGATGTTCGCGTTGAGCGGATTGCAACTCGGTCGAGTCGTCGGAGAGTTCGCTTTCGCGACGACGTAATTCATGCACGCGGCGATCCAAGCCGGCGCAGCGTTCGTCGAGATCGCGTTCTTGTCGGCCCAAGTCGGCGGCGAATTGCTCCAACCGCGCGGCCTCGGTTTCGAGATGCTCGTGCCGAACCAGTAATTCGGCCCCCCGCTCGGCGTTGCCGGCGGTTTCGGCATCCAGTTCGGCTTGTTCCCGCGTCAGCGTTTGGCGTTGCGCGTCGCACTCGCCTCGCAGCGCGGCCAGTTCGGCCCGTTCGGCTTCCAAAGCGGAACGTTCTTCGCTCAACCGCGTTTCATCCGCGCGGAACGACACGATCTGCTCATCCAACGCGGCCACGCGTGTCGCAAGTCCGGTTTGCTCGTTTTGGAAACGGGCTTGTTCCGCCGCGAATGTCGCTTGTTCGAGGGCGAAGCTCGCTTCGTCCGCCGCGAAACGCTCGACGCTGCGGCGCAGTTCGTCTTGGCGGGCGGAGAATTCCTCGTTGTGCTTCAAGGATTCCAAACGTTGTTCGGTCAGCCGGCGAGCTTCGATCTTCAGTTCTTCGCGTTTGGCCAACAGTTTGGTTTTGCGCAGCCAGCTTTTCGGTCGCCGCGACGAGCGCGCTGTTTGCTTGGCGAGCAGTTCGTCGTGCTCGGCCTTCAAGCTCAGGCGTTCCGCTCGCACGCGTTTTTTCAAACGCGACTGTTCGACGCTCGGGCGCGCGGCTTCGCGCGGAGCTTCGACGTTGCGCGAGGACTTGGTTGACTTAACGGGTGTAGAAGACTTGCCGGGTTTGGTCGGCGGGACGATACGATCGCTCTTCGAGGGGCGGCTTTGCGGAGCCGGGGCAAACGACGTGAAGACGTCCTCATCCGGTTCGCGCGTCGGTTTGGCCGGGCGATCCCCCTTGCGCCGTTTCGGTGGCTTCGCGACCGGAGCGGGAACCGCGGTTTGATTCAATCCGCCGTCCCACGGTTGTTCGGCGGTCGAACCGAGAAATTCGAACTCGAACGAACCGATTCGCAAGCGATCGCCCGCTCGCAGCACCGATTGCTCGAACACGCGACCATTCAACATCGTGCCCGGCGCCCAGTTGCGAACAATGGCGCGGCGCGGTTCGCGCAACACTTCGCACACCAGCGGAGCGACTTCGGGACCGCGTAAACGGAGCGTGCAATGCGGCCCGGCGCCGACGGTGCAACGCGGAGCGACGACGCGGACGACTTGCCCATGACGCGACCCGCCCAAGACGCGGAACGCCAACTCTTGCGGCGGCGCGGTCGTATCGTCGACGGTGCGGTCGGAATGAAGATCGTGTTCGGTGGCGAATTTCATGCGTCGATCTTTCGTCTTTGCCCGGCGGTTGCGGCGGCGTCGGCGAACGGTGCGCGACGTGGCGTTTTTGCGACGATGTGTCGGGTTTTCCACATTCGCGAAGCGCAACGACGCATCCCGGACCTGGATTCCCTTAGAGGGATTTAGGTTATGGCCGGCGAAACGTCAAAAATCGCGTGTGAAAATCGATGCGTACCATTTTGTTCAGTGAGGGATCGAGATTTGCCTATTGATTGCTAGCGGCGGAATCGGCGGCAAGGTTCCACTAACCGGCAAATTTTGCCGAAATGGCTGAACCCGGAGCGGCCGAATGTCGATCTTTAAGGCACGCCCGGTCGTCCTCCTGTAAAGGTCGAAACCGGCCGGATCGCGAACCTCGTGACGACCGTCACGATCCTTAGGATCGACGGTTTTCCGCAATTCGGGATTTAGACAGGTTTTCCTCGAGTTTTTCCCATGGGGTTTCAACCCAATCGGAAAGATTCGCGTAATAGAGTTAGGTTGCCGGGCGTGCGATCGGGTCGGGTGGAAAGGATCCACCAAGTCCGCTTCGAACGCATCGGTCGAGGGGTGCTAGGGAACCAGGCAACTTTGTGTTTCGCAGACTCGCCGTGACGGTCAGGACGACCGAAACGCCATGCCGCGAAACCTATCCGAAGGTGACGCTATGTCTCGCAAAGATTCGCTGCATGAACTGAAGACGATCCTGTTGAAGCGGCGCGATGCTTTGCGGAGCGCCCTGGCCGGGGACTTGAGCCTGCTCAAGGAACTACGCAATCAAAGCAGCGGCGACGTGGTCGACGCGGCCTTGGACTCGGCCCAAGACGAGATCAGCTCGCAACTGGCCGAAGTCGAAAGCCGGGAATTGGCCCGCATCGACGCCGCCCTCGAGCAAATCCGCGCCGGCAAATACGGCGTGTGCGAGGGTTGCAGCACGAAAATCCCCATGGCCCGCTTAAACGCCCTGCCCTACGCCACGTTGTGCATCGAATGCCAACGCGAGGCGGAAAAGAACGGCGATTATGTCGGCGGCGGCGACGATTTCAGCCGACTGTTCGATACCGGTGGGGACTCGGACGTGAGCTTCAACGATATCGAAATCGACGCCGCTTAATGCGACGCCGGATTACGACGACGAACTTCGACCCCCGGATCGCATGGCGATCCGGGTTTTTTTCGTAAATCGACTTGAGCCGATTTTTCGTCAACGCGCATTTTTTTCCGCCGGCATTTCGTGAGGTGACGAAGAGGTCGACTTCGTCGGCCGGTAGGTTCCCGTAGACCGCAGAACCGGATGCCGGCGAATCGAATATCCCCAACGAAGTCGTCGGCGAACTTGAAAATCGCTTAAGTCCGCGCCTGCGACGAGATAAAATCCTAGGATTGTCGGTCCTCGTTCGGGGACGGTCGTGACATTCGCAGGAATCGCGGGGAACTCGCCGTGCCAGTCTCGTCGTCGCAGCGTTCGCTAATTCTCACCTTCGCCCTGCTCGCTGGAACGCTTTGCGCGTCGACCGCCGGTCTCCGGGCTCAGTCGGCCGACGCCGACGACCGCGACCGCCAGTTCGAAACCCTGGCCCGCGACGCCGACGCCCTAGCCCGAACGATGTCGGTCATCAAACGCTGTTCGACCTTGGTCAAACCGTCGGTCGTGCATATCGAAGCCGACAAGACCGACAGTCTGGGCCGGGTGCGTCGCGGAGCCGAAGAAGCCGGCTCGGGCATGATCTTCGAACACAATCGCAAAACCTACGTCCTGACGAATCGGCACGTGGTGCGCGAGTCGGCGGCCGCCAATATCCGCATCAAAACCCAGGACGGTCGCATCATCAATCCGAAAAAGGTTTGGGCCGATCCCAGTACGGACATCGCCGTGCTGGAAGTCGTCGAAGAAAAATTGTTGCCCGCCCGTATCGGCGACAGCGACGGTGTCGAAATCGGCGATTTCGTGATGGCCGTCGGCAGCCCGTTCGGACTGAGTCAATCGGTCACGTTGGGAATCGTCAGCGCGAAAGGACGCCGCGATTTGGAACTGAACGAAGAAGTCGACATTCAAGACTTTTTACAGACAGACGCGGCGATCAACCCGGGGAACTCGGGCGGTCCTCTGATCAATTTGCGGGGCGAGATCATCGGCATCAACACGGCGATCGCTAGTTCGTCGGGCGGCGGCGAAGGGATCGGCTTCGCCATCCCCAGCAACATCGTGATCCACGTCGCCCGGCAACTGATCGACCGCGGCGCGGTCGTCCGTGGCTATCTGGGCGTCACGCTGGACCACAAATTCACGTCGAACTTGGCCGAACGACTGGGTTTGCCTCGTTTGACCGCGCCCGCGTGCTGGGGATTACCCAAAAATCGCCTGCTCAAGACGCCGACTTCCGCATGGACGACGTCATTTTGGAACTGGACGGCCGTTCGATCGACAGCGACACCCACTTGGTGGGCATGATCGGTTTGACCGAAGTCGGGAAGAAAGTCCCGGTCACCGTCTGGCGTAAGGGCGAAAAAGTGATTATCGAAGTCACGCTGTCGGCGCGGAATCAGTTCGAGAAGAAGTAGGAGGGGCCACGAGTTTCAATGAAAAGACCAAATTTTCAATTACCAGCAATACGAAATGAGCGACATCAAGTTATTCAGGTTGGCGGCGAATTCCGTGAATGAACTTGAAGGACGTTCCGTCGCAGTGGAAAAGTCCTTACAGGTCCTGATAGAAAAGTTCTTAGAGTCCTTTTTGGGTGTGCGTTTTCTTGCTACGGAATACAACACTGGCAAAACGCACGGTGGACGAATTGATACGCTGGGAATCGATGAAAATGGCTGCCCCGTTATTATCGAATACAAACGCTCGACGAACGAAAACGTGATCAATCAAGGTCTCTACTATCTGGATTGGCTGCTTGATCATAAAGCCGAATTCAAGCTTCTGGTGTTGGAACGCTTAAACAAAAAAACAGCCGACGAGATAGAGTGGAGCGGTCCGAGATTGATTTGCATCGCCGGAGATTTCACTCGTTATGACGCACATGCCGTTCAACAGATCAACCGTAACATCGAGTTGATGCGATACCGTCGCTATGACGAAGATCTCTTGCTTTTCGATCTGGTAAACGCGGTTACTGCCTCGGAACCTGAACGCATTGTCGCAGACGTTCCAAACTACAAAACAATTGCCGACGTCATCGGACAACTAAGTGGTGATTTGAAAGATCGTTTTGCCGCCTTGCAGGCTCATCTTTCGGCATTCGGTGATGACGTGCAGATGTCAACCTTAAAGTACTATGTCGCCTTCAAACGAATAAAGAACTTTGCTTGTGTTGAAATCCGTACTCAAGAAAAAAAGATCCTTATTTATGTCAAGCTCGACCCAAGCCAACTTGAACTCGAAGATGGTTTCACACGCGATGTTTCGCAAATCGGACACTTTGGAACCGGCGACCTCGAAATCACGATTAGAACAAACGCGGACTTTGAAAAAGCCAAACCACTCTTGTTAAAATCTTATGAAGGGAGTTGAAAATTATTGTTTCTACGTGTGGTGCACCGTTACTCCGGCCATTCGACGATCATCCGGTTGTCGATCTCCAGCACGCCCTCGACGCCGCGTAGGGTCTCTTGGGCCATCTGTTTGTGGAAGTAACTACGAACGCGGCCGTGTAACGTGACGCGGCCTGCGCCGATCTCGAAACGCAGCGTGTCGCCGGGCACGAACGTTTGGCCGGCCAACGCCTTTTGCACGCGAACATGAACCGGGCAGTTCGGCGCGGCGGGGATCGAACCGACGCCCGTGTGGACGACCGGAAATCCGGCGAACGGGATGTGGGCCGCATGAAAGCCCGCGGCGTGCGGTTCGACCGGCGTTGAGTCCGGGGCGGCCGCTGCGGGGACGAACTTCGGAGCGTGAGCGAGCGTCGGCATGGGCGTAAGCGCGGCGTTGGGACATGCGCGGAGAACGACGCATGCGCCGGCGGTCAGGCCAACGACGGATGCGACGCGGTCGCCGTCCGCGCATCCGTGCCGAGTTCCAAGGGCGACCGTTGTCTGTCATCGACCGCGCCCGCACTCGTCCCCCAGTCGGAAAACTCGCTCACGCTCGCGATGGTCCGTTTTTCCGTGACGGAGAAGCGCGACGTGACGGTCGTAGCGGGAATGTAGGGCAGGCGATGAGCGGCTGGGGATCAAGGAATGCCTAACGAATGAAAGTAACGGAGAGAGCCGTAACCCGTTTGCGACTATATCAAAAAAAGCGACGCCTCCGATGGAGGCGTCGCTTGGACTGAATAGCGGTCGCTGCGATTCAAACTATTCCACTTGTACCGCGTCGACGATCACGTGACCGTCGGTCTTGGCGTTGCCGATCGTAATCGTCAGATCGCCCGGGCCGGCGTCGATCTCGGCGATCGTGGCGAAACCGGGTTGATCGGGCTTCTTCTGTTGATCGACCACGACCGATTTTTCGCTCGCCGCGCCTGCGGCGTTTTTGAAGTTCAACGTCACCGGCACGTTTTTCGCGCGGTTGCCGTTCGTCGTATAGGCGACACGCACCGCGTATTTGCGATTCTCTTTCAGCGGCACGATGAAGACGGCGGACTTCTCCCCTTTGCCCTCGTTGTTGTCATGCAGATAATCCACGCCGACGTAGCCGGCGGTGACGCTGCTGGTGTTCCAATCGCCGGTCAGCTTGGCGGCCGTATTGTCGACGACGATACCCTTTAAAGTTTTGGGATCGATCGAGGCTCCTTTCCCGCCGCCTCCCGCGTATTCCAAGACCTGGCCGTCGGCCAGCAGCTTTTCGCGCAACTTGGCGTAGTCGACGTCGTGCAACGCTTGGTCGCCGTCGATCGCCATCGACGCAGCGATGGCCGAGGAGTGCCCCAACACCATAAAGACCGGTTCCATCCGGATCGATCCGTAGGCGATGTGCGACGCGGAGAGGCAGACCGGCACCAACAGATTCACGCATTCCTCGCGCTTCGGCAGGATGCTGCGGTAACTGATCGGATACGGACGCACGCCGACTTGGATGTCTCCTTCGTTCCGCACGTTTCCTTTGTCGTCGACGTAACGCTGCACGTTGTGCGAGTCCATGTTATATGCCCCCATCCCGACGGAATCGGGCACCACCTCGCGGGCTTGGCAGTTGGCCTGCGACATTACGTACGCACCGACCAAGCGTCGTGCTTCGCGAATATACATCTGATGGGGCCAACCACCCGTGCCGGTGAACTCGTCCTTAGACAATCCCCAGCGATTCACGACATTCCGCACGCGCTCCGGCACTCGGGGATCGTTGGCCAAGAACCAGAGCTGCCCTTGGTGGTAGTGAACGTGTTCTTTGAAGATTTTTTGCGCGTCGCGTAATCGGCGTCGGGAAATTCGTAATTCATGCCGATGTTGTCGCTGGAAAATGCGCCGTTGTTGTTCGTGTCGGTCTTGCGATTCGGCATCATATTGCCGATTTGTAGACAATCGAACGTTCCGGCGTTGATATAACGGAGCAAGATCTCATATCGCAGCGGATCGTAACCCTCGGGCTTCGGGAAGGGGATTTGATTCTCCTTCTTGTCGGTCAGCGCCAAGCGAAAATTGTAGGCCTGCACGCGTTTGTCCCCCGCCCCTTCGACTCCAGGCGAATCGCCGTGCACGCCCGGCAGCAGGCCGCTGGATTTATCGCCGGGGACGACATATGCGCTGACGGGCTTATTGAATTGGTGACTGACCGCATGTTTGACCTGTACGCCGTTCAACGTTTCGTGATACGTCGCGTTGGCTTCGCGGCCGACGTGATAGGAGCACCCGGCGACCTTGAGCAAGTCCCCTTCATAGCCGGCGTCGATGAAGACTTTCCCGCGGACCGCGCGGCCGTCTTCCAGGAACACGACCTGTAAACGACCGCGCTCCATGGTCGGCTTACGTTTGAGATCGAGTCGCGCTTTACGCAACAGCGGAATCTTGTGGTCGGCCACGTAGCCGTCCATGATCGCTTCGGCGACGTGCGGTTCGAACGTCCACATCGTCTCTTCGCCGGGCTGCTTGCGTTTGGAGAGATATTGCTCGGACGTTTCTTGCTTCCAAGCCTCCGGCTTCTGGTAATGGTTCCAGATGCGATGATAGAAATCCCGAGAGAGTCCGCCGATGACGGCCTTGTTGCCGATGTCGGTCGCGCCGAGTCCGCCGCTGGAGAGGCCGCCCAAGTGCTCACCCGGTTCGATCAATAACACCGATTTGCCCAGCTTGACCGTCTGCACCGCGGCGATCACGCCGCCCGACGTGCCGCCGTAGACGACGACGTCGTAGGTTTTATCGAGCGCGACTTCTCCTGCGGCATGCGCCGAGCAGGCAAACGCAGAAATGCCGATCAGTAGACAGAACGCAACGGCGTGGAAACGCAATCGAAATCGCATCGAATCCCTCCCCGGACGAAATAAACGGACGACATCCCCGCCAATCACTTTAAACCAATGGCAGACAAGGGTCGAGCGAACGATCGGCGCACGAAAAAAGCGACCGCCGGTAAGCGGTCGCTTGGATTGGTTGTGATCAAGCGCGAAGTCGTTACGAAAGTTGCTTCATCGCGGCCAGGATTTTTTCGACGCGGCTCGGGCCGCCCATCGAATCGATCGCTTTCTTGGCCGAGATCACTTCGTCGAAGGTCAACGCACCGGAAGTCGACTTCGCGGCCTTACCGGTTCCCTTCCCTTTGGACTTGCCCTTGAGTTGGCCTTTATAAAAACTGATGCGTTGCGGAGTCAGTTCCATGCCGAATTTTTCTTTAATAATCGGCGCGAGTTGCAACGGCTTCGATTTGGGGTTCGCGGCGAGGGCCTGGCGAACGGCTTCTTTTTGCGTGAGCTTCTTTTCTGCGGCTTTTTTGGCCATGGTGATTTCGCTTTCGAGCGGTTGAGAAGAAATCCGAAAGTTTGAACGCGGGCGCCCGAGTCCCCCGGAAGTTCCTTCTTCCCGTTCGGTGAACTCTAGCATAATAATCCCCGATAGATGAAACCAAAAGTAGGAATCGGGGTATATTCCGGAAGAATAGAGGTCGTCTCTATTCAATCACCCGCCTTTGATTGATTGAATAGATTGATTCGCGCGGCCTGACGAGACGTTATAGCCATTCACCGAGGTCATATAACGTTTTGAAATACATGATCGAATAGAGACGCGACGAATGACGCCGTACGACCGACGCCCCGCCGACTTGCGAGAAATTCATGCTCTATCCCGGAACCCGATCCACGTTCGTCATCGCTGCGGCGTCGTTACTTGTTGCTTCGGCCCTGGCGCAACGTCCCGTTGCGACGCAGTTCGCGGCCGCGGAGTATGCCAAGCCCGGTCCGGCGAAGGTCGAAACATATTCGACCACGTGGCATGACGCCAAACGCGGTCGCGCCGTTCCGGTGAAATTGTATTACCCGCGCGGGGATACCGTGTGTCCGTTGATCGTGTTCTCGCACGGCTTGGGCGGCTCGAACGAAGGCTACGGCTATCTGGGCGAACATTGGGCGAGTCACGGTTTCGCTTCCTTGCATTTACAACACGTCGGCAGCGACCGCGGAGTGTTGGCCAAAGGCGGAGTGAAGGAACTGGTCAAAGCCACGACCGATCCGAACGAATTTATGAACCGAGCGGCCGACGTGACGTTCGCCCTGGATCATGTTCTGGAACTCGATCAGGCCGATCCAAAGAAACTCGATCCGCCGAACAAGCAGCCTCCCTTTCCGCTCCACAAACGAATCGACACGGCGCATCTCGGCATGTCCGGTCATTCGTTCGGCGCCAACACGACGGTCACGATCGGCGGCGTATCGCACCCGCTGTTGGCCGGCGAGAAAAGTCTGGCCGATTCGCGCGTCAAAGCGATCGCGCCGCTCAGCACGCCGGTTATGAAAACGGATACGCCCGAGCGACTGAAAAAACTCTACGCAGGCATCGCGATCCCCAGCCTGCACATGACCGGGACGGCCGACGACAGCCCGATCGGCGACACGCCGGCCGCTGCGCGACGCTTGCCGTACGACCATTCGACGAACGCCGAGCGGATATTGCTGACCTTCGATGGGGGAACGCATATGCTCTTCGGCGGCCGGGTCGAATTCAGGAATCGCGAGCGCGACCGACGTTACCAGGCCGAAATCCAGCAAGCGACGACCATCTTCTGGAACGCGTATTTGCGCGACGATGCCGCCGCTCGATCGTGGCTATTGGAGCCGTCTGGGATGACCGTCGCGTACCGGGGCGATGCCGTGGTCGAAACGGCCGCGCCGAAACCGGGTTTAAAGTAGCTGCGAGGGGGCCGGGCGGACGGAAAAGATTTTCCCAAACTCTTCGGTCGACGACTGTGGTCGACGCGCGTACGGCCGGTTATTCTAAGAGCCGAAGCGAACCGAATCATCGCGCGATCGAACGCCCCACGTTCGTCGCGTCGCACGATCGAACCGTTCGATCGGCTTCGGGGCAGCGACCGTCATTCTCCGTCGTGCGATCGTTATGCGCTGTACACGTTGTGGAACCGAAAGTCCGGATGGTTCGCCCTTTTGCACCAAATGCGGAGGCCAACTGGCCGCCGCGCCGGCGGGTCGTCCGTCGCCCTATGCGGCGTCGACGAATCCGTTTGAAGCCCCTCCGAGTTCGCCCGGCAATCCTTACGTCAACTCGCCGGGCATGGCGCCCGGAGTGAAGCCGCAGAACTACTTAGTGCAATCGATTCTGACGACGCTTTGCTGCTGCCTACCGTTCGGCATCGTGGCGATCATCTTCGCCGTGCAGGTCGACTCGAAATGGAATCAAGGCGATTTCGCCGGAGCACAAAAGAGCTCGGACAACGCCAAGATGTGGAGCTGGGTCGCATTTGGTTGCGGCATCGTCGCCGCGGTGATCCAAGTCATTCTGCAAATGTCCGTGATGAAAGACATGCCGCGTCGTTAAGAACCCGCGGATACGCATACGGACCCGAAGAGCATGTTCTGTCATAATTGCGGCGCCGAAAATCCGAACACGGCGACGCGCTGCTCAAAATGCGGCGCGTCGCCTGCGGGTTCGGTGAATCCTTATGCGTCTTCATCTTTCTCCGCTTCCCAGGCCGGTAATCAGTACGGCGGCGTGCCCACGGGCTGTCCGCCGAACTATTTAGTGCACTCGATTCTAATCACGGTGCTCTGCTGCTTGCCGTTCGGCGTCGTCGCGTTGGTCTACGCCGCGCAAGTCGAATCGAAATGGTCGTCCGGCGATTATGCCGGAGCGATGTCGGCTTCGAACTCGGCAAAACTCTGGTGCCAAATCGCGTTCGGGGGTTGGTGCCTGCTGATCTTGCTCTATCTGGGCATCTTCGCGTTCGCTTTTCTGACGCACCAAATACGTTAAGCGCCCGATCGTGCCGATGTTCGCTTGGAAACGATTCGCGCTGCTATTCCTGCTCGTCGCATTGGCCGGCGGCGGCGTGTGGGTTCTCAGGAACGAAGATCCCGAACTTAAACGTTTTCTGCCCAAGTGCGTTCTGCATCGGGCCACCGGTCTCCATTGCCCCGGTTGCGGCGGCACGCGCGCTGCGCATGCGTTGGTGCACGGCGATTGGCGATCGGCCGTCTGGTGGAATCCGTTATTGATCGTCGGCGCGCCGCTGATGCTGGGCGCCGTGTACTGGGATAAGCGTGCGCGTCGCGCCGGTCGCCCGGGCATTCGTCGCCTGTCTTTGACGATTCTGATTCTCGTCCTGGGCTTTTGCGCAGTGCGGAACTTGCCGCATCCGAGTCGCGGTTGGCTTGCGCCGCGTGCGGAAGCGCCGACGTTCGACGGCGCTCAACCCGAAGGAGGTGCGTGGGAACCTCCGCCCGAGGCGCACCCCTGACCCAGCGCACGATTTCGGCCGGAAGACCGTTTTCCTCGGCAAAACCGGATGCTTGCGCCCCGAAGTTTGACACGTTCGAACGGCTCTAAGGATAATGGCGTCTTCGTCGAGTTCGCGACAAAACGCGACCTCTTTTCGTCGCCGCCTTTGGTCGCCGCTGGGCGAAAACCGTACATGCTCTCGTGGTTTCGTCAGCCCGCTCGCTCGGAATCAGGCGTTGGACTGCGGGAATGGTCGCGTTCGGCGGCGGCGTTGGTATGCGAAGAACGGCGGCTCTTTTCCGCCCCGATTTTGCTGGTCGCTCCGACGCAAGGCTACGTCGAAAACGCCCCGCCTGTCCAAGTCGATCCGACGCTCTCGATTCTTGGTCATCCCGCCCGAAGCGCCGATCATCAGTCGGGCGGAAGTCACGATCGACGATTTTAACGCCGCGCAAGACGTGCTGGGGTTCGGCGCGACGTTGCCGCCCGGCGTGTCCGCCAACTTCAACGCGAACAATGGCGTACTGACGTTCACGGGCAACGCCTCGCGGGCGGACTATGTAAATATCCTGCGTTCGGTCACGTACCAAAACACCAGCGACGCGCCGGCCGATCTCGATCGTCGCATCACGTTCCGCGTTTACAACAGTCGCGGCGAAAGCAGCAACTCGCCCGAGACGCGGATACTCATCACGCCGCGGGTCGATGCGCCGATCGTCACCAATGCGACGACGTCGGAAGACCAGATGACGACCACCGGTTTGGTCATCACGCGCAATCCGAACGACGGTCCGGAAACCCAGTCGTTTCAAATCACCGGCATCACGAACGGACGGCTGTATCTCAACGACGGCACGACGCAAATCAATAACGGCGCGATCATCACGTTGGCCCAAGGCGCGGCCGGTCTCAAATTCCGGCCCAACGCCGACTTCTTCGGTCAAGCGACGTTTCAAGTACGCGGCGCATTCGGCGTGTTCCCGGCCATCCCCGACGGGCCGACCGTTACGGCGACGATCACCGTCCTGCCGGTCGCCGACACGCCCTCGGTGACCAACGCCGCGACGAATGAAGACACGCTCTCGATCGGCGGGTTGGTTATTACGCCCAACGCGATCGACGGCACGTCCGTGACGCATTATCAAATCACCAATATCACGCACGGCACGTTGTATCTGGCCGACGGCGCGACGCCGGTCCTGCCGGGCCAATTCATCACGGCCGCCCAAGGGTCCGCCGGCCTGCGCTTTTTGCCGGACGCGAACTATTTCGGTCAAGGGACGTTCCAAGTCCAAGCCGCGACCGGTTCGACGACGCAGTTCCTCGGCGGATCGCTCGTCACGGCCCGCATTAACGTCGCATCGGTCAATGATGCGCCGACGGTCCGAACTCCGCCGCAACAACAATCCACCGTCGAAGCGACGGCGGTCGTCTTTTCGCAAGCCAACGGCAACGCGATTCTTCTAGACGACGTCGATGTCGGTAACGCGATCATGACGCTGAGCTTCTCGGCGACCGGACCGACGGCGGAGTACGTGTTCAATCCGGCCGCGACGATCACGTATGTAAGCAATCCTCTTGATCCGACCTCGCCGCCCGTCATTCAAGGGACGCTGGCGCAGATTGCGCCTGGCGGTCGACGGCCTGAGCGTGCGGCCGTTGGATAACGGACAACTCGATCTCACGCTGACGCTGACCGACGAACTCGGCGCGTCCGGCTCCGGTATGATCTCAATCGCCACGGCGAACGTCGCTCCCACGGTGATGTTTCCGACGATCCCGAACGGTGCGGAAGGGACCGCGATCTCGTTCGTGGTCACCGTGACCGATCCGGCGAACCCACCCGGCGGCACGGTGCGCGATCCGCTGACGTACGCTTGGACCGTCACCGGCCCGAACGGCTACACGACCTCGGGCACGACGACCACCGTGCAGTTCACGCCGCCGGATAACGGAAACTATCTCGTCTCGTTTACCGCCGACGACGGCGACCAAGGCGTGACGAACGCCACCACTACCGTCACCGTACTCAATGTCGCTCCGACGGTGACGATCCCGGTCGTCGCACCCGGTCTCGAAGGGACGCCGATCTCGCTGACCGTGACCGTAACCGATCCGGCCAACCCACAGGGCGGAGCGATCAACGATCCCCTCACCTATGCTTGGACCGTCGTGCGCTCGGACGGCACAGTGATCGCGAGCGGCACGACGTTGAACGTCGCGTTTACGCCGCCCGATAACGATACCTACACACTGACCTTCACCGCCGACGACGGCGATCCCAACGGAGTGACGACCGCGACGCGCGAGATCGTCGTGAACAACGTCGCGCCGACGGTCGTGATCCCGCCCGGCGCTAACGGCTTCGAAGGAACGCCGATCTCTTTGACCGTCGCGGTCACCGATCCGGCCAATCCGCCCGGCGGAACGATCAATGACCCGCTGACTTACACTTGGAGAGTCGAGAACGCGACCGGCACGATTATCGCGAACGGGACGACGACGAACGTCACGTTCACGCCGCCCGACAACGGGACTTACACGCTGACCTTTACGGCGAATGACGGCGACTCGGGCGGAGTCACCACCGCCACGCGCGTCTACACCATCGCCAACGTCGCACCGACGGTGACGATCCCGGAAGTCGCCCCTGGTCTCGAAGGGACGCCGATTTCGTTGACCGTGACGGTAACGGATCCGGCGAACCCACAGGGCGGCACGATCAACGATCCATTGACCTACGCTTGGACGGTGACGCGGACGGACGGAACGTTCGTCGCGTCCGGCACGACGTTGAATGTCGCCTTCACCCCGCCCGACAACGATACCTACACGCTGACCTTCACTGCCGACGACGGCGATCCGGGTGGGATCACCACCGCTACGCGCGACATTCTCGTCAGAAACGTCGCGCCGACCGTCGTCATCCCTCCCGGCAATTCGGGCTTCGAAGGAACGCCGATCTCGGTCACCGTATCGGTCACCGACCCGGCGAACCCATCGGGTGGAACAATTAACGATCCGTTGACCTACGCCTGGAGAGTCGAGAACGCGGCCGGCACGATCATCGCGAACGGGACGACGACGAACGTCACGTTCACTCCTCCGGACAATGGAACTTACACGCTGACCTTTACCGCCGACGACGGCGATCCCGGCGGCGTCACCACCGCCTCGCGCATTTACACGATCGCCAATGTCGCTCCGACGGTCATCATTCCAGACGTCGCTCCCGGCGTGGAAGGGACGCCGATCTCGCTGACCGTCACCGTCACCGATCCGGCGAATCCCCTCGGCGGAACGATCAACGATCCGCTGACCTACGCATGGACCGTCTCACGCTCGAACGGCAGCATCGTCGCATCAGGGACGACGCCGAATGTGACGTTCACTCCGCCGGACAACGACACCTACACGTTGACGTTCACCGCCAACGACGGCGATCCGGGCGGCGTGACGACGGCCACGCGCGAGATTCTAGTCCGAAACGTCGCCCCGACGGTGTTGATCCCGGAAGTGACGCCAGGCGTCGAGGGGACCGCGATCTCTCTGACCGTGGCCGTCACCGATCCGGCCAATCCACCCGGCGGAACGATCAACGACCCGCTGACCTACGCTTGGTCGGTCAAGCGGTCCGACGGGACGATCGTTGCGACGGGATCGACGCTGAACGTGACGTTCACCCCACCGGATAACGACACTTACACGCTGACCTTCACCGCGAACGACGGCGATCCGGGCGGGATTACCACCGCCACGCGCGATATTCTCGTCAGGAACGTCGCTCCGACGGTCATCATTCCCGCGGTCGCTCCCGGTTTCGAAGGGATGCCGATTTCGTTGACCGTGACCGTGACCGACCCGGCGAATCCCCCCGGCGGCGTCGTCAACGATCCGCTGACATACGCTTGGTCCGTAACCCGGTCGGATGGAACCCTGATCGCAAGCGGCGCCACGTTGGATGTGACGTTCACTCCGCCCGACAACGACGTCTACACATTGACGTTCACCGCTGACGACGGCGACCCGGGCGGTGTCACCACGGCCACGCGCGATATCCCGGCGAGAAACGTCGCGCCGACGGTCCTGATCCCGGTAGTCGCGCCCGGTCGCGAAGGAACCGCGGTCTCTCTGACCGTGGCGGTGACCGATCCGGCCAATCCAGTCGGCGGAACGATCAATGACCCGTTGACCTATGTCTGGAAAGTCGAACGTCCCGACGGGACGCTGTTGGCTTCGGGCACGACGCTCGACGTGACGTTTCTTCCGCCCGACGATGGAACGTATTTGCTGACGTTCACGGCGAACGACGGCGATCCGGACGGAATCACGACCGTGACGCGCGAGATCGCGGTCATGAACGTCGCCCCCATGGTGACCGTCGTCGGACCGACGACCGGACTCGAAGGAACGGCGATCACCGTCACCGGGGATTCGACCGATCCGGCCAATACACCGACCGGCGGAGTTAACGACCCGCAATCGTACACTTGGGTCGTCACCAAAGACGAAGTCTTCTATGCGAGTGGCGTCGGCACGAAGGTCGACTTCACGCCGAATAACCAAGGCAGATACGTCGTCGCCTTCACCGCCGACGACGGCGACGGCGGCGTGACGACCGCGTTCAAAACCATTGAAGTCGCCAACGTCGCACCGACGCCGTTCGTGACGGCCACCGACATCAACGGTCAATTCTTCAGCACGGTGAACGTCACCGTCACGGATCCGGGCAACGACGGGATTCAAGTCCGCTACGTCTGGGGGGATTTGCTCCCCAACGATCTCCGCTTCGATCCGTTTCTGCCCGGCGAGTCCGCGCTCGATCCGCGCGTGTTGCCCCCGACGACGCATCGCTATTTGGTCGCGCTGAACCTGCGCGATCCGCTGGCGCCGGTCACCATCAACATCATCGTGTTCGACGGGACCGACGTCACCGTGACGCAAGTCACCGTGCAAGTCACCGAGCAAGGGATTCCGTTCGGCGGCGTCTACATTACCCCCGAAGTGCCGGAGATCGAAGCGATCATCCCGCCGCCGATCGTCGTGCAACCGCCGACGTTGACCGTGCCGTCGCTCTTGACGCAGCGGAACGATTTGGACGGAGGCGGCGGGGAATCGCAAAACGACGAAGATCAACGTCTGATCCTAACTGTCGTCGACGAGAACGGCGTCGAAACGCCGGCCGCCACGCTGCCCGACGACGGTTTGGCCGACCTCTCGAAATTGTTCGCGAAACTGCCGGACGGCCATTATCGCGTGTATTTGCAACGCGAAACGACGCGTCGCTTGGTGATCGACACGTTCGTGATCCGCGGCCGCGCGGTCGATCCGGCCGAATTGGACCGCGACGTGCAAGACCGCCCGCCGGCGGTCAAACCGGCCGCACCCGCGACCACCGAAAAAACCACGTCGTACGACGTTCCAGCGGACGCTCCGGCCACGGCGACGAGTTGGGAGCCCGAGTTGTCCGAACGGGCCAAGGCGATCGCCCGACGATTTCTGCCCCTCCCCGTCTCCTCGGATGCCGGGACGACTTCCGAAAACGACGATCCGGCTCTCGATCCGAGCGTCGCGGAATCCGCTCCGGTCGCCGCGTTGACGACCGGGGTCGGTCTGGCCGTCGCGTTTCCGTCGCTCCGCTCGTTCGGACGCGTGGCGGCGGCGAAAGCCCGTCGCTCGTTGCGACCGGACGAATCGGAACGAAAAATCCTCTCGCGCCGCTCGCCGAGCGCAATCGATCCGACTTTCAAGCAGAATAAATCGATCGTCGAGCGACCGCGCGACGAGGAACGCCTTCGCAACGCCGGCCGTTCCGCCGAATTTCGCCGCCCTCGAGTCTCGATGCTTTGTCCCGCTTGCCAAGTCGAACTGCCGCTGGAAGCGGCCGAAGCGTGCGCCTGCCCGGCGTGCCGGTACGACCTGACGCGCGACGACATGGAGCGGTGGCTGAACGACCTGCGCACCGATGCCCCGGACGACGGTGATTTCGACGTCGACGATCCGGCCGAAGCCGACGTGCTGCGCACGATCCAACGCACGCTCGATTCGGCCGCCTTCGCTCGGCCGGACGAAGACGATTTCGACCTGGGCGGCGACGCTCCGCTCTCGATGCTCGCGGCGGCCGACGCCAATCAACGCACGCTCGATCCGGCGGCCTTTCAACCTCGTTCGGACGAAGCGTCGGCGGAAGATCCGAAGAAAACCGCGGCGATCGAAGCGACGTTGCTGATCCCGCCCAAGTTGTCCGACGCGTTGGCCGATCAACAAGCGACGTTGGACAGCGCAACGCTGCAGGCGATCGCCTTCGCGCCCGCCGACGACGAAGGCACGTTCGACGAGCGTCGCGTCCGCGCGACCTACGAATCGGGCGATCTGAGCGAGTCGCAAGGCGCGGCCGTGGCCGGGTTATGGCGCGGCACGGTCACGCCGTCGACCACGCCGCGGATGACCATCAAACGCGACGGTCGTTCGGAATCGCCCAGGGACTCGCGGTTGGTCATCAAGACCAAAGCCCTCAGCGACAATCCCAACCCGAACGTTCCGCTGCGCAACGGCGCGGATTACGAACTGCTGAACGTCATCGGCGAAGGGGGCGTCGGCGTCGTCTACGCCGCGCGACAAGCCAGCATCGACCGTACCGTCGCGATCAAGATGCTGAAACCCTCGCGGCCAAAAGCCCCGAGCAACGCGAGAAATTCCTCAGCGAAGCGGTCGTCACCGCCGATCTCGATCATCCCAACATCGTTCCCATTTACGAATTGGGGGCCAACGAATCCGGCGCGCTGTTCTACAGCATGAAGAAGGTCCAGGGCACGCCCTGGTCCGAAAGCGCTGCCCGAACGGTCGTTGATCGAGAACCTCGAAATCTTGATGAAGGTCGCCGACGCCGTCGGGTTCGCCCACGCGCGCGGCGTGATCCATCGCGATCTGAAGCCCGAGAACGTGATGTTGGGCGAGTTCGGCGAAGTGCTGGTCATGGACTGGGGCTTGGCCATCGCGACGGTCGAATTCCGCAAGATCGCCACGATCACGCAAACGACCAGCATGGGCGGCACGCCTGCCTACATGTCGCCCGAGATGGCGGCGGGGCCGATGTCGAACGTCGGTCCGGCGAGCGACGTGTACCTGCTGGGCGCGATGTTGTTCGAAATCCTCACGGGTCAACCGCCGCATACCGGCAAGACCGTGATGAAGTGCCTGTTGGCCGCGGCGCGAAACGAAATCGTACCGACGACCATCACCGGCGAGTTGATGGAAATCGCCCACAAGGCGATGGCCACCAAATCGGCCGAACGCTATCCGAGCGTCCGCGAGTTTCAAAACGCGATCCGCGACTATGAAGCGCATTCGGAAAGCTTGAAGCTGCTGCAACGCGCCAACGATATGCGCGATGCCGTGCGTGGACCGCGATTACGAAAACTTCGCCCGCGCGGTCTTCGCTTATGAAGAAGCGTCCAAGCTGTGGCCCGAAAACACGCAGGCGCGTCAAGGTTCGACCGCCGTCCGGTTGGAATACGCCGAAGTCGTGCGCAAACGCGACGACTTGGAACTGGCCGACTCGCTGCTGTCGTCCGACGAACCCTCGCACGTCGAATTGAAAAGCAAGTTGGCGCTGGAAATCGCCGACGAGAAAAAACGCGTCCGTCGCTTGGCCGCGGCGCGCAAAGCGATGGGCGCGATGGCGGTCATCATCGTCGCGACCGTCACCGGCGGGCTCCTCTGGGTGAATCACGAACGCGAACAAGAAGCCCAAGCCCGGCAAGAGGCCGAAACGCAAACGGCATTGGCCGAAGAAGCTCGCGATCAAGAGAAACAGGCGAAGCTCGAAGAGCAGAACGCGCGGAACGCCGCCGAAGCTTCGCGGCGCGAAGCGGTCGCGCAACGCGCGACCGCGGTCTACCAAGGTTATGTCGCCGGAATCGGCTTAGCGGCCGCTAAAGTTCATGAAAACGCCTTCGGCGACGTGATCGAACTGTTGCGCGCTTTGCCGGAAAACCTGCGCGATTGGGAATGGGGCCGTTTGAGTTATCTCTGCGGACGCGCCGAAGAATCGATCCCGCTCGTCGCGATCCCGCAAGCGTTGGCCGTTTCGCCCGACGGGAAGCGGATCGCGGTCGGCGGCGAAGACGGCGTGGTCCGCATTTGGCCGCGCGGCGGCGACCGACCGACCTTGACGATTCCGGTCTTTACGCGCTTCGTCTACGCGCTGGCCTGGTCGCCGGATGGATCGCGTCTTGCGGTCGGCGGCGACGATCCCGACGGCGAAAATCTTCGCATCTACGACATCGCTACGAAAGAAAAGCATGCGGTTTTGACGGGGCATGCCAAGGCCGTCACTTCGGTACGTTTTTCCAAGTCCGGACGAGACTTACTGACCGCGTCGCTCGATAAAACCGCGCGTGTCTGGAACGTCGCCGAAGCCAAGGAAACGCGGAAACTCACCGGTCATACCGGATGGGTCTGGTCGGCCGAGTGGTCGCCCGATGAATCGCGGATCGTCACGGCCGGGCAAGACGGGAAGTGCATCGTCTGGGATCCGGCGCGTAAGGATCTCGACGATCCCCGCAAATTGGCGCTGTTCACGGGACACACCGGTCCGGTCTATGGCGCCGTGTTCGATCCGACCGGCGTGTCGATCGCCAGCGTCGGTTACGACCAGCACGTGCTGCTGTGGAACGTCGATCAAGCTGCGCCCGTTCCCGTTCGAAAAACTCGGAACGAACGATCCGCCGCCACAGGTGGAATTCCGGACGCTCTCCGGTCACTCCGGCCCGGTCCGGTCGATTCATTTCTTCGTCGACGGACGCCTCATCAGCGGAGCCGACGATAACACGCTCCGCGTTTGGTCTCACGACGGACATCCGATCCAAACGCTGCGCGGACACTCCGAGCGCGTGGTCGACGCCTCGTTACTCGACGCCGGTGAGCGGGTGATTTCGATCGCCGCGGACGGATTGGCCAAAGTTTGGAACTTGCGCGGATATGAAGAATCTCGGGTCTTGAAAGGCAAGTCGTTGGTCGGTCACGCCGACGCGGTGCTCGGCGCGGCGTTTTCGCACGACGACAAACTGATCGTCACGGCCGGTCAGGATCGCACCGCGCGAATTTGGAAAACCTCCGACGGCGCATTGGTCGCCACGCTTTCCGAAGGACACGAGTTCCTGACCACCGGCGCCGCGCTGTTTCCCGACGGTCGCCGCTTCGCGACCGCGGCGATGGACGACACGACGCGGATTTGGGACTTGGCCGCGGGGACCGAACGTCTGCGCATTCCCGACACTGGTCGAACGTCGGTCGTCGCCGTCTCGCGCGACGGACGACGCATCGCCACCGGCGGCGATCGCGGTCAGGCCCAAGTCTTCGACGTCGACACCGGCGCACGCCTTCATCGTTGGGACGGCCATCGCGGCGAAGTGACCGCCGCCGCTTGGGCGCCCGGTGATAAATTTTTGGCCACGGCGGATACGGGCGGACGCATTCGCGTTCACGATCCGAAATCCGGCGAGTTGGTCTGGTCGGCCGAACGCCACGCCGAAGCGATCGTCGCGTTGGCCTTCTCCGCCGACGGTTCGACGCTGTTCAGCGCAAGCGCCGATCACACCGTCGGTCATGCGAACGCGGCCGACGGCAAAGAAGACGTGACGCGAATTTGGCGGCATCCGGCGGCAGTGCGGATTTTCGCTTCGGCGACGAACACGGACCGCGCCCTGACGATCGACGCCGAGAACGTCGCTCGGATTTGGAATCCGAAAACGACGAAGGTCGAGCGAGAACTCGCGGGCTTGGTCGGTCGTGCGACCGGAGCGTCGATCTCGGCCGACGGTTCGCGCGCGGCGATCGTTTGCGTCGTCGATCGAAACACACAGCCGGACGCCGCGCCGGCGACGAATTCATTGCCGGGGACGGATCGCACGATGGTGCAATTTTTCGACTTGAGCAGCGGAAACGAGTCGAAAGCCGACCGAATCGAAGGGGGTTCGATCTGGACCGCTCTTTTCACCGGCGATCCGGGAGAAATCTTGACCGTCGGCGGAAACGGATCGCACTTGTGGAATCTGCGGACGCGCAAGCCGACGATGAACTTTCTGCCGCACGGCGCGGTGGCCGGTGCGGACTTTTCGCCCGACGATGCACAAGTCGTCACCGCCAGTTGGGACAAGACGGCGAAGATTTGGAACGTGGCCGGGAAACAGGCGGTGCTCAAATTGCCGCTCGAACACCAAGGCCGCATCAACGCCGCGCATTACTCGCCCGACGGAAAAACGTTGTTGACGGTCGGCGACGAAGGAACGGCGATTCTGTGGAACGCCGCGGACGCGACCGTCGTTTTTCGACTCACGGGCCACGCGACGGACGCGCGTGTCCGCGCCGCGGCGTGGTACGCCGACGGTTCGCGCGTGGTCACCGCCGGCGACGACGGCGGCCGTGTTTGGAACGCGGCCACCGGCGCGGAACTTCGTACGTTAGCGTTCGCGGCGCCGAAAACACCGTTGCGCGGCTACACCTCGGCGGCCGTCGCGGACGATGGTAAACGGATCGTGCTGGGGAACGAGAATAACGTCGCCATCCTGTTCGACGGCGAGACATACGAACCGCGCGGCGAATTGGCCGGCCACACCGCGCAAGTCACCTCCGTCGCCGTCTCGCCCGGCGGCACGCGCGTTCTGACCGGCAGCGCCGACGCCGGCGTCAAGCTGTGGGATCCTGCGACGTTGCAGGAAATTCTGACCCTGACGGGCCATGAACGCGAAGTGACCTCCGTCGCCTTCTCGCACGACGGCCGCTTGGTCTTGAGCACGTCTCGCGACGGCACAGGCATTCTGTGGTTATCCGATCCCTGGAAAGACACGAAGAAATAACGACTGATTCAACGTCTCTCTCCCGACCCGATCGCATCGGATAGATTGAGTGCGTCGAGTACGGCGGTCGGTCGTCGACTTTCGACTTGTCCTTCTCGTGTCCTCGCATGATGCGTACTCCGATCGAGAATCCATACGCACCGCCTCTCGCACAGGGCCTACCCGAGCGCGGCGCCGCGCGGCCCGAACTCGAAGCGTTGTCGCCGGCGCGACTTAACCGACTGGCCCGAACCAGTTGGATCATGATCTGGGCGACTCCGTGTTTCTTGGCCGCGATCCCGGGAGTGGCGTGGCTGATCACCGAGGCGACGCGGGGATTGCGGTTGGGCAACGAAGACGTCGAGGCCGTTGCGGCGACCATCTTGACGATAATCGCCGCGCTGGCGGCGCTGTTCGCCGCCCATGCGATATCGCTCCGACCGAGCGACGTGCGCAAACGAATCGCGATCGCGTCGACGCTCGGCTTGGCGATCGGCGCGGCGACGATCGTTTCGTCCGTGTGGCTGGTCTACGACGTTCCTTGGCTGGCGACCGACGGCGCATGGCGGATCATGACTTGCGGTGCGGCGGCTTTAATCCTCGCCGCATGGTCGCTCCAGCGCCGCCTGCGCGACGCCGACGAACTGTTCGGCGACGATCGCTTTACGCATGAAGACCTACGCGAAGAACTTCTCCGTCGCGCGGACTTAACCGACCGCCTGGCCGTCGCGGACGAGGCATGAGATGGAAAACACGGCGTTTAAGCAGGAGAATCCGTACGTTTCGCCGCGCGACGAAACGCCGACGGCCGCCCGTGCGAACGAGATCGGTTCAGCGTTAAACGATGAAGAACTTTCTCGGCTACGCGGTATGCCGCAGGCTCGGCTCGAACGCTTGTGGCTACGCAGCGGGCTACTGTGCCTGATCACACTGCCGTTTGGGTCGATCATCGCGTTTTTGGCGCTGCTTGCGCCCGATCGTATCGCCGGCACCAACGTACGATCGCCGTTCGCGCTATTGGAAAAATCGATCGTGTTTTGGCCGATCGCGATCGTAACCGCGATCGGGGTTTATGCCGCGCTCGCCAGACCGCGATACGGACGTCGCTTGGTCCGGCTCATGCTGCTCGTTTGGTTCGCGATTTCGGGCGTTCCGCCGACGATCGAACTCTCGTCTTACGCCTTGTACGGCGTCACGGCGGGCCTCGACGAAACACTCGTCGGCATGTGCGTGTTCGGCGTCGTCGCGATTCTCATGATGGACCGCTACATGGCGGACATGGACGAATTGTTCGGTCCGTCGCGCATCACGCACGGCGAATTGCGACGTGAAATCGCGCGGCGCTACGAGTTGCGCAAATGGTACGACATGGCGCAAGAAGTCCCGCCGGCGGACGACGACGAACCGCCGACCTCGGCCTAAGAATGCGCCAACGCTTCGCGGTCGGCGTGGATCGCCAGCAGATTTTCCGCCAAAGCGGCGTAATCGCAGGCGCCGTGACTCTCGGGCGCGTACTGAAAAATCGTCTGCCCGAAGCTGGGGGCTTCGGCCAAGCGGATGTTGCGGCGGATGCGCGTCGGAAACGTGATCGCTTCGGCCCAACTGCGGTGGCGGTTCGATTGATTCTGAAAGAACGCTTCGACGTCGCCGCTCACTTCTCCGGCGAGACGGGTTCCGCTTTCGTACAAACAGAGCACGACGCCTGCCAAACGTAGGCGATCGTTGATCCGCTTGTTGACCAGTTCGATCGTTTGCAACAACTTGCTCAGCCCGTGCAACGCCAAGAAATGCGGCTGCAACGGCAACAGCACTTCGTCGGCCGCGGCCAAGGCGTTCAACGTCAACACGCCCAGCGACGGCGGGCAATCGAGGATCAAATAATCGAACTCAGGCGATTCGGGATCCTTGGCGTCGTCTTCCAGTTTGTCGCGTAGAATGATCTCGCGACCGACCACGCCGACCAACTCCACTTCGGCGGCGGCCAAGTCGATGTGCGAGCCGACGATCCACAGATTCTCGGAGACTTCTTGCCGAGCCTGCGCCAGCGAGACGTCGCCGGTCAGCACGTCGTACATCGAAGGCGCATCGCCCGCCGGCATCACGCCGCAATGCAACGACGCGTGCGCTTGCGGATCGAGATCCAAAATGCAGACCCGGCGACCGGTGCGGGCGAGCGCCGCGCTCAGATTGACGGCGGTCGTCGTCTTGCCAACGCCCCCCTTTTGATTCAACACGGCGATGATGCGCATGACGTTCACGAGTGTCCGAGAGCGAGCGGGAAATTTCGGTCGCGGATTCTAGCCGCCCTGCCCGCCGCGGACCAGACCGGTTTCGCCGGCAAGAAACCGCTCTGCGAAACGCGCAGAGGATTCGCTATTCTGAAATCGTTCCGTCGCCCCGCTCCACCCTGTTCGTGCGTTCCGTGGCTTTTCAAGTCGAACTCGACGTCTTTCGCGGGCCGCTAGACCTGCTCTTGTACTTGGTGCGCAAGCACGAGGTCGAGATCACCGACATCCCGATCGCGCCGATCGCCGAACAGTTTCTCCTGCACATCGAAACGTTGCGGGCGCTCGACGTCGATCTGGTCGGCGATTTTCTGGACGTCGCCGGGTCGTTGATGGAGATCAAATCGCGGATGATCCTGCCTCGCGCCGACGAGGTGGACGAGCCGCTGGACGATCCGCGGAAGGAACTCGTGGCGCGGCTGTTGGAGTATAAGAAGTTCAAAGACGCGGCCAGCTTGCTGGACGATCGAGCGCGCGAATGGCGCCAACGCTTTCCGCGCACGGCCCGCGACGCCGCCGAACGCCCGATCGACGCGGCGGAAGAACCGATCCAAGCGGTCGAGCTGTGGGACTTGGTCAGCGCGTTCGGCCGCATCCTGCGCGAGCGGGTCAACGCGCCGACCAGCAACATTCGCTACGACGACACGCCGATTCACGTCTACATGGAACGGATTCACGTCGTGTTGCGGCGGGAAGGCCGCGTCCGTTTCAGCGCGATGCTGACCGCCGACATGCACAAGTCGACGCTCGTGGCGATGTTCCTGGCGGTGATGGAGCTGGTGCGCAACTACCGCGTCGAAGTCGTCCAAGACGGGCTGTTCACGGACTTCGAAATCGTCGCCCCCGCGACCGACGCCCCCGTTTCGGTCGAATTCGCCGAGGTGCGGGATTACGAGCATAAGCGGGACGCTTAACGGGCCGCGGTCGTTTCAATCCTTCGCAACGACGCCGGCTTTCCGGCGACGACTCCACCACCACCAATCGCATTGCTCGCCGGGCAAATCGGGATCACGGGCTTGCGCGATCGCGCAAGCGTACGTGTCCAACACGCACGGATCGTGCGGTGCGCCGTCCAACTTACCGATGCGATCGTAGAGCTTCCGCGCATCGCACCGCGCGAGTTGCGCGACGCCGCGGACGCCCAAACGCTCGAAGTCGCGGAGCATCGCCTTACCGATCCCGCGCAGATCGGCGAGTTTTCGCGTTTCCGCCATGACACGCTTTCCTGATGTAAAAGATATGTCAGCGCAAAGAAACGGGGGACCAACGTCCCCCGCTCGTGAAGTCTTTCGATCGCGTCGGATCACACTTCGATCAACAATCGCGTGGGGTCTTCGATCCCTTCTTTGATCCGCTTCAGGAACGTCACCGCTTCGCGGCCATCGACGATCCGGTGGTCGTAGGTCAACGCCACGTACATCATCGGGCGGATGACGACCTGGTTGTTGATGGCCACCGGGCGTTGTTGGATCGAGTGCAGTCCCAGGATCCCGCTTTGCGGCGGGTTGAGGATCGGCGTGCTGAGCAGCGAACCGTAAACGCCGCCGTTGCTGATCGTGAACGTGCCCCCTTGCAGCTCGTCCAGCTTGATCTCGTTTTCGGCCGCGCGTTTACCGAAATCGCCGATGGTTTTTTCGATTTGCGCGAAGCTCATCGTTTCCGCGTTACGCAGAACCGGGACCACCAGCCCTTTGCCGCCGCCGACGGCGATGCCGATGTCGTAGTAGTTCTTATAGACGATGTGCGGTTCGCGAATCTCGGCGTTCACTTGCGGAAACTGACGCAGCGCGTCGACCGCGGCCTTGACGAAGAACGACATGAAGCCCAGCTTCACGCCGTAGCGTTCCTGATACGCGTCCTTGTGCTTGTTGCGCAACGCCATGACGTCGGTCATGTCGATTTCGTTGAACGTGGTCAACATCGCGGCGGTCGATTGCGCTTCCACCAAGCGTTGCGCAATGCGCTGGCGCATCGGCGTCATCGCTTCCATCCGTTCTTCCCGCGCCGTTCAGCGCGGCGGGTAACTGCGCGTCGACCCGCGTGATCGGGGCCGACAGGCGCGGGTCGGCTTTTCGGCGGCGCGTTGCACGTCTTCCTTCAACATACGGCCGCCCGGGCCGGTCGCGGTCACCGCGTTCGGACTAACGCCGGTCGAGGCCAACGCGGCTTGCGCGGCGGGCATCTGAAACGACTGCGCCGGGGCCGGCGTCACGTTGCCGATGGCGACGTTTCCCCCTTGGCTTTTCACTTGCACGTTCGGCGGGCTGCCGGCGTTCGGTTGCGTCGGTTTCGGCGGCGGCGTGGTTTCGGCCGGGGCGGTCGCCGTCGGTTTCGCGGGAGCGGAACCGGCTTCGGCGTCGGTCAGCACGTAGCCGATCACTTCGCCGACCAGCACCTTGTCGCCGGGTTGCTTCAACAGCTTGCCGATGCGGCCCGCGCCGGGCGACGGCAAATCGGCGGTCGCCTTGTCGCTTTCGATTTCGACGACGTTCTCGTCCATCTTCACCGGATCGCCTTCGGCCTTATGCCATTTGCTGAGGACGCCTTCGGTGACCGATTCTCCGAACGTGGGAACGACGAGTTCAATGGGCATGCGATCAGAATGAGGGATGAAGGATGAAAGTTGAAATGCCGAGACTGGGAACGCGGGATCGAGGGGAGGCGGGATGAAGCGTTTTAATCTTCGCCCTTCCGCCTTCATCCTTCCCGTCACACGTCTCCGAACGCCGCGGCGAGGAGTTTTTCTTGTTCCAATTGGTGGCTGCTGTACGAACCGGTCGATGGGCTGGCCGCGCTCTGGCGATAGACGCCCGCGAACGGCAACCGATCGAACAGGTACTCGCCCAGGTGAATCCGCAGGAATCGCCAGGCCCCCATGTTTTCGGGCTCTTCTTGCACCCAGTAGACGGGCGTGCCGTCGCGATACGGCGCGAGGACCGCACGCAGCGGTTCCTTCGGCACCGGGTACATCTGTTCGACCCGCACGATCGCGGTGTCGTCGCGTTTCAGCGCGTTGCGCTTTTGCACCAACTCGTAGTAGACCTTGCCCGAGCAGAGCAACACGCGTTCGACGTTCTTCGGCGCGATGGTCGCGTCGGGAATCACGCGTTGGAACGATCCGAACGCGCACTCGTCCAACGTGCTGACCGTGCGCGGATCGCGCAACAACGACTTGGGCGTCATCACGATCAACGGCTTGCGCCAGACGCGCAACACTTGCCGACGCAAGCAATGGAAATACTGCGCGGGCGTCGTCAGATTCACGACCTGGATGTTGTCCTTGGCGGCCAAGCTGAGGAAACGTTCCAAGCGACCGCTGCTGTGTTCGGGGCCTTGTCCTTCGAAGCCGTGCGGCAACAACATGACCAAGCCGCTGAGCCGATTCCATTTGTCTTCGGCGCTGACGATAAACTGGTCGATGATCACCTGCGCAATTCACGAAGTCGCCGAATTGCGCCTCCCAGATGACCAGCCCGTCCGGACAATCCAGGCTGTACCCGTACTCGAATCCCAACACGCCCATCTCCGACAGAGGGCTGTTGTAGATCTCGACCGGAGCTTGATCCGGGGCGAGATGCTTCAGACCCATGTGGCGTTTGCCGGTGTTCACGTCGTGAATCACGGCGTGACGTTGACTGAACGTCGCCCGTTCGACGTCTTGCCCGGTCATGCGAATGCGCAAACCCTGCGAGGCGATGCTGGCCATGGCCATGAGTTCGGCCGCGCCCCAATCGAGCGGGCGTTTCCCGTCGGCCATCTCGCGACGGGTTTCCAACAACTTGACGATCTTCGGATGCGGCGTGAACCCGTCCGGAACGGTGGTCAGTTGCGACAACAGCGCGGCCATCTTCGCGCGGTCCATGCCCGTTTCGACTTCGGCCGCTTCGCGTTCGCGACCGCCGATGTAAAACGACCAAAACCCGGGGATATCGGACTTGCGAACGTAATCGTCGCGTTTGGCCGCGTTCAATTCGGCGTCGAGTTTCCGCGTTGCTCGTCGGCCATGTGATCCGCTTCTTCGCGGCCGACGCCGTTCATCTTCAACAGATGTTCGAGATACCCCTCGCGGACCGATTTGCGTTGCTTGATCGCCTTGTACAACGCCGGTTGCGTGAACTCGGGCTCGTCCGTCTCGTTATGTCCGCGGCGGCGGTAGCAGTACATATCGATGACCACGTCGCGTTGAAACTCGCGTCGGAAGTCCATCGCCAAGCGGACGACCTGCGCGACCGCTTCGGGATCTTCGCCGTTGACGTGGAAGATCGGGATTTGCAGCATCTTGGCGACGTCTGTCGCGTACGTGCAACTCCGCGCTTCCGAAGGATCGGTGGTGAAGCCGATTTGGTTGTTGACCACCACGTGCAGCGTGCCGCCGATTCTTGTAGCCCGGCAGTTGGCTCAGGTTCAGCGTTTCTTGAATGATCCCTTCGCCGGCGAACGCGGCGTCGCCGTGGATCAGCACGCACACGCCGTGCTGACGATTGACGTCTTCGGCGCGATCCTGCTTGGCTCGCACGCGGCCGATGCCGACCGTGTTGACGAATTCCAAGTGGCTGGGATTGAAGCACAACGACAAGTGGACCTTATGGCCGTTCTCGCAATGCCAGTCGTTGCTGTAGCCCAGGTGATATTTGACGTCGCCGCGACCGATGTGCAGTTCGGGATCGACGTCGGCGAATTCGCGGAAGATCTCTTGGGGATTCTTCCCCATGATGTTGGCCAACACGTTCAACCGACCGCGATGCGCCATCCCCAACACGACTTCGTCGACGTCGTGCTCGCCGGTGCGCTCGATCGCCAAGGCCAATAGCGGAATCAGGCTTTCGGCCCCTTCCAGCGAGAAGCTTTTCTTGTTGACGAAGCGGTTCTTGATGAACTCTTCGAACACGACCGAGTTGGTCAGCCAACGCAGAATGCGCAGTTGCTCGTCGTGCGACAGATTCAAACGGTTATCGGTTCCTTCCATCCGGACCTGTAACCATTGCCGCACGCGCATCTCGTCGATGTGCATGAACTGCACGCCGATCATGCGGCAATACGTGCTGCGCAAGCGTTCGACGATCCGCCGCAGCGTCATCTGTTGCGGGCCTTCGATCGACTCGGTCGAGAAGACCCGTTCCATGTCGGCTTCGGTGAAACCGTAATACGACGGTTCGAGCTCGGCCAACTTGGGTCGCGGCAGGCCCAGCGGATCGATGGTGGCCATCAAGTGGCCGCGCACGCGATACTGCGCGAATCAACTGATCGACGCGGTCCTGCATGACCGTCAATTCGAGCGCGGCGTTCACCGCGTCGTTCGAACGTCCGACGGGCGCAAAGCCGTTCGTCGAAACGCCGTTGGTGGCGTACGCGCCCGAGTTGAGCGCGGCGTAGCCGTTCGCCGGCAACGTCCCTTGCGTGCGGAGCGCGTCCTCGAAGTAGGATCGCCAATCGGGCGAGACCGATTCCGGGTCGCGCAGATAATCGTCATACAATCCTTCGACGAACGCCAAACTGCCGGTGTCCAATTCCGTCTCCACGGTGGGGAGCGCGTGCTCCTCGGAGACCAACTCCGACTCCGCAGAGCTGTCCGACCGTTCGGCTAATCCAGGCATTGCTCGTCCGCTCTCTCGCTGAGTGATAAACCGTCTCGGGGGTCCGTCGACCGACGAAACGCGATGGGTGTGCGTGGTGGGGGCCGCAGGGCGTCGTCGACCCGCTCCCTGAGTCGATTTCCCGCGAACCTTTGCAATCTTAACGGCTAAGAATGCGGCGGGTAATGCGGAAAACGACCCGGGACTTTTAGAATATAAGAGAAACTCATGCTGAAAAAGGCCGCTTGCAACGCATTGCCGTGGAAGCCGAGAAAATCCCCCGATTTGCGCACAAATCGCATGCCCGCCCCGACCTCGGCGGCGCGAAAAAAAAATCTTCGACACGGCGCGTCTCGTCGCCGTTTTGCGCGGTCGACGCTTAAGGATTCGCAACCCTGCGACCATCCCGCCGCCCGCGCGGTCGAAGTCCGCGCGTCGCCGCCCTGATTGAGCGAACGATCGTCGGTCCGCTTGCGTCGCGCCGGGGGCGGTGTAGAACAAAGGACATTCGGTCGTCGCCCCGCGCGACGCCGGTCGTGGTTTCAACTCGGTTCGGTCTCCCCTGCGGAACTTCGTGCGATGATCTTCGGCAAAATCTGGGGTTCGTTCAAAGCCCAAATGAACAAGATGGCCAACTGGGTCTGGGGTGCCGATCCGATCGCACAGATGCAGTACGAGTACGACAAGGCGGTCGACGAATTGAAGGGAGGCCGCGAAGGCCTCGAACAATACCGCGCCTTGGTCGAGTGCGTGACGCGACAAGTCGCCGCCGACGCCGATCGCGTCGCCGGTCTCGAATCGAAGATCAAAGCGTATTTGGCCGCCGGCGATCGCGAGACCGCCGCGAAGTTCGCGCTCGAGTTGAACAAAGCCAAAACCCAACAGACCGAAAACAAAGCCCAACTCGATATGCACGAGGCGGCCTATCAAAACAACGTGGCCAAGATTCAACACGCGATGGGCAAACTGGCCGCGGTGAAGGAAAAAATCGCCAAGTACGACGCCGAGTTGAAGATGAGCAAGGCCGAAGCCGAGATGGCCAAGCTGGCCGAGAGCTTCAACTTCAACGTCACGACCGATTTCGGCCAAATCGAATCGGTGATCAACGACAAGATCAGCTTGAACCGAGCAAAAGCCCGGGTCGCGGCCGACATGAGCGGCGAAGGCCTGGCCGACATCAAGGCCGAACAGGCGGCCGAAAAAGTCATGGCCGATCAAGCCCTCCGCGACTTCGAAGCGCAGATGGGCATGGTCACCCCGGAAACCGCCGGCGGGACCGGCCAACAAAAATCGCTGGGTGCGGTGCAAAAAGCGAAAGAGACGATTTAAGAAAAGGGTTTCAGGTTTCGGTGTTCGGGTTTCAAGAACCTTGAAGTCGAAGCCGTACCGCGCAACGAACCGTCGATTCCCGAAACCTGAAACCCGAAATCCGAAACCCCAATGTCTGTAACTCCGATTGAAATCGATATTCACTCCGTCAAACGGATGCTTGACGCGGGCGACGATTTGGTGCTGCTCGACTGTCGGGAAAGCGGCGAGTACGCCACGGCCAAGATCGATGGCGCGCAGTTGCTGCCGATGAGCGAACTGGCCCAGCGCGTGGGCGAACTGAGCGACGCTATGAACCGCCCGCTGGTGATCCATTGCCATCACGGCGGCCGCAGCCTGCGCGTGGCGAATTGGCTGCGCACCCAAGGGTTTCCCCAAGCCCAAAGTATGGCCGGCGGGATCGACCAATGGTCGCTGGAAATCGACCCCGGCGTGCCGCGATACTAACGCCGACGCCTGCCGTATCAGGGCGGCGGCAATTCTCCCGTGAACAGCGATTTCCGCCTCGGACCTGGCCGGTTTTTCTGCCCAAACGCCGAATAATCGGGCGGGTCGGCCACGAATAGATCCTTGAGCGCGGACCGTTAATGCGATCCGTCGCCTAGAGTTTTCGGGGCCGCGAAACGCCAGTTTTGGCAGCCGAATCGAGACGGACGAAAAGAAAGAAAAGCCGGATCGTTTCCTCGCTCGTACCGCGCGTTTTGATCGTTTCGCTCGTTTCTTCACACTGGGTAATTTGCTCGTTGAGTATCGCTCTTTGACAATTCGATTTTTTTCCACGCTCGAAACGCTCGTTTCGCTCGAAACGCTCGTTTCGCTCGTAACGCTCGTTTCGCTCGTAACGCTCGTTTCATTAAACGAGGTAGACTAGGAAGCTCTTGGAAACCCCGTGTTGAGTCGAGAAATTCGACACATTCATCGTTGGCAAATCCTCGTTTTGCGCGATTTGCGTTTCACGACCGGATTGCAAACACTGGGAGCGTTGCGTGACGGACGCACTTCCACAGAGTCAGATGATCCGAGATCCGATGCCCTACGAACTTGTCGATTTCGCCACGTTGCCCGGCGTCCCCTGTCCGTGCGGAACCGCGCGGCGCGGATTGACCGACGTCGGCGATTTTCCGGCGACGCTGCACGTCACCGCCATCGATCGCGCGGCTAAGACGCATTTCCATAAACGCATGACGGAGGTCTACTTTATTCTGTCGTGTTCGCAAGACGCCGTAATGGAATTGGACGACGAACGATTGCCGCTCAAACCGGAACTCGCCGTGCTGATTCGGCCGGAAACCCGGCATCGCGTGGTCGGTTCGGCGCGGGTCGTGATCGTCGCTTGGCCTAAGTTCGACCCGGCCGACGAATGGCTGCCCGACGGGACGCCGGCGAACGCAGAATACGAACACGCCGTAGAAGCGGCAGGGAACGAACGGCAGGCTTGACGTAGGAATCGAGTTATGGCGCGCGGCGCGGTCTTTATCATCGGCGTGGTTTTGGTCGGCCTGTGCGCCGGCGCGTTCGCCGTTTGGTGGAACGTTCATGCGACGCAGTGCTGCCGCGCGTTCTGGGGCGAGCCGGCGTTTACGCTGGCCCGCACCGGCCCGCACGTCGAGTACCTGAAACTGTCGCCCGACACGCCGACCGACGGCTCCGACTCCGCGACGCCGCGCGAACGGATCGTGATCGGCGAGCAGACGTTCGTCGTCGCCGAACGCGTGAAGCAGGACGACGCCAAAGGGCTGGTTCACCTTCGGCATGCCCTGACGGCCGACGATCAATATGCCTGGGACGCCTCGCCCGCGACCGAACGGTTTCAGCCGACGATCGGCTTCCGCTTCGCTTCGACCGACGGCGCGACGACGGCCACGCTGCTGTTCGATATTCGAGCATCGCCAAGCGGGCCAAGCCGCCGGCGAACGTGTGGCGTTGGCCAAACTGGCCAAAAGCTTGCCGCTGTATGTGGAACGGATCGAAAAGTAGGCAACCGTTACGATCCGCCCCCGGTTCGTCCGGTTTTGCGGGCTTAGACGATTCTCCGGGGATTTCCCGACAGAGACGGGAGGCCGTTTGATTGAATCGGGTTCGGTGGCTGCCTATACTCGAAATATCCCCCAACTTGCCGGATTCCGCCGGGGCGTTACGCCTTGGACCGAGCGGTGGGGTCTCGTCTCTCCACGCGCACGTTCATGCTCGATTCCGCCCTGCGTTCGCTCGTTCGTTTCGGTCTGCTTGCCGGCCTGTCGGTCTGCGCGGCCACTCACGTGGCGGCCCAAGCGCCAGTGCCCGCCGCCGCTCCGGCTCCGACCGCGCCGGGCCAATTCCGCAGAGATCGTGCCGGGCATCGAGACGGTCATTTCGCCCGATCGGCAAGCCGACGAAGTCGTTAGCCATCAGCCGCTGGTCGAATTGCGAACCGGCAAAGAGGCCGAGTTGAATTGGAAATCGCAAACCGTGCCCGAGGCGGACACGCTGCGCCGCTTGACCGAGCAGGTCGAGTTTCGCCGGCCGGTCTGGTGCTTGGAATTCACGTTCAAGCCGCTGCGGATGATTACCGTCGATTTCCCGACGGCGAACGGCAAATTTCAAAAGAAGTTGGTCTGGTACATGGTGTACCGCGTCCGCAACAACGGCGGGCACCTGCAACCGACGGCCGACGCCGACGGCGTATGGAAAGCGACGACCGCCGATGTGCTGAAAACCACGGTCGACGGCAAGGAGCAACCGCTGCCGATCAAGTTCGCCCCGCACTTCAGCTTAGAGACGTTGGACAAGAAGAAGGCGTATCTCGATCGCGTGATTCCGGTCGCGGTCGCGGCGATCCAACAACGCGAAGACCCCAACCGGAAGCTGTTGAACAGCGTCCAAATCGCCAAGGTCCCGTTGGAAGTCGCCACCAAGGACAAAGACACGGGCGTCTGGGGCGTGGCCACCTGGGAAGACATCGATCCGGCGATCGACAAGTTTTCGGTGTACGTTTCGGGCCTGACCAACGCCTATCGCTTTATCGATCCGCCGGGAGGCTTCAAGCCGGGCAGCCCGCCGGGAACCGGCCGTCTGTACCAGACCAAGGCGTTGCAATTGAACTTCTGGCGACCGGGCGACGAATTCAATACGTCGGAAGTCGTGATTTATTACGGAGTTCCGACCCGCGGGGCCGACGGCCAAGAGACCGTCATTGACCACCGTTGGGTGTTCCGATAAATTTTAGGGTTCTCTGGTTTTGCGTGTTCCGACGTGCCGCTTTGGGCGTCCGAGAATGCTCGAACCCTCAACACAAAACACAACGTCGGACTTCGAAGGAATTGCGTCATGGCACATAAAAAAGGTCAGGGTTCGTCGCGGAACGGTCGCGATTCCAACGGTCAACGCCGCGGCGTGAAGAAGTACGGCGGCGAAGCCGTGGTCGCCGGCAACATCATCGTCCGCCAAGTCGGTAACAAGTTCCACGCCGGTCGTAACGTCGGTCAAGGCAGCGATTACACGCTGTTCGCCTTGCAAGACGGCACCGTCGAATTCGACAAGGGCGCCTCGCGTCGCGTCCATGTCGTGCCGGCCGTCGCTCAGGCCTAAGTCCGCCGCGAGTTCGCTCGCCCGGATCGGTCGACGATATTCGAACATCTGCGAAACCCCGGGTCCGTGACCCGGGGTTTTTGCGTTCGGGCGTTCCGCCGCGTGTTACGATAACTACGTGATTAAGTCGGCTGGCTTCGCCGATCGCCTCATTTTTCAAGATTGATTTTATGTTCGTCGATCGTGTCCAAATCGAAGTCGTCGGCGGCAAAGGCGGCAAGGGCTGCCTAAGCTTCTGGCGCGAAAAATATGTCGAACGCGGCGGTCCCGACGGCGGCAACGGCGGCAACGGCGGCAACGTGATCATCCGCGCCGAACCCGGCGTGAACAACCTCTCGGACCTCGCGCACAAAAAGCATTGGCGCGCCCCGAACGGCATGCAGGGCCTGGGCTCGGACATGCACGGCAAGAACGCCGAAGATTTCGTCGTGCTGGTCCCGCCCGGCACGATGATCATCGACGCCCGCACGCAGTTGCTGCTGAAGGACTTGGTCAAACCGGGCGACGAAGTGATCGCCGTCGCGCGGCGGTCTCGGAGGCAAAGGGAACGCCCATTTCAAATCGTCGGTCAACCGCGCGCCGCGCGACACGTTGGATCCGACCGATCCCGAGCGTCGCGTCGTGATCCTCGAATTGAAGGTTATCGCCGACGTCGGTTTGATCGGCAAACCGAACGCGGGCAAGAGTACGCTACTCAGCCGGCTCTCGCGTGCCCGGCCGGAGATCGCGTCGTACCCGTTCACCACCAAGCATCCGAACCTGGGGATCGTCCGCATCGACGCGGAACGCTCGTTCGTGTTGGCCGATTTGCCCGGTCTGATCGAAGGAGCCAGCCACGGCGTGGGGCTGGGTCATGAATTTCTCCGGCACATCGAACGAGCCGGGATTTTGGTCCACGTCGTCGAACCGTCGCCGCAGGACGGCAGCGATCCGCTGGACAACTACCGCACGATCCGCAACGAATTGGAGCAATACGCGACCGAACTCGGCGCGCGGCCCGAGATCGTCGTGATCTCGAAGTGCGAACTGCCGGACGCCGAGACGGCGCGCGACCTCCTGCAAGAAACGATCGGTCGCGAAGTGCTGCTGGTCAGCGCGGCGACCGGCGCCGGACTGGACGTGCTGCTGCGACGCATCGGCGAACGCTTGGCCGACCGCCAAGCCCCGGCCGCGCCGCTGGCTCCGCGCGTCCCGCCGCATGTTCGCGACGCCCTGGCCGCGCAAACCGCCGTCGTGGCGGACGCCGAGGATGCCGATGAAGATGCGAGCGACGAGTAACGCGATCCGCGCCGATCGCGAATGCTCGTGAAGCCTCGCGCTCCACGCTCAGTGGACTACCGCACATTCCCAACGCCTCACGCCTCGCTCCTACCTCATGTCCGTCGTCGCGGTCGATCTTGGTAACTCGCGGATGAAGTTCGCGCGTTTCGTCGACGTGGAAATCGCCGCTCGCGGATTACCGACGCCGGATGCGATATTGGAAGTGGACATCGACGCGTGGTCGCCGGAGAAACTAGCGGCGTGGCTGCCGCGCGACGCGACGCGGATCGATTGGGTCGTTGCCAGCGTCAATCGGCCGGCGCTCGCCGAGTTGGAAGCGTGGCTCGACGCTGCGCGGGCCCGCGAGAAACTTCCCGCCGGCGAAGTCCGCATTTTGTCGCGCGACGACCTGCCCCTTGTCTTACGAGTAGATCACCCGGAACGAGTCGGCATCGATCGACTCTTAGGCGCGGTCGGCGCGAATCGGCTTCGCGCGCCGAGCGCGCGGCGGTGACGATGCACCTGGGAACGGCGCTGACGGTCAATTTCATCGATGCCGACGGCATCTTCCGCGGCGGGGCCATCTTGCCCGGGATCGGCATGTCCGCCCGGGCGTTGCACGAGTTCACCGACGCGCTGCCGTTGATTCCGATGCGTGAGTTGGAAGAGCCGCCGCCGGCGATCGGCGCCGAAACCACCGCCGCCATGCGGTCCGGCTTGTATTGGGGCGCGGTCGGCGCGATGCGCGAACTGCTGACGCAATTCTCGCATGGTCTGGCGCAGCCGCCAGAGGTGTATCTGACCGGCGGCGCGGCCCCGCACGTCGCCGCACACCTCGCCCCGCAAGCGCGGTTGATTCCGGAATTGATCCTGGGGGCGATCGCGGTCGTCGGCGTCGGGAACCGGGATTCAGGAGTCGGGAAAGCCGCGCGTGAGAGCCGCGGTCCGGCCGATTGAAGCGTCGTCGAACGAAATAACCGCTAACGGCATGACTTCCAGCCTCGAACCACGAACAAGCGACATCGCTCGGGCAACGTTGCTCACGCCGCAGGGTCGCGGAGCGGTCGCCGTCGTGCGTCTCTCGAGCGAGTCCGGTTGCGATGCGTTGACCGCGCATTTCCTCCCGGCGAGCGGACGACCGTGGCAAGCCCCGATCGACGGTCGTATCTGTTACGGTCGCTGGCGCGGCGCACACGGCGTGGAAGACGTCGTCGTCGCCCGGCGCGGCGACGACTGGGAGATCTGCTGCCATGGCGGCGACGCGGCGAGTCGCGCGATCCTGGACGATCTGGCGACGCACGACGTCTCGATCGTTCTTTGGACCGATTGCTTCGACAGACAACCCGCCGCGCTCGCTCAGGCTCGCACGCTGCCTGCCGCGCTCGTTCTTGCGCGGCAATCGCCGACGTTGCTCGCGACGCTGGCGGAACGCGCGTCCGGTCTGCGCTGCGCCGCCGAAGGCGAGGCGTTGCTGGAGGACGTAGCGCGGCTGCACGCGACTGCGCGCTGGGGCAAACATTTGATCGAACCGTGGCGAATCGTTATCGCCGGACCGCCGAACGTCGGCAAAAGCCGACTCTTGAACGCGCTGACCGGCTACGACCGCGCGATCGTGTTCGATCAACCCGGCACGACGCGCGACGTGGTGACCGCGCTCGTCGGACACGACGGCTGGATCTGGGAGGTCAGCGACACGGCGGGCATACGCGCGCTCGACGCCCTGCCCGGCACGCAGGACGAACTCGAAGCCGAAGGGATCGCCCGAGCGGAAGCGCGACTCGCCGCGGCCGACGCGGCCATGCTGGTCTTCGACGGGACCCAACCGTGGAACGCCGCGGCGCAAGCCCTGGTCGACGCACATCCGGCCGCGCTCGTCGTGTTCAACAAATGCGATCTCGCGATGACGCGCGATATGCGTCCGCCGGGCTTAGCGATCAGCGCCGAACGCGGCATCGGGTTGGATGCGTTGCGGGCGGACATTCACCGCCGCCTGGACGTTCCCCCTTGGAGCACGATGGATGCGGTGATCTACGATTCCCGCATGGTCGAATTCCTCGACATCTTGCGAGAAAGAGTTCGTAAGCACTCAAGATCGTAGGTGCGGCTGTGCCGCACGATCCGTGGGCAATTGCACTCCGGAAGAATCGCTCGGCACGGCCGGGCCTACGCTTGCGCCGCGTCGCTCGTCGCCGGCAGAATCACTTCGGCATACGGCTCGATCGCGTCGAGCCACGTTTCGAACGCATCGTCCGCCAATTCCTCGGCCGCGACGACCAACCGCTTCGCCCCTTTGATCGGACCGGGCAAGACCGAGTAGAAACGATCCAAATAGCTCGGCCTTGCGTAGCCGATGCGCTCCAACTCGGCGCACAACTCGGGCGTGACGGTGCGGGTCGCCCCTTCCAGCGTGACCTGATACGTCCCATGCGGATTCGCCGCCAAAACGGAATCCCAAACGTTCGCCGCGAGTTCATGCGATCGCTGAAAATCCTCGGAGCGCAGTCGCAGATTGAACGCTTGCGAGATTTGCGTCGGCGGCACGATCAGCGCGAGCGCGGCGACGTCGAACGACTCGTTCGGTAGTCGATCGAGATCGATCACGATCTCGCCGACCAAGCCGACCTCTGCGGGTTGCGTGGACGGAATCGGCGCTTCGTCGCTCCAATCCAAGTCAGTGCGCGAGACGACCGCTTCGGCCAGCGGATCGAATTCGGTCTGGAACAACGCTTGGGCTTCGGCCATCAACTCGTACATGGCGGCCAAGTCGAGCGTCGGCGTATTCAACACGTAGTACGGCGGACGTTCTTGAAAACGCAGGCCAAGGTCGGCCGCTTCGTGACGAAACGCGGTCCCCGGTAAGATGGCCAAGTTGAACACTTGGACGCTGCTATAGAGCTTCGTTTGATGCAGATACTCGAGACCGCGCCGGACCGAGTCGACCGTGTCGCCCGGTAGACCGATGATCAGATCGACCTGCACGCGAATGCCGTTCTCGATCATCGCGCCAGCCGCGCGCTCGAACGATTTCAAGTTGTTCGTGCGGTCCATCAAATCCATCGTCAGCGGATCGATCGATTGCAGGCCGATCTCGATGTCGGTGAAATTCGCGTCGCGCAACAGCTTCGCCGTGTCGGCCATGATCCCTTCGGAACGGATCTCGCCGAAATAGCGGAATCCGTGTTCCGCGTTCGCCGCGCCCAATTCGCGAACGAAGTCGTTGAACTTGGCGCGCTGATTCAACGTGGGGTCGAGGATCACGACCTCTTTCGCGCCGCGTTCGCGCGCGTGCGCGAGGTTGGCCGCGATTTTCTCTTTCGCCACGAAGTAGAGATCGTCGTAGCTTTTGGGATAGAAGCAAAATTTGCAGTTGTAGATGCAGCCGCGAATCGTTTCGAGCAACATCATCCGCTCGTCCGCCGCGTCGAGAATTCCGCAGAGATAGGGCGAACTGATCGGATCGAGCTTCGGCAGCGGTTGCCGCGGAAACGGCAACTCGCCGATCGGCCGACGATAGTCCGCCCCGTCGTCGCCGAACATCAGATCGCGTCCGTCGGTCGGCACATCCCGCCAAACGCGCGGATCGAGCGGCGGCGCGACATACAGACCGGCCACGCGCGGCGGCTCGGTCGGTGCGCGATCGAGCGCGGTCAACAATTCGGACAACGTCTGTTCGCCTTCGCCGATCGCCGCGTAATCGACGGCCGGATCGCCCAAGCCCCAGGCGTTGTCCAACGTGATCTCCGGCCCGCCGAGCAAGATTTTCAGCTCCGGGCGACGTCGTTTTAACGCCCGCGCGACGTACAACGTCCGTTGGATATTCCACAAGTAACAACTGAACCCGACCAACTCCGGGTCTTGCTCCAAGATGCGTTCGACCAACGCTTGATCGCCGCACAGATTGGCGAGGCGCGGGTCGAGAATCTCGATCCGCCACGCGCCGAGCGTTCCCTGGGCTTCGGCGTACATCTTCAGATACGCGGCCGCCAGCGGCACGTTGCCGCGGATCGGCTCGATGCCGAACGGCGGAATCGGCAACTGAGCGAGCAACGCAAGACGCGGCATGAGCGGAATGATCGAAAACGCGGGTACGGGACGTGCATTCCATCATACCCACGAAGCACCGGTTCGTAACCGCAGTGAGAAATCCCGCATTACCGCCCTTGCCCCAGTTCCATCACATACCGCGACAGCGCCATCGCCGCGAAACCGAACAGCGTGAACCAAAACGCCGGCCACACGCGGCGGCGATACCAGCGGTTGCCGGCTATGACGTTGATGACGCCGGAGATCAGCGTCATGGGGATCGCCAGCGATAGCCACACGCGTTTATCGTCGCGGTCCCAATGCCGAACGGCTTGCAATGTAGTGAAGTTGATCGCCAACAGGCCGTACGAGCCGATGATCCAGCAAAACAGCGCCGGGACCAGATGCCAAGTCAGCCACGTGCGTCGCGCGGAGAACGTCGGCGCGTCGTCGATGGTCGCGGGGGATTCATACGGATTCACGCGCGGACTCCGACGGCGGCGTGTCGTTCGCTACGCGTTCGGCGGTTCGCGCTTCCAAATCGCGCAGCATCCTGAACACGCGCATCCGCAGGCGCATCACGTGAATCCGCCACGCGGTGATGACGACGACCAGGCCGATTAGTATTCCGCACACGACCGCGTCCGCATCGGACATTGTTTCGCCTCGAGCGATTTTCGTTCCGGCGCCCGAGGTCATTTGTATCAGACGACGGGGAACGTGCCGAGTTGCTCGAGCGGGCGGTCGCACGCGCACTTGTCGGTGCGCGTGTCCAGCCAGGCCTTGACCTCGTGCGCCGTTCGAGGCGGCGCGACGCCGGCCTGGAGTTCTTGAAAATCGAAGCCGTTAGCCGCGAGCGACTTAAGAACGGCCCAACCCGCGTGATCCGCTTTCGGCGGCGCGCGGAAATCCAAACCCATGTCGGTCATCGGGCGCGAGCAGTCCGCGCAAACGATCTCGCGCGGCATGTGCAGCAGACGTTGTTTGGATTGGAACGTCGATTCGTCGCACGCGGGCCACTGCCAAAACTGGAACGCCTTGCGACACTCGAAACAGGCGAAGTGGTCGCGGTAGTTCTGATAAGCGTAGCGGCACATGGCGATGGTCCCCTCGCAAGAGCGACGATGCGATTCGCGCGGCCCCCCGGCGGCGCGACGCATTCAATTCTACGGCCGCGGTCGGGCGTCCACCACAAAAACGCGATCTGGGTGCATATAGCCCGGAAATTCGACGTCGTGAACGTAGCACAGTCCCGGTTTGCCGCCACTTCCAAGCGACTCATCGAGATGTCGTGCGAATTCGTCGCGCGATGAACTGTGAAAATAGCTCGTTACACCCACAGCGACGTTAAGTATTCCAGCCCCGACGAGCGACCGTTCTCTTGCGGAGCCGGAATCGGCGTTTCGACTTCGGGCTTGGCGAGGGGGCGTTTCAGGGATTCGAGCGCGCTCGACACGCCGCTGGTGACCGGCGTGATGCCGTCGGCCACGCGATAGCCGACCCACGAGAGTTGCGCACCGTCGAAACGGGGCGTCGCCGCCGCGATCGCCGCCGGATCGGGCATGGCGAACGTGTGCGACGGATCCTGCGCGACGACGTCATGCGCCGGCGCAGTTTGCGCAGCGGATTGATTGGTGTCGTGCGTCGGAGCGGGCGTCGATGCGGAGGGTTGCGTGACGACCTGATGTTGCGGCGGTGCGACCGCCGGACCTTGCGGCGCGCGATTCAACAACAACGCCAGAGCGACGCCGGCGGCGACAAAACCGCCCGCCCAAGCCAACAATCGTCGTGTGGGAGAACCCGCAGGTCGGGCGACGACGACAGGCACGGTCGTGCGCAGGCGGAGAACGCCGGTTCGACAAATTCCGCTGTCGGCAACGGTTTGCCGCGTTGCGACGCGGCGCGGTCGGCCAATACCGCGCTCAGCACGCGATCCGCGAAGTCGACCGACGGACGCGGCGGCGCGGCGAACGCGGTATGCAACAATTCGCCGCCTGATAACAGCTCGGCGCAACAGGGACAAAGCGCGGCGTGCGCGGTCAACGCGGCGTTGCGCCCGGCGTCTCGCGGCGGTCCAGCGTCTCGTTCCAGAGGATTTCAAATTCGTCGCATCGCATGGCTGCCGACCTCGAAAACGTCTCGATCCTTGAGAGCTTGGATAATCTCTTTGCGGGCACGATGGATCCAGGTTTTGACCGTTCCCAACGGGCAATCCAGAAGGCGTCCGATCTCGTCGTAGCCCAGTTCCTGTTCATGAAACAATACGAATGCGCGGCGGTACTCGGGCCGTAACCCCGCGAGCGCTTGGCGTAACTCTTCGTCCAACTGTTTGGCCGCGTCGTCGTGTTCGGTATCGTCGGCGGCCAACTCGACCAGCGGCCCGTTCACCGGGCGACGCTTGCGCGTCGACAGCAACGTACGACAACGATTGCCTGCGATCGACAGCAACCAAGGCAGGATATCGCGCGTGCGATCCCATTGATGCAAGTGGCGGATCGCGCGGACAAACGTCTCTTGCGCCATATCCTCGGCGTCGTGTCGATGCGACAGCATTCGATAACACAGCCCGAAAATCGCACCTTGAAATCGGTCCACGAACTCGCGCACAGCCGACGGTTGCCCGCTCAGGCAGCCGTCGACCAACAATTCCAATTCGGCGAGCGCGCACGCGTCGGGCGGCAAATCGGCACCTTTCCCGGGGGCATCGGACGTTTCCATATGTGCCTACCCGAGAGGTTCCGGAGAAGTTTCAAAACACGGAACTCATTTTACGCCGACTCATCGAAGAATGCAGCGTCGAGCACCCCGGAGAGCTTGCCAATTCGCGTCTTAACGGCGGATATCCTGCACGATATCGCGTATTTCCTGCGGGCTGGCGTCTTCCAGGCGTTTTCCTTTTTGCGCCAGTTTCTCATTGATTTTGACCGCGGTTTCCTGCATCACCTCGTGCGTCTCTTGCGATCCGCCCAGCAGCAGAAAGTTGTCGCCGCGGGTCAACCGCTTGTGACCATCCTCGGCATCGAACCCGATCCCCAACATCCCGGCCTTCGGCTGTGCGGAGGGCGTCGAGGCGGGGTGTTCGGGTTTGTTCAGACGATTGCGAGCTGCCACGCGAAAACTCCTTCGAACGAAATCCCATGTGCGGCGAAACAAGAGCGACGGAATCCGACGCATCGCGGCACGATCGCCGTAACGCACCTTCCGATTTTATTCCAAGCGGTCTCGCGGGCAATCGCAAGTCATCGACGTTCGGCCAAAAACGCGACAAGCCGCCCGATAGTACGTGCGGCTTGTCGATGAGTTGGTAAGAAACGGTTGGGCAAGTAACAGTGCTAACGCTTCTTCATCATTTGCTTAATCAGATCGGCGGCCGCGTCGCGGCTGTTCTTGGCGTCGATCCCTTGCTTCGGAACCGTCGGCAGCTTGCCGTAAACCTTTTTACCCTTCGGATCGGTCTTGGAGCCGGGCGTCGTGACGGCCGAATCGCTTGTGCCGCTCAGTTCGCCTTCGGCGGCGGTTTGCAGTTCCCACTGCTGGGTCTGCGAGAGCTGAATCGTGCTGGTCTCGTTCATCGAATCGACATCGTCGCCGTTCAGCCAGTCGCTGATGTCGTCGTCGTCGGCGCCGGCCTTCGCGGAGACGCGTTTGGCGACGTCGGCCACGTCCTTCACCTTGGGCTGCTTCGGCGGGGCCATGATCACGTTGTTCGACGCGGCCGTGCCGACCTTCGGAGCGGAGTTGGCGACCGTCTCGTGCGCGACCGGTTCGACCGGCGCGGTCTTCTTAATCGTCTGCGGCAGCAAGACTTCAAAGATCAACTGCCCGACGCCCAGTTTGTCGCCATGCTTCAACGCGACCGAGTCGGAGATGCGTTCGCCGTTTACGAAGGTGCCGTTGCGGCTCCCCATGTCTTTGACGGTCACGCCGTCGCCTTTGGTCAGAAGCTCCGTATGTTGGCGGCTGATCAAATCACTATGCGGACGCAACTGACATTCTTCGCTACGACCGATCAAAAAACGTTCGTGCGGAACTTTGATCAGCAGTCCCGCATTCTTCCCGGACATCACTTTGAGCGAAAATTCCATAGCGTTCTCCGAAACCCGTAAGGTGCGGCGACTAACGAAAAATGATGGCGTGAATCACACCTTGACGCGGCGACGGTGTCGAGCTGCCCAAAGACTCGACGGAATCGCGGCTCACCTCGCAAACACTCAGCGATACGGTTAGCAAATCTTAAGCAAACAGAGTGCCGAATGAGAAGGACTTGCGCAAAATCTCATGATTCCGGCGCGACACCGCTCGCTCAACGACATTCCAGACCCAAATGGTTGATACGACGCAGCGAGAACCGATTACGAATTCGTATCATCCACCCCCCTGCTGCATCATATTCCCGCCCTCTAGCATCGTCAAAATAATTCCAGAATGACGACGGAAAAGGGACAAAAAATCGGATCACCTGCGCATCGTTAACCAGGCCGGATCGTGAAATTTTTCGCGAGCAGTCTCAAATCGTTCGGGCAGCACGACATCGCCCGATTCCTGAGTCGTGTAATCCGTGAATCCTAGCCGCCGGACCAGCCCAGGCAGCCAGCGTTCGGCCAGGGTTTCGGCGTCGAAGTTCATGCCGGTCAGTTCCGCGATCCCCGGTAACTCCGGCGCAAAATCCGATGTCGCCAGCAAGACGCTGCCGTGCTGCAACACGGCCCCCCGTCGACGACGCTGGGCGCTCCCTAGGATTTTCCACCACTCGAATATCGACCGATTCCGTTGGGCTGGTCGCCGCAGCGACGGATAAGTCGACCGGATCGACACGCCCTGCCCGACCGCGCGCGTCGGCCAACACCAAGTCGCCGGGCGAGCGACGTTGAAAACACAGAAACGGCTCGGACGTTTTTCGCGACGCCGGACGTGTCGCGGCGGCATGTTTCGACGTGGCGTTGTGCGGCAAGATGTCCGCCACATCGCCGCAAGCGAACGAGACATCGTTGGGTGCGCCAGCGGAACGCGGTGCGACCTGATCCCAGAACCGCGCATCGATCGTCCATTCGTCGCTCAGCGTTTCGATCAACGCCTGATGAACCGCGCGGTACAGCGGCTCGGCCTTGGTCGCCAACGGATGCTCGGCAGGTAAGACCAACGAATACGTCAACTCGCGATCATGCAGAATCGCCCCGCCGCCGCTGGCTCGACGGACGATATCGCAGTTCCGACTGGCCGCATGCCCGGCCCGTTCGCTCGATCCTTGAAAGTACCCCAACGACAACGTGGCCGGCGACCACTCGTAGAACCGCAGCAACGGACCGAGCGCCCCCTCGCCCGCCGCATCGAGCAATGCCTCGTCGATCGCCATATTGGCGATGCCGGCGCGTGGATGGTCGAAGAGGACGGAAAGCGTAGGGAAAGACATACTCGACAAGATACTTCGACTGAATGTTCGATGCGATTCCGCATCGATGGAGAGAATAAAAAAACGCCGCGGAGGACTCGCCGCCGCGGCGTTTGTTTCGAATATCGCCTGCACGCTTTAGTGATCGTGCTTCACTTCGAAGCCCAGCTTCTTCAAGAACGCTTCCCATTGATGAGCCCGTTCGTGCGTGTCGAAGCTCGCTTCGCGCCAGTCGGGGCAGGTGAACTGCAAATCGACGTGGTTGCCGTGATCTTCGATCTTGGCGTCAACGCCCAATTTTTTCAGTCCGTCGCGGTAGCTTTCGGCCGTTTTCTTGTCCAGGTCGTGCATGTGCTTGGCTTGCACGCAACGGAACGTCAGCGCTTCTTTGGCCGCGGCGAACGTCGCCGAACCGCACAGAAACGCGCAACACACGGCCAACGTCAGGGAGACTTTGCGAATCATGAACAACCTCCGTGTAGGAATTTTCGCTAAACGTGACGACATGGAATAACGAGCGATCGAACGTCGGGCGATCGAGTTAAGGCTTGTTTCCATTCTCTGTTTATACCGCAAACCGCGGCCGTTCGTCGAGCGTGCCGCTCGTGAACAGCTTGCTCATCCGCACGAAACGTCGCGCCGTAAAACACGAGCTCAGTCAGCGTCCGATCAACATCTTCCCGTGAGACACGCATCCATTTCACCTACGTTCGACGTATAATCGACGTTCCGATGTCTCGCGGGGCCGTCGCCGTTCTTTTGTCGTTGAGTCGCCGACCGATGGGCATTCGTTTTCGCTGTCGTCATTGCACGAACAAAATGCACGTCAAGGATTTCCTTGCCGGCAAGCGGGGCATCTGTCCGAAGTGCCAACAGAAGGTCGAGATCCCGACGCAAAGCGAGTCCGAATTCGCGGCCGTGCAAGGCGAAGCCGATCTCATTTCGCTGGCTCCCCCCGGCGGCGCGACCTCGACCGCGGCACAGGCTCCGCTGGTCGCCGCCCCCGCGCCGGCGGCCTTTCCCGCACAAGCCGGTCCGACTCCGCAACCGAATTACGGCGGCGCGGCTCCAGGCTCGGCAGGCTTTCCAACTACCCCCGCACCGGGTCAACCCGGCGGCCAACCTGCCTATGGCTACGCGCCACAGCAGCAACCCAACTACGGCGGCTACGCCGGCGGGTATGGTGGCGGGCCGAAGTTGCCCAATCAACGACCGGTCGGTGCGCCGCAGCGCGACCCGTTCGCCGAAGCGCCGACCGCGCAGTGGTACGTCCGTCACTCGACCGGCCAGCAGTACGGCCCCGCTCCGGCGCCGATGTTCCAAAAATGGTTGAACGAAGGCCGCATCCCGGGCGACGGCATGGTTTGGCGCGAAGGCTGGTCCGACTGGCAAACCGCGGCGGCCGTGTTTCCCCAGTTAAGCGGCCCCTACGGCGGTGGGATGGCTCCACCCCCCGTTCCGCCGCCGGCCGCCGCGCCGCAAGCGTTGGACCCGTTCGGACGCTCTGCGTCCCCCTTCGGCGCCACCCCTGCACCATACGGCGCGGCCAAACCGGCAGTTCCACTCACTCCTCCGCCGACCGGTCGTCGCGGACCATCGGGCGTCTTGATCGTCATCTTGCTGATCGTCTTTCTGGTGATCGTGATCGTCGGCGCGATCGTCATCGCGAACAGATTTCGCCAAGGTCAAGTGGTCGAGGACGAGGGCGAAGAGGTCGCGCGTCTGCAGCGCCCGGCGGTCGTGCGCAGCGTCTGATTCGGCGACCGCGCCGCGCTTGCATTTCTCCGACGACGCACGCAGAATCGAACGCGATCATCGCGCGATCCCCTAGTCGAAAGTTCGCAACCGCGCGACGAGTTCGATTCTTCACAAGGCCCGTCTCGTATGCCGCCCCGTTCCCGGAGCGCATGCGCGCCCTCTTCGCCGGCTCGTGCTGTTTCGTCGCCGGTTGGCTGGCGGCGCAATTGTTGAACGCTCCATCCGCGAAAGCGCAACGCGAGAAAGCGAATCCGCCGGCGACCCAATCGCCCGCGCCGGAAACGACGCCCGCCGCCCCGGGCGAAACCAAACCGCCGCACACGACCGCGCCGGTTTTTCCGACGAGCGCAGCGCTTCGGCGCAAACATTTACCAGCAACTCTCGGCCGAGTACCGCGCACTGTGCTTGCAAACATACGCCGCGGCCGCGAAACGATTGGAATATCTGTTGGCCGTCAATCATCCGACCAAACCGGCCGTGATCTTGGATCTCGACGAAACGGTCTTCGACAACTCGGCGTTTCAAACGTTTTTGCATCGCGAGAATTCGGAATACACCGATGATCTCTGGCTAACCTACGAAAAATCCCACGGCGCAGGACGTGCTCCTCGTTCCCGGCGCGAAAAAATTCCTGGCGCAATGCGCCGCGCTGGCGCAACGCCAGTGTTCTTGTCGAACCGGAGCGACGCCAATCGCGCGGAAACGATCGCCGCTTTGAAGCGATTAGGCATCGACACGGCGAATATCGAAAATCGGCTGTTTTTGAAACCCGTCTATGGAAGTTCCGAGAAGGCGACCCGCCGCGAGGCGGTCGCCGCCCGGTACAACGTGGTGCTGATGATCGGCGACAATCTGCGCGATTTCAGCGAATCGTTCACCGCCGCGAAGCTGCCCAAGGAACCCAGCGTGGACGACGTCCGGGCGGAAATCGCCAGGCGAAACACCCTGGCCGACGGCGCGGAGTGCCACTGGGGCGTCGATTGGTTCGTCCTGCCGAATAGCGTGTACGGCGAATGGGACCGCCTCGTTGGGCCGAACCCGCAGGCACTGTTTCGCCCGACGACGATTCCATCGCCGAAAACACCGTAAACGTCGGCGGATCGGTTCGGGATCGTCGCGACACTCGGGCATAGGAGCTAAAATAGATGAGTACCCATGAGATCACTAATTCCTTGTGAAAGCATCGGATTACGGATCAAGGGTGATTGATCGCCGGGCATCCCCAACCATCGATTACCGACAATCTCCCATAAAACAACAGACATTTCGTCGTTTTTTCGTTCGCTCAGGAATCGTGCAACCCTGAGCATAAATCGAGGCATTGTCCCTCGTCCGGAAGTTCGGGAAACCGCATTGCGAAATTTCTGGATTTTTCTAGAGATTCGCTAAAGTTCCACCGGCCTTGAGCTTATCGACGTTTCGTCAATCATACTCCTGCTCCCCATAACGTCCGGTCCGACAGTTGCATTTCGTTGGCGGATTGAGTTTGAACCAACGTCGTTCCATTTCCCCTGAATGTGCGTTGGACCGTTCGATTGTGTGATCTTGATGAGTTTTCGTCCGGCGTGTTGCTCCCTCGGATTGGGCGGCTACAGTGACCGAAGCGGATCACAAGTGGATTGACATGACGAATCCGATGTCCGTGACGAAACCTTGGCGACCGGATGTCGCGAGACGCGTTGCGACCGCATCGGAAGGACAAACCGGATCGAATCCTTGGAGAGAGATTCGACGACGTTCGCCGGCAGGGCGGACGAGACAACCACGCCGTGCCCGGAGGGTGCGGCGAGAGCCGGAAACGGAGTTCGGACGAGAGAGTGTGTTTTGCGTCGTGATTCAGGAGTGATGTACGAGTCGGGATCAAGATAACGGACCATCCACGAGTGTCGGAGTTCGTCGAAATCTCACTGAGACCAGGGAACGGTTCTCACGAGGTTGCGATACCTTCCGAAAGGCGTGCATCCCGATCCGTGCGTTGCAAAACACCGCGAAGAGACCGTTCGGCGAATTCAGACCGGCCCCGTCACAGGGCAGGTACGCCGTCGCTTCGCACAGCCGAACCATGACGCAACCCCGCACACTACACTCGTGAAGGTCCTCACATGAGCCGCCTAGTTTCACGTACTCGTCTTAAACGCTTTAACACCGCCCTACTGATCGCGACGACGCTCGGAATTTCATCCGCAGCCGTCAAGCATACGATCGCTCAGCTCAGCATCACGACGGCCGGCACGACCGTCACCCAAAATTTCGATGGACTTCCCAGCACTGGCACCGGGCTATCGCAAACCGGTGGCATCTTCGGACAAGGCTGGTCGTTTCTCGAAGGCGGGTCGAACGCCAACACGACGTACGATACCGGTACGGGTAGTAATACCGCGGGGAATACTTACAGTTTCGGTGTCGCCGGAACAAACGCCGTGACCGATCGCGCGTTTGGCATGCTGCAGAGCGGAAATCTGACGTCGATCCTGGGTTTCACGTTCGTTAACAATACAGGCTCCCTCGTCACATCGATCGACGTCGGCTATACCGGCGAAGTTTGGCGTCGATCCGCGGCGAGCGACACGTTGGCGTTTTCATATCAATCGGGTGCGGTCGCCCTGAATAGTGCGACAGGGTGGACCACCAACGCCGGTCTTCTTTTTACGACCCCGGTCACAGGATCCGCGCTCACGCTCGACGGGAACGCTACGGCGAATCGAACCGTCATCGCGCCCGTGACTATCAGCGGACTGAGCATCGCGAACGGCGCGAGCTTTACGCTGCGTTGGGTCGATGGAAGCGGTTCCAGTTCCGCGGGTATGGCGATCGACGACTTCAGCATTCTGCTCACCGCCGGCGTTTCGACGGTCAAAAACTTGACTTGGAATCTGTCTGGCGGCGGGGTCTGGGACACGACGACCGCCAATTGGACCGGTGACGCAACGATCTATACCAGCGGCGATAACACGACGTTCGCCAATACCAATGGTGGAACGATCGCTTTCACCGGATCGATTGCTCCGGGCAGCACAACGGTTTCCGCCGCGAGCGGGACGTACACGTTCACGGGTACGGCCACGGATAAATTGAGCGGCACCGGCACTTGAATAAATCCGGCGGCGGCACATTGGTTCTGGCGACCGACAACGACTATTCCGGTTTGACGACAGTCACCGGCGGTACTCTGCAATTCAATACCGCCGGCGCGATGGGAACCTCACCCATCACGCTCAATGGCGGCGTCTTGTCCAATGGGACGGGAGCGAACACCACGTTGACGAATTCCGTTTCGGTCGGCGCAACCGGCGGGACGCTCGACACCGGAACTGCCGGCTTGACCATGGCCACGCTCGGCACGGTGGGCGGCGTTTTGACGAAGACCGGCGCCGGAGATTTAACGTTTACCGGAACGGTGAGTCCCGGTTCCGCCGGCGGTTTCAATGTCGCGCAAGGCAACATCGTTCTGAATCAAGCACTCAATGCGGTCACAGATTTGGGCGCGGCGAGCACGTTGACTGGGAATCTCGTTCTTACCAACGCGATGCGACTCAACGTTAATACGTCTTTAACCGGAACGGGCAAAATCCTAGTACCCACCAGTGGCACGACGATTTCGAAAAACAGTTCGGCCAACGCTACCTACGCCGTGCCCATTGTCTTGAACCAAGGGGGGGCGTTCACGCCTGGTTCGTGGTCGGGCACGACCTACACGGGCGGCAGTTTCTCCACGATGGTGTTCGGCAATTCTGCGGCGGGCGCGGTCATACTCGACACAGGCACCACCATTACCGGGGATTCGGAACTCGATTTGACCTCAAGTTCCAGCGGCGGCAGCACCGGCGGCCTGACGATTAACGTTCCCTTGGCGTATACCGGCAATACGACGGTCAACTCCGGCACGGCGTCGAAAATTACTTTGGGCGTCGACAACGCGCTGCCGACGACGACCGGTGTCATCGCCGGCACGAAAACCAACTTCTCCACCCCGACCTTGGATCTCAACGGTCACAATCAAACCGTCGCTTACTTGGCGGATGGATCCTTGGCGAGCGGGGTGAAATTTTTGACGATCGCAAATACGCTCGCGGGGTCGACTTCGACGCTGACGGTCGGGAGCTCGACGACCCCCGGAACCGCGAAATTCACCGGCGTTTTGGCCGACGGGAATGCGACGTCGAAATTGAATTTGGTGAAATCGGGTTCGAACACGTTGACGCTCGGTCGAGCCAGTACCTACACCGGTACGACGACCGTCAGCGGGACCGGTTCGCTGGTGTTGGCGCAAAGCGGTTCGCTTTCCACCGGCACCGCGGTCAGCGTCGGTACCGGAGCGACGTTCGCCACCGCCTACACCTCTGCCGCGAACACCATCACCGGTGGATCCACGCTCAGCTTGGCGGCGGGATCGTTCTTGAATTTGGCCGACGGGTTCGACAACACGCTGAACTTCCTGTCCGACGGCAGCTCGCTCGCAGGCGGAACGCTGACGTTCGATTTCACCACCAGCGCTTGGGATAAAATCGCATTCGGGGCGGCGGCGTTCTCCGGAACGAATACGATCGCCTTCAGCGGAACGCCGACGTTCGCCGTCGGGAATTACACGCTGATGACCGGGACCGCCTTCTCCGGTACAGGCACGTTCTCGACGACCGCAACAGCCAGCGGATTGAATCTGGCCGTCGTCCAAGTCGGCAACGAAGTTCAGCTACAGGTCACCACCGCCGGCGGTTCGGGCAACAACACCCAACTCACCACCGCGTCTTCCGGCAGTTTCGGACGTATCTTGGTCAACTCGACGCCGTCGCTCTCGACGCTGACGTTCGCCAAAACCGGTTCCGATACGACGGGGTTCTCGGTCACTTCGCCGGCCGGGATCACCGTGGCCCCGTCCAGCGGCTCGCTCGCCGCCGGCCCGGTCCCCACGACGGGCCTCACCGCCACGTTGCAAGCGAACGCCAACGGAACCGGCGTCGCAGGCTCGAAATCGTACAACCTGACGCTGGCCAACACGGCGACCGATTCGGCCGGTGCGGGTCTCGGCTCGGCCGACGCCAACGATACGATCACCGTCACGGCCGACGTCGTGAATCAACGCAGCTTCACGGGCGGCTCGGCGATCGCGCTTGGTCGCTATCTGATCGGCGGATCGCCGACAGGATCGACCACGATCAGCAGCGCCGGTCTGCACGCCGTTACGGGCGACGCCACGCTCACCGGTTTTAGCCCGATCAGCGGATACACGTTGACCACGACCACCGGCGCGAACGTCTTCGCCGGGACGACCGCGACGCAAGACGCCGTTTACACGATCGGCGGCACGCCGTCCGCGGTCGGTCTGATCAGCGGCACGTTCACGTCGCCAGTGACCGCCGAACTCGGTACGATCTCGAACGTCAACGTCGGCTTTACGGCCAACCCGGTCAATCAACGCGTGCTGACGGTCAACACGCCGACCGTCGCGGTCGGACGATACCTGATCGGCACGTCGCCGACCGGGACGACGACGACCAGCATCACCAGCCTGGGAACCAACGACACGACGGCCAACGCCACGATCGGCACGTTCACCTCGGTGGGCGGATTGACGCTGACTGCGTCGAACTCCACCGCCTTTACCGGCGCGGCCACGCAAACGGCTAACTACGCGATTCTCGGGAACGCCGACCGCGGGCTTGATCAGCGGCTCGGTCACCGCGCCGGTGACCGCCGAATTCGGCACGATCGCCTCGCCCAGCGTAACGATCACCGCCAACCCGGTGAATCAACGCGTGATTCTCGACGACCGGCATCACGTTGGGTCGATTCCTGGTCAACACCACGCCGACCGCCACGTCGACCGTCTCCAGCAACGGCATTCACGATACGACCGCCAACGCCACGGTGAACGCCTTCACCGCCGGAGCCGGCTTGACCGGGTTGTCGTTGACGCCCGCATCGACGCTGTTCGACGGTGCGACAGCGACCAAATCCGCGACCTATACGCTGGGCGGAACGCGAACCGCCACAGGCGACGTCACCGGCTCGTTCACCGCGACCGTTACGGCCGAATTCGGCAGCATTTCCAACGTCGCGATTCCGGTGACCGGAACGGCGGTCGGCGTTCGCACGGTCACCGCGCCGACGGCCGTCACGCTGCCGAGCAACCTGCTCAGCGGAGCGACGGTCAGCATCCCGTACGCCGCCACCGGCGGCACCTATGGCGGCGGGACCGGCGTGACGGCCGATACCGAAAACGCCACGCTCACGCTGCCCGGCTCGCCGAGCAACGGACTCAACCTCACCGGCTCGACGAGCGTCACCACCGCCGGCAACGTCCTCACTCTTTCGGGCAAGGTCGTCGGCAACGGCGCCGTCAGCGGCAACCTCAGCGTCGGCGTCTCACGCGAACTCTCCGGCGCACAAACCGCCATCACCTACGCCTACTCCGGCAACGTCGGGTCCGCCACGATCGGCGGACCGGCTCTGACCGCCGCCGTGGCGCTCGGGACGACCTACGGAAATCTTTCGGCGACCGTGACCGGCTCGCATGCCACCACGGCCTCGATCGTCGCCGGTACCAATTCCACGGGCAGCGCCGAAACGGTCAGCATGGCGTTCCGCGCACCGACGACCGGCGAAGGAACGTATCCGAATACGACCTCGTTGTTCTCGACGACGCCGAACGCCCTGTTCAGCGACGTGGTCAACCTGTCCGGAATGAACGGGCCGTCCGCCGGCGTCACCGACGTCTTCGCCTTGCAACTGAGCTACGATCAAACGGCCGTCACCGCGGCCGGCATCAACGAAGCCCAACTGCAAGTCGCGTGGCTCAACGGCAGCGGCACGTGGGTTCCCGCACCCGTGCAGAACACGCCGACCTCGGCGTTGCCCGCCTACCTCGGCAGCTATGCGGCGTTCGCGTCGGCCTTCAACGTGACCGAAGCCACGCTGGGCAACTACCTCGGCTATCACGGCGTCGACACGGTCGGCAACACCGCCTGGGCGATCCTCAACCACAACAGCGAGTTCGCCGTCGACCTGGGTCCGGCGGCGGCCATCCCCGAACCGACGACCTGGGCCGCAGGCTCGCTCCTCGCCCTCGGCTTCGCAGCCGCCGGATTGCGGAAACGTCGCAAACAGCTCGCCGCGTAACAATTAAACGCCATTCACGTCGCGACGATCCCGCATCGTCGCGACGAGATCGGAATTGGAAGAAGGCCCGTGCATCCCCCATCGCACGGGTCTTCTTTTTTGCGCAGTCGGAACGTCGGATCACCATAAACGAGCGGTCTTTAAGACTTCGCGAAGATCGTCACACCAAGGCCTGATTGCCAAAAGATCGCGTATTCGAATCTTGTTTTCTTTACATCGACGCTGCGTTCGGTGAGAATCGAATTCGTATTCCCACCTCGAATAATTTGTCGTTCTCGCCCGCCTGGGCCGCCGCGAAGTCTTCGCGGGATCGTCCGTCCGCCCGACAGTCGTTATGCTCTTTCGACACAGGACGAGTCTTGCGCTCGCGTCGTTCGTCGTACTCGTTTGCTCCGCGGTTTTCGCTTCTCACGTCCGGGCGGAAGACCCGCTGCCGGCGAAGGTGCGGTTCAACGAGCACATTCGGCCGATCTTGTCCAACCGCTGCTTCGCGTGTCACGGACCGGACGAAGCGAAACGCGAAGGCGAATTGCGGTTGGACGATCGCCAAGCCGCGATCGACGCCGGCGCGATCACTCCGAGCAAGCCGGAGATGAGCGCTGCTGATCTATCGCGTGACGACGCATGAAACGAACGAGGTGATGCCGCCGCCGGCGGCGAAAAAACCCGCGGTCACACCGCGCGAAGCGGACTTGTTGAAACGCTGGATCGCCGACGGCGCCGAGTACGAAAAACATTGGGCGTTCGTCGCGCCGCGCGCCGTGGAACCGCCGCGCAGCGCCGACCGCGCGACGCAACCCGGCGTAATCGACGCGTTCGTCTTGGCCGAGTTGAGCAAACACGGCGTCGATGCGTTGAACGGGCCTGCGGACAAAGCGACTCTGTTGCGGCGGGTCACGTTCGACCTTACCGGCTTGCCGCCGACGCCTACGGAGCTCGACGCGTTTCTGGTCGACGACTCGGCCGGGGCGTTCGAAACGGTCGTAGATCGTTTGTTAGCGTCGTCCCGTTACGGCGAACGGATGGCGGTCGACTGGCTCGACGCAGCGCGCTACGCCGACACGCACGGCTATCAAGCCGACCGATATCGCGCGATGTGGCCCTATCGCGATTGGGTGGTCCGCGCGTTCAACGAAAACCTCTCTTACGATAAGTTCGTCACGTGGCAGTTGGCCGGCGATCTGCTGCCCGACGCGACAAAAGATCAACGCCTGGCGACCGCCTTCAATCGCTTACATTCTCAGAACGAAGAAGGAGGTATCGTCGAAGAAGAATTCCGCGTCGCTTACGTCGCCGATCGCGTCAACACGTTCGGCACGGTCTTTCTCGGACTGACGTTCGAATGCACGCGTTGCCACGACCACAAATACGATCCGCTAACGCAGAAAGACTATTACTCGCTGTTCGCGTTCTTTCAGAACATCGCCGAGTCGGGCCAAACGCCGTTCTTCACGTCGTCTATGCCCACGCCGACGGTTATGCTCTCGAACGAAGAACAAGACAAGAAGCTCGACGAGTTGAATCGAAAACTGCGCAGGCGCGGAAGACGCGTTGAAACGACTTCCCGCGCAACGCGCCGCGGAATCGGCGGCATGGCTAGAATCGCGTTGGGAACAGGACGCGCTCCCGAACCGAATCGGGTGGTTCACGTTCGACGACGCCAAGTCGCCGTTCGCGAACGACGCCGATCCCGCCAAACCGGGCAAAGGTCACGACGATCCTCAAAGCGTCTCCGGGCGCGACGGCCGCGCGATCGCGCTCGACGGCGAGAACTCGGTCACGTTCCCCGGCGTCGGCGATTTCACCCGCGCGACGCCGTTCACGTTGACGCTGCGTCTCTCGACCGGAAAACCGACGCCGCGCACCGTGGTGTTGCATCACTCGAAGGCCCCCATCGACGCGGGCAGCCGGGGCTACGATCTGCTGTTGGAAGAAAACCGGGTGGCGTTCGGCCTGTATCATTTTTGGCCCGGCGACGCGTTGAAGGTTCGCACGAAGCGGACCATCGCGCCCGAGACCTGGACCGACGTCGCGGTGACGTGCGACGGGTCCGGCCGCGCGGCCGGCGTAACGATTTACCTCGACGGCGTCGCCGTCGAAACGGAAACGTTAGCCGACTCGCTGACCAAAGACATCGTGTACGGCGGCGGCGAGCCGCCGCTGACCATCGGCCAACGCTTTCGCGACGTCGGTTTCAAAGGGGGCAAAGTCGACGAACTCGGCGTCTTCGATCGGGCGCTGTCGGCTTATGAAATCGGTCGTCTGATCGATCCGCGAACCACTCGCGACGTGTGGAATCGCGAAACCACGCGTCTATCGCCGACTGAACGCGCCGCGTTGGCCGAGTTCTACTTCGCCGCGATCGACGACGAGACGCAGGCGGCGCGCGCGGCGTTGAAAACACTTCGCGACGAACGCCGCAAGTTGATCGACCAAATTCCCGAAGCGATGGCGATGCGGGAACTGCCCGAAGCGAAGCCGGCGTTCATTCTCAAACGAGGCGCGTACGACGCGCATGGCGCGCGCGTCGCGGCCGACGTCCCCGCCGTGTTGCCTCCGTTGCCTGCCGATGCGCCACGCAACAGGTTGGGACTGGCGCAATGGCTGTTGCGACCCGAACAGCCGCTGTTCGCACGGGTGACGGTCAACCGTGCCTGGCAGATGCTGTTCGGGCGCGGGCTGGTCGAAAGCGCCGACAACTTCGGCGCACAGGGCGATCGCCCCTCGCACCCGGAACTGCTCGATCGGTTGGCGATCGATTTCGCCGCCGAGGATGGGACTTAAAGAAACTCCTCAAACGGATCGTGCTCAGCGAAACGTATCGTCAGGCGACGCACGACGCGTCGCAGCGCATCGCGAAGGATCCGGACGGTCGACTGCTCTGCGCGCGCCGTCGCGCAAACTGACGGCCGAGATGTTGCGCGATCAGAGCGCTCGCGAGCGCCGGCCTACTCAACGAAGCGCCAGGCGGGCCGGCCGTCTATCCGTATCAACCGGCAGGCATCTGGGATATCGCCACGTCGCAGAAAAATTACCCGCAAAGCAAAGGCGTCGATCTGTATCGCCGCAGTCTCTACACTTTTTGGAAGCGGACGATTCCGCCGCCGTCGATGATGACGCTGGACGGGGCCGATCGCAGTTCGTGTACGGTCAAACGCCAAGCGACGTCCACGCCGTTGCAAGCGTTGGTGTTGCTGAACGATCCGCAGTTCGTCGAAGCCGCGCGATTCCAAGCGCAACGCATGCTGCGCGAAGGAGGCGACACGCCCGTCGCGCGGACCGCGTGGCTGTTCCGGTTGCTCACCTCGCGCGCCGTCCGAACGCGAGGCGAAGATTCTGCTGGACGTGTACTCCGAACAGCGCGCGTTGTACGAGAAAGACCCGAACGCCGCGAACAAGCTGCTCGCCGTCGGCGCGACGAAGCCGGATGCGAAGCTCGACCCGCTCGACCTCGCCGCCGCGACGGTCGTCGCGCAGTTGATCGCCAACTTCGACGACGCCGTACGATTCAAATAAAGGAATACATCGGCCCCGGATTTGACTGATAGGACGGATTTTCACTGATCAGCTAAGTCGGTTCGATGCCCTTGATTTGAATCGTTCAGATCACTGTTCTTCATATTATCAGTCTTATCAGTGGCCTATTCCGATGACGAACTTTTGCCGGAACATCGATGCGGCGACGACGCGGCGGCAGTTTTTGCGGCGGTTCGCCGGCGGCTTGGCGGGGACCGCGTTCGCCGAGTTGCTCCGTCGCGACGGTCTGACGCTGCGCGCGGCCGAGCCCACGAAGAGAGCGAAACCCGCGGTCGACCCAGGCATTCTCGACAAACCGCATTTCCCGCCCCGCGCCAAACGGATCATCTGGCTGTTCATGGCCGGCGGGCCGTCGCAGCTCGAAACGTTCGACTACAAACCGCTGCTCAACGAACGTCATGGTCAAGAACTGCCCGACGACGTGCGCGGGGGGCAACGCCTGACCGGCATGTCCGGCCATCAAGCATCGCTGCCGCTGGCCGGCTCGGCGTTCAAGTTCGCGCAGCACGGCAAGTCCGGCTCGTGGGTCAGCGAGCTGCTTCCTTGGACGGCCAAAATCGCCGACAAACTCTGCTTCGTCAAATCCGTCCATACCGAACACATCAATCACGACCCGGCGATCACGTTCTGTCAGACCGGCCACCATTTGGCCGGCCGCCCCAGCATGGGCTCGTGGCTGAGTTACGGCCTGGGCAGCGCGAACGCCGACTTGCCGTCGTTCGTCGTGTTGATCTCGAAGGATCGCATCGATCAACCGCTGTACGCGCGACTCTGGGGGAACGGCTTCTTGCCCAGTCGGCATCAAGGCGTGCAGTTTCGCTCGGGCGCGGAACCGGTGCTGTATCTCAAAAACCCCGACGGCATCGACGCCGCCGGCCGTCGCGCGATGCTCGACCGCTTGGCCGAACTGCACGCGCTGAAGCAAGCCGAGACGGGCGACGCCGAACTCGCGTCGCGCATCGCGCAATACGAAATGGCGTATCGCATGCAAACCAGCGTCCCCGACGTGCTCGACCTGGCGGGCGAAACGCAAGAAACGCTGGACCTGTACGGGCCGGAGGTGAAAAACCCCGGCACGTTCGCGGCCAACTGCCTGTTGGCACGGCGCTTGGCCGAGCGCGACGTCCGCTTCATCCAACTCTATCATCCCGGCTGGGATCAACACGGCGGCCTGCCCGGCGCGATCAAACGCCAATGCGCCGACGTCGATCGCCCGGCGTACGCGTTGATCGAAGATCTCAAGCGTCGCGGCTTGCTCGACGACACGTTGGTCGTCTGGGGAGGCGAATTCGGCCGCACGAATTACAGCCAAGGCAAACTCACCGCGACCAACTACGGCCGCGATCACCACCCGCGCTGCTTCAGCATGTGGCTGGCCGGAGCGGGTATCCAAGGCGGGACGACCTACGGCAAGACCGACGACTTCGGCTACAACGTGGCCGAAAACCCGGTCAGTCTGCACGACATCCAAGCGACGTTGCTGGAACGTCTGGGGATCGACCACGAACGCCTGACCTACCGCCACCAGGGCCGCGACTATCGGTTAACCGACGTCGAGGGGCGAGTGATTAAGGAGATATTGTAGGGCAAACCTTTCACTCGGCTCGATGGTCCGAGATACAATCATGTTGAGTGCGACGAATTTAACGAGGACGGGAGTTAGCCCATGGAACTAATCCAATTCGATGCGGTCGTGGTCGACGGCGCCCTGGTCATTCCGCCCGGCGTGCTCAACCAGGCGCAGGGCAAGGTTCAAGTGACGATTCGTTCGTCAGCCGAGAAGAGCGGCGATGACGCTCCGTCGATTCTCCAATGGCATTTGGAGCATCCAGCCGGTAAGTCGGATTTCGTGCCCCTGACGCGTGAAGAGGCCAATGACCGATACGCGTGAGCGCGTTTTCATCGACAGCGCGATCTGGCTCTACGTCATGTTGGGGCGCAGGATCCGATTAAGTCGCAAGCCGCGGCCGCGGCGATCTTGACGTGCGAGCCGATCGTTTCGACGCAAGTCATCAATGAGGTTTGCAAAAACCTCATTCGCAAAGGTCGATACGACGAGTCTCGCATTTTACCGATCATTGCCGACTTCTATCGACGTTGCGAGGTCGTCACGCTTGATCGGGACATCCTGGAAAACGCATCGCGCATCCGTGAACGCCATTCGATTTCGTTCTACGACGGCCTGATCGTCGCCGCCGCGTTGCGTTCCGGCGTCTCGACGCTCTGGAGCGAGGACATGCAGCACGGCCTGCTGGTCGACGATCGGCTGACGATCGAAAACCCGCTTCTCTCGACCACCGAATGAGTTCGGGCGGCAGGGGTCGAAGCGTACTCGCGCAACAATCTGGCGTGCGAGTCGCCTCAGCCGGTTTTGCCGGATTTTCCGCCCTTCGTTCGGAATTCCGCGAATTTCACGGTTTACCTGTGACCCGCCGCCGATGTGCGGCGACTGGCTTAGCGTGCCCGACGGACGGAACCGTCGCGGCCCCCTAACCCCCTTTCGGTCGAGTGATTAAGATGCAACGGTTCGCCGGAACCCTGTCGTGGCCGGGTCTCTTTCCGAACTGGGAACACGCGTTCCCCGCTCCTCCCCGCACCGCCGCCCCCAAACGTCCGACTCTGCCGTATATGACGGGGACCCTGCTGGCCACCATCGCCAAAGTCATCAGCGGAGCCAGCGTCCGGTGGATCGACTGCCAGCCCGACACCTGCCAACGGGTCTACTTCGCCAACCACACCAGCCACTTGGACATGCTGGTCCTGTGGTCGGCCCTCCCCGGCAACGTCCGCGGCTTGACTCGGCCGGTCGCGGCCAAGGATTATTGGGAAGCCGGTCGCGTGCGCAAGTACATCGCCACCAAGATCTTCGACGCGCTGCTGATCGACCGCAAAGAGGTCAAGGTCCATCAAAGCCCCATCGACTTGATGATCCGCGAAATCGGCGACTCGAAGTCCTTGATCATGTTCCCCGAAGGCTCGCGCAGCACGGGCGAGGAAATCGGCGAATTCAAAAGCGGACTTTACTACATGGGCAAAAAGCGGCCGGACCTGGAACTGGTCCCGGTCCACTTGGATAATATGAATCGCGTGCTGCCGCGCGGCGAGTACCTGCCGGTCCCGCTGCTGAGTTGCATCACGTTCGGTGCAGCCGATGTGGTTGGAGAAGGGCGAGCCGAAGCAAGACTTTTTGAACCGCGCCCGCGACGCCGTCCGTCGGCTGAAAGACGCCTAAGCCGATCCCCGGAACCGTTCGCTTACATTCGTTTCGTCGATGCAAGATTGGAAAACATTCGTGTTGATCGGCGTCGTGCTGGCGATTCTCGCCGTCGCGTCGGCCGTCGGCTGGTTTTTGCGTCGCCATCCGGACCGCGGCATTAACCCCGCGCTCGTCACCACGTTCAATAACCGTCTTCGCGCGTACTGGCTGCTCTGCGCGATCCTGGCCGCGTCGTTGTGGGCCGGAACGGGCTTCACGTTCACGTTGTTCGGCATCTTGTCGTTTTGGGCATTGCGCGAGTTCATCACGCTCACGCCCACGCGGTTGGGCGATCACCGTGCGCTGTTTTGGGTCTTCTTCGTCATCACCCCCCTGCACTACTTTCTGGTGGGCTACGACAAGTTCGAACTCTACAACGTGTTGATCCCGGTCTACGCGTTCTTGTTCATCTTGGCCCGCATCGCGATCGCCGGCGACTTCAAGCGCTATCTCGAGCGGACCGCCAAAATCCAAGCCGGCCTGCTGATCTGCGTCTATTGCCTGAGCTACGCGCCGGCGATCTTGAAACTCTCGCTGGGCACCTACGACGACGAATGGAATTTCGTCCGTTACGACGGCACCGCGGTCGGACTGCTGTTTTATTTGGTCGTGCTCGTGCAGCTCAGCGACGTTCTACAATACGCCGGCGACCACCTGCTGGGCCGCCGCGTGATCGCGCCGGCGATCAGCCCCAACAAAACCTGGGAAGGGGTCGTCGTCGGCTCGGGCGGGACCGCGCTCGTCGGCATGGCGTTGTTTTGGGTCACGCCGTTTCAGCCCTGGGTCGCCGGGTTGATGGGTCTGATCATCGGGTTGATGGGCTTCTGCGGCGGCATCACGATGTCGGCCATCAAACGCGATCGCGGCGTCAAGGATTACGGGAGCCTGGTCGAAGGCCACGGCGGCATCCTCGACCGCATCGACAGCATCTGCTTCGCCGCCCCGGTCTTTTATCACCTGACCCGCGCGATCTATTTCTATCCGCTGTGAAACAGAATAAGCCGCTGATTGTCATGATTGAACCCGATCGACATTGATCTGCAAAAACTAAAATGATTACGGATTGAGTGGAAAATGAGTGGATGCGAGGCTTAATTTTTCAGATCAGTGAAAATCCGTCCTATCAGTTTCATCAGCGGCCCATTTTTATTTCCGCGCGATTCGTAGCGCGATTTCCCACCGTCCGTTGCGCTTTCGGACCAACTCGCCCGCGCGACTGGCGTCCGCGCGGGTCGCTTCTACAATTAAACGCTTTCGCGGTCGTGCGTGGCGTTTTCCTCGAGTCTTTCCTGCGTAACTATGTCGGCTTCTCTTCCTACGGTCGTCGTCGGGGGCGGCGTGATCGGCGCGGCGTGCGCGCATCATTTGGCCGAGGCCGGCGAACGCGTGATCGTGATCGACAAGGGCCGCTTCGCGGGGGCTTGCTCGCACGCCAACTGCGGCTTGATCTCCCCCAGCCACGTGCTGCCGCTGGCCGAACCGGGCGTGTTAGGGATGGGCGTCAAATCGCTGTTTCAAACGAACGCGCCGTTCAAAATTCACCTCCGCGCGGATTGGACGTTGATCCGCTGGCTGCTGAATTTCGCCAAGCGGTGCAACTTCGAGGACATGCTGGACAGCGCGAAAGGCATCCAACCCCTGCTCGATTCGTCGCGCGATCTTTACGAAGGCCTGCTCAAGCCGGGCGGTCTCGCCTGCGAGTGGCAACCGTACGGGCTGCTGTTCGTCTTCCGCACCAAGCACGGCATGGAGCACTATGCGGACTTGAATAAGTTCCTGCATGAAACGTTCGACGCCGGCGCCGCACGCCTGGACGGCGACGCGCTGACCGCGTTCGAGCCCGCCTTGAAGCCCGGCTTGGCGGGCGCGTGGTTCTATAAACGCGACGCGCACTTACGACCCGACGTGTTGATGCGGAACTGGCGTACCGCATCGAAGCCCGCGGCGTCGAGATTCGCGAAAACTGCGAATTCCGCGACTTCGAAAAAACCGCCGATCGCGTCACCGCCGTGCTGACCGATCGCGGGCCGATCCCCGCCGCGCGGGTGATCGTTTGCACCGGCGCGTTGACGCCCGCCCTCGAGAAACCGCTCGGCCGCACAATTCCGATTCAGCCCGGCAAGGGTTACTCAATGACGATGGCTCGGCCCAAGGTCTGCCCCAAGTATTCGCTGTTGCTGCCCGAAGATCGCGTGGCGGTCACACCGTTCGACACCGGCTATCGCCTGGGGAGCATCATGGAGATCGGCACGCACGATACGTCGATCGAACCCGCGCGGCTGAATTTGCTGCGCGAGGGAGCGACGAAGTATCTGCACGAACCGACGGCCGAACCGGTGGTTGAAACGTGGACCGGCCGCCGCCCGATGACCTACGACAGCCGCCCGATCATCGACCGTGCGCCGTCGGCCGAAAACGTCTGGATCGCTGCCGGCCACAACATGCTGGGCCTGAGCATGGCCCCGGCCACCGGCAAACTGATCGCCGAACTGGCTCTCGGAAAAACGCCGCACGTGCATCCGGGGCCGTATCGGCTGGGACGGTTTTAGAGCATCGAGCTCGAACGGCCGACATCGCGCAAGCACGCTTGAAATCACAAGTGTGCGGCGTTCTCGATCCGAACGACACGCGCCGTAAATCTCCGGCACTTCGATGAACTTACGGACTTCGGAGGTAGCATTTCATTTTTAGAACTTGCGGTGCGTTCCGAGTCATACTAATCTCCGGTGGGGAATCGATGACGTATTCGTAATCGAAATCGGAGCGGGAATCATGGGCGGGACCGGGCGGAGTTGGGTTCGATTGTGCGGAGCTCTCGGCATCATCGCGTCGTTTGCGTGTCATGCGTCGGGCGCGATCGTCTCGAAGAATCTCGGTGATATTTGGTTCATCGGCGATTCGATCACCCAGAGCAATTCCGACGGCGACGCCAACGGATCGCCGCGTAAGTCGTTGTTCGATAAGCTGACCGCCGGCGGGTACACGTTCGGTTACACCGGGCATACCACGCTCAACACCGACGGCTTGACCGGCGCGGCGTATACGTCGCACTCGGGCATCTCGGGCTCGACCATCGGCGCGAATACCGGCGGCCGACAGGACATGACGGCGGGCATCCCCGGCTGGTGGACGACCGGACTCTTGCTCACGAACAAGCCCAACGTCATTTTGATCATGTTGGGGACCAACGACATCAACAGTAACATCAACATCGCGACCGCGCCGTCGCGGATGACGACGCTGGTCGATACGATCTTCGCCCAATCGGGCATCGGCAATCCGACGGTGATGATCGCCACGATACCGCCCAATCGGATTTCGACCACGACGCAGACGAACGTCGCCGCCTTCAACGCCGCGCTGCCCGGCATCGTGAGCGGGTTGCGCGGGACCGGGAAAGACGTCTATTTGATCGACCAATTCACGCCGATCAACGACCTGTACGCGACCGCGATGCGCCCTGACAATTTGCATCCGAACGCGCTCGGGAACGATCTGATCGGCCAAACTTGGTTCAACGCCATCCAAGCGATGGCCGTGCCGGAGCCTTCGGCGTTCGTCCTGCCGATCGTCTTGGGCGCGACATGTCTCGTCGTTCGGCTTCGACGCCGGTGAACGATTCCCCGAGGACCTTTTTAAGCGATTTTAGAATCTTTTCCGCCCGAGCTTGCCCACGCCTTGACATTCCACGGGCGGTTGGTAGATTAGATATATAAGTGTTCGTAATATCACTTATTTTTTCGATTCGTATCGTGTCCGCGCAGCCGGGGCGAGGCGAGAAAAACTCGAAAAACAGTGAAAGCCCTTGAGCGGTCGACCGCAGGCGGATTGCGCATCCTTGACGTCGCGCTGTTCACGTGCGATCCGTAGGGTGCGTCTCGACGCACCACATTGCGGGTCGGCACGGTAAGTCGCGTTCGGACGCGGAAATCGGTGCGTCGGAGACGCACCCTACCGAAGACAACTCCGTCACGCTCGTGAGCGGAACGATCGCAACGCTCGCGGAGTGAAGCTGGGGGACTTAGAAACTCGAGCGCGGGACCGTGGTGCGCCCGGCCGGATCGCGTGTGCCGCTCGCGGCTTTGTTAAACAAAAAAACCGCGTGCTCGTTTCACTCGTAACGCTCGCGCAGCGAAACCGGCGAAGACGGGGCGTTAGGCGAAGCTCGCCCGCGCGTCGAAAACCTCGACACCGAGCGGGGGACATCGGTCCCCCGAGCTAACGCGAGGCATCGTCGATCGGAGGGAACTCAGGGGACTCACGTCCCCCGCTCGGGAAAAGAAAAAACTTACTGCGTCGAGCGTGCTCGTAACGCTCGTTTCGATCGTTTCGCTCGCGCCGTGAAGCTGGGGAAGAGGACGCCGCGCGTTGTTTCACGTGAAACAATTCGCGGCGCGGATCGGAAACGGAGGACTGACGTCCTCCGCTCATGAAATTACGGAAAACGGAATCCTGGACACCGAACACTCGCCCCATTCGCTCTTTGACAATTCGGAACGCGGTTTTTCGAAACGATCGCTCCGTTCGGCTTTCGTTGAGGCCGCCGCGCATCGTGCGCTATTTCTTCCCTTGGACGTAGCCCAGTAGGTCGCGGACTTCGTCCGGGGTGAGCTTGTCCAGCAAGCCCTCGGGCATCATCGATTGGTTGGTCGTGGTTTTCTCGTCGATGTCGTCTTTGGAGATCACGCGGTCGCCGTCGAGCGTGCGCAGTTTGACGCCGGCGGCCGATTCTTCGACCTCCACGCCGCTGACCACGCGACCGTCGTTCAGCGTCAGCACGCTCAGACGATAATCGCGCGCGACCAACGCGCTGGGGTCGAGGATGTTGTCCAGCAGATAATCCAAGTTGCCGCGTTGCGCGCCGTTGAGATCGGGGCCGACGTTGCCGCCGGGACCGAACAGCGTGTGGCACGAGCGGCAGTTGGTTTTGAACAACGCCTCGCCGTGCCCGACGTCGGCCGCGGCCAAGCGTTCGTCGGTGAGCGCGGTCTTGAGGGTTTGCTTCTTTTTCTCGACCGCTTCGCCGCCGGTGCGGACCATGCCCCACTGATCGCGGAGTCGTTTGCTCAGGTCCTTGTCCTTCAGCAGTTCGATCTGGCGCGCCACGTACGACGGGATGTCTGCGCGGTCGAGTTTTTTCTCGGCCAACGCGGTCAGCAGGGCCGACGCCCCTTCCTTGCGACCGGCCAACGTCTCGACGGCGGCCTGTTTCTCGTCGGGCGTCAGTTTGGCGAACCGTTCGAGCAACCAGGTCGACGTCTCGGGCCGGTTGTAGACGCCCAACACGCGGATCGTCGCGCCGCGCAGCGCGGGCTCGTCCAGCAGCTTGCCCAGGCGTTCGCCCAAGTCGGCGTTCTTCTTCAGGGCCAGCAGTTTGATCGCCTTTTCGCGTTCGCCGACCGATTTTTTGGCGTCGTCGAGCGTGGCCAACAGCGTCGTCGCGATCGCCGGATCGCCGAACAGATAGCCGAGCTCCAGGACTTGGTTCCGCACGCGACCGTCGGGATGTTTTCCCAACGTCGCGGCGAGCGCGGTCCAGCCCTCAGGCAGCGGAATCGACTTCTGCCCGGCCAGCCCGCTTTGCAACGCGGCCAGCAGGTCGTACGTGCGGGCGTCGTCTTTCCACAACGACTCGCGCACAAACAGCGGCTTGAGATTCGCTGCCAACGCGGCCGGGTCCTTCACGTCGCACAGCCGACGGAGGATGAGCTTGACCAGCAGCGGATCGGGACACGTCTCGACCTGCTCGGCCGCCCAAACCGGATCGGCCGCGACGACGGGCTCCATGGCGAGCCACGTCATGCACTGCAGGTTTCGCCGCGCCGCCCATTCGCCGTAGTTGTCTTCTTTTACAGGCGCGGTGGCACGGAAAACTTTATTTTGCAGCGCATTGCTGAGCGCCGACTTTCGCGACGATACCGGAAGATTCCGCAATTCACTCAGAAGCGTCGTAACAAGAGTTCCGGACTCGATATTTTTTAGGGCCACAGAACCATGTTGAAAGTAATTCGGCTTTTCCGTTGCATCGGTGCGATCACCGCCCATAGCAAAGAAACGCTTCTGAATCATATCCGAAGCGTTCGGTAACGTGTTCTGAAACACCATGCCGAACGCCGCATCGACCAAATGCACGTCAGGTCGTAATCCATGCAGTACGCCGATCGTGTAAGAGAGTTGTATGTCATCTTGATCTTTACGATCGGTTTGCTTTAACAAGCTTTGGTATTGCTTGAGGAGCGGGTCGAGGATCGGCGAACGAGCATCGGAATTTTCAAAGGCGGATTGAACAACACGACGCGCGGACCAAGCGTCCTTGGCGGCTTCAACCTTGTGTGGGTCGATCTTCAAAGCTTGCAGATCCTCCGGCTTCCACTTCTTCAAGTCGCCGTGCCAGAACTTGTAGATGCGGCCGCTGTTGCGGTGGACCTCTTTGTAGTCGTGGCACTCGCCGACGTCGCACCAGTCGGTGACGTAGATCGAGCCGTCGGGCGCGGCCGCGAACGCCACGCCGCGGAACCAGTCGTCGTTGAACTTGATCAGGTCGGGGCGGTAACGGCCGACGTAGCCCGTGCTGGTTTTGTCGATGTGGTCGCGGTTGATGCGGTTGCCGTGGATGTTGCACATCAGCAGGTCGCCGCGCATCTCCTTGGGCCACTGCTCGCCCAGCATGAAGATCGCGCCGCTGTGGGCATGACCGCCGCCGAGCGCGTCGTTGGATGCGCCGCCGCGGGCTTTGGTCCAATCGCCGCCGGCCCAATGCAGATGCTCGCTGGTCGGCGGCATCAGTTCGTACGCGTACGGGTTGAGGTCCTGGCCGAACATCCGTTGATAATGCGCGCCGGGGATCACGTGAAAGAGATGCCCGATGACGCAGTTGGTGACGAACGCTTCGCCCTCGGCGTTCCAATCCAGGCCGAAGGGATTCGTGCCGCCGTGCATGACGACTTCGAACGTCTTGCGCGTCGGATGGTAACGCCACACGCCGCATTCCATGCGCACGCGTTTGTCTTCGGGCGTGTCGGGCGTGCCGACCCTCGACGGGCTGGTGATGCCGTTGCAGCCGTAGAGCCAACCGTCCGGGCCCCATTGCAGACTGTTGACCACGTTGTGCTTGCCGACGGTGCTCCAGCCGGTCAGCACGACTTGCGGCGGGCCGTCGGGAACGTCGTCGCCGTCTTTGTCGGGGATGAACAGGATGTCCGGCGCAGCAGACCCAGACGCCGCCGTGCCCGATTTGAAAGCCGGTCAGGTAGTTGCCGCGATCCCAGAAGACCTTGCGTTTGTCATGGACGCCGTCGCCGTCGGTGTCTTCGAGAATGGTGAGGCGATCGCGGCCGGTCTTTTTCCATTCGGGATAGCTGAAGCACTCGGCGACCCAGACGCGGCCTTTATCGTCGACGTTGATGGCGATCGGCTGCAAGACCTGCGGCTCGGCCGCGAAGCAGGTCATGTGGAAGTCCTTGGGGAGCGTCGCTTTCTTCAGCACCTCGGCCGCCGGCGTGGGCGTTCCTTCGGTGTCTTTGGGGTACTCCTTGAGAATCGCGGCCGGATCGGTGTTGCCCGACGGGTCGGGCAGAAACGGCTCGGCGGCGTACGCGACGTGCGACACGGCGAAGAGCGCGGCGAGGAGCATGCCCGTGAAAACCGTAGGGTGCGTCTTGACGCACCGGGTTACGGCCGCGTCGCGCGTGCCGGCGACCTTGTGCGTCGGTGCGTCGAGACGCACCCTACGGCTCGCGTTGCAAACATCGCGACACAGCCAACGGACGAACGACGACACGGCGAAGACCATTTCGATTCCCCCAAAGAACGCGACAGACCCCGGCGAGGCGCGTTATTGTAGAGGGAGCCGGTCGCGGACGCAAAACGCGGTGTCGCTTGAGGTAGAATTGAACTGATGTCACGAGCCCAAGCCAGTGGGAGAAACCATGTCGATCGATCATTCGTTAGAAACACGAGTCTCCGCGATCGAAGATGCGCTGGCGAAGATCGAAGCGCGATTCGAAAGCGAACGACTTCCAAAAAAATCATGGCGCGACGTCGTTGGAAGCGTTCCCGACGACGAGACGTTCGATCGGATCTTGGAATATGGCCGCGAAGCGAGACGACAAAATTCGTGCGACGGCGTCGATGCAGTGTATTGTTCTCATGAATGAGCAAAGTCTATATGACGGGAATTCATAAGAACGCGTTACTCTTGATCCTGGCCTTCGGCATTGCGCTCTGTGGTTTCGTCATTCGAAATTCGGCCTCGATCTGCACTCAGGATAGTGCGGTTGCCGCGACAATCGATATTTTTCGCATCAGTATAGATCTTGATAATCGTCTCGGTGATCTGAATGCAGGACGTCGTCGCTTTAACGCAAAAGACCTACAAGCTTACTTTGAAGGACGTCTTTCCACCGAGCATTCGCGATTCAGAGAGATTGAAAGTATCGATTTTCCAGAACCGCGCGATGACTGGGGCAATCCGTTCGTCGCCGTAGAACATGTGACGGACGAGGACGGTCAAGTCCTGCCGATCGGCATTTATTCTAACGGCCGCGACGGCGTGTCGCTGACCAACGGCAACGATCCCGACGATTTGGCGACGTGGCGAAAAACACCGAATGCGTTTTACTTAAACGAACAAGCGGCTGCGGTGTTCTGGTACGCGCTCGTGATGATTACCATTCATACCACCTTACTGTTCGCGGTGTTTTTCGGCATCGCGCATGCGTTGAGTCCGCTGTGGATGGCATCGTCTTCGTCTGCGTCGTCCATGAAGCTTGACGAGCGAGGAATGCAGTAAGCTTCGAGGGCGCGATCCGAGAAGTTGATAGAACAGAAGCTTCGAAAAGAATCTACGTACACGGAAATAACTCTTGTAATGCGTTTCGGCATATCAAATCTGATCGTAGCAATCCTGCTCTTTGCGGTGATCTATGCGATGACCGAACCGATGATGGGCTGGTCTGGCGGCGATCCAAGCGCAGCCGGCTGGACGATCAATGATGTTCGCAACTACCGGATCATACTTGAGCAGTTCGAAGACAATCCCCGCAACTCGGCCCTTTGTCGAAAAACGACTCTCGTTGAGATGAAGGACTATTTCAAGGGAGCGCTCCCCAGCGACCATCCGGCAGGATTGGCATTGAACCTTTTGGCCGAACGCCAAGCGCGTCCGGTCAATACTCCGCAAGAGACTGATGGCTGGCAGCACTCATTTCAAGTCGTTGAAAACGTCGTCGATGAACACGGAACGACGCGAAAATTCGGGATCTACTCCTACGGACGTGACGGCATCTCGACCACCCAAGGCAACGACGACGATGACATTTCCACTTGGCGCGATCTTCGTCAGTCACCATATCAAAGAGCGAATGACGACGCGGACCGATGGCAGCGATTCCTGTTTACGCTGACGGTCATGCCGTTCATTTGGGGTTTGTACTGGTTGGTTGGCGTCATCGGAAAAGACGCATTATCTCGCCGAAAGCAATGAATACGAAATAATTCGCTTCGATTCGTTCAGATCACGCCGCGCGTAAAGCCCGTGCCTTACCCGCCGCCTGAATCCACCGCGCGACCGCCACCTGATCGGGGCATTTGCCGTCGCGGAGGATGCGTTCGCCGGGCTTCGTGCCGGCGAACGTTTTGAGGTCGGCGTGCAGCGTCGCGGCGTCGGTCGCGGCGACGTCGGACGCCGCGGCGTAGCCCGCCCCGACCAGCAATTGAGCGGACGTGCCGTTGAGGTCGGCGATCGCCAGGACCAATCCGGCTTGGTGTTGCCAATCGGCGATGACGTCGGCCGGCGCCCAGCTCGAGTTCAGCTTGGTCGCCACGTCGGTCGGATCGGCGTTCAGAAAATCGCGAACGGTCCGCAGCCCGTGGGCCTCTAATCGCTTGGCCGTTTTCGGCCCGATGCTGGGGGCGCGTTCGAGCGCGTCGTCGAGTTCCAAACGATACCGCCCGGCCGGTTCGTTCGCGACGCTCTCGGTGGTTTTCGGCTTCGACGTGGGAAGCGGTTCCGCGGGCTTTGCAACGGGCGCGGCGACGACCTTGGGTTTTTCGGGAACAGGTTTTACGGGCGGCGTGTTGTTCGCGGGAGTCGTGACGATCGGCGCCGGCGTGACGGTCGGCGACACGACGACGGGGACGACGCTCGGCTGCGGCGCATCGGACTTCGCATCGACCGGCTTGGCACGCTCGGGCGCTGGTGTGCTGGGTGGCTCGACGACCGGTTTGAGCGGTTCTGGGCTCGGCTGGGGCTTGACTTGCGGTCGTGCGGCCGCAGGCGTGCTTACCGTCGGCGTTCGCGATGTCGTCGTCGGTCGGGGAAGTGGTTGTGGTCGCGTCGTCGATGCGGCGGCGCTCTTGCGCATCGTGGGGCGACTCGCGCGGTAGCGCTGTACTTCGTCGCGGACCGCGCGGTTTTCCTCGGGCAGGTTCTGTTCGAGCTTGCCGGTCGCTTGGACTTCGGCCACGATCGCCGCGATCTCAGCCCGGGCGGTGTGATCGTCGATCGACTTCAGCACGGCGTTCCAGGGGGCTTTGATGACGCAGATCGCCGCTTCGAGCGAAGGGAATCGAATCGGCGGCGTCGCGCCGGACTCGGCGATCGCGCGTTCGACGATCCGTGCGAAGCCGACGATCGCGTGGGCGAGCAAGCCGGCTAAGATCGCGCGGCAGCCGTCGTTCCACCCGCGCGGCGGATCGACCGCGCCGCGGGCCAGGTCGTATTGCTTGACCAGCGTGTCGTAATGAACGTGCGCCAGGTCCGCGCCGTCGGTCGTCATCCGGGCAAGCCAATCGTCGCCGACCGGTGCGTCGACGTGCGGCCACAGGCCGCGGTCGTCCATCAGGCGCGGAGTTGGTCGTACGACTTGGTCACGCTCCATTCGGCCGCGCGGTGGACCTTGGTTTCGGCTTCGGACTGGCCGGTGTGAAACGGCATGTGCGGGTCGCTGTAATAGTGACTGAGCACGCCGAGATCATACGCGGCCGAGGTCCAGTTTTCCGCCCGCAGGTTCGAGACGGCTTGCTCGTACCAGAACGCGCACGACGCGACAGCGCCGCCCCAGTAGTTTTCCGAGACGTGCAGAACGTGGTTGCGAAAGTCCTTAAAGTCGTCGTCGGGCGCTTTGGCGCTGCGCAGGAGGTCGCGATATTCGCACAGCAGCAAGTTCCGCCACGCCTCGGCGTTGGCCGGTCGCATCTGCCAGAGAGCATCGACGACCAACTTGTGATGCGTGCTGCGGCAGACGGTCGCCAGCAACAATTTCGACAGCGTATCCATACGGCGATGCGAGAAAAATGCCGGCAAGGTCGACGAGCGCGCACGAAGGCGTGCGCAGGTTATCGACCGAATCCCGCCCCGAGATCAAGGGCGAACGTGCCGGCATTATTTTTGAGTTCCTTCGTTTCGCCAGTTATTTCGTACTTCTACTTTGGTTTGCGCGATCTTCGCAAATGCGGCGACAAGGAAATTTGTCTCTTTCGCTTCCCATCGTTTTGACACGAAACCCGTTGGAAAAATCGTGACATTCCCCGGCTGAGCGACCACTGCGACGTCGGTTCCGTACTCGTCGCTTGCGATCGTCCAACTAAAATTCAGCGAGTGAACCAGATGTTCGCCGAAAGCAATACCGATCGCCATGATGACTTCGTTCGCACGTGAATTCGCATCATCGCCTGTAGCTGTGAAGGCAGCGAAAGCCTGATCAAGCTGTTCCAGCGAGGGTAAATCGGTCCGGGCTTCGGTTAACGCAACTGCGGATTGAATTTGTGTGCGTATCCAGTTCGCCTCGCCGTCGTTAAGTGGTTCGTATCGCATTGCGCCCGCCAGTTGTGAAAAAAATAGAACTATATACCCCCCGCTCGGTATAGGTTGTTACTTAACCGTGAATGGATTTTTTCAACGCTCCCGTCAGCGCATCCATTTCCGCCTGTTGCTTTTTCAACATCGCGTCGCGGCCCTGGGCCGCGTAGGCTTTCGCCGCGGCCGGGTCTTGGGCGATCTTCAACACCGTCGCCGCGATGCGGGCGACGTCGTCGGGCTTGTCCAGGTCGAACAGCCAGTCGTCCAGGCCGATGTCATGCCACATCAAGCCTTTTTTCGTTTGCTCGTCGAAGCGACAGACGACCGCCGGGATACCGTTGGCGATGCACATGATCGGGCTGTGCATTTCGTTGCCGAACAGACCTGCGCTGCGGACATACGTGCTCAGCGCTTCGTCGGTCAGCCAATACCGGTCGCGCCAGACGACGCGTTTCTTCACGTCCTCGGGCAGCGGATCGTAGAGCAGTTCCTTACCTAACTGGATTTGCGTTTGATCTTCGCAAACGATCAACACTTTCAGGTCGGTCTTGCGGACGATCGCTTCGATCGCCGCGCGGTGCGGCGCGTGATCGTGTTCTTTCATCTCCTCGTTGCGCTTATGCTTCGCTTCCTCGAACGGACGGTCTTTCTTGATCGTCCATTGCGGCGTCCAGCGATAACGCGGGATACAGACCAGAAATTTGCCTTCCTCTAATTCATGCTCTTTCAGAAACTTGGTCGCCGCGTCGTCGTTCCGCAGCTTGACGATGCCGAACGCCGTGTCGGGACCGAAGTCCATGATCGGGCAGACGCAGCCTTTGTCTTTGGCGACTTGCAGCGAATGGCCGTCGCGGAAATAGGCGAACTCGGCTTTGCTGAGCGTCTCGATCATACGGGGCTCGGTTCCGATCAACGACACGCCCAGCACGCCGTACGGTTTGCCGGTCTCTGTGCGCCACCGCATGGCGTCCTTCCACGCCGGAAAGCCGGAGCCCGAGCCACTGATGTAAAAATCGCATTCCTTAAACGCGGCGTCGATCTCGTCTTTGCCCTTGATGACCACGACGTGCGGAAACGCACGGGCGAGCAACGCATCCGCGCCGTTTTCGAGATTAACCGCCCAGAAACGGATCTCGACGTCGATCTTGTGCTTTTGCAGCAACTCGAACAGGCCCAGATAGTGGGCGATGTCGCCGATGTTGATGCTCTGCCACGCGTTGCGGAGCAGCACGCGCGGTTTGCGCGGCGTACCATCGGCGGCGACCAGCGTGCGAGAACGCGTCGCGGCGAGCGCGGCGGTCAGTGCGGCGAGAAAATCACGACGTTGCATGAGACGATCCAACGAAAAGTGCGTGCGGAAACGTGTCGGGCGATTCGCGGATTATACACCGCACGTCTCGCGAAGATGCGCGTGACGCTCGCGCTCTTCAACGATCGGATAGTGAGAAAGCTCTTGTTGTTTTCAACCGCAACGCAACCGATTCCACGCCACGAGCGGGATCGCGCAGAGCAGAATCACGCTCCAATACGGCATGACCCACAACAGGTCGTAGCCGGTGGTCGACGCCAAGAATCCCCAACGTTCATACCATGGCGACGTGTCGGACGCGGCGAACGGGTAGGCGGATTTGTCGTCGTAGACGTTCCAGACGAAGTCCGTCCGCGGCGTCAGGCCGGGCGAACGGGTCTCGAACCAAAACCCTCCGCCGCTGGTGCGAAACCGCGTCATCCGTTCCGGCGCGTTCCACGTCAGGTCGTCGGTCTGCGCAAGACCGCGCGTCCACAGCACGCCGACGCAGACCAGCACCACGCCGGCGAGCGCGGCCGCGGATGCGACGAGGACGTGGGCAAGTCGTCTCATTGGATCGGCTTATCCAAGTAACGATACACGCGCCATACGCCGCGCTTCGTTTCGACAAACCAGATCGCCGTCGAACCGGTCCGGACCAACCACACGTCGTCGGCGTCTTTGCGGAGCGAAAACACCCGCGGTTGAAATCCGTTTCGCAGAAACGGCAAGCTGATGGCTTTCCCGTACTCGCGCGACGCATCGGGCCGCGTCTCGGTCGTGATCTCGACCGCCTGCGGCAAGATCAACGGCGCAAGTTCGCCGCCGGTGGTCGCGGTCTCGGCGAACTTGACGTACGCGTCGAGCAACGTCGCCGGCGCGTCTGGCAAGTCGCGCGTCTCCGCGAAGAACGGATGCGTTTCTTTCGCCGCCGGTTCGGCGGCCGCGCCGATCGCGGCGACGAACGACAATAACACCAGTGCGACGCACCAACGGATGGTCGTGATCATGCTCATCTCTCCCCCATATGCAATTATGATCGGACGCAATACAACGTCTCGTTTCGATGCCCAGGACGCGAGGAAAGTTCCTGAAAACCGAAAACCGCTTACTAAAAACTTAGTCTCCCCATCGTGTCATCAAATCGTGCTCGACATCCAACTGATCGCAAATCCGTGCGACCAGGAAATCGATCAAGTCCAACGGCGAGCGGGGGTCGTGATACCACCCGGGCGATGCCGGTAGGACGATCGCGCCGGCCAGCGTGACGCTGCGCAGGTTTTCGATCTGCGGTAACGATAACGGCGTCTCGCGCGGGACGAGGATCAACTTGCGGCGTTCCTTCAAATGGACTTCGGCCGCGCGGTGGATCAGGTTCGTCCCTTGCGCATGCGCGATTGCGCCGAGCGTGCCGCCCGAGCACGGGCAGACCACCATCCCGGCCGTCAACGCCGATCCGCTCGCGAGCGGCGAGAACAAATCGTCGTAACGCGAGTAGCGGACCAACGCCGGATCGAGCCGCGATTGCGCCGCCGCACGCGCGACTTGCTCGGGCGAGCCGTAACGCTCGACGACGCTTCGCAGCCATTCGGCCGGCTCGAAGCGATCGAGATCGACCGTCCGATCGAGTTCTTGCTTCAACACTTGCGCGAACGCCGGACTGGCGGTCAGATGCACCGCGCGGCCTGCCCGCAACAACGTCTCCAGCAACCGCAACGCCGTGCCTGCGCCGCTGGCGCCGGTCATCGCCAGGACGATCGGTCGCGCGGACTGTTCGGAAGCGGAGGCGGATTTGGACATGGCTCTACGCTTTCTCGCCGACATACAACGTCGCGATGCCGAACGTCATCGGGCGGAACGTCACGTCCGTCAGACCGGCGGCCGTCATACGATCGGCCAACGCCTGGTAGGCAGGGAATTCGCCCACACTCTCGGGCAAGTATTCGTACGCCGCCTTCGAGTTGCGGGCCAACGCCTGACCGATCCGCGGCAGGATGTTTTTGAAGTACCACTGATACACGGCCTTGAACGGTTGGCTGCGCGGCGTGGTGAACTCCAAGACCGCGACCTTGCCGCCCGGTTTGCAGACGCGGGTCATCTCGCGCAAGCCGCGGTCGGTATCGCTGACGTTGCGCAGTCCGAAGGCGACGGTCACGATCTGAAACATATCGTCCGGAAACGGCAAGTGTTGCGCGTCCGCTTCGACGAACGCCACTTGTCCGTCGCGGCCGATCTTGGCGGCCTTTTGCCGGCCGAGGTCCAACATCTCGTGACAAAAATCGGCCCCCACCACGTCGGCCTTCGTCCGCTTGGCGTAGGCCAAGGCCAGGTCGCCGGTGCCGGTGCAAACGTCCAACACCGGCGCGTCGTCGCGGGCCGGCACGTTTCGCACGGTCCGCCAGCGCCAGTAATAATCGACACCGCCCGAGAGGAAATGGTTCAGGAAGTCGTAGCGTCCGGCGATTTCTCCGAACATCGAACGCACGCGCGTGCCGGATTTATCGACGGACATGAAAGACAGGGTTCAGGTTTCGGGTTTCAGGGTTCGGGAACGACGCAGCGAGTCGCGCTAGGCATCGTTTGCGACCGAGCGATTAACCGGCTGATCGCCCGCGAATTAACGCTTTGAACGGGCGTCTCTTGCCAAGCGGCGACGAAGTTGGACATTGTAGTCGGAGCCCCGCCGATGCCGTAGGGGCCGAACTCTTGCTTTTTCCGGGTCACGGTCGATGTTGCGCGTTCATCTGTTGCCCACGTTGGTCGAGCCCGACGAACTGACCGACGGCGTCGTGGTGGTATTGGACATCTTCGCGCATCGACGGTGATCGTCACCGCGCTGGCGCACGGCGCGCCGACGTGTTGCCGTGTTTGACGATCGAAGTCGCCCGCACGACCGCCGCCGCGCTCCCGGCCGGCACCGCATTGCTGGGGGGCGAGCGCGGCGGGCTGCCGATCCCGGGGTTCGACTTCGGCAATTCGCCGTGCGATTACACGGCCGACCGCGTATCGGGCCGGACGTTGGTCTTCACCACCACCAACGGCACGTTGGCGATGGAGCGGTGTCGCGCGGCGCACGCGGTCTTTATCGGCGCGTTCGCCCAACTGACGGCGGTTGCCGACGCGGTCCGTCGTCGCGCCGACGGTCGCACGATTCATCTGCTCTGCGCCGGGACCAACGGCCACGTCACGCGCGAAGACGTGCTCTGCGCCGGCGCGTTCGTCGAGTCGTTCCTGCGCGTGCCGCCTTTCGATCGCTCTCTCACCGACGACTCCGCGCGACTCGCGCTCGATGCGTGGCGCGCGGCCGAGATTCATCACGACTCCGCGCGTTTGACCGCCGCGCTGCATGAAACCCAAGGGGGACGCAACCTTGCCAAGCTGGGCTTGGCTTCGGATGTGGCCGACGCCGCGGCCCTCGACCGCTTCGCCGTCGCTCCGGAGTTGGACATCGTCGCGTGGCGCATCATCGCGGCGCACTGACTTAGCGATTTCTCACTCCGCACTCCGCATTCCCAGCTCCGCGTTCAAAACACGCTCCCCTGCGGATCGTAGCCGTACTCGTCGGCTTTCAAACGATCGGCGTCGGCCTCTTCGACATTCCCCAACGCTTGGTGGATCTCGTGGCGGTGGTGGTACATCACGCCCAGGTTCTGGCGCATCTGCTGCTTCGCATGTTCGCGCATCTCGGGCGTGCCGTGACCGTCGCCCGAAAAGTCGCGCATCTCGGCGCGGCGATACTCGGCCAGCACGGGCGGCAGCGCGCGGTTCATATCGGCCAACGCCGCGCGGAGTTCGCCTTTCTTGAAATGCAGATACGCCCGCGTATCGACGAAGCCCGGGTAGTCTTCGATCGCCGGGCGACGGCGCGAACGCTTGGCGCGTTCTTCATCGACTTGTCTCTGATTTTGAATCGCCATCTCGACGTCGACCATCCCGCGGTCCAAACGCAGTCCGGTCAGCGAGCACAAATACGCGCGGGCGTTCAACGTTTGCGGATCGTCGGGCAAGAGGTCGACGGCCGCGTCGGCCCGGCGCAACGCCAGTTCGAAGTCGCCGGCGCGGTATTCGATCCACGCCAGCTTCTCGTACGAGCGCCCCACCGCTTGCGGCGATTGCTTGGCGAAGTCGGCGATGATCTCGTCGAACTCGGTCCGCGCGTCGTCCAGTTCCTTCAGCTCGTACAACATCGTCGCGCAAATAGCGTGCGTCGGCGAAGCGCGGTCGCAACGTCACGGCCGTGTCGAAGTGCGCGTGAGCGCGGTCGTAATCCCCTTCGTCCATGGCGCGGACGCCCCGTTGAAACGCGATATCGCCGAACAGTTCGCGCAGCGGATCGGCCAAAAACGTGATCAACAGCGCGAGCATTCCGACGCCGATCAACGCGATCAGAATTCCACGCTTATAGCGCATCCCCTTCTCGCCGAAACCGCGCGTCGGCTGAGCGGGCAAGCCCAGGTCGTCGCGGCGACGATGATCGGTGACATCCTCGATCTTGCCCGGGATCGGAAATCCGTATTGATCGGTCGGGCGGTCGTAGCGTGGCATAGCGAATCCAAAAACCAAAACGACGTCGCACGACGCGACTTCATCGGAAGGTTCCTTCAGAATAGACCCACCCGCCGACGCCGCCAAGCGGCGTGCGCGCGGATCGTGAGAAACCGCATCGCCGCCGGCCGCGATGCCGGCGAAACCGCCGTTCCGCCGGTCGCGGGCTGGCCGTACAATGCCCGTTCTCCGTCGATCGCCGGCGGACACGTTCTCCGCGCGGTTCCGGTACATGGCCTCCGATCTTCATCGCGGTTGGATCGACAAATTCCGCGACGCGCTGCGCGGTTGCAAACTGGGCTTCCGCGGCCAGAGCAGTTTTTTCGCCCACATCTTCGCCGCCGCATTGGTCGTGGCGGTCGCCTGGGTCGCACGCGCCGGTCGGACCGAGTGGTGTCTGCTGCTGATTTGCATCACGGTGGTGATCACGACCGAAATGCTGAACACGTCGATCGAGTCCCTCGCCCGAGCGATCACGCGCGAGCATCATCCCGACATCGGCCTGCGCGTTGGACATCGCCGCCGGCGCGGTCCTAGCGGCGGCGATCGGCGCAGCGACGGTCGGCCTGATCGTCCTCCTGCCGCTGCTGGCCGACCTGTGTGGTTGGCATGTGTAGCGATCCGCTCGATCGTCAACGATCGTTGCTAAAAACCGCGTTCCGAATTGTCAAAGAGCGATTGGGGGCGAGTGTTCGTTGTTCAGGATTCCGTTTTCCGTAATTTCATGAGCGGAGGACGTCAGTCCTCCGTTTCCGATCCGCGCCGCGAATTGTTTCACGTGAAACAAAGCGCGACGAACGTCTTACCCAGTTTCCCTGCGCGAGCGTTACGAGCGAAACGATCGGTTCGAGCTTTCCGTGTTCAGGATTCAGTTTTCAGTGAACGGCAAAGCCGCGAGTGTGACTCGCGGACCGAGCGCAGCGAGCCGCGTCGCTCCGGGCGTTCCAACGTGCGGCGCCCTCTTACCCAGCTTCACTGCGCGAGCGAAACGATCGAAACGAGCGTTACGAGCACGCCGACGCAGTAAGTTTTTCTTTTTCCCGAGCGGGGGACGTCAGTCCCCTGAGTGCCCTCCGATCGACGCGGCCTCGCGTTAACATCGACGTCGTCTCGCGTTAGCACAGGGAACCGACGTCCCCCGATCGGTGTCGAAGTTTTCGACGCGCGGGCGAACTTCGCCAAACGCCCCGTCTTCGCCGGTTTCGCTGCGCAAGCGTTACGAGTGAAACGAGCACGCGGTTTTTTTGTTTAACAAAGCCGCGAGCGGCACACGCGATCCGGCCGGGCGCACCACGGTCCCGCGCTCTGAGTTTCTAAGTCCCCCAGCTTCACTCCGCGAGCGTTGCGATCGTTCCGCTCACGAGCGTGACGGAGTTGTCTTCGGTAGGGTGCGTCTCCGACGCACCGATTTCCGCGTCCGAACGCGACTTACCGTGCCGACCCGCAATGTGGTGCGTCGAGACGCACCCTACGGATCGCACGTGAACAGCGCGACGTCAAGGATGCGCAAACCGCTGCGGTCGACCGCCGTAAGGTTTATCCATCGTGCGAGATTTTCTCGCCTGGCCCCGGCATTCGCGTATACATACGAATCATCGCATTAAGTGTTTATACGAACACTCACACATCTAATCTACCAGCCGCCCGTCAAATGTCAAGGCGCGGGCACGCTCGGGCAGGAAAAACTCTTAAAAATCGTAGACCGTGGACCCGCCAAAATCCTGTGACATTGTCACAAACAAATCCGGACACCGAGCGTGTGGAATTCAACGCACGGCGGATCTCTGGGTCTTTCAAAGATTAACCGTGCGCACGGTTACTCTTTCTCGGAAAAACCCAGCGATGCGAATTCCGGAACGAACGTGCCTAGCATTCGCAATTCGTCGCCCTTCGTCACGTAAATCGTTCCCGCGGCTTTGCGCGTGTAAAGCAGATTCGGCAGAATATCCTGGAATGCCCAGACGAAGAGCCCCGACGGGACGAGCGTCCCATCGAACTTGAGCGCGAGGATCACGAATTCACCGGATTCCGTTTTCGCAACAAGCCGATGGATGCCGTCTTTTCGATCCAACTCGCGATCGACGATCTCGGGAAGCGGACTGGGGCCGATGTAGTCCTGATGGCCGATGGAAACGTTTCCGTTCGGACTATGACACTCCATCGCCAAGACCTTACTGGGTTCTCGATCCCAACCCAATAGTCGCATCTCTTCCTGTCCGGAATCGATACATCGCCCCTTTTCCAAAAACAGCACGCGCTTTTGCCCGTCTTCCATGACGCACGGCAATTCGAACTTCGAGGTAATGCCTCTCTTGCGACCATCGGATAAGTAATCTCGAAACGCGGCTTCCGTCGGAATTTCCGGTCCGCTTACGGCGAAACGGATAATCAGTTCGCAAGTTTTGTCGTCCAGGCTCGCAACGAATCCGGTCAACTCCAATTGACGCAATCGGCTTCGAGAATACTCCAGGTCGAAATTGCCGCTCGGTGAATTGAACGAACTGACATGAATTTTGGGTTGCTTGGGGAAGTCCACGAGCGCGGGCAAGCCGGAGACATCGACTTCCTCGTTTACCGCGTCGTATCGGCCGGTGATTTGGATGGCACTCGGCTTCCAATCCGACTTACCTAATTGCGGGAAGAAGATATTTCCGCGAAAGCGATAAATCAGAGTGCCGTCTTTGAGATAGCCTTTGAGAAGATCAAGGGTGATCAAACCGGGATCGATGATGTGTGCGTTGAAGTCGTAAAAGCCACGAAGAGCGAGTACGGATTTCTCGACGGTCTTTTGCCCATGCAGCGGAACGGCGACGTAATTCCAACTTAGGTCTTGGTCTAAGAAGACCACGATCTCTTCCGCTTTTACATCGACGTTGGGATAAGCGCCGAAAGCGACCTTATGCCGCCCCAATCCCATCGTCCCTTTAAGCACTTGCGCAACGTCGATCATCACGGTGGACGTTTTAGGGTCCGGAGCGGACGTCATTTTCGCAACGACGATCGTGGGACTTTTTTTCACCGCGTCTTGAAACGAAGTAAACATCGGCTTTGCCGACACTTTCGCGCCTGTTCCTAAAACGAACAGAAGAACGCAAGCCAGGATCACGGGGCGTACGAACATAACGTCTTCGGGTCCGGAGGTTCTGGGCGGTGTCGGCATTCCATCGGAACATACCACCAGGTTCTTCGCCATCACGACAGAATCTTATTCCGCACTTCCGACCGCTCGTTCAATACAAACGCCGTCGCTGCGGCGCTAATCCAATTCGTCGTACGATCGCTTTTCTTCCAACCACACTTCCAGCAGGTCCGTCCCCGCCACTTCGAAATCGTGCGCCCCATACGGGCTTCCACAGAATGATTTTTCCCGGCAGGTCGGCCTTCAATCCCCACTGCGATCCGACGCCGGCGTCTCCGTAAAATACACATCCCGTCGTGAACGCTTGGGGAAAGACGTCGTCGTCGCGCAAGTAGCGATTCATTTCGACCAGCGCGAACCCGCCGGGCGTCTTGGCGAACAGCGGCCAGAAGAACGACGCGTTGGTCGGGCCGCGAAAACCGTCGAACGCGAGATACAGTTCCCGCAGGACCGCGGGAATGCGTTGGCCGAGCGCCGCCTCGGCGCGGGCGAGTTCCGCGGCGGGACACGGAGCGCCGAACGGGTAGCCTGAAAACGCATCGCGAACCGCTTGCGGCGACATCTGCTTCCTACGGAAAGACGGAAAGACCGTGCGATGAGTTCTCGCGGAGCATCGTGCGGCCGTTCGTTCGCTAACTCGGTTTGGTCCGATTTACCACTTCCGGCCGCTCTTTCAACATAAACGCCGGCCCGCGCCGACACATCCGAATCGCCCGCGAATTTCGCGTCGATTTCCGCGTGGGTTCTCGACCCCGAAAACCGCTACCCTTGCCCGCGCTCGTCCGTTAGAATGCCGAGCGGCCGGACGTGTTCGGTCGGATACGACGTTTGACAACTCGGCGCTCCGTGGAAGAAGCCCGACTTGGTCGGCGAGACCGTCTCTGAATTTCAGACACGGTTCGCCCGCCGGGGGTCAGGCTCCCACGGTCGCGCGCAGCGGCGAAGAGGTCTTCGCCCGCATCGCTCGGTTCGCGATTTTCCTCGCGACCGCCGATGCTTCGTAACTCGGACGGAAGAACGCGTCGCGCACGCAGAAAGTCGGTTTCGTGTCGGATTCTTCTCAGTCGATGCCTGTCACGCCGCCGCTGCTCAAAACGCCGTTGCACGCGTGGCACGCCGCGCACGGCGGCCGCATGGTGGACTTCGCCGGCTGGTCGATGCCGGTCCAATACGGCTCGATCGTCGCCGAGCACGTCGCCACCCGCGGGCTGGTCACGCTGTTCGACGTCAGCCACATGGGCCGGCTGATTTTCAGCGGTCCGAACGCGCTCGCGTTTCTCGATACGCTGGTCACGCGGCGCGTGGCCGATCTCAAGCCGGGCCAAATTCGCTACGGCCTGCTGACCAACGACGACGGCTTTTGCCTGGACGATATTTTAGTCTACGCGGTCCCGGCCGCGACCGATGCCGGCCCGACGATCGGTCCGCGCGAAGCGTACGCCCTGATGGTGGTGAACGCCAGCAATCGCGAGAAGGCGCTGGCCTGGATTAAGCCCCGCTTGGTCGAAACGACCGGCGTGACGTTGACCGACGTGACGACCGACGTCGCGATGATCGCCGTCCAAGGCCCGCAGGCGATGGGCCATCTCGACGCCGTCTGCACGCCCGACGCGTCGCCGCTGAAATACTACACGTGTCAACGCGCCGTCGTGCAGGGCGTGCCGGCGTTGGTCAGTCGGACGGGCTACACCGGCGAAGACGGTTGCGAACTGATGGTTCCGTCCGCGGACGCGACCGCGACGTGGGAGGTTCTGATTCGCCGCGGCGCGACGCCCGCCGGGCTGGCCGCGCGCGACACGCTGCGACTCGAAGCGGCGATGCCGCTGTACGGTCACGAGCTGAACGAAGAGACCACGCCGATCGAAGCGGGCTTGGATTTCGCGGTGACCATGAAGGACCGCAAGTTCCCCGGCTCGCGCAAGCTGGCCGCAGAGAAGGCCGAGGGCGTAAGCAAGATTCGCATCGGCCTGACCGTCGAAGGCAAACGCCCGCCGCGCGAGCATTACGCGATCTTCGCCACGGAAACGGCCGAAGACGCGATCGGCACGGTCACCAGCGGCACGCTGGCGCCGACGCTGCAAACCGGGATCGCGATGGGCTACGTCCCGCCGGCGTACGCCGATCTCGGCAAAACGTTATGGATCGACCTCCGCGGCACGCGGATCCCGGCCACGGTGGTCAAGCTGCCGTTCTATAAACGACCCGAAGCGAAGTAAACGCGAAGCGAACCGAAGGCGGAAGCCATCGGCTCGAAAAGATGAGACGGTTTGCTCGGTCTTCCTGAAACCTGAACCCCGAAACCTGAAACCTCGCCATGGCTTCTCCCGAAACACTGCTGTACGCCAAGTCGCACGAATGGGTCGCAATCTCGCAAGACGGGGCGGACAAGATCGCCACGGTCGGGGTCTCGGCCTTCGCCGTCGAGGCGTTGACCGACTTGGTCCACATGCAATTGCCCGCCGTCGGCAAGGCGTTCAAGCCGGGCCAAGTCTTCGGCGAGATCGAGTCCGTGAAGGCGGTCAGCGATCTCTACAGCCCCGTCGAAGGAACCGTCGTCGAGGTCAATAGCGGCCTGGTCGACAAGTTGGAAACGCTGAACAGCGATCCGTACGGCGCGGGCTGGATGGTCAAGTTCAAGCTGACCTCCGAAACCGGCCTAAGCGAGTTGCTGGACTACGCGACGTACCAAAAACAATGCACGGACCACTAAGAGGTTTCGGGGTTCAGGTTTCGGGTTTCAGGATGTGCGATCCGGCCCGAAGCGTGACCCCACCTCACGCGAAATCCAATCGCGGCACGGCTGACCGAAACAACGGCCGACCGAAACACCAGACGCACGAAATGCGATTCGACCGCATTTCCTGAAACCTGAACCCCGAAACCTGAAACCTGCTTTCATGACCTACATCCAAAACACTCCCGAAGACGTCGCCGAGATGTTGAAGTCGATCGGCGTGACGTCGACCGACGCGCTGTTCGAGCAGATTCCGCCCGAGGCGCGGTTGGGCCGCGCGTTGGAGATTCCGCCCGCGTTGAGCGAGCAGGAATTGATCGCGCACATGAGCGGGTTGGCGGCCAAGAACGTCGGGCCGACGCAGCGCGTCTGCTTTCTCGGCGGCGGCAGTTACGACCACTTCATTCCGTCGGTGGTCGACTACGTGGCGGGCCGCGGCGAGTTCTACACCAGCTACACGCCGTATCAACCGGAAGTGAGCCAAGGGAACCTGCAGGTCTTTTTCGAATATCAAACGCTGATCACCGAACTGACCGGCATGCCGATCAGCAACGCCAGTCTGTACGACGGCGGCAGCGCGGCGGTCGAAGCCGCGATGATGGCGATCCACGCCACGGGCCGCAGCGGCCGCGTGATCGTCCCCGGCAGCGTGCATCCCGAATATCGCCAAATCATCGAAACGTATTTCAAAAACCTGGGCGTCGAACTGGTCACCGTCGTGCGCCCGACGGGACGCTCGCGCCGGAGGATCTCGAACAGGCGTTGACCGACGACACCGCGGCCGTGTTGATTCAACAGCCGAACTTCTTCGGCAACATCGAACAAGCGGCCGAACTGGGCCGCATCGCCAAGGCCCGCGGCGCGGTCTTCATCGTGGCCGTCGATCCGATCAGCCTGGGCTTGCTCAAGCGACCCGGCGATTACGGCGCGGACATCGTCGTGGCCGAAGGCCAATCGTTGGGCACGCCGATGCAATACGGCGGACCGTACTTGGGCATCATGGCGTGCCAAGAGGCGTTCGTCCGCCGCATGCCGGGCCGCATCGTGGGGCAGACCGTCGATCGCCGCGGCAAACGCTGCTGGACGTTGACGCTGCAAACACGCGAGCAACACATTCGCCGCGAAAAGGCGACCTCGAACATCTGCACCAACCAAGGTCTGTTCGCGCTTTGCGCCGCGGTCTACTTGGCCGCGCAAGGTCCGGAAGGCCTGAAAGAGACGGCCAACCTTTGTCTGCAGAAATCGCATTATGCGCTCGAGCAACTGACGAAGGACGGCCGTTTGGTCGCCGCGTTCGATCGGCCGTTCTTCAAGGAATTCGTCGTGCGCGACACGGCGGGCGACGTGAAGAAACTGCTGGCCGACGCCGGCAACGCGGGCTACTTCGCCGGCATCCCGCTCGGCACGTGGTATCCGGAACTGAGCGATTGCTTCCTGGTGGCCGTGACCGAAAAACGAACGAAGTGCGAAATCGACGGCCTCGCCAAGACGTTCGCCGCGTCGAAACGCAAAGCGGCGATGGCGTAAACGAACGACGCTTAGCGAATGCTTGATCCCTTCTCGCGGGAGAAGAGGAAAACGTCCCGCCGACCGACTCCGATCATAACGCCGACTCCGACGCACGTTCCCAAGCGGGAGCTTGGGAACGAGAAGCGATAACACCCTGAATCCCGACACCCGGCTCCTGACTCCTGACTCCTCATCATGCGCAACACTCTCGCCACGAAGCTGCTGTTCGAAATGTCCAAGCCGGGTCGTCGGTCGAACCGCGCGCCGCAATGCGACGTGCCGGAACGTCCCGTGGCCGAATTGATTCCGGCTGACGCGCTCGCGACCGAGCCGCCCGACTTGCCGGAAGTGACCGAGCCGGACATCGTGCGGCATTATCTGAATCTCAGCACGTTGAACATGTCGGTGGATACGCATTTCTATCCGCTCGGCTCGTGCACGATGAAGTACAACCCGAAGCGCAACGAAAAGGTCGCGGCGATGCCGGGCCTCGCCGATCTGCATCCGTATCAGCCGGAAGAGACGATCCAAGGGATGCTGCAAGTCTTGTATGAGATGCAGCAAATTTTGGCCGAAGTCGCGGGCTTGCCGGCGGTCAGTCTGCAGCCGGCGGCCGGCGCGCACGGCGAGCTGACCGCGCTGATGGTCGCGGCCGAATACTTCCGCGTCAAAGGCGAACGCCGCACCAAGGTCCTGGCCCCCGACAGCGCGCACGGCACCAATCCGGCCAGCGCGGCGATGTGCGGCTACGAAACCGTGACCGTGAAGAGCAACGCGAAGGGCTTCGTCGATCTGGACGACCTGAAGGCCAAGCTGGGCCAAGACACGGCCGTGTTCATGATCACCAACCCCAACACGCTGGGCCTGTTCGAACCGCAAATCAAAGCGATCGCCGATTTGGTCCACGGCGCAGGCGGCTTGATGTATCTGGACGGCGCCAACATGAACGCCATCCTGGGCTACGCGCGCCCCGGCGATTTCGGCGCGGACATGATGCACTACAATCCGCACAAGACGTTCAGCGGCCCGCACGGCGGCGGCGGTCCGGGCGCGGGCCCGATCGCGGTGCGCGATTTTCTGGAGCCGTTCCTGCCGTCGCCGATGGTGGTCAAGCGGGGCGAGACCTACGCGCTCGACTTCGATCGTCCGCAATCGATCGGCCGCGTGCGGAGCTTCTTCGGCCAAGTCGGCGTGTTCTTGCGAGCGTACTCGTACATCCGCGCGTACGGGCCAGAAGGATTGAAGAAGGTCAGCGAGCACGCGGTGTTGAACGCGAACTACCTACTGAGCAAGATCAAGCACTTTCTGCCGGTCCCGCACGGCGAGCGTTGCCTGCACGAGTTCGTCGCCAGCGGCGTGAAACTGAAAAGCGACAAGGGCTTCTCGGCGATGGACGTGGCGAAGCGGTTGTTGGACTACGGCTTCCACGCGCCGACGGTCTACTTCCCGCTGACCGTGCGCGAAGCGATCATGATCGAGCCGACAGAAACCGAGAGCAAGGAAACGCTCGACGCGTTCGCCGAAACGCTGTTCCGCATCATCGAAGAAGACCCCGAACTGCTGCACGACGCCCCGCACGGCACCGCGATCAGCCGCCCAGACGAAGTGACCGCGGTGCGCAAGCCGGTGATGCGCTGGACGGCGAAGGCGTAGGCCAACGCTTGGGAGTTGCATCATCGTTGTCGCGAGGGAGATCGACGGCCATGAGTTTGCGATGTTTCCGCCCGGTCTTCGTCACGTCGGTGTTCACCTGCGCGGCGGGAACGCCGCTGTTCGCTCATGAAAAATGGTTCGTCGACGGCGAATCGCCGCCGCTGGCGTTGGGCCGCGCGACCGAGACGCTGCCGCTGGCGCTGATCACCGTCGCGGTGATTCTCGCGACCGCCCTGTGGGGTTGGTTCGTCGGGCGTGGTCGGCGCGACCTGTTGCCCGACCCTTCGGCGTTCGGCGCGGAGCAAACCGGTCTCGCGCGGTTTTACGGGTTGGTGCCGTTGATCTTAGGGATCCATACCGCGATTCCGTTATTGGTCTGTGGACTGAAGGGCGAACTCTTCTCGCCCAACAACGCGCTGACCGGCGGGCCCAAGTATTGGTTCGGCGTGGTTCAGACCGGCATCGCGCTGGCGATTTTTTACGGCGCGTTCACCCGCGTCGCGGCCGTCGCGTTGGCTGGCGTCTGGTTCGTCGGCGGCTTCTTCGTCGGCCGTGAAACGATGTGGGACAACGCCCACCTGCTGGGCTTGGCCGCGTTTTTCTTCCTCGTCGGTCGCGGACCTTGGTCGATCGATCGGCTGTTGATCCCCGTGTTCGAGCCGTCGGCGTCGTTCCAACGGCGCGGCTTGCTCGCCGCGCGGATCGGATTGGGCGTCGCGTTGATCGCGGTCGCGTTTACCGAGAAACTGGCGAACCCCGACTTGGCGACCGCGTTTTTGGAGAAGCACGACCTGAACTTCACGCCCAGCCTGGGCATCCCGATGACGGACTACGCGTTCGCGATGTGCGCCGGCGGTGTCGAGTTGCTGGTGGGGCTTTGTTTGCTGTTCGGCATCTTTCCCCACGTCATCATCCTGATCGCGTGGCTGCCGTTCAACTTAACGCTGACGCATTTCAACTGGGTCGAACTGGTCGGCCATCTGCCGTTCTACGGCATGCTGGCCGTCTTCTTGGTCTGGGATCCGGTGCGCCACGTGGAGGTCATGTCGGCCGGATTTCGAGGCGAAGAGATCGCCCCGCGCAACCCCGCGCCATCCACCATGCGTAGCGCGGCCTGCGTTACTCGCAGCTTATTTCGCGAAGCTGCGATACGCTTCCCATTCCGCGTCCGGCACGATATCGAATTCCACGCGATGTGTCTTGATCGTCGGTTGGAGTTCGCGTTCCCAAACGCGGATCGCGGCCTGCGCGTCGCATGTATAGAAGTACAATCGCCGTGTGCCGCGCGTGGTAACGACCAACGCCAAGAGCGACGCGCCGGCGGATTCGAGTCGTTCCAAGAAACGATCTTCCAACGCGTCGAGCCCGTTCAACTCGGCTTCGGAGCCGGGCAGACCGTCCGCATCGACGTCCCCGCAGGTGATCGTGACCGCGACTTCGTGATCGTAGCGACGCCGTAACGCGGGATCGTTCAGCGACGTACGCATGCGCACGAAGATCGGGTAATCCTCCGAATCGCGGCCCTGCAAGACCGACCAATCGCGTGGCGGATCCGCAGGGATTTTCTTTTTGAACCAGCCGAACATCGGTTAGCTCCTCATCGTTTCGATCGTTGCGAAAACGTCATCGGCGAAACGCGCAAACTTGACGATCCACCAAGTTGTGATTTTAAGGTGTTACGACTTGTCCCGTCGCCAGGGAAATCGTGAAGGGTCGCCATCCTCCCGGCGGATCCCATTCGCCCTCGCCGTAGATCAATCCGGCGCGAATATCATTGACGATAACGCCGTCGATACCGAGCGCATCGCTTTCCCAACACAGATCGCCGGAGACGGCGAGCCGGAATAATTTCGTCGCGTCAGTGATTAACAAACTTTCTCCGGATGTGGTGATCGATCCGAAATACGAATCACAGGCGTAACTCGTCTTCGCTCGTGTTTCCGGATCCACGAGATGCACCTCCTCGCCCCACCCGATCACGATGAAATTATCCCAAATCGCGATCTGCGAGTATGGTCCCGCACCATAACGAGACCAAACATCGATCCGAGCGAACGCTAGATCGTCACGTGCGACGAGTACGTAAATATCGGGGTTTCCTTGCCCCCTGGGAACGCAACCCACGCGAATCGGATTGCATGATAGCCACGGTTCGTCGACGCGCTGCCGAAACTCGGCTCGTAACATCACACGAACTCCAACAGCGCCCGATTCACATCCTCCGCATGCGTCCACAGCAGGCCGTGCGGCGCCGGAGACGGTGACCAACTTCGCGCCGGGGATGGCGGCGGCCAAGCGTTTGCCGGTGACTTCGTACGGCAGGATCTTATCCGCGTCGCCCTGGATGACCAGCGTCGGGATTTTGATTTTCGGCAGGTCGGCACGGAAATCGGTTTTCCACGTTTCCACGCAGTGATATGTGGCATACGCCGACGCGCCGATCGCCGTCACCCAACTGGCGTGCAGCGCGGCGGAGCTGATCGGTTTGGAGAGGAGCCCGACGTTGTAAAAATTCTTAAAAAAGCCTTCCAAAAACGCCGGGCGATCGGCCGCGATGCCGGCTTGGATGTCGGCGAACGCCGCCGACGGCACGCCGTCGTCGTTGCCCGGCGCCTGGGCCGCGACGGGCGGGATCGGCGCGATGAAGACCGCTTTGCTCACCCGCGCCGAGCCGTATGCGCTCAAATACCGCGCAACCTCGCCGGTTCCCATCGAGAAGCCGACCAGCGTGAGGTCGTGCAGATCGAGTTGCTCGATCAATTTATGCAGATCGGCGGCGAACGTGTCGTAGTCGTAGCCCACCGTCGGCTGCGACGACTTGCCGAAGCCGCGCCGATCGTAGAACAACACCCGCTTTCCGGCGTTCAGCAACGCGGCGGTTTGCTTTTCGAACGACGCGCCGTTGAGCGGAAACCCATGGATCAGCAGCACCGGTTTGCCGGAGCCGTGATCCTCGTAATACAACTCGACGGCGCCGGAGTTTTCGCGACCGACTTCGAACTTGGGCATGAACGATTCTCCAACGAGAAAACGGATATATGTGGAAGCATTGCGAAAAACTGCAAACCTTACGCCGGACAGAATGCCCGAAAGATTCCCACCGTCAACGAAAAAACCCTTGCCGTGCGGGCAAGGGTTTTCGGGGATCGCGGTCGGTCGTTCGGACCGACGAAAGCGAGGGTGACGGGACTTGAACCCGCGGCCTCCAACGTGACAGGCTGGCGCTCTAACCAACTGAGCTACACCCCCAACACCCCAATGTGACGTCGCCGCCACAACGGGGAATTCTCGATTATACGTTTCTCGGACCGGTTCGCAAGGGCGTGGGTTCGCGCGGAGCGGGCCGTTTTCGTAGGGATTTCTCCGGATTTTCCGCCGAAATCGGCAGCATCGCCCGTTTTCGAGGGCGCTCCGTCCTCAGGCTCGTGCGTGACGTAGAGTTGTACGGTCTCGGTCGAAACGGTCTCCGCAGCGGGGCGTCGTCGGTTATGTGGGAACGGGTCAAAAGAAACGTCTGCGCGACGTCGATCACTGGATCGCTCGACTCAATTATCAGGACTGGTTCCTGATCATGGTCGGCACCGTGGTGGTCGGCTTCTTCATGCTGCGCGGCTTCGGCTCGCGGAAGAATTTTTAGTATTGGCCTCAGTCTAAGAATGGGCCGCGGATGAAACCGATCGACTGATTTTCGCTGATCTACAAAACGAAAATTGAATGCCCCGGGTGGCGGGATTCGTAGCGAAACGGAGACCCCGACAGGTTAGAGGCGGCGTCATCGTATCGAGTGCTGCGAATTAATCTTGCGCGGGCAGATCAAACGCTTCGCCGCCGTCGCGAGTCATCGCCGCGGCGAAGACGCCGATCTCGGTCGAGTCCGACACGGTTCGCGACGAACCGTCGGCCATCACCACGTTGATCGCGCCGGTGTGAAACGAGAACGGCTCTTTGTTGTTCGAGCAATTCATCGCGCAATCGCCCGGTCCGCGCAAGCCGTCGGCGTTCACGCCGTGGTAGGTCAGGCGATTCAGCGGGTCGGCCCATGCGCCGCCGCGCATCACGCCGTTCGTCACCGTGGCGTTGACGCCGTCGTTATAAAACGCCGGTCCCGGCACGCCGGGTGAGACGTAATACCGGGGCTGTCCGGCCGACTCGGTCAAGAAAATCGTGCGACTCAATCCATCCTTGACCACGCGCGTACGCACGCGTTTGGCGATTTCGACTTCGTCGTCCAGCAGCCCGGCATACGCCTTCGGTTGCGGTAAATCATTGACGAAGTACAACTCCATCCGCGTCGCGGCGACCGGCACGTAGTCCGTCGAGCCCGCCGCGAATTGATCGCGATCCACCGTCCGGCGATCGGCGAACGGAATCGTCGGGCAGAGAAACTCGCTGCGCAGCGCGGAGGTCGTCTCGCGATTGACTCCGGTATTCCAAGCTTGCTCTTGGTCGTAGAAATTGCGTTCGCCCGATTCGTAGAGATACGGCAACAAATACGTCGACCACGCATGCGAGTTTTCGCGGCCGTCGGCGTCGCGCACCAACGTGCCCGAGCCGGGCAGCACGCGGTGTTCGTCGATGAACTCGTGCAGCGCCAAGCCGAGACCGCGCATTTTGTTCAGACAGGTCTGGCGACGGGCCGTCTCACGGCCCGCTTGGATGGCCGGCAAAACCAGGGCTGCCAACATGCCGATCAGGGTCAAGACGACCACGAGTTCGAGCAGGGAAAACGCACGGGGAAATTTGGTCATGTCATTCTCGTCCGGAAATTCCGTTGCCGGGTTTTTGGGCACGCGAGAGGGACGCCGTGCCGATTATTATTGCTGACGACAGCAATTATACCGATCAAATGTGAGGGAAATCCCTAGAACAAGTACGATTTTCGTGTGATTTATGCTTGATCACTCGAAAAACCTGCCGGCGTCGTACCTTGGAAATGCTCACATTCCGGGTACATTGCAAGTGACATACCAGGGCCCCTTTTCGACCGTCTGCGCCGGACTCGACATGCCTCTCGAAGTTCTCCAATTTCCGCATCCCACCTTGCGCCATACGGCCAAGCCGCTGAAGAAGCTGGATGCTCAATTTCGGGCGTGGGTCGGCGAGATGTTCGAGCTGATGTACAAGCATAAAGGTATAGGCCTCGCGGCTACGCAAGTCGATTCCCCTTACCGCTTTTTTATCGTCAACGAGAAGGGGGATCCGAAGACCGGCAAGGAGCTTGTCTTCATCAATCCGGTCCTGAGCAAGCCCAAGGGCCAGGCCGAAGCCGAGGAAGGCTGCCTGAGTTTACCAGGTCTGTATGCCGACGTACGCCGCCCGGCGCAGATCACGGTCGATGCCTACGATCTGGCCGGAAAACCGATTCATTACGAGTTGGACGGGCTGTTCGCCCGGGTCGTGCAGCACGAGACCGATCACCTCGACGGCCGCCTGTTTATCGATCGTCTGCCGGAAACGTCGCAGCTCAAGACGCGACCATACATCGAAGAATTTCTCATCCAATTCGACCAACGTCGCCGCGAAAAGGGCATTCCGGAGGATGCGGAGATTCTGGAGCGATTGAAAACGTTGGAATCGGAACGAGCGTGATAAACAGGAAGATTTGCCGGGTGACGACACATCGGTTACGGGAATCCCATCGCCGCCGGTGGGGAGAGTCACCATCGCGCAAGGAGTCCATGTTGCCGGACTTCTACCGGCGACACCAGGCTTATGACGCCGGTGCTCTCAGTAAGCGGGAAAAACGCTGCCTGCGGGCTTGCCGGGCGGATACAATGGGTGATAGCCGTCTGAACAACCATTATGTCGTTTGACGCTCCCTGCCCTGCCCCCCACGCTTCCGCGTCCGCCATTTTTCGGGAGACCCGCCGTGTCGCCACGTCTCGCGCCGAACTTCGTACGCTGCCTGCTGTGCGTCGTACTCGTCGCCGGGGTCGTCGGTTCCGTTAATGCGGTCGAGCCTGATCGGACCGTCACGCCGCGCGATGCGTGGCCGCTGTTTCGCGGCAACACATTGTCGACCGGCGTCGCGACGTCGCCCCTGCCCGAACGGCTGGAACTGCTGTGGAAGTTCAGTGTCCCCAACGGCGCGTTCGACGCCACGGCGGCGATCGTCGACGGCGTGGTCTACATCGGCGATCTCGACGGCACCGTTTACGCGCTGGGTTTGGCCGACGGCAAGGAGAAATGGAAGTTTAAGAACGATGCAGGCTTCTCGGCCGCCCCCGCCGTCCGCGACGGCGTAGTCTACGTCGGCGATCAGAACGGCATGTTCTTCGCGCTCGACGCAAAGGAAGGGAAGCAACTTTGGAAGTATGAAGCGGCCGGTCAATGTTACGGCGCGAACTTTCATCTCGAAACGGTTCTGTTCGGCTCGCAAGACGGTACGTTGCATTGCCTCAATCGTAAAAGCGGCGAGTTGATCTGGAAGTTTCAGATCGAAGATCAAATCCGCTGCACGGTCACCATCAGCGACGGCAACGCGTTTCTGGTCGGCTGCGACGGCAAGCTGCACGTCATCGACGTGGTCAAAGGGAAAGAAACCGGCGCCGTGCCGATCGAAGTCGCCGGCCGGAACCACCGCCGCGGCACGCGGCGCGATGATTTACTTCGGCACCTCCGGCGGCAAGTTTCTGGCCATCGATTGGAAGAACTCGAAAACCGTTTGGTCGTTCCAAGACAAAGCCCGGCAGCAAGCCATCAGCGGCAGCGCCGCCCTGACCGACAAGATAGTGTTGGTCCCGGGCGAAGACCGCACACTGCGCGCGTTCGATTCCGCCACGGGCAAGCAAATTTGGAAAAAGATGTTCAAGGGCAAGCTCGAAAGCTCGCCGGTGGTCGTCGGCGAGCGCGTGTTCGTCGGCGGACACGACGGCCGCCTGCATGCGGTCACCCTGGACAAAGGGGACGAAGTCTGGAGCTATGAAACCGGCGGCAAGTTGCTCGCCAGTCCCGCCGTGGCGGCCGAGCGGCTCGTCATCGCCGGCGACGACGGACATGTGTATTGCTTCGGAGCCAAGTAGGTGTTGGGGATCGGAAGTCGGGATTCGGGGAACGCAACACGTTCGGGCATCCGAGACACGACACTCGCCGCTCGCCAGCACCATTCGTGACTAGTTCGAAAAACGACGCTTATAACCAATCCCCGATTCCTGACTCCGGACTCCCGGCTTCTGCGATGAGCACCGAAACCAAAACCGAAGTCGGCAGCGTCTTCATCAGCAACTATCCGCCGTTCTCGCAATGGACGGCCGACGCGTTGCCCGCCGTCGAACGCGCGCTGCATGCGCCGCCGCTCCCCAACCACGACCCGGCCGCCGCGCCGGGCGAGCCGCGCCCGCTGGGGCTCTACTTGCACATTCCGTTTTGTCGCAAACGCTGTAAGTTCTGCTACTTCCGAGTCTACACGGACAAAAACGGATCCGAGGTCGAAGATTACGTCAGCGGTCTCGCGCACGAGATCGAACTGGTCAGCAAGCTGCCTGTGATGGGCGAGCGGCCGTTTCGCTTCGTCTACTTCGGCGGCGGAACTCCCTCGTTTCTCTCGCCGAAGCAGTTGACCAAACTGGTCGATCGGCTGCGCGCGAACATCAATTGGGATCACGCCGAGGAAGTGACCTTCGAGTGCGAGCCGGGCACGCTCAGCGAGACCAAGGTTCAGACGCTGAAGGACCTCGGCGTGACGCGCATCAGCCTGGGGGTCGAAAACTTCAGCGACGCCGTGCTGCAGGAGAACGGTCGGCGCATCTCAGCGGCGAAATCGGCAAGGCGTGGCAGTGGATCCTGGACGCGAAATTCGCCAACACGAACATCGACCTGATCGCCGGCATGGTCGGCGAAACCGAAGAGAATTGGCGCGAGAATATCCGCCGCACGATCGACATGTCGCCCGACAGCGTGACGATCTATCAATTGGAATTGCCGTTCAACACGGTTTATTCGAAAGACATCCTGGGTAATCAGATCGAAATCCCGGTCGCCGATTGGCCCACCAAGCGGTCGTGGCACGGTTACGCGATCGACGAGTTGCAGGCGGCCGGCTACTCGATCAGCAGCGGCTACACGATGGTCAAAGAGAAGAACAAGGTGAACTTCAGCTACCGCGACAACTTGTGGCGCGGCAGCGATTTGTTGGCCACCGGCGTGGCGAGCTTCGGTCACGCGAGCGGCGTCCATTACCAGAACCTGCCCGAGTGGGGAACGTACCTTGGCGCGTTGAACGACGGGAAACTACCGCTGGCCCGGGGCTACGTCCCGACCTCACATCAACAGTTGATCCGCGAGATGATCCTGCTGCTGAAGAAGGGCGAGCTTGACGCCGGCTACTTCCGCAAGAAATTCGGCGTCGAAATTCTCGACGAGTGGTGCGCCGCATGGGACGCGCATGCGGCCGACGGCTACGTCGCGATCGCCGGCGATCGGATCACGCTTACGCGAGAAGGGTTGTTGCGTGTCGATTCGCTGCTGGAGGCGTTCTTCGAACCGATCCACCAAAACGTGCGATACACGTAATTCAATTCAATAGGCCGCTGATGAATCTGATGAACTGATTTTCGCTGATCGGATGTTTCATCTCTTGCAAGTCACACGCTCATTGCGCCTGCAATATTTCTGCTTGTGTTTGCGGATCATTTTAAATCCGTCGATCGGTTTCATCAGCGGCCTATTTTCCGAATCTAATTAGGAACAAATGATGAATTCCCGCAGACTCGGTCATTCCGGTTTTCTCGTTCCCGAACTCACCTTCGGCACCGGCACGTTCGGTGGGTCAAACGAGTTCTTCAAAGGCTTCGGCGAGACCGACGTCGCCGAGGCGACGCGTCTGGTCGACATCTGCCTGGACAGCGGTCTGACGATGTTCGACAGCGCCGACATCTACTCGTACGGCGCGGCCGAAGAGATTTTGGGCCAAGCGTTGAAAGGCAAACGCGGCAAGGCGCTGATCTCGACCAAGGCGACGTTCCGGTTCGGCCAGGGTCCGAACGAAGTCGGCTCGTCGCGGTTTCATCTCGTGAATTCGGTCGAAAACTCGCTCAAACGGCTCGGGACCGATTACATCGACCTGTTTCAACTGCACGGCTTCGACGCGCTCACGCCGGTCGAAGAGACGCTCGCGACGCTCGACGATCTGGTCCGCGCGGGCAAGATTCGTTACATCGGCTGCTCGAACTTCAGCGGTTGGCACTTGATGAAGTCGCTCTCCGCCAGCGAACGTTTCGGCTGGTCGCGGTACGTCGCGCATCAAGCGTACTACTCGCTGTTGGGCCGCGACTACGAATGGGAATTGATGCCGTTGGCCTTGGATCAAGGCGTCGGCACGGTCGTGTGGAGTCCGCTGGGCTGGGGCCGCCTAACCGGCAAGATGCGACGCGGCCGAGCGTTGCCCGAGGTCAGTCGTATGCGGAACAAAACCGCGAAGGACGGCGGGCCTCCGATCGACGACGAGTTCGTGTACGACGTGGTCGACGCGATCGACGTTGTGGCGAAAGAGACCGGTAAAACCGTCCCGCAAATCGCGCTTGCCTGGTTGCTGTCGCGCCCGACGGTGTCGACCGTGATCATCGGCGCCAGAAACGAAGAGCAACTCCGCGCGAACCTGGCCGCCGTCGAATTCACGCTGACGCCCGAGCAAATCGCCGCGCTCGACAAAGCCAGCGACAAGACGCCGGCGTACCCGTATTGGCACCAATGGGGGTTCACGGAACGAAATCCGAAACCGGTGTAGAACCACCTACGGAATCTCGCTCAAAGCGATGCGAATGGTCTTTTTACCGTCGCAACGAAAACAATCGGCGACGAAATGTATCCCGTCCGCAGCGTGAACTTCACGGATGTGAAACGGATACGCGCGATTGCCGCAGTGTGTGCAAGTCATATTCAACATGACCGCCTCTCTCGACGCAGGATGGCGCAGGGCGAATCGATCCTTGGGCTTCCAAAGTTGAGGGAAGAGACGTCTGCATAATAGTGTTAGGATTTGGACACGGCGTGTGTGAATGCATAATCGTCAGCCGTGACGTTCCCAATTCTACGCGAAGATCTTTTCCATCGGCAACGTAAACCCCGGCAGTACGTCTTCGCCGGAGACTTCGGATGGATCGCGCAGTACGTCGGGCTCTTTCGCACCTGGGCGGTAAATTAAGACTTGGCGGTTGAGCGGATCGATCAGCCAGCCGAGCCGAGCGCCGTGCTTCAAGTATTGTTCGAGCTTCTTTCGTAAAACATCCAACCGATCATTGGGGGAACGCAATTCGACGACGAAGTCCGGACAAAGCGGGGCGAACGCTTCTTGCTCGGCAGGCGTGAGCGCATCCCAGCGCGTCTTCAGCAGCCATGCCGCATCCGGAGAGCGAGTGAGACGCCGGGCAATCTTGAAGCCCGTCGAGGAATCGAAGGATACGCCGGTTCCGTCTTCTTCCGTCCAGTTACCGAGTTGAACGGTCAAATACGTATTGCGACGTCCCGTCTTCGCTCCCGTCGGCGACATCATTTCGAGTTGCCCTCGCTCGTTCAGTTCCATCACGAACTCTTCGTTTCGCGTCGCGATGTCGTAGAACAAGGCATCGGTCAACTCGATCGAGGGACCAAGATCGAGAATCCGCGGCGCCTCGCCGAAATCGTCGTCGAGAATTTCGGGTTGTCGGTCGACGGCCGCCATGATGATCTCCGATGGACGCGTTTGCCGAATTTTATACGGAATCGGCCGGTCTCGGCAAATTCGGCTACGCCTTACGAATCTTCTCGCGCCCTTCCGTCACGTGCTTCGTCGCGTTGCGCGTGTCGATCACCAGTTTGCCGTGCTTGACGATCGCGGCGTAGTCGAACGCCGTGTGATCGGTCGCGATCAGCAGGCAATCCTGCGCGGCTAAAAACTCGGGCGTCAACGCCTGGCTGGTCATGTTCGGCGTTTGGTGGTGCCGCATCTTGGGCATCGCCGGAATGTGCGGGTCGCTGTAGCTCAGCTCCGCGCCGTGCGCGGCCAGCAGTTCCCACAGTTCGAACGACGGGCTCTCGCGCGGGTCGTCGACGTCTTTTTTATACGCCATGCCCAGGATGCAGATTTTACTTCCCTTGATCGGCTTGCCGGCGTCGTTGAGCGCTCGGCCAACTTGGCCACCACGTAGTGCGGCATATGCGTATTGATTTCGCCGGCCACTTCGATGAAGCGCGTCGTCAAGCCGACCTTGCGGGCGAGCCAACTCGAATAAAACGGATCGATCGGGATGCAATGCCCGCCCAATCCCGGACCGGGATAAAACGCTTGGTAGCCGAACGGTTTGGTCTTGGCCGCGTCGATCACTTCCCACACATCCAAGCCCATCCGATCGAAAAGGACCTTCAACTCGTTCACAAGCGCGATGTTGACCGCGCGGTAGGTGTTTTCCAAGATTTTCGTCGCTTCGGCGACTTCGCAACTGCTGACCGGGACCGTTTTGACGACCGCGAACGAATACAGCTTATGCGCCAACTCCAGCGACTTCGCGTCGAGCCCGCCGACGACCTTCGGAATGCCGCTGGCCGTGTAGTTGGGATTGCCCGGGTCTTCGCGTTCGGGGCTATAGGCGACGAAGAAGTCTTCGCCGGCCTGCATCCCGCGGGCTTCGAGGATCGGCAGCATCACGTCGCGGGTGGTGCCGGGATAGGTCGTGCTTTCGAGCACGATCAATTGCCCGGGCCGCAACGCCGCGGCGATGTAACGCGTGGTGTTTTCGATATAGCTGACGTCCGGATCACGACTGTCGTTCAGCGGCGTGGGGACGCAGATCAGGATCGCGTCGGCTTCGTTCAAACGGGTCATATCGGCCGTCGGCGTGAACAGCCCGCCGGCCAGCCATTCCTGGATCCAGTCTTGTGGGATATGGGCGATGTAACTTTCGCCGGCGGCTAACTTGTCGACCTTTTTCTTATCGACGTCGTAACCGATCGTCGAAAAGCCCGCGTTGGCGAACGCGCGGATCAACGGCAATCCGACGTAGCCCAGGCCCACGACGCCGACCTTGGCGGTTTTGTTCTCGATCTTCTGCAGCAATTCGGAATACGTGGACATACGGACGAGCGAGAAGGAGATCGACGAAGCGACCGAGGAAACGGCATACGAACGCAAGTTCGCGGCGAGACTTCGATTATAGTCGCCGCCCGAAATCCGCCGCCGCGGATTCGTCGACCAGGCGTACGTCACGCGAGCCGGCCGACCGCGCAATCGTTACAAATGGAACCCTAGACGGGCGATGGTTTACGAGAGAACGCGGATCGGCCGCAAAAACAACAAGAAGGACAAGAATCGAGAGGGGCATGAGGACTCTTAAACCCGACCTCTTTTTGTTCCTCTTGTGTTTCTTGTGGCCAATCCGATGTCTTTGAGTTTCTCGCGACCGATCTCGGCTACAGCAGTTCGTCCAACTCTTTGACCAGCGTCTCGAATCGAGCGAGAGCGGTCGCCACCGGTTTGGGCGAGGCCATGTCCACGCCGGCGTCGCGCAGCAGGTCCAGCGGGTCTTTCGAGCAACCGCCGGAGAGGAACCCCAGGTAGTCTTGCAGTTCCTTCTTGCCGCCGTCGACCACGCGTTCGGACAACGCGACGGCGGCCGACAACCCGGTCGCGTACTTGTAGACGTAAAACGCATTGTAGAAGTGCGGGATGCGAAAGCATTCCAAACTCAAGCATTCATCGACCGCGAAATCGGGGCCGAAGTACGCCTTCAACAGCTCGGCGTAGACCGACTTCATCCGGTCGCGCGTCAGGGCTTCGCCCGCTTCGCACAGCGCGTGCGTCGCTTTCTCGAACTCGGCGAACATCGTCTGGCGGAAGATCGTGCCGCGGATGGCGTCGATCTCGCGATTGATCAGCGCGGCGCGTTCGACCTTGGTAGTCGCGTCGGCCAGCATCTTGCGGCCGAGCAGTTGTTCGTTGAACGTGCTGGCCACTTCGGCGACGAAGATCACGTAATTGTAGTACTGATACGGCTGATGCTTGGCCGAATAATGGCTATGCATCGAGTGCCCGGCTTCGTGCGCCAACGTGAAGACGTGATCCAACACGTCGTTGCGATAGTTCATCAAAATATACGGCCAGCCGTCGTAGCTGCCGCTGCTGAACGCGCCGCTGCGCTTGCCGCGATTCGGATAACGATCGCACCAGCCCGCGTTGAAGCCGCGACCTAAGACCTCGCAATACTCGCTTCCCAACGGCTGCAACGCGCAGAGGATCTTATCGACCGCTTCGTTCCAGGTATGTTCGACCCGGGCTTCGGCGACGATCGGCGCGTACGTGTCGTAGTGATGGATGTCCGGCAGCTTCATCTTCCGTTTGCGGACGTCGTAGTAGCGATGCAACGCCGGCAACGCGCCGCGCACCGCGCCGATCAAATTGTCGTAGACCGAGACCGGCACGTTGTCGTGAAACAACGAGCCTTCGCGCGCTCGCATAGCCGCGCGCCTTCGCATAATAGACGTCGCGTTGGATCGAACCGGCCAGCGTCGCCGCGAACGTGTTTTCGTGGGCCTGATAGCCGTCGTACAGGCGATGAAACGCGGTGCGTCGCACGTCGCGCGACGGCGAGTTCATGAACGATTGAAACGTCGACGCGCTCAATTCGACCGACTCGCCTTTTTCGTTATCGACGAAACCGAACTTCAAATCCGAATCGTTCAGTTGTCCGAACACACGGCTCGCCGTGCCGGCCATTTCGGCCTGCATCGCCAACAGTTTTTCCTCGCCGGCGGAAAGCGTGTGCGGTTTGTAACGCAGGATGCGTTCCAGCGTCAGCTTGTGCGGCGCCAGCTCTTTGGATTCCAGAAACCCGCGCATCGTCGCGTCGGGAATGGCCAAGATTTCCGGTCGAATGAAGCTGGACTTCTCCGCGGCCAACGCAGCCTTGTTGCGATAACGGCCGTTTTGTTCTTGGTACTTCCCTTCGGCGACGTCTTCGGTCGTCTTCAGCGACGTATACGTTCCCAGCCGTTCGCCCAAGCGATCGAATGCGTTGTCGAACTCGAGTAGGGCGGCCAGCGACGCCGCGCTCTTCCCCAACGTGCCGGCGAACGTCGCGTAACGGTCGACCATCTCGACCCAGGTTTTGAAGTCGACTTCCCACGCCGCGTCGTCGGCGTACAAGCTGGCGAGGTTCCAACAATCGGACGCGGGAACGGCGGAACGCGGCGGCAACGTCTGAGCGGGCATGGCGACGGTTGTGAGATGGCGATGCGCGGGCCGACGTTCCTCGAACGAGGCGACCGCGGAAATGGCGTTACGCCGCTTAGAATAGCAAATCGAGCGTCCCGGCGTGAGTGGCGAGAAGCTGGTCGAGAGCCGAACACCCGTGAAAGCTCGCGCTATTTCCCGACCACGATTTCCAAGACGCCGGATTGGCCGGGGCGGAGTTTGCCGGCGTCGTTGGCGATCACGGCCCAGACGCGGACTTGATTGTTGACGGCGTTCACTTCGGGGCTGACGAACGCGATCTTGGCCTCCATCGGCGGTCCGTCGCTCGTGCGGAACCGCGCGGTCGCGCCGGTGAGATCGCCCGGCAGGTCGCCGGCCGGGACGAACCCCTCGACCCGCAGCCGATCGACGCGGGTCAAACGCAACACCTTTTCGCCCGGTTGCAGCCATTCGCCCAGGCGTTTGTGGATTTGCACCACGGCGCCGTCGAACGGGGCGGTCAACGTGCGGCGGCGCAGTTTGATCTCGGCCAGATCGAGTTCGCGCTGCTTGAGTTTCAGGTTCAGGTCGGCCAAATCGGCTTCCTCTTCGGACTTCTTGATGCCGAACCCGGTCTTCTCGACCTCCAACGCCAATTGATCGAGTTCGGTCCGCGAGATGCTTTTGGCGAACGTCTTTTCCGATTCCACCGCCCGGGCCAGATCGGCCTTGGCCGCGGCGTGGGCCAGCCTGCGCGAATTCGCGTTCGTACGTGCTGGCGCAGTTGCTTGGCGGCGACGGCCGCTTCCACGGCGGCCTTCTCGCGGAGCGTGCGTTCTTCGTCTTGATCGAGTTCCACCAACGCGTCGCCGGCCGCCACGCGTTGACCTTCGACCACGTTCAACTTTTGCAGCACGCCCGCGTCGTGCGCGGGGATTTCGGCCTGATCGATGACCGTGAGAATCGCAGGTTCGATTTTGACGACGCGCGGACCGGCGGATTTCTCCGCGTCTTGAGCGAAGACGGGTACCGCGACGAGTAACGAACAAACCACCAGACGAAAGACGGGCGACATCGATGGCTCCATGCGGAAGTCGCGAAGGTGACGCTCCGGGATTGTAGCGTGTCGCAACGCTTCGCGCATGTCCGGCTCAGCGATTGAACAAAAACGCCGGCGTGTTGATCAACGCCCAGACCAGGTCTTGCGCGCCATCAAGCGCGGATCGGCGGTCGCTTTGGCGCTCGCGTCGACGCGTTCGCGCAGCGCCGCAATTCGGCGTCGGCGGCGAGGTACGCCGTCTCGATCACCGCGCGTTGCGTCGCATTCCGTTCCGCCACGGGAATTTTCAACAGATCGGTCAACTCGCGATTGGCGTCGTTCAAACGCGGCTTGCCCGGGCCGGTCGCCAAGGCGAGGCGGAATTTTCCCAAATCGTGTTTGCCGTCCTGATATTGAAACGACATCGTGACGTTGAAACGGACTTTGCCCGACGAGGTCGCCGGCGACCACTCGGCGATTTCGAAAACGGCGACGTGGGGCTTGCCGAATTCGGCGGACACGGCCCAACCGCTGCCGGCGTTCCCGTCGATCGCGTTTTTGGCGGGATAGTTTTTTTGCTCGAAATCGGCTTCGCCCCCTAACAGTTTCAACGGCGCGGCTTTGTCCGGCGACATCGAGCGGCGCGATCGACGCCGTCAATTCGCTCAATACGAAATTTCCGTTCGGCGCACGGCCGGGTCCTTTACCGGGCAAGCGATCGTCGGGCAACGCTTCGATACGCAAGCCGGTCGCCCGCGCCGCGTCGACGTCGAACGTCAGCGTGTAGAGATCCTTCTCCAACGGTCCTGCGACGAAGATCGCGCCGTCGGCCTCTTTCTCGAACTTCGCGCCGGCTTTCGATTTCCCTTCGACCAGCTCCAGCGGCGCGCTCCAGACGGTCGGACCGTACGTTTTCTCCCAAGCGGCTTGCTTCTCGGGCAAACCGGCTTCGTACGCCCGTAGTTCGGCAACCAAGCGTTCGTGTCCGTCGTCGACGGGATGCAACGCGGCGACGGCTTTGACCAATTCCTTGTCCGTCGGGTAACGATTCAAGAAACGCAGGAAGAGTTCTTCGACCAGTTTGCGATCGTCCTTCTCGTCTGCGATCAGTTTCGTCAGCGAGCTGCCCGGATCGGCGATCGCGGCGGCGATCGTGGGGCCGGTGACCAAGTTCAACGTTTGCCCCAACATCACGCCGCCGACGCGTTCGCACTCGCACGAGCTTTCCCGGGCGGGCCGACCGAACAGATCCAAAAATCCGTCCGGCGAATTCGTGGTCGGATCGCGTTGCATCGCCGCGCGCGACCCGGCCGGAAGTCCGGAGAGCTTCCGCGTCGAGCCGGTCGCTTGATGCACGGCGTCGTACAGCACTTCGGCCGGCAGGCGGCGCGCCAACGCGTGGGAGTAGTTGATCGCGTCGTCTTCGTTCCAACGATTCGTCGCGAGCGCATGTTGATAGACGCGCGATTTGCAAATCGCCCGGATCAGCTTTTGCGTGTCGAATCCGTCTGCGATGAAATCCTTGGTCAAGCGTTCGAGCAATTCCGGATTGGTCGGCGGATTGCCGGCGCGGATATCATCGACCGGTTCGATGAAGCCGACGCCCAGCAGATAGCTCCAAACGCGATTCACATAGCTCTTGGCGAAGTATTCGTTCTCGGCGGAAACCGCCCAGCGGGCGAATTCGTCGCGTAACGGACCTTTCGTTTTCTCGCCGGCGGTTTTCTCGCCGACCAACGCCGCCTGATACGGCAGTCCGGGCGTCATGATCTTGTCGGTGTTCGGATGCTTCACGTCGCCGCCGGGTCCGTCGTAGATCACTTCGACCAACGGGACCGCCCCTTCGACCGCGCTGCCGCCGATCTTCATCCCGGCGTATTGCGGATCTTCTTGCGCTGCACCTTGGCGAAGTAGGCCGCCAATCGCCAATGCTGATCCTGCGTCCAACGCTCGAACGGATGGTCGTGGCACTTGTTGCAACTGAACCGCACGCCCAGGAACAATTGCGTGGTGTTTTCCATTACCGCGTCGGGTGCGCGAAGCGTTTTGTAATAGCCGGCGGCAGGAGCTTCGACGGTCGAACCGTGCGCGGTCAAGATGTCGTGCACGAACTTGTCGTACGGCATGTTCGACGCGACCGCTTGGCGGATCCAGTTGCGCATCGCCCAGGCTCCTTGCTCGCCCAGGAACTTGCCGTTCACTTGCAGCATGTCGGCCCACTTGTTGGTCCAATGCTCGACGAACTCGCCCGATCCGACCAAGCGGTCGATCAGCTCATCGCGCTTTGCCGCGAGTTGCGCCGATCGGCCAGGAACTCTGCGTGTGCCGGGCGGTCGGCGGCAAGCCGGTCAGATCGAGATACACGCGACGCAAGAACTCCTCGTCCTTACACACGTCGCTCGGCAGCACGCGGACCTTCCGCAGCTTGGCGTAGACCAGTTCGTCGATGTGGTTGTAGGTCGGCGGATCGTTCCAGGCGAAGCCCGTGCGGTCGCCCATCACGGTCACGGTCGTGGCCGCGTAGTTTCCTTCGTAACGGACCAGCACGGGCGATTCGCCGCGACGCAGCGACGTGACCAAACCGGTCCGATCGGCTTCCAGCACTTCGATGTTGCCGCTTTCGACGAACGCGTCGGCCGTCACGTCGCGCGTGCGACCGTCGGCGTAGGTGGCCGTGATGCGGAACTGTTGCTTCATCCCGGGCAGGGGAATCACCGGATTTTGCGGGAGCACTTCGATCTTGCTCACGCGCGGAGTTTGCGCGTCGAACGGCAGACCGTCGGCGATCCACGCGCGGAGGATGTCGTAATACGGCTCGCCCGGTTTGCACAACACACCGCCGACGTGCGGGACCGACCCGCTCGGTTTGAGCAGCATCAGGCTCTGATCCGGCATCACGCGATTGAATCGTCTGCCCATCAGGTCGTCGGTCAGTGCGCGGTGATCGAACACGGGATCGTATCCGCGCAAACTCAGTTTGAACCCGTTCTTGCCTTGCGCCGCCGTGACAGGTTCCCTGATTGCACCCCAGCTTGGTCATCACCGGGTTGACGTCGCGAATGAAATCCGGATGGACGACGGCGTCGATTTCAGCGACCTCGACCGGAACCGTCAACGACGCGCCGTCGAGCGTAAAACGGATTTCGGCCGCGCCGTTCTGCTTCGGCCGCAGCAACCCGTTGGCGGCCAGCGTCACGGCGTCGGGCGTGCGGCCGGTCGTCTGCGCGGTGATCCGCGTGACGTCGATCCGTTCGCCTTTGTCGGTGACGGCTTCGACCACCAGTTGCGCGAAATCGAATTTGCCGCGCAGCGCGATCGTCCCCGCGGGCGAGACGGCCAACGACGCGACCTTGGTTCCCGGCGGCAGTTTTTCCGCAACGGCGTCCGCGGCGAACGCGGGCGCGACGACGCACAACAGCGACCAGCAAGCGAGATGGCGAAAGATCATGGCGTTCATTTTGAAAATGTGTGTCGGCTCCGCGAGCCTTTGGATTTTGCGTCGATCTCCATACCCCGGGCTTTCGCCCGGGGCTAACATCGTGCGCCTCTTCGAGGCATGGTTTCGGGGATCAGCTCATGCGAGAATCGTTCAGTGCACGACTGCTGCGCTACATTCGCAATCGAAATCCCTTGCAAGTCGGTGTCGGTGGCATCTCGGCTCGAAGAGCCGTTCGATGTTAGCCCCGGGCGAAAGCCCGGGGTACGCCTCGCATCAGATTCGGTAGGCTCGAAGAGCCGGCACACGGCTTTCAGTCCCAAACATATCGAGGATCGAATTCCACTTGGTGGCGTCGCAGCAACTCTTCCAGCTCTTCTTGGAATGAACGAATCCGATGATGTTCGACTTGGTTACGGACATAGCGTTCGACCGTTTCGACCATCGATGCGCTCACCGTAAACGCCGCATATTCTTTCTGCCACCGAAAATCGCTCGCTTCGGGAAACGTCTCGTGGATCCATTTCGAGGAATTCGACTTCAGGTGATTCATTAAGTTCGCAATCGTGATCGTCGACGGAATCCGTACCAACGCGTGGACGTGATCCGGCATCCCCCCGATCGCGACGGCTTGGCCACGGTCATGGCGAACGATTCCGGCGAGGAACGCGTGCAGGCGTTCTTGCCAAGCCTCTTTGATCAACGGCCTCCGACCCGACGTGCTCCAAACCAAATGGACATTGAGTGAAAGGAACGACATCGTTGCCCCGCGTTGCTTGTGTGTCGGCTCTGCGAGCCTTTCGTTTCGGTATGGATTCTTAACCCCGGGCTTTCGCCCGGGGCTAACATCGTGCGCCTCTTCGAGGGGGGAATAGTAAAAGACGCCAATTCTGACTCACTTCTCGTGCTTGGTAACTTACTTCTCGATCTTCGCATCCGGCGATTCCATCGGGACCGGGACGCATTTCGACTTGAGCGCGCCGGTCCCGGCGTCCAAGACGACGACGTCGCCCCGCGCCGCCGGCGATCACATCGCCGCCGGGCGCGAAAACCGTCGCGAAGATCGGCCCCAGCGGTTCGGCGTTTTTCCAAATCAACTTGGCGTCGTCCACGGCGTAGACGCGAACTTCGCCCTCTCCGTCGGCGCTGCTGCCCGCGACGATCCGCGTCCCGTCGGCGTTGAACCGTGCGGAGTAGACTCGGCCGGGCAACGCCGCGAAGCCGCGGATCAGGTTGAAATCGTCGCCGATCTTGCGGGCTTGGCCGCCGTCGCGGAACACGCGAAACAGTTTCGGTGCGCCGTCGGACCCGCCGACCACGACTTCGTCTTTGCCCGGCCGGCGTTGTACGGTCGCCAGGCCCCCTTTGAGTGCGCCGGGCGTGATGCTGGTGATATTGTCGACGAAACGTTGCTCCGGCACGTTGATCAACTTCAACGAGCGATCCCGGCTGGCCGAGACCAAGTGCGAGCCGTCCTTCGAGAACGTGGTGGCCAGCACCCAATCGTTGTGCGCGCCTTGGAACAGCGTCTGCTCGCCGGTCTTCGCGCGATCTGCGCGGACGCTGTTGTCGCCGCACCCGAACGCGACCTGCGATCCGTCGGGCGACCAACTCGCTCCGTACAGCGTGTCGTAGGTGAATGTGGCCGCTAACCGCAGCGTACGGTCCTCGACGTTCCAGAGTTGAATTTCCCCCATCCGCCCGGGCGAGCCGCCGGCGACGGCCAACGTTTTGCCGTCGGGCGAGAAGGCCAGCGCTTCGATCCGTTCGGAAACCCCGATCAACCTGCGCGACCAAACTCGAGCCGTCCGTCTTGCCGAGGTCGGCCGTGCGATGCAGCAGCGTCTCGTGATACCCGCTGACGGCGGTCAACTGCGCCGTCGGGCGAGACGTCGAGCGCGGTGATCAGCGGCGGCTGGCGGTAGATCGGCGGATGGTCGGCGTCGAAGCGTTGTTTGGCGCCGGCCGGCGTGTCGTCGAGGGCGCCGGCGGCAATCCAGTTCGTAATAGTCTTGATCTGCGCGGCGGCCAACGGCTTTTTGTCTTGCGGCATCTCCGCTTTGCCGGCTTTATCGGGCGTGACCATTTCCAGCAAGTAACTGGCTTGCGGCTTGCCGGCGACGACGGCCGGCTTTGCGCTTTCGCCCCCTTTGATCAAGGCGGCGAACTCGGTCATCAGATATTCGCCCCCGCGCTTGGCGGGCTGATGACACCCTTGGCAATGTTCTTGGAAAATCGGCCGGACGTCCTTATAGAACGACACTGTCGGTTTGGCCGTTTCGCCGTTGCTCGTCTCGCCTTTTACGGCAGCCGGTTTCGGCGGCGCGTCGTCGGCCGCGAGCTTGCCGCCCGTGGCGAAACACGACAAACCCATCACGGCGAGCAGGCGCAGGAATAACGTCGGACCGCGCATCGCGGACGCTCCGAAAACGAACAGAGAGACGCTCCCGTCGCAGCGGCGGCGCGGTGGCGCTCCCCGGGCGGTCGTCCGAAGGTGGGATTGGCGACGACCGCAGGCGGAGAGCTTCGATTATAGTCCGCCGGACGACGCGGGAACAACAAACGGCGGGCGAAATTCACGCCCGCAAACACGGGTCGTTTCGCGGCGAAATCCGGTCGAGGCCGCGATTCCGGTAAGCGTGCGAGAGATGACCGGCGGCGGCATCGACTTAGGCCGCTTCGGCCAAGCCCAACTCGCTCCAGGCGGATTCGACCATGTCGGCGTCGATCCGTTGCACGTTGCGGCCGGCCCCGGCCAGCAACGCCAAGTTGGCCAACTGCGTGATCCGCCGCGGCACGCCGCCGCACAGGGCGTGCAGCTTTCGTACGGCGTCGGCGCTGAACGGCGCGTCGTGACGACCGGCCTGCCGCAGAGAATTGAACAGATAGTTGGCCGTGTCGCTCTCTTCCCAATGATCCAGGCTGACCCGCAGTTCGACTTGCGCCAACATGCGCGGCGGCAAACGGCGAATCTGCCCCTGGGCGACCGCCACGATGAACGTCGTGCACGAGTCGGTCGTGCGCTCGGCGTCCATCAAACGGACCAACGCGTCGAGCGTCACCGGATCGGCTTCGTCGGCGTCGTCCAGTAAGAAGACCGTTTGTGCGTCGTGCAGACGGTTAGCGGCCAAGCAATCGACGATCGTGCGCGAGAGTTGAAAATCGGTCGCGTCGCGATCGGGGTTCGCCCCCAGATCGGCGGCGACGCACCACAACATCTCGTGCGAGTCGATCCCCAGCAGGCTGAGATGCACCACTTGCGTGCCGGCACGTCGGACTTGGCGGTCGAACACTTCCAACAGCAGCGATTTGCCGCCGCCGTCGATGCCGGCCAGCAGACCGACGTGGCGTCGTTCGTCGACCAGATAATGCAGCCGGGCGATGCTTCCTCGTGCGTGGGGCTTTCGTAAAAGAATCGAGCGTCCGCGTTCTTGCGGAACGGAATCTCGCGTAAACCCCAGTGCGTGCGATACATGCCGGCAACTCCGTCCGATCGTGTGTCCGGGGCCACCTTGCCGCCGGCGCGAATACGGCCGCCGCAACTCGACGTTGCGACGCGGCCCATCTTGAAACAGCGAAAGCCCGACCCGCAGGCGGACACCGATTCCAGTCGCCGAAACGTCGCGGTGCGTCACAACGACGGGGCGTATTCCCAAAGGTATCGGTCGGGCCGACCATAGGGCTTGAACCGATTTCCCGGAAGAGCGAATTGCCGCGGCGTGCCGGCATCGTTTCTTTCTAGTTTTCGCTAGCAATTTGCAGGAAGAGCTTATGACTACCGAACGTTCACGACTCCGCTTATTCCCTCCATATCACTTGAAATTCCGCCAAACTCTTTCTCGAGTGTCCGATGATCTGCGCCGCCGGAGACAGCGAGTTAGAAAAGTCGTCACCCAACGCTTGCCGTAACCTTCCGGCAACCGATCCAAGTCGATTACTTATGATATTCCTGCACCAGGACCAACCAGCCGGTCTCGAGCCAATCGTAACCTCCGGCGTGACCGTCGCCGCGGTAGGGAATTCGGACCGGACAAAAGGCGGCGTACTGCTGCATACCGGTAATCGGATCGAGATAATTCGGCAAGGCATACCCGGCCGGATCGACCACGGCGGAGCCGGTCGAAACGCGCGGCGTCCGGGAATGGGCGATCCAGTCTTCCGTCTTGAAGCGTATGTCGTTTCGTGAGATCGCCTCCGAGGATTGATGAAAGATCAGCAATCCATGCCGACGCTCGGAATCGACGTCGTCGTCGCGCGAGTCCACCAATAAGGATGTTTGATTTTTCATGACGATGCGCGCGACAGGATCGGCGACATCTGCTTCAAATCGACCGACATCATCATCACGGCCGCGACACGGCGATCGGACGAATCTTTCTCGCCGCTCCAAATCGGCACGCTGAGCGCGAACTTCAAGGGGTTGTTCTTTTTGGTGTCCCGAGATCGATAAACCGTACTGAGATACGGTCGCGTGATCGGCGGTAACTCGCGGTTCGGATTCCTTGAGATTCCGCCCTGCTCCATGAAAGTAATCTCGATCCGAAAACGACTTACCGCGTTGTTCGGGTAACGGCGGATCGTGCGCTAACTGATTTCCTTCGGCGAGATGATCGCCACGGCCTCTTCGGACATACTCTCCGGAAGTTGCGTTCTCACATCGGAGATCCAATTCATCAATCGTGCGTAGGTCTCGTCGTCGCCGGGATCGGCGTCGCCCGCTTCGATGGATTCCAACAGCGTCCGATCATTTTGCGGCTTGCTCCAGAAATCGCCACAGGTGATCGATTCCCTGACCGACGGACTGTGCCATCAATTCGTGCTCACGCCGAAGGTCGATTGCCATGAGCGGTGCGACGATTCGGCCAGCGCCTTCGCTTGCTGTGCGGAATCGCGCTCGAATTCGGCGTCTTCGCGCGCCCGATCGGCGTTCGCCATTGCCAGTAATTGGAGACGCACAATCCGCCCAAAACCGCCAACACGCAGGTCGTCAGCCCGAGGATCGGTGCGCATGCTGCGCATCCTGCGATCGGTTTCCGTCCGGGCCAGTTCCGTAATACGCGGCCGATTGGCCGCTTCGCGTTCTGCGATGATCGCCGGGATGGCGCGAATCACGCGTGCGAATTCGCCCGCCGAAGGGATGCGGCTGATCGGATTCCCCTCGATCGCCGCGCCGATCGTCTCGCGATACACGTGCCTCGCCGTCGACGTGGGTGTTTCGATATCGCCTTCGATCGCGAAGCGGGATAACTCGCCTTCCAAGACGTCGCGTTCCCATCCGTAAGCGATCGGTTTGGCGAAATCCCCGATCAGCAGCTGATACGCCATCACGCCTAACGCATAGAGATCGCCCGCTTTGGTGAACGCCTTTCCCATCAAACATTCGGGCCGCGCCATACAACAACGTGCCGGTGTTCGAAGAATTGTTTTGACCGGTCACGACTGCGCGTGAAGCTGGTCGTTGAAAGATTCAGTTCCTCGAGTCGAGCGGGATCCGATAACTCGCCGATCCCGAAATCCGCCAAGCGGGGGCGAACTTCTCCCCACTCGATTCGAACATCAAGATATTCGCGGGCTTAATGTCTTTGTGCAAAACGTCGATCGAATGGGCGGCCTCGACCGCGTCGCATAGTACGCGCCCAGACACTTCCAACGTTGGGCGATCGACAGCGAAATAATTCCGCCTTGTTGCTCGGACCAGTCCTTCAGATTCCCCAGCGGAGAATAATCCAGCTCCAAGAAATAGGGGGGATGATCGATACGGATCTCGAAGATCTTGCCAATATCGGGCCGGTCGCCGAGTTCCTTCCGCAGCAGCATCACCAACGCTAACTCGCGTTTGAACGAACGCCTTCTGCTCGGAATCGAAACAGTACTGAAAATGGTTTCTCCAGCGTGTCCCGATTCGTCACCAACCAGACTTCCGCCGAACCCGCCCTGACCGATGTGTTTTTGCAAGAGCCAGCGGCGCTTTCGGCACTCTTGTCCCACGGCGGGTCGCCAACCCAGGGTCGTCTCTTCGTCGGAATCGAGCTTTCGTTTCGCTTTCTCGGAATCGCTCGGCGCTTTCAACGGCGCGAACCCGATCGCGCCGACCTCGCACACGTCCACGGTTTCGTCGTCTTTTCCCAGTTGAACGCGTAACGACCATGTTGCATCCATGCGAGCTGGGGGATCTCCGCCCTTCCAGGCTTCGCGCTCGTTCGGTTTCTTCGGTATAGGGTGCACTCGCACATGCTGTCGCGCGTCGTCGAAGACCGGTCGCGTCAGCAGCGTTTGACGGCCGCCGCCGAGACTCATCAAACGTGCGCACATATCGGCCGCTTGGCCGGAGATCGTTCCGTCGACCAACATCGAGATCTCGCCGATATGGGATTTTTCCCCGATCCGCGTGTCTGGCATGGCCGAGGTTTCAGCCGCCGTCGCCAACTTGCGATGAAACAGCAAAGCGAATTTCACGGCGTCGCTGACCTGCACATGTAATGTGGCCAAAAAGCCGTCGCCCATGTAGTTATTGACGGCGGCGTTCTCGAAGCATTTCAACAACTCGCGAAACAGACGATTGGTGCGGCTCGGCGACTTGTTCGGCATAGGCTAAGTCGCGAGCTTCGATTTCAATTTCGAAGAATCGACCAGATCGGTAAACAGCATCACCGTCTGTAACGACGTAATGGTCTTTTTCGACATCGTCGGTCCCGAAACGCATAGCCGAGCCGTTTCCGTCGTTAGCCCAACAACGCGCCCGACCAAGATCGTTTCCTAACATACCCCCGGTCGGCGACGAATTCAAAAAACCATCCGGAGTCGGTGCAGAAAATCGCATTCCATACCATCTGCGACGATCAGGATTTCAACACGTCGTGCAGGCGGTATTGGAATTTGCCGAGTTTGCCGCCGTAGTTGCCGGCGCTGATCGCCGCACGTCGGGATCGCCGGCCGCGGCGCGCATCGCCGTGGCCATCGCGCGGCCGACCGACGCTTCGTCCACGCCGTCGATCACGATTTCGTACGCGTGGTTGGCATACGGATGCAGAGCGTCGTGTCGACCTTCCCTCGCAGCGTCGGGCAGAACGCTTCGGCGGTCGACGCCGTCAGCCCTTTGTAGATCGAGCCGACCTTGCTGCCGCTTCGGGCAGCGCCGCCGGGGAACGGCGTGATGACGTCCGGCAGCGCGGCCAGCGCTCGACCGCGCGCCGCGTCGCAGTCGAGCACGTCGCGTGCGATCGGCGTGGATGATCGATGTTTCCGCCGGCGATCCCCTTCTCCACGCCGACGCTTTCGACGAGAGAATTCGCCGTCCATCGCCGGAACGCGCCGATAGCGGACGCCGTCTGATCAACTTGCTCTTCTGAAACCCGTCGCCGAAGTAGCGAGCGATTTTCCTAGCGGCACGCTATCTTCGCCGCCCGGCAGACCGTCGTAGACCGCCGTGCTCGGGCAGGTCATCACGCACTGGCCGATCCGTTCGACATCGCCGCGCCTAGCGCTTCGGTCGAGAAGCCGAAGAACAACGATGCCGGGCCGACGCGTCCGTCGGGCGTTTCCTCGGTCGACAAGATTCGCTCGATGCCCATCTCGGCGTCGCAGGCGATGATCGACGAGCCGTAGCCGGTAGGCTTGCGCACGGCGGCCAGCGTCCAATGGTCGTCGTGCGCGGTGACGATCACCCGCGTGTACCGCATGCGAAACGCCTCGGCGAACGTGTCGTCGATAACGGTCGTGCCGAGGAGCATTGGGCGAAGGGTTCAGTGTTCACTGTTCAGGTTTCAGGTTTCAGGTTTCAGGTTTCAGGACATGATTGTATGACCTGAACCCTGAAACCTGTACCCTGAAACCTATTTCTTCGTATACCCATATTCGCGGAACCAGGCCCAGGCGGCTTCCATCGCTGCGCGGGCCGGGCGGAATGAGTACCCCAGTTCGGCTTGCGCCGGCCGCAATCGAAGTGGTGTTGCAGCTCCGAGATCTCGATCGCCGCGCCGTTCATCTCGGGCTCGCGACCGGTCAGGAACGTCACGGCGTCGCCCCAGCGTTTGCAGACGACCAACATCGGTTTGCGCCAACACCGCCACGGCGGCTTCACGCCGACCACCGACGCGATCAGCGTGAACGCTTCGAGAAAGCTCAACGGTTCGCCGCCGAGGATATATCGACGCCCCGCTTTACCTTTCTCCACCGCGGCCAAAATGCCGGTTGCCACGTCGCGGACGTCGCAGAAATCGTTGCCGCCGCGCGGCGCGAGTTTCGCCCAACCGCCGGCCAGCTGCAGCAGCAACTTGCCCGACGACGGTTTCCAGTCCCACGGACCCAGCATATAGCCGGGGTTGACGATCACCGCATCGAGTCCGGCGGCGACTTCGTCGAGCACGATCTTTTCGGCCGCTCGCTTGCTTAACACATACGGACACGGCACGTGCCCGTCGTCGGCGTGCGGGGTCTCTTCGTTCGCCGGCTGTGCGCGGTTGCCCAGGCCGAGCGCGTTGACGCTCGAGACATAAATCATCCGCGCGCGGCGGCGCCGGCGCGGGCGACGTTCGTCGTGCCGCCGACGTTCACGCGTTGCGCTTCGCTCCGCGCCGGTCCAGCCGATGTGAACTTGCGCGGCGGCGTGGATCACCACGTCGCATTCGGCGAGCGCGGCGGGCAGCGTTTCGGGCACGGTGATGTCGCCGAGCGCCGTTTCGACCGGTAGCCCGGCCAGCGAGCGATCGTCGGCCCAGCGGCGCCAGCACGCGGACGGTCTCGCCCCGCTCCAGGAGTTGTCGCACGACGTTGTTGCCGACCAAGCCGGTCTCGCCGGTGACGAGATAACGCATAAGCTGACAGGCGTAGGAAGCGTGTGCGGTGCTCGGGTTTTCGCTCGGAATCGCCACAAAACAAGCGATCGAGCGTCCGAGGTTCCCCCAACAAAAAACGCGTCCACTTGAGTCGCGGGACGCGGGTCTGTAGCTTTAACACTTTAATCGCGCCGTTCCGCGTCGTAAATCCGACGACGGGTCGCCGCAAACGGTGTTATCGAGGGAGTTCGCACTCGTCCATGCCAGTCAGTGTCCGGAGCGGTCCCGTCGACATCCGTGCGGTGAACTCGTGCGCGCCCGATGAACGCCGCTTCATGGAGTTCGCCTGGACGCTGTACGCCGACGATCCGCACTGGATCCCCCCGCCTCGCGACAACCAACGCGAGATGCTGAATTACAAGCACTCGGCGTTCTACATCGAAAACCGCATCCAGACGTTCCTCGCGCTCCGCGGCGAGCAAGTCGTCGGGCGGATCGCCGCCATCGTCAACTTCGGTCACAACCGCCGTTTCAAAGAGGAACGCGGCTTCTTCGGCTTCTTCGAATCGATCGACGACGAAGCGGTCGCCGGAGCGATGTTCGACGCCGCGAAAAAGTGGCTCCGCGAACAAGGCCAAACCACGCTCCGCGGGCCGGTGAATCCCTCGCTCAATCACGAAGTCGGGCTGTTGGTCGACGCGTTCGACAAATCGCCCTTCTTCATGATGACCTACAACAAGCCGTACTACGAGAAGCTGCTGCTCTCGACCGGCTTAACCAAAACGCAGGACTTGTTCGCGTACTACGGTCACGTGAACATGCTGGCCGGGTTGGATAAGAAGCTGCAATACATCATCGACGCGTCGTGCGACCGCTTCAACGTCGTCATCCGCCCGATGAGCCGCAAAACGTTCGATCAAGATCTGAAAGCGTTCGTCAATATCTACAACAGCTCGCTGGTCAAAACCTGGGGCTTCGTTCCGTTCAGCGAAGCCGAAGGCAAACACTTGGCCGTCGGGCTTAAGCAACTGTTGGTCCCCGAGCTGGTCCTCTTCGCCGAGATTGACGGCAAACCGGTCGGCTTCTGCGCGGCGTTGTTGGACTACAACCCGCGGATCAAAAAAATCGACGGCAAACTGTTTCCGTTCGGCTTCCTGCGACTGCTATGGAATAAACGCGCGATCAAAAATCTGCACATCATCAGCACCAACGTCATCCCCGAGTATCAAAGCTGGGGGATCGGACTGGTGCTGTTGAACGGACTCATTCCGAAGGTGATGGAATGGGGCATGCAAGAGGCCGAATTCAGTTGGGTGCTCGAATCCAACCATCTCAGCCGCGCGTCAGTTGGAAAAAGGGGGCGCAAAGCTCTCGAAAACCTACCGCCTGTACGACGGCACGCTCTAACCGCGCCGGCCGGCATGCGTCGCGGAATCCCGGCGTATGTCACGAGCAAGCATCCGCGCATGTCGTCCGTTCGACGACGTGTCCGAACCTTCTCCACGCCGCAAATGTCCGAATCCGTGGGTTTCCGTGCGATCTCCCGCCGAACGCTTTCCCAAATCGATCGGCACGCCTTATGATAGTGATATCTCCAGGAGTGGTTCGAGTTATACTGGATGAACTCGAACGGGATGCGGGCGTACGGCCCGCGGATCGGCAGCGGACCCGGATGGGAAACGTGTGTCCCCACAAGGACTCTCGTCCGGCGATCGTGACGTTCGCACCACACGGCGAACGCGGCGATCGGGGGTCGCATCGTTTCGAATGATCGCTTTTTATGACGACGACGATACTACGCGAAGGGAATCCGACGCTGACTTACGGGGCATCGCAGCCCAAACGCTGCCCCGACGAATTACTCGATCGCTATCAAACGATCGTCGACAGTCAGCAGATGCATTGGACCGAGCATCATCGCTTTCTGCGTTTGCTGGGGGCCGGCGGCCAAGGCTTGGTCTATCTGAGCCAGCGTCGCGGCACCGACGGCTTCACGCTGCCGGTGGCCATCAAAATTTTCTCGCCCGAACGCTTCGAAGACGCCAAGTCGTACGAAGCGACGATGGGCCGCATCGCGTCCGTGGCGGCCAAGGTCGCGCAGATCCAACAAGACAACCTGATCGACGTCCATAACTTCGTCGATCGGAACCGGATCCGCATGATGGAGATGGAGTGGATCGACGGCTACGATCTGAGCCATCTGCTGACCCGCAGCGTGTTGGAACGGACCCGCGAAAAGGTCACGCCCGACCGCTGGCATTATTTGAACAACGTGATCGTGACCGGCGGCCCGATGCAGTCGCGGTTCAAGCCCGGCATCGCCGTGGCGATCGTCCGCGAATGTTCGGCCGCGCTCGCCGCGCTGCACCGCGAGAACGTGGTCCACGGCGACATCAAGCCGTCGAACATCATGATCAAGCGGATGGGCAACAGCAAAATCGTCGACATCGGTTCGGCGATCGACCTGGACGACCCGCCGCCGAATCGCACTTGCACGCCGACCTACACCGCGCACCGAAGTCCTGGAAGGGGGCGAATACACTCCCCGCAGCGACTTGGCCAGTCTGGGCTACGTGTTGATCGAAATGCTGGCCGGCCGCCCGCCGTTCGCGGGGATGAACACGTATCGCGAACTGCTGGAAGGGAAACGCTTCCTGGCGCAACGCCTGCCGCAAATCCTGCCCGACGAAGTGACCTGCAATGAGTTGCTGATGAACTTCTGTCGGCAGATGATCGCCCCCGACCCGAACCGCCGCTTCGGCAGCGCGGAAGACGCCGACATGGTGAAAGGCGGCGCCTCCAGCTTCCTCCGCCAACTGATCGTCGGCGGACTGGCCAGCGAATACGACAACGAGATTCGCGTTTGGTTGTCGGAGTTGGAGTAGAACCGAAAACGACGAACATGATCCAAGGACGAAGAGATTCTTAAGATTCTCTTCGTCCTTTTTTCGTAATTTGAGACAACATCGCGTATCATCACGATCCCACAGGCCCACTCATCACACACACGGCCGATTCAGAAAAGCCGAAACTTAAAGGAAGTTCGAAGTTTTATGCTGTATTGCTGCCCAATGTTCGAAGCCATGATTGAGAATGCGGGCAAGCTCGGAGTCGCCGCCATTCTGATCAGACGTTCCGACATATTGATGTTCATCATGCAACTGCGAAGTTGCGATATCGAAGCGGAAGAAGCTCTTAAACGGTATTTATTGCGGGACGAACTGCCGATGAAAATCCTTCTGAGCAAAGAGGGAAAGCTGTCGTATTGCCCACATTGCGGCATGGATCTCATCCAAATGCTGAACAACAACAAACATGCGGATGTCGCTTCGCTGATCGAAAGACACGCTCTCTATGGTCGCTGCTTGTAATTCGATTTCTTTGAACGGCAAAGCACACTTCCGTCTCCTTGCGTGCTCCCAGTCCCAACGGGACGCCGCAACACAGCCCAGGGTTTCGCCGGCGGGCCGGCGAAACCCTGGGTGATCTCCCGCAGCTAGTCGTTCGCCCTGTCAGGGCGAACGATCTCTCGCAATATCCCACCCAGGGCTGCGGCTGCACCTTGCCCTGGGCTATGATGCGTCGTCCTTTCAGGACGAAATGCGGAATTCGCACGACGATGATAACGACGAGAGATCCACAAGAGGGACTTGTGCCCGTCGCTACATTGGGACGAGCGTTACCTCGTCTCCACCCACCGCAGCTCCTTCGGATCGAGACCGGCCGGGAATTGCGTTTGGGCGTCGTAGGTCGGGGGGCGTTCGAAGCTCCAGCCGGTGACGACGTCGGGTTCGAGCGCGGTCAGGTCGGCCCCCTCGAATCGCGCGTCGTCGACGCGCTGCGCCTTGAAAATTGCCGCTCAGCTTCGCGCCGCGCAGAATCGCCCGGTCGAACGCCGCGTTTTGAAACGAGCACATGTCGCCCGTCAGCGTCGCGTCGGTCAGATCGGCGTCGGCGAACGACGCTGCTTGAAACGCGCAGTGGCCGCCGGTCAACATCGCTCCGACCAGGGCGGCCCGAACGAAAGTCGCCTCCTGAAACGCGCAATCCCCGCCGGCGAGGTTCGTCCGGGCGAGATCGGCGCCGTCGAATCGCGCGGACTGAAACGCAGCGACGCCGCCGCTCAGCGCGGTCGCTTCGAGTTTGCAATGCCGGAACGAGGCGCCTTGAAACGCGTTCCCGTCGCTCGCGATCGTCATCGCCGCCAGATTCGTGCCGTCGAGTTCGGCCTCGCAAAACGCCCGGGTCGGATCGGGCCGTTTTTGCGGCGCCGGTTGCGAGGGGAACCGTTCCGCCGGCCGTTCCTCCGCGCGGTGTCGTCTGCTGGGGGACCTGCGCTTGCGCGTGTTCCAGACGGTCGCGCTCCCGCCCGCGCCAGGTCGCATACCACCCGCACGACAATCCGACGATGACCACGACGACGGCGATCGTGCGAACGGAAACTGACATCGCGTGTCCTCCCATGACGAAGCGAAAGACGGGGCTCGCTCGTCCCGCCGCGCGGCGGACGAGGTTCGTCGCGGATTGTACCGGAAAGACGCACAGCGACCAAAGTCGATTCGGTTGCGGGGAACGTTGGTTTCGATAGCACATCCCGGCTAGGATCACGTCGTGGAAAACGTGATCCGCACGTACGCTCCGACGCGACTTTACAAATCGACGCGATTCATGACTTTGCTGATTCTTGTGTTGGGTTTATGGATCTGGTATCCGCTTTGCGCAGGGATGGTTCGGATCTTCGTAAGCATCCACGCCGGCATCGATTATCGGATGCATCGGCTGTTTTCGATCGTCATCGCGATCGGTGTGCCGCTGATCATTTTGGTTTTGACGCCGATCATCGACTTACGCAGACAGGGATTCATCGATTGGGCTGACTTCTTCCACACCCTGGCCTTCGGCGTCCTCTATCCCGGCACGTTTTGTCTCGCCGCGTTGCTGAATTTCCCGAAATCGAACGGATGACGAAGGTCGGCGAAAAGCATTAAGAAGTCCACGAGCATGAATTCCGATCTCTTACTTCCTCCGCATCCTGGCTTACTATTCCGCCACGGTTCCGTCCCAGAATCGTACCTCCATGGACTCAATCGCGGACGCAGCCTTCGGACGATTAAGAATTCAAGTCGGCCGGCAGGTTTGATGCGTCGGAAAGATCGATCACCTTGCCAAAGAACCAACAATCCTCGCCCAAGAACTGTCGACGCAAGAGATGCCGTTCCTCGAACCCCTGCTTTTTGTAAAACCCCGACACGTCGTATCGGGCCAGGCTCCAGCACCAGAGCTTCGGTACGCCTTCCGCCCGACACTTCGCTTCGGCCATGCGAATCAAGGCGGACCCACCTCCTTTCTTGCGGCTGGCGAGCGCCAGAATCTTGTAGCTCTGGTCGTCGTATTCCAGCGCCATCGCCGCCACGACGCGCTCCGCCCCCAACTCCTCCGCGATCGCCACGTAGACCACTTGCCGCTGGATCAGCGCCGCGACGACGGGCTCGCCGAAGAAGCGTCGCCCATCATAATTGAGCAAGGAAAGACACTCCGCGGCGTCCGCGGCGTGATTCGAATCGGCATGTTGGACACGGACCACGCGAAGCCCTCCGTCGTCGAATCATCTCGACTCACCCGCCAAGCCCGCGTCGGTGGCGCTGAACGTCCGGAACCGCTGTCGCGCGTGGGGCCGGGGCAGCGCCGGGTTCGGCCCGGCCACATCGCGCGGGCGGGGTCACATCGCGGTCAGCGTGCCGTACACACCGTACCACGCGAGCAGAGTGCAAGCCCCGATGCCGACCGAGATCAGAACGCTGCCGATCCGGGCGGGTCGGCCGCTCAAGCCGGCGGCTCGGGGATGGTGGGCGTCGGCCATGTCGTCGGTCTGGGCAAGCCGGCTCCGCCAAGCGGGGACCGACCAGACAAGACACAGTGCCGTGCAAGCGATGGCCACCAGGGCCATCAGCGCCGCCGTCACATACAGAATCGCCGAAACGAGCATGGCAAACCCTCCGCAGCGACCGCAGATCTCACCAACATGCGCACACCCCAGAAACGTCGAATCCGCGAAAGCGTCGGCTGTTTCCGCAGAATATCGACGCGTTGCATGTCCGTCAAATTTTCTGCGCGTTCAGCCGCGCCGCGTCCTTCGCGTCTGGGTGGTTGTGGTGTTGTTGAGAAACATCGGGTGGCTGGTGGTCGGCGTGTCAGCCACGCCGACCCCAGCACGTTTGGTGTCGCGCCGCTTCCGCGTTGGGTTTACCGAACCAGTACAATCTCGTCGAGGGATTGCACCCACAGCGTTCCAGGGACTCCCGTCGACTCCGGCCGCGAGGAGTGAGTGCAGACTTCACGGGGAGGAAACGAGGCTGCTAAACGGTGCGTGCACGAAATCTTTTTCGTATGAATGTAGAGGCAATTTAGTTCTGCTTCTTTATTCTGTTATTAAATGTTAAGGTCCTACTAAACCTCGCGTGCTGGTGTAATCTTTTATAATGCCATCGTCGGTAAAGGTGATGTTTAGTATGTGTTTATGGCTGACAAAAAAACTTATCTTATAGTGCTTGACTGCACGAACGGCGTTCTTGCTGGAATCACATTCATAATTTGCATTCTTCAAAAAACCGATAACGTGATCTTTCGTTTTTCTGTCTACGATCATGGCATTGAGTTTTTGCGCGATTTCGGTCATCTGCGTTTCTTGCGGCGTTTCCGCAGCCGTCGTCGCATGAAAGCCAATAACGCCAAATGAAAGGATTGTCGAAACGAACCAGTTGTTATTTAAGGAAATGGCCATTGATCATCCCTTTTTGAGACAGTGAGTTAGCGGAGCGGGAGAATCTGGAGTTGTTTTAAAACCTGGAGGTAATAGCAGGGCATTAGGAAGGAATGGTTGCTCTACGCAGCTCTCTAAAAGCCAGCTCGGTGTGGAATTGCTATTGTATCGTCCAGTCCAGCCGCAGGTGACGCTACTTAACGCGTCACAATCCTGGGTGGCACGGGCAAGCTCGGCTTGCCGTGTCGCCGGAGGCGATCCGAGGCCGCAATTCACGCGTCGCGTACCGCGAATCGTCGCGTCTCGCCAATCACGCTGGGTGGCTGGTGGTCGGCGTGTATGCCATGCCGCCCCCAGCACGTATGGGTGTGCGCTGCTTACGTGTTGTGATAGCCGAACCGGACAACTTCGTCGAAGTGTTCCACCTCGAACGTTCCGGGGGCTCCCGATGGTCGACCCCGGCCACCCATGTTTTTTTTGCGTAACCACGGAAGTCTTACGCGCAAGCCCATGCGTCGGCACGACTTAAAAATGTTGCAAAATCCCGCCGGAATCCTCTTGAATTTTGAGTGTACGTACGTACAATTCACTCCGTAGCATCGGCCGATGCGCTGTGCCAAGTGAATTTCAGTTATCGTCCCGGTTGGAGAGGCTGTTTTTCGCGTGAATTACGCGGATAACGCTGAACTTCGCCGGGATTTTCGAGCGGGCGATCGCGGGGTGGGCTTTTTTGAAAGCGGCTTCGCGATAAAGGGATGCGCGCGCTCGGAATCTACCAACATCATCCCCGCAACCCGGTGTGTAGCTACACCCCAATCAGGTTCGTTACGACGTCGCGTTCGGCGACGCGCGACGGACCGAACCGTTCGTGCGACGCACGAACGAGTTGCAGAGCGAGTGACGTTTTTCGAGCACCGTCACGGTCCATCGCGCGTGAGTGTCGTTCCTACGACGCTCATGCGCGAAAGCGACGACGGCCGACGAACGGACTCGCACGAGATCGAAATCCTCCGCGCTCGCGTGCCGCTTTTGATCGACACCGTTCCAACAAACACGGTTAAATCGGGCGGGCGCATTGCGCGGACACGAGTCCAGGCACAGATCTTCTCAGAAATTCGCGCAGGCGAAACGCGCCACCCGTGCGCGCTGACCAAACACTCGATGATATTCACATCCCGCCTCGGCGCGCATGGTCATTCGTGTGCGCCCGGCGGGAGTCTCGTTGGGGGAAGTGTAGAATGCGGAGTGCGGAATGCGGAGTGAAGACGGCGCAATCCCCTCTCTCCCGAGAGAGGGCGTTGCGATCACGTTGGATAGTGTGCGGGAGAGGGTCGGGGTGAGGGCGACGATCTTTGATGGAAGACGATCGCCCTCACCCTAGCCCTCTCCCCGGCGAAGGTTTTTGCGCATGGCGAGCGTGTTGCGGGGAGAGGGGACCGGAACATGCGGAGCGATGATGGCGGGCGCGGCTTCCTTCTCTTCTGTAGGGTCCGCTGTGCGGACCGGACGTTGGGCGACGGTCCGCACAGCGGACCCTACGAGTGGAACTGCGCTGTGCGGAATCCCGTGCGACGCCGAACGTTCCGGGGCCTCCCGATGGTCGTCCCCGGCCACCCAACGATTTTTTGTGACGCAGGACACGCGATCGCTTCGCTAGGAACGCTCGTTTCGCTCGCGCAGTGGAGATGGGGCGTTTGGCGAGACGGCGCGAGCCGCAGGCTGACGCCCTCGGTTTCATTGAATAAAGAAAAAACATCTGCGCGGCATGCGATCGGAACGATCGTTTCGATCGTAACGCTCGCGCAGTGAATTTGGTTAAGACGCTGATTGAGATTCGGAGTTCCGCGTCGTGCGGCTCGCTGCGCTCGGTCCGCGAGTAACACTCGCGGCTTTCCCGCTTTACTGAAAACTGAATCCTGAAAACTGAAAACTCACTACGCTCGTTTCGCTCGCAACGCTCGCGCAGGGAAGATGAGAAGACGCCGCGCGGAGTGTTTCACGTGAAACAACTCGCGACGCAGTGACGTGGGCTGAGACTCTGGGAGAACTCGACGATTCGCGTGGTGCGGCTCGCTCCGCTCGGTCCGCGAGTACCACTCGCGGCTTTCCCGACCAGCCCCCAGCCCCTAGCCCCTGACTCCTGACTCCCAGCCGCCGACTCCTCCCCCCCAAAACCCACACAGGACGATAGGGCCCCCCGGCCTCTCGTCCTGTGCGGATTCGGAAGTAGAACGCGTCGCCGCTCAGCGGTCGGTCGGTTTGGCAGGCGCTTCGGCCGATGGGTGGTAGACGCCGACTTCGTCGCGGCCGTCGCCGTCCCAGTCGCCCGCGACCGGGATGCCGCCGGCTTTGGCGCCGGCGATCGTCACGCGGAGATCGGTGTCGTCCAGTTTGTGATTGCCGTCGGTATCCAAGATGAACGTGCCGTCGCGGTAGACGCCCAAATCGTCGACGCCGTCGCCGTCCCAGTCGCCGACCACCGGCAGGTCGCCGGCTTGGCCGAACGTGGCGCCTATGTCGTGTTCGTCGAAGCGACCGTTGCCGTCGACGTCGAGATTCCAAGTCCCTTCGCGGAACACGCCGATCGCGTCAGAACCGCTGCCGGTCCAGTCGCCCGCGATCGGATGATCGCCGGCGGTGCCGTAGTGGAACACGTGGTCGATGACGTCGTCGCGTAGTTTGCCGGTGTTGCCCCGTTTGAGCGAGCGCGTTCCCACGGCCGCATCCTCGGGCAGCGGCGGCATGTTTTTGCTTTTTCCGTTAGGCGGATTGAGCGCGACCGGCAAGCCCGGTTCGCGACGGATGGCGTCCGGATCGCGCGGCCACGCCGGGCCGTAGATGCCGACATCGTCCTTGCCGTCGCCGTCCCAGTCGCCGACGACGGGCAGGTCGTCCTCGGTGCCCAGTTTGACCCACATATCGTCCTTGTCCCACTTCCCGTTGTTATTCAAATCGATGAACCATTCGCCGTTGATGTAGACGCCGGCTTCGGTGATGCCGTCGCCGTTGTAGTCGCCCGGCACCGGAATGCCCTGAGCGTTGCCGAAGACGAACTCGCGCAACACGCGACCGTCTTGCGCGGCCAGCGTCCACGCGGCGCGATCCATCTCGACGTTGCTCCAGGTCTGCAAGTTCAACATGCTGACCATGGCGATCTTCGACTCTTCGGGGCGATCCGTCCGCGGCGCGCCGGCGTCGATCACGCTGAGATGCCACGTGTTGCCGCGAATGTTGGTGGCAGCCAGTTGTTCGTGCGCCACGACCTCGGGCAGGACTTGGGCCAACACCTCGGGACGGACGCCCGGGATGCCGTTGCCGTAGTGATATTGCAGCGGCGGCGGCGTGTAGACCGGCGGCGGAATGACCAGCGGCGGCGTGACTTCGGTCCGGACGAGGACTTCGCTGAAGTTGTTCTCGACCGATGCGCGACCGATCGGCACGTTGATCCGCGCGATGAAATCGTTCCCCGGCGTGACCATCAACTCGGCCATGACGAACAACGGAATCGTGCTGTTCGGATTGAACGCGAAACCGCTGGTCGAGCCCGGGCGATCGAGGCCGTCGATGTAATCCTCGGGCTGAATCTGGCGGACGGTGTAGATGCCCGCGCGGAGACCGTTGAATTCGTAGTAGCCGTTGGCGTCGGTCACGGCGATCATCGGTTGACCGTCGTCGCCGATGATCGGCAAGCCGTGGATGTCGCCCAACAGGATGTAGACGCCGGCGATCGGTTTGTCGCCGGCTTTGCGGATACCGTCGCGGATGGCGCTCAAGTCGCCGAGGGTTTCGCCTTCCTTCAAGACGATCGTTGGACCGTCTTGGAAGACGTACCCGCTGAGGGCGGACTTGGGGATTTCGCTGAAGTCGTAATTGACCGCGTTTTCGCCCGAGTCGAGCGTGACTTGCAGGATGGAGTCGTCGAACGGCACGAGACCGCCGGACGAGCCGACCAACGTGCCGCCTTGGAAGTATTGCGTCGGTTGGGTTTCGCGGACGCCGTAGATTTTGCCCGGTTGCAGATTGACGAACGTGTAACTTCCGTTGGCGTCGGTGAACTTCGTGGCGAGGACGGTGCCGAATTCGTCGAGCAATTCGATCTTCACGCCGGCCAGCAGTTGCTCGCCCGCTTCGAAGACGCGATCGTCGTCGTTCTCGACCCAGACCTTGCCCGAGAGCGAAGCGGGGAGGTTTTCGCAGAAGTCGTAGTTGACGCCGACGATGCCCGAGCCGAGAGTGATTTGCGTGACGGTGTCGGACCCCGGCACCGCGTTGCCGCCTGCGCTGCCGACATGCGTGCCGGCGTTGTAGTAACCGGCCGGTTGCACTTCGTGCACGGTGTACGTGCCCGGCGCGAGATTGATGAACGAGTAGGTGCCGTCGGCGCCGGTGAGCGTCGTTTGGATGATCGTGCCGTTGCCGTCCAACAGTTGGATGAGGACGCCCGCGAGCGGAATGCCGCCGGTGGCCCAATTGCAGTCGCCTTGGGGATCGGCCCAGACGCGGCCCTTGATGCCGGCCGGTTCGATTTCGGCGAAGTCGTAGTTTTGACCGTTTTTGCCCGAGCCCAGCACGATCTTGCCGATCAAGTCGTTGGCGGTGAGTTGGCCCCCTTCGGTGCCGACGTGATCGCACGCGTCGAGATAGCCGACCGGTTGGACTTCGCGGATTTGGTATTCGCCCGGCGGCAATTGCCAGAACTTGTAGAAGCCGTTGACGTCGGTCTGCGTGGTCGCGATCACCTTGCCCGAGGCGTCGAGCAGTTCGATGGTGACGCCTTGCAGCAGTTTTTCGCCGACTTCGTATTTGCAGTTTTGATTCGAGTCGACCCAGACGCTGCCCGAGATCGTGGCCGGGATGTTTTCGCAGAAGTCGTAGTTGACGGCGACCACGCCCGAGCCGAGCACGATGGCGGTGATGCGATCGGATCCGGCGACCGCGTTGCCGCCGGCCGAACCGACGTGCGTGCCGGCGTTGAAGTAATCGGCCGGTTGGATTTCATGAACCGAGTAGGTCCCTGGCGCAAGGTTGTCGAACGTGTAGGTGCCGTCCGCGCCGGTCAACGTCGTACGAATGACGACGCCGTTGGCGTCCAACAGTTCGATCACGACGCCTTGCAACGGATAGCCGCCGGTTTCCCAGTTGCAGTCGCCCTGCGGATCGGCCCACACGCGGCCGGCGATCGACGCGGGCAGGTTTTCGCAGAAGTCGTAATTGACGCCGTTGATGCCCGAACCCAACACGATTTGCGTCACAAGGTCCGACCCCGGCGACGAGATGCCGCCGGCCGAGCCGATGTGCGTGCCGGCGTTGTAGTAACCGGCCGGTTGGATTTCGCGCACGCCGTACGAGACGCCGGGCGCGAGGTTTTCGAACTTGTAGGTGCCGTCCGCGCCGGTCATCGTCGTGCGAATGACGACGCCGTTGGCGTCGAGCAATTCGATGACGACGCCCTGCAAGGGAATGCCGCCCGTTTGCCAGTTGCAGTCGCCCTGCGGATCGGCCCACACGCGGCCGGCGATCGACGCGGGCAAGTTTTCGCAAAAGTCGTAGTTGACGCCGACGACGCCCGAACCGAGCACGATCGAGGTGACCAAGTCGGATCCGGCCACGGCGTTACCGCCGGCCGAGCCGACGTGCGTGCCACCGTTGTAGTAGTGCTCGGTTGAACTTCGCGGACGCCGTAGCTGCCGGGGACCAGACCGTCGAAGCTGTACTTGCCGTCGGCGTCGGTCAGCGTGGTCTTGATGACGTTGCCTTGGGCGTCCAACAGTTCGATGGTGACGCCCTGCAACGGGATGCCGCCGGTTTCGAAGTTGCAATCGCCCTGCGGATCGGCCCAGACCTTGCCGCTGATTTTGCCGGGCAGGATTTCGCCGAAGTCGTTGCGAACGCTGACGTCGCCCCCTTCCAGGGTGATGTCGGTCAACACATCCGCGCCGAAGGTCGTGCCGCGCGTTCCGCCCGCGACGGTGCCGGCCTTGGCCCCTGTGCTGAGATAGCCGGTCGGTTGCGTTTCGACCACGCGATACTGCCCGGGCAGCAAGCCGGTGAACTTATACGCGCCGTTGGCATCGGTGGTGGTCGTTTTGCCGGTCGAGACGTAGGACGTGCCGTTCCATTGCAACAACGTCAGCGAAACGCCGGCCAAGCCCTCTTCGCCGGCGTCTTGCGTCACGTCTTGATCGCGGTCGTGATAGACGACGCCGGAAAGTTCGATCGGTTTGGGGATTTGCGTGGCGACGACGACGGCCCCGGCGGTGCGATCTTCGCGATCGACCGTATCCGGCGGCATGTAGCTGTCGGGGGGCAAGTTGAGCGTGCTGCCGGCTTGTTGCGCGGCGGTCGCGAAGTTCGGATCGTAGTAGTCGTAGAAGATCGCCGTGGCGGTCAGGTCTTCGTAGTGCGGATTGGTGAAGTAGCCGGTCAGGATCGAACCTTCGAACTCGCCGCCTTCGGTCACCGCGCTCGAGCTGCTGAAGCCTTGTTCGTCGACGTCCAGTTGGAAGGTCAACGTTTCGCCGGCGTCCCAGCCTTCGATATCGATGACCAACAACGTGCCGCCGTCGGCGATGCTGACGTTCTTGATCGTCATGCCGCTGGAGGCGGTGATCGTGAACGGCGAGTTGCCGAACACGCCGCGTCCGCCCGGCGCGATGTCCCAAAACGCGTCGCCGATGCTGAGACCGTCGCCCAGTTTGTCGCCGTCGATGGTGATGCGCGTGAGTTGCGTCCCCGCCGCGCCGCCTTGGTAAGTGATTTGGATCGTGTCGGGAGCTTTGTCGTCGCCCGTAGCGTCTTCGTAATAGACCGCGCCTAAGTGCAACGGATTGACGGCCATCGCGCGGCGCGTTTCGAGCGCTTCGACGCCGCAGATGCGCAGATGCGACGTACGCTCCGCCGGATCGCGGTGCGCGGGGTGAAAGATGTTCAGGCTGCGGGCCAAGTTACGGACGCTTCGCAGTAGTCCCATGGTGGATCGTCCTTGATGCCGGCGAATGATCGACGAGTGCGAGGGGGGGTGTCGTCCTGACTGCCCGATGTGGTTTCGGTTCGCCCGAAGGCGTGCTACTTGTACGTCCCCGGCGCGGCGGGCGTGGTGGGCGCGACGCTCGGTCGGGCCGAGGTTCGCGCGGTGGGGATGTCGGTCGGCGGGGCGTCGTTGCGGGCCGTCGTGGCGCCGGTGGTGACGGCCTCGATGTTCCAAATCCGCGCGGTCGTGTCGAAGCTGCCGCTGACCAGCACGCGGCCGGCCAGGTCGGAGTCGAGCGCGGCGATCGTGCCGGTGTGGCCCCCCAGCACGGCGATTTCCTGCTGCGTAACCACGTCGAACAGATGCACCAAGTTATCCGTGCCGCCGGCGGCGACGGTCCGCGGACCGCACCAAGCGACGGACATGATCTTGCTGCCGCGCACCAGGAACTTCGCCCGCGGCTTCAGCGCGATCGGGTCCCACACGACCACGTTCGAGTCTTCGCCGGCCGTGACCAACGATTGGCCGTCCGGCGAAAACGCGATCGCCCGCATCCGTTGCGAATGTGCGCCCACGGCGGGCGTGTCTTGATCGTCGTTGACGTTGAACAGACGCAAGCGACCGTCGCGACCGCCGGCCGCGACCCGCATGCCGTCGAGCGAGAACCCGACCGCCCGCATATCCGGGCACGGCGCTTCGGCGGTGCGAATTTGCTTGGCTTCGCGGACGTCGTAGATGCGGACCATTTGATCGAAGCCGGCCGCGACGACGGTTTGTCCTTGCGGAGAGAACCGCGCGGCGCGGATGCCCAGCGGTTGTTCGGGCAGCGCCTTGAGCAGCGTCCCTTGACGCACGTCCCAAATCCGCAGGCTGCGATCGTCGCCGGCGGTGACCAGACGCGCGCCGTCGGGCGAGAACGAGACCGCGCGGACCCAGTCGGTATGTTCGCGGAAGCGATGCAGCAACTCGCCGTCGCTCATCCGCCACATTCGCACGATATGGTCGTCGCCGGCCGAAGCCAGCAACTTGCCGTCCGGCGAAATCGCCACGCCGGTGACGACCGGCGCGCGGTCGGTCGGCAGTTCGGCCTTGTGTTCGATCAAACGTTGGGCGGCCAGTCGCGGCACGGCGTTCAGCGCCTCGGCGCGTAACGGCGCGGCGACGAACGTCGGCGCGACCAGGGCGCTCCAGCCCCCCAGCGTGCAGATTCCACCCAGGGCGCATTGACGCAAGAATTCGGCGCGAGTCATCCGTGACATGCCGGCAAACTCCGGTTCGAGTGCGAGTGACGACCGGACGACGCTCGTCGCGATCCATGCGACAAGCCGACGAAGGCGCGGCGCGCTCCGACTCCGTTCGGTCTCATCATGTATCGGACGGGTGTGCGATGATTCCGCACTCATTCCGGCGAACTTGGCAAAGTTTGCGGCCTAGGCGAATTTTTCCGCCGGCATGACGCCGCAGCGAAGTCCGCAAGCATCGCTCCTCCTGTGACGTTCATCTGAGACTCGATTTCTCTGAACCGACTTGTCTGAAATCCGGCTTCTCATCGAGCTGTTTTCTAGGCCTTTCGAAACGACTCCAAGCTATTGCGATTTAAGGCTTTAGATTCCGTTGTGGTTGGTTGTGAAATCGTCGAAATTCGGGTAGAATTCGGGTCTCTCAAACGGCTGGATTTCCGCGGAAATCCAGCCCGCTTTCGCATCCGTTTCCCGAGGGTCGACGCTTGCCTCTTTCGCTGTTTTCCGAGCAACGCTTCGCGATTCGTTTCTACCTGAGCACCGACGGCGGCGACCAAGCCGGCGGGAATCCGCCCGAAGATGAAACCCCGCCGGCCGCCGGCGACTCGCGGCTGATCAGCGGCGACATCCACCTGGGCCGGATGCTCGATCTGCCGATCGAAGACGAATTGAAAGACGCCTATCTGACCTACGCGATGAGCGTGATCGTCAGCCGCGCGCTCCCCGACGTCCGCGACGGGTTGAAGCCGTCGCAGCGGCGGATCCTGGTCGCGATGAACGACCTGAACCTGGGTCCGAACAGCTCGCGCATGAAATGCGCCAAAATCAGCGGCGACACCAGCGGCAACTATCACCCGCACGGCGAAGCGGTGATCTACCCGACGCTGGTCCGCATGGCCCAAGAGTGGAACATGCGGCACGTGTTGGTCGACAAGCAAGGAAACTTCGGCAGCATCGCCGGTCTGCCGGCGGCCGCCATGCGATACACCGAAGCCCGGCTCTCGTCGATCGCGGCGTCGTTGCTGGAAGACCTGAACCTGGACACGGTCGACTTCGTTCCGACCTACGACGAACGGAACCAAGAACCGACCGTCCTGCCCGGCCGCTTTCCGAACCTGCTGGTCAACGGCGCCAACGGCATCGCGGTCGGTATGGCGACCAGCTTGCCGCCGCATAACCTGGAAGAGGTTTGCGACGCGCTCGTCAAACTGATCGACGAGCCCGAGACGTCGATCGACGAGTTGATGGAAATCATCCCCGGTCCCGACTTCCCGACCGGCGGCATCGTGATGGGCCGCAGCGGCATCCGTCGCGCCTACCACACCGGCCGCAGTACGATCACGTTGTGCGCCCGGGCGAAGATCGAAGAGATGGGCAAGGGTCGCTACCAAATCGTGGTGACCGAAGTCCCGTACCAAGCCAGTCGCGACCGAATCGAAGAACAAATCGGCGACCTGATCAACGAAGACCGCGTGAAGGGGATCCGCGCCGTGCGCAACGAATGCGACCTAAAAGAGCCGGTTCGCTTGGTCTACGAGTTGGACAAAAGCGCCGATCCGGACGTCGTGCTCAACCAGCTCTATCAATTCTGGCGCTGCAAACGTCGATTTCGATCATCCTGCTGGCCTTGGTCGACGGGAAACCGCGCACGCTCAGTTTGAAGGGGTTGTTGGAAGAATTCCTGCGTCACCGCGTGATCGTCATTCGTCGCCGGACGCAGTTCTTGCTGAAGAAAGCCCGCGCGCGCAAGCACACGATCGAAGGTCTATTGCTGGCCCTGGCCGACATCGACAAGGTCATCAAGACGATCCGCGAATCGAAGACCCAAGCCGAAGCCAAGGCCCGCTTGATGGGGATCGAAGTCCCGGCGTCGATGATGGAACGCGCGCTCGGACCCGACGGCTACGCGGTCTTCACCGACGAGCGCGGCGTCGCCGGCACCTACACGCTGACCGCCGTGCAGTCCGAGGCGATCCTCCGCATGACGCTCGGCCAGTTGGTCAATCTCGAACAAGAAAAACTCGGCGCCGAGTACAACGAACTACTGGGCGAGATCAAGGAATATCTCCGCATCCTCTCGGACGAGCAAAATATCCTCGATCTGATCCGCAACGACTGTCTCGAACTCAAACGCAAACACGGCGACGAACGCCGGACCGAAATCAGCGGCGAAGAGATCGGCAGCATCGATCTGGAAGACCTGATCACCGAAGAGACGATGGTCGTCACGATCAGCAGCCAGGGCTACATCAAACGGACCGTCGCCACCAGCTACCGTGCGCAACGTCGCGGCGGCAAGGGGATCCTCGGCGCGAAATCCGAAGACGACGATCCGATCGCCCACCTCTTCGCGGCCAGCACGCACGACTATCTGCTGTTCTTCACCAACTTCGGCAAGGTCTACTGGCAAAAGGTCTACGATCTGCCGCAACTCGATCGCGACCGTAAAGGCCGCGCGATCCAAAACCTGCTCAGCTTGGCCGAAGGCGAGAAGATCGCCAGCTGCTTGCCGGTACCGGTCGGCGATTTCAAACTGACCGACCGCTATCTGATGATGGCCACCCGCAAAGGCTTGGTGAAGAAAACCGAAATCGCCGCCTACGGCCGTCCGCTGAAGGGGGGCTTGATCGCGATCAAGTTGAAAGAGGACGACGAACTGGTCGACGTCGTCGTGGCCAAGAAAGGGGACGAAGTCGTCCTCAGCACCGGCGTCGGGATGGCGATCCGTTTCAGCCAAGCCGACGCTCGGGCGATGGGCCGCAACACCAGCGGCGTGAAAGGGATCAACCTGGGCAAAGGCGACGTGCTGGCCGGCATGGTGATCGCCGATCCCGAAGCGACCCTGCTGACCGTGTGCGAAAAGGGCTACGGCAAGCGAACCTCTTTCGGTCCGAACGAAGCGACGGTGATCGACGAAGCCGAAGAGGGCGGCGCCGCCGTCGGTCGATTCCGACGTGCCGGCCGACGTTGTTCCGCCCGAGAGCGAAGCGATCGTCGATGACGCGGGCTCGCAACAGCGTTACCGCACACAACGCCGCGGCGGCAAGGGCTTGCGCGACATCAAAACGACCGACCGCAACGGTCGCGTGGTCGACGTGGTGGGCGTGGCCGACGGCGACGAAATCCTGGTGATGACCAAAGGCGGCAAGCTGCAACGCTTAGCCGTGAAAGACATCAACATCATCGGCCGCAACACGCAAGGCGTGCGAATCATGAACCTGGACGAAGGGGACACGGTCGCCGCCGTGGTCCGCGTGCCGCAAGACCCGGCCGCCGCGCTGGCGGCGGCGACGCCGCCGCCTCCGCAAGAGTGACCGCTGTCGCGGCGCTGATGCGGCACGCAAGCGATCGGTGATGTTCGAGTACGTTCATTGGAGTTCAACGCTTGCGCCGTCGGCGCAGCAGTGCAAGACCGCACATGGCGAGCGCCGCCGCAAACGACGACGGTTCCGGAATCGCTTGCACGATGCTCAGCGTCACCGCGCTCGCGGTTCCGGTTCCGGAGTTCAATCGCCACACGTACCCCGATCCGAGCGCGGGCATCGTCCCGAACGTCAGACCGGCGTCGTTCAAGGTTCCGCCGTAAGTCAGCAGAGTCCACGTTCCGCCGGTGGCGTTCAGAAAACTCGCCGAGCCGGTCGGCGCGACGTCCAATCGTCCGTCGAGCGTCAGATTGCCTCCGACCGCGACCAAATCGTTCACGCCGCCGCCGATCGTCGTGTCCGCGGCGTTCAATTCCCACCACAACTGCGTATTGACCCCGGCCAACGAAAGATCGTTCGCGAACGTCAACGTCCCGGGCGATGCGCCCGGCGCGAGTTGCGTCGACGCGACGTTCCCGACGATCGTTCCAGTCCCTTTCAGCGGTTGCGTGATCGTAGCACCGCCGGTCACGGCCGAGACGTCGAGCACCGCGCCGGCTTGAACGTCGATCGAGGGACCGAGCGCCGAAAACCGACCGTTGGGCCCCAGCGCCAACGTGCCGGCGACGACGATCGTCGCGCCCGAGTACGTGTTGGCCGAGTTCAACGTCCAAGTTCCGCTTCCGGTTTTGACGAGCGCGGCCGAACCCGAGACGATCCCCACGGCGCCGTTCCCCGCGCCGCTCAGTTTGATGCGCGTGCCGGCGACGAAGGCCGAGATCCCGCTTTGGATGGTCAACGTTCCGCCGGCCGATTCGATGTTGAAATCGGTGCCGAGTCCCGCGCTGCGACCTTGGACCGCTCCCAGCGTGTTGGTTCCCGACACGTTGATGATCGCCGGAGCATCGAGCGCCGCGCCGTTGCGGGCTTCGACCTCGAGCGTCTCGCCCACGAACGCGCCGCCGGTCAGTTCGAGTTTAGGCGTCGCGGTTTGGCCCAGGATGCGCGTCGTCGCGGCGGAGCTGCCCAGCGCGCTCGAACCGAGCACCCGAAGCGTTCCTTCATTCAGTATCAACTGCGACGCGAAGGTGTTGTTGCCGCCGAGCGTCAGCGTGCCCGAGCCTTTTTTGTAAAGGATGCCGCCGGTGCTGCGACCGCCCGAGACGGCGCCGGAGATGGTCAGTTCGTTCGGACCGGTGTCGAACGCGTGATCGCCGCTGGTGCCGAGGACGATGGGGCGACCGCCGTTCAGCGTGACGCTGGGCGCGTCGGCCGCCAGCGTGGCGAGCGAGGAAATCGTTCCGGCCCCGAGGGTCAGTTGGCCGCCGAAATCGCCGAGCGCCGCGTCGCCGTCGATCGCCAGCACGCCGGTCTGCGCGGTGGTAAACGCTTGCGTGTTGACGCCGTACAAGCCGATCCGCGCGGTCGTGGACGTCGAGGCCGATTCCTGCAACGTCAGGCCATACCCGCCGTGGATGCCGCCGCGGAACTCGGCCGGAGCGTCGTCTCCGCCGGCGACGATCGCGTCGGCGAGCAGCACGACTTCGCCGTCGAAACGCCCGCCTGCGGGCGCGGATCGAACCGCGATTCGTATCGTTCGACGTTTCAAGGAGAAAGCGGTTGCTCCACGTCGTTCCGGTGTGGCGGACCGAGACGCGCCCGTCCGGCGTCACCGCGATATCGCCGCGACCGAACGGATCGCTCACGCCCGCCGCGCCGGTCGCGATCGTGCCGAGATCGACCGTCAGCACGCCGGAAAACGGTTGCGTCGCCGAACTCTCGAGCACGATCGTATCGCGCGAGCCGAGATTCGCGATGGTCGTCAAGGGGCCGTCGCCCGCCAACGCGCCGGCCTGATTCAAGGTCAGCGTCGACGTCGTCGTGTTCGAGACTAAGACGCCCCCGCCGGCGCGTACGACCAATCCTTGGTTCGCCCCGAGCGCGAGCGATGCCTGAAGGGTTAACGTTCCGCCGTCGAACGTCGTGGAATTGCCGGGGACGTTCGCTCCCAAGTGCGATGCTTGGCTGATCGCCAAACGGCCTTGGTTCAGATACGTTCCGCCGGTGTAGGTGTTGATCGCACCGGTCCCCAGCGTGAGCAGCCCGGCGCCCGATTTGACGAAGGCGTTGACGCCGTCGGCCAAGATCGGCGTATCGAGGATGAATTGGTCGGCGAAGGCGGGCGTGCGGACGATCAACGCGGCGTCGGTCGATGCGTGAATCCCCGCGCCGCCGGAGAGCGTCGCTTGCGAGCCGTTTTTGATCAATCCGTCGACGGTCACGATCGCGCCGGGCGCCAACGTGAACGCGCTTGCGCCCAGGCGCAGGGTCGTAAAGGTCGCCGTTTGTTGCGCGGTGACCGATCCGGTGGCTTGACGATGGGCGAGGCTCGTCAGACTGGTCGCGTTGAACGTCGTCGCGGTTCCCGGATCGGTACCGTAAATGATGTCGCGCACCACGCCGCTCGCGTCGTACCAAGCGAACGCCGAGTTGTTCGAGAAAATCCCCGAACCGAGAAATCCCGTCGCCGCACCGGTCAGGATGATGCGGTTCGAAAGACCGGCCGTGCCGCCCGAGGTGGCCAGATTCACCGTCGCCCCGCGTGCGACGACCGGGGGCGTCGCGAAGGTCAATCCGCCGCTGGTCGAGGCGGCGGTCGACGTCACGTCGGCGTCCCCCGCGTCGACCTTCAACGCGGCGAGCGGTTGGGGGCTGCTGGCCTTGGAGTTGAAGAACCCGGTCCCCTTGAAGACCAGCGACGACGCGGACGCGAGGCGCTGGGTGGACGACGCCGTGCCTTCGATGATCAGCGTGCCGCGTTCGATGGTCGTCGAACCGGTATACGTGTTGGCCCCCGTCAGCGTCTGCGTGCCGGAACCGGTTTTGGTCAACCCTGCCCCCGCGCCGCTCAACGCGCCGGTGTAGGTCGCGAAGGTGATCGCGTCGTCGATGCGTCGGCCGACGGTCAGCACGATCGGCGCGCCGTCCGTATCGAGCAGCGCGAGATTTTGCGAACCGCTCAACCCGCCCAGCGTCGCCGCGCCGAGATTCTTCGTAAAGGTCAAACCGTTCGACTTATCGACGGTGACCGTGGAGTAGCGCATCGCGTTCGAGTGGCCGAGTTGGATCGCCGCGCCGGAAGACGCGATCGTCGAACCGCCCCAAAAGACGTTCGCCCCCGAAAGGACCTGCACGCCGCCGCCGAGATCGGTTTGGATTCCGCCTGCGCCGTAGATGACGCCCGAAAAGGCTTCGACGCCGGTCGTCGAGCCGGGATGCAGCGTGATGCCGCCGTTCATCACGATCGTTCCTGCGCCGACGAAGCCGCCGAGGATGTCTTGAAACGGCAGAAACGCGATCCCGCCCGCTTCGATCGTGATGTTGCGATCGTCGTTGAAGACGGTCAACTTCAGAAGCTTGGCTTGCGCGCGGATTCGACCACGAGATCGGCCAAGCCTAACGCGCTGGTTCCTCCGGTGAGCGCCAGTTGACCTTGTTCGACGACGACCGTCCCCGTGATCGCCGCGCCGCTGGTCGTGCCGTCGATCGTCAACAAACCCGAACCGCGTTTGGCGAACCCGGTCGTCGCGCGGAGCGGCGCGGTGATCGTCGCCGTTCTCCGACTCTCGATGCCGGGTGAAACGCCGTTGAGCGTCACCGAACTCGAACCGCCGACCGAAGTCGGGGTGATGAAAATCAGGTCGTTGGCCGTGACGGCGGTAACGACCGTGGTGGCGCCGCCGGCGGAATTGGAGAAGATCGCGTCGTTGTCCGTGCCGGTCGTGGGCCACGCGACGTGTGAGGAGCCGTTGTCCCAGTTGGCGATCACGGTGCTCCAGTTGCCGGTGTTGCCGGCGCCGACCCCGTCGCCCGGTGTGGCGAGATTCACGGTGCCGCCGTCCCACCAAAAGGATCCCGCACGCAGCGCAGAGCGCGCCGCCGCAACCGACGACGACGGTCGCGACCAGCGCAGCGAGACTCCGTGTCTTCCGACGAGCCGCCCCCATGCCTACCCCCGCGCAGAAACGTCGCTCGGACTCGACGAAGGTCGAGATGCCGGAATCGACACGCCCCCTGACGGTCGATCCCCCGAATCGAGAGGAACGCTTACTGTAATTTAACTCGGCGAGCAATCAAAGTTCGTCGGCTCCGAATCGCCGGTTTTTTCCGAATTCGTTTTTGCGAGAACGGTGCGCGAAACGCAGCAAATCGCCGAGGCTCGCGGCGACGCGTTACTTCGTGCGCGGAATCGGTTTCGCGCCGGCCGGCTTACCGCTCAATTGCGGGACCAGCCATTCGAGACCGTCGAGGTTGTCCCGCAGACGTTCCTCGGCGTCGTCCTGCGTGTGGCCCAGGATGCCGATCGGGCCCGCGTAACCGCTATCGACCAGCGTGCGGAGCAGTTCCAAATCGCGCGGGCCCTGCCCCAGCGGGACGATTTTCTTGCCCGTGCGATCGCCCTGCTCGATCATGCCGTTCAGATTCACGCACAACAGATGCGGCTTCATCGCGCGCAGCAGTTCGGCGTACCGCACGACGTGGTCGTGGCCGTGGTGTTGGTTGTAGACGATGCCGACGTTCTTCAGGCCCAGCTTCTCGATGATCGCGATCTCGATTTTCCGGCTCGCCGAACCAGCCGCCGTGGTTGTACAGGCCGACATTGCAGCCCAGCTTGTCGGCCGCCTCGGCGATGGGCCGGATCCGCGCCGCTTCGGCCGCGACGCGCGGCCTGCTCGTCCGGCGTCTTCGTCGCCGCGCCGCCGCCGGTCACCCACAGTTGCGGATGAACGTCGTTGCGTTCGATCACGTCGAGGATCGTCCGCGCTTCGGCGTTCAGCGTGGTCGGAAACCACCACGCCGCGAGCGCGATCTTCCGTTTCTTCAGCGCGGCAACCTCGGCGTCGAACGTCGGGACGTGCTCGGCCCGATAGTCGTAGGCGAACTTCGTAAACCCCAGCCGCGCGAGCATCTCCGCCCGATCCTCCGGTCCCCGTTTCTTGGCGTCGAACGGCACGATGCACCACGCGACGCGATTCTCGGGCGCGAAGAGTTTCGTATCGATCGCGAACGGTCGCGGCTCGTCCGCCGTGCTCCGCACGGTCGACGCGCAGACGAGCCCGATCAGAACCCACGACAACAAGGTATGGCGACGAAGCATTTCGCGACTCCCGGATTCCGACCATCGATGGCGCGTCGGCGTCCCTCACGCCGCGCGACGCGCTCCCTGAACGCTCTCCGGATCGAATGTCGTCGTTCGGCCGGGCGTCGTCAACGGCCGGCGACGCGTCCCCGCGAGGCATCACGACTCGGCGTACGAAAAACACCTCGGATCGTAATTATCCGAGGGGCATAAGATTCAATCGTTCTCGTAGCGAGCCGACTAGACGGCGCGACGGCGGCGACGGAGCAACGCCCAACCGCCGGCCAAGGCGACGCCGGCGAACGCCAGGCTTGACGGTTCCGGGACGGCCACGCCGACGATGCTGAGCGTAACGGCGCTGTTGCTGCCGGACCCCGGATTGAGTTGCCAAGAATTGCCGCCGGCCAGCGTCGGCATCGTGCCCAGCAGCAGACCGTTATCGGTCAACGTGCCGGCGTAGCTGAGCAGCGTCCAGGTGCTGCCGACCGACGCGGTGGTGAAGTCGCCGATGCCGCTGACGTTCAGCGTTCCGTCCAGAATCAAGTTGCCCGCCACGGTGGCCAAGTCGTTGACCCCGCCGCCGACGGTCGTGGCCGCGGCGTTCAATTCCCAAGCGAGGTTCGACGTGCCGGCGAGACCCAAGTTTCCGCCGAAGGCCAGGGTGCCGGGCGAAGCGCCGGGAGCCAACGTGCCGTTGACGGTGGCGGCTCCAAGCACGGAACCGGTCCCCTTGAGCAATTGGGCCGTGCCGAGCGTCACGCCGGCGGCGGTCGCATCGAGCGTCGCGCCGGTTTGAACGTTGATGATGGAACTGCCGGCGATCGAACCGCCGACGCCCAAAGCGAGCGAACCGGTGGTGATCGTGGTGGTCCCGGAGTAGGTGTTGGCGCCGGTCAACGTCAGCGTTCCGGCGCCGGTCTTCGTGACCGCACCGGTCCCGGAAATCACGCCCGCGTACGCGCTCGCGTCGGCCAAATTGAAAGCCAAGGTCGCGTTGTTGACGACCGAAGCGCCGGCCAGCGAACCGTTGTTGCCGGTCGTGCCGTTTCCGAGTTGCAACGTGCCGGCGGCGATCGTGGTGGTGCCGGTGTAGGTGTTGGCGCGGGTCAACGTTTGCGTTCCGGACCCGACCTTCGTCAAACCGCCGGTTCCGGAGACCACGCCGGCGTACGACGTGCTGGTTCCGTTCGTACCGGTGGTCAGCGTCCCGGAGCCGAGCGCGACGTTGCCGCCGGTGGTTCCGCCCCCGGCCAACGAGCCGATCGTGACGTTGAAGTTATTCAATTCGATCGCGGCGCTGACGACGTTCGCGGTCGTGACGGCCGAATTTACGCCGAACGGACCACCGGCGTCGTTGACCGAGGATGCGCCCGCCCGCAGCGTGTTGCCGTTGACGTTGGTCGCGCCGGTGTACGTATTGGCGCCGGACAAGATGACCATCGACGTGGGGCTGCCGCCGCCGGCCAACGCGATATTCAGCGGCCCCGTTCCGGTGATCGGCGAGGCGATCGTCAACGTCTTACCGGACCATTTCGAGGAGAGCGTCCCGCCGGCCGAAGTCAGCGTGATGCCGCCGGTCATCGAGTAGATCCCGTCTTCGTCGGCCAACGTCCCGCCGTTCAACGTGATCGCATTCGCGATCGTGAACGTATTGCTGTTTTGAATCCACAACCGCAGCGTGCCGCCGGCGTTGATCGTGACGCCGCCGGTTCCCAACGCGCCGACGGTGGACGTGTTGGCGCCGGTTCCGCCGGTCCCGAGCGAAACGATACCGCCGTTGATGATCGTACCGCCGGTGTACGTGTTGGCGTTGGTTCCGCCGCTGAGCGTCAACGTTCCCGCACCGGTTTTCGTGAACGGGTTCGCACCGGAAATCACGGCGGGCAACGTGATGTTCCCGCTGCCGCCGATGATGGCCGGATTAGTCAACGCGACCGTTCCGCCCAGGGTCGCGGCGGTCGCCGACGTGTTGAGCAGCGAGCCGCCGAGCGTAAGAGCCTCGGCCCCGACGACGATGCCGTTGAGATCGAGCGTGGCGGCCGAACCGACCGTCGTACCGGCCGCGGTCGTGCCGAGCGCGGTGACGTTACCGAGCTTGACCGTGCCCGACGAGATCGTGGTCGCGCCGGTGTAAAGATTGGCGGCGTTGAGATTCGTCGTACCCGTTCCGCCGAAGTTCACGGCGTTCGCTCCATTGGCGACGATCGGCGACGTGATCGTCACCGCCCCGGTCGCGTAATTGTTGAAACTCAACGCTTCGTTGATATTCACCGAGCTCAAGCCGGTGCCGCCGGTGATCGCATATGTGTTGGCCCCGGTTCCGCCGAAGTTCCAGACGTTGTTGCTCAGCGTCACTCCGGTTCCCAGCGTCAGCGTCCCGGCGGCGGCGGTCGTATCGACCGTGATGCTCCCGGCGGCTTGCGACGTGGTGACGTTCAGGGACGAACTGCCGTCGGCCGCGACTCCCCCGGCGTTGTTGTCGATGCGATAATTCGTCGCCGCGGTCGCGCCGGTCGCGGGCAATAACGTCCCGCCGGTCAGACGGACGATTTGGTTCGACGCATTGACGGTCGCCAAGCCGAATCCGGTCGTATCGGTCACCGTGAAGCCGGCGTTGATCGCGCTGCCGGCGGTTTGACCGGTCAGAACGATCAGCGACGTTCCGACGGCGGCGGTCGCGGCGTCGGCTCCGCCCGCGGCCGTATTGAAATTCACCGCCGACCCGGCGCCGGCGGCGGTCAACGCGCCGAGAGTCAGGGTTTGATTCGTGCCTAACACGACTCGGCTGGAAGTTCCCGCCGTGGTCGTCAACCCGGCGACGGTTTGCGTACCGGTCCCGGTGAGCGCCAAGGTCCCGCCGCCAAGGGTCAACGCGGAAGCCGTGTTGATAATGTTCGTCGTCACGGGGCCGAAGCCCAAGGTCAGCGTCCCGCCGTTAACGACCGTTCCGGTCGTATACGTATTGACGGCCGTCAGCCGCATGTTCCCCGCGCCGGCTTTGATCAGATTGTTGTTGGTGAAACCGGTGGAGTTCGACACGACGGACGAAACGTCGAGATCGACGCCCGATACGGTCGTTCCTTGGGCGACGTTGAACGTGACGCCGTTGTTTTGACGCAGGTTGATTTTCGTTCCGGTAACCGTCGACGTGGTCGACGAAGCGAACGTATTGAGACCCGATCCGGTGTTGAAGAAGTCCAAATTCGCGGTGGTCAGCCCCGTGATCGATCCGCCGGTCATGTTGATGACGGCGGCGCCCAGGGTTTGATTCGCGGTCGTATTGTTGTCCAGCGTGCCGCCGTTGAGGTTGATCGTGGTGATTCGCGCTTGGGCCGTGTCGTAGCCCGTCGCGTCGCCCGTGGCCAAACGGAGCGTGCCGCCTGCGTTGACCGTCACGGTCCCGCGCAACGTGCCGCCCGCGCCGCCGCCGCCGGTCAAATTGACCGCGCCGCCGTTGATGACGGTATTGCCGGTGTAGGTTTGCTTGGTCGAGATGTTGACGACGCCCGCCCCGTTTTTGATCAACGTCGCCGCGCCGCCGATCGAACCGGCTCCGGCGAACGTATAGGCGTTGGTCGTGTTGTTGATCGTGACCGTCGACGGTGTGACCGTACCCGGAATCGTTACCGTGGCGGCGACCGACGGTTCGTTGAAGACGACGGCGTCGCCCGAGGCGAATTTGCCGTCGCCGAGGACGTTGGTCCAATTCGTCGTCGCGGTGTCCCACGTTCCGTTGGTCGTGTTCCAAACGTCGGTGACGACGCCTTGAAACAGCATGGTGACCGAGGTCGGCGTCGTCCCGAACACGTTGTGACCGGTCGCGTAACTCAGATTCGAGACCGCGCCGGTGAGGCCGCCCGCTCCGTAATTGACGACCGTGTACGTGGTGCCCGGGACCGGCGTGGCGTCGAAGGCGACGGCGGTCGCTCCGGCGAGATTGACGGCATTGGCCGTAAAGGCGGTCGTCGTCGCGCCGCCGGCCAACGCGATGGTCGACCCCGCGTTGAGCGTCAACGTGCCGGTGGTCGAGCCGGTCGCCGAACTTCCGAACGTCGCGTTCGTCACGCCGACGGACGACGTGTTGGTGTTGGTCAGATTCAATCGTCCGGACGAGACGGTCGTCGCGCCGGAGTACGTATTCGCGCCGGCCAACGTCACGGCCGCGGTTCCCGAAACAGTCACGCCGCCGAGTCCGGAAATCGCGGCATTGAAGACCTGCGCACTGCCGCCGGAAACGGTGGCGACGGCGCCGGACCCGACCGTGATCGCGCCGCCGAAAGTATTGGTCGCGGTTCCGTTGAACGTGGTGTTACCGTTCACGGCGATCGTGCTGTTTACGCCCGCGGCGACGCCGATGTTGGAAATCGTCGCTCCGGCGGTCGTGACGATCGGCCGCGTGATGTTCGTCCCGGTGGTTTGGTAGAAACCCAACGTCCCGCCGTTGGTGACGGTGATGGTTCCGGTCCCCCCCAGCGTACTGGTCGTTTCGACGCTGAGGGTTCCTTGATTGACGATGATGTCGCCGTTGGTGATGGTCGCGCCGACCAACGAAATCTGATTCACGCCGGTTTTCGTCAGCACGAAACCGCCCAAATCCAACGTCGGCGTCGTCCCCGGACGAATGTCGAATCGCTGCGTGCCGCCGATGGTCGCGTCGGCGGTGAGCACGACTTTGTTAAACGCGTTCAATTGCGCAGGCGCCCGTGTTGACCAGCGCGCCCAAGCCCCCGACGCCCACACCCGCGATATTGACGACTTCCGTCGTGGTCAGCGCTTGGCCGTTGACGTCGAACGTGCCGCCGCTTTGTACGACGGTTTCGTTGCCGGCTCCGGACGCGCCGAGAGCGCCCGCGACGTTCGCCTTCACCGTCGTACCGGAACCGATCAGCAATTGTCCCGTGAACGTGTTCGCGCCGCCCAACGTCAACGTACCCGAGCCGCCGGTGGAGAACCCCGTTCCGGCGACGATGGTCGAGATCGTGGCCGCGATGCCCGGCGAAGTGTTCACGACCGAGCCGCCGGCCAAGGTCAACGTGCCCGCGCCGGGAGATCGTGTAGCCGTTCGCGGTGAAGTTCAGCCCGCCGGCGTTGATCGCGCCGGCCATCGTCACCGTGCCGCCCGCCGCGCCGCCGAAGAAAGCGACGTCGTTGGTGGCGTTATTCCACGGAGAGTCGGTCGTCCCGTTCCACCAAAAATTACTCGTCGTATCCCAAGCTCCCGCGCCGCCGAGCGCGGAGCCTGACGAACCGGCCGGATCCCAGTCCACGTTGGCGGCGTTGGCGGGCAATGCGAAACCTGCGGCGAGCGCGCAGGCCAGCGCGAAGCGGCGGGATAGGCAAGATGCTTTTTTGAAACGACGGAGCGAGTGAGTCATGCGATTCCGACTAATTCACAAGGCTGTTCGTAATTCCCCGCGCTCCCTCCCGGGAACGCCGCGCAGGCCATCCCCCAGATGGATGCCTACGAATCCGAGCCTCAACTTTCGTCACTGATTGCGCAGCAGTCAACTGTTCGATCGACATAATTCCGAGAATCGGAAAAAACCTTACGCATGCGTCAGAAAGTCCTGCAAATCACTGGGAATTTATGGGCGACGCATCTTAATTGCCGGCATTTTAGTGGCTGATGGTTTGGAATTGCCGAGCTTCCTCTTTCCAACTTCGATCAAAAGAGAAACCGTCGCGCTCATGAGTGCGAGCGCGACGGTTCAAACTTATTTTCTTGCGAAGTCGATTTCTCCGGCTACGTCGCCAACAGCTTTCGCAGCACCGTCTGCAGAATCCCGCCGTTGCGGTAGTAGTCCAGTTCCACCGGCGTGTCGATCCGGACCTTGGCGTCGAACTTCAAGACCATTCCGTCGGGCCGGGTCGCGGTCACGGTGATCGTCGAGCGCGGTTCGATCCCTTCGGCGATCGGGATATTCGAACGTCTCTTCGCCGGTCAGACCCAGCGTCTGCCAGCTCGACGGCAACACCAACGGCAAGACGCCCATGCCGACCAAGTTGCTGCGGTGGATGCGCTCGAAACTGCCGGCCAACACGGCTTTGACGCCCAGCAGCATCGTTCCCTTGGCGGCCCAATCGCGGCTGCTGCCGGTGCCGTATTCCTCGCCGGCCAAAATCACCAGCGGCGTGTGCGTTTCCTTGTACTTCATCGCCGCGTCGTAGATCGACATGATCTCGGTGCCGGGCAGATACCGCGTGACGCCCCCTTCCACGCCGGGCGTCAGCGCGTTGCGAATTCGGATGTTGGCGAACGTGCCGCGCGTCATCACGCGATCGTTGCCGCGCCGTGCGCCGTAACTGTTGAAGTCGGCCGGCGTGACGCCGTGATGTTGCAGAAACTTGCCCGCCGGACTGTCGGCCTTGATCGAACCGGCCGGGCTGATGTGGTCGGTCGTGACCGAATCCCCGAGCGCGGCCAAGCAACGCGCGCCCTTGATCGGATGAATCGTCCCCGGTTCGCGGGCGAGGTCAACCAAGAACGGCGGCTCTTGGATGTAGGTGCTGTCGCCCTGCCAGGCATACAACATGCCCCCTTCGACCGGGATCCCGTTCCACTTCGGATTGCTGTTCCAGACGCCGTCATAACGGGCGACGAACATCTCGGGCAAGACGCACTTTTCCAACGTCTCGCCGATCAGCTTGGTCGAGGGCCAAATGTCTTTGAGATACACGGGTTGACCGTCTTTGCCGGTGCCCAACGGTTCGGTGACCAGATCGATACCGGTCGAACCGGCCAGGGCGTAGGCGACGACCAGCGGCGGGCTGGCCAGATAGTTGGCCTTCACGTGCGGATTGACGCGGCCTTCGAAATTGCGGTTGCCGCTGATCACGGCCGACGCGACCAAGTCGCCGCCGACCACCGCCTTGGCCACGTTGTCGGGCAGCGGACCGCTGTTGCCGATGCAGGTGGTGCAGCCGTAGCCGACCGTTTGAAAGCCCAGCGTATCGAGCGGTCCGCTCAGGCCGGCCTTATCCAGGTAATCGCTGACCACGCGCGAGCCGGGGGCCAAACTCGATTTGACGTAGCTTTTTCGCGTGAGGCCTTTTTCCACGGCCGCCTTGGCCAACAAGCCGGCCGCGATCATCACGCTGGGATTGCTGGTGTTCGTGCAACTGGTGATCGCCGCGATCACGACCGCGCCGTGACCGATGTCGGTCGAATGCCCGTTGTCTTCCACGCGCCCCGTGGCGGCCAGCTTGGCGTCGGGCAGCGCGAATCCGCGCTCGGCGACCGGGGCCGACAACGAGTGCAGGAAATTCCGCTTCACGTCGGCCAACGGCACGCGATCTTGCGGACGCTTCGGGCCGGCCATGCTGGGGACGATCGTCGAAAGGTCCAACTTCACCACCTTCGAATAGACCGGCGCGGGCGAATCGTCCGTGCGGAACATCCCTTGCGCTTTGTAATACGTCTCGACCAACGCGACTTCGCCGATGGTCCGGCCGGTCTGGCGCAGGAATTTCAGCGTTTCGTTATCGACCGGGAAGAAGCCGATCGTCGCACCGTACTCGGGCGCCATGTTGCCAATCGTGGCGCGGTCGGCGACGCTCATATACGAAACGCCGGGGCCGTAGAACTCGACGAATTTGCCGACGACCTTTTCCTTCCGCAACATCTCGGTCACGGTCAGGACCAAGTCGGTCGCCGTGATGCCCGGCGGCATTTGGCCGGTGATTTCGAAGCCCACCACCTCGGGCAGCAGCATGTTGAGCGCTTGGCCCAGCATCACGGATTCGGCTTCGATCCCGCCGACGCCCCAACCGACCACGCCCAGGCCGTTGATCATCGTGGTGTGACTATCGGTGCCGACCAAGCTGTCCGGAAACGCGGTGTCGCGGCCGGCCAGGTCCTTGCGCGTGAAGACGGCCTTGGCCAGATATTCGAGATTCACCTGATGCACGATGCCGACGTTCGGCGGCACGACGCGGAAGTTGTCGAACGCCTTCTGCCCCCAACGCAGAAACTCGTACCGTTCGCGGTTGCGCTGGAATTCGAGATCGACGTTCAACTCCAGCGCGTCGGCCCGAGCGAATTCGTCGACTTGCACGCTGTGATCGATGACCAGATCGACCGGGATCAACGGATTGATCTTCTTCGGATCGCCGCCCAATTTTTCCATCGCGCTGCGCATCGCGGCCAAGTCGACCACGCACGGCACGCCGGTGAAGTCTTGCAGCACGACGCGGGCCGGTTTGAACGGAATTTCGACTTCGGCCGGCTTGGCGGCGTTCCATTGGGCCAAGTTCTTGACGTCGTCCATCGTCACTTCGTAGCCGTCGCAGTTGCGCAGCAACGATTCCAGCAGCACGCGGATCGAATAGGGCAAGCGGTCGATCTGCCCGATGCCGGCCTCTTGCAGTGCGTTCAGCCGGTAGATGCCCAGCTTGCCGTGTCCCGTGTCGAATTCGTCGTAGGCTTTGAAAGGGTCGATCGAGCGCGTCGCCATGGCGTTTCCTGCTAAGCGTTTTCCAAACTTGCGAACTGGGCAGGAAACATTGTACCGAGCCGGAAATCGTTTGTCGCGTGAGCGCGGCCGGTCATCAAGCGATCGGTGGTGATTCCGAAAGACCGAAAACCAGGGGAAATCCTCGCCCGACGCCGAACGTCTCCCTCTCGCCAGCAACCCGCTCTCCACAAAGTGCCGCATCGTCGGGGAGAGGGTTGGGGTGAGGGCGACAAATCTGAGTGGAAGGTCGTCCTCACCCCGGCCCTCTCCCGCCCAATGTCGAGCTTGAATGGAAGCCGGTTTTCGGGAGAGGGGAAAAATGCGAGCCCCTTGATCAGTGGCAAGCGAACTTGCGGCACTCACGCTCGTTCGGCTCGCACGTCACGCCGCGGCGACCTACAATTCGCAGACGATTCCGCATTCCCCTGAATCCCGGCTCCCGACTCCCGGCCCCTGCCCTATGCCGACGGTGCTGATCACCGCCTTCGAACCGTACGATCGCTGGCCCACGAACGCCGCGTGGCTGACGCTGATGGCGTTCCTGCGCGACATGCCGGCTCAGCCGAAAATCGTCACCCGGCTCTACCCGGTCGATTTCGCCCGGGCGCGCGAGCTGTTGGCCGAAGATTCTGGCGGCGAATTACGATTTCGCCATCCACTTGGGCCAAGCGCCCGGCAGCGGCCGGCTGCGGCTCGAATCGATGGCCGTCAACGTGGGACAACTGGGCGGCGTCGGCGCGGCGCATGTTCTGGAACCCGACGGTCCGAGCGCGTATCACACCGGCCTGCCGTTGCACGCCTGGGTGGAACTGCTGCATGAGAACGGCATCCCGGCCGAGGTCAGTCACCACGCAGGCACGTATCTGTGCAACGCGATCTCGTACCACTCGCAACACTTCGCCCGCACGCTGAGCCTGCGGACCGAATCGTTCTTCCTGCACTTGCCGCTGGATGTGACGCAAGTGATCCACGAACTGCGCGACACGCCGTGCCTGCCGGTGGACTACGGGGCCAGAGCGTTACGATTGATCGTGACGGATCTGAACCAACGGTGAGCCGATCGGGGAGACCGGATCACGGATGACGCGGATGCGACGGATCGACACCGAGAAATGCGGTTGGATCGAGTTGGCGGTTTTCGCCTCGCAGAGGCGCGTGATGTTAGCCCCGACCGCAAGGTCGGGGTTCTCGGTGTATGAGAAACGCAAGGCTCGAAGAGCCGACACGACGAAAGACTGTCGGCTCTTCGAGCCTGACAAGGCTTTCGAATCAATCCCCCGACCTGTCGGTCGGGGCTAACATCGCGCGGCTCGACGAGCCGAAAGATGCGACCGCCGGAATCCAGTCGATCGTGAATCGAACCTGGCGATCATCGCGTGCGATCGACCGGAATCGACACATATCACGATGCTTCCTCATCCGTACCCATCCGTCCGATCCGCGTCATCCGCGATCCCACCTCTCCGCACGATCACCACCGGAAGCGGCCGCGTTGCCAGGCGCGGACGGCGGCGATCAGGATGACCGCGCCGATGACGGCGACCAGCAGTTCGAGGCCGAACTCGAAGACGCGCAGCAGAATCTTGTAGAGAATCCCGCCGAGCAACGCGCCGGCCACGCCCAGCGCCATGTAATAAAACGGGTTGCCCCGGCTCTTCATCAATCGGCCGGCGATGTAGCCCGCGGCCAGGCCGATCAGCACATACCACCCGATCGCCGCAAGCCATTCCATGCCGAAGGGGTAGCCTCAACGAGGCTCAAGAAAGGCCGAAGGAATACGAGAGAATGGCCGCAAGAAAAACAAAGAGGACAAAAACGAAGACACCGCTCACCCAACACGCTCGAATCAATCTCTCTTTTTGTTCATTCTTGTTGTTCTTGCGGCCGTTCGTCTTGGCATTTCGTATTCGTAGTTAGCCCGTCGCTTTTTTGACGCCGACGAAGCCGTTGCGGGCTTTCATGCAGGTCTGCTTGAACGTTTCGGGACGGCGGACGCCGACCAGGCGGAAGGTCTCGGTCGCGCCGCGTTTGAAGATCAGGTCGCCGGCGCGGTACCACTGCTGGCCCGGCTTGACCACCACGTCGATCGTGTCGAAGCGATCGAGTTCCACATACTGCCGCGGTTCGGCCGACATTCCTTCGCCGATCATCACGCGGCGATTGGTCAACGTGTAGCGCCGCGCCTGCGGCAACCCCTTGAACAGCCCGCCGATCACAGGCAAGCCGGCCAGCACGCTGTTGCCCAGGCCCATCAGGATCAACGGCACGACCAACGGAATGACCAGCAACGCGAACAGGTTGCCGACCGTAAAAATCCAGACGCCGGCCTGAATCGAACAGAGCCGCCCGATCACCTGTCCGATGCCGGTCCCGGCGATCGAGGGCCAGATCGTCATGATGGTCGTCTCGTGCCCGTCCGGCGGGCTGACGCCGGAAATCGGGGCGTTGGTTTCCGCATGGTAGGCGTCTTGCGCCTTGGCCGAGGCGTCTGGGGTGGTCGAGCGCGGAGCGACGGCGGCGGACATAGCGAAACGGCGAGAGGACCAAACGGACGACGAAGGAGCGAAACAGGGACAACGCCCGAAAAACGGCGCTGAAACCCGCGTTCGCGCGACCCCTTAAACTACCACAGCCCGCCCGGGCGAACCAGAGCCGCCGGAACGGGGGCAGTTACAAGCGTTTTATATTGATTGTTTCATTCGCGAAAACACGTACACCATATCCGCTGAAAGACGGATTCTAGAAAAACTTAAAGAACTCGCTACATCCGCAAATAGTTCGCGTATAACCCTAAACCGATTTTTCTAAGCTGCCCTCAAGCATCAGGATTTTCACATGAATTATGTACGCGTTTATGTTGGCGGACCTTGCGACGGGGGGCGGAGTGCCATGAGCGGGAACGCTTATTATCCATCGTGCTGCATTGAGCAACCCGTCGAGTTCGGACTGCAAAAATTAGCGGTCTACGTTCATTCTGGAAACGCTACCAAGGGCTATCTCGTCGTACGCCACTATCGTTTCCTTGGAGTCATGTCACCCGATGCTGGCCATGCATACTTAGAGCAGCACAGCAAAACCCTGGGACCAAATTAAACCAAACTGCAAGATCAACAAAACAGGGATCGGTTTTGCAGACGTTCGCGTCCCTCCACGGGCGAACGTGGCGGCTTGGGAATGCTCCGAGCAAGTCTGAGTCGCGGGCTCGGACCAAATGCGGTTCCGTGAAAAAAACTCGACGGGACTTGACAAACGCCGTTTTATAGAGTATACATATAATCACATTACAAATGGATCGCAATAACGCGAAAAGGCGCGAGTCGATCAAAACGACACTGCTTACGAGCAATGCTCGTCACCCTCGCGATGCGCAGAGCAAGGCATACATCTAGCGAGGGACGCAAGTCCCCCTGAGCATTCGGTTCATGGCCGTTGCGCATGCGATTCCCAACGACGAATTGCGCTGAAGCGACGCTCGTAACGCTCGCGCAGTGAAACTACACAAACCGGGGCGTCTGGCGAGCCAGAGTCAGAGGCTCGCCCACGGCTTTCAAAAAAATCGCCGTGTTCGGAACGATCGTTTCGCTCGTCACGCTCGCGGAGCGAAAAGAGAGAAACAGGGGCGTTTGGCGGAACAGCGAGAACCGCAGGCCGACGTCATCGGCTCGGTCAGAAGAAAAAACATCGACCGCGCATATGATCGTAACGCTCGTTTCGCTCGTAACGCTCGTTTCGCTCGCGCAGTGAACTTGGGTCAGGAATTCGTCACGAAGGACGACCGGCGTCGTTCGACTCGCTGCGCTCGGTCCGCGAGTGCCACGCGCGGCGTTCCCCAACTTCCCGTCCTGAAACCTGAAACCCGAACCCTGAAACCTCCCATCCTCGTAACGCTCGCCCAGCGAAGATCGGCAATCCCTAACCCGGCGTTCCGGCCGGCGGGGAGACGCTTTACACTGAACGCGTCGCGCCGTCGGGCGGCCGCGCGACATCCCACATTGACTTTTTCGACCTTTCCCCATTCCTGCCGCTCGCCATGCTGATCGCCGGACACTTATTGCTTCCCGCCGCGGCCGATCGCGTTCGTTTGGAACGGGGCTGGCTGCGGCTCGACGGCCCGCGGATCGTCGAGGTCGCCGCCGGCGATCCACCCGGCAAGCCCGACCTGGGGGGCGACGACCATTTCGTCTCGCCCGGGCTGATCGACGCGCATTGCCACTTGCCGCAGTTCCGCGTGATCGGCTTCGACGGACTGCCGCTGCTCGAATGGCTGGAACGGGGCGTGTTTCCCGAAGAAGCGCGCTGGGACGATCCGCTGTTCGCCGCGCAGAAAGCCGAACGCGCGTTCCGGCAGATGCTGAGTTTCGGCACGACCGGCTGCTGCGCCTACGCGACCGTCCACGCGCACGGCGCGCGGCAGGCGTTGGAAATCGCCGAGACGTTGGGCTTGCGCACGGCGGTCGGCCAAGTGTTGATGGATCGCCTGGCGCCGGAAACGCTGTTGCGACCGACGACGCAACTCCTACACGAGTGCGCCGAGTTGGCCGAACGCTATTCGCCCGAGTCGATCGACGCTGCGGCCGGCAAGCGGAGCGAGTTCGTCGTCTCGCCGCGCTTCGCGATCACCTGCACGCCCGAGTTGATGATGGGCGCGGCGGAGATCGGCGCGAAGTTCGGCAACTTGATGCAGACGCACTTATCCGAGAACGCAGCCGAGTGTCGTTTCGTCGAATCGCTGTTTCCGGGTCGCAACTACACGCAGGTCTACGGCGATTGCGGATTGCTCGGGCCGCGGACGTTGTTCGGGCATGGCATTCACTTACACGAGGACGAACGCGCCTTGCTGCAAGGGACCGGCTCGATCGTCGCTCACTGCCCCGTGGCGAACAATTTTTTGCAGTCGGGCGTGATGCCGCGCGCGGTCTGGTTGCAGGAAGGCATTCGGCTCGCGCTCGGCAGCGACGTGGGAGCGGGGACCGAACGCTCGATGATCCGCGTCGCCCGAGCGATGCTGGAGACGGCCAAGACGTTCAAGCTGGAGAATCCGGACGCCGCGCTCTGCTCGGCCGCCGAAGCGTGGCACACGATCACCGCCGGCAACGCGGCCAAACTGGGCTGGAACGACTGCGGTCGCTTGGTCACCGGCGGCGAAGCCGACGTGCTGATCGCGCACCCCGACATCGACTGGCTGCACGCCCCCGATCCGCTGGCCGTCTTGCTGTACGCCTGGGACGACCGCTGGCTGAAACGCACGATCGCGTGCGGAAAGGTTGGTTACGCGGCCCGTGACGAGTTATAACTTCGACGAGTCATTCCTCCCCCCGATCGCTCAGGCGATCGAGGGGCTTTCGTTGGCGCTGACAATCGCATTCCGGCATTCCAAAAAGAGTCATCGAATTTTCCACACACTGAAACCCGAACCCTGAAACCTCACTCCATGTCTTTGCTCCTTCGTCTCGCCGAATTCGACACTCCGACCATCGCCAACGTCATCGAGCTGTTCGACGTCGTGCCGCGCAATCGCGGCTACATGGACCAACGCATCCGCTGCGAATTTCCGCACCTGAAACCGATGGTCGGGTACGCCGCGACCGCCGCGTTTCGCAGCGACGCTCCGCCCCGCGGCGGCGACGCGTACGGCAGCATGGATAAACAGGTCGAGCAGTTCGGCGCGTTGCCCGGGCCGGCGGTGGTCGTGTTCCAAGACCTGGACAGCCCCAGCATTTCGGCCACGTTCGGCGAAGTGATGTGCAGCACGTATCGCGCGTTCGGCAGCGTCGGGCTGATCACCAGCGGCACCGGCCGCGACATCGATCAGGTCCGCGCGCTCGATTACCCGATCTTCACCGGCGGCACCAACTGCTCGCACGCGTATTGCCACATCCTGCACATCGGCCTGCCGGTCCACGTCGGCGGGCTGACCGTCAACACGGGCGAACTGCTGCACGGCGACGCGAACGGCGTGATCCGCATCCCGCAGGAGATCGCCGACGAGATCCCCGACGTCGCCCGCGAGTTCGTCGCCGCCGAGCGCGTGGTGCTGGACTACGTGCAAGGCCCGGGGCCGTATGAGGTCGCGGAGTTCGTTAAACGCCGGAAAGAGTTCGGCGCGCTGGTGGCGAAGCTGACGACGCGGGTGAAACGGAATTAACCTTTTCGATGAAATGGGGCTTATCACATGCGCATTTTTCATGGAATCGCCGGGTTGTTGGCGTTGGTGTTCGTCGTCGCCGTGTTGGTGCGGCATGGGTATGTCCGTTGGTTGGAGCCGCGGACTTCGGTGATGGACGAGTTTCGGACCAAAACCGAAACCGACATCGCCGAATCGAAAACGCTGGCCGAACTCACGGCCATGTACCGCGAGAATCACCCCAAAGTCTTGGAAGCGGATCGCAAGCTCGAAGAGGAATGGAAAAAGGCGAAGTCCGATGCGCAGCGTACCGGCGACGCTCCGTCCACGACCTCCGCACCCGAGTCGCGGGCCGCACCGTCTTTTGCGCCGGAGCCACCGACGTCGTTAGGCACGGTTTACGCACCGCCGGCCTACGCGACACCCTCGGGGTATGCGGTTTATGACCAGAACAAAACCAATCGCGAACCTTGGAAACGCGATCAAGAACTTCAGCGTGCGATCACTGTTTGGGAAGAACACGCCGACAAAATCTACGAACTGCATTGCTTCTGGTGGGCGGGCTTCGTGTGCTGCGTAATCGGCGCGCTCTGTTGGCGCGGCGGCTGGTGCTGGCTGGGAACCGCGTTCGCCGTCACCGGCTGGTTGGAGATGATGTGGTGGACCAGCCCGGTTTTCGGCGGCCGCTCGGAAGAGTTCGAGCAACTGTTGACCTGGAAAGTGATCTACGACGCCGGCGCGCTCATGCTGCTGCTGCTCGCTTGGACCGTGGTCGCGCGTCGACCGGCGATGTATCGCACGTATTGGTGCGGGCGGCGCTGAAACGCCGGCGAGCATGCGCTCATCCGCAACTTCGCATTTTCGTAAGTTCCTTGCGCAAGATATTCTTGCCGTGCCATGACCGAACGCGCAAGATCGATGGATGAAACGTAAGCCATTCGGCATGTCATTCGCTGAAATCGCCGTGGGGACGGTGATTTTGCGTGTCGGGGTCGAGTAATCGGGTGCCTGAGTGTGGTTCGGGAACGCCGTTCCACGTCATTAGTCTTGGTGGATTAATTCCAGGGGGAGATCGATATGTCGCTTCCTACACGTATCGTCGGCTCGCGTCGTGCGGGCTTTACGTTGGTCGAATTGCTCGTCGTGATCGCGATCATCGGGATTCTGGTCGCATTGTTGCTGCCAGCGATTCAGTCGGCGCACGAAGCCGCGCGACGGAACCAATGCCTGAACAATTTGAAGCAACTCGGACTGGGAATTCAAAATCACGTCGATGCCCGTAAGGCCCTGCCGCCGGGAATCATGGGCTGGACCCCAACGACCAGTTGGATCGCCACGAAACGTCATCCGTTCATCCGGCACTTGTTGCCGTATATCGAAGAAAACGCCCGCGACAAAATGTACGACAATAAAGTGAACTGGCACGACCAAGGCGGAGCAGGTACGGCCGGTCAACCCAAGCGCATGGAATTGTTCGCGGTCTTGTCGACGATGCAATGTCCCAGCGATCAACCACAGAAACGCGAAAGCGCCGAACAGGACTACAAAGGGAACTACGGCGTGAACTGGGGACCGCGCATTTATGCGCCGGCCAATCTGACCGCCGCGCCCAACGGGCCGTTCGGGTTCACGAACGGGAAATGGACCGGCAATAAGCTGTCGAAGATCGTCGACGGCACGTCCAAGACGATGGCCATGATGGAAATGATCCAAGGGGTCGACGGCGCCAACGAAGACAATCGCGCCCGAATTTGGAACGATTCGGACGCGTCGAGCATCGTCAACGCGTTGATGACGCCGAACGCGACGTCGAACGATTTGGTCTCGACCGGCGGCGCGTCGGGCGGCCCGCTGTGCAACAACCGCCCCGACGAGAACCTTCCCTGCACGTCGTCCGGCGTCGCGCGGGCCGACGGCAACGTGTCGTCGCGCAGTCGCCATCCTTCGGGCGTCCACGTGGCGATGCTGGACGGTTCCTCGCGCTTCGTCACCGACGACATCGAGCTGGCGACCTGGAAGGCGGCCGCGTCGATCGACGGCGGCGAATCGGTCGCGTTGCCGTAAGACGATTTCCGCGACGTCCGTTCCGTAACTTCACCGTTGGTGCTTGCGATGCTTCGTAGAGTGAGTCTCGGTGCGTTGCTTGTTGCGATCGCGATGCTGATCGGCTGTCAAAAAGGACCGGTTCGTCAGGCGGTCGTCGGCGCGGTGTCGCTGGACGGCAAACCAGTACAACAAGGGAATATCAACTTCACGCCGGTCGCCGGAGGACCGTCGGCCGGAGGAGACATCGTCGAAGGACGGTATGCCCTGGAAGGCAAGCGCGGCCCCGGTCTGGGCAAATATAAAGTCGAGATCACCGCCTACAAGAAAGTGCCGACGGAAAACGTCGACCCGGCCACCAACCGCAGAGAAGACCGCCTCGTGCAGATCGTGCCAGCTCGTTACAACACCGCGACCACGTTGGAGCGAGACATTACGGCCGACGGCGACGTACAGACGTTGGATTTCGAGTTGAAAACCAAAGAGTAGCGCCGGCTGAATGCGACGCATTGCGACAAAATGTCGGAGATGTTTCGTCGATCGTTCGATCGCCGTTCAATCGGTTGCTGTGGGAACCCGATACCTTTGTCCCCACCGCGCATCGAACCTAGTTTCCGTCGTCACGGCTAAGTACACTACGAGACTCGTTTGAGAGAGCATGCTTCGCGAGGGGGATCGACGAAGCTCGGATTCGAGATGTCGTGAATGCCGAGTTCTCGGTCGGCGAACGTCGGTTTTCGTTCGCGTTGGAATTCTTGCCAGGGGGATGCAACGATGCGTCGGGGGATCGCGATCTGTGTGTTGAGTGGAATCGTCTACGCGAGCGGCTACGCATCGGCGGCCATCGTACCGTACGTCGCCGATGCGAATACGATCGCGCTGTATCATTTCGACGAAGCCGCCGGCGCCGCCGATCCGGGCAACCCCTTCATCAATGCGGGGACCGGCGGCGCGACCCTGAATCTGACCAACACCGGCGGTCCCGACGGACGCAACAACGCGACCGTCGGCGGTTACGGCGGCCCCGCCTATGCGGGATTCGGATCGTCGTTCCGGCCGTTGCTCGCCGGCGACGGAACGAATCACGGCGCCGTCCCCACCGCCACGGGCGGCGGCGCGATCACCGCCGGTACGATGAATCAAACCGCGCTGCAAGGCGTCGACGGACGGTTCACTTACGAAGCGCTCATCAACATCTCCGCGACGACGGCCGAACAACAGATTCTCGCTCACGACGGAAATCCCAATCGCGGCTTTCTGTTTCGAGTCGTGAGCGGGACGTTGGATTTCTACAACGGTACGGCGAGTTTGAACGCATTGATTCCGACGACGGGAACGCATGCGTTCGAGGCCAATCAATGGTTTCACGTCGCCGTTACTTACGACGGCGCGGATGCGACGCCCGGTAACTTGAAGTTCTATTGGACACGCCTGGATTCGGGCGTCGAAGCGGCCAATCAGATCGGCTCGGCGACGTTGTCTCTGGCGTCGGACGTGGTGGACAATCCCAATATCTTCGGCGTCGGTACGACCACGCGCAACCAGTTCCGCGCCGAGTTGAGCGGATCGATCGACGAGGTTCGGATCAGCTCGGTGGTTCGCGGCCCGACCGATTTTCTGTTCGGTCCCGCCGTCGCCGTTCCCGAACCCGGTTCGTTCGCGGCGCTGGCCGTCGGTGCGTTCGGTCTGGCGTGGACGCTGCGTCGTCGTAGAGCGAATGCCGCGTAGTGCGTATTCAAGGGCGGTTTCGGCCGCCTTCGTAGCGCGCGATACTACGACTTACGACGTCTTCTGCATCTCGACGTAACCCATCCGCAATTGATGCGTCATCGAACGCAGCAACGCGCTCTCCTCGGGCGTGCGATTGCCTTCGGTCTTCGCTTCCAGCACGTCCAGCATGTCGATGAAGTGCTTGGCAAGCGGCAGATTCTTTTCCGTCTTCTGCGTCAGCGGATTCGGCATTACGCCGAGCGCCAGCATCGCTTGCGACGCGAGCGTTTGAATCAAAAACGCGAGCGTGGCGGGCGGAACTTGTTCGGGGCCGACGGCCGAGGCTTCGGTGGACATGAGGCGAGGTTTCGGGGTTCGGATTACAGTGTTCGGATTACAGTGTTCGGGTCGAACAAACGCCGCGCGTTGTTTGCTTTTGGTTACGGCTTTCACGCCGCACACCACATTCGCTCAGCTTCCGCTCGCCAGCGCCAGTTACCGGTCTTGTGTTCGATCGCGGCCGCGACGAAGCCGCTGAACAGCGGGTGCGATTTGATCGGCTTGCTTTTGAACTCGGGATGGAACTGCACGGCCAAGAACCACGGGTGGTCGGGCAACTCGACGATCTCGACCAACGTATCATCCGGATTCGTGCCGCTGAACAACATTCCGCCGTCGGCGTAGCGTTGACGATAGACGTTGTTGAACTCGTAGCGATGACGATGTCGTTCGCTGATCGACGTCTTGCCGTACGCGGTCGCGGCGTGGCTCCCTTCGGCCAGACGCGCGGTCTGTGCCCCCAGACGCATCGTGCCCCCTTTGTCCACGATCGAGCGTTGCTCGTCCAGCAAGCAAATCACCGGATGCGGCGTGTCGCGGCTGAATTCCGTCGAATGCGCGTTCTCCAGGCCCAGCACGTTGCGACCGTATTCGATCACCGCGCATTGCATCCCCAGGCAAATGCCGAAGAACGGGATGTTCCGCTCGCGGGCATATCGAATCGCGTCGACTTTGCCTTCGATGCCGCGTTCGCCGAACCCGCCCGGCACGAGGATGCCGTTGAACCCGCCCAGCAGGCGATCCGCGCCTTCGGTTTCGATCCGTTCGCTTTGAATGCTTTGCACGCGGATGTTGCGCGACGGTCGATGCCCGCGTGATCCAGCGATTCGTAGATCGACTTATACGCGTCGCGGTGCTCGGCGTACTTGCCGACGACCGCGATCGAAATTTCATGTTCGGGATTGCGCAGACGATGCAGGATGTCGTGCCAGGGCTCGATGTTGGCCTTGTTGTGCGGCAGGCCGAGTCGTTTGCAAATGAACGTGTCGAGTTTGTTCTCGACCAACGACAGCGGCACTTCGTAGATCGAAAAATCCTTGTCCTTCTCTTCGACCACCGCTTCGATCGGTACGTTGCAGAACAGCGCGATCTTCTCGCGATCGTCGCGGCTGATCGAACGCTCGGTCCGGCAAATCAACACGTCGGGCTGAATGCCGATCTGTCGCAAGAGACCGACCGAGTGCTGCGTCGGTTTGGTCTTCAACTCGCCGGCCGCTTTGAGGTACGGCACCAATGTCAAATGGATGAACAAACAATTCTCGCGGCCGACGTCGACCGGAAACTGGCGGATCGCTTCCAAAAACGGTTGGCTCTCGATGTCGCCGACCGTGCCGCCGATTTCGGTGATGACCACGTCGACGTCGTCGGACGCCAGCTTGTGGATGACCGATTTGATTTCGTTGGTGATGTGCGGGATGACCTGCACGGTCTTGCCCAGGAACTCGCCGCGGCGTTCCTTGTTGATCACGCTTAGATAAATCTGACCGGTCGTGTAGTTGCTGTCGCGATCCAGGATGCCGTTGGTGAACCGCTCGTAGTGGCCCAGATCCAGGTCGGTCTCGCTGCCGTCGTCCAGGACGTAAACCTCGCCGTGTTGATACGGGCTCATCGTGCCCGGGTCGACGTTGATATACGGGTCGAGCTTCTGCATGCGGACGGACAGCCCGCCGCGCTTCGAGCAGCATGCCGATGCTGGCCGACGACAGCCCTTTGCCGAGAGAACTGACGACGCCGCCGGTGACGAAGATGTGTTTTGTCATGAGTCGCAAAGAAATGCGTGGACCGGAAAATGCTAGTTTACCGGACCGGCGTCCCGCGAAAGTGACTCTAAATATGCGGAAAAACAAGAGTTGTTGCTCTACACTGCCTTTAAAACCAGACTTACTTGCGTGGCGAATGATGTATGAACAAAGTCCTAAATCGAAGCAAGTAAGGAAGTTAATTCATCGGAATGAACCTGGAATCGCCTGAGACTGTCACATAGACTCCAAGATTCCTCCAACTCGCAGCTGATCAAATGTCGGAAAATGACAAAAAACATCGAGTTCTTTCTGATTTAGCTAACAATCATCCTATGTTAATTGCGATTAAGGACGGAATTACTCCTCAGCAGATAAAGGCGTTTACTATTCACTGTTTCAAGCCTTATTTCTTCAACTTGAATTTGGATGAAGACGATCATGTGGTTAGTTCACTTGTTTCGGAATCCATTCGAATGGTACGTATACAAACTGATTTATGGTCTCACGGCATTTTAAATTCCACACTGAATATCTACCGTACTTCTGCATACAGCGACCCTGAACAATGCTTCAAAACATTCAATGAATGCTGGAGAGAGGTTGAACAAGGCGTTTATGGTTTTTGGAGTATTTACAATTTACGCCCTAAAGACCTGATTCCAGAAAGTGAAGATTATGTTTTCGATCAATTCAGAACCTTGGGATCATTATTGGAAGGATCGATCCAGCCCATGCTTCGCGAATTGCTTTCACACTCGCGCATCACGAAAGGGACTGATGGGAGCATGCGGAAAATACGTGAGCTAGATTTTGGTGTAGTTGTTGGAGAATTGCATGACAATACAGAAATGAAAAGTTGTTTTTCTCCCGAACCTTGGGGTATTCGCATAAACCAATGGCGCAACATTGCTCAACACCAATCATTTCGCCTGCAAGGCTCTAAAATCAATATACGTTATGGCAAAAAGACCAAAATCAACGAATCATGGATAAGCGTTACAGATCTCGTGAATGTCCAAGAACGTATTTTCCAGATCTTTAATTCGATCAGTTTTGCGAGAGTGATTTTTTCCTTGGACAATCACGAGCATTTCAAACAAGGTCCGGATCATGTAACGACCCGCTTGGAAAGCAAACTTGTACATCTATCAAGTTTATTCGCGTCACAAGGTTTTGAATTACTACATATTGATGAGGATGACGATAATGTTGAAGCAGTTGTTCGTGATCCGTCTGGAAACATCTCTATAGAAAGAGCCGCTCATGCTTCGCAGTTTTTACTAAGAATATGGATTTACTTTCCAGTTAATAAAATACGTATTCAATACCTATACTCTGATAGTATAACAATGTATTTTTCTGCTGACGGATCGGATTGTGAATCTGCAAGCAGGGATGATATGACTTTGTCGGATTTCGCTAACAAAGTCAACTTCCAATCAGTTCAGCATTGAACTATGCCTGCTTCATTCTCAGTGCCCGATCTCGAACACCGGCAAATTCCCGCTCGCATCCAGCGGTAACGGGCGCGGTTCGGTCAGAATCTCCAAGTCGCTGCGCTCTTTCGCCGCGTTCCAGTACGTCGCGCCGCATTCGACTTCACTGAGGTGCAGCGTGTTTTTGATCCAGAGGAACTTCGCGTCCTCAGGCTCGGTCAGACCGATCGTCGGCAGGCAGACGTCCAGCAGTTCGCGGTCGGTTTCCCAGTGCAGCGGGTCCATCACGCAGCTCATGTGACCGCTGGTCCAGGCGTTCAACCACGTGATTTTCTTATCGAAGTCGCGGATCACTTGGCTCTTGCAGAACTCGGCGATTCCCAGGCCGCTGGCGTTGCCGTGCGTCTCTTCGGTCAAGCTTCGGACGACGATCCGTTTGCACTTGGGCCATTCGTCGGGGCCGGCCATGTGATCGCTGTATTTGCGGCCGATCACGTTGGTGTCCATGCCGGTGCCGCTGATGTTCTTGCCGATCTCGTCGACCAACAGCATGTCGACTTCGCGAAACGGCAACCGCGGCAAGTTGGCGATCGCGATCTTCAGGTGCTCGATCTCCTTCGCTTCGAACTCGGCCGGCGAAACGCCGCGCAGATACGCGGTCTCGTCGTAACCGTTTTCGATGATCGCCAAGCCGGCGGCGATGCGGCACTTGGCCAACACTTCGCCGGCCACGCTGCGCACGATGCGCGGAAACTCGTAATCGTGAATCGCGCGATGATAGATCTTCGCGCCGTTATGCTTGCCGCAGCCGATCAGCAGCATCTTCATCAAGCCGCTTTGGATATTGCCGGTCATTTCGGTATGCGGCTTCACGCGTCCGCAGACGATCGTGTGATCGCACGAATACGCGTGCTTGTCGAAGTGGACCGCGAAGCCCTCCTTCGCTTGACCCACGATCACCGTCTCCATACTCGCGCGAAACTCGCAGCCCATCGTCTCGGGCGTGATCTCGTACGATTCCAACACGCCGAGTTGCCCCTCGGCCGTGCCGCCGCCGTGACTGCCCATCGCGGGGATCATGATCGGGATCGCGTTCAGCGATTTCACGTGATCGACGATCGCGCGGAGGATGACGCGGATGTTGTTGATCCCCCGGCTGCCGGCGGTGATCGCCACGGTTTGTCCGGGCTTGATCGTACGGCCCAGGTCCAACTTCGTCAGCTCGTCCCGCACGGTCCCGGGAATATCCCGGACCAACGGGCGGTCGAACGTTTGGCGAACGCGGAAAACCTGGGGATGCGGAACCGGCGTGGGAACGAACATGGGCGTGCGGCGAAAAAACACGAAGCGAACGGAACCAAACTTCGATTTTATCACGCGAGCGATACGATCGAAACGAGGGGGCAATGCGGTCCGAGCGGCCGATCGGATGCAAATGGTCGAATTGTCAAAGAACGTCCCAGACTCAGCGTTCCGCCGGTCTGCGGTCGACCGATCAAGCGTTTTCGCTACTTATCGAATCCTCCCGACGCCGGTCGCGATTCGCATCCTTCCCAGCTTCACTCCGCGAGCGAAACGATCGTTTCGAGCGTTACGAGCGAGGCTTTTTTTCGTTTTTCACTTTCCGAACCACCTAACGAACTTCCCCATCTTCACTCCGCGAGCGTTACGAGCGATTCGAGCGTTGCGATCGCACACGACGCACCGTTTTCTTTTTTCGATCACGTCGAGGCCGTCCTTACGAAGTTCTCGTCGTCCCGCAAACACCCCAGTTCCACTCTGCGAGCGTTACGAACGTTTCGATCGCGTAGAATAGAAATTCTTCCGTAGGGTGCGTCTCGACGCACCGTGACTCGCGTTGTGGTAACAATCGGCATGCCTACGCTGGAGATTCGGTGCGTCGGAGACGCACCCTACGGCTTTATGTGCCGCCTTGCCCCTGCGGTCGACCGCTCGAACGTCTTATCGGCTTTTGCTTTTTCGTCGTACTCTTCGCAACCGCGATGCATAACACCACAATAAGTGGTATTGCGTACACTTAATAAGTCAGTCTAGCAGCCCTCGCGGGCAAGTCAAGGCGGCGAACGGGTTTCTTTTTTCCTCGATTCGCCGTGATCAAAACGCGAAGGCCGCGGTCAGCGTCAGGCCTTGCAGGATCAGGTCGTTGTTGTGCGGGCCCGTGGCGTCGTCGAAGATCTGGCACTGGTTCAACCAGTCGTTCAGTTCGTACCCGGCCGCGACCGACCAGCCGCCGTAACGCCAGTTGACGCCGATCACTGTTTGGAACGTCGTGGCTCCGAAATCGCGGTCGGGCACGGCGATCGTTTTTTCCGAGACCGTCCGTACGCCGTTTTCGACGTCGACGATGCCGGTCACGTCGTCGACCGTCCAACGCCCGATCAAGTAAGCCGCGTAGAAATTCGCCGTCAGGTTCACTTCGTACTCGTCGCCGCGCGCCAGATTGACGGCCGTCTCCACGCCGAACTTCGGGCCGATCCCCCAAAAGTCGTTGGTCATCCGTTCGACCGCGGTGCGCTCGATTTGGCCGATCGTTCCGGCATAGGTCGCTTGCAACGTCGTTTCGAACGATTGATCGATTCGTCCGCCGCGCAGCCCGACGATCGGCCGGATCATCAACGATGGACTCGGATAAAACCGCTTGCCCAGATCCAGATCGAAGATGTCGTAATCCAACTCCGTCGCGACCGCGCCGGTATCGAAATAGATTTTCGGCGACGGAGGCTGAGCTTGCTTGCCGCCGAGAAACGCGGCGGTCAGATCGCCGGCGGCGGCGTGCGCGGCGTCGACGCCGTATCGCGTGTACGCGAATCGCAAGTCGTGGTCGTCGCTCTCCGTGAGGCGCGCCGACGCGAAAGCCGGCCGCGTAGTCGTACGTGGTCGATTCGTAGGCCACGAATTGATTCGCCGGATCGCGGTTGGTGTTCAGCACCCAATCGACGTTCTGCGTGACCTTCCACGCCAGCGCGTCGACGAACAGCTCCGTGGCCGGAGCTTCGCGCGATGCCGCCAGGCAGCAGCAGATCAGAAGCAAAACGAAAGACCGCATGTCAATCCTTGTAACGTCAAGTCGCCGTGCATCGGCAACTGCTGGAACGTGGGCAAGCGTTGTTGGTTGGCCCACCACTGCGATTCGAAGCCCGCGTTGAAGGTCGTCGCGATCGCGCCGGGGCGCGTCCACTCGATCCCCAAAAAGTACGTCAGCGTCGGCGTGCCCAACGCCGAGTCGTTCAGACGCGTGGTGAACGCGTCGAACGCGAACAGCGGCGGCTGACCGTCGGTCCGACGATACGCGTCCTCGACGTTCCACCTGCCGTACAGCAACGCGGCGGAGAACGAACCGACCACGCTCAGCCCTTCGATCTCCGGCACGCCGTAGCGAAACCCGACGCCGAAGCTCGGTCCCAAGCCCCAATAATCGTGGTCGACGTTTTCCTCGGCCGAGATGCCCAACAGCGGATCGGACCACCGTGCGCGGATCGTTTGATCGATCACCGCTCCCTTCAAGCCGAACCACGGTCGGAGCGTCAGCGCTTCGGTCAGCGCGATGTCGTGCCCGGCTCAAAATCCAACACGTGGTAATTCAATCGCCAATCGACGGAGGCCGCGGTGAACGCGTATGCGTCGCCGCTGAGGAAGCCGCTGAAAAACTCGGGAATCGCCAACTGCCCGCCCGGCGCGATGCTCGCTCCGGCGGACGTGGGAACGTAAGTCCACGCCACGCGAAAATCCCAGCCCGCGTCGGGCCGGAACGCGATGCCGGTGCGTAAGCCGGCCGAGACGTCGAACTCGACTTGCGCGGCCTCGAAGCGGTCGGCGGTGACCGCGCTGGCCCAGACCGACGACGTTTCCTGCGACGGCGCCAGACCAGCACGTCGACGAACGGCGCGACCTCTTCGGCACGAGACGGCGCAACCGCAGAGTAACGTCAGCGCGATCATCGCACGGCCCGACCAAGTCATGTGCGCAAAATCCTTAAAAGTTCCAACCGAATTCCAACACGCCCCCCTGCAACGACGTCAGGTTGTTCAGCCTGCCCATGTTGAAGGAGTAGAACTGCATCTGATTCATCCAAACCTGCGCCTCGTAGCCGCAACGTACGGTCATCGACGAGCGGGCGAACGTCCGCGTCCAAGCGAAGCCCAACGTGCCGCGCCCCATCACGGATGCGCCGTCGATCGGATCGGTGTCGATCGCCACAGCGGTGGGCGTGGGGATCGTCGTGGTGGTCGGACCGTCGTTTTGATAACGGTCCGAGAACGACCAATGGCCGTACATCAGCGCGGCCGACGGGGCGGCGTACAGCCCCACCGTGTTCCGCGTGCCGCGGTACAGCGGAATCTCGGCGTTGACGCCGACCGACGGACCCAATCCCCAATAATCGTGCGTCAATGTTTCGACGGCCGAATCGAACAGATACGTCGTCGACGACGTGTCGATGGGCGAGTTCCAGGTCGAGCGCATCGTTTGATCGATGACCGCCGCTTTCAAACCGACGAACGGTCGCAACGAAAAACTCGGCGAGACGGCGAACGTGCGGCCGATCTCCAGATCGATGGTGTGAAACGCGAAGTCCCAATCCATCTCGGCCCGACGATAATGCGGCCCGAACGCCGCGCCGTCCGGATTGCCGACGAAAAAATTGGCCAAGAAGGCCGAGTAGACTTCGCCGGCGGCCGAAGCCGACGCCCCGGTCCGAAAGTTGGTGTAGTACAAGGACACGTCCACGTCGTCGGGCTTGTGCGTCGTCAGTCCGACGCGGTAGCCGGCGTTCCAATCGAACGGCGCGTCAACCAACGCGGCCGATCCGATCGTCGAGCCGAACTGCCCCATCGGCGTGATCTCTTGCGCCCAGTTGTCGGCGCCTCCTTCGCGGACGGTCCAGTACAACGCTTGGGCGAAGGCCGTCCATCCCGGCGGACACACGGCGGCGGGATCGTCCGTGCAACCCGGCGATCCCGGACGGCCGATCGCGTCGGTGCACGCTTCGATCGACGTCGGATCGAGCGTTGGAACTTCGACGGACGACGCGACGTTCGATGGTTCATCCGTGACGACGGCCGCGGGTTCGACGGCACGACGCGTAGCAGCCGGAAACGGCATCGTCGCGGCAGTCAGAAATCCGCTGGAAGCGAGGAAGACGCAGCAAGCCGGCAACACGAGCATCGCCCATGCGACGACGCGGCCGTTCCGCTCACGGCGAACGACGCGACACACTTGAGCGAAGATGCCGGCAAGCGAGGGCATCGATGCGGTTCCGCCGCGACCAGAAACGACGAGCATGCCGGCAACGTCGCAGGCACAACGCTTACGTTATCGGCAGACTCGTCGCAATCGATAAAGTCGAATGCGACCGAAACGGCATTTTGCCGGCGAAATCCGGGAGCGCGCTGCGCGTCACTGCAACAGAATCTCGAACTTGGCCGCCACGGCGGCGACGAACGATTTGTGCTCGTCCGGCACGCGGGCATGCCAGTCCCGCAGGTACTCGGCGAACGTCGGCCGGGTCGCGGCGTCCCATTGGTTCAGCCAACCGAGGGCGCGCCAATGCTTCGGCTCGGCTTCGAGCAGCGGCAGCAGCGCGTGGACCGCCACGATTTGGTTCAACGGGCGATCCGTTCCCGTCTTGCGCAACGCCGGCTCATGCGCGCGATACCACGCGGCGAACGACGGCTCGTCGAGCTTGCCGGTCTTGGCCGCGTGGTCGTCCGCGTATTTGGTCAGCGACGCGGCGTACGATTTCCAATTCGGATACGGCGGAGCGGTTTTCCAACTCTCGCCCATCCGACGAATCACGAAGATCGACGCCGCTTCGCACAGCGACTCCTCGAACCACTTCTGATCGTTGGGCACGTCGCGATAGTCGCACAGCACGTGACACAGCTCATGCGCGAACTGATACGCGTATTGCGACCAATACGCGTCGCGCGGAGTCAGGCGGATGCGAATCTCGCCGTTCGCGCCGCGTTTGAACAACGTGATCGGCACGCCCCCGGCGTCGTTGCCGACGACCAAGGTGGGCAATGCACGCTCGGGAACGTTGGTCATCAACTCGTTCCCGGCCGACGCGCACACCGCCCGAATGTCGGCCTTCGACGCCGTGCCCCAATCGTCGTCGAGAATTTCGATGCGCAAAGTCGGCGCGGCCGCTTCACCGGCTCGCACGACACATGAGTCGTCTCGAACGCGCAACGACGAATTTGCGACGAAAAGTACAAGCAACAGGATTCGCCCGAAAGCGACGAGGAATCGATCGCGCATTCAATCACCTCGCTCGGGTCGAAAATTATCCGGAAAAACGTTCTCATGATCGTGGTCGTCGTACGAAACGTCTCTCCGGAAGAACGATTTACGCACGATTCGATCATACGGCATGAAAAAACTCGGCTGGAACGGAATTCCAGCCGGGTCGTAAACACCACGTCTTGCGTCGGTGCGTCGAGACGCACCCTACGGCTCGCAATCAACACCGTGACGCACCCTACGGGTACTGCGGCCTCGGACTACAGCGCCGGGTTGCGGCCGCGGGGGCCGTTGGCGCGTTGGCCCAGGATGCCGAACATGCGGAGAACGGCTTCGTCGATTTGGATTCGCAGTTGCGAACCGTTGGGGATTTCCTTGACCGTGCTCAGGATGTGATCCTTGCCGGCGGCGTTTTGCATCGCTTCGACCATCGCGTCGCCTTGGCCGTTTTTGTCGACCGACGCGGCGAACGCCGAGACCGCGGTCATCGCCACGTTCAACGACGCCGGGTCCAGCTTGGTCTCGCCCGACGCGGCCGAAGCGTCGATCGCCGACTTGACCGATTGGAGACCTTGCTTGCCCGCGCCGATGTAGAACGCCTTGTCGGCGATGCCGACGGTGACCAGCAGCGGGTCGCCCAGGACTTCGGCCCCTTCGTCCTTCGGCATCGGCAAGCCGATTTGATGCAGGGTCACGCCGTTGTGCTTGGCCATGTCCAGTTTCTTCTCGCGCAGTTCGGCGCCGTACAGATCGATCAGCTTCTTAACCAGCTTCTCGACGGCCTTGCCGTCATGGACCGCGGCGCCGGCGTAGAAGTTCATCGACTTGTCCGACAAGGCCAACGTGCCGGCCCCGTCGAGCTTGCCGGTTTGAATCGTGCCGACGACGATCTCCAACACGTCCTTCAACACGTCCTTCGCTTGCGCCGGGCGTCTTCGTCGAACTTCGGATCCTTTTCGATCTGCCGCATGGCGGCTTCGCGGAACGCGGCGATCCCTTCTTCGCTCCGTTTGATTTCGTCGGCCGCGACCTTCATCGTGATGTTGCCGGTCACGCCCGCGTCGGCTTGCATGAACCCGCCGAAGCGGCTGGTGGTCGACGGGTGCGTGGCGATATCGCTGCCGGGCTTGGCGACGACGGCCGCCTCGAGGGCGACGTTCTTGGCCGCGCCGTCGATGTTTAAACCGACGGACAGCGTTTCCAGCTCGTTGATCGCCTTTTCGAATTGCACCATTTGGCTTTCGACCAACTTCTTGCGCATCGCGAACGCGTTTTCGTCTTCGTCCTGATTGCGACGCAGACCTTGTTCCATCCCTTGGCGAATGAAGCCCATCCATTGCTTGCGTTGTTCGGTCGGCACGTTCTGAACATGCGCACGTAGGCCGATGTCGTAGTCCTTGGGCAAGCCGCCGAGCAGCGCGACCGGATCGGCCGGCAACGTCTTCAGCGCGGCGAGTTTATCCGAGAAGTAGACGAAGCCGTTTTGCGGTTTGAAGTAGACCTGCGGTCCGCCGCGGAACTGCATCGACTTGACGCCGTTCTCTTCGTCCGAGGGGGCGTTGCCGAAATTGCCGGCCACGGTCAGGAAGCCGTCGAAATCCTTGATCGGCAAGAAGACCAGCGAGTGAAAATCCTCGGACCCGGCCGTCAGCACCGCGAAGCCCCAGGGGGCTTTGCGATCGATCATGTCGGGGCCTTTGCCGCCGGTAAAGAGTTTGAAGCCCCCTTCGATCTGGGCGGAGTTTACGCGGTTTTGCCCGACGACCGCACCCAGGTAGTCGATGTCGGCCATCACGGCGTCGTAGCCGGCGACGGAGACGACGAAGACCGGTTTGCCTTGTGCGCGGGCGACGGCCACGGATCCGATCAGCAAGGCCAACGCGGCCAAACATCCCACTAAGCGATTCTTCACGGCGGCGATCTCCCAAAAACGACGATCGGATACGGCGGCGCGAACATGCGTGCACCGTGACGTTTAACCCTACAAAATCGTACTCGCCCCGGCGAGTCTCGGTTTCAAAGTCCGCTCTGAATACCCAATACGGGAATGGCCGCAAGAAAAACAAGAAGCACAAAAAGGAAGCATAAGAGAGCCAAGAACAGCGAGTAACTCTCGTTTTTGTCGCTTTTGTTCTTTTTGAGGCCATTTGCATTTCCAATTGGAAGATCAGGTGGACTGAACGAGGCGGCCTAAGAACGGGACTGGTTCGGGGGCGGTGGTCTTCCTAAAATCGCGAGTTCGCCCGATTTACCGAGTTCTTCGTCCGTTCATCGTCCCGCATGCCGGTCACGCTGCATCTCCTGGCCGACTTTCACCCCTCGGGCAACGCCCGGCGGTTGCTGAACGTCTTGGAGAACAACGCCGCGACCCGGGCCGATCAGAATCGTCTGTGCGTGGCGCGACGATGGACCGTGGCGGGGCCTGTTCGCGCGGCATGCCGGCCGCGTGGTCGACCTGGGGCCGCGCCGCACGGATTACCGTCGACCGTTTCTCTGGCGCGGGCTGCTCCGTCGCTTGCGGCCGGAGACGGTGTTTCAGTGGGCGACCTTGCCTGAGCCGGCGGCGCGGCTCGCCGCGACGTTCGCGCCGCGTTTGGCCGCCGAGGTGTTGCTTTCGCATGCTCCACCCTTGCACGGCGCGGCGCTACGTTTCGGCGCGGCGTCGAACGTGTGGATCACCAACCCAACCTGGAAGGACGCGGCCGCTGCGCCTGCGAGCGATGCGCCGGAACGCCGCGTGTGGCCGATCGAGCCAGACGCGCCGTTACCGCTCGGTCCCGGCACAACCACGCGTGATGCGTTGCTGGCCGAATTGGAATTGCCGGCCGATGCGCGGCTGGCGTTGACCGTCGGGCCGCTGATCCACGAGAAGCGAATCGACGACCTATTTTGGGCGATCGACCAAGTCTCGTGCGTGCGCGACGACTGCTATCAACTGATCGTCGGAACCGGACCCGATCGCGCGCGACTCGCACGCTACGCCGCCTGTTATCACGTGACGGACCGCGTCCGTTTCTTGGGCTATCGCCCTGATCTCTACGACATCTATCGCGCGGTCGATTTCTACGCCACGGCCGATCGGACCGAGCGCGTCTCGATGGCCCTGCTCGAAGCCCGGGCCGCCGGCCTGCCGATCGTCGCCTGCGGCGCCTCGGGCGCACGCCATGCGTTGGCCGGCGCGGTGAACGTCCGCTACGTCGCCCCGAAGTACGTGGCCGAATACAGCGCGGCGTTTTTACGAACGTTGGAGCGGCTGGACGCGAAAGCAAACATTTGAATCAACCGCATCCGACTTGAATTTCGGGGTTCGGCGGGCGATATTCTTCTAGAGCAGAAGAATTTCTCGTCTTGTCCGCAGATCGAGCGCGTAGCGCGCTCGTCGATCCGGGGGGATCATCCGATGCCACGCCTTAGCCGCGGGTTCACGCTGGTCGAATTGTTGGTGGTGATCGCCATCATCGGAATCTTGGTGGCGTTGCTGTTGCCGGCGATTCAGGCCGCGCGCGAGGCCGCTCGCAAGTCGCAGTGCAAAAACAACTTTCGCCAACTCGGCTTGGCGATCCACCTCTACGACGACAACCGCAAGATTCTGCCGGCCGGCGCGTGGTGGACCAACGCCGCCGGCGTGACCGAGAACCGCGGCACGATCCTGATCCGCTTATTGCCGTATCTGGAAGAAAAGGCGCTGTACGACGCGTTCGATCTCGGCAAAGACGGCGTCGCGCTGGCCGTGCCGACCAACACGCAGACGTTTCCCGGCTCGACCAAGAAACTGGCCGAGACCGTGTTGCCCGTGTTCCTCTGTCCGACCGACGCGTACGACACGACTTCCGGCGGCGTCGCGTTGCACAATTACGCCGCGTCGTCGGGACCGACCAAAGACACGACGAACAGCGCCTGCTCGTGCTCGCCCGATTACAACTCGTACGGCACGCATCCGTACAGCGTCGCCAAGAATTTCGGCGGCGTGTTTCATCGCCGCTCGGATCCGATCAAAACCAAGAACGTCTCCGACGGTCTCTCGAAGACGATTGACATGGGCGAAGTTCGTCGCGGTTGCTCGACGCATATCCGCTCGGGCTGGGCCGCGTCGAACAATGGCCAAGGCCTGACCGCGACCATCATCCCGATCAACTTCGATTCGTGCGACGACAACGGCGCCGACGGTTGCAACAAGCCGTGCAACTGGCGCACGGAACTCGGCTTCAAGTCGATGCACGCCGGGGGCGCGTTCTTTCTGATGGGTGACGACAGCGTCCACTTCTTCGAAGAGACGATCGACCACGCGACCTACCAACTGCTGGGCGGCAAGTCCGACGGCAAACCGGTGAATATCCCCTAACGCGTTTCACATTCTTTTCGCCGGCAAAGGTGATCGATGTTTGTTCGCATGCTGTGGTGTTCGGCGGCGTTGCTGTGCGCGTGCGCCGCGAGCGGCTGCGGCAACGGCTTCAAAACGGTTGCGGTCGGCGGGCGCGTGACGCTCGACGGCAAGCCGGTGGCCGACGCCGGCGTGCTGTTTACGCCCGATCGCAAAGGTCCGACCGCCGCCGCCCGGACCGCCGCCGACGGGACGTTTACGCTGAAGACCGGCAAGCTCGACGGCGCGGCGCCGGGCGTCTATCGCGTGGCGATCCAAAAGGAAGAAGTCGTCGGCAACCAGGTCGACGCCAAGGGTGAAGAAATCGCCGACGCCCGCACGACCATCAAACACGGCGTTCCCGCGCGGTACGCCGATCCGGCCACCAGCGGCCTGACGTTGGAGATCAAAGAGGCGACGACCGACGCGGATTTTTCGCTGACGAGCAAAGCGGCGGAAGATGACACGAAGTAATTGACATTCCGGTCAGCGGACCCAATTCTGCGCCAAAACCGTCGAAAACGCACGAAATTTTATCTTTTCGCACAAATCAGACCACCCGCCTTCGCAAGCGATTGCCGCTCCTAACGTTGCGGCGTCGAAAAGAATTTTAAAATCGGACTAGTAATCGTACCATTCGTTATTTTAGTATCCCTTCGTTCACATATCGCCCGTCGACGAAATGCGTCCTCACGTGTGATCCGTCCGTGCGTCGGTAGTCACGCGATGCGCTCCGCAACGCGATTCCGTCGTCTGAAACCCAAAAATCACTCCAACTCCACCAATTCGCCATGTTTCGGAATTTCCACGTTCCATCCGCGCGTCTCGCGCAGCGTTCCGGCCAGCGCTCTGGCGCTCGCCGGTTCGCCGTGCGTCAGGAACACGCGCTTCGGGTCCGCCAACGGCGCGAGCCACCGCAGCAATTCCGTCCGATCGGCGTGGCCGCTGAGGGCGGGCATCCGCGCGATCGCCGCGCGGACCGGCACGTCGTGACCCAGCAAACGCATGAACTTCGTCCCGTCGGCCAACTGTCGGGCGCGCGTGCCCGGCGCGGCGTAGCCCCCCAGCACGATCGTGTTCTTTGGATCGGGCAAGCGTTGCTTCAGATGGTGCAAAATCCGCCCGCCGGTCATCATGCCCGACGACGAAATGATGACCGCCGGCCCTTGGATGCCGTTGAGCGCTTTCGATTCTTGCGCGGTCCGGCAGAGATGGACGTCGCGACCGCGCAGCACGCACTGCGGGCCGGTCAGTTCCGATTCGCTCAGATCATGTTCGTCGGCGAAGGCGCAGTAAATATTGGTGGCGTCGACAGCCATCGGGCTGTCCAAATAAATCGGCACGTCGGGAATGCGATTCGCTTTCTTCAGCGTGCGCAGCAGGTAAATCAATTGCTGCGCCCGGCCGATGGCGAACGCGGCCACCACGATCGCGCCGCCGCGCGCATACGCGGCGTTGACCGTGTCGGCGACTTGATCCAGCGTCGCTTCGACCGGGTGATCGCGATCGCCGTAGGTGCTTTCGCAGATCAGGTAATCGCAGGCCGCCGGCGGTTGCGGATCGTGATACAACGGCGCGGTATAACGCCCGACGTCGCCCGAGAACAGCAGCCGCGTCGGCGTGTCGCGATCGCGGACTTCGACCTCGATCGAAGCCGAGCCCAGCAGGTGACCGGCGTCGTGAAACCGCGCGAAGAACGGTCCGCCGAAGCCGAACCATTCCTTCCGATCGTGCGCGGTCAGCAACTTCAGCGTCTTGCGCACGTCGTGTTCGTCGAACAGCGGCAACGCGGGCTTATGTTTCGAGTAACCTTTGCGATTGGCGTAGTCGGCCTCTTCCTCTTGGCAATGCGCCGCGTCCAACAGCGTGATGTTGGTCAGTTCGACCGTCGCCGGCGTGCAATAAATCGGCCCGCGAAACCCTTGTTTGACCAACCGGGGCAAATAGCCGACGTGGTCGATGTGGGCGTGCGTCAGCACGACGGACGACAACTTCGAGACGTCGAACGGCAACGGTTGCCAGTTGCGATCGCGCAACTCGCGCAAGCCCTGGAACTGTCCGCAATCGATCATGGCCGAAACGTCGCCGTGAGCGAGCCGATACTTGGAACCGGTGACGGTCCCGGCCGCGCCGTGAAACGAAAGATTGAGCACGAGATCGAAACCCGGGGATCGAGACGAAGTTGTCGGAAAAACGCGGTGCGCGAAATTCGATTCTTGAAATCGAATCCGTGCGCGGGGACGCGGCGGCGAAATCGCTCGTCGCAGCGCGCGCAGCCCGCCGCTCCCGTCGTCAGTTTACGCCGGATGCACTGCGACGTCGCGTGATTTCCGGATCGCGAAACGATTTCCGGGAATCGCGGACTCGTGCGAAGATGCTCGTTGAGAATACGCCTTAACTTTTGAACTTGAGATCGGGGTAGGCCATGGAAGTCGAATTCGAACTGACGAAAGAAGATTACTACGCGTTCAATCGGTATCACCAAATCCATTCGCCTGTGATTCGCCGCAGATACTATCGCGTCTGGATCGTCACGACGGTTTCGTTGTTGATGTTGAGCGGACTCTCCTGGCTGCTGCTCAGGGAGGGTGACCCGCTCCTGCGAAACTATTTGAGTCTCGGATTTCTCATCGGCGCGTCGTCGTACGCCACGGCCTACCCGTGGCTGTATCAACGAAACTTACGCGAGATCATCGAAGGCATGATCTCCGAAGGGCGAAGCAACGGACTGTTTTCCTCGCTGCGGATCGGGTTGGGACCGGAAGCCGTTTCCTCGATCGGCGAACTGCGACGTTCGGCGACCGATTGGGCGCGGTCGAACGGATCGTGCGCGACGGGACCGCGCGTGTACATCTACATCAATGCGATCTCGGCGCACATTGTGCCGCGACGCGCGTTCGATTCCGACTTGCGGTTCGAACACTTCGCGGAAACGGCCGAACGCTTTCGCGCCGCGCGCGTCGCGCAGTTCGCCGCGACGGGTAACCCGTACCTCTCCGCGCCTGCCTGACCGGAGTTCGAAAGACGCGATCGGCTATCGAATCGCGACCCGCCGAAACAATCGACAAGATCGTTAAACCTTATCAAAACGCGACGCTGCGGAGCGAATTTTTGGGTCCGATCGTAACGCCTGTAGGGGCGGAAGCGGAAAATCGGATTTACAGCATGCGTCTTGGACGATGGCTGTGGAGGACGCTGGACGAGGTTCACGGATGAACCTTGCGCACGCCGCGTCGCACACGGAGGTCGCAATGGCGCTGAGATTCGGATTCGTCGCGTGGTCGGCGCTGCTGGCGTGCGGGCTCTCGTCGGCGATGGCGATGGACGATCTCGCGCTCGATCCGACGGTCGTCGCCGCTCCGAACTACGATGCGGCGCCGGTCTCCGCTCCGGATCATGTGTGGAACGTTTCGGCCGAAGCGTTGTGGCTGCAACGCGCGAACGGCCGCCCCACGGTCAGTTCGGCCGGGACCGCCGGTTCGAACATCGAGGAATCTTTCGCGGGCGACGCGTTCGAACCGGGCCTACGGTTGGAAGTGCGGCGTATCGAGGAAGACGGCTCGGCCTGGGAACTGGGCTACTTCGGCCTGAACCGTTGGGATCAAACGTCGTTCGTATTGGGTGATCCGATCGGTCAATCGGTGTTGGTCAGTTCGCCGACGTTGCGGTTGGACGACCTGATCGGCGGCTTCGACGCCGGGATCGTTTACAACTACACGTCGCGCGTCCACAACGCCGAACTGAATCGCTGGTGGGTCCAACGGCAATGGGGCGAATGGACCATCAGTCGGATGGTCGGCGTGCGCTACTTCGAATTTCAAGAACGTCTGATCATGGGCGGCGCCGACACCATCTTCGGTCTGGAAGTGTTTTTCGGAGAAACGTACAACGCGCTGCTGGGCGGGCAAGTCGGTTTCAAAGCCGAACGTCATTGGGACCGATTGGAAGCCTACGGCATGGGCAAGCTCGGTCTGTACGGCAACAACTATCAAAGCGGCTTCATCGACGGCGTGCTCTCGCCGTTCGGCCTCCCGCCGTTGGTCTTCGCCGACAACGACGGCATCGGCGTCGCCGGCTTATTGGAGATGCGACTCGGCGCGAAGTACCTGCTGACCGATCACATCGCGCTCACCACCGGATACAACCTGATGTACATCCCGGGCCTGGCGCTGCAACCTTCGCCGCACGGATTGGGCGGCGATCATGACGGCGGGCTGGTGTTGCACGGATTGTCGCTGGGGGCCGAAATCGCGTGGTAGTTTCCAGCCGATCGCGATGGGATTACCCCAAGCGGTCGGCGGTCCGTTTGCCGTTCAAAACGTCCAAGCCGTACGCGTTCCAGAACCACGTCATGGCGTTGGTGCCGTACAGTTGATCGCGCGACGCATCGTTGGCGATCGTCGCGCCCGCGACCAGCCGCGCGGAACCGGGCGAGCCGCCGCCGAAGGCGACGCCGGCCCGCAGCGCGGCGATCCGCTGATCGACGTTCTTCGCGACGTTGGCCCATTCGGCCGAGATGGCCGCCAGGGCGTCGTCGTTCGCGTCGTACGACGTGACGTCGCCGATCAACAGATTTTCGTCGTTGGTCTTGGCCGTGTTGCCCGACGCCGAGCCGCCGAACAAGCGGTCGACGCCGTACCCGCCGATCAGCACGTCGTTCCCCAGCGACCCAGTCAGCGTGTCGATCCCGTCGCCGCCGACCAGCACGTCGTTCCCGTTGCCGCCGATGAGCACATCGTTCCCCAATTCGCCGTAGAACCGCACGCCGCGGGTCAGATTCCCCACCACTTCGATGGTGTCGTTGCCCGCGCCGCCGTAGACGACGATGGGCTTGGTCGTCGGAAACACGCCGAGCAGCGTTTCGACCGTTTTTCCGTTGACCACGGTCACCAAGAACGCCCGAGCTTCGCCGTTGGGTTGCGAGACGACGGTGGGCCGCACGCGGATGTAATCGTCGCCGGCGCCGCCGCCGATCCCGGGGACGATTACCACGACGCTGCGCATCGCCTTCGTAAACGATTGATCCGCGGCGACGTCGGCGTCGGCGTCGTACGCCGTCACGTTGATCGTAAACGTACCCGCGCCGTACGCGTCGAAATTGAATACGCCGGACGGCGTCTCCGAGGAGGACGAGAAAATGATGTTCGTCCCCATCCGCACGACGACGTTCATCTTCGAAATCCCCGAGGGGTCGGCCGCGCTCCACGAGAACGACTGCGTCGCCGACGTGGTCTCGGTCCCGGCGGAACCGCCCAGCGTGACCGTCGGGCCGGTCGTATCGTCGTCGACGATCGAGAACGCGTAGGTCGTATACGTCGACGTCGAGACATCGTTTTCGCGATCGTTATCGCCGTCACGAGCCGTGATCGCGACCTGATACGCGCCCAGCCCATACGTCGCGGCGAGGTTGCCGGCGTTGACGTTGAACGGAACGCCCGAGGTCGGCTCGTACGTCCGCGTGAAGACGGTCGTCGACCCCTTGAAGATCGTGACGGTCGCCAGTGGAATGCCCGAAGCGTCAGTCGCGAGGACGTTGAACGACACGCTTTGTGCGTCGGTGAACGTCGCATTGCCCGTGACGCTCAGCGTCGGGCCGGCCGCGTCGTCGTCGTTGAGCGTAAACGAGTAACTCGTGTTGGTCGTCGTGAGGGCATCGCCCGGACGATCGTTGTCGCGATCCGCGACCGAGACCGTCACGGTGTACTGGCCGAACCCGAAATCCGTCGCGAGCGAGCCGGTTGGAATGAAGTTGGTCGGCACGCCATTCTGGGGCGAGAACTGCTGCGTGCTCCGGATGATGCCGTCTTTCAGAATTTGCACCGTGACCGGTCCAATCCCCGAAGCATCGCCGGCCGTGATATCGAAGTTCACGGTTTGCGCATCGGTGAATGCCGAGTTTCCGCTCACGACGAGCGTGGGTGCCGTCGTGTCGTCGTCGGTCAGCGTGAGCGTATGGGTTGCGGTCGTCTGCAGTGAATCGCCCGAACGGTCTTCGTCCGCATCGTTCACGATAACCGTAAAGACGTAAACACCGGGGGGAGCATCATTAAAGGCGTAGGAGAATTCGTAGGAAGTCGGGCGCACGGTGATCGGAAGCCCCCTTTCTAAATACACTTCGCCGTTGCGCGTGACGCGAAACGTTGCATTCCGAATCCCGCTGGCGTCGACCAGCCTGACGTCGAGGTTCTGCGCCTCGTTGTCGGTCTGACTCGAAACCGACGCCGGTCCGCCAAACGTCACGGTCGGGGTCGCGGTGTCATCGTCGATGACGTCGACGTTGAAGTTAGCTTCCGAAAAGACGCCGTTGCTGCGCGTCGCGCGGACGGTGAGCCCATAGGTCGCCGGAGCGATGCCCGCGACGGCCGTCGTGACGACGCCCGTCGACGAGTTGATCACAAACAACCCGTTCGCGTCGGCCGACAACGAGTATGCCACCGATCCGCCGTACGGATCCGATGACTGCGCTCGGAGATTGACCGCTGTCCCGACCGGCGCCCGTCCGTGACCGAGTTCGCGGCCGCGTTGCTGTCGACGGGTGTTGACGGCGGCTCGTTGGTGAGGAGCGTGAAGGTCGACGACGCGGTCTTGGCCTGGCTGTACAGCGTGAAGATCTTGTTGCCGTTAAATGGCGCGACGATGATCTGGGGATCTTGTCGTTGTTGAGATCTTCGAATGACAGCGTGTAGGTTCCCTTGTTCGCGTTGAACCCAAACGTCGTGAGATCGATCGTTTCATTGACGAAGGTGCGGTTCCCCTGGTTCCAACTGATGAAGAGCGAACCGGACCCGCCGTTGTCGTTCGAGGACCCTTTGATTAAGTCGAGATCGCCGTCGCCGTCGAGGTCGACCGCCTCGACGTGTCGCGCGTCGCGGCCGGCATTGGAATCCAAAAGCTGCGCGGACGTTGCAAAGAACGGCGCAAACGGCTGGCCGACGGGACGCGTGATCCCGTAATGGATCGCCGTGCCGTTGTCGCCCGCGATGAAATCTTGCAACCCGTCCCCGTCGATGTCGGCGACGGTGATCGTGTCGACAAAGCCGCCTTGACTCGTAAAAAATGATGTGGGCACAAACTTTCCCGTGCCATCGCCAAGACTGACGTAAACACTCGTGCCGATCGTCCCGACGAAATCCAATTTCCCGTCGGTGTTCAAATCGACCAGCGCGAAATCGTTGTATCCATAGGAGGAAGTACTCGTAACGACGGTCCAATCCTCAACTTCCTTGTCCGGATCGTTCAAATACGACTTGGCGTTGCCTCCTTGGCCGGCGAGCACGAAATCGAGCTTTGAATCACCGTTCACGTCTCCGACGGCGATCGAATACGCTTGGCCTTCGGCAAAGAAATGCGGCGCCTGAAACAAGTTATCGTTGCTGAGGTCCGCGTCACTGATGTTGTAGTTTTTGTTGCCGAACAAAATCAGGGCTCCGCCGAACAGTTGCGCGGCGATCAGATCCTGCTTGCCGTCGCCGTTCAAGTCGGCGCTCGTCACCTGAGCGATGTCCCCCGTCGCGACATTGTCGAGCACGACCGGCGTGGCGAAGGTGCCGTTGATGCTCCCTTTGAAGAACAGCAAGTCCTTGCGATCCGAATTCCGCACCGTGATCAAATCCTTGATCCCGTCGCCATCGAAGTCCGCCAACGTTTGCAAGTACTGGCCAATCAGCTCGCCGCCGGTGAACGTCGTGACGACGGGCGTCGGATTGACGGTCGCGAGCGCGGACATCGCGTTGCCGACCTGATCTTGCAAGTTGCCGACACTCAACGAATACGAACCCTGGGTCGTTTGCGTCGGGACGGTCAAGGTCACCGTCTTGCCGTCGCCGCCCTGTACCGCATTGGTGACGGGAATCACGCCGTTTGGTCCCGTGAGGCGATAGTTGCGCACGTTTTGCGCCGTCGCGGTGGTGACGACTTCGCTGAGAACCACCGTGATGGTGTTGAACGCCGTCGCGATCAAATTTCCGCCGTTGGCGGGCACCGTCGAGACGACCGTCGGCGCGCCGGCGACGGCATCGACCGTCCACGTCGTGCGACCGCCGTATTCTACGCCCGTGTTGGATGTCACTTCGCCGAATTTCACGCGCAGCTGGTAATTGCCGTCCGTTCCGTTCACCGCGGCGAGCCCGTCGATCCGATAGGTGTTCGTATTGGGGATTTGAGTAATGCTGACGCCGCTAAGCGCAACCGCTTGACCGTTACGTGTCAGCACGAGATCGCTCACCGTGAACGCCCCTCCGCCGAACGCCGGCTGCGGCGCATCGAACGTCACGTCGAGCGAAGTGATCCCCGTGGTCCGCGGGTCGGGCGTGATGGCGGCGAAATCGACGCCGTATGTGATTTCGGCGTCGGACGTGACGAGCGTGCTCTGACTTCCCCCGCCCGGACCGTAGGTGTACCACCGTTGGTTCGTCGGCGAGACGATGAGGTCGCCAACCTTCGCCAGATTCAAATTCACCGAGGCCGACACGATCGTCGTCACACCGTCGCTGACGCGCGTGCGGGCGACCGTTTGAGCGGTTTGAATATAGGTCAGATAATCGGCCCCGTCGAAGTGTTCCGAGATACCGTAATACGCCCAGGCCTCGTTCGAGACATGCGAGAGTAGAGGGATCGTGCCTTTCGTTGTGACAACCCCGGTGGGAAGCTCGATTTCGGAAACTTTCCCTTGGTAATCCTGGATGAGCACGCGCCCGGCGCCCGAGAAGATGCCGGTCGCGTCGCGATTGTTGTAGCCCAGCACGAGCGGTGTGGACAACGCGATGGCGTTGGTCGTCAGCGCGCCGGTCGCGCCGTCGATCTCGATGAGGTGCGTGATCGTCTCACCTTGAAAAAAGCTGGGCGGATACGAGAGCGGCGTCGTCGCATTTTTGCCGAGCGCGTAAACCTTGCCCGTGGCCAAGTCGCTAACGAGGCCATCGTACGACCTGCCGAGACTTGCCCCGCCCGAAAGATCGGCGGCCGAAAATCGTCCGGAGTTGTTGTCGCCGGTCGTGAAGACTTGAGTCGTCGAGAGCGCGATCCCGCCGTCATAGTCGCCGACGATCGGGGCGATATTCATACTGAGCGAGTTATTCAACGTCAGCGTTTCGATCTTCAACGTCGCCGTCATCACATGGCGATCTTCGAGCGATTCGAACAATCGGCTGCGTCGGCGAAACAACGACGCGGCGCGTTCCGACTTGCTCTTGCCGCTCACCATTCGCTTCCACCACGACGACTTTGCGCGCTGCGACATGAATTCCGACCGTTCGATGCTGAGGAGACGAGAAAGGGAGAGCCTCGCGGGCGACGGGGGATTTCCGGTCGCGACGCGCTCTCGATACGTGTGTGGCGGGCACACGCAAGTAGCTCCACAGCATAGTCGCCGTATTCGGAAATGTCACACGTTCGGTGGACGCGACACGAACGCTCGAAACGGCGTCCAACCATCGAAACATTTCGATTTATCGCGATGATTCTCGGAATTTTACGCGTCTAGGCGTTCTTCTCCGACACAGCGCATTCCGCCCTCCCCAATGTCGGGCTGCGAAAGTCCAGGCCGTTCGGGTCCGCTCAATCGGAACACTCGGACCAACCGGTCATCTTACCGAGCCGTTAGAGTTTGCCGGATCGCGCAACCGATGAGGTTAGTACGGCGAAACGATCCTTCGCCGGGCGACTCCCCCGCCTTCCGCTCCCCGCCTTCGGTAAAGGGTTCCGTTCGTGGCCAAGACCAAGAAATCCGACCTCGTCACCATCGACCGCCGCAACACGAAGGATCGCCGCGGGGACAAAGCGTTGGACGCCGCCAAGGACAAGGAAGCCAAAGCCAAGAGCATCGCCAAGAACAAAGCCGCCCACGCCGCCGCCGAAGCCGAACTGGCCGCCCGCGAACCGTTGGCCGCCGGCAAAATGGAACGCCGCGAGAAGGTCAACCGTCGCCGTCAAATCGACCCGACCACCTGCGAACGCGAATACACGACCGAAGAGGTCGAATTCATGCAAGCCCTGGATTTGTACAAGCGCACCAGCGGGCGGATGTTTCCGACCTGCAGCGAAGTGCTGGAAGTGATCCGCGGCTTGGGCTACGTCAAGCCGTGCTCGGCATGACGTTGGTTCCGTTGGCGCAAGCGATCGACAACGAAGCCGCCGCGATCGACACCTACGAAACGCCGTAAGCGTTCGCGACTAAAGAATCATCACACACGACGGGAAGCGTTTTTGAACGCTTCCCGTTTTTTGTTCTCCGTGAATTCAAAGCCGGTCGGCAGCGCTGTTCGCGAGTACCACTCGCGGCTTTGCTTCCAGGTGTGCATTGTCACTCCGCACTCCGCGCTGCGAACGCCGCATTCGTTCAAAACCCCGTCGCCAACCGCAGGCCCACTCGACACGCGGTGTGAAAATTCGGGATGTGCATCCGTTCGGCGGTCGTGTGGACGTTCATCTGTCCGCAGCCGAACGTGACCGTGGGGATCCCGCGCGCAGAGGTCCAATTGGCGTCGAGGCCGCCGTTGCTGACGCCCAGCTTCGGTTCCAAGCCGACGCTTTGCAGCGTGTCCACCGCTTCGAGGACCGCCGGTTCGCGTTCGCTTAGACGGAACGCTTCGTAATCCAAGCGACCGTCGAACAAGACGCCGCCTCGCTCGCCTTTGCTCGATTTCAATTCTTTGGCCGTGCGCTCGAACGCCCGTTCGATCTCCTTGACGATCCGTTCGCGAAACGCCGGCTCATGACTGCGGGCTTCGGCGCGGAGCGTGACGCGTTCGGTCACCACGTTGGTCGCGTCGCCGCCGTGAATCACGCCGATGTTGCTGGTCCCGCGATGTTTCCCCTTCACCACCAACCCATGCCAGCCGCCGCGCGTCAGATCGGCGATCGCCAACGCGGCCAGCGAAATCGCGCTCACGCCGGCCTCGGGCGCGACGCCCGCGTGACTGGGAATGCCGCGGACGCGGATGTCCATGCGGTAGCCGCCGGTCGCGCCGACGGTCACTTTCTCCGGCGGCCCGCCGTCCCAGTTGAACGCCAACTTCGGGCCACCCAGCAGCTTCAGTTCGGCATGTCGCGCGCCGTGCAAACCGACCTCTTCTTGCACCGTCCACAAGAACGTCAGCGGCGGGTGCGGCAGCCGGCGTTGCGCGATTTCCATCGCGGCGGTCAGCACCACGGCCGAGCCGGCCCGATTGTCGGCGCCCAGTCCGGTGGTGGGATCGGCCGAGCGGACGTACTCGCCGTCGACGATCGGCTGTGCCGACGCAGATCGGCACCGTGTCGAGATGCGCCATCAACATCCGTCGCGGCGCTTTGTACGTGCCGGGTAACCGACAGATCAAATTGCCGACGTTCCCCTTCAACGGCGAACGTAAGTGCGCGCGGTCGTACAGAATCGTGTCCTTCGGCAGCCCGGCATCGCGCAGTTGCGACGCCACGTACTCGGCCACGTCTTTCTCTTCGCCGCTGCGCCGGAATCGACATCAACTTCAACACGCGCTGCAACGCCGCGTCGAGATCGGGTTCGAACCCGCCCGAGTCTTCGACCGCGACCGGCAGCGAATTCGCGCTGGGATTTTCGACGGAACGCGTGGTTTTTTTGGAGGTCGCCGGCATAGTGCGTAGGAAGTCCGCGTTAAGAACAATTGGAACCGAGCATTCCCCCACCCCATCCTTTCCCCACTCCATGGTGGAACTCGACATTAACGCCGGTCCGCAGGTGGGTCAAATATCCGATACGTCGCCAAAAGCGGCCCCGTTCCCTCCCCCTTGGATCGAGGGTCCGGGCAGGGTAAAATCGACCTGTTCGACGACCCATGAGGGGCCCACACGGTGGGGAACTATGAATCTGGTCAGGGAGTAACATCAGCAGCCATAAGTACAACTCTCCAGGTGTTGTGGGTCTCTCATCGGTCGCCGAATCCACGGCGGGTTTTCGGAAGTCAGGTTTCGACCTGACTTTTTTTTGTACATTCAGGTTCGGAACGTCCGGTCGATCCGTCGCGTAAGCGCGGACGGCGGACACGCTCTCGGCAGACTCCCGCGCTTGCGCGTCGGGCGAGTCCGGCGAGAGCGTCGACGGTCTCTTCGCGGAGTCGCGCTCATGTCGGATGCGAACGCCGAAACGTTTCAAGTCGTCGCGCTCAAGTATCGTCCGCAAAACTTCGAACAACTCGTCGGCCAAGAGAACGTCTGGAAGGGCTTGGCCGGCGCGATCCAATCCGACCGCATCGGGCACGCGTATCTCTTCACCGGTGCGCGGGGCGTGGGCAAAACGACCACCGCGCGGATTTTCGCCAAGTGTTTGAACTGCCTCAACGCGCCTGCGCCGACGTTGACTCCCTGCGACGAATGCGATAGTTGCAAAGGAATCAAAGACGGGTCCGACATCGACGTGATCGAAATGGACGCCGCCAGCAACCGCGGCATCGATCAGATCCGCGAGTTGCGGCAAAACGCGATCGTCCGCCCGACCCGTGCGCGGTTCAAGATTTACATCTTGGACGAAGTCCACATGTTGACGAAGGAGGCGTTCAACGCGCTCTTAAAAACGCTGGAAGAGCCGCCGCCGCACGTCAAATTCATCTTCTGCACGACCGAAGTCGACAAGATTCCGATCACGATCTTGTCGCGTTGCCAACGCTTCGATTTCTCGCACGTCGAAGCGGGCCGCATCTCGCAACGCTTGGCCGAAATCGCCGCCGGCGAACACGTGCGGATCGACGCCGCCGCGCTGGCGATTCTTGGCCCGTCGCGCCGGCGGATCGATGCGCGACAGCCAATCGTTGCTGGAACAGCTGTTGTCGTTCGGTTCGAAAAACATCACCGCGACCGACGTTCACGACATGCTGGGGACGACCGACCTCACGCGATTGTTCGCCGTGTTGGACAAAATCGCCGCCAAAGACGCCGCCGCCGCGCTGGCCGAATTCGCCGAAGCGCTGCGCTCGGGCGCGGACATCGGCACGCTGTGGGATCAACTCTTGGGTCTGCTCCGCGATCTAATGGTCGTCGCCGTGGGGGGCGACGACGAGAGTTTGTTGCATGCCCTGCCCTCGGACTTCGCCACGGTGCAAACCCTCGGCGAGCGTCTGGGCTTGGAAACGATCTTGGCGATGGTGCAGATCGTCGATCAAACTCTCGCTCGTCTCCGCTATCTCAGCCAGCCCCGGACGTTGGCCGAAGTGGCCATCGTTCGGATGTGTCGCTTGGCCGACTTGCAGGCTGTCGCCCAACTGGCCGGCGCGTTGCGGAACAACACGCTGGGGAACCTCACCCTCCGCATCTCGGGCAATGCGACCGCGGCCCTCCCCGCCGATTCGCCGACACGTTCGTCGCTTCCCAATCCCCCCGCTCCGCAGACGGAATCCGCAGCCTCGTTAAAAAAAAACGAACGGTCTGACGACCAACCCGTAACGCCGCCGTCCGACCCCTCCGTTTCGACGGAAAAACTTTCCGATACGGCTTCGCCACCGCCGACCGGCACGGAAATTACAACCGAGCCGCCGCAAAATCCAACGCAAAATAGCGTACCGAACGACGATTTATTAGCGACTTGGCGATCATTGATCGGCGAAATGCCGGGAATGGCGGGTGAAAACGGGCGTTGTGGCGTGCCAGCAACTCTCGGACCAAATTCTCTGGTCTTACGCTTTTCTAAGAGGTATAATTTCCAAAAGACGTACTGCGATCGCCCGGAAAACATGGCCGTTTTCCAATCGGCGTTGGCCCTGCAAATGGGACGCCCGATTCAGATCGGCACGGCTTTTGCAGAAACTGACGATTCCCCTCCGCCTCCCTCTCAGCCCGCTCGGGAAGAAGTGCGGCGGACCACGCAGGAACGCTTGAAGCATCCGTTCGTGCAACGCGCCGTCGAACGTTTTTCGGCGCGCGTCCAACGCGTGGATGAACCGAAAACGCCGTCACCCACTGCCACCTCCTAGCATCCGCCTCTCCTCATTTGAGCAAAGCGGATGCCGCACCGATCGCATCCGCCGATGTTCAAAGGTTTGACGAACTTCGCCAACATCGTCTCCCAAGCCCGCTCGCTGGGCGAGAAGATGCAATCGTTGAACGACGACCTGCGCACGCGCCGCGCCATCGGTCGCGCCGACGACGAACTCGTCGCCGTCGAAGTCGACGGGCTGGGTACGGTGCTGAACGTCCGCCTCGATCCGCGGTCGATCGCATCCGGCGACGTTGCGCGACTCGAAGCGTCGCTGCGGATCGCGATCAACGACGCGTTGACCAAAGCCAAGGACTTGCACGCGGTCGCCCTGCAAAGCGTGACGAGCGGTCTGAATCTGGACGGACTCAATCCGAGCGGCTTGAGCGAGATGATGGGAAAACTGCCGACGCAGACATAGCGGTCTCGACGATCGCACGCACGAACGGACTCTCGAACACGCGTCTTACTTGAACGGATACGATGGCTCAACTGACGGAATCGGTAACGCGCTTGATCGACGAGCTGGCCAAACTGCCCGGCATCGGCCGGAAATCGGCCGAGCGGATTTGTTACCACGTGTTGCGCGTGAACAAACCCGAGGCCCTCGCACTGGCCGACGCGATCCGCAACGTGCGCGAAAACGTCCGTTACTGCAAAACCTGTTTTTACCTGTCCGAAACCGAAGAGTGCGAAATCTGTTCCGACACGCGACGCGATCGTGCGTTGTTGTGCGTGGTCGAACAACCCCGCGACGTGATCGCCCTGGAACAACCGGGGACCTACCGCGGGTTGTATCACGTGCTGCTGGGACGATTGGCGCCGCTGGAAGGGATCGGACCCGAGAACCTGACGATTCAACCGCTGGTCGAACGGATCCGCGGCGGCGCGTTTCGCGAAGTGATCATGGGGACCAACCCCACGCTCGAAGGCGACGGGACCGCGTTGTACATCTCGAACTTGTTGGCCGACTTGCCGGTCGAAATCACGCGTTTGGCGCGGGGCATCACCACCGGCAGCGTCCTCGAGTTCGCGAACAAAGAGATTTTGGCCGACGCCCTGGCCGGCCGCCGGAAGTTTTGAATGAGTTTTCAGTGTGAAGTTTTCAGTTTTCAGGGCTGCGAAAGACGTTGTTTCGCTTCCCTGAAAACTGAAAACTCGAAATGACACCCTTCTCCGCACAATCCATTCCTTCGAAACGGTGACGCCATGCGTCTTTCCTTCGGTCAAGAGATGCGTCAGAGCCAGAAGCAAATTCTGGCGCCGCGCATGATTCAGTCGATGGAAATCCTGCAGCTCCCGATGATCGCGCTGCAAGAGCGGATCGAAAAGGAACTCCAGGAAAACGAGGCGCTCGAAACCTCTCCCGACGCCGAAGACGACGTCCCCGAACTGTCCGAAGGCGCGGCCGGCGACGACGCGACCGCCGAACTGCCGGACAACCGCTCGGTCGACGAGAAGGAAATGGTCGTCGACGAGTCCAAGGACAACGCCGACGACTTCGAACGTCTCATCAATATGGACGAGGAGTGGCCGGACACCTACGAGGAACGCTCCAAACCGTCGTCCGCCCGCATCGAAGAAGAAGGCGATCGCCAACACGACACCATGGCCAACATGGTCTCGCGCCCCGTGACGCTGCAGGATCATCTGCACGAGCAACTGGGCTATCTCGAACTGCGCCCCGAAGTTTTGGCGATGTGCGATCGCGTGATCTACAACCTCGACAAAAACGGCTACGTCCAAGGTCGCTTGGAAGATCTGCTGGACTCGAACGGGGGGCATGCCCAGGCCGTCGCGCTCAAAGAAGCGTTGGCCGCGGTGCAGCAACTCGATCCCCCTGGCGTCGGCGCGCGACCTGAAGGAATGCCTGCTGCTGCAATTGCAGCCCGAGATGGAGCATTACGAACGGCTCAAAACGCTGATCACCAATCACTTGGAAGATCTCGAATACAACCGCATGCCGGTCATTCAAAAGAAGACCGGAATGACGCTGGACGAAATCCGCGAAACGCTGGAACACCTCCGCAAGCTCAAGCCGAAGCCGGGGGCGGAATTCCAAAGCGAACACGTCCCCAACGTCACGCCCGACTTGTTCATCGAACCGGTCGAAGGGGGCGGCTATAAGATTCGCTTGGAAGACACCAGCTTGCCGAATCTCTACATCAGCCCCTATTACCGTCAGCTGCTGCAAAACGGTCAGGCCGACGCCAAGACCAAGGAATACATCAAACGCAAGATCATGTCGGCCCAATGGCTGATCGAAGCGATCGAGCAACGCCGCAACACGCTGACCCGCGTCGCCCAGGCGATCGCCGATCATCAACAGGCGTTTTTGGAAAAGGGTCCGGAGTTTCTGGAACCGCTGAAGATGCAACAAATCGCCGACGTGGTGAAGGTGCACGTCACCACGGTCAGCCGCGCGGTCGACGACAAATGGGCCGCCACGCCGCGCGGGATTTTTCCGCTCAAACGGTTCTTCGTCGGCGGCACCGTCAGTGCCGACGGCGAAGAGGTGGCGTGGGATACCGTCCGCATGAAGCTGCAGGAAATCATCGATCACGAAGACAAAAGCAGTCCGCTATCGGACGACGAATTGGTCGACGGCGCTGCACAAGGCCGGCATCACGGTCGTGCGCCGCACGATCACCAAGTACCGCAAGGCGATGAACATCCCCAGCAGTCGCCAACGCCGCGACTGGAGCCAACCCGACACGGCGAAAGACGCCGCCAAGGCGGCCAAAGCGGCGGCCAAGGCCGAAGCGAAAGACGCCGCGACGCTCCACGCTTCGAACGAGCACGCGCATGACGGCGAAGCGGATACGGACGACGAGGAATAAAGACGACGTCGATTATTTCGGCAGTCCTCTCGAAGCCGGCAATTCCGCGCACTCTTGCCCCCATCACATGCGACACGGCTTTCGTCCATCCCGACGAGGCCGTGAGCGTCGCGTGAGAATTCCATCAGATTCCGCTCCGCCCGTCCGTATCGCGGAGATCTCTCGCTACGATGACGCGTTTCCGCAGGTCGCGTTCGTTCGTCCGGAGACTCGCCCTCGATGCGTTATGGTCGCAATACGTTCGCCGCGCGGTCGGGCCGCCGCGTCGGGTTCGAATCTCTCGAATCGCGGTCGCTGATGGCCGTCGCGCCGTTCACATTGGCGGTGATGCCCGACACGCAGAATTACGCCGAAAGTTATCCCGAAACGTTCCTCGCACAAACGCGCTGGATCGTCCAAAACCAAGCCGCGCGGAACATCGTCTTCGTCAGCCAGCTGGGCGACATCGTGCAGAACGCCGAGTACGGTTCCACGCGCAACGCCGAGGAGTGGCGTCGCGCCGACGCCGCCATCGACCAGTTGGACGGCGATTTGTCCCGACGACCCGACGGCTTGATTCCGTACTCCGTGGCCTTAGGCAACCACGATTACGGCATCATCTCGAACAAGGCCGGCGGGACCGCCCGGTACGAGGAGTACTTCGACGCGGACCGTTACCAGGGCCGCAGTTGGTACGTCGAGGGCTCGGAGATCGCGGGAGGTCACGCGCAAATCTTCGAAGCGGGCGGTTACCGCTTTCTGCACATAACGCTGCAATTCGAACCGCTCGACGCGGATCTCGCCTGGCGCAAAGCGTGATCGACCGCAACCCGGGCTTACCGACGATCGTCACCACGCACTCGTATCTCAACCCGTCGTCGAAAATCCGTCAGGCCGAGATTCAAGACAAGCGAGGCGACGTGCCGAACGTGGGAAATACGGGCGAACAAGTCTTTCAAAAACTGATCGCCGTCAACGATCAAATCTTTTTGGTGATGAACGGACACTTCTCGGGCGAATATCACCAAACGTCGATCAACGCCTACGGCAACGCCGTGTTCGAAATGGTGGTCGATTATCAAAGCCGCGCCAACGGCGGCGACGGCTGGATGCGGTTGCTGGAGTTCCGTCCGGACGAACAACGCATCGCGGTGCAAACGTATTCACCGACGTTGAATCGTTTCGAAACCGACGCCAACAGCGCTTTCAATTTCAGCTTGAATTTCACCACCCGCTTCGGCGCGCCGGCGGCGGCGGGTACCGTCACGTCGACCTATCGCGACGGGCTGGTCGTCGACGGCGCGACGTATGCCGGAACCGTCGATACGCAAATCAAACAATCCGCGCCGACCACGGCGTACGGAACTTCGAGCGCGCAACTGTTCGTCGACGACGCCTCGCCGGGCGAGGCGAACGCGTCGCAAGCGTTGCTGCGTTTTCAAAACCTCATCGGCTATCAAGTCGGGCAAATTCCGTACGGCGCAAAAATTCTCGACGCCCGTTTGACGCTGAACTCGACCGATCCGGGCGCCGGCGCGTCGCTCCATCGGATGATGCGTACGTGGTCCGACGATTCGACGTGGAATTCGTTGGGCGACGGCCTGCAAAACGATAATCGCGACGCCGCGAAAATCGCCGATGCCCGCATCGGCACGCCCGGCGGAACGTCCGACGTCCCCGGCGCCGGTCGCCTGACGATCAACGTCACCGACGACGTTCAACTTTGGGCGGACGGCGCCGAGAATTTCGGTTGGGCACTTCTCCCTTGGAGCGGCGGAACCAATGGTTGGGGCTTTTCGCCGTCGGAAGCGGCGTTCGACCTCCGACCGACGCTCGTCATCGAGTGTATCATGTCGCCGTCGACAGTCACCACGTTTCGACAAGACAAAGCCGGCTATGTCGGCGCGGCCGACACCGTGATCCGCCCCGCCTCGCCGAACACGCGCCGAGACAAGGATGAATCGTTGTGGGTCGACGGCCCGAAGGACGACGGAACCGCGCAAACGTTACTCCGTTTCGACGATCTCTTCGGCAATCGCGCCGGGTTGATTCCGGCCGACGCGACGATCGAGTCGGCTCGGTTGTATCTAACCACGCAATCGACCGTAAACAACGCGGCGGGCGACGGCGCGAAGCTGTTTCGCTTGACCCGCGCATGGACCGCGACCACGACCTGGGGCAACACGTTCGGCGGCGACGGCGTGCAACCCGGGGGCGAAGCGATTTCGTCGCCCGACCGCATCGTCGGCTCGATCGCGACCGGTACGTACGGTTTCGACGTTACCGCCGCGCTCAAAGCGTGGCAGGCCGGCGCGGCCAATCACGGCTGGGCGTTGACGGCCAACGGCGACGACGGCTGGGCCTTCGCCTCGTCCGAAAACGCCGCGCACGGCGAACGGCCGAAACTGGTCGTCGTCTGGAGCAAACCCCGCGCAACGACATTGCTGGTCGGGTCTCCGCCCACATCGACGCCGAGTGAATCGACCGTCACGCCGCTCTCCAATCCGGCTGCGTCCGGCGCGTCGATCGTCGCTACGGTTCCCGTCCGCGTCGAACCGACTGCGTCCACGGCGTCCCCGACGTTCGCCGTGCCGCTCACACCGATCGCAAGCGCGACATCTCCCAAGGTTCACACCGTCTCGGCCAGGGCGACGATTTTCGCAGACGCGTCGCAAGACGCTTTGCGCCGCGCGTTCGATGTGCATGCCGCCGCGATCGGTGCGCTGTGGGAAGACGACGATTCGAGCGCATCTAACCAAAGTCCAACGCGATCGTCCCGACTTCGTTAATTTCGAGAGAACGCATTTCCGGAGATTCTTCGGTTCGAAGTGTTTTCGCAAGAATTGCGTCGGCGTATTTTGTGTGCGTCGTCGACGGGTGAAGGAACGCAAACGTTGGCTTCGGGGACAGTGTTGCGCGACGTTGACACGACCGTACGTTTGCGGGTTCGCTCAAAAAGCAAGCGGAGCGTACAAGACGCCCCGCTTGTTTGAACTTCAGTTCAACCGCGTTTCGTTTACTCTTTCGCTTCGATCGCGAACAAGTAGTTCTTGCTGCTGATGTACAGCGTTTTGCCGGCCACGATCGGCGTGCTGTAGACGGCCGAGCCCATGTTGATTTCGCCGATCGGTTCTTTGGTTTTGCTCAGTTTGAAGATCGACACGTCGCCGTCTTCGTCGCCGCAGTAGATTTTGCCGTCGACGATCAACGGACTGCCCCAACTGGCGGCCAGCATGTCGTGCGTCCAGTTTTGCTTGCCGGTCTTGGCGTCCAAGCAGTGGATCAGACCGCTGAAGTCGACTACGACCAGGATGTCGTCCTTGATCGCCACGCTGCCGATCGTGCGGTGCATCTTCTCTTCGAAATCGATCGTGCCGTCGTTGTTGGCGTCGTGAAAGGCGTAGTGCCAGACCGCGGCGCTGTCTTTGTTCGCGCGGGCGAAGTCGCCTTTGTCCTTCTCCATCGCTTGGTTGCGTTTGGGCGGGATCGGCTTGTCCGGAGCGGCGGTGTTATAAACGATTTCCGGGCTGACGTCCGAGCCGTCCAATTTCTTGCTTGGGTCGATGCACCACAGGTGGCCGTCGCCTTCGCCGTGTTCGGGATCTTCGCCGACGGCGACGTAGACCTTATCGTCGTAGATGGTCGGCGTGCCGATGATGTGGTTGCGATCGGCCGCACCGCCGAGGACGTATTTGCTTTCCTTCGGATTGGCGTCGAACTTCCAAAGCAGTTTGGATTTTCCGTTCTCGCCCCGCGCGTCGAAGCTGTAAACCCAACCGTCGCCGCCGCCGAAAATCACTTGCGGCACGCCGGCCAATTCGGCGAAAGCCGGAGAGGACCATTGGCCGTGCAGGACGTTCGAGCCGGGCGTCCCGTCGGACCACAGCAACGCGCCTGTGTTCTTGTTCAACACGATGAACGACGGCGCTTTGGGCGAGGGAAGATTGATGTGGCCTTCGTCCACGCCGTTGCTGGTGTTGACGAACAGGTAGTCGCCCGCGGCGGTGACCGAGCACGAACACATGTTGTGTTGCGAGACGCCGAGTTGCTTCATCATGTTGAAGACCCAGACGATGTCGGCTTCGTCCTTTTCGGTGAATTTTTCGTCCTTGTACGGACCGTCGTTTTCACCGTCGAGAAATCCCTCGGTGTCCAGGCACTTCACTTCGCCGCGGCTGCTGACGTACCACAGGCGGTCCCCTTCGACCAACGGCGACGTGCAGATGCCCATCAGCGGCCAGTCGTGGACGCGACCGGTGGCCAGTTTCTCGCTGCTGTCTTGCCAAAGAAATTTACCGTCTTTTTCGTCGAAGCAGAGCAATACGCCCAGGTCGACGGAGGCCGGATAACGCTTGAGGTAGCCGTTACCGTTGTTACTGCCGACGTAGACCTTGCCGTTGGCGACCACGGTGTTGCCGTAGGTTTGCGAGCCGAGCGGCGCGGCCCATTTGATGTTCTCGCTTTTCTCGGGGACGAACTTCCCGGTGGCGTCGTCGATTTCGACGGTCCATTCGTGCGCGATCCCCTTGGCGTCGCTCACGTTGTTCCGCTTGGGCGAGCCCATCCATTGGTTCATGTCGCCGGGGCGGATTTTCGAGTCCCCCTTGAGCGACATCGGGCCGGCCTTCGACGGGGCTTCCTTGGCCGCGGGAGCTTTATCGTTTTGCGCATCGAGTACGGCCGGGGCGACCAACGGCGTCGCGAGGAGTCCGAACAACGCTACGCGGCGAAAAAATCGAGTCATGGGCGCGTCTTACGTAGTGAGCGTGAAGTGTCTTGAGAGAGCGTGCGTGTGCGTCGGTTATTTGGCGGCCGTCTTCGTCGGGTTGGGCGTGACCGAGACGTTGTCGATCGCGATTTCGCCGACGCTGGCGTTACCGAACAGGCCGGGCGCGCCGACGAGGTTCGGTTCTTCGTCTTCGGCTTCGATCATCCAGTCTTTGGGCTCGGCTTGATCGCGTGGCCAGACTTTGCCGCGCAGAACAGCTTTGCCGTTCTCGACCGACGCGCTGAACTTGATCGTGTACCAGACGTTTCCCTTCCACTCGAACGGCACGTTCTTGCTGAAGCGCGTGGCGATCTGGCTGGTCCAGGTCCGCAATTGAAGTTGTTGCTTTTGGCCCATCACGTCCAACGTGTAACGCTGCGCGATCAGGCCCATATCCGGCAGAGTGAAGCCTTCGTCGGTTTTAACGGCGGTCCCGCGCATGTCGGCTTGGATGGTGTAATCGTGCATGTTTTGCCATGGGCCCATCCAGCCTTGGCTGCGCGTGCCGCGCGGGATGGTAGTGATCTTGACCATGACTTTTTCGCCGTCGATGTCGCGAACGACGTGCCGGTGACGAATGCCGACCCACGTGACCGGCGGCTCGCCCTGCATGCTTTTGGTCTTGGTCACCGGATTGGTCACCTCGACGATCGGCACCTCGTTGAAGTCGAATTTCCACGGCAACGGCGGCACGACGCGGATGCGCGCCTGGGCGGTCACACCATCGACGTCGGCGGTGACGGTCATCGCCGTATGACCCGCGTCGGCGGCCGCTTCGAATACGCCGTCGGCGGTTTTCAGCGTACCGATCCCGCCGATGGCGATCCCTTCGGCTTTCGCCTCGGTCTTATGCGATTTGCCGTCTTGCGTGGCGATCGAATATTCGACCTTCTTCGCCGGACCCAAACGTTTACCGATCGCGTTGAACATCTGCACGTGGAACGTTTGCTTCTGACCGGGCGAGAGCAGGACTTCGGCCGGAATCAACTGCACCAGGCCGGCTTGTCGTCGCCCGTCGGTTCGGCGACCGCCGGCGGTTGTGGCGCGGCGGCCGGTTTTTGATCGGGCGTGCCGAGGCAATACAACGCTTGCGCGGTTTGCAGATAGACGCGGCCGTGCGACGCGATGAACAACGCGCTGACGTCGTCCTTGGTATCCAAGCGAGCTTTAACCAGGAACTTCGCCCCCTCGGCGGTCGGTTCCAGGATGTGCATCGCGCTGGTGGTCGAAATGAAGATTTTGCCGTCGGCGTACAGCGGGCTGGCGCGGGTCAACGGACCGACCAACTTGATCGGCTTCTTCAACACCAGCTTGCCGGTCGCGGCTTCGACGATGAACACGTTCGACGAATCGTCGACGCAGTAAATTCGACCATCGACCAACACCGGCGAGCTTTTGCCGCAGACCACCGACTTCTGCATCCACAGCAGATGTTCCGGTTTGTCGGTGATGTCGCCCTTAGCCCCTTTGGCGTTGATGGCCACCAAACAGCCCATCGTCTTGTTGTCCATGTTCTCTTCGCCCTGGGCGATGTAGACGGTATCGCCCACGACCAGAGGACTGACGCTGATGCCGCGTCGCGAGAGCTTGTAATTCCAGATCGGTTTTCCGGTGCGGGGTTGAAAGGCCCAGACGCAACCGTCGCTGCTGCCGAAGATCATCTGCTCTTGACCGTCGACGACCTTGATGGTCGGCGTGCTGTAGGTCGTGTCTTCGGGCAATTCCTTAGTGCCGTTGAACCAACGAATTTCGCCGCTGCGCTTATCCATGCCGAGGAAGCGATGCGCGGGACGAGCCATATCGCCCCAGCCGATGATGACCGCGCTGACGATCACCAAGTCGTCGAACACGACCGGCACGTTGGTTCGCCCGCCGTAGGTGCTGAGGACGCCGAACTCTTCGTGCATCGACCGCGACCACAACACTTTGCCGGTCTCGCCGTTCAAACATTCGAAGTAACCGTTCACGCCCTGGGCGTAGACGTTGCCGGTTTCGGGATCGACCACGCACGAGGACCAGCCGACGCGTTCGGCGGGACAGTCGCTCAGATAGACGTTATGCCGCGCTTCCCAAATCGTTTCGCCGGTGACGGCGTTCAAGCAGAGGACCTTTTCTTGCTCGCGCGGCGTGTCGTGGTCGTGTCGGACGATCGTGTAGAGCTTGCCGCGCCAAATGACCGGCGTGCTGATGCCGGCCGCTTCGACGTTCTTCCACAGCACGTTCTTCTTCGAAGCGAGATCGACCGACGAGATCAGCCCGGTCTCGCGCGAGATACCGTTTTGTTCGGGACCGCGCCACGACGGCCAATCCATGGGATCGACGGCGATGGTCGTTTTGGTCGTCGGGTCGGCGATCGGTTTCGGCGCCACGGTCGGCGTCATCGATTGCGGTACGCCCGGCGGAGCTTGAGGCGTGCGACGATCCGGCACGTAGCCCGGCGCGACTGGTTTAAAACCATTCGGATTCGGCACCGGGCGTTGTGCCGCGGCGATGCCCAGCGATCCGAGCAACGCCGCCAATGTGACCAACGTGGTGAACCGTAGCGTCGAAGTCGGAACGAGACCGGCGGACGAACGGGCGCGAACATAATCTTGTCCAAACAAGTTTGTGGGCAAAAAGAGGGTTCCCCGGACTTCATTCAGACCCGGGAAACACGCGAGGGGCAGGCTCCGACTCGATCGATTATACGCGCGAATCGTCACCCGTTGCAAAGCACGAAGCTGAAAAATCGACAATCCGATCAACGTCAGAATGTCTTACGGGCAGCGGCTTTATCGAGTTCATTCGCACAGAAGAAAGACGCGAAGCAGAGATGATGCAAGAAGGATTCGCTTGCTTTTCGCGCGACTCGTGTGATAATTGACCGCAGTAATGCCGTATATCGCTTGTTATTCGAGACGCGCCGTCGCGACGAGATTTTCCGCGACCCCTCTTCGTCGAAGATTCGCCAAGCGTGGATTGTTTTTGCGATCGTTCGTGCAGTCGAACGTCGCGCCTCTCCTGGATCGGTTTACGCCCGCTTGTATTTCGTCGTGGCAAGTGCCGAGCCTTCGGCCTGCGGCGCGAAACGTTTTCGCATTTTGCGGCGACGTCGCGAACCCGATCGTGGTTCCGTCGCCCACACGTTTTTTTGAGTTAGGACAGTATGTCGGAAGAGCATGAGACATCGGAACGGAAACCCGAAGCCCCGGAAGTCACGGAGTTGGCCGAGCGTCTGTTGGCGCACGTTCATCATCCGAATTACAAACCGGTGAAACCGAAGGTCATCGTCAAGCAATTGAAGTTGGACCCGGACGAGGGTCCGCGCACGTTGAAGCGCGCGATCAAAAAGTTGGTCAAAGCCGGCAAGATCGATTGGGGCAGCAATCACCTGGTCAAAGCGGCCGCCCCGCCGAAGCCGAGCGCCGCGATCGTCAAGATCCCCACCGTCAAACGGGCGGCCGTCGGCGTCGGCAAGTTCGACGCGCATCGCGTCGTGGGCAAGTTCCGCCGCGTGATGGCCGGCCACGGCTTCGTCCGGCCGACCGGTACGCCGCGGAGCGCCGAGCGTTCGCTCGATATCCGCATCGACGCCGGCGACACGCTGGACGCGGCCACCGGCGACACGGTCGCGGTGAAGTTGGACAAGAAACCGCGCCGCGGTCGCGATCAGGCCTGCGGCAAAATCGTGGAAGTCCTCGAACGGGCGAAGAACCAGTTCGTCGGCACGTACCAAGACGACGACGGCGTCGGTTACGTCCGCATCGACGGCAAGATTTTTCAACAACCGATCCAAGTCGGCGACGCCGGCGCGAAAACGCGCGGCCCGACGACAAAGTCGTGATCGAAATGGTCCGCTACCCGAACGCCTACGACGCGGGCGAAGGCGTGATCGTCGAAGTGCTGGGCGCCGCGGCACGCCGGGGATCGACACGTTGACGATCATCCGCGAGTTCAATCTCCCGGGAGATTTTCCGGAAGACGTGCTCGACGCGGCTCGCCAAGAAGCCGAGAAATTCAGCGGCGATCACGAATCGTCGCGCCGCGCAAGACTTGACCGGCTTGACCGTCATCACGATCGATCCGGTCGACGCCCGCGACTTCGACGACGCGATCAGTCTGACGCGCGACGAACGCGGTTACTGGAAGCTGGGCGTGCATATCGCCGACGTGTCGCACTTCGTGCGGCCGAAGACGCCGCTCGATCGCGAAGCCTACGACCGCGCGACCAGCGTGTATCTGCCCGACCGCGTCATTCCGATGCTGCCCGAGCTGATCTCGAACAACTTGGCCAGCTTGCAGCCGGATAAAGTCCGTTACACGCAGAGCGTGTTCATCGAATTCGATCCCGACGGCATCGTGACCGACGTCGAGCCGTGCCTGGGCGCGATCAAAAGTTGTCGACGCTTTACTTATGAAGAGGTCGACGAATATCTGGCCGACCGCGCGGCGTGGAAGAGCAAACTGACGCCCGAGGTGCATAAGCTGTTGGGCGACATGCACGAACTGGCGATGCAACAACGGGCGCGACGTTTCAAACGCGGCTCGCTGGAGTTGTCGATGAGCGAAGTGAAGATCGTGCTGGATCGCGACGGTCGCGGTCGCCGCGGCACAGCTGACGCAGAACACCGAAAGCCACCAGATGATCGAAGAGTTCATGCTGGCGGCCAACGAAGCCGTGGCTCGGCTGTTGGCCGACAAGGACATCCCGTTCCTCCGTCGCGTCCATCCCGATCCCGATCCGCGTCGCTTGAAGTTACTGACCGAGTTCGTCAAAGACCTGGGGATCGAAACCGAATCGCTCGAAAGCCGCTTCGAGTTGCAACGCGTCCTAAACGAAGTCGCGGATCAGCCCGAGCGTCATGCGGTCAACTACGCCGTGTTGCGAGCTTGTCGCAGGCGGTTTACGCTCCGCAGGACGAAGGGCATTACGCGCTGGCCAGCGAGTGCTATTGCCACTTCACGTCGCCGATTCGCGCTACCCGGACTTAACCGTACATCGCCTGATCGAAGCGTTGGTCTTCGAGCGACCGCCGATCAGCGATTTCGACAAACTGACGATCGACGGCGAGCATTGCTCGGAACGCGAACAGCAGCGCCGAGTCGGCCGAGCGCGAACTCACGAAGCTCAAGTTGCTCAATTACATGAGTACGCGGATCGGCGAAGAACTCGACGCGGTCGTGACCGGCGTCGAGGATTTCGGTCTGTTCGTGCAAGGACTCGAAATCCCGGCCGAAGGCTTCATTCACATCAGCAGCCCTGGCCGGCGATTACTACGACTTCGATCGCGCGTCGCACAGTTTGCGCGGGCGGAGCACCGGCCAACTGTTCCGCCTGGGCGACAAAGTCCGCGTGGCGATCGCGGTGGTCGATTTGGATCGCCGGACGATGGATTTCCGAATGCTGACCGGCCAACCCGCGCCGTGCACGGCCAACTGGCCGATGAGGCCAAGAACCCGCCGTTGGAAATTTCGCGCAAACCGCCGAAGCGCGGCCCGGGCCGCTTCAGCGGACAGAACAAAAAGAAGGGAAACGGACGCCGGTAAGCATCGTCTGCGACGCTTACTTTTCCCCGAACGATCGTTGATCGCGTGCGGTGGAAATCCGCGACGTCGTATTCGCCTTGCCGGAGTCATCGGAAATTTCGCCGTCGGTCTCGACGACGCAGCGTTCGGATTTCGTACCGAACCGGATCGGCATGGTCGTCTCATTCCGTAAGCGCAGGCCGATCGCGGGCCGCGCGCCGTATTCGGCCATGCCTTGGCCCGCCGGCGGCGGGGTGACGCCCAACAGGATCGGCAGCGGCGTCGCGCGCGGCTTGCTCGGGGCGGCCTTGATGGCGACCGCGCCGCCGCGTCCGTAGAGCGTCGCCAACGCATGCACGGTCGAGGTCGACGCGTCGGGTAGCAATTCCAGCTCGATCGACGCGTCGTTCCCTTCCAGAAACAGCAACGGGCCGTATTGCGCATCGCCGCGACAGTCCTTCAACTGCGCGCCGTCGCCGACCCAGAACCCGCGTTCACATTCGATCGCCGTGCAGCCTTCCAGCTTCGGTCCCGTTTTGGTCCGCAGTTCGAAACCGCCGCACTGCGCTTAGCCGTGCAATTTTTGAGCGTCAGGTTTTTGTGCGTCCCATAGGTCCGGAACGCGTCTTCGGAGAGCGCTTTCATGTAGTCGGGCAAAATCCGTTTTTCGCCGCCGCGCATGACGTCCTCGGTGCGGAACGCACGATCGAAGGCCATGCCCTCGGTTTCGGCCAGCATGGCGTTCGTGGAGCGCATCACGCCTTCGACGACGCAGTTTTCGAGATGGACGTTCGCGGCGTCCTCTTGCAGATAAAATCCGTGACCGAAGGCGTGCGTCGTCACGCGGCAATTGAGGAAACGCGCGCCGTCGCCGGTGATGTGGACGGCCGATTTCTTGCGCCCCCCTTTGCCGAACAAGTCGCCGTATCCATACGGCGCCGAACCGCGGACTTCGATCGCGCAATTGCGGATCACGGCGTTCTTGCCCGTCACACCCAACACCGCGCCGCCTAGCGACGCGGCGTCGCCCACGTCGACGATCGTCAGACCGTCGAGCGTGACGTCTTCGCCGGCGACGACGAACTCGTCGGTATGAATCGGCGGGTTCATCGTCTTGCGGAGCGCGGTGTCGAACTCGATCACGACGCCGGATAAGCGAAAGACGTTCTTCGACCCGGTAAATCGCAGATACGAGAACTCGCCCTGCTTCCGACGCGCGGGAATCGACTCGGGCGTCACCAAGTCGGCGATGCGGTAGCGCCCCGGTTTCATCGTCACCGTGTTGCCGTCCCGCGCGGCGTATTCGGCCAAGGCATTGAGATCGGCGATCTCGACCTCGGCGCAGCGGACGATCGTACCGTGGAGAACCAGAAGAAACGCGAGTAAGAAACCACGCATGGGACGTATGTCGTAACGAATGACGGTCCGAGGAACAGCGCCGACGACGTCATTATCATCGAAAACGCCGGAAGAAGTCGAACTCGGTCGCCGAGCGTAGGTTTCGCCTCCGCCTGACGATCGACTCGGCTTGGATTAGGATGGAGCGGTCGTGGCGGAACCTCGTCGGTCACGCGCGGCGACCATTTCACCTCCATCCAGCATGCGTTCGGTCCGATTTCTCGTCAAAAAGCGCGGCGATCGACGCACCGGCTCGCCCGCCTGGGCGGTCGCCGGGTCGTTGTTGATCTACGGGTTATTGATCGTCATCGGATTGGGCATCGGCGGCGCGCTGTTAAAGTCGGTCGTCCTGCCCGAGTGGACCGCCAATCATGATTTTCTGGTCGGCCGCGCCACCGTGACGGGCAAATCGTTAGGCGTGTCGACCGAATCCGGAAACTGCGCTCTATCGACCCGACGTCGCGATCCGTTACGACGTGGGAGGGCACACGTACGAAGCGGTCACGTATGAAATCGTGCGCGAGTATTCGAGCGATCGCGCCGAGAAAGAAGAAATCCTGGCGGCGTTCGACGTCGGCGGCGACTACCTCTGTTGGTACGATCCGCACGATCCGCCGCGGGTTGTTCTGCGACGCGGCTACACGTGGTGGATGTGGACGGCATTGTTGATCCCGGCCGCGTTGTTGATGATCGGCGGCGCAGTTGTTTATCCGAGAAATCCTGCGCTGGAATTTTTCGCCCGAGCGGTTATCGACGCGCTACGCGCAAGGAACCGCGGGGTTGGCCGCGGCGGCGTACCGCGACGGCGCGATCGAGTTTCCCACCGTGCCCGCCGACGACAACATCGTCAACAGTCCCGGCACCCGGTTGGCGTATCGTCTGCCGATCGAGATCTCGGGCTGGTCGCGGTTCTTCGGCTTGCTGACGATCGCGCTCGTGTGGAACGCGTTGTTCGTCGTGTTTCTGTGTTTTCAATTCCCGGCCGACGCCTGGACGTCGTGGGTCGTGTTGCCGGCCAGCCTGCCGTTCGCCGCGCTGGGCGGGTATTTGATTTGGTTGACGATCCGCGCGGCGCGCGAGACGCTGGGCGTCGCGCCGACGCAGATCGAATTGTCGGATCATCCGCTGCGCCCCGATCGCCCGTGCCGTTTGGCGTTGCGTCAGACCGGTAATTTCCGCTTGCGCGGGTTCACGATCGAATTGTTATGCGAAGAAACCGCCGTCTATCGTCAAGGGACCGATACGCGCATCGAAAAACGGATCGTCGTCCGTCTGCCGTTGTTCGCGGACGAGCGGCGCGCGTTTGGACGAAAACCCGTTAGAGGCCGAGTTCGAAATTCGCCTGCCGCGCGGCGCGATGCACAGTTTTCAAGCGCGCACAACGCGGTCGAATGGCGGTTGTCGGTCGTCGGCAAACCGGACGGCCGGCCGGCGTTCAAACGTTCGTACCCGCTGGTCGTCTGTCCGTCGACGCGCCGCGAAGATAATCGTCCATCCCGTTCTCCCGCGTTGACGCATGGAAACGCCGCTCCTTAGTTTGACGATCGACGCCGAAGACCGCTCGTACTTCCCGGGCGAAACCCTGCAGGGCGAATACCAAATCGACGCCGTCGACGCCGACGATCTGCGCACGATCGAACTCTCGGTGTTGTGGCGGACCGAAGGCAAAGGGGACGAAGACTTCGGCGTGCATTACTTTCTGCGCCGCGAGCGAACCGACGAAGGGGCGCCCGCGTTGTGGCGTTCGTTCTCGACGTTGCTGCCCGAGACGCCGCTGAGCTACGACGGCGTGATCGTCAAGATTCATTGGCTGGCGCGGTTGCGCGTGTACATGCGGTCGGGCCAAGACTTCGTGGAAGAGCGACCGTTCCGCTTGGGCGATCTGCCGCCGGCCGCGCCGCCGGAAACGCCGGCCGAAAAACCGGTCGTTGCTCCGCCGCGCGGCGGAGCGAAAGCGAACGACGCGGCGAAGACGTAGTCCGTTCGGCGACCTCGCGCGTTCCGGGGGCTGCGCTACGCTTCGTCCCCGGCCACCCAGCCTCTCGCGGCAAGACGACCGTTGCGCACTATCGCCCGGTACGCGGCTTGCGTATCGTACTCGTACGGCCGTCGGTCGTCGCGGATCGGAGGGATTCGCGCGTTCCTGTGAGGCATTTCAGCGCGGGCTCGTCCGAGCCGTGTTCGTTCGTCGATGGCCACCGTTTCGATCATTCTCGCCACGGCGCTCGTCACGGCGTTCACGACGGTCATCGTCTTGAACTTGCTCTCCGGCGGCAAAGGGGGCATCCGCTATCGCGTGGCGACCAACTACGGCGTCGACGATCCGCGATTCCCCTACGTGATGAGCCAACTGCTGGGCCCGCCGCTGGTCGACGGCAACCGCGTGCAGGGCTTGCTGAACGGCGCGCGAATCTTTCCCGCCATGCTGGACGCCATCCGCGCCGCCGAATACACGATCTGCTTCGAGACCTACATCTATTGGTCCGGCGACGTCGGACAAGCCTTCGCCGAAGCGTTATGCGATCGGGCGCGGCACGGCGTGAAAGTCCACGTGCTGTTGGATTGGGTCGGCAGCGGGAAAATCGACCCCCGGATGTTGGACGACCTGCGCACGGCCGGGGTCGAGATCGAACTGTACCGCCCGTTGCGGTGGTACAACCTCTCGCGGATGAATCACCGCACGCACCGCAAGCTGTTGATCGTCGACGGGCGGGTCGGCTTCACCGGCGGCGTGGGGATCGCCGACGATTGGGCGGGCGACGCCGACGCGCCGGATCATTGGCGCGATTCGCATTTCAAGTTGGCAGGCCCCGCCGTGGCGCAGATGCAGGCGGCGTTCATGGACAACTGGATCAAGACGCACGCCGGCGTGCATCACGAACGCGAATACTTTCCGGAGCTGCCGGCCGTCGGAACCGCGCTCGCGCAGGTCTTCAAAAGTTCGTCGTTGGAAGGAAGCGAAAGCGCACGGTTGATGTATCTGCTGTCGATCGCCGCCGCGCAGCAAAAGCATCTTGCTGGCCAACGCCTATTTCGTGCCGGACAAGCTGTCGTTGGCCACGTTGCTGGAGGCCGCCAAACGGGGCGTGGCGGTGCGGATCATCGTGCCGGGGACGCGGACCGATCAGTTGGTCGTCCGCCGCGCATCGCGCACGTTGTGGGGACCGCTGCTGAAGGCCGGCGTCGAAATCTACGAATACCGCCCCACGATGTATCACTGCAAAGTGATGGTCGTCGACGGCATTTGGACGTCGGTCGGTTCGACGAATTTCGACAGCCGCTCGTTTCGTTTGAACGACGAAGCCAATCTGAACGTCTATGACGCCGACTTCGCCGCCGAAGAAACGCGGAACTTCGAAAGCGACGTGCGACGCTCGGAACAAGTGACCTGGAAGCGTTGGAAACGCCGCCCCTGGACCGAAAAACTGATCGAACGTTTCGCGCTGCTCTTCCGCTCGCAGATTTAATTCCCGGAGTGGCCTCAAGAAAACGCAAGAAGAAAGCAAAGACGTTGCGAGCGGGATGACTCGTTCTCCCGTCGTTTTTGCCGCTTCTTGCGTTTTCTTTTGGCCGACACATTTCGATTTCGCGTTCGACGCGGTTGCCTGCGATTACGATGGATAACACCTGCTTCCCGATCGTTTCGTCTTCGTCGACTTCGCACATGACCGCCGTTGGGCATTCGAATCCGTTCGCCGTTCGTCGCACGCGCCCCGGCGCGGCGGCGTTCGACTTCGCGGCGTCGGACGCCTGTGATCTCGACGACCTGCTGACCCGCTGGCGCGGGCACGAGCGACGCGGCGCGATCGTCGGACCGCACGGCGCAGGCAAGAGCACATTGCTGGAACACCTGCTACGGAGTTTCGCGCACGACGGCGTCGTCGCGCACGTCGCGCGTTTGCACGACGGCGAACGTCGCGTGCCGGCGGAATTGTTCGCCGTTCCGTGGCGCACGGCCGATGTGGTGATCGTCGACGGATTCGAACAACTCAACGCTTGGAATCGCGTGCGACTGCGGCGGGCACTGCACCGCGCCGGCTGCGGGCTGCTGGCGACCGCCCATGTGCACGACCGAACACCCCACGGTCCTGACGGTCGCGCCGCGTCGCGAGACGTTCGTCACGCTGGCGCGGACGCTGCTGGCGGACGATCCGCTGGCTCGGCTGTTCGACGACGAAGCGTTCTTGGACGACGTTTGGCGACGCGCCGCGGAAAACACGCGCGAGGCATTCTTTTTGCTTTACGATCTCTACGAAGAGCGTTCGCGCGAAAGTCTCGCGCGGCGGTCGACGCGATTGTAAGAATTACAACGGCGGTGTCGATTTGGGGAGTTTCGCGTCGCGGACGAAAATCTTTTGCCGGCGAATCCGAGCGCTCGGCCGCGACCTAGAGTTTCCTAACGCTTTTCCCCCTGCGCGAATTCCCGCGCAGTCGTTCGCCGTTCGGCAAGACGTCGTCGGGTCGCCGTCACAGGTCGCCCGAGTTACCCAAACACGGAGTCCGTTTGCGTCTTCGCACGCCGTCGCGCGTCGAACATGCAAGCGGAATCGCTACGATCCCCAGAGTTTGCCTGCGCGTCATCTTTCCGCAAATGGACGACTTGTCCATATCGGTTCTTGACCCGGGTCGACTTGAGGCGTTTATTGAATTGAGCGACATTTTCTCGTCACATCGGAGACGTTCGTCATGACTCGCATCACTCGATTCGCACTCGCCGCGCTGATCGGCGTCGGCCTGTTCGAGGCCTCGACGCTGCAGGCGGGCTGCTTCGGCTCGACGCCGCAAACCACGTATTACGCGCCGATGGCGGTCGCCCCGATCGCGACGCCGACCGTCGCGCAGACGACCTACATGCCGGTCGCGCAGACCAGTTACATGCCCGTGGCGCAAACCACGTACATGCCGGCCGTTCCGGTCGCCGCGCCCGTCGCGACGGTCCCGGTCGCCGCCGCCGTTCCGGTGACCACGTATCGTCCGCTGTTCGGCGGGTTGTTCCGTCGGCCGACTCCGGTCGTGGCCGTGGCGCCGGTCGCCACCACCGCGGGCTACGTCCCGTACTCGGCGGGCTATGCGCCGTACACCGCCACGTATGCTCCGGCCGCCGCCTACACGGCCGGTTACGCGCCGGTCTCGTACACGGCGGGCTATGCGCCGTCGGTGGCGGGCTATGCTCCGATGACGGCCGCCTATCCGGCGTCGACCACGTCGATCACGACCAACTACATGCCGTACGTCGGTTATCGCGCCACGCCGATCGTCGCGCCGTCGGCCGTGCCGCTGACCAGCTACTATCCGTCGACGCCGATCGCGACCTACGCGACTCCGGTCACCGCCGGTTACGCGCCGACCGCGCTGCCGGTCACATCGTACTTGCCGTCGATGACCGCCGCCCCGGCTTACGCGTCCGCGCCGCAAGAGACCACGACTTACCTCGGCTCGACGTACTCCACGCCGGCACAGGCCGCGTACGCGCCGGCCGTCACGCCGTGCAACGGCGCGCTGCCGCCGTCGGGCGTCGGTCAAGCGACTTTCGTTCAGCCCGTGCCGCCGGCCGGAGCGCCGATCATCGGCAACGGCCAAACGCTGGGCGGGACGTACAACGAAGGCGTCTACCGCGGGTCGCAATCCGCCGGGGCGAGCGTGCCCTCGAACGGGACCGCGCCTGCCGCCGGAGCCGGCACGACCGTCACGCCGGTGCCGAACGAGTCGCGCAAGATCACCATTCCCGACGTGCCGCCGGCCGCGCAGTCCGATCGCCGATCCGGAACGCCCGGACGTGCGCACCCAGCCAAACCAGTTCGCCGCTCAGCCCGGGCCGCGAACTGAATCCGGAAAACAAGACCGCGTTGGTTCCACTGATCGAAGCCGGCGGCGTCGCTCACGGGCCTTACGACGCGCGAAACGCCGCCGCGACGCACTTGCGTCCGTTGGTCGAACTCGACGGCGCAAGCGGCACCGTGCGGATGACCTCGCTGCCGCGCTAAGCGTACGACGATCGCATCGATTCCGACCGACGCTCGTTCGCGAGCGTCGGTCTTTTCTTGCGCTTTCAAAGAGAATAGGCCGCTGATTTGGACTGATGGACTGATTTATGCAGATCCGAGGAGAGAGTTGTTTGAATGATATGATCGCACCATCGTATCCAACGTGAAGAGAGTCGAGCTGTTTTCATACAAATATCCGCTTTTCCGTAAATCCGCGAAAATCAGTTCATCAGATTCATCAGCGGCCAATTCCGCTCCTCCCGACGACGCGGGCGATCGACTAAAATCGTGGGCTCACACGCAGTTCCGCGCGCACGTCCTTCCCACGAAACGATCCGGTCATGGCGGCCAATCTCACTCCGCAGTATCTCAAGGCGCAAGAGCAGTATCGCCGCGCCGCCACGCCCGACGAAGAACTGCGCTGGCTCGAAGTGATGTTCCGCGAGCTGCCGAAGCACAAGGCTTCGGAAAAGATGCAGATGGACCTGAAGACCAAAATCTCGAAGCTCAAGAAAGAGGTCGAGGTCTTCAAGAAAACGCCCCCCAAGGTCCAAGGGGTCAACATCCCCCGCCAAGGGGCCGGCGTCGTGCTGATCCTGGGCGGTCCCAACGGCGGCAAAAGTTCGCTGCTGGCCGCCGTCACTCGGGCGAAGCCCGAGATCGCCGACTATCCGTTCACCACGCGCACGCCCGCTCCGGGCATGATGACCTGGGAAGACCTCTCGATCCAAGTCATCGACACGCCGCCGGTCACGGCCGACATGTTGCCGCCGTATCTGTTGGGAATGATTCGCGGCGCGGACCTGGTGTTGTTGATGTTGGACCTGGGCGGCGACGACGGCGTGGAAGAGTTGCAGGCCGTTTTGGATCGCTTGAACGAAACGAAGACCCGGCTCGACCGCGAGACACGTTTGGACGAAGACGACGTGGGTCTGAGTTTTACGCAAACGATCTTGGTCGCCAACAAGAGCGACGCCCCCGGCGCGGCCGAACGGTTGGAACTCTTCCACGAACTTTGCCCCGTCGATTTGCCCGAGCTGTCGATCTCGACCACCACCGGCGCAGGCTTGGACGAGTTACGCGCAGATCATGCGTAAGCTGGACCTCGTGCGGGTCTACACCAAACTGCCGAACAAAAAAGAACCCGACATGGACAAACCGTTCACGATGCGCCGCGGCGGCACGTTGCTGGACGTGGCCGAGTTGGTTCACAAAGACCTGGCCGAAAACCTCAGCCACGCCCGCATTTGGGGAACCGGCATTATCGCCGGCAGCACGATCAAGGGCGACTACGTCCTGCACGACAAAGACGTGGTGGAAATTCACGCGAAGTAAGCAAGACGGACGACGCCTTCGACCTTCCGCTCACGAGGATTACGATGTTTCGAAATGCGTTCGTCGCGCTGGCGACATCGGCGATCGTCGCCGCGCTCTCGGCGCACGTCGTCGCGGATTCTCATTGGGTCGACGACTATCGCCAGCTCGTCGTCTATCGCGATCATCTTTACGCCTTGGAAAAGGGTTCGAGCGAATTCGACAAGCAACGCGGATTGAAGCTGAAGGAGAGTGATTGGAAAGCGTTGCCCAACGAGGTGACGTTTTATGAACGTCAACCGAAAACCCGGTTCGCGGTCGACGCCGCCGGCGAAATTCTCGTGGTGCGAACGTTACCCGCCGACGCGACGCCGTTGGATCTCGAACGCGTCAGGCTGCCGGTCGAGATGGTTCATCCGGAGAACGAATTGTCGAGATATCGCTTGAAGCTCAAGGATCACGAGCGCTACTTAGGGCTGTCGTCGGAGCCGTTGATCGTGAAGAACGAACGCAACGAAGAAACTCGACTGTATCCGGTTATCCTCGCGACGCAAAAACCGGGGACGTTGAATCACATCGATTTCTACTACTACATGCTCTCCGGCAGATAATCGATTTCGTACGGAACATTTCGAGAAGTACCGGAGGACTCACGTCCTCCGCTCGTACTGAAAACTGAAAACCGAACACTGAAAACTCAATATGACCAATCTCGAGATCGCCGCGGTCTTCGACCAAATCGCCGATCTGTTGGAGTTCGAGGGAGCCAACGCGTTTCGCGTCCGCGCGTATCGCAACGCCGCGCGGACCATCGAGGACTACCCCGAATCGTTGACGCGCGTCGCGGCCGACCCGCGCGCAAACTGACCGATCTCGACGGCATCGGCGACGATCTGGCCAAGAAGATTCAAACGCTGGTCGACGGCGGCACGATCCCGATGCTGGACGAGTTGAAAGCCCGCATCCCGGGCGGCGTGCTCGACCTGCTACGCGTGCCGGGCCTCGGCCCGAAGAAGGCCGCCGCGTTGCACAAGGAACTCGGCGTGACGAACCTGGCCGAGTTGAAGGCCGCCTGCGAAGCCGGCACGGTCGCGGGGCTGAAAGGCTTCGGCGCGAAGACGCAGGCCACGATCCTCAAAGGGATGGACTTCGCGCAGTCCGAGCAGAACCGTCGGCTCTATTGGGCGGAAGCCGACGTGATCGCGGAGAAGCTGCCGCGCATCTCTCGGTCGTGCCCGGCATCGAACATTTCGAATTCGCCGGCAGTTACCGCCGGGGCAAGGAGACGATCGGCGATCTCGATCTGTTGATCACCGCCGACGAACCGACCGCGCTGATGGACGCCTTCGAAGCGTTCCCGCAACGCGCCGAAACGCTGGCGCACGGCGAGACGAAAATGTCGATCCGCTTGGCCAACGGGCTGCAAGTCGATCTACGGATCGTCCGGCCCGAGTCGTTCGGCGCGGCGTTGCAATATTTTACCGGGTCGAAGGAGCACAACGTCGTGTTGCGCGGCATGGCCAAGGACCGCGGCCTGAAGATCAACGAATATGGCGTCTATCGCACGGACTCGACCGCGGCCGTCGATCCCGCCGCGCCGAAACCGCTGAAGCCTCCGCGCAAAAAAGCCAAAGCGGCGAAAACCGTCGCGGCCGACGCGACGCAACCGGATGCCGCGCCGAAGTCGCGGAAGAGTTGTCGCCCGGCGTCTGGATCGCCGGACGAACGGAAGAGGACGTCTACGCCGCGATCGGGTTGCCGTGGATCGCGCCGGAGTTTCGCGAGAACCGCAACGAGTTCGCCTGGGCGGCCGCCGGGACGTTGCCCAAGTTGTTGGAACTGGCCGATCTGCGCGGCGACCTGCACATGCACACCACGGCCAGCGACGGATCGCAATCGATACGCGAGATGGTCGACGCCGCGCAGAGCGGGGCCTCGATTACATCGCCATCACCGATCACTCGAAACGCGTCAGCATGGCCAACGGGTTGGACGGTGAACGCTTAATGCGGCAATGGGACGAAGTCGATCGCGTCGCCGCCGGCTTACGCGGCTTTACGCTGCTCAAAGGCGTGGAGGTCGACATCCTGGAAGCCGGCGGTTTGGACATCGAGGACGACGTGCTGGCCCGGGCCGATTGGGTCGTGGCCAGCGTCCATTACGGTCAGAACCAACCGCGAAAAAATCACCGAACGAATTCTCGGCGCCTTGGCCAACCCGCACGTCTCGGCCATCGCGCATCCGACGGGACGATTGATCAACAAACGCAAGTCGTACGAAGTCGACCTCGACGCGGTGATCGAAACGGCCGCCAAGCTGGGCAAAGCCCTGGAATTGAACGCCAATCCCGCGCGGCTGGATCTCGACGACGTCGCCTGCGCGGCGGCCAAGCGCCACGGCGTGCCGATCGTGATCTCGAGCGACGCCCACAGTATCCCGGGCTTAGACGTGCTGCGTTACGGCGTGCTGCAAGCCCGCCGCGCCGGCCTGACGGCCGCCGACGTACTGAACACGCGCCCCTGGACGAAAGCGAACGCGCTGCTGAAACGGGGTTAAGTGTGATTCTGCCCGCCGCGCCTGAGACGCTGGAACCGGCGACGCATTCCGTCACATCCTGATGACACGGTGTTGCATCCTATAAAGACGGCGCGAAATATCATCCCACAGGGAACACACGACGTTTCATCCCACAACGAACACGCCGCGTTTCGTCCCACAGGGACGACGCATCACAGCCCAGGGCGCAGGCCCTGGGTCTCGAATCCGGACCAATCGCTCGCCCCGCAGGGGCGAAGCAACCACCGAACCCTGGAATCGCTCGGACCATGACGAGACCGTCGGATCGCGAAAATTCTTCTCGACTGGAACGCCGAAGCCTTGACATATCACGGGCGTCGGCTAAAATGAGTGAGTATTCATAATATCACATATTTCTGTCGTCTGATGAATCCGGGAATCACGACAACAGCGATCCTATTTCGAGGCGATCGAACGACGTGGTTCTTTGTGAGAAAAAAGTATTTCCAGCACTGCGCGTGCTCGTAACGCTCGTGCAGTGAAGCTGGGGCGTTTGGCAACGGTTTGATCGGCCCGGACCGCGAGTCCCACTCGCGGCTTTGCTGAAAAAAACTTCGTTTCGTTGCGATCGAAACGCGCGTTTCCCTCGTTTCGCTCGCGCAGTGAATATGGGGTGTTTGGCGAGTGTCGAAGCGATCGACAACCGCGAGCGGGGGACGTCAGTCCCCTGAGATCCTGCCGAACGACATCCGTTCGCGGTCTTTGCGGTAAGCCCGACGGTTCGCGATCGAGGAGACCGAAAACCAAGAAAATGTCGCGATCGTTTCGCTCGTAACGCTCGCAAAGTGAAGCTGGGGCGTTTGGCAACGGTTCGATCGGCACGGACCGCGAGTCCCACTCGCGGCTTGACTGCAACAAACTTCGTTTCGTTGCGATCGAAACGCGCGTTTCGATCGTTTCGCTCGCGGAGTGAAACTGGAGAAGACTGCGAGCAAGCCGTCTCGCTCGCCAAAACGCAAAACATAGATCAGAGACTTGAGCGGTCGTCCGCCTGCTCGCGGAACGTCGTTCTTTGACAATTCGACTCGAATCGCCCGGACCCGCGATCGGCGGGACGGCGTTACCGCCACCACGATTCGATCCGATCCCAGTAAGTCGCCGCCAAAGCGCAGGCGACGACCAACGCGCCGACGGTCAGGCTGATGCGATCGCGGAAGGCGTAGATGATCGGGTCTTCGTCCAACTGACCGCGATGCGCGATGAACCACAGCCGCGTGATCCAGTACAGCAACAACGGGCAGATCAACCAGAGGGCGAAGGCGTTCTTGTAGAGCGTCCCCATGACGGGATTGTTGATATACAGCGCCAAAACCAGCACGGCCAAATAGCCGGCAGTGAGACCGCAGTTGGCGATAATCGGCAAGTCGAGACTCGAATAACCGCGGCCGGCCGGCCGTTCGATATCCGGCGGTAACGCGGCCAATTCGGCGTAACGCTTGGCGAACGCCAGCGAAGCGAACAGAAACATCGACAGCGCGAGAAACCACTCGGAGACTTCGATTTCCGCGGCGGCCCCGGCGGCCAGCACCCGCAACGTGTACATCGCGGCGAGCGCCAAGACGTCGACGACCATGCGTTTCTTGCCGCGTAACGAATACCAGACGTTCAACACGCCGTAGACGCCTAAGATCGCGACGAAATAAGGCGCGGCCGAAGCGGGAACGCCGACGGCGATCGTCACGCCGGCCAAGCACAACAACCCGGCGATGATCGCGGGGCCCCAGGTCAGCGGCAACACGCCGGACGCGAAAGGGCGTTTGCGTTTGGTCGGATGTGCGCGATCGGCGGCCGCGTCGAAGACGTCGTTGAAGATATAAACCGACGACGCGCAGAGCGAGAACGCGACGAACGCGGCGACGCTCGCCCAGACCTTTTCGGTCTCGGCCCAGCGATGCGATAAGATCAGCGGGGCGAAAACCAGGATGTTTTTGATCCACTGTTTCGGACGCAGCGCTTTCACGAGTCCCCGCAAACGCGAACCGCGTTCGGCGAAGACCCGTTGTGGTCGCGCTTCGTTGCGTAACGCGCCTGCCACCTTGCGCCCGGATTGACCGCGACCACCCGGGCGGACGTCGGTCCGGCCCAAATCGGCAGATCGGCGGGGGAATCGCCCCAGTATTCGAACTCGCTCCAACCGCGCTTGGCAATACGCTTCGATGGCGGCCAGTTTATGCGGGCCTTTCAGATTGACCGTGCCGTCGCTGGCCAGCACGTCGTCGAACAGGTTCAAGTGCGCGGCGACCGGTGCGGCCCAGCTTCGATCGCTGGCGGTCGCGAGGATCAACGGATGACCGGCGGCCTTCAACTCCTTGAGCGCGGCCAGCACGGTGTGGTGATACGGCAGATCGGTCGGGTTGAGGATCACGCGTTCGGCGAGACGAGCCTTGGTCGAAGCCAGGCCGTGGCGTAACCAGAACGGCAAGCGGACGAGGACGCGAGGATCGTTTTTGAGGGCTTGAAAGAGCGCCTCTTGCCCCAGATCCGTGGCGATCAACGTGCCGTCCATGTCGACGAAGATCGGGCGAGGCGAAGACGGCGGCGTTTCCGAAAGCGACATCGACGAGAGACTCCACGAACGAGATCCGATCACATCAATCATAGCCAAGCCGAACGCCGACGAACCAAGTCTCCGGCGAGGCGCAGGCGGCGACTTCGGCTCACGGTCGTCGCGATCGCGACAAGCGTTACGATCGGAACGAGCGGCGCGAATCCCGTAAACTCCCGCGTTCTCGGGCATAGGACCTACGCGCGACGCGTGCTTAAATAAAGAGACTGTGATTCATTCGCTCATCGAGCGAATCGCTTTTCGTTCTCCCCACGCACTTCGGATTCGCGTTTCCCAGCATGCCCGCAGCGTCGGAGAGTTCGATTCGACGCTCGACGGTGCGATCCGCTCTCTGGTTGGCGATCGCCTTATCCGTCTGGCAACTCGTACTGATCGGGGGATTGAATTGGGGTTTGGCCGGTCGCGAGATCGGCAGCGACGTCAACGAATATCGATTCTACGTGCGCGAGCCTTGGTTGCTGTTTCAGCCGACCGGTTCCAAGCCGCTGTACGGCGGACGCGTCGCGGCGCCGGCGTTGCCGTTACTGATCGCCGCGCCGTATCACGTTTTCAGCATGTTGGGTTGCCCCGCGTTCGTCGCGTTTCGCATGACGTTGTGCGGTTACGTGGCGCTCGGCGTTTGGCTGACGTGGCGGACGATTTTTCAGACCGCGCCGCCCGAGAGCAAAGCGGAGAAATGGTTGGCCGTCGGCATCACGTTCATGCCGCTGACGTGGATCGCGTCGGCGGTGTTGTCGCAGGACGACTGCGTGACGCTGGCGTGGTCTGCGCTCTGTTTTTGGTTGTGGCGCATGTCGGGACCGGTCGCCTGTCAACGGGCGGCGCTGGTCGGGATGTTCGTAGCGAAACCGTTTTACATCGTCTTAGCCGCCGCGCTGTGGATCGCGTATCCGAAGTTGCGTCGGCGATTCGGGATCTCCACAGCCGTCGCCGTCGGCGTATTCGCGGCGTTTTTTTTCGTGCGCGACGGTCGGTTCACTCCGGCCGCGCACGACGTCGACGGCTTCGCCAGCGCCACATGGTGCGTCGTGCTCTGGCTGTGGAACGGAGGAATCGGCGCACAGGATCCGGACGTTTTCGCCGGATTGGTCAAGCCGCTGTCGATCCAACTCACGCTGTGGGGGATGTCGTTGTATGGACTCGCGCTGCTGTGGCGGAAGCCGTCGTTGACCGCCGCCGTGGTAGGACTTTATACGGTCTTTTTCACGTTCCATTTAGGGATGATGCCCGAATATGAATTCTGGTATTTCCCCTGGGTCGTGTGGACCCTGTGGCTGTGCGCCGAACGCAAACGTCGGCTGCTGTTCGCGGCCGTGGGGTTGCATAACGTCTTGGGCTACGTCTACAAAGTGTTGTACGTCTGCGACGAGTACAACATCCCGCGCATCGACGTGAAACCGTTACGCGCGCTGTATACGAAGTACGTCGATTGGGATCTGCGGTGGCCGATGCTGTTCGTCGCCGCCGGCACGATCGCCGCCGGCGCGGTCACGGTGATCGAACTGTGGCGCGGACGTCGCGCCGCCGGAAGTCGATCCGTCGGACGCCGAAGAGTATTGAACTGATCGCCATCCCCTTCGCTTCGGTCTTCGTCGTGGCCAGTCTGACCGTTGAAAATTACGTGAAGGCGATTTATCGCTTGTCGACGTCCGGCGATCGTTCGGCCGTCGCCACGGGGCGCTTGGCCGTGGAACTGGGCGTCTCGCCCGGGACCGTCACCAGCATGTTGAAGACGCTGGGCGAAAGCGCGCTGGCGACCTACACGCCGTACTCGGGCGCGGCGTTGACTTCGGCCGGCACGGCGTTGGCGTTACGCGTGATTCGCCGACATCGGCTGATCGAAGTGTTCTTGTCGCGCACATTGGACATGAGTTGGGACGAGGTGCATGAAGAAGCCGAACACATGGAACATGCCGTCAGCGATTTGCTGATCGATCGGATCGACGCTTATCTGGGTTATCCCAGCGCCGATCCGCACGGCGACCCGATCCCCCGGGCCGACGGCAGCATTCCGCCGGCCGCGACGCACGCGTTGACCGAATGCGCGCCGGGTCGGGCGTTTCGCATCGTCCGCGTGTTGGATCAAACGCCGGATTTTCTGCGGTTCCTCACCAATGCGGGGTTGTCGCTCGAAGCGCGGGGATCTGTCGTTTCGCTGCAGCCGGCGGCCGGTTTGTTGATCGTTCGCAGCGGCGAACGCGACACGTCGCTGGGTTTGCCCGCGGCGGGGAAGATCCTGGTCGAGATCGAGTCCGGCGACGTATAATCGAGGTTCGCGGCTTGCGCCGACCGCTTCGCAAGCCGGCATCCTCCAACCGTCGTCGTGGCTTTGCTTCATCTCCTCCAACTTTCGCCCGCCGAATTGTCCGCTCGACTCGTCGAGTGGGGCGAGAAACCGTTTCGCGCCAAACAAGTGCGTAAGTGGTTGTTGCAAAGTCGCTGCGCGACGTTCGAGGAAATGACCGACCTGCCGAAGTCGCTCCGCGAGCGTTTGGCGATCGAGTCGCGCATCTGGACGATGACGGTCGAGCATACGCACCGCGCCGCCGACGGGACGGAAAAACTGGTCCTCCGCACGCACGACGGCGAGAGCATCGAATGCGTGTTGCTGCGCGACGGGCCGCGTCGGACGATTTGCATCAGCACGCAGGTCGGCTGCGCGATGGGCTGCGTGTTTTGCGCCAGCGGATTGGACGGCGTGATCCGCAATCTGACCAGCGGCGAGATCTTGGAACAGATGTTGCGCCTGCAACGACTGCTGCCCGCCGACGAACGCCTGAGCCACATCGTGGTGATGGGGATGGGCGAACCGCTGGCGAATTTGAATCACCTGTTGCCTGCGCTCGATACTGCCGCCGCCGACGAAGGGTTGGGCATCAGCCACCGACGGATCACGATCTCGACGGTCGGCTTGCCGCCCGCGTTGCGGAGATTGGCGAAGACGAATCCGCGTTTTCAGTTGGCGGTCTCGTTGCATGCGCCGGACGACGAGTTGCGCGATCGACTCGTCCCTGTGAATAAGAACATCGGCATCGACGAAGTCTTGCAAGCGGCCGACGAATACTTCGAAGCGAGCGGCCGCCGACTGACATTCGAGTACGTGTTGTTGGGCAACTTGAACGACCGCGTCGAACACGCCGAAGCGTTGGCCGAGTTGCTGGACGGGCGTTTGGCGTTGCTGAACGTGATCCCGTACAATCGCGTGGCCGGCCTGCCGTACGAAGAACCGTCGCTGAACGCCAAGCGACGATTCATCGAGATCTTGGAAGGGGCCGGCATCAACGTGCAGATCCGCGAACGCAAGGGAGACGAAATCAACGCCGCTTGCGGGCAGTTGCGTCGCACGTTGGAACAGGACGGCGGATTGGTGCAGTTGCGCGTCCCGTCGGCGAATTGAGTCCGAAGGTTCCGGCGGTTTATCGAAGTCGCACGCGAGGACGAGATTTCGCATATGGCCGATCTGCGTCCGCTGAAGCCGCCCCGCTCGAAACGGGGCCCGCCCGACTTGGCCAAGGCGCCGTTGTTGCAGGGGACCGTCTGCGAGGCATGTGGTTCGCCGGTCGATGCGCGCGACAAATTTTGCCACGCCTGCGGACTCCCCCGCGCGTCGTCGTCGCCCCCCCCGATTCCGGTCGGCATGCACGCGCCGGTCGCGCCGACGCAGGTTCCCGCCGACCGGCGGTACGACGAACCGCGACTCACCAACATCGAGTGCAAGAACTGCGGCTCGACGATCAAACTCGAAGCCGGGCAACGGAGCTATGTCTGCCCGTTCTGCGAGTCGACCTATGTCGTCGAACTTCCAGAGGACGACGGGCGAATGCGGCCCGAGTTCGTCGTGGGATTCGGGCTGACTCCGCAGCAAGCTTGGGAGAAGTTTCAGGTTTGGTTGCGGCGTGGCAGTTGGTGGCGGCCGCTGGATTTGAACAAGGTCGTCTCGGAAGATCGGCTGCGCGGCGTCTATTTGCCGTTCTGGTCGTTCAGCATGTTGTTGCGTTGCGACTGGGACGCGACGATCGGCGAGTATTGGTATCGAACCGAGACGTACACCGTCCACGTCGACGGCAAAACCGAAACCCGCACGCGGACCGTGACCGAAACCGAATGGTGGCCGTTGGCCGGGCGGTTTCAACGCTATTATTTCGGCTACTTGGTCTCCGGCAGCAAAGGCTTGCCGCAGGCGTTCGCCGATCGCGTGATGCCGTATCATTTGAACGCGGCCAAGCGTTACGAAGCCTACTTTTTGGCCGGCTGGTTGAGCGAAGAATACTCGACGAACGACGACGAAGCGTTGCGAATGACGCAACACGAATTCACGCGTCGCGCGGAAGCGGACGTGGCCGCGTTTCTGCCGGGCGACTTGCATCGCAACGTCAATTGCCGCATCGCGTACGAAAACAACAGCACCGACCTATTTCTTCTGCCCGTCTATCTGCTGACTTACGAGTATCACGGGCAGCGTTACCGCTTCGTGCTGAACGGCCAAACGGGGCGAGTCTTCGCCGAACGTCCGATCTCGTGGGTGCGGATCGCGCTGTTCGCCGCGGCGATGATCGCCGTCGGCTTGGCGATCGGCTTCGCGTTTTCGCTGAAATAATGCATGCTGAGGAACACGTCCTGCCGAGAGAGTAGGTCGACCCGAGAAGTCGTGAGATTTATTTCTTCTTCTCGTCCTTCGCGCCCGGGAGTTGGCCCAAGTCGATCATGCGGCCGCCGTCGACGTCGACGCGTTGCGATTGCGGGAAGAACGTCAGTCGCGCGGCCGACGCTTTGGAGAGCGGCGCGCCGGCGCTTGTTGATAGTTCAAGACGGCGTCCGCGCGGCCGTCGCCTTCCAGCGTCATGCGATCCTTGTCCTGCGCGTAGGTCAGGCGATAGCCGCGACCGGTGAATCTGCGCGCCCTCGATGATCGTGTTTCCCAGGGCTTGCAGCTCGACCGCTTGCGGTAACTTGGGATCGCGGAACGGCGCTTCGCCGACGATCAACTGATCGCAGGTCAGCGTCATGCCGCGCGGACCGAGTTTTTCCGGCGCGTCCGGATCCAACCGATCCGCCCAACCGGCGACCGCGCCGCTGACCGCTTTGATTTGATTGTCGAACGTGATCAGGCGTTGCCGCAAATTTCCCCTGAACCCGCGGCGATAGTCGATGTGCAGATATTGCAATTCGTCGACCGCCCCGTCGACGTTCGCGTTCGCGCCGGGCAACGGCCCGTTGGGTTTGGACGGATCCGGCGCTTTGCCGCGTCGCACGCCGGTCAGTTCGCCGGGCCCGGTGCCGGAGAGCGCGCCGCTGAGCGGAGCATAAAGCAGATCAAGCGCTTGCAGTTGTTGCCAGTTGATCGGTTGACCGTCGAGATCGTCTTCGCGAGTCTCCAACACGAACCCACCGCGACAGGCCAGCGTTTCGACTTCGGCCGGAGGAAGTCCGCCGCGCGCCGAGTCGCCGTTCATCGCGGCCGGCGATTGCAAGTCGATCGGTTTGAGCAACGTGATCACGATTTGTTGCGTCCGGATCGTGCGAAACTCGCGCGAAGGACGTTCGTTCGGCTTGGTCGGCGCGGCGCGAGGGGTTCATCGTCACCAGCACGTCGCGCGTGATGACGATTTGTCGGCCGTCGAATTCCAGGCCGCCGGCGAAGTCGATCGTGGTCGGGCCGTTGGGGCGTAACGTCGCGTCGTTGGCCGCGCCCGGTTGAGCGGCCGGCGGTTTCGCGGCGGCGGTCGCGACCGTCGGGGCTTGCTCGGGCAAGTGGATGCGGCCGGCGTTTTCAACCCAGACGCGGTTCTTGGCGCGATCGACGCGGATCGTTTCGCCGAGGGTTTCCATGCCGCGCGTTTCGACCTTGGCCGGCTTACCGATGATCGTGAGTTGCGTTTCGGTTCCGCTGGCTTTGGCCACTTCCAAATGTTCGCCGACGACGCTCAAGCCGGGCGGCACGGTGGGGATCAACGAAACTTCGCGTAGCGAGACGCCGCCGTCGATCGTCAGATCGTCGACGACCGAGGTGCCGTCGCGGGTCAACAACTGCGGCGAATCAACTCGCCCTGCACGATGTAACGTCGCGTCGGATCGAGTCGTTTGCCGTCCGGCGACTGCGCCGCGCGCGAACGCGGTTCCGATAACGACGCTCCCAAAGAGTTCGTCGCGGCCGGGAGCGAACCGAGGTTAGGCGCGATCCAAGCCGAGTCGGGTTGCGCGGGGGCGATTTGCGCCAGCGCATCCGCCGGGACTTTTCTACGCAGCATCGGGAGCGCCGTGGCCTCGACCGGTCGTTCGCTCGACGGTGGTAGCCCTTCGTTCGGTGTGGTCCCCGGAGCGCCTAACGGCACGATCCGCGGTTGCGTCGCGTCGCCTGTGGTGCCCTGTGCCGCGCGGGCGGTCGAGGCGGCGATTTGGCCCTGCGGATCGAACCAGATCTCCAAACGTTTCGTCGTGCCGTTCAATTGCGGCGTGTTGATCGTCACGTCGCCGATGGCCAACAATCGCTCGGGCAGCGCATTGACGTTGCCGCCGGCGGGCATGGCGCCGTTGGTCGGTTTGGTCGCCGATTTCGGCGCGAGGAAGTTCCAAAAGCCAGAGATGGATTTCGTCGCCGCGCAGTTCGCCCATCTCGGTCGATTTGACTTCGGCTTTGCCGAGGATCGAAACGACGTGGTTTCGCTCGTGGGGCCGCATCTTCAGCGATTCGGTGAACGCGACCTCCATCGGTCCGCGTTTTTGGTCGTCCGCGACCGCGCGATCCGCCCGGGCCCGACGACCGCCAACTTGCCGAGGCCGCCGTTCAGACCCGGTTCGTAGTTCAACGTCCGGCCGTGATATTCGTTCTGCGCTTGCTTGAGATGGATCTCGCGCTTGCCGTCGAGGATCACGCGCTTCGTGATCAGGTCGTATTCCAAATGTTCGGCATCGATTTCGGTGAAGCTCGACGGTGCGCGAACGCGGGCCGGGTTGCCGATCACGATCAAGCGACGCGGTTCCAACGCGGGGTTCTTATTGGGTTTCTTCCCGGCGACGGTTTTGGCCGGCGCGATCGGTTCGAGGCCCGGTTTCTTTTGGCGTTCTTGAAATTCGATTCGCAACGAATCGCCGGTCAAGCGATCCGTGACGCCGGTCGGCAGCAGCCGCAACGCTTCGACCTGATCGTCGAACGTGGCGTGCCCTTCGAGCGCTTGATACAACAGCGAACCGCGACAACGAATCTCGACCGGGGGCTGTGCGGCGACCGTTTCGCGCGACGTGTCGGGCGCGGTCGCGGCGTCGCCCGGCATCAAGCCCCCACCCGCGCCGGGTTGCAGCACCATCCGCACGTCGCGGACCAGTTCCAGCGATTCGATGCCGCCGACGTTGGGCCCTTGCTTCTGCGCCTCCTTCGGAGGGCAGCCAGCGTACGTTCAACTCGGTGCCGTACAGTTGATGCGGACCCAAGCGACCCGCCACCGCGGCCGGCGTCCAGAGACGTTCTTCGTTGGTTTGCACGTCGCGCGTCAGCACGTCCAGTTCGTCGTCGGCGCCGGGCTTACTGGGCGTTCCGCGGACGCGAACCTTCCCGATCATCTGCCCGCCGATCAAGCGGCCGACCTTCAACCGCGCCAGGTCGATCGGCGTATCGAACTCCAAGATCGCCCCTTCGGGCGCTTGGATCAGGATCAACCGTTTTTGCGGATTGGCGAAATCGACCTCGCCGGCCGGCAGAAAGAAGATCGAGCATTTCGACAATTTCACGCGACCGTCGGGCAGCGTGTCGTACTTGTCGATGAGGAACTTGGCCCCTTCGTTTTCGAGAATGATCGGGTTTTGTCGTTCCCACGAGTCGGCGGGGAAATAGAGCTGATACGGTTCCAGATTTTCGCCGATGGGCCGCACATCGTTACGTGCGACGCTCAGGTCGGGCTGATCGCCGGGAATCGCGGCCGGGTCGATCCACGGCGCAACGGCCAACCGGTACAGCGTGAAACACGCGCACAGGATGGGCAACGTCAGCAGCGTGTAGCGAACGCGGTGAGACAGATGAGGGGCTGGGAATTGGGGACTGGGGGCTAGGGTGTTTTCTCAATGCGAATTTTGACCCGATGATTTGTCGTTACTCCACGCCGTAGCGTTTGACCAGCAGTTCCCAACGGCCTTGGGCTTGCAGCAGCGCTTCGATCGCTTCGCGCATTGCGCCGTGGCCGCCGGGAGTCTGCGTCACCAAATGGGCCGCGCCGCGCACCTCGCGACACGCGTCGGCCGGAGCGATCGCCGCGCCGACGTATTTCAACACCGGGTAGTCGGGCAAGTCGTCGCCCATGTAGGCGACCTGCTCGGGCGAAAGTTTCAACTCGGCCAGCAGTTGCTTGACCACGGTCAGTTTGTCTTCGACTCCTTGCCGAACGATGTCGATACCCAGCTCGGTCGCGCGAACGCGGACGATCTGCGAGTTGCGGCCGGTGATCAAACCGAAGCGCCCGCCGGCCTGTTGCCAGAGTTTGATCGCCAGGCCGTCGCGGATATGGAACTCTTTGGTTTCGACCCCTTGATTGTCGAAAATCACACGACCGTCGGTCAGCACGCCGTCGACGTCCGAGAGAAAAAGTTCGATCCGTTGGGCGTTCGCGGCGAAGGACATCGGCGTGTTTTGAGAGGTAAAAGCAAAAAGGAGAGGCGGCGGCCGGCTTACGACGCGGTCGTGTTGCGATTGGCGTTGCGAAGTGATGTGAAAAATCCGGCCGCGTTCGGCCGCGGAATCGGCGCGGCGACGGGCGTAGTCGTTTGAGGAGCGAGAGGCTTGCTCGCCGAGGGCTCGGAGTTCAACGCGGCATGCGCCACGCTGACCCACGGCGTTAGATCGCCGGAGGCGTGTGCGAATTGCGGCGTCGCGACGATGCCGTGCATCGGTGCGACATGCGGCGCGGCGATGCCGTCCAGCGGATCGATTCGCAGCGGCGTGGTGATGACGATCGATCGCAACGCTTCGCCGCTGCCGGCGGGGACGTCGCGTTCGCCCACCGTTTGGCGGACCTTTTCCGGAAAGAGGCCCAGCACGTCGGTGATGTCGATCATCCCCACCGGACGACCGTCGGCGTCGACCACCGGCAGCTCGCTGATGCGGCGTTCGGCCAGGATTTCCAGCGCGTCCGACAACATCGCGCCGGCCGGTACGGTGCGCGGGCGTTTGGTCATCGCCGTGCGGATCGGTTGATCGAGGATGTCGTCGCGGCGCGATTCGAACAGTTTGGCCAAGTCGCTATCGGTGAAGATGCCGCGCAGGATCCCTTGCAGATCGACGATCATGATCGCGCCGGTGCGTCGTCGCGGCAGCTTGGCCGCCGCGAAGATTTCGCGCACCGTGTGCGAGCAATCGGTGATCCGGCAATCCGACAACGGTCGCATGGCGTCTTCGACCTTGGCCAGTTTGCGTCCCAACGCGCCGCCGGGGTGGAAGCGATAAAAATCCTCTCGCGCGAACGCTCGCATCCGACTGACGACCAAAGACAACGCGTCGCCGAGCGCCAACATGACCGTCGTCGAGACGCTGGGAGCGAGTCCCAACGAGCAGGCTTCGCGCAGCGGTCCGAGTTCGATCGTCACATTCGCCGCCTTGCCCAAGCTGCTGCCGCGTTTGGCCGTCAGGGCGACGATCGGCACGTTGAGCGTTTTCAAGTGCGGCAACAGCCGCGTGATCTCTTCGGTCTCGCCGCTTTGCGACAGCACCAGCGCGACGTCGTGCGCGTCGATGCGGCCCAGGTCGCCGTGGATCGCTTCGGCCGGATGGAGGAAGTGGGCCTTGGTCCCGGTCGAAGCCAGCGTGGCGGTCAGTTTCTGCCCGATGAGCCCGGCTTTGCCGATCCCGCAGACCATCACGTTGCCGGTGCAGCCGAACAGCATGTCGGCCGCGCGGCAAAATTCGGTATCGAGCCGCGACGCGGCCAGTTCGACCGCCTGCGCTTCGAGTTGCAGCACTTCGCGCGCGTAGCGGAGTTGATCGTGAGGGCTCATCGTTCCCGGCGGGGGAACGTGCGCAATGGCGGACATGGCGTCATCCTTGACGTGATTAAGCGCGAAATCGCTTACGTAACAACTACGTGCCGGCGAGCGAAAGCGTTCGCCGCATGATTCTAGCCCCGGCAGGCGGTTGGGGAAACAGCGGTTGGGGTAACTGGGGAGTGCGGAACTTGGAGTGCGGAGCTGGGAATCGCATACAACATCCGGCATGCCGGCACGAATCCTCCGCAACTCGCTTGCTATAATCGAAGTTCGTTCCTTCATGCGTTTTTGCCGGCACGTTTTTCGTCTCCTATGCATTTGCTTCACGTCGGCGCGGCCGTTCTCAATCAGACTCCGCTCGATTGGCCGGGCAACTTGGCTCGCATGGCACGGCGCGATCGCCGAAGCCCGCGCGATCGGCGCGACGGTCGTGTGCCTGCCCGAGTTGTGCGTCAGCGGCTACAACTGCGAGGACATGTTTCTGGCCGAAAACACGCGCCGGCAAGCGTGGCGGTCGCTGCGGGAACTGCTGCCCGATGCGGCCGGCATGGTCGTGGCCGTCGGTTTGCCGATTCTTTATCAGAACGCGGTCTTCAACGCGGCCGCGCTGTGCGTCGATGGGCGGATCGTCGGGCTGGTCTGCAAGCAACACCTGGCCGGCGACGGCGTCCATTACGAACCGCGCTGGTTCAAAGCCTGGCCCGCAGGCCGCGTGGCGCGGTTCATCGTCGACGACGTCGAATACCCGTTGGGCGATTTGCTGTTCGACGTCGACGGCGTGCGGATCGGCTTCGAGATCTGCGAAGACGCTTGGGTAGCCGACAGGCCCGGCGCGCGGCATGCGCCTCGCGGCGCGGACGTGATTCTTGAATCCCAGCGCCAGCCACTTCGCGTTCGCGAAGGACGAGATTCGTAAACGACTGGTCCTCGAAGGCTCGCGCGCGTTCGGCGTGACGTATCTCTATGCGAATCTGTTGGGCAACGAATCCGGCCGCACGATCTACGACGGCGGTGCGATGATCGCCAGCGCGGGCAAGATGATCGCCGTCGGCCCGCAGTTCAGCTTCGCCGACTGGCGCGTGACGACCGCGCGTGTGGATTTGGATCGTTCGCGTCTCAATCGCGCCGGTACCGGCAGTTACAAACCGATCATCGACGCCGACGAGCAGGGATTGATTCGCGTGCCTTTCGAGTGGCCGGCCATCTCGCACGACGTCGATTTGGCGCCCGCCGCGGTCGCCGTCGATCAAACGCCTTGGCCGTTGGCGACCGACAAGGAAGAAGAATTCGCCCATGCGGTCACGCTGGGATTGTTCGATTACATGCGGAAAAGTCGTTCTCATGGGTTTGTCCTGAGCTTGAGCGGAGGGGCCGATTCGGCCGTCTGCGCGGTGCTGGTCGGTTACATGGTGCGCTTCGCGGTCGCGGAGTTGGGCTTGCCGACGGTGTTGGAAAAACTGCACTACATCGATCGCATTCGCGACGCGAAAACCCTTCCCGAGATCGTGCGGGGTCTGCTCTCGTGCGTCTATCAAGCGACTGCGCAACAGCGGCGAGGTCACGTTGCGCGCTGCGCGTGAAGTCGCCAATGCCGTCGGAGCCGAATTTCTGCTGTTCGACGTCGACGGCGTCGTCGAGGAATACAAACGTCTGATCGAACAAGGGATCGGCCGTCCGTTGGACTGGAAGACCGACGACATCGCGTTGCAAAACATCCAAGCCCGTGCCCGTTCGCCCAGCGTCTGGCTGTTGACGAATCTGCGTAACGCGTTGTTGATGGCCACCAGCAATCGCAGCGAAGCGGCCGTCGGCTACGCCACGATGGACGGCGACACCAGCGGCGGCATCAGCCCGTTGGCCGGCATCGACAAAAACTTCATCCGGCGTTGGCTCCGCTGGGTCGAAACGGTCGGCCCGACCGGCGCCGAACCGCTGCCGGCGTTGGTTTACGTCAATCAACAAGCGCCGACCGCCGAACTGCGGCCCGCCGACAAAAAGCAGACCGACGAAGACGACTTAATGCCGTACGACGTGCTGGACGCGATCGAACGGGCGGCGATCCTCGACAAACGCGGTCCGTTGGAAACGTTCCAATGCGTCCGTCCGATGTTCCCGCAACACGCAGCCGCCACGCTGGGCCTGTGGGTGGAACGCTTCTTTCGTCTGTGGTGTCGCAACCAATGGAAACGCGAGCGTTACGCGCCGTCGTTTCATTTGGACGATGAAAACCTCGATCCGAAAACCTGGTGTCGCTTCCCCATCCTCAGCGGCGGGTTCGAGTTGGAGCTGCGCGAACTTTGCGCGGCGGTCGACGCGCTCGCGGCATCATAATCGGTAAAGCAGCGAGTTGAACTCGCGTATGAACGAAGCACGATGGACTCAATGTCTCTCACATCGTTTGTCGCGATCCTTCGCCCCAATCCCATCGGCGGCTTTACCGGCGCGATGCGTCGCATTGTCGCGTTCTTCGCGTTCGCTTATCATAAAACTCATGCCCGTTCTCAATCGAAACGCCGCATTGGTATCGCCCGAGGACTACCTGGCCGGAGAACTCGATTCTCCGGTCAAATACGAGTATCTCGGCGGGATCGTCCACGCGATGGCTGGCGGGAAAAACGTCCATAATCGGATCGCGAAAAAAATCTTAGTGGCACTCGATAACGGTTTGCGAGGGAAATCGTGCGAACCGTTCAACAGCGACACCAAAGTCCGTATTCGCATGCCGAGCGGGCAGATCCGTTTCTACTATCCCGACGTGCAGGTCGTTTGTGATCAGAATCGTCCCGAAGGATACGTTCCAAGACCGTCCGAAGATCATCGTCGAAGTCTCATCCCCCTCGACTCGACGTACCGACGAAGGGGAAAAACTCGAAGCATATTTAACGATCCCGACGCTTCACGCCTATTTGCTGGTCGACTCGACGCAACGGTTCGTCGTCGTTCATCAACGGTCCGGCCAAGAGTTTGTTCGCACCGTCTTCGTCGAGGATGTCGACGTCGTTCGCTTTGCGAATCCCGAGGTCGAGCTGACGCTCGCGGAAATCTACGCCGACGTCGTGTTCCCTCCGCCGGAAGCGGACGAACAGTAATCGCCATTCGTCGGCGACGCGTCGTTGATTCTCGCTCGGTCACGACTCCGTCGCGATAGTCCGCCGATCTCATCGGCGAGTTGATCGTCTTCCGTGTGATCTCATGCCGCTCTCCTGAAACCCGAAACCTGAACCCTGAACCCTGAAACCGTTCTCGCATGTGGCACCACCTCCGCGGACATGACGTCGTCGTCGACAAGTTTCGCACCGCGCTCGCGCGGGCGGCTGGCCAACACGTTTCTCTTCGTCGGGCCCGAGGGCGTCGGCAAGCGGACGTTCGCGCTCGAATTGGCCCGCGGCGTTTTGTGTCTGACCAACGGGCCGACCTCGGTCGACGCTTGCGGCGGGTGCGAGTCCTGCCGGTTGTACGCCGTGGGGAATCATCCCGATCTCCATTTCGTCGCCAAACCGAAGGACAAGTCGCGCGTCACCCTGGAACAACTGCTGGGCGACGACGAGCATCGTATGCGGGCCGGGCTCTGTTACGAGATGTCCTTGCGTCCCTATTTGGGCAACCGCAAGATCGCCATCATCGACGATGCCGACACGCTGGACGCCGGCCAAGGCGAATCGGCGAACTCGCTGCTCAAAATCTTGGAACAACCGCCCGGCAACGGCATCTTCATCCTGCTCAGCACCGACATCAATCGTCAGTTGCCCACCATCCGGTCGCGTTCGCAGTTGGTTCGCTTCAACGCGCTCGATGAAGCCGACGTCGCCGCGATCCTGGTCGAAAACAAGCTCTCGACCGACGCGGACGAAACCGCCCGACTCGCCGCGCTCTCCGACGGCAGCGTCGCCACGGCCTTGGCCAACGCCGACTTCGACTGCGCGGACGTTTCGCGTCGTTCCTCAAAACCTTGGCCAAGCGTCCGTTGCCGAACGTGGCGCTTGCTGCGGCGCGGCCGAGCACGTCGACGCCGCCGGCAAAGAAGGCGCCGCTGCGCCGGGCGCCTCAAACGCTTGATGGGGACCGCCGCCGAGTTCTACCGCGAGTTGGCCCGCGGGCTAACCGATGCGCCCGCCCGCCGGCGACGCCGACGTTCGCGCGGCGACGCAGCTTGCGCCGAATTCGCCCGGCTGGGATCTCGACGCCGTGTTGACGGCCGCCGAAGAGTGTCTGGAAGCGACCGTCGCCGTCGACCGCAACGCCAACCAAGCGCTGGTGATCGAAGCCTGGCTCGACAAACTCGCCCGCACCCTCTCGCCGCCCGCTGTGGTTTAACTTCAGGGCCTCAAAGAGGCTCGAAAGCCTACAAATACGGGATTGGCCACAAGAAAAACAAAAAGGACAAAAGTCAGAGACAAAAATCGTATCAGTCCGTGTCTCGCATTGCGGAGCGTCCGATCTGGAACGCTTCACACGCGTCGCGGCTCAAACGGGATCATAAAACTCTCGTCTCGATACTCGATAACGAGCACACGCCGATCGTCGACCATCTCCCTTTTTTGTCGTTTCTTGTTTTTCTTGCGGCCATCCCGCATTCTTTTTTGCATTTTCTTGAGCTTCTTTGAGGCCGCCCGCATCACGCGGGCCAGCTGAACAGGCGGATCGTGTTGCCGTCGGGGTCTTGCGTGGTGATCTCGGTGAAGCCTTCGTCCGAGGCGGCGCGTGGAACTCGGTCTTGGCCGCTTCCAACCGCGCGGCCGCCTTCTCTAGGCTTTGCACTTCGAAGCCCAGACTCCAGCGAGGGTTCGTATTCTCTATCACTTCGCGGTCGAGCAGCGCGATCCGCGTCTCGCCCGCTTCGATCAACGCATAGCCGTCGTCCACCACGCGGACCAGCACGCGCAAGCCCAGCGTGTGGCGATACCAATCGACCATCTCCTGCCACCGAGCGGTGCGGATTTCGACGCTGTACAAGCTGGGGCGAACTTCGCGATTCAACATGACCAAAACCGGACGGCGAAAACGACCAGGGACGGGAAAGTCGGCGACGCGATTCGGCGGGGCGAAACGCTCGCCGAACGGGCCTCGGCTGCGGCGTGTAAGTCTCGGATGCGACGGGAGATACACCGTTTTTACACGCCCTGCCGTGAATCTCCAAGCCCGCCGCGGTCATTGACCCGCGGCGCGAACTTCCGCAAAATGTTGCCTCTCTTCGAGTTAGATCGCCGCCGTCGGCCTTTCGCCAGGTCGACCGGCGCGGTCCTCGCTTTCGCGTGTTTTTCCCTTTCGATCGCTCCCGATGTCGCAGCACCCCTCGCAACCCGTCGATCCCGCAACCGCCGCCGACGCGTCCGCGCCGTCCGTCAATCAATTGGAAGCGGCCCGTCGGGCGAAGATGCAGAAGCTGATCGACCTGGGCGTCGATCCCTGGGGCGGACGCTTCGACGACAACCAAAAGATCGCCGAAATTCGCGCCCGGGAATCCGAAATCACGACCGATCCGCCGGCCCCCGATCAAGCGAACCCTGCACAACAGCAAGGCGAGCAACACGGACCGCAGGTTCGCGCCGCCGGCCGCGTCGTGCTGTTGCGCGACACCGGCAAGCTGATCTTCGCCAATATCCGCGATTGGTCCGGCACCGTTCAACTCTTCCTGGGTAAAAAGCAAGTCGGCGAGCAAGCCTGGGCCATCGCGCAATGCCTCGACCTCGGCGACATCGTCGGCGTCTCGGGCGAGTTGAAGAAAACCAAAACCGGCGAGCTGACGATCTTCGTCGAGTCGCTGACCTTCCTGACCAAGTCGCTCGAAACGCCGCCGGACAAGCATCACGGATTGGCCGATCCTGAGCTGCGTCAGCGGATGCGCTATCTGGATCTGACCTACACCGACGGCGTGCTCGACAAATTTTTGAACCGCACCAAGGTCGTGCAATCGATCCGCAACACGCTCAGCGGACCAGGGCTTCGTCGAGAATCGAAGGGCCGACGTTGCACGCGATCGCCGGTGGTGCCGCCGCGCGACCGTTCATCACGCATCACAACACGTTGGACATGAAGCTGTACTTGCGCATTGCGCTCGAACTGCATCTCAAGCGGTTGCTGGTCGGCGGCGTCGAACGCGTCTATGAGTTGGGCCGCGTCTATCGCAACGAGGGGATCAGCCAACGTCACAATCCCGAGTTCACCATGCTCGAGGTGTATCAGGCGTACGGCGATTATCGCAGCATGATGGACCTGACCGAAAAGCTGATCTGCGACGCCATCATGGCGATCGGCGGAACATATGTCTTGCCCTGGGGCGAGAAGACGATCGACTTCACGCCGCCGTTCCGCCGCGCGACGTACGACGAACTGTTCGCCGAACACGCCGGCGTCGATCCGCGGGACGCGGCAGCGGTTAAGAAGCTGGCCGAAGAGATCGGCTTCTCCACCGCCGGCAAACATCCGGACGTGATCAAGAGCGAGGTCTTCGAAGAGAAAGTCGAAGACGCAGCTCGTCGGTCCGATTTTCGTCTGCGACTACCCGGCCAGCATCTGTCCGCTGACCAAGCGGAAGAAGGACGATCCGAGCGTCGCCGAGCGGTTCGAGTTGTTTATTCATGGGATGGAACTCGCCAACGCGTACACGGAATTGAACGACCCGGACCTGCAGCAAAAGTTATTCGAAACGCAACTCGACGGCCAAAACGCCGAAGACACGATGGCCGTGATGGACCACGATTTCATCCTGCGCGTTACGTCACGGCATGCCCCCGGCCGGCGGCCTGGGGATCGGCATCGACCGGCTGGTGATGCTGCTGACCGACAGCCCCAGCATCCGCGACGTGGTGCTGTTCCCGCTGCTGCGTCATGAAGCGTAAAGAACAGGGTTTCAGGGTTCGGGTTTCAGGTTTCAGGAAAACAGCGCGGAACGCATAAGTCCTCCGATGCTTTCACGCCTGCGATTGTTTCACGTGAAACAATCGCAGGCGTTGTATTTTCAGCAAAGCCGCGAGTGTTACTCGCGGGCGAGCGCAGCGAGCCGAACCACGTTCGACTTTCCAGTTGGGACGACGTTTTACCTCTCTTCAACGTCTTTCTCGGCTTCGCTGCGCGAGCGTTACGAGCGTTTCGATCGAAACGCGCGTATCACGCACGATTTTTTAATAAGCAACGCCGGGAGTGTTACGCGCGGTCGGGGCCGATCGAAGCGACGCCGAGCGCGGGTTCCTCAGCTTCGCCAGTTTCACTCTGCGAGCGTTACGAGTGAAACGATCGTGCGCATACGCACAAGTTTATTGAGCGACGCATTGCGCATGCCCGGCCTCTCCATCTTCACTGTTTTTCTCGTCTTCGCTTCGCGAGCGAAACGAGCGTTCCGATCGTTGCGCATATGACGTTTTTGTTTTTTTCAGCAAAGCCGCGAGTGGCATTCGCGGACGAGCGGAGCAAGCCGAACCCCGCGCGACTTCCAACTTCGGACGATGTCTTACCTCGCTTCTCCGTCTTTCACGGTTTCACTGCGCGAGCGAAACGAGCGTTTCGATCGAAACGATCACGCGCGGCACGGAAGTTTTTTTCTGAACGACGCGTTCCGAATGCTCAGGGGACTTGCGTCCCCCGCTCGGTTTCTCCATCTTCACTCTGCGAGCGAAACGAGCGTTACGATCACGCGCGGCTTTACGGTGTGTCGTCTCGGTTTGGTATTTCCGAGCGGGGGACGTCGGTCCCCTGAGTTAGCGCGCGAACCGACGTCGTCGAGCACGATCTCAGGGGACTCACGTCCCCCGCTCGCGTGCTCGCAGTGTGCCCCGGACGCGAGTCGACCTTGCGGTCGACCGCGTAAGTGGTTTTATCCGTCCGGTTTCGAGTTTCTCCGGCGGAATCTTTGCATGCCGAACCGCAACGTGGTCGGAGAGACTCCTTTGAGCGTCTCGCAGGGAACACGGTCGCTCCGAAATTCGTAATGTGTATTTATGTATACTCCATAAAACCAGAACTGTCAAGCGTTCGGCGCGGCCGTTTTGAGAAGATTTTTCCGTCCAAACCCGCGAAATCCCGACGATTCGCTCGTGTCGGCGGCGATCGAGTAGAATGGAGCGGGATCGGATCACGTTTTTCGTGCACGCTCACGGCATGGAACTCGACGACGAACTCTGTCTCTGTTTTCACGTCAGCAAACGCAAGGTGATCAACTACCTGCGGCGCGAGCGGGTCGTGCGCGCGAGCCAATTGAGCGAATGCCACGGCGCGGGCACCGGTTGCGGCTGGTGCCGGCCGTTCTTGGTCAAACTTTGGGACGCCCAGCAGGCCCGAACCGAGGCCGAGCTGCCGAGCGCGGCCGACTACGCGAACAGCCGCTCCGACTACGTGCAAGCCGGCGGCGGCACGCCCCCGCCGGGCGCGACGCCGGTGGGGAAGAACACTCCGTAAAGTGCGTCTCTGTGTTGATTGCGCACCGCCTCCGTAGGGTGCGTCTCGACGCACCGAAACTTCTGACGGTCACTCGCATCGATAGCTTTCGCCAAAACTCCGGTATTGCGAAATTTTGAAACTTACCCCGCCGCGCAGGGTTCGATTTGTAGCGTGCCACTTGATGAAAACCGCCTAATTCGACTCGAGCATTTACGATGAGCCTTATACTAATCGCCGCCGTGCTGTTATTGGCGCCCGCCGCCGAACCGGTTGTGCGGACGTGGGACGTCGGCGACGTGAAACGCGAGGCGCTTGTTTGCGCCGAGCAAGAAAACCGACGGCAAAGTCCCGCTGGTGTTCGATTTTCATGGGCACGGCGGCACGGCCAAGCATGCCGCGCGGACGCATCGCTTGCACGAGATCTGGCCCGAGGCAGTCGTCGTCTACATGCAGGGCTTGCCCACGCCGGGGAAGCTGACCGATCCCGAGGGAAAGAAGTCGGGCTGGCAGTCGGGGCCGGGCGATCAGGACGACCGCGATCTCAAATTCTTCGATGCGGTCCTGGCGTCGATCAAAGCCGATTACCCGATCGACGAGAGCCGCATCTACGCCAGCGGCCATTCCAACGGAGGCGGGTTCACGTACCTGTTGTGGGCGAAGCGCGGCGAGACGTTCGCGGCCTTCGCGCCCGTCGCCGCGGCGGCCGGGTTGTACTTTCTGGAAGCGAAGCCCAAGCCGCTCTTTCACGCCGCCAGCGAAAAGGATCCGCTGGTGCGCTTCGCCATGCAGGAACGGACGTTGGACCGCGTGAAAAAACTGAACGGCTGCGACGCCCAGGGCGAAGCGTGGGCGAAGGGTTGCCTGCGTTACCCGTCGCAGAACGGTCCGCCCGTCGTGGTGTATCTGCACGACGAAGGCCACAAGTATCCCGAAACGACGCCCGAGCTGATCGTGAAGTTCTTTCAAGAACAGACGAAGAAGTGAGCCGACGAGGACGCGGCGCCGTCGTGTTCAGCGAGCCGGAGCCAAGACAAATCCCGGATTGGCCACAAAAATAACAACGAGGAACAAAAAGAGAGCGACCAATCGATCGGGAAGCGAGTCTTTCGCATGTCTCCCTCTCCTAACGCGAGACATCCCACCGCTTTCGGCAACACTTGGGAGAGGGCCGGGGTGAGGGCGAGAGGGTGTCGGCGAAATGCGTCGCACATTTCTCGAAATCGTACGATTCAATAGACGTTGTTGGCGGAGAAACCGATGTTGAAACACCGAAAGATCGTGGCAATTGTTTGCGCGACTGCATTCGCGATAGGAATATATTTCTTGGCGTTCCATCGCATCAACCAAGATTTGGTATGGACCGATGTCAAACGGATTCTTGTCCTTGAGAACGTCGACGATCTCAAAGAACTGTGCGACAAAATCCATGAACTCGACGTTCCGAACTCTTCAAAAGTTGAATATCAAAACATCTCGACGAATAACGTAGACGATTTCTATCGAGGAATTTCCGAGTCGGATGAACTTAAGTCCGAGGCGTCTCGTGAGGCTTTTTTCCGAAGACGTGGCTACATCAAGCCGGAATTTACACCAAAAGATGTGGTGAAAATTTATCTGACCTCCGCCAAGTATCCGACCATCTGGGAAAACTTCGTACATATCTATAATGATAGAGCCGCCATCGTCATCTACCTGAATCCCAACGATCGAATCGTCGGCTGGGAACTCTCTGAAAAGATTAATATGACTCCGTAATGACTTCGGGCGCTTTGCGTGATTTAAGTCTGCATGGAGCGGTTTTTTCCTCTCTTTCCAATTCCGGCAGCACGTTCCCAAGCAGGAGCCTGGGAACGCGAGAGATTTTCGAGGTCGCTCCGCATTCTCCGCTTGTGGATCGGTTCACGGTGCGTCGAGACGCACCCTACGACTCGCCCTCACCCCGACCCTCTCCCGCCCGATGACAAACTGGATGGAACGTCTCGCATCGGGAGAGGGAGAATTGTGCGCGACCGACTCTCGCTCTCGACTTTTGCGTTTCTTTTTTTGTCCTATTTGTTGTTCTTGCGGCCATTCACTTTTGGGATTTTCTTGAGCCTCTTTGAGGCCACCCTGCATTTCGGCTTGCGGCTCGGCGGTTGGTGCGTCGAGACGCACCCTACGGCTTGTTTTCGTTCTCACTTACTCCGGTTCCGCATTTCGCGTTGCAGTTCGCGTTGGGTGTCTTGTTTTTTCATCGAGTCGCGTTTGTCTTGCATGCGCCTTGCCGCGGCAGACGGCCATCAGGACTTTGGCGCGGCCTTCGGTGAAGTAGACCCGCAACGCGACCAGCGTCAGGCCGCGGTCGTTCGCCTTGGACGCGAACTTGCTCACCTCGCGTTTGTGCATCAGCAGCTTGCGCGGACGTTTCGGCAGGTGGTTCCAGCGGTTCCCTTGGACGTACTCTTCGATGTTGCTGTTGATCAGCCAGACTTCGCCGTCCTTCACGCGGCCGTACGCTTCGTCGATCGTCGCGCGGCCCAGGCGGAGGCTCTTCACTTCGGTGCCGGTCAGCACGATGCCGCACTCGAGCGTTTCCAGCACGAAGTACTCGAACCGGGCTTTGCGGTTCTCGCAGACGACGCGTTCGTTGTCCTTCTGCTTCTCGATCGAGATTTCCTTCTTAGCCGCCTTGGCCGTGGCGGTGCTCTTGGCCGCGGCGGTGGGCTTCTCGGGCTTTTTCTGCGCGGCCGGTTTCTCCTTGGCCTTTTGCGGCTTCGGCTTTTGCGGTTTGGAATTCGGTTTGGCCATCGGATCAATGCAGAACATTCGCGCGAGCGCGGTGTCGTTTGAAATGTGATTGAGTGACGATCGGCCCGACGGGCCTCACGATTTTCCTTGGTGACGGGCTACCGACGGGCGGTCCTCCGGATCTTTCGCGGGCATGAGCGTACTCGTGACGACGCGGAATTGGGCGGGGCGACCTGCTGCGTTCCGGGGCCTACGCTACGCTGCGTCCCCGGCCACCCAAAGCGTGTCGGCTGTACGTCGTCCGAACTCGCGATTCCCGCTCGCAAAACTGTCTAAAACGGCCTGTGGACGGGCGTCTTACTTCGTTTCCTTGCGAGTGATACGATAATCGTACACGAATTCTCGGCGGTCGGTCAGGTTCGCGCCGCCGTTCCGCTTGCTTGCTCCTCCGTCCCCGTTCGCGACGTGTCTTCGACCTCTTCGTTGTTTCCCATCGTCGGCCAAGACGCCGGCGGGTGTTCCTTGGGCGGAGATTGCGCGTCCGGCGGCTGTTCGAGCACGACGGCGGCGACGTTGCCCCCCGAGCGCGCGGCCCGCTTGCCCGCGTGGCTCAAACGCAATCTGCCGCCCGTCACGGCGTTCAATTACACGGCCGGACTGATCAAAGACCTGCGTCTGGAAACGGTCTGCGAGAGCGCGAAGTGTCCCAACCGCAGCGAATGCTGGTCCAGCAAAACGGCCACGTTCATGATCCTGGGGAACGTCTGCACGCGGCCGTGCGGATTTTGCTCGGTCCCGCGCGGCAAGACCGAGGAACTGGAACTGGACGAGCCCGACCGCGTCGCGGAAGCGGCCGAACGCTTGGGCTTGAAGCACGTGGTGATCACGTCGGTCACTGCGCGACGATCTGCCCGACGGCGGGGCCGAACATTTTTATCAAAGCGTGTTGGCCGTCCGCGCGCGCACCGGCGCGGCGGTCGAAGTGCTGGTGCCCGACTTCCTGGGCAAGCCCGGTGCGCTCGAGCGCGTGATCGAAGCCAAGCCCGAGGTCTTCAACCACAACACCGAAACGGTGCCGCGTCTCTATCGCGAAGTGCGCGGGCGGAAGAGTCACTACCCGTGGACGCTGGAATTGCTGCGGCGGGTCAAGGAACTCGATCCGACGATCAAAACCAAGAGCGGCCTGATGTTGGGGCTGGGCGAAGAGCGCGGCGAACTGCTCGACACGCTGGCCGATTTGGTGCGCAACCAGGTCGACTATCTGACGCTGGGCCAATACCTGCAACCGACGTTCGATCACCTGCCGGTCAAACGCTACGTGCCGCCCGAGGAGTTCGACGAACTGGGCGAACTGGCCCGCAGCATGGGCTTCGCCCAGGTAGCCAGCGGCCCGTTCGTGCGCAGCAGTTACCACGCGGCGGAGATGGTGGCCGAAACGGTCTGAGCGCGGCGCGACGCCGTTCGCTCGCCGTCTTTCCTGAAACCCGAACCCTGAAACCTGAACCCTTTTCCTGATGTCTCAATTCGACTTAATCGTCATCGGCGGCGGACCCGGCGGGTATGTGGCGGCGATTCGCGCGGTGCAGCATGGGCTGAACGTGGCCTGCGTCGAGAAAGCCAATCAATTCGGCGGCACGTGTCTGCGCGTTGGCTGCATTCCGTCGAAGGCGATGCTCGAAGCGAGCGAGAAGTACGCCGAACTGACGCACGGCTACGACGACCAAGGGATCAAGACCACCGGCGTCACGCTGGACCTGACGACGATGCTGGCCCGCAAGGATCGCATCGTCAAACAATTCGGCATGGGGATCGCCGGACTGTTTAAGAAGAACAAAGTGACGCCGATCGTGGGCGAAGCGAAGTTCGCGGGCCCCGGCAAAATTTCGGTCAAAGGCGCGGACGGCAAAGTCGAAGAGCACACGGCCGCGCGGTTCGTGATCGCCACCGGCAGCAAGCCCGCCAATCTGCCGGGCATCGTGATCGACGGCAAGTACGTCGGCACCAGCACCGAGGCGCTCTCCTACGATCCGGTGCCGAAGCACCTGGTCGTGATCGGCGGCGGCTATATCGGGATGGAGCTGGGCTCGGTCTGGAAACGGCTCGGCAGCAAGGTGACCGTGCTCGAATACCTGGACCGCATCTTCCCCGGGACCGACGCCGAGATCGCGAAAGAGGCGTACGACATCTTCGTCAAACAAGGCTTCGAGTTCCGTTTGAAAACCAAGGTCACCTCCGCCCGGGCCGACGGCGACGGCGCGATCGTCGAAGTCGAAGGGGGCGAAGCGGTCCGTTGCGACCGCGTCTTGGTCGCCGTGGGACGCCAGCCGTACACCGAGGGCTTGGGCTTAGAGGTGATCGGCTTACAAACGGATCCGAAGGGGCGCATCCCGGTCGACAAGCATTACGCCACGAAGGCGGCCGGCGTTTACGCGATCGGCGACGTGATCGAAGGCCCGATGTTGGCGCACAAAGCCGAAGAAGAAGGCGTGGCGGTGGCCGATCACTTGGCCAAGAAATTCGCGCACGTCGATTACGCGGTCATCCCGGCGGTGATTCTTTACGCATCCCGAAATCGCGGCGGTCGGCAAGACCGAAGATCAACTGGTCGCCGAAGGGGTCAACTTCAAAAAGGGAACCTTCCCGTTCCGCGCCAACGCCCGGGCGATGACGATCAACGATACGACCGGCAAGATCAAAGTGCTGGCCGACGCCAAGACCGATCGCGTGTTGGGCGTGCACATCATCGGCCCGCGGGCCGGCGATTCGATCGCCGAAGCGGCGGCCGCGATGTCGTTCGGCGCCAGCAGCGAAGACATCGCCCGCACCTGCCACGCGCACCCGACGTTGCCGGAAGTCTTGAAGGAAGCCGCGATGTCGGTGACCGGCAAGGCGATTCATTTTTAAGAGCGCCGATCCCCTCTCCCGATATTCGGCAATAAGAAGAAAATCATCCTCGTGCGGGAGAGGGTTAGGGTGAGGGCGACCGTCTTTGACAAGACCGTCGCCCTCACCCGGCCTCTCCCCGACATAAACTAGCACGGTGGTGAGCTTCGTGCGGGGAGAGGTGAATTCTCCGTCCTCCGCTCGTTTACGGCTTCACTTTGATCACGTAGTTCAACGTTCGCGCGCCGTCGAGTTCGACGATTTGCACTTTGACGTCTTGATTCAACAGGCTTTCGGCGTCGTCGAGATAGAACGTCTTGATGTCCATCCCTTGGCCGTGGTCGCGGATGTTCAGCGATGTCCGTTTGCGGCCCGGGGCGTAGAGATAGCATTTGAAACTGAGCGCGGCGTCGGTCCGGTTGGTCAGCCGCTGCTCGATTTCCAACTCGTTCTTCGGCGTGATTCGCGTGCTGAATTCGGCGAACAGGTCGCCGAAGCCGATCTCCACCTCGCGCGTTGTCTCGAAGACGAAGGGCCGTTCGGCGTCGATCTCGAACTCCATGCGGATCGATTGCTTGCCCGTGCCGGCGTTGACCGGCAGCGTGACTTCGAACGGCAGTTCGATCCGGTCGCGCGGCGCGATCTCGAACGGAATCTCGCGCGCCGAAGCCTTCCAGCCGTCGGGCAGCGTCATCCGGACCTTGCCCGAGATCGCTTGCGTGAACGAGTTTTGCAAGCGGATCGCGTTCGTCTGCGGGCGACCGAGCACGGCCGCCCATTGGGTTTTGACGAAGCCGACGTGCATTTGAAACCGCAGCAAGCCGGGATGAACGCCGGCGACCAGCAGCGGCGTCGGTCCGACGTCGAGGATCGTCTCGCCGCCGACGCGGTGCGGTTCGATTTCCTGTCCCCAGGGAGTCAGCAGCACCGCGTCCGCGCCGAGTTGCAGCCGCATCTCGCGCGGTTGCTCGCTCCAGATCGCCAGCGTGCATTCGTTGCGGCGTTGGAAGACGTGGTTGGTCACTTCGGGACCGAGCGGCAGTTCGCCAGCGTACTCGGTGCCGGCCAAACGATGCGCGGTGGTCCGCCACGGCAGATACAGCGGCCCGACCGAGCCGTCGCTTTGCATGATGCCGGTCGAATCGTCGCACAGCCGCGGCAAGAAAATGCCGTCGGCCTTGCCGGCCTTGGCCGTGATCATCCGCTGTAACAAGTCGGCGGTGCGCACGTCTTGCGCGTACGACTCGACCGGCAGCGGTTCGATCAGCACCCAACGCTTGGTCGCGCGGAGTTGTTCGTCGGCCAAGTACGTGCGTAACTCGTCGGCGGTTAGCCCCGGTTCCGCCCCCAACACGGCCGTGTCCCAAGCCGGATTCGACGGCGGCAATTCGCGCAGCCAGTCCCAACCGACGACGAACCGCTGCTGCTGACCGAATCTCGCAAAGAGCTTTCGTACCAGTTGAATCCGCGCGTTCCCCTCGGCGTAGCCCGCGAAACTGCGGTCGCGGTCGCCCCCCAACTGCCAATGCCGTACGCGGAACGCGAGCCGACTGATCAGCGGTTCCAACGTGGGATACCAGACCTGCTCTGGCGCGCTGAAGATGCCGGCCGCCAAGTCGATGTCCGCGCCCGAGACCGCCGCGCGGACCTTCTCCGGCGGATCGCACAGCATGCCGACCAACTCGATCCGCTTCATGCCGAGCCGCTCGATCAACCACAGCAATTCGTCTTCGCGCTGTTTGACGCCCGACGCGCTCCAGACCGGCAGCTTCACCCAACTGATGCCGCTTTGGCCGGCCAGGTCCGCCAACTCGCCGACGGTCAGCGGCGCTTCCCCCTCGGGCAGCGTCCAGCCGAACTCGCCTCCGGCCAGCGCGGGCAACTGCTTGACCACCACCAGGGCTAATTCCCGGCGATTGATCACGCCCAACTCGCCGGGCATGGTGACGCGCACGCGATAGAACCCGGGCTCCTTGATCTGCGGACGCCATTGGACCTCGCCGAAATAGACGTGCGCGGTCGGCGCGGGCGGAATCGCGTGCGCCGGCGGAGCTTCGACTTCCATCGGCGTGCCGTTCGCGCCGCCGGCCTCGGCTAACGCCTCGGGCTTGGACGCAGGCGACGTCGGTTCCGTCTTGGGGCCGGGTTCCTCCGGCTTCTTCACAGCCGGCTTTTCCGCCGTCGGTCGACGCAATGGATTGCGCGTCGGTTCGGGTTCTTCGCTACGTCGCAACGTCGACTTGTGCGTGGACAGGACCTTGCCGCGCAAATCCAGCAGCTCGAATTCCACCCGCGCGTCGGGATCGTAGAAGCCCGACGCTTGGCAAGTGATTTCGGGCCGCTCGGGTTCTTGGTAGATGCGGTCGACGCGGTTCGAACTGAGCGTGATCCGCGGTAGGCGACCGATCCGGACGTCGGCGAATTCGGCCCAGCCGCGCAGATCGGCGTCTTTCTCCAAGGGTTCGAGTCGCAACGCCAATTCAACGTGCGTCACGTTGTTCTTCGGCGGCAGCAGCGGACCGATGCGGATCGTTTCCCAACCATTGGTCCGTTGAATCTTTGGCGAGATGATCGTTTCGATCGGCCGGCGTTTGGCGTCGAAGAACGTCAGCGCGACGAACGCGCGATCGTGCTCCAAACGGTCCACGCGGACCTGCGCTTCGACCAGATACGTGAACAGCGGATTGACCGGAATCTCGGGCGAGCGGACCAACGCCGCGCCGCCGTCGAGTTGAATCCGCAACGCGCAGCCCGGCGGACGACTTTCGGCGGCCGCGTCGTCGTTCGGCGGCGCGATCGGCACGATCTTGATCGGCAGGTAATGCGGATAGCGGGGCGACGTGACCCGCGACCAACCTTCCGGCCATAGATCGTAGTTCTTGTCCCAATCCTGCGCCGAAGTCGCACTGAAACTGCCGCACGACGTCGCCGACGGTCGTCACCGCGTCCGTCCGTTTGCCAGCGGCCACGCGAATGATCGGACGAGGAAGTTGCGGGCCACGCTCCTCCTGGGCGCGTGCGACGACCAGCATCGTCGCCAGCAGCGCGATCAAAGCCGGTCCCGAGAGTATTCCGCCGCTGCGCATGCGTGCATCGCGTAAGTCGAAACGGAGTCGCCTGGAATCTTTATCGACCGTGCAAGGCCGCGCGGCCAGCTTTCCCTAAGCGGCAAAGTTTCGCGCTGACGATGCCGGCATTTTCCTGCCGCTCGCGATGAGGCCGGCGCGAACATGATCGTGAACCGCAGCTGACGATGCCGGCATTTTCCTGCCGCTCGCGATGCGAGCGGCAGGCTTGATCCGGCGTTGAATGGCGTCGGTCTTTAGAAAAGTGCTCACTTACGACAAAACGTCGTGTTCGCGATCTCTTTTCGTCTCCCGCTCTCCGTGTGTCCGCGTCTGTTTTCCCCCCTGCCGGCGATTTACAATGGAAGTCCGCTGGTTTTCCCGCCTGGGGTCGTCGTTCGCTCTCTCCGCCCAACGAAAGGGTCGTCGTCATGTCCGTTCGTCATTCTCGTCGTACGTTTTTGGCCGCGTCGGCCGCCGTCGGCGCAGGGTTCTTCGTCAATCCGGGTCGCGATGAAACGCGGGCTCAGTCGGCCAACGACACGCTGAACGTAGCCGTGATCGGTCCCGGCGGCCAAGGCGCCTCGAGCGTCGGCGGCTTGAAATCGCAAAACTTGGTCGCGTTCGTCGAAGTCGATCAAGAACGAGGCAAAAAGGCCCTCGGCGATTATCCCAAGGCCAAGGTCTACGCCGACTTCCGCAAGATGTTCGACGAGATGGAAAAGGAGATCGACGCGGTCGCCGTCTGCACGCCCGACCACACGCACTTTCATCCGGCCTATTGGGCGCTGACGCGGAAGAAGCATCTCTATCTGGAAAAACCGCTGGCGCACAACGTGTGGGAAGTCCGCACGCTGACCGAGTTGGCCGCCAAGAACAAGTTGGCCACGCAGCTCGGCAACCAACGTCACGCGCTGCAAGGCTTGCGCAACGGCGTCGAACTGATCAAAGGCGGCGCGATCGGCACGGTGACCGAGGTCCACTCGTGGATCGACAGCGAACGCGGCATGTACGCCGATCTCGGCGCGCCCAAGGATCCGCCGAAGACGTTGGATTGGGATCTCTGGCTGGGTCCCTGCAAGGATCGTCCCTACACCGACAAGCTGGCTCCGTACGATTGGCGTTTCTGGTGGGAATTCGGCACGGGCGAAGCGGGCAACTGGGGCTGCCACATCTTGGACATTCCGTTCTGGGCGGCTCGATTTCAAGTATCCGACGCGCGTCAGCGGCACCGGACCCGCGCCCGATCCGTTGAAGACGACCAAGAAGATGCACACCACGCTCGAGTTTCCGGCCGACGGCAAACGCGGCGCGGTGCAGTTGCACTGGTATCAAGAAAAAGGGGGCCCACAAGCCTTCCGCGATCTCAAGGCGCCCAAAGGCGGCTTCAACAATCTGTTCATCGGGACCGAAGGCAAACTGCTGTGCGGCTTCGACAAGCACCTGTTGCTGCCCGAGGACAAGTTCGTCGATTACAAAGTGCCGCAGACGTTCGAAAAATCGCCGGGCTTCCACAAGGAATGGATCAACGCGATCAAGGGCGGGAAGCCGTCGACGTGCAACTTCAGCTACTCGGGTCCGATGTCCGAAGCGGTGCTGCTGGCCAACATCGCCTATCGCGTGCAAGGGACGTTCGAATGGGATCAAGCCAACCTGAAACCGCTGGGCAACCCGGCGGCCGAGGCGTTGATCAAAGAAGTTTATAAGAAGGGGTGGGAGATCTAGGGTTTCGGTTTTGAGTATTCGATCATACGAGCGGCGGACGAGGGTTCGCCGCTCGTTTTTTGCACCGCGCTCGTTTCGCGACGGTCTCGCTTGTCGACGCACACGGAGGAATCATGCGCGATCGTCGTTTCGTGGCCGTGCATCGCGGCGGGCCGTTGGAGTTGAAACGCCATCGCCTGCTGGCCGCTTGGGCGGCCGATTGCGCCGAGCATCTTCTGTCGATCTTCGAACGGACGGCGGACGATCCTCGCCCACACGAGGCCGTCGCCGTCGCTCGGGCGTGGTCGCGCGGCGAAGTCGCGACCGGCGTCGCCATGCAGGCCGCGCTCGCCGCGCATGCGGCCGCGCGAAGCCGGTCATCCGGCGGCCACGGCCGTCGCGCGGGCGGCGGGCCACGCCGCGGCGACCGCGCACGCGGCCGATCATGCGCTCGGACCGATTTACTACGGCATGAAAGCGGTCCAAGCCGCCGGCGGTTCGCCGGACGACGAACGGGCTTGGCAATTCGATCACCTGCCCGCGCCCGTCCGCGAGTTGGTCGTCAGCGGGTGGGAACGCCGTTTTGCGAAGCGCAAAGCTTGAGCGCGAACCAAACGCGATCTAAGCGATCTTCCGCGGCGCGGGAATCGACGGCGCAACGATCGCGCGGGGTTGATCGTCGTCGGCCAGCAACGCGGCGACGCGGTTCGGCAAGCGCGAAATCCCCGGCACGCGACCCAGCGCCTGCAAACGTCCCCAAGCGTTCGCCGCTTTGGCGAGGCAGCGAACCGCGCGGGGCGAGGGATCCTCGCCCAGCCCGCGTAACCGCGATTCCGCTTCGTAGTAGAGGCCCAGCAGCCACATCCCGAGCGCGGTGATCGCGGGGCCGCAGCGGTAACGTCGCGCGACCTTGCTGCGACCCGCGCCGAAAAAGTAACGCGTGACGAAGTCCAACGTCATGCGCTCCGGCGTGACGAAGTGCGCCACCCGCGCCTCGGGCGTCCATCGTCCCCGCAATCCGGCGGCCAGCATGCGGAGGGCGACCTCGGTCTCCTCGCCGGCCAGCATGCCGTTCCCCACGCGACCGAGTCGACCGTCGTAGCGAAAGCGTTTCTGCACGTCGGTCCGCACGGCCCAATTCGCGCCGAAGGGGAGCGTTTTCGGACAGAGATCGAACGCTTGGTCGCCCAAGTCGCGTTCGCCGTAGATACAACTCAACGTCCGCCAGGCGTTCTTGATCCATGCGGGGGGACGTTCGAGGAACGCGGCCTCGATCGGTCCGCCGAAGAACGCGGCGTCGGGCGAACGCCGCGCGGCGCGCACGTACGAGGCCAACCAGCGGGGATCGACTTCCACGTCGTCGTCGGTCCATACGGTCAGATCGCCGCGCATGGCGTCGATCGCGGCGTTGAGCGCATGCGACTTGCCTTGACGCGGGACGAAGATCCGCGCGAGGGGCAGAACGCGAGCGAACTCGGCGGCCACCCGGGGGGTGTCGTCGGTCGAGTTATTGTCCGCCAGCACGATTTCCCAAGTTGTTCCCTCGGGCACGACAAGCCGGCGGAACGATTCGAGCGTGCGTTGCAGCAATCCGGCGCGATTCCACGTGCAAATCCCCACGACCACATGCATGCGCCGCCGCTCCGCGCTGGATCGAGCAACGCAAGCGCGACGAATGCTCACTCATTCGACGTTCGCACGTTCCCCTGCCGCCAGTATCGGTCGATCGCGTCGACCCGCTGCACGCGAAATCTTGCCCGACCGGAAATGTCACGAGTTGCGATCGAGCGTTACGGCCGTCCCGGCGGTCCGCCCTGCTGGCGAACGTTCGGCGCAGGGATTAGCTTGCGCAAACCGTCCGCCAGTTCTTGTTGACTGAGCGCGCCGTTCTTGTCCGCGTCCCATTCGCGGGCGAACTTGCGCATGCCGGCATCGAATTCTTCGGTCGACGCTTCTCCGTTCTTATCGGCGTCGAGGGCATCCAGCAGCGGCTTGGCCAACTGTTGACCGGGATTGAAGCCACCCGGCGGACCGCCGAAGCCGAAGCCCCCCTGTGTCGGAACGTGACCTTTGGATTCGCCGGCGAGCTGCGCTTTGACCGAGGCCGCGCGCTTCCGCACAAACTCGTCGAGCGGAACTTGCGGCGCGTTGAACATGCCGCCGCCGGGACCCATCGCCTGAGCGCCTTCTTTCCGCGCCGCGGCCGCCGCTTTGTCGTTTTCCAGTAGCGGACGCAGCGCCGTTTCGACCGTACGAATCCGTTCGCCGAGTGTCTCGGTCGTGAAGACGTCGTCGACCAGTTTCCGCAGTTCCTCGCGATACGCGGTTTTGAACTCGGGCATGGCCAGCAGGCGATCGATCAGCTTGTTCTCGCCGACGTGCGGATGGTCGATGCTGAGGTCCAGCAACTGCTGCGGCGTCCCATACATGGGGAACGCTCCGAACGCCAAATCCAAGTCCCACGGGAAGAAGACGAAGCGATTCGTGTCGGGCCGAAGATAAAGATAATAGTTGTGCCCCAGCCCGATGAAGCCGTCCATGCTGGAGAGCAGCGTGTTGACGGCCAGAAATCGGGCGAACGCGGGGACGTCCAGCACCTCGCCGATTTCGCGACGAAACGTCGCTTCGTCCGCGCGATTGATCAACCGCGTGAGCGCGACCAAGCGGTCCCACTGCTCGGGCCGCGTTTCGGTCTTGGCGTGATACGACGCGTCGTAATCCGCGCCGTTCTCGCCGAAGTACGGCAAGCCGCGAATCCCCTCGGGCTTCAACAGCAGCCCCTTCGCGCTCCGAAAATGCGTTTTGAGAAACGGCTTGTCGACCTGTTCGACCAACGTGTAAACGCCCAAGTGTTCGCGGTCGAATTTGCCCGGGACGGTCAGCGTCACCTCGGCCAGCGCGGTGCGCGGCGCGGGAACGCCCGCCGCGCGAAAGATTTCATAGGCCAAGATCTCGCGGGCTTTGGTGGGGTCCATCACGCCGCTGTTCAGGTTCAACTTTTTCTCGTCATGGAACGTTTGTTTCTCGTCGTAGCGATCGAAGTCCAGCTTCCACGAACGCTTGGTCTGCCGCGCCGACATCACGTACGTACCGTTCCCCTTGTAACGGACGCCGATGTTTTGAAACGCTGCGCCGTCGATCTCGACGTCGGCGCGGACATACTCGAACTCGTATCCGAAACTCCCTGCGCCGAAATCGGCGCTCCCCGGCGCGGGTCGCCCCGGACCGGCCGGAGGTCGCGCGCCGAACCCGCCCGGTCCGCGCGGTTGCTTCGGTTCCAACTTGGCGTAGTCCTCGGCCGCGATGGTCAGGCGGACGTCGTGCTTGGTAGTCGGCCCGAAGAGTTCCGGCTCGGTCGCGCGCAGCCCGCCGCAGACCAGCCCCAGCAGGATCGAGAGCAATACCGTGGGAAGACGCATGGGGATTCGGTTGGGAGGAAGAGAGCGACGCCCTGGGTTTCGTCGGAACAGATCATTTTGCCGGCCGCCGGGGCGCTTCGCCAACCGAATTCAAGAACGCGACGAAGCTGGGGTGTCCTTGGAAACCGCCATTTTTCGGAGCGTTTCGCGTGCCGGCGACGATTCGTCGTGCCGTCGCCGGGCGGTGCTATGTAAATCTTTCCGTTGACCGGTCGAATGCTTCAGCCTAATTTCCGCGTCACAAAATCCGCGAATTCCCGTTCTTGTTTCACGTTCGCATGGCGCAACGTCGACCATCCGCCGCACATCGACCACCTTACGCGACGTTGTCGCGCGAAGTGGCGACGTTCGTCCTCGGCGGGTGCTTGATGCTGTTCGCCACCTCCGTGCGCGCCGCTGAAACGCTTTTCTCGGATTCTGCCGACGCGTCCGTAACTTCGTATTCGACCTCGACCGCCGTCGATGCGCCGAAGTCGAACACGCCCGAAGAGGAACTGGCCGAGTTGCGCCAACGCTACGATGCGTTGGCCGCCGACGTGGCCGAATTGAAAGCCGAGGACGACGCGAAGAAAAAGAAGGCGGCCGCCGGCTTTACGTTCAAGATGGGCGGACAAGTGGTGATGGACATGTTGTGGTTCAACCAAAGCGACGCGGCGCGCCACCGTCGGCGACGCCAACGACGCGTTCGATTTCCGTCGCGCGCGGTGGTACGCCAACGGCCAGTTCGCGGAACAGTATCAGTACGTGATGGGCTTCGACTTCGCCCAAGGGACGGGCGAGAACGGGCGGCCGACGTTCTTGGACAACTACATCGCGATGTCGGACTTGCCGTACGTCGGGCATTTGCGGGTCGGACACTTCTTCGAGCCGTTCACGCTCGAACGCTCGGGCTCGAATCGCAACACGATGTTCATGGAACGTTCGCTGACGGATATGTACGCGCCGTCGCGGAACATCGGCATCATGGCGTTCGACGAAAGCGCGGACCGCACCTACTGGTGGGCGGTCGGCACGTTTCGCGGCGTGACCGACAACTTCGGCGACGACGCCGGCGATCAGGAAGGGCAAACGGTCGACGTGCGACTGGTCGCGCGACCGTGGTACGACGAAGCGTCCGGAGGCCGTTATTATTTGCACCTCGGCGCGGCGTACAGCTTCCGTGACGCGTCGGACGGGACGTTGCAGTATCGGTCGCGGCCGGAAATTTTCGGGAACGAAGATCAAAGCGTCTCGGCCACGCCGTACTACGTCGACACCGGCGTTTTGGCGGCCGAGAACAGTCAGCTCTGGGGAGGCGAACTGTTGTGGACGCACGGTTCGCTCTCGATCCAGAGCGAGGTCGTCGCCGCGCCGATCCATCTGACCGGCGGCGAGCGCGTGACGCTGACCGGCGGCTATGTCTCGATCGCTTACTTCTTGACCGGCGAACACATTCCCTACAACCGCGAGTTGGCCATCACCGACCGCGTCATGCCGTTCGAGAATTTCTATCGCCTGCGCGGCGCTGGCGGCCCGATCCTGACCGGCCGCGGCGCGTGGCAAGTCGCCGCGCGACTTTCGCACCTAGACGTCTCCGACGGTTCCGTCCAAGGGGGCGATCTGACCGATATGACCGTCGGCCTAAACTGGTTTCTCACGCCCTGGCATCGGATGAAGTTCAACTACATTCTGGCCGACCTCGATCGAAACGGCACGCAAAGTTATACGAGCATCTTCGGGTTGCGATTCGATATGGATTTCTGATGCCGGCGATTCGTCGCCGCACGTTTCGCACATGTTCCGGTGGAAAGATCCTTTTCTTGATCGCCGGCCGAAACTTTCGGACGCACGCATGGTTGAACACCCTCGGACGAGGCTCCGGATCGGCGGCTGGCGGAGCTCGTGACGCGAAATTCGAGCTTTCTCATCTTTGCGAGTCGATTTCCATGCGACGCCCCTGCTTCTGGTTGCTCTCGTTCGCCGTTGTGGCGATTTCGAGTCTCACGCCGCGTTTACAGGCCGAGGATTGGTCTCGGTTTCGCGGCCCGAACGGCGGCGGCGTCAGCGCCGAAACCGCCGCGACGCCCACCACATGGTCCGCCACGCAAAACCTGAAGTGGAAGGTCGCGCTCCCCGGCCCCGGTTCGTCGTGTCCGATCGTCGTCGGAGAGAAACTGTTCGTCACGTGTTGGTCGGGCTACGGCATGGAACGAAGCGGCCGCGCCGGCGAACAAGAGAACCTCAAACGGCATCTGATCTGCTTGGATCGAGGGACCGGCAAAACGTTGTGGGATCGAACCGTCGATCCGTTTTTGCCCGAGGACGACTATCAAGGGATGTTCGCCGAACATGGGTACGCGACGCACACGCCGGTTTCCGACGGCGAACGGGTGTACGTGTTCTTCGGCAAAACCGGCGCGTTGGCGTTCGACTTGGAAGGCAAGCAACTGTGGCAAACGGCGGTGGGCACCGGCTCCGATCGCCAAGGTTGGGGGTCCGGCTCGAGTCCGATCCTGTACAAGAATCTGGTCATCGTCACCGCGTCGCCCGAGAGTCACGCGGTGTACGGCTTGGACAAAACGACGGGCAAGCAAGTCTGGATGTCCCAGGCCGAAGGCTTCGCCTCGACTTGGGGGACGCCGATCTTGGTCGAAGTGGACGACAAACGGACGGACATTGTCTTGGGCGTGCCGAACGAAATCTGGGGCTTGAATCCCGAGACCGGCAAGCTGCGCTGGTACAGCGACGCGCTGAAATCCCGGTCGTATTGTTCGAGCGTGGTGACCGACGGCAAATTGATTTTCGCGATGGGCGATCAGGGGAGCGGTTCGATCGCGTTGAAGATCGGCGGCGAAAAAGCGCTCCCCCCGAGCAAACAGCCTGGACCAGTCGCGACGGGACGCGCATCGGCACGCCGGTGCATCACGACGGCAAACTCTATTACGTGGCGAATCGCATTCTGAACTGCATCGACGCCGCCACCGGCAAACGGCTCTATCAAGGTCGTCTGTCGGGCGCGTCGGCCGCGCGGGCGGAAGCTCCGGCCGCGGCGGAAGAGGGCGAACGTCGTCCGCCAGGGGGCGGACGCGGACGGGGCGGCGGCGGTCAGGATTATTCGTCGCCGGTCATCGCCGGGGGCAAACTGTACTACGTCGCGCGGAACGGCGAAACGCACGTTTTCAAGCTGGGCGACACGTTCCAACAACTGGCGACCAACCGCGTCACCGATGCCGTGGAAGATTTCAGCGCGACTCCGGCGTTCGGCGGCGGAGCGATCTTTCTTCGTTCGAATAAACACGTCTACTGCGTCGCCGACGACGCGGCGACGAAGTAAGTCGGCTCCGCGTCGCGATCGCGCGACCTGATAACCTCAGCGCGCCGGTTGGGCCGGCAGATAGTCGAGCGAGACCAAAAACGCATCGGCCGCGTTCAGCGTGTCGTCGTATTTGTCGCGATTGAAGAAGCCGTGGCCCGCTCCTTCGTAGCCGATCAGGTCGCACCGGGCGCCGTGCTTTTTCATCTCGGCCGCGAACGCTTCGACGGTCCGATACGGCACCGTCGTATCCGCGCGGCCGTGCAGGATCAACGTCGGCGGGGTTGCTTGCGAGACATGATGAATCGGCGAGATCGCCTCGGGTTCCGCGCCGAGTTGCGCCGTGGTCGCCCGCGACGCAAAGCCACTGAGATCGACGCCCGGGAAGGGCGCGGTGATCAGGGCCGGATTGAACAGGACGAGCGCGTTAGGCCGGCTCGAAATCTTGGCGTCTTCCGTCGGTTCGTCCAGCGTCGGCAGGGTCGCGGTCGCGGCGGCCAGATGCCCGCCGGCCGAGCCGCCGGCGGCGACGATCCGTTGCGGATCGATGTTCAACCGCGCGGCGTTCGCGCGCAGCCAACGGACGCAACTCTTGGCGTCCGCCGCACACTGCGCGGGCTTCGCGTCCTGCCGCGACGCCACACGATAATCGGCCGCGACGGCCACGATCCCCCGCGCGGCGAAGTGTTTGCAATGCCGCTCGAACTGCGTCGGCGACCCGTTCTTCCAGCCGCCTCCGAAAAAGAACACGATCGCCGGCGTCGGCGTTTTTTCGCTCTGCGCGGCTTTCGTGTTTTGCGCCGGATAGATCCAGAGCTTCAGCTCGACCTTCTCGTCGCCCGCGCCGATCGTCTTATAGGTCTCGACCGTTGCTCCTTCAAGCTGCGGCGGGTACCCCTTGCCGGTTCGCGTGGCCTTGTCTTGCGCGGGCAGCGCTGAACAACAACAGATCGTGCATACGAACACGGTGAAGAACGATGAACGCATAAGAGATCTCGTAGTTCGAAGGAGGATCGGAACGCTTGCGGTGGACGCACGACAAAGCGCCGTTAGTCCTCCTCGTTCGTTCCCTTCGCTTTGTTCTTGCCTTTGCCGGCGTTCTTGCCTGCGGCCGCGCCTTTGGTCGGGACCTCCGGGACATTCTTTGTCGGCAAACGTTTGGCCAGTTCGGCCTTCACGCCGGCATGTTCCGGCTTGCCGGCCAGGTTGACGTATTCCAGCGGGTCGGCGACTTCGTCGTACAGTTCCTCGTCGCCGTTGGCGTAGCGGATGTACCGCCACTTCTCGGTCCGAATCGCGTGGTTTTGAAAATGGTGCGTCGTGATCGCCCCCTTGTCCCAGGCCGCGGTCGGATCGGCCAGCAACGACGCGATGCTGCTCCCCTCCACGTGCTTTGGAACCGGCAGGCCGGCCAATTCGCACAGCGTCGGATATATCGTCATAAAATCGACCGGACGGTCGCAACGCGTCCCCGGCTTGGTCAGACCGGGCGCGACGTAAATCAACGGCGCGCGGGTCGCTTCTTCCCACAGCGCGAACTTGCGCCAGTGTTGCTTCTCGCCCAAGTGCCAACCGTGGTCCCCCCAGAAGACGATGATCGTGTCGTCCTTCGACGGCGATTTTTCATACGCGTCCAACACGCGGCCGAGCTGGCCGTCGAGATGACTGATCGACGCCAAGTAGCCCTGGACCGCTTCTTTCCACCGACCCGACTCCAACATCAGCTTGTGATCGCCGTTCGGCTTGGCCATGGCGATGCCGGCCGGGGGAATGTCGTTCAAATCGTCGTCGCGATGCGCCGGCAACTCGATCTTGTCCAACGGGTACAAGTCGTAGTACTTCTTCGGCACGTTCCACGGCATGTGCGGTTTGTGGAAGCCCACGCCGGCGAAGAACGGCTTGTCGTGCTTCGCTCGGCCCAGCAGTTCGATCGCCCAATCGGTGGTGGCGGTGTCCTTCACTTCGTCGTCGCCGCCCGAGATCGGCGCGAACTTGATCCCGCCGACGCCGTCGTTTTTGGCGCTGGGATGCAACGTGCCGGGGTTGTTGCGGCGATGGACGATCGCGTCCCAATCGCCGTCGCGGTCGTACGCCTCGTGATAAATCTTGCCGCTGGCGGTCGCGTCGTAACCGTGGTCGTGCAGGTAGCCGTTCAACGTCAAATCGCGGGCGATCTTGCCGCGCCAGTCGATGTTGTTCTCGTACACGCCGCTGGTCGACGGACGCAAGCCCGACATCAACGCCGCCCGCGACGGGTTGCACACCGGCGCGGCGCAATACGCATGCGTGAACGTGGTGCCGAGCGCGGCCAAGCGATCGATATTCGGCGTCTTCGCTTGCGGGTTGCGTCCCAGATGCCCGACCCAAGCGTTCAGGTCGTCGACGGCGATGAACAAAATGTTCGGCGGACGCTTTGCTTTGGCGACGGGCGTGGAGGCCTCCGGTTCGGCCGCGTCGATCGGCGCGACGACGAGCGCATACGCAAGACACAAACCCACCACGGAGAGAAATCGAGTCATCGATCCAGCCGGAAAGAAACGAACGACGCACGGGGAGAGACACACGAAACCGTCGTGACGAAGCACGTCTTGTGCCGACGCGGCGGTTCTCGGTTATACAGCGCACTCCTGCCGGACGTGCAACGACTTGCCCGCGACGATCACGGAATTCCGTGCGAATTGCTTGCGACGACATGGTTCGCGGTCCGACCAAAACGCTAAAATCAAACGACTCCCATTCGTCACTCCACACTCCCAACTCCGCACGCGCTTGCCTCCCATCCTGCTCACCGGTCCGGCCCGCAGCGGCAAATCGGCCGCCATGCTGCGCGAGTACGTCCGGACCATCGCCGCGCATCCGCCCGGCGCAGGCTTGTGGATCGCCCCCAACCAAAACGCCGTGGCCGAGGTCCGCGCCGCTTGGCCGCCGAACTGGGTCGCGCCGCGCTCCTGCCGGGCTGTCACACGTTCGCGCAATTCGCCGACACGTTGCTGGCCCACACCGACGTTCCGCTGCGGCCCGTCGACAAGCTGCTCAAACGTCGCTTCCTGCTCGACGCGGTCCGCGGGCTGAACGCGGCGGGCAAGCTGAAGTATTTCTCGCCCATCGCCGAGCAAGAAGGCTTCTTGGCCTGGGTCGATCATCTGACCGCCGACCTCAAACGCCAGGAGGTCTGGCCGCCCGAGTTTCAGCAAGCGACCAAACAGTTGGGCAATCGGAAAAAAGATCGCGAACTGGGCATCATCTACGCCGAGTATCAACGTCTGCTGACCGCAGCCGGCGCGTTCGACGTCGAAGGTCGCTTTTGGATCGCGCGCGAGCTGCTGACCAAGGGCGACTGGGGACCGTTCGCCGAGTTGAAGCACGTCGTGGTCGACGGCTTCACCGACTTCACGCGCACGCAGCAAGAGATTTTGAAACTGCTGGCCGACCGTGCGCCGCGATTTTACGTCACGCTGCCGGATGAAGCCTTCAACGAGACTGGGTCCGGCGACGACGCGGCGTATGCCGAGCGGGCCGATTTGTTTCTCCGCCCCCGCGCGACGCTGGCCGAGTTGCTGAAACGCTTGCCCGGCGCGACGGTCGAACGCGTCGCGCGACCCGTCGCGACCGATTGGCCGGCGATGGCGCATCTCGAACGGCGCGTGTTCGGCAACCCGCGCCGCACGGTCGACGCGCCGTCCACCGCGGGCATCGAACTGTGGCTCTGCGAACATCAGCTCGGCGAATTGCGTCGCATCGCGCACGACATCAAACGCCTGTTGCTCGACGGCGATCGGGTCGGCAAGAAAACGGTGTCGGTCGCGGCCGAAGAGATCGCCGTGGTGTTCCGCTCGCTCGCGCCGGTCGCGCCGCTCGTGCGCGAAGTCTTCACAGAGTTCGGCCTGCCGTTCGTCTTGGGCGAAGGGACGCCGCTGGCCGAATCGCCGCTGGTCGTCGCGCTGGTGAATCTGACGCAGATGATCGTCGAGGATTGGCCCTATCGCCGCGTGATTCAAACGCTGGCCAACGGCTATTTCACGATCCCGCTGCCGCCGGAGGACGATCCCTGGGAAGCCCGCGCGGCGGCCGACGAAGCGGTCCGCGGGCTGCAAATCGACGGCGGTCGCACCGCGTTGTTGGACGCCGTACGCAAGCGAGCGGAAATCGCCCAAGCCCGGATCGCGCACGCCGAAGCCGAAGCGCATCCCGACTTAGCCGAAATTCGTAGCGCCGCCGTGCGCTGGAAATTGGGCCTGCGCACGCTGGAAGCGTTGGCCAAAAGCTGCGACGTGCTTCCTCCGCGCGCGTCGTGGGCCGATTGTGCGCGGCGTTGCAACGCTTGGTTCGCACGCTGGGAACGCTGCGCACCGCGATCCGCCCGATCGACAGCGTCGGCACGCCGGCCGACGGACCGTCGGCCGATATGATCGCGTGGCGACAGTTGCTCTCCGGCTTGCACGCGGCTTCGCGACGCGAACGCTGGAGCGGCGATGAACCGCGCAAAGTCCCACGCGACGAATTTCTCTCCGAGATGATGTTGGTCGGCCAATCGCGCACGCTGGCGCCCGAGAACGACGGCGTCGGCCGCGTGCGCGTGTTGTCCGCCCCCATGGCCCGCACCGGCGAGTTCGCGTATCTGTACTTAGCCGGCCTGACCGAAAAGGCGTTCCCGCAAAGCGGCGGCGACGAACGCTTCTACGACGCGGCCGAAATGAACACGCTCAACGGCGCGGGCTTGCGGTTCGTCGAACGCCGCGAACGCGCGGCCGGCGAGATGCTGCTGTTCTACGAAGTCCTGACGCGCCCCAATCGCAAGCTGATCCTCAGCTACGCCGCGCTCGACGACAGCGCCGAAGCGTTGGCCCCCAGCCCGTTCGTGGGCGAAGTCGAACGCGCCTGCGGCAAGACGTTGATCGCGCGGCGCGACGAAATCCATTTAAGCCCGATCCCGCCCGACGATCGCCCCGTTCGCTCGCCGCGCGAAGAGCGACTCCGCGCGACAGCGCATATGATCGCGGGGGACGCGGCGCCGATCGAACGCTTGGTCGCCGTGCGCGGCGCGACGCGGCGTCGTTGATCGACGGTCTGACGGCGATCGACGGCCGCGCGACGCGCGGCGAGTTCGGCGTGTTCGACGGGATGTTTCGCAACTCGTCGGCGCGAAACACGATCTTGCGTATTTTCGGCCCCGAGCATCTCTGGAGCACCAGCCAACTCGAAACGTACGCCGCGTGTCCGTTTCGCTTCTTCGCCGGTCGCGTGCTGAAGCTGGAACCGCTGCCCGAGTTGTCGTTCGCCACGGATTCGATGGGCCGCGGCACGTGGTTTCATAACGCGATGAGCGGGCTGCATCGCACCCACGGGATGGATGCCGAACTGTTGGCGCGCTGCGTGAAAAGCCGGCCGAGTTCATGGAGCTGGTCGCTGCCGTGCTCGACGCATCGCATCCGGACCCCGACGAATCCGAACCGTTGGCCACCGCGCTCCGCACGATCGATCGCAAGTTTTTGGAACGCTGGTTCGGCGAGTTTCTGAAACAAAGCGAAGGCTATGCGACCGCCAGTCCGCAGGATTTTCGACCCGCGCACTTCGAAGTGGCGTTCGGACCCGCACGGATTCAGGACCGGACCGATCCGCTGAACACGGCCGACGCGTGGGACGAATATCTGGAAGGCGAGCGTCTGCGGATCGCCGGCCAGGTCGATCGCATTGACCTGGGCCGCGTCGGCGATCAAATGATCTTCGGCATCGTCGACTACAAAACGGGCCGCGCCAAAGCGTTCAAGGCCGACGACTTCGCCGACGGTCTGCGATTGCAGTTGCCGCTGTACGCGCTGGTGACCGAACGCCTGCTGCTGAAACGGCACGACGCGATCGCCTGGCAGATGGGCTATTGGAGCGTGAAGGAAAACAAGGTCGTCCCGTATCGCCTGGCCGAAATCCGCGACGGCGCGGTCGCCCCGACCGACGCTTGGGTGGAACAGCGTCAAACGTTGCTCTCGCGCTTGGCCGCGCTCGCCCGGGGAATTCGACGCGGCGAATTCCCGATGGCCAATCCCGACGAGAACTGCGGCGCGTACTGCGAATTCAAAACGATTTGCCGCGTGAACCACGCCCGTGCGTTGGAAAAACAATGGACCCCGCCGACGCAAGCGGCGGAGGTGATCGAAGAAGGCGACGGCGAAATTGACGAAGGGTATTCGTTGGAAGGTTAGAGCAAGCGACCCACGCGTCACGCTCCGCTCCGTCCGCATCGAGCCGCCTAGCGAGTTAGTGGGGATTCAGGTCCGGAGGACCGCCCGTCCATAGGCCGGGGCGTTAGCCCCCAGTTGGTGTACGAAGAAAACGGACAGCCCCGCAGAGGCGACAGGATCGTCGCGTTTTTCGCTGGTTCGGACGTGGAAAATAGTTCCAAAACGGCCGCGCCGAACGCTTGACTTTCCTGGCTTTAAAGAGTATACATATAGACACATCTAGGATTTCGGCCCGACCGCGTCCCTGGCGAGACGCCATAAAGCGTCTCGCAGGCTCCGTTACGGCCCGACGTGCGGAGATTCCGCCGAAGAAACTCGAAACCGGACGGCTCAAAACCACTTACGCGGTCGACCGCAAGGCCGACTCGCGTCGGGGCGAGCTGCGCACGCGAGCGGGGGACGTAAGTCCCCTGAGATCGTGCTCGACGACGTCGGTTCGCGCTCGCTCAGGGGACTGACGTCCCCCGCTCGGAAATACCAAACCGAGACGACACACCGTGAAGTCTCGCGTGATCGTAAGGCTCGTTTCGCTCGCGAAGTGAATATGGGAAAACCGAGCGATGGACGCGAGTCCCCTGAGCGTGCGGAACGCGTCGTTCAGAAAAAAATTTTTGTGTGGGCCGTGATCGTTTCGCTCGCGCAGTGAAGATGGAGAAGACCGAACGGGAGACGCAAGTCCCCTGAGCATTCGAAACGCGGCGTTCACAAAAAAACATTCGCGCCGCACGTGATCGTTTCGATCGAAACGCTCGTTTCGCTCGCGCAGGAAAGCCGAGAAGGGCAGCGAAGAGAGGTAAACCTTCGTCAGAAAAGGAATGTCGAACGTGGTTCGGCTCGCTGCGCTCGTCCGCGAGTCCCACTCGCGGCTTTGCTGAAAAAAACAAAAACGTCGTGTGCGTAACGCTCATTTCGCTCGCGCAGCGAAGCCGAGAAAGACAGTGAAGATGGAGAAGACCGAACGGGAGACGTGAGTTTTTTGAGTATTTGAAACACGTCGTTCAGAAAAAACTCGTGCGCCGCGCGTGATCGTTTCGATCGAAACGCTCGCGCAGGGAAGATGGCGAAGTTGAGGAACCGGCGTTCGGCAAACCGCGCCGCTTCATGCGAAAAACCGACGACGCTAAACTGAACGCTCGTAACGCTCGCGGAGTGAAGTTAGGAAAGATGCCGTGCGATTCCTGTTGCGGACTCCGCACGCGAAGGAACCGAAGGACTAACGTCGTCCGCTCAGGGAGATGAGCGAACCACCGGCCGCTGCTGAAATCTCCTGAACCCTGAAACCCGAACCCTGAAACCTGTCTCGCACGATGTTGAATCTCGCTTCCGATACGTCCGACCGCTGGTGGAATCTCGTCCGCGACGACTTGCCGACGCTGTTGGTCGATCATGCGCATTGCGAGAAGAAGGCGGCCGGCGTGGCGATGAATTTGCTGTTCAGCTACGTCGATCGCGTGGACGCCTGCCGCGAATTCGCCGAAATCGTGCGCGAGGAACTCGAACATTTCGAGATGGTGCTCGACCTGTTGGCCAAACGCAAGATTCAGTTCCGCAAACTGCCGCCGAGTTCCTACGGCGCGAAATTGCACGAACTGATACGCAAGGGCGAGCCCGAGAAAGCCGTCGACCGCCTGCTGGTCGCCGGGCTGATTGAAGCCCGGTCGTGCGAGCGTTTCGATCTATTGCGGCAACGCGTCGAGGATCGCGAACTGGCCGACTTTTACGGAAGTTTATTCGAAAGCGAAGCCCGACATCACACGACGTACGTGCGAATCGCGAAAGCGTTCGCCGACGAAGAGACGGTCGTCGCGCGGTTGAAGGAGCTGAGCGCGGCCGAGACGCGAATCACCGCCGAGCTGGAACCGTTGCCGAGGATGCATAGTTAGGGGCTGGGGGTTGGGGACTGGGGTCTAGGGAAATGCGAGAGCGGCACGTTTATCACGGCCACATCTCCCCAGCCTCCAGCCCCCCATCCCCAACCCCTAGATCGGCGCAGGCAGATCGCGTTTTTGGAACACGACGCCGGCGACGATGAAACCGACGAGACCGATGCCGAGCAGCGTCAGGTTGTAGCCGACTTGCAGCGTCGGGTCGTGGCGATGCTTGATGAGAAATTGCGGCTCGAACCAACGGAACGGGGTCAGCCAACCGACCCAACGGAAATAGACGCCCCCCATGCGATAGAGGACCTTCAGCAGCAGCCACGTCGCGTAACAACAGCCCATGATGCCGATCGTGCGCCAGCGGTAGCGATCCCACGACGACATCGCCGACGAGACGCCGCAGAACATCGTCCCCAGCAGCACGATGTTGACGACGCCGGGCCAAAACCGCAGGACATCGACGTCGTCTTCGGGCCCGTGATTCACGAGGATGCCGACGGCGAGGCCCAGCCAAAACATCAGCGCCAGAATCACGCAACCGGTCAGCATCATGACGACCTTGGTCGTGAAGATCGACATGCGCGGAATCGGTTGGGCCAGCAGCATCTCGTACGTGCCGCGATCCAATTCGCCCGAGACCAAATCCGATCCGCGTCCGACGGCCCAAACGGTCATGGTCAACAGCACGACGGGATCGACGAAGCCGAGCGCGATGCGGCCCTCGATCGAGGCGACGTCCTCGAACGGGACGCCGCTGAGGGACTCGAACGATTTGAAACTGGTGGCCAACAAACTGCTGAACCCGTCGAGCTGGATCAGGCTCATCAGGTACACATACAACGCGCCGAACACGGCGAGGAGGATCGAGAGCGCCAACAACAACATCCGCTGCTCGCGCCACGCCAACGCCCAAAGCGCACGGCGCCGCGCGAAACGCTTGCGGCGTAACGACGTTCTCGCGCGCGACGGGTGAGACGTAGGGATTCATGACTCAGGACTTGGGGGAATGAAACCGCTCGTAGACGGCTTGCAGGCGAATCGGTTCAATGCGGATTTCGGCGATCGGCAGCGCGGCCAACCAACCCAGCAGCGGCGCCAACTCGCCGTCGGTCTCCAAGCGGATCAGTCCGTGTTCGTGACGCGTGACGGTGACGGCGTCGGCTTGGCCGGCGGGCAGCGGCGGCAATTCGCCGTGTAAGCGCAATTCGATGCGGTGGCGTTTCCGCAGCTCGGCCAACGGTTGCTCGTGCACGAACTCGCCGTAACGCAGCACGGCCACGCGGTCGCAGATCTCTTCGACTTCGCTCAACACGTGCGACGAAAAGATCACCGTGCGGCCCGCGTCGCGCACTTCGACGACCATCCGTAACACTTCGGACCGGGCGGTCGGATCGAGATTGGCGGTCGGTTCGTCGAGGATCACCAACGGCGAGTCGTCGGCCAAAGCGATCGCCAGGGCGGTTTTTTGCCGCATACCGGTCGACATCATCGAGACGGGGCGAGTGAGGTCGAGTTCCAAACGGCTCGCCAAATCGCGTGCTCGGGTCGCGCTGGAACCGGGACGCAAACGACAAAACAGTTCGAGACATTCCGCGCCGCGCAAGCGACGCGGCAGTCGGGCTTCGGCCGGCAAATAGCTGGTCAGCCCGCGGACCGCCAGGCTTTGCGCGGCGCAATCGAAATCGCCGACCAGCGCACGACCGGCGGTCGGTTTGAGAAACCCCAACAGCAGCCGCAGCAACGTGGTTTTGCCCGAGCCGTTGGGCCCCAACAGTCCGAAGATTTCGCCCTGCGGCACGCCCAACGAGCAATCGGCCAGCGCGGCGACGCGGGGATACGTTTTGGTCAGACCGAACGTTTGGACGAGCACGGGCATCGGACGGAACAAGCGAGCGAAACGCGGCACGCGCACCGCACGCGTCTCCGTTCGATCTTACCGCGAGCGTGGGACCGTGGATAACCCGAAAAAAGGAGAACGACCTTAATGAAACAACGCGAACGCCAAGATCAAGCCGAGAATGATCAACGCGATCGTCACCGCGCCAACGACCTTGGTGACCGAGATCGGCGCGATGCCGGTCGCCGCGCCGGTTTGGCCGTTGGCGAGAAACCGATACAGACGATCGCGATAGCGATACGCCACGATCCAGACGGGCAGCAGCATCGGATAACTGCTGAGTTCGGCGATGCGGACGTTGACGCGCAGATTGCGGACGTTGCCGGCCACGTAACGCCGGCACGCGTCCAACTCACGCGCCTCGAAGCCGCGCCGCGCCAGCGGTCGGGCATATTTGCGTGGGACGGTGAAACGTTCGTTGGTCACGCCGTCGAGCGCGATTTTGCCCGGCGGGACCGCTTGGCTCAGATCGTAGTTGCCGATCTTCGCCATTTCGTCGGGCGTCAGCGCGCTGCTGCAACAGACCAAATTGTTGTCGTAACGACCGCGATGCTCGCCCGAGACGGGTACCCAATCGCCGTACGCACCCGGCGGCGTGGCGCTGCTGTCGGCGGTCCAGTAGGTTTCGGTGTCGGCGGCGAAGATCCAGTACGGCAGATAGATTCCTTGCAACGACGTGACGATGGCCGCGCCGGCGCTGTCGTTGGGCGACCAAAAGCTGCCGGCCAACCATTTGCGCAACGATGTTTCGGCTTGTGCGCGCGACACGGCGAACGGCACGATTCCCTGCGGTTGGACCTCGCGCGTGTCGGCGTCGGGCGTCATTTTTTCGGAGCCGCAAAACGGACAGCGCAAGCCCTGCGTGCCGGCGTCGTAACTCATCGACGCGCCGCAGCCGTCGCAGACGAAATTGTGCGTCGAGAGATGCGTCGGACCGCGATCCATCGCGCCGCCGCGCGTCGGGGCTTCGGTGCCGCACTCGGCGCAGGAGATCCTCTTCGTCGAGCAACGCGCCGCAGACGCCGCACTTGAGCAACAGATCGGACATGCGTGACGAGATATGAAAACGGATGTTGGACCGAACCGTGAGTTTACCCGAAGCATTCGTAGGAATGCATGGGCCGCGGATGAAACCGATTATCCGATCAACGCCGATCGGTATGCGAGTCGATCAGCCGTTTGCTCGGACCGCGGAGTTTCATGTTAGTATTGATCAATTCCTCGCCCCTTTCGCATCCGCGTAGATCAGTCCATCGGATTCATCGGCGGCCTATTCATCGAGAGTGCTTCGAAGTGCGCCAATCCCTTGATCCCATCGCCGCAGCGAACGTCACGATCGTCGATCGCGGCGCGACGTTCTGCGTGATCGGGGCGGGCCCGTCGGGATTGTGCGCGCTCAAGAACTTCGTCGAGGCCGGCATTCCGGTCGAATGTCTCGAAGCGTCGGCGGACCTGGGCGGCATTTGGAATTACGCGCAACCCAGCGGCGGCGTGTACGAGTCTACCCATCTGATTTCGTCGAAACGGTTGACCGAATACCGCGATTTTCCGATGCCGGACGCGTATCCGGAGTATCCGTCGCACGCCCAGGCATTGGCGTATCTGCGAAGTTACGCGGAACGCTTCGATCTAACGTCGCTGATCCGATTCGGCGTGCGGGTCGAACGCGTCGAGAAATCGGGCGAGTCGTGGTTGGTCCGCACCAATGACGGAACGACGACGCGTTATCGCGGCGTGGTGATCGCCAACGGACATCATCGCACGCCGAACCTGCCCGAGTGGCCGGGACGATTCGACGGCGAGATCTTGCATTCGAGCGCGTACAAATCCGCCACGCAGCTTCGCGGCAAGCGGGTGCTGGTCGTCGGGGCGGGCAACTCGGGTTGCGACATCGCGGTCGACGCGGCGCAGCATGCGACGTCGTGCGCCATCAGCTTGCGACGCGGCTATCACTTCGTGCCGAAGTTTTATCGCGGCGCGCCGATCGACGTGTGGGGCGAGTGGCTGTTGCGGTGGCGCGTCCCGCTGTTTCTGCGGCGCGCGTTGTTGGCCTACGGCAGCCGCATCGCGTTGGGGAACCCGACCACGCTGGGTTTTCCTGCGCCGACGCATCGATTTCTGGAAACGCACCCGATCATCAATTCGCAGTTGCTGTATTTCGCCGGTCACGGCCGGATCGCGGCCAAGCCGACGTTAAAAGCGATCGACGGTCGTCGCGTGACGTTCGTCGACGGCACGAGCGGCGAGTTCGATCTGTTGGTCGCCGCGACGGGCTACCGTGTCGACTTTCCATTTATCAATGAAGCGACGTTCACGTGGCGAGACGGCGCACCGCGACTGTGGCTGCACGCGTTTCCGCCCGACGAGGATGCGTTGTTCGTCGCCGGGATGCTCCAGACCGACAGCGGCGCGTGGGGGATCGTCGACCTGCAAACGCGGTTGATGGCTCGCTTCGTCGCGGCACAAAACCGCGCTCCGGCGATCGCCGCATGGTTCCGCGCGATGAAACTCGGTCCGCAACCGGACTTGGGCAACGGCGTGCGCTACGTCGCCGGTCCGCGGCATACGCTGGAGGTCGAGCATTTCTCCTATCGGCGGCGCTTGGAGAAGCTGTTGGCGCGGTTTGACATCGCGCCGGCTCGATCACCTCGCGATTAACCCGCTTTGGCCAACAACTCTTCCACCAGTTTGGCCAACAACGCCGGGTTGTCGCTTTTACGCAGATGCTCGATCCGGGCGGCCGGGATTTTCATCTTCGTCAGGATCCCGACGATCGTGGTCCAACGTTTTTCGCGGGCTTTGCCTTCGGCCAAGTACAACTCCGTGACGTTTTCGCTCAGTTTCTGCAATTGCAGCGTGTCGAAGTTCTCGTAGTAGTTCTTGATGATGTTCTGTTGGTACTTGCTGAATTCGGCCATGGGCGGGAGCGTTCCGAGAAGGCGGGTGTCGGAGCCGGATAACGGGCGAAGGTCGCCCGACGGTCGATTTTCGACGATCATCACGCGGTGGGCAATCGCCCTGCTTAGATCGGCCGAAACCGGACCGGGGATTCACTGAGAAAGAGAAAATCGACTTCCGAAAACCCTATGAAAATTGCCGTAACATTATTCATGATAATGGAATACGCGAAAATACTAGGCATGGTCCGTAAATAATGTTCAAACAATTGTTGTCCGAATGATTGTTTGGTCGATAGAATATACGCATCGCCCTAACATGCTTTCTCGACTTTCTTCCGAGGTCGTCCCATGGTCGCCGCCGAACCGAATGTTTCCGAGCCAGCTATCCTGGATTCCACGCAAGTTTTGGTCATCGGCGGCGGGCCTGCGGGAGCGACCTGCTCGACATTGATGGCGCAGCATGGGCTGCAGGTGACGCTGCTCGAACGCGAGACGTTCCCGCGCTTTCACATCGGCGAATCGCTGATACCGGAAACGTATTGGGTGCTACAACGTTTGAACATGCTGCCGAAGCTCGAAAAGAGCCACTTCATTCGTAAAGAGAGCGTGCAGTTCGTCGGCGCGACCGGGCGGCTCTCGGAACCGTTTTACTTCACGCAACACAAGCCCGGCGATCAATCGCGCACCTGGCAAGTCTTGCGCAGCGAGTTCGACCAGATGATGCTCGACAACGCGCGCGAGCACGGCGTGAGCGTGTACGAAGGGACGCGCGTGTTGGACGTCTTGTTCGAAGGAGACAAAGCGGTCGGTGCCCGGATCATCGCCCCCGACGGCGAGGTCAAAGAGATTCGCGCACAAGTCGTGGTCGACGCCAGCGGCCAGAGCAGCATGATCGCCAACAAGTTTAAGCTGCGGGTCATCGACGAGAAATTGAAAAAGGCCGCCGTCTGGACCTATTGGAAAGGGGCCTATCGCGACCAAGGGATCGACGAAGGGGCCACGATCGTTCTGCAAACCAAGGACAAAAACGGCTGGTTCTGGTACATCCCGCTGCATAACGACGTGATCAGCATCGGCATCGTCGCTGATTGCGAATACTTGATGAAAGGCCGTGGCGATCACGAATCGATCTATTGGGAACAGGTCGCCAACTGCCCGGCGATCGGCGAACGGATCAGCAAGGCCGAGCGTTGCGCCACCTACTACGCCACGAAGGACTACACCTACCGCAGCAAGAAGGTCGCCGGTGACGGCTGGGTGCTGGTCGGCGATGCCTTCGGCTTTTTGGATCCGCTCTACTCGTCGGGCGTCTTGCTGGCGCTGCACAGCGGCATGATGGCCGCCGACGCCGTGGCCGACGCGTTTAAGAAAAACGATCTCTCGGCCGCGCAACTCGGTTGCTGGGAAAAGAAATACGTAAAGGGCATGGAGCGGATGCGGCGTTTGGTTTGCGAATACTACGACGGCTTCAGCTTCGGACGCTTCGTGAAACAATATCCTCAGTTCAAAGGCCATATCACCGACCTGCTGATCGGCGACCTCTTCGAGGACGATATCGACGAAGTGATGGGCCCGCTGGACAACGCCCGGGCCGAAATCGACGCCGCCCGCGCGGCAAAGGCCAAGCAAGCGGTCGGAGCGTAACGCGACGCACCGATTGAACAAATCCTATGCAATGACACAACGTCGGGTGACGAAAGCCCCGGAGTCTCCGCTCCGGGGCTTTTTCGTGGTCGGGGACTCGCACCGCAGACGCAGGGACCGAGCTATACTTCAGAATCTCGATTCACTTCGCTTCGCACCTTACGTCATTCGCTCCGCATGCCCCGGATCGCGCTCAACGCCACGACGCTGATCAAAGGCGGGGCGTTGCAGACGTCGTCGAACTTCATTCGTCGCGTGCTGGCCGAGCCGGCGGAGTTCGAGTGGCGATTCGCGTTGTCCCGGAAGCTGGCCGACGAGCTGACGAAGTCCGGCGCGACGCTGCCGGAAGGAACCGAAACGTTCGAGACGTCGCCCGCCCGAGATAAAGCGGCCCGCGGTCGCTTGCGCGAGCTGGTCGACGGTTGGAAACCGGATGGGGTTTTCACGTTCGGCGGGCCGGCCTACGTCGAGTTCGCGCAACCGCATTTGGTCGGTTGCACCGAACCGTGGATCTCGCACGCCACGTGGGACGCCTACCGCGCGTTCGATTTTCCGTTCGAGCGAATCAAGATTTATCTCGGCACGTTGTATAAGCGGCGTTGGTTTCGTAAGGCCGATCGTTGGGTCACGCAAACCGAAACCGCGAAGGCCGGCATGGCCCGCAAGTTAGGCGTCCCGCCCGAGCGGATCGACGTGGTCGGCAACGCGTGCGGCGCGGATTACTTCGCCCGGGCGGACGAGCGACGGCCGTTTCCGGACGACTCGCGGCCGGTTCGGTTGTTTTGCTTTACCGCACCGTACAAACACAAAAACCTGCGAGTCTTACCGGCCACGGCGTTGGAATTGAAGAAACGGAATCCCGCGCGGCGATTCGAGATCGTCTTGACGCTGCCGCCGGACGGACCGGATTGGCGGCGCGCTGCGCGCGGCGGCCGAGCGGTTGGGCGTCGCGGACGCGTTCGTCAATCTGGGACCGATCGCCGTGGCCGACGGGCCGGCGACGTACGCGACGTGCGACGCGCTGCTGCTGCCGACCGTGCTGGAAACGTTCAGCGCGAACTATCCCGAGGCGATGGCGCTGGGGTTGCCGATCGTGACCAGCGATCTCGATTTCGCGCACGACGTCTGCGCCGACGCCGCGCTGTATGTCCCGCCCCGCGATCCGGCGGCGATCGCCGCGCGGATCGACGACCTGTTGCGCGACCCCGCGTTGTGGAATCGACTAATCGACGCGGGCAAAGCGCGATTGCCGGCGTTTCCTCGGCCCGATGTGCGCAAAGACCTGTACCTGGACTGTGTGCGCCGCTTGCTAAGCACGACACCGCAGGCTTAATTGCGATCCGCGACCGCATCCGCATCGATGCTGGTCAACAATTCCTTCAGCAGCGGTTGCTCGATCGGCGAAAGATCTCGCGGATCGAATTGCAGGTCGCGGGCCTTCAGATACGCCAGTTTCGCTTCGTCCTTCTTGCCCAATTTCATCCGGGCGCACGCCAAGCGGAACCATTTGGCGGCGCTCGGCGAAAGCACGGCTTCTTGGAAGTCGACCTCGGCCTTGGCGTAGTCGCCAGACATCAGCGCGACCATGCCGCGCGTGTCGAGTAAATCGGATTGCGGACCGAGCCAACGAATCGCTTCGTCGATCGCCTTAGCCGCTTCGGCGAGGTTCGCTTTGTCGCCGGTCAGCGCCAGGACGTAGGCCAAGTTGTTTTTCAGTCGCGCGGCGTTCGGCGGTTGCGAGACCTTCACCATGTCGACCGCTTCGCGGTAACCTTGGGCCGCTTCGGCGTACTTGCGTTGCGCGACGCGGATTTCGGCCAACACCGTCTTCAGGTTGGCGTCGTCCGATTTTTCGCGTTGCAGTTTATACCATCCGGCCAATTGCTCGAGTTTTCCTTTGCGCGGCGTCGTCGAGATCGGCGTAACGGAAACGCAGAATCTCGGTCCCGTTCAGGATCGCGATCATTCGCGTTTGTTCGTCTTTGGCCAATTCGTCGAGCAACGCGAACGCCGCGTCGACGTCGCGATAACGACCGAGAAACGCGGCGTACATCAACTTTCCTTCCGGGCCGGTCTCGCCGTATTCTTGCGAGATCCGCGACGGCGTCGATTTGGCCGGCCGCTTTGAGTAAGTCGACGACGGTTCTCAAGCGGACATAGCGATCCGGGGTGACGGGCCGTTCGCCGAGCCACTTTTTCAGGACGCCGATCCCTTGGGCGGTTTTGTTTTGCTTCAAGAGGACCTGAGCCAACAGCGGTTGCAGCGGTTCGGCCTTCTTGGTCCGTTCGATGAAAATTTCGATATAGCGCTGCGCGCCCGAGTAATCGCCGTTTTGCGCAACATCTCGGCGTAAGCCACCAAGAACGCCGGGTCGGAATCCGCGTTCAGCGCCAACTGCTCGATGATCGGCCGCGCCTCGCTCCACTCGCCGACGCGCTGCAGCAAGCGAGCTAACAACAAGCGATCGCCCTTCTGTAAGGCTTGGCGAGTATCCAATTCACGGATTAACGCGATCGCCTTGCGTTGGCTTTCGGCTTCGGGCCGCCCGGACAGCAAACTGATACGCAGCAGCAGATCGCCGGATTCGGTTTGGTCGGCCGCGGCCGCCGCGCCCAACTGCGCGTCGTACTTCTTGAAGTCTTCGTAGCTGATCCGTCCGCTACCGACGTCGGTGACGACTTTGGCGTTTGCGCCCATTCGGAGAATTCGGTCGCTTGGGGATCGTCGGATTTTTTCGCGCAGAGTTCGATCAGCGTGTTGAGCTCGCGAATCGCCATTTGATCGACTTTGGCGCGGATGTAGTAGCCGGCCAATTCGCGACGCGGACGAAGCGCTTGTGGGTCGCGTTGCACGGCCTTGGCGTAAGACTGCTGCGCGAGCGCGGCGTCTTCCAACGTCTCGGCCGCGCGGGCGACGACCAAGCATTGCGTTTCGGATTCGGGCAGGTTGCGCAGACGATTCAGCAATTGCCGCGCTTCGTTCTCCTTCTTTTGATCCCGCAGCACGCTCAGCAACGCCATCCAAGCCTCGGGCCGCTCGATTTTTTGATCGTCGGCGATCAGTTCGTAGAGAAGTCGTTCGCTCTCGTCGGCTTTCCCGACTTGGCGCAAAGCCTGCGCTTGCCACAGCGATTCTTCCGGAGGGGCGCCGGATTTCAAACGATATGTGTCCAACAACTTCGCGGCTTCGTCTTTTTTGCCTTCTTGCAACAGCACCTGGAAATTCAGCTTAAACAGACTTTGATCGCCGCGATCTTCCAACTGCTTTAAGACGGCGCGAGCGTTGACGTGATCGCCGGTTTGGAAATAGAGCGTCGCCAACTGACGTAAGCGATGCGGTTCGAGTTCGCCTTTGCTTTGCGCCTCGCGCAACGAGGCGATCATCGCGACCGGATCGTTCTGCAGCGCGTTGATCTCGGACTGCACCTTGTAAACTTCGTCCCAGTCTCGGCGGCTTTCCAACAACGCTTCGACCAGTTTTCCGGCCTCGTTCAAATCCCGGGTTTCGGCCGCGTCGAGCACCACGCCGCGTGTCGCCGGACCGAATTTTCTTGCGCTCCCGCGGTGCGGACTTTCAGGACGAGATATTGCGAACGAGCGTAGCGGTAGTAATCGTCGTCCTGCGAGACGAATTTTCGCATCTCGGTCAGAGTGTTTTCCAGCATGTCCAAATCGCCGGTCTGCACGGCGATGTCGGCCTGTAGACGAAACGGCCGCATTTCGCGCGGCTTCGTTTCCAAGGTTTGCGCCAACGCCGTCGCCGCCACGGCCTTCGCTCCCGCGATATCGCCGAGTCGAGTCAAAGATTGTCCGACCAGCAGTTGCAATTGCATCCGCTCTTCGGGCCGATCGGCGGGAGCCGATTCCAGCAATTTGATCAGGCCCGACTTTCCGGCGTCGCCGCCGACATAGGTCCACAGGTTGGCCTGAGCGATCAGCATGACCGGACTTTTACGTACGCTTTCCGGAGCGGTGGCGATCACATCGAGGATTTCGACCGGTTTCCGATTGGCCAAATCCAAAGTGCTCCACTCCAGCCAGTAAGAGACGTTCGTCGGGTCGTCGCTACGGAGCTTCTCCAGCGTCGCCAGCGACGAGCCCACTTCGCCTTTACGCGACATATATCGCGCCTTTAACACGGCTTTCTCGGCAGCGGTGACCTCGGCTTCGGGACGCGCTTCGATCTTATTGAACAAATCGTCGACCAAGGTCCAATTCCGCGCAGCGGCCGGCAACGCCATTTGCGCGTCGATGCGGAGTTGGAACAACGACGCCAGACGACCGCGTTCTTGAGCGTCAGTTCCGGGCCGAGCGTCTTGGCGATCGCTTCGAACTCGGGCAGCACTTCGCGGTTTCGCCCGCGCAGCAACAGCATCGCGGATTGCAAACGGACCTCCAAATCGTTGGGCGTGGCGGCCAAGATCGTCGCGTACAGGTTCTTGGCCACGTCGTAATTCCCTAACTGACCGTGGCAGAGCGCCTTCAGGCGGTTGGCCAACAGAATTTGGCGGTTATCGGTCAGTCGCGCGGTCGCGGCGTTCAGTTCGGCGAGCGCGGCCGACCATTTGCCCTCGATCGTCAGAATACGTCCTTCCTGCAGACGCAACGCTTCCTGCGGCATCGCTCCGGATTTGCGCAATCGATCGATCGAAGCGCGAATGCCCGCCAAATCCGGAGGCGTTTTGGAAAACTCGAGCTCCAGCTTGTAAGACAATAACGCGGGATTATCCGGAATCGCCCCCAACCCGCGATCCAAGGCGGCCAACGCTTCGTCGAATTTTCTCTCCTGTTTGTACGATTCGGCCAGATAGAGATACGACGTGGGGATCTTGGGATAAATGCCGATCAACTTTTCCGCCAGTCTGCGAGCTTCCTCCAAATGGTTTTCGCGCAATTCCACGTCGACTCGCGCGGCGATGACGTCCTTTTCCTCGGGAGCCAGCTTCACGGCTTTGTCGAGAGCCGCGGCGGCCAACGCTTTATCGTTCAACGGGCCGGGTTGCGTCCGCAGCCGATAGACCGCGAGTTGCGCTCGAATCGTTCGGCGTGGCGCTGCGCCAAATCTTCGACCAGAGTCCGGGCCAGCGGGATGTTGCTGGGCGTGGCCGCCAACAGCAGGGCTAACTGGTAGTACGCTTTGTATTCGCGACAGGCGTCCGCCGCCGCGGGATCGATTTTGCCGGTGGTCAAATCCAAACCGACGATCTCGGCGTATTTTTCCTGAGCCGATTCGGCGTTTCCCTTTACAAGCAGAATCTCGGCTTCGATATTGACGGACTTCGGCGTCAGCTTTTTCAGGCGACGCAGTTCTTTGATTTGCTGCTCGGCGATTTGGATTTGCGGCGGCCGAACCGTGATGGTCAGTTCCAAAAATTGTTCGTGTAATTCGAAATCGTCGGGAAAGAACCCGACCGCGCGTTCACAGGCACGATAGTAATTGCGTTGTGACGAATCGGAAGGTTGCTTTTCGAAAATCGTGCGACAAACGTCGACGTATTCGCGCCAAGCCTCTCCGTCGCCGGGGCGGAGATCCAAATAGCGGCGATACGCGGCTTCGGCTTCCAGCGGATTTTCGGCCGCGACGGATTCACGCGCGTCGACCAGCCAGTTGCCGGCGTTTCGATCGACCTGGAAGTGATGCAGAAAGACGAATCCGACGATCACCGTCGTCAGAGCTAACACCAAACCGATCGCAAGTTTGAGATTCAGACGTTTCATATCGACGATCCGGACGGACGGGCCTGAAACCCGTCGTCATTTAAAAAGACCGATCCGTTTACGCGGCGTGCGTGGACGACGCCTGCGGACGAGGGAGCTGGGGTGGTGGGAATATCGTATCGCCTCTGCCGGCAGGAAAATTTTCGGCGGAAATAGCCGCTTTTCCACCGGATTATCAAAAACGGCGATGCTCGCGTCATTCTGGGAAATTTTGAAGTTTCCAACGAACTTTCATTGTAGGTCGGCCTCCCGGAGGGTCAACGAACGGAACGCGAGCATCAATACGTTAATAGGGGAAGAATGGCAAATCTGGGTCGCGTACGATGAAATTAGCGATTAAATCGACTTTAGCTCCTGGCCCGAGATTGACGATAACGTTTGCGGGTCCGAACACTCGCACGGCTGTGTCCGCGGCGAGGCGACCTGCATTCCTCACGCGACCGATTATGCGACTTTCCCGCAAGCTCCCGATCCTGCTCGCCTGCTCGGCCTTGATGCTGAGCGCGATCGGCTGCGTCGCGCCGCCGCCCAACGTCCTCCGTCCCGACCCGATGCGCCCCGACGCCGTGCCGGTCGCTCGCGAGTTGGACAAAACCACGCTCCCGACCTACACGATCGAACCGCCCGACGTGCTGACGATTGAAACGCAGCGAATCGTCCCCCGTTCGCCCTACAAATTCGCCCGTTGGACGCATTGCAAATCTCGGTCGAAGGAACGTTGCCCGACCAACCGATCAACGGCATCTTCGTCGTCGAACCGAGCGGCTTAGTCAGTCTGGGCCCGGGTTATGGTAAGGCGATGGTCGGCGGGTTGCCGTTGGAAGAAGCCGAAGACGTCATCGAGTCGATGCTGCGGCGTTCGCTGCGCGAACCGCAGGTTTCTTTGACGCTGGCCGAAGCGGCCGGTTTGCAACAGATTTTCGGTCAACATCAAGTCGCCCCCGACGGGACCATCAATCTCGGCATCTACGGCACGATTCCGATCACCGGGCTGACGGTCGAACAAGCCACGGAAACGATCAACACGCACTTGGAAAAGTATCTGGAGAACCCGTCCATCTCCTTGGATATTTACTCCTACTCCAGCAAGAAGTTTTACGTGGTGATCGCCGGCGCCGGGACGGGCGATTCGATCAACAGCTTTCCCTGCACCGGGTCCGACACCGTGTTGGACGCCATCGCGTTGGTGCAGGGCACCGGTCAATTCTCGAACAAAAAAATCTGGATCGCGCGTCCGGGTCCGGGCGGCGCGGGGTGCGACCAAGTCTTGCCGGTCGATTACGATGCGATCGTTCGCGGCGGAAGCGCGGCGACGAACTATCAGATCTTCCCGGGCGATCGGGTCTACTTCGAGGACAGCAAGATGATCGCGTTCACGAACCGCATGAATCGCGTCCTCGATCCGATCCAGCGCGTGTTCGGATTCGCGTTGCTGGGCGCCAATGCCGTCCAAGCCTCGCAACGCTTCCCCGACGGCAACAATTAACGTTCAGCAACGAAATCGTTGCGAATCGCGACGATTGTTGAGAGAATACGGCGCACGTCGTATCGTTCGGCGATACCTCTCGGAAAGGTCGACCTCGTCATGAAACTCGTGATTGTCCGTCTTCTCGGCGTTTGCGCTATCGCTTTCGTAACGGCCGTCGCCGCTCAAGCTCAGCCTTTCACCGGAACCTATCGTCCGCCGCAAATCAGTCCCTATCTGAATATCATCGGGACCAATCAGCAGGGCGTGTCGAATTATTTCACGCAGGTTTTGCCGCAATTGCAGAATCAGCAGAGCTTTCAGCGTCAACAAGCGCAACTGAATCGCATTCAGCAAGATCAAAACACGCTGAACAATCGTCCTGCGGCGACCGGAACGAATCCGCAAGGAAATCCCGAAATCCGCGCGACCGGACATCCGACGTCGTATATGACCTATTCGCACTACTATCAGTTGGCGCCGGCCGGACGCGGACGTTAGGTCGTTTTGCCGCGGGTGGTTTGATCGTAGATGGCCGCCAGCATTTCTTGCGTGTCTTTGTACTTCTTTTTGGCGGTCAACGCCTTGTCGACCAAGCGGCGGGCGTCGCTCTCCGAGTGACCCAACGCCAGCAATGCGTCGAACGTCTCGCGTACCGTGTCGTGCGCGGCGACCGCCGCCGTGGCCGGTTCGTCGCGGGCGACCAACAGCGCGAACTTCGGCATCTTCCGCCGCAGCTTGGCGATCATCCGCTCGGCCGTCGCCGCACCGATGCCCGGCAGTCCGGCTAAGCCTTTCGCGTCTTGTTCTTCGATGCTGGTCGCCACGTCGCGCACCGGGCGCACCATCGCGCGGAGCGCCTTCTTCACGCCAACACCGTCGACTTGGCAGATCAGATCGAAGAACTCGCGCTCGACTTCGCTGAGGAATCCGATCAACCGCGGGTTCAAGCGGCTGCCGACCGAATTCCCTTCCAGATAATGAATCGTGAATAACGAAATCTCCTTGCCGATCTCGTTCTGCAAGCGTCGTCGTACGAAGTCAGGAATCAGCACTTCATAATCGAACGGACCGACCTCGATCTCGATCTGCTCTTCACCGACCGACAGCAACGTTCCGCGAAGCTTCGTAATCATAAGATCGAGGTTTCAGGGTTCGGGTTTCAGGTTTCGGGGGAGATCTTGATCGCTTGCGTGTCGATCGTGACGGCATGGAAGCGAACTCACCGTCGTGCGCCGAATGCGGCGATGCGTTCCACGTGATAATGACAGAGCGCGATCGCCAACGCGTCGGCGACGTCCGCCGGTTCCGGCAGGCTGGTCAAACGCAGTTCGCGTTGAATGGCCGACTGCATTTGGTCCTTCGGTGCGCGGCCGTTGCCGGTCAACGTTTTTTTGATCTGAGTGGCGTTGTAGCCCATGATCGGAATGCCGGCTTGCGCGGCGGCCAACAAGATCACGCCCCGGGCATGCCCCATCAGGATGCTCGTCTTCGGATGTTCGTAATGCGAATACAGCTCTTCCACCGCTACCGCGAAGGGCTTGAGCGCGGCGATCACTTCGCTGACGCCGGTGTGAATCTCGCGCAGCCGGTCGCACATCGCGTTCTCGGTCCCGCCGCCGCGAATGACCCCGGCCTCGACCACCGCCGCGCGGCCGTCATAACCGTCGAGCACCCCGTAACCGGTGATGTTCAGTCCGGGATCGATGCCGAGGATGCGCATGCCGACGTTCCGTGACGAGAGGTGGAGTCCGTTCCGAGATGTCTTCGCGAGGTGGACACGAGTATCCGTTTTTCAACGCCCACCGTCCAGCGCAGAAGCCATCGTAGCATGCGCCAGCATCATTTCGAGCGAGCGAGTTCGGTGAGTCTCTTTGCGATCGCGTCCTCGCCGACGACCGGCGTCTGGCAGGCGAAGTTCTCGCAGACGTACAACGTTGGTCGACCATCGACGGCCGTTTTTCCGGCGAACAGATCCGTCAGGGCTGGGGGAATCACAGCGCCGTCGCGCAAGATCGCCGTCACTCGTCGCGGCAACCAAGTCGATAAGAGCCCGCGTTCCGTCGCGGTCGACGCGCCGGACAATACGAACTCCGGCGTTGGGCCGAAGGCGAAATCGTAGGCCGTCAGCAGGCGGCCGGCGGCCGACGGATAGCGCTCGATCAACGACGCGCCGTTGCGGAAGATGCCGAGCGCGGCGTCGTGCGGATCGGCGCGGCCGGTCAGTTTGGCCAGCCGTATGAAGGCCGACGCGGCCAGCGAATTGCCGCTCGGCACGGCGTTGTCTTGCAGATCCTTGTGGCGAACGAGCAGTTCCTCGTGATCATCGGCCGTGAAGAAAAATCCGCCGTGCGGATCGACGAAATGTTTTTGAATCGCGTCGCACAGTTCGAGCGCGCGCTCGATGTGGATCGTCTCGCCGGTCGCTTCGAACAACGTCACCAGTCCGTCGGCCAGCGCGGCGTAGTCGTCCAGGTACGCGTCCAACTTCGCTCGACCGTCGCGCCAGCTATGCAGCAAGCGACCGTCCGCGCGTCGCAGATTCGTCCACAAAAAGTCCGCGCAACGTCGCGCGGCGTCGACATAGCGCGGCTCGTTCAAAACCGCGCCGGCCAGAGCCAACGCGTCGATCGTCAAACCGTTCCACGAAGTCAGCACCTTATCGTCGAGTCCCGGACGGACGCGCATCACGCACCGCGAACAACTCCTGCCGCATCGTCGCCAATTCGGCGCAACTCCGGTTCGTCGCGACCGAGCTTCGTTGCCCAAGCCGCGATCGAGCGCGGCAGGTTCAAAATCGATCGCCCCTCGAAGTTTCCCGTCGGCGTCACGTCGTAGATCGATGCGAACAAACTCCCGCGTTCCGTGCCCAATACGCGTTGCAACTCGTCAGGCGTCCAAACATAGAAAATCCCTTCTTCGCCTTCGCTGTCGGCGTCTTCGGTCGAATAGAAACCGCCGTCCGGATCGGTCAGCTCGCGCAGCACGTAATCGCACGTCTCACGCGCGACCTGCGCGAAGTCCTCGCGTCCGGTCGCTTGGAACGCTTCGACATAGCAGACGATCAACTGCGCGTTGTCGTACAGCATCTTTTCGAAGTGCGGGACCAGCCAGCGTTCGTCGACCGAATAGCGGTGAAACCCGCCGCCGAGGTGGTCGTACATCCCGCCCGACGCCATCTTTTCCAGCGTGTGCGTCACGGCGTGCAGGGTCGAGGCCAACGGTTCGCGCGCGTACATGCGCAATAACAATCGCAGATCCATCGGGTGCGGAAACTTCGGCGCACCGCCGAATCCGCCGTGCACCGGATCGAACGAGCGAACCAACGCGTCGGCCGCGCGGGCGATCACGTCGGCGGACAGCGTCACGTCGGCCGTCGCGGCTTCGCCCTCGCCGGTCGTCGACGCGCGGAGATACTCGGTGATCTCGCCCGCTTGATCCAAGGCCTGCTTGCGACGATGCGTCCAGGCGTCGTGCACGGCCAGCAGCACTTGCTCGAAGCCCGGCATTCCTTGGCGTTGCGTCGGCGGCCAATACGTGCCGCCGAAGAAGGGCCGCAAGTCGGGCGTCAAAAACACCGACATCGGCCAACCGCCGCGCCGAGTCAGAAGTTGCACCGCCTGCATATAGATCGCGTCCAGATCGGGCCGCTCCTCGCGATCGACCTTGATGTTGACGAAGTGGGCGTTCATCGTCTCGGCGATCTTGGCGTTCTCGAAACTCTCGTGCTCCATCACGTGACACCAATGACAGGCCGAGTAGCCGATCGATAAGAAAATCGGCCGGTCCTCGGCCTTCGCCCGAGCGAGCGCCTCCGGTCCCCACGGGTACCAGTCCACCGGATTGTTCTGGTGCTGAAGCAAATACGGGCTGGTTTCGCCGGCGAGTCGGTTGGGCATGGGGACGAGTTTTCAGTTTTCGGTTTTCAGTTTTCAGCAAATGCCGGCGAGCGGAGGACGTGAGTCCTCCGGTGCTCTTTCTTAAGCCGTCATTCTACGAAAACCGGCTCGCGACCGAATGCCCCCTTTGTCGTGCTTCGGAGCCTGCACTTCGTTTTGTCACCGACGACGATGTCGTTGGGCGGAGGTCCAATTTTTAAAGTTATCCCCAAATCGGACCACCCGTCGTCGCAACGTTCGCGAGAGTCACCGGTTACGTTCGCAAAAAGAAATTTGAGATCGGACTAGTAATCGTACCACTCGTTATTTTAGTATTCGTATGTTCATTTTTCCGGACGCGACGCCGTAGCGGCCGTAGGCCGGATTGAGGCGCGTCCTGTCGAACATCCGGCGGGCTTCCTCTGCACGGCTCGTGACCCGGCGTTGCGCGTTCCGGGGCATTCGCTCCGCTGCGTCCCCGGCCACCCACGGTTTTCGGCTTTACGGTGACCGACGCTTGCGGCCATCGGCCTGCACGGCTTCCGCTTCAATTCCCAGCTCACTCCTGTCACTTGGTCGTTCTTACAACATGATGCTCACGATGCATTCCCTAGCTTGCCGGCGTTGTTTCCCACCCCGTTTTCGGCGGATGGAACAAATTGCAAAAGAATTTCCGAATCTTGGTAACGCCCGCCACATCGCGGCGTTATTCCTACAGACGCGGGCGGGAACTTTCCGGCCTGCGACGCCGTCCAAAGCTCGTCTTCGCGTCGCGAGGGCGGTCGCGGCCGACGCCGCGCGGCCGGGATCCGTCCGGGAGTTACGCACATGCACCGCACGATCGCATGACACGTCCGAACCAGCACCACGCGTGGGTTTGCGCAACGTCGAGCGTTTTGAAACGCCGCTGTTGCGCTACGCCGCGCGCATGGGGATGGAGGCCGAGTTCAGCGCGCCAGACTGCGTGCAACACGCGTTCTTGCGCTTGTGCGAACAAGAGCAAACGGGGTTGGGATCGGGCGTCGGGGCGTGGTTGTTCGCGGTGGTCCGAAATCGGGCCGTCGACCAACTGCGTCGCGCCAAACGTGAAGTTCCGTTCGCCGTACTCGAAACCGACGACGACGGAGCGGACGGCGCGGCGACTTCCGTTGTACGACGACGCCCCCGACCCGGCCGAACGAATCGCCGCCCGCGAGTTGACGACGTTGATCCGCGGGCTGGTGGCCGAGTTGAACGCCGCGTCGCGCGAAGTCGTGTTGCTGTGGGCCGAAGGGTTCACGCACGCCGAAATCGCCGACGTGGTCGCACGACCGGAAGCCCGAGTCCGCGTCACGCTGCATCGGGCGTTAACCCGTTTGCGCGCTCACGCGACGATCCGTCGCTGGTCGCGCGAACACGACGCTGCGGCGACGGTTACGTCGTTAAGCACCGCCAAGTAATACCGGCGCCGCCTAGTCGCGCCGGCGCAAATCTCTCTCGAAGTCACACCGTCGATCGTTTTTAGGACCCGTTTGCGATGACCGCCGATAAGCCCCCCGCATCCGATCCGCCCGACCGCTTCGCCGCGTTGGTACGCGCGGCGTTGTGCGATCCGTCGCCCGACGATCCGGCGCCGTCGGCCGCGCTGCGCACCGCGGTCGCCGAGAAGTTGGCCGCACTGTCGACTGACGCACCGTCGACTGCGGAGACGACGTCGTCGGATGCGCCCTCAGTCGATGTGCCGCCCGTTTCGTCGTTGCCGATTTCGCTTTCCGCCGTTCAAGAACCGCCCGTCGTTCGTCCGCCGCTGGACGTTTCCACACACACCGCACAATCTTCTTCCAAGGTTCCTATGTCCGTTCGCCCTACGCCGTCCGATCCCGTCGGTTCCTCGCGATCGCCGTGGTGGCGCGTGGGAGTCGGCGTGCTGGTCGCCGGTCTCGCCGCCGCCGTGGTGATCATGCTGCTGCCGCCGTCGAGCGAGCGCAATGAAGACGCCCGCAACGAAATCGCCGCCGCCGGTGACCGATCGCCGCAGCATAAGTCGCCCCCGATTTCGCAAGCCCTGAAAACGAAACGACCGCCACGCACGCGTTCGATCGACGCGTCGGAACCGAAAATCGTATCGAGAAGCCCAGCACCGAAGCGTCGTCGTCCGTGACGCGGGAATCGAAAAAAGAAGCCTACGAACAGGAATATCGTGGCGATCTTTCCTTCAAATCGGACCCGGCCGCTCAGCCCGTTCCGCCGGCGAGCGCGACACTTGCGCCGGTGGACGCGTTGAAGGCCGATTCCCCGCACTACGCGATGCCCTCGGGCGGCGCACCGATGCCCGGCGATCCGTACGGGGCCGGAATCGCGAATCCGCACCCCTTCGCCGCACCCCGACCGGGCCTGACGCAAGCGCAGCCCGAGCGACTCAATAAACTCTCCGAAGTCCAAGAACAGCTTGCCGGCGACGCGGGCGAACCGGGGCTGGCGCGACGCAAACTCTCGCCGCGTGGTCTCAAGGGGGGCGATCAATCCGGGGCCGGCAAGCCGGATGATTACGCCATGCTGCCGCGCATTCTGGTCGAAGACGAACGTGAGAAAGAGTTCGACGCGACACCGACGCCGAACGGCGAGCAATACGAGCAACTGCACGAGAACGCGTTTCGCACGGTCCGCGCCGAACCGCTGTCGACCTTTTCGATCGACGTCGACACCGCGTCGTACACGAACATTCGCCGCTTCCTGACCGGCAACCAATTGCCGCCGCCGGCCGCCGTGCGGATCGAAGAGATGCTGAACTACTTCCAATACGACTACCCGCAACCGAAGGGGAACGATCCGTTCAGCGTCACGATGGAAGCCGCCGATTGCCCCTGGACGCCCGCCCATCGCTTGCTGCGAGTCGGCATCAAGGGGAAAGAAATTCACGCCAAGGAACGCCCGGCCAGCAACTTGGTCTTCTTGGTCGACGTCTCGGGCTCGATGACCAGCGAAGATAAGCTGCCGCTGCTCCGCGACGCCCTGCATCGTTGGGCCAACGAATTGAGCGAGAACGATCACGTCAGCATCGTGACCTACGCCGGCTCGACCGAAGTGCTGTTGCCCTCGACCGGCGGCGATCAAAAACAAATCCTGCACGCCGCCATCGAACGCCTGCAATCGGGCGGATCCACCCACGGCAGCGCGGGCATCACGTTGGCCTACGACCAAGCGACCCGCAACTTCATCGAGAAGGGCGTCAACCGCGTGATGTGGGCGACCGACGGCGACCTGAACGTCGGCATCACCGACGACAACGAATTGGTCAAGCTGATCACCGACAAAGCCAAGACCGGCGTGTTCCTGACCGTGTTGGGCGTCGGCACCGGCAACCTGAAAGACGCCAAGCTCGAAAAGATGGCCGATCACGGTAACGGAATCTATGCGTACCTCGACAGCCCGAAGGAAGCGCGCAAAGTGTTGATCGAACAGATGTCGGGCACGACGATCACGATCGCCAAGGATATGAAGCTGCAACTGGAATTCAATCCGGCCGTGATCGCGGGCTATCGCTTGATCGGTTACGAAAATCGGATGCTGGCCAACAAGGATTTCGCCGACGACAAGAAAGACGCCGGCGAAGTGGCGCGGGCCACACTGTGACCGCGTTGTACGAACTGATCCCGGTCGGCGCCGAAGACCAACCGGCCGCGCCGCCGGAAGGCGAAGCGTTGAAGTACCAACAAACGCCGAAAGCCGCGGCCGACGTCGCACCGGCCAAGCCGGCGGAGTTGACCGAAGCGGCCAAGTCCGGCGAACTGCTGACGTTGAAGCTGCGCTTCAAACAACCCGACGAGAACGTCAGCACGTTGCGCGAATATCCGCTGACGGAACGCGGCGGCAAGTTCACCGCGGCCAGCAAAGACCTGCAATTCGCCGCCTGCGTGGCCGAATTGGGGATGATCCTGCGGGAAAGCTCGCACCGGGGTTCGATGACGACCGCCGCCATCGCCGAAATCGCCGCCGCCAACGTGGGCGAAGACAAAAACGGCGCACGGAAGGAATTCGTGGAACTGGTCAAACGCGTGCAAGCGTTGGGGAAATAATGTGGGGCTGGGGGCGAGGGGCTGGGGGCTGGAGACTGGCGAAGTGTGAGATCTTGATACTTCGCGGTCTTCATCCTGCAGGGATGACATTCCAGAGCCCAGGATGACGGCGCAGCCGCCACCCTGGGCTAATGCGAAAAAAGCATTCGGTTGCCCTGAAAGGGCTAAACAATCGTTGGGTCCGTGTCTATCGACATGCTCGGAAAAGCACTATTCTGTGAGGGAAATCGCCCGAATCGATTGATCTCACTCTTCCGAGTTCGCACCCGATGCCCGATGATCGAATTGGCGGTGACCGCGCCGCCGACGAACCTGTTCTCGTCACCTGGCACGAACACAGCGTCACGCGCGCGAGCGCGAGGCGCTGAACAAAAACCAGGGCTGCGTCGTCTGGTTCACCGGTCTCAGCGGCAGCGGCAAGAGTACGGTCGCCAACGTGGTCGATCACAAACTGCACGCCGCCGGCTATCACACGTTCGTGTTGGACGGCGACAACGTGCGGATGGGCTTGAACGCCGCGCCGGGCGCGTTGACGGCGACGCACGGCGACACGTTCGCCAAACGGTTCGGTCTGGGCTTCTCGGCCGAAGATCGCGAGGAGAACATCCGCCGGATCGGCGCGGTGGCCGAACTGTTCGCCAGCGCGGGCATCGTCACGCTGTCGGCGTTCGTCAGTCCGTATCGCAAGGATCGCGACTTGATCCGCGCGAAACTGCGGCCCGGCGACTTTATCGAGATCCTCGTCGACACGCCGTTGGAGATTTGCGAGCAACGCGACCCGAAAGGCTTGTACAAGAAAGCCCGCGCCGGCGAACTGAAGGGCTTCACCGGCATCGACGACCCCTACGAAGCGCCGGAGCGCGCGGAACTGACGCTGGCCGGCGGCATGAAATCGGCCGACGCGCTGGCGGACGAAGTGATCGCGTATTTGAAGACCGCGGGAAAACTGAGTTGAGCAAGCCGCTCGAGCGCAGGACGAAAACCATGCCGTTCACGAACGGCGTGCGTTGCTCCAATCGCGTTTCGAGTCAATCCGTGAAAGGCGCCGAGGTCGCCCCGCCGCGGATGAGTCGATTCCGAGAGCAGCCGGGACGCCTGTCGATCGCGCGGCCTCGACGAAGCGACGCAGAAGATTGCGAAGACGAAGGGAGAGGGAAATTCGAACCGAGCGCGGCGAGCGGTAACTCACACGCACAAGCCGGCGTGTTCGCAGATCCAGAGATGCGCCAGGTCCGAGGCTTCCAAGACCAGCGGCAGTTCCTCGGGCGCGTAGCGTTCGCTTTGATCGCCCGGCGTTTGTGCGCGGCCGAACGCCACGCTGTGTTTCGGGCCTTCGGGCGTGGATTCTTCCCAAATCACGGCGCGGACGCGTCCCAAGCGGATTTCGTGCACGGGCAAAGCTCGAGTCATCACGGCACCCCCTTGCGAAATCAAGTCGTGAACCGCGGCGGGAAGCGTTTCCCGAAAAAACCAGTCGGCATGCTAGCACGTCGGGCGACCGCCCGCGAGCGAAAAACCCGCAACCGGGCGATTTGGCGAACTAGGTCGAGTTTGCCCGGCGAAAACTTCTCGGACACTTGGGGAAATCGTGTCGCGACCCCCGCGCCGCGACCGATTGTTTCGGTTGTGCGGGGGAACGCGTCGAGCGAGACCGTCGCCGTATCCGTCTTGTTCGGCGCGGCGACGCTCGGTACCATCCCGTCCCTTCGTGCGCGAAGCGATCCAACCACCACGAACGTCTCTCCAGGGGAACGGCATGACGACGAGCTTACGAGACTTGGTGGAAGCGGTCGGGGGCGTTTTGGTCGGCGACGGCGAGATCGCGATCGTCGGCGCCGCCACGCTGGAAACGGCCGAAGCCGGCCACATCACGTTGCTCGATCGGGCCGACCGCGCTCCGCGCTTGGCCCGCAGCCGCGCGGCCGCCGTGGTCGTGCCGTTGGATTTCACTCCGGAAAACAATCTGCCGGCGATTCAAGTCGCCGATGTCCACGACGCATTCGCCAAAATCGTTCGCGCGTTCCGTCCCGCCCGTCAATCGCCTCGTGCCGGCACGCACTTGGGCGCCACGGTCGCGGCTTCGGCCATGGTGCATCCGTCGGCCACGATTCTGCCCGGCGCGTATATCGGCGAAGGCGCGACCATCGCCGCCGGCGTCGTCGTCCACAGCGGCGCGCGGGTTTCGGCCGGTTGCCGCGTCGCCGAGAACGCCGTGCTGCACTGCAACGTGGTGCTGTATGAAGGAACGATCGTCGGACCGCGCGTCATCATTCATGCCGGCGCGGTCTTAGGCGCGAACGGCTTTGGTTATAAGCTGCGCGACGGCCGCCACGTCCTCTCGGCACAACTCGGTTACGTGGAGATCGAAGCCGACGTCGAAATCGGCGCCAACACCACGATCGATCGCGGCACATACGGTCCGACCGTCGTCGGCGAAGGAACCAAGATCGACAACTTGGTGATGATCGCCCACAATTGCCGCATCGGCAAACACAACATGATTTGCTCGCAGGTCGGCATCGCCGGCAGCACCACCACCGGCGACTACGTGACGATGGCCGGCCAAGTCGGCGTCCGCGATCACGTCCATATCGGCAGCAAAGCCGTCTTGGGCGCGATGTCGGGCGTGGCCAACGACGTGCCCGAAGGCGCGCACATGCTGGGCGCGCCGGCCATTCCGGAACGCGATCAGAAGCTGCAATTCGCCACGCTCAGCAAACTGCCCGAGATGCGCAAGCAACTGAAGGAACTCGAACGCAAGGTCGCCGCGTTGTTGGAAGCGGGCAATTCGTTACCGCTGCACGAGAATCGCGCGGCGTAATCAAACACTTATTCCGGTATCGCCCCGCCGATCGGGATCGGCGGGCTTTCAGAGACGCGGCATGTCGCTTTCGCTTGCTCCATCGTCCGTCCAAGGCGCGTCGACCGTCGCGCCAAAGCGCGTCGGCTTGATCGCCGGCTGGGGCAACTTTCCGTTCTCGGTCGCGCACGAGCTTCGCTCGCAGGGCTGCAAAATCTACGGTCTCGGCATTCGCGATCACGCCGATCCGAAGTTGGCCGATCTGTGCGACGTCTGGGGCTGGTCGGGCTTGGCCACGTTGGGTCGCTCGATCCGCTTCTTTCGCAAGCACGGCGTACACGACGCCACGATGGCGGGCAAAATTTTCAAGGTCCGCTTGTTCCAACGCGGCGCGTGGCTGCATCATCTGCCCGACTGGCGCGCGCTGCGCGTCTTCTGGCCGCACTTCGTCTCCTCGAAACAAGACCGCAAAGACGATACGCTGTTGTTGGCGATCGTGCGGGCGTTCGCCGAAGACGGCGTCACGTTGGCCCCCGCGACCGATTACGCGCCGGAGCTGCTGGTGAAACCGGGAACCCTGACCAAACGCGGACCGACGCCCGGGCAACTGCGCGACATCGCGTTCGGTTGGACGCTGGCCAAAGAGATGGGCCGGTTGGACGTGGGCCAAAGCGTGGTGGTCAAGGATCGCGCCGCCCTGGCGGTCGAAGCGATCGAAGGGACCGACGAGTGCATTCGCCGCGCAGGCAAGCTGTGCACCTCGGGCGGCATGACCGTGGTAAAGACCGCCAAGCCGCAGCAAGACATGCGGTTCGACGTCCCTACGATCGGCGTCGGCACGCTGCAAACGATGCTCGACGTCGGCGCGAAGGTCCTGGCCGTCGAGTCCGAAAAAACGATCCTGGTCGACCAGCCGGCCTTCATCGAATTCGCCGACAAACACGGGCTGGTCGTGGTGGCGCTCGACGGCCCGCCGAGCGTCTAAGGCAGACCCGCTTGGCCTCGCCCCCATCGCAGTCGTGCCGGCGCATCGCAGGCCGACGCTCGACATCGTGCGAAGATTGACACAGGCCGTCCGGTCGACTATTCGTAAAGGTCGTTTCACGAACTCGGCCGGGGGGCCGATGCGTTTTTGGGGAGTGTCGCGATGATTCGTTCGCTCGGGTTGGCCCTTTGTGCATGGCTGTGTAGCTGTACATGGTTGTGTTGCCAAACCGGCGTCGTGCGCGCCGCCATGGTGCCGAACGCCATCACCGGGATCGTCGGCATTCCGTATCAACAAGGCGATAACGCCACGTTCGACGGCGACGGTAATATCCAACGCGTCTTCAACGGCGGCGGTTTGACCGTCGGCGACCCGCTGAATCCCGCTACATGGACGCACGAAAGCAGTTGGCAAAACGGTTGGCAAGGGAATGGTTTGACCAACACCACGCTGGTCGCCGACCTTGGGTCGATCCGCTCGCAACTGGCCAATATGTTTATCTGGAACGTCACCGAGTCCGGCGCGACCACACTGAACCGCGGCACCCAGACCATCAATATCTATTACGCCACGTCCCCCACGGTGACGCCGACGCTGAATACGCCGACCAATTTCGCCTCCGGCGGCTGGACCCTCTTAGCGACGAACGTGCCGGTAACGATCGGTCTCAGCAACGGCGCCAGTCCGATCAACGCCACGGTCGATCTGTCGTCGATTCCGGCCGCCCGTTACATCGGTCTGACGCTCAATCAAAACTACGGGGCGACTGCGCCGGACCGGATCGGTTTGGCCGAAATTCAGATCACCACCGCCGTGGCGGTTCCCGAACCGACCGGCCTGCTAGCCGCCGGTGTCGTCGCTGGCGGATTGCTGGTGCTGCGAAAACGCCGGGGATAATCGCGGAAACACCAACAATCCGCGACGGATTTCGACGAAAATGCGGATTTGCCCCAGGCGGAGCGTTTGGCTAAAATTTGTCCAGACCGTCGGCCGCAAACGCCGATTTTCTTTTGAGTTCGCTTTCGTGAAATTTTTCACGCACTGACGTTCGCCTCGCTCCGACTGAGCCCTCGCCCGGGCTGATCGACCATGGCCAAGACCGCCGAAAAAAAAGCCGCCCCGCGAAAAAAGCTCCCCAAAGAGCTCGCCGTCATCAACGCCGATAACTGCACCGGCTGCGAGGCGTGTCTCGAAGTCTGCCCGGTCGACTGCATCGTCAAGATTCAGCAGTACAACTCGTTCCACAATCTGCAAAGCTTCTGTCAGATCGACCTGGAACGTTGTGTCGGGTGCGAAGTCTGCGTCCACATCCCGGGCAAAAAGACCAACCCGTACGAACTGACGGTCTGCCCCTGGAACGCGATCGAGATGGTCAAGACCGAAGAGGTCGCCAACGTGGTGGCCAAGATCGGCGGCCCGCCGGAATACATCGTCGAAAACTGGGACCGCTTGGTCGGCACCGCGCACCACTTGGCCGAACTCAAGGCGCTGAGCGGGTAGAGGCGACGAGCGAAGCCGCACATCGCGGGGGCAAGCGATGACACGAGACGAATTTCAAATCTTAGCCGGCGAGCGCATCCGCGACGCCGAAGCGTTGATCAACGCCGGACGCTGGTCGGGCGCGTACTATCTGTCCGGCTATGCCGTGGAATTCGCGCTAAAAGCCTGTATCGCCAAACTGACTCGCGAGCACGACTTTCCGGATGCGAAGTTTGCTCAAAAAGTCTTTACTCATGATAATGAAGCTCTGCTTCGAGCGGCCGGTCTCGACAACGATCGAGACGCCGCCGCGCAAACCGACTCGGCGTTCGCCGACAACTGGTTGTTGTTGAAGGACTGGAACGAAGCCGCCCGTTACCGGGAGTGGTCCGAATCTCAAGCCCGGAATTTGTACCGAGCGGTCATCGACGCATCGAACGGAATACTGCCATGGATCACGCGCCGCTGGTAACGGAGGAGATCGACGAAGGTGAACGACTCATCCGCGAGTTCGATAAAATCCGTTCCGTCAAAGCCGCCTTTTGGCTGAAAGAGAACGAAGACGATCTGCGTTACCTGTACATCGCGTCGGACGAGATCGAAGACTCGAGCTTGCCCGGCTATCAAGCGGTCTCCAATCTGCATCGCACGCTCGGCTTGCGCTGGCTTAAGCTCTACCGCATTAAATTGATCGGCGGGGACAATCCCTTAGCGGTCGCCGCGGAAGAATTGTTGACCAAATATTCCGTCGGCCTGCCGACTTGGTTGAACGGTTCCTACTTCGCCAAGCGTTACGTGCAAGAGTTGTATCTCTATCCGATTCACGCCGCATCCGCTCCGTCTTAAACACGGCGATACGATCACGAACGGGATGCGCACGCGCGATGGCCGACTCCTTCGACCCCTACTCGACCTGGTTGGATGTCCGCGAGACCGAGCGTCCGTTGGACTTCTACCAACTGCTGGACTTGGCCGCGTTCGAGAGCGATCCGCGGAAGATCGCTGTCGCGATCGACGAACGCACCGCGCGGATCAAGCCGCATCTCGACGGCCCGCGCGCGACGGTCGCCGCCGCCGTGATGGCCGAGTTGGCCGCCGCGCGATCGTTCTTACTGCGGCCCGAAAAGAAATACGACTACGATCGCGGCCTGCGTCAAAAAGCGGCCAAAGCGACGCACGACGCCGACGACGCGCCGGTCGGCGAACGCTTTACGCGCGATCCCCACTCCTCGGCCGACGTGCCTCGTTTGGATCCGGTCCGCAAATCGGCCCGCGGCGTCTGGGCGATCATCGGCGGTCTGATCGCGTTGGTCGTGTTGATGACGATTCTATTGAAGGAAAAGTATCGCGAGCAACTGCTCGGCAACGCGGATTCGGCCCGCACCGCGCAAGAACCGCCGCGCAAGTCGAAGGAGAGCGCGTCCCCCGCGAAAACGCCGGAGAGGCCCTCCGAGAAAACTCCGGAACCCGCTGCGCCGGACAAAACGAAAGAACGCCCGATCCGGCAATTCGTTCCGCCGACCGAAGGACCGATCGCGGATCCGTCGGCGTCGCCCACCGTCGAGCCGCCGCCCAACGGTGTGGCGCCGCCGAACGACGACCCGATGGCGCCCGGCGCGGCCGTCGTTCGACCGCCGTCCTCTCCGCCGCCGCGCGGTGGAAGACCGGCGTCGAGGCGATCCCCTCCGATACGGATCGCACCGGACGCGCGTCGGAATTGCGCGAACTGCACGCCAAAGAGTACGCCGCGCGCGAACCGCTGGCGCACGCCGCGTTCGCCGACAAGTTGCTCCGCACCGCGCGCGCCAGCCGAACCGATCCGGCCGCCACGTTCGTGCTGTACGAAGAAGCGGTGTTCCAGTCCGCCGTCGCCGGCGACGTCGACACGTTCTTCGAAGCGGCCGAAGAACTATCCGCGCGGTTCGCCTTCGCCCTCGACGACCGACACTACGACGCGCTCGGCCGCATGGCGAACGTGCCGGGCCGTTCGCCGACGTTTCCGCGAGCTGTTCATGGCGATCCTCAAGCAAGCCAATCAGGCGTACGAACGCGACGACTTCGACATGGCCGGCCGCTTGGCGCAGACCGCGCTCGGCATGGCCCGCAAGGGTTCGCCCGACACCGCGACCACGTTGAAACTGTCGGGCCGGATAAAGGAACTTGGCTTTCTCAAAACGCAATTCGAAAAAGCCCAAGCGGCCGAACAAACGCTCCGCGCCGCGCCCGACGATCCGGCGGCCAATCGCGAGTGGGGCTACTTCCAAGCGATGCTGAAGGGGAATTTCAAACGCGGGCTCCCGTTCTTGGCGCGCGGCGACAACGCCAGTTGGGCCGCGCTCGCCGTCCGCACGCTCTCGGCGCGTGCGCCGGACGAACTGGTCGCCGCGGCCGACGGTTGGTGGGCGGCGTCCGAAAATCAAAAAGACTACGCGCGGGAACACACGCGCCGCTTCGCCGGTTCGCTCTATTACGAAGCGCAACCGAACGTCGACGGTCTGACGGCGTTGAAAGTGGAAAAACGCCTGGCCGAATCCGGCTTCGTCCCCTAGTCGGACAAAGGCGATAGGGCGCTGATTTGACGGATAGGACGGATTTTCACTGATCTGCACAATTGGGCGAAACGTCGAATAACGTCGTCTAAGGATCAAGCGGCATTCGTAGTTTCAGATCAGTGCGAATCGGTTTTATCAGTGCGATCCGTGGCCAATCGCATTTTATTCGCAAAGACTCGATTTCCTACCACGCGACCGGTTACAGTAACGGCGTCGCTCATCACATAACCGCTGCCCAACCGCGGCGATCTTCTTTCGGAGTTGGGGCTATGGCTCGATTTTCGTTGGTCGCGTTCGTTCTCTGCTTCGCGTTCTTAGATTCGTATGCCGCCGAGCCCGTCGTCACGCCGCCGAAAGCCGCAGATGCGAAGCCGGCCGACAAACCGGTGAAGATGATTCTGGTCGGGGACATCATGTTCGCCGACGACGAGGAGACCGGCAAACTGATCGAACGCGGCGAAGACCCGTTCAAGCCCTTCGCGCCGTATCTGAGCGCGGCCGATTTGGCGATCGGCAACCTCGAGTGCGTCGTCGCAGTCGGCGGCGAGAAGGTTCGCAAGCCGTACAACTTCCGCATGCACCCGCGCGTGATCCCGACGCTCAAGAAACACTTTCACGCGTATTCGGTCGCCAACAACCACGCCGGCGACTTCGGTCCGGAAGCGTTCGCCGAACAATGCGATCTGCTGGACAAAGCCGGCATTCCCTACTTCGGCGGCGGTCGCGATCTGAAAGCGGCGCACACGCCCTGGATCGTCGAGAAACACGGTCTGCGGATCGCGTTCCTCGGTTATTGCGAGGTCTTTCTCCGCTCGTTCGCCGCCGGCGAAAAACGGGCCGGCTGCGCCTGGAGCGAAGACGACGACCGCGTGTTGGCCGACATCCGCGCCGCGCGCGAGAAGCACAACGCCGACATCGTGATCCCCTACATGCACTGGGGCGACGAAGGCGATCCGGCCACCGATCGCCAAAAGACGCTCGCGCCAAAATGATCGACGCCGGCGCGACCTGCGTCATCGGTGGGCATCCGCACGTGGTTCAAGAGACCGAACATTATAAAGGCAAACCGATCATCTACAGCGTGGGGAATTTCGTCTTCAACGGTTTCGACACGCCCGAGACGCAAACCGGCTGGGCGCTGCGCATGACGCTGGACAAAAACGGCGTCGCCGAATGGGACACGATCACCGCTCGACTGGACCCGAAGGGCGTACCGATCCCCGACCCGAAAGCGAAAAGCCCGGCGGGCAAACGAGGCGTCGACACGATCGAACTCCGTGCCGGAAACGGTTGCGAAGTGAGAACCCTAGCAGTAGGCCGATCTCCGCGGAGATCGCGCGATACCGGTAGGTGACGGAGCTTCGACGGTCTACGTGGAGCTGGCCGGCGAGTTTTCTTATTAAAAACTTTGCTCGCCCTCGCCGCCGAAGCCTTGACATATCACGGGCGGCGACTAAATTAGTGAGTATTCATAATATCACGTATTTCTGTCGTCTGATGAATCCGGGAATCACGAGAACGGCGATCTCCTTTCGAGGCGATCGAACGCCGCGGTTCTCCGTGAGAAAAAAGTATTTCCAGCACTGCGCGTGCTCGTAACGCTCGCGGAGTGAAGCTGGGGCGTTTGGCAACGGTTCGATCGGCCCGGACCGCGAGTCCCACTCGCGGCTTTGCGAAAAAACAGCGCGTCGCAGGCGATCGGAACGATCGTTTCGCTCGTAACGCTCGCGCAGTGGAGATGGGGTGTTTGGCGAAACGACGAGAACCGCAAGCTGACGTTCACGGTTCGATCGTTTCGCTCGCGGGGTGAAGATGGAGAAGATGCGAGCCGGCCGTCTCGCTCGGCAAAACTCAAAAACTCCGATCAGAGACTTGAGCGGTCGACCGCGACCGCTCGCGAAAACACGTTCTTTGACAATTCGAACTGAATCGTCCGAACTCCCCTACCCCTTCACGTCGTAGCCCGACGCTTGCAGGATCGCGCGGTGCGTACGGAGATCGTGGTCGTAGTTCCATTCGGTCGGGTGCTCGCCGCGGACGACTTCGGCGAAGTCCTGCATCTGCACGGTGTAGCGACCGCGCGATTTTTCGAGCGTCGGCGACGACGTCCCTTTCGGAAACTCGCCGACCGCTTTGACCAGCGTCAGCTTCGGCGCGTTCCCCTCCAACGGTTGCAATTCCAGTTGGCCGTTCGCGCCGTGGAACGTCAGCTTGCGTCGCGACCCGCCCTGCGGGTCGATCACCGCGACCTTGATCGTCGCGATCGCGCGGGGTACTCCAACACGGCGACTTGGTTGTCGGCCAACTCGGCCGGCGCCGCGCCGCTGGGACGGCCGAACGCGGTCACCCGTTCGGGCATCCCCAGAATCGTCGTCACCGCGTCGATCACGTGGCAGCCGAGTTCGTACATCCCGCCGCCGCGAAACTCGGCCAGTTCCTTCCGCTCGCCCGGGCCGACGATTTTGCCGAACGAGCCTTCGACCTCGAAGATTTCGCCCAGCACGCCGGCCTTGATCAGTTTGTTCGCGAAGCGGACGCCCGGATTGTGCCGCAACATGTACCCGAGCTGCACATGCAGCGACTTCGCTTGCGCCGCGTTCAGCAGCTTTTCGAACTCGGGCAGCGATTCGCCGGCCGGCTTTTCCATGTGTAGCGCGAAACCGGCGTCGACCACGCGGCGGCCCGTCGGCATCAGATCGCGGACGGCGGTCTCGACGACGACCGCCTTGAGACCCGACACGGTGAACAGTTCTTGCTCGGTCAGACGCGGCACGTCGCGATACGCGGCTTGGCCGTCGAGCTTCGCGGCGCGCGGCGTCGGGTTCGACGAGGCCGACGATTTCGAAGTGATCGGGCAACTCGCGCAGGGCCGCGAACTTGCCCGCGGCGTGCGAATGCGCGGTGCCGATCATGCCGACGCGGATCGGTTTTTTGTCCCGCGCGCGCTGCGTCCTGCGCCGGCAACGCCGTGGCGGCCAGCGCGACGGTCGCGCCCAACGCGCGGCCGAACGTCCTTCGATCGATCTCCGTCATGTGATTGGCTCCCGAGAGACGGCGACTCGTGACCCGTTCGTGACCGAACGCCCGCGCCGCCCCGGGTATGATACCCGATGCCGCACCCGATCGCCCCGCCGAGGATTCGCGCCGATGCCCGCGCTCGCGTTGTTATCGCTCTGCTTCGCATTCGCCGCTCCGGCGACGACGGACGACATTCCCGCGTTGATCGCGGCGTTGCGGGCCGAACCGCATGTCTTGGAGACGAAGCTGGGGAATTGCAGAGGCTACGAATCCCCCGGCGCGGACGCATATTTGAAGCTGTACAAACTCGGCGAGCCGGCGATCGAACCGTTGGCCGCGTTGTTGAATGACGACTCGAAAACGGTTCGCTTGAACGCGATCGCGACGCTGGGCGCGATCGGTGGAACGAAGGCGCTCGCGGCATTGATGCCCGTGCTCGACGACAAAGACCCGCGGATTCGCGCGGCGACGGTCGCACGCTTGAACCTGCTCGCCGAGCAAAACGTTTTGGACGCGGTGCTGGCCCGACTCCGCGACGACGACGCACTGGTCCGCGCCGCCGCCGTCCAGCGATTGACGATCCAAGACAAGACGTTCAAGAATCATCCGAGCAACGTGCAGATCAACCAGATCATCACAGCGTTGGCCGAGATCGCGAACGCGCCCGAAGCGTCGTTACGGGGCACGGCGGTGACCACGCTCGGGAGTTATCGCACGCCAAACGCGTTGCCGACGTTGCGGAAACTGGTCGATGATCCGGACACCGACGTGCGCGGCGCGGTCGCGGCGGCGTTCGGACGGACGCGCTCGCGTCAGGCTCTCGATCCGTTGTTGACGATGTTGCAGAACGAACGCGACGCCGACGATCGTACGATCGACGTCGTCCGCAACGCGATCGGTTCGTTGGCCGAACTCGGCGATCCGCGCGGGGTCGAGACGATCATCGCGCTGCTGGACCATCGCGACTTGCAAACGCGCGTCGCGGCGGTTCGCGCTCGGGACGATTCGCGACCGTCGCGCGGTCGCGCCGCTGTTACCGCTGATCGTGACCGACGGTCCGCTACTGCGGCATGCGGCCGATGCGTTGACCGATTTGCAGGACGTTCGCGCGGTCGAACCGTTGATCGCGGCCTTGCCGACCGCCGACGAACAAGACCGCGCGGCCGTGATCGCAGCGCTCGGACGCCTGAACGACGCCCTGGCGATCGAACCTTTGGCCGCCGAACTGTTTCGGACCGACGTGAAGTCGACGTCGCCGATCGACGCGGCCGAGCGGCGCTCGAACGGATTCGCGACCCGCGCGTCGTGCGGGCGGCGGCCGAACGATCGGTCGCCGCGCCGACGACCGACGGCGGGTTCCGCGCGCGACGGTTGGTGGGGAAGTTGGTCGATCGCGAGTTCCGGTTCGACGCCGACGGTTTCGCCGCGTGGTGGAAAGAGGAAAGCGCTCGCAAGTGATCCGTTCCGCACATTTTTACATGTCGAGGGGCCGATGTCCGTTGTTTTCACATTGCTCGCGTGCTTGGTTTGCGTCGAACCGGTCGGCGAGGACGTTCCCGCGCTGGTGGAAACGCTGCGCAACGAACCGCAAGTGATCGAGGTTGTGTTGCTAGAACGTCCGGCGTTCGATTCGGCGGGCGTTCGTGCCGCCGCGACGTTGGAGACGTTCGGCGCGGGTGCGATCGAGCCGTTGGAAAAACTGTTGCGCGACGAATCGCGGACCGTGCGTCTGAACGCGATTCGTACGCTCGGGCGGATCGGCGATCCGACGGCCGAGACCGCCCTGCTTTGCGCATTGGACGACGGCGACGCTGCGGTCCGCGCGGCGACGGTCCCGTTCCTCGATACGCTCGAAGACGCGACGATTCGCCGCGCCGTGATCGCGCTGTTGAAGGATGACGACGATCCCTTGGTCCGCAAACACGCCGCGCGGCGTTTGAATCAGAATTATCAAAAAGAGCTTCGTCATCGCGCCTTGAACACGGCGGCGAAAGAGATGCTGCAGGGACTGCGCGACTCGATTCACGATCGCGACCCCGAGGTGCGTTCGGCGGTCGCCTGGGCGCTCGCCAGTTTTCAGAGAAGCTATGCGTTGCCGCAGTTGTACGAAATGGTCTCGGACGACACGTTGGAAGTCGCGTCGACCGCGGTTTCGGCCTTGGGAACGTTCGAGTCGCGAGAACCAGTTCCGGCGTTAATCTCGCTGCTAAACGACAAACGTCCTGCGATCGTGCATCAAGCGGTGAACTCGCTGGCTGAGTTACGTGATGCGCGGACGACGGCGAAAATCCTGCCGTTTTTGCATTCCTCGGACGAGCCCTTGCGCTTAACGACGATTCACGCGTTGCACAAGATCGGCGATCGGCGCAGCGATCGGGCCGTTAATCGAACTGCTGAAGGTCGACGATCCAAACGTGCGGATCGCCACGGCCGACGCCGCTCAGCGCGTTCCACGACGTCCGCGCGGTGGAACCGCTGATCGCCGCCTTGAAAGGAAACGATCGCGACGCGGCCGCGATCATCGACGCGTTCGGCGAATTGAACGACGCTCGGGCGATCGTGCCGATCGTCGACGCGTTGTTTTCGGAAGGGACGCCGCCGTGGTCGTCGTTTCACCGCGCGTGCGAACACGCGCTCATCAAAATTCGCGATCCCGCGACGATCCACGTCTTAGCGGAACGCGTGAACGCACAGCCGAAGCACCCGGCCGCGACCTTAGCCTTGAAAATCCTCGGCGACCTGGTCGGCGAGGAGTTCCGCCATCGGCCCGGCGTGTTTGCGGCGTGGTGGGAAAAAGAAAACCGCCGGCAGTGATGCCGGCGGCTTGGGTAACAATGCTTGTCGGAGAGATTCTTCACGGATGACGCGGATCGGTAACGATCGTCACGGAGCAAGAATCCGTGACGATCCGTGATCTCCGCGATATCCGTGATCCCATCACTCCTAGCGAGTCACGAGCTTTTCCTTCGGCGTTTGGTACGCTCGGGCGGAAGAGGAAGTCGATCAGGTTCCCTTCGTGCGGTTGCAGCCAATCGAGGCGGACGGTCGGGATGGGGCCGATGTTTAAGCGGTCGATGTTTACGGCGTCGGTCAGTTCGCGCGACCATTTTTCGTCTTCGGTGATCGCCGTGCCGACCAGCGTGTAGCCGATCTTGTCGATCATCTCCGCTTGCGGGCACTCGACGACCGTGACGAACGGGAACATGAACTCGCTTTTGACGATCGCCGGATCGGGCGTCTTGGCGTGCGCGACGACCGGACGCAGATACGCGCAACGTTCATGCTCGACCAAGCGCGGACCATATTTGGATGTCATGTCCGTTACGCCGCTTTCGCTCAGTTGGCCTTCGATCATTTTCCAGATGGCGGGCGCGGCGCCGTGTGTGGTGAACGCGGCCAGTTTGCAGTCGGGATCGGTCGGCGGTTTGACTTCGACGGGGCCGATGCGTTCGGCGATCGCGGCGGCGATTTCCTTCGTGTGCCGGCTCGCCCAGATGGTGCTGGCGTTGATGCAACCGCGGCCGCTGTTGGCGAAGACGCTCTCGACCATGAGGTCGAGATAGTCCGGCCAACGATCGACGACGTCGTCGCCGAGCAGAATTTTGCTGAAGCCCGGTCCGTGGACTTGGACGCGCGGATTGCCTTTGTATTTTTCGACCGTTTGCGCTACCGAAGATCATCGCCCGTTCGCAGTTGTTCAACACCGACGGACCGACGTCGTTGCTGCCCGGGTAGATCGAGATCGCTTCGGCCGGGATGCCGGCGGCGGTCATCGCGGCGAACATGCGGTACGGCGTCCAAGGTTCGCTGCTGCCCGGCTTGATGACCAAACCGATCTGCAACGGAATGACGGGTAACCACAGCGTATGGACGCCGGGACTGTTCGACGGCAGAACCAAGCCGACCGCGTTGGCTTGGGCTTGGTAGCTGACGATCACGCCGCGGTTCTCGACGCCGTACCCGCGCGAAAGAATATCCAGCGGCAGACCGCGGGTCAGACATTCGAGGACGCGGTCCATTTGCGACAGCACGAAGTGGTTCTTCGTCATGTTGCCGCGACAGAGCGACTCGGGCAAACCCGTGCTGCCGGACTGGGCTTTGACGAAGTCGTCGGGCGATTGCTCGTGATCGCCGATCTTCAGCGTCGCGTTCAGGTACAACTCGCCGGCCTTGGCCATGCGGGCGATCAGAATCGTCGATCGGGAAGTCGCGCAGCACTTGGCGGGCGCGTTTGGCGAAGCGAATGTCGTGCGTCAGCATCGCCCCGTTGGCCAGCGACATTTCGGCGATCGGCTCGCCGGTTTGAAAGTGCAGAATCTTCGACTTTTCGAGCGAGTCGTAGGGTTTCCCCCAACGGAGAACGGGCAGATGCATAGCGTGGCGAGTCAAAAAAGGTGGGACGACGCGGACCGCGTACGGACCGTCTATTTTAACAGACGACGGTCCGGGGAAAAGCGGACGAATCAGATGTCTTCCAGTCGATACGCTTCGCGTTCGAAGGGATTTTCGCGGTAGTGGTCGCGTCCGCGCAGCCACAGCCAAACGGATGCGCCGAAGTAGGCCGGGCCGAAAAGCGGGCCCCAACGTTCGTACTGGCGGACATGGACCCATTCGTGCCGGCGAGCGATGTCCAACGAGGCGTCGGTTTGTCCCAGAATCACGTGTCCCAGGGTGATCGCCAGCGTCGTGGGGCCGGTCGGCAGATGCGCGATGCACCATTGCGTAAAGCCGCCGTAGAATTCGAGCGCGTGTCCGACGCGGCGACCGCGACCGCCCGAGAGAATCCCCAGCATGCCGATCACGAACGCGAATGCGGAGTACGGAGACGCCCAAAGCCAGCGCAAGCCCAACGCCGCGCGGCCGCGCTCTTCGTCTGCGGACGGTGGTACGTTAGGATCGTCGATGATCGTACGCGAGTGAAAAGACATTCCCAACGAACCGTCGGTCGACGATTCGTTCAATCCAAGTTCCCCGGTCCCCGTTCATGTATTACTGGCACAGTCTTCTCGATGTTCGCGAAGAACAGTCTCATTCGAGACCTGACCTTTCGCGGCAACTTTTTGATCGAGTCGCGCGTCGTCGATTTCCTGGGTGGCGATGAACTTCGGTTTCTACTGGTTGATCTTCCAGTATACGCCGATGATCGGGGCCGACAGCGGTTGGGGCAAATACGAATTTTTCATCTTCGTCGCCACCACGTATTTGGTGAACAGCATCGTCGAGATGTTTTTCATGCCGAATACCGAGGAGTTCAGCGAACTGGTCCGAACCGGCGGGCTCGACTTCGCCTTGACCAAGCCGATCGACACCCAGTTCCTGGTTTCGTTGGCCCGCGTCGATTGGTCGGGCCTGACGACAATCGTCTTCGCGTTGTTGTTGCTCGGCGCGTCGTTATTCCGGATCGAGCACGTCCCGACTTGGTGGGAATTCGCGTTATATCCGGTCTTCATCGCATGCGGAGTCGGCATCCTATTCAGTTTGATGACCGTCTTGGCCGCGTGCAGCGTGTGGCTGGGACGAATCAAAGCTTGTACGACTTTTGGTTTTACATCACCAACTTTTCGCATACCCCAGCGAAATTTTCGCCGGCACGATCGGCGGTCCGTTGCGATTTTTCTGTACGTACGTGATCCCGGTGTTGATCGTGGTCAACGTCCCCGCTCGACTGTTGGCGTTGCCGTTCGACGCGGGTCACGCGCGGTTGGCGTTGTACGGCGCGGCGGCCACGGCGGGATCGCTGTTCGTGTCGCGACGCGTGTTCTTGGCCGCGTTGCGGTCGTATCGGAGCGCGAGCAGTTGAGCCGTATCGCGTCGCGGTCGTATGTCGATGGGATTATTTGCCGAAGAGACGCGAGACCGCGCCTTTGGTACGACTCACGAACGTATTGAAATACTTTTTGGACAGCGTGGCGAAGGGAACGTCGTCCCAGCCATCCTCTCGATGGAGTCGCTTGACGGAACGTTCTTGATAGAAGCCCAACAGTCGATCGCGCGTTTTCACGGCCTCGCGAGCTTCGCGATACTCCTCGGCGGATAGCGTCACCGGTTCGTGTTTGTCTTCGATCAAGCTCGACGGAAAGTACGGACAATAGAACGTGCCGCGTTCGTACAGCGGGGAATTCAGGCCCGGATCTTCGTGTAGTAATACAAACTCAAAAGCTTTCGAGACGGCTCCACGGCGATGCCGTCTTCGTTGCGACGAATGAGTTCTTCCGGAATACGCAGCTTCCGATACCCGTGCCAAGAAGGAATGCGCTCGTCTCGAAAATCACGCAACGGTTGAAGACCAAGTCGTAGCGTTTGAACTCCGGCGCGACGGACTTGCGCACGTCGCCGATGACCTCGATCCCTCCCCCATTCGGGAGCCCAATCTTTGGTCATGTAGAGCAGCAGATTCAATCGTCGCCACGTATCGTCGGAACCGCGGTTGAAATCGAGATGCGGATGCAGATCATGGCCGTTAAGGTTTTGATGGGTCCCGCCGCCGGCGAGACGCGGATCGGCGATGATGCCGGGAATGCCCGTCAGTTGTTCCAGAATTTCGCAGAATTCCCGGGAAATCACATAGTCATAGACGCGACGATACGTCTCGCCGATCTTGGCGATGTCGTTGATACAGCAATTCGTGCCGACTTCGCCGTATTCGTTCAACGCCCGCTTCTTGTCGAAGGCGGGGAATTCTCGATAGAGCGCTTCAATGTCATCGGGTTTAAAAAAATCATCGATGCAAACGTGTCCATATGGAGTCGCGGTCTGAAAATTCGTGCGATACTTCGACGCGTCGCGCAACACTTCGGGAGAAATCACGACCGACTCCGAGGCGAGAACGGTTTAGGAATGCGTAATAACATACTATAATCCGTAATATTCCGGCGGCAAACGCTCATAACGCCGTCCTTCTCGCCCCTTCGCTTCTACGGCCCGCCGCTCCGAACGATGCGCGGCGAAACCATCGTGGGATGTCTTAGCCGCACATGATCGACCACCCGGGTTTTTGGATCATCGTGTTTCTGCTCGTCGCCGTGCCGGCCTGTTCGTACGCGGCGAAATGGATACTGCGGCCGAAGTTCGACGTCCGCGCCGCCGAGTTCGCCATGGAAACGGTCGAGGCGTTGCCGACCGTTTCTCTGGCCGCGCTGCTGCGCGACCCGCCGCGGTTGGACGCCGACCTCGTCGCCGCGGCGTGCGCACGGGCCTGGGGCGGGACGTTCAATCATTCCGAACACGACGTGCGGTTCGTCATGGGCGAACCGCCGGTGCTGATGATCCGCGACGCGCGGTTGTATTACATGCTGAACACCGGCGACGAACCGTACTTGGATAACCGCGAATCGAATCTGGCTCAAGTCGACGACGCCGCGTTACGTCGCGCGGCCTACGAACATCGCGGCTGGATTTCGATGGACTTTTTGGAAGAAGCCGGCGGCGACGACGAACTGCGCGAAACGGCCCGCGCGAACATCGCGCGATTGATAGGCGAACTACTACCCGAGTTGACGCCGTTGGCGGTGATCGTACCGGCCGAGGACCGCGCGCTGGGCTGGTCCGAAGAGCTGGGAAAACGTTTGCGCGAAGGACGTCTCGACGCTTAGACGTTCCGGCGCGACCGACGAATCACGTCGCCGACAGCACGTCCGCCGTCGGCGCGGGGACCGCTGCGAGATGCCGCAGTTCGGCCGGGCGAAGATCGACCGGCTCGCGTTGCGACGCCGTGACGTCGCGACCGTTGTGCAACCAAACTTGATTGCGGCCGCCGTTTTTCGCGGCGTACAACGCGGCGTCCGCCCGGGCGATGACCGCGGCCGGCGTGTCGCCCGGTTGCGCCACGGCGATGCCGATGCTGACGGTCAGCGGCAACGAGCAGGCGATGTTCTCGCGCAGACGATTGCTGAAGATCGACGCTCCGTCGAGCGGCGTGTGCGGCAGCAGCAGCACGAACTCCTCCCCGCCGTAACGGGTCACTTGATCGGTGTCGCGAACGTTGTCGTCCAACATCTTGGCCACGGCCGTCAACATTTCGTCGCCGTACAGATGGCCTTGTTCGTCGTTCAATTTCTTGAAGTGGTCGATATCGACGATCACCAGCGCGAAGCCGCTGTCATAGCGTTTCAAAAGAGCGATCTTGTTGGTCAGGGATTCGTCGAGCGCCCGGCGATTGCCGGCGCCGGTCAACGGGTCGGTGCGGACCTCGGTAAAGACCAACAAGTTCCCGCTCTGCTGACGCAGTTCTTCGTAAGACGCGTACAACTGCGCGGCGAGCGCTTGGGTCGGCTTGAGCAGCGCCTCGGACTCGCGACAGAGCTCTTCCCAGACCCGCTCGGGCACGCCGTCGCCGGCCATCGATTGCAGACGTTGCTTAAACCGCGCGACGTGCTTTTCCTGCGCGACGACTTGTCGTTTCATTCGACGCGAAATGGCGTCCAACTCGCGCACGATCGCCTTGGCGCGTTTCACGTCGCGACGGGCTTGCAACTCGAGACCCGGGCTCCCCTCGCGCCGCGAACGCCCGACGAAATAAGCGATCATCGCCGTCAGCGCAAGCGCAACGGCGCGGGAATCGCGAACAGTTGATCGAGCGCCGCCCAACACATATGTATTTCCGACAAAGCCCCGCGAACCGCTCGATCGGGCGAAGGAGTCAAGAAATGCGCCGAGGCGACCTCGGGATACACCCTCTCCGCGACCCGCGAACGTTACTTCAACCCTATCTCACGAACTTCGGAAGGGTCGCCACGGAGGGGTTTTCGACGAGAATCGCAAGGTAGCGCATCGGCCCCTCGGACGAAGCACGGCATTTCCGCCACAATCGTCGCAATCGGAGCGACGTTCAACCGGTCGTTTCCGGCTTAGGATATTTGATCGCGTTCTTCAGCATTTTCGCCCGCAGGGCGTCGCTCAAATCCAAATTCAACGCGTTGGCCAACGCCAGGGCATAGCAGACGACGTCGGAAAGTTCTTCGCCGATGTCGCGGACTTTGCCTGGGTCGTCGCGCATTGCGCGGCTGGTTTCGACGTCGCACCATTGGAAGTGTTCCATCAACTCGCCCGCTTCGATGGCCAACGACATGGCCAAGTTTTTCGGCGCATGATGAATTCGCCAATTTCGCTCGTCGACGAACGTCCGCATCAGTTCGCGCAGCTCGGCGACGGTCGTTGTTTGGTCGGACATAGAAAAGCGGGAATCGGGGTCCGGGGGTCGAAATTCAAGATGAACCAGGCTGCTAGCACGACATCCGTTACGCAGACGCCGTCTTTACGTACCGAGCATACAGCGTCCATAAAAAGCCGCACGGTCGCCAAAGCGACCGTGCGGAGCTTTTTCGAGTAAAACGCCAAGAACTAAGCCAAACTCTTCCGCTTGTCGGCGATCTGTTTGAGCAGGGCCTTTTGCGGGTCGGCGAATTTTTGCAGACCTTCGTTCATCAACGTTTCTTCCAAGTGGGCGATCTTCACTTTGGCGTCGATATCGGCCAGAATTTCGGCCGAGGGGAGTTTGTCGATTTGCTTGGTGAAAGACTTGCCGGACTTCTGCACGGCGTCGTTGGTCCCCGGCGGGTTGGTTTCGATGTCGCTGCCGGCGAACGCCGCGACATACTTGGTCGGGTCGTCCTTCGGATTCTTGGTGCCGGTGCTGGCGAAGATCATTTCTTGGGTTAACGGCGTTTTGTTTTCCGACCAGAACTTCTTGTTCTCGGCCCAGATTCGCTTGGCGTTCACGATGCCGACTTGGCCTTGGGCGTCGGAGTTCAGTGTCGGCACGTGCTTTTCGGTGTACTGATCGACGCGCGAGACGAAGATGCTGTAAACGCTCTTGAACGCGTCCAACGATTTGCGACGTTTGGCGCCTTTATAGACGTTGTCGCGCGCGATGCGGTATTGGCGTTCCGAGAAGATCAACGTGACGTTCAGCGAGATGCCGAGCGCACAATTCTTCGACCGCTTCCAGCCCCGCCGGCGTGGCGGGGACTTTGATCATGCGGTTCGTATGACCGGCCGACCATTTTTTGCCCAACTCGATGTATTTGGCCACGCGTTCGGCGTGCGGCATGTTGCGAGCGACGTCTTCGATTAACGGATCGAGTTCGAAGCTGACGTAACCGTCGTCGCCTTTGCTGTTCTTATGAACGCCGTCGAAAACGTCTTGCGCCGAGCGGACCAGTTCGTCGGTCAACGCCCAAGCGAGCGTTTCGTCGTCGTTGCCGGCTTGGATCAGTTGCACGATCCGGTCGTCGAAACGGCCGGTCTTGATCAGATCCGAAACGATGACCGGGTTGGAAGTCGCGCCGGTCGCCCCTAGCGAGCGGTTCAAGCGGACCAAATCGGGATCGATCGAATCGAGCCAGAGCTTGGTCCCGGTGGCGATCAGGCTTTCGAGCGGCGTCGACATCGGAGAGTCCCCAAATCGGAAAAAGTATGAGTATCACGGACGGCGTGCGGGCGGCGAGACAATCGAGATTTGGCCGTCATTAGAACCGCCCCGGAGGACGTTTGCCATCATTTGCCGGCGGAATTCCGCAAACGAATCGGCACTCTCACCCTAGCACTGATCCGCTTGAAGCATGAAATTCTTGGGTATTAGCCTCGCTTCGCTGCTATGCGTCGTCATGCTGGCAACAATTACGGCAAACTGGGTGAACTTTGCGTTTTTCGCCGAGCTTGGCGATTATTTCTGTCGTAACGGCGACCATCGGGCCGATTCTGAGAGAGTGAAGACACGAAAGCGTCGCGCCCGGTCCGTATCGAACGAACCGTGTGGTGACCGACTTCACCGGAGGAAACGCAGGTGCAAGCGACGCAACACACATCCTGGTCGGCGAACGCGGCGTCGCTGCTGTGCGCGGCGATTTGCGCGCTGAGTTGCACCGTCGCCTTCGCCGACGATTACCGTCCGCAAAAACGTGCCGGTTCGGTCTCGACCGCCCGCCGTACCACGCCCGAAGAATTGCCGGCGGCTTACGATCCGACGGCCAAGTGGGGAACGTCCGGTCCGTCGTTGGTCGAAGGGCTGACTCCGCCCCCGCCGGTCGTCGATCAAGAGATCTTCGCCAATCCGGTCGATGCGCGCATTCCGTTCGAAGAGCCCGCCACGCCTTGGAGCTCCGGTAGTTGGTTCATGAGCGGTCGACGTTATGTGCAAGTCGACGCGGTCTTCGGCTTGGAAGTTCGTCCGAAAAACGATCGCGTGGTGCTCGCCGCCGATACGGCGAATCCGAATCGCGTGCTGACGACTTACGGACGCACCTTCGGCATCGAACCCGGCATGCGCATGACGCTGGGGACATATCTGGATCGCGATTATCAAAACCGCGATCACAGCTTGGAATTCAGCTTTCTCATGCTGGGCCAATTCCATGCGGACGACGGGATTACCGGTTTAGGCAGCAACTCGATCGTCTCGCCGATCAACACCGGTATCCCAGGGTTCAGCGGCGCAGGCTTTCAAACCACGACGCTCGATACTCAGTATTCGAGTTTTGAGGTGAACTACAAAATCCGCAAGCGTCTGGAACACGATCGGATGGTCATGGGGCCCGACGGGACGTGGACGCGACAATTCACCAAGGGTTACGTCCCGTCGATGTCGTTCGGCGTTCGCTACGTCAATTACGACGAGGATTTTCTCTGGTTATCGCGTCGCGACGGAGTCGCCCCGGCGACGTTCGGCGGCGATTATGCGGTTTCCACGAACAACGATATGTTGGGCGTGCAGTTCGGCGGCGAACTGTTGGACCAATATGAAACTTGGTATTGGGGCATTCGCGGCAAAGGCGGGGCGTACGTCAACTTCTCGGATCTCGATCGTAACATCGTCATCAACGGCAGCGTCGTCCGCGACGAACACGCTTCGCTAAACGCCGCGGCGTTCGTCGGCGAAGTCGGTTTCGTGGCCGCCTATCAAATGTCGCCCAACTGGACGCTCCGCGCCAGTTACGACTTGATCTTCATGGGCGGCGTCGCCACGCACACCGAGCAAGTGCAATTCAATTTCGACCCGATCACAAACGTGGAAAATAACGGGATGATCACGCTACAAGTCTTCTCATTAGGAATGGAGATGGTCTGGTAGCGTTAAAGTAAAAACGCCCGGGACGACTACGTCCACGGGCGCTGTTATCGATCTTCTATTAAACGCACGTACTACTTCGACTGCTTCAAGCGAACGTTCTTGAATTCGACCGTCATCGGCGGTCCGGCGTGAATTTGCAGCGCTAAAATTCCCTTGGCCGCGCTCCCCTTCGGGTCGTTGTCGGTTAAGTCGACCGTCTGGTAGCCGTTCAGGTAATGGCGAAGGTGATTCCCTTCGGCGATGATCACGTAGTCGTTCCAGTCCCCTTTTTTGTAGGTCTTGGCCAACTCGTCCTTCTCGCCGAGTTTGCCGACGACTTTCGGTTTGCCGTCCGCCCCCATCTCGACTCTCTCGCCGACGTTACAGAGAAAGCCCCGCCCGCGCTCGTGATACAGAAAGCCGACTTTCCCCGGCGTGTTTTCGACTTCGGCTTGGTAGCCGGCGACGACCCATTTGTTTTCGTCACCGTCCTTAGCGGGCTGTAACTTGCTGCGATACTGCACGCCCGAGTTGCCGGCTTCGATCTTGAACGAGAGACGCAATTCGAAGTCGCCCAGCTCGCCGTCTTTCCAAATCAGGAACGTATTGCCTTTGGTTTGGTTCTCCGGAGTCGTCCGGCCTGCGCACGACGCCGTCGACGAATTTCCAGAGCCGCGGATCGCCCTCCCACCCAGTCAAATCTTTACCGTTGAACAGCGGCGTCATGTCCTTCGGTTCGTCCGGCGCGGTCGGCGACGGTGTTTCCGCGGCGAAGACGAATAAACTCGCGTATGCCAAAAAACACCACGACAATGCGACTCGCTGGATCATTGAACGAACACTCCCGGAGATAGCAAAGACGGAGAACTCCCTGCGAGAAGTTTCGCAGGTCGCGTACCCACTCGCAACGCGCAAGTTCGAACAGGATTTGGACCGCGTTCGATCGACACTGCAGATACGAACGCTAACCGCCTAACGCGGGGTCGTCGCGCCGGGCGAAGCGGCCACCGGCGTCGAGGGTGTTTGCAAACGGGCTTGCGCCGAGAGAATGTTCGCCCGCAGCGTCGGATCGATCGCGTCGCGGAGCGCGATCCGGTAGTACATCGCGGCGAGCGTCGTCTTGCCGCGTTCTTGGGCGGATTGAGCTAAGTTCCAATGCTCGCGCGCACGAGCGGACTTGATCGCCGCTTCGTCATCCGCGCGATGACGTTCCTCGGCGAGCGTCGGACCACGTGGGGTTTGCGGCGAGGCGGCCGGTTGCGCAAAGCTCGCGCCGGCGGGACGCGATTGGACTTGGCGTTGGAACTCGTCGACCGGCATGCCTAGGATCGCGGTGTCCATGTCTTCCATGTCGTGAATCCACGCCGTTACCCCGACGCCGCCGGTGGTGCCGCCCGCGGCGATGCCGCGATTGTTGCCCAAGGGACCGAACGTCCCGGGCAGACCGCGCGATGACGAACCGGAATAGGCACTGGTGTTTCCGCCCATCGAGGCGTAACCCCGATCGGGAACCAACACCGTACCGCTTGTTCCGAAGAACCGAAACGTGGGCAACTGCACCGCCTGCGCGTGCCCCACGCGCGTACCGCCGAACAGGGCGAGAACGAGACAGGTGCAGGCGAACGGTTTCATCGACATGACCTCGCGACGGAGGAAGACCACAGCAGACATCTTATCGGTTACGACGTCAACGGTTCAACGATTGGGCGTGTTCGGACCAGACACAGATCAATGTCGCATCACGCCATGCTCGCATCGAATGATGCCGGCACACACCCAACGTCCTCTTGAGCGACTCAAGTTGTGGAATTGGGACAAGCAAAATCCAAAATTGCCGCAAATTTTCCATAAGTCTAGTCAATACATTGTGTTACGAAATACCCAGTCAATCTGCGGAGATTTCATTTCAGTTCCCTGTCCGCTTTGCCTGAGAATTCTCGCTTTGGGTGGTAAGGGGATGTTACGATCCGTTTTCGTCGCTGCGCGTGTTTTGCATGCATTCCGCCGGCCTCGCACAACCCAGACCGAATTCGTCCTCCGGCAGATCGCGATCTGCATCGTATGTCGAGTCGTTAATGCCAGGTGATACCGCCTCCGAAGGCGCGGCTTCTCCCGTCGCGACTTCCTTGGGAACCGAGACGCCGGCGGCGGAAAATTCCGCAGGCCGTACGGCGACGGACGGCGCACGCGCGATGGTACGCTGGATTCATGCGTGGTTCATCGTCATTCTGTTGGCGATCGACGCGCGTGGCCGCCTTTTGGCCGTTGCACTGGGAGTCGCTCCGTTCGGACTTGATGGAGGTTCCCTTCATCGAGGTGCCGGTTCGGCTTCCCTCGTTGCTCTTGGCCGGCATGTTGATGATCGCCGGCATGTCGTTGCGGCCCGAGCATTTTCGCCACGTGATCCATCGCCCGGGCGTCTTGATTTGCGGCACGATCGGTTGCTGGTTGGTGCCGTCGATCTTATTGGCCGCCTTCGCGTATCCGCTCTCCCGTTTGCTACCGACCGAATTCCGCGACGAAATCTGGCTCGGCCTTGTGTTGGTGGCCGCGATGCCCGCTGCGCAGTCGTCGGCCGCGTGGACGCAAAACGCGCGAGGCAACGTTCTGCTTTGCTTGACGTTGGTCTTGGCGACGACTTTACTCAGCCCGCTGATCGTGCCGGGCTTTGTTTCCCTGCTGGCCGGTCAATACACCGACGTGCCGATCAATTGGCGTAACATCCTGGCCTGGGTCGTCGCGCCGTCGTTGTTCGGGTGGGGCATCGCTCATTTGATCGGGCACGACCGGATCGATCGCTGGCGACCCTGGCTATCGCTGGGCAGCGCCATGATGCTGCTGGTTTTGAATTACATCAACGCCGCCGACGTGCTGCCGCAATTGATCCAAAAAGACATCCCTCTGTTTATTCCGCTGGCCACGTTATTGCTGAGTGGGATCGTCTGCGGCGGCGCGTATCTGGCCGCGATCGGCGCGGCCCGAGCGATCCGCTTGCCGCCGGCCGAACAGACCGCCTTCGCCTATGCCCTGGGGATGAAGAACAACGGCGTCGCGCTGATGCTCTTCAGCGGCGAGAATTACCCGATGGTCGGGCTGGTGCTGATCTCGTATATCGTCATACAACATCTGGGCGCAGGCATCATCAGCCAAGTGCGCCGTCGCCGGATCGACGCCGAGCGTCGCGTACGCGTCACGGCTTGAGTCGCTGCGACGCGATTACCCTTCCGCGCGGGCCGACCGTAGGCCTGCTCGGCCGCGGAACAGCTTGTCGAGCCGCCGTTCGCCAATTCGCGAATGCGCTTCCGTTCGCCGTCGTCGAACAATTCACTCGGCCGCCATGCGACGATCACGACCGTCGCCGCCAACATCACAGTCGCCGGCATCGCGCCCAATAACAACGTCCCGGGCAAAACGGCCGCGATCAACATCCGCTTGTCGACCCGCAAGCCGTGCCATGCGCTCAACGCGTACAGCATCGCCAGGACCGTGAACGCGGCGCAAGCCGAGGCGGTGACGGCGCCGGACAAGCCGAACTCGGGCAACCAGACGGAACTCAGCCCGACGTTCACGATCAACCCCATGGCCAAGGCCAAACACCCGACGCGTGCCCGTTCGCGCACCACAGATACACCCCGGCGACCATCGCGATCGCGGCCCAGGACGTGCCGGCCAGGGTTAACGGCAGGATCGCGCAGACCTTCGGGATACTTGCCCTTCAACACGTAATCGAACAACAACGGCCCGCACCACGTCACGCACAACGCGCCGACGAACGCGCCCAAGCTCATCAGTTTGAGCGCGAAGTTCATCGTGCGCGAGACGTTCTCGCGACGGCCATTCTCCCAGTCGCGAACCAAGTGCGGCAACAACACCCCGCCTAACATGGCGGCCATGGTGATCATCAAATTCGGAACGAGTTGCGCCGCGTGAAAGTTACCGATCATCGATTCGATCTCGGTTTGATCGCTTAAACCCGAGCGGTGCAGCATCATGTACCGCGTCGAACTTTCCAACAGATTGGTCAACAAGTTCGAGACCCAAATCCAGGCCGCGAACGGCAGCAACTTGGCCCACAGTTCGCTGCGCGGCAGCGTGATCGTATCGGGCGGCAACGTGCGCCAAATCCGACCGACGTATACGCCCCCGCAGATCAATCCCAGCAGACACGCGCCGCCGTAGGCCGCGATCACGGCCCAAGCGTCGGCACGCCAGAACGCCAAAAACACGACCGACAACGCGGCGAACGCCACGGTGTTGCCGAATTGCAAAATCGCGTTCGCGCGCACCAGCCGCAACGCGTTCAAGAGTTCGGTGAGATAGTTGTAAAGCGTCACGGCGACCAAACAACCGGCCGACAAGCGCAGGATCGCGATCTCGGTCGTTTGTCCGAAAAACAGATCGGCGAAGAACGCCGGAAAGATTTGCATCACGGCGCAGCCGGTCCCCACGCACAGCAAACTCGTACGAAACGTCCGACGCAAGACGGTACGTAGCGCGCTGCGCGAGCGATAGTACTCCAAATATCGTCCGAACGTCCCGGGCAGTCCCAGCACGATCAGCGGCGCGGCCAGAAAGAAGAACCGATTGGCCAAGTCCCACGGGCCCAACAACGCCGGCGTCATCCAAATACAAACCAACAGTCCGCGGCCCAAGCCGATGATGCGCTGCAATACGGACAGCACGAGCAAGTACGCCACGCTCTCGGCGAGGCCCGATTCATGCGGCGTAGCCGAGGTTTTCTCGACGGCGACCTGTTCCGCCGCGACGTTCTTGCACGTGGATTTGAGCCGCGCGGTTTCCAAAGCGCACGCCTCGTCTTGCAACGTCGCCACGGCGGAAGTCGGTTCGTCGTCGGCGAAAATCGTGGTGGAACTCATGTTCGATCGATCTCAACGAATGAAAGCCCCGACTCGCTGCGCGACGTTTCCGCGGACGACGCGCCCTCGCTCGCGCGCGCGGCTGCGCCGCATCCTGCGCGATCGGATCTCGGAACGGCCAACACGCACGGCGCGCAACGGCGCATTTTTCGCGGGTCGAACGTCGCCCAATTTTTCAACACGCCCAGATCATCCGGATGCACGCGGCGAATATGAAATCCGTCGTCGCCCACGTAGTTGTAATCGCCGTACGCCGACGCGACCGTTTCGTATCCGTGTTCGCGCGCAATCCGGAACGCGGCCTCGGTCATGTTGTGGGGCATACCGTACGGGAACGCGAAATGACGCACGGGCTTGCCGATCATTTGCTCCAACTCGTCGCCGCAAACCGAGATCTCTTCGCGAATCAACCGCGGATCGTGGATCTTGCCCATGTCGGCGTGCGTGCGGGTGTGCGCGGCGATCTCGATGCCGCACTCCGCCAAAATGCGTAATTGTTCGACGGTGTTCGGCAACAGTCGACGGCCGCGCGCAATATCGTGCGGGAACGGCAATTGTTCGCGGACGTAATATGTGTTGACGTAGTACGTGCAGGGGATGCCGCGATCGATCAACAGCGGCAACGCGAAATCGCAGTTCTCGGCGTAACCGTCGTCGAACGTGATCGCGACGGCCGGACGATCGTTTACGCCCGAGCGAATCCGACGTTGCGTTTCCGCGAGATCGATGAACTCGAAATGCGCTTGCAGCCAATCGATCTGATTTTGGAATTCTTCGTAAGAATGGTTCCACGGCACGCAACGATCTTGCGAAACGCGATGATAGAACAGCGTCAGCAGCGGCGCTCGCCCTGCGGCGTACAGTCGCTCGTTCCGCCAGCGGCGATACGGCAACGTGCCGTTGTAATACAACGACAGCAAGCACGATTTAAGCGGAGCGGGAAGTTTCATGAGCGCGTGAATGTTGCGTGGGAATGCGTTCTAGCGGGTCGCGGCTTCCTCGAAGTCGGGCGTTCGAGTCGTCGTCCCAAGCGAAGTCCGTTCCGTTTCCACGGCGGGCGTCGCGTCGTCGCGAACGTCGGCGCGGGACCGCGCGACGTCCGATCCTTTCCACCAATCTCGCAAACGATCTCGCAGCGTCCACGACGTCAGTCGTAACGCGCCCCGCGCACCGGGCGCGGCGATGCGGGCATGTTCCAACGGCGTGGGCCGTGCGCCCCACGAGGCTTTGTAAGGTTCGTCGCCGCGGAGAAAATCCCAAAACTTCGCGCCGGACTCGATCGCGTGTTTCAACGCCATGGCGACGCCGGTCCAACCGGGACGGTCGGCGTCGCGGGTCGCGTCCATGCCGGATTGATATTGCAGGAAACCGTCGCCGCTGCGCAACGCATAGATCGATGCGGCCGGCATCCCGTCCAAGTGCATCGTCTGCAAATGCAAGCGGCCTTCGTCGAAAAGCGCGGTCATTGCGTCGCGATGGAAACGCGTGAACGCGGGGCACGCGAAGCAGCCGGAATCACCTAGTGAATTTCGGCGCGAGGCGTGCAGTTTGCGTAACGTGCCATAGTCCTCTTCGAATCGAGCGAATTCGGTCAACGTACCGAGGGACGTGCGACCCTTGCGCACGTATTTCCGTTCCAATTCGCGCACCTTTGTCCCGACGTTTGCGAGACAACGTTTCACGCAAAAATCCGTCCCACGACGTTGGCAACGCGATACGCCACGTGCGGCCTAACGTGCGACGATACGTCCGCGCACCGCGACGCTCCAATTGTTCGCTCAACCGCGACAGCGGGGCGTCGCCCTGCGCGTGTCCCCGCCAATCGAGCGCATGCCAGTCGGTCGCGCCGGGGCCCAACAACCATTCGGAAACGGCGGCGACCACCGCGTCTTCGTATCCACGTTCGATCGACAACGCTTGATAGTCGGTGCAAACTTGATTATCGCCGAGAAAGCGCAACGTCTTGCCGTGGCGAAGACTCGATGTGCGATACCAGGGCGCGATGCCGACCACGCGTTGGGTCGGATCGCAGACCACCAAGACGCGCAGACGCATCCCTTCGCGACGGTAGGCGTTCCACCAAGGGCGTTGCCATTCCCAACGCGAGAAGGCCCGCTCGCCGGACAAGCGATTCCAATCGTCGCGCAATGCCGAAGGAATTTCATCGCCGTCACAGACGACGACGCGATACGCGCCGTTGGCGAACGGAGGTCGGGTCGACGCCGCGGTCATCATTCGAAAGATCTCGTCGTTCATCGGAATGCGCGCTCCGTCGTGAACGGATCGCGCAAATTGGTTTTCACCCAACGCTTCAAAACGGCTCCGGCATGCCGGACGCGGCTACGCATCCGCGGCAACGCTCGATTCGGCACGATCCGCCAGGTGTTCAACGCCTGGGGTCGTGCGTTCCAATACGACTTGTACGGTTCGTCGCCGCGCAGCAAATCCACGAAGCGATCGCCGCGCTCGCAAGCGTCGCGGACGATGCCGATCAACCCCAGGTGACCGGGCTTGTCATCCAGGCGTTCGGGATCGATGCCCGATTGATAGGCGAACGGTCCACCCTCGCCGCGGATTAGGTAGTCGACCGAGATCGGGCGTCCGTCGGCTTCGACGACGACCAGTTCGATCGCGCCGCTCGACCGCAGCGCGCGTTGATAGTCCTCATGCAACGCGGTGAAACGCCGTGAGGCGAAGCAGCCCCGATCCCCAAGCTGGTACGACGCTTGGTGTGCAGTTCGACCACCGCCGTCCAAGCGGCGTCGTATTCGGCAGGAGTGTTCGCGATGCGGATCGAAAACTCGCCCGACTCGATCTCTTCGAGTCGACGACGCACGTTACGTCGATAACTTTTCGAGAGGCCGGCCATAAAACCGTCCCACCCGCCGGTCAATCGATCCGCCAGCCCGAACAGCGCGAGACGACGTCGAGTTCGGCTCCGCGTTCGGCCAGGGCGGCGGCCAATCCGGCGACCGTCGCATCGTCGGCGCGTACGCCGTCGAGTTCCAGCAGAATCCCAATCGTCGCGCTCGCTCAAATGCGTCGCCAACGCTTCGGCCACGTCGGCGCGATCGGCCGGATCGCAGGGAATCGTCAGATAGTCGGCACAGACCTCGCCCGAACCGATCCAGCGTAGCGCCGCCGCCTTCGCCGATCGTGCGGCTTTCATACCACGGCGCCACGGCCAACGTCCGTCCGTCGCGACGAACTTCCGTTAACGTCAAGCGATGCCCCGGTCGCGGGCGGTCGTCGTTACGGCCGTAATGTTTCCACCACATCCGCAACCAGCGGCGATCCAGGAACGGCGTCGAGCGCACGACGTTCGTCCCACCACGAGCCAAGCTCGTCGATGCGTTCGAACGTGACGTCGGCGATCGTATCCCAAGCCATCCGCGCGCACTTTCTTCGGGGAAAGTCGTGAAACCGAACAACTCTAGCTTCCGCAATTCCGCAATGGTTCATGTCCGCGCACGATTCCGAACATGCCGGTCGCAACGATCGCGACGCCGCGAATGCTTTCCCCCGCTTCAGATTTCGAGATGCCGTTTCGTTGCGGGATGGCGAGAAATGGCCGGAGTTGGAGCGACGATCTCCCACCGAGGCAATCAAGCGATTTCGCGACCTAAACTTGTCTATGGAGTTTTTCTTAGCCATCGCGATCGTCGTCGCCGCGGTGTGGCTGATCGGCTTTGCGCTGAGCGGCTACGTCCTGGTCGGCTGCGCGCTCTTTTTGATCGCTACCTGCTGCTTCGGCCATGACTTTCTGCACTTCAATCTGGGGACCGAGGTCACGCTCGATCGCCTGTGGATGATCGGCCTGTTCGGGCTGTTTCTCGTCCAACGCCGACTGGGCTTGGCCGATCCGAAGCCGTGGAGCAAAACCGAATGGGCGTTGGCCGGCTTTTTGGCCCTGCTCGGATTGCACTGCGCGGTGTTCTTCGGCAGCGAGAAGGAAGTGAAATCGGCCACACCGATTTGGCACTTAGTCATCGGCTATCTCTATCCGACGTTTTTGTACGTGATGGCTCGACAAACGGTCCTGACCGAACGACGCGTGATGGTCGTCCATGGGTTCTTGTTAGGCTTCGGTCTGTATTTGGGGTTCACCGGCGTGATGGAAATCGCCAAGCAATGGTGGGCCGTTTTCCCCGGGTACATCGCCGACGAAACGGTAGGGCTGCACTACGGCCGCGCGCGGACCGATGGTCCAATCGGTCAGCTATGGATTCTATCTGACCGTTTGTCTCGCCGCCGCCGGCGCGGCGTTTTTTCGCTACGGTATTCGCGGTAAGTTGATCGTCATGCCGATCGCCGCGCTATTGCTGGCCGCCGCGTTCCTGACGCAAACGCGCAGCGTTTGGATGGGGACCGCGCTCGTGCTGTTGATCTTGTCGGCGACGCTCCTCGGTCCGCGCCTGAGAAAAGTCGTTATCGGCTCCGCGGTCTGCGCGGGACTGTTTTTGGTCGCGTTCAAGTTCGAGAGCTTGGTCGGCTTCGAGCGCGAAGGCTCGGTCCAGGCCACGAAAAGCTCGGCCGAATGTCGCGGCGCGTTCGCCGTCGTCTCGTGGTACATGTTTCTCGATCGGCCGTTTTTCGGCCACGGCTTCGGCAACTTTCCCGACGGCAAGTTGCCCTACCTCGACCAGATGCGCGATTACGACTTGGTGATGGACGAAATCCGTCCGCTGATCCATCACAACACGTACCTCAACCTGCTGACCGAACTCGGCTTGCTGGGCTTGCTGTTGTATTTGGGCATCTTGTTCGGCTGGGGACGTTGTGCGTACGCGTTGCTCGACCGCTCGCGCTATCCGGCCTGGTGTCGAGATCACGGGATCGTGGCGCTCGGCGGTTTGGGTTCGTACTTGATCCAGATGATGTTCCACGAAGTGACGTTCACCAGCATCGACAACGCCCTGATCTTTTTCCTCAGCGGCATCGCGTCGGGCCTAATCGTCAGACCGCCCGAGGGAGTCCGCCACGACCTGGGCCGACGGACCGACGCCCGAGTTTTACGCGAATGGATCGGCGGCGAACGCCATCCGGACCTCATCGGCACGGAAGCGCGGATCTAAGCCGGCGGAAGAGATCTTGAACAGAAGGAAACGAAGCGAACGAAGAGATTGCGTGAGGAACAACCTCACTGAATCGATAAATGATCACGATGCACGAAAGAACTGCGTTAGAAGTGAATCTTCATTCGCATCCTTCCGTTCAGAATCCGTTTTTCCGAAAGTCCGATCCGATGTTCGCTCAACCTCGTCTGGTTCCGCTCGCCGATCGTGGTCCGTTGCGCGTGTTGTTCGCGATCAACAATCTCGACGTCGGCGGCGCCGAGATGCTGACCTACGAACTGCTTCGCCGCATCGACCGCGAACGCTTCGCCGTGGAACTCGCCTGCATGAGCAAAGCCGGCGAATTGGGCGAGAAACTGCGTAACGAAATTCCGGTCCATGCCCACTTCCTGCGGAAGAAGTACGACGTCCGCGTGCTGTGGCGATTGACGCGTCTGCTGCGCCGTGGCCGTTTCGACGCGATCGTGACCGTGGGGGCGGGCGATCGCATGTTTTGGGGTCGGGTTTGCGCCGGTCTCGCCCGCACGCCGGTTATCGTCTCGGCACTGCATTCGACCGGCTGGCCCGACGTAGTCGGTCGCTTGAATCGATTGCTGACACCTTGGACCGACGCGTTCGTCGGCTGCGCCGAACCGCACGCCGAGTACTTACGCGACGTCGAAAAGTTTCCCGCCGACCGCGTGCATTGGATTCCGAACGGCGTCGATACCCAGAAATTCCATCCCCGCGCGGCGGCGGAGATCAAAGCCGAATTCCACATCCCGGGCGACGCTCCGGTCGTGGGGATCGTGGCGCAACTGCGCCCCGAGAAGAATCACGAGCTGTTCCTAGAGATGGCCGCAAAGATCGTCCGTTCGCAACCGCGCACGCATTTCGTGATGATCGGTCACGGCCCGCGTCGCGCTGCGCTCGAAACCTTGGCCGACGACCTGGGTCTCGCCGCGCAAACGCATTTCCTGGGCGCGCGTCCCGACGTACCGCGTTTGTTGGGGATGTTCGACGTTTTCACGCTGACCAGCCGGATCGAAGCCAACCCGGTCTCGATCCTCGAGGCCCAAGCGACCGGCGTACCGGTCGTGGCGGTGCGGGTCGGGTCGATTCCGTCGACGGTCATCGACGGGCAAACCGGCTATCTGGCGAACCCCGGCGACGGCGACGCGTTGGCCGACAAGGTCGTGCGGTTGCTGGCAAACCCCGCGTTGCGCGAAACGCTCGGCCGCCAAGCCCGCGAGAACGTGATCGCGCACTGGTCGCTGGAACGGATGGTTTGCGGCTATGAGGATCTGTTGACGAACCTCTATGAGCAAAAGCCGATGCGCGCGACGCCGCCGGCGGACGAACGCGCGTCGTTAGCGACGTACGCGAAGGAGTCGCCCCGACACTCAAGCGCGGATGTCCCAGCACAGGACGAAATGCAGACGAGCGACCTCGCTTGATAACGCTCTATTCGTAGTTTTCTACGACTTCTTCCGCGTCGATCTCTCCAAACGCCGCGCGCAACATCTCCGCGCGTTGTGTTTCACGGCGTCGGCGCAATTCGGCTTGCATCCGGCGGTGGTCCAAGCGATCGTCGCCGAACAAATCGCGACGCACATACAGCATCGTCACGCAGTAATACGTGAAGACCAACACCACCAGCACCAACGCCAGCATGATGAAGAACCGCACGGGCTCGAAGAACGATCGCGTCGCCGCGACGTCCCACGCCGCTGCGCCGAACATCGCGGCCAAGCCGATCCCCGTCAAAGCGTAGCCCAGCATGCCGACGAAGCGCCCCCAAGCCTGACGCGCGAACAATCCGACGGCGTTCAACGCCAGCGCGGCGATCACGACGCCGTCGACGACATAAAACAGCGGGGTCTGTCGGCGATCGCGCACGACCAGCGTCAGCAACAGTATCGCCAACGCGCACAACACCACGCTGAATTGCGCCAACGTGGCGATGGTCCGGCTATGGCGGAAGATGCGCTCCAGCGCAGGCGTGTCGATCTCCGGGAAATCCCCCTCGGCCGGCAACGCCACCGGCGTTCGGTCGGCCCCGCGCATCGATTGCGGTGCGGCGTAGGGGTTGTCCATCGTGAGGGGCTAGGGGCTGGGAATTGGGGGCTGGGGGGGATGCAGATGAAATTTCAACACGTGACGGTTGTCTCTTAGCGCTGCCGGTGCGTTCTTCGCTCGCTGCGATCTTCCATGAGTCTCTCTCGCGGCTTTCCTGATTTATCATTCCTTACACCGAACTCCGCATTCATTTCTTTCTCAATCGCTGCACGGTGTCTTCGATCCTGCGCCAGTGCGACGATCATGTGTTCGGTCGTCGTCTCGTGGCCCAGGCTGAAGCGGACGCTGCCGGCGACCTGCTCGGGCGAGCAGCCCATCGCCAGCAACGTGGGCGACGGCTCGCTCGATCCGCTGGCGCAGGCCGACCCGCTCGAGCAATACACCCCGGCGAAATCCAACGCCAGAACCAACGCCTGACGATCGACGCCGCCGAACGCGACGTTGGTCGTGTGCGGCAATCGCGAGACGTCCGCGCCGTGAATTTCGACCGGCGCGCACTGCGCGCGAAGGCCCGCCTCGAACCGCTCGCGCAAAATCGTCATGTGCCGCACGCGATCGTCGGCCTCAATTAGATAGAGTTCCAACGCCCGGGCCATGCCGGCGGCCAGCGCGGGGATTCCGTACCGGGACGCAGTTCGGCTTGCTGAAAACCGCCGAACAGTTGCGGCGCGAGGGGTACGCCGTGCCGCACAACGAGCGCGCCGATGCCGCGCGGACCGTGAAACTTGTGCGCGGCGATCGTCAACGCGTCGACGCCCCAGCGATGAAACGCAATCGGGGATTTGCCAGCCATCTGTACGGCGTCGGTGTGAAACAAAACGCCGGTCGCGCGGCACAGCTCGGCGAGCGCCGTGATCGGTTGCAGAACGCCGGTTTCGTTGTTGGCCGCCATGATCGAGACGAGTCGCGGGCGCGGCCCTTGGTCCAACGCATCGCGCAACGCTTCGATCCGGACGATGCCGTGACCGTCGACCGGCAGCACGTCAACGATCGTTTCCAATTCGCGCAAGCGTTCGGCGGCGAAGATCACGCTGGGATGCTCGATCGCCGAAATGATGACGCGATCGTCCGGCGGCGAGGTCCGATGCGGCTCGCAGCCCAGCCCGAAGAGGGCCAGGTTGTTCGCCTCGGTCCCGCCGCTGGTGAAAATCACGCGGTCGGCCCGGATATCGCTTTGCGCGCAACCCAACAACTCGCCGATTCGCTCGCGGGCGTCCTCCAAGACCTTTCTGGCACGGCGGCCGGCGGCATGCTGGCTGGCCGGATTGCCGGGTGTGTCGAGCTGGATACGTCGCACCAGTTCGGCGACCTCGGGATCGATGGGCGTCGTGGCGTTGTGGTCGAGATCGACCGGCGGCGGCTCCAGCGGATCGTGCGGCATTTGCTCGATTATAGCGAAAACGGGGCTGGGGACCGGAGGCGGGAGAATACGAGCGCAAACACCACTTCCAGCCGCTGATACGTCGATGCGATCGTACGTTTTTGCCGGCATTTCTTCGACAAACTGACGTTGGGGCGTTTCGACGGGGGCGGTACAATCCGGCCCTCTTTCGCGCGGACTGGCGCCGGGGTCACCTTGCAAACGGAGTTGCACATGATCCGCAGTCCCCTCGTCTCGTGGCGTCGCTGGGCGTCGCTCGCCCTCATCGGATCGACGCTCGCCGGATCCGTCGCGCAGCCGTTCGTCCACGCACAATGTCCGCACGGTTGCGGTTGCGAATCGACGATCGCGAATCCGGACGTGTGGAACGCGAAGCCTGCGCCGCTGCCGTTCTCGTGGGACGCTCCGATCGCGTTGCCGGTCGCAGAACCTTGCCTAGTCGATTGCCCCGAAGCGTTTTCGGCCGTCGGCGGCTGCTTTTCGATCCATCGCGCCGACACGCGAACGATGACCGCCGACGACGTCATCATTCTCAGCAAACACATCACGCCGCTCCGTGCGGAAGTCGAACTGCAAGTCCCGTTCTCGTGCGGGCCGTTCGTCGAAGGCCCCGCGAAAACGAAGCTCGCCGAGGCGATGGTCGCGTTGTTCCGCGCCGGGATGCCCGCACCGGCCCTCCCTGCGACGGAATCGGCCGCGCCGGCGTTGCCGGCCGTCGATGCGCGGACCGCGTTCGCCCAGTTTGCGCCGCGGAACTTAGCCGAAACGAACCAAGAGCTGACGCGCGCTGCCGATCTGCGCGTAGTGACGATTTGTCATTGCGAAGACTGCGTCGATGCGCGGAAGTCGCCCGCCGTGGCGACCGTGACCGATCAAGCGAAAGTCCACGACGTAGCGACGATGCCCGCGCTGCCGTCCGCCGCACCGCAACCTGTGCGGGATTGGCTGGATCTGGCGACCGAACCCCATCCCCTGCCCCACGGCGTCTGCCCGTTGCCGATCGGCAAGGTGGGCGAGACCACCGCGCCGGAAATCGCGGCCGTGATGCAAGCCGCGTCGTATGAAGAATCCTTCGATCACCGCAGCGCGGCCGACTCGCACGTCGTGTTGGCCAGCGACGAACACGACGATTGCCCCGGCGCACGTTCGACCGCGCCGACGACGTCGCCCACATGGCTGAGTTCATCCAACGTCGCGCCGCTGCCGTCGGCCGGCATCCCGCAGTATGGGGCTTACGGCGATACGCAACTTATTCACAATCCGTATGTGACGCAAACGTCGCCCCCGACATACGGTTCGTGCGCGACAGGCGGCGCGTGTACGCATTACGGTCCGTGCGACGACCAAGCCGAATGCGCCACGCTCGACGCCATCGTCCGCCGCTTGGAACGGAACGCCCCGGGCTGCATCAATTCACCGGCGGCGACGCCATCCGCGACGACGTGTGAAACCGCCAAGTGTCCGCCGACCGAGCAAGACAAAGCCCCGCCGGCCAACTGGGGATATGCGATCGCGGACGGCGTCAACGCCGAGGTGACCGGAACGGTCTCGTGCGAGAACGCTTGCCCGGCGTGCGTCGCGGCCGCGGCGTGCCCGTGCCGTCCGCAAACGAACGTCGCCGTCCCGTTGCCGTTTCAAGCGCAATCGCACGCCTGGGTGCAGCAGTATGCCGTGCCGATGACCGGCACGCCGTCGCCTTACGCACAACCGAACGTCGCCCCGGCGCAGCCGACGCAGGCTTGGAGCACGGCTCCGCACTATGCTCCTCAGGCTTGCACGCTTCCGGCGTTCGCCTCGACGCCGGCTCCGTCGCAATACGGCCCGCCGATCTGCTCTGCATGCCCACGTTGCAGGCAATGCCGGTCCATGTCGGGCCGCAGCAAGGGAATATCTTTTTCGCACAGCTCGGCGCCGGCGACACAACGCACGAAAGCGACGACCGAAGCGCAGCAAGCGTTGAAGCAGACGATTCGCGAGTTGGAAGCGTCGGCCGAGCGTTTGGAAGACCTGAAGCTGTTCGAGCAAGCCGACACGCTCCGCGCCACGGCCGCCGAACTCCGCGCCGAATCGCGTGCGATGACCGTCGAACTCGACGCGAAGCCGGCCGAGCCCGCCGCGCAAACCGCCGGCCGGATGTTCGATCCGTACGTCTCGCGCACGGTCCCGAACGACGTGCAGTTGTTCCCTCGCACCGCCCGTAAACCGCTCCCCACGCCGGACAAGCCGGAAGGGCTGTTGCCTCCCGAGCTGCAATACGAAGACGAAGATCAGGATGGCCCGCCGTCGTCGATCCCGCCGGGTTTCATTGGTCAGGGTCGTTGATTTCGTCTTGCTTCGTCGTGCGGGTTTCGCGTATCGTACGCCGCCCCGCGTTCACACCGCGTCGATTATTCGGTCTCTCCTTTCGCCCCGTCGCCCGCCATGTCGCGTTCTCGTTCGCTACTTCGCTCGCTGCTGATCGCGTCTCTGTTGGGTGCGCCGGCGACGTCGTTCGCGCAGCAATCCTACGATCCGGCGCGGCAAGTCGATCCGCGGTTGCAACAACAACTGACGCCGTACCAACAAGAACAACTCCGCCGCGCGCAGTTCGAAGCCGCGCAACGCGAAGCGGCCGCCGCCGGACAACGCGATCCGCGCGTGGCGCAAAATCCGAACGCCGTCCGACCGATTCAATACCAACAACCGGCCGGCGCGCCGGCCGCGAATCCCGGCCTCGCGAATCCGGTAGCTGCGCCGAACGGTCAACCGCCGAACGGCGTGCCGGGCCAAGCCGCCGGCGGAATGACGCCCACACCGCAACTGATGCCCCCCCGGGCGCCGTTTCAATTGACGCCGGATCAAGAGAAAGAACTCGATCTGAAGCTGAAGATGTGGGAGAACGCCAGCGCGGCGGTCAAAACGTTCGAATCGAAGTTCATCTGCTGGGAATACGATCCGGTGTGGGGGCCGCAAAACGCCCACAAGACCGAAGCCAACGGCGTGTTGAAGTACGCCGCGCCGGACAAGGGCCTGTTCCGGTTCGACACAATCAAGATCTACAACGCGCAATCGCAAAAATACGACGCCGGCAACGACGTCACGTTACTCGAAAATTGGGTGTGCGACGGCCGCTACATCTACAGCGCCGATCATCAAACCAAGAAGTACATGAAGCGCGAGTTGCCCCCCAACATGCGCGGCACGCAAATCGCCGACGGCCCGTTACCGTTCGTGTTCGGTCAGAAGGCCGACAAGTTGAAAGCCCGCTTCTGGGTCCGCTTGGTCACGCCCGCCGACGTGAAGGGGCAAATTTGGTTGGAAGCGTTCCCCAAGTACCAAGCCGACGCGGCCAACTACAAGAAGGTCGATTTGATCTTGGACGAAAAAACGCTCAACCCACTGGCCATCCAAACATACGACCCGAATCCCCAAACGAACATCCGCAAGGTCTATCAGTTCAGCGGCCACGCGGTGAACGGCTTCCAATTCAATCCGTTTAAGGAGTTCGTCCCCACGGACGTCCCCAGCGGATACAAGCTGGTCGAAGAACCGTACCAAGAACCGGTCGCCGCCACGCAACAGCCGGCTCGCCCGAACGCGATCGCCGTTCCGAACGGCATCGCTCCCAACGGCATGGCGCCGCAAACCGGCAACAACGTCCGCCCCGGTACGACGATTCCGCGGTAACGAGCTGCGCGTTGAAGATCGCAACGAGCATCACGAACTATGTCCCCCGGATCGCTATGGCGATCCGGGGGCTTTGTTTTGCGCTGAACGATGTCATGCGGCGAGACGACAAGCGACTGGGTTACTTCGCGCCGGCTTTCAGCAAGCGGGCTTCGACTTTGTGCCAGCCCAAGACCTTGGCCAACGCCAGCGGGGTTAGGCCGTTCGAGGTCGTCGCGTGCACGTCCTCGCCGTGGGTCAAGCAGACGTCGACGCCGTCCAACGAACCGGCCAACGCCAGTTGATGCAAAAACGTAAAGCCTCGATCGTCGGGCTCGCGCACGAAATTCGGGTCTGCGCGACACGCTTTGTCCAACGAGTCGCGCATGTTGACCGACATCGGATGCTCGATCCGCGCCATCGCCCCGTAATCTTGTTTGACCGTCTCCGGCTGTCGGAGCTGGGGGTCCGCGAAGTCGCGCGGGACGACGTCGACGACGCCCGCCGGACCGAAATCGAGTCCCCACATCTCGTCATGTTGGGCGCGTTCGCCCTTGGGCATGCGCGTACGCATGACGTCGACGGTGAAGCCGCCGTAGACGCGCCCTTCCAGCACGTACATCCAATCGGTCAACCGTCGGCCGGTGATCGCCACCGGATCGCCGGCATGGACCGACGTCAATGCGTGCGGCTCGTTGGCCAGGATGCCGTAGATCTCTGCGACCGTCGAAGTCGACGTCTTGCACCCACATGTGCTCGACTTCGTACGCGTCGTCGGCGCTTGAGCGGACCTCGGCGCGTCCGAGAACGCGACCTTGATCATCGCCATGTCTAAGCCCGGGACAATGCGCCGCCGTTCCCACGCCAGCTCGCGCCAGAAAAACGCGAACGTTTTGCGCCTGCGCCGTGGCCTGATCCATTTCGGGATCGTGATTCGGCGTTCCGAAGATCGGCGACTTTTCCATGGCTTGCCCTACCTCATGAACATCGACGGGTCGTCTCTCTCGCTGAGAATAGTTTCCGAGCACACGCCATGCAATGCGCCGTGCCGCGCGAAAAATAACCGGAGGCTTACGCCTCCGGCTCTGGGTCTTCACTGAAAACCGAATCCTGAAAACTGAAAACTCGTTAGAACACCGGCCCGATTTCTTGCAGGCGGTCCAGCGTCGTTTTCATCAGGGCGTCTTCGTCGGCCTCGGTCGCGGCTTCGTATGTGACGCTGAACCGCAAGAACGCGCCGGCGTCATCCCAGGGGACGGTCACGATCGAGTGTTCGGTAATCAGGTATTGCCCGGCCGCTTCGGCGTCGGCGAACAGGGTGCCGTCCTTCAACCCCTTCGGCGACTTCGTGTACAGGAAGTACGTCCCGCCCGGCATCTCGCACGTGAATCCGCACGCTTTGAGGACTTTCACCAACTTCTCCAAGCGGCGACGGTACTTGGCGCGAACCGCTAACGGGATGGATGCGTCGTCGAGCGCGGCGGCGCCGGCCTTTTGCACGGCCATGAATTGGCCGCTGTCGCTGTTGTCCTTCACGTCGGCGAACTCGCGCGGACGATCAGTTGATGTCCGGCGACGAAGCCCAACCGCCAGCCGATCATGTGCCAGCCCTTCGACATGCTGTGCACCTCGACGCCGACCTCCTTCGCGCCCGGCACGCTAAGGAAACTGAGCGGCTTGTCGTCGTAGCTCAGCATCATGTGCGCGGCGTCCTGCACGATCACCACGTTATTCTGGTGCGCGAAGTCGATCGCCTTCTTATAAAAATCGACCGTCGCCAACTTCCCCGTGGGGCTGTTCGGATAGCACAGCACCAAGAGCTTCGTCTTGGCGAGGATGTCCTTGGGGATGTTGTCGAGATCCGGAAAGAAATCGTTCTCGGCCAACAACGGCAAGCGATAGACGCTGCCGCCGTAGTAGCGCGTGTGCGTCCCCGCGACCGGGTAGCCCGGTACGGTCATCAACGTGACGTCGCCCGGGTTGATGAAGACGGCCGGCAACATGGCGTAAGCCGGCTTGCTGCCGATGGCGTGATTGATTTCGGTGACCGGGTCGAGTTCGACGCCGAAGTTGCGTTGCATGAATCGCGCGGCCGCTTCCTTGTACGCCGCGATGCCGTTGTCGGCGTAACCGCGATTCTCGGGCTTGTTGATCTCCTGCGCCCATCACGCGACGGACGCTCTCGGGCGCCATCTCGTCGTTCTCGCCGATGCCGAAGTCGATCAGCTTGCGTTCGGGATGTTCGGCCAGCGCTTTGCGTTTGGCCCGTTTGATCTTTTCGAACTTATAGATTTCGGTCCCTTTGCCGTAGTTGGCCCCGCCGATCCGTTCGGCGAACATCGATTGAAAATAGGGATCGCTCATCGTCGGAAAACTTTGCGTAAAAAGGAACATTCGGCCGCGAAAGGGGCCGAAAAGAGGACACGAAAGGGGCCTTTTAGGTTACCCGAGCCGGGGACGATGAGCCAGGGGTGACGCGGCCGAGCGCCGCGCGAAGAATCGCCGCGATCCCGGCGAATGTTCGGCCATACCTCACGCTCCGGTGCCGTCGGCGCGTGTCGCGAGGAACTCCAACAACTGTGCGGCCGCGCCGGTCGGGCGTTCGTTGCGGCGCAACAGAATTCCGCTGTCGATCGGGCGGACCTGCTTGCCCAGCGCGCGTGTCGTCACGCGCCGCCCGCGCGTCACCGCGCCGGACGGATGCAGCGGCACGATCGCCACGCCGAGTCCGGCTTCGACCATGCGGACCACCAAATCGGTGTTGGTCGCTTCGAGTTCGACCTTGGGGGTCAGATCCAGGCGTTGAAACGCTTCGGCCACGTGCTGCCGGCCGGTCGAGCCGCGCTCGTACACGATCAACGGATACCGCGCGACGTCGGCCAATCGAATCGCGCGGTGCGCTGCCAGCGGATGACGCGGCGGCGCGATCACGCTCCAGGTCATCGAAAACAAATGACGATACCGCAACTCGGGCGACGCTTCGTACGGCGCGGCGACGCCGAACGAGAATTCGTCGGTCTCCAACAACGCCGCGTCGATGTCGTGCTCGGTTCGCGCAGCTCAAGCGGACGTGAATGTGCGGGCATGCGCGGTGAAACGCTTGGATCGCGTCGATCAGCATGTACGCGATCAAGTATTGGCTGGCGACGACGTGGACCTCTTGCCCGACGGCCTCGGTCGCGAAGAAGCCGCACAGATCGTGCGCCGTTCGAGAAACGCGGCCGCCTGCGGCAAGAATCGTCGACCGGCGGCCGTCAGCGGAGTGCGACGACGCAGCCCGCGTTGCTTGATATACAGTTCCACCCCGAGCCGCCGTTCCAACGCCAAGAGCCGACTGCGCACGCCTTGTTCGGAAATGAACAACGACTCGGCCGCCGCGCGGAGGCTGCCGCGACGGGCCAATTCGACGAACGCCGCCACATGATCGGTCGACAACGACGGCAACGCGGCGGATTCCATGAACCGACTCCGATGGGACTATAACGGAATTATCGTCGTTCCTCTTCATCATAAACAACATTCACCGTGATGCGATTTGGGCGATGATGAAGGCGAAGGTCGTGCGCCGGACGGCGACGACGCCGTGACGCGCGATCCGCGCAATTCTTCCTTTTCCGATCATGTCGCGCTCGTTCGATCTCTCGCGTCGCGCGTTTTTTCGTCGCGCGGCGGTCGCGACGCTGGGCGCGTCATTCCCGCAGTTCGTTCCCGCGACCTGCGGCGGGCGTTACCAAGTTCCCTCTTTCGCGATCGGTCGGTCGTGTTCCTGTTCTTGCAAGGCGGCCCGTCGCAGATCGAATTCTTCGATCCCAAACCCTCCGCCCCCGCCGAAATCCGCAGCGTTACCGGTGAAGTTCGCACCCGGCATCCGGGCATCACGTTCGGCGGCACGTTTCCGCAACTGGCCGCGCTCAGCGATCGGTTTTCGATCGTTCGTTCGTACGGCACGCAAAACACGCAGCATACGTATCTGCCGGTTTCCGGCGGCGGCAATCCTCTGCACGCCGCGACCGGCGCGGTCTTGGCCAAACTCGGCGGCGCGACGCATCCCACCACCGGGATGCCGCGGCATATTCTGTTGCGACCCGAAGCGATCGATCCCGATCTGCGCCTGGAACCGTCGATCGAGTTGGAACGGATCGCGCCGCTCACGCAGCCCGGAGATTTGGGAGTGGCCTACGCCGCGTTCGACGTCGGCGGCGCGGGCGATCTGCGACTCGACATGACGCCGCGCCTGCCGGCCGAACGGATCGCGCGGCGCGAAACTCTGCGCGCGCGCCTCGATCGCTTGCACGACGCGTCGGACGACGATGCGACGTTTCGCACGCTGGACGAACATCGTCGTCGCGCACTCGACGTCCTGGCCGGCGGCGTGGTCGACGCGTTCGACCTGTCCAAAGAATCCGCCACGACACTGGCGCGCCTACGACACGACCGCGCTGGTCGATACGTCCGCTTGGCGGCCGTGGAAGGATCTGCGCCGCGCGACCAATCTGCTGGGGCACCAGTTGTTGCTCGCGCGGCGCTTGTGCGAAGCCGGCTGCGCGTTCATCACCGTGACCGACGGCGGGTGGGACATGCATGCCGACGGCGAGTCGCCCGATCGCATGGCCGCGTTCCCCGCCAAGGGCCGGCTGCTGGATCACGCGCTCGCCGCGTTTTTGAACGACGTGCATGACCGCGGGCTGAGCGACAAAATCCTGCTGGTCGTCAGCGGCGAAATGGGACGCACGCCCAAACTGAACGCCAACGGCGGACGCGACCATTACGGCGAGTTGACGCCGCTGCTGTTGGCCGGCGGTGGTCTGGCGACGGGCCGCGTGATCGGCGAAACCGACCGCCTGGGCGAACGCGCGACCGACGCGCCGTGGACGCCGGCGAATCTGTTCGCGACGATCCTGCACAGCGCGGTGGACGTGACGCGGTTGCGTTTGGAAACCAACGTACCGGCGGGACTCTTACGCTACCTGGACGCCCACCCGCCGATCCGGGGATTGGGCTTGGAATAAATGTCCGGACGACTGATCGGCTTGCTGGACGACACGCCCTAAATTCCGGCGTCAAAAAAATTTCGACGACGCCGAATACCCCGACGCGGTTCCAACGAATCATCTTGGTGCGATTTCCCGTGCGCCGACGTTCGCGACGACAGGCTTGAATAGGTGCGGAAAGACGGGGTGAAGTGTGGTTATCTCGGCGGAAAACGCAAAACGCCGAATTTTCACGCGATCGTAACGCTCGTTTCACTCGTTACGCTCGCAAAGTGAATCTGGGAAAGATCGCGGTCGGACACGCATCACCGTGAGACAACATTTCGCGACCATGCTCGTAACGCTCGTTTCGATCGTAACGCTCGCGGAGTGAAGCTGGGGGATTTTGCGAATCGCTCAAATGCCGAAAAGACCTCGAAACTCGTCCAAACACCGGAGCGGTCGACCGCAGATCGGGCCTGAAAAAAATCTTTCTCGAAAATCCGAACCGACGCGCTTGACGAAACGTATTCTTTTGTATACTATATATTTGTCGCGATTTTGCGATCGCGCGGAAGTCGGCGTGACGAAATCCTCCCTTTCTCTCGAAGTTCGACACATCATGCGGATCGTCCTTACCGGGTGTTCGCGCGGCCTCGGCGCCGCGCTGGTTCGTCAATTCGTCGCCGCCGGGCACACGGTCGCCGGCTGCGCGCGGTCGCCGACGCACATCGACGCGCTGGCCGCACGCTACCCGGATCCGCAAGCGTTCGCGGCCGTCGATGTGGGCGACGACGCGGCCGTGGCCGCCTGGGCGAACGGCGTTCTCGCGCGGGCCGGTCGATTTGCTGATCAACAACGCCGCGCTGATGAACGACCCCGGCGAACTCTGGACGATCCCGGCCGACGCGTTCGACGCGCTGTTTCGCGTCAACGTGTCGGGCACGGCCAACGTGATTCGCGCGTTCGTACCGGCGATGGTCGCGCGCGGCAACGGCGTGATCGTGAACCTGAGCAGCGGCTGGGGCCGTTCGACCGCGCCGGGCGTCGCGCCGTATTGCGCCACGAAGTACGCCGTCGAAGGACTGACCCTAGCGCTCGCGCAGGAATTGCCCGCCCCGCTGGCCGCCGTGCCGCTGAACCCCGGCGTGATCGACACGGACATGCTGCGCCGCTGCTGGAGCGACGACGCCGGCCATTACCCGGGCCCCGACGATTGGGCGAAACGGGCCGCGCCGTTTTTGCTCGGACTGTCGCGCAAAGACAACGGCAAATCGCTGAGCGTGCCGGGGTGAAACGGAAGAATGGCCGCAAGAAAAACAAGACGGACAAAAAGAGGAGCGACTCGACGCTGACCGAACGAAATCCACCCGAATATGCGATGACGAGAGACTCATAAAAAAGAAAGAGCATGCGACCAGTCACATGCTCTGACTTTTTGTTCCTCTTTGTTTTTCTCGAGGCCATTCCGAATCGATGCGGTCGAAATCGCTCACACGTCGCACAGTTTGGCGGCCGCGACGAGCGAGGCGATTTTGTCTTTGGCGGTCGGAATGAATTCCTGACCAACGAAGCCCTTGTAGCCGGTCTTGACGATTTCCTCCATGATCGGCGCGTAGTTGATTTCCTGGTCGCGGTCGATTTCGTTGCGGCCCGGATTGCCGGCCGTGTGATAGTGACCGATATGGTCCTTGTGCTGACGAATCCGCGAGATCACGTCGCCGTCCATGATCTGTACGTGATAGATGTCGAATAAGACGGTCAGTCGCGGACTGCCGACCTTCTTCACGATCTCGACCGAGTGGTCGATGTGGTCGCAGAAGTAATCGGGATGCCCCTTCATCTCGACGGGGACGCGGCTGTTGAGCATTTCGAGACAGAGGGTGATTTTTTTCTCCTCGGCGTAACCGACGATCCCTTTCAGACCGTCGATCATGTTCTTGGTCGCTTCGTCGAAGTCCATGCCGCGACGAAAGCCCGAGAACGTGATGACGGTCGGACAGCCGAAGTCGGCCGAGGCGTCGATGCTCTTTTTCAGTTTGTCGTAACAGAAGTCCCACTCGTCCTTGTGCGCGAAGCCCTTGGCGAAGCCGTGACTGCCGGCGATGGCGCAGGTCAGACCGTGTTCCTTGAGCGTGGGCCAATCCTTCGGCTCGATCAGTTCGACCGACTTGAGACCGATCTTCGCCGCCGCGGCCGCCAGTTCGGCGACGCTCATCGGATTGAAGCACCAGTGGCAGACCGATTGTTTGATGCGATGGTTGACCAGTTTCGACGCCGCGTCGTCGGCCGACGCCGTACCGCCGGCGAACGCCGCGAGCGCGACGCCCGAGCCGAGAACCGTAGCGGACTTCAACCAATCGCGACGCGTGGACATGGGCGAACTCGTAGGTGTGCGGGAAACGACGCCGTGTGAGAGAGCGTCGCGAGATGACGTCGGGTTACCGGAATTCTAAGGCAATTTTTCGACGGAAGAAACCATGAGCGACCGACATGCAACACGTAGCGACGATCAGGATCCGAACGCCGCGCAAAGCGCCGCATCGACGCGGGTCAGCGCGGCGTCGGGATCGGGAACGCGATGTTCGGGCCGCGACGCGTATCGCGCGGCGAGCGCGAGAAGCCGTTCGATCCGCGTCAGCGACGGGACGAACGCCACGACGCCGGCTTCGATCAACGCCGCTCGTTCCGTGGTCGACGGCGGCGCGCCGACGACGATCGTCGGGAACTCCGCGTCGATCAGCGCGGCGGGCGAGCGCAGGAACGCCCACAGTTCGCGATTCGTCTCCGCGCACCATTCCCACAGGACCAGAGCCGCGCCGAAGTCGCGTTGCGCGTCCGCGAAGTCGGCGGCGGTGCGCGCGAGACGCCGTTTCCATGCGCCCGCCGGCGACGCGGCTTCCAACAACGCATGCCACAGCCCGCGTTCTTCGCGGACGATCATGCGGGCGACGCTCATCGTGCGCTCCGATCGTCTTGCGCAGTGCCGTCGTTGTGCGGATTATCGTCGTCGGCCGGCAGAAACGGCAGGTCGGCGATGAACTCGAACTCGCTGGGAACGGCCGATCCGGTGAGCGACGCTTCCGTGTCGCTGGACGACCGCGACGCCGGCTTTCGTTTTGTCCCGCGCTGCGTTCCGACATCCTTTTTTACCGCAGGTTCCGTCTCCGATGACGCCTCAAGTCCCAATTCGACCAAGCGACGATAGAACCGCGCGCGGCTCCAACCGACCAGCGTCGCGGCGGTCGTTTTGTTGCCGCGCGCGGCGCGTAACGCCTGTTCGACGCGCGGCGTTCGACGTCGTCCAGCAAGGCGGTCAGGTCGAGCGGACGCGGTGCGACGCGCGGATGCAAGGCCGCCTGTTCGGCGTGTCGCAACAGCGGCGGCAGATCGCGCGCGACGATCTCGGGACCGGCGGCGGTCTCTCGCGCAGCGCGCAGCGTCTGCTCCAACTCGGCCGCGTCGCCCGGCCAACGGTGGACGGCCAGCAGTTCGAGCGCGTCGGGCGCAAGGCCGCGGAGTTGCCGCTCGGACCGCGCGTTATCGCGTTCGACGATCGCCTGCGCCAGCAACGGCAGATCGCCGACGCGCGACGCCAACGACGGCAGTTCGATCGCGGTCGGCGCAGAGATCGTACAGTTCGCGATCGACGGCGCCGGGAACGGCATCCGAAGTCGCGCCAGCGAGAGTCGGCGTTCGCGACGCCGTGGCGATCAACCGCCATGCCGGATGCTTGCGGAGGAAGCCGAGCAACCGGCGGCGCGAGTCGTGGTCGAGGTCCTCGATTCGCAACACCAGCAACGTTCCGCCCCGCGCGCTCTCGCCGGACGTGGCCAATCCGCGCAAGCGGGCGGCGAACACCTCGGGCGTGGACAGACCGGCGTCGATTTCGATCAACGCCCGCTCGGGCTCGCGCCCGCGTTGGTGGATCGCCCGGGCGATCGCGCGACGGCCCGACCCGCGCGGACCGCAGATCCAGAGCGGCGCGTCCAACGGCGCGAACAACGCGATTCGCGCCGCGGCCAAGCGGATCGCCGGCGACTCGCCCACGAGACGTTCGAACCCGAACGCGTCGTGCGCTGCCGCGCGATAGGCGAGCAGCTCCGCATGAGCGTCGATGGGCGATTCAATGTCGGCGTTCGACGGTGCGGGTTCGGCGGACGACGACATCACGCCCAGCGTGCCGACGGGTTCGTCGTCGGCGGCGGTCAACGCGATCCAACGGACGGATCGGACCTCGGCGGGTCGCGCCGGATGCGCGATGCGCCCCACGACGTCGCGACGTTCCGCCGGCAGCGGATCGGGACCGAGCGCGGCCGCGATCCGCTCGAGCGGCGACGCGGCGGGATCGTCGCCGAACGGACAGCGCAGCCCCAGCAACTCGCGGACGGGCACGCCCGCCCAGGCGGCGAGCGCGGCGTTCGCATAGAGCAGTTTGCGGCTGGCGTCGAGGGCGTACATCGGCGCGCGCGACGACTCGCACAAGCGACCGAGCGCGGCGGAATTCGGACGATCGACGGACATCGGCACGCGAAGAATGGCCCCTTCACCACTCTAATCGGGCGGACGAGACGGGTCGAATCCGAAAGCCGGTCGGAGCGGACGACTCGACTCGATTGCGAAAAACTTCGTCGCGACTTCGCGAAGGGGTGACACGCTGGTGTCACAGGGGGTTGCTAAGATTTCCACGCGATCGAAAAGTTCGGCAGACGCTGTCCGAACCGGGACGTGGAAAGCAATTCCAGAACGGCGACGAATCCAGGATGTTGCGAGAGGGCATGGGGCAGGCCCTCTCGCAGCGTCCGGGACCCGACGAATGCTGAAACGGCGACGACTACCGCGCGACGGCGGCCGTTTCGTCGACCGAGGCCTGCGTCGGCGCGATCGTCGCGGCAGCTTTGGCCGGTTCCGGAGTTTTGACCGGCTCGCCCGACTTGACCGGGTCGGCCTTCGCGTCGGCGTACGAATAAATGCCTTTGCCGGCGTTTTGCGCCTGAGTTTGCATCAACCCCGGGAAAATGCCCGCGCCGATCACCAGCAGCACGCAGACGATCGCCGCCAGTTTAGGTCCTTGGTTCGGGTTGTCGAGCGGCGTACCGGTCGCCGGTCCGAAACACATTTTAGCGATCAACCGCAGGTAATAGGCCGCCGCGATCGCGGCGTTCAATGCCCCGGCGATCGCCAGGGCCAAGAACCACGGATTGGCCGGTTCGGTCAGGATCGAGCCGTTCGCGCGGATCGTTTCGGTTCCGCCGCCGATTTGCACCGCGCCCAGAAACAGGTTGAACTTGCCCCAGAAGCCCGCGAACGGAGGAATGCCGGCCAAGCTGAACAAAAACACGGATAACGCGATCGCCGCCACGGGCCGAACCGTGACGAGGCCGCCCAGGTCGTCGACCGTTTCGACCGATTTTTCGTCGGTGCCCAAGGTCGAGAAGATGGCGAAGATTCCGACCGTGGCGAACGTGTAGACCGCCACGTAGAACAACGACGAACCGATGCCGTCGACGCCGGTCGACGTCCCTTGCGAGCGTTGATAGAGACCGACGGCCACGCCGATCAACAAATAGCCCCCGTGCGCGACCGACGAGTAGGCCAACATGCGGTGCAAATCATTTTGCCAGAGCGCCAGGATGTTCCCCAACGTCATCGTGACCAATGAAATCGCCAAGACGACTTTCCACGACAGGTGATCGACCCCTGGCATCGCCACGGCGACCACGCGCGTCAGGACGACCAACCCCGCCACCTTGGGCATGGTCGACAGCAGACCGGCGTTGGCGTGACCGGCCCCTTGGTAGACGTCCGGCGCGTAAAAGTGAAACGGCACCGCGGTCAAGCGAAAGCCCAACCCGGCGATGACGAACAGCATGCCGATGCCGGCCAGTTTGCGGATGCCGTCGTTCAATCCGGCGCCGTTCGCTTGCGCATCGACGCCGGCGGTCGCGACAGGCGTTGCGCGCAAAGCGCCGCCGATTTCCGCCAAGTCGGTGCTGCCGGACGCGCCGTACAGAAAACTGAATCCGTATAGCAACAACCCGGAGGAGAGAATGCTCAGATAAAAATACTTCGTGGTCGCTTCCTGCGTCGCCGCGCCCCGTTTGCCGAGCGCCAACAGCACATAGGTCGGAATCGAGACCAACTCCAACCCGACGAACACCAACACGAGATCGTTCGCCCGGGCGCAGATCATCAACCCGGCGAGCAGCATCAACAACGATCCGGCCGCTTCCGAGCGTTCTATCGTTCCTTCGGCTTTCCGAGTCGACGAGATCAACAACGCCCCGGCCAACACGATGAACATGCGGGCGGTTTCGCCGAACAGGTCGATCGCGATCGGGCCGGAGACGGTTTTCGGATAGTCCTTCAGATCGGCTTGGCCGTACAGCATGACGCCGAACGCCGCGAGCAAACCCAAATACGAAAAGAATGTCGGTTGCGCGCGATTCGGCAGAAACGCACCGGCCAAGTAGACCGCCGTCCCGGCGAGCACCAGAATCAGCTCGGGCAGCAACTGCGTAATTGTTTCGGTCGATGTCATTCTGAAATCCGATGCGTATGCGGGGCGACCGCGAAATCTTTTCGTCGATTGATGAGGACGGGCCTACTTCGCGTTACTTGCAATGGGTCGCGGCGACGCGTTCGTCCCGGCGTTCTCGGTCGAGGGAATGATCGGCGCGGCGGGGAAATCGGCTTGATCGAGCTGCGCGGCGGCCGGCGCGGCCAGCTTCCACGAGTCGTTCAACGGTTTCAAAAAGTCGGCCGGAACCAGCCCGATCCAAAACACGAACACCACCAACGGCGCCAACGCTGCGAACTCGCGCCAGTTCATATCGGTGGGCCCCGGCGGCAACGGCGGTTCGGCATGGCCGTGGCCGTGATCGTCGTGACCGTGCCCGGCATGGGCGTCGTGCTTGCCGTGACCCTGTTTGTCGAATTTCTTTTTGTCTTTCTTCTTCTCGGCGGGCTTGGCGTGATCGGTTGCATGTGCGGCGTGACCATGTGCTTCGTGACTATGCGCACCGTGGCCGTGATCGTCGTGAGTGGCCGGTTCGTGCAGCGGACCGTAGAAGACGCGTTGTACCAGATACAACATGTACCACGCCCCCAACACGACGCCCGTGACGGACAGCACCGCGATCCACATCAAGAACGGCTCGAGTCCGCGGGCCCCGACCAAGCGCGTTGGAACATTCCGGTGAGGACCAAGAATTCGCCCACGAACCCGTTCATCCCGGGCAGACCGATGCTGCTGAACGTGAAGATCAGCATGGCGACGGTCAACTTGGGCAAACGTCGGGCGAGGCCGCCGAAATGATCGATCTGCCGCGTGTGGTAGCGTTCGTAAATCATGCCGACCACGGCGAACAGTCCGCCGGTGCTGAGACCGTGATTGACCATCTGCAGCAGACCGCCGGTGAACGCCGTGGGATTCAACGCGAAGATGCCCAACATGACGAAGCCCAAGTGGCTGACGCTGGAATACGCGATCAACCGCTTGATGTCCCCTTGAGCGAGCGCGACTAACGCGCCGTAGATGATGCCCGCGACGCTGAGCCCCAGGATCCACGGCATGCACTCGACCGTGGCGTGCGGCAGCCAAGGCAGACTGAAGCGGACGAAACCGTATGTGCCGATCTTCAACAGAATGCCGGCCAAGATCACGCTGCCCGCGGTCGGCGCTTGGACGTGCGCCAGCGGCAACCACGTGTGGAGCGGAAACAACGGAACCTTGATCGCGAAGCCGGCGAACAGGCCCCAGAAGATCCAGAATTGCGCGGTGGCCGACAGCGGTTGCGCGGCGAGGCGCGCGGTCAACTTCGGAATCGAAAACGTCAGCTTCGGCGGCGCGGCGTCGTCGACCAACGGCGCTTCGTTCATCGTATTTTCGACCGCCAGCGGCGCGTACGATTCCCACTTCGCGCCCGCCGTATCCGGAATGTCGGCGGCCAGCAGCGCGGTGGCCAACAACGCGACGAACGTGAGCAAGCTGCCGGCCAGCGTGTAGAGGAAAAACTTGATCGCGGCGTAGCGACGATCTTCGCTTCCCCAAATGCCGATCAGGAAAAACAGCGGGATCAGGGTGAATTCGAAGAAGACGTAAAACAACAGCAGGTCGCGCGCGACGAACACGCCCAACATTCCGGTCTCAAGCGTCAGCAACAACGCGTAGAAGCCGGGCCGACGTTCGGCGATCGCGTTCCAACTGACCAACACCGCGGTCACGCTCAGCATGGCCGCCAGGCCGTACATCCAGAGCCCGAGTCCGTCGAGTCCGACCGAGAACGAAACTTCGGCCGGAGCGCCGACGCCCAACCAATTCCAATGCGTCACGGCGAATTCGCCGCCGGCTTGCGCGGCGTGGTAGACGACGTAGCCCGACAGGGCGAACGTGGCGATCGACACGACGAGCGCGACGCCGCGCGCGGCCGAGGCGCCGGCCGCGCCGAGCGCGATCACCACCGCGCCGACGGCGGGCAGGAACAGCGAAATCAGCAAGATCGTCGAAAAAGCATCCATAGCGTTCCGTTGGTCTTCTCGATGCCGACGCGGGCGTCGGTTCGTTTTCGTAAGTTTTTTCGTTTCGCACGACCCGCCGATCCCATCGTCGGGGCGCTTTTCTCCGTGTCTCACCTGCTTTACGCCGTCGCCATCACCCGCCGTAGTACACGATGCCCCAGGCCAGGACGATCAGTCCCAAGACCATCGCCAGGGCATAGAACTGAATCATGCCGTTTTGCAGCAAACGCATCGCTTGACCGCCCCGCACCGGCAACGCGCCGACCAAATTCACCGTGCCGTCGATCAACCAACGATCGATCGCGTACAGCAAGTACGCGAGCGCGGTCAGCGGGAACACGATGAAGATGAGATAGAGTTGATCGATGAAAAACTTGTTGTAGCTCAGGTCATACAACGGCCCCGACGCCTTGGCGATCGCGGCGGCTTCCTTCTTGTCGCCTAAGTACAAGTACGACGCCAACGCGATACCGACCAAACCGACGGCGGTTCCCCAGAACGCGATGTCCCAGTGGAAGCCGGACTCGACGTTGGTCTCCCGCACGGTTTTGTAAGCCAGCGACGGAGTCTGTTGCAGCAGGTGCGAAAACGCGTGTGTCGGATGGCCGAACACCACGCCGACCAACACCGCGCAGACGGCCAAGATCACCAACGGCCCGGTCATCGTCGACGGCGATTCATGGGCGTGCGAGCCGGCCTCGGGCGGGACTTTCAACTCGCCGTAGAACGTCAGGTAATACGCGCGGAACGTGTAGAACGCGGTCAACCCGGCCGCGCCGACCGCCACGTAATACAGCAAGCCGTAGACGCGATTGGCGAACGTCGGTTGGGCTTCGATGCTCGCGGCGGAGGTCGCCTCGGTCGAAGTCACGCGCACGCCGTGTTCGGTCGAGATCGGCAGCGAATCGATGCCCGGCACGGAAACGAACGTCGTGCGCGAACCGGCTTGCAGCGCGTTGTAGGGATCCGCAGCGTTCGAGGCGTGCGAGTCGTCATGATGCGCGGCGTGCGGATGGGCGGCTTCGTGCAAACTGGCCAGGATGTCGTCTTTCGACCAGAAGCCAGCGAAGATCGGCATACCGGCCAAGGCCAAACAGCCGACCAAGAACGTCCAGTGCGTGACAGGCATGATCTTGCGCAAGCCGCTGAAGCGACGCATGTCGATGATGTGTCCCATGGCGTGCATGACGCTGCCCGAACCAAGGAACAACAACGCTTTGAAGAACGCGTGCGTGAAGAGATGAAACATCCCCGCGACGATCCCCATCAGCGACCCGGTGCCGAGCGCGAGAAACATGTAACCGAGTTGGCTGACGGTCGAATACGCCAAGACGCGTTTGAGATCGTTTTGCGTGAGCGCGATCAGCCCGGCCATCAACGCGGTCGCGCCGCCCACGATGCTGACCAACATCTGCGCGGTGATCTCGCCGCCGAAGAACGTACAAATCGGCGTCGTTCCGGCCGCGAAGTACAGCGGCGTACATCTCGTCACCAAATACACGCCGGCCGTGACCATCGTCGCCGCGTGGATCAACGCGCTGACCGGGGTCGGGCCTTCCATCGCGTCGGGCAGCCAAACGTGGAGCGGCAACTGGGCCGACTTGCCGCAGCAACCGACCAACAACAACCCGCAGATCGCCACGGCCACGCCGCCGGCGACGAACAACGACGGATCGGCCAACCGGGTTTGCCCCAACACGCCGGCGACGCCGTGCGCGTCGTGATAATCGAGCGTGCCGTAGTTCGACCAAATCAGAAACAACGCCAAGGCGAAACCGAAGTCGCCGACGCGGTTGACCAAGAACGCCTTCTTGCCGGCCGCGGCCGCCTCGGGCTTTTGATACCAGAACCCGATCAGCAAGTAACTGCACGCGCCGACCGCTTCCCAGAACACGAACAGCAACGCGAAGTTGCTGACCGAAACCAGCATCGTCATCGAAAAGACGAACAGCCCGATGTAGGAGAAGAACCGCCAGTAACTGCGGTCGCCGTGCATGTAACCCGCGGCGTAGATCGCCACGAGCGTGCTGATGAATGTCACCATGCAGAGCATGATCGCGGTCAGCGGATCGGCCCGCAGGACGATATCGATGTGCAGCGGCACGCTGTCCAGCGACTTGCCGGCCGTGTCGACGATCTTGCTGCCGGTTTCGGGAACTTGTGTGTAGGCGTGCGGAATTTCGGCCCACTTCCACAGCGTGACGACTTCTTCATAGCCGACTTGCGCGTGCGACTCCGCGTTCTTGGCGACCCCGTCGCGGACGTGGCTCAACACGCCCAGGCTGCAGAGAAACGAGCCCGCGATGGCGATCACGATCGGCCAATGCGACAGCTCTTTCAGCTTCGAGCCGAACAGCGCGACGATCAGCGCGCCCAACAACGGCAGCGCGGGGACGGCGACGAGTAACGGAAAGTCCGACATACGGTTTATCTAAAAGTCGAAGGACGAATGCGGCGGGAACGGCGAGGCGAGCGGTCGTTAGACCTGCCCGCGATGTTCGGAGTCTTCCACGTCTTCGGCGTCGCGAATCGGCAGGATGCCCGAGGGGGTCAACTTCGGCCAAATCTTGCCGTCGGTCGGCGCGTCGTCGATTTCGCGATCGGCGTAGGCGGGGATCGAGTCCTCGCGCAACGAACTCCACGCGGCGACGTCCAAACGACCGGTACGATGAAACAACGTCAGGATCAGGGCCAACGCCAAACCGGCTTCGCACGCGGCGACGGTCAAAATCATGATGACCAACATTTGACCGCCCCAATCGTTATGCCAACGCCCCCAGGCGATCAGGCTGACGGCGATCCCCTGCAACATCATTTCGGCGCAGAGGAACATCACGATCAGGTTGCGCCGGGCCAAGAATCCGATCAGCCCGATGCCGAACAGCATGGCGCCGATCAACAGCGAATTGTGCAGCAGCGCGTCTTCATGCATGGTGCGATTCTCCGACGACGGGCGAAGCGGGCGTGCGCGGGTTCGAGCGAAGCGGTTCGGCGACGGCCGTGGTTCCCCGCGCCGTCGGTCGCGGCGAATTGTCGCGGCCCAGGATCGCGATCGCCCCGACCAGGGCGACCAGCAGCAGCGTGCCGGCGACCTCGACCGCGATCAAATGTTTGGAAAACAACGTCCCGCCCAGCTTGGCGACGTGTTCTTTGTTCAAGATATTGTCGGCCCGTTTGCCCGGCGTGTGCTGCGGCGGAATCCCCTGCGCGGCCAATGTCAGCGAGACGTTTTCCGGCGAAACGCCGTAGGCTTGGGCGACGTCCGACGCGATCGCGGTTCGCAGCTTGCCCTCGAGATCCGGCTGCGGCGCGGCGGCGAGTAACAGTTCGACGCGCAGCTTGCCGTCGTCGGTCTTCACGGCGCGGGCGCCGTGAATGTCGGACTTGGGCAACAACTCGGCGGCCGGTTTCCCGGCGGCGAACAGCGCCGTCAACTGCGGTTCCTTGCCGGGCGACAACACGCCGACGACGGTCATCGTCAGAATGCCGACCAACACCGAACCGGTCACGGCCGCCAGGAGACCTTCCCAACTCACGCGGTCGTAATGGGCGTGTCCCTCGGGCTGGGCCAGCATCAGCACGAACAAGAACGTGACCAAGATCGCCCCGGCGTAGACGACGACGGTCGCCACGCCCAGGAATTGCGCGCCCTGGATCATGAACAAGCCGGCGGTGGCCAAAAGCGACAACGCGAACCAAATGGCGCAATACACGGGCGAGCGAAACGTGACCGCCGCGACCGCCGCGACGACCGCCGTGACGCCGACGATGCCGAAGACCGCGTTATCGGTGAAGCCGCCCAAGCATTGGCCCAGCCACGCGAAACAGCCGAGTCCGGCCAAGCCGACGACGGCGCCGAGCAAGCGGCCCCCCTGGCGGCCGCGCGGCAGCATGAGCCACATCCCCAACGCGGAGAGCAACATCGCCGCCGCGCCGAGAGTGATTTGGTGTGATGTCATAAAAGTTCGCCGACCGTTTCGTAGTGATTCGTATTTTCGCCGCGTGCGTCGACGCGATTACTTGCAGGGGGCTTGGCCGAGTTCCAACGACTTCATCGGTTCCGCATCCTTGGTCATGTCGTACACGCCCAACAGCTTTTCCTTGTCGAAGATCATCTCTTCGCGGCTGCGACCGGTCAGATCCAGCAAGCTGGTCAACTCGACCGCGTCCACCGGACAGGCTTCTTCGCACATGCCGCAGAAGATGCAACGCAATTCGTCGATGACGAACGATTCGGGATACTTTTCGCGGTCCGGCCATGGGCTGGGCGACGCGACGATGTCGATGCAATGCGCCGGGCACGCCGTGGCGCACAGGAAGCAAGCGACGCACTTCACGCGGCCTTCGGCGTCTTTGTTCAAACGGTGCACGCCGCGATAGATCAGCGGATTGCCGACCGTCGGACGCTCTTCAGGAAAACTGACCGTGACCTTCGGGCTGAATAAATGCTTGATCGTGGTCGACAACCCTTGGACGAACAGCGGCAAATACATTTTGCCGGTCAGGCCCAGTTCGGGTTCTTCGATCCACTTCACGTCGTTATCGGTGGCGTTCATCGGGGCGATCCCGTTAATTTGCGTCTGAAAAAGCGGCTGCCGTCGTTTCTGGGGCGTCAACTCAACAACGTCTCGGGCTCCAACATGCCCGCCCCGCCTAAGCGAGGCTTGTTGTCGGTGGCCAACGGCGCGATGTAGGCGGCTCCCGCCCAAGCGGCGATCATCACGGCCCACCCGACCACGGCCCAAATCACATGGCTCCCTTCGGCCAATTTGCCTTGCGCTTCCAACTCGACCAGGATCGTCACGGCGACCAAATTGATCAGGCCCAGCGGCAGCATCACCTTCCAAGCCAGGGTCATGAGCTGATCGAAGCGAAACCGCGGCCAGCTCCAGCGCACCAGCATGAAGAACAAGATCACGCCGACGATCTTCGCGCTGAAGATCGCGATCCGTAGCACGGCTTGAATCCAGCCGATCGAATGCTCGGACCCGGTGACGCCCCACAGATGCCAACCGCCGAGGAACATGATGACGATCAAAAACGAGGCCGTGATCATGTGCAGGAACTCGGCGATCGCGTAGAGGATGAATTTCATCCCTGAGTATTCGGTGTGGTAGCCGCCGATCAATTCTTGTTCGGCCTCGGGCAAGTCGAACGGCAACCGCGCGGACTCGGCCGTCGCCGCGACCAGGAACACGATGAAGCCCAGCGGTTGGACCAGGATGTTCCACGCGCCGGTTTGCGCTTGATGGTTAATGATCTCTTCGAGCCGTAACGAGCCGGTCGCCAAGATTACGCCCAGGATGCCCAAGCCGAGGGGAATTTCGTAAGCGATCAATTGCGCGCTCGACCGCAATCCGCCGAGGAAGCTGTACTTATTGTTGCTGGCCCAGCCGCCGAGGATCACGCCGTAGACGGCGATGCCCGAGAGCGCGAAGACATAGATCAAGCCGACGTCGACGCCCGGGGCGATGACCAGATCGACCTCGTCGCCGGAGAAGCTTTGGCTCCACCACTTCCAGGTCCAGTCGGTGAACGAGTAATACGGGACGTGGGCGGTAAAATCGGGGACAACGCTGCCGAACGGAATCACGGCGAAGATCGCGAGCGCGGCGGCCAGAATGATGACCGGCGCGATCGAAAACAGCGCCTTATCGACATGGCCCGGCGTATACGATTCCTTGAAGATGAATTTCAACCCGTCAGCTAGGGGTTGGCCCAGCCCGAACAGCTTGATGTCGGTCAACGGCAGGCCGACGCGGTTGGGGCCTTTGCGGTCTTGCACCCAAGCGGCGATCCAGCGTTCGAGCAGCACGAAGTACGCGGCCGCCGTCATCAGCCCCCCCAGCATGAGGGCGATTTTGACCAGCGTGGCGATCAGGAATGGCGACATATATCGAGCGCTTCGGCGAAAACACGAACGACGGGAAACGATTCGACCAACGTCACACGACGGCCGGCGCCGCCGCTGCGGCTAACTGATTCAAACGCAAATCGATCCCGTGCGGCGGGACTTTTCCTTCGCCGCCGGCCGCGGAAAACGCCGGCACGGCCGCGGCCAATTCTCGCAAAACGGCGCGCGCGTTGTATAGCCCTCTCCGACCCAAGATCGACCACGCGATGTGCCCTTCGACCTTGGCTCCGGCGGGCGGGCGAACGGCCCAATCGAACGATTGCAGACGTTCGGCGAAATTCACGTACGATCCGCTTCGTTCGGCGTAACCCGCGCCGGGCAACACGTACGTGGCGATCTTGCAGAGCGGCGAGTCGAACAACTCGTGCGCGATGATCAACGGAATCTTGGCCAATTTGTTGGCGGTCGGCACGTCGATCCACGGCTTGCGATACCCACCGGCCACCCACAGGGCGCTGATCGAGTTGCCATTGGTCGCGCCGGCCAGCTGCTTCAAGAAGCCGTCCCAATCCAACAGCGGACCGTAGTGCGCCAAAACCTTTTCGACGCCCTTCCGATTCGGACACTTCTCGGCGTGAATCGTGAACCCGCCGGGGAAGGATTCATCCGCGCCTTCGGTCGGGATCGGCCCCAGTGCCAGAATCGCTTTGGGATCCATGCGCCGGGCCGCTTCGCACAGCAGCCACGCTTCTTCGACCGTTTGAAACGGCGAGACGACCAACGCCAAGCGGCCCCCTTGGCCGGGGTTCTTGCCGGTCAGCGCATATTCGATATCGGTGGTCAGCATCTTGGGGACGGCCAACCACTCGATGATGTCCATATCATCCGGCGAATATCCGCTTCCCTTGCGGCGGCGCGGGCCGTTCAACCGCTCGGGGCTATGGATGTAGGCGTAGTCGTAACGCCCTTCGTCGCACATCCACCACTTGTTGATCTGCGGATTTTCGCGCGGCTTGAGACGATAAACGGCGTCTTGGTTCTCTTCGACGGAGACCGAGCAACCGGTCGAGCACCCGGCGCAGACGCCGTCGTGCTTCTTCATGAACCAAACGCGCTGCTTGTACAAGAAATCGCGATCGCCGAGCGCGCCGACCGGACAAAGATCGACGACGTTGCCCGAGAGCTTGTTGTCGAGCGGAAAGCCTTCGAAGACGTCGATCTCTTCATGGCTGCCGCGATTGGCGACCATCAGTTCGGCCGTGCCGGTCACTTCGCGGGTGAAGCGCACGCAGCGCGTGCACATGATGCAGCGATCGACGAACAGCGTGACCGTTTCGCCCACGTCCCGACGTTTGCTGGTGAAGGGACGGATGTCGGCGCGACGTTCTTCGCGACCATGTTCGAAATGGTAATCCTGCAACAGACATTCGCCCGCCTTGTCGCAGATCGGACAGTCGATCGGGTGATCGATCAGCAGATCCTCTTCGACCATCGCGCGGGCTTGTTTGACCTTGTCGCTGTTGGTGACGAAGACGGTGCCGTCTTTGGCCGGCGTTTGGCACGCCGGGACCACCTTGGGCATCATCGCGATCTTGCCGGTTTCCTTATCGCGCGTGCCGGTCTCGACCAAGCACATCCGGCAACTGGCGACGACCGACAAGCCCGGATGCCAGCAGTAGTGCGGCACGTCGGCGCCGGCGCGACGCGCGGCTTCGATGCCGTTCAGACGCTCGGCGTCTCCGACCTCGACTTCGATCCCGTCGACGATGACTTTTCCCATGATCTCTGCGCGTAAGGACGCGTCGGTTCAACTGTCAGGATGGTCTTGTCCCAATCGACGTTCGCCGGCCAACTCCAGCGGCGCGCGTCGCACGATTTCCGCGAGATTGACTCGCAGATCGTCATCTTCAGGTAACACCGGCTTCAAAACGCGTTCGATGTCGATGTCATTCAAATGTCGTTTGCACAACTCCATGATATCGGCCAAGTCCTGCATGCGACCCGCGACGAGTTTCAACCAAATCAATTCATGCAGACCGATGACGGGCAGGTCCGCGATCGATCCGGCCGATTCCATTCGTCGGACATCGGGAAAGAAATACGGTCTGCCCATTTGCATCAAATGACCGGAGACCAGAAAGTCGACGATCACGCCGGTCGGCTTGTGCAGAAAGGCGTACTGACGAATTTCCAAACGCTCCCAATCCAAGTGCTCTTCCAAATGCTCGGCCAACTTTTCGGCGTCGTGATGCGTCAGCATCACATCGCGATCTTCGGTCGTGCGCCGGTACCCATGATGAATCACCGCGACGCCGCCGACGATGATCGGACGAACGCCCAATCCGCGCGCTTCGTCGCTCAATGCGCGCAGCGTCGGATCTTCGCCGCCGACGAGTTCCCTGGTCATTTTCGTCAAAGCCCCTAAGACGAAACCCGTGGAGGAACGATCGAGTTGTTGGGTGAACGTGAACATCGCGGTTGAACTAATGCGCTCCCGCCAAAATCGGCAACGCCTTGACCGGAGCCTTTTCGTCCCAACCCGTCGGGTTGGTCCGTTTGATGTAGTCTTCGAACTCGCCGCGGAATTTGCGGATGGCGTTCTTCATCGGCCACGCCGCGCCGTCGCTCAGGCCGCAGATCGTCGTGCCGGGGATGATGCCGATCGTGTCGCCGATTTCCAGCAACAGATCGAGATCCTTGATCCGTCCCTTCCCGGCCTTGATGCGATCGAGCATCGTTTTGGCCCAGGCGGTCCCTTCGCGGCACGGCGTACACTGACCGCAGCTTTCGTGTTTGAAGAACTGGCAGCTGTTGTGCAGGATGTCGACGATCGACGTCGTCTCGTCCATCACCACGACCGCGGCCGTCCCCAAGCCCAAGCAACCGACCTTGCCCAGCGCGTTGAAGTCGAGCGGCGTGTCGAACTCGGCTTCGGTCAGCAGGCCCATGCTGATCCCGCCGGGGATGGCGGCCTTGGCTTTGCGACCTTTCCACACGCCGCCGCCGTACTCGTCGATCAATTGACGACACGTGATGCCGAGCGGCGCTTCGTAGCAGCCCGGCTTGTTGACGTGACCGCTCAGGCAATACAGCTTCGGGCCGTAGCTGCCGGCGTCGCGCGGATTGTTCGGATCGGCGGGGATGCCGATCGATTTGAACCAATCGACGCCCTTGTTGATAATGTGCGTGACGCAGGCGACCGTTTCGATGTTGTTAACCACGGTCGGCTTGCGGAAGACGCCTTCGATGGCCGGGAACGGCGGCTTGATCCGCGGCCAGGCGCGTTTGCCTTCCAACGATTCGATCAGGCCGGTCTCTTCGCCGCAGATGTACGCGCCGGCTCCCTTATGCAGAAAGATGTCCAGCGAAAAATCGCTGCCGAGAATGTTCTTCCCCAGATAGCCCTTCGCATAGCACTCGTCGATCGCCCCTTGGAGACGGGTCCACGACAGAGGGTACTCGAAACGCAGATACAAATACGCCGTCGTGGCCTTCGTGGCGTACGACGAGAGAATGATCCCTTCGATCACTTGATGCGGATCGAGTTCCATCAAGTAGCGATTGTTGAACGTGCCCGGCTCGCTCTCGTCGGCGTTGATGCACATGTAGATCGGTCCGGGATGGTTCTTGGGCAAGAACGTCCACTTCAGCCCGGTCGGGAATCCCGCCCCGCCGCGTCCGCGCAGCCCGCTTTGCTTGACGACCTCGGTCACTTGGTCGCCGGTCATCTCCTTGAGCGCCTTCTTCGAGCGCCGAATAACCGCCGGTCGATTCGTAGACCTTCATCGTCCAGCACTCGGGCTTGGACATGTTGGCCATCAGGACGGGTTCGAAAGCAGGCATTGGAAGTTTTCAGTGTTCAGTGTTCAGTTGGCTTGACTACGCGTTTCGGCGATCAATGCTTCTTGGCCGCGACGGGGGTGACGCCGGCGGATTTCAAAAACGCGTCGACTTTGTCCTGGGTCATGTCTTTGTGCAATTCCGGGCCGACCAACATGCACGGGGCGTACTCGCACGCGCCCAGGCATTCGGCGTATTCGACGGTCAGCTTGCCGTCGGGCGTGCATTCGCCCGGATGGACGCCGGCCTTGTGACACATGTCGTCCAGAATTTCGTAGCCGCCGCGGAGCATGCAACTCATCGAGCGGCAGATCCAGGCGCGCTTTTCGCCGTGCGGCTTGTCTTGTTTGAAGATGCCGTAAAACGACAGCGTGTCCTGCACTTCGGCCGGTTTCAGATCGAGCAACTTGGCGATCTCGACGACCGCGCGGGGCGGGACGTAACGCAACGCGTCGTTCACGATGTGCACGGCGGGCAGCGTGACGGCGCGCTTATTCGGATAACGCGGAAAGAGATCGGTGATCTCTTTGACCATGTCCGGCGTGAGAATCTGAAAATCGGCCGTGGAAGCTGTCGACATATCGAATCTGAGGGAAAGTGAATTCTGAAATTCAATCCGCCGGGCGACCTACCGATCGAGTTCGGCCGCGATGATGTTCAAACTGCCGAGCACGGCCACGATGTCGCTCAGCGTGTGCCCCTTGATCAAGTCGGGAAACATCGCGAAGTGGATGTAGCTGGGAGGACGACAGCGGGCGCGGTAGGCCACGTCGGTGCCGTCGCCGGCAAGGTAGAACCCAAGTTCGCCGTTCGGCGCTTCGATCGCCGCGTACGTCTCTTCCTGCGGCACTTCGAAGCCGCGGTTGCTCATCGTCAATTCGAAGTGCGAAATCGTCCCTTCGATCGTGCTGTAAACCATCTTCTTGCTGGGCAGCGACGTCCGATCCTTCTGCGCGACGTTGATCGGGCCGGCCGGCAGGTTTTCGAGCGCGGCTTGCACCAAGCGCAAGCTCTCGCGCATCTCGGCCATGCGGACCAAGTACCGCGCCATACAATCGCCGGCCTTGGCGCAGCAAATCTTGAAATCGAGCTCCTTGTAGGCCAAATACGGCTCGTCTTTCCGCAAGTCGCGGGTTACGCCGCTCGCGCGGGCGATCGGCCCGGCCGCGCTGCGGTTAATCGCTTGCTCTTTGGTCAACACGCCGACGCCCTTGGTCCGGTCGTGAAAGATCTTGTTGCGATTGAGCAAGCGATCCATGTCGTCGAGCGTCTTGGGAAACTCGCGACAGAACTTGCGGATCTTTTCGATCACCAACGGCGTGAAATCCTGCGTCAGCCCACCGGTGCGGGTGTAGCTGTGCGTGAACCGCGCGCCGCACAGCGTTTCGCAGATGTCGTAGATCACTTCGCGTTGATAGAACGCGTAGAGGAAATACGTGAACGCGCCGACGTCCAACCCGACCGCGCCGTTGCACAGCAAGTGGTCGCTGATCCGCATCAACTCGCACATGATCGTGCGGATATATTTGCAGCGCGGCGTGATTTCGATCCCCAGCAGCTTTTCGACCGCCCCGTGCCAGGCGATGTTGTTCGCCATCGGGCTGATATAGTTCATCCGGTCGGTGACCGTGACGTACTGATTGAAATCCAGATGCTCGCCGATCTTCTCGAAGCCCGAATGCAGATAACCGATGTCGGGCATCGCTTCGACGACGCGCTCGCCGTCGAGCTTTAACACGATGCGCAACGTCGTGTGCGTGGCCGGATGTTGCGGCCCGAAGTTCAGCGTCCAGAGATAATCCTGGGCCTCGTCGTGCGAAATGTCGCGTGTTTCGAATTTAGCGGGAGCGATGGACATCGGACGAGATTCTGCAAAAGACGAGGAAGCGGGCGATCGTCCGATTCCGTTTGGTTTCCAAATTCGCTACCGGCTTCTATGCTTCGCGTCGCGTCAGGACCGGGAAGTTGTGACGCTCGCCCTTCCCTTGCAGCGGATAATCTTTCCGCAACGGGAACGCGGCGAATTCGTCGGGGCACAAAATGCGACGCAAGTCCGGGTGGCCTTCGAAGACGATCCCGAACATGTCGTAGACCTCGCGTTCCATCCAATTCGCCCCTTCCCACAACGGAACCACGCTGCGCACCGTCGGGTCGGGATCGTTCACGAATACGCGCACGATCAGGCGTTCGTTGTCGCTCGTCCGCGCCAAGTTGTAGACCAAGCCGAAACGGTCCGTCGCATCGCGCAAATTCAAATAGTCGACGCACGTGACGTCGACCAGATAATCGAAGCGTTGCTCGTTCTTCAAATACGTCAGCGCGGCGAACGCCTGCTCGGCCTGCACGACGACGCGCGCGTCAGCCCGCGAAACTCGCTCGTGACGAGGCCCGGGAACTTGGCGACCAACGCGGCAACCGCGGATGACGACATGGCTGGATTCACTAAAAAACGATGCGAAACCGCGAAACGCGATCTATTCGGCCGTCGCGGGCAAAATCAGGCCGCGCGACGGAAACGGGCTGCGTGCGCTATCCATCTGACTGAGCGACGGAAACTCGACCAACGCTCGCTTGGGTTGTTGGCGAACATCGGTGTTGAACTCGCGACCGGAGATCGTCCCTTCGCGTTGAATTTTGTCCTGCAAGTCGATGATCGCTTGGATCAACTGCTCGGGCCGCGGCGGACAACCGGGAACGTACATGTCGACCGGAATAAATCGATCGATCCCCTGCACGACGCTGTACGTGTCGAACACGCCGCCGGTGCTGGCGCACGCGCCCATGCTGATGCACCACTTCGGCTCGTGCATCTGTTGCCAGATGCGTTGCAGCACGGGCAGCATCTTCATCACGACGCGGCCGGCGACGATCATCACGTCGCATTGCCGGGGGCTGAAGCGAAACACTTCGGCGCCGAAGCGGGCTAAGTCGTGCTTGCTGGCGCCGGTCGCCATTAGTTCGATCCCGCAGCAGGCGGTCGCGAACGGCATCGGCCAGAGGCTGTTTTTGCGGCACCAACTGGCCAGTGCGTCCAGCTTGCTGACGACCACGTTTTCCGGCAGTTCTAGCGCCATCGGAACACTCCCTTACGCCATGCGTAGACGAAACCCAACGCCAGCAAGGCGATAAAGAACATCACTTCGCCGAACACCAACATCCGGCTCTCGACCATGCCCGCGTCGATTGCGGCCTGCATTCCGTCCTTATTGCGGCTGGCGACCGCCCAGGGATAGAGAAACAGCAATTCGACGTCGAACAGCAGGAACGCGATCGCGACCAAATGAAAGTGGATATCGAACCGCCGACGGGTATCGTGGATCGGGTCCATGCCGCTTTCATACGGCATCGCTTTGACGCTGCCGGTGCGGCGCGGACCGAGAATCGCGCCGGTCAGCAACATCGTGACCGCCATCCCGGTACAGACGGCGGTGAAGATGAAGATCGGAGAAATATCGTGCATGCGGAGCGTAACGGACGAGGAGGTTGCGCGACATTGTGAATCTTGTCACAATCTCGGCAAGAACAAAAGACCGACTGCGGTCGAATTCCGCAAATCCTAACCCTTTGCGCAGAACCGGGTCAAGCGACGACCGCTCGGCGGCACACGTCTGAATTTGATGTAAGGCCGGATCAGGCAAGGGACCGGGGAACGAGTCGCGTTGCTGGGGCAAGTTCGCCGTTCTAAAATGGCTTTATGTCAGCAATTCCACGACAATCGACGTTGCTCTCGCCCGAGGATTACCTCGCCGGCGAATTGAAGTCTCCGATTAAGCACGAATATCTGGGCGGCATCGTCCATGCGATGGCCGGAGCGAAGAACGTCCACAACGACATCGTCGGCAACATCTTCGCGGCTTTGCACTCTCGTTTACGCGGCGGAAAATGCCGTCCCTACAACAGCGACACCAAAGTTCGCCTTCGGATGTCCAGCGGGCAACTTCGTTTCTATTACCCCGACGTGCAGGTCGTTTGCGACCCGAATCTACCGGACGAGTCGTTCCAAGATCGACCGAAGCTGATCGTGGAAGTTCTTTCGAAATCGACACGCCGTACGGACCACAGCGAAAAACTGGAAGCCTACACGTCGATCCCTACGCTCGATACGTATCTCCTGATCGACTCCGAACGTATCGAAGCTGTGGTCTACGGTCGGCAGGGCGACGAGTTCATGCGCAATGTCTTCGACCGCATCGACCAGTCCATCGCGCTTCCCGGCATCAACGCCGAGATCTCTTTGGCGGAGATTTACGAGAACATCGTCTTTCCCCAGCCAACACCCGACGAAGAGTTCGCCGAAGAAACGGAATAAACGCCGAGATGTTGTCCGTGCGGTCCGGTCCGCGCATAAAAAACCCCTCGCAAGTGGGGCAGGAACTTGCGAAGGGCGTCACCGGATTTGACTCCGGCTACATCTATATTTAGCAACTCCCCCTCTGTCGACAAGCCTCTCGCGTCAATCCGTAGTCATCTTGCGGGAATTACATCTTTGATTCAATTTCTTCGATCAATCGACTACGGATTTTCCTCCCTGCATCACGTTCCCCTCGATCGCCATCCGCAAGGCGACAGCCCGTCGCGCATCCTCTACAATCCGGCTTTCGCAACGAAAACCTCGCGGCATCGACCCAGACAATCGCCCCTTTCGTTATGACCGCAACGCTGGACCTCGAACGGACCGTCGCCGAACTGGTCGCGATTCCCAGCGTGAATCCGATGGGCCGTGATGTCCAAGGAACGCCCTACTTCGAACAAGACGTCGGCGATTATTTAGAGCGGATCGCCGCAAAACTGGGGCTCGACTGCTATCGACAAAGTGTCTCGCCCCGCCGCGACAACATCCTGATCCAGATCGCCGGCGAGCGCGATCCGCTGGCGGGTGGTCGAATTTTGATGTTCGAGGCGCATCAAGACACAGTGCCGGTCGAAGGGATGACGATCCCTCCTTGGACGCCGACGATCCGCGACGGGCGTATGTACGGCCGCGGGTCGTGCGATATCAAAGGGGGCCTCGGCGTGATGTTGCACGCCCTGTCCGAGTTAGCCCGCACGCCGGTCGCCGGACGACCGACGATCGTTCTGGCCGCCACCGTGAACGAGGAATACGGCTTTACCGGCGCTCGGCGCTGGTCGATCTTTGGACCAACGTCAAACCGGCGATCCTCCCTCGCGCCCCGACGCCGTGATCGTAGCCGAGCCGACCAATCTGAACATCGTCGTCGCCCATCGCGGCGTGATCCGTTGGAAAATTCGGACCGGCGGCCGGGCGGCGCACAGTTCGATGCCCGAACAAGGCGACAACGCGGTCTATCGCATGGCGCCGGTCTTGCTGGCGCTCAAGCGTTATCAGAAAGACGTCGTTCCCACGCTCGGGACGCATCCCTTGTGCGGCGGGCCGACCCTCAGCGTCGGCACGATTCACGGCGGCATCAGCGTCAACACCGTACCCGACGAATGCGTGATCGAAGTCGATCGCCGCCTGCTACCCGGCGACGATGCGCAAGCCGCCTACGAGCAAGCGGTCCGCTGGGTGAACGATCAGGCCTACGATCCCGGTCCGATCACCCATGAATTACCCTATATGCAAAGTCGGGGACTTTCCGACAAAATCAATGGTCCGTTGGCGCGGCGCTGGCCGACGTCGTCGATCGCGTCCGCGGCCCCGGCACCAAAATCCACGGCGTCAGCTACGGGACCGACGCGGCCGCCTACGGACACTTGGTCCCCAGCGTGGTCTTCGGTCCCGGCTCGATCCACCAAGCCCATACGATCGACGAATGGGTTCCGCTGGACGAATTACACGCCGCCAGCGCGATCCTGCAACGCTTCGCGCTGGAGTTCGACCCAAGCCAGACATGAAGCACGCTAAGAAGCCGGCCGCAAACCGCATTTCCTGAAAACTGAACACCGAACACTAAACACCGCTTCATGCGTCTGGCTTGGCTCACCGACTTGCATCTCGATTTTCTCGAGCCCCAGCGGATCGAATGGTTCATGAACCAGGTCGAACGCCAACACGCCGACGCGTACATGATCTCGGGCGACATCAGCGACGGTCGCACGGTGATCGAGATGCTGAACTGGTTCGGTCATAGCTGGAGCAAGCCGATCTATTTCGTGCTGGGAAATCACGATTTTTACGGCGGTTCGATTCGCCGTATCCGCAAAGCTGCGGGCGAATTGTCGGACCATCTGCCCCGCCTAACCTATCTCACGGTGCGGCAGGAACCGGTGCTTCTCAACGAATCGGTCGCGTTGGTCGGGCACGACGGTTGGGCCGACGCCCGCATCGGCGATTACGAGCGCTCGATGGTGATGATGAGCGATTACAAGCACATCCAAGAATTCCAAGGGATCGGCAAACGCGAGCGGTGGGACATCCTGAAGGCGATGGGCCGCGAAGCGGCCGACGTGTTGCGAACGCAAATGGATCGCGCCGTCGCCGAGCGGGGCCACGTGCTGGTCTGCACGCACGTTCCGCCGCTCCGCGAAGCCTGCTGGCACGAAGGCGCGCTCTCCGACGACGAATGGGCGCCCCACTTCACCTGCCTGGCGATCGGCGAACTGCTGATCGAATTCGCCGAACGTTATCCGCGAATTCAGTTCACCGTCGTCTGCGGTCACACTCACAGCCCCGGCGAATGTCGCCCCCGCGCGAATCTGCACATTCTCACCGGGGGGGCGCGCTACGGCGCACCGACCGTCTGCCGCACGTTCGATCTCGAAGGCTGGTGAGCCCGACTGGACTGGGCTCGCGCAGGGGATCACGGGTTAGGAAGTCTTGCAATCTAAGACATCGCGCCGCATGGTCTAACGCAGCGGCGACGTTAGTCTCGAAAGCTTCTCGGATCCCTAACGCCTACCGACAAGCGCCTAACGCCATAAACAAAAAAAGCCCGTCGCCTTGGGGAAAGGCGACGGGCGAAATTGAGAATCGGCGGTACTGCGTTCGGGAGTGGGGGGAAGAAGATCCACAGCACTCGACCGATCTCACTGCTTGTCTTGTCAAAGTCGCAGCAATCTCTGCTGCCCTTCACTTCTCTTCGACACATCGCTGTATCGAACTAAGACAATCATATCAAGGTGTTGCAAAATGCCAAGACTTTTCTCGGGCATTTTCATACATTTTTTTGTTAGGATTTGATAATAAAGATAACTCCATAATAATCATGCACTTAAGACGAATAAGCTGGATCATGGATAAGGAAAATAGCAGTGATTGACTTCAGATTTCGTCGCGACCCGACAATCACGCGACATAAATGTCGCATATCTAGACTCTGCTCCAAGTCCCGTATTCTTGTTCTGAGACGCGCTAGTCGACTTGTCTCCTCTGTTTAAGAACACGTCGTCGTGCGAGAAGTGTCGTCGGACCTTTGTCGACTTTTTGAAAATCCTCGCCCCGCGTCGGCTTTCCCCGGCTTTCCCCGGCTTTCCGTTGCCGTTTCGAACTCCAGCGGCTACTTTGAAGAGATTGGACGAACGGTACGGATTTCTTCGACTTCTCGCCGCACGTCCCCCGCTCGCTCTCATTCGCGGCGAGAAACGGGACATATTCCGTGCGAAATCCCGCCTTGGCGTCGGCATTGCGTCGACGCGAACCGTCTTTCCCGCTCCATGCACGAATCGACTTCGCCGCTCTACACCTCGCTGCCTCTCTCGGCGGCCATGCAACAAGCTCTGGAGCGCACCGGTTATACGCACGCCACCCCGATCCAAGCCGGCCTGATCCCCGTCGCCCTCACCGGCGTCGACGTCCTCGGCCAAGCCCGCACCGGGACCGGCAAGACGGCCGCGTTCGCGATCCCGATCCTCGAACGTCTGCAACCGGAAAAACACCACGTACCCCGCGCGCTGGTGCTGGTCCCCACCCGCGAGTTGGCGGTCCAAGTGCGCGACGAAATCGAAAAACTGGCCCACGGCCGTAGCTTGCACGTCGTCCCGCTGTACGGCGGCAAACCGATCAAGGGTCAAATCGCCAAGCTGACCAAAGGGGCCGACGTCGTCGTCGGCACGCCCGGTCGCGTGCTGGATCACTTAGCTCGCGGCACGTTGGACGTATCGCAACTGCACACCGTCGTCTTGGACGAAGCCGACCGCATGCTGGACATCGGATTCCGGCCCGACATCGAAAAAATCCTGCGGAAGTGTCCCGCCGCGCGGCAAACGCTGCTGCTGAGCGCCACCGTGCCGCCGCCGGTCGAGAAACTGGCGCGGCGTTACATGATCGAACCGACCGTGCTCGATTTCTCGCCGACCGACATCTCGGCCGACACGATCGAGCAATCGTACTTCACCGTCGACGGCGAAAAGAAGTTCGAACTGCTGGGCCGCCTGCTCGAACGCGAAAAGCCGACCCAAGCGATCATCTTCTGCCGCACCAAACGCGGCACCGACAAGATCCACCATCGCCTGCTGAAAAAGTATCCCGACGCCGCCTGCATCCACGGCGACTTGGCCCAAGGCGCCCGCGACCGCGTGATCGGCGCGTTTCCGCAAAGGCGAGGTCCGCATCCTGGTCGCCACCGACGTGGTCGGTCGCGGCATCGACGTCAGCGGTATCTCGCACATCATCAACTACGACATCCCGGTCTTCTGCGACGACTACGTCCATCGCGTCGGCCGCACCGGGCGGATGGGCCGCGAAGGGGTCGCCTTCACGTTCGTCACGCCGGAAGAAGGGGGCGAGCTGACGCGGATCGAAATCCGCATCAACAAACTCCTAAAGCGCGACGAGATCGAAGGCTTCGTCACCTCGGCGGTCGCACGCCCCGCGCACGTCGCCGGCGAACCGGCGCGGCCAACGGCGAACCGCCGCCGGCCCCGTCGCCGCAATTCACCGGCCCGGCCAACAAGATCGTCAAGAAATACCGTCGCGCGTTGTAGTTCGGCGATTCCGGGACCTCGCAACTTCGCGTTTCGTGCTCGTACGTGATCGGTGAGACCCTCGTGACCTGCGCGACATCCCTCACCGCACGTTCGCTCGCCTGCCTGCTCGGCGTCGTCGCGAAGCTGCTCTTGCTCGCCTCGCCGCTTTGCGCCCAAGTCGCCGGCGAGCCGCAAGCGAAACTCGACGAGCAGCAACTCGCCGCACGCGGCATCCGCGTGTTGCGCGGCGCGCACATCGAATTGCTGACCGACGTCCCCTCGTCGCCCGCGGTCGACGAGTTGCCGGCCGTCTTCGACGCCGCCGTGCCGCAGTGGCGCACGCTGTTCGGTCTGCCCGAGAAAGCGACTGTCGGCTGGCGACGCCGCGCGTATCTGATGGCCGATCGCAAGGTCTTCGAAGCGGCCGGCGTGCTGCCCGACGACTTGCCCGAGTTCCCGAACGGCTACACGTTCCGCGACGCGATCTTCATGCTGGACGTGAAGAACGACTACTACCGTCGTCATCTGTTTTTGCACGAAGGGACGCATCTGACCCAGTTCATGCTGGCTCGGCCGCACGTCGCGCAATGGTTTTCCGAAGGACTTGCCGAAGTCCTCGGCACGCATCGTTGGAAAGACGGCAAGTTGGAACTCGGCGTCTACCCGTCCGCGCCCGACGAATTTCCCCGTTGGGGCCGGATCGAAATTTTGCGCGACGAGACCAAACGCGGTCGGACGCACGCGCTCGAAGACCTGCGCGGCTGGGAACCGCGCCGCTTCGCCAAGAACGACGCTTACGCCTGGTGCTGGGCGACGGTCGCCGTGCTGCGCGACCATCCGCGTTACCGTGACGCCACTGCCAAGCTGTTAACGAAGTCGCGCGACGCCGATCTCGACGCGGCGCTGGCCAAGCTGACGCCGACGCTCCGCGACGACTTGGCGATCTTCGCCCAAGAGGCGACCTACGCCTACGATTGGGACCGCAACGCGGTCGACTTCCGCGACGGCCGCCCCTTCCCGCCGAACATCGATCGCGCCGCGCGACCGTCGCCGCCGACAAGGGCTGGCAATCGAGCGGGATCCGCGTCGAAGCCGGCAAGACCTACGACTTGACGGCCAAAGGCCGCGCACAGATCCGCAAAACCCCCGAGCCGTGGATCGCCGAGCCCGACGGCGTCTCCATCCGCTGGCACCACGGCGTCCCCCTGGGCAAGCTGCTGGTCGCCGTCCGCGACGACGCCCCCGCTGCGCAGGCGCCGGCGAACACAAGCGACGAAATGCTCGAGACGACGCCGAAGAACGAAACGCGAGACGAACCCCGCGTGAGCTTCGCCGATCCGTTGGCCGCCGGCCTGAAAGCGACCTTCCGCGCGCCGCGGACCGGCACGCTCTATCTGAAAATCCACGACCACCCGGCCGAACGCGCGGACAATGCCGGCGGGTATGAGGTCGAGGTCGTGCGCGGCAAGTAAATCGATTCCCGCGTGATTCGACGCGCCTCGCACTCCATCAGCTCGCAATCTCGGTCAGTCGTTCGTCGATCTTCGTCAAGTGATGACGCTGATGGTCGACGTAATCGACGATCAGAAATTCGAGCGTTTGCGTCTCGTACGGGCCGATCATGCAGGGCGTCGCGCGTTGGTCGTCCGGCACGCGGCGCATGACCTGCGCGACCAACCGGTTGTACGACGACCACAGTTCGACCAACGTCGGCCAGTCGAACTCCGCATACCCGGCGGCCGCCGCCCAGTGATTTTGCTCGTACTTCGGAAAGACCAACGCGTCGACCTCTTGCGCGGACGAACCGCTGATGGTTGTTGCACGCCGAATCGACCAAATGGCCCACCACTTCGGCGATCGACCACCGCTCGGGCGAAGGCTTGCGCCGCACGGTCGTCGGGTCGAGCGCGGCGAATCGCCCCCGCCACGCGTCGACTAACTCATCCAGGCGTTGGGCCGCTGTCGCGAGAATCATCGCTTGCTCCAAGTTGCGACGCCGGAGAACGGGTGATCCCGCGCACGACGATCGCGAAAAAAATCAGCACGGCCGAGCCGAAAATCACCGTGGCCGCTTGGATCACCGGGAAGTGGTCGCGCAGCAGCACCAACAGAGGGGGTTCCGGGCTCTTGGGTTCGCGCCGTTTGACCGGGCCGGTGCCGGCCTCGCCGGTTTGGGCCTTGGCGTCTTTACGAAATTGATCCCACGACGCGCGAACGTCCGGCGCGGCGAACTCGTCGATCCACGCGTCGCGTCGCGCATGCAACCACGCGAGCGCCGCCGGCTTGGAGCGCGCAAATCACGACGGCGACGACGATCCAATACGTTTTCGAGGACATCTGCTTGATTAAAACACGTGCGTCGACCGCGAGTCCGCTCGCAGCTTCGCCCCACTCCCCAGCCCTTAGCCCCCCAACCCCAGTCCCAACAACTTCGGCAACAGTTCGCGGATCGCGCGGCCGCGGTGGCTCAGCACGCCCTTCACGACGTTGCCGAGTTCGGCGAACGTTCGGTGGTACTCGCGGACCTCGAAGTACGGATCGTACCCGAACCCGCCCGCCCCCGCGCTCGGCGCGGTCCGCATCCGCCCATGACACCGGGCTTCGGCCGTCGCGCGGATCGCGCCGGTCGGATCGGCCAGCGCGGCGCTGCACACATAATACGCGCCGCGCTTCTCATCGGGCACGCCGGCCAACTTTTCGAGCAGCAGCGCGTTGTTCTTCGCATCGGTCGCCCCTTCGCCCGAGAATCGGGCTGAATAGACGCCCCGGCGCCGCCGAGCGCGTCGACGCACAGCCCGCTGTCTTCGCCCAGCACCCAGCGGTTTAGCGTCTTGGCCTGTTCGGCGGCCTTCAGCGCGGCGTTTTCGGCGAACGTCGCGCCGGTTTCGTCGACCGTGATCGCGTCGGGGAAATCGGCCAACACGCGCAGCGTGATCCCGTGCGGAGCCAGCAGCTCCTCCAACTCCAACCGCTTCTTCTTGTTATTCGTGCCGAGAACGAGTTCCACTGGGTCGATCCGGAAAACGGACGGGCCTCAAAGAGGCTCAAAAACATCACAAGAATAGAGAATACCAAATCGAACGAAAGGCAACGAAGGTGTCGAGTTTCATTCTCGTCTCTGCGTCCTCTGCGATCTCCTGTTTCAGAATGTTTTGAACAGGAGGTCGCGAAGATCGCGGAGAAGATCAACAAACATCATAAGGAACAGGGAATTTGAAATTGAACAGAAGGAAACGAAGAAAGCGAAGAGAGACGCGCAAAAATCAGCCCTCTGTGTCCTCTGCGATCTCCTGTTCAACCAGTATTCGAACAGGAGGGCGCGGAGAAGAGGTGATATCGTTCGCAAGTCTCTCCCTTAACTCCCGTCTCGTATTCCATTCCGAATTTCTTCGCTCCCTTCGTTTCCTTCTGTTCAATGATCTTGGATTCGCAGATCGGCCAGCGCGTTCGTCAGCAGAGCCAGATCCTCGTTCGTATGCGAAACGCTCAGACTGATGCGCAGTAGCGATTCCCCGGACGGGACGGACGGGGGGCGGATGCCGGGGACGAACAGGCCGCGGTCCAACAGGCGCGCGGTGCAGCGTCATCGTCACGGCGGCGTCGCCGACGATCAGCGGGATGATCTGCGTCGCGGCCGCGCCCAACGTCCAGCCCTGTGCGCGAACGATGCGCAGAGCGCGGCGGCGTTCGTCAGCAACCGTTCGCGGCGTTGGGGTTCGTCGCGGACGATGTCGAGCGCGGCCAATGCGGCGGCGGCGAAGGCCGGCGGATGGGCGGTCGAGAAGACGTACGGGCGCCGCGATTGGTCAACCAATCGATCAACGTCCGCGAGCCGGCGACGAAGCCCCCCGCGCCGCCGAGCGCTTTGCTCAGCGTGCCGACGCGGATCGGCACACGCCGGCGACGCCGCACGCTTCGGCCCAGCCGGTCCCGCGCGGACCGAACACGCCGGTCGCATGCGCTTCGTCGATCAACAGCATCGCGCCGGCACGTTCGGCGACGTCGCACACTTCGGCCAGCGGCGCAACGTCGCCGTCCATGCTGAACACGGTGTCGGTGACGATCAGCTTCCGCCGCGCGGTCTCCCCCTCGCGCGCGATCGCGTCGGCCAAAGCGGTGGCATCGTTGTGCGCGTAGACGACCGTTCGCGTGCGCGACGCGCGACAGCCGTCGATCAAGCTGGCGTGATTCTTCGCGTCGGAGAAGACGACGTCGTGCTCGTCCACCAGCGCGGCGATCGTCCCGGCGTTGGCCGCGAAGCCGCTGGAAAAGACGAGCGCCGGCCTCGGTCCCCAAAAATTCGGCCAGTCGGCGTTCGAGTTCCCCTTGCGCGGTCGCGTGCCCGGTGACCAACGGACTGGCCCCCGCGCCCCAGCCGTAACGGGCGATCGCGTCGATCGCGGCCGCGCAAACCGGGGATCGCCGGCCAGTCCCAGGTAGTCGTTCGCGCCGAAGTTGACGACCGACCGCCCACCGATGGCGATTCGCGCGGCCTGCGGACCCGCGCGTTCGATCAAGCGACGTCGCAACCCCCGCGCGTCCCAGTCGGCGAGCGCATCGTCCAGCCACGCGAGCGAATTCTCGGATGCGCTCACGGAGCGGCTCGCTTCGTCGCGGACTTTTTTACGATCGCTTTTTTCGCACTCGGTTTTTTTGGAGCGGCCGGCTTCGCCGATTTGCGCGGCGGGCTCGCCGAGGCTTTTTTACTCACATTCTTCGCCGGTGTTTTCGTGGGCTTCTTCTTTGGTGTCTCACGCGCAGGGGGTGCAGGCGTTTCGGCCAACTTCACCACGATCGCGTACTCGTCGGCCGTGACCGGTTGCACGCTCAGACGCGAGCCCTTCCGCAGCAGCTCCATCGTTTCAAGTCCCTTCACGCCGCGCAATTCGTCCAACGACAACGGCCGGGCGAACTCGCGCTCGAAGCGGATATCGACCATCTGCCAGATCGGATTCTCGGGCGACGCGGCCGGATCGAAGTGGTGGTCTTGCGGATCCCAAGCCGTAAAGTCCGGATACCCAGGCTTCACGACGGTGGCCAAGCCCACGACGGCGGCCGGGTCCGCGTTCGAGTGATAAAACAACACGCCGTCGCCGGGCCGCATGTCGTCGCGCATCGTATTGCGAGCCTGATAATTCCGCACCCCGGACCAGTAGGTGGTCCGGCCCGGCGCGGCGGCCAAGTCGCGAATGGAAAACGATTCCGGCTCGGTCTTCAACAACCAGTAACGCATCGTGAACGTGTCGAAAAATCCAGGGACGGAAAAAGTGGATCTGGCAATCATCTTAACAGTTCCGGCCGCGTATCGAATGCAGAGAGAAATTGAACAGAAGGAAACGAAGCCGGCGAAGGTGTCGAGTTCCGTTCTCTTCTCTGCGTCCTCTGCGATCTCCTGTTTCCAGAAAAATTTCAACAGGAGGTCGCAGAGATCGCGGAGAAAATCAAAATACATCTTAAAGAACAATGAATACGAATTTGAACAGAAGGAAACGAAGGAAGCGAAGCGAGACTCGCAAAAAATTAGTCCTCTGCGTCCTCTGCGATCTCCTGTTCGAATATCTTTGTGAACAGGAGGGCGCAAAGATCGCGGAGAAGAGATGTTTCTCATCGCCTTCCCTTCGCTTCCTTCGTTTCCTTCTGTTCCTATTTCTTTGAGCAGTTTTTTTCTTTAAGCAGCGGTGAGGCTTACGCCTGTTCCCTGTCCGTTGAAATGTGTCGAAAATTTATCTTTATCCCCAATTCAGACCACCCGGCGACGCAAGGTCCGTAGCGATCACGTGTTGCGACGCCGTTTGGAAAGTTACGATTGGACTAGAAATCGTACCGGCGGGTGCGTGAGAATCTTGGACGTGGAAGAGAGGAAAACCCTCTTCCGGAACGACATCCACGACCCGCCGGACGGTGGGCGGCGTAACAAAGAACGTCGCGTCTTTTCGCATCGGCGGGCAAAATCGGGCCATCGTGCGGACACGGCGCAGGCTGACATAAGTGCCACGTAATTATACGGTTACGACGCTCGATTATCGCATTTCCCGAAAGAGTTGAGCGCGTCGCGCGGGATCTGACTTCCGTGCCCGCAAGATTGTTCCTCCATCGGAAACCATCCTCCTGTGACCATGGCCGCGACGAACGACGAAGCGGACACGGCGTCTTACGCCGCCGCTGCGCCCTGCGCCGCGGACGCCGCCGTGGCGACGACGCCGCCGGGGGTGAAGATCGACTGGGCCGCCGCGCTGGCCGAGCATGAACGCTGGCTCCGCACGATCGCCCATGCGCGGTTGGGTCAGGCGCAGGGCGTGGACGAGGTGCTGCAAGAGGTCGCGTTGGCCGCGATCAAACAGGCCGCGCCGATCCACGACGCCACGAAGGTGGCGCCCTGGCTGTATCGCCTGACGGTCATTCAGTGTTTGTTGCATCGCCGGGGGCTGGGACGACGCCGCAAGTTGACCGACCGCTACAACCAAGCGGTGCCGCGGACCGAAGCCGATCCGCGGCAACACGATCCGTTGTCCTGGTTGTTGGCCGACGAACGCCAACGCCTGGTCCGCGTGGCGCTCGAGCAGTTGCCCACGCGCGACCGCGAAGTGTTGCTGCTGAAGTACACCGAAGATTGGAATTACCACCGCATCGCCACGCACCTGGGCTTGTCTCACGCGGCGGTGGAAACGCGACTGCATCGCGCCGCGCGAAACTCCGCGACGCGCTGCTGCGTTTGGAAGGCGAGTTGGAACCAAAGCCGTAGGGTGCGTCACAGCGTTTGTTTGCGAGACACATCCATAAGGTGCGTCTCGACGCACCGTTGCGGGACGTCGTGCGGATGCGCGACGACATCGAATCTTGGTGCGTCGAGACGCACCCTACACATCATCACACCGCCATGACGACCGCCGAACTGACCACGACCATCGAACGCCTGATCGACGACGAACTGACCGTCGCCGAAGAGCGGGCGTTGTTGACCTACCTGGAAGCGAACCCCGAACATTGGCGCACCTGCGCTTTGGCCTTCGTCGAGCATCGCGCCTCGCGCACGCGCGCCGAAGCTGGCTGCTGCAATCGTCGTCCGACGCCGCGCGTGCGCCGTTGGCCGCGACGATCGCGGCGGCGTTGAACGCCGGTCCGGAGACGCCCGTCGCGCCGTCTCCGGTCGAACTTGCGACAGCTCGCCCCGCCGGAAACTCGTCGCCAATATCCCCCGCGCCGCGCATCGTGCCGGCGCAGGCGCAATCGGCGCGGCGAATGGCTGACCATCGCGGCCGGTCTGGGCGTGGCGTTCGCGCTGGGCGGAACGATTCGCGAATATTGGCCGCACGGCGACATGAACGGGCCGTCGTCGAATCCCTCGGTGGCGAAAAGCGATCCACAAATCCCGCCGGAAAAAACACTCGATCCATCCGTGCCGGCGGAAACGCAATACGCGTCGACGCCGGTCCCCGAGAACGTCCGCTTGCACTTGGTCGGCAACGGCGGCGGCGCGCCCGAGCAAACGGTCGACGTGCCGCTGACGCCGATGGATCACGTCGATGAGCGCGTGTTACAAAGCTGGCAGCAAGCGGAAACGCCGGCGACGCTGCCGCCGGAAATTTTGAATTCGTTACGGCAAGACGGACACGTGGTCCGGCAACAGAAGAGCTGGTTGCAGGTCGAGTTGCCCGACGGCCGCCGCGCAGTTGGTTCCCATCGAACGCGTGATCGTCCGACCGGCGACGCAGTAACGTCGGCGCGAAAGTCGCGACGACGCCCGCGCGCATGCGGAGCGACAACGGAGGTCGCCCGGCGCGAGCACGGACCACCCTTTTTCCACACAGGACGTTTTATGATCACCGCCCGATTTTTGACCCGCGCTGCGGTCGCCGCCCTGCTGGCGTGCGGCACGATCGCGCCCGCACGGCGCACGCGCAAGACGTCACCGCGCAGACCATTACCGTCAAAGCGCACGCGGAGGCCGCGCCGGTCGTGCGCAGGTTCATCCAATTTCAACGGACCGACGCGACGCCCGACGGCGTGCGGATCGTGGCCGTCGACGAACCGGAAACGCCGCGCAGTCGTGCCCAACGACACGATCATCATCCAGCGTTTACAAGACGGCAAACTCGATCCGGCGACGATGGAAAAGCTGCAAGCGATCTTGCGACAACGCCAAGCCGCCGCGAACGAAGCGTTTCGCATTCAAACCGTCCCGCAAACGTTTTGGTTGGGCGTCGAATGTCGTCCGATCGATCCGGCGATGCGCAAGCCGCTGAAGCTCGACGGCGACGCCGGCATCGTGGTCGGCCGCGTCATGGACAACAGCCCCGCCGCGAAAGCCGGCATCGTCGAAGGCGATATTTTGCTGAGCTATGTCGTCTCGACCGTCAAATCCGCCGACACGGACGTCGCGAACGGCGAGCATGACCTGAAAACGGTCGAACAACTGATCGACGCCGTCCAGCAGAGCGGCGGGAACGTCTTCTCCGTGAAGCTGCGCCGCGACGGCGACGTCAAAACGATCGAGGTCGCTCCCGAACGACGCACCGCCGACACGTACGACCCGGCCGCGTCGAAACGCGCACTCAAAGATCTCGCCCAAGCGACCGACCAGGCCGCACTGGCGGAAAAACGCGTTGCCGACTGGCAGAAACAGATGCAGGCTCACGGCTTCGCGGTTCCCGCCGCGCCGTTGCAGGCCGGCACGTTCGACATCGTGCGCACCGCGCCGGGCTTCGTACTGCCGCAACCGCCGCAAGCGGCCAAAGTCAAATGGCCCGACGACCTACGCGTGTCGATCGAGCGCAAAGGGAACGCGCCGCTGCGGATCACGGTCGAGCACGACGGAAAATCGGAAACCGTCTCCGAAACCGAGTTGGACAAATTGCCCGCCGATCTGCGCACCACCGCGTCGACGAGCTGCTGGGTCGCGGTCCGGTCACGTTCAACCTGCAACCGGCGCTGGGCGGCCTGATTACGAACGGCAACGTCCGCTTCTCGGCCACGCTGCCCAAGCCTCCGGAGACTGCCAATCAGCCGACCCTCAAAGTGCCGGCGGTGAAACAACCCGACGTGAAGCAACCCGAAGGCTTGCACAAGAATCGTGATTCCCCGCCACGAACTCGGCGGCGGCTCGCAAACCGAACTGCAAGCGTTGCAACTGCAACTGCAAGCGATGCAAAAACAACTGGACGCGATCCAAAAGCAAACCGAAGCGAAGATGCAACCGAAAGAGAAGGTTCGCAAAGAGAAGGACGCCGCCACGGAGAACACGCCGGGTGACACCAAGGCGTTGAAGGAGAGTAACGACGAATAGGTGGATGCACGATTCATTCACCGCCGGCGTTCCGGGGGCTGCGCTACATTTCTTGCCCAGCCACCCACGTATTGCGTTTGACGTTCCATTCAGGAAACCCCACCAGCGCCGGGCGACTCGTCTTGCCCCACCCACGCCCCGGCCTGCGGCACGCCCCGTTCCCCCACCAGGAACGGGGCGTGTTGCGTTGGGTTTAGGCGGCATGAAACAGGAGATCGCGGAGGACACTGTGTGCCCCTCTTCGCTACCTTCGTTTCCTTCTGTTCAAAACTGTTTCGATACGGATCGGAACAGAAGGAAACGAAGGAAACGAAGGAAGCGAAGAGTTTTATCCCCCCTTCCCGATCTCGGAAACTTCCGTGCAACTCTGAATTGGGAACGAGAGATTCGGAGAGCGAGAAAACGTGAAGTCGGTTTCTCCGCGTCCTCTGCGAACTCCTGTTCAAAAAACCCTGATCGCAACGCGCGTTTCGCTCGTAACGCTCGCGCAGCGAAGCTGGAGGAAATACAGTGAAGCAGGAGAAAATGCAGTGCGGTTGGAGAAGATACGGTCGTCGCGCGAGAAGAACCGGAGGACTCACGTCCTCCGTTCGCGATTCGCATGCGTTCTGCGCCGGGCACTGAAAACCGAAGACTCGTTTCGCTCGTAACGCTCGTTTCGCTCGCGCACGAGAAAACGGCGAAGCCGCGACGACTGGCGTGCCGGGCCGGGATCGGGCATCTTGGGGGTTTGGCCTTTTGCCCGACCTTTCGCCGGTTTGCCCATGTCGCAGGATTTGCCCGAACGCCTGATCGCCCTGGAAACGCAGTTGGCGTTTCAGCAGCAAACGCTCGACGATTTGAGCGCGGCGTTGATCGACGCGTTGAAGACGCAAAAGCGTCTGGAGCGGATCGTCGGCGAGTTGACCGGCAAGTTGGACCGCATCGCCTGGACCGCCGAACACCGCCCCGGCGCGACCGACCCGAACCAGGCGCTGCTGGACGACAAGCCGCCGCATTATTAATCCGCGTCGTTGAAGTGAACAACGAAAACGATGGCGAGGACGGTTGGATTTGCGAAACGCGATCCGAGACAGGGCCGTAGGCCCGTCAGTCGGTAGCCCGGTCCGTCAGGGCCGGGAAAGGAGACATCGCGACATTCGTTAGCCCCGTAGGGGCGACCGTCGCCCGAAGATCAACGGGTCTGTCGCCCCTCCGGGGCTACCGATCGGATGCGCGAGCGCAACCCGGGGCTCACGCCCCGGGTTAACAACTGTCGGCCCTGCGGGCCTGAGATCCGCCGCGATCGACGTTCCCGACCGGAACATCGTCGTGCGGAAATGGATGCGTCCACCAACGCAACGAGCGGCGCTCGGCGCCGCTCGTGGGGGTATCTTTGACAATTCGTTTGGGCGAATACTATTTCGCGCCGGCCGCTTGGACCAGGTGCGGCATCCAGAGCGCCTTGTCGACCAATTCCAACAGCACTTGCGGATCGAACGGCTTCCGCAGGTAGTACGTGCCGCCGGCTTCGTGCGCACGGCGGATGATGTCCGGGATCTGCGCACCCGACAGGAAAATGACCGGCGTGCCGGACATGCCCATGTCGCGTTTGATGGTTTCGATCAACCGCAGCCCGCTCTGCCCGGCCAGGTTGATGTCGCTGACGATCAGGTCGGGCGCGACCGCGCCGACGCATTCGATCACGCCGTCGTAATCATGGCAGCAATGCGTGTTGTAACCGGCGACGGCCAACACGCGGGCCAGCGACGCGACGATGTCCGGATCGTCGTCGATCACCAGCACGGTTTGTTTATCCAACCCCGAATACTCGCTCGTCGTACGCGCCTGAGGCGCCATATGCATCTTCATGAAATCGCACTCGCGGGAACGGGAAGTCCTTTTCCCCGGGTGACTCGGCGAAACCTCATGTCCATATGAAGGTTCCCGTTCGTCGGGCGGTCATTCGCGCATCATCCGATGCGACCGTCGGGCGAACGTGCTCGATCGTGCGGGCGAGTTTTGGTCGCGAGCACCAACGAGCGTAGGGTTCGGTCTGTCTCTACCCCGAATATCGTCCCGCCGCGCGGCGGAGAATCAGCGATCGTCGATCGGCCTGCGCAGCCCGTGCGGACGGTCGTCGTCGCGCGGTTCGGCAGAATCGGCAGGTCGGCGCGAATCGCGACGATCGCGCGAACCCGACTCGAACCGGCCTGCGCGGGGCGATAAAATGGCCCTCGCACACTCCCGCTCGCCCTTCCTCCGCACACACCTATGCCCGCTCCCCGGATCGACGCCGAACAGTTGCTCGAAAGCTTCCTGCGCCTACGTCAAAATCGATACGACCGCCGGCGAGCCGGGCGAAGCCTACCCGTCGTCGCCCGGGCAGTTGGTCCTGGGCAAGCTGCTGGCCGACGAGTTGAAAGCCGCCGGGCTGTCGGACGTCGAGCACGATCGCTGGGGGATCGTCTACGCGACGTTGCCGTCGAACCTGCCGGCCGAAGTCGCGGCGCGGACTCCGGTCGTGGCGTTCAACAGCCACGTCGATACGTCGCCCGAGACGACCGGCAAAGACGTGAAGCCGATCGTGCATCGCAACTTCGACGGCCGCGACATTCCCCTGCCCGCCGGCAACGGGCTGACGATTCGCGCGTGCGAGAATCCCGAGCTGCCGAAGCTGGCCGGCAAGACGCTGATCACCACCGACGGCACCACGCTGCTGGGTTCCGACGACAAGTCCGGCATCGCGGTGATCATCGCGGCCGCCCGCGACGTTGTTGGCCGCGCCCGACGTGCCGCGCGGAGTGGTGAAGCTTTGCTTCACGTGCGACGAAGAAGTGGGCCACGGCGTGGACCATGTCGATTTGAAGAAACTGGGCGCGGATGTTTGCTACACGCTCGACGGCGGCGGCCAAGACGAGATCGACGTCGAAACGTTCTCGGCCGATCAAGCGACCGTGACGATCCGCGGCGTGAACATCCACCCGTCGATCGCCAAGGGCCGGATGGTCAACGCGGTTCGCGCGGCGGCCGATTTTCTCGACCGCCTCCCGCGATCGACGCTCTCGCCCGAGACCACCGCCGACCGCCAAGGCTTCCTGCATCCCTACGGCATCAGCGGCGGGGTTGAGCAGACGACCATCAAGTTCATCCTGCGCGACTTCGACACGCCGAAGCTGGCCGAATGGGCGAAGATCCTCCGCGACGCGGCCGTGGCGACCGAACGCGAGTTCCCCGGAGCACAACTGACGATCGAAACCGGTCCGCAATACCGCAACCTGGGCGACGGTTTGAAGAAGGAACCCCGCGCGGCGAAGCTGGCCGAGCAGGCGTTAAAAAACCTGGGCCGCGAACCGAAGCTGAGCATCATCCGCGGCGGGACCGACGGCTCGCGACTTGACCGAGTTGGGCCTGCCGACGCCGAACCTCAGCACCGGCGAACACAACCCGCACTCGCCCCTGGAATGGACCTGCTTGGAAGAGATGGTCGCCGCGGCGGAAGGGATCGTGGAGTTGGTGAGACTGTGGAGCGCGGAGAGAAAATAGCAGAGTGACATCGGTTGAGTTGTCCGATGTGTCTTATTCGAGTACGCGATGAAAGCCCTTCTCCAAGTATCGTTTCTCGCTTGCGTCTTCGCGGCGTGCGCCGCGAACGTCCGTGCGGAATCGTACGCGTTGAAAAACGTCCGCATCCTCGACGGTAACGGCGGCGCTCCGATCGTGGGCGGGACGCTGGTCGTGGTCGACGGTCTAATCGCGGCCGTGGGGCGTCGCCGATCAAGCCACCGTTCCGGCCGCCGCGAAAACATTCGATCTCCCCGGGAAAACCGTGTTGCCGGGGCTGATCGCCGCGCACGCGCACGTCGGCGGCGTCGATGGCATCAGCGTCGGCGTGAAGAACTACACGCGTGCGAACATCGAACGTCAGTTGACGCAGTACGAACGCTACGGCGTCACCACGGTGATGTCGCTAGGACTCAACGCGCCGCTGTTCGCCGAATTGCGGGCCGACTCGCACTCAGGCAAACTCGGCGGCGCGATGTTGTACGGCGCGGATCGCGGTCTGGGCGTGGTCGACGGCGCGCCGCCGGTGCAGGCCGGCCCCGAACAGCTCGATCGCCCCGCCGACGCGACCGCCGCGCACCAAGCGGTGCGCGACGCCGCCAGACGTAAGCCCGACATCCTGAAAATTTGGGTCGACGATTTTCGCGGCAACGTGCCCATCAAGATGTCGCCCGAAGTCTACGCGGCGATCATCGACGAAGCGCACAAAGAAAAATTGCGCGTCGCGGCGCACGTGTATTACCTGGACGACGCGAAGAAACTGGTCGCGGCCGGCGTCGACGTCATCGCGCACGGCATCCGCGATCAACCGGTCGACGACGAATTGATCGCGGCGATGAAATCGCGCGGCGTCTGGTATATCGCCACGCTGCAACTGGACGAATCGTTTTTCCTCTACGCCGAACGTCCCGAGTGGATGAGCGGGTCGTTCTTCCAAGCCGCGTTGCAGCCCGAATTGAAAACGCAATTCGACGACGCCGCGTGCGCGCGAAAAGACGTTGGCGAATACGAAGAAAACGACAGCCGACAAAGCCGCTTTGAAAATGAACCAACGCAATCTGAAGCGCATCGCGCTCTGGCGGCGTGAAGATCGGCTTCGGCACTGACTCGGGCGCAATCCGCTGCGCATCCCGGGCTTTGCCGAGCATCGCGAGATCGAATTGATGCTGGACGCCGGCTTGCCGATCGAACGCATTCTGACCTTCGCCACGAAGAACAACGCCGAGTTACTGAAGTTGGACGATCGCGGCGTGCTGGCCGTCGGCAAGCGGGCCGATCTGCTGGTCGTCGACGGCGATCCGTTGGCCGATCCGGCCGCGATGCGCAAGATCCACGACGTGCGACGATCGCCCGCCCAACCGGCGTCTCGCTGAGCGAATCGCAAGTTTGCGGCGGGTTCGCGCACGAATCAGAATCGAATCGTGTGCGTCGTGTTCGAGTTCGATGCGTTTTTCTCGCAGCGTCTCGCGTTCGCCCGCCCGCGTGTTAGCTTGATCGTCGCCACGCATCGCTCGTGTCCCTCGACGTCATTCCCGCCCCTCACACACGATCACCCGCCATGTCCAATCGTCGTCAATTTTTGGGAATCGCGGCCGCCTGGGCCTCCGCCACCGTTTGGGCGTCGCGCGCGCAAGGCGCGTTGCGTCGCCGCGTCGCGCTGTCCGACGGACCGTTCCAGTGCGGGATCGCCAGCGGCGATCCGACCGCCGACGGGTTCGTGATTTGGACGCGCCTTGGCTCCCAAGCCGATCGAAGGGGGCGGCATGCCCGACGAGAACGTCGCCGTCGATTGGCAAGTGGCCGAAGACGAAGCGATGACCAAAGTCGTTAAAAGCGGCACGATCGCCGCCGTGCCGCAATGGGGGCACAGCGTGCACGTGGAAGTCGACGGGCTGAAGCCCGATCGCTGGTACTTCTATCGCTTTCGCGCAGGCCGGCGAAGTCAGTCCGACGGGCCGGACCCGCACGTTCCCCGCGCTGAACACGCTGCCCGAGAAGTTGAAGTTCGCGTTCGCGTCGTGTCAGCATTGGGAAAGCGGTCATTACACCGCATACGAACATATGCTGCGCGAGGATCTGGATTTGGTCCTGCACCTGGGCGACTACATCTACGAAGGCAAACCGGCCAAGCCGACCAAAGACCAAGCGCCGAAGATTCGTTACCACAGCGGCAACGAAGAGATCACCGAGTTGCGGCACTATCGCGACCGCCATGCGCAATACAAGACCGACCCCGCGCTGGCGGCGATGCACGCGGCCGCGCCCTGGCTGGTGGTGTGGGACGACCACGAAGTCGACAACAACTATTGCGCCGACATCATGGAAGACACCGCGCCGAACAAGAAAACGACGAAGGCCGAATTCCTGAATCGTCGCGCGGCCGGGTATCAGGCCTACTACGAACACATGCCGCTCCGTCGGACCAGCTTGCCGAAGGGGCCGGATATGATCCTGTATCGTACGGCGAGCTTCGGTCGGTTGGCCGAATTCCAGATGCTCGACACGCGGCAATTCCGCGACGATCAACCGAACGGCGACGGCACCAAGCCGCACAGCGAAGAGTCGCTCGCGTCGCATCGCACGATGCTCGGTCCGCAACAAGAGAAATGGCTGGACGGTGCGCTCGACGCCTCGACCGCGACGTGGAACGTGCTGGGTCAACAGATCATGGTCGGCGCCGTCGACCGCATCCCCGGCGAAAAACAGGGCTACAGCATGGACCAGTGGCCCGGCAGCGAAGCGGCCCGCCGGCGGTTGATCAAATCGCTGCACGAGAAGCGGATCTCGAATCCCGTCGTGCTGACCGGCGACATCCACTCGAATTGGGCGAACGAATTGTGGTTGGACGAGAGCGGCAAATCGCCGGTCAAGGTCGCGACCGAGTTCGTCGGCACGTCGCTGAGCAGCGGCGGCAACGGCGCGAAGGAAGCCAAGAACCACGACGCCACGTTGGCCGAAAACCCGTTCGTCAAGTTTTATAACACCGAACGGGGTTACGTGAACTGCGTGGTCACGCCCAAGACCTGGACGACGGACTACCGCGTGGTGGAATACGTCGACAAGCCCGGCGCGCCGTTGGTGAACCGCGCCAGTTTCACGGTCGAAGCCGGAAAGCCGGCGTTGCAAGCGACGTAACGAGGCGATCGCAGCGCGTTTACGTGCAGCCGATCGAATGTTGGATGCGATGAAGCGTGATCCAAACACCGAACACGTTGAGATAGATCGCATCACGGCGTTCATGTCCCGCGGCGTTGGATTGACCGCTGACCACCCGCGCACACACGATCGCGTTCCAACGTACGTCGGCATAGACGAGAGCGGTTTTTCCCGTGTGGTTCGCAGGGAGACTGCGTTGGAGTTCTTCCACGCATGCGTCCGAAGTCCGGGTTTGGCTTAAATCGATCGAGATCGCGGACGTTTCTCTCAGGATCTTCATGTCCGAGAGGCTATCGACCGCCGACTTGGCGAGAAACCGCGAAGTCGCGAGGGACGTCACCAAATACATCGTCGCCAGAACGGCGATCGCGGAGACGATGATTCGTTTAAGCTTCATGGTCATCCCTCGATCGAACGACGGCTCGCCGATCACGAAATCTCGAAGAAGTCCGGATCTTTGACGAACTTGCCCGATTTGCATTGGGGGCAGCGACGGCCGCCGACTTCGTAGGTCGGCACAAGCTCGCCCGCTTCGCAGTCGGGGCAGTTGGTCAACGGCACGCGCGAATCGACCAGGCATTCGGCGCCGCACGCCAAGCAGAGGTGCGGCGTGTCGTTTCCCACGCAGCGATCGAGCGCGTCGTGATCCGGATGATAGGCGTAGCGCTTTTCGCCGTCGTCGTCGATGTAATACGGATTGCCGTCCGACCACGCGCGGACGTCCCGCCCGCAGTTATCGCACGCGAATCGCATCGCTTCGGCCATAACCCTACGTTCCCTGAATCGTCGGTTGCCTATCAGAAGCCGTGAAGTGTACCACGCCGAATCGACGATCGCCCAGCGCGGGATTGTCGTGATCCCGTTTCAAAAAACGCCAGCGTAGCCGGGGCCTTAGCCCCGGAAGATTGAGCGCAATCAAACACTTCCGGGGCCGCTGCCCCGGCCACCCCACGTTGAACGGTATCGCAACGACGAGACGATCGCGATAACGCTTTCGGATCATCCGCGAAACGCCGTGTCGGCGCTACTTCCGCTTCGCGGCTTTTTTGACGGCCTTCTTGGGTGCTTTTTTGGGAGCGGCTTTTTTGGGTGCGGCTTTTTTCGGCATCGCCTTTTTGGTGACGGACTTTTTCATCGGGGACTTTTTCAAAGCGCCGTCGGCGGCCGGCTTGGACGCTTTTTTCGCAACCTTTTTCGGAGCGACTTTCGCGCTGGATTTTTTCGCGGCCTTCTTCGGCGCCTTGGCCGAAGTCGCGCCGACGGCCGCGGCCGCCTTGGCCGGCAGCACCTTGGCGGCGACCGCTTGCAACTTGGTTTTGGCCGCTTTGCGCGTCGCCGGACCGGGCACCGCCTTGGCGACCAACTCCTTGGTCGTTTCGGGATTCGCGGCGGCCAAACCGCCGATCACCGCCCCGACCGCCGCGCCGAGCGGTCCGACCAACGCGCCCGCCGCCGCTCCGGCCGCCGCGCCGCCGGCGATGCCGAGATTCGAAGTCGTTTCCGGAGCGGGCGCGGGAGTCGACTTGGTGGAACGCTTGGCCATGGGGCTACCGTTGAGATGCGTGAAGGGGTCGGGCGAGAAAATTCGGAACGAAAGTAGTCTTAGCAGATCGGATGCCGAATCGCGCGTCGAGTCCGTGAATTTTTTGGAGTCGATCCCAGTCATATCTCGATGGCTGATCGCCTCCAAATCGGTTTCGGCTTACACCATACGATGCGAGCGGAGTTCGTGAGGCGTGACGCTTAAACCGAGACCGCGAGTCGTTCGAGGTCTTTCCGCAGCAGCGACAGCAAAGCGATGACTTGCCCGCGGCTGACGGTGGAAAATTCGATCAGAAACCCTGCGATCGAATAACCGGCTTCCAGGTGGTCGAAAAACGAATCCACCGCGACCCGCGTCCCAGCGAAACAAGCGGTTCCGTGCATCAGGTCTGGACGACTGACGATGATGGAATTCATCAAGAACGATCCTTTGCGATCGGCAAGTCAGGAACGTCCCGTCGGAGAGTGAGTCTCCCAACGGATTTTGATTTCATCGTTATCTAACATGTTTGCGGTCGGGATTTTATTGATCAACAAATGCCCGCCGCGATCGACGGCACATCGACACGGATACTCGCGATCGATGGTTTCGGCTTTCGACGCTTCGCCTAAAGGATGCTCGAGTACGATTTGCTTCGACAGGACGCGAAACACGACGATCCCGTCGTCCAAACATTCGTACGTCCCCGTATAAACGTCGCTCTGCCAGCGTCCGGATTGCGTCTTAATAAATGTTCCATCGTTTTTAATTTCGAGCGAAGAGTAATAGCCGGTTCGAGTAAAGCCATAGCGACTTCCGTCGCGTGTCGGCGCGCTCCAAGTTCCGACGATGTCATTCCGCCGGCGGTTCGTATGATCGACATACCAGCCGACGCCGACCGCGATCAGCAACGTCAGCAAGAACAGCGTGGATAGCCGGAATTTCATATCGACTACGCCGCCCCTTCGTGCGAGATGAGTATCGGACGCCGGCTACAAAATCGACAACGTCGGCAACGGCGGTTTCGCCTTGTGTTGGTCGCTCAGGTTTTTGACCAGGCGATACACGATCGCGTCGAGATACGGGGCCGAGTCGACGGCGTCGTAGTTTTGCGCGGTCTTGCCTTCGTCGCCGTTGATCCGCAGTTGCATGTTGATCGGCACCTCGCCCAGGAACGGCACGTTCTGCTTCGTCGCTTCGCGTTGCGCACCGCCGTGACCGAATAGGTCGTAACGCTTGCCCGTATCGGGCGCGACGAAAAAGCTCATGTTCTCGACGATCCCCAGGATCGGGATGTTCGTTTTGCGGAACATGCCGATCGCCTTGACGGCGTCGATCAGCGCCACGTCCTGCGGCGTGCAGACGACGACCGCGCCGGTCAGCGGGACCGATTGCGACAAGCTGAGCGCCACGTCGCCGGTCCCCGGCGGCATATCGACGATCAGATAATCCAAGTCGCCCCAGGCGGTGCCGGCCAGAAATTGTTGGATCGCCTTGTGCAGCATCGGACCGCGCCACACGACCGCTTCGCCGGGCGGCACCAGAAAGCCCATCGACATCACTTTCAGCCCGGCCGTTTCGACCGGGACCAAGCGTCCGCCGGCCGGCTCGGGCATCGTCGTCACGCCGAACAAGTGCGGCACGCTGGGTCCGTAAACGTCGGCGTCCATCAGACCGACACGCGCGCCGCCGCGAGCCAAACCGACCGCGATGCTGGCGGCGATCGTACTTTTTCCGACGCCCCCCTTGCCCGAACCGACGGCGATCACGCTTTTGATCGGCAACCCACCGGGTCCGGCCGGAACCGCCGGACGATGATGCGGCGCGATGTCGACCGTGACCGATTTCACGTCGGTAAACGTGCGTTTGAGCAGCGCGGCGATCTCGTCGCGGACGTCGTTCCAGAGCGGGGCCGAATGCGTCGTCAGCCCGATGCGGACGGTCAGCGCGCGTCGCCGACCGGGTCGACGCCGCGAATCTGTTCCATCTGCCCGAGACTTCGGCCCGACTCCGGATCTTTGACGTCGGCGAGTACTTTGAGAACGGCGTCGCGATCAGGCATGGCGAAGGAGTCGGGATTCGGGAGTTAGGAGTCGGGGGAAGAAATCCAGCGAGCGGAGGAAGTGAGTCCTCCGGTTTTTGTGCGTGCTTAGCGAAACCCGGTAAAGCCGGCGAGAGGCTCGCCGAGCCTTGCAAGAACCGCCTAGTTTACGGCTTTTTCGTTCGGAGATCAAAGCATCGCAGGCGGCCTGCGCCTGCGCACGAAGAGTCGACCGTCGTCGTAGGCCGACAGGGCTTGAACGATGTCGTCGGCCAGCGTGGCTTTCGCAAGGAGCTTATACCTCTCGCCGGTCGGCTCGACCAACAGCCCTTCGCCGTCGGTTTTGACGACGATCAGCTTGTCGTCGGCCAAAATCATATTCGCGGTACCGAAGCCCTCTTCTTTCCACAGCACTTTTTTGGCCACCGGATCGACGCAGCGCAGTTCGGCGACGCCCACGTCTTGCCGACCATGAATTCCGTACAGCAAGCCGCGATGGGCGATCGGCGTGGTGTACTGACTGGAAAGGAGATCGTCGTCCTTCCATTCCAGCGTCAGTTTGTCTTCGCTCAGCTTGACCCACGCCGCGCCGACGCCGTAGCTGGCCGTCAGCAACAGATGGTCTCCCACCACGACCGGCGTGGCCGCGTTGACGGTCGGGCCGCGCGCGCCGAACGGGATTTCCGAGACGATCGTTCCCGTCACCGGATCGATCAGCAGACATTTCAAACGCGAGACGCAGACGATCCGCGCTTTGCCCGCAAGTGGAATCAGGATCGGCGCGCTGTAACTCGCGGCGTCGTCGCCGGCTTGCCACAACGTCTTGCCGTCGGCCAGCGCGAACGCGACGACGCACGCCCCTTTCGCTCCGACATTGACCACCACGCGCGTACCGCCCGGCTCCGCATCCGACACCGACGCCAACAGCGGCGTGCTGCCGAAGCCGAAGTATCCGTCGGGCGCCTTGAACTCGACCCGCGCGTCGCGCGACCAAAGTTCCTTGCCGGTTTTTCGGTCGAGACAACGCAACACGCCTTGGGGACTCCACAGAACAATGCGCTCGGCCGCGATCAGCGGCACGCAACGCGGTCCGTTATCGGGCGCGATGTCGCTGCGATAGGTCGTCGGAAACTCGGCGAGCTTCCGCTTCTCGGTCCCGTCGGCGCGGTAGGAGGTCAGCGTTTCGCGGTCGCCTTCGCGCTGATAGTGATACAGCGTTCCACCGACGAGCGCGGGACCGGCGTAGCCCTGACCGCAGGTCGAGGACCACGCTTCCGGCGGTCCGCTCGCCGGCCACGTCGCGGCGAGTCGGGTTTTGTCTCGCGAGCCGCCGTCGCGATCCGGGCCGAGAATCTGCGGCCAATCGGCGCGCCGCGACGCAAACAGAACACACCAGCAGCGCGACGAGCGACGACGTGCGAAACGCGGATACGGAGAGAGTCGACATGCGGGTCATTCTACGCACATGTGTCTGTTGTCGCATAAATTCGGCTTTTACGGTTGCGAGTTTGATTTTTATCGAACATGCGTCGATAATGGAACTGTGCTCAACCCTTGCAGACGTCGTCGGGCTAATAACCCCTCTTACCTGCTTGAGTTGGGCATTTTTATTGCTTCCGCATAGATTTGATCTGCAGGGATTTTCTCGCTGCGGCGTGAAACGCGACTACGAAAATGATTCGATCGTAGACTTTTCTCATAATCAATACACGTTCATATCGTGCGTCGGAATCGACGACGAGCCCCTCGGGATCGCGAATGATCTCGGGGATATGTAAAAAATCGGCTTTTTCGATCGATGCTTGACCTTTACGGGTTTCGAAATGATGTTCGTTATAAATATGTCTGACGTCTTCGCCGTTGAGGCGCGAAAACGTATTCCTCGTCGATCTTCCAACCTGTTAGCGCGTTGATACGTTCTATCAACGAAATGTCGATCGTAAACTCCACATGTGCTTTCGTGTGACCGGATGTTCCAACCAGATCATCCCACAGCAAATCCAAATTCTCATGAGTAATCGCACGACGCTGCTTCTTCTGCTTCGATTTCTTTGGTAGGTCCTTGTCGCTCATAACATTATTCGGCGATGTATAGGCTTAATGACTTCGCCCAATCGAGTTTTTCAAATCTCTAGACCGCGCCCAAGCCGCGATCGAAATTCTCCTGATCCCGGCGATAGAGCGCGAGTTGCGATTCGAACATCTCGGGCGAGACGCGCCACGACGGGGTTTCGTCGGTGTATGCGCCGCAATGCGCGACCAACATGCGGTACAGGAACTTAAACAGATGCCGCGGCACGCGGAGCGAACGTAACGCGTCCAACAACTGTCGTTCGCCGATCGATTCGGACAGCAAATCGCGCAGGCCGATCGTTTTGCCCGGCGCGGCGCAGGCCTTCAACCGGGCGTTCGCCACGTCGTACAACGCTTCGCCGGTCCAGACCAGCGACGGGATCATGTTCTGCTTGTCCAAACGCGAGCGTTCGTAAAACGTCTTGTCTTCGCGCTCGATGAAACGGACCAGCTCGATCGGTAACAGCAATTTGAAGCCCAACCCCGGATGTTGCAGAAACTTGTTGTCGAGCATCGGCCACAGGAGCGCGCGCATCTGATCGGCGTTGCCGTTGATCTGATGCGGCTCGTCGACGCGGTCGACCAACACGATGATCCCCGCGTAGCCCAAGGCCTTCAACAGGCCCTGAAACTTGATCAACAACTCGTAGCGATCGTCGGTCCGTTCCTTGTCGGGCAACGGTTGGCCCGAGATTTCGGCGGTTTGAAATTGTTGCAGAATTTGCCGCAGCGGCTTCGTCTGCAAGTTGGAAATCCGCACGTTGGCCGCGATCGCCCGGGCTTCGCGCCACCAGCGGACGATTTTCCAAACGCGCGGCGTCCAGCCCGCCGCGATCAACAGATACGGCCACGGCTGCGCGAACCACTCCCAGGTGTCGTTGACGCCCAGCGTGATGAACAGCGCCAACGTCGCGAACGTCACGATCCAGCCGAGCGCCAGATCCCAATACGAACGCCACGTGCGGAACTTCAATCGCTTGGCCAAACGCTGCCAACGACTGCGCGCGGTCTCGGCCGTCGATTGGTCGTAGCACGCCGACAACAGCAGCAGATCGCGGGCTTGAAATCGATCGAACGGCAACGCCGAGGGCTTCCGCGCCGCGCCGTCGTTCTCGATCTTCGCCGCGCGTTCGGGTTCTTCGTTCGCCAAGATCCGATCGACCAAGCGCGTGACGCCCAGCGTCAGGATCGCGTCCATGTGATCCCACAGTTTCCATTCGGCCAAAACGCGGTCGGTCGTCTTCCGACGACGGGCGCCCAGCTTGTCGCGGAAACGATCTAGGAACGGATTGAAGTCGTCGTATTCGATCGTGTAGAGCTTGGCGTCCGGATGGGCGCGATCGTGTTCACGGAGATGCCGCACGATCTGCAAGCGGAGCGCGGTCTTGCCGGCCCCTTTCTCGCCGAAGACGATCGCCGTGGCCGGATTGCGCGGATCGCCATAAACCTTGTCCCAGGCCGGGTGATACGCGCTGTCGATGCAGTGATCCTTGAAGACCGGGTCGGTCCGCGCGTCCTCCTCGGCGAAAGGATTCGACGCGATGCCGTGATGTTCGAGAAACGTTTGGATTTTCATACTGTATGCGTTGAAATTGACGTTTGTGGAATCGAACCGCGTCGATGATGCCCGATATCGGAATCGCCTATACATCGCCGATTCGCGCGCAGTCCCAACGGGACGTCGCAACATAGCCCAGGGCGTAGCCCTGGGTCAGGTTCGTTCAATTCTCTCTAGCCCTGCAAGGGCGAAGCAACCGCACTGCGTCGCCCTTGCAGGGCTACCGAATTCTAGCTCGATTTCGATCCAGGGCTGTGATGCTTCGTCCTTTGACGACAAAACTCCCTTATCAAACGACAAACCGCAAAGCGGTGATCCGCTTCGCGGTTTGTGCGACATTTCGTAAGCGCGGCTTATTGCGCGGCGACTTTGACCGAGTCGACCATCTTCAGGAAGTCGGCTTCGGTTTTGCCGACCGTTTTGGCAGGGCCGTAGAACTTGACGAAGTAATTGCCGATCTTCGGCGCGATCACGATCGCCCCCAACATGCGGTAACCTTCGCGCGGCACCGGCTTGCCGCCGGCGAACGGGCCGCCGGGCATGTCTTGATACGTGCCGGTGATGTCCACGACATGGACTTCCAAGCCGCCGATCGTCTTCTTCGTGACCTTGGTCTTGTCCTTGGATTCGCCGCCGCCGGGCTGCGTGAATTGGCCGACCCAGCGGTCGATGTTCGCTTGCACTTCGCCGCCGGCGCCCATGATCGTGACGCGACCTTCGGCCGTATCGCCGTCGGCGGCCGGGACGGCGAATTCGTGTTCGACGATGCGGGTCTTCGGTTGCTTGCGTTCGAACGACGACGGGGCGGTCATTTCGAGCGCGCCGTCGGCCAGCTTGATCGTCTCGGTCTTTCCTTCTTCGGCGCAACGCGATCAGCGAACCGCAGCAAACAATCGCCGCGAACGCGGCGCGAAACCAAGTCTTCGACATAACGAACAATCCTTGAGAAATCGGTGTGGAGTCGGTTTTATGGAACCTAAACATCGGAGGAACTAACGGACGTAATCGCTTTCGCTGGTCGGTTGCGCATCGCCACGATTGCCCAACTGACCGTAGACCGTGGCACCGATGCTCGAGTCCTGCATCATCACGCGTCCGTCGCAAAAGACGAAGTTCGCGCCGGCCGGATGGCGCTGCCGAACGCGCAATTCATCGCTTGATTCTGGAAATCGCTTTGGATCGGTGAACTCGTGCTCCGAATCGTGGAACTGCCGAAACCGGTCAGCGGCGGATAGGCGTCGCCCGCCGCGCCGACGTCGACTTGATTGGCGGCGATCGCCTTCTCGCCGAACATGTAGGTGCGCGACTTGCCGTCGCCGATGTCGGGCGGCCGATTGCCGCGCCGCTGGATGATCGCGCCGTTCATGGTCGCGAACGACCAGGTCGTCGTCGACGGGGGCGAGATTGTGGTCGGCGCCGCGCTGGGGCTGTCGCAAATCGTGGTGTTAAGAGTTCCACACGAGCCCGCGTAATCGCCCCGACCGGCGGTGGTGGTCGAGACCGTACCCAAGGCGTCCAAAAGATCGTTCGTCGAAAAGCTCAACGCCGTCGGCGCACGGCGCGTCGGGCAAAACAACCCGGGCAACACGGCCTGAGCACGCTGTTGACTTCCCGCGATGCCCTCGGCGGTCGCCAAGGCGTTCTCTTCCATGAACGGCAGACATTGGTAAATCCATCCGCCGGGCTGTTTCTCGAGTTGATAACGCGGCTGGCCGACCCAGCGCTGGCTCCAACCGCCCGTGACCATCACGCGAAACTGCGACTCGTACCCGGCCGAGGCCTTATACAAGTTGAGCATGTTGTTCTGGCACTGCGTGACGCGACCGTTCTCGCGCACCGACTGAATCGCCGGCAACGTGAGGCTCATCAAAATGCCGATGATGGCGATCACCACCAACAATTCGACCAGCGTAAAACCGCGCGGGCGGGTTGATTGCGTAGACATCGCGTCCATTTCGGTTAAAACCGCGCCTCGATCTCGCGACGAACGGGCCGGTGCGCGCCGCGCACGGGTAAAGACGAGAACCCGATCGTCGAAGGCCCCTGACCCCATTTGTTGTACTCGACCCTGCGCGGGGGGGCAAGAAACGCGACCGACGGCCGAATCGCGACCCATCAAACGCCGAACCGTTCCGAAAATCGCGACAGCGACTTCGGAACGGTTCGGGCAAATCTTGAAATGCTTTGCGTCTTGCTTAGTTGGCCCACGGCGGGGTGACGTTTTCGCCCCCGCGTGCGGTGATCGACGCGAAGTAGGCCTTGGCCTCGGTGCCGGTGTCGGTGATCTCTTGAACCGAACCGTCGCCCATGGCGTGGATGATGATCCCGCCCATGTGGTCGCTGCTGGGTCCGAAGTTGCGAGCCGTCGGCGTCGTGCGGTACAGCGTCGTCGTGGCTCCGGTTTGCGGACCGTAGTTCAACCCGGTGACGTCGTTGGTCAACCCGGTCCAAGCGCCGGTCGAGGAGTTGAAGATCGGCGTCGAGACGGTCGCGACCGCCGGCGGGAAACCGGCGACCCAGGTGCTGTTGGGCGTATACCAATTGAAGTAGGTGGTGTTCGTGGTGACGCCGCTGACGACCACGCCTTCTTTGGATTCGGCCAAGACCACGGTCTTCGACGTGCCGTCCGACATGCGCGACATGTTCTGCCCCTTGGCCAACTTATCCGGCACGATCATGCCGTCGGGCGGATAGGTCGCGTTCGGTACGGCGGACGCCGTGGTGGTGCTCGAGCTGACCTTTTGTTCGGTCGTCGACGCCAAGGCGACGTAATTGGTCGCCGTGTAGGCGGCCGTCCCGGTTCCGGCTTCCGTTTCGCCCGAGTAGCTCGGGCAAATCAAGGCGTTCAGTTTGATGTTTTGCGGATTGACGCCGGCGGTCGTGACGCCGGTCGGATCGTTCACCAACACGGTCGAGGCGGTCGTGCTGAACTTGGTCGACTTCGAACTGATTTGTTTGTACAGCGCGTCTTCTTCGATGAACGGCAGGACGCGCACGATCCACGAGTACGAGTAGCTGTTGCCGTTCGTGGCGGCCGGATTCATTTCCGCCTTGTACGTCGCGTTCGACGAAAACATCAACGGCGGAAACGTCTTGTAGGTGTCGGCATGATTCTGCAGCGACAGCCCGAGTTGCTTCTGATTATTGCGGCACGAGTTCTTAAAGGCCGCTTGACGCGCGGCCTGAATCGCCGGCAACAGCAACGCCACCAAGATCCCGATAATCGCGATCACCACCAACAATTCCACCAGGGTGAAACCCCGGCCGCGACGTGGCGCAAATGGCCGACCGACATACGAAACTCCACGAAGAATGAAACGAAAAAAGGACCGGCCGCGCAAGAGAAACGCGGTCGAAAACATCGACGAGAACGCCGGCTCGCGGCGCGGACCGCTCGAGCGATTCGACGTGAGACCGAGACTATCAACCCAGCCTGATTACGGAAGTTTCTCAAGACCAAGACAAAACGTCGTATATTTTTGAAAACTTTCGTTCGACGGCGACAAACTGAAGTTCTCGCAATCTAATACGACGCGCGTGTCGGATTTCCGCAACGCCCACGCGGCGCGTCACGTGGGAATTTCGCAACATTTATGGTTGATCCGTGGCGACGAAATCGACGCGGGGAAAAATTCTAAACCGTTAATTCACTACGGCCTTGCGCATATCGATTCGCACGAAACTTTCGTCTCGATCGCGCGCGGCCCGGGACCTGCGAATGTCCTCTCTCGTTCGCGACGCGGCTCGACCGACGACGCGACGCATCGTTCGATCGCCCGGCCGACGCCACTCTCCACGTCGCCCGAATTCGGCCCGAACGCCGCGTCGCGCCCGTCATCCACGGAGCCGGGGAACGTCCCGTGGCCGGGCCGCGTCGCGAATCTCACCCCCACCGCCGGACGGCGGAAGAGCCCTGGTCCCCTCGGGCTCTTCCGTCGTCCGCGGCAAGTCGATCGCCGAAACGTCGGCCCGCTTCGCGGACGCTCGCCGTTTCGATTGCATACCGAGTCGTTTCGGACGCGTTCATACGGTTCCTTTCCTTGCTCTCAGCGCACACGTTCGCCCATGCACGCACGCGACTTACTCGGTTTGGCGACGGTGATGACTTGGCATGGACCGTCGTTGGCCGAGTCGCCGCTGCCGCTGCCGAAGCCAGGCTTGGAAGAATACTGGACCGCGTCGAAGTGCCGCCTCGATCGTTGGTCGCGCACGTTGCACGCGCTGCGCGAAGGCGTGACCGAACGCGTCGGTGGGTTCGCTCCGCGCGAAGTTCATGCGCTGTGCGACGAAATCCTGACCGGCGAAATCATCGCGCGGTTGTGGACCGCGGTCTCGTCGATTCATGATCGCCTCTGCGGCGACAACGAAGCCGAGCCGATCGCCCGCAGCGTGTTGATCGGACACATGGAAGCCCGCAACCGCGTGTTGGCGTTGATCGTCGACACGCAACTCATCGGCCCCGCGCAAGCCGAATCGTTGAATCGTTTGCGTCGACGTTGCGAGTGTTGGAGCGACACGTTGCTGGCCCGCTTCGCCGCGTTCGACGCGCCGCGCGACTTGGCCCACGATCCGCAACGTTACGACGAGTTCGCCGAAGAGTGGCCGCAAAGCGCACACGACGAACGCGCGCAAACCCGCGCGGCGCTGATGTTCGGGTCGTTCTCGGCCGCGTTCGCCGCGCGACCCGATCCGACCGGCAATTTGGATTTGAACGCGCGGATCGCATCGGCGCTGCTGGCCGGGTTTCCGCGCGAGCTGTTCGACGACGCCGGCAACCTGAGCGGCGCCTGGGTGTTGGAACTGCTGCAAGCGATCCGCGACGATCGCCCTGTCCCGCGGAAAAACCGGTCTCCCTTTCAAAAATCGCCGCACGCGAAATCGTCAAACGATGCGGGCCCGTTCGCGGCCGACGCCGCGCCGCCGACCTGGTGGAACGACTTCCTCGCCGGTCAACGCCTGATCCCCGGCGCGGATCGCGGTCTGGGGCATTGGGATTCTTGGAACTAGCGCGATTGCTCCTCAACGGGTCCTACGCAGACCGCACGCTTCGTCTCCTCTGACAGACTTCGGCGGCGTGCTCCGGCCAACGCACAGCGCATGTCGAGTCGCCCGCGCCGCGACACCGCTTCTCCATGTCGACGCCGTCCTGCGGCCTGCGGACGAACTTGCGTCGCCCGCTTTGCCCACGTGGTTTAGAATCGCTCGCTGAGCGATTGTTTCCTTCACGCAGCGGGCAAGCACATGGGCAGGACGTCGGATCGGAATTTGCTGTTCGGCGTATTGGCCGTGCGGATGGAGTTTTTGACGCGCGCGCAGTTGTTCGAAGGGATGCAGGCCTGGATCAACGACAAGGCCGTCCCGTTGGGCGACCATCTCGTGCGGTTGGGATATCTCAACGCCGCACGCCGCGCATTATTAGATCCGCTGGTCGACGAACACGTCCGCCAACACGACGGCGATCCGCACAAGAGTTTGGCCGCGCTCGATTCGGTTTCCGCGTTCGTCGACGAGTTGCGCAACCTGCGCGACGACGACGTAAACCGCTCGTTGGCGACGTTCGCGCCAGCGCGTTCCTCATCGTCGCCGGCCTCGAACGATCCGTACGCCACGACCGCGCCGGATCCGTACGCGACGCAGGTCACCGCGCAGGGCGAGAACCTCGACGTCCGTCTCGGCAAGTCGGCCGGCGACGCCGCGCGGTTTCGGATCATCCGTCCGCACGCCGAAGGTGGCCTCGGCAGCGTGTATGTCGCGCGGGATACCGAACTCGATCGCGACGTCGCGCTCAAAGAGATTCAGTTCGACAAAGCCGACAACGTCGACAATCGCAACCGCTTCACGCTCGAAGCCGAAATCACCGGCGGTCTCGAACACCCCGGCATCGTGCCCGTCTACGGTCTCGGCACATACGCCGATGGTCGACCGTATTACGCGATGAAGTTCATCCGCGGCGACAGTCTCAAAGACGCGATCGACGTTTTTCATAAGGGGGCCGGTCAGAGCGAAGACGTCGGCGCGCGGAACCTGCGTCTGCGCAAGTTGCTGCAACGCTTTATCGACGTGTGCGAAGCGATCGACTACGCCCACACGCGCGGCGTGCTGCACCGCGACCTCAAGCCCGGCAACATCATGCTGGGGCGTCACGGCGAAACGCTGGTCGTCGACTGGGGCTTGGCTAAACCGTTGGGCAAGACTCCGCAACAGGTCGCGCAAACACCCGCGACATCCCCTCAAGCAACGTCGGCATCGTCCACGACTTCGGCGCATCCATCCGTCGACGCACCGCATGCGAACGCCACGGACGATCCGTCGGCGACGCTCGGTCCCTCCAGCGACACGCTCGGCGACGCGTTCGATAATCCGTTGTTACCGCGTTCGAAAAGCGATTCGACCGACGCGACGCTCGACGGCAGCGTGCTCGGGACGCCCGCGTTCATGAGCCCCGAACAAGCGCAAGGCCGCGTCGATCTGCTCGGTCCGGCCAGCGATATTTTTGGTCTCGGAGCCACGCTTTATGAACTCCTAGTCGGTCGGCCGCCGTATCAGGCCAAGACCGTACATGAAGTCCTCGCGCTTGCACGGCAAGCCAAATACCCCACGCCGCGCGCCTGTGAACGCCGCCGTGCCCAAGCCGCTCGACGCGATCTGTCGCCGCGCGCTGGCCGCCGCGCCCGAGGATCGTTACCCGACCGCGCAAGCGTTGGCCGACGACGTCGAACGCTACCTCGCCGACGAACCGGTCACCGCCAAACGCGACACGCTGTTGGAACGCGTCGGCCGCTTGGTCCGCCGTCACCGCGGCGCGTTTCTCTCCGGAACCGCCGCCCTCGTCTTGTTGACGATTGGCTCGATCGGAGCGGCCGTCGTCATCAACGCCGCCAAACAAAAAGAATCCGCCGCGCTGGCCCAAGAAACGATCGCCAAGAACGAAGCCGTCCAGGCCAAGACCAAAGAAACGGCGGCCAAAAACGAGGCGATCGAGGCCAAAGCCCAAGAAACGCAAGCCAAAAACGACGCCGTCTCCGCGCAACTCGCGGCCGAACTTTCCGCCACGCAGGCCCGGCGTCGGTTGGAAGACACCATGGCGATTCTGAAGTTCGTCGACGACAAAATCTTGGCCGCCGCGCAGTCCCGAGGATACGGTCGGCGGCTTGGGCAAAGACGTGAAGCTGGCCGCCGCGATCGAGACCGCCGAACCTTCGATCGCCGCCGACTTCAAGGATCGCCCCGATGTCGAACACAACCTGCGGAAAACGATGGGCAAATCGTTTTACGAATTGGGCATGACGAAAAACGCCATCGCACAGTACGAGCGCGCGTTGGAACTCGAACGCAAACATCTCGGCACGAAGCATGCCGAAACGCGCTCGTCGATGACGTTGCTCGCACGCGCGTATTCCGACGTCGGCCGCGATCGAGAAGCGCTCGCGTTGCGCGAAGAGTCCTTTCGCATCGCCAAAACGACATTCGGGCCGACTCACGCGGAAACCGGGTTCGCCATGCAGGCGTTGGCGTTGTCGTATCACAAAAGTCAACGCTACGCCGAAGCGATGGAGTTCTATCGCGAGGCGCTGCGGATTTACTTACTCGAACACGACGAAAACGATCCGTACGCGCTCGACGCCGAAAGCAACATCGGCGCGTTGTCGTGCGACTTGGGAAAACCCGCGGAAGCCGTGAAAATTCATGAACGACTCGTCGAGAGGGTTCGGAATATCCACGGTCCCGATCATCTGACGGTCGCGCGATTTCTCGTGACGTTGGCGACCGATTACGCGGCGTTGGGAGATCATAAAAAATCTCTCGACACCTTGGAAAAGGTCGCCGAAATCCGTGTCGCCAAATTGGGCCCGAAGCATCCGTCGACGTTGATTTCGAAAAGCGACGTCGCGGTGCAACTCGAAGCGCTTGGGAAACCCGACGAGGCGTTGCGCATTCGCAACGAAGTGCTGGCGATGCGTAGCGAAACCTTGGGCGACGCGCATCCCGGTACGCTGCGTTCGATGACCGACGTGGCGACGTCCTACCTCAAGCTGCATCGCCCGGAAGACGCGCTGGCGATCCTAGAGAAAACCGCGCGGATGAATCGCGAGTTACTCGGGCCGGAACATCCCCAAACAACGAAAACGCTGTTGCAGTTGGCGCACGCCCGCTTCGAAACGGGGCGACGCGACGAAGCGCTGGCCGAGATCGAGAAGATCCGTGCGCCGCTAACCGAAAAACTCGGACCGGATCATCAAGACACGCGGTACGCCCTGCATCAACTCGCCGATTTGTCCACGCGCACGATCGCCCGGCGTTGCGCTACTGGGAAGAACTTTTGAGCGCGACGCGCCGCGTCATGGGAGACACGCAACCGCCCACGCTATCGATCGTCGGGTCGTTGGCATCGAATTACGAAAAGCACGAGCGCTATGGGGACGCCGTCGCGTTACGCGAAGAGTTTTACGGAATACTCAAGGACAAACTGGGGGCCGCGCATCCCGACGCGATGAGCGCGTCGATCGCGCTGTCGTCGACGTATTACCGCTTGGGTCTGTATGAGAAACAGATTCCGTTGGAGCAAGCGGCGTTGCGTTTGATCCGAGAAAATCAAGGAGAAAGGCATCCCAACGTGCAGCGAGTCGTGGAGAGTCTGGCGAACTTGCACGCGTTCGTCGGGAAGGATCACGAAGCGTTGGCCTATGCCGAATCGCTGCTGGCCATACGCAAGCGCGAGTTGCCGCCGTCGCATCCCGCGGTGCTGGCGGCCCGCTCGACCGTGGCGCGGTTCCGCGGCGAGGCGGGACAGTATGCGAACGCGATCGAGGAATTCCAAGAATTGATCGCACTCGCCGAAAGTCGCATGCCCGTCAACGAGCAGACTCTCTGGAAGCTGAAACGCGATCTGGCGTTCGTTCGGACCAAACGGGGCGAAGTGTTCGCGGCCAACGCGGATTACGACGAGGCGATCGAGAAACTGCGGAGCCTCGGCGCCGAGCGGACCGTGTACGACTCCGTGCAACAGGCGCGTCGCACGGCCATGTACGCCGCGGCGTTGCGCCAAAGAGGCCGCCGAAACGGAGGGCGAACAGACCCGCGCGGTCGACTTTCTCGGCGAAGCCGTCGCTCTGCAATACATCAACATCGACCGACTCGAACGTGATCCGGTCTACGACGTCCTGCGCGAGCGAGACGATTTCAAGAAGCTCGTCTCCGAACTCAAGTCGAAGCTCAAGAGGATGCACGAACCGACACGGAACGCCCCCGCGACGAAGCCCGAACCGGCAGCCCCGACGCCGGAGCAGCCGTAACTCGAAAACTTCGAAAAAATTTTCCCCCACGCCGAATACCCCGAGCGGTGAGGCACGAATCATTCTTCAGTGCTTCGCGTTCGAACATTCCCCGAGCGGGGGACGTGAGTCCCCTGAGTTATTGCGAAACGACATCGACTGGCGTGAACTCAGGGGACTGACGTCCCCCGCTCGGAAAAACGCAAAACAGCTTCGCCGCGTATCGCCCGACGACGTTTCACGACTTACGACGAGAATTCGACGTAAGTCCAATGACGTCGTCACGAGCAAAGCGCAAACGCAAATTTCAGAAGCGATCGTTTCGCTCGTAACGCTCGCGGAGGGAACTTGGGTAAGATGGTCGTCGGGATGGAGCGTCCGGCGTGGCGCGGCTTGTTCCGCAAGTGCCACTGGCGGTTTTCCTAGTTACTGAAAACTGAAAACTCGCACCGCTCGTAACGCTCGTTTCGCTCGCGCAGCGGAGATGGGGTATTTGGCGAGAGCGTGCGAACCGAAAGCTGACGCCCTCGGCGCGGTCGAGACTGAAAATCTCCGTGGAATTTGCGCTCGTTTCGCTCGCAACGCTCGTAACGCTCGCGCAGTGAACTTGGGTAAGACCGCAGCGGAGTGTTTCACGTGAAACAATTCCAAGGCGGAGAACGGAACGACCGACGTGGTGCGACTCGCTGCGCTCGGTCCGTGAGTCCCACTCGCGGCTTTCCTGAATCCCGAATCCTGACTCCCGACTCCTCCCTTGCGGAGTGAGTCGGCCGGTTTGAGTGGCGTGGCGTTACAACCGCGGGCCGGTGTCCGACGTCGTGTCGGCGGGGCGTTCGCCGTGGCGGATGCGGAGCCAGGCGTCGTCGAACAGGAACCCCGGCGAATGCTCGCGGTCGTGGCACATGCCGCAGGCTTGCGCCGCGTGCCAGGTCGTGGGAACGGTCGGTTCGACCACATGCCCCGCGCTCGGTCCGTGGCACGCTTCGCAGCGGACCGCGGTGGCGCGGGAGGTGAGCTTGGCCGAGACGAAACCGCCGGTCTCCTCGCCGGCGCCGAAGCCCGTCGTGTGACATTGTTGACAGCGAACGTCGTGTTGCGCGCCGCGGTCGATCAGCGTCTGCCACGCCCGGGCATGCGGCCCGGTGTCGCAGGTCAGGCTTTCCTGACGATGGCAGTGCCGACAACTTTCGGAGCCGGCGTAACGATGAAACTCGGGCGCATCCGGCACGCCCGGTTTGCGCAGCGTTTCGAGGTTTGGCAAGCCGATGAAGCGCGACGTGAGATCGGACGCGACGAACCCGCCGCGAGCCGCTTCGCGTTGAAACGCGACGACCGCCGGCGGCCGCGCGAGTTGCGTACGATCATCCAGCGCTTCGATACGCACGACCCAACGCGACGGATCGGGCGTATCCTGAGAGGGAGTTTGTTCCGGCGCCTCGCAACGCTCGACCAAGGCCAAGCCTTCGCCGCGCGGCGGGACGTCGACCAACCGCGTACGACGCGTTTCGCGACTCGTCGTGGCGACCTCGCCGGCGGCCGCGTCGTGTTCACCGCGACGGAACACGATCGCGCCGGGCGGCGACGTCGTCAACAACGATTCCGCTTCGTCGCGCGGCGCGTCGATCAAGACGACCAACGCGTCGGGCCGACGCTTCAGCCAATCGTAATCCCGCAACACGGACCGGATCGCGCCGTGCGGATCGTCGATCGTCACGCCTTGCGGCGCACGCGACGCGGACAACAGACCAAGCACCACGATGGTGCGACCATCGCGCTCGACGACGCGCAGCGGTTCGGTCAGATACGCGCCGCTCGCGTCGCGGACGTTGGACGAGACCCAGGGGATCGCGGTCCGCGCGGCCAACGCGGCGCGAAACTCGGCGGTGAGCGCGGCTTCCTCGCGACCAAGATCGTGCGCGGCGACGCCGAGCGCGATCTCGCCGCGCAGTTGCTGTTCCCACACCAGCCGATCGTAAGCCGCTTCGCCGTGCCCCGCTCCGCCGACGTCGACGATCACCGGCGCGTAACCCGTGCGGAGACCTTCGATCGCTTGCGTTCGTCGGGCCAGACCGCCGGGCCGTTCGGACTTGCAGGCGGTCGCTTCCAAGCGGCCGTCGACGTCGCCGGCGGCGACGACGATCAGCGGTTTGGGCGCGTACGAGACGGGCGGCGGCGGCGGATCGGCGTCATCGCAACCGACGCACCACGCCAGACAGAGCGACGCGAAGACCGCGCGAGCGACCGTGACGGCCGGCCCGCTGGACGCGCGACGATATGGTGAGAAAAAACGTGACATGGCCGACGACCGTTCCTGATTCTCAACATATCGGCGATCGATCGGGCGGGAGCCGGAAAATCGGAAAATTTGACCGAATTTTCCGACGCTTTGTCGCGGTTCTCAACCGTGACGGGTGCGGGGCGGATCGACCGAAGCGGTCCAAAAACGACCGCCTTTCCAGCGAATCCCCCGGGGCTTGTCGTGGTCGGAGCATCCGGAGCGGACGGAGAATTCGACAGGATCCGACTACTTCACGCGAGACAAAGCGGGATATGCGTCGTCCTGCGTGCAGGGGCTATGTGTGTACGCTGAGTGCTCTGCCATCAGGGTGTTTGGGCTTGGTGGGTGAACGAAAAAACGCCCGAGTCCGACCGGCGGGTCGAACTCGGGCGTCTGGAGATTCAAGGGTTCGTCGCGAGGGCGAACGGGACGATCTTAGCGACCGCCGTAGACGTGCACGCCGCGATACGGCGGGACGATGCGGTGCATGACGACCGGAGCGCGACGCGAATGGACGACGTGGCCCGAGCCATCGGTGGTTTGCGCGGCCGACGAGACCGAAGGAGCGACGGCGAACGATGCGGCGGCGACCAACAACGCGAAAATCTGACGCATGGGAAACCTCTCTGAGTACGATTCCAAGGACGTGGTGAAGTTCATCGTCGAGTCCTCGGGCATCCGGCCATGATCGTCGCAAAATCGCCGTTTCGCGCAAATTTCGGGAAACGGCCTGTCGTAACGATCGTGCGAATCCTTCGGACCTGCGACATCGCCCGCGAAAGGCGATGCGTTTGGATCAAAAGATAGCAACCAACGTGCCAAATTGGGAGTTTCGGAGAAACCAGGGCGAAACGGCGAACTGCGGGCTCATGATAAAAACAGAAGGCGTCCGAGCCAATCGGATCGACGCCTGGCGATGTTTCAACGGGCTGTATTTATCGCGGATGATTGGGCAGATGCCCCATCACGGCGTCGTTGCGGTTGGGGTAACACGGCAGCGCGGCCTCCAGGCGGCACATCTCGACGACGTGCTGATTGGATGCGGACAATCCGCTGATGCGCAACACGCCTTCGTGCGAATGCACGCGCTTCCCCAACAGAATGAGTTGCCCGATCAGCGAACTGTAGAGCAGTTCGACGCGGTCCATCTCCAAAACCAAGCGATAACAAAAATTCGATCGCAAGACGTCCCAAATCATTTCGGCCAAGCCGTCGGCGTCGGGATTCACTCCGGCGTTCGGCGGCATGATCCGGACGAAGACCCAATCGGGTCCACGGTCGACGTCGAGTTGCCAATGCGTCGCGGTTTCCAACATGGCGATGCTCCCTGCGGATGCGCGACGCCGGTAGGACCGCATACTGCGGAACCGCGCTGCGCAACGAACCAATGGATCCTTCAAGATGCTCCCCCGAGCGACATTCATCCTACGTCCGATGGAACCCCGCAGGCAACACAATGCATCGCGGCCGGCGAGAACGTCAGAATTCGCAATGTCCGATCCATGGATGCCGGCACCGCCCCCTTGGATTTTGCCCCCTAAAATCGGATAATCGGCGACTTCTCTCGGACTTCGCCGACCCGCCCGGGTCGTGACATTTTTTACAGGAATTCGCACATGGAACGCGCCGGAGCAGTGACTTTCAAGGGTAACCCGTTGACGTTGGTCGGTCCCGAAGTGAAAGCCGGCCAAGCCGCGCCGGAGTTTCACCTGAAGTCGTACGAACAAGGCGGCATGCAAACGATCGACAACGCCTCGATCAAAGGCAAGCCCACGATCATCAGCGTGGTCCCGTCGCTGGATACGCCGGTTTGCCAAATCCAAACCAAGAAGTTCAACGAGCAATTGGGCGCGTACGGCGACAAGATCAACGCGTTGACCGTCAGCCTGGACCTGCCCTTCGCGATGAACCGCTTCTGCGGCGCCGAGAGCATCAAGAACCTGCGGAACGGCAGCGACTACATGGACCGCGAGTTCGGCACGAACTGGGGCATGTTGATCAAAGAGCTGAAGATCCTGGCCCGCGGCATTTTCATCGTCGACGCCGACGGCAAAGTCGCCTATGCCGAACAAGTCAAGGAAGTCGCCGACGAACCGAAGTACGACGAACCGCTGGCCGTCCTGAAGAAGCTGGTCGGCTAACAGGCGTTCGACATGAGGCGCGGGTCGTTGGAAAAAATCAGGGGCGGCGCGGTCGCTTGGCGATGCCCGCCCTTTTTTCTTTCGTTCGACGCTTGCTCCGTTTCGTTCGTCGCGTTTGCGTTCGAACTATACTGACGTTTTCTCGTTCGTTCCCTTCGCTCGGTCGCGCTCCCCTTGAATCTGTTGCTCGTTCTGACGCAGTTTCTCTATCGCTTGTCGGCCGGTTTGGCCGGAGCGATGGCGCTGACCGATCCGCGCAAAGTCACCTCCGGGTTTTACCGGAATCACTTGTACGTCACGCTCGGGTTGAACGTGTTGGCCGCGCTGGTCGCGTGGAACTCGGACCCCGACGGCGCGTTGTACGGATCGCGTTGGATGGCGACCGTCGGCGCGACGCTCAGTTACGTCGGGGCGATCTGCTGGTTGTACGAAGCGGCCGGCGCGGGCCGCGCCCTGCTGCTGGGCGTGACTGTGGTCAACGCGATCGGCGCGGTCCAGACCGGCCGCACGTTCGACGCCGAAACCGCGCTGTCGACCTGGCGATCGCTCGCGTGGCAGATCGATCCGTTGCTGGCCGCGTGGCTGTTGGGCGCGGTTTTCACCGCGATGTTGTTGGGGCATTGGTACTTGAATACGCCGGGCATGGAACTGGCGCCGTTACGACGGCTATTGATCCTCGGCGCGATCGGCTGCGGCTTACGCGGCGTTGTGTGGCTTGCGTGCTTGGCGGCCGAATGGTCGGCCGCCGGCGGCGTTCCTCCCGGATGGCCGTTTTGGGTCTTACACGGCGGCGCAGGCATCTTCGGCACGTTGGGCGTGCTGGCGATGACCTGGGAAACGCTCAAGATTCCCAACACGCAAAGCGCGACCGGGATCCTGTACGTCGGCGTGATTCTCACCTTCCTCGGCGAGACGGCGGGCCAGCTCATCTCGCAAGAAACGCTGTGGCCGTTATGAGTCTTCGGTGTTCGGTTTCCAGTTTTCGGTGCGAGCCGATGTGGATGCATGTGCCTTCCCTCACGCCAACCGCCTTCGCTTAGCGCCTCAATGAACGTTACGTTCGCCTGTCCGAAATGCGAGGAGCCCGCGCGAATCGAAATTCCGCCGGACGCGCACGACTACGCCTGTCCGCATTGCGCCGCGACGGTCGCCGTACCGACCGACGCCGTAGTTGACGGTAAACTGGCGCGGTGCGTCGTTTGCCCCGGGCGCGATCTGTTCGTCCGCAAGGATTTCCCGCAACGCCTGGGCGTGGGAATCGTCGTCGTGGGGTTCGTCGCCAGTTCGATCCCCTGGGCGCTGGGCTATCCGATTTGGACGTACGTCATCTTGTTCGCCACGGCGTTGTTGGACGTGTTGTTGTTTCTGTTCGTGCCGGAGTGTCTGATGTGTTATCGCTGCGGCGCGATCTACCGCGGCGCGCCGGGCCAAGCCGGTCACGAAGCGTTCGATCTGGAAACCCACGAGAAACATCGGCAGCAAAAAATCCGTTTGCAAGAAGCGAAGATACAAAGCGGACGGTTGAAGGATGAAGGATGATAACCGTCGTATCGCGACGCGTTTCCCTGCGCTCGACTTAACGATTTCACCCTTCTCGTTTTCATCCTTCTGTCTTTCCGCCGCATGGATCCCCAGCGCCAACGCATTCGCGACGATTTGCGCGGCGTCGTGCTGGGGGACGTGTTGTGCGACGACATCGCGACCACGCTGTACGCCAGCGACGGCAGCTTGTTTCAGGTCCGCCCGCTGGCGGTCGTGCGGCCCCGCTCGACCGACGACGTCGCGGCCGTGATGCGTTACGCCGACGATCAAAACCTGCCCATCCACGCGCGCGGCGCGGGGACCGGTTTGGCCGGCGAATCGTTGGGCCAAGGGGTGATGATCGATTTCTCGCGCTACATGCGGCGCGTGCTGGAGACCCGCGACGACGCGGTTCGCGTTCAGCCCGGTGTGGTGCATGCTCGCTTGAACGAGCAGTTGCGTCCCCTCAATCGCCTGTTCGGCCCCGATCCGGCGATGAGCCAAGTCACCACGATGGGGAGCGTGATCGCCATCGACAACTCGGGCAGCCACTGGCCGTTGTACGGCTCCGCGCGGTCGCAAACGTTGTCGCTGGAAATCGTGCTGGCCGACGGAACGGTCATGGAAGTGGGTCGCGAACGTCTGCGCAGGCCGAGCTTGGACGAAGACCCGCACGCCGCGCAGCGCGCCGTATTGGCCGGCGACGTGGCCGAACTCTGCTCCGAGCATCGCGATCTGATCCTAGCCAAGAAGCCCCGCACGCTGGTCAATCGCTCGGGCTACGATTTGGCCACGACCTACGACGGCGAGACGCTGGACCTGGCCAAACTGATTTGTGGGTCGGAAGGAACGCTCGGGTTGATCACCGCCGCCACGGTGGCGATTCAACCGCTGCCGAAGTTCAAGGTGGCGGCGATCCTGATGTTCGCCTCGCTCGAACACGCCGTGCAGGCGGTTCCGCTGTTGATGGCGTACGGTCCCTGTGCGCTCGACATGCTGGATCGCCGGCATCTCAGTTTGGCCGTCGAACACGATCCGCGTTTCGAGCCGATCGTCTCGCGCGACACCGAAGCGTTACTGTTGATCGAGTTCTCGGGCGACAATCTCCGCGCGGAGCAAGACAAAGTTCGCGCGGCGGTCGACGACGTCACCAAGCTCCATCGCTTGGCGTTCGACGCGCGGATCGCGTCGGACATGGACGAGCTGCGGCTGTTCTGGCGACTCGCGCGGCGCGTCACGCCGACGCTGCAACGCGCCGGCGGCGCGGCGCGGCCGGTGCCGTTCGTCGAAGACGTCGCCATTCCGCCCGAGACGCTGGGCGATTTTTTGGGGCGATTACAACGCGTGCTGAAGTCGCACCAAGTCACCGCGTCGTTCTATGGTCACGTCGGGCACGGGCAATTGCACATCCGACCGTTCTTGGACATGAACTCGCCGGCCGACACGGCCAAGCTCGATGCGCTGGCCGGCGACCTTTATGACGAAACGTTGGCCGTCGGCGGCACCATCAGCGGCGAACACGGCGACGGACTAAGCCGCACGCCGTTCGTCCGCCGACAATATGGCGAGCTGTGCGACGTCTTCGCGCAGGTCAAGCGGCTGTTCGATCCAAAGGGCCTGCTCAATCCCGGCAAGATTTTGGCCGAACGCGCGGACGAACGCGTGTCGTTGACCGCGTTTCTGCGACCCGGCGGCGCAACCGTCGTTCCTTCCCCCGCGCGAGGTCGCGAGCGAGAGCGACGCAGCGATCGAGGACGCGGCGAACGTCCTGCCGCCGCCCGCCGCTAAACCGACCTATGTTCCCTTGCTCCAATGGTCGGCCGACGACGTCGTCGAAGAAGCCGGCAGTTGCAACGGCTGCGGCATCTGCCGCACGCAACTGCCCGATCAACGGATGTGCCCGATCTTCCGTATCGGTCCCGGCGAAGAAGCCAGCCCGCGGGCGAAGGCGAATCTATTTCGCGGCGTGGTCACGGGCGAACTCGATCCGGCGTCGATCGCGACGCCGCGTTTCAAGGAAGTCGCCGATCTCTGCGTGCATTGCCACCAATGCCGCGTCGAATGCCCGGCCGAGGTCGACATTCCGAGCTTGATGTTCGAAGCCAAGGCGGCGCACGTCGCGGTCAACGGCCTGAAAATCAAGCAATGGTTTTTGGCCGACATCGACCGCGTCTCGCGCTGGGGGAGCCGTTTTCCAGGCATCGCCAATTGGATGTTGGGAAACCGCCAAGCGCGGTGGGTGTTCGAGCGGTTCTTAGGTCTGGCGCACAATCGCAAGCTCCCGCGACTGGGCAAGCAAACGTTCCAGCGCTGGGCGGCCAAGCGGAACCTGATCCGCCCGCGTCGGCGGAACGAAGTCGATCCGCGAAAGGTGCTGGTCTTCGCCGATACGGCCATCAACTATTACGACGCGCAACTCGGTCGCGCGTTGGTGCTGGTTCTCGAACACAACGGCGCGTCGGTCTACGTTCCGCCCGAGCCGTTGCACGCGGGAATGCCGTTCGTGCAGGCCGGGGCGTTGGACAAAGTCCGCGCGGCGGCCGCGACGAACGTGCCGCTGCTGGCCGAAGCGGTGCGACAAGGCTATACGATCGTGGCGGCCGAACCGTCGACGGTGATGTGTCTGACGCGCGAGTATCCGCAACTATTGGACGACGAAGACGTCCGCATGGTCGCGACCAACACGTACGAAGCGACCGACTATCTCTGGCGGCTGCACCAGCACGGCGAATTGCAACTCGATCTGTCGCCGGTTCACGCCAACGTCGGTTACCATCAACCGTGTCATTCGCGCGTGCTGCAAAACGGTGCGCCGGCCGAAAATTTGCTCCGGCTGATCGCCGGGCTCCAAGTCGTCAAGCTGGACCGCGGGTGCAGCGGCATGGCCGGCACGTACGGTCTGAGCAAAGACAACTTCCGCAACAGCCTGCGGGCCGGACGCGCGGCGATCGACGCGCTGCGCGACGCTCCGCTGCAAGCCGCCGCGACCGAATGCACGGCGTGTAAAATGCAGTTGGAACAAGGATCATCGAAGCCGACGCTGCATCCGTTGAAATGGTTGGCGTTATCGTATGGCTTGATGCCCGAGTTGGCCGAGAGCTGGCAAGCGCGCTCGTCCGACGCCGTCACACCGTTTTTGTTGACCAATTAAGTTTTCCACTCACGCGTCTCTCCCGACGCGCCAGCGAGCCGCCACCGATGCCTTATGCTTCCGCCCAATCGACGGCCGCCGATTCCCACGCGGCGTTTCTCGACGTCGCGTCGCGCGTCCGCGACACGCTGAGCGCCACGGCCGATTTGGCGTTGCTGTTCGTCGCTCCCGCGCATGCGAACGCCGTCGCCGCCGCGTTACCGCGCGTCGTCGAAACGCTGGGCACGTCGAGCGTCATCGCGGTCACGGTCGAAACGGTCGTCGAAGGCGACACGGAACTGGAGGAGACGCCGGCCGTCGCGCTCTGGGCGGGCACGTTGCCGGGCGCGAAAATCACGCCGTTGGAACTCGAACTGCTGCGCTCGCCCGACGGCCCGACGATTCTAGGCTTGCCCGACGATCTCGAGAAAATCGACGCCGCGACGTCGACTCTGCTGTTGGCCGGCGATCCGTTTTCGTTTCCGACCGACTATTGCTTGGAAACGCTGCAAGCCCGCGCCCCCGGCTTGAAAGTCTTAGGCGGCATGGCGAGCGCGGCGCAAAGCCCCGGCGGCAATCGCCTGGGCCTCGGCGCGAACTCACGTAGCGACGGCGCGGTGGGCTTGTTGATCGAAGGGGGCCCGGCGATCCGCGCGGTCGTTTCGCAAGGCTGCCGCCCGGTCGGTCCGACGTTCGTCGTCACCAAAGCCGAGCGGAACATCGTCGTGGAGTTGGCCGGCCGCCCGGCGTTCACGCGCTTGCAGGAGGTCTTCGCCGAACTTTCGGCCGAGGATCAAGCGTTGTTTCGTCGCGGGCCGCATCTGGGCCGCGCGATGAACGAGTATCGCGACGAATTCGGCCGAGGTGATTTTTTGATCCGCAACATCGTCGGCGCCGACGCCGACCACGGCGCGATCGTGATCGGCGATTACGTACGCGTCGGCGCGACCGTGCAATTCCAAATCCGCGACGCCCAAACCGCCGACGACGACCTGCGCGAACTGCTGTCGGCCGCCCGAGCGAACGGCTCGGCCGGCGGCGCGTTGCTGTTCACCTGCAACGGGCGCGGCACGCGACTGTTTCCGCAACCGCATCACGACGCGGCCGCGCTCCGCACCGCGTTCGGCGCGTTACCGCTGGCCGGATGCTTCGCCGCCGGCGAAATCGGCCCCGTCGGCGGAACGAACTTCGTCCACGGCTTCACCGCCGTCGCGGCGTTGTTCGCCGAGTGATTCTCGGAAACACGCCGAGCCGCGATCGCTCGCGGCTCGGGTGTTGTTTCCGCTGTGTGCAACCTGGATTACTTCGCCAGCGTCGCTTGCAACCAACCTTGTTCGCTGTTGGCCGCGCGGATGAAGAGTTTACCGTAAGCGGCCCAACGTCCCTTGAGTTGGATCCCCTGGTCGAACATCACCGGCTTCAGAATCTTCTCGAAGCGGCGCGTCAGAATCCGCTTCAACGCCGTTTCTTGCGGGGTGAGTTGATCGCCTTGTTTGAATTCCGGCGGATAGATTTCGACGTCGCCTTGGCGAATCCCTTTGACGATGCCGTCGGACTTTTCGAATTTGTACTTGGCCGAGACGTTCATCGCCGGATATGTGTTGTCGCCGCTGGTGTATTCCGTGCCGCGGATGATCACGTCGAACCCGCCGTCGTGGAAGGAAACGCCGAACGGTTTGACGCTATCCAGCGTGATCGACCAATCGCGTTGCTCTTCGTCTTGAAGTTCTTCCGGCACTTCGTTGGCGACCTTCATCAACGTTTGCTCGACGTAAGCCTTGGTCAACGTACGACCGGCCAGCATCGTCTCGGTCACGTTGTTGGCGAACGTTTCGTGCAGACGGAATTCGATGTCGCTGTTCCGATCGCCGCCGGTGAACGGCGGGGGCGGAACGATCGCGCCCAACTGATACTGATCCGCCGACAACGCCAGCAAATTCAACGTCTCGGCGTCGGTCGAGAATTCCAGTCGTTGCGGGAAGACGTTCCAGCGATCCAGCGGCGCACGGAACTTGGTCCGCCAATCGGCGTTCGCCTGGGCGACCAATTGGGCCGATTGTTCGTTCATCCGGTTGCGGATGCGATCCTTGGCATGTCGCGCGGCGACGTACTCGGCTTGGCCCTTGCTTTGATTGGCTCGCTTCGATGCGACCTTGGTGATCAAGCCGTTCAAGCACTTGGCGGTCGAACTGAAGCCGGTGAATTGCGTACTAGTCCGGGCGGCGGCCGTGGCGGCGTATTGCTTCAGGCCGTCGCCGTCGATCTCGATCACTTTGTGACCGTCGATCGACGTCAACCCGCGACTGTAAATGATCGCCGGACCGTTATGGCCGACGGTGTTCGACGACACGCTGCCGACCAGGTGCATGTCGAACAACGCCTTGGTCGCGTTCGGACGCATCGTCAAAAACACGTTGGCCGTGGTGTGGGTGGTCCCGCCGATGCGGGTGCCCATGATGTTGTCGGTGATCGGCGCGATTTCGTTGATTTGACTTTCCATGCCGGCCGCCAGGAAGCGGCGGTGAACGTTCACGAACAAATTGGGCTGCGAGAACCGATTGCGGATCGCGGCGACCAATTCGGTGCTCTGATGCGCGGCTTGGGTCTCTCCCAGCATCGCGGCCAGCGAGCCGATGTCGGCGGCGGCCGGATTCTTTTCGGCCGCTTCGACGATCGCGGCCATCTGTTCGATCCGTTGACCATGTTGAATGCTGGCCTGCGGATTTTTGAAGACCGTCAGCACTTCGGCGTAGTTCCGCAAATCCTGCGCGGTCGCCATGACCGACGGATGTTCGAGACCGGCATGGCCGTTGGAATACAGATTGGTCAGTTCATAGAGCGCCTCCGGATCGGCTTCGTTCCCGGCCGCCAGTTGGCGTTGCAGATCGTCCCAGCGGAGATAGGTCTTCCACGCCAAACCATTGGCGGTCTTGCCGAGGTAGGCGTCGGCGCGAAGGGTCGACGCCTGCAATTTTTTGCGTGCGGCGATCACGTCGGCTTCGGTGATCGGTTTGAAGATCGCCTTCACCGAGCGAACGGCGGTCGCCGCCCCGCCGGGAAGTTGGGCCAGGTCGTCGAGAATCGCACGACGCAGGGCCTGAAACTTCGGCGAGTCGGTTCCCGGCGCACCGCCGGAAAGCGGTTCCAAGATACCGGCCAAAATCGGCGGGCGGGCTTGGTTGCCTTGGGCCGCTTCGGCTTTCAATTCGTCCAGACGGAGAAAATCTCGCCAACCCTGGGCGTTCGGGCTGCCACGAAGCCAAGTCTCGACATCGGCCAGGGCCTTCGATGTCGCCGGCAACGGCGGGGCAGCCAGGGCGTTAGCGGCGACCAAGAGCAGTGCGCACAGCATCGGAACGGCGATCCATCCTCGGTTCCACATCATGTCGTAACTCCTTGACTGCAAAACGAATGCGAACCGCGATCATGCGAACTGCGGCATCCTGAGCGAAGCGGCGAGAGCAAGTCCCAGCTGAACTGTGCCATGGTGCCAAATCGATCGCCGAAAAAAGCGGCGAAAGCGGGGCGAATTCCGTTGCCGAATGGCGGGAAAATCGTCACCTGTCGGACGATTGACCCCCTTGCGTCGGATTCCTTCCCCTGCCCATGATAATGCTCCCATTCGGGACAGACTACCCCAACCGCGCAGACGCCAATTTCGTCGCGGTCGGTAAATTTCGCCTGTCCAACCAAGTCGCGGTGGTGTCCCCCTCTGCAAACGGCGGACCCGACCGCAGAGAATTGCGACCATCGACGAAGGGATTTCGCCCATATTCGCTCGACCGACGACTCTGCGTCGTGTCGAGCCTCGCGTTTCGCCGGCCCGTCGCCGTCGATTGCGGGCGTGGCCTTCGTCCGCCATTCAGGGATTCTTCTTCATGCAACGTCGGTACGGACGCTTCGGGGCCAAACTCGGGACGGGGATTTCAGCGTTACTGGCGGCGATCGCGGTTTGCGGTCCGTTGACGGCCGCCGAACCGCAACCCGTCGCGCAAACTCCGGCGACCGCCGCGAAACCGGCAGCAGCCAAGGCCGACGAACCGGCCAAGCCGATCGTGTGGGAAACCGATTACGGCACGGCGATGCGTCGGGCCGAAGCCGAGAAAAAGTATCTCTTCATCGTGTTCGAGTCGGCCGGCACCGCCGGGCTGGTCAAGCAAGTCGTCGCCGAGACCGCCAAGCCGAATTCGTCGAAAGACGTCGAACACCACGTCTTCTGCCGCTTGCCGGCCAATGTCGAAATCGCCGTCAACGGCCGCTCGACCCGGTTGCTGGGTCACTCGTCGTTCTCCGAAATGCAGGGCGGGCCGGGGATCGCGATTCTCGATCTGGCCAACCCGAATACGGAACATTTCCGGCGCGTGGTCAATCAACTGCCGTTCGCGTCGGGCAAGTATTATCGCTTTAGCCCGGCGTATGTCGGGACCGCGCTCAGCTTGCCTGCCGGCACGCTGACGCAACGCTCGATGATCTACGCGGTTCGCATCCATCCCGAAGCGCCGCGCAGCACGTATGGCGACCACAACGCCGTCTTGCGCGACGAAGCGAACAGCCATTCGCAATACCAAGCCGCCATTCGCAACCAGGGCCACCACCAGTGGGGTTCGCGGTTTCAACGCATCGCAGGTCGTTTAGCGCAATTTACCGGACGCGGGAGCGCGCTGCGCGAAGTCGTCGCCGAAAGCTGGCCGAATCAGGGTCTGATGGATTCCTGCGTCGATTGCGTCGCCAGTTGGCGTCAATCCTCTGGCCACTGGGGCGCGGTCAGCGCACCGCACAACGCCTATGCCTACGACATCCGCCAAGGTTCGAACGGCATTTGGTACGCCACCGGTTTGTTTAGCGAATAACAACGCATATTCCGCGCAAACGAATTCCGTTTTTGGTATTTCACCGATTTCGGAACTAGAATTGCCTTGATGACGTTGCGGTCGATCGCGAGTTTCGCCGTTGACCCGCCTGCGGGCGAGTGTTACAAATTCGCCCACAGTTCCCGTCGCGGTCGAACCGATAAGGTTGGAGTCGCGTAGGAAACGCTCGGTGGAAACGACTGTGTTTCCCACGAGTTTTCAGTTTGCTCTTTGACATCCAGCCTCTCTCAAATATTCCGTCGGAGGTCTACATTTTTTTGCGTTCGCCCGAACCACCAAAATGCCAGAGCTCAGCTCGGCCAGGTTCGCGTGAGTCTCGCAGCGACAGCCACCGTCGCAATCTGAGAGAGGTTTGGTCTACCGCCGCGGCGAGTGAATTTCCGAATTCGCTCGCCGCGGTTTTTTCTGCGCGACGAATGCTGCCTTGCACCGTCGTGCACACTTCGAGCGCGATTCACATCAGTCCTGATTCAGCGCCGACTCAAGCCCCCCGAAATTTTCGGTGAGGATCGACAAACGCGATGGCTTAAAAAGCATCACTGTCCCTGACCACCCTGAGGCGACAAATACGGTCGCATCTCTTCGCGTAACGGAACGGCCGGCATGAACGTCGCCGGCGTCGCGCGGTCCGCGTCGCTCGGCATCCGTCGCAGCGGCGCGGCGTTCGTCTGCGGCGTGCCGGGCGGGATCGTTTCCGGCGCCGGCGGCAAGCCGGGGCCGATCGCGTCGCGCGCCACGATCGGCGCGGGCATCGTCTGCTGCGGTACCGGGCCGGCCGAAATCACCGGGCCGCGGCGCATCACGTAGTTCAACGGAGCGGGCGGCCGTCCGCGTCCGTCGCGCCGCGCGGCGTCGTGATACGCTTTGCCGGGCCACGGGCCTTCGCTCAGCGTGATCTCGTTGTAATCCAGCAACGTCCCCTTCTCGAACTGCACGTTCTTAAGCGCGACCGCGTAATCGACCAGCGCCGCGTGGAAGCGGCTCTCCGATTCCAACGCGCGGCGTTGCGCTTCCAGCGTCAGGTCCAGCGTCGCCTTGTCGGCGTCGAACGCGGCGCTGATCGCGGCCAACTGCTCTTTGGCCGCCGCGCGTCGGTTGTAGTTCGTTTGCGCCACGGCGTACGCGCGGTCCAACTCGGCCACCGCGTTGCTTAGGCCCAATTGCACGTCGCGTTCTTGCTCGTACAAAATCGCCCGCTCGCGCGCCAATTGCAGTTCCGCCGCGCGCACCGCCGCGTGACCGCGACGATACCCCAACGGCATATTCAACTCGAGCCCCATCTGCCATTCCTGAAAATCACCGTCTACGAGATTCTCGTACGCGTTATCGAATCGCGTGCCGTCGCCGTTCGGATCGAGTAAGTCCTTGCCGAATCCGCGAAAGCGATACCGCCCGACGGTGTCGAGCTGCGGCAACAAAAAGTTCTTCGACGCGACCAACTCCATCTCGCGGCGTTTGATTTGCCACTGCTGGCGACGCAGTTCCACGCGGCGGACCAACGATTCGGACAGCATCGTCGTCCACTCGAAACGCATCGCGGCCAGATGCGGTTCGTCGGCGGGTCGCAACATGCGGCCGTCGGTGATCGGCAAGCCCATGATCAATCGCAGCCGACGTTCCGAGACCTGCACGCCGCCGGTCGCGCGGAACGTGCCGCCGCTCGATCCGTTGTTGGTTTGCGTACCGTCGATCAACCGACCGGCCAACGCGTTCTGCACGTCTTCTTGAAACCGAAAGTATTGTTCGCGCGCTTGCGCTTCCTTCTCGGCTTCGCCTCCTTTGCGGCCGGCTTGCATCAACGCCTGCACGCGCCGCCAGCTTTCCAACGCCGTATCCCGGGCCGCGATCTTCGCGTCGAGATCGCGGTAGGCGTAGTACAAGTCCCAATACGCGTTCTCGACGTTGCTGACCAAATCCCGCACGCCGATCTCGAAATCGGCCAACGCGATGTCGGTGTTCGCCCGGGCGATCAGCACGCCGTTGTATTGTCCGGCGATGCCGCTGGGTCCGGCGATGCGGTTGTATTCGACGCCGGCGCCTTGCAGCAACGGCTGTCTGGCTTCCATCTCGAAATTCGTGTTCCACGCGCTGCCGAACAGGTTCGCGGGCGCGTTGTTCGAATCGTAATCCGTGTTGTGGCGGAAGGTCATCGTCCCGCCGGTCGCGGCCCGCTTCTGCAGTTGATACTGCATCACGCCGAGATCCTGCTTGAACAGATTCGTACCGCCGCCGAGCAACAGGTTGTTGATCGCGCGGTCGTTCTTCTCCCAACTCGTCCGCGCGGCGAACGTCGCGTCGAACTCGCTGAGCGCGGCTTCGACGCCGAACCGCGGATCGGCTTCGACGATCGCCGGATTCTGAATCGTGCGCACGGTCTGCGGCGACCGCAGCACGAAGCCCCCCAAGTCGCGCATGACTTGCGAGTTCTGCAAACACAACTGCACAGCTTGTTCCAGCGTGACGTCCCAAAACTCGGTCGGTCGCGCGGCGATCGACAGCGGCGCTTCGATCTGCTGCGGCGGTACGGCCGCCTTGGCGTCGGCGAACTCCATCTCCGTCGCCACGCGCTGGTAGTGCGGAAAGTTTTCGTCCGCCGAAAATCGCGGCTCCGCCTTCCGCGCCGCGCACCCGCAAAGCTGCGCGCCGATCGCCAGCCAAGCCGCGACGAGTCCCCAGCGACGGCGATCGGGTTGACGTGGGGGCATGCGGCCGAAAAAACGAGGTGCGGGTCGAGGCTCACTTCCTCGAACCGTGACGGCGCGCAGCGCACCGACTACCCTCGTCATCGGCGATCACAACCCGCCTCATGCGATTTCCGCATGCGACCGGCATAACTTATCGTGCCGGCGAACAATGCCGAAACATCCTCAGAGTTTCCATCTGAAGTCTCCGGCTTGCTAGCGTTTTTACGAGGCAAGTCGATGATTCTTCGCTAGCATCTCGATCGCGTTTCTATGCAACGTTCTCTCGATCAACGCATCCCTCCTTAACAAACATCGCTTACTCAAGAATCCCAGTGGAACTACGGCTCCACCCGTCATGCGCTCGCTATGGGTCGCGGCGATACGGTTACACGCGACTATGCCGCCTTCGAGCGCGATTCCGCGCCGCGGGTCGGGACGAAGTGCGTCTTCAGCGGTCGCGTCGAACGTTCCGCGATCTCGTCGAAGATGATCTGTGCGGCGTTGCGCAATGCGCCGCCGTGCGCGATGCGGGCTTTGAGCTTCGCCAACTCGGCGTTGGCCGATTCGCGGTACTCGTCGACCAACAACCAACGGATCAAGTGCCCCGCGATCTGCGGCGCGCGGTCTTCATGACTCAAATACTCAGGAAACAGCGCCTTCTCCGGCGGCTTGTCGCGGGCCGGCTCGCCCGGCTTCGGCGCGGGTATCCGACTGCCCCACGTTCCCGAAAACTCGCCGGGCCGCAGGAAAATCTCCTTCGCCGTCAGTAAGTTCACCAACGTGATGTACCGCACTTTGCAAAATACGCTCTGAATCCAAAACGCCGTGCGGCCGATTTTGTAGACGATCACCGTCGGCTTCTTTTGATACAGTAACTCGAGCGACACCGAACCCGACGTCGCCACGCAACACTCGGCCGCGTAAATCAGCTCGGGCGTTTTGCCTAAGTGAACCTGCACGTCGAGACCGGACGCTTCGATTAACTCGCGCGCAGTTGCGCATGCTTCGGACGGAACGCGGCCACCGCGAAGTTCGTTTGCGGCGCGCGATTCTTCACTAGCGCGATCGCTCGCAGCATCTGAGGCAGGTTGTGTTCGACCTCTTGCGTCCGCGAGCCCGGCAGCAGCGTGAGCAACGGCCCTTGCGCGGCCATCCGTTCGAGGAACGCGCCGTCCAGTTTCTGGCGACGGACCTCGTCGAAGTACGGATGTCCGACGAACGTCGCGTTGACGCCCTGGCGTCGCAGCCATTCGGCTTCGAACGGCAGCCCGCTGAGGACGCGATCGACGAAGCGGCGCATCTTCTTCACCCGCCACGACGCCCAGGCCCAAATCTGCGGCGGCGAATAGTAGTAGACCGGAATGCCGTGACGCTTCGCGCCGCGCGACCCACCAGTTGAACCCCGGGTAGTCGATCAACACGACCGCGTCGGGCCGATCGATTTGAAACGCCCGATCGGCCATCCGCAGGATTTTGAAAAACGTCAGCAGGTTGGCCAGCACCCGCGCGATCCACATCACGGCCAACGTGGTGAGGTCGTAAGTCAGCTTGCAGCCCGCCCGTTCCATGACGGGTCCGCCGAAGCCGGTGCATTCGACGTGGGGCCGGAGTTTTTGGAATTCGCGAATCAGGTTGGCGCCGTGGAGGTCGCCGCTCGGTTCGCCGACGGAAAAAAAGATCTTCATAACGCGCGTGCTCGCTTCGCCGTCCCTGGCGGTAGGCCTGCGCGGTCCGCGCACAAGTCGGGCGAGAAGTATGCCGAAAGCGGCGGGTTGGGGATAGAGCGAGTTCACAAATCGGGTTTCAGGGTTCGGGTTTCGGGTTTCAGGAAATGCCGGCACGCGGCGTTCGCGAGCGAGCGAAATCCCCGCGAGCGGAGGACGTCAGTCCTCCGGTTTTTTTGAGTGCGGAGTGTGGAACGCGGAATTCGGAGTGCCGAAGGGCCACGCTGTGGGTTTCTCTATCTTCACTGGTCTCTCCAACTTCGCTGCGCGAGCGTTACGAGCGAAACGAGCGTTCCGATTGCGTACTCGACGCGGTGTTTTTTCGTTTTCAATCGATCCGCCGGCGTCAGCCTGCGGGTCGCCCGCGTCGCCAAACGTCCCAGTTTCACTGCGCGAGCGAAACGAGCGTTACGAGCGTCGCGCCGTAAACATAAGTGATTTTTTGACCACGCGAACATCTGGAATCTCTAGCATGTATCCGGACGTTCCCACAGGCGAACAACTCCGCTCCAACAGTCTATTCGCGGCCCGACCGCCCGATTATTCGGCGTTCCGGAAGATAGTTTCCCGAATCACACGCGTCGTTTGGGGTGAGTGGCGTGTTCTCACAATGGGTACCACGGCTCGCTCGCCAAACCGTGTCGCGCAGCGACCCGAGGCCGCACTTGCCGGGTCGAATTCCCAGCCGCAGTCGCGGTCTTGAGCCGTTCGGCAACACGCCCCAGCGTGCGGGTCGTCGCGTGCATCGCGGCCTCGAATCTTCTGCGGCGACTCGAAAAGCCATGCTTGCCTGTGTCGGTCGGACCGTATCCAATCAGCATTGCTGTTCGCGGAATAACCAGGAAATCCGCCACGCTTCAAATCACAGACGAATCTAACGTGTCCGCGCAATTCCAAAATTCGTTCTGGTATCGCCTGAAGGACCGGTTGCGCCGCTTCAAGAACACGTTGCCGAAAGAGTTACGTTTCGAGCGAGAGTGCGAGTCCGAGTTTTTGCGCGACTCGATGTTGCGCGATGCCGGGCTCGCTATCGATCTGAACATGAAAACCGGCATCTTCAAGCTCCTGGGTCTCGAAGCCGCCGCACGCGCGATTCGCGCCAAACGTCCGCAAGAATTTTTTTTGATGGAAGATTTGTCGGTCGTCTTCCATGCAATTGAGCTGCGCGTGCGTCGACGGATTATTCCGGCGGAGATCCATCTGCAACGCTTCATCGAACTGCTCGATCGCCTACGTCGATTGCAACGCTTGTCGATTCCCCGCGCGGAAACCGAACGCGAAATCCGCACGGCCCTCGCGAAGGTCTTGCCCGAAGATGCTAGCCCCGAAAGCGAAGGGTCGGAAAAAATCGTGGTGGATCATCCGTTGTTGGACGAATTGACTGCGATCGACGAAGAGCTCGATCTGCATTTTCCGGGCGAGAGTTCACCGACCACGCTCGGCGAGGTCGGGCTCTATCTTTCTAAGGAATTCGACGGCGGACGTTACGACTGGTGTACTCCCTTGAACTGCGTCGTCTTCGCCCGTACCGGCGGCGACGGGACGCACTACTCGCTACTGCGACTCGACGGAGCGATCCGCGACGAATCGCCCGTCGTGATGACGATGCCGTCTTACGGCGGCATGAATTTCATCGTCGGTGATTCGCTTCGCGACTTTCTGAATCTCGGCTCGACGTTCGGCTGGTTTTCCATCGAGCAGATCGGTTACGACGAGCAGGATTTAAAATTCTTTCTCGATGGAAATCCCGGCGCAGATGCCTCCGACCTCGAAGAAATCCGTTCGGGAATGTGGCCCTTGAAAACCAACATCTTGAGATTCCTCAACGAACGTTTGGAGCTGCGTCCGTGGACCGATCTCGAACATTGGAGTCGGTTGCAAGCGGCATTCGCGGCGCAGCTCGTGCTTCCACCGAATTTCTAATTTGCGGAGCGGAATACCACCGCGACAGCGGGTACCACGGCTTGCTCGGCAAGCAGTGTCGGCGCAGCGACCAGAGGCCCCACTTGCCGGGACGCAAAATCAACTTGCATCGAGTCTTTCGAGGACTCGAGCTTATCCGGTGCAACTCGTAATCCACGGCCTCGGACCACCAGCCGCTACATGGTAAGCCGAGCTTGCCCGTGTCAGCCGGACCATGTTCCAATATCGTCTTGGCACCACCGAAAGTCGGACGTTCAGCGGAGGCGTCGATGAGTCCGTCAGCCTATCGACTCGCCTGCATCCTGTTGCTGATCGCGGACGGCGGTTGCGGCGATGCTTCGCCCCCTACTCAACAGGTCGCAACGCCCAAAGCGAAGGAGCCCGAGTTGCTCTTCTCGCTCGCCGGGCCGCAGGATTACGAGGCCGCGATCGCACGGCTGAAAAATCCTTCTCCAGCGCCGATGTTGACGACGAATAAGGGCCATCAGCGCGACAGGATCGAGACCGAAGCCGGAGGACATGCAGCCGATCGGCGCGGCGATCCTGACGCTCAAAAACCAGATCGGCGAAAGTTGGCCGCATCTGGTCGGGCACCTCGACGATCCGGAGTTCGCGGTCACCATCTCAGGCGAATATTCCAGTTCGAACTATTCCGTCGGTCGCCTGTGCGATCTGCTGCTGCAGGAGAGCTTGATGGCGCCGGCGTGGTTGGTCATCGGCAGCGAAGAGGACTATCGCGCGTGGCATGCGCGAGAATTTCTCCGCGCTCGGGGGAACGACGATCAGGGAAGGTCATGGCTCCAGCACGCCAAAGACGAACGACGCGCGTTCGCGGACATGCAAATCGAGTACATCCGCTGGATCATAGGCGAGCTAACGAAGGCCAAGGCGCACGCGCAGCTCCAGCAATCATGAGCATTACGACGCGCAAATTGCTCGTTTGCAAACCATTCAAAACGCGATCGAACTGCAACGAAGCCCGCTACGACGGCCATGGATATTCCTCGAAGACTTCCAAATTCACGGCCTTGGACTGAGTTGGCAGAACTAGCGAACGATCACCAGATGTTGGCGAGAACCAAACCCGCGTCCTCGCGCATCAGCGCGCATTTTTGCGGAGAAAATGGTTTTCTTCGCCCTTCCAACAGTTTATTATAACGACTTGGAAATTCCCGCCCGCGCTCACTTTCTCCCACCCGCGATCTCATGCTTCGTCTCGCCGCGCTCGCTCTTTGTTTGGCTTCGTCGCTCGCCTTGCCCGCCGGGGCGGACGAGGCCGGCTACACGACCGAACTGTTCAACGGCAAGGACACCACCGGCTGGGTCGTGACCGGGACGACCGTCGATGTGGTCGACGGCGCGTTGCGCACCAAGGAGAACGACGGCTTCGTCCGCAGCGCGTTGCCGTACGACGATTTCGTGTTGGAACTCGATTGGAAGGCGTCGGATCAAGAGAAGTACGACAGCGGCATCTACATCCGTTGCGACGCGCCGGCCCCGGACTCGAAACGCGTCTGGCCGGCCAAGTACCAAATCAATCTGAAAAACGGCGACGAAGGGAACCTGCTGGGCGTCAAAACCGGCGGTAAGTCGACCGGCCTGATCAAGAAGGGGGACTGGAACCACTTCAAGGTGACCGTCGTCGGCAACTCGGCCGAGATGGAAATCAACGGCAAGCCCGCCTGGAAGGCCGAAGGTCTGGACGTGCCGCGCGGCTACATCGGTCTGCAATCCGAAGTCCCCCTGGGCGGCCAGTTTTTGTTCAAGAACATCAAGGTCACCGAGCTGGGCTTCACGTCGTTGTTTAACGGCAAGGACCTGAGCCAATGGACGCCCAAGGAGACGGGCTACGCGGTCCACGACGGCATCATCGAGTTCGATCCGAAGCTGAAAAAGGGAGGCAACCTCTACAGCGAGAAGGAGTACGAGGACTTCGCCCTGCGGTTCGATTTCAAACTGGAACCGGGGACCAACAACGGTCTGGGCATCCGCACGCCGACCAAAGGGGACGCCGCGTACGTGGGGATGGAACTGCAAATCTTGGACGACGTGCACCCCAAGTACAAAGGGATCGCGCCGTACCAATCGCACGGCTCGGTCTACGGCATCGCTCCGGCGAAGCGCGGCTTCTTGAAACCGGCCGGCGAATGGAACACGCAGGAAGTGATCGCCAAGGGCCGCCACATCACGATCACGCTGAACGGCACGGTGATCCAAGACGTGGATCTGGACCAAGCCGCGCCCGAGGGGAAGACGCTGGACCACAAAGAGCATCCGGGGATGAACAACTCGTCGGGCCACATCGGCTTCCTGGGCCACGGCGACCCGGTGGCGTTCCGCGCGATCCGCATCAAGAACCTGAAGCCGACGCCGTAAGCCGATCGAATCGGCACAGTATTATCATTCCGATCTTCGGCTCGCAGAGCCGCGCGATGTTAGCCCCGACCGCAAGGTCGGGGTAACATGAGCGCTTATCCCGTGAGGCTCGAAGAGCCGATCGATCCGGCGGCTCTTCGAGCCTACGGACCAGGTCCGACTCCCGAACCCCGATCTTTCGATCGGGGCTAACATCCTGCGGCTCGTCGAGCCGGTGCGATGCGTCATCGCACTCAGTACCAACATCCGCTTGACCATGACCATGCGCACTCTCTTCGCGGTCTTCGCGATCTTCTGTTCCATCCGCATTACGGCGGCGGCCGAGCCGATTCGGTTGAACAAGGGGGATCACATCGTGATCCTGGGCAACGCGCTGGCCGAGCGGATGACGCACGACGGCACGCTCGAGGCCCTGCTTTACGCCGCGCATCCCGAACACGATCTCGTGATCCGCAACCTGGGGTACAGCGGGGACGAAATCGCCGGCTACACGAGCAAGCCCGACGCGTCGAAGCGATTACGCAGCATGGATTTCGGCACGGCCGACCAATGGCTGAAGGCCGACGCGCCGATCCCGCAGCCCGAGAAATTGAAGGCCGGCGCCACGGTGAAGCCCAACCGCTTCGAGACCGTCGGGACGCGGCCGGACGTGATCATCGCGTTGTTCGGCTACAACGAATCGTTCGCCGGCGAGGCGGGCTTGCCGAAGTTCAAAGAAACGCTGACCGACTTCATCCGGCACGTCACTACGACCAAGTACAACGGCAAAACGCCGCCGAAGCTGTTATTGTGTTCGCCGATCGCGCACGAAGATCTCAACGACCCGCACTTGCCGAACGGCAAGGAGAATAACGTCAGGTTGGAGCTGTATACGAACGCGATGCGGGAGACGGCCGAACGGGAAGGCGTGCGATTCGTCGATCTCTTCTCGCCTGCGGAATCCGAGACGCGGCAGGGACCGTTCACGATCGACGGCGTCCATCTGAACGACGCAGGCGCCGTGCGCACGGCGTACCGCATCGCCGCGTCGCTGGCGCACGACACGCCCCCCGCGCCGCGCACGGACGTCGATCACGATCGCGTTCAAGCCTTGGTCCGCGACAAAAACTTCCACTGGTTCCAACGCTACCGCGCCACCGACGGCTACTCCGTGCACGGCGATCGGGCGTTCATCAAGTTCACCGCCGGGCAGTCGAACTACGAAGTCGGTCAGCGCGAACTGGAAACGCTGGACCAACTGGTGACGAACCGCGAAAAGGCGATCTGGGCCGCCGCGCGCGGCGACAAAACCGCGAAACCGGTCGACGACAACTTGCCGGCGTTCCTACCGGTGGTCTCGAACAAGCCCGGCAAATTGCCTGGCGGCAAGCACGCGTTCCTGGGCGGCGACGAAGCGATCGAAAAAATGACCATCCACAAAGACATGCGGGTCAACCTATTCGCGAGCGAAGAGAAATTTCCGGAACTGGCCAGCCCCGTGCAGATGGCGTTCGACACGAAGGGCCGATTGTGGGTCGCCGCGTGGCCGACGTACCCGCACTGGAAGCCGACCGAACCGATGAACGACAAGCTGCTGATCTTCGAGGATACCGATAACGACGGTCGCGCCGACGTCTGCAAGACGTTCGCCGGCGATCTGCACAACCCGACCGGCTTCGAGTTTTGGAACGGCGGGGTCCTCGTCGCACAAGGCCCCGACGTGCTGTTCATCAAAGACACCGACGGCGACGATAAGTACGACGTGAAGGAACGCATCCTCCACGGCATCGACACCGCCGATACGCATCACACGGCGAACAGCTTCACGCTGGACCCGGGCGGCGCGCTGTACTTTCAGGAAGGGACGTTCCATCACTCGCAGGTCGAAACGCCCTGGGGTCCGCCGCGACGCGTGGCGAACGGCGCGGTCTTTCGTTACGAGCCGCGCACCAAGAAGTTCGACGTGCACGTCAGCTACGGGTTCGCCAACCCGCACGGTCACGCGTTCGACTCTTGGGGGCAAGACATCGTCGTCGACGGGACCGGCGCGGTGCCCTATCACGGCACGCTGTTCTCGAACGCGGTCGAATTCCCGCGCAAGAACGGCGGCGTCCCCAGCGTGTACCAACAACGGACGCGGCCTTGCTCGGGCTTGGAATATCTGAGCGGCGACCACTTCGGCAAGGCGTTGCAAGGGACGTTGCTGGTCCCGAACGTGATCGGTTTCCAGGGCATTCTGAACTACAAGATCGAAGACGCCGAGTCGAGTTTCAAAGGAACCGAACTCGAACCGATCCTCTACAGCAGCGACCCGAATTTCCGCCCGACCGACGTCGAGACCGCGCCGGACGGGTCGATCTACTTCATCGATTGGCACAACCCGATCATCGGCCACTTGCAGCACAACCTGCGCGATCCGAATCGCAACCGCGAGAAGGGCCGCGTGTATCGCGTGACGCACAAGACGAACGCGCTGAAGACGCCCGCGAAGATCGCCGGCGAGCCGATTCCGGCGTTGCTCAAGCTGCTGGAAACGGGCGATGCTCGGACTCGCGCGCGGGTTCGCATCGAACTTTCCGGTCGACCGGGTGGCGAAGTGATCGGCGCGACCAAGACGTGGCTGGTCGATTTGACGACGAAAGCACTCGAAAAATCGGAAGCACTCGATAGCAATCACATGCTCGAAGGCCTGTGGGTTCATCAGTCTCATAATATCGTCAATCAAATTCTGCTTAAAAGTCTACTCAAGAACACCGACTTCCGTGCGCGGGCGGCGGCGGTCAAAGTCCTCTGGGCGTGGCGCGATCGGGTGCCGAACGTGCTCGATTTGTTGTTGACGGCGGCCGGCGACGAGCATCCGCGCGTCCGCCTGGAAGCGATCCGAGCGGCCGCGTTTTTGGAGACACCGGCGGCGTACGAAGTCCTGTTGGTCGCCGACGATTTGCCGCACGATCCGTACATCGACGCGGTCTTGCGCGAAGCGACCAAAACGCTGCGGCCGCGGTACGATCAGGCGACGAAGGATGGCCAGACGTTCGCGTTCCGTACGCCCGCCGGCGTCCGTTTCGCGTTGAAGACGTTGAGCGTCGAAGAGTTGTTGAAACGGTCCGGCGAGTCGCCGGTCGCGCTCGAATTGCTGAATCGCCCCGGCGTGACGGACGAGGCGCGTTGCGCCGCCGTCGCCGCGTTGGCGTCCGTCGAGTCGCAAAGCGAAACGGCCGTGGTGATGAACGCGATTCGTGCGCTCGATGCGCGAAGGAGCGGCCGAGCAATCGGTGATCTTCGACTTGGTCCGCTTGCTCACGGTGCGCAACGCCGCCGAACTGACGGCCGCCCGAGCGGAGTTGGAAACGCTGGCCAAGTCGGCCAAGCAACCGCTGTTCCGGCAGATCGCGCTCGTTTCGCTGTTGAGCATCGACAAGTCGATCGACAAAGTCGTCGCCTTGGTCGAAGCCTCGCCCGAGCGACGTTTGATTCTGGATTTGCTGCGCGCGACGCCGCTGATCTCCGACCCTGCGCTCCGTACCGCGTTGTATCCGATGATCAACGATTTGTTGGTCGCGACCACCCTGCCCGGCCAAGCCGCGAGCGCGGGCCGCTATGTCCGCATCGAACTCCCGGGCCGCGGCACGTTGACCCTGGCCGAAGTCGAAGTCTTCGACGGCGACCGCAACATCGCCCGCGCCGGCAAAGCGAAGCAAACGAACACGGATTTCGGCGGCGACGCGTCGTGCGCGATCGACGGTAAGACCGACGGCGCGTACGGGGCCGGCACGTCGACCCACACCCAGGAACAAACGCCCGGCGCGTTTTGGGAAGTCGACTTGGGAAGCGAACGGCCGATCGATCGGATCGCGATCCACGGCCGCACCGACGGCGAGTTTTATAAGCGGCTACAGGGCTTCACCGTGTCGATCCTCGACGCGAATCGAAACGAAGTCTGGAAAGCGGCGAACAATCCGGCGCCGCGCGTTGGCGCGGAATTCAAGCCCTCGGGCGAGACGTCGATCCGCGCGCTCCGTCACGCCGCGTTTCAAGCGTTGACCGCGGTGCGCGGCAAGGAGAGCGAAGTCTTCGCGACGTTGGCCGAGTGGACCAAGCAACCGGCCGATCGCGCGGCGGCGATCCGCGCTGCAACGCTTGCCGCGCAACACGTGGTCCCGCGAACGGGCCGGACCGCTGACCTCCGAACTGCTGACCGACCTGCGCAGGATGTCGCCGTCGGAACGAGCGGCCGACGACGGGTTGAACGCGCAGGAATTCGCCGGCGAGTTGGCCGCGTTGCTGCCGGCCGACGAAGTCGCGGAAGGTTCGCGCCGTGCTCGACGAATTGGGCGTGCGAGTGGTGAAGTTGAACACGGTCTTCGAGAAGATGTCGTTCGACAAGGAGACGATCGTCGTGCAAGCCGGCAAGCCGGTCGAGTTCGTGCTGGAGAATTCGGACCTGATGCCGCACAACTTCGTGATCGTCGCGCCCGGCGCGTTGGAAGACGTCGGGACGGCGGCCGAAGCGCAGGCGCAGGATCCCAAATTCGCCGCGGCGAATTTCGTTCCGAACTCGCCGCAGGTCTTGGCCAAAAGCGGCCTGCTGCCACCGCGCGGGTCGACGCGCGTCGGTTTCACGGCTCCGACCACGCCGGGCGTTTACGCGTATGTTTGCACGTATCCCGGTCACTGGCGGCGGATGTACGGCGCGTTGTACGTCGTGCCGGACATGAACGAATACGAGGCCGCGCCCGAGGCGTACCTGACGGCCAACAAGATCGAACCGCTGGACGCGCTGTTGAAGGATCGTCGCCCGCGGACCGAATGGAAACTGGCTGATCTGGCCGCCGCGGTCACTGCGTTGCCGGACACCGGCGGACGCAGCCACGCGGGCGGTCTGGCCGCGTTCAAGATCGCCAACTGCGCGGCGTGTCATAAGGTGAACGACGTCGGCGTCGAATTCGGTCCCGACCTGACCAAGTTGAACAAAATGTACAAACCGCTCGACGTGTTGCGGCACGTGTTGGAGCCGTCGGAACGGATCGACGACAAGTACCGCTCGTTCACGTACGAGCTGACCGACGGCCGCACGCTGACCGGCATGCAAGTCGCCGAGACCAAAGACGCGTACAAAGTGATCGAAAACCCGCTGGCCAAGGCCGAGCCGATCGAGGTCTTGAAATCGACGGTCGACGCCCGCACCGCGCTCCCGACCAGCCCGATGCCGAAAGGCCTGCTGGATAAGTTAACCCGTGACGAGGTGTTGGACCTGCTGGCGTTCTTGATCGCCCGCACCGACGCGGAGCATGCGGTGTTTCGGAAGAACGGACACGAGCATGGGGCGCACAAGCATTGAGCATGGCGCATCCTCGCGAACAGGCGACCGGTCCCTTCTCCCTTGAGTACGCACACTCTTCCGCTGAGCGCATTCGGGGAGAAGGTTAGGATGAGGGCGACGGCCGATTAAGAAACAGGGTCGCCCTCACCCCGGCCCTCTCCCACATATTGTCAAACGTCATGGAATGCTCGGTGTTGGGAGAGGGGGTTAGCACAACGTGGCGTCCGCTCCCTCACTTGGTGTAGTGCAAATAGAAGCCCCTCGGGTCGCTTGCGATCCGAGGGGCGTTTTTTGTGCGCTGAATTTCGTCACTCGGCGGAACTTCCGCGCGTCCCGCGCCCGGCCTCGCGTCTCGCTTGCTCCGTGTCCACTCCAGCCTTCGGCTCCTAGTCCCCGGCCCCCGCTTTGGCCAGCTCCGCGCTCAGGTAGTCGATCGCCTTCTCCAACTGCGGGTCCTTGGCCTGCTCTTCGGCCTCCGGCGCGGGGTTCGTCTTCGGGGCCAGGTGGTCGCGTTTGCGGCGCGTCTCCAAGACCTTCGCGAGATCGGCGTCGGACAACTTCACCTCGAAGCCGTCGTTGGGCGAAACGCCCCACTCGTCGGTCTCTTTCGAGTCCGGAAAGCGATGGATGTTGTGACCGTTGGGCCGCAGGTATCCGGCGGTGGTCAGCTTGAGCGCCGCTTTTGCCGTCTTCCAAGTCGATGACGTTCTGCACGCTCCCTTTGCCCCAGGTCCGTTCGCCGACGACGATCGCCCGCTTATGATCCTGCAGACAGGCCGACAAAATTTCGCTGGCGCTCGCGCTGTATTTGTTGACCAACACGACCATCGGCACGTCTTCGAACGGGCCGTCTTTCTTCGCTTCCCAGACGCGTTCCGGAGTGTTGCGGCCCTTGGTGCTGACGATCTTGCCGTCGGTCACGAACAGGTCGCTGATCTCGACCGCGGCCGACAGCAGCCCGCCCGGGTTGTTTCGCAGATCCAACACCAGCCCTTTGACCTTGCGATCGCGCAGCTCTTCGAGCGCCTTTTGCAGTTCTTTGGTCGTTTCGCGGCTGAACGCGGTCAGGCGGATGTAGCCGATCTTTTTGTCCTGGTCGTACATAAAGTCCCAGGCGTCGTCCGGCTTGTGCGTGTCGCCCAGCACCGTGTCGACGTGGATGATTTCGCGTTTGAGCGCGATCGTTTCGGATTCCTTCGTGCCCGGGTGATACACGGTCAGATTCACGGCGGTGCCGGCTTCGCCCTTCAACTTGCGGATCGCTTCGTCGATCGTCAGACCGCGGGTCGATTTTCCTTCGATGTGCGTGATGCGATCCCCGGCCTGAATCCCTGCGCGGTAAGCGGGCGTCCCGACCAACGGGCTGAGGATCCGCAAGCCCGCGTCGTCGGCCGCGACCTGAATCCCCAGCCCGCCGAACTGCCCTTCGACGCTGGTCTTGAACGAACCGAGTTCCTCGGGCGAGATGTAGTTCGAATACGGATCGAGCTTGGTCATCATCCCGCGGATGGCGGCTTCCATCAGCTCGCGGCGATCGACTTCCTTGACGTAGTTCCGCTCGATCTGATCCAACGTGTCGGCGAACGACTTGTACAGTTCGTACGTCTCGTCCCGTTTCGGGTCGGGCCGGACCGCGGTCGATTTCGGCTCGGACTTGGCCGCGTCGGGTTTGCCGGCGTCGTCGGCGAACGTAGTCGCTCCGAATCCGCACAGCGCGATCGCCGTGACCGCCGCCGTCGTCCGCATGCGCCGCAACATAAAACGTCCTTCGCCGAGAAAGAATCCCGCCCTAACCCGGGGCGTCACGCCGCGTTCGGAAAGGGCCGTTTAAGTATAGGTGGCGATGGAGGTTCGGAACAAGAAAAGCCGGTAGGCGTTTTCGGCGGAAAATACGGAAAAACGGGCGAAAGCGACGCCCAAGGTAAGAAGCTCCTCGAGCAGTGGGGAAGTTTCGACGCCCAAGCGGGACACTCGGACTTTTAGGAGCCGCCTCCCCTCACTTCGGTCCCCAGCCTCCAGCCCCACGCCCCCAGCCCCCCTACTTCTTCGCCGGCTTGAGTTGGGCGTCGAAGAACTCGACGCTTTCCTGCATCGTGTTAATCAGATCCAAGCCGTTCCAGCCGTGGCCGGCGTCGGGCAACACGACCGCGCGGCTTTCGATTCCCAGGCCCTTCAACTTGGCGGCCATGTCGACCGAGTGGCGCACGCCCACCAAATCGTCCTTGGCGCCGTGGAAGAACAGCGTGGGGGCGTCGTCTTTCGTGGCGTAGGTCGCGGGAGACATCCGTTTATACAGTTCGGGATGTTCCTCGAACGTGCCGCCTAGCACGGGAATCAAAATTCCGTGGTAGGCGGTCTTCGACCAATCGTTGATCGTCAGATCGGTCGGACCGAAAAAGTTGACCACCGCGCGGACGCGACTGGATTCGTCCGGGCTGCCGCTCGCGCCTTCCAGGCCGTCGTTTTTGTCCGTAACGCCGAGGAGCGACGCCAGGTGTCCGCCGGCCGAAAAGCCGATCGCGCCGATGCGATCTTTATCGACGCCGTACTTCTCGGCGTTCGCGCGCAACCAGCGGACCGCGGCCTTGGCGTCTTCGATTTGCGCCGGAAACTTGTGTTGCGGCGCGAAGCGGTACGAGATCGTCACCGCGACGTAACCGTGCTGCGCCAACAGCGTGGCCAACGGCCCGCAATCCTGCCGCTTGCCCCCCATCCATCCGCCGCCGTGTATGCACACGATCGCCGGATATGGACCTTTACCGTCGGGCCTGCGCGACGTCCAGCTTCAACTCGATGTCGCCCGCTTTGCCGTAAGTCACGTCGGTCTCGTTGACTACTTTGAGTTGCGCCTCTTGCGCAGCGGCGATCGAGACGAACAGGCAGATCGCGGCGCACAGCGAAAGCGAACGGAACATCGAAAGCTCGCGGGAAAGATTGAGTGTCATTTCGTTAGAAAAAATTCGCTCGGAGAGATCGGAACACGGATTCGACGGATCAAACGGATCGACACGGACAAGAAATACTTGATCATTCCGATCCATGTTCATCCGTAATATCCGCGTCATCCGCGATCCCATCTCTCCGAAGATCGTGTCCGACTAAGGAGACCCCGCGGGCTTGGGGGCGGTTTCAACGGGTGCGAAAATTTGCACACGTTTGCCGTCGACTTCGGCGATGTAGAGCCGCCCGCGCGAGTCCTTGGCCATCAGATGCGGCAGCTTCAACAGCTCTTTGTCGCCCCATTCGGCCACGACTTTCCCCTCGGGCGAGAGATGCACGATCTTGTGGGCGTCTCCCTCGCTGGCCAGCAGGTCGCGACCGTAGAAAATCAACCCGAAAGCGTTTCCGAAGCCCGACCAGTTGGCCAAGTGCTTGCCGTCTTTGTCGAATTGCTGCACGCGTTTGTTGCCGCGGTCGCCGACGTAGATGCGGTCTTGCTCGTCGACGGCCAAGCTGTGGGCCGTGGCGAATTGCCCGTCCCCTTTTCCTTTCGTCCCCCACTGGGCGAGAAACTTGGCGTCGGGCGTCATCTTCAAAATCCGCCCGTTCCCGCTGTCGGCGACGTAGACGTTTCCGGCCGAGTCGAAGACCAGATCATCGGGTGCTTTGAACGCCGTCGTGGTACCGTCGTCTTTGGTCGCCTTGTCGATCGTCCGCAACAGTTCGCCGCGCGAGCTGAAAATGCGCAGATTGTGGCCCGAATTATCCGTCGTCCAAAGATCGCCGGCCGCGTCGATCCGCAGCCCATGCGGCAGTTTGAAGAGTTTGTCGCCCCAACCGTGGGTGAACTTGCCGTCTTTATCCCAGGCCAGCAGCGGCGTAGCGCCCCGTTGCAGGACATAGACGTTGTCCTGTTTATCGACCGCCACGGCCGACACCGCGCCGAGCGTGATCTCCGGCGGTACGGTCAGGAAACCGACCGATTTGAACGGCGCAGGCTCGGCCGCCGCCAGGGAACCCATCAGACCGAACAGACACGCCACGAAGAACGAATTGCGCAACATCGAGCGACCTCATAAAAATCCACGAGCCGTCACCGGCTACGAAGAACACGTCTCCGCGTCGTGTCATGTCCCCGGCCATTTCAGCGGGGTGCGATACTCGCCGTCGAGCAACGCGTTCGCCGCGTCGTTGTTCAGGCAGCGTTCCTTGACGGCGTCCCATTCCAGATATGACTTGGTCCGCAACGCGATGTTGGCCAACTGCGCCGCCGACGTGACGCGATGCCCAAACTCCAACGGACAGCTCGGCTCGACGCCCTTGCGAATCGCATCGACGAAATTCCGCGCGTGATCGGCGTCCAACACGCGGCCGGCGATCTTGACCGGTTCGATCTCGGCTTTGGCGCCCTTGCGATAACCGCGTTCCAGTTCGCGGTCGAGCGGCGTGCGGGCCGGAAACTCGTTGGGCGTGATCGCTTCGGGGACGATTTCGTAGCCGGACGTCGTGAAGTACAGCGTCCCTTTAGTACCGCGAAACTCCACTTCGCACGGTCGTGCGCCGCCCCCCGCCCCGTTGGCGTTGAATTGCGAAAACGTCACCAATACGTCGCCCGCTTTGGTCGGGTACGTCCACAACACTTCCAACGTGTCGGGGACTTCGCGATTGTCGTAGTCGACGTACTTCCCGCCCATCGCCGTGACCGCGCGGTGCATGACAATCGAGCGCCCAATGGATCAGCGTGAGATAATGCACGCCGAAGTTGGTCAATTGGCCGCCCGAGTAATCGTAGAACCAGCGGAACCGATAAAAGCCGCGATTCGCGTTATACGCATGCTCGGGCGCGGGGCCTTGCCAGGCGTTCCAATCGAAGCCCTCGGCGGCGCGCCGTCGGCCGGACGACCGATGCCGCGCGGCGTTTCGTTCTGCACGTGAAAGCAACGCACGACGCTGACGCGGCCGATTTCGCCGGCTTGGATCCGCTCGACCACTTCGCGGCACATCGCCGACGATTTGCGTTGAATGCCGACCTGCGCGACGCGGCCGGTTTTCTTGCCCAATTCGACCAACCGACGGCCTTCGGCGATTTTGATCCCCAGCGGCTTTTCCACGTACACGTCTTTGCCGGCCAACAAGGCGTCGGCGGCCATGACGCCGTGCCAATGGTCCGGCGTGCAGATCACCACGGCGCGGACATCGTCGCGTTTCAGCAGTTCGTGATAGTCGCGCGTGCGAAACGGATCGTGATTCTGTTTTTCGCGCACCTTCTTGGCGGCGAAGTCCAAATACGGTTCGTACATATCGCAGACCGCCGCGATCCGCACGTCGGGCTGCTGCAGAAACGCGTCGTGGACCTGATCGCCGCGGTTACCTAATCCGATCACGCCGACGTTCAGCGGCGCGGCGTCCGAGTTCCGCGCGGCGGCGGGCGCGGGTTCGGCGGCCATGCCGTGCGCGGCGAGTGCGCCGCCGGCCGCCAACGCGGCGCCCACAGTGAATTCGCGTCGAGTGCAGTCCGTCATCGCTCGTCCTCCCATCGGTACGTGCCGGCGTTGCGCGCGCGACTCGCGCACGCGAGCCGCCCACTCGTTCGCAACGACGCTCCCACGTCGTTGACGATCTCCGTCTGAAATACGACTAAGCCTTCTTTCCGGCGTCGAGTTCGGCCACCAACGCGGCGGCGTAATTCAACGCGTCGTCGCGTTCGCGATACAGGCGTTTGACGACCGCGTAGTCGCCGGCCTCGCGCGAGAGTTCCAACAACGTCGGCGCGAAGCCCGCCGTGCGAACGCCGGGACCCAGGTGTTTGGCCGCAGCGTCGATCGCCTCGGGCAGGCGTTTGATGCGACGGAGTAATTCGACGTACACCTTGGCCGGTCCGGTGCCGACGGTCAACGGATCGGCGTTGGCCGCCCGTTCGCCGAACAGCTTCAACCCTTCGTCGACGCGGTTGCCTAATTGCACGTCGAAGAAGAGTTCATGATCGGCGAAAGCGAGTTCGAACGGCGGGTCGCCTTCGAAATGAAATTGTTTGGCCAATTTTTTGCCGTACGCGCAGAGATCGACCAAGACCTTCAGCACGGCGGGGTCCTCGACGATCCGTCCGATGCGGACGACCGAGTTCATGTGCGTCGTGTCGATGTGATAATTGTTCTCGGCGAACAGCCAATCGCGATCGGCGATCAGGTGCGCGATCGGCACGGCGGCCGGCGGTTTCCCTTCGCGACGACCGATGTCGGTCCGCAGATTTTCGGTCAACTCGGCGTGCAGCCGATCGGCCAGCAACTTGGCGCAGGCTTGCTGATCGGCTTTCGACGTCCGGACGATTTCGGTGTCGTAGACGGTGATCGCGTTGCACGTCCCGTGATGGGTCAGCAACAACTCGAAGCCGTAACGCGGCGCGATCCGTTCGTGCAGCGCCAGTTCCAGCAACTCTTCGACGTTGTCTTCGTCGACCTCCAGCTTGCGGAGCGCGGCGGCGACCGCTTCGGTCTTGCCGGTCGGTCGGAGATAGAGCCACGCCTCGCGCAGGCGGCCCTTGTCCAACAATCGGCCGCCGATTTCCGCGCACGCTTCGAGATACGCTTCTTCCAATTTGGTCCGTTCGGGGTCGGGCAGTTCCTCGAGCGAGCCCCCGGCCGCCGCCGGCAATCCCAACTTCAGCCGGGCTTGCATCAAGCGCGTGTCGAACAGCTCGTGATAGCGCTCGTCGACGGAAAACCGTTTGGCCAACGATTCGAGGGCATGCGTAGGGCCGCCCGCGGCGATGGCGGCGTCGAGCGCGTCGAGGGTCTCGTGACTCAAGGGAAAACGTCCTGCGTGGAGGGAGGCGTGCGAAGACTTCGCGCGGTGGGCCGCGAAACAACGATTATACGACAAGACCGCGCGGGATTCTCGCATGAGTCGCTTCGACTTCGCGGGCACGTCGTTCGACCTCCTTCAGCGCATAAAAACGCCTCTCGATCCGGAGGATCGAGAGGACGAATCGCTCGTTCACGACCGAGAGTCCGATTACTTCAAGTCCACGTCCCAGTACGCGTTGTTCAAGAACGTTTTCCAGCTTTCGTACTTCGGATTGCCCAGTTTCAGGGCCAACAGCGGACTACGTTTCGGCTTGACCGGGTGGCGGATCAACTTCATGCCGGCCTCGGTCGGCGTGCGGCCCCCCTTGCGGACGTTGCACTCGACGCAGGCGCACACGATGTTTTCCCACGACGTATCGCCGCCGCGGCTGCGCGGCATGACGTGGTCCAAGCTCAACTCGCTGGTCGGAAACGTCTTGCCGCAATATTGGCAAAGATTTCCGTCGCGGGCGAACAAGTTCCGGCGATTGAACCGCACCGATTGTTTGGGGACGCGGTCGTACGACAGCAGTCGAATGACGCGCGGCACCTGCAATTCGTAGTTGATGCCTTGGATCCAGTCGTCGTGCGGTTCTTTGAATTCGGCCCGCAGTTGACTGATCTCCAACCAACTGTCGAAGTCGTAATTGCCGTAGCTGCCTTGGTCTTCGAGATGAATGACCTTGGCCATCTCGCGACAGAGCAACGCCACGGCCCGACGCACGTTGATGATGTGGACGGCCAAATAGAAGCGATTCAACACCAACACGCTGCTGCTCAGAGCGGTGTGTTGGCGCAGCGGTTGCTGCGGAATCTGTGCGCCTTGCTGCGAGACTGCGACCATACCCTCTGCGCTCCTGAATCAAGGAAACTGCGACGTAGGGATTCCGGATCACTCTCTGCCTGAACCGAGGACGTGTTGGGCGGGCGTAAGCGGGGAATCTCCCCGCGTGGCCCGATGCGTCGATCGGTCCCGCATGTGCGGCTGTCCCTTCAATAATATCCCGGCGGTTTGCGACCTTCCAGCGAAATCGGGGAAATCGCCCGTCGACCGACGCCGGCATGAGCTGCGGACGAGCATCGGATGCGATTTCCATGAGCCGGGCGAGAATCGCTCCGCCCCGACGGCCGGAGGACGCGTCAGCGCGAGTTCGGCGGACCGCCTGCCTCGGCCGGTCGGCCCCGTTCGCGTTTCCGTCGTCCCCCGGCCGCGCGTCCCATCGACGTGCCAGGCGAATTTCACGGCGCGTCGCATGTCACACGACGCGCCCGACGATGAGAACTAAGGACAGGCGCTTCGCTCGAAAGTTCGCCGACCGTTCTGAAAATCGCGGGTCGGATCGGAACAAATGCGTTGAGGATGCGGAATGGAACAGATGGAAACGAAGGGTGCGAAGAGCCTGCTGAGTTGCAAAATATCGCACCTGGAGAAGATCAATCCTGGGTGCTTTCCCACACTTTCTCCGTGACCTCTGCGTCCTTCTATTCAAAATTCTCGGAACAGGAGGTCGCGGAGAACGCCCAGAAGACTTACGAAAAATCTTAGCTTCCAGCGTTTACTCCGTTGAACGGAGACTATTTCGCCAAGCGTTCCAACAACGCGGCGTAAGCGCGGCTCCGGCTGCGGCGTTCGGCGAAGCTCGGCAGCGGGTCGGCGTCGTTCGCGGTCGCCGCCACACGAATCCGTGCGACCAATGTCTCGCGCAGCGCCGTCGTCTCGGGCAACGCCGTGAACTCGTCGCGCAATTCGGCCGGCGCGATTCCGCGATAGAGCAGCAGCGACGATCGTCCGGCGGTCAGATCCTCGAGAATCTCGGTCAGCGTTTCGGCTTGCTCGGGCGACAACGTTTCCTTGCCCAGCAGGTCGACCTGCAATGCACGGAACGCCCGATCGAAACCGCGCAGCCGCGGCGAAGTTCGGCGGCGTTGACGTGTGCGCGTTCCGCGTGGTCGACGGCCGGCTTGCGCAATGTCACGACATTGGGCGCGGCGCGACATCGGTCGCGACGGTCGCTGCGAAGGCCTGCGCGACTTCGCGCGGCGGTCCGTTGGTAAAGACGGTGAACGGCGAGTCGGAAGTTCGCGAACGAGTCGCCGTGCAAACGGTCTCGGTCGGAGCCGCCAACGCGACCGACACGCCGGTCGGAACGATCAACGCGGCGGTGACGGGGCTCCACGCCCAAACTGCGCGATTGACGCACGCGCGACTGCGGGGCGGCGCGCAACGTGGTCGAGAAACGCGGCGGCGATACGGCGGGATCGTAGCCCGGTGCGAACGGCGATGTTGGAATGATCGGCGGCGCGGGCGGCATCGGCATCGCCGGCGCGGCGTCCCACCGCGGAGTCGGCGGCAGCGGCTTGCCCGCCAGCGCGGCGGCCCGGGCGTCGTCGAACCATTGAGCGACCGTCGTCGCGTCGTCGGCGTTTCGACCGTGCGCGATCCAAGCGTTCAACAGCGTTTCGCCCGCTTTGCGATGCGCGTCGAACGCGGGACGGTCGTTCCGGAAGAGGCCGTAGACCTCGATCCGAAAATCCCGCGCGGCGGCTTCGACGTCGCGCGGTCCGTGCGGTTGTGCGGCGAACGCTGCGTGCGAAACGAACAGCCACAGCGTCAACGACACGCAGACGCACGCGACGAGCGACCAAGTCGTTGATGAAACCAAGACACGCATCCGCCGACGCACGAAAACGAACGATCCACCGAGAGAGAACGACGCTCCGCCGGCCCCGCGGAGGTCTTCAACCCTAGTTCACCGTTCGCGTCTGTCAAATCCGGCATAACCGGTCGAAAGCGAGCATGTTGTAAAAAACGCGGGACGAGCGATCTCTCGCTCGTCCCGCGCGGTTGGCGATCCAATCCGATCGAATGTTAGCGCGTTTCGGGCTCTTCCAAATACGTGTAGCCCTGGAGACCTTCTTCGTAATACTTCAAAAATTTTCCGGCCAGTTCGTAACCGATGCGGCCTTCGCGGACGGCCAGTTCGATCGAGTCGCGCAGCTTGCGGATCAATTCATCCGGCTCGAACTCGACGTAGTCCAACACCTCGCGCACGGTATCGCCCTTAATGACGTGTTCGAGCACCACTTGCCCGTCGTCGGCCAAGCTGACGTGGACCGTGTTCGTGTCGCCGTACAAGTTATGGAGATCGCCGAGAATTTCCTGATACGCGCCGATCATGAACGCGCCGATGTAATACGGCCCGCCGACGTAGTTGTGCAGCGGCAGCGTCCGCTTGACGTCGCGGCGGTCGATGAATTGATCGATCTTGCCGTCGCTGTCGCAGGTGATGTCGCCCAAGACCGCGTTCCGCGTCGGGCGTTCGTTCAAGCGATGGATCGGCATCACCGGGAACAACTGCTTGATCGCCCAACTGTCGGGAATCGACTGAAACAACGAAAAGTTGCAGAAGTAGGTGTCCGACAGCAACGAATCGAGGCCTTCGAGTTCCTCGGGCATGTAGTCGAGTTGGCTCGCCAAGCGTTTCAGCTTGTGGCAGATCGCCCAATAGTAATGCTCGACCAAACAGCGTTGTTGCAGCGGCAGGTAACCGCCGGTGAACAAGTTCAACGCCATGTCCAACGACTGCTGGGCGTCGTGATAGCTTTCCAGCAGATTGCGAACCGTCATGTTCTGATAGGTTTCGTTCAGATCGATCAACGGCTGTTCGACGTCGTCGGGCAGTTTCGGCGGCGTGCCGTTTTCGCCTTGCTCGCTGACGCCCAGCACGCCGAAGACCAACGCGCTGTGATACGCGACGACGGCTCGACCGCTTTCGCTGAGGATCGTCGGATGCGGAATTTCGGCTTCGTCGCAAACGCGCTGGAGATGATAGACGACGTCGTTGGCGTATTCCTGCAGCGTGTAGTTGACGCTGGATTCGAAGTTGGTTTGCGACCCGTCGTAATCGACGCCCAGGCCGCCGCCGACGTCCATGTATTCCAGCCCCGCGCCCAGCTTCTTCAATTCGGCGTAAACGCGGGCCGCTTCATTGAGCGCACCTTTGATGACGCGGATGTTGGTGATTTGCGAACCTTGGTGGAAGTGCAGCAGTTTGAAGCAATCCTCCATCCCGCGCGACTTCAATTCGTCCAAGCCTTTCATGATTTCGGTCACGGTCAGACCGAATTTGCTGCGGTAGCCGCCGCTCGATTGCCAGCGGCCGGAACCCCGCGCGGCCAGCTTCACGCGCATGCCGATGTTCGGACGCACGCCGATCTTTTCGGCGTATTCCAGAATGAGCGCGAGTTCAGTGTATTTTTCGACGACCGGGATGATCTTGCGACCGATTTTGTGCGCGAGCATCGCCGTTTCGATGAACTCGGCGTCTTTGAAGCCGTTGCAAATGATCGGCGTGTCGTTGTCGGCCAGAGCGACGACGGCCAGCAATTCGGGCTTACTGCCGGCTTCGACGCCGAACTTGTAGGGCTTGCCGAATTGAATAACCTCTTCGACGACTTGGCGTTGTTGATTGACCTTGATCGGAAAGATGCACGAGTACGCCCCTTGGTACTTGTGATCGGCGATGGCCGATTGGAAAGCGTTGTGGATGTCGCTCAGGCGATGCTTCAGGATTTCGGCGAAACGAATCAAAATCGGCAGATCGATGCCGCGCAGTTGCAGGCGATCGACCAACTCCTTCAGGTCGATCGCGCGATTCGGGTTCTTCTCGGGGTGAACCGTGACGTGGCCCTGCTCATTGATGCCGAAGTAGCCGTTGCCCCAGCGGGCGATGTCGTAGGTTTCTTTGGCTTCGGTGATGGACCAAGGTTTGGCCTCGAGTTCGATCATCGTGACGGGGCTCCGCGAACGCTGACAAACGAGCCGCGCGGAAGTTCGACCGGGGCGAATCCCCGGGTCCGGCGGCGCATGCGACTATTCCGCTATCATAGCCGGATTTGTTCGCCGGAATATCCCCGCGACGGGCGGATTCGCCGGCGGCGAACATGAGCGTTCGATGAGCGCGGAACTCGCTTGCGCTTCGGTCTTCTACTACGGTCGGCGATCGACGTCGCGCGGACCTTGCGAATTCGCCGGCTGTTCGTCGCTAGCATGCGTCACAGCTTCCCGTGGTTCGCCAAATTCCCGGCCGATTCCCGCGACTGCGGGTCCCCACGCGGTTTCGGCGTCGATTCCTTCCCCCGGATCGGCCGATAACTATCGGGAAGTTCCGCGCGACCGGGCAGGTCGCGGCGTGGACTTGCGCTGCTCGGCATCGGATCCGGACGGAAAAGGAATTCCGCATGGTGAAGTCGAATCAATCCCGCGCGTTGTGGCCCTACCTGATCGTGCTGGGGCTGCTGTTCGTGCTTAGCTTGGCCGCGCCGCGTTCCTGGGACCGGACCAAACCGACGCCTGCGCCCGAAATCAAAACGACGGTCGCCGCGCCGCCAGTTTGCGAGCGTCCGACCATCTTGCAAGCACGTGAAGAGCGACAAGTCCCGACGTTGATCGCCGGGACGCCGACCGATCCCGCCGTCGGTCCGCGCAGCGCGCCGCTGGCCGAGAAAGTGACCGAACAGTACCTCCCGCCGTTGATGCCCGCGCCGCAAACGCCCGGCCCAATCGTCGTCCCGCCGACCACGCCGCCGACGGTCCAAGAGTCGGCCCCGCGCGACGAACGCTTGGCGATCGCCGAACGGCATTGGGACGAAACGCGCGTCCGCGCTCGGCGCGTCGTGGCGCGGCGCCCGCGACAGCTTCGGGCAAATCGCCGCGCCGATCACGGCCACGCTCGACGCCGAGACGCTGGCCAAGCTGCTGGTCACGCGCAAGCGTAGGCCGCAAGACGTCGTCGCCGTCGCGCCCGGCCCGTCGCCCAACGTCACGCCGGACTCGGCGAAGTTGGAAGTGCGCGTCGAAGATATGACCGAGAACTGGCCCCGGGCCGAAGAACTGATCACGGCGTGCGAAGCCCTGCGTGGGAACCACTACACGCAACTCTGGGCCAACCAAACGATCGCCCTGCTCGACGCGCTCTCGCGTCGCGGTTTGAACGATCCGGCCTCGAAGCAATTGCTTTCCGAACTTCGCCGCGTGGCCTACTACGGCACCGTGACGGCCGAAAAACTGACCGACGGCACCGATGAAAGCGTCCGTCTCAAACGGGCGCAATACGACCTCGTCCGACGGTTGGAATTGTGGGATCAGTTGGTCGCCCGTTCCGCGGCCTACGGATCGTTCGCCACGTGCATCGTGCCGGCGACCGGCCGCGACCCGCGCAGTCGTCGAACCGGCGAAGTCGTTGACCGCCTATCTGGCCACACATCCGGCCGGCGCGAATTGGGCCGACTATCTGCAAGTCGGCGCGATCGAAGGTCTCGCACTGGCCGACGAACCCGACGACGCTCGCGTGGCGGTCCGTCCGACCGGCATCGCCGGCGGCATCCGCCCGACGTCGCGCATCGCGCTCGATCGCCGAACCACGGCGCAACGCGTGTTGACCCGCGCCGGCAGCCCGAAGTTGACGGACGAACAACGCGAATTTCTGACGCGCCCTCAGTTGGCCGCGTATCTTCGCTCGTTGGAATCGTGGACGATTCAAACGCGTTTGTTGGTCGACGTGGCGCAGACGATCGAGAACTTCGAACAAACCCGACTGCCGACCGACGGCCACGCATTGGGTCGCTTGATTCGCGAATTGGCCCTCTCGGCCGACGAACAAGAATCGCCGCTTGGCCAAGACGTTGGATCTGCATTATCGCAACGCGAACGCCCGGATCGTGATGACCGGCACGCTGTTGAATCGTTTGATTCCGGCCCAACAACCGACCAACGACGTGGTGAACGAGCAAATCGCCGGCGTCCCGCGCACGGGCGCAGCACGACGATGAACGACGTGCATCTGAAATTGATCCCGCACAACAACGCCTGGGGCGTGTCGTTCTTGATCGACGGCACGGTCGACAGCAATACGTCGTCGACCGCCGGACCGGTGACGTTCGTGACGCAAGGCAAGTCGTCCTATCAAGCCGAAAAGGGCGTTTATTTCACTGCCGACGGGATTCGCACGATGCCCGCCACCGCCCGAGCGGAGAGTCGCTCGAACTTGGCCGGTCTGCGAACCGATTACGACAACATCCCGCTGGCGGCCAATTTCGTGCGCAACATCGCGTTGCAAAAGCACCACGAGGCGCACGGCGCGAGCAGAACGAAATGAGCCGGAAGGTGGCGTACAAGGCGCACGATAAGGTCGATGCCGAACTCGACGCGCGGTTTAAGAAGATGGAAGACAACCTGCACAAAAACGTGGTCGATCGACTCCGGCGTTTGGATCTCGCTCCGACCGTTGTTTCGTTACAAACGACCGAAGAACGCGTGGTGGGTCGCTTCCGCCTGAGCGACGCCGATCAACTCGGCGCGCACACGGCGCACCCGCTGGCGTTGTCGGACAGCCTGTCGAGCGTGCAACTGCACGAATCGGCGTTGAACAACGTCTTGTCGAATCTCGATCTGACCGGCCAAACTTGGAAGATCGCCGATCTGCACGCGCATCTGGCCAAGAAGTTCGGCGGCGAAGCGAAGAAGCTGCCCGACGATATGCCGACCGACGTCACGATCCGCTTCGCCGACGAAGACGCGCTTTCGCTCCATTTCCAAGACGGTCGACTACTGTTCACGGTGGCGATCGCCGAGTTGACCAAGGAAGACCGCGTTTGGGAAAACCTGGAACTGGAAGTGGCCTACAAGCTCGAAAGCGACGGCCTCCAACTCGTGTTGCGTCGCGACGGCAATGTCTCGCTCGGCGGCGAGCACAAAGGTCGCACCGACGTCATGCTGCGGGCGATCGCCGGCAAGATGTTCCCGCGCGACAACGCCGTGGCGTTAATCCCGCAACGCGTGCTCGACGACTCCCGTCTGCAAGGGTTGGTCTGGTCGCGCGTGCAATTGGAAAACGGCTGGCTGGGCCTCAGCATCTCGGAAACCGCGGAGTTGGCGCGCCGCAGCGTGCTGAAGACGATCCGCTAAACGCGCGATTCGACCCGCCATTCGCGCGTGCGTTTACGATCGGCGAGAAAATGCGCCGCCACGCGGGCCAGGAACAGCGGATTCCCCAGCACATAGCGTTTCCACTTGTGCGGCTGACGCAGGACGATCGACAGCCACTCGTGGCCCAGCTTACGGATCCACAGCGGCGCCCGACGATTCCGCCCCGCCATGTAATCGAACAGGCCGCCGACGCCGAAACTGAGCTTCACCGGCAATCGCTCGCGATACTTGGCCAGCCACTGCTCTTGCAACGGATTGCCCATCGCGACGATCAGCACGTCGGGCTTCAATTTTTGAATTTCCGCGATCACCGGCTCGGCCGACTCTTCGGTTTGCACGAACCCGTGATGTCGCCCGACGACGTTCCAACTCGGATAACGACGACGGAGCGATTCGGCCGTGTCGGCGTTGACGTCTTCGGCCCCCCCGAGCAGGTAAACCTTGAAGCCGCGCTCCGCATGGCGTTCCAAGAACGCGGGCAAGATATCGGTCCCGTTGAGATTCGCTTTTAAGCGGATTCCTTGCGCCGGGCCGCCCAGCGGACGCCGGTTCCGTCGCCGAAGACGCGCCACGCGTCGTTCAACACGCGGCGAAACCCGGGGACCGCGCACGCGCAGTTCATCGTATGCGCGTTGGCGAAATAGACCGGGCGATGAACGCCGTCGACGGCCGTTAACGCTTGATCGAGCACCGCGAGCGCGTCGTCGAAGTCGAGATCGGTCACGGCGACGCCCAGCACCGAGACGGCGTCGGCACAGCGCAGCTCCGGCGCGAGCATGCGCGTTCGACCGGCGGCAACGTGGTCCAAAATTCCGGACCGCGATTCGGCGCACCGTAGTCCACGTGTTCGGGCAGCGGACGGGCGGCGGCGGCTTGATCGATGGTCATCGCGTCGTGATCGTTGGTGGGCATTGCGCCGGTCTTTCCAGGGAAGCGTTCGTACTAAGCGTCCAAAACACGGCGATACGCGGCGGCGATCCGTTTCGCCATGACCGTGTCCGAATAACGTTCCGCATGGTCGCGCAGACCGTGTCGTCGAACGGCCGTGCGTAACGGGCGATCATCCAGCAGTCGCGCGAGCGCGGCGGCCAGTTCTTCGGGGCATTGCGGTTCGACCAAGAGGCCGTTCTCGCCGTCGCGCAGCACGTCGGTCGTTCCCGGCACGCTGGTTCCCACGATCGGCACGCCGGCGGCGAACGCTTCGAGCAGGACCATCGGCATCCCTTCGGCCAAGACGCTGGGAAACGCCAAGACGTCGAGCGAATCGAATTCCGGCGCGATCGGTTTGCGAAAACCCCGCCATTCGACGTGTTCGGCGATGCCCAGCGACTTCGGCTAGGCGACGGATTTCGGTTTCGTACTCGTCCGTTTCGAAACGGCCGATCACACACAAGCGACACGCGCGACCCGCGCGGACCAGCCGCGCCGGCTTCGAGAAACGACTCCAAGCCCTTGCGCGGACGCAACAACGCGATGAACCCGATGCGCGGCGGCGCTGCGAGTTCGCGGCGCGGGTTCCGGCACGCGGCCCGGCACGCCGTTCGGGATGATTTCGATCCGCGTCGGATCGGCGCCGACGTCTTCTAAATAACGCCCCACGCTGTCGGAGACCGCGATCACGGCGGCGCAGCGCCGCAGGATCCGACGTTCGAGCCAGCCGTTGGCCCGGTGCCACCACCGACCGCCGACTTCGACGTGCGTTTGACCGTGCACGTGATGCACCAGCGGCGTACCGGTCCAACGCGCGGCGAGCGCGGCGATCAACGCGGCGCGAGGATTGTGCGAGTGCAGCACGTCGTAGTCGTGCTCGCGAATCAATCGGATCAACCGCGCGACCGGACGCAGAATCGATCCGCCCCCGCATCGGCAGCTCCCACAACGGCGCGGCGGTCGCCGTCCGTTCGACCGGAAAGCGACCCGGCTTCACGCAGACGAAGCCCGTCTCGACGCCGAACTCGGGCAACCGCAGCGCCAGCAGATCTTGCACGCGTTCCGCGCCGGCGTAATGCTCGCCGTTGACGACCTGCAACACGCGTAACGTCCGCGCCACACGTGCAACGCGCGGATTCGCGGCTCGCATCGGCGCGGCATACTCCGGATCATGAGCTTCCGCGAGCGGCAATGCCGGCATGTCGATCAGGCCCAGCGCGTCGTTCGAGTCCAACGGCATACCACGTCGTCCGCAGGGGGACGCAAGACGAGTTTCCGGACGATCGGGCCGAAATGGCCGCAATTCCTTGCAAATTTAGGTCGAATTCCGGCCTCGCCTGCTCTGGCGTCGTCGTGCCCGTCCCGCTTATCATTCGCCGCCGCGCCGGTTCTGCGGATTACGCGGGCGGCGCATACGACGGAGGCGATCGGATGGCGTGGAAGAGTTTCGTTCTCGGTTTAACGTTGGCGCTCGGCCTCTCGTGCGGGTGCGCCGCCATGCGAACGCCGCGCGAACACGGGATCGCGTCGAGTCAGGACGTGAAGAAACTGATCCCGGTCGGCACGCCGTTCGAGCAGGCCGAGCAGATCATGCTGCGCGAAGGATTCGAGTGCAAACGCGTGATCAACGGCAGCTTTACCGAAGACGTCGAGATGGCCGGCAAAGACCGCAAGAGCCGGACCCGCGCGAACGTGAACTACCTGCACTGCACCCGCACCGATCAACTGGGTTTCCTGACGCGCTGGACCTGGACCGTGGCGCTGATCGAAGACCAGAAGGGCTGCGTGGAAGAGATTTTGGTGCGGGCGTGGGGGGATGAGAAGAAAGCCGAAGAGCCGACGACCGCGAGTGCGAAATCGGGAACGAAGACCGGACGCTGAAGCGGACAGCTATGCCGGTCCGAACCGATCCCCCGCCACGATCTTATTCCCTCTTAAAAACTCTTCGATAGGCATCGCCCGTTTGCCGGCGGGTTGAACGATTTCCAAGCCCAGCAGGCCGCGGCCGCAGCGGATCAGCAGTTCGCGGTCATAGGCCGTGACCACGGTGCCGGGCGGGACGTCGACCGCCAAGCCGGCGCGGTGCAGCGCGGCGATCGCCGTCGTTTCGTCATGCTTCGCGGCGCGGTCCACGATGATGCGGACCGGTTCCTCGCCGACGCGGAGCCAATGCGTGTAACTCTTCGGCCAGGGCTGGAACGCACGGATTTGGTTGCGCAGATCGGACGCCTTGCGCGACCAATCGAGCGCCCCGTCCGTCTTTTTCAAGCGCGGCGCTTTACTCGCTTGCTCGCCGTCTTGCGGAATCGCGATGATCGGCCCGGCGTCCAACATCCGCAACGCCTCGGCCACGGCGTCGGACCCGAGGACCGCCAATCGCGCTTCCAACTCGGGATGCGTTTCGTCCGGATCGATCGGCGTGCGCGTCTGCACCACGCACGGGCCGGCATCTAGGCGCGGCGTCATGTGGATCACCGTCACGCCGGTCTCCGTTTCGCCGTTGTACATCGCCCACTGGATCGGCGCCGCGCCGCGATACTTGGGCAACAACGACCCGTGCAGGTTGAGGCCGCCCAGGCGCGCGGTCTCTAACGTCTCGCGGGCCAAAATCTTGCCGTAGTCGCAGACCAGCAGCACGTCGGCGTTCCAGGCGCGAAGTTGCGCGCGGGGTTCGTCGTCGTCGACGTTCTCGGGCGTGATCGTCGGCACGCCGCGTTCGGCACACAGCGCGCGGACGGGGTTCGTTTCGTCGAGCGCCTTGCCGCGCGCCGGTTTTTCCGGCTTGGTTACTAACCCGACGACCGCGTGCGCCGGATCGTCGAGGACGCGACGAAACGCGGGGACGGCGAACGGACCGACGCCGAGGAGAATGATGCGCATGAGTTTTCAGGATTCAGTTTTCAGAAGAGCCGCGAGAAATCGGCTCTCACTTCGCCAGTTCCAACGTCATCCATAAACTGGGGTCTTCGGCATATGGAAACTGCGACGAGAGAGCCGGCAGCAGCGGGCCGAGTTCGCGGTCTTCCACGCCCCAGAAAAAGCCCAGCTTGGGAAACTCCTGCGGATCGAAGCCGGTCAACGCGCTCGCCGGTACGATCGCTTCCAACGTGTAACCGTCGGCCGTTTTACCGGTGGCGACGAGCAGCGTCTTTTGCCGCACGGGATTCGCGTTTTCCCGCGCGATTGATCAACGCCTGATCGGCCACCGGTTGGTCCAGGCGTTGTCCGCCGCCGGCGGGGAGGAACACGAACTGATGACAAAACCGGCTGGCGCGGTGGATGTTATGCGTGTCGCGCGTGTCGATCCACAGCCGCAGCCCGTCGCTGCTGTCCAACATATTGCCGCGACACCAGGGCGTTTGCTTCTTGCCGCGGACGGTCAACCGAAAGTGCAACGCGGTCGGGTTCCACGCCGCGCGCAATTCGCACAGCGTCGGCCCGCCGTCGAGTCCGGTGAAATTCGGCAGCGCGTAGGATTCGTCGAGCACAAGCCCGGCGTGCCCGCCTTGGGATGCGGCGCGCAAACGAGCGAGTAGCGGAAGAGCGCGGTCGAAGCGAGGAGATCGTTGGACATTCGAGGTTTTCAATGTTCGGTTTTCGGTTGTGCGACTCGGAGCGTCGCGTTTAGACCGCGCCGCTGGCCGTGGCGTGTTCGCTGAGGAACGACGCCAGGTCGCCCTTCAACAGATGCTCGTTTTCCAAAACCTTCAAGCGAATCACGTCGTTGTCGGTTTTCAACGTGTCGAGTTCCGGTTCTTGGGCCAGATCCAGAATCCGACCGTAGGGGAACTGCCCCTTCGGGCCGTGCAGGTGCAGTTCGATCGCGCCGAGCTTCTTGGTGTAGACCTGCGCCCAGGGGTCGCGTCGCCCGGGCAGCATCACATTGACCACGACCTGGTTGTTCCACAGGAACTGCGCCTTCGGCGCGGCGGTTTGCAACAGCTCGCACAGTTCCACCAACGTCTCGGTATCCCACGAGACCTTCTTGCCGGGCGGAAAGCCCTTACGGGCGAAGTGCCACTTTTGGCCCAGCACCTTCCAGGGCATGACGTCGTCCGGCCGCGTGGCGATCTTCTCGGCGAATTTTTGGAAGCCCTTGGCCGCTTGTTCGAGGAACGTCCAATACTCGGGCCGGTCGATCTCCTTCCAATCGTGCAACTGCAATTGCACCTCTTGCCAGGGGCCTTGCAGGTTGACGCACTTCACGCGCGGCTCGTTGCCGTACACCGGCAAGTCGGGGAGTTCGTTGAACGGTTTGAATTGAAAGCGGCCGACGAGTTCCTCGCGATCGAACGTTTGCTTGTGGACGCGGAACTTGAGTTTCAGTACCCACTGCTCGCCGGTCAGGGCGTGGAAGAACCAGCCGTCGGATTTCTTCTCCCCGGTCATCTCGACGACCGTCCGTTCGTTCCAATTCGTGGCGAAGTCGCCCAATTTTTCCAAACGTTTGACGGTTTCTTCCAGGATGCGGCCGTCCCACTTGCAGACTTCGCCGTTGCGTCCGACGCGATCCTGCGTGTGCCACTTTCGGCCATCGGCTTCCCAGGGCATTTTGACCGTGGCACCGACGTCGTCGATGTCGAGATCGCCGGCCCGTTTTTCTTCGGCCGCGTTCGGGTCGTACGGTTGGCGATCGACGTAGGTCGACTCGTCCATCACCGGCCCGAGCGCGTCGGCCGTGTGCGACGGCAAGCCCGACATCACGCCGAACGCTTGCGTGGCGCGGTCCAGTTCCAACGGCGCGGTCTTGCCCCCCTTCTTGCCTTTGGCGCACGACGGTTTGGCCGCCGAACCGCCGACGTCTCCGCCCAGCGTGCGGCCGTATTCGACCAGCGCCTCGGGCGTGCCCGCGAAGACCACACGTCCGCCGCCGGCGCCGGCTTCGGGGCCCATCTCGATGATCCAATCGGCCGCTTTGATCATGTCGACGTTGTGTTCGATCACGACGACGCTGTTCCCCAGATCGACGAGTCGTTGCAGGACTTCCAGCAGCTTGACGATGTCCTCGAAGTGCAACCCGGTGGTCGGTTCGTCCAACAGGTACAGCGTGCGGCCGGTATCGGGGCGGCCGAGTTCGGCGGCCAGCTTGACGCGTTGCGCTTCGCCGCCCGAGAGCGTGTGGGCCGGCTGGCCGAGACACATGTAATCGAGCCCCACGTCGCAGAGCGTTTGCAGTACGCGGTGGATGCGCGGGATGTTTTCGAACAGCTTGAGCGCGCGACCGCACGACATCTCCAGCACGTCGGCGATCGAGTAACCGTGGAACTTCACGGCCAGCGTTTCCGGGTTGTAGCGCTTCCCGGCGCAGTTCTCGCACTCGACCCAAACGTCGGGCAGAAAGTGCATCTCGATCTTCTTTTGGCCGTTTCCTTCGCACGCTTCGCAACGGCCGCCCGGCGCGTTGAAGCTGAACCGCCGCGCGGTGTAGCCGCGAACCTTGGCGTCGGGCAATTGCGAGTAGAGCTGCCGCACGAGGTCGAACACGCCGGTGTAGGTCGCCGGATTCGACGTGGGCGAATTGCCGAGCGCTTGCTGATCGACGCGGATCACCTTGTTGATCAGGTGGATTCCCTTGATGGCGTCGTGCGCGCCGGGGATCGTCGCCGCGCGATGCAGCGTTTTGGCCAAACTGTTGTAGAGGACGTCTTCCATCAGCGAGCTTTTGCCCGAGCCGCTGACCCCGCCGATGGCGGTCAACGTGCCGAGCGGAATCTTGACGGTGACGTTCTGCAGGTTGTTGTGTCGCGCGCGACGATTTCGAGGAACTCGGGTTCGCCGCTGAATTTCGGCGTTTTGGGGACCATCATCGCCGTGCGATGTTTCTCGACCGGCTTCGGCATCGACGGTCCGTTCAACCGGCGATTCCGCGGCATCGGAATTTGCTTTTTCCCGCTCAAATACGGACCGGTCACGCCCGCCGAGTCCTTGGCGACCGTCTTCGGCGCACCGCGTGCGACGATCTGGCCGCCGAACTCGCCCGCGCCGGGTCCGAAGTCCAGCAACTGATCCGCGCTCCGTACGACATCCTTATCGTGCTCGACCACCAATAATGTGTTGCCCAAATCGCGCAGCCGTTCGAGCGCCTTGATCAAGCGCAAGTTATCGCGCGGATGCAGGCCGATCGTCGGTTCGTCGAGGACGTACAACACGCCGCACAGACCGCTGCCGACTTGGCCGGCCAAGCGGATGCGTTGGGCCTCGCCCCCGGAGAGCGTCGGCGCGGGTCGACCGAGCGAGAGGTAATCCAGCCCGACTTCGCAGAGGAACTGCGTCCGATTGGTGATTTCGCGCAGCAATTCGCCGGCGATTTTGTGTTCGTCCCCGGCAGAATCCCACGCCCGGGTTTCGGCCGCGAGTTGCCCCAGCGGCAGCGACGTGACGTCGTGCATCGTGCGGTTGCGAAAGCGCATGGCCGCCGCGTCGTCGCGCAGGCGACTCCCGTCGCAAGCCGCGCATTCCACTTCGGTCACCAAGTGGTCCAAGCGCGAACGCAACGCCGGCGACAGACGCGCGGCCTCTTCGAGCGCGGGATACAGGCCCTTGTATTGAAAGCGAAACCAAGGTCGCGCGGCGGCTTCGCCCTTGGCGGCCTTTTTCGTGGCTTTGCCGTCAACGCTCGGCATGGGGACGTCGATCCAGTCTTCGCCGGTCCCGTACATCACGGCACGGCGATTTCGCGCCGAGCGCGTCGAACGGCACGTCCAACGGCAGATGCAGATGCTTGGACAACGCCTCCAGCATCGCCGTGAAGACCGGTGCGGAGACGCTGGGCCACAGCAGCACGGCTCCGTCGCGCAACGTCAGTTTCGGATCGCGCAACAACACCGCCGGATTCGCGCCGAGCTGCGTTCCCAAGCCCTCGCACGTGGGACACCAGCCGAGCGAGCTGTTGAATGAAAAATTGTGGGGCGCCAACCGCTCGAAGCTCCGGCCGCACGACTTGCAAGCCATGTGTTGGCTGAACGTTTCGACGCGCCACCGCGTTTCCGGCAAATCATCGTCGACGAACGCGACAACCACCACGCCCTCGCCCAGATCGATGCGCCTTTTCCATGCTGTCGGCGATGCGCAAGCGCGCGTCGGGCCGGATCGTCGCCCGATCGACGACGATTTCGACCACGTGTTTGCGGCGACGATCGATCGAAGGGGGATCGTCCAACGAACAGACCACGCCGTCGACGCGGGCGCGTTGATAGCCCAGGCCTTTGAACTCGTCCCACAGCGCGCCGAAATTTTCGCCGACCTCGATCGCGTGGGTGCGCATAGAATAACGCGCGTGCCGGCCGATTCGCTCATCAACTTGTCGATGATCTCGTCGGCCGATTGCGTGCCGACCGGGATATCGCACGCCGGGCAATACGGTTGACCCAACCGCGCCATCAGGATGCGGAAGTAGTCGTAAATTTCGGTCACGGTCCCCACGGTCGAACGCGGCGTGTGGCCGAGGTGCTTCTGTTCGATCGCGATCGCCGGCGAGAGACCTTCGATATGTTCGAGCCGGGGCTTCTGCATCTGGCCGACGAATTGCCGCGCGTAACTGCTCAAGCTTTCGACGTAGCGGCGTTGGCCTTCGGCGTAGATCGTGTCCATCGCCAGCGAGCTTTTGCCCGAGCCGGAAAGCCCGCAGCAGACCGTCATCTTGTCGCGCGGGACGACGACGTCGACCCCCTTCAAGTTATGCTGTCGTGCGCTGCGCACGACGATGGCGGTCGCCTCTTCGCGTTTGGCCAAGGCGCTTCGCCGCGCAACGTCGTCGCGACCGGTTTGACGATCTTGCCGGCCGTGTCGCGATGATCGACGCCCAGCAGCTTGGCCAACGCGACGCCGGTGTGGGAAAACACGGGAACGCCGTCGTCGGGCTTGAGCAACGCGCTGCCGGTCGCCAAATCCTCGGGCGTGCCGACGGCGGTCAGGCGTCCGCCGCCGCGGCCTCCTTCGGGACCGAGTTCCACCAACCAGTCGGCCGTTTTCACGACGTCCAGATTGTGCTCGACCACCAGCACCGTGTTGCCGGCGTCGACGAAATTGTGCAAGACCTTCAGCAACGTCTTGATGTCGGCGAAGTGCAGCCCGGTGGTCGGTTCGTCAAGCAGATACAACGTCCGACCGGTGCTCTTCTTGACCAATTCGCGCGCGAGTTTGATGCGTTGCGCCTCGCCGCCCGAGAGCGTCGGGCTGGCTTGACCGAGCTTCAAATAATCGAGCCCGACGTCGTGCAACGTTTGCAGTTTGTGCCGCACGTCGGGGACGTTTTCGAAGTGTCGAAGCGCTTCCTGCACGTCCATCTCCAACACGTCGGAGATCGACTTCCCTTTGAACAAAATTTGCAGCGTCTCGCGATTGAAACGCTTGCCGTCGCAGACGGGGCACGTCACCCAGACGTCGGCCAGGAAGTCCATTTCCAATCGCTTCGAGCCGTTCCCTTCGCACGATTCGCAACGCCCGCCGCTGACGTTGAAGCTGAAGCGGCCCGGCTTGTAACCGCGTGCTTTCGCTTCGGGAAGTTTGACGTACAGATCGCGAATGTCGTCGAAGACTTTGATGTAGGTCGCGGGGTTCGAGCGCGGCGTCCGGCCGATCGGCGATTGGTCGATCGAAATCAACTTGTCGAGGTTTTTGAGCCCTTCGATCCGATCGAATTGCCCCGGCTTGCCGTCGCCGCCGTTGAGATCGCGATGCAGCGCTTCGACGACGATGTCGTTGACCAGCGAGCTTTTGCCCGAACCGCTGACCCCGGTCACGCAAACGAAGCAGCCGAGCGGAAATTCGGCGTCGACGTTCAGCAGGTTGTTGTGCCTGTGCGCCGAAGATCTTCAACGTTTTCTCGGGATCGACCGGCCGTCGCGCGGCGGGAACTTCGATCGCGTCTTTGCCGCTGAGAAACCGGCCGGTCAGACTGCGCGCGGCTTTGCAAACCTTTTCGAGCGAGCCGTGAGCGACCACTTCGCCGCCGCGGACGCCGGGACCGGGACCGAAGTCCACGATCAAGTCCGACGCGCGCATCGTGTCTTCGTCGTGCTCGACCACGATCACCGTGTTGCCGCGATCGCGCAGTTGTTGCAGCGTGTGGATCAGCTTATCGTTATCGCGCGGATGCAGACCGATCGACGGTTCGTCGAGGATGTACATCACGCCGACCAGCCCACACCCGATTTGGCTGGCCAAGCGAATGCGTTGCGACTCGCCGCCGGAGAGCGTGGGGGCGGTTCGATCGAGCGCGAGATATTCCAGCCCGACGTTGACCAAGAACCCCAGCCGGCCGCGAATTTCCTTCAATAGCTCCGCCGCGATCAGTTGCCCTGTCGCGCCGAGTTCCAGCTCTTCGAAAAATCGCGCGGCGTCCGTGACGGAGAGACCGCAGATCTGCGGCAACGAGAGCGCCTTGTCGCCGACGTACGTTGCGCTGAGCGTGGTCAACCGCACCGCGCGGGGTTGCGGCTTCAACCGCGTGCCGTGGCATTCCAAGCACGGCGCGACGGTCATGTACTTTTCGAGGGCGGCCTGATGGATCTTCGATTCGGTCCCGCGATAGCGTTGCAGAAACTGCGGGATCAGCCCTTCCCACTGCCCGCCATATTTCTGCGGCGAGTTGCCGCCGCGCCACGTGTAGGTGATGTGTTCGTCGCCGGTTCCGTTCAGCCAGATCGCTTTCTGTTCGTCGGTGAGGCCTTTCCACGGCGTTTCCAACAACGTCCCTTGTTCCCAGCCGCGCTTATGCTCGATCGTGTCGGCCACGCCTTGATAGATGTGCCTGCGCCAGCGGCCCATCTCCTTCCACTTGCCGATCAACTCGATCGCGCCGTCCTTAAACGACATCGTCGCGTCGGGCGCCAACAGCTCGGGATCGAACGTGAAAACCTCGCCCAGGCCCGAACAGTTGGGGCACATCCCTTGCGGGCTGTTGAAGCTGAACAACTGCGGCGTCGGCGGCTCGAAACTCAGACCGCACGACGTGCAGGCGTAGTCCGATGAAAAGACGACGTCGCCCGGGTTGCTCTGACGCTGGGCCTTGGTGCTGGTGCGGGCTTTGACGCGGCCCTTCTTGGCGGCCTTCGGCGCGGCGGCGTCCGCGTCGAACGAACGCTCGGCCAAGTCCTCGTCCGTCGGTTCGTCTTCCAGCGCGATCGGCGGAGCCTGCGAACCGTCTTCGGTCGCGACGATGATCGTTCCGCCGCCGATCTTCAGGCCCTGCTCCACGCCTTCGGCCAATCGACCACGTACGGTCGGCGTGATCGTGATGCGGTCGATGACCACTTCGATCGAGTGACGCAGGTTGCGGTCCAGCTTCAAGTCCTCGCCGATGACGACCACGTTGCCGTCGACCCGCGCGCGGTTGAAACCCTGCTTGATCAAATCGACGAACAGATCGCGATGCTCGCCCTTCTGCTGTTTGGCGACCGGCGCCAGCAGCAACAGCTTCATGTTCTCCGGAAATTGCAGAATCCGTTCGATGATCTGCTCGCGACTTTGCGCGGTGATCGGTTTGTCGCACTTCGGACAAAAGCCCTGCCCTACGCGGGCATACAGCACGCGCAGGTAGTCGTAAATCTCGGTGATCGTGCCGACGGTCGAAGCGCGGATTCTGGCCGCTCGATTTCTGTGAAATCGAAATCGTGGGGCTGAGGCCCGACAACGCTTCGACCTCGGGCTTCGGCATTTGGCCCAAGAACTGGCGCGCGAAGCTGCTCAGGCTTTCGACGTAGCGGCGTTGACCTTCGGCATACAGCGTGTCGAACGCCAGCGAGCTTTTGCCCGAGCCGCTGACGCCCGTGAAGCAGATCAATTCGTTGCGCGGCAATCGGAGGTCGACGCCGCGGAGGTTATGTTCGCGGGCGCCTTTGACGACGATATCGCTGACGGGCATGCAGGACCGAATCCGTGGGGACCAAGAGGGGCGGCGCGGGCCGCGAAACGACCATCCGTGCGAACCGGACTCCGTATTTTAGCCCCGGCGGAACGCGACGGAAAGCCGCGAATTTCCGTCGAACCAGGCCCGACCCAGCATTCGAGGCCGCTGAACGTGCGTTTAGGCGAATTTTGGACCTCCGATTGTAACAGTTTCTTGTGAAGGTCGGATGCGATTCATCGAGTGCTCAGGAAATCCCATACGTCGCATCCGCCGCGTCGCGCACAATCGCGACCACCCGCCGCACGTCGTCGTCGGTCGCGCTGAACGGTGGGGCGAGTTGGAACGTCGCACCGTGCGTGCGCGACGTCAGACCCCGCGCTCGGGCGGCGCGCAACAACGCCCTGCCCGTCCGAACGGCGTCGCTCGGACTGTGCGGATCCGATTCCTCCGCGGCGGCGAGGGGGACGAACTCCACGCCGGCCAGCAATCCGTAACGGCGAATCTCGACCACCCGCGGATCGTCGGCGAACGCCGCGCGGAGTTCGCGCTCCAACTGTTCGCCCAACTCCCCCGCGCCGCCGGCAGCCGCTCGCGTTCCAGCACGTCCAACGTCGCCAGCGCCACGCGCAACCGACCGGATGAGCCGAATTCGTCAACGCATGCCGCCACAGCTCGTCCTCCCGAGCAGTGTCCATCAGTTCGGCCACATACGGCGCGACCGCCATCCCGCCGAACGGGAAATACCCGCCGGTGATCCCCTTGGCGAAGCACCAGATGTCCGGCACGACGCCCTGACGTTGCAACGCGGTCCACGCGCCGCAGCGGCCGAACGCGGTGACCACTTCGTCGGCGATGAACACCAAGTCGTAGCGATCGCACAACGCGCGCACCCCGGCCCAATACCCGTCCGGCGGAGCATACGTTCCCCCCGGCGCCCACACCGGCTCGGCGACGAGCGCGGCGAGACGGTCGGGACCGATGTCGAGGATGCGTCGCTCGAGCGCAGCGAGCTGCGGGGCTGGGGACTGGGGGCTGGGGGCTGGGGAAGAACGGAGAGTGTTAAAGCCGCGAGTAGGACTCGCGGTCGTTTCGCGTCGCGAAACTGTGCTAACCAAGACCTCATTCGTCTCTCCGCCGCGAACGTGGTCCGCGACGCTGCTCGCGGATTTTCTGATGGATTTTGTGATTCCCCAGCCTCCAGCCCCCTGTCCCCAGCCCCCGGCGTACTCGCCGAATAAAACTCCGGCACGTCCGGCGCGAACAGCCGGCGATACTCCGCGTTCCCGCCTGCGCTCGCCGTGGCCAAGGTCGTGCCGTGATACGCGCGGTCGTAGACCAGAAACCCGGTCTTGGTCGCGCGACCGCGACGATGCTGGACATACCGCGCGGTTCGCAGCGCGGCCTCCAGCGCTTCGGCCCCGCCGCACGTGAAAAACACGCGATGTTCCGCATACGTCAGCGCTCGCAGCCGTTCGGCCAATTCGATCGCGCGGGGATGCGTCTCGCCGGCGAACGACGACGCGAACGGCAACTCGCCCATCTGCCGCGCGGCGGCGTCGATCAACTCGCGCCGCCCGTACCCCAGATTGACGTTCCACAATCCCGACAGTCCATCGAAGTACGCGCGGCCGTCCGCATCGAACACCGTCGTCCCCGCGCCGCGCACCCACACCCGCAGGTCGTCGTCCGGCACGACGCGGTGCTGCGAATGGAGCAGCGCACGACGATCCCGGGCAAGAAACTCCGACATTTCGCATCCACAACGAGGAATCCGTAGCGCGGGCGGCGAGTGTTTCACGTGAAACAAAATCGCGGGCAGGCCGCGCGGCCGAAACGCCCCAGCTTCCCTGCGCGAGCGTTACGATCACAAGGGTTTTGGCAGTTTTTTTCTTTTCGCAACTCGGCCGGCCACGCCGTCACTCTGAAATCCCCCAGCTTCACTGCGCGAGCGTTACGAGCGAAACGAGCGTTACGATCGCGTGTGTGCGAAACGTTTTTTGTCTCGATCGAGCCGAGGGTGTCGGTCTTCGGTTCGCGGGCTTCGCCAAACACCCCAGTTCCACTGCGCGAGCGTTACGAGCGAAACGACCGAAACGAGCGTTGGGATTTTTGCATCGCGTCGCGTTTCAAAACCTACGGACGAACTGCGCGATCACCGATGCCGTTTCTCAACCTATGGATTCGTCGAAACCGTCGCCGGGTATTCGGCTCGGCGGAAAATTTTTTGCTTCGCCCAAACGCTTGACACGTAACGCGGAACGCTCGACATCGGTCGTTCTCCCGGCTGCGCGTGAGAATTCAGTCCAGGATGTTCAAGCCGCCGTCTTCCATCGCCTGCGCGGCGGGGCGTTTCCAATACGCGTATTGCGGCGTCCAATCCTGCTCGCCGAGACCGGCCAGCGACAGGATCGGCCAGATGGCGCAAAACTCGTCGCCTGGTCCGAACACGGCGGAATTCTTGCGCAGAATTTTTCTCTGCTCGCGCACGTAGCAAACCACACCGGGCATCCCGGCTTGCCCGGGGATCACGTCTTGCTCGTGGATGTACGTTCCTCCGCCGTGCGAGGCCAGGCGATACCGCCAGCCGCTGCGCGTTGGCGAAGCGGCGTTGCGTGTCCGGCGGATCCTTGGACAACAGCACCACGGCGAAGCGATCTTCCAAATGCGGCAAGAAGCCGTTCAATCCGTCCGCCCACAGCGTGCAGTACCGACACGCCTGGCCCATGTTGTGGATGGCGAATAACGTCGTCTTGTCGCCGAACATCGCGGAGAGCGTCGTCGACCCGTCGAGCGTGCGAAACTCGTAGTCGGGCACCTCGACCGGCGCCGACTCGGCCCGCAGTTTCGCCAACCGTTGCGACAGCTCGACGAGTTGGCGTTGCAGGGCGTTGATTTCTTCGATGTGGGTGGACATAGCGTTGGTCATAACGCGTGGCGAAAGTCCGGTCAATTCGCCGAACGCTCGCACTGGTTGTCCCGCACGGGTCGAGAACGGATAATCGAACCGCTCACGCTCGCCTCGTTCCTCGGACGACCTCTCATGCTTCGATCCCATCCCCTCTCCGCATGGTCGGTCCTCCGTCTCTGCGCGTTCGTCTTCGCGCTGACGACGCTCGGCTATTCCGCCGAGCCGGTCGGCGCGACCGCGCCACCCGTCGCCGCGACCAAAAAGCGCGTCGCCGTGTTGAGCGCGGCCGCCGAACCGTCGGCCAACAGCAGCCAAGGCCTGTACATCAAAATCCTGAACGACGCCGGGTTCGACGCTCGGGCGATCGCCGCGGCCGAGGTGCGCGAGAAGAAACTCGCCGGGTTCGACATCTTCGTCATCGGCGGCGGCAGCGGCACGGCGTTCAACAAATCCCTGGGCCCCGACGGCGGGAAGGTCGTGCAAGACTTCATCCGCAACGGCGGCGGCGCGCTGGCCAGTTGCGCGGGAGGCTACTCGTTCGTTAAAGGTCACAATGAAGCGCTGAAGTATATCGAACTCGCACAGGCCGAATGCATCGACTACGCCGACGGGCGTTGGGCGCGCGGCAGCGCGGAAGTCGAAATCGCGCCCGAGGACGAGCGGTATCGCCCGCTGACGATGTACTATGCGAACGGACCTCTCTGGAAGATCGTCAAAGAGCAAGGTGCGGATCGCACCGTGGCGCTTGCGCGATTCGTCGGCGACGTGAAGAAGCAGGACGACGCCGGCGGCGTCATGCCCGGCACGCCCGCGATCTTGGGCGGGACGTATGGAGCAGGTCGCTTCGTCCTGTTCAGCGCAGCATCCCGAGTTCCACAAAAAACTGGGCAACCACTTCGCCCTGACCGACGCCGCCCAGTGGGTGACGCGCGGCGAGTTGAAGCCCGACGAAGCGATCCGCTGGGACGACGTGTTTCCGAGTTCCCGGAAACTTGAGACGCCGACGACGGAGAAGCCTCTCCAAGACGCGGACAAACCGTAACGGTGTCAAGACCGCCCATCGCACCCGGTTATCTTCGCGCGGCGTTTTCGGTAAACTGAGCGGGTTCCATATTCGCCTGTATTCCCACGATTTTCGCACATGACCGCTTCCGCGCCTCCGTCGTCCGTTACCGTCACTCCCGCCGGCAAGTTGTTGATCCGCGTCGGCCATTCGCCCGATCCGGACGACGCGTTCATGTTCCACGCGTTGACCAACGACAAGGTCGACACCGGCCGCTACGAATTCCGGCACGAGCTGGTCGACATCGAAACGCTGAACCGCCGCGCGTTCGCAGGCGAGCTGGAACTGACCGCCCTGAGCCTGCACGCGTACGCGCACCTCAGCGACAAGTACATCCTCTGCCCTTGCGGGGCGAGCATGGGGGACAAATACGGACCGATGGTGGTGGCCAAGACGCAGCTCGATCGCGAAAGCTGCCGCGGCAAGACGATCGCCGTACCCGGCACGCTGACGACCGCGTATCTCGGCTTGCGGATGTGGCTGGATGACAAGTCGGGCACGCAAACGTTCAAGCAGGTCGTCGTCCCGTTCGATCACATCATCGACGCCGTGCTGGCCGGCGAGTGGGAAGGCCAACCGATCGACGCCGGGCTGATCATCCACGAAGGCCAACTCACCTACGCCGACAGCGGCTTGAAACTGGCCGTCGACCTGGGAACGTGGTGGTTCGAAGAAACCGGTCTGCCGCTGCCGCTGGGGGCAAACGGCATTCGCCGCGACCTGGGACCCGAAATTCGCGACGAAGTCAACGCGCTGCTCAAGCAAAGCATCGAATACGGACTGCAACACCGCGCCGAAGCGCTCGACTACGCCATCCAGTGGGGCCGCGACCTGGACCGCGCCCGGGCGGACAAATTCGTGGGGATGTACGTCAACGATTGGACGATCGACTTCGGCCCCCGCGGTCGCGAAGCGGTGAAGGTCCTGCTGCAAAAGGGTTTTGAAGCCGGCGTGATCCCGAAACTGGTCGTACCCGAATTCGTGTAACCGCGAAGCGAATGAGAATTTGAACAGAAGGAAACGAAGAGAGAATCGAACAGGAGATCGCAAAGGTCGCGGAGGAAATGCAACGGCCGTAAGTCTCTCCGCTCGGCGTCCTCCGTGATCTCCTGTTTAAATCCTTTACGAGTCAGCGCGGTACGGAAAGTCGACGCAAGAACGCGAATCACTTTTCTTCGATTTCTTCGCTTCCTTCTGTTCAGATCCTTAGTCGCCTTCGCGTCCCTGGCGGATTTTCGTTCATCGCTCTTCCGTTCTTTCACCCAATGCCGAATGCGTTGAAAGACGTGCGCACCGCGTTACGCAAGGTCGCCACGGCGGAGCGGGCGGCGGGGTGCGCGAACTTCTTCAAATGCGGACCCGGCCAATACGGCGAAGGGGACGTCTTCCTGGGCGTGACAGTCCCGCAGACGCGTGCGATCGCCAAGACGTGCAAAGACCTGACGTTCGACGAGCTGGCCGAACTGCTGGCGTCGAAGTTTCACGAAGAACGCTCGCTGGCGTTGATCGTGTTGGTCGAGCGTTTCACGCGGTCGCGCGACGAAGCCATGCGGCGGGCGATCTACGAATTTTATTTCGCCAACGTCGCGGGCATCAACAACTGGGACTTGGTCGACGTGTCGGCGCCGTACATCGTCGGCGGGTATTTGGAATCGCGCAGCCGCGCGCCGCTGCATAAGCTGGCCAAATCGAAAAATCTGTGGGAGCGCCGGATCGCGATCGTCGCCACGTGGTGGCTGATCCGCCGCGACGATTACGACGATTGCCTGACGCTGTGCGAAACGTTGATCGCCGACAAGCACGATCTGATCCACAAGGCGTGCGGGTGGATGCTGCGCGAAGTCGGCAAACGCGACACGGCGACGCTGGAACGCTTCCTGGCGATCCACCACCGCCGCCTGCCTCGCACCGCGCTCCGCTACGCCATCGAACGCTTTCCGCCCGAGCGCCGCAAAGCGTACTTGACGGGCTATAAACAACCGTAGGGTGCGTCTTGACGCACCACCACCCAAGGTCGCGGACAGGCAGTGGAACGTTTCGCGCCGGTGCGTCGAGACGCACCCTACGCGTCTCGCAATCGACACGCGGACGCACGCTACGTCGCCGTCATACCATTCGGATCGGCCTCAAGAAACTCAAAAAACCTCAAAAGACAATACGAACCGAAGTCCTTGTCTCTCGCGTTTCCCGTTTTGCGATTCTTGAGATTTTCGAGGCCGTTTTTCTTTTCAAGTCTTAGGCGACTATGACCACATCGATCGTGTATCGCGCCGCCGCGGCGCACGAGGCCGGCGCGATCGCGGGCTTTCAAGTCGCCATGGCGTTGGAGACCGAAACCATCGCGCTCGACCCGCCGGTCGTGCGCGCGGCGTCGCCGAGGTCTTCGCGCGGCCCGAGTTGGGGCGTTATTTCGTGATCGAACTCGACGGCCGCGTCGTCGGCTCGTGCCTGATCACGTACGAGTGGAGCGATTGGCGGTGCGGCACCGTCTGGTGGATTCAAAGTCTGTTCGTCGTGCCCGAGGCGCGGGGCCGGAAACTCTATCGCGGGCTGTACGAGCACTTGCAAGCGTTGGTGGCGGCCGATCCCGCACTGCGCGGGCTGCGTCTCTATGTCGACGAGCGCAACGCCCCCGCCCAAGCGGTCTACGCCAAGCTGGGCATGAACGGCGAACACTACCGCGTGTTCGAATGGATGAAAGACGGGGTGGCGAGTTAGATTGCAGTTTTCGGTTTTCAGAAAAGAATGGTTCAATCCGTAGAATGGCTCGCCCGCTTCGCGCAGTTCAGCGCCGAACGAAGCCGCGTGATCGCCGTAGCGATCGCGCGGACACCGTTGCTCTGCTCTTGGAAAGCGCTCTCCGCTCGACGACAATCGAAGCAGGGTCGTTCTTACGAAACATCGGGGAGTCGAATCATGCTGCGTCGTCTCATGTTGGTCGCGTGCGTCTTGACGTGCGTCGGCACGCAACTCGCCGTGTCCTGGGCGCAGCCCGCCGCGCCGGTCGCTCCGCAAAAAGTCGCCCCCGCACCGAAGACGCCGACCACGGCCAAGAAGACCGTGCGGTTGTTGACGATCGGCAATAGTTTTTCGAACAACGCGACGTTCTATTTGGACGACATCGCCGCGGCCGACGGGAACCTGTTGATTCAAAAAGGGGCCGTCGTCGGCGGCAGTCCGTTGGAACTGCATTGGGAACGCGCTCGTCTGCACGAGCAGGATCCGAGCGACGTCAAAGGGACCTACACCAAAGGGAACGGTCTGAAGGAACTGTTGATGATCGAGCCGTACGACTTCATCACGATCCAACAAGCCAGCATCAAAAGCCACGACTTGGCGACGTACCGCCCGTACGCGGCCAACCTGCGCGAGTACGTGAAAAATCGCGCCGCAGGCCGAACTGCTGCTGCACGAAACCTGGGCGTACCGCGTGGACGATCCGCGCTTCAAGGTCGCGAAGCCGAAGGCCGGCGAACCGAAAACGCAGCGCGAGATGTACGACCTGTTGCACGCGGCGTACGGCGCGATCGCCAAGGACCTGGCGATCCGCACGATCCCCGTCGGCACCGCGTTCATCACGGTCGACGAAGATCCGACCTGGGCGTACAAGCCCGACGCGTCGTTCGACGCCAAGACCGCCGTCGCCCCCGCCCTACCCGACCAAACGCATTCGCTGCACATGGGCTGGTCCTGGAAATCGCCGGCCGCCCCCAAGTCGACCGAAGAGAAAGCGGCCGAAGAGCAAACCTCGTCGAAGGAAGCGAAATCGTCCGGCGCGACGAAGTCGAACGCCGTCGAGAAAGCGGCGACGACCGCGCCGGCCAAACCGACGCTGGGGATGGACGGCCATCACGCCAACACGGCCGGACAATACCTGGGCGCGTGCGTCTGGTACGAAATCCTGTTCGACACCACCTGCGTCGGCAACACGTTCAAACCGAAAGGCCTGGACGAAGAATTTCGCCTGCACCTGCAAAAGGTGGCGCACGAGACGGTGGCGAAAGCCAAAGCGAAGTGAGTACCACATTCGCGTGTTGAACAAGACCATTTAAGTTATGTTCTTATCAAACGAATGATCGGTTGAGATCGCATCGCGATCTTGCTCCTACGGCGCATCGGCCGTCGCGGTGTTCACCGACAGCGCAGCGCGGTAATCGGCCAGGGCGAAATAGTAGTCGGCGTATGCGCCGATCAGCGACAGTTCCGTGTCGTTGGTGGTCACTTCGCGCAGGTTGACGAACAGGATGTTGCTTTGGCCCGCGGCGAAACGGCGGCGTTCGACGTCTTCCATCCGCCGCGCCAAGCCGATCGCTTCTTCGGCCAACGCGATCCGATCGTACGCGGCCTGCAACGCCACCACGGCGTCGCGAACTTTGCTGGTCGCGTAGTCGGCCGCGTACCGTTCTTCGGCGCGCAAGCGGGCCATTTCGGCTTCGGCCGTGCGCACTTGGCCCCGCGCGTTGCGTCGTTGCAACGGCACTTCGTAATACAACCCGGCTTCCAGTTTGAACGGCGTCTTGTTGCCCGAGGGGCTCGACGCCGCGCCGACGTCCTTCGACGTGTAGAGACCCCCTTCGAGATCGGGCAGCATCTGATTGCGCAGCGTAATCGAGTTGCACGCCGGTCGATTGTTGCAGCAGGCGGATACGATTCAATTCGGGATTCATGCGCGAACGCCAACTCGATGTCGCCGTCCAAGCCGCTCGGATCGGGGCGTTGCGGTGTGGGAAACTTGCGCGTCGCGGCGCCACAGTCGGCCAAAATCGGTTGCGACGTGATCGGATCGCGGAGAAACAACGACAACTCGATCGCGGCTTTGCGGGATTTGCATGCGCGGCGACCAAGCTCGACTCGCGGCTGGCGATCACGCGGCGGTTGTCGATCTGCTCGACCTCCGCGATGCTGCCCAGACGGATGCCGCGGCGGATGAAATCGTCGCGGTCCTTGGCAATGCGCAGATATTGGCCGTAGACCGATTCGCTTTGCACCGAGGCGATCCAATTCCAATACGCGTACGTGGCTTGCTGCGCAAAGCCGATGTGCGTTTTCAGAATCTTCGGCTCGGCCATCCGGGTTTTGATTTGGCCCTTCAGGATTTCCGCGCGGCGTTTGTCGATCGCGCGGTCCTTCCAAAACGGCAACGCCCGCCGAGGGCGAACTCGCCCCCTTCGTTGGTTTGGCGTTCGCCGTACCACGGTTCGAAGTCGCCGTCGCCGATGCGATAGCCGGTCGTCATCTTGCCGCCGTTCCAAGTCGGTTGTTCCAAGCCGACGGAGTTGCGGTAGTTTTTATAGAAATCCAACGGTTGCGAAACGCTGGCGCCGGTCAGCTTGAGATCGAACGCCCCTTCGGCGGCCAACAGATCGCCGGCCGCGATACCGCGCTCCTGCGCCACGGCGATCAACAACGGGTAGAAGCGGTCCAGCGAGTCTAACACTTCGGACAACGACAACTGCGGCACGGCCGGCGTTTCGCCGGGCGGGATCGACTCGGGTTCGGTCGCGCGCAGACCCGGCAACGGGGAGCTGCGCGGCGCATCGGGCAGAAGCTCGGTCGCGGCGTAATTCGCCGTACGCACGAACGGCGCGGCGGTGCACTCTTCCCCCGAGAACGTCTTCTGCGCAGAACAAGCCGGCGCACGCCGCGACGGCGGCGCGGATGCGTACGAAAAGGCTTCGTCGTGCGGATCGACTGCGCATGGGTCTCGTCCTTGAGGGAATCGTTCGCCGTCCGTGGCGAATCACTTCGACTTGCTTTTCTCTCCGCCGCCGTCTTTGCCGCCCGAATCGGAGGTCTTGCCCGGTTCGGCGTCGGCGATCACCGGTGGGAACCCGTTCAAGCGTCGCCACAATTCTTGGCCCAACGGCACGGTGCGGAGCAGCACCCAACCGTTGGCTTGATTGCCCTGACGTAAATACCGCGACGCCGGCCAGGCTTGATCCGCGGGGTCGGGCACGACCAGGATGCGGAACTTGCCCCCTTTCGCAGGGACCGCATCCACGATTTTGACGACGCCGCCGAAAGTTCCGACGGCCACGCTCGGCCAACCGACGAACTGAACCGCCGGCCAACCTTCGAACTGCAAACGCACCTTGTCGCCCGGCAGCGCGGCGCCGTCGAGCGGGTCGATCTCCTGCGCTTGTACCAACGGCACGTCGTTGCCGTCCAAGAACAGCTCGACGGCGAAATCGTCGGTGTGCGGCACGAACTCCAACAGCGGCGTCCCTTCCTTAACGGACTCGGCGCCCGGATTGACCAACACGCGGACGATGCGACCGTCGGCCGGAGCGAAAACTTCCTCGCACCGAACCGCGCGATCTTCACCCGCTGGTTGGTCAATTCGGCCTCGCCGAGCGCGACGTCGCCGGCGGCTTCCTGAACGTAGCCCTTGGCGGTGTTGATTTTGGCCTGCGACTCGCGAATCGCTTTTTCGAGTTCGGATTCCTTCGACAGCAATTCGTTCTGCGACGCCTTCACGTCCTCTTCGGCCTTGCGCAGCTTGTTGAGATCCTCTTCGTATTTGCGTTGTTCGCGCTCGTAGTCGAGTTGCGACGTGATCCCCTCGGCGCCAGCTCCTTTTGGCGTTGCAGATTGATTCGCGATTGTTTTTCGCCGGCGATCGTGGCGTCGCGTTCGGCGTTCGCCCCTTTGAACTTGTTGTTCGACGCTTCGACCAACGCCTTGTACGAAGCGATCGTCTGCTCGAGGGCTTCCTCCAACACGCGGATGTTCGAGACCGCGAATTTTTCCTTCTGCTTGGCCGCGTCGACCTTGCCTTGCTTCGCGGCCAGTTCTTCGTTCAGCCGATCGATCAGATTCGGGTCGTTGTCGACGATCCGCAACAGCTTCTCGCCCGCTTTGACGTCTTTGTTTTCCCACACCCACGATTGTTCGATGCGACCGTAGATGGTGGCTTGGATGACTTGCGGGCGTTTGAGCGGATCGCGGGCGACGACGCGCCCGGTCCGCTGACGCTTTGCTGCCAGGGGATGAACAACAACGCGGGGGGCAACGCCAGGAACGCATAGAACAAAAACTTGCCGATCAGCCGCGGCTGCCGCGCGATTTGCAACAGCCGCAACGAAATCATGTGCGGGGTGTCGCCGGTCGGTCGGTCGGAAGTGGGCGTCATCGGCGTCGTGTGGAAAAAATCCGTCGGCGGAAGAACGACTCGCGGGCGTCGCGAGCCGTCGTCAGTGCTCCTGCGCGTCGTGAGAGGGCGGAACGTCGTGAGCGTGCGCGGCGGCGTGATCGGGCAGATGGAACACTCGATCGCAAGCGGCCAGGTATTCGTCGCGTTCGGTGATCAGGATCAGGCTCCACGGCGCGGCGCGATCGAACAAGGCCGGCACCAATTCCGGCGCGCTCTTCAACGTAAAGCCGTCCAGCGATTCGTCGAGAATCAGCAATCGCGGCTTGCCGACGACGGCGCGGGTCAGCATCAACCGCTGGATTTGATTGTTCGACAACGGTCGCCCGCCGGTGGCGAGTTGCGTTTGCAGTCCGTCGGGCAGACGCATGACGTCGTCCAGCAAGCCGAGCCGATCCAAGGTCTCGCGGATGTGGGCGGTCGAGATCGCGTCGCGGCCCATGCGGATGTTTTCGATCAACGAGCCGTCGAAGATTTCGGTGTTGGCCACCAGCGCGACGTGCTTGCGCAGATCGTCTTTCCGCACGTCGCGATAATCCGTGCCGTCGATGGCGATGCGGCCGTCTTGCGGCGTGCGGAGACCGAACAAAATTTCGGCGAACGTGGTTTTGCCGCGTCCCTCGCGGGCGGAAATGCCCACGCGTTCGCCGGACGCCAGCTTGAAATCGAGTTCGTGAAACAGCGGATGATGATCATCGTAGCCGAACGACAAACCGTCGACGACGAGCGCGGCCCCCGTCGGGCGTTCGACCAAATCCTCGCCGGCGGTGGTTTCCAACCGTAGGTCCAGCAAGTGGCCCAGCTTGTCGGCGGCGGCCATCAGATCGTAGAAGCTTTCCAGGTGCTTGCCGAATTTGACGAACGACAGCACGACCGACGACAGAATCAATTCCGCGGCGATCAATTGGCCCAACGTCATCGAGCCCGCCATGACCAACCAGCCCCCCACGCCCAGCAGCGCCGTGGCGGCGGTCGCCTGCAGAATCAACGACGCGACGATCTGCCGAAACAGAATGCGAAACGCCTGATCGCGGGCGATCAGGTACTCGGCGCCGAGTCGGTCGATCCGCCGCATCGCGTAGTCCGCGCCGCCGGCGTTTTTGAACGTCTGCGGATGGCGGGCCAACTCTTGCAACCACTCGGCCACGCCGTATTTGGCGATCGACTCGTGAATCGACGACGACACGGCGCCGCGACCCAAGCCGAACAAGATCAACGCGATGCAGACCAACAACACGACGACCAAGCCGAGCAACAACGGATGATAGAACGCGACCACCGTCAGACCGATAAGCGTCTGCAACACGATCGTCACGCCGTCCATCAGCAACGTCGCGCTGACCTTTTGCACGGTGAGGACGTCGAAGAAGCGATTGACCAACTCGGGGCCGTGATTGCCGTCGTATTCCGAAACCTTGACTCGCGGCAATCGTCGCGCCAAATCGGCGGTGACGCGAATGAAGATGCGGCGTTGCAGGATCTCGACCAAGTAGGTCTGCATCGCGCGCAAGATCGCCGCGAAGATCAAACAGCCGAACAACACCAACGACAGCACCACCAACGGCTGCACGACGCCCGTGAACGCGACGGTCGTGACCAACGCTTCGACCGCGATCGGCGTGGCCAGCATCAGCACGCCGATGCCGACCGCGTACCAGACGATCGCCCAGACGTCGGCGCGATCGGGTTTGAGGATGGCCAGCAAGCGTTTGAACGGCGACATGCCGTGATCGCCGTGTCCATGGCCGCCGTGGGCATGCCCGTGATCGCCGTGCGGGTCGTCGGCGGCGGCCGCGCGACACGGAGCGCGGGCTGCGCGATCACGCAATCGACCGGCGTCGCTTTCGACGCCGCGTCGATCGATTTCGCGAACTCGCTCTCGCCCAGCCAACGCGGCGCGTCGGGCGTGCGCGGATCGTGGACTTTGACCGCGCCGCCGCCGGCCTCGGTCAGCATCACCCAATGCGGCTCGGACGCGGTGCGGTCGAGAAAGATCGCCGCCGTCCCCGGTTGCAGCAGATCGGCGATTTCCGTAATGGATCTGCGCACGAAATCCAGACGCAGATCGATCCGGGGGCCGATCCGCTCGAGACGTTTCCCCCACACCTCGGTCCAATCGCCCGCGATTTCGGCTTCGACGCGACGCACGTCGTCGGCCAAGTCGGCGCGCGGAACTTCTCCTTCGAGATGGAGCACCAAATCTTGGAAGAAGTCGAGATGCATGGACCGGGTCGAGTGATGAAAAAACGAAGCGGCCTCGAATTACCTTCGACGCCTGGCGATGAACGGCATGAGGCCGTCCCTCACGGCCAAAACACGCCTCGGTCCGCTCCCTGGGAGGACCGATCGCCGCTCCGAGGTTTTCTTACAGTATCGTCAGCTTGGCAAGGGTGAGACGATGCGTTTTGCCCGCTGATTTCCCGCGCATGCCTGAATTTGCGGGGTTTAGGCGGTTTTTTAATTCGATATCACGAGAGAACGAGACGCACGGACACGACCCGATTCCGGAATCCCGTGTCGTGTGAAGAGGCTTATGCGAAGTGCTGCGGTTTACCGCGATCGCAAGATTACGTTCACGACCGGCGTGCAATCACACGCTCGCACAGCACGCTTGCTCGCTTAAAAAGACCATTGCCGGGACGGTGCGGTGATAAAAAAAACGGCGGACTCACGTCCGCCGCTCATTTTGAAATTTCCCCAGCCCCCAGCCCCACGTCCCCAGCCCCGTCCTACCCTTGCAGCCATGCCGGCAATTGCCCGGCGGGCGGCAGTTTGACGACTTGGGCGTCGGTGATGCCGTCGACTTTGCGGAGTTCGGCCAAGGCCGCGTCGGTCGGTTCGTTGTCCAGGTTCAAGACGCCCGTCGCTTGGCCTCCCGGCGTGTTGCGGCCGACGGCCATTTGGGCGATGTTCACGCCGTGCTTGCCGAACAGCGTGCCGACGTTGCCGATGATGCCCGGCTTGTCGGTATGCGTGAAGATGGCCAACACGCCGTCGAGGTAGGCCTCCAACTTGTGTTCGTCGACTTGCACCAGGCGCGGCATCGCTTGGCCGAAGACCGTGCCGCCGGCGCGATGCACGCCGTCCGACGCCACCACTTCGGCGGTGATCTGGCTGCTGAACGCGCCGGTGTCCTTGCGACGCGTCTCGACGATCTCGATCCCCCGCTCGCGCAACAACACTTCGCTGTTCACGATGTTCACTTCGCGATCGAGCGCGCGTGTTGCAAGAAGCCCGCGGCGAACGCGGCGGTCAGCAACTTCGTGTTCTTCTCGGCCACTTCGCCCCGGTAGTTCAAAATCACCCGCATCGGGCTTTGCTTGACCTTTTGCGCTAAGAACAAGCCCAGACGATGCGCCACGTTCAACTGGCCGCGCATCTCGGACAGCGTCTTGGCGTCCAACGGGCTGAAGTTCACGGCATGCTTGATCGCGCCGGTCGCCAGGAAATCGGTCAACAGGCCGATCCCTTCGATCGCCACGCTGGATTGCGCTTCTTCGGTGCTGGCCCCCAAGTGCGGCGTGCAGAGGACGCCGGGCATACCGAACAACGGGCTGTCGGTGCACGGCTCGGTCACGAAGACGTCGAGCGCCACGCCGCCCAAGTGGCCGCTCTTCAGACCTTCGACCAGCGCGGCTTCGTCGTAGATGCCGCCGCGTGCGCAGTTGACCAACCGCGCGCCTTTTTCAACGTCTTGATCGACTCGGCGTTGATCAGGCCCTTGGTCTCGTCGGTCAGCGGCGTGTGGACGGTCAGGTAGTCGATCTGCGGCAGCATTTCCTTGATCGAGCCGACCGGTTCGAAGCCCAACTCGGCGACCTTCTCGCGCGAGAGAAACGGATCGTAACCGATCACCTTCATCTCAAACGCTTGCGCGCGTTTGGCGACCGCCAGTCCGATGCGGCCGAGACCGATCACGCCCAAGGTTTTTTCGGCGAGTTGGGTCCCCATGTATTTGGCGCGGTCCCAACGCTTTTCGATCAGCGCTTGATAGGCCGGCGCGATGTTGCGCGACAGGGCCAGCATCAGGGCGAACGTTTGTTCGGCCGTGCTCAGCGTGTTGCCGGCCGGCGTGTTCATCACGACGATGCCCTGGCGCGTGGCGGCGTCCTTGTCGATGTTGTCGGTCCCGACGCCGGCGCGAACGATCGCCTTCAGCTTCGTGTTGCCGGCCAGGCTGTCGGCGGTGATCTTCACGCCGCTGCGGCAGATGGCGCCGTCGAATTGGTTCAGCGCCTCGCGGAGCGCGTCTCCTTTCAGACCGGTCTTCACTTCGTAGTCGATGCCTTGGGCCTTGGCGGCGTCGAGCAGGGCCAAACCGTCGGGGCTGAGCGTGTCCAGAACGATGATGCGCGGCATGGGTCTCGAAAACTCGTAAAAAAACCGATGGCGAAGCCCAATTACGTCGGGAAGCCCGGCCTCGTGCGAAGCCCAGCCTCGTCGCGGAGCCTGCGATCCGTCGACTCGCCCCCGGGCGAACGACGGTCGCCCGACTGCGAACCGAATCCCGACGCCGGGCCGGCGAAGACGGGGAAACCGCCAATATATCCGTTCCGGAACAGGCCCGGGAGGGGCGAAATCGGGGGGCCGGCTGTCAACTGATCGGTCGCCCGGCGCGTCGGCGTGCTCTAAAATCGGCGGGGATTCGGCATCACGGTCACGCGATTGTTCTCTTCACCCCGCGGGCAAGCATATGGGCAGGTCGTCGGATCGAAATTTGCTGTTCGGCGTGTTGGCCGTGCAGATGGATTTCTTGACACGCGCACAACTCTTCGAGGGAATGCAGGCCTGGATCAACGACAAGGCGACGTCGTTGGCCGAGCACGTGGTGCGGTTGCGTCACATGCGACCCGAGCAACGGGACGTGCTCGACGCGCTGGTCGACGCGCACGTCCGTCAACACGACGACGATCCGCAAAGAAGTCTCGCCGCGCTGTCGTCGGCCGCGCCGATACGCCGCGCGTTGGAACGACTCGACGACACCGACGTGCAAGCCTCGCTCGGTCACGTCCGGCGCGAAGCCGTGGAGGTCGAACCGATCGACGCCCCCGGCGGTCTTGGCGTCGATCCGAACGCCACCGTGCCGCCGCCCAGTTTGGGGGAGAGCACGTCGCGGGGAACGCGGTTCCGCATCGTCCGCCCCCACGCCGAAGGGGGTCTGGGCAGCGTTTACGTCGCGCGCGATACGGAATTGGATCGCGAGGTCGCGCTCAAAGAAATTCAATTCGATAAAGCGAACGATCCGAACAACCGCACGCGCTTCGTCCGCGAGGCCGAGATCACCGGCGGGCTCGAACATCCGGGCATCGTGCCGGTTTACGGTCTCGGCACGTACGCCGACGGCCGGCCGTTTTACGCGATGAAGTTCATCCGCGGCGACAGTCTGCAAGACGCGATCAAGCGTTATCACGAACCGCAGGACGGCGTCGTGCGCGGCGTGTCGGAGAAGAACCTCGAACTGCGTCGGTTGCTGCAACGCTTCATCGACGTCTGCGAAGCGATCGATTACGCCCACACTCGCGGCGTGCTACACCGCGACTTGAAGCCCGGGAACATTATGCTGGGCCGCCACGGCGAAACGCTGGTCGTCGACTGGGGCTTGGCCAAGCCGCTAGGCAAAGTGCCTGAGGTCACCGCGGCAGAACGCAAGACCGCGCCCGATCAATCGACGATCGAGATCTCGCGCATGCCCGAGGCGCCGCTGACGCCGAAGTCGTCGAGCGACGGAGCGAGCGAACCGACGATGCAAGGGAATACGCTCGGCACGCCGGCGTTCATGAGTCCCGAACAAGCCCACGGCCGCATCGATCTGCTCGGTCCCGCCAGCGACGTGTTTAGTCTAGGAGCTACCCTCTACGTTCTGCTGACCGGCACGGTTCCTTATCGCGGCGCGGATACGCTCGAAGTCTTAACGAAGGCCCAAAAGGCCGACTATCCGCGTCCGCGTGCGATCGACAAAAGCATCCCCCGCGACTTGGAAGCGATCTGCGTCAAAGCCATGGCCCCCGCGATCGGCGATCGCTACAAATCCGCCAAAGCCCTGGCCGACGATCTGGAGTGCTGGCTAGCGGATGAAGCGGTGACGGCCAGAGAGGCAAAAATCAGCGAACGCCTGAGTCGCTTGACCCGCAAGCACCGCGGAGCGTTCATGGCGGGAACCGCGGCGTTGCTGATGGTGACGATCGGGTCTCTCGGCGCAACGGTCGTCGTCAATCAAGCGAGACAACGCGAAAGCGACGCATTGGCCAAGGAAACAGCGGCGCGGGAAAACGAGACGGCGGCGAAAAACGAAGCGCTGGCGGCGCGCAATACCGCCTTAACCGCCGTTCAACGCGAGGAAGCCGCCAAAACCGCCGCGGAAACGGCGGCCGCGAACGAGAAGCAACGCGCCGATGAAACGGCCGCGGTGCTGAAATTCGTCGAGGAACGGATATTCGCGGCCGCGCGACCGTTGGGAGAAAACGGCGGACTCGGGAGAAACGTCAAACTGGCCGACGCGATCGCCGAGGCCGTGCCGTATATCGAAGACGGTTTGAAAGATCAGCCGCTGGTTGAAGCGCGGCTACGCAGGACCTTGGGAAAATCGTATGAAATCTTTGGAAAAAGTGAGAAGGCCAGACCGCATTTCGAGAAAGCCTTCGCGATTCTGAAAGACAAGCTCGGCGCGGATCATGCGGAAACGCTCGACGCGATGAACGATCTCGCGGGATCGTATGGATCGCAGAGCGACTCCGTGGAAGGCGTACGTTTGAGACAAGACATGCTGCGGATTTGTCGCGAGAAATACGGTCCGGAAGCGTTGGAAACGATCAAAGCGATGATGGGGGCCGGTAATCCGTCGTCGATGCTCGACATGTTACCGGTCATGGCGGAGGTCGAGCGAATTTGTCGCGAAAAGATCCGCACAAATCATCCCGACAAACTGAAGTACCTCGCGCTTAAGGCGACCATCTGCCAAATCACATTTCGCGAAAAGGAAGCGAAAGACGCGTTGGAAGAGGTCGTCGGAGCGTGCCGGGACAAATATGGCCCGGATCATCCCGAAACGCTCAAAGCCATCAGCCATCTGGCCTCGGTGTATTCCGCTCAAGACCGTATTGCGGACGCGATCGAACTTCATGAAGAAATTCTCCGGTTGAAACGAGCCAAACCCGATGCGAATTTCGTGATGCTGGAATCCGAGATGAAAGAGCTCGCTTACTATTACGAAAAACTGGGACGCACACAGCACGCCCTCGAACTCCGTCGCAAAGTCGTGAAACAAAACGTCGCGATTCGCGGCGCGGACCATCCCCTTACGATTTTGTCCATATCCAGTTTGGCGGATTATTATGAAAAGCACGAACGCTTATCGGACGCTCTCATGGTAAGCGTCGAATTGGTCCGTCTATGCCGTGCAAATCCCGATTTCGACTTCGAAAACACACTCTATTATATGAACGATCTCGGAGAACGTTATTTTCAATTGGCTCGATTCAAAGAGGCCCGAGAATTACGCGAAGAAATCCTGAAGTTGCGCCGCGAGAAAATCGGGCCGGACGATTTCAACACCGCCGTGACGATGCACCAGTTGGCCGAGACGTATTCCGTTTACGGACGCCATTCGGAGGCGATAAAACTCTATGAAGTTGCGCACGACAAAGGCGTCGACTCGGATGCATACGCATCGTATGAACTCTCTCTGGCGAGATGCGTCGCGAACGCCGTGGATGCGAAGAATCCCGTGGAAGGTCTGAAGGTGATCGATGGCGAATTGGACTGGATGGATCGCATCTACGGCTTTGAATTCATCTACACGTTAAGAATGTCCCAGGTTCGCTGTTATGCGCTGATCGCCAATCACGAACCGGAGAAAGGACTTGCCGAATATCGCAAGGTCATGGCCGCGCTGAAAAACGTCGACGAAAAATCCATCAATCATGCGGATCGCATCCGTTCCGCTCGGATTAACGCCGCCCTGGCCAATGCTTGGAAAACGGATAAGCCGGACGTTGCTCAAAAACACGCCGATGAGGCGCTCGATTGGATTAAGAAAGCCGTCGACAACGGCTATTTCAACGTGACCGAGTTAGAGCACATCAAGGACTTCGACACGCTCCGCGACCGCACAGACTTCCAACAACTCGTCGCCGACATGAATGCCAAGCTTAAAAAACTCAACGAACCGACCCCCGACGGCGAGGCATTTTTCAAGGAACTGTTCAAGTCGCGAACCGACGCGACGGAACAGCCCGCTCCGTCGCCGAAAGTCGGCGACAAAACGGACCCGGCGGATAAAACGCTCACACCGACCGTCGCTCCCTAAGACGTAAAACCCGGCGGACGCCTCACTCCCCGCGCACCGAAAAATACCCGCCGCCGAAGCCTAGGCCCCCTTTGCGGGGGCGGCCTTCACCGCCTAAGCCGCCGCCGCCCATGCCCCCTGCGCCACCACCGAAGCCGCCGCCGCCATAACCACCGAACGCGCCGGCGTTGCCGTGTTGCAGGTTGCGCAGCAGTTCGGCCAACTCGGCGTGCACGTCTTCGGTTTGACGGACGACCCAGACCACGTGCGGAATGACCAATGCCTGTTTGGCGTCCGTCGGCGTGCCGTCGGTGACCGTCGCGCCGTGCGCGTTGCGCAGTTCAGGCGTCGACGGCAGCGTGGTGATCATCCCCACCGCTTCGCGTTCGGCCGTGCTCCACGAGTCGGGGCGGATTTCCTTGGTGACGTACTTCCGCAACTCGGCGCTCATGTCGAGCGGGACTTTGTAATAGATCTTGATCGGCAACGCGCGTTCGACCCGTTTGCGCGGCTTCGACGAGCGTAACGCCGTGCGATAGTTTTCCAACAGCCGCAGCAACTCGTCGTGCCCCTCTTCGGTTTGCACGACCACCATCACGCCGGGCTTGGCGAACTCGACGTCGCCTTGGCCGCCGTTGGCCTTCCAAGTCGTGGGGCCGGCCTGTTCGGTGATCGTTTGCGTCAACGCGTCGGATTCGCTTTCGTCGCGGCACAGATCGCGTACGTCGTAGACAGCCGTGCGATGCGCGTCGTCGGCCACGGCCGGCGTGGTGATCCACAACACGCCGTCGCGCAGCAACCAGGTCAACTTCAACTCGTTCAACATCGCGCGCAGCGCGTGGCGCAGTTTTTGATTTTGCGCGTCGATCGTGACCGGCATCCGCTCGCGAATGTTCCCTTCGGCCAACGCGTGACGATCGATCCGAATTTCGCACTTGGCCGCTTTGGCCAATTCGGCGGTCGCGGCGGTCAACGTCGCGTCGCGCAGTTTCAGCGTCACCGGCGCGTCGAGCGCGGCGCGTAACCGATCGTGACTGACCGAGTCCAGCACGTAGGTCCGCCGGCCGTGCGTCTTGAGCGCGGCCAGCAGTCCGGCCAACTCGCGATTCACCGCGGCGTTCTGCCGAACGAACATCACGTCGCCCAACACGACCGCCGTCCCTTGCCCGCCGTTGGACTTCCACGACGCCGGCTGAATCGTGCTTTCCAACAGGCCGATGAAGTCGTCGTCCGCTTCGTAGCCGGCGTCCAGCAGATCGCTGAGGATGTACGACGCGGTCAGATCGTGATGCTCGGCCGCGGCGCGACTGGTCAAATGCAGCAGTCCGTCTTCCTCGTACCAGCCGAGGCCCAGCATCGACAAGCGATTCAACAGAAACACGATCGGCTCGTCGTTCAGCGTCTCGACGACTTGTTCGTTCAGATGAATGTCGGCCTCGGCGAGCGCCCGGGCGTCGATTTGCAGTTCGAGTTTTTGCGCTTTGAGCCAGTCGACGACGTCGCGGAGGGATTTGTCTTCGAAGCGGACCGTGGCTTTGCCGGCCAACCGCGAGGGGACCAGCGTGGTCATGTCGATCGAGTGCGGTTCGTCGGCGATCTTGATCGCCAAGCTGGGGGGTGTTTTTTGTGCGTCGGCCGCGTCGGCCTTGGTCGGCGCGGCGCCGGGAGGAAGAACCAACGGCGGAGCGACTTGCCCCCAGACCGGAGACGCGATCACCGCCATGCAGGCCAAAGAACGAAAGACGCCGCGCATCGTGGGCCTCGACCGAAAAAGACGCGAGAGAAGTTGGGCTGCCGTCACTCTAATCGGGTCGCCCGGGCGAGTAAACGATTTGGGTAAGCCCGGGCGTCCGGCGACGGCGTGGGGAAAAAACTTTCCCCCACGCCGAATACCCCGAGCGGTCGGGCACGAATCGTTCTTCACACGCTTTGTGTTGGAACAAAGCCCGAGCGGGGGACGTGAGTCCCCTGAGATATTGCGAAACAACGTCGACTGGCATGAACTCAGGGGACTGACGTCCCCCGCTCGGAAAAACGCAAAACCGCTTGCCGCGTTGCGCCCGACGACGTTTCACGACTTACGACGAGAATTCGACGTAAGTCCAATGGCGTCGTCGCGAGCAAAGCGTAAACGCAAATTTCAGAAGTGATCGTTTCGCTCGTAACGCTCGCGCAGTGAACTTGGGGCGTTTGGCGGTGCGAACCGAACGCTGACGCTCTCGGCTAGATCGAGAGAAAAAACTCCGACCTAACTCATGATCGAAACGCTCGTTTCGCTCGTAACGCTCACGCAGTGAATTTGGGTAAGCCCGCAGCGGAGTGTTTCACGTGAAACAACGCCCTACGCAGCGAACGGTGGGCAGGCATTGCGGGGAATGGAATGACCAACGTGGCGCGACTCGCTACGCTCGGTCCGCGAGTGCCACTCGCGGCTTTGCTATTTACTGAAAACTGAATCCTGAAAACTGAAAACTCGTGACGCTCGCGCGGAAAAGACGGCGAACATCACGAAAATTACGGACGGAGCGGCTGCCGGGCCGGCGTTTCCTCGATCGCCGCCGCTTGCCGGCACGAAACGACCGAAATCCCTGCCGGCGACCGCTTTGCCGCCCGCCGTACGACCTGTTACATTCCCCGGAATCCCTCCGGTTTCCCATGCCGGCGGGTTGGTGTACGTTTTTTCATGTTTTTTCGCGATTCGACCCGGATTTCTCTTGCCGCGAAGGGCCCCGCGCCGATAGACTGTACAGACATTCACAGTGTTCATCTGACAAGTGAGTGCCGCGTACTCGATTCGGTTTCGGGCAGGGCTTTGGCGCCCGCCCCCCTTTCACGTTCAGGAGCCTTCCGATGGTCGCCGTCGCCGAGCCCAAAGACAAAACCCGCATGGCCAAAAAAGACAAAGGCGAAGTCGCCGTGGACACGAAACCCGCCAAGGGGGACAAGGCCGAAAAAGCCAGCAAGTCCAAAGAGGCGGTCGTGAAATCGATCTTGGAAAGCAACTCGGCGTTGAAAAACGCCCTGTCGCAAATCGACAAGCAATTCGGCGACGGGGCCATCATGCCCCTGGGCGTCGATAACCAAATGGCGATCGAAGGGATCGGCACCGGCAGCCTGTCGCTTGATATCGCCCTGGGGGGCGTCGGTCTGCCGAAGGGTCGGATCGTCGAAATCTTCGGCCCCGAATCCAGCGGCAAGACGACCCTGGCCCTGCACGCGGTCGCCCGGCGCAAAACCGGCGGCATCGCCGCGTTCATCGACGCCGAACACGCCTTGGACCCGAGTTGGGCCAAGAAGTTGGGCGTCGAGTTGGAAACGCTGTTGGTCAGCCAACCGAGCAGCGGCGAAGAAGCGATGAGCATCTGCGAGATGCTGATCAAGTCGAACGCCGTGGACGTGATCGTGGTCGACTCGGTCGCCGCGTTGGTTCCGCAGAAGGAACTCGACGGCGAGATGGGCGATTCGCACGTCGGCCTGCAAGCGCGTTTGATGTCGCAGGCGATGCGGAAGCTGACCGGCGTGATCGCCAAAAGTAAATGCTGTGTGATCTTCATCAACCAGATCCGCGAAAAGATCGGCGTGATGTTCGGCAGCCCCGAAACCACGACCGGCGGTCGCGCGTTGAAGTTTTACGCGTCGGTCCGGATCGACGTCCGCCGTATCGGGCAGATCAAGGACGGCGAAGCGGTCGTCGGCCAACGCGTGAAGACCAAGGTCGTAAAGAACAAGATCGCCCCGCCGTTCCGCGTGGCCGAATTCGACATGATGCACAAAGACGGCATCAGCTACGAAGGGGACGTGCTGGACCTGGCCATGAACGCCAAGTTGGTCGTCCGCAGCGGGGCCTGGTTCCGTTACGGCGAAGTCCACTTGGGCCAAGGCCGCGAAAAGGTGCGTCAGTACCTGATCGAAAACCCGGCCGTGGTCGAAGAACTGCGACAAAAGATCATGGAAGCCGGCCCGTCGGTCATCGGCGGCGGTGGCGGCGGCGACGAATAAGCGTTCGGCCGCAGCCTGGTCGCAATCGGTAAAACGTCTTGGGTGGCCGGGGGACGAAGCGTAGCGCAGCCCCCGAAACGCCAGATGTTGTGAGAGAGCATGTAGCGTCCTACGACGGATCGTTTCCGATCCGTCGTAGGACGCACGTTGCGGTGCGGAGCACCAAACCATTTTGGTGCGAAGCACCAGTGATATTCCAGTGCGGAGCACCGGTGAATCGCGGTGGGAAGACCGCGCGCGGGAGCGCGGATCGTCACGGCGGCGTCAGGATTGTCACGACAACCTTGATTGTCACGGCACTGTCACGACCGGCCTGGGGAATCGGGCCGGTCGTTGCTTGCCGAACGCGCAGGACTTTAGAATCCAAGAACCGCAGGTCGTCCTCTTCGACGCCTGCCGTCGGGACACTCTTGGATCGATACGTCGTCATGCGATACGCTCCGCGTTATGCGTTATGGACGTTATTCGCGCTGACCACACTCACGGCATTAACCGTGAAATTTTGGTACGGGCCGCACCACGTCGTCGATCGCTCGGAACCCGGCGTCGAAACGGAATACGTTTATACGCGCGACTGGTGCGGGAAGAAGATCATCGACGGACCTTATATTCGGCGTGAGTACGATCCGCAGGATGATCGGTTGTCGCGCGTCGAAATCGATTACCAGCGCCGACGGAAAAACCGGGAACAAAGTGTTTATCCACGTGTTTCCGCCCGACGCCGCATGGCGCGGAAGTACGCGGTATTGCGGACCGACGCGCAAGTTCACCGAGGACGAAACCGCCGCGTTGGCGAGCGCGGCCGAGCGGGAACGCGAAACGATTCGCGCGTTGGGGCTGATCGCGGATTGAGAGAATCGACGAGCGCGCACGGTCGTCGCCGTTCGTGAGGAAGTCCGGGGAGATCATTCACATGAGCGGGCCGACGCGAAGGGACTTTATGCGCACCACCACGACCGCGGTCGCCCTGGGTATGTTGGCCCCGGACACCGCGTCCGCCGCCGCGCCGAACGCGGCCGCCGAGGAAACGGCCGCGATTTGCATCACCTGCGGCACGCAATATCCGCCGGCCAAGGCGACGCCGAAGTCGTGTCCGATCTGTGAAGACGAACGGCAGTACGTCCACCCCGACGGCCAACAATGGACCACGCTCGAAAAATTGCGCACGACGCATAAGAACGCGATCAAGCTGGAAGAAGAGGGCCTGCACTCGATCAAACCCGAGCCGAGTTTCGGCATCGGGCAACGGGCGTTCTTGGTGCGGACGTCGGCCGGCAACGTGTTGTGGGACTGCGTCGCGCCGTTGGACGACGCGACGATCGCCGCGCTCAAGGCGCGTCGGCGGGGTCGACGAGATCGCCATCTCGCACCCGCACTATTACACGACGATGATCGAGTGGAGCCGCGCGTTCGGCGACGCGCCGATTCACATCCACGAAGACGATCGCCGCTGGGTCATGCGACCCGACCCGTGCGTGACATTTTGGAGCGGCGAAACGCACGCGTTACGCGGCGACCTTCGACTGATTCGCTCGGGCGGACACTTCGCGGGCTATCAAGTTTTGCATTGGCCGCGCGGCGCGGCCGGCAAAGGAGTGCTGCTGGCCGGCGATCAACCGCAGATTTGCATGGATCCCAAGCAAGTCTCGTTCATGTGGAGCTATCCGAATTTCATCCCGCTGAACGCGGCCGCGATCCAATGCGTCGTGAAGTCGCTCGAACCGCTCGCCTACGATCGGATTTACGGCGCGTTTTCACGCGCGGCAAAGGGATCGTCCCGACCGACGCCAAGCGGATCGTCACGCGTTCGGCCGAACGCTATTTACGCGCGATTCATGATTGAACGATTTCCGCCACGACATGCTCGAACGCCTGCGGAGACTCGACGATGATCGTTGATTCGCTACGATGCTTCGCGAAGCTCTGCGTGACGCCGATGTTCGTCGGCTCGCTGTGCGTCGCGTCGTACGCGGCGGCGGCCGAGACCGACGACGCTTCGCCCGACGAACGTTTGCATGCGTTGCTCTTCGAGCGAAAAGACGTTTCCGGGCGATCTTATCCGCACATGGTCGATCCGCCGCTGTGGCCGTTATCGAACTGGCCCCTCGAGGACGAAGGCCATCGTGCGCTGTTGAAACTCTTCGACGAGTTGGCGGCCGCGGACATGTCGCAGGCGGCTTGGACGCCGCGGCGGCGCGCGCTGGCAAGGCGCGAAGTTCGGCAAATCTTCGATTGGACGTTCGAGGGCAACCACGATGAAGAAGCCAAACGCGAAACGCTCCGCCGTCGAGCGACGGCGGCCATGCGGCGGCTCGCGCTCACGGCCGAGCAAATCGCCGCCCTGCCCGCGAATCTGAATTTTCCGACGAACGTCGAAACGCCGCCGCACGTTCGCGACGCGCAAGCCGGGTGGGTGACGATGCAACTGCGCGACGACGAACGCTACGCGCACGACCATCGCGCGCGGTTCGGCGAACGGAGCGCGTTCGTCGCGACTTTTCGCCATCCGGCGGGACGCGTCGCGGCCGAGGCGTACTTCAAACTGTTGGCCGCGACCGAGTACCCGCCCAAACGCGCGGACTCCGGCATCGGCTTCTTCGAGCATCGCGGCATTCCGGAGTTCCCGCTCGGCACGCAAGTCGGCCTGCTCCGCACGGCCGTGCTGATCGACGCGGGCGGCGCGTCGGTCGCGTCGCCGTTGGTCGAGAATCTGCAAGTCCGCACGTTCTTGAAAATCGACGATCCGACGAAGCAAGACCACATGCGCACCGAAGAGTACGCCCTGGATCGCGCGTCGTACTTACGCGATCGTACGCCCCGCCTGCACGCGGTCGGACCGGAGGACGACGAGCCGATCGTGTTTCGCTCGCACGGCGACGATCCGTTCGAAGCACCCGAACGACGCACGCTTTATCCCAAGGTCCTCCGGGCCTGCGCGGATTGTCATCGCGACCGGGGCGCGGCGTCGCTGTTGGGTTTCACGCGCGCGTTATCGATACCGCTCGACAAGAATCCCGCGATCCGCGTCGGCACGTTCGACGACGAAGTGAAACGCAATTTGCGACTCGACGACAAAGACGAAAAAGCTCGCGCAGCGAAACTGCGCGAGCTCTGGCAAGCCGAAAAATAATTCCCCAGTCGCTATGGACCGCTGATCACGCCGTTTTGAATCGTCGTGGTCCCGACGCCGGAGTTGATGACGCGCGGTTCGTTCGCGCCCGGAGTCAACGACGTCCCCGATTCGACGTTGCCGGACCCAATACCGTTAATGGTCGTCTTGGTCGACATCGTGTCGGTCCCCGTCGCCGTGTACGGCGTCCAGGCGTTGTTGCGGTAGATCATCCAACTGTTATCCGGTCGGGCGTACCACCACATGTTGTTGAAGTATTGCATGCGGTTGGCGTTCGTCGCGCTGGGCAACTGCGGCGTCCGCAGCGCCGACGACGCCGCGTTCGGCGCGACCGCCGCCGTGGCGGCCGACTGTGCGTTGGGCGTACCGGCCGCCGCCGCCGCGTTCAACGCGGGTCGAGCGTTCGGCGCATTGCGGGCGGCCTCGGCGGTCGGCGCATTCATCACGCGATTCGCCGCGTTGACCGCCGGATCGGCGTTCATCGCCGCGTTGGCCGCGGCGGCCGGCGTCGGCGGAACATCGCTCGAACCGCTCGCGCCGACATTGCCGGTCGCGGCGGGATTAGATCCGGCGTTCGGAACGGCCGTGCGATTTTGATCGATCATCGACTGGCGTTGACGGCCCAACTCGCCGGGATTGGGCGTTTCGGTCGGAATCCGCGGACCAACGCCGTTCACGCGCGACGGGATCGTAGCGTTCGGCGATTGCGGATTGGTCGCGTCGGTGGAGTTCCCGTTGATGTCGGCGGCCGGCGGTAACGCCGAAGGCCCGCCGTTGATGTTGTCGAAGGTCGTCGCGCCGCCGGGGGGCAAGATCGTCGCTTGGGGCGTACCGGTTCGGCCGGCGGGTTGGCCCGTCGTCGGAACGGTGAAGTTATCGCCCACGTTGCCGGTCGTCCCGTCGCTGAAGGGCGGCGTCCCCGCGCCCACGTTGGGCGTCGCGCCTGTCGCGAACGTGCGTCCCGCTCCCGCGCCGATGTTGCCGGTCACGCTGCCCGTGTTGGTGTTGATGCCCCGCGTGTTGCCGGTGATGCCGCGACTGTTGCCGACCGCGCCGCCCACGGGGCCGGTGCCCGGATTGGCGAAGCCGCCGGTTCCGACGTTGCCGGTGACGCTGGTGTTGTTACCGCTTGAACTGCGCATCCCGGTGCTGTTGGGCGTCCGTCCGTTGGGCGTCCCTTGCGGGGCGGTCGTGAACGTGCCCGAGTTCGGCGTGGTCGCGTTCGGACCCGCGGTGCCGTTGATGCCGCCCGCCGGGACGTTGCCCGTGGCGGTCCCCTGATTGTTGATCGAGCCTCCCAGGTTCACGCCGTTCGCTCCGACGTTCGGCGTCGCGCCGGCGCCGACTTGTCCGCCGACCGGACCACCCGCCGGCACGCTGGGGGTCGTCGCGGCTCCCGCGCCGCCGACGGCCTGGGCGTACAACGAACCATCGACGCACAAAAGAGCGGCCAAAATCCAACCGAACGAACGTTTCATCGCGTTCACCATGCAAGAGGGCGTAATTTTACGCAAAATGTGTGCGGAGTTTTGTTACGAACGGAGTTGCAATCCGCATACCGTGAGCGGCCGAAACGTGGTCCGTTTCGCGTATGATGAACGGTCTTGCAGTCGTCGTTCGTTTCATTCGTTTTGCTTTCGCCTCCCGATGACCTCCTCCCCTCGCGTTCTTACGATGCTCCGTTTCGTCGGCCTGCTGATCGTTTGCTCCGTCTCGTTCGCGCTCGTTACGATCGCACGCGCAAGGCCCCGCCGCGCGACCCGCTGGCCGCGATGGAGAACGCCGTGGTCGAGGCGATCGCGCGGTGCGAGAAATCGGTCGTCGCCGTCGCCCGCATCGACGAGCCCGATCCGATCGCCAACGCGCGCGGCGGCGCAGGGGGCCTCAACCCGCGGCAAGATCCCGATAGCCCCGACTTCCTGCCCGATCATTACGGCGCGGGCGTGGTCGTCGATCGGCGCGGGCTGATCCTGACCAACTACCACGTTCTCTCGGCCAAGGCCGCGCACTGGGTCGTCACCTCCGATCGCAAACGGTACCGCGCGCGAATCAAAGCCGCCGATCCGCGCAGCGATTTGGCCGTGCTCGAAATCGACGCGCAAGACCTCGCGCCGATCGCGCTCGGCGACGCGTCGACGCTGAAGAAAGGTCAGTTCGTCGTCGCGCTCGGCAACCCCTACGCCATCGCCCGCGACGGCTCGCCCAGCGCCGCCTTCGGGCTGATCGCCAACCTCGGCCGGCGGTTGCCCACCGACTCGTCCCCCAACGGGCCGGGCCGCGACAAACTCTATCACTACGGCATGCTCATCCAGACCGACGCCAAACTGAACCTGGGGACCAGCGGCGGCGCGCTGCTCAATCTCAAAGGCGAGATGATCGGCCTCACCACGTCGTTAGCCGCGCTCAGCGGGTACGAACAAGCGGCCGGCTACGCCCTACCGACCGACGAAACGTTCCGTCGCGTGGTCGACGTGTTGAAACAGGGTCGCGAAGTCGAGTACGGCTTTCTGGGCGTGAAGCCCGAGAACCTGACCGACGACGAACGGACCTACGCCAAGATCGGCGTGCGCGTGTCGGATGTGGTCAACGGGACGCCGGCCCAACGCTACGGTCTGCAAGTCGGCGACATCGTGACGCACGTCGGCCCGGCCGAAATCCGCGACATCGACGACATCGTGTTGAAGGTCGGGCAGTTTCCGGTCGAGACCACGATCCCGGTCAAATTCCTTCGCGAAACGCCCGCTGGAGTTGAAGATCGAACTGACCAAGTTCCCGGTCCGGGGCGAGAAGATCGTCACCAGCGCGCCCGACGCGTGGCGCGGCATGACGATCGACTACGCGACCGCGCTGAACGACGAATCGCTGGAACGCGCCACCCGCATGACCAACGTCCGCGACGGCGCGGTGGTGGTCGTCAAGGTCGAACCCGACAGCCCCGCGGCGCACGCCCGCATCGACGTCGGCGCGTTCATCACCAACGTCGGCGACGCGCGGGTGCATAACCCGAAGGAGTTCCGCGCCGCGTTGGTCGGCCGCGCCGGCCCGGTGAAGTTGCAAGTGGTCCGCGGCGCAGCAACGGCGAGCGAGACGGTGGAAGTGTCGGCGAAGTAAAAATGTCGGATTCTAACTCTGGTATTAACAATTGGTACGATTAAAAATGGCACGTCGATTTTTAGTCATCGGTGGTAAATTTCTGATCGTGATACTAGGTCTCGGCGCAGTACTCGCAACTTTATTCTATATGTTAGCGAGTTTGCTTGGTCCGCTGAGTGAGACAACCAGCGTCGCGGCGTACGAAAAGACGTTGAAGGAATGGTCCGGAAGCGGCTTGGTTTCACACTTCCCGTCCAACATCCCTCCGCACGCGCAATCAGTCCGTTTTTCAGCTTTTTCAGGCTATCTCCAAGGAGGAGCCCACATCCAGCTTCGTATGAAGTTGCCCGCATCTGAAATCGCAGCGATCGAAGCATGCCTCAAATCCGAAACGAAGCATGTCTATTCTGGCGGGGACAAGTACGATCACTTCAATCAGAATCAACAGTCCAATTTGCCGACGACGACGTTTCACACAGCGGATAATCCTAAGGTCACTTACGCATTCCCTGCGGACTATCTGCTGTACGTTCTGTCCGCTCGGAATAACGGTTCGTGGAATCATGGAAGAACTTCTGGCGCGGCCATTTCGACAATCAACAACGAGGTGATTTATTGGGCCGAAGCCTGGTAAGGGTAATCGTGTTGCGAGCAGTTAAGAAGGTCCCTTGCGTCGAACCAGCAAATGCCGCGCACCGTCTCAGACATACTCCGCGAGATCGAAGGCTTTCAACCCGTCGACGACGATTGGCGGCCGCTGGACGTCCTCCTAAATGAATTGTGGTCGAGCGGCGTTCCGGAAGCTGCCCTTCCGACGCTCTTCGGAGTATTCGAGCGTTACCCCGACTTCGACGGCGCAGGCGTGTTTTGGAGCATCCTGCACGGTGTGGAAGGGTTGGAAATCGATTATGAACAAGCGTTACGAGATTCGCTCGCTCGTCGTTCGTCCGAAATGGGAAAGGTCATGCTCGCACGACTTGAACGAGAATGCTTGAACTAGCGCAACGAAGCGTAGGTACCCGGCGTGGATGACGCCATCCACGGAATTCCTGTACTCCGCATGACTAGCTCGGAAGTCCATCACGATCAACGGCTAACCGCGCCTCCTTCCTGGGAAGCGATCGGGGCGGTGACCGCGTTGTTTTTTATGTCGATGACCATGTGTGCCTGCGGGCATATGCATTGGGCGACGTTGCCGTTCACGCTGTCCGCCACGGCGTTATCGTGGACCGCCTTCGCGCGGCCGGCGCGCTTCACGTTGCGACGCTGCGTGTTGATCGGCCTCACGGCGCTTGCGACCATGGCGCTGTTGAGCAACGTCGCGGACGTGCTGTGGCTGGGGCACGATCCGTTGTTTCCGAACGTGCTGGCGCCGAGAACGAACACCGCGACGGTGCGATAACTATTTGAGCGCATCGCGGCGAATCGCGAGCGTTTGTTCGAATCAAAAGGCCTGACGCATGGGGCTGTTTTTAGCGATGTCGTCGGTGGTCGGGGCGAAACCGGCCGAGGTCGCGGAGTGCGTCGCGGCATACGCCGCCGCGCGGAACGGTGTGTTCGAACTCGCGGCGCACGAGCCGCCCGAGCGCGAAGCCGCGTTCATGCTGGCCTCCGACGGCGGCGTGACGTTGCTCTACCCCGCCGACTTCACCGCCTGGGACGACGTCTCGGCGTACCTGTCGCACGCGCTGCGGAAGCCGGTCTTCTCGTGGCATATCCACGACGGCGATTTGTGGATGTTCGTGCTGTTCGTCGACGGCGCCGAAGCGATCCAGTTCAACCCGATCCCGGACTACTGGGAAGAGCTGACGCCGCTCGCCCGCGCCGCGTGGCTGCCGTCGGCCGCCGACGTCGCCCGCCACGTGCCGGGCGTGCGAGCCGAGCGGATCGCGCCGTATTTGGTCGAGTGGCCCCCGGAAGGCTTGCCCGGCAAGGCCCAGCCGGAGGACGAGTTCGCGTACGTCGACTGGCAAGTGGTGGACTTCCTCCGCGAGCTCGGCTTTCGCTACCCCGGCGTCGACGCGGGGGTGACGTATCGGATGAGAGTGAAGCGACGACGGTAACCCCGGCGATTTTTGGTATTTCGGCGTACTCAACACAACGGTCGGGGTGCCCGGGTCTGGAGCGTCCGTCGCTCGAGACACGGAAGCGTCGGGGTGGAACAATGTGATCGAGACTCGTTGGCGACCATAAGCGTTCCGGGCCCTCCCGTTGGTCGTTCCCGGCCACCCGACGTTTGAGCAGTGTTCGAAGAAACCGGAACGATTTCGTCGAGCTGTTCGACCCGCTGCGTTCCGGGGGCTCCCGATGGTCGACCCCGGCCACCCATGTTTTTTAGCTTAACCACGGAAGTCTTGCGCAAGCTCATGCGTCGGAACGACTTAAAATCTTGCGAAATCCCGTCGGAATTCCCTTGCATTTTGAGTGTACGTACGTACAATGCAATTCGTAGCATCGGCCGATGCGCTGTGCCAAGTGAATTCTTCAAATGTCCCGGTCGGAGAGGTTGTTTTTCGCATCTCTTACGCGAAAAACGCTGAACTTCGCCGGGATTTCCGAGCGGGCGATCGCGGGGTGGGCTTGTTTTAAAGCGACCTCGCGATAAAGGGATGCGCGCGCTCGGAATTTACCAACTTTATCCCCGCAACCCGGTGTGTAGCTACACCCAATCAGGTCGTTGCGACGTCGCGTTGTGCGACACGCAACGGACCAAACGTTCGTGCGACGAACGAACGAGCAGGCCGAGCGAGTGGTGTTGATCAGCACGTCACGGTCCATCGCGCGTGAGCGTCGTTTCCACGATGCTTCACTCGCGAAAGCGACGACGGCTCGATGAACGCCTTCGCACGAGATCGAAATCCTCCGCGCTCGCGCCTCGCTTTTGATCGATACCGTTTCCTCGAACACGGTGCGATCGAGCGGCGCCCTGCGCGGACACGAGTCTAGGCACAGATCTTCTTAGAAATTCGCGCAGGCGGAACGCGCCACCCGTGCGCGCTGACCAAACACTCGATGACGTTCACATCCCGCCCCGGCGCGCACGGTCGTTCGTGCGCGCCCGGCGGGAGTCTCGTTGGGGATCGGAATTCGACGCTTGTCCGAAACTGAACTCTGGGTGGCCGAGTCTGGAGCCTTAGCGAAGACCCGGAACGCGCGGCGCGGAACCACTTTCGCGACGCCAAACGTTCCGGGGCCTCCCGTTGGTCGTCCGCCGGGCACCCAAAGGTTTTTTGTGACGCAGGACACGTGATCGTAACGCTCGTTTCGCTCGCGCAGTGGAGATGGGGCGTTTGGCGAGACGGCGCGAACCGCAGGCGGACGCCCTCGGCTCGATCGAGAGAAAAAAACGTTGTGCGCACATGCGATCGAAACGATCGTTTCGCTCGTTTCGATCGCGGAGTGAAGATGGAGAAGATGTTCGTCGCGGTGAGACGTTCGTCGCGATCGAACGTCTTGCGTCGTTCAACTCGCTCCGCTCGGTCCGCGAGTGCCACTCGCGGCTTTGCCGCTCCCCAGCCCCCAGCCCCCAGTCCCCAGCCCCTGAATCCTGAACACTGAAAACTCGCCGCGAAGTGTTTCACGTGAAACACCGTTCGGCGCGACGCGTCTCACCCGCCGAACGCCGCGTAGCGTTTGATCCCTCGGGCGTACCAGACGCGGCTCAGCACGATGAAGCCGACGACCCAGGCGAGTTCCATCAACAGGCCTTGGGTCAGTTCGGGGCCTTCGACCTTGCCCAGGAACACCGCGGCCGGGAAGTAGGCCAGGTACTGGAACGGCAACGCACGAACCACGTCGCCCAGGTTGACGCCGGCGAACAGATCGACGCCGTCGAGCAGCGTCAGCGGAAACATGTGGCCCGACAGAAAAAAATTGAACAGCATGTACACGAACAACAGCGAACTGACTTCCAAAAACCAGAAGCCGATCATGCCGATCGCCGCTTCCATGTAGAAGCCCAACAGAAACGACATCGCCAACGACGCCAGAAACGCCAACCACGTGCCGGCGTCGGGCAGCGGCGGAAAGTAGTCGCGGCAGAGATAGAAGACGAGCGCGAACGGCAACAGGGCCACCGCGTAATAGACCAGCTTGTGCGCGACGCGGGTGAGAAACAAAAACTCGAGCCAATCGACCGGCTGCGTCAGGAATTTCTTGACCGAGCCGTCGCGGATCGAGCGGGCGATCGCGCCGGCGTGCCCCGGCATGCTGCTGAACGCTCGGGCGACCATCGTCAGCAAGTAATACGCGATGATGTCGTCCTTGGAATAGCCGCCGAGTTTGATGCCTCCCTGCCCGGCGAAGACGGCGGTCCAGAGAAAGATTTGCGTGACGATCGGCAAGAACCGCATGAGCGTGCCGAGCATGAAGTCGCCCCGATAAACGAGCCGCTCGGCGACGCTGATCGTCAGGATGGTCCGCCACACGGAGAGGCGATGCAGGAGCGCGGAGACGAAGCCGGGGGAATCGGCGTGTGCGAGAGCGGTCAAAACCGGCCTATGAAAAATTGGAGGAACACCCAAGCGATCGGGGTACCGAAAACCAAGGATTCGGACAGAAACCAGATCCAAGAACGCGTGCGGTAGGCGTAAACCATTATGGCGAGGAACAGAACGAAGGCCAGCCCGACGCTGGTCAGCAGCATGACGCCGCCCTCGCCCGCACCGGTCTCCCGAGCGTTGAGGGTTCGGATCAGCCCGTTGCGGGCGAACAGCGCAGAAAACTTGCAGCATGAAACCGAGCGACAGAATTTGGTTCGTACGACGGCGCGTTTCCACAGACGAAGGATCGTCGCGCTGCGCCTGCGCGGCGAGCTCGGTTCGCGGCGGTTCGTAGGGGTTGTCCTGGCTTACCGTGGTTCCGACCGTTCCTCACGTAAGCGTTCCGACCAATCTTCCGAAGTGTGAAAGACATGCAGAATCATGATGTCGTCGACCAAGATTTCGTAGACGGCGATGTGGCCGAAACCTCGCGCATGGCGACGCATGACCAAATATCGCAGGTCGTCGCACCCGGGCGTGACCGTTCCGCGTTCCGGTTGGGTTTCCAGCAGATGGATTCGGCTTCGCAGAAAATCCAAGTAACGTCGCGCATGTTCGGCGCCGTAGCGACGTGCGTTCCAATCCCGGATCGCTTCGAGTTCGCTCACCGCGGCGTTCGCGAAGACGATCGTGCGTCGAGTCGCGCCGTCGTTCATTGCGACGCGTTCCCGCGCAGCCGTTCCCAAACGTCCGCCGCCGGCGTCGTCTGCCCGGAGCGGGCTTGTTCGCGCGCGGCTTCGATGGTTGCCCAACGTTCGGGCGTGAAGAGATGGTCGAAGTTTTCGGTTTCGTCGAATTCCCGACCCAACACGTCGGCGACGAAGGCATTGACGTCGGCAAAGCCGAGATCGATCGCGCGGCGTTGCGCTTGGTGATAGAGACTCTCGTTGAGTCGAATTTCGAACATGGCGACGCTCGCGAGGAAGACATGCGATACGAAGATTATACACGCGAAGGCGGCCGAAAAGCAGCAAAGCTACGCGTCGTATGGAGAGAGGAGGACCTCATTCGAACACGATAGACGGCCGATTTCCGTCGGCAGTCGAGAAATCCCGGATCAGTTGATGCTCGCCCACAGCCAGCATGCGAGATGCACGCCGATCACCAGCGCTTCGGCGAGCAGCCAGTCCAGGCGGCTGCGTAGAAGCGAGTAAACGATGATGAAGATCGCGAGAAAAACATCGATGACGAAAAAGCTCAGCAGTCCGATCCAACCGAGATACGACAGCCCTTCGGAACCGACTTCGTACAACCCAACAGAGAACAGGCCGATGAGACAGCCGATTTGCAGCCAACAGGCGGTTGGCAAAATCGTGTCGGCGAGCGTGGAGCCGCGCGGCGGTTCGATCGGCGCCGAAGCGTCCAACGTCGTCGGCGATTCGTAAGGATTGGGGTCGCTCATGATCGCATACCGGTCGGCTCGTCCCTTCAGGACGAACGATTTTTTTAGACCACGTTACTCAGGGCTGCGGCGGTCGCCTTGCCCTGGGCTGTGGAAGGTCGTCCTTTCAGGACGATGTGCGATGTGTCGTTGGTTACTTCGTCCCCTTCGTTTCCGTTTTCGGCGCTTCCTTCGATTCCACCTTTTTCGCGTCGGCCGCGATCACTTTGCCGAACAGGAGACCGCCGTGGTTGTTTTTGCCGTCCCACATCCCGGCGTATTGGTTGTTGAAGATCATCACGCGGCACGTGAAGCTGCCCATGCCAGGGATGGCCAAGTCGTCGAGCGTGATGACCGGCGTGTCGCCCGACCAGACCACGCGCAAGGCCAGCGGCACGGTCACGTCGCGACCGCCGTACTGGATGCGCGTTTCGAAGTTCCACAGATCGTCCTTCAACTTGGTGACTTTGCCCAACGTGTATTTTTCGGCGGCGGGCAGCTTGCCGTCGCCCCGGTCGCGGGCGGTGAACTGCCCTTCCAGCGTCGCGCCGGACATCAGCTTGCCGAACGCTTCTTCGCGCGCGGCTTGGTCCTTCTCGGTCGTCGCGGGCTTCGTCGCCGGGGCCTGGGGGGCTTGCAGCCCGGGCGAGGCGATCGGCGGATCGGCGGCCAAGGTCGGATGCGCGAACGCGGCCAACGACAATCCGGCGGCCAGCAGCAGACGGGGCGACATAACGAACTCGCGAAGAAAAGGAGCGATGCGATGCGGGGACGACCACGATTTTATCACTTCGTCGAACGCCCCGCAGCCGCGGCGGAAAACCGTTGGCAAACGGTCCAGGGCGTGATTAGGATAATGGCCGCCTTCCCCTCGGCGCGGATCGCCATGACCATCCGCCCGCCACGACGCCGGTTCGCCTGCGTCGCCCGCCAGCCACCACTTCGACACGCGATGCGCATGCCCGCCCTTTCGTCGGCTTTGAATTCCGTTTGCGCGCCCGTCTGCTCGGCGCGACGGCGCTTTGTTTAGCGTTCGTCTCGATCGCCGGCGCGGACGATGCGGCGAAACCACCCGCGCCGAGCGCGACGCCGGCCAAGGCCGATCACGCGATCGTCTCGGGCTTCGAGTCGCTCTATCGCGACCCAGCCGGCCCGGCCGTCGACGGCGGCTTGCTGCTGTTGGGTGAGTTGAACTGCGTCTCGTGTCACAAGGCCGACGACGCCGCGACCGCCGCGCTGCTGCCGAAGGTCGCGCCGTACCTGGGCGAGATCGCCGGCCGCGCCGATCCGAAGTTCGTCCAAAAATTCCTGACCGACCCGCACGGCGTGAAGCCCGGGACCACGATGCCAGCGTTGCTGGGCCACTTGCCGATCGAACAAGCCGGCCCGGCGGCCGAGGCGTTGACGCATTACCTCGCCTCGCTGACGCAGACCAAGTTCGTTCGCACCGCCGTCGACGCGGCGTCGATCGGGCGCGGGCAAGACCTGTTCCACAAGGTCGGTTGCGTCGCGTGCCACGCGCCGCGGCAAGAACGCGCCGTCAAAACGAACGACGATGAAGATGAAGTCGTCGCCCGCGACCTGAACGCGACATCGATCCCACTCTCGCGCAAGCTGCACGAGAAATACTCGCTCGCCGGGCTGACGGGCTTCTTGAGCGATCCGTTGAAGGTCCGCCCATCGGGTCGAATGCCGAATCTCAATCTCTCGTCGACCGACACGGCGGACATCGCACAGTTTCTTCTGAAGGACACGGTCGCCGCCGCGCCGCTGACCATGGCGATCTACGACGGCAAATGGACCAAGCTGCCCGACTTCGCGAAACTCAAACCCAAAAGCACCGGCACCACCAACGGCTTCGACATCCCGGGCTTCGCCGGCAAAGACAACTTCGGCGTAGTGATCGAAGGCTACTTGAACATCGAAAAAGCCGGCGACTATCGGTTCTTTCTCAAGAGCGACGACGGCTCGCGGCTGCTGATCGACGGCAAGAAGATCGTCGAGCACGACGGCATCCATCCGCCCGGCGACGTGAACGGCAACGTCAAGCTGGATGTCGGACAACACGCGATCCGCGTCGAGTATTTCGAAGCGAGCGGCGGCGAAGAACTGGGCGTCTCGTGGCAAGGCCCCGGCTTCACGCGGCGCGCGATTCCCAGCTCGTCGCTGTCGAGCACCAACAAGCCGGTCGCGCCGGAAGACGTCTTCACGTTGGACGCCGGCTTGGCGAAGAAAGGCGAAGCGTTGTTCGCATCGCTCGGTTGCGCCAACTGCCACCAACTGGGGCCGAACAAATCGAACGTCGCGTCGAAATTGACGGCCAAAGACTTGGCCGCGCTCAAGCCCGACGCCGGTTGCTTGGCCGCGGAACCGGCCCAGGGGCTGCCGCGTTACACGTTGAACGCGCGACAAAAAGAGACGTTGGTCGCCGCGCTCCGCGCGATCGCGGGCCGGACGTTGGTCGCCCGCAAAACGCCCGAGGCGATCCATGCCCGCATGACCGCGCTCAACTGCTATGCGTGTCATCAGCGCGGCGAGATCGGCGGGCCGATCCGCGAACGCGATCCGTTCTTCACGGCCAACAGCCCCGACCTGGGCGACGAAGGCCGCGTGCCTCCGCGCTTGACCGGCGTCGGCGATAAGCTGCTGCCCGAGTGGTTCGTCACTGTTCTGACCAAAGGAGGTTCCGCGCGTCCGTACATGGACACGCGGATGCCGCAGTTCGGCGCGGAGAATCTCGGCCCGCTCGCCGCGCAATTCACCGAAGTCGATCTGAAGAACACGCCGATCCCGCCCGTCGATTTGAAAGTCGACGACATGAAAAAGCACGGCCAAAAGCTGGTCGGCAAGGAAGGTCTGTCGTGCGTCTCGTGCCACATGTTCAACAAGTATCGCTCGTTGGGCATTCAGGCGATGGACCTCACGCTGATGCGCGATCGCCTGCGACCCGAGTGGTTTCACAAGTACATGCTGAACCCGTCCGAGTTGCGTCCCGGCACGCGGATGCCCCAGGCGTTCATCAACGGCAAAAGCACGTTCGTCAAAGTGCTCGACGGCGCGGCCGATCCGCAGATCGCGTCGATCTGGCAATTCTTGGCCGACGGTCGCCGCGCCAAAATGCCGGTCGGCGTCATCCCGACCGGCAACGAGTTGGTCGTCGGCGGCGAGGCGTTGATCTACCGCAACTTCATCGCCGACGCCGGACCCTGCGCCATCGGCGTGGGTTATCCCGAGGGCGTCAACCTGGCGTTCGACGCCAATCACGATCGCCTGGCGTTGCTCTGGCAAGGCAAGTTCATGGACGCCGCGTTGCATTGGGAAGGTCGCGGCCAAGGCTACCAACCGCCGCTGGGGGATCGCGTGATCAAATTCCCCACCGGCGCGACGTTCGCGCAACTCGACGCGCCCGACGCCGACTGGCCGAAAGCGGTCGACAAGAACACGAAAGACCCCGCGACGCGTTTCCACGGCTACCACTTGGACGAACTCCGTCGCCCGACGTTCAAGTACGACCTGCTGTTGCCCGGCGAGAAGAAGGTGACGATCGCCGACTTTCCGTACGGCGTCGAAGACCGCGCCGCCGGCCGCGACGACGCGCTGATCCGCCGCGATCTGGTCGTGACGTCCGACGTCGACGCGCCGCTGGTCTTCGCCCGCATCGCGGCGGGCAAAATCGGCTTGGAAGGGAACGAGTACGTGCTGGACGACGCGTTGCGGATCAAACCGACCGCCGACCAACCGCCGCTGTTGCGGACCAAAGACGGTAAGCAAGAGCTGCTGATTCCGTTCGACCTCCGCGCCGGCAAACCGCGCACGCTACGCATCGACTACCAGTGGAAACCCAAGCCGTAGGAACATGATCGGCCGTAGGGTGCGTCTCGACGCACCGCAACGCCGGTCGGCAACGCCGCATCACCGCATTGCGTCCTGCCAGGACGACGCAACACAGCCCAGGGCCAGACGCAGCCGCGGCCCTGGGTTTGACGAGAAACGAAACCGGTCGCCCTGACAGGGCGACGCAACGCCGAGATCGATTCACGCCGCAACCCCGCTCGACGCCGCAATGTGGTACGTCGAGACGCACCCTACGACTTTCGCAATCAATACCGAGACGCATCCAATGCGTCTCGCAATCAACACAGAGACGCACCCTACGCCGAAACTTACGATCATGCGTATTACCAACCTCCTCACGATCGCTCTGCTCTTCGCTTCCTCGTCGCTCCTCGCGCAAAACAAAGAGAAGCCCGAGAAACAAGGCCGCGACGGGCGTTACGACGCCAAGGCCGAACAGGCCTATTACAAACTCGAAGCGTACGACATCCCGCCCGGGATCGTGCTCGAAGCGGGCGGCCTCGAAGTCCTACCCGACGCGTCGGTGGCGGTCAGCACGCGGCGCGGCGACATCTATCGCGTCGAGAACGCGCTGGCGCCGAACATCGCCGACGCGAAGTTCAAACTCTTCGCCGGCGGCCTGCACGAAGTGCTGGGGCTCGCCTGGAAAGACGGCGCGCTCTACGCCACGCAACGCGGCGAACTGACGCGTTTGAAGGACGAAGACGGCGACGGCCGCGCCGACGACTTCGCCACCGTGGCCGACGGCTGGGAAATCGACGGCGATTACCACGAGTACGCGTTCGGCAGCAAATTCGACAAAGACGGCAACCAGTGGATGGTCCTCTGCCTGACCGGCTCGTTCAGCAGCAAAAATAAATTCCGCGGCTGGTGCGTCAAGGTGACGCCCGACGGCCGACTTCTCCCCACCTGCTCGGGCGTTCGCTCGCCCGGCGGCATCGGCATGAACGACAAGGGGGACATGTTCTACACCGACAACCAAGGCCCCTGGAACGGCACGTGCGGACTCAAGCATCTCAAGCCGGGCGGGTTCATGGGCCACCCCGACGGCAACAAATGGTTCACGCCCGAGATCGGCGACGCGCCGCCGGCGCCGAAAAGCGGCAGCCGGATCGTGGTCGAACAAGAACGCGTCCCGCAGTTGGTCGCCACCGCGATCCTGTTCCCCTACGACAAGATGGGCAAATCGGCCAGCGGCATCGCCACCGACACGACCGGCAAGTTCGGTCCGTTCCAGGGCCAAATGTTCGTCGGCGATCAAACGCACTCGACCGTGATGCGGTGCTTCCTCGAACAAGTCGACGGTCAATACCAGGGCGTCTGCATTCCCTTTCACGAAGGGATCGGCTCGGGCACGCTCAGCTTGAACTTCGCCCCCGACGGCACGCTGTTGGTCGGCGGCACCAACCGCGGCTGGGGCTCGCGCGGCAGCAAGCCGTTCTCGCTCGATCGCATCCGCTGGACCGGCGAGACGCCGTTCGAGATTCATGAGATGCGAGCCAAGCCCGACGGCTTCGAACTGACCTTCACGCAACCCGTCGACAAGGCGACCGTCGAAGACCCGAAGTCGTACGACCTGCTGAGTTACTGCTACATCTACCAATCGTCGTACGGCAGCCCGGAAGTCGACCACACGCGTCCGACGATCCTGACCGCGAAAGCCGGGGCCGACGGCCGCAGCGTCCGCCTGACGATCAACGGCCTACAACCGGGCCACGTCCACGAACTGCATTGCGACGGTGTGAAGACCGCCGACGGCAAAAAACTGCTCCACCCCGACGCGTACTACACGCTGAACCGCATTCCGAAGTAGGGAGGGAGCGGCCTCAAAGAGGCTCAAGAAGAAACAAAAAAGATAGTCGTAGGATGCGTCTGAGTCTTGATTGCGAGACGCGTAGGGTGCGTCTCGGTCTTGAATGCGAGACGCGTAGGGTGCGTCTCGACGCACCAAGAACAACGCTCGTTCCCAAGCTCCAGCTTGGGAACGCGAACCATGCGAAGACGCGGCCCGTAAACGGTGTTCCGCAGCGCCGCATTTCGTCCTGCCAGGACGACGCATCATAGCCCAGGGTGAAGCCGGAACGGCGCAACCCTGGGTCCATGTGCTGCCGGAACTCGGTCGCTCTGCCACGGCGAGACAACGTGCGTTCGACTCGAAGAGACCTTCCGGCGCGCACGACGTTCTAAACCGGGGCCTCGGGGTCTGCGCGGCAGCCGGGGTAGTGGCTGCCGACGGTTTGACCGTCGAGATCGCCCGACCACCCGCCGCAGACCGGACAGCGACGCGTCGCGGCGCACGGCACGAGATAACACAAACCGCGACCGACGCCCAGGCTCAGATCGACGGCGAATTCGTCGAGGGTGATCGCGCGGACGATCACGTCGCCGATCGACGTCGGCAACGCGCAGACGTGCGCCGCGTCGACGAGGACGCAATCGCCGTCGCGGAGGCGGACGCCGTGGGGATACACACACCGCTCGAACCGGTCGGAATAATCCTCGGTGAAGCGTCCGAACGCGCCGTCCAGATCGTCGGTCAGCACGCGAACGTGTTGCGTCATGGATGCCATCGAAAACGCCCCCGAGAACGGTCGACGCGAACACCGCGCCGCGTCCGGAACATTGTAGCGTCGCCGTGCCGCGGACCTGCGGCTCAAATCCAGAAAATCTTCACCCAAAAACTTGACATGGATACATATATGCACTACATTAAATAAACAGAAACTTTGCGAATCGCTCTTTCTGCGGTCGCTCATCAACGGCCTTGGCATGCGCGACACTCGCTTGGGACTGTGAAACCGCGTCGAGCGAATCACAAAAAAACGCACTTTGGAAGCATGATCGCGGCGTGACGCCGACGAACCGTGTCGAGCAAATCGACACCGAGCGGGGCGGCGTCAGCCCCCTGAGATCTCACTGCAAGACGCCGGCTCGCACGAACTCGGGGACTGACGTCCCCCGCTCGAGAACATGCAAAACGGAGTTTCAACCACGCGATCGTTATGTGCGCAACGCTCGTAACGCTCGCGCAGTCAAGATAGGGCGTTTGGCGACGCTTGGATCGGCCGGACCGCGAGTCACACGCGCGGCTTTGCTGAAAAACGAAATCGCGTGCTCGTAACGCTCGCGCAGTGAAGCTGGGGAGCTTGGCAAAACGGCGCGAACGGCAGACCGACTCCCGCGGCGAAAATGAAAAAACCTTTGGAACACCGGTGCTCGCAACGCTCGTTTCGCTCGTAACGCTCGCGCAGCGAAGTTAAGAAGCGCAGGGAAACCGGGGCGTTCCGGCGAAGCGGGACGTGGGCGACGCATCGATCGAACGCCCAGGCGCGTTTCGTCGGTCGAACGTCTCGAAGCGTCGTCGTTCGCCGCCCCGACGGGTTTGGCTTTTCGCCGAACGTGAATTACCATTTAGGTTTGCCGCGATTTTCCGGCGGCGACGATTCGTCCTTTTTTCGTGGGTTCCGTGAAGCACACCGTCCGACATTTTGCAACGCCTGATGGCCGTGATCGAGGATCGTCGCGACAATCCGCCGGCGAAGTCCTACACCACGTCGCTGTTCAACGCGGGCTTGCCCAAGATCGGGGCCAAGTTGTTGGAAGAAGCGCACGAAGTCGTCGAGGCCGCCGCCGAACCCGGCGACGAGGGACGTGCTCATACGGTCTACGAAGCCGGCGACGTGCTGTACCACTTGTTCGTGCTGCTGGGCTACAAGCGGATCCCGCTGAGCGACGTCGAAACCGAACTCGCCCGCCGCTTCGGCATCAGCGGCATCGATGAAAAAGCGAGTCGGGGCTAGGGACAAGAGGCTGGGATCTGGGAAAAAACCAAGCCCAGGACCGTCCTCGCTTCCGAACTCGCGCATTCCTGAACCCTGAAACCCGAACCCTGAAACCTGTCTTGTATGTCTCATAACCTCCGTATCGGCATTCCCAGCAAAGGCCGACTCTCCGAAATCGCCGAGGCGCTGTTGCGCGAGGCCGGGCTGAGCTTTCGCCGCAGCGATCGGACGTTGTTCGCGCGCGTCAAGGAACTGCCGATCGACGTGACGTTCCTTCGCACCGACGATATCCCGGTCCTGTGCGCCGAAGGGGCGATCGACATGGGGATCACCGGCGCGGACTTGGTCCTGGAAAGCAACGCGACCGTCGACAAACGCATGGACCTGGGCGTGGGGAGTTGCCGGTTGGCCGTGTGCGTGCCCGAGAGCAGCGCGGTCAAGACCGCCGTCGACCTGGACGGCAAGCGAATCGCGACCAGCTTTCCGCACGTCACCGAAACGTATCTGGCCGGCCACAACGCGAAGGCGCACATGGTGACGCTGTCGGGTTCGGTCGAGATCATGATCGCGCTCGGCGTGGCCGACGCGATCGTCGACCTGGTCGAGACCGGCAGCACGCTGGCCGCCAATCAACTGCGGATTTTGGACGAGATCGGCAAGTACGAGACGATCCTGATTCAGAATCCGGCCAAACGCCAAGGCGAATTGGCCGACCGCGTGGTGCGCCGCCTCGAAGGCGTGGTGATCGCCCGGGCGTACTCGTTGCTGGAATACAACGTGCCGCGGAAGAAGCTCCGCGAAGCCGAAGCGATCACGCCGGGCTTCAACAGCCCGACGATCAGCGCGCTGGAAGACGCCGAGTGGTGCGCAGTCCGCGTGATGGTGAAGCGCGGCGAGGTGATTCCGATCATGGAAAAGCTGGAAGCGCTCGGCGCGTCGGCGATTCTGGAAACGCAGATCCAGAACTGTCGGCTTTAGAAAAGGTTTCAGGGTTCTCGATCCAAAAATCACGAGTGCGTAAAGAAATTACGTTGTTCATCATTTGAGAGAATGAATGAAAACTGATTTAGAGATCGCATGCGCCGTATTGGGAATGGAGCTTGTCGAATGCTTGTCGAGAACGAAGTATGAATGCTGCACATTGACGATATGGACAGCCAACTTTTTGCCCGTAACGAAAGTCGCAGTATGTGATAATGGGAAAGACGTGTATGTGGTTTCCGAGAGCTTGACTGGCCTGCAACGATTCCTAAAGGATGCTAAACCGCAGATAGCCAAGGTTGATCTAATGCGTCAACTCTTATCGATGGTTTTGCCTTCTTCCATTCGATTGATAGTTAAAAACTTCACTGACCTACAGGGAACAACGAATGTGACTTTGGGGATTCCGCAATCCTACGATCGGAAATTTCTTTTTTATTGCAGAGATTTCGCCAATGGTAAGGTGCTACGTGCTGAAATCAACAGCGATCATATTCTGACTTACGAAATCGTTGGCGAGTGCGAGCAATTGGAAATGCTATAAATGCAAAATCCGCGAGCGGTTCGCGGATTTTGCTGGGTAAGCTGTTTGAAGGATGTGAAACTACCAACTGCGTTGCTGCTGGGCGGGCGTTTGCGGGACGCTGGTGTTCAGCAGGTTTTGCAGCGGCGCTTGGACGGCGTCCTGACGCAGCGCCGGTTTGTGGGTCAGGATGTCGGCGGCCAGCGTTTTGTGGTTCCACCAATCGCTCATGCTGAAGTTACGGATGTCGACGTAGGCGTCTTCGAACCCGGTGTCGGTGCGCGGCACCATCTCGAAGCCCGCGTTGGTGCGGACGACGTGATTTTGCGACGCCATGTACGCGCCGCCGACGCCCAAGCCGATCCCGACGACCATCCAAAACATCCGAGTCATGACGACGTTCCCGAAGTAAGTGATCCCAATGCGGCGGGGATTTTAGGAACGACGCGACGTCACGTAAAGATCAAGCACGATAGCGGAACGAGACTTTCTGCAGCCGTCATGTCACTTCAGAATTTTGGAATTACGGAAATCGAATTTCACTGCAATGAGTGCCGGCACGGCTTTGTTTGGCGACGATCCGCGGACGATGCGTTCATAAAATTCGTCGACGCCTCGGGGAAACTCGAACGCTGGCTACCGATCTACGGAGTCGGCGGTTACTTAGATTTGCTGGAGCGTATCGTTCCCGACTTTCGGCAAAATCAAGAAATCACGATGCAGATTTCCCGTGTGTTCCAATCGAACTTTAAACATTATCAGCATCCGCCGGCAACGGGTGGCTACTGGACCTTCGGTGACGGACCCCGCTGTCCCGGTTGTGGAAGTCGCGACATTCGCAACGGGCCCCAAAGGATCATCGACGATTCGGAAATCGAAATGCTGACCTACGATCCAATCCCGTGAGGATGTGATCCATGTTGTGAGTAGCACTGAAAACCGAATCCTGAAAACTGAAAACTTCCCGATGATTCGCCTCACCCACGACCCGCTCGATCCGGCCGCCTTGCTAGCGCGGCGCAAGCGTCGTCGGTCGGCGCGGCGGGGGCGGCGGTGCTGTTCGTCGGGACCACGCGCGAGCTGACCGGCGACCGCCGCACGGCGTGGCTGGATTACGACGCCTACGCGCCGTTGGCCGAGAAGACGCTGACCGAACTCGCGGCCGAAGCGCGGCGACGGTGGGGCCTGCTCGACGTGGCGATCGAGCATCGCCTGGGCCGGGTCGAGATCGGCGCGGCGAGCGTGGCGATCGCGGTCGTCAGCGCGCATCGTCGCGCGGCGTTCGAGGCCGGGCAATGGGTGATCGACGAATTGAAACGCGTCGTCCCGATCTGGAAACGCGAGACCTGGGCGGACGGCACGAGCGAGTGGCAGCATCCGGGGGCTTGAGGCGAGGAGCTGGGAGCTGGAGAGGATGCGGAGGCGGAGAACGCCTAGCGAGCGCAGGACGTCGTTCCTCCGGTGCCGCGAACTTGATCCCTGCGGGCGTTCCGCACAAAATGGAAGTCTCGTCCAAGTCCATGCTCCGTTCCGGAGCGTTGTTTGCATGCGCGCCGTCGCTCGCAACCGACCGTCGCAGAGAGACCCGGAGGACTCACGTCCTCCACTCGTGGATTGCGTCTCGCTTAGCGACGCTTACTGACACTGAAAACCGAATCCTGAAAACTGAAAACCAGCGTATGCTCGCCAAACGCGTCATTCCCTGCCTCGACGTCGATCGGGGTCGCGTCGTCAAAGGGACGAATTTCGTCAACCTACGCGACGCCGGCGATCCGGTCGAAGTCGCCGCGCGCTATGAACGCGAAGGAGCCGACGAGTTGGTGTTTCTCGATATTTGCGCCAGTCACGAAGGGCGCGACACGATGCTGGACGTCGTGCGGCGCACGGCCGAAGTCGTCTTCATGCCGCTGACCGTCGGCGGCGGAATTCGGAAGCTGGACGACATCCGCGCGCTGCTCAACGCCGGTTGCGACAAAGTGTCGATCAACTCGACCGCCGTCAAAGATCCCGATTTCGTCTATCAAGCGGCCCAGCGCTTCGGCAGCCAGTGCATCGTGGTCAATATCGATCCGAAGCGGGTCATCCGCGACGGCAAAACCGTGATGGAGGTCCACATCAACGGCGGCCGCCTGCCGACGGGCCTGGAAGCGGTCCCCTGGGCGAAAACTGTGGAACAGTTGGGTGCCGGCGAAATCGTGCTGACCTGCATGGATAACGACGGCACCCGCAACGGGTTCGATCTGGAAATGACCGCCGCCATCAGCGACGCGGTCAAAATTCCGGTCGTCGCCAGCGGCGGCGCAGGCAAGCCGAGCCACTTCGCCGATGCGGTTCTCCGCGGTAAGGCCGACGCCGCGTTGGCGGCCGGCATCTTCCATTTCGGCGATTTTTCGATCCACCAAGTCAAAGACGAAATGCGTCGCCAAGGGATTTGCGTAAGATAGAAGTAACGAACCGAAGGTTCCTCGACTTTTCCTTCCGTTCAAAAGTGTTGTTCCCGAACCCTGCACACTGAACCCTGAAACCTGCTCATGGGCGGTCATTCCAAACCCGAAACCAACGGCGCCGTCGTCGAAGCCGATCATGCGCCGGTCAGCGGCGCGGCGATCGCCAAGCGGTTGATGGACAAGTTCAACACGAAGCGTCCGGAAATGCCGATCGACGCGTTGTTTCGCGCGTTGGTGAAGGTCGGCGGTTCGGACTTGCACTTGAAGGTCGGCAAGCCCCCCTTCGCCCGAGTGAAGGGCGAATTGCGCGCGATGAATCGCCCGCCGATCAACAACGAGGAAATGAGCCATCTGATTTTCGGCTCGATGTCCGACCACCATTTGCGGATCTTCGAAGCGACGGGCGGCGCCGATTACGCGCACGTCTGCGACGTCGACGGCGTCGGCTGGCGATTTCGCGTGAACGTGTTGACGCAACTCGGACAAGTCGGCATGGTCGCGCGGAAAGTCAACAACAAGATTCCCGACTTCGAAGGGCTGTATCTCCCCCCGGTTATCGAAGAGCTCTGCAAATTCGACCAAGGGATGGTGCTGCTGGCCGGCGTCACCGGTTCGGGCAAGTCGACCACGATCGGTTGCATGCTGAACTGGATCAACGCCCGATATCGTAAGCATATCCTGACGCTGGAAGACCCGATCGAATACGTGTTCACCGAAGACAAGTGCCTGATCAATCAGCGCGAGATCGGGAACGACGTCAAGAATTTCGAGATCGGCATGAAGCACGCGGTCCGCGAAGACCCCGACATCATGCTGGTCGGCGAAATGCGGGATCAAGAAACGTTCATGACGGCGATCCACGCCGCCGAAACGGGCCACTTGGTGTTCGGAACCATCCACGCCGCGTCGGCCCCATCGACGATCGGGCGTATCTTGGACTTGTTCCCCAGCGAAATGCACCCCGCGTTACGCAGCGCGATCGCGTTCAACATGAAGGGAATCGTCGCGCAAAAACTGCTGCCCAGCATCAAGGAAGGGGTCAGTCGCGTGCCGACGGTCGAGATCATGACCTTCAACAGCACCGCGCAGAAGCTGATCTTGGAAGAGAAAGACGAGAAGCTGGGCGACTTGATTCGCATGTCTTCGAAAGACGGGATGCAGGACTTCACGATGAGCCTGACCGACTTGGTCAACAAAGGGCTGATCGACCGCCACGTGGCGATCGAAGTCGCTCCGAACCGCGACGCGTTGAAGATGGCCCTCAAGGGGATCAGCGTCGGAACGCAGGGGATTTTGTAGTACGAGTTTGAACAGAAGAAAACGAAGAGCACGAAGGACTACGTTTTTGTCGTTCGTGTGCTCTTGGCTTTTGGCTCCTCTGTTCAGAATGAACGGCGAGGAGATTTGGAGGTAAATGAGAGCCGGTGTGCGTGTCTCGACACGCGCTCCACGCCTTTCTCCGCGACCTCCGCGCTCTCCTGTTCAGATCTCTTTGATAATAGCTCGAAAAGATTGGGAAATCCCCATCCGCCGCTTCTTCGTTTCCTTCTGTTCAATCACTTCGGCAAGGCGAGTTTATAGAGCGCCTTGTCCGTGCGGACGTAGAGGCCGTCGTCGAGCGCCATCGGGGCGGCCATGATTTCGCCGTCGAGTTTGTTGACGGCCGTTTTCTCGAACGTCGTGCCGGGGCGCAGCACCACGGTTTCGCCTTCACGGTTGCCGATGTAGATTTTGCCGTCGGCATACAGCGGCGACGAACAGAATTTACCGCCCAATCGCTGAGACCAATGCTCGCGCCCGGTCTTCGCGTCCAAACACGACGCCACGCCGTTGTCGTGAACCAGGTACAGCTCTTCCCCGACCAACAGCGGCGACGGCATGTTGGGGATCGATTTCTTGGAGCGCCAGGCGATGGTCGGCTCCGCACCGGTTTTGGTGGGCAACGTGATCGCCAGCAACTCGGACTTCATATACGTGGTGCAGAGATAGACCATCCCGTGGCCGGCCACCGGGCGCGGCACGATCGAGAAACCGAGCACGCCGTAGTTGAGCTTCCACAACTCGCGCCGGTCGCCGGATCGTAGGCATATAGCCAATCCGCGGCGGGCGAGAGCAGTACGTCGCGCGGTTCGCCGTCGATTTCTTGAGAGACGATCAGCGGCGTGCCGTAGGCCTTTTTCAATTGCGGATTGTCGCGCATTGCGCCGGTGCGAGGCGTTTTCCAGGCGAGCTTGCCGGTCGCCGTATCGAGGGCGGCGATGTATTGCACGTCGCTGCCGTCGCAATGGAAGATCATCTTGTCTTTCCAGACGACGGGCGAACTGCCGGGGCCGTTCTCGTGCATGATTCGCAGTTCGTCGTTCGTCCACAGCACCTTGCGGGTCTGCGTATCGAAACAAACGTTACCAAGCGCGCCGAAGTGGCAATAGAGTTTGCCGTCGCGTAGGAACGGCGTCGGCGAGGCGTAGCTGTTCAGCGCGTGGATCCATTGCGGATCGTCGACCGAGTGAATTTTGATCTCGTGCAAGATCACGCCGCTCCGACGGTCGACCGCTACGGCGAAGAGATCAACGTGACCGGCCACGTTCAACGGCTGATCGCCGGTGTTGGTTTTCAGACGTTCTTTTTTTTGCTCGTCGCTCAACGGTTGATCGACGGCGGTCGTCAGCCACACGACGCGGTCGTCCGCGACGGGCGACGACCACCCGCGACCGGTCAGCGGCGTGCGCCAGACGACGTTCTCGGTCTCGCTCCAAGTGGCCGGCAGATTTTTGGCCTCGGCGTGTCCTTGGCCGGTCGGACCGCGGAACTCGGGCCAGACGTCGATCGCGGATGCCGGCACGCCGAAGAGCACCAACGCAAGCATCGACAAGAGTGCGCGACTTAAGAATGCCGGCATGAGAATCACCCTAAAAATCTAGGCGGGACGACGGTTGCGGGGATCATGGAGCGACCGGGTGGAATTATAGCAACGTCCGCAATCGCTCGGGCAATTATTGATCTTGGTCGTTGGGTCGACCCCGGCTAGAATCCCGCCGATGCCAGGTCCCGACTCGGACCACCCGCATGTTTGCGCCGGATGCGCGAACATGGTCCGCACGACCGGCCAATTCAACGACGAAATCTCAAGGAGGAGATTCGCATGTCTTCGGACGCTTTGAAAGTGCTGCACGTTTCCACATGGAACATCCGTTGCGGCATCGCCAGTTACTGCAAGAACCTCATTAAGAGTCTCGATAAGCACGGCATCGTCTCGGACGTGTACGCCGTCTACCCGCACGAGTGGTCGACCTTCCATCGTCGCGACGAAGAACGGGTCGTTCAGGAAATCGCCGACAAGGCCCGCGACTTCGATTTGGTCCACTTCCAACACGAACACGGGTTGTTCGGCCAAGCTCGCGGCAGCGTTTATGCGTTAAAGCGTTTCGGCGAAATCTTGTCCAAGCTCCGAGAACAAAAGAAACAAACATTAACGACGTTTCACACCGAACCGATTCATAACTCGCACAACAAAAAGAATCGTTGGTATCGCAAACCGGCCGAATGGTTGCGTAACAAGCAGTGGCAAAAGCTGGTGTGCCGACACTTCAACGATCGACCTGGCGGCGCACACGCCATCGTGCATTCGACTCTAACGAAATATCGCTTTTTGTGCGCGGGATTGCCTTACGATACGCTGCACGTCATGCCGCACGCCTGCCTACCGCAACGCCAAGCGGTTATGAGCATGGAAGAAGCCAAACAGCAACTGGGGCTGACCGCGGACACCTGCTTGATGACGATCTTCGGCTTTCTCGGCGCTTACAAAGGCCATGATTTGGCGATCGATGCGCTGAGCTACCTGCCCGAACGCTATAAGCTGGCGATCGTCGGGGTGCGCACCCGGAAAATCGCGACGATTATCTCGCGAAACTGCTGCAGAAAATCGACAACGGTTATCGTCATCGCGTGATCATCACGGGATACGTCGAAGAAGAGGTCGCCAATCGTTTTTACGCGGCGACCGATATTTGCTTGGCGCCGTATTCGCGAAAAACCAATCTTTCGGCGTCCGGCGCGATCACCTGGGCGCTCAGTTCCGGCAAGCCGACGATCGCGAGCAAAATCGACGCCTTTCAAGCGATCGCCCGCGACGGCGATTGCATGATGATGGTCACGCCCGAACAACCGCAGGAATTGGCCTGGGCGTGCGAATGTCTGGACGCCGACGAGGCGATGCGGAAGCGACTGGTCGCGAACGCCGGCGATTACTGCCGAAAATATTCGTGGAGCGACACGGCCGAACAAACCATCGAGTTGTATCAACGTCTGCTGAGTCGCGGCGCGGGACAAAAGAACCGCATCTCGATTCCGCTGCGCAAAGTCGCCTAGCGCGGAGATTTCCCGCGTGATCGTCGATCCAAGTTCGTCGGTCGGTCGCGACCGCGACGCCCGGGTCTCCGCAAGGCGTCGTACATCCGAAGATCGTCCTCGCACGTTTTCACTCGTCGAGTTCAGCATATGTCCATGGCCACCAAACTGTTTCGGAACGCGGCCTCGCGTTTGCATTCCCCGCATGCTCGCAACAGGCCGTCGCCGAGCCCGAGGTCTCCCCCGTCGCGCCGACCGTGGTTCACACGACGACCGTCGTCGAACCTCGCGTCACGATGTTGACGCCGGGCGAACTGCTGGTCCGGACGCATTACGGCTTCCAGATGGTCGTGCCGGGTTGGAATACCGACGTGGCGCCGGGCATCGTCCGCGACGGCATCATCGAGCCCTGGACGAACGCGTTGTTTCTGAGCGGCTTGAACTTCGGCGACACGGTCGTGAACGTCGGAGCGAACTTCGGATTCTATGCTTTGCTGGCCGGTTCGCGGGTCGATCACACGGGCAAGGTTTACGCGGTGGAAGCGAATCCCGCCGTGTTTCCGTACTTGGTCAAATCCGCGTATTGGAGCGGCATGATCGGAAGACTGAAATTATTCAATTGCGCGGCCGTCTCGCCGGAAATGCACGAACGCGAGCTGGAATTCATGTTCGATCCGCAATATATAGGCAACGGGCAATTGGATACCGGCGTCGCCGGATTGCCCACGATGAACGACTGCATGTGGTCGCACGCCAATATGCATATGGCGTTGGACGAGAATCGCATGTTCGCGGCCAAAGGCATCTACACGAAGGTCAAGACCCAAGGCCGCATGCTGGACACGATCGTGCCGTCGACGGAGATCGTCTCGACGATGTTGATCGACGCCGAAGGTTCGGAAAGCTATGTCGTGGCCGGCGCCAAAGAAACGATCCGCCGCAATCCGAACATGGCGATCATCATGGAATGGGATTCGAGCGTCTATCACAAAGACGCGCAATGCCGCCCGCACATCGACGCGATGTGGGATTTTCTGCTGAACGAAATGAAGTTTCGCGCGTTCCGCGTTTCGACGGACAACTATCGCGGCGTCGGTTCGATGCCCGATCTGATCGAATGTAAGCGCAGCCAGCTCTATGAAACCCCGCACGGCGACTTTTTGTTGAAAAAGTAATCGCGACGCGGGCCCGCACCGCGCGAAGCGGATCGGTTCGTCACTTGAGATTCGAGAGATTATGAACGCGTTTTATCGGGCATTGAAGGACGCCTTCCGCTACTGGCACTTGCTGGCGCTGTCGATCGCCTGTTCGTTCGGCGTGGCGTTGATGTGGGGCTTCAACATCGCGGCCCTTTATCCGGTGATCGAAATCACGCTGAGCGGAAAGTCCCTGCAAGAATGGAATCGCGAACAACACGTCGCGTCGGTCAACGCCGTGGCGCATTACCGAAACCGGATCGACGAGCTGCGTAAGTCGGGCGGCGATACGCCGCAAGCGCGCGGCGAAATCGCGCTGGCCGAAGCCAAGATCGTCGAACAAGAAGCGGTCTTGCTGTCCAACGACAAACTGCAGGATTTCTTGGATCGCTGGATGCCCGAAACCCCGATGAAGACCGTGCTGGTCGTCGTGGCGGTCATCATGGTGGGCAACATCTTCAAGCAACTGCTGATGGTTTTCAACCAGTGCTTGGTGGCCTTCATCTCCACGCGCGTCACCAGCGACATCCGCACCGCGTTGTTCGACAAAGCGCTGACGCTGGATCGCCCGACCTACATGAGCGTGGGGACCAGCGGCTTCGTTTCGCAAATCACGCACGCCACGGAAATGTTGGGCAACGGCATCATGTGCTTCTATAGCCGCGCCGTGACCGAACCGTTGAAAATCGTCGTCTGTCTGGCCGGCGCGTGGTACATCTCGTGGCGATTGACGTTGGCGTCGCTGCTGATCGCGCCGCTCGTCACCGTGGCGATCATCTGGCTGAACAAACGCTTGAAAAAGGTCGCCCGGAGCGCGTTGAACCGCTCGCTGGGCTTCCATCACGTCATCTTCGAAAGCTTAAACAACCTGCTGACCGTGCAGGCGTACACGATGGAGGATTACGAACGCGAACGTTTTCAGAAATCGACCGTCGAAATGCGCAAGAATTCGATGCGTTACACCTTCTACGATTCGCTGACCAGCCCCATCACCGAAGCTCTAGGCGTCGGGATGATTTGCACCGCCATCCTGATGGGGGCGCACCTGATCGTGAACCAAGAGACGCACATTCTGGGCGTACGCCTGACGGACAAGCCGATCGCCGTGTCGTCGTTGATGATTTTCTTCGGCATGCTGGTCAGCACGAACGATCCGATTCGTAAGCTCTCGAGCGTGATTTCGGTCATTAACTCGGGTTCGGTCGCGGCGACGTCGCTGTACTCGATGTTGGATTTGCCGCCGGCGATTCGCGATCCCAAAGTTCCTCGAACCGTCCCGCATCCGTTCAAAACGTTGGAATTCCGCGACGTCACGTTCGCCTATCACGCGGCCGAGCCGGTGTTGCACGGCGTCAATTTGAAGATTCCGTTCGGTCAACGCGTGGCGATCGTCGGCCCCAACGGCGGCGGCAAAAGCACGTTGATGAACTTGGTCAATCGCTTTTACGATCCGGTCCAAGGTCAGGTCTTGTTGGACGACGTGTCGTTGAAGGAAATGACGCTGAAAGACCTCCGCGGTCGTATCGCCCTGGTCACGCAACACATCGAGATGTTCAACGAAAGCATCTTGGCCAACATCCGCTACGGCCGTTGGGACGCGACCGACGAAGAAGTGATCGCGGCTTCGAAACAGGCCTACGCCCACGATTTCATCCAAGGTTTCGACCAGGGCTATGACACGATCGTCGGTCCGAACGGCACGCGGTTAAGCGGCGGTCAACGTCAACGCATCGCGTTGGCCCGCGCGATCCTACGCAACGCCGAGATCTTGATTTTGGACGAAGCGACCAGCCAAATCGACGCGGCCAGCGAAAAACTGATCCACGCGGCGTTGGAAAACGTCTGCGTCGGCCGTACGGTGCTGATGATCACCCATCGCCCCAGCACGCTGGAATTGGCCGACGTGATCGTGCATGTCCAGCACGGCCAGGTGCACGTGCAAACGCCGGAACTCCTGGCACGCGCCGCTTAACGTATTTCGTCGAAACGAACGCGGCCGCCGTTCGCGGCGTCCGAGACGCGTGCCGACGCATAGCGGTCGTGCGGCGTTCCTCGACAACGCGTGAACGAAGCGAGTTCGATTTCTCGGTCGCGACGCTTCGCATTCTCGTCGTAATCCCGAACGCTCGGGACGCGATCGCGCCACACAGGTCGACTCGATCCTCGGTCGACCTTCGCGCTAGCGTTGGTACGCCATCTCCCCGTTGACTCGACCGCGAAGCGCATCCGCATCGCAACAACGACGCGACGGTCGATTCGATCGCTCCACCGCTCGAATGCGTAGCCGAGCGAAGGGATACGGTTCTCTTGTCTCGTACCGTCGAGGTCGGCGCACGAAAAAAGGGCGACCGAAACGTTCGATCGCCCTCGGGTTCGCGTTCCGAGCGATCGAGTCAGCATTTTTTGCGATACAAACCGTAAGCACAGCCCGGTTCGTCGTATTCGCACACCGTTTCGCAATTGTCGTAAAGGAACCGCATCGCGGGCTTAACCGATTCCCAGCGGATGTCGTCCATCCAAATGTGGCCGCGCGACATCACCGCGTTGTAGGCGATCTTCACGTCGTCCAGGGCTTGTTCGGCGGAGTGATTCCCGTCGACATGGATCATGTCGATCTTGCCGTTCAAAAACATGAACGCTTCGGTCGAACGGCATTCCAGAATCTTAGCTTGGCCGATCACATCGTATTTCAAGAGATGTTCGAAACATGCGCGTTTAACGGCGTTCAGATCGACCGTGCTCCACCATTCGTCGTTCGTCGGATTGGTCGGCACTTCGACCGCCACGCTGTTGCTCCAAGGTTCGATGCCGTACACCACGCCTTGGCCCAGGTACTTCATCGACACGGCGATCGGCAACAGCGAGCGTCCGCCGAAAATCCCGATTTCCACGACCAAATTCGGCCGAATGTCGTAAATCGATTGGGCCAACGCGGCCGCTTTCTTCGGCGTGCACCATCCGTAACTGGCCAAATCCATATTCGCCGCCAGCGCTTCTTCCAAGACCTTCCTGGGGAGGCGTGGAGCGATTCGCAGAATGGCCGGATCGATCTCGGGCGCTTGCATCACGATCACGTTCGGCGCGTTATCGGTTCGCTTCGAGTTGAACAATGTCGAAACTTTCATGACGGCGTCCTTCGTAATGGAGGTAAAGACGCGATGAGTGAGGGACACCCGTCGAATCCGCGTGATGATCAAAAACGCTTGCAACGTCCGTCAAGAGGACGCGATCGTTCGTCCAGCCGTCCCTGCGTGAACGGATTGGCGGATCGAAGTTCGATCCGCCAATCATATCGGCGAAGAAGAATAGGTAATGCCAGCCCAATCCGCAAGTTCATGCGGTTTTTAGGAAAATATTCCGAATTCTTTTCGCGATCCTCGATCTTCAACTTAAGTCGAACAGCATCACCTCGGCCGCCGCGCGACCGGTAATCGATGCTATCGCGACGTCCGAGATCGCCGCTCCGTCGCCCGCACTCAAAGATTGCCCGTTCAATTCCACGCCGCCGCGCAGGACCTGCAACCATGCGTGTCGTCCCGGCGCAAGCTCGTGCGTCACCGTCTCGTTCGGATTCAGCAACGCCAAGAAAATCCGCGCGTCCTGTTGGATCGTCAGCGAACCATCGGCGCCGTCGGGCGAGGCGACCACGCGCAGCCGACCTTGGCGTTCGCTTTCCGGAAACGTCTTTTGTTCGTAGCCCGGCGCCAGACCTTGCGCACGGGGGAGCAGCCAAATCTGATAGAGATGGACCGCTTCGTCCGCCGACGGATTGAATTCGCTATGACGAATCCCGGTGCCGGCGGTCATCCGTTGGAACTCGCCGGGCCGCAGCGTTTCGCCGTTGCCCAGACTGTCTTTATGTTCGAGCGCGCCCGACAGCACATAGGTCACGATCTCCATGTCGCGATGCCCATGCATGCCGAAGCCGCGACCGGGGGCGACGCGATCTTCGTTCATCACGCGCAATGCGCGGAAGGAGACGTGCTCCGCGTCGTAATAATCGGAGAAGGAAAACGTGTGGTACGTGTCCAACCAACCATGGTTGAAGTGACCGCGAGCTTCGGCTTTTCGGACGGTGATCATCGGAATAACGGGGGAAATGGGAAAACCAATCGCTTGAACACCGCACGGTATCTTTTCGATACCGACCGGCGACGACATTCATACGCCGCTCGCCGCACGAGCGTTCGTTCGCCCAGGCAAGACGCTCTTGGCGAACCGTCCTACAGCCTTTACAGTTCGCCTCCGTCGTCGTTCCAACTCGTTGTCCTGACGGCGTTTCGGCTTGCTCGTGGTCCTTCGAGGCATCCTTCTCATGTCGTCGCGCTGGCTGTTGATCGTCGTCGCGGCGATGTCGTGCGTCGGCTGCGCCGGTTGCGACGACGACCGCCCGCTGATCCCGGATTCGCCTAACGTCGGCATCGTCTACGACACGAAGTACGAAGACACTCTGAACTCGGGCAAGTCTCTGCCGCTGCTCGAACAAGCGTGGCGGCCGTACGTCGAAGTCTTCGACGAGCCGGCCGCCGTCGTCGGCTGGCGCGACGGCGTCTCGACCTGGGAAATTTTCTACGCCACCAATCGCGACGTCCTGCCCGAAAGCGTCGCCGCGTCGCGCGAACGTTACGGCAACGTCGCGTTGTCGCAAGCTCGCTTCGGCCGTGCCGAAGTTCGCGTGCCGAAACGTCTGCGCGGCGTCGATCCGAAACGCGCGGACGAAGCGACGCCGAGCGACGACGCGGTCGCGCTCGAACAGGTACGCGGCGCGGATTGGTCGACGTTCGTAGCCGGCGTCGACGATCAACTGCGTCGTTCGCGGCAAAAGGATCTTCTCCTCTTCGTTCATGGATTCAACGTCGACTTCGACGAAGCGGTGATTCGCACGGCGCAAATCGCGCTCGACATGCCGTTCAACGGCGCGGTCGTCGCGTATGCCTGGCCCTCGCAAGGGGGCGTGGCCAACTACCGCGCCGATGAACCGATCAACGCCGCGTCCGTAGCGCCGTTCGCCGAGTTCCTCGCACACCTCGTTTCTTCCGTTCCGCCCGAAACTCGCGTCAACGTCGTCGTCCACAGCATGGGCAATCGCATCGTGATGCAAGGAATCGGTCGCTTACCGTCGCGTCCCGGCGGAGCCAAGCCGTCTGCGCACGTCGCGCTGTGCGCCCGACGTCGGTCTACGCGATTTCGCCGCCGGGCGCCGGGCGTGGTCGCGCGGAGCGAACGGGTGACGTTGTACGCCAGCGCGGGCGACGCCGCGCTCGTCGCGTCGCAAGCGTTGCATCAGGAACCCCGCGCCGGCAATGTGCGACCGCCGTTGGTCGTCGACGGCGTCGAGACGATCGATTGCTCGGCCGTCGATTTCGATTTCATGGGCCACGGTTACTACGGCGGCAACGTCGACGTGCTGGGCGACCTCTTCGCCGCCATCAAGCAGCGTCACACGGCCGATCAACGCGTCTATCTCACGAAAAAAACCTTACCGGACGGCGGCGACTACTGGCACTATCGCGCCCATGCGCCGCGGATGTTGTGGACGTGGAACTTCGACGAATCGACGATGCGTCGATAATCGGCTTCTCGTGTCGAATCGAAAATCTTGCGAAGCCGACGTCGCTCGTTAGGATGAACGGTCGCTCGTCACCGGGGGGCGACGAGCGTGCCTACGCATTCCACACGGGGAGGTTCATCATGCGTTGGTTTTTGGTCGGAGTCTCGGCGGCGGTGTGCGGCGCGATCCTGGTTTGTCACTCGACGACCGCCCGGCGCAAAACGACATGCATAAGCCGCGCTCGGAATGGGAGAACGGCTACTACGCCAACGCTCCGAAAAAGTAAGTCCTCGGTGCGTCAACGTGTTTCCGGAGACGCCATTCCTCGCCGTATTGATCTGATCATCCGTTCCGTAGGGTGCGTCGCTGAATTGATGCGCAACACCTTCCGTAGGGTGCGTCTTGACGCACCGACGTGGGACGTCGATTTCCGTCTAAACGATGCGTGATCCTGGTGCGTCAAGACGCACCCTACGGCCGTGGCTACGGCTCCGTTCATCACGCGTCTTAACCTAAAAGAACGCCTGGTACGATTACTAGACCAATCGAAGATTTCGTTTCGTCGCTCGAAGTTCTCTACACCACGCGACTTGCAGAACGCGTTGGTACGATTTGGGGATAACTTTAAGTTTTTGAGGGTTTGAACGACCCGTAGGGTGCGTCGCTGTGTTGATTGCGAGACGTACCTTCTGCAACGCGTCGCGGAATGTAGGAGCGACGATCATCCTTGGTGCGTCAAGACGCACCCTACGGCTCTTCGTCGACGCCGAAGCTGCGAGAAAATAGCGGCGACCTACATCCGCTCGACCGTTTTGATCCCCAACAACTCCAAGCCCTTCGCCAAGACGCCGGCGGTCAGTTCGCACAGCAGCAACCGCGTGCGGAACGCGGCGTCGGTGTCGGCTTTGACGACGGGGCACGCTTCGTAAAACTGCGCTGAACGTCTGCGTCAGGTCGAAAAGATACGCCGTGAGTTGGTTCGGCCGATAATCGGCCGCCACCAAATCCAGCGTCTCGCCGAACCGCAACAACGCGACCGCTAGGGCACGCTCTTGCGGCGCGTCGAACGCGATCGCCGCGTCGCCGGCCGCGCAGCGCCGACAACGCGTTCGCCGGCCGCCGCGCGTTGGAAGATCGCCTTCGTCCGTGCATACGCGTACTGCATGTACGCCGCGGTGTTGCCTTCGAGTCGCACATCTTGTCCGGCGCATAGACGTAATCGTTCTCGCGATTCTGCGCGAGATCGGCGTACTTGACCGCGCCCAGGCCGACCTTCTCGGCGATGTCGCGTTGTTCGGACGCGGTGAATTCGACGGCGGTCTTACGTTCCGCGCCGCCGGCACGCAACACGTCGGCCGCGCGATCGATCGCTTCATCCAACAAGCCGTCCAAGCCTTCGGCGTTGCCCGCGCGGGTTTTGTACGGCTTGCCGTCTTGGCCCAGGACCGTGCCGAACTTGATGTGCTTCAGCTCGACCGCATCGATCCCCCAACACCGCTTCGCCGCGGCGAACAGTTGCTCGAAGTGCAGGCTCTGGCGATGGTCGACCACGTACAAAATCGCGTCGGGCTTCCAACGTTCCAAGCGATACTGAATGGTGGCCAAATCGCTGGTCGCGTACAGGAACGCGCCGTCTTGCTTGCGAATCAGCATCGGCGTGTCGAAGCCGTCGAGGAACACGACGGTCGCGCCGTTGCTGTTGGATGCGAGGCCTTTCTTTTCGAACTCGGCGACGATACGGCCGAGTTTGTCTTGATAAAAACTTTCGCCGAGTTGCTCGTCGAAGACGATGCTCAGCCGCTCGTACAGCGTGTTGATTTCCTTGTAACAGGCCGGCAGAAATTCCGCCCACAGGCGGCGATTCTCGGCGTCGCCCTCGTGCAGCTTCACCGTCTCGGCCAGGACCGCCGCGCCGATGTCGGTATGCGCGGTCGCCAGGTTCAGCAGGTGCGGATCGAGTTCGACCGCGGCGATCGTTTTTTCCAAGCCCGCCAGTTCCTCGCGCGCGTCGGCCAGCGAATCGCGCTTTTGCGCAACGTCTTTTCGTGCTTCTTGGCCTCCTTTGGATCGGCCGGCTTATCCGCTTCCAGCGCGGCGTATTCGACTTCGCGTCGCGTCAGGTCTTCCGACTTGGCCGGCAATGTCTTCATCGCCGCGTGGTAGTCGACCAGCTTGCGGACCAGTTTGTACAACCGCGCCAACTCGTGGACCTGCGCCAGTCGTACGCCGCGCGGTCGACGAAGTGCTTGTACCCGTACAGGATCATGCCGAACTGCGTGCCCCAGTCGCCGACGTGATTGTCGCCGACGACGGAGTGTCCCTGGAACGACAACACGCGCTTCAGCGCGTCGCCGATCACGGTCGAGCGGATGTGCCCCACGTGCATCGGCTTGGCGACGTTCGGACCCGAATAATCGATCACGATCGAACGGGGCGCGGCGACCGTGTCGACGCCCAACCGCGGATCGGCGGCCGCCGCGGCGGCCAACGCGGCCAGTCGGGCGGTCTTCACGCGAATGTTGATGAAGCCCGGGCCGGCGATCTCCGGCGATTCGCACAGGTCGGCGAACGCGGCTTGTTTGATCAGGCCGGCGACCAGTTGCTCGGCCACCGCGCGGGGCGGCTTGCCCAGTTGCTTGCCCAAGGTCATCGCGCAGTTGACCTGATAGTCGCCGAATTTGGCGTCCTGCGCGGGTCGGACCATCTCCAAAAGCTCGGGCGTGGCGGGAGCCAGGCCGTCGAGGGCGGCGGCGGTGAAACGACGAAGTTCGCGCAGAATGTTCATCCGGCCAGTTTAGCGAAACGAGGAAACGTCTTGAAGGGCGAGGAAAATGCGGGAGGCCGGCCTCAACGAGGCTCAAAACGGGGTCAAGCCAAGACGTTGTGCGATACTCGGACGTAGACCGACTTCGCCCGTGACGCGTTCGCGTTCGATCGAAGATTCGAGACGAGGCCCGCGGAAATTGCGGCCGCAGCCTATGCGCTCGAATGAGAATGACCGAGAGAATGTTCCGCCCCTGACGGAACTGGGCGACGATTTGTCGCTCGCCGGAATTTTCTTCGCGCGTTGTGCCGTCCCGTTCGACCCTACCGCAGTTTCGTCGGGCCTTGGCCGACGCGGTCTTTCAGCGTCGCTTGCCAGCGTTCGATTTGGTCGGTCACGTCCTGCACGGCCGCCAGCGGCACGGCGTGGGTCGCTTGGAAATCCTGCACCGGGCCGTCGCCCGCCTTCACTTGGCAGTAGCAGCGATAGCGGATCGTCGCTTCGCCGGTCGTCTCCAACTTGAAGTAGCCCACGCCCAACGCCCGCAGGCGTTGCTGCGCCGCGGCCAACGGGTCGACGGCCGCGGCGTCGGCCGTATCGGCGGCGCTCGGACGAACGAACGGATCGTGAATCGGCGTGCGCGGCGCGGCGCCGGGCGGTTGTTGCGCCAGCGATGGCGGCGGCGTCATCCCAGTCGGCAGTCCGCGATTCGCCGGACCGACGCTCAGCGGTTCCGCGCGGGCCAACTCGGGCAGCACGCGCGGCGCGGCCGGCTCGGGCTTCGCGCCGGCCGTCGGCGGGGCGAACCCGCCGGGCAACGTGTTCGATTTCGTCGGCGGCGCATCGGGCGCACCGAACTTGGGGGCCTCTTGCAGGTCGCTGCGGCTTTGTTGGCTGGCGAAGCGTTCGCTGGTGGTCGACGGTTGCGCGGCGGGCGCCGGACCGCCGGTCGGCCGAGCTTGCCACGTCGCCGCGCGGTCCTGCCCGTTCCAGATGGCCGAGCAGAACTCGGGAATCTGTTTGTTGAACAGCGCGATCAGCGGGATGACGACCATGCACGAGAGCATGATCGCGGCGCGAACGAAGAGTTGAAACGAATTGGCCATCGAAGCCGTCCTTGGCGACGCGAGACGCGAGATTTCAGCGCGGATAAGATAGCGGTCGGATGGGAATACGACAATGCCGGACTTGCCGGCATGAAGTATCACGAATTGCGCATCGCAAGCGGGAACGATCGACTCTGCGACGGAAACATGCCGATGGCCATGTCACCTGAAGGATTTTTAGCGCGGCTGTCTGCCGGCAAAACGGTGCATTGCGTATATCACACCGGAAATCTTGAGGGATTGGTCTCCGCTTGGCGACTGGAAGATCGCTACATGCTCACTTGGGAAGAGTGCGAGAAAGGCGATCAGTTCAACGAAAACACCTACACGCGCGACGAACGTTGGGAGTTCGAATCGCCGGAAGAAGTGCTTTCATTCATCGAACAAGCCGGATATCCGGCGACGCGGTTCACTCCGTGATGAGATCCGACCAAAATCAACTCCGGCACAGGCTATGGGATTGGAACCGCGGTGTTGATCGAAGAATCGAACTGACGTCATGCGCTACCTCCCCTACGACGCCTTTACGCTCGACACCGATCTCGCGCCCGGGGTCGTGGTCGAGCGGTTGCGCGCGGTCGTCGAACCGTATCGGGTGTTTCGCTTCGGTGGGTATTCGAAGCCGTTTCAAGGATACGTCGAACCCGACGAGTTCGCGTTCAGCCGCGTGATCGAATATCGCAACTCGTTCCTCCCGCGCATCACCGGGCGGATCGTTGCCCGCGCGAACGGGACCACGCTCGACGTGAGAGTCGCGATGCACCCGTTCGTGACGGTCTTTCTGATCGTCTGGCTGAGCGGCGTGACGATCGCATTCCTCGTCACGTGCGTCGTCGCCGTGCAACGTCACGAGACCGCATGGACGATGCTTATCCCTCTCGGCATGCTGCTGTTCGGCTATGGACTGGCCATGGGCGGGTTCTGGTCCGAAGCCCGCGGCACGCCGCGCACGATTCAGGCGATCTTGAACGACGCGCCGCGAAAAGCCTCCGCAGGATAGGCCGCCGGCCTGTCCCGAATGAGAGATTGCATGCTCCGTAGGGTCCGCTGTGCGGACCAGGACGTTTCGCGTTACGGTCCGCACAGCGGACCCTACGGCCGCGCTATTGCCCCGAACAGCCACCCGGCGTCTGTTGATTGCAACCGCTCCCACGGGCCGATACAACGACAAGAGAGAACTTTTCACTCGTCCGCCCGGGGGGGCTTTGCGAATGGCCGTTCGTCGTTGCGCCGTCGGTCCGTCGTCCATGCTTGGCCGAGCGGCGTTTACCTTGGTCGAGCTGTTGGTCGTCATCGCGATCATCGGCATCCTGATGGCCATGACGCTGCCCGCGATCCAAGCCGCGCGCGAAGCCGGCCGCAAAACGCAGTGCCGCAACAACGTCCGCAACTTGGCGCAAGCCTGCTTGGGTCATCTCGAAGCGCACGCTCTACCCGACCGGCGGCTGGGGCTGGGGCTGGGCCGGCGATCCCGATCGGGGCTACGGCATGCGTCAGCCCGGCGGTTGGGTCTACAGCATCCTGCCGTACATGGAAGAGACCGCGCTGCACGATCTGGGCAAGGGTCAAACCTACGCCGAGAACGCGCGGCGGGCAAGCTCCGCGTCGCCACGCCGATCGCGGCGTTGAACTGCCCCACGCGTCGGCGACCCGAGCAGTTTCCGTACAAGCACGGGACCAACTACGCCAATATCGATAAGCCCACCACGATCGCCCGCACCGATTACGCGGCCAACGGCGGCGACACCGGTCGTCGCAGCACGTCGACCAACTACGGCCCCGACGAAGAGGCGTTGAAAAAGAAAGTCGACAACGCGTTCCTGAGCTTCTTCGACGCCACGGATTTGAATGCGCCTGGGATCGTGATCTTGGTCGGCCAAGTCGTCGCGTCGAGCGTGAAGGACGGCGCGTCCAAAACGTACTTGGTCGGCGAACGGTACTTGTACGAGTCGACCTACGACACGGGCAATCCGGCCGACGACGACCAAGGCTGGGACGTGGGCTACGACTGGGACACGGTCCGCTGGACCAACATCGGCCCGCTGTACGATCAACAACTGAACGGCGTGAACGACGGCAACAACAACTTCGGCAGCGCGCACTTGGGCGGCCTGCAAATGGCGATGTGCGACGGCAGCGTGAAAACGATCGTCTACGAGATCGACCCGACCATTCACAAACAAGCCGGCAATCGCCGCGACGGCGGCCCCAGCGGCGGCGTGGGGATCGATTGAATCGCGGCGATCGTCATTCGACCGCACGCCATGCTCTGCAACTTCAACACCATCGACACATGACGTCGCAGCATCGCTTACGTACGTGCTTGCTTGCGCTGCTGGTTCTCTGCGTGGCCTGTGCAGGAACGATGGGATGCGGCGATATGAAAGTCGCTGAATTCCGAAAGAAGTACGGTGGAAAAAACGAACGTATCGAGCGTCTGGGTGGTCTCAATCGTCAGGCATTCGTCGAAATCTTGCCATACCTTGGCAACGTTCCCGAATTGCGTTTTTTAAGTTGCGGAACGGACAAACTGACGGCGGAAGACGTGCGAATGATCTCACAACTTACGCAACTCGAAGAACTTTATATCAAGTCCACACAACTCACTGCTCAAGATCTTGAGTCAATTCAAGCGTTAAAAAATATCCGAGTCTTAAAGATCGTCTCGTCTCCCAAGGTCGATGACGACATCTTTCCCATTATCGCCGACATGCCGCTCAAGGAACTGCATCTCTCCGGAACCGGAATCACCGGAAGCCGAATCGATCTGCTGGCGAAGCAAAAGGACCTCGTGATTCTGGAATTGCGGAGCTCCAAATTCCAGGACGAGTCGTCGCCGAAACTCCTGCAACTGCCGCATCTTCAACAGCTTTATCTGCACGGTACGCAACTCACCGAAAACGGCGTAAGGCCACTCTTGGGCATGCCGCATTTGATTGGGTTCGACGCGCCGGACTTTCCTATGGAGACGGAAATCGAATTCGCCAAAATCGCCAAACGGTTACGCGAAGAAGCCCGGGCGGCCGGAAAGACGGACGCGCCGGTGCTGCAAGCGCCGTTTTCGTCGGCGTTGAGCAATTGACCTGAGATCGATTCATGGCCAGGTTTCGACCACGTCTTCATGAGGTGCGACGCGTGTCCGCGAATCGATGTCTTCGCGCGTTCCTGTTCTGCTGCGTGTGTGCGTTGCCGCCCGCGTCGCTGGCCGCGCAGACGATTCTCTTGCCCCAGGTGACGTACACGTTCGACGTGTATCCCAAGCCGGCGTTGCCGGGCATCAATACGTATCTGGTGGTCACCGCGCACAATCCGCAGGACGTCGAACTCGCCGCGCGGCATCTTCCGCTAAACGAACGCTCTCTCTCACAGATCTCGGTGATGAATGCAAGCGGCACGGAACTCCGCGCGGCCTACAAAACCGGTAGCTACTCGATGAGTCCCCGTAGAATCGGTGGTCGCTCGCCGGACAGGACGATGGTTCCCGCGCGTGGCTCCGTTCAAGACAGCACGTCTCTTGCGATCGACATACCAGCCGCCCGCAAACCGGTCACGCTCTCTTTGCTCCTGCGACTTCGCGGCCCATTGCCGGAGGATGCCGTCGATCTACGAGCCAAGCTCGAATACCCGGAACTGACCGATGAGGAATTCGGCGACTACTCCTTTGTTAAGGAGCACGGCCTGTGCGGCAAGTTTCGCGTCTACTGTCCACCCGATGCGTTGACCTACGATAAAGCGGTCTATGCGATGACGTACTACCAGAACACTCTCGACGTCAAAACACTCGACATCTTTCAAGAGGCGATGCCCGACGACGCGATCGACGTGGAGTTGAACACCGTGACGATCGAAAAACTCTGTGCCGAATCCAATCGCGCAAATCGCACGCGTCGCGTTATCTGCCCTATCTGCAAGCGAAGCTGATTTACGACCTGGGCATGTACGAACGTCACAATCAAACGATCGGTCAAAACAGCACACGCGCCGTCCCGAAACTTTCGGACGAACTACGCAACGAGGTCGTGAAATACTGCGAGTCCGAGCTCGAAAATCAGCCGCATGCGGTGTTTTTGTTGCACTATGCGATCTATGCGAGCGGCGACAAGGAGTGCGCCAGGGCCCTGCTCACGTTGGCGTACGAACGTTCCAACGACGAGTACGTCAAAACGCTCGTCGAGAAAGCGTTGGCAGCGAAGTGGTTGCAACCGAACGTCCCAAAATAGCTCCGGTCGCAGAACGCGAAGTCGTGCGCAAAACCGTCGGGTGGCGGGGGTCGCAGCGCAGCGGAGCCCCCCGGCACGGGCGAGGCGGCGCAACACGATCCGCCGAGCGCGGAAAAAACTTTTCCCCAAGCCGAATACCCTGAGCGTCTCGGGACGAATCCATGGTGGAGAACTCGTCGGGTCGTCGTCCTCACACACGTTCGACGAAGGCTTGTGCGAACGAGCGTCCCGGGAAAAAACGTTTGTGCGCGGCGGCATGATCGTAACGCTCGCGCAGGGAATTTGCGCGCGAGGCGGTGAAGTTGGATAGTCTCCGCGCTGTCGAATCATGCGACACCGAGCGGGGGACGCAAGTCCCCTGAGCATTCGAAAATCGTCGATCGGCAAACACTCCAGGGGCGGACGCCACACGCTGGAGAAAACAGTGCATAACCGGGGAATCCCCCTGCGAGGCCAGGGCATTCGGCGAAGCGGCGTGAGTCGCCGACCGCTCAGAGAAAAAAAACGCTTGGCAGGGTGCTCGTAACGCTCGTTTCGATCGTTTCGCTCCCAGAGTGAACTTGGGGTGTTTCGGCGAGACGGGGACGCACGGAAACGGAGGACTCACGTCCTCCGCTCATGAAAAAAATTGCGCGTGTCGCTCGCAACGCTCGTAACGCTCGCGCAGTGAAGTTCGGTTAGCCGGCGAAGCTGGGGAAACGCCGCTCCGACGGTGCGGAAAAAATTCTTTTCGATCCCGCCGGAACTCCGTTGACTTTGTGGTGTTTTTATGTACACTTAATCTATGTGGCGACAACGGTCGTCCGCGGGGCATGTGTTTTTGCATTTAAGGAACGATTACGATACCGAATGACCGCCCGATGTTTTTCCAATTCCGATGACCGCGCCGATCAATCCCTACGAAGCGCCGCAAGAGAGGTCCGCCGCGACGCGGCCGGAGCCCGTCGTGCGCCCACGTCGACCGCTGCACCCGCTGTTGCTCGCGGCGATCGCATGCCAATGCGTGGTGATCGCGGTCCTGACGTTCGTGCCGTTCGGGTTCGATCATGCGTCGTCGTGGGGATTGGACTTCGACGATTTTTTGAAAGTCGCGGCGTGTTTAACGGTCACGTGGCTGATCGGAATCGTCACCGCGTTCGCGACGCGTCGTTTTGCGTTGGGGAGCGTTCAAATGGGGCTTCCCTTACTCGGTTTTCTTCTGGCCGGGATCGGTCCGCTCGTCGGGCCGATCTTGATCGTTTTGCTGGCCGGGTTGACGTTCGCCGAGTGGCTGCGAGATCGCGATGTTCGCGCGAAGGAGAAGCCCACGGATGTTCTCGAACCATGAAAGCCGCTTCAGTATGTCTCGTGCTGCGTTGATCGCGTTCGGCGTCGTGCTGTTCGTAAGCCTCACGCTCGTTCGTGCCGCCGACGACGGACCGGCGCGACGCGGTTCATGGAGGGAGCGAAAACGACGTACCCGGCGAAAGCGCTCGACGCAGGCGTGAAAACGCTCGTCGGCGCGTTGGAGGCGTGTCACGATCTGAGCGACAAGACGGCGTCGTACACGGTCAACGACCTACGCGAATCGGAGAAAGGGGAACACGTACGGTTCGTGTTTCCGAAGCCGGTCAACGTGCGGATTTTGAACGAGACGTTGCCCGTCTCGGAAGCGGTCTTCGCCGACGGCACGTTTTTGTTGCTCTGCACGGATTTGTCGGAAGGACCGTTCGTCCTCCGCGCGACGAAATACGAGCACAAAGCGTTCGACGCGTTTCAAACCTGGACCCGGCAGACGCTGCCGGCGGATCGGTGAGAAATGCAAAGGCCGCGGATGAAACTGATGCGACTGATGAACACTGATCTGAGCAGACCAGAAATCGCGAATCCGTTGGGAAAAAACGAGTTGTCGATCAGTGCAAATCAGTCACATCAATTTCATCAGCGGCCTATGCCCTTACATCGTTTCGACGTAGACGCCGCGGCGTTGGCGTTCGGCGCGACGCGCTTTGTCGAAGACGTCGGCCGTTTCGCGGACGTTCGGGATGCCCCGCAGCAGCAACTCGGGCTGCGTGTGATCCGAACTCAAGATCTTCAAATCGCCGACTTTGAAAATTCGTTCGATGAAGCCTTGGTTCGTTTCGAAATCCTTCATCGCGACCACTTCCATGTGATCGACCTTTTTCGACAACATGCCAACTTCCAAAAAGAACCGCAGATTCGTGAGTTTGTAATGCACCATCGTCCGCCGATACCAATACACGATGCCGAGCGCGGCCCACACGATGCCGGCCACGATCGCCAGCGCCGCCCAGCCGATCATGCCGCCGCCGAAGACGACGCACGCCGCGAATCCCGCCAGCGTGGCGAGCGCCGCCAACGCGAATTCGCCGTACATCGCCTGCGGGACATACCGCCCTTCCCAGAGGGTGACCTCAGGCACGTCGGGGATCGGCGGCGCGGCCGGGGCGAAACGGGTTGCGCACCGCGTCGGGACCCAGCGCGGCGGCCGAACCGGCGGCCCCGGGAACGTGATCGTCGATCGCCGCGCCGCAGGCGTTACAAAACTTCGCCTCCGAGGCGTTCACGGTACGGCATTTCGGACACGTCGTGGGCATACGCGGCGCAGGGCTAAAGGAAACATCCGATCGACCGGGATTATACGGCAGGGGGTGAGAGAGGAATACTGCGGACGGTGTGCCGTGCGACAGGTTCGCAACGTCCGATGTTCCGAAGGCTGCGCGAGTACGCCGCGACCTTGGCCGGCCGGAGTTTGAACGCGAGAGCCGACCGTGAAAATTGACGATCACACGGCGTCGTGCTAGTTTCGGTTCGCGTTCCAAACCCGACCACGCATTTCCGACAGGGGCCGCAGCATGGATCCGAACCAAAAACTTCCGCCGCCGGTTCCGCCGCAACAGCCGGCGCAGCGCCCCACGACCGATCGCGAGACATACAACATCGTGACCGACACGGTGATCGGGCCGAACTTGCGGTTGATGGATAACTTGGTTCAAGCCGGGTGCATCGCGTTCACGACCGCGCTCGGCGGCGGAATCGGGGCGTTGGTCGTCAAGGAATGGTGCGCCGGATTGGCCGTCGGCTGCATCGCCGGCTTGATAGTGGGAACGCTCGGCAGCGGCATCGCCCTGATGGTTTATCGCGCGATCCGCCACTCGAAAGGCAAGCACGATTAAAAGAGAACCAAGATCGATTACGAATGGGGAAGTTGAACAGGAGGTCACAGAGGCCGCGGAGAGAATGCAAGAAAGGGAAGAGCTATGCTTCGTTTCCTTCTGTTCAATACTTCATACGGAATTTTGAACAGAAGGAAACGAAGGGAACGAAGAAGAGGGGAAAGAAGAGATTCGAATCGGCGTGCCTTTTTCTCAGCGACCTCCGCGATCTCTTGTTTGAATATTTCTGAACAGGAGGGCGCAGAGGACGCGGAGAGAGTATGAAAGACGGATGCATCATACTTCGCTTCCTTCTGTTCAAACTCAATACGGAATTTTAAACAGAAGGAAACGAAGAAGAGGTTCGAGTCGAACAATCGTTTCTCTGCGACCTCCGCGATCTTCTGTTTAAGAATTTTGAACAGGAGGACGCGGAGAAGTTGCGAGTGACGGGAGCACCATACTTCGTTTCCTTCTGTTCAAAACTCAATTCGGATTTTTTGAACAGAAGGAAACGAAGGGAACGAAGAGGAGAGAAAAGAAGAGATTCGTGTCGGTTCTCTGCGTACTCCGTGATCTTCTGTTCAATCATTCCGAATGTTGTAACGCATTGTTGCGGAGTCGTTGCGGATGCGGATCGCGATCGTCGGCGGCGGGGTTTCGGGGCTGACGGCCGCGTTGTTGTTGCGTCGCCGGCATGAGATCACGCTGTTCGAAGCCGACGACCGCCTGGGCGGGCACAGCCATACGGTCGATGTGACGATCGACGGTCGAGCGTATCCGGTCGACACCGGATTCATCGTCTTCAACGATCGGACGTATCCGAAGTTCGAAGCGATCCTGACCGCGCTCGGCGTGGCGTTGCGGCCCGGCGATATGAGCTTCGGCGTGCGCGACGAACGCGACGGCATGGAGTATTGCGGGACGTCGCTGAAGACGCTGTTCGCGCAATGATGGAATTTGCTGCGTCCGCGCTTTCGGCAAATGCTGCGCGAGATTTTGCGATTCAACAAACTCGCGCCGACGTTGCTGGAGAAAACGGACGACGATCCGACGTTGGACGAGTATTTGAAACGACACGGGTTTCGCGGCGATTTCGTCGACAAGTACCTCGTTCCGATGGGGGCGGCGATTTGGTCGGCCTCGCTGGGCGAATTCGGCGCGATGAACGCGAAGTTCTTCGTCCGGTTTTTCGTCAATCACGGGTTGTTGTCGCTGAACGACCGCCCGGAGTGGCGGACGATCGTCGGTGGCTCAAGAGAGTATGTGAAGCGCTGGACCGCGTCGTTCGCGGAGCGTATTCGTCGCGGTGCGCCGATTGAACGGATCGTGCGCGACGACGACGGCGTGTCGCTTGCGCCGCGCGGCGGGCCGGTCGAACGGTTCGATCACGTGGTGATCGCCGCCCACGCCGACGACGTGCTCGCGCTGCTGGCCGATCCGACGCCGACCGAAACCGAACTGCTGACCGCGTTTCCCTACCGCGACAACGACTGCGTGTTGCATACCGATGAACGCATGTTGCCCCGAGCAAGGGATGCCCGAGCGAGTTGGAACTACCACGTGCTGCCCGACGGATCGGGCCCGGCGGCGGTGACGTATTGGATGAACCGCTTGCAGGGACTGGATGCGCCGCAGGAAATTTTGGTGACGTTGAACCGCACGCCGTCGATCGATCCGGCACGGATCGTGTTGCGACAAACGTATCGTCACCCGGTGTTCACCACGGCCGGGACGGCGGCGCAGACGCGACATCACGAAGTGACGAACGCCCATCGCACGTCATTTTGCGGCGCGTATTGGCGGAACGGATTTCACGAAGACGGTGTGGCGAGTGCGTGGAGCGTGGTCGAAGCGTTGGGGATCGATCCGTTGGAAGAATTGCGCCGAATCGCTGCGAATCGCGGAATTGACCCGCAATTCGAGCATTTTGCGAACTTTTTCCCGCTCCGTCGATTTCCGCGTTATGGTGGAGCATCCGTTGCGGTCAATGACGATCGTCATTGCGGCGGCTCCTCGATACTCGGTTCCATTTGGCGACCTCGCACCTCGAAACACGACCCGTTACGCAGTCGTGCCTGTACGTCGGGCGATTGCGGCATCGCCGCGCGCTCGCGCCGGCGCACGAGTTCACGGCCGGCGTGCGGTTGTTGTATTTGGATCTGGCGGAACTGCCCGGTCCGTTGGCCGGCCGATGGGTGTGGGGCTGCGAGCGCGGGGCCGTGTCGTGGCGCAGGGCCGACCATTTCGGAGACCCGCGCGTCGCGATGGCCGACGCGGTGCGCGATTTGGTCGAGGAACGTACCGGTTTCCGTCCGCACGGGCCGATTCGCGTGCTGACGTTGCCGCGGATGTGGGGCTATTACTTCAATCCGCTGGCCGTGTTTTATTGCTTCGATCCGACGGGGACCGACGTCGAAGCGGTCGTCGCCGAAGTCAGCAACACGCCCTGGGGCGAACGGCACTGTTATGTGTTGCGTCACGAGAACGATGCCGGCGACAACGTCGAGCGTTCGCGTGTGTTGCGAGCGGAATTCGCAAAGCGGATGCACGTCAGCCCGTTTTTACCGATGGACCTGACGTACCGCTGGACGGGCACGACGCCCGGCAAGCGGTTGGCGATTCGTTTGCAAAATCATCGCGCGACCGACGACGGACCCGACCAGGTGTTCGACGCGGTGATGAATTTGGAACGTCGTGAAATCACCACGGGCACGCTGGCCGGCGTGCTCCTCGCCGCTCCCTGGCAGACCGGCCAAGTTTGGGCGGCCATTTATTGGCAAGCGTTGCGGTTGTGGTGGAAAAACGCGCGGTTTTTTCCTCATCCGGGACCAGTGCGCGAATTCGACAACGTGACGCAAGTTCGGTAATTTTGAAATTCAATCATGCGTAAGATCGTCGATCACTTGCCGAAGTCCGATCTCGCCCCGTCGGGCGCGAACGTCGCCGCGTCGATGTCGGCGTTCGAACCGGCGGCCGCTTCGTCGACGCGCCCGCCGACCGCATGGCAACGCAAAGCGCGGGCGATCATCGACGACGCGTTCGGCAAGTTGCGTTATGGTCGGCTCACGTGGCGCGACGGCGACGATGTGCGTTCGTACGGGCCGGCCGTGGAACCTCCGCATCCCCTGGGACCGCTCGGCGCGGCGACGGTCGACATCCTCGATCCTCGGCTGTATGCGGATCTGCTGATCGGCGGCAGCATGGCCGCCGGCGAGACCTACATCCGTGGGCTGTGGCGGACGGACGATCTGCCCGGGATGTTGCGGACGATGCTCCGCAATCAAGCGATCACCGACGATTGGGACGCCGACGAGTCGTTCGTGCGGCGGACCGCGCGACGAATCGCTCATGCGTTGCGCGGGAACTCGATCAAGAACAGTCGCAAGAACATCGCCGCCCATTACGACTTGGGCAACGACTTCTACGAACTGTGGCTCGACGAAACGATGGCCTACTCGAGCGCCGTCTACGAATCGCCCGAGATGACGTTGGCCGACGCGCAGTGCGCCAAGTTCGATCGCTTGTGCCGCAAGCTGGAACTCGGCTCCGACGATCATCTGTTGGAGATCGGCACCGGCTGGGGCGGCTTGGCGATCCACGCGGCCGAGCGTTACGGCTGCCGCGTGACGACCACTACGATCTCGCAAGCGCAATACGATCACGCGACGGCGCAGGTGTCCGCGCGGGCTCGGCGATCGCGTAAACGTGTTGCATCGGGACTACCGTGCGCTCGACGGCGTTTACGACAAGTTGATCTCGGTGGAAATGCTCGAAGCGGTCGGTTATCGTTATTTCGACGTCTTTTTCCGCAAGTGCGGCGAGTTGTTGAAGCCCGGCGGCAAGTTCGCGCTGCAAACGATCACCATCGCGGACCAGCGTTTCGAGACCTATCGCAGGTCCGTCGATTTCATTCAAAAGTACGTGTTTCCCGGCGGGTGTTTGCCCAGCCTGACCGCGCTCACCGCGTCGCTGACGCGTTCGTCGCGGTTGCGCGTGACGGCGTTCGAGGACCTGGCGCCGCATTACGCCCGAACGTTGTCCGAGTGGCGCACGCGATTTTGGGCTCAGGCCGACGCGGTCCGCGCGTTGGGGTACCCCGAGCCGTTTTTGCGGATGTGGGATTACTATCTCGCGTATTGCGAAGCCGGCTTTCGCGAACGTGTGAGCGGACTGGCGCATCTGACGATCGAATAAGCCGATCATCGATCGCCGTGATCGGACTTGTCGAGCGCGGTCCGCTTTGCGCATGATTCACCACATGTCTCGCACTGGAACTCGCCGCGCTGCGCCGACCGCTGAGGTTGAGCCTGCGCGCGGGTGGACGATGCCGGCGCCGTTGACGGTGCTGTGCGTCGGGTTGCAAGTGGTGACGATCCTCGTCACGTGGCCGTTGTGGCAAGCGCGGAGCGATCCGCCCTATCCGAATTTGCCCTGGTTCGACGGATGTCCGTCGTTTTCCTGCGGGTGGTTGATCCTCGCTACGTTAGCGGTCGTATTGGCGCGGCCCGGTCTTGGTTGGATGCTACACGTTGCGGTGTTGGTTCCGGCGATCGCGATGGATCAGATTCGCGAGCAACCCCAGGTGATCGGGATCGCGGTTTTGATGGGAGCGACCATCGACGAACGGCTCGCCCGGGTCGCGCGCTGGTATTTGGTCTCGCTGTGGTTCTGGTCCGGCCTGCACAAAGTTTTGTCGCCGGATTGGATGGGGCCCGCCACTTGGAAGCAACTGGAAGACTGCGGTCTCGATCCGGCGCCTTGGCACACGGCGTTCGCCGTCGGCGTGGCGACCTACGAAACCTGCGCTCGGCGTGCTGGCGGTGATCCGTCCCCGCGCCGCCGCTCTGCCGGGCGCGTTGTTGCATCTCGGGATCGCGGTCGCGCTCAGTCCCGCGTTGCAGGATTGGAACCCCAGCGTCATCCCTTGGAATCTCTGCACGGCGATCGTCGGGGCGTGGGTGCTGTGGAGGGTGCCGGCGGAGTTTCCTCGAACTTGGCCGGAACGCGGCGCGGCGCTGGTCTTTTTGACCGTGCCCGCGTTCATGTATGCCGGATGGAACACATCGGGCTTGAACAACGCGCTCTACTCCGATAATCAACCGCACGTGTGCATGACCGGTCCGGCCGGCGTAATCGATCTCGATGGTTGGGACGAGTTGGAAGTTCCGCTGCCCCGCACGCGTCGGGCGTTCTTGGCCGTATTCCGTCGCGTGGGCGGAGCCGGGACGAAGTTGCATATCGCCGATCCGCGCGGCGTGGAACACGACACGTATTACATCCTACGACAAGACGGTCGGCATGATGCGACGTCGGATGTGATCACGGCGGAACGCTTTTACTCCATCGAAGAAGGATCGCCGTGCGGCGTCGGAGTCGATCGACTGGACGATTTTTTCGCGATCTGGCGGAGCGGCGCGAAGCTGGTTCGACACGGCGATACTCTGGCGTACTACGCCGTGGAGTTTCGCCCCGAGACCGACCTGCCTGCTTTGATCGAACGACTGCCAGGCTTGCCCAACATCACACAACTGCAGTTCCAAGGTTGTCGGCTGGATGATGCGTTGCTACGGCGCGTGCTGAAAGTCGCGTCGAACCTCACAGGCATCGGACTCGACGGGACCGACGTGACGGAAGACGGCCTGAAAATGCTGGCGACGCTCCCGCGTATCACGCATGTCGAATTTCGCGGAGAAATCTACGATCGAGAACGTTTGAATGCGCTGACGACGCCCGAAAGAAACTCATCGGGCGTTCCATCCGACTAACCATCAGCCTGGGCTTCGCGCATTTCACTTCGCTTTCGTTCCTTCGATAAAAAAGCTCTCTAACGGTCGATCGTCCAAATCGGTGATGCCCGGCAACCCGGAATTCGATTGTCTGAACTCGTAGACCGTCACATCGACGTAGCCGTTGCGTTCCAACAGCTCGCGCATCATCGTCGCGGTGAAGAGGCAACGCGAACGACCGTACCACGTAAGCTGCACGATCAGCTTGCCGGCCAAATCGCGGATCACGTCGTCGCCGATCAAAAAGTAATCGACGTCGCGTTCCAAGTACGCTTTGATCGCGCGATCCATGTCCGGCAAGCCCAGGCGAAGTATGCCGCCCGGCTTCAGTGTGCGGCGCAACTCCGTCAACGCGCGGTCCTGGTTCTCGTACGCCAGCTCCGGCAGCACGTGAATGCCCACGATGTAGTCGTATGTCTCGTCCGAAACCGGCAGGCCTTTTAGAATATCCGCCGTGAATTGCAGTCCGGGCCAGGGATCGAGATCGGTGTTGTCCCAGCCGAAACGGGCGGTCGGTCCGCAGCCCCAGTTCAATCTTTTCACGCAACGCGTTCCCTTCGTTGAAATTCAATTGAGGTTCCAAGACAGCACCACGTCGCGCGGCTGCACGATGAACGCTTCCGCGTATCGACTGGGGGGCGAGAGCAACGCGCGGTACGCTCCCAGAGCCAAAAACCCTTCCAGGTAGTTCAGCACCTCCAGTTGCGATCGATGTTCGGCGATCGCCGCGCGTTTGGCGTCGACATAGGCGTCGATCGGTACGATGGTATTCGGCTCCAGCGGACTCCAGACTTCGTACAACCAGACGGAACCGATCGTCGGCGCATGACGCAGAGCTTGCTGAAACCAACGGAACGTCGCGCGATGATCCGTGTGACGATCGGCCGGCCAACAGACGAACGCGCGGCGATAATGTCGCGCCGCGGCGATGGTGATCAATTCGTCGACCAGTTCGGACTGTTGGTGCGTGCGACAATCCCGCCCAGATAAAAACACGACGTCGCGCACGCCCAACACGCGACACGCCGCGCGGACTTCGGCTTCGCGCGTGTTCGCTAAGCGGACGGCTTCGGACGGATCATCGGACGGCGTCCCAGCGACACCCCATTCACCGCGCGTCATCAACACGACGTCGACCGACTTCCCCAAGGCGGTCAACATGGCGATCGTACCCCCGCAGCCTAACGATTCGTCGTCCGGATGCGGCGCAATCACCAAAATCTCTTCGACATCCTTCATTCCCATTCCCCCCGGAATCGAATGCGGATCAAACAGCGAAGTCCGGCGGAGAAGGCAAACCGTATGCCTGTTGCGGAGATAAGCGAGCAACTTCGTCGGAACTCCCGCTTGCCCGCGAATTGGCGATCAGATTCCATGTTGAGTCGTCGCAATATGCGACATCGCGTTCGCTCATCGCCAGAAGCAACGCGACATTACGACATAGCGTGTTCGATGACATCGGTCACTTTGTCATGCCGACTCGGTACTCATATGGCCGGACCGTCCTGAAATATGAGTTTTCCAACCAATGACGCGGCGGCATCCGAATTGCCTAGCGGGTTCGACGCTCCTCTTACCGGCGTCGCGTGGGTGCGACCCCTGGCTGTTTTTCGCGACGAGGGAAAGTCCATGCGTGATGATTCGCGGCCGACGGTGTCGCTTTGCATGATCGTGAAGAACGAAGAACGGAATCTCGCGCGTGCTTAAGCTCGGTTGCCGGCCTGTTCGACGAGATCGTCGTCGTCGACACGGGTTCGACCGATCGGACGCGGGAGATCGCGGTCGAACACGACGCTCGCGTTACGAATTTTGCGTGGTGCGACGATTTCGCCGCCGCGCGGAACGCTTCGCTGGACCACGCGACCGGCGATTGGATTTTTTGGCTGGACGCCGACGACGTGCTGGAGAAAGACGACCGCACACGCTTGAGTGAATTGCTGCTCACGCTCGGGGACGAACCGCGCGCGATTCACTGCCGCGTGCTGTCCGACGACGCACAACAGGCCGGCCCCACCAACATGGCGACGCAAGTTCGGTTGTTTCGCGCCGACCCTAAACTTCGTTGGTCGCGTCGCATTCACGAGCAAATCGTGCCGGCCTGCGAACGCCTGGGCTATCGCGGCGAATATGCCGACGTGACGATCCACCACACCGGCTATCGCGATCCGGCGCTCGTCCAACGGAAGAACAATCGCGATCTGCGCCTGTTGAGAATGGAGTATGCGGCCGATCCGCACGATGCGGGCACGCTGTTGTATCTGGGAATCACGTTATCGCGGATGGGTAAGTCGGGCGAAGCGTTGTCCTACTTATTGCAGGGCCACCACGTGACGCGCGAATCGACGTGCGATTACGTCTCGGTGATCTACTCGACGTTGATCGAGTGTTTGATCCGCGAAGGCCGTGTCGATTCCGCCTGGAACCTAACGGAAGAAGCGACTCGCCGTTTTCCAGACGATCCCGCGCTGGCGGTACAACGAGCGGAGTTGCTGTTTCAACACCGCCGCACATCGGCCGCGATCGAAACGCTGCGCAGACACCTCGCCCGACCGCCGCGAAAACGGTTTTATTTCGGCTCGGCCGAAACGTTCGAAGGAGTCGCCGCGCGAACGCTGTTGGCTCGACTCCTTATTGAAGAAAATCACGGCGAGGAAGCCGAACGGATCCTGCAAGAGTTGCTCGCGCGGCGTCCCGCCGATCATGCGTTATGGGGTTACTTGGGGGCGTATTACTTGAAGGAAATGCGTACGGCGGATCTCGAGTACGTCATACGCCAACTCGAGAAATGCGCACACGGCCCGACGACGGCCGATGTGTTACGCGGAGCATTGGCCTTGCAACGAGGCGACCTCGACGCGGCGGAACGCGCCTGCGAGGCGGCCATCGAACGGAGTCCCGAAGCGAGTTGGCCCCGCGCACTCTATTGCGAGGTCTTGTCGAACCGGCCCGGTTCCACCGCGCGTTTGGTCGCGGCCATCGAAGAACTGCGGCGTCGCGATCCGGCCAATCCCCTGGCCTTTCGCTTAATGGAAGAGCAACGAGCGTCGCGCGTCACGGACGTACAGCAGTGGAGCGTGGACGTCGTCATGTGACGGCTTCCCGTACGACGACGATTCCACAGTCGGTTCCGTGCGATTCGACAAATCCGGGGCGACGATTCATAATCGATGGGATCGTCGCGCTTCGCTGCGCGGCGTCTCCCCCGCGCGATCCTTCGACACTCGCCCCGTATGAGCACGACTCCGCCCCTTCCCACGATTCCCAGCGAAGATCGGCACGCACGAACGTGGACGATCGTCAGCGTCGCCGCGTTTTGCGCATTCTCGTGTTTGGCTCCGTTGCTGGCGATCTGGGGCATCCAGCACGATATGGAACAAATTCGCACGACTCTGCTGCAAGCCGAGACGGGTCGAATTCGCTCGCACGCCGTCCGGACGGTCGGCAACATCCAAGATCAAATGCACAAGGCCGAAACGATCGACCTGGCCGAGTTGATCGAGAGCGATTACCCACGCAGTAACTGGCAAAAATTTTTACGGAACGACGCGTCTCGACTATATGCGGCGGTCTTGGATCCGACCGGCAAAGTCGTGATTCACTTCCATCCCGAGCAAGAAGGCCTCAGCCTGAAGCAACCTTGGTACAAGCGCGTGGTGTTCGACGATGTCGACGACGTCGTAGAAACAGACGACGAAGCGCTGACCAAAGGACGCGTCGCCTATGACGTGCAGTTGCCGATTTTTATCAACGATCAGATCGTCGGCTACTACCATTCGGGGTTGGATCGCGATTGGTTGGAACAGCAAATCGGCCAAAAAGAATCTCTGGCCCAATCAGTTTGGACGTGGTTGCTGTTGGCGATGTTGGTGTTCGAGATCGTCGCCGGTTTGGCGTTGTTCTACACCAGTCGACGGATCGCGATCCTGCAAGAAGCGACCAAAGTCGGCCGCACGCGCCGATTCGCCGAAATCGGTCAACTTATGGCCGGCATCGTGCACGAAATCCGCAATCCGCTGAACGCGATGCGATTGAACCTTCATGTGTTGAATCGGACGGACGAAGAAGGGGGGCCGGCCGATCTCGAAAAATGGGATATCGACCGCGGCGCGTTGATCCAAGAAACCAAGGCCGAAATCGAACGCGTCGAGGGTTTGCTGCGTATTCTCTTAGGCTACGCGCGACCGGACGTGCCGCGCCCGGAGATATTGGACCTGCGACAAGAAATCCATTCGACGCTGACTTTCTTGCGTCCCTTGTTGGAGCGACGCGAGATGCTGGTCGTCGCCCGCTTGACCGATTCGACCGTGAAGGTCGAGATGGACCGCGATCGCTTTCGCCAAGTCTTGCTGAATCTGCTCAACAACGCTTGCGACGCGATGCATTCGGGCGGCACGGTCTCGATCGAGATGAAACACGCCGCGGGGATGGTCGAACTCCGCGTCGCCGACGACGGGATCGGCGTTCCGCCCTCGATGCGGGAGCGCATTTTCGAGCCGTTTTATTCGACGAAGGAAACAGGGACGGGGTTGGGTTTGGCGATCGTGCGTCGGCATATCGAAGACGCTGGGGGCGAAGTTCACTGCGAGCCGCGAGCGGACTCGGGCAGCGTGTTCGTCATTCGGCTTCCGGCGGCGTTCGATGCGCCGATCGAAACCGCGCCGCGAACACACGCTTGAGACGAGCGGGCATTTTTTCCGAAGGATAGCAGGCATGATGAAGTCGCAGACGCGAATTTTGGTGATCGAAGACGACGCCTCCGAAGCGATGGCGTTGGCGCGCGTGCTGCGTATCGAAGGGTACGACGTGGTCGTGGCCGCCGATGTCAAACAGGCATTGGAACGCACGCGCGAACAGATCGATCTGGTGGTCTCGGACCTCTGCCTGGGTCGTCGCAGCGGGATGGAAGCCCTGACTGAGTGGCGACGCGTCTCGCCGCGCACGCCGTTCATCCTCACGACCGCGTTCGGCACGGTCGACACGGCCGTGGCGGCGATGAAATCGGGCGCGACCGATTTTCTGCCTAAGCCCGTCGATCCCGAACAATTAATCAAAATGATCGCGGGGTTACTGCACCGCAATCGCCAACCCGGATTGGACGAGCCTGCCCAGGGGGTCGAAAAAATCCTCGGCCGCTCGCCCGCCGTGCAACACGTCCGCGAGCAGTGTCGGCGCGTCGCCGGAACCGATTGCTCGATCCTGATTCTGGGCGAATCAGGTACCGGGAAAGAGTTGGTCGCCGAAGCGATCCATGCGCTCAGCCCGCGTTCGAGCGGTCCGCGGATCACCGTCAACATGACGGCGATCCCCGAAACGTTGGTCGAGAGCGAACTGTTCGGCCATGTGAAAGGCGCCTATACCAACGCGATCGGCAAACATATGGGCCGCTTCCAAGCGGCCCATCAGGGGACGTTGTTCATCGACGAAATCGGCGACATCCCGATCGGCGTGCAGATGAAGCTGCTCCGCGTGCTCGAAACGCGTCGGTTGATCCCGTTGGGAGGCGAAGAGGAAGTGACGCTCGACACCCGCGTCATCGCCGCGACCAGTCGCGATCTGCATCGCATGACGGTCGAAGGGAAGTTTCGCGAAGACTTGTACTATCGACTCAACGTCGTGCAACTCCGCTTGCCGCCGCTCCGCGAACGCCGCGAAGACATCCCGGAGATCGCCGAGTTTTATCTCCGTCGCTACGATGGGGCCTACGGATCCGCCGCCCGCTCGATCCGGCCCGACTTGATGAGCTTTCTGCAGAACTACGGTTGGCCGGGCAACGTCCGGCAGTTGAAGAACGGTTTGGAAAGCATGCTGGTCCTCTCGCAAGGGACCGAATTGACGCCCGACGACTTACCCGCCGATTTGCGGAGCGCGGCCGGGTTGGACGGTGCAACCGGCCGGACCGAAGCTGGATCAGATCAAAAAGCACGCTATTCTGCAGGCATTGCGTTCGCATAACGGCAACCGCACCCGCGCGGCCGAATTTCTGGGGATTTCGGTCCGCACGCTGCAACGCAAGATTCACGAGTGGGGAATCGAAGTCGAATCGCGCGGTTAGGCTGGGCCGCTGGAAATCGAATCGCCTAGGAACGAAGACAACGGCCCCTGTAGCGGCGTTCCGCCCGCATCGAAATTCAATGCGGAATCCCCAGAAAACCCCTAAGTGCACCATGACGCGGGCCGGGGGTCCGATTATGCTAGGAATTCCCGCTCGCCGACGCAGGTGGTTCGGCAAGCGCGCTATTCCGTGAGCAGGTCGTGTCTCTATGGTCGTGAAGCCTTTCCGCGCGGCGTTGATCTTCGCGGCCGTCGTTTGGGCGCTCTCCGGCGATTTCTCCGTCGTCTGGGCACAGCTGCCCGCAGAGCCGCCCATCCTGATTCCGCCCGAGAACCCGGGGCCTCCCTGGCCGTCGCGAGCGACGCTGCCGTTCACGCGGGGCGGCGGGTTTTACTACAGCTTGGTGAAAATCGGGTTTCTGCTGGTCACGTTTTGGATTTGGGTCAAGCTGACCGATTTCCTTGCGCAAGACGTCGCGCAGCGTAAGGAAAATTATGCGTTGTGGAACCCGATCTTCGTCGGGTCTGTTTTTCGTCGCGTTTTTATTGGTCTGGATCGTTCCGATCTTTTGGATCAGTTGGTTCTTGATGCTGATCGCCATCGTTGCGCCGGCGGCCGTCTACGCGAAACAACGTAATCCCAAAGTCTCGCGCGACGAAACAATCTTCACGCCCGAGCACATGCGACGCATCGCCGCGGGCATCGCGGGCAAGTTCGGCGCGAAGGTGCAGACGGAAAAAGTGGCGCCGGCCGACATGGGCGCGGCGGTCAAATTCACTCCGAAGGGAGGCGACGATCAGAAGAATCAAGCCAATCTGATCCTGGCCCGCCAATCCCCCGGCTTCGTTCCGGCGAAGGAGTTGATCGCCGAGATGTTGACCAAGCTGCGCCGATTCGGCCGTATTGGATTACAGCGCGTCGGCGGTGGGTCTTCGCTTCCAAATCGACGGCGTGTGGCATCCGTTGCCGTCGAAGGAACGGACCGAGTTCGATCCGGTTCTGGCCGTTTTGAAAAAGCTGGGCAATCTGAACGACGCCGATCGTCGCGCGCGTCAAGAAGGTTCGTACGAAATCGAGTTCGACGGTAAGAAGCGCACGTTCAAAATCGCGACCCAAGGAGTCGAAACCGGCGAACGCGCCGTCTTGACTCTGATCGACCCGAAAAAGATCTTCAAAACGCTCGAAGAACTCGGCATGCGGCCGAAGCTGATCGAGCAATGGAAGGAACTCAATCGTTCGAGCAAAGGCTTCGTCTTGATTTCGGCTCCGCCCAACGGCGGCGGGTTCACCACGCTCTTCTCGACAGCCTTAAAGGAGTGCGACCGACTCCTGCGCGATTTCGCTTCGGTCGTCGACAAAAACAAGTCCGAACCCGAAGTCGAAAACGTCAATCCGAACTATTTCGACTCGAAAGCCGGCGAAACGCCGATGACGGTGATGCCGGACTTGATGCGGCGTTACCCCAACTGCTACGTCTTCCCCGATTTGGTCGACAAGGACACGATCGAGTTGCTGTTGGATCAAGTCGATTCCGATCACATGATCTACGGCGGCGTGAAGGCCCGCGAATCGGCCGAAGCGATCCTCCGCGTGTTGATGATGAAGGCGCCGCAACAACGTTTCGCCGACGCGTTGCTGGGCGTGCTCAATATTCGGATGATTCGCAAGCTGTGCGAACACTGTCGAGAGCCGTATACGCCCGCGCCGGACCTGCTGAAAAAACTGAATCTGCCGGCCGATCAAGTCACCCAACTCTATAAAGCCCGCACCGTCACGCCCGAGAAGGAAAAACCTTGCACGCACTGCGACGTGAAGGGCTATTACGGTCGAACGGGCATCATCGAAACGCTATTCGTCGGCGACAATGTCCGCAAAGCGATCGTCGCCACGCCGCAGTTGGACGCCATGCGTCTGGCCGCCCGTAAGGATGGGATGCGAACTTTGCAAGAAGAGGGAATCCTGTTGGTCGCCAAGGGGATCACCTCGTTGGACGAACTGATGCGCGTGATGAAGCCGCCCGAGAAGGGTTAGGAATCCACAAACCGCCGCGCCCGTATTCCTATCGCCTAACCACCAACGCCGAACGCCCTCGCCATGACCATCTTTCTTTTCCTCATCTTCGTCGTCGTGTTCGCCGCGCTGATGTCCAAAGGGGGCGGCTGGGACAATCTGTTGACCTGGGTCAACATGATCGTCGCCGGACTGTTCGCCATGAACTACTTCGAGCCGCTGGCAGACTATCTTTCCGGCGTGATGAAGGACTTCCACTGGTATTGGGACTTTCTCGCCTTCTGGGCGGTATTTTCCGTGGCGATGATCTTGCTCAAGGCGTTCACCGACGGACTGTCGAAGATTCGCGTGAAATTTCGCGTTCCCGTCGAATGGGGCGTGCGCGGCGTTTTCTCGCTGCTATGTGCCTGGACGATGATCTGCGTCGTCACCTTCAGCCTGCATCTGGCCCCCGTGCAAATGGTCGCCTGGAACGAAGGGTTCATGACGAAACCGGACGACACGCACTTCATGGGCGCCGACCGCGACTGGATGAGCTTCGCGCACAAGATGTCGAACCCGGACGCGGGCTCGCTGTCGAAGGACGAGCAACATGTCTTCGACCAAGACGGCGTGTTTCGGGTAAAATACGCGCTGCGTCGATATCGCCACGAGTTGCTGCCGCAAGGGGCCACGAAGGGCCCGATGCCGCTGCCGTAACGCCCGCGACGCACTTCGCCCCGCTGGAACGCATGCCCGCAGAGTTACCTCCGACATCCGCTTGGTCCGACGACACGGTCGTGACCGACTATCGCACGTGGAACGTCGCCGCGCTGCTGACCGGCGCGTGCGGTCTGTTATCGCCGGTCGCGATCTTCGCCCCCGCCCTGCTCTTTTTGCCGTTCTTGACGTTCGGCATCGCGTTGATCGCGTGGCGGATGCACGTCGCGCAGCCCGACCGTTGGCTCGGCGCGGATCGCGTGGTTCGGCGTCGGGTTGGCCGCGGCGACGCTCGGTTGCGCGGCCCGCGCGAGTGGAGTTGGCGACGTTGGGTCTTCGACGGTGCGCGGCAAACGTCCGAGCAATGGCTGACCTTCACACGCGACGGCCACCCGATGTCGGCGTTCGACCTAACGCGCCCGCCGCTCCGTCGCTTCTTCTCGGCCGCGGCGTTGGAGAAATATCTGGAGTCCGACGAGAAGGGGAAAGAAGCTCTCGATAAGTACGTCGTGCTTCCCGACCGTGGAACGCTTGAACCGCGCGCATGCGTCGCTCTCTTGGACGTTCGAGCGAGCGGCTTGGGACTCGGTAAATCCCGGCTTTCAAACCATTCGTTGTGTTTATGTCGTCACATTTAACGAGGGTAGTCGTTCAGTAACCCTACCGCTCCATATTTGGATTCTGCGCGAACCACAACCGCGCGGTGAAACCCGTTGGACGGTGAAAGCCGTCGATAGCCCGTCGTCGGAGCAATTGCGAGGGCAGTAAACAACCGTGCTCTTGAATGAAGCTGAGTTTCGGCCTGGAGACGAAAACTCGCGTTAGAGGATCACATGCGATCCGTTTTGATCCCACAAACCGTCTTACGCAGCAGACGTGCGTGAGATCGGAGTGGAAGAGGATACGGCGAACGACTATTCCAATTCCGGAATGTCTTTGCGTTTGGCCAGCACTTTGATCGAGCGGAACTCGTGCGGAACGCGCGAGATCACGCCGATTTTTTCCAGCTTCAGCACCATCGTGTGCACGGCCGGCGGAGTGACGTTGAAGTACTTCTCCATGTCCCCTTCCGACGGCGCCTTCCGATTGATCTTCGAGTACCAGAAGATGAACGCCAGATATTGCCCCTGCAGTCGCGTCATTTTGACGTCGGACGGGGGAGCGGCGGGACGGGTTTTGGCGGCTTTGCGGGGGGTTGCGGCTTTCATACCAGTACGATAGCTCCTAATCCCGAATAATGCAAAACGAAACCGGCGTTTAGGATCGTGTTTTCAACGTCACCGGCAATTCATCGATCTTGGCCGCCAGAATGAAGTCGTTCTCCGACAGCCCGTCGATGGCGTGCGTGTACAGCTCGATCCGCACGTTCCGGTAACTCTCCAGATGCAGATCCGGGTGGTGCTGCTCGGCTTCGGCGACCCGCTCGACCTCGCGGAAAAACGCCATCCCGGCGACGAAATTCTTGACCGTCCAGGTTTTGACGATCCGTTTTCCGTCGCCCGATAACGACCAACCCCGCAACTTGGCGACCTGGGCGGCGGCTTCCGCCGGGGTAAACTTCGGCACGCCCCCTTCGCACGGAACGCAACGCTTGTTCACCAGATCGCATACTTCCGATACGGCGGGCATGGCGACTCCCTCTCTGTAAGAACGACGTAACGGAACATTCGTCATTCTAACGCGGCAAAACGCATACCGTAGGTCACCGGCAACAGTCCACGCGTTTCAGCAGAAACAGCCCGTTGTCCTTGCAACTGAAGTAGTTCGCGCGAAAGTCGCAGTTGGTCGCCGTGGCGCGGAACGTGAACGTGCCGAAGATGCGTCCCAAGTCGTGGCTGCCCGAGAGCGTGACCGAATCGCCATGGTCGACGGCGTTCAGCACGACCGAGAAGCGAAACGGAAAAACCTTGAAGAACGTGCCGCGAAACGTCACGCGGTAGTGCGACGCGCCGCATCGTTCGAAGTCGGCGTTCAGCTTCCCTTGGTGACCGGTCGACGTGCTTTGCCAACACCCCTCCCAGCAGCCGCTGAGATCGGCCGCGCGGGCGGATTCGGCAACGGCGCTCAGGGCGAGAAACGACAAACAGGCGAACATCATCGCGCGAAGCATGGGGACCACTCCGGTCATGTTAAAAGATTCGGCGTTGGGCGTCCGTACGGCATCTGACCGTCGACGCATCTGCTTTCATCGTCCACGATGCTGGCGACGCTTCATGCGACAACCGCTGCGGCTTAGCCAAGTTCGGATATTCGTCGACCGGTCGTGCGGGGTTTGCGGATCGGGCGATCCGTTGCGGCGGGATCGCGCAAACGCGACTCCAGACCACCTGGTCCGCGGCGTTTTGTCCGGTTGTCTCGCGCCGTCGATTGTGTTGAAATAACGGGACCGCCGCCCTCCGCGGGCTCGTTCGTTCCCGCCCGCCTCACCTCGCGTTCGATTTCGTGCATTTTTTCGATCTGCAAGTTCGGACGCGCTTTCGTTCATGGTCCCGATACCGTCGAACGTCTGGGCGAATTGGCCGCCGAATTGGGCGGCCGTCGCGTGATGATCGTGACCGACCCCGGCATTCTCGCCGCCGGTCACGTGACGCGCGGCGTCAACGCGCTGGAAGCGGCTGGGCTGACGGTCGGGTTGTTTCACGACGTGGCCGAGAACCCGACCACCGCGCACGTCGACGCCGGCGTCGCGTTCGCCCGCGACTTCGCTCCGGATCTGATCGTGGGGTTCGGCGGCGGCAGTTCGATGGACTGCGCCAAGGGGATCAACTTTCTGATTACCAACGGCGGCGCGATCCGCGACTATTGGGGCATCGGCAAGGCGACGAAGCCGTTGCTGCCGATGATCGCCGTGCCGACGACCGCCGGCACCGGCAGCGAAGCGCAATCGTTCGCGCTGATCAGCGACGCCGATACGCACGTCAAAATGGCCTGTGGCGATAAGAAAGCGTCGTTTCGCACTGCCGTGCTCGACCCGACGCTGACAGTGACGCAACCGTCCCGCGTGACCGCGTTGACCGGCGTCGACGCGTTGTCGCACGCGGTCGAAAGCTATGTGACGCTGACCCGCAACGCGGCGTCGTCGCTGTTCGCGGGCCGCGCGTTCGAGCTGCTGGCCAAAAATCTACCGTTGGTGCTGAACGAGCCCGAGAATCTCGCCGCCCGCGGCGCGATGCAAGTCGGCGCCTGCTTCGCCGGATTGGCGATCGAGAACGGCATGTTGGGCGCTGCGCATGCGCTGGCGAATCCGCTGACCGCCGAATTCGGTATCGTTCACGGTCAAGCGATCGGACTGGTTCTGCCGGCCGTGGTCCGCTTTAACGGCGCGCATGTCGACGAGTTGTATCGCTCGTTGTTGGCGGTCGCCCGGACGTCGGGCGATTTGCCGGCCGCCTCCGGCGGCGCGGCCGCGATGTCGGATTTCTTGACGATGCGAATCGCACAGTCCGGCTTAAAGACGAAATTACATGAATGCGACGTCCCGCGCGATGTGCTACCGCGTTTGGCCGCCGACGCCGCCACGCAATGGACGGCCAAACACAATCCCCGCCCGGTCGAAACCGCCGACCTGCTGTCGATTTACGAAGCGGCATGGTAGGGGCTGGGGATGAGGGGCTGGAGTCTGAGACCTAGGCAAAGCCCGGCAAAGCCGCCGCTGGCATCGGCGATCTCCGAGCGACGTTCGTCATCGCAAAGCCAAGTCGCTCGAACCGGTCGTTGCCGGCAACTCAACGCTTGACTTCAAATTCCGCCCGACCGATTCGCGGTCTCTTCGGCATGCAACGGCATAAATGGTTGCGTTCGCCGCGTCGTCAGGCCTAGAATGCGGGCGCGGGAAGGTCGGCAACTTCGATCTCTCGGCAATCTCGGGCAACTTCTCAGAGCACTCTTCTCGCAGGTGGCGGCCATGTCTCGTCGGCGCGCGTTTACCGTTATCGAACTGATCGTGTTGATCGCGATCATCGCCATCCTCATCGCCCTATTGCTGCCGGCGATATCGGCCGCCCGAGCGGCGGCGATGAAGAACAGCTCGCGCAACAACATGAAACAGCTCGGTCTGGCGTTACAGAATCACGCGGACACGTACCGCACGTTCCCGCCGTTGTATTTCACCAACGCGGCCGACCAGAAGGGCAACCTCGACGCTGCGAACGTCGCGGGCCAGTACACGTGGATCGTCCGCGTGCTGCCGTTCATCGAAGAAGATTCGCTTTACAAACAGATCAGCTCGGGCAGTGCGAAATTCACACAACCTTCGGACAAAGTGATGGTGCAAGATCCGGCCGGCAAAGCGGGGCAGATTGCGCCGGGGGCTCGATCTTCCGTCGAGTTTGAAGATGCCGCACGCCGCCGGAAACACTCCGGGTACGAGCAACTACGTCGCGCTCTCGGCAACCAAGCAAGCGTTGTTCGCCGTCGAAGGGGATTATAAACCGATGGGTGGAACGCAAAAATTCGTTTTGCCGCCCGACGGCATGATCATTCCGGATAAGCTGGGGAAAGGCCAATCGATGGCCCGCATGAGCGACGGCACCAGCAAAACGGCCGTGCTGTGCGAATCGCGCGAGACGACTCGATCGAATTGGTACGACGCGCAGCAAACGTTCGTCTGCGGCTTTTTGCCGGGCGACGCGGTCAAGGTGAAAGAGGATGAACCCGCCGTCTATCCGTTCTTCGACGCGACCGGCGATTTCATCACCGATCCGAAAGGCGAAAAACGGACCGCGTTGGAATACGGTCCCACGCCGCACGATCCGAAACAGGCCTACAACGCCGACCAAAAAGATCCCCTGCGCCGCGAGTGGGGACCGAGGCGCGGGACGCCCCGGCAAGATCGTGATCCACGCGATGGGCGACGGCAGCGTGCAAGAGTTAACGGCCGACGCCGAACCCGAGGCGTATTACAGCGTCATCACCTGCCGCGGCGGCGAGAACGTGACGCCGCCGTGGTTCGGGAACTAAGACGAAAACTCTCCAGCGCCTGATCTTTATCGGGAGTGGCGTCATGCGTCGCCGTGCGTTCACCGTTATTGAACTGATCGTCGTAATCGCGATCGTCGCGATCTTAATCGCGCTGCTGTTGCCCGCCATCCAAGCGGCTCGGGCTGCGGCGCGGCGGACACAGTCGATGAACAATCTGCGACAACTCGCGTTGGCGACGTTGAACCATTTGGACGCGAACAAGAACTTCCCCGCGTTATGGTTTAGTAACGATCCCGAATTGAAAGGCAAGGTCGACGTCGCGACGGCCGAGAAACAATATCCGTGGATCGTTCGGTTGTTGCCGTATATGGAAGAAAGAGCCCTGTGGGATCAAGTCGGCAAAGGAAGCGACGACTACAAGCAACCGGCCGACACGGTCAAACTGGCGGACGGCAAAGCGACGCCGGGCAGCGTGCAGATCATGTTTTTGAAAATGCCCGAGCTCGAACAGCCGCCGGCCGGGACGTTGAACTACATTCCGCTCCCCTGCACCAAGCAAGCGTTGTTCAACGTCGATGAAAACTTTGGCGACATGGTTCGCGCGTTGCTGCCCGACGGCGTCATCACGCCTCACAAGCTCAATGGAGCGGTCAGGATCCGCCACATCACCGACGGCACCAGCAAGACGTTGATCTATTCCGAATCGTGCGAAGTCGCCCGCTCGAACTGGTTCGCCGCGCAGCAGACGTTCGCCTGCGGGTTCCTGCCCGGCGACGCCGTTCCGGTCGAAGCGGGTAAGCCGACCGTTTATCCTTATTTCGATGGGACCGCGACCTGGATTCCCAATCCGCAGGGCGAGACGCGGACCGCGTTGGATTATGGGCCGTCGCGGACCGATCCCAAACGGGCGTACGACGCCGATCAGAAAAATCCGCTCCGCCGCGAATGGGGTCCGGCCGCGAACCGCCCCGGCGGAGTCGTCGCTCATGTGCGCACGGATGGTTCGGTGACCGCGATCAGCCACGGCGTGGAGCCGGAAATTTACTATGCCTCGATTACTCGGGCGGGCGGCGAGCCACAGAGCGGACGATTCGACGAATAGTGTATGACGAGCCTACGATCGCGGATCGCCCTACCGGCCGTAGGGGTTGCACAGCCCCTGCCGGATATTGCACCTAAAACCCAGTGCGGTTGCGGAAATTACGACGCCGCGCCGACGAGACGTATCGGATTCACGCGATACAGTTTCATGTCGCGCAGGGACTGCGTGTCCGCGCCATGCGCTCGTGGAGTTTCGTCTCCGCCCCGTCATGACTTCGTCGCCTTCGACGCTCACCGAACCCACGCCAAGCTCCGTCGCCGGACGCTCGATTCCTTTGCCGGCGATCGACGAGGACGTTTTGCGTCGGTGCGGCGGCGGAACGGGTCTCTGGAACGATGCGCGACGCTTCATGCGGAAGGAAACCGGCTTCGAATGCCTGCTCCGCCGCGCTACGGACGCCGCCGACAGGGAGTTCGATACGCAGCAAGTTTGGTTGCGTGATTTATCGCGCGGCGGTATTCGATTGCTGCACGGCGCGGAACTCGCCGCCGGCGAACATTGGCGATTAACCTTGCCCAATGCGACCGACTACCGCGTGGCGGTCGTCTGGTGTCGGCGCGTTGACGATGGGCTCTTCGTGTCGGGCTGCCGCTTCGTTGCCGACGACGCGACGTCTTAGCGCCATCCGGCCGCGGCCGGTTGCGACGTCAGATGCGATCCCCCGACGGACTGGTTCTCGTACACGCCGAATTCGGCCCAGATCGGACGGTGGTCGCTGACCTGCAACGCCTGCTCCAGCGTCAGCCCATACTCTTGCGCAAAATCGACCACGCCCCAGCGACCGGTGTACTCGGGCGTGCGATCGCGCGGGTAAAAGAAGTTGTCGTACTGTTCGGTCCCGCGCGTATTGGTGGGCGTGCGCGAAACGATCGGCGTGAAATTCGGAATTTGCAGCAACGGGCCGAGCTTCGCTTCGTCGGCGTTGAGATCGCCCATTAAGAAAATATCGTCTTCGTTCGGCAGTTGTTCGCGGACCGCGCGGACGACTTCGACCAGGGCCGGAACCTCGGTCTTCACTTCGTCCGGATCGGTGTGGATGTTGACGCACGTGAACGTGAACGCTTGTTGCGGCGGCGCGTTACGCGTGCGGAAGCTGGCCACCAACGGCGTGCGGTGCAATAAGTTGTTGGGATTTTGTGCGGAAAAAACGCTCGAACGGTCGCATTCGATCGTGGCCGTATCGTAGACGTAGGCGTACTGCTCTTTGCTGCTGGTCCGACCTTCGCGGGGACCGATCACGAAATCGTAGCGCCGTCCGGTCGCGTTCAGCTCGGCCACGAAGCGGGGTAGAATCTCGTCGGAGGTCGCCCGCACTTCTTGAATCGCCACCACGTCGAAGCGGTGGACAAGATCCACAAGCACGCGCATCGCATCGGGCTTACGTAATTTGGATTCGCCGAAGACCTGGATATTGAACGAAGCGATCCGAATCGTCGCGGCGTTTTGCGAGGTCGGTTGCGTGTTGCCGATCGGCTGCGTCGGCAGCGGTGCGCCGTACGGTTGCGCGGACGCGTAAGGCTGAGGCTGTGTGGGTTGCGGTTGCGTCGGCTGTCCATAATGCGGCTGTGCGTACGGATCGGCATAACCTGACGGCGGATACGACGGCGCCGGAGTGATCGGCGTCGCATAAACCTGCGTGCCGTAACTCGGTTGCGCCGGCTGGGGATAGCCGACGGTGGTCGGTTGCGGCATGTGCTCGTAAGGATTTTGCGCATACCCGTAGGGTTGCGTGTGAACCAACGGATTTTGATTTAACGGAGCAAGATACTGCTGCGTCGGCTGTCCGTATTGCGTCGTGTGATTCGGATACGGCTGCTGGTAACCATTCGATGTCGGATACTGTTGTGTTTGGCCGTAGTTGACCGGCTGCGCGTAAGCGTTCTGTTGGCCGCCGTATTGTGTTGCGTAACCCGGTTGGGGCGTGGCGTCGTATTGCGAGACGGGCGGCACGGCGCCGACGATCGGACGACCGTAGGCGTCGTATTGGACGTATTGGTCCGTCGTGGGTTGCGCCGGAGTTTTGCCGACGAAGCCGTTCCACTTGTTTTCGCCGAGCACCAGCAAATTGCTGAAGCCCTCGCCTTTGTATTTTTGCAGCACTTGCCAGCCCGTGATCGACACGAGCATGACCAGCAGCGCGAATAAGGTTTTTTGCACCGGCCCCTCCTTGGGCTCCGGCCCGGATCGTCGATCGGCCTAGGGGGCGCATTGGGGGCGCACTGCGTCTCGTCCATAAGACGCACGGCGATTGCTCGCGCAGGGGGCGCGAGCAATCCGGCGAAGAGTAGCGAGCACGGCGGCCGGCCGCTAGAGCAATCTCGGTGATTCAAGATTGCCGGCGAGCAAAGAGTTTTTCGAGAGTTACGCGCAGCACCAAGTTACATCTTTGCTCCAGCTCCTGGCTCCTTCTTCTCAGCCCGCGAATCGCTCACCGCGTCGCTTCGCGAACGAGATGCCCCAACTCCGGGCCGATCAGCTTCTCGACGGCCAACCGCACCGCCGCAGTCGAGCCGGGCATCGTCAGGATGATCACGCCGTTTCGTGCGCCGCCGATCGCGCGGCTGAGCATCGCCGCCGGGCCGATCTCTTCGTAACTCAACATGCGGAACAACTCGCCGTAGCCCGGCATCGGCTTGGTCAGCAATGCGCCGATCGTTTCGCAGGTTTGGTCCCGCGCGGTGATCCCGGTCCCGCCCGTCAGCAAGATCGCTTGCAGGTCGCCCCGCGTTAGCCAGCCCTCGATCAGCGCGGTCATTCGCGTCGGATCGTCGGGCACGATGTCTCGCACGACGACGGAATGTCCGTGTCCGACCAAAAGATCGGCCAACAACTTCCCGCCGGTGTCGGTTTCGAGGGTCCGCGTGTCGCTGACCGTCAACACGCCGCAGACGACCGACGCAGGACTTTGGCGGCGATGTTCGGCGGTGGACATGAATCGAGCAGCCGGAATAGGGGCGAAATTCAGGAAGTTCGCGAGAGCCCGCTCAGCGGCGAAACTCGCCGAACCAAACTTCGCGACGATCGATTTCTGGCTGGGAACGGCGAATCCCTACCGGAAATCCGGATGATCGTTACGACCCGTCCGAAATTTGCCGGGGGGCTTCGTGTCCTTTTATAATGAGAATGTCCGCTTAGTGGGAGTGGCCGCGCCGTTTCCGCGCCCACTCCTCATCTCCTCATCCTAGCTCTCATGTCGCGACTCCTCGCCATCCTCGCCGTCGTGATCGCTTGGACGACCGGATCGTTTGTCCGGGCGGATCATTTCATTCTGACCAACGACGGTCGCGTGACCGGCGAATTGGTGGTCGATCCCAATATCCCCAAAACGCAGATTAAGGTCCGCACTCGCTCAGGCGGCGAAATCCTTTTGGATAAGGCGCAGATCAAAGAAATGATCGGCGTGACCAAGGACGAAGAAGAATACGACGTGATTCGCGGCGCCGCGCCCGACACCGTCGAAGGGCAATGGAAACTGGCCGAGTGGTGCCGACAGCACAGCATGACGAAACAACGCAACCTGCATCTCGAACGCCTGTTGCAACTCGATCCGAATCACAAAGAGGCGCGGGTCGCGCTCAACTATCGACAAGTCAACGGACGCTGGGTGCGTCGTGAGGACGAAATGCTGGAGAAGGGCTACGTTCTCCACAAGGGTCAATGGAAATTGCCGCAAGAAGTGGAACTGCTGGAGCAAAAGAGCGCGTCCGAAGCGAAAGAGCGCGAATGGTACGGCAAGCTGAACCGCCTACGCGCCGATTTCGTCAACGGCACGCCCGCCAAGTCGCAAGCCGCCTGGGAAACGCTGATCACTCTAGACGACCCCCACGCCGTGCCGGCGATCCTTAAGGCGATGCCGAACGAACAATCGACAAAAATGCTGCGGGCGTACATCACCGCGCTCGGTCGGATGCGTAGCGGCGCGGCGTTCAAAACATTGGTTGATTTGACGATGGGAGCGGGCGGCGCACGCGACGAATATCAAGAGTTGGCGCTCGAACAATTGCAAAAAGCCAAATCGTCCGAAGCGGTCTCGTTAATCGCCGCCGAACTCAAGAGTAAAGACAATAAGCGCGTGAATCGCGCCGGACACGCGTTGGGACAACTCGGCGATCCGATCGTGATTCCGGCCCTGATCGACACGATTGTGACCAAACACAAGTTCATCCTGCAACAAGGGGGCAACGGCAGCATGTCGGCCACCTTCGGCAGCGGCGGCGGCGGTCTGGGTGTCGGTGGGAAAACCCAGGTCATCGAACAAACGATGGAAAACTACGAAGTCCTGACCGCGCTCGAAAAACTCTCCGGCCAAGCGGGCCTGGGTTACAACCAAGCCGCCTGGACCAACTGGTACCAAACCAACAAAAAGAAGCCGATCGTCGCCGGCCGTCGCGATTAGCCGAGCGGAAATTCTTGCTTTTCGCGCACGTCCGCGACATAATTACGTTGTGGTCGAAGAACGTCGCGCTACCTGCGGTGTACCCCTCGTGCGACCCTTCGTCGAAGCGACGAGCGTGATCGAATAGTATCGATCTCGTTCGGCGGGCTTCGCGGGGTATCTCATGGACCGGGCATCGGAGGCGTTCCTCTGCGAACGCGTCCGAGTTCCCTGCACGACGCCGTCGACGACCATGACTTGAGTTCAAGTGTTCTCCGGCAGAAGCGGTCCCTTCCGCCGGCTTTCGCGAGCGTACGAACGTTTACGATCCCGATTCGATCCTGCGATCGATGCGTGATTCCCACCGAAACGGTTCGTCGAGGAATTCGATTTTTTTCGCCGCATCGATGCGGCATTGATCGCCCATGTTTCGCGCTTTCGTCACCATCGCGTGTTTTTCGTCCTTCTGCGTCGTCGCGTCGGCCGCGGATTCCGCTAAACCGGATGCGGCGCTCACCTTCAATCGGGATATCCGCCCGATTTTGGTCGAGAACTGCTTCGCTTGTCACGGTGCGGATTCGGCGTCGCGGCAAGCCGATTTGCGTCTGGATAAACGCGACGCCGCCGTTACGGCCGGTGCGATCGCCCCGGGCAAATCGGCCGAGAGCGCGATGATCGCGCGGATCCTGACCGCCGACCCGGAAGAGTTGATGCCGCCGCCGGCCTCGCACAAGAAGCTGACCGCCGCGCAAAAAGAGACGCTTAAGCGTTGGGTTGATTCCGGCGCCGAGTACGAACCGCATTGGTCGTATGTCGCGCCGGTCCGACCGGTCATCCCGACGGTCAAAGACCAAGCCTGGGTCAGAAACCCGATCGACGCGTTCGTACTGGCGAAGTTGGAGGCCAATAACCTCCGCCCCGCTCCGGAGGCCGATCGTCGAACCTTGGCGCAACGCGCCGCATTGGACGTGATCGGGCTGCCGCCGGATCCGGCCGACGTCGAAGCGTTCGTCGCCGACGAAGCGCCGGACGCATACGATCGCTATCTCGACAAACTGTTCGCCAAACCGCAATGGGGCGAACATCGCGCTCGCTATTGGTTGGATTACGCCCGTTACGCCGATACGCACGGGATCCACTTCGATAACTATCGCGAGATGTGGTCGTACCGCGATTGGGTGATCGACGCGTTCAATGCGGACATGCCGTACGATCGGTTCACGCTCGAAAATTTGGCCGGCGATCTGCTGCCGGACGCGACGTTGTCCCAGAAGATCGGCAGCGGGTTCAATCGCTGCAACATTACGACCAACGAAGGGGGCATCATCGACGAAGAGTATTTGGTCCTCTACACGCGGGATCGGTTGGAAACGACGTCGGCCGTCTGGCTGGGCCTGACGACGCAATGCGCGGTTTGCCACGATCACAAGTTCGACGCGATCTCGCAACGCGAGTTCTATGAGATGGCGGCGTTTTTCAACAACACCACGCAAGCGGCCAAAGACGGCAACGTGCGCAATACGCCACCGATCATCGACGTGCCGATCGCGGCCGACTCCGCGATTGACCGAACTGCGCGAACTGATCGCCGCGGCCAAACAAAAACAAACCGATCGACGCGCGAAGGTCGAGCCAGACTTCCTCACCTGGGCGAAAACGGCCGCTCCGGACGCCGGAACGGTCGCGCCGCCCGCCGATCATCGCCACTTTTACGCTCCGCTTTCCGAGGGCAAAGGAAACGAGTTCGCCTGCTTCGTCGGCGAGACGACCAAGCAAGTCAAGTTCGACAAAAACTACAAATGGAACCCGGCCGATCCGGAAGTCTCCTTGACGGTCGAAACCGGCGCCGGCGTCGCCCTGCCCGAGGTCGGGAATTTCGAGACCGCGCAAGCCTTTTCGTACGGCGCATGGGTCTACACACCGAAGCGCGGAACGGGCGGCGCATTGTTCGCGCGAATGGACGAACCGGCCGCACATCGCGGTTGGGACCTGTGGATGGAAGAAGACCGCGTCGGCACGCATATCATTTCTGCGTGGCCGACGGATGCGTTGAAGGTCGTCGCCAAAGCCGCACTCAAACCCAAAACGTGGACCCACGTTTTCGTCTCGTACGACGGTTCGCAAAAATCCTCCGGCGTAAGAATCTATTACGACAGCGTCTTACAACCGTTCGACGTTAAACAAGATTCGCTCAAAGGTTCGATCGCGACGAAAACTCCGTTCAAACTCGGGCAACGCAGCGGACAATCTCGCGTCGTCGGCGTGCGTCTACGCGACATACGCATCTTCGATCGCGTGTTGAAGCAAGACGAAGTCGCGACGTTGGGTAAGTCGTCGCGAATCCCAGAACTGTTGGCCAAACCGGCCGAGAAACGAACGCCGAAAGAAGTCGATGAACTCCGCGAGTGGTGGCTGGGTCGGCAAGACACCGAGTATCCGACGTTGACCAAAGCGCTCGAACCGTTGTTGGCCGAAGAGGTCGCCGTGAAATCGCGCGGCACGATCGCGCACGTCATGCAGGAAAAGCCGTCGATGCCGCAGGCGTTCATCCTCAATCGCGGCGAATACGATCAACGCAAAGACAAGGTCGCGCCGCAAACTTTGGCGGCGCTCCCCGCCATGCCCGAGGATTTTCCGCGGAATCGTCTCGGCTTCGCCCGTTGGCTGCTGTTGCCCGAACATCCGCTGACCACGCGCGTTACCGTCAATCGGATGTGGCAGGAACTCTTCGGCACGGGCATCGTCCGTACGACGGGCGACCTGGGCCTCTCGGGCGAGATGCCGTCGCATCCGGAATTGCTCGACTGGATGGCGATCGAATTCCGCGAACAAGGTTGGAACGTCAAGAAATTTTATCGTTTGATGTTGACCTCGGCCGCGTATCGCCAACCGCGCTGACCACTCCGGAAAAACTGGAACGCGATCCGGATAACCGCTTGTTATCGCGCGGACCGCGCTCCCGTATGGATGCCGAGATGGTGCGGGATTACGCCTTGGCCGCGAGCGGGATCCTCAATCCCAAGATCGGCGGACCGAGCGTCCGTCCATATCAGCCCGAGGGCGTGTGGGAAGCGGTCGCCATGCCGGGCAGCGACACGCGGAATTACAAACAGGACAAGGGCGAGAATCTTTATCGGCGCGGCATGTACACATTCGTAAAGCGACCGCCCCGCCGGCGTCGCTCGAAGTGTTCAACGCTACGAATCGCGAAACGTGCACGGTTCGTCGCGAACGGACCAACACGCCGCTCCAAGCGCTCGTGACGTTGAACGATCCGCAATTCGTCGAGGCGGCGCCATGCCGCGCAAACGACGTTGCTGCTCGAAGGTTTGGACGACACGGCCCGGCTGGATCGTTTGGCCCGGCGGATACTCTCACGACCGTGGAAGCCCGCCGAGTCGGAAATCCTCTTGGCGTCGTTGGCCGAAATGCGTGCGGTCTACAAAGACCGCGCGGACGATGCGAAACAACTGATCACGTTCGGCGACTCGAAGCCGGACGATCGCCTGGACGCCCGCGAGTTGGCCGCCTGGACGATGCTGGTGGGCGAGATGCTGAATTTGGACGAAGCGTTGAACAAGTAATTTTCCATTCGTCGTCGTTACGCCATGAATCCTTTCGATCGACTCCGTCTCGACCTAACCCGTCGCCGCTTTCTCGCCCAAGGCTCGCACTTGCTGGGCGGGGCCGCGTTGGCCAATCTGATTGGCGGACGCGCGTTCGCGGCCGACACGCCCATCGATCCGGCGTTGACGCGCACCATCGGCAAACGCGCCGCGCTGCCGGCGACGCATTTTCCGGCCAAAATCAAGAGCATCATTTATCTGCATATGGTCGGCGGACCATCGCAGATGGATCTCTACGATTACAAACCGCTGATGAACGAATGGTACGACAAGGACCTACCCGAGAGCGTCCGTCGTGGGCAACGTCTGACCACCATGACCAGCGGTCAGGCCCGTTTTCCGATCGCGCCGACCAAGTACCGTTTCGATCGTCACGGCGAATGCGGGATGTGGGTCTCGGAACTGTTGCCGAACACGGCCAAGATGGTCGACGAGCTGTGCTTCATTCGTTCGATGCACACCGAAGCGATCAATCACGAGCCCGCCGTCAGTTTGCTGCAAACCGGCAATCAAATCACGGGCAAGCCCTGCTTAGGCTCGTGGACCAGCTACGGTCTCGGCTCGCTCAACGACGATCTACCGACCTTCGTCGTCATGGTCGCCAAGCCGAGCAACACCGAACAAGTCCAAGCGATTTCCGGCGCGCATTTGGTCCAGCGGCTATCTTCCGGGCGAACATGCCGGCGTGTCGTTCCGCACGGCCGGCGATCCGATTTTGTATCTCAATAACCCGCCCGGCGTGTCGGGCGAGACCCGTCGCAAGATGTTGGACGACTTGAACAAGTTGAACGAACTGACGGCCGCCGAATTGGGCGACCCCGAAACGCGCACGCGGATCCAACAGTACGAGATGGCGTACAAGATGCAATCGAGCGTCCCGGAATTGGCCGACATTCGCAGCGAGCCGGAGTCGACGTTCAAACTCTACGGCGAGAACGCCAAGAAGCCCGGTCACTTCGCCAACACGGCGCTGCTTGGCGCGGCGTTTGGTCGAGCGCGGAACGCGCTTCGTGCAGATTTATCACAACAACTGGGACACGCATGGCAACGTGAAGGGCCGGCTTCCCAGCCAATGCATGGACGTCGATCAACCCTGTTACGGACTGATTCAAGATCTCAAGCAGCGAGGCTTGCTCGACAGTACGTTGGTGGTGTGGGGCGGCGAGTTCGGTCGTACGGTCTACTCGCAAGGGGGCCTCAGCCGCGACAATTACGGTCGCGACCATCATCCGCGCTGTTTCACCATGTGGATGGCCGGCGGCGGTTTCAAAGGCGGCACGATCTACGGCGAAACGGACGACTTCAGCTACAACATCACGGAAAACCCCGTACATATCCGTGATTTTCACGCTACGGTGCTGAACCAGATGGGTCTGGATCACGAACGCTTCACCTACCGCAGCCAAGGCCTGGATCAACGCCTGACCGGCGTCGAGCATGCGCGTGTGATCAAAGAGTTGATCGCCTAAGGCGATCGAACCTATTCTTTCTCCGATCGGACCGCGTGCCGCGTCGGCATGTTCGTTATGTCTCGTTGGTTTATCGTCTGCGTATGCTGGGTCGCGTGCGGACTCGTACGCGCCGATGACGACGCCTATCCGACGGCGCGTTTGAAAAAAGGTCTGCAAGTCCAGATGCTCGACGACGCGGTCGCGCTCGGCGTCGGGCATGCGACGTTTAACGTCGACCTGACGCGCTTGATCGCGGCGACGCCGACGACGGACGATCTTCGATTTACTTCGGACGGACGCGAATACGCGTTTCGACGAGCGCCGATCGAAGATCTCGATCAGCGCGTCAAAACGATGTCGGACTCGGGAGCAGTCGTCTATCTGATTTTATTGCCGTACGTCACACGAAATCCGACGCGCGACGCGATTATGACCCATCCCGATTATGCGCGGGGCGAAAAGAACGCCGGACCGATCGCCATGTTCGCCGTCGATACGGACGAGGGCCGGCCTTGGCTGTGCTTGCGCCCGTTTCTTGGCCGCGCGGTACGACGGTCGTCACGCCCACGGTCGCGTCGCCGGATTCATCGTGGGGAACGAAGTCAACTCGCATTGGTTCTGGGCCAACATGGGCCTGCGCCGCCCCGGACCGCGTCGTCGACGCCTACGAACGGGCGGTCCGGATCGTCGACGTCGCTGTGCGCGAAGCGGTTTCGTCGAATCGCACGTATGTGTCGCTCGATCATTTCTGGTCCGAACGCTACGCCGCCGGAGACGCACGACAAACGATCGCCGGTCGCGAGTTTTTAACACGCTTCGCGGCGCTCGCCCGCGAACGGGGCGATTTCCCTTGGCACGTCGCGTATCATCCGTATCCCGAACCGTTGACCGATTGCCGTTTTTGGTCGGACGACAAACATGCGCCGCACGCGCCCGACGCCGCGGTCGTGTCGTTTCGCAATTTAGAAGTCTTGATCGACTTTCTGGCGCGGCCGGAACTGACTTGCGCGACGCCTCGCGACGCATCATTCTCTCGGAACAAGGCTTCCATTGCGGCGTCGGTCCGCAAGCGGAAGACGAGCAAGCCGCCGCCTATGCCCTGGCCTACCGCATCGTCGACCGCAATCCGACGATCGACGCGTTCATCCTACATCGTCATGTCGATCACGCGAAGGAAGGAGGATTGCGGCTGGGGCTTTGGACGTACAAAGCCGGCTCGCTCGCCGAGCCCGACCGTAAGCGCAAAATGTACGCCGTCTTCCAAGCGGCGGGCACGGCGGAAGAAGCACAGACATTCGCTTTCGCGCGACGTCGTCGGCGCCGACGCCTGGGACGTTTCGGCGACCAACACGACCGGTGCGGCCCAAGTCGTTCCCAAACGTCCTTGACTCGACCCCTGCCGTTCGCGACGGTCGCAAGGCTTGCGATGATTCTGACGCCAGGCGTCCCGAAAATGCGGGGATCGTCGTATTCTTCGGACGGCGTATCGTCGGGAAGGATTCTAGGGTTGTGCGGATGCTCCCGTCGGGCCGCCGTTGTGCGCTCGTCGGTCGTGCGTCTCCCGCCCCGCACACGCCTTGCCCGCCGCCCGCCCGATGGATTCGCTTTCGACCGGTTTTCGACGTTCGCTGTACTTGGTGCTCGCCTATTGGCTAGCGGGCTGCTTCGTGCCGTGGTTCACGTTGGTGGGCGGTTATACGACCGCCGTGTGGCCGCCGTCGGGTTTGGTGCTCGCCGCATTGTTGATTTGGGGTCGCAATTTGTGGCCCGGCGTATGGCTGGGCGCAGCTTGTTTGAATCTCTATTTGTCGTGGAACGGGGCGAACGCATCGACGATCGCCTCGGCCGCGGCGTTGGCTACGTTGATCGGCGGCGGCGCGGCGCTGCAGGCGTATGTCGCGGCGGGCGCGATCCAGCGTTGGTGTCGCGGTTGGGAAGAGCTGTCGCGCGAACGCGTCGTCGCGTCGATGCTCGCGCTCGGCGGTCCGGTCTGTTGCGTGATCAGCGCCACTTGGGGAACGGGCATGCTGTTCCTCTTCCGCGTGTTCGAACTCGACGATTGGCCGCGCAATTGGCTCACGTGGTGGACCGGCGATACGGTCGGCGTGGTCATCTTCATGCCGTTGATCGTGTTGTGGGTCTATCGCGATCAGTCGTATCGTCGTCGGGCGTGGATCGTCGCCGTGCCGCTGGTGATCGTGTACGCATTGGTCGTGGCCGGCTACTCCGGCGTGCGCATGGCGTCGGAACGCCAACGCGATCGCGAGTTCGAAGAACGTTGCGACACGCTGACCGTCGAAGTCCAACGCCGCGTCGATTCGGCGGCGGTTTCGCTGAACGTCTTGCGATCGTTTTTTCTGGAATGTAATCGCGTCGATCGCATCGAGTATCGTAATTTCGCCCTCACGCTTTGCCGCGACGCCGAATTGGTGCGGAGCTTCGCGTGGATTCCGCGCGTTGATCGCGCGCAAGCCGAGACCTTCGTCGTGCGCGTCCGCGCGGAAGGTCAACCGGCCTACGTGTTGTCCGAACACGATCCGAGCGCCGGCGTGCGCCCGGTTTCGACGCGCGACGCGTACTTTCCGATCGAATATTCCGAGCCGCAAGGTCTGCGCGACGTACGCGGACTCGATGTGGCGGCCGATCCGATCGTCGCCGCCGCATTGGCCACGTCGCTCGCGACGGGCGACGTGGCTGCGACCGAACCGTTCGCCATGTTGCGCGAAAACGGCGAGAAACGCGGCATCTTCTTGCTCGCCCCCGTCGTTCGCAATCAAAACGACGGACAATCCAGCTACGCCAAACCGCCCCTCGACGGGTATGTCTCGGCCTCGATTTTGTTGGAACGTCTGCTGTCTGATGTGGCCCCTCACTACGCGTCGACGATCTCCGCACGGCTGTACGACGCCGAACCGTTGTTCGGGACCGGCTGGCTGGGAAGTTACGACGGCGCGTTCCACGAAGAAACGCCGACCGGCCCGTTGAGCACGCGCCCCCATCTGATCGCCCGACGAACGGTCGCGTTGCCGGGCGGACGACAATGGATCTTGGAAATGGCGCCGACGCACGCGTTCTTAGCCGCCTCGTTAGGAGGGGCCGAGGCGGTGCAGATCGTCGGCATGTTTTTGGTCAGTATGCTCGGCACGTTTTTGTTGATCCTCACCGGGCGAACCAACCGCATCGAGCAGGTCGTCATGGATCGCACCGAGCAATTGCAATGCGCCAACGCCGAATTGGTGCTGGCCCGCCACTTGGCCGAATCGGCGACGTGCGCGAAGTCCGATTTTCTGGCCAACATGAGCCACGAGTTACGCACGCCGATGACGGCCATCTTGGGTTTCGCCGAAATCCTTTCCGAAAGCTTGCCGCAGGGCGAAGACCATCGCCGCGTCGAAACGATTCGTCGCAACGGCGACTACTTGCTGGGCATTCTGAACGACATTCTCGATTCTGTCGAAGATCGAAGCCGGCAAGCTGCAAATCGAATATCTGGATTGCGATCCGGAAGAGATCCTCATCGAGGTCCTACAACTCTTCGGCGCAGATCCGTAAAAAAGGTTTGAACTTGGTCATCAACGCCGCCGGACCGCTGCCGTGCGCCTTCCCCGGCGATCCGACGCGCTGGAGACAAATTTTGATCAACCTGTTGGGCAATGCGCTGAAATTCACCGCCGAAGGCGAAATTCGCGTCGATGTCCGTTGGCGCGACGGCCAACCGAACAACCGCCGGTTCGAGTTCGAAGTCCGCGACTCGGGTATCGGCATGAATCGTGAACAGTTGGGCAAGTTGTTTCGCCCATTCGCGCAAGCCGATACGTCGACCACGCGCAAATTCGGCGGCACCGGGTTAGGTTTGACCATCAGTCAGCGGCTGGCCCATCTCATGGGGGGCGAAATCACCGTGACCAGCGAAGCGCATTGCGGCAGCGCGTTTACGCTCTCGCTGCAACCGTCGCGCGGCACGCGGATCGAAACGACGCGTTACGAACGTTTGGAAAACGCGCTTCTCGAATGGCAACGCGGCGGCGAGTCGTTGTTACCCGACGCGCCGGCCGACGAATCGACCGTCGCTTACGAGTTACCTGCCGGTACGAAGATCCTGTTGATCGAGGACGGTCCGGACAACCGCCGGTTGATCGAACATCTGTTGAAAAAGTTCGGCGCCGAAACCCAAGTCGCCGAGAACGGCGCGATCGGGTGTGCGAAAGTCCTCGGAGGACACGAACGCTTCGACGTCATCTTGATGGATATGCAGATGCCGGTTATGGACGGTTACGGCGCCACGGCCACGTTGCGCGAAGCCGGCTGTACGACGCCGATCATCGCTCTGACGGCCAACGCGATGTCCAGCGACCGCCGCAAATGCCTGGAAGCCGGCTGCAACGATTACCTGACCAAACCGATCGACCGCACGACGCTGTTGGCGACCCTGCGAAAACATCTCGCGGAACGTCCGGTTGCGAGAGTTACCTAACTCTCCGTTATTCGATTACCCCTGTTCCGGAATCGACTCGCCGCGGATCAAATCCTCGAACGTCTGGCGTGCGCGGATCAGGTGGGCGTTGCCGTCTTGGATCAAGACTTCGGCCGCCAGCGGTTTGCTGTTGTAGTTGCTGCCCATCACGAAGCCGTACGCGCCGGCGACTTCCAAACACAGAAAGTCGCCGATCGCCGCCTTGGGCAACGTGCGCGAGCAAACATAGCCGCCGTCGGTTTGCGTAAAGATGTCGCCCGATTCGCACAGCGGACCGCCGACCACCACGTCGACCTCTTGCGCGGAAGCGTCTTGACCGCTCGCCGGGATGATCGACATCGGATGGTACGAGCCGTACAAGATCGGCCGCGCCAAATTGTTAAAGCCCGCGTCCAGCAGATAGAACGTGTTGGCGCCCATCCCCTTGATCGCGCGGATTTCGCTCAGCAGATAGCCCGACTCGGCGGTCAGGTAACGCCCCGGTTCGATTTCCAGCGACAGCTTGTGACCGAACGCGTCTTCCAGCTTCTTGCGGGCGTCGTCCCACAACTTGAAATACGTGTCCAAGTCGACATACGTCTGATCGTCGCGATACGGCACCGGCAGACCGCCGCCGCAACTGATCGTGGTCAGCGTCCGACCGACTTCGCGGGCGGTTTTATCGAGCGCCTGGCAGACTTGGCGCAGATGCTCGAGATCGGTTCCCGACCCGATGTGCATGTGCAAACCGGTCACGGCGATGTTGTGTTTGTCCGCGCGGCGCAAACAGTCCAGCACGTCGGCGTGCCAAATGCCGTGCTTCGATTGCTCGCCGCCGGTGTTCGTTTTTTGGCTGTGCCCGTGACCGAAGCCCGGGTTCACCCGCAGCGTGATGCTGCTGCCCGGCGAGCGTGCGCCGAGCTGATCGATCATGTCGGGCGAGCCGCAATTGACGTGCAGGCCCAGCTCGCAGACCAGCTCCAACGCGTCGCGATCGAAAATGTCGGCCGTATAGACGATCGGCTCGGGCGTGCCGTGCGGTTTATAGCCGGCGGCCATCGCGCGACGCACTTCGCCGGCGCTCACCGCGTCGACCAGCACGCCGTGGCGGCGGATGAGGTCCAGAATCGCGATGTTCGAGCAGGCCTTTTGCGCGAAGCGAATCACGTCGAACGCCGCAGATCGTTGATCCGTTCGATGATCTTGGCCGCGTCGTAAACGTAGGTCGGCGTGCCGAAACGACGGGCCAATTCGGCCACGGATACGCCGGCGATCTGGGTCCGACGGGTGGAAAACGGAACGGTGGTAGGCATGGCGAAAACGCTAAGAATCCGGGAAAAATGCGAAGTTTGTAATATAGCTGGACGACGTTCTGGTCGCGAGGGGACACGAGATCCCACACTTTGTTCGAGGCTGCCGGGTCAATCAATGTCGGAACGCTATCGAAGTCTCCAGCCTCGTTTTTCTACGCGCCGCACGTCTGCGGCTGATGCGAGCGTACGCAAAAACGGCAGAACACGAGTCAACTCGTCGTCTTGACGATCGCCCTCGAACGGAGAAACACGAACCAAATTGCCGTAGTTTCGAGCAAGCTTTTCCGGACTGTCGTCGAGAATCAACGTCCGTTCAAGCTGATAGCCCTGACGCACGACTTTCTTCAGATCCTTCAGCCATGTGATCTCACGGGTTTCTTGATCAAACCGCTGAATGCAACGTTCCCGAGACCACAAGAAACACAGTTCCTCCGGACGTGGGAACAACAACTCGACGATCCCCGTCGCATAACCTGCTCCGGAAGACGTCCAAACGGCCAAGTCATACCATTCGGAAATCGATGTTAAGAAGGAATCGACATAAGGGCGCTTTCGTACGTAATACGGACCGACCATTGCGTCGTAACCACTGGCCTGTGATTCTTCCGACGCAAAAACGAGAGTTTCGTCGAGATCCAGAATCAGGAGCGGTCGAATCATATCCCGGAAACTTTCGCGACTGTGGCATTTTCGCTAACTGGTCCAACGATCCGAAGACGCTCCCAAGACAATAACGGATTCAAAAGGTTCTCCTTTCAGGGGTTCACGGAAACTACGTAAGCGTCAAATTCTTCCTCTTAGTTTGACGTGTAAAGCAGATCCGGTGGATAGCGAGGGGATTGAAGTTGTACGATTTCCCCTGCAACCGTCGATTTCCTAGAATGATAGCCGCTTCTGGGAAGTCCGCTCACGCCGTTTCTCCGTGATCTCGTCATGCTCTATTGGGACGCCAGCGAACCGCTGCTCAACAACGTCTTGGCCGTGGTCCTCGCCGGCGGCAAAGGCGCCCGGCTCGAACCGCTGACCCGCGATCGGGCGAAGCCCGCCGTGCCGTTCGGCGGCTCGTACCGCATCATCGACTTCGCCCTGTCCAACTGTCTCAACAGCGGCCTCAAAAAAATTCTGGTCCTCACGCAATACAAGGCGATGAGCCTGGACCGGCACATCAACCTAGGCTGGCGACGGTTCTTCACGCACGACCTGGGCGAGTTCATCGACATCCTGCCGCCGCAACAGCGCATCGACGAGCATTGGTATCAAGGTACGGCCGACGCCGTGTATCAAAACATCTACGCGCTCGAAAAAATTCGTCCGCAATACGTGCTGATCTTGGCCGGCGATCACATCTACAAAATGAACTATCGCAAGATGGTCGAGTTTCACGAAGCGACCGGCGCCGACCTGACGATCGGCGCACTGCGCGTTCCGTTGAACCAAAGCCGGCACTTCGGCGTGATGGAAATCGACGGCGATCAACGCGTCACCGCGTTTAAGGAAAAACCGCCCACCACCAAACCGATCCCCGGCGATCCGCACCACTGCCTGGCGTCGATGGGCATCTACGTCTTTTCCGCTCGGCTGCTGTTCGAGCAGCTCTGCCGCGACGCCACGCAGCCCGACAGCTCGCACGACTTCGGTCACAACATCATCCCGGGCATGATCGAATCGAACCGCGTCTTCGCGTTTCCGTTTCAAGACGAGAACCGCAAGCGCGACGCGTATTGGCGCGACGTCGGCACGCTGGACGCGTACTACGAAGCGAACATGGATCTGATCACCGTCGATCCGTTATTGAACATGTACGATCGACACTGGCCCATCCGCGGCCGCCCGGCCATCGATCCGCCGCCGAAGTTCGTCTTCAACGAAGAGGGCGACGGTGCGCGGCGCGGCAGCGCGCTCGACAGCATCGTGTGCGCCGGATCGATCCTCAGCGGCGGGTCCGTCGAGCGGTCGATCGTCGGCTCGAACGTGCGAATCAACAGCTATGCCCACGTCGAGGATTCGATCCTGTTCGACAACGTCACGCTGGGCCGGCACTGCAAAATCCGTCGCGCGATCATCGACAAGAACGTCCACATCCCGCCGGGGACGCGAATCGGGTTCGACGTCGAGGAGGACCGCGCCCGGGGCTTCACGATCAGCGAAGGAGGCATCACCGTGATCGCCAAAGCCGACGGCGTGGAACACTTCGCCGAAAACCTGCCGCAACGCTGACGTTCGCCAAGGCAATCACGCAAGTGAAGCGCGTTGCGAGTCTCGGGATCGATCTCGTCTTCAATCGAAAGACATCGCGCAACCGAGCGACGCCGTTTCATAAACTGAAAACTGAAAACCGAACACTGAAAACTATATCCGCTTCTCATACTCGCACGTGATCCGCGTCGTGCCGTGGCGGTCGGGCGATTTTTGCGTGATCCGGGCTTCCAGGTACGTCGCTTCGCTGGTCGTGCCGACGGCCAGCATCACGCGGTCGACGTCGTCGACGGCGGGCCACAGGAACGTGGCGCCGTTGCCGGTCATTTGCACGCAGCCCACGCGTTGAAATTCGCCGCGGCTGGGTAACTTGCCGGCGCAGCGGCGCGACCCACAAATGCACGCGCTCCTGCGGCGCCAGGCGTTCGCCCTTCGGCGCGTACGCGCGTTCGTCGCGCACGGCTTCGACCGTCGCGGTCTGTGCGGGTTCATCCAACCAAGGGCGGCTGCCGGGCATACGACATCGGGCGTAAACGAAATCCGAGACGGCCGATGGGAGAGATTCGGCCGCCGTAAGGATATAAGTCGCGGCCCGCCCTCGGGCAACCGCCGGATCGGCGGAACGCACGTCGCGGCAGAAACCCGCAATCGCGGGAGGGTCCGGTCGTAACGGCGATGCGGTTTCCACAGCCCCGCCGACGCGACCCATCCAACACGACGATTGGGTGGCAAGTTCGACGTGTCAAAAAACGTCCGGCAATCCGACTCTGATTCATTCCGCAGCCCCCTGTTTTTCCGAGTTGACCAAGGCTTTCCAACTTCACCGTACGAGCGTTACGAGCGAATCGAGTTTTCAGGATTCAGTTTTCAGTGACGAGCAAATCCGCGCGTGGGACTCGTGGACCGAGCGTAGCGAGCCGAGGCTCGTAGGACGCCCCATCGCAAAACGTCTTACCTAAACTCACTCCGCGAGCGTTACGAGCGATATGAGTGAAACGATCGCTGTGGTTTTCTTTTTTTTGCAAAGTCGGCGAGCGGTGGACGTCGGTCCTCCGGTTCTTCTGGTCGCGTTGTCCGCATGCAGCTCGCCGATCTTCACTCTGCGAGCGAAACGATCGTTGTGAGTTTTCAGGATTCAGTTTTCAGTACGATTCGGAACGCCGCGAGCGTTGCGATCGCGACGCACGTGGTTTGTAGCGTGCGTCACGGAGACACCCTCCGTAGGGTGCGTCTCGACGCACCGATGTGGGACGTCGATTTCCGCACGAACGTTGCGTGCTTCCGGTGCGTCAAGACGCACCCTACGCCGTCGCTATGCTCCGCTCATCACGCGTCTTAACCTAAAAGAACGCCTGGTACGATTACTAGACCAAGCGAAGATTTTAAATCGTCGTCGGAAACCCTCGCGCCAGGCGACTTCCACATCGCGGTGGTACGTTTTGGGGATAACTTTAAATTTTTGAGGGTTTTGAACGAACCGTCGAGTGCGTCTCCGAAGGCGAATCGATTCTACGAAAGATGGCGAATGCGGTTGTGAATTCTGCCAAGGATACCTCGCTGCTTTGTCGCTGCAAGCGGGTGGCGATCATTGACGTCCGCAGACAATGATGGTCAACAATTGTGTTGCGGTATATTAGAACAGGTAAATCCACCATTCGGCGGATAGTCGCTGTTACTTCATTCCTAACACGAAGCAAAGTTCGCCCCCTTGTTTTTTTGATTTCCTATCTTGCAATACACGCAAGATTTCTGCCATTACTTGAACTTGTGTGTTTTTTTCGTTATCGAAAACAAGATATACGGTGTCTTTAGGATCAGTTGTGTCGAGGATTTTCGCAAGAATCATTCAGTAGGATGGGGTGCCCCGCTCCATCTCTCAGCCCTCCACTAGTGTCTATTGTTAGAGACAACGGCTCTTTGTCGCTCTTGGCCGCATTCTTTTGATTTTGAAAAAGAGTGATACGAAAGAATATCATCGGTTTTTATGTGAGTGTCATCGCGTGCATTAGCATTTTCGCTTGTACTACAAGAACTAAATGACAATGCTGCGAGAGAAACGGATGCAATGCTGATGAGGCACGTTCGAATGCAAGTGGTCACACGGACACCTATCTGTTGGTTATGGGAAACCCTTCGCGCCACGCGACTTCCGATACGCGGTGGTACGATTTAGGGATAACTTTCATTTTTTGAGGGTTTTGAACGAGCACGTAGGGTGCGTCTCTGTGTTGATTGCGATTTCGCCGGAACGTCGCGTCATTTTGGTGCGTCAAGACGCACCCTACGCCGAACTTGTGTGGTCGACGGCGAGAGTCTTCTTCCGGCCTCACGGAATCCGCTTCACCTTGATCTCCTTGAACCACCAGACGCTCGCCGCGTCGTGGGCTTGTAGGGCGAGCGCACCGCCGGCGGGGTCGAACAGGCGGCCGGCGCGTTCTTTCGGCGCACGGCGTTGTTCGGTTCGGTGTAGTCGACCACCTGTTTGTCGTCGAGCGCGATCGTGATCCGCTTACCGCGCACCGTCACGCGAACGGTGAACCACTTGGTCTCGTCGACCGGCGATTCGTCCAGATCGACGATCGCGTACAAGCTGCCCGTCTTGCGTTTCTCCTTGGCCGAGCTGTTCAGTTGAATCTCGTACCCTTTGGCCAGATGCTTTTGCGCGTCGCGGGTGGTCATGTCGGTGTGAACGAAGATGCCGCCGTTCGAGTTCGGTTCGGCGCGGACGACCGCTTCCAACTCGAAATTCTTCAACGGCTCGAAGCCCTCCTTGCGGTCGCCGACGTAAAACAGATGCGCGCTGGTCTTGCCCGATGCTTGGATTCGCAGCGCCCCCTCTTTGACCGCGAACGAGTCGGGGTCGTTGTTCGCCCGCCAGCCGGTCAGATCGCGCCCGTTGAACAGCGTTTGCCATTCCTCGGCCCGCGCGACGAGGGCGGAGCATAACAACACGATCACCACGCACGACGCTCGCATGTCGAAACTCCCGTAAGCCCCGGCCAAATTCTCCCGACCGTCATCCTAACCCCCCGCGCCGGGCTACGCATCTTTCCAGGCGTGGCCGACCCAGGGAATGGCGACGTCGGGATCGGCCTGACGCAGGCGGAGCGCCAACTGCGCGGCGTGGTGTTGGATGTGGCGGATGTTGTAGACGTGCAGTTCGGCCCGCGAGCACTGGCGGCGACGAAAGCCCGACGGTCCGGCGAGCGCGGCGGCCGACTCGCCGGCCAGCGTCGCCTGCGCCTTCCGTCGAGCAGCGTGGAGATACGTGACGACGAACGATCGTTCGTAGAACAACACCGGGTCGCGATCGGCCAGTTCTTCGTAATCGCGGAAGTCGGCCGTGTGTGCGCGATGAAACGGCTGCCGTTTGACCGCCTCTTCGTCGTCGCTGGGTTGCAGATAGACGTCGGCGAAGAAGACCGCGTGAAACGCCGCCTGACTGAAGGTCCACTTGGCGACCGGCGCAGGCCAGAGCGCGTCGGGACACCGCGCGATGGAGAGGTGCAACGCGGAAAGCGCGGCCTCGTATTGATGGGCGAGTAAGTCTTTGAGCGTGGGGAGGAGGTCGGTCATGGGAATTTCGACACGGATAGCATGCGAGCGTCTTAGCGCTTTGAGCGTCTACCAAGGCGGGTTAGACTATATCATGACGACGAAATCGCCACGACGTAATGCAAACGGCCTACTAACGTCGGTGATCTTCGTCATACGTTCCACATTCATCGAAGCATAGCGATCGAATATGAGCACTTGGTTCGACGTAGCGACCGACACGCGGAAAGCGGCGAACGAGTTGGTGCGAACACGATATCGTTCATGTCTGTCGCGAGCATATTACGCGGCTTTCGCGAAGGTGACGCATCTCCTTGTGGAGAAAGGAACGCCGATGCCGGACGGGCGGGAAGGTCCGAATCACCCGGGACACTTTCCCACCGGCATCGCAAAGCACAAAGGCATTCGGCAATTGATCGTCGAGAAGCTGAACCAATGGGAGGTTCCCAAACGGCGCGCATTGTCCGAACTCATCGGCGAACTTTACACGTTAAGGCTGTATGCCGACTATCGTCCCTCCCAAAGTATCGACGCCTCAGAAGCGCGTGAAGCGGTTTCCATGATGAACACGGTTTTTGAAAACTTTTAGGAGCGACCTTCATGCCAAGCAATCAAGATACACCGGCAATTCTCGATCGCGTGCGGCAATTGCTTTCGGAGGGCAAGGCCGAAGGAATCCATCTGCGCGTGACCGGCAGCCGTTTCGATGACGATTGGCTGTATCTCGTCGTCGAACCGACCGGGATCGGCGAACGCGCTTCCCAGCATGCGCACTTCATGACGAAAATCGAACGTACCTTACAGAAGGAAGGTTTCGATCAGGTTTTAATCGTCCCCGCAGTGCCGGAGCATGCCGGGCTGATCGACGTCCCGCCGGCCACTCCATAAAGAGCGGCCGATCGATTTAAGTCGCATTTTATCCACCCCGTTGCGTCACGAAGCGCAGTGTGTTGCCGTCGGGATCTTTGACGTACAACTCGCGGTTGCCCCAGGTTTGGTCGGTCGGCGGCAGGTCGATCGGCACGCCCCGGGCACACAACTCGCGATGCAGGGCATCGACGTCGCCGACCAGCAGATAGACGACTCCGCCCGACACGGCGTCGCCGGAAAACGACGAGACATGCATCCGCGCGGCGTCGCGCCGCAGGCCCAGGTAGCACGGATTCGCAGACTCCGGATCGGGTCGATAGGCGAACAGAACCTCGAAGCCCAACGCGTCGCGATAGAACGCCTCGGCCGCCGCGGCGTCGGCGACATGCAGGACGGGGATGGCGAGTTCGAACATGGGAAGTTTTCAAAAAGGACTCGGAATTTATTCATCGTCCGCGACGCAAATTTTTATTCGTAGACCTTTCCGGCATGCAAAATCTCCGCACAACGTCGCCAAACGTTTAAGGGCGGAGCATTGTCCGTTAGCGGCGAATCGTTTCGCGTGTCTCGCGCCAAGTGACCGCCGCGTCGAGAAACGTTTCGATGGTGGAGTTTTCCCACCCCCGTTCAGTGGGGCCGTAAGCAGGCGATGGGTTTGATTTCTCTGCCGCGATCGAAGCTTCGCGATCATCCCGCAACGTTTCAAGAAACCGCAGGAATGCTTCTTCGTCGTGAACCGATTGCAAAACGTCGAATGAATCATCCGGTTCCGGCATGTTGGGCCCCTGACAAAGAGATGCGTTCCATGGCTCCGGACTCACCCTTTCCGCGCCGCTTCGATCCGCGCCACGTCGATTTTTTTCATCGTCATCATCGCGTCGAACGCCCGCTTGGCGACGGCCGGGTCGGGGTCCTGGAACGCTTGGGTGAGGACGATCGGCGTGATTTGCCAGTTGACGCCCCACTTGTCCTTGCACCAGCCGCATTGGCTTTCTTCGCCGCCGTGGCCGACGATCGCGTTCCAATAGCGGTCGGTCTCGGCTTGGTCGACGGTCGCCACTTGGAACGAGAACGCCCAATTGTGCGTCACGCCCGGGCCGCCGTTGAGCCCGATGCAAGGAATCCCCAACACGGTGAACTCGACGGTCAGCACGTCGCCCTGTTTGCCCGACGGGTAGTCGTTGGGGGCGAGATGGACGGCCTGGACCGCGGAATCGGGAAAGGTCTCGGCATAGAACCGCGCGGCCGCTTCGGCGTCGCGATCGTACCAGAGACAGATGGTGTTTTTGGCGGGCGTGGGCATAGAAACTCCTATCGGGAGTTGAGCGGGAATTCGTCGTGCCGCAGCGCACGACTCTCGTTCTAATCGAAATTGTACTCTTCCAATGAACCGGCAGACATCAAGCGTTATGACGAGATTCCGTCGCTCATGTCGGCTGCCAAATGAAATACGAGTTCGTGCACGCAAGACAACGGAAGAGACAGACTTCGCGTAGCGATTCCGGAACCAGACTCTGCGTCGCAAGATATTCCGCCGGACTGTGATCCCAAAACCGAAAATGGAACGGAACGCTTAGCGATGTTTCAAAGTCCGGAGGATTGCCGAGAAATTCGCACCAATCGCCGCAGCACATCGGCCAATCCGCGTCTTGCATCATCAAAGGAATGTGCGGGATGCGATGGTAATCGCGGATGGCGACCGTTTTGTCCCTCGCGAACTCGTCGACGATCGGCCGAATGCGTTCCAACTCGTAATCCCTTTTGCGGATGTTACCGTCATGAATGCACGGAGCGCACGCGGCATAAATTTCTTTCTCCACCAACGCGAGCGCGACGTTTGCGGCCGCGTGTGAATCGACGATCTCGCCGTGATAGTCGTATGCGGCGAACCCCTGTCGCGCACAGTGCTGGCACACGCCAAGATCGGATTCCACCAATGCCGAGTCGTGGATGTAGCGAAATGTCGATCCCATATCAGCTCGAAGGATCCTAGACCGGATGAACGTTCACCTGCCGATGCTTCGCGCCGCCTCGCTTTACCGTGGCTTTACGTTTCGATGATCCATAACGCGCGTTCCGCTTATCGTACCAATTCCCAACGCAACACCGGACCGTCTTCCGGATCGACGACTTCCCCCAATGAGCGGAAACCGCATTTCACCAGCACGCGGGCGGATGCGGCGTTGTCCGCTTTCGAGTGTGCGCGGACCGTGCGGACGCGGTCGTCGGCCAGGGCGAACGCGACCAGCGCCGTCGCCGCTTCGGTGGCGAACCCCCGGCCTTGATGCTCGGGCTCGATCCCGTAGGCGATCTCGACGATCCCCTTGGCGTCGGGCGGACCTTTGAACGCGACCGTGCCGACATGCTCGCCGCTCATGCGTTCGATCGCGTTGTGCGTCAGCGCCCACATGTCGCCCGGCGACGTGTTACGAACGCGCTCCAGCCAGTCGGGCGAGACTTGCGCACGCACGTCGGCGGGCAACGTCGCGACCCAGCGCAGCACGGCGTCGGGCGTTTGCAGAATCAGATCGAGTCGTGGCGTGACGAGCGGCAACGTGTTTTATGCTCTCGAAAAACCGGCGCGAGGCGAGTGCGTTACGGAACGAGGATCGCACGGCGTCGACGCGTGACGAACAACACGCAAAGCGCGACGACCGCGCCGACCAGGGCCAGCGCCATGTCCTTTTGCGCGTCCCAGGCGTCCCCTTGCTGTCCGTTGTAGGCGTCGGCGTCGGGGCTGGCAAGCACGAGCGTGAGAACCCACTCGAACAGTTCGTACAACATGCTGAAGGCCAGCGTAAATTCGAACGCCGCGTAGTACGCCACGCGACGGGGGATGCCCAGGTAGCGAACGCAAATTTCCCACACCGGCCGGACGAACAGCGCCGAAGCTGAAATGCACCAGGCGATCGAAGTGGTTGCGGCGCAGTCCGAACGTATCGGTCAGCGACACGCCGGCCAGCCGGCGCGACCAGTCGTCGTACGGGACGTTCGAGTAGATGTACCGCGCGCCCAGGATATGCAGCCAGACGAACGCGACCAGACAGAGCACGGCGGGGTTCGACAGCGGCCACCGCCGCGCAAGCCAGGGCCAGGCGAGCAGCGCGAGGACGGTCGGAACGTGTTGCAGGGAGGTCTCGCGCGGGTACGGCGCGTCGATCAGACTGACGAGCAACAGGACGCCCGTCGCGGCGAGCAGGGCGAGTTGAAAACGCGGCATGCGAGCGGCCCTCTCACGAGCGTTCGATGCCGTAAACATCAAAGATCGCTTGCGGAATCAATTGCGGTCGGCCGGTGCGATCGACGATCGCCAGCGTAACGTCGGCGTCGAGCAGGGTCTCGCTTACGCCGGCGTCGTCGACGCGACGGATCACGTATTCGTGCAGGATCTTGGCGGCGGTCAGTTTGGCGACGGTCGTTTGGACCACGATGCGGTCGTCGTACTTGGCCGGCTTGCGGTACCGGCAATCGATCCGCACGACGACGACCAGCAGCCCGGCGGCCTCCATGTCGCGATAACAGCCGCCTGCCGCGCGGAGCAATTCGGTCCGACCGATTTCCAGGTACTTCAGATAGTTCGAGTGATGCACGAACCCCATCGGGTCGCACTCGTCGTAACGAACGCGGAGCGGAGTGTCATGAGTGCGGAGCATGGGCTGAATTGTATCCGGCGACGACCCGCCATGGGATGGTCGGCCGATCGAACGGGTGCCGAGCGGCGTCACGTGCGGGGCGCGGTTTCCCAAGTGAACAGAATGAAGTCCGTACTGATCGGCGTTCCGCCGTGGCGGCCGATGATTCTGGCGATCTGCCCGCGGTGGTATGGACCGTGCGTGATCACATGCGTGAGGATGTCGAGCACGGAGGAGACGAACTCGTGGCCTTGGCTGCTGCGGTAGCGCACCATGTCGGTCGGCCTCTCTTCCGCGAGAGATTCGACGAAGGCCGCGAAGCCGGCCGCGTTTTCGGTCGCGAGCCCGTCGCATGCGTCGAGATCGAGCGTCGGCCAGACCGCATGACGCGGATCCCGACCGGTCAACCGCGCGAGCCAGACATGCTCGGCGGCGAGCAGATGCGCCAGCAACGGCAGCGCCTCGGCTTGCGCCGCGGGCGTTGCGCGCAACGCGTCGAGCGTGCGACGATCCGCCCAGGCGACGTAGCGGTACATGCGCGAGAGGTAGTCTTTCATGCGATGGTGTCCTCGTCTCAGCGATACCAGTCGGTCCAGCCGACGCGCAGTCGACTCGCGCCCGCAGCATCCGAGCGGGCAGGACGAGGTCCAGTCCGCTTTCGCTACGACGTGCGCGAATCTCGAGCGTTCCGGCCTGGTTCTTTCCGTCGAGTCGCGAAGAGTCCGGATCGCCGTTCGTATCCACAAAAGCGAACGCCATGCGAATCGTCGCTTCGTCCTTGTCGAGATCGCCGAACTTGACCGAGCCTTTCGCGACGATCCGGTCGGTCGCCAACGTGATGTCCTCCAACGCGGTGAAGGCTTTGCCTTCAGCGAGTCGAAATCGCAAAGCGACGACGTCGGGCCACTCGTTTCGCGTGGTCGTCATGTCGGCCCAGCCTCTGCCCCGTTCGCTGGTCACGACGAACAGAGTGCGGTCGTCCTCCGTTCGAACCGTGACGACGTTCGAACCTTTCGTCTCGATGTTCAAGATCGGTTCGGCCGCCTGTGCGAGCGAGGCCGTAACGAGAGCGAGAGAAAAAAGAATGAGACGGCTTTGCATGTCGAGCTCCGCCTGGATCGTCGTATGGACCAACACCGTATGGCCGACACGGTGCCGACCGATGTTGACTTTACCAAATCGCCCGCGAAAGCGATTGCGGGAACGACGTAACGCGCCGATTCGGTTTTCCGTCCGCGCATTCCTGCCGTTACGGCGTTTTCGCCTTCCATTGCGCTTCGTCGTCGGCGGCTTGGGCGAGGGTTTCGCCGTGGCGGTCCAGCCATTCGATCAGTTCACGCAATCGATCGGCCGTCGGTTTTGGGAAGAGCGCGATGTCTTGCTGTTTGCGCCACACGAAATGGATGACTTTCTTCTTGCCGTTCGGTTGCGTCGCTTTGTAATCGGCCCCCTTGCGTAACAACGTCAACGCGACGTCGTAACGGTCGTTCTGCACCGCCAAGATCGCGGGCGTGGCGTTGCTATACGGGTCGGGCAAATCGAAATCCGCGCCGTGCTTCAGCAAGATTTCGACGCGCGCGTCCATGTCGAAGTGGAAACGATTCAGCGCCAGGTGCAGCGGCGACTCGCCGTGCGCGTTGACCGCCCGAACGTCGCCGCCGTGATCCAACACCAACCGCAAATACTCGATCACCGGCGAGCGAGCGGCCAACAGCGTGACCGATTGCCCCGCCTCGCAACCGCGATCGTCGAGGAAGACGCCGCCCGTCGGACCGGGATGGAACGGTTGCCCGCGCAGACCGAAGTTGGATTTGAAGACCACGTTCGGATCGGCGCCGTGCTTCAAGAGACACTCGAAGCGTTCCAACTTCCGTTCGGGGAACGCCCAAAGGAGCGGCGTCATGCCGTCGTCGCCTTGCGCCTTGGGATCGGCGCCGGCCGCGATCAGGCGTTCCATCTCCGGAACGTCGTCGATCTCCGATCGCGCAGACAGAGCGCGACGACCTGCGGATCCGTGAAATAATCCTCGGCCTTCCAACCGACGCGTTTGTGCCATCGCGTCTCGGGCGCGAGTTTCCATTCGAGGTCCTTTACGCGTTTGGCGTACTCGCCGCGTCGGCGTTGGACCGCGTCGAACTCCGGCGGAAACGGTTCGCCCGGCTTGCGCGGCGCGTTTTCCATGCGCCGGACTTCGCGTTCCGCCGCGGCATAGTCCGCACTGGCTTGGGCGTAGTCGTCGTTCTGCGCAATGCGCCGCGACGTTCCAGCGGTTCCAAAATCGCTTTGCGAATCGTCGCGAGTCGGGCGGCGGCTTGCGTCGCGTCTAAACGGTTCGCGTATTCCCAACCCGGGTCGTAGCCCTGATCGAAACGCGGGGTCCAGGTCGCCAAGCGGGCGGCGGCGGCGTTCGCAGCGACTCCGTCGTGCGCCAACAACGGCACGATCCCGGCGTTCAGGGCGGATTTGAGCACGTTCGGATGATTGCCGCCGTCGGCGACGGGCGGGAAAACCTGCACATCGATCGCGAACCGCGCCTGGGCGATCGTGTGATACACGACGGCGTCCTCGTTGCGCCCCGCTTGCGCGGCGCCGGCCGCCGCTTGGAACAATTCGAACGCGTTCATGCGGTTCAAGTCGTCGGCGGACGGACCGGCGGCCTCGCCGCAACCCGTTAAAGCCGCCATGACGGTAAGCAAACACGCGATCGCGAATTGTCGTCCGTACACGGTCATGGCGATCTCATCGGAGGTCGGTCGTCGCAGCGCGGAAACCCGACATTCTCCGCGACAATTATGATGATTCGATGAACGTCCGATAAAAAAACGATCACGCACCATGGGGGTTTTGATTGAATCGATAAGCTGGCGTGTTTGCGGTAACCAGAGATCGAACCCGGCAACGGCCACAACATGTACAACCGACTTGCCCCTGGGGAGTAATTCGAGTCGGCCGATTTTTTTGAATTTTCAGTATGCACTTAACCCATCGGATCCCATTTGTTGCATGGGTAAGGAGCGGCATTATTAGGGGTCTGAGAGTACTGGGGATACGAGTATTCTACTCGATTTAAGCAAACACCTTTAAATTGTGTGTTTTGCGCGATTGGTGGACTCAAGAAATAGCCTTTTCCCCCTTTACATCAAAATTAGGCACATCTTTTGCTTACATTCTCTCGGCAACAAAATCCACTCTAAAGCTAATCCTAGATTGAAATTAGGTCGATTTAACTCTTGTGTTCTTAGGAACGACCCGCTATGCTTCGGTATCTACCGAAGCATAGCGGGTCGTTCCTGTGAGGCTTCCATGTTCGTTTTCTGTGAGTGAAGTCAAAATGCCAACCTGGCTCAAAACACAATTGAAAAACATTGACTCACTTTACCAAACGAATGTGCCTGAGTGGTTGAAACACCACTTTGATGAAAGTACGACAAATGAACAAACAACTTTGTTTGTCAGAGAATACGGTATTGAGTCAAGAAAAATCACTAAGAAACCCTCGGCTGGTAGTTCGCTGGTAAAAACTTGATTTTAGGTTTTTATTTTTGGATTTTTTTTGCTTGTTCTTGGATTTTCATACCAAGCCTGTAGTAATCGCATAAAACTTCGCATTTCGATCACCACACCGCTCTGATCATATCGATAATACCCTTCATGCGAAGATAGCTTGGGCCAATGCTCCCGGCCATCCCATTTGACAATATGCCCCGAAGCATCTCTGCGTTTCCTGTCCTGAAACAAATCCATATATCTATTCGGACCAATACCTGAGAATGGTTCATAAATGACATGATCCATTCTTTGATTAATCTGATATGCAATTGAGTCCGGATATAATTCCTTTGCCATGCTTTTTGGGTATGGCTCTATATAAACTACTTTTTGGATACCAGCAGCCACAATATGCCTCGAACATTCGTGACATGGAAAAGTGGTAGAGTAGAGTATTGAGTTTTTTATAGAAACTCCCCGCCTAGACGCATCTACAATGGCCGCCATTTCAGCATGCACGCATCTGCCATACTCTATGAGGTCAAATATTCTCGATGCCTTTACACCCTCATTTTTAATCACGCTTTGATATAATACTTCAATATCAGTATATTTATCGTCAATAAATTTCCCGTCGTAGAGTTTTTTTAAAAGATCTTTAACAGATAAATGACGGAATTTGTCGGATATTTCGTATCCCAAACGAAAATCGCGATTATCAGGACGATCATCCTCCCAGTACTGCCCACCGCCGTATTTAGGCACTTCATTAGTACCTATCGAAAGAATGTCACTGTCGCCATTTACAATAACTGCCCCAACCTGACGCTGCAAAGATGCTGATTTAGTTGCGGCTGCCTTGGCATGGAACATAGCATACTCGCTTTTGGTCGGCGTAATATAAGGATTTTGCAGTAATAAATCAATAAATCTGTGACAATTCTTCTTACATTCATTCATATCAGTTGCATCAATAAATACATCCGCCATAGGAAATGATTTACGCACATTAACCCCATAATCTTTCATGCCGTCTTCCTGATCTCTTTGAATCAATTCCTCTGCATGTGATTTAAAATGATCTTTATTAAAAACAGCAGCATTATCTCTAAGTATGCCAGCTAAGCCATCAACACGATCCTCTTGAGACTGATAAACCGAGATTAACACAAATCTCTGGCCATATATTTTTCTTAGTGTACTAATCTCATCCGGGTGCTTGAGTTGATTAAACAAGCACACGGTTCGAGCATTATCAGTTTCTAGTTGTTGCATCTGCAGAAGACCTAGCATTGCAAGTGCATCGGTTCTAAGTTCTTTTCTTAGTCTCAATCCACCATCCATGAGATTGTGGTAATACTTTATATTTACACTGTCATTGATTACGAATATACTTTTTAGTATATTACTTAATTTGATATTGATAATCTGAAAATCATAATCCTCAAGTTTATCTTGTAGGATTTTGGAAACATCTTTAAGTCTTGAGCCTATTGCAGAAACAAACCCAATTACAAGAGCGACTGGATGTTTTTTATCTTTCATGGCCCACTTCATGTTGGAAATGTAAAATCAGGAAATCTTGCACGATCATAGTTACAAAAACATGTGTTTCAATCGCAATAATCGATTAAATGTTTAATACCGAGTAAAAGAGAATCTTTTGGCTCAAATCATATCGATCCCGGTGGATTCTGATGTTTTTCGGCGAATTTGGCGGCCATCGTCGGGTTGCCTTTGGTCAGTTTTTTGATCGTCAGGTCGTCGGCTTTGTTGTTGGCGAGACGGAGATTGTTTTCGGAACCCAGCAGCGCGTCCTTGGTTTTCTGGAGATGATCGATCGTTTTGTCGATCTCCTCGATCGCCGTTTTGAACTTTTTCGAAGCCAACTCGTAGTTTCTGGCGAAGCCGGTTTTGAACGCCTCCAGCTCGCTCTCAAAGTTGGTGATATTGACGTTCTGCGCTTTGACCTGGGCGAGTTCGGTTTTGTAACGCACCGCGTTCAGCGCGGCGTTGCGCAGCAACGTGACCATCGGAATGAAAAACTGCGGGCGCACGACGTACATCTTCGGAAACCGATGCGACACGTCGACGATCCCGGAGTTGTACAACTCGCTCTCGGGCTCCAACAACGACACCAACACGGCGTACTCGCAGCGCTTTTCGGTGCGGTCCTTGTGCAGTTCGTTGAAGAAGTCTTCGTTTCGCTTTTTCGTCGCGGTTTGATCGTTCTCGTTCTTCATCTCGAACATGATCGAGACGATTTCCGTCCCCGCGTCGTCCGCGTCGCGAAAGACGTAGTCGCCTTTGCTGCCGGATCGGGCGTCGTTGTCTTTTTCGAAATAGGCTTTCGGAAAGGCCGAAGCGCGGATGCGACTGAATTCGGTTTCGCAGTGCAGTTCCAGCGTTTCGCCGACCATTTTGGTCGACAGCCGAGCTTTCATATCGCGCAGACGTTCGATGGCGTCGTCGCGATCCTTGATTTGCGTTTCGTACTTGTCTTTGAGCGATTGTTCGGCGGCGTGCTTCTCCCACTTGGCTTTATCCAAGTCGTGTCGCAATTCGTCGCGTTCCTTCTCGATGACCGTGACCGCTTGGACCACGGCCAATTGTTGCGACGTCTCGTTGCCGCGAAGTTGCGATTCCAGGCTGCGAATGGCCTCGTCCTTGGCGGCGACGGTTTTTTGCAGTTCCGACTCGAACGCGGCTTGCGCCAATTTCGCTTCGGCCAGTTGCGCTTGCCGCGCCTGTTCGAGCTTGACCATCAGCGCGTCGCGCTCCTTTTCGACGTTACGCACGGCTTCGGCCAGGGCGAGTTTGTGGGCCGCTTCTTCGGCTTTGATGCCGGCCTTCAATTCTTGAATCTCGGCGTTTTTGGCGGCGACCTCTTTGGCCGACTCGCCCGAGATTCTGGTCGTGGCCAGTTCGACGGCGGCCAGCTTATCGCGCTCGGCCAGCGCCAGACGCTCGTTCAGTTTGCGCTCGAATTCGTCGTCGAACACTTGCTTGAGAATATCCGCATACCCGGCCTCGTCGACCTTAAACGCCTTCTTGCAATGCGGGCAACTGATTTCGTGCATGGTGATCTGAAAGAAGATGCGCTCTGCGACTTATGCAACGTGACCGGCGCCGTCGACGGACGCGCGTTTATGCGTTTTCGAACGTCGTCCAATCCAAACCCAATTGTCTTACGACCGCGCGGATGGTGCCGAGTTTAAGATCACGCCCGCCGTGATCGGGAATGACCGTCGATCGCGACGAAGACGGATTCACCCATTTCCGATGCGATCCGTCGCCGCGACGGGGGATTTCTCGGCAACCCAAGCTAAGCAATTTCCGCGACGCTTCGCGATAGGTCATGGCGTTTCCACCAGCACGTCGGACCAGACCGGTTCGCCGTCGGATCGTAACGTCAACGTGCTGGGAACGGTACGACCTTGATCTGCGTAGAGTTCGATGACCGCGTCCAGCGCATTGTGCGCGTTGGCATACGCTTCGTCCAACGTCTCGCCTTCGCTGATCAACTCCGGCAATGCCGGCGACGTGACGGTGAACCCGCCCTCGGGCTGAGGATTAAAAAACAACGGAACGCGATAGAGCACGGGAAGATCTCCGACAACGACGGATTCGAGTACACAGTTCAGCTTCATCGCCGAGCGAACAAGGATCAAGTCTTAACGCGCTGCGGTCGCGACTAGGCCGCGATAACCGCCGATACCATCGGCGGCTTTACCGGATGACCGCTGACCGTTACACATCCAAATTCTTCACTTCAAGCGCGTGCTGTTCGATGAAGTCGCGGCGGGGTTCGACTTTGTCGCCCATCAGGACGCGGAATAAACCATCGGCCGCGCCGGCGTCTTCCATGCTGACCTTCAGCAGGGTGCGGTTCGCCGGGTCGAGCGTCGTTTCGCGGAGTTCTTCCGCGTTCATTTCGCCGAGACCCTTGAAACGGGTGATGGTCAGACCCTTTTCGCCCGCGGCGCGGATCGCGCCGATGAGGCTGCGTAGGTCGTTCAGACCGCTTACGTTTTCACCGCGTCGGATATGGTAGCGGGCGTCCTCGCGACCGGTCCGATCCTGCGGAATCAGCGCTTGGATGTCGAAGCCCAGGGTTTTCAACTCGGCCAAACCGGTGTTGATGGCGCGGACCTCGTGCAGTTCGACGATGTGCAGCAACGACGCCCCCTTGGCGGCGGCGGTTTCCGCGACGGGCGCTTCGCCGTTGGTCGCTTGACCGTTGGTTTCGGCGTCGGCTTTCGGGGCGTCCGGCGCGGCGTCGTCCGTATCGGCCACGCTCAGTTCCTTGCCGAGCGCCTTTTCGGTCTCTTCGACGAACGCGTCGACCTCTTTGCGGGTATAGAACCAGTATTCCTTCTTGCCCACGTAAACGTGGAACAGCGGCAATTTGCCGTCGGCGTTTTGATGCTTGGCCATTTCACGCAGAGCGATGCCGCGACGTTCGAGCGTTAGGATGCCGTCTTCGAGCGGCGCAATCGCCAGCGCCAGGCGTTTCATCTCGTCGCCGGAGATCGAGCGGCCGTCGCCCGGTTCGAAGATCGAGTCGCCCAGGCCTTGCTCCATGAGTTGCTTCTTCATTTCGTCGTCGGTCTGCACGTAGTACGTCTGCTTCTTGTTCTTGACGCGAAACAACGGAGGTTGCGCGACGTAGACGTGGCCGCCGCGGATCAGCGCGTACATCTGGCGATAGAAGAACGTCAACAGCAACGTACGAATGTGGCTGCCGTCGACGTCGGCGTCGGTCATGATCACGATCTTGTCGTAGCGACGCTTGGTCAGATCGGCATCGTCGCCGATCCCGATCCCGATCGCGCTGATCATGCTGCGGACTTCGGCGTTGTCCAACACCTTGTCTTCGCGCGATTTGTAGGCGTTGATGATTTTGCCGCGTAACGGCAGGATCGCTTGGAATTCGCGCAGGCGACCTCCTTCGGCCGAGCCGCCGGCCGAGTCACCTTCGACCAGGTACAGTTCGCAACGCTCGACCGTGCGGCTGGTGCAGTCGCGCAGCTTGCCGGGCAAGCTGCCGCCGCTGAGAACACCCTTGCGGTCGCGCAGCAGTTGCTTCGCCTTGCGAGCCGCTTCGCGGGCTTCGGCGGCGAGAATCCCCTTTTGCGCGATCTGTTTGGCAATCTTGGGATTCTCTTCGAAGAACTTGGCAAGGATTTCGCCGACCACGCTGTTGACGATCGATTCGACTTCGCCGTTGTTCAGTTTGACCTTGGTCTGCGATTCGAACTTCGGCTCGGGAACGCGAACGCTGACGACGGCGGTCAACCCTTCGCGAATATCTTCGCCGCTGGGGGTGATGTCTTTGAACAGCTCGGCCTTTTTACCGTACGAGTTCACGGTGCGCGTGAGCGCGGTCCGGAAGCCGACCAAGTGCGTGCCGCCCTCGATCGTATTGATGTTGTTGACGAACGTTTGGACGTTCTCGGTGAATTCGTTGGTGTATTGCAACGCGACTTCGACGCCGACGTCGTCTTGTTCCTTGAAGATCGAGATCACGTCCGGATGCAGGGCGTCGCTGGCGCGGTTCAGGAACTTGACGTACTCGATGATGCCGTTGACGTAGCAGAACGTTTCCGACTTGTCGCTGCGTTGATCGACCAGCGAGATCTTCACGCCGCGATTCAAGAACGCGAGTTGCTGTAACCGTTTCTGCAGGATGTCGTATTCGAACTTCAGCGGACCGAAGACGTCCGGATCGGGTTTGAACGTGACCTTGGTGCCGGTGCCGACGGCCTTGCCGATACGATGGACATCGCCGGTGGGCGTGCCGCGCGCGTATTCTTGTTGGTAGAGATGGCCGTCGCGACGGACTTGGGATTGACACCATTCGCTGAGGAACGTGACGACCTTGATGCCGATCCCGTGCAGACCGCCGGAGGTTTTGTAGGCCGATTTATCGAATTTTCCGCCGAATTTGAGAACCGTCATGACGCCTTCGAGCGTGCTGACGTCGCGTCCCATTTCTTCGGACAAACCCGGGTGGCGTTCGACGGGCACGCCGCGACCGTCGTCCGCGATCGAGACCGACCCATCGACGTTGATGACCACGTGGATTTCCTTGGCGTGGCCGGCCATCGCTTCGTCGATGGCGTTGTCGACCGCTTCGTAGACCAAGTGATGCATCCCGCGCACGCCGGTGTCGCCGATGTACATGCCCGCCCGGGCACGAACGTGCTGCAAGTCGCTGAGATGCTTCATCTGCGCCGGGCCGTATTCGGCCATGTTGGCGGCGGGCGAGTTGTAGGCTTCCTGCGCGGCGGAGAGTTCGTTGGGATCTTGCGGCGAATCAGGCGTCTCGGCGGACATAGTGCGGGGTTCTCGTGACTCGTTTGCGAAGTGAAAATCATGTTCGAACCAAGCCGTAAGGGTGCGTCTCGACGCACCCAGCCACGGCGAAATTCGACGTCGGTGCGTCGAAACGCACCCTACGGGTTTAGCGAATCGCTCCGACTTTGAAGCGTAAATCCTTCAGTTTGTGTTGCGGCAGCTTCTCGCGGAGACCGTCCAGCAGCTTGGCTTTTTGATAGCCTAACTCCGAGACGAGAATGTTGTTCGAAACGTGAATTTCCAAAACGCTCCGCTTCAGTTCGCCGACCCGCGACAACTTGGCAATCGCCGGACCGGCGACGGCGGCCCACGCTTCGGCCTCGGCGGCGACCCCTTGCACACGCGCGTACCCTCGTTGCGCGATCAAGCGCGAGAGGACGTCGGCGAGTTTTTGCGGAGCCGCCATGGAGTGAAACGCGATGGGCCGCTGATGAAACCGATTGGAGTGATGAACACTGATCTGAAAGACTTAATCGAACGTTTGAATTGATTTCACGAATCCTGCGGATCAGTGAAAATCAGTCGCACCAGTCCGATCAGCGGCCTAGCATTCTTAACGATCGCGACTGAGCGGCATGATCACGTAGCTGTAGCCGTCGTCGGTGGTCAACACGGCCGGGCCGGTCCCGTCGACCGCTTCGAACGTGATCGTGCTTTCGCCCGGCAGAACCTTCAAAAAGTCGACGAGGAAGCGCGGATCGAGCGTGATGCCCAACTCGGACCCGTCGTAGGCGATGATCAACGACGATTCCGATTCGCCGACTTGCGCCGTGTTGGCGTTCAGGCGGAGCTTGCCGTCGCCGAAGTGGAAATCCACGCCGCGGCTTTCGTCGCTGGTCACGACCGCCGCTTGACGGACCGCTTCCAGCAATTGCCCGACCGGTAGCGGGATGCGACTCGCTTGCGGGCGATTGGGCAAGACGTCGCGCCATTTGGGGAAGCGGCCTTCCACCAGACGGGTGAACAGCGTCAGTCGATCGTTCTGCACCATGACGTCGTTGCCCCGAGCGGCCACTTTAACGTCTCCCTCGTCGCCGATGGCGCGATCGATCAGTTGCAACGCGCGGGTCGGGATGATCGAGCCTTGGTCGCCGGTGCGGTGGCCTTCGACCGCTTGGGCGGGGCCTTCCATCTTGGCCAAGCGACGGCCGTCGGTCCCCACGGCGATGATTTTGTCGTCGGTCATTTCCATCAACACGCCGCCGAGCGCGTAGCGGCTGCTCTCGTTATCCGTGGCGAACGCGGTCCGCTGGATGATCGAGCGCAACAGCGGGGCGGGAATCACGTGGAACTTCTTCTCGGCGAATTCTTCGATCGCCGGAAATTCGTCCGGGCTTTCGGTCGCCAGTTTGACCTTGAAGCGTTCCCCTTTGACCACGGCGCCGTTCCCGCTGATCTCGAGCGTCAGTTGCTTATCCCGCGCTTCGCGCAGAACTTGCGCAAACCGACCGACCGGCAACACGGTCGTGCCCGGCTGATGAACTTCGATGCCATCGACCTTCACGCGCACGCCGATCTCGAGATCGGTGGCCAAGAACCGGCCTCCGTCGGCGGTCGCTTCGAATTTGACGTTTTGCAGAATCTGTTTGGGACTGCGGGCCGGTGCGACGCTTTGTGCGACGGCGAACGACGAAAGGAACTTATCGCGATCGAACGTAATTTTCATGGGTTCAAGTTTCCGAGTGATGAACGTCGATACTGAATCGGCGAATGAACAGTCTTGTCTCTTTAATGATTCTTATTAGACAGTAACAGCAGCAGAGGACGAGCCGCTTGAGAAAAAAGCGACCTCCGCGGCGGTCAAAAGTCGTACTCTCGCTCGATGAAAACCAACGATTGTCATAATCGGCAGGCCTGTGGATATCGGGTTCGTCGTCGGTTGATCGGCGTTTGTGCCACGGCGCGTTTTCGTCGACCGGCGCACCGCGTCGAACGGGACGTGATCGGTCGTGTCGCATCGCGCTTCAACGCGACGTCGTTGCGACGAGTTATCCACATCGGTCGTTGGTGTTGCGATCGATTTCATCATGAGCCCCCTCCTTGCACGAGCATCTTGCGCAGATCGTCGTGCGCTTGGCGCAGTTCGGGATCGCTGCGCAGTCGCTCTTCGATCACGCGATAGCCGTGCAACACGGTCGTGTGATCGCGTCCGCCGAAATGTTTACCCAACTGTTCCAGGCTGATGTCGCCCAACTGCCGGGCGAGGTAAATCACGAGGTTTCGCGCGGTGACCACGCTGCGGCGGCGCGTGGGACCCAACAGTTCGGGAACCTTAATCCCGAAGTATTTGGCCGCCAAACTAGTCATCGCGCGGATGTTCGGCCGCGACGCCTGACGTCCATGCGCGCCGCGAATCGAAAACGCTTCTTTCACGCGTTCCGCGTCGATGCGTCGCCCGCCGGCGTCGCCGACGGCCAATTCGTCCAGCAGCAACCAAATTTCGATCGCGTTGGTTTTGACTTGCGATAAGTTTCGCAAGGCCGACTCGTCGATCGTGATGCCCCGCGCCACGGCGAATCGTTCCCACAGCGCGGTCCGTACGGCCGGGCTGGGGCGCGCAGCGTTTCCGTAACGCCCGCCTGTAGGCGGCCCGCCAAGGCGGGAGTCATGCCGGCGATCAATTCGGGCGTTAATCGCGACGTGAGGATCGCTCGACCGCCGTTGGCGGTTTGCTCGTCCAGCGTGAAGCGAAGTTCGTTGATCGCGCGGGGATTCGTCGAGAGCTGATTCAGGTCGTCCAAAATCAGCAAACGAGCGTTGCGAATCCGAGTTTGCCAGTCGCCCAGGCGGTCGCGTTCGCCGGCTTGGATGAACTGCTTCACGAACTCGGTGCCGCCGAGCATCACGACGGCCGAGGACTCGCCGAAACGGGTCATCCAGATTTCGCCGATGCCGCGCGCCAGATGCGATTTGCCGGAGCCCGGCGGCCCACAGAGCAGCAGCGGATGCGGAATCGACTCTAGGTCCTCGCAAGCCGCTTCGATCACGGCGGCCAGCAACGGTTGGTCGTCGTCCAGTACGAAACTTTGCTCGGGCGTAAGACGCGGCGCGGCGAACGTCGAGCCTGCTGGGCCGGCATGCGACGCATCGTCCGCGCTCGGCCAAGGACCGGGCACGGGCAACAGGCGGACTCCCGATTGTCGCTCCGTTTCGACCAACTCGCGCCTCCCTCGAACGACCGATGTTCCGGTCGAGATTACGGCCTAAATCGCAAACCGGTAATCTACCAGAAATCAGGCCGCCGAGGGAGCGAAAAACGCTTGAAACCTACGGATTTAAGTCGAGCAAAGCAAAGACCTTAGGGCGCGTGATTTTATGGCCGGATCTCGCCTGGGTGGGAACTTCTTCGGGAGTAAAAAACCTGCTCGTTTTTTCTAGTCATGCCGAGTCCGATCGGCTACGTTACAACGTATTCCGACGAGCCGTCTTGTCGTCGATTTCGTCGACGCAAACTCGTCCGGCCCGCCTGCGATTCGACCCGCCGCATCCACTTTGGGGAGTGACTTCCGATGTTTCGTTCCATGTTTCCCGCTGCGCCATTCGCGGCGTTGTTGATGGTGTCGACGACGTTCGGGTGGGCGGTCGAAGCGTCGTCGCAGGATTGGCCGCAATGGCGCGGCGCGAATCGCGAAAACAAAAGCGCCTAGCAAGAACCTGCGCACCGATTGGGACGCCAATCCGCCCGCATTGCTGAGCAAAATCGAGGGAATGGGGACCGGATACGCCAGCGTTTCGGTCGTCGGGGATCGGTTATATACGACCGGCAATCGCGACGACGCGCAGTGCGTGATCGCCGTGGATCTGAAAAAGAACGAAGTCGCCTGGGTCACGCCGATCACGCAGTCCGTCCCTAAACACGGTTACGACGGCTCGCGCACCACGCCGACCATCGACGGCGATCGGTTGTACGTGGTCTCCTCCGACGGCAACATCGTCTGTTTGAAAACCGACGGCGGCGCGGTCGTGTGGAGCAAGAATTTCAAGAAGGAATGGAACGGCAAAATGCACTCCGGCTGGGGATTTTCCGAATCTCCGCTGGTCGACGGCGACAACGTCCTCTGCACGCCCGGCGGCGACGACGCCGCGGTCGTGTGCTTGAAAAAGAGCACCGGCGACCTCGTCTGGAAGACCGTCTACGACGATCCGAAGGGTGAGAAAAACAATGGGGCCGGCTACGCTTCGATCGTCGTGTCGAACGGGGCCGGCGTGAAGCAATACGTGACGTTGGTCGGCCGCGGCCTGATCGGTATTCGCGCGTCCGACGGCAAATTGCTGTGGACATACAACCGCGTGGCCAACAAAACGGCCAATATTCCCACCCCGCTGATCAAGGGGGACTACGTCTTTACCTCGTCGGGCTACAACGACGGCGGTTCGGCGTTGGTAAAGCTGAGTAAGGACGGTGCCGGCGTGAACGCCGAGGAAATCTACTATTTCGGCAGTAAAGACCTGCAAAACCACCACGGCGGAATGATCTTGGACGGCGATTACGTCTACATGGGGCACGGTCACAACAACGGCTTCCCGATGTGCGTCGAGTTCATGACCGGCAAAAAAATGTGGAAGGAAGGTCGTGGCCCCGACGGCGGTTCGGCCGCCATCACCTGGGTCGACGGCTACCTCATCTTTCGTTATCAAAAAGACGGCATCGTAGCGCTGATCAAAGCGATCCCGGAGAAATACGAACTGGTCGGCAAGTTCAAACCGGCGGTCAAGGAAAAAGAAAGTTGGGCCCAACCGGTCGTGGTCAACGGCAAGTTGTTTCTCCGTGAGCAAGACACGCTGATGATCTACGACGTGGCGAAGTAGCCGCACGGTATCGCCGCGATCGAATTTCGAAATTCAACCGCTTCGACGAATAACGTCCCCGACCGACATCCTTGGTCGGGGATGTTTTTTGGGTCCGTGATTTTGTGGAAAAACTGTTCAGAGTTCGTTCATATCGAGTTCATATTCAGTCGCATAACAGTCAATAAGATGTTGAAAAATCGTTGGTTATCCGGAGTATTGACTGTTCTTCAGTTGTCGAGAAAGTCTCGAAAACCTGTCGATTCGAACGAACGATTCATGCTATTCGTCATGTTTTCACCAGTCCGGCGAAACATTTGAGCGAAGCTTTTCGTTGCTCGTTCGAGACCGTGCATTCGGCGACTTCGCGAACGCGGGTCGATCACCCCACCGCGTCGAACGAGCCGCCCTTGCCCGCCGCTTTGGCCAGGTTCGCGGCGTCCTGCAGCAGTTGGACGACCGCTTCGCCTTGGGCCTTGGCGGCGTCTTGCGATTTTTTCGCGACGGCGATCGTCACTTGCGAGGCCAGTTCGCCCGAGGCGGCCGAAATTCCGGAGGCGCTGGACATCGATGTTCATCCTTCGCGGCGAGCAGTATGAAAACGGACGATTTGGTCGCTATCGGTCGACGAACGCCCGGGACTTTGCGAGACTAGCGGACGTATCGCTCATGCCGATCGTGCCGCCTGCGCGGTTCCTCGATCGTTTCGACTTTTACCAGCTTCGTCCCCTCATCTCGCGCACCATGTCCGCCGAAACTCGCTTGCAGGAATTGGGCATCACGTTGGCCGCTCCCGGGAAACCCCAGGGCGTATACAAACCGGTCGTGCAGGTCGGCGATCTGCTGTATCTCAGCGGTCACGGGCCGATCCAAGCCGACGGCAAAGGGATGACCGGCAAGTTGGGCGTCGACCTGACCGTGGACCAAGGCAAGGAAGCCGCGCGACTGACGGCGATCGCGTTGCTGACCACGCTTCGCGGTTATCTCGGCTCGCTGGACAAGGTCAAGCGGATCGTCAAAACGCTGGGCTTGGTCAACATGCGCCGGACTTCATTCAGCACCCGGCCGTGATCAACGGCTGCAGCGAACTGCTGGGCGAAGTCTTCGGACCCGACGCCGGCATCGGCGCCGGATCGCGTTCGGCGCGGCCGCGTTGCCGGCCGGCTGGGCGGTCGAGATCGAACTGATCGTTGAGGTCGCCTAATAACACGAACGTCGAACGTTCCGGGGGCTACGCGAGTACGCTCCGACCCCGGCCACTCGATGTCATCCGGCCGTCGCCGCGTTAGTACCGCGGCGCGGCGACGCCTTGCGGCGCGGCTTCCGGCAGGTCGTCGATGTCGGCCGCGTACGTAGTCGGCATGACCGCCGCGTCGTGCGTCCGGCTCATTCGTGCGCTGGGCGTGAACGACGGGTACGTCGGATTGTTCGCCGCCGCGCGGCGCGATACTGCGAGGTCGGTTCCGTGCAGGCTGATACGCCGGCGGTTGATAGGCTGGCGGCTGATAACCGCCGGCCGGATTCACCGTCGCCGGGGCGTAGCCTTGCGACGGATACGCTTGTTGCTGCGGCACGTACTGCGCGGCCCCGCGCCGTAGCCGCCCCCTTGATATTGCGCTTGAGTCGGAGCTTGGGCGGTGTATTCCGGCGAGCGAGACGGCGTTTGCGCGACTTGCGGCGCGTTCTCGCGGAGCCAGTCTTGCGCGGCCGCCAGGTTCGGGTCCAACTGCGCGGCCTGCGTCATGTGCCGCGTCGCGCTCGCCAAATCGTTACGACGTTGCAGCAAGAACGCGGTGTTGTAGTGCGCGACGGCCGGCGTGTTGGTTTGCGACAACTGCGCCACCGCTTCGTCCACGCGGTTCTGTTGAACCAGCACCGTGGCCAAGTTGTTGCGATACAGCGGTTTCTTCGCGTCCAAATCGACCGCCTTTTGCAGTTCGACCGTCGCTTCCGGCAGCTTATCCATCCGGGCCAAGCACAGGCCCAGGTCGTTGTGCGGCGTGGCGTTCTTCGGCGCGACCGCGATCGCGCGGCGATACAGCCCGGAGGCTTCGTCTAGTTGACCGGCGCGGTCGTTCATCCGAGCATACGCGATCAGCAGGCCGACGTTCTTCGGTTCGGTGGCCAAGCCCTTCTCGTATTGTTCTTTGGCGGCTTGCAGATTCCCTTTTTGCTCGTGGATTTTGGCCAAGTGCAAATAGAGTTCGGCGCCGGTTTTGTTTTTGTTGCTCAGCGAAAGATTGTCGATCTCGGACTTGCCGGGCTTCTGCTCGTACGGGTTCTCGGGCTTCGACGCGAACGGGTTCGAGAACCAACTGGTCGAGGTGGTCGCCGGCTTGGCGCCCGGCGGCGTCGTGGACGAGCAGCCGACGGCCATCGCCAAGGGCAACACCCAGCAGGCGGCACGACGAAGAGGACGCGATGAGTTACGCACGAAGCACCTGTGTGACGAATGACGCGCCGCCGCGCCCCGCGCGACGACTCGAATCCCCCCTCGTGCCGGCAGGCGTCCGCGCAACGGGCGCATGCCGAACGAGTCGTTCCTTGGTCTACATCGGCGTGCGGTCATGGGTCGCTACAATCGTTTTGCACGCCAAGATCGCTAAACGCGCGTTCCGCGGCGCAAGCGTGACCGCCCGCAAGGTTTCGCGGGTGTTTTAGAGCGAGGAACTATGCCGGCATGCCGGCATAACCTAACTCAGTCGAGTGCACATCGATCGCGCCGACGATATTCGCGATTCCATCTCGTTTCCGTATTACTCACTTAACCTTGCGCCGCGTTTTCTTCGGACGGCGCGGCGTTTTCGTCTTCGTCGGTATGCATACCGAGTTGCCGCATCTTGCGGTACAAGTTCGAGCGATGTAGGCCCAATAGTTCGGCCGCCGCGCTCATGTTGCCGCGGGTCCGTTCGATCGAGGCTTTGATGTAGTCGGTCTGAAACGTCACGGTCGCGTCGGCCAAGGTCTCTTCGCCGGCGGTCCGCGCGACCGTATGTCCGCCCGGCGGCAGGATGAACGCCAGGTCGTCGGCCTCCACGCGATCGCCGGTGGTCAGGTAGGCCAGGCGTTCCATCAGGTTCCGCAACTCGCGCACGTTGCCCGGCCAAGGATGCTGTTCGAGCCGCTTCCGCGCGGTGGGCGAAGAACTTCGGCGTCTTGCGGAGCGCGGCGACAAAAGTCCGACAAAAAGTGTTCGGCCAACAGCATGATGTCGCCGCCGCGATCGCGCAGCGGCGGCAACTCCAACGAAACGACGTTCAAGCGAAAGAATAAATCTTCGCGAAAGCGTTTCTGTCGCACCATCTCGGCCAAGTTTTGATTCGTCGCGGCGATCACGCGGACGTCGACCTGAATCGGTTTCGAGCCCCCGACCCGGACCACGATTTTCTCTTCGAGGACGCGCAGCAATTTCGATTGCCCGCCGCGACTCATATCGCCGATCTCGTCTAGGAACAACGTCCCGCCGGCGGCCAATTCGAACTTGCCGATCCGCGATTCATGCGCGTCGGTGAACGCCCCTTTTTCGTGGCCGAAGAGTTCGCTTTCCAACAACGTCTCGGTCAACGCCGCGCAATTCACAGCCACGAACGGTTGGTTTCGCCGCGGGCTGAGGTAATGGATCGCTTGGCTGACGACTTCCTTCCCGGTTCCGTTTTCGCCCAGTAACAAGACCGCCAACTCGGTCGGCGCGACGCGTCGCAACGTCGATTGCAGCGCCACGATCGCCGGGCATTCGCCGACCAACCGCGCGGCTTCGGCCGCGCGATCGACCAGCAATTGATTCACCGCCAACGTCGCTTCCAACTGTTGCGTGTTGGCCAAGGCCGGCGCGGCGAGCGCGGCCAACTCGACCAACGCGGCCTCGTCTTCGTCGTTGAAGTCGCCTTCCAACTTGTTGATCATCTCGAACACGCCCAATAGCTCGCCGTTGCCGGCGCAGCGGCACGCACAAGAGCGAGCGCGTGTGATAGCCCAGCTTCTTGTCGACGTCGCGATGGATCTGATTGCCGTCGTCTTTATTGGCCACGCGCCGGGGCCGGCCGCTGTGCAACGTTTTGCCGACGATCCCCACATGGTCGGGCAGACGCAACTCGCCGCCGGGGACGCCCAACGCGGGGTGCGCCACGAGTTGGCGATTGATCTTGTCCCACAGAAAAATGCTGGCCCGGTCCGAGCGCAACAACCGCGTCGACGCTTCGGCCATATGCAGCAACAGCGGTTGCACTTCCTGCGCTGGCTCCATTCCTGCGCCAGTTGCAGCATGGTGGTCAGGCGATCTTCGCGACGCTTGTTCGCTTGGCGTTCGGTCATCGCGTGCAACGCGGTCGCCAACGCCGCGGCCGCCGCGTCGAGACTCTGCGGCAAGACGCCGGCGCGGGTCTTCGCATCCGCACAGTGCAACGCCAACACGCGCGGCGACTCGCCCCGTGCGCTCAACAACGCGCCGCACCAGGGGCCGCGGATCGTCGGCTGCTCGCGATCCAACGTTTCGGCCGGCACGTCGCGCGGGCATTCGCGTTGCGCCGAACTCGGCCAAGGTCGTCCATTCGCCCAACTCGTCGCCGCGCAAAATCGTCACATAGTCGCCGCCGAGCGCGGGCGGGATGGCGGCCAACGCTTCGTTCAGCCCGGTGCGCGGATCGTCCCGCTCGCCGCCGAGCCAGAGGATCTCGGCGATCAACGGTTGGACGCCGGCCGGCGCACTGCGCAAGCGTTGCATACGGCCGGACGACGATCGGTGATGAAACGAATCGGACATAACGACGAAAACGTGGTGTCGACGACCGTGTCGTCATTTCGACACGAAGTTGTGTTCATTGTAACACGGTTCTCAAAGCAATTCGGCCGAATTTTGCACGAAACGGCCGAAACCCACCGGACCGGGGATTTCTGCGGATCGAATACGTCGGTCTTCCCGCACCGACCGAGTTGCTTCTCCATCTTCCCTGCGCGAGCGAAACGAGCGAAACGATCGAATTGAGTTTTCAGTTTTCAGGATTCAGTTTTCAGTGACGAGCAAAGCGGCGAGTGGCACTCGCGGAGCAAGCCGAGTCTCCTAGGACGCCGCATTCCAAGAACGTCTTTCCCAAATTCACTGCGCGAGCGTTACGAGCACGCATCGACGCATTTGTGAATATCATGCGCTCGAGCCGATGGCGTCAGCCTGCGGTTCGCGCCGTTTCGCCAAACGCCCCAATGTCGCTGCGCGAGCGTTACGAGCGTTGCGATCGCGACGAAACTGTTTCGTAGTGTGTGTCGCTGTGTTAATGCGCACCACCCTCCGTAGGGTATGTCTCAGTGTTGATTGCGCACCGCCCCCGTAGGGTGCGTCTCGACGCACCGATATGGGACGTCGATTCCCGCATGAACGTTGCGTGATCCTGGTGCGTCAAGACGCACCCTACGGCCGCGATAACGGCTCCGGTCATCACGCGTCTTAACCTAAAAGAACGCCTGGTACGATTACTAGCCCAATCGAAGATTTCGTTTTGTCGTCGGAAGCCCTTCACGCCACGCGACTTCCGGATCGCGCTGGTACGATTTGGGGATAACTTTCATTTTTTGAGGGGGTTTGAACGAGCGGTCGGGTGCGTCGCTGTGTTGATTGCGAGACGTACCTTCTGCAACGCGTCGCGGAATGTAGGAGCGATGATCCATCTTTGGTGCGTCAAGACGCACCCTACGAGAAGGGGCCGGCGATGCCGCTTTCGGTTTCCCGGGAGCAAATCGCGAATCGTCGTGCGGCGTCGCGCTTCTTCGTAAACTGAAGAGGTACTCTCGGGGAGGATTCATGCTCGCACCGATCTCGTTTCGTACATCGCTTCTGCTCGCGCTGGGCCTCGCGTTCTCCTCGATAACGCACGCGCACGCGGCGGAAGAACCGGCCAAGCCCACCGCTGTGATCACGCTCGCGCGGGAGAAAAACTGGTTGATCCTGCGCGATGCGCGGTTGCCGAAAGGGGAGATTCGGATCAATTATTTGGAAGCGTATTGTCGGCCGAAGTCGACCGACGCGGATTGGCACGACACGGTGATCGGTCACACGACCGAACTTGTTTCCTCCAGCGACGACGCCAAGACGTTGAAACTTCGCTGTACGCTGCGCGACGGCGTGATCGTCGATCACGTCGTCACCGCCGGCGCGGACGACGTGACGTTCGAGCTGACCGCGCACAACCCGACGCCCCGCGCGTCGGAAGCACATTGGGCGCAGCCTTGCATCCGCTTGGGCGACTTCACCGGATTCGCCGACGACGGGAAGGGTTTGGACGACTACCTGCCGAAGTGTTTCGTGTTCGTCGAAGGCAAAGCCGTACGGTTGGAGCTGCGCTGAAGCCCTGGGCGAAGACCGTGCGCTATACGCCGGGCCAAGTCTGGCCCGCGCCGGGCGTGCCGGCGACCGACGTCAATCCGCGCCCGGTCAGCGCGGTGAAGCTCAGTCACGGTCTGATCGGCTGCGCGAGCGACGACGAAACGCGGCTGTTCGCCGTGGCGTTCGATCCGCATCAAGAACTCTTCCAAGGCGTCGCCCGCTGCCTGCACGCGGACTTTCGGATCGGCGGTTTGAAGCCCGACGAAACGAAACGGATTCGCGGTAAGATGTATTTGCTGCCGAACGACCCGATGAAGTTGTTGGAGCGGTATGAGAGGGATTTCCGCACGGGACGATAAGCGTGAACGACGCGCGATCACTCCTTGACCTTGATCGCGCGGTCTCCGTGTTTTTCGGTCACGACGTAAACGTCGATATCGACCTTACCGGCGTTCACGGCCGCCGGACGACCTTGCATCAACTCAAGATCTTCGACTTGCCCCGGCGTCAATAGGTGCTGTTCGGATTCTATCGTGTTTCCCTATTAACCTTAGCAATACGTAGCTTCGTCGCTTTAGTATACATAACACA
>JASGKV010000023.1:0-93617 GCA_049840575.1 Pirellulales bacterium
TGCATGTACTGGTTGGTGGTCTTGTTAAGGTTAATGGGAAACGCAATAATCCAAACAGCACCTAGCACTTCGTAACGATCGCCGATGATCAGCACGACATCGGGCTTGAGGCGTTGATACTCGTTGGTGAATTCGACGATGCCGAACCCGACGCTCTTGGCCATCGTGACCGGTTTCGAGCCTTCGAGCTCCATGTAGACTTCGCCGTCGATCGGGAACCCGTCGGCGCGAACGACGTCGACCGGCTGTTGAAACCGTTCCAGCACCATCGTGCCGGCCGCGACGACTTGGAGTTCCAGGGCCGGGTGATCCTGCAACGCGCGCATGACCGGCTTCAAACGACCGTAATTCGCGCGGTCGACCAGCACGACGCAAACCTTGCGGTGGGTATTGTTCGTCTTCGTCATGCGTCGTCTTTCGTGCGGAGCAAATCGTGTTCTGAGAAACGCGTATCGCGCGGCGTGTCGCGCGTCAGCGTGCGGCCGATCAGCGCCATGAATCGGCGGCGGGGATTCCATCGCCCGGTTTTTTGAAGGCCAAGTCGTCGCGAATAAGCGTCGTCCCGGCCGGCAAATCTGCGCGGCGACCACGCTCTTGCCGAACGTCTTCAGTAAGTTCGCGCTCTCGGCCGCATTCGCGTCTTTATCGATCTTCGTCGTCAGGGCTTGTTCGATGAATCGGATGCCGTCGACCAACTCGGCGAATTCGTTCGTCGTCAGACTGGCCGGCACGTCGGGGCCGAAGCACTCGCGCGATAACACGATGTGGGCTTCCAGCATGTTCGCCCCCAACGTCGCGGCGGCGAGCCCGGCGAAAATCTTGCCCGAGTGATCGCTCAACCCCACGGGACAGGCGTACCGCGCGGCGAGTTCGGCCAGCACGTTTAACCCCAGTCGCTCGGGCGGGCAGGGATATGCCGTGGTGCATTGAAACACTCCGAGCGGTGCGCCGACGGCGCGGACGCAATCCGCCGCGCGATCCAGCGTCGCCCAATCGGCCAAGCCGTTCGATAACAGCACCGGTTTGCCGGTCGCCGCCATCCGTTCAAGCAGCGGCGTCGTGCCGATCTCGCCCGAGCCGACCTTCCACGCGGGCATGCCGATCCGTTCGAGCAGCTCGACGGCTTCCAACGAAAACGCCGACGACAAAAAGATCAGACCGCGTTCGTGCGCATGTTCGGCCAATCCGGCCCATTGCTCGGGCGTGAACTCCATCCGCTTCCAATAGTCATAGCGCGTGACGTCCTGCTTGCTGAACTTCACGCGAAACGGTTCGGCGGCGGTCGATTCGGCGGCGGCGATATGCGTTTGAAACTTCACCGCATCCACGCCGGTGCGCGCGGCGGCGTCGATGTATGCATGCGAGGTTCCCAGGCTCCCGTCATGCGCTTGTCCCACTTCGGCGACGACGAAGCAGGGCCGACCCGGCCCGATGAGCTTGTCGGCGATGGCGAAGAACGAGGACACGATTGAAGGATGAGGGGTGAAGAATGAAGGTTGAGAAAAATTCAAAAATGGTGATTCGATCGACTGGATGCGGCGAAGGGTTCGGCCTTCGTGCCTCAGCCTTCGATTTTGATTTTTGCGCCGTTCGTCGCGCTCTCAGCGCGGCGAACGTCGCCAGCGTGGTGTTGACCAAGCTCTCGAACGGGATGACCGGCCGACCGCCGCCGGCGACGGAGGCCAAGAACGCGGCGACTTCGGCGCGATGGCCTTTGTCTTGTTTCCACAGATTCTGTTTCGCCAACCCTTTGCAGTCGTAAGTCGCCAACGAATGGAAATTGTCCAACTCGGCGACCTGTCCTTGACAGAAGATCGTGACGCGCTCTTTGGGAAACGCCTTGCTGCCGTTAACCAAATACTGCAGGACCGCCGTCGAACCGTCGGCCAACGCCAGCGTGATCGTTTGATGATCGCGGCCGCGATCGCCCGAGCCGCCCGCGTCGACCGTGACGGCCGAGATCGGCGCGTCGACCAAAAACGCGGCCAGATCGAACCAATGGCAACCTTCGCCGACGATTCGTCCGCCGGAAACTTCGGGCCGCATGATCCAGTTGTCGGCCGGGATCTGCCCGGCGTTGATCAGCATGTGGATCGTCGCCGGTTCGCCTCGCGCGCTCAACCACTTTCGCAACGCGACCGCGTGCGGCGAGAAGCGGCGATTGAAGCCGACCATCACCTGCAAGTCGGGCCGCGCGTCGTGCGCCGCGCGAACGCGATCGAGTCCCGCTCGATCGATAGCCAGCGGTTTTTCGACGAAGACGTGCTTGCCGGCGGCGAGCGCGTCGCAGACCAAATCCGCGTGCTTGTCATGACGTACGGCCAAAAACACGGCGTTGATCGCCGGATCGTCCAATACCGCGCGGGGATCGCTCGCGCTTTCTCGAAGCCGAATTTCTTCGCGGCGTGCGCCGCGCTCAGCCCCTTCGCGCTGGCGGCGGTCGCCAAGCGGACGTTCGTCGCCTTGATCGCGGGCAGCAACACGCGCGTCGCGAACGCGCCGGTCCCGATCACGCCGACGCGGACCGCGCCGACCCCTTTGACCGAAGCAGTGTTCGACACTTCCTCGTTCGCGGCGTCGCTCGTCACGACGCCGTCGCGGGCGACCTGTTCCGGATAGCTCAGCACGATGCCCAGTTGATTTTTATCGCTCGTCAGTAAGCGATACGCATGCTCCGCGTCGTGGTGTTCCACGCGGCCGGTCGTCAGCGCGGCGGTTTGCAATCGTCCTCGCGCCAAAAAATCGAGCGCGGCGGCGATGTTGCGCTGTTCGGTCCAACGGACGAACGGCAACGGGTAGTCGCGACCCCCTTCTTCGTAGTCGGGATCGTAACGTCCCGGTCCGTAACTGCACGAGACCTGGAACGACAACTCCTTGTGATACCACTCGGCGCGATTCAAATTCAGATCGACGACGCCCACCAGCACGATCTTGCCGCGTTTGCGACTCATCCGCGCGGCTTGGCTCACGATCTGATCGTCCTTCGCGCTCGCCGTAATCAGCACGCCGTCGACGCCGTGGCCGTCGCTCAGCGCCAGGGCCGACGCCACCGGGTCGCCCTGCACCGCGTCGACCGTTTCCGCACCGTACGTCTTGGCCAACGCCAGCCGCTCGGGCGAGACGTCGATGCCGATCACCCGTGCGCCGCTGTTGACCAGAATCTGGACGCTCAGCAACCCGATCAACCCGAGCCCGAACACGGCGACCACATCGCCGGGGCCGTGCTGAAGCAAGCGAATCCCTTGCAAGCCGATCGCCGAGAGGACCGCGAACGAAGCGGCTTCGTCGGAGACGCCGGCGGGGATTTTCGCACACAGGTTTTTCGGCACACGCACGATCTCGGCGTGCGGACCATTACTCACCACGCGGTCGCCCGGCGCGTAGCCGATTGCGCCGTCGCCGACTTCCAACACGCGGCCGACGTTGCAGTAGCCCAGCGGCAGCGGCTCGTCCAGTTTGGCGAAGACCGCTTCTAAGGTCGGCAGCAGCCCGTCGGTTTGGATCTTCTGCCAGACCTGTTTGACCCGATCGGGATTCTTCCGCGCCTTCTGCCACAGGCTCGAGCGACCGAATTCGACCAAGAATCGCTCGGTTCCGGATGAGATCAGCGACTTCGTCGTTTGGATCAATAACTGCCCACGCGCAGGCCTGCGGAGAAGGGACGTCGACCAGTTCGAGCAGCCCGGAGCGAAGGTGTTGAACGAGCTGTTTCACAGGGCGCGAAGCGAACGACGGACGAGGGGCGAGGATTCTTCAATATACCACGTGCTCCGGCGATTTCGGGCGTCGGCGGCGCGACCCGCGTCGTCGTTACGATCGATACGGCCGGAATGAATCCAGTGGGGGATGGGCCGCTGATTTTGCTGATAGGACTGATTTTCACCGATCTGAAAAATACGAACCCGTTTAGTTTGATTCGCGAAGGAGACAGGACCTATCACTATCAAATCAGTGTTGATCGGTTCTATCAGTCTGATCAGCGACCCATTCCGAATTTCATCAGGCTCATCGATCGCCTAGACTGAGTCGCGTTGTCTCGATCGCCCTATCGACTTGCTTGCGAAGGAAAACCATATGCCGCGTCTTACGTCATGCGTTTGCGTCGCCCTGCTCTGTTTCGGGTTCGTCGCGAACGTCGTTGGTCAACCGGCCGCGCCGACGAAAGCGGACGCGACGAAACCGGACGCGGAAAACACCGCGCTCGTTCCAAAGCCGAAATTGGAGCAGGATTTCTACGACTGGGACAAGCGACACGCGGCGGTCGTCGCACGCAGAAAACGATCGACCCCGAGGTCGTCTTGATCGGCGATTCGATCACGCACATGTGGGGCGGCGAGCCGAAGTCCAATGTCGTCAACGGCGCCAAAGCCTGGGCCGAGACGTTCGGCAAGCTCAAGGTCCTCAACATGGGCTTTGGTTGGGACCGCACACAGAACGTCTTGTGGCGACTGGATAACGGCGAGTTCGAAGGGATCTCGCCCAAGTGGGTCGTGATCTGCATCGGCACGAACAACCTGACCGGCACGAAGAACGCCCGCGAGAACACGCCCGCCGAGATCGTCGCCGGCGTCACGGCGATCGTCGATGTCGTGCGGAAGCGGGCCCCACAGGCGAACATCGTGGTGATGGGCGTCCTGCCGCGCGGCGAAAAGGCCGACAACCCGTTCCGCGCGAAGATCGCGGCGATCAACGCCGGTCTGGCCGCCGCGGTCGAGACGCAGGGCAAGACCGACGCCAAGCTGCGGTTCTTGGACATCGGTAAGCAACTGCTGGAGGCCGACGGGACGTTGCCCAAGAGTGTCATGAAGGACGGCGTCCACCCCGGCGAAGCGGGCTACGCGGTCTGGGGCAAAGCGTTGGTCGAGGCCGGTGTGGGGAAGTGACCGCGCGGTTTCGACGGACCGCGTCGGACCACTGTTCGAATTGTCAAAGAGCGATCCTGAGCGGGGGCCGGCGATGCGGTCGACCGCTCAATTCGTTGATCTGTTGGGCAAAGTTCTCAGGCCGCAAGAGCGTCCGGCAGCTTGCCTAGCTTCACTCCGCGATCGAAACGAGCGTTACGAGCGTTTCGATTCGGTTTTCAGTGTGAGGTTTTCGGTTTTCAGGAATTTCCGTGCGGGGACTGCGCGGTTTTGAGCGATCGAACTACTGCCAAACACCCCAGCTTCACTTGTCGAGCGTTACGAGCGAAACGAGCGTTACGATCGCCTGCGCTGCCGGTGTTTTTTTGTTTTTCGAGCCAAGGGCGTCAGCTTTCGATTCACGCCACCTGCCGAAACGCCCCAGTTTCACTCCGCGAGCGAAACGAGCGTTATGATCACGACGTGTCTCAAGGAAATGTTTTTCAACGAGCGGACGTTTGTTCACACAAACGTTCCGGTCCTGATAGCCCTGTCTCGCACACATCTATTCGTGGCCCGACGCTCAGGGTATTCGGCTTCGGGGAAAGTTTTTTCGAGATTCTTGCCCATGTTGGCAAGCTGGCGTGGCGGGCGGCTGGCCAACGGGTTCAGTGGACGCGCGGTGTCGTAGAGCACGTCACATAACACTTTTTTTGGTCGATTGGCACCAAGGGAAGATCGCGCGAAACGCCCTGAGGACATCGCGAATAAGACTTCCTCCAGTGACTACACCACCCAGGGGTAAATACAATAAAAAACGACCAATTATTTCTCCCATTCTTCGCGGTAGTTCATGCGCCTTTTTCAAAACGAGTCTTTTGACGGTGGTTCTTTTGTTGATCGTGATTCCGCAGCGACGTTTTGCGATTTGGAATTCAGAAAATGCTACTTCCAAGGATGCGTACTATCTATCACCGGTGACCCGGCGTTCCGCACGAAAGTACAAAACGTCAAACTCGTGAATTGCAGTCAGCGTGGCGGTGCGCTGTACTCCGCAGTCCTTGAAGATGTTTTGGTAGACGGATTTAAGACACACGGGTTGTTCCAAACGTTTGGAGCGGTGTTTAATCGAGTCGTGCTAAAAGGAAAAATCGACCGCTTGATGCTTTCCACGTCCGTTTATCAAACTCAGGGGGTAAGCGAACATCTCCAATCTTTCCACCAAGCAAATGCCGAATACTATCGAAATGTCGAATGGGCGTTGGATATCAGCAAAGCGGAGTTTAAAGAACTCGACGTTCGTGGAATCCCTGGGCACTTGATTCGTCGCGATCCGGAAACGCAGTTTCTAGTCACTCGCGAAAAAGCATTACAGGAAACTTGGCGAAGCCTGGACTTACAGGAGTCGATTTGGTCCACCGCGTTTTGGCTGCTAAAACAAAGCAGCGATCAATCGACGGTCTTAATCGCGCCTAAACGTCACGCGAAGTTTCAGCGATATTTAGCCGATCTCAAACTCATGCAATCCGCAGGCGTGATAGAGCCGGATTGATCTTAAAACTTGTTTAGTGAAATGCAACGACTTACCGAGTGTGATGAACCGCATTTCGGAATCGTTTCACGACAACTGCGGCGGAACTCTGTCTTTCAGCAGTACGACCAATTCCGGCGCCATGTACTCGAAATCGTCCGGAATGTTTAAGCAGACGACCCGCTTGCCGCGTAAGTAAGAATTAAACAGCTTCTTGAGTTTCGCGCCGTGCGCGCGTTCCATCGTCAGGATCAGATCGGCCCACGCGAGCAATTCCGGCGTGACGAAAACGTCCGCGTCGCGGCTGACGCCCGCCGACGCCGTTTCGACTTCGTTCAAGCTTGCGAAGAGATGTTCCGCGGTCGGGCTGCGGCGTTTGTTCTTACCGCAGATGAAGAGAAGTTTGCGTGTCATAATCGCGTTAAGACACGCGTTCGGTGATACCCCAAATCGACCGACTCGTCGCTGCCGGTCTACGGTCAGGGCGGCCTACCCAACACTAACACTCGACGCGGGGAAAAATTTCCGACAACTCCAGTCGGAAGCCGGGCAGGACGGTTTCGCCGTCGACCACGGCGGGGTCCGCCAGGACCTCGGGGGCATGAGCGGGGCGATAGACGTGCACGGTGCGCGTAAACGGATCGACGATCCAGCCGAGCCGTGCGCCGTTCGCCATGTACTCGACCAGCTTGTCTTGCAGGTCTCTCAAGCGATCCGTTCGCGAACGTAGCTCCAGGACGAAGTCCGGACACAGCGGTGGGAACGCTTCACGTTCGGCCGGCGACAACGCATTCCAACGATCGAGCGTCACCCAACTGGCGTCCGGGCAGCGCGCCGATCCGCGCGGCAACCGGAACTCGCCGTTGGAATCGAACGCCTTGCCGGTTCCGTCGCGTTTCGCCCACTGACGGAGCTGCATGTTGATTTCCGCACTTCGGTTTCCGGATTCGCCGCCGTTGTGCGGCCAAATGACGACCTCGCCCGTCGCGGTTTGTTCCAGTCGAAGATCGGGATTCTGCCGACAGAGTTCGTCGTACTGCGCGTGCGAAAGGCCGATCGCCGGCGCCAACCGCAACGTTAACGGCGGATCGCCGAACGCGGTGACGGCGGGGGAAGTGATGGTGCTCATCGGGCGACTCCGTATTCGTGACGCTGCTCAATTATTCGGTCCGCGCGACCCGCATGCAATCGTCTCGATCGATTTCGACGTTACTCGTCGTTCCCGTTCTCCAGCACCGCCAGGAACGCCTTTTGGGGGATGTCGACGCTGCCGATGCTCTTCATCCGCTTTTTGCCTTCCTTCTGCTTCGCCCACAGTTTGCGCTTGCGGGTGATGTCGCCGCCGTAGCATTTGGCCGTCACGTTCTTACGCATCGCGCTGATCGTTTCGCGGGCGATGATGCGGGTGCCGATCGCCGCTTGGATGGCGATCTCGAACATGTGGCGGTCGATTTCGCCGCGCAGCTTTTTCACGATCGCGCGACCGCGACGATCGGCGTCGCGCCGGTCGCAGATGATCGACAACGCGTCGACCTTCTTGCCGCTGACCAGAATGTCGAGCCGGACCAGATCGGCTTCGAAATAGCCCAGAATTTCGTAATTCATCGTCGCGTAGCCGCGCGAGACGCTCTTCAACTTGTCGTGCAGATCGTAGATCACTTCGGCCAACGGCAGGTCGAACGTCAGCATCGCGCGGACCGGCGACAAGTATTCCGTCTTCACGTAGTGCCCGCGACGATCGGTGCAAAGCTGCATGACCGGTCCGATGATTTCGACCGGCATCAGAAAGTTGACTGCGCACGATCGGTTGGCGGAACTCTTCGATTTGTCCGCTGTCGGGCACGTCCTGCGGATTGTGAATTTCGATCGTTTCGCCGTCCGATTTGAGAATCTGGTACGTGACGTTCGGCGCGGTTTGCACCAGATCGATATCGGATTCTTGTTCCAGGCGTTGTTGCACGATCTCCATGTGCAGTAACCCCAAAAATCCGCAACGAAAACCGAAACCGAGCGCATCGCTGGTCTCGGGCGTGAATTCGAAGCTGGGGTCGTTGATCGCCAGCTTAGCTAAGCTGTCGCGCAGATCTTCGTAGCTCTCGCCGTCGCTGGGATACAGCCCGCAGTAGACCATGCGTTGCGGCGGCGCGTAGCCGGGCAACGGGTCGGCCCCTTTATCGCCGGGGATGGTCACGGTGTCGCCGATGTTGATTTCGTGGATCGACTTGATGTTGCAGATCAAGTAACCGACTTGCCCGGCGTTGAGCGATTGACAAGCTTGGCGTTCGGGGACGAATTGGCCCAATTCCAAGACTTCGTACGTTTTCTCGGCCTTCAACAGGCGAATCTTCTGCCCCTTCGAAACGGTGCCGTTCATCACGCGGACGTAAATGATCGCGCCGCGATAATCGTCGTAATGGCTGTCGAACACCATCGCCTGCAGCGTGGCGTCGGGATCGCCTGTGGGCGCGGGAACTGCGCTCGACGATCGCGCGCAACAACTCGGGCACGCCTTCGCCGGTTTTGCCCGAGCAACCCAGCACTTCGAACGGATCGATCGCCAGGGTTTGTTCGATTTCGGTTTTGATTTCGTCCGGGCGAGCGTGCTTGAGATCGATCTTATTCAGCGTCGGCACGATGGTCAGATTGTGTTCCATCGCGGCGTAAGCGTTGGCCACGGTTTGGGCTTCGACCCCTTGGAACGCGTCGACCAACAGCACGGCGCCTTCGCAACACGCCAACGAGCGCGAGACTTCGTAATGAAAATCGACGTGGCCCGGCGTGTCGATCAGATTCAATTCGTACTGCTGCCCGTCTTGGAGATAACGCATGCAGACGGCGCGGGCTTTGATCGTGATGCCGCGTTGACGTTCCAGCTCCATATCGTCGAGCATCTGCGCGCATACCCCGCTTTTCGACCGTGCCGGTCTGCTCGATCAGTCGATCGGCCAGCGTGCTTTTGCCGTGATCGATGTGGGCGATGATCGAGAAATTGCGGATGAGTTTCGGATCCATGCGAGCGCGAACGACGGAAAATGCGATGGGACGACGAAGCGGCCGTAAAAACGACCGACCGGCCCGTCTCCGGAGAATTTAAGCCTTGATTATAGCGTGAGTTACGTCGGTTTGATATGGGAGAGATCGACTCGCACAGTTGCGGGCGAGGTCTGAGTTTCCCCCTCTCCCGAAAGCAGGCGTCCCGTTCACGTTCGGCTTTGAGCGGGAGAGGGTCGGAGTAAGGGCGACCCTGTTGTAGATAAAACCGTCGCCTTCATCCTAACCTTCTCCCCGAAAACGCTTTGCGGAGTGGAATGCTCGGACGGGGAGAAGGGACCAGCCTAAATGCCCTGCAGGGTCTCAATGGGCGCTGAGAATTAGATCTCTTTCAACACCGCAGGCAGTGCGTTTTCGACCAAGTGGCGGCAGCGTGGTGCGCGAGTATTCGATGTCCAGCCAGAGGATCTTGCCCGAGTCGTCGAGCAAGAACGTACGCGGCAAGGGGCCGCGACCGACGGCGTCGAACAGCTTGGCGGTCGGGTCGTTGAGCGTGGGGAACGTGAAGCCGGCCTTGGTTAGCCAGGCTTTGGTTTCCGGCTTGTCGCCGTCGACCGGATTGATGGCGATCACGCGAACGCCGACCCCTTTGTAGGGATCCAGCACGCGGTCTTGCAGGTCTTGCAACTCTTCAAGCGCGGCCGGTTCCTTCGCGCTCCAGAACACGACGACGGTGAACTTGCCCAACAGCGGCTTGAGTTCGGTCGCCTTGCCGGCGGCGTCGGTCAACGCGGCTTGGGGGAACGTTTGCCCGACGCCGACGCGCAGCGATTTCGTGTGACCTTCGCTCATGAAGATCGCGGGCAACTGCGGAGCGAAGCCCTGAGCGACCAAGTTCTGCGACTTCGGCCGCTCGACCGGAATGCCGGGAGCTTCCGGCTTCGGAGCTTGGGCGATTTGCGTATCGTCGGTCGTCGTGGTCGATTTTTCCGGCTGTGTTTTTTCCGGACCCGATTCAACGGGTTTGGCGGTCGTTTCGGATTTCGCCGGCTCGCTGGATTTCGCGATGGGTCGACCTGCCGGCTGTTTCGCGACCGGCGGCGTATCGGCCTTTCCGCCACAACCGATCAACAACAGCGAGCCCGACAAAACGGCGAACGAGAGCGGCGCGAAACGCATAGTCGACGAATCGTGTGGAGTTTTCGGCCATACGCCGGCAAAAACGCGACGTGAGAACCGACGGATTTGGGCAAAACACCGGCCAAGCGATCGGCGTTTCGCTCATCATACGAGACGCCGAATCCCGATGTTCAAGAAAAACTCAGCAAGTGCAGGTTTCGTACCGGCACATCGACGGCATCCGTCGCAAAACCCGCAAGGTTTGCCGGCGGCCCTGCGGTGAACCTCGTCGTCTCGTAGAATGTCCCCTTCGTCGCGTCGCGATTCGCAGTACGATGCGACGCATTCCGCTTGATCCGCCCTTTGTTTCGAGAATCGCCCGCGATGGGTTGGGACGCCACGCTCGCCCTGATGGCCTACGGTTGCGTGGCGTCGGTCACGCCGGGGCCGAATAACATGATGCTGCTGGCGTCGGGCGTCAACTTCGGCTTCTTGCGGACGATTCCGCATTTGCTGGGAATCGCGTTCGGATTTCTGTCGCTGTTGCTGGGCGTCGGGTTCGGCTTAGGGGCGTTGCTGAAAGCCTATCCCGAACTGCAGTGGGGTTTGAAAATCGCCGGCGCGGGGTACACGCTGTTCTTGGCGTGGAAGACGTTTCGCGCCCGATCGTTGGACACCGGTCGCGAACGTGCGCGGCCGATGCGGTTCTTCGAAGCGGCCGCGTTTCAGTGGGTCAATCCGAAGGCCTGGGTGCTGGCCGTCACCGCGATGGCGCTCTACGCGCTGCCCGAGAGCCCGATCGAGTCGGTGCTGTGGATCACGGCGACCTTCACGCTGGTCAACTTGCCGTCGGTCGCGTGCTGGGCGGGCTGCGGCGCGGCGTTACGCGGGTTCTTGTCGGACCCCACGCGGTTGAAGTGGTTCAACATCACGATGGGCGTGCTGCTGGCGGCCACGTTGTGGCCGTTGTTGAAATGAGCTGCGAGGGAGCGTGATAGAGCGAGCGATGTAGAAAAACCTACTCCGGCCGCTTCTTGATCTCGATTCCCAGATCGCGCAACTGCCGTGCGTCGACCGTGCCGGGGGCTTCTGTCATGAGGTCGGTCGCCTTTTGCGTTTTGGGGAAGGCGATCGCGTCGCGGATGTTGTCCAGGCCGCCGAACAGCATGATCCAGCGGTCGATGCCCAGCGCGATCCCGCCGTGCGGCGGCGCGCCGAATTGCAGCGCGTCGAGCAGGAAGCCGAAGCGGTCGCGTTGCGTCTGTTCGTCGATCCCCAGCAGATGGAAGACCTGCGCTTGCACCGCTTGGTCGTGAATGCGGATCGTGCCGCCGCCGGCTTCGCTGCCGTTGATGACCAGGTCATACGCCACGGCGCGGCATTTGGCCGGATCGGTCTTCAGCAGTTCCAGGTCTTGCGGGCGCGGTGCGGTGAACGGGTGATGCATCGCCGCCCAGCCGGTTTCACCCGGTTCCTCGTTCGGGGCGAACATCGGGAATTCGGTGATCCACGAGAAGTGCATCGTCGCCGGATCGTACAGCTTCAGGTCGGCGCCGAATTTCTTCCGCAGCAGATGCAACCCTTTGCAGGTGACTTCGTACGTGTCGGCCAAGAACAACAGGAAGTCGCCCGGCTTGGCGTCGAAGCGCGCGCCGATGGCGGCCAGTTGCTCGTCGGTGAAGTTCTTGGCGATCGTCGAAGCCAGCTTGCCGCTCTCCTCGACCTTGAACCAGGCCAGGCCTTTCGCGCCGCTGTTTTTGGTGACCCATTCGGTCAAGCCGTCGATATCCTTCCGGCTGTATTTGCCGGCCGCGCCGACGGCGTTGATGCCGCGCACTTTGCCGCCGGCCGCCACGGCGGCGGCGAACACTTTGAAGCCGCAATCCCGGGCGATGTCGGTGACGTCGGTCAGTTCCATACCGTAACGCAGGTCCGGCGCGTCGTGGCCGAACCGTTCCATCGCTTCGTCGTACGTCATCCGCGGCAACGGCAATTGCACATCCAGGCCCAGCGTCGCCTTGGCGACGCGTTGCGTTAGCCCTTCGATCATGCCGATCACGTCGTCTTGCGTGACGAACGACATCTCGAGGTCCAACTGCGTGAACTCGGGCTGACGGTCGGCCCGCAGGTCTTCGTCGCGAAAGCACCGGGCGACCTGCACGTAACGGTCGTAGCCGGCCATCATCAGAATCTGTTTGTAAAGCTGCGGCGACTGCGGCAGTGCGTAGAAGTGCCCGTTGTTGACGCGCGACGGAACAAGGTAATCGCGCGCGCCTCGGGCGTGCTGCGACCCAGCATCGGCGTTTCGACTTCGAGGAAGTCGTGTTCGTCGAAGTAGTCGCGCATCGTTTTGACGATCCGATGCCGGAGCATCAGCGTCCGCTGCATCTGCGGACGACGGAGATCCAGATAGCGATACTTCAACCGCAAGTCTTCGCCCGGCAGGTCGAGTCCGCCCGGTTGGAACGGCAGCGTGGCCGACTTGTTGAGGATGGTCAGGCGCGGCAGCGGACTTCGATCTCGCCGGTCTCCAGCTTCGGGTTCGTCTGCCCTTCAAGACGCGCGACGACCACGCCGGTGACCTGCAGCACGTCTTCGGTCCGAATCCCCTTGGCCAGTTTAAGGATGTCCGCCCCGCTGTCGGCGTCGACGACGACCTGCGTTTTGCCGTAGCGGTCGCGCAGGTCGATAAACATCAGCTTTTCGCTATGGTCGCGATAGCTGTCGACCCACCCGCAGAGGGTCACGGATTGCCCGATGTCCGAACGACGGGTTTGACCGCAGGTGTGCGTGCGTAACAAGAGAGACGATCCTTATCGACTGAGTGGGAACGACGTTGCGGTGTCGCGGGTTGGGCGAAAACCTTGAAGTTTACGTGGAAAACGGGGTGAATCCTAGTGGCGGCCCCGCGACGCGGATTCCGGGGGCTGTTTTCCTGCGTTTGCAGGGATTTAAGCGTATCTGCGAGGGGTAACGGGGGGCGTTGGGGCCTCCCGCAGCCACCGGCATGTACAGCGTCGCATTCACCCCGCTCCCGTCACGGTTTTCCTGATCGTTACGCTTTTGTATGCCGATTTCCAAAAACTCCGTCAGACTGGGGAAAATGCTTGCGTTTCCGGGGTTGCTGATTTAATAAGAATGGTGGAAGAATACGCGTGATTCGACCGGAACCCGGGGGAGCGGGGACCGGTTCCCGCCGCGACGTTCTCTACGCCGCCTCGCGCCGTGTCGTTGATCGACTTTGCGCGCGATTCGATCGTCGGTCTGTCGATTCCAACAGCTTCGCCATTTCGTGCGAACGTCGCCCAACGGCGTCCGTATCGGAAGAGTCCACACACTTCGTCGCCGGATCTGTTTGCATGAACGGAAGCCGTCATTACGTCGATTTATGTCAGACGCGCATCCCGCGCGGCGGGTTCGGTGCGTTGGCCGCCGCATGCTGCGTCGCGCTGGGCTTACTCGCGCTGATCCCGTCGCCCGCGCGCGCGGACGAGTCGCGCTTCAAAGCCGGCGCTTGGCCGTTCCGTCCGTTGACGCGGCCCGAGTTTCCCAAAGCGGCCGACGACTCGACCACGCCCGCAAACCCGATCGATCGCTTCGTGTTGGCTAAGCTGCGCGAAGAAGGGCTGACCTTCAGCCCGGCCGCGGATCGACGCATGTGGTTGCGTCGCGTTACCTACGATCTGACCGGCTTGCTGCCGTCGACGGCCGAGTTGAACGATTTCCTCCACGACGCCCGAACCGACGCCTACGAACGCGTTGTCGATCGGCTGCTCTCCAGTACGCGCTACGGCGAGCATTGGGCTAAGAACTGGCTCGATCTCGTCCGCTTCGCCGAGACCTCGGGCTACAAGATCGACGAACTCCGGCCCGAGGCGTGGCGCTATCGCGATTACGTCGTTCGCGCGTTCAACGACGACCTGCCGTACGACCGCTTCATCCGTCAGCAGTTGGCCGGCGACGAAATGGAACCCGATAATCCGGAAGCGATCGTCGCCACCGGCTTCAATCGGCTGTACCAGTTCGAGTCGAACGCGTCGAACTTTCGCAAAGCGCGGCAAGACGTGCTCGACGACATGACCGAGACGACCGGCTTCGTCTTCATGGGCCTGACGATCGGTTGCGCGAAGTGCCACGACCACAAATTCGACCCGATCCTGCAAGAAGACTTCTTTCGCATTCAAGCGGTCTTCAGCCCGATGTTGCCGCGCGACGACTTGCAGGTCGCCGCGCCGGGCGAGATCTCGCGTTATAAGCTGCAAGAGTCCGTCTGGTCGCGCGAGACCGCGCCGCTGCGGGCCAAGGTCGACGAAGTGGTCTCCACCGTCCGCGGCACGGCGATGAACGAACTCAGCTCGTCGCTCGACGCCGACACCGGCCGCGCGATGTTGAAGCCGCCCGCCGCGCGGACCCCGCTCGAACAACAACTGGCCGCGTTCAGCTCGCGGATGTTCACCAAGAAGATGAACCGGCTGCCGACCTATCTCGAAGGCGAAGCCAAGAACCGCTACGACGCGCTGCAGAAGGAACTGTCGGTCTTCGATCGCTTGAAGCCCGCGCCGCTGCCGCTGGCGATGGCCGTGTCCGACGTCGTCGGCCAAGCTCCCGAAACGCATCTGCTGGAAGGGGGCAACTATTTGAAGCCCGCTCCCGAGGCGCTCGAACCGGGCGTTCCCGAATTTCTGGGCGACGACGAATTGGAGATCGAACAACCGCTGGCCCGTCCCGGCTCGACCGGTCGGCGGACCGCGCTCGCCGCGTGGTTGACGCATCCCGATCACCCGCTGACCGCGCGCGTCTGGATGAATCGCGTTTGGCAACAACACTTCGGCGTGGGCATCATTCCCACGCCCAACGACTTCGGCCAGATGGGCGAAGCGGCCACGCATCGCGAACTGCTCGACTGGCTGGCCTCCGAATTCACCGACAACGGCTGGAAGCTGAAACCGTTGCAACGGATGATCGTCCTCTCGCAAACCTATCGCCAAAGCTCGGCCGTCGATCCGAATTCCGCACTCGCCAAGAAAGCCAGAAACGTCGACCCGAACGACAAACTGTTGTGGCACGCTCGGCGTCAGCGCATGACCGGCGAAGCGATTCGCGACGTCGTGCTGCAACTCAGCGGGCGTTTGAACGACCGTATGTACGGCCCGTCGGGCAAGCCCGAGTTGCCCGAGGAACTCGAAACCAGCCGCTACTATTGGACGCCCGACGAAAAGCCCGAAGACCGCAATCGCCGGACGATCTACACGTTCACGCGGCGCAACTTACGCTTGCCGATCCTCGGCGCGTTCGACGCGCCGGACCTGATCGGCAGTTGCGCCAGCGCGGTTGCACGGTCACATCGCCGCAAGCGCTAACGTTGCTGAACGGCGAGTTCACGCTGGGCGAAGCCCGTTGGTGGAGCGGCAATCTGTTGACCGAACACGCCGACGACGAGAACGAGCTGATCGACGCCGCGTACCGCCAAGCGTTCCACCGCCCGCCGCACAAAGACGAGCTGGCCGAAGCGCACGAATTCCTGGCCGAACAAGCCCGGGTCGTGGCCGACGACGAACACGAGATCGACGCGGACATTCTGCCGTCCTATTACCCGCCCGACATGCCCCCCGCCCGCGCCGCCGCGATCGCCGACTTCTGCCACGCGCTGCTGAACGCGGGCGAACTGAGTTTTATCGACTAGGAGTTTTCAGTGTTCAGGATTCGGTTTTCAGTGAGCGTCTGAAAACCATGACCGCGCAGCCCGCATCTCCTGAAAACTGAAAACTTCACACTGAAAACGTTCCATGTCCGACCCCCGTTGTCATCGTTACGAAGACCTCGCCTCGCGCCGCGAATTTTTGTGGCGCGCCGGGGCCGGCTTCGGACGCATCGGGCTGGCCGGGCTGTTGGCCGCGCAGTTCGGTCGGGCGCGTCGTCGTTCGCCGCCGAACCCGCCGCGTCGGCCGCGCCGCTCAAGAATCCGCTCGCGCCCAAAAAGCCGCACTTCGCCGCGCGGGCCAAGAGCGTGATCTTCTGCTTCATGGACGGCGGGCCGAGCCATCTCGATCTGTTCGACCCCAAGCCCGAATTGCAAAAGCACGCGGGCAAGCCGCTGCCGGCAAGCGTCAAACGCCCGATGACGTCGATGGGCGTCACCAGCGAAACGCCGCTGTTGGCCAGCAAACGGACGTTCAAACGCCACGGCGAATCCGGCATCTGGGTCAGCGATTGGTATCCCGAAATCGCCAAGCACGCCGACAAACTCTGCGTGCTGCAGGGCTGCGTCGCCGACGGGCAAACGCACGTCGCCGGCGTCTCGATGATGAACACCGGCGCGATTCTGCCCGGCCGCGCGTCGTGGGGCGCGTGGGCGTTGTACGGACTCGGCAGCGAGTGCGATAACCTGCCCGGCTACGTGGTCATGACGGACAATTCGAACGAGCCTCCCGGCGGCAGCTTGGTCTGGGGCAGCGGCTACTTGCCGGCCACCTACCAAGGGACGCGCATGGGCGGGCCCGAAGCGCCGTTCCCCGCCGTGCGCCCGGCGGCCGACTTCGGCGCGGATCGCCAACGGGCAAAGCTCGACTACATCCAAAAACTGAATCGCCGCCACGCCGACGATCGGGCCGAAGACGATAAGCTGGCCGCCCGCATCTCGTCGTACGAGTTGGCGTTCAAGATGCAAACCGCCGCGCCCGAGGCGGTCGATCTTACGAAAGAGACCGCCGCCACGCGCGCGTTGTACGGCTTGGATAACGACGAGACCGCCGCGAACGGCCGCAACTGTTTGCTCGCCCGGCGACTGGTCGAGCGCGGCGTCCGCTGCGTGCAGATCTACACGGCGCGGGCAGCAAGTGGGACGCCCACACCGACGTGGAAGACAACCACAGTTACTACTGCAATCAGTCCGATCGCCCGATCGCCGGCCTGCTGGCCGATCTCAAACAGCGCGGGCTGTTGGACGAAACGCTGGTCATCTGGGGGGGCGAGTTCGGTCGCACGCCGATGAGCGAAAGCGGCCTGGGCCGCGACCACAACCCGTTCGGCTTCACGATGTGGATGGCCGGCGGCGGCGTGAAGGCCGGCCACGTGCACGGCGCGACCGACGATTTAGGGTTATACGCGGTCGAAGGCAAAACCCACGTCCACGACATCCACGCCACGGTCCTGCATTTATTGGGTTTGGACCACGAACAACTGACCTTCACGCAAAACGGCCGAGATGAACGATTGACGATCACGGAGGGGGTGGTTTGTAAGGAGATTTTGGGGTGACATTATTCCGGTACTGCTGTAATGAGGCCTGTATATTTCGAGTATGGTTCCAGGATATTGTGGTTATTTGGACTTTTTATTCCACGATCTTCACGCCATCTAAACATACCGAATGGCCGTCCAGATAAACTACGTTGAAGCGTCCGTTGTGATGTCCTTCTTGCTCGGTCGACTCTACGCCGGACTCAAGATCCACGGCGAGAGCGAGTCTTTTTGGCTTTCCGAGTACATGATAGTTTTAGAAGTGTTTGAAACGTTATGGACTTTGACGTTCGAGAGCTCTCCGTTCATCGCAAAGTGTGTTTCATCGATGTCGATAATCGTGCTTCGGATCTCGCGTTCGGAGCACGCGTATTCCGTCGGCATTTCACAGTTTGATAAATTGATCTCGCTCCCTGCGGGATAGCGACGATCAAATTTTTGATACTGCCGTAGCCTTTCAAGTTTCGGTAGAAGCGCAATAGACCAGTCTTGATAACCGGCGGTTCCGGCGCCGGGAAATCTTTTGCATTGATCGGATACCGCGATCGATGCTTGCCCGATTTGTCGAAGATTGGCGAGGCATTGCATCCTTCGTGCGGAAACACGAGCGTCCACGACGACGGTGCAGGTTGCTGCTCCGACGAGACCGACGATGAATACGACGGCTAACAGCTCGATTAACGTGTAGCCGAAATGAACTGTCGGTTTTGACATGATCCATCCTTGTGAATACAGAGAGTGGTTGTGTGAAGTCCGCAACCACTCTCTGTACGCGATGAAAAGGTTCCGAGCTTCAATTGCTATTTGAGGGGAATCTCGACCAATACGGGATACCGTGCTCGTATACTAACGTCTTCCAAGCGACCGTCGGCATCATACCAGCACACGCCGCAGTCCTCATCCTTCCCGGTTCCTGCTCCATAAAACACTTCGCCCGTACCATCGCTGTTCACCAAAAACCCCCAATTAAATCCACCGATACCGTCGTCAGGTCCGGAACTGTTAAAGAGCTTGCGAATATTAGCGGACTTTTGTCCATTCACAGTCGTCCACCCCATCTGAGGTTCTCGCCCGGTCGCTAACTGATAGTGTCCCGTGTGCAAAGGCGTTTTGGGCGGACCGCCCAAGGCCGCGATAACGGCCGTGTGTTCTGCCATGTTTTCGAATACCACGGGATGGCCACCTCTTTGAGCTGCTTTGGCGATCGCTTCAGCATGTGTGAACGCACCCTCGACCACGACGTAACGGCTTTTTCCAATGACGAAGGTTTTTTCCGCCGCTGAAAGCGGGATGACTGCTAGCGTCATCACGAGACTCGCTATTGCCACAGATGTACGCATCTCATTACTCCTTTGTCGTGACTTGTCAGGAATGGAAGACGTATTCGTCGTGCGACGAATACGAAACTAACCATTACAATAAGGTCCTTGTGCGTTGTGGCAATCAACCGGGTAATACTCGGCGAAAGTCGATTTTGGCTTTCCCTTAGTATTTTCCAAATTCTGGGGCTTTATGACGAATCTCAAGAGACTAGTACGCGCGAATCGTGAGCAATTTGAGAAGATCGAGCGAGAGTTTTTTCGCTTGAATCTTCGTGGGAACGCGTTGGGAATCGATAAGGATACGTACGAAGCTTGTCTAAAAGGCGAGGAAGTCTCTCGAGGAACTATTATTAAAGTAGTTGCGGCCTTGAGAGCAATTAAGGCGAACGGTGTCGATATTACGACCTACGATCCGGTCGATTTGATTTTGAGATCGGATGCATATGACCTACCGTATGATCCCGAATATTATCGGCGATTGATTTACGGGTACTATTTGGATTACGACAGAGATAATGACATGCGTTTGAAATGGTTCACTGAAGATTTCATCTACGATTCTATGAAACGTGTCGCCGTTACTAGCAGAAAGAACGCATTCGCATTCAATTTAAAAGGTAAGTTCATCAACCAGCATGGTTCGAAATTCAACTTCCAGTCTAGTTTGATCAATAAGCATCATTACAGCTTGATGGCGATCCATACGCGTTCCAACGGAGTCCGTATAGGTTTCAATGCGAGCTTCTGTTTCCGTGATGGTAACGCTGTGATCGGGCTCTGGAATGGTGTTTGTCAACTGGAAAACCGCACGCAAGTCTTTGCAATGGTTTTGTCCGGGAGCGAACTGGAACAAGCCACACTCGACCAATATGTTTCTACATTCATCATTCAATCCGAATGTCTCCATTTGAAGTCCTCATAGTTGTGATCGAGTTCAGGTAATCTAAACGGTTGCTTCGCGTTTCCCACGGCATTAGCCTAAACGCTGCGCCGCGATCGGCCTTTCGTTCGTCGGCGGCGTTTTCCCCCGATCCCAAATTCCTGCGGGAGTTCCTGCGATGATTCCGCGCTTTGTTCGTTTCGCGTGTTGCGTGCTGGGGTTGGTGTCGAGCGTCTCCTACGCTCGGGCGGAAGCGCCCGTCGTTCGTTCGGCCGACGATAAGAAGCTGTTGGTCGTCGACGCCGACGGCAAGCGGATTCGCAACGCGGCCGACGACAAGGTGGTCGTCGCGATCGACGTGCACAGCACGGTGAACGACAACTTCAGCGTGCTGGGGACCGACGGCAAACCGGCGTTGTACTACCAAGACGGCATCGTCTACTTGGCCGCCGACAAACGCTTGCGCGGCCATGTTCGACGACGATGATCTGCGCCACGGCAACGGCGGCAAGGTGGCGATGAACTACAAGCATCCGGACCTCAGCCCCACGGCGGCCGACAACCGCGAGTTTCGCGTCGACGGCGACAAGCTGAGCCTGCGCAACTGGTCGCCGCGCTGTACGTGCTGAAACCGCAGATCTTCGCGCTCTCGGAGGAAGAAAAGGCCGCGCAGCTCAAGGCCTACATGGCCGCGGCGGCCGAATCGGATAAGGCGTTCGATCAAGTCCTCGACGGCAAGTTCGAAATCATCAACTCGAACGTCAAGGCGTTCGGCGCAGGCGACTTCGTTCACACGCGCGGCAAGGAAGGCGGCACGTACTACGTCGAGTTGAACATCAAAGACGCGCCGATGAAGGGGATCGCCGTTCGTCGCAAGGCGTCCAGCTACGAAGAGCTGTGGGTCGCGTTCGCGCCGCAAGGAGCGGTCGCGCTCTGCGTGTACGAGATCGACGGAACCAAACTGAACGGCACGTGGTACCCGATCAACGGCGCGAAGGACGGCGCGACCGTCAACGGCGCGGAAACGCTGACCGCGGAGAAGACGCCCGGAACGTACAAAATCACGACCGCCAAAGGGCCGAACGGCGGGGCCGAGTATACCGGCACGCTGACCGCCAAGCCGTACGTCCCGGCCGACGGCAACTCGACCAACTTCGCGGGGATGTTCCAACTGACCTGGACCCTGGGCAAGACCAAGCTGCAAGGGGTCGGCGTCCGCGTCAAAGGGGCCGAAGGCAAGGACGTGATCCTGGCCGCCGCCGGCGCAGGCAAAGAGGGGTTCGGGGTCGGCCACGTCTATTGCGAAAGCGCGACGTCGATCAAGGCGCTGGATTTCTTATTCAGCGACGGCAAGTCGGGCTACATCAACCTAACCCGCCCGGCGCAGTAGTCGATACGAGCAGCGACCGAACGAACGAGGACGCCATTCAGTACCAACCGAAGCCCCCGGAGCACCGATCCGGGGACCGAAATGCCCCGCACGCTCGTTTAACGTGTCTCGGGGACGGTCATGCGCACAGAACGATCGCGACGAACTTTGAACAGGACGAAGAGGCAGATCACCCACGCTCCAACGGCCCAGGTCGCCGGCTCGGGGACGGCCGTGGCTTGCGGGAGCGCGTTCAGTCGGACGTCGGCTTGCACCAACGGCGTGTTGAAGATTTTCAGTTCGTCCAACTGGCCGCCGAAAAAGTCCGTCAGCCCGTTGCCGCCGATCGTATAGATGCCCAGCAGTTCGTCGATAAACAATCCGGTGGAGAACGTCCCCACGACGTTCCCGTCGGCGTACATCGTGCCGGCGGTCCCGTTGATCGTCACGGCGACGTGATGCCAACCCGCGTTCGTCGTCACGGTTCCGGTCGAGACCTGGGCGGTCAGCGCGTTCGAAAATTGAATGCGATCGACGTTGGCCATGCCGAAGCTCCAACCGGAGCTTAAGCCGGTGGTGAAGATCCGGTAGCTGGTCGCGCTGGGCAGAGTGTCGGTTTTGACCCAAGCCATGATGGTCATCGAGCCGCCGAGGGGCTCGATCAAGGATTCGAGCGCCGGCGTCGCGACGACGGTCAGGTTGCCCCCGAGCGCGCGATTGAAGGTCATCGAATTGCCGAACGCGGCCGCGGTCGCGGCGTCGACCGTCAACGCGCCGTACGTGCCGGCCGGGACCGAGGTCGAACCGTAGGTCAGCCCCAAAACCGACGGCACGGCGATTTGCCCGTTGCCGGAAATGTCGAGCAGGTTGCCCGTCGCTTGGTTGAAGTTCCAATGCGCCACCAGCGCGGCTTGCGACGTACCGGACAGGGCGCTCAGGATCAGACCGAAGAACGCCAGAACGACGGAGGTTTTCATCGCGAAATCCCGAGAAAAAAGAGGCGAATCGCCCGGGAAACACGATCCCGACGCGAGAATTTCGACTCTAATTTCGCGACGGCGGATTCCCGCCGCGCTTACGGGATTTCCCCAGAGCGCGTTGGGAAAAACGATCGCAAGATCGCGGAAAACGCGTGGATTGAGAAAGTATTTGAGGGGAGTTCGCCGCCGCCTTGACTTGCCCACCGGGGCTGGTAGACTGACGTTATAGGTGGACGTATTATCACTTAATTTGATGGTGGGGATCGTTTTTTCAAATACGCCGTCATGGCGTGAAAACCGTAACAGCGGTCACTCCCGAGCGGGGGACGTGAGTCCCCTGAGTTACCGCCGAACGATGTCTGCTCGCGACAGCTCAGGGGACTGACGTCCCCCGCTCGCGGGTTTTACAAAAACACAAAAACCATGTGCTCGAAACGATCGTTTCGTCACACTGGGGCGTTTGGCGGAACGGCGCGAACCGCAGACGACGCCGACGGCTCGATCGAAAAGAAAGAACACGCGTGCGGTCGTGATCGTAACGCGCGTTTCGCTCGTTACGCTCGCGCAGTGAAGCTGGAGAAGATCGCTGGTGTCGAGGGAATCGACACCGAGCGGGGGACGTCAGTCCCCTGAGATTGCTCCGAACGACGTCTTACGGCATTAACTCAGGGGACTGACGTCCCCCGCTCGGAAAAACAGAAAAACCGCGAGTGATCGTGATCGTAACGCTCGTTTCGCTCGTAGAGTGAAACTGGATGGCACTGTGAGGATGGAGAGTCTGGCTGGAGAACAGAACCGAAGGACTTACGTCCTCCGCTCGGGGACACGACCAAAATGCGCGAACCGCGCTCGTTTCGCTCGTAACGCTCGTTTCTTCACACTGGGAAGTTTGGCAGGACGGCGCGTGAAGCGCTTCGCTCGTCCGCGAGTACCACTCGCGGCTTTCCGAATCCCTGAAAACTGAATCCTGAACACTGAAAACTGTTGCGTATCGATCGCAACGCTCGTTTCGCTCGCGCAGTGAAGCTGGAGAATTTTGCAGCGGAAGAACCGGAGAGTTGACGCGATCCGCTCGACGGAAACCCGAGTTTCTCTCCGCTGTTATGAAAATCCCCGCTTGGTATCATAAGACGGTCCGATTTCCCTCGAATTCCCGGCCGACGCCCCTGCGTCGCGCTTTGTTTTTTCTTCCGAGTTCGCCGATGTTCCGCTCGTTTCGATCGTTTGCTCCGTTCGCCCTGGCCGTGACCGCTACGCTCGTCTCGCACGTCGCGGCGGCCGAACCGACGCCCGTCGGCATGGCCGACAAAGCTCCTCCGCCGGGCGTGCAGACCGTCAAAACCGACCTCGGCTGGATGGTGCCATACACGGTGAAGCTGTCGGATAAAGTTTCGATCGACATGATTCCGATCCCGGGCGGCAAATTCAAACTCGGCAGCCCGGCCGGCGAAAATGGTCGCAACGCCGACGAAGGTCCGCAGGTGGAAGTCGAAGTCGGTCCGTGTTGGATCGCCAAGACCGAAACCACGTGGGGCCAATACATGATCTACATGAGCTACGAACGGATCTTTAAGGATCCCGACGGCAAGCAAGCGGTCGCCGTGTCGGCGGCCAACCAAGTCGACGCGGTCACCGCCCCTTCGGCGTTGTACGAGCCGACTTACACGTTCGAGCACGGCGAAGACCCGCAACTGCCGGCCGTGACGATGAGTTCGTTCGGCGCGCGGCAATTCACCAAATGGCTGAGTAAGAAAACCGGCCAGACGTTCCGTTTGCCCAACGAAGTCGAATGGGAACACGCCGCCCGCGCCGGCACGACCACGGCCTACGGCTTCGGCGACGACGCGAAGTCGATCGGCGATTACGCTTGGACCAGCGAGAACTCGGGCGAGAAGCCGCACAAGGTCGGCACGAAAAAACCAAACGCCTGGGGTCTGCACGACATGCACGGCAACGTGATGGAATGGACGTTGGACGCCTACGCGGCCGATGCTTACGCCAAGCTGGCCAAGAACACCGGCAAAGGCCTGGCCCTGACCAACTGGCCGACCGAGTTGTTCCCGCGCGTGCTGCGCGGCGGCTCGTTCGAGTTCGACGCCGGCGTGGCCCGCAGCGCGGCCCGTTTCCAAAGCGACGACGAAAAGTGGCACGACACCGACCCCAATCGCCCCAAAAGCCCGTGGTGGTTGACCGACGATCCGGCCCGCTCTGTGGGCTTTCGCGTGGTCCGCACGTTGGCGCCGCTGACGCCGGACGAAGCGAAGCACGCTTACGAAGTCGACAACGACAAGACTAAGGCCAGCGTGGAAAAACGCCTGGACGAAGGCCGCGGCAGCAACGGCGTGGTGGGGAAAGAATGAGTTTGTAGTGCGGAGCGTGGAATGCGGAGTGCGGAGTTGAGTCTGGCGACCGCCTGCGTCTGGTCCGCTCCGCGGACCGGACGTGACGCGTTGCGATTCGCACAACGGCTGATTTGTTTCACGTGAAACAATCTCTCCGCCATGCGCGGCATTCCGGGAGTCTTCGATGAACCTGATTTCGCGACGACTGGTTTTCGCGATCCTGCCGGGCTTGCTCGCGCTGGCGAGCGGGTCGTTCGCCGTCGCGCGTGATTCGGTCCTTCGCGAATGGAAAACCACCGGCGAGTTGCCGGCCGTCGAAGCGACGCAGGCCGCGGCCGCCGATTGGGATCACTATTACGCCGTGGCGAACGCGAAGGTCGGCAAGTACGACCGCGCGACGGGCAAACGCGTCGCCCTGAGCGACGGCGAACCGTGCAAACATTTGAACAGCGCGATCCTGCACGGCGGCGTGTTTTATTTGGCGCACTCGAACTATCCGGTGACGCCCGAGAATAGCCGGATCATGGCGCTCGATCCGCAGGCGATGCGACTCTCGACGTTCCACGACTTCGGCGCGTCGGAAGGGAGCCTGACCTGGTGCTTGCCGCGCGGCGGAGCGTGGTACTGCTTTTTCGCCTACTACGGCGCGAAAAACGGCGACGGCTACTTGGCCCGCTTCGACGCCGATTGGAAGGAAACCGCCCGCTGGGGCTTGCCCGCGACGTTGGTTCCCAAGCTGGGCCAAGCCAGTCTGTCGTGCGGCGTCTTCGACGGCGACGAATTGCTGTGTACCGGTCACGACGATCCGGTGTTATTCCGTTTGCGCATGCCGCGCGCGGGGAAGACGCTGGACTACGTCGGCGACGAACCGGTGGCGTTCACCGGCCAAGGCTTCGCGCGCGATCCGCGCACCGGCGGTTTGATCGGCATCGATCGACCGCAGGGCAAGCTGCTGTTCGCCGCGACCGAACCGCCGAAAACGGTCCGCCTCCGCGTGCTGTCCTACAACATCCACCACGGCGAAGGAACCGACGGCAAGCTCGACTTGCCGCGCATTGCGCGGATCATCCGCGACGCCGAACCCGATGTGGTGGCGTTGCAGGAAGTCGATCGCCGCGTGATGCGCAGCAAAACGATCGATCAACCGGCGGAACTCGCCCGATTGACCGACTTGCGATCGACGTTCGGCGCGAACATCGAACTGCAAGGCGGTGAGTACGGCAACGCGGTGTTGTCGCGTTATCCGATCGCGCGGAGCGAGAATCGAACACTGCCGAACCACGACCACGGCGAGCAACGGGGCGTGTTGGAGGTCGAACTGACCGTGCCGGGTCTGCGCGATCCGCTGTTCGTCATGGCGACGCATTTCGATCACCGTCGCGACGACGCCGAACGCCGCGCATCCGCGGCGGCGATCCGGGGTTTCGTCGGCAAGCGTTTTCAGGTCCCGCAACTGTTGCTGGGCGATTTGAACGACGTGCGAACGAGTCCCACGCTGGAACGCTTGGGCGAACTCTGGACGATCGCCGGCGACGAACGCCCCACGATCCCGGCGGAAAAACCGACCAAGCAAATCGATTTCATTCTGTATCGCCCCTCCGACCGTTGGCGCGTCGTCGAGACGCGTGTGCCGGACGAACCCACGGCGTCGGATCATCGACCGATTTTGAGCGTGTTGGAGTTCGTGCCGGCCACGAAACCGGAATAACTCTGCGAAATTCTCGACGTTTTCGCGAATATCGGCACGCTTTCGCGAGTCCGACGGTGAGCTAGAGTTGCATGGACCGAATGTGGTCCCCGGGAACGATTGCGCGCGTTGCGCACGATTGTTTCACGTGAAACAATTCGCTTCCGTCGCGGTGATGCATGTCGACCGATGTCGCTCCGAACACAAGGCCGAGCGCACGCCCCCTCGGGCGGGCGAATCGAGCAACTCGATTCGGTTCGCGGGCTGGCCGCGTTGAGCGTGGTGATTTGTCATATACTGAACGTGATGCCGGCCGTCTGGAACGCCTACCTCGGGCACGAAACCGAACCGACGGTCGCGTGGCTGTTGCTGCCGCCGACGTTTTTGTTTTGGGCCGGGCACGCGGCCGTGTTGTTGTTCTTCACGTTGTCGGGCTACGTCCTGTTCCTGCCGACGCTGCAAGGCCGGCAGCCGGCGTATCCCACTTACGCGCTGAAACGCTTCTGCCGCATTTACATCCCCTACGCGGTCGCCGTGTTGGGGACGATGGCGTGCGCGGCGTTCTTCGCGCGGAGCGGATTCGACGAGTTGAGCGAATGGTTTCGATCGTCGTGGACGAAGCCGGTCGAGACGCAAAACATCGTCGAGCATTTGCTGTTGCTGCCCGCGTTCCCGACGCTCGATTTCAACAACGCCATCTGGTCGTTGGTGCACGAGATGCGGATTTCGTTGATCTTCCCGCTGCTGGCCTGGGCCGTTCTGCGGTGGAATTGGAAATGGTCGCTGGGCGTCGCGTTCGCGGTTTCGCTGGCCGGCTGCGCCGTGCCGAAACTGCATCCCAGCTTGAAGGGTTTGGAAGATTACGGCCTGACGCTGCATTACGCGTCCATGTTCACGCTCGGCGCGTTGTTGGCCAAACACGCAGACGCGATTCAGACGACCATTCGCGGACTGCGACCGACCACATGGACCGCGCTTGTCGCGTGCGGGTTTTTGCTGTACTTGTTCGAAGGACTGTATGCTCCGGCGCGAATGGGACGGCGGATGCATCAGTACGAGTACGTCACCGCGCTCGGCGCATGCGTGTTGATCGTCTGCGCGACCTCGGCCGAATGGTTGCGGGCGAAGTTCCCAGTTTGGTTGGGCCGGATCTCGTATAGTCTGTATCTGTGGCACTTGCCTGTGCTGCTGACGATCGTCCACTTGGGCTACGGCCGCGCCCCGTTGTGGGTGTTGCTGCCGGCGTCGATCGTCGCGAGTTTGGCGGTCGCCGAAGCGATGTACCGATTCGTCGAAGAACCGTCCATCCGTTTGGCGAAGCGCGTAGGAAGCAAGCGGCGAGCGGTCTCGACGCCGCAAAGCTTGGTTGCCGCTCCGGCCGTGACCGCATAACGCGTACGGCTACCCTCGACGTTCCGGGGGCTGCGCGAGCACGCTTCGACCCCGGCCACCCGAGTCGATCGGCGGAAGCGCAGTTACTTCGCCGCCGTGTTCGTGCGCCAGACGATCGGGGCGCTTTGCAGCGTGCCGGAGACCCATTCGCTCGGGTCGTCGTCGTCGTCCGGCACGTCGAAGACCAAGGCGAAATGCTCGACCGATTTCCCGCGCAACCGATCGGCCAGCGCGGCGGCCGGGATGCCTTCGATCGGCAACGCGATCTCGCGGGTTTCACCGGGCGGGATCGTAAACGTCGAGACCGCTTTCCACGATTTGGTCAACGCGGCGCGGCCGACGAATTCGACGGCGTCGCGCGTAACGAACATCGCCCGCACCGGCGGAGTCTTGATCGACAGCGGTTCCTTCCCGCCGTTGGTGAAACGCAGCGTCGCGGTTCCGCGCGAAACGGCGTCCGCGGGAAGCGCGGCCGGCGGAGCGGCGTCGATCGTGAACGCCGCTTGGAGGGTCACGTCGTTCCGCAACGCGAGATCGTCCAGCCCTTCGGCCTCGGCGACGCCGAGTTGAAACATCGCCAGCGCGGTACCCACGAAGAGACCGATGCCTGCGAGGATGAGAAGAATTCGAGCCATGCGGCATCCCAGGGCGGAATGATAGAATTGCCGATTAAGTCTAGCATAGAAGTCGAATCGTCGATTTCGCCTTAACTTCATTCTGATTCAAAGCGATGCAACCGAATTACGACGAGGATCGCGAGTCGACTCGTTATGTCTGGAACCACTTCCAAGATCGGATGACCGAGTTCGAGAAACGGATCGGCAGCGCGCTGTTTTGGCGCGAACGGGCGGATCTTGTCACGGACTCGCGCGTGATGATTGACATGTTACGCAATAAAGGCGAGATCGGCGTGGTCGAAGTCGATGCCGCGTTAAGCGACGGACACGAAGCCTATCGACGAAAAGTTCGCGATCGATTGCTTGCCGACCTCGAAGACCCGATCGTCATCCATCGCTGTGGGCGCTGCAGGAAAGTCCTCAGAACACCGCTGGCGCGCCAATGCTTGTGGTGCGGATACGATTGGCATGGATCCGACGAATCGCCAATCTTGGAGACTCGATAAAACGCGTCTGCCGCATCCCATAACTACCCGATGCGCGTCTTTCCCATCCACGGAATCAACGCCTCGGGCACGGTGATGCTGCCGTCGGCGTTTTGGTTGTTTTCGAGCACCGCGATGATCGCGCGGCTGATCGCCACGGCGGTGCCGTTCAGCGTGTGCAGAATGTGCGTTCCCTTTTCGCCCTTCTTGCGATAGCGAATGTCCAACCGGCGGGCTTGGTAATCGGTGCAGTTGCTGGTGCTGGTCACTTCGCCGTACTCGCCGCCGTCGCCGCGACCCGGCATCCAGGCTTCGAGGTCGTATTTGCGATACGCCGGTCCGCCCAGATCGCCGCTGGCCGTGTCGACCACGCGATACGGAATGCCCAATCCGTCGAAGATGTCGCATTCGATCTTGAGCAGTTCCTGATGCACCGCGTCGCTTTGCTCGGGGGTGGTGTAGGCGAACATCTCGACCTTGGTGAACTGATGCACGCGATACAGCCCGCGCGAGTGTCGGCCGCCCGCGCCGGCTTCGGTCCGGTAGCAGTGGCTGATGCCGCAGAGCTTCAGCGGCAGTTTTTCTTCGTCGAGCGTCACGCCGGCGTACATGCCGCCGAGCGTGATTTCGGCCGTGGCGACCAAGTTCAAATCGGTGCCGGTCACGCTGTAAATCTGCGTCTCGGGACCGCGGGATGAAGCCCGTGCCGTGCAGGATTTCGTCGCGCGCCAAGTCCGGCGTGATCGTGGGGACGAAGCCGGCCTTGATCAGCGTCTGGACCGCGTATTGCTGCAGCGCGAGTTCGAGCAGCACGGCGTCGTTCTTGAGGAAGTAAAAACCCGCCCCGGCGACGCGGGCGCCGGCTTCGAAGTCGATCAGATCGAGGTTCTCGCCCAATTGCACGTGATCGAGCGGCTTGAAAGCGAGCTTCTTCGGTTCGTGCTGGCCGTATTTGACGAACGTGTTCGCCCCGTCGTCGGCGCCGATCGGCGCATCGGGGTGGGTCATGTTCGGGATCAGCTTGAGCGCGGCGTCGGCTTCGTTCGCCAGGACGTCGAGTTCCTTCTGGGCCGCTTGATGCTCTTCGCGCAGGCTTACGGCCTTCTTCCTTGCGGGCATCGCGTTCGGCCGGATCCTTCGTGCCGCCGATCGACTTGCTGACTTCGTTCGCGCGGCGATTCAACTCTTCGATCTTGGCCTGCTGCGCGACGCGATTGTTCGAGCGCCACGAATTGCGGCACCAAATCGGGCGAGTTCCGACGGACGCAATTTTCCGAGACCTTGGCGGCGTTCTCGACGACGAATTTCCGATCCAACATGATTCGATTTCCGTGTCTCTGTTAGCGTTCGTGGGGTGCGTCTCGACGCACCATCGGAGAGCGTCGTCGCGCATGCGATCATCGTAGTTTCGTCGGGGCGTCGAGACGCACCCTACAGCGGCTTCTCCGCCAATTCCTTCCACAATCGCGAGCTCGATTTGATGCCGCGGTGGAAGTCGGCCAGATGGAACTTTTCGTTCGGGCTGTGCGTGTTGTCGTCGTCCAGGCCCCACCCCAGCAGCAGCGTGTCGACACCCAAGATTTCGCGGAAGGTGGTGGTGATCGGAATCGAGCCCCCTTCGCGGATCAAGACCGGACGGACGCCGAACCCGTGTTCGATCGCGCGTTCGGCGGCGGCCAAGTACGGGCTGTCGAGCGGCATCATATACGCCGCGCCGCCGTGGTAGTCCTTCAACTCCCAACTGATGCCCGGCGGGACGAGTTGCGAAATCTTCTCGCGCAACCCGCTGGTAATCCGTTTGGGATCTTGCGCGGGGACCAAGCGGAAGCTGAACTTCGCGCTCGCCTTGGCGGGCAGCACGGTCTTCGCGCCTTCGCCTTGGTAACCGCTGGTCAGACCGTGGACGTCGAACGTGGGGCGCCCCCAACGCCGTTCCAACGTACTGTATCCCGCTTCGCCCACGGCGAAATCAAATTGGCCGGCGCCGCTGGGGCGGCCGGCGATTTGCAACGTGGCGAAGAACTTTTGATCGCTGAACGGCAGTTTGCGGAACTCTTCGCGTTCGCGGTCTTCCAACGGCACGACGTCGTCGTAAAAGCCCGGGACGGTCACACGGCCGTCGCCGTCGCGGAGCGCGGCCAGGATGTTGGCCAACGCCGTGGCGGGGTTGGTCACCGCGCCGCCGAAGGTACCGCTGTGCAGGTCCTGCTTCGGCCCTTGCAGTTTGAGTTCGTAATACGCCAGCCCGCGCAGGCCGTAGGTGATCGCCGGTTGGCCGGGTCCGAATTGGCTGGTGTCGCTGACCACGATCACGTCGCAGGTCAGTTCGTCCTTGTGCGCGGCGAGAAAGCCTTCCAGATTCGCGCTGCCGACTTCCTCTTCGCCTTCGATCAGGTAGATCAGATTCAGCGGCAGATTGCCCTCGGCGCGAATCCACGCTTCGGCCGCTTTCACATGCGTGAACATCTGGCCTTTGTCGTCGGTCGCGCCGTGCGCGTAAAGATTGCCGTTCCGCACGGTCGGCGTGAACGGGGGCGAGTGCCATTCGTCCAGCGGGTCGGGCGGCTGTACGTCGTAATGGCCGTAGACCATCACCGTCGGCTTGCCGGCGATGTGCGGCGAACGCGCCAGCACGATCGGGTGGCCGGCCGTGGGATGGATTTCGACCGTGAATCCGAGCGCGGCGAAATGGTCGCGCAACCACGCGGCGGCCTTGGCGGTATCGTCGTTGTGGCGGCTATCGGCGCTGACGCTGGGGATGCTCAGCAATTCGCACAGTTCGGCTTCAAACCGCGCGGCATGCTCGAGGAGATACGGATCGACGGCGTCGGGCATCGCGAAAACCTGCGCTGGGCCAACAAAACGGGGAAAATCCGGCGTTCGGGGACGCTGGCCCCCCGACGTCCGCGTGACATATAATAGCGAAACGCGGTCGCTTTGCCGACCCGTTCGCCGGCACGCCGATCTCGTCGCGCCGATCCGCCCCTCATCGTTCGCTCCACTCGTCCGGAGCCCCGCCATGCCCGAAGCCGCTCCGTCCGCAGTCGCCGAACCCGAGGTCGAAGAACCGATCGTCGCCGAGCCGGTCGTGCGCACGTCGAAGAAACAAGAAACGACGAAGAACGCCAAGCCGAAGCGTCAACCGCGTTACAACGTGATCCTGTGGAACGACGACGATCACACCTACGAGTATGTGATCACGATGCTGCGGGATTTGTTCGCGCATCCGATCGAAAAAGGCTTCGCGATGGCCAAAGAGGTCGACACCAGCGGCCGCGTGATCGTGCTGACCACCACGATGGAACACGCCGAACTGAAACGCGACCAAATCCACGCCTACGGCAAAGACAAAGAGATCAAGGCCTGCAAAGGCTCGATGTCGGCCACCATCGAACCGGTGCCGGAGTGAGCCGCTCAAGGGAGATGGATCACGGATGACACGGATCTGAACGGATTCCGATGTTCTACGGCTTCTCGCCCGTTGCTTGGTCACTCTATCCCATTACAGATAAACTCTCGATACTCTCCGCGATCATCCGCTTTGTCCGTGTCATCCGTGTCCCATCTCCCCGAAGCCGCCATGCCGCCCGCCGCCACGCTGCGGACGGTTACGCTCGGTTGTAAGGTCAATCAGTACGAGACCGAATTCGTCCGCCAAGGGCTGGTCACGGCCGGCTATCGCGACGCCGGCGACGACGAGGCCGCCGATGTGTGCGTGGTCAACACGTGCACCGTCACGCACGAAGGCGACGCCAAGAGCCGACAGGCGATCCGCCGCTTGGCCAAGGATAACCCGCGGTCGCGAATCGTCGTGATGGGCTGCTACGCGACCCGTGCGCCGAGGAAGTCCGCGCGTTGCCGAACGTGGTCGAGGTCGTCACCGACAAACGCGAACTGCCCGACCTGCTGGGACGCTGGGGCGTGATCGATCCGCCGACGGGGTTGAGCACGTTCGCCAATCATCAGCGGGCCTATATCAAGGTCCAAGACGGTTGCTTGTTGGACTGCAGCTTCTGCATCATCCCGAAAGTCCGGCCCAACGTCGCCAGCCGCCCGCCCGAGCACATCGCGGACGAGGTGGCGCGACTGTACGAAAACGGGTATCGCGAGTTCGTGTTGACCGGCATCCATCTGGGCCACTACGGCGTCGAACAAAACGCCGGCAAGCCGCGCGACGCGTGGCTGCGTCTGTCGCGCTTGCTGGAACGCTTGGTCGCGTTGCCCGGCGATCTGCGGTTTCGCCTGAGCAGCATCGAATGCACCGAGCTGACGCGCGAGCTGATCGACGTTTGCGCTGCGCACCCGACGAAGATCGCCCCGCACTTCCATGTTTGCCTACAAAGCGGTTCCGAAAGCGTGTTGCGGCGGATGCGCCGGCGGTGGGGACCGCGACGCTTCGTCGATCGCTGCCGCTTGCTGCAAGACTGGCGGCTCGATATGCCGGCGATCACGACCGACGTCATCGTCGGTTTCCCGGGCGAGACCGAAGCCGATTTCCAAGAGACGCTGGCCGTCTGCCGGGAGGTCGCGTTCTCGAAGATCCACGTCTTTCCGTATAGCGTTCGCCGCGGGACCGACGCGGCGAAGTTCCCGGATCAAGTTCCGGCCGACGTCCGCAACGAACGCTGCGCGCGACTCGGCGCCTTGAGCGACGAACTGCGCGACGCGTTCCACGCCCGGCTGATCGGACGAACGTTACGCGTGCTGGCCGAAAACCCACCGCACCCGACGCTGCCCGGCAAGATCGATCCGCGGAACGAAGCGAGCGGCCGGATGGTCGGAACGAGTTGCCGTTACACGCCGGTCGAGTTCCCCGGCACGACCGCGTTGCGAAAGAGTTTCGTCGACGTGCGGATCACGGAGGGCGCGTGGGGAGCGGTTAATCGGCGAGCGTACGGATAGGTAAGTCGCACGACTGGAACTCACGGATAGAAAGCCGAAGCGGCGCGTCCGCTAAATAGAGCGTTGCGGCCCAAGCGCCGAGCAAGATCAATGCGATGCCGGCCATACGAAACCGCAGCGGCGACACACTCCCGTAACTCATCGAGCGGAGCGCGAGATCAGGCGCCGTAAAGCAGACCGCGCCTTTGACCATCAGCAGCATCCCGAAGATTGGAACGACCGCGACGCCGAAGTTCAGCCAAGGCCGGTCGAAAAGCGCTCCAAATCAAGATCCCCGATGAAAGAGCGAGCGCGCCGTTAACGAACGCGCCGGGCCGCCCGAGGGCAGTTAGTCTTCGATATGCATCGCACCAAGCGTCGGCGTAAAAAAGATGCGAGAAACCCACAACCGAGCCGAAGAACGAGACGTAGATGAGTGCGAGTTCGTCGATCGAGAGAGGCAACACAGCGTCCGCTCCATACCATAATTTAGCGACGATCTGATCAAGCGATTGTTCTAAGATTTTCCGTAAACCGCCTTGGGATCAAACACTCTCTCCCCTTCCGTCTCCCAACCCGCGTCCGTTCGCTTCCGGAAGAAACATGATTGGAAGCCTTCGTGGCAGGCTGCGCCGCCGAGTTGTTCGACTTTCAGCAGAATCGTGTCGCCGTCGCAGTCGATCCGGGCTTCCTTGACGATCTGGGTGTTGCCGCTCTCTTCGCCTTTGCACAGAGCTTGCCGCGGGTCCGGCTGAAGTAGACCGCGCGGCCGGTCGCGACCGTTTCGCGCCAGGCCTCTTCGTTCATCCAGGCCAGCATCAGCACCGTGCCGTCGGCGGCGTCTTGCGCGATGGCCGGAATCAGCCCGTCGCGGGCGGCCGCGAAATTCGGCAAGTTCGCATATTCGGTGGCGGACATGTTTTACTCGTTGAGCCGTCCACGACGGGACGATTCTTGATCGGGATTACGAACCAGGCGATGAAATTCCGCGTCAATCCAAGCTCCGCGATCGCCCGAGCGGTCGCGGGGAATCGCGGATGTTCTTCACGATAAACCATCGCACCGCAAGACGTAAGGAGTTCCACCCACTGCGTCGCCGGGTGCAGCGCGAGCACGCTCCGCCCCCGGCCGGCCGGAGCCGCGCGTTCGTACGAATGAAACCGCGCCGTTCGTGGTCGTTACGACCGTTGCGAACGGGCGGAGGTTCGGGCCGACTCGATTCGGATGCGAGTTCCGGACGATAGCATACCTTGCCGCGCGGGATTGCGCGGTCGCGGGGAATCGAGCGTCGATTTCGGCCCGCCGTTTCGCGCCAAGGATCGGGTCGTCGCGCCGCACCCCCGCGTATCGTCCGTGAAACCATCGTTAAGCTTGATTCTGCCGGTTCATAACGCGCAACGCACGCTCGCCGCCGATATCGGCCGCTTGTTGGACGTGTTGCCGGACTTGGCGCGGAAATTCGAAATCTTGGTCGTCGACCGCGGATCCAGCGATCAGACGCTGGAGGTCGCCCAGGACCTGGCGATGGAGTTTCCGCAAATCCGCGTGGCGGTCGAACCCGACGCCGACGCCCTACCGCGCGTGATGCGGCACATTCGCGGCGAGACGGTCATCGCCCACGACGGCGATTCGACGATCGACGCCGAGCAGTTGTCGTGCGTCTGCCGCGCGCCCGCGCAACGATCGAACGCTTGGCGGCGGGCCGCGAGAAGTCCTGGCGATTCGAACCGGCCGCCGGCAAACGCCGCGCGAACGGATTTTCGATGCTCGACGCGGAAACGTTGCTGCGGATGCGTCACGACGCCGACGCCCGGACGATCGAACGTCGGATCAAACCGATCCCCGCCGCGCCATTGAGCGTCGCGCCGTTACCGGAGGCGCGTCCGTCGATCGCCGCGACGCCGGCCCCATCTCAAGTCGGCCCAACCATCCGCGCATCGCAGCCGCGCCGTTGGCGCGGCCGAATTTCTTGTCGCAAGTCAAAGAGCGTTTGAAGAATCTCGCGTTGGGCGAATAATCTCGTTGCCCAACGCAAGCGACTCGTTTCCCGACGATCGGAAAGCGAGTCGCGCGTCTTTTCTCCACGTCGAGCGGCGAATTATTCGGTCTTCAACGTCACCGCGTCGCCGGTCCGCACGCCCAGAGCGACGCCCCCCGGGGCGTTGCCGTTGACGACCTTGACCACGACCACGTTGCGGCCGCGCTTGAGTTCGACCGGCAACGTTTCTTGCCCGAAGGCCAACGCGCGCGAAGCGTCGTTGCGGAAGATTTCCGTACCGTTCAACCACACCTTGCAGCCGTCGTCGCTGCCGATCAGCAGTTTTGCCTTCTGGTCGGTCAAGCTGTCGACGAACAGCAACGCGTAGTGCGTGCAGTCGGTGCCGGCCGTGCCGTGCGATTTGTCGAACTTCACCGTATCGATCCCCGGGAAGCCCAACTTGCCGTCCGACGCGACGACCTCCCATCCGGCCGGCTGCTTCGCCTGGCCTTTATAAGTCGCTTTCAGATCCGGCGCGGCGACGGTCTTTTCGATCTCGTGGGCTTGATCCAAATTCTTACCCGCGAACGGGCCGGCGAGTCGCAGCGATTGCGCGGCGGTCGTCGATTCGACCAGCGTCGTCAGATAGCCCAAGAGGTCGGCCGCGTCTTGCGCGGTGACGTCTTTCAACACCAACTCGGGCATTAACGAGACAGCCTGTTTTTGTAGCGATTCGACATCGCCCTTCGGAACGCGGATCACTTGCGAATTGATGTCCTTCAGTACGACTTGCTTCTCGCCGTCTTCGACCAAGAAGCCGAGATAAGTTTGGCCCTGCGTCGTTTCCAGCAGATACGCTTCGTAGCCGTGCGAAATCGCTTTCGACGGTTGCAGGATCGTTTCCAGCAACACGCCGCGTTCGTACTTCTTGCCGATCAAGCCCAGGTCGGGACCTTGCGTGCCGCCGACGCCGTCGACCATGTGACAGTTCTTACATTGCGCGGAATTCGACTCGGCGAAGATCCGCTTACCCCGCGACACGTCCGGCGTCAGCTTCAAAATCTCGTCGGCTTTGATCGCGTCGCCGAGCTTCTTTTGACGTTGTTCGATCGGAACGTACTTTTCGTAGAGCACGCGAACATTGCTGTCCGGATGCTTGATCGCTTGGGCGACGATCAGGTCGGCCGTCCCCTTGGGCAACGTTTTGTCGTCGATCAGTTTCAGAAGTCCCAATGCTCCGCCGGCCGAACGCAGCGAACCTTTGACGACGACATCGCGCTCGGCGGCGTTTGTTTTCGCGTCGAGCAGCGTTTCGCGGATCGATTTGACGTCTTGCAGCGCGGTCAATGCGTCGAGCGTCGCCTTACGGACTTCGGCGACGTCGGAAGCGAGCAGTTTGCGTAATTGTTCGATCAAGGCGTCGCCGCGCAACGCGACGGCCGTTTCGATCGCCTTGACGCGCAACGCGACCGGTTGCCCGGCGTCTTGCACAACGCCGCGACTTCAGCCGACGCGTCGCGCCACTGACCGTTGAGCGTCAAACCAAGGGCCGCTTCGCGTAGCTCGGGCGATCCATCCTTCAACATGCGTTTCGCCGTTTCGTGTAGGCCCTTGTCGTCGGAAATCGTCTGCCAGGCGCCGCCCAAATTGTTGCCGACCACGCTCATCGCCCGCAGCACGGCGGGCTTCGATTGATCGGAAACGGCCAAATGGATCAACGTCCGCCCGGCGGCCACGTCGGTCACGCGGCCGAGCGCGTCGATCATTTCGAGGGCGGATTTCACGTCGGTTTTCGGATCGGCCAGTTGTTTGGCGAGCAAGTCGCCGGCCGTTTTCGGATCCAACAGTTGCACCAACGCGAACAGCTTGGGCGTGACTTTGCCCGCGTCGAGCAACGCCTTGGCCAGTTCGCTTTTGTGAGAGCCAGCGGCGATGTTCAACGTTTCCAACTCGTAGCGGTCTTCGCCGTCGTACGCGAGCGCGGCCTTGGTCAACAGCGGGACGACCTTGGGGTCGGTCAGGTTGCGTAACGCCAGCAATGCTTCGCGACGGACCATCTTGGCTGGATCGTTGCACGACGCGCTGATGTTGGCGAATTCGCTCTCGCCGTGCCGGCCGAGAATCCGCACCGCCAGGGCGCGAAATTTCTCATCGTCGGAACTCAATTGCTTCCGCACGACCGCCACGCCGTCGCCGCCGATGCGATCGCACAACCATAACGCACGCGCACGCAGATTCGGATCGGCGTCGGCGAGCAGCTTGGTCAACGTCGGCAGGCTCTTCGCCCCTTCGGCCAGAAATTTTTCCCGAGCTTGAAATTGCGTATCCAAATTCACGCTGCGCAACGCGACGGCCGCGTCGTCGAGCGTGGCATAGGGACCGGGCTTGGTCGGCGTCGCGACTTTCTTGCCGGTCGGCGTGATCCGGTAAATCCGCCCGCGATCGGGATCGTTGTACGCGTGCCCGCCCACGCCGCCGTCGTACCAATCGCTGACGAACAGCGAACCGTCGGGCGCGGCGCAGATGTCGTCGGGACGAAAATACTTGTCGTCCTTGGTCGTCAGGAACGTCTCCTTCGAACCTTTCTGCCCGAAACCGTTTTCTTCATGACGATACACGCGAACCTCGCGCAGGGCCCGGATCGCAGTGCAGGGGGGCGTTTTGCAACTTCGCGCCGAACAGATCGCTTTCGTAATAACACATCCCGCACGGCGAGCCGAAACCGGTCTGTACTGTCGCCGGCACGTAGCCGGGGATGAAGCCGCGGAAGTGCCACGCTTCGCGAAACGGCGTTCCGACCGGTACGCACTCGTTGAGCAGATTCTTTTTGAAAGGAGGCGTGCCGAACCACCCATAGTCGCCCCCTTCGAGAATCCAGCAGACGCGGACGCTTTCGTTCCCGTCGTCGTCATTGTCCGAGCAATACATCTCGCCGAACGAGTTCACGCAGATTTCGTAGGGGTTGCGAAAATTCACGGCGACGTTCTCCAGCTTGGTGCCGTCGAGTTCGCCGCGAACCATCGCGCCCCATTTGAATTTGATTTTCGATCCGTCGTTGCCCGTCACGTCGAAGCCGGTATCGCCGTGGGCCATGTACCACTTGTGGTCGGGTCCGACGACGATGCTGTGCGCGGTGTGATCGTGATTGGCGTTCGAGAAACCTTTGAGAATCACCTTGGCCGGGCCGTCGGCCTTCAGATCGCCGTTTTTATCCTCCCACATCAGCAGCTCGCCTTTGACGAACGCGTACACACGATCGCCGACCACGCAAACGCTCATCGGCGCGAACAGCCCGTCGACGAAAACGGTCGCCTTGTCGGCGGCGCCGTCGCCGTCGGTGTCTTCCAGGACTTGAATCTTGTCGGCGGGCGGGGTCTTCGCCTTGCCGCGATACCATTGGATCTCGGCGACCCAAACGCGGCCCTTGGCGTCGACGTCGATGCACGACGGATTGGTGATCATCGGCTCCGACGCGAACAACTTGACATCCATCCCCTCGGCGGGGCGGAGCGCTTGGCGCGTCGGCCGGCGGCAGTTGCGCGAACGCCGGCGAGACGGAGGCGGCGAGCGCGACCAGCGCGCAGAACGACGAAACGAACCGACGACGAAGCGACATAAACGACTCGGGCGTGAGTGGAAGTCGGGTGAGCGAGCGGCAGGGCGGGACGAACTCGATCCCCGTCGAATTCGCGACCGCGATTATCGTCGGAACGGCGGCCGTCCGCAACAGAAAGCTAATAGAGCGATATTTTAGTGCGTAAGCGCGTGGAAACCCGTTTGTAAAATCCACAAAGAATTAGGGGCAGTCGATCAGAAGTGTCTGAATTTCATTTCCTTCGGATTGCGTCTCTTGCCCTAGCGCTTATCGAACGTCGGAAACGCAAAGACTTGCGGTTCGTCTTCCATGTCGTCCGACGGAGCGAAGTTCGACGATTCTTGCTCGAGTTCGTCGACCAGTTGTTCCAATTCTTCCTCGATCGTGCACGTCGGACGTTTCCCCTCGTAAGCCTCTTTGATCCGCGTTTCGAACTCGTCCAAAGGACGCGGCGTTTCGAGTACGGCGCTTCTTCGCGGCGAATGATTTTGGCCAAGCCGCGGCGGCTTTCCCGCGTCTCGCCTTGCGCGATGCGGGCATTCCGTTCCGTGCCCCGACCGTCGAACGCGGTGCGCTCGAAGCCGACTAGGCGGTCAACCAAATACAACGGCCGATTGCGGACTTGATCGTAGATCCGCACCACGTACTCGCCCAGCATGGCGATGCCCAACGCGTTGATCGCGCCGAAGAAGCTGCCGGTTAATACGTGCGACGTCCAGCCCGGAATCGCGCTGTCGGTCAACAACCGACATCCCAAGGCATAACACGACAGGACGCAGAACACGGCCAGCGCCACGACGCCGATCGCGTAGAACATCGACAACGGCAACGACGAAAACGAAAAGATCGCCGTCTTGGCCAAGCGAAAGAGACCGCGGAGCGAAACGCGCGGCTGATCGTCGTACCGCGCATTACGCGGCACTTCGATGCCGATTTGCGTAAAGCCGACCCACGACCGCAACCCGGGCAGATAGCGATCGCGTTCGTCCAGCGACAGCAATTGCCGCACGATCCGACCGTCCATCAGCCCGAAGTTGCCGGCGTCGGACGGGATCGGCGTGGCGGAGACGCTGGTCATGACGCGGTGAAAACCGTCGAACAGCATCCGCTTCCACCAGCGTTCTTTGCGTTCGACGCACGTCGCGTATACGACGTCGTATCCGGCGCACCAGCGGTCGACGAACGCGGCGATGGCCCGCGGTTCGTCTTGCAGGTCGCTGTCCATCAAAATCACCGCGTCGCCCCGGGCATGCACAGGCCGGCTTGCACGGCGGCTTGATGACCGAAATTGCGCGACAAATGCACGGCCCGCACGTCGGCGTACGTGGCGGCCAACTCATCCAGGATGCGGGGGCTGCCGTCGCGCGACCCGTCGTCCACATATACGATCTCGCCGCGCGAACCGGTCGCCGCCAACGCGTCGCGCACGCGATCGGTCAACGTGTGCAATACGGCCGCTTCGTTATAGACCGGCATCACCACGCTGAGAAACGTGTCGGCGACCGAGGGGCGAGCTTTCATGTCGAAACGCAAGACGGAGGGGACGATACGTCGGCGGCGGATTCCGAATCTTCCGGAACGGCGGACGACGCGAGGCGGGGGGCATGTCGGGCGGGGGGCGAACGGCGCGGTCGAACCGCGAACCACAATCCGCCGGTCAACCCTAGGGCGCACAACGCGGCGAATCGTCCTTGTCGATGCGCGGGATCGTCGAAACGAAAATCGACGTGCCGCGCATTCGCCGGAACCGCGCAACCCAGAAAATCCCCGTTCACCCGTAGGACCGGAACCACGCGCCCATCGACGCGGGCAGTCCAACCGCGCGCATAACTCTCGGTCGTGGCCAGCCACACGTCGCGATCCGTCCGCAAGTCGAACGCCAAACGACCGGGGACGTCCATCAACGCGCACAGTTCGCGACGACGCTCGCTGTCCGGTCGTAGTGAAACCGGGGTCGTCCGCGCAATCAACGGCGCATCTCGCAGCGCGACGACGCGTTGCACGTCGATGTCGTCCAAACCGGCGTTCCAATCGTCGATCACAACGGCGTCTTCGTACAAATTGCCTCGCGCCAGCGGTGCGGCCGTGGTCGTCTCGCCGTCGTCCAAACGCGTAATGCCGGCGACCTGTAACGCCTCGGGATGCGCTTCCGAATAAATCAACGTCCGCCGCGGCGCGACGCCGACGTAACCATCGATCAACGCGGCCGGCGGTTCGCCGTTTCGACCGCATAGAATATCCACGTTACCGTGCGTTGGGCCATCCTCCAGCGGATCGTGCGCTAACGCTCGCTCGCCCCATCCGCCGAACGGCTTCGTCGAGCTACGATGCCACGTCTCGCCCAGCCAATCGGGCTCGGGCACGAGTTCCCAACGTCGCCACGACGCCGAGCTGCCCGCATAGCCCGCGGCATCCGCGACCAACATCGCACACACGAGCGGAATGCCCAGTCGTGGAGAACGAATGGACAAGACGACGAACGCCACGGCGAACAGGAGGAGCGCAGGACTTATCCAAGGAAGTATGCCGCTCGCGATCCACGACGCGTCCGATGTCAGCGTCAATAACGGCAATGCGAACGAACATGTGACCAGAATGCCGAGCGTGAGCGTCTCGCGGCGTGTCGGCTGACGTCGTGCGCGGGCGAGTGCGAAAACGCGTTGCGCCCCGAGGACGGCGGCTAGGGCGATGCCCCATTCCATCAGCGTGGTCGCCCGGGCGGGCAAGCGAAATTTGTTCATCACGGGCGTAACGCTTTGCAACGCGGCCGCCCCGAAGAGACCGCTCGCCAGCAAAAACCCACACGCGAATAACACGATCGCCGTAATCCGCAAGCGTTCGATACGACGCGTCGCGCGAGGACGCACGACACCGAGCGCGGCCAAGCAAAACGGAATCATCCCGCAATAGACGGACAACTCATGCGTGTTTTGACCGACGACTCGCGTCTCGAATAAATACGGCGCGATGAACTGCGAGAGATTCCACGGGTGCCACAGCCCGTCGTCCATCGCTTCGCCGTGCCAAGTTTGGCGAACCGAGTCCTGCAAATAATGCCATGTGGGCCACAACTGCGACGCGGCGAGCGCGAAACCCAACAGCTTCCAACCGGCAAACATGAAAAACGAGAGGCACGCGGTTCGCCAGGGAGAGCGTGGATTGATTGGGTTGCGAGTTTCATTTCGCGCAACACCCCAGACGATCGCTTCGACCATCAGCGAATAGACGACGTATTGAGGATAACCCAACAACAACTGCGAACCGGTCAACAGGGCGATCAGACAGCCCGTGGGCACGGTCGCTCGCCATGAGCCGTTCTCACGCAAAGCGCGGCGTTGTAGGGCTTCGATGCCCAACAACCAGGGGAGATGCGCCAAGACCTGCGTCGCGTTCAAATGCACGTGACGTAACGCGAAAAATCCGGACAACGCCAACGTCGCGGCGCCGAGAAACGCTTCGACGTGCCGAAATCGCAAGACGCGAAACCACCACCATGCGCCGAAGAACAGCAGCGGATACGGTGTCCACCATTCCAAGCCGAACGCCCAATGCAGCGGCAGCGTGCGATACAGCAGTTGATGCCAGGGATGATCACCGCCGAGTTGACCTTCGCCGTGAACGTCGTAGCCTCCCAAGAGAGCGGGATTCCACTGCCACGTTTGTCCGTTTTGCAAGGCTTGTTGATAGACGGCCCGTAATGGCAGGTGGTATGCCCCAAGATCATCGGCCGTCGGACTCAGGCCGCGATAGACCGGAATCAACAACAAAGCCCAAGCGATCAAACAGCCGACGACCGCCCAACCGATTCCCGTGCGCCGGTACGCGGTCTTGTGGGTCGAAATCTCGTGAGTTTGCATGGGATTGCTCCGCCGATTCATCCGTTAAGTCACCAACTCGCCGGGCTTGTACTTGAGATTGCGCAAGTGCGGTTCGTCGAGGATCGAAAACGGGCTGACCAACGGCCGCCACGCTTCGCCCCGCTGTTCGATGTGCCGCGACGCGATCGATCCGAGCCGTTGCGCGGCGAGTTCCAAGTAGCTGACGCGCTCGGGGATCAGGCCCATGATCCGCGCGGCGGTCGCATCGAGCGCGGTCGGATTGAGGCCGATCAGCACTAGGCCCATATGCTTCAGACTCCCCAAGATCGGGCCGTCGCCCTCCATGCAGTCGATGGCGTCGATGATGCCGATCGTCTTGGGCAAGCTGGCGTTGATGTCCAGGATCGTCTGGGGAATACCGTTGTAATGCAGGACGTTTTTCGGCCAGCCGTAGCGGATGCCTGGGATGACGCCGTAGAGATTCTTCATCGATGCGGTGAAGCCGACCCAGTGATGCGTCTTCAACTTGGGGAGCGACACCAGCAAATCGGCTTCGACGACGTTGCGTGGAAAATGGAAGCCTGCCAGCTTCGACGTGTTCCCGCGATTCTCGATCCAGGCCGTCTCCTCATAGTTCAAGTCGACGAACTGCAACCGCGCATCGTCGAGCGCATCCATCATGCGAGCTTCGTAGAGCGCGTTTTCCGTATCGCGGACGTGACCGGGACCTTCGCCGACTTTGACGCTCGCCCCCCAGCCCAAAAACACTTCGGCCGCCGCGACGACGATCGCGGGATTGGTCGTCATCTGCGGCGAAAGGCGCGACGGTTCAACAAGGTTTGGTTTCAAAAGCACGCGTTTCCCGCGCACGGCGGCCGGATCGAAGCCGACGGCCAGTAGCCCGTCGCGCATCGTACGGACCAGATCGCCGTCGTAGCGTTGATTTTTGGCGACGAAGACTTCCGCGCGTTGCGCCGGGATTCGTGCCACACTCCATAAGCAGCCGCCGCACCGAGGATGCCGCCGCCGGCCAGCAGCAACGTGCGTCGATCGAACGTCGCCGCACCGTCGTTCGCCTCGGCTGACGCAGGGGGCGTAGGCGCGGTCTCTTGATTCGGCGATCGATACGCCGCGCGAAATGCTCTGCCGCACGGGTACACGGCGGCCGATTTGTCGGCGGTCGTAATCGCGTCGACCGGCGGCGCAGGCGATGTGGCCGTCTCGTTCACGACGATGCTCGCCGGCTTACGCTTCGGCGTACCACAGGGGTAACAGTCGACGGACGGTTGTTCCGGCGTTTTGTGTTCCGGCGTGTTCATCGAACGGCCCCCATTTCGATCTCACTGCTTTTCGGACCGACGGATTCGAGTCGTTTCGTCAATTTCGCGGCGGCCAACGCGAGCGCGGCCAAGCGATAGGGCGAGTTGTCGCGCCGGAGTACACGCTTCGCCGACGACTGTAACCAGTTCCCGGCGTCTGGCGGGACATCGTTCCATGCGAGCAACCCCAGCAGTCCGAACGCCAACGACGTGGCGCCGGTCGCGGGTCCGAGTTCGCGTTTCAAATAGTCGCGAGTCTTCGCGATACGACCACTTGCGTCAGCCTGGCCCGCCAGGGCTTGCAGCACGAAGCCGCTCGCTTGGAGGTGCGGCAACAATTCCTGTCCCAGGACGATCGTGTTGCCGTAGTTCGCACCGCCCCGCGGCAACAGCCGATTCTGCAACACTTGCAACCCTTCGCGTCGGCGCGGGTGGTCGGCCAGACCTTGGGCCTGCAACGCCATGACCGCCAGGCACGTCGGCTCCAACCACGTGTGCGTGCCGGTGACCCAGGGCCAGCCGACCAATTCCACGTCATGCAGCGTCGCGTTCGAGCGATCGCCTTGCATCCCTTTGGTCGCCAGCAACCATTCCAAGGCGCGTGCGACATTCACGCTTTTGTGGGAATTCGGCGATGCGGAGTTTTGACTTTTGAGGATCAACGCCCAACTCGTTCCCCAGCCGGGCACATCAAGTTGCGTGTTCGGCGGCACGCTGCCGTCGGGGCGTTGCAATCCGGCAATCCAACTTTCGCACGTCGCGATTCTGTCTGCGAAGCGCGTCGCATCGGTCGTGCGCAAGGCAAGTCCCAACACCGCCGTCGGTTCGGCGTGCGGCAGGCCATCGCGAATGTACGAACACGGCACGGGCAACTGCGCGAGGATGTCCGCCCAAGGGAACATAATGACCGACGCTCGAACTACGGTGGGGTAGGGCAGGGAGGGGTGTGTGGCGGGAACGATGCGCGTGATGCGAAATCGCAACGCCTAACAACGCTAGGTCGCGTTCCGCGCTCATCGCGAGATCATTCGAAGAATGCGCGAATCCAAGGCGATGTTTTTCTTTGAATTTCTTGTCGTGCGATTTGACGCCGTGTGTTTTCGACCTAGTGTTCAGTTGGCGGTCGATCGTCGGGCCTTCTTGGTTCGCACGACGCCGCCCGTCGCGATCGATCCGGATCGCGACGCGAAGCGTGGGCCCGGTGCCTCCTCGTTTACGCCGTTCCGCTTGCGTTTCGTCGTCGTCCCAGCCTGTCAGGAGCCGTAGGGAACATCCTCGAAAAGGTGGATCCGTCGCGTCCGCGGCGGTGAAGCAATGTTCGTTCGACAAGGCACGCCCGCGTCGTTCGAACCGCCGAAGGGATGGCGCGTCGCGGATCATTCCGCCGCCGCGTCCCGAGTGCTCGCCCCGGGTGGAATCCGTTCCGCGCGGCCGAGATCTCGGTCGAAAATCTCGCGATTTTCGCATCACAGTGAGAGATGCCGAGGTTCCGCGTCGTAGCGAGATCATCCGCGTGTAAGAACAGGCGACGCAGCCCGGTCACGGGCCGCGTTTCGCGGAGATCTCCGAATTTCCATCACTGGCCCCGTCGTGCGCTCGTCCCGCGTCGCGGCGGGGTCGCATCCGGAGCGAGCATCCATGAAGACGTTGTTCTTGAAGGTCAAAACGTTTTTGAAGAGCGAAGACGGCCCCACCGCGGTGGAATACGCCGTCATGTTGGCCCTGATCGTCATCGTCTGCTTGACGGCGATCAATTCCATCGGGACCAACGCAAACGCCACCTTCCAAAAGGTCGCGCAATCGATCGGCACCGGCGGCGGCAGTTAGCGGTCTCTTACTTCGTCACGCATCTTCCGCGAGAGGGGTCGTGTCGGTCGTTACGACCGGCACGATCCCGTTTTTCGCGCGGCGACGCTCGTACATTTCGCTCATTGATAGAGAGAGCGGTGCGGACTGCGTGGGCAGTGCTCTTCAAGCTAAGAGGGGAAGTCCATCTTCCGCAGGGCATCAGATCGTCGAATCAGTCTTATCCGCATCACCGTGAAATCGTCGTCTTGCCGCTGATTCTTTTGCGATGCTCACGGTCGACCGCCGTGTTTTACACGCTCCTCATGACTTGTGATCGGCCGCTCGCCTCCATCGGACACGTCACGATCGTTATCACTCGCGCGACCCGAACGAGAATCGGGTCGACCGTGGAAGATTCCACGAAATCGCTAAGGTTTTTCTCACCCCGCGATTTTGACACGGTGCGAAACCGACCTAGTGTTCATTAACGAGATCGCCGGACGGAAAACACGCCGGACGCGAACTCGCCACACGGTCTCTGGATCGTGGGAAAGCGGACGCGAAACCGGCGCACTCATCTTCATGCCGGAACGTCGCGACCGCAGTCGGACGGCCTGTTGGAACCAGGGACACATCCTCGATAAAGGTCGATCCGTTTCGCAAGACACGGATCGGCAACGCCCGAACGACGAAGCGATTCGTCCGCAGGGCTGCCGAAAGGATGACGCCGCGTGCGAAGCGATTCGCCCGCGACGTCCCGAGGTCCGCCGCCGGGTGGAAGTCCTCCCGCGTCGGAATCTCGGTCGGAGATCGCAAGATTTCCGCATCGGAGTGAGTGATGACCGAGGTTCCGCGTCGTGTGGAATCGTTCGCGGCAAACGCAGGCCGCGAAGAGATCGCTTCGACGTCGCGTGCGATTCCCGAGTACTCGTTGCTTCGGCGGAAACGTCGATTGCGGGCGTGCCGCATCGAATTCCGCCAATCCCGGAGGACACACCCATGAAGACTCTGATTACGAAAGTCAAGAAGTTCCTGAAGAGCGAAGACGGCCCCACCGCGGTGGAATACGCCGTCATGTTGGCCCTGATCGTCATCGTCTGCTTGACGGCGATCAATTCCATCGGGACCAACGCCAACGCCACCTTCCAAAAGGTCGCGCAATCGATCGCCAGCTAAGCGACGATCGCAAAGCGTCTTATGTCGGGATCGTATCGGTCGACAAGATCGATACGATCCCGATTTTCGCCGTGGTCGATTTTCGAGTAGGCGTGCCTTGAAAATCGGTGCGGATCGAGCGGAGACGCTCGAGGGATGTCGGATACGTTAGATTTCGGAACCGGTTTTGTTCGGAGCACGTGCTATGAGACGTCTTTTCACGTCGTTACGACGTTTTCTGAAAAGCGACGACGGTCCCACCGCGGTGGAATACGCCGTCATGCTGGCCCTGATCGTGATCGTCTGTTTAACGGCGATCAATTCGATCGGAACCAACGCCAACGCCAGCTTTAAGAAGGTCGCACAATCGATCGCCAGTTAAGCGAGCGGTGCGGCCGTTTTCGCGACGTCTTCGTTCGGCGTGCCTGGGAACGCGCCGGACGAGGATGTCGCTTTTTCTTGCGCCGACCGCTTTCCGCTTCGTGGATCTTAAGGATTTTCGCGAAAACCGGCACACGGCGGGAAATCGCGACCTAGGGTTGTACGGAGCCTGAATTCGTAGGGATTGTTTCACGTGAAACATCGCTTGAGTTCGCGGCCGTGTTCGCCCCCCTCTCGAATCCCTCGCGCTTTTAGGAACAGTGTCGCCATGAATGCGGAATCGCTCGTCACGGCCGTCGTCGCGAATTGGCCCATTTGGTTCGTCACCGTCACGCTGATCGTCGCCGCTTGGATCGACGGCAAGCAACTGAAAGTGCCGAACTGGATCACGTTTCCGATGATCCTCTGCGGCTGGATCTATTGCACCTGGCTCGGCGGCTGGACCGGTCTCGGTTTCAGTCTGCTGGGGACGCTGGTCGGCTTGGCGTTGTTGATGCCGGCCTACCTGATCGGCGGAATGGGCGCCGGAGACGTCAAATTGTTGGCCGGCGTCGGCGCTTGGGTCGGCTGCGGGGCGACGTTCGACGCCTTCTGCTGGTCGGCGATCATCGGCGGCGTGATGGCCGTGATCATGGTCCTCAGCCGAGCCGCTTGGAAGAAACACCAAAAGCAATTCTTTTCGATCGCGGGCGAAATCCTGACGATCGGCAATCCCGACGCGTTGGCCGAGATCGCCGCCGAGCGCAAGCCGCGGATGTTCTTGCTCCCCTACGGGATTCCGATCGCGATCGGCAGCATTTTGTATTTCGCGTGGTCCGGCATGTTGGTCAAGGGTCTGTAAACCGGCTCCGACCGTCGGGCACGACGCGAAAACTTGAGGCCATCGCCGTCACGGCGAAAAGAATTCGTAACTCGATCGTCGGCGTCGCTAGCGAAAGCCGGCCGCACCACCGCGATCGAGACGATGCGAGCAAGAAATTCGGACGCAATCGCGAGATTCCGCGTCGTCCAAAGTGGAGAAGGTCTGCCGGTCGTGCCGAAGAATTCGACGGGGGATGCCGTCGACGACTTCGCCGTCCGTGCGCGGCGTCCCACCGGACGAACGTCGGATACCTTGCCGAACGCGAAGCGTCGACCGTAGCGATTTCGCCGCGGACGACGCGCCGGGATTTTCGGTGAAGTTCCGTCGTCCGTTTCGCCAATGTCAACGGGAGAGACCGTTCTCTACGGAACGGCGAGCTCCCCTTGTCGGCGAAGCGGGCGTCGAGCGGGTTTTCCGACCTTTCGGTTTTTTCAAAGACGGCGGAGCGTGTCATGCGTACCAAGTCCCTCGTGCTCTTGCTGCTCGCCCTCGGTTGCGGGCTGATCGCCGCCATCGGCATCAGTCAGGTGATCGAGCGCAATCGCCTCACGGCCGCGCCGGCCGTCGAGATGGAGGACATCGTCGTCGCGCTCAAAGAAATCAAACCCAACGAAAAATTGAAGGCCGATATGCTGGGCCTCAAGCCCTGGCCGGTCGGAACCGCTCCGGAAGGCTCGTACCACTCGATCGAAGACGCCTTGAAGATCACGCACAAATTGAAGGGCGTGATCCTGAAGGACGAAGCGATCGTGTTGGGTAAGTTTCAAACCGTGAACGAAGACGTCACGCAAGCCATTCCCGAAGGCTACCGTGTGGTGTCGATTCAAGCCGACTCGACCAGCGCCGCCGGCAACCTGTTGAACCCCAAAGATCGCGTCGACGTGTTGTTGTACGTCCCCGGCAACGGGCAGAATCAAGTGCCGGTCGTGAAGACGATCCTGCAAAACATCGCCGTCTTTTCCGTCAACGACAACACCGGAAACGGCAACCCCGACCAACCGAACAACCCCGGCGAGAAGAATACTCGCTTCGTCACATTGCTGGTCAAACCGGATCAGGCCAAGATCGTAACGTTCGCCCAGATGCAAGGGACGCTGAAGCTGAGTCTCCGCAGCCCGAACGATCAGACGGTGGATGAAGGGGACGAGATCCTGAACCACGGCAAGGTGCTGACCTCGGGCGCGCCGAACGTGAACAACGCCGCGACCGAAGAAGAAGCCCTGGGTTTCATGGACAAAGCGCGGTCGCTGCTCGACACGCTGAACGAAGCGGCCCAAAAACAACAAGAAGCGGATTCGCACGCCGTGACGACCGTCACGCCGGCCCCGACCGCGGCCGTACCGGCTCCGATTCCTTACGAAACGTTCCAAACCATGGTGATCGAAGGCCCGCAAACGCGGGTGGTCGACATGGCTCGCGAGAAAAAGCCGCGTGCGACGTGGACGACCGATCCGGCCAAACTGCGGCCGACGACGTCGTCGAACACGACCGCGCAACCGGTCGAAGTCCCGCCGCCGAACCCGGCGCAACTGGGCTTGCCGGTGCCGAACGTGAAGAACCTGACGTTCTAACGAGACACGACGAGGATACGACGACGCGTCCGCGCCGGCCCGCACCGACGAGGGACGTTTGACGAGACGACGAGCGGAAGCGAGGTCGCCAAGGAGGGCGGAATCGCGCGTGAACGACCCGGCCGTCCGACTCCGGACGGACTCACAGTCAACGCAAGGAAGACCAAGGATGGTCACTCAATTCAGTCGGCGCATGTGCGCCATCGTCGCCGGCGGACTCGCGTTCGCGATTCCGGTCTCCGGTTTGGCTCAAGCCCCGGTCATGGATCCGGGCGTCGTCGAAACGGCCGCCGCGTTGCCCCCGTCGGTGGGCTTGCCCTCGGCGCCGCAGGTCGTGCATCAAATCCGCGGCCCCAGCGAACGGATGGAATTGACCGCCAATTCCAGTCGCATCGTGAAGCTCGAACAAAAAATCCCCAAGGTTCAGGTCAACAATAAAGAAATCCTGGATTTGACGCCGCTCTCGCCCAACGAAGTCCAAATCTTCGCCAAGAAGCCGGGCGTGACGCAGGTCAACCTCTGGGACGAAGTCGGCAACATCCACACGATCGACGTGGTGGTCTTCGTCGACGCCCGGGAACTGGAATACGCCCTGAAGGCGACCTATCCCAAAGCGAACATCAAGGTCCGTCCGACACCGAACAGCGTCCTGCTGGCCGGGTACGTGGACAATCAAGAAGACATCAGCCGGATCGTCGCCCTGGCCGAGCAGTATTATCCAAAGGTCCTCAACAACATGACCGTCGGCGGCGTGCAGCAGATTCAACTGCACGTCAAAGTGATGGAAGTCTCCCGTACCAAGCTCCGTACGTTGGGCATGGACTGGGCGTTTTCCAACGGCGAAGACTTCGTCGTCTCGGGCGTCAGCGGCCTAATCGCCAACTCGACCGCTACGGCGACCAGCGTCAGCGCGGCGGGCGACACGATTCGCTTCGGCTTCGTCGACGGAAACAACAGCTTCTTCGGATTCCTCCAAGCGTTGCGTCGTTACGAACTGCTGAAGGTCTTGGCCGAACCGACCTTAACCACCGTCAGCGGTCGTCCGGCGAACTTCCTCGCCGGCGGCGAGTTCCCGATTCTCGTGCCGCAAAGCTTGGGGACGGTTTCGATCCAATACAAAAACTACGGCACGCAAGTCGATTTCGTGCCGATCGTGCTGGGGAACGGCAACATCCGCCTGGAAGTCAAACCGCAAGTCAGCGAAATCGATCCGACCCGCAGCGTGACCATCAACGGCACCACCGTGCCGGGCTTGCGGACGCGATCGGTGGATACGGCCGTGGAAATGAAACCGGGGCAAACCCTGGCGCTCGCCGGGTTGGTGCAAAACCGCGTGGAATCGATCAACGTCGGTCTGCCGTGGCTCAGCGACTTGCCGTACCTGGGCATTCCCTTCCGCAAAAACAGCGACACGATGAACGAAATCGAGTTGCTGATCTTGGTCACGCCGCAATACGTTAACGCGGTCGACGCGTCGGAAGTTCCGCCCTGCGGCCCCGGCATGCACACCGTGTTGCCGAACGACTGCGATTTTTACGGTCGCGGCCACATGGAAACCCCGGCCGGACCGCCGTGCGGCCCCGGCGGCTGCGGACCGTGCGCCACGGGCGGTCTGCCCGCGCCGGAAGTCGAACGAACCCGCGTCTATCTACCCGGCACGCCCGAGCCGATCCCGGCTCCGACCACGACCTCGGCCGCGCGACCGACTTCGCCGTACGTGGCGCAAGCTTCGGCCCGGACCGCGCAACCGACCGCTCGCCCCGGAGACCCGGCGATCGTACGTACGGCCGGGCGGCCCACGAACGTTTCATCCTCGCCGCAATTTATCGGTCCGTTGGGTTATGACGTTTCTCCCTAACGGGACGGACGCCCGGAGAGAATCGATCGACACTCCACGCCGCCGGCCGTCGACCCAGACGGCCGGCGGACGTATGGATTCTTAGCGATTCGCGGCAGTGTTCGCGTCGTCGGAGCCCATCGAAACCCGATGATTCGACGCGGCGTCGGCGACATGTTGTCAAAGGCGGTCGGGCGCAGGGCGGTTTGCTTCCGGCGGCGCCGATCGTAACGGTCGTCCGGGGATCGGCCGACCGAAATGTCGAGAAAAGACCCCATGTGGCGGGAAACCCCGCGCCGAATCCGAAGCTAGTGTTCATGGCCGGTGAATCGGTTCGCAGCGCTCGTTAGCCCCCTTCGTCATGTCCAACGTCCTCCGCATCGCGATCGTCGATCCAAGCGACTCCTCGCGAGACGCTTTGAAGTCGACGTTATTGGGCCTGGACAAGGTCTGGCTCGAAGCCGAGTGCTCGCGCTACGAATTCTTCTCCGACGTCGTCGCCCAGACGCACCCCGACATCGGGATCGTGGCGATCGACGCGGACCACGAGAAATCCCTGCGGTTGGTCGAGCAAGTCGCCGCCAACTCGCCCGATTGCAGCATCTTGGTCGTCAGCGGTTCGACCGACGGCGCGTTGATCCTGCGCAGCATGCGGGCCGGGGCCAAGGAATATCTGACCAAGCCGTTGAAGATCGAAGATCTGGTCGGCGCGCTCGAACGCATCGGCGAACGTCGCGGCGGGAGCAAGGGCGAGCAAAAACGGACCAGTTGCTCGGTCATCGCCGTCGCCGGCGCCACCGGCGGCGTCGGCACCACCAGCTTGGCCGTGAACCTGGGTTGTGCGCTGGCCGCCGATCCGCAGAACAGCGTCGTGCTGGTCGACTTGGATCTCAGCCTGGGCGACGCCGACGTCTTCCTCGACACGATTCCCGACTACACGCTGGCCGACGTCGCGCAGAACGTCTCGCGGCTCGACTTCTCGTTGCTGAAACGCTCGCTCACCAAACACAGCTCGGGCTTATACCTGTTGCCGCGTCCGGTGCAGTTGGAGGATTCGCGTCATATCGGCTTCGACGATATGCAACGTGTGTTCGGCCTGCTCAAGGCGACGTTCAGCCACATGATTTTGGATCTGAGCAAGGGCTATACCGAAATCGACATGCTGGCGATGGAAACCGCCAACCACGTGATGTTGGTCACGCAGATGGATTTGCCCTGTTTGCGGAACGTCGTCCGGTTGATGATGTCGTTCAACGAACAGCCGAAGATCAAAGACAAGATCAAGATCGTGGTCAACCGGGCCGGTTTGGATAACGGTCAAATCAGTCAGAAGAAGGCCCAAGAAACGATGGGCCGTGAAATCTTCTGGCAAGTGCCGAACGACTATCGCACGATGGTCGAAGTACGCAACAACGGCGTGCCGTTGATCGAACAAGCTCCGAAGGCCGCGTTGACGCAAAGCATTTTGCAATTGTCCGAACGTCTGTGCGGCGAAAGCAAAGAGGAAGAGGTCGCCGCGAAATCCGGCGGCTCGATCGGGAAACTCTTCGGCTTCCTCAACAAGAAGAAATAATCCCGGGCGGCTCGTCCGAGTCGACCGTTTCTCTGGCGCGTGTTTCGCGCCGTTCTCATTCGGCCGCGTCGATTTCTCTCGGCGATCTCGTCCGTTCGCGAAATTGTGGACTTTTCGCCACACGTTCCGTTTTGCGACCTAGTGTTGATTACGGATTCTCCGTCGAGAGGAACTCGGCGCGAAATTCGGTTCGGTTACTGCGTTCACGCCAAAGGTTCACGCGATGCCCCCCGCCAAACCGGCCCCCGTCGCCGTCCGCGACAATTCGAAAAATCAAGCCTCGGAATTCGAGCAACTCAAACGCCGCATCCACGGCAAGTTGGTCGAGAAGCTGGATCTGAGCAGAATCGGCGATCTCGAAGGGGACGTGCTGCGCCGCGAAATCCGCATGGTGGTCGAACACCTGTGCGACACCGAAGACACGATGCTGAATCGCAGCGAACGCGATCGGTTAGTCGACGAAGTGCTGGACGAAACGTTCGGCCTCGGTCCGTTGGAGTTGATCCTCAAGGACGCGTCGATCAGCGACATCATGATCAACGGTCCCAAAAACATCTACGTGGAACGCCGCGGCAAGATGGAGAAGTCGCCGGTCCAGTTCCGCGACAACAACCACTTGATGCAGATCATCGATCGCATCGTCTCGCGCGTCGGTCGACGCGTGGACGAAGTCTGCCCGATGGTCGACGCCCGCTTGCCCGACGGCTCGCGCGTGAACGCCATCATCCCGCCGCTGGCGCTGGACGGCGCCAGCGTCTCGATTCGCCGCTTCGGCAGCAACCCGCTGAAGCTGGAAGACCTGCTCAACTACAAAGCCTTCACGCCTGAAATGGTCATGCTGCTCGAGGGGGCCATCAAAGCCCGCTTGAACGTCATCATCTCCGGCGGCACCGGCTCGGGCAAAACGACATTGCTAAACACGCTCTCCAGCTTCATCGGCAGTCACGAACGCGTGATCACGATCGAGGACGCGGCCGAATTGCAGTTGCAACAAGACCACGTCGTCCGTCTGGAAACCCGTCCGCCGAATATCGAAGGCAAGGGCGGCATCACGGCCACCGATTTGGTCCGCAACGCCCTGCGTATGCGGCCCGAGCGGATCATCATCGGCGAGTGTCGCGGACCGGAAACGTTAGACATGTTGCAGGCGATGAACACGGGCCACGAAGGCTCGATGACCACGATGCACGCCAACACGCCGCGCGACGCCGTGGCCCGTATCGAAACGATGATCACGATGGCCGGGTTCGAATTGCCGTTGAAGGCGATGCGTACCCAAATCGCCAGCGCGGTCGACTTGATCATCCAAGCCAACCGCATTCAAGGCGGTAAACGCCGGATCACGCACATCACCGAAATCGTCGGGATGGAGCAAGACACCGTCGTGATGCAGGACATTTATCACTACGCGCAGGAAGGCGTCGACGAACAAGGCAAGGCGATCGGCCGCTTCGAAGCGACCGGCGTCCGCCCCACGTTCATGGATCGCCTCGAACAACACGGCATTCGCTTGCCGGCCAGCGCGTTCCGTCAACGCGTGATGATGCGCGACGACTGACCGTTCCGGACGCGCATGACGACGACACGATCGATACGTTTTTTCCTTCGGTGCGACCATGATGTCGATTCTGATTCCGCTCGCGGCCTTCATCGGCGTCGCCGCTTTGATTTGCGGCATGGCGTTGCTCGTGCGCGGCCGGACCGAAGAAGCGATGGATACGCGTCTGGCGCAATTGACCGGCAAAGGCGGCCCGAAAGACGTCGCCACGGCGACCAGCATCTTGGCCGACTCGCTCAGCCAAGGCAAAGCGACTCTCACCGATCGCATCGCTAAATCGCTGAACCTCAAACTGCTGATTTCGCAAGCCGACGCCGACCTCACCCCGCCGAAGTTCGTCGGGCTCACCGGCGGGTTTTTGCTGGCCGGATTCTTGGTCGGGACGTTTCTCAAGCTGCATCCGGGCGTCTGCTTGCTGATCAGCGCGGCCTGCGGCGTGTTGCCGTTGTTCTGGTTGAAGTTCAAACGCGCTCGCCGCTTCAAAGCGTTCGGCAAGCAATTGCCAGACGCGTTGGAACTGATCGCCCGCGCGTTGCGTTCGGGTCATAGCATCGGCGCCGGGTTCCACTTGGTGGCCGACGAGATGAACGAGCCGATCGCCGGCGAATTCACCAAAGTCTTCGAAGAACAGAACCTGGGCATTCCGATGGAAGACGCCCTCAACAGCATGGTCGATCGCATCCCGAACCTGGATCTCAAGTTCTTCGCCACGGCGATCATCTTGCAACGTTCGACGGGCGGCGACTTGGCCGAAATTCTCGACAAGATCGGCGACCTGATTCGCGAACGCTTCAAAATCTGGGGCCAAGTCCAAGCCCTCACGGGCGAAGGCCGTCTCTCGGGGATCGTGTTGCTGGCCTTGCCGCCGGCGCTGTTCGCCGCCGTCTATAACCTGAACCCCGATTATCTGATGGTGCTGTTCACCGACCCGATGGGCAAGCAAATGCTCATCGGCGGCGTGGTCATGCAGTTGTTGGGCGCCGTGGTCATTCGCAAAATCGTCAACATCCGGGTGTAACCGTGACGCTGTTCGCCGACTTGATCAATTTCGACGCGTTGCTGCCGTTCGCCCTGTTCGGGGGGTTCGCCGTCGTCGCGTTTTTGGTGTTGGAAAAAGCGCTCGGCAAGCCGAGTCGCGCGACCGACCGTTTGGACGAAATCCGCGATCCGCAAATCCGCCGCAAGCGGAACGGCAAGAAGGACGCGCTGTCGATGGTCATCGAACGCGCCAATTCGTTGTCCGCGCCGTTGCAACCCAAAACGGAACTCGAAACCAACAACCTCAAGCTCCGTCTCGGCATGGCGGGCTTCCGTCAGGAACACGCCATGTCGACGTTCCTCGGCCTGAAGTTCGCCGGCATGATCGCCGGGCTGTTCCTGGCCGGCGGACCGATGTTGCTGCTCAAAGGGGCGTCGCAAACGACGCTGACCTATACCGTGTTGTTCGCCGGGCTGTTGTTTTACGTTCCCGACATCGTCGTGTGGTTCATCCGTCGCAGCCGCCAAGATCAGATCTTCATGTCGCTGCCCGACGCGCTCGACTTGCTGGTCGTGTGCGTCGAAGCGGGATTGGGTCTCGATCAAGGGATGCGCAAAGTCAGCGACGAACTAAAAACCGTCGCGCCGGTCATCTGCGAGGAACTGCAACTCTGCAACATGCAGTTGCAGATGGGTCGCGCCCGCGCGGACGTCTTGCACGAGTTGGGCATGCGGACCGGCGTGGACGATCTGCGCGCGTTGTCGGCCATTTTGATTCAAGCCGACAAATTCGGCAGCAGCGTGGCCCAAGCCCTCCGCGTGCAAAGCGATTCGATGCGGACGCGTCGCCGGCAAATGGCCGAAGAAAAGGCCGCCAAAACCGCCGTCAAACTGATCTTCCCGCTGGTCATCTTCATCTTCCCGGGCATCTTCGTCGTGCTGGTCGGCCCGGCCGCCATCAAGATGGTCCGCGAAATGTTCACCCAAATGAACCCGAACGGCGTGTAAAACGCGGGACTAGGATCTGGGGTCATCGGGCCAGGGAAAGTGCGATTTTATCCGCATTTCCCCAGCCTCTAGCCCCTCGTACCAGCCCCCCGTTACTCCGGCACGACCAGCACCGAGCACGGCGCGTTGTGCAGCACCTTCTCGGACGTGCTGCCCAGCAGCAGCCGGTCGAGGCGGCCTTTGATCTGCTTACCGATCACGACGAGATCGATGTCCAGCTGACGGATCGCCAACAGAATCTGTTCGGCCGGGTTTCCTTCTTGGATCACCGGCTCGCGTCGAAACGCCTCGGGCAAACGCGCGACGAAGCGCTCGATCTCGGTCTTCTTGGTCGCCTTCTCCGCTTCGTATTCTCGGACCCACACTTGCGACATCGCTTCGGTATCGGCGTCGCGCTGCGCGTTTGATGAATCGCTCGGGCAGACCGTGGGCGTAATACGATTCGACCACGCCGAGCGCATAGCCCTGCGATCCGGCCGGCAACGTGCGATGTTCCAAAATGTCGGTAAAGCGTCCGGCGTTCTTCGAATCGAACGCCACGAGGATGCGTAAGCCTGGGTGCGTCGGCGGTTTTTTGCGGACGACCAGAATCGGTTTGTTGACCGAGCGGACGATTCCGTTCGAGACGCTCCCCAACAACATCGATCCGATCATTCCCAACCCGCGCGCGCCGACCACCACCAGATCGGCGGGCCATTCGTCGGCCGTTTGCCGAATCAACTCGGCCGGGCGATCGGCGCCCGGAAACACGGCGGCCGTCGCGCGGAACGCCGGGGGGAGATGCTCGAGCGCGTCGTCGAAGATTACCTTGGCCAACGCGTTCCGCGCCCGATCGATCAACGCCTCGCCGGCGTCGGCGCCGCCCAACTCGAGCGGATTCAAACTGTGCGCCAGCCCGATCCGATCGTGCGCCGGATCGGCGAACGCGGTCAAAAACCCGACCGCTTCCAAGCTGTTATTCGAACCATCGACGCCGACCAAGATATTCATAATGCGACCGCGTACTGAGGATGAGTGTGCGTCTCGATTCTAAAGAAGTCACTAAGGAAAGTCTCTAGCGGACGAGACGAGTGAACGGGAAAAGCTTGGTAGCCCGGTCGATTTCACTTCGATTATGATCAAACCACCACGAGCGATGAGCCATCGTCGTTGCGAGTTCCTTCACATCACGGAGAGCGACATGAGCTGCTCGCCCGTTCTTCTTCAACTCGGTTCCACCTCGCTCCACGCCGGTCTCTCGGGCAGCAGCGACATGAACTCTTCCAGCAGCGTCGCTTGGTACGCGCTGTCGAACGACTCGTCGAAGAACTTGCTCAACCCTTCGTCGTGCAATCGCTTCCAACTGGCATCTTCTCGACCTGGATTGATCGGGAAGAACAGACAGTCGTTGGCCAGCGCGGCCTGATAGTCGCCCGGGGCGTCGCCGATCATCAATGTGTGGCGGGGCGGATATTTTTTGGCGTTCTGCAAAATCTCTTTCTTGCTCCCGATCTCTTGGCCGCAGATTTTGGTCACGTAGCGGGTCAGGTCGTGTTCGGCCCATTCTTTTTCGAGCGCGGCGTTCGGCGTGGCCGAGCAGACCACCGCGTCGGCCCGACCGGCCAGCGACGCCAAGCATTCGCGCACCAACGGGAACGGCGGCAGATCATGCACCATGTCGTCGATCGCGCGATTAACGTCCAACGACCAATCGAGCGCGCGTCGCAACCCGTGGTCGCTCCCGGCGTCGACCTTGGCTTGCAGCGCGGGGTTGCCCAATCGCGTTTCCGCGGCGCACCATGCGGCGAGCGCGGCGGGTACGTCGATTCGCACGCCCCGCGCTTGAACTTCGGGGCGCAGCCGTAACATCCGCAGCAGTTCGACCACGCCTGGGAAGCGGTTCACGCCTCGCTGCCGCGAATAGAGATTGATGAACTCGGCCGTCTCGCGCATATTTGCTGATCGCTTGTAGCCCGTAGTGGCGGATGATCGCCGGGATGAAACACTCCTTGTGCTTCAACTCCATCGAATCGAAGACGCACCCATCGGAATCGACGGCGACCAGGAACGGCTGTTGCGGCGTAATTTCGTACATCGGAGAACTCGGAAAATGCGAGTGGCCTCAAAGAGGCTCAAAAACCAAAAAAATTAGTGGGATTACCGGCTTCGATCACACAGTGATGTCAACGGCAAGACTGTCGATTGGGTTTGGCGTGTCTGTGAGTTTTTTGCGGCCACTCGCCGTTGAGAACTGATTGAACTCGCGTCAAAACGATCGACAACCGGCGATTCTAAGGCGTGGCCGAGCGGACTCAAACCGTCGGCACGCGATTCGCATCGTTTCGGATCGTCTTTTCATGCAAACTCGACTCGGCCTCCATCCGATGCCGACCATTCGACGTTCTTTTGGAGCAGTCTCATGTCTCTCAGATCGTTTCTCTGTTTCGCGCTTGCCTGGACCGCGATCGGCGTCGCAGGCGCGGCTCACGCGCAAACCACGTCGGGCACGATCAGCGGGAAGATCGAGTTCCGCGGCGACTTCGCCTGGACGCCGACCTCGACCGTGTTGATTCGCCTCTCGGACCTTAGCAAAGGTCCGAATTCGGCCATCAAGCTAGGCGATCAAAAACTCGGACCGCCGACCGGTAAGACCGCGTCCTACTCGTTTCAATACGACAATCAAAACGTCCGGGCGGATCTGAACGAAGCGTACGCCGTCCAGGTCCGCATCGTCGACGGCGAGAAAGTGATCGGCGCCAGCGACACAATTTTCTTCGTCACGCTGGATAAACCTATGGTGACCAAAGACATCTTCGCCGTCCCGGTCCTGCCCGAGACGTCGCCCGCACCCGGCCCGACTCCGCCGACGCCGAATCCCAATCCGGTCCCCCCGACGCCCGTGCCGCCGACGCCGGTTCCACCGACTCCCAAACCGGGTCCGGCTCCCGCGCCGCCGCAACCGAACTAACGGAGCGCTCCGTGAATCCGTTTCATCAGTGGCCTATTTTTCGTACCAATATCGGCATGGCCCAAAACCGCATGAGTTGGCACAATCCCGCTTACGGGAGAGTGCCAACCGCCATGTGACGCCATGCCTTATGACGAAGAATCCGAACTGACCCGCTATGTCTGGCGGCATTTGACCAATTATCTGACGCCGCACGAACGGTTGGTCGGCGCGGCGATCGACCAACGCCGTGACTTTGAAACGGCCAACGCATCGTCTTCGCCGCGCAAGCAATCCTTCGCGGATTGGGCATGGTCCGGCGCGAAACCCGTCGTACCGGAAGCGAATCTTCCCGCACCGGTCGAAACACCCGCGACGCCTGTCGATGCTCATCTGCAGTCCACGAAGACGACCGCATCAACTCCATCGACGTACGTCTCGACGGTCGCGGCCGACGACGCGCTTCGTCGCCGTGCTGCGTTACGCATTCTGACCGCCCACGCCGCGGAGATTCAGGTTCCGCGTTGTCCACGCTGCGTCCGCGTGCTGACCAACCATGACGTGCCGGCCTGTTTTTGGTGCGGCCTCGATTGGCACGACGGCCGTCCGCTGCCGAAGCCGCGCCGCTGATCCGCACGACGCCCCAACTCCGCCGTCTTACCCATCTCCAACGCGCGAGCGTTGCGAGCGAAACGAGCGTTGCGAAACAGTTTTCAGTGTTCAGGATTCAGGATTCAGTTTTCAGGATGTTAGGAAAGCCGTGAGTGGTACTCGCGGACGAGCGGAGCTAGCGAACCACGTCATGCGCCGCCCTGCCAAACATCCCAGTATGACGAAACGAGCGTTACGATCACGCCGCACGCGCGTTTTTCTTGTTTTCCCGAGCGGGGGACGTAAGTCCCCTGAGTTGTCGCATGCTGACGCCGTTCGGCGGTAACTCAGGGGGCTGACGTCCCTCGCTCGGTGTCGATGCTTTCGACGCGAGCGATCTTCTCCATCTTCACTGCGCGAGCGTTACGAGCGAAACGATCGTTACGATCACACGGTTTTTGTGTTTTTGCAAAACCGGCGAGCGGAGGACGTGAGTCCTCCGGTTCTGCTCTCCAGCCAGACTCTCCATCCTCACAGCGTCATCCTGTTTCACTCAACGAGCGAAACGAGCGTTACGATCGCGATCGTACGCGAGTTTTTTTGTTTCCGAGCGGGGGACGTCAGTCCCCTGAGCTAACGCGAACAGACGCCTGAAGGCGGTAACTCAGGGGACTGACGTCCCCCGCTCGGGAGTCGGCGTTCGACCGCCGTGCACGATACGCGCGAAGTTGCGGTCGACCGCTGGCATTTGGTCCGCTGTCTCGTTTTTGCGCCGTGACGGCGTATTCGAGAAAACGATCCTCAATATCACAATAAGTGATAATTTGTTCACTTACAATGTAAGTCTACCAGCCCCAGCAGGAAAGTCAAGGCCGTTGCGACGAGATTCCGTAGCTTTCGTCTAAGAACAACAATCAGGTGAACAACGCTACGCCGCTCGAAACCAGTATCCGATTCCTTACGTGTGAGGACGACGGCGTGTCGCCGGGGGCTTCCCACGACGACGGTCGTGCGGACCAAGACGATTGTGGTGCTCGACGCCGACTCAAGATGATGCCCGCTTCGATGTTTCTTTCAACGTAGCGATTCCACTTACATCGCCAACAATTCGCGGAAGACCCGCGTGATGCCGTGTTGGAAGACGGCGGGCTGTTGCAGGATCGGCGCGTACCAGAGTTCTTGCGTCGCGTAGGCGACCCAGGCGAACAGCGGCAAACCGACCGCCAACTCGCCGAAGCTCCAGGGCGCGGGCCGGTCTTCACGTTCTTCAGCGACGTGCGCAGCTCGGTCATCAAATACTCCCAGGCGGCCAAGCTGACTTGCGGTCCCAGGGTTTGCAGATGGACGACCTTAAAGAACGGCTGCGTCTCCATGCGGAACTCGAGGCCGGCTTGCGGTAACGCCGCGCTGTCGCCCGCCCAGGTGCATTGCGGATCCATTCGCCGCGTGATTTCGGCGATCAACGGACGGAGCGTTTCGCGCGAGATGTTCTGCAGATACGCGTGCGGCCGCGAAAGCAACACGATCAGGATCGCGACCAACGCGTACAGCGTCAGCAGCAGCACCCAGATCCACATTTGAAAGCGTTGGATCGCATGATCGGGCAGCACCAACGGCAACGGCCCGACCATCAGCAGCCCGAGCAACGCCCAAGACATGCCCAGCGTGTTCCACGTTCCGGGAATCAACCGTGGTCGGCGCGACAGCCCTCGAACGCCCTGCCAAATGAGGTAGAGCGCCAGCGGCAACAACGCGATGGCCACGTGCAACAGGTCCATGCCCCTCAGTTTAGCACCCGGTCGTCGAACCGGCGAGGCGGCGAAACGGGTGCGTATTCGCCGAAGATCACGCGACGCCGGCAACTCGGTACGTCGGGCTGACTAAGAGGGTCAGCGTAGCTCGGCTCGCTGCGCTCGGTCCGCGAGTGTCGCTCGCGGCTTTGCTGCGTTCCGAAACTCGCTCTCTTTTAATTATGCCGACGTCAGCAGCGGCGCAGGGGTTTTCATATAACCCGGGGCGGGGACTGAGAAGTTGCGTAGGATCGTCGGCGTGATTTCCAACGTCGAGACCTGCGTCCGCGTTTTCAGCGGCGTGCGATTTTTCGGGTCGTAGATCAACAACGAGCCGTTCGGAATGTGATACGCGCTCGAACTCGATTTGTCTTCGATCTCGACCGTCTTTAAGCCTAACTCCGCGAAGCCGAGCGTTTGTCCGTCCAACTCGACCGTCTGCGGTTTGTGATGCAAGTTGTTGTGGCCGAAGTCCAGGCTGAAGAAGCCGGCTTCGCGCTGACGATAGCGGAACGGGCGACCGTCGATCACCAGCTTGTCCAAGCGCTCGCGAAACGCGTCGATCTTTTCAGGGACGACGAAGACGTTGCATTGCGGCAGCATCGCCGGCCGCGGACTCCAATCCGCTTCGGTCAAGCCCAGGCGACCCATGAAGCGCGGCACGTCCGTCACATAGAGTTGCGTTTCCAAGGGCTGCGCCTGTGTGGCGGCTTGGCCCATGCTGGTGGCGATCCAAACGGTGTATTCCGGATTGCGATCGGCGAAGGCCAACAACCGACCGAAGAACTCGTCGAACTTCCCCATCGTGAAGCGGATCTCGTCGCCGAACGTTTTGACCCATTCGTTGTCGTAGCCGAACGCTTCGTAATCGCTGGGAAACGCGGCCGCCCAATAGCGGTGCATCGACGACGCCACGTGATTGGTAAAGAACGTGGTGAAGCCCGGCTTGGTCGTTTCGAGTTGCTTCATGAACACGTCGAACGCCAGCACCGTTTGATACGTGCGGCGGCGGACCTTGCGCCAGGACTTCATCCGTTCGCTGACCAACTGCTTGCCCACGTCCAAGAACGTGCGGAAGCGCAATCCCAACTCGCCCGCGTTGCGGAGGAAATTCAACGTCGACGCCCAGGGAACCTTCAGCGAGATGTTGCGCGCCGAGTCGCGCACCATCCGCAGGTTGAAGTCCTGATAGATCGACAGCTTGTTCGGAAAGCATTCCGAGCCGGCCGCGAACGTGTCGGGCAAGTAAAACGCGTAGCCGTTCAAATCCTGCGGCATCGGGTAGCTATGCAAGCTGCCGCAGACGCCGGTCGTGACGCCGGCCTGCGCCAGCAACCGCCAGACGGGCGGAAAGTCCTTGTCGACCTGCGTGAGGTCTTGACCGAAGTTGCCGATGAAGTGCTGCTCGTCGGGCACGCCGCGATGCAGCGACGGCCAAGTGATCCAGGGCGAGAGATGGCCCGTGTCTTCGGTATAGGTCTCGAACTGCCGGCATTCCTTCAGTCGCCGCGCCAACGGCGATTGCGGCGCCCATTGGCAATACTGATCGATGATCCGCCAGGGGACCTCGTTGAGTTCGAAGAGGATGATTTTTCGATCCATATTCCACCGCATGCCGCCCGTTGGGACGACCCAGACGCGAACCCCCGCGAACCCGACGGATTTAAGTATAGATGCGAACCGCTTCGCCGGACACGATTCCCGCCGGAACGCGGGGAATTGCGAGCATTTCGCGGCCGAAACTTCGGCATTTTCCGCACGCCGCGGCGTTCCGCGACCCAAGAATGAACTTCTCACCGGCTTCGAACGACTCATCGTGTGCACCGTGGGAATAATCTTAAGTCGATCTTCGAACACATGAGGGAGGAACGCATGTCCGTCCGTCGTCGAATTCCACAAGCGTGTCTTTGCTGCCTGTCGCTCGCGTTGGCGGTCGTGTCGTTCGCCGCGCCGCCGGTCGTGCGAGATCAACCCAAAGCGAAAGAGACCGCCGCGACGAAATCGGACGAACGCCCGGCGGTCGACGTGGCGCAGTTGTTGGCCGACGACGAGTTTTGGAAGCACGTCGAGCGGCCGTTGGCGCGGCCGTGGTCGGCCGGCGAATTGTCCGCGCTGCGCGAAGCGGCGTTGGGGCATCCGCTGCCGGTCGTACGATTGCGCACCGCGATGTGGAGCACGGACTTGGCCGGTCGGGGATCGACCCGCGTGAAGGCCGAAGACTTGGAATTGGCCCGCGCGGGCTTTCGCTCGTTGGAACCGCGCGTCGATCAAGCCGAGACGCAAGCGTTGTTGAAAACCGGTTTCACGATGTACGGCGTTTCGCGGAAACCGAACGGCGAGCGTTGGCTGCTGATCGAACGCGTCGCCGATCCGACCCGCCCCGACGACAAATCGGGCGGCGTGAATCTGCGCTACGACGAGAAGACGAAAACCTTCGACGCGCCGGAAGTCTGGGGCGGAATGAAACCGTGATAACGAATCGTGCGCCGACGATGTGGATGATTTCCGCGATCGCGCTGAGTGCGACGATCGGTTGCGGCGAGAACGTGGCCAATCAACCTCCGCCTCAACTTCCGTGGAATTGGTCCGCGGCGCGTAGCGACGTGTTCGATTGCATGCGTCGCGAAGGCGAAGGATTGATCATCGAACCCCAGCCGATCCACAAGGCGGATCGCGGGTATTCGATATTCGCCGGCCGTAGCGGAGGCTTATTATTCACGACGCATTTCTCGACCGATTCCATCGTCTTTGCTCGGAAAGGCGGAGTCCTGTACGTCGCCGAATACCGTTGTTGCTCGTTCGGAGGTTGCGTCACGGCCGTTGATATCGCCACCGAGCGAACCATGTGGAGAAGGCCGCTTCAAGCTCTCGGAATGATCGCGCATTCCAAATACTTGAACGACATCAACATCGACGTGGTCGAGGATCGCGTCGAGATTCACGGCCAGGAATCGGCGGGGCGGTACATCGAAATCTTGGATCGTCATACGGGCCGCAGACTGACGCACATGCGACCAAACCGATGAGCCCGATCTAGCCCCCATCGCCGATCAGGCCCACAATGGTCGAGGTGCTTTCACGTCGACCGGTAACAATCGAAATTCTTTTCGCGAGTCGTGCCATGTCGGAGTCTCTCGAACCCGAATCGCCGCTCCGTTGCGTCGTGTGCGGGGCCGCCACGTTGTTGGACCTGGGCGAACAGCGGGGCGAATTGCTGAGCTACACGCCGGACAACCCGGCGCGTAACGCGCTCGGCTTGCGACCGATCCACGTCCTCTCACCGGCCCGGTTGCGCACCTGCGCCACGTGCGGCCACGTTTCGGTCTTCGTCGATCCGCGCGTGATCGCCAATCAACGCGCGCAAGACGACGCCCGGCGGTGAACGCCGTCCCGCCCACCGCCGGGCCGGCGATCCGGCGAACCCGTGGCCTCCGGGCGCGTCTTAGACCGGGGTTTGCGTTCGACGCCGTCGTCTCAAGGAGCAGGATATTCCCGATGTCGCCCAAACAACTCGTTCAAAAGTGGATCGAACGTTTTAACGCGGCCGACATCGACGGCTTGGCCGCGCTCTATGCGGCGAACGCGGTCAACCATCAGGTCGTCATGGAACCTCTGCAAGGCCGCGCCGCGATTCGCGCGATGTTCGTTCGCGAGTTCGCTCGGGCCGAGATGGTTTGCATCCCGGAAAACTTGTTCGAGGACGGCGAGTGGGCGATTCTCGAATGGCGCGACCCCAAGGGTTTGCGCGGCTGCGGTTTCTTCCATGTTCGGCACGAACAGATCGTGTTCCAACGCGGCTATTTCGACCAACTGACGTTTTTACGCAGCCAAGGCTTGCCAAGTCCGGAAACACCGAGCGCGTGATGGCCGCGCGCCGAGCGGAGACTTAGAATGCGGAAAGTCTCCACGAAAGGAATCGGCTCGGCAGGAACCGATGCGCGGACGACGACGCGAGGGCAATGTCATGAGCTTGGCCGACGAGTTGGCGAAACTGGACGCGCTGCGTCGCGACGGGGCGCTGGACGAACAGGAGTTCGCGCTGGCCAAAGCGCAACTGTTATCGCAAGGCGACGAACCGACGCTCGAATCCGTGCAAAGCCAGTTGCGCGACGTGCGCCTGCGGACGTTGACGGTCGCCTTGGATCAGGCGTGGGAACTCGAGCGAAAAACGCTCGTGTTCCGGAGCGACAACGGCCACGAAACGGTTCCCAGTAAGGAGTCGGCGTGGCTCACCGGCGGCGCGGGCGTCGTCGTGGGGATCGTCTGGATCGTGGTGACGATCGCACAGACGTATGAACACGGAATCGCGTGGTCCTCCGTCGGACTCGGCGTGATATTCATCGCGGCGGGGATCGGCGGCGGTGGCTATATCGCATCGCGCGCCGCACGCTACGAAAACGCCTTCGCCGCGTATCGCATCCGACGCGCGCGATTGTCGTTGGAAGGGGCCGAGAACGACGGGCTGTTCGAGTATCTGAAGTAACGTGGCGAACGCACGGCTTTAAATACTCGCACGAAGTCTCGCCTCAACGAATCTCTCGCACATGGCGATTCCTAAAAACATTCTACGCGGGCTTGCCCTGGTCGCTTGCCTTGTTTCGACGTGGCTGTTTTTCGGGCCGCTCGCCGCGTTTCATCATCAGTATCTCTTCGGCATCCTCGGGTACATGCTGTGGAACGGTGAAGATCCCGATCCCGCCGCGCTTCAATTCGTCAGCGGATATGAGGTCGTCTTCTCACCCGCGCGTTTCGCGGCGACCGTGTGCCTTTGGCTGCTTGCCCAGTTGGGCGTGCTTCGATTATGGCGTTCGGCGTCGAGCGACTAACGACTGCCGCTCGCTGAACCCTTATCCCACGTGACCTTCGTCCGCGGTTTGCGGTTCCTCGGGCTTCTCGCGTTGGAACGGATAAAGAAACTGCGCCCAATAGCCGTGCGGTACGGGATGACCGCCGATGCCGTAGCCCGATGGCCATTTATCCTCGGGCAGATAATACGTGCCGAACAGGCGGTCGAAGATCGGAAAGTGCACGGCGAAGTTCACGTCGATCGCTTCGCGTTCGATGCCATGATGCCAGTGATGAAATCGCGGCGTGACCAGAATCCGATCGATCAGCGGGAGCCGCCACGACAGATTCGCATGAACCAGCGTCGAGTAAATGTAGACCGTCAGAATGTACGCCTGGACCGCCGACTCGGCGAAGCCAAGAAAAATCATCGGCACGACGGTCAACCCGCGGAGCGCCATGATTTCGAAGACGTGCATCCGCGCCGGCCATCCAATCCATTCGCTTGGCCGAGTGATGCACGGCATGAAACCGCCACAGCCAGGGCAACCGGTGGAACATCCGATGGACCCAATACTGCACGAAGTCCGTCAGAACCATGATCGCCAAGAACTGCACGACGAACGGCATCGCAGCGACCCATGCCCGCAACTCGTCGAGCGACGTGACCGCGGTCAACGTCCGCGCCGGCGCCAACGTGACGTAGGTCAACAGTTGCACCAGCATGCTGCTGACCAGGTAGTAGAAAATGTCTTCGCGCCATTCCTCGCGAAACAACGGTTGCTCGGGATCGTGCGGAAACAGTCGTTCGATGGGGACGAACAGCATGCCCGTGAAGAGCACGTTCAGCACGAACCAATCGAGACCCAAGAACAGCGGCGTGGGATCGGCATTGAGGGCTTCGGCCCGCGAACCGCCCAAGACGACGGCCGCCAACACGGCCACGACGCCGCACGTGCCGAGCAGTTTGCCGCGTCGCAACGCCAGGCTCAGCGCAGCGCAGGCGAAGCCCCCCAACAGCAGCGCGTGAATGATCAGGCGGAACCACCACGCCTCGTGATAGGCGCGTAACTCGGCCATCGCGAACACGCCCGGCAGTCGCAACGAGATCACCAACAACAACCCACCGACGCCCAGGATCAAGCCCAACACGCCGCTGATCCACCCGCTGCCGAAGGCGCGCAACGCAGGCGGAGCTTCCAGTTCGTCACGAACGGCTTGGCGGAGCTTGGACATCGTGAATGACTCCGCCGGCGAGAACGTATCGTATTTTCAATCGTATGTCCGGCCCGCGTTACGCGCCGACCACGCCCAGCGTGCCGGTCGTGCCGGGGTACTCGATCCGCGGGGCTTGGCCCCAGAGGTCTTCCAGCGCGTAATAATCGCGGGCGTCGGCGTCGAACAGGTGGACCACCACGTCGCCGAAGTCGATCAAGACCCAGCCCCCTTGGGTGTATCCCTCGAGGCCCATTTTTTTGTCGCCCATCTGCTCGGCGGCCGCTTTTTCGATGTCGTCGGCGATGGCGTGCAACTGACGCACGCTGCTGCCGGTGGCGATCACGAAGAAATCGAACACGCTGGTGATCGACCGCAGATCCAAGATCCGGATCTCTTTGGCGCGGTTCTCGTCGGCGATCCGCGCCGCCAGGGTCGCCAACCGCAAACTGCGATCGGAGGCGGGGGCGACGGATTCGCTCGGGCGGGGAGAGGGCGTACTCAATGCAAAAACCTTGCGACGAATGACCATGGACGGACGGTCAGATGCGCGGCGCGACCGGTTACGTCCGAACTGCAGTCTAACTCAGTCCGCTCCCCAGGGCTACCGACCGGAGGGACGAGACCGGCGACTTTTCCGGTTCCTAACGTTCGCTAGAATGCCGCTTGAAGCGTTTTTCATGTTCCAATTCTCAGCCTCGAACACCCAGCTCCCTTGCTATGGAATGGCTCGAACCCGGCGTCAAAGCCCCGGATTTTACGTTGACCACCGATGCGGGCGAGAAGCTCAAACTCTCGTCGCTCCGGGGTAAAGCGGTCGTACTGTACTTTTACCCAAAGGACGACACGCCGGGCTGTACGGTCGAGGCCTGCGGGTTTCGCGACTCGAAAGCCGCGTTTCACAAGCTCGGCGCGGTCGTCCTGGGGGTCAGCCCCGACGACGAAGCGAGCCATGCGAAGTTCCGCGACAAGTTCGAGTTGAATTTCCCGCTCTTGGCCGATCCGGACCACAAAATCGCCGAAAAATATGGGGCCTGTGCGAAAAAGTCCTGTACGGCAAGAAACGGATGGGGATCGCCCGGTCGACGTATTTGATCGATGCAGAGGGGAAAGTCGCCAAAGTTTGGAAAGCGGTCAAAGCGGCCGGCCACGACGGCTACGTGCTGGCCGCGTTAGAGGAACTGCTTAAGAAGTAAGGTGTTACGTCGTTGCGTTAGAGACGGATAGTCATTCCGCGAACTCTCGAAGCAAAAACTTGAGCAATTCGCGGAATTGTTGTCCGCCGTGTTTCTTCATGTCCGCTGAGTGTTTTCGAGCTGTCGGCAGGGGCCGATTGCTCCGACCGATCGGCGGGGATTCTTTCCCCGACCGGTCGAAAATCGTTGGTATTTCAGGTGACGACAAGTATTCTAAGAGCTGGGTCTTTTCCGAATCGAGACGGTTTCCTTCGGTGCCCGCGCGGATCTCTCCGCCCGATGCGGCGCGACGAACGGTGGTTTGACGTTTGCCCACTGTCGAGTGATCGACATCAGGGCGATGTTCGTTTCCGCGTAGCGTGTGGGTGGTGTTCGACGATCTCTTTTCTTGGGCTTTTTCCAGGTATTTCGCAATGCGCGTCTCCTTCTCGTCGTGGCGTGCCGCGACTCTCGCCGTGGTCGTGGGTCTGCTGGTCGGTTCGGTTCAAGCTGCCGAAAGCACCGAAGTCGAAATGTTCGCGGCGATGAAGTCCGGACAAATCGAAGTGCAATACATCCCGCTGGATCAATCGCGCGAAGCGAAATTGTTGATCAAGAACAAGACGAAAACTCCGCTGAGCGTCCGCTTGCCGGAAACGTTCGGCGCGACCCCGATCCTGGCCCAATTCGGTGGCGGGAATAACGGCGGCGGAAACAACCGGAACGGCGGGAATAACAACAACCAAGCCGTTGGCGGCGGTATGGGCGGCGGGATGGGCGGCATGGGGGGCGGCGGCATGGGTGGCGGCGGCGGATTGTTCAACATCGCCCCGGAAAAAGTCGGCGAAATCAAAACCGCGACCGTCTGCCTGGAACATGGCAAAGCCGAGCCGTCGAAAAGCGTCCCTTACGAAGTGAAGCCGCTGGCCGAAGTCAGCAGTAAGCCGGAAGTGGCCGGCTTGGTGAAGCTGATGGCCGCCGGGAAAGTCGATCAACGGACCGCACAGGCCGCCGTTTGGCACTACGCCAACGACCTGAGTTGGGAACAACTGGCCGCCAAGAAGATCAATCGCTTGGGCCGTCCTGACGAGCCGTATTACAAGGCCGGCGAACTACAAGTCGCCGCGAAGGTCGGTCAAATGGTCGAACGTGCCGTGAAGTCGCAAACGACCGAAACCACTCCGACCTCGACCACTACGAAATCGAGCGAAACGCGTTAAGACGGTCAGGATCATCACGATTACGACGATTGACTCGCCCCGGGAGGAATCCTTCCGGGGCGAGTTTTTTGTTTCGGCGAAGTTTGCCGAAAGTATGCGAATCCCTGAACCCGATGACTCCGAAGATCGTAGACACGAATTGAATCGTTTGCTGAAAAGTCGGTCAAAGCCGTGCTGAAATCCTTAGCAAGGCTTGCGTAGTGCTCCACGTGTGTGCGACGACCTTTAACTATTTGAAATATATTTTCTCGGATAACTGCTGAATTGATAGGGGTTTGCCGAGTCGCGCGATCCCTTCCACGATTCGCTTGGATGTTCAGGCATTGTGTTTGCCTAGATGCGTCCGTGCGACGGTACGCCATCCTTACGAGCCGTTGCGACTAGGCGGACCTTTTCATTTTCTTCCGAGGAATTCGTATGACGTTGCACAGGCGGACGATTTTAGGATGGATTCGGTGTTGTGCCATGATGGCGTTCTTCGGCGGCATGTTGCTTCTCGCTAACGCCGCCTTCGCACAGGGAACGGATTCGGATGAAAAGGGCGCGAATGCCCCCGCTCCGGCCGCTCCGGTGATTACGCGTTCGCCCGATTATGCCGCGAACAATGCCTGGATGCTGACCAGCAGCGCGTTGGTGCTGTTCATGACGATTCCCGGGTTGGCGATGTTCTACGGCGGTTTGGTCCGCAAGAAAAACGTCCTCGGCGTCATCATGCAATGCATGTTCTTGATGGGCTTAATGGCGGTCATCTGGTGTTTATATGGGTATTCGCTCTCGTTCGGCGGCAGCGACCCCTACAAAGGCGACGGCGAATTCTTGATGATGAAGAACGTCGCGCCCGAATGGGAAGCGGCGGTCGAAGCCAAGCCCGCCGCCGACGGCAAGCCCGCCGTGGAAGCCAAGCCGGCCGGTCAAAAGCACTATCCGTTCGTGCTGGCCAACGTCGAAATCCTGCCGTTGACCACCCACATGCTGTTCCAAGGCATGTTCTTCATCATCACCCCGGGCTTGATCTGCGGCGCCTTCGCCGAACGGATGAAGTTCAGCGCGATGGTCGTGTTCTCGATTCTGTGGGGCACATTGATCTATACGCCGCTCTGCCACTGGGTGTGGGACGGCGGGATTCTGGCCTACCATGCGGGCGAACATGCGATCGCGGGCGGGGCCCTCGACTTCGCGGGCGGAACGGTCGTGCATATCAGCTCGGGCGTTTCGGCGTTGGTCGCGGCCTTGGTCATCGGCAAGCGCGTCGGTTACGGCGTCAAGCCGATGCCGCCGCACAACCTGACTTACACCGCGTTGGGCGCCGGGATGCTGTGGGTGGGTTGGTTCGGCTTCAATGCCGGTAGCGAATTGGCTTCGGACGACATCGCCGCTTACGCCTTCTCGGCCACGCACTTCTCGGCCGCGGCCGCGACGTTGGCTTGGGCCGGTATGGAATGGATCACGCGCGGAAAGCCGAGCATGCTGGGCGCCGCTTCGGGCGCCGTCGCAGGGCTGGTCTGCGTGACCCCCGCCGCCGGTTACGTGACGCCGATGTCCGGAATCTACATGGGCCTCGCCGCCGGTGTGTTCTGCTTCTTCGCTTGCACCACGATCAAGAACAAGTTCGGCTACGACGATTCGCTCGACGCGTTCGGCGTGCACGGCTTGGGCGGAACTTTGGGTGCGATCCTGACGGGTGTGTTCGCGACTCGTGCCGTCAACAACCTGAACAACGGCGCGCCGTTGGGCTTGGTCGATACCTTCGGAGGCGACAAGGTTCCTTCCGATCAATCGCCGTTGCTCATGGGCCAATTGGCCGCGGTCGGCATCACTTGGGTCGTCGCGATCGTCGGCAGCTTCATCCTGCTGAAGCTGATCGACGTGACCATCGGTCTCCGCGTGACCGAACAAGAAGAACAAGAAGGTTTGGACATCACGCAACACGGCGAAGAAGGTTACATCTTCAACTAACCTCGAAGCGTTCGAGTTTCGAAACGTCGACGGCCGCGCGAGTCACTCGCGCGGCCGTTTTTCATTTACTAAGCGTTCACACCCGGAAAGAGACTCGCATACGATCGAGCGAGCAAAGCCGGAAATCTTTCCCGAAGAGCGGACATTACGTCCGAACGGGTTCGTTCGACACGGGCTGACGCGCGTGAACTCGACGCGCAAGGGCCGGATAATTCGCCAAACTCCCAAGACCCACGTCCCGAGGGATACGCTGCGACCGTTGGGACGGAAGCGATCGTTCGCAGGTGCGGTCGAAGCCGATGTGACTTGTTTCGACCGATTCGTGTCGGCCTTCCTCGATTCCGATCGTCCGCGAACTTCGCCGGAGCGAGCACGCCGCTTAAACTTCCGACGATTCTCTTGCTGTTTGGCTGGATCGCAGTACGGTCGCGCGTGATCCAAATGCAACGTGACCAACGAGAATTTCAGCATGCGTCCGGTGCGGCCGAGGTTGGCTAAGCGCGCGCCCAAGTCGCGATCTTCGGATCCGTAGCCGACGAACGTTTCGTCGAATCCGTTCACGGCCAGCAAATCGTCGCGCCACGCGGCGCAATTGTTGCCGCGCATGACGGCGTGACGATGCGTGAGTAGGTTCAGCAACCCGGTCCAGCGCCCCGGTCGCGCCAACCGCCGGCTCATGTCGGCGAGTCGCGTATCCAACGATTTCAGAAAGTCGACGTCGAACACGCGGTTCGTGCGGATATCGTCTTCGGTAAAACTTTGATGGACCGGGATCGGCATGTTGACCACGCCGCCCGAGACGAAACGCCCCGGTTTCGCGGCCGCCCTGTGCGCCGCGATGAAATCGTCGCGCGGCACGCAGTCCGCGTCGGTCATCACGATGTAATCGACGTCCGCTTGGTCGATCGCGCGATTCATGATCGCCGCCCGACGAAAGCCGCGATCCGCGTGCCGGACATGGTCGATCGTCAGATCGCGGAACGACCGTTCGTTCAACAGATCGCGGACGGTCTCGTTCGAGCCGTCGTCCGCCACGATCACGCGGAAATCGCAATCGCTTTGGGCCGACAACGCCCACAGGCACCGCCGTAACACAGGCGCGTTGTTATACGCGGAAATCAGCACGCCAATGCGCATCGCGACGAAGCCCCGTACGAAGGAAGCGGAGAATTCGGCGCGAATCGTAGAACGGGATCGATTCGCAAGCAAGAGCGGATTCGAGAGACGCGCCGGCGTATGGTCGAAGTTCGACCATACGCATTCGCTTACCGGCCGAAATCATCGATCGACGAGGCGGTATCGATGGATCGACTTCGAGATCGAACCGAGAAATCGCCCGCGATTCGTGAGAGCTCAGGCGGATTTCATTCTTTAGCGAGCTTGCGCCAGCGGAATGGCGTCGACCGGAAAGTCCGGACTTTTTTCCGGCACGTGCTTCATGATCTCCAGCAGAACCGAGTCCGTATCCAGAGATTCGGCCTGCGCTTCGAAATTGAGGATCACCCGGTGTCGCATCGTCGGCAGATAGACGCGGCGAATGTCGTCGAAGCTGACGTTATAGCGACCGGCCAACAACGCGCGAATCTTCGCGGCCAGCGCCAGCGTTTGCGCGCGCGCGGGCTGCTGCCCCAACGGAGCGAGCGATCGGTCGCCGGCGCGGCGAACGGCCCGCCGGGATGCGTGGCCAGCGTCAAACGTACGGCGTAATCCTGCACGTGCTTGGCCATGATCACGTCGCGCGCCAACTTGCGCCATTCGAGGATCTCGGCGCCGTCCATCACCTTCTGCGGTTCGTTCCATTCGTTCTTGGTCGTGCGATCCAGGATCGTGTTTAAGTCGTCGCGATTGCTGTAACCGACGACCAACTTGAACAAGAATCGATCGAGCTCGCACTCGGGCAGCGGATACGTCCCTTCTTGTTCGATCGGGTTTTGCGTCGCCAAGACGAAAAACGGTTGTTCCAGTTTGTAACGATTGCCGGCGACGGTGATCGTTCCTTCCTGCATCGTTTCCAGCATCGCCGATTGCGTCTTCGGCGTAGCGCGGTTGATTTCGTCGGCCAACAGAATCTGCGTGAAGACCGGACCTTTTTGAAACTCGAAGAACCGTTTGCCGTCGGGACTTTCCATGACCATGTTCGTCCCCAAGATGTCGGCCGGCATCAGGTCGGGGGTGAACTGCACGCGATTGAATTGCAGGTCCAGCGTTTGTGCCAACGTACGTACGAGCAAGGTCTTGCCTAAACCCGGCACGCCTTCGAGCAGGACGTGCCCGCCGACGAAGAGCGCGGTCAATACGCCGTCGACGATCTCGTCGTGCCCGACGATCACGCGGCCGATCTGTTCGCGGACGGCGGCATAACGACGGACGAACCGTTCGGCGCGTTCGGAGATGTCGGACATAAGCGGCGGCGAATAGCGAGGTGTGTGAAGCGAGTGCGGACGTATCGGAAAAAATGATGCTACGAATGTTCGTCGCCAGTGTAACCGGCTGCGCGGCGTCTCGCGAGAGTTTTTGGTGAAGCGGAAGAAACTCTCGGCATTCGGTTCCAAGCGATGCTTCCCGGTGCCCGACAACGATTGTCATCGAACACACTCGCGCACAAAAAAACCCTCTTGCCGAATTTCGGCAAGAGGGTCGTATCGTTCATATCGCCAAGACCAAACTAGTTGGCCCACGGCGGGGTGACGTTTTCGCCACCGCGAGCGGTAACGGCTGCGAAGTAAGCTTTGGTTTCGGTGCCGGTGTCGGTGATTTCTTGGACCGAACCGTCGCCCATGGCGTGGATCACGATCCCGCCCATGTGGTCGCTGCTGGGACCGAAGTTGCGAGTTCCCGACTTGTAATAGACCATGGTCGAGGCTCCGACCTGCGGACCATAGTTCAAGGCGGTGACGTCCGTCGTCGCGGCGGTCCAACCACCGGTCGAATTGAAGGACGGCGTCGTGACGGCCGACAAGGCCGTCGGAAACGCGGCGACCCAGGTGCTATTCGGCGTGTACCAGTTGAAGTACGTGGTGTTGCTGCTGGCGCCGCTGACGACGACGCCCTCTTTGGTTTCGGCCAAGACGACGGTCTTCGACGTACCGTCCGACATACGCGACATGTTTTGGCCCTTGGCCAACTTATCCGGAATGATCATGCCGTCCGGCGGGGTCGCCGGAGTCGGAAACGCGGTCGCGGCCGTGGCTCCGGTCGTCAACTTTTGTTCCGTCGTCGTCGAGATCGCGACGTAGTTGGTGGCGTTGTAGTTATTCGGAGACGTGCCGGCTTCGGTTTCACCCGAGAAGCTGGGGCAGATCAACGCGTTCAACCGAATCCGCTGCGGATTGATACCGGCGGTCGTGACGCCGGTCGGATCGTTCACCAATACGCCCGAGGCGGCGACGCTGAACTTGGTCGACTTCGAGCTGAGTTGCTTGTACAGCGCGTCTTCTTCGATGAACGGCAGAACGCGCACGATCCACGAGTACGAATTCGTGTTACCGTTGGGAGCGGCCGGGTTCAATTCCGTCTTGTAGGTCGCGTTGCTGGAGAAGAACAACGGCGGAAACGTCTTGTAGGTGTCGGCATGGTTCTGCAGCGACAGCCCGAGTTGCTTCTGATTATTGCGGCACGAGTTCTTAAAGGCCGCTTGACGCGCGGCCTGAATCGCCGGCAACAGCAACGCCACCAAGATCCCGATAATCGCGATCACCACCAACAATTCCACCAGGGTGAAACCCCGGCCGCGACGTGGCGCGTAAGACGAACGTGACATAGAACTCTCCCAAAAGAAATGAAAAAAATGAGACAAGCCGCGCGGAAACCCGCAGCGCAAAACCCTAGAGAAACGTCGCTCAAACACGCCGGTCGAAACCGACGCGTCCCCCGTCGCAAGAAAAGAAAAGGAAACCTCGGGCGGCCTTGCTCGCGGTCCGAAGTAAGGTCAATGTATTCCTTCGCATTTTTGCCGTCAAAACAATTCCGAAAAAATCGAAAAAATCACAAAAATACTCGGAACCTCCGCATCGTAAGTGCGTAATTCGTCGAACGCCAGAAAAATACATCTGTCATGTATATTTTGCGGTTTTTACGTGATTTCATTGCGGAATGATGAGGGAAAATCTCCTAAAACAGGATGACTAATTCCGACTTTCATGAATAAACAGCATTCCCTGAACTTCCTTGCGAATCGCACAGCTATTCAACGACGTTCTTCTTGATGCCCCCTAACCTGGATTCTTTCCAGCGAGACAAAGCCGTTTAGCTGGGGGAAAATCGCTGTAAAAACGCAACATCGCGAGCTTCGACGTTGATTCTCGGCAGCATCGTCAACTGCCGTCCGATCTCGACTTTTCGAGAATTCTGCGACTTAAACTCCGACCCATCGTCGACTTGCTGCGTAGGACGTTGAGCGGACGTTCCTACGGCATCGGACCTGCAAATGGTCGTTGGCACGGTTCCCGACGCTCTCCCCTCTTCGGAAACCTCCTTGTCCTCATCGGTTCGGTCGAACCCGTCGCACACAGGAGTCTCCGCCTTGGCTCGTTCCCGCAAAACCGCCGCTAACCGCCCGCAACGTCGCTCGCCCGTCGCCCAACCGACCGCCCGTCCCGCCAAAAAATCCGGAACCGCGATGCCGAAGACCGAATTCTTCGCCGATGATCTCGAGCATGACGGCGCCTTCGAGGAAGGGGAATTCGGCTGGGACGACGCCGGCGTCGATGCCAAGGCCGCCACGCGAGTCAAGCGAGCCGCCACGAGCGAAGTCGTGGACGACGATGAAGACGAGGAAACCTCCGCGGACCTCTCGCACACCGGCGACGACGATCAAATCGACGATCCGATTCGCATGTACTTGATGCAGATGGGCGAAATCCCGCTGCTCAACCGGGCGGAAGAAGTCTCGGCCGCCAAGAAGATCGAATGGACGCGGATCCGTTTCCGCCAAACGATGTTGGCCAACGACTTCTTGTTGCGGGGCGCGGTCTCGCTGTTGCAGAAAGTCCATCAAGGTAAGCTGCGGCTCGATCGCACGATCGAAGTGTCGGTCACCAACACCGTCGAAAAGAAAAACATCCTCCGCCGGATCGTGCCGAACTTGGCCACGCTCGCCCATCTGCTGAAACTGAATGCCCGCGACTTCGCCGTGGCGATCAGCCGCACCACGGCCAAGACCGCGCGTCGCGCGGCCTGGAAAGCGTTGATTCGCCGCCGCTATAAAGCCGTCCGCTTGGTCGAAGAACTGAATCTTCGCTACAACCGTCTGCAACCGTTGTGGGACAAGCTCCGCGAAATGTCGCGCCGCATGACTTGGCTGCGCGAGCAACTGGCCGCAGGCTCGGGCAATACGCATGAGCACCGCGCCGAACTTCGCAGCTTGATGGTCGCTACGCTGGAAAGCCCGGCGACGTTGGCGAAGCGGATTCGCCGCGCGTCGGATTTCCAGCGTCAATACGACGCCGCCAAACGCGTGCTGTCGGCCGGCAACTTGCGGTTGGTCGTCAGCATCGCCAAGAAATATCGCAATCGCGGGATGAGCTTCTTGGATCTGATTCAAGAAGGAAACACCGGGTTGATGCGGGCGGTCGATAAGTTCGAGCAAGCCCGAGGCTTCAAATTCAGCACGTACGCCACGTGGTGGATTCGCCAAGCGATCACCCGCGCGATCGCCGATCAAAGTCGGACGATTCGCCTGCCGGTCCACATGATCGACAGCCTGAGTCGCGTCCGCAACGCGCAACGCGACGTGCTGCAAGCGACCGGCCGCGAAGCGACGGTCGAAGAAACCGCCGCCGGAGCGAAGCTCAGCATCGAAGACGCGAAGTGCATCCTCAAGATGACGCGCTCGCCGTTGTCGCTGGATCAATCGGTCGGCGATCACGACGACAGCTATTTCGGCGACTTCATCGAAGACCATCGCCGCGACGATCCGTTACACGAAGTGAATCGCCAATCGCTGAAAGACCGTATCGGCGAAGTGTTGGAACAACTGAACTACCGTGAACGCGAAATTCTGCGTCTGCGTTACGGCCTGGCCGACGGCTACGCCTACACGTTGGAAGAAGTCGGCCAAATTTTTTCGGTCACCCGGGAACGTGTGCGTCAGATCGAATCGAAGGCCGTTCGCAAGTTACAACAACCGCAACGCGCTTTGCCGTTGGCCGGGTTCGTCGAAGGTTTGGATCCCGCCTTGTTCGCCATGCAGGGCGCGGCGGCCGCGACCAACGTGAAGGCCCCGGTCGCCGCGCCGGTGCATGCTCCGGTCGCGCTTGAGATGAGCCTGCTGAGCGGAACCGGTGGTTAATTGTTACGGCACTCCCTCTCGATCGCAGGGGCGATCGAGAGGTTAGGACCGGCGCTGAATAACAGCTTCAAAGGGTTATCCCAAGAACTTACTCCCGCTCTTCGCCGCGCAACCACGGTTCATCCGGAACCGGTTCGGCAACGGGACGACGGCGGCCGGAAGCGATCTCGGCCGCCTCTTCGGCTTCGACTTGTGCCCGGATCTTTTCCGACCAGTTGCGCCCCCAGAGCAGATAATGGAAACCGGCCAACAGAAACGGGCCGAGGACGACGAGTGCGATCGGTAATAACGCGGGAACACTGAAGAATACGACCCCACCTGCGCCCAGCAAGATCGACAAAATCAGAGCCCCGCCGTAAACGCCGCGCGAGGATTCGGTGGGCGGTTCCGCTGGAGAAAGCAGCGGTTTTTGAGGCATTTTAGGCAGTTCGGACATATCTCGATCATAGCAAGGGCCTCGCTCGTCGGCAGCCGTGAATTCGCTAGTATCGCCGCCGTACCCGATCGTTGCTCGAATCTCCACGGCAAACTACGATAAATCCACGCGGGGGCGTCTTTTCTCGAGCGGTGTTCACCGGTGTTTTTACGTCTTCCGCCGCGCGATCGTCGAGATCGCGTCGCTCCGTCGCGTCGCCTGCGGACCGTCATCGGTCCGCTCGCGCGGTTGTCTTGCGTATGTGCGCTCGGACTGTCGGGAACGCAACTCGCGGTCGCGCAGGTCCAGACCGACATCGGTTACTCCGCATTGAAATCGCAGCAAGGCGGAATCTTACCGACGGGCGCAGGGATCGCCGTCATTCAAGTCGAAGCCTACGCCGGCGGAACCTCGTATGCGCCGGATGCGACGGCGACGGATTTCACCGGTAAGACGATAACGACTCACTCCGGCGTTAGTCCCGCCAGCGGTCACGCCACGATCGTGGGGCAGCAGTTCTACGGCAACACGACGTCGATGACGCCGGGCATTACGACCATCGATTCGTACTATGCGGGACAGTGGGCCGGATCGGGCTATTTGAAATACGCATCCTCATTGGATCCGATCAGTTCGCCGAGCGGAGCGAGAATCACGAATCACAGCTGGGTCGGTACCGGCAATACCACGAACGAGACCTACCAAATCCTTCTTCGTACGGATTGGTTGGTCGAACAAGACGACCACTTGCAAATCGTCGGTACGAACAACAATTACTCCGGTAACCCGCCGTTGCTCACGAGCGGTCGCAATGTCATCAGCGTCGGGTTATCCAATCAATCGAACGGCTACGATTCGTCGCCGATCGGCACGACGATTTACAGCAATATCCAAACCCGCCCGGACATCGTCGCGCCGGATCAATACACCAGTTTCGCCACTCCGTTGGTCAGTTCGGCCGCCGCGTTATTGATGGCCGGATCGCAAGCGAACGCCGCCTGGTCGACCGCCGCGGGTTCCTCCGTGCCGTTTACCTATACGGCGCGCAGCGGTTTGACGATTCGCGCGGCCGAGACCAGCGAAGTCATGCGGGCGGCGCTGATGGCCGGCGCCGATCGATGGTACGTCGATACGACCGGGCCGGCGCTGATCGATTATCGAATCGACGCGCTCAACCAAACCACGAACGGATTGGATCGCCGCGTCGGCGCCGGTCAGTTGAACGTCCGTAATTCATGGAACATCTTAGCGGGCGGATTGCAACACAGTCGTGAGAACGGAAACACGCTTGATCTGAAAGCGACCGGATTCGATTATCGTTACGACGCGCCGTTGATCGCGGAAACCGACGCCAAGGGAACTTACGAGTTCGTCGGTGCGTTCACAGGCCAAGAATTCTCGGCCACATTGGCTTGGAACGCCAAGGTCAACATGACGTTGGTCAAGGCCGGGGCTTACGATGCGGCGGGTTCGGTCGACAACCTGGATTTGCGGTTGTACGACATCACCGGCGGCGGAAACACCTTGATCGCATCGTCGACGTCGACGTTCGAGAATACGGAAAACATCTTCACGCAACTCACGGCCGGTCGTCGGTATCGCTTGGAAGTCGCCAACGCCGTCGGTACCGCGTTCACCACGGATTACGGCTTGGCTTGGAACGGCGCGTTGAATCAACTTTGGACCGGCGCCGTCGACGGCGTTTGGAATACCGACGCCACGGCAAATTGGCAACGCGGCACTTCGGTCGCCAAGTTTCTCGCAAAAGACCGCGTCGTTTTCGACGACACGTCGAACTCCAATACGATCTCGATCCCGGTCGACGTCGTCCCCGACAAAGTCATCTTCAACAATTCGTCGAAAACCTACACGTTGAACGGACCAGGCAGGATCATCGGGCAAGGTACGCTGGTCAAAAACGGAACGGGCATCCTCGTCTTAACGACGGCTCACAGTTATTCCGGAGGCACGTTTTTGAACGAAGGCCGGATTCTCGTCGGTGTTGACAACGCTTTGCCCACCGGCGGCGCTCTCGACATCGGGACGGCGGGAACGCTGGACGTGAACGGCAAATATATGGAGTTGGGAAACGTCACCGGCGGCGGCACGATCGAGCTCGGCGGCGGAACTTTCTCTCCTTCCGGCGCGGTCGGCGGCGTCGAGTTTTCCGGAACGCTTGCGGGCAGCGGAACGTTCCGAAAGTCGGGCGGTTCGATCCAAACTTTGTCCGGCAATCTCTTGACGCCGAATCTTAACGTCAGCGTTCTGAACGGAACATTACGTTTTGCCGCGACGTCTTCGTCCACGTCGCAATTCACGACCGCACCGAACGTCAACGTCGGCGGGACCGGGACGCTGGAATTGGCCGGCACGAAATCGTTGCTGGCCGATAACGCCGGACATTACGCGGCGATCGGCGTCGGCGGCGTCGTCAACGTTACCGGAACGAACCAACGCGTCGGGACGGTCTCCGGCGGCGGCACGTTCAAGGTCTTTACCGGCGCCGACATCACCGTCTCGTCGTTCGCGCTGAACACGTTCGAAGTTCAAACCGGAGGCAAGCTGATCGTCGCGCAAAACGGCGGCAACGCCGGCACCGGCGTCGTGAACGCGCCGCCGAGCATCGCCGGCAAACTCGACCTACGCGATAACGACCTCGTTCAAAATTACTCCGGCGCACTCGGCACGTTGTTAACCGACGCCGCCTCGTTGATTCGTTCCGCGCGCAACGGAACCGACGTCAACGGCGTGACGAAGTGGGACGGGAATGGCATTGGGTCGTCGTTCGCGCGGACCGAAAACGTCATGGCGGGTTTCGATCTGTATACCCTGGGCGTGATCAACAACGGCGATCTCACGACCATCGGTATCGGATCGGCTTACACGACGTTCGACGGCGTTGCGATCGATCCCACGACGATCCTGTATAAATACACCTACAGCGGCGACGCCGACCTGAACGGGATCGTCAATCTGGACGATCGCACGTATTGGTTGAACGGATACCAAAACGCCTTGCCGCCGGGGATCACCGGCTGGCTGGCCGGCGACTTCAACTACGATCAACGCGTCGACCTGGACGACTACACGCTCTGGCTGAACGCCTATCAGCAAAGCGGCGGGCAAATGTCGCTGCTCTCGGACGATCCGTTCTATTTGGCCATCACCGCCGCGGCGATCCCCGAACCAAGCGTCTGGCTTGGCGGCGGCTGCGCCGCGTTGGCCGGTTGCACTGCACTCCGTCGACGCCGAACCGGCTTATCTGCGAGCAGAATCACGTCGTAGTTACGCGGCACGTCTTGGGCAGTGCGTGTTGCTTACCGACTTCCGTTCCGCACCGCTACGGTCGGGTCGAATTCGGCAGCCGATGGTCATTTGATCGCGCTCCGACTAAAATTGTGGTTTCGGCCCACCTATCAGCTTCTCTTCCCACGCCGATCGAACGATCGTCGTCTTGCCCGGCATGCTCGCGGGGATTTCGATTTTTTGCTTCGCGGCCAGTTATTCGGTCGCGCTGTTTCTGGAAATCACGCGTCTGTGGTTTCGGAGCGGCGTGCGCGGCGCGTTTATCTTGTTGTTCGCCGTCGCCGGATTGGTCGCCCATACGTTGTTCCTGGGTTACCTCGGTTATCTCTCGCAGCAGAATTCCGTCGCGCCGCTCTCGAGCGCGGCCGAGTACTATCTGCTGGGCGCCTGGGTCCTGGCGGCCGTCTATCTATACGTGACGCTCGCGTTGCCGAAGACTCCCAGCGGGCTGTTTATCCTGCCGTTGGTCTTGCTGTTGATTTACGCCGGCCATCATGCCAGCTTCGTACCATTTCCGACCGATCGCGCCGCCCAAGTTTGGGGCCGGACGCACGGCATCTTTCTGCTGCTGGGTTACGTCGCCGTGTCGTTCGGCTTCGTGGTCGGCGCGATGTATCTGCTGCAAGCCAACCGTCTGAAACAAAAGCTGCCCGGCGAGTCGCGGCTCAAACTGCCGCCGCTGGAATGGTTGGAACGCGCCAACCATCGGGCCACCGTTTGGGCTCCGGTGCTGGTCGGAGCGGGCTTCGTCTCGGGCATCATCCTGAACGTGGTGCGGAGCGGCGAGATACCCTGGAACGATCCGGTCGTCTGGCGATCGGCCGCGATGGTCGTTTGGCTGAGCGGCGCGGCGCTGTTCGCCGGCTGGTACATGCCCGCCGCGCACGGTCGCAAGGTCGCCTATCTGACCGTGGCCAGCTTCGTATTCTTGATCGCCAGCGTGATCGTCGGATTCGCCTTTCCGACCGCGCATAAGGTCGAAGACCCGAAACCCACGGCGTACGTCCTCCCTCGTCCGACAACGGCGGAGGTCCGGCCATGCAACTGATGTTGGTCGGCTGCAGTCATCACAACGCCAGCGTCGCCGTGCGCGAACGCTTGGCGTTCACGCCCGAGCAAGCGTCCGCCGCGCTCGATCGTTGGCACGAAACGTTTCCGCAGACCGAAGCGGTGTTGTTGTCGACGTGCAATCGCGTGGAATTGTACGCCGCGGCCGAATCGGCCGTCGCCGCGCCGACCCACCATCAAGTGGTCGAGTTTTTGGCTCAGTGCCGAGGCCTGAATCCCTACGAAGTCTTCAACGAACTGTTCGAACAAACCGGCGACGGCGCGGTTCGGCACTTGTTCACCGTGGCCGCCAGTTTGGACAGCATGGTGTTGGGCGAAGCGCAGATTTTGGCCCAAGTCAAGCAAGCCTATTCGCTGGCGCAACGTCAAAACTGCGCCGGTCCGCTGACGCACGACGCGTTCCAATCGGCGTTGCGCGTGGCAAAGCGCGTCGCGACGGAAACGTCGTTGCACGAAAAGCGGGTCAGCATCCCCAGCGTCGCCGTGGCCGATTTCGCGCGAGATCTTCGACCGTTTCGACGACAAAAAAATCCTGGTTATCGGCGCCGGCGAAATGGCCGACGAAACGTTGACCTACCTCCGCGACGAAGGGGCGGTCGACGTAACGATCGTCAACCGCAGCGCCGACCGCGCAACCGCGCTGGCGACCAAGCACGGCGGCAAAACTGTCGCTTGGGACGCGCTCGACGAGCAACTGATCGCGGCCGACGTGATCGTCAGCACGACCGGCGCGGGACAACCGATCGTCGACGCGGCGCACTATCGCAAACTGGAAACGGCTCGGCAGCAACGCCCGTTGATCGTGCTCGATTTGGCCATCCCGCGCGACTTCGATCCCGCGATCGAAGAGTGCCTGAACGTTTATCTGTATTCGATCGACGATCTGCAAGCCGCCTGCCAACGCAACCGCCAACTTCGCGACAAAGAGCTTCCCAAGGCGCTCGGCATCGTCGAAGACGAGACCGCGCGGTTCATGTCCGACCTGCACCATCGCGCCACGCGCCCGATCATCAAACGCCTGCGCGAGGGGTGGCAAGACCTCCGCGATGCGGAGCTCAAACGGCTCTTCAACAAGCTGCCGCATTTAGGCGAAACCGATCGGGCCGAGATCGAGCAATCGTTCGAGCGGTTCGTCAACAAATTGCTCCACCCGCCGCTCGAATCGTTACGCGAACACTCGAAGCAAGGGACCCCGCACGGCCTGATCGACGCGCTGAAACGGCTGTTTCGCTTGCCGGATTAAACGCCTTCGCTACTCGCCTCCGACGCCGATCCGAATCGCGCCGCGATCCTGCGCGGCGGCTAACGCTTGATCGATCTCGCCCAGCGGGTACCACGCCGTGACCAACTCGGCGAACGGCACGCGGGCATGTTCCGCGGCCAAAAAAGCCACGGCGTCGACTAAGTCGCGCGGTGTGTAGTTGTGAATGCCTGAGAGCGTCAGTTGCCGCCGTACCAATCGCTCGGGCAGCACGGTGATTTCCGGCGTCGGAAAAACCGCGCCGACCAAAATCATCCGCCCGCCGATACGCAAGAACTCGAGCGCGGCCGACGTGGCGGGTGATGAACCGGTCAGCTCGAAGACCACATCCTGCGCCGCGTTTTTTCGTCGCATTCGCGACCGCGGCAGGCGCGTTGTCGGGCAACACCGCCGCCGTCGCGCCGAACCGCGCGGCCAACGCCAAACGTCCGGCGTCGCGGTCGATGCAGATCACGTGCGTCGCCCCGCGCGAACGAGCCAGCGCGCAGGCGGTCAGCCCCAACATGCCTGCCCCTTGCACGACGACGCAAAACTCCGGCGGAAGCGTCTCGTGCAACATCCCCGCCGCCCGCGCGGCCGCCACGACGGTGGCCGTAGCGCACCCGACGGGGCAAGCCGTGGCCAGCGGCAACTTGTCGGGCAACCGTACGATCCGCGGCCGGCGACCAACAGACAATAGTCGGCCAGCCCGCCCAGCAATTCGCGGCCCGGACGAAATGCTTCGTGTCCGTACTTGACCGACCGCTCGCACTTCTGCGGCAATCCGCGCCGACAATAAAAACATTCACCGCAGTCGGCGACGACCGCCCAGACGATCCGATCGCCGACGTTCAACGGCGCACCGCCCAGGTCGACGCGCGGCGAGTCGGGCCCGAACTCGACGATGCGTCCGACGATTTCGTGCCCCAGCACGGTCGGCGTCGGGACGCCGCGTCGACCGTGGAACGAATGCAAATCGCTGCCGCACAACGTGCAGCCGACGACGCGCACCAGCAGCTCGCCGCCGCGCGGCGGCGTGACGGGCAACTCGGCCACGGCGATCGAACCGGGGACGCCGGAAAACACCGCTGCGCGGCAGACTTCGGGAAATGCGGTCATCGTGTTATGAGAAAAGTCGAGATGCGCCGGAATGGTTAGGGAATAATGATCGGCAGGAAATGAGATTCACGCTGATCCGAATCAGGGGGAGATACTCGGCTGGTTACATCATTCCGATTATAGAATTATGAGGCTTTGCGGATCCGCGTTGATCGGAAAATCCGTTTTATCCGCGGCCTATTGAATTCCGGACTCTGACGGAGCACCTCCCGCTTCAGAGCAAACCGTCGGGCGACGGACTTGCGCGGAAAACGCGATCATGCCCAGCAACGTGACGGCGATCACGCCGCCGGCGATCCAACAAAGCGCCTCGAACAGCGGCAAGATTTCCGCGCTCGGGACCGTCGTGCCCGACTCGCGTTTGCGATACTCGAGGACGTTCTTGACGATCAGCACCAGCACCACGCCTAAGTAGCCGACGGCGTCGACCAACGTGATCAAAAAGCCGACGTTGGTGTGCCGATCGCGTCATGGCGATGAATCGCTCGAAGACCGTCGTATGGATGGCGACGTACGGAAAATACAGCCCCATCCCCATCAGCACCAAGTACGTGAACGGCTCGACCCGCTCGGCATACCGCGCCAGCATTGCGCCGATCAAAATCGTGCCGCCGAATAAACAAAGCGTCAATGACGTCACGAACGCGACGATTATCGCGGATCAACGCGCAGCCGCCGTTCATGATCAACACCGCGAACATCACGATCGATTCCGAGCGCGCGAAGGAACCGGCGTCGACTTGGTAATGCAAATCGCTCCACAGCTCGGGCCCGAAGTCGCCGCGTATGCCGCGCAGAATCGTCACCACGAGATAGATCGCCGCGATCGCCGCGACGCTGACCCCGTATTGTTTTAAGAACGCATGGCGTTCGCCGACATCTAGCGGCACGCGATGCGAACGTAACGCTTCGTCGTGCGTCGTGGGACGCGGGATCTTCGACAACATCCAAACGCAGACCAACAGCGCCGGCGTAAACAATAACCCCGCCGCCGCGGGCATCCAGCGTTCCGGCACGCTCGGCAGGCCGTCGAACCAACCGCCGGTCAACAACACGTTGCCCGCCGATTTCATCACGCCGTCGGCCAAGATAAAGCTGACGGCCACAACCCCGCCGTTAACGCTTCGGAAACGGTGCGTCCTTCCAAAAACCCAATCACGAACCCGAACACGGCCCCCAACATCAGGCCGTTGAAAAACATCCCGAGCAAGTTCCACGGCGCAGGCAAGAGTCCGAAGCAGATCAACGCGACTTCCGACAAACCGATCGTCGACAAGATCGCGCCCCGCGCGGCGCTCGGGCTTCATCTCCGAGACGAACTTCACGCCGAGAAATTTCGACAGCGTGTAGCCCAAGACTTGCGTGATGACGGCCGCGTCTTCTGAATTTGAAACCGCTCCAATCCCACTCGGCGTAGCGACCGACGGTGAACGGTTTGCGAAATCCATACATGCAAAAATATGCGCCGAACGCCGCGACGACCGCCCACACCATCCAGACCCAACGGGGCCACGTCTGCGCCGAAGGCGCGAGCCTCGGAGGCAGTCTTTGTGACGCGGGGCGCATCGATCGACACCGGAAGCGACTCGCGAACAAGGGGATGCTTTTGACCGATTACGCAGTGTTGCCGAGGGTTTGCGCAGACGCTTTGGTCGCACGAACTCGACCGAGTAGAGTAGTGCTCCGACGCACGTGAGTTTTTTGTGAGCCGGCTTCGTTTTCGGCGGGTGGATTCTATCATGGCGTTTTTCCGGCAATCGTGAAATTTTCGTGAGCAGGTAAAAATGTCGTCGCACGCTCAACCCCGCACGGATGCGGATCAATCCCATCCCGATGTGGTCGAACATGTCCTCCGCGCATTCCCGCGAAGGGCCACTCGCGTTACGGCGGCGAGAACGTCAGCCAACTCGAACATGTGCGCTGCAAGCCGCCACCTTCGCCGAACGCGACGGCGCGTCGCCCGAGCTGATCGCCGCGGCGTTGCTGCACGACGTCGGTCACTTGTTGCACGACCTGCCCGAAGACGCGCCCCGATCACGACGTGGACGATCGACACGAGCAATTGGCCGCCGAGTGGTTGCAAGAACGATTCGTTCCGGCGACGGTCGAACCGGTTCGTTTGCACGTGGCGGCCAAGCGTTACCTCTGCGCGGTCGATCCGGCCTATCACGACGCGCTGAGGCCGCCCTCGATCCACAGCCTGAGCCTGCAGGGCGGACCGATGACGCCGGCCCAAGCCGCGCACTTCGCCGCGCATCCGCACTTCGACGCGGCCGTCAAACTCCGGCGGTGGGACGAAGCGGCGAAAATCCCCCACGCTCCGACCCCGCCGTTGGAACATTTCGTCGACGTGTTGCGCGTCTCGTTGCACCACGCTTAACTCCTTCGCCCTTTCACGTTCTACACATGGCTCAACGGATCGCGATCGTCGGCGGCGGAATTCTCGGCCTGGCCAACGCCTGGATGGCCGCCGAACGGGGGCATCGCGTCACGTTGTTCGAGCGCGGCCGCGTCGCCGCCGGCGGCACGGTGCGCAACTTCGGCATGATCTGGCCCATCGGCCAACCGGCCGGCGACGCCTATCGCACCGCGCTCCGCAGCCGCGAACGTTGGTTGACCGTCGCCGCCGAAACCGGACTCTGGCTGAACCCGTGCGGGTCCATCCACGTCGCGCATTGCGCCGACGAATGGACCGTGCTGCAAGAGTTCGCCGCGCTCGTCCCGGCCGCCGACGTGCGCTGCGAATTGCTCGTGCCGGCCGACGTGCTGAAACGCGCCCGGGGCGTCAACCCACAGGGCCTGTTGGGCGGCCTCTGGTCGCCGACCGAGTTGGGCGTCAACCCGCGCAACGCGGCCGCGACCATCGCAGCGTGGTTGGGCGAACGCAAACAGGTCGAACTGTGGCTTCGGCACGACGGTCACATCGGTCCGGAGCGAACACCTGACCACCGCGGCCGGCGAAACGCTGAACTTCGATCGCATCGTCGTCTGCGGCGGCGCGGACTTCGAAACGCTGTTCCCCGACGTGCTGGCCGACTCGGGCTTGAAACTCTGCAAACTCCAAATGCTCCGCAGCGAACCGCAACCCGACGGCTGGCGGATCGGTCCGCATTTGGCCAGCGGACTGACGCTGCGACACTACTCGAACTTCAACGTCTGCCCCGGGCTGAAGGCGTTGCAAGCCCGCATCGCGCACGAGTCGCCTGAATTGGATCGCTACGGCATCCACGTGATGATGTCGCAAAACGAACACGGCGAAGTGATCCTGGGCGACTCGCACGAGTACGACCAAGACATCCAACCGTTCGATCGCCGGATTATCGACGACCTAATGCTCCGCGAGTTGCGCAAGTCTCCGCGCTCCCCGAGTGGACCATCGGCGAGCGCTGGCACGGCATCTACGCGAAGAACCCGCGCGGTACGTCGTACCATGCCAAACCGTTGCCCGGCGTCGACGTGCTGACCGGCCTGGGCGGTGCCGGCATGACGATGTCGTTCGGCGTTGCCGAAGCGTTTTGGAACGCAGAGCCCGTGTTACAACCGCGTCCACAGCATAGCGCCGACGCCGTTTCGAGTGAGCATTCCCAATAGGCCGCTGATTGCCATGAACAGACTGATTAACACTGATCCGAGAGAAGGACGGAAAGTAGGTTCCTGCGCACTTTCGACTGCTTTGCGTTTTGCAAATCAGTGAAAATCAGTTTTGATCAGTCTCATCAGCGGCCCATTCTCGAATTCCTGAAACCTGAACCCTGAAACCTTTACCCCCTTTCATGCTCAACGCAGTCATCCTTGATTGGGCCGGTACCACCGTCGATTACGGCAGTCGCGCCGGTCCGCGTGTTCGTCGAAATCTTTCGTCGCTTCGGCATCGACGTGACCGAAGCCGAAGCACGCGGTCCGATGGGGAGCGGCAAGCACGAGCATATCGCCCGCGTCTTGGCCGTACCGCGCATCACCGGCATTTGGACCGATAAATACGGTAACGCGCCGACCGAGGCCGAAATCGACGCGATGTACGCCGACTTCCTGCCTCTGCAAAAAACGGTCTTGTCCGCAGGATCCGACGTCATCGCCGGCGTCCCGCACGTCATCGCGCAGCTGCGCGGGCGGGGTCTCAAAATCGGCTCGACGACCGGCTACACGCGCAAGCTGATGTCCGTAGTCACGCCTCCCGCGGCCGAGCAAGGGTATGTCCCCGACTGCGTCGTCTGCTCGGACGACGTCACGCTGGGTCGCCCGATGCCGTGGATGAACGTCCGCGCGGCCGAACTGCTGGGCGTGGGTGACTTCCGCACGATCGTCACCGTCGACGACACGCCGGTCGGCATCGCCGCCGGACGCAACGGCGGCATGTGGAGCGTCGGCGTCGCCCTGACCGGCAACGCCCTGGGCTTGAGCGCGTCCGACGCCGCGGCGCTGACCACCGACGACCGCCTCCGCCGCTTGGCCGCCATCGAATCCGACTTCCGCGCCGCCGGCGCACACTACGTCGTCCACGGCGTGGTCGACCTGCCGCCGGTGCTCGACGACATCGAACGCCGGTTGAACAACGGCGAACGCCCGTAGCGGGAATTGTTTCGTCGGCCGGCACTCCGCAGCGGTTGGGTGGCCGGGGTCGAGCGTACTCGCGCACACCCTGGAACGCGCGAGGCCGAAGTCCAACCCGCGCATGTGAAGATCGCTCTTCGTGCAGCATCGCGCCCGGATGTAGAATCCGGACTATGCCGCGTTTCAAAAAGACTTTCACGCTCTCGACGTTTCTGCTGGTCACCGCCGCACTCGCGGCGTATGTCGCTTATGAGGTGCGCGAAATCGGGATCGATGCCGAGGCTACCGCCGAGATCAAAAAACTTGAAGACCAAGGAATTCACGCGAAGTTTAAAAACATCCCCGGCGTTTCGCGAAATGGTTCATGACGGACGTCGAAGTCGTTACGGAGATCGAAGCCGAGAATTGGGATTGGTCCGAGATTGCGCGAACCAATCGATCCCGCTCGGATCTGTTTGCGTTATCTGGAACAGTTCGATGATTATTCCGGTCATCCACCGGTGATCGACGAACGATTCGTCGAGACTTGGCTATCCAGTCCCGTACTGGACCGAATTTCATTCGATGTCTCGAAAGCGACCGCATCCGGTATGCAGGCGCTGGCCCGCATGCGTGTCGCCCGACGAATCGAACTAAGCTCGAAACTCGACGGCTCGCCGTTACCTCGCGCGACGCTGGCGATGTGGTTCGCGTCTTCGATGCCTGCGCGAGTTGACGCTTTTCAACGTTCCGCTCGCTGCGGACGCATTGGATCTCAAGCTCTCACAACCCAAACATTTGGATCGGCTCGGATTTGATGATTCACATCTCGCTTGCGAACATCTGGAGAAACTCGCACGTTCGGGGTTATCGTTCGATCATTTCGAGTATGCATGGTGCGAGGAGACTCGTAAGGACAAACGACGTTTCTATCACGCCGTCCTCAACGTGCTTGATGCGTGTCATGTCGCGATCGTGTCCGTTCCTAGCAAAACTCCACATGGCCAGAGTGATTGGGATGCCGCCGTACATCGGCAAGACTTAGAAAAACTACTTCACGAAATTCCTGACAAATAACGCATTCGGCAAACTGCATAAGCGGGTTAGGGTATTGCTCACGCCCGAACCCGCCCCGCCGTTTCCCGCTCCTCCCCTTGCGGCGGGCCGTTTGACTTCGACAATGGACGGCGACGCGTCGCTCGGCTCGTGATCTCGACGCGCAAGGCTTGGCCGTCCGCGCCGCTCAACGCGCCGCACCGCCGACACCGGCCGTCCGCACACACTGAAAACTGAATCCTGAACACTGAAAACTCCCCGCCCATGGACATCTTCGCCGATCTCACCGCCCGGGGGCTGATCCATTCCTCCACCGACGAAGTCCATCTCCGCGACTGGCTCAACAGCGGATCACGAACGCTGTACGCCGGGTTCGATCCCACGGCCGACAGCTTGCACGTCGGCCACTTGATGGCGTTGATGATCTTGCGGCGCTTCCAAAAGGCCGGCCATCGGCCGATCGCGCTCGTCGGCGGGGCGACCGGCATGATCGGCGATCCCAGCGGCAAGAGCGAAGAACGCAAACTGCAAACGCTGGACACGATTCGCGCCAACGTCGCGTCGATCGAACGGCAAATGCGCCGCTTCCTGAACTTCGGCGACGGTCCGCAGGACGCCAAGCTGGTCAACAATCATGACTGGATGGGGGGCTACGGCTACCTCGAATTCCTCCGCGACGTGGGCAAGAACTTTTCCATCGGCGCGATGCTGGCCAAGGACAGCGTGAAGGCCCGACTCGAACGGGCCGACGTCGGTCTGAGCTACACCGAGTTCAGCTACATGCTGCTCCAGGCGTACGACTACGCGTACCTGTTCAAGCATCACGGCTGCGAACTGCAGGTCGGCGGCAGCGATCAGTGGGGCAACATCACCGCCGGCATCGAATTGGGTCGCCGCATGCACGGCGCGTCGCTGTTCGGGCTGACGTGCCAACTGCTGCTCAAGTCCGACGGCACCAAGATGGGCAAGACCGAAGGAGGCGCCGTCTGGCTCGATCCCGAAAAAACCTCGCCCTACGCGTTCTACCAATACTGGATCAACGTCGACGACGTCGACGCGGGCAAGTGTCTGCGGTTCCTCACCGAGTTGTCGCTCGACGAGCTCGACAGTCTCGATAAAGAACGCGCCGCCGACCCTGGCAAACGCGAAAGCCAAAAACGCTTGGCCGAAGAACTGACCAAACTCGTTCACGGCGAGTCGGGCATCGCCGCCGCGCGACGCGCCACGGAAATTTTCTTCGGCGCGGAAATCTCCGCGCTCGACGACGCGCAGCTCGGCCAAATCTTCGCCGACGTGCCGAGCAAGGAACTCCCCCGCGAAGCTGGACGAAGGGCTGTCGTTGATCGACGCTCTAGTCGCGGTCGAGTTGTCAAAGAGCAAAGGCGAAGCCCGTGCGCTCGATCGAGCAAGGGGGCATCTACGTCAACAACCGCCCCGCGACCGGCGTCGACACGAAACTCTCGCCCGCCGACCTGGCGAGCGAAACGACGGTCGTCCTGCGAAGCGGCAAAAAAAAGTACGCGCTGCTGAGGTTCAAGTAGTTTTCAGTTTTCAGGATTCAGTTTTCAGTAAATTAGGAAAGCCGCGAGCGAAACTCGCGGACCGAGTGGAGCGAACCGAGTCACGCCGAGCGCTCGATTCCGACGAACGTCCTACCTATCTTCACTTCGCGAGCGTTACGAGCGAAACGAGCGTTGCGATCGCGGTGGTTTTCTTTTTTGCAAAGCCCGCGAGCGACGAACGTCAGTCCTCCGGTTCTTCCCGAGTCTTTGTCCGCGTGCATCTCGCCGATTTTCACTCTACGAGCGAAACGAGCGTTACGAGCGAAACGAGTTTTCA
>JASGKV010000024.1:0-345458 GCA_049840575.1 Pirellulales bacterium
CTATGTACATGGCTGGGTTCAGTTAGCTGCTAAGGTTAATAGGGAAACACGATAGAATCCGAACAGCACCTAGTCGATCGAGCAAAGCCAAAGTCACACCTCAGACAATTCGACGGTCAGGACACATTCATTATGACGCGAAATCCACTTTGTTCGTTCCCACCATTACGGTAACCCCCAGCGTTTTCGCAGCCACCATTCGCCGATCAAAGCGCCGCATGCCAACGCCAAGACCGGCCAGCGATTCCATAACGGGGTGCGCGGCGTCGTTTCGATGACCGTCGAACGCCCCGCCGGCAACGCCGACCAAAGCGACCCCGCGTCGAGCCATGCGGCGTAACGCCCGCCGGACTCGCGCACGGCACGACTCAGTTCGGCCGCATCGAGGCCCAAACGGTCGGTTTCGCCCGGGGGGGGAAGCACGCGCCAGGCGACATCGGCCGAGATCCCGGCAGGCTCGATCAACCGGGCCGCATACTCGCCGGCAGGCAGCACGATTCCTTCGGTACGAAACGTTCCGCTCTCGCCCCGGCTCGACAAGTTTCGACGCTGCGTGACGCCGTTCGTCGAAGTGATTTCGATGATCGGCTTCGCTTGCGCGGCCAACGCGGTCGGATCGTCGAGTCGCGCAGGATTTCGGTCGGCTCGCCTTGTCGATAATCGCGGCGATCGGTCGTCAATCGCCACGGACGCTCGCGATGAAACAGTCGTGCACGCGCCAGCTCGCGCAGCGTTTGCAACCAATAGCGTGAGAAGTACGCTCCATCGCGTCCTGAGCGTAGCCGCCACGTTTCGTCGGAGCCATGCCATACGACCCGGCCGGCGCCGGTGATCCGTTCGACGATCAACGGTTGTACGAAATCGTCGACGGCCGAACGCGACTCGACGTTAACCTGCGCGGCCGGCTTCGGAACGACGTTATCCAACCGTCGATACAGCGGATCGAGCCGCGAACGCCACGCTTCGGCGCTCCGCTCGGGATCGTCGGCGATGCGAAATTGCGGACGGCTCAAGCCGGCCACGGTCGGCGTCATCCGCCATGCTTGTGCGGGATCAACGACCGGTCGTCCCCAGGCCAAGCGATCGAGATCGACCGGAATCAATTCCTCGAGCGGCGTTCCAAGATACTTTTGCGGCCAATGTCGAGAACCGGCCACCAGGACTAAGCCGCCTCCTTGGGTTTTCACATATTCGGCCAGCAATCGTTGACCGATCGTGCCGATTCGCGCAGGATCGGCGTCGATCAGCATAACGACGTCATACGGCGCAAGTTCGTCCGCCGTTTGCGGAAAACTCTTTAACGAGATCGGCTTGCCTTGCGGATCCGTCTCGACGAATTCGACGTCGGCGTCTTGCAGAACGACGCGTAGATCAACGAGTTTCTCTCGGGCAAATAGTTCCTTCAAAAAACGATAATCGTACGACGGTTCGCCGGCCACCAGCAGCACGCGAATCGCCCGCTCGCGGACATGCACCGTCACGGTCCGTTGATTGTTGTCGGTCCGCGTTTCCTCTTCACCAGCCTGAGCACGGATCCTCAGTCGATAATCACCCGTTCGTTGCGGCCTCCATAACAGCGAAGATCGCAGTTCGGCTTGCTCGGCGTCGATCGGCAAAGTCCGTTCGGCGACGCGTTCTCCATCTGCGGTCGTCGCCGAGAGCGTCAGCGTGCGTCCCTTCAGGCCGACCGTGGAGATCAGCGCGTCGAACGTCACGTATTCATCGACCCAGGCGTTCTCTTCGAACAACACGTCGCGTAAGTCGACGTCGCGAACGGGAACGTCGTCGCCGATTCCGATACAAAACAGCGGTACTCCGGCGCACGCGCGAACGGCGCGATCTCGCCCAACGTCGGTCCGGCCGTAACGACGCCGTCGCTGAATAAAAGAATCGCCGCTGGAGGATTTCCGCGTCGCTCGTCGAGCAGTTGCGAAATCCCGGCTCCCAGTCGACTCGAACGTCCGTAGGGTTCCGTTAATTTCAATCGCGCGAGCGGCTCGTTCGCGTCGGTTCGCTCCGAGGCGTCATCGTCGTCGCGCGACCCGGAATCCAGCGCAGTCAGCGTTTCCGATAACAAAAACACTTCCGGACGGTAGCGATCGGTCAGCGACTTCCACAACGCGGCGTCGCGTTCCTTCAACAGCGTTTGTGCGAGCGCGAAGCGCGTAGGATCGGAGAATCCGGCAACCGTCGCGCGACGTCGTCGAGGGCTGGACGCGGATTCGTCGGCTTGATCGACGGTCGCCATGCTTTGCGAATCGTCGATCACGATCGCCAACGTCGGGCGTTCGACATGTTGACGCGAAAAATTCCACTGCGCGAGCATGAACAGCAACGCCAACCACGCGACGACGCGCAGCGTAGTTAATGCGACCCGACGCGCGGCGCCGAGTGTTGCGCGTTCCGTAAACTCCAGCACAGCCCAGAACGCGATTCCGCCGGCCAGCAACGCGGCGGTTTCCAGCGGACCAAGGGTCCAACGGTGTTCCCACACCGCGCAACGGCTCGGCGTCGTGCGCGGCGAGCGAGGTATCTGCGAGGAGTTGGAATACGAAAGTCATCAAAACCACGATCAGTCGCTCAGGGGATCGTCCGCGTCGAGCGCGACGGCCAACGCCGCGCTCCGCTGGGCCGTTCTCCAGAGACGAAACAAGAGATACAGTAGTGCGAAGTTCACAACGAGGCAGGGCGCGGCGACGAGCGCAGCTTTCCCAAACCTCTTCGGTCGCGATGTAGCGGATCGTGCGGGTCGCATTTCCTAAATATCGAAGTTTCAACATCGCCGTGGCCGCCAAGACCGGGCACGTGGCCAACAGAGCGGCCGCGGTTCGCATGCGTTTGTCGCCTAAAGCCATCGCCAAGCGATAAAATCCGATTCCTAACAGGATCTCGCCGACTGCCCGCAGCACGATCAACGCGGGGCGAGTCCATTCCAGAATCAATCCGCTGGTTTCGTCTCGCCTCAGCAAATAGTTGCCGCTGTAGACGAGTTCGACGATACAGACGGCGCCGGTCGGCAGCGCGGCGAGAAACGCCAGGAGGAACCAACCTCGCGCCCGACATCCGCCCGATGGAACGCAGCCCGACCAAACCGGCTGTGAAAACGAACAGCGTGGCGACGATCGCGATCAACAAGGGAAGATGTCCGGCGAACTGAAAATACGTCCGATAGCCGCGCAGGCGATCGATCAGAAACATCACGAACGCGAACCACGCGATGAGGTCGAACACGACCGTCGCCGTGAAACAACGCCGCGCACCGCGCGCGACCCAGCCCGAATCCGGACCGAGGATGTCGGCGATCCGTTCGGCATCCGGCGCCTCGACGCTCTCGCCGATGACGGCGGGCGACTCATATGCATTCAACGGTTTCGTGGCGTCGGTCGACATCGTGATGGGCCCCTGTTTTCCTTGGATCCGAGCTTACGTCCGGTGGCTTTTGGTCCAGGCCAAAACGCCTTCCACGACCAGCAATCCCAACACACACAGCAACACGATTCCTTGCATACCGCCGGTGGAACCTAACGGAGTTGCGGCGGTCGCTGCGTTATCGTCGCGGTCGACAAGTCGCCAACCGTCCGGCGCCGCGTCCCAACGATGGCGCGTCGGGTCGGCTTCCGTCGGATCGACGTTCACAGTCCACAGCGTGCGATCCTGCGGATCGTCGCCGACAATCCGAAACACGCCTGGCGTTTCGCCGTGCGGGATGCGCCGAACGGACGCCGAGCGGCTTTGATCGGCGTTCTTCGTCCAAGGTCCGTTCGGCCGGTTCGGCGACGTCGCCCAAGCGTTCGATTTGGTGACGTATGCCCGGGATCGTGCTCCACGGTCCGTGCAGCGGTGCGCCGACCAACGACGAATCGGCTCGCCGCGTCCGCAACAGATACGACAATGTTTCCTGCGTCAACGGATGAAACGCAGGCAACGCAGGCATCACGCTCCACGGCGCGGTTTCGCCGACGTCCGCGGCCAACGACGCAGGCCATGCGAAAACAACCGCGCCGGACCGCTCGCCCATGCCGACGACCAACAACGGATCGGTTCCACCGCGAACGTCGAGGCGCGGTCGCGAGTTTCGGATTTTGATCCGGGACGATGCGCAAGCGTCGAATATCTCGACAGCGGCACGCGTGCCAGGCCGTTCCGTTGTTGTGCCGCGAACGCGGTCAGCAGCGGGTGCGTCTCTTTGGTCGGTTCGAGAAAATATTCACCCATGGCGGATGGGGCGAGAAATTCGACCGGCAACACGTTCGCGCCGGAAGGTCCGAGCGCGGCGTTCAGTTCATCGCTTCGACCCGCGGGTCCGCACCACCAAACGAACGAGCCGCCGCGGTCCACGTAGGAGGCCAAGGCATCGGCGTCCGCACGACTCATCGTCGGTGGATCTTCGAACCAGATCACCGCATAGCGATCCAAGTCGCCGGCGTTCCAATCCGCAAGCATCAGGACATCGACCGCGACGCCTTCCTCGCCTGCCGCCGGTCGACCGCTCTCCGGATCGAGAGCAAAGCGTAGATAATCGGCCGACGCCGGATCGCGATCGCCGCCCACCACCAAGCACCGCACCACGTCGCGTACGGTCAACGCCGTCCAACGCGCATCGTCGATCGGCGACGCATCGGCGGTCAGACGAAATTCCAAAGCCACATCGCCGGGTTCGTCGAAGATCACCGTGACGACGACCGATGTTTCTGCGCCTGGACCGACGACGATCGGCACGCGTTGCAGGCGACGGCCCGCATCCAAGATTTCGGCCGTGGTGGAGGCCGACTTGTCGCCGTAGTTTTTGACGACGGCGCGAAACGTCAGTTCGCGCCCCGCGACCGGCAGTCCACCGGTCCAGGTCCATGAAACGACGGCCAGATTGTCGTTCGCCGGCGCACGACTTCGACCAACTCCGCCGCGCCGTCCTCGAGTTGCGTCAACAACGCGCTCCGCGCGGCTTTCGTCGGCGGGGCGTCCCATGCGCTCCAAGTGGTCTCGCCCATGTCGCTGTAAACGACGACGTCGCGCCGCGTGAACGACGGCGATCTGGGTGGACGAGCCGTGAACACTTCCTCGGCCAGACGGAGTGCGGAGACGAGGTCCGCCCGCCCCGCCGTCGGCGATGTCCGCTCCAGCGTCTTTAACAACGTCTCGCCGTCGCGGGTCGGTTCGCCGATTAAAATGCGCGACGGTTCGGCCAGCAGCACGACGCTCCAACCATCGCCGGGCGCGGCGGTGCGGACGCGGTCCTGGATCGCTCGGATCGACTGATCCCAGGCCGAGCCGTTTTCGTCGCGAGTTGACATCGAATACGACGCATCGATCACGAACACGGTCCAAGTCGAACCGTGTCCCGCGTCGACACCCGACGGCGACGTCAGATACGGTCCGGCAGCAGCGAACGCGACGCCCGCCAAAATCAACGTTCGCAGCAACGTCAGCAATGCATTCTCCCACCGGACGCGGCGAGACTGTTTTCGTTCGGCGGCCAGCAGGAATCGCATCGCGCCCCAGGCGACTTCGCGGCGTTTGCGTTGCGACCACCATTGGATGATCAACGGCGCAACTGCCAGCCCCAACCAGCCGAGCAGCGGCAGTTCGGTAAAGCCGAAGGCGAACGACGGATGAAGGAGCGAAGGCACGACGAACGCTGATAAGAAATGAAACCCGAAGAGCTAACGGCGCGCCGCGATCGGACAAAAACCGTCTGAGCACCGTCTCCAACGACTCGTCGGTGCGAATGGTCAAGAAATCGGCCCCCAATTCGCGACAACCGGCTTGTAACGTCCGCGTGTGAGTCTCGAACTCGCGCCGGTAGGCGTCGCGCATCGCCCGAGCGTCGACCGTCGTCGTTACGTTTCCTTCAAGATCGCGGAACAACGTCCGTTGGTCGAACGGAAAGTCGATCTCGGCCGGATCGACCGTCTGCCACACGATCAAGTCGTGCCCCCGATGCGCCAACCGCGCGAGGCCCAACAGGATTTCGTCGGGATCTCCATACAAATCGCCGATGACGACCGCCACGCCGCGTCGCGTCCACCCATCGGCCAAGCGACGTAAGGTCGTTGCGAAATCGTCGCGCCCGCCGGTTTCCGCGCGCTCCAGCGTGTGCGTCAACGCCGACCATTGCGCGGCGGAGCCGTCGGGTTCGACCACCGTATGCACGCCGGCCGCGTAGCACGCCAAGCCGGCGCTGTCTTGCCGCCGCAGCGTCAACAATCCGCATGCGGCCGCCAACGTGCGGGCACAATCCCACTTGCTCCACGGCGCGGTCGGTCCGCGATACGCCATACTTGCGCTCGAATCGAGCGCAACGTAGCAGACCAAACTGGTCTCTTGCTCGAATTGCTTCAAATACAGCTTGTCGGTCTTACCATAGACCTTCCAATCGACGCGGCGGAGATCGTCGCCCGCGGCGTACTCGCGATGCTCGGCGAACTCCGAAGAAAAACCGCGCAGCGGCCCACGATGACGCCCGCCGACGGAACCGTCGACCAAGCGTTTGGCGCGGATCTCGAGGCCCGACAGCTCAGCGAGGCTGCGCGGATCGAAAGACTTCGGCGACGGGTCCACGACCGTTGGCCTCGTGTTCGGAGCGTTCCAAGTGCGTCCACAACTTCTCGACGAGCGCGTCGGGCGTCATGCCGTCGGCTTCGGCATGAAAATTCAGCACGATCCGATGACGTAACGCCGGCTTCATGACGGCGACCAGATCTTCGCCGACCGCCGCGATCCGGCCGCGCAACGCCGCTGCCGCTTTGGCGGCCAAAACCAAATATTGCCCTGCTCGCGGTCCAGCGCCCCAGCGGACGTATTGCTTGATGAAGTCCGGCGCATCGGGCGACGCGGGGCGGGTCATGCGAATCAGCCGCAGCGCGGCGCAGCAGCGGATCGGCGATCGGGATGCGCCGCACGATCGGCAACAACGCCAGCAGTTCCTCACACGTGGTCGCGGTCGAGGCGTGGGCCGCATGCTCGGAAGTCGTTCGCTTGACGATCTCCAATTCGTCCTCTTCGTCCGGATAACCGACTTCGATCATGAACATGAAACGATCGAGTTGCGCTTCCGGCAACGGATACGTTCCCTCTTGTTCGATCGGATTCTGCGTCGCTAAGACGAAAAACGGTCGTGGCAACTCGTGCGACGTGCCATAGACGGTCACGCGACGTTCCTGCATCGCTTCGAGCAACGCGGCTTGCGTTTTGGGCGGCGTCCGATTGATTTCATCGGCCAGCAAGAGGTTGTTGAAGATCGGACCCGGCGAAAAGCGAAACGCCCGCGCACCGGTCGTCTTATCCTCTTGAATCATCTCGGTCCCGGTGATGTCCGAGGGCATCAGATCGGGCGTGAACTGAATGCGGCCGAACTTTAACGCCAACGTTTCGGCCAACGTGCGGATCAACAGCGTCTTAGCCAAACCGGGAACGCCGACCAGCAAGCAGTGTCCCTCGCACGCGAGCGCGATCAACAGTTGTTCGACGACTTCGCGTTGCCCGACGATGACGCGCGACAGCTCTTCCGCGATTCGTGAGGCCGCGGCGGCCAAACGGCGAGCGGATTCAACATCGTCCGGAATCTCCGACATTGCGTTTCCGTCTGTTTTCGTGATGAACAAACCAACGATCCAAGTTATCGCGTACGACCCGCCACTTCGAGCTTCTCACGCACGCGCAGGGGCGCTGCCGGCCCCAACGCCCAAATCCGATCCGATGTCGCCACATACAAACAATCACCGTCGGCGTACAAATTCCCGCCGGTCAACTCCATGGCGAGCGGAGCGAAGGGAATCGCGTTCCGCTCGATCGGCACGCGCGGGTCTGTTGAAACGCGTTGCGACAGAACCGCGATCCGCCCCGCTTGCGGCCAATAAACGGCGTCCCCGGCCAACAGGCCTCGACCGCGTGGAGCGTACGGCCCCTGATTCAGATCGTCGACGTCGGGAAAGCATCGCTTCGATCGACCCGTGGCCGTTTCGATCCAACGTACGTTGCGACCGTTCGCGATCAAACAATCGTCGACCACACCTAGCAGATGAACGACGTCGTCGGCCTGCTCGGTCTGCCAGAGTCGGAGCCCGGACGCCGCATCGAACGCCATCACCGCCGGCGCATCGGTCGGAGCGACGTAAATCGTGCCGCCCGCGGCAAGTGGCGGGCAGAGATCGCGATACGCGAATTGCGCACCTGCGAACGACGCGGCGCAGGGGATAGAGAGAAACCCACTCCGTTCGCCCCGTTTCGGCGTCGAGCGCGGCGACGGCGCCTTGATTGGTGCGGAGCGACAATCGACCGTCTCGCAACGTCAACAACGCGTGCGAGATTTCGTCGGTCTGTCCTTTGGCGAACGGTTCGCCGGAGCAGACCTTCGTCCGCCAGCGCGGTTGTCCACCCTGCAAATCGTAACACGCCACATGCCATTGCGGGCGGGCATCATGATATCGCAGAGCGACGTATGCGTTCCGCGCATCGCAGATCGGGGTTCCCTCGAATGTCCAGCGCTCGCCGGGCGGACGTAACGTCCACTGGGGCGCACCTTGACGCGCGAGGTTCAAACAGACGATCTCGCACGGAGCGAGTTCCTTCCGTTCGAACGCGATCGCCGATCCCGGCCAGCCGAGCCGCGCCAACAACAGCTCGCCCTGCACGGTGACCGTAAAGCGCGGCGCACCCCAGCCGCGATACATGCGGGACCCACGATCGCGGATCGATAACGTCCGTCGACTCGCGGCCAACTCGGCGTCGAGAGCGAAGTCGATCGTCGGCAAAACTTCGGTTCGATAGATCTCGCCGGGGGCCCGTTGCGGCGCATCCCACGCCGGACGGCCGGTCGCGCGATCGAACGCATAAACGCGAGTTTCGTCGCAATACGTTATCAAGTCGCCGACGACGACCGGATGGACCGCCAACAACCGCGACGACTCCTCGGCCGGGCGACGTTCGGGCATGCCGAACTCGCGCAGAGTCGCGAGATCGGGCCGCCACGAACCGGACAGCGCGATCGGCGCATTCCACGCGAGGGCTCGCACGCGCGGCGTTGCGGGAAAAACATGATCCCGCGAGGAGTCGCCGGCAAAGGTTCCAACTTCACGCGTGGCGATGAGCGGTGTTGGATTCGCGTCGCTCTCGCGGCACGCGTCAAACAATTCGTCAGCAACTCGCGCCAGAGTCCGCTCTTTCCTCCTAAGCGACCTTCGGTATTGGGATAACGTATTGCGAAACCGCGTAACTCGGTCTCGGCCGCTGTCCAGCGTCGTTCGGCGATCGTGCATAAGACCAGTCGTGCCGCGATCTCCGCCGGTGGAATCTCGCTGTCCGGATATCGCAGCTCTCCCGCCCGATCGGCGTCCGGCAGGTCGCTACGCAAGTGTCGCAACGCATCTCTTGCGCGGCTAGGCATGCCATCGCGCAAATCCAATTCGGATAACGTCCACAATGCATCGTCGCCCCAGGAAGAGGCGAACAATTCGAACGCGACCGTCCGCAACGGACGCGGATCGCGTTCAGCGACACCTTGCTTGTACAGTCGCTCGGCCCGAGCATCGACGCGCCGCCGATAGACGGCCAACGCCTCGGGCGGAAAGCCGGCGATCCGGGCTTGGCAGTATTCCTCGACCGGACGAAAGCGATCCGTCGCGATGCGTACCAATCGCCCAGTCGCATCTTGCTGAACCTTCAGATACAGTTCCAACGCGTCGTCCCAGCGACCGTTCTCCGTCAAGGCGGCCGCTTGCTCGAGCAATTGCTTGTGGCTCTGCTCCGGCTCTTCGACGAACACCGTCGGCGGGGCGATAACCGGCCGCGGTCCGTTTTGGGCCGCTACGTCTGCGCTCGCCAACATGCCGACGCACACGCAGAAGACGCTGCGGAACATCAGGCCAAAGCGAATTGCCGGCGAGGGGCGCATGAAGACGGCGAAAAAAGTGACACTTGGAATGGAGGACGCCGAATAACTTTCGGACTTCCCGCGAAACGTAGTCAGAGAGAACGATCGTCGGCATCCCGCGTGACTGCCACAGCGACCGGTCTAACCTCTTTACTATACTCGACTTACTCCAGGACGGGTAGAAAAGCGGATCGTTGTTTGGCCTTAACCTCGATGGTATTATCAAGGTTTCCCACCCGATTCGTTCCCTCCCGCGCACGACATGTCCCGGATTTCCGACGACGATTTTTTCAAAGACAGCACGATGTCTTTCGGGGAGCATTTGGAGGAACTGCGCGGCGCGCTGTTTCGCGCCGTGGTGGGCCTCTTCATCGGCGTGGCGATCGGGCTGTATTTCGGCAACTGGGTCGTCGAGATCATTCAGTACCCGCTGAAAAAAGCGTTAATCAAGTATTATCAGAATCAAGCCGCCACGGACGCGGTCAAAGCGGGTTTCGTCGTCGGCGACGAAACGACCGAGGAAAAAATCGAGACGTTTCAGAAAAAGCTGGTCGCCCTCGGCATGGTCAGCGAAGTCAAGTACGACGTGACGCCCGCCATGAATCCGGCGGCCGCGCAAGACGCGGGCGATCGTACCCGACGGCATTTATTGCGATTGGCCGCCGAACGCGAGATCGGGAACCGAGGGTTTTATACCCCGGAAGCGTTCCCCGATTTGCCGCCGGAACTGCGCACGGATGCGGCACGGTATGCAAGTTTAAGCGACGACGAATTGAAAAAATTTCAACAAGCCGTCTTGGATTACGCGTTGCCGGCCGAAAAACCGGCCGTCGTGGTCCCACCGGAAGAAAAAACAAAAGAAGAAAAACAGGCCGAAGAAAAATCGGTCGCTCGGTTGGTTTACTCCAAGATCGAGGACTACGAGCCGTTGAAGGTCAAATCCATGAACATCCAAGAAGGGTTCATGATTTACCTGAAGGCGGCGTTGCTGTTCGGCTTGGTTCTCAGCAGTCCCTGGGTCTTCTATCAAATCTGGTTGTTCGTCGCGGCGGGACTTTATCCGAACGAGCGGAAATACGTCAGTTCCTTCCTCCCCATGAGTTTGGGGCTGTTCCTGCTGGGGGCTTCAACGGCGTTCTTCCTGGTTTTTGAACCCGTTTTGGATTACCTGTTGGGAATCAATAAATGGCTGGGAATCGATCCCGATCCCCGCATCAACGAATGGTTAGGCTTCGCGCTGGTCCTCCCATTGGGCTTCGGCATCAGCTTCCAATTGCCGCTGGTGATGCTGTTCTTGGAGCGTATCGGCATCTTCAAAATCGAAACCTATTTAGCCAAATGGCGGGTTTCGATCCTGGTGATCTGCATTTTGTCGGCCATTCTGACCCCGGCCGACCCCTATAGCATGTTGTTTATGGCCGGTCCGCTGGTTGTGCTGTTTTTCGGCGGCATCCTGCTCTGCAAACTTTTTCCTCGCAAGGCTCCGGAGTAAATTCCCGGCGGAACGCGCGATGTCGTCACTTTGAATACGCGGTGCACAATCGATTCGGCTCAAGTCATTGTCGACTTCGGTACGATCTTTGCGTAATATGCACTCGCCCATAACAATTTGACGACACTCGAAGCAAGGATCGTGCGTAGTAATGTCCCAGTCCGCCTCCGGACGAAATTCGCCCCCGCGTGGACGCGGTGTGTGGCGTGAGTTGTGTCGCATCGGCAAACGCGGACGCCAAGTCTGGGCGTTAGTGCCGCGACGCTACCACGTGATGCTCGGCTCCGCAGCGCTCATCATGGCCTTAACCAGCGCCGCGAATACGGCAGCCGCGCTGCTGCTTGGACGGATCATCGACCAACTTCGCACCGGCGTGGACCAAGCGGCCCGTGCCAGCGTGATGGCCCACACGCTCATCATTCTGGCCGTTCTGGCCGGCGTTTACGTTTCGCGCGAGGTCTTGCACGTCGTGCGTCGCGCGCTCGTCGAACGGAGCGTGACAAGCATCAATCGCGACATGCAAGTCCGCATGGTCGAACACGCCATGCATTTGGACTTGGAACGCTTGGCCGGAGAAAAGGTCGGCGCGTTGCATGGTCGCATCTTCCGCAGCGTCGACGGCTTCGTCCGTTACATTCGCATTATGTTTCTGGATTGCCTGCCGGCGTTCACTACCGGACTGATCGCGCTCGCCGCGGCCGTCTTCAAGTCGCCGTTGCTCGGGCTGATCATGTTGGGCGTCGTTCCTCTGGCTTTTTATCTGACGATCCGTCAATTGAAAAGCCAGAAAGGGGTCCGCATGAAATTGATGCGGACCTGCGAAACGCTCGACGGCATGGTGGTCGAACAACTGCACGGCGTCGAATACATTCGCGCCGCCCACACCGGCGCACGCGAAGTCAAACGGCTGCGCAAGGCGGCCGACAAACGTCGCGAACGCGAAGTCAAACATCACTTCGAAATGTCGCTGTTCGGATGCGGCAAAGCGCTGAACGAAGCGTTCTTTCATATTCTCGTCCTCGGCGTGGCGTCGTATTACGCCGTACAGGGCGACATCAGCTACGGCGACGTGCTGGCCATGTCGGTGTTGTATCTGAACGTCATGGCGCCGCTCAACGAAATCCATCGCGTCTTAGACGAAGGTCACGAAGCCAGCCTCCGCGTCGGCGATTTGGTCAACTTTCTCAATTTGAAGGAAGACATCTCCTTCCACGGCGACGGCGTGATTCGCCTGACCGGTGAAGAGGTCGAACCGTTGATTCGCATCCAAGACTTGGTCGTCAGCTATCAAACCGCCGAGGGGAAATACAAACGCGCCCTCGACCGCGTCTCGCTCGACATCCGTCACGGCGAAACGATCGGCGTCGCCGGCCCGTCGGGCGCTGGCAAGTCGACTTGGGTCAAGGTTCTGCTCCGCCTGCTCCACCCGCTGGAAGGCGACGTGTTCCTCAACGGCGTGCCGCTGGACATCATCGGTCGCAAGGAATTGGCCAAAACGATCGGCTACGTCGGTCAAAACCCGTTCGTCTTCTCCGGCACGATCGCGCAAAACATCGCGTACGGCAACGGCAAGCGTTCGCGCGAGGAAATTCAACGCGCGGCCGAACTGGCCAACCTGCACGACGACGTGCTGGAGATGGCCGACGGCTACGACACCCGCGTCACCGAGCGTGGGCAAAATCTCTCGGGCGGCCAACGTCAGCGCATCGCGCTCGTCGCGGATCCTCCTCAAAAACCCGTCGATCCTGATCTTAGACGAAGCGACCAGCGCGCTCGACAACATCTCGGAACGTCACGTGCAACAATCGCTTGCGGCGACGAACAAGGATCGCACGACGATTTTGATCGCTCATCGCCTAACGACGCTCAAGGATTGCGACCGCATCCTGGTCTTCGCGGACGGTCGCATCGCAGAGTTCGGCACCTATGCGGAACTGACCGCTTCGGGCGGCGTCTTCAGCGAGTTGGTCGATTCGGCCAATCTGGGCGTGGTCGACGTCAGCCCCGCGTCGCAGCAGCTGCAGGAAACGGTCGGCGCAGCATAATCGATAAATTCGCGGATGATCCGACGCATGGTCCGATTTTCGGTCATGCGTCGAACACATCGGGCTAAGCGTCGGCCGCTTGTTCCAACGTCGGATCATTTTTCATGCAAGCCGTGACGATGCGGATTTTCTCGTAGCCGATCTCGCCGTTCAGTTCTTCGTAAATCGGCTTCAAGCGCACCATCCCCACGTTGCGGATCGCTTCGCGGATGCGTTCGTGAACTTCGTCTTCCAGCCACGGCGACGGGTCGTCGATCCCTCGGGCTTCGATGTACTCGCCCAGGTAATCGTGGATCGTCGACGACGAGCGTCCCGTTGCGCGGATGATCTCCTCCAACGAATGTTTCTCGTCCAGCAGCCGCCACGTTTGATCTTTCGTTCCACCGGGAGTCGGCTTGGCGGACGTCGGCTTTCGCTTCGGCGCGGCCGTCGATGTCGGCGCGACGTCGGCCGGAGCGTTCGCTTCGCCGCAATGCGCGTTGATCAGGTCGACCAGCGCCACGCCGTATTCGATCAGCTTCTTGTCGCCGATCCCTTGAATAGTCAACAAACGCTCGACCCGCGACGGGCGTTGTCGGGCCAAGTCGCGTAACGTCGCGTCGTTGAAAATCACGAACGACGGCACGCCCTTGGCGTCGGCAAGTTCCTTGCGCCAGGTCCGCAGCTTCTCGAACAACGCGGTATCGACCCCTTCCAGCGAAATATCCGCCCCCTTGGCGGATTTCGCCGGCGCGGCGGTCGGTTTCAATAGTCGCGGCGTCGCTTCGCCGCGCAACACGTCGCGGCCCAGCGGCGTGACGCGCAGCACGTCGTACTCGCCGGTCTTGGCCAGCATCCCTTGCGCGACGAGTTGTTCGATCCAATCGCGGACCTGCTTCTTCGGGAACTCCTTCATCAACCCATAGGTCGTCAGCCGATCGTGCCCGCGTTCCAGGATGCGTTTATCCTCGGATCCGACCAACACCAACGCCGTGTACTCGCCGCCGAATTGTTCCTGCAAACGAATGACGCACGACAGGATCTTTTGCGCGGGAATCAGCGGCTCGTCGATCGTTTCCAACTCGGCCAGGCAGACGTCGCAGTTCTGACACGATTCCTGCGGATACTCTTCGCCGAAGTATTCGAGGATCGCCCGCCGGCGGCAGGTCATGCCTGCGCAAAAGCGTTCCATCCCGGCCAACACGCGGTTCGCGTTCTCGGCCGCTTCGGCCTCCAAATCGCTTTGAATCAACCGCCACGTCTTAAAATCTTGCGGCGAGTAAAGCAACACGCACTCGGCTTCCAACCCGTCGCGGCCCGCGCGACCGCTCTCTTGTTGATAATTCTCCAACGCCTTCGGCGCGCCGGCGTGCACGACGAAGCGCACGTCCGACTTATCGATCCCCATGCCGAACGCCACGGTGGCGACGATGATCTTGCAACGGTCGCGCAAAAACGCGTCTTGGTTCGCGGTCCGTTCTTGGTCGCTCAGCCCCGCGTGATACGCCTTGGCCGAATAGCCGGCGTCGCACACCATGGCGGTGATCTCGTCCACATCCTTCCGACGAATGCAGTAAATGATGCCCGAACGATCGCGGTAACGGGCCAACACTTCCAAAATCTGGTCGCGCCGCTCGACGCGACGCCGCACGCGATACGACAAGTTCGGCCGATCGAACGAGCCCAGCAGCATCTCGGGCTCGGTCAGGTCCAGCTCGCGCACGATGTCGTAGCGCACGTGTTCCGTGGCGGTCGCCGTGTAGCCGTGCACGGCGATGCCGGGAAAATGCTTTTTCAGCGAACGCAACGTCCGATACTCGGGCCGGAAGTCGTGTCCCCAATCGCTGATGCAGTGCGCCTCGTCGATGGCGATGAACGACACGTTCGACGCCTTGAGAAATTCGAGCGTTCGCTCCGTCATTAATTTCTCGGGCGACAAATACAGCAGCTTCAAGCGGCCCGCGCGGATCTCGTCGGCCGTGGCGCGACGTTCGGCCGGCGTCTGCGTGCTGTTGACGCACGCGGCCGGCACACCGTTATCGACCAACGCGTCGACCTGATCCTTCATCAACGAGATCAACGGCGAGACGACGATCGCCAGCCCCGGCATCGCCAAGGCTGGCGCTTGATAACACAACGATTTCCCGCCGCCGGTCGGCATCACCACGACCGAGTCGCGGCCGTCCAAGACCGAGCGCATCGCTTCGGCCTGCAACGGGCGGAACGTGTCGTAGCCCCAGTATTTCTCGACTATCTCGCGTAAATCGTCCAAATCACGACTCCCGGAATCCGTTCACTTGGTTTTCGCGTCTGCGGCTTCGTCATGGATTTCTATCAAGCGGATCGCGCGAAACTCGGCGTCGCCGCCGTGGTTTTGCAACGACAGAAAGCCGCACGTCGGATGCTTCGAGCCTTCGATCATCGACAGATCGACGTTCTGCACCGTCTTGCCGTTCAACTTGGCCGTGAAGCGTTGCCCGCGGCATTCCAACTCCAACGTGTTCCATTCGCCCGCCGTTTTGGCGGCGTTTTCAATCGGTGCGATGCGATTATAAAGCGCGCCGCTGCCGGTCTTGTCGGCCGGCTTGCCGGCGTCGTCCATGATCTGAAATTCGTAGCCGACGTTCGACGGCAACGTGTTTGGGTTCAACGTCGTATACGGGATCGCCGCACGGAACCCGATCCCGCTGTTACAGCCCTTGGCGACTTTGTATTCCAGCGTCAAACGAAAATCGCACAACGCTTTTTCGTAGCGAAGGAATCCGCAGTTCCCCTGCGATCCGTCGCAATGCGTCACGCCGTCCTTAATCGACCAGGTGGTCGTATCGGGATGTTTCTTCTTAAAAAAATCGTGCTGTTCTTCCACCCAACCGTCGAGCTTTTCCGCGAGCAACGTCTCGCCGGCCGGCTTCGCGTCGTCCGCGCACAACGCGCCGGCCAGACCCACGATCAACACAATGAAAAGCACCGTTCGCATCGTTGTTCGAAGGTCGCAGGAAACGCTTGATCGAAACGATCGATTGTAAAAGAATCGCGACGACCACGAACAGCGACGCCGATACGGTTCGCGTTTACGGCTTCGCTTGCGCCGGGGGGCGAAACTCGGTTCCTCGCATCTTTTTCAACGAATCGCCGATCTTCACGCGTTCGGCGTCGGCCAGCTTTTCCAGGCGCACGACCACGTCGGGATGGTCGGCCTGCACGTCGGTCTTCTCGCCGATGTCGGCGTCCAAGTCGTACAACGCGCGCGGCGTTTTCACTTGCGCATAGCCCTGCTCCTTGCCGTCGTTGCCCGGCTTGCCGACCAGACTGCGGAACGTGTGCGGAAAAATCAACTTCCACTTCCCTGCGCGGATCGCCTGCAATTCGTTGCCGTAATAAAAGTAATACGCGTCGTGCGGGTTCTTCGCCCCCGGTTCGCCGCTCCAGACCGGCCACAGATCGAGGCCGTCGATCGGATGCTTGGGCAATGCGCCGCCGATCCGCGCGGCGATCGTCGGAAAAATGTCGATCGTCATGCACGGGTCGTCCAGCACGCGGCCGGCCGGGATCTTGCCTGGGTAGCGCATCAAACATGGCACGCGGACGCCTCCTTCGAACTCGCAGCCTTTCCCTTCGCGCAACGGTCCGGCCGAGCCGGCGTGATTGCCGTAGCTGAGCCACGGTCCGTTGTCCGAGGTGAAGATCACCCACGTGGTGTCGGTCAGCTTTTCGTCGTCCAGCGTCTTCAGGATTTGCCCGACGGACCAATCGACTTCCATCAGCACGTCGCCGTAGACGCCTTGCTCGCTTTTGCCGGCGAACTTGTCGGATGTGAACAGCGGCACATGCGGCATCGCGTGCGGCACGTACAGAAAAAACGGTTTCTCGCGTTGCTCTTTGATGAACGCGACGGCGCGTTCCGTATAAGTGGTCGTTAAGCGCTTTTGATCGTCGGCCGTCACGTCGTCGTCGATGATCTCGTTCCCCTCGAACAGCGGCAGCTTCGGAAACTTCGTGTTCGGATGATGCGGCCACATGTCGTTCGAGTACGGCAGCCCGTACCAACGATCGAACCCATGCTTGAGCGGCAAAAATTCCGGCCGATGGCCGAGATGCCATTTGCCGAAGATCGCCGTGGCGTAGCCTTGTTCGCGACAGAGTTCGGAAAGCAGTTTTTCGTTCGGGTTGATCCCGTACTTCGCGTTCGGCCCCGGCACACCGAGCATGCCGATCCGGTTGGAATAGCAGCCGGTCAACAGCGCCGCGCGCAACGCGCCGCACACCGCCTGCGGAACATAGAACGACGTGAACCGCGTCCCCTCGGCCGCCAAGCGATCCAGGTTCGGCGTCTTGGTGCGCGTGTTGCCGTAACAACTCGGATCGCCGTAACCCAGGTCGTCGGCGAACACGATCACGATGTTCGGCCGGCCCGGATCGGCGGCGAACGTCGTTACGGAACACAGAAGCGCGCAGCCCGCGAGCAGCGCGGGAATCGTCGTGCGGAGGAAATGACGAAGCAATCGCATGGGCTTTCCGCGTGTGGCGGATGTGATGGAACGTGTGAATTGAAAAATTGCGTCGCTCACGTCGTTTGCGCAAGCGTTACGAGCGTTTCGATCGAAACGAGCACGGCGAAATCGCGTTTTGTTTTTTTTCTCATCTGCTTCGAGTCACCCAATCTTACCCAGTGTGACGCAACGAGCGTTACGAGCGAAGCGAGCGTTGTGATCGCAGATGGCGTGCGTTTTATTTCGATCCAACCATCGAGTCAGGCTGACGGTTTGCGCCGCCAGCCAAATCCCCCAGTCGTAGGGTGCGTCTCTGTATTAATGCGCGACACCCCGTAGGGTGCGTCTCAGTGTCCATTGCGCACCACCCCCGTAGGGTGCGTCTCGACGCACCGACGTGGGGCGTCGATTTCCGCAGGAACGTTGCGTGATCCCGGTGCGTCAAGACGCACCCTACGGCGGTGGTTGTCATGCGTCTTAACCTAAAAGAACGCCTGGTACGATTTCTAGACCAAACGAAGATTTCGTAGCGTCGCCCGAAGCCCTTCGCGCCGTGCGACTTCCAAAACGCGGTGGTACGATTTGGGGATAACTTTAAGTTTTCGATGGGTTTGAACGACGGTAGGGTGCGTCTTAACGCACCATCCCGGGGCGTCGTTGCACGCTCGACGACGTCCAACGTCAGTGCGTCGAAGACGCACCCTACGCGTCTCGCAATCGACATAGAGACGTAGCCTATGCGTCTCCCAATAAACACAGAGACGCACCCTACGCCGGGTTTGCGGTCGACATTTCCGCTTCCAGACGCTTACTCCGCGGAGGCCGGTCCCTGCGGCGCAAGTTCAGCAGCGCCATCGGCAGCAGGCACAACACGCCGACGCCGGCGTCGATCGCCAGCGTCGCGGGGTAGCCCCACTCCTCGGCCGCGTAGCCTTGCCACCAGGCGGAATAGGCGATCGCCAAGTTCATCAGCGACATGAACGCGGTGAACTGCGTGGCCGCGATTTCGGACTTACACAAGTCCATAAACAAAGCCGAACGCGAGCCGTACATCAGCCCTTGAAACAAACTATAAACGATCGCCGCGATCCAAAAATCGCGCAGCAAGTCGTCCGGCGCGATGACCTTCGGCGCGTCGTCCGCGCGGGGCCAGATCCAGCCGAACTCGCGCAGACGATACGCCAACCAAATCGTGGGCAGCGACATGGCGACGATGTACAGCGTCAACATCAAGCGGCGGCCCAACTTGTCCGACAACACGCCCCCCAAGACGCAGCCGATCGCGCCCATGATCGACGACCATAGACTCAACCAACCGATGCTGGTCGTATCCATCCCCATCTCGACCGACAGATTCGATTGCAACGCCAGTCCCAGCCCCAACGCGCCGGCCGGCAACACGGCCACCAACATTCCCAACACGCCGTTCCGACTGCCGAAGCAGGACCGCACGACTTCCCGGACATACGCGATCAACACCGCGACCGGCGACGTTCCCGCGGCCCGCACCTCGGGCGTGCGCGGTTCGATCAAAGCGCAGCGAAATCGTCGCGGTGACGGCCAAGATGACGCCGGCCACCAATAAGAACGACAACGAGACCGGCATGTATGGAAGGAGGAACAGCACGCCCGCGCCGCCGATCGCTTGGCCGATGTTCGCGCCGGCGAACATCAGCCCGTTGGCCGTGCCGCGTTCGTGCGATTTCAGCGTCGTGACGGCCAGCGCGTTGATCGCCACGTCCATCGTCGCGCCGAAGACGTTGTGGACCAAGATGATCGCGGTGAACAACGGCAACTTGGTGGTGAAGTCGACGCCGGTCGCTCCTAGCAACGCGAAAGCCATGCCTGCCTGACAGGCGACGATCCAAGCTCGACGCTTCCCCAGCTTGTGCGAGTAGACCAGATCGACGATCGGCCCCATCAACCACTTCCACGACCACGGCAGATACAACGTGCCGACGAACACGCCGATTTCCTTGGGGCCGAGCCCTTCCTCGCGCATCAATGTGGCCAACGCGACCGCCGTGAAACCCAGCGGCAGGCCTTCGGTCAGATACAACAGAAAGAACGCGACGTAACGGCCCAACGGCGTCGTCAAAATGCCGCCGGCGACATCGGGCGGTTCGATGATCGTCGGTGGCGCAAGATCGCTTCGCCGGCAGGCGAGGCGTACGGATTATCGACTTCGGGAACCGGCATCGGCGGACGGCCTGGATAAGCGAGAAAAAGAGAGCCCGTAACTTAGCCGCCGGAAATGCCCCAGGCCAGCGGATCGGCGTCGTCGATCAGCAGCGTCGCTTCGGCGGTGACGAACGCTTCGCCCGCGATGCGCGGCAGGAGCAACCCGTTCGCTTCGCGATACGACGCCGCGAAGCGACTGCCGGTGATGCTTTCTTGTCGCCAGGTTTCGCCGGGCCGCAACGTCCCGTCGGCGGCCAAACAGGCGACCTTCGCGCTGGTCCCCGTTCCGCACGGCGAGCGATCATATGCCCCGCCGGGACACAATACGAAGTTGCGGCTGTGGTTCCGCGGATCGGCCGGCGGACCGAACAGTTCGATATGGTCGATCGGCGCGCCGTCGGCCCCGCCGATCCGCGCGGCGTTGAGCGCGTTCTGAATCGCTTGAGCGACTTGCGTCAAGCGCACGACGTTGGCGGCGATCAGCGTTTCGCCGTGCTCCTTGACCAAGAAAAACCAATTTCCGCCCCAGGCGATATCGCCGATGACGCGACCGTAGCCCGGCACGTCGATCGGAACCTCGGCGGCGAAGCGATACGAGGGGACGTTTTCGAACGTGACGCGGTTTGCGCCGTCGTAGTCCAATTCGATCCGTCCGACCGGCGTTTCCAGGCCATGCCTACCGGCGGCGATGCGGCCGAGATGCCCCAGCGTGACCATCAGCCCGATCGCGCCGTGGCCGCACATCCCGAGATAGCCGACGTTATTGAAAAAGATCGTCCCAGCGACCGAATCCTCGCGAACCGGCGGCAGCAGCACCGCGCCGACCAGTACGTCGGACCCGCGCGGTTCGCAGACGATCGTGCGCCGCCAGAGGTCGAACTCGGCGCGAAAGCGTTCACGCAATTCGGCCGGCGTGCCGACGCCCAACGGTGGCCCGTCGGCCGTGATCACGCGGGTCGGCTCGCCGCCGGTGTGCGAATCGACGATCGTCACGCGCCGCATGGTTTTCGCTCTTGTATTTAGTACGCGGAGCCAAACGTTTCGGGGGCTGCGTGCCGTTCTTTTGCAAAGAACGACACTTCGAACCCCGGCCACCCCAGCTTGTTTTTGAAAAGCGTGGATCAACACTCACTTTCGCGTTGTCCGCAGCGAACTAACTTTTCAAGTTCGGGCGATTGGCGATCCCTTGGCGGATGATCGCCAGGACGCTTTCGCGTTCCGCGCCGGTCAACGTCAGCCGCGGCGCTCGGACGTATTCCTTCCCCAACCCGACTTCCTGCACCGCCAACTTAATGTATTGCACGAATTTGACGTGCGTGTCCAACTTCATCAACGGATAGAACCAGCGGTACATCGCCCGGGCTTCGTCCCACTTGCCCGCGCGAGTCAGTTCCCAGAAGTATTGGTTCTCCTTTGGAAACGCGATGCCCGAGCCGGCGACCCAGCCGTCGATCCCCAGCACGGCGGCTTCCAAAATCAAGTCGTCGACGCCGACGAAGATCGCGTAACGCTCGCCGACCGCGATCCGCAATTCGGTGATGCGTCGCGTGTTAGCAGAACTCTCTTTGAGCGCGACCAGATTCGGGATGTCGGCCAAGTCGGCGAACTGCGTCGGCGTAATGTCGATCGGATAGCCGACCGGGTTGTTGTACAGCATCCACGGATTCGACGTGGCGGCGACGACTTGGCGAAAATGCGTGATCGCCTCGTTCGCGTCGGCCTTATAAATCATCGCGGGCATGACCATATATCCGCTCGCGCCCAGGCGATCGCAATCGCGTACGAAGCGGCACGCGGCGTCGGTGCTGGTTTCGGCGACGCCGCTAAGGACCGGCACGCGCCCGGCGGCGGTTTTCACGATCTCGGAGACCAGCTCGCGTTTCTCGTGCGGTTCCAACGTTTGATTTTCGCCCAGCGACCCGCCGACGATGATCCCCGCCACGCCCGAGGCGATCAGCGTTTCGCAATGCGCGGCCGTCGCGGCCAAATCCAACGACTGGTCTTGATGAAACTGCGTGGTGACGGCGGGAAACACGCCTGTCCAGGGCAACTTGGGCATCGTTGGCGGCTCGAATGAGAGAGAACGAGAAGATCTTCGTCGGGCGGAGGCCCTATCGTACGCGAAACCGCGTCGTCGCTCTTATCCGAAACGACAGACTTCTTTTCGATTTGCGCAAAAGAGCCCGAGGCATTTGCTATAAGAGCGAGTAAAATCAAACCTCATGACCACCGCTCCGATTCACACGTTGCTGGCTCAGTTGGCCGACCCCTTCACCGGCGAAGCGCTCTTCGACGCGATGCAGGACTTAGTCTATTTCTTTAAGGACGACGCCGGCCGTTACGTGTTGGTCAATCAGACGCTGGCCCGACGCTGCGGCGTGGCCGACAAGAGCGACCTGATCGGCAAGACTGCGGCCGAAGTCTATCCGGCCGAATTGGGGCAGAACTACTACGCGCAAGACAAGACGTTGATCGCCACCGGCGCCGTTGTTGAACGAGTTGGAACTGCAAACGTATCCCACCGGCGAGCCGGGCTGGTGCATCACCACCAAGCTGCCGCTGAAGAACGCGGCGCAAGTCTGCATCGGCTTAGTAGGCATCTCGCGCGATTTGCACACGCCGACCGAAGACTATCGCGACGTGGCCGCCGCGCTCAAGGCGGTGCAAGCCCGGCTGGACGAACCGACCACGGTCGACGACTTGGCGCGGACGGCCGGCTTATCGACGTTCCAATTCGATCGCCGCATTCGCGAAGTGTTTCACATCTCGGCCAGTCAATTGTTATTGAAGTTTCGCATGGATCTGGGCCGGCACCGCCTGCGCGACACGAAGACGCCGATCTCGCAAGTTGCGCTCGAGTGCGGTTACGCGGATCAAAGTTCGTTCACCCGACAGTTTCATCGCACGATCGGTCTGACCCCGGCCGAGTATCGCAAACGGAACCTGGCGTAGGGGAAAACGCGGTCGCTCCAAATATGAATTCCGGGTGGCCGGGGCCCTTAGCCCCGGGAGAGACGTTTCCGGGGCTAAGGCCCCGACCACCCCACGTCAAGCGGTTGTCACAACGACTCCGTTCGAAGTTTGACCCGTTTTCCGGCCTGGGTTAACCTGAAGGGAACGGTTTTGAATTTGAGCCGTCCCGCCGATTGTGATCGCTGCCGGCGATCATCCGTCCAGTGTTCCGCGCGTCTTACCCGGGGGGGTCGTGTTGCGCATCGTCTCGGTCGTTCTCTCCGCGTGTGTCGTCGCGACGTGCTCGTTCCAAGTCGCGCGCGCCGCCGACCCGGCGATCGACTTCAATCGCGATATTCGGCCGATTTTGTCCGAAAATTGTTTCTACTGTCACGGCCAAGACCCCAACAAACGCGAAGCCGACCTGCGGTTGGACGTCCGCGCGGCGGCGTTGACCGCCGGCGCGATCGTCCCGGGCAAAACGGCCGAGAGCGCGTTACTGACGCGGATTCGCTCGACCGATCCCGCGGAACAAATGCCGCCGCCGAAATCGAACCGCAAGCTCTCCGCGGCGCAAAAAGACTTGCTCGAACGCTGGATCGCCGACGGCGCGGAGTACGCGCCGCATTGGGCGTTCGTCGCGCCGAAACGCGCGGAAGAGCCGGCGGTGAAACGCGCCGATTGGGTGCGCAATCCGATCGACCGCTTCGTGTTGGCGAAACTCGAAGCCCGCGGGCTGCCGCCGTCGCCCGAGGCGGATCGGGCGATATTGATTAAGCGGCTCTCGATCGACCTGACCGGCATCCCGCCGACGCCGGACGAGGTCGACGCGTTCGTCGCCGACAAGGATCCGGCCGCTTATGAAAAACTGGTGGACCGGTTGCTCGCGTCGCCGCGCTACGGCGAACGGATGGTCCTGCCGTGGCTGGACGCCGCGCGATACGCCGACAGCAACGGTTTTCAACAAGACGGCGACACGTGGCAATGGATGTGGCGCGACGGCGTGGTCCGCGCGTTGAACGACGATCAACCGTTCGATCGTTTCACCATCGAGCAGTTGGCCGGCGATCTGTTGCCGAACGCCACGACCGCGCAAAAAGTCGCCAGCGGTTTCAATCGTAATCATTTATTGAACGGCGAGGGTGGCGCGATCGCCGAAGAACAACGCAACGTGATTCTCTTCGATCGGATGGACACGACCGCCACGACGTGGCTCGGTCTGACGATGGCCTGCGCAGTGCCACGACCACAAATACGACCCGATCACCGCGAAGGATTATTATTCGCTGCTGGACGCGTTCAACCGCGTTCCCGAGTCCGGCATGCCGCAACGGATTTCGCAACGCATCCGCGTCGCCGCGCCGTATTTGGAAATCAAATCCGCGGACGACACGAAGCACATGGCCGAATTGGAAATCCAAATCGCCGCGGCCGAAAAAGCGGCCGCCGCCGAAACCGACGCCGCGTTCGCCGGCTGGGCCGAAGGGGTCTCGACCACCGGTGGCTTCGGCCTGCCCGAAGACATCAAAACGCAACTGGTCAAACGCGAGAAAGAACGAACGCCCGAAGAAAGCAAAAAAATCGCGACCGACTTGCGCAAACATTTCGACGCGAAAGTGAAAGCCGGCTTGGCGGCGAAGCTGCCGCTGCGCGGCAAGGTCGAAGGTCTGCGCAAGCAACTGACCGACTACAAAGGGGATCACGTCGCGCATGTGATGATCATGAGCGACGACAAACCGCGCGAGACCAAAATCCTGGATCGCGGGGACTATCTCTCGCCCAAAGAAAAGGTCGAATTCGCCGTGCCGGCCTTCTTGCCGCCTCTCCCGGACGGTGCGCTGCGCAACCGCCTGGGCTTGGCCCAATGGTTGTTTCTGCCGGAGCATCCGCTGACCGTGCGCGTGCAAGTCAATCGCATGTGGCAGCACTTCTTCGGCGCGGGGATCGTCAAAACGTCCGAGGATTTCGGCGTGCAGAGCGAGTACCCCGTTCACGGCCCGCTGCTCGATTGGCTGGCCGTCGAATTCCGCGAGCGCGGCTGGAGCGTAAAGACGATGCATCGCCTGATCGTCACCAGCGCGACGTATCGTCAATCGTCGCGCATTGACAAACGCGGTCTGGCCGAGGACCCCGAGAATCGTTTGTACGGCCGCGCGGTGCGCTTCCGCATGCCCGCGATGTTGCTGCGAGATTGGGCATTGGCGTCGTCCGGGATGTTGGTCGAAAAGGTCGGCGGCGCGCCGGTCTACCCATATCAGCCCGACGGCATTTGGGAAGCGTTGGCGATCACCAAAGAACGCGATTTCACTTACCCCGCGTCGAAGGGAGACGATCTTTATCGCCGCAGTCTGTACACGTTTTGGCGGCGTACGGTCGGGCCGGCCAACATGTTCGACGCCGCGAATCGCCAAGCTTGCCGCGTCCGCCAAGCGACCACCAGCACGCCGCTGCACGCGCTCACCACGTTGAACGATCCGACCTGGATCGAAGCGGCCCGCACGTTGGCGCAACGCGTGACGACCACCGACTCGACCGTCGACGAGCGCTTGGAACGTGCGTTCCGCAAGATCGTGTTGCGCGCGCCATCCCTCGACGACCCGACGTTCCTCCGCAAGGCGTACGACAAGCAACTGGCGATTTATCGCGGCGACGCCGGGCGGGCGAAGGCGCTGATCTCGGTCGGCGCGAGCAAACGCGACGAGTCGCTCGACCCGGTCGAACATGCCGCGCTGACCGCAGTCTGCTTGATGATCATGAACTTGGACGAGTCCCTCACGCGCGAGTGAGCCGACCTTACGCGAGACACCCGATGTTGGATTCTGTTGCTCGAAAATCATGCCCGCGTCACGCGTCGCCGCTTTCTCGGTACGTCGGCCTCCGGTCTGGGGACCGCCGCCCTCGCGACGTTGCTGGGCCGCGACGCCCTCGCCGACAAACCGCGCGGCGAACCCGCGCTCGCCGGGTTGCCGCATCATCCGCCGAAGGCCAAACGCGCGATCCTGATGTGGCAAGGGGGCGGCCCGTCGCACGTCGATTTGTTCGATCCGAAACCGAATCTGAAGGAACTCGCCGGCAAGGACATTCCGGATTCCGTACGCGGGACGACGCGACTCTCTACGATGTCCAGCGGTTACGGCAAGTGGCCGATCATTCCGGCGATCAAACCGTTCAAGAAGTACGGCGAATCCGGACTCGAACTGAGCGAGATGCTGCCAAACATCGGCGCCTTGGCCGACGATCTGTGCGTGGTCCGCTCGCTACACACCGAGGCGGTCAATCACGCCCCCGGCGTCACGTTATTCATGACCGGTGCGCAAACGCCCGGGCGACCCAGCTTGGGCGCATGGGCCACCTATGGCCTGGGTAGCGAAACGGCCGACCTGCCGGCCTTCGTCGTGATGACGTCGTCCGACAAGGGCAAGACCTGCGGGCAGTTGTTCTTCGATTACTACTGGGGAAGCGGGTTTTTGCCCAGCCGCTATCAAGGCGTGCGGTTCCGCAACACGGGAGACCCGGTCCCGTACCTGGCCGATCCGCCGGGGATGAGTCGCGAATCGCGTCGCGCGTTGCTCGACGATTTGGCCGCGATGAACGCCGCGCATGCGGCCGACTACGGCGATCCCGAAACCGAAACGCGGATCGCGCAATACGAGATGGCGTTCCGCATGCAGACCAGCGTGCCGGATTTGGTCGATTTTTCGAACGAGACCGCGGCCACGCTCAAACGCTACGGACCCGACGTATTGATCAAAGGGACCTACGCCAACAACTGTTTGATCGCGCGGCGTTTGTTGGAACGCGGCGTGCGATGCGTCCAATTGATGCACGCCGGATGGGATCAGCACAACAACCTGTTCACGCAACTCGAAGAGCAATGCCGCGACACCGACGCTCCCTCGGCGGCGTTGGTGGCCGATCTGAAGGAACGCGGTCTGCTGGACGACACGCTGGTCGCCTGGGGGGGCGAGTTCGGACGCACGCCGTTCGGCCAGGGCGATCCCCAGAACCCGCGCGGACGCGATCACTTCGGCAAGGCGTACGCGTGGTGGTTGGCCGGCGGCGGCGTGAAACGCGGCCACGTCCACGGCGCGACCGACGACTTCGCGTGGAACGTGATCAAGGACCCGGTCCATGTCCACGACATGCAGGCGACGATCCTGCATCTGCTGGGAATCGATCACACGCGGTTGACGTTCCGCTACCAAGGCCGGCAATTCCGCCTGACCGACGTGCACGGCGAAGTCGTCAAAGGGATCATCGCGTAGCGTTTAGGTGCGCGACGCCTGGAGTTTCGTGGGCTACGCGAGTACGCTTCGACCCCGGCCACCCAACGCCCGTCTTCCATCGCCGCTCAGACAGACGTCTTACGTCTTCGACGCGTCGATCACATCCGAGGGCAACGCGCGGGGCGTCAGTTTTTTGGCCGCTAATCCCAGCATCAACAGCGACCAACCGTTGAACAGCACTTCGATGCCGATGAAGAGGCCGATCACCCATTGCGTGTCCGACGGCCATTGCGACAAGATCGACGCGCCGAGCAGGATGTTGATCGCCCCGTTCAGCAGCAGCCAACCGCGGTTAGGATACGCGACGCTCAGGCCGGCGATTAGGCGAAACGCGCCGCCGCAGAGAAACAGCACGCCGATCAAAAACGTAAACGCGGCGGCCAGCGGGACCGGATTGTACGCGATCATCGCGCCGACGACCGTGTACGCCACGCCGACCAGCAGATCGATAATGAACCCGCTCCAATCCTTGCACAGAAACGCATGACCGACCTGCAACGCGCCGCCGAAGACCAGCAGCCATCCGACCAGCGACATCGTGGCCAGCGTGACGCCGGTTTGTAGGGTCGTCGAAAGAATCACCGCCGCGCCCAACGCGAGCAACACCGCGCCGATCCCGGCGAACCACCCCCAACGCCGATGCAACAACGCCAGCCCATGCATCCGCAGTCGGTGAACGGTTTCCAGGGATTCGGGATACATGGCGATTCTTCCTAGTGCTCGTGACAAAACCGGGCTCATCCCGGCCGTTCGACAAGCATAGCATGTTCTCACGCGCCTCGGTTCGGGCTCTCCAGACCGCAGATCTGCGATAGAGATTCCGCGCATTTCGCTTGCGTTGTGCCATAAATCTCTGGATTGAGGGTCGGATTTGGGATAACTTGTAACTCGCTCGGGCCATTGAACCTTTGTCGCCCTCGATCGCGTCCGCTTGAGCCTCGGACGTCGATGGCGATCCCGCCGAATCGATGCCCGATCCCGCCGCTCGTGACGAGTGAGCGTTTCGACGACACCTCCGCGGTCTCGTCGAGCGTACGAGCCGGCTCCGACGTTTCCTGGGGAGGAGAACGCCATGTTGACCTTATGGGGTCGTGCGCCGACGAATGCGCGCGTGTGCGACGGCGTCTCGCGACGCGATTTCTTGACCGTCGGCGGCATGCTGATGGGCGGCCTTGCGCTGCCGTCGATTCTCCGCGCGGAAGCGGCCGCCGGAACGGGGCGCTCGCACAAGGCGATCATCAACGTCTATCTCCCCGGCGGTCCGCCCCATTTGGACATGTGGGACATCAAGCCCGACGCGCCCGCCGAAATTCGCGGCGAGTTTCGTCCGATCAAAACCAACGTGTCGGGGATCGAGATCGGCGAGATGTTCCCGCGCGTCGCCGCGATGATGGACAAGTTCGTCGCGATCCGTTCGATCGTCGGCAGCTCGGGCGATCACGACGCGTTTCAATGCATGACGGGCCATAAGAAAAGCGAAGTCGCTCCGGCCGGCGGCTGGCCCGCCTTGGGGGCTTGGGCGTCCAAAGCGCTCGGCAACCATACGCCCGCCGTTCCGGCCCACGTGGCGTTGATGTACAAAACCGGCAACCGGACCTGGGGCGAGCCGGGCACGGGCGGATTTCTCGGCATGCCGCACGCGCCGTTTCGATTGTTGGGGAGCGACGCCCGCGAAGCCCGGTCCGAAAGTATGACGCTGCAAGGCGTCACGTTGGATCAGCTGCGCGACCGCGACCGCTTGCGCAGCGCGCTCGATAACTTTCGCCGACAAGCCGACGTGGCCGGACAGATGTCGGGTATCGACCAATTCACGCAGCAAGCGCTCGGCATCCTCACGTCGTCGAAAATGGCCGACGCGATGGATCTCAGCCAAGAAGATCCGGCCGTCCTCGAACGCTACGGCGCGAACGACCCCGAATTCCAACGCGACGGCGCTCTGCGCATGGTGCGGAATTTCTGCGTCGCTCGGCGACTGGTCGAAGCCGGCGCGCGGGTGGTCAGCATGAATTTCAGCCGCTGGGACTGGCACGGCGGGGACGGCATGAATTTCGTCCAAGGTCGCGTCGATATGCCGCTGCTGGACCAAGGTCTGAGCGCGTTGGTCACCGATCTGCACGAACGCGGCCTGGATCGCGACGTGTCGGTCGTCGTCTGGGGCGAGTTCGGGCGGACGCCGAAGCTGAACAAAATGAACAGCCGGGATCACTGGCCGAACGTCAGTTGCGCGTTGTTGGCCGGCGGCGGGATGCGGACGGGCCAAGTCATCGGCTCGACCAACAAATACGGCGAAGAAGCCAAAGACCGCCCCGTGACGCACCAAGAAATCTTCGCCACGCTGTACGCCAAGGCCGGTATCGATTTGTCGACGCGCGAATACGACCTGCGCGGGCGACCGTACTTCGTGGTCGACGCCGGCGTCGAACCGCTGAAGGAAGTGATGTAAGGTCGGCGGCTACTTCGCGGGTTCGAATTCGAACGCGCCCCAATCGGGCCGTTCGCCTTGGAACGGGCGACCGACATCCACGCCTTTGTCGATGCCCGGGAAGTTTTTCGCGGGACGTAAGAACGGCGTCCGAGGTAGGTTCCCCGCGCGATCGCGCGGGGCAGTCAACGCCGCTTCGTCCACGCTCTCGAACTGTTCTGACAAGAGTTCGACATCGAACGAATTTCCGCGCAATTCGCACTTCTCGCGATCGCAGTTCGTCAACGACTTGCCTCGTAACGCCAGGTTGTTCAGCAGGACATGTCCGACGCCCGGAATCTCGGTCGTATTATCCTTCAATCGTCCCTGCATATTGAAGTTCGCTCCGTTTCGATACGCGGAATTGCCGGTCCAGTCGTTTCCGCCCGGGTGATGATTGGCGTAAAACCCGTTGGCTTTGTTGCGGACCGCCAAACATCCGACGACGACGTTGCGGGGAATCGTGCGAGGAAGTCGATCTGCCGGCGTCGAACCGTAGCCGCCGATTTTGAAGCCGTTGCCGTCGGCTCGTTTCTCGAACTTCGGCGAGTACCCGTTGTAGAACGCCCAACAGTTCTCGAACGTGGTGGCTTCGTGCGCGTTGATGCAGTCGTAACCGTCGTCGCTGTTGAACCACGCGCGACAGCCGCGAAAGACGTTGCCGACGCTCCCCGTGGCGGGATGCGAGCCGAATCCGTCGACGTTCCCCCCCTTCCCCATTTCGGACGTGTAATCGTAGTTATTGAACGCGTCGCAATTCAAAAAGAGATTGTGCGAACCGCGCGTCAGATAAACGCCGATCGCTTGTCCGTCGTGCAATGAGAGTCGTTCGAAGACGTTGTGACTCCCTTCGTTGTCGAAGCAGATGGATTGGGAATGCTCGGTCATCGTGACTTGGACGCCGACGACTTCGATTCCTACGTAACGGATCCACGACCCGGTCGTGTGAAACGCGGTGATGCGCCGTGCCGGTTTCACCGCTGAAAAATCGAAGATCGGGCGTTCGTCTTGGTAGGCGCGGTATGTGATCGGCCGATCCTTCGCGCCGCTTTTACGCATATCGTGGACGTACGCCCAGATCCGATACGTCTTGGCGATTTGCGTTTCTTTGATCGCGTAGGTTCCGCCGCGGATCTGCACGACGTCGCCCGGTTCGGCCGCGTCTTGCGCGCGCATCAACGTGGCGAACGGTCGTTCGAGCGTGCCGGCCGCCGCGTCGTCGCCGCTCGGAGAGACGAAGTACTCGGCGGCTTGTAGTTGAGACGCTCCACACATCAGGAACGCCATGAGTAAGCGGAAGTCGAACATCGCCGTTACGCCATAAGAAATCGAATTCAAGGACCGTATTGAGTTTAAGCGAGGCTTCTCCCGAAAACGAGTCGTTATGGGTTTCGCGATGATACGAAAAAAGCCGATCGCGCGAACGCGAACGGCTTTGAATTTATCTCGAATTCTTGATGGCGTTATCGACCCCGATTTCCCGCCCCGATCGCACCGCCGATAGCTGCCCCAACGTTGACGCACTTGGCCACCGCCGATTGCTCCGCCGATGGCCGCTCCGGTATTCACGCCCGCACGGACCGACGGCGAACCGTAGCCCCCGCCGTAATAACCGTTGTTATACCCGTTTCCATAGTAGCCGTTGTTGTAGCCATTCCCGTAATACGCGCCGCCGTTCGAGGGACCGCGGTAAAACGTTCCGTAAGCCTGAGGCCCGCCGCCGTATCCATATCCGGCTTGAGGATAATACGACGAATAGGTCGCGGCGCTGTAAGGAACCCAACCGTTGTTGTGATAGATCACCCAATTGTTGTCGGGTTGATAGTACCACCAATGGTTGTTGTGGTACTTGTAACGCCATTGATTATTGCCGGCGACGTTCGCGTTGATGTTGGCATTCACATTGGCGTTGACATTCGCCGCCGAGTTTACCGTTGCGGCTGCGGCCGGGACGGCATTGTTCACGGTCGAATTCACCGTGTTCGCCGCAGCAGGCACCGCTCGGTTAACCGTCCCTTGCGTGGCGCACACCGCGGGACCGACCGCATTCGGCACCGCACGGACAGCCGGAGCAACGGTGTTCGGGACGGCACGCACGGCAGGGGCAACCGCATTCGGTGCGGCCCGCACGGCACCGGCCGCCGAGCCCACGGTATTCGTCGCGCCGCCGACCGCTCCGCCAACGGCATTGGTCGCGCCACCCACGACGCCACCGATCCCGCCTAATTGCGCCGAAGCGGTTCCGGTCAAACCCAGAACTATGGCCAGCATCCATCCGAATCGACGATCCATAACGTACTCCTTGTGATTGGTTGATCGGGTCTCGGTCGGTACAGCGACTCGCAGACCCGTTGCTTGCATTGCGGGTTTACGAAGCAAGACGCATGCCGAATCCAGTCGTTACAAGAGACGGTTGACGAATAATCGGTGTATACGACGAACTTTTGAATTTTTAGGCAATTCGTGACAAAGCCGGCTCATGCGGTGCGCACCGCACTACCGTACCGATTCGCCTCCGACCAATCCTAGCGACTACGAATTCCGATGTTTCGATGTGAATCGAACTAGGTCTGGGATGATGCGTCCTGTGAATAGATCAATGTCGTATACGGACCGATATTGATAAGCCCGCTCGTCGGCAAACCATCATAGGGGGTCGCTTCGGCGGTGATGTCGCCGCTCATTTCGCCGTGAAAATCACGACTATAGCCCTGCCAATCCGAATTCAAACGTAACAGCCAAAGCCCCGACGCGGGGAAGCCTACGCAATATCCCTCCTTCACGTCGTTCGAAAAATTCATGACGACCACCACGTCGTCCCCCGGTCCGCCGCGATCCCAGCGATGAAAGACCAACACGTTTTGCGGATCGTTGACGTGATGAATCCGGACATGATTCGCGCAAAGCCCGCGCGTGACGCCCCGGCGATTCAAACGGAGCGCGATGAGATCGCGATAGAGTCGCAAGATCCCGCGATACTCGACGGTCAGATCCCAATCCAACGGAACAGTGTCCTGGAACCAGCCGCCTTGTAAAAACTCTTGCCCTTGGAACAGCATCGGGATGCCGGGCGTGGTGAAGACAAGGCCGGCGGCCAGCGTCGACTTTTTTTGCGCGAAGACGTTCGTTCCGTCTTGATGATCGACCTCGGCCCGGAACGCGGCGGCTTTGCCGTTAGCCACTTCGTCGTGTGATTCGCTGTAGATGACGCGTTGAAAGCCGTCGCCGTTGTAGGTGAAGGCGATCGCGTTGCGAACCGCCTCCATCGAACAAACTCCGTCGTCGGCCGCGGTCACGGCGGCGCGAACCGGATGCACGAAATTCGCGTCCCACTGGGCCGAGAACCCGGCCCCGCCTGCCCCGTCGGGCTTGGTCAGCCATTCGTTGTTTTGCAGATCTTCGGCGATCGTGATCCGCCCCGGAAAACGGGCGCGGACATCGTGATTAATCCACTGGGTCAGGCTCCACCCGTCGGGCAGATCGGCGTCTCCGGCCGTGCGGATGTAAAGCGTCATATCGAAGCGGAGACCGTCGACACGAAACTCCTCCAACCAATACATGGCGTTATCGTGGATGAAACGCCGCACTTCCGCGCGACCGTAATCGGGGCGCGTATCGCCCCAGGGCGTGGAACGCCGCCAATCGTTATAGAAGTAGATGCCGCCGCCCTCGTTCTCGGACCAGCCGTCGAATCGCCACAGATCGAGATCGCTGGGACCGAAGTGGTTGTAAACCACGTCGAGGATAACTCCCAATCCGGCGCGATGCGCGGCGCGGACGAATTGCTTGAACGCGGTCGGACCGCCGTACGCGGACTCGACGGCGAAAATGTGGGCGGGGTTATACCCCCAAGAGAAATCGCCGGCGAACTCGGCGGTAGGCATCACTTGAAGGACGTTCACGCCCAGTCGTTTGAGATGGTCGAAGCGTTCGATCGCGGCGGCGAAGGTCCCCGGCTTGCCGTCTTGCTGCTCGCTGAACGTGCCGATATGCATTTCGTACACGACGATTTCGTTCCACGGCGGTAATCGATAGTCGTCGCCGGACCAGTCGAACGCGGAATCATGAATCACGCCGTTACCGATGGAGTTCGTCACTTCCCGCGCATACGGATCGATGCGCGAAAGTCTTTCCGAGCCGGCATAGAGGACGTAACGGTATTCCTGGCCGGCTTGCGCGGCGGCGACTTCACCGCACCACGCGCCGTGTTCGTCACGCGTTAACGAATCCGTTTCTTCCCAATTATTAAACGTCCCGATGACGAAGACACGTTCGGCATGTGGAGCCCAAACCCGGAAGCGCGTTCCGTTCGAATGCGGGACCGCTCCGAACGCATCATCCGCGTCCAGACCGATCGGCTCCGGAACATACGCGGCGGGGAGATACATCGGCGTGGCGAAGGGACGGTTCTTCAGAGTTTCCATCGAGGGCTCGATTCCGGAGGTGCGTTGCGACGACTCTGGACCTGTTATAGCGATACGACGAAGGGTCTTTTCGATTTCAATCCGCGGCCTGCTCGAATGAAATCACTTCACATGGGATTTGGTCGTTCACCGCTCAGTAATACCGACGCGAGGCAAGTCATGACCGCGGATAACCCGAATACTCCATGTGAGAGCATGGGTTTCACGGAAATAGGAGGATTTGGCACGCGGCTTGCAATGTTGATTAATCGCATCCGGCGACAAACGGCATTCTCGCGGATGAATTTACCAATTCCCGCCGTGTCGTACGGCCACGTTCATCGAAGGAGAATCGTCATGTTAAGCTGGTCCCTTACGTTTTTGATCGTCGCCTTGATCGCGGCCTTGTTCGGTTTTACTCAAGTTTACGCGGCCGCGGCCGGTATCGCGCAGATTCTGTTTTTCATTTTCTTGGTCTTGTTCGTCATCAGCCTGATCTTTGGCCGCTCGCCGCGCGGCGTCGCCTAACGGCGATTCAGCACGCCGGCATCGACCGTTATTCGCGTGCATGACTTCCAACGCCGAAACCTTCGGATACCATTGTCCGAAGGTTCTCGGCGTTTAGGCGTTTCGGTTTAGCATGGCCGTACTACGATGCGCTCGATAGCGCGAGAACGTGTGACGAGTGATTTTCGTGTGATGGGTACCGAGCTCCGCAGTGAGAGGCGAGCCGATGCTGAATTGGTTGACGGGTCTCTTCGAAACCGAAGGGGTTCCCGCGCGTTGGAACTGTGGTTCCCTCTGGGAAAACGAACCGTGGTGGGGCTGGACGCACATCGTGGCCGACGTCGCGATCTGGGCCGCCTACACCGCGATCCCGTTGGTGCTGTTGTATTTCGTCCGCAAACGGCGCGACACTCCCTTCTTGCGAGTGTTTTGGCTCTTCGGGGCATTCATCTTCGCCTGCGGCACGACGCATCTTATCGATGCGAGCCTGTTTTGGTGGCCCGCCTATCGCTTGGCGGGCGTTCTCAAAATCATCACCGCGACGGTTTCTTGGGCGACGGTCATGGCGCTCATTCCGGTCGTGCCCCAAGCGTTGGGTCTCCGCGGCGTCATACAACTCGAACGCTCGGTTCGCGAACGAACGCACGAGCTGGCCGATTTGAACGAACGCTTGTCTGCCGAAACGATGTTGGCTCGATCGGCGACCGCGGCCTTGAAATTGAACGAAGAGAAATTGACGCTTGCGCTCGATATCGGGCGCCTGGGCGTTTGGGAGTGGGAGTTCGCGTCGAATGAAATCCGACTCGATGCGTGCGCGGCGGCGATGTGGGGTTTCGACGAATGCTCGACCATCGTGCCGGCGGACTTGGTTCTGGATCGAATCCATCCGGACGATCGTGCGACGGTACAGAATCGGATCGAAACCACACGCGCGTTACGCGAGCGATACCAAGGCGAATTCCGCATCCTGCAACCGCGGACGGGTCTGCGCTGGCTGGAAGGGTGCGGCGAAACGCAATTCGACGACGAAGGCAAGCCATGCCGTATGGTCGGTCTTTACGGCGATATTACCGATCGACGGACCTCGGAGGAAGATTTACGGCTTAGCAGCCGCGCGCTCGAGGCCGCCACCAACGGCGTGGTGATGACGAACGCGGCTTCGGCCGAAAATGAAATCGTCTATGTCAGTCGCGGCTTCGAATTCTTGACCGGTTATTCTCGCGACGAAGTCATCGGCAAAAATTGTCGCTTTTTGCAAACCGCCGAGACGGATCCCGCTACCCGCAAAAAATTACGCGATGCGATCGCGGCGAAACAGAGTTGCGAAGTCGTGATTCTAAACGCGCGGCGACGGAACGACCTTCTGGAACGAAGTCCGTTTGAGCCCTTTGAAGAACGAACAAGGCGAGGTCACGCACTACGTCGGCATTCAGAACGACGTCACCGAGCGAATGAACTACGAGTCGTCGTTGCGGGCCGCGCAAAGCCAAGCCGAATCGGCCAACCTGGCCAAGAGCGCGTTTCTAGCGAATATGAGTCATGAGATTCGCACGCCGCTGACCGCCGTCTTGGGCTGCGCCGACACGCTGTATCCGCGTTTAGCGGACGACGACAAACGCGAGATGGTGCAGATGATCCGCGATCAGGGACAATTGCTGCTGGGGATTTTGAACGACATTCTCGACTTGTCGAAAATCGAAGCGGGCAAACTCGAGATTCATCCCCAGCCCTGTTCCGTGTTGGGCGTGATCGAAGACGTCCGTTCGATGTTCGTCGCCATGGCGCAAGACAAAGGGATTCGTTTTTCCGTCGAGTATCCATCGCGGATGCCGCGCACGATTCATACGGATCCGCTGAAGTTGCGGCAAATCCTGATCAACTTGGCCGGTAACGCCATCAAGTTCACCGAACGCGGCGCGGTCTCCGTGATCGTGCATCCGTTGTCGCCGGAGCGTGCCGGATTCGTCGCCATCGAAGTTCGAGACAGCGGCGTCGGCATCTCCAACGCGAAACTGATCGATATCTTGCGCCGTTTCATCAAGAACATCGTCATCTTTCGCAAAAGTACGGCGGCACCGGACTCGGGCTTACGATTTGTCGCCGCTTGATCGACCTGTTGAAAGGCGATATTCGCATCACAAGCGAAATCGGCGTCGGGACGTCGGTCGTAATCGATTTGCCCGCCACCGACGCGGAAGCCGCCGCCCAGTTTCCGACGCAAACGTTATTGGCGGACGAAGCGGCACAGGAACAAACGCATGATTCGCTGCGTATCCAAGTTCCACTGCGTGTTTTGGTCGTCGACGATACGCGCAGCATCCAGTTTCTCATCCGTCGCATGTTGGAGGACATGCAAGCCAAGCCGACGATCGTCTCCAACGGTCGGCTGGCGGTGGAAACGTTGCGCGTATCCGCCCGACAACGTCCCGTTCGACTTGGTCCTGATGGACATGCAAATGCCCGAAATGGACGGCTACGAGGCGACTCGGACGTTACGCGAAGCCGGCTATACGTTGCCGATCGTGGCGTTGACCGCCGCCGCGTTGCAAGGCGATCGGGAACGTTGTATGGAAGCCGGCTGTAACGATTACTTGGCCAAACCGATCGACCGCCAACAGTTATTCATCGTCATGGCGACATATTATGATCAACTGAGCGATCGTTCGACGGACGGCGTAAAACCTCTGACGGAAACCGCCTGAGGACGGCGTCCGCTACGACGTCGACGCAGCCGGGTCGATTCGAATTCGGCGCCATCCGACGCGGCGGACGGCGTCCGCAGCGCGCCTGCGCGGACGCCAAACCGGGGGCTTCCTGCCGAATCCATTGCAAAGCGTCCTTGAATCGCGTGACGACGCGCGTTGCGCCTCGGCCTTTGAAACGTTGCTCCAGCTTTTCCGTGAAAACCTCCGCGGTCCAATATCCGACCAAAATCTGGCCCGCTTTTACGCCCCCCCGCAAACGTTTGCAAAGATAACGCGTGTGCATCGTCGCCGACGGCGGCAAGGCCGAGATCAAAGCCAAGTCGTAATCACCGGCGGCGAATTTCGCCAACACCTCTCCGGCCAACGTCTTTGCACTCAACAGCTCGACGTGATGTCCTTGGCGTCGCAATAACTGCGTGATCAATTCGCCCGCGATCTCGTCTCCTTCGTCGCCCGCCGGGATGCAGAGAATACGAACTGTGGGAATCTTGGACAAAGCGTCGGGAAGATCCTCGACTTCTTCGCCGACTTCGGTTACGAAGTTGCGCAGGTCTTGCTTCATGGCGGCGCTTTCGACGGAATTCATCATGCCGTGATGCCGATCGGTTTCGGCCATGCGTACGGTCGGCAACAACACTTCGTCGTACAACCGTTCGACGCCATGTTCTTTCAGATAGGTATCGATCACGTCGCCGACTTGCTCTTGGTCCCGCGCCAGCAACCGCTGATAAATTACCGCCGAAGGCGGTAACGGAGGTTGATCGCTAAGCAACACGTTCAGAAAACGAAATTGCGGAAAGTGACGTCCCATGACTGTGATGCAGGCGGTGATCGGGGTGGCCAAAATCAAACCCGGCGTTCCCCACAGCCATGTCCAAAACAACGCCGAGACCATGATTCCGAGCGGCGAAAGCCCGGTGTTACTGCCGTAGATCCACGGTTCGAGAATGTTGTTCGACAGCAGTTCGATCACCACATACATCGACAAGACCGCCAGCGGCTGCATCCAGCCTTCAAAGACGGCCAACGAAACGCATAACGGCATGACGGTGGCCAACAACGGTCCCAGATACGGCAAAAATCGTAACACTGCGCCAAAAACCCCCACAGAATGGCGTTCGGTAAGCCGATAATCGATAGTCCGACGGCGACCGTGGTTCCGTGAATCACGTTGATCAACAATTGCGCACGGAGATACCGGCTGACTTTGTCGGCGGCCTCATCCAAGATTTGCGTCGTGGCGAATAAGCGTTGATCGCCCAACAGAATCACTAAGCGATTTCGAAGGTCGTTCCGTTCGATCAACATGAACACGGTGAACAGCGCGACCAAACCGATCAAACTCAGCGGGGAAAGCAGCGGTCCCAGCCATTCCCCCGCCAATTGCCAGGGTTGAAATCCGCCGTTAACCACTTCGACTTCGACCGGTTTCCGCTCGTCGCCGACGTTTCTTTCGGCCGTGGCCGGATCAAGTTTTGTTTCGCCGTTCGACTGCGCTACGTCGACGATTTTCTCCGCTTCGTCGCGGAGCCGTTTTTTAGTTCCTTGCGGATCGCCGGACAGCGCTTTCATATCGTCGATCCAGCCGAACACTTGCTTCACGCCGCCTCCCGCCCAATCGTTGACGGACCGGACTTTGGCCGCGATGTTTTGGCGATAACTCGGTAATTCTTCGGCGAAACCCACAAGTTGCCGACTGACGATCATCCCGATCAAGAAAATGGCCCCGGCGACCAGCGTCGAAACACCGATCACGGCGCCGATGCGATGGACGCCCAGCCGTTCCAATCGCGTCACCGACGAACTCAAGAGAAACGTCAGCAAGATGGCCAACATCAACGGCATGAAGACGTCGCGGGCCAAATATAAGGCCGCGACGGTAGTAACGCCCAATACGATTCCGCAGGTCCGTTTTAAGAGCAAATCCGAACGGTCCGGGCGCGACATTTGAGATCTTCGTTTCTGTGTTAAACATCAACGCACGGAATGAATCATCGGCTCGGCGGATAGCACCCGATCGAACTCGATCAAACGCAGTGGCACTCGTCCTTCAACTTGTCGTATTCGCGCCGAGCATCGATCGCATCCAAACCAAATTGTTTCTGTAACAGGCCGATCATCTGTTCTTCACGCGCGCTCGCAACCGAACGCGTGGCCCCAAACAGTGCGGCTCCAAGTTCGATCGATCGTGCTATCCATTCACGCAATTGACCTTGCAAGTAGGCGAACACAAGACGTCTCCGAGCTAGTACGTAAAGTCAGATACCGACTCCGACCATTCAACGCAAAACGCATGCCTTTTCATGAATGAACTTCGCAAATCACCGTACCCCACTTACGGCGACTGCTATAAACTTGATTGAGCCCTAGAGAGAGACAGAGAAAAAAAGTCGAAATTAAGCAGGCTGTACGTGGGTGCGATCGCTAATTAAAAAACCCGGCAAAATATGCGTAAGAATGCGATACATTAATTGCTTTGAATAAAACGTTGGGACATTTCCTTCGAGCACTATACCTTGGCCCGGCATATCGATCCTGAATAAGACGGCTTGCGCAACGCTCGGGTCGATCTCTCGAAACCCCTTCTCGATTTCCAACTCGTAACGATCCAAATCGAAGCTACGATCCAGTCGGCCGATTTCGGTCAGTTGTTGAGCCGTGCCGTGCTTCGATCCGATCATGGTGGAATCCGTGTAGCTTGTTAAGGATATGGCTCGTCTTTGGGGAGCAATTTCTAAGCCAAAACGGTGCAGAGAATCGACGGCTAACGAAAATGCTTATGAACGGCGTCGTGCAGGGCCGTTCCAAGAGCGTTTCTGGTCTAGGACGGCCTATCAACGGCCACCCGTTGAAATTCGGCCGGCAGCGACTCATCCAACGAATCAGCCGGCCTCGTATCGTTAGATAACCCGAACAAAGCGTGGAAGCCGCGATCAAAGCCAACCCGTACGATCCATCGTCAATTCCTCATGATTCGGGATAGAACGGACCAGTAATCGCTCGACCGAACAATCTCGGGCACGAGGATTGCTTACTCTGTTCATCTCGTTGGCGAAACGGGGCAATGAGGTGGATTGACGAGCAGCGGAAACTCGTGCCAAAATCCATCGCCGTTCGTTTACGCATGTTCCGGCCCGGAAGAATCATGGCTCTTGATGACCACCGACTTCCAACGAATCCTTCAGCCACGGGAAATTTCGTATCTCCGCGAGCAGGCGACGTGCGCAAGGACCGGTCTGCGGCCATGGAAATTTTGGTCGTAGAGGACACGCCCTCTACGCAAATGCTGATTACTCGCATTTTGGAACTGGCCGGACACCATGTGACGGTCGCGTCCGATGGCTTGCAGGCGATCCGGGCCTTCCACCAAGCTCGTCCGGACGTCGTCATCATGGATCTGCAAATGCCGATTCTGGACGGCTTTCAAACCACAAGCATTTTGCGCGTTATCGAGCTTGATCGGCATGTTCCGATCATCGCCACGACGGCGCGACGTTTAACGACCGATAAGGAACGATTCTTGGCGGCGGGCGTCGATGCGTTTATCGCAAAGCCGTTCGACGCTAAAGAGTTTTTGGAACTCGTCGAAACGGTACGGCGGCGCAAATCGCCGGTCGTCGTCGCCGAACCAAACAAGGAATCCCTCATGTCCATGGCGGAAACGACTCCCGTCGGGAAGATTCTCGACATGAACGCAACTCTCGAACGTCTGGGCGGAGATAAACGTTTATTGGGCGATCTGGTGCGCTTCTTTTTCGAGGATTTCCCCTCGATCTTGGATGAAATCCGAACGTCTTTGACAAAACACGATTGGCCTCGTCTCGAACGCGCTGCGCACAGCTTGAAGGGCTTGGCCGCCAATTTCTCGGCCGAAAAAGCGCAACGCGTACTGCAAAGCCTAGAAACCCAGAGTCGCGGACAAGATAGCGAGCAGCTAACGCAGCTCCTGACGCAAGCGGAGCGCGAATTGGCGATTTTGGCCGGAGCGTTGGCCGAATATCATACGGCCGAACCACACGAGTGAGTTTCAGGTTGACTGTACAATGCAAAACGGCCCTGATGACTCAGGGCCGTTTTTTAATCATAACGTCATTCTACCGGGACTATTCGTCGTCCCCTTCTTCTTCGATTTTAATGCGTTTGTCGATTTGCAAACCGAGTGAACGGATTTTGTTTCTTAGGCTGCCGCGAGTAATACCCAACACGCGCGAGGTCTGGGACAGATTTCCCTGAGCTTGCTCCAGCACGCGGGTCAGGGAATATCGCTCCATGATCGCCAACGCTTCGGCGTAGACGTTTTCGCTATCGGATTTCAGCAACTTGTCGATCTCGGAGCCGATGCCGTTGGCGCCGACGACACTCCCGCCGGTCGTCGAAGCGGTGACCGGCGCGGCGTTGGATTGCTGAGGAGCGTGCGCTTCGTGCGTTTCGACATCTTTCCCGTGAACTTGATGTGTAATGAATTCCGGCAAAAACTCGGGCAGAATCACCGGTCCGATCGTCCCCAACAGTGCTTGGCGAACGACGTTTTGTAACTCGCGAATGTTTCCCGGCCAGGGATACGCCAGGAGGATGTCCATCGCTTGCGGGGAGATGCCGGAAACGTCCTTCCCTAACTTCGACGAGAAATTGCGCAGAAAATAATCCAGCAGGAGCGGCAAATCCGCCACACGTTCGCGCAACGGCGGCAAGTTGATCGTGAACCCGCTGAGGCGATAATACAAGTCGGCCCGGAACTCGCGTGCCTCGGCCATCACTTCTAAATCGCGATTCGTCGCCGTGATGACGCGCACATCGGTGGTAATCGTTTGATTTCCGCCGACCCGCTCGAATTGCTGTTGTTGCAATACGCGCAGCATCTTGGCTTGAAGCAGCAACGACATATCGCCGACTTCGTCCAAGAATAGCGTCCCGCCGTTGCATTGTTCGAACTTCCCGATGCGGCGTTGTTCGGCACCGGTGAAGGCGCCTTTTTCGTGGCCGAACAGTTCGCTTTCGAGTAACGCATCCGGAATCGCCGCACAGTTGACCGCCAGAAACGGGCCTTCCGCACGGGCGCTGTGTTGATAAATCGCGCGGGCGACCAATTCCTTGCCGGTTCCGCTTTCGCCGCGGATCAATACGGCGACATTCTGTTGGGCGACGCGACCGATCGACTTGTAGACGTTTTGCATGGCGGAACTCCGCCCTACGATACGGTCGGCCGTGTCCGGTGTTTGACTGCCGCCCGGCATCGCGACGGGCACGTGCATTAAGCGACGGATCTCGACCGCCTGCCACACCAGTTTCTTCAACGCCGCCACATCCAGCGGTTTAACGATGAAATCGTACGCCCCCAGGCTCATCGCCTGAATCGCGATTTCGCTGCTATCCATCGCCGTGAAGAAAATGATCGGGATTTTCCCGTCCAAGGCGTGGAATTTATGAAACGCTTCCAGACCGGAAATCTCCGGCAGCATGATGTCCAGCAAGATCACGTCGGGCTTATGCGTGCGCAGCATGGACATGCCTTGCTCGGCGGTCGAAGCTTCCAAGACCTCCAAGCCCGGCTCGGTCAAGGATTCGCGAACCAAATGTCGGACGACGCGATCATCGTCGACGACCAATAATTTCGAAGGCTGCTGCATGAATGTGGGACGTAATCCGATTTGTAGGCATCGATGCGTTCCGGCCCGAACTTGAGCGACGGATGTGAAAATCCGCTTGCAAACGCATCCCCTTGCGTAAAGATAACATCTTACACCGAAAGGCCCGTTCGTCGAGGATTCTCGGGGATTCGACTCGTTTCCAATCGACACAGAATTCGCACTTCCCCTTTCTTTTCGACTTCGTATGCAGTTACCTTTGCCGACGTCGTTGCAACGCAGCGTCAGCGCTGCGATCACCGTCGCCGCATGCTTGATCGCGTTTTTAATCGTCAACGCATTGGTGAACTTCTCGAACGTCCGCACTCTCACCGAACTCCGTAAGCAAGACGCTCGGGCGTATGGCATTCTCAAAGCATCCGCCGAATTGCTATCGACGGCGCAGGATGCGGAAACCGGCCAACGCGGCTTTCTGATTACCGGCGATAAAAACTATTTAAAGCCATACGAATCAGCCGTCGCCCGTAAGGCCGAACAGTTGTCGGCGTTCGCGCGATGCGTTGGATCAATCCTCCGAATCATCTTCGATTTTTAACTCGATCGAAGCGACGACGAACGCGAAATTCGAAGAAATGGCGGACGTTCTCCGGATCTATCGCACGGCAGGATCCGAGGCCGCGCGCGACGTGGTGCGCCGCGACACCGGCATTCGGCAAATGAACGAAGTTCGCCGCCGGATCGCGGAACTCGATGCGCGGGAGCTGCTGGTCCGCGAAGAGTTGGAGTCGCGTTCCGAGGAGGCGACAACGCGCGCTTTGCTGTCCGGCTGGATTTCCACCGCGTTGGGAATCGGACTGGTCGCTTTCGGATTCTTCTATCTTCGTCGCGACGCGACCCAACGCGAACGCTTCGCAAGCTATCTTCTGCAACAAAACGAAGCCCGAAATAATTTCCTCGCCGTACTGGGTCACGAACTACGGAATCCTCTGGCGGCGATCCACAATTCGTTGGATGTTTTGGAGATGCACCAAGACATCCCGGATCACGCGCGGGAACTGCACGGGATTTTGAACCGTCAGGCGGACGTAATGATTCGGCTGGCGGACGATCTGCTGGATACGTCCAGAATTCACTACAATAAATTGCGGTTGCGGCTGGAAACGCTGGATCTTCGAGACCTCGTCGAACGGACCGTTCGCGACGCCTCGGTGCGCACATCGGCACGCGGGTCTCGACATCGTTTGTCGCGTCCCGCCTCGGCCGGTCTGGATTCGCGGCGATTCCGCGCGATTGGCGCAAGTGCTGAACAATTTGTTGCACAACGCCGTAAAGTTTTCTCATCGCGACGACACGATCGCCGTAACGGTCGACCGGACGCCCGACGGCGATCCGCGTCTGGTCGTCGAGGACGACGGCGACGGGATGGACGAAACGACTCTGCGTCGCCTGTTTGAATCGTTTTCACAAGGACGGACGCAACCCGATCGCGGTGGTCTGGGATTAGGCTTAGCGCTGGCCAAGGCGTTGGTCGAACTCCATGGCGGCGATATTACGGCCGTCAGCCCTGGACCGGGACTTGGGTCCAAATTTACGATTCACCTTCCCGCAGCGGATGCTCCGGAGCCGGTTATGGATTCCGAAGAAGAGAAATCTCCGGACAATCGTCGTTGCAAAATCGTCATTATCGATGATCGTCGAGACGCCAGCTATCCGCTCCAACGAATGCTGGAACTCTTAGGCCATGAAGTCCACGTGGCCGAGGATGCCGAGAACGGCATTGAATTGGCGCTCCGGACTCAACCGAACTTGGTGCTCTGCGACATCGGTCTTCCGGGGATACTGACCGGACTTGACGTCGCGCGAAAACTACGCGCAGTTCCCGAATTGCGCGAGACGCATCTCGTGGCGGTGACCGGCTACGGGCAAGAAGAAGACCGTCGCGACTCGGCCTCCGCAGGCTTTCATCGCCATATCACGAAACCCGTTTCACTGAACGGCTTGCACGAGATCATCGCGTCGATCCCCTGCGGCACGCCGGCCGCATAAAACGCAAACGTCCACAACTAGGGCGGACGTTCGAAGTTTCACTTTCACAACTTATTCTTTGACGCGTTCTTTCCGCGTCTCTTCTTGGACGCCCCCGAGGATGGTGCGTCCGTATCGAACGTGGACGTATTCCGTCCAAACGCCGCTGATCTTCGTCGGGAAGTTGGTTCCGCCGAACGTCGGAGTGTCGTCGAGCAGTTTCGGCGGCAGTTCTAAAATCCAACTTTTCGCATCGTGATCGACCACGAACGCGGCTAACGGAATCGGATAGAACTCGGCCTTCGTATCGCTGTTAGGCGTCTCGCCATCGAGCGAGAGAACCGCGTAGGCGATTCGATCACGCTCGAGAGCAATCGCGAAGTCGGTGATTTCGCCCAACCGTTTGCCCGCTTTGTTGCGGACTTCGATCGACGGCGTTTTCCCGACGAACAACAAATGACTCTCGGAGTTCGCCTTCGTCGCATCCGGCTTGGGCTGCTCGACGAGTTTTTCCATCACGAGCGTCTTCTTTTCGCCGCTCTGGAATTTCAGCGAAGGGGCCGGCACGGCCAACGTTTCGGCCTTGAGATCGGGCGTGGTCGTTTGTGCGGCCAATGCCACGCCGCGGATCGTTCCTTTTCCGATGTCCAACGAGACATCTTCCACCACGCCGACTGCGGTTCCTGAGGAATTGACGACCTTCATTCCGATCAGCGAGCGGGCCGATCGAACCGGACCGAGTTCGGGTTCGTTCAATTCGCCGACAGGGGCTTTGTCTTGCGTTCGAGGCAGAGGCTCCGCTGCAAACAGCGAGATGGCCGTCGCCGGAAATAAGCAGAGAACAAGGCAAGCAATTTTGGCTATCGTCGTCATCGTCGACTCCTTCGAAAAGTTAGCTGCTGTGGCGAGATAACCCGAAAACTTGCATTCCACATACCGTTACGAGTAACGATTATTCCGGGCAAGGTTTGACCGGGGATCGGCAAAAATGCCTAATTGGCTTGAACGGCGTGCGACCGGGGTGGCCAAATGGATGCCATAATCCAGGAAATTCGCGAAGAACTTAAGCTACGTTTTAAGTGACTGGAACCCCCCCGATTCGCGGCACGTGCTTTGCGTGCTTCGATTTCGCTATTCGGACGTACGCCCGTCGGAGAGCGTCCTCGCAATTTCCCCGACGTCTCGCCGACACCTTCAACGACTTAAAGGAGTGGATCATGGTCAACTCGGAAATGCTGACTGGAAAGTGGAATCAAATCCAAGGCCTCGTTAAACAGAAATGGGGCAAGTTGACCGATAACGATCTGCAAATCGCCGGCGGCAACGTCGATCAACTGATCGGCCGTATTCAGCAACGGACCGGGGAAGCTCGCGAAACGATCGAAAGCTTTCTCAACGAGTCGATAGAGAAAGGTTCCGACGCCATGTCGAAGGCACGTGAAACCGTCGCTCATGCGAAAGAAAGCGTCCAACACGCCGCTGGCCAAGTCGCCGACAAAGTTCGCAACGGCTACGACCATGCCAACGAGACCGTTCGCGACGGCTATCGTGCGGCGACCGAAAAATTTCACGACGGTCAAGTCGCCGTGGAGGACTACGTGAAGGCCCGCCCCGGCCAATCGATGCTCATGGCGTTCGGGATCGGCGTTGCTTCGGGCGTCGGTTTGGCTTTGCTCCTGTCGAATCGCCAATCGGCCTGTTCGCGCGCGACGAACCAAGCCGAAGGCTACGCTCGTCAAGTCTGGGATTCGATCGCCAAGAACTTGCCGGACTCGATTGCCAAGAGTTTGCGTAGCTAAAAGCATCTTCTTGCCTTTTGAACTCGTGTCTCACAGATAATCTATGTCGACGAACTCGCCCGATCCCGAAGAGATTCGTCGACGCATGCAAGCCCAGCGCGAAGCGATTCGCCTGGGCGTAGTCGGCATCAAAAGCGAAGTCGCGGATGTAAAATCCAATATCCGCGAATCGTTGGATTGGCGGAAACGAATCGCCCGCAATCCTTACCTCTGGGGCGGACTTGCGGGTGGGGCCGCTCTAGTCATCGGTTATGCGTTGGTTCCAGGAAAGCTGGGACGAGCGCAGAAGGAAATCGAGCGCTTGCGCGAAGTTATCAACGATTTTCGCTTTTCAGCGCAAACCTCTTGGCCGGAGATCGCGGCGAAAGCGGGCGTCAAAGAGCCGGGGATGCTGGGAAACCTGTTCGATCAAGGCAAGTCTTTTCTCAAGCAAGCGGCCGTTACGCAAATCAAACAACAGGGCTTGGCCTTGTTGACCGGTTGGTTGGCGGCTCGCGCTCAGAAGATGGCGGACGCAACGTCGGATCGGTCCCCCGGATCGCAAGCCGACGCGGCGTATTCCACTTCGCATTACGGAGATTAAGTCATGCTTCGTAGATTCGAGATCACCACGCTCCCCTCGACAGGGGAGACCGGTGCGCCGACGACGCGTCGCGCCACGATGCTTCGTCGTGATAATACAGAACGCCTGCCGATCGGTAGAAATACGCTGTTCGTCGTCGGCGGCGCACTCGCCGCCGGCGTCGTGTTAGGTTGGTTGATCAAGCGTCGCGTCTAACTCCATCGCAGGTCGTCAGATGATCGGTCAATCCGTGTTCACGTCGTTAGGTCGTGTCTGTGCCGACATCGGTCGGCTGGGCAAATTGCAGATCGATCTTTATGTGGCCGACTTCGAACGTTCCAAAAAGAAAATGCTGATCGCCGCCGTTATGGCCGCCGGTGGAGCGTTTTTTTCGATCGCGACGTTTGTGCTGTTATTGATCGGTTTGGCATGGACGTTGCATGAACATGGTCTGTCGCTTTCAGTTGCGTTGTTCACAACCGCTGGAGCGAGTTTGTTCGTGTGCTTGGTATTAGTGGGATCGGCTTTCGCGCTTGCAAGGGCGCAATTGAAGCGTTTCGAAACCGCCAACACCGAATTGAAAATCAACCTCGCTTGCATTCGCGATCAAATCTTGAACTCGACGGCGAATCCCAATACGACGCAATCCGCGTAACTCCTACTCACTTTCCACACCTTCCATCGATACCCAACGCATACGGAGAATCGACCATGGTCGCCAATTCGCAGACGATGAAAAAAGACAAGGACGATCTGAAGTCCGAAATCGACGACGTTGTCGATCAAGGGAAGAAATTAACGGACGACGTGGTCGAGTACCTGACCGAGTACGCTCGCGAAAATCCCGGCACGGCCGCGTTGGTGACGTTGGGCGTCGGCTTCATCTTGGGTTGGAAGTTGAAGCCGTGGTAACACGCGGAACATGACATTCGTCGAACTCGCGGCGATTTCAAGGCGAGTGAGACGACTAAATATTCATAGGGCGTTTCTCACTGCCGTCCTATGAAGAACATCCGGGTCGTAGGTAGCACGTTGCCTGCGACTCGGATTGTTTTTTGCACATCGGTTTGATCGAATAGGCGTCAATTCTTCGACTCTCGCTTAATTCGTCTCATGCCGTTCGTCAAAGTCGCCGCCGTCGGTTCGATCGCCGAACATCAAGGGATCACCGTCGCCGTAGGCGATCGGTTGATCGCCGTCTTCTACGAAAAAGGCGAGTATCACGCCATCGACGACCTTTGCCCGCACATCGGCACATCCCTCGGAGCGGGAGAATGCTACGACGGCGCGGTCGCCTGCCCCTGGCATGCCTGGCGTTTTCGCGTGACCGACGGATGCTGGCTGGATAACCCCAGAATTAAGACGGATAGTTTTGCCGTGCGGGTCGTCGGCAATGAAGTGCAGGTCGATGTGCCGGAAAGCTGATGCATCGCGAGTAATCGACTTCGCATAGCGAGGGTCCGGGCGAATCCCCCCCAATGGTCGAAGTGGATCCGCACGGGCTACGAACGATTTCGCAAAAGCTCCGCGATCGAAACCAGTTGAAAAAGCTGGCCGAGCGAATACTCTTCCACGCCGGGCAACGAGAGTTCGCCGACCGCCCTGCCCTGCTTGCGGGCTTTGTCGACATCCGCTTCGATCGCAGCGCGTTGTGTTTCGGTCCATGACCGGCCCGTGCGGTCGTCGATCAATCGATCGCGACGCAGCGAGCGCACGTCGATCCACGCCGCGAGCGTATTCGATCGCTCTCCGCACAGGGCGTCGTACCAATTCGCGAACCCCGCCAACGCCGCGTGGCGCACGATCAACTCGGTCGCCTGCGGCGCATCCACGCTCGCAAGACGTTCCGAGCCGAAGAAATCGAGCACGGTGTTCGAGTCCAAGCGTACGCGATTCGAGAACGCCGGTCGCTCGCGAAACTTTGCGCGAGTGCGGCTCCGCCGTCTAGCAGTCGCACCACGTCGACGCCGGTCGCCACTGCCGTCAACAATCCGACCGCGGCAGAGGGTGAGTCGACCACGCCGACACGTTCGGCCCCCGACGCCGGTGAAAAACGTTCGATCGACGTCCGATCGCCGATCATTCGACCCAGCGGCGAATCGTCCGGCGTCACGACCACGGTCGATTCCGCGGCGTGCGTCGCGTCGTTGGCGCACGATGCGCAGTCGGGCGGCGAACGCGTCGTAGCACATCGCCAGCGCCGGGTCGTTGCCGGTCGGATCGACGACGAGCAAACTCCAACGCGAATCGGGTTCGTTGCCGGACTTTCCACGCCGGTCATCGCCGCTCAGCAGATCGAATACCCCCTGCGTGCGATCGTTGTCCAACGGATCATCGACGAAGATCAAACGCGCACGCCCGCCGCGCGTTGCGCGAGACGTTTCGTTATGAAACGGATGGCAACAACCCGCGAAAATCGCTTGGGCGCCAAGCAAACACGTGCGCAGGTCCCAGCACGACCACGCAATCCGTTTGCTCGCGCAGACGGGTGCCGATCTTCAGGACTCGACCTAGTAAGCTCGTCCCCCGGCCGGCTTTGTAATCCTTGTACTCGCCCAGCAAGCGTTCCGGCAGTTTGACGAGCGGCGCATCGATCGCCGCATCGCGCGGCTTCCAATTCCGGCCCTAACGCGGCCAAGTCGGCTTTGTCGATCCGCGACTTGGCCGAAAAGCAGCCCGATGGATCGTAGGCCAATGCGTCGCGATTGGGCGTAAAACGGAGAGACACGGGGTGTGCGATACGAAGCGGAGGGGGCTCGAAACGAAGCGTCTCATCGTACGTCGCGACGCTCGACCTGGGAATCGCCGCTCATCGCGCCCATTGCTGCGTCCGCGAATCGATCGCATCGATGCTTGCTCATATTTCCGATTCGCTCGATAATCCAATCACGACTCGCGACGCAATCGAACGGTCTAACACGGGGGCTGGGATGAAGTTCGGCGGGAAATTTGGGATTCTGTTCGGCGGCGCGGCGTTTTTGCTCGTGGTCGTGTTTTTCGCTTGGGCGGTCTTCGGGGGCGGTGCGCAGGATCCTCTCGTCACGATTTCGCACGCAACCACCCGCATCACGGTCCCGCTCAAACCGAATGGTTACCCCGATTATCTCGAAGCGTTGAATCAAGAAGCACGGGGAAACGCGACGCCGACCAACAACGCGGCCGTGATTCTGGCGGAAATCGATCCACCCGAATTCTCCGAACAAGCCGCCACGGACGAGTTCTATCGTCGACTGGGCGTTCCGCAACCGGCGCAGGATGGGCCGCGACATCAGTCGCTCTATTCCTTCGTGATGAGCCTCGAAGAGAAAGATTATCCCCCTCCTACGGCGACAGAACTTGCGCAATTGGCCGCCGAAAACGCGGCGGCCGGCATCACGATGCCCGATCCGGACGCCGATGCGTCTCGACTAAACGCGATCGTGAGAGAGCGTGTCGATTCGGAAATCGGCAAATTGGAAACAAGTCCCTGGAAAGAATCCGATCATCCTTGGGCCGCGCGGTGGTTGAAAGAACAAGAACCGGTCTTCGCCCGGTTGGCGGAACTCGCACGACGCACGGAATACTATGCCCCGATCGTGGCCACATCGGACGCGCCCGACGGAACGACTTACGGTTTGATCTTCGGCGCGTTTCCGCATCTGACGATTTCGATGCGAGACATCGGCATTTCGTTGAGAATCCGCTGTATGACGCGGCTCGAGCGCGGCGATTTCGACGGCGCACTGGGCGGACGCTGAAACTTACTTCCGTTTCGCCGACTATTGCGATTGTTCGCCGCTGATGTTCGATCGGCGCGTCGCGCCGCTCTACGAAGCCGGCGCTTGCGATTTGGCGAAGCGGATCGCGCTCGATTCGCGCATCGACGCCGCACGATTGAAAGCCATGCGCGCGAAAATGCAAGCGCGATTCACGCCGCCCGATGTCGGCCGCGCTGTGGACATCGGCGAGCGGTACGCGGTGTTGAACTTGGTGACGACCTCGGCGGAATTCGGTTGGGATCGCATCGTGCCGCGGGTGTTTCAGTCATCACGCCGATCGAATCAACCGCAACCCGATCCGCCGACGGAGGCCGTCGCCGTTGTTCCTACGCAAGCGTTACGACTACGACGCGTTATTGCTTTCGATCAACGCCCAGTTCGACAATCATCTGGCGATCGTGCAGATCGCCGATCCGGGCAAACGCGAACAGGCCGCGCAGCAATCTTGGCACGCGACGACGCAGGGCTTAACTCAGCAACTCGATCCGTCCGAGGTCTTGGAAAACGATATGCTCCGCTTCGACCGCGACGCGGCCATGCGGGATGCGTTTTTGCTGCACGTCATTCCCTCGCCCAGGAGTTACCTGTTGCATGAACGAACGCGTCCCCAACAACGCGATCTGGCCGATCTGGCGTTCGCGTTGGCGCTATATCACCGGGATCATGGGCGTTATCCCGAGACGTTGCAGAAGCTGGTGCCGGGGTACGTGGCGACGATTCCGTTGGATCGCGACGCGCAATCCCCGCTGACGTACCGCACGGACGGCGTCGGCTGTTTGCTGTACGCATTCGGCGAGAACGGTGCGGACGACAACGCCGAGGAAAACACCGACGACATCGCCGTTTACACGCCGGACTTCAAACCGCGGGCCTCCGCGACGTTCTCGTCGCCGCCGGCCGCGATGTTCTTAAGCGAAGGCGAACCGGACGGGCCGGAACCGCCGCCGAACGAGCCTAGCACGACCGAGTCGACACCAATCGATTCTGCCCCGACCGAATGAATCGCCGTCAGCACTTCCTTATCGCTCGCACTATGACGCGTCGTCGACTTCTTCTTACGCTTGCAACGCTGCTCGCTTGCGGGTTCGTGTGGTACTTCGTCTACCCGCCGGTCTCGGACTACTTCGACAAGCTACCCGATGGACGCGATCCGGTGTTGGTCACGATCGGGCCGGAGACGACGCGCATCGTCGAGCCGCTGACCAAGTCGGGCTATCCGGATTACGTCGCGGCGTTGAACATCGCCGAAAGTCGCGGCGCCGACCCGCACGACAATTTGGTGATCCCGCTGCTGCGCGTCGCCGGTCCGGTCGAGTTGGACGCGGAACAACTCGAATTCTACGCGCGACTGAAAATCCCTCCGTTGCCGAAGTCGGGCGCGTATCTCGTGCCGTGGCACGTCTACGTCGATACGCTGTCGAAACCGGTCCCAATCGAGGGAGCGGAAGATCCGCTCACTCCGGAAGCGATCCCCTCGAACGCCGCGAGCGAACGCTTATCGACGTTGCTCGACGAAGTCGATCGCGATCTCTGGACGGAGGAGGAACGACGCATCGTCGACGCGTGGTTGGACGCGCAAGAGTCGGCGTTGGCCGCGTTGGAGGACGTCGAATCGAAAACATCCTACTACGCGCCGTACACGACGTCCGACGACGATCGATTTATGATGCGCGTCCTGCTGCCGGTCACCGGCAATCTGCGACGCGTCTGCGAAACGTTGAAGGAACGCGCCTCAGCCCGCGCCGAACGAGGCGACTTCGACGGAGCGTGGTCGGATCTCAGGAAAATCCTGCATATCTCCAACGTCGCCGCGCGACCGAAACTCATCGTCGAGCGATTGGTCGCCTCCGCCTGTCGTGGCTATGCGTACGACGCCTTGGCGCGAGTCGTCGTCGATCCGCGTCTCGACGCGGCGACGCTCGCACGGATGCGGACCGAATTCCGCGCGCTGACGCCGCCGCTGACTTATCGCGATTGCTACGACCAAGCCGAACGTTTCGCCTTTCTGGACGTCGTCCGTTTGTACGCCGAATACGGCTATCGGTACGCCCTCGATCAAATGGGTCCGCAAGCCAAACAACCGATCGCAAAAGCGCCGATGTCCGAGCGACGGCGGTTGGACTACGACGAAATGCTGCGCAACGCCAACGCGCACTTCGACCGCATCGTCGCGGTGTGGGATATTCCCGATCACGCCGGACGCATGGCGGCCATGACCGTCGTTACCGACGAACTGCAAACATCGACGCGAGAGTTGGAGGATTGGCGAACCAAGCTGGCGGCGCCGTTCGTCACCCGCGCGACGCGCACGCACAACGCGTATTTGATCCTCCGCAATCTGATGACGCCCGCCGTGTTGAGCGTGTTGCAAGCGGAAACGAAGCTCGCGCTCCGGCGCGATATGCTCGACACGGCGTTCGCGTTGGCATTGTATCGAAAGCGGCACGAGAAATTTCCCGCGACCCTCGCGGATCTAATGCCCGAATTCTTGCCGGCAGTACCGCTTGACCCGTTCGTCGGTCGATCGCTGACCTACCGCACGGACGGCCGGGGCTTCTTCTTGGCCGGCGACGGACAGTACGATCCGACGGGGAACTCCGGCAACCCGGACGCGGCCCCGCCGATCGCCACGCCCGACTTTTATCCGCAGCGCCGCGTTCCGGAAACGCTGGATCACGCCGTCGATCCCGACACGCAATCGACAAACCCATGAACTCAGGCACGCACATGTCCATCCGCAACGCGTTCGCTCTGCTCGTCGGCGTCTTCGTCGCATCGGCCGCTCTTTACGCCGAGGAACCCGCGGTCGTCACACCCGCCGACGAAAACGCTCCGGCGGAAAACCCACCGACCAAGACGCCGGCGAAGGCAAAACCCAAAACCACCGACGATGCGGTGCGCGTCACGATCTCGAAAGAGACGACGCGCATTCTGGGACCGCTGACGGAGACCGGCTATCCGGATTACGTGGCGGAACTGAATCGTCTGGCCGGCGAAGGGCTTGCTCCGGAGAAAAACGCCGTGGTGGTGATGCTCAACTGCGTCGGGCCGAAGGCGATCGACGACAAGACCGCGGCCGAGTACTACAAGAAGCTGAAGATCGAACCGCCGCCGCAAGAGGGGAAGTATTTGCAGGATTGGTGGCACTATGTCGACACGCTTCCCGCCGAAAAATTACCGCCGCCGACCAACGAAGAGAAAGCCGACAACCCCGATCCGGACACGTGGCCGCACATCGTCCGTGCGCGGTTGAAAGTCGATGAAGAATTTTGGAACGAACGCCCCTGGAAGGCGCAGGAGTTCCCCTTGGTCGCCGACTGGTTGAAGTCGCAAGACGATGCTCTGAAAAAACTGGAAGGCGTGCGCAGCTTCGACCGGGTTCTACGCGCCGTACGTCTTGGCCGAAGGCGATCGTCTGCTGGTCGCGGTGCTGCTGGACATGATTCAAGCGCAACGTCGACTTTGTCTCACGCTAAAGACCCGGGCGATGCTGCGGATCGGCGAAGGAGCCTGGGACGCGGCGTGGTCGGACATCACGCTGATGCTGAAAATCGCGGAACATGCGTCGCATCCGCGGTTTCTGGTCGAAGGTCTCGTCGCGTTGGCCTGCCGCAATCTCGCCCTTGATGCGTTGCAAGCGCTGATCCTCGACGAGCGAATCGACGCCGCTCGCCTCACGCGGTACCGCGCGGAATTCGCCCAAGCCGACCCGAAAATCCGGATGGTCGACGCGCTCGACGAGGGCGAACGTCTCTTCTTTCTCAACACGGTCGTGGTTTGGGCGGAATACGGGATCGACATGACCTGGGTGGCCGGAGCAGGCAATAAAAAGACTTCGAATCCTTGGATACGGAAGGCATACGATTTCGATCTGCTCTTACGACGCGGAAACGGGTTGTACGACCGAATCGTCAAGGCGTATCGCACGGACGACCGCCGCGCGATCAAAACATTCCAGAGCGAATTGGATGCGGAATTCAAAAAGAGCGCGAAATTGGGAGACGGTCCGTTGAACGTCTTGGCCTTGGCGTTCGCGACCAAAACGCAACGTTCGGAATTGCTCTTCGATACATTGGCGGCCCTCTTCACGCCCGCGTTCGAAGCCACGATGCACGCCGAGGTTCGCGGCCGACAACGTGCGGACTTCACCGACGCCGCGTTCGCATTGGCGCTGTATCGCAAGCGGCACGGACGCTTTCCGGCGAAGTTCGAAGAGTTGCGACCCGAGTTTCTCAAGACGCTCACCGCCGACCGCTTCGTCGATCGCCCGTTGACTTACAAGTCGGATGGAAAGGGTTTCATCCTGTATAGCGTCGGCCACGACGAACGAGACGACGAGGGCCACGAAGAACTAAACGAAGACGTCTCGCTCTACACGCCCGACTTCAAACCGAAGCCGCCGGCGGAAGACGAACCTTTACCGGACTTGCCTTAAATCGTTTCAGGATGAAACGCCCATGAGATATCGACTGCGAACGTTGTTCATCCTCTTCGCGATCGTGGCGATCGCCGCGACGGCCGCGAAACATGTGTTTCGTCCATCCGTCTTAGAATTGGTGCAGGCATATCACCACGCGGTGGATCAGGCGGAATACGATCGCGCTTCGGTCTTAGCCGATCGCATCGCCGCGGAACTGCCGCCGGACGATCCTTTGGGTCGATACTTAGTGGCGCAGGCTCGGATGCTCGTGGCGCTCGACACTCCCACAACTTCGCAGCGACCGTTCGCATTCGAGGGCTGCGTCATTCCGGACTCAAACGACGTCGATTTGCCGGAAATCGACTTTCCGCCGCCGCACTTTTGGCGAACGCGCCCACCATGACGCACCCTCCCTCCGCAAAACGACGAGTGGTATATTGAGGCCTCGCCTTTCCCGCAATCGCCCTTTCGCCGTTTCTCGCTTGCCGCCATGGATATTCACGATCTGACTCGCGAACTGCACATCAAGAACGACTCGAAAATCGTCATGCTCGTCGGCGACGGCCTGGGCGGGCTGCCGCAGAAGCCGGGCGGGTTGACCGAACTCGAAACGGCCATGACCCCCAATCTCGACGCGTTGTGCCAACGGGCGGTCACCGGCGGGTCGATCCCGGTTCTGCCCGGCATCGCGCCCGGCAGCGGGCCCGGGCATCTCGGGCTGTTCGGTTACGACCCGCTGCAATACGTCATCGGGCGCGGCGCACTCGAAGCGACCGGCATCGGTTTCGAACTCGGTCCCGACGACGTCGCCATCCGCGGCAACTACTGCACGTTGGACGCCGCCGGCAACATCAGCGATCGTCGCGCCGGCCGCATCGGCAGCGAAGAGTCGGCACCGCTGGCCGTTCGTCTGCGCCGGTGAAAATCCCCGGCGTCGAGGTCTTCGTCGAACCGGTCAAGGAACATCGTTTCGTCGTCGTGCTTCGGGCCAAGGGGCTCGGCGGCAAAGTGAGCGACACCGATCCGCAAAAGACCGGCGTCCCGCCGCTCGCGCCGGTCGGTCACGACGAGGCGAGCAAAAAAACCGCGACGATCGCGGCCGAGTTCGTCAAGCAAGCCAACGTCATCTTGAAGGATGAAAAGAAGGCCAACGGCCTGACGTTGCGCGGATTCTCGCCTAAGCCCGCGCTGCCCAGCTACGAAGAGGTCTACGGTCTGCGGGCCGGCGCGATCGCCGTTTATCCGATGTACAAGGGCCTCGCCCGACTGGTCGGGATGACGCTGGTCGGCAAAGCGCAGACGTTGGAGGATCAGATGGACGTGCTGAAGCAAGAGTGGAACAACTACGACTTCTTCTTCATTCACTTCAAGTACACCGACAGCACCGGCGAAGACGGCAACTTCGACGCCAAGGTGAAAAAGACCGAAGAACTCGATTCGTGCATTCCGCAGAATCACCGCGTTGAATCCGACCGTGCTGATCGTCACCGGCGACCACAGCACGCCCAGCTTCCTGAAGAGCCACAGTTGGCACCCGGTCCCCACGTTGCTGGCCAGCGACTGCTGCCGCTACGACGGCACGACCAAATTCGGCGAAAGCCAATGCCTGAAGGGGGGCCTGGGCATCTTTGAAGCCAAGCACCTGATGACCCTGGCGTTGTCGAACGCGGGACGGATGGGGAAATACGGAGCGTAGGTGTGGCTTTCGTCAAGAACGCTTAAACTGTAAGGACGAATGGTTTACTGGCCGTTCGTCCTTTTTCTTTTATCGTTCGGCACAAACATCGGATGCGTTATTCGCTGCGTGCGCTATTGGTCGTAGTATTACTGATCGCGATCGTCGCGACGATCGTGCGCGTTCGCAACGAACGTGTGCGTCAAGTCGAAGCGGATGCGCTGGTGATCGAAAAGAGTTGCTGGAAACAATATTTTTCCGTCGAGTCGTCCGATCGACGAAGTTACAACGGATATGAATTGATTTTGATGGATTCCGCGGAACCCCTGAAAGCGTTGGCCCGAACGGAAACCGAAGATTTTGCGTTGATTCTCAATCGCACCGTCGATTCTTCGTCCTTCGCGAAGTCATAGGATCAGACAATCTGAAATGGATTATTTTGAATGGCAAGAGATCTCCCGCGATAATTATTTTGCGTTGAGGTCAATCGAGCCGCGGCAAAATATCGGGATCGGTGCGCAGTGCGATATTTTCGATTTCGCGGCGATCATGCGCACGGGCGCAACGAAGCTGAGCGTTGAGTTATTCAATCTTGCGTCGGTGAAGACGATGGAAGATTTAATGGATAACCGTTCGATTACTGATGTCACGATCGGCTTTCGATTCATTTCCGCTGATTTGAACGCCGAGCACTACGCTCTAGTCAACGGATTCGCGAAGAAGTGTCGCGGTTTGAAACGAATGTGTTTGCTTCTCGATGAATTGGACGATGCGACTTATTCAAAATTAACAAATGGCCTGACGAATTGTGAGTTGACGCTGGATGCGGAGACCTCGTCAGGATATCGGCCGCCCGAGAACCTGCATGCGAATATCAATGTGTTCCTTAGGAGTTTCAATATCGTCGATAAGAAAGCGCAAACGCAATATTCAACATTCTCCAAGCAGCAATCGCTGAATTATGAGCAGCGGATGCAAAAACGGATCACGATTTCAACTGGTCCTGGCTCTTTCTTTCCGTTTTGACTTCTCCGCCGATAGATCGAACGATCTTGTGTCGTTCGTGATTTCTCGTGAAGCAACTGATACGACTCAGCTCGATTTCGCGCAAACAAACGCCCCCCGGATCGTTTCGATCCGGGGGGCGTCTTCATGCGCCTGATTCTCTTTCGTTAAGCAACGACGTGGTTCGGAACCGAATGACCGACGTCCTTCGCTCGCGAAAACCAAACTACCCGTGTTGCGGGTGGACCCGTTCGCCGGCGAGGCCGATTTTGTTGATCGCGTTCAGGAACGCCAGCGCGCTCGCTTCGACGCTGTCGGTCGAGACGCCGCGACCGCGGAACGTGTGGCCCTGGTGATCGACCTCGACGTTGACTTCACCTTGCGCGTCTTTGCCGACCGTCACGCTGTGGACGCGGAATTCCTTGCAGACGACCGCTACGCCGGTCAGCTTTTCGATCGCCAGAAAAATCGCGTCGATCGGGCCGTCGCCGCATTCCATCGACTCGCCGAATTCCTGCACGCCGTGCTTCAACTTCAGCGTCACGTGCGGCTTCGTGCCGTTGCCGCTGGCGATGTGGTACGAGACGAGCGACCATTGGTCGGCTTCGCCCAGATATTGCTGCTCGCACAACGCGGCGATGTCGCCGTCGTAGATTTCCTTTTTCTTGTCGGCCAGGACTTTGAACTTCTCGAAGACCGTTTGCAGTTGTTCGGCCGTCAGGTGATAGCCGAGCGCCTTGGCCCGATCCGACAAGGCCGCGCGGCCGCTGTGCTTACCCAGCACGGAATCGGTCTTTTCAAGGCCGACGTCTTCGGGTCGCATGATTTCGTACGTGCGCGGCTCTTTCAGCATGCCGTCTTGATGGATGCCGGCCTCGTGCGCGAACGCGTTGCGGCCGACGATCGCTTTGTTCCGTTGCACCTGCAGCCCGGTGATGCTGCTGACCAAGCGACTGATCGGAACCAGGCGACGGCTGTTGATCTTGGTGTCGGCTTTATAAAAGTCGTTCCGCGTGCAGAGCGCCATGACGACTTCTTCGAGCGAGCTGTTGCCCGCCCGTTCGCCGATCCCGTTGATCGTGCATTCGACCTGCCCCGCGCCGGCTTCGATGCCTGCCAGACTGTTCGCCACGGCCAGACCGAGAATCGTTGTGACAATGGACGCTGATGACCGCCTTGTCGATGTTCGGGACGCGATTCTTCAGATTGCTGATGACGTTGAAGAAGTGGGCCGGCGTCGCGTAGCCGACCGTGTCCGGAATGTTGACCGTCGTCGCGCCGGCGCCGATCGCCGCTTCGACCACGCGACAGAGAAAATCCAACTCCGTCCGCGCGGCGTCCTCGGGCGAGAACTCGATGTCGTCGCACAGCGCCGCGCCGCGCTTCACGCCGGCGACCGCCCGGGCGACGATCTCTTCCTGCGTCATCTTCAGTTTGAACTCGCGATGGATCGCGCTGGTGGCCAGGAAGATGTGAATCCGCGCGTTCCGCGCGTGCTTGAGCGCTTCCACGCGCGGTCGATGTCGTTGTCGTTGCAACGGGCCAGCCCGCAGATCGTCGAGCCGCGGATGTTCTTGGCGATTTCGGTCACCGCTTCGAAGTCGCCCGGGCTGGCGATCGGGAAACCGGCTTCGATGATGTCCACGCCCAGGTCGACCAACGCTTGGGCGATTTCCAACTTCTCGGCCAAGTTCATGCTGGCGCCGGGCGATTGCTCGCCGTCGCGGAGCGTGGTGTCGAAGATGCGGATCGGACGCGTGGTGGCGGACACGGTGGACATGGGGGAAGGGGCTGGGGACTGGGGGCTGGTGAACGTGGGGACGCGATTTCAATTTTTCCTGAAACCTGAAACCCGTACCCTGAAACCTTGGAAAAACAAAAAACCCCGCGGCTCGCTCGGAGCCGCGGGGTCTGGTGTTCGTCGCATGAGTGCGAGCAACCTCGATCCGGGCTCCTCAGCCGGGCAACAGCAACAACAAGGGCAACAGGAGCGGCGAAACGGGCATGGTCGCGAAGCTTTCGGGAAAAACGGGTCGCGCGGAAACGCGATCCCTATGAGTAGAAATAGCCCAGCCGGGTTCGCGGGTCAAGAGGGGGAATTCGGCCGCGCGGTTTCCCACGGCTCGACGGCCCGATGCGCGAACCCCGCCGCGCACGCGACGAACGCCAGCGGAATCAACCACACGCCCAGCGTCCGGCCCAGCCACAGGTTGAGTTCCGCGGTGACCGACAAGATTCCGATGCGATGGACGTCGATGCCCACCCTGGAGAGAACGCCGAAGACGGAAAACACCGACAACGTCCAAGCGGCGTTCGCCAAATGCCGCGCGCCACGACCTTTGGTGACATACAAATCGACCTCCGAGGCGAGCATCACGATCGCCACGACGACGCCCAACCAGGCGATCGACTCGGCCACGAAACAGGCCGCCAGCGCGCCGCACCAGCTCACGCCACCGAGCCCGGTGGCTAACAGCAGCGTTCGTTCGCGCGAGGTCCACGGCGATGCGACCGGGAGCGATTCCACGGAACCGGGCGCGGCGGGCGATTCGTAGGGATTGGGTCCGCTCATCGTACGAAAGCAGGGTCGCCGTCGAAAAAAGTCCGGTCGTGCCGATCGTAGGGGATGCGTTTGACGTACGCAATCGACGACCTAAGTTTGCATCCCACCGGTTGGTTTTCCCCCGCAGCCGCATTCCGACACGCTCCCCATGTCGCACGCCGTCACGTCGTCGGACCCCGTCGCCGCAGTCGAAGCGCGGTTCGCGAATGCGAACTCGCTCGCGCCGGCCGAACTCTCGCCCGCCGAGTTGTCCGCGTTGCCGCAGACCGCGCCGCGCACCGAATCGACGCCGATCGCGCGAAAGCCCTGGATCCATAGCCCCGCGTTCGATCTGTTTTTCGTCGCCAATCTGTTTTGGCCCGGGTTCTTGTTGGTCGGGTTGTTGCAAAACAAAACACTGGACGACTCGCTCGGGTTTTGGATGGTCTACATGCTGATCACGCCGCATCGGTGGATCACGCTGGGACTCGTCTTTTTGGATAAAGAGCGCTACGTCGAGCGGCGTGGGCTGTTCATGGGAATCGCCGTGGTGGCTGCCGCGTTCATCGTGCTGAACGTGCTGACTTTATCCACGCTCACGTTCCTCTTAGTGTTCGACTACATGTGGAACGCATGGCACTTCGCAGCGCAGCGTTCCGGCATCGGCCGCATCTACGGTCGCATCGCCGATCCGGCCGACACGCGCAATCCGTTCTGGGAAAAGCTGGTCCTGCGGACGTTTTGCGTCTACGTGATCTTGCGTCTCGGCGCACCGTTGATGGCCGACGATCGCTCGATCTACCTGGGCTGGTTGGACGCGTCAATCCCGTATCTGGCGCGATTCGATTACCCGCTGCTGGCGTTGCCGGCCTGGATTCTGCTACGCGAGTTGCCCCGCTGCTCGCGCACCGCGCTCGGTCGTTTGGCCTACCTGGGAAGCGTGTCGCGCGTTGTATTCGTTGCTGTTGGTGATGGCGCACCTGCATGTCCCCGGCACCGGCGTCACGCCGATCACCGCCGGCCTGCTGACCGCGGTCACCGTGTTTCATTCGACCGAATATCTGGCCATCGTCACGTGGAGCGTCAAGAAACGTCACGCTCCGCGCAAGGACGGCGTGCTGCCCGCGCTCGCCAAGCGCTGGGGCGTCTCGCTGGCCTGCTTCATGCTGGGCCTTGGCGTGGGGGCGTGGATGATCAACGGCCATTTCCAACGCGAATGGATGATGATCAACATGTTCGTCTCGTTCTTGCACTACGCCTACGATGGGATCATTTGGAAGGCCCGCCCGGCGGCGAAGCCGACTCTGCAAGCGGCGTAGTTTCGCGATCGTCGGCCAATATCCGTTCGCGCCGGACGTCCTTGCGCCGCTCACCCAATGCGCGTAGCCGACGGCTGTGAAATACGTAATGAAGGCGCAACAGATCCCGATCATCCCTAAGTAAAAACTCAGATCATGGTCGACACGAACTTCAATATCCGGTTTCGGCTTCACAATCCCGAGTAACGAGCCGAGGCATTCTCCGAGGGTAATCACTCCGAACCCGGCATGAACATAACTCAAGACAGCTAGAGCCTTCGCCCCGGAGCCGCCGGAATACCAAAATCGGAGTTCGGCGAGGCAAAGCGAACCGTATAGCACCAATAGTGGATACGCCCCTAAGGCGCCGGGACCGCTCATACCGCGCAGATCGTCCGCGGTTCCGAAATACAGACGATAAATCCCATCGCAACAGGCATACGTCATCAAACCCCAAGGCAAGACTCCGCCCAGCGCGGCGAACGCGAGCAGCCGTGTGCGTGTCGGCGATTTCGACGCGTCGAGCGAACTCGACGTTTCCGACGGCTCATAGGGATTCGCTGCGTCGGGCTGCATCGTAAGACTCGCGTCGTGCTTGCGGTGGTCGGAAACCGCGTTGGGAATCTCGATCCGAAGCGGGATTCGCTTGCAACACCTACCGGCCAGGATACGATAAATGCTGCTTGATCCATAACGTCTTGTCGGGGGAACGGACTTATGTCGGGGCCATTCGATTTTCTGAACGACGACGCGCCGCAGACGCCGCCCGCCGCGCCCAAACAGCCCCCGACGAAACCGACGTCTCCGCCGAATCCCGTGCCGTCGACGGCCAACGCTCCGCCGAAGCCCCCCGCCGCGCCGCAACCGCCGGCCGGCGCCGCGCCGACGGCTCCGCAACTGCGCCCCGCCGCGCCCGCCGCACAGCAACCTCGCCCCGCGACGCCGAACGCGATGCAAGCCGCGCCACGACCTGCCGCGCGACCGGCTGTGCAAGGTCCCGGTCAGCCCGCCGCCGCGACTCCGCGTCCGGCCGCGCCGCCGACTCCCGCGCAGCAAGCTCCGACCGCCGCGCAACAACGCCCGCAAGCCGCGCCCGCGCAGCCGCAGCAACGCTCACCCGCCGCGCAACGCCCGTCGGCACAACAACCGCCGCGCCCCGCGACCACGCCGTCGCCGACGCAGCCAAACCGTGCGGCGCAGGGAGCTCCGGTAACACAACCCAACTCCGCCGCACCTCAGCGTCGCCCCACTCCGCCCGCCGGGCAACCGTCGGCACCTGCGGCGCGTCCCGCAGCGCCCGTCGCGCGTCGAGTCGCGCCGCCCGCCGCTCGCCCTGCTCCGCCGCCGGCTCGTCCGGCTCCCGCGCCGGTCGTTCCGTTGGCCGAGGCGTTGCCGCCGCTCGCGCAGGATGCCGATCCACTCGATTTCTTATCCTCCGCGCCGCCGCCGGCGGACTTCGCCGCGCAAGCGTTCGCCCCGCAACCGGCGCAGCAACAACCGCCTCACACGTTGCCGATGGCGGTCGCCGCCCCTGCACGAAATCATCCATGCGGTGGGTCAAGCTCGGCTTGCGCAGTCGCGCTGTATCTGCTGGTGATCGGCGGCGGGACCTGGGGCATTCTAACGTACGCCCTGTCGGTCAATCCGCTGCCGCCGTCGGCGCACTCGCTGACTCCGGAAGAACGCCAAGCCCGCATGGCCGAGTTCGCGGCCAAGAACAAACGCGATCGCGAAGAGGCCGAACAACAAAAGCAAGCCGTCCGCGAACAAACCCGCGCACGGCAAGAACGCCAAGCCGCGGCGGTCGAAAAACTCAAGCCGTCGATCGTCAAGATCACGATCAAGAACGCGCGCGGCAAAGAAACCGGTCTCGGCACCGGCTTTGTCATCGATCCGAAAGGGCTCATCGCCACCAACTATCACGTGATCGATACCGCCGACGCGGCCGAGGCGATGTTTCAAGACGGCACCAAACGCCGCGTGCTGGGCGTCCGCGCGTGGGATCCCGATCGCGATTTGGCGATCGTCGAAATCGAACCGGGCGACAAACCGCTGACGCCCGTGCCGATGCGGTCGGAGTTGCCGCGGATGTCGTCGCCGGTTTTGGCCTTGGGCCACCCGCAAGGGCTGAGCTACACCACGGCCGACGGCATCGTCAGCGGGCTTCCCACGTCGCGCGATCTGCCCAATCAATACGGCGTCAAATACGATTCGCCGGCGGATCAAACGTGGATCCAATCGACCACGCTGATGACCGGCGGCAACAGCGGCGGCCCGTTGATCGACGACGAAGGTCGCGTCATCGGCATCAACACGTGGATCGCGCAGCGACGCCAAGATGGGCTTCTCGTCGGCGATCAAGCATTTGCTCGACCTGAAAAAAGCGCTGCGTCCCGAGGCGATCCCGTTCGCCTCGGTGACCGGTCCGGCCGAGAAATTGGCCGTGATCGAAGCGACCTACGACTCGCGCATGCAATGGTTCGTCCAACGTTTGCGCGAACGCGCGGACGCCGCAAGAATTGCAAGCGACCATCAACGAGCATCACCCCTCGCGCGAGTTCGTCGAGGAGACGCTGCAATTCGTCCGCGTCCATCCGGACACGCCGGCGCACTGGTCCGGGCTGATGTTTTTGTTCCGCCTGCTGGGCGATCCGTTCTGTCCCAAATCGTGCGACCCCGACATGAAGGCCGCGCTGGCGATCCTCAACACCGCGTATCCCGATCCGCGTCGTCGGATGCGCACGCTGATGGCGCTGCGTAACGTCGGGCTCTCCGAGGGCCGGTCGTATCTGCGGACGTGCGCAGGATCGCAAAGACGATCCCGAATCGGCCGCGCTGTCGTGCCTGTGGCTGGGCGGACTCTCCGAACGCGACGCCGACGGCGACATCGCCAAGTTGGACGAATCGATCGGCTGGTTCGAACGCGTCGCCAAGCAATACGGCAACGTCGAACTTCCGGGCGTCGACGCGTTGAAGGAATACGCCGACATGCAGGTCTTCCGCTTGAAGCACCTGGAAGTCGGCCGCGTGGCGCAAGACATCCAGGGCGAAGACCTGGACGGGATGCCGATGAAGCTGAGCGAATACCGCGGCAAGATCGTGGTGCTCGATTTCTGGGTCGATTGGTGCCCGCACTGCCGCAATATGTATCCCAAGGAACGCGAGTTGGTCGAACGCTTCAAGGATCAACCGTTCGCCATCGTGGGCGTGAACTGCGAAGCGAACAACCGGGCCGAAAAACTCTCGGAAGCCCGCATGGTGACGTGGCGCAATTGGAAAGACGGCCAGTCGGGCCCGATCGCCGAAGAATGGCAAGTCAACAGCTACCCCAGCGTCTACATCTTGGACGCGCAGGGCGTGATCCGCTACAAGGGCGCGCTCGGCGCGGCCGAAGTCGAAGCGGCGGTCGTCGAACTGCTGGAAGAGCAAACCGGCAAAAAACTGACCAAGAAAAACGACTCGTGGATGAACCGCATGTTCGGCGGCGAAAAGAGCGAAAGCAAGTCGTCCGAAACCGTCCCGCGCGAAAAGAAAAAGGGAGAGCCCGGGAGTGTCACGAATCCACTCCCGGCGCGACCGTTCAAGGGTTGAGCAGCGCGGCGCGCTCAAATCTGATAATCGTATTCGCTTTTGAACGCCGTCTCTTGCCCTTTGATTTGCAGGCGGGGTTTTTCCATCACCACGGTACTGTGCGGTTCGACCGATTTGGTGAGCCACACGCTGGAACCGATCACCGAGTGGTGCCCCACCACCGTGCGGCCCCCCAGGACCGTCGCGTTGGCGTAGATCACCACGTGGTCTTCGATCGTCGGGTGGCGTTTCGTGCCGCGGACCAGGTTACCGTCGTCGTCGGTCTGGAAGCTGAGAGCGACCAGCGTCACGCCTTGGTAGATCTTCACGTGTTCGCCGATGCGGCAGGTCTCGCCGATCACCACGCCGGTGCCGTGATCGATAAAGAAGTGCGAACCGATCGTCGCGCCGGGATGAATGTCGATCCCGGTCTTCGAGTGCGCCACTCGGTCATCATCCGCGGGATGAACGGAATGGCCAACTCGTGCAGGATGTGCGCTAAGCGATAGATCGTGATCGCTTCGAGACCCGGGTAGCAAAACGTGATCTCGTCCGGGTTCTTCACCGCCGGATCGCCGGCGTACGCGGCTTGCACGTCCAGGGCCAGCGATTTGCGGACCTCGGGCAGCAATTCCAAGAACTGCACCGCCTTGGCTTGGCCCAGCGCTTCGAAGTCTTGCGGCTCGCTGCACATCTTGGTCGCGCCGGCGTCGTGGCGCAGCGCGAGGCCGATCTGTTGGGTCAGCTTGTCGTGCAGCCCGTCGATCAGATCGCCGACGTGATACAGCACGTTCCCCATGTGCAGACCTTCGCGACGGCGAAAGCCGGGGTACAGTATCTCCTTCAAGTCTTCGCAGCAGCCGATCACCGCGTCGTAATTCGGCAACGGGCAGTGGCCCAAGTGGTGGATGTTCTTCTCTTCGGCGTAGGTCTGCAGGATGCACCGCGTGAGGTCGGGCAGCAGATCTTTAAGACGCGGGTCGGTGGCCATGATGTTCTGCGAAATGAACTGCTGCGGTGCGCGTTACGTCGAAACGGCTTCGTCCTAAGTGTGTCGGCTTCTTGTCGCTGCGCTGGTTTGCTTGTCGCTGTGCGATACCGGATCGAGATCCGGTGGCACCATGGTCGTTCGCCGCGCGACGACGCGGCGGCAATCCCCGTCGATGTTCGCGTTCGGCCGACGACGCGGCCGGCCGGAGAATCGCTATCCCTGGTACTCTTTTCGGCCCCCCGGGTGCGCGGCGATCAATCAAAACCGGGGCGACCCTTGCCGGAGACCGGTCATTCTACGCAATCGGCAAGGTCGCGGCGGGCGCGGCGTACCGGAATCCGCCGTTTCGCGGCTCCCTGGATCGCGCGATTCCGTGCGACGAGACCGTTCTGCGATGCCGTTCGGCGACAATGCTGTTTTGGCTGTGGCGGGTGGTCGGGGCCTCGACTCCGGAAATGCCGGATTTGGGCCGATCTCCCGGGGCCGCCGCCCCGACCACGCCGGCGTCATTCATCAACGGTCGTCGATCGGGGACAGCGCTGGGCGAGACGTTTTTTTCGAAAACCCGAATTTTCCGCTCGACGCCGCCTTGCGGCGGGCGTCGGCTTTGGTAGAATGACTAAGTATACATAAGAATACACTAAACACGCATGGGGTCATGCCCGCATACCGAGCGGGGGACGTCGAGTCCCCCGAGCTATCGCGAGCGGATGTCCTTTCGCGAGAGTCGCTCTGGGACCGGGATCGTCGTTCAAAAAAAGAAAAACACCGTGGTTCGTCGATCGTAACGCTCGTTTCGCTCGCACAGGGAAGCTAAGAAAGATGAATCCATTGCAAGAAGATCGACACCTGAGCGGGCGACGTTTGTCATGCGTTCGCGCAGATGGATGTCGTTCGGCAAGAACTCAGGGGACTGACGTCCCCCGCTCGGGGAAAATACAAAAAAGCGAAGCGTCGGGCGATCGTAACGCTCGTATCGCTCGCGCAGGGAAGTTCAGGGAATTGGCGTAACGGCGCAAACCGCAGGCTAACGCACTCGTCTCAATCAAAAAACGCGATGCGCAATCTGCGATCGGAACGATCGTTTCGCTCGTAACGCTCGCAGAGTGAAACTGGGAAAGATGGCCGTGGAGCGGACGGAGGATACCTGAGTGGGGGACGTTCGTCCCTCGGGTTTTGTGCGGAGAAACGTCGTTCGGCAAGAACTCAGGGGACTGACGTTATCCGTTCGGAAATAAAAAAAGCGAAACGCATCGCGATCGTAACGCGCGTTTCGCTCGTAACGCTCGCGCAGTGAAGATGGAGAAGATCGCCAGGTGTCGAACAGATCGACACCGCGCAGGGGGACGCGAGTCCTCTGAGCATTTGTCGCCGATCGCAGCGAGAATGCTCAGGGGGCTTGCGCCCCCCGCTCGGTCAAAAAAATTTGCGTGGCGTGTGCTCGAAACGCTCGTAACGCTCGCGCAATGTCGCCGGCGAACAGAGTCAAGCTACGCAAGCTCTTTGACAATTCGATCAACACTTCACGGCATTTTCGAGCCGGATTTCGGGGTAGCCGCGTCCTTGAGAATGCCTCCATGTACTGTCGCGACTTCGGCCATGTACCCGGGCAGTTTGTACTCGCCGGCGGCCAGTTTGAGATGCTTCAGCGCCGTTTTCGGGTCCTTGCGGCAGTCGTAATACAGGCCCAGATACAGATGGGCGTAGAAGCGGCGAGACAACAATTCCTGCGGCGAGGGGTCTCCCTCGTCGACCGCTTTCAGCACGTCCTCGGGCGTCGCTTTGTCGGCGAACAGTTTGTGGACGACCATCAGCGGCACGCGGCGGTCGAGTTTGACCTTCCAGAGATCGGCGGCCGCTTTGTCCCAGCCCAAGTTCGGGTCGCGGGCCATACACATCGCTCGCCAGACGACGTTCTCGACGTCGTTATCGTCCACGCCCTGGTATTGCTCGAACTGCTTGCGTCCTTTTTCCCATTGGCCCAGATAGTAGTAGCAGATTCCCCGTTCCCAATGCGGGGCTTCCAGCTGGGGCTTCAACGCGATCGCCCGATCGAAGTCGGCCAGCAGCTTCGGCGATTTTGCCGGCTTGAAAACAAATCCGACCGCGCTGGTTCAGCACGTCGGCCTCGGGCGAGAGACGCACCAATTCGTCCCAATCGGGCAACGCGTCGCTAAAGCGGCCCCGATCGGCCTGCAAGCGTGCCCGCACGATGTGGCCGGTCGGATCGTCGGCGTCCAGCGCGATCAAACGCCCTGCCAGTTCGACGGCCAGATCGTGTTTCTGCTCGCGACGGGCGGCATTGATCTTATCCAACAGATCGCGCTTTTCGTCGGCCCGCAGATTCGCGGTGGTGAATAACGCACAGAGCAGCAGCCCTAACAGGATCCGCGTCATTCGAGTCTCCCCCGGATGTTTGCGATTTCTCCACACTCTTTCGTGCATTGTGGAGTGAATCCGAACGTCCGACCAGTCTTCGACACTCGATGCGTCTCACAAACTGTCCGTCATAACCGTGTGACTGACCGATGCGTGGGCAGGACAGAACGCGGTCGATTCGTTCTCAACTTGAGACGAAAAACTCATTCTGAGATGACTTTTGCGAAACTAGGCGGATTGCGGAGACCGTGGCGCAAGAAATCTTTATCCTCTTTCTGCCGGAAAATAGGCCCCTTTTCTCTGTATTCCCAATGAATTGAAAATTTTACGATTTGCGGCGCACCCCTTGCATTTTGTCGCGAACATCGAAAGGGATGTTCCCATATCGAGCTTAATCAAACTTGGAAGGACCCAATCATGTTGATTCTCTCTCGCAAAGTCGGCGAACGTATCACCATCGGCGAAGGCATCGAAATCGTCGTGCAACGCGTTGCCGGCGAACGCGTGACGATCGGGATCAATGCTCCGTCGGACGTCAAGATTCTTCGCGGCGAATTGGTCGCTGACGGCTTCGATGTGATCGTGCCGGAAAAGGCTAGCGAAAAGTTGGCTCCGAAGGTTCGCCATCATGACCGGACTCGCGCCGCCGCACCGGCCTTGGCCAGCCAAGGTCTGACCAATCGTGTCCGCAGCCTGAAGAACGTGCCCGTTACGCACTAATCAGCGAATTCCCAACGAAATTCCGGGCGAATCGGTCGTTCGGAACCGTAGGCAGTTCGTGTCTCGCGTATCATCCGCGTTGTGAAACGGATGATACCTGCGGAAGGCGAGCGTCAGCGTGAAGTCTGCTCCCGCTCGAATCGAAAACGGGTAATCGTTAAATGTTTGCCCATCTGTGAATCCAAAAACAGATGCTGTTTTATGTTCAGTCTATTAGATATTTAACTGCTGTAGCTTTGACTAAGCTCAAGCCCCGGTATATCGGCACTCGCTAACTAAACTTGCTATCGCTGAATTCCATGTCGTGCTTCGGAAGAACGTCTCTGTAAACCAGACGTTTTGTGCTGCTGGCTGGGTGTTGGAACAATCGTCCTGTGAACGGTTGATGACGCAGACTGATCGCGCGACGACCAGAAACTGGTCGCCGAACTGCCAACCTGATTTATCTTTGATAACCAATTCTTATCGTAACGAATATGATGTCGCGTTCTTGATCGATCGCCTTTGAAAAAAGGCGGTTCATGTGATTGTGCGATTTTGCAGCTTGCGGCTGCACGATCGTGCCGGCAGAAATCGTGCTACCGCGGCAGCCTTCGCTCGGGAAAACCGGTGGCTTGCTCTTTCAGATGCGTTTTCCGATATTGAAGGGTTTTCCGCGGCCCGTTCCGTTCCCGCTATTAGGAGTCCGCCACCTGATGTCGAACAAAATCATTAGCCAAGGGATCACCTTCGACGATGTTTTGTTGGAACCCCAATACAGCGACGTCGTGCCGGCGGACGTCGATGTCGGAACGTGGCTGACGAAGCGAATTCAACTCAAAATCCCGGTCCTCAGCAGCCCGATGGACACGGTGACCGAAGCAGAAATGGCGATCGCCTTGGCCCAAGAAGGGGGCTTGGGCGTAATTCATAAAAACCTGTCGATCGAACGGCAGACCGAAGAGGTCGACAAGGTCAAACGCTCGGCCAACGGGATCATTCCGAACCCGGTCACGCTGCCGCCGACGGCCAACGTCGCGCAGCGCGCGAGGTGATGGCGCAATACAACGTCTCGGGCGTACCGATCGTGGATGCCGGCAAAAAATTGGTGGGGATCATCACGCGGCGGGATCTGCGGTTTTTGGACTCGGGCGAGACGCCGATCGCGGACATCATGACCCGCGAGAAACTTGTAACGGCTACGGGGACCGTGACGCTTGAGGAAGCTGAAACGATTTTGATGGCGAATAAGGTCGAGAAACTTCTCCTGGTTGACGAAGAATATCTCCTAACGGGACTGATCACGATCAAAGACATCGACATGATGAAACGCTATCCCCGTGCTTGCAAAGACAAGCAAGGGCGATTGCGGGTCGGAGCGGCGGTCGGCGTACACGATTACGATCGCGTACAAAGCCTACTCTCCAAAGGCGTCGACGTGTTGATCGTGGACAGCGCGCACGGACATTCGTCCAACGTGCTGGAGACGGTCCGCACGATCAAGCAGCGTTTCGACATCGACGTGGTCGCGGGCAACGTGGCCACGGCGGGCGGAACGCGGGACTTGATCAAGGCCGGAGCCGATGCCGTGAAAGTCGGGATCGGTCCCGGTTCGATTTGCACGACGCGCGTGATTTCAGGCGTGGGCGTGCCGCAGATTTCGGCGATCATGGAAGCCGTCGGCGCCGCAGCGGGCACCGACGTCAAAATCATCGCCGACGGCGGGATTCGATATTCGGGCGACGTCACCAAAGCCGTCGCCGCCGGAGCGCACGCCGTGATGATCGGCGGACTGCTCGCGGGCGTGGCCGAAAGCCCCGGACACACGATCCTGTATCAAGGTCGCACATTCAAAGCGTATCGGGGAATGGGCTCCCTGGGCGCGATGGTCAAAGGGTCGAGCGAGCGGTATCGCCAAGGCAAGGCGGATCGCGGACCCGACAAGTTGGTCCCCGAGGGGGTCGAAGGGCGCGTGCCCTTCAAGGGACCGCTCAGCACGTTCATTTATCAGCTCGTGGGAGGACTTCGGGCCGGGATGGGCTACTGCGGCGCAAAAGACGTCGAACACCTGCGCAAGGAAGCCCGTTTCATCCAAGTCAGCGCCGCGAGCGTACGGGAGAGTCATCCGCATGACATCGCCATTACGCAAGAGTCACCGAATTACAGCACGGCCGACGGCGACAAGTCGTAAGGGACTCGTCCGGCTTCTCGGCCTGGGCCTCGTCGCCGCCGCGTTCGGTCAAGCGGCCGTCGCGGGCGAAGAGCTGAAGTGGCGTGCGGCGCGTCCGCCCATGGCGGCGCGTAACGGCACGCCGGGACAAATCACGCCGGCCCAATCGCATGTCCGCCAAGTCGCGGCTTACGAATACGAAGGGCCGTCGTTCGCTCCGCCGCAAGCGATCTCGCAAACGCAATCGGTCACGCCGGTGAAACCGGTCAGCACCACGATGCGTTCGCAACTGCAAGAGCCCAGCCCGCTCAGCCCGTTGGGCAATCTGCCGGCCCCGTCGCTTCCGGCGCCGACGCCCACACCGGAACCAAGTCGTTTGCAATTCGAGCCGCCGCCGTCCGCTCCGGCGCCGTCGGTCCCCGCTCCTGACTTCGGTCTGCCGGCCCCTGCTCCGACGCCGGGCCCGGGTCCGTTCGCTCCGGGCAATCCGAACTCGCGCGATAACACGTTGCCGCCGCCGAGTGCGCCGATCAACGAGAACATCAGCAACATGCCGCTGCCCGAACCGGGAACCGGCGCTCGCCAACGCAATCTGACGCAGGAAGACTGCGAAGCAGGTCGCGCGGAGCTTGCCAAAAGCGGCTTGGATTTGGCTAAGAGCACGAAGATTCTCGATCTCGCGCATCGCGAGAAAGGGGCGTTGCCGTTCGAATGCACGCTGGAAACGACCGACTACACGCCGCGGAGCTGGGGCTGTTTGACGTACACGTGGAAGGCGTCGGCCTTGTGCCACAAGCCGTTGTACTTCGAACAAGCCGCGGCCGAACGGTATGGTCACTCGTACGGACCGTTGGTCGATCCTTTGTTGGGCGCCGCGCACTTTTTCGGAACGCTGCCGATCCTGCCATACAAGATGGGCGTCGACACGCCGTGCGAATGCCAATACAGCTTGGGCTACTACCGACCCGGCGATTGTGCTCCGTACATGATCGAACCATTCCCGATCAGCGCTCGCGGCGCAGCGGTGCAAGCCGGGTTCGTCGGAGCCGCGATCGCGACAGTTCCTTAACGGAACGCGATCGTTACGTAATTCACAACGCCGCTCGCGAACCTGATCGCGAGCGGCGTTGGTTATTTCATGGAAGCAAAGATCGTCGACTATTTCGGATCGACCAAGCCTAAGCCCTGTAACATCCCGTCGGTGGTGTCCAGCAGTTCTTCTTGTTTGTTCGGTTCGAACAAGAAGACCGAATCGTCCAGGTCGCGATCCAACACCACGTCGGTGAATTCCATCACCACGCACAGCGGCCAACGTTCGGGCGGCGTTTGATCGTCCTTGTCTTGCGACGGGCGGCGGTATTCGATGCGACGCGGAAAGTAGCTGTCCTGCTGGATGTATAACGACACGCAGCCGGGCATTTGTTGCGGAAACGCCCGGAACTGCCCCGGCGTGGTCGCGGCTTCGACGGCGGCGGTTTGCTTTGGCAAGAGCCATGTCATGCTTGATTTCCGCATCATGCCGCGCATCGACCAGGCCGCCGCGTTATCCGGCTCGAAGTAGCCCGTTTTCGCGCGGTCCCATTCGAAGTGCGCGCCCAGTTCGTTTAACAACTTCGGCACGCCGGCCCAGAGCCAGGGCGAGCCGTCGGTGAACGACGAAACGCCGCGGAGCTGTTCTTGTTTCTGCCGGATCCGTTTGAGGTCCAAACGCGACAGCTGCCGTCCGAACCCCGTTTCGCCGGCGCTCCAGACGAAGCGACCGTCGCAGCATTCGGTCCAGGCGATCAATTCGTCGCCCATCTGCATGCGGAGTTCGAGCCGCGATTTTTTTTCGCCGGCATCGCCGCTTTGAAAATAACTGCCGGCCCCGATTAAGCGTTGATCGAACAAGTCGATTTGATAGCGAACCCGAGCCTGAATCGTCCGGCGGCGTTGCAGTTCGGACTTGGCCCGGTCGAAGATCGCGGCGGCCGGATCGGCGGCGGATGCGGCCACGGCGGTCGAAGTCGGCAGCGCGGCGGGCGTTTGCGCAGTCGGTGCGACCGACGTTCCGGTCGCGTCGCGACCTTCCCAAACCGCCAGCACGATTCCGGCGGCGAGCGCGAAGCCTGGCAAAAGAATCTTCATGTGACGCATTTAGCGGATTTGCCAAAGATTCGCGTCGTAGCGGGCCGACTTAGCACACAGAGGACGATTTTCGCACGCCGACTCAGGGCGCGCGGAACACGATCCTCGCTCGGAAATCGCGAAGGATACGGGAAAGACGCTTACGGATCGGGCGAACTATAAGCCCCCTCCGGATTCCCGTCCAGAGCGATTCGCCGAGCGACGTCGGACACGATGCTCGCCGTGTCGGTCGCGGAAACGAATCCACCGCGGCCGACGCGCTCGTCTCGATTTCGCACAACTTCGGATTCCCGTTCATCGTCGCGCGAATGACTCGCCGCGACGAACGATCGGACTTGTCTCTTCAGGGCCCAGGGGGAACTCGCATGAAAGTCTCGCTTCGATCGTGTCTGCTGATGGCGGGCTTGGCCGGTTTGGCCGGCGGTTGCCATCTGCCCATCAACTCGCCCGCGCCGAATGCTCGCAACATTCGCCCGGTCGCCATGCCGCACACCAACGTGCTGCCGCCGGCTCAGATGCTGATGCATCCGGGTCCGGGCGTAGGCGGCCCCGGTCCGGGCGTGCTCACCACCGGTTCGCCGGTTTCCGATCCCGCGATGTTGGGCCCCGCGCCCAGCTCGCAAATCGGCTTCGTCGGCATGGACGGCATGCAAGTCAACTGGGACGTCCTGCAAGCCGGCGGGTTCGATTCCGAACCGTTGGTGTTCCCGGGTAACTACAACTTCCCGCAGGCCGCCATCTATCGCTTGAAGCTGACCCATATCCCGGGTCACGAAGGCGTCGAGTTGTACCCCACGTTGGAAGTCGCCCCGACCACGCCCCGCAGCGCGGCCTTCTTGCGCACAACTACGTACCGTTCCAACTCACCAACGAAGACTTCGCCCAAGTCCTGTCGGGCAACTTCGTGACCAAGGTCATCTACCTGCCCGATGCCGAGTTCCAAGAACTCGCCCTGGCCGGCGTCGAAACCTTGGTCAGCACGCGGCTCGATCCGGGCGTCGACCCGATCGTCGAAGCCGATCGCAAGGGAACCATCTTGGCGATCATTCGCCTGGGTAACAAAAACCTGCAAGCCCCCGGCGCCGTGGGCGGAGCGATCGTTCCGGCCGGCTTCTCGGGCGGTTTAAACGCCGATGGTTCGGCGTGCGGACCCGATGGTTGCCCCGGCGGCTGCGGCCCCGGCGGTGGTCAAGGCGCGGCTTCGCAATACTTGGCCGGCATCACCGCGCCCGCTTACGGAATGCCGATCACCGGCACGCCGATCGGCTTGCCCGGACCGCCGCATATCCCGCTGGGCGCTCCGGCCGGTCTGCAACAACACGTGATTCGAAATCACACGCACATGCACATCCCGGCTCCGGTCGAGAAGTTCAGCGTCGATGTGAAACAAAAACCCGGTCTGAGCTACCCGAAGCCGGTGCATAACGTTCACATCGTCGAGCGGAACCAACCGCAACGCGTTCGCTTCTCGCAGCCCGCCGCCGACAAGATCTACAACTTGCCGGGCGAAGAGCCGCCGGTCGCCGCACGTCATGGTCACCATTGCCGGAATTGTCCGCCGGAAGGCCAATGCGACGCGTGTCGCACCGCCGACGGGGCCGTCTCGGACTACGACGCGCAGTAACGTAGCATCGCGAGTTCACCACCGGCCGGTCGCGTCCTTCGAGACGCGACCGGCCGGCTGCTCGCTTCGACCGTCGATCCCACAATCTCGTCTTGGATCGATCGTCGCGACTCTTCTCGTCTCTCTCGTCTTCACGGAACCGGTCATGTCACGCTTACGGCAAGCGATTCTGTTCGCGCTCGGGCTGTCGACCGCGCTGTTGTCGCCGAACGCGCCGCTGGTCGCCCAGCAACTGCCGCACTTCGAACACGCCGGGATTTTGGCCCCGGGCACGGTCGTGCGCGACAACTGTTGCGCGGCGGTCCGCTGCCGGGTTACTTTCAACCGGTCGAAATGAAGGGCCCCGCCGGCTCGAGCATCTCGGTCGCGTTGGACAACCAGTTCACCGCCCCAGTCGATGGTTCGGTGAAGCTGGGTCTGCTGATCGCGCCGGTTTATCGCTTCAAAGTCACCGGCATCCCGCGGAACCCGGGCGCCGAAGTGTATCCGACGGTCGAGCTCATCAACCGCACCTACCCGCCGCGCGGTCGCGAGTTCGAGTTTCCGATTCCTGTCGAATTCACGGCCGAAGATCTGGAATTGGCGCTCGCCGGCAAGTTGGTCACGCGCGTCGTCTATATCGAAAACCCCCGCGCCGCGTTGCCGCAGGCGATCAAGGAACAACGTTACTACGAAATCGAACCGGGTCGCGATCCGCTGGTCGAAGCCGATCGTCTGGGTCGCCCCGTGGCGATCCTCCGCATCGGCAGCCGCGTGCCCGACGATCGCAACGGGCCCGACACGCAATTCATGTTCGGAAGTCCGGCGATGTTCGTGCCGGGCGACCTGTTGCCCAAGATCTATCCGCAAGGCATGCCCGGCGCGACCGTCGAGGAATCGACCGTCCGCCAAGCCGCCGTTCCCGCGCTGCTGCCCTTCGTTCAGGAGTGATCCGAAACATGCTACGTCTTTCGCTCGCTTGCGCGTTGGGTGCGATGTTGGCCGTCTCGTCCGGCTGCCGCACGCCTGGGGCCGCACTCCCTTCGTCCACCACATCGCCGACCGGCGCGACTTCGATCGGTCCGACTTCGTCGAACACCGTCTCGAAGGCCGCGCCGTCTCAATCGACGACCACGTCGATCCCCGAGACGAGCGAATCCGATCGCCCGACGATCGTGAAAGCCGCCGCGCCGAAAATCCACGCCGAAGGAAACGAGTTGGTCGCTTCGCCGACCGACTTGAACGAGCAAATGACGCTGCCCGAACGGACCCTGGCGGCGAAAACGTCGCGCGCTAAACGGCAGTCGACGATCCAACAAGTCGCCCATCAAGAACCCGCCGCGCCGGCCGTCGGCGAAGCGCGCCCCGCCCCGCAAGGCGTGGTGATCAGCGACGATCCGGCCGCCGTGCCGGGCGGCCCCCGTTATCCCAAGCAACAACTTCCCATCGAACAGTCGATCCCCGGCGTCGCGGCGGCCATCCCGGTCGCCGGCATGGTGCTGGGCAACTGCGATTGCGGCCCGTGCGGCGGCGCTTCGGCCGGCATCAACGCGCCGTTGCGTCAAAGCCTGTGCGGCAACAACTGGAAGCCCGAAGGCCTGTACTGCCCGTGGCCGACCGACGAATATCTGTGCGACGGCGGCGACAATGACGCCCGCGTCCGCGTGAAATCGGACTTCACTGTGACCGGGATGGACATCGAAGACACCGTGGCCCACTACGATACCGTCGACGGTCGGACCGTGGTCGAACCGTCGAACAAAGTCTGCATCTACGCTCCGCGTTTCGCCGCGGTGCGCCGCGTCGACGGGCTGTTCGCCGGTGAACAACACGTCAAGGCGGGCGACTACGCCATGCCGATCGGTCCGAAACGCGTCGAAGACAACGTGTTGGCCTCGACCGACACTTTGCCCCTCGCGCCGATCGGCGAAGTCGGCAACAAACGCGTGACCGTGTACGACGGTCGCGACCAAGGCGTGCCGTTGACGCAAAACGTCGGCGTCCTGGCGTTCCAAGATCGCGTCCACTTGAACTCCGACCTCAAGGCGTTGATCGCCTATCGCTTGGACGAATCGCTGAAACCGTTCTTGGCCAAAAAATCGTTGGCGGCCGTCACTTGGACGCGCGATCAAATGGTTCAAGCGGTCATCGACGGCAAAAAGGCCATCGCCGACCAAGGCTCGCAAGGCGTGCAAGCCGTCTATCGCGTCGACGCCGGCAAACCTCGTCTGCGCATCACCAAAGCCGCTTCGACCGACAGCGCCAACCCGGGCGACATCATCGAATTTGTTCTTCGCTTCGACAATATCGGCGAACAAACGATCGGCAACGTGACATTGATCGACAGCCTGACGACCCGCTTGGAATACGTCGAAGGCTCGCAACAAAGCAGCTTGAACGCTCGCTTCATGACCCAACAAAACGCCGGCGAATCGCTGATCCTGCGTTGGGAAGTGACCGACCCGATCAAAGCCGGCGACGGCGGCGTGATCGTGTTCGAATGCAAGGTACGGTAGCGAGTTTTCAGTGTGAAGTGTTCGGTTTTCAGGAGACAAGCACACGACGCGTATCAAATGATTGCAAGCTCCGTTGGAGTTCGCCCACCGTTTGACGAAATTCAGTCGCTAATTCAAGCCCCTCGATTCCGTAGGAATCGAGGGGTCTTTTTTGACTCATACGCGTTCCCACAACTCGGGGTATCTCCGCACGAACCCGTCCGGGTCGACTTCCAACAACGCTTCGTAGCCGTGTTCCGGCGATTCATACCACACGGTCGATGCCGAGCGACGCGTATAAAACTGCGGCAACCGCATCAACATCTCAGCGTCGAGATCCCACCACACGACCGGTAACGCGCGGCGCACGCCGATTTCGTCGCCAACACGCCGAAGTTGAAACACGTTTGTCGCCGGCGTGAAGCCGAAATCGAGATCGGTCAGATCCACAAGCCCCGTCTGAAGCACGTCGTTCAACGTCCAGTCTCCCGAGACGGATCGCACGATGTGCACATCGATCGAAGACGCGCGGAATCGACCGCGCACCGTCGCCCGCTTGAAAACGTCATGCTCGTCGCACTCAAGTTGGAACGCGACATCGCTTTCGCAACCGACGGACGTTCCGCCGAGCGTGCCCGGCGACCAAACGCAGTCATCGCGACCGTCGACGTCGAGACGCTTCCAGGCGGCGGATTCGGATCGTCGCATGAAGGTAGTTGGTGTTACAATTCGTGAATTCGGTTGCCAAGTTTTCGACGAGTTCCGTTCGGGCCGACTTCGGATCAGTCCGCAATCGCCGCTCCTACGAGCGTCTTCCCATTTGAAAGACACGGTTATGAATCGCTTCGTCGATCGTCGTTGCGTTTTTCTCTTGCTCGCGGTTTCGCTGATCGGGGCTTTGCGACAGAACGTCGCCTCGGCGGACCAACCCCAGGTGCATTATAAAACCGCCAAGGTGGGCGAACTCGACATTTTCTATCGCGAGGCGGGACCCAAGGACGCGCCGGCGATTCTGCTGCTGCATGGATTCCCGACCAGTTCGCAAATGTTCCGGGATCTGATCCCCGCCTTGGCCGACAAGTATCGCGTAATCGCCCCGGACTATCCCGGGTACGGCCACAGCTCGATGCCGACGCACGACAAGTTCCAGTACACGTTCGATAATCTGGCCGCGACGATCGACGCATTCACCGAAAAGGTCGGCCTGACCAAGTACGCATTGTACGTCATGGATTACGGTGCGCCGGTCGGCTATCGCATCGCCGCCGCGCATCCCGATCGCATCACGGCCATCGTCGTACAAAACGGTAACGCGTATGACGAAGGGCTCGACAACGAATTCTGGAAACCGGTCAAAGCGTACTGGAAGGATCCGAACGACAAAGCGAAGCGCGACTGCGCTGCGCGGCCTGCTGACCTACGACGCCACCAAATGGCAATACACCGAAGGGATGAATGATTTGACGGCGATCAGCCCCGACGGCCCAGCGCACGATCAATTTCTGCTGGATCGCCCGGGCAACGACGAAATCCAACTCGACCTCTTCCTCAGCTACGGCAGCAACCCGCCGCTCTATCCGAAGTGGCAAGAGTACTTCCGCAAACACCAACCGCCGATGCTGATCGTCTGGGGTAAGAACGACAAAATCTTCCCCGCCGCCGGGGCGGAACCCTACAAACGCGACTTAAAAACGCTGGAGTTCCATCTGCTGGACGCGGGACACTTCGCGTTGGAATCGCACGGCGAGGAAATCGCCGGATACATGCGCGACTTTCTCGGCAAGCACGTCGGGAAATAGTAAGGCCGCTGGGTCCTTTCGTTCCGTTTTGTCGCAACTCAATACACACTGCGGCCAAGCCTCCTGCATTTCAATTAACGTCGAGGTTTTCCTTACATACGATTCCAGCAGTCTCTCAAACGGCGTCGCGCAGCATTCATCCCAAAGGGATGACAGCCCATAGCCGGTGGTCGCGCAGCGCACCACCGGTAAACGTCACGCACCATCTCGGTTATCCCGAAGGGATTACAGAACTCACCCTACACAACACGCTTTCTAAAATTGAAATCCACATCCCCTGAGCATAAACTCGTGAGAATTCCAGCAATCACACGGGGCAATCGACGTGGGATCGACGTTTCTCTCTTTGAATTACCATCTCGTCTTCGCGACCAAAAATCGCACGCCCTGGATCGACTCCGCTTGGATCGATCGACTGCATGAATATCTCGGCGGCACGATCAAAGGCTTCGCCGGGCATCCGCTCGCCGTCGGGGGCGTCGCCGATCACGTCCATCTACTGGTCGGACTCAAAGCGACGCACACCCTGGCCGACCTTCTACGCGAATTGAAAAAAGCCTCCTCGAAATGGGTGCACGACAAAATCGGTCTGCGTGATTTCGCGTGGCAGGAAGGCTACGCCGCGTTCACCGTCAGTCCGACCGCGCTCGACGCGGTGCGACGATACATCGCGAACCAAGAACAACACCATCGCCGCCACGATTTTCCGTCCGAGTTACGTACGTTGTTGAAACTCGCGGGCATTGAATATGAAGAACGATATTTATTGTGAGCGGACGGCTCTGTAATCCCTCCGGGATAACCGTTTCATCTATCACGCGTTCCGGTGGTGCGCCGCAGAAGCGGCGACCACCGGCTATGGGCTGTGATCCCTGCGGGATCAAATTTATATTCGCCGACCCGTCCGATCGCGGATCAGTGTCAATCAGTCCATCCGTATCATCGGCGGCCTATACCCTACCGCACCTTTTTCTCGATCTCCCCCACCACGTCGTCGATCTTTACTCGCCATTGTTCCAGCGTGTCGCGGTCGCGGACGGTGACCGTTTTGTCCGTCAACGTTTGCGTGTCGACCGTCACGCAGTACGGCGTGCCGACTTCGTCTTGGCGACGGTAGCGGCGGCCGACCGCGCCCCCTTCGTCGTAAAACGCGGGCATCGTTTTCTTCAGTGCGCGGTAAATGTCCTGCGCAATCTCGGGCATGCCGTCCTTCTTCACCAACGGGAAGACGGCCGCTTTGATCGGCGCCAACCGCGGGTGCAACTTCATCACCACGCGCGTTTGCATCTCGCCCTTGTCGTCGGGCGCTTGGTCTTCGTGATACGCTTCACACAGGAACGCCAACGTCCCGCGATCGGCCCCGGCCGACGGTTCGATCACATGCGGCGTGAACCGTTCGTTGGTCAGATCGTCGCGGTAGCTCAAATCCTTACCGCTGCCGCGCCACTTCGGTTTTCCGTCGGGGCCGAGTTCGACCTTCAGTTCCGGCTTGCTGTTCGGATCGAGTTTCCCTTCCATGTGGCTGCGCAGGTCGAAGTCGCCGCGATGCGCGATCCCCTCGAGTTCGCCGAATTCGCCGGCCGAGAGGAACGGAAACGCATATTCGATGTCGGCCGTACCGCACGAATAATGGCTTAGTTCGTCTTGATGATGCTCGCGCATTTGCAGGCGTTCGCGCGACAGACCGTGGTCCAAATACCATTGGAAACGACGGTCGCGCCAGTAGCGGTACCACTCGGGCGAGCTTTTCGGATGGCAGAAGAACTCGATTTCCATCTGCTCGAACTCGCGCGAGCGGAACGTGAAGTTGCGCGGCGTGATTTCGTTGCGGAAGCTCTTGCCGATCTGCGCGATGCCGAACGGCACGCGGACGCGCGTGCTGTCGACTACGTTCTTGAAATTGACGAAAATGCCTTGCGCGGTTTCGGGGCGTAGAAACGCTTTGTTTTCCTCGCTCTGTAATGCGCCGGCATACGTTTCGAACATCAAATTAAATTGTCGCGGTTCGGTCAAATCCCCACCGCAGTTCGGGCATGGCGTCTGAAGTCCGGTGACGTTCTTTTGTTCCGTCGCCATGTACTCCATGAGTTTCGTGATCGAGAGGTTTTGAATCGTCCCGTTCGCGAGATCTTCTTGAAGCCACGAGATCGTCACATCGGGATTTCGAACGAAAGCCAAGCCCGGAGCCAATCGTTTGCCTCGTTTTTTATCATAGGCCCAACGGAACGCCTCTTTGGGCGAGAACTCCAATTTTTCTTCGTCCGGCGTCGCGTTAAACGCTTCGGCGAACGACAGAACCCAAGGCGAGTCCTTCAACAAACCCCAAACATGATCCGCGCGAAACAACTTTTTACATTGACGGCACGTCTGCATCATGTCGGCGAACAAATCGTAATGGCCGCTGACTTTCCAAACCTGCGGGTGCATGATGATGCTGCTGTCCAGTCCGCACATATCGAATGCGGAAGGCGCGCCGGGCAGCACGCTCAAATCATCATGCCCCGAAACCATGTCGCGCCACCAAGCCTCCTTGATATTGCGCTTGAGTTCGACGCCCAGCGGACCGTAGTCCCAGAAGCCGTTGATGCCGCCGTAGATTTCGCTGGATTGAAACAAGAACCCGCGTCGTTTGCAGAGCGAAACCAGCTTATCCATATCCATGATCGAACATCCGAATGGCGTGTGAGTGAAATCCAACGCGCGGCATGGCGCGGTATCGTCTGCTCCGGAACGGTTTTCCCCTCCCGGGAACGGCGAATCATCGATTATAGTAAGAGGGCCGGGAATTCAGGAGAGGAAACGTCGTCGAATGGTTCGGCGAAACGTCTTGCGTCTTCCCGGCGGCGCGTTTTTCGGTTCCCGTCGTTCGCCCCGCCCTGCCCGTGCAACTTTATCGCGATCCGGCCGCCCTGCCCCCCGAACTGCGCGGGGGCGCCGTGTCGATCGGCAACTTCGACGGCGTGCATCGCGGCCACCGCGCGTTGATCGAAAAACTGGTCGCCGCCGCCCGTGCGTTGCCCGGCCCGGCGTTGGCGGTGACGTTCGATCCGCACCCGATCACGCTGCTGCAACCCGAGGCCGCGCCGCATCCGCTGACCTGGGGCGAGCGAAAGGCCGATTTGCTGACCGAGGCCGGCGTCGACGGCGTGCTGGCCCTGACCACCACGCCCGAGCTGCTGAACCTGGACGCGCGGACGTTTTTTCAACAACTGATCGTCGAAGCGCTGCAAGCCAAGGTCGTGGTCGAAGGACCGAATTTCTATTTCGGACACGATCGCGTCGGCGACGTCGAGTTGTTGCGCACGCTGTGCGCCGAGGCCGGCATCACGCTGGTGATCGTCGATCCGCTGCACGAGCAAGAATCGATGATCAGCAGCACGCGGATCCGCGCCGCGCTGGCCGCCGGCGACATCGCCGAGGCCAACGCGCTGCTGACGCAACCGTATCGTCTGCGCGGCACGGTCATCCAAGGCTGCGCACCGCGGCCGCGAACTGGGCTTTCCCACGGTCAACTTGGAAACCGCGCAAACCATCTTGCCGGGCCACGGCGTGTACGCCGGCCGACTGTTTTTGGAAGGCAAAATCTATCCGGTGGCGATCAACATCGGCCCGAACCCCACGTTCGGCGAGGATCGCGAAAGAGATCGAAGCCCACATTTTGGATTACGACGGCAACCTGTATCGCCAAGCGCTGGAGTTCGAGTTGCTCGCGCACATTCGCGACGTCCGCAAGTTCAGCGGTCCGCAGGAATTGATCAAGCAGTTGCAACACGACTTGATCGCGGTCCGCACCGCGGTCGACGCGGCGTCGAAAGCCTCGACGCCCTGCTGAACTTCCTCGTTGAATACATGGGCCGCTGATTGTCATGATGGGACTGATTTTCACTGATCTGCAAAGTGACATAGAACTTGAATCGCGTTGCGCAGGATGATGTCCGCTCCTTCAGATCAGTGTGAATCAGTCATCATCGGTCAAATCAGCGGCCTATGAATTTGGTCCAAAAGCCACAAAGCAACCTCTCACTTCGTTACAAAGAAAAGACTCAGATGTCCGTGATCGACTGGCCGAAATTCGTCGAAATCGTCCGCGCCAATCAACGCTTCGTGTTGACCAGCCACATTCGGCCCGATTGCGATGCGCTGGGCAGCGAGTTGGGCATGGCCGGCGTGTTGCGCGTGCTCGGCAAGACCGTGCGCATCGTCAACGGCATGGCCACGCCGCCGAACTTGAAGTTCATCGATCCGGCGAACGAGATCCAAGCGGTCGGCGTCGACGTCTCGGCCGAAGACCTGCTCGCCGCCGACACGCAGGTCCACATGATCCTCGACACCAGCGCCCTGGCGCAACTCGGCCCGATGGCCGACGTCGTCCGCGCGACCAAGGCGCAAGTGGTGATCGTCGACCATCACATGAGCAGCGACGATCTGAACGCGATCGAATTCAAAAACACCACGGCCGAAGCGGCCGGACGCTTGGTGGTCGAAGCGGCCCGCGAACTGAACGTGCCGCTGACGCCCGAAACCGCCGCGCCGTTGTTCGCCGCGCTGGCGACCGACACCGGGTGGTTCCGCTTCGGCTCGGCCGTGCGCACACGTATCGCATGGCGGCCGATTTGATCGACGCCGGAGCGAAGCCCGCCCAAATTTACGGCGACCTGTACGAACACGACACGCTCGCGCGATTGAAGCTGGTCGGACGCATCCTGGCGCGGACCGATCGCATGTGCGACGACCGATTGATCTACACCGCCGCGTTGCGCGAAGATTTCGACGCGACCGGCGCAGCACCCGCAAGACACCGAAGACGTCATCAATCAAACGTTGGCGGTCGACGGCGCGAAGTTGGCCGTGATTTTGGTTGAACAAAAAACCGGCGGCTTTAAAATCAGTTTCCGCAGTCGCTGCCACGTGGAGGCCAATAAACTGGCCGCCCGCTTCAACGGCGGCGGACACAAAGCCGCGGCCGGCGGCTTCATCGACGAACCGTACGAACCGGCGCTGAAGAAGGTCCTCGCCGCGGCGGCCGAAATGTTGTTGGCCGCGCCGACGAATTAAAACACTTGGGTGGCCGGGGTCGAAGGGTACTCCCGTAGCCCCCGGAACGGTTGAGGTCGACCCGCGCTCTTCCGGGTCTTCGCGAGTACGCTCATCCCCGGCCACCCATGCTTTGCGTTGGAATTCGCCATTGACCTCGACGTTGAAGTCGGATTGCGCAGAAGCGATACTCGACCTACTTAAGCAAGCCGAACGACATCCCACCCACGCCCTACCCGCCCCGCTCTTTCGTTCTTTATGACATCGCATCCCGAACCGCGGCGCAACTTTTTGGCCGCGTCGCTCGCCGTCGTGATCGGCGGCATCGTCACGGCGGTCCCCGTTTTCAGCGGTCTGTGGGTCTTCACCGATCCGCTTCGTCGCAAAGGCGCCGCCTCCGGCATGGTCCGCGTGGCCAGTCTCGAATCGGTTCCCGACGACGGCCTGCCCAAGCTGTTTTCGATCGTGCAAGATCGCAACGACGCGTGGAACTTGTACAAGAACGAACCGGTCGGCTCGGTCTATATCTCGCGCAAGCCGCAGACCAAAGACCTGACCGTGTTTCAATCCTGTTGTCCGCACGCCGGGTGCGCGGTGGGCTATTCCGGCGAATCGAAAAAGTTTTTGTGTCCGTGTCATAACAGCGCCTTTCAACTCGACGGCGAAATGATCCAACCGTCGCCCAGCCCGCGCCCGCTCGATACGTTGAAGTACGAAATCCGAGGCGAAGCGGGTAAGGAAGAGATTTGGGTGTTGTACGAGAACTTCAAAACCGGCGTGGCCGAGAAGACGGTGCTCGTATGAAACTGCTCGAATGGTTCGATTCGCGAACCGGCGTTCGCAAGATCATGCACGAGGCGCTCTACGAGAGCGTTCCCGGCGGTGCGCGCTGGCGTTACGTCTGGGGCAGCACGCTGGTCTTCACGTTCGCCATCCAAATGATCACCGGCGTGTTTTTGTGGATGGCCTACAGCGCCGGCCGCACCACCGCCTGGGAAAGCGTCTATTACATCCAGCACGAAATGTCCGGCGGCTGGTTTCTGCGCGGGCTGCACCATTTCACCGCGCAGGCAATGGTCATCCTGTTGGCCATCCACCTGATGCAGGTCGTCATCGACGGCGCATACAAAGCCGCGCGCGAGGTGAATTTCTGGCTCGGTCTCGTGTTGATGCTGATCGTGTTAGGTCTTGCGCTGACCGGGTATCTGCTGCCGTGGGATCAAAAAGGATACTGGGCGACGCGGGTCGCCACGAATCTTTCCGGCATCGTTCCGGGCGTCGGCGACGCCACGAAGAAGATCGCGCTCGGCGGCGACGACTACGGCCAACAAACATTGACGCGGTTCTTCGCGTTGCACGCCGGCGTGTTGCCCGCGTTGTTGATCGGGTTCTTGGCGTTGCACATCGCCGTGTTTCGCAAGCATGGGCTGCACGCGAAAACGCCGCTGCGCAAGCCCGACGCCATGTTCTGGCCGGACCAAGTCCTGAAAGACGCGGTCGCCTGCTTGGCCGTGTTGGCCTGCGTGGTGTTTTGCATTTTCTGGCCGGCGATCAGCGGCAAGCACGACGTCGCCGACGTCGGTCATCTGGGTGCCGAACTCGGCTCGCCGGCCGACGCGTCGACGACTTATCCCGCCGCGCGACCGGAATGGTACTTCTTGTTTTTGTTCCAATTCTTGAAGCTGTTCGAAGGCCACGGAGCGACCGGCGAGTTGGTCGGCGCGATCGTCGTGCCGTCGATCTTGCTGCTGTTTCTGTTCTTGATGCCGATCTTGGGCAAATGGAAACTCGGCCACCGCTTCAACATCTTGTATCTGATCATCGTTCTCGGCGGCGCGGGGGCGTTGACCTGGGCGGCGATCCACGAAGACACGCTCGCCCGCGGCGTCTCCGTCGACAAGTTCGCCGACATGCGTAAGCAAATCAAAATTCGCTCGTACGATCCTTATCGCGACTTCGAAACCGGGATCGACTATAGCGAGCAAGCGTCCGAGTTCGAAAAAGTTCAGAAGTCCTACCGCGCGCTCGAAAAGCCGACCGCCGCCGAAACGGCCGCGTTCGAAACGAAAAAAAGCGAGTACGAAAAAGCGATCGAACCATTGACCAAAAGCAACGCCGCGTTCGCCGAAAAGAAAAAGGCGTTCGAAGCGTGGGAAAAATCGCACGGTTATTTGGAAGCGGTCGAAGCGGCCAAGCGCGAGGGGCGCGGGCCGTCGCGCTCGCCGGCGGACCGAGCAAAATCCCGCCGACCGGCGCGCTGGAAATGCTGCGCAACGATCCGCAAACGATGGGGCCGCGGTTGTTCAAGCAACACTGCGCGTCGTGCCACGATTATCGGCCGCCCGCCGACTCGGGCGAACCGACCATCACCGGCGATCGTCTGCAGTATCCGGTCACGAAGACCGAGGACGGCAAAACGACGATCGAACGCGACGACAAGGGGAAGGTGCGTTTTCAACCAAGCGGTGCGCCGAATCTGTACGGCTTCGGCTCGCGCAAGTGGATCGAAAAATTGTTGGACAAGTCGCATATCACGCACGTCAAAGAAACGGAAATCTTGAAACCGGACGATCCGGAGAAGGAAACCAATCCGAAACGCTATCTCCGGGAAGTCGAAGAAGCGGATTACTTCGGCAACACGAAACACAAAACCGGCGAAATGGCCAATTACGTACTTAACGATATGACGAAGGGTTTGGAAACAGCTGAACCGAAGGACGAAACCGTCGACAAAAAACTGTCTGCGATCGCCGCCGCGTTATCGGCCGAGGCCAAATTGCCGCGCCAAGCGATCGACGACTCGAAAGACGCCGCGTTGATCAAACAAGGTCTGGATCTGCTGTCGAACTCCGATCACTGCGCTGCGTGCCATCACGTGCGCGGCGCGGACAACAAGGACTCGGGCATCCCCGACCTCGAGCATTACGCCTCGCGCGACTGGACGGCCGCGTTCATCGCCAACCCGGCGCACGATCGCTTTTACGGCGCGGACAACGACCGCATGCCGGCGTTCGCCCCCAACGCGGGGGGCGACGCGGGAAATCAACTCTCGAAACACGACATCGATCTGCTGGCTCGCTGGCTGCGACAGGAAGATTGAAGTCGAGTTTTCAGTGTGGAGTTTTCAGTTTTCAGGAATTTGCGCAGAACGCTGTATAGCGTCAATTTGACGTCATGCCGGCCTGTCTCATGGCGAGTCGCCGGATCGTGCCGGCATGTCTGGTTCTTAAAAACATTGCACCGGCGGGGCGAACTTTGCCGATCGTAGGAATAGCGCGCGGCCACGCGTGCACGTTTTCGATCGTCTTTCGTTCGCTTGCCGATTATGTGGTGTTCTCGTTGTCGCCGCGACGTTCCCAGCTCCGCCGGTAAGTGCGGCGCGTGCGGATCGTCCACGGCCGACGGCGAAACGTCGCGCGGCCGCGTTCGCTCCGACGCCGACGACGCCGCGGCCTTCGCCGTGGAACTCCGCCGCGTCCGCCGCATGATCGCCAACGTCGACCGCGTGCTGGGCGACGCACGAATTCCGACCGCGCCGCTCGACCGCGCCGCGTCGAAACCGTTCGCCGTACGCTCCGCCCGCTGCGCTTCGACGCGCCGAACGGGGACGCCGCATCGACGGCTTATCTCTCATCGCACGCTTCCGGCGACGCCGATGACGAACCGTTCGTCGATCCGACCAAAACACTGACCTTCGTCGAAGGCTGCGGCTACTTGTTCGGTCTGGCGTTGATGGTCGGCTCGCTGACGCTGGCGCGGCCATCATGCTCGAAAAGTGCGCGCCGGTTTGGTCCATCGCGCTCGGCTTGGCCGTCTGCTTCGCCACGGGCATGATCATGCTGTTTTGGCAAAAAATCGAGGCCCACCAGCGACAGACCTCGGCTTGCTGCGCCGCTTCGTCAAACATCGCATGCGCATCGACGACGCCGAAATCCTCGCCGGCATGCACGCCGAAAGCCGCACGCCCGCACACCAAGCGCGTTCGGCGTAACTCGCGTCACGGGTCTTGTTCTAAAGAAACGGCTGGTACGATTACTAGGCCGATCGAAAATTCTTTTTGCGTCATAACAAGTGAACTCGCGTGGCGTTAGGTCGACGCGTGGTACGAATTGGGGATAACTATAAAATTTCGATCGTTTTAGGGCGAGGCAAGGACGCGATCGTTTCGCGTATCTCGCACAATAAAAAAACCGCCGAGATGCTCGGCGGTCTTGTTCACATTCGTAATCCGTGGCGCGGCATCAAACGTTCCGGGGTCTACGGGCAATGCCCTTCGTCCCCGACCACCCGATATCCTGCGGCTCAATTTTCGACTCGGCGTTCGGCTGCGTTTTCCAGCCTCCTGCCCCCCAACCCCAGCCCCTAATACTGCACGCCGCGTTGGGTCCAGCCTTCCCAGGTTTGGTACGTGTCGACCACGTGGCCGGCGCGGATCGTGCTGCGCAGCGTACGGAGGCCGCTTTGCGTGAACTCGCCTTGCACGCGCGAGTAATACGGGCCGCCCGGAGGGGCTTGCGGGCCGACTTGGACCGGCGTGACCGGATCGTGCGTGTAGTAGGAACGTTGGAACATCCAATCGGCCGCCGAAGCGGACGACAGACTTCCAAGCGCGACAAGTGTCGTCGCAAACAGTTGACGGAGAACGTTGGAACGGCGGAGCATGGGGAGTCTTTGCGAAAAACGTGACTCGGGGTTCCTGGTGGGGAACGGTCGCACAGGCGTCATGCTCCACATCCTGTGGCGCGACCGGGATTCGTGACGTCGTCTCTTCGAGAACGACTCACCGTTAGGGAACGAATTCGCTCAGGAATTCGAGATTAGTGATGTTCTCTTGGCTTTCCTTCGTCGGGTCGTAGACGTAAAACGCGTTGTCCGGCGGCAACTCGGGCAGGCCGATGTTGTTGTCGATCAGCATCTTGGCGAACTCGGCGGTCGTTTGCGGCAGCTTCCCTTTGTCGGCTTTGTACAACTGCATCGCTTGCGTCAGCAGTTTGAAATCCAGACCTTGCCGCGTGTTGGTGATGAAGTTGATCTTCGGCTCGAACTCGCCCGTCGCGACTTGCGCGACTTGTGTTTTGAGGACGATCGCCGAGTTGTACCCCAACTCGACGCGGATGTTTTCCAGATTCTGCGCGTTGATGGTGATGGTCTTCTGCGCGTTGACCGGATCGCCGGGATTCGCCGCGCCGTCGCCGCCCGGCATCGGGGCTTCGCCCGCGCCGCCCGCCGGATCGGCCGCGGCCGGCGCTGCTTTCGCCAACGGCACGCCCGGAGGCGATTTGCCTTTGACGCTGGCCACGTATTCGACCGGCGCGGCCTTCTTCGGATCGGACGCGGAACCGAACGTCGTCGGGCGCGGACCGTTCCCTTCGCAGCCCGTGCAAACGAGCATGATGAGGCCGAGCAGCACGATGAAGATCCGTTGCATGAACGCAGTCCTTTGGGCGATGAAGGTCGGCGACGTAGGTCGAACTTCAGTATAAACAAGACGAACGCAAATCGCGTGCGCGACGGTTCAGTCGCTGGAAAAAACGTAGAAACCGCGACGAAACCGGGGTTTACGCCAAATCCGGCGGCCAGTCCCAGCGTTGCATTTTCGCCATCTCGTCGCGGAACGTGAGGTCGAAATGCAACGGCGTCACGCTGACATAGCCTTCGGCCAACGACGTGACGTCGGTCTCGCCTTGGTCCGGATTGGGCGGCGGATCGTTCGACGCCCAGAAGTACGGGCGGCCTTTGGGATCGAACCGCTTCTCGTACGCTTCTCCCCAACGTTGCACGCCCATCGGCACGACGTGCACGCCGCGGAACTCGCGAATGGCGCTCGTCGGAATGTTGATGTTATAGAGTCGCGGCTCCGGACCCTTATTGTTCAAGATGTGGCGAATCAACCGCACGGCGATTTCGGCCGCGCGATCGAACCGCGCATGCTCGTCGTATTCCAACGAGACGGCGACGCTGGTGATGCCGTAGAAGGCACCTTCGATCGCCGCCGAAACGGTCCCCGAGTAGAGCACGTTGATCCCGGCGTTCAATCCGCCGTTGATGCCGCTGACGATCAGGTCGGGCCGCTTGGGGCAGAACTCGCTGATGCCCAGCTTCACGCAATCGGCCGGCGTCCCGTCGATCGCCCACCCGCGCCGCTTGTCGCGGTCGAACACTTCCTTGGCGGTCAGCGGCGTGAGAAACGTGATGCCGTGCCCGACACCCGATTGCTCGGTCGCCGGCGCACAGAGCGAGACTTCGCCGAGCGCGGTGGAGCAAGTTTTCGAGCGCCATCAAGCCGGGAGCGTAAATCCCATCGTCGTTGGTGTGGAGGATGTGCAAAGGGAGGAACCGGGATTCGGGAGTCGGGATTCAGGAAGCGGAATCGTTTTCGCGTCGATTGTTATCGGGAGCCATTCGATTCTTCAACGAAGACCTTAGGCTATTCAACATTCTGCCGAGTTCGAAGCAATTTCGTAAGGTATCCTCGATGCCGGCCGACTCGCCCATCCCAAGGTCGATCGAAAGAAATAGTTGCGTTTCGACCTCCGAGAGCGAACCTTGTGCGATCGCTAAATGATGTAGATATTCCTTCGTGAATCCCCGAGTATGACCTTCGGCGATGTTCGAAGGAATCGAGACCGCGGCTCTGCGGAGTTGGCTGACCAGACCATAGAGCTCTTCTTTCGGATAGTTTCGAGTCAGTTCATACACCGACTTGGCCAGTTGCATCCCTGCTGCCAAACCAGGAGATCGCGATAAGAACGAATCTTTTCCATAGCGCACAATAGAAGTCAATCGTGTGAGGAAGGTCGTATTTTTAAGGGGATTGCCAGATCGTCGCCAGAAACCGAAAATCAATGATTCTTCCCGAATCCCGACTCCCGATTCCCGACTCCTCTCCATGCAGCTTGCCGCCGAAAAAGTTTTGGTCTTCGACTTCGGTTCGCAGTACGCTCAGCTCATCGCGCGATGCGTGCGCGAACAGAACGTCTATTGCGAAATCGTGCGGCATGACTTGAAGGCCGAGCGCGCTCCGCGAGCTGCGCCGCACGGGATCATCCTCAGCGGCGGGCCGAACAGCGTCTATGAAGCCGGGTGCCCGCAGATCGATCCGGGCATCTTCGAACTGGGCATTCCGGTCCTCGGCATTTGCTACGGCATGCAGTTCGATCTGCAACACGTTGGGGGGCAAAGTCCACAATCGCGCCGGCCCGCGAGTACGGCCGCGCTCATTGCGACGTGCTGGCGGCCGAGGGCTTGTTCGCCGACATTCCGGCCGGGATGGAAGTCTGGATGAGTCACGGCGATCAGGTCGATCGCGTCTCCGACGACTTCGTTCCCTTGGCCAAGACCGCCACGTGCCCGATCACCGCGGTCAAACACAAAGCCCGCGACAATTTATGGACTGCAATTTCATCCCGAAGTGACGCATACGCCGCGTGGCGGGACGATCCTGGCCAACTTCTTGCTGAAGATCTGCGGCTGCACCGGGCAATGGCAGATTGGGCGAGTTCGCCGAAGAAACGATCGCCGCGATGTGCGAGAAGATCGGCAATCGCCGCGTGATCTGCGGACTGAGCGGCGGCGTCGATTCGGCCGTAGTCGCGGCCTTGCTCTCGAAGGCGATCGGCGATCGTAGTTGTCGTGCATCTTAGTCGACAACGGCCTGCTGCGCAAAGACGAAGCAGCGGCAGTGATTCGGGAATTCGGCTCGCACTTCAAAACCGATCTGCACGTGGTCAAAGCCGAAGAAAAATTCCTGGGCCAACTCAAGGGCATCATCGAACCGCAAGAAAAACGCAAACGGATTGGCCGCGCGTTCATCGAATGTTTTCAAGAGGAAGCGAAGCAGATCAAGGACGCGCAGTTCCTCGCGCAAGGAACGCTTTATCCCGACGTGATCGAAAGCGGCGCGGCGGTCGACGGTCCGGCCGCCACGATCAAGCTGCATCACAACGTCGGCGGCTTGCCCGAAGTCTTGGGATTCGAACTGGTCGAGCCGCTCCGCGATTTGTTCAAAGACGAAGTTCGTCGCCTGGGCCTGCAGCTCGGCCTCCCCGAGGAGATCGTCTGGCGACATCCGTTCCCCGGTCCCGGTTTGGCCGTTCGCTGCCTGGGCGAAGTCACCAAGCCGCGGCTCGACAAGCTGCGCGACGCCGACGCGATCGTGATCGAAGAAATCAAAGCGGCCGATCTGTACCGCAAAACGTCGCAGGTCTTCGCCGTGCTGCTGCCGGTCCAAAGCGTCGGCGTGATGGGCGACGCCCGGACGTACGAAGACACGTTGGCGGTCCGCGCGTCGAGACCGAAGACTTTATGACGGCCGACTGGAGCCACCTCCCCTACGACGTGCTGGCCCGCATCAGCACCCGCGTGATCAACGAAGTGAAGGGAATCAACCGCGTGGTCTACGACATCAGCAGCAAACCGCCCGCGACGATCGAATGGGAGTAGGTTCGCGTGAAGTTCGTAGGGTGCGTCTTGACGCACCGAGAAGACGCGTCGATGCGACGCGCAGCGACGTCCGATGATGGTGCGTCAAGACGCACCCTACGCTGTTATTGCATCAGAAGCGGCATGCCAACCACGGCATGACGGATAATATCACGACAAAAAATTCGACGCTCTCACAGTACGGCCTTCTGTACCTGCGTCCGCACGTAAAACAAGATGGCAGATAACCCGCGACCGCGGACCATGCCCAGCGCTTCGGCCAAGCCCAGGCGTTTAAGCAAGTCGGCGGGCGAGTTCAACACGACCTCGGGTGGTTGCCCATGGAACGCGTCGACCAGAATCCCGACGAAGCCCTTTACGGTCGGCGCCTCGGGCGCGACCCAGGCGTGGAAATCGACTTTGCCGTCCTGAACGTCGACCCACAAAAATACGGGCGACTGGCACTCCTGCAGACGATGCTCGCCGGCCTGACGAGCCTCTTCCAGTTCGGGTGGAATCGGCGGCAGGCTCTCGGAATATTCGAGCAGCTCCTCCAACCGCTCTCGCGGTTCCAAGTCGGCGAACTCGTCGATGATTGAATTCAAATCGCTCAAAGAAGAGTTCCGTTGCGGGCTGGAGAACGTTGAAACCGAATTCGGAGAAAGTGTCGTTGATGCCCACTGATAGACGGATTCACGCTGATCCGACAACGAAGCAATCTGCTTCGTAAAACACTCATCCATGCTTTTGCAGATCAGTGCGAATCCGTTTCATCAGTTAAATCCGTGGCCCATCTCTCCGAAATGACTCAGACTTGGCGGCCCGGGCCTTTTTCGATCGGGACGCCGACGACGTTGCCCCATTCGGTCCAACTGCCGTCGTAATTTTTGACGTTCTTAAAGCCCAGCAGGTACGTCATCACGAACCACGTCAGGCTCGAGCGTTCGCCAATGCGGCAATACGCGATCGTCGGTTGGTTCCGATCGAAGTCCTTGTACAACGCGGTCAGTTGATCGGCCGTTTTGAACGTACCGTCGTCGTTCACGTTCTTCGGCCAGGGCATGCCGATCGCGCCGGGAATGTGGCCCGCGCGGAGCGCACCCTCTTGCGGGTAGTCCGGCATGTGCAGCATTTCGCCGGTGTACTCGCCGGGCGAGCGGACATCCAACAACTGCTTGCCGGCGTTGGCGTGTTCCAACGTTTCCAGCAGAAACGCGCGAATCGATTTGTCTTGCGGCTTGGCTTTGTAGGTCGTCGCGGGATAACTCGGCTCGGGCGATTTCGTCCAGGCTTTGCCGGCCAGTTCCCACTTTTTGCGGCCGCCGTCCATGACCTTGCACTTGTCGTGGCCGAACAGTTTGAAGACCCAAAACGCGTAGCACGCCCACCAATTGTTCTTATCGCCGTAGAACACGACGGTCGTGTCGTTGGAAATCCCTTTACTTGCGCAAAGCTTCTCGAATTGCTCGGGCGAAATGTAATCGCGGACCAGTTGATCCTGCAGGTCGGTGTGCCAATCGATCTTCACCGCGCCCGGAACGTGGCCGGTCGAGTACAGCAGCACGTCCTCGTCGCTTTCGACGATGCGGACGCCGGGGTCGGAATGGTGTTGCTCGACCCAGTCGACGTCGACCAGAACTTCCGGATGCACGTAAGCGGCCATAGAGACGAATTCGCTGCGAAAAAGGGCGGAAAATCGCGGCGAACCGCGACGCGTGCCAAACCGTCAGAATACCGCAATTTTGGATGATATTCAATGAGTGACGAGCGGCTTTACCCGTCTGAGCATCACGCTCCAAGTGCTGCGTGGCGTGACCGAGCACATTGCGATGGATGTTTACATCGGCGACAACCAATCCGTGCTCAATCGCCTAACTGAGCGATCGCGTCGCGTGCTGAGGCGATGGACATCGCCGGTTGCGCGTCACCGACGACCACCGTGACGGCATCGTCGGAGGAGCCAGGTGCGCGATATGGATTTCGCAACGTCGTCGCATGGACGGGTGCCGCTTCGTGGGGAATTGCTTCATCATGGATGGGCGCATCTTCGGAAACGAGATACGGCATCTTTCCCACATAGATCGGCAGGATCCGTAGGCCGGGCGTCTTGTCGATCAACGTGCGCAGCGTCGCGTCGTCGAGCGTGTCGCCCGGGGTCGCGCGAACAGGTCGCCCGCGGTCAACGTCCGTTCGGCGGTGGTCGACAACACGCGGTCGCCGGCCGTCGCATCCGCCGGCAATTCGACGCCGACGCCGGTTCGCACGGTCCGCGACTTCAGCAGCGCGTCGTCGCTCGGTTCCGCACGCCAGGCGAACTTCGTCGCGCGATCGACCACCGAGACGATGCCGATCCAATCGGCCAACGACCGCGCGTTCGAGACGACCAACAGCGGACCGTACGACGGCAAATGGTCCGCACGACCGCGCGTAACGAGCGTCGCGCGGGACTCCGCAGAAACGACAACGTGCGCAACAGAAAGTCGGGCCGCAGGCGTTGAAACGCGATCAACACGCACAACGTCGTGCCGGCGGCGAAGAGAAACAGCATCCGGGGGATCGACTCGTGACGTTCGAGCTGCGCGACGTAGGCCGGCAAATCGTTATCGGACACCGTGGCGGCGCGGTACTCGTTCCCTTGCGATTTCTGAAAGACGAACGTGACGAAGTAAAACATCAAGATCGCCAACAGCCCGCCGGTCACGTTCACGAAATTACTCGTGGCGACCATGTTCCCTTTGCTGTCCTTCGGCGCACGGTGTTGCAGCATCGTGTACAGCGGCACGATATACAGCCCGGCCGCGAAACCGATCGCCAGCAGACACAAAATCGTCGGCCATTGGCCGAGCGCGGTCTGTCCCAGCGTGTGCCACAACGAACCGCCGCCGCCCAGCCCCTTGGGCGGACCGGTGACGAACGCCAACACGCCGGTCAGCAAAATCAACAGCGCCGCGCCGATCGGGACCAAGCCCAATTCCAACCGCGACCCGCTGATCTTGCCGGCCATCGCGCAACCCACGCCGACGCCGAACCCCAGCAGCGCGACCAACGTGGCGATCCACAACTCGTCCAACTGATGCGCCTCGTTCGCGTGCGCAGTCGGTTTGCGCGGCGACCGCGTCGGCCAACGCCGTGAGATTCGGCGTCGAATTCACTTGCGTCAGCCGCGCCCGCGCGGCGTTCAACTCTTTGGTCGTTTCGCCCTGGAACAGCAACGTCTGCCGCAGGAACAACGTCATGAACGTGAAGAACGCGATGCCGATCGTGGCCAGCACCAGCGGTCGCGAGCGTTTCAACTCGCCGAAATTTTTCGCCAACGGCGTGATCGGGTTCAGCGTCAGCTTTCGCTCGGGCGACGCGGCCGGAATCCGCGCCACCAGCAGCGAGAACGCCGCGCCGATGAACGCGAAAGCGAACAACGTCAGCCCGATGATCCACTCTTGCCCCAAACGCAGGCCGCCGGTGTCGACCGCCGCGACGTCGGGCCGGGACTTGAAGAAGAAGTACAAATATCCGCCGAACGACGTCCCGAGAATTTGGCTGACGAAGCTCGTTCCTTCCAGCAACCCGTTCCCGCGCGACAGCACGCTGTTGTGCAGCAACTCGGGCATGATCCCGTACTTGGCCGGCACGAAGAACGCCGAATGCGTCCCCATCAAAAAGACCGACGCGATCAGCAGGAACGACGCGGTGGTCGCCGCGGTCTTCATGTCCATCCCCAACCCGCCGGCCAAGTGCGGCAGCAGGAAGCCGAACAGCGCCAGCCCGGTGATCACCACTTCGGCGAATTTCCAGAAGACGATCGTCCGCTGTTTGCTGAACTTATCGGCCAGAATGCCGGCCAGCGGACTGAAGAAAAAGAACGGCGAGATGAAGCAGGCCGTGACGATCGAGACGATCAGCTTCTGATCGAAGTACGGCGAATGGACGTACCCGTGCAGCAGGTCGCTGGCGTAGAAGATCGCGACGATGTGAATCGCCTGATCGTTGAACGCGGCCAAAAACTGCGACAACACCAACCCGACGTACGAGCGATCGGAAAGCGTTTTGGCTTGCGTGAAGGGCATAAAAACGAAGCATCGCCGCGAATCGTTCGCGACGCGTGGTGGTGGTGTGGGGCTGACGCGACGGAACGACGCAGAGAGTTAATATACGGAAAGTTTCCGCGGCCGAACACGGGCGAAAAGCACCGCGTTTCTCGCCTCGCGGAGGCGAACGATGTTAGCCCCGGGCGACAGCCCGGGGGTACTCGACGACCGGCCAAGTCTAAAGCCTCGAAGAGGCGACACACGATACGCCGTGCGTCGCCTCTTCGAGGCTAACGTTGATACTGTTTTGATTAACCCCGGGCTATCGCCCGAAGCTAACATCGCGCGGCTCTCCGAGCCGAGTTGCGTCGTGATGATCAACTCGTGAAACGAAATAAACGCCGTAGGGTGCGTCTCGACGCACCATCGCAAGACAACGCCACCACGCGCGGCGACATCCAATCCGGTGCGTCAAGACGCACCCTACGCCGTTTTCCCCAGCCCCCAGCCCCCGCTCAGTGCGTAAGCTTCTTGTACTTGAAGCGGTGCGGTTCGTCGGCGGCCATGCCCAGGCGTTCCTTGCGTTGGCTCTCGTACGTTTGGAAGTTGCCGTCGCAGACGTGGACGTAGCCTTCGCCCTCGAACGCGATGATGGTGGTGGCTAAACGATCTAAAAACCAGCGATCGTGGCTGATGACCACCACGCAGCCCGAGAACGCCAAGATCGCTTCTTCCAACGTGCGCAACGTGTCGATGTCCAAATCGTTCGTCGGTTCGTCCAGCAGCAACAAGTTACAGCCCGAGCGTAACAGTTTGGCCAGATGCACGCGGTTCCGTTCCCCGCCCGACAGCGTGCCGACCTTCTTCTGTTGATCGGGCCCCTGGAAATTGAACCGCGCTACGTACGAGCGCGAGTTGATTTTCTTGCCGCCGAGATCCAACACTTCGTGACCGCCCGAGATCTCTTCCCAGATCGTCTTGTTGGGATCGAGCGCGTCGCGGTTCTGATCCACGTAGCCGATCTCGACCGTCTCGCCGACCTTGAACGTCCCCGCGTCGGGCTTTTCTTGGCCGGTGATCATGCGGAACAGCGTGGTCTTGCCCGCGCCGTTGGGACCGATGATCCCCACGATGCCGCCCGGGGGCAGGCGGAACGTCAGATCTTCGATCAGCACGTTGTCGCCGTACGCCTTGCTGACGTTCTTGGCCTCGACCACCAACGTTCCCAGCGGCTTGCCGGCCGGGATTTGAATTTCCAATTCGTCTTCCCGATCCAGCGCGCTCTCGGCCGCCAACTTTTCGTACGCCGCCACGCGCGCTTTGCTCTTCGCTTGCCGCGCCTTGGGCGAGCTGCGGACCCATTCCAATTCCTTTTCCAACGTCTTCGCCCGGGCGTCGGCCGCCTTTTGTTCTTGCTCCAGGCGGTCCTTTTTCTTTTGCAGGAACTTCGTGTAGTTTCCTTCGAACGGAATGCCGCGTCCGCGATCGATTTCCAGAATGTACTGCGCGACGTTGTCCAAGAAGTACCGATCGTGCGTCACCGCGACGACGGTCCCTTCGTACTCGGCCAAGTGGCGTTCCAACCAGTTGATGCTTTCGGCGTCCAAGTGGTTCGTCGGTTCGTCCAGCAGCAGGAGGTCGGGCTTCTCCAACAAAATCTTGCACATCGCCACGCGGCGACGTTCGCCGCCCGACAGATTCGTGACGGGCGAGTCCGACGGCGGCAAGTTCATCGCGTACATCGACGACTCGACCCGGCGGTCCAACTCCCAGGCGTTGTGCAGTTCGATTTGGTCCTGCACCTTGGCCTGCTCGTCCAGCAGTTTTTCCATTTCGTCGCCGTCGATGTCGGCGCCCAGCCGTTCGTTGATCTCGTCGTAACGGCGCAGGATCGCGCGGACCGGTTCGACCGCGTCCATCACGTTTTCGAACACGCTCTTGTTCGGATCGAGCTGCGGTTCCTGCGGCAGATAGCCCACGGTAAAACCCTTGCTGAGCTGGGCTTTGCCTTCGTAATCCTTATCGAGTCCGGCCATGATGCGCATGAGCGTGCTCTTGCCCGAGCCGTTCTTGCCCAACACGCCGATTTTGGCGCCGGGATAAAAGGAGAGCCAGATATTCTTGAGGATCTCCTTTTGGCCGTGCTTTTTAACCAGGTCTTCGATCTGAAAGATGTACTGCTGAGCCATGCGAACCGAATACGAAGAGGAGCCGCCCAGCCGGATTCGGCCGCGCGGGAATTGCGAGTTTTGGCGAGCCCGCCATTCTACGAAATCGACGTGACGGGCGGGAGTGCCGGGGAAACCGGGGGAGAGCTACCGATAATCTTGGGTGGCCGGGTACCGCGTCGGATAACCGGGCGGCATCGGGTGGCCGGGGCCTTGGCCCCGGAAGCCCAACGCTGGTTGTTTTCAACGCGGCTTGACGGCTAAACTTGCCCTTTTCCGAAATCACCTCCCTAACGAGGTGAGAAAAGCACGAGCGATCTTCAATGGCCAGTTTGCAATGGATCGGCAAGGACGCCGTGGTGGGGCACCATCGCGACGTTCCCTATCACCTCCTCAAGCCGGATTCCACCCGCAGCGTCGGCGAGGGGGATGGCCAAGGCCATGGCATCGGCTCCGGCAATCTGCTGGTGCAGGGTGATAATCTCTTGGCGCTGAAGGCGCTGCTCCCGTACTACGCAGGCAAGGTCAAGTGCATCTACATCGACCCGCCCTACAACACGGGAAACGAAAAATGGGTCTACAACGATAACGTGAATTCGCCGGAAATCCGTCAATGGCTGGGCAAGGTCGTCGGTAAAGAAGGCGAAACCCTCGACCGCCATGATCGTTGGCTGTGCATGATGTACCCAAGGCTGGCGCTGTTAAAGGAATTCCTAGCCCCTGATGGTGTCATTTGGGTAAGTATGGACGAAAGCGAACCACACTTACTTCGAATGCTGATGGACGAAGTTTTTGATCGCGCGCGATTCCTTTCAAGCGTAATTTGGAAAAAGCGATCATCGCCGGACGCCAGAGCTACCATCGGTAACGTCCACGACTATTTGATGTGTTATGTAAACGATCCAAGGGAGCCTAAAAAGGCTGTTGGCAAATTGAAATTAAGCCAGAAACGTGTGGATTCATACGACAATCAGGACAATGATCCTCGTGGACCTTGGGCATCCGTCGATATGACAGGCATGACCGGCCGCGCGACTGCGGAACAATACTATGAACTCACATTACCAAGCGGACGTACTGTTAAACCCCCGGAAGGTCGAAGTTGGGGACTTGCGGAAGCGACATTCTTAGCGATGAGGGCGGACAATCGTATTTGGTTTGGTAAAAACGGGAATAACGTCCCGCGTATGAAGAAATTCCTATCTGAATCGGAGGGGCAAGTCATCCCTTCGTTTTGGGGAATGGAGGACGTTGGAACGAACGATGAAGCAAAGAAACAGATTAACGAGATATTAGAGCGTCCTGATGCCTTTGATACACCCAAACCGGTCGAGCTTTTAGAACGCATCCTCCAGGTTTCAACTGCCGGAGTTAAGGATGCGATTGTAATGGACTCATTTGGTGGTTCCGGCACGACCGCGCACGCACTCCTAGCGATGAATCATTCCGACGGCGGAAATCGCCGTTTCATTACCATCGAGATGGATGAAACGATCGCGCGCGATATCACCGCGCAGCGGTTAAAAAAAATCATTGAAGGATATGAAATAGCGGGCGGGCGGGCGGGCGGCGGGCGGGCGGCGGCGGGCGGGCGGCGGGCAAATACCGTGCCGGGTTTGGGCGGCGGATTCCGCTTCGTCACGCTCGGCGATCCCGTCTTCAATGAAGACGGCCAAGTCCGCCCCGGCGTACGATTCGCGGAACTCGCGGCCCACATTTTCTTCACCGAAACCGGCGAACCGATCCCCAAATCCGTCAACGGCAAACGCACTCCGCTGATCGGCACGGTGCGGGGCACGGCGTATTACCTGCTGTTCAACGGCATTCTTGGCGATAAACGCCCCGACGGCGGCAACGTCCTCACCGGCGACGTGCTGGATCAGCTTCCCGCTCATGACGGACCGCGCGTCGTCTTCGGCGAAGCATGCAAGCTCGGCGCCGCTCGGCTAACGCGTGCGCGCGTGACGTTCCGACAAATCCCGTATCAAATCCAAATGAGCTAGGACTCCTATGCAATACGAACTTAGAACTTATCAAAAACACGCTCTTGAGATGCTCAAGACGTTCTTGATCGCTGTGCGCGACAAAGGCGCCAAACTCGCCTTCGATGACAGCGATTGCCGACCCGTCGATAAAAAAGGCCGACGCCAAAATTACGCGGTGATCTCCGGGTGGCCGCAGAGCGAGGCGTTTCCGTATGTCTGTTTACGCGTTCCGACGGGGGGCGGTAAGACGATCCTGGCAACCCACGCCATCGAAGTCGCCACGAAGACGTTTTTGCAAACGGAACGATCCGTCGTGCTGTGGCTTGCGCCATCGGGCACGATCGTCGACCAGACGCTCAAAGCGCTCCGCGATCGTCAACACCCATACCGCGGCGTGTTGGACGCGGCCTTTAAAGGCTGCGTGAGCGTCTTGAGCGTGGAAGAAGCGCTCTACGTGAAGCCGTCGACGCTGGACGTCGATACCACGATCATCGTTAGCACGATGCAGGCGTTCCGCGTCAGCAATAAAGACGGTCGCAGAGTCTATCGCGGAAACGGAGAACTGATCGATCATTTTCAAAACTTAGGTGCCAGACTGTTGGCGTTACTTGAAAAGACGGACGATGAGGGCAATCCGGTCACGGAAGGCGGAGTGATCAGTAAAAGTCTGGCGAACGTTCTGCGGCTGCGCGTGCCGATCGTGATCGTGGACGAAGCTCATAACGCCCGCAGCGAACTGAGTTACGAAACGCTCCGTCGCTTCAGTCCCAGCGGAATCATCGAACTGACGGCCACCCCGGCTTCGCATTCGAAATCGAAAACCGGCAGTAACGTGTTACTGAGCGTTACGGCGGCGGAGCTTAAGGCGGCGAAGATGATCAAGCTACCGATCCGCATGGTGGCTCGCACGAATCCGCATGAAGCGATCAGCTCGGCGATTAATAAGCGCGAACAATTGGAGCGACTGGCTCTGGAAGATGAAAAACAGAGCGGGGACTACATTCGGCCGATCGTTTTGTTTCAAGCACAAAGTCGCCAAGAGGGAGAAGATCGCCTGACCGCTGAAGTCCTTAAAGAACTGCTTATCAAAGACTACGCCGTCAAAGCGGAGGAAATTGCGGTTCGCACAAGTGAAATCGATGAACTGCCTGATGATGTCCGGAGTCGCGATTGTAAGCTGAAATTCGTCATTACCGTCAATGCTCTGCGCGAGGGCTGGGACTGCCCGTTCGCTTACGTGTTGTGCAGCGTGGCCAACATGTCGGCCAAGGGCGCGGTTGAACAAATCTTGGGTCGGGTTTTGCGTTTGCCGTATGCCAGAGAAAAACAGACGCCGGAACTGAACCAAGCGTATGCGTACGTCACCACGCCGCGTTTCAAGATGCGGCGGCCTCGATCAAAGACGCGTTGGTCGAAAGCGGCTTCGAACGTTACGAAGCGGATGCGGCCGTCGTGGACGACGAAGACGGCGGCCGTAAATACGGTGATGAGGATCGACCGTTGTTCGGAAATCCAGTGGCCGAAGTCGTTACGGAGACGCCACCCGCCGACCTGATCGCCGCGTTACCCGACGAACTCCGCACGGCGGTCGAATTCGTCCCGCGAGCAGATACGCGCAAAACGGAACTGATCTGGAAGGGCGGCCTTTTAACAACGGGACAAGTCGAGCAATTAGCCGCCGCCTTCAAAAAGCCGGAAGACCGCCGCGCCGTGCGAAAAATCGCGCGTCGCCGTGAGGGACGCGACGCGAATCCCGCCGCATTCGGCGATCCGTTCCCGGTTCCGCAGTTAGCGATCGCGGATGCGACGGCTAAGGCAGGCTGGACGCTCTTCGATCTTAACGATCGAGAAATCGAATGGAATTTAGCGGACTGCACCGCGGACTTGAACGAAGCGACGTTGAATCCCGCGATGAGCGTCGCCGCCGGGGCGGTGATCGACATCGCCGGGGATCAACTCGCGATCGAACTGCTGACGAATTTACGCGAACAGATGCAACTGCGCAATCTACGCGGCCCCAAGTCACCGGAACGACTCGAAGAATGGTTGGATCGCGAGTTAGACATCCCCGAATCGACGCAACAGGAACGGCGCGTTTACATCCCACGTTCTGGCGGGTTTACTCGTCAAACGCGGTATGACGATGGAGCAGTTGCTGCCGTTGCGCTGGCGTTTGATCGACGCCATCGAACAGAAAATCCATTTACACCGCATACAATCCGCCGAGCGTGCTTATCAAGAAATCCTTTTTGAAGACAAGGGACCGCGCGTGGAATCGCGTCCTGAAGTCGTCTTCGAATTTCCTAAAAACTTGGGCGTATATCCCGCTCCCTCGGAGTACGACGGTCGACTTGTTCTACGTAAGCATTATTACAAAAACATCGGTGCGATGGACCCCGAGGAAGCGAACTGTGCCGCCATGATCGCGGCCCATCCGAATGTCGATTATTGGGTACGAAATCTGACGCGAGGAGATTTCGCATTTCGACTGCCGTTGTCGGATCGCGGCTTTTATCCGGATTTCATCGCGCAGGCTCAAAGATGAACGAATCGCGATCGTGGAATACAAAGGCAAAGTTTACGAAACGAACGACGATTCCAAAGAAAAAGATCTGATCGGGAAATTATGGGCGAATCGTAGTCATGACCGCTGCGTCTTCGAGTTGCTGGGCAAGGAAAACATGCAGGCGAAACTCGACAAACTATTAACATGAGCCTGAAGGTAACGGACAAGACCATACATGTTCGATTTCGACTTTTCTCGTGGCAAACGCTTGACAAGACCGTTAAAATAGTATACAATTAATCACTTTATCGAGCTACACTTACCAGACAGCTTTCTCTAAGTTCAATTCGTTGGGCGGGGCGAAAACGCGCGCGTGATCGTTTCGCTCGAAACGCTCGCGCAGGGAAGCAGGCTAACACGGTGAAGCTGGCGAAGGTCGGGGTGTCGAACGGATCGACATCCGAATGCGGGACATCGATCCCCTGAGTTTGCGCGGATGGACGTCCTTCGGCTGGAACTCAGGGGACTGACGTCCCCCGCTCGGGGAAAAAAACAAAAAACGAAACCATCATGTGATCGTAACGCTCGTTTCGCTCGCGCAGGGAAACCGGCGAGGAGGGCGAAGCTGGGGCGGTTCGATCGGGCGGCGCGGCGAGCGGAAGCGGAGGACCGACGTCCTCCGCGCAAAAAGATTTTCGATCGCCGCGTGCTCGTTTCGATCGTAACGCTCGTTTCGATCGCAGAGTGAAGATGGAGAAGATCGACGCGCGTCGAAGACATCGACACCGTGCGGCGGACGGACATCTCGAACTCGGCGCGGCAACGAAAACTTGAAAATACGCGCGATCGTTTCGCTCGTAACGCTCGCGCAGGGACGTTGGGGCGTTTGGCGAGACGGCGCGCACCTCCGGCCGACGCCGGCGACGCGAGGAAACAAAAAAACGTTGCGTGACGCGTGCTTGTTTCGATCGAAACGCTCATAACGCTCGCGCAGTGAAGCAGACTAACGCAGTGAAGATGAGGGAGATCGGCGTGTCGAACGGATCGACACCCGAGCGGGGGACGTGAGTCCCCTGAGTTTTCGCGGTTGGACGTCGTTCGGCAGGAACTCAGGAGACTGACGTCCCCCGCTCGGAGAATTAGAAAAAAAAGCGAAACGCGACGCGCGGCGTGCTCGTAACGATCGTTTCGCTCGTTTCGTCACAGTGGAGAAGTTCTTCGGCGGAGAAGCTCTTGGCGAGACGAATTGTTTCACGTGAAACAATTCGTCTCGCGAAGCAGGACCGGGGCGACCGAACGTCCGTCGTGCGCAAAAAAGCGAGCGACTTGCGTCGCTCGCTCGTGAGAATGCGTCATGGGAATCGTCCGGCGTGGTTTATGCCTTGCGATCCAGACCGAAATCGCCGCCGAGGTCGCGCCACACGCTGTGGATGTGGTGGGCGATGCGGCCTTCGATGTCGGATTGGACGTTGTTGTGTTCGATCAGGAACGTCGGGCCCTGAATGATGTAATGGTGCCCGATGCCGGGCTTTTGCGCCCCCTGCCAGCTAAAGGAGACCTTTTCCCAGCCCGCGTCGTCGATCAACTTCAGCCGGCGGTCGACGACCTCCTGCGGCAAGTTGGCGGCGTAAACGGCGACGAGCGCCTTCAACGCCTTGCGTTGCGAGTCGTTCAGTTTGTCGTAGCCCATGCCCCGGGCCGGCAGTTCGCCGGTTTGGGCCTTGGCGCCGTCTTGGATGTCCTTCGGCGCTTTGTCGGACACGATCACGCCCTTGCGTTGCGCGGCGTCGAGCGAGTCGAGCAGTTCCCAGGCCAGGTCCTCTTCCTTCGCCAGGACGCGGGTTCCCTCGGGCGACGTGCCGGGGAACACGGTTTTGACGATGCTGGGATTGAGCCCGAAGAAGGTCGGCGTGGAGTCCAGGATTTTGCCGTCTTGCCAGGCCATGTTGAAGGAGATGTGATGTCCCTCGATGCTGAGACCCCAGTTCCCCTTGTTGGTCGGTTCGCCGAAGACGGTGAAGAAGTAGCGTTCGGGATCGCGGACGTTGCCGCCCCCTTTTTTGGCTTCGATTTCGCGGAGGATGATTTCCATGGCCATGATCTTCAAGGCCTTGTCGTATCCCTCTTGGCTTGTGACCGAGCGCATCGGATCGAAGGCGGCCTGCTTTTGCGGTTCGGTCATCTCCTTCAATTGGAGACCCTTGCGAGCGGCCTTCGGGATGTAGTGCCAGTCGGTCCGCTTGGGATCGTCGTACGACAGTGTCGCGGTCTTGCGTTGGTCGGGCGTCAGCAGCTCGAGCCAGGCCTTGGCGGCGGCGGCCGAATCGACGGTCGCGTCTTTGGCCGACAGCGTGCGGGCATAACTCAACGCGGGCCAAGCGGCGGCCATGGCGGCCAAAAACGAACGACGACGCAGCATCGCGATACTCCCCGAAGAAGAAAGGTGGGCGCTCCCGTGGCAGGACCGTTCAGCATAGCCGGGAAGTTTGGTCGTCGCCACGCGGGTTGTTAAAATTTCGGACAGCGAACCGCCGGCGGTTCGCCAGCGCATCCCAAGGATCAGGCCATGTCGAGCGTCACGAACGAACTGCTGGAATTCAAGCGTTTTCTGGACGAACGGATCGCGGCCGGGGACGTGAAAACGGTGAAAGATGTGATTTGGAAATGGGGGTTGCACGACGCAACCACCGAGATGGTCTCGGAAGAAGAACATGACGCCACGGTAGGCGAGATACGAGAAGCCCTACGCGAGATCGAGCGAGGCGAAGGTATCGAGATGCACGTCGTGATGGAAAAGATGCGCAAAATCATCGCGGGACACTGAAGCGATGCGGTATCGAGTTCGATTCCATACGCCCGCCGAACGCAATTTGACCGAAATCGTCGCATGGCTTCGTTCGTATTCTCCGGAAGGCGCCGCGCGATGGTTGAATCGATTCGAGACGACGATCGAGCGTATCATTCGCGATCCGCACGTTTACGGTCGTGCCGCGGAATCAGAGGCCGTCGAGAAGGATATTCGCGAAGCGTTTTTCAAGACGCCGCGCGGCAATAAGTATCGGATCCTATTCGCGATCAACGATCGGATCGTCGAAATCTTGACGATACGTTCGCCCGGCCAGAATTTCGTCGATCCCGCGGAGTTCGATTTTTAGTAAAAGTCGATCGAAAGATCCGGCTAAGTCGGCCAAGCATACGGTCGGAATTTTTCCAACGTGCCGCTCTCTTCGTGACTGTAGAGGGCGAAGTGGCGGCCCAGTTTGCTGGCCGCCGGGCCGTCGACCATTTGGCTGCTGTCGCCGGGATTCATTTGGAACAGGACGCGCATGTCGAACTCGCGGAGCGCAGACCGCTCGACGCTGCGCAACAGATTGGCCAACGTGTCGCACCAGACCAACGTGTGAACGCCGAAGCTGGGGCCTTCGCGGAGAATTTTGAGAAAGTCCTTGTCGGGCGAGGTCTTGGCCGGATCGGCCGAGAACGAGAAGCCCATATCGTTTTCGTCGCGACGCAGATCGCGGAAACGGGCGAGGTTGTGGATCATCAGGACGAGCGGCGGCGCGTCGTCGATCGCGCCGGCGGCGCGGCGTTCGACCTCGGCCGCCAAGGCGCGGAAACGATCGGGTAACTCGCGACGGCCGATCGCCGTGTGCGGCAGTTCGAGCGAGCCGGCCAATTCGGCCAGCCTGGGCATCGATTCGGCCGCGCCGAGCGCGTCGGCGGCGGTCGCTTCGAGAATCCAGACGCCGCCGCCGGCCGGATCGGACGGCGCGGCGTTGGCCGGGAAGGCTCGTTGCGCGGCGAGTGCGACCAGCGCGGCCCCCAAGAGGTTTTGGGCCGGTTCGATCGCTTGCCCCAGGATCAACAGATTGGCGGCCGGATGCCGCGCGAGGACGGCGGCCGTGGGATCCTTGATGCTGACCGGGTCGCCCAGCCAAATCGACAGCGGGCGTTGCGGATCGGACGGGATCGCCGCGACAGGGAGGGATTTCCAGCGTTCGAGCGCACGGTTGCCGGCCGAATCGGCGGCGGCGTTGCCTTCGAACACGATACGGCGGCGCGCGTTTTCCAATCGGCGACGGCGAGGCGGTCTTCCACGACGGTCGGCGAGCCCGCGGCAACGATGTCGCGGTCGGCCATCGTGCGGACGTCGCGAAGCGCGTCCTCGCGTTGTTGTTCGGTGATCCACGAAACCTGGAACGGGCTGTTGCCTTCGAGTCGGCCGTTGGCGTCGTTGTAGATCGCTTCGCCGGGGCGAGACAGCAGCCGCGCGGCCGAGTTGCCGTCGGTCAAAATCAGTTCGGCGTCGCTCTCGCTGCACTGCAACGCGATGCGGACCGCCATTTGGCTAATGGTGCTGCGCCAGCGAGTACGCCCCGCCGAGCGTTTGGGAACCCAACAACAGATGAATGCCGAACGCGCGACCTTGGCGAACCAAGCGGTCCAGCAACAACGTGGCCGCCTGCGAGACGCGGTCCTCTTCGGTGAAAAATTCTTGGAATTCGTCGATGACCAACAAGATGCGCGGTAGGGGTTGCGCCCCTTCCCCACCGCGATAACCGTTCAGATCCTGCTTGCCGGCCGCGCGGAACAATTCGCCGCGGGCTTGCATCTCGGTGTCCAAACGTTGCAGCACGCTGAGGCCGAACTCGCGTTCGCTTTCGATCGCGATCACCCGCGCATGAGGCAAGCCGAAGATCGCGTAATCTTTGAATTCGACCCCTTTTTTGAAATCGATCAGATAGAACTCCAACTCGTCCGGCGAGTACGTCAGCGCGGCGTTGACGATCAACGCGTGCAGCAAGCTCGACTTACCGGAACCGGTCTTGCCGGCGATCAACACGTGCTGCGACGTGCCGTAACCGAGCCGCATGTGTTGCAGCTTGCGTGCGCCGGCCCGACCGAGCGCGATGTCGAACGACGCTTGTGTCGAACCGGTCCAATAGCGTTCGGGCGACGGACAAATCGTGGTAAACGGGACTTCGACGCGTTTGGCGTCTTTCGACGCTTCGCCGGCGAGATGCACCAGCTTGGTGACGACGTCGTCGTTCGGAGCATCGAGCGGCGTAAACGGCGCAGCGCCGAAGGTATCGTCGCGCCAGACGAAGCGGTTCTTTTCCCAGATCAGCGAATCGCCGTACTTGGCCAAGTCGTTCAACGAAAACCCGGCCGGCATTTTTTGCTCGGTGTCGGCCATCAACAACACGTATACGCCGCAACGCGGTCCGCTGGCGGCGATGCTGAGCAAGCGTCGCGCGGCGGCCTCGGTGAAGTTGCGCGGGAAGTTGGCGACGATCAAAAAGCGGAAGGGTTCCGCCACTTCGCCCGCGACGGCGTTGTACTCGTCGATCGACGAATACTCGTTACGTAGATACTTTTGAATGATGACTTCGATCTGCTCGCTGAGGTCCAGCAAGCGTTGTTCGATGTGCTGGGTCTCGGTCCAGATGCGATTGGTGACCAGGGCGTCGTCGTAATCGGCCAAGTGCATCATGCCGGCGAAGTTTTTGCCGAGCCCGACCGGATCGATGATGGTGAACCGCGCTTTGCCAGGCGGAAGCGAGGTGAGCAGGCGCAACGCCAACGCCTGCAAGATCCGCAGTCCCGCTTCGCGACCTTCGCCATCGGCTTGAATGATCAGGGAACCGGATCGCGGAAAATCGATCAACGCGGGCTGACGCCACTGCTGCGGTAGTTCCAGCGGCAAGTCGGCGTGCGGCGTGAAATCGCGCGTCACCGAACGGACATCGAGCGCGACGTCGCCCAGCAACATTTTGCGCAGCGCGATTTCGGGCGCGGTCCATGCGTCCCACGACGGGGCATTCCAATCCGGAAACAGTCGGGCTTGCTCGGCGTCGGCCGCGCGGAAATTCGCCAGCAGCCGGGCATGCTCGGATTTCCAGTAGGCGACGAACTCGTTCCAGATTTTTGCTCGTTCGGCGCGCGTCGCGTCGACGACCTTGGCGCGTTCCTGTTGGGCGGCCGCCAAACCGCGCTCCAACGCGCGACGCAACGCATCGAAACTTGGGGTGAACTTGTTTTCAAGGGTCGTGCGTTCGTTTGCGAAATGATCGGTGATGTCCTGTAGTTTTTTCGCGACGTTCCTGCATCTTCAACGTCTCGGTGCGTTGAACTTCCTGCAACTTCGCCGACTCGTGCAGAAATTTCTCGCCGATCGCGCGCAGATTTTGTTCGTACTTCGCCCGCATGTCGAGCTGTTCGCGACGCATCTGGTGATGCGCCCAACGCCCGAGGTCGAACAGGTCGACCAACAGGTCGGCCCGTTTTTGGTACCACTGCGGAAGTTCGGCCACTAACCGGCTTTTCGCACGGAATCGCACGACGATCAACGCGATCAACACGACGCAGAACGTCGACGCGGCCGCGATCGCCGCAGGTTGGATGGATTCTAAGTCGCTCCCGGCCAGCCACCACGTCAGCCCACCGACCAGAGCGGTCGGCGTCAACAGCCAGAGCCACGGGAGCGAGTCGCGCAACAGTCGATGGCCGGCGCGTGCGGAGATCGCTTCCGACGCGGCGGCCGTTTCGTCGATCGCCACACGGACCTTCGCCTGGATCTCGCCCAACGAACGATTAGGGGGCGTCTCAGGCTCGGGCAGGACGGGGAGTTCGTTCTGCTCGAAGTTGCGCGGCGGGCCGTCTTCGTGGATGCGGATCGTTTCCTTGATCTTCGCCTTGCTCTTGGCTTCGGCCGGCGTTTCGTCGGCCGGGAACGTGATGCGCTCGTCCAAGGGAACCAGCAGTTCGTCGGCCACGTAACGTTGGCGGGTCGTGCGCAGATAATCGGCCGTGGCGCGATACAGCCCGGCGTGATGCTCGGCTTGTAACTCCAATTGTCGTACCGCTTGTTGGTAGCGGATCTGCGGCTCCGGCGCGTTGCCGTCGTAACGGCTGCGAAGTTCCCACTGCTCGTGCCGCCGCTTGCCGGCCAACGTATTCAGTTCGGCCGCTTGTTTGGCTTTCAGCTGTTTTTCTCAGCGCGCGAAATTCGTTCTCGAACGCGATCCAGCGCGCTTGCTCTTCCTTCTGCAGTTTGTCGAGCAAACCGAGATATTGTTTTTGATTGGCGTTTTGTTGCGCGACGTGCTGTTCTTCGAGCGCGACCGTTTTGCGCCGATGTTGATCTTCGGCGGCGGCGATGCGGCCGTCGAGCACGATCTCGCATTGCTTTTGAATTTCCAATCGTCGCGCGAACAGTTTTTTGAGATCGCGCCACCGCGCTTGCAGGCCGACCGGCGTCAACGGACCGGTATGATCGTCCGGCGGCGTCGCGGCGGCGACGAGGTCGAGTTGCGACGCGGCGACGCGTTTTGTGGAAGCCGCCGAAACGCCGGCACTCAGTTCCGTGCCGCCGTGCGTGCCGTTCGTATGGGTCGTCGTCATGTGTGAAGCGAATCCCGTCGCGTGGAGTGGCGTCTCGTTCGTGCGTCGTTAATAGTCGTGATGCTCGCTGCAATCCTGCTCCGCCCGCTGCAACAGATCGGAGAGCCGCGACGTCGTGTCCAACAAAATGCGAAACTTGTGCGGCAGCGGTTCCAAGTGATCGGCCTCGAACTGCCGGGCGCTCGGATCGTTCCACGATTCTTTCGTGTTCTGCCAGCGCTGGATCAAGGTTTTCATCCCCTGACTCAACATGGCCGACGCCGTGAAAAAATCCGCCACAGGCATTTAAACATCTCCCGCAGGCTTGGAAACTTCACCCTGAACCGTAGTATCCGCCGTGACCGCTTGGTCGTCCGCATCGTCCGGGATTTCCCAGTTCGGCGGAAGCGGCGCGGTCATCGGCGTACCGGTCCCCTGCTCTTCCGCTCCGTCCGTCGAGCGTTCGACCGCCGGGGCAAGCGTGCGCAGATACTCTTCTAAACGTCGAGCGATCCGTTCGATCGCCGCGACGGCGGAAGGAATTTCACCGTCGAGCGCCCCTTTCCCCTGCGAAAACCGTGCTTCGAACTCGTTATAGACGTGCGACGCTTCGCGACACCAGTGTTGGACCGCCTCCAGCTTGCGTTCGGTCAGCTTCAGTCGATTCTGCGCTTTTTGCAAGGCTTTCTTTTCGTCGATGCAATCCGGAATGTGGTCGCCTATCGTCCGTTGGGTGACCGCTTGATGCAGCGCGTCTTTGCATTCCGAAACGCGGTCCCAACTTTTTCGATTTTCGGCTTTCCAATAACGAACCTGTTCGACGGTCAGCCATTCGACGCCGCGCCGCGCTTCGACGTCCAACATATCGAGCGCCTGATTGGCGTCCGAGGCGAATTCGAGCAGCGCCGCTCGAAATTCGTAGATGGCGTCGACCGATTTGACGTGTGCGGAACTCATACGCGTCTCAGTAAACTTTCGGCTCGATGGGCGGCGACCGACGATCGCGATTTAGCGTTGATGCAGATACTCTTCGATTCGCTCGGCTTTGCGAATCAAGAACGGTACGTAGAGTTCGCTGTTTTGCGTAAAGCGATTGAACGTTTGCAGCAACTGATTGAACTCGGCCGCGAACTTCAATTGTTCTTGGTCGCGCCACGTGCTGTTCAACGCCTGGAACTGACGATTCAACGTACCGAGTTGCGCCAGCAATTCGGTGTTGAAATGTTTAAGCTGCGCGGCGAACCCGCGGACTTCGGCCGGATTGACGATGGCTTGCGACATAACGGTCCTGGCTGCTGACGAAAAAACACGAACGACGCGGAAACGGACGACACGCGCTTCCGCCGCTTCCCCGCGGCGAGACAAGGGCGGGGCGCGGAACGGATCGATTCGATTTGCGGAGGCGACGAATCGGTGCGAAGACGGCCCGATCGGTCGTGTCGTGCGGGAGAGGCACAGTTCAATCATAACGATCGGCTCTGAAATTCCTATCGAATTCCTCACGAAATCGCCGGCAGCCGAGTCGCTTTTTCGCACTCGACTTCGCGAACTTTTTCACGAACAATGACCGGCGGGCGGTTTCCTTCCTCTTCGTCGAACAGCGTCCATGTCGAACCTGACCACCGAGCTTTCAGGCAATATCGTCGACGTCCTGCACGGGACCATTCGTCCCGGGACGATCACGATTCAGAACGGCAAAATTACGTCGCTCCGTCACGCCGACGGGCCGTTCGACACCTACCTTTGCCCCGGTTTCGTCGATGCACATGTGCATATCGAAAGCTCGATGCTGGTGCCGACGGAATTCGCTCGCTTGGCCGTGCCGCACGGGACCGTGGCGACCGTGTCCGACCCGCACGAAATCGCGAACGTGCTGGGCGCCGACGGCGTGTGGTACATGGTCGAGAACGCTCGGCATACGCCGTTGAAGGTGAACTTCGGCGCGCCGTCGTGCGTGCCGGCGACGCCGTTCGATAAAGCCGGCGGAAAGATCGACGCCGCCGGAGTCGCCGCGTTGTTGGATGATCCACGGATCAAGTATCTGAGCGAGATGATGAACTTCCCGGGCGTCCTGATGGGTGATCCGGAGGTTCACGCCAAGATCGCCGCCGCCCGCGAACGCGGCAAACCGGTCGACGGCCACTGCCCCGGTCTACGCGGCGCGGAGTTGGATAACTATATCGCCGCCGGCATTCAGACCGACCACGAAAGCCGAGCTTACGACGAAGGGAAAGAAAAGCTGCAAAAGGGGATGAAGCTGTTGATCCGCGAAGGCTCGGCGGCGAAGGATTTCGCGGCCCTGCATCCGCTGTTGGCCGAATTCCCCGAAGCCTGCATGTTTTGCAGCGACGACAAGCACCCGAACGATTTGGTCGAGGGTCACATCAATCAACTGGTCGCACGGGCGGTGGCCGCCGGCATTCCCCCGTTGGTCGCGTTGCGCGGCGTGCGTCGCGCCTGTCCTGCACTTCGGCTTGGACGTTGGTCTCTTGCGGGTCGGCGATCCGGCCGATGTCATCGAGCTACGCGATCTCACCAACTTCGAGGTCATGCGAACCTGGATCGACGGGCAACTCGTAGCCCAAGGCGGCAAGACATTATTGCAACGGGTCGAACCCGTGATCGCGAACAACTTCAATTGTCCTCCGATCGCGGCCGAGTCGCTCGCGATCGCGGTCCCCGACGTTTGGAACGCGAACCCTCCGGCGGTTCCGAAAGTGCGCGTGATCGTCGCGCTCGACGGGCAACTCGTCACCGAAGAACTGCCGGAAACTCCGACGATCCGCGCCGGGCAAATCGTCGCCGACGTCGAACGCGATCTCCTGAAAATGGTGCTGATCGATCGCTACGGCGGCGGTTCGCCGGCGATTTGTCTAATCAAGAACTTCGGACTGAAATCCGGCGCGATCGCCAGCAGCGTGTCGCACGATTCGCACAATATCCTGGCCGTGGGAACGAACGACGTCGACCTCGCCCGCGCGGTCAACGTGCTGATCGAAGCCCGGGGCGGCATCTCGCTGGTCGACGGCGACCACAGCGACGTGCTGCCGCTGCCGATCGCGGGCCTGATGAGCGCAGGCGAAGGGAAGGCGGTCGCGGCCGACTACAGCCGCCTCGACGCCGCGGCCAAAGCGCTGGGCTCGACCTTGGGCGCCGCCGTATATGACGCTCTCTTTCATGGCCCTCACCGTCATCCCGGCGCTGAAGCTGGGACCAGACGGATTGTTCGATGTTTGGAAGTTTTGCTATGTGAAAATGGCGGAGTAATTTTCAGTCGATATCCGCATCCGACGCCAATCAGTTTTTTCCCCGCGCGACACGAGCCAACGCCTCGTCACGCCTGACAGGATCGCCTATCGATTTCGCCAATTCCGTCGCTTGCGTACTGTTCGGATTTGCAAAGCGTATCGACGCAGGTCCACGTCGTGTTGTCTTTGGTGATCTTGTCGGCAGTTTGCGATAATGCGTTTTTTACGGTCGCAATATCGCCGAACGCCGCGGCATCCACAGCCACCTTGGTTAAAGCCTGATCTCGATTGATCGGATCGCTTAGTTCGATCGCCGCCTTCAGACGATCGTTTAACGCAGGATTCGCCGAACGATCGTCCGACGACTTCTTTCCTTCGTCACAACCGCTGATTACGACGATCAAGCCGATCAGTAACGAGGATATTATGAATCGCCGCATAGCTCGCCTTTTAGAATGTCTTGTGAAGACCTTGGAACAACCGAACACGTGTCGAATATAGCACGCGGAAAATCGCGATCGGTACCTTCGACGGCGTCACTTCGTCCCATGTACGGTCGAAAAAACCGAACCAGAAGCTTCGTGACCGTCGACGAACTGAACGTGGTAGGCGGTTTGCAATTGCATGACCGGGCCGAGTGCGTCGAATCGTAAGACGGCCGTGCGACCGTCGTCGGTCAGCGTGACTTCGCGGACCGGGACGTCGTCTTGGCCTTCGACCGTTGGGTCCGAGGCCTTCCAACGTTTCGAACCGTATTCTTTGGTCCACAGATAATTCCAACGTGCGCCGCGCCAATTCGTCGTGTCGGTCGCGGTTTTCGGATCGAGCGGCCGATCGAACGTCAGGCGGAGCGTATCGCCGGCCACCGTCATTTTGATCGGCGCGTCGAGTCCGCCTCCGACGTAGCGAACACGCTGCAAACAACCATCGGCCTTGGCCGCCGTTTGCCAACCGTTCAGACCCGAGACATACAAGTTCCCATCTTGCGGGCTGAATCGCCCGCAACGCACGCCGGAGAGAAACGTCAGTCCCAAGTCGGCGACGCCCCCTTGCATGCGGCCGTCGGCCAATTCTTGTCTTAAGAGGACGAACGCCTTGCAACGCCCGTACGAAAGATGCAGCGGCAGGCCGGCAAGCGGTCCCCACGACTTGCCCTGCGCCGCGGCGTCGGCGGTCGGAACCCAAACCTGGCCGCCGGCCGAGTTATCGACTTCGCGCGGCAACCAACAGAGCGGTCCGTCGTAAATTTTCGGCAACGGATCGCGATGCGCGCGCGCATGTCGCCATAGAACCCGCCGGCCACGTATTGGTCGATCCGCGTCCCCGGCATCCAGTTCCCCTCTTGATCGGCGCCGGTCACGATTCCGGTAGGGGACATGCCTAAGCCGATGGGATGGCGGAACCCAGTGGCGAAAACGTCGACCTTCGCGCCGTCCTTCGACACGCGCATCAAACAGCCTCCGTGCGAAACATGCGTGTCGCCGGTTTTGAAAAAGTAATAATGCCCTTGCGGATCGGTTTCCAGATTCGTGTCGTAAGAGTGCTCGCCCCCGCCGGTATGCCAAGCGTTGGTCACGCACTCGTAGTAATCGGCTTCGCCGTCGTCGTTCTCGTCATGTAACCGCGTAAGTTGGCCCGTCTCCAACACCACCAGTTTGCCGTCGACCGATTTCAATCCCAACGGGTGATACAAGCCCGTGGCGAATCGTCGCCATGTGCACGAACCGGCCGTTTCGTCGACCGTCACCAGCCAAACGTCGCCGTGGCACGTGCAGACCGCCACGCGACCGTCGGGCAGAAAATCGACGCCGGTGCAAAAGAACAACGCTTTAGACGGGTTGTCGTAAGGAATCGTCAGCGTGTCGATCGCGAACGGGCCGGTCGGCGTTCCTCGTTCGAGCTTCGTCAACAACGGTTTCCCCCAGCGCAACGGTCCCGGTTTAACCAAACCGTCGAGATCGTCTCCCAACTCCGACCGTCCGAGCGCGCGTTGCAACGCCGCTTCGGTTTTGCCGTCGCCCCGGGCATACGCCATGACGATGCGTCGAACCGGCTGAGTCTTTCGACCACGCACGACCAAGCGACCACGGCCGTCGTCCTCAAACCCGATCGCCGCCGGATCCGCCGCCAGTCCGATGAGATCGCGATCTTCCGGTCCATGGTTTTTGAAACGCAGAACCGGATGTGGTTGATCGGCGATCGAATAATTTTGTGTGAGCCCGACGATCAGCTCGGCTCGGTCGTCTTCTTCGCTCGACTTGCTCAATGATATGGTTCGTACGATCATCTCGACTCCGTCGTCTCGCACCAATCGCGCCGATTCGAGAATTTCGGTCTTTCCGATGGTGTACGAAAACACGACGCGATCGCCATGCAGACGCAGCCCTCGATAACGCGCTTGTTCGACGGGCAACGGCAGCGTGAACGGCGGTTTCGCCTCGCTCGCGGCCGACGCGGCATTCGTCCAGCCCGGCGCGGCTTTGTTCGCGGAGATCAACGTGCCGACCGGAGTCGGAGTGTTCATCAGACCAAAGCGACGGTCGCTATGCAGCAAGAAGCCGCCGCTCCAAACGGCCGAAGGTTTGCATCGTCGCGCGGTCGAAGATCAGACCGGCGTCGTGCTTCTCGCCCAGGCGTACGGCGGTCGCTTTGTAGATGGTCTCGTTTCCTTTACCCAACGAAAATTTCATCGTTCCGTTAAAGAACGGGCCGACGTCGGTCTCGCGGAACCGGGCGTCGATCCAATCCTTATCGGTCGCCTTTTCCCAGGCCTCGGCTTTGCCGGTGGCCGGACGCGGAGTCCAATCCGACAAGTTCACCGGCGGCGCGGCCGGGGGCGTCGGCACGAGCTGCTCGGCCGCCGCTGCTCCCGCGTAGGCCAATGTGTAACTCAACAACATTACGATGACACGCAACCGCATAACGACTCGCACTGCTGAAGATCGGCCCGGTCGGGCGCCATACCGGGACCGGGAATCCTGACTGTAACGCATCGGGCGTCCTCCCGCAGCCGGCCGAGATGCATCGCGATCCGATGGATGTTGAAAAAACGCCCAGCCGTGTCCGGAAATGCTTGCATCGGGCGAAGAAATGATTAGACTGCGAACGTTCGTCGCGGCTCTTTCTTCATTGCTTAACGGGGTTTCTCATGTCGGATGACAACAAGGCGGTCTTCGCCGGTCTGAATGTTACCGGTTTGATTTTGTTCATCGTGTTGCTCCTGTTTTGCATTCCGCTCTGCTGGCTTCCGTGGGTGATCGGTTCGTGCAAGGGCCGTTAATCTCGGTGACGGAGCAAACGTCGACCGAATCGGTATCGCTGCCAGCCGTCGTCACGTTTCGCGACGGCGGTCCGAAGCGTTGGTTCTTGCGATTCCTAGTCGCGACGGCCTCCGCATTGTCGGTGGTGTACGTGATCTGGAACATCTATTGGTTGACTCAGCGACGGCTCGCGCCGTCGCTTTTTTCTGCGCTCACGGGTCTCCCCTGCCCCACGACCGGCGGCACGCGCAGCTTGCGCTGCCTGCTGGCCGGCGAGTGGGCCGAGGCGTGTCGCTACAATCTTTTCACGCTGCCCATCATCGGGCTGCTCGCGTATTCGATCGCTGCGGTCGTGTATCGCGGAGTCATGCGACGCTCGACGCTCTTCGGCGATCGCTTGCTTTATGCCTGGATGGGTATGCTCGCGATCGCCTGGATCGCCAAGCTCTGCGGCGATCCGGCGTATTGGTGACAATCATCGGCCGAGTTAATAAAGCTACTCAGGCCTTAGGGGAATGCTAAGTATCCGCGTTTGGTTCGGTATTTGCAGGGACCTGCGTCCCCGTAGACGATGCGGATTCAGGGTGGCCGCCGCCGTCCGTTACAGATGCGGCCACGGGCGATGTAGAACGTCGATTGGAGTACCAGTACGCGATAGATCCGCAAACAACGGCGAAGCCGATCATTCCCATCGTCGAAACGATGGCTTTGCCGAACTCTTCTCCATGCTTAAACGCCTCTAAGTAACTCTCATCTGCATCCGGGCGAGCCTTGGAAGTGAACTCAAAACCAGCGAAAACTTCATCGCCCATGTCCGTTGAAGCGTCGATATTCGGACGAGAGAGCTGCAAAATAAAAATATGTCCATTCGCATGCACATATAGCGTATCGTTGTAGATCCGCTCGTTTAATATTGACTGAAAACGATACGCCGGTAAGCCCTGAAAAACGGTTTCCGCACTCGAAATGACTTGAAACTCCTTACGCTTGAGAACCGAGTTCTCCAAAGTTTTATACTTATTCAGCGTTGGTATGCCCTCTGGAGGCGATGGTATTAACTTGATCGAAAAGATACGACCGTTCGTCGAATCCTTGACGATGAGATCGTAATAATCGAGTGTTTTTTGGGGCAGTCCGTTCGTTTCGAACTCATAGGAGAACCCTTCGGGCAGTGTGTAGGAGAAGCCATGTTCTGCGAAGGTCCGCGTATCGCCGCCCATAGCCGGGCGCACCAAAGGCAAAGCAACAACAACGCGACGACGTTGACTCGGATACTCATGTGTGCCCCTGCGTGTTGAGGAAATCGGTCTCCCTCAAGATACCCGATCGTATCGGTGAAACAATTCGCTTCCATGTTGAAAAAATACACGACATTTCTTAACGCATCGCACCGGATCAAGCGTATTCCGGTAGCGGCTATCGTAAACGACGATGAACGCAGATAAGCCCAACTACCCCCAGGCCGACTAACCCAATCGTATGCGGTTCGGGCACGGCGACGGCCGAGACGTTCACCTCGAATTTGTAGGTGCGATTGTTCAGACCCGGGTTCGAGAATCCGGCGATCGGCTCGCCGACCGTCGCAGGAGCGACGACGCTCGTGGCGTTATGATTGGTCAAGGTCGCGTCGTCGTTGTAATACACTCGTGCGACGCCGTCGTGATAGATGCCCGCGAAGAGGACAGTGTCGGCCGCTAACGTAAACTGCGGAATCGCGAACGCCGTATCGCTGAAAAGGCCGTTGGCGAGCGGTTGATAGAGGTCGGAGACCCAAACCGTCTCGTAGGTGTTCGCTCCTGTTTCGCGGGCGAGAAACGTGCGGATCGCGCCCGAACCGTTGCCGGCGTCGGCGGCGAAAGACGTATCGTTTATTCGATACGTTCCCGCGCCGAGATTGAGCGTGTTGGCCAAATCGACGTTCAACCGCGGCGCACCGGCGCCGTCCAGGTTGTTCGCTCCGCCCGGGGCCGAGCCTGCGCCGACTTTACCCGCCGCGAAAACCCCGGACGCCGTGCCGAACGCATCGATTTCGGCGTAGCCCGAGTAACCGTTTTCCGTGCCGTTGAAATCGAACCGCAACGACGTGACGTTCGTCGCCAGATTGAGATTCCCGCCGGTGTTGACCAGATTGACCCGCGTCGCCTGCGGCATTCCGGCCGGATCCGTCGGGTTGTAGTTGACCGTGGCGAAGGGTGTATAGCCGAATCCGGTCGAGTACGACACGGTGTAGCTTTGTTGATCGCGGCCGCCGTCCTGCCACGCGCCGTAAACATCGACGGCGCTGATGTTCGACCGACTCGGCAACGTGTAGGTGACGGACGTGCCGCCGGTATTCCCGCCCGTGGCGAACTGACCGAATTGAAACGCCCCGCCCCCGTTGCGCGTAATGGGATTCGCCATTGTGCCGTTCGTCAGCACGGCGACTCCGCCGCTCCCTTCTTGCGTGAAGTTACCCGCTTGCGCGGATGGCGCGAGACCGTTCAATAAATCCGCTGCGCTTGGGGAAAACGTGTGATTCAACGTGTTCGTGCCGTTGGTTTGATTGGTCGGCGTTTGCACGGTCGCGCAATGCGCAAGTCGAGCCGACCCCAAGGCCAAGCAAACCGCCAACGAACAAACCAACGGAAGTCCATGTGCGCGCAGCATCCGTAGTCCCCTGTACGAAGCATCTCTTGGCGGACCAAGACGCGGCTCGGGCTTCCCCTTCTTTGCCCGAGCGTACCCACTTTCCACTCAACGCACATACTAAGTTCGGGAATGTTACGATTCCAGAAGATTCTCGCATTTCGTCCGAAAAACTCGGAGATCGGCCTTACGACTTAGCTGTTCAACTCGATGATCCGTCCTTCGCGAACGCTGCGTTCCTCGGCTTCCAGGATTTCCAAGCAACGGACCGGGTCTTCGAGCGGGACCATATCAGGTTGTTTTCCGGCTTGCAGACACTCGATAAAATAGCGTAATTCGCCGACGTAGCCGGTTTCGCTCGGAACCGTGATCGCTTCGAGCTTGCCTTCGGCCGCGACCTGCAACGCAGGCGTGCGACCAAGGTCGTAATCGAGCGTGGCCCGTTCGCAGTTGACCGTGTACTTCATCTCGAACGCGAACCCGTCGTTCATGCACCACGAACCTTCGGCGGCGACGAGCGGCGGCCCTTTTCCTTCGTCGTAGAGGTATTGCGTGACCAGATGGTCGACCGCGCCGCTGGTTTTGGCGTACCCGCGGCTCATCACCGCGCGGGGCATGCCGAACAGGTAATGCACGAAGTCGGTATCGTGAATGTGCAGGTCGAGCAACGCCCCACCCGAGAGTTCTCCGTTCGAGTACCAGCCGGCAGGCATGGTCGCCATGCGGCGGAACGTCGCGCTCAGCACGCGGCCGTAGCGTTGCTCGGCGATCGCCGTTTTGAGCCAGGACCACTCGGGCCAGAACCGCAGGCACATCGCGGTCATGAACGTCCCTCTGGATCGCCGTGCGTTTTCGACGATTTGCCGAGCTTGCGCGGCGGTTCGCGCGAGCGGCTTTTCGCAGAGCACGTGCTTGCCGGTCGCCAGGCATTCGGCCGTGAGTTCCGGATGATTCGGCGTGGCGGTGCAGATATCGATGATGTCGATCTCGGGATGTTCCAGAATCTCCTTGTAGTTCGTCGTGCCGAGGATGCCGGTCATGTCCAACTTGGCCACTCCCGCGCCCAGCACATTGCCGTCGGTGCCTGCCATGTCGCCGCTGGCGCGTTGCGGCTTGCGGTCGCAGATGGCGCGGACCTTCACGCCGTAGATATTGGCGTACGCCTCGAAATGCGTGCGGCCCATCATGCCCATGCCGATGATTCCGACGTTCAACATCGCGGCGACTTTCTGGAAAACGGGATAGAAATGGAACTGCGAAGTTCGAGGCGAACGAAGTACAAATCTTGGTCGTCGAAGAAGGTTCAACCGCCGAGCGTGCGAAGTTCGTCGACCGCGTGACGAATGTCGAGAATGCGTTGCTCACCCGCTTCGCGTTCGATCATGAGATCACCGGCGAACTTTCCGTCGTCCAGCACGGCGAAAAATTCCTTCCACGGAACTTGGCCCTTGCCGACGGGGACTTCTTCGCCCCATTCACCGGTCTTCGCCGAGCGAACGCCGTCCTTGATATGGCACGAGCCGACATGAGGCAGCAGCAGCTTGAGCGCGTCGATCGGATCGCCGCTACCGTAAAGCAGCATGTTGGCCGGATCGAAATTGATAAAAACGTTCTCGCGCTCGACGTCTTGAAAAAAGCGTTTCAACGTCGGCGCGGCTTCTTGGCCCGTTTCCAACGCGACGCTCGCGCCGTAACCGCCGAACAGATCGGCCACCTTACGAATGCGATCGAGCACCTTCGCGTAAATCGGATCCGCCGTGTCGGACGGGATAAAGCCCGCGTGCATCGTCACCCGTTCGATCCCCAACGCTGCGATCAGCGGCGCGGCGATGTGCAGATTGGTGAAGGTCGACGGCCACGTGTCGTCGGGCACGACGCCGCCGGTGCGATGGATCGACTCGATCGTGGTGTAGTCTTCGCCCACGCAACCGACCATGCCGCTGCCGATCGCGATGCCGGCCTTTTGTAACTTAGCGGCCGTCGCGAACCACGACTTTCCTTCGTCGCACAACGGGTTGAGATGCAGTTGTACGCGTTTCAACCCGATTTGCGACGCGGCCGAGAGCAGATCGTCGATCGATTCGGGACGAACCGACCAACTGCAAAACCCGAGACGCGATTCCCATGATTTGAAAGTCATTACAGCGATTTCCATCCTTCTTGAAAGAGTCCGGCCAAGGCCAACCAGCCGGCCGATTCGGCCGAGACCGCTCCGGGTTGATCCCACAGGTCGATGCGGACGTGATTGACCAATTCGAACAATAATCCGCCGCGAATCAAGCGTAACAATGCGTCGCTGAAGCCGGCGTAGCGCGTCAGCTCGCTGACGATGACCAAGCGATTCGGGCGCATGAAGTTGACCGAATTCGAGAGCCCCATCGCCAGCAACTGCGACAAGCGTTGTATCGCATGATCGTCGTCGGCCGATCGCGCGGTGCGCTCGAAGATCGTGGCGTCTTTGGAATACTCGGGATTCAGTCGCTGCAAAAACGCCGTGCTGCAAATGCGTTCCAAACACCCGATCTGCCCGCAATAGCAGGGATCGGTTTCGATCGGAAAACGTGTGTGGCCAAGTTCATTGGCGCCGATCAAACAGCCGCGATTCGGCCGGCCTTCGACCAGCATCGCCGCGCCGAGTCGTCCGTCACCGAGGAACGCCAAGAGCACGTCCTCGTGCTCTTCGGCCAAATGCGTCAACAACCAGCGCACCGCCAACGCATGCATGTCGTTCTCGAACACGATCGGCTTGCCGCCGGCGGCTTGATACAGACCGTCGATCTGCAACGGTTGAGCCGTGCGCGTGACCGAGCTGAACAAAATGGCTTTCTTCTCGGCGTCCAAAAAGCCGGGGCTGCTGATCCCTACGGCCAGCGTTTGTTCTTTGATGTTTTGCTTGATGAATCGCTGAGCGACCGCGATCGCTTCGGCTGGCGTTTCAACGGATTGCTGCGTCGTTTTGCCGAGCAATTGCCCGCGCAAATTCAGTTTCGCGATTTCGACTTGCCCGGGACCGAGCGACACCCCCAAAATATGGCGCGTGGCGGTGTCGATTTCGAGCGGCGTGCGCGGACGTCCTTGGCCGACACTCTCGGGAGCACCTTCGCGAAGAATGCCGAGTTGCAGCAAATACGCGGCTTCGATTCCAATCGCGTTCGGATTGACGCCCGTCCGTTCGTGCAATTCCCAGCGACTCAATCGGTTTTCGCGCCAGATAAAACGCAACAATTCGCGTTGACGTAAATCCAGAAGCATCGAGTTAAGTTCCTAAAATAGAATTAACGGGTCGCCATGCTTCCCAGAATAAACTGTTGAACGAGTCGCCGGCAAGCCGATCTATTGACTTTAATTGTGTAAATTAATAATAATCTAGCCACACCACGTGACGAGTCCCAATTTCCCCGGAAACCCGCATGTCCCATATCCAACCGCTCCGCGAACGCATTCCGCTGGACATCTATCCCGAATCCAAAGACGCCAACCGCGCCGTGGCGTCGGAAATCGCGTCGTTGATTCGCGCTTGCGTGGCCGAGGGAAAACCGTGCGTGCTGGGCTTGGCGACCGGGTCGACGCCGACGGGGGTCTACGCCGAGTTGGTCCGGTTACATCGCCAAGAGCAACTCAGCTTCCGGAACGTCCACACGTTCAACCTGGACGAGTACTTTCCGATGCAGCCGCTGGAGTTGCAAAGCTATGTTCGCTTCATGAACGAACATCTGTTCGATCACATCGACATTCCGCGCGAGCAGATCAACGTCCCCGACGGCACGCTGCCGCGCGAGCACGTCGCCGAATACTGCGCCGCCTATGAACGCAAAATCAAAGCCCTCGGCGGCGTCGATTTGCAAATCCTGGGTATCGGCCGGACCGGCCACATCGGCTTCAACGAGCCCGGTTCCGGGCGCGACAGCCGCACGCGGATGATCACGCTGGACATGACGACGCGGCTCGACGCGGCGTCCGACTTCTTCGGCGACGAGTTCGTCCCCCGCCGCGCGATCACGATGGGCGTCGGCACGATTTGGAAGCCCGCCGCGTCATCCTCATGGCCTACGGCGAACACAAAGCGTCGATGGTCGCCAAGGCGGTCGAAGAACCGGTCACCGAGGCCGTGGCCGCCAGTTTCTTGCAGGATCATCCGAATCGGGTCTTCGTCTTGGACGAAGCGGCGGCCGGACAGCTCACACGCAACAAAATGCCGTGGTTGGCCGGACACGTGGACTGGACGCCGATCATGCGCCGTTGCGCGGTCATCTGGTTGGCTCGTGCGCTCAAAAAACCGATCCTCAAACTGGTGGACCACGATTACAACGAAAACGGCTTGCAAGATCTGTTGGCCGAGCAAGGTCCCGCGTATCGCATCAACATCGAAGTCTTTCGCGAGATGCAGGAAACCATCACCGGCTGGCCCGGTGGCAAACCCGACGAAAAGAAACGCCCCGGCGACATCCGCCGCAAGACCGACACGATTTTCCCCAAACGCGTGGTGCTCTTTTCGCCGCATCCGGACGACGACGTCATCAGCATGGGCGGAACCTTGATCCGCTTGGTCGACCAGGGTCACGAGATGCACATCGCCGTGCAAACCTCCGGCAATATCGCGGTATTCGACGCGGATGCGTTGCGGTTCGTCGATTTCTCGCTGGACTTCAATCATCTTTTCCAAATTTCGCCGGATCAAACCAAGAAAATCGAGCGTCACGTCGAGGAATACCTTCGCAACAAAAAACCAGGTCAAGTCGACAGTCCCGAGATTCAACGAATCAAAGGGTTGATCCGCCGCGGCGAAACCCGCGCGGCCGCCCGCGATTGCAACGTGCCGATGTCGAACGTTCATTTTTTGGACCTGCCGTTTTATGAAACCGGCACGATCAAAAAGAAACCGGTCGGCGAAGACGATATCCGCATCACCGTCGAGTTGTTGGAAAAGGTCAAACCGCACCAAATCTACGCCGCCGGCGATCTGACCGATCCGCACGGCACGCACCGCGTTTGTCTGCAAGCGGTCTTCGCGGCCATCGATCGCGTCAAAGATCAAGACTGGTTCAAACATTGCCAAGTCTGGCTCTATCGCGGCGCATGGCAGGAATGGGAACCCGAAAAAATCGAAATGGCCGTCCCGATCAGCCCCGAAGAGCTGATGCGCAAACGGATCGCGATCTTCAAACATCAATCGCAAAAGGATCGCGCGATGTTTCCCGGCAGCGACAAACGCGAGTTCTGGCAACGGGCCGAAGATCGCAATCGCGCCACCGCCAAAATCTACGATCAACTCGGCTTCGCCGAATACGAAGCGATCGAAGGTTTCGTGCAATGGTTTCCCACCTAAGCGAACGCTTCGATACACTCCCGGCATCATCGAGCCCGCGAGCGTTCCGTTCGCGGGCTCGCTTCGTTTCATCTCTGCTCCTTCCACGCCGCGTTCGACGATTTCTCGGAATTCGCTTGTGGCTTACGCGACGAACCCGTTACATTTTTTAAAGGAGCGAGTGAATTCGGATCAGGCCTTTCTTTGAGGGGAGAAGCGCCGTGACGAAGTTTGCGCCGTCGTCGAAATCCGTCGATCGCTGGGCGATCGTTGTGTCGGCTCTGTTCCTCTTCTGCGCGTCGCCGCTGCAGGCGGGCGAAGCCGATCTGGCGATTCCCGACTTGAACGAGCACGGCTCGTTCACGATCGCCGAGAACACGATCAGCGCCGGCAAATTGCTGTTATACGGTTCGTTCGTCATCGCAGGCACGTTGGGGATCAGTCTCTATTTGCGAATGCAGATTCACGCCCTCCCCGCGCACAAATCGATGCTGGCGGTGGCGGAAATCATCTTTCAAACATGCAAAACGTATCTCATCCAACAAGGCAAGTTCTTGGCAATGCTGTTCGCCATCATCGCCGCGGCGATGGCGTATTATTTTCGCGAGCTTGAAGACAAATCGTGGGACGTCGTGGGGCAAGTTCTGCTGTTCTCGATCGTCGGCATCGTCGGCTCGTATTGGGTCGCGTGGTACGGCATCCGCGTGAACACTTATGCCAACGCGCGAACCGCGTTCGCCAGCCTGAAGGGCGAGCCGTGGGACGTGGTCAACATTCCGCTGCGCGGGGATGTCGATCGGGCTGTTTTTGATTTCGCTCGAATTGATCATGATGGTGATCATCTTGCTGTTCGTGCCGCGCGATCGCGTGGGCATCTGCTTTCTCGGCTTCGCCATCGGCGAGTCCCTCGGCGCAGCGCGCTGCGGATCGCCGGCGGTATCTTCACCAAAATCGCCGACATCGGCAGCGATTTGATGAAGATCGTCTTCAACGTCAAGGAAGACGATCCCCGCAATCCGGGCGTGATCGCCGATTGCACCGGCGACAACGCCGGCGACTCGGTCGGTCCGACGGCCGACGGGTTCGAGACCTACGGCGTGACCGGCGTCGCGCTGATCACGTTCATCACGCTGGCCATTCCCACCACGCAAGCCGACTTGCAAGCCAAGCTGATCGTCTGGCTGTTCGCCATGCGGTTCTTGATGGACTTCATGTCGGGCGTGTCGTACTTCGTCAATCAAGCGATCTCCACGGCCAAATACAAAGGCCTGAAAGAGTTCGATTTCGAAGCGCCGCTGACGCGATTGATTTGGATCGCGTCGATTCTCTGCATCTCGACCTCCTACGGGATGAGTTGGTTGTTGCTGCACGATTTGGAATACGCCGGTAAAACGATGCCCGATCTGTGGTGGCAACTGGCGTCGATCATCGGGTGCGGCACGTTGGCCGCCGTGTTGATTCCGGAATTCACCAAGGTCTTTACCAGTTCGCACAGCAAACACGTTCACGAAATCGTGACCGCCAGCCGCGAAGGGGGAGCGTCGTTGACGATCCTCTCGGGCTTGGTCGCCGGCTATTTCAGCGCGTTTTGGAAAGGCTTACTGATCGCCGGGTTGATGGGCATGGCGTTCTACGTCAGCAATCTGCCCGGCGGGATCAACGAAATCATGAGCGTCCAGTTGGAACCGTATCGTTCGCCGACGTTGGTCGCGTTGCCTAACGATCGTCGCACGCCGATCGAAAACGAACTGAAAACGATCCAAACGCAATCGCCGCTGACTCAAGCGAAAATTCTCGCGGCCATCGACGGCGGCGCCGCGCCGGCTTTGGCCGCGCTGGAAACCACGCCGCGCGAAGTGATCATCGCCGAAGTGACCACCTCCTCTGCGCGGTCGGCGTCGGGTCGATTTTCGCCTTCGGGCTGGTCGCGTTCGGGTTCCTCTGCATGGGGCCGGTCAACATCGCGGTCGACAGTTACGGTCCGGTGACCGACAACGCGCAAAGCGTCTTCGAACTGGCGCAAACCGAACACATCCCGGGCATCCACAAGGAAATCGAACGCGACTTCGGCTTTACGCCCGACTTCGAGCGCGGCAAACATTACCTGGAAGCGAACGATTCGGCCGGCAACACATTCAAGGCCACGGCCAAACCGGTGTTGATCGGTACGGCCGTCGTCGGCGCGACGACGATGATCTTCGCCATCATTTTGCTCCTGGGGAAGGAAGGAATGCTGCATCTCAGCCTCACCGACGCGCCGGTCTTGCTGGGCTTTATCTCCGGCGGCGCGGTCGTCTACTGGTTCTGCGGCGCGTCGATGCAAGCCGTCACCACGGGAGCGTACAGCGCGGTCGAGTACATCAAGAAAAACATGGATCTGACCAAAAAGGAGGCCGATATCGAGGACTCGAAAACGGTCGTCCGCATCTGTACGCAGTACGCGCAAAAAGGGATGTGGAACATCTTCATCGCACTCATGGCGATCACCCTGGCGTTCGCGTTCTTCGATCCGAATTTTTTCGTCGCCTATCTGATCTCCATCGCGGTGTTCGGGCTGTTTCAGGCGATCTCGATGGCGAACACCGGCGGGTCGTGGGACAACGCCAAAAAGCTGGTCGAGGTCGATCTCAAAGAAAAAGGGACTCCGTTGCACGCGGCGACGGTCATCGGCGACACGGTCGGCGATCCGTTCAAGGACACCACGTCGGTCGCACTCAATCCGATCATCAAGTTCAGCACGCTGTTTGGACTGCTGGCCGTCGAAATCGCGATCGAAATGCAAAAGCACGCGACCACCAGCGGCGAAACGAACCGTGCGCCGTTCATCGGAGCCGGCATGTTGGCCGTCGCCCTGATCTTCGTCTGGCGTTCGTTCTACGCGATGCGTATTCCGGCCAAGACATAACCTTCCAACGCACTTCAACTCGTGACCAAGCTCCTGCTTGATCACGCGCACGACGCTTGATGGCGGGTCACGTTCCCAAGCGTGAGCTTGGGAACGAGTGCGTCGCGCCTTTCTACAAAAAAAACAAAAACGTCGCGGCGATGAAGATCGGGATCAGGATTCCGACCGAGTACGCCATGTAACCGAAAAAGCCCGGCATTGTCACGTTGTTCTGTTCGGCGATCGCTTTGACCATGAAATTCGGGCCGTTCCCGATGTACGTGTTCGCGCCCATGAAGACCGCGCCGCAAGAAATCGCCTTGAGGATCCATGCGGCCTCCGCGCCGGCCGCGCCGGGCTGAGCCAGATAGACCGCCAGGTATTCGCCTTCGACGGGAATACGAGCCGTTCCGCACGCGGTCGCGGCGAACGTCAAATACGTCGGCGCGTTGTCCAAGAAGCTCGATAGGATTCCGCCCGCCCAAAAATACTTGGCCGGCGTATCCACGCCTAACTCCGCGCCGCGGACGTCGAGAATCGCCAACGCCGGAATCATGGCGATGAAGATCCCCGCGAAGATCACGGCCACTTCGATGATCGGTCCGAACCCGAAGTTGTTCTTGTGATGGATCGCCTTGCTGGTCGTCAGGTACGACGCGCCGGCGACCGCGATCATCGCCCCCGCTTGCAGCAGTTGACCTCCTTGCTCGCCGCCGGAGAGTCGCTCGAAGAACTTGTAGCCGGCCGCCAAGTTGATCACCACGATGGCGGCGAAGAACGCGATGTTGACCAAGCCGACGATCCGTAACGGCTCGTGCTTCTGAACTTGCTCGAGTTGCGAGCCCGCCCGTTCGCGTTCTTCCCGATTCAATACGGCTTGATCCCAGACGTTGAACACGATCAACAGCACTCCGTTGACGAACGCCCATTGCGGCAGCAGTTTCAACGTCCACTCGAACGGCACGCCTTTCATAAATCCCAAAAACAGCGGCGGATCGCCCAGCGGGGTCAACAAGCCGCCGCAGTTCGAGACGATGAAAATGAAAAACACGACGACGTGCGTCATCCGCTTGCGCGACGCGTTCGCGCGGATCAACGGTCGGATCAGCACCATGCTGGCTCCGGTCGTGCCGATGACGCTGGCCAGGACCGCGCCGATGGCCAGCATGCCGGTGTTCACGAGCGGCGTTCCCGAGAGCGAACCCTGCACATATATTCCGCCGCTGACCACGTACAACGAACCCAACAAGCTAAGAAACAACACGTACTCGACGGCCGTATGCAGTAACTTATGTTGCCCCTCATGGCCATAGGCGGTCGCCAAGTACATGGCCAGAGGCGCGGTCAGGATCGTCACCACGATCGCCTTGCTGCGGTTCTGTTCCCACCAATGGACGACCGTCAGCGGCAAGATCGCGATGCAGCCCAACAGGATCGCGAACGGCGCGATCAACCAGAGTTGATCTTTCATGACCATTCCCAAGGGTTCGCCGGCGACGTGTTCGTCCGCGCGAATTCCCCCGCGCCCAGCACGCTGAAAAACGTACAGAGCAGAGCGATCGACAAGCGTTCGGCGAAATTCGAGCGAATATCATGAGCCATTATCCGTCGACGGTGAAAACGACATGCAAGAGGGGTCGATCTTACGAACGATAGCCCCTTACCTCAAGGAAACCGCTCGAAACCGGCGCGAACGCCGCGTTCGGCCCGGATCGCGCGATCGTAACTTGCAAACTCCGCACGCGCTTCGCATACTGACGCGCGGTATCCCGTCGCGTCGGCGACCGCCCCCAACGCATCCAGCGATGAGCGCCTCTCGAAAACATCGCCTGCGAAAAAAATTCCATCGACGCACCCGTCCCGGCACAACCGGGGACGCTGGTGGTCGATCCGGCGGCCAAACGGTCGCGGATTTCGGTCATCGCGTATTGCGCCGAGTTCTCGGAGCGGATCGAGATCGACGACGTCGCCGCGCTGCCCGAAATCATGAAGCGTCACCGCGTGACGTGGATCAACGTCGACGGTCTCGGCGACGCCGGCGTGCTGGCCGCGCTCGGCAAACTGTTTCACCTCCATCCGTTGGCGTTGGAAGACGTCGTGCACGTCCATCAACGGCCCAAGGTCGAGCAGTACCCGGACAACGTCTTCATCGTGCTGCGGATGATCCACCGCGGCGACACGTTGGCCAGCGAACAACTCAGCATCTTTCTCGGTTCGAACTACGTTCTGACGTTTCAAGAGGATCTCCCCGGCGACTGTTTCGACGCGGTCCGCGAACGGATCGGCGGCGAGAAAAACGGCTTCTCCGGGCACGGCGCGGACTATCTGGCGTATCGGTTGATCGACGCGGTCATCGACAACTACTTTCCGGTCTTGGAACATTACGGCGAAACGATCGACGATCTCGAAGAGGAAATGCTGACCTTCAAAAACAAGGTCGACCTCAACACGATTCACGCCGTCAAACAGGACATGCTGCAACTCCGCCGTTCGATCTGGCCGACGCGCGAAGTGGTGAACGCCCTGCTCCGCGACTCGAACACCGCGTTCGGCGAAGAGACGCGCGTCTATCTGCGCGACTGTTACGATCACACCGTGCAATTGCTGGATCTGCTGGAAATGTATCGCGAGCTGAGCGCGGACCTGCGCGACTTGTATCTCTCCAGCATGAGCCATCGGATGAACGAGATCATGAAAGTGCTGACCATCATCAGCACGTTGTTCATCCCGTTGACGTTCGTCGCCGGCATCTACGGCATGAATTTCGACACGAAAGTTTCTCCTTGGAACATGCCCGAGTTGGAATGGTACTACGGCTACCCGTTCGCCTGGGGCCTGATGGCCCTGATCACGATCGGGATGCTGATCTTCTTCGTGCGGAAACGCTGGATCGGCGAACGTTGGCGGAAGTAGGGGCTGGGGGTTAGGGGCTGGGGGCTGGGGAAATACGGAAACAACTACGGCTTTACGCGCAGCAGTCTTCCGCGCGAGCATGATAGGTCAGTCCTCCGGTTTCGTTGTGGGAATCTTACCTAGATTCACTGCGCGAGCGTTACGAGCGTTTCGATCGCCGTGACGCACAGGTTTTTCTTTTTTTGATCGAGCCGGGCCGTTGTGAGTGGTCCGGCCGCAACGCCCCATCTTCGCCATTCACCGCAATTCCGCTGCGCGAGCGAAACGAGCGTTACGAGCGTTTCGATCACGAACCGCGCAACTTTTTTTCGTTTTGATCTGACCGATGGTTCGACCGGCATAGCCTCTTACCCAACTTCACTCTGCGAGCGTTACGAGCGTTGCGCTCATCGCGATCACGCGATTTTTTTGGGAAACCGCGCAGGCAATGCGCTGTCTGGCCAATCGCAGCGCGGCGAAACGCCCCAGATTCACTTTGCGAGCGTTACGATCACACGCAAGGTCGGTCGCTCTCCGATTCTCACGAACCGTCGCCTGCGATTCCGTCCTCGGTCGCCCTATCTTCACGATGGTGAGTGACCAGCGGCGTTGGCGAGCATTTCGCCAAGTGTTTCGCTTGGCTTTCCATCCATTCGCGCTGGCGACGTCGCTACCGAAAGCCTGGTGGCGGACTGCCGTATGGCTCGAACTCTGGAGACTTACGTCCCTCCGCTCGGAATTTCTTAATAGTGATTTAATGTACAGCATCCCGCCGAAAATGTCAACCGATGGGCAAAAATCTTTTTTGGCCCGAGGTCGACCCCAAAATTCGGGAATTTGAGTGGTCGCGGCGGCGTTTCGGCGGTCGCAAGCTTACGGGGCGGTCGCAAGCTTACGGGGCGAGCGCGGTTTACGGGGCGAGCGCGGCTTTCAGTTCGAACACGACGCGCACTTCGGCGGCGATCGTGATCGTGTCCCCCCTAGACTTGGCTTCTTCGCCGAACGCTCCTTGCGTAAAGGGCACGTGCAGTTCGCCAGTGACGTACGACGTCGAACCGCGCCACCTTCGGAGATTTCCAACGGCGCGCCGATCGACATGCCCAGGACCTCGGCCATCGAGCGGGCTTTGCGTTTCGCCGCCTCGAGGGCGGACTTGCGGGCATCGTGGCGGAGTTGGATTTGATCGCTGTTGGAAAACGAGCGCGACGACAACGAAAAGTCCTCGCTCTCGGCGAAAATCGTTTCCAGCCGATCCGTCAAGGCGTAGTCCTTCAACTCGACCGTGAGAAAGCGTTCGACGTAAAACCCAACGAACTTCGGATCGGCGTCGCGTTCGTGCTTATAGCGACGCCCCAGTTCCAATTCCCGGCTCTGGATCACCAGCGCCTCGGCCGGCAACGCTTTCAACCGTTCGCGGAGACGCGCGATGACCACGTCGACGTCCTTTTTCGCCTCCGCGAGCGTCGGCTTGACCGCTTCGACGCGCAGCCGGTAATGGACGTTGGTGATCGGCACTTCGTTGGTGATCGACGCCGCCACTTCGATCTTACGCAACGGTTCTTCGGCGACCGCGTTCGCGACGCCGAACACCAGGAAACCGCAGCACACGACGCAGAACGAAACCGCGCAACGGATACGCCAACGGCTCATACGAAGTCTCCCGTGGAAAGGACATCCGAACGATACGTCGAAGCCGAACGCGCCGGAAGCACTCCGTCGACGCTCTTACACCAAGCTCGCACGCTTGCGTTCGTCGCGTTTGCGATCGTGCTCGTTCAGCAGGATTTGCGCAGACGAATCTTATCCGGCGTGACTTCGACCATTTCGTCGTCTTCGATGTATTCGAGCGCGATTTCCAACGACATTTCGCGCGGCGGCTTCAACAGAATGTTGCGATCCGAACCGCTGGCCCGCATGTTGGTCAGCTTCTTTTCTTTGGTCGGGTTCACGATCATATCTCCTTCGCGGCTGTTCTCGCCGACGACCATCCCTTCGTAGACCTCTTCGCCGGGGCCGATGAACAGCTCGGCGCGATCTTGCAGACCGTCCAGCCCGAACGCCACGGCTTTGCCGCCGCACATGCTGATCAGCACTCCGTTCGCGCGACCGGCGATGTCGCCTTCGACGGGGCGATACGATTCAAAGCGGTGATGGATGATCGCCGTCCCCTGCGTGGCGTTTAGCAAGCGCATGCGCAAGCCGATCAGCCCGCGGGCCGGAATCGAGAACGTGATGTGCGAGAAGTCGCCGCGCCCGTGCATGCTGAGGGTCTTGCCGCGCCGCGCACCGGCCATTTCCATGACCGGGCCCATCTTTTCGTTCGGCACTTCGACGACCAACGTTTCGTACGGTTCTTCGGTCACGCCATCGCGTTCGTGCAAGATGACCTGCGGCTTCCCGACCGACAATTCGTACCCTTCGCGACGCATAGTTTCGATCAACACGCTCAGGTGCAACAACCCACGTCCCGAGACGAGGAACGAATCGCTCCCTTCGGCCTGCGTGACGCGTAACGCGACGTTCTTTTCGAGTTCCTTCATCAGGCGATCGCGGATGTTCCGCGTCGTGACGAACTTGCCCGAGCGGCCGGCGAACGGCGAGCTGTTGACCGAGAACAACATTTGCAGCGTCGGTTCGTCGACGGTCAAGCGCGTGAGCGCGACGGGGTTTTCGAGCGCGGCGATCGTGTCGCCGATTTCGATTTTTTCCATCCCGACCACGGCGCAGACGTCGCCGGCGGTCGCTTCTTCGACTTCGACCTTGCCGAGCTTGTCGAACAGATACAGCTTGGTCACCTTGGCCGTGGTGCGGCGGTCGCCGCTTTGCATCAGGCTGACGCTTTGGCCTTTTTTGATCGTTCCGGCATGGATGCGGCCGACGCCGATCCGGCCGACGAAGTCCGACCAGTCCAACGTGGTAGCCAACATCTGCAACGGTTTGTTGACGTCGGCCATCGGACCGGGCACTTTTTCCAGGACCAAGTCCAGCAACGGCTTCATGTCCGTGCCGGGCGTCTTGTAATCGGTCGTGGCGTACCCCTGACGCGACGTCGAGTAGATGTAATTGAAATTTTCGATCGCGGCGTCGCCGCCCAGTTCGTAGAACAACTCGTAGATTTCGTCCAGCACTTCCTCGGGCCGGGCGTCGCCACGGTCGATCTTGTTGATGACCACGATCGGCTTCAACTTGCAGTCGAACGCCTTGCCCAAGACGAACCGCGTTTGCGGCATCGGACCTTCGGCCGCGTCGACCAAGATCAAGCAGCCGTCGGCCATATTCAACACGCGTTCGACTTCGCCGCCGAAGTCGGCGTGTCCCGGGGTATCGATCAGGTTGATCTTCACGTCCTTATAGTGGAACGCGATGTTTTTGGCCAAGATCGTGATGCCGCGTTCGCGTTCCAGATCGTTGCTGTCCAGGATTTGCGTCCCTTGCAACTGGCTTTCGCGGTACTCGCCGCTCTGTTTCAAGAAGCAATCCACCAACGACGTTTTGCCGTGGTCGACGTGGGCGATAATGGCGATGTTGCGAATGTCGTTGCGTTGCATGACCGAACCGAAATGAAAAGTGTCTTGGCAAGGAGACGACCGATCGCCGGGCGGAACGTCGCCCGATCCTTGGATCGTCAAACGGAAACATGTCGTGCGTTCGAGCGAAGCGTTCGAATCGATCGAACACGGTTAAAAAACCGACGCGTCGAACCATCTTCCGCCTGGAAGAATTCCGCTACCAACGAAGCCGCCGAACTGGGGCGAGCGGCGATCGGTTTCGCGACGGACCGGGATTAACGGCGGTCGGGCGGATGCGCGGCCCGTGCGGCGAGTCGTCGTCGTTCGCAGGGTCGAAGGTGCATGGGGCGGAAGCGGGAAAATCGTGAAAGAATCAACTCTCTTTAAGCTAACTCGTGACTACGGTTTGGACAACGGCAAATGCGTCCGGCGGCCGTCTAAGCGGCCCGGAATCGCTCACGAAACGCTGACAATCAGCGGCGTTACTTCGATTTCACCGCATACAGCGCGTCATACGTGCGGAAGTAGAGCGTATCGTTGGCCGCGACCGGCGAGGCGGCCAGCGGTTCTTTGAATTTGTTTTGGCCCAGCAGCTTGAACTCGCGACCCGGCTCGACCACGCTGACCGTGCCGTCGCGGGCGGAAAGATACAGCTTGCCGTCGGCCAGCACCGGCGACGTGCGATGACGATCGGCGTGTGTCCGTTTCTCGTAAATCTGCTCGCCGGTCTTCGCGTCCAACAACACCAACGTGCCGTTCTCGCGACAGAGATAGACCAGGCCGTCGGAGACCAGCGGCGACGGGACGTCCGGCGTGTTGCGATTCAAACGCCACAGCACGGCCGACTCGTTGGCGGTGACGTCGCCCACGGCGTCGGGCTTCAGCCCCAAGACCGGGCCGTTCTTCGCCGTGGGGACCACGATCAACCCGGGCGCGGAAACGGGCGAAGCGACCAAGCGAACGTCGGGTTGTATTTCTCTTTGGGATTCAATCCGCCGCATCGCCAGATCTCGCGGCCATCTTTCACGTCGTAGGCGATGATGTAATCCGCGCCGTGCGTGATGAGCTGCATGACGTCGCCTTCCTGGTGCATGATCGGCGACGCGTACGAGTGCTCGCATTCGGCCCGCGCGTCGCTGACGCGTTTGACCGCCCAGAGTTCCTTGCCGGTGGTTTTGTCGAGCGCGACGACCTTCGCGCCGTTGCTATGAATGAGTTGCAGGAACAACCGCTCGCCGTCCAAGACCGGCGAACTGGTCATGCCGAATTGGATGTCGAACTTGCCGTACTCTTTTTGCAGATCCTTTTTCCAAACCTCTTTGCCGGTGAAGTCGTAGCAGGCCAAGTCGCCGGTCCCCATCATCACCCAAACGTGCTTGCCGTCGGTCGAGGGAGAGGGCGAGCACGAGTTCCCTTCGTCGCCGTGCGCGGTTTTGTCGCCCACGCCGACCACCTTCCGCCACTGTTCGGTACCGTCGTCGGTCGAGACGCAAATCAGCAGCAGATCGTCTTTGTCGGTCGAGGTGAGAAACAGCTTATTCCCCCACACCACCGGCGTCGCGCCGGCCGGCCCGGGCAGCGGGAGTTTCCAGGCCACGTTTCGGCCCGCGGCGACGTCCCACTCGATCGGCAGATTCTTGGACGTGCCGATGCCGTCGTTCTTCGGCCCGCGCCATTGCGGCCAGTTTTCGGCCTGAGCGAAACCGACGATGAACCCGCAAACGACCCAAGCCGACAAAATCGCGATCGGAAAACGGCGCATAACGGGACCGGAGAAACTCAGCGAGGGTGCGAACGGGGAGACGCCCAACGGTGGGACGAAAGGGGCGTCGCGGAGGAACCTGAATTCTGCCGGCGACGCGAGCGCGGGTCAAGAAAACCGGCTCAGGCCGCGCGGGTTTGCGGCAGCGGCGCGGCGACGACCTGGAGCTGCGATTCGCGGATCGCGCGATTCAGTTTCGATTCGAGCTCGTCCAGCAGTCGCAGAACCTCGTCCTGGCGCGACTCGATTTCCAACAACAACGACGGATGTTCGGCGGAATCGGCCATGTGCGTCGAAATCGCGGGAGTTTATCGCTCGAAGAATGCTCGCTGTAACGACCATCGGCCCACCGGACGCCGAAACTCCGCCGGCAAGACGGCACGGATCGCCCCCCCGCGGACTTAAGTGATTGAAACTACGGTGTTTATCCGGATATTTTGAGATTTTCCGATGGACAATCGGTCGCTTTTGGCGATATATTAGCGGGTTCCCACCCCAACCCATTCAAACTTCATGCTGAATCTCGAGGAGACATTGTGGTTAAGCTGAACGTCCGTGAGAAAGAATCGATTCAAGAAGCGGTCCGTCGTTTCCGCAAGCTGGTGGAACGTAGCGGCATCAAGAAAGAAATGCGCCGTCGCGAATATTACGAAAAGCCGAGCGAAACCCGCCGTCGCGCCCGCCTCCGCGCCGAACGCCGCACGCGCCCCCGCCCGAAAACGGTCTAAGTCGCGCTTGCTCGGAAACGAGCGAACCGCCCTCCTCCGTTGACCGGACGCGACTGCGCAGCGACGACGATGCCCTGACTTCGATCGTCCCGCCGAGTCCGCGATCCGCATCCGCAGCGGTCTATCCGAAAACACAAACGTCGCGCTGCCTGTCTCGCAGCGCGACGTTTTTTGCTGCGCGATTGGCTATGGCGTGGTATCAGCTCGACCTTTGCAGAGGGACTTCGCTGTGCCCTTTGCCACCCCGAGTCTTTCCTAGAATCCAACGCTTTCCACATCAATAAAAAACCGCGGCGTTCGTCGAAACGAACGCCGCGGTCGGTATTTTTTTGGACTCGGCCGTCTCCATTAAAAGACGCGTTCGATGCGGAACATGAAGCCGTCGAAGGCCATGATGTTGGCGTCGTCGAGGTTCGGCGTGTTGATGATCCCCACGCCGCTGGCGTCGACCGTGTTCAGCGTGCTGACGTCCCACCAGCATTGAGCGAAGTAGCCGGCCGTGACCATCGTCTTGGCGCCGATTTGACGCGAGATGCCGATTTCGATGTCGGTGACCGGAACCATGCGGGTGTAGTTGTAGTTCTGCATGGCGATCGCGTCCGGCGGGCCGGGGATCACGCTGCGTAAGGCGACGTCGTACTGGCCGACCAGCAACGAGAGCGAGCCTTTGCCGTAGACCGACCAACGTTGATTGCAGCCCAGGTAACGACGACCTTCGAGGCCGATCTTGGGGCCGATCCCTTGGAATTCGACCGAGGCGTTCGAACTGGTGACCAACGCGCCGGTCGCGTCGAACAGTGTCGTCGGGCTGTTCAAGCTGACGTCGCCGTAGCGTAAGCCGGCCGACCACGTCAGAGCCCACGGCGGGCAGCCGCCCGGACAGCCGCATTCGTCGGAACCTTGCGTGCAAATCGGAATTCGCTTCGAGTAATCCAAGTCATAGTTGTTGGCGCTGATATTGAGCGACGTGATCAATCGATCGCCCGGGCTACAGTTGATGGCCATCGGGCCGGCGACGACGACCGATCCGGCGACCGGAATCGGCGCGAAGTAGGTCGTATTGTCTTGAAAACCGGTGTACGAAAAGTTGATCGCTTCGCCGCACGTCCCCCAGCGATACCCGCCGTTGACGCGGAAATTCGATTGATAGTTCAGGTCGTACGTTTGATTCGAATCGGTAAACGTGTTGTTGCCGTTCGCGTCGGTCGACACGACTCGCACGACGGACGAGACCGGTTCGCTGAAGTTCGCCCGCGAGTAGGTGTAATCCGCGCCGATGTACCAGCCGTTGCGAGCGAAGTAGTTGCACGGCACGCAGTCGGACAGGCCGCCGCAGCTTCCGCCGCAATCGCCGCCTCCGCAGGTGGCGCAACCGCCGTCGCCCATCGTTTCATACATGGTCGGATCGTCGACGACGTTCCGCCGGGCATAGCCCGCCGGTTGCACGCGTTCGTAAGCGACCTGACGTTCGGCGGGTCTTTGACGATCGAATGTGTCTTCGTGCGGCGCGGCCGACTGATAGCTGGGAGCGCCGGCTCGGGCGTTCTTGCGCGGGACCGGAGTCGCTTTGGCGGCGACGGCCCGCGTGGTCGGAGCGTATTCTTCGACGATGTCCGCGGTCGCGCGATGGTACTCGTCCAGTTCGTCGTCGGCTTCGACGTTCTGCCGGCGTTCGACCGTTTTCAGGCTGCGACGCGTGGCGGGCGAGTGGATGTCCTGAGCCGAAGCGAGGCTCGTCAGGCTGTCGCCCAGGCCGAGGCCTAGTCCCAGCGCGAGGACGACGGATGTGCCGAGACGTTTGACGGACATGGAACAACTCCCCTGCGTGTGTTTTTTTGACGGGATGCCGGCGACGGGAACGAACGGACGAATCGTTCAGCCGCCGGCAAGATCGGAACCGCGTCCGCTTGCCCGAGGCCATTCAAGTTCGCCTAACCTAAAAACTTATCGGCGTCCGCAAGCTCATACTTTCCGGAATAACCGGAAGAATCGTCAAAATCACGCCTAACCCGCAAACTCACCCAGAGATAAGCCGGCATCAAGAAAAGCGTGCCGGCATAAAAAAAGGCGTCCGACCAAGTTGGTCGGACGCCGTACGTGTTCGATGGTCTCGCGTTGCGTCCTTATGCGGCCTTGCGACGACGGATGGCGATCACCCCGCCGACCGCGACCAAGCCCAGCGTCATCCAAACGCCTGGTTCCGGCACGGCTTGGGCGACGATGAACGGTTGCACGGTATCGACGGAAGCGGTGTCGCGGAAACAGATGCAGGTCAGGACTTGGCCGTTGGTGACGAAGTTCGGCAGCGATTCTTCATGCGAGAGGTTCAAATCGTTATTGAAGGTGATCATGAGTTTGGCGTTTTGGTCCGTGGTCCCCGCGCTGTTGGGAGTGAATAAGACAAGTCGATAATCGGTCATCGCGTTGACGTCGCCGGTGGTGTGATCGATATCCGTGCGGAAAATCACCGATTTGCCGGGAGTGAAACCGGTGAACGTGATGTCGATGAACTTGCTGCGCAATCCGTTTTGCACCTCGTCGATGGCGTTCAACACGTAAGTGATCCCCGGCGAAGCGGAGATCAACGTGGCGAGGTCGAAGTCGAACGCGCGAGCCGGATCGATCGTCAAGCGGAAATTGGTCAACGAAACGGTGACGTCCGACGTGTTGATCAACTGGAAATACGGCATGTCGCGGGCCATCGACATTTGTTGCTGATTCACGTTCACCGCTTGAGCTTGCAGCGAAGCGTTGTTGGGGCTTTGCAACACGCTGAGGTTCTCGCAAATGCGGAACTCGTAGCCGATGTAATCCGCGCGGGCGGGCAAGATCGCGACGAACATCGCCAGAGCGAAGGCGACTAGTCCAAGACGGCGAGCGATTGTGATCTTCGGCACGGCTGCGATCCTTGTGAGTGATCGTCATGCGCGGGGCATGCGCGATCGATGTCTTAAGGAATCGCTTTGAGAATCCGTGTGGCGTCCGTTCGTCGAATCGAGCCGTTTTCGAATTCTAGGTCTTACGAATTCATCGCAAGGCGAACGAGAAAACTTATGAGGCAAACTGGAAAGGTCGTCACCGATTGGCCAGAGCGGCCGGGAGATAACCGTTCGTGAAGTATTGTCACGCTCTGCGTAAACAACGACCCGGAGGTCGTGGTTCGACTAGAGGATGCAACACAGATTCACGAGCGATCCGGGGTTCGGTGTAACGGATGAACTTCAACTTTGGCGATCACGTGACCGAATCCGGTCTCGGGGCCATTTCGTCTTATCCTAACTAGGCAACGCACGCTGTCAAGAAAATATTCTAAGAATTTTCCTGTTCTCTGTTTCAAACCGATTTTACCGGTTATTCCGGTAGAAATCGAAGTTTCCCAACAAGCGGAAACGCCGTAAATCGTAGATAGAAATAAAAAAACGCAGCGGGGTCCCCTCTCGCATCCTCGCGAAATTCCCCGCCGCGTCGAAAACCGCCGGAACTCCCCAGCGCCGTCGGCTTCACGCAACCCTAGGTCGGCCCGAAACCGTGTCAAACGCCGGAATCGGAAAATGTTGCCCAGAACGGTTGAATCAGAGAATCGCCCTGAAACCCGGCGTTGAGAACGCTTGCCTTTAAGCAGAATCGCTAAGAGGCAAGCCGGGCGTAGAAGTTTGCATACACTGAATCGATCGGCTGATCATCGAGCGAGCACTTAGGACCAGTCCAACGCCGCGTCCCACACGATCGCCGAGTGCGTTACGCGCCGACGCTGATCCGGTCGACACCGGTTTCGGCGATGCCGCGGACCGTTTGTAAATTGACCCCGCCGCTGGCCTCGAGTTCTACGCCCGCTGCGGCGGCGTTTCGCTCGGTCACGGCGACGCGGAGCTGATCGGTCGTCATGTTGTCCAACAGCACCACGTCGGGCCGCACCGCCAAGACGCCGGGAAGTTGATCCAAGCGATCGATTTCGACCTCATATAGGAAGTGCGTCGCATCGACGTCGCCTCGTTCTGCGGCGACGAACGTCCGGGCGCGTTCGACCGCTTCGCCGGGCGAAAACCGTTCGCCGCCGGCCGCTTCGGCGCCGAACGCCACGTGGTTGTCTTTGATCAGCACCGAATCATCGAGCGAGTGACGATGGTTGTAGCCGCCCCCCTGGCGGACGGCGTATTTTTCCAGCAATCGCCAACCCGGTGTGGTCTTGCGCAGTGTCGTAGATCCGTGCCTGCGTCCCGGCGATCGCGTCGACGAAGGTCCGCGTCAGCGTGGCGATTCCGCTGAGCCGGCCCAAGAAGTTCAGCATCGTTCGCTCGGCCACCAACAACGACGCGGCCGGTCCGCGCAGCACGGCGATCACATCGCCGCGACCTAAGCGCGTCCCGTCGCGCACGGATCCAACAGTTCGATCTTCGGGTCGACGGCGGCGCGCACCAATTCGACGACCGGCATGCCCGCCAACACACCTGGTTGCCGCGCCACGAGTTTCGCTTCGCCCGGTCGTCCGGCCGGAACCAACGCCGCGGTCGTCCAATCCTGCGCACCGTTGAGATCTTCTTCCAACGCCATGCGGACCAGCGTTTCCGCGCGTGCGGCGACGGCGGCGGTCCAAGTCAGTTGCGAATAGTCGCGCTGTGCGGGCATGTTCGTAGTAGTCGGCTCGATCTCGGATACCAAAATCGAGATTGTAAGACCTTACGACGGCGCATCCAAATAGGGATCTTGTCCCATCTGAATCAAGATTTTTTTACGCTCGCGTTCTTGATGCAACAGAATGCGGCGATCGCGGAAGTGACGCGATTCGATTTTGCGTTGGCGCGGTAGAACAACCCGCGATAGCGTTCATAGCCCGGTCCGCCGGCCGACCCTTTCGCTTTGAGCTTTTCTGCTCGTTCGGGTCCTAAGCCCATCAACAAAATATCGTCGTCGAGCGCCAGGAATTGTTGCCACGTCCCCGGGTCGCCTTGACGACCGCAGCGGCCGAGCAACTGACGATCGATCCGCGCGGAATCATGCAATTCTGTGCAAACGACGTGCAGTCCGCCGAGTTCGTCGATGCCTTCGCCTAAGCGAATATCGGTTCCGCGGCCGGCCATGTTGGTGCTGACCGTCACTTTGCCGCGCTGGCCGGCTTGCGCGACGATATCGGCCTCTTTGTCGACCTGGTACGCGGTCAGAACTTGATGCTTGATCCCCGCGGCGGTCAGCTTGGCCGAGATACTCATCGATTTGTCGATCGAGCGCATGCCGATCAAGATCGGACGGCCCGTCGGATGCACGTCCAAGACGTTTTCGATGATCGCGCACTCTTTCGACTCGCGATCGCCGAAGACCAACGTGGGCAGCTCCTCGCGGATCGGCGGGCGATTGGTCGGGACCGGGACAACGCGCAGTTCGTAAATCTTCATCAACTCGCGAGACGACGTGCGACCGGTGCCGGTCATGCCGGCCAGTTTCGGATAGCGTTGAAAATAATCCTGCACGGTGATTCGCGCGGCGTGGCCGGTGACCAACCCGACGTCGATCTCTTCCTTGGCTTCGATCGCTTGATGCAGCCCGTCGCGCCAACGACGCCCCTCGGCCAAGCGGCCGGTGAACTCGTCGACGATGACGATCTCGCCTTTTTGCACGACGTAATGCCGATCGCGAATAAAACACTTGATCGCGCGGATCGCCATCTCGATCGTATCGTACAGGCCGAGCATCCCGACGGATTCGGTCCCGCCGCCGCGCGGCAGATTGCGTACCTTGCGACGGCCCTCGCCGGTCAGTTCGACCTTTTGCGTCTTGGCCTCGAACGTGTAATCGTCTTCCTCCATGAAACCGGGCGCATGCCGCCGCCCCCCAACGATAGAGTTCGGCCTCGTCTTTCTGATCCTGCGTGGGCAACGCACTGATGATCAGCGGCGTCCGCGCTTCGTCGATCAAGATGCTGTCCGCCTCGTCGACTAAGCAGAAGAACGGCTTTCGCTGCGTCGGCAGTTCGCCCCCCTGATCTTGTTGTCCCAGCAGATATGCCATGAGGTCCGCGCTGCCCGCCGCGCACCGCCGGATCAGCAATCGATCTCGCAAAAAGTCGAAGCCGAATTCCTTGGCGGTTCCGTACGTTACGTCGCAGGCATACGCCTTGCGGCGCGCGTCGCTATCCATCGGCGTTTGGATGACGCCGACCGTCAGCCCTAACAACTCGAACAACGGCCGCATCCAATCGGCGTCGCGTTGCGCCAGGTAATCGTTGACGGTCGCCAGATGCGCACCCTTGCCGGGGAGCGCCATCAGCGTCATCGCCAAGGTGGCGGTCAACGTCTTGCCTTCGCCGGTTTGCATTTCGGCGATCGAGCGATGCTCCATCGCGATGCCTCCCAACAATTGCACGTCGAAGTGCCGCATCTTGAGCGCCGCCTGCGCCGGCTTCGCGGGTTAAAGCGAACGACTCGGGCACCAAATCGACCAACTCCTCGCCGCTTTTCGCTCGATAGCGTAACGCGAGATACCGCTTACGAAGTTCTTCGTTCGGCAGTTCGGTCAGTTCGGCGCCGTGCGCTTCGATTCGCGGAATCCAACCGGACCACAACGCCACGCGACGTCCGACCGGCCCGCCGATCCATGACGTGAGACTCGCGAAAAATCCGGAAGGAAGAGTGCTCACGGCGCGATCGAGAAGGAATGTTTAAGCGAAACCTATGGTATGAATCTAACAGATCTCGTCGAAGCCAACGGCGCAGCGGTGACACAAGGAAGAATCCGCGACGAGTGCGATCACGCGGTGTTCGAGTCGCGCGAGCCGGTTCGATCAGCGTCCGTCGACGCGCGGCAGGTCACCCAGGTTGCGCACCGAGACCGGCGCTTCCCCTGCGTTCGGAATCGCGTTTGGTTGCGCGCCCGGCCAGCCGGCGGGCAACGTGTTCGGCGCAGTCCCGCCGGTCGAGGCGCTACGAAACGGTCCGGCGGTGGTCGCGGTGCGCGTTGCCGACTGCGCGATGCCGTAATTCGTGTAGGCGCCGGGCGGCGGTTGCGGCGTGCCTGTGACCACGTTCGTCGCGGGGGGAGTGATGTTCCATGCGCTCGGATTCGGATTTTGTCCCGAAACGATTTGCGGTCGGTAGTTTGGATTCCGCGGGTCCAGGCGCAACGTTGTTCACGGGCGCGGGACCGGTCGGTTGACCATAATTGGGCGGCGCGTTACCCGGGGCCGGAACCATCGGAGAACCGCCGGTTAACCAATCCCAAGGTCCGGCGCTGGTTCCGGTGTTTGCGGCGACCGATCGAGTGTCGGCCGTCGAAGGAATCGCGCTGCTGAAGCTACTGTACGGACTCTCGTACTTCCGCACGCCCCCATACCGTGGATCCACGCCCCCGGCTTGAGGGCCGTTCCAACCGGCGGTCATCTGATTCCACAAGCCTGGTTGCCCGGTGGGTTGCGATTGATCGAAGATGCTCCCCTGCCCCGGCGGACCGTACGTGCGCCGGCGACTTGGGTCGGCTGGCCGTTGGCGTCGAAGATCGACGGCGTTCCGCCCGGCGGATAACCATTCGAGCCTTGGGGAAATCCGATCGAATTCGGTCCATTTGGGTTGCCCCAAGGAACGGTCGTGTTCGGGACGGCATTGGGGGGCGGCGTGCTCTGCGAGACGGTTTTTGCGGTCCCCGGCGGCGGAATCGTCGATCCGCCGAACGGCGCGGTCCCGCTCTGACATCCGGCGAAACTTCCCAATACAACGACGAATACCCCCAGCGCAAAACGTCGGAAGGACGCTCGTGTGGTGAGTTCGTGGCTTGAGAGAAGACCGAACATGCGGATTCAGGTAAAAGGCGAGGAATCGGGCGTCAAGGATAGCGTTTCCATTGAATGGGTCGAGAGCAATCCGAGAGACCGTAATAGGAGTCACGGACAAACACCGCAAATCACACAGACAACCCAAACAACCTGCGAAATTGCCTTGTGAGTGCATAAAAATGATTTCCGAGCTTTCGACTTCGAGGTCTCGCCTTCAGGAAAAACTTCACATCCAATTAAACTGTCGATTTGATCGACACTCCATGATTTTCTTTCGCCAGGGTGTGTCGAGCCGATCGTCGGAGGGTTAAAACCAGAAGACGCCCCGGTTACCGCAGAATTTCCCAGTGGCTACTGCAAGCCAACGTATCGTCCACACCGTTTTTTCTACATAACCTTCGCCTGTTTTCTCGGAGTGATTGCATGTCCGCGTCGTTGTCTTTCCGTTCGATCGTCGCGTTCGCCGCGGTCGCCGGACTGCTGGTCGCCCGTCTTCCGGCCGCCGAGCCCGACGTCAAAGCCGCGCTGACCAAAGGGGCCGATTTTCTGGCCAAAAGCCAAGCCGAAGACGGCTCGTTCGACCGCGCGTGCCGGCGTGGGCGTGACCGCCATCTGCACGACCGCGATGCTGAAAGCCGGCAAGTCGCCCAGCGATCCGGCCGTGGCCAAGGGCCTGAAATATTTGGAAAACAACATCCAGCCCGACGGCGGAATCTACGGCGGTTCGAAGTCGTTTCTGAAGAACTATGAAACGTGCGTCGCGGTCCTGTGCTTGACCGAAGCGAACAAAGACAAGAAGTACGACAAGGCGATCAAGGACGCCGACAAGTATCTGCGCGGTCTGCAAATCGGCGGCGAAAAATCAAACGTCGAATTCGGCGGCGTCGGCTACGGCGGCAAAGGCCGCCCTGACTTGTCGAACACGCACTTCTTGATCGAAGCGTTGACCGCCGCCGGCGCGACGGCCGACGACCAAGCCATTCAAGACGCGTTGGTCTTCGTCTCGCGTTGCCAAAATTTGGAAAGCCCGCACAACACCACGCCGAACGCCGGCAAGATCAACGACGGCGGATTTTACTACACGCTGCAAAGCGCAGTGCGAACGCCGATCCGAAGAAAGGCGACCAACCGTTTCGCAGCTACGGCTCGATGAGCTACGCCGGTTTCAAAAGCATGCTGTACGCCGGTCTGAAGGCCGACGATCAACGCGTGAAGGCGGTCACCACGTGGTTGAAGAAAAACTACGATCTGAAAAGCAACCCGGGCCAAGGCGACGCCGGCTTGTTCTACTACTACAACCTGATGGCCAAGGCGTTGCACGCGTCGGGTAACGACACGTTCACCGACGAAGCGGGCAAAGGCCATGAATGGCGCAAGGAACTGACCGCCGAATTGGTCGGCCGCCAACAAGCTGACGGCTCGTGGGTGAACAGCAACAAGCAGTTCATGGAAAACGACCCGAACCTGGCGACCGCGTTCGCGTTGCTGGTACTGGCCGAATGCGAGGCGAAGAAGTAGTTACGGCAGGTAAAACCCAAACACGATAGCCCCCCTCGATCGCATGCGATCGAGGGGGCATTTTTATGCGCTGACATCGTGTGAGTTAGGAATTCGCCGACTTTTCATCGAAACGTATCCGATTCCCGAATGGATCGGTCATCTCCATGCACCGCGAACCGTAGAACGTCGTTTCCACGCCGGGCCGCATGTTGGGATAACCCTTAGCCGTGATCGTGCGGTGATAATCTTCGAGACCGCCGACTGCGCAGAAACACCGTCGAGCCGGGGCAACAGTCGCCGTGATGTCCGCTAAGATGCAGAACACAGCCGGCGAGCGAAATCTGCATATACAGCGGCGCACGCTCGTCGAAGCGATGCTCCCAATCGATGCTAAAGCCGAGAAACCCGAGATAAAACTCGCGTGCTTTCGCTTCGTCGAAGATGCGTAAGATCGGACACGTGACGAGAACTTGCAGAGACAACACGCACCTCGACGGGTTCGTTAACGTGTTCGAAACACGTCCGAATTCTACGTCGGATCGAGCGGCTTTTCCAAATCCAACACGACCAACATCGGCCAACCGATGTACTTTTCCGCTCGCGGATACTTTGCGGCGAACGCGGCGTCCGGCGAGGCTTCGATCAGTTCGCGGAGGCGAAAGTCGGGCGCGCAACGCCCCCATCACAAAGGCCGAAACCGAATGCGGGACGCTGCCGGGACTGACCAACTCGCCGGTCGACGCGTCCGTGAAGCGAGCTTGCGTCCCGCGGAGGAACATCGCCGGGTGCATGGTGGAAACGACCGCGCGGCCGTTGGGCCGCAAGACTGTGCGCGAACTCCGCAAAGAACGGGTCGACCGTCCGAATATGTTCCAGCACCAGGCCGCAAACGAGCAGGTCGAACTCGGCTCTGAAAGGGAACGGCTCGTGAAGATCGTGTTGCAGGAAGCGAATCCGCTCTGTGCCCGGCTTACGTCGGGCTTCGTCCAGCATTCCGGGCGAGAAATCGATCGCAGTCACATCCGCGCCGGCCGCGGCCAACGTCAGGGCATGCCGACCGGTGCCACAACCGACGTCCAGCACGCGTAGGCCGCGCACATCGCCGATAAGAGCCCCCACGAGCGGATCTTCGAGCGCTTGCAGAGGGTTGGCGTCGTGATCGTAGACGCCCGCCCAGCGATCGTATCCACCTCGCACATCGTTCAGCGCATTTTGCATCGGAGTCTCTGGAGGAATCGCGTTTCGCCCGATCGCAAGACTCGATTCGCCGCCGCAAGGTTCGCTGAGATTACGCCTGAAAGATGTGCTCGCGCGGTAGTAGTTCTCCGCAATAGATACACTTTTTGTGCTTGGTGTTCACGGTGCGGCCGCATTGGCCGCACGTGGCGACGCGGCCGACCATCCGGCCGTCGGCCTTGCCGTCGCGCAGATCGACTTCGGCGATTTTGGCCAACAACTCGCCTTCTTCGAGTCCCAATTTTTCTTTCACCAACTCCCACAACGCTTGTGAGACCAGATTCGAACGCGCCAATGCGTCTTCCAAATCACGGACGCGATCTTTCGCCTGCTCGGCTTGCGTTTTCGCCGCGGCGGCCCGCTCTGCTGCGCCAACGTCGGCGTGCAGACCGTGATTAGATGAGTAAAACATCGGGTGAGAGTACTCGTTTTGCGGAAGTCGATCGTCTGGACCGAGACGCAATCAATCCAACAATTCCAACACATGCCAGCCTGTGTCGGATTTTCCGACTAAGATCCGGGTTTGTGTGGCCGCTCCGCCGTGAACGATCTCGCGACCGACGACCGCTTGGTTCGGATAGCGATCTTCGACCAGCGTAAAGCGACGAGCGGCCTGTGGCGGAAGCTGCGCCGGCCGCTTCGGTGACATGACGCAAACGATCGACGCGTAAATTCTTGGCCGCAACTTCGATCTGTTGCGAAGTGACTTCGGCCAACGGGATCTTCAGCTTGTCGATCAACATCTCTTTGGCGGCCATCTCGAAGTCCATAGCGGCCGCGATCGCGTCGGAATCCTGCTTGGCGACGGCCGCTTCGAATATCAAGACCGCGCCTTGCGGCGTCGTGGCGTCGACCGCAATCGCTTGATCCGGCTGCGTCGGAAGTCCGCCGGCCGACTGATCGTTGGGGGTTCCGGCCGGGAGCCCGCCGACGGAGAGAGTGACGTTCGCTCCACCGGCCAGAGGTTCAGAAGCGGAACTGCGCCGTTTCCTGACAGCCGAGCGACGACGTCAGCAAAACGCACGCAACACCGATTAACATTCCGGCGCGGAGCTTCGCCACGGATTTCGTGACCATCGCCATCCCCCAAAAAAGAGATCCCAAACCTGCCCGACGGGGATATGCCAGCAATAAACTAATCCTTCCAAGACAAGAAATCAACGAATACCGTATCCAAAATCGGGGATTTCCCTGAGTCGCAATATAAAACCCCACTGTTGGACGGGAGTTACGGCCGATCGATTGTCCGTTGCAATGTCTCAGAAGCGCCACGCGAAACGGCGCTGAAACCAACGGGTCAGCGGATACCCGAGTCGGGCCAAGACATGTCTCGGTCGCGAATGGGTAACGAATGTCGTAAACCACTGCTTCGTCGGGAGTTCGCTCGATCAGAAACCGCGCCTCGCCCTGCTCGGCGTGACCCTGCAAGGTGCCGTAAGAAAATCCGTAACGATCCGGCTCGTCGATGACCGCGACCACGCGGCAAGCGTTCGTCCACCAGAGCGGACCAACGTGCGCGGCGATGGCAACCAAGCGACCGACGGTCGGGGGGCCGTCCGGCGCGGTTGCGCCGACCCAACCTTGTTGATGCGACGTCCATCTGCGCAGCGCATCGCGCACATGCGCGAGGACGGGACTCGCCTGTGCCCAGCCGCCAGCGATAACGATCGACGTTATATCCCGGCGGTGCGTCGCCGGACGTCATACCCGGCGTATTGTAGGAAAGCGGCGTTCGATCTTTTGCGCGAGGAACGCCGTCAATCGTTCATGCGTCGGATAGCGTAACGTGATCATGCGAATCGCCGATTCAAGCGTTCTTCGTCGATTGCGCTGAACGCGATTTCCATTCGGCCAGCATGTTGCAAAACAGCGCACCTTGGCCGACGGCGTCGTCGAGCGCGACGTGCGTGTGCGGCAACGGATCGAACCAGCGACGCGGCATGTTGTCGCTTGGTCGAATCGCGATAATCGCGGCCCAGCATCGCCATCGCGAATGTTTTGATGTCGAGCGCGGAATGCGAAAAGGGAGACTCGCCGGCGAAACGAATCAGATACCAATGGACGAACAGAAAATCGTACGCGACCGGATACGCCGTAAACACCGGTTTGCCCGGCAACGCCTTGAGCCAGGCGACATACTCCGGCATGACGACTGCCGGGTCGCGCGAATCGCGGCGACACGCGGCCCAGGCTTCCGGTTCGGTCGCCCACCAAGCCATGGTTTTCGGGTCTCCGGCGGCGCCGGGCAGCGTCGTAAGATTCGCCTCGAACGTGCCGAGCAGCGTTTTATCCGCCAAGTAGGCGGCCGAGGCGAAACTGAGCATCGAATGCGGCCCGGGAATCGGCCCGTCGGCTTCGATATTGGTGCTGACGTAGATTTCTTGCGACATCGAGTCCTCGCGTTGCGTCATTGGGCCTCTCAACCGAGATTAGTCCTCATCGACGAGATCCTCGTCGTCGATCGCATGCGAAAGGTCGTGGTCGTAAAGCATGCGCCGCTCGGCGAAATCTTCCAGCGTGGGGAACAACTCGGTTTCCGGCCAGGGCGGCTCTTCCGTCGCTTGCGCCAAGTCAGGTGCACGACCGCAAAACGCGTGGTTCCGTCGAGCAATTCGAATAATACGTCGTCGCCGTCACCGCGAGCGACCAGGCGGACCGGAACGTCGTGTAACGGATGACCGACGCCGACTTCGCGGCGCAGTTGCTCGACGAACGGCGCGGACATCCGGCTCGAGTTTGTCGGTCGACCACCACGGGTCCAGCCATTCCATGAATCCGCTCGTGGGAAAGTTTCAGTGCAATCGATGTCCCACTAAGAACGGGCGTAGGCTTCCATAAAATCATCCCTAGGAATTCCGGATTGCGTGCAAATCGCTCGGAGAGTCGAGCTTTTCAGCACGGGATGATTCGGTATCGTGAGCGTCGTCTTCGAGCCGTCTTCATTTTGACGAAGTAAAGAAATGTGTTCTCGCTCGCGTATGACGGCGAAACCTAATCTGTCCAATGCACGTAAAACACGCGACTTTGGCGCATCGACCGGAAATTTCGGCATTACGTCGTTCCGCTCAAATCGGCTACGTATGCGTCGATAACCGGAGATTCTTCTTCAAACACTTCCGATCCGAACGAATCGATATGAAAGCGAACCGCAGAACGGACATCTCGCAGTGCTTCGTCATAGGTATCGCCTTGCCCTATGACGATACCCTTTAGACCTAAAGGGTACGCAACATATCCATCTTCATGTTTTTCGATGATGATTTTTAGTGTCGGCATTTTCCTAAGCCTCGCAATTCGACTTCTAAGTCCGACCACCGAACGTTCCATATTGTAATCTTGCCTCAAGATCGTTGCGGCACCAACCCTCAGGCGAGCCGAAATTTCCGTTTCAGCGATCCGAGGGAGTATTACTATCATCGTTACGCTGGCAAAGATCGCGCATCGCTTTGCCCAACGCATCGCCGACCAGAAAATACGTCTCCGCATTGCCGAATTCGTGATGACCGTGGCTGGGATTCGGTGATTCGGCCGCAGGGCGGACGAAGTCCCGCGTTTCCACGAACGCGACGTTTCCCCGGAATTTTTGTCGTTTCGCGGCCGCGGCTTGGGCTTGGCGTAGGTCTTCCCAGGCTTTCGGCGCGTCTTTCCACGGGCCGGTCAATTCGCCGACGACGATCGGCAACTTAGGTGATTGAAACTCGTCTCGCACGTCGTCGATTAGGTTGACCAAGTTTTGTTCGTATTCGGGAATCGCGTTCTTCGGATCGATGCCGTCGTTCCAGCCCTGATACCAGACGAAACCGGCCAGCTCGTACCCTTGTTTTTGAACATCGGGAAATTCTTTGTCGAGATTTTTCAGCGTCGAGCGTACGTCTGCGATCATTTTCGTGTAATACGGTCCGACTTCGCCACCGGAACGGGGTGGACGAAAGTCTCGGCACAAATTTTTCCCGCCCCAGGCCGTTTTGATCAGCAGGACCTGCTGATCGAAATGATCGCCCAAGACGTGGCCGATTTGCAATTCCGGACCGAAATGATGCGTTCCCCCATATACGGCGAACCCCACGCCGAGCGGGCCGGCCAAGAGCGGACCTTTTTCGCGTTGGTAGCGGACCCAAACGTCGTCGCGCGTCGGCCATTTGCCGTCGACCTGCCGGAGATGTTCGACCAGTTTGCGTTTTTCAGGATCCGCCAAGAGCGCCTTTAACGTTCCCTTCCCACCGTTGTAATTTTTCCCATCCAGATCGACGACCGCTTGGCCCTCCATATTGGATTGCCCGGCGAGAATGAAGACCTTGATCGGGAGATTTTTCGCAGGCTGGTCGGCGGCGAAGCACGGATGTGCGATCGCGCAGACACAGATCATTAAGATGAATCGCGATTTCATGGAGATCGCTCCCGGAAAAACTCGCTGATAAGTTTCAGAAGTGGGCGGTCGACAAGACATGTCGAAGCTAAACACTTGGTTTCACAAGGAACCCCGACGAAGCGCAGAAAGTCGAGATGCAGTGCGATAACGCGAACCAGCGATTCGGAGAAGTTCGGCTCGGCGCATAAAAAAACCCTCCCGGTCTGGCAACCGGGAGGGTTATCGAAAACAATTGGTCGTTGATTTATCATCTGCACGAGTCTTGCGACTCGTGCGGGTAGCTCTCTATGCCAAACAAAGACAGTCTCCACAATTTTGAACCGCACCCGAACAGAGGATCGTGAGATCATGATTGGAATGAACGGTAAAAAATCCTTAGAAAGGAGGTGATCCAGCCGCAGGTTCCCCTACGGCTACCTTGTTACGACTTAGTCCCAATTACAGAATTCATCTTAGACGCCTTGCTCCCTTGCGGGTTACTACAGCGTTGTCGGATGCCTCCCATTTTCGTGGCTTGACGGGCGGTGTGTACAAGGCTCAGGAACACATTCACCGCGGTATGCTGACCCGCGATTACTAGCGATTCCGGCTTCATGCAGGCGGGTTGCAGCCTGCAATCCGAACTGGGGCGAGATTTTTGGGGTTTGCTGGCTCTCACGAGTTTGCTTCCCTTTGTGCTCGCCATTGTAGGACGTGTGCAGCCCTAGTCATAAAGGCCATGAGGACTTGACGTCATCCCCACCTTCCTCCGGTTTAACACCGGCAGTCTCCTTAGAGTCCCCGACATTACTCGCTGGCAACTAAGGACAAGGGTTTCGCTCGTTAAGCGACTTAACGCGACATCTCACGACACGAGCTGACGACAGCCATGCAGCACCTGTGCAAGTTCCGTATTGCTACGGTCGCCGGCTTTCACCGACTTAGAAATGCATGTCAAGACTAGGATAAGGTTCTTCGCGTAGCCTCGAATTAAGCCACATCCTCCACCGCTTGTGTGAGCCCCCGTCAATTTCTTTGAGTTTCAGCCTTGCGACCATACTCCCCAGGCGGAGCACTTAACACTTTCGCTACGTCTGAAAGGCTATGGAGGACCCTTCAAACAAGTGCTCATCGTTTACGGCTAGGACTACCGGGGTATCTAATCCCGTTTGCTACCCTAGCTTTCGTGCATCAGCGTCAGTTAAGACCCAGTGAGTCGCCTTCGCCACCGGTGTTCCTGAGGATATCAACGCATTTCACCGCTCCACCCTCAGTTCCACTCACCTCTGTCTTACTCTAGCACGGCAGTATCGAGTGCAGTTCCTTAGTTAAGCTAAGGTATTTCACACCCGACTGGCCGCACCGCCTACGCACCCTTTAAGCCCAGTAATTCCGAATAACGCTCGTCAGACTCGTATTACCGCGGCTGCTGGCACGAGTTTAGCCCTGACTTCTTTTGCGGATTGGTCAAGTACCGCTCTTCACGGTCCATTCCTCCCCACTGAAAGCGGTTTACAACCCGAGGGCCTTCATCCCGCACGCGGCATCGCTTGGTCAAGCTTGCGCTCATTGCCAAAAATCCTCGACTGCAGCCACCCGTAGGTGTCTGGGCAGTTCTCAGTCCCAGTGACGCGGGTCGTGCTCTCACACCCGCTACCCATCATCGCCTTGGTGGGCCATTACCCCGCCAACTAGCTAATAGGGTGCAGACTCGTCCCCGAGCGGACTCACACCTTTGGTCCGAAGACGTTATCCGGCATTATCCACAGTTTCCCGTGGTTATTCCGGTCTCGAGGGTTGATATCTACATATTACTGTCCCTTCCGCCACTGACGTATTGCTACGCCCGTACGACTTGCATGCCTAATCCATGCCGCCAGCGTTCATTCTGAGCCAGAATCAAACCCTTCAATTTTTTATGCTTCAACCAACCCTTGCGGGTCGGCTATGAACATGAATCATTGCCAGGTTCGAATCAATCTTTTTCGTCAAATGAAACAATCAAACCGCCGCACCGAATTAACGATGCCCGACCTGAATCGCCTCACTCAACAGCACGATCTGTGCTTGGCTGAATAAAGAGATCAACGACCGAATTGTCAAAGACCAAACTTAGAGTCACGGCAATCCGCAACTCGTACCCGGCATTGATGTTACCTCGTCACCGAGGCGTCATCCTTGCTAGGAGGTTCAGAGCTTATCGGGTGAGCGAGTCACCTTCAAGCCCCCCCTGAAAAATTCTTTTCGAATCGTTCAGGGGAATAAAAATCCCGGGGTGACTCGCACTCGTGTGAGTAACAGTCGTACCCGGGAGAGATGAATATTACGGATCGGCACCCGAGTGTCAACGACCCCAGGAAACTTTTCCGTGAAATCCCGAAAACACTTCCCTCGCAACGCCATAACACAAACGAAATCAACGGCTTACGAAAGAGGACGTATTTTCGAAAAACTTACCCGCGAAGCCTTGGACGGCTGGTCGCCGCTCGGGGACCACCCGCTGAGCAGCGTTTTCACTCCCTTTGGCCACCGGAACTTGAACCATTCAACTTTTCTCGCGGTTTGCATGCGATTTCGAAGTGATTGAGCGTTGAATATTCGTCTTCGAGACGCATTCTCTTGGGCGAATTTCACATCATTGGGTTCCCTTCAAGAAGAGTCCCGCATTTGACACGTGGCAGAAAATCCCGGCAAAAGTCCGTGTCTTCGCCGGCCTTTCGGACTACATTGAAAGTCTCGCCGGTCGGTTCCCACCTCACAGATCTCTCATTTGCTTGGTCCTTGCGATGTCGTTGCGTTTTTTCAGTCTGCGTTGGGCGGCATGCTGCTGCCTGGTTTCATCCTCGCTCTTACTGCCGGCCGCCGAACCCGCCAAATCCGCGGGCGAACCTGTTCCGGGTTCGAAGAACGATTCACATCCCGCGCCCGCTGCACACCCCGCGCCGCAAGACGGCCCGCTCGGTCAATCGGGCTCTAAAATTGTCGATGGCGTGTATATGCCGCGAATCGTCGGCGCCAGCGGCGAAGGGAAAAACGCGATCGGCAACTTCAAGGTTCCGGCCGGCCTCAAGATCGATCTCTTCGCCGCCGAGCCGCAACTGGCCAATCCGGTGGCGTTCTGCTTCGACCACTTGGGCCGCGCATTCGTCTGTGAAACGTTTCGTCAAAAAAGCAATCAAGGCGTCGAGGACAATCGCGGACACAAGGAATGGCTGAATGATGATCTGGCCAGCGACAGCATCGAGGATCGTCGCGCATATATCATCAAGCACCGCCCCGACCAAGGCAAAAGTTATACGCTGGAACACGATCGTATACGTTTGCTCGAAGATCGCGACGGCGACCATAAATCGATCACGATTCGGTCTACGCCGACGGCTTCAACGATCTGCTCGATGGGACCGGCGCCGGCGTACTGGCGCACAAGAACGACGTCTATTACACGTGCATCCCCAGCGTCTACAAGCTGACCGATACGAAAAACAGGGGAAAAGCCGACAAACGCGAAGTCCTCAGCACAGGCTACGGCGTGAAGTTCGCCTTTCGCGGACACGACATGCACGGGCTGGTCATCGGTCCCGACGGACGATTATATTTTTCGATCGGCGATCGCGGACTGAATGTCAAAACGCGCGAAGGTCGGCATTTATATAATCCCGACAGCGGCGCCGTATTGCGGTGCGAACTCGATAGATCGAATTTAGAGATCTTCTGTACCGGCGTGCGCAACCCACAAGAGTTGGCCTTCGACGACCTCGGCAACCTTTTCACCGTCGACAACAACAGCGACAGCGGCGACAAGGCGCGACTCTATCATCTTGTGCAAGGGGGCGATTACGGCTGGCGGATGTATTACCAATACCTGCCCGATCGCGGACCGTGGAATCGCGAGATGCTGTGGGGACTGCCCGACAAGAACCAGTCGTACTCGGTCATCCCGCCGATCGCGCACATCACCGACGGCCCCTCGGGCTTGGTCGCGTATCCCGGCACGGGACTGGGCGACGACTTCCAAGGCTCGTTCTTCGTCTGCGATTTCCGGGGCGGTCCGGCCAACGGCGCGGTGCGTCGCTTTACGATGGAACCGGACGGCGCGACGTTCAAGCTGGGTAAATACGAGCCGTTTTTCGAGCGGATTTTGGCCACCGATTGCGATTTCGGCCCCGACGGCGCGTTCTATGTCAGCGACTGGGTCGACGGTTGGGACGGCATCGGCAAGGGCCGCATCTACCGCGTCACCAACGACGCCACGACCGCCGACGCGCGTGTGAAAGAAGTCCAGACGTTGTTGAAGGACGGCTTCGATCAACGCCCCGTGGCAGAACTCACCAAGCTGCTGGGTCATGCCGACCGACGCGTCCGCATGGGAGCGCAGTTCGCATTGGTGGAGAAGAAGGCGATCAAGCCCCTCGCCGGCGTTGCCGTCGCAGGCACGTCAACGATCCAGCGTTTCCACGCGGTGCAAGGACTTGGCATGATCGCGCGGCTGACGAACGCGGACCCGCAAAGCGAAGCCTTGAAAGTGTTGCTTCAAGTTTCCGGCACGGATGACCACGAAATCGCAGGACAAGCTCTGATCGCGCTGAGCCAGACAAACGCGGGAAGAGCTTTGATCGATCAAAAACATCTCAAGCGACTTCTGTCGGGCGATGCGCACGGCGCGGTGCTGGCCGCATCGTGCGGCGTCGCGGTCTCCGACGCGACGTTCTACGACGAGTTGATCGCTAAGCACGAAACGTCGCCCATCCTTCGCACCTTGCTCGCAGCGAACCGGGCATCCGCCGTTAAGAGCGATGGTCGCCCGGCGGAATGGTCCGGCATGTCGCTTACGACGCGTCGCGCACGTTCGGCATTCGAACTCGCTCCCGTTGCACAAGCCTTGGCCGACGCGGATCCCGTCGTCGTGTTGAACGCCGCGATTCGCATCTCGGATTACACCGACGAGCAACCGTTGCGTCACATCGCCGGCGGCTACGATGCAAGGAAAATCGATGTCGCGCCGTTGCTCAAACAACTCGCCGCGTTGATCTCCAAGCCATATCCCGGCAATAAAGAGCAATCCGACGCCCTCTTTCGTCGCATCTTGAATGCCAATTACCGCCTTGGCCAAGGCGAGAACGCCGCAGCTCTGGCTGTGTACGCGGGGCGCAGCGACGTGCCGGAAAAACTGCGTATCGAAGCACTCGACATGTTGCTGCATTGGGCCGAGCCGTCGTCGATCGATCGCGTCACCGGGCAATGGCGACCGCTCGAAAGGCGATCCGCCGAACCGGCCAAGACGGCGTTATCCGCCCACATCGGGCCGATTTTCGCCGGGCCGGATAAGGTTCGCACCAAAGCGGCCAAGGCGGCCGGCAAGCTCGGCTTGAAGGATATTCAACCCTTGCTCTTGGGCATGCTGCGCAACGGCGCGAAGCCGGTCGAAGGCCGCGCGGCGGCGTTCTATGCGTTGGGTGAGGTGGCGCCGAAAAATCTGTCGATCCTGATCGACGAATTCAAGGGCGACAAAGCTCCCGAGCTGCGGATCGCGGCGGCGACGTTGTTCGCGAAGATCAAACCGCAGGATGCGCCGAAGTATCTCGACGACGTGCTGAACGGCAGCAAGTCGCTGGGCGAGCGTCAAGCGGCGTTCAAGTTGCTCGAAGGGCTGAAATCGACCGACGCCGATCGCGTGCTGAACGTTTGGATGAGCAAACTCGCCGAGAAGACCGTGCCCGACGAGTTACGGTTGGATCTGACGGCGGCTGTCAAAACGCGCACCACCGATAAGCAAAACAGCGACGCCCGACCGGACCTTATCAAGTCGTGGAAAACGTACTCGAACGAGAAATTCGACGACGAAAAATTGAAGCCGTGGCGCGAATCCTTCGTCGGCGGCGACGCCGAGCGCGGCAAGACGATCTTCCACGAGAAGATCGCCGTCAGTTGCGTTCGTTGTCATAGAATCGGCGAGACCGGCGGCGAAGTCGGACCGAATCTCTCGCACATCGGCAAGGACAAGACGCGCCAATATCTGCTGGAAGCGATCGTCGATCCGAATCGCGCGGTCACCCAGGGCTTCGAGACCGTGGTCTTGGAACTGGAAAGCGGCCAAGTCGTGACCGGCATCATCAAAAAGGAAACACCGGATGAAATCACACTGATCGACGCCAATGCCAAGACGTTAACGGTAAAAACGGCCGAAGTCGAAAGCCGCCAAAAGGGACTCAGCAGTATGCCGAGCGACGTCTCGAAAGAACTGACGCCGTTCGAGGTACGCGATTTGGTGGAGTTCTTGCAGGGGCTCAAATAGCGAGCGGAGCACGTCAGACCTCCGGTCCTCGCACGACGCTGATACCTCAGATCGTTTCATTCAGCACAAGCAGAAGCCCCCTGGATCGCACTTGCGATCCAGGGGGCGTTTTTGTGCGTTGAATAAAATCGACTCGTTTACCGAAGTGAACCTGTGTACTAGCGTCCGCCGCTCTCTAAGTAACCTTCCTGACTCCCGATTCCCAGCCCCTGTCTCCTTATTATCCAATCGCACGCAACCGTTCTTCCACTCGCCGGATCGCTTCTTCCACCGGCCAGGTTTTGCCGCCGAAGGCGACTTTGCTTTGCTCGTTGACCCAGCTCACGACCTTCTTCTGGGCCGAGATCACCGTGCTGTGGCTGCGGCGGCCGAAGTAGCCGCCGATCTCGGACAACGCGGCGCGAGTGTATTTGCGGGCCATCCACATGGCCAGCATGCGGGTCGTGTTGACCGATTTGGCGCGGCGTTCGGTCTGCAGCGATTCGGCCGGCAGGCCCAAGGCGTCGCAGACCGCTTTCTCGATGTCCGGCAGCTTCCAGCCCTGGCCGCGGCGATGCAGCAAGTCGGCCAGCGCGTCTTCGACTTCGGCTTGATTCAACGCATGTCCCAACAACCGGCGGGTCGAGCGCCAGACGTTGGATCGCGCCGCCCAACTCGCGGGCGTGTTCGTTCAAATGCGTGGCCAACAATTCGACGATTTCGTCGCCCAGGTCCAGATTCTTGGCTTCCGCCAATTGGCGGATGATGCCGACGCGGACCGGGTGGTCGGGCGTATCGAGTCGCGCCGACATGCCGCCGCTGAGGCGCAGTCCCTAAGTGCTGGCCAAGCTCGTGCAACTCATGCGGCGGACGATCCGAAGAGAGCACGACCTGTTTGTGATCGCGCAGCAACGTATCGAGCGTATGCACGAATTCCGTCAGCGTCGCCCGCTTGCCGGCCAAAAATTGCACGTCGTCGACCACTAAGAAATCGACCGAGCGATACTTCCGCCGGAACATCGGCAAACCGCGACCGTGCAACGCTTCCAAAAACTGGCTGGTGAACTGTTCGGCCGTGAGAAACAGGCAATTCCGTGACGGATGCCGTGTGCGGTTGGCGTGGATCAGGCCTTCCAGCAAGTGCGTTTTGCCGGTGCCGGTGCCGCCGTGAATCAGCAACGGGTTGGGCTCGCCCGGGTGGTCGACCACTTGCATGACCGAAGCATGGGCCAAGCGATTGCAGTACCCGGTCACGAACGAATCGAGCCGCGGCCCAACGCCGTGCACGTGGTTGCAGCCCCAGTGGTTCGGTCGACACCGGTTTTCCCGACGCTGCGTTCGGTAGCGAGAGGATACGGATTTCATCGCTCTGCTTGGCGACCTTGCCCGAGTCTTGCGGCAGGCGCGCATCGGTACGGTCGATCGTCAGCGCGGCGGACTGCGCGGTTGCGGAGGTTTGCGGAGTTGCCGACGACGGCGCAGCGGCTTGCGCTTCCAGGGCGGCGACCAATTCGGCGTTGATCGCGAACTCCAACGGCACGGCGCGGCCCAGCACGATGGCGGCGACTTCTTCCAAGTCTTTGCGGAAGTTGTTGCGCAGCCAGTCTTGATAGAACCGCCCCGCCGTCTCGACCAGCAAGCCGGTCGGGCGTAACGTCAAACGCGTCTGTCCCCCGAACCACATTTCATAGCGTTCCCGTCCTACACGTTCGGCGAGGTTTGCCAACAACGCCGAAACGATTTCCATATCGTCCATGGTCACTTCCTGCTTCGATGAGACGCGCGCGCAATACCCGATCGGCCACCCGTTTGGCGGGCGGTGATCAAGCGATGTACGAATCCGTCGCCGCCAGAAAAGCGGACAACGCAAGGGGCGCAAGATGCGTGGGAAAACGCTCGTTGCGAGATGCGATGTGTGTCACCCGACGACGCGATTGTAACCACGCTAGCAGCATCGTCAAAGCACCAATTGCCGACGTCCCGAAGCGATCGAAACGAGTTCTTTCTTATCGGTCCGAATTGCCCGAGGAATGATGCGAATCCCACCTCGACCGGAGCGATGAATTTTTTCGCCGGCGGTTTTCGCGGCGTGGAAAAGGTGTTTGGATTCGGTCAGGATCGCGTTCAGACGCTGCGCGGTACGATGCGTATCTCCTTTAATTGCATTGAGTTAATGCGCTTCGCGAAATCCGGCGTTGGCCGGCTTCGTTTCTTCAGTCGTTTCGATGTTAGAATCAAGCCCGGCTCAGATCCTCGTCGCCAATGGCTTGGCCCAGGCGGTTTTTCGCACCATTCCAGCAGCCCGAAACGCTCGTAAATGCGACGTGCCGGCAGGTTGCGGACGTCGACCGCCAGGATCAGTTTATCGGCCCCCAGCAGGCGGCTTTGGTCGAGGCTCCAGGCCAGCAACTCGTCGCCGAATCCGTGCCCGCGACGGTTCGGGACGACTCCCCAATAAATCAGTTCCGTGAAGGCTGATTCGCTCTGCGAAGCAGTCGCCGGCGGTCGATGCTCGGCCAGCAGGACGCAGCCTACCGGCACATCCCCCTCCCAGGCCAGCCACCAGTGCCGCTCGGCCGCGTCGCCGACCGCCCGATAGCCGTCGAGCAGGTCTTCGATCGACCGGCGACCTTCCATCTCCGGAAAATCCCGGCTGCCGAGATAGGTCACCGCGACCGTCCGGCTTAACTCCTCGGGAGAGGATTCGGCGACTGGCCGAAACGCCAACCGCGTCGCAGGCGTCGCGGCCGGAAAGCGCCGTGCTAGACAGACTTGATACGATAAATCGCCTAACCGCTCGAATCCGAGTTCGGCGAGTCGCTGCGCGATCGGCGGTGTTTCCTCGGCGACCAACGTCTGCAGCCACGACACGCCGCGGCGTCGGGCATAACTTTCGGCAGCTCGCCAAAGTTGGTTCGCGATCCGGTCGGATTCGTCGCCGACGTCGGGCATCACGCGCGGGGCTTCGACGCTGGCCGTCCAACCGGCTTGCAGCTCGACGGCGATTACGCCCAGCAACGCGCCGTTCCGCGTCGCGGCCACGACGTCGATACCTTCGGGGTATTCGCAGTTCAACAGCCGCGCGGCCGTCTGCCGATCTTCGGCCTGCAGTAGATCGAGTTCGAGCTCCTGCGAACCGGTCATTCTTTCCAAACGCGCGATGGGGAAGCGGAAACCCCTATCGTGGCCGGTTTCGCCGAATTCCTCAATGCGAATCCGGCTGTGAGCTTCGTAATCAGGCGGGCACAGCCGCATCTGCTTATCGGCGATTCATCTCCAACTCCACTTCATAACGCAAATGCGGCGCTCGAGCGGACCATCTGCGCGGTGCGGATCGTCAGCAGATTCGGTTTGCTGCCGCGATGGCCTTCATAAAAGTGAACGCCCGGCTCGGTCGAGTTCTTCGGCGCGAACCCATAGCGTTGCACCAAATACATGACCAGCCGTTGCGGATTGCCGACCGTGCCCGAGAACGTGATTCGCGAACAGCGGTGCGATTTATCGAAGTAGAACGTCAACGCGCCGGCCGGATCGATTTCGTTCGAGCCGGTCACGAACGGCACGCGATAACCGCGGAGATCGCCCTCGACCAGTCCCGTGTTGACGCGCGGCCAGCGATACAGGACGTATTGCTGAGTCATGTCCAAATTCAGTCCTTCTTCCAACGTCGCGATCGCCAGCTCTTGCGATTTCGGCCCCGGCACCGGATCGTTCGGCCCAAATCCGGCCGGCACGCCGCCCTCGCCGGCTTTGTTCGACGATCCGACGTTCACCATTTTGCCGTTCGTGCCGGTGGGCGATTCGCTTTTCGTTGCGCCGCGCTCCATGGTGCGGCGTCGCGACCGGTCGCTTTTTGCGCTTGGTCGTAACCGTCGATGGCGCGTTGCGCGGCTTGTTCGACGCGGTCTTGCGCGCGTTCGATCTCGCCGGCCGCCCGTTCAGCGGAATCGCTGACCGTGCGGAACACGCTCGATTTCGTCGGCGCGTCGCGCCATGACGTATCGTTGACCAACGTGTTGGTCTTTTCCCACGAGCGTTGTAACTCGATCCCTTCGGCCGAATTCACGCGTGGCGAACTCGACGCGGGAACTTGGACCCAATCCAGGATCTGTCGCCACTCGCTGGCGGCGTACGGAACGCCGAGCGCCGAGGCCAACAACCCGACGAACATCACGTGATGCTTCAACATGGACGGAACTCGCCGCGGGACGACCGTCGAAGCGGCCGCCATGCCGTTCGCGATCTCCTCGTTCACCGGGCCCGCAGAATCCGTCCGTCGCGGGAGAGAGCGTGAGGGCTCGTCGGTTTTCTTCGACCGACGTTACGCTGCGGCTTGAACGACGCGATCCGACGTGCCGGCATCGCTACCATCGTTAGAGTCGCGGTGTGATCCGTTCCAATTATGCTCCTTTCTCGGTTTTGCAGCCGTATCTCCGAGCGCGGATTCTCGCGAGCGAAACATGGGATTGTGATGCAGACAAACGCGGTTGCCGGCACGAAAACTCTACCGCGACTTTCACGCGATCACCGATCGGATTGCTCTCGTGCTCACCTCCGATTGCTCGTATCCTTCGCGCGGATTTCGGTCAACTCTCTAAAGGAACACGACATGACATGGGCAACTTTGCGAATCCTCGCGTTGGCGGTCGTCTGTTTTGGCGCGGGCTACGTCGTTCCGAAGTTCGAGCACGCTCGGATCGAACCCCACGAACCAACGGCGACCAAGATTGAAAGCGTCATTCGTACTTACGCGCTTTCAAACGCGGCTGTGACCGAGGCGACGATCGAGTTAACCAAAACGCTGGGCGACGTAGCGTGTAACTTCGAGGTCGATACGGAAAACAACTCTTTCGCCGCGTACGCCCTGCCGGAAGTCCACGAACGGATTCAGTCGCTGATCGCGAAGCTCGATGCGCGGCCGGCGATGGTGAAAATCAATTGCGAACTGTCGCGCACGGACTCCGAAGGCAAACGGACCGTCATCTCGCGTCCGCAAGTGATGACCATCGATGCCATGGAAGCGATGATCTCCGTGGGACAAGCCGACGGCGAAACATTCGAAGTGAAGTTGCTCCCAAATATCGTTTCCTACGACGCGCCGTAGAACGCTTTACACAAGCCGACCCCGGTCGGCTACCCGTCGGATTTCGATCGAACGTCGAACATTCGGCGCATCAACGCCGCGCGGCCGCCGATATTTCGTCGATCAACTTCCGCGGCGCCCCGATGTCGACGACACGGACCTCGCCTAAGTACTTCGTCGACGCTGGGTTCTCGAAGCCCCGTTTTTCGGCCACGAACGTGCATGTCCGCGTCGCTCTCACGGTGTGCGCGGCCGGGACGCCCGTGTCGCAATCCAGTCCGCTCGGCAGGTCGACGGCCAGTACCGGTCGGCCTGCCCCGTTGATCGCGGCGATCGCCTGAGCGTACGGCGCCGGGGTTCGCCCACGGCGCCGGTCCCCAGCAACGCGTCGACGACCCAACTCACGCCGGCGAGTTTCGCCGCGACCCGCGGCAGCCAACTCGGGCGGTCCGCGCGATCCGCGCAGATCGTGATCGGCAAACCGGCCGCCGACGCGATGCGATAATTCGTCGCCGCATCGCCGGTCAACGCATCGGCTTCGCAAAACAGCAGGATTTCGACCGCGATTCCGCGCAGTTCCAAATGTCGCGCGATCACGAACCCATCGCCGCCGTTGTTTCCTTTGCCGCAGCAGATCACGACCGGCCCCGCGCCGCAATCCTCAGACAGGATCTCGGCGACGCCGCGGCCGGCGTTTTCCATCAACACGATGCCGGGCACGCCGAACTCCTCGATCGCCCGGCGATCGACGTCGCGCACCTCGGCTCGGGTCAACGTGGTTTTCATCGTGATCGTGTTGGGCTTACGGGGCGGTGCATCAAAACGGATTCAACGCTTACCTGGATTCGCTTCTTGTCGCTGCGCAGACCCGGGATCAAGATCCCGGGCCACCCTGTTGTCTTTTTGTTCCTTTTGTTGTTCTTGTGGCCAATCCTTTTGTTTTTTTGAGCCTCTTTGAGGCCATCCGTATTCACTCGGCTTTCGCGGCCGGCTCGGGTTTCTTGAAGTCCAAATCGTGCCGCCGTTTCGATTCGTCCCGTTTGAAGATCGGGCCGACTTCCACCACGCAGGCGTCGCCGTCGGTCTTCACCCACGCGCAGTCCGGCGCGGCGGGACCGGTCTTCGCCGGGTAGTACGCGTGCGCTTTCTTCAGCGGGATCGGCGCACCGTTGATCCGCGGCATGCCGAACGTCACGTGGATCGCCGGGATGTTCGAACGCGGAATCTTCGCCGTCGAATACACTTCGACGAACGCCGAATGCTTGTTCCAGTATTGGAACGTCTCGCCCTCGAAACGTAACGCGCCGACCTCGTGCGTCTTGCCATCGGGCAGTTTGATGCGGCAGTGAAACCACGTGTTCTTCTTGTCGCCGTCGGTTTCGGTTTCACCTTTGACGATCGTGTACGTGTAGGTCCCTTTGCCCCAGACGAACGGTCGACGGACGCTGGCGAACTCGCCTTCGTAGCCTGCGCTTTCGACCAAGCAATCGTCGCCGGCCGTTTTCACGTGATCGAGCCCGATGGGCGTTTTCTTGTCGTTGGACCAGCGCGAGAAAATGCCCCCCTTGCCGGAAAAGACGCGTTTGCGACTTTCCTTGTCGGCCCAACCGTTGATGTTGGTTTGGATGCCGCCGTAGAACTGTTGCTTGTTGATGTTGGCCACGCCGACCGGCGCAACGTACAAGTTGTAGGTCGACGGAATGTCGCGATCGATCGTGACGTCGACCTCGAGCGACGTGAAATCGTCGACCGGCTTTTCGAGATCCCACCAAATATTGGCCACATGCCAGGGCAACTTCGGCAGTTCGACGCCGGCCGCCTTGGCCATTTCGACGGGCGTCGGTTGCGCAAGGATCGGCGACCTCGTCGGCGAACGCGAACGAGCAGCAGATTCCCACGGCCACGATGATCCCGACACGCAACGACATAACGACCTGACTAGAAAAAACGAGTTGATGTCTCATCACGCTCCCCGCGCGGTCGCGTGAACAAACGATGATCTGATGATAGCCCCGTCATAGCGTTGCGTGCTGGATCGTTTCCGCAACGCGGATGACGATTTGCGCATAAACGCGTGAAACGTGATGACTATCGAAGCGTAAAGTGACTTGTTCTCGCTCGAATTTCGCCACAAATTCACGATCTACGGTCGGCATTCATCAGCTTCAAGACACTTTACACGCGTTGACCTCGACGATTTTCTCTACACCGTATTTCTATCCGTGTTCATCCGTTCGATCCGTCGAATCCGTGATCCATTTCTCCAATCGGATTTCTATTTCAAACGCTGCGTGTGTTTTAGCAATTCCGCGTCGAGTTCCTTCGGATCGCCGAAGGCGTCGCGGAACTCCTTCATCCGTTCCTCCGGTTCGTCCCACACGAACGGCGGTTTGTCGGCCAGTTTTTGCATATAGCCGACGTATTCCTTCGGTTTCATCTTCAACAGGAAGTGGTTCAACGCCCACGCTTCGGCGTACGCGTCGAGCGATTGCTTGGGCTGTACAAAACGTTTGTTGTCGACGACCAGCGTCGACAGCGACTCGCCCGGCCGTTGCGGGACGTACTCGCGGAAACGGTCCAAGCGCGAGCCGTTCGTCGCGCCGATCGTCGCCCAGGCGCGTTGCGTGCTAAGGTCCGGCGTTTCGAAAAACACGGCCAACCCTTCGGCGACCCACAACGGAATATCGGCGAAGCGGCGATGCAGACCGCGGTTGTACGCGATTTGGTGCGTCGCTTCGTGCACGATCGTGGCGACCATCTGCGACGCCTCGGGCTGCGACAACATCGCGTTGATCTGTTGCGCGTTGCCGCGCTGATCGCCCGGGCGACGCAGCGCTTGTTGACCGGTCAGGTCGTACAACGTGATCCGATTGGTCTGCAAACTGTAGAACGCCACGACTTGCCGGGCGTCGCCTTGCAGTTCGTTTTTCGTAAACGTCGAGTAATTTTCCACGCCGTCGAAGACCAACACCATCAGCGGAAATTCGGGCTCCTTCAATTTGAAACCGAGCTTGGTCCAATAGTTCGAAAAGCCGGCGTACAAACGCTCCAACAACCCGCCCACCCATTGGGCGTAGGCCTTGCTGGTGTTGTGGACGATCACGTAATGCACGGTCGCATGGACGGTGAACCCGGCCGGCAGTTCGGCCTGCAATTGCTTGGCCGCTTCGGCCGGCTTCAGCGGCGTAAACGGGCGAGCGTCGGTCGTGTGTTTGACCAATTCCTCGGGCTGGATCGTCCAAATCCGGCCGTCGACGCCTTCGAGCATCAATCCGCCGTCGGCGGCTTTCACCAGCAGCCGCGCGTTCAACGTCCGCTTCTCGCCGCCGCGCTGGTACTCGACGACGTCGAGCGCACTCGCGCAACGGGCAAGCCCGGCGAGCAATAGCGTGACACAAAGACAACGGAGCACGAACGACACGGGGAAATCCTGGAAAACCGAATGGCGGCGACTGGTTTTATCGTAATCGGGACGGGGACGAGCGGAAAATACGGAATTCGAGTCAACGGGCGACCACAGGACGCGGTGACTCCGAATGATTCGCGTGTTTTTCCTTATTTCTCCGAGCCACACGATCTTTCGCCAAACCACCCGGTCTCACCGATTTCACTGTACGAGCGTTACGAGCGAAATGAGCGTAACGATCGACATGATTTTTTCACTTCGCGAAAGGCCCCTCTCGGGAGCGTCCCTACCTAACTTCACTGCACGAGCGTTACGAGCGTTACGATCACAAGCGACGCGAGTGTTTTTTTGATCCAGCCGCCGGCGTTCGTCTGCGGTTCGCCCACATCGCTAAAACGCCCCATTTTGAATTCGCGAGCGTTACGAGCGTTGCGCACGTTACGAGCGATCGGAAATTCGTTTTCACGACGAAGCGACGCATGCACCTCGCGATGCGGGGCGATCGAACGGTCGCCGATCGTCCACCCCATTGCCGGATGTTCGGCGAGCCCGGCTCGACGCGGCTTACCTATCTTCACTTTGCGAGCGAAACGCGCAGTTGCGACCAAGTGTGTCGCGTGGTTTTTCCCAAAACGAGGGACGTCGGTCTCCTGGGTGACTGCGATCGATCGTCCACTCTTAGAAACTCAGGGGACTAACGTCCCCCGCTCGGGAAGATTCGTGGAGAACGCTTCGCATTCCGACGAAAACCCCCGCGACGTTATTATATACGCACGTACACTCGCGCGTCAAGGCTATTTCGCAAGAATTTTCTACTCAAAACGTCGTGTCTTGCGCGTCCCCCAGTCACGCCTTTTCCGTCGGCCAGGGCGTGGCAGCGCGGTGTTTCGTTAAAGCAACGGACGGTTCGGAGACTTCGGGGAGGAAGCGTCGGCCCTCCGGTTTCGCTCGGCGCGCCGGCCGATTAATAGACGTCCAAGCCGCTCAGTTTTTCTTCCACCTGATCGGCTTGCCACGCCACCGCGCCGACGACTTGCGTCACGGCCAGCGGGTTGAGCATATCGGCCGGCAGGTTGGCTTGAATCACCAAGCTTTCGGACTCGCCCAGTTTGGCCACGGCGAACGCGCCGTAGACCATCTTGCCGTTGAAGCGGAGCAGCGTCAGCGCGTTCTTTTCGGTGACCGGCCCGCAGGTCGAGCGGAACGACACGATGGCGTGCCCTTCTTCGTCTTTGCGATCCAGCAACGCGGTGACCTGCTGTTTGCGGAGCGTGCCGATCGGCACGGTCATCACGATTTCGTCGCCGTGATTTTGCAACGCATAGCCGGCCGCTTCGGCCGCTTGCGTCACGATCTCGGCCGGGTTGCCGGTTTCGCGGGCCAGTTGCCCGAACTCGGGCCGCTCCCCCTTTTTTCCGGCCGCCGCCGCGCCGGGATACAGCGGAGGGAGTCCGCCGCTTTGCCCCGGCGATTGCGGAAACGCGGATGGTTGCGGCGTGGGCATCGGACTGCCCGAGAGCGGGCCGGTGTTGCCGCCGCCAGCCATCATGCCCGGAATGGCCATCCCCATGCCGAAGCCGACGCCCATCCCCAGCGAGCCGGGAACTTGGCCGCTTTCGGACATCTTGCCCAGGCTCTTGGCCGTTTGATAACGCATGTACGAATTCAAATCGCCGATCACGCCCATCGAACCGCGCGCATCGATCGCCTTTTGCACTTCGTCGGGCGGCGTGATGGCGTTGATGAAGAGATCGACCAGTTCCAAACCGTACTTGCCGAAGTCCTCGGCCACCTTGGCCCGCACGCCGGACGCGATCTCGTCGTAGCGCGACGGGAGATCGAGCAAGCTGGGGTTCATCGCGCCGAGCAAGTCGGTCAGCTTGCTGACGATCACGTCTTTTTGAAACGAGACGATCTCGTCGGTCGTGTACTTGCCCTGGCTGCCGACCAGCGTGTTGAGCAGCAGCGCGGCGTCGACGACGCGGAACGAATACTTGCCGAACGAGCGCAAACGCACCGCGCCGAAATCCTTATCGCGAAACGCGATCGGCTGACGCGTGCCCCATTTCTGATCGATGAACGTCTGCTTGCCGATGAAGTAGACGCAGGCCTGAAACGGCGATTTTTCCCAAGGAATCGTCAGGATCCGCGTGAGAAACGGGACGTTTTGCGTGGTTAACGTGTGGCGGCCCGGGCCGAAGCTATCCATCGCCCGGCCGTCGCGGAAGAAGATCGCTTCCTGCGCCGAGCCGACGATCAACTGCGCACCGTACTTGATGTCGGCCGTCCCGTCGGCCGGGATGCGCTGCACCAGCGATTGATTCGCTTCGTCGTGATATTGAATGACTTCGAGTCGAAGGCCCATGGTCAGGTTTTCGGGTTCAGGGTTCAGGTTTCAGGGTTCGGGGTTCGGGGTTCGGGATGTGCTCGGCGGACCGGGGCATGAATACTCGATTCGGAACAGAAGGAAACGAAGAAATCGAAGATCGAGTCCGAGGAAAAACTCTTCGCTTCCTTCGTTTCCTTCTGTTTAAGTTTTTGCAATGAGTCTTCGCCGATGAGGGCGAAAAGACTTCGACGATCCGTTGATTGAGGTTGGCCGACTTGAGCGAAGGGAATGTGAACAGAAGGAAACGAAGGTAAGGAAGAACTGCGATTCCGTCGTCACGCTTCTCAGTGACCTTCGCGATCTCCTGTTCATTCGCATCTTCCGAGCTTCCTTCGTTATCTTCCGTTCAAGTTTCTCGATTCAGTCTTCGCCGCGGAGGATCGCGTCGCGGTGGTTCCAGTTCTTCTCCAGGTCGTCGCACGACTTCAGCAAACGCATGGCGGCCGCCTCGGGCTCGGTCGTGCCGGACGCGAGCTTTTCCAGATCGACGGTGAATTCCTCGACGTGCGTTTGCAGGCCGATGTCGAAATCGTAGATGCGGTCGAGTCGCCGTTCGTCGACTTGCACTACGTCGAAGAACGCGCTGTAACCTTGCATCGCGCCGCGGATCTTGCCGATCAGTTTATCGACGCGGCCGCGCACGCGATCGAACGACGGCAGCGCGTCGAGCCGGCCGGCGTCGGCCAGGCCGCGCGTCAGATCGTCGATGCCGCTCTTGGCCGCTTGCAACCGTTTGACCAGCGACTCGCGTACGAGCGCGTCGCTCGCGCGACGGTCTTCGACGGCCCAATAGCCCGCGAAGCCGGGGATTGTCCGCAGCAACGTTTCGACTTGCCCGCGTTGGCGAAGATGTTCGGCAGGTTCCGGCACGACGGCGACTCCCACGAAATACGATGCAAGAACACGTCTTCCCGGCTCTTGCCTTATAATATCAATCACGCCGGGCGTTCGCGAGTGAATTGCCGAGCCACTCGATCGCGGGACGAAGCATGCGCACCGAACCGATCACGCAGGATGAAAGCCTCGAGGACGCCGACATCGCGCACAGCGCGTCGCAAGGCGACGCGTCATCTCGCACGAACTTTCGTTCGTTCTTTCCGCTGCTCGCCTACTTGTCGATCTACCCCGTGCTGACCGGGTATTGGGTCGAAGGTTGGATCCAGCGAACGTTCACGCCGACGCAAGCGGTCTTCGTGAAAGCCGAGTTGTATTTGCCGGCCGTCGCGCTGCTCTCGATGAGCTTGTTACGCCTGACGCGCGAACGACGCTTGAGTTCGGATATCGCGTTCGAGCAAGCTTGTCGCAGGCTTCAAGGCGGCCCGTATCGTTACGTCGCGATCGCCGTCGCGGCCTTTTCGGCGTACATCGTCGGGATTATGTCGGCACGGCTCGGTTTTCGAGACTTCGACGGCGCATATCGACCGCACTTTGAGGGCGATCCCTTCGAGCCGATCGCCTTGTGGATCGGCGCGGCGTTCGTCGTGGTCATGCTCGCGTTGACGCGACTCGTCGAAGGCTTCATGCGGCCGCTCGACGCGCCGCGTTGCCCCGCATGCCGCACCGAACTTTTCGCACGACAGGCGACGGACGAATGCCCCGCATGCGGAGAGCGAGTTCGATGCGATAGCGAATAACCTATGCATCGGCATGCAACGAATTCGACGCGCGGAGCGAGTCGGCCGCTACGGAAGCCTTCGCTTATTCGTAAAGTTCCGCGTCGCCCAGCGATTTTCCGGCGCGATCCTTTTCGGCCAGGATCGGATCGACGACCGGCCACGACACGTTCAGCGTCGGGTCGTTCCACAGGACCGTGCGCTCTTCGGCCGGCGCGTAGAGGTCGGTGCATTTGTAGATCACTTCGGTGTCGTCCGTCCGCGTGCAGAACCCGTGACCGAACCCGGGCGGTACGTACAGCATGCGATACGCGCGGTCGTCGAGGACGACGCCGAACCAGCGGCCGAACGTGGGAGACGATTTTCGCAGATCGACGGCCACGTCGTAGATCGCGCCGCGCACCGCGCGGACCAGCTTGCCCTGCGCCCGGCGGATTTGGTAATGCAGGCCGCGCAGCACGTTGGCGGTCGAGCGCGAGTGATTGTCCTGCACGAACGGCGGCGCGATGCCGGCCGCGGCGTATTTTTCGGCGTGGTAGCTTTCCAGAAAAAAACCGCGATGGTCCCCGAAGACGCGCGGTTCGATCACGGTCACGCCGGTGTCGCCGAGCGCGGCGAACGACACGCCGCCGACGGCGAAGACGCTCGCCCGTAACGAGTTTGCGCTCGCGGGATCGGACACGACGCCGATCTCGGCCAGCGCGACGGAGGTTTTCGCCTCCCCCTGCGGTCGTAACGGGCTACTCGCGGCGGTCAGTGTGGTCCAGTCGATGGGCATAACGTCTAGCGAATTCGGAATGGGCCGCCGATATGACTGATCGAATTGATCCGCATTGATCCGAGCGGGCGATGTCCCCGAGGAGTCGGCTCAGTCGCTTTTCAGAGCAATGAAAATCCGACTTATCATGATAATCAGCGGCCCATTCCGAGGAACGGCCCGCTTACAGCAGTTGCAGCAAATACTGCCCATATTCGTTTTTCATGGAGCGACCGAGTTTTTCGAGTTGCGCGGCGTCGATGAATTTTTGGTGATAGGCCACTTCTTCCAGACAGGCGATCTTCAGGCCTTGTCGCGCCTCGATCGTTTGCACGAAGTTCGACGCTTGGATCAGCGACTCGTGCGTACCGGTGTCGAGCCAGGCGAAGCCGCGCGAGAATTGCTCGACGTGGCATTGCCCGCGGGCGATGTACTCGCGATTGACGTCGGTGATTTCGAGTTCGCCGCGCGGCGACGGCTGCAAGTTCGCGGCGATGTCGACCACTTGGTTGTCGTAGAAATACAGCCCGGTGACGGCCAAGTGCGATTTCGGATCTTTGGGTTTCTCGACCAACGACGCGACGCGACCGGCGGCGTCGAGTTCGACCACGCCGTACCGTTCGGGATCCTTCACCGGATAGGCGAAGATCGTCGCGCCGGATTCGTGCGCGGCGGCCTTCTTCAGCAGGTTCTGAAAGCCCTGGCCGTAGAAGATGTTGTCGCCCAAGACGAGCGCCACGTTGTCGGCGCCGACGAAGTCGCGACCGATGATGAACGCCTGGGCCAGGCCCTCGGGCTTCGGTTGCGCGGCGTAACGAATATCCAGGCCCAGCGCGGAACCATCGCCCATCAGGCGTTGAAAGCCGGGGGCGTCCTCGGGCGTGGTGATGATCAGAATCTCGCGGATTCCGGCCAACATCAGCGCCGAGAGCGGGTAGTACAACATCGGCTTGTCGTAGACCGGCAGCAATTGCTTGCTGACCGCGCGCGTCACCGGATGCAACCGCGACCCGGACCCGCCCGCCAAGACGATGCCCTTCTTAAAAAAACTCATCCGCGCGCTCCGGGACCGTGTCGATCGAACGTCAGCTTCCACGTCGCCCCGCGTCTCGTCTCATTCGCTTACTTTTTGGCGACGGCGCCGCCGTTGCGGATCAGTTCGGCTTCCAGATCGCGAAACAGCTTTTTCAATTCGTCCCAATCGGCGCTGGTCGGAAGATTCGGGCTGTTGACGCCGACCTTGAAGCCGAGCTTCCGTTGCAACTCGAACAACTTCGCCTTGACCGGAGGAGGAGGTCCTTGTTCGGCGAAGAAGTTCGGCTGCCAGCGCGGATCGAGCCGCGCCAACGTGTTGGTCAACGCGACGTACGCCAAGTACCGCTGCACCGCCTCGTCCCAGCTTTCGATCGCCGGCGAGACCGAGACGCCCAGGCCGTACAGGCCCGATCGAACGTCGGCGTCTTGATATGTTTCGAGTTCGAGCGCGGCGAGTTCCCCTTCGAGCGCGGTCAACGCAGTCTCGACCGCCGAGCGGGCGTCCTTCGGCGCGACGTACAGTTTTTGCATTTTCTTGCGAACGTCTTCGAGCGCCAGGCCGACCTTGGTCTCTTTCCCTTGCTCGTCTTTCCAGAGGAAATCGTTTTGGATACGCGAGAAGTGCCAGTTGCCCCAGGGCAACGTGCCCGGGCGACGCGGATGCCCGGCCGGCACGCCCTGCACGTCGAGGCGACGCCAGCTCGATTCGCTGAGATCGTGATGACAAGCGAAGCAATCGTATTCGGTGAACTCAGGCCACGTGGCGGTCGCGCGACCCAGCATCATCTTCGAGGTCAGGTCTTCGCGCAGATGCGGGTTTTCGCCCTGGCTGTCGAGCAGGTCGATCCGTTGACGCAGCAGTCGCAATGCGACGACCGCTTCGGCCCCCTGTCCGATGCTCCAGAGGCGGGCTTCGATGTCGAGCGGCCGATCGGGAATCTTTTCCGAGCCCGTCGCGCGGGCCATCGCTTGGCGATCTTTCGAGTCGTCCCAGTGCTTGGGCATCATCGCTTGGAACGTCGAGAACTCGAAGTTCAACCGCGGGTGGCCCGCGGCGATCAAATCGTGGTTGACGTCGCGATCCGGACCACCGACGTGACACCGCATGCAAATCGCGGCGCGGCTGCTGAGGTCTTTGGTGTTCCACATCTTGTGCGCGTCGCCGACCGTTTTGGACGGATCGACCGACAGCGTGCGATACCGCTTGGCGTCGGCCTTCCACGAGACTAACGTGTGCGGACCCTTCCATTTCTCCGACGGACCGTGACACGCTTCGCACGATACGCCGTCGGACAACGCGAAGTCCGGCGGCGGCGTCTCGGCGTCGGTCATCGACGAGTGGCAGGTCAGGCAGCGGGCGTCTTGCTGCGGCTTGCTTTCGCTCCACGGCTTGTCGGGCTGGGCCGACGGGCTTTTCACCGCGCCGTCGAGCAACCAGAGAATGCGTTTCGAGCGGTCATCGGTCAGCACGCGGTAGGCGTTACGATGCGGATCGTTCTTGGTTTGATAGACGACCGTGTAGGCGTTTTTCCAAGTCGGCGTCACGTTCGCGGACGCCGGTCCGCCGTGGCAGGCGGCCGAGGCGCAAGAACTGACGCCCATGAATTTCGGACCGGCGTGCGGATCGGCGGCGTTCGGCGCGGCGTTGATCGCGACCGGCGTCAGACGGTCTGCTTCCGCGAAATTAACAACCTCGGCCGGCGATTCGGAAACGGGGATCGGCGCAGGCGCCACGAATTCGGCCGGCGCGGTTTGCGCGAACGAGAATTCGCGACCGACGGCCAAGGCCAAGACGAGCGCAAACCGGCGCGGCGGATACGAAAACGAAGATGGAACGACGCGTCATACCGAAAATCCCCGGAGTGTTACCGTCGAGCACGCACTCGACGTGAACCGACCACGCGCGCGAAGGTCGCGACGCGTCTGCGGCGCAAACTCTAGCGTACGGACGGGGACTCCGCGGGATCCCATTCAACGTGTGACGATTATTCGGCTCGCAACGGGTTGGCGATCTGCCACAGTTGCGGTCCGGTCATACGATGCGCGGCGTCATGGGGACATGCATACACGCAACTCGGTTTGTCCAAGGGGTCTTTGGCGTTGATTTTCGTGCACAAATCGCACGTAAACGCCTTCAGCTTCTGTTCGCCCTCGTCGTCCCGAATCGGGTGCAGGTTGATGTTTCCATAAGGACAGTTTTCGGCACATTTGCCGCAACCAATGCACCAATCCTTGATGACGACCTCTTTTCCGACCTCGCGATGGATCGATCCGACCGGACAACCCACCATACAGAAAGGGTCGTAACACGAACGACAGGCCGAGGCGACCAAAAATTTGTCGAACCGCAGCCCTTCGCGCGTCAGACGCGACACGCGGTCGGGGTGCGCGCTCGGCACACGCCTTGGCGCATTCGTCGCAACGCGTACATTTTTCCAAATCGAGAACCAACAGACTCTGCGCGTTGTACAACCCTTGATCGAGGAACGGTCCGAACCCCGGCGAGAGGTAGCCGCCGGCCTGAGCTTCGTTGGAACGCAGCCGTTCGGCCGCCGTCTTCAGCAGTTCGGTCTTGAGATCCGGAAAGTCTTCCAAGATCTAAAAAGTCGTCGCGGCGAATGCGCACCAAATCGACGTGATCCAACGCCGAACACGTGGCGGTCCGCTTCCCCTCGGGCGTCAAACCTTTGAGTTCGTCGAAGCCGGAGAGCAGACCGATTTCGCCGAAATAGCCACCGGGACCGATATAGTTGAGCACCATATCGCCGTTGGCGACCTTCACCGAAGCCGGTGCGAACCATATAGAACGCGTCGGCCGGGTCGCCTTTGCGAAAGATGGTTTTTTTGGGGTGCGAACGCAGCAAGTCGACCTTATCGCGCAGCCCGTCGATAAACTCCTCGGACCGGGCGGGGTTTTTCGCGAACAACGACTGGAACAAGGGGACTTGCCGCAAGTGGTTGTCCAACACACGCGCGCGATACAGAATCTCGCAGCGTTTCGCGCGATCGACGCGTCCGCTGCATCATGTAGACGACGTTGCGCAGGATTTCGAGCACCACGACGTCGCCCCGCCGCGGATCGTCGCCGACCGCGGGTAGTTGTTCATGCAGGCCATCTCGCCGAAGATGCGGTCGAGACGGTCCATCGTGGTGACCGGATCGCCGTACCGCAGCGTAACGGGAGCGTCGGAGAGGTTGATCACCTGGCGCGACGACGCAGTGTCGGATTTACCACCGGGGCTTAAGAAGCCGAAGATTTTCGAAAAGATTCCTCCGCCGGCATCATCTGCCGAGCCGGAAGTTTTGATGCGGACTTCGACCTTGCCGTATTCGATGATGAACGCGGTCGAGCCGTACTCGCCCTGGCGACAGATGATTTCGCCGTCGCGATAATGGCGGCGTACCACCGCGCCGAAGTTCCAATCCAGAAACCGTTCGGACATATCGCCGAACAAATCGGGATGGCAGGCGCACAGTTCGGCGGCCGGCACCGGGCCGGGGCGAATTTTGCGTTTGACCGTCGGGCCTTTGGCGGGTGACGTTTTCAAGCCGCTCATTGGGGTTTCTCCGCCGCGGTTTCGGCCAACACGCCCGGGTCGTCGGCGGCCAGTTCGATCTCGATTTCGCGTTCCGGCGTGCGATCCATCACGATGTTGATGACCTGCCGATTGGTCAACGCGCCCGTCGGACACGAGATCATACATTCGCCGCAAAGCGACGCACGACGATTCACCCATCGGTTGGTCGTCGTCGAAGGCGATCCGCGTTTGATACCCTTTGCCCATCCGGCCGATGACGAAATTGCTGCGGATTTCGGTACAGGCCCGCACGCAACGGTCGCACAAGATGCACGCGTTGTGATCGACCTGAATAATCGGCGACGAATCGTCTTCGCCCCGATCGGGCGACGTGCGCGGGTAGTGATTTTCGCGGGCTTGGATCATTCGCCCGATGCGATCCAGTTCGTTTTCGGGCATCGTACGCCCATCGGCCAGCGAGGGACGTTGGTAATCGCTTTGCAACAATTCCACGACCGTGCGCACGATCCGCGCGATGCGTTCGCTGCTCTTCAACGTCGAGATTTCCATCCCGCCGGCGACCGGTAGGTAACAGGCCGGCACGAGCGACGTACGTTTGTTGCCGTTCCTGTCCGTAGCCGTCAGTTCCACCAAACAGGCGCGACAAACGCCGACCGGTTTCATGTGCTGTTGATGACACAGAATCGGCACGGGAACTTCCTCTTCTTTCAAGACTTCCACATACAGCTTCTGCGCGGCGTCGTAGATCGTCGTTCGTTGCGAGAACAAATCCTTATCATCGGGACTATATTTCGGCTTCAAAGGACTGATCGAGACTTCGTGCCCGTCGATTTTCAACTTGACGGGACCTTTGGACTGCAATTCGGCCCCGGTGCGCGCCCATGCTCGACGAGCAGATCGCCGATGACTTCGAAAAACTCTAAATCTTCAGCCGGCATCGGTCGCTCCCGGAACAATGATGTGACGACGAATATCGTCCGGAAAATACTTCAGCACGGTCAGAATCGAATTCGGTACGACTTGGCCTAGGCCGCAGATCGAGGCGTCGATCATGACCAAGCCGAGTTCCTTCACCAGATCGTCGTCCAGCGCGACCCCGCGGTCGAACGTTTGACGCAACATGTAGGCCATCTTCTCGGACCCGACGCGACACGGCACGCATTTGCCGCACGATTCGTTGCGGTAAAATTCGACCGAGTTCAACGCCTGATCCAACATATCGGCCCGGTCGTCGTACGCGACGAACGCGGCGCCGAGCATCAGGCCGCGACCGAGCTTGAACGTCTCCAGATCCAACGGCATGTCGAGGATATCGAGCACGTCGTCGGCCGATTTCATCACGCCTCGTTTGACCAGTTCGTCGGCGTAGCGCGGCGAGATTTTTTTGGGTTCGATTTTGTCCGGCAAGAACCCGCTGGAAGGCCCGCTGGTGGCGATCGCCTTGAGCGTACGCCCCGGCCGCATGCCTCCGGCGCATTCCATCACCAATTCGCGCACCGATTGACCGAACGGCACTTCATAGACTCCCGGTTTGACGACGTCGCCGCTGATCGAGACGAACCGCATGCCTTTCGCGCCGCGGACGCCTTGTTCGGCGTACCACTTGCCGCCGTTGACGTAGATCGAGGGTGTCCACGACAAAGTCTCGACGTTGTTCAACAGCGTCGGTTGGCCGCGATAGCCTTCTTCGGAAATGCTGGGCGGCTTGTTGCGCGGTTCGGCGCGGCGATCTTCCATCGCGGCCAAGAGCGCGTTCTGCTCGCCGCAGATGTATCCGCCCGGGCTGACGTAAACCGGTTTCAAGTCGAACGACAGGCCGCTCCCTTGGATGTTGTCGCCGCAGATCCCGCCGCGCCCAGGCGTCGCGCACGGCGGCGTCGACCGCTTCGATCTGGTCGTGGTATTCGTGACGAATATAGACGTAGCCTTCGGCCGCGCCGGTCGTCAAGCCGCCGAGGATCACGCCTTCGAGCACCAAATGCGGAAAACGGAGCAGCAGTTCGCGGTCTTTGAACGTCCCCGGTTCGCTTTCGTCGCCGTTACAGACGACGTATTTCTTGGCCACTGGAACCGGCAAATTCTCGCGGCGGCACTTGGCCAAGATTTCAGGATCGATCTCGCTCAGTTTGGCTTGGCTGACTGATTTCCATTTCTCGCCGGCCGGAAAGCCGGCCCCGCCCATTCCGCGGAGATCGGCGATTTTCAGCTCGGCGAGAATCCGCGCGGCGGGGTTTTGGCGTAGCGCCTTGATCGCGGCCGATGGTTCTTCGTCGGGCTTGAGGTTACGCTCCAGCTTGTAGAGTTCGCCCAGAAGTTCCGGCGGAGTCTTGCCGCGATACTCGGTATGTTCGGCGAGGAACGTTTTCCACTCGTTCAAGAATTTCTTGACCGCGCCGTACTCGGCCTTCCCGCCGTACGGGTCGACCTTCCACGGCAGCGGCGTGCGATCCGGCGCGGGGGGATGCACGTGTTTCCCCGCGTGGGCTTGCGTCATCAGATCGACGTACTGTTCGGCCGCCATGCCGGCGAACGTGTGGTCGTCGATCAACACGGCGACCGGTTCGTCGCAGCGGCCGAGACACGAGACGCCGTGGACGGCGATCTGCTCGGTGGGGGATTTCGTCGCGGCGTTCAACTCGGCCGCGCGACGTTCGAGCGCGCGTTTGCAGGCGTCCGATCCGCGTAAGTGGCAGGCCATGTCGCGGCAGACCATCACTTCGGTCTTCGGCGGCGGCGCAGCTTGAAGTGCGGGAAAAAGCTGGCCACTTCATGCAAACGATACAGCGGCTCGCCGATGCTTTCGGCGGACGCTTCGAGCGCTTCGTGCGGCAACCAGCCCTGCTCCGCCTGGATGCGACGTAATTCTTGGACGATCATGGGTTCCGATCCGGGGGATTCGCTTCGGTTCGGGCGGCACGCACGATCGCCTGCGACTGTTCGTAATAGCGTTCCAACGGCGTCGATGCCGCGCTCCGCGCGACGGCGGGGCGTTTCTCCGGCCAAGGATGTTGGGATTGATGATAGCCGTGACACTCCACGCAATCCGAACGGGCGTGCGTGATCGACTTGTCCGCGGAATTCACGCTGTTCGGCGCGTGACAGCGGACGCAGTTGTCGCGGTCGGGGATCATCACTTTTTCGTTGTTGGTCGCGGCGTTCGCACCTTCGCCGAAGGCTCCTTCATGACACGTGCGACAGTCCTTCGAATCCTTGGTCGTCACGTGGGGAGTGTGATCGAACTTCGCGTGCGCGTACCACGTTCGCGGAACTTTGGTCGGCGCGATCGCGGGGAACAGCGTCGCGCCTTTATCTTCGGCGAATTCTCCGGAAACCGTGTGGCATTCGACGCATTGGGTTCGTGTGAGATACTCGGCCGATTTCCGAATTTCCTGCTCCGCTTCCTGACGCTTCGTCTCCGACAGGATACGCGGGGCTTCGTTCCCCGGGATACGGCGCTCCGGATCCGTGGGTTGCTTATCCAACTCGGGCGAGTCCTGCATCGCCTGCGTGTAGACGGTGTTGCGAACGAAACGCGACAGTTCGTCGGGCGTCGACTTATGCACGACCATCGCGCCAGGCGTCCCCGACAAGCCCGCTTGATACGGCAACTGGTGGCAGGCGACGCAGTGGCGTTCGAACAGCACCGGAAGATAGTTCTTTCCGACGGTCGCGGATCCGGTTTCACCCGAAGCCAACCCGGCGTCGCCGAACTTGGGATTGTCGCGGGTCCGTTCGTGACAGGACGAGCAGTCGAGTTGCACCCAGCCTTCGTTCTGCACGGATTTGCCGGTGCCGTAGAGTTCGCGGTATTGGGCCGCTTTGCCGACGTTCGCGCCTAACTCGGCCATGCGGACCAAATCGGTCGGTTGACGCGGCACTTCTTTACGAGCTTCGCCTTTGACGTCGTCCCGCAACGTCTGCGGCAGCCCGGCGGTCATGTGCAAAGCGTGGTTGAATTTCAACTTGCCCGGATCGACTTTGATCGAGCGAAAGTCGGGGTGTCCGGCGGCGAACGATTCGATCTTCGCGGCGAACGGCTTCGCCGGATCGCGCGACGGGCCGTCCATATGATCGGCCAGATTCGCATGACAAACGGTACAGTGTTGATCGGCGACGAATTTGATATCGGCCGAACGACCGAGGTGATCGCGATGGCAAACGGCGCAGTTGGCTTCCAGCGCGCCGAGTTGCTTGTCATACATTTCGTTCTGCGGCGAGTGCGGGCCGGTTTTCTTGTGGCATTCCAGGCACTTCGAGTCCATCGTCGAGACCCACTCGGGCCATTTCTGTCCGCCGGCGGAACCGGAGATCGGCGTGAACGAAACGTGGCAAGCCTGACACTTGGCGTCCAACTGTTGATGCTTGGCGATCAACGGTCCGTGCGAGATGACGTATTCGCCGTTATCGGCCAAAGCCGGATAGAGCGCAAACGCGCCGGCCAAGAAGATCGCGGCCAACCCGGCGCGGGTCTTCCAAGCGTCCCAGCGGTTGTAGCGACGAAGATAGTCACGCGGCACGCGCGGTGCGACGCTTCGCTTCCGGCGGCGGGAGCAGCGGATTTTGCGTAGCGGACATTGCCGACGAGACGAGAGAACCAACCGTACCCAACCGTTGCCGCGACGGACGCCGCCGCGACATGACAACACGAGCCGACGAACGAAATCACAGGTACTTCAAGGCGTACAGCACGTGCACGAACATCAAAACAACCAGCGCGGCCGACAAAGGCAAATGCACCAACAACCAAGAATGCAACCAAGCGTGGAGTTTCGTTTGGAGTTCGAACTCGCGACGCTGACGACAAAGATCACCGAGCGCCTCGACCACTTCGTCTCCGCCCGGTCCTAATCTGCGACGCAGACCTTCGAAAATTCGCTCGGCGCGCCCCGAGGCGGCGAACGACGATTCTCCGCGTTTCTCGCCGCGCAGAAAGGGACCGATCTCGGTCGCGTACAGTTCATCCAGAGCGCTCGCGGCCCCGGGTTCCGCGCCGGCTAGGTTCAAAACCGCGACGTTTCGTTCCAGCGTCTTCTCCTGCCACGGTCGATAACCGCTAACGGCGAAATTCTCTTCATACGCCGGTTCGACCTTCACCGTTTTGAGGGCCGATCGCCCAAGCGACGCCGCGACGATCGCTTTGGCCTCTTGATCGAGTTGCGAGGAGACGCGTTCGACTTGGGAGTGAATCGTTTCCGACGGAACTTGCTCGTACATCGTCCGCGGGATGTATTGTTGCAGGACCAATCCCCAGACGCCGCTGAGAATGACCACGGCGAACAACACCATCAGTATCAGCGCCAGCCAACCGTCGAAACGAAAGCCGGAATGCAGGACGATTAACGGAACGGTCAACAGACCGAGCCAGATATGTGCGCATCCACGTTTGCGCGCGACCGATGCGCCAGGCGCGCACTTTCTTCCGCGGCCAAATCGCGAACTCGAAGAGGATGATCAATCCGCCGACGGTGCCGTAAACCAAGCCTGGCGCGGAAGAACCACCGACCCATTTCCCTTCTGCTTGACTGGAGATCGCGTACCACGCGCCGACCGCGATCGTGGCGACGACTAAGAACGCGACCCAGCCGCGGTGCTGTTCGAAATGTGGACCGGTGACCAACACGAAATCGCCCCGATTTCATGACTTGAGGCCGAAAAACCGCGTAAAACCCGCGAATCAGACGAAATGTTAAAATCCGCGCTACCCGCTGTCAAACGAATTCAAGCCGAAACCGCGAGAATTCACGCCCTGTCGAGCGATTTTCATAGACCGCGCAAGATCTATCGATTATTCATGTTCTATGATTGCCCAGCCTTTACGATGAAGGCGAAACGCGCGCTCGTCGGCCACTCGACGTCGCGACGATCGGGATCACAGGACGTTCGCATTCGAGACGTCGACCACCACGCGATCGCGCACGACAGCGCGATCCGAGACTCGTTCCTGGGCGCAGAAACTTATGACGACTTCCAACGGACAATCGACCGCGGAAAGCAAACTTCCTCAAACGGCCGAGCATCTGCGACTCCGCACGATCGATTCCGACGCCTTCGGTTGGCGACGTTGGGGACCGTATATCAGCGATCGCTCGTGGGGGACCGTACGCGAAGATTACAGTCACAACGGCGACGCCTGGAGTTTCTTGCCTCACGACATGGTGCGCAGCAAGGCCTATCGCTGGGGCGAAGACGCCATCGCCGGAGTCAGCGATCGATATCAACTATTGAACATCGCTCCGGCATTTTGGAACGAACGCGATCCGATTCTCAAGGAACGTCTGTTCGGACTGACGCCGCAAGAAGGCAACCACGGCGAAGACGTGAAGGAATATTACTTTCACGTCGACAACACGCCGACGCACTCGTACATGAAGTTGCTCTATAAATACGGGCAACGCGAATATCCATACGCGGACCTCGTGAACGAGAATCGTCGCCGCGACGGCCAAGGCTTCGAATACGAATTGCTGGATACCGGATATTTCGAGGAGAACCGCTACTTCGATATTGAAATCGAGTACGCCAAGGTCGACGAAGACGATTTGCTGCTGAAAATCACCGCCATCAATCGCGGCCCGGACACGGCGCCGTTGCATATCCTGCCGCATCTGTGGTTTCGCAACACCTGGAGTTGGAGCGGTAAAGCCCAACCGCAACCGCGCATCGAGCGCGGCGCCGACGGCCGCGATTTCGTCACGCTGCATGCCGACGATACCCCCAGCGGCGGCCAGCGCGGACTACCGTTCTCGTATGCCTTGGGACGACGCACTCTGTATGCGGCCACCCCTGAAGCGATCCTCTTCACCGACAACGAAACGAACGCGGCTCGGGTGTATGGTCCGGGCAATTCGTCGAAAAGCCCTTACGTCAAAGACGCCTTTCATCGCCATTTGGTGGACGGCGAGGAATGCCTGCGCCCCGAACCGTTCGGTACGAAGGCCGCCCTGCACTATCGCTTTCCGGCCGTCGCGCCGGGCGAAGCCGTGGTCGTGCGAGTCCGGTTGTCGGACGACGACGCGCTCGCCGATCCGCTAGGCGAATTCGACGGAATTTTGGAAACGCGTCGACGCGAAGCCGACGACTTCTACGCCGCCGTTCATCCGCCCGAAGCGTCGGCGGACGAACGTCTGGTGCAGCGTCAAGCATTCGCCGGCGCGTTGTGGACCAAGCAGATCTATTTGATGGACGTCGAAAAGTGGCTGCACGGCGACGATCCCAAGTCGCCGCCGCCCGCCGAACGTTTAAAAGGCCGCAACAAACATTGGTTGCACTTGAATTCGATGCGCGTCATATCGATGCCCGACAAGTGGGAATACCCCTGGTTCGCGGCTTGGGATTTGGCGTTCCACACGGTCACGTTGGCGCAGGTCGACCCGAAGTTCGCTCAGGATCAGCTCTGGATGTTGCTGTTCGAGCAGTTCCAACACCCCAACGGTCAATTGCCCGCGTATGAGTGGGACTTCGGGGATCTCAACCCGCCGGTTCACGCTTGGGCGGTCTGGCGTGTTTACAACATGTCGTATCACCGCACAGGAAAGAAGGATTACGAGTTCCTGGAAAGCTGCTTCCATAAATTGTTGATCAACTTCGCGTGGTGGATCAACAAGGTCGATCAAGAAGGAAACAACGTCTTCGAAGGGGGCTTCCTCGGGCTCGACAACATCACGGTGATCGACCGTAGCGAACGTTGCACCGACGGCTCGAAGCTCGAACAATCCGATGCGACCGGCTGGATGGGGATGTTTTGTTTGAACCTTATGCGGATCGCGCTCGAGTTAGCGTTGACCAATCGCGTCTACGAAAAGATGGCGATCAAGTTCTTCCAGCACTACACGTACGTCGCTTCGGCCATGAAGCACATGGGCAACCGCGACTATCAATTGTGGGACGAGAAAGACGGCTTCTTCTACGACGTGCTACGGCATCCCGACGGACGCTTTCAGAAATTCCGCGTCCGTTCGCTGGTCGGGCTGATCCCGATGTTCGCGGTCGAACGTCTGGAATCGAAGTGGATGGAACCGTTCAAAGAGTTCTCGACGAACTTCCATTGGTTCCTCGAGAACCGGATGAAAACCGCCAAGAACGTGGTACACGAAGTCGATAACGGCACCGGCACGACGTATGTGCTGACGATCGTCAATCAAGAACAACTCGGCCGCATCGTCGAGCGGATGTGGGATCCGAACGAATTTCTTTCGCCCTACGGCTTGCGCAGCCTCTCGAAGTTTCACGAAGCCAACCCGTTCGAGTTCGAAGGCCGTCGCGTGGATTACGAGCCGGCTGAAGCGATCTCGAAGCTCAAAGGCGGGAACTCCAACTGGCGCGGACCGATTTGGTTTCCGACCAGCTTTTTGATGATCGAATCGCTGCGCAAACTCGGCAAAGCCTTTGGTCCGAACCTGAAAATCCACGTCTCGGACGGACGCAATCTGGGCTTCGGCGAGTTGGCTTCCGATCTTGCCAACCGCATGATCAAAATTTTCAGTCGCGACGAGCGCGGTCTCCGCCCGGTTTACGGCGGCACGGAAATTTTTCAACATGATCCGCACTGGCGCGACTTAGTGTTGTTCTTCGAATACTTTCATGGCGACGAAGGGGCCGGCTTGGGGGCATCGCACCAAACCGGCTGGACCGCGTTGATCGCCACGCTGATCGAAGAATGGCGACTCGGCGACGACACTGCCGCGCAACCCAAGCTGGCAGCCCTCGCGCAAACGGCCAAACCACGAACGCAATTGGCTTAGGCATAGTATCGCCTGTGCTCGGTGTGGCGAGCGAATTGCGTGTTCCCGCAAGTCGGGCTAAGATGCGCATGTTCGTCATTTCGCTCTTGAGCCGCGAGATCGTCGGGGCAGCGCCGATTCGACTTATCTAGAATCCGACGCTCGGTTCGATCGTTGTGCGCCGCCGTTGTGCCGGGGACCGGCGCACGTTTCCGAGACGCCGCCCCCGTTCATGGACGAACGCGGACCAGCGCGGACCGCACCAGGATCGTCGCTATGACGGAAAACAGCAGTCTTTGGTCGCGATTGACCGGGCTGACCGGTCGTATCACCGCCGCGCTCTTTCTGCTGACCGCGATCTTTCCGTTGGTCATCTATATCTTGTCCAGCGAAATCGCGTCGGACACGATCCTCAAGCATGAGATGGACGATTTAGCCGACGAATCGAGCGATAGCTGCAACGACTTGATCTTGAAACTCGAACAGCTCCGGTCGGACGTATTGCTGCTGGCCTCGGATATTCAAAATCCGTCAGCCGGTGTTTCTAGGCTTCAAGGGCGATAAAACGCCGACTGCCACGAATCCCGAAGTCGTTGATCCGAAGAATCCCGGAGAGCCGGATGGCTCGCAAGACGGTACCGAGAAGGCTCTGGAGGAAGTCAAGCGAAATCTCAAAGGCGTCACCAAGGAAGAAGTTCAAGAACGATTGAAACGGGCGTTGGTGGAATCCTCTTCGGATGCCTTGGACCCCTACTTCAATTACGAATCCGCCGCCGCAGGCCCCACCTATCTCCCGGGCGTCGAAATCGAATCCGTTTACATTCGCGCCGCCGTCTTCAACCGCGACGAGCAGGGGCTGCACGAACTGGGAATGGTTCACAGCGATACGATCTATCGTCAAGGCGAAAGCGAAGAAACGAAACGCTCCGCGGATGCGGCCGCGATCGACCAATTGAAGACGCTTCTGCCGGAAGCCGAAGCGCGACAAGCGCGTGATCGCACGGACGTCTATCTCTCGGACATCTTGGTCAATCCGGAAACCGGGCGTTATACGATTTGGGCGATTCTGGTCATTCCCAAGCTCGATGAAAAACAAAACGTCTTGAATACGACGCCGCGCGTCGGCTTTGTCGCGATTCAACTGAATTGGTCGCGATTGATACGCGAGATGGATCGTTCGAATCGCTTGTTAATGTTTCTGGCAGGCAAGCAGGATGCCGTTTGGAAGTTTTTCGAGCATCCCGAGCAAGACCATCTGACCACCAAGAAGTCGGAGACGTTGCGGCAGATCAATGGCATCGAAAGCGTCATCAACTACGAACACGACGACCTCGGCAACTATTCGCCGCTGGATCTCGAAAAGATGCTGGAAGAACGCTACGAAGACCTTAGCGCCCGCAGCAACACGCTAGGCAACGCGTTTAAAAGCTCACGATTATCCTTAGTCGACGTCCGCCGATATTTCATCGTGGGCTTTATTAATCAGGAGTCGATCGAACAGTATTACCAAGACGATCCCAAGCGGCTCGCCGCTGCCGAAAGCCATGCCGCCTATGTCGAGGAACGCCTGAACGCGGAACGACCGGACGGAACTGGCAAGATCGATCAGCGTCCCGCGAATTATCTCAAGAATCTCTATTACATGCGGATGCTCTGGAGAGAGATGTTCGCGTTACGCGAGAACGAGGAAACGCTGCGTTTCCTGCCTCCGTTGGATCCTTCGCGACTCGGCCAAATCAACGACCAACGGTATATGGTCAACGGGCGCATGACGCCCGGACAACCCAAACCGGCTTGGATCCCCGCGGTCGAAGAAGTCTTCCAGAAATTCCACCTCGCGCCGTCGAAGAAAAGTCGCGTAGCGGCGATGAATTATCTGCGGTCTTGGAAAGACTATTCTCAAGCCGAGATGGAAACGTACGGCTTGTATGTCGAAAAGATCCCGCTCGACAAAAACGCCGCGGTGACTTCGGCCGAGCCCGCAAAACAAAAAATCCGCTATTTATTGTACGGCGCAGCCGCGTCGTATCAGGAAATCGAAGCCGACATCCAGCAAAACCTCTGGGTGTTAAAACTCTTACTGATCGTCGCATTGATCAGTTGCGTGTTGTTCGCGATCGGCGTATCGAAAACCATCACGAAACCCCTGCGCGGATTGTTGACCGCTATTCAACACGTCGGAACGTTGCGCGGAATACGCGACGACGCCGAGTTGCCGGTCGACCGATCGGACGAAATCGGTCGCTTAGCCCGCGCGTTCTACTCGATGAACGACGAGCTGCGCAGCAAAGAAGATCGTTTGCGCGACGAAAAGGCCTACGCGATGGCGATCGTCAATGCGGTCGGAGAAGGGATCGTCACGTTCGACGAAGACGGCAAAATAATCGGCGTGAACGTGGCCGCTCGAAAAAAGCTGTTCCAGTACAAATCCGATACGCAATTGATCGGCCGCAACTTTTCGGAACTCTTCGCCAACGACGATTGGAACAAAGAAGAAGATATGGAGAACGCGCTGTCGCAGCGTCGACTCGCAAGTGGCGTCGTTCACGATCATGCAAAAATTGTACGAACCGACCGAATCGGTCGGCATGCGAGCGGACGGCACGACGTTCCCGATGGAGTACATCCTCAGCGAGTTTCCGCACGGCGGGAATCGTTTCTACACGGCGATCGTCCGCGACATCAGCGAACGCAAGAAATACGAAGAAGAACGTCGCCAACGGCGGCGCGAACTGGAACGCGAAGTCGAGCGCAAGACGCAAACAATCCGCGAAAGTAAACGCAAAATCGAAGAAACGTATCAAAAACTGGAAAGCGAACAACGCCTGAAAGATACATTTCTTCTCGCTTTGACTCACGAAACGAATAACCTGCTGGTCCCCATCATGGGCCATGCCACGGCCTTAGCGCGAAAGATGGCCGACGATCCCATGGTGGTCGATCGCTCGAACAAGATTCGGCGATCCAGCGAACGCATCCAGCAACTCAGCAACGAGTGCAAGAATTATCAAAAATTGGTGATGGGCAAAGTCGATTTGACGCCCGTCGAATTCGATCTTAGCGAACTCATACGCGGGATTGCCGAACAACTCGAAGAACGCGCGACGAAGAACGAAAGCCGTATCGTTCTCGAAGGGGTCGACGCTTTGGGCAAGATCGTCTCCGACCAAGAACGAATAACGCAAATATTAACCAACTTGGTCGGTAACGCTTGCAAGTTCACCAAGCAAGGGACCATCACCATCGCTGCCCAACGTTTGGATCAGAACGCCGGCAATTTCGTACGCATCGACGTGCGAGACACCGGAGTCGGTATGTCGCCCGAGCAGGCGGACCGATTATTCAAACCGTTCCCGATGATCTCGACCAAGGAACAAAATCCGGACGGGACCGGCTTGGGACTGGCTTTGTGTAAAGATCTCTGCCGCATCCTGGGCGGAGATATTTCCGCTTCCAGCGAACAAGGCGTCGGATCGACGTTCAGCGTGGTGCTGCCGATCGAACTCCGTTTGGAGAAAAATCCGGAATCGGCCGCGGAAGAGCACCACGTTTCGACCTTGACCAACGTTTTACGTCCGCACGCGAACGGAGATAAGAAATCGCGTCGGGTGTTGGTCATCGACGACGATCCGAACGTCTGCGATTTGATGCGCGAGTTTTTAGAGAACCACGGCATGGTCATCAGCACCGCGCACGACGGCCAAACCGGACTCGAAATGGCACGAACCCAAAAGCCCGACGTCATCACTCTCGATGCGATGATGCCGAACATGGATGGCTGGACCGTGTTGACGCTACTCAAATCGGATCCACAAACCCAACGCATCCCGGTCGTGATGGTCACCGTAGCCGACGATCGAAAGCGGGGCGTCTCGCTGGGCGTCTCCGACTATTTCACAAAGCCGATCGATTGGCCGCGTTTGACGCGAATGCTGCAGGATTACACCGGCGGCGAGGCGGCCCCGCGCGTGCTGGTCATCGACGATCAGCCAGGCACGCGCGAGATGTGTCGCGAGACGCTCGCCGGCAACGGTTGGATCGTGGTCGAAGCCTCGGACGGCGTCAGCGGCTTGGCACAGGTCGAGGCGGCGAACCCGTCGGTGATTTTGCTGGATCTGTTGATGCCGAATATGGATGGATTCGAGTTTCTCGAAGAGTTGCGCGCTCGCCCCGACGGCGCGAAAATTCCGGTGGTCGTGATGACGGCCAAAGACTTGACGGACGAAGATCGTTTACGATTGAACGCGCGGGTCGCCGGCGTCATTATGAAGGGAAGATTGTCGACCGACGAACTCTTACAGGAAATGTTGCAACGCGTGAAATCCATTCTCGAGACGCGCTCGGATCGCACGAAAGAGGTGTCGGTTGGCTAATATCCTCATCGTCGAAGACGACCCGAACGCCGCCGAATTCGTTAGAGAATTCCTCCAAGACGAGGGCTTCGTCTGCGAATCGACGGCGGTCCACGAACGCGTCTTCGAACTCGTTGGTCAAAAATGGCCCGACCTGATTCTGATGGACAGCATTCTGGTCGGTTACCCGCTGCAAGGCTGGGAAATCGCTCAACGGATTAAGGCCGATCCTGCCACTACCGGAATCCCGATCATCGGTCTTTCCGGTAAGGACGGCGCGGGGGGCGATCCGCTGCGGATGGCCTCGGATACCTTTTTGGCCAAACCGTACGATCCGTTCGTCTTGTTGGAAACGATTCAAAAATTTCTCGGCGCGTCGTGACGCCCGGTTTCGGAAGGGATTCTTCGATGTCGCAAACTCCGCTCGCACCCGACGCCGGCTCGACGGCCGGGCCTATCCCACGCCGGAGCGCGTCACATGCCGGTCTAACGCGCGGCTACGTAATTCGTATCCGCGAGGATTTAAGCTCGCCGCTCCGCGCGATCCGCGACTTGGCGTCGGAACTCGCCGCCGGATCGGCTGAACGCGAGGCGACGTTTTTCAAACGTTTAAACGGCGTCGTCAAGGCCAGCGACGCTTCGCTCGAAACGATCCTGCGCTTGTGCGACGCCGAGAAACTCGTCGGCGCGGAGATCGATCTTGCGGCGGAGTTTCACACGATTCGTCATGACTTGGCGAATGCCTCGACGATGATGGTCGGTAATTCAGCGTTGTTGCTACGGGACGAACAGGCGGAAAAATTCGGAACGATGCTTTCCGAACTCAAGCAAATCAAGGATCTCATCGAACTTTATCTACGACGAGTCAAAGCGGTACGCCCGGAAGCGATCGCCGATCCTTTGGCCTGCGAAATTCATCCTCAATTCACCGTGACGCAAGATACGACGTCGAGCGAAGATCTCGCCAAGGTCTTGCGACCGTCGACATCCCGCCCGGCCGCATTTTGGTCGTCGACGACAATCAAGACACGCTGGATGCGATCACAGCGATCCTGCAAGACGTCAAACACGTCGTCACCGCGTTGGACAACGGCACGGCGGCATTAAAATTTATCGAAAAACCCGAGAACCGCGACGCGATCGACGTGGTGCTGCTGGACATTCGGTTGGGGAACGAGAACGGCTGCGAAATACTCGGTCGTATCAAATCCATGGCCTGGATGGAGCATGTTCCGGTCGTGATGATTTCAGGGCTGGAAGATTGGGACGTCATCGCCAAGTGCATCGGCGCCGGGGCGGACGATTATCTCACCAAACCGCCGCGACCGACGATGTTGTTGTCGCGGATGAAGAACTGCTTATTACGCGTCCGCAACTATCGCGATAACGATCGCGCCAAACGAGTTTTGTCTCAACGTTCGAAAGAACGCGACGGTATCATTCGAAGCCTGTTCCCCAAGCGGATCGTGCCCGACGTCATCGGGCTGAACGATATCACGCCGAAGCGTTACAACGACCTCGCCGTGATGTTTTGCGACATCGTCGGCTTTACGTCGTACTGCGACACGCATCAAGACGATCCGCACAAGGTCGTCAGCAAGCTGCGCGAACTCTTTGAAAAATTCGAGGACGCCGCCGACGCTCATAACGTGGATAAAATCAAAACCATCGGCGACTGTTTCATGGGCGCGTGCTGGCCGGAAGACGTCAACAACAACGTCGAAAGCTGCATCCGCGCCGCGCAGGAAATGATGAAGGTCGCGCAGGGGCTCGATTGGAAACTGCGCATCGGCATTCACCAAGGAACGGTCGTCGCCGGAAAAGCCGGTAAGAAGCAGTACTGCTTCGATCTGTGGGGCGATACGGTGAATTTGGCCGCGCATCCAAGGCGAAGCGGCCGAGGATTCGATCGCGCTCAGCCATCAGGCGTACGAAGCGGTCCGGGATTTATGCCAAGCCAAGGACCTGGGTTACGCCGAACTGCATGGCAAAAAAGAGCCGGTCAAGCTCTATCAGTTTCTTCGATTTTGGGATCAAGATTGAGGCGATTCCCGTTTTAATCGTCTCTAGTTCAAATCTCGATGCTCATCCCTTCTCGGACCAAGCAGGTTTCCGGAGGATGCTTCGCGTGAGTCCCTATCGCGAGTCGAGCGACGCTTGCTTTGGCTAAGACCTCTAAGTCGTACAACGCCTCGTCCGAGCGACGCGGATCGTGGTGCCCGATGTGCAATCGTTTGACGCCAGCCGCGCAGGCGGTCGCCGCGACGCGTTCGACCGCGCTGTGCCCCCATGTGACGCGCGACAGCGGCGTATCGCCGTTCACACCGACCTTGCCTAAGTATTCGTCTTCCGAATATTGACCGTCGGTGTACAGCAGGTTGGCATCGCGCGCGAAGTCGGCCAACGCCGAATCCGGCGCCGCGAGATGCTCGTGATCAGTCGCCAAGACGACGACCTTACCTCCCCGCTCGAAGCGGTAACCGACCGCACCGCCGGGATGGTTCAGGGCGAACGTAGAAACACGCGTCCCTCCCAATTTGAATTCGTCGCCGGCCGCGATGGTGCGATACTCGCGAATGCCCGCTAACCGATCCAACGTGGTCGGAAATAACGTTCCACGCACCGGCGAGTCTTTCGCCATCACCGCCTCGATGGCGCGCATCACGGATTCGGCCGCGCTCAACGTGATCTCGAAACGCGGATCGTAGAACGGCGGAATCAGCGGCAGCGCGAAAAGGTGGTCGATGTGGCAGTGTGAAAACAACAAGTGAACCTTGCGTTTCGACTCGTCGACTTTGACGCGTCGCATCAGGTCGTAACCCAACTCGACCAATCCGCCGCCTGCATCCAGGACGATGGTTTCATCGGCCGTGTCGATTTCGATGCACGTCGTCGAACCGCCGTACTCGGTCGTCATACGCGAGGGGAGCGAGCGCAGGAGGAACTCGCACAAGCTTCGATGGATGCGCCCGTCTTCGGCGCCAGTTCCAGCCCGCCGGACAAGTTTAAAAACGCCAAAGCCTCGGCCGTCCGTGCTAGCCCTGCGCCGGGCTTGAGCGGTTTATCGTAGGATCCGGTCGTCCCCCAATAGCGAACCAGGAACTCCCGGGCGGACGTGGTGACGTTGGGCATAACTGCGCGCGTGCGCGACGGCGACGCTTCGGGGAATCGGAGTTTTGATCTTCCCTAGGATAAGTCGCCGTGCGGCGAATCTCCAGCATTCCGGGTAAATCTTCCTCCGGGAGCTATTCCTTATGAAGAATCTTCGGACCATCCGTTTTGTATGTACCCGGCTCTTGGCGGGCATCTTGATGCCACCAACCCAAAGCGACGCGACGGTGGTAATGCTTGCCGAAGTAATCCCAGCCCCAAGTTCCGTCGGCAGGCCAATAAGGCCCGTCGCCTTTCCCTTCCGGAGCGCGCCGCCGACATAATATCCGTCGTACGGTCCGCAGCGCGGCTGCACGGCGTGCGGCCGAACTTCTTGCGGAAAGCCCGCCCGTTCGTGCCGATCGGTCGGCACGGCGAACCAATTCGCGGGATGAATATACGGTTTAACCGCCTGTTTTTCTCCAGCGGCGGCAACATCACAAATCGCAACCACGCAAAACACGGCGTATAGCGCCCAGTTCGAACGGCCTTCCATGGCACACCCCGATGCAAGTTGTAACGACGATCCATCTCGGAGCGCCGAAAATCGTTTGTCTTACAACAACGGATTCCGATTGAACTTCGAGTACGGCAACCGCACGTTGCGGATGAAGTACATATCTGCACGCAGCGCCGGAGGCGCGGCATAAGCCAACGAAGCGGCGGTCGTCACCACGTCGTCCTGATCCACGCCGTCGCCGCTGACACCGAGCCCACCTAGCAGAGTGTTGCCGCTATACAAGCCGGAACTGCCTGGGAAGAAGACGACGCCGTTTTGATTCGGGCTGCCCGCGATCCGCGGATCACGGAAATTTCGCCCAACATTGAAGGAATCGAACATCAATTCCGGTGTTGTGTTCGTTGAGTATGCGGAAAACGGCATGGCCGTCGTCAAGTTCTCGGCATTAGCCGAATTGATACCTGCGGCTAAGAGACTAGAGAACGCTCCCGGGGGAATGCCGACCGCAGTTCCGGTCGGGTATCTGGAAGATGCCAGATACCTAAACGTTCGCGAGGTGTATGCAGTCAAATTCGGCGTGGTCGTTGGATCGATCGGATCGTTCGGTTTGTCGGCGGCGACCAGCAGCGAAGAATTGTAATACGCCACGTTTCGCGCCTTGGCCACCGCGACGTCGATCGAGAAGACCGTGGCGTCCGGCATCCGGAACAACCCGACGATATCGCCGTTCAGATCCGCGACGGCGAAGACCATCGCTGTAAACTGACCAATCGGCAAACGAATCGCTGGCGCGTGGCCTTGGCTTGGATCACACCCGCATTAATGATTTGTTCGACTTGCGCGGCCGTGATCCCGACGCCGTCGGTCGGTTTGACGATCCACTTTTGCGGAACCGTCTGCCCGTTCCAATATCGGAGCATCACATCGTCACCTGTTCCCAAGATTCGATCGGCGCCGACGCGATCGACGACTTGGTCCAACACAGGATCGTTAACGGTCACGTTTTCCGTTCCAGCCGCCGCGCCGACTTGCATAAGTCTTGGAATACCTTGCGTCACCGCGTTACCCGGACCGATAATCTCCACCGTGATCCCAACTAAATCGATTCGATTGCTGTTGAGGTCCAAGTTGGCAGGCTTAAACGACATGTTAGTAGGGAGTGCGGGAACGTTCGCGATGGCACCGACCCCCCCCGCTGCCGCAAAAGCCATGTACTCGGCCTGCAAGACCAACGGCGCGTTTAAACGGTTGCTTTCCAGTGTCGTTTGCGCAACTCCCGGGTTCAGCGACGCCTTGCTGAAGTTCTGCTCGAAGATCGCCGTACCGGTCGCGCCGGGGAAGAAGACACCGATCCCTCCCACCAATTCCGATCCTATATAGAGGGGAATACCACCGGGCAGTGTCGCGATGCCGCGCGATTGTCCGTTCTGGTAAACACCCGAATCGTAGCCGTATGAATCGGGGGCATCACGTAAATAATCCATTACATCGATAGGTATCATGGGATTCGGGCTGGCGATACGGCCATCGTTTTTGATGTTAAAGCGAAACTGCATCGGCATATCGTCGGCCGTGCCGCGAATCCCGTCGGCGCCGGGATGCACGATTCCGTCGCGATTCGTATGCTCGATCCCCAGCAGATCCACCAGCCCCGTATTGTTCACACCAGGCGGAAACGTGCCGGCGATCCCAACCGGAGCCACGGTTCCCGGACCGCGCAAAGGCGAATTCGGGTCGGTGATATAGGTCAGCGATTGAACTTCGCGCTGTGTGATCGTGGATTGACTGATGAAACGAACGCTGCGCGATGTCAAGGGAGCCTGATCGTTGGCGAAAAACGCGGCCGTACGAGCTTTGGCGACCGCGCCGTCGATAGCGAAGGTCAGCGTTTCCGGGGTTGTAAAGGTCGACAGGACTTGTGCTTCGGTCCGTACGCCCAAGATTTCGCCGCGACGATCAACTACGGCGATAATCGCATCCTGCCGCGCCGAAGCGGCGGCCGCACGTGCCAGCAAAAGTTGAACGTCAGGTACGGTCAAAACCGCCATCAAACGTCGGTCTTCTAATGCTTCGAACGCATAAGCTCGATTGTGTTGTCGCTGCGAGTTGTTGGACGCGGTCATTTTCGGCCCCCACCAGGGTTTTCGACTCATAGAAATCGCGCGTTTCAACCAGATTCCCGGCGAATCCGCACCAACCGATCCTAGTTGTCCGTAACAAACGTAACAACATCTTCGTCGTTCAAATCGGGAAATCTGGGAGTTTTCCTTAGGGGCGGTAAAGTCATTAAAAACCGTTCAACACTTGCCATGCGGGATACCGATACGTCAATTACGAGCAGTGCGCGCGGCAATCCGCATGCTATCGCTACGACCGGACGTCGCGCCGTTGGTACGGACGTTTCTCGTAGGCTCGGGATTCAGGGCAAGTCTCGATGTTGCGTCTCCCCCACTTCAGCCGAATCGCGTCCGCCAAAACCCTGCGTATCACGCTGGGTTTGTGCTTTGTGATGGGCTTGGGTATCGCCGCGGCACAAGTCACTCCTCTTGTGACGGCTCCGCTGAATCCACTGGAGTCGACGAGCCCGGATGAAGCGGGGTCTGACGTTAAAATCGTTCCACTCAACGGCGTTGCGCCGTTAGAGAGAGGAACCCCTAACGCCTCGCAGCCGAAATTGATTGCACAGTCGAATGTCGGTGCCGACGAGCCACGCGTGCGATTGGTCAGCTTCGCCACGATCGATGCGCCGTCCGCGACGAACACGCAATCGCTGATTTACAGCCCACCACAGGGCAGAGCGCCGGCGCCGAACGAGAGTGGTTTTCTTCAACTACCGCCGATAACGAACGACATTCTTGCGATGTCGGATCCGACACGGATCAAACCCAGCGTGTTACGTCCGCCCGGCGACATTGACCGTGCGTTATTGCCTCAGCTGGACGACTCGACAGGGGTCGAGGACTATTTTTATCCGATCGAGGCGCCGTTAGGTTACACCGGGCGCTCAGGGATTCTTCCCAGCGAGAATCCCCAAGACGCGCACTTCGTGCCGATCGAAGATCGCTGGCGTTCGGGCTTTCCGGCTTGGGATCGCTACGGCAAAGGTCATCCCAACATGGATGACTACCCTTATGTCGAAGGCAACGTGTGGGATCCGTATAACCAAAACGTGCTGAAGGGCGATTATCCGATTTACGGGCAGCACACGTTTTTGGTCCTGACGGCCGAAAGCCAAGCCATCTTGGAAGGCCGCCAAGTCCCCACGCCGACGACTCCGTTCGAAACGACCTCGATCCCGGGCCAAACCGATTTCTTCGGCAATCCGAATCAGTTCTTTTATACGCACTATTTCAAACTGAGCGCCGAGTTGAATCACGGCGACGCGGCGTTTAAACCCGCCGACTGGAAAGCGAAAATCTCGCCGGTCTTCAACATCAATTATCTGCAAGTGAACGAACTGGGGATCGTCAATACGAACCCTTTGGCGGGCGAAGACCGTTTCCGCAGCGACTTCGCGTTGCAAGAATGGTTTTACGAAAGCAAATTGGCGGATCTCGGTCCCGATTACGACTTTGTTTCCGCACGCGTCGGATCGCAGTTCTTCACCAGCGACTTCCGAGGCTTCATCTTCAGCGATACCAATCGCGCGGTACGGTTATTCGGCACAAATAACGCCAACCGCGATCAGTTCAATTTGGTGTACTTCGACCAAACCGAAAAAGACACCAACAGCCAGTTGAACACCTTCGACGATCGTCACCAGAACACGCTGATCGCGAACTATTACCGTCAGGACTTCCTCTGGCCCGGTTACACAACCTCCGTCAGCTTCCACTACAACCGCGATCAACCGGATTTCATCTACGATCGCAACGGCTTCTTCAGCGCGTCCGGATCCGGTCGGCATCGCCCAACCGCACGAGATCGAATCGTACTACATCGGCTGGGCCGGCGATGGTCATATCAACCGCTTCAACATCAACCATGCGTTTTATTACGTGTTCGGCACGGACGAGTTGAACCCTTTGGCGGGTCAGCAGTGCGATATTCAGGCCTACATGGCCGCGATCGAACTGTCCTACGATCGCGACTGGGCGCGTTTTCGAACTTCGTACTTCTTCGCGTCCGGCGACGGCAATATTTTCGACGATAAGGCACGAGGGTTTGATTCAATCTTCGACAATCCGAACTTCGCCGGCGGCGAGTTCAGCTATTGGCAACGCCAAACGATCGGTCTGTTAGGCGTCAATCTGACGAACCGTATGAGCTTGGTTCCGGATCTGCGATCCAGCAAGTTCCAGGGGCAAACGAACTTCGTGAACCCGGGACTGCATCTGATTAACTTCGGCGCCGACTTCGATTTGACTCCCAAGACGCGCTTGATCACCAACGTGAACTTCCTCTGGTTCGATCAGACCGAAGTTTTGGAACAATTTACTTTTCAAAACGATATTGATCCGTTCATAGGCACCGACCTAAGCCTAGGGATCGAACATCGTCCCTATCTGAATAACAACGTCGTGATCGTCGCCGGCATCTCCGGATTGTTGCCCTGTGCCGGTTTCGATGATCTTTACGGCGGCTTAAACCCGCTGACGTTGACCCGCAAAAACCCCGATGCGCTGTTCGCCAGTTTCATGGAGATCGTGTTCCTGTATTAACGCACGCCCGGGCAGACGGGTCGCGACACGGAACACCGAACGTACACCGGACAAGGAAGTCCTCGATGAGCCGCTTTCTCAAATTACGCACGCTCGACAAGTCGACCGCGACATTCGTCGTCGGATCGGCATTGTTGGCGACGGTCGTGATCGCTTGTTGTCTGGGAGAAAAGCGCAATACGGTTCCCGCTACGAGCGTCGCCGTTTCCAAGCCCAGCGAGAACGTTTCCCCGACACTCGATACCGAGGACGATGCGGTTCTCGATGTTCAAGAACAAAAGCGTTCCTCAGCCGAGAAGAATGTCTTTCGCACCGCATCTCATCGTAAATCGCTCAACAACACGAGTAACATTGCGGAACACGTAACAAGCGACGAGCACATCGAAGAAGTCGCACCCCTACCCTACTACGGTCCGCAGGAAGCCGACCCCAATCGTATCCCGAGTTGGGCCGTTCCAGTCGTCATGACCGAACCGCAACGCGCGGTTCACGGCGGCATGGGCAAGATGATCGGCAATCCGCACGGTGCGAATTTTCACGGCAAACTGAAACCGTCGGACATCGAACTGGCGGCGTTCACCAAGACCTCGCAACCGCCGCGGTTACGTCAATCCAACGACGAAGCGTTCTCGAAAAGCTGGGGCTGTGTGACGTGCCATATCAACGTCCCGGATATGCACAACGACGTCGAAAGTGTCCGCCTGGGCTGCGTCGATTGCCATGGCGGCGACGCCAATACCACCGACAAACACAAAGCGCACGTTAAGCCCTGCTTCCCGGAAGCCTGGGGTGGTTCCGGCAATCCGGTACGTTCATACAACCTGCTGAATTACGAATCGCCGGAGTTCATTCGCTTCGTCAACCCGGGCGACCTGCGCGTGGCTCACATCAGCTGCGGCGATTGTCACCCGAAGGAAGTGCTGCACGTCAAGAAAAGCATGATGACGCACGGGGCCATGCTGTGGGGAGCCGCGTTGTACAACAACGGATCGATCCCCAATAAAGCCGCAATGTACGGCGAAAGCTACAGCATGAACGGGGTCTCGCAACGAATGCAGACCGTGCCGCCGCCGACCCCTGCCGAAATGGAATTCAAAGGCGTCGTGCCGTTCCTTGATCCGCTGCCGCGCTTCGAAATCTCACAGCCGGGCAACGTATTGCGGATATTCGAACGAGGCGGCCGCTTCCGCCCGGAAACCGGTATCCCCGAACGCCTGGAAGAATCCGGCCGCCCTCGTACGCGTCTTAGCAATCGCGGCTTGGGAACCGAGAACCGCACCGATCCGGTCTTCATCGGGCTAACCAAAACACGTTTATTCGATCCCACGCTGAACTTCATGGGAACGAACGACCATCCTGGCGATTTTCGCTCAAGCGGTTGCACGGCGTGCCATGTGATTTACGCCAACGATCGCTCGCCGATCCATTCGGGACCGTATGCGGTACACGGCAACCGGGGCATGGCTTCGGCCACGTCTCCGATCGCCGATCCGACGATTCCCAAGAACGAACCGGGACACCCGATCGAACATCGCTTCGCCAAAGGGAACTCGATCCCGACCAGCCAGTGCATGATTTGCCACATGCATCCGGGCACCACGGTCATGAACAGCTATATCGGCTACATGTGGTGGGACGAAGAATCCGACGCCGAACTGATTTACCCGGCTCGTCAAAAATATCCGACGGCCGAAGAAGTGATGAACGTCCAGATGCGCAATCCGAATGAATCGGCCCAACGCAGCAATCTGGCCGACCCGGAATTCGTTGCGAATCTGACCGACCTCAACACGCTGACGCGTCACAACCAGTTCGCCGACTTCCACGGCCACGGCTGGGCATACCGCGCGGTTTATAAACGCGATCGCAAAGGCAACTTCTTGAACAATCGCGGCGACGTGGTCGGCCAAGTCGACAACGCGGCGATGCGGGCCGCGGTGGAAGTCGTGGCGCAATCGCGCGAACCACATCGTAACGCCGCCAACAAAACCGATCGCGTCGTCCGCAACGAAGAATTCAAACTGGAGTGCGAGAAGCAAGGTCTGCCGGTGCATTTGTTGGACATCCACATTGAAAAAGGAATGCACTGCATCGACTGTCACTTTATCCAAGACATGCACGGCAACGGCCGCTTGCAACGCGAAGTCCGCGCCGCGGTGGAAATCCGCTGCGAAGACTGTCACGGCACCGCGACGGATAAGATCACCGAGACGCCGTCGATGTTCACCACCGGTCCGGCGTCGTACACGTCTGGCGAAAAAGGGCGTGATCTGAACGCGATGCGTAGCCCATCCGGTCGCCCGCGCTTCGAACGCGAAAACGGCAAGCTCTATCAAAACTCGATGGTCGAGAAAGACCTCCGTTGGGAAATCATCCAGGTCAAAGACACTATCACCCCGGGCAGCGATCGCTATAACGTCCGCTCGCACTTAGCCAAGACCGTGAAGTTCAACGATCAACAGCAACTGCAATGGGGCGGCCAAGCCGACCATACTTGCGCCGATACGATCGGCCGCATGAGCTGCATTGCGTGTCATACATCGTGGAACCCGAGTTGCTTCGGCTGTCACTTACCGCAAAAAGCCAATCACAAAGCCCCGTCTCTGCATCATGAGGGCGACGTCTCGCGCAATCTGACGGCGTACAACTTCCAAACGTTACGCGACGACGTTTACATGCTGGCCCATGACGGCGACGTCACCGGGAATCGGATCGGACCGTCGCGATCGTCATGCGCGATCCACGTCACGTCGTACAACAACAACCGCGAGGCGATTTACATCTCCCAGCAGACGATTTCGGCCGACGGCCCTAGCGGAATCGCGTTCAGCACGAACGTTCCGCACACGGTCCGCGGCGGCAGCAAGATTCCGGCGCACCCTTCGTTCGTCCCGCCGAATCGCGAAGTCAAGCAATGCACCGATTGCCACGTTTCGAAAGACAACGACAATAACGCCATCATGGCGCAGTTATTGATGCAAGGCACGAATTACGTCAACTTCATCGGCCGATACTGTTGGGTCGGCGCCGGCGAACACGGGCTCGAAGGCGTCGTCGTCACCGAACAAGACGAACCGCAAACCGTCATCGGCAGTTCGTTTCACCGCACGGCCTACCCTGATCGCTACCGCGAGCACGTCGAACGCGGCGGCTTGATCGAGCACGCGCATGAACACCCCGGCATCGACATCAGCGACGCCGTGAAACAGAAACTCCACAAGCATAACGAAGTCCTTTCGTTGCAAGCGCGCGGCGAATACCTGTACGCGGCGTGCGGCGAAGGGGGCTTCCGAGTGTTCGACATCGCATTCATCGACGATAAGGCGTTCTCCGAGCGGATCACCACCGCGCCGGTTTCGCCGATGGGACAGAAGTTCTACGTGGAGACGAAATTCGCCACGGCCGTCGCCGCGCCGACCACCATCGCGCCGGACCCGACACGCAAACAAAACCCTAATAACAAAGAACCCGCCATTCACGCGATGTACGCCTACATCTACGTGGTGGATAAATACGAAGGGCTGATCACCGTCGGAGCCGGGACGTTGCTCGACGGCAATCCGTTGAACAACTTCCTCAAACGCGAGATCACGTTCAATCCGGACGGCATTCTATGCGGAGCGAAGAGCATCACGATCCTGGGAACCTACGCCTATATTTGTTGCGACGAAGGGTTAGTCGTCGTGTCGATCGACGACCCAAAATGCCCGAAGGTGACCTGCGTCCTTGGTCACGAACATCTTCATCATCCGCACGCGTTCCAAGCGCAATTCCGCTACGGCTATGTGTGCGACGAAGAAGGGATCAAAGTTCTGGACGTCACCGATTTGGCTCACCCACGCGTCGTCAGCAAGATGCCGCTGCACGAGGCGCACAATATCTACTTGGCCCGCACTTACGCGTATGTCGCGGCCGGCTGCCAAGGCTTGGTGATCTTGGATATCACCAAACCGGAGATGCCGTTCGTCGATCAAGTCTTCAATGCCGACGGCTGCATCAATGATCTACACGACGTCAAGCTGGGAATCACTTACACCAGCGAGTTCGCCTATCTGGCCGACGGCAAGAACGGGATGCGCGTGGTGCAACTCACCTCGCCCGAGACACCGGGCAACATGGGCTTCAGTCCGCGTCCGACGCCGCGTTTAATCGCGACGCGCAAACTGCCGAAGGAAGGTCACGCCCATTGCATCAGCGAAGGGGTGGATCGCGACCGCGCCGTCGACGAATCTGGCAACCAGATCGCCGTGTTCGGCCGCATCGGAGCCCGACCGTTGAGCTTGGCTGAACAACACAAAATGTACTTGCGTAACGGCTACCTGTGGCAAGTGTCGGACGATCCGTTCGACAACGACTACCTCTATGATCCGAATATCAAAGCTGGGTTCGACAAGCACTTTAAGATGGCGATGCCAGAGCGAGTCCGACCTCCAAAAAGCTACGCACCGCGTTAACGTCCGAAACAACGATCAGCGATAGGTCGCCGATCGTCTCGCGTTTCGCGACGCCCCCCCCGCTGCGATCGCTACAATCGATAAATCGGCGTGAAGCTGGGGGTTTTCGGCGAATTTCGCGTTCGATTCGTGCGCTCCGGACTTGAAATCCCGCCGCGCCTGCGTGAGGATAAACCCCACGACGCGTCCGCTAGAAGACGCGCCTTCTCTTCGATTCACCGTGGGAGTGCCGGAAGATGTCCACCGATGCCGAGAATCCGCAGGAAGTCCAACAAACGCGTCAGATCCAAGTCGACGACACCAAGGCGCTCGCGAACTATGCGAATTTTTGTCGCGTGACCGGCACCCCGGAAGAATTAATCATCGACTTCGCGCTCAACCCGCAACCGATGGGCATTCCCGACGGCGCGATCAACATCACGCAACGGATCGTCGTCAATTTCTTCACCGCCAAGCGTTTGCTGGCCGCGTTGGGTATGTCGATCCAACGTCACGAACAAGCCTTCGGCGTGTTGGAAACCGATGTGCAAAAGCGCGTCGTACCGAATGCATTCCGCCCCGGCCAAAACGCCTAAGCGTTTCGCCTCGCGGAATCCCGAGAACTTCGACCCGTCGCGTTTCCTACGCGACGGGTCGTTTCGTTGAGAGTCCGTAAACTCGCGTGGCGTTAATGCCGAAAATCGCCGCTCGTTCGGCGTCGCTTAAAGCGGCCGTTAATTCCGTCGCAGCCGTGTAGACGCGTTCGTATTCGCCGGCCAGTTCACAGACCGGCCAGTCGCTGCCGAACAGCAATCTCTCGGGTCCGAAACAGTCCAGCGCCGCATCGACATAACGACGCAGATCGTCGATCTCCCACCGCGAATGATCGGCTTCGGTGATCAGACCGGACAGCTTACAAACGACGTTCGGGCAATTTGCTATGACACGGAAGTCTTTGAGCCATCCATCGAAGGCGCCGTCGCGAATCCTTGGCTTACCAAGATGATTCAAGACGATGCGTAGCTTCGGGAGTGTTTGCGCCAACGGCGCGGCATGCTTCAGTTGTCTCGCGTAGACCAATAAATCGAACGGAACATCGTGGTTTTCCAACACACGTAATCCGCGCAAAACGTCGGGACGCAACAAGAAATCGTCCGGTTCATCTTGCACGACGTGTCGGATACCGACGAACTTCGATTGATCCTTAAACTCCAGTAACTGGGATTCGCAGTCGGTCGACGTGAGATCGACCCAGCCCACGACGCCTAACATCCAATCATGCTGCTGGGCCAAATTCAGCGCCCAGCGATTTTCTCCCAAGTGATGTTGCGTCTGCACGCAGATCGCGCCGTCGAGACCGCATGCCTGCAAATGCGGCCCGAGATCTTCCGGTAAGAAATCTCGATCGATCCGCTCGTTACCGGGTCGCGCCAGCCATCCGTAATCGAAGGGCGCCGGCTGCTCTCGTTTCCACAGATGATGATGAGCGTCGATGCGCATCGTGTGCCTTGAAGAAATTCGCTTATCGGCCGACACCTCAATCCATGCGCACGCCGATGCTCAGCAGGATGTTCGCATAACGCTGTTGATCGGCGGTTTGCACGGTTAGGATGTGATCGGCCGTCGCGACCGCCTCGTAAAACGCCCACTTTTCGATCGCTTCCAACTTCAACGGCGATTCGGCGTTTCGCAATTCGGCTTCGTAGTCTTTCCAGACCGGCGGATCTTCGCTTAGCGCGTAGGGTCCGCTCGTCTCCGACTGCATCGTCTGAATCGCTTCAATGGGCACGGCCGAGAGCACCGCGCGCAGCACTTGTGCGCACGTGACTACTCCCGGCATCAAATTTAAGGAGACCACGGTCGCGTTCGGCCCCTTTTTCGACGACGCGGGATAGTTTCCGTCGGCGATCAGGATTTTGCCGTGGTGTCCCGCGCGAGCAAGGATTGCCGTGATTTCCGGGTGAATGAGCAACGACTTCAACATCGATACGACCTGTGGAAGAAACTCAATACGAAGAGCTAGGCTTCGAACCACCGACGATACCCGACGATCGCCTGTTCGGCGGCGGATCGAGCATCCGGCAACGGAAAGACCTCGGCCGCGACGTAGCCATCGAAGCCGATCGCATTCAAGGCCGCGATCAACGGCGGGTAGCTCATGTGCCCCATTCCTGCGGCTCGGCGATTCGAGTCGGCCAAATGGACGTGCCCGATCCACGATCCCGCCGCGCGGATGGCGGCCGCCGGATCGGCTTCTTCGATACTCATGTGAAACAAATCGGCCAACACGCGCACGTTCGGACGATCCAAACCCGCCAGCAAATCGGTCGCCTCGTCGAGTCGATTGCAAAGATTCGATTCATAACGATTGATCGGCTCGTACAACAACGGCAGACCATATTGCGACGCATGCTCACCGAGCGTTTTCAAAGCGTTTCCCAAATAGCCAAAAGCCGTCGACCGATCGACGCCGTCGCCGTGACGGCCTTGCATCGATCCGATGATCGCCGACGCGCCGAGCTCCGCGCCATAATCGATCATCTTCCGCACAAAGGCTTGGGCCGCTTCTCTCTCGTTCGACTGGGGCGAGGTCAGCGAGAGTTTCTGCTTCACCCAGCCCCCGCCGGTCATCACGGCGGATAATTCCAGGCGGTATGTCGCAAGGAGCGTCTTAAGCTCGTGCGCCGGAATTTCATCCGGACCGCCGATCATGAGTTCGATCGCGTCGAAGCCCAACTCGGACGCTTGTCGGCAAGCGGTCGGTAAATCGTCGTGGAGGACGAATGGGCCGCCGTGCGCTTCATCGAGCAGACAGACGGAGATCGACGACCGGGGCATGCGGTTCTCTAAGGAGTTGTTTGGGGAAGATCCTTCGACGGTGGTTGCGGCCATGTGCCGCCGGTCGCGTAAATCGATCGACGCGGCTTTTGCCACGGCGTCGATCCCGCCCGGCGCCGCGACCCAGGCTTGCAGCGCGGCCGCCTTGTCCGCGGCGGACGGTTCGCCGACATGTTCGCGCCCGGGAGCTTGGCCCCAAATCAGTAATCCGCCGTCACGCGTCTCCAAGAGAAAATACCGAGTGACGCGACTTAAGTCTTGCGAATCATCCAACCACCGTAGGCGTGCGAACTTTCCGGACGACCAGATCGGCGATAACAACCGCGCAAGCGCGGCCCCGGCGGCGACGACGTCATCCTTCCAAACCGTGCCGACGGCGGCCGTTGGACCACCGAGCGCGCCCACAATCCGCGGGTAATCGCGAACATCGTCGCGGTGATCGAAATCACGAGGCGGTAACAATACCCCTTGAGCGTCGATAGGCAATAATCCGCGGGCCACTTCGACCATTGCGATCGGGCGACGATATTCGACCTCGATCCGCGCCGCGGCCGGATAATCGATCGTAACGCCTTGAACTTCGCGAATCCAAGGATGCAACGAGAACGCACGACGCAGCTTCTCGGGCAAGTCGGAATCCAGCGTCGATAAGGGGGCGTCCAAACTGGCGTCGCGCAGAGCTTCGGCTCGCAGATCCGAGCGGATCCATTCCGGAGGCGGCGGGTTTAACTCGATCTCGCGCAGTTCAAGCCGATAGTCGCCACGTTGGGTCAGCTTCTCTCGCGTTTGTTCACGCAGGTACCAACCAGTGCCGACGACCAATCCGATAACCAACGTCAACGCAACGAGCGGCGCGTCGCGCAATTTGGTCTTCGGCGGCTCGGCCGGTTTTTCTTCGGCTGCGGGCGGAGCGGGCGCGTTGCGTTTGGCGACCATGTTTGACGACGGGTGAAAGAAGACGCCGGCCGCCCGAACTCCGGACGGCAAACATGGATCACCAGACGTTGATTTCCAATTCGAGTTCGATGCCGACGCGTTCGAGGACTTTATCGCGTACCAAATCGATCAGCCGCAGCACGTCGTCGCTGGTGGCCGACGGTTCGGCTACGATGAAGTTGGCGTGGCGATCGTTCACTTCGGCGCCGCCGACGCGTGCGCCCTTCATGCCGGCTTGTTCGATCAACATGCCGGCGTTGACGCCGCGGGGATTCTTAAAGATGCAACCGGTGCTTTGGTGTCCCATCGGCTGCGTGGCTTTCTTCATGATCCATTCTTTTTGCATACGCTTGGTCAGTTCGAGCGGGTCTTCCGACTCGAGCTCGAAGACGACGTTCAAAATGATGACGTCGTCCAGCGAACTTTGGCGATAAGAGAAAACCAAATCGCTTTTCTCGCGTGTTTGGATCTCGCCGTTCAGCGTCATCACCGTCGCGCGTTGCGCCCATTGCCCGATATCACCCGTTTGGCCGCCGGCATTGATATGCAATGCGCCACCGACCGTCCCGGGAATACCGACCAAAGTTTCGAAACCGGCGAAGCCTTCACGAACGGCCACCGAGATCGTATGTCCCAAACGGGCTCCGCCGCCGCAGGAGATCCCAGCCTTATCGACGTGGATATCGACGAAGGGCGCATTCGAGAGCCGGACGACGACGCCTTTGACTCCCTCGTCGCGCACCAACAAATTCGAACCGCCGCCCAGCAAACGAACGGGCAATTGTTCTTCGCGGCAACGACGAACCAACGCGGCGAGTTCTTCGACTGTGTGGGGTTCGGCGTAATACTCGGCCGGCCCGCCCAGGCCGAACCAAGTGTGCGGCGCTAACAGCTCTCCGCCGCGAACGATTTTTTCAAAGCCTTTGAGGAACGACATACGCGCTCTGCGATTCCGTAGCTAACCGGGCGGAGTTCCGCCGAACGACCGAACCGAAGGCATTCTCCCTAGTTTCCCAAAGACTGTCTAGTCGGACGAACTAGACGTTTTCCGTCGATCTCTCAATAAAAACGGCCGGCGTTTCCATGATGGAAGCGTCGGCCGTTCGTGATCCCCGAGCCTCGGAGCGATCTTGCGATCGCTCCGAAACTCGGTCATGGATTTCGTCGCGAAGCGGAAGTCCCGAACGATCGACCCAGAGACCGTTCGGTTCCCCATGATTGCTTCGACCCAGGAGGAGAGGGCCGCACCGTTGATTCCCGCAAACCCGGCGCGAGCGACGAAATCCCGACAATGGTTCCTGCGTGTTCGTTGGTTGAAAAAGTCTCTCCGAACGGCGCGACTCAGTCGTGTCGTTCGCGACGCAACTCGATGTGTTCGATCACACGCATCACCGCCGCACGGGCGGAATCGTCGATCGTGGCTTTAGCGACCGTCTCGTGCGGACGCGACGCCGCGGCCCGATCAAACCGTCGAAATCGCGACGTCTCGATCGGCGGAAATCGTTTCGGAGCTTCGTGAAAATCCCCTTCGTCCCAATGCAGAGCGTGGCGATCGGACCAGTTTTGCCAATCGATCCAAGCCTGCCAGGCATCCTTCACCTGCAACGACCAGCATCCGGCCCACGGGACCACGCGACGTTCGGCGATGACCACTCCGATCGCTCCGTGTGAGTAGGCCTCTTCCGCCAAACGGTTTTCCGAACCGCCCAACCCGTCGAGCGGCCAATACACCATCCCCGGCAAAACTTCGCTGAGGTAGTGCGAGACGCCGGTCAGTAACGTCCGCTCGCCGTTCAACGGCGGCAGATCGCCCAATCGCAGTAGTCCGCCGCAGGCCAAGCGTAAATCGTCGATCGTGGCTCGTAACATCGTGCGCGTTCCTTCGTATTCGATTCTCGACCGTGTCCGCGATTCCGTTCGAGAATCGTACGTGTCCGACCTTCGTGTTCGTCCAATCGCACTTTGCGATCATCAACCTCGTTTCTTGGTCGCTCCGGCTCGCTTCTCGGGTTTGTACGCTTCGCGTAAGAACTGTTCGGCCGTTTCGCGATCATCGAGTTCCGGAGTGAAGCCCGGAAAGGCCGCGTTACGACCGCCGACCAACAAGACAACGTCCCCGGCACGAGCTTGACTTAATGTTTCGCGTACGGCGGCCGCACGATCGTCGGTAACGACGATCTGCTTTTGCGATTCACAGCCGGTGAGAATCTCTTGCACGATTTCCTCGCAACCTTTTTCGGCCGCGATGACGGTCATATCGGTTTGCGCTTCGAGTACACCACCCAATCGCTCGCGATGACCGCGCTCGACGTTCGGCGACGCTTCGCAGACACACAACACTCGTCCCGTCGCGATCTCACGAACCGTTTCCAGTGCCGCGCTTAACGCGTCGGGCCGACTGGCGGCATCGACAAAGACCGCAAATGGTTGACCACACTCCAGGCGTTCCATGCGACCCGGCAGTTTGTCGACGCTTTCCAGACCGCGGGCGATGTCGGTCAAGCTCAGCCCCTGCAGCAAACCGACGGCCGCGGCCGCCAAAGCGTGTTGCATGAACGGATCGCCGACGAATTGCGTGCGTACCGCGACGCTTTCTGGGCCGGCCGTGAGCAAGAACGTTTGTTCGGAGGCGGAGCGTTCCAACAACTTCGCCGTCACGTCGGCCGCTTCATTGAAGCCGACCGTCAGCACGGGCATGCCGGATTCGCGCGAGAACTCGCGGCAAAACGGATCGTCGATGTTCAACACCAGCGATCCGCCTGCCTTCAAGTGTTCGCGTAGCCGCTGAATGCCGGCTCGATAATTCGCGGGTTCGACTCCGGGTCCCACGCCGTCGCGCGAGACGTTGACGATCACCACCGTTTCGAATTCGCATCCATCCAGATCGCGATGTGCGATCGCGGCGGGCGGAATCTCGACCACGACGGTCTTCGCACACGCCTTGGCGCAGGCGGCGAAATGCTCGGCCGCGGCTCGCGGAAAATCGGCGGGCATGCCTTCCGGCGAAAAATCGGAACCGTCGGAACGACCCAATGAGCAGAGAAATCCACCGGTCTTGGCTTGTCCCAACACGGCGGCGATCAACCACGCGGCAATGGTTTTGCCGTGCGTACCGGCGACCGCGATTTTACGGAGTTCGGAGGACCGTTCGCGAGTCAACGCATAGCACAACCTGGCATAGGCCGAACGGACGTCGGACACGATGCATTGCGGTGCGTTGGATAGCGGCAACAGCCGTTCCGTCACGATCGCGGTCGCGCCGCGGTGTAACGCGATGGCCGCGTCGCCGGTGGGGTCTGTGCCGTCGTCGTCGAATGCGAAGTACGCGCCGCCGCGTTGCATATCACGTGCGGTTCGTGCGCAGGAATTCGCCGTCGCTTCGCCGCTTTGCAGAAAGCGGGCGTGCGGAAAAACGTCTTTGAGCGAAATTTCCGTCGGGCGGATACCCGTACGTCTTGCCATCGCAGGCCTCCTTGCCGGCGGCGGTTTCGTTGCGCACCCGAGACCACATGGTCGAGCGAACGGCGCGTTTCCTCGTCGAGCGTTCGGCTCGGCGTGACGGGATAGTGATCGATCAAGAAAATTCGGTCAAGATCGATTTCGATGTCGATCTTAACTTCCAGAGACGCCGCGGTTAGTCGCTTCGGCTAGCGAGAATCAGACAAATCGGACAAAATGCGATTCTCGCGATCCACGGACCGGATGCGTCGAACGCGCCGGCAACACCGCTCGGGTCCGTCATCGCCAAGGCTTCTTCTTAACGGACGCACGGACATGCCGGAAAGTGATTTCGACGTCGCGGGGTTGGCGAACCATCTGCACTTGAGCCCCGCGCAAATCCTGCGATTGGCGGAACGCGGGCAAGTTCCGGGCCGACGCGTCGGGGGCGAGTGGCGCTTCCATCCGACCGAAATCCATCATTGGTGGGAGCAACGGATCGGACTGGCCGATGAACAACAGTTGGCCGAAATGGAACTGGCGCTCCGCGGTCCGCGTGGGCAAAGCGCGCTCGAACAATTCTCGTTGGTCGATTTTCTGCCGGTCGAGGGGATCGAATTACAGATGCAAGCTCGCACGCGTAACGCCGTGTTTCCGGCGTTGATCGAATTGGCATCGCGAACCGAAATCGTATGGGACACGTCGCGTTTGGAAGACGCGCTGCGTGCGCACGAAGACCTCCACAGCACGGCGATGGATAACGGTGCGGCCATCCTGCATCCGCGCCGCCCTCTGCCGGGCATCCTGGCCGACGCATTGATCTTGATTGGTCGAACGTCGAACGGGATACCCTTCGGCAATCCGCGCGGCGTGATGACCGACGTCTTTTTCGTTCTCTGCATGTTGGATGATCGATCGCACTTGCGGATGCTTGCGCGCTTGAGCCGACTGTTGACCGATACGAACTTCCTCGACGACGTTCGCAGCGCCGTCTCGCCCATCGCTTTACGAGAAACCCTGGCCGTGACCGAACGACGCGTCTTGGGCACGACGGGAGACGATTGATGCGTCCACGCGCCGTGTGGTTGGGAAACGCGAACGAGAGTGGCTTCGCCGAAGCGTTCGCGCGGTTGCGAACCACACACGACACACACGTCTGTCGCGATCTACGAACGTTGGAAGCATGGACCGGCCGCATCGATTTCGCGCCGCCCGACCTCGCCATCGTCGTCACACGAACGCCTGACGAGTGGTCGCGTCCGCGACTTACCCAAGCGGTCGCGCGGTGGCCGCTGACCCGATGGTTCGAGTTATTGGGCGATTGGTTACGTCACGATGTCCATGAACCGCGCAACGCGGTGCCGCTGGAACGCATTCGGACGGAAGAATTGTTCGTTCGCCTGGCATCCAGACGACGCATGACGACCGAAACGTCTGCCGAGCGAATTCTGAGCGAAGCGCCCCCGACTCTCGTTTCGCCGGAGCGAATTCTCGTCGCTTCGCATCAACTCGGACAGCTCGCGCCGTTGGCGGATTGGATCGCGTCGTTTGGATATGTGGTTCGGCCGATTCATGTTCGCGACAATCTTCATGGTTTCGACGATTTCCCCCCCGATGTCGTGATCGCGAGTCTTTGCGAACGCGTCGTTCAGGCACAATGGCTCAAGCCGCTACGTGAGACTTTCGCGGAAGCACCTCTGATTCTGTTGATCGATTTTCCGCGTGACGACGACCATATGGCTACCACCGGATTCGGCCATGCCCTTGTCTACGGCAAACCGATTGAAGCGTCGGTTTTGCAAGAGGCGATCGAACGCGCACTGCGTCGGGAGGCTCTAGCGTGCCGCTGATCCTGGAAGGCTTATTGACGACGTTGAACGCCGACGGCACGACGAACGTCGCCGCACAGGGACCGATCGTCGTCGAGACGGACCGCGAATTTCTCTTCCGACCGTACCAAGGTTCAACATCGCGCGACAACCTGTTGCGCGAACAACACGGCGTCTTTCAGACGTTGGACGACGTGTTGTTGTTGGCTCGCACGGTCGTCGCCGGGCTGACGGGAATAGTGACGGAAACCCCGGAGCTGATCCCCTCCGTCAAGTCGGCCACCCCGACGCTGGAAGCCGCGTGTCGAGCATGGGAGTTCGAAATCGTCGAGGTCCGCAGCACGAACGAACGGGCGGAGCTGACGGCCCGCGTCACGCATGCGCGAACCCTACGCGCGTCGCATGGTTGGAACCGGGCGCAGTTCGCCGTGATCGAAACGGCGATCTTGGCGACGCGATTACGAATGCTCGACCGCGACGAAGTACGACGCGATCTGACACGGTGGGAGCGCGTCGTCGAAAAAACGGCCGGACCGCGCGAGGCGACCGCCTTCGCGATCCTGCTCGATGCGATCAAGTTACAATATCGTCGGATCGATTCGGAACCTTAATCGTCCGGCCTCTCGCCGAATTACGCCGTGGACACGTTTGAAATCGTCGCGCCCGCCCGTCTGCATTTCGGACTCTTCGCCTTCGGCGATCCCGCGCGACGACGATTCGGGGGCGTGGGAACGATGCTCGACGAACCCGCGTTGCGGTTACGCTTCACGCCCGCCGAGTCTTGGATATTCCTAGGGCGTCATGCGGATCGAATCGGCCGCTTCGTCGAGCACGCGTTGGAACGCTCCGGCATCGCATTGGATCGCCGTCGTGCCTACCAGGTTGAAACGCTTTCCGCACCACCTGATCATGTGGGTTTGGGTAGCGGCACGCAGCTGGGTTTGTCCGCCGCATACGGGGCGCTGTACGGCCAAGGCACCGCGCCGTGTCTGCTGGGCGATCTGATGCGCACGGCCGGACGGGGCAAGCGATCGTCCGTCGGCGGATATGGGTTCGTCCACGGCGGCCTGATCATCGAGGCGGGCAAACTGCGCGACGAACTTCCCGCGCCGTTGATCGCGCACGCGACGCTTCCACTGGTGTGGCGTGTCCTCCTGGTTACGCCGAAGCGGACGCAAGGTTTACATGGGGGTCCCGAAACGACCGCCTTCGAAGCCTTGCCGCCGGTATCTCAAGCGGTCACCGATCGCCTGATCGCCGAGGCGACGCTCGAAATACTCCCCGCCGTGCGCGAGGCCGACTTCGCGCGTTTTTCCGAAAGTGTTTATCGCTACGGTCACAGGGCTGGAGAATGCTTCGTCGCCGCCCAAGGCGGCCCTTACGCCGATGCTCGGATCGCCGATATTGTCGCGAGGTTACGTTCGTTGGGCGTCGCGGGGGTCGGCCAAAGCTCGTGGGGGCCGACCATTTTTGCGTGGTTCGTCGACGAATACGCGGCGCAGGATTTTTCCGCGCAACACGAAGGCGCGGCGTGGCTGGCCGAATGCGATCTCCGTGTCGTCCGTCCGGCGGCGAACGGCGCGATGTTGAATGGGCGGCCGATCGCGGAACGACTTTGTGACGGAGCCGAATAACATAGATCCTGCGCATAAAAAACGGACGGCAAGAGCCGCCCGCTGGTGTTCGATTGTTCTTCGCTGCGACGATTTACTTTTTACCTTTGGGGTCGAGGTTGGCCTTCAGCTCGTCTTCGCTCACTTCGGTGACCACGCCGTCGGCCGGCACGTCGAGCTTGGTCGCCCAGACGAGTGCGTTGAGAAACAACTTGCGATTGTTTTCGTCGGCCCAGTTACGATGAAAGTGCCCGCCGGTGTAACCGAATCCGCGTCCACCGTCGGGTCGTTCATACGCCCAGGCGACGACTTGCGGTTCCTTCTTGGCGACCGCGTCGCGAACCGCCGGGTTGCCGCTGTGCGGGCCGTCTGGACGTTTCATCGTACTTTCCGGAGCGATGGCCGACAGGATCGGCGTGACGTTCTTCATCGTATCGACGAACCGCATGTGGAAATACCATTCGTCGTTCAATTTGAACGGCTTTACGCCGTTGGCGATCGGGTGCTTGGGCAAGGGCAGAATCTCGGCATCCCAATGAGGATTGACCGACCAATTCATTTCGAAGTAACCGCCGATCCAATTCAAAAAGTCAGGGCCGCCCTTTTCTTTCGGCACTTCGACCGCATAGTGCGCCAGCACTAGACCGACGCCCTTCTTCATCAGTTGATCGATCTCAGCTAAGCGATTGCGTTGGATGACCGGGTGCCCGCCGCCGCCGTCGGCATAAACCATGACCGCATCGACGTTGTCGTAAGCGGTCGGATCCTCGGGCCAACCACCTTTGTAAACGGCCGTGACGATCTGCGGCATCGCACGATCCAAGCATTGCTTTAGAAGTAAGCTACCGGCATTGAATTCGTGATCGCCCGGTCCGTGGCTTTGCTTTCCGGCGACCATCACGATTTTTTTGCGATCGCCCCAGGGCTGAACCGCGGCCAATTTATTGCGTTTCAACAGAATGTCTTTGAATTCGACTTTCATCGACGGCCCGGCGTGCAGTTGTAACGCCAGAATACCGGACATTTTGCGTTTGTCTTCTTGATCGTCGATCACCTCCGACATCAACTGACCGTTGATGTAGTGTTGCAATTTGTTGCCTGCGGCGACGATCTTGTAATCGTTCCAATCTTCTTTCTTCACGACTTTGCCGAGTTCCGCCGGGTCGCCGAGTTTTTCGCCTTGAGTTTTCTTCCCGTCTTTGCCGATCGTCACGCTTTGCCCGCGCTCGGCCAAAATGCCGCGCCCCTTTTCTTCGTAGTTGATGCCCGAGTATTTGTCTCCGGCTTCGAAATCGCCTTGGTAACCGCCGACGACCCAGTTGCCCAGGTCTTTGCTGCGGTACTGAATACCGGAGTTGCCACCGACGAGCTTGAATTTCAGACGCAACTCGAAGTCGTCGACTTCGCCTTGTTTCCAAATCAGGAATGTGTTGCCTTTCGTGGGATTTTCGGCGGTGGTTTGGCCGACGATCGCGCCGTCTTCGACCTTCCAAAATTTCGGATCGCCGTCCCAACCGGTCAGCGTCTTACCGTCGAAGATCGCCTTAAACGCCGGATCGTTCGCGGACGTATCGTCCGCCGCGAACGCGTCGCCGCAGGCGAGCATCGCGCCCACGCCGGCGAGCGCACCACAAAACATCAGAAAACCCCGACGAAACATGCGACGTCTCCTAAAAATGTTGGACTGAACTCTGAAATCTTCGACGGTAGCGCGGGACCTTGATCCCGACTCCCTTACGCTATTACTTGCGAGGTTCGAAACGGAACCGCTTGCTCTGTTGGAAAAACGCGATCGGGTTGTCGTAGACGATCCGCTTGATCAGGGCGTCCGAATGTCCGCGTTTGCGCATCGCCAGGATGAAATCCGGCACGGCGGTCGGTTTCGACGGTCCCCAATCTCCCGCGCTGTTGACCATCAGCCGCTCCGGCCCATACATCTCGACCATGTCGACGGCCCGCTCGGGCGTGCATTTGCTGGTGGGGTAGAGCGTCATGCCGGCCCAGTAGCCGGCTTCCAACACGGGGCGGATCGTATGTTCTTCCACATGGTCGACCAATACGCGATTTCGCGCAACTCGCCGAAGTCGGCAAGCATGTCGAGAATCATCTTCGTGCCGTTCCACTTGTCTTCCAAGTGCGGCGTGTGAATCAGAATCTGTTCTTGCAACTTCGCGGCGAGTTGCACGTGTTCCAAAAAGATCACGGCCTCGTTCCGCGTGTTCTTATTCAGACCGATCTCGCCGATGCCCAACACGCCGGGCGTATCCAGAAACTCGGGGATCATGGCGATCACTTCACGCGACAAGCGAACGTTTTCGGCTTCCTTGGCGTTGATGCACAACCACGTGTAATGTTGCAGACCGTACCAACCGGCGCGTTTCGGTTCGAACGACGTCAGTTGTTGAAAGTAATCGCGAAACCCTTCGACGCTGCCCCGATCGAACCCAGCCCAAAACGCAGGCTCGCTCATCCCGACGCAGCCCATCTTGGCGAGCGTCTCGTAATCGTCGGTCGTCCGCGAGACCATGTGAATGTGCGGATCGAAATAGTCCATGGCGAGCGAAACGACGAATGTCGAAGGAAGGTGTTCTCGAACGGCAAGGGAACTCGCGTCAGGCGTTCTTTCCGCCCGCACCGCCCGCGTAAGCGAACGTCCGCTTCCAGTTCGCGTCGTAAGGGAGCGAGAAAATTTTCTGCAACCGCTCGGCACGATCCGCGCCGCTTTCCGTTAAAGCGGATACTGCTTTTAGCAAGTTCCGGTAACGCGGATCGTCGGCCACCTCACCCGAGGCGCAGTTCCAAACGGTCGAAACCGGCCGCCGCTTCCAGCAACTTGGCGCAGGACCAAAAATTCTTGTTCCAAAAGCTGCGGCGCGGTCAGCGGAATCGGCATGGGCAGAGTCATCGTTGAAATCGAACTTGCGGCGGCAAAATCGATACGATCGCAACCTTCCGGTTCCGAATCGTCGGATTACGGCGACGCGAATTTCATTCGCATTGTAATCCTTTACGCGAACGCAGGCGGGAAATCGCGTTCACGTTCCTAGTCCCTTCTACATGCGATAGTGTCTCAGCGCGACAGCTCGAAATCAAGACTTTTCGGAAGCCGCCCGCCCGGCGACCGCTACCGAGCGAGCAAACGCAACCTACTGTTGCACGGAGTTCCCGCGTCCCGGGGGGCGTGTCGCGACGACGCATCGGGGGTATGCGTCGGTGCGATGCGGTGAGACACCCATGCCGTCGGACGCATCAGCTTAGTCACGACGCGGCCCGGCCGCCGTCGCCATCGGAAACACTACGCGTGTCTCAGGGCATCAGCACCACTTTCGCGTTATTGGCGGAAACCTCGAACGAGGCGGCCGATGCCCTACTGGCATCCGCGCTCGAGTCGAAGGACGCTCGTATCCGCGATGCGGCGTTGGGGGCGGTGTTGACGCGACATAGCCCGGAATGCCACCGTCGGCTGATCGAAAAGCTGCACGAATTCGACCAGACTTGGCGGGAACGGATCGCCGCGCAACACGAACGCCTGTCATCCGCGGTGCGCGAATGTGTGCTGAGTAAAACGGAACAAACCTGTAAGAACGCCTGCGAGGCGATCCTGTGGTTTCGTGATTACGATCTCCTGCAAACCCTGCTGAACGCGGCCGAAGATCAGTCGAATCCGCATCGCAAGCATGTCGCGGAAACGCTGACGAGGTTGATCGAGCACTTTTACGAAGAGCTTGCCGGCCCGCGCGATTACGCGCGTCGTCGCGATCCGCAACGGATGCGGGATTACTTTATCGGCCTGCTGGAAACTTCGCTCTCACGGTTCTCCAAGCATCAGTCCCACGAGATCCTGGAAGCGTTCTTACTGCTGGTGCAACGCGACAACTCGTTGCTCAAACAGATTCTGAACGAGCCGCGTCATCCGGCGTACCTGGCCATCACCGAGATGCTGACGCACAGCCCGCGCGGCGGTGTGATGCGTTTGGTGCTGAGTTTTTTGGACGATCCGCACGCGGCGTCGTCGGGCATCACGCTGTTGGCGTACCGGACCGATCATAAGTTTCTGGACTATCTGCTGCGGAAAATCGGATACGAACCTTCCGCGCAGGTCTCGCACAATTTACGACGCATCGAAAACATCGCCTGGTTGCAGGGCGATCTCAGCCATCTCTCGCGATTCAACGAAGCCGCGCAACATGCCGTGGGCGTCTTGGCGGTTCGCGCGGCGATTTCGCGACGCGACGCGTTTCACGTGTTGGAATGGCTGCTGCTACACGGTAAAGCCGGCGGTCGCCGCGGCGCCGCCAAGCTGTTATCGGAATTCAACGGCGCCGAAGCGAACTCGCTATTGCTCCAAGCGTTGACCGATCCCGATCCGCAAGTGCAAGCGACGTTGATCGCGCAAATCCGTCCCCGCGGCATCGCCGGCGCGATGAACCGTTTAATGGAATTCCTGAAAAGTCCGCACGAGTGCGTGCGAGTCGCGGCGCGCGAGGGTTTGAGCGAATTCTCTTTCAAACGTTACCTAACCATCTACGACATGCTGGACGAAGACGTTCGCATTTCGACCGGTCGAATCGTGTTGAAGGTCGATCCCACGTCGCTGACCGAACTCTTACAGGAATATCGCGCCCCGGCCCGAACCCGTCGCCTGCGTGCGATGGCGATCACGCAGTTGCTGGACGTCGTGTATGCGATGGAAGAAGCGTTGATCGGGTTGATCGACGACGAGGATCATGTCGTCCGCGCCGAAGCGGTTCGCGCGTTAGGGCGATGCGACACGGAAACCGCGCGGTTTGCCCTGGAACGCGCAAAGGCGGACCGCAGCGCGATCGTGCAGGAAGCGGCCGAACAAAGTCTGGACGAACTGGCCGCCGCGCCGCCGCCGTGCGTGCCGCCGCTCCCCTGGGAAACCGGAGCCCTCGCATGAACGACCTGAACACATGGACGATCCTGGCGAACGGCACCCTCTGGGCGCAAAAAACGTCGGCCGGCGGCGGTCGCGAGACACTGATGTATCTTTGCGGCGCGGCGGTGTTGGCCGTCGTCGTGGTATATGCCGTGTATCGGCGGATGCCATGCCGCGCAAAAAGGGCCGTATGCGTCGAAATCGGCGTTATGGCAAGAACTTTGCCAAGCTCATGGGATGACCAAGGTCCAATCGATCGCGGTGAAAAACTTAGCCGACGCGCTTCAAATGGAACCTGCGGCCATGGTATTTACCCGCCCCGAGGTCTGGGAAACGGATCGCTTGCCGGCCGAGTTGGCCGGCGAAAGCAAGCTTTATGCAAATCTACGGGAGACTTTGTTCGAGAATGCGTCCGTAGCTTAGTCCTTATAACGACCAAACGCTCTCTCTTGAGAAGTCCTTGATTCATCGGTTGTCTAAACGAGCTTTAAACCAACCGCTAAAATCTGATTATTTTCACTACGAACATAAAATCCTCATGCACCGCCCTGAGGCTGCTGATACAGTAACAACCGTCGAAGCCAAGTGTTTCGATCAATCTGAACGGTTTGGGGAAATCGTTCGTGATCGCCGGGATATAAAACGTCCTGCGCGTTTTTGGGGAATCTCTACGGGGGAAAGCGTATGTCGACAGGCTTCGCCGTCGGACGTCGTGCGTTCACATTGGTCGAATTGCTGGTCGTGATCGCCATCATCGGCATCCTGGTTGCGCTGTTGTTGCCCGCCATCCAATCGGCCCGCGAGGCGGCCCGCCGAAGCGAGTGCAAAAACAACCTCAAACAAATGGGGCTGGCGGCGCAAAACCATGTCGACGCTTACAAGACCTTTCCGACCGGCGGCTGGGGCTGGTGGTGGGCAGGTGATCCGGATCGCGGCTATAAATCGGATCAGCCGGCCAGTTGGATGTACAACATTCTGCCTTACATCGAAGAAACGCAATTACGCAACGCCGGCAAAGGGCAACCCAAAACCGTCAAACAAAATGCGATCAGCCAGGTGATTCAAACGCCGATCAAGTTTTACTTCTGCCCAACGCGGCGCTCGCCCGTTTCCGTCAAGTTTGATCACCCGACGAATTACACCAATCTCGAATCGATAAAGCCCCCGGAAGTCGCACGGAACGACTACGCCGCCTGCGCGGGGAGTAAAAACTCCGGAATCCAACCCGAAGGACCGGCTTTTTCCGCCATGCCTGCCAAGTGGGCGCAGCGCAAAGCATCCGAAATGGGAGGCATCACTTTCAGCGGGAGCGAAACTACGGTCAAACAAGTTTCGGACGGCCTCTCGAAAACACTGCTCTATGGTGAGAAATATCAAAACTTGGCGTTCTTAGAAACTAGCAACGAAGACAACGATCAAGGTTGGAACTTGGGGTTCGATTGGGACGTCGTGCGTTGGACAGCGTATACGCCCGTCGTCGATACGAACGATCCTGCTAAATCCATCGTGACGAATTCTTCGCATATCTTCGGCGCGCCGCACTTACTTGGCGCGCAATTCGTTTTGGCCGACGGAGCCGTCGTCACGATCTCGTACGACGTCGATCAAAAAACGTTCAGCAGCATCGGCGACCGATCCGATGGTGCGCTCGTGGGATCCGATTGGGCGAAATAGCCCTTCGAACCTTTGTTTCCGAATCTCTGTTCATCGAAGTTAAGGCAGGTCGAAGTTACCGACCGACACGCCTAAATCGTCGTCGACGAAAAACCGCCGTCGACCACGATGTTTTGCCCGGTCACGAATGACGAGGCGCGTTCGGCGGCCAGCCACACGACCGCGCCGGCAAGTTCTTCGGCCTTGCCGAAGCGGCCCATCGGGGTGTGGCCGATGATCTGTCCGCCGCGCTCCGTATAGCTTCCGTCGTCTTTGTAGAGCAACGCTCGATTCTGCTCGGCCGGGAAGAATCCGGGGCTGATCGCGTTCACGCGCATGCTGCGCGTCGCCCATTCCCGGGCGAGGAACATCGTCAGGTTCAACACCGCCGCCTTGGCCGCGGAATACCCGACTACGCGCGACAGCGGAATCATCCCCGACATGCTGGCGATGTTGATGATGCTCCCCTTGCCGGCGGCGAGCATCGTTTCGCCGAAGATCTGCGACGGCATTAACACGCCGCCTACCAAGTTGAGATCAAACACTTCGCGCCACGCATCCAACGACAACTTGCAAAAATCGGCCCCCGGCGGCAACGTCGCCCCCGGTTTGTTCCCGCCGGTGGCGTTGATCAGGATCGAAACCGTACCCAAGTCGGCGTTGATCTTGTCGCGCGCGGCCGTCAGCTCGTGCGCCGAGAGCGCGTCGGCGGACACGAACAAACCCCGCGTCCCCAATTTCTCGATTCGCTCGACGGCGATCGCCCCCCGCTCGGCGCTGCGGCCCACGACGGCGACCTTCGCGCCGGCCGCGGCTAACGCATCGGCCATGCCGCCTCCCAAGACGCCGGTCCCACCCAACACCACCGCGGTCTCGCCGCTCAGATCGAACAAATTTTTCGTCATGTCTTTTCTCGTCAGTGATCTTGGAAGGATTACAGGGATGCGTCTCGTCGCACGCTACTTGTCCAGAAACAGCGGCCGGATGTGCCGCTCCAACAAATTCTCCGTCACGTTCTTGGCGATCACGTCTTCGTATTTCTTCAGCAGCGACAAATACCGATCGCCCATCTGCGCAGCCACTTTGTAACCGACATGAATCAACTGGCGGAGGTCCGCGTTGAAGCCGGAGTTCGCTTGATCGTGTCGCAACGCCGAGACGAATTGCTCGGATGACCATCCCTCGACCGTCTCCGCGGTCGGCAGTTTGTGCGGATCGACGTCGATCACGCTGGCGTACGGGGCACACAGCATTTCGCGCTTGTCGAGAGCTTTTTTGTAAACCTCTTTGGCCAACGCCAAACCTTCGCCGCCGGCTTCGGCCAAGCCGATGACTTCTTCCAGCCAGTTCGTGCCGGCCGTTTTGATGTGCAGGCCCGCGCCGGTCCGACGGATCGCACGGCGGATCGCCGGGTAGATCGAAAATTTGTCGCTGCCCGAGTGGACGCTTAATTTCAAATCGGCGGGCAATCCGTACGCCTTCACCGCGTGGGCGATGACGGCCAGATCGTCGTTGAACTCCTGCTCGAAGCGTTGCACGTCGCCGACGTAATCCACGCCCTTATTAAAGCGACCGGTGAATTTCGGCGCGATCGTCTGTAGCGGAATTTTTTCGTCGGCCAACGCGGCCAGCACGATCAGCAACTCGGGCGGCGTCTGCGGCTTGTCGGTTTCGTCCATCGAAACTTCGGTGATGAAGTTTCCCTCGCCCTTCTTCTCGGCGACGTGTCGATAGATCGCGCCGGCTTCGCGGACGGCAAGCAGAATCTTGCCCGCGATCTCGCCGACTTGCTTAGCGCCGATTTCGAACGGTGCGGCGATGCCAGCGATCGTGACCGTGCCGCACAATTCCGGATGCCGCGCGACGAACGTCGCGACGTCGGCCTCGTCGGCCGGCTTGCCGATCGCGTCGGCGACGTCGATCGTGAAAAAATCCGAAGTCGGAATGAACCCGTCGACCGTATCCAAGCGAATATGATCGGCGTCGACGTGATACGGTTTCTTCCACCCTAATTCCTTCACCGCGGCATCGGCCGCCGCGCGCACGGTGTCGATCTTCGAGCCGATCGTCGTGTGTTCGCGATATGATTTGTTCCAGACCGGGACGACGTGGACGCCCTGCTCGGCCGCCAGGATGCATGCGCGAAGCTGCGCTTGGCCTGATGCGCGAAGCGATCGCCGACGCCGAATGTGAAACGAGAAAGATTCATGCAGGTTTTCAGTTTTCAGGATTCAGTGTTAAGTAAGGTTAAATCGATTGCACTCGTGCGGGACTCGTTTCAAGCACTGAAAACTGAATCCTGAACACTAAATCTCTATGCGCCGACTTCGATCACCGCTTTGATCACGCCGGTCTCGGGCTTCGTGAAGCTGGGGAAGAGTTCGATGACTTGCTCGAATTTGGTCCGATGGGTGATCCACGGGGCGGTGTCGATCGTACCGTTTTCGATCAGCCCGATGATGCGGGTAAAGTCGCCCGGCAGGGCGTTCCGCGAGCAGAGCAACGTCCCTTCGGGCCGATGAAAGATCGGATGCTTGAACGTGACGTCGCCGGTCGTGATGCCGACGTAAACCACGCGTCCGCCGGGCGCGACCAAGCCGAACGCGTTCGACATCGAGACGTTCGAGCCGGTCGCGTCGATCACCACGTCGGGCAAGTGGCCGTCGCAAATCGCGCGCAGATCAGCGTCCAACTTATCCCCTGGTTGCAGCGTATGCGCGACGCCCAATTTCTTGCGAACGAAATTCAAGCGATCGGCGTTCATATCCAACACGATCGTCCGGCAGCCGATCAAGCGGACGAACTCGAGCGCGGCCAAACCGATCGGCCCGGCGCCGATGACCAAACACGTTTCGTCCTTTCCGATCGTCCCCCGATCGACCGCATGGCAGCCGATCGCCAACGTTTCGACCAATGCGAGCTGCTCGAAGCTCAGCGACTTTGACGGATGCAGCTTCCGCGCAGGGAGCTTGAACATCGGCCGCAAACCGCCGTCGCAATGGACGCCCAGAACTTGCAGATTCTCGCAACAATTCGGATGTCCGCGTCGCGAGGCATAGCTGTTCGGATCGTTGAGATACGGCTCGACCGAGCAGCGATCGCCGGACCGCACGTTCTCGACGCCCTGCCCCACGGCCAACACTTCGACTCCCAGTTCATGACCCGGAATGCGTGGATAACTGAAGAACGGCATCTTGCCGAGATAGCCCGACAGATCGGTTCCGCAGACGCCTACGTTGTGAACGCGTACGCAGCGCCTCGCCCGGCCCCGGGGCGTCGGGCTCGGCGATGTCGATCTGTTTCCAATGAAGCGGCGATTCGAGTTGCAGGGCTTTCATAAGCTTCGTTCGTTAAGGCTGATCTTTGATGTCACGTCGTCAGGGGAGCTGGGTTCACGGATGACGCGGATTCAGACGGATTTGTACGGATGAAAACTTCAAAATCTTTGAATTCGAGTCCTCGAATCTCTCGCCTTGCTGAGCACAAAACATGAACGATTCTCGTCCATCCGTACGCTCCGTGTTATCCACGATCCCATTTCCCCGCAAACGTCACTCTCCGTCGTTGTTCTCGGGGCGACCTTCGATGTAGTGCCAGTTGTGGATCGGCCGGAGGATCTCCAGCGTTTCGGTCAGCAGACGTTGATCGATCGGTTCGTCCGCCCAGCGGACCCAATTTTCCACATTATTAGGATTGGCGGATCCGACCACGCAACTCGCCATGTCGGGATTCGCCACGGAGAATTGCAACGCCAGCTTCGCGATGTCGGTGTCGTGCGCGGCACAATGTTCGGCGGCGCGTTTCGCGATCGCGCGGACCTCGGGCGTCGCCTTGTGCCAGACCGGTAACTCGCCGTTGGTCAGCAGACGCGCGCTGAACGGCGCGGCGTTCAAAATGCCGACGCCGTGACTTTTCAAATATGGCGTCAAATCGGCCAGCATCGTGTTTTGCAGCGTGTAGTGGTTGTACGACAACACGCAATCCAGCGCGGCGCGATCCAACACATATCGAAACATCTTCATCGGATAGCCGCTGACGCCGATCGCGCGGACCTTGCCGGCGGCCTTCAATTCTTCGAGCGCAGGCAACGTCTCGTCGACGATCTGCTCCATCTCCACAAATTCGATGTCGTGACACAGCACGATGTCCAAGTGGTCGACGCCCATCCGTTGCAGGCTGACGTCCACGCTTTCGATCACCCGCCGCGCGGAGAAATCGAAGTGCGTGGGAGCATAACGCCCCAGCTTGGTTCCCAAGTAATACGAATCGCGCGGCACGCCGCGGAGCGTGACGCCCAGCAGGCATTCGCTCATCCCGCGACCGTAATACGGCGACGTGTCGATGAAGTTGATCCCCAGGTCCAACGCGACGCGGACCGAGGCGCAGGGCTTCGTTCAAGTCGACCGTGCGAAACTCTTGCCCCAACGACGACGCGCCGAAGCCGAGCGCGGAGAGCCGCCAACCGGTCCGACCGAAATCGCGATACTGCATAGCTCCCGCTCCAAGTTTGCGCCGTGCCGCGACGATGACGTCGATACGAACGGCTCCGCTCCCGAGATCACCCATCCAGGCGTCATCTTAGCCGGACGACGCGCTGCGATTAAGGGGCGACCCGACCGGAGTACGACGGTTCTCGTGCGAACTCCGATTTCCTCGTTCGACCGACTCGCTCTTGCGAATCGCGTGCGGTCGCGGGAAGATACCGTGATGCCACGACCAATCTCCTTATCCGCAACGAACTATGCCTCGATTCCGCTCGTTCGCGACGATCGCCCTTCTCTTCTGCTTGAGTGTGATGACCGAGTTCACCACCCAGTCGGCCTCCGCCGACGATCTCGTCAAACCGCCCGTCACGAAACGCGTCGAGCAGACCGACGACTACCACGGCATCAAGGTCGCCGATCCGTATCGTTGGCTGGAGGACGACGTCCGCACGTCCGCCGACGTCGCCGCGTGGGTCGCCGAGCAAAACAAGGCGACGCAAGCGTACCTGGGCTCGTTCGCCGAACGCGACGCGCTACGCAAACGTATCACCGCTCTCTGGAACTATGAACGCTACAGCGCACCGTCGAAACAGGGCGGCCGTTACGTCTACAGCAAGAACGACGGTCTGCAAAACCAAGCGGTCGTCTACATCCAAGAATCCCTGCAAGCCGCACCGCGCAGTCCTGATCGATCCGAACACCTGGTCGAAGGACGGCACGCTCGCGCTCGGCGGCATGGCGTTCAGCGACGGCTCGAAAGGTCCGCTCGGTCGCTACGTGGCGTACGCCCAATCGCAGTCCGGGTCCGACTGGACCACGTGGCGCGTGATGGAAATCGTCGGCGGCAAATTGCTGAACGACGAAGTCAAATGGGTCAAATCCAGCTCCGCCAGTTGGACGCGCGACGAAGCCGGCTTCTATTACGGCCGCTACGACGAGCCGCCCGAAGGCGAAGCGTTTCAAAAGTCGAACCTCAATCACAAACTCTACTATCACAAACTGGGGACGACGCAAGACAAAGACAAACTGGTCTACGAGCGGCCCGATCATCCGACCTGGGTTTTCCACGGTCACGTCACGGAAGACGGCAAATATCTGATCGTGACGATCAGCAAAGGGACCGACAACAAGTACCGCATCCTCTATCGCGATCTCTCCGATAAAGACGCGTCGTTCGTCGAACTGATCGATAACTTCGAGCAAGAGTATTCGTTCCTGGGCAACAACGGACCGATCTTCTACTTTCAAACCGACGCCGACGCGCCCCGCAAACGCGTGATCGCGATCGACACGCGAAAACCCGAGCGACAAAACTGGAGCGAGTTGATTCCGCAAACCGACAACACGCTGGTCGACACCAGTTACGTCGGCAAACAGTTCTTCGCCGAGTACCTGCAGGACGCCAGCTCGCTGGTTCGCGTTCACAATCAAGACGGCAAACATCTGCGCGACGTCGATCTGCCCGGCATCGGCAGCGCGGGGGGCTTCGGCGGCGAGGAGGACGACACCGAAACGTTCTACTCGTTCAGCAGCTACACCGTGCCCTCCAGCACGTATCGTTACGATCTCAAAACGGGCAAAAGCACGTTGCTTCGGCGGTCAAAGGTCGAGTTCGATCCCGACGCGTACGAGACCAAACAAGTCTTCTACCCCAGTCGGGACGGGACGAAGATCCCCATGTTTTTGACCTACAAAAAAGGATTAAAACTCGACGGCACGAATCCGACGTTGCTCTACGGCTACGGCGGTTTCAACATTCCGTTGACGCCGTCGTTCTCGGCCAGCCGAATCGTCTGGCTGGAAGCGGGCGGCGTCTATGCGGTCGCCAACTTGCGCGGCGGCGGCGAGTACGGCGAGAACTGGCATCGCGCCGGAACGCGTCTGCAAAAACAAAACGTCTTCGACGACTTCATCGCGGCCGCCGAGTACCTGATCAAGGAAAACTACACACAGCCCAAAAAGCTGGCCATCCAAGGCGGCAGCAACGGCGGGCTGTTGGTCGGCGCCTGCATGACGCAGCGGCCCGATCTGTTCGGCGCGTGTTTGCCGGCGGTCGGCGTGATGGACATGTTGCGGTTTCACAAATTCACGGTCGGTCGTTTTTGGGTCGACGACTACGGCAGCAGCGATGACCCGGTCGAGTTCCACGCGTTGTACGCGTACTCGCCGTTGCATAACCTCAAGCCCGGGACCAAGTACCCGGCGACGATGGTCATCACCGCCGACACCGACGACCGCGTTGTGCCGGGCCACAGTTTCAAATTCGCCGCCGCGCTGCAAGCCGCCCACGCCGGCGACGCGCCGGTGCTGATCCGGATCGAAACCAAAGCCGGCCACGGCGCAGGCAAACCGACGACGAAGCTGATCGACGAAGCGACCGATCAGTACGCGTTTCTGTTCAAAGCCCTCGGGGTGGAATGGAAGCCGAAATAGTTTTCAGTGTGAAGTTTTCAGGAAATGCATCAGGGTAACGCCGCGAGTTGGACTTGCGGTTCGGGTCGATCGTATCGTCCCCGAACGCCCCAGCTTCGCTGCGCGAGCGTTACGAGCGAAACGATCGTTGAGAGCACGAGCTTTTCCGTTTTTTTTCGATCGAGGCGGTCCACGATCCACGCCGCTCCGCCAAACCTCCCAACTTCACTGCACGAGCGAAACGATCGTTACGAGCGTCGCTGCGCAGGAGGAAATTTTTTATCGCGTCAACGTCGGGCTTAGCCAGACGCCCCAATCGCTGTTCGTGCCGTCGGCGGCGTCTTCGACGTTTAACTCCAGCCGGTCGACGCCGGTCAGATCGACGGTCTTTTCCCGGGCCGTGTGATCTTTGACCGTGTTCGAGCGAAAGACCTCGTTCCCGTCGGCGCGGATCACGAAGACGACCGTCCCGTCGTGATCGTCTTGCAGACCATACTCCGTTCGCAGCGATTTCCAGCCGCCGTTCAATCGCCACTCGTAGCGATTCGGCGCGTGGGCGAACAATCCGGTCTCGAAGAACCGGCCGCCGACCGCGATCAGCGGACTCGAGCCGTTTTCCGAGACCACACGATCGCGCAACGCCGCCGCCCCACCCGTTCTCGGTCTTGGCCGGCTTGAGTCGCGCGAGCGAAACCGACGTCTCGTTCGCCGGGACATCCGACGGCGCCACGGCCGCCGGTTGTCCGAGCAACGCGAGCAAATGGTCGAGCTTCCGCTTCGCCCCGTCCGAGATCTGCGTCTCGCGTTTCGCTTGTGCGATCAGCTTTTCGAGCGCACGGCGCGATCGTTGCGTTGGAACGCGGCCGTCGCGTCCAGCAGCGGCGCGTGTTCGGCGAACGGCGCCAGGTTCGGTCGGCCGCCGCGTTCGATCACATAGGGAATCGCGAACGACCGCTTCGCGCCGCTCGCACCGTAGGCGGTCAAACGCATCACGAACTCGCCGGCTTTCGAATCCGGAATCTCCACGCGAAATCGCCCCGCGGCGTCGACCACCGTCGCCGCGGCGATCGCGTCGTAATCGTCCTTGGGGACGACGCCGTCGTTGCGGGCGACCATGCCGACCACGCGCGGGCCGTCGGTCAAGCGTCCGCTCAGGATCAACGTCCTTTTGGCTTCTTCGGCGCGCAGTTCGGCGAACCGGCAGGTCATCTTTTCCGACGCCGGGACATTCGGGGCGAACAACGGATGGACCGACAACGGCAGCGCCGACGCGGGCGACAAGAACGCGCCTTTTCCCTCGCCGCGTCGTTCCTGACCGTACGTGTGGTTACCGCCTCCCATCAACGAGCGGCCGAAGCGCTCGCGTTCGAGCGCGGACTCGCAATCGTGCGGCAAGCCGAACGCGTGCCCCAGTTCATGGGCCAAGCCCCCGAGATAATGCGTGTTGAATTGCCCGATCGAACAGGGCCTATTGTAGAAGCCGCCCGGTTCTTTCGAGGCGAGATTCGCCGGGTCCAACTTCGCGTCGTCGTACACCCAGGCGGTCCCGTGCGTGTGATCGCCGGAGCCGACGTAGGAGCCGATTTCCTCGGTCTTGTTGCCTTGCCAATCCAATAGCAACTGAAACACCACGACGAACTCGCGATCGAGATCGACGTTCTGTTTTCGCAGCGAGTCTTTCACTTCGGCGCGGACTTTCCAGGCCGATTTGCGATCATAATCCCGCATCGGCCCTTTGGCCGCGACGTCGTACACGCGCAGTGCGCCTTGCGCGTCGCGATTGAGTTCGAACGTCAACGGTCCGTAGCCGCGGTCGTTCATCCCGTTGCGATAAAAGCTTTGCACGTCATTCAACATCCGTTCGATCCGGCCACGATACTCGGGCTCCGGCCGCCGATCCGTCGGCACGAAATAGACGACGTGCAACGTCGACCGTCCTACGGATTTCGGCTTCGGAGCGGACCCGGATTGCGCCGAAGCAGCGTTCGCGACGAAACAACTCGTCACCAGCATTAAAAACCAAATCGTACGAGACATGAAAACACACTTTGATGAGAAGTGATTGAATCGGTGGAACGTCGTGACGGCGTTTTCCTTTGAAAACGTCGCGATCGCCGACGCGTCGGGCTACAGCCTACTCAGCCGAAATCGCGCGAACAAATCGATCCGCGCGTTTAGACATTTCCCATAACGCCGACCGAACTTTACGCTTAAGATGCTTTTCTCATCGCGAACAATTTCCGTGTCGAACCGCTCTCACGCAATCGAGTCGCACGCTTCATGAACGCCAACACGCACGATCTGCTCATCATCGGCGCCGGGCCCGTCGGACTGACCATGGCGACCGCCGCGCACCGGCAAGGGCTGACCTGCCGGATCATCGACAAGGCCGCCGCTCCCAGCGACAAGTCCAAGGCGCTGGTCCTGTGGAGTCGCTCGCTCGAACTGTTTGACAAAATCGACGACGGCGGAGACACCCTTGCGCAAACCTTCGTCGCGGCCGGCATGAAAATCGACGGTGCGCGAATCTACGCCGACGGCAAACCGGTCGTGCATGTCGAGATCGCCGGCGTCGACAGCCCGTTCGGCTTTCCGCTGATGATCCCGCAAAACGTCACCGAACGTTTGCTGACCGAACATCTCGCCGCGCAAGGAATCACGATCGAACGCGAGGTCGAGTTAATATCATTCGAACACCACGCCGATGCGGTTCGCGGCACGCTGCGCCACGCCGACGGACGCGACGAGGCGTTCGTCGTGCCGTGGTTGATCGGCTGCGACGGCGCGGACAGCGCCGTACGACACACGCTGGGCATGCCCTTCACCGGCGGCGCCGAGCAAAACGATTGGATGTTGGCCGACATTCACCTCGCCGGGCCGCTCCCGACCACGGAAATCAGTATCTTCTGGCATGAACAAGGCATTCTGGTCTTCTTTCCGATCGGCGACCGACGCTTTCGCATGATCGCCGATTTGGGTCCGGCGGCCGGCACCGGCGCGCCCCCCTCGCCGACGCTGGCCCAAGCGCAGGCGATGGTCGACGCGCGCGGTCCGGCGGGTCTGACGTTGTCGCAGCCGATCTGGTTGGCCGGGTTTCGCATCAACGAACGGAAAGTCACCGACTATCGTCAGGGCCGCGTCATGCTGGCCGGCGACGCGGCGCACATCCACAGCCCGGCGGGCGGACAAGGGATGAACACCGGCATGCAGGACGCGTTCAATCTGGCCTGGAAACTGGGTCTGATTCAACGGGGCCAAGGCCGCGTCGAACCGCTGCTCGAATCGTATTCGCGCGAGCGGAGCGCGGTCGGCGATCAAGTGCTGACCGCCGCCGCGCGGCTGACGACCGTCGCCACGCTGCGGAATCCGCTCGCGCAGTTCGTGCGCAATCACGTCGCCGGCCTCGTCACATCGTTCGGATTCGTGCAAGACAAAATCCGCAACGGCCTGTGCGAGTTATCGATCAACTACCGCGGCGGACCGCTGACGCACGACGACGCGCTGCGACACGGCGAATTGCGCGCCGGCGACCGGCTGCCCGACGCCGCGTTGCAATCACCGAAACAGGGGACTGCGCTCGACGCTGTTCGCCGAACTGCGCGGACCGCGACCGATCGTGTTACTCCTTCCACACGTCGGCGATCCAACCGGCACGTCGCAACTGGTCGCGATCGCCAAATCCGTACGCGACGCTTACGGCGAAACGTTGGAGTTTCTCCTGCTGCTTCACCCCGACGACGCCGGATCGGTTGCGATTCCGCAGGTCGAAGGATTCGATCTACCGGTGTGGTCGAACGTCGAAAACCGTCTCGGCGAACGTATCACTGCGCACGATTCGACGCTTATGATCGTTCGCCCCGACGGATATTTGGGCTATTTCGGCCAACCGGCGGAAACACCGAAAATCGTGTCGTATCTCGACACGTTTCTCGTCCGTCGGCCGACGTAATTGTTTCACGTGAAACAATTATGGACGCAGCGAATTTCGCAGCTTTTAGGTACGTATTCATTTGTACAAAATCGCTCGCGATTTGTCAAGAAATATTTTGGACATTCGCTAAGCCGTGTGTGGCCGCGTTCTTACGGCGTATGAGGTAAGCTCGAATCGCCAACCCGGAAAAAATCGCCAACAACGCGATTGACCAATACAAATTCGGATACAGCCTCGATCGGAAATCATCCCAATGCGCCAAGAACTCCGCATTCTGACTTGGAGAGAGTTGGGCGCAGTCTGCTACGATACCATCGTAAAGCTCGAACGCCTGCCGGGATTTCCAGACCTGCGCGATTTGCGTCAGGATCAACACGATCCACAACCACAACGGCGCTTTATCGAGCCAGTTCAGCAACTTACGCATGTTCGCCCCGAACGAGAGTTCTCCGCCGCGACGTGCCGCGACGCAGTGTCGCCCACGACTGGGATTCTAAACCAAGCGCTCGTTCGGCGAATCTCGGCCAATGAAAAAATCCCGGCGCACGAACCGTGCGCCGGGATCGAAAGAACTCTGCTCGCTGAAAACAGCTTAACCGTGCTGCGCGTCGGCTTGGGCGAACGCTTCCTTCGACGCCGCCGCCATTTCCTCGGCCGTCATCTCCTTCAGGTGCGTGGCGAACGACCATTTGTGGCCGAACGGGTCGACGATCACGCCGTACCGATCGCCCCAAAACATATCCATGGCCGGCATCTCGACGGTCGCGCCGGCCGACACGGCCTTGTCCATCGCGGCGTCGACGCTCGGGACATAACGATGAATGGAAATCGGCGTGCCGCCCAGGGCCTTGGGGTTGGCCGACTTGCCGCCGCAGTATTCCGGAAAGTCGTCGGCCAAAAAGACGATCGCGTCGCCGAGTTTGATCTCGGCGTGCATCAACCGCTTGCCGTCGGGCGAAGGCATGCGGCAAATCTCGGTCGCGCCGAACGCCTTGACGTAAAAGTCGATCGCCGCGTTGCAATTCTCGCACACCAAATGCGGAATCAGGCCTTCCATGCCGGGGGGGATGGGTGGGACGCTCATGGGTTTCCTCGGAATCGAAAAGCTGTGAGAAATGGTGAATTTTCGCCGGAACGCATCTTAGTCGAACGGCATCCGACGTTTTCGACGCCACAAGAAAACTTATTTCAATGCACCTCAAAATATCGAACGTCTCGTAACTTATCCGTGTTACCACCACACGACTCCGGCGATCGACAGGAGTAAAAACCAAGCGATCCAGCGGACGAAGCTCGCCCGCAACGCAGTCTCGTCAGAGCGTCGCAGCATCGCTTCGGGAAACCAAATGCAGAGCAACGCGAGCGACATGAACGCGAAATAAAAACGAGGCCGGCCGCCATCGAACGGCGGCGGTAAGAGCGTCGTCAACACGACGAAACATGCCAAGGACGCCCAACGATGCGGCCAGCGTGTTTCGTCCGCGCGAGCCAGGGCGGCGTTCGCGGCTTTCGTAAGATTCTCGCACGCCGTATGGACCGCCAGCCGCGCTTGCTCGATGGTGAGGCCTTTCGCGGCCAGCAGGTCGAGGATTTCCGGCTCGGTCCGACCGATTCGGAACGCGGCCGCCGCGTAGCTTGCGGCTTCCTCGCTGGTGCGAATCTCCCACGCTTCGATTGCCGGAGTTCGAGTTTGCGACATCGTCGAATGATCGAATACGGAAGCGCTGTGCGGGGACGAGAAACGAAATCGCTCAGCCCGCATTGTGTCGGGGTCGCGAATGCGCGGCAAGTCGCCGCCGGTTTGTTAGAATCGCCCCCGACGATTCGCGGCGGGCAGGCGTCCGCCGCGGCTTCTTCCTTCATCTTGTTGTAACCGCACTTCTCGCACCCGATCGTTATGTCGAACCCGTACTCGTCGCCGCAGTCCGAACACTCGACGCCGCTGCCCGCGGAAGCGGTCAAGGCGTTCACGCCGCCGCCGGGGCCGACGTTTTTGGGGCATCCGCTCGGACTGGCGCTGCTGTTCTTGGTCGAGATGTGGGAGCGGTTTTCGTATTACGGGATGTGCGCGCTGTTGCCGCTGTACCTGGCGGCCGAGATCGTGCCGAAGCTCGACCCCAACAATCCGACCTACTACGGCGCGGGCCGCGGTTGGACCAAGGAGGAAGCCAGCGTGCTGTACGGCTGGTACACCGGCTTGGCCTATCTGACGCCGCTGGTCGGCGGGTTGATCGCCGACCGTTTGATCGGCAACAACCGCTCGTTGTTGATCGGCGGCACGATCATCGCGCTCGGACACATCGTTTTGGGACTCTCCGGCCTGGGGACCTGGGCGGTCGACGAAACCGGCATGACGTTGTTCGTCGCCGGGCTGACGCTCATCATCATCGGGACCGGTCACTTCAAGCCCTGCGTCTCATCGATCGTCGGCCAACTGTACGGCGACGGCGACCCGCGCCGCGACGGCGCGTTTACGATTTTTTATATGGGCGTCAATCTCGGCGCGTTGCTCGGCGGCCTGTTGTGCGGGATCGTGTCGGCCACATTCGGCTGGCACTGGGGTTTCGGTCTGGCCGCGATCGGGATGATCGCCGGGCTGATCTTGTTCTCGCTGACGCGGAAGCGTTTTCTCGGCTCGATCGGCGGACCGCCGCCGGGCAAAGGGCGCGCGTGGCCCTCGCGTGGATTCCGATCGCGGCGGTCTGCGCCGCCGGCGTCGCGGCGTTGTATCACCAGGGCGTGTTCGGCGCGTTATTGGGAACGATCGAGCAGTGGAAGACCGACTATCCGTCGTTCACGGCGGTGACGTCGATCGGCATTTTGACGTTACTGCTGGTGTTGGCCGGCATATTCACCGCAAGCATGCGACCGGGCGAGCGTGGGCCCGTGGCGACGATCTTTATTCTGATGACGTTCAACGCGGTCTTTTGGTTGGCGTTCGAGCAAGCGGGCAGCAGCGTGGCGTTCTTCTGCGACGAGCACGTCGATCGGCGCATTCCGCTGTTGAACTACGTGTTGCCGACCGCGTCGATCCATTCGATAAATCCGGCGTTCATTTTATTGTTCGGCCCGGTCATGAGTTGGATTTGGACCGCGCTCGGTCGTCGCGGACGGAATCCGTCGCAAGGCCTGAAAGTCGCGCTGGCGTTGGCGCTGTTGGGCATCGGTTTCGGCGTGTTGGTGTTGGTCGCACCGCGAACCGCGGCCGACGGCAAAGCCGCGTTGTTCTGGATCGCGCTGATGACGTGGTTCCACACGATCGGCGAACTCTGTCTCAGCCCGACGGGATTGTCGTTCGTCACCAAGACCGCGCCGATCCGATTCCTCTCGCTGTTGATGGGGATTTGGTTCGTGTCGAACTTCGTGGCCAACCTCGTCGGCGGTCTGGTCGCCGCGCGGGTCAAGGATATCGAAGACGGTAAGCTGCAATTGCCCTGGGAACTGGGCGAAGGCCAAGCCGACTTCTTCATGCTGTTCGTGGTCAGCAGCTTCGGCGCGGCGTTGCTGGCATTGGCGCTGACGCCGCTGTTGAAGCGATTGAACCCGAAGGCGTAATCGCCGCGATTCTAACCCAACTCTTATTCAATCAACAGCAGTAAGAAGTTCGCGTACTTCTTCAAAGTCGGTTTGATAGCCAGTCAACGAACCGCCGGTGAGAACGTCGATCGGGCGTCGTCCCTCGCAATCACGCAGATCTGAATCGCGCACCGCGCGACTTCAGCAGTCGCACGGCCGCTTTGCGATTCACGACACCGGATTTGGCGAGAATGTGCAACGCGCTCCAGCCGTCGTTTCGTTGCAAATTCGGATCGGCTCCGGCGTCAAGGAGAGCGCGTATCAATCGTTTATCGTTCCGATAGCCAACCGCCGCATGAAGCGGGGTTGCGCCATTGGAATCCCGAGAATTCGTGTCGGCACCGTATTCGATCAACACTTGCACACACTTTGTCCGTGTGCTTTCGGCTGCGATATGCAATGGCGTCCATCCCACGGGATACCGAGACAAGCGACCTGCGCGAACGGCCGCATTCGCGTTTGCGTCGTGTTTCAGCAACCACTGCAACCCGTACGGTTCGGTAACCGCGTCCGCAGTCCAATGTATGAGTTGGAGCCCGAAGTCGTCCCAAAGATCGATTCGCGCCCCGCTCTCGAACAACAAGTCGGCGATCGAGCATCGTGTAACGAAAAGGACGGCCGAGTAAATCGGAGTGCGTCCGTCGATCGATGTCTCATTCGGGTCGTCGCCTACCGCCAAGCGCGCGCGTACCGCTGACAAGTCGCCCGCGTCGACGGCAAGCTGCAAGCTGCAAGCGGTAATTGCGTGGCGTCAGAGCGCGAATTCGCGCTTCGTATTCCGGATCCGAAGCCATCGTTGCTCAAGAATTAAACGCGGTGGTATGTCCGAGTAAAAAAATTTCGCACGTATCCGAGATCCTGGCGAATCGCAATTAAGACATCTTAATACGCTAACGGTTCGTACTAATAAAGAATACCGGACGGTTTACGGGCCGTTCGGCGGGAGGCCGATGTTCGCGTTCGGCGGCGGCATGCCGGGGACGGTGCGCGTGCCGTCGGGGCCGAGCAAGCCCGGCGCGTCCATCGCCGGCGGCGCGAAGACGTTGCCCGGTCCGCTGTTCGGAACCAAGCGGCCCTGCTGTAAGCCCGCGTTGACCGCGTTCAATTGATTGGCGATCTGCGTCAGGATGCGTTGTTCGAGCAACGTGTCGCGCCCCTTGGGAATCCATCCGACGGTGCGCGCGGATTGGCGACCGGCCGCGGATCGTCGCCGATTTGTCGGCCCAGCAGCGGCATCGGTTCGGTCTGACGGTCCAGCGTGGTGTCCAACCGCAACATCGCCGCGCCGGCGGTCGAGTTCGACGGACGACGCAGATCTTCCAATTCCTTGAAGACCAAGACTTCGACGGCGTACGATTGCGGCTCTGGCACGATCTTCACGACCGCGCGGCGGCGAATCGTTTGCAACGTGCTTTCTAAGCGTTCGTAAAAACCGACGCTGTCGCCCAGTTGCAACTCGAACAGCATTGCGCCGGTCGTCGGCAGCGTTTCGATCGTCCCTTCGGTCCAGAGATCGCCGACTTGGCGCATGCGCTCTTCGCGCTCGATTTCAAAGTAGTCGTCCAGCACATCGACGATCTGATCGAACGCCACGTCGCGATCCACGACCGGCAGATGCGCCGGGTTGGCGATCGTTTGAATCGCCACCAGCCCGCCGGGCGACACCGGTTGCGGCAGGTTGTAATCGCTGGGGACCGGCGGGCCGAAGCCCGCGATGGCCGGCGGATTCATCGGCGGCAGTTTTTGCGCAGCCCGTTCCGGCCCACAGTGTTAAACCGCACAGTGTTAGTCCGCACGCGCAGAGCGTCCCGGTTCGCCGGAGGGCGAAGGCCAGGTGACGCAAAACGGCGGAATCGACGGCCATAGCGACGCGGACGAACCGCGACCCAATCCCGGAAAAGAATCGACGAGCAAAAGCGGGCAAAGTCTCCGGAAATCGCCGAACGAGGGCAAGATCAAACGCCGATGTCGCCGCCCGCGGTCGATTTCGCGTTTTCGCCGGAGCTGCCGAATCGCCCTAAACCCCCGAAATTCGCTCGAATTCGGTTGTGACCGAATCGTGACGGCAAGTTCGGCAAAATTTGGGAAACTATTTGTGTGGCTCGAACGTCTAAGCCTGCAGAGCGAAACCGCGTCGGGCCGCCGGATGAAGGATGAAACCTCGTCTCGCTCGAACGCAGGTCGACGTCACGTTGGTCCAGGGGCCGGGAGCCCGCCTCCCCAGCGGGTCGCATCCTCGCGGATGCCCCGATGTGATCGTCGCCGTGCGTTTTTCATCCTTCATCCGGTCGCTCGTCGGATTCGCTTCGCCCACACACTTCGTCGGCCACGTCTAAGGAGTCGGTCTCATGTTCCGTTTCGCTCGTCTCGGGCTGCTCGCGGCGTCGGCCTGTTGGTTGATGCTGGCCACGGCGTTCGGCCAGGGGGTGTTGGTCCACATTCAACCGGACGATCACATCCCGCTGCCGCGACCGATCATCATTTATCCCCCTTACCCGCCGCATCCGATTCCGCGCCCGCGACCGACGCCTCCGCCGCCGGAGAGCACCTACAAGATCAAGTCTTTGGAGTTCGACGCCAAACTGACCGAACAGGTCGCCACGGTGCAGGTCGCGCAGAACCTTCGTCAACACCGGTAGTCGGCAGATGGAAGTCAGTTTCATGTTCCCTCTCCCCTACGACGGCGCGATCGATCAATTGACGCTGCTGGTCGACGGCAAAGAGTACCCGGCCAAGTTGCTGGACGCCAAGGCGGCCCGTTCGCAGTACGAAGAGATCGTGCGGAAGAATAAAGATCCGGCGTTACTCGAATGGCTGGGGAACGGGATGTTTCAAACCAGCGTGTTCCCGGTGCCGCCCGGCGCCGAACGGAAAGTCACGCTGCGTTACACGCAACTCTGCCGCAAGCTGGACGGCTTGACCGATTTCTTGTTCCCGCTCAGCACGGCCAAATACACCAGCCAGCCGATCGAAGAATTGAAGTTCAGTCTGTCGATCGACGGCAAGAACGAAATCAAAAACGTCTACAGCCCCAGCCACGCGATCGAGATCAAACGCCCCGACGCGAAACAAGCCCGCGTCACGTACACGGCGAAGAACACGATCCCGACCGGCGACTTCCGCCTGTTGTACGACGTTGGCGAAGGCAAAGTCGGCGCGTCGGTCTTGGCCTATCGCCCAAAGGCCGACGAAGACGGCTATCTGCTGTTGTTGGCCAGCCCCGAAATCAAAGCCGAATCGGCCGAACGGCCGAAGAAGACGATCATTTTCGTCGTCGACAAGTCCGGCAGCATGAGCGGCAAGAAGATCGAGCAAGCCAAAGGCGCGCTCAAGTTCGTGCTGAACAACCTGCGCGAAGGGGACACGTTCAACATCGTCGCCTACGACGACAAGGTGGAAAGCTGGAAGCCCGAGTTGCAAAAATTCGACGAAGAAACACGCAAGGCCGCGCTCGGCTACGTCGAAGGGATCTACGCCGGCGGCAGCACCAACATCAACGGCGCGTTGACCGCCGCGCTGGCGCAGTTGCAAGACAACTCGCGCCCGAACTTCGTCCTCTTTCTGACCGACGGTTTGCCGACGGCCGGCGAAACGAACGAAGCCAAGATCGTGGCCAACGCCAAAGAGAACAACAAGATCAAAGCCCGAATTTTCAGCTTCGGCGTCGGCTTCGACTTGAACAGCCGCTTGTTGGATAAGCTGGTGCGCGAGAACTTCGGCCTGACCGAATACGTGCGTCCGAACGAAGACATCGAAGCCCGCGTCGGCGCGTTGTACAACCGCATCGCCGCGCCGGTGATGAGCGACGTGGCGATCAAGTTCGATCTGGACGGTTGGAAAACCGAAGACGGCCCGATCGTAAATCGCCAATACCCCAAGGAAGTCACCGACCTGTTCGCCGGCGAACAACTGGTCATCGCCGGACGTTACAAGAAACACGGCGCGGCCAAGGTGACCGTTACCGGTCGCGTGGCGGGCAAAACGGTGACGATGGATTTTCCGGCCAATTTGGTCGAGAAAAGCGCCGACGACTCGCACGGCTTCGTCGAGAAACTCTGGGCGATGCGCCGCATCGGCGAGATCATGGATCAACTCGACTTAAAGGGGAAGAACGAAGAGTTGGTCAAAGAACTGGTCGCCCTCTCGACCAAGCACGGCATTCTCACCCCCTACACCAGCTTCCTGGCCGACGAGAACACCAACCTGCGCGACGTCACGTCGAATCTGCGCGAAGCGCAGGACCGGCTCTCGTCGTTGTCGCAAGTCGACGGCGAAGGGGGCGTGCATCAACGCTCGCTCAAGAACGCGTTCGCGCAGAACGCGCAAGTCACCGGCCGCGCCGACGCGGCGTACGAGTTCGACGCGGGCGCGGCCAAGAAATTCGCCGCCGGCGGCAAGCCGGCCGCGCCGATGGCCGCACCGGCCGACCCGAATTCCGTCGCGGGCGACATGCGCGGTCGCGGCGCGTTCGGTGGTAACGGCGCAGCCCCTGGGATCGGCGGTCCCGCTCCTACGGCCAGCGCGCCGGTCTCCGGCACGGCGACGGTCCGCAGCGAAAAGGCCGGCGAGGCCGAACAAGCGCAGATCACGGCCAACGTCCGCAACGTCGGTCAAAAAACGTTCTACCGTCGGAACAATCAGCTCGTCGACGCCGCGGCCTCGGCCGAGCAGGAAGCCAAACCGATCAAGCTCGAACGCTACTCGAAGGAATACTTCGAACTGGTCGACAAAGCCGGCAAAGAGAACGCCAAATACTTCGCCATCGACGAACCGGTGTTGCTGGTGTTGGATGGAAAAGCGTACGCGTTCTAAACACACGACGTATGAAATCCCACGAAAACTAACGAGCCCCCGGATCGCGATTGCGATCCGGGGGCTTTGTTTTGCGCTGAACGCGTCGAGTGTGGCAGCGGCTTCGATTTGCTAACATCGAGCGCATGGACTTCAAAGCCAAAACGATTCCGTGCCTACACTGCTCCGATGTCGGCGCGTTGGCGGCGTTCTACGGGCCGCTGGGGTTCGAGTCGACGTATCGTATGGAGAAGCCGTATCTCTATTGCGCACTGCGCCGCGGGCAATGCGATTTGCACTTCGTCTCGTTCGGAAATCTGAAACCGGCCGAAAACTTTTCGATGTGCCTGGTGATGGTCGACGAAGTCGAAGCTTTGCACGCCACCTTCGCCGGCGCGTTCAAGGAGCGGTATCGCAAAGTTCCCGTCACGGGCTTTCCGCGGATCACGCGGATGAAGCCGGGTCAAAAGCGGTTCACGATCGTCGACCCGTTCGGCAACTCGTTGATCTTCATCCGCTGGGACGAAGAGGACGCGCAAGCCAAGCAAGAGCAGGCCAAAACGACGCATACCGCGCTCGGCCGCGCGATTCTTTTGGCGTTACGCCTGCGCGACGAAAAGAACGACGACGCGGCGGCCGCCAAGGCGATCGATACCGCGTTGAAAAAAGACGCGGCCGCCGCGCCCGCGAGCGCCGGCTCGCCCGAGGCGGCGTCGCGTACGTACGAACGGGCCAAACTGCTGGCGATGCGCGCCGAACTTTCGGCCGCTCTTGGCGATGCGGCGCGTCTCAAAGCGGTGCGCGACGAACTACGCAAGCTGGATCTCACGCCCGAGCAACGCGAAACGTTCCGCGCGGAACTCCACGCGGCGGTCGAGATGGAGATCGCGGTCGATGAGTGAGCGCGGAACCGATCACGATCGTTCCACGCCCCACCTCGTATGCTTCTTCGGATAATTCTTGATCGTCCACGGTCGCGATTCGACGAAATCGTGGAACATGCGATCCGCGCGGGTCGCGTCGTACGCGCCGGCGTGCGTCGCGATCAGGTAGCGCAGCGTCAGCGGTTTCGCGCGGTCCAACGTCAACGCCGCGTCGCGACAGAGCGACGCCCCCATCCAGCCGTCTTCGCGCACGTGCCACTTCGCCGGGTGGTTGGGGTTCGTCGGGTGATCGAAGAACGTGATTCCCTCGCGGGCGTCGATCGTCGCGCCGGGCTTGGTCGGTCGATCGAACGGTCCCACCGCCGGGCCGCTGTAATCCATCCACCGCGCGGCTTGGCCGAAAATCGCCGGCTCGTCGACGCGGCCTTCGGAGTCGGTCAGTCGGCCGTCGCCGAAAAAGCACGACAACTGCCGCGCGACGCGGACGGCCAGCAGGCCGAAATTCGTCTTGCCCAGCGTCAGCGTTTCGGCCGTCGGCGTCAGTTCGGTTTGAATCTCCAGCCGCGTTTCGCCCATGCGTTCGCCGGGCGAGAGACCGGCCAACACGCGTTGCTTCAGCAGCGTCTCGCGGTCGTCTTTCAACCAAGCCAGCTCGACTCCCAGCACGGCCGCGTCGTCGCCCTCCTGCTGCATGAGCCAGCCGGTTTGGCGAATGCGCGGCGGTTTTCCTTCGCTCCAAAAATCGACGCCCTCGACCGCGTTGTGGGCGAACCAAATCCCGCGATGATGATCGTGATCTGGCGCGCCGGGATGCCCGATCCGCGTCAGTTCCGCGCCGCTGGGGCCGATCAACGGATGAAAGAACGGCCGCGTATGGACCGGGTCGAATCGCCACACAAGACGCTCGACGCCGTCGACGACGAACGCGAACGCCTGATCCGCCCGGGGAACGATCCGACAACGCGGGACGACGTACGGCATCGGCGATCTCCGCGGCTGGAGAGTTTTCCGCACGATCGCCGACGATCGTGCGGCTTCGCTAGGCGCTGAATACCGCAAGTCGGCTCCGCCGCAGTTTCGCTTTTGAGGCGAGTTTCCTCGGCACTCACGAATTCCGCAACGCAGTCACCTTCACTCCGCGCTCCGAACTCCGCATTCCGAACTCACACATCGGTCTTCGGCAGTTCCGGCGCGGCGTCGTGCGAGTCGGCGTCTTTGACGTGGACCGGCGGATCGGTTTCTTCCTCGGGCTTCTTCGGCACGACGATCGACGCCAAGATCGCGGCGGCCAGGATGCCGACGACGATGATCAGCGACACCATCGGATCGAGCAACTTGGGATGCACTTCGTTACCGGCCGCGTCGATCGTGTCTTCCAAGCGGTATCCGAACAGCTTTTCCCACACGACGGTTTTGGCGAAATACTCGGCCGCCATTTTGCCGCCGACGAAGACCAAGATCGCGCTCAGACCGTAGTTCAAGAACCGGAACATATCCATCACGCCGGCCAACAAGAAATACAACGCCCGCAACCCCATGATGGCGAAGATGTTGGACGTGAAGACGATGAACGTGTCTTTGGTGATGCTGAGGATCGCCGGCACGCTGTCGACGGCGAAGATCACGTCGGTGCTTTCGATGACCAGCAGCACCAGGAACAACGGCGTCACGAAAAACTTGCCGTCGATCTTGCGGAAGAACTTATCGCCGCTCGGCTCGGTCGTGACGTTGAACAGCTTGCGGCCGGTCTTCATCAACAGATTGTTCTCGGGATGGACCTCTTCGTCTTCTTTGAACGCCAGCTTGATGCCGGTGTAGATCAAGAACGCGCCGAAGATCGGCATCATCCATTCGGCGTAATGCAACAACGCCGAGCCGGCCATAATGAAGACCAGCCGCATCACGATCGCGCCCAAAATCCCCCAAAACAAAACGCGGTACTGATACTTCAGGGGTACGCGAAAATGGCCGAAGACCACCGCGAACACGAACACATTGTCGACCGACAACGCCCATTCGACGATGTACCCGGTCAGGAACTCGATATGCGGATCTTTATTGAGGAAATACTCGGGATTCCGTCGCGAGAGGACGTAGATCAACCCGTCGAACGCGACCGCCAGCCCGCACCAGAAGATCGTCCAGAGCGCGCTTTCGCGCAGCGTGGGATCGTGGGCCTTCTTATGAAAAACGAACAGATCGAGGACCAGCATCGTCGCCACGAAGACGGCGAACGCGATCCAATACGAGGCGGGAACGTTCAAGACGAGATCCTTGAGCGCGACGGCGGCGGAAAAACGCGATCCGCGGGCCGCGACGCGTGTCGAAAAGAAAAACGCATCCTATGACGGATTCTTACGAACAGCAACCCGCCGAGCCGCGTAGCAGGCAATCGAAGATCGACGCAAGCTCTTGTCTCCGCGAGCGTTCTTGCGCCGAAATCCTCGTCCGGGACTGGCGACGGCTTTCCGGTCGGGCGATAATAACGACACCCCGCGCAGGATTCCGACTGCGTTCGGTCGACGACCGAACGGGGGACGTTTTCGCCCGACACGCAACGCCGTCGCTTCCGGATCACGCCCTGGCATTCGCATGGGGGCCGCGAGGACGACGGACCCGCCCCACGCAACGCATCTTCCGGAGACGCCCGATCGTGACGACTCGCCGCCGGTTCCGCGCCCGCTTCTCGCCGCTCCTCGTGCCGCTGGTCTGCGGCCTGACGCTCGCCCTGCCCGACGTCGCCCTCCGCGCGCAAGCTCCGGCCGGCGCGGCGGAAGCGAAATCCGCGCCCGAAGCGATCCTGCAATATCGGGCCGCGGTCAAGCTCCAGAACCAAGGCGTGTATGATTTGGCCAGCGAGGAATGGGACAAATTCCTCAAGGATTTCCCGACCGACCCGTTGGCGTCGCGCTCGCTACTACGGCGGCGTCTGCGCGTTGCAGCAGCAGCAATTCGACAAAGCCGCGACGGCGATGGAAAAAGTCCTGGCCGATGCGCCCGCGTTCGACAAGTTGGAAGAGCTGTATCTCAATTTGGGCATCACGTATCTGAACGCGGCCCGCAAGTTGCCGGCCGAGAAGCAAGCGGCGGAATTCGACAAAGCGGCCGAGACGTTCGGCACGCTGCTCAAAAAATATCCTCAAGGCGCGAAAACGCCGGACGCGCTCTACAACCGCGCCGACGCGTTGTACTTGGCCGGCAAGAAAGACGCCGCGTTGCCGGTCTGGCAAGACTTGGTCGCCAAGCACGCGCAAAGCCCGCTGGTGCCGGACGCGCTCTATAACATCGGCGTGGCGGCCCAAGAACTCGGCCGCCCGGCCGACGCGGGCAAGGCCTACGACGACTTTTTGAAGTCGTATCCGAAGGACAAGCACGCGGCCGAAGTCACCCTGCGCAAAGGGATGACGCTGTACGAACAAAAGCAATTCGCCGACGCCGAGAAACGCTTCGCCGCGGCCGCCGCGATCAAGGATTTCTCGCAAGCCGACTATGCCCTGCTCCGCCAAGGCGACGCGTTGTTGGAATTGAAGAAGCCGGCCGACGCCGCAGCGGCGTATGGCAAACTGGTGAACTCCTACCCGAAGTCCACGTATGCCGGCGACGCCACGTTGCAAACCGGCAAAGTGCTGGCGTTGGCCGACAATCTGGTCGAGTCGCGCAAGTGGCTGACCGTGCTGGTCGCCGATCCGCAGGACGCCCGCGCCGGCGAAGCGGCGCATTGGTTGGCGCGCGGCTATTTGAAGGAAAACAAACCGGGCGAAGCGTTGAAGATCATCGACGGCATTCTGAAAGAAATTCAAGATCAGCCGCGCATTGCCGAATTGCGTCTGGATCGCGCCGAGCGCTGTACGCCTTGCCCGATAAAAAAGCCGACGCGTTGAAAGCGTACGCCGAGTTGGCCACCGCCTCGCCCGATGCCCGCAAGCGGCGACGGCGTTGTACATGGCCGGCCAAACCGCGCTCGAGTCGGGCGACTACAAGCAAGGGGCGGACTTCGCCGCCAAGTATCTGGCCAAGTTCCCCGACCAAGAGTTGGCCCCGTACGTTCGCTTCGTCGCGGCTGAATGCGCGCTGCTGGGCGACGACGCTCCGAAGGCCGAAGCCGAATTTAAGACGCTGCTTGAAAAATACCCAACCCATCCCGAAGCCGACGTTTGGAAAATCCGGCGCGGCTGGTGCTTCCTCAAACAGAAACAATATCCGCAAGCGGTCGAACATTTCACCGCGTTGCTCAAGACGTTAAAGAAGCCCGAGCAAGTGGCCGAAGCGCAGCGCTGTTGGGGAACGCGTTGTTGGAACAGCAAAAACCGGCCGAGGCGGTCAAAGCCTACGCCGCGTCGCTGGCCGCGGCCGACCGGTCGGACGGCCGAAGACGCCCTCTTGAATCTCGCTCGCGCGAATGCGCGGCGGGTGACAACGCCGCCGCCAAGACGACGCTGGCGAAACTCTTGAAAGACTTTCCGCAAACCACCCAAGCCGATCGCGTCCATTTCCGCTTGGGCGAACTGTTGCACGCGCAGGACGAAGCCAAAGCGGCCGCGGCGGAATTCCAATGGGTGCTCGATAACGCGCCGCAGAGCCCGTTGGCCCCCGACGCATTGTTCGGCTTGGCGGCCGCCGCCGCGGCGCAAGGCGATTTCGCCACGGCCGAAAAATCGTACGCCACCCTGCTCGACAAGCACCCCGGCGTCGAATCGTTGGCCCGTCGTTCGGAATACGGTCGGGCGGTGGCGCTCGTCCAACAACAGAAGTACGCCGCCGCCGAAATCGATCTGCGGAACTTTCTCAAATCGGCTACCGGCGCCGAAGCCTCGGAGGCGCGTTATCTGTTGGGGTACGCGTTGGCCGCCGAGAAAAAGTACCGCGCCGGCGATCACGGAACTCGGCAAGTTGCTCAAGGACGATCCGAACTACGTCAACGCCGACAAGGTGTATTACGAGCTGGCCTGGGCACAGCAAACCTCGGGCGACAAAGCCGCCGCGCGCGAGTCGTTCGCCAAACTCGGGACCAGTTATCCGAAGAGCCCGCACGCGGCCGAAAGCTGGATCAACGTCGGCGACTTCGAGTACCAAGACAAGAAGGACTACAAATCCGCGGCCGCGGCGTATGAAAAAGCGTTGGCTGCCGCGCCGGTCGACGCGTTGGCCGAATCGGCCACGCATATGCTGGGCTGGTCGCTGTTCAATCAAAACGATTTCGCCGCAGCGTCGAAACGGTTCGCCGAGCAAATCGCCAAATACCCGAAAGGCAAGAAAGCGGCCGACGGCGCGTTCATGGCCGGCGAAACGCTATTCAAACAAGATCAATTCGCCGCCGCCGCGCCGATCCTGGAAAAAGCCTCGGCCGCCGATCTCTCGCTGCCACTCTACAAAGAACTCGCGCTGTTGCACGCCGCGCAAAGCGCGGCGCAAACCAAGAAGTGGGAACAGGCGTTGAAACTCTCCGAACGCTTCGTCAAGGAATTTCCCACCGGCGGCTACCTCGGCGAAGCGACCTACGAACAAGCGTGGTCGAAGCAAAACCTCAAGCAACTCGACGACGCATTCGGACTGTATGAACACGCCTTCGCCGAAGCCACCAAAGCGGCCAAGGGCGAACTCGCGGCGCGGGCCAAATTTATGGCCGGCGAGATCCTCTTCGAACAGGGTAAGCACAACGAAGCGGTCAAATCGTTTTACAAAGTCGCCTACGGCGCGGACCCCAAGACCTTTCCCACGTGGCAAGCCAACTCGCTGTACGAAGCGGCCCGCTGCTTCGAGGTGCTGAAGAACGTCGACCAAGCCAAGAAGCTGTACGCCGAACTCGTGGCCACCTACCCCGAGAGCGACAAGCTGAAACCGGCCGAACAACGCTTGGCGGCGTTGCGGTAGGTGCAAGGCATTTGGCGAGAGGCGTTAGGCATAACTCCGTTCCACCTGATGTGACGGTCGATGTCCACCGTCTGACTCATCCTGCGGAAGATCTCGTGCGATAAATCACTCGGCAATATCCCCTGAAACCGAAAACTGACCCCCGAAACCCGATCTCCCCTTGCCCTCTCCCGCTCACAATAACGCGCCGCGCCGACACGATCTCGACGAGCAACTTTGGCCCGTCAATATTGCGTTGGTGTTGCTCTGCGGGTTCATCGGCGGCCTGATCGCGGCGCACAGCGAGTTCGATTTCGAACGCGTTCCGTGGTACGAGAACGGCTGGACGCGTCTGGCGACGCTATTCGTCTCGGTCGGAGCGTTCATCGCGTTGTCGGTCGGGCTCGGCGGACATCGGGGCCGGCGGTTTCAGTTCGCCGCGCTCATCAGCTTGCTGCTTCACTCCGTGCTGGGCTGGCGGATGTATACGGCCGAGTTTCTCGCCGACGGGCGCGGTCGCGACGCGATCGTGGTCGATCCCCAACCGTTCAATTACGACTTCAGCCCGGAAATCTTCGCTCCGGAGATCGTGCCGCAACAAGATTTCGAACGCCCGGTCGAGTCAAAGATCGAAACCGCCCGAACCGGCACCGCGCAAATCGAGCGGATCGAACGGACCGCCGCCCCGCCGAAACCGACCACCGTCGACGCTCCGTCGTCGCCGGTCGACCGCACGCAACCGAAGCCCTTGGAAACGGCCCCCCGCGCGATCGCGCCCAAGGTCGAGCAAGCCGCTCCGCGCCGCGACGAGTTGGCGTCGAAACTGGCGCGCGTCGATAAGCCCGATCCCCGGCCCGTCGTCGAAGCGCAAACGCCCGTTCAACAAACGCCGCGCGCGACCGCGCCGCGCGAGCAAATGCTGGCCCAAGCCGATACTCGCGCGCGGGGCGAAGACCGTCCGCGCGTCGACACGCCGACACCCGCCGCGCCGACACGGACCGAAACGATGACGGAACTCGCCTCGGCGGCCCCCGCGCCGCGCCGACGCAAACCGCGTCGACCTCCACGGCGGCCGCGGCCATGGCCCGCGCGACTCCCGGAGAAACTCTCGCGCCGTCGCGCGCGCGGCCGATCCGACCCAGACGGCCGGCAACGCGAACGCGAAACTCGAAGCCCTGACCGCCGCCCCCGGCGGAGCGGCCAAATCGACCGCCGCGCCGAATATCGCGCCCGGTCCGACGCCGTTGAATAAAACCGAAACCGCCGGTCCCGCCCCCGGCGCCAACGTACCGGCGATCCGCGCGACGAACGTGCCCGACTCGGCGGGTTTGGCGCGCAACGACACGCCGACGCCGACTCGCGACGTTCGCGCGGCCCTCCCGGCGGTCGGCACGCTGACCGCGCCCGCCGCGTCGAACACGCCGCCGGGCGATCCGGCCTCGAAACAACTCGCCGCCGCGACTCTCGGCCTGGGCGGACGCTGCGCAAACGTCGGCGCCGAACGCTTCCAGTCTGACCTCGCCCGGTCTCTCGAACGCCCCGGGCGAAGACGCACCCGCCGGAACTCCTTCGTCCGGCGTCGGACGCGCCGCGACGGCCGGCGATCAAGGCGCTCCGTCGAACGCCGCCGCTCCGGCCGGACTAAGCGGCCGACCCGCAGCCAAGAGCGCGGCTCAAGCGATCGCCGAATCGATCTCGCTCCCCTCGATCGAATCGGCGACGCCCGGCGCGCCGTCCGATCGCCTGGGCGGACCGGCCGCGACGAACGTCACCGCGCGGAACGTCGGCACGCCCGGTCGCGGGAACGCCGTCAATCTCGACTCGAATTGGTCCGACGGCGGCGCGTCGAATCGCCCGGTCGGCTCGGCCGCGAAGCCGCCCCCGCGACCACCGCGCCGGGCTCGGCCGTTTCCGCCTCGAGCGCGGCACCGACGCGCACGCCCGGACTGGCCAGAGACGTCGCGTCCGGATCGGGCATCGGTGTGGGATCCGGCATCGGCACGCAAGCCGCGCTCGACGTTCCGAACACCTTCGGCGGCGGTGGATCGGGTCCGCCAGGGCCGGCCGAATTGAACGCCGCAGGCTCGGTCGCGCACAGTCGCGTCGATGCCCGGGCTCCGATCGGCGCGATCGCTTCGGCGGGCGGCGGCGGTGCGTTCGACATCGGTACGCCGGGCGTGATCGGATCGCGGCCGTCCACGGTCGGCGGCGGCGCGGCGGCCGGAGGGACGGGGACCGGCGCACGCGTGGAACTGGCCGGCGGACGCGATGCGCCGCAACGTTCGGAACTCGGCGGCGGTCTGCGTCAGGGACAAACCAACTCCACGGCCCAAGACATCGGCGCGCCGGCCTTCGGCGGCGGTACGGGCGGTACCGGAAACGGCGGAACCGGATCGCAAGGGAGCGGCACGGGCGGAGGCGGCAACGGCGGCGTCAGCCAAGGGACCGGTGGTGGCGGGAACGGCGGCAACGCGACCGGAGGAAGCGGCGGCAACGGAAGCTCCGGCGGTAAAAACGGTAACGGCGGCGGTGGCAACGGAAACGGTAACGGCGGGGGCGGAGGAAACGGCGGCACCGGTCTGATCGCGGGCGGTGGCGGCGGCTCCGGCGGCGGACGTGGCTCCCCCGGCGTGTTGATCGGCGGCGTGCCCGGCGTTGGCGCGACCGATGACACGTCGGCCGGCTTGCCGACCCCGGGCTTCGGCACGCTCGCCTCGGCCGCGCCACGCGGCGGCAACGAATACGGCATCGGTTCCGGCGGCGGAATCGCCAATCCTTTGGGTCGCGGCGCGACCAACACGCCCGGCGCAGGCGTCGCCGGCGCGGACGAATCTCCGGTCGCCGGGGGCGGACCCTTCGGCGGAAACGGCTCGGGCCGCGGCGCGGGCGGGAACGGAACCGGCGGCAACGGTGGCTCCGGCAACGGCACGGGAACCGGCGACGGTAACGGCGCCGGGGTACCCGGAGGAACCGGCGGCGGAACGCTCGTGGCCGCAGGCGGCGCGGGCGGAGGCGGCGGACGACTCTCCGGCGGACCGGGCGGACCCGATCTCTCGGGTGGCGGATTCAACGGCAACGGAACGGGTCGCACGCCCGGCGGCGGGGGCGACGGCTTCGGCGAATTCGCCGGCGGACCGCGCGTGGCGTCGATCGCGCGCGCGACCGGCGACGGTCTCGGCGGCGACGGCACGTCCGCCAACGGCGGCAGCGCGACCGGAAACGGAACGAACGCCGGCGGCGGTTTGGCCCGCTCGACGGCCGGCGGACTCGCAGGCTTGAACGGTTCCTCGCCGGCCGGCGCAAGCGAAGTCGATCTTCCCGACGTTCCGTCGTTACCGCGCGGCACGCCCGGCGCGCCGAACTCGGGACCGACGCTGCAAGCGGGCGGACTCACCGGCCCGGCGACGGGGCGTTCGCGCGGCGAATTCGCGGCCGTGATCGGACCGTTGGCCGAAGCCGCCGGCTTGGGCGATCACTACACGCCGCGCGCAGGCGTGTTGATGCCGCAGGCGCAAAGAAGGCTTGGTCGTCGCCGCCGCCAACGGACGTTTTCTCAATCGCACGGTCGGCGGCATCACGCCGGTCGACGGGCAAATCCGCGAACCGTCCCCCGCGTTCCGCCGCCGCAGCCGCCCCAGCACGCTTGAACCGGAAATCGAACTCGGTCTCGATTTCCTCGCTCGCGCAAAGCGGCGACGGCAGTTGGAGCCTGCAGTCGTTCCCGGGCGCGACCAAAGACGACATCGGCACGATCCGCTCGGACACGGCCGCGACGGCGCTCTCGCTGTTGTCGTTCCTCGGCGGGGGTTTCGATCACTACGGCGATCGCTACCAAGTGAACGTCGCCGGCGGTTTGCGCTTCTTGGTGCAAAATCAAAAGCCCAACGGCGACCTCTACTTGGCGACCGACGCCAAGTGGAACGAAAGCGCCTGGCTCTACAGCCACGCGATGGGCACGATCGCGCTCTGCGAAGCCTACGGCATGACCGGCGACGAAAAACTGCGCGAGCCCGCGCAGAAGGCGCTCGACTTCATCGTCCGCGCCAAAGCAAGTCCGAAGGAGGCTGGCGTTACATCCCGGGCCAAGGGTCCGACACGTCGGTCACCGGCTGGCAAGTCATGGCGCTCAAGAGCGGCGAGCTGGCCAAGCTGAAAGTCGACCCCCGCGTTTACGACGGGGTCCGTCGCTGGTTGGACGCCGCGCAGGTCCGCGATTCGTCGGGCCGCGTCGACGCCGCGCAATACATGTACAACCCCAACGCGCTGCCCGCCCAACGCGCGATCGGCCGCACGCCCACCGTGGCGACCAGCTCGATGGGCATGCTCATGCGGATGTACATGGGCATGGATCGCAACGACCCGGCGTTGATTCGCGGCTCGGAATTCCTGCTCGAACATCCGCCCGAACTCGGCACCGAAGCGTCGCCGAAGCGGAACACGTACTATTGGTACTACGCCAGCCAAGTGATGTTCCACATGCAAGGCGACGCCTGGAAAAACTGGAACGAGCGTCTGCGCCCGTTGCTGATCGACTCGCAAACGAAAACCGGGCCGGCGGCCGGCAGTTGGGACCCGAACGGCCGCGTCGCCGACCGCTGGGGCGAATTCGGCGGACGCATCTACGTGACCACGCTGAACCTGCTGTCGTTGGAAGTCTGCGCATCGCTATTTACCGATCTACGAGCGAATCGCCGAAAAATAACGCGAAACCGGCCTAAGACGGGCGCTGACGGCGTTGGGTGACGCACCCCAAGCCGGCTGCGCAAAAAACCGACATGCGAGCGGACTATTGCGAGCAATCGCTCGTCCGCGGCTCATGAAAATTGCGTCGTTTGCCGATTTCGGCGTATAATCGTACTGTCGTGCCGGCGCGGAGTTCGGGCCGTCGAAAAGACTCCGCGCACCGCACGACGATTTCCGCGTCCGGCGAACGAGGGCCACCGAACGCCGCGCGGAGGTTCGTCGGATCGGGCAAGCGTCTCTTCTTTCGGAATCCTCGTCCATGCTCGTGGTCCCTTGCGGGAATCGCTCCCCGTCCGTTCGCGCTCGTCGCGCCGTGTTTTCTCGCGCGGTTCGTTCTTTGCTTCTTAACGAATCGCGTGCGACGCGTCGCGCGTTGACCCTGATCGAAGTGTTGGTCGCCCTGGCCGCGGCCATGGTGATTTTGGCCGCCGTCGTGAACGTGCTGGGGATGGCGACCAAGGGGATCGCCGACAGCCGCTCGATCGTCGAAGCGACCAATCGTCTCCGCTCCGCGCAACACCTGCTGCGGATGGATCTCTCCGGCGCGACCTGCCCCGGCATCGTCTGGCAACGGGGCGAGATGGGGAACGGCTACTTCGAAGCGATCGAAGGTCCGTTGCTCGATAGCGCGAATTCGTCGTCCGCCAACGCCGCGACCAGCATGGGAGGCGATCCGGACGACGTGTTGTTCTTCACGACGCGCTCGCTCGGCCAACCGTTCTCGGGCAAAGTGAACGGCGCGACCTATCAATCGGATAAGGCCGAGGTCGTCTGGTTCATGACGCCGATGCGGACGTTCACCACCGGTCAAGGCGACATCCAAGTTTACGCGTTGCGTCGTCGGGTCTTTTTGATCCTCAACGAAAACGCGGGCATCACGCCCTCCGGCAGCAACACGACGCCCACCGAAAACTTCGACGTCTCGTTCCGGCAAGGCACCTCCGGTAACGTCTTGAACACGCTCGGTTCGCTGGGCAATCGTCGCAATCGCATCTATCACAATTCCGGGACGACGAACTGCTTCCAAACGCCGGCCGGCGCGACCGCGCCGAGCACCATGGCGTTCGCGACGGGCGGCAATCGCGAAGGCGAAGACATCGTGCTGACCAATGTCCTGAGTTTCGACGTGAAGGTCTTCGATCCGACCGCGCCGATCAAGCAACAAACGGGCGTCGCGGGCATGGGCTTAATCCCCGGCGACGTCGGATACCCCAACACCACGTCGACGAATACGGGCGCGAGCGGCGCTTTCGTGAACTTAGGACAAGAGAATTTCAGCAACTTCACCCGCGCGATGGGCAGCGGGAAGCCCGGTTCGGCGGTCACCGTCACCGGCCTGCCTACCTACGACACGTGGACGTTCGACTATGAGAACGACGGCGTCGCTCAAGGGACGTCGGGTTCGGCGGATCCGGCGGTGAACGGCAAGGACGACAACAACGACGGCGTGGTCGACGACGCGAACGAACGCGAAACCTACCCGCCGTATCCGTATCCGTTGCGCGGCATTCAAGTGAAGATCCGCGTCTACGACCCGGTCTCGAAATCGGTCCGCGAAACGACGATCGAAGAAACGTTCGTGCAATAATCGCGCGAACGACATGATTTCGACGCGCACACGTACGACGTCGCGCCAACCGCCTTTCCCCCTCTCCCGACGCCGAGCTCTCCCATACCGCAAAACACCGCGCGGGAGAGGGCCGGGGTGAGGGCGACACGAGACACATCAATGTCAAAGCCGAACGGGATGTTCGATGGGCGATCGCATTTCCCATCGTTCATCCCCGATCCGCTATTTCTTTCGCCCTCACCCTAGCCCTCTCCCCGTCGTAGTCGTTCGTGAATGCGGACCGGATGTCGGGGAGAGGGGACCGATGATCGCCGAACTAGCGTTCGCGCGAGCCATTACGACCGATGCTCGACTCGTCTCCTCATGTGATTCGTCTCCGCGGTCCATGGGAGATCTCGGCGTCGACCAGCGACGACGCGGCGAGCGAGCCCGTGAAACAACTCTTGCCGGCAGATTGGAGCGAATCGCTCGGCGCGGCGTATCGCGGCCGAGCACGGTACGTCCGCCGCTTCGGGCGGCCCGCGCGGTTGGACGACGACGAGCGTGTCCGCCTGGCCGTCGATCGCCCGCGCGGTCGGGGCGAGATCCGCTTGAACGGTCGCCCGCTCGGCCCCCTGGACGACGACGCGGAAACGACGCGATTCGACGTGACCGGTTTGCTGGCGGAACGGAACGTCCTGGAAATCGACCTTGCCCACGCCGCCGCGGACGTTCAGGGCGATCTCCCCGGCGGTCTGATCGGCGAAGTCCGACTGGAAATCGGGCGTGTGGGAAACTGAGGGGGTTTGCGCGAATCGGGCGCGCCGGAACACGAGAATTGGATTTCGCGGCCGGAAACTGGGTCGAAATTTTTGAAATTTTTTGTTTCGAAAGATTGACGTTACGGCAATGAATTGGTATACATAATATCACATAATTAAAAAGCGTTGAAAATCTCCTATGGACCATTATCCGTCGAGGAAGTTCGTCCCGTAGCGACGACGACGTGTACGATTTCCCGTCACGTTTTGAATTCCCCCGCCGTTTGTGGTTCAATCGACGTTCGCCGCCCGATACACGACCTCTTCCTCGCACACGTTTCTCGCCATGTCCCGCACTCGCCGTTGGTTCGCGCTCGTCGCCTGCTGTTCGCTCTCGTTGGTCGCGTTCGCCGCGCTGCGCGGGCAGGACAAATCGCCCGCTCCGTCACCGGCCGTTACCGCCAAGGCCGACGCCGCGAATCCGAATTCGCTGACGCAGGCCGAAATCGACCGCGGCGGGTTGCTGCTGTTCGACGGCGAAACCACGTACGGCTGGACCGCGGTCGGCAAAGCCGAGTGGAAGGTCGTCGACGGTGAACTGTGCGCCGCCGGCGACGCCGAGGGCTTCTTGGTGACCAACACCGATTTCGGCGATTACGAGCTGCGGGCGCAGTTCAAAACCACGCCCGAGACCAACAGCGGCGTCTTCGTGCACACGCCCGCCGAACCGAAGGATCCGAAAACGGATTGCTACGAAATCAACATCGCCGCGGTCGGCAAAAATCCCTGGCCGACGGGCGGCATCGTGGAACGAGCCAAACGTTCGATCGAAGTCCCCGAATCCGCCGACTGGCAAGAGTTCGTCATCACGACCGCCGGCGACGCGGTCACGGTGAAGCTCGACGGCCGCGAGGTCGTTTCGTATCGCGATCCCAATGCGCTCCGTCGCGGGCGGATCGCGTTGCAAGCGCGCTTTGTGCGATCGCGTTTCGCGGAATCAAGCTGTTTCCGAAATTCACCGACACGTTGAAGCTCGATCCGCAGTTGACCGAATGGAAAGTCTTTCCCGGCAAGCAGGCGATTTACGACGTCGAAACCAACGGCGATCTGCATGTGAAAAACGGGCCTGGGATGTTGGAATACGTGGGCCGCGAATACGGCGACTTCGCCCTCACCTGGGCGGTGAAGACCAACGCCGAGAAGTTGAACAGCGGCGTCTTTTTCCGGCAAATCCCCGGCGAATTCACCAACGGGTACGAGTGCCAAATCCAAAATGCGTTCAAGGACGGCGATCGTTCGCAGCCGGTCGATTGCGGAACGGGCGGGATTTATCGTCGCTCGAACGCGCGACGGATCGTGGGGGACGATTTGACCTGGATGCGGATGACGTTGATCGCCACCGGCCCGCACATGGCCGCGTGGGTGAACGGCACGCAAGTCAGCGATTGGACCGACACGCGCGAAGCCCGACGAGAATCTGCGCAAAGGTTTGCGTGTGAAAAAAGGAACGCTGTCGTTACAAGGTCACGACCCGACCACGGACATTTTGTTCAAAGGGTTCCAGGCGACGGAAATCGCGCCGTGCGCGGAAGCGGCGAACGCGGAGAAGTAGTTTCGTGGTCGAGTGCTCGACGTTTCGACGAACCTACCAACCGCCGAAATCGCCCAGAATCCCTTGTGATTCCTTTCACGAAGATCCGCTCAAAATCCTTGAGAATTCCGACCGGATTTTCTTTGACTTGCGTATCGCCCTCGCTAGGATAACCGAAGGATAACAAAACGAGTCGCGACGCGACGATGCGAACGCGACTGTAAGAACTTCGTGGACGCGAGATTCGCATGGGCGGTCGATCCGGGGGGATCGGGATGCGGCGAATCGAATCAGTGCGAGAACGGCGCGGTTCCCATGATGTGACCGCGCAGACATTGCTTTTCGAAGCGGATTTCACGACGACTTACGTCTGCGCTCGCCTGTTTCTCTCGCCATGACGCGAGTGAAACGCACTACGACGCGACTTAAGCCGGGCCGAGTTCGATTCACGCACGATCACGATTCTCGTTTCGCGGCGCAACGGTTGCGGACCGAAATCGACAGAAGCCACGGGCCGACTTTTCTCCAGGGAGACCTCGTCATGCTGCTCCGCCACATTTTGTGTAACAAAGGTCAGGAATTGCACACGATTCGGGCCACGTCGTCCTTGGACGACGTGATCCGCCAGATGGTGCTGCACAACATCGGCTCGCTGGTCGTCACCGACCCGGCGTGGCCGGATCGGATGGTCGGAATCATTTCCGAACGCGACATCCTGCGGGCGATCGCCAAACAGCGGGTCTGCGCTGACGCTGATCGAAACGGCCGACGTGATGACCCGCCGCGTGGTCACCGGCGTGCCCGACGACACCGTGGAAGAAGCGATGCAAGTGATGACCGAACGCCGGATCCGCCACTTACCGATTTTGGAAGACGGCGAGCTGCGCGGGGCTGGTCTCGATCGGCGACTTGGTAAAAAGCCAATGCGAGGAGTTGTCGTTGGAAAACCATTACCTGAAGTCGTATCTGCATAGCTGAGCGCGCACTGCGCCGGGATGGAAAAGTCACACGCGCGAAACGCCGCGGGTCGCCCTACGATCCGCGGCGTCTTTCACGTGGGGACGTATCGCGAACGGAAGTGGGATCTCGAAATAAAAAAATACGTTCGGAAGCGTGATCGTAACGCTCGCGAAGTGAAGATAGGTAAATTGCCGCATGAGGACGGTTCCGAATACCACCGGCCGGCAAAAAAACGATTCGTAAGCGATGCTCGTAACGCTCGTTTCGATCGTTTCGATCGCAAAGTGAATTTAGGGCGTTTCGGTCGCGCGACGCGAACGGTAACGGAGTCCGGCGTCGCAAAGAAAAAAAACAGATGACTTGGGATCGTAACGCTCGTTTCGCTCGCGCAGTGAAGATGGGTAAAGCCGGATTCCGGCGAAATACCTCACTAGCCTGAATTCGGCTCGGTGGCGTAAAATCGGGAATTCGGAGAGTTTACGATTCCTGCAGGGAGGCCGGGTACGATGCGCGTGGGCGAAGCGTTCGGAGCGGGGAAGTTCGGGTTGTCGTTCGAGTTGTTCCCGCCCAAAACCGAGGCGGGCGACGCCGCGCTGTACCGGAATCTCGAAGAATTGATGGTGTTTCGACCCGACTTCGTCACCTGCACGTACGGAGCCGGGGGGAGCACGCAGTCCAAGACCTTGGACATTTGCGCGTCGGTCCGGAAACGGTTCGATGTTTCGACCGCGTCGCACCTAACCTGCGTCGGAGCGTCCGTCGACCAGTTGCGGGACTACCTGCGCGACACGATCGAACACGGCATCGAGAACATCGTCGCCTTGCGCGGCGATCCACCTGCCGGACAGACGAAATTCGAAGTCGCCGCGGGCGGGCTGCGCTGGGCCAGCGATCTTGTCGCTCTGATCCGTAAGGAATTCCCGCAGTTGGGCATCGCGGTGGCGGGTTACCCCGAAACGCACGGCGAAGCGATCAGCCCCGACGAGGATTTGGCCAACATCGTCCGCAAGGTTAACGCCGGCGGCGACGTGGTGGTGACGCAGTTGTTCTACGACAACGACGATTATTCGTCGTACGTCAAGAAGGTTCGCGCGTTGGGCGTCACCGCGCCGATCGTGCCGGGCATCATGCCGGTCACGAACTACGCACAGATCAAACGGATCACGACGCTGTGCAAAGCGAAGTTGCCCGCACGACTGATCGACGCGTTGGAATCGGCCGGCGACGACGAGCAGAAGCAGTTCGACGCCGGCGTGGCGTTCGCGGCCGAACAATGCCGGGACCTGATCGCCCGCGGCATCCCCGGCTTGCACTTTTACGTGCTGAACAAGTCGCCCGCGACGATGCGGGTGCTGGAAGAGGTCGGGTTGCGGCGTAAGTGGAAACAGCGTTTGCCGAGAGAATGGTTACGGCAAAGGCGTTACCGTTTTACCGTCGCGGCGATTGCCGTAAGCTTGATGGGTGTTGATATTGACGTCGTATGCGACGGCGCGAGTCGAACCATCGCATAGCACCATATGAAACGCGGCGATATGCGCCGAACCAAACCGGTCGGGATCGTCGGCGCCGGCAATGGATCCGTCGGCGGCCGGGTCTTTACTGGTCGTCTTATACATGTCGTTATCGAATCCAACATACATGTATTCGTTATCGGAACCGTCTTCGCCGGTATTGTACTGCGTCGGGTTCAAGTACTTTTCGCCCGCAAAATAGGTTTTTGAAGTGCCGTCGATCAAATCCCGAAAGCGGACTCGGCTGCGGCCATAAACGACACCTGCGCTGTTTTTCAACGGATTCCACGTAGTGCTGCTCCAGAAGGCCTCGGTATCACCTTCCGTCAACGAACCGGGACCGCCGTTGATTTGATTCCCATGTGCGACGCCGTCTCCGGCGTTCGCGCTGTAATCGCTTCGGGCAACGTCGGCGGTGTAATCACAATTCGTACATACCGGATTGAACTTATTCGTCCCAATTTCAATCTTGCGACGTGTCGGGCAGGTCATGACGCTAAGCGGTGTGCGAATGACGTTCATCGCCGCCGTTTTTTTCGCCGTTGCGGATTGGCCGGCTCCCTGTGCTCGTAGAGTTTTTTCTTCGAGATAATCCAGAAGATTAAACACCCAGCCGCCGGGTTGCCTGAGGGCATATCCGCGATCCGGATCCCCGGTCCAGTTCCAACCCCACCCTCCGCTTGGAAACGCTTTTTGCGCATCGACGTGGTTTTGCGCCGCTAAGCCGATTTGCTTGAGATTGTTTATACACGTGTTCCGACGCGCCGCTTCACGAGCGGATTGGATCGCCGGTAGTAACATCGCGACCAAAATCCCGATGATCGCGATGACGACCAACAGTTCCACCAACGTAAACCCCACACGCGTGCGCACCGGCATGACGTGACCCCCGATTTGAACCCCGTACGATTTCCCCAAACCGTACGCTAGACGCTTGGCCTACAAGATAAGACGTCTGAAAGACGATCGTAACGATAGAAATTCCAAACAGCTAGAGAAATCCTCGCAATCGTTTAACTTTTTTCCACGTGAGGCGTTTTCGCGGCCGGTTTGTCGGGTAGCCCTGGGAGAGGGAGATCCAACGCATTCCCCATCGGCGTGACCCAGGCGACGATGTAGTACCCGATCAGCAGGCCCAACACGGCCGTCACCACGAATCCCACCGCCGTGGCGATCAGTTTTTGCGTGTTTTCCTTGGCGGCGGCTTGGCGTTTTTCGAACATCGCCTGGGCGGCCGTTTTGCCGGCGGGCGCGGCCGGTTTCGCCGGTGTGGGCCGGGGAGACGGCTTCTCTCCGGCCGCGGACTGACCAGGCTTCGCCGTGGTTTCAGTCGGGGCGGCTTTTTTGACCGGGATCGGGGCGTTGGGCTTCGCGGTTTTTTTCGGTTGCGGGTCGTCGTCATCCTCGTTCAACAAATCGACCAGCGTGTCTTCGAAATCCGAGAACGTTCTGGCCTTGGTCGTATCCAAGACGGTGCGCCAGCGCCGAACTTTGTCTTTGGAAAGCCCTTGGGCGTTTTCCAGTTCGATCTCGACCGATTGGTCGGTTCCCGGCACCACGGCCGAGACCATCAGCCGGCCGTTCTCGCGATATTCGTACGTAACCTGGATCGGCCAGCCCTGCGGCAATTTCGGCAGGTCGCGGACGATCGCTTTGCCGATCATCGAGCAGTGCGTCGGCTCGCGGCTTTCGCCTTCGAGTACGCGGACCGCGATCGAGGCTTGGTTCTCTTTTTTGGTGACGAACTTATCGACGCGTTTAGCCGGCAGCGTGGTGTTGCGCGGAATGATGATCACGTTTTGCGAACGGGACGTTCGCGTATCGAAGCCTTCGATCCCCAGACTGTGTGCATTGACGTTCGTGACCTTGAATGTGTCCCCCTTCCCTTTTTTGTGCAGGAGATGCAATGCGTAAATCGCCGCGCCGCGGGCGACGGCTTCGTCGGGATGCACGCCCCGCTCGGGCGGTTTGCCGGCTAATGCGGTCAACATGCGCGAGATCATCGGCATGCGGGTCGAACCGCCGACCAAGATGATCCGATCGACGCTATTCCAATCGACCTTCGCGGTTTGTAGGAGTTGTCGGCATGTGTACGACGTTCGTTCGACCAACGCCTCGGTTAGTTCTTCGAACGTTTCCAACGTGACGGGTACGGCTTGCGAATGGCCGCCGTGACGGACCTCGAATACGGCGTGCTTTTGGAACGTCAGGGCTTGCTTGACCTGTTCGGCGTTTTGGATCGTATTCGACCACGCTTGCGGATCGTCGCGGGGGTCCGAACCGTGAGCCTGATAGAAACAATCGGCGCCGTAGTTGGCCAGCGCTTCGTCCCAATCACGACCGCCGAGTTTCACGTCGCCGTCGGTCGCCAGCGTATGGATGTCGCCCGGCTTGAGGTCCAGCAGCGTGACGTCGAACGTGCCGCCGCCGAGATCGTAAACCAGAATTCGTAACGGCTTCAGCGTGGCGCCGGTTTTTTCGTCGAGGTAGCCCAACTGCTCGCCGTAAGCCAACGCGGCGGCGGTCGGTTCGTTAACGATGTCCAATACGTTGAGTCCGGCCATCTCCCCGGCGTGCGACGTCGCCCGGCGACGCGGTTCGTCGAAATAGGCCGGCACGGTGATGACCACCGCCATCTCGCCGCCGTGAATCGCCACGGCGTCGTCCTTCAATCGCTTGAGAATACAGGCCTGAATCACTTCGGGCGGTAACTGCGCGCCGCGAATCGGCTTCGAATAGTATTTTTTGCCCATGTCCCGCTTGGGACAGATCGCCGCGGCGTCGGCGTTTTCCAACGCCATTTTTTTGGCTTCGTTCCCGACCATAACACCTTCGTCTTCGAAAAACACCACGCTGGGCGTCAGAATCTGACCATCCGAATTGGGGCACATCACCGATCGCCCTTGATCGGTGATGGTGGCGACGGCGGAATACGTGGTACCGAGATCGATACCCAACGGACGCGGTTCGGGCATGTCGAGCGTGGGAGTGGACGAGGCGACGAGCGGTCGAGATTCCCATTATGGTTCGCCGGCAGGCGATTGACCATATTGCGAAGCACGCGGAACGCGGTGATTTTCGGCCTAAAACGAAGATTCGGAATCCGACGCTCCGATTATTCCGACCCACGTCGATGCGATTTCAAACCACGACCGGCAACCAAACTTCGCCTCGACCGAGTTCCAAGAGATCGCCGTGATATAACTCGAAGGGTCCGTTTTTGGCATCCGGTGGCGACAGTCCGAAGTGCGCGAACGTCGAGCCGATGGAACGCAGGAGCGTTCGCAACACGACCGGTTCGCCCCGATAGCCGGTTTGGAATCGGCCGGGCGGCAACATCGTCCGGTTCGTCGGATCGCGCAGCACGATCGTGCCGCGACGCTGCTCGTACCCGCAGCGAGGGCCGACTTTGCCGCCGGCCACGATCGTCCCGGCCAACTGATGACGCCCAACCTCCTGCGCCGCAGTCACCGGCCACGACGATTAAGCCGCGACGCTGATATTGGCCGACGCCTGCCCCAGCGTTGCCCAGCACGAGAATCGTGCCGCCGCGTTGGCCGCGTCCGGAACCGGGATAGACGCCGCCGAGATCGTCACCGGCGTTACCGGCGACCAGCAGGCTTCCGCCGCGCATCTGCGCTCCGGTCGCGTGCCCGACGTCGCCGCGCACGATCAATGTTCCACCGGACATTTCCGCGCCGCAATCATGTCCTGCGGGACCATCGACTTCGATTCGGCCCGCCTCCATTCCGACTCCGAGGAAATCAACCTTCGAACAATCGCCGCGAAAGAACAAGGTTCGATCATCGGCACAAGAACCGGCGACCTCGAACAACGCGCCTAGAGTCGCGCGACGATTGCCCTGGCGAATCGTAATGCCCGCAAGTTCGTCGTTCGCGACCGTAGCCAAACGAGCCGGCGTCAGACCGCGCACGTCGATCGGAAAGCGTTCGGCGGTGCGGATCGTCAACGTGAGCGGCATCGAGCGTGAAACAGAGGGACTTCGAGCGTGCGGCGGCGATCGCGGAACTAGCCGGCCCGTACCTCATCGTATAAAACCGAATGATAACGACAACCACAGCGCCGCGAGCATGATGGACGATACCGCCGCCAAAATTCTCGAAGCCGCAGGCCGCGTCTTCGCCGAAAAGGGTTTCCAAGCCGCCACGGTGCGCAAGATCTGCGCGCTGGCCGAAGTGAACTTGGCCGGCGTGAATTACCATTTTCGCGATAAGGAAACGCTCTATGCCACGGCCCTGCGACATGCGCACGAGGCGATGGTGTTGCGATTTCCGACCCCCGAGTGGCCCGCCGGGACTTCGCCCGAGCAGAAACTCCGCGATTTCATCCACACCATGCTGTCGCGGATGCTGGCCAAGCAAGTCGATTCGTGGCAAAGCAAGTTGATGATGCGCGAAGTACTGACGCCGTCGGACGCCGGCCGCGAGTTGGTATCGAACTATTTTCGCCCGCACTTCGATCTGCTGAACGCGATCTTGCGCGAGTTACTGCCGGCCGACACTACCGATTTGCGTCGGCATCACGTCGCGCTCAGCGTCATCGGCCAATGCACGCATTACAAACTGGGCTGCGGAATCATCAGTCTGATTATTCCACCGGAAGAGTATCTAACAGGGTATACGGTCGAGATACTAACCGAGCATATCACTCAGATGAGCTTGCACGGCTTGCGGAACTAATTCGCCGCCTAGCCCCTTGAATCCGCTGTGTCGCGATTGCGGGCGGATGTGCTTAGCGCGTGTTCGAGCAGCAATTCGGCGGTTCGAGCCCCGGCTTTACCGTCCAAGCGATTGAATTGCTGCGTTAAGATCGCGAATCGCCCTTCCCGATGTAACGATCGGTCCAGCAGATACGAATCGATCGCCCGATGAAGTTCCCCTTCGTTCTCGACCAGCGTGATACCGCCCGTTTCGAGAATCTTGGCGTAATGGGTGTAATAACGAAAACGCCGAATCGATAGGCCGCCTTCATCCGCGTCGCGACCGTCATACAAGTAGTTGATAATCGGCGTATCGACGCAGGCGGCGTCGATGGACAAAGTCGAGTTCGGCGTCAGCACGACGTCGGCGGCGGCCATCAATGCGGCTAAGTGGTCGGCGTCTTCCTTGGGCAGATCCCAACTCAGCGACGAATCGCGTACCGGCGGCTCTTCGATGCGAATGCGTTCCCCGGCCAATGCGCGGTAGCCGCCCAGATCATGGCTCCAAAAGCCTTGCACCACCTGCGGATGAAGGCGAACCCAGAGATAGGTCGGTTTGACGAAAACATCGCGTCGCACCGCGTCGGCCAGTTCTTCGACCAGTCGCTGCTCGTGCGGCACTAATGCCGGATTGATCGTGCCGTAGACCAGCAGAGCCGCACTCTCCGGGATGCCGTTCGTGCGCCGCCATGCCGCCTGGTCGAAACGCTGCTTGTATTCAAAATAATGATCGAACTGCGCTGCTCCACACCACTGAATCCGATTCTGTGGAAACTGATGATAGCGCACGGCCTCGTCGCGCATCAGATCGCTCCAAACGAGCAAATCGTCCGGCTTTGCCCCCATATAGCCCTTACTGGAAAGATTGTCCCAGGAGAGCATCACGGTCGCCGATGGAATCTGAAAGCGGCGTGCGGCCCGCAACAGGTGAATGTCCTTCAGATTGAATCCAGGCGTTCCCGTGACGACCAGATCGGGGTGATGCCGTGTCAGGATTTCATCAAACTCGTGTCCGGGAAACAACTTGGATTCGGCCGCGATGTAACCACGACGAAGTATCGAAATCCGCCCTAAGAGTTGATTCGCGGCGCGACAGCAATAGTATCGAACGGGGGTTTGCCGACGGAACGCCTCGTTTTTGGCATTCAATGTTGCCCCCAGTTCGGGGTTCATCAATAGATACTGTCGCAAATTGGCCAGATTCGCCTCGATCCGTCCGACCTGGGTCGGCAGAGTTTCCAGCGTGATTTGCGGATGCTCGAACTCCTGCCGAAAGTACTCGTCCCGAGCATTTGGGCTCAGAATGACCAGTTCGGCCCCGGCGGCCAAAAGCTCGTCCCGGATGCGTGATCGCAGCAGCATCCGAGCTTGAAAGCCGTGCGTGATATTGAAGAGGAATTTCAACGAACGACTCGGGACGGGGCAATTAGACTCATACGTACAGCAAATCTAGGTTCAGCTAAGCTCACTACAAGTCCACCTTGAGAGGGTCGTTGCGCGGCTTGACATCCAGCCTTACAACCGATAGCTTATACCTATTGCGGAAATTGCAATAAGTTGTGTCGCCAAAACACTTTTCAGCGAAAATTTCTCGGAAATTTTCGCATACAGGTGTGTTTGGGAGGGAGATGCTATCTTTGGAAGGAAACTTCCGAGGGCATTCGTTTTCGTCCCGACACGCGTGTGTGACGGGGCGTGAGACTCGCGTTCCGTTTTTTTGTCGCCGTTTTGAACACGATGCTTCGCAAGAATCGGTGTTCGATCGGTCGGGAGGTTGCGGTGAGCGACTGATTTGCGGCGGGTAAGGAGTAATCCTGCTCGCCTTCCGTGTACGAGAGCGAGACCGAATTCCTCCTTTCGTCGATCGATTTCCAAACCGTCTAGGTCTGTGAATCGTTTGGCGAAGCCGACGTCACCCCGATCGGGATACCCACGCGCGATGAATGCCACCGAAGTGTTGCGGATCGTGGACGCCATCCACCGTGACAAAAACATCGATAAGGAAGTCGTCTTTCAGGCGATCGAGTCCGCGTTCGTCTCGGCCGCGAAAAAGTATTACGCCGAAACCGACGACGTCCAGGTCCAGATCGACCGTAAAGACGGGACCGTCAACGCCAGTCACAACGGCACGCCGCTGGATTTTGAAGAAACGATCGGTCGCATTGGCGCGCAAACGGCCAAGCAAGTCATTATTCAAAAAATCCGCGAAGCCGAACGCGACGCGTTGTTCGACGAATATCAAGAACTCTCCGGCCAAATGCTGGTCGGTATCGTGCAAAAATACGAAGGTGCCGCCGCGACCGTTAGCCTGGGCAACACCGAAGCCATCCTGCCTAAGAGCGAGCAAATCCCCGGCGAAACGCATCACCCGAACGAGCGCGTCCGCGCGACCGTCTTCGAGGTGAAGAAGCAAGGCAGCCGTGTCAAAATCATCTTGAGCCGTATTCGGCCTCAGTTGGTACAACGGCTCTTCGAGCAAGAAATCCCCGAAATCGCCGACGGCGTGGTCGAAGTCCGAGCATTGGCTCGCGAACCCGGCTATCGCAGCAAAGTCGCAGTCAGTAGCTCCGATCAGCGCGTCGACTGCATGGGCGCATGCGTCGGCATCAAGGGTAATCGGATCAAGAACATCGTCGAAGAACTCGGCGGCGAACGGATCGACATCGTCCGCTGGAACGACGACTTGCAAACGTTGATTCCGAATGCGTTGCAACCGGCCGAAGTCGACGAAGTGATTCTATGCGAAATGCTGGGTCGCGCGATCGTGCTGGTACGCGAAGACCAACTGTCGCTCGCCATCGGCCGCCGCGGTCAGAACGTCCGCTTGGCCAGTAAGCTATGCGGTTGGGACATCGAGATCATGACCCGCGAAGAACTCGATGAGCAAATCGAGCGTGCGGTCAACGGATTCAGCCAGATCGAAGGCGTCGACGCCGGCTTGGCCGAAAAGCTGGTGGGCGAAGGATTTTTGTCGTACGACGATCTTTCGATCATCGAGCCCGACGCCTTGATGGAGATGGGCGGCTTGACCGAAGAGCAAGCCCAGCAGATCACCGATACGGCCGAAGGCCGCGCGGCCGAAGCCGAAGCGGCCGCCGCCGAGGAGCGTCGCCGCCAGCGCGAAGCGGACCGCATCGCCAAAGCGACCGCCGACGCCGAAGCAGCCGACAAGGCCGGCGAAAAGGGAAAAATTTAGTGCGGGTTCGCCCGCATGACGGGCCGATTTTGAGCGTAGTCACCTCTCGACTTCGTTCTTCTACGGCCGAGACACGACCATCGTAACCACACCATCGTCGCGACGTTGACGCGACGCACGACCGACTGCTGACGAGTGGCGTGCGGGAGTTCCCCGCCCGCGAGTTCCCGGCGTTGTTCGAGGAGAGTTCCATGAACTAAGGTTTTTCGTCGATCCACGATCGTTCGCGTGCGCGAACACCGTCGTGCGATCTCACAGGAGCGCCGCATTGGCCATTCGGATTTACGCGTTAGCGAAAGAGTTGCAGCTCGACAATAAAGACCTGGTGGACCTGTTGCCGAAGGCCGGGATCTCCGGGAAGGGTTCGGCGTTGGCCAGTTTGGGCGACGACGAAGTCGCCAAGATCAAGGACTATCTGAGCAAGAAGTCCGCCCGTCCGGCGGATCGTCCCGCCGGCGGCGCGGCCGCGCCTGAGCGTTTGGAACGCCCGACCACCGGTGCTCCGGTCCGCGAGATCAAAAATCTCGACCGTCCGCGTCCGCTTCCTCCCGCGAGAACGAATCGCCCTTCGACGACCACGTCGACCATTCCGGACGAAGAGCCGACCGCGCCCGATGCCGCGATCGAAGTCGAATCGGCGTCGATGCCGAGCGAGCCGGAGACGCCCCCAACCGTCGAAACCGCTCCGCCCTCGGTCTCCGCCGAAGCCTCCCCAGCCCCGTCGCAATCGCCGCCGGCAACGAAACCGTCCTTGGCACCCCGCTCTTCGCCGCTCGGCTCGCGCATTAGCCGACCTTCGGCGATGCCTCCTTCGGACACCGGTCCATTGCGCCGCGAAGATTACATCGCTCCTGCCGGCACGACTCGAAAACCCATCGATTTGTCGAGCCGCCGCGATGACGTGTCGAACCCGCAACGCAAAAAGCCCGGTGATCAGCAGCAACGTCCCATCGTACGCGTTGCGCCGATGAACTTAGCGCCGGTGCCTACGATCAAACCGGTCAAAAGCAACGAACCGGCGCCGCAAAAGCCGGACATGAAGCTGCCGATGGACGTCATCCGTCAAACTAAGACGGGCGCCGCCAAGCCGTTGCAAGAGCACATGAAGAATGTCGTGCAAAAGCAGACGGATGCGGCGAAAGCGAAGACACGCACCCCGCTATCGGCGGAAAATTCCGCCGGCGGTCGTGCCGGCGATAAGAAGAAAGGTGGTCGCCCAGGCGAAGGCGGCTTGGATTCGAAGTTGGGTGGTCGCGAAGCGCGGCAGCTTATCCGCAAGGGCAAAGGCGGCGGTTCCGGCGGCCGCATGCTGGGCAACACGGACGAAACGTCGCCACAGTATCGCCGTCCGTATCGCCCGAAAATCAAACGGACCAAGTCCGGCAGCACGGCCGCGCCTCGCAAATCCAAAGTCGTGCTGGAGCTTCCCTGCACGGTCCGCGAGTTTTCCGAAGCCGCCGGCATCTCCGCCGCGCAAGTGCTCGGCAAGTTGATGGGCTTGGGCTTCACGACTTCGATCACCGGATCGCTGGATCAAGAGACGGCCGAGATGCTGGCTCTGGAATTCGGCGTCGAATTGGATCTGCGTGAAGGCTTCGACGTCGAAGAAGAACTCTACAAAGACGCCGAAACACCGGACGACGAGTCGACGTTACAACCGCGTCCCCCGGTCGTCACGTTCTTGGGTCACGTCGATCACGGCAAGACTTCGTTGCTGGATAAGATCATCGGCATCAAGGTCGCGGCCGGCGAAAGCGGCGGTATCACTCAGCACATCCGCGCGTACGAAATCGAGAAGGAAGGTCGCAAGATTTCGTTCGTCGATACGCCGGGCCACGAAGCGTTCACCGAAATGCGCACGGGCGCCAACGTCACCGATATCGCGGTGCTGGTCGTGGCCGCCGACGACGGCGTCATGCCACAGACCGAAGAAGCGATCAGCCATGCCCGCGCGGCCGGCGTACCGATCGTGGTCGCGTTGAACAAATCCGATCTGCAAGGTTGGGACGAGCAAAAAATCTTCCAACAATTGGCCACGGCCGAGTTGTTGCCGACCGCTTGGGGCGGCGAAGTCGAAGTCGTCAAAACCAGCGCCTCTGACCGGCGCCGGACTGGACGAACTGCTGGAAACGCTCTTCACCATCGCCGAGTTGTCCGACCTACGCGCGAACCCCGATCGCATGGCGATCGGCACATGCCTGGAGTCGTCGATCCACGGGGATCGCGGCGTGATGGCCAAGGTCATCGTCCAACGCGGTACGTTGAAACCCGGCGACGCCATCGTTTGCGGCACCGCCAGCGGCGTTGTCAAAGCGATGTTCGATACGCTTAAGCCGCGTCAACGCATCGAACTGGCCGGCCCGTCGACACCGGTCAACATTACCGGCCTCGATCAAGCTCCGGGCGCCGGCGAACATTTCTACGTCGTCCCCGACATCGCCTTCGCGCGAAGTCGCCGTGCAACGCCAAACCCGCGAACGCGAAGAACAGTTGGGCGGCGCGGGTCCGCAGCACGTCACGCTCGAAACGTTAATGGAGCGATTGGACAAAGACAAGGTCACGATGCTGAACGTGATCATCCGCGCCGACACGCGTGGGTCGATCGAAGCGTTGCTGAAGGAACTTTCCAAACTGCAACACGACGAAGTGAAGATCAAGATTTTGCAAGCGGCTGTCGGCGGCGTCTCCGAAGGGGATATCCACCTGGCCGACGCGTCCGACGCCGTGGTCGTGGCCTTTAACGTGGTTCCCGACGAATCGCGCTCGCTCGCTGGCCGAGCAAAAAGGCGTCCAAGTCCGCCGTTACGAGATCATTTACAAGGTCACCGAAGACATTCGGAATTCCTTGGAGGGTTTGCTCAAGCCCGAACAACGCGAAGCCGAACTCGGCCGTGCGTTGGTGCAGCGAATTTTCGAAGTCGGCCGCAGCGTCAAGATCGCAGGTTGTCGCGTCCTCAACGGCGTCATTGCTCGGAACGCGCGGATCCGCGTCATCCGCGAGAGCCGCGTGATCGGCGAGTACGGCATCGAATCGCTGCGTCGCGAGAAGGACGACGCGCCGCGAAGTGCGCGAAGGGTACGAATGCGGCATCAAACTGGCCGGATTCAACAACATCAAAGAAGGCGACATCCTCGAAGCGTATAAAATCGAGGAAGTCGCTCGAACCTTCGACATGTAATCCGATCGACGATCTCGGTCGCCCTATGGCGGCCGGGGTCGCATCGATTCCGTTCGGACGTGCCGCGTCGCGAACGATCCGCGGAAACGCGTGGGCCGCAGTCCGTAACCTTCACCGCACCTTGAACCCGAAACGTCAACGTTGTCACGTCGCCTGCTCAAAGCCGCATCCGCCATCCGCGAAGTCGTGGGCATGGCGATTTTGACCGAACTCCGCGACCCGCGCGTGCAAAACGTAACGGTCGTCGGCGTCGAGGTCGCGCCGACATGCGCACGGCCAAGGTTTACGTTTCCATCATGGGCGCCGAGAACAAGCAAGCGCTGACGCTCAACGCCCTCCAACGGGCCGCCGGTTACCTCCAAAGCCGGATCGCCGATCGCATCGAAACGCGCTATACGCCCAAGCTGACGTTCGTCATGGATAAGGGCGTGAAGCATTCGCTGGACGTGCTGAAGATTCTGAACGAAGTTTTGCCGAAAGACGAAGATCCGCGTACGCCGTCTATCTCGGATGAGGCGTCTCGCGAAGAATCGAGCATGAACGACGACTTCGAAGAAATGGACGAAGTCGATGACGATTTTTCGGACGACTCGGACGAAGACGATACGTCCCCACCGACCGAGAAGCACAAACCTCGTTGAAATTTTCACACGCGCCCTCCACCAACTTCAATTCCGTCGGATTTCTTCGGTAAGACATATGGCGAACCCGCAACGTGCCGCGCAACTGACCAAAGCGCATAAGGTCCTGAAGACGCATTACAAACCGGTCGTCGCCGATCCGAATGCCCACTGTTGGAAACACTGCTGTTCGCCGCGTTGTTGGAAAATAATTCCTTCGACAAGGCGGAAGCCGCGCTGAAACTGTTGACCGAGCGTTACTTTGATTGGAACGAAGTCCGTGTCAGCACCATCACCGAACTGAGTGAGACGTTGAGCGCGTTGCACGATCCGTCGGGCCGTCGCGACTTCGCTCAAAAAGGTGCTGCAAGGCATCTTCGAAGCGAAATACTCGTACGAAATCGAAGCGGTCAAAAAGCAAAACCTCGGCGTGGCGATCAAAGAGATCGAAAAAATGACGGCCGCCGGGCCGTTCGTCATCGCATACGCCGTGCAAAACGCCTTGGGCGGTCACGCCGTACCGCTGGATCGGGGCGCGTGGGAATTGCTGGTCATCGCCGGCATCGCGACGCCCGAGGAAGCCTTTACGGGCGAACTCAGCGGGCTGGACCGCACGATCCCGAAAACCAAAGGGAGCGAGTTCTTCTCGATCTTGCATCAAGCCGGCGCGGAATTCTTGCACAACCCACTCTCGCCGGTCATTAAGAAGTTAATGGCTTCGCTGCATCCCAGCGCGGTCTTCCCGAAGAAGGGCGACACGGCGCTGCGTTTGCCCGAGGCGACGATTCGCGCGAACAACGCCAAGGCGGCCGAAAAAGCGGCCGGTGAAAAAGCCGCCGCCGAAAAGGCGTTGCTCGACAAGAAGGTCCCTCTGAAGCCCGACCCGAAAAACCCTGGGAAGATGATTCCCGTCAAAGACGTGAAGCCGACCAACGGCAAGGCGAAGGACGCGCCGGCTAAATCGGATGCGGTGAAGAGCGACGCCAAAGACAAGAAGCCGACCGAAAAAGCCGCGAAACCGGTGGCCAAGGTCGAACAGAAAAAGCTGCCGACGAAGCCCAAGCCCGCACCGGCCGCGGTCAAAAAATCGCCCACCAAGCAACTCGCCAAACGCAAGCCGCGCTAATCCTAGCACGGCCGACCGTCACCGTAACGTCTCCGGAGAATTCCGATGCCGGTCGCTCTGCGGTCATTTTCCTTAAAAAGCGTGTATGCGACGTTGTGCGCCGCATGCGTCTTGCTCCTCGGTACGGCGTCCGTGTCGACGCGCGTCGCGACGGCGCGACCAGATACGGCCGCCGATCTCGACGAGCCCCCTGCTCCGTTGATCGAGCGTGTCCGTCGAACCGAAGTCGATGACGATCGGTTGCATGCTCTGGCGTTATTCGCCGAAGCTCGCACGCTTGAGCAAAACAACGAGTCCTCGGCCGCGTTGGCAAAATACCAACGGGCGTTTCGCTACGATCCGGCGTCGCTGACCACGCTCCGCGAACTACTCCCCTTGGCGTTCAATCTCAATCGCAACGGCGTGGCCGTCCGCTACGCCGCGAAGTTCGCCGACTTCGAGGGAGGCGACCCGCAGATGTTGCGCCGTCTGGGCGTGCTCTTGACCGAACAAGGCAAATGGAAGCAAGCCCTGGCGCTGTACGAAAAAGTCGCGGCCGCCGCGCCAGGCGAGAAATCGGCGGCGATGGCGCTGCTGCGCATGGAAATGGGTCGACTCTATTTCCTCGACGAACGTCCCAGAGAGTCGTCCGATTGCTTCGTCGAAGTCTTGCGCGATTCGCTTTCCCGATGATTACGGGGTGAACGCCAAGCTCCGCAAAGTGCTTCGGGGCGACAAAGGCGAAGGCCTGGAGTTGATCTTCACCGTATTGCTGGACGACAAACATTTCGCGGACGCTCGCGTTGCGCTCGACGAACTGACGAAGTCCTTCGACAACCCTGCGGCCTTGTCATATCACCGCGCGGCCCTGGCGGCCCGTTCGGGCGACCGAGCGACCGCCGTTAAGGAACTGAACGCCTACTTCGACGCACGCGAGACAAGTCGAGGTTACGCGCCGTATGAGTTACTGCGCGACGTGTTGAAGAGCGACGATCGCGCCGCCGAATTAATTCCGCTGCTGGAGAAACGCCGCGCCGATCAACCCGACGATGCGTCGTTGAACTATGCGCTCGCCGAAGAATACCGCCGCGCGGGCGAGCACGCGAAGGCGATCCCGGCTTACGAAGCGACGCTCGAAAAGCAATCGAGTCGCGAAGCTTATCGCGGCTTGGTCGAATCATTGATCGCCATGAAGCAAAACGACAATCTGATCCAACTACTGGGAACGATCGTCGAAAAGTCCGGATCGCTGGAAGCGTTGGAGAAAGCGATGTCATCGGACGACGCGACAGGAGATAAGTCCGATGACAAAAAAGATGCCTCCCTCATCGACGACGCGTTGCGTAGAACGTTGGTAACGACGATCCTCAAGCGGTACGACGGGAAAGACGCGGCCCATGCTCCCGTTTTACGCGCGGCCGGCGCATTGGCGGTCGAGGCCGAGCGTTGGAACGACGCCCGCACGGCTTACGACCGCGCGATCGCGGCGAAACCGACGGACAAAGCGGAAATCTTGCTTCGCCTGGGCGTGCAGTTGCTGATCGGCGAGCAAACCGCCGCCGCGGTCGAGGTCTTTCAACGAGGCGTCGACGAACGCGTGATGCCCGACTCGAATCCGGTGTTTTATTACTACTTGGCCGGCGCGTTGGCTTACGCCGATCGTCACGACGACGCCCTCAAGGCCGCCCGACAGGCCGCCGAAAAGCAGCCGAAGAACCCTCGCTTCGCGGTGCGCGTCCCATGGATCGAGAATCACGCGAAGCACTACGACGCGGCCCGGGACGGGTATCTCGCGCTCCTAAAAAAGCATGAAGCCGATTTCGATCGGGACGATGTCCGCGAAGTTATGCGCGAGTCGCGACTGTTACTTAGTAACATCGCGGTCTTGCAAAAAGACTTCCCCACCGCCGAGGAGCATCTCGAATGCGTCCTGGACGAGTTCCCCGACGACGTCGGCGCGATGAATGATTTGGGCTATCTCTGGATCGACCAGAACAAGCATCTGGATCGCGGACTACGCATGATCGAGATCGCGATCCGGTCCGAACCCGAAAACCAAGCCTATCTCGATAGCCTGGGTTGGGCTCTCTATCGACACGGTCGCTATCCGGAAGCGTTGGCCGCGCAATTGAAGGCCGCCGCTCCGCGTAAGAACCGTGAGACCGATGGCGTGGTCTTGGATCATTTGGCCGACATCTATGCCGCGCTCGACCGTCGCGACGAGGAACTGGCGACCCGCCGCCGCGCGATCCAGGCCTTGGAAAAGTCGGATGAACAAGGCAAAATTGAAGACGTTCGTAAAAAACTCAAGCTGAAAGAAAACGGTTGAACCGCATTGTGCATCTCTTGATCGACGCGATCACCGCTTTCTCAAGCCATCGTCCCTAGTCCTCAGCTCCACGCGTTTTCCATGGCCGGCCATTCCCATTGGGCGAATATCTCGCGCAAGAAAGCGATCATCGATCATAAACGGGGCAAAGTCTGGAGCCGTCTCTCGAAGGCGATTATCGTCGCGGCCAAAGCCGGCGGCGGCGACCCCGATATGAACCTCCGGCTGCGCTACGCGATCGACGACGCCAAAGCGATCAGCATGCCGAAGGAGAACATCCAACGGGCGGTTAGCGTCGGCATCGGCGAACTGGACGGCGGCAACCTGGACGAAGTGTTTTACGAAGGTTACGGGCCCGCCGGCGTCGCGGTGATGTGCGAAATCTTGACCGACAATCGCAACCGCACCGCCCCGGAGATCCGCAAGATCTTCGAGCTTAACGACGGTAACCTGGGCGCCACCGGGTGCGTCGGCTATCTGTTCGAGCGCAAGGGCATCTTCGTCGTCCTCAAGGTCGGAGTCACCGAAGATCGCTTGATGGAGGTCGCCCTAGAAGCCGGCGCCGATGACGTCACGACCGGCGAAGAAAGTTACGAAATCGTCGCGTCCCCTTCGAACTTCACGGCCGTTTCCGAAGCATTGAAATCGGCGAACATCACAACCGAATCGGCGCAAATTTCGCGTATCCCGACCAACTCCGTCGACATCGACGATGCCGAAACGGCGCAGCAAAGTGTTGAAATTAGTCGAAACTCTCGACAATCATGACGATGTTCAAAGCGTTTCGGCCAATTTCAATATCCCGGACGATCTACTCGAATAATCGTATCTAGTCGCGACCGCATCTCGCACGAAACGGGATTGTCCGCCCGGAATGCTTTGTGCGATAATTCCGAAGACGACGCGACTTGCGTCGTCTTGAGGTTCGCACGTCGATTCCTTTCGATTGGGAGTTTCAGACGATGGTCCGTTCGTTCCGCCGCTACGGCGTCTTCGCGTTGTTGTTTGTAATCGCCTGCGGACTTCTGCCGTCCGCTCGCGCCGCGGATCTGCCCGAATTGATGATCGGCGACGCCGCGCCGAAGCTGCAACTCGGTGCATGGGTCAAGGGCGAGCCGGTCAAGGAACTCGACCCAGACAAAATCTATGTGCTCGAATTCTGGGCCACGTGGTGCGGACCGTGCGTCAAGGCGATGCCTCACGTCACCGAGTTGCAAGAAAAATACAAAGATAAAAAGGTCGTTGTCCTGGGCGTGAACGTCGCCGACGAAGAGGACGCCGACGTCGGCGAGTTCGTGAAAAAACAAGGCGAAAAGATCGGCTACCGCGTCGTCCGCGACGACCTGACCGGCAACGAAAAAGGCAAGATGGTCGAGACCTGGTTGGAACCGGCCGGTCAAGAAGGAATCCCCGTCTCATACGTCGTCGAGAAAGGCAAAATTGCTTGGATCGGCCACCCGGATAAATTGGGCGACGTATTGGCCCAGGTCGTGGACGGCAAGTGGGACGTCAAGAAGGCCCGCGAGGAATTCATCGCCAACAACGAACGTGCCGACAAGATGATCGCCCTGCAAGAGAAGATGGTCGAGAAGGCGAAAGCCGGCGACATCGACGGCGCGTTGGGCGTGGTCGATGAACTGGTGAAGCTCGATCCCGAAACGGCCAAGGGGGCCGAGATGATGAAGTTCCATATCTTGCTGCAAATGCAGGAGTACGAAAAAGCCTACGGCATGAACGCGAAACTCTTTGATAAATATAAGGACGAATCCGAGATTCTTAACGAGATCGCCTGGACGATCATGGACGACGAAGATCTCGATCAACGCGACTTCGACATGTCGATGAAATTCGCCGTGCGAGCGAACGAAGTCGCCAAGGGCGAAGACGCCGCGATCCTCGATACCCTCGCCCGTGCGCATTTTGAGAAAGAGGATGTCGCCAAGGCGATCGAGTTCCAAACGAAAGCGGTCGAGAAGGCCGGCGATGATAAAGAGCTAAAAAAAGAACTGAACAAAACGCTGAAGAAGTACAAGGCGAAGAAGGCGGTCTAAACCGCGATAAAAAGAAGAATTCAGCGCCGCATCGCACTCAAACGGCGATGCGGCGTTTTCATGCGCCGCGTCAAATAGTTCGCATCTCGATCCAACTGGCCCAATGACTATGACGGCGAGTCGTAACGCTTCTGACGGACCTTTCCACAGCTTCCGAAGTGATTACCGGGCTGGGCTGTTTCAATCTCGCCTCGCTCTTACAATGATATCCAAGCAAGAATCTTGATCGTTGTCCCTCCAGCGAGTTTCGCGCTATGAGCCGTCGTTTTTACTTGGACTTGATGATCGTGTTGGCCGCTGTGTGCGTCCGCACACCTCTGGTCCGCGCAACCGAGCCGAGCGGCGACCGGACGGTCGTCGAAAAAACACCGAACCTCGTCGCGTTTTGGACATTCGGCGAAGAGGCCGGTAAACCGCGCGAATCCGTCGGTACTAAAGACAAACTTCCGCTGCAGGAAGTCGGTGGACCGACCACGCGCGGCGATGGCGGACCGTATTCCGGCTATTCCGCACGACTCGACGGCAAACATTACTTCAAAATTCCGTATGCCGAGACCGGACCGCTGAACATCGGCGGTAAAGATGCGCAAGTCTCGATGTTCGCCGTGATTCGTCTCGAGGAAATGAAGCGGGGCGTGACGATCGCCGGCATTTGGAGCGAAGGGAAAGGGGCGAACGACGATACCGGCACGCGCCAATACGCGATGCTGTTGAATATGCCCACCTACGGAGGACCGCGGCAACTGGTCCCGCACATCTCGGCCGAAGGAGGCGTCACGCGCCGCGCCGACGGCAGCGCGTTTCCGTGGTGCGCCGACTACGCCGCTTCCCGCAGCGAAGTCCCCGAGAAAAAATGGACGACGCTCGGTTTTACCTACGACGGCAAATACATCCGTGCTTATTTCAACGGCAAACTCGAAGAGCGCGCGCTGGACGCAAAAAAAGACAAACGTACAGATCGCTATTTCACCCAAGAAGGCCCGGACGGCAAAGACCGCGGGATGAATCCCTACTACCACGGTCGCGGCATCTTCAAATACGATCCGAAATTGCATGCCGAATCCAAGCCCGGCGGCGGCGCCGACTTCACCGTCGGCGCGAGGTACGCCGTGGGCAGCTTTTTTGGCGAAGCGTTCAAAGGCGACTTCGGCGGGTTAGCGGTCTTCGATCGCGCGTTGACCGACGTCGAACTGCAAGCGTTGCACGATTCGGCGAAAATCGAAACTTTGAACAAATAGTTTCCACGCATTCGGTTTGGCGACCTTTACTGCTCTGTGTCTCCTCGATTCCGCACGAAGTAAACGGAAAATTACAGCCAAGCGCGTTACTAGACTACCGAAAACAACGCACGAATAGCACCTGAGCCGACGTTTCCATAACGGCGTATAATTCTTGCCATGCGATCAGTTGCCGCTTGTTCGACGGAACTCGCCAACGCTTCAGATGGATCGACGACGATGACCGAAAACTCCTCCGCAAGTTCCGCAGATCTCGCGACACCCTACCGACGTTGGCCAATGGTCGCGGTTCTGGCGATCTATTGGGCCGTCGTTTTAACGATTCGGCCGATGGAATTGGCCTATTTCCACCGCTTCCTCAGCGGTATGGCTTGGCCGTTTTTGTTGTTTGTCGCGTTTAGCGTCTGGTGGTGGCTGACCGGACTTTTGTCCCGAGGACAACGCCTCATCGGCTACGTCGCATTGCTGACGAGTCCGTTTCTCGCGCATGTTCTGATGCATCCCTCGGTGAACGGGATGCAGATTCAAATGACGGCCTTCCCGGTCGCGATCACAGCGCTCGCGATTTGGGCGATATTTTTCGCAAGACGTCCGAACATATCTCCCGTGACGTCGATCGTTGCGCTCGGCCTCGCGTTTTTACCGTTTTGCCTCATCCAAACGTTCGGGCAAAACGCGGACCTACGATTCGATTTGCATTGGCGTTGGACACCAACGCCTGAAGAACGCTTTCTCGCAGAGCGCGGAGCGATCAACGACAAAGACAGCAGTGCGGATCGATTCGCGACTGGAGCAACAAAAGAGCCGATCGTCGCTCGTCCGGGCGATTGGACGGAGTTTCGCGGACCGCAGCGCGGCGGCGCGATCGGAGCGGGACCAATCACACTCGATTGGAAAACACGGCCGCCGAAATTGCTGTGGAAGCACGCCATCGGACCGGCATGGTCGTCTCTGATCGTCGTCGACGGCAAACTGTTCACGCAAGAACAACGGGGCGAACACGAGCTCGTCGTCGCGTACGACGCAGCAAGCGGACGCGAACTCTGGACACACTCCGACGAGACGCGGTTCTACGAAGCCGTCTCGGGCGCAGGTCCCCGCGCCACACCGACGTTCGTCGACGGCAAACTTTACACGCTCGGTGCGACCGGGAAACTGAACTGTCTGGATGCGGCCGACGGTCGACGCATCTGGTCGCACGATCTGGCCAAAGAGGCTGCTGCGGTGGTCCCGATGTGGGGCATCTCCAGTTCTCCATTGGTTCTCGACGGACTGGCCGTCACCTTCGTCGGGGGCGCGGGACACGACAACTTAATCGCGTACGATGCGACGACCGGCGAAAAACGTTGGTCAGCACCGGCCGGCTCGGCCAGTTACGCGTCGCCGCAAGCGATCGTCGTCGACGGCCGTACGCAAATCGCGATGCTGAATGACTTCGGACTCGACGCCTACGACCCGCGCGATGGAAAGCCGCTATGGCATGCCGGCGGCGGAATGCAGGACGCGCCGTGCAACTTGCAGGTCCATGTGTTGGACGGAAAGAGAATTCTGGGCGGTACGCTGACCGGCATCAGCGGCTTGGGGCTGATCGAAGTCGCTCACCGCGACGATGCATGGAACACCGACGAACTTTGGACCACGTCGAACATGAATCCCGAGTTCTCCGAACTGGTCACGCACGAAGGTCAGGCCTACGGCTTCGACGGCGCGATCTTCTGTTGCATTGATCTCGAAAACGGAAAACGCATGTGGAAAAAGGGCCGCTATGGACGCGGACAGGCCGTCCTATTGTCTGACCACGCGCTGTTGTTGATCCTCTCCGAAAAAGGTGAGCTGGCGTTAGTCGCGGCGCGAGCGGATCGTCATGAGGAGTTGGCCAAATTTCAGGCGATCGAGGGAAAATGCTGGAATCATCCGGTCGTCGCGCATGGAAAATTGTTCGTACGCAACGCCGAGGAAATGGCTTGCTACGACTTAAACCCGGCGCCGTAATGCGAGTTCACGCATGTCGTTCGCAGCCCGTATCCCGTTCCGTAGGATCGCGCGTCTCCTCGCATTGATTGCGATCGGCTATTGCGTGTTGCTCGCCATGCTCTGGTTTCGCGAAAAATCGATGGTCTACGTCCCGTCAAATCCGGCGTATGCCGATTGGAAACGAGGCGAGCGAGCCGGGTTCGAAGACGTGACTTTCGCCGCATCCGACGGCGTGCGCTTACACGGTTGGTTCAAGGACCATCCGCAGCGACGCGCGGTCGTGTTATTCCTGCACGGTAACGGAGGGCACGTACCGCTGTGGTCGGAAAGCGTCGAAAAATTGATCGAGGAACAACGCGTCGCGGCGTTCGTTTTCGACTATCGCGGGTACGGCAAGAGTGCCGGTAGCCCCGACGAAGCGGGGCTCTACGCCGACGCGCAAGCGGCCAGAACGTGGTTGGCCGCGCGGACCAACGTTGCGGAAAGCGAGATCGTGTTGGTGGGTCGTTCGCTGGGGACCGGCGTGGCCGTCCACGAAGCGGTCCGCGTCGCTCCGCGCGCAATGATCCTGATCAGTCCGTTAACGTCGCTGCCCGACGCCGCCGCGTATCATTATCCTTGGGTGCCGGTCCGTTGGTTAATGTCGCAGAGATTCGATTCGCTTGCCAAGATCGGCGATTACCGCGGACCATTGTTGATCGCCCACGGCGACGCCGACGGGACCGTTCCATTTTCGCTGGGTAAACGACTGTTCGAAGCCGCCCCGAGTTCGGAAAAAATGTTCCTACGCCTCCCGGGCGGCGGCCATAACGACGCGTTGCCCGCCGCGTTCGATGAAGCGGTCGATACGTTCTTGAGGAACTTGCCTTAGCGCGATCAAAACTCCGGCGGACCGTTCAAATGTTCGCATTTTTCGGGCTTTCCCGGTATGAAATCGATCACTTGTCCTAAGGTTTTCAAGCGATCTTGCAGCACTGCGATTTCGATCGCCTGAACCGCGGACGCGCGTTTGGCCGCCAACGCGGCTGCGATGCCTGCGGCCTGCCCCACGATCATCCAAACGCTTTCCAAACGCAGCGTACAAAACGCGACGTGCGTGTACGATGCCGCGCCGAGAACTAAGAGATTGGCGCACTCGTCGGCTCGCGGCGTTAACGCGCGGTAAGGAATTTGGTACGCGTAACCCATCCGCCAAATACGCCCTTCGTTGACGAATTCCGTTTCCGAAACAGCCACTCGTTGAACATGGTGACAGTCGATAAAATGACTACTCATGCCGATCGCATCGGGCTTACGGCGATCGTCTTGCACGTCTTGCTGACGCACGACGTACGCCCCGCGCATGCGCCGAGCTTCGCGGACATACAACTGATACGGTAAATGCCCGTTATCCGCGAATTCATCCTTGTGCAGACCGATGGCCCGCATCTCGTCGCGCATCGCCGCGGGCACGTCGGGGCTCTCGGCCAAGAATTTCAGCAGGCCTAACGTGTAGTCGAGATGATCTTGATAAATCTTCGCTCGTGTTTTCGCATCGGCGTTCGGCCAGTCGAATTGCGCCCCGAAATGTCCTAACGAGATTACGGCCGATTGCTTGTTGTTCAACTCGTACTTGCCGTTGCGTCGGGCATACAAATCCAACACATCCGCCAACTTAACCTCTATTTTCAACGACGTTTGTTCGCGTAGCCAGTTGGTGAGCAGAGCGTAACGCGCCGGGTCGTAATGCTTCGGCGGCGGAATCGGCACGCGGTACTTCGCATCCTTCGCGACCGTCAGTCGGAAGTTGTAATTCATGGGCGCACGGTGGGCGTCGCCTTCGCGAAGATCCTTCTTCCAAGCCGAAATACCCGCTAGCAGTTTTCCATCGTCATCGACGGTTCGCGCACGACGCGTCGTTTTATCGAACCGGACGCCGGCGACTTCTTCGTCGTACTCCGACTTCGCTTCGCGACCGACGCCGAACGAGACGCCGGCCGTCGCCATCAGATCGCCTTCATAACCGGCGTCGATGAAGACGGTCGCGACGAGTTTCGCACCATCGGTCAACGTCAATGATTTGATCGTCGCCCCTTGTTTTTCGACCCCGTCGAGCGACGCTTCGAGGCGTAACTCGACGTGCGCTTCCTTAAGCATGTCGAGATACGTTTTTTCGGCGATGCTCGATTCGAAGAAATACTCGGGACCGTTTACGCCGTAATGCTTGCCTAAGCGACGGTAAAACTCGTCGGCGAAGCCGCCGATGGTCCATTTCAGCATGTGCTCGCTCTCGGCGGTGTTGATGCCGCTGGTGCTGAGTCCGCCGACATGCTTGGTCGGCTCCAACAGCAGCACCTTCGCCCCCTCGCGCGCGGCCGAGACGGCGGCGGCGATCCCGCAAGGAACCCCGCCGTAAACGATCACGTCGTACTTATGCGGTTCCGCCGCGACGATACGCTCAATGCCGATTCCGGCGATCGCAATCAACGAACCTGCCATGAACCCACGACGCGTCGCTAAGTGATTTGAAATCTTCGACATCTCCATTTCCCCGAAAATCACGATATGGAACGCAATCCAGTTCAAGGTTGATGACTCACTCGAATCCCTCGACCGCCGCTTCATGCAAGCGACGCAGCAACCCGGCGACTTCCAACTGCCAGCCGGTTTCATCGCCCGATTCCGCCCAACGATCACGTAGTTCGGAATCGTGCATCACTCGCTGCGCGACGTGCTGTGCTTGGGCCAGCAGTTCAAGCCGCGGTGGTTGTTGACCGGCGACCCACGCGGTGACTTCCTCGGGGAGATCCATCTGAGGCCTTCCAGCCAAGGCGGCGACGACTTCGGCGGCGGCCAACGCCGTCGCGGCCGACGAAACGTCGATTTCGCCTTGTCTCGCTTGCGACACTGCATCGAACGCCTTGGCGAGAACCGCTCCGTCGCGCGCCGTCTCCAATTCACCGATCCAATCCAACGCGTCGTCGTTTTCGAAAGCGCCGTGCGCCCAGATCCCCATCGTTCGATCGTGAAAAAGGTCGTAAACCGTAAGCCATGTCCTGCCGCGACGTCACACTCGTCTACATGCGAAGCGTTTGTCGAATTCACGATCGATCGCAACGGCGGACCGACCGACGATTCCCCCCAACACAGAACCGGCCACGACATCGCCGACGAAATGATAATTCATCGCTACGAGGGCGACGAGCAGTGGAAGACAGATCGCGATGATCATCAATCGGAGTCTCGAAAACGCAAACCACCAAACCGTGGCGAACGAGACGATGCGTGCGGCGTGTCCGGAAGGGAAACTGCCGATGTCGTCGCCGCGCACGAAGGGATGAAATCCGTACGCACCGTCACCGATGAGCGAAGGATTCCCGAACCACGTCTCGGGCCAATAGCGCCCGCACAGGTCACCCAGCGAGACCCGGAACTGATCCGACACGATCAAGGTGATGCCTGAGACGAAGAGCGTGCGCTGCCAAGGATCGAGGGGACCGAACGATCGCCGAATCGCCAACAGCGTCAGCACCAAGGGCGACCAAACTTGCCCCCACGGCGGCAGTAGCGTTAAGTCCTTCCAATCCGGCGAGGCCGAATACCCGTGGTCGTAGACGAACCATGCGACCGGCCGATCGATCCAAAAATAACAGATCGCGACGACCGCCGACCCAATGACCGAAACGAGAAGCAATCGTTTGGCCAGTAGGCGTAAAGCGTTCGTCTCAAGTCCCTCGTTCGTCACAAGTCGCACTGAGAGAAAAGTCCTACCTGTCGAAGTAATTTGCCGGAACGATATCCCACTCCACCCCACGATCCTACTCAAAAGTTTTGTTGACCGCTTTCTCGTCGCTTGTAGGAATGCGAAGATGCTCGGATCAACGATCGTCGATTACGTGAGACGTTCGTTTCCATTCGGATCCGACCTTGAGTGAGAAGGAAGCTTCCATGCTACGAAATTTTGGTCGATTAGCGCAAGTTTGTTGCGTCGTCGGAGGATTGCTGACGCTTTGCGTCGCAACCACCGCGGCGCAAACCACGTCGGTGATGACCGGCAAAAAGCCGAACATCCTGTTCATCGTCTCGGACGACACCGGATACGGCGACTTGGGGCCTTACGGCGGCGGCGAAGGCCGCGGCATGCCGACGCCCAACATCGATCGCCTGGCCAAAGACGGGATGACCTTTTTCAGCTTCTATGCGCAGCCGAGTTGCACGCCGGGTCGCGCGGCAATGCAAACCGGCCGCATCCCCAATCGCAGCGGCATGACCACGGTCGCCTTCCAAGGTGAAGGCGGCGGACTGCCCGCGGCCGAATGGACCTTGGCATCGGTCCTCAAAACCGGTGGCTACAAAACCTACTTCACCGGCAAGTGGCATCTGGGCGAAGCCGACTACGCGCTTCCCACGTCGCAAGGCTACGACGTGATGAAGTATTGCGGACTGTATCACCTGAACGCGTACACGTACGCCGACCCGACGTGGTTCCCGGACATGGATCCGAAACTCCGCGAGATGTTTCAGAAGGTCACTAAAGGGGCGCTCTCCGGCAAGGCCGGCGGTCCGGTGACCGAAGACTTCAAGATCAACGGGCAATACGTCGACACGCCGGAAAAAGGCGTCGTTGGCATTCCTTACTTCGACGGTTACGTCGAAAAGGCCGCACTAGAGTTCCTGGACGACGCCGCGAAGTCGGATAAGCCGTTCTTCATCAACGTAAACTTCATGAAAGTCCATCAACCCAATTTGCCGCATCCGGACTTCAAATATAAATCGATGTCCAAAAGCAAATATGCCGATTCGGTGGTCGAACTCGACGCCCGTATCGGCGCGATCCTCGACAAACTTCGCGCGACGGGCATGGACAAGAACACGCTGATTTTCTACACCACCGACAACGGCGCATGGCAGGACGTATACCCTGACGCGGGCTACACGCCGTTCCGCGGTACGAAGGGAACGATTCGCGAAGGTGGCAATCGCGTTCCGGCGATCGCCTGCTGGCCCGGCAAAATCAAGGAAGCGAGCAAGAATCACGAGATCCTCGGCGGACTCGACCTGATGGCCACGTTCGCATCGGTCGCCGGTGTGAAGTTGCCGACGGAAGATCGCGAAAACAAGCCGATCATCTTCGACAGCTTTGACATCACGCCTGTGCTGACCGGAACCGGAAAATCGCCGAGAAAATCGTGGTTCTACTTCACCGAGAACGAACTCTCGCCCGGCGCAGCGCGCGTGGGCAACTACAAAGCATGTTTCAATCTGCGGGGGGACAACGGTCAACCGACCGGCGGTCTGGCGGTCGACAGCAACCTAGGTTGGAAAGGGCCAGAGAAGTACGTCGCCACGGTGCCGCAAGTGTTCGATCTTTGGCAAGATCCGCAAGAACGCTATGACATCTTCATGAACAACTACACGGAACGGACTTGGACGATGGTCACCATCAGCGCCGAAATCGAAACGCTGATGAAGACCTATGTGAAATATCCGCCACGGAAATTGCAAAGCGGAGTCTACACCGGACCGATTACGATCACCGATTATCAACACTTGCAGCGGGTGCGTGAACTCCTGCAAAACGAAGGGATCAAAATCCCTTTGCCGACAGGCAACTGATCCGAGTTTTTTGCTTCGATTCCGCTCCTCGACGGGAACGCCGACCGTCGAGGAGCTTTTTTGTTTCAACAGTTCTACCCAAATACCTTGTGACGCTTCCAGGCGAACCGGCGACGTAAGCCTATCGGGAGAATCCGAAGTCAAACAGTTGGATGCCAATCCGATTTGAAACTACTTGCGATATGACTGGTATGCTTCGTGGAGTCACGACATCGCTTCTTTGCGAGGAGTTCGCCATGCTTCGTCCGATTTTCCGGATGCTCTTCGTCTTGCTATCCCTCGGGATGGTCGCTCAGGCGGAGGACTTCGCTTACTACCGAATGTCCCTGGCGGATTTAAAAATCACCGCAGGGAAATTCCAGGACGGCGAGCACGACGACTATCGGCCGTGGACGTCGAATCGACCTGGAGCGATGTCGCCCTATATCGTGCTGGATGGCGCCGGCGAAGCGTACATGCCGCTCGACTCGCTGGTGAATTGGAACGAAGTCGGGCCGTTGGTCGTTCAGGCTCCTGCTGGTAAAGACGTATCGGGAACTTGTTACTTTCCCAAACGCGATCTGACCGGGATGACCCCGGTGAGATTCGTCATCTCCAAAGATGCGGCTAAGGCCGAGTATCGCGACGACTTTTATCGTCGCAAAGCCGATTACTATCGACTGCTCATGAACCGCCAAATTCCAGGCGGCGCATGGTTTCGGTATCAAGTCAAAATCGCGCAACGTGAGACGGGCCGTACGTCCGAAACCGTCACGAACATTCCCTGGACCGCGGCGCGCGACTTCGACGACACCTTCGACCTTTTCACCGGCGGCCGCGCGATCGGCGAAAATCTACAACTCGATCGAGCCTTCACAGTAGCGGTCCCGAATCAAAAGTCCGTCGATGTCTCCACGATCAAAGGCATCACCGTGCAAGAAATCGACTGGAAACCGCTCCTCAAGGAGAAAACTCCCAAGTTGGATTCGTTGGCGGACGTGATTCCCGCCGACCAACATGCCGTGTTCTTTCCCACGTTCGACGCATTGATCCGCTTGACCGACGAGGCCGAGAAGCACGGCACGCCTGTCTTACGTCTGGCCGAACCCAAGGCCGAAGATGCTCGCACCGTCCAACGGTATCAAACGCAGCTCTGTATGTCGCTGGGCGGGGTTGGTCGGATCGTCGGGCCGACGGTCGTGAAAAGCGTCGCATTGACCGGGTCGGATTTGAATTTCCGTACCGGCACCGACGTCGCGGTGATCTTTGAAGCCGCCGATGCCGCCGCTCTCGAGCAACTGTTATTAGCCAAGATCAATCTGACGCTGCTCGGCGCGACCGATGTTGAACGCTCACAGGGGACTATCGAGGGTTTGGCATATCAAGGCTTTAAAACCCCCGATCGACGCGTTTCATGCTACATCGCGCGATTACCGAACGCCGTGGTTGTGACGAACTCGCCCGCGCAGTTGCGTCGCTTGGGAGAAACGCAAAAGCAAACCTCGCCCTCCATAGCCAGCCTCTCCGAATTCAAGTTCTTCCGCGATCGCTACCGACACGGCGACGAGTCCGAAACCGCCTTCGCGTTTCTCAGCGACGCGGCCATTCGCCGCTGGTGCGGACCGCGGTGGCGTATCGCATCGTCACGACAAATGCGTCAGGTGGCCGTAATGACCGATCTCGAAGCGGTCTACATGGGGAAGATCGTCTCCGGTAAAATTCAGGCCGGTCCGATTTATACGGAAGTCAACACCGGCTTGCTGGATGATCTCACGCTGACCGCCGCGGGTGTTCATTCGCCCAAAGCCGGCTCGTTGGAGTTTCTTACGCCGATCGCCGAAACCCCGTTGACGACCGTCACGCAGGGCGAGGCGGACGCCTACATGCGTTGGCGGGACGGCTACCAGGCGAATTGGAGTTGGGCGTTCGATCCGATCGGGATTCGCTTTACGGTCCGCGACGATCGCTTAGCCGCCGACGTGACGGTGATGCCGTTGATCGGCGGAACCGAGTATCGACGCATGATCGAAATCAGCAGCGGCGCTGAAATCGCACCGGGCGCAGGCGACCCGCACGACGCATTGCTGCATATCGCGATGTCGTTAAACGCCAAATCACATTGGATTCGTCAAGGCGGCAACCTCTTAGCGAGCGCGTTTCCGGGCCTCAAGGTCGATCCGCTCGGCTGGCTGGGGTCTTCGATCGCTGTCTACGCCGACGACGATCCGATTTGGGAAGAGTTGGCCAAAAAGGATCCTACTCGGCTCCAGAACGAATTCGCGATCTTACCGAAATTGCCGATCGCCTTGTCGTGCGAGGTCGCCGATCCGCTCAAGGCCACGCTGTTTCTCGCCGCGTTACGAGCCTATATCGAACAAACCGCGCCGGGCATGACGCAATGGGAGGCGATCAAGCAAGGCGACCTTTCCTACGTCAAAATCTCACCCACCGCCTCGGCGCGAGGAATGGCTCCGCGCAAGGCGCAGGATATCGCGGTCTACTACGTCATTTCCGGCAAGCAACTCACGTTCTCGTTGCATGAGAAAACGATTCAAAATTCCTTGCGGCGACAAGCCGAACGGGACAAGAAAGCCACGGCCGAAGTCGACGGCGCCAAGACACCTCAACACGAATGGTTAGGCAAAAATTTCTCTGTCGATGTCGATCGCAAGTTTCTAGATTTCGCCGCGTTGCTTTCATCGCGTCAGCAACAGAACGATTTACAAGTCCTGGCCTGGGGCAACATCCCCATCCTTAACGAATGGCGTCGGCTCTATCCGACTCGTGATCCGGTGGAGATTCACCGACTCGCCTGGAAAACCGAACTCGTTTGTCCCGGCGGCGGCAAGTACGTGTGGAACGAGAAGTGGGGAACGTATGAATCGACCATCTACGGCCACCCGGGCGACCCCAAAGACGGCCCGATCGTCACCCCGGGTATGCTGGGAATCGAACGCGCGGCGTTCGGGCTGACCTTCGAGGACCAAGGATTGCGGGCAAAAGCCGAAATCCGCCGGAATGCGAAATAGCCCTACAAAATTCTTCACTTGATTTATGCTTACGATCGGAAAGCCCGGGAATCATCTCCCGGGCTACTTTCGTATCAGTTTTGAGTCAACTGAATTTCTAGACTTGATCAAACGCATAGCGAGCCGCAGCCCATTCGCTCCATGCATTTTCATCATGACCGATGCGACCTGCGCAATCATGCAGTAGATTCCGAAATCGTTTTAGAAAACTCTTGATCACGTCTCGGTCAACTAATTCGTTCGAGCAACGTTTGTCGCATAAAATACGGCGAACAAGGCATACCGGCGGATATGCGCAAACATTAAGAGCGTTAAATCCACGAGCTAGATTCTGGTATCTCATTGCAATTACTGCAGAGGATACCGAAATGCGTAAGGTGTTATTGGTGGAGGACAACGAAACGAATCAAGACCTGATCGTCAGGTTTCTTTCGTTGCTGAATTTCGACGTCGCGTGGGAAGGGAACGGATTGGACGGCGTCGAACGCATCCGACGCGAACCCGATGAGTTCGATGTGATCCTCATGGACATGAGCCTGCCGGAACTCGACGGGTGGGAGGCGACGCGACGTCTCAAATCCGATCCGGCGACGAAACATCTCCCGATCATCGCGTTGACCGCGCACGCGATGACGGGCGATCGCGAAAAGTGCCTGGAAGCCGGGTGCGACGATTACGCGACGAAGCCCATTGATTTCCATTCTCTGTGTGAACGAATCGAACTTTTACTGGCGAAAGACGCGGAATGAGCGATGATCTGGGACTTCTGTTGGTCGTTGACGACGAAGAACTGAATCGGGATATGTTGAGCCGGCGTTTGGAAGTCGAAGGTTTCCGCACGCTTATCGCCGCCGACGCGCACGAAGGATTGCGTCTGCTCGAAGAGCATGATTTCGACGCCGTCCTGATGGATGCGATGATGCCCGGCATAAGTGGGTACGAGGCTTTGGCCGAGATTCGCAAGCACCGTTCGCCGTTGGAACTGCCGGTCCTGATGGTCACGGCTAAGAATCAGAACGAAGACGTAGTAAACGCATTTGAAGTCGGCGCGAACGATTACATCACCAAGCCGATCAACTTTCCCGTGGCGATCGCGCGTATCAATTGCCACATCGCCGGACGAAGAATGTCTTCGCAGCTCGCGCAAGTGAAATCCGCTATTCGCTGTCGGCGCAAGGCGCCAACGACGGATTATGGGATTGGGATCTGACGACCGATCGTTTACATCTATCGGCACGTTGGAAGTCGATGCTGGGCTATGAGGACCACGAGATCGGCGTCGAGCCGTCCGAATGGCTTGACCGGATCCATTCCGACGACCATCCGCACGTACTAAAGGCGTTGTGCGAACATCGCACAGGTAGATCCAAGCAGTTCGAATGCGAGTTCCGCATACGGCATCGCGACCAGACTTACCGCTGGGTGTTGAGCCGCGGCATGGCGGTGCGTGACGCACACGGTCGTGAAACCCGCATGGCCGGGTCGCAAACCGATATCACGCGCGGGAAGGCCGCCGATCCGCTGACCGGGTTGCCCAACCGCGTGCTGTTTATGGACCATCTCGATACCGCGCTCAAAACGGCCCAGGGTCGAGCGGGCGAGCATTTCGCCGTACTGTTCATGGACCTCGATCGTTTCAAAATCATCAATGACAGTCTTGGTCATTCGGCGGGCGACGAGTTGTTGATTACCGTGGCCAAACGTCTCGAAAGCTGCATGCGCGGCACCGACGTCGTCCTGCGAATGCGGGATCGGTGCACGATATTGCGTTTCGGCGGCGACGAGTTCGTGATCCTCTGCCAAGGGTTGAATCATCCGCATGACGCCGGCATCGTGGCCGAACGGATACTAGCGGCGCTTGTCGAACCGTTGACCTTGCATGGGCACGACGTAACCGTCTCCGCGAGTATCGGCATTGCGGTGGGGAACGAATCCAAGGATTCGGCCGACGATATGCTGCGCGATGCGGATACCGCCATGTATCAAGCGAAATCGGCCGGAAAATCGTGTTGGCGGCTGTTCGATCAATCGATGCGCGTGCAAGCCATCGAACGCTTGGAACTAGAAGCGGACTTAAAGGTCGGACTCGAAAAAGGCGAGTTCGAAATCCACTATCAACCGATCGTCGGCATGCCGTCGCAGTCGATCCGCGGATTCGAAGCGCTGCTGCGCTGGAATCATCCGACCCGCGGAGTCGTCTCGCCTGTCGTGTTCATCCCGCTGGCGGAAGAGATCGGCTTCATCGTCGAACTCGGCGCGTGGGTCTTGCGGGAAGCGTGTCGACAAACACGCGAATGGCAACTCCGCTATCCCGAGCACGACGACTTGTTTATCAGCGTCAACGTCTCAAGCAAGCAATTCGCGGATCCGCACCTGATCGACCACGTTAAGGGCTGCCTGTCGACTTCCGGTCTCGACGGACGACGTTTAAAGCTTGAGATCACCGAAAGTCGCGATCATGAACGACACCGAAACCGCGTCGCGTTGCTTAGAAAATCTCCGGGCATTAGGCGTCCAATTCAGCCTCGACGATTTCGGCACCGGCTACTCGTCGTTGAGCTATCTGCAAAGCTTTAAGATCGACACGCTCAAAATCGATCGTTCGTTCATCTCGCGGTTGGGAACTTCGGACGAGTCCGACGAGATCGTCCGCACGATCATCACTTTGGCGCACAACCTCGGCATGGAAGTCACCGCGGAAGGGATCGAAGAGTCCGATCAACACGCGACTTTGCACCAGATGCTGTGTGAAACGGGCCAAGGCTACCACTACTCGCGGCCGGTCCCACACACCGACATCGACGAGTTGTTGGCGGGCCTCTCGAACGACGTCGCTTCGTATGATTCCAACGAACCCCTCTGCGGTGAACGCACGCTCGAGTTGGTTTGATCGACCGCACATGATTCCGTCGGAGCGAACGATGACTATGCAAACGCGCTTACAGTGCATTTACCGACGCAGCGTTTGGCCGATCGTCGCGTTGGGCGCATGGCTGTTTTGCGTCGTGCCTGGCATCATATTGCTCGCGGCATACGTCAACGGCGCCGGCCCAATCGGTCAGGCGCCGGAAACGATCGCGAATACGCCGAACGACGGCATTCGTCTAATGATGTTCGCACATCCGAAATGTCCGTGCAGCATGGCGAGCCTGCGCGAGCTATCGCGCATTCGTGTCGCGCCGCGACGGGAACGTCGTCGCCACGGTCTATCTCTATCGTCCCACGACGGCCGACGACGATTGGACAAACGGCGCGTTGCGCGAGGCGGCTTCGACGATCCCCGGCGTGACGGTATCGGTCGACGCCGGTGGCGCACTCGCCGAACATTTCGGCTCACACACATCCGGCGATGTTTTGGTCTACGACACATCCGGACATCTGCGATTTCACGGCGGCATCACGTCCGGCCGCGGACACGAGGGAGACAATCGCGGCGAGACGGCCGTAGCCTCGGTGCTCTGCGGCGACTCGAACGGAATACCAGACAGTCCGGTGTTTGGTTGTGCCTTGCGTGGAGATCAATGAGATGAGTAAGTCCTTGAAAAAAGCCCCCATCGATTCTCGTTCCGCCGATGCCTTGTTCGCCGAGAGTCTGCACAAAACTTACGTCGACACCGACCGCGTCTTCGCGCTGTTGATGTGCATTCAATGGGTCGCCGGCGTCGCCACGGCGTTGACTATCAGCCCACGGACCTGGATCGGCGATGCCGCACAGGTGCATCTGCACGTTTGGGCTGCGGTCTTTCTCGCGCTGCGATCAGCGCGCTACCGATTGTGCTTGCCTGGAAACGCCCCGGTGAAATCCTCACTCGCCACGTCATTGCCGCGGTGCAGATGCTGTGGTCGGCGTTACTGATCCATTTGACCGGCGGTCGAATCGAGACACATTTTCACGTCTTCGGTTCACTCGCGTTTCTGGCGTTTTATCGCGACTGGAAAGTGATCGTCACCGCCACCGTCGTGGTCGCCGCCGATCACTTTCTGCGCGGCGTCTGGTGGCCGCAGTCGGTCTTCGGGGTCCTGGTGGAAAGTCCTTACCGCTGGATGGAACACGCCGGTTGGGTGGTATTCGAAGACGTCGTCTTGATCCGCGCCGCGCTCCGCGGCGCTGCGCGAAGCCCGGGCGATCGCCGAACGCGAAGCCGGGCTGGCGGCGGCCAACGATGCCCTGGCTGCGCAGAATCGAGAACGTGAGCGAGCCGAAACCGAAATCCGCTTGCTGTACGATGGGCTAGGCGTCGCGCATGCCCAAGCGCTCGAAGCCAGCAAAGTGAAAAGCCAATTCTTAGCCAACATGAGTCACGAGCTTCGCACACCGTTGAACGCCATCATCGGCTACAGCGAGCTGATGCAGTTATTGTCACGCAAGAAAGGGGATACGACCTTTACCTCCGATCTGGAGAAAATTCAGAAGGCCGGCAATCACCTGCTCGCGCTCATCAACGACATTTTGGACATCTCGAAAATCGAAGCCGGAAAAATGACGTTCGAACTCCAATCGCTCGTTGTCCGGCCAATCATCGACGATCTCCTCGAAACGATCGTTCCCTTGGCGGCACAAAACGGCAATACGTTCGATGTGCTTGCTTTGGAGAACGAAGAAGTGATCTATGCGGACGCGACCAAGTTCAAGCAATGCTTGTTAAATCTGCTGAGCAATGCCTGTAAGTTCACGAAGGGGGGCAATGTTACGCTGTCGATCGACGCCGAAATCGGTCCGCGCGGGCGAGAGATCCTGTTCCGCATCATCGACACGGGAATCGGACTCTCCGAAGAGCAAGCGTCGCGGTTGTTTCAGCCGTTCACACAAGCCGATGCTTCGACCACCCGTAAGTACGGCGGGACCGGTTTGGGATTGGCATTGACCAAGCAACTCTGTGAAGCGATGGGAGGCGAAATCTCGCTACGCAGTCGTCTGGGAGAGGGATCGACTTTCACGATCCGCATGCCGAGTCGCGCGACGGAAAAAAATACGCCGACTCTTATCACCTGCGCCCCTGACTCCGCGCTTAATCGTCGGGCGGATGGCATTCATTGGTGCGTAAAAAAAGGCCGGCATCATGTGATGCCGGCCTTTGCGTATCATGTGACGATGCGAAAAATCACAATCGTCACTGAGTGGCGGGGACAGGATTCGAACCTGCGACCTCGAGGTTATGAGCCTCGCGAGCTACCGGGCTGCTCCACCCCGCGTCAGTGACACAAGTTTAGCACACGATTCGCAATCCCGTAAGGGGCGACCCTCACAAGAAAATGTGCACCGAATACCCTTGAATCATGCGGTCTCCGCGTCTTTTTGTAAATGACTAGACGTCATTCGCGGCAACAGGTTCGCGCCGTTCCGATTAACTGTCGAATTTTTTCCGGGACGGAAGACCATCACGGACGGTCTTAAGCCTGTCTTCGACTTCACGCATCGTTTCTGAGAACGGTCACCAATCCTTCGACCGCCGCGCCGTATTCGTAACGAATAATCGCTGAATTGCTCATAACCAAACGACATCCGGTCGTGGCGGCGACGTCGCGCACATGGTCGGGGTGATGGGTGAATCGTCCCGAGTCGGTGAACGCGAACGGCGAACTCTCGCCTTTTTCGACAGTAAACCCAACAATCCCGTTCGGCTTCAACAGCCGACGAACGGCCCGTAGGATCGGCCCCAAGTCGCCGAAGTAAATCAGCATATCGCAGATGCCGATCCAATCGAAACGTTCGTCCCGCGCGAAGCCCAACCACGCGGTGGCTTCGGACAAATCCAAGCGATCGTAGATTTTTCGTTTACGCGTTTTTTCCAACATCTCGGGCGAAAGATCGACGCCGACCAACCGGCCCGCGCGGCGCGAATCGTCTGCCCCCAAAACCCCGTTCCGCACCCGAGATCCAATACGTCGGCGAGCGGCGAATTCCCGAACTCGGCCGTCATAGCGGCGGTCAACACTTCGGGACCGGTGAATTCCAACTCTTCGCGCATGTTGGAATCGTAGAACCCGGCGAAACGTTTGTAGAGGCCGCGGATACAGGCGTCCGAGGCGCAGTTCCGGCGGTGCGTCGTCGCGTAACGCGATCAGCAGATGCGCGACTTCGGCGTCGTCCGGCATCAGCGTTCAATATCGCTCGTAAGCGTCCCGTGCCTCGCCGCGACGGCCGATGACGCGAGCCATGTCGCCGAGTTCCAGCCAATTCTTCGCGAGTTCCGGCTGAATTTCGGCCGCCCGCGCGTAGCAAATGTAGGCGACCGTCAGTTGCCCCTGTTCCCGTTGAGCGACGGCTTTTTTTCGCAGTTTGCCGGCGGAAGGCTCCAACTCCGGCGACGTGGGCGGTTCCCCACGCAACAAACCCTCGGCAATCGCACGTCGGAGCCAAGTCGTGGCGGCGTCGGCATGCTCCGCCCCGATCACTTCGACCACCGTTCGAATGACTTCATCTTCGGCGCGCGTCCCGTCACACAGTTCGACGGTTAAGGCGGCGGTGGCGTTCAATTCGTGCAGGCGATCCCGATCGGTGTCGTAAGCCAAGTAACCGTTGGGAGCGGTCGCAAGCAAGATCCTGCGCGAGAGAAAAGGTCGGGACATGCGTCCAGGATAAGGGAGCGGAAAAAGAAAGGCGAGCGATCGGAGATCCGATCGCTCGCCGTAAGTCAGTGTCATGTTTAACAACGCTTACTTGCCGCCACCGTCGCCCTTGCCTCCGCCGTCGCCTTTTCCGCCACCGTCACCTTTGCCGTCGCCCTTTCCTTTGCCTTTGCCCTTACCCTTCCCTTTTCCCTTCCCGTCGCCCTTGCCTTTTCCATCCCCCTTACCGTCGCCTTTGCCGTCGCCGTCGCCCTTAGGTTCATCAGCCAAGATACGCGAAGCGGGGGCGGCGACGACGACCGCTGCGGCGGCCGAAGCGAGGAACAACGTTTTCAAAAAGCCGCGGCGACCGTTTGAAACGTTTTGCAACGCGGCGTCCAAACGAGTGTCTTCGTGTGACATGCGAGATACTCCGAAAGAAGAGTGTGACGACGTGGGTTATTACCCGGCGGACCAAGTCGCCCGTCGCCCTGGCGAATTGACCGACACAAAAAATCGTGTCGTTGCGGTTATCAACACGGCATGTCTTTCAGAGTTCCGCGGGCGACCCTGTCGAGTCGGCAATCTCGCGGCCTCGCCGTAAGATGGCATCGCGAAGCGGTTTGCAAGCATCGCGGGGATGGATTAGCTTAAATCGTTCGAAAAATCGCATCTCTCGGGGGGGAGTTTCGCCGCATGAGTTCGTCAAAACCGGGTTCGGGTGTTCCACAGCAGTCGGCCGGCTCGTCGACACGCGACGGTTGGGGCGATTTTTGGATGTCCAAGATCTGGTGGAAACCGGCACCGTCGCTGGGCGAAAAAGCCAGACGCCGGGTCAGCGTTCACCTGATCCCGGTGCTGTTCACGTTGTATATCATCGCCTACATCGACCGCTCGAATATCGGCTGGACGAAGCTCGACATGAGCAAGTCGCGCGAAGTCGGCGGCTTGGGATTGATGAATGAAACGATCGGCTTCGGCGCCGGGATGTTTTTCTGGAGTTATTGGATTTTGGAAATCCCCAGCACGGTCAGCGTGTTGAAACGCGGCGCGCGTTGGGTTTTTATCCGAATCCTTCTGCTGTGGGGGATCGCCGCGACGCTGATGGGATTTCTGGGAGATCAATCGGTCATGCCGATGTTGTTCGGATGGTTGCCGAAATTCCAAACCGATTCTCCGGTCCTCGCCCCGATCGCGAATTATTTGGGAACGTTGGACACGAATCCCGCTTATCAATTGTATTTCTTTCGATTTCTCTTGGGCCTTTTCGAAGGAGGCTTCTTTCCCACCGTCATTTTCTATCTTTCGATTTGGTTTCGGACTCAGGATCGAGCAAAGGCGATGGCGCTCTTTTTGGCAGCCATTCCCTTGGCATCGGCTTTTGGCTCGGTGATCAGCAAGCAACTGTTGCACTTGGATTGGTTCGGGCTCGAAGGCTGGCGTTGGGTGTTCATCATCCAAGGGGTTATGCCCATCATCGCAGCCGTGGTCACGGCCTTCGTGCTACCGGATCGCATCTCCGAAGCCGCGTGGCTGCCGTCCGACGAACGCGAACTTTTGGAACGCGATCTGGCCGCCGAACAGAAGCACGGTTCTCTGAAACATGGATTCGCCGGTTTCAAGAGCCAATTGGGCGTCGTCGCGTTGTTGACGTTGGTGTATTTCGGTCAGAACGTCAGCAGCTACGGGCTGTCGACGTTCATGCCCAGTATCTACGAAAACATCTTGTTGGACGACGACGGCAAAGAACTGGAAAGGAGTCTCCAGGCCGCAAGACAGGCGGTTAAATCGAAACACGCCGCAGCTCGGAAAAGCCATACCGCGAACAGCGAAGAGTTGGCGGCGGCGTTGACCCAAATCGATGAGCAAAGCAAACCGGAACTCAAAAAAATTTCCGACAAGTTGGAAGTCGCGAAAGAACCGAACAAAGGCTGGCTGTTCATATTGACCAGCGCGACCTACGTGATTGCTTTTCTCGGCATGTTATATAACGGTAATCGTTCGGATCGTCACGGCGAGCGTGTTTGGCACGTCGCGGTTCCTCTGGTCGTCCTGGGAATCTTCATTGCCTTGGTCGGCTTGACCTTCACCAATATGTGGGTCGGCGGCGCTTTGTTGTTGCTCGGAGTCGGATTCTTCCACTACATGCATCTCCCCGCGTTTTGGCCGATTCCGACGATGTTTTTAGGCTCGACCGCCGCGGCCTCGGCGATCGGATTCATCAACATGATCGGCAATCTGGGCGGTTCGGTCGGGCAGATTCTGGTGGGCGAGTTGGCCGACACGAGTTACTCGACCGCCATGCTGACGCTCGCTCCGTTTCCGATCGTCTCGGGTTTGATCGTGTTGGCGATCAACGCCGGGCGCGGCGTGCGACCGGCTAAATAACCAACTGTGATCTTCACGATCGCATACGTGCGCACGACATCGCTATAATCGACCACGCTTCTCCGTTCGTTCTCGTCCGCGGTCGATCGTTATGTATCTGATCGAAAATCCCGTCTTGCAGCGCGAGTTGTTGGTCAATTTGCGTACGTGGCGCACGTTCGCGTTACTGTTCGCCTACAACGCGTTGCTGGGGCTGGTCGTCGTGTTGGCTTGGCCGCAAGAACAACGCGTCAACCTGAGCGTGAACCCAGAGAAGGCCAAGAATCTGGTCAACTTGTTCTTTCTCGGGCAATACATGCTCGTGTCGATGATGGCCCCCAGCTTCGCGGCGGGCGCGATCACCGGCGAAAAAGAGCGCAAAACATATGAAAGCTTGTTGGCCAGCCCGCTGCGCCCTGCCGCAATCGTGTTGGGTAAGCTGTTGGCGTCGCTTGCGCATTTGGCGGTGTTGATGTTGACGTCGCTGCCGATCGTGATGCTCTGCTTGCCGCTGGGTGGCGTGTCGCTATACGAAGTGCTGACCGTATATCTAGGGCTGATGCTCTCGGTCATGTTGTTCGGTATGATCAGCGTGGCGTGTAGCGCGTACTTTCAACGGACATCTTCGGCCTTGGTCGTCTCCTACTTGCTGATCCTTCCGCTGGCGATCACCGGCGTAGGGATTTGGAATCTGTTCGGCGACAACGGACAAGCCCGTTTGATCGCGGTGCTGACCGTGTTCCCAATGCTCTGTACGCTGTTGGGGCTGCTGTTGTTTTTCGGCACATCGCGGCGTCTGCTCCGTCCGCCCGACGTCGGCAGCGAAGGAAAGGAAGTCGTCGATCCCGAGGCGGAAAACAAAACGGCGGTGGGGCTGGTCATCCATCGTGACCGTTTTCCGGACAATTTATTCGCGCCGGCGAAGCGTACGAAATTGTTACCGGATGGTGCGAACCCGGTCTACGACAAGGAGATTCGCAGCGAGATCTTCGCGCAAGGGACGTTGATGCTGCGCGTCGTGATCCAGGTCGGCATGGTCCTGGCGCTGCCTCTGATGTGCTTCGCGTTGTTCATCAAGCCCGAGTATTCACCCTGGTATCTCAGTTACGTCGTTCTTTTCAATATGCTGGTCGGGCCCGTGTTTTCGGCGGGATCGGTGACGGGCGAACGCGAGCGCGAGACATTGGATTTGCTGCTGACTACGATCTTATCGCCGGCAACGATCCTGTGGGGCAAGTTGTTATCGGGTTTACGTGTCTCCAGCGTGCTGACGTGTTTTTTACTTTGGCCGCTGCTGCTGGCCTGCTTGCTGACCGGCTTTTATTGGACGAACTGGGGTCTAACCCTGGCCTACTTGGCGATTTTCATTCTCACTTGCGTCACGACCACAACCTTGGCGTTGTTCGCCTCGGTGATGTTTCGTCGCACGGCCACGTCGTTGATGATGGGCTATGTCTGGATCTTAGGATTGTACTGCTTACCTCTGGCGTTGAATTTCTTCGCCCGCGAGTTCTTCACCGGGACGCAATTCGCATTGGCCGCCGAGAGATTGGGCATGCTCAGCCCGTTCGCCACTTTGTTCAACTTACCGTTGAACGCGCCGGACGCGAATGCGAGCGTTGTCGGCAGTTGGCCGTACTTTTACGGATATCTCGGCTGCACGAGCGGTGTGCTGCTCGTCGCGTGGTTGACCATGACCACGCTGTTTCGTCGGCGCTGGACGCAGAACGAGTAACGTCGATGACTTCTTATGCGTTCAAAACTCGATGCGGAAAATGCGATACGTTTTATAAGATTTTCCGCCGACCGCTTGAATGGAACGATTTATTAGGACATTGTCTTCCAGCGTCCAACTGAGTTCGGCACCGCGATACCCCAATTGGTTACCGACGTCGAAACTGCGCAAAATCAACGCCTCGGCGACGCCGCGCCGACGGAATTCGGGTAAGACGCCTAGCACCAACATCCGGGCGGCGTCGACCCGCTTGGCGCGCCATGCGAAGCGGAGATACCCTATCGGTAATCCGTAATTGAACAGCTTGCCGTTCAACGGCCGCATCGCTTCGTTCAAGTCCGGCATCGTCATCGAAAAACCGATCGGCGCACCGTCGACTTCGGCCATCAGCATCAGCTCCGGCCGTGCCCAGGCCGCGACTTGCCTCGCCATGTCGACGTATTCGGCATCGGTCATGGGGGTGAACCCCCAGTTCTCGCGCCACGAGCGATGATAGATCTCTTTGCAATGCGCGATTTCTTGGGGCAGCCTGTCCTGACGAAACGAGCGTAACGTCACTCGGCCTCGCGCCGTCAAACGTTCGACGCGCGTCCGCCATTCGCCCAGGTCGCGCTTGAGATCGATCCACCAAGCGATCAAGTCTTTAGCTTTTTCCGCGCCGGCGCGAGACAACAGACCGGCGTAGTACGGTGGGTTGTGATTCATCATCAATCGCGGCGGCGTGTCGAAACCGTCGACCAACAACCCGCACGAGTAGTTCATGCTGTAGTCGATGGGCCCGAACATGCGCACTCGACCGCGGCTTCGCAACCATTCTCGCGCCGTGTTCAATAGGGCGTCGGCGATCGCTTGATCGTCGAGCGTTTCGAACATGCCGAAGACGCCGGAATTCGGACCGCAGCCGCCGATGTCGCGGGGATCGTCGGCCACCAAAACACGTCCGACATCGGCGCCGTCGCGAACCGCGAGAAACATCTTAGCCGCGCCGAATTCATAAAACGGATGTTTGGCCGGGTCGACGAATCCTCTTCGTTCCAACAGCAGCGGCGGAACCCAGGCCGGATCGTTCGCGTAAATTCGCCAGGGCAGACGTACGAATCGTTCGCGATCGGCGCGAGTCGCGACGGGCACGATCGTAATCGGCCCCTGAGGAATCGGCGTTGAATGCGAGGCGCTGGTCAAACGTATCCAATCCCCTGCGCCGGCCTGAGCGGAGCGATTCCCGAAACGGATCGAGGATTCAGCATAGTTGCGATTCGCCGTCTTGAAAACCTTGCGGTAGGTCAAGAAACGGCGTACGCCCGCGATTCGGATGAATCGCGGGCGTACGAGAGTCGTTGCGAAGCGAACGTATCTTAACGATTGACTTCGAAGCCGAAGTTGAACCCGTTCGAGATGAACGTATCGTGCTTGTTGATGTCGTTGATCGCCGCTTCGGGGAAGATGTAGCCGACTCGACGGCTGGCCCGGCTCACGCCGCCGGCGACGATGCCGGTGTAGCCGCACTTAATCGAGAAGGCCTTGGTGATTTGGTAGCTGGCGTCCAAGCGGAGTTCGCCGATCGGAGCGAAGGTCGTATCCGTTTGAGCGTCGTTGTAGGCGTTCAGCAAACCAGCCTGCAACTGACCGCCGCTCCCGATGTAGTTCCCTTCGAGGCGTGTGTTCTGGAAGTTGGCGGCCGCGGTGAAGCGAGCTTCGGCTCCGACGCGCCAACGTCCGGTTTGGCGATTGTAGCGTAACCCGACCTGACCGCCGATCATTCGGTTGTCGATGGCGTTCTGGATCGCCAGTTGCGTAATCACGCCTTGGCCGTTGAACCCGAAGATCCCGAATTTGTCCGCCACGTTCATGTAGCGGGCACCGTAGATGAACTCGATCGTTCCACCGTAGTGCAACGGTTCCCAACGGTTGACTCGCATCAATTCGATCGTCGACAGCTTCGTTTGATTGAAGACGAAGACGTTGGAGAAATTGATCGGCAACGAAATTTGATCGCCGAAGTCGGGGCCGACGTACGTATCCAGCACGCCGTCGCTGATCGGGAACGGCAAGGCGTCGAAGTTGAACGGGCTCGTATTCCCGAAGATTCCGTTCAGGTTCAAGTCGTCGTCGATCCCGTCGTTGTTGAAGTCGACGAATTGCAGGTTCAATCCCAACGGATCGGCGAAGGCGATGTTCGTGGCGCCCAGCGTGCGTTGCGAATGCTGCGTATGCACGTGCGCGGTGCTGACCAACCAACCACGGTCATCTTCGACATATCCCCCTTCGAAACGATTTCCCCAGACGGTCTGCGTATTGATGAAACTGTTATCGAACGAGTTGAGGTTTAGGAAATTGAACCCCGCCGCGTTGTTGATGACGCCGGCGGAGGCCTCGTCGCCGATGGGCGAGTCTTTCGGACCGGTGAAGGCCCAGACCAAACGCTCGTAGGTGAAGAAGAAGCCTTCGTTGGCCTGCGGACCGTTGCCGTACATGCTCAAATCGGCCGGTTCGAACGGCCGGAAGTTGTGCTCTTCGGCGATTTCCGCCGGAGCGAACGGCGTGTACTGCGCTTTGCGGAGGATGTTGGGCGAACGCCGCAACGCTTCCTACGCAAACGAGTCCCAATGCCATCAGAGACCGGAATCGGGTAATCGACATGATGCGGTCCACCTGCTTGTTTCCACACGAGCCCCGCAGACTCTCTCCGACGGAGAATCCATGCTGGGATGTGCCGTTAATATCGGTCCGGGCGGTCCTACCAATTAACAAAGTCTGTAAAACTTTGACGGGAATAACGAATATCGCTCTTGTAACTTCACATTGGGCGATGTCGGCGAAGTGGAGGCAGCAAAATTTGTGTTATTCATGCCGGCAATGCCGTGCTAGATCGCTTTGATTGACCGCAAAGTTTTCCCAACCGAAGAAATCGACCTTCCCGAAATCAGGCAAGCTCGGCAAGATATTCACTCGCTTGCCCCGCTTCCCAACCTCTGGGCAAGATTTACACGAAAAGAGATGTACGGCCCGCTCCGGCCGTGCGCGACACTTCCACGACCGGCGGAAAGGATTCCCATGGCCGCGATTCTGCCCTACGCTTTCGCGATCTTCGTCACGCTGCAATCCCTGGGACTGGGATGCACGCTGGTTTCCCGCATGGCGATCGGCACGTCTTGCCAGGGACTTTGTCACGGCGTTTTTATGGTGTTGCTGCTGCTGATCGGCTGCTGCACGTTCGCCAGCTTATGGGCCGGATCGGCGCTGTGGCTGGTGTCGGGCATGAATCTGGGAACGATGGTCATCGCCGCCGTGCATGATCCGGCGAACGGCGCCGTAGCTCGTTCTTAAGAGAGGGCTTTCGAAGCGGGCGTGATCACCTCGATCACAGCGCTTCGGCCGATGGCGAATCATCGATCGTGGCCGAATTCCCGGCGGACTCCGCCCAATCGATTTCGACCTTGGCGTCGAATTCCTCTTCGAACATCTCCGTTCTGCGCCGCGCCACCCGAATATCCAACTCGGGCAATTCCGCGGCGTGGACGGCGATACGCAGGCGTTTGCCGTCTCGGGCAACGTCGACTCCGCGTACCACCTGGGCACGGCTGCGATCCAAGCCGCCAGCGATTCGCAGCACGGCCGCCATTTTGCGGACGCGTTGCTGATCGGCTTTAGTCAATTGCTGAAAATGCTCGTGCTTCTGTTTTGGCTTCGAGCCACGATGATAGCGGGCCGTATTGGCGATCAACAGCAAATCCTCTGGCCGAAATCCGGCCAAATTGCTGTTCATAATCAAGTGGAAACTGTGCTTATGGTGTTGATCGTAATTGATCAAATAGCCCACGTCCTGCAACCGGGCGGCGGTTTCCAACAACGGACGATCGGCGGGATCCAAGCCGTACAGCGGGGCCAGTTTCTCGTAGATTTCGCCCGCCAAATGGGCCACATGTCGACCGTGTTCCGGTTCGCCGCTGCAGGCCACGGCGAAGCGTTCGACGGATTCCTCGCGATTCGCCGCGGTCGGCGCGCTGACGCCCTGCACTTCGTCGATCATCGTCAAAACCAAGCCGTCGCGGAGACCACGATTGTGGACCTGCAACAGGTTGATTTTGAAGCGCACCATAATGCGATCGATGATCGCCAAGCCGGTGACGATGATGTCGGCCCGATCGGGCGTTAGGCCCGGAATGTTGCGTCGCTTGGCGGCCGGTGTCTTGCGGGCGCGGTCCAGCAGGTGCGAAACTTCGGCCCGCGTGACCAGATACCCGCGCGTCGGCAAGCCGAGTTGGTTTTTCTGCGCCATCATCATTTCAGCCAGCGCGGTGAACGTGCCGCCGGTGCCGATCAGCAAATGCGGCGTGAAGTGCGACTTTGCCGGCATGTTTACGCAGTAACGTATCGATCCCTTCGAGCAGGCTTTCGTATTTGCCCGGGACCGAATGCGGGTCCGAACCGTATTGCTCGGTCAAACGCACGGTGCCGATCGGGGTCGAATAGATCGCCTCGATGGCGTTACCGCCGGCGATCACGAATTCGGTGCTGCCGCCGCCGATATCCGCCACGACGACGTTTTTGCCCGTGAGATCGAACGCCCGCTGCACGCTGATGAACGCCAAGCGAGCTTCGGTTTCGCCGCTGATGATTTCGACGTCGATCCCGATTTCGTCCTTCGCCCGACGGCAAAATTCCGCCGCCGTTTTCGGCTTCGCGGACGGCGCAGGTCGCCAAGCACCGGAGATTGGTGACCTGAAAGCCGGCGGCGATTTTCTTGAATCGGCCGAGCACGGCCAGGGTTTGTTCGATGGATTCGTCGTCCAGGCGACCGGCGCCCGGCACACGTCCCAACCGGGTCGATTCGCGTTCTTCGTCCAAGATGCGATAATTTCCGCCGCGTAACGGTTCGGCGATGATCAACCGCACGCTGTTCGAGCCGATGTCGATCGCTCCCAGGCACGTCGCCACGTCGGCGAACAGAATTTGTTCTTCCATAACGGTCCCGCGACGGGTCGCGTCGAGTATTCCGATCATCCGGCCCCGGCACCACGCTACGCGAAACGCTTGCGAAATTCTAGCATATGTTCCACGCCCGGTCAGGCAGCTTGGAAAGCGAGAGAATCCGGGGACGATTGAATCGTCCACGCCGCGCCATGCGTAACGACATGACGCGCGAGCGATCGCGGTGAAACTTACGAATTCAAAATAACATCCGTACGAATATGCCGTCCGCACCCCGTGATGGGTTTCGAGAACGCCCCGTCACGACATGTACAGTCCCATTTTCAGTTCTTGCCTTTATGCTCGATCTGCGGCCAATACTTCTCGAAGCTGAAGTCCGGGCTGTTGTCCACGTCGTGGCAAGTCATGCAGCCCGAAGCGTCGCGCGGCGCTTTCATTTCGTTACGTAGCGCGGTCAGCAATTTAGCATCCACACGGTTGGCTTGCGATTCGGCGTCGGCGTGTTTCTTGCCGGGTCCGTGGCAGTTCTCGCAGCCGTTGCCGACCATATTCGGCGTGTCGGTCTCGTTCAAAAATCCGGTCGTGTAGGGATAGTAGCGTTGCGGATCCCAGCCGGTCACGTGGCAACTGATGCATTCGGGATCATGGTCGCGCGGCGGTGTGCCGTTTTTCAACGTGTCGAACGCCGTGGCGTGAGTGGTCCTTCCCAAACCGCATATGCACTCTTATCGGCACGCGCCGCACGCTTTTGAGCCGACGTACGCGCCGCGACCGGTGGGGTTCGGCGTCGCCTTGACGCCGAGGCCCTTCAGGCCGTGGCCTTCGAGCTGGCTTTGATACTTGGCGAAGACCTTGGCGATCGCCTCGGCGTCGCCGAACCGCGCATCCAGCGGAATGCGTTGATACAGCACCGTGCCCGCGGCGTCGTCGTACATGCCGAGCGCCAACGCGTACATCCCCTTATGTCCGGTTTCCAACAGCAGCGTCTTCGTTCCTTCGATCGTCTTCGGTTCGGCCGGGGGATTGTCGCCGGGGCCAGCGATCACGATGTCGGTGAACTTGGGATACGTTTCGGCGATTTTCTTGGCTTCCTTCGCGTCTCCTGAGGTCAACAGGATCATGCGGCGGCAGTTCTTTTGCAGCATCTCCTTGTAAACATCCTTCAACCCAGCGATCGGATCGATCAGTTTGAGATCCTTGTTATTCGCCAAGACTGGAAAATCGACCGTGTTGACGATCGACGTAACGCCGATGCGGACGCCGTTGAGTTCGAAGATGCGCGAACGACGCAGGATGTCGTCGTTGGCTTCGATCAATCCGACGTTGGCCGAAACGAAACGCTCGTCGTCGCTGGTCTTCGAGATCAGCTCGTCGACCGAGAGTTTCAACTCCGGCACGCCCAGTCCGATCGCGCCGTAGCTCATCGCCTTCAACGAATTGACGGCGGCTTCGTACTTCAGGTCGGCTTGCTTGCCGTACCCTTTGACCAGCCCGCCCGCGTCGAGCGCGACGGTCGGCCACTTCTTTTCTTGCAGCGAGCGAATCAGGTCGTAGCGGCGGCTCATGCCCCCTTTTTGATTTTCGATGCCTGCGCAGCCGCACGGTTCGATGTAGCCGTCCTGCGAACCGGTGATCAAGATCAACGCTTGCGGCGTTTTCCAACCGTCGAAGATCCGACCGTTTTCTTTGATCGGGTCGAAGTGCGAATCGCCGAAGGTTCCGTCGTCATTCTTCTTCGCTCCGGCCGGACCGGCGCCGACCGAGTTGCGCGGTCCCGCGACGCACGCCAGGATCACGACCGCCGTGACGGCGGCGGACAACATGCCGAAGCGGGTCAGACGTTGAATTCGTTGCACAGGCATCGCACGTGGATCGAGTCGGGTCGCAAACAAAACAGCGGTTCGGCGAACGGTCGAAGGACGCTCGCCTACGTATAAGCTAGCGGTTCGCGACCAAGCGGAACACTCACGCGCGAATGCTAACCCAAGCTCAACCGTCGGGGCAAGATCAGCGCGTGTTGATTACGAAAAGCGGCGGCGGCTTTCCGCCGACGGGCTATAATTCCTTTGCCGGCACATTCCTTGTCAGGTCGCTGCAAATCGCTTGTCTTTTCCCCTAATGTCATGTCCGCTTCGCCCGGTTACGATCACACGCAGCACGCGCCGTTGGGGTGGATCCTCTATGGCGTCGCAGCGCTCGATTTCGCCGTGGTCGTCTGGGCGATCGGCACGCCGACTGGGTATTACGTCGCTGGGCCGATCAGCGTGGTTCTGGCCGTCTTAGCGTCGGGATTTCAGCATCTGCACGTCACCGATCTGGGCGACCGCTTGCAGGTCGCGTTCGGGCCCACGCCGATCTTTCGCCGCACATTGAGTTACGACGACATCACGGCGGTCGCGGTCGATCGCTCGACCCTGCTCGAAGGCTGGGGCATCCACGCCAGCCACCGCGGCGGCTGGATCTGGAACCTCTGGGGCCGCGACTGCGTCCACGTGACGACCCGCAAGAGCCAGATGCGCATCGGTACCGACGATGCCGAGGGATTGGCGGGTTATCTTCAATCAATAATGACCGAACGAAAAACACCAACTTCCGTCTGATCTCATGACGATCGATTCGAATATCTGCGATCGCATTAATCGCAATCAGGCTACTCGCCTATTGTGCGCCGATTTTCATGTCAATCGCAGGTTTACTGATTTGGGATTATTTGGCAAACCATCGTTGGATGTTGCGAAAGTGTGCGAAGCAATCCTGCCCAAATTGTGGACGTGAATTTGGAATTCTTGTCGCAACGCGGGCAAAAAATGAATACCAAACACTGAAAAATAAGGCTTATCGTGAAGCCCAAAACACCGATTTCATTTCATTCGACACATTGTGGAAAGTTCAGTGCACTCATTGCGGCGTTCAAACTCAATACGATTTCATCGCGAATGAAGTCCATGAAGTCATCGCATAACACCGTCATTACGGCTATCGCGGCGGCAACAGCAACCCACCTGTCGGTTGCGCGTTCGGCAGCGACGGGGCCGAGTAGGCCGGCAGGACGATCGGGTTGTTCGGTTTCGCGCCGGCGGGCGTCGCCGCGGCGGTCGGTTTCACGCCGTCGACCGAGTACGGCGAGCTTGGCGCCGGCGATCCCACCGGGGCTGGCCCCCGCTGCAACGGGGCCGTGGCCGGCGGCGTGTTTGTGCCGGGAACCGTCATCGCCGGGCCGCCCAACGGGATGCCGGCGTTCGGCGTCGTCCCACCGTTCACGGTCGGAGCGGTCGTCGCACCCGGAGCCGCTTGCAGCACCGGTTGGGATTTACGCGAGCTGCCGCCGGCGGTGCGGATCGGTTGACCGGCCGAGGCGCTGATGTCGTCGTCGGGTCCGGCAACCGCTTTGCCGGTCGGCGCGGCGTCGTCGCCGTAGAACAGCACCGTCGATTGGTGAGCGAGCTTGCTGCCGTCGTGTTCGCAGACCGCTTCGGCGCGGAACGCCAAGTTGCCGGCGGCCTTGGGCAGCGCTTTGATCTTCATCACGGCGGTCGCGCCCGGGGCCAGGGCCGGAATCGGGGCGAAACGGATGTCGCCGTTGCTCATTTCATGCTGTCCGCCGGTCGCGGAGACCGGATCGATCCCTTCTTCGAAAAAGGCGACCACGAACACGCGTTCCGCCGCCTTGGTCCCGCGGTTTTTGATCTGAATCTCGAAGGAAACCTCTTCGCCGATCGGCAATGGACCCTTGGGATCGATCACGTCGAGCGACAAATCGGCCAAGGCGACGACCGACGTCGTGCCCACGCCGGATGCCGTCAGATCGCCGGCGGCGGTCGTGTCGACGGCCAACGTATTGGCCCCCGCGGCGTTCAGTTGACATTTCACTTCGAACGTTTGCTCGCCGCCTGCACGCAACGCCGGCAACGTCCAGACGACCTTGCCGGTTTCGGCGTCGAACTTCCCGCCGCTGGATGCGGAGAGGAACTTCGCCCCGTTCGGCACGGCGGCCGTGACCTTCACGTTGTCGGCCGACGCATCGCCGGGATTCGCCACTTGCACGGCGTAACCGGCGATCGTGCCGGTGTATTTGCTTTTTGATGCCAGCACGTTCACGCTCAACGCTGCGCGACGGACCAGCACGTGTTCGCTCGTTTCGGCCTTCAGACCGTTGTCGCCGGTCGCTTGGGCACGCAGCAGCACCTTGCCCGCTTGCTTGGCGGTCAGTTCGACTTCGATCAATTTGCTATCGCCGGCGGCCAACGTGCCGATGCGGTGCTTGGTCAGCGCGGCGTCGGCCCCGCCCAGCGGCGAGATGTGAATCGCCACGTTCTCGGCGTCGCCGGTGCCCGGGTTGCTGAGGTTCAGCTTGTACGTCTTGGTTTGGCCGAATTGCACTTCCGGCGGACCGGCCAGCGAAAGAGCCAATTTCGGTTCTTGCACTTCGACGCTGGTTTGCGACGAAACCGGCGAAATCGTCCAGACCACGCCCAAGTCGAACGCCTTGCTCTTGCGCGGGATCAACCGCAGCGCCAGCGATTCTTTGGCCCGCACTTCGACGCGCGGAATCTTCCATTCGACGGTATAAAACGCGGCCGCGGCGTCGTTCGGATCGCGCAGCAACTCGGCCGATCCGGCGGTCGCCTTGTTGCCGGTCGACTCGGCGAACTCGGGGACGCGGATCGTCACCGACACGTCCTGCGCGGCGAGGTCGCCTTGGTTCTTCACGACGATTTCATAGGTCGCTTCCTTGCCCACGGTCAACGTGCGCGGACCGAGCGTTTCGACCACGATCTGCGGCGATTGACGCGACACCAACGCCTGCGATCCGCCGAGTCCGACGGACGCCGTCGCGGCCGGAACGGTGACGGGCGTGATTTCCTCGACGATCCCCCCTGCCCCGCGTTGATCGGCCACGCGTGCGGCCGGCGCGTCGACGACCGTCTTCCGCGACGACGGGCCGGCGTTCCGCGCGGTCGTCGGAGCCGTCGCCGTCGGCGTCGGGCTTTTGCCGTTCAACACGCTCGGCATTTCGCCGCCGTCGAACGGGCGACGGGCCGACGAATAGTCGCTGGGCATCGCGAACACCGGGGCTTTCCGCTCGGTCGTCGTGTTGATGATCGTCTCGCTTTGCTCCGGTTTCTCCATGCTCGCCGAGTTGAAACGCGGCGCACGCGTCGGCTCCGGCGCATCGGGTTCCAACTCGACGTTCGTATCGTCCGGCGTCGCCTTCGGCGTGCTGCCCGACGAGATCGGCGTTCCGCGGCGCACGGCGGCCAAGCGTTCTTGCAACGAGCGCAGCGCACCGTCGTATGTCTCGTCGACGCTCGAATTCACCGTCGTTCGCGCATTCGGTCCGGCGGTCGTCCCGGTGGGGCGAACGGCGGCCGGAGTCGGCGTGTTTTGCGTCGGTTTCGCGGCCAGCGAGCCACCCTGGTACGGCGTCGGAACGCCGTTCTTGCGGGGGATCATCGGCACGTCTTGATTCTGGATCACATGCGGATTGGCCTGCGGACCGTTCAGCGTGTCGGGCTGCATGTAGCGACCTTGCGACGTCTGCGCATTCATCGCGGCGCACGACGTCGCCGATGCGTCGAGGCTGGCTTCCGGCGCGGCTTTTTGGCTCGGTTTTTTGACCGGCTTCACGCCCATCTTCACGCCGGCGCCGAACTGGTCGAACGCGCCGGCCGGTACGACTTGCGGATCGTACGGACCGCCCGTCTGCTGAAATCCGCCGGCAGCCGGCGAGAACGGCAGGCCGCCGCCGGGCAGTTGTCCCCACGCCGTCACGGGCAACGTCGCGACCGCCAAGCAAACGATTTGCGAAACGGCGAGCAACCGGCGATAGCGATGCGAGACCATAATCGTCATTCCATGACTGGACACGGAGTCACCCAAAAAGGGACGTCGTGCCCTCTGTATCGGTCGTCCGACTTGAGCCCATGAACAAAAACTTGCCAACTAGGAAAACTTTGCGGATTTCGTCGTCTGGCGAACATCCGCCGGCGACATTCCGTCCGTCAAGTCCCGATCTTACCCAGCTTCACTACGCGAGCGTTACGAGCGATACGATCACTTTGTCCTGTGATTTTTCATTTTTCTCGGCGCTGTCGCGTTCACTGCGTCTGGGGTCGTCTTACCTATTTTCACTGCGCGAGCGAAACGATCGAAACGTGCGTTACGATCGCAGGCGCAAACACAATTTTTTATTGAGTCGATGGCGTCGGCCTTCGGTTCACGTCGACCAGCCAAACGCCCCAGTGTGAAGAAACGAGCGATACGAGCGAAACGATCGCGGTTTTTTTTTCACCGAGCGAGGGACGTCCGTCCCTGAGCTAACGCGAACAAACGTCTTATGGTGGTAACTCAGGGGACTAACGTCCCCCGCTCGGTGTCGATTTCATCGACATCGCTTGAAATAGGATTCCGAGTGCATCCCACCAGTGATTCGTGCCGACCTTGCCCGATTATTCGGCTTTCGAACATTTTGGCAAAACCTCGCACCGAACGCTGCGGACATGCCGGATCCAGTTGGGGAACTCCGGATCGACGTAGCCTCGCGCCGCCCAATCGGCCGGGTCGTCGGGCCGCGCACCGCACGCCTGGGGCAAGCACGATTTGAGTAACACCAACTCGTCGGCTGCGGATTCCACGGCCAACCACGCGGCCAGCGTGTCGCTGGTCGTCTGCCAGGTCGCCGGCGGACGGTCTTTGTTTTGCCGCTCGGCCTGGCTCCACCAGCTCGCAATGTGCGGAGTGACGACTTGCGTCGAATCGTGCGCTCCGGCGCCTGCGAGTCGATCGGAATCGGCTCGCCTGTTCGGAAACGCGTCCACGCAAGTCGAGCCGATCTCCGGCAAACGCGCACGGACGCACGTGGCGTTCATGTCCATCGCCTGCAACGCGAGGTCGTGCATCAAGCGCTCGTCATACGGAAATCGGGCCGCTTCGCAGCGCAACGCATCGGCGAGACCACCGCCGCCGACCACCAACAACGTCGGGCAAGCCAGCTGTTGGGCGAACCACGCGCGCAGATCGTCGTGCCAGGCCGGACGCGCGAACAAACTGCCGCCGAATTTCACCACGCGCAAGCGGGGCGAAGCGGAAACAACGTCTGCGCCGGCGGCGGTGGAAGGCATGGAATAATCGGTAGGATCGGAATGCGAATGCGAACGGCCGCTACCGGCGCGGCCGTCGTAACGATGTTAGCAAAACCGAGGGGGTGGCCTAGAATTGTGCTGAATTCCCGCAGAACGCCGCTTGGAGTCGGTTCGTTATGATCGTGTTGTTCGAAGATGCGTTCGTCGATCGCTTGGCGCCGTTGAACTACGGCAAGCCGACGTACGCGCTCAGTTGCGCGGCCGAACGCTTGGTCGACTTGGCCCGTCGCTCGAACCTGGGAGAGATCCGCGCGTTGGTCCGGCCGCACTTGCGCGCGCTCGAAGCGGCCGATTATCCGGACGTCTGTTTGCATCCGCAAGACACGCGCGGCACGTTCACGCTGATCAACGCGCGATTGGTTCCGCGCCGTCGCAGATGGAACGGATCCGCGCGTTGCTGAACGGGACCGGACCGAAACTCTTGGTTCAAGGCGAAACGATCGTCGCCGCGCGGGTCGATGATCCGGAGATCTTGGCGATCCCGCAGGAACTGTGGCGGATCCGTTTGGAAAGCGTACCCGACATCGTCGTCGCAGAGGCCGCCGAGTGGGACTTGTTCGAGTATCCGCACGACGTCGTGCGGCTGCATCAGAAATACGTCGCCGAAAATCTCGCCGCGCGGATCGGCGACGCCTACACGCAGTTACAAGACGGCGTCTTCGTCGGCCCCGACGTAACATTGGGCGCGCATCTGACCTGCGACGCGAGCAAGGGCCCGATCATCATCGAGCGAGGCGCGATTCTCGGCCCGTTCTGTTTTCTACGCGGACCGCTGTACATCGGCGCCGCGCGCGGATCAACGAACATGCTTCGCTGAAGGACGGCACCTGTTTGGGTCACACCAGCAAGGTCGGCGGCGAGGTCGAATGCGCCATCATCGAGCCGTACGGCAACAAACAGCATCACGGCTTCCTGGGTCACAGCTACGTCGGCAGTTGGGTCAACCTGGGAGCCGGGACCAGCAACAGCGATCTCAAAAACACGTACGGCAAGGTCAACATGCTGTACGGCAAGACCAAGATCAACACGGGCATGCAGTTCATCGGCTGCATGATCGGCGATTACGCCAAGACGGCGATCAACACCAGCATCTTCACCGGCAAGACGATCGGCGCCTGCTCGATGGTTTACGGATTCGTGACGGGCAACGTGCCGAGTTTCGTCAATTACGCCAAGTCGTTCGGCCAAACCACCGAAGCGCCGGTCGACGTGATGATCAGCACGCAAGCCCGCATGTTCGCCCGCCGCGGAAAGGAGCAACGCCCCTGCGACGTGCAACTGCTGCGCGACATGTACGAACTGACCCGCGAAGAACGCGCCGTCTACGGCGAACCGTTGCAACCGGAACCGCTGAGTTGGTGAGGGGGCTGGGGATTGGGGACGAACGTCGTTCGGCAGCCGGCTTCCGCAAACTCAGCGCCGAGTTTTTTCTCAACTCAGACCCGATTTGGTCAGGCCGTACGGTGTGTCCATCGATCCCGGCACCGCGCGGAAGCCGATGCTCAGGCGATTCCAGCCGTTGATGGCGACGATCGAAAAGCTCAGGTCGGAAAGCTCTTTTTCGTTGAATTCGGCGCGGACGCGGTCGTAGATCTCGTCCGAAACGCCATGCTCGCCGAGTTTCGTCAACGCTTCGGTCCATTCGAGCGCGGCCCGTTCGCGCGGGCTGAACAACGTCGACTCGCGCCAGATGGTCACATGATGCAACCGCAACGGCCGCTCGCCCGCGATGGCGGCCTCCTTCACATGCATGTCGACGCAGAACTGCGCAGCCGTTCAATTGCGATGCGCGAATGTTGACCAAATCGCGAATCGGCCGCTCGATCGCGCTGTGCTTCAGCGACAGACTGAACTCCAAATACTTCTTTACGAAGTCGGCGGAGAGGGCGTTGTAATCCAAGCGAGCGGGCATCGGCTGTTTCCAGGGGAAGTTCAAGGAGTCCGAACGACTTCATTGTTCCCGAAGACGCCCGCTCCGCAAGTGCGCACGGCTCACCGCTGCTTGCTCCGCGTCTTCTTCAACTCAACCCCGACCTCGTCAGTCCGTACGGAATATCCTTCGACCCCGGCACGGTGCGGAAGCCGATGTTCAGCCGATTCCAACCGTTGATCGCCGCGACGGCGAAGGCGAGGTCGGAAAGTTCTTTCTCGGAAAAGTATTCGCGCACCGCTGCGAACAGTTCGTCCGAGACGCCTTCGGGACCGATCTTGGTCAACGCTTCGGTCCATTCGAGCGCGGCCCGTTCGCGCGGGCTGAACAACGTCGACTCGCGCCAGATGGTCACGTGATGCAACCGCAACGGCCGCTCGCCCGCGATGGCGGCCTCCTTCACATGCATGTCGACGCAGAACGCGCAGCCGTTCAATTGCGACGCGCGAATGTTGACCAAATCGCGAATCGGCCGCTCGATCGACGAATTTTCGAGCACGCGGTGAAATTCGAAAAACGCCTTGAACAATTCGGGCGAGAGGGCGACGTGATCTAAGCGAGCGGGCATGGGAGAACTCACTGAATGAAGAACTAAGCTCGGATACCCTTGAGGTCCGAAGGTCGAAAATCATGCCCGTCAGTCAACGAGCGCGTAAATCGGCGATCCACGCGAAGTGCTTACTGTTCGAGGTCACGAGCGTCGCGCCGAGGCTCAGCGCAGTGGCGGCGATGAAAAGATCGCAATCGTCGAGAATCATCCCGGCCGACCTTCCATCCGCCCACAAACGCGCTGCGAGCGTAAGGATGCGGGGCGTGACGCCGACCGGTTCGAGTTGCGCGAGATATCGATCGAGCGCCGCCAGTTGGATGCGCATCGACGCGATACAGACCACGACGAATTTCGTAAGCCGTGATATTGGAAACCACAAGGGTGTCGCCGATCCGTTTATGACGGACGGCGCGGCTCTCCACGACTTCTTGGAAGGCGCGTCGAGGCGAGATTAAGTCCGAGAAGGCGGTCGTATCGAGCACGATCGTCGCCATTATTCGGCATCCGATTCGGGTTCCCATCTCCCCAGAACCGGTCGCTCATATTTTAAAATGCGATCGAACTCGGCGATCTGTTCGTCGCTAAGTCCTTCCAACACGTCGATTTTTTCAAACTCGAAGTTTTTGAGATCGGCTTTTTCTTCATCTGGCGAGACGTCCGCATCCACTTCCACGACGACGCGCTCGTCATGCCGAACGTCGCGCCCCACCAAGCGCGACAGCGTATCGCGTTCGTCGGGGGTGAGTTCCGAAGCAATTTTTGAGATGCGGATCATGCGAATATTCTATGCGAATCGTCGAACAGAGTCCAAAACGCGCATAAGATCGAATCCGACGCGCGGCATGCGCGAGGCAACTTAAGTCGAACCGATCGAAAGCGGGTCGATCGTCCGGATTTCGCGATACCGGGAAAAATCCGCCGTGTTGAACGTCAAGATCGCGTCGATGCGGTGATGCACCATCGCGGCGTCCAATGGCGCATCATGGGCGGGCTTGCCTTTGACATCGTATGACGCCAGGCGTTTCCAAACGGCGAGTATCCCGGGTTCGTCGTCGTAAAACGTGAAATAGGAATCGATGAACGTCTCGATAAGCGCATGAGTATCCGGCGCGGACATCCCAATTCCGTTTTTATTCGAGGGTCTGGTGCAGACGCCCCAAAATTCGTATAGAACCTGAGGACAGAGACAGAGTTCGTTTCCCGTAGATTTTAACGCCGCGATTGCGGCATCGGTCGGCGCATACGACTCATGGGATTTGAGGCTGGCGCGCAACAGAGCATTGGTATCCAATAAAATTCTGGTCATTCTTCATCGTCGCTGTAAATCGACTCGCGACTATCTTCGAAATTCGACGGGCGTTCGGGAAGAGATTGGACGAACTCGCGAAATCGCTTCGTCCATTCTTCCGGAGATAAAGCGATGAATTTCGGTTGCGGAAAACGCTCGGTCAACGCCTGCGACGCTAACGCTTCGGGCGAGAGACCCCGTCGCGCCGACTCGGCGCGCAGGACGGCTTCGGTTTCTTCCGGCAGATCGATCGAGATGCGTATCATCGGCGAATTCCTGCGATGGATGTCCGAGTGAATTCTACGTCGGAATCGACCATCTCGCCCTACCCCCGTTGCAACACCCGGAGTTCCTTCGGCAGCGGGAAATAGACTTCTTCTTCGCGAATCATGCGGGGTTCGACCGTCGCGCCGTAGTGTTCCTTCAGGTAGGCGATCGTTTCGTCGACGACCGTTTCCGGCGCACTCGCGCCGGCGGTGATCAACACGCTGTTCACGCCGGCGAACCACTCGGGCTTCAAGTCCGCGCGGCCGTCGATCAGATAGGCGGGGACTTGATGCTCGCGCCAGTTCGGCCAGACGTTGGCTGTTGCTGCTGTTCTGCGAGCCCAGAACCAAGACCAGATCGGCTTCCTTGGCCAGGATGCGAACCGCTTCCTGCCGGTTTTGCGTGGCGTAGCAAATGTCTTCCTTCGGCGGGCCGATGATCTGCGGAAACTTTTCCTTCAAACGGTTGATGATGCGCGTGGCGTCGTCGACGGACAACGTGGTTTGCGTCAAATACGCCAATTTCGTGGTCGCGTCAAACGGCAACGCGTCGACCGCCTCGGCCGACTCGACCAAGACGAACGCGTGGGGCGCTTCGCCCATCGTACCGATCACTTCGTCGTGCCCTTCGTGACCGATCAGCGCGATCGTGTAGCCTTGCTTAGCGAAGCGAATCGCTTCGAGATGCACCTTCGTCACCAACGGACACGTGGCGTCGATCGTGCGCAGGTTCCGCGCCTTGGCGATATCGCGAATCTCGGGCGACACGCCGTGCGCGGAGAACAACAGCACCGAGTTCGCCGGCACTTCGGTCAAGTAATCGACGAACACCGCTCCTTCGTTCTTGAAGCGATCGACGACGTACCGGTTATGCACGATCTCGTGATAGACGTAGACCGGCGCGCCGAACAGACGCAACGCCTGATCCAACGTTTCGATCGCCATGTTCACGCCGGCACAAAACCCACGCGGACTCGCCAACAGGATCTTCATAAGACGCGGTCTTCCCGGAAGAGCGGATCGCCGCACGAACGCGTCGGCGTCGCGATCGATCCGCTTCGTTTCAACTGTTCGCTTTTCGAAAAATCCATCATACTGAACCGTTCACGACCTGCCCAGGATTCACCGCCGTTCTGCCCGACGCGTGACGATATGCCGGATGCCCAATTTACCGCCGACTTGGATCGTTACGGTCCGCAGGCCGCGCCGTTTTCCGGCGACGTGGATGCGGCGTACGCATACTGTCGTTCGCTGGCGCGACGTCATTACGAGAACTTCGCCGTCACCGGGTTCTTGATTCCGCGCACGTTGCGAAAGCACTTTCACGCGGTCTATGCGTATTGCCGCTGGTCGGACGATCTGGCCGACGAAGTCGAATCGCCGGAACGCGCGACGGAGTTGCTCGCTTGGTGGGGAAACATGTTGGAACGCTGCGTCGCGGAGCGCCCCACACATCCGGTCTTCCTGGCGTTGGCCGAGACGATCCGCACGTTCGAGATTCCGTTGCAGCCCTTTCGCGACTTGCTGACCGCGTTTCGCCAAGATCAGACCCGCAAGCGCTACGAGACGATTAACGAACTTCGCGAGTATTGCCGCGGCTCGGCCGATCCGGTCGGGCGGATCGTGCTGCATCTGTTTCAAGCCTATGACGAACGAAACGCCGCGTTATCGGACCTGGTTTGCACAGGCCTACAGTGGGTGAATTTCTGCCAGGACGTGCGGCGCGATTTGGAAGATCGCGATCGCATCTATCTCCCGCGCGAGGCTTGGAACAGTCACGCCGTTCACGACGAGGCGGAATTCCGCGCCGCGCACGCCTCGCCGGCGCTGTGCGCGCTCGTCTTGGCCGAAACGGAGCGGGCGGAAGTCTGGCTACGCGAGGGCTTGGCGTTGATCCCGCGGCTTCCCCGCGCGTTGGGTCGCACGATCGATTCTGATCGTCGCCGGAGGCTTGGCCGCCTGCGCGGCGATTCAACGCGTCGACGGCGACGTGCTGACGGCGCGACCGAAGTTGAGCAAACGGACCAAGCTCTGCGCTGGCTTCGCGCGTCTGGTTGCGTTGGATGTTCGGGTTGGAACGTCGACACGGAACGGGGCGTGTGGAAGGAACCCAAATGTGCGAACCGCAGCCCAACGCCGTGGTGAATCGATGAACGATCCCGTCGCCGAGAGTTACGAATTCTGCGCCAATGCCGCGAAACGGGCCGCGTCGAATTTTTATTACACATTCGCGCTGTTGCCGCTCGAGAAACGTCGCGCGATGTACGCAATCTACGCTTACTTGCGCGAGCTGGACGATTTGGTGGACGACGACATCGCTTCGCCGACGATTCCCTTCGATGCGGCGACACGGCGTGAGCGGAGGCGCTCCGACCGAGGCTTCGTTCGAAGAGAATCGTTTCTGGTCGCCGAGCGATCGTGCCCTCGACCTGCGCGATCCGCGCAGGCGGAACCTGCACGCCGCGCGCGACGCGTTCGATCGCGCGTTGGCCGGCAAGCCCGAGGGGCCGATCTTGCCGGCGGTCGTCGATGTGATTCGGCGGTTCAAGATTCCGCCCGCGCATTTTCACGCGGTGATGAACGGCGCGGCGATGGACCTGGCCGGCCGGACCTACGACACGACCGCCGAGACCGACGACTACTGCCATCACGTCGCCGTGGTGGTGGGTTTCATTTGCCTGCACGTTTGGGGGTATCGCGACGAGGCGGCCTTCGCACCCGCTATGGCGTGCGGCTTGGCGTTTCAATGGACCAACATCCTGCGCGACCTGGGCGAAGACGCCGCCGCCGGCCGTATCTATTTGCCGGCCTCCGCTCTGGCGACGGCTGGGTACTCGGCCGAGGAATTACGCGAAGGCGTCGATAACGAAGCGTTTCGCCGATTGTTGGCGACCGAAGTCGCGCGCGTGGAAGGCTTGTTCGACGAAGCGGCCCCGTTGGCGAAGTACCTGGATCGGGACGGCGTGCCGATCTTCGCCGCGATGTACGCCACGTATCGCGAGTTGTTGCGCGAGATCGCGCGCGGCGGCGACGCGGTGCTTTATCGCCGCGTTCGCGTGCCGCGTTGGCGAAAATTCGTGATCCTCGCCCGGGCGTGGTGGTCCGGCGGCGCGGTGCCGGCCGCGCATTTGCCGCGCAGCGGTCAACGCGCGATGACCGCCGATTCGTCCGACACGCCGGCGGTCGGTCTATGACGAACGGCGCCGCGGCGCAATCAGCTTTCACGCGACCGCGTATCGCGATCATCGGCGGCGGCTTGGCGGGCTTAGCCTGCGCCGGCGAGTTGCTGGCGCAACCGAACGCTCCGTGCGTCACGCTGTTCGAAGCCCGCTCGAAGCCGGGCGGCCGCGCGGGTGCGTTCGTCGACGCCGCGACCGGCGAGACGCTGGATCTGTGCCAACACGTGGCCATGGGGTGCTGCACGGCGTTTCAAGAGTTTCTGCGGCGATACGATCTGCTGGACGAATTTCACCGCGAGCGGACGCTGCATTTCCTCGGCCCCGGCGGCGAGTTGTGTCGCTTCGAGGGCTCGCAATGGCTTCACGCCCCGCTGCACTTAGCCAGGGCGTTCGCGCGGCTGCGGTATTTGACGTGGCGCGAGAAGCTGTCGATCGCGCGGATCTTTTTGCGACTCCGTTTCGAACGCATGCTCGACGCCGCCACGACCTTCGGCGCGTGGTTGCGCACGCGGAGCGACGTCGCGCACGATCGATCTGTTCTGGACGCCGGTCATCGAAACGTGCGCTCAGCGAACGGATCGATCAGGCCGCGTTCGCCGCGGGCGCAAGGTCTTCGTGGAAGGGTTTTTGACCACTCGTGACGGATACGAAATGCTGATTCCCAAGCGGCCGCTGACCGAGATCCTGGCGACGCGGCTGCTTCCGAAATTGTGTCAAGCCGGTCTCCATTATCGACCGAGCACGGCGATTCGTACGATTTCACGGTCGGCCGATGGAATGTTTCACGTGAAACATTTCGAGCAGAGCGCAACGTTCGACGCGGTCGTCGTCGCGGTTCCCTGGAATAAGGTCCGCACCCTAATCGACGACGCGTTGGCCGCCGAATTGCCCGAGCTTGACGCCTTGACCGCGATTCCCGCCGCCCCGATCGCCAGCGTCCACCTGCGGTTTGACCACCCGATCACGGACTTACCGCATATCGTGTTGCCGGGCCGATTAAGCCAGTGGCTGTTCGCCGTCGCGCGGCCTGCGGACGCGTCTCAGGCCGACACGGTCGACACATCGTCGGGTTATGCTTATCAGGTCGTCGTCAGCGCGGCGTATGAATTGATGACTCGCCCGCGCGACGAGACGGCGGCCGCGGTCGTCGCGGACCTACGCGACGCGTTCCCGGCGGTGCGCAACGCGACGCTGCTCGGCGCGCGGGTCATCTTGGAACCCCGTTCGGTCTTCGCCCCGCGTCCCGGCGTCGACGCGCTTCGTCCGCCAAACGCGTCGAACGTGCCGGGTTTACTGTTTGCCGGCGATTGGACCGCCACCGGATGGCCCGCGACGATGGAGAGCGCGGTGCGGAGCGGCGTCGCGGCGGCTCGCGCTGTTACAGAAACTCCGCCGCGATCCGTGCGATATTCAAAGGGCGTGACGCCGCGCTCAATCGAAAAAACCGTGTCGGCGTCGGCGAGATCAACGCACATTTCGCCGCGGGCGGCGACGTGCAGTTCGAATAACGTACGCAAATTCGGTTTCTTCAGGTTCGTCATCGCACGTAACAATAACGAAACTCCTGAACGATTTTGATTGACGTTGTTTAGTCCTGGAAAATTCTTCAATGCCAAGTCGCACCAGATGACGCAGGATGTTTCCAAATCCACGATTAACGGGATGCAGATGCGAGTGTTCGCGGCCACGTCGATTTTATCGACGACAGTTCGAGGTTCGAAAATTTCGCCTGAATTTGGTGATTTGCGCGACATCCATCCAGCAAAGCATTCAGGCAAATCACAATACGGCTGCATCGTGAAACTGGTGAGTACCAGAACGACATAACGTGCGCCGACGGCGCACAGCGCTCGACATCGAGATCGATGAATTCCGCCGCGCCGTTCGGAGCATCGACGATATTGCCGCTGTGATGCCCGCCGTAGCCCTTCAAGTTGTAATAAGACAACACGTCAAGATAGTCGTAGTTATGCCCGTAAATCGCCGCCGATAAATCGATATCGGTCCGCGACGATCCGTTTTTCCACCAAAGAAAAAAACGGACCGTGCCTGCAACGGAAATTTTCAGCCGACTACCACGCACAAGCGTACGCAACGACTTCGCTGCGGATCGGATCGAGAACGGAACGACAAATCGATCTAAGTTAGGATCGATAAAACACTTCCCTAGCGGTTCGCGCATTCGGAACCGTGTAAGTAGTTCTTCACGACATATTTGGACGACTTCCGCCGCCACTTCTGAGCGGACGGATGCGACGCGATCGGGCGTGGCGTAAAGTTTGCCGATGAGCCCCTTGATGAAAAAGACTCGCAGACCTTCGGATACATTACGGTTTAAATAGAACGCTTCCACTTGCAATAACACATTAACTGCTACTTTTGCGATAACGCTACGAAACGATTCGAGCACGGAACCGATTTCAACTGGGGAACAGATTCGTAAAAGATGATCCAGTCGACGCGCAAAATCACCCGGACGTGACTTCAACGATTCAACGGCTTCCAACGGTCGGTTCCGGTGCAGCGTTTCTTCCATGCGCGAAGCGAAGCTTTGGTAAGCCAAATTATTACGCACGATCTTGAATGCGTTAAACGTCTCGGGAAAACGCTCGGCGTAATCTCCGGGATGTAACCTTTCTCCCAACCGCTTCCATGCTTCCGCATAGCGGAGCATGTCTTCGATTCGGTTCCGTGCTCCCTCTAAACAGCGAAGCAGCGATTTACGTTCGGAACGGTTAAAGGATCGAAATTTCGTCGCCGTCGCTAACGAGACATCGCCATCCGACATCGCGACCGCCAATCGAAGAACATCCGTCGCAGTCGTGATTTTTCCATCTAGCCACCGAGCGCCTAGTGAGGTGTGGCTTAATAGCAATCCTCCCAAGAATGCGATGTTTTCCTTGTATTCGATTTTCTGTGGCAAGAATGGAGCGATCCGATCCCGGTATTGCTTCACGAACCAACGGATGGCGGCTTTGTCGGCGTCACTCGTCGAAGTGTTTGACCTGAGCAATTCTCCCATTGATTTTTCAAAATCATCGAGCGTCCCCAACTCGATGGTCTTCATCGTGGTCCGCTCAGCGAACGGCTGACGCTTTTCGACTGAGTAACCCGGCAAACGATTCGTGCAATAATGTCGAAACGCGTTCCAGTACAATTGAAACTGCGACATCTCCATAACTTGTGCGGGAAAGTTGGGGTACATCGGAGAAAAACGCCGATGAGCCCCCACCATCTCTTTTAAATCGTCTATAAGACGGTCATAATTCGATTTCAACTGCTCTATAGACAGGGTCCGCAGACGCTCGCAAAGTTCAGGCGATGCAGTGCATCCCAAACTTTCCAAATTTTTTTGAAATGTCGCGAGCTAGACGTCCGGCAAAACGTTATCGCCTGGCTTAATCGCCAACTTGCCACAACGGCGTAGATAGATCGTGTTGAGCATAAAAAATGCCCGGCACAAGGCCGAGCAAAAAAGTGGAAAGCGAGGACTCTAGGTTCAGGATGAGAAGGAAGAATCCTCATAGCCACAGATTTTGTGTAACACACGACAGTCCTGGTCGCAACTGGTTCGTTGTCTTCGCGTAAAAATCGAAATTATCTGAGATTTTACGCCGCGAACTTGATCGGCCCTTGCGGACATTTCAGTTTGAACAGGCCGAAGATCTCTTGCGAGTTCAGGCCGTGGCTGGATTTTTCGTCGGCGTTGCCGAGGATCACGTCGAACATCTTGCGTTTCTCTTCCAGCACCTGATTGATCCGCTCTTCGATCGTGTTTAGCGCGAGGAATCGCGTCACCGTGACCGTGCCGGCCGCGCCGATGCGGTGTGCGCGGTTGATCGCTTGGTCTTCGACCGCCGGGTTCCACCAACGGTCGAACAAAAACACATAACGACAAAATTGCAGATTGAGGCCGACGCTGCCGGCGCCGTAACTCATCAAGATGATGTGTTTGGTCGGGTCGTCTTTGAATTGTTGAATCACGCCTTCGCGTTGGCGATGGGGGATGCCGCCGTGATATTCGCAGACGCCGAACCGCGCTAATCGCGTTTTCAGTTTGTCGATCGTATGCGTCCATTGGCTGAAGAGGATCGCCTTGTGCCCGCTGGCGGCGATCTCTTCCATGTCGGCTTCCAAGCGTTCGTATTTGGCGCTGTGACCGGTCGCCGGATCGAAGTTGCAGATTTGCTTCAATCGCAACACCAACTCGAACACGTGCTGAATCGTGGCCGACTCACCCATGTCGCTCAGTTGCAACACGCCTTCGTCTTCGGCCATGCGGTAGCTTTCGAGTTGCGCGGGGTGCAGTTCGACATTGGCGTCGCTATACAGCTTCGGCGGCATCTCGGTCAGCACGGCGTCCTTCGTGCGGCGCAGGATGTAATCGCCCGCCGTTTGCCCCAACGCCTTGGGCTTCATTCCGCTGGTCAACAGGCCGGGCGACACGAATTCGAAGATGCCGACCAAATCCTCGGGGCTGTTTTCGACCGGCGTGCCGGTCAGCGCCCAACTGCGGCGTGCGCGAAAGCGAGCGCACGACCTTGGCGGTGGCGCTGGATTGATTTTTGATCCGTTGCGATTCGTCCAACACCACCAAATCGAAGTGATCGAGCGCCGTCGCAAACCAAGTCCTTGTCGCGACAGAGCGACTCGTAATTGGCGATCTTCACCGGGCAATCGACGTTATCCCACTGCCACTGACGCTTGCCCGCGTCCCCTTCGATGATCGCGATCGGCAGTTCGGCGCCCAAGCGCGAACTCGCGTTTCCAGTTCGAGACCAACGGTTTAGGACAGACCAACAGAATGTTCCGCGCTTCGCCGGCGTGCAGCAGCAAACGAATGCCGCTGATGGCCTGCATCGTTTTGCCTAGGCCCATTTCGTCGGCCAACATCGCCGCGCGGCGCGGGAACAAAAAGGCCATTCCCTGCATCTGATAAGGGAACGGATGAAATGGAAAGTGCAGATCCTTTTCGACAAGTAACGTCTCAAGTGCCGGCTGCAAGAGATAGAAGAGCCGGTCCTCCATCGACACGATTTCGCCGGGTGGTTGCAGACGTGTGTACTTCGGTTTTTTGAGAACGAGCGGCGGCACCTCGTCGACGATTTGGCCGGCATCCATCGTCTCTTCGCTCGCCGCTTCGTGGTTCTCCGTAAGGGCATCGGCGGCTTGCGTCTTAACGATGAACGGCAGCGTCTCGGGCGCGGCGTTCGGATCGGGCGAACCCGACACCGCGTCCACGTCGTCCGTCAACGTATCCGGCAAGTCGGGCAACGCGATGTCTTCCGACGGCGGTAAAGCCACATCGGAATGCGCGGCCGAAGACGCAGGGGGCGTTTCGTGCTTCGGCTTCGACGTCGATTCGTTCGGTTTACGCGATGTGATCGCCGGTGCGTGGAAGCGATACGAAATCACCGCCGGGGGATCGGACTCGCACGGTAACGAAATCACGCCGGGCGTTTCGCCGGACAACGACCAGTCTTCCAGCAATCGCGCCGCGAACGGATCGATGACGGTCGAACGGACGCGCGGCACGGCGAGTTCGGACGGCGCAGCCAGCGATTCCGAAAAGACCGCCGGACGATCTTCCGTCGGAGCATCCCAAACACCGTTCCAAGCGGGGCGGTTCGACAACGGGCGATCCCTCTGCAAGATGTCGCGGTCCCACGCGAGACACGCAGGCGCATTCCCATACTTTCGACGGTGTGGGCGAGCTCACGCGAGTAAAAAACGTGCCGGCATGCTCCGGCTAAGCCGCTTTTGCCGGACGGGTCGATTCGTCGAGGGCGTTGCGGATACGGTCGAACGGTTCGACCAGATCCATTTGCCGGGGCAATTCCGCCAGCGCGACGCGAATCGCTTCGGCATCGGAGGTGCGCGTAACGGCTAAGCGCAGCCCGTTGATTTCAAACGTTTCCAACCCGCCCGCGCCGCTTGCCGGCACGATCCAGGCGGTCGGCGCGTCGATGAAGTTGCGCGTCGCCAGCGCGGTGCGAGTGTCGGTAACGACGACGCGTGGCGGTACGGCGAGTTTCGCCAGCAACGTGCGCCCGATTTGCTCGCCGTAAAGATACGGCTCGAGCGTCGGCCCATACAGGATCTGCTGCGCACGATTCGGCTTCAACGGCGCGGTGCAATGAAATTCCAACGGCCGAGCGTTGGCGTTCAGCACCAACAGCCCGCCGGTCAATCCGTCGCGATCGTGTTCCGTCACCGTCAAGAACGCCAACGACAGCATGTCGACGCGACCTCCTGGTTTCTCGTGCAACGATCCGACCGCAGGCGGCACGGACGCTTCGTCGCGCGACGCCGGCACGAACGACGACGTGCGTGCGTCGCGTTCGGCCCACCCCTAGCATCGGGAACGACGTTGAGTGAACATCACCTGCCCCGGCGAGGAACCGGTTACGCAGAGTACCGCCGACCAGGCAACCTGCACCCGACATTGCGGGCCGCTAGCTGGAAATCTTGAACAGACGATCGCGGAGGACGCGGAGAAAGCTCAATGATGCCTGGAACATTTTAGGAAACGTAGAGAACAAAACGACCAACGGATCCTTGTGTTTAAATTTCCTTCGCTTACTTCGTTTCCTTCTGTTCAAAATGCCCGCCCGACTTGTGCCGGCAAATGGGTTTTGCGAGAGTACGCCCATGGGCGATATTTTGCGACCGATACCCGTACTTCCGCTCCTCTGCGCGTTCAGCCGCGACGAGGTCGCATTGGATTGGGCGATCAAGCGCGGCGTCGAACGATGGGGGCCCGTCGCGACGGCCAGCCCCCGTTTCGATTTTTTGGAAACGTCGTATTACGAGGCCACGATGGGTCCGAGCTTAAAGAAATGTTTTTGGACGTTCGAGCGTTTGGCCGATCCCGGCGAATTGGCCGCTTGGAAACGGATGACCAATGCCTGGGAAGACGAGTACGCCGCCGCCCATCCCGGGTCTGCGCACCGCCCGTTGAACTTGGACCCGGGCTACATCACGCCGGCGAAGTTGGTGCTGGCTTCGACCAAAGACCATGCCCATCGGATGTACCTGGGCGATGGGATCTACGCTGAAATCACGCTGATGTATCGCCACGGCCGGTGGGAGTGCACGAATGGACGTTTCCCGACTATCGCCGGGCCGACTATCAAGCGTTTTTCACGCAGGGGCGAACGATGCTGAAGGACCGTTCGCGCCGCTGACGTAGTGAGCTCACGCAAACGATCGAGCGTTATGGCTTGATCGGTTTCGGTTCCGATTTCTCGCGTGGTTCGGGGCGTTCGTAGAGGTGTTCCCCTTTTTCATCCCAGGGGGATCGAATGACGAGTTTTCGGTCATCCAATTCCAACACTTTCAACGCCAACGGTTTCTCGAAGAACTCATACTCGTCGCGTGTCTTATCCCGCGCGCAAAGTCCGACGTCTTGCAAACGAGCACTAATTTCGGCGGGAGTTCGTCCCACCGAAACGCCCAGGTGCCGGCCAATTTGTTGCCACCGGGCGTGTAGCCGGTCAATCGATACGTGCCGTCGGCCGCGAAGTCATAGGTTCCCATGCACGGCCCGCCCTCCCATTCGCCGAGAATTTTCTTTTCGAGATCCGTAAGGGCTGTACGAGCCGGCGGATCGGCGGCTTGCAGCGTTTGCGTGAGCAACGCGAACGCGACGAGAGCGTATAACGAATGGAATCGCTGGGTGCCGGTCATGACACGATTCTCCGAAGAATGCGTCCGCGACGAAAAACACTTGTCCTGAGAGTTCGATGCGGCGAAGTCCGCGAAAGTTCCCGACGGGAATTTTCGCGATGTTGCGGATACAATACGCTTGTTGCGACGAGCTTCCGTTTCTCATTATCCAGTCCTTCGGTTCGCGATGAAGCCGCTACTCTTTCTCCTTGGAATGACGTTGATCGGCGCGATCGGCGGCGCCGCTTGGACCTGGGCAGAACTTGGTCACTACGGCTCAACGCCGCCGGGGATCGGACTCGATTTGCCGACCGTCGCCGACACGCCGTTACCGCAGGTCGAGATCGTCGATGGTTCGACCTATGACTTCGGCACGATGAACTTCGGCAGCAAACTGAAGCACGCGTTTCGCATCAAGAACGTCGGCAGCGCGCCGTTAAAGCTGGTCGTGGCCGGTACGAGTTGCCGCTGCACATTGGCCGAACTGCCGAATAACGAATTGCCGCCCGGCGGAGAAACCGGCGTCGAACTGGAATGGAAGGCGACCGAAAAACACGGTCCCTACTCGCAAACGGCCACCCTGGAAACCAACGACCCGCGTCAACCTCGGATCATCTTAGGAGTGAACGGCAAAGTCGTCGGGTCCTATTTGGTCGATGGCGGCGAAGTCATCTTCACCAAAGTGCCGTACGACAAGTCGGCGAGCGGCGATTTTCGCATCTTCGCTTACACGAAAGAGCCGCTGCCTTTGCCGCTGGACATCGCCTGGAAGAACCCGGAGATCGCGCAATACTACAACGTCGAATTTCAACCGCTGACTGCCGAGCAACTGCAGCGCGACAACGCGCCACGCAGCGGATACAAAGGCGTGGTCACCGTCTTGCCTGGTCAGGCGGTCGGCGACTTCCGGCAGACGTTGGAGTTCACGCTCGATTTGCCCGATCGGCCGCGCGTGTCGGTCGAAGTGCGCGGTTCCGTGGCGGGGCGCGGCAGCATCAGCGGCACGATGAATTGGGACGCCGAGAATAAAATTTACGAACTGGGTCGCATTCCGCGCGGCAAGGCGGCCCGTTCCGAAGGACTGACGCTGATCGTGCGCGGCGATCAACGCGAGACGTTGAAGTTGTCGGCCGGCGAACTGTCGCCGAAATATCTGTACGCCGAATTCGGCGGCGCCGCAATACTTGGCCGATCGCGATCAAACCCATGTCCCGCTGACGGTCATTGTTCCGGCCGACGCGCCGGCCGAGTCGCACATGGGCCAAGGAAACGGCACGCTGGGTCGCATGGCGATCGACCCGGGCTTACCGGATCAACCGCGGTTGCGGCTGGGGATTCGCTTCTCGACCGAATAACGTTACAGAATCCAATACGAGCCTTGCAGTACCAGCGTCCCCACGATCAGGCCCGCGCACACAAATGCGAGCAACAGGCCGAACGGCTTGATCTTGCCGGCCAACTCCGGCTTGACTACGCCGAGCGATTCCAACGTCGTCGCGACGATAAATAGACCGACGCCGATCAGCGCCAAGTACGCGCAGAAGCCGCGAAACGTCCCAAACAACCAGTAGACGCCGAACAGCACGACGAGGAATCCGAGGGCTGCGAACGGCAGCGTGAGTTTCGCGGGTTCCGGGATCAACGTCTTCGTCGGCCCGAAGCCGGCAAGCGACAATGCGACGAACGCCGCGCCGCCGCCGATCAGCAACCGCAAAAACGACCCGAAAAATCCATAACCAGCGGAGCCACCACCTGCGCCGACGCCTGCCGTTCCCGCGACGGCTTGCAATTCGCCGCTCTCGGTCACCATCCCTTGTCCCGACGCGACGGCCAACGGTCCGCACCGCGCGGCGACGATCGTCACCACGTCGGCTTCGACCGGATCTTTGTACTCGCCGGTGTAGGTACCGACCTTCTGCCCATCGAGCGTCAGATCGCCTTCGACGTGTCGCCGCGCCATCAACGTGGCGGTCCGACCTTCGGGTCGCACGAGGATTTCCCAACGTCCGTCGTTGTCGTTATCGCCCAGGCCGCGTCCCATCCGTTTTTCGACCGCTTCGACGCCGCCCGCGACGGTCGCATCGTACTTGGCCGCGATCGGCCGCCCATCGACGGTCGTGGCGAATAAGAAATCACCCGGGCCGAAGCGGTAGCCCATCAAGTTGTCCGTATCGATCACGTAGAGCGAACCGACGCTCGCCGACTTGGGATCGTAGCGTCCGGCGACCGAAAACGCCGCTTTCAACTCGGGCCATTTTTGCGCCGCCGCGGCGGTCGACTTGGCGTACCATTCTTCGCGCGCTTTGGTTTCGCCGGCAGTCGCTAGTTCGTGCTTCGCCAAGAGATCGGTGATCCGCTTCACATACGGACCGCTTTTGCTTTGCTCGACCAGCGAAACGCGGAGGTCTCCTTCCAAGCGTTGAAACGCATTCATATTCGCGGGCGTGATCGGCGTCGCCTCGGCCGCTTCGACCAAGGCTGCGGCGGCGGTTTCCAACTTCGACGACGCGACCGTTTTCTGCGCGACGATTCCGTCGACCAACGCTTTGACGTCCGGCGACGCTTTGACTTTTTGATACGCGGCGTCCGATTCGCGGTTCTTTAACCATTGCGTCGCCGCTTTGAGATAAGCGACCGTTTTCGCCTCGCCGAACGCCGAGACCGCAGCGCGCTCGATTCCTTTTGATACCGATCGAACGTCACGTCCGCCGTTTCGGCTTGCCAGCCGTCGGTGTCGCGCCGATCCAGTTCCCACGAATCGTTCAAGCGACGCAGCGTCTCTCCCGTCTCGCCAACCATGCCGACCGCGGCCAAATTCTTGCGCACGGCCGCGACCCGCGGCGCGAGCGTCTTTCGCACTTCGTCGTCGGCGGGTAGCTTGGCCAACGTCTCGTCGGTTCTGGTCAGGTCGCGTTCCAAACGCTGAATCGCCCGATCGCGGACTTCCGCGTTCTGCGTGTTAATGACGTCCGGCTGCTTTTCGGTCCACGTTTGCTCAAGACGATCGACCGCGTCTTGCGCGTACTGCCGATGCACGACTACGGTCTTCTGTTTATTCAGCGCGTAAAACGTCGAGAACTTTTTTTGCGCTCGACCAATTCCGCCCCGAGCGCCGCCTTGGCGGCCGGGTTTTTGAAAAGCTCCTCGGCTTGGCGTTGCGCGCCGGGCCAGGTCACCAGATTGCCGATCGCTCCTTCGCCGTCGGACATCACGCGTTGCAATTGCCGGGCGTATTTCTGTTTGTCGGCGGAGCCTTGTTCGGCGGTGAGTTGCGTTCGCAACACGGCGATCGCCGCGCGGACCGGCTTTTGTTCGTCCGCGGAAACGTCCGCCAGTTCGGCCTCTGCCAGTTCTAACTTTTTACCGGCCTGCTCGAAGGAACGGCTTTCAAACTCGGTTTTGGCTTCAGCGACATAATTCGTCGCTCGACCGACGTCGGCCAGAAGGATTCGCAAGTCGAAGGCCGCAACCGCCAGACAAAATGTCGCGACAATGTAAAAGACCGAGCGACGGGAACGCATACATTTGCCCAAGAAGTGAATTCGATTGCCGAGATTTTTCACGGCCATCGCTGGATTTCGATGCATCGATAAGATGCGCTCTGGGGGAATTCAGTCAAATTCGCTGGAGAGACTCCCACCTAATTTGGCTCGACACAATCAATCGCGCTTCGCGGATCGACGCGAAAGCGCCGGCATCCAGGCTCACCAAACCCGGAATAACGGCATCCAGCGATTGCCGAATCGAATCGCATCCACATATGCTGCAATAACTTAAGCCAAACACACCCCAACCTAATTTGGATGGAATAAAATCCGGCGGTCGATGCGAAACACTAGTACGGCGAGAACGGCCGAGGCCGACGTTGGAAATTCCCCGCCCAATCGGGGAGGGCCATCCACGGCGGTTTCAATACGCTGATTTCGGGGCAAATTCTTGTCAACCATCCGTCGCCGGCCAGGGGCATGCGGCGACGGCGGGTGGTAGCATGAATTTTCCTTCGTGCGGTGTTCTCGCGGTCGGTCGTCGACACCCCCTGCACACGTGGAGATCGGTTTCCTCGGAAGCCGTGAACCAGGACTCGGCTGAAGATAGGACGCGGCATTGTCGATCGCCCAAGCGGATTTTCAACGTTGGGTCATGGACCATGGACCGGCTTTGTTTCGGATGGCCTATCGCATGATGGGCGACCGACACGAGGCCGAGGACATCGTCCAAGAGGCTTTTCGTTCCGCTTGGAAGAGTCGTAAATCCTACGATTCGGCGCGCGGCGAACGGGCTTGGTTGGCGTCGATTTTGCGTCGGCGCGTCGTCGACCATTGGCGACGCGGCGCCAACGTGCAATTGCTGCCGACCGAACACCCGCCCGAGCCGGCGATCCCGCCGCATGACCCGCTGGCCAACGATTACACCGATGAGATGCAGCAGGCGTTGGCCCGCATTCCGCAAGATTTGAAAGAAACGTTGTTGTTGGTCGTGGTCGCCGAACTGACACATCAAGAAGCCGCCGATCTGTTGGGAATCCCCATCGGAACGGTCTTAAGTCGAGTCAGCCGCGCTCGCGCCCGGCTGCGAGAATCGCTGATGGCGATCGCGGAAAAAGAGTGATTCCGATTCGGCTGGCGTTGTTGCTTACACATTTCCTCCCAACACATTTCACACACTGATTTTCCGATGGACGGCGAGACTTGGATCAACGAGCTGCTACGGAACGTTCCCGTTCCCGACTCGTTGTCCCGCGCCTGCGGGAAATCGGTTCGATGACCGACGGTGATCTGGACGCCGCGCTACGGCAACCGACCCCGCGCGGACGGTTACGCGACCGGTTGCTGGCGATCGGTACGCGGAGCGACACCGATCTGGACGACGAATTGCGTTCGGTCGACGTTTCCTCCGCCTGGATGGAACGTTGCTTGGCGATTCCGGCCGAGACGGTTCCCGCCGAACGACGCGGCGCGTTCGAAACGTTGCGTCGCTCGCCGGCGTGGCGATTCGCGTTGGCGGCATCGCTGTTGCTGATCGTGAGCGTCGTCGGGTGGCGGATGTCGCAAGACGCCGTACCGACAACCGTCCCGCCGCCGCATCGCGAGTTGCGCGCGAAAAGGTCGATATGTTCTTCGAACCTGCGGATCTCGATTCGCTGCCGTCGAATTCCAGAACCGACGCCGAACAGGACGCGTTGGTCAAAAATATCGAAGTGCCGATTTTGAGCATGCCGCCGCTGGAAACGCGGGTCGTGCCGAAGATCGTCGCCAGCCGACCCGTTCCGCGCGATCCGTCGGTCACCCTCTTGCCGGAACGCGCACCGGCCAAGATCGACGCCGACGGCGTGTTCGGCACTTCGCCCGACGGTGACGTGTTGCCGGATTTGATGAGCGTTCGCGAGCTCGAATCGCGCGGCGTGCGGCCCCCTGCGTTCCGCGAATACGATCTGATCTTCCAGCTGCGTCATGGCGTCCATCCGTTCGTATCGCCTTCCGCCCGTGCGGAACTGGCCGCCGTCGGGATTCCGTTGACGACCGCCACGACGTCATTTGATTACGCCCTGGATCGCGCCGGACTCGGTCGCCTGTCGACGTCGTCGCAGTTACGCGTCGAAGATTTTCTGGCGGCGATGGATTACGAATTTCCGAAGCCAGCCGCACCGACGCTGGGCCTGCGCACCGCGGCCGGGATTTCGCCTTGGAGCCAACAGGGCCTGGGCTTGATCCAATTCGGCGTGCAAGCCGGCGACCGTCCGCGCGACACGAAATCCGCCAAACGACTGACGTTAATGATCGACGCTTCGGCCGCCATGGCGAAGGGGCGACGTTGGGAAACGTTATGTGACGGGCTGCGATTGGCCGGGGATCAACTGCTGAATGGCGATCGCGTTTCCGTCGTGGTCTTCGGTAAGACGACCGACACGCCGCTGACCGACGCGACGCCGAAAGAATTTCGCGCGTGGTTACCTAAGTTGGCCGCCTTCCCGACCGGCGGTGCCGGCGGCGTGGTCGCTCCGCTACGAACCGTGTTGACCGCGATCGAAAAAGAAACGGCTACCGGCGAAAAGACAAACCCAGCGGAACGTCGCATCGCGTTGTTCACCGCCGGCACCAATCGGGCGGAAAGCGATTTCGACCGTTTGGTCCTGCAAGCCGGTCGCGTCTTGCCCGAGTCGGCCGTGCTGGACGTGTTCGATTTACGAGGAGAAGAAGCCGTCGATCCGCAACTGTCGGCGATCGCCGCTTGGAGTCGCGATTCGCAAGGTCGTAACGTTCACTCCGGTGCGCCTCGTGCCGTCCCGAATGCGCGCGAATTGGCTTGGAAATTACGCGAAACGCTCGACGGCGAGTCGTCCGTGTTAGCGCACGACGTGACGTTGCGCGTGACGTTCGTTCCCGAAGCGGTCGCTCTGTATCGCTTGCTCGGTCACGAAGCGACTGCCGTCGCCGGCTTGATGCCGCTGGAATGGCGAACCGACCTCCGTTCGGGCGAGGCCGCTTCGGCCTTGTTTGAAGTCGCGTTGCGACCGGACGGTCCCGAAACGATCGCCCACGCGGTTTTGGAATGGCGCGATGTGAACGGCAAGGCGCACTCGACCAAGCAACCGATTTCGCGACTGCAATTCGCGCCGTCGTTCGCCGAGGCGCCATGGTCGTTGCAGTTGGCGGCCATCGCGGCCGAAACGGCCGAAGTTCTGCGTGGGTCGTATTTCGCGCCGGTTGAATCGCACGATTTGGTCGAAGTCGCCGCCACGGCCGCACGCCTGCCCGATCGCCGGACGACGAACCCGTCGCTGCAGAAATTGCGACGTTTCTGGTCGGCCGACCGCACCGTCGCCCGCCCGTGAGTTGCGGCTTTCGCCGGCCGACCGCTTGCGTCGTTCGCCGGGCGACTATAATCGAATTGTTGTAGATCGCATGTCGTCGCACACCGTGCTTCGACGACGGCTAGGTTGTTTGAATCGAACCGCTCGCTCATCGCCGCTTCACACGTTAGGTCGTCGCTTATGTTTCGCCGCGCAGTTCGCGTTATTTATTCTCCTAGCGTTGCTCCTCACGGTCGTTTCTCCGGCCGACGAGATTTTCCTGCGTTACGGCAAAGAAGAAAAAGACGGGAAAAAGACCACGGTGCTGAAATCCGTGCGCGGCAAGATCGATCCCGACAAAAACACTTCGCCGTCGAAAGTGGTCTACACCGTGACCGGCGGTGATCGCGAAATCGATACGTCCAACGTCTCGGGCATCGCGTTCGACCGAGAAGACCCGGGCTTCGGCGCGATTCGCGGACATACGGATAACGGGGAATACCCGGAAGCGATGGAGCAATACGAAAAGTTGGCCGCCGCCGTCAAAGGGAAGCAAGTCACGTTGGCCACGCCGGCGTTGGAGGCCGAATTCGCGTTCTTAGGAGCGTACTTGCCGGCCATGCAGTTGCTGGAAGGAAGCGCGAACTTGCCGCCAGGTCCGATCGCCGCGAAATTGAACGATTTCATCGCCAAAAATCCGCAGAACTTCCGCTTCTACTTGGCGAACGAAACGGCCGGCCGGATGTCGACGTTCATCCCGGGCGACAAACTGGAATACGCCAAGAAATTTTACGGCCGCTTGGCCGCCGACCGCGAGTCCAAAGAAATCGCCTATCGCGGCAAGCTGTTGATGGCACGCGCGATGATCCGCGATAAGCAATACCCGCCCGCCGTGGCGTTGTTGCAACCGATGGTGACCGAGTCGACCATCTCCGGTCGCGGCATGGCCGCGGCAAGTCGCGCAGGCGAAAGTCGCATTGGCCGAAGCGACCGCCCGAGGGGGCAACCCCGAAGAAGGATTGAAAATGTTATTAGCCACGATCGAGCAGATCCCCGCGGGCGACGATGAATCGCAAGCCAGGGCACACGTGACGCTGGGGAATATCTACATCGATCAGAAGCAGTACGAAGACGCCTTATTGGCGTTTATGAAGGTCGAACTGGTCTACCCGCAATACTCCGACCAACGCGCCGAAGCTTTGGCCCGCTTGGCTGTGCTGTGGAAACTGGTGCCGAATAAACGCGACGACCGCGCGTCGCAGGCGAAAGAAAAGCTCTCGAACTTGTTTCCGGCCAGCGTCTGGAATCGCTAACGGCAGGGGTAAGTCCGATGAGTCTCGCGCCACGCCATGCATGACGACCTGTTGATTCTCGGCGGCGGCGTGATCGGACTGTCCACCGCTTGGGTCGCGGCACAACGCGGTGCGCGCGTTCGTGTGTTGGACAGCGGCGAACCGGGACGCGAAGCGTCGTGGGCCGGCGCGGGCATCATTCCGCCGACGTTGTCCCCTGAACCCGTCGATCCGCCGCTGGAAGCGTTACTTAGGCAAGCTCGCGCCGCGCATCCGAGTTGGTCGCGACGATTGTCCGAAGCGACCGGCATCGACAACGAGTATCGTGTCTGCGGCGCTTGGTACGTCGCGCGGAACGAAGCGGATGTTCCGGAATTAAATGCCTGGCGCACTGCGTTCGACGAAGCCGGGTATACGACGCTCTTGCGAGACGACGCTAAGAAATCGCCTCACGATTTGGAGACACCCGCCGAGGAGTCGCGCCGCAAGCGTTCTTCGCTCCGGACGAAGCCCAAATTCGGAACCCACGTCACCTGCAAGCGTTGATAAGAGCCTGCGTCTCCTCAGGCGTCGAGATCCAAGCTCGCGAGGAACCGTTCAGCGCTCGAACGCGACGGCTTGCGCGTCGTGGGCGTCCGAACCGCGCACGCGACGTATCGTGCGGCGAACGTCGCGATTTGTGCCGGAGCATGGAGTGGGCGGTTGGCTGAACTGTTCGGCGTCACCCTGCCCGTACGGCCGGTCCGCGGTCAGATGCTGCTGCTTCCGCCGAGACGCCGTTGCGGTCGATCGTCAATCACGGACCGCGCTACATCGTACCGCGACTCGACGGTCACGTCTTGGTCGGTTCGACCGAAGAGGACGTCGGTTTCGTCAAAGGTAACGATCAAGCCGCACTCGAGGACTTACGCCGACTCGCGGTCGCCTGCGCAGCCTGAACTCGCGCAGGCCGAAGTCGTACGGGCATGGTCGGGGCTCCGTCCGGCCAGCGCGACGAAACGACCGCTGATCGGCCGCTTACGCGATTGGGACAATGCATGGGTCGCCACGGGCCATTTTCGTAACGGCCTGAGTTTATCGCCAGCTACGGCGGAAGCCCTGGTCGACGCCCTGCAAGGCATGCGTTCGGCGATCGACTTAACTCCGTTCGCTCCCTAACGAACATACGGTGGGAGTCGACGACTTGCGGCCGATCGCACGAGCTTCGCGCATCAACGTTTGCGCCGCGTCGTCGAGTGAAAACTGGCGATCGACATGACCTTCGACGAACGCGACCTTGTTCATGCCGTAGACGTCCGAAGACGCTTGATCTTGCCCCAGTACCGTTCCGCCGGCCGCACGAATCGCCGCGCACCCCGCTGCCCCGTCGCGCCCCATGCCGGTCATGATGACGCCCAGACAACGCTCGCCGTAAAACCGCGCGGCGTCGGTCATCAGCACGTCGACCGACGGTCGATGACCGCTAACCGGTTCGCCGTCGCGCACGACCAAACGGATCGTCGCTCCGCGTCGTTCCAGGCCCAAGTGCCGCCCCCCGGGGGCGATGTAGGCATGATCGGGCAACGGTCGTTCGCCATGCTCGGCCTCCTTGACGGTCAACGCCGACAGTCCGTTCAGACGTTCGGCGAACGATTTGGTGAACTGAGCCGGCATATGCTGCACGATCACGATGGGCGGCAACGGCGGTCGAAGTGCGGCGAACACCGTCGCCAACGCCGGCGGCCCACCGGTCGAGATGCCCAGCGCCACGCATCGATCGGAGTCGCGCCGAAACGGGTCCGGTGCGACCACGATCTTGCCGGCTTCGACCGATTTCATCGGCATACGAGCGCAGTCGTTCGCGCCGCAGTCGCATCGTTCGCGCGACGTCGATCCCGGCGACCGTCCGCAGCTTACGCGGTAGCTCGTCTTCGAACACCGACTTGGCTGACGCCAAGTTCTCGGGTTTGGCGACGTAATCCATCGCGCCGCGATCCAGAGCGTCCAGCGACACATCGGCTCCGAAGCGCGTCAACGCGCTGACCATCACCACGGGAATCGGTCGTGCGGTTAATAACGCGTCGAGCGTTTCCAAACCACCCAAGCCCGGCATCCGCACGTCCAACGTGATCGCATCGGGCTTTAGGCGTTCGGCCAACATCAACGCTTCGTGACCGTTTCGCGCCTGACCAACGACTTCAAACTCGGGCCGTTTACTCAGCCCGGCCGAAATCTGTTCGCGTATCACAAGCGAATCGTCCGCGATCAACACGCGGATGCGGCGGCCGCTCAGGCTGGTCGTGTCGATCGACATCGGCAGGGTTAACTTGCTGGCGTAGTGAGAAACATCCACACAAAGATAGCTTTTTCCACACTCACAAGCCGACCATAACACGAGAATTTAAAGACCTTAGACATAAGGCTTTAGATCAATCAAAGACAGCATTAAATCCACCTCGAAGGCCAGCCTTTAAAAACTTCCGGCTGCAGGCAAGAGTCTCGCGATTGCGGTAACATAAAGTGCGTCGCTTCGGATCGAGAGTACGATCTCGATTCGCCCACCGTCGCCGCCCTTATTCGTCCCCACAACGCCATTAAATCGCTTATTCCGGAGTCGTTCCGCCATGTCGCGTCTTCATCGTTCATTCGCTTTCGCCTTGACCGCCGGACTGTTGTGCGGCGTTCCTGCGTTGCGTGCTCAAGAATCGACGCCGAAGCCGGTCGAGGCCGGCAAGACCGAACCGGCGGACGCCACGACGCCCGAGATCGCAGCCCTGATTAAGAGCCTGAACGACGATGACTTCAGCGTCCGCAAAGGTTCGGCCGAGAAGCTGATCGCCGCCGGCAAGTCGGCCGTTCCGGCGCTGACCGAAGCGGCCCAGTCGACGACGCTCGAAGTGATGTCGCAATCGTTGCACGCCTTGCGCGAGTTGAAAAACTCGTCCGATAACGCCACGCGCGACGCGGCCAAAGCCGGACTGGAAAAAGTCGCGGCCTCCGGCAACTCGACCGCCGCCCAGCGGGCGAAGGAAATCCTCGGCGCGACGAACGATCCCACGAAGCCCGCCGCCCCCAACGATCCGTTCGGCGCTCCGGCACAACCGGGGCAGATCATTATCGGCAACGGCATTCAAGGTCGCATCCAGGTCATGCCCGCCGGCCCAGGCGGAATTCAGATCATGCCGGTCCCGATCGGCGGCAACATTCAGATCAACGGCGCGCGGGTTTCGTCGCGTTCGGTCTCGAACGCCAACGGCGTGAAGACGATCAAAGTCAAACAAGACGGCTTGGAAGTCGAGATCAAAGAATCGAAGGACGAGATCGAAGTGAAGAAAACCGAAAACGGCAAGACGGACGAATACAAAGCCAAGGATCTGGACGAACTGAAGAAGAAGCATCCGGCCGGTCATGAGTTGTACGAAAAGCACGCCAAAGGCGACGCCAACGCCGGCGGCGCGATCCAAGTGCAAATCGGCAACGCGGCGCCGATGATGCCGTTGCAACCGGCGATTCCGGTCGCTCCGATGCGGCGTCTGCAACCGGCGGCTGCGCCGAACAAGAATCTCATTCGCAACGCGCAACTCGACGCGGCCGAACGACAACTCAATAACGCGTTACGTGCGTTGAAGACCGCCGCCGATTCATCCGACGACAAAGAGGCGCTGAAGCCAGCGATCGAAAGCTTGCAGAAAGACGTCGATCAACTGAAAGCGATCAACGCGAAGCTGCAAGGCAAAACCGAAGACAAACCCGATGCTAACGGCGACGACGCGAAGAAGAAGGCCGAACAGGCGGCCGAGGAGGCCAAACGCCGGGCGGACCAAGCACTCGACGACGTGAAGAAGGCCGCCGAAGCCGAAATCAAGCAGGCCGTCGAGAAAGCGATCGAAGATTCGATTCCGAAGTAATCGGGCGATTCGCTCAGCCTTCGACCTGCAACAATTCGCCGTGTACGGATTCCAGCAACTCGGGCGTCAACGAGGTACGCTCTTGCGCGTACCCGACGACCAACGCCAAGTCGCACAGCCGATTGATACGACGCGGTACGCCTCCGGTCAGATCATGCAACGTCTCAAGCGCGGTTCCGTCCAGCAAATCCCGCGTCATACCTGCTGCGCGTAAGCGGTGCGTCACATAGCCCGCCGTTTCGTCGCGATCCAGCCCGCGCAGCCGGCACTTGACCGCCGTCCGTTCATCCAGCTCGGTATGTCGGCGCAACGTCGCCCAACAACGTCGTATGCCCGACGAACAGCAACGATAACGGATTCGCTTCGCCGGGCAATAATCCTAGCAACATGCGCAACCGTTCCCACGTGTGACGATCTTCCAAAAGATGCGATTCGTCGATCACCAAAACCGGTCGCCGCCCTTCGCGCACGGCCGCGACGAGCGCGTCTTCGATCATTCGTAACGACTCGCGCGGACCGGGCGTATGCTTGAAACGCACGCCGGAGAGTTCTTCGGCGACGTATGCTAAAAAATCGTCGCCGGGCAGTTTCGGAAACGTCAGATGGCAAAACGGACGAAACCGTTCGTCCAACAACCGCCGCAACATCAGCAAGAGCAACGTCTTGCCCGAGCCCGAGGGACCGGTCAGCGCGGCCGCGCCGCGGTTTTGTTCGAGAGCGTAGCGGAGCTGAAGCAACGCGCCCTGATGCGGCTCGGCCGGATAGTAATATCGCGGGTCGAGCGATTCGGCGAACGGCGTTTCGGCGAGTTGCCAATAGTGTCGATACATGCTGACGCTCGCCGGTGCTCGCACCGTAGAAATTCTCGTTCCGACTCGACGGATGCCGACGTTATCGGCTCATACTTCGACTCGCTCAGCCCGATTTCGCCAAGGGCGGCATCTCGTCGGCGCGGTTTTCGAGCACGCCTAACAGATTGACGTTCGGCCCCGCCACGCGGCGTTGCCACCGCGCCAACTCGGGCAACGAAGTTTGGTGCACGTCGCGTACGACCAGCCAGCCGTCGATCGGTAAGTTACCCGTTGCTCCCATTTCCGCGTCGATCGCGGGCGTCGTGTCCAACAACACCAAATCGAATTCCCGCCGCAGTCGATCCATCCAGGCCGCACACTCGGCGGCCCGTTCGATCAGCGTTTCCGCCGCCAGCGGATGCTTTAGCAAGACGGCCGACATGCCGTCGCCGACCGATTCGATCACCGCGTCGCACAACGATTTGCCGTCCAAGAGTTGTTCCCAACCGGTTTCGACGGCCAAGCCCAAGGCTTCGGCCAAGCGGGGATTGGCGTCGTCGAAGTCGACGATGCAAACGCTGAGACCGGCGTTGACGGCGCGTTTGGCCAGACACTGCGTCATCACGGTACGTCCTTCGCCTCGCTTGACGCTGGTCACGGCGACGACGTTCCGCCCGGCGACCAATTCCGTTTCTAATTCCAATAACACTTGATCAAAGCCCGCTTGCTGGCGAACGCAGAGATTGTCGATCAGCGGCAGCCATGCGAATTTTTCGACTTCGAACGTCGCACGAAACGGGCGCGGCGGTTCGACGGCGCGGCGCATCCGCGGCGGCCAATTTACCGACGTACGTTCCATAGCGAGGCGGATCACGACGCGCGTCTTGAAATTCCGGTTGATGGTATTCCAACACCGGAGCCGGGACGAATTGCGGTTGACGTTCGTTCGTGTGAGCGGCGTGCGGCGTCCATTGACGCGTGCGCGCGGCGGCTTGTTGTGCGATCGATTCGGCGCGAGTCAGCGGACGTTGTGCGGGGTCCGGTACGACCGTCGGAGGAGCCGCAACCGGAAAACAGACCTGCGGACGTGGTTGCACGAAGCGGGAACGCGGATCCGCGTAAGGCGGACCGAATTCCGGCAACTCCATCGTGTTGTCGACATCGATCGATCCGGCATAGTCGACGTGTTGTGGACGAGGCATGGCGTTCCGCGGCGGAGTTGGTATCGGCGTTGAGACAGGCGTCTGTTCGATCGTGCGTGCGCCGGCAGCGTCGGCCGATTCGTGAAACGCGCGGATAAAAGCTTGATCCAATCGACTCATCGAATCACCGGTATTGCGTGGCGGGCAACGGTTGAATCATGCCTTCGAAACGGGCGCCGTCGTTCGACGGAAACGTCGGCGTCGTTTGATCCGGTCGCGGCAACGCCGTCATGCGTGGAATCTCGTAATTCCGTCCGGCGATCGCGGCGTTCGGATTCGGACTCGTTTGCGGATTCGAAACGACATACGGATTCGGAAACGCCATCGGCATCGACGGCAACGGCTCACGCGTCGCATCGGTCACGATCGGCAACGCGGCGTTGTCGCCAGGTCGCGGACCGGCGGCGGTGCGCGGAAGTGTAAAGCCGGGTTGCTCGCCACGCCAGAGCGGTTGATTCGGCGCGGCGTTGGCAGGTGTCGAATTCGAGGTTGCGGGATTCGCCGAAGGGGCGTTCGGCATCAATGCCGGACCGGGATTCGGCGCGATCGGACGCGGCGGGGGCGCAAGCGATGATGGAGCGACCGATTTCGATGCGGCCGGTTTCGCGGCGACGCTGACCGATTGCGGAGCGGGCACCGGGGCGGCGGGAGGATTCGTTCCAGGCGTTTTCGCCACGGCCGGAACGACCGGGGTCGCCGCGGGCTTTGCGACGGATTTGGCTTTGCGCGTTTTCCAAACGACGCCGCCGATCGTCAACGCGACCAGTAGCACGGCTGCGGCTTGCAGCTTGCGTGAACGCAACATTTCGGCGACTTGCGCGAACCGTGCCGGCGTTTTTTCCGTCGTTAACGTTACGGTGTTCCCCACCACGACCTCGGGGCTCGGCGGCCCATAAGGCTGGTTGGAAACGGTGTTTCGCACGGCGGCCTGCTCGACGGCAACGGCGGCTGCCGAGAACTTGTGCGCGGGAATGATGAGTGTTTCTTCGGCGATCGGCGCGGTCTCGACGACCGTCAAGCTCGACTCCGAGCGTTGCGCGAGAGCTCGCGCAGGAACGGCGGGCCGATCGATGATTTCGGGTACGCGCATCAAAACTCGCGGCGTCGGTTCGCTGGGCGCGTTGTCGATCGGAGACGCACGTCTTACGATGCGCAGCTTCGGTCGAATCAAAGGTCGCATCGCCATATCCCGGACTCGCCGTCGTGAAGCTCGTTCTCCGTAACGGCGCACCCTCGCTTTCGCGAAAGAGCACGCCCGCGATCGGTATTATCGGTAACGATCGGGCGGATCTTGAGGAAGAGTGAAACTTTAACGATCAGGTCGATTCGGCGGACGGCTTGCGCCATGCCGGCATACTGTATTGATTGCGCAAAGAAGTCCGATTGTCGATTCCGATCATGCCTGCGATAATTCCAACGAATCTCGCCGGCATGCCGGCGAACGTCGTTTTCGCAGAACACCTTTTTCGCCTACGCTTCGCAATTTGCCGTTATGCCGACATTCGCCGCCGAGAAAACTCCATCGATTTTCGAAGAGTTGCTGCAAGAACGGATTCTCATCCTCGACGGCGCGATGGGAACCATGGTCCACCGTTTGGGATTCGAAGAAGCCGATTATCGCGGCGGCGCAGTTTCCGAATCCGAAGAAAGACCTGAAGAATCTGATTGATATTCTGGCGATCACCCAACCGGCGGGGATTCGCGACATCCACGCGCAGTACCTAGAAGCCGGCGCGGACATCATCGAATCCAACACGTTCGGCGCCACCCAACTCGGTTTGGCGGAATTCGAACTACAGCCGATCGTCCGTGAATTGAACATCGCCGCCATCAAACTGGCCCGCGACGCCGCCGACGAGTACACGCGGAAAAACCCTAAGAAACCGCGCTTCGTGGCGGGTTCGATCGGCCCGACGAATAAACAACTCTCCATCGCAGGCGACGTCAACGACCCCAGCCGCCGCGACGTGACGTTCGATCAAATGGTCGACAATTACGTCGAACAAGTCGAAGTGATGATCGAGGCCGGCGTCGATTTGATCCTGCCCGAGACCGCCTTCGACACGTTGGTGCTGAAAGCTTGTTTGATGGGGATCGAAAAGGCATTTCAAAACAAAGGCGTTCGACTGCCGGTGATGGCGTCGTTCACCATATTCGACGGCGGCCGGACGTTGTCCGCGCAGACGGTCGAAGCGGTCTGGAACTCGATCGGGCACAACAACCTGCTTACGCGCGGGGATCAACTGCGCCTGGGTCCGTCCACGTTGCGACCGTATTTGGAAGAACTGTCGCGCGTCTCGACACGCTACATCAGTTGCTACCCGAACGCCGGCTTGCCGAACGCGTTCGGCGGGTTCGACGAAACGCCCGAGATGATGGCGGAAACCCTGGGCGAATTCGCGGCCAACGGTTGGTTGAACATCGTCGGCGGCTGCTGCGGCACGACTCCGCCGCACATCGCGGCGATCGCCAAGGCGGTGGCGCAACACAAACCGCGCGTCCCCAGCGTGCCGGAACCGCTGCTGCGACTGAGCGGTCTCGAACCGTTGTCGATTCGGCCCGAGAGCAATTTCCTGATGGTCGGCGAGCGGACCAACGTCACCGGCAGCAAGAAATTCGCCAAGCTGATCCTCAACGGCGATTTCGAACAAGGCGTGGCCGTGGCGCGCGAGCAGGTCGAGAACGGCGCGAACGTGATCGACATCAACATGGACGAAGGGATGCTCGACGGCGAAGCGGCGATGACCAAGTTTCTGAACTTGATCGCCGCCGAACCCGAAGTCTCGCGCGTGCCGATCATGGTCGACAGCTCGAAGTGGACGGTGATCGAAGCCGGCTTGAAATGCCTGCAAGGGAAAGGCATCGTCAACTCGATCAGCCTTAAGGGAGGCGAGAAAGAATTTCTCGAACAAGCCCGCAAAGTGCGCCGCTACGGCGCAGCGGTCGTGGTCATGGCCTTCGACGAAGACGGCCAAGCCGTGACGATCGAAGATAAAGTTCGCATCTGCGAGCGGGCCTACAAAATCCTAACCGAACAAGTCGGTTTCGCCGGGACCGACATCATCTTCGACCCCAACATCCTGACCGTCGCCACGGGCATCGAAGAACACAACAAATACGCGATCAACTTCATCGAAGCGACCCGGATCATCAAAGAACGTTGCCCAGGCTGCAAAATCAGCGGCGGCGTCAGCAACATTTCGTTCTCATTTCGCGGCAACGAACCGGTTCGCGAGGCGATGCACAGCGCGTTCCTCTACCACGCCGTGAAGGCCGGCATGGACATGGGGATCGTCAACGCCGGTCAGTTGGGTCTCTATGCGGAAATCGAACCCGAATTGCTGCTGCGTGTCGAAGACGTTCTCTTCGATCGACGTCCGGACGCGACCGAGCGCCTGGTCGAAATGGCCGAAGAAATCAAATCACGCGGCAAGGTCGCCGAGGTCGTGATCGCAAGTTGGCGCGACGATCCGCTCGAAGCGCGACTGTCGCATGCATTGGTCAAAGGCATCGTCGATTACGTCGAACAAGACGCCGAAGAGGCTCGGCAAAAGTATCCGAGCTGTCTGTCGATCATCGAAGGCCCGTTGATGGCCGGGATGAGCGTCGTCGGCGATCTGTTCGGCGAGGGGAAGATGTTCCTGCCGCAGGTCGTCAAATCGGCTCGCGTCATGAAAAAGGCCGTGGCGTATCTCCTGCCTTTCATGGAGGAGGAAAAGAAAAAATCCGGGACGACCGGCCAATCGCGCGGCAAGGTGCTGCTGGCCACAGTGAAGGGCGACGTCCACGACATCGGCAAGAACATCGTCGGCGTCGTCTTGGCCTGCAACAACTACGAGGTCGTCGACCTGGGCGTAATGGTCCCGTGCGAAAAAATCCTGGACGCGGCCAAAAACGAAGGTGCGCACATCATCGGACTCAGCGGACTGATCACGCCGAGTCTCGATGAAATGGTCCATGTCGCGCGCGAAATGAAGCGGACCGGGGTCAACGTCCCGCTGTTGATCGGCGGCGCAACGACCAGCGCCAAGCACACCGCGGTGAAAATCGCGCCGCAGTTCGACGGCAGCACCGTTCACGTGTTGGACGCCAGCCGTTCGGCCGTTGTGGTCGAATCGCTGCTCAATCCGACGCTGCGCGAGGAATACGACAAGAAAAACCGACACGCCCAGGAACAATTGGTCGCCGGTTACAACAAACGTAGTTCGGAAAACCTCGTCTCTTACGAGACGGCCGTCACCCGACGTTTCAAAAGCGATTGGGCCAACCAAGAAATCGCCGTCCCGGCGTTCACCGGGTTGCGGGTCATCGAAAAACAATCGCTGTCGGCGTTAGTCGATTACATCGATTGGTCGCCGTTCTTTTCGACCTGGGAATTGAAAGGGAAATTCCCGACGATCTTCGACAACAAAATCGTCGGCGCCGAAGCACGAAAGTTATATGACGACGCCCGCGCGCTGTTGGAACGCATCGTGGGCGAGGATCTCCTGCAAGCCAAAGCGGTCTACGGCTTTTGGCCGGCCGTCAGCGAAGGGGACGACGTTCAACTGTTCGAAGACGTCGATTTGAAGAAGCCGCTCAAGCGATTTCATTTTCTGCGTCAACAATGGGAACGTAAAGGCGCCGCCGACTCATTATTCGTTGGCCGATTTCATCGCCCCGCGCGACTCGGGCCGAGTCGACTATCTCGGCGCGTTCGCCGTGACGACCGGCCACGGTTGCGACGAGTTGGCGCGGAAGTTCGACGCCGATCACGACGACTACAACTCGATCATGACCAAAGCCCTGGCCGATCGCTTGGCCGAAGCGTTCGCCGAATTTTTGCACGCGCAAGCGCGGCGTGATTGGGGCTTCGGCCGGGACGAGAACCTGACCAACGCCGACTTGATCGAGGAAAAGTATCGCGGCATTCGCCCCGCCCCCGGCTATCCGGCCTGCCCGGATCATACGGAGAAAGCGACGCTGTTCGACCTGGTCGGCGGCGCTCGCAACGCGGGCATCACGTTGACGGAGAGCTTCGCCATGTGGCCGACGGCCAGCGTCAGCGGATTGTATTTCGGTCATCCGCACGCGAAATACTTCGCCGTGGACCGGATTCTCCGCGACCAAGCGGTCTCTTACGCCGAGCGTAAGAACATGCCTCTGGCCGACGTCGAACGCTGGCTATCGCCGAACTTGGGTTACGAAGCGTAAAGAGACAAAAGCCCAGATCCGTCGAGGAAGTATTTCACACTGTTTTGTGCGCGAGTTACACTCCCGACATCGCAAATCACTGCTTCAGCTTGCCCTTCTCGAAGCGCAACGTCCGGCCTGTGCCGTCATTATCGTAAAACGTCCAAAGGCCGTGCAGTTCGTTATCTAGAAACTCGCCCTGTTCGGTGATGTTACCGTCGTCGTCGTAGAAGGTCCACGGGCCTTGGCGTTGGTCGTTGATCCAGACGCCGCCGCCGAACTCGATGTTCTTTTTCGAGACGCCGGTGAACCATGCCATCGTGGCGGGATAATCCAAGATCAACTCGTCGCCGCGGCTCGCCGTCTTGTCGAAATACCGGACATACGCACGTTCGGCGGCGGGCATCGGAATGCGCAGTTCGCGGTGTACGAACTCTCCTAAATCGCGATAGCCGGCGAACGTATCGGTCCCGTCACAGAGATCCTTGACGCGATCCGACGCGGTCCGCGCGTTGGCTTTGATCGTGTTGCCCGAGAACAAGCAATTGGCCAGATAGGGATGAAGCCACCCGAAATAGTACGTCAGCGGTGAAAGCAGAAAGACGGCGACCACGACGCGCATGACGTTCGACGATCGCTTCCATGCCGCGCGCGGAGTTTCCGTCCAGTTCCAAAAGAACGCCATGCCAGCAGGCAGCAGAATCAGATTCCATGCCCAAATCGGACCGTTGATCAATTCGCCGCGCTCCAGCATCGCCCGGGCTTCGTCCGCATTCCCTTCGAACAACAACCGCACGACGGTCGGCGACTTGGTGACGCCGATGACGATGATCGCGTGCATGACGAGCGTGCCGAGCGCGCGAGTTTGCGCGTGCGCGGCACCAAGATCGCCACGGCGATCGCCATTTCGGCGATCGCCAATAACACGGACAACGACCAGGCGACGTTCTCGCTCGCTCCCAGTTCCCACAATCCGTTCATGATGTAGGGTCCGAGTTGCGACCGATAGCGCGGTGCGATCAATTTATGGAAGCCGGCGTAAAACCACGTGGCTCCGAGATGCAACCGCGCAACATCCCGCGTCGTCGTCCCGAATAACGTTCCCCACAGCAAAATCACCGGGGACATCAACTCGGGCTGCATGCGCAATTCGTCGGCGGCCAGCGCATACAAAAAAACGACCGTATGCAGAATAAGCCCCGTCCGCGCGACGAACGGGATCAACCACAACGTGACCAGCAGCGGCCAAAACACGTCGAACTGCGGTAGCGCGGTCGAACGTCGGCAGCATCGGCGGCGTCGATCGCACGTCGCACAGCCGTCGCAACAGACAAAGCGTGACCGTATGCCACACGACCGCCCAGCAACGGAACGCGAACATTCCCCGCCCGCCGGCCCACGCCGAATCCTCGCCCGCCCAGCGGCGATACCAGTTCGGCGCGGTGATCGCGGGTGCGGTCATAGAGATCAACAAGAGGGGCATGGAAATACGACGGACAACTCTAGCTTAGAAAATCTTCCGCAAGATCCCTACAATCGGATCACACGAATTCACTATTTCCGTCCATCGTTCTCGCCGTTCTTTCTGATGTTCGATTCTTTGCACGATGCCGAGCACCGCGACCGAGCGACCGCCGCATGTCCGCCGCCGCGATCCGGACCTGCACCCATCATCAAACGAGCCGGACCGCTGGTCTTGCCGGTAGTGACCAAGCGGTCACCCTTCGAGTCGTTGGCCAGGGCGATCGCCAACCAGCAGCTTAACGGCACGGCGGCGCGGACGATCTTGAACCGCTTCCGCGATCTCTCGCCGCATGAACGATTCCCTTCGCCCGAGACCGTGCTGGCGCTCGATCCCGAAGTGATCCGACGCTGCGGATTTTCGTACGGCAAAATCGCCGCGTTGCGCAACTTGGCGGCCAAAACGCTCGACGGGACGGTCCCTAGCGCGCGGAAACTCAAGACCATGGCCGACGACGACATTGTCGAACGATTGGTGACCGTGCGCGGAATCGGCCGCTGGACGGTCGAGATGTTGTTGATCTTTCAACTCGGTCGAACGGACGTCTTTCCGGTCGACGACTTCGGCGTGCGGAACGGTTATCGCATTTTGCAAGGTCACGACGAGATGCTGAAACCCGCGCATTGCTGGAGATCGGCGAACGCTGGCGGCCCTACCGCTCGGTCGCGGCCTGGTATCTCTGGCGCCCCGCCGACATGGCGAAGGACGCGAAGCAAGTGGCAGGCGGTTAGGAACTGGGGATTGAAAAGGAAAGTGACGAGTGGTACTCGCGGGCCGGCCGTTCATTGCGCACTACGACTAGTAGAGTTACACGCCACGAACATCGTTACAGATCACCTACCCCACCACTTTTCGCTCGCTCCGACTACGTCGGACGGGTATCTTAGTTCTCAACGTTTCCCACGGGAGGAAACGCATCTCTCAGGGGGGGTTCACGATGCCGACGATTTGCCGGCCGAAGGTCCGCGCCGCCGCGAACTGCTCTGTCTCTTTGCCGCCTGCGTGTCGCCGCGGCCGATCCGTTCGCCGATTTGGTTCGCACGACCGACCCGCTAACGCCCGCCGAGGAACTGGCCGCGTTTCTGCCGCCGCCGGGCTTCGAACTGCAACTGGTCGCCGCCGAGCCCGAGTTGCGCAAGCCGATGAACCTGGCGTGGGACACGCGCGGCCGACTCTGGTTTACCGAGTCGCGGGCGGAGTACCCCTTTCCCGCCAAGCCAGGCGAGCCGTCGCGCGATTCGGTCCGCATCCTGAGCGACTTCGACGAGAACGGACGGGCGAAGAAAGTTACGATCTTCGCCGACGGCCTCAACATTCCGATCGGGCTCTATCCGGTTTCGTTCAAAGAACAAGGACGGTAAGGTCACTACCAAATGCGTCGTCTGGAAGCATCCCGAACATCTGGTTGATGGAGGACACGGACGGCGACGACAAAGCCGACTCCCGCGAAATCTTGTTCGGCCCCTTGGGCTGGGAAAAGGATACCCACGGCAACTTGGCCAGCTTCCGTCGCGGCGCCGACGGCATGCTGTACGCCACGCACGGCTTCAACAACACATCGACCGTGTGCGCGAGGCGCTGTTCGGATTCTATCGTGTTTCCCTATTAACCTT
>JASGKV010000025.1:0-9165 GCA_049840575.1 Pirellulales bacterium
AAGGTTAATAGGGAAACACGATAGAATCCGAACAGCACCTAAGCTGGCACGGCGCCGCCCGAGAGCGATTCGCTTTCGGTCGTCAGTTCGGCGAGCTGAACGTCGCGCCGTGAATGCCGTCGCGGCCGGTCCGCCCGCCGACGCGCGACGATGTAGTCGCCCGGCTTGCGTTTCCTTGAACGACTTGTCGTGCGGAATCAGCCCGACGTTGCCGCAGTAGACCAGCGGGTTGCCTAGATAGCGTTCGTCGAAGCAGATCGCGCCGTTGACCGTGGGAATGCCCATCCGGTTGCCGTAGTCGTGCACGCCGTCGACGACGCCGTGCATCACGCGGCGTCGGATGCAGCACGCCGGGCGGTAACGTCGTCGGCACGGGTAGTCGGGCGGAGCGAAGCAGAAGACGTCGGTGTTGCAGATCGGCTTGGCGCCGAGCCGGTGCCGAGCGTGATCGCGAATGACGCCGCCGAGGCCGGTGTTCGCGCCGCCGTAGGGTTCGATGGCCGAAGGGTGATTGTGCGTTTCGACTTTGAACGCCGACGTTGTACTCGTCATCGAAGCGGACGATGCCGGCATTGTCTTTGAATACGCTCACGCACCAATCGTCTGTCGCCCCACTGCTTTCGCAATTCGCGTCGCGGCGAAGATCGTCTCCTTGAGCATGTTCTCGAAACGAACGCTCGCCTTCTCGTCGCGATAACGAACTCGGCCGGCGAGCGTTTTGTGGCTGCAGTGTTCGCTCCACGTTTGGGCGACGGTTTCGAGTTCGACGTCGGTCGGATCACGGCCCAGTTCGCGGAAGTATCTGTTGAATCGTCTGCATCTCGACGAGTTGCAGATAGAGCTGCCCATCGCTTGCTGAGGCTCATCAGGGCCGCGTCGTCGAGCGTCGCGGATCGGCGTGTGTCGGAGTTGAAACTCGTACTTGCGCGCCGACTTCCAACTGATCGTAAACGTCAGCGGGCCGACGATCGACTTGCTCAATCGCGTCGTTTGCCAAGCAGCTTGCTCGCGCAGCTTTTTCAGGTGCCCGCGTCGACGGCGGAAATCCAGTATTTGTGAAGCGTCCGCACGGCGTCGGCCTTGAGGCCGAAATCGGTGATCGCCGAGATCGCGCTCTGCGCAACGGGATCCATCACGCCCGGCTTAGGCAGCACGTGGACGACGTTTTTGAGATCGGCGGCCGGACGGAGCGTTCCAGAGGGCGTCGGTCGGCGGGGCGATGCGATAACGTTCGACTATCGGGTCGGCGAGCAGTTGCGCGACGCGATTCGCTCGACGTCGTCGCGCGACAGATTGCCCTGGATCAGATAGCCGTGCGCGGCGTCGACGCGAATGCCCGTAGACAATCCCCAAATCGGCCGCCTCGTGCGCCAACGCGCGCCCTGCGCGATTCGGTTCGGTTTCGCTCGGACGGATTTCAACTTTCCACAGCATCGCGACGCTCCTTGGCCTCGGCGAAATACTTCGTGATTCGCCGGGCGTCTTCCCGTTCCAATGCGTCGACGAACGTCGTCAACGAACGTGCGTAGTTCTTCAACTGCGCCGAGCAAAAATTTGCGGTTATCGAACCGCGATGGCGGTCCACATCTCGGCGTCGCCGGCGGCGACGCGCGTCGTGCCGCGCCAACCGGTGCCGATCAACGGCCGATCGGCCGGATCATACAGCCGCGCAATGCGCGGCGGCCGCGACGTGCGGCAAATGGCTGGTGCCGGCGACGATCTTGTCGTGTTCGGCCGGCGTCATAAAAAAGACGTTCGCACCCAACGCCGCCCAGAGTTCGGCGATCGCTTGGACCGCTTCGTCGTCGCGCGTTTGGCCTTTGCCGGGCGTGACGACCACGGTGCGACCGTCGAACAAATCGGCCCGGGCGGCCGGGACCGGTTTTCTCGCCGCCGGCCAACGGATGGCTGCCGACGAAACGCGGGCCGGAGTTGTTTTTCGCCGTACAGCGTTTCACGATCGAGGCTTTGGTGCTGCCGCAATCGGTGATCAACGTGCCGGCCGACGTGGCGGCTTTGATCCGTTCCACCAAATCGGCGATCGTATCGACCGGCGTGGCGACCACGACCAAATTCGCCGTGCGCACGCCTGATTCCAGATCGTCGGTCGTGTGGTCGACGATGCCCAGCGTTTTCGCTTCGGCCAGCGTTTCCGCCGAGCGGCCGATCCCGATCAGCGTTTTGGCCAGACGTCGCTCGCGCAACGCCGCGCCGACCGAGCCGCCCAACAGGCCGACGCCGACGATCGCCACGGTGTCGAGAATCATCACGTCGGGCGGGCTCCGGAAACGGGTAAAAACGGCGGCCGGTCCTGCCGGCAAGAAAGGCCGTTTTACCACATTTCGACACCGCTCGGCAGGGTCCAGAATTCGCCCTGAATCGTGCGAAGTCGCGGCAAGTTTTCGGGAGCGACGACTCGTTCTCTCGGCCCGTGACAAAAAAACACGAGCGACCGTTGGGGTCGCTCGTGTCGTTGTTTTTCAACTCATCCACTAGGCTTACCAGCCATGATGATGGTGGTGATGGTAGTACGGACCGTAGCCGCCCGAGTAGACGCGAATCACCGGAGCCGGTTGATAATAAACCGGCGCAGGGGCGACGTAGACCGGAGCGACGGGCGCGACCGGATACGTGGCGATCGGCGCGGGAGCGACCGGGACCGCGGCCACGGCCGGTCCGCCGGCCGATTGGGCGGCGATCACCACGCGATCGTTCACGCCGTTCTGTTTGAGATAGATCAAGCTCGACGGGCTGGTGTCGAAGCGGGCGCCGCGACTGCGGATCGTGCTGATGATCAGTTCGTCGGAGAGACCGGCGCGGGTCATTTCGACCAAGTCTTGATTGGTGACCGCTTGGGCCGCGGCTTGCGCGTTAACTTGCGCGGCGTAGGCCGCGTTCTGCGCGTTGGCTTGATTCACCGCCGCCGAGCCCGCCACGGCGGCCCGTTCGTCGGCGTTATCGGCCGCTTTCCCGGCCAAGGCTCCGGCCAACAGACCGACGCCGCCTCCGATCAATGCGCCCTGCCCGCGTTGGTTCTTGCCGCCGATCGCCGCTCCGGCCAACGCGCCGACGCCGCCGCCGAGGAGCGAGCCTTGCAGCGTGTCGTTGCGGTAATAGCTGGGCGAGGGTTGATAGACGTATTGGGCGGACGCCGTTTCGGCGACGGCCGGAACCAACAGCAACGCGAGCAACCCGCGAACGGCCCAATCCTTGAGCGACATGGCGTGTGTTCCGAAAAGAGAGGTCCGCGACATGCCGGCATCATGCGAGCAGAACCGCGGGGCGAATGAACGCCGCGTAATCTTTATCGTCCGGGTCGCGGACGCACAACAGCAATTGCGTACGAGAGTGAATTCCCAAGCGGAATCGCGTGAAACCGCGTTGTGCGGAGAGCGGCAATCAAGAAACGGACCCGTCCGAGACGAATCCGCAAGCAAAAAACAGCGACGGCCGAACATGAACCGGCGGCTTGTGAATCAAAGCCTACATCACGAAAACGGCCTGAAAACCATGCTCTCGTAGAGCAATCTCATTTATCCATTCATCATTTCTTGGATTTGCTTGGTCGCGATCCCGATGGGGCGGTCGAGCGGGACGCCCATGCAGGCGAGCAGCGTCGTGAGTAGGTCGCCTTGATTGGCCTTAGTGGTCAAAAAGCGTCCGGTCTTGAGTGAGCCGCCGCCGCTGCCGGCGATGACGAACGGCAGGTTTTCGCGAGTATGGTTGTTGCCGTCTTCCAGACCCGAACCCCACATCATGATGCAATTGTCGAGCAGCGTGCCGTCGCCTTCTTTGAGTTGGGCCATCTTGTTCACCATGTAGGCGAACTGCGAGATGTTGAAGTTGGTGATGGCCGAGACTTTGGCCATCGTCTCGGCTTTGTTCATGTGGTGGGTGTAGGAGTGGTGCGTGCCGAGACCGAGTTCGGGATATGTTACGCCGTTCGGCGTCGATCCGATGTAGGTGCTGACGCGCGTGATGTCGGTTTGGAATGCGAGCACGTTGAGATCGCACATCACCTGCATATACTCGCTGCGTTTGTCGCCGACGGGAATTTTGATCTCGATCGGGAGCGAGTCGGAGACGCTGCGATTGCTCGTGGCGACGCCGGCTTTTTCGAGAGCGGCGTCTTTCTGGCGTTTCTCGATCGCCGTGATGCGGCGTTCGACGGTGCGCACGCTATCCAAGTATTCGTCGAGCTTGTGTTGGTCCTCTTGCGGAAGTTTCTTGCGCAGATCGCGGGCGCCGCCGATGACCAGATCGAGCATGCCGCGGTCGAGCGGATCGGGTGTCAACGCGGCGCCGGCCTTGTCGGCTTTGCCGAAGAGGCGATTCAGCACATTGCGCGGATTGATCTCGGCGGGCATCGCCTGCGTCGGCGAACGGTAGCTGCAATGCGAGTAATACCCTTCGTTCAGACCTTCTTGGTTTTCCTTGTGCGTTTGCGGCATCGTCGCCAATTCCAGCGACGGCAACGACGTGAAGCCGCCGACGTAGTTGGCGGCGATTCTGATCCGCCGAGATGGCGATGTCGATCTTGCTGCGTTTGTCGGCGTTCGGAAGAGCGGCCGTCAACCACGTCGAAAGTTCCAACGCGTGCGGGGCGCCGTTGAAGGGCTTGGTCGGTACGCCGGAGACGCCTTTGACCAGCAGGCATTGATTCAACACGGGCCGCAACGATTCAAGGGCCGGTGGCGGATCGCTGAGGAATTTTTCCGGGCTGGTCGGCCAGAATTCCTCCATGATCACGCCGTGAGGCATGTACATGAACCCCAAACGCACCGGCGGTTTGTTGGCTTTGTCCTTGACGTTTTCCGCCCAACCGACGGAGTTCAAGAACGGCAGAGCGAGCGACGCCCCGATCCCCTTGAGGCAGGTCCGGCGATCGAGCAGGATGTTCTTGGTCATTGAGAAGCCGGCTTATTTGATGCGACGGTGGGTGAACGGATAACTCGTCACGACTTCGATAATCAAGGTTTGCATCCGGTCGTCGTCTTTGTGGATGTTCTCCAACATCCGATCGACCGCGGTTTGATCGTACCCTTCCAGTTGGCGGCAGAGGGCATACGCCAGCATTTTCTCGGTCAGGTTGCGAACAAGGTCCTCTTTGCGTTCGGCGACGATCGCTTTCAATTCCTTGGGGCCGTTAAACTTCTTGCCTCCGGGCAACTCGCCGCCGGCATCGATCGCCCGGCCGGTCTCGTCATTATCGCGCCAGCGACCGATGGCGTCAAAGTTTTCCAGTCCGAAGCCGATCGGGTCCATGGTCTTATGGCAATTGGCGCAAACGGCGTTCGTGCGATGCAGTTCCGTCCGCTGACGCAGCGTTAGGTTCGCGACCTTTTTCTGATCCTGCTTTTCCAGGGTCGGTACGTTCGGGGGCGGGGGCGGAATGTGCTCGCCCAAGATTTGCTCCAGCACCCACGCCCCCCGCTTTACGGCGCTGGTTCGTTCCGGGAACGACGTCATCGCCAGCGTGGCGGGCATGCCCAGGATCCCGCCGCGATTGGCGTCGGTCATTGTGATGCGGCGCATTCGCGATCCGGAAATCTTCTCTTGAAGACCGTAGAGCTTGGCGAGGTCTTCGTTGACGAATGCATGATCGCCGTTGATGAAATCCAGGACGTCGCGGTTCTCTTGCACGATGCTGTCGAAGAAGAGCCGAACTTCGTCATACATCGCCGTCCGCAGCGCGGGCGTCATCTCGGGAAATTTTTTGGCATCAAACTGCTTTTCTTTGAGCCCGCTAACTCCGAGCCATTGCGCCCGAAACCCTCGAATAGGGCCTGGGAGCGTGGATCAAGAAGCAGCCGTTTCGCTTGGGCTCGTAGGATGGCCGGATCGTTCAGCTTGCCGCGATCGGCGAGGGCCGAGAGCTCGGCATCCGGCATCGTGGACCACAGGAAATACGACAACCGCGATGCGAGCTGATAATCATCGAGCGGAACGATGGACTGCTTGGTCGGCGGTTCATTCGCCGGCGTGATGAACAGAAACTGTGGCGAAACGAGTGCCGCTTTCACCATCAGACGTAACGACGACGGATAGTCGAGCTTGTTCTCGCGACCCAAATCGAACACCTGCAACAACACGTCCAGTTCTTCAGTTGTTGCCGGCCGACGATACGCCTGCCGAGCAAACGAACCGGCCACGACTTTCGCCGCGTCGCGCAAATTGCCGCCGGCCGCAGGCGTCTCGCCAAAGAGCTGTTTCTGCTTGTCCGTAACCGGCTCATCCTGCGGCCCCAGGGCAATGTTCAATGCCTGATTCGCGATCACGAGATACTGTTCCGTTTGCGCGGGCGAGAGGTTGTTCAGATACCCCTCGCCCGGCACTTCGTCAGGCAGATCCTTGGCGACCGCCGGATCGACGCCCAGCAAATCCCGCAACGTGTTGCCGTATTCCACCTTGTTCAGGCGACGGATGACGAATGCGCCGGGATCTTTCGGATTGAGATACCTGACTTGGGGAATCCAGTCGAGAAACTTTTTGCGTTCCTCGTCCGTCGGCTGCTTTTTGGCGTCCTCCGGCGGCATGGCATGCTCGCGCACGTTGACCGCCGCTAATTGCCAGACTTTGCGAAATTCCCCCGCCCCCGGCCGCCCAAAGACTCCGTTGAACGAGACGTCGCCTTCCTTCGACTTCTTATCGCCGTGGCACACCATGCAATAGTTCTTGAGGAACGGCGTGACGTCGTCTTTAAACGTTTTCATCACGGCAGCCCGCTGCTCCGGCGAGACCGCCTCGTCTTCCGCCGCCAACGCGGCGGCCGAGCCCCCGCAGGTCAGCCAGATCATGGCCGCGACGAGCAGCAAAGGGTTCGGAAGATGGCGTGAAAAAGTCACGACGGCGTTCGCTGTCGGTTGAAGATGATGACGCGTTGAGAAGTCGGACGACTCCAAGCGGACATTACCAAGATTGAGGCGTAACCAGTCGGCAACGTCCATTATGCACCGTGCTTCGCACTCCGTAGAAACCGGACTGCCGTGCAGCTAGGCTGATTACGGCGCAGTTTGGGTATCCAAAGTGGTCGTACCGGTGGCCTGATGGGTCGGCGAGGCGGGGACTGCGAAGCGTCGGCGGGGGGATTCGGCGAGTCATCATGCGGGACCGCCGTGGCGAAATCCAGCCATGGCTGGATTGTCACGGTTGTAGCCCGCACTTGAATGTCGGCAAGGATCACGAAGTCGTGATTCTTCAACGAGTTAAGAGAAGTAGCGACGGCCGGACTTGAACCGGCGACACCCGGCTTATGAAGCCGGTGCTCTAACCAACTGAGCTACGTCGCCATCGACATGCGCATGCGAAACGACACCGCGGAGACGGCGATTTCGTATGCCCCTCGAATCACTTAAAATACCCCGAACGGAAGACATCGGCAAGCCCCGCAACGCACGCCGAACGACGGGAACGTGGACGCATTATCAACCATATGGGTTCGCCGGGATGCCCGAAACCAATACTGAGACGGACCGCTCGAAGAACCCGAGTTCGTTGGACTTGCAGGTGAATGGGTATGGCGGGATCGACTTCAATCAAGACGATCTGCACGCGGACGATCTGCGAACCGCGATCGCCGCACTCACGCGCGACGGCGTCGGCGGCATCCTGGCGACGATCATCACCGAAGACCTCGCCGTGATGTGTCGGCGAATCGCCCGGCTGGTCGCGTTGCGGGAACAAGACGAAGCCGCCCGACGGATGATCGTGGGGCTGCACATCGAAGGCCCGTTCATCAACCCGGCGGACGGCTTTCGCGGCGCACATCCTCGCGACGCGGTCCGCCCCGCCGACGTCGCTGCGATGACACGATTGTTGGACGCCGCCGGCGGTATGGTCCGTTACGTGACGCTGGCGCCGGAGTGCGACGCACGGTTCGCCGTCACACGGATGCTGGCGAACCAGGGGATCGCCGTCGCCGCCGGACATACCGACGCTTCGCTGGATCAATTGCACGGCGCGATCGACGTGGGCTTGCGGCTCTTCACGCATCTGGGGAACGGCTGCCCGGGCAACTTGCCACGTCACGACAACATCGTACAACGCGCCTGAGTCTCTCCGAGCAACTGTTCATCACGTTCATCGCCGACGGCGCCACATCCCGTTTTTCGCGCTGAGCAATTACTTGAAAACGGTTGGTCTTGACCGCGCGATCGTAGTGAGCGACGCCATCGCTCCGGCGGGCTTAGGCTCGGGCCGTTACACGCTGGGACGCTGGGAATTGGAGATCGGCCCCGACCGCGTCGCCCGCTCGCCCGACGGTGGTCATCTGGTCGGCTCGGCACAAAGCCTGTTGGATGCCGAAGCGCATTTACGCAAGTCGCTGGGCTTCGACGACGCGACGATCGCGCGACTGACGTCGATCAATCCACGTCGAGCGCTAAGTATGTGAGCCGCTTTAAGACCGGCTTCTCACACGCCCGTAACCGAATCCTGGAAACCGAAAACTCGTTTTACATCACCGCGAAATAATTCTGCACCGCGATGTCGAAGTTTTCGTTCGACAGCGAAGGGGGCTTGTTCATATACCGGCAATAATTGCGGATTTGCAGCAGCAAGTCGCGCGGTTGGCAGTTCCGGAACGGGCGTTTGCAAGATAGGTAGTGTTGCTGGATCAGATAATCGACCGGGCCGGGGAGATATTCGAAACCCATCTTTTCGGCCAACAGCTTCACCAAACTGCGGAACTCGTCTTCGCTGGGATCGATCACGTCGATCTTGTACGGGATACGGCGTAGGAACGCTTCGTCGACCAAGTCGTGCGGCTGTAAGTTCGTGCTGAAGATGATGAGCTGGTCGAACGGGACTTGGATCTTTTTACCGCTGGCCAAGTTCAAAAAATCGTAGCGTTTTTCGAGCGGCACGATCCAGCGGTTCAACAACTGATCGGTACTCATCTTCTGGCGGCCGAAGTCGTCGATCACCAGCGTGCCGCAGTTGCTCTTCAACTGCACCGGCGCTTCGCTGATGCCGGTCGCGCGGTTGACCGTCACTTCCAGGTTCTCCATCGTCAACTCGCCGCCGACGACGATCGTGGGCCGACGCACGCGGATCCAACGCCGATCGACCTTCCGCGACTCCATCAACCCGCCGGTCGTTTCCGGCGGCGCGACCGTGTGGGCGTTAGGTGCTGTTCGGATTCTATCGCGTTTCCCTATTAACCTT
>JASGKV010000026.1:0-113425 GCA_049840575.1 Pirellulales bacterium
TATGTTTGCCGCGCTTCGTTGCGTTTACGTATTGCTAAGGTTAATAGGGAAACACGATAGAATCCGAACAGCACCTGACATCGAACCGAAAATCGAAGATGGTCGCCCGCGCGATTACGGGCAACCGCTCACGGAAGCAACCGGCTCGCGATGGACATTGGGCAATTAGAGCGAGTGTTTGCCGGCGTGAAGCAGGTCGCTGGCGGATCACCGCTTGCGTATACCGATCGGCACGCCTCTATATACGGACGACTTCTCGAGTTCTCTCGTCCGTGGTGAAAATATGTCGTTGCGTTCGACGCTGGTCGTCTGGTGTGCCGTCGTGGCGTTCGTCGGTTGTAAACCTCCGCCCGCCGCGCCGCAAAACGCCCCCGAAACCGTCGTCGCGGTGGCCAAACCGATCCTTAGCAGAACTTACCGAGTACATCGATTTCACGGGTCGGACCGAGGGATCGGAGTTCGTGGAAATTCGCTGCGCGTGAATGGCGAACTGCTGGAGCAACGTGCAGGCCGGTCGCTTCGTGAAAGCCGCGTGATGCTACTACAAAATCGATCCCCGCCCTTACGAAGCCGCCGTCAAACGCGCGGAAGCCGAAGCGTTACGCACCGAAGCTGAACCAAAAACGCTTGCAGTTGGAACTGCAACGCGGGGCGACCAACCTGCAAAACACATCGATCACGAAAGAAGCCTACGACAAAATCTTTTACGACCATCAAGAAGCCAGAATGCTGCACGACGCCGCGCTGGCCGACTATGACTTGGCGAAATTGAATTTAACGTGGACGACGATCAAAGCGCCGATCGACGGCACGCTGAGCGAAGATCTGATCAAGAAGGGCAACCTTATCCGCACCGAAATCAGTTTGCTGACGACGATCATCAAATACGATCCGGTCTACGTCTACTACGATATTGACGAGCGAACGGTGAAAAAGATTCTCGATCTGATCGAACAGGGCCGCACGCAATCCGCCCGCACGAACACGTTGCCGGTCCGCGTCAGTTTAGGTAGCGAAAGCGAGTTTCCGTTTCGCGGCGACGTGACGTTCGTCAATAACGAATTGGACGCCACCGACGGGCACGATGCGGATTCGTGCCGAAGTGAAAAACCCGGTTTTGAAGAACGACGCCGTGGCGATCGTGCCCGGGATGTTCGCCCGCGTACGAATTAAAATGGGCTCGCCGTATGATGCGCGGTTGGTCAGCGAGTCGGCGATCATGGCGGACCAAGATCGTCGTTACGTGTTGGTGGTGAACAAAGAGAACAAAATCGAACGCCGCTACGTGGAACTCGGCGCGAAGTTCGGCCGCTTGCGCGATCTTCGAAATCGGTAGCTGCGGACGATCTGATCGTGGTGAACGGATTCCATGCCGCGCGGATCGGCTCGAAGGCTGGCGCCGCAAATCGAAGCGATGCCGTACAAAGAGGACGCTTCGTCCTTCGTGCCCGATAAGACCGATCCGGACGGCATTCCCGCGCCGCGTTCGGCCGCACTTCGCTAATCGCCGAGCGACGTGTCGCGTTTGGCTTCTCATCTTGTTTCGCTCGCTTTAAAGCCGATTTATGTTATCCCGATTTTTCGTCGATCGGCCAGTTTTCGCGACCGTTCTTTCGTTGGTCGTCGTCATTCTGGGCTTGGTATCGCTCGTCGAACTACCGATTCGCGCAATATCCCGAAGTCGCTCCGCCGACGATTCAAATCACGGCCGTTTATCCGGCGCACAACGCCGACGTGATGGCCAAAACGGTCGCCACGCCGATCGAGCAAGAGATTAACGGCGTCGAGCAGATGCTGTACATCTCCAGCCGCTGCGGCAACGACGGCGTGATGGCGATCGACGTGACGTTTAAGTTGGGGACCGATCTCGACACTGCGCAAGTTCTCGTTCAAAACCGCGTGGCGATCGCCGAGCCGAAACTGCCCGAAGAAGTTCGCCGCCAAGGCGTGCTCGTGAAAAAACGATCGCCCAACATTTTGTTGGTCGTCAATATGGTCTCGGACGTCCGCGCGACGACCAAAACTATCGCGACAATCTCTATCTCTCGAACTATGCGTCGCTGAACGTCAAAGACGCGCTGGCGCGCTTCCGGGCGTCGGCGATATCTCGCTGTTCCGCGCGCGGAATACAGCATGCGCATCTGGTTGAATCCCGAAATGCTGGCCGGCGCAATTTGAACGTCACCGACGTGATGCACGCGCTGCAAGAACAAAACGTGCAAGTCGCCGCCGGACGGATCGGCCAGCAACCCGCTCCGGTCGGGAACGACATCCAACTCTCGATCAGCACCCAAGGGCGACTGCTGACGGCCGACGAATTTGCGGAAATCATCGTCAAAATCGGCGATAAACGCCAAATCGTACGTCTCGGCGACATCGCACGAATCGAACTCGGCGCGAAAAACTACGATACGAGCAGTTATTTGGACGGCAACGAATCGTTGGGCCTGGCGATCTTTCAACGTCCCGGCACGAACGCGCTGGATACCGCGGCGCAGATCAAAACCTTGATGAAAGAATTGAAGGCGAAGAAATTTCCACGCGGCGTCGGCTATGACATCGTGTACGACACCACGGTCTTCGTCGAAGAATCCGTCGAGGGTGTGTTCCACACGCTGATCGAAGCGTTCGTGCTGGTCTTCATCGTCGTGTTGCTGTTTTTGCAGGATTGGCACGCGACGATCTTGCCGATGATCGATGTCCCCGTTTCGCTGATCGGCACGTTCGCCGTTATGGCGTTGTTCGGATTCAGCCTGAATAATCTGACGCTGTTCGGCCTGGTGTTGGCCATCGGCATCGTCGTCGACGACGCGATCGTGGTCGTCGAGAACGTCGAACGCTGGCTCTCGAAAGGCTACGACGCGCGCGAGGCGACGCTCAAAGCCATGGCCGAAGTGACCGGCCCGGTCATCGCCATCACGTTGGTTTTGTTCTCGGTCTTCATCCCGACCGCTTTCATCGCGGGAATCAACGGTCAGTTTTATCGACAATTCGCCCTCACTATCGCGGCCTCGACCGGCATCTCGGCGATGAACGCGCTGACGATGACGCCGTCGCGCACGGCGCAAATTTTCAAAAACCGTAAAGCTGGCGCACACGGTCATCACGGCGAAGCGTTGCCCTGGTGGGGCATCGGCGGACTCTTGGGGCTGTTGGTCATAGTATTACTCGGACGCGCAGTCGCGCCGCTGGTCGGATTGGGGATCGACGAGCACGGCAAGTTAGTCGGCGACGCTTGGAAAATCTGGGGTCTGCGGATCGGGATCATGGCCGTCGCGGTGCCGTTGGGTTTGTTGCTCAAGTATCCGGTGAACCTTGTCCTGGGTTATCTCTTCACCGCCTTTAACAAGGTGTTCGATTTCGTCACGAACGCCTATGGACGGATCGTCGCCGGGTTACTGCGGATCAGCGTGGTCATGTTGATCGTGTACGTGGGTTTGTTGGTGATGACTTGGATGGGTTTTCAACGCATTCCGACCGGCTTCATTCCTCAACAAGACAAAGGGTACTTGATCGTTTCCGTCTCGCTGCCCGACGGAACCGGTTTGGAGCGGACCGAAGCGGTGATGCGGAAGGTTTCGGAAATCGCGTTGAAGGACGATGCGGTCGCTCATACGATCACGATTCCCGGATTGAGCCTGATCACCGGGACGATCTCTCGAACTCAGGCACGATGTTCTTGCCGTTGAAGCCGTTTTCGGAACGTCGCGGCAATCCGCAGCTCAGTGCCGACGCCGCATTGAAGCGACTCGGCGGGCAATACTTCGCGATTCAAGACGCGATGATTCTGACGTTGCCCGCCCCGCCGGTCGACGGCGTGGGCAACGCCGGCGGCTTCAAGATGCAGATCGAAGACCAACAAGGCCTAGGCTACACCGCGCTGCAAAACGCCGTCGACAATCTGGCGAATAAAGCCCGTACGATACCGGGCTTGAACCCGTACTCGCTTTTTACGACGTTCCGCGCCAATGAGCCTCAGTTGTTCTTGGATATCGACCGGACCAAGGTCCGGCACGCGCGGGCGTCTCGTTGACCGATCTCTTTCAGACGTTGCAAGGTTATCTCGGTTCGGCTTATGTGAACGACTTCACGACGCTGGACCGAAACTGGCAGGTCACGATGCAGGCCGATCAACGGTTTCGAGACAAACGCGACTCGATCGGTAAGCTCAAGGTCCGAAACTCGGCAGGCAAGATGGTCCCACTGGATGCGGTGCTGGAAGTGCGCGACGTGACCGGTCCTTCGTTCGTTTCGCACTATCAACTTTACACCTCGGCCGATTTACAGGGCTCGACTAATCCCGGATTCAGCAGCGGCGAGGCGATTCGCGCGATGATGCACTGGCCGAGCAAGAATTGCCCGACGGCATCGCATTCGAGTGGACCGAGCTCTCGTTACAAGAAGAAATCGCCGCCAACGACTTGATGACGAAACTCGTCTTCCCGCTGGCGGTGCTGTTCGTCTACATGGTGCTGGCCGCGCAATACGAAAGCTGGACGCTGCCGTTTTCGGTCATTTTGATCGTGCCGATGTGTCTCTTGGCCGCAGTCGCCGGTTTGACCATCGCCAAGATGGACAACAACATTTTTACGCAAATCGGCTTGGTCGTGTTGATCGCCATGGCCAGTAAGAACGCGATTTTAATCGTCGAATTCGCTCGGCAACGTCAACTAGACGGTCTCTCGCTGCGCAACGCCACGGTCGAAGCCTGCGTGATGCGCTTACGGCCCATCATCATGACGTCGTTAGCGTTCATCCTGGGCGTAGTACCGCTGGTGCTGGCCACCGGCGCCGGATCAGAGATGCGCATTGCGCTCGGCGTGGCCGTCTTCTCGGGTATGTTGGGCGTAACGGTCTTCGGCGTGTTCTTCACGCCCGTGTTTTATTACGTGCTGATGTATTTCCAGCGCGTGCCGAACACAGGGGCGATGCCGGAATCGGCGACCGTTCCGCCGCCGCTTGCGGAAGCGGCTTCCGCACATGACACGCACCACTAATGCGTGAAAATCGTAGCCCACACAATACTCGGGCGTCCATCATCGCGCCCTAGCAATCACGGAGGATCTACTTTTGAAGAATCAATTTATTGGCTTTCGTCAGAATCAAGCGATAGAACTCCGTACCGTGTTGAATTAACACCTCTCGCTCTCCTTGAAATAACGCCAGCGAGTTCCAGATCGGCTTATTTGGGACGACGGGAACCGGGCTCGCAGGGATGATATCCTGGGAACCGATTGGGGAATCCGACATCATGATCGTATGCATTGGGAAAGAGCTGAAAATGAGAAAACCTCGGTTTGGGCGAGGCATTTTCACCGTTTCCTATTGCCCGGTTGAGAACGGCAGATGAAGAAATCTTACAATCCCATTAATTGAGAATCAATATCAATAAAACCCTCGACATCTCAAATTTCTTTGATTATGCTTTTACCTACTTTGCCAACGGTTTCATTTTCGTTACTGCAGGTTGGATACATGACACGTTCGATTTTTGGTCTCGTGATAGCTCTGTGCTTGCTAACGCAGGTTTCCAACGCCGCTTTCGTTCTGCCTTCGGATTCCCTCGATCCTCTGGGAAATTCTCGTACCCAAATTTGGACACGTCCTGCGAAATACCAGCGCCGCGACGTCGAGTAATACGACATATCAATCTTGGGACGTTTTCACCGATGTGACGAACGTCGCGCCGGATATCGCGTCGTACAACTCGTTCGGCACGCCCCGCATCACGGAAACCTCCGGCACGTCGTTCTTAACCGGTGGGGGCAATATCTATTCGTTTGCCGCACCGACGGCATTCACGATGACGGTTCCTAAGGACATTACCGGAGCGAACAAAAATTATTTATTGCAAATCAAAACGCAAGGGCGGCGGCATTGGACACCGCAGGCATGACCTTGAACGGAGTCCTTCTGTCGACGTTGTCCAATTACTCGTTCGTTTTGCTTTCGGATACGGTTATTCCAGGCGGACCGACATCGGGTGGAGATATTTTTGAGTATAAATTCGAGTTCCAGGCCGCTTCGACGTTGGCGACGGATACGTTCGCGTTCAGCGCGGCCGGTTCGTCGATGAGTTTGGACGTCGTTTCGCTGGATACCTCCCTGGTCGCGGCGGTAGCCGTGCCCGAACCGTCGACATGGTTCGCATGCCTCGGTGCGGCAAGTGTTTGGATGTGGCGTCGTCGCGTCGCTCGATCGACCTCCTAGCTTCTTACCTCGTTGCGAGGATTTTTCGTCATGCGAACCGGAAATGGATGCGGTCGTAAGGCGTTTACGCTTGTCGAATTACTTGTCGTCATCGCGATCATCGGCGTGTTGGTCGCGTTGTTGCTGCCTGCCATCCAGGCCGCGCGAAGCCGCGCGACGTTCGAGTTGCCAAAACAACTTGCGGCAAATCGGCTTGGCGATGCAAAATCACGATGATTCGTTAAGTGCCTCCCTTGGGCGATACAAAAACCCTTAACGCTTCCCGACGGCACCAAAAAATACATGCTGGGCGGGGCGTTTATCCAAATTCTGCCCTATCTCGAAGAAAATACTCTCTTCAAAAATTACGATCAAACCAAAAATCCCGACGACGCTCCCAATAATGCGGTGACGACGAGAAACGTACCCGTGTTTCTCGTCCAGCATGGGCTATCCCGACGGCAATGTGCCGGAGAACGGCGTCGGCAGTTACGCGATTTCCACGGGGAGCGGCGGCATGCCGTTATCCGTTCCGCACCAGCGACGGCAAGCCCGACCCGACCAACCATAACGGCGCGATCATCGATTCAGGTCGCGGTACGGTGAAGATTTCAAAGATCGCGGGCCAGGATGGAACATCCAAGACATTGCTTTCCGGTGAATTGGACTACGGCCTCAAAAACATGGCCGAGAAAACCGCCAACACGATGAACGGTGGTTCCACCCGCTGGGCAATGGCTTATCCAGGCGTCACTTGGGCATCGATGGTCGGTGTTTTCAACAGCGACAATTTGATCACCGGCTTCGAGGAATGGGAAACGTTCCGCAGCGATCATAGCGGAGGAGTGTTTTTGTATTCGTCGACGGCTCCGTCCATTTCATCGTCGACGACACCGATAAAGAGACGTTGAAAAACTTGGCCAACCGACAAGACGGCAACGTGATTAACGTCAATTTCTAAGCCGGACGCCTCGCGTAACGCCGGGATTCGGCGTAAATTACGTCTTTCCGCATTTCCCGATCTCGGAGTCGTCGAGTTATGAAGAGCACGATTTTCACGGCCGTCGCGTTGCTGCTGACCGCGGCCACGGCGCAAGCCCATTTCGTCTGGACGCGCACGCTGCCCGGCAGCGATCCGATCAAAACGAAGATCGAAGTCTGCTTCGGCGAAGAGGCCGGCGCGGGCGAAGCGCACTTGGTCGAAAAGATCAAGCAGACCAAAACCTGGCCGATCACGGCCGAGAAGTCCGAAACGCTGAGCATGACCGAGATTCAAGAATGGCGAGATCGGCGGCTATCAAGCCGACGTCGCGATCGCCGGAATGCTGGGCCCTCGAAGCCGTTTGTGACTACGGCGTCCTGGCCAAGGGCGGGCGCACCGTTCCAACTCAACTATTTCGCCAAAACCCTGACCGCAGCCGGATTGGCCGATCCGAAGAATGCCGTCGCCAAAAATTCGAAGCTGCAAATCTCCGTGCGACCGGTCGATCATGCGTTGGAACTGACGCTGTTGTGGGACGGCAAACCGGTCGCCGAAAAGAAAATCCTGGTCGCCGCGCCAGGTTCGTCCGGCGAAGTGGAACTGACCACGGACGCCGCCGGCACGGTGAAGGTCGAAACGAAAACGGCCGGCCAACTCTGGGCCCTGGTGCTGATCGAAGAAAAGACCGCCGGCGAAAAGGACGGTAAGAAGTTCGACCTCATCAAAAATTACGCCACGCTCACGGTCCCCGTCGCGGGCAAACCCGCGGCGGTCGCGACAGACATCGACTTGCCGGCCCTGTTGTCCAAGGGGCGCGACAATCGCGCCGTGTGGGAAGACTTCACTGGACTCAAAGGGAACTTTAAACTCAGTGATAACGGCGTCACGCATAGCGGAGCGTTCAGCATCGACGAAGAAGGCGAAGTCACGTTGAAGTTGGAAGACGGACCGGCTCGCAAATGGGCGTTGGCCTACTTGAAGTCGATGGTGCAACATCGCTTGCCGACCGCCAACATCAAAGAAAACGTCAAGTACGTCAAAGACAACGACGCTCACCCGCTGGGCGTGAAACTGTCGCTCGGCGACGGCGAAATGGACAGCCACTATCGCGTGCGCGACAACGCCGTGTTGGAAGTCAACCGCAAGATGGGCAAAGGTCGTTTCACGATCAGCGTGATCGAAACAATAAATAATCCGCAGGGCAAGTACTTGGCCACGGTCTTTACGGTCAACACCTGGAACGGCGACGGCGAGTTGATCTCGTCGATGACCGAATCCGACGAATACACCCGTATCGAAAAACTGGACGTCCCCAAGAAGGTGACGCAAACCAGCGCGGGCAAAAACCAATTGGAAGTCCGGATCCTGGAACTCAGCGACCTGGAAGTCCCGAAAGCCAAGGCGACCGCCAGCAAGTAATTGGTTCGGTCGTGCACGATGTCACAAAAACGCCCTCCGGATCGCGGTGCGATCCGGAGGGCTGTTGTTTGCGCTGAAGTTCGATCGAAGCTAAAACGTATCCGTACTCAAAACTTGATCAACCCATACTCCTGCACGATCCGCAACAACTGCTCCTCGGCGACCTTGTCCGGGTCGTACTCGATCGTGATTCCCTTCATCTCCATTAACAGCTCTTTATTGACCCGAAGCGCTCTGCGTCACCAATTTTGTACTCGACGCTAGTTTTTGCAAACCACTTTTGAATTCGTTCAAGATTGTTATAGACATGGCATTGTCCTTGATCCGCATCTTCTTGAACACAGCTTCCTTAAGCGTCACCGTCCGGTTGAAGACGGGCTTGCCCGGAGCGCTGTCTTTGTCGACGCAGAAATATCCCATGCGTTCGAATTGAAATTTCTCGCCGACCGCGGCGTCGCGCAGCGCGGGTTCGAGTTTGGCGTCGTTCAAGACGATCAACGAGTCGGGGTTGATGTTGTCCAGATAGGTTTGCCCCTCGGCGACGTCGTCGGGATCGAGCTTAGCGAACAGCGTTTCGTACAACCGCACTTCTGCGTCTACGGCGTGCGCGGCCGAGACCCAATGGATCACGCCCTGCACCTTGCGTCCGTCGGCCGGATTTTTCCCGCGCGTCTCGGGATCGTGCGTACAGCGTACTTCGGTGATCTCGCCGGCGGCGTCTTTCACGACTTCCGTGCATTTGACCACATACCCGTAACGCAGCCGCACTTCGTTGCCCGGCGAGAGGCGAAAGTATTTCTTCGGCGGGTTCTCCAGAAAGTCGTCCCGCTCGATAAAAAGCGTGCGCGAGAACGGAACCTGTCGCGAACCGGCCGTCGGGTCTTCCGGGTTGTTCACCGCGTCGAGATACTCGACCTTTCCCTCGGGATAATCGACGATCGTCAGCTTCAGGGGGCGGAGGACGCCCATCGCCCGCTTGGCGGTTTTGTTCATATCTTCGCGTACGCAATATTCGAGCAAGCCCAGTTCGTTCTTGCTTTCGGTCTTCGCGATGCCGATTTTCTCGCAGAAGTTTCGCAGTCGCCTCGGGCGTGTACCCGCGACGGCGAATTCCGCTGATCGTCGGCATACGCGGGTCGTCCCAACCACGAACGTGTTTGTTTTTGACCAGTTCCAGCAACCGTCGCTTGCTCATTACGGTGTAGGTCAGATTCAATCGTGCGAATTCGATCTGTTGCGGGTGATGGATGCCCAGCTCTTGGATGCACCAGTCGTACAACGGGCGATGGTTCTCGAATTCCAACGTGCAGATCGAATGAGTAATCCCTTCGATGCTGTCGCTCTGTCCGTGGGCGTAGTCGTACATCGGGTAGATGCACCACTTGTCGCCGGTGTTGTGATGATGCGCGTGAAGGATGCGATAGAGGACAGGATCGCGCAAGTTGACGTTCGGCGAACTCATGTCGATTCTTGCGCGTAACGTGCGCGACGCGTCCGGAAACTCGCCGTCGCGCATCCGCGCGAATAGATCGAGATTCTCGGCGACCGTGCGATCGCGGAAGGGACTGTTTTTGCCCGGCTCGTTCAACGTCCCGCGATACTCGCGGACTTGATCGCCGTTCAGATCGCAAACGTACGCTTTGCCCTGCTTGATCAGGTCGACCGCCCAATCGTAAAGCTGCTCGAAGTAATCGCTGGCATAATAGATGCCGTCCCACTCGAAGCCCAGCCAGCGGACGTCCTCTTTGATGCTCTCGACGTACTCCACTTCCTCTTTGGTCGGGTTCGTATCGTCGAACCGCAAATTGCACTTGCCGCCGTAATCGTGCCCAGCCCGAAGTTCAAACAGATGCTCTTGGCGTGACCGATATGCAGATATCCGTTCGGTTCGGGCGGGAACCGGGTATGAACTTTCCCGCCGAACCGGCCCGACGCGTTGTGCTGGTCGATGATCTCGCGGATGAAGTTGGAGGGTTTTTCGTCAGGAGTCTTCGATTCGGTGGACATGCACTTCGATCGTTCGAGTGGAAAGCGTTAAGGGGAGATGCAACACGGATGACGCGGATAAAACGGATCAACACTGAGGAAAAAGGAAAGCCTCAAAGCACTTCCGAATTGCCTTCTCCGTGTTCATCCGTCGCATCCGTCCGATCCGTGTCCCATCTCCCCGAACGACAGGATTATACGACGCGAGCCAGCATTCGGTCGATGCGACTTAGGCACCGTTCGCGGCCCAGAATCGCCAACGTATCGTACAAGCCCATGCCGACAGTTTTGCCGCACAGGGCCAAGCGGACCGGGTGGACCAAATCGCCGGCTTTGATGCCGCGTTCGGCGACGAACGTCTGCAACGCGGCTTCCAGCGGTGCAACCTCGAACAGTTCGACCGCGGCCAACACATCGCGGAAACCGGCCAGCAACGCCCGGGCGTCGGGCTTGCCCTCTTGCTTGGTGAACGTCTTTGCAAATGCGGTTTCGTCGATCACCAGGTCTACGTCCGCCACGAAAAATTCTGCGATGTTCAGAATATCGCCGAAGACCTTCATTCGGTCGCCCGCAGCGGCGATGATTTTCCCGACATACGGGCCCGTCTCGCAATCGGTCTTCTGTGGGAGCAGCCCGGCGTTCTTCAAATACTCGATCATCCGCGGCGTTTTTTGTTTCGCCGGCAGTTGCTGGAAGTAGTGATTCTGAAACGCCATCAGCTTCCTGGGATCGAAACTAGCGGCGCTTTGTTCATGCGCTCGAGCGTGAAGTTCGCGATCATCTCGTCGCGCGTGAAATACTCGGTCTTGTCGTCGAACGACCACCCGAGCAGCAACAAATAGTTAACGATCGCGTGCGGCAAGTAGCCGACTTGTTCGTAGAAGTCGACAATGACCGGATTAAAGGTTTCGGCGCTGGCGGCCAACCCCAACGCGGCGGCGATTTTGTTCCCGTGCTCGTTCACCGCCGCGAAATCCTTGTTTTTCAAATACTTATCCAACTTCCGCTTGCTCAGCTTCGTCTTGCTCCCCGGTTCGGCGACGTAGGGGAGGTGGGCGTAGATCGGTAGGTCGTAGCCCAGCGATTGCGCGATGAAAATCTGACGCGGCGTGTTGCTGAGATGCTCTTCGGCGCGGATGACGTGCGTGATCTCGAGGTCGTGGTCGTCCACGACGCTGGCCAAGTGGTACAGGCACGTTCCGTCGTGCGCTGGATGACGTGGTCCGGTTCGTTCGCCCAGGGGAACTCGACGTCGCCGCGGATCAGGTCGGGAATGACCAACTTCCCTTCGCGCGGCATCTTCAACCGCACGACGAACGTCCGGCCTTCGGCCTCGAACGCGGCCTGCTTTTCGGGCGTGTCGGCCATCCACGTGCGATCATAGACGAAGTTCCGCTTTTCCTTCTCGGCCGCTTCGCGCAATTTCTGCAATTCATCGGGCTTCGAGTAATCGCGATACGCGTGGCCGCTTTCCAACAACTTCTGCTCGCCGCTTGATAGTTGGCCAAGCGTTGGGATTGGAAGTACGGCGCGTGCGGTCCGATATTCCCCTGGCCGTCGGGCGTGGGGCCTTCATCCCAATCGATGCCTAGCCACTCGAAGCCGTGCAGGATCGGTTGCAGCGCGGCGGCGACGTTCCGCTCGGCGTCGGTGTCGTCGATCCGCAGGATGAACTGCCCGCCGTGCTTGCGGGCGAACAACCAGTTGAACAACGCCGTGCGAACGCCGCCGATATGCAAATACCCGGTCGGACTGGGTGCGAAACGTGTGCGAACCATGAGATCGTCGAAAAGCGGAATTGGGCCGGATTTCCGGCCATTCTAGCGATTCGCCCACCAACGGTGCAGGGGACCGGGATGCGAACGGAAGATCGCGGAGGACGAAGAAAACCTTGAAGACGCCGACTCCGTGATCTCTGCGTCCTTCTGTTGAGAATCCCGTTATTCGCCGCGATCGAGTTTGCGTAAGCGTTTGCGTTCGGCGCGGCTCAGTTTGGCCTTGCCGCCGGTGCTGGACGAATCGTCGTCCTCGTTTTCGTCGTCATCGTCGACCTTGGCCTTCGCGGCGTTCACCGCTGCCGACAACGGCGCGGACTTCGACGGCGCGGCCGGCGTCGGCGTGAAGTGCGGACGCGGGACCGCCTTTTCAGTCACCTTTTCGACGACTTTTTCCGGCTCCTTCTTCGCTTCGACCTTCGGCGCGTTGGCGGCGGGCTTTTTGGTCTCGACGGGCGTGCCGTGCGGCGGATCGACCGACAAGATTTTGTTGCCCTTGCGCCGAGTACGGTGCGCCGGTTTGTCGGTCTTGTCTTTGGCACGCGGCTTCACCAAGCCGTCGACTTCCAGCAACACATGACGCGCGTACCAGACAAAGCCGATCCCCAACGTCGCCGCGGCCAGCATCTGTGCGCCCCAGACGACGGCCGCTCGATCGAGCGACGTGAACGACCACTCGCCCAGACGGGCCCACAGCGCGATCGCGAAACAAAACATTCCGCACAGAAAACACGACATGGCGAACGGGCTGCGACGCAATTCCATCGCGAGACGCGTGCCGACGGCCGCCCAGGCGATCAGCGCGGGACCGGTCCACCAAATGGAGCCGTCCTCCCAGCCGGCGACGCCGGTGGCGCGGACGCAAATCAAGCGCCACAGTTCGTGCAGCGGCGCGACGGTGCAGACGCTCATCGCCGCGCACATACCGGCGACGACCGCCCACAGGCGATATTGGCCGCGATAGTCGTCCAGCCGAAAGCGGCGCAATCCGAAAATCATCACGGCCAACAGCGACGCTCCCCCCAGCACCAGCCCGGTGAACCACGTCGCCGCGTTGTTCGGCGCGGTCAGATCCAAGGCGGGCAATGCGTCGGCGGCCAACAGTTCGCACAGTTCGCCGTGCCACAGGTGGGCGGCCAGGATCACGCCGATCGTCGCGGCGGCGATCGTCGACAGCGCCGAGACATAGCGTCGTTTGCGCGGAATCAGATCGCGCAGGCGACGGTCGGTGACCGACGACGCCGAACCGCATAGAGCGCGCGTTCGCCGCGCGGCGTTTCCGATTCCGGCGGGGCGGTGTCGAGACGTCGACTCTCGTCGGTCGACGTGCGGCGGCGGCGGTCGTCGCGCGTACGAAACATCGCGGAGGAGCGTCCCTTCTTCCCTGAAGGTTTCCAAACGGATCGATACGCCGCATCTCCCACGGCGTCACGCCAGCATGCCGGCATCGTCTCATCGTAGAACGGACGATGTCCCGCCTCGGTCTTATCGTCCAACCCGTGCCGGCGAATTCATACGGGCGACCGCCCCCGGTAAAGTCGACCACGTTCGCCGGAATCCGCCGTTTTCAAATGTCTCACTGGTCAACAAGAGTTCGCAACGTCCCCACTTTCGGGGGCTGCGGGTATGCTCCAACCCCGCCCACCCACGTCGATTGACTCGATAACGTGCTACATTACGCAAGCAAACCCAGCGCGGTCATTTCATTCTTATTCGCGTCGAGATGCCGCAGTTGGAAATCGTAGCCGGCGGCGCGGAGCATCGCTTTGATCGCCGGCAACAGTTCGTAACCGCCGGTTCCGCGAAATTTGAAGGTGAACACGAAACCGCGACAGCGTTTGGCGGTCAGCCATTCGGTCAGCAGTTCGAGCGAGCGTTCCGGAAACGCGGCGACGTCGCACAACAGCCAATCGACCGGCGTCTCGGGGCGGAACGCGAACGCGTCGCCCGCCGTGAACGTCACCGCGGGATGGTCCATCAGAATCTTCGCGCAACGGGCTACGATCAACGGCCGCAACTTGTGCGCCGCGTCGCACGGCCCACCATGTCCAACTGCCGGGGCTAGCCCCCAAATCGACGCAGGTTTCGTTGCGGCGAATCGCGCGGCCCAGTCGCTGTTCCGCTTCGACCAACTTGGCGAACGCGCGGGCGGGCGCTTCAGGATCGGCGGCCGGCTCGATTCGTCCGCCGGGAAAACGCGAGACCAGTCCATTGAACGCGGCGCGACGCGCGGCATTCACCAACGACCAGCCGCCTCGTTCCGGTGCGGTCCAGACGATCTGCGCGACGCGTTCATCGACGGCGAACGATTTGCGGAGATCATCGACGCGCGTTTTCAGAAGTCGCTTTTGCTTCCGCTTCAGAAACTCCCACAACGCCTCGACGATAAACTCGATCCGTCGCGGCGAAACGCCGGCCGCTTCGGACGAGATCGAAGTCAGCAGACGCCACGGACCGTCGAACCCGGACAAACCGGCGATCAGTCGCGTACCGAGCAGCTTCGGCCCACGCTTTGATCGACGGCGCGACGATCCACTCGGCGTCGGGTAGCGCTTGTTTCGCCCAACCGACGACGGGTCGCTCCGGCAGCGGATCGCTCGTGCGCAGTTCGACCACGCCGGGGCAGGGGAGAACGACCTGATTCGAGTCGTGCGGTGCGAACTCGGCGCGCAGTTCGTCGGCGAGCGCGGATTCGAAATCGGTTTGACACAGAAACAGATGCACCGAGCGATTTCCGAGAAACACAAGCGATGGCGAAACGCTTACGATACTCGGACGCAATGAGAAACGTCAGTCCCTTCAAGACTGCGCTAGCGCGGCGACGGCGAGATATCCAACGTCGGGTTGGCCATGTAGGGGACTTGCGATTGCCCCTGCGGCGGCGTGCCGGTGATCGGCGGGCCGTAGCCTGGGGGTTGCGTGGTCCAAGTCGCCGGCTGTTGATGCACGGCGTGCGCGACGTTCGGCGCGGCGGCCGCGCCGCCGACCGTGGTGTTCCACGCCGCGGCCGGACGCACGCCGGGCTGCGTCGGCTGCACATAGCGATCGTTGGGATTCTGCGGCGTTCCGTTCGCAGGTGCGCCGTTCATCGGTTGGCCGTTCGACGGCTGCGCACTCGGCGCACCTTCGAACTGTGCGGTGCCGGGCGGCGGCGTGACCATCATGTTGCCGCCGGTCGGAGCGGGGCCGAATTGCAGACCGGGCGACGCCAGGTCGATTTTCGGAAATCCGTCGTACGACGGCATCTGGAACAAGCCGGCCTGTTGCTGCGAGTTGATCGTGTTGATCTGAAAATCCAGCATCTCGACCGTCAGCTTCATCTTCGCGCCCGGCCATTCGAGCACGACCTTGTGCGGCATCGTCGCGCCGCTGACGACGTCGGTGCGCTGCTCGCTCAGAAACGCGCTGGCGATCCGCTGGCCGTTCATCGCATACAAATTCTGTTCGACCACGTATCCGAATCGCGAGTTCAACACGGTCGACTGGCGGAGTTGCGTGCCGGCGCTGTTCCGCGTCGTACGGACTTCGATCAATTCCCCGCCGCGCAGATCGGCCCTTCGATCGGCTGCGCCGGATCGAACGTGACCAGCCCGAACGCTTCGATCAACCACTCGGGCTCGATCGGCAAAATCTGGCGAGCTTGGCTTTGCGCGTATTGATCGTGCCGGCCGTAGAAAAACGCCTTCGGTTCGTTACGCTTGACCCACAACCAGTAGTCTTGCGGGTTGCTGCCGACGTCGAGTTCCGCGCCGGTCAACGCCGTATCCTGCGCAAGCGGAAGTTGCGCGGTCGCTCGAGCGCAAGGTTCAAACGCAAGTCGATCGTGCGCACCTTCGGCTTTCAGCGTGCCGTTCGTGCAGATCAACGAACGGACCTTGGCGGTGTTCGCGTTGACGGCCGTTAACAGGTGTTCCAGCGGGTTGGCTTGTTGCTGTTGCGGGGCGCTTGCGGCAGCGCGATCGGTTGCGTGCCCGTGTAGTGCGCACGCGTCCAGGGAAAGCAATGCGCGCCCATCGTGATGCTCAGAAACAGCATCACGCACGAGGTGCGCAGCAAGATCGACGTGTTTCGCATGGGAGTTACAGCAACAGTTTACCCAACTCGTTCTGAATCTCGGCTTCGTGCGCCGCGTCGGGCAGGATCGCGGGCAACGTCGTTTCGGTTTCGGTCCGTGCGCAATACACGGTCAAGCGTTCGAGTCCCGTCGCGTCGCGTTCGCTCCGTTCCAATCGCAACAGTCGTCGTCGAATCAATAGCAACGCCAACACATAACGCAAATCGGCTTGCTCGGGCACGTCGGCCAGCGACTCGAAGCGTCGCAACAGCACGTCGTTCGGCGCCCAAGCGGGCTTCTTCGTTTCGTTCGCCGGCGGCAACTTCGCTTTCCACCACGCCAGGCAATCCGGCGGCGGTCCGGTCCAGGCGTCGGCGGCGTAGTCGTCGCGCAACACGTCAGCCCCGGCCTTGCGCAGCACCGTGAAGTAGTCTTCGCCCGGTCGCAATTCGCGGCCGGTCGCGGCGCAATGTCGGGTGCAGTGCCGCAGGTCGAAGTCGATCACGTCGCGGTCCAAGGACTAAGGTCTACGACGCCCCGTGACGGACGTTCGCGGGGCGAAGGATAGAAAGCCTTGTGAACGCGAGCAAGTCCGATTCGCCGAATCTTGCCGGCATAGCGGCTGGAATACGATCGACTTGGGGTGGCGGGGGTCGAAGCGTACTCGCGCAGTCCCCTGACGGTGACAGGGCCTGAGTTTCTCAGCCCGCCGTAAAAAACCGACTGTCCGAGCCGCCGGGGCCGATCTTCACTTCGATTTTTTTCATACAACGCGGGCAGTGGCCGGCATAGGCGGTGCGCGCGGCGTTGATGTAAACGCGGCTGTAGACGTCGCAGCAGACGAAATGGATGCCGACAAACTTGCGCATGTCGCCGTGCGCGGCGGACTTCGCGTCGTCGGCCGGGCGAGGATCGCTGCTGAGATCGAGAAAATCGCCGGGCATGGCGGAACCTTTCCGCGACGTCGGACCGTGCGCGCCACCGCGACGCGCTGAGCGAAAACGTTATCGGCGGCGGCGTCCGTCCGCAAGAGCGAACTTGCCGGCACGCGGCGTTTACTTCTTCGCCTGCGTTTTGAAGAACTCGACGATTCGTTGCGGCGCGTCGTCGGGCACTTCGTGCCCGCCGGGATGGATCATCGTGATCACCGGCGCGTCCTTCGTCGAGGCGTATTCCAAACAGAGCTTGCCGGCCGGCTTCCCTTCGGCCGCGCAACCGTTGGCTTTGCGGATCATCTCCAGCGTCCGTTGTTGCGACGCGAACCCGACGATCTGATCGTTTTCGCCGGCCACGTGCAGAATCGGCAACGGCTTGTAGTGCTGCGCGTCGCGCGGATTGAACCCCGCCGCGACCGGCGCGAGCGCGGCGAAATTCTCGAACCGGGCGGCGCCCAGCACATACGTGAAGAACCCGCCGTTCGAGTGACCGGCCGAGTAGATCCGTTTCACGTCGATCTTGTGGTCTTTATTCAACGTCGTCAGCATCGCGTCGAAAAATTCCAAGTCGCGGTCCCCCTGATCGCCGATCGACTTTTGCCAGCCCGAACGCTTCCCTTCCGGGTCGATCGTCGGCACGGCGGTGGGTAAGCCTTGCGGGTAAACGACGATCGCCGTGGGCCACAGATCATGAAACGCGAACTTGCGGGCCGAGAACTCCGCCCGACCGCCGTGACCGTGAAAGCAAAAAATCACCGGATGCGGACCGTCGCCGGTCTTGGGAACATAGACCAACGCCTCGCGCGTGACGTCGCCGACCTTCCAGGTCTGCTTTTCCAAGCTCTCCTGCGAACCACCGCCCGGCCCCGAGCCGGCGGCGGCGCGTTTGGCGCGCGCGTCGAGCTTGCTCTTCAGCGCGTCGCGTAGCGTCTCGCGTTTGGCCGGGTCGAGGTTTTCCAGACGTTTCGCGCGCGGCTGTTCGGCGGGTTGTTGCGCAGGGAGCTGCGTCAAGAGCCCCAAACACGCCAAACAGGCCAGGCAAAGTCGAACGCGCGACATGACACGACACCCTGAATGAAAGGAATCGACCGACAACCGGCTCATCTTATGAAAACGCGGACCGCCGGCAAAGTTTCGCCGGCGGCCCTAATCGGAACTTATGCAATCGAATCAGATCGCGCTACTCGTCGTCGTCCGCATCCGGTTTGCCGGCTTTGATGAGTTGCTTCTGCAGATGCGGCGGAACCAAGTCGTAGTGGCTGAACTCCAGCACGTAGCTCCCTTGGCCGCCGGTCATGCTCGACAACGCCCGGGCGTAACCCGACGTTTCCGACAACGGCAGCGACGCCGCGACGGTTTGCATCCCGCCGCCGGCCGCGTCCATCCCCAACACGCGTCCGCGGCGCGTGCTGAGATCGCCGCTGATGTCGCCGATCTTGGCGTTCGGCACCGTCACGTGGACGGTGACCAACGGTTCCAGCAACGTCGGCGCGGCTGCGGCGAAGACCTGGCGGAAACAGCGATCGGCCGCGATCTTAAACGCCGCTTCGCTGCTGTCCACGTCGTGGAACTTGCCGAAATGGACTTCCACGCAGACGTTCCGCACCGGATAGCCGGCCAAGATCCCTTTCTCGATCCGCTCGCGACAGCCCTTCTCGATCGCGGGCAGATAGTTGCCCGGGATCGAACCTCCGACGATCGAGTCGACGAACAAGAAGTTCAACGTCGGATCGTAGTGCGAGTCGCGCATGTGCGGAAAGCGTTCCTTGGTCGCGAACTCGTCCGGCTTGGCATCCAACGGCAGCGGGAACATCCGGAAATGGACTTCGGCGAATTGGCCGCGTCCGCCGGTTTGCTTTTTGTGGCGATAACTGCCGGCCGCTTCGGTCCGGATCGTTTCGCGGTACGGAATTTTCGGTTCGTGCGTTTCGATTTCGACCTTGTCGCGTTTCTGCAACCGCTCGCGGACGATCCCCAGGTGCAACTCGCTCATGCCGTGCAGCACCAGTTCCTTGGTCTGCGGATCGCGGTCCAAGGTCAACGTGCCGTCTTCTTCGACCAGTTTGTTCAGCGCCGCCGGCCAGCTTCGCTTCGTCGCCCCGATTTTTCGGCGCGGCGGCCAAGCCCACCATCGGCGTGGGCAACGCGATGGGCGCCATCGCCCACTCGCCCAGCACCGTGTTCGTGTGCAGTTCGTCGTGCTTGGCCAGCGCCACGATGTCGCCCGGTCCGGCGCAATCCACCGGCTTGGTCTCGGCGCCTTGCACCTCGAACAATTGGCCCACCTTCACGCTCTTGCCGTTCCCGTTGCAGCGGACGAGCGTGTCTTTGCGTAACGTGCCGTTATAGATGCGCAAGTAACTCAACTTCTGCACGTACGGATCGATCCGCGTCTTAAAGACCTGTGCCACCAGCGGCCCCTCGGGATCTTCGGCCAATTCGACGTCGTTCCCCGCGCCGTCGATCGCGGTGCGCGTCACCGCGTCGGGCGGGAGCGCGCAAAGCAGCAACTCGTCCAAAAATTCCTTCACCCCGACGCCCGTCTTGCCGCTCAGTTCCAAGATCGGGCAGAGATGCCCTTCGCGGATCGATTGGCGCAGGTCACGGGCCAGTTCGTCTTCGGTCGGCGGAATGCCGTCGAAATAATGGGCGGTCGTTTCTTCGTCGACTTCGATGATCGTCTCGATCAACGGCGTGGTCAGCGCGAACGGGTCCATCACCGCGCCGTTGGCGTTGCGCGGATGCAACGCGTCGACCACGCCGCGAAACGCCACGCCCTGACCGACCGGCACTTCCAACGGCAGGCAACACTTGCCGAACGTCTCTTGGATTTCGTTGACCAACGCTTCGAAGTCGACGTTCTCGCCGTCCATCTTATCGATGACCACGATCCGGCCCAGGCCCAGCTTGCCGGCTTCGTCGAAGACGCGCCGCGTGTTCACTTCGATCCCGGCCCGCGCGTTGATCACGATGACCGCGGTCTCGACCGCGTGCAACGCGGCGATCGTTTGGCCGATGAAGTCCGGATAGCCCGGCGTGTCGAGCACGTTGAAGCGGACGCCTTCGTGGTCGAAATGCAAGATGTGCGATTCGATGCTGTAATGGTGCTCTTTTTCGAGCTGATCGGCGTCGCAGACGCTGGTGCCGTCGTCGACGCTGGCCTTACGCCGCACCGCGCCGGTCAGCATCAGCAGTTTGTCCGCCAACGTGCTTTTGCCCGAGTGACCGTGGCCGCACAAGGCGATGTTGCGAATCTCCCGCATCGTGTTCGTCATGACGCTCTCCCCGGAGGAATGAAGAAACGGAACGAGACTAAAAGGGGCTGGGGGCTAGGATCTGGGGGCTAGGGAATCCGGTAAAGCCGCCGATGGTATCGGCGGTCTGGGTCGATCGAATCCCGCTCACACTCGTTCCCAAGCTCCTGCTTGGGAACGTGAATCGCCTCAGGGCGTGCGATCGTCGACCAAACTGCCGGCGACGAAGCGTTAGCTTCGTACTCGGTCTTCGCTTCTCTTTCGCTCACGAAAAAACCCTCGGCCGTTCGGCCGAGGGTTCGTGTCGTCAATGGGTCGTCGCGGTGTCGCGTTTCGCTCCCCGCACCGCGGCGATCGCCGCGGGCAGGGTCAGTCGGTCTTCGTACAAGGCCCTCCCGATGATCGCACCGGCCATCGGTAACTCGGCCAGCCTCCGCACATCTTCGGCGGTCGTCACTCCGCCCGAGGCCACCACCGGCAGTTGCACGCTGGACCGCATCTCGTCCATCTCGCCGAAATTCGGTCCGGCCAGCATCCCGTCGGTGGCGATGTCCGTATAGATGATCGCGGCCAGCGGTTCGTTTTCGAATTGACGGGCCAAGTCGACCGCGCGGGTATGGCTGACTTCCAACCACCCATGCGTGGCGACCATGCCGTCTTTGGCGTCGATTCCCAAGACCAAGCGGCCGGGAAACTCGCGCGCGGTCGCTCGAAACCACTCTTGTTCCTTTAGCGCTTTGGTGCCGATCACCAACCGCGATAACCCGGCGTCGAGCAGCGTGCGAATCGTCTCGACGTCGCGAATGCCGCCGCCGAGTTCGCAGGGAATTGAAACCGCCGCCAGGATGGCGCGGATCGCGGGCAAGTTGGTCGGTCGCCCGTCACGCGCGCCGTCGAGATCGACCAAGTGCAGATACTCGGCCCCTTGCGCAACCCAATGCTTGGCCATGGCGGCCGGATCGGCGCCGTACACGGTCTCTTGCGCGTAATCGCCCTGACGCAAGCGTACGCATTGCCCTCCCCGCAGATCGATCGCCGGCCACAATTCCATCATCCGCAAAGTCTCGAAAAGAAGGAGCGTTCGTACCTCTTTTCCTAACTATCCCACGACGAAGAAGTTCCGACAAGTGGCCGGATTCGGCGGGTTATTGCGAAGGATCGAGCGTCGCCCGCATCAACGCCGCGACTCCCGCCGCGTTTTCGTCGCCGCGTCGCTCCAAGACGCCGGCCACCTTTTCGCGGCGCCGGGGGATGATTCTGATTGAGTTTGAATTTCCCCTCGATGCGCTCGATCGTCAGCCGAAACCCCACGATCTGGCCAAGCATGCGGCGGATGAACGTGTCGTCGTTCTCGAACGTCCAGGGCCGCGGCTGAGCTTGCTCGTACGTATCGACCACGTCATGCAGCAGGTCCAACAACGCCGCTTCGTCGTCGATCGTTTCGATCCGTCCATAAACGTGGACCGCCGCGTAATTCCACGTCGGGACCAAATTCGGCGTTTCGTACCACGTGGGCGACACGTAATGGTGCGGCCCCGTGAAGATCGCCAAAGCGGTTCGCCCGGCGAGTTGCGTCCACTGCGGATTGGCCCGGGCGACGTGCCCGACGATCGTGCCGCGCGGCCCCTCGTCGGGTCGCAGCAGCATCGGCAGATGCGTGGCGAACGGCGCATCGTCGTGCTGCGACACGAGCAGCCCGAACCCATACTCGGCGATGAATCGCCGCAACGTCTCGTCATCGGTCACGGCAAACGCCGGCGGTACGTACATTTCTGGCTCTCCCAAATGCTCTTTGCGCGACATCGCCCGTGCGACGCTCGCCACGAACAACTAGTCTAGAGCGTGATCGTGGGAAAAGGTTCTTTGTCGGTCACGCATTTGAAGTGGCCGTACCTACGCAAACGTACGGGTGCCCGGGGACGACTAACGGAAGGCCACGGAACGCGCGGAGTTGAAGTAGAATCCGATTTAGAAGCATTACTGGATTACCGGTTCTATCGCCCGATCAACTCCGAGTTAGGCGATTGCTGTCCGACGTCCCTGCCATTCACTAAGCCTGTTAGCATGATCGAAATCGCAACACTGCATGTCGGCGGAGTTATCGCAATTGGTTTCGACTCTTCAGGAAGATATGCGATTGTCGTCTCGCATTCAGGTCGAGGCGTGTATGACACGCAAACCTGGCTACGCGTTGCACGGGATAACCAACTTGCTTATCCGGACGACGGCATCGCCGAAGGAATCGGTCCGCTAAGCGGTCAACAAATCAAAGTGATCGAGGAATATTACGGTGGAACTTTGATCGCAGTTAGCCCGAACAAGGAATTTGAAATGCACTACCTGGAAGGCACGATTGAGGTATTTTCGACGATCCATTAATCGAATCGTCAAATGTCGGCATAATTCACTTAAGTAAAAGCGAAAGAAATCCATGCCCCAGCAACATGCGACGATCCCTCTCACCGAATCCGATCTTCGCCACGTCGCGGGTTGGGCGTTAGTCTGTGCCGAGCGGGCGTTGCCGGTGTTCGAAGCCGTCGCGCCGCACGATGATCGTCCCCGCGCCGCTTTGGCGGGCATTCGCGCGTTCGTCGCCGGCGAACCTCGGGCGGCGCGGTTACGCAAGCTGGCGATGGCCGCGCTGGCCGCCGCGCCGAGGTCGGCGATCCGGTCGCGGCGGCCGCCGCGCGGTCGGCCGGCACCGCGGCGTCGAGCGCGTATCTGCACCCGTTGGCCAGCCCGCACCAATCGAAACATATCCTCTGCGCAGCGGCAGAAGCGGCGCTCGCCCGCGAGCTGGCGGCCGGCGTTCCGACCGCCGGCGACGCGGAACTCGCCCAGGCGTTGGCGATCGCCGGACCGGAGTTGCGCGCGGTATTGCGGCGCTATCCGCCCCGCGCGCTCGGCAATGGGCGAATGAACGCGTTGTTGTTTGCGCTGGATGTGGGGTTGCGCACTGAGTCGTGAACTTCACAATCGGGCGAATAAACTCGTAGAGATGTTAAGCTGAGAATCGCTAGGTGGCGGTACTCGATTGAAAGACTTTCTTGTTTCAACTGAGCGTCAATTCATGATCCGAATCTTGTTGCTCGCTACGTTGTTACCGTGTCTGACATCGTGGGCTTCGGCTGTCGAACCCCAACCGGTGGAATTGGACCAATTGCGGCTCTATGTTCCGATTCCCGAGTTGGAAGATCGCTTCGGGAGCGACATCAAGCCGCTTGCGACGTACGTCAAGGCCTTGGAGAAGCGTTCGAGAGAGTTACTCGAACAAGAGAAACCGCCGAAAGCGAAAGGCCTGCTCGTCGCCGTCGGCATGAAGTCCAAAGCATCGAATCGCATTTGGTGTGAAGCGGTCGACGGCGACATGCCGGCGGAGCTTCTGAAACGCATCGAGAAGGAACTCGCGCTGATCGAAGGAGTCGATTTGAAGAAAGGTCCGGCGGGATTTGCGCTGGAAGTCAAACTCTTTGGGCAAAAGCCGGAGAAGTACCCGGAGTTTCCATCGAGTTGGATCGAGGCGGCGAAGAAACACCAGACTCCGTTGAGTCCTCCCGATGAGTTGTTCAAAAACATTTGGCCCGACTAACCTGAATAATCACATGTGGCATTCGATTACCCAGTATTGCCAGCACGCATGTTATTAACGTCGTTCTGGTATGCAGCTCAAACTTCCAAGAGCTTGCGGCTTATTGCCGCGACTGCGGAGCCGCTTGGTTGACGCCGGACGATTACGTTCAGGACGATTTTGTGATCGGTTCTCGAGTATTCACAACCGGAATCGAGCAACCAACTCCTGCTGAAGTCGCGAATTCGATTTGGGCAAGCCACGTGCAAGAAACGATTGAAGAAACCGACTTCGCCAGCCTTGCGGATATCAATGACGGGCTGAAACACCCTTTTAAAAAGCGATCTTAATTCATCTGGTGGTGGAGGGGCGAAGCGGACTCGCGAAGCCCCCGAGAGGCGGGAGATTGCCTGCGATGCGCTCGCTGGAGTCTACGACAAAAACGTACGCCGCCTCTTGACAAAGCGTTCATTATCGAGTATACATAGTATCACACTAAATCCATGCTCGTTTTTCTCTATTAAGACACAAATCGGGGCGAAGATTGTTCTTCCCCAAAACACCAACAAACCGTGGAAGACCGGCGAGTCCACGCAGTTCGGCGAAACCGGGGCGAACTTGGTCCTCCGCGGTCTCTGCGTCCTCCTGTTCAAAAGGAAAAACGTGTGCTCGCCGTGATCCTAACGCTCGTTTCGCTCGAAACGCTCGTTTTGAGAATTTCGGGGGTTTTGGGCGGCGCGAACCATGCCGGAGCGGCGTCCGCGCTCAAAAAAAAACAAACCACACGCTCGAAACGATCGAAACGCTCGTAGAGTCAAATTGGGGCGTTTCGGCGGACGGCGCGAACCGCAGGCTGACGCCGGCGGCACAACGAAACAAAAAACCATGCGATCGCAACGCGCGTTTCGCTCGCAACGCTCGCGCAGTGAAGATAGGGGGTTTCGAGCCGTGAAACACCCAAAGCGATTCGTCGCAGGTTTTCATCACGCTCGGAACGATCGTTTCGCTCGTAACGCTCATTTTGTGAATTTATGTAAATCCTAGTAAGAGATTGGGACTCCCGGCAGAGATCGGCTCGGTCCGCGAGTCCCACTCGCGGCTTTCCCTGTTTCACCCCCAGTCCCCAGCCCCTAACCACCACCCCCGTTGATTGTCCCGTGCGAGAAATCGAACTATAACCGAGGTTCCCGCCGAAGTTTTGGGGGATTTTCGTCGGTTTTTTTTCGAAAATCCACCTCCCGCCCGCGTTTTTTCTACGTCGAATCGGCTCATGTCCACCCGATCTCGCTCTCCGGAGCGAGACAGCATCGAGAAGCCCCGTCCCGTCGAGATGGCGACTCCCTCCGGCCCCACGCGTTTGGCTCCGGCGGCGGTTTCCCGCTTGTACGACGACTACGCCGGCGAACTGCGCGGATTCCTGCTCGGCGTGCTGGCCAACGGTCATGCGGCCGAGGAGGCGTTGCAAAACACGTTCGTCAAAGCGGTCGAGTCGGGGCACACGGCGCGAGACGACGCGATGAAGGGCTGGTTGTTTCGCGTGGCGTACAACGAGGCGATAACCCTCCGCCGCCGGGCGCACGTCCGCAACAAAGCGGCCGCGCACCTGGGCGAGCAAGCGGTCGCCGCCGGCGACGACGCGACCGTGCCGCCGCCCGACGAGACGATTTTGCGCAGCGAAGATTCCGCCCGGGTTCGCGCGGCCTTGCAAACGCTGCCGGAAGAGTTGCGGCGGATCGTGACGCTGCGAATCGCCGAGGACCGGACGTTCGCCGAAATCGCCGCCGAATTGAAATTGCCGCTGGGAACGATTTACGCCAGATTGCAGGTCGCGTTCAAGCGTCTGCGCGGCGAACTGTCGGACCCGCCGGGCAGTTGAACGGACACGAGTTCATACAAACGAGTCGATCATGACGCACGAGAACTCCGCAAAATTCGACGCCGCTCCCGCCGACGGGTGGACCGCGTTGCGCTACGCCGCGCGACGCCTACCGGCCGCCGAACAGACCCGCTTCGAAGAACGCCTGGGCGAAGACCTGGCCGCGTGCGAAGCGGTGGCCCAAGCGGTCGAATTGGCGCACACAGTCACGTTCCTGCACATGGACGAGAGTTCGGCGCAAGCCGCACACACTCCGGCCAAGTTGGTCGAGACGGCCGTCGATGCCGCCGTGTCAACCGCAACGACCGAGAACAGCGTGACTCCCGCCGCAAAAGCGTCGCGGACGCGCGCACGGTTGCTCGCCGGCGCCGGTTGGTTGACCGCTGCGGCCGTGGCGACGTTCGCGTTTTTGAATCACCACCCGCAAGCGGTCGTCCCGTCGCAGACGCAGACGGAGCCGTCCGTCGCGGCGACCAACGAAGATCAAGTCACCTCGGCCTGGGCCAGTTTGGACGGTCGCCGTTTGACCGGCCCCGAGACGACGCCGGCCGAAGACGTGGCGGTCGAACACGCTACGTTGCGCGAACTCCCGCGCGGCGCGGACGAAGCGCTGATGTTGGATTGGCTGTTGAACGGGTTGCGCGAAGAGTCCGCCAACGGACCGACGCAAAACTAATCGCACAATCGGTTAAGATGGATCGAGTTTTCGAGTGATTGGACCGGGTTCCGGGGCCGCCGCCATGCCGAAGTTTTCGCCGTGCTTTCGATCGTTCGCGACCGCCGGTCTGCTGACATGCGGGCTCTGCACGTACGTTGCGGCACAAGACGCCGCCGAGACGAAGCCCACCAAACCGGCTAAGCCTGCGGCGACGACGGTCGAAAAAACGTCCGGCGACAAGCCTGAAAAACCGAGCGATCCCGTCGCCGACGCCGAAGCGAAATCCGCCCGCGAGGAAGCCGCCTGGGGCTTCGTCATGCGGCACCATCCGCAGTTGGGTGAAGTGCTAAGCCGGCTGAAAACGATGCAGCCCGGGCAGTACGAAAAGGCGATCAACCAAGTGGCGTTGGCCGCCGAACGGATTTCGCGGATGAGCAAGAACGACGCCAAGCGGGCGGAGTTCGAGCTGGACGATTGGCGTTATGAATCTCAATTGAAGCTGCTGGCCGCCAAAACGACGCTGGTCGCCAAAGTCGATCCCGATGCGAAACGCGAGTTGGCCGAAATCATCCGCAAGCAACTGGAAAACCGCCTGCGGATCGCCGAATACGAACGCGATCGCGCTGAACCGCGCGAAGATCTACGACGATCAAGCGACCCGTTTGCGCGACAACCTGGACCGCGACGTCGAAGCCCGCATCGCCGATCTGCAACGCGAAGTGTCGAAAACCCGAAAGACGTTACAGAACGATTCGCCGAAAGCTCCGCTGAAAGCCAAGACGGCGACCGGCGCGGAATAGATTTTTTTTTAATAACTGAATCGAACAGGAGATCGCAGAGTACGCGGAGAGTCTTTCGACGACATTCTCCGTGACCTCCTGTTCGAACTTTTTAGATTACTTCGCACGTTGCATCATGCTGCCGTTGTCGGCGACGTTGAACAGCGGGCGATACATGCTGCGTCCGGCGGCGGTCGAGCTCATGCCGGGATAGAAGACCAGCGACAGCCCGACGTTCCAGCCTTCGTTGGCGTCGACGCCGTTGGTCGCGTCGCCGGCCGAGATGTAGTTGAAGCCGGCCTGCAAGGCCAAGCCGTCGTTGAGCGGGGCGCGGAAGTCGCCGCCGAAGATCCCTTGCGAGTCGTCGGTAACGCCGCCCCAAAGACGGCCTTCGCCTTGGCCGAACATCCGTTGACGGTAGAAGAGCGAGTATTGGTCGATCGTGGTGTAGTCCGTCACGACCGGATGACGCGGCACATCGGGCGTGAAGTCGCGGACGTTTTTAGCGAACAGAAAGCCGAGTTCGTGACCGCGAACGACGAAGCTCAACTCGCCGCGAATTTGGCCTAAGCTGACGTCGTCGTAGTAGTTGTCGAACAGATGGTCGTAGACCACGCCGTACTGCCAGCCGCATTCGCCCATTTGGCGACGGAAAAAGCCGGCGGTCAGAAAGTATTGTTGGCGATCGGTCACCGTGGCTGTCGATTCGTCGACGGTCGTTTGCATGGCGGTTCCGCCGAACTGCATGCCGATGCCGGCGGCGTGCCAGAACGTGCCGCCCCAGTTGACGCCTTCGTGGAAGCCGAAGTTCGACGTGCCGTCGAGCGGGCTCTTGTAGCCTTGCACGCCGCCGTAGATGGTCAAATCGCGATCCCAGCACAAGCACCACGGTTGCGTCGGACCGCAACCGAACGTGCCGCGATCGCACGGATCGCACCCGCCGGCCAAGAATACCAACGTGTTGCGAACGAAGTTCCGCAAGCCGTACAGATGCGGATGACGACCGCAGTCGTAACCGTCGCAGCGACCTTGTTCGCACGCGGCGCAACGAGGCTGGCCTGGTTCGCCGTCCCATTGTTCGTAATCCTCGACCAGGTCTTCCTGCATCGGGCCGGAGATTTGTTCGGGCATGATGCGGGCCGGCGGCAGCGATTCGCCGCGCATGGATTGCGGAGCTTGCCGGCTCATCACCGACGGCGCCGGTTCTTGCGCGAGGCATGCGCGGAGCCGAGGCGTCGGGAAATTCGTCGTCGAAGGGCGTGGCCGACCGTTGCGACGACCGTGCGCCGGACGTGATGCCGCCGCCGACGGCCGGACCGGGCAGGACTTCGGCCTGGACCGGACGGACGTTTTGATCGATTGGGAGACGACGCGGTTCGGCCGGGGTCGGCGCGGGAGCGGAGACGACGTCGCGCACGCCGCCCGAGCGGGGTTGCGCGGAGACATCGACCTGATATTGCGTAGCAGGCGGCGCAAAACTCGACGGCTGCGCAGTGCGCCGCCATTTGAGGTCGCCGTAATTTTGAGCCGCAGCGAAACGGGGTCCGGCCATCGTCGCGCAGACGATCGTCGCCAACACCGCACCGCGAACCACCGTACGTCGCAGATCCATGGAAAGGAACATGCGCGATAACCTTCCTGCGTAAGGGCGCCCACCCTGTCGCCGGACGCGCATCGGAATGCGACGCTCGGCGATCACCTTTATCGACCGCCGCTGCGGAGAACTTGCGATAAACTTTGCGCGACCGGCAGAGATTACCAAAGTCGCGTCGCTAGCAGACGTTTTTCGCGGAAAAACCTCGGGTTTCACTCAAGTCGCCGGACATGCCGGCAACGTTTTTATTGAAGGAGGAATGCTATCGAGCCAATCGCCAACAAGCTCTAACGCTGATGGTCATTTGCCGGCGGCACACATCGCTTGATCGAGATCCTCGGCCAAGTCCTCGAACGCTTCGAGTCCGACCGACAGCCGAATCAGACCGTCGTCGATGCCGTTCGCCTTGCGAGCTTCGGGGGCATAGCTGGCGTGCGACATCGTGGCCGGCTGTTCGATCAACGATTCGACCGCGCCCAGGCTGACCGCCAAGCGGAACAACTTGGTCGACTCGCACACGCGTTTGGTCGTTTGCAGATCGCCGTGCAATTCGAAACTGAGCATGGAGCCGAAGCCGCCTTGCATCTGCCGCGCGGCGATGTCGTGCCCCGGATGCTCGGGCAAGCCGGGATAGAGGACGCGTTTGACGCGTGAATGCTTTTGCAACCATTCGGACAGAAGCTGGGCGGTCCGCGATTGCTCGCGCACGCGAAGTTCGAGCGTCTTCAACCCGCGCGAGCAGAGATACGCTTCCAACGGCGACATCACGCCGCCGGTGGCGTTTTGCGTGTAGTGCAGACGTTGCAGCAGATCCGGATCGCGGACGACTAACGCACCGCCGAGCACGTCGCTGTGTCCGCCCAGATATTTGGTGGCCGAATGCATGACGATGTCGCACTCAAATTCGAGCGGACGCGTCAGCACCGGTGTGGCGAACGTGCTGTCGACGCCGACCAGCGCGTCGCGTTCGTGCGCGATTTCGGCGCAGCGGGCCAAGTCGGCGATGCTGAGCAACGGATTGCCGGGCGACTCCAGCCAGACCAATTTCGTGCGATCGGTGAACGCGGCGGTCATGGACTCGGGCCGCGACATATCGACGTGCGTGACTTCGATCCCCCAACGACTACAAATGTTGTGCAATAGCCGATATGTGCCGCCGTAGATGTCGTGGCCGGCCACGACGTGATCGCCGGCGCACAGCAACATCATCACGCAATGCGTGGCGGCCATGCCGCTGGCGAACGCCAGCGCGCCGCAGCCGGATTCCAACTCGGCCAGCGTGATTTCGAAATTGCGTCGCGTGGGATTCCCGGTTCGCGAGTAATCGAACGTTCCCCACTCGCCGGCCGATTCCTGCACGAACGTCGACGCCAGATGGATCGGCGGCACGACCGCGCCGGTGGCCGGATCGGGCTCGTTACCGACATGAATCGCGCGGGTTCGAAATCGCCAACTGGGGTCGGACATGCAACAGGGGTCGGGAGTTGAGAATCGGGAGTCAGGAACTTTTCACGAGACTTGAAGCACGCGTGCGCGTTCATCCTACGCTGGATTCCATTCAGCGCAAAAAAGAAGCCCCTCGATCTCCGATCGAGGGGAAACCATGCGACTATTTTTCCAAGGCTTGAGCCAAATCGCGCAACAGATCGTCGGTGTTTTCGATTCCCAACGCTAAGCGCACCATATGATCGTCGATGCCGAAGCGTTTGCGATCCTCGGGCGAGTAATCGAAGTAGCTCATGACCATCGGCTGTTCGATCAACGATTCGACGCCGCCGAGGCTCGGACCGATCCGCGGAATCTTCACCGAATCGATCACCCGCGCGGTCGCTTGCCAATCGGCGTCCTTGATCAAAAACGTCACCAAACCGCCGAAACCGCGCATCGTGTGTTTGGCGACGTCGTGATACGGATGCGATTCGAGGCCGGGATAGTAGACCTTTTCGACGCGCGGATGCTTAACCAAAAACTCGGCGATCGCTTGGCCGTTTTGATTGTGACGCTCCATCCGCAGCTCGAACGTTTTCAAGCCGCGCGATAGCAGATAGATGTTTTGCGGCGTGCTGATGGCACCCATGATGCCGCGGAGTTTGCGAACGGGTTCCAGCTTCGCTTCCGAACCAACCAAGACGCCGGCCAACAAGTCGTTGTGTCCGGCCAAGTATTTGGTGGCCGAGTGCAACACGTAATCGATGCCGGCCTTAATCGGTTGCAGATTGTACGGCGTACCGAGCGTGGCGTCGATCAGCGTCTCGACGTTATGCCGCTTGCCGATGTCGGCGAAGCGGGCTAAGTCGACGATGCTCAGGTGGGGGTTGGTCGGCGATTCGCTGATGAGCAGTTTGGTGCGCGGACCGATCGCGGCTTCCATCGCTTCGTAGTCGCACGCGCGGACTTGCTTGGTGACCACGCCGAACCGCGAGAGATGCTTAGTACAGAACTCGCGACTGCGATGGTAACACTCGTCGAAGAAGATCACTTCGTCGCCCTGACCGAGCTTGGTCATCAATAGGCCGACGAGGGCGGACATGCCGGTCGAAAAGAGCAGGGCGGTCTCGGCGTGATCGAGGGCGGCCAACTTTCGTTCGACGCTTTTTTCACTCGGGTTGCCGTAGCGGCCGTACTCCTCGCGCGGCAGTTTCCGTTTGATGAAGTCGATGATCGTCGCCGTGTCGGTAAACGTGTAGGTCGACGTGGCGAAGATCGGGTCGGTCATCGCGTCGCCCGGCTTCTGCCGCAATTCGCCGGCATGCACGGCCAGGGTGCTAATCCCGGCATTGGCCGGCAATTGTTGTAGACGCGGAGAGACGGATTCGTCTGGAGTTTCGGCCATCGAAGCGGATCCTACGGTTCGGACAATTCCCAAAATGACAGTTTGACTGAGAGGGGAAGTGTCGCAGTGAAACAAAAAAACCGCGTCCAGGGCAATGCCCGAAACGCGGTCGCTGTTCGATCGAAGCTGAATCGTTCGACACAGGCCGAGTCGCGAGATGCTCGAAAGAACACGTAGCGAAATCGGGTGGCGAAACGATGGCTCTTTAGCAGTGGATGGCTGCAAGCGGCCGCAAATCCCGTCGCGTTTTATCCTAAACGCCGTCGAAGTGGATCACAAGAGGCGCGGAAATTGCTGATTTTCTCAGCTGGAATGCATACAATACAATCAATTCGACCAAAACAGCTTCCGTTTTCCCGCAATCGAGGTCTTCCTATGATTCGTTTACTGCTGGCCGCGTCCGTTTTGGTCGGAGGGCTGCTCGTGACCGTTCCGGTCCAAGCACAATACGCTTACTATCCTCCGGTGGCCGTCGCTCCGGTCTACTACGGCATGCCGCGCCGTGTAACCAGTTATTACGGACCGACACTGGGTTACACCGCTCCGGCTTATGCGTATTCCCCGACGATGGCCTACATGCCGCAATCGGTCGGCGTGACGTCTTACTATGCCCCGACCTCGCCGTATTACGGCGGGACGCAAAGTTCGTATTACGCGCCCACGTCGCCTTATTATGGCGGCGTGCAAACGTCGTACTACGCCCCGAACTACTCGGCTCCGTTGCCGGTCACGACCTATTACTCGCCGTCCCCGGTAGTCGCCGCGCCGGTCGTGGCCGCGCCCGTGGTCGTCGGTCCGACGGCGGTCGTACGCAGCAAAGTGTATTATCCCTACCAACCGGTGCGCAACACGTTCCGCGCGATCACCCCGTAGGACTCGATCCACTCTTTGATTGAATCTTAAGGCTCCGAGTTTGTTGACTCGGAGCTTTTTTTGCGCGCTGCTCGAACCGTCCTCGATTTGCATCGCGCGGCGTAAGTTCCTAACCTGTTCAACGCGTCGAGTCCGTAGTTATTCGCATCAGGGAGCAGCAGGATGTCCCGCCCGTTGGTCGTGGTCACGGATTTTATCGCCGACGATTTGGCGATCGAGCGCCGGTTGCTCGAAGGCACGGCCGATGTCGTCGCGCTCGACGCTTATTCCGAAGCCGATCTCGTCGGGCGGATCGAATCGGCGGCGGCGGTCATGCTCTATCACAATTTGGCTTTGACCCGCAGGACGATTGAGCGTCTGACACAATGCAAACTGATCGTCCGTTGCGGCGTGGGGATCGACAACGTCGACCGTGCGTTCGCTCGCGAACGAGGAATTGCCGTCTGCAACGTACCGGATTACGGCACCGAAGAAGTGGCCGATTCGGCGATCGGCATGTTTCTGTCGCTCGCGCGGGATCACCCTCTACAACACGTTGCTGCGCGATCCGACGCCGGGTTGGACGTATGCGCACGCCGCACCGTTGCGGCGGATTCGCGGGCAGACGTTCGGGATCGTCGGCCTGGGCCGCATCGGCATCGCCACGGCGTTGCGCGAAAGCGCTCGGCTGCCGTGTGGTGTTTTACGATCCCTATCTGCCCGACGGCGTGGATAAGGCCGCCGGCGTGGAGCGTGTCGAAACGCTGGAGGAACTGCTGGCGAGCTCCGATATCCTCAGCTTGCATTGCCCGCTGAACGACGCGAACCAGAGCATGATCGGAGCCGCGCAGATCGAGCGGATGAAACGCGGGGCATTGCTGATCAACACGGTGCGCGGAGCGTTGGTCGATACGACCGCGATTCCACAGGCATTGGCGTCGGGTCGATTAAGCGGCGCGGCGATCGACGTATTGCCGCATGAACCGCCCGGCCGTGACGATCCGCTGTTGGTCGCGTGGCGCGACCCAGGCCATCCGGCTCATACGCGATTGATCGTCAACCCTCACGCGGCGTTTTATTCCGAAGAAGGCCTTCGCGACATGCGGATCAAAGGGGCCGAAGCCTGCCGTCGTGCGATCTTGGGACTGCCGTTGCGCAACGTGGTGAATTAAATCCGGTCTGTAAAAAGTGGGGAGAAACTGATGCCGTCCAAGAAGCGAACTCCAGGAGCAGGTACCGCGCAAATTGCGATCGACTTAGTAAATCAGTTGATCCGCGCGAAATCGAATTCGGAATTTGAAGTCATCTGCAGTCACGATGGTGGTCGGGATCTCAGAGAATAACGGAGTTCAAAGAAAGCATATCGCTTTGTATCTCGATGCGGCGCATGATCGAAATTCGCGAATCGGGATAGGTGATATCGCGGTTATTCATAAGGGGACCTTAAAACTCTTTATTGAAATCGAAGAATGTAAAAGCGGTTCTACGCCCAAGACCATACTTGCCGATGCGATCATTCCCCTTCTATCAAGTTCCGTACGAATTTATCGACCCGTGAAACCGAGATTAAAAGATGTGCGGGAGTATTCTCTTGATAAAGCAAAGATTTGGGTGGCATGGCATACAAGTAAAGGGAACGATACGTTACGAACCGGCGCGTTACAAAAACTACTCGATACAATGTTGAATCAGCTAAAACCTGGTAAATCAAAGTGCCCTGTCGAAATTCGACTGTTCAACGAGAGTACGCAAGATTTGTCGAAGGCAATATTGAACGCCTTTCAAGATGAATTCGAATTGAACTCATTTTGAGCCGCTTGGACGGTTCCCGAAAAACCCACGGCGATCGCCCCCCTTCGAGGAATCTCCGCGCGAGCCGCCGGGCCCGCGTGACTCACCTCCGGGACCGCGCATCTCGCCGCTCGGCCCACGCATATCTCCGCCGGGACCGCGAGCTTCGCCTCCTGGTCCACCGGTCATTCCGCCCGGTCCAAAACCTCGTGGACGTTCGCCACCCGGGCCGGGGCCGTTCTGCGGCGCGGCGGCGGTCGCGCTCGGTGCCGGTTTCGCGGCATCACCCGTGGGCGCGCCATCCGCTGGGGCCGCTTCCGAAGCCGCCGTTCCTTCTCCTTCGGTCGACGCCGCCGCGACGGTCGTTGCGCCGTAACCCGAGCGGCTTTTTTCGGATGCGATGCACTCGTTGGCGGTGATCAGACCGTCGCCGTTCAGATCGTAGCGTAAAAACTCGGCGACCTTGGCGTCGTCGTATTTCGATGCGTATTCGCCCATGCTGACTTGGCCGTCGCCGTTGAAATCGCTTCGTGCGAACCAACTCGGCAACCCCTCGGGTAAGCGTTCGGTCGCGCTCAGACTGCGCAGCTTTTGGCCATTGGCGGCGACCGACGGCGGACCGTACGAGCGGCTTGGACCACCGCGATTGCTCGAACCCGGGGGACCGCCCGATCCGCCGCCGTTGGCTTGACGATTCACATCCACGATGCGATCGGTCAATTCGTCCAGGGTAATCACGCCGTCCTTGTTGGTGTCGGCGTTATCGGGGTTTCCGCGCAGCCCCTTCCATTCATCGTCTTTCTTCGAGAGTTGGCCGTCTTTGTTGCGATCGTTTTGCGCGACGAAGCTTTTGGCCGTTTCGCGGGCGACATCGCGTTCGCGGTTCGGGTCTTGCCCCTTATCGCGAGATTTGTCGTCGCGTTTCTCTTCCCGTTTGTCATTGCGCTTTTCGTCACGACGGTCTTCACGACCACGCTCATCGCGGCTGCGTTCTCCGGTGGAATGTGCGCCGGTCGTACCGCTGGTCGACGAATTCATCGCCAACGCGGTGCCGAAGCCTTCGAGAGGCGGCAAGGCGACGTTCTCGCCGAACCCCGGCACGCCCGGAGCGTATCCGGATTTTGAGTTCGAGTCGCCGGAATGCTGTTCGGGATGGTCGCCGTGATCGCCGTAGCCGCCCCGATCGCCACCCCAGCCTCCACGGTCTCCCCAACCGCCGCGATCACCGCCCCAGCCCCCGCGATCTCCACCGAACCCGCCACGGTCGCCGCCAAAGCCTCCGCGATCCCCTCCGAAAACCACCTTGGTTGCCGAATCCCCCGCCGAAACCGCCCCCCTTTTGCGCCGAGCGGCAAAGGCTTCTTTCAGCTTTTGCATCGGGATCGGTTTGTTGATGTCGAGTTTCGCATCCAACGCTGCCCGTTCGATCATCGAGCGCGAGCGGCTGTTTTGCCACTCTTCGGGATCGAGCACGCCGTTCCGGTTTTCCGTCCTTCCGCATGATGTAATCGAACATGCGATCGCCGCTATCTTGCGCCGCGAGCGGCGCAACGGCGGTCAGCCCCGTCACCAGGCTCAAGGCGACAAGACGACGCAGGACATTATGACGCAGTCGGAGATCGGACAGAATTCGCACTGAAATCACTCCCAATTGATGCCGACGAGTCGCGGCTCGCCGGCGAATTCCCATCATTATGCTTGGTTCGTCGCTTTCCGACAGTGAATTCAACCCCCGCGAACGCCAGAAGTGGCGTTCGCGTGAGGGATTTCGAAATTTTTTTTCGGTTTCCGAAACCTGCTTTCAACCCCCGTGTTTGATACCCCCGGAGGAGTATGCCGGATGTCCCGATTCCGGGTTTCCCGACCAGCCCTCACTGCCCAATTCAGCCACGTCCCACTTTTCGACTTATCTCCGGAGTCAGCAATGCGTACGTCTTGGAAAGTTCTTCGATCGCCTGCGGGTTGGCGATCATGCTGTCGGCTCAGTCGGTATTCGCCCAACGCCAAGGCGGACAACGCCCGGGCGGCCAGGGTGGTTTCGGCGGCCAAGGCGGACAAAACGGTCTGATTTCGATGGAAGCCGTGCAAAAAGAACTGGGCATCACCAGCGAACAAAAAGAAAAAATCACCAAGACCACCGAAGAAGCCCGCACTGCCGGCCGCGAAGGATTCGGCGGTTTCCGTGACGCCAGCGAAGCGGAGCGTGCGAAAATGATGGAAAAAATGCAAGCCGCTCGCAAAGAAACGCAAACCAAAATCGAAGCCTTGCTGACCACCGAACAAAAGACTCGTTTAAGAAATTGTCCGTTTCAAGAAATGGGCACCCGTGCGTTGCGGACCGAAGAAGTCCAAGCCGAATTGAAGCTCTCGGACGAACAAAAGAAGAAGCTGGACGTAGTCTCGGCCGCCGGTCGCCAAAACGCCGGGGGTGATCGCCCGCAACGCCCGACCGCCGAATCGATGGCCGCCCGCGAGAAGCAATACCTGGACGTCCTGACCAGCGATCAACAAGCCGCTTTCGAAAAGATGAAGGGCAAGAAGTTCGAGTTCCCGCAACAAGGTCGTGGCGGTTTTGGCGGCAACGCCGGTGGTGATCGTCCCCAACGCGGCCAAGGCGGCGACCGTCCGCAACGTGGCGGCGGCGATCGTCCGGCTCCGGGCGACGCCCCGAAGGAACCGGCCCGTCCGGCTCCGGAACTTTAATCGAGCCTGACTTTCGGAAACACGATCCGACCCGCACCGGTCGGATTCGAAATCCCCCCCCGGGGCCCTGGAGGTCATGCATGACTCCAGGGCCTTTTTTCGTTACTGAGAACTTCCTCACTTCCCCCTTCCCAGAACTGCTGGCGGCTTGTCCTAACATTCGTTAAAATCGGCGTTTACCGCAAATTTCCTCGCATGGGCGAATTGCCGCGAAACTAGTAGGAATTGGCGGTGGTAAATCACCGTAGGTTCGGACTCGTCGCCTCGGGGGAGGCCGACGACCGTTGATCCCACCTCCACCGCCGATCCCACCGGCCCCCCTTTTCGCACCGTACGCGCACTCATGGAAGCCGGAGAGATCCTGGTCAAACGAGGATTGCTCGAGCCGAATCAATTGGCTCAATTGTGCGTTGCAGAGCAACGGTGTGCGGTTGGACCAATTGGCCGTCGAACGCGGGATCATTACCGAAGAACAACTTGCTCCTGCGCGATCGGCGAGGAAGTCGGCCTCGACTACATCGATCTGGACGACGCCAAAGTCGATCTGACGCTGCTGACGAGTTTTCCGCCAGAAGCTGACTCCACCGGCACACGCTTTTTCCGATTCGCCGCTACAACGGCAGCTGATCGTCGCCACGAGCGATCCGTTCGATCTCTATCCGCTCGACGAGCTCAGTGCCAGCCACGGGCCTCTCGATTCGTACCGGTCCTCGCCAGCGCGCGCTGAGATCGCCAAGCTGATCAAAACGCACCTCGGCGTCGGCAGCGAAACGGTCGAAGGGCTTGATGGCGCAACCGAACGAAGAGAGGCGTCGAACTGCTCGAGCGAGATCGAGACCGACGGTTCCGAACTCTCCGAAGATAGCCCAAGAGGCGTCGGTCGTCCGGCTGGTGAACGAAATTCTGACTGGAAGCGATCGAATCGCGGGCGAGCGACGTGCACATCGAGTCGCAAGCCGTCGGGCATTGAAATTCGCTACCGCATCGACGGCATGCTGCATCACACAGCCGGTGCCGCCGGAAATCAACCGTTTTCAAGTCGGCGATCATCAGCCGCCTCAAGATCATGTCGCGGCTGAACATCGCCGAAAAGCGGCTGCCGCAAGACGGCCGCATCAAGCTCAAAGTCACTGGCCGCGAGATCGACGTCCGCGTCTCGGTGATTCCGATGATCCATGGCGAAGGCATCGTCATGCGTATTCTCGACAAGGGGCGCATGAAGTTCTCGCTTGCCGAGAAGTCGGCATGGAGCACGACACTGTACGAGCACAGTTCCGCCAGCTGATCGATCTGCCGCACGGCATCGTTCTGGTCACGGGGCCGACCGGCTCCGGCAAAACGACGACGCTGTACAGCTGCGCTGATCGAGATCAAAGACGCCGACACCAAGATCATCACGACCGAAGACCCGGTCGAATATCAGCTCGAAGGCATCAACCAGATTCAGGTTCACACGCAAGATCGGCCTGACGTTCGCGGCAGTCGCTGCGCAGTATTTTGCGTCACGACCCCGACGTGGTGCTGGTCGGCGAAATTCGCGATCTGGAAACGGCCGAAAACGCGATCCAGGCGTCGCTGACCGGCCACTTGGTGTTCAGCACGCTGCACACCAACGATGCGGCCAGCGCCTATACCCGGCTGATCGACATGGGCGTCGAGCCGTTCCTCGTGGCCAGCACGGTCGAAGCGGTTATGGCCCAGCGTTTGATCCGTCGCCTTTGCGAACAGTGCAAAGTGGTGTATTACCCGACGCGCGAAGAAGTGCCGGCCGACTTCCCCTACGACCAATACAAAAGCAGCGGCCAACCGATCTACCAAGCCGTGGGGTGTCGCGCGTGTCGCGGTTTGGGCTACACCGGACGGCTGGGGATTTACGAATTACTGATCACCAACGACAAAATCCGGCAGATCGCACAGGAACGGACCGGGACTTGGGCCATCAAGCAAGCCGGAATCGAAGCCGGGATGATGACGTTACGTCAAAACGGTTGGCTTAAGGTCATGGCCGGCCGAAGCAGCATCGACGAAATCATGCGTATGACCAAAAGCGACACGGTACAAGGCGTTTGAAATACGGTTAACGACACAAACTCGCCGCGACGATTCCTGAAACCCATAACCCGCCCCCCCCGAAACCTTTTTTTGAATGCCCGACTTCGCATACGTCGCACGAGACGGCAAAGGCCAACGCGTGACCGGGACGATCAACGCTCAACACGAGCGCGACGTCTTGGCCATGTTGTCGAGCCGTGCGCTGTTTCCGTTGCACGTCGATACGGGCGCCGTGAAGACGGCCAAGAAAAACGCCGGTCGCCGCGTCAAGCCGATACTGATGGCGACGTTCTACAGCCAACTCTCCGGCCTGCTGCGCAGCGGCGTGCCGTTGTTGCGCTCGCTGGAAGTGCTGAAACGCCAGTCGGCCAATCCCGCGCTCAACGAAGTGCTGACTCAGGTTCACGCTTTGGTCGAAGGCGGAACCGGCCTGGGCGAGGCGATGTCGCGTTTTCCGAACACGTTCAGCGAGATGGGCGTGAACATGGTTCGCGCCGGGATGGAAGGCGGCTTCTTGGAAGACGGGCTGGCACGAGTCTCGCAATTCACCGAACAGCAGGCCGACCTGAAATCCAAAACGTTCGGCGCGATGGTCTACCCGATCGCGTTGACCACGATCGGTTCACTGGTCGTAGCGGCGTTGATGATCTTCGTGGTGCCGAACTTCAAAGACTTGTTCGCCACGCTCCGCGAGAAGGGCCAATTGCCGGTCGTCACCGAATGGCTGTTGATGTTCAGCGACCTGATGACCAAGTATTGGATTGCCCCGTTAGGGCTGGGGATCGGTCTGTATTACTGGATTTCAAAGTATCTGGCCACCGAAAACGGACGGATGTTTCGCGATCGTTGGTCGTTGAAAATCCCCGGAGCGGGTAAAATCATCCTGAATCTTTCCGTCGCGCGATTTTGTCGCGTGTTGGGAACGTTGTTGCAAAACGGCGTGCCGATCCTGAAATCGTTGGACATCAGCGCCGACGCGGCGGGCAACCGCATTTTGGGTAAGGCGATTCACGAAGCGACCTCGAACATTTCGGCCGGACAATCGCTGGCCAAGCCGTTGGCCGACAGCGGACACTTTCCGGTCACGATTACCGAAATGATTTCCGTCGCCAAGGAGGCCAACACGCTCGATTCGGTGTTAGTAGAGATAGCGGACGGTTTGGAAAAACAGACGTGGCGTCAGCTCGATCTGTTCATCAAACTCTTGGAACCGCTGATGTTGTTGTTGTTGGCGGGCGTCATCTTGGTGGTGGTCATCGCTTTGCTGCTGCCGGTCATGAGAATGAGTACCGCGGTGTAACCCGCATCGTCTTCCACCGTCGCGACGCTTTCGGATGAAGCGCGCGAATCGTTTCACACGCTTGGTTTCGTATCACGGAGTTCTCCCCATGCTCGCCCCCCGCCGTTCTTCCTCTCGCCGCCCGACGCGCAACGCGTTCACGTTGCTCGAAGTGTTGCTCGTTCTCGCCATCTTGGTCGTGCTCGCCTCGCTGGCGGTCGGCGTGTTCGGCGGGATTCAAAAGAAATCCCGTCTCGACGCCGCCAAGCACGACGTCGCCGAAATTTCGAGCGCCTGCACGCGCTACAAATTCACCGTCGGTCAATGGCCGCAACAACTCGAAGATCTGAAGCACGATCCAGGCGTCGCCGGCTGGGCCGGCCCGTACTTGGAAAAGGATCAATTCGTCGATCCTTGGGGTCAGGAATACCAAATCCAAGGAGCCGACGAATACGACGATAAATATATCATCACCAGCAGCGGTCCGCCGGGCGGCGAACCGATTTCCAGCGCTTCGAAATAGCCCTCACGACGCTTCGTCGTCCGGCGTTTATCCATTCACCGATCGAGCGAAGACCGTGGCGTTGCGACGTTCCAATCGTGATACCATTCCTGGCGTCAGGCCGCGCGGCCTGACGTTGGTGGAACTGGTATTGGTGTTGGCCGTCATCGTCGTCATCGCCGGTCTGGCGCTGCCGGCGTTGTCCGGGTTTCTGCGGGTCGGGCGAATGACTTCGGCCGCCGATCGATTGCGTACGTTGATGAGCGAAGCGCGTTATTACGCGATGAGCACCGGACAGACGTACTCGCTGCGTCAGCCGACCGAAGATTCGTTAGAGATCGGACCGGCCGCCGACGCGTTGGATGAAAACGAAATCTCCGGATCCAAATCGCCGCCGGTGAAGTCGGCGACGCTGCCCGACGGCGTGCGTATCGATTCGTTGATGCAAACCGGCGGCGACGCGCGTACGCCCGGGTCGGACGGCCGGTCGGTGCAAGTCGGCGTCGCGGGCCAAGCCACCGGCGAGCCGATGGCGTACTTTTATCCCGACGGAACGAGTTCGACCATCGACGTCGCGTTGATCGACGACAAAGGACACGGCAAAATCGTAACCCTGCGAGGTTTGACGGGGGCCACGTTGGTGCGCGAACGCGAAGACGGCGCGAACGCCGTGAATCCTTATACCAGCGCACGAGGCGGCAAATGACGAACGCCGTCGCATCGGCCCGTCGCACGCGACGTAACGCATTCACGTTGTTGGAAGTTCTGCTTTCGATCGCCATTCTCGGCACTTCGTTGGCGATCATCGGCAACGGCTTTCACGCCACGCTGACCAACATGCACGAAGCGCAACAAGAAGTCCGCGCCGCACTGATCGCCGAAACGATTTTGTCGCAAGTCGCCGCCGGCGCGATCGCGCCGGAATCGACCGAAGGGGATTATGACCTGGATCCGCGCTGGCACTACGCTTTGACCGTCGAACCGATGTCCGACGTCGACGGCCTGCTGCAAGTGCGCGTCGAAGTCGGGCGCGGCGATCTCGAACGTCCGCGCAAGGTCGCGTTGGCCCGCTGGGTGACCGACCCGTTGTGGTTGGAAGAACAAGCCGCGAATCTGGCCGCACAAAAGGAAGCCGAAGCGGCAGCCGCTGCGCCCGCGACGGGCTCCACGACCGGCGCATCCGGCGGCACGAGCGGGTCCGGATCTTCTGGAACGAGCGCCACGGGAGGAAGCGGCCGATGACGACACGAACCAAATCCCGCGCCGCGTTGACGTTGCTCGAGTTGCTGCTCGCCCTCGCATTGGCGGCCGTCGTGCTGATGGCCGTCAACGGCGCGATGAACACGTTCTATTACGGTTTGGAAAAGACACGTAACCAAGCCGAACGCGATCAGGTCGGACGGACGTCGCTGCGACGCGTGTCGGAAGATCTCCGTTCGGCCGTGCAATACATCAAGTTCGACACCAGCGGCATGCAAGGAGCCGGCGGCGGCGCGGCCGCCAACGCGGCGTCGTTGCTCTCCGCCGCGACAGGTGGATCGTCCACATCCGGGTCCGGTTCAAGTTCTAAGAGCGGCACGGGAAGTTCTACGAGTGGCGGATCGTCGGCCAGCGGTTCTTCGAGCGGATCGAGTTCGAGTAAAAGCGGTTCCGGCGGCGGCTCATCGTCCACCGGTTCATCCGCATCGTCGTCATCCTCGACGGATTCGTCTTCGACCGATACCTCGACGGCCACCGCGCAAACGATGCCGGGCGTCTACGGCGGAACCGACTGGTTACAAATCGACGTGTGTCGTCTGCCGCGTCCCGACGAAATGGCGAGCGGCAACATCGGGTTATATGCCGATGTGCGCAGCGTCAGTTATTCGGTTAACACCGGCGGATCGACCGACGTCGGCATGGGGTTGATCCGTTCCGAGGTCCATCGCGCCGCCGCGTTGTATTCGTCGCAGAACGGCAACTCGCTTGAAGCTCCGGCGCAAGTTTTACGCGCCGGAAGTGACCGCCGTGCGCTTCCGGTATTTCGATGGTCTCGATTGGCTGGATGAATGGGATACGTCGGTTTCCGGCACGTTGCCGTTGGCCATCGACGTGCAGTTGTTGATTCCGTCCTCGCCCGAATCCGCATTGTTGACCGTCGACGACGCCGTTTCCAACGACCCGGATTCGTTGTTTCGCTTGGTCGTCCACTTACCGGCGGCGTTGACGCCCGCCGCGCCGTCGACGACGACCGATCCCGCGACCGAAGATCCCGCGGCCGCCGCTGCGGCTGCGGCCGGCGCAACCGATCCAGCGGCCGCGGCGGGGCGAACAGGCGGCAGTTCGGCCAGTACTCCCTCGGGTTCCAACGGTACGGGCAGCGCGAACGGCGGAGGCGGAAGCAAAGGTGGTTCGGGCGGAGCCGGTGGTGGTGGAGGTGGAAAAGGCGGCGGAGGTGGAGGGAACGGCGGTGGCGGGGGCGGATCGCCGGGTGGCGGCTCCGGAGGAGGAGCTGGTGGCGGTGGTGGAACCAAAGGTGGCGGAGGTGGGGCTCCGACAGGAGGCGGAGCTCCGACCGGTGGTGCCGGCGGTGCCGCTCCGTCGGGCGGAACGCCGCAAATTCCCAACGTACCGATGATCCCGATGCCTTGAAGTCGCTCGATATGACACGCAACACGTTTACGACTCGATCTTCCCGACACGGCGGCATTTTGCTGGTCGTGCTGATCGTCGTTGCGATATTGTCGCTGGGCGTTTTGGCGTTCGGCGAACGAATGTTCGTCGAGAATCGCGCGACGCGGCTCATCACGCGCCAAGCGCAAACCCTGCCTTCGCCGATTCGGGCGTCGAACTCATGCAGCGGTTTCTGTTGCTGCCGAACACCACGAAGCAAGACGCGGGCGGCCAAGTCGACAATGCCGGCCGCTTCCAAGCGCAGGTGGTGATGGATTCCGAGATTCCGCGCGAGCGCGGTCGATTTACGATTCTAAGTCCGAAAATCGAGAACGGCGAAATCGAGGGGGTCCGTTACGGAGTGGAAGACGAATCCACGAAACTCAACCTCAACACGTTGACGTTTCTCGAACAGCAGCAGGAAGGGGCGGGGAAGCAACTGTTGATGGCGTTGCCCGGCATGACCGATCAGATCGCCGATTCGATTTTGGATTATTTAGACGAAGACGAGGAACAACGCGAGAACGGGGCGGAGTCGGATTACTACACCAGCCTTGATCCACCCTACGCGTGTCGGAACGGACCGTTCGAAACGATCGACGAACTCTTGCTCGTCAGCGGCGTAACGCCCGAGTTGCTGTACGGCGCGGATCTGAACCGTAACGGCATGATCGACGAGAACGAACAAAACAATCCGCGCATCTCGGACAGCGGCGACGCGCCGCCCGAAGCCGATCGCGGCTGGTCGGCGTTCGTCACGTTATACGGGGTCGAGGCGAATCTGAAACCCGACGGTACCGCGCGGATCAATTTGAACGGCGACGATATGCAGATCCTGTTCGATCAGGTCTCGACCGCGCTCAACGAAAAATACGCCACGTTCATCGTCGCCTATCGCCAGTTCGGGCCGTATACCGGAACGTCGACAGGCGCGACGCAAACCACGGCGCAGTTGGATTTCACCAAAAAAGGCAACACCAAAATCAACTCGGTGCTGGACCTGATCGGCGCGAAAGTGCAGATGACCAACTCGACGACCTCCGGCGGCAACACCGGGGGTACGCGCGGCGGCGGAACCGGCGCGGCCGCCGCCACGGGAACGGTGTTGGAATCGCCGTTCGGCGCCGACCCGGGCTCGATGAACGGTTATTTGCTCGACCTTCTCGACAACGTCACGACCAACACCGCGCCGACGATCCCGGGCCGCATCAATATCAATCAGGCGTCGAGCGTGATCCTCAACGGCATTCCCGGCATGACGCCGCAGATCGTCGAGTCGATTATCGGCGCGCGCGAATTCAACGCCGCCCTGGACAATCCGAATCAGCGTTACGAAACCTGGATCCTGATGCAGGGAATCGTGACGCTAGACGAGATGAAGAGCTTGGCGCCGTTCATCTGTGCGGGCGGCAGCGCCTATCGTGCGCAAGTGATCGGTTATTTCGATGAGGAGGGCCCGGCCACGCGCGTCGAAGCCGTCGTCGACACTAGTTCGGGCCAATCTCGCGTAGTATTCTGGAGAGAACTGAGCCATTTAGGGCGCGGTTATCCCCTCGGAACACTCGGCACGGCGGCCGAGTAGTTCTAGCTTTTCGCATATCGTTCGACGCACCTGTTCCCGCCGTTTTCTTGAGTTCGCGATGTCGAAATTGTTGGCCGTCGAATGGGATGATCGCGAAATTCGCGCAGTCGCGGGGGTCGTCCGCGGACGCGATATTCTCGTCGAACGCATTCAACGCGTCGCGCTTCCCGCTCGGACCGAAGAGGCGGGACAATCGACCTCGGACATCGCGAAGATCTTCGCCGAATTGGTATCGTCGAACGGCTGGAAGAAGCAGCGCACGTTGATTTCCGTCGGCCGTTCGCTCTTGGAATTGAAAGAGTTGTCGCTGCCGCCCGCGCCCGACGACGAGTTGCCGGACATGGTCCGCTTTCAGGCGCAGCGCGAATTCAACAATTTGGCCGAGGATTGGCCGCTGGATTTCTTGACGATCCCCGGCGAACCCTCGCAGCCCCGTTCGGTGATCGCCGCGGCCATGCCGCCTGCCGCGATGCGCACGATCCGCGAGATCTGCGCGACCGCCAACGTGCAGTTGGATCAGATCACGTTGCGACCTTGCGCCGCGGCGTCGCTTTTAAACTTGCGTCAGCCCGAGCCGATGCAGGTCCGGTTGTTCGTCGACGTCCTGCCGACCGAATTGGACCTGACGGTCCTCACCGGGGCCACGCCGGAATTCATGCGCACCGCGCGTCTCCCGGTCGATCACGAGGGCGTCGACGCGCAGCGCACGATCTTGAACGAAATTCGTAGGACGATCGCCGCGGCCTCGAATCGTCTGCACGGTCGGCGCATCGACAAAATCGTGTTGTGCGACGAAGGCATTCATCAATCGTCGCTGGCCGAGCTGATCGAGCGTGAGCTAAAGCTCCCGACAGTCGCCTTCGATCCGTTAACCGATTGCGAGCTCTCGCCCGAAGCAAAACAAAACACGCCGCCGGAGCACAGTCATTTTGCTCCGCTCCTAGGCATCTTGGTCGAAGCGGCGGCCGAACGCGCACCGCAAATCGATTTCATCCATCCCCATCGCAAACCGGAACCGCCCGATCGGCGTCGAATCTGGTCGTTGGCGGGCATGCTCGCCGCGTGCGTAGTGTTGGTCGGCGGTTGGTTCGTGTTGTCGGGACTCTGGGAGTTGGACGATCAAACCGCCGCGGTTCGGGCCAAAATTCAGCAAGCGAACGCGAAAGACAAGCAACAAAAGAAATACTTGAAAGAGATCAAGGACATCGATGATTGGCTGGCGAGCGATTTGACGATGATCGCCGAGCTCAAAACGCTGGCCGAAAAAATGCCGAGTTCCAAAGAGTTGGTGTTGCACAGCGTGACCTACTCGGCGGAAAAAAACGGCGGACGCTTCGTGCTGATCGGCAACGCGACCAGCGATGTTGTCGTGAACGAATTGGTCGCGAAACTGGAAGCGTTGAATCCTCCCGATGCGCCCCCAAGCGTCGCCGGGGTGAAATCCACAGCGTCGAAAAACGGCAAGCCCGCGTCTCCGATCCTGCAAAAAAGTTCGTCTACCGGGAAACCGGCACCGGCACGTCCGAACGCCGCCAAGGCAGCGGTGGCCAAAACGTATCGTCCCGTGCTTCAACCGACGAAGATCGATCCGAAGAATACGAAGTATCCTCAAAGCTTCACCGTGTTGTTGCACGTCGATAACCCGGGGCCGATCTTGAAAAAACTCGGCCCGGAACCGAGCGCTACGTCGCCGGCAGCCGCGCCGAAATCGCCCGCGGGCTCGGCATCCACGTCGCCCATCAACGGCCACTTGATCGCGAGGGCGAGCCGATGAACCAACGCGAACGAATGATGGCGATCGCGGTCGGCGGCGTGTTCACGCTGCTGGTGCCGTATTTCGCTTGGAGCTGGTACGACGAAGCGGTTACGACGCGCAAACGCGCTTTGGAAACCGAAAAACGCAATTTGACGAACGTCGAAACGCGCCAACGCTATATCGAGCGCGTCGAGGCGTTGCAGCGCGACTGGAAGGATCGTTCGTTGCCCGACGATCGCGAGTTGGGCATCAACCAATATCAAGCCTGGCTGACGCGCATCGCGAACGAGAAGAAGATCGCCAATATCGCGGTCACGCCGTCGGTGACGGAGAAGAAAGGACAATTCAAACGTTTTGAATTCAACCTGACCGGATCGGCGTCTCTCGATAAGATCGGCGAACTTCTGGAAGAGTTCGCCAAAGCGGATCGTCTGCAAACGATCCGCAATCTCAAACTTACGCCGAATAAGTCCGGAACGCTCGACGTCGTGTTGAACGTCGAGGCGCTGGCTTTGCCGGGAACGAAGAACACGCAACTCCCCGACGGGGCGCGCGCGGACGATTCGACGGCGGACGCCGCCAAGGTCGTGGCCGCACGGAATTTCTTCGCCGAGTACGTCCCTCCTCCACCGCCGGTGGCGAAGGTCGTTCCCCCGCCGCCCCCTCCGACGCCTCCGCCTGCGCCGTGCTTCGATTACGGCTCGATGACCTACGTCACGGCGATGATCGAGAAGGAAGGGGTTCCCGAGGTTTGGTTGACGCAGCGTCAAAAGCCGGAGGGGAATAACGTGCTGTATTTAAGAGAGGGCGAGAAATTCGAAATCGACGGACAAAAGGGCGAAATTCTGCGAATTTTGCTGCCCGAGCAGCAAGTTGAAATCAAGTACGCCGACAAAACGATGCTGGTCCCGTTCGGCAAGGCGATCCTCGACGGTCGCGGAGCTACGGAAGGACGCGGCGGGCGAGGATTCGGTCGTCGCGGCGAGTAATTACACGTCGGTCGATCCGTGCGTCCCGCGCCAATTCTTATACGAGATACGCGACTCGTGCAAAAACGCATCGCGCGTGCGCACATACGAACCCAATCCGTTCATTCGTCCGATCGCGTGCAGTTCTTCCGCTTTAATGTAAGGTCCTTGAGGATCGATGAAACGATCCTCGACATAGACCGAAACGACTTCTCCTAAAATGATTCTGCCGCGTCCCGGCTCCAATGTTTGATAATGCCGGCATTCCAGCGCTGCGTGCGCCTGCGCAATCCGCGGCGTGCCGATCAATTTCGATGGTGCGGTCGCTAGCCCGGCCGCATCCAACTCATTCATGCCGGCGGGAAAATCGATCGCCGTCACGTTCATCGCCGCCAGCAAATCTTCGGTGACGACGTTCACCGTAAACTCGCCGTTCGCGGCGATATTCAGCGCGGTGTCTTTATAGACGTCTTCGCCGGGACGCAACGACACGCCGAAGCCGATGATCGGCGGGTCGACGCACAAATAATTGTAGGAACTAAACGGCGCGGCGTTGAGACCGCCCGCCGCATCGCGACTGACCACCCATGCGATCGGGCGCGGCGCGACCAGTCCGATGAGCAGGTTGTAAACGGTCCGCGTCGCGGATGAGCGTATGTCGAAATCCATCGTTTGCCGGCTAAGTAAAGTCCGCAACCGCATCCCGTCGGATGCCGATGCAAGCTGATCTTATTACTCGATCTCTAAGCATATGCAGGAAGCGCTTCGTAAGCGAATGATGTATTTGCCGGCATCTCTCTCGTCTCGAGAAGGTTGCGCGTCAAACGAGGCAGACTCTGACGATGCCGGCACGTCCTGTTGCAGGGGTGAAACCGGCCGGTCCGATGTATCCAGCAGACCCGGTGTCGCCTGTGCGGCACGGTTCGCGCCCGGACGTCGCTCACGGTCGCGGATCGTCTCTCGCAGTCACGCTTGCGCGTCGACTCACGCTCGCTTCGCAGCTTTCCGCGGATGATGCGCATGCCAACATCGACTTTGCGTTCGTGGTTCGGATCGGCCAAACCGTGGAGCGTCGTCTCCGTCTGTTTGGCGCTCTCCGCGACGCCGACCTTTCTGGCCGGCTCCGAAGCCCGACGCACGCCGATCGTCAAAGCGGTGTCCGAAGCGCGAGACGGCGTCGTCAACATCCACGGCCAAAAAACGATCACCTCGGCCGACGATCCCAGCTTGCGCGGCGAATCGCCTAAGCGCGTCAACGGTATGGGAACCGGCATATTCGTCGACGAACGGGGTTATATTCTAACCAATCATCACGTCGTCGACGGGGTGAAACGAATCGAAGTCACGTTGAGCGACAAAACTACCCACGTCGCTCGGTTCATCGCCAGCAACCCGGCCGAGGATTTGGCCATCATCAAGCTGGACGTGCAACGGACGTTTCCGGTGATGTCGGTCGGCGGTTCGCATGACCTGATGGTCGGCGAATCCGTGATCGCCATGGGCAACGCGTTCGGTTACGACCACACCGTGACGCGCGGCATCATCAGCGCACTACACCGTTCGGTGCAAATCAACGAGACCCAAAGCTACGAAGACCTCATTCAGACCGACGCCAGCATCAACCCCGGCAACTCGGGCGGTCCGTTGATGAACATCGACGGCCAATTGATCGGCGTGAACGTCGCCGTTCGTGCCGGCGCGAACGGAATCGGCTTCGCTATCCCGATCGATCGAGCGATGAACGTCGCGGCCGAATTGATGAGCGTCGAGAAAATGGAAAGCCGCTGGCACGGCCTGACGACCAAGCCTGCGGTCGAAGGCGCGAACGGCTTGACCGTGCAGAGCGTCGAAAAAGGAAGTCCGGCCGAACAAGCCGGCATTCGTGCGGGCGACGTGATCGAAACCGTCGAGCGTCACGCGGTGGCTCGCCAACTGGACATCGAACGTTACTTGCTGGGACGCAAGAACGCCGAACCGGCCGCGTTCGCTTTGAAACGTAATAACGAACCGGTCAAAGTCGATCTCACGTTGGCCGCCAAAACGAAATCCTTGGACGATCTCGATCAACATTGGCAAGTCCTGGGCGTGAAGCTAACTTCTCTGCCGGCGTCGCAATTCAAGCAAATGAACACCCGCTATCGCGGCGGGTTGGTGGTCAACGCGGTCCGGGAAGGTGGTCCGGCGGCCAAGCAAGGAATCAAAAAGGGAGACATCCTCGTCGGCCTACACGTCTGGGAAACGATCTCCAACGAGAACATCGATTACGTTTTGTCGCGCGGCGACTTGCAGGAATACTCGCCGCTGAAGTTTTTGGTGTTGCGTAACGGCGAAAGTCTGTTCGGCTACCTGCCGGTGACGATCAAGCGCTAAACGATACGTAGCCGAGACGACGTGGTCGTCGCAAGAACGCGCAGGGGACGAACGTCGTTTCGACGCTTGGTCCCGCCCCACACCCATGCCATAATCGGAAACGGCGAGGTTCACGTGTCGTATCAAGAATCCACGCCGGCACGTTCTTATGTCCCAGGCGGACTGGCATGGAATCGGAGTTTCTCCGCTGGTTACGGCCACGGCTACCAGCTCACCCGCAGCTACGGCTGGGGCCCGGCGACGACGCCGCATTGCTACGCTTGGCCGATCGCCGCGATGGCGTCGTTACCGTCGACCTCCTCAGCGACGGAGTCGATTTCGAACTCACACGTCTCCACGACCCGCGCCGCATAGGGCACAAAGCGCTGGGCGTGAATCTCAGCGACTTGGCCGCCATGGCGGCCGAGCCGGTGGCCGCGGTCGTGGCGTTGCTCTTACCGCGCGGCGACGCCGATGATCCGCTTGCCGGCATGTCGCTGGCACAATCCCTGTACGAAGGGATGCTCCCCTTGGCCGAACGCTACGGTGTGGCGATCGCGGGCGGCGACACCAATACGTGGCAAGGCCCTCTGGCGATCTCGGTGACCGCCATCGGCCAAACGACCGCACGCGGTCCGCTGCTCCGCTCGACCGCTCGACCAGGCGATCGCATTCTGGTCACGGGCCGTTTCGGAGGCAGCATCCTGGGACGACACTTGGATGTCGAACCTCGCATCCATGAAGCGTTGCTTCTGAATGATCGGTACGAGTTGCACGGCGGTCTCGATTGCAGCGACGGCCTCGCGCGATCTCTGGCGAATGTGCGAGGAGAGCGGTTGCGGCGCGGAACTCGATTTAGGCCGCATTCCGATCGCGTCCGCAGCGTTCGAGTTGGAGAAGACTCAAAACGACGGCGTCTCCGCGCTGGAACACGCACTCCGCGACGGTGAAGACTTCGAGTTGATCTTAGCGGTTCCGCCGGAGGACGCCGCTCGCGTACTGGCTGAGCAACCGTTACGAAACATCAGAGGCGAAGTCTTGCCGCTCACGGACATCGGTTGTTTTACGACTGAGCAAACATATGTGGCAATTACGTCCGAGGGCCGCAAAGAATCACTGGCCGCTCACGGTTACGAACATTAAGACTACACACACGGCCGACTCGTCAAAAATGCCGAAACCGCTGGAAATCTCCCTTGCCGATGAAAACGCCACACGCGCGCTCGGCGCGTCGTTGGCGGAACTGCTGCCCTCGCGATTCGCGATCGGGATCGACGGCACGCTCGGCGCCGGCAAAACACGTTTCACGCAAGGGCTCGCGTCCGCCCTGGGCATCGATCCGGAAACGGTCCTTAGCCCCACTTACACGCTAGTTCACGAGTATCCCTTCGAGCGACATTGTTCGACGCAGACGCTCTATCACCTCGACGCTTATCGCGTGCGCGACGCCGACGAGTTTTGGGAGTTAGGCGTCGAAGAGTTATTCGAACGCAAGGCGTGGGTCGTGATCGAATGGGCGGAACGCGTGGCCGTCTGTTTGCCGGACGATCATCTGCGGATCGAATTACTGGTCGAAAGCCCGACACTGCGACGCGCGTTGATAACCGCACAAGGTCCACGTGCGGACGATGTACTCGCGCAACTTGCAGTTCGTTACCCGTAAGATCAGTGCCCACCGGATCAGGCGGCTATCCTTTTCGCTGCTACACCACGCAGCTCTTCCAAAATCGCGCCCTTTAACTCGCCCTCCAACGCTTCCAGAGCGCAGTGCCGAGTGCATGCCGTCGATAACGCGATGATCGCCGATAAGCGTGGCCGTGCAACGACCATCCCGCTCGACGGGAGAATAACACAAACTGGACGTCAAAATCGTCTGGTGAAAGCCGTTATTGGCACCCTGACCGGCCAGCGTCGATTGCGAAAACGTTCCTAACCGCCGGGGACGCTTCGCGCCGGAGAAATTCATTTGCCACCACCATAGTAATCGTCGTAACGGAAACGGCAGTTTCGTGAAATTGTATTGCTTACGAAAGACCCGCTCTATCGGATCGTTTTGAAACGTATCCAACGTACTCTGAAGTTCCACCAACGACGAATCTTGCGGCGAACAGAAGCGACCCCAGAACAGTCGTTCGTCTTCGCCGTCAGCGCGATTGACGATCGTCATCGATACGACCTCGTCGACTTCCAAAATATGCGGCCACGGCCAACGCGCATACGACTGGCGCAACCGCGGCATCTGCGCAGACCTTAGCGTACGCCTTCATCCAGACGACCGTCCACGAGATTCGCGTCGACGCGGCCGAACGTGCGGCGGCCACCTCGTCGAGTCGCATGATCCGTTCGACCGGATAATACACGTGGCGCGGCGAGAGCGAGAGTCCGTCGAACACCATCGCGCGCGAGCGAGGGATCGAACGGCGTACGGCCGAAGCTGTCATGCGGGGCATCCTTGCCGAAAATGATTCACAAACGTCGAGCGATTTTCTCCGGGATCGATCGATCCGGCAAGATCAATCGCGCTCGCGGGGATGCTTTATCCAAGCAGCGTTTTGCGTTATGCTCGCGGTAATGCCGGCGGACCACAACGCACACCATTTCGGACGAAGTCCCGCGCTGCTTGATCGCAATCGAGCGGCCCTGGTCGTCGTAGACGTGCAAGAAAAATTGCTGCCCGTCGTCCGCGACGCCGGACGGGTCGCCGGCAATATCGGCCGGTTGCTCGAAGCGGCGGGACTGTGGCGAATTCCGGTCCTCGTCAGCGAACAGTATCCGCGCGGCCTGGGCAAGACCGTCGATCAAATCGCCGAAAAGCTCCCCACGCCCCGGTTATCCGTCTGCGAGAAACTGGATTTCAGTTGTTGGGGCTGCGAGGAATTCCGTCATCAACTGCACGCCGTCGGGAGGCGACAGATCGTCGTCGTCGGCATCGAGACGCACGTTTGCGTGCAACAAACCGTACTCGATCTGACCGCCGCCGGCTATCAAACTTTCGTGGTCGTCGATGCGGTTTCCTCGCGGGCGGCGATGGACCACGACGTCGCGCTACGGCGTATGACCGCCTCGACCGTGATCGCCGTCACCGCCGAATCCGTGCTGTTCGAATGGTGCGAACGCGCAGGCAGTCCCGAATTCAAGCGAACCAGCGCCTTGGTCAAAGATTTTCGCTAAACCTCTCCAGTAATTTTCATCATGCCCACGTCGATTGCTCCTGCGCAACCTCCGATTCGCATTCTGATGGGTCCCGGTCCCAGCGACACGCACCCTGGCGTATTGGCCGCGCTGGCCAAAGGGACGGTCGGGCATCTCGATCCGTATTACTTGAAGTTGATGAACGAAATGCAGGAGATGCTGCGTGACGTCTTTCGCACGCGCAACGAACTGACCATGGCGATCAGCGGAACCGGCTCGGCCGGGATGGAAGCGGCCGTGCTGAACCTCGTCGAGCCCGGCGACAAGATGTTGGTCTGCGTCAACGGCGTCTTCGGCGCGCGGATGGTCAACGTGGCTGAACGGGGTGGGGCGGAAGTGGTCAAACTCGAACGCCCTTGGGGCGAAGTGTTCTCACCCGACGAATTTCGCGACGCTCTACGCATGCATCGGCCGCGCGTCGCCGGCATCGTGATGGCCGAAACGTCGACCGGCGCGCGACAAAACGTCGCCGAACTTGCGCGTATCGCGCGCGAACACGAGACGCTGCTGATCGTCGACGCGGTCACCGCGTTAGGCGGGATTCCGCTGGAGACGGATGCTTGGGACCTGGATTGCGTTTACTCCGGAACGCAAAAATGCCTGAGTTGTCCGCCGGGCCTCGCGCCGATCACGTTCGGCGAGCGCGCACGCAAGAAAATCATGGAACGAAAGACGAAGGTCCGCAGTTGGTATCTGGACGTTTCGATGTTGGCGCAATACTGGGGCAAAGATCGCGTGTATCATCACACGGCTCCGATCAACATGACCTACGGCCTGCATGAAGCGTTGCGGCTGATCTTGGACGAAGGCTTAGAACCGCGTTTCGCGCGACATGCGTTGCAACACCGTGCGTTGGCGGCCGGACTGGCGGCGTTGGGGATCGAATACACGACGGCGGTCGACCATCGCTTACCGATGTTGAACGCGGTGAAGATCCCGGCCGGCGTCGACGATATGACTTTGCGTCGCGAACTGTTGGAGGAATACGGCATCGAGATCGGCGGCGGACTCGGCGCATTCAAGGGCAAGGTCTGGCGGATCGGCTTGATGGGCTATGGCGCGAAATCGGCCAACGTCGTGGTCTTGCTCGGTGCGCTCGAACGCTTGTTGGCGAAGCAAAACCATCGCTTTCCCGCCGGCGCAAGTCTCGCCGCCGCCAACGCGGTCTATGCCCAGGCGGTGATCTCGTGACGAATACGCCGACCGACGAACGCTTCGCCCGCGCGATCGCCTTAATCGATCAAGCTCACGCGGAAGATCCGAAACTCGTCGAGTTCGAGGGGCGACGAGTTCCGCACGAAGCGCTGTACGCGCAACGGATGTCGGAAGAGCTACCGCGTCTCGCTCCCGATGCCGGCGAAGCGTTACGTTTGGCCGTGCGTGGGCAGCATCTCCGTCGCTGGCGAATCCCGCGCGACGCATATCCGATGGATCGCGTCGGGTACTTGAAATGGCGCACCGAGCTGAAAATCCTGCACGCCGCGGAACTCGCGGCGATCATGACGGAGGTCGGTTACGACGACGCGACCATCGCACGCGCAGGCGATCGTGAAAAAAGAAAAAATCAAACACGACTCCGAAGCGCAAACGCTGGAAGACGCGGCATGTTTGGTCTTTCTGCGTTATGAAGCGGCCGATTTCGCGGTCAAACATCCCCGTGAAAAGGTCGTCGAAATTTTGCGCAAAACGTGGCCGAAAATGTCGCCTCACGGTCAAGCCGTGGCGCTGGCGACGGAATTCGATCCGGCCGTCGCCGAATTGGTGGCCGTCGCGCTCGCCCCGGACGCGGTTTAATTCATTACTCGAAATCATCGCACGCATGATCGCCGAAGTCATTTCCATCGGAGACGAATTGACCAGCGGTCAACGTCTCGACACGAATAGTCAGTGGCTAAGCACGCAGTTGGCCGATCTCGGCGTCCGGACGGCGTATCACACGACCGTGACCGACGATCTGGACGCCAACATCGCGGTGTTTCGCGCGGCGATCCGTCGCGTCAATATCGTCGTGGTCACCGGCGGGCTGGGGCCCACGGCCGACGACCTCACGCGGCAAGCGCTCGCGGCGGCAGCCGACCGGCCGCTCCGTTACGACTTCCAAGCGATCGAAACGATCCGCGCGTTATTTAGCAAGCGCGGACGAAAAATGCCGGGGCGGAATCATTTGCAGGCATTGTTCCCCGACGGATCGCTCGTCATCCCGAATCCGCACGGCACGGCGCCCGGCATCGATCTGTTGGTGCAGCGTCCGAAGGGCGGACCCGCGCGGGTGTTTTGTTTACCCGGCGTACCGTCCGAGATGCGCGAGATGTGGCACGCCGGCGTCGCGCCGATGATCCGAACGATGCTCGGCAAACCGACGGTCATTCGTCATCGGGTTTTGAAATGTTTCGGCAAAGGCGAAAGCGAATTGGAAGCGATGCTGCCCGACCTGATTCGTCGCGGCCGGGAACCGCTGGTCGGCATCACGGCCAGCGGCGCGACGCTGAGTTTGCGCATCACCGCGCTCGGGGACACCGCCGAGGCCGCCAACCGTTCGATGGTGCCGACCGTGGAGACGATTTGCGGACTGCTGGGCGATCTCGTCTACGGCGAAGGCGATGACGAATTACAAGACGCCGTCGCGCGGTCGCTGCGCGACGAAGGGGCGAAAATCGCCACGGCCGAGTGCGCCACCCAGGGCTTGGTCGCTCAGGCGTTTCGCGCATTGACCGACACCGAAAACGTATTTCTCGGCGGCGTGGTTGTGGCCGATGATCGTGCTCTGGTGGATTTTCTCGGTGACGCCGCAGCCGTCGAAGAGGCCGATCAAGAAACGCTCTGTCGCGCGGCGGCGGAGCGGGCGCACGCTGTGGCGGGCGAACTACGGTTTGGCGATCGGCGCGGTGCATGCCGCGTCGGACGGGACGCCGCGCATTTGGCTGGCTTGGTCGACCGTCGAAAAAACGATCTCGATCGCGCAAGCGTTCGTCGGTCATCCCGACTTGGTCGTCGTGCGCGCCGCCAAGCAGGCGATCAATCTGGCGCGGCTGGCGCTACTCAAACGCGAAACGAGCTAATGCCGTCCGTGGCGGATTCACTCGGCGAGCTTTAAAGACTGTGTTTCTGCACCACTTTACCGCCGTAGCCCAAGAATCCGCGGCGACGCTCCAAACTGTAGCGTTCCAACGCTTCTTCGATGGTCGGCATGGCGGCCGTCGCCGGCTGCATGGCGTCGACCTCGACGGCTTTGCCTTCCAATAACTTGTAATCTTGAAAGAACCGTCTGAGCATCGTCAAACGATGCACGGGCAACTCGCTGGCGTCCTGGACGCCGTTGTATTCGGGATCGTTGATCGCCACGGCCAGAATCTTGTGATCGGGCTTGCCGTCGTCGATCATCGTCATCATGCCGATCGCCCGAGCTTGCACCATGGTCAACGGCGCGACGGTTTCTTGGCACAACACCAACACGTCCAGCGGATCGTCGTCTTCGGCCAACGTCTGAGGGATGAACCCGTAGTTGGCCGGGTAATACACGGCCGAGTACAAAATCCGGTCCATCTTCAGCAGACCGGTTTGCTTATCCAACTCGTACTTTACGCTGGAACCCATCGGAATTTCGATGATGGCCGTGAATTCCGCAGGCAGGTTCTCGCCAGGAGTGACGTCGTGCCAAGCATGAGTCATAGAATCGTCGCGAACGCTGGAGAGTTTTATCGAACCGAAACCACGACGATCGAGGGGTCGAGGATCGTCGAACGACGTCGCGCACTGGAGGCGCGACGGGGCGTGTGACATCGCTATCGTAAAACGTAGGGCGCGGATTGACCAGTGCCAATTTTTCCGCGTAAACGCCCGAATATTACGCGAAAACAAACGCTTCGCAGCGTTCGTTTCGCGGAATCGTTCTCCATCGGCCGGATTTATTTTTTATTCTCGACCGAGCGAACCGGGTCGTTTTTCGCGGGATCCCAAATGCGCAATACGCCGTCTTGCCCACCCCCGACCACGACTTTGCCGTCGGCCGAGACCGCACCGAGTAGACGAAGTCCGAACTGCCGCCCAGGCTGCGTTCGTTTTGACCGTTGTCGGTGTTCATAACGCGCAAGGTATTGTCGCCGCACGAGACCAGAACTTTCATCGTGTCTGCGAAGAAACTAAGCGAAGTGATTTCCTTACCGTAACCCGGCACGGTTCGTTTTTGCTCACCGGTTTTGAGATCCCAGACCTTCACGGTGTTGTCCGCGCTGCCGCTGGCCAGCGTGCGACCGTCCATTCGCCACGCCACGGCCAACACGTGATGCGTGTGGCCTTCGAACGCTTTTTCCAACGTGCCGGTCGAGACGTTATAGACCTTCATGAATCGATCGGCGCCGCATGACGCGATCTGCGACCCGTCCGGCGAAAAGCGGACGGCGAAAACGGTATCGCTGTGCGGATCGGTCAATGCCTTGACCAAAGCGCCGTCGAGCGGATTCCAAAATTTGATCTCGCCGCTGCGCGAAGGCTCGCCGCCCCCGGAAGCGAGCAATTTGCCGTCGGGGCTATATTCAAGCGCCAAAACGCGATCGGCCAAGATCGACGCGTCATCGGCTTTGCCGATGGTCCGTTCCAACGCCCAAGTCGGCGCGGTGTTCCAATGCGTCGCGGACTTATCCGCGGCGAGCGTGACGACCCCCATCGCGGTCGGCTGAATGTCGCGTAGAGGCTGCTTCGAGACTCCGATGGTCGCCAGCGGACCGGCATCGATTGCGGACCACGATTGCACCAGTCCGTCGTCGCCGACGGTGTAGAGAATGCCGCCGTCGCGCGAAAACGCGACCGCGCGGAACGGGCCTTCCGACTTGCCGGCGGCCGCTTTGTCGGCCGCCAGCGCGGCTTCGGCGGCCTTGGACGCTTCTTCGGCCGCTCCGATGGCGTTTTTCGCGGCGACGGCCGCCGCGGTCGCTTTGGCGGCGGATTGTTCGGACGATTCGATTCCGCGTAAGGCCGATTGCAACGAAAGGTCCGCCGTACGGAGTTCCTCTTCCGGCTTCATCAACGCTTTGGTCGAATCCTCGGCTTTCTTTTTCGCCGCGTCGGACTTCGTTTGGTCTTGCTTGAGTTCGTCTTGCACCTTCTTGAGCTTGGTTTGCAAATCGGCGTTTTTTTCATCCGCTTTGGCGGCGGTTTCGGCCGCGGCGAGCGTCCTGCTTCGGCTTTAGCGCGTCGGCTGCCGCCGTCGCGTCCTTGTCGGCTTGCTCCTTATCGGCCCGTGGTTTCTTGACAGCTTCGGTCTTCTCGTTGAAAACCTTCTCGGCCGCCGTCTTCACGTCCTTCGCTTTCGGGACCGCTTCGGTTTCTTTCTTGGATGCGGCGTCGGCTTCGGTCGATTCCTTCTTCTTTTCATCGATCCGAGCTTTCGCCACCGCGGCCGTCCGCTCGGCCTTGGCGACCGCGGTTCGCATCCGCGAGATCGCCGCGAATCTCGGGCAGTTGCTTGTTCTCGGCGACCACCAGAACTTTCACCGAGCCGTTTTCCCCAGACGACGCGACGCGTTTGCCGTCCGCGGATACCGCCACCCCGGTAACCGGGCCGCCTTGAGAATACTCGGCCTTCTGCGACTTGCTTTCCAGCGACCAAACTTTGACGGCGGCGGATTTGTCGGCCGAGACGCAATACTTCGAGTCCGGCGAACCGTCGACCGCCGTGATCGCGTCGTTATGACCTTTGAGTTCGAATACCGGCTTCGGCGGTTCGGCCGGGGCAGGGTTCGCAGGGAGCGACCAGACGCGTAAAAGTTTGTCGTCGTGGCCGGTCACCAGTTGATTGCCGCCCGCCACGAGCGCGAGCCCGCGAATCGGAGAGGGCGTTTCGAATTTACCGGTCTCGGCTCCATCGGTCGTCTTCCAGGCCTTTATGAATCTGTCTTCGCCGGCGGTGAACAGCGTTCCGCCGTCGATCGAGAAACGTACGCCGTTCACCGAACCTTGATGCGCGGCGATTTCACGGAGCGGTTTGTGCGTGGTTAGATCATATAGCCGGACGACGCCGGCTTGATCACCTATCGCGGCCGTTTTACCGTCGGCCGCAACGGCCGTCGCGCGAACGACGTCTCCGACCGCGGGCAGTTCTCCGAACTTGGCTTCGGCCGGACGACGCCAAAGCTTGATTTCGCGATAGCCGCCCGAGGCCAACTGCCGACCGTCGGGATGGAACGCCAAGGACTGGACGAGGTCGAGATGGGCGATCGCGCCGCGCGCGCCGGCTTGCGCCGAAGCGCGGGATCGACCAAACGCGCGACGGTGCGACCGGTCGCCGTCTCGACGATCAGAACTTCGTTCCCGCGTCCGGCGGCGGCCACGGCGCCGTCGGGCGAGACGGCGACCGCGTAAATCGGCGAGACCGCTTCCGGCAACGGTTGCCAAGCGAGCGGGGCGATCGCGTCGGCTTGGCCTTCGGCCCCTTGATCGATCCAACGTTTTAACAGCCCGAGTTCGGCGGGCGTCAGCGCGGCGGCGTTGACCTTGTTGTCCTTCGGCGGCATCACCGGGTCTTCGATGTGCGCGGCGAGGCGGAAGATCAAACTCTCGGCGCTTTTCTTCGGCACGATCGCGCCGCCGCTGTCGCCGCCTTTGATCATCGACGCCGGCGATTCCATCACCAATCCGTTCTCGGCCTTCGACCCGCTGTGACAGGCCAAACAATTTTTGCGTAATATCTTCGCCACTTCGGCGTACTCGACTTTCACATCGCCGGCGGGCTCTTTGATAGGCAACGGGGCCGGTTTTTTCTCCTGTGCGTTCGTTAGCGTGGCGAAAGCCAACAACCACCCGACGGTTAAATAACAATAACGATGCATGTTGCGAGCCTGCGGAACGATACGTAAGCGTCGTGCTTGGCGCGCACGAACGTCAACGGAACAATGATTAGGGAGCGAGAACGACGATCTGCAACGGCACATCGAGTTGCAACGGTTGACCGTTGAAAGTTAGTTTCGCGCGAAGCTGCACGACGTGCTCGCCGACTTTCGGGGCGGCGCCGACGTCCAACACGACCTTGGCTTCGGTCTGATCCTTCGGGATGGTCGCCTCGGCCGCCTTTACGCCGATTTGTTCGGCCGACGCCAAGCCAATTTTCACTTCGGCGTCGAACCCGTACGAACGAACGATCTTCAATGGAATTTCCAGTTTGTCGTTCGCCCGAAGTTCGACCTTCTGACGGTCGGCCGTCAATGTCATCGGCGCGGCGGCGATCGCGACCGTCACCGGGCGGGTGTACACCGCGAAATTCAACGCCTTGGGTTTCGCGGCATCGGTCGCGTCTTTCGCGCGTTTATCGCTTTCGACCTTTAACGCATCGGCCGCCGTCTTAGCTTTGGTCGCATCGGCGAGTACGGAGTCGGCGTCGGCCTTGGCTTTCTCGGCGGCCGCTTTTTTCTCGCGGGCTTGCGTCGCGGCCGCTTCGCTCTGTTGCGTTTTTTCGTTAGCGGTCGTGATCGCCGCGTCGGCGTCGGCCAACGACTTGGCGGCAGCGGTTAAGGCGGCTTTCAACGCTTCGTCTTCGCTTTTCGCGGCCAGCGCCGCCTGCCTTGTTGCTGCTTGTCGGCGGCCGGTTGACGTTTCGCGGCGGCGGCGGTCGCTTCCGCTTTCGCGGCGGCGACCGCTTTGTCGGCCGCGCCGGCGGCGGCGGTCGCATCGGCGACGGCTTTGTCGGCGGTCGCCTTGCCGGCCGTCGCCTGCTTCACTTTTTCGGCCGCGTCGGTCGCCGCCTTGTCGGTTTCGACTTTCGACTTCTCCCAGCGTTCGGCGGCCGACGGATTCTTGCGATATGCGTTCAGCTTTCCTTGCGATTGCAACGCAAACGTGTACGTTCCGGGTGCGGCCGTGTTCTTGATGTCCAGCACCAGCTTTCCTTCGGTCTTGTCCGCGGGGATATTGAGATCGACGAACTTGATGTCCTTGGGGAGCGCGACGCCGGTCAATTTGAGCGGCTCCTTAAAATCTCCGCGTCGGACGACCTTGACCGGAATTTCCAATTTACCGGCCAAGCTTGTCGCAACCGGTTTTCCATCGCCGACTTCGATTACGAACGGCTGCGTTTCGCCTTCGATAACGGATAATGCCACGTCGCTCGACACGCGCGTTCGCACCGGGTTTTGATCGCGATTGGCCGTCCCCCACACGATCGTCGCCGCCGACGCGACGTGCGCGACCTCGCGATCGCCGATCTTGGCCTTTCCGACGATGCGAATCACGCCGCTCCACGCAGAAGCCTTTTCCGCGGCGCTGAAGACCAACACGCCGAAATTCGCGTCGCCTCCGACGACGGTTTCGGAACAGGTCACGCCCGGCGGTAAGCCTTCGACCGTCAAGCGAACGTCTCCTTTGAATTCGTCTTGCCGCGAGACGTAGACGCGAACGCCTTGCGTGCCTCCTTGCTGCAAGACCGGCGCGAAGCTCGGAATGATGTTGGCGTTCTGTGCGCTGCGTAGGCCATCGACCGTGGCCATTACGCGGAAGTCGGGCGTCGGATTGCGCAAGATCAACCGGTAGACGTACTGAGCGTTTCCGCGCGTTTGAAAATAGAGATCGCGCACGAGAACCCGATAGGTTCCGGTTTCGGGCGCGGTGAATTTGTACCCCACGTCCGCGCTTTGATAGATCGAACGCCAAGTTTTGCGTCTGTTGTTGATTCATTTTCTGCGGTTCGTCGACTCCCGCCATCTCGCTGACTGTCTCTTCGCCTTTGTCGTTCTTGGTCATGCGCTGCACGATTAAGTATGGATCGCTGGTCAGTCCCATCCGTTCGGAGACGACGTCGATCCAGAGCGTTTGCCCCTTCTGCGCATTGAAGGCGTAAACATCCTGATCGCCGCGGGCTTGAAAGCGGCCGGCGACTTCGCAGGGGATCGTCAGCTTTTGCGCGGAGGACGCATCGTCGTTCGGTTCGTGTTCGACGACGACCGGCGCCGCGGCGAAATAGATCGGCACCGGGTTGGCTTCGACGTCGCCGAAACGCGGTCGATAAACGAACGATTCGCCGCCGTCGTCGCCGGCGTCCAACTGCACGGCCTGCACCGGTTGCGGTATCCCTTGGGCGGGAACGTCGATCTCGACGTCGACGCGTTCCAGTAACGAGCCGTCGGCCGTTTTTTGCTCGGTTTTTTGCCCATCCGGGAGGTTACGGCCGTACAACGTGAATTTACTCTTCGTTCCCGGCAATCCGGCCGACGGGAACACGAAATCGACTGCGCGGGCGCGTCGTCAGATGGAGGCGATAGCCATACGAATCGCCGCCTTTGAAGAGGAAGTCGTAAGATCTCGACGACGTAGATGCCGTCGGTCGGCGCGGTGAAATCGAGCAACGGATCGCGCCGCAACACATCGTTCGAACGAGCCAACTCGTTGCCGGTCGCGTCGTACAAAATCAACGTGGCGTCCAGTTGCGAATCGGCGCGGAACGCCAGGCATTCGGCCAGCAGCCGTTGGCCTTTCTTCATGGTGAATTTATAAAAGTCCGATTTCTCGGACTCGGCGCGGCCGTTGATGACCGATTCCAATGCGACCTCTTGCGCCTTGTCGAGCGGCTGATTCGGTTCGACTTCCAGCACCTCGGGCAGTACGTCGACGGCGAACATCCGCGGATTCGATAGCCCGAAGTAACCGCGGCAGCGCACTTCATAAAACCCTGCGCGGCACGTCGCCGGCCACCATGACTTTGAAGCGGCGCGAGACACCGGGCAGGGGTTTCCCGTCGGGAGTCAGGACCGGTTGCACTTCGGCTTTAATGCCCAGATGCGAAAACAACAGTTCCGAGACGTCGTCGAGATCCGTTCCGGAGATGGTCACGTCGAACGTGCGCCGCGTTGACCACCGAACGGAAAGACCGCCGTCAATTGCGAAACAGGAAATTGTGCACGAAGTTCCAGACTCACACACCCCAGCACCGTGAACGCCACGACTAAAATGCGCAACGGCGATAGCACACGCCCGCGATGCGATGATGCGACGAACAGGCGACGGTGGATCATCGAGGCGTTCTCCGGGAGCGCGAATCGACGGTGATTCGCGAAACTGACGGGTGTGTCTGCGCGGCAGTGGGGTGGGGCAGGGCGGGTAGCGGGATCGATCTCCCCCGATCGATCGCACGCCGAACCCGCCGCTCGTTACAAACTCGAATCAATACACACGAAGCCGAGCGGTGGGCATGCGATGCCGTCGCCCGACCGCTCGCAACTTCGATCCGATCAATGGTTGAACAAAAACTCTTTGGTGTTGATCAACGCCCAAATCAAATCCTCATAGGCGACTTTCTCGTGCTTGAATTTCTCCAAGTGTGCGAGCGCCGCCGCGGTTTCCGAAGGCTCCGGTTTCCGCGCGAACGCGACCAGGTACAACCGTTCGATTTTCCGTTCGGGCGGAGTCGTTTTGTCGGCCGCCATCGCCGCCGCGCGGCCCGAACCGCCGGCCAGTTTGTTTTGCACGTCCGACGAGTTGAGCAAGTGCAAGCTTTGCGCGAGGTTCGCTTCGTTGGTCCGTTCGCACTCGCATGCGCTCGAACCGTCGGGCTTGCCGAAGACTTGCAGGAAATACGAGTTCACCGCCGTGTCGGGCAGTTGCACCGCACGGGTTCCTTCGGGCAGGCCGTTGAATTTCGTCGTCGAACCGCATAGCGTGTCCAACGAATCCAGCAATACCTCGGCGTTCAATCGCTTCGGGTAGTAACGCGCGTAACTTTGTTTATCTGCGCCGTTGAATTCGTTCGGCTCGGCGCTCAGTTGGTAGGTGCTGGAATTGCAAATCGTGCGGACCAAATCCTTCAAGTCGAAGCCGTGCGAGACGAAATGCTTCGCCAACGCTTCCAACAAACGCGGATTGCTGGCCGGGTTGGTGACGCGCATGTCGTCTTCCGGTTCGATCAATCCGCGGCTGAAAAAGTGCTTCCAATACCGATTGACCAACGCCGGCGCGAAAAATTTATTGTCCGGTTGCGACATCCAATCGACCAAGGCGTGTCGCGGGTCTTGTTCCGGTCCCAGGTCCAACGGCATTGCGTCCAAGCCGGTCGGTTTCACCGGCTTGTTAGTCTTCGTGTTCACGGCCTGAGCGTTGCCGCGTTGATGGAAGATTTTCTCTTCGCCCGGTTGAATGCCCGGTTTGCGACCGACCCGGCTGAAGAACGCGTTCAGGCCGAAATAATCTTCCTGGCTCCACTTTTCGAACGGATGGTGATGGCAATGTGCGCATTGAATTCGCATTCCCAAGAAGAGCTGCGCGGCGTCTTCTTGCTGCTGGATCGAGTCCTTCGCTTCGCGATACCAAACGACGGGCGGGTTCTCGCTCATCTCGCCCGAGGCGGCCAAGATTTCGCGGACGAACTGATCGTACGGTTTGTTTTGCAACAACGACGTCCGAATCCACGAATGAAACAGAAACGTTCCGCGGGCTTGAACTTCCATACGGCGTTTGTTGCGCAGCACGGCGTTCCATTTGTTGGCGAAGTAGTCGGCATAGCCCGCGCTGTCGACCAAGCGATCGATCAATTTCGCTCGTTTATCGGGCGTGGTATCGGCTTCGAACGCGGCGGTTTCCTCGCCGCTCGGCAGGCGGCCGGTGATGTCGATCGAAACGCGGCGGATGAACGTGCCGTCGTCGCACAATTTCGACGGCGGAAGGCCGAGCGTTTTCCATTGTTCGGCGACCAACTCGTCGATGAAATTCTTGGCCGGAGGTAAGTTGTCGACCTTCGCACCCAACGGGATCATCGCACGAAACACGGCCACCTGGCCCTGAAAGCGGGCCATGATCGCGACGGCGCCGGTCAGATCGTTCGTCTTAACGAGACCCAGCGGCGTACACGAACCCATCTCGGTATCGTTGGGGTCGAATTGCGCCATGTTGGTCACGTCGCGCGTCGAGCCGTCGGTGTAGTGCGCGACGCAGACCAGTTGTTGCTCGCTCCCCCGCGTCATCGTCCGCTGCGTCGGCGTCACCTCGATGCGGGCGACCTTGGGGTCTTCGGCCTGACCGCGCGGCATGCCTTGTTCGATCCAGCGACGCAACACGCGATAACCGGGACTGCCGACTTCGATCCTGCGCTCCGCCGCCGTGGGGCATCGCGCCGACCGCCTTGAGCAACAATAAACTGCGATCGGGTGCGGATGGGAACAAGCGTCGACCGCGACCTTCTTTGACCAGATGTTCGTAATCCTCTTGCGGCTCGAAACCCAACAACGATAAGCGAAAGCCGTTTTGACCGCTTGCTTTGCCGTGACAACCGCCGCTGTTGCAGCTGAATTTCGTGAAGACCGGGACGACCTCTTCCCCGAAATTGACCGGAGTGTCTTTGATCAGATTTTTGACTTCGACCGCGACGCTCAACGGCGCGGCGTCGGCATGGCGAATCGCGATCACGGCCCGGCCTTCGGCGGCGGGCAGCACCAGTCCTTGCGAATCGATGGTCACAATGCCAGCCGGTTCGGCCGCATACGCGACTTGCCGCGTGAGGTCCGATTGACGCCCGTTAGCTTCATGGCCGGTGACGACCAACTGCTGTCGCGCATCGCGACCGACCAGCGCGAACGCATCGGTCGATGGCAGACCGAATTCCACGGTCAACCGCTCGAGCTTGCCTGCGGGCGCGACCGCCACCTTGGTCTCCTCGGCGAACAGCGCGATCGAAGTCGCCGCCAGTACCGATGAGCTGAGGAATGCCGACAAGATCGTCTTGAAAGTTGTCCGGCGCATGCCGATCTCCGTGAGAGTCATTCGCCACGCAGGTTGGGCCATGCGCGGTGAACTCGCGGGAAGTGGGTATCGATCCGTCGTAATCGGAGCGAGCAAGCGTTCGATCCGAACCACGGTCTTGGGATGACCGGGAGACGAATCACGTCAGTGCAGGGTGGGTTTCTCAGGCGGGATTCCCTGAATCTTGAAAGCCGGATGGACCAGCTTTCAGTTTACTCAGGCTGGGGTGATTATTTCTCTCGGCGTAGGAACCTGCAAGCGAATTTCCGTTTTCTTTCGCCTGCCGCTGAACCCGTTACGAGAAACCTCTGTATTATATGCTGTCCGGCGGTCGCCGGTTACGCCGAAACCTGCCGGCATGGGCGATTTCCGAAGTCGAAACCGCTGCCTCATCCGCATTATGGCTCTTTTCAGTCCTTCGCGCTTTTCCCCCCGGCCGATTGGGCGGACGAACACGGTTTGGTGTTCGTCGGGGGAAGATTGTCGCCCGAATGGCTGCTCGACGCCTATCGTCACGGAATTTTCCCCTGGCCATTGATCGCCGACTACCCGCAGATGCTGTGGTGGTCGCCCGATCCCCGGGGTGTGATGGAATACGACGACTTTTATTGCTCGAAACGCCTGGCGCGCACACTCCGCCAAAGCCGTTTTCGCGTGACCAGCGATCGGGCGTTTGCCGAAGTGTTGGCCGGGTGCGCGATGGCGCAAGATCGCGCCGACGCTACTTGGCTGACCCCCGAGATGCGCGCGGCTTACGGCGAACTGCATAACTTGGGGTATGCCCACAGCGTCGAAGTCTGGCTGGACGACGAGTTGGTCGGCGGCACCTATGGGGTGGCGGTCGGCGGCGTCTTCTCGGCCGAGTCGATGTTCCACACCGCGACCGACGCGTCGAAAGTCGCCTTGGCCACGCTGTTGCCGCACTTGCGCAAGCAAGGCTTCGTGATGGTCGACATCCAACAACTGAATTCGCACACCGAAAGTCTCGGCGGCACCGAGATCCCCCGCCGCGACTACCTCCAACGTCTGGGCGCGGCGTTGAGGTTGCAGATCAAATTTGGTGAAATCGGAGAGACGACTTCGCTCTAAGCCGATTTTGGATTTCTCTCATACCGGCGATTTCCGCTCAGACAGTTTTCATCATGCAGCCGTCGGAAACGCTTAACGAAACTCAACCGCCCGCTGTCGGTCGCGGCAACTTACCCTGGTTGCTATTCCTATTCGCGTTGCTGGCCGTACTCTGGATGATTCCGTATCTGGTCGAGCAATGGTCGTATCGTCGCGAAAAGGGATCGCAAACGGCGCTCCGCGAATCGCTGGGCGAGATGGGCGATCTCAAAATCGAGTCGGTCAATAAGTTGTTCGTCTCGGTCGCCAAACGCCTGAATCCCAGCGTGGTGCATATCGACACGGTGCGCGAAACCACGCCGCGCACCGACGAATTTGCCTCGCTCTTCGGCCCGCACGCGCAGGAACCGCAGAGCCAAGGGAGCGGCGTGATCGTCGACCCGGCGGGTTACATCGTCACGAACTACCATGTGATCGCCGGCGCGACGGGGATCCAAGTCCATCTCAGCGGCGGGCGACGGGACTTTCCCGCCACGGTGGTCGGCAGCGACGCCAAGAACGATTTGGCCGTGATCAAAATCGACGCGCCGAACCTGATCGCCGCACCGTGGGGAAACAGCAACGACCTGGAAGTCGGCTCGATGGTCTGGGCGATGGGCAATCCGTTCGGGCTCGATAACACGCTGACGTTCGGCATCGTCAGCGCCAAAGAACGTCGCGGCGTCAACAACAAACAGCGTTATCAGGAATACCTGCAAACCGACGTGGCCGTGAACCCCGGTAACAGCGGCGGACCGTTGGTCGATCTGGCGGGCAAAATCGTCGGCATCAATACGGCGATCGTCGGCCCGACGTACCAAGGGATCAGCTTCGCCATCCCCAGCAACGTGGCCAAAGACGTTTACGAGCAAATCCGAAAACAAGGGAGCGTCTCCAACGGCTACCTCGGGGTCGGTTTGACGATGGTTAACGAGGAGATTCGCAAAACGATGGGCTTGCCCGATTTCAAAGGCGCCGTCGTAACCGCCGTCGCCGCGCGTAGCCCGGCCGAAGCGGCCGGCATCCAGGCAGGAGACGTCATCGTGCGGTGGAACGATCGGGTGATCGAAGACCCCGATATGCTGACGTATCAGGTCGCGCGGACCGCGGTCGGCAGCCGCGCACGCGTGTTGATCTGGCGAAACGGACGCGAAACACCTCTGGAAGTGATCGTCGGCGAACGTCCGCCCGCATTGAAACAACGCTGACCTTCGCCAAACCGCCGAGACCACCGCGACACGTCGTGACGGGCTCGAAAATCGTCCGAGAAATCCGCAAAGATTTTCGCCGCTTGACAGAGATCGGGTCGCGGAAAGTCTTATGCGATAGAATGTTAACGTGGTCTCCGCGACGTCGTTTATTGACATTGACCGTCCGTAGGAGGGGTCATATATTGCCCCCGCTCTTGTGAACGCAAGAGAAGTTCTTACAAAAAATTTTCCCGTTCGCAGTCAAGTTGGCGAGAGTACGGTAACTCGCCGAGAGCCTGCGACGCACGACGGACCGGATGAACGACCTTCACGCCTTCGACGCTAAAGAGCAGGTCCGCCAAGCCACGGATATCGTGGATTTGGTCGGTCGCTATTTGCCGTTGCGACGCGAAGGACGCGGCTTCAAGGCGCTCTGTCCTTGGCACGACGACAGCAAGCCCAGCCTGCAAGTCAATCCACAACGTCAATCGTTTAAGTGTTGGGTTTGCGACATCGGCGGCGACGTCTTCAGCTTTGTGATGAAGATGGAAAACGTCGACTTCGCCGAAGCCCTCCGCATCCTGGCCGAAAAGGCCGGCATCGCGCTCGATCGACGCGGACCGCGCGATCCGGCCGACGATCGCCAACTGCTTTACAAGTTGCTGGCCTGGGCCGAAGAACGCTTTCATCGTTACTTACTCGATGCGCCGGAAGCCGAAGTCGCGCGCCGCTACTTCGATGATCGCGGGCTGACCGAGCAAAGCCTGGAAACCTATCGCCTGGGCTTTTCGCCCGACAGTTGGGACTGGCTGAAGAATCAAGCCCTGCAAGCCGGCTTCACCGAAGCGTTGCTCGATAAGACCGGCCTGATCATCCCGAACGAAGATCGACGCGGCGGCTACGATCGCTTCCGCGGCCGGGCGTTGTTCCCCATCCACGATCCACAGGGTCGCACGATCGCCTTCGGCGGTCGCGTGTTGCCGCAGTTCGCGGAAAAGAACCCGGCCAAATATATCAACTCGCCGGAAACGCCGCTGTTCAGCAAACAACGGACGCTGTACGGCATGCACGGCGTCAAGCAAATCCTCGGCACGGGTCCCGGCAAGACCTCGACCATCCTGGTGATGGAAGGTTACACCGACTGCATCATGGCCCGGCAGTTCGGCGTGGCGAACACGGTCGCGGTGCTCGGCACGGCGTTGACCGAACACCACTTGAAGCTGCTGCGACAAAACTTGGTCGAACGCGTCGTGTTGGTGTTGGATGGCGACGCCGCCGGCCAAAAGCGTACTAACGAAATCCTCGAACTGTTTGCCGGCCACTCGATCGATCTACGCGTGATGACGCTGCCGAACGATCTTGATCCGTGCGACTTCTTGATCGAACGGGGCCGGGCGGCGTTTCAAACGCTGTTGGATAACGCGGTCGACGCGCTGGAACACGCCTTCGCCAAAACGACTCTCGGGATGAGCACGTCCAGCGGCACGCACGAAGCCAGCCGCTCGATGGAACACATCCTCAAGATCCTCGCCAAAGTCCCCAACGCCTCGGACGGCGCGAGCACCGAACAGACGTTGCGCGAAACGAAAATTTTGACCAGAATGGCCCGGCAGTTCGACGTGCGCGAAGACGTGCTTCGCACACGAGTCAAAGACCTGCGTCGCCAACTGGCCGCCAAACCCGTTCGCTCGCACGCCGACTACGAAGCGGAATACGACGCGAGCGCGGCCGAACCGGCGATCGAGTGGGACGCGCTCTCGACTTGGCCGGCACGCGAACAAGAACTGTGGGAACTGATCCTGCAAGAACCCGAATCGCTGGAAGCGGTCGCCGAACGCCTGGGCCCGGACGAACTACGTTCGCCCGCCGCCCGCGAACTGTACCGCGTCGCATTACGTTTGGCCGAAAGCGGCCGTACCCCCGAATTCCCGGTCTTGTTCGAGCGCCCTCTCGGACGAGGGACTTAAAAACCTGTTGGTCGACGTCGACGAACGGGCGCAAGGTCGAGTGTTGAAGTTGGATCCGGCGCAACGCCTGCGGGCGTTTCTGGATCGGTTGGAACGAGAACGTCTGGAAGTCGAACAATCGGATCGTAAGCGGATTTTGCACGAGGAATGCGCATTCCGAAGAGATCAAGTTGTCCGCGCTTCAAGAGCTGATCGCTCAAGGACGTCAGAAACATCGAACGCAACGCGGCGGAACCTTGCCCACGGATGGGTAGGAACGACGCGGCTTCGTAACGAGACGGCCCCAGACCCGTCGTCGTCGCGAGGTGGATGGAATGTGGCCGGCGCCGCCCGCGGCGTCATATCAAGGAGGATACATCATGGTCCACGTCGAAGCCGATCTGCGCTCTTCATCGTCAAAGCCCGCGAACAAGGATTCTTGACCTACGATCAAGTCAACGAATACCTGCCCGACGAAGCCGTCACGCCCGAGAAGTTGGACAACCTGCTGTACGCGTTGGACGAGATGGGCATCGAGTTGGTGACCGAAGATCCGACCGCGCCGGCCAAAGCCGCCGCCACGGAAACGGTCGAAGAACTTCCCCGCCTGAAGAACGACAAGCAACCGAAGCCCAGCGACGATCCGATCCGGATGTATCTGTCGCAAATGTCGCACATCCCGTTGTTGACCCGCGAACAAGAAATCTCGTTGGCCAAAACGATCGAAGTCACCCGCAAGCGTTTCCGCCGCACCGTGCTGGGCTGCCATTATGCCCTGCAAGCCACGGTCGACACGCTGACCAAGGTCTACGAAGGCAAGCTGCCGTTCGATCGCACGATCAAAGTCAGCCTGACCGAACGCCTGACCAAAGAACAAATCTTGGCCCGCATGCCGCTCAATCTGCGGACGCTGCAACTGATCTTGGCCGCCAACCGGTTGGACTTTCGCAAGTTGATCTCGCGCTCGACCCCGCGGCACGAATGGATGGCCGCCCGCAAGCGGATGCTGCGTCGCCGCGCCAAGGCGTTGCAACTGGTCGAAGAACTGAGCCTGCGGACTCGCCGCGTGCAGCCGCTGGTCAAGCAGCTCGACGAAATCTCGCGGCGCATGGACTTCCTGCGGATGCGGATTCGCGAATGGCGCACGAACCCGATGATGCGCAACCAAGTCGGCTTGCTCCGCAAAGAGCTGCATCACCTGATGTGTCTGACCCAAGAAAGCCCGCGCAGTCTGCGCAATCGTCGCGAGACGATGAAGAAGCAATTCACCGATTATCAAGCCGCCAAGCGTCAACTCTCGCAAGGCAATCTGCGGTTGGTCGTCAGCATCGCCAAGAAGTACCGCAACCGCGGCATGTCGTTCTTGGATCTGATCCAAGAAGGCAACACCGGTCTGATGCGGGCCGTCGACAAGTATGAATATCGTCGCGGCTACAAGTTCAGCACGTACGCCACGTGGTGGATTCGCCAAGCCATCACCCGCGCCATCGCCGATCAAGCCCGCACGATCCGGATTCCGGTCCACATGATCGATGTGCTGTCGAAGTTGCGCAACACGGCCAAAACGCTGCAACAAACGCACAAACGCGAACCGAGCATCGAAGAAATCGCCGCCGCCGCCGAAGTGACCGTCGAAGAAGCGTATCGCGTCCTGAACATCGGTCGCAGCCCGGTCAGCCTCGACCGTCCGGTGGGCGAGAGCGAAGACAGCAGCTTCGGCGAATTCATCGAAGACGGCTCGACCCAAGCCCCGGCGTTGTTGGCCAACAACAGCGTGCTGCGTCAACAAATCGAGCAAGTCCTCAAGACGTTGACCTACCGCGAACGCGAAATCATTCGCCTCCGTTACGGTCTGGTCGACGGCTACACCTACACTCTCGAAGAAGTCGGCCGCATCTTCCGCGTCACCCGCGAACGCGTCCGTCAGAATCGAAGCCAAGGCGGTCTCCAAGCTGCAAAGTCCGCAACGCAGCAAGTCGTTGGCCGGGTTCGTGAAGCACGTTCCGCAAGACGAACCGGCGATCCTGCCGTTCGCCGGGGCGTTGCAACACGAAGCCGCCTAAACGCGGATCGCAACCGTCACACACGCGAAAGCCGCGGGGAACGTTTCCTCGCGGCTTTTTCGTTTCGCGCGAGTCGCTCGCGGGCGTTCTCTGTCCGAGGTCGTCCGGGCCGGGTATCATAAGGGAATTCCCTCACGCGAACTTACGAAACTCAGTTCACCCATGAAGATCGAATCCTCCGCGCGCGCAGAGTTGCACCGCATCCATCAGCAACTCTCGGACTTACGCGATCGCATCGAACGCGGTCCGAAGCAGATTCGCGGCAGGCGAACGTCGCCACGGCCGAGCAAAAACTTGCCAATATCCAACAAGAATTGAAGCTGGCGCAGTCGCGTCGGACCAAAAGCAATTGCAGTTGAAAAGCGGCGAACTGAAAATCGAAGACTACCGCAACAAACTCAACGCCGCGCAATCGAACCGCGAATATCAAGCGTTGAAAGACCAAATCGCCGCCAGCGAGATGGCCGCCAGCGTGCTGCAGGACGAAATCCTGGAGATCATGGAAAAGATCGACCAGCACAAAGCCGGCGTCGCCGAGGCCGAGCAGGGCGTCGCGCAATAAAGACGATCTGGCCAAGTTCAGCACCAAGTCAAAGAAGCCGAAGCCGGCTTGCAAAGCGAATTCAACCGTGTCGACGCCGAACTGAAAGCGGCCGAATCGACGCTGCCCGAAGAAATCCGCGACGTATATCAACGGATCGTCGCGTCGAAAGGGGCCGACGCCCTCGCGGCGGTCGACAACGGCAGTTGCGGCGGATGTTTTCAGAGCCAAACGGCCAACATGCTGGCCGACCTGGCCCAAGGCAAAACGGTCTTTTGCCGCTCGTGCGGTCGCTTGCTGTACTTACCCGAAGATCGCGGGCGCAGCTTAAACAAGCACTAACGCCCGCGGTCGAAAAGTCGTGGCGGGGAAAACCTTTACTTTCCTTGAAAAATCCTCACAATAGTGTGATCGGTCTCCCCAACGCGGCGGAGACCGCATTTTTTTGCGCGATCGACACCTCGGTCGCCGATAAAAATACGAATCTGGTATCACGTACAATCGTGGAGCGCAGCGATGTCCGGAATGGTTCCCATGACGAAGGTCGGCTACGACAAAATTAAAGCCGAACTCGATCACCTCGAAAACGTCGAAATGCCCGCCGCCGCCAAGCGGGTGGCCGATGCGCAGCGAAGGGGACCTGAGCGAAAACGCCGAATACCACGGCGCGCGCGAAACGCAGGGGATGTTGCAGGCCAAAATCAACATGGTCCGCGACAAACTGGCCCGCGCGAAATCATCGACACGTCGAAACTGCCGAAGGACGAAGTCGTGTTCGGCGTGACCGTCAAGGTGAAGGATCTGGACTTCGGCGACGACGAGGAATTCACGCTGGTCGGCGAAGGGGAAGAGGATTACGACACCGGCAAGATCCTCTGCACCAGCCCGTTGGCCCAAGGGCTAATCGGCAAGAAGGTGGGTGAATCGGTCGAAATCGCCGCGCCGAAGGGAACGATGAAATTCAAAATTCTCAGCATCCGCTTCGAGTAAGCCGCATCGTCGCGCGGACGCTCACGCGACGCGAATCGCCCGCTCCAGGCGGGCCGCCAAGTCGTCCGGTTCGACGCCCAGCACCAGAAATTTCTTCAGAGCGTTCGTCGCGCCGGCGTACAGTTCCAACCGGTCGGGCGACAGCTCCAGTCGCTCGCAGAGCAGGGCGTGAATCGCTTCGTTACGCGCGGCCCTTTTCCGGCGGCGCGCTGACCGCCACGCGCAGCAGCCCGGCGTATTCGCCTCGCAACGCGGTGACGCGGCTTTGCGGGATCGCCTTTACGCCGAACAGCACCCCGGCGTTCGTTTGTTTGAGCGCGATCATCGTTGCCCCGATGGTTTACGTCGTCCGAGAAGAAAAAGACGATGGGTGGCCGGGGTCGCAGCGTACTCGCGCAGCCCCCGGAACGCAGGAGATCGCACTTCGTTATTCGAACAACGCCGAGCCGATGCGTACGATCGTCGCCCCTTCTTCGATCGCGATTTCGAAGTCGTCGCTCATCCCCATCGACAGTTCGTCGAGCGCCGCGTCCGGAAAATCGCGCCGCAACTCGTCGCGCAACGTCCGCAACGCGGCGAACTCGCGGCGTTTTTCGGCCGCGTCGCTGTGCAGGCCCGACATCCCCATCAGACCGCGCATCCGCAATCCCCGCCACGCGTCGGCACGGGTCAACACGCCGGGCGTCTCGTCCGGAGCGAATCCGTGCTTCGACGCTTCGCCCGAGATGTTCACTTCCAGCAGCACGTCCACCGTGCGACCGGCTTTGACCGCCGCGTTGTTCAACGCATCGCCCAAGGACGTCCGATCGAGCGCATGAACCAACGCGACCAGCGGCAGCGTCCGGTCGATCTTGTTGGATTGCAGTTGCCCGATCATGTGCCACCGCGGCGCGGCCGCCGCGAACTCGGCCGCTTTGGCCCACAGAATCTTGCGGTCGGCTCTCGCCCAAGTCGCGGCAGCCGGCGGCCAACAGCGCGGCGATCTCAGGCGGACCGACCGATTTGCTGGCGGCGACCAACGTGACCGCGTCCGCCGCGCGACCGCTCCGTAACGCGGCGGCGGCGATGCGTTCGCGCACGCCCGCGACGTTGGCCGCGATGCGGCGCACGGTTTCGTCTTGCGCGGCGTCGTCCGGAGCGGGCGTCATTCGGTTTCCACGACGGCGGTCGTCTTGCCGTCTTGAAAACGACCGACGAAGAACTCGCTGACCAAGTTGTGCCCCAGCAGCGTGCGATTCCCTTTGCCTGCGCGTGGCGTGATAGATCAACCAGTTCCGCGCGGCGACTTGCACGCGATAACCGACCGCGACCTCGGGCGAGAGAATCGTCCGATTTTCGCCGACGGTCAGCGTCCGCCACGTGCGCGGCTGATTCAATTTCTTAACGTCCAAATCGAACCACAACGGCATAAACAGGCGCCGCCGACCGCGTGCGCCGTCGATTCCAACGCCCCGGCGTCCTGCAGAAAATCGCCTGCGCGACGTTCGCTGTTCCACTCCGGCAGTCCGCAGGGGATCGCCCAAGCGCGAGGTTTACCCGCGTCGATCCGCATTTCACGCGTCTCGCCCGTGCCGCCGGCGGTCACGCCGTCGGTCAGCCCCAGCCGGGTGCGATACGTTAAACGACTCTGCGCCGTGCGGGCCGCTGATCGCGTCGGCCAGGAGCGCGAAACGATCTTTTCGCCCCAGCACGATCCGTCGTTCGATTTTCCAGCCCTGTTCCAGATCGAGTTCGAGCTCTAGGTAATCGACGTCCTGATCGCCGATGTGGCACGCTTCGGTCCATTCCGACGCGGCTTCCAAGATGCGGCCGTCGACCGCCAACTCCCAGGTCCAATCGCCGGAGATCAACACGTCGCCGGCGACGCCCAATTCGATCTTCTGCGCTTGGCCGGCGTACATCATCGCCAGTGTCGGCGCACGGGGATCGTCCTGCGTGCGGAAGACGGCCAACTGCGACCATTCGGCGTGCTTGCTCGGCCCGTTCAGGTCTTGCTTCTCGTCTTGTTCGTCGTCCTGCGGTTCGGGCTTCGGTTTCGGCGTCTTGCGTTTGAGTTTCTTCATTCGTCGGCGCACATCGTCGGCCAGACGTTCGGCCACGGCGAGAAACGCCGCGAAGCCGGACGCATCGTCCGGAGCTTGCGTCGAGAGCAACACTTGCGAATCGTTCGCGCGTGCGCGACGCGTTTCGCGGACGACGTCGGGAAACTGTTCGGCCGAGACGCCGTAATCGGCCAGCGGAAACGGTTCGTCCGACAACACCCCGCAACGCGTCCAACAGGCGGCCAGCGGACGTTGGATCGCCCAATGTCGCTGATGCGGCGTACCTTCGCCGTCCAGCAATTCGTCGAACCCGCGCGCAAGGACGGCGAACGCCGCGCCGCGATCCGCCGCGCAGGCGGCGATCTCCGGGAAGCGCGTCGCCAACGTTAGCGGCAATTCTCCGGCCAACAGTTGCGCCAACAACGGCCGTTCTTCCAGCGTTAATGCCCGCGCATCGGTCGCGACTTGGCGCAGTTCGTCGAGCGTCGCCCACCACTCGTCGGCCGACAACGTTTCGACCATGAACGGCATCGCACGCGCGATGGCCGACGTGGCGTACGCCCAGGCGATTTCGGCGGTGCCGTCGGCGACGCCCGCGAACGCGCGGCGTTCTTCCAACCAGGTCCGCAGCTCGGCCGCGTCGCCGGAACGCTCGGCGCGCCGCAGGATCTCGCTCAAATTCGTCACGACCACACGCGCGGCCGGCGGGCGCACCACAGCAGCGGCGCCAATGCTTTGCGGACGTTCTTTGCTTCGCCCGGGGTCGGCTCGCGATCGCGTAAATGCTTACGCCAACGCTTCCACAGACGTTCCGGATCGCGGTCCGTTTTCGACGACCGCAACGGACGCGGCGCGAGGGCTGTCCAACGCTGGTATGCGGCGGGTTGTTCCGTAGCTGGTTCCACGCGACGCGGCGCACGGGATTTCCGTGCGCGACGCGACGACGATTCGAGTTCTTCGAGCGACATAACCGGCCGACTTTAACGACAAAGAGGAGTTTCCGACGCCGAATTCTTCGACGTTCCCCGCGATCGGTTTGGCGAGACCGCGCGAACCCGTTATCTTAACAACTGGGCGACCGGCAGTCATTCCTCGCCCGCGCGTCCTTCCACCTCGTCACATGGAACGTTTTTGAGGTCTCTCCGATGACTCTTCGCTCATTCGCCCTCGTCGGAATCTTCGCCGCGGCCGCGCTCGGATTCGCCGTTCGCGCCGCGCGCAAAAGCCCGCCGCCGACGCGCCGCCCGCCGCGCCGCTGACCAAACAAACGCCCGCCGAAGAGACCGATCCCGAACTGGTCGATAAGCCCGCGCCGGATAAGAAAGACACGAACCTCAAACGACTCTCGCCGAACTACGACCTCTGGCTGGACGCGAAGAACAAGAAGGTGATCCTCGAAGGGACCGTCTGCTTGGTCAAAGGCCAACTCGAAATGTTCGCCTGCACGCGCCGTACGAAGGAACACGAATCGATTCTCTCGGTGCTGACTTCGGCCAACGCGGTGCACGCCGCGCTGCTGGCCATCGGCGCGAAGCCCGGCAAGCCGGTGCAATTTCAACCCGAGTATTCGCCGGCCAGCGGGTCCGAGATCGACATTCAATTGAACTGGGTCGACAAGGACGGCAAAGAACAAACGGCCAAGGCGCAGGACTGGATTCAAGAGTTCGAAACGAAGAAGGCGATGACCCACCCGTTCGTCTTCCCAGGCAGCGGATTCTATGTCGACGAGAACACCGGCAAGCGACATTACCTGGCCGACTCGGGCGACTTTATCTGCGTCTCGAACTTCTCGAGCGCGATGCTCGACCTGCCGATCAAAAGCACCGATCAAAAAGACGAAGGGATTTTGTTCAGCGCCTTCACCGCCCGCATCCCGCCCAAGGGCACGAAAGTGACGATGACGCTGACCGTGGCGAAACCGAAGGCCGACGCCGCGCCGCCGAAGGCGGACGACGCGAAGACGCCGGAAAAAGCCGCGCCGGCAAAGTCTCCGGCCGCGACGAAATAATCCGCGAAAGTCCGGTTCGCCGCGAAAAAAACACGAACGGCCGCGAGAACGTCTCGCGGCCGTTTTTTCGTTACCCAGGCGGATTTCTACTCTGTGGCGAGGGGAAATACGGTCCCGAGATTTTTTTAAGAAATCTTGCCCCCGCCGCCTTGCGGGGCGCGTCGGGCCGCTTATAATGAGTGGACATATGACACCTTAACTATTTTTGACTTACGTTACCTATAACACACTCATTCGCCAGCCGATTTGCTCTGCCTGTCGTGGCGTTGCGTGGGAAAAGTTTCCATAAACACGTAGATCACAGAGTGAAGTTAGAGGCATTCGATTCGAATCAAAAGGACTTAGGACGAGTCGAAGCGTAGAAGAAAAAACTTACGAATTCACACCGAGCGTAACGCTCGAAACGCTCGCGCAGTGAAGTTGGGGCGTTTTGCGAATTCACGACGTGAACCGAAGGCGGACGCCGGCGGCTCGATCAGCGAAAAAACACTCGATCGACCGTGGTCGTAACGCTCGTTTCGCTCGTAACGCTCGCAGAGTGAAGATGGAGAAGATCGCCGCGTGTCGAAAACATCGACACCTGGTGTGGCACATGAAAAAACATTCTGCGCAACGGTGATCATAACGCTCGTTTCGCTCGCGGAGTGAAGCCGGGGGGCGAGGACGATTCGATCCACCAAAACCAACGACGCACGTCCGGCTTGGTGAAAAATCAATTCCAAACGCGTGATCGTAACGTGCGCAACGCTCGTAACGCTCGCGCAGTGAAGATAGGGCGAGATGCGGACTGACGGGGAAACCGAAGGCGGACGCCGGCGGCTCGATCAGTGAAAAAACGTCATCGAACGTCGGCGTAACGCTCGTTTCGCTCGTAACGCTCGCGCAGCAAAGCTGGAGAAACTGCGATGCTGAGAGGAAACGAAGTTGGAAAGCCGTCGTTTGAAACGCTAGACCTGGGCCGGCGTTTTCGCGGCGATCAGGATGTCGAGTTCGGTTTTCAGGCGGTCCAAGATCGTGTCGTACGTGAACGCGCCGAGTTCCAAACTTCCCTTTTTCAAATTGACGTGGTTCGCGCCGCACCACAGACCGAGATCGGCGTCGTCGGTTTCGCCGGGGCCGTTCACGCGGCAGCCCATCACTGCGATCGTGATCGAGTATTGCTCGGCGTAACGGGTCATTTCCTTGACCTGCTGCGCCAATTCGACGAACGCTTCGTTTTCCACCCGCGAACAACTGGGGCAACTGATGATGTTCAACGAGTTCAACCCGAAATCGACCACGCTGCGGACCCGACCGGCCGCGATGTCCGCCAGAATCTTGCGGCCGGCGTCGATCTCCTCGCTCTTTCGCGAGTTGGGGACCGTCAGCGAGACGCGAATCGTGTCGCCGATCCCGCGCGAGATGAGTTGCTCGAACGCGATCCGCGTTTTGATGATGCCGTCGGGCGGCAGACCGGCTTCGGTGACGCCCAGATGCAACGGGATGTCCGGTCGTTCGGAGGCGAAGCGACGATTGACCTCGATCACCTTGGCGGGGTCCGAGTCCTTTAACGAGACGTTGTAGCGCAGAAAACCCAAATCGTCCAACAGCGCGAATGTTCGAGCGCGCTGGCGATCATCGGGCCGATGGAATCGTGTTCGTCGAATTTTTCCTTCATCGCCGGATCGACGCTGCCGCAATTCACGCCGACGCGCAACGCGCAATCGTGGGCGGTCGCGACTTCGACCAGATAGCGAACTTTATCCTGCCAAGGCTTGGTTTTTTCGTGGTGATACAAATGCCCGGGATTGTAGCGAATCTTATCGACCGACGGCGCGACCCGTTCGGCCATGCGGTAGTTCTCTTGCAGATCGACCGACAGGTTGGCCGCCGTGCGGGGGCGAATTTCCTTCAACGCTTCGGCGTCGGTCGGGCTGTCGACGGCGATGCGCACTGATGTCCGCGCCGGCGCGGAACAGATCGTTGGTCTGACCGACGGTCGCTTCAATATTGCGCGTCGGCGTGGCGGTCATGCTTTGGACCGCGATCGGATGACCCGCGCCGATCACACAGGTGCCGATGCGAACTTCACGGGTCGGATTGCGAGGAGTCATAGCGTATCGAATCGCGTGGTGACGGCGTTGAGAAGTCGGAGGCGTCCTCGTCGAATCAACCGAGGACGATCACTTGGCTTTAACTTTGCGGCCCGGGAACGACGGGTCGCCGGCCAGCGGCAGTTTGACGACTTTGCCGCTTTCGGCGGCTTTGTAGATCGCCAGGATGATTTCGATCGAACGGCGGCCTTCGTGGCCGTCGATGGCCGGTTTGCGGCCTTTTTTGATCGCATCCACCACATCGGCGAATTGCCGCGCGTGGCCGTGATGGCCGATCGCGGCCGGATCGCTGGCGCCGCCCCCGCCGCTTTTGGCGGTCGCCATCTTGGCGTGAACCTCGTCGTCCTTTTTCAACTTCTTGGCGAAGTCCCAAACCTTGATGTCTTCTTCTTCCATTACGGCGGTCCCGTGACTGCCGGAGATTTCGATCCGCTTCAAGTAGCCCGGATAGACGGCGGTGCTGGCTTCGATCACGCCGAGCGCACCCGACGCGAATTTCAGCGTGGCGACCACGGTGTCTTCGACGGCGATCCGTTCGTGGGCCAACGTGGCGGTGTGCGCGGTGACTTCGACGACCGGGCCCATGAACCACGTGAGCAGGTCGACGCTATGGACCGCCTGATTCATCAACGCGCCGCCGCCGTCGAGTTCCCACGTGCCGCGCCACTTGCCGCCGTCGTAATACTGCTGCGTGCGAAACCATTTGACGTACGCGTCGCCGAGCGTGGTTTGCCCGAAACGGCCGGCATCGATCGCTTTTTTGATTTCCAACGACGGCGCGTGAAACCGCGACGGAAAGATCGTGGACAACACGACGCCGTGTTTCTCGCACGCGGCGATCAGCGCGTCGCAACGTTTCAGCGAGATCTCCAGCGGCTTCTCGACGATCACGTGTTTGCCGGCCTTGGCCGCCGCGACGCCGGGCTCCAAATGCGCGCCGCTGGGCGTGGCGATGGTCACCGCCGCGACGTCTTTATCGGCCAGCATCGCGGCCAGGTCGTCGTACGGTTTGCAGTGAAACTCGGCCGCCAATTTCGCGGCCGACGCCGGATTTTGGCTGTAACAGGCGACCAGTTTCGCCCCTTTGACGTCGTTGATCGCTCGCGCATGAAAGCGCGAGATCATCCCGCACCCGATGATTCCGAATCCGACCGCCATGAACGCGAAACTCCGCAGAAACCGATTGAATCGAAGCGTGAATTATATCGAATACGACGGTCGAAATCCTATCCCATTCTCAGGAGGCCGCCAGGATCTGGACGAGCAGCAGCACGGCGGTGACGCCGTTGAACAACGCGTGCGTCCAGATCGAGGCGGCCAAGCGGCCGGTCGATTCGTAGAGATAGCCCAAGATCATCGAGAGGAGGAACAACGGAATCGGCGCCGGACCATGCGTGGCGTGCGCAACGCGAACGCGAGCGAGGTGATGCCGATCGCCGGCCACGGCGTGCGAACGGGGAGGGTGCGCGCAGCCAACCTTGCAGCAGCCCGCGAAAGACGAGTTCTTCGAGCACCGGCGCGGCCACCACCACCGATACGGCGATCATGCCGTACAACGCGCCGAACTGCCCGAGTTGCGTGTTTTTGTAAGCGTCGCGCAACAGCACGATGAACGGATGCTCGACCGGGTCTTCGCCGTTGATGAGATGTTGGAGGATACCTTGCAGCAGCAACAGCGGCGGCTGACAGATCAACACGGTCGCGGCGGCGACGCCCAGATCGCGCGAACGCGGAGCGACGCGAAAGGAAACGTCATGCCCCTGCGTTGTGTGAAGTTGCCACGCGGCCAAGCCGGCGACGGCGGCGATTTCCAGCCCCTTGCCGATCAGCATGACGGCCAGCATCGTCGCGCGACCGGCGAACGTATCGGCCGCGTCCGGTCCGCCGGTCAGCGCCAACGTGACCAACCCGATCGCCGTGTCGCCCAATAGAATGACCATGACGCCGAACAACACCAGCAGACCCCAGGGTCGCGGACGTTCGCTCGCCTCATGCGTTTCCCCCGCGATCGGATGCCCCCCGACGCGCAACGTGCGGACGCAATACGCGGCGATCGCCGAAACCGCGACCAGCCAGACCAGCACGCCGCCCGCGACGACGGGAGCGAGTTCGTCGGGTTGCGGAGGGCCGTTCGGCATGCGGGCGAGTTCGAGGGCTGCGACGAATTACGCTTTGCGTTCGGCGTGGATGCGCATCGCGGCGAAGATGTAAACGACGCCGGAATAGACGGTCGACACGATCGCCAACCAGACGGCGACCGGCAAACCCCGGGCGATCCACGCCGGGATCTCGGACAGCTCGGGATAGTAGTACTGCAATGCGACGAGACTCCAAATCACCGCGGCGCATTGAAAGACCATTTTGAACTTGCCCGACCACTTGGCCGAGAAGTCGCGTCCTTCGCCTTCCAAGAAGCTGCGTAAGGTCGTGACGAGCAATTCGCGTCCCAACACGACGACCGCCATCCACGAATCGATCCCGGACAGGGGGACCGCGCAGAGCATCGTAAACGCGCCGCAGATAATCACTTTGTCGACGAACGGATCGAGGATGCGCCCCAGCACGGTCACTTGGCCGTACTTGCGAGCATAGTACCCGTCCATCCAATCCGTTCCGGCGGCGACGCAGAAACAGATCGTGCCGTAGAAGAAATGTCCGGTCGCGATGAGCGCGAACAAGACGATGGAGAGGATCAACCGCGCCATCGTCAACTGATTCGGCACGTTCCAAATCGTGGACGTGTCGAGCGAGCGTGCGGGGACCGACTGTTCGATGGCGGGCATGGACCTGGCGACGACTTCCTCGAAAGATACGACTCGACGATCAACGACCTTTGCCGACGGCGGCCGCGATCAGATCGTAACCCTGGGCCGAAACGACTTCGGTCGGCACGATTTGTCCGGACTTCAGCTTGCGGCCCGACACGATCACCGTTCCGTCAACGTCCGGCGCGTTGGCGTAGGATCGCCCCATCCAGACGTCCTTTTCCCCGGGGAGCGGAGCATCCAACAAGACATCCAGTTCGCGACCGACTTGCTTGGCGTTCCATGTGAACGCGACTTCCTGCTGAACGGCCATCAGGCGATCGCAACGGTCCTGCTTGACGTCGTCCGGCAGATGATCGGGCAACCGGGCGGCCGGCGTATCGCCTTCGTAGGAGTACGTGAAGACGCCCATCCGCTCGAAGCGTTGGGCGCGGACGAAGTCTTCCAACTCTTGATACTGTTCGTCGGTTTCGCCGGGAAAGCCGGTGATAAACGTCGTACGCAGAACAAGATTCGGAATTTTCGCGCGAAGCTTGCCGATCAACTCTTCGGTCGATTGGCGATTCACGCGACGTTGCATGCGCTTCAACATCGTGTCGTTGATGTGCTGCAACGGCATGTCGAGATACGGGACGATTCTTGCCGCCCGCGGCGATTACGTCGATCAATTCGTCGGTGAAATACATCGGATACAAGTACATGACTCGAATCCAATCGATTCCTTCGACTTTGTTCAACTCTGCGCAGAAGATCCGCCAAGCGGGGACGACCATAGAGATCGATGCCGTAGTAGGTCGAATCCTGTGCGACGAGATTAAGTTCGCGAACGCCGTCGGCCGCCAGTTCACGAGCCTCGGCGACGACCTCTTCGATCGGTTTGGTCGCATGTTTGCCGCGCATCTTAGGGATCGCGCAGAACGTGCAAAGCCGATCGCACCCTTCGCTGATTTTTAAGAACGCGAAATGCTTGGGCGTGATGCGCAACCGATTGCGGTCCGACAACGGGACGGACGGGGCCGGCTGGAAGACGTTCCGTTGTTCCCACATGCCGCCGATCAACCGATCCGCAACCTTGGTGACGTGTTCGCGTCCGAAGACGCCGACCAGATGATCGACCTCCGGACACTTTTCGAGCAAGGCTTCTTTCTCGCGTTCGGCCAAACATCCGCTGACGATCACGCCGCGAATTTTTCCGGCCTTTTTCAAATCGACCATTTCGCGGATCGTGGCGAACGATTCGTCGCGAGCGCGTTCGATGAAACCACACGTGTTGACGATGACGAAGTCCGAACCGACCGGTTCGCGGACCAATTTGTAGCCGTCAAGCTGCAACAGCCCCAGCATCCGCTCGCTGTCGACCAGATTTTTGGGGCAACCGAGACTGACGAAAGCGTAGGTTCCCTTGCAGTCGCGCGATTTGGCGGCGAGCTTCGGGGCAGCGCGGCCGACCGGCAGGTCGCAGCTTTCTTCCGCAGAAACGATGGGTAAGAACGTAACGGCCAAATGCGAGAACCTTGAAATCAAAATGCGACGCCGCGAAGTTTTCGCACCCTCGACCAAGCGGTGTGGCAGGGCATCCGATCGCCGTCGATCGAACCGTTCGGGCAATCTTCTATCTTAGCCGAAGTCGTCGGATTGGACGAGACTTGAAACGAGTTGGATTCCGCTGTTTTGCGAGGAATTTGTGGTACCAGGACGTTGAAAGCGTTATCAACCTACGAGAAGAACCGGCCTATTCGCTTTGATTTAGCTACGCGACCACCACACATCTTTAACTTGTAAACCATCACGTGGAGGCTTGGAGAGTCATCACGACTTGCGGCGCAATTGACCACAACACGACGCCTCTGCGCAAGGGTTTGCACACTTGCAACACGAGTACGATTGATCGCCGGAGTTCGTGCGACTTGAGCCGGTATGCGGCGGCGCGGTATTCTGACGTTCGCAGTTTTTGTTCGCACTTCCGTGGAATGTCCGTCGCGTGCTTCACTTCCGCCATTTCCTGAACGGCGATCCGCCGAAATTGGTGGCGTTGTGGCAAGCATGCACGCAGTACTCCGGATTGCTGCGACCGATCACGGTCGAGATGCTCGAAGTTCAGGTTTTCAATAAACCGTATTTCGATCACGAGGGTTTGATCGTCGCGTTCGACGAAGCCGGTCTCGTCGGATTCGCTCACGCAGGTTTCGGGCCGAACGACGCCAGAACGGATATCGAACACGACTTGGGTACGACGGCGCTCTGCCTGATCCATCCGCGGGCGGTCGAGAACACCGAACTGATCGATGGATTGATCTCGCGCAGCGAAGAGTATCTTCGCGCACGCGGCGCAAAGATTCTGTACGGCGGCTCCATCCTGCCGCTCAACCCGTTTTATCTCGGACTGTACGGCGGCAGCGAGTTACCCGGCATTCTCGAGTCGGATCGATTGCTGCTATCGATCTTCCAGAGTCGTGGGTACCAAGAAATCGACCGCGTACCCGTGCTGCGGAGAAATTTGCTGAATCTCAAACCCTCGATCGATCGGCGATTGATGCAGATCCGTCGCCGAACGCAGATCGCCGTGGTGGAAGAACCGCCGGTGCGCACGTGGTGGGAATCCTGGACCGAAGGGGAATTCGAACGTCGCGAGTTGCAGTTGCTCGATATCCGCATGGGCAACCAGATCGCCGGTTTGACGTTGCGTAAACTCGAACCGCCCACCGTCAGCACCTTTCATGGGTCGTACGGTTTAGTCGATCTGTGGGTCGAAGAACCGAGTCGACGCCAAGGCCTGGGTTCGTACTTACTATTCGAAGCGTTCAAGTATTTGCACGATTTAGGCGTGGAATCGCTCGAAGCGCAAACCATGCAGAGCAATCAGACGGCGTTGAACTTTTATCGCAAGCTGGGCTTCGAGCAGGTCGACACGGGGATCGTGCTGCGCAAAATCGGAACGACGCCCACTACGGAATCGTGATTTCGATTTGCGTCGCTGTAAAACGATCCAAGTGCTTTAAGAGGGCGGTCTCCGCTTGGGGAAACAGCGCGGACTTGGTCACTTAGCTTCACATGATGTGGATCGTCCGGCCCGTAGAGCGAGCGGAGATACGTCTGCAACAGACGACGCGTCTCGGGAGACTCGTGCAGCAGCCAATGCGCCCAGAGCCAACTTTCGGAATAGTCGCGCTGGGTCATCGCTTCGGCGGCGGTGAGTTTTTCCAGTCGCGCGATGTCCGGCTTCCAATCTCCGACGGCCAATGCGGCGCGGAGCTCGTCCACATGCGGGCGGTTTTCGCCTTGGCGCCCGCGTGGGACTTCGAAGTATTCGGCCAGACCTTCGTCCAACCACAACGGGATCCGCGGTGCCACGGCGTGCAGATAGCCATGTGCCGTTTCGTGACGCAGGTCTTCGGCCACGCGATCGCCCCAATGTGCGTAGACAGCCAAGCGGGTGTCGCTCTCGATGAAGAACGCCCGTCGAGCCGGCAAGCCGGGAAATTTTTTGGCCGTGAAGGCGTGATACCGTGCTTCATCCTCGAACAGGAAGACGTGAATCGGCTCGTTCGAGTCGGGCAGTTCCAGCAGCTTCCGCACGTCGCCGCGCAGTTGGGTTAGGTCTTGCAAAACCCGATGGTCGGATGCGATCAGTACGTCGCTATGGACCGTCAATCGATCGAGCTGCACCGTATGCTCGGCCGGCGTGGTCGACGGACGTTGCTTCCCGAAAGTCGCGCAGCCGACGAGCCCCAATATGAACAATGCCGCGACCAACGCGCAGGGAAAAACGCGTCGAGCTACGAACAACGGATTCGGCGGCGGGTCGGCGGTGCGGTCCGGCATCGGGGCGAAAGATAGCGTCCCCGCGCCGAACAGACCAGATCAACGAGCCGCCGGCAGGCCGGCAAGCTTTCAACCGCGCAAGCCGCAATGGGCGACGATTTGCTCGGCGCTGGCTTGATAGCTGGTGTAAAACGGGCCGAATTCCGCATATTTGGCGCTCGCTTCGTCGAACCGCATCTTGTAAACGATGTCCTTCAGATAGGTTGGATTTTTCGCCCACAGCGTGACGCCCCACTCCCAATCATCGAAACCGACGCCGACAGTGATGAGTTGGGTCACGCGTCCGCCGAACGCCATGCCGCTGCGGCCATGCTCGGCCATCAACTTGTAACGTTCGTCGTAGGAAAGGCTGAACCAATTCGCGCCGGGAACGCGCCATTTGTTCATCGGATAGAACACCATCGCGGGCCAAGCCGGCATTTCCGGCCGCAAACGCTGCTCGCGCATCATGATTTCGCGTTTTTCATACGCCGCCAGTTTCGCTTTATACGCCGGCGTATCGACGGTTTCGCCTTCTTCGACCAGTCGCTTGCCGTACTGCTCGAGCGTAGGAACATATTCCGAAACTTCGGTCACGGAGATGTAAGAATACGTCGGCTTTAAGATCGGTCCGAGGTCGCCGGACGCCAGCCGTTGTTTGAGCGCGTCGAGTTTCAACGGATCCGGGTCGAGCGCCATGATCGCGAAATCGGCTTTATGCCCGACGGCGATCCCGGTTTGTAGACGAGTCGGTGCGGAAGCCCCTTGTGGATCGAGCGCCGCGATCAGTTGCGTCGCGGCCGCGGCGCGTCGTTCCGCCGAGTAAGCCGCCAGCGCGGCGCGGTCGAATTGGTAAAACAGATGGAGACAATGCCACCCATCGTGCGGGATCAAGGAGACGTCTTCGGCGGACATGGGCGGCTCGATTGTGTTTCGATATGACGAGAACGACGAACCGAGATTCTAAAACAATACGCCGCTCCTCGAAACGGGCCCATGAACGGCCGAAGCTCTGAAAATAACTCAACTCATCTTGCGGATCGAGTCGGACACGAATCGCAGGGAATGAATTATTTGACCGAAACCAACTCGCCGCAATTTCGGGTCGACATTCCCAGAAGAATGGCCAAATCCGTATCGTCCGTCATGAAATGCGCGGATCCGTCGCAAAGCAGAATGTGCGCACCGGCCGGGTGATCCGAGTACAGCGCCGAGTTCGCGCTGTCGTTCCATACATAACTCGCCGGGTCCGCTGGATTGATCCAAGCCGGTACGGTCGTCGCCGTGCCGGGAGATTTCGGTACGGAGATGCAGTTTTGACCTCCCGCCCAAACGCCTCGCAAAGCACCATCCGGAGCGCCACGTCCGGTGATTTCGCAAACTAAAAACGTCTTCGATAGACCGTCGGTGATTTTCTTCGGAGAGACCGAACGACTGGCGAGCGGGACCGACGTATTCAGCAAAACGCCGTTATTGGTCGAAGTCGTACCGTTATAGCCGGGATATTTCACGCCCGTGGCCGGATTCGGTAACAAGTCGTGAATCGAAGCGCCGGAGACCCCGGCGTAGTCGATACACGCCGCTTGATCATAGGCGGAATCGGTCACGCGGTTGTCTTCGCCGCGGGTCGAATGCCTTTTCGACGTGCTGGGACAGATATAAGTCGGAATTACGGTGCGTATCGCCGCCAAGTTCACGGCGTCGTTTAACGGCTTTTTGTAATCCATCGTTTTCTCCAACGGACTTTCTTCGATGAAGCTAAGAAAAAACGCGCTCCATGCCAAAGTCTTCCCCGAAGGACCTTCTTTTTGACCGGGTGGAAACACCTTCTTGGCGTCGATGTAATTGTGCATCCCCAAGCCGAGTTGGCGGATGTTATTTGCGCATTGACTCCGTCGTGCGGCTTCGCGGGCGGCTTGAATCGCCGGCAAAAGCAACGCAACCAAAATCCCGATAATGGCGATAACGACCAGGAGTTCGACCAATGTGAAGGCGCGTGTTTTCGTTGTCATAACTAAACGTCCAAAACCGTAAGGGAAGATGGCAAGGCGGCGAGTCATGTGGGGTGATGACTCGGGGTATTCGAGACCCGATCGACGGTTCAACCGTCATTCGCGTTGCGCTAACGCCCTTGACCACGAGGTTAGAGAAACCTCATAGGTGATCCCGTGGCATGAACCGTTCGACTTGGCGTGCGCTGGACGAATAGCACGCTTCCGAATCGCGTTCCAGCGTTAGTTCGATCGTCGTCGACCCGCGTTTTTCAACGCACGCCGGCACGCCGATCTTCTCCGATTATTACCAAACCGTACGACGCTTGTCGCCTGTTTCGTCGATCATCCCTCGGGAAAATCGTAAATCGGATGAAGCAATTTAGGCAAACCACGTGCCGAGCGAATGAGCGAACGATTAGGAAGTGATGAGCCGGCCTCATAATGGGCATTTTTTCAAATAATTCGTTCAACCCAGCAACTCCGCTTAGCGGCTAATTCGAAAAGCTAAAGAATATCCTGCATAAAAACTTCGCAATCTGATTTTACGGACGCTACGAATTTCGGCAGGCAATCTGATTGCATCGTCGCTGCCTTATCCAACGGCGCTCCCGAAGTCTTCGACCAATCGCAGAAAAACTTCCCGGGTAACCATCGCCGGAATGACGGTCCGCTCGGTTTGCGGCGTTTTCCGGTAGCGGACCAAGCTGAGAACGCCACCTCGCTGGACCAGTAATTCGTAGTAGTTGATGCCCTCAGCGTCTTTAGCCGGCGGAATTGACCGCATCTGGACGACGCACTGCTCGCCGTCGACTTCGATCGTGCCGATTGGTTCCAAGAGATACGACAAACGACGCGCAAGAACATCGGCGATCGTTTTCAGTTTGCCGAGCGGTTGCACGGCCCAAGAGAAGCGGGTGACGCGAAACTCATCGAAGCCGACCGCCAGACGATCGGACGACGAGATTACGGCGTGCAGCCCGGCGTCGCCCGACGCGGTATCGAGATCGCGATGGTCGTGGGCGAACAGACCGAGGGCATCGAGAGCGGATTGTGTTTCATCACGTAGCGGCATACACATCGTTCCCCATCATTGGGCGCAGCGATCGCAACGGGCCATCCAACAAAGACGAAGTCTCGGCCGGCGAACATCGCGATATGGAAGTCAATCGTAAAGAGCGACACAGGGCGGACGCAGGTTCGGAGGACTCTCTCATGATTTCTACGTCGTCGCTCAGCGAATCGTGCGAACGACATACCGATTTGCGGCCGATGACGCTAAGTCCACGCGTGAAACGATTCACGAACGGCGAATCCGATTTCGTGCAACGGATGTTCGAGTCGCATAACACGCCGTGTCGCGTGTGCGAAAGGTCGCCTGATCGTCGGTTCGTCATGAATTTTCGTCGTCCTTGACTTGTCGCGGGTCAAGCCGCGAGTTTCTCGGTCGCGTGCTCCGATCCGTCGTAGCTCATGATGCGTTTCTCGTCGTCCACCACGGTTTCCAAGTGGACGGGCCGATTCCAAATCTTCTGGACGTTGACCAGAGTATCTTGTGCGTATGTCAGTTTGAGATCGACGCCCGAATGAACGTGTTCCAGGTATAGTTCGCCGCGATTCCGATAATTGGCGTCGCGTACTTGGATGCGAGGTCTGCCGACGTTGGTCAGTTGGAATAGCAGCCGCTGCTTGATAGCCGGGAACTCGCGACTTTCGATCTCGTAGCTTTCGCTGTCGGCATTGAATCCGAACGAAAACAGCTTGTGTTCGCGGCAAAACTCCAGCGTTAAGAACTCGTCGATGAACGTCAGGTCGTTATGAACACGACGGACTTCGAAGATTTTCTTACGCCCTTCGTGCGCTTCGGTGTTCCACCGGTGGCGTTTTTCGTAGTCATCGCACTCGTCGTACTCTTTGCCGTACCGCCCACGGTTCCAGCGGTCCTCGATGTCTCGAAAGAGTTCGATCCCCAGTTTGTAAGGATTGAGCCGAGTCGGTGAACTGGCCATCGTGCCCGAGTGGTGGTCGGCGTAATTGACGACGTCGCCCGCCGTCAGCCCCTGTTGGGTCATAATCGTGCTGTGCCAATAGCTGGCCCAACCTTCGTTCATGATTTTGGTCTGCGCTTGCGGGGCGAAGTAATACGCCTCGTCGCGAATCACGGACAACACGTCGGCCTGCCATGCCTTCAACGGCGCGTGCTCGATCAAGAATCCCACCACGTCGATCACCGGCTCGGGCGGAAAATTTTGCGCCCTCTCGGCTTCGGTACGACGACGTTCTTGCGCGGCTTTGATCGCCGCCGGCGGATTGATGTATTGATCCATGTATCCCTTCGATGCGAACTTGCCGGTTCGCTCGTCGTCGGGATTACGTTCATGATCGTGTCGAACAGGCGGGGCGGGGTCGTCGCGGCGTTTGATGAACTGCGAGTGGATATCGATCAAGTCTTCCAAACTCAGGCAGACGTCGATGAATTCCTCGACCTCCGATACGCCGTGACGATTCTTGATGACGACGAATCCGATTGGCGTGATTCGCCATCTCGTCCATCATCTTGCGGTTGGTTTTCGAGAACCAAAAATTGTTCTTGAAGAAGTCGCAATGCCCATAAACATGCGCCATGACCATTTTTTGGTCGGTTACGGCGTTCGCTTTGAGCAAGTAGGCGTAGCAAGGGTTGTTGTTGATGACCAATTCGTAGATTTTCTGCAGTCCGTAGGTGTAGCCCTTGCAGAGCTGTTCGTATTCCATGCCGAATCGCCAATGCGGATAGCGATTCGGAAATCCGCCGTACGCGGCCACTTCGTGCAGTTGGTCGCTGTCGACCATTTCGAAACTAGTCGGATAAAAATCCAATCCGTGCCCGGCAGCGTAGCCTTCGATCTGGGTCTGGATTTCGGCCAGATATTCGGGCAGCGGGTTGTAGGTAAGTACGGCCATGATCTACTTTCCCTTACCCAAGAACTTCTTGATCGAGTCGTAGATTCCTTCGCGGTTTTCGATCTCGCTCAGCGTTAATTTCTCATGGTTTTCGCCCCAGGCTTTGCGCAGCACCTTGATGAACTCGCCGCTACCGTAAGGACTTTCGACCTGCCCGTAGCAGAATAAGTTGACGTTCGGCAGGATGTTTTGGCCAAGCAAACGGAGGCTGGCTTCATTGTCTTCGCCCCAGTTATCGCCGTCGGAGAACTGAAAGCAGTACGTGTTCCAATCGGCCGCCGGGTAATCCTTGTCGAGCATCTCGACGCAGACCTTATAGGCCGAGCTGATCCGCGTACCGCCGCTTTCGCGGGTGCGATAGAACGTCTGTTCGTCGACTTCCTTGGCGGCGGCGTCGTGGATGATGTACCGTTTCGCCACGCCGTCGTACTGGCTGCCCAACCACGTGTCGATCCAGAACGCTTCGGTTCGGACGATCTCCTTTTTGCTCGTCGGTCATGCTTCCCGAGACGTCCATCATGTAGATCACTACCGCATTGGCGACGGGAACTTGGACGGACTCCCACGAGCGATAACGCTTGTCATCTCGGATCGGTACGACGCGTGGATCGTGCGGCGTATATGTATTCGTCGAGATTTGGCGGCGCAACGCCTGCACATAGGTCCGTTTGAAGTGCCGTAACGATTCGGGGCCGGTCCGGCGGACGCTGTTGTACTTGGTTTTCTCTTGTTCGAGACTGGCTTGTCCTTTGGGTTCGATGCGGGGAAGTTCGAGTTCGTCGGCGAGGATCTTCGCCAACTCGCCCAGCGAGATTTCGACTTCCAGCACATGCTGCCCCGGTTCGCCGCTGGCCTTGCCGATGCCTGGTTCGTCTTCGCCGGAGCCGAGCGGTTGACCGATTTCGCCTTGGCCTTGGCCGACGCCGCCGGAGCCGTTTTTGCCATAGCGAAAGTGTGGAATATCGAGTTGGGGTAGGGGGATGCTGACCAAATCCTTCCCTTGCCGCCCCAGCATCTCGCCGTGCGTGATGTACTTACGCAAATTCTCGCGAATCTTTCCCTGCACGATGTGCCGGAAGCGCCGTTGATCGTGATCGATGTTGAGGACCATGTTATTTCACGTCTCCCCGGGCGAAGATGCTGGCGACGTAATTCAGCACGTCGCCTGCGCTCTCTTCGTCGTAACCGAAGTCGCGGATCAAACGGGTTTTCACCACGTCGATCTTCGCCTGAGTCTCGGCATCGACGACTTTACTAACCAAACTGGTCAGTTTGATCGTGTCCTTTTGGTCCTCGAACATTTTGAGTTCCAGCGCCTTATACAGTCGTTCGTTCGACTTGTAATCGAACGTTCGGCCGTCCATCATCAGCGCCGCGATGTAGTTCATGATCTCGCGACGGAAATCGTCCTTCCGGCTGTCCGGAATTTCGATTTTGTCTTCGACCGACCGCATCAACCGTTCGTCCGGCTCTTCGGACATCCCGGTGAACTTGTTGCGAACCTTTTCACGCTGCGTGTAGGCCTTTACGTTGTCGATGTAATTCGCGCAGAGGCGTTTGAGGGCGTCTTCGTCGGCCGCGATGGCGCGTTGCACCTCGTTTTTGACGATGTTGGTGTACTCTTGCTTGACGATGCCGATCATGTCGCGGTAGTGAGACTTGACGTCTTCGTTCGTCAAGAGACTGTGATGTTTGAGGCCTCCTTCGAGTTCGTTCAGCACCATGAACGGATTGATCGAGCGGGCTTCCGGATGCGCGACGAGCGCGTTGGAGAGCTTGTCCTGAACATAGCGCGGCGAGATACCGAGCATTCCTTCGCCGTGAGCGGCTTCGCGAAGTTCCTTAATGTTGTCTTCGGTGAAGCCGGGCAACGTTTTGCCGTTGTAGAGCTTCAATTTCTGCAACAGCGTCAGCCCGGCGTTCTTGGGTTGTTCCAGTCGGGTGAGTACCGCCCACATGGCGGCCATCTCGATCGTGTGCGGCGCGATGTGTTTCCCACGCACCTTGGCGTCGTTGTAATCTTTTTCGTAAATCTTGATCTCGTCGGCCAACCGCGTGTTGTACGGGATGTCGATCTTCACCGTCCGATCACGGAGCGCTTCCATGAATTCGTTGTTTTGCAGCCGACGATATTCCGGTTCGTTCGTGTGACCGAGAATCACTTCGTCGATATCGGTTTGCGCGAACTTTTTGGGCTTGATCTTGTGCTCTTGGCTGGCGCCGAGCAGGTCGTACAAGAACGCGACGTCCAGCTTTAAGACTTCCACAAACTCGATGATTCCGCGATTGGCGACGTTGAACTCGCCGTCGAAATTGAACGCTCGGGGATCGCTGTCGCTGCCGTATTCGGCGATTTTGCGATAGTTGATGTCGCCCGTCAGCTCGGTGCTGTCTTGGTTTTTTTCGTCCTTCGGCTGGAACGTGCCGATGCCGACGCGATCCTTCTCGCTGAGAATCAGGCGTTTGACCTCGACGTCTTGTATCACGCGGGTCCAATCGCCTTCATAGCGTTTCAAACGCTCATGATAGATGTGCCTGCAAAAGGGACAGAGTTCGCCGCGAATCTTGACGAGCCTCGCGTGTACGTCGCGATCAACGTTCAATTTGGCTTCGACATCCTCGCGAAAACGTTCCGGGATCAGATGCAACGGCTCTTCGTGCATCGGGCACCAGTGGACCGTCGTCCGATCTTCGAGATCGGTCCAGCCCAGCGTATAAACCGCGCCTTCGTCGGTGTGCGAGTACCGTTCGAGTCCGCGCTTTAACAGTCGCGCGATCGTGCTTTTGCTGCTACCGACGGGGCCATGCAACAGCAGCACGCGTTTTTCGATGCCGTAGCCCTGGGCGGCGCTTTTGAACGCGTTGACAAGGGCTTGCAGCGGTTCGTCCAGCCCGAAGACCGCGTCCGCACCGTGTTCTTCGGGGTCGTCGAAGAACTTAAAATGCGTCCGCTTTTCTCGGGCGACTTCGTAGGTTTCGGTGCCGTACGACATGATCATGTCGTAGACCCGCTCGAAGGCGTTGCGAACGACGCTGGGATCGGCGGCCACGACGTCGAGATATTCCTCGAAGGCACCGATCCAGTGTTTTTTGCGAAATTGGCCGATGTCCTGACGCTCCGAGATGAGCGCGATGACTCCTTGTCCTGACATTCGCTGGTCCCTCCGGAATGGTGGGCCGGCCGGCAGTCGTCGTAAGGGCGGCTGGAGGTTGCGGCGGTTGCGTTACATGGATGACGTCTCGGGGCGTGCGGAGGTTCTGTCGGAATACGTCGTTGGGCGATTCACTACTCTTCCCATGCGTGCAAAATTAAGCCGCGAGGGAAGGCGATGTTCCTCAGCAGGCGATGGATTCGAGCCCGCAGCCAATCAGCGAGACTTCGAAAAAATCATCTCGCTTGAGAAGCGACAGCACCGAATTTCGGCCGCCGAGGGCGAGATGGCAAAGAACCGTGTGTCGCGAGAAAAAGCCCGAAGGACTCGCCCGCAACGATCGGCGAGGTGCATAAGAATCGTCAAGAACCGGTCCGCGGCACTGTCCTTGCCGCCGGTTCGTCGTTCTCGTGAACGTACGAGGTGCTTGCGAATCCTGCGCACCCTCCGACTCCGTGATTTAGTATTCTCAGAGTTTACATTTCTGGCAAGAGAGATTTATGAGCCATCGATCTCGACGTACGGCAGCAGAAAATTGTGCATAAAATCAGGCAATTTCCATGATTCCGTTCTTCGCGGCAGATTCGGTTAGCCGCCTCCGGAGAATTAGACATTCTTCTGCGAGTAAGTCATGCGTCCAGAATTCGTTCTAATTTCTTACTCTAAAACAGTGGGGCGTGATTTGAAAATTCAAACTCGGAACGTAAAGCGAATGCGTTCGCTCATGACGGCTGAAAAATCGTGGAAGAACATTAAGTAAAATTCGTTCTTAAATTATTTATCGTGTCGAGCAGTGTCGCGATGAAACAAACGACGGCGACGCTGCTCTTGCTGCGGCTCTTTTTCCGTGGCGATATGGTAAGAAATCAGCTCCATCGTACTGTGGCGCAGCAGTCGCCCCGAACTCGTCTAACTCCTTCGTCGTACGGGCAACCACACCGCCGGGGATATCCGGGACGTTCGTGTCCAAGGAAATCATCGTCTCTTGCGGCGTTTGACGAACGAGGCGTTCGTGCGACCCCAATTTGATCTCGCTGCCGACCTTACACGGCATATCTAACGCGAAGACCTCGCTAACTGTACGATAGCGGGGTTGCGTCGTATTCGGCGCGGTTGTTTGCGTTTCGCTTTTTAATACGAACGGCGCCAAATCCGTTGAGACATAGCGTTTGGTCACGGTCTTGAGCTGCTCGTCGCCGTAACTCGCTTCATGGACTAAACAGGGAACCTCGCGACCTTCGATGGAGATTTTCGAGGGAACGGCCGTTTTTTCTTCCACCGGTTGTTGCGCCGTCTCCCCCCAAAACCCACGCTCCACTTCATGCGGAGTTCCCTGAATTCGGCGACCGTTCACCTGCGTCGTCACGTCGATTTTCAAACACATTTGGCGCGTATCGGCTCGCGATAGCGTGGTTTGCGTCTCGGAGACCGTGTTTTGAGTAACCTTGCCGAACGGATCATAGGTTTGCGTGACGGTACGCACGACGCGCCACGAACCGACCGGAAACCGCGCCCAAGCGTCGAGATCGTGCGCGCTCAACGTCGGCGGAGCGGCTGGCGTGGCGACGGCCAAGGCCGGCGGTTGCGCACGCACGCTTCCCAAAGTATCGACGTCGGCCGTGAAACACGACAGACAGATGACGCACACGCCAAGGGCGATCATGCGAAGGGGAGATGGCATTCTGGCCCGGGGGACGAATTTCGCGCGTACCGTTCGTCGTCAACGTCACGCCTGAATGCGTCGCTTGCTCGACACACCGGCCTGACACGTTACGCAGTCCGCGACAAAGTGGAACACCGCAGGAAGGAATCCCTCGACGGTGACCAGACCAGTATATCCCGACGGAAATCGGACCGACAATGGATTTCAGCCTATTTTCGGAGCGAAATGCCTGTAATTGACTAGACCTTATTTCTTGAAACCCGGACGTTCCAAGCCTCCCCAACCCTCCATGTCGGTGGGAGTTCCGTCCGCCGGAACGCGTGCCTTGCCGCTTCGCGGATCATAGGAATGATCCGGCTGTCCCCACAGCCCGCAACCCGAGCCAGCAAACAGCAAAAGGGCCAGTAGCATGCAACGTAATGTCAATCTGACGAACGAGTTGGAAGCCATTGCCCACTTTCATTTTGAGTCGTCGGAATACACGAAAACGCTTACTTCGGTCGTTCCAGTTTCATCCATTCGGAAACCGTTTGTGGCGTCCCTTCCGCGACTTCCCGGGGCTTACTGCGTGCGGTTCGGTAGATGCCTGGGGCCTGTTCTTCCTCATACCATGAGGCTCACCCCCCCGAAAACAGCAGAATTCCGCCAAACATCGCGACATATAGGCGAAACCGGCGATTCTTGTTCAGACGCAAACGAGACATAACGACAAAACCCTGGGCAGAGTGAAATTCCCGAATCGGGCGGCAAACTCTCGCAAAACGGCCGATTCCTCGCTAGATCGATTATGCAGGATTTACTGATCAAACTCGGCATGGTGGCACCCACGGAAAGCATTCTCGGAACCCTGTACTAGCGAACCTCGGTTCGGGGCGTAAACTATGATTATTCTCTCACTTACGACGATTTCCGTAGTGCCCCTATGATTTCGCAAAACATCGGGCTGATCGGTGCCGGTCAAATGGCCACGGCCTTGGCCGCTGGCTGGGTGCGCGGCGGCCTCATCGACGCTCAACGCCTGGTGGTCTCGGATCCCTACGCGGCGGCTCTCGAACGTTTCGATAAGATCGTGCCCGGGACGCGGATCGCGGCGGACAACGCTTCGGTGGTTGCGGCCGCGGAGATCGTGTTTTTGGCGGTCAAACCACAGATGGTCGCTGGCGTGCTTGGTGAGCTGAAAGCCATGCAAAACGGACGTAGCGTTGCCGAACCGCTCTTCGTGTCGATCGTCGCCGGTTGGAAAATCGAACGTTTGGAACAAGCCCTAACCGGTTCACGTTGGATACGCGTCATGCCCAACACTCCCTGCTTGGTAGGGGAAAGCGCCATGCAATGGCGGTTGGAAAAAACGTCTCCGACGCTGAAAAATCGACCGTTCGCAAGTTGCTTAACGGCTCGGGCAAGTCTTGGGAACTGGCCGAATCGCTGATGGACGCCGTAACCGGACTCTCGGGTTCGGGACCGGCGTATGCGTTCCAAATGATCGAAGCCTTGGCCGACGGCGGCGTACAAGCCGGTCTCCCGCGACATCGCCTTAAAACTGGCCGCACAAACCCTACGCGGCGCGGCGACCATGGTGCTGGAAACCGGCGAGCATCCCGGTGTATTGAAAGACCGCGTCGCCAGCCCCGGCGGAACGACCATCGCCGGGCTGGCCGAACTCGAGAAACACGCCGTCCGCGGGGCGTTGATGGCGGCGGTCATGGCCGCGACCAAACGCTCACAAGAACTTTCCGGTTAAGCCCTGCGGTTGTCGCACGCAGCGATCCGCCCGTCGGCGGTTTACAAATACGGCTCCGTCCGCGAAACTGAACCTCCGGTTCGACGACCGTCGTTCCGCACGCTGTTGGCGAACTTTTTACCGTAGCCCATGCCCGATTACAGCAACTTCGTTCGCGTCGACGACAAATTCGTTCCGCTCTATCGCGTGATGTGGATCGCCGCGACGCCGCACTTTTGCGGCAACGAGGATTGCGAGCGCGAAGGCCAATACGAAATCTGCCTGGAACAGGGCGAGTCGGTCTGGTCGTCGTTGGCCGAACGCGACGAGATGCTCAAAGCGCTCGACGATTGGGCCGGCGGCCCACCGCCGGGCGCGGAAGACGACCAACCGTGGGAAGACGAGTAACCGGCGATGCTCTGAAGATCGACATGCTTTCACGGCTTCAGCGTTCGATCCGCTGTCCCGTTTCACATGTCATTCGACATCGAGACTACTTCTTTTTCGCGGCTTTCTTCGACGCCTTCTTCTTCGGGCTCGGAGCTTTCTTGGCGGCCTTTTTGGTGGGGGCGGCGGCCTTGGCGGAGCTTTTCTTGCCTGCGAACGCCGATTCCCAACCACTGGCGTAACTGCTGTTGCTGCCGACGCGAACGATCGTCATGGATTCGACTCTTAGTGGTGAAATGGCGTGATCCGGACACGACGCCGTCGTGGTATTCGAGCGTCACGTCATTCAAATATCGGTTTTCGCACGGACCGTCAAGAGCCTTGCCGACGCCGCGATCGACAAACTTTGCCCCAACGCCGCGTAGGGGCACGATCGGTCGTTTGATTCCGCGGCGAGTGTGCGAAATTGCTTGGCAAATAACGGATGAATTCGGTTATAATCAACGTATCCCACCCCGGCTTAAAGGGTTGGTTCGTCCCCGACGGACCGACGTCTCGCCACCCCGATTTCCGCACTCGCGATACGACCACTGCGTCGTGCCGCGTAGGGAGTTTGGATGAACTTCGTTTTCTCTCGCTTCCGCATCCCGTTGTTCGTCGGTCTCATCATGGGATCGTACGGTTTCGTCGTCCGCGCCGCCGAACCGCGCGTCGCCACGTCGCAGGAAGCCGAACAGTTCGAAAAAGAAATCCGGCCGTTATTGGCGACGCATTGTTTCGAGTGTCATGGGGAAAAGAAACAAGAGGCCGGGTTGCGTCTTGATCGCCGCGCCGGTTTTTTGAAAGGAACCGATGACGGTCCGGTCTTTACGCAAGACGACCCGGCCAAGAGTAAAGTCCTGAAAGCGATTCGTCGCGAAGGGGACTCGCCGATGCCGCCGGACGCCAAATTGCCGGACGAAGCCTCGGCCAAGCTGACCGCTTGGTTGACCGCCGGCGCGCCCTGGCCCGATCATGGCGACGCCCCGGCTGCGCCGACCATCGCCGACAAAGCGCGCGACCATTGGGCGTTTCATCCGGTCAAAGAACCGCCCGTGCCGGCTCTCGCCGATCCTTGGGTCCGTACGCCGGTCGACGCCTTCGTGCTGTCCGGCCTGAAAAACAAAAATCTCGCGCCCGGTCCGGCCGCCGATCCGCGGACCTTGATCCGCCGCGTCACATATGACCTCACCGGATTGCCCCCGACTGCGCAAGAGGTCGACGAGTTCGTGAAGGATCCGTCCGACGCCGCTTACGAAAAACTGGTCGATCGCCTGCTCGCGTCTCCGCACTACGGGGAACGCTACGCTCGGTACTGGATGGATCTGTCGCGATACGCCGACACGAAAGGTTATGTTTTTCAAGAGGACCGCGCCTACCACTACGCCTATGTTTATCGCGACTGGCTGGTCAACGCTCTGAACGCGGACCTGCCGTACGATCAATTTCTGATTAAACAACTGGCCGCCGATCGCTTGGCCGAGGACGAAAAGCAAGCCCGATCCGGATCGAGCCGCGTTAGGCTTTCTCACGCTCGGCCGACGCTTTTTGAACAACAAAGCCGACATCATCGACGACCGTATCGACGTGGTCATGCGGACGACGCAAGCGTTGACCGTGGCCTGCGTGCGCTGCCACGACCACAAATTCGATCCGATCCCGACCGCCGACTATTACTCGTTGTACGGCGTGTTCGAAGCGTCGAAAGAGCAACAGATCCCGATCGCCGCTCCTTCGCCCGAGTATCAAGCCGAGATCGCGCAACGCGAAGCGAAAGTCGAAGCCCGACGCGTCGAAGAACGCGTGAAACTGCAGGACTCGGTCCGTGTTCGCATCGGCGATTACTTGCTTCGCGCACAAATTCCCGACGGCGACACGGCACATCCCGAATTATTGAAGGAGCTGGCCAAGTTCGATCTCAGTCGCACGGCCGTCGATCGCTGGAAGCGTGAACTCGAACGCGCCGCGAAGGAACGCGACCCCGTCTTCTTGGCTTGGGTCGAATTCGCCAAGTTGCCAGAGAACGAGTTCGCGACCAAGTCGCCCGACGTCGCTAAAAAAATCGTCGCCGACGAACTCGGTAAACCGCTGCATCCCGCAGTTAAAAAATTGTTCGAAGGCGAAGCCCCCCCGACGTTGCAAGCGGTCGCGGCGCGTTACAACGGAGTGTTCGCCGACGTGGAACGCGAATGGCGAGACACCGTCAAAAAGGCGGCCGACGAAAAACAGCCCGAACCGAAGGAACTCGCCGACAAGGACCGCGAAGCTCTCCGCAAATACCTCTACGGCGAAAAATCGCCGGCCACGATTCCCCGCGATCAAATCGACCGCGCGTTGGCCAGAAACGTGCGCGATCAAATCAAAAAACTTGAAGACGAACTGAACAAATACAAAGCCTCGTCGGCCGCGCCGCTGCAAGCGTTGACGATGACCGACGAAGAAAAAATCGCCAAAGATCAACCGATCTTCCTGCGGGGGAACTCGGGACGTCACGGTCAACGCGTGCCGCGCCGATTCGTCTCCGTCATCACCGGTCCCGATCGCAAGCCGTTCAGCGAGGGGAGCGGTCGCCTGGAACTGGCCCGCGCGATCGCTTCGCCGGACAATCCGTTGACCGCCCGGGTGATCATCAACCGCGCTTGGATGTGGCACTTCGGAACCGGCTTAGTGCCCACGGTCAGCGATTTCGGTCTCCGCACGGAACGCCCTAGCCATCCCGAGTTGCTGGACTATTTGGCGTCCCGTTTCGTCGCCGAAGGCTGGTCGCTGAAAAAACTGCATCGCACCATGTTGCTGAGCAACGTTTATCGCCAAGCCTCGCTCGATCGTCCCAACGCTCGGGCGATCGATCCCGAAAACACCTTGCTGTGGCGCGCGAATCGTCGGCGTTTGGATCTCGAAAGTTTGCGCGATTCGTTGTTGGCCGCGTCCGGAACGTTGGACCTTACGCTCGGCGGTCCTTCGGTCGAAATGGTCGATCCGCCCAAAAGCCGTCGACGCAGCATCTACGGCATCGTCGAGCGACAAAACCTACCGGGCTTCTTCCGCACGTTCGACTTCGCCAGCCCCGACAATCACACCGGCCAGCGGTTCACCACGACCGTCCCGCAACAAGCGTTGTTCTTGTTCAACAGCCCGTTCATGGTCGACATGTCGACCGCGCTCCGCGATCGGCCGGAGATCAAAGACATCGATCACGTCGATGCCCGCATCACGGCGATCTTCAAAACCACGTTACAACGGACTCCGAACAACGAGGAACTAAACTCCTCACGCGAATTCCTGAAAGACGTCCCCGCTAAGTCCGACGACAAAGACCATCAGGCGCGGTGGCTGCGTTTTTCTCAAGCGTTGATGTTGACCAACGAATTTTTGTTTGTGGACTGACGTCGTTCACGAAGTTTTCCCATCGGTTTGTCATGTTCGATCCGCTCAATCGCCGTCAACTGTTGTGCCGTAGCGGCCTCGGTTTCCGTGCGCTCGCGCTCGGCGAGTTGTTTTCGAAAACCGGCTTGCTCGGCAACTCGGCCGCCGCCGCGACGTCGACCTCGCCGATGACGGCCAAAGCGTCGCCGTTGCCGGCCAAAGCCAAGCACGTCATTCACATCTTTTTGAACGGCGGCTGCTCGCACGTCGACACGTTCGATCCCAAGCCCGAACTGGCCAAGTACGCCGGCAAACCGATTCCCTCGCATAAGCCGACCGAGCGCAAACCGCGCGGCGATGCCCTCGCCGTACAAGTTTCAAAAGTACGGCGAGAGCGGGATCGAAGTCAGCGAGATTTTTTCGAACGTCGGTAAAGTGATCGACGAGTTCACCGTGGTTCGCTCGATGCACGCCGACGTGCCGAACCACGAACCGTCGCTGCTGTTGATGAACTGCGGCGAAGCCCGGCTGGTTCGCCCAAGTCTCGGTTCGTGGACCACGTACGGTCTGGGAACCGAAAACGAAAATCTGCCGGCCTTCCTGGCGATGTGTCCCGGGGGCTATCCGATTCAAGAAACGCAAAACTGGCAATCAGGTTTCTTACCCGGCATCTATCAGGGAACCTACGTCGATACGCAACACACCGACATCGAAAAACTGATTCAACACGTTCGGACCAAACATCAATCCAACGAAGACCAACGCAAGCAACTCGACTTCGTGCAAAAACTGAACGAAGCGCACCGCGCCGCGCGTCCCAACGACGCGCAACTCGACTCGCGCATCCACAGCTTCGAATTGGCCTACCGCATGCAGCAGGAAGCGGCCGAAGCGTTTGACATTAACCGCGAACCGCAACATGTGCGCGACCTCTACGGCAAAGGAACCCACGCCCGACAATGCTTGATCGCGCGTCGACTCGTCGAGCGCGGCGTCCGTTTCGTGCAACTGTGGCACGGCAACGGCCAACCCTGGGACAACCACGACGATCTCGAAGTGAATCACCGCAAGCTGGCTAAGGAATGCGATCAACCGATCGCCGCCCTGATCGCCGATCTCAAACAATCCGGTTTGCTGGACTCGACCTTGGTGTTGATCAGCGGCGAATTCGGCCGTACGCCGACCGTCGAATTACCGACCCCGGGCTCGAACCAGGGCAAGATCAACGGCCGCGACCACAATCACTACGGCTTCACCATGTTGATGGCGGGCGGCGGCGTGAAACGCGGCCACATCCACGGCGCGACCGACGAATTCGGATTCGGCGCCGTCGAGAAACCGGTTCACATCCACGACCTACACGCCACGATCTTGCATCTATTGGGCTTCGATCACGAAAAATTCACGTTCCGCTACGCCGGCCGCGACTTCCGCCTGACCGACGTCCACGGCAAAATCGTCCGCGAAATCCTGGCGTAAACAAACGCGAGGATGAGCCGCACGAAAAACCGTGAATCCCAAAAGTACGCCGCAACACAGATTTTCTTGTCCTTTTTGTTTTTCTTGAGGCCATTCGTATTCGATTCGTGTGAGCTTTTCGCGAGCAGGCTTGCTCTCCGCGCGCGTCGCGCGACAATGAACGCGTCACGATCTTCTTTGCGTTACTTCGGAGTTCTCTCATGCCGCGCTCGCTGGTTTTCGCAGCCATGCTGTTCGCATCGTCCGTTCTCTGCGCCGCCGATTACGTTCCCGGCAAAACCAACATCGTCGGCCATCGCGGCGCGTCGTACGACGCACCCGAGAACACGGTCGCCTCGTTTAAATTGGCCTGGGCGCAAAACGCCGACGGAGCCGAGTTGGACGTCTATCTGACCAAAGACGGCAGGTTGGCGGTTCTGCACGATAAAGACCTGAAACGCACTACCGGCGGCGCGTCCGACATCGCCGTGGCGAAGTCGACGCTCGACGAGCTGCGCAAGTTCGAAGTCGGTTCCTGGAAAAACGAAAAATACAAAGGCGAACAAGTCCCCGAACTGGCCGATATGCTGGCCACCGTTCCGTCCGGCAAGTTCGTGTTCGTGGAAGTCAAATGCGGTCCCGAAATCGTTCCCGCGCTCGACCAAGCGTTGCGCGATTCGAAACTGAAACTCGAACAGACGATCGTCAGCTCCTTTAACGAAAAGGTCGTGGCCGAAATGAAAAAGGTTCGGCCCGACGTCGAAGCCCATTGGATCGTCAGTTTGAACAAAAAAGACCAAACCCCGCCGACGGCCGCTCAACTGATCGCGAAAGCCCGCGAAATCAAAGCCGACGGACTGCACCTCTCGGCCGGCCCGACGTTGAACGCCGCTTACTTGGCCGAGTTGCACGCCGCCGGTCTCAAGGTCGTCGGTTGGACCGTGAACGATCCGAAGGTCGCCGCCGAACTACTCGAAAACAAAGTCTACGGCATCACGACCGACCGCCCCGGCTACATCCGCGAGCAGACGTCGAAGCATTGATAGTCCGGCCGCTAAACAACATTTCAGCGTCGCCGCGTTCTTCGCGGCGACGTTGCTTTACTCTGCATGGTTAATTCTTTTTCCGTTTTTCCAAGTCCTTATCGAACTCCGTTCGCCATCCTTCAATCCGCTTGCGCGTTTGATCGTCCGCGGCTTTGCTGAGCGCGGCGTCGAACTCCGCATAACGAATCATGCCCGGCGTTTTTTCGGCCGTCGCCCTGGCGGTCGAGATTTCTTCGGCGCTCAGGCCGGTTCCGGTGGTGCCCGACTGCATCAGGTTCGTGCGGTCTTGGCGGTGCGGCAGGCCCAGACCGTGGCCTAGTTCATGTGCGGTGACGCGCGGCAGCGGTTCGTCGATGCCGCCCGGGACTTGGCGCAACGCGGCGGTTTCCTTGACCATCGCCTCGCGATTGCCGTAATAGATGCCGTTCACATCGAAGTCGTGAATGTAATAGACGCGAAAGCCGTCGAATTTCCTCGTATGAGATGGAATCAATGCGCGAAACAGGCGACTCGTACGCGGTTCCACGGTCTCTTGGTTCTCCTCTTTCGCGGCTAGCCCGCGAATCGTAGTTTCCGCTGGATTCTTCGCATCTCCCGGCTTCGTATCCGCGGGCTGCTCCGGTCGCAATCCCGGTAACAGCAGCAGGTGCTCGGCGTCGGCCGCCTCTTCCACGATTCCGTCGAGGACGAAGCGTATCCCCGCCGGTGCCCAAACGTCGTTCACTTTGCCGACGATGCGCATCACATCGCGATCGGTAAGCGAGGTATCGGCGACGCGGAGTTTCTCACTTTTCAAGCGATAAACCCGCAACGGAATCAACAGAAACTCGCTCGCCTGCGGTCGTTGTACGATCGCTTCGGGAACCTTGGCATCCGCGTCTCTTTTCGACGCTTCGTCGGGTCTTGCCTTTCCTTGCGATCCACCGGACGTCTCGACGACGCGTGCGGGAGAATCCGCCGGCTCGGCGGCGTACCCGTTATAAAGGACGAATACGCAACCGATCGCGCAGACCAACCCGAACGATCGCGAACGAATCAAGTTCATAGCGCTCACGCAGCGGTGGAAGATCACTCGGGCAGCTTCAATAAACGTTGCGCTTCGCCCAACAAGAACTTCGCGTCGGTGAACGGTTCCGGGCCGATCTCTTGCCAACGGATCCGCCCCCGCGCGTCGATCAAGATCGTCCCATGCATGGCGCGATTGTCGAAATCGTCGTAACAGCGGTACTTCTTGAATACCGCTTTCTCCGAATCGGAAAGCAACGGGAACGGAAAACCGCCGTCTTGCTTTGCGTTGTCCAACGACTTCTTCAAGTCGGCCGGCGTGTCCGTGCTGATCGCCACCAGTTCGATCCCGGCCGCGCGGTATTCGGCGGCCAAGGGGCCGAACGTGTTCAACTGCTCGGCGCAATGCAAACAGCCGAAGCCCAAATAAAACAGCACGACGACCGGTTTGCCGGCATAGTCTTGCGACAGCGCGTGCGACTTGCCCGCATGATCTAACAACGACCAATCGGCGGCATGACCCGGCGTCCAAGCCAGCGGTCCCAGCGAATCGAGCGTCGGGCGTTCGCCGATTTCCTTCGGCTGATCCTTAGCCAGTCGCCAATCGGTCGGATACTCGCATTCTTTAGCGAAATCGGTCAATCGGACGAGCGCAGGCAACGACAGGTCGGCCGCGGCGGCCGCTTTGCGGAGTGCGGCGAATTCTTTTTTCGCTTCGTCCAAGTCGCCTTTAGCGCGTAGCGCAGCCACCAGTTCGGCCCGACCGACGACTTCGTTCTCGGCGTTCTTGGACGCTTCGCGAGCCAGTTTCACCGCGCGATCGTGATCGGCGGCCGCGGTCGCGGCGCGGGCCAGACGGGTTTTCGGCAGGTCGTCGACTTTCGCCAACAGTTCGAGCGCACCTTTGTGATCGCCGTCGAGCGCGGCGATCTCTCCCTTGGCGTGACGGAGGGCTTGATCCAATTTGCGTTTCGATCGTTCGATCTCGCGTTTGTCTTTCTTCACCGGGGCGTCGCAAGCGGCGGATTTCTCCCCGGCCGGCGGAGCGGGTTTCGTCACTGGCGCGTCGAGCGCGGAGCGAAGGCCTTCTAAGCGCACCAATTCTTGTTGTGCGGACTCGCGATGTCCGAGCGCGGCGTGCGCCACGCACGTGTAACGTCGCAATCGGATCTCTTCCGCATCGTCGGTCGCCGAGGCGGCGAAGTAGCCCGCGTCGGAAGTCGCCAACAATTCGCTCCAAAGTTCGTTCTTCGTCAGGACATCCCACAAACGGTCTCGACCGAGAATCATGGCGGAACTTTTTTCGCCGCCGTTCATTTTCGGATGACGAGGGATCTCCAAGAGATTCTTCGAGATTCGCAGCGCATCCGCTGTTCGTCCCAACGGCTGCAGGTTGCGAACCAACCACTCGTTATTGTGAACGTAATTGTGAATTTGATATGGCATCAATCCGTCTTCGATCATATGACGATGATCCACCCGGGCGGACGCTTCCTGATGATAGGCCGCGTCGTCGAAGCGTTTCAGCTTCGTATAGATGTGACCCGGCATGTGCCACATGTGGGCGATATTCGGCGCGGCGGGTCCGCATTTGGCGGCGGCGTCGAGCGCGTTTTTGGGTCGTTTTTCGTCCCACAAATGAATGCGATAATGATGAGCCGGATGAAGCGGCTCGCGGGCAAGAATCTTTTCGAGCAATGCGTCGACCGTCGCATAACTTTGCAGCGGAACTTCGTTCCGATCATGCCACAGCTGATAGACGTACCACGCCGCGGCGTGGGTGTCGTCGGGATAGTCCAGAACCAAACTTTCCCAAGCTTTCAACCGCGCTTCAATGCGCGTTTTCTTGTCCGCCTTGTCCTTCGCATCGGCCGCTTTTTTTCGTCGGCCGCGCCTGAGTTTTTGGGCTTGTCGGTCGGCTTCTTGGGTTCGTCGCGAACGTCCGCCGGTCGCTCGCCGGCCGTTTCCGACTCCTTTGAGACCTCTTCGCTTGTGAGTTCCGGCTTCGCCGAATCGGATTTCGGTTCGTTCGCTTCGTTCTCAGTCGATGTCTCCGATTTCGCGTCGTCGACTTTCTCGTTATTCGAGCCTTCGTCTTGAGGGTCCGTTTTTTTCTCGCCGTCGAGTTTTTCGGCTTTCGCCTTCGCCTCGTCGGCCTTGGCTTTCTCCGCTGCCTTTTTGGCTTGGCGGGCGTTATCCCATGCGACGTAGTATCCGCTGGTCAGATCGATGTAACGCTTTTCGCGATCGGTAACATTGTCTTTGTGTTTCATCGCCGTGCGAATCAGCCCGAGGGCGCGTTCGTCGTTATTGACGTTGGCCATCGCCATGCCCCAATACGCCATCGCGCAGTTCGGATCGAGGGCGGCCGCTTGGCGGAACGAGCGCTCGGCTTCGTAATACCAGAAGCCGTGCAACTGACCGACGCCTTGGTCGATAAACTTGGCCGCCTTGGGATTCGCGGTCGTGACCGGAAATTTCGGACCGCCAGTGTCGCCCATCAGATGCGCGGCTTGGCGCGGGCCTTCGTCGAACGACTCGCCGTGCAACGAGTGGCCGGGCAGGGGGCCGCCGTCGGGGTGATCGGCGTAACACAACACACCAACGAACGACAGCGCAAGGAACGACGACGCTAGCGAAAAACGCGGCATGGGCAAGTCACGCGGGGAAGACGGCGCGAAGGTGGGCAACCACCTATTATAGCCGGCGGGAGGAACCCCACGGCAAGCGAAATCCCCGCTTAGCCTGTCGAATCGCTAAGTTCATCACCCACGACGACGCGTATTCGGCAGGTTCGTTGGAAACGGACCCGCCATGCGGGCCATTTAGCCCGCTTTGCGATCGAGTTTTAAGCGATTTTGCTTCAGCATTTTGCCCAAGATCAGTTGGGTCAAACTCTCCAAGGCGCGATCCAGAATTTCCTCGCGAAACGCAACCGGATCGACCTGGGGCGGAACCGCCACCTCGACTAAATCGCGACGCAACACGCCGCCGAGTTTCGAGCGAACATATCCCCGCGCCACCGAGAGTCGCATGCCCGAGAGCGTTTGCGCCGGGAACGTTTCGCCCAGCGTGTGGTAACGCTGGACCAATTCCTGGGCGACAGCGGACGTGCGTTGAGCCGAAGGCGCCGCGGCTGCGAAAGACAGAATGCTCATCGACGGATTCCCTTCCGAATGAGGTGGCGCGTGGGGAGATTCTTTGCGCGGGTCGCTGTCCTTTCTATCGTTCGCTCGATGCTTCGGACTTCAGATCGAACATGCCGCACGACCGACGTTTCGCTAAACGCGCCAGTTTGCCTCGACTCGCAACTTCCAACCTGCGAACTCCGGAAAACGGGGGTGTGTCGATTTTTTCTGAACTTCGACGGTCGAACCTTTCGATACAACACGTGTCCCGATGAGCACGACCGGAAGAGACGACCGAAACGGCGCGTCTTGACCGTCCGGCAAGGTTTTCCTAAGTTACTGATTCGACCGCTCGGCGTTGATCGCCGGTCGTCGTATCGGCGACTCATCTCGGGTCCGTCGCCAAGTGGCTAAGGCCGTGGATTGCAAATCCACTATCGTGGGTTCGACTCCCACCGGACCCTCTCCGAAGAAAAACTCCGCTTCCCCGTCGTCGGGTCGGCGGAGTTTTTTTATTGCGGCATGGCGCAGCACGATCCGGACGTCCTGCAGCGGCGTTGGACTATAGAGCAACGCCCGGGCCAGGATACGAAACATCGTCTCCAGACAAACCGACTTCGAAAACCCACCCGTTCCGGTCCCCAATAACGGCAAGGCGATGCTGCGTACGGTCAATGTTTCGGCGTGATCCAAGCAGCAGCGCAAGATCTCGGCGATCAGATCGCGACTCAAACGCGAGCCTTCGCCTAACGTCACGGCGTGAAAGACGAACCGGCCGGCAACGATCCGGCGGACGTAATGACGACGCGGCCGGGTCGGACCGGCACATAACGTTGTGCCTCGTCGTAAATCGTTTGCCCGCCGGCCGCCAGATCGATTTCAATGCGCCGAAGCGTTTGCCTTCGCCCATCGTCAGCATCGAGTCGTCTGAGCCCACCAACGCCTGAACATCCTGTGCGGCCAAATCTCCGCGTATCAGACGCAACGTCCGACCATTTGGAAAGGCATAAACATCCTCTTCCGTAGTCAGGGCGGCGGCGTCGAGGTAGACGGCATGCGCAGCACCAAAACGGTCCAGATAACTCCCCAAACGATCGTCGGTCGTACTGTCCCAGGGACTGGCCCGTGCCGCGCCGCTTTCCAGCACGCCTGCGATCTCGCCGAACGATGCGAATCGATCGCGGGGCGACTTCGCCAGACAACGTTCCAGCACTTCGCCCACCCAATCGCTGAGCGCGGGATTGCGCGGACGGCGCTTCGAGCGGTTCGACTTTGTGCTTGAACATCACCGCGAACGGCGATTTTCCGGTGAAGGGCGGCGTGCCCGTCAATAAGTGATAAAACGTCGCGCGTAACTATCAGATATCGGCGCGCACATCCACGCCGTGCGGGTCGTCCGCCTGCTCGGGCGAGATATACAGCGCCGTTCCCATCACGTCGCCCGGTAACGACAAGTCGGATACCTCGGTCGTGTCGTAGGCGAGACCGAAATCCGCCACGCGCAGCGTGATCGCGTTCGTCGAGCAAGATATTCGACGGCTTCAAGTCCCGATGAATCACGTTCAGCGGTTCCGCGGCCGACATCGCTTGCGCCGTCTCGCGCATCCAACGCAGCGTCCGCTCTTCCGGCAGCGGGCCGCCTTGACGATCGAGAATCTGCAGTAAGTTGCGCCGTCGACCCAATCCAAACAGATCGCCGTGCGGCCGTCGTCCAACACTCCGAAATCATGCACGGCGACGACATACGGCGAAACGATCTTGGCCACGAGCCAGCGCTGAGCAGAAATCGCTTGGGACAATGACCGGCACAAGACCTTGAGCGCGATCGGACGTTGCAATCGCAAGTCGAACGCGGGGTAGACGATGCCCATCGCCCCGCCGCCCACCTCGGCGTCGATCCGGTAACGATCCGGCGTTAATCGCGGCGCGTCGTCACTATGCCGAGCGGCTTCGGCAAGCGTCAACGTCGAATGTGGATCCGCGGTTTCGGCCGCCTCGGGACTCGTAACGATCGTTCGCCAATCCTGCGTCGCATCGGGATCGTGCATCGGCGAAAAGGGCTAAGGAAAAACGAGTATGAACAATTGACCGAAACGATGAAATCAACTCGTGATCGAGGATCGCTCAAGAAAGTACGCTCGGGCCGCGCCGCGATGCAGTGGGAACGCCAACTCATCCGGGTTCGTCAGGACACACGCATCGTCGGCCTCGGACGTTTTCCGACACTCGTTGAGCATGTCCGTCGAACGAGGCTCCGCCAGTGCGAAGATCAACAAAGTCGCGTCGTCGCCGCTGGCGACGGAGTGCGTCCGCAACTCGGCTTCATCGAGGATCAAACCGGTTTCTTCGCGAACCTCGCGGCAAGCGGCTTGCTGCCAGGTTTCGCCGGCTTCGATGTATCCGCCCGGAAGCTCCATGCGTCCCCGGTGTGGTTCGATCCCGCACGAATCGCCAGCAAACCTTCTCCGAACGGGATCAGGACGACCGCGACGGGAATCGGGTTGCGATATACGGTGCCGCCGCAATCGTGACAACGACGAGGCCAGTCCGCAGCCTCGTCGTACGCACGACCGCAGTACGAACAGTGTGAGTTCTTAACAGCCGTCGTCATCATGCTCTCGATCAAATGATACCCCGTTAAGTTTCGCTATCGCGACCGAACTCGGCGCGAATATAAGGGCTATTGCCGACGGCCGCAACTTTCGCGTGCACAGCGACTTGCATTGCCATAAGGGTCGCGGAATTTCGGGAAATCGGCCGTCGGTCCCACTGGCCAAAGCGGGTTGGATCTGCTTAAATACGAAGTTCCCCGACCGCGAATCCGCGTCGTCAGGGCGTTCGTTCGACAGCTTCCCGTTTCATCGCACTCTTCGGCATTCCGAGTCGTCGCCATGGCCAAGTCCAAGAAAAAAGTCGAAATCGTGTTTCTCGTTTGCGAAGAAACCGGCGATTACAACTACACCATCCGCCGCAAGACCGGTGGCGAAAAGCTGAAGATCAGCAAGTACTCGCCCCGTCTGCGCAAGCACACGCTGCACGCCGAAAAGAAGAAGTAATCTCGTCCGGCTTGCGACGTCGTCGCACCGCGCGATCCTGCGCCGCGCACCGCCGACGTCGCCGTGGATTACGGACGATCCCTTCTTTCCGCCGGTGGCCCGATGCCCAAAATTTGGCGACTCCAGCCGCATGACCCCGCTCGGGCGGCGGACCTGGAGCGAGCCGCGGGAATCCCGGCCGTCGTCGCGCGGCTCTTACTCTGCCGTGGGATCGATCAGCCGGCTCACGCGAAGAAATTTCTTGATCCTAAGCTGACCGAGCTGCACGATCCCGAATTGCTGCCGGGCGTAACGGCCGCCGCCGATGTCATTACGGCCTCGATCGCGGCCGGTAAGAACATCGTCGTCTACGGCGATTACGACGCCGACGGGATGACCGCCACGGCGATTCTGCACGACTGCTTGAAACTGCTGGGTGCGAACGTCGGTTACTACGTCCCGCATCGGATCGACGAAGGCTATGGTCTGAACGACGATGCATTGCGTTCGCTGGCCGAACGCGGAACGCACACGGTCGTGACCGTCGATTGCGGCGTCGCGGCCGTCGCGCAGGCCGACTTGGCGGCCGAACTTGGGCTGACGTTGATCATCACCGATCACCACGAATTCGCCGCGACATTGCCCCGCGCGGCCGCCGTCGTTCATCCGCGCTTGCCCGGATCGAATTATCCGTTTACCGGACTCTGCGGCGCGGGCGTGGCGTTCAAACTCGCTTGGGCGCTCTGCCAACGGGCCAGCAAAGCGAAGAAAGTGACCGACGCGCAACGCGAGTTTCTGCTCTCGGCCATCGGGCTGGCCGCGATCGGTACGATCGCCGACGTCGTGCCGTTGCTGGAAGAAAATCGCGTGATCGTCCGGTACGGACTGACCGCATTGAAGGATCGACCGCCGGCCGGCATAGCGGCATTGATGAAACTGCTGAAGCTCACCGAAAAGCCGAAGCTGGAATCCGACGACATCGCATTCGCCATCGGCCCGCGCTTGAACGCGGCCGGACGTCTGGGCCAGCCGAACTCGGCGTCGAACTGCTGACCACGACCAAACCAGACCGCGCGACCGCGTTGGCCGAATATCTGCACGAGTTGAACGCCAGCCGCGACAGCCTGGAACGCAGCGTTTATTTAGCGGCCAACAAGCAGATCCTAGAGCAATTCGATCCGCACGAAGACGCCGCGTTGGTCTGCGCCGGCAAGGGTTGGCATCCGGGCATCATCGGAATCGTCGCCGGACGCTTGGCCGAGAAGTTTCATCGACCCGTGGTGTTGATCTCGCTCGACGAATTGGGCGTCAAGCCCGGCGTCGGTTCGGTCCGCAGCGTGCCGGGCTTCGACGTGCACGCCGCGTTGTGCGCTTGCACCGAGCATTTGCTGGGGCACGGCGGTCATGCCGCCGCGGCGGGCTTGAAAATCGACGCCGCATCGGTGGATGATTTTCGCCGCGAGTTCTGCGACTTCACGTCGAAGCACGTCACGCCAGAACAGCGCTCGGCCGAGATCTTGATCGACGCCGAGACGACGTTATCCAGTCTGACGCGAACGGTCGTCGATCAGATCGACCGAATCGCGCCGTTCGGTCACGGTAACGCACACCGCTGCTGAGCGCAACCGACATCGAACTGGTGGAACCTCCGCGCA
>JASGKV010000027.1:0-60768 GCA_049840575.1 Pirellulales bacterium
AAAAACGCTCTAGTCGCGTCGACGCAAGCCTTTTAGAATCAATAGCTTGTCCCAAAATCGAGACCACGCCGGGGAGACTTGCTCCGCCGTCGACACTTGCCGGAACGATTTTGTGAGCAGCGACCCGTACGATTTGATCCCCAAACCCATCGAACTCCCGCCTCGGATGGAGTTGCGTAACCCCGGCACGGCCGCGCTGTTGGCGTGGTTGATTCCCGGAGCGGGGCATTTTTACCAAGGCCGTTGGGCCAAAGGGCTGTTGTACTCGTTCTGCATCTTGGGAACGTTTATTTACGGCATTCTGCTCGGCGGTGATCGGACGGTTTACGCCTCGATGCGGCAATACGACAAACGGTATGCGTATCTGTTTCAGGTCGGCGTCGGCGCTCCGGCGTCGCCCGCGCGGTCCAAGCGACGGTCGTCAGCCCGGACCGTGCGCCGTTGTGGAACGGGTTCATGGCTCCGCCGGTCTTGATCGGCGAAGAGGTTCCCGCCGCCTGGGCCGAACGCCAGATGGAGATCGGACCCGACAAAGGCGACTTTCAGCCGGGCGATTTCGTGCCCTCGCGAACGTCGGCCGGTCGGATGGTCTACGTCGCGCCGAACGGTCATAGCGTCGACCCGATCGCCAACGAACTGAATCGCAATCAATCCAGCGTCTGGCACTATAAGTACGACTTCCGCTACGACCTGGGGACCATCTTCACCATGATCGCCGGTCTGTTGAATCTGTTGGTGGTGTTTGATGCCGCCGCCGGCCCGGCATTGGGTCGCGACTGGCACGAGCACGAACAGCGCCTCGCCGCCGCCAAAGCGGCGTTGGAAGCCGAAGCGGCCGAGAAAAAAGCCGCCAAAGCGAAACGCAAACGAGTGGGAGTCTAGGAGCGAGAACTCGCCGATTTGACCCTCCCCTGACTCCCGACACCCAGCCCCCGAATCCTTTCCTATGCTTTCTCCCGATTCACCGCAATTCTGGTACTGCGTGCCGCTGGCGTTGACCATCATCTTGGTTTATTCCGCGACCCGTTTCGAAGATTTCGGTAGCATCGCCCGGCATGCGCTCAAGTCGTTCGTGTGGATGGGCGCGTTCAGCGTTATCGCGTTCGTCCTGCTGCGCTGGATCACGTTGCCGTTGTAATGCGAAGTTAAAAGTATCCGCCCCCGCGCGGATCGGGCGGCGGCTCGACGTAGGTCGGATCGGTTCTGCGCCACGGGAACGGATCGACGAGACTCGTCCCTAAACCGTAATTCGGAAAATCTCGCAACGCCTCGTAGCCGGAGAGCGCGGGATCCAGCTTGAAACGCGTTGGATCGATTGTTTCGTAGCTCGGGCCGCCGTCCAAATGGCGTCCGAAATCCTCCAGCATGTCTTCGTGTTGGGTCAGCGTCGTCAGATGCTTGAGGCCGTAGATCGCACGCGCCGCGTCGGCTTGCACATACGACTGCGAATACCGCAGATGACGCAAGTTCGTACAGATGGCGATCAGTTTCCCGCAGCCCTCGGCGTAGGTCGCGTCGAGATGCGTCACCGACCAAGTGCGGGGTTTGCCGTCGGTGACCAGCGTATCGTGCGCGACCGAGAGCTTGCGTAAGTCGGCCAAGGCCGGATGATCGGCGAGTCGATCGACCGGGATGGGATCCGCCCCGAATCGTGCGAGATTCAGATACTCGAGTTTCCCGGTAAGATGTCGCAGCAGTTGATCGGTCGTGAGCGGCGTTTCCGAAAGATCGAGCCATCGGAGAACACGTAAGTCCTGTAAGAACGAGAATCGCGCCAGTTGGCCGCGCCGTTGTGTGCGATCAACGTGCGTAACGTGGTGAATCCGGCCAACGACGCCAGCGAACGATCGGCGTCTTCGAAGCGACAGTCGTTCAGTTCCAAATAATCGAAGTCGGGATGAAAGTCCGAGCGGTTCTCGAAAAAATCGGCGGGGATGACGCAACGATTCAGCACCATGCCTCGTACGTCCCGCAACCCATAGACGCGTAACGACTCGAAGGCGTTCGTCAATTCGCTCGATTCAAAAAAACTTCCGGCGGTAATGCCGACTAAACGTGTTTCGCGTAGGTCTAACAGCACACGTTCGTTATCGAGTGTGTTCAGCAGGCGTACTAAGCGTTGTTCCCGCCGATAGCGCGTGCGCCGTAATACGCGGCCGGTAACGCGACGATCGCGACAAGCAGAACGAGGTGCCAAAGTCGAAACCGAATTCGCATCGTGGCCCCCGTTGCGAACTCAATCGATCACGCGCGGATCGACGGTCGAGCCGCGGCGGGACTGTTCCAACTCGGCCAGGAACGATTCTTCCAGCGTGCGGCGTTCGCGCACGATTTCGAGCAAACCCAGGCCGGCCGCGCCGCAACGATCGACCACGGCGTCCCATCCCTCGGGCGGCAACTCGGGCAAGCGGAGCGTGGTTTCGCCCGCGCTCTCGGCGACGATCATCGTTCGCGCGGCGTCGGCTTCGTCGAGCGGCCGGCGAGCGACGCGACTGAACCGCGCAGCGTGACGCGGAGGGCGGGCTCGCTGGTCAGTTCGGCGATGCGGCCGGTGCGCAGCACGCGGCCGTGGTCCATGATCGCCACGCGATCGCAGACCAACTCCATTTCCTGCAGGTGATGACTGTTCAAGAAGATCGTTTTGCCGGCCGCACGCAGGCCGACCAACACGTCGCGCAGTTCGGCGCGGCCGACCGGATCGACGCCGTCGGTCGGCTCGTCGAGGATCAGCAACTCGGGGTCGTGCAGCATCGCTTGGGCCAAGCCCAGACGCTGCTGCATCCCTTTGGAGAATTGACGAACCGGTTTTTCGCCCCACTTGCCCAGGCCGACGCGTTCGAGGATCGGACCGCGTCGCGCGGACTTCGGCCGGGGTAAGTCCGCTCAACCCGCCGAAGTATTCCAACGCGGTGTGCGCGGTGTGATGTCGCGGAACGCGGTTGTTCTCGGGCAAGTAGCCCACGCGACGGCGGGCGGGCATCGAGCCGGCGGGAAGACCGAGAATTCGCGGTGCCAGACTCGTAGCGGACGATGCCGAGTAAGATTTTGATAAGCGTCGTTTTGCCCGCGCCGTTCGGACCGAGCAGCCCGTAGATGCCGCCGCGCGGCACATGCAACGAAACGCCTTGGAGCGCGGTGAACGTTTTTTTGCGGACCACGCCCGTGCGGTATGTCTTGCGCACGTCGCGCACGTCGACGGCAGGCGAATCGTCCGTCGCGTCGTCCGAAACGGTGTTCGAAGCGATCATGCGCGGCCTCGACGACGGAGTTCGTCTTGCAGTTCGGCCCGGCGGGCGTAGAGTTCGCCCAAGCGGCGATTGAGGTTCGCCGTGCGTCGGACTCCCAACGGAAACGTGATCAGCGCGGCCGCGCCGCCGAAGACCAGCGCGACCTGCCACCAGGGCGAATCGTGCAACCGCTCGAAGCCAGGCAACACGGCGTAGACGAACATTCCCAGCAAAAAGCCCGCGATCCCGGCCGACAAGCACCACATGGCGATGATGACGGTGCACCAGAGATAGCGGCGAACGGCCGAACTTCCGACCGTCGGCGATTCGTAAGGATTGGACATGCCGGGCGAAAAAGAGCCGAACCGACGCCTGCGCGGCGACGTCGTATCGCAACGAAGCTGAATTTTGGACACTGTAAATGTACGCCCCGGCGTCCCCCCGGGAAACCGCCCCTGGGCGAAGCGGCGGCGTCGAGTTTTAATGGAGTGAGACCGGAGCAAGCACATTGGAAGCTCGGAGAGCGACAACGCAGTTTTTGAAGTCTTGCACTGGCACTCCAAGCTCCGCACTTTCAAAAAACTCCCCAGCCCCTCACCCCTAGTTCTCAGCCCCCCCTTCATGTCCCGCGTCGTTCTTGCCATGTCCGGAGGCGTCGATAGCAGCGTGGCCGCGCATCTGCTGCGCCGCGGGACACGACGTCGTCGGCGTGTTCATGCGGCATGGGCAGACGGTCGAAACGGCCTGCGCGGTCGCGCCGGGTCAAGCCGCCGAGGCGAACAACCCGTTTCGGATCGTCTCGCCGGGGTCGAGTCATAAACAAGGTTGCTGCACGGCCAGCGACGCGGCCAACGCGCGGCGCGTGGCCGACAAGTTGGATATCCCGTTTTACGCGTTGGATTTCACCGACGCGTTCGATCGGATCATCGATTACTTCGTCGACGAATACGTCGCCGCCCGGACGCCCAATCCGTGCGTGATGTGCAACAACTGGATCAAGTTCGGCCGACTCTACGATTACGCAGACGGGATCGGCGCCGAGTTCGTCGCCACGGGCCACTATGCCCGGATCGGACAAGACGCGGACGGGGCTCCGGCGCTGTTACGCGGCGTCGACGACGATAAGGATCAGTCGTACGTGTTGTTCGGCGTGCGTCGCGAGTTATTATCGCGGATGCTGTTGCCGGTCGGAGAGTTTCAAAAACCCGAGATTCGCCGCATCGCGTCCGAGATGGGCATGCGCGTGGCCGACAAGAAGGACAGCCAAGAGATCTGCTTCGTCAATTCCGGCCATCACGCCGAGTTCATCCGCGCGCATCGCGCCAATGAAGGAACTCCGTTGGCGAACGCCGGCGACATCGTCACGGTCGACGGGACCGTCGTAGGCGCGCACCCCGGCATCGAAGGCTATACGATCGGCCAACGCAAAGGCCTGGGCGTGGCGCTCGGCGAGCCGCATTACGTGGTGCGGATCGAGCCCGAGACCAACCGCGTGGTGTTGGGCAAGAAACAGGACCTGGCCGGTTCAACGTTGACGGCCGAGAACGCGAATTGGCTGGTCGACGACGCCGCAAGCGCCGTTCTCGGCGCTGGTGCAGATCCGCTACAACGGCGTCGCCCGACCGGCGACCGTCACGCCGCGCGGCGCGACGGCCTTCGACGCGACGTTCGACGAACCCGTGCTGGGAATCACCCCGGGACAAGCGGCGGTGGTGTTCGTCGGGATCGCGTCCTTGGCGGCGGGTGGATCGCGTCTTAGCACGCTTCCTCCAGAAAACCTGAGTCGCTGATCGGACTTATGAGATGGATTTTTACCGATCAGAGAAATGAATAGTGACTATGCGGTTTTGAACAATGTATTCCGCGTCCGCCTTTTCAGATCAGTGCGGATCAGTCTCGTCATGAAAATCAGTGGCCTATTGGCTGAACAAATCGGTTCGATCAAATCGTGCTAGCAAAGTGCTTCCAGGCTTCGACTTTGCCGGTTGAGCGGCCGGCGTTTGAATTTCGATCGACCGACGTCCGATGTTCCGAGAAGCGGCGTCATCGTCGCGCTTCGTCCTGCGGAGTTTCGTTATGTCGTCGTTGCTGCGCCGAATCGGAGGCTGCTCGCTCGCATTGTGCGCGGCGATCGGAACCGTGCGCGCGGCCGAATCGATGACCATCCGCGAGATTCCGGCCCACCCGCTGACGCACGCCGCCGGCAGCGAGCGATGCGGTCGCACAACGCCCCGCGCCGCAGCCGCTGAATCGTGCGTCGGCCGGCCCCGCTCGTACGCCGCCCGAGACGAAGGTCGATCTGTCGGTCAAACCGCTGTCGGCGTTGTCGATCGGGATCACGCCCCCCGGCGGCGGGGGATTTCCGGCGGATCGCTCGGTTCCCGCGGATGCCGAAGGGGCGATCGGCGGCGAGACATGGCCCTCGGACCGACCGTGGCAGCCGTGGAATTACGCCTGGGAAGCCTCGGCGTTGTGTCATCGACCGTTGTATTTCGAGGAAAAGAATCTCGAACGGTACGGGCATAACGCGGGCCGGTTGCAACCGGCGGTTTCGGCGGTCCATTTCTTCGCCACGATCCCGATTTTGCCCTACAAGATGACGCTCGATCCGCCGAACGAGGTTATTTATACGCTGGGCCACTCACGTCCAGGCGACCCGGCCGCCTGGGAACGCACCGACCTGCGGTGGGACGCCCGAGCGGCGGCGGTCGAGGCGGGCGTGGTGACTGGCTTGATCTTCGCCTTGCCGTAAGCGGCATAGCATCAAGACCGCTCTATGGGTAAGAATCGTCGGATCGCACTTAAGTCGAAACGTCGGCTTTGTTAGAGTATGATGAGCCGGGCGGCGGTCGAATCGTTGGGGAACGTTCGACGGATCGCTTCGAGGGGGTCGACTCATGCGTCGCGTGCGGAACCGGGCATTTACGCTCGTCGAACTGTTGGTCGTCATCGCGATCATCGGCATCTTGGTGGCGTTGCTCTTGCCGGCGATCCAAAGCGCGCGAAGCGGCGCGACGTACCGAGTGCACCAATAAGTTGCGCAATCTCGCCTTGGCGTCGATCGTCCACAGCGACACGCACAAATTCTTCCCGACCGGCGGTTGGGGATACATGTGGGGGGGCGATCCCGATCGCGGTTACGACAAACGTCAACCGGCCGGCTGGGGCTATAACATCCTGCCGTATATCGAAGAACGCGTCTTACACGACTTGGGAACCTCCGGGAACGCGTCGTCGTTCACGCAACAGAAGAAAGACGCCAGCCGCATCCGCATCAAGACGGTGATCGCGCTGTATCTTTGTCCCACCCGCGGACGGAGCGGGCTGAGCACGAATAACCAGAAGGTCACCGTCAACGTCGACTATACCGGCAGCGACGTGGTGGCCAAAACCGATTACGCCATCAACGGCGGGAGCGTGGCGATTTCGATCCCCGGCGGACCGGCGATCGGCGCGCTGGCGGCGGCCGATTCGACGCTCGACGCGAGTTTCTCCGCCGCGCAATTGAACTGCGACGGGGTTTCGCACATCCGCAGTCAAGTCAGAGTCAAAAACATCATCGACGGCACCAGCAAGACTTACCTGATCGGCGAGAAGTATTTGAACGCGATGCGCTCCTCGGACACGGTCATGTCGGGCGACGACAATCAAAGTTGGGAAGCCGGCTTGGATTGGGACACGTATCGTTGGACCGCGTCGCCGCCGCTGTTCGATCAAAATCCGGACTCGACGTCCAACAGCACGTTTTTCGGTAGTTCGCACGCCATGGGCTTCAACATGGGCTTCTGCGACGGGAATGTCAGACATATTCCGTACGATATCGAAAACTCCGTCCACACCGCGCTCGGCGGGCGTCGCGATGGCGTCACGATCGGTGCTGCCGGGTCAATGATCCCCGGCGTCTAAAACCCCGGCGCTGCGCGCGGGCCAAAACCACGACCACCACCGACGCCGCGCCGGCCTTCAGCAACGTGCGCGTTGCTTCGTCGCAGGTCGCTCCCGACGTCAAAATGTCGTCGACCAGCAGCACGCGCGCGCCGCGATAATCGACGCCGCGGCGTAACGCGAACGCGTGTTTCAGCGTCTTGCGTCGCACCGTGGCGCTCAGTTCGCCCAACTGCGTCGTCATTCGGACGCGTTTGAGACCGCGCGCGAACGGCAGACCGAGTCGTTCGGCCAGCGTCGCGCCCAACGTCTCGGCGACGTTCGTTCCGCGACGGTAGCGTCGCCACCAATGCATCGGGATCGGCACGACCACGTCGCTTTGGAACAACGCGAAGTCGCCGCGACGCCGGGCATAAAACGCGTTTCCCAACGCGCGGGCCAAATACTCTTCCTCCGGATGTTTGATCCTCAACACGCATTCGCGCAGCAGTTCGCGATACGCGCCGTACGCCACGACCGCGTCGAACGGATGCTCGTGCGTCCGACATTGCTCGCACGGATCGCCTGGATTGGCGGGCGGCGCGATGCGCTCGCCGCCGCAAAGCCGGCAGAGGATGTCGTGCGTCGGCGACAACGACGTCAGGCAGACCGCGCAAATCGGCGGGCCGGCGTCGTCGATCGTCGCGTCGTCCACGGCCTCCTTTCGGCAGACCAAGCACCCGGTCGGGTACAGCAAATTTCTGCCGGCACGCAACCAGGCCGCGACGTTCGGAAGCCAATCGGATGCCGGCATGGTGTGCGGGACTTGTGGGAGTCGTGCGAAGAGGTTGTCTCTCGCGAGAATGCTACGGTGATAGCATGGATCCCCGCCGTTCGCAAAACGTCGTATGAGCTTGCGTCGCCTTGACCCGTTTGCCCGAACCTCCTACGCTTGCGTCCGCTATTCCGTCCCCGGCCGAACGGATCGTCCGCCCACGCGATGTTGTTGATCGATCGTTACCTTCTGCGCAATTTCTTTTGGATCTGGCTGATCTGTTTCAGCAGTCTAACGGGTCTGTACGTCGTCATCGACGCGCTGGGCAACTTGGAAGAGTTTCTGGCCATCGGCGAAAAAACGCAGAAGCATTTCTTGGTCGTGATGGGCGACTTTTATCTCTATCGCTCGCTCTCCTTTTTCGATCGGACCAGCGGCATCCTGACGTTGATCGCCGCGATGTTCACGCTGGCCGGGCTGCAACGCTTTAACGAATTGACCGCGCTCTTGGCCGCCGGAACCAGCAAATGGCGGATCGTTCGGCCGCTGGTTTTCGCCGGCGCGATCATGGCGCCCATCGCCACGGTGAATCGCGAGTTCGTCATGCCGCGCGATCGCGAAAAACTCAGTCGCACGCCGCAGGAACTCAGCAGCGGCTCGGCCAAGGCCTTGGCCCAGCGTCCCGACTCGTGGAGCGGCGTGATCTTTCAGGGCAGGCAACTGCGACTGGACACGCGCGAGATCATCGACCCCGCGTTGGTCATGCCGCGAAACCTCCGCGACCACGGCGGTACGTGGCGCGCGGCGAGCGCCGGCTACGAACCGGCCACCAGCGAACACCCGGGCGGCTATCGCTTGAAGGGAACGACCCAACCGCGCGACGTGGCGACCGCGCCGAGTCTGCGTTTGAATCCCGAAACCGTATTGATCCACACGCCGACGGACGCCCCGTGGCTGAAACCGGACGAATGCTTCGTGGTCAGCGAGCTGACGTTCGAACATTTGGTCGATCCGGCCGCGTGGAAACAATACGCGTCCACGCGCGAACTGGTCGCGGGTTTGTACAACAAAGGAATGGACTGCGGTAACGACGTCCGCACGACCGTCCATATGCGTCTGCTGCAACCGCTGTTGGACGTGATCCTGCTGCTGCTCGGCTTGCCGATGGTGCTGCGCGGCATGCATCGCAACATGTTCGTGGCGGTCGGTCAATGCGTGCTGGTCGTGATCGGCTTTCTGGTTGTCGTGCTGATCGGCCAAACGCTGGGCGGGACGTACCTGATTCCGCCGGTCGTGGCGGCCTGGATCCCGCTGTTCGTCTTTATTCCGCTGACCGCGTTCAACGGTCAACCGTTGTGGGAATGATTTGCTACGGATCGTCGTCCGACGCGCCCGTCTTCGCGTCATTGTTTCACGTGAAACAAACGTGGCGCATCGGTCCTCTTTCGGTCACGCGCATTGCGGTCGACCGCTCAGGTGTTTCCTCCATATTTGAAGTTTTTCGAGCCGCCAATCGCATCTTCGGCTTACCCAGCTTCACTTTGCGAGCGTTACGATCGAAACGAGCGTTGCGCGCGTCGGATTTTCCCGTTTTTTTCGAGAGCGAAGCTCGTTCGGTAAACCTCCCAGCTTGACTGCGCGAGCGTTACGAGCGTTTCGATCACGTCGCCGCGCAGGAAAAGTTTTTTTCTGCGAGGAAACGTTTGTTCACACAAGCGAATCAACCTGATCGGCGACCACGAATGGATTCTCTAAATAACAGTTCGTTCCCGAACGCTCGGGTTATTCGGCGTTCGGGAAAGTTTCTCGAAATACCGTTTATCGTCCAAACAGGCGATTTCCATCCACCCAATACCCTAACGACTTAAGAGTCTGATTCGCTTGGTCTAGGATTGATCGGCGTTAGCGCGGTTTCTCGCCATCTTCCAACAGCTCGATCGAACGTATCGTAATTCGATAAATGGTCGTGATGACCATCGAAGGGACCTCACCGTTCGGAAAGGAGTATTTCTTGCGATCGTCGATCCCGATGGAGACTTTTCCCACGATGCGGACCTTCTTTTTCGCCCACAACGGTCCCCAGTTCGTGATTTCAAATCCACCGCGTCCGGTACTGATTAACTCTGCAAATCGCCCTTCCCCTAGAAAATCTTTGTCATCTATCGAAATGACGCCGATCACTTCGACTTCTTGGCCGACAAGTTCGTCAAAATCCCCCGTGTATTTATTGTCGACGCGAATCAATTTCTTTTCCGGAGTCTTTGGAGTCTTGCCCTCCGTCGACTGAGTCTGCATGTGTAAGCAATAACTCAGTCCACAGAGTGCAACCGCTAAAAACGCGATGAGTTTCATCATGGAAGCATCCGGATGAATAATGCAATTCCTAGAACACGGTCCCCGACCGGAGTGTATCGTGTTCTAGGATTTTCGAGAACGAACTTCGGCAAGACACCGTCGACGCGAACATCACGCTTCCGCCTCGTTTTTGCCTTGCATGAAGATCCAGAGGCCGGCCATGCCGAGCCCGCTCATATAAATGACCCGGCCGTCGCCGTAGCCCAGAAGCGTCGCCACGACGCAAGTCGCCGCGAATAACGCGCTGACGCCGAACAGTCCGCCGCCGATCCACATTTTCTTCCGACCACCGGCCCGCAGCGCGGCCTTCCGTTCGTCCAGAACGACGTCGATCGTACGCTGGGCCAGCAGTTCGTCGATGCCCAGATTGCGGGCATGGTCGTAGACCGCGGCCGCGGTGAAACCTTGATTGAGCCACGTGACGATGGCTTCGGTTTGCGCGTCGACGTTGCGCGCATCGTCCGGCGCGGTGTCGATGACCCCGGAGAGCGGCGCCGTCGGAGGACCCGCGTCGAGTGCATCGTAAGGATTTCGTCGCTCGTCCATGCCCCACCGATCTCGTCAACGGGATTTCGACCTCGAACGCGGCACGGTGGCAGAGCTAGGCTGCGCCCCTGCCACCCAAGCCGTTTGGTGAGTCGACGCGCTACAGTTCTTTCCGTACGCCCAGGCCGTGAAAGTAGTGCTCGACTTGGTCTTGGTTTTCCAGCAGCCAGTCGATGGTCGGTTCGTTGCGGAGCGCTTTGCGGATGACCTTGGCGGTCGCCGCGCGATGGACGTCAAACAGGCCTTGGTGGTCCAGCTCCTCCGGCGGGACGTTCAGCACGGCCGGGTCGAGCCACACGCTGTAGATAATCGCCAGGTCGTTCGCCTTGTCTTTGGGGATGTCGCCGGCGCGCACGGCGTCGAGCACGCCGTTGGCGATGCCGGCCTGAACGCTCCCCATCAGGATGTTGGTGTAACGCGCGTCCTTGACGGTCACTTTGCTGACCATCAGCGTCGCCGGTTTGACTTGCACATCGCTGTTCAAGATCGCGAAGACCCGCGTGTGGCCCTTCACTTGGTCGCCCAACAACGTGGCGAGCGCGGTACCGATGGGTCCGTCAAGTTCGCCGATGACGATCTCAGGCTCGGCGCAGAGATAGTCCTTGTCCCCTTCGACGAGAGCTTCGCCGGTTCGAAGAATGATGCGCGACATGAATACCTGCTTATGTAGAAACCATCGGCTCAAGACGTTGAATTACGGCAACCCTATCAAAGTCGGTATCGAAGCTCGCGATGACCGAGATCCCCGCGGCTTTCATCAACGCGACGGATAATGCGTCATTGTACAACAAACCGTACTCGCGCATGGCGTCTGTCGCCGGTAACAAATGTTGTGATTCGTTCGCGAGAATCTCGATACCGAAATCGAGCAAGGACTCTAAGGAAGATCGATATTGCTCGAGACGAGAGATGTTCTCCGGATGCGACTCCATGCGTTTCGCGATCCCTTTATATGGCCAAGAGAACATCGCGCAGGCTTCGATCGTCGAAAGTCGATGAACGACCTCGGAAACGACGTGTACGGACGTCACGCCGAGGTAATCCTCGTCCAAAACTCTTTGTACGAGTTCGGTGCAAGCGGCGCCGTAGAGCGGCGTATCCAGAAAGTGATAAATAAAAATATTCGCGTCGATGAAGATCTTGGATTTGCGTGCAATCGAATCCGTGGTCATTCCGACTCTCCGACGTCGTTATCCGGACTACGCACAAGATAATCCACTGCATTCGGATCGGACGGTCGACTCACGATTCCGGCGCTCGACTTTGCGGAAAAACTTCTTGTCCGCTGCTTGGCAGCGGCATCCATGGTTAAAACGATGCGTTGATGCTCGACCAGCGGCAGCGGTCGATCGGGGCGCAATAAACCGTTTTCGTAGACGGCTTCGAATTCCAGAGCCATGGTCGACATCTCCCTCGCGTTTACGTCTTCTTAAAGAACGACTGCAGGTCTTCGTCGTCGGCCGGCAACTCGGCGTGATCGGTGTCTTCGGTCAGCCAACCGTCGACGTCGTCGAAGTTGGGGCCGCCGGCCGGAGCGGGTGCGGCGGGACTCGCCGGCGCAGGGGGAGCCGGCGTCTTCGCGGCCGGAGCGGCGGGCGCGGGAACCGGCGGCGGCGCCGCGGCGGGTTTCGCGGGAGCCGGCGTCGGCGGCGTTTGGGCGGCGGGCGTCGCAGGCTTCGGCGCCGATTCATCGTCTTCCGAGAACATCGAAAAGTCGACCTCTTCCGCCGACTCGTGTGCGTGCGGCGCTTCGCCATGCGCGGTGCCGGCTTGGCCGAAGTCCGGCATCGCGCCGCCGAACACGGTCGACGTGTTCGTCACCGTATCGTGAACGCGCGGTCCGAAATCCACGGTCGAGTCGTCGTTCCCTTCCTCGGGCATCACGCCGTACACGGCGCGAAACACGACCGACCCGACGTTCAGCAAGCCGCCCGGCGGCAACACGGTTTCGGTGATGCGCTCGTTGTTGACGAACGTGCCGTTGAGCGAGCCCAGGTCCTTGGCCATCAACTTGCCGTCGGCTTCGTACAGTTCGCAGTGCAGCCGGCTGATCTGGCCGTGCACGACCTTCAGCTTGGCGTCGCGCCCGCGCCCGAGCGTCACGGGCAAGGCGAGGGCGAACTCGGTGTTCGCGATTTCGGCGGGCGCGAGCACCAGCAGTTTGGCTTCCATATGCGATCGGCGATGACGAAGGAAGACGACGAGAGAAGACGGAGCGGTGCGCGAACCTCGACGAGGGTGGGCGGCGTCTTTCATTTTCGCCGAAAGTTCGCGCGGTTCAAGTCGAATCGGGCGCGACGCCCCTAAACGGACGAGGGCCGATGTTCGAGATCGACGTGCTGAATCGCGCCCTGGACCTGCAGGAGCGCAGTTATCGATTGCTCCGCTGGCTGGCCGATGCCGTCGGTCGCGGCAGGGTCGCGTTCGAGACGGCGCACGAGTACGCGACCCTCCCCGCGACGGCCGAGCGCCGGATCTTTCGACACTACGCCAATCTCCCCGAGGATGCCCGGCCGGCGATCGCCGACTTGTCCGAGTTCGCGTCGTTCTTTACGACGTATTTGATCAACTCGTTTACGCTGGTCGCCACGCCCGGCCAACGGCGGTTTTCGCCCGGGGCGCACTGCTTTTGCCCGTGGTGTTCGTGGCTGATCGCCGCGCCGCGATTGAAGACGATCAAACCGACCGCGGCGGACAAAAAGCGAGCCCGACATCTGCAAGAGGACGCCCTCCGCGCGCTCGCGCTCGAAGATGGGTTGGTCGTCGACGACGTCGCCCTGGAGACGATTTTGCGGAACGAGGACGACGCCCGGCGAGCCGCGCTGGTGGCGTATGGCCGCGATTTGCCCGCCCGGTTGCGGGGAATCGCCCGGGGACCGGAGATTTTGGCCCTGTGGCGGGCGTTCGCCTGGTCGAAGGCCGGCTCGCCGTTGTCCGGATTCCGCTTGACCGCCGAACTGCTGATCGCCGCCGAGAGGGCGCTCGTCGCTACGCTGCGGGCGGTCGATTCGGCGAGAAAAATCGACAGAACCGGACTTTGAGCCGAACCTGCGAGCTTGGGAACGCGTCCGATTCCGTAGAAAAATGCTTCTCGGACGGCCACTTGCGTCCAAAGCCTGAAAATCTATAATCTGGAAGATCGTCTGCGGGCGTAGCTCAGTGGTAGAGCATCACGTTGCCAACGTGATTGTCGAGGGTTCGATCCCCTTCGCCCGCTCTTTCCTCGTATCACACGAGGATTTCGCAAGTCGGATATGTCGCGTTACGCGGCATTTTTTACGCGGCGTTCGGCCGAGGGGGGCGGATCGTTGGTCCCCCAGGCATGAAGGCCGCGTCGTTGTTTGGAGGATCGGCCCGATTTGCGTTGATCGCAACGGACCGCGGTTAAAATTTCGCAGTGAAAACACCGAATCTTGCGATCGAATTCGTCGATCGCCGCACACATACGTCATACGAGCGAGACGCGTCATGTCGACCGATGCCCCGGAACAAACCAAGTTGAATCTCGACGTCCAAGTCGAAACGCTCGGCTCGTGCGAACGGAAAGTCAAAGTCACCGTCCCCGAGGCGGACATCGCCCGGTACTTCGACTTGGCGTTCGGCGAAATGGCCCCCAAGGCGGCCGTGCCCGGATTCCGCGTCGGCAAGGCGCCGCGCAAGCTGATCGAAACGCGCTTCCGCAAGGAAGTGGCCGAACAGGTCAAGGGCCAAGTCCTGATGGACAGCATCGGCCAAGCGACCGAAGACTCGAAGCTGTCGGCCATCAGCGAACCGGATCTCGATCTGGAAGCGATCGCGTTGCCCGAAAAAGGCCCGATGTCATTCGAGTTCAAAATCGAAGTCCGCCCGGAATTCGATATGCCGAAATGGGACGGGCTGCAAGTCGAACGTCCGGTCCGCGAGTTCACCTCGCAAGACATCGATCAACAAATCAAGCAAATTCTGCGTCGCCAGGGTCGCTTGATTCCGCACGAAGGGGCCGCCGAACTGGGCGACTTCATCACCACCACGGTCACGTTCAAGCAAAACGGCGCGGTCATCTCGCAACTGCCCGAACAAGAGCTGTGTATCCGTAAGGAACTGAGCTTCCGCGACGGCAAAGTGGCCGATTTCGCCAAGTCGGTGGTCGGCGTGAAGGCCGGCGAAACCCGCACGGCCGACGTCGTGATCGGCGCCGACGCCGCCAACGAAGCGCTGCGCGGTCAAACGGTGCAGGCCGAATTCAGCGTCTTGGACGTCAAGCGTTTGGAAATCCCGGAACTGAACGACCAGTTCCTCCGCGAAGTGGGCGACTTCAAGAACGAAGGCGAGTTGCGCGACTTCGTGTTGGACGAGTTGAAGCGTCAGCTGGGCTATCACCAACGCCAAAAAGCCCGCGAACAAATCACCAAGGCGCTGACCGCCGGCGCGAATTGGGATCTGCCGCCGGAGATGCTGCGTCGCCAAAGCGTCCGCGAATTGCAACGCAAGATTTTGGAACTCCGTCGGAGCGGCTTCCCGGACGAAGTGATTCAAATGCACGCCAACGAGCTGCGTCAGAACGTGTTGGCCGTCACGGCCGTCGCATTGAAGGAACACTTCATCTTGGAACGCTTGGCCGAAGACGAAAAGAATCGAAGACTCGGCCGACGACTACAACGAAGAAATCGGCTTGATCGCCCAACAAACCGGCGAGAGCGCGCGTCGCGTGCGGGCGCAACTCGAGAAGCGCGATCAGATGGACATCCTGCGAAATCAAATCATCGAGCGCAAGACGGTCGACCTGGTGTTGTCGAAGGCCACGTTCAAAGACGTGCCGTTCGTCTCGCCCGCGTTCGAGACCGAAGCGGTCGACGAAGCCGCGGTCGCCGGCGACGGCGATGCGATTCCCGACGCGGTCGCCGTGTCGGAAACTGGCCCGATCCCGGGTCTGCCGGGAGCCGGCGAGTTGCCGAAGGAACGCGAGTAAATTCACGACGAAGCCGGACAATTTCGCCAACAAGATTCAAGAACCCTCGGCCGCGCGCCGAGGGTTTTTTCGTTTCCACATGCCGGCGTCGGAATCCTCGGCGCACGCTCCGCCGTGCTGGAGTCTCTTGTTCGTGAAACCGATACTCGAACGAGACGCGTTCGCGGCGCAGGCGGCCGCCTGTGGACCGAACCGAACCAACTCCCCGGTCCGCGACGTAGTGACAATGTCCGTCCGAGTTCGAGCGCGGTTGTTCGCGCGTGCGGGCAAGGCGACTCGCCCTTGACGACCGACGGGCAAAACGATGAGGATGGGCGACAGGTAGCACGAGTCGGGCGGCGTTCGCGTCGCGATTCACGAGAGACATGCGCCGTCAGGCGTTTTCGCTGACATACCATTTCACGCAGGACTCATTCGACATGCACGAGACGTACGGCGGTTTGATCGTCCCGAAAGCGGCCGGCCGCGATTATCAACGCCAGCGGATGATGACCATCGGCGATTTGCTGTTGGAAAATCGCATCATCTTTCTCCAAGGCGAGATCTACGACGGCAACGCCAACGAAGTGGTCATGAAGATGCTGTTCTTGCAGAGCGAGAACCGCAAGAAGGACATCCACTTCTACATCAACACGCCCGGCGGCAGCGTGACGTCGACCTTGGCGATTTACGACACGATGCAGATTTTGACCTGCCCGGTCGCGACGTATTGCATCGGCATCGCGGCCAGCGGCGGCTCGATCTTGCTGGTCGGCGGCACCAAGGGCAAACGTTACGCCCTGGCACACTCGAACGTGATGATCCATCAGCCCTGGGGCCAAGTCGGCGGCCAGGTCAGCGACATCGAAATTCAGGCCAACGAAATCCTGCGCAAGCGCGAGATCCTGAACAACATCATCAGCAAGCACACCGGCCAGTCGATTGAGCGGATCGCCAAGGAAACGGATCGCGACAAATACTACACGGCCGAAGAAGCCAAGGCCTGGGGCATCGTCGACGACGTGTTGACCAAGCCGCCGGTCGACCTCAGCGGCCCCGAAGACGACTGAGCCGTCGGTCGTCGACGCGGCGAGACGATCCACAACCAACATCGCGCCGCTTCACGCGCACATCCCGAAACCTGAAACCCGAACCCTGAAACCTACCCAATGACCCTGATTCCGTATGTGATCGAGAAGAACGGCCGCGAAGAGCGGGCGATGGACATCTACAGCCGTCTCCTGTCGTCGCGGATCATTTTCCTCGGCACGCAAGTCAACGACGAGATAGCCAACAGCATCGTCGCCCAATTGCTGCATTTGCAATCCGACGATCCGAAGGCCGACATCCACATGTACATCAACAGCCCCGGCGGCAGCGTGACCGCGGGCCTGGCGATTTACGACACGATGCAGTTCATCACCTGCGACGTGGCGACCTATTGCCTGGGCCAATGCGCGTCGATGGGCGCGGTCCTGTTGGCCGCCGGCGCGGCCGGCAAGCGTTACGCGCTGCCGAACAGCCGGATCATGATCCACCAACCGTTGGCCGGCATGCAAGGGACGGCCGAAGAGATCATGATCCACGCCAAGGAATTCAAGAACATCAAGCACAAGCTGAACGGCATCCTGCTCAAGCACACCGGCCACCCGCTGGAAAAGATCGAGCAAGACACCGACCGCGACCGCTTCATGTCCGCCGAAGAAGCCCGCGACTACAAGATCGTGGACAAAGTGGTTGAACACATGGCGCCGGTGGTGAAGTAAGGACGGGTAAAGCCGCGAGTGGTACTCGCGGACTTATCATCTTGGAAGTCAATCGCGCAGTGGAGGACTCAATGTCCTCCGCTTTTTTTAGATACCTTCGAGCGTTACGGTTGCTCATGACTAAAATCATGCGCGAAGTCTTTTCGTAATCGAACGAATAGAACATCATGATTTTACAAACATTGGTGCCGATATGATCGATAGCTTCGGAGATAGCGATCCAAGAAAAACGCCTAAGCATTTGTTTTGGAACGCAAGTCGCTTGGACTATGACAAAGCGGTACGAGCGGACATCTCCAAACAGAACTACAGCGTCTGTCCGCGACATTGGTACATCGACGCCGTAATAAACTGTAATCGTTGTGATCGGGAATTCGTATTTTCAGTCGATGAGCAACGGTACTGGTACGAAGAACTCGGATTTTGGGTCGATTCGCGAGCGACTCAATGTCGCGAATGTCGCAAAGAGTTGCGGGAATTGAAGATGTTGAAGCAGGAATACGATCGTGATATCACCGCAGGTCTCACCCGAAATGCCGGCGTGGAGCAAAAGGAACGCCTGCTCTTGCTGCTTATGGCCTTAGAGACCGGTGGCGTCGAATTGCTTGACGCGATGCAAGAGAAACGTCGGGTGTTAACCAAACAAATCGAACGTTTGCGCCGTCCGAATTCATAATCGCCGATGACCTTCCGCAATCGCCCCTGATCGCGTGGTTATTCTTTGGTGTCGGTACGCTCGTAAATTTTACTACCTCCGCACGCTTCTCAACTCCCCTCCGGCTTCGCGAACGCCCCGCCGACGCCGCTCGGCAGCTTGAACGATTCGAACGGGTCCGGTTTCGTCGGGTCGAACGGTTTTACGTCGTCGCGCAGATGTTTGGCCAGCGGCAGTTCGCTGGTGCGGATCGCTTCGATCACGCATTTCGCCAGTTCGTACGCGCCGTAGTCGCTCGAATGTGAATCGTCGGACAACGCTTCGTTCCGGCCCGGGAACGCGCCGGCCGGGAAGTGGACGAACGCCTTCTTCGATGGCTCCGGTCCGAGCGCGACGATCAGCTTGCCGCTCAGGTCGTGCAGGTCGATCAGCGGGATGTTCCGTTCGCGCACCACCAACCGCGCGGCCGCAGGGTACTCGCCGAGTGTGTCCTGCAGTTTGCCGTTGGCGTCGAAGCGGCGGCGGTACATCGACGTGACGATCACCGGCGTCGCCCCTTTCTCCTTGATCGCATCGACGTACCGTTCCAGGTCGGCTTTGTAGGTGGTCATCGCGCCGGCTCCCGCGCTTTTGTCCTTCTGATCGTTGTGTCCGAACTGGATCAGCACGTAATCGCCCGAATTGAGGCGGCTGAGGATTTTGTCGAGCCGGCGTTCGTTCCGAAAGCTGCGTAGCGCGCGGCCCGACTCGGCGTGATTGGCCACGACGACGCCGTCGTCGAAAAACCGCGGCAGCATCGCCCCCCAGGCGCTGAACGGCGCGTTCGGCTGATCGCACACGGTCGAATCGCCCGCCAAGTACACGGCGATGGGCGGATGTTCGCTCGATGTGACCACGATTTGTTTGAGCGTGGGCCGCTCGGCCAAGACGTCGAGCGTCAGTTTATCGTCCCAGTTGAACCCCGCTTTTTCGCGATCGTTCAGTTTGACGGACGTCTCGGTGCGATCAATTTTCGGTTGGTGGACATCGACGTTGAAGCTCCGCGTCACGCGTTCGCCGGCCTTGGTCGGGACGCGTTCCAGCATCAACCGCCGCGCTTCCGCTTTGACGGTCGTTTCGGTCGCTTGTTCGGATTCCAGCACCACCGTGACGCGCAAGTCGAGGTCGATGAAGTGATCTTCAGGAATCCTGATCGAAAACCGCACCGCGTCCGGCGTCGAACCCGGCTCGAATCCGTAACCCCGTTTCGCGTCGTATGCGTCGCCCGGTTTGACGAATTTCTCGGTGGCGGTCTCCGTCCCCTCGGCGTCGAAACGATACGTGACCGACGGTCCGGGAAACGCGACCACAACGCGACCGACGATCAGCGACGCGGCGAAGACCGGCAACGCACGCCGCAGACCGCCGAGGACGACGCGGCGCAGACCGCCGAAGACGGCGCAGTGCGGACGGGAAACGAATTGAGCGGACATCGGAGTTCCTCTTATGTATGACTCGATCGGAAACGATTCGATCGACGCCTCTCGCGCACGATTTCCTATGTCGAACGCGTTGCGTTCTCGTCGCCGCGACGGGTGGTTATGGATTATACTCGACCGCGATGCACGTTCATTCCCACGGTTCGCACGATCACTCCCACGCTCCGGCCGACTACGGTCGGGCGTTTGCGATCGGCACCGCGATCAATCTGGGCTTCGTCGTCGTCGAGGCCGTCTATGGGTTCGCCGTCGATTCGCTCGCCCTCTTGGCCGACGCCGGGCATAACCTGGGCGACGTGCTGGGGCTGCTCTTGGCGTGGGGGGCCACGGTGTTGGCCAAGCGGCGGCCGACGCCGCAACGAACGTACGGCCTACGGCGCTCGTCGATCGTCGCCGCGTTGCTCAACGCCGCGCTGTTGTTGGTCGCGGTCGGCGGGATCGGCTGGGAAGCGTTGCATCGGTTTTGGTTGCCCGAGCCGCCGCCGAGTTTGACCGTCGCTTGGGTGGCGGGGATCGGCATCTTGGTCAACGGCGGGACCGCGCTGTTGTTCTTCGGCGGTCGCCATGCCGACGCCAACATCCGCGGCGCGTACCTGCACATGGCGGCCGACGCGGCCGTCTCGGCCGGCGTCGTCGTCGCCGCGCTCGTTATTTGGCGGACCGGCTGGATGTGGCTGGATCCGGCCGTCGCGCTCGTGATCGCGGTCGTGATTTTCTGGAGCGGCTGGGATCTGCTGCGCAAGGCGCTCGATCTGTCGGTCGACGCGGTCCCGCGCGGGATCGACGCCGCGGCGGTCCGCGCGTTCTTGCTCGAACGGCCCGGCGTACGCGACGCGCACGACCTGCACATCTGGGGCATGAGTACCACCGAGGCTGCGCTGACGGTCCATTTGGTGATGCCCCAAGACGCGACGCAAACGGACGCCCCGGATCGGTTCCTGGCCGAGACGGCACGCGCGTTGCACGACCGCTTCGGCATCGAACACGCCACGATCCAAATCGAACGGGGCGACGACGGGTGTTGCCCCTGCGACGCGTCGTGCGATCCGGGCTAAGCGTCGGAACTCATACGAAATTTGAACAGAAGGAAACGAAGGACGCGAAGAAGTTGTTTTGCCGACTCCTCTGTGTCCTCCGCGTTCTCCTGTTCAAACCCAAAATGCAAATACGATCGAACAGAAGGACGCAGAGGACACGGAGAAATGCATGTCGTGGAAGCATCTCTCCGCTTCCTTCGTTTCCTTCTGTTCAAACCGTCTTTCGTTTGATTCGCCGCATGATGTTTTCTCGCACATGATCGCTTCGCTGTCGCAAACCGTTCGTTCTCGCCGCGGTCGCCATCGTCGCGACGACGCTGATCGCCGCGCTCACCGGGCGGATCTGGTGGTGCGCGTGCGGGCAGCCCAAGTTGTGGTCCGGCGACGTCTTCGGCGAACACAATTCGCAGCACTTGGTCGACCCGTACAGTTTCAGTCATATGCTGCACGGGCTGATCTTCTACGGCGCGCTGACGTGGCTGGTTCCACGGATGTCGTTCGCCTGGCGAATGGCGTGGGCGACCGTGATCGAATGCGGCTGGGAGTTGTTGGAAAACTCGCCCTGGGTGATCGAGCGGTATCGCGCCGCGACCGCCGCGCAGGGCTACAGCGGCGATTCGATCGTCAACATCTGGGGCGACATCGGCTCGTGCGCGCTCGGCGCCTGGCTGGCAAGCAAGCTCGGCATTCGGTGGTCGCTCGCGCTGTTCGTCGCGACCGAGTTGATTCTGCTCTGGCTGATTCGCGACAACCTGACGCTGAACGTGGTGATGCTGGTCTGGCCCCTGCCGGGGTTAAAAGCATGGCAGACCGGAGAGTAGTTTTCAGTGTTCAGGATTCAGTTTTCAGTGAAAAGATCGCTGGGTGGCGGGGGTCGCAGCGCAGCGAAGCCCCCCGACACGGTGGGGGTTGAACATCAGGGGCAAGTCGACGGGGCATCGCGCGGCAACGTTGAACGCCGGTGCGTCGAGACGCACCCTACACGGCTCGCAAAATGCACTGTGACGCACCCTACGCGGCTCGCAAAGAATACTGCGACGCACCCTACGCGTCGCGAAACAGCGTGTTGACCAGGGCCATCGCCGTGAAGATCGCGCCGAGGCTGAGGATCAGCGTGGCTGCGACGTAGCCGAAGGCGGTGAGGTAGTCTTTCCGCTCGAACAGCGTCGCGAAGTCGAGCGAGAACGACGAGAGGGTCGTGAAGCCGCCGAGCAGGCCGACGGTCAAGAACGCGCGCATCTCCTGCGACGGGTTCCCGCGCAACGCGAACCACGCGACGAACAGGCCCATCGCGAACGACCCGACGACGTTGACCGTGAGCGTGCCGTACCACGCCTCGCCGGTCAGCGCGAGCATCCCCTTGCCGACGTAATGCCGCAACACGGACCCAAGCGCGCCCCCGACGGCGATGGCGAAAATCAACGGCATGACGAACGGGGAGGGGGGGCCTCAAAGAGACTCAAGAAGATTCAAAAAGAAATTGGCCACAAGAAAAACAAGAAAGACAAAAATGAGCGGCACGGAATCGAAATCGCCGAGAAAGGTCTCTCGCGGTCCACGTTTCGTACCTCGCCGCTCCTTTTTGTATCGTTTTGTTTTTCTTGAGGCCGTTCGCATGCTTATGGCTTCGCTTGATCGTCGCGCCATAACCAGCGGAGCGCGTCGGGCAGGATCGCGGCGCCGTGTTTGGCGTTGTGGGTTCCTTCGCCCCAGACGATTTTGTGGTCGTAGCCTTTGGCGACCAGCGCGGCGGCCATCGCTTTGTTCCCCTCGGGCCAACTGCCGAATTGGTTCACGATGTCGTTCGTGCCGTCCTGTTGAAACACGCGCAGCGGTTTCCTTTCGGCCGCCGCGACGATTTCGGGATATTTGCCGCCGCCGCGAATGTTGGTGAAGCTGCCGATCGTGCTCAGCACTTTGCGAAATTGGTCGGGCCGTTCCCACGCGACCGTGAACGCGCAAATGCCGCCGCTGCTGGCGCCGCAGAATCGCGCGCTGATTCGGATCGTCCGTGATCTTGGCGTGTTTGCGCACCTCGGGCAGGATTTCGTCCAGCAGGAACGTCGCGTACTTGGCGCTCAGCGTGTCGTACTCGACCGAGCGATTGGCCGGCGACGCCCGACTGCCGTCGGGCTTTTTCGCGGCGCTTCGCCCTCTTTTAGGGGCTTGTCGCCCGGGTTGATGAAGACGGCGACCGTGACGGGCATTTCCTTCTTGTGAATCAAGTTGTCGAACACGGTCGGGACGCGCCACGAACCCTTGCGATTCACGTAGCCGCCGCCGTCTTGAAAGACCATCAACGCGGCCGGAGTCTTGCCGTCGTACTGGGCGGGGACATAGATCCACCACTTCCGCGTGAACCCGAGATAGGTTTTGGAATCGGTCAGTTCGAATTCCTGCACGGTCCCCTGCGGTACGCCGTCGTGCTCCATCGAATCGGGACCGAGTTTGTATTGATCGTCGGGCGACGGTTGCTTCTCGTCGACTTTTTTGGCGACGCCTTTTTTGGTCGTGTCTGCTTTGGCAGCGGCTTTTTGCTCGTCCTGCTGCTTGACGTCGGGTTTTTCGCCTGCGGCTTGTTTCGTCGTCGCCGGAGCTTGGGCGAAGAGCAGCGACGTGGCGATCGTCCAGAACAACGCGGAACAGAGCGTGCGCATGAGTGGGGTCCAAAGCGGGCGGGAACGAGCGAGGCGAGACGGCGCGTCGGGCAGCCGTCACTGTAACAAGCCGGCGTGTGGAAAACCAATCACGGAGTTCCCGGGTAGGCATACACTTCAGAAAACGAAAAAAACTCCCGCACCGGCAACTTGACAGGCGAAGATCAGTATGGTATACATAGTATCACATAACGAAACGCCCGTGCGTCGTTTTTGGGACATCCCACCGAGCGGGGGGGCGCAAGCCCCCTGAGCATTTTCGCCACGCAAGGGTTGGCGAATGTTGAGGGGCGGCGCTACCTCGTCGGACATTGAAAAACATGACGTCGCTCTCGCTCGTAACGCTCGCGCAGTGAAGCTGGGGCGTTTCGGCGGCGCGAACCGCAGGCCGACGCCATCGGCGTGAACGCACGACGAAAAAACACTGATGGCGCTTGTGCTCGTAACGCTCGTAACGCTCGCAAAGTTAAGATAGGGAAACAGCGAGCGGACGTTCGTTGCCGCGCAAATACGAGAGACAGAAAACTGACTTGGTCAAACGATCGAAACGCTCGTAACGCTCGCGCAGTGAAGATGGGGTGTTTCGTATCGCGCACCGCCGGCGTGATCGCACAACGAAAGACGCGGAAATTCATCGCGATCGTTCCGCGCGTTTCGCTCGTAACGCTCGCGAAGGCAATCTGGAGAAGCCCCAGGGCGAAAGGAGGCTGTTAAACGACGATGCAAACCGGCGGTTCTGGACGTAACGACGGGTGGTTCCCGGGGTTCGGCGGGCCGGATTCGGCCGGGCGAACCTGTGGACAATCCCCCGTCGCGTACGGATAATCCTGATTCCCCCCAGCGTTTTGGGTCGGAGCCTGCGGAAATTCCCGGGCCTCGGCTCGCCGGACGGTTTGCCGGTCGATTCGCACATTTCGCCGAGGCTTCCCCTTTGTCATCCGTCGGTTCGCAATCGTCGCTCTCGCCCGTCGAGGGAGATTACACCGGTTTGACTCGCGCGGGCCTGCCGGCGAAAAACGCGTCGCTCAAGACCGCCGGTGACGAGACCGTCGCGAAAACCGACAAATCGGCCAAACGGAAGTCGTCGCAAGTCAAGCTGGTTCCGCCGACCGCCGAGTTGCGCGAGCGACTCCGCGATGTTTGCGTGACGTCCGCCCGGCAGTTGCGTACCGCATCCGGGTTGACCCAGGACGCTTTGGAAACGGTCGCCAAGCAGGCGCTAAGCGACGCCGGCGAAACGGATCGTTATCTGGGTTGGATGATGGTCGTGCTGGCGAGCGAATTTTGGCGCGACCAGGTCGCCGCCGTGCCGTACGCGCGTCGACTGTTGTTGCTGCCCGAGACGTTGGGCAACGGTGCCTGCGTGACGTCGTTACGAGCGCGGAGCGAACGTTTGGGCTATCGCGTGTTGTTCGCCGAACAGACGTCGGCCGTGTTGCAGACGATCCTCGGCGGCGAAGTCGACGCCATCGTCGGTACGGCCGGAATGGACGTGTTGGAGAAAGCACTCGATAAGATTTTGCTGGTCGGTGTCCCGTGCATGGCGGTCCCGTTGCTGAGCGAAGGCGACGCGGCCGTCATCGACGAAGATCGCCTGACCGACATGATCGAAGCGCAAGCGGCGGCTTCCGCTTCGGGCGGACGGACCTACGTGCATCTGCTGCGCACGGCGAGTCGGATGTTCGAAGCGGACGAGTTGGAGAAGTTGGTCCCGCGCGTGCGCGGTCGTCGCCACAACGACTTAAACGCGGCGGCGTTGGATCCGATCGCCGGGACCGAAGCGATCGCGTTCGATTTCCTAACGCGCGGCGGCAAGCATAGCCGACCGTTCATCACGCTGGCCGTCTTCGACGCCCTCACCGGCGGTCGCGGGGCGAGCGTCGACGGCGCGAGCTGGACGGCCGACCTCTCGCCCGCGATCCTGCGTACGGCGATGTCGATCGAGACGTTTCATAAGGCGTCGCTGGTTCACGACGATATCGAGGACGACGATCAATTTCGCTACGGCGAGCCGACGTTGCATCGCAAGTACGGCGTACCGACCGCGATCAACGTGGGCGACTATTTGATCGGTCTCGGCTATCGTTTGGTCAGTCGCGAAGCGAAGACGATCGGAGCCGAAACGGCGGCCGACATCCTCGATCGCTTAGCCGACGCGCACTTAAAGTTGGCCGAAGGCCAAGGCGCCGAACTGCTGTGGCGCGACTCCCGCGACAAGCATTTGACGCCCGACGACGCGTTGCGGATTTATGCGTTGAAGACGTCGCCGGCGTTCGAAGCGGCGTTGTTTTCGGGCATTCGGTTGGCCGGCCCGATCGAACCGTACGCCGACGCGGTCTCGGGGTTCGCCAAGCACTTGGGGACCGCGTTTCAAATCTTGAACGACTTGAAGGATTGGCGCGGCGACGACGACAACAAACTGTTGGCCGCCGGCGACGTGGCGGGCGGTCGACCGACGGTGCTGTGGGCGTTGTCGTTGGAAGGCTCGACCGACGCCGATCGCGCACGGTTGCGGACGCTCTCGACGGGTCACGTGGACGAAAGTGTCGTGCGGGAAATACGCACCTTGTATGAACGCGCCGGCGTCTTCGCGAAAGCCGATGCGTTGATCGCCGACGAACGCCGCCGCGCGGAAGAGATCGCCGGCGGATTGCCGACCCCGGAACTGCGGGCGTTATTCGGCGATTTGATCGAATCCGTCCTGGCCGAGAAGCGGTAGGGCACGCTCGGGTTGGCGTGATTCCACCGAACCGGAGTAGGATAGTCAGAGAGCCGTCATCGCCCGTTCGCCGGAGTCACCGCCATGTCGCCGCTGTTTCAATCGCTGGGAATCGATCGCCTGTCGATCGACGAACGCTTGGTGTTGGTGACCGAGATTTGGGACAGCATCGCGGAGGGGAATGCCGCGGTCCGTACGACCGAAGAACAAAAGCAAGAAATTCGTCGTCGCATCGCCGAGCATCTCTCGAATCCGGATGATTCGATTCCTTGGGAGCAAATCGAGGAGGAAACGCGTGCGCGGTTGAAACTATGACTCGAACCATTCGCTTTCTAAGACTCGCACAAGCCGAGTATGATCTGGCGATCGAGTGGTATCAGGCCGACGCCCGGGTTACGGGGCCGTCTTTTTCAATTCCGTGCAAAGCACGCTATCGAAAATCGCTCAGCAACCGTTCATGCATGCGATCGACTTCGACGACGTTCGCATCGCGATGATCAGAAAATTTCCCTATGCGATTTATTATCGAGTCACGCATGATCGCATTTACGACACGGCTGTATTTCATACCGCTCGCGACACACAAGAATTACGAGATCGTCAAGATTAGCGCCGTGCAATAACACGGGGATTTGCCTCGGGCCGGGGCGGGGGCCTAAAATCCATCGTCGCAGCGGCGCGTCGCCCGACGTCCCGCCTTGGCCGCTCCGACGTTTTCCGCACCGTACGCCCTAGGTCGCCCCGTGAGTGTCGCCGTCCACGCGGATCCGGATCTCGCCCAGTTGGTCGCGTTGTTTCATACCCGGTTCGAGGATCTCGGCGCGTTCTCGCCGGTCTTGGCCGAAGCGATGCCGCAACCATATCGCGATTTGTTGGCGCACGAACATCATATGACCGTGACGGTCGAAAACCATCATCGCACGTCGGTCGACGTCGAAGTACTCGACGCGCGCGTCCAGGGCGAGCATTATCTCCGCAGCATCGTCTTACGACGCAAAACGGATCACGCGGTCGTGCAGTACGGCATCGTACGTCTGGATTTGACGCGACTCGACGAAACGCCGCGTCGTGAGATCCTGAGTCAGAAGATTCCGTTGGGACGCGTCTTGATTCAGCACGGCGTGTTGCGCACGATTCATTTGTCGCGGTTGTGGCGGGTTGCCTGCGGACCGACCGCGGCGAAGCTGTTTTCGTGCCAGGAAGGAACCATCACCTACGGCCGAACGGCGGCGATTTTGACCTCCGGCACGCCGGCGATCGAGTTGCTGGAAGTCGTCTCGCCGGCGGAGTAACGCCAAGGTTCGCGACCAAGTCGACTTATCATTCCCGGAAGCCGGGCCCTCGTAAAGAATTCACCGGCGCTCGATGAAAATCGCTTATCTCGGAACCGGCGCGGGGGGACGCATTTGCGGGACCTGTTTTCACGACAACGGCTTGGCTACCGCCGTGCGCGTGCGGGGCGAAGACTTGGTGTTGATTCCCACCTTCACGCCGTTGCGCACCGATGAAGAAAACGTCTCGCAGCAACGACTGTTTTTCGGGGGATTGAACGTTTACTTGCAAGAGAAGTCCGCATTGTTTCGGCGGACGCCGTGGTTCTTCGACAAGTTGCTGGATTCGCCTCGGTTGTTGAACTGGTTGACCAAAAAGAGCGGTTCGACCAAGGCCTCGGACCTGGGCGCGTTGACCGTCAGCACGCTCCGCGGCGAGCATGGCCGGCAAAGCAAAGAACTGCGCAAACTGCTCGATTGGTTGGCCGATGACTTTCGACCGGACTTGGTTCACATCAGCAATGCGTTGCTGGTCGGCATCGCCGGACCGATTCGCCGACGTTTGAACGTACCGGTCGTCTGCGGCTTGATGGGCGAAGACATTTTTTTGGAGGAACTTCCCGAGCCGCATTACGGTGAAGCCCGGGCGTTGTTGCGCGAGAAGTCCCGGGACGTCGACGCCTTCGTGGCGCTCAATCGGTACTACGGTGAGATGATGTCCGAGTATCTGGACGTCCCCCCGGCCAAGATCGAGGTCATCCGCCACGGCTTGAACCTAGCGGGGCACTCGCCGCGCGTCCGACCGGAGCCGCGCAGCGAGATCGTAATCGGCTACTTCGGACGGATCGCGCCCGAGAAAGGTCTGCATCTGCTGTTGGAAGCGTTCGCGTTGCTCTGCGGCGAATCCGGTTTGCCGCCGCTCCGATTACGGGCGGCCGGGTATATGTCGGCGCTCGATGTCCCGTATTGGGAACGCTTGCTAGCCCGAACCAAGGAGCTGGGGTTGGAGGACCGGGTCGAATACGTCGGCGAGGTCGACCGGGCCGGCAAGATCGCGTTCCTGCAATCACTGGACATCTTCGCCGAGCCGACCGTGTATCGCGAAAGCAAAGGGTTGGCGGTCCTCGAAGCCTGGGCCAACGGGTTACCGGCCGTGTTGCCCCGGCATGGGACGTTTCCGGAATACATCGAGGAAACCGGCGGCGGAGTCCTCCACGAGCCGGAAAGCCCGCCGGCTTTGGTTGCGGCGATGCGACCGCTGATTCTGGACCCTCGGCAGGGGGACGAACTAGGCCGTGCCGGCGCGGCCGTGGTACGAGAACGGTTCACGGCCGACGTAATGGCGGAACGGCATCTGGAACTCTACCGCCGACTGGTGGAAAAGCCCGTTGCCGTACGAGCTTAACTCGTATGCCGTAAGGGTTTTAAGGCGTCATCGTGGGTGGTCTGATTTTCATCTCGCCCATTCTTGCGTGGGTGTCGGATGCTTTGGTACATTGGTGGATTCCCGGTTCGGTGTCGGCGGAGGGTCATTCAGGGAGCGCCCCTTGCACGTTGTCGGTTCCGCGGTTGTGTTCTGTCTGTTTACGGCTCCCGAATGGAAGAAGTGTTTGCATGGGTAAGCGGATTTACGTCGGCAACCTGCCGTGGTCGATTACGTCGCAGCAGTTGGAAGAGATTTTCGGCGAATTCGGCGGCGTCCGGATGGCCGAAGTGATGTCGGATCGGGAAACGGGTCGTTCGCGCGGGTTCGGTTTCGTCGAAATGGACAATGACGAATCGATGAACAACGCCATCGACGCGATGAACAACAAGGATATGGGCGGTCGCCCTCTGGTCGTGAACGAAGCTCGTCCGAAAACCGGCGGCGGCGCACGCGGCGGTTACGGCGGCGGCGGTCGCTACTAAGCGAAACCGCTACGACGCGATTTTCAAAATTGACGCCGGACATGCGGCGAAACCCTCGTGTCCGGTGATTTTTCGCTCTCGGGCGAATACGCATTTCAAGATTTTCGGCATTTACCTGGGGATTGTTCGTCATGGCTTATGAACCGCGTGATCGAGACGACCGCGGCGGCGATCGTCGTCGCAATTCGTCCTCGAATCGGATTCGCATTCGCATCAAGAAGAAAGATCCGATCTTCATCAACGGGGAACGTCCCCGGCCGATGTACATCGATTACAAGGATCTGGAATTGCTGGGCAAGCTGGTCAATCGCCAGGGCAAGATCGTCAGCCGCCGCAAAAGCGGTTGCACGGCCATCAGCCAACACGCGGTGACCAAAGCCGTCAAACGCTGCGCGCTTCATGGCGCTGCTGCCGTACGTCGGCGAATAACGTCGCGTCGACGCCGAGCGAAAAAATCCCACGGTCGTTTTTCAGCCCGTGGGTTTTTTGCTGCGCGGTCGCGGATCACAACTCCATACCGGATCGCACATGCCCGTCTTCAAAGCCGTTCGTCGCGTGGAATTCGCCATGACGGACGCGGCGGGCATCATGCACTTCGCCGCGTTCTTTCCGATGTTGGAGTCGGTCGAGCACGAGTTCCTTCGCTCGCTGGGTCTCAGCGTGATCGTCCGCGACCGGCAGGGGACCATCAGTTGGCCGCGCGTCGCCGCGCAATGCGATTATCGCGGCGCAGTCCGTTTCGAAGACGTGTTGGATATCGAACTCTCGCTGACCCGCCTGGGCACCAAAAGCGTCACCTACGAATTCGCGGTCACGCACGCCGAGCGCGAAGTGGCCGTCGGTCGCATCACCGCCGTCTGCTGTCGCCTGCAAAACGATGCCCCGCCGGTCGGCATGCCCATCCCTGCGGACTGGGTCGCCAAGTTTCGTGACTACGTCGTGACCTAGACCGCGACAACTCGCTCGAAGTCGATCAAGTTCAGCCTCCAGCGTTCGGGAAATTCGTGAGTCTGCTTCGATCCCGGTTTTTGCGAGACCAAGCCAAGCATTATTCCGAACCCTGAACCCTGAACCCTGAAACCTCGTCTCATGCCCGCTCTGCTCGCCGAATCGCTGGTGAAAACGTATCCCACGCGCGGCGAGCCCTTGTCCGTGTTGCGCGGCGTCGATCTGCGGCTCGAGCCGCGCGAGAATACGGCCGTTCTCGGACCCAGTGGTTCGGGCAAAAGCACGCTGCTGTACATCCTCGGGACGCTCGATACGCCGACCGGCGGCAAGTTGGAACTGTTGGGCGAAGATCCGACCAAGTTCGACGAAGCTCGTCTGGCCGACTTTCGGCATCGCCGGATCGGCTTCGTCTTTCAAGAACATTACTTGCTGCCGCAATGCTCGGCGCTCGAAAACGTGTTGTTGCCCGTGGTCGCCGGCGGCGGCGTCGACGCCGCGACGCACGCGCGGGGCGTCGAATTGTTGGATCGCGTCGGACTCGCGTCGCGTCGCGATCACCGCCCGGCCGAACTCTCGGGCGGCGAACGTCAGCGGACGGCGATCGCGCGGGCGTTGTTGATGAAGCCCGCGTTGCTGCTGGCCGACGAACCGACGGGCAATCTCGATCGCAAGACGGCCGAGTCGATCGGCAAGTTGCTGCTGGAGTTACAGAAGTCCGAAAGCACGATGCTGATCGCCGTGACGCACAGCCTGGAATTGGCCGCGATGTTTCAACGCCGTCACGAATTGGACGACGGCAAATTGATCGAGCGAACCTAGGACGAGGATTCAGGCGTCGGGAGTCGGGAGCCAGGAAGCATATGCTACTCATGCTTCGTTTTTATTTCGTTACGCTCGTCGACCGAAGTGCGCTTACCATCGTCTCCTGAATCCCAACCCCTGACTCCCGACTCCTCACGCATGTCACTCTGGCTGCTCATCCGTCGCTCGCTCGCCTTTCATTGGCGGATGCATACGGCCGTCTGTTTGGGCGTGATCGTCGCGGGGGCCGTGTTGACCGGCGCGTTGGCGATCGGCGATTCGATGCGCGGCAGTTTACGTGGGTTGGTCGTCGATCGGCTGGGGCGAATCGATCAGGCGTTAATTACGCCGCGATTCTTCCGCACCGACATGGCGACCGACTTCGCGAAGCAAGCGAACGTCGACGCGCGGCCCGGCATCTTCATGCAAGCCGCGCTGACGCGCACGACCGACGACGCGCAACAACGCGTCTTTGCGCCGGGCACGTGCAGGTCGTGGGCGTGGAGCCGAAGTTTTTCGAGCTGTGGCCGAAAGCCCAAGCCCCCGGACAACCGCTGCCCGAGCGCGGAGTGTTTTTGAATCGCGCGACCGCCGCGGAATTGGGAATCGACGAACGCGCGCTGATCGCCGGCTCGGGCGGTCCTCCCGAGATCGTGTTGCGCGTTCCGTTACAAAGCGAAATTCCCCCGGACAGCCCGTTGGGAAAGAAGAAGGAAACGTCGCTCTCGGTCCGCCTGGCGGTCGCGGGCATCTTGCCCGACGAGGGGCCAGGCGCGTTCGGACTGTTTCCGTCGCAGCAAACGCCGAAGGTCGCGTATGTTCCGCTCGGCGTGTTGCAAGGTTTGCTCGATCAGCCGCATCGCGCGAACTTGATGCTGGTCGCCGGGCCCGACCCGGAGACGGCAGCGCTCGGTCGAAGACGACGCCGCCCTCACGACGGCGTTGCGCCCCACTTTGGCCGATTACGGTCTTACGCTTAAACGTCTCGACGACGACGTGTGGCAACTGACCGGCGACGCGTTGTTGCTGAGCGCGGAGATCGAGAACGCGGTCGCCGCTTGGGCCAAAGCCGACGACCGTCGCCTGCGCGAACTTCGTCTATCTGGCGAACTGGATCGAAGCCGATCCCCAACATCGCATTCCGTACTCGACGGTCGGCGCGTTGGATTTCGACGCCGCGCCGCCGTTCGGGCCGTGGTTGGACATCGACGGCCAGCCGATCGATAACCTCGGTCCCGACGACATCGTGTTGAATCAATGGACGGCCGACGATTCCCGCGCCCAAGGGGCGGACGTTCGCGTCGGCATGCCGATCACGCTGACGTTTTTCGAGCCCGAAAGCACGCACGGAGAAACGGCCGAACGCCGGGCGAAGTTTTTGCTTAAAGCCGTCGTGCCGATGAGCGGTCCCGCGCTCGATCGCGAACTCACGCCCGAGCTGAAGGGGATCACCGACCGCGATTCATTGGCCAACTGGGATCCGCCGTTTCCGTACGATCCGCAACGCGTCCGCAGCGTGAAGCCGCACGACGAAGACGAGGCGTATTGGGACGAATTTCGGACCACGCCCAAAGCCTTCGTCTCGGCGGCGACGGGCAGGGCGTTGTGGAAGAGTCGCTTCGGCACTACGACCGGTCTGCGCTTTACGACGAAACCGACCGATACGAAAGAGGCGTTAGAAGACCGATTGGCCGCGCTGCTGCCGGCCAAGGCGTTGGGCTTCGCGTTGATGCCCGTCAAACGGATCGGCTTGAACGCCGCGTCGGGGACGACGCCGTTCGACGGTCTGTTTCTGGGCTTCAGCATGTTTCTGATCGCGGCCGCGCTGTTGTTGATCGGCATGTTGTTCAAGCTGGGCCTCGAACGCCGCGCCCGCGAACTCGGCATCGAACTCGCCCACGGGTTCACGCGCAGCCGATTGCGGACGCGGTATCTGCTGGAAGGAGGCTGCGTGGCGTTGTTCGGGTCGTTGCTGGGCGCGGCGGCCGGCATCGGCTTCGCCGCGTTAATGATCCATGGATTACGCACATGGTGGTTGGCCGCGATTACGACGCCGTTCATTCGTTTGCACGTCGAACCTCGCACGTTGGCGATCGGCGCGGGACTCACGTTTTTCGTCGCGTTGGCGACGATGCTCTGGACGCTCCGCTCGCTCAAAAAAGTGGGCCCCCGCAATCTGCTGGCCGGTCGTACGGACGTCGCCGTCGACGCCGAACGTGGACGCTCGTGGGCGACCGGCATCATCGCGTTCTGTGCGTTCGGGGCCGGCGCTGATCGTGATGGGGACGCGGCTCTCGGGCGAAGGCCGGGCCGGCGCGTTCTTCGGATCCGGCGCGTTGCTGTTGATCGCGGCCACGACCGGCGTGCGAGCTTCGTTATTGTGCATCGCCGCCCAGGGGACGAACGCCGCGCAAGGACTCTGGTCGTTGGCCTGGAGCAACGCCGCGCGTGCGCCGGGCCGGACCGTGACCACGCTGGGCCTAATGGCGATGGCGGTGTTTCTCATCACGGCGATCAGCGCGTTCCGCTTATCGCCTCCGCCGGACGGTCGCGAGCGTGATCGTGGCGACGGCGGCTTCGCGCTCATGGCCGAAAGCGATTTGCCGATCTATCAAGATTTGACTTCCGCCGACGATCGCGCCGATCTCGGTTTCGACGACGCCGCCGAAGCGTTGGCTTCCGGCGCGACGATCCTGCCGCTGCGCATTCCAGCGCGGCGAGGACGCCAGTTGTTTGAATCTGTATCAATCGACGCAGCCGCGCGTGTTGTCGGCGAACCGCCGCTTCGTCGAACGGGGTGGGTTCGCATGGGCCGCCGCCGAGCCGAAGTTCGCCGAGGATCCATGGCAAGCATTGAACGAGACGCCGTCCGTCGCCGGCGACGATCCGATCTACCCGGTCGTATTGGATATGAACACGGCGATGTACTCGCTGCATCTATACGGCGGCGTTGGGGAAGCGTTCGCGATCGACGATGGGCGGGGCGGCAAGATCCGGATGCGGGTCGCCGGTTTATTGAAGAACAGCATCTTTCAAGGCGACATCCTGCTTGCCGAAGCGAATTTTCGCGCTCTATCCCACGGTCAACGGCACGCGGATGTTCTTGATCGCTCCGGCGGCGAACGACGACGTCGGTCAAACCGAACAGGCGTTCGAGACCGCGCTTTCGGATTACGGCTTCACCGCCGAACGAACCCGCGACCGTTTGGCCGCGCTGATGGCCGTGCAGAACACGTACCTGAGTACGTTCCAAAGTTTGGGAGCGTTGGGCCTGATCCTTGGCTCGTTCGGATTGGCCGTGATGCAGTTGCGGAACGTCTGGGAACGGCGCGGCGAATTGGCGTTGATGCAGGCGCTCGGCTTCCGTAAACGACGACTCGGTTGGCTGCTGTTGGACGAGAACCTCTCGATCCTCTTGGTCGGGCTGGCCCTGGGAGTCGCGACCGCGCTCGTGGCGATCGCGCCGAATTTGCTCGGCGGCGACGCAGGCGTCCCGTGGACCGCGCTGCTGGCCGTGTTGGGTATCGTCGTCGCGACCGGGGTCCTCGTCGGCGGTTGGGCCACGCGCGTTGCGCTCTGCGCGCCGCTGGTCGAGACGTTGCGCGAAGAGGCGTAAATCCCGCCTTGCGAGACCGTGATGCGCGCGGCGACGCTCCCGTTTTCGGGCGGCGCGTGCTACACTAAATCCCCTCGCCGCGGCCGGTTTTCAGGTCGCCCGCTCACACTTTCCTTCGCGCCGGATCGTTCGCCATGCAGGGTTTTTTCGGGGTGCCGCTCTCGATTCTGACGACGGCCGTCTGCTGGGGCATCTACGGCGTGTTGTTGCATTGGGCGCGCATGAGATGGGGGATAGCCGCTTGCGGTCGTTCCTGTGCGTCGGCTTGGCCTACTTTTTGATCGCGGTGTTGGTTCCGTTCGCGGTGTTGAAGTTGCGCGGCGAAAAAGGAGCGTGGACGTTCACCGGCACCGTGTGGAGTTTCGCGCAGGCGTCTTGGCGCGTTCGGCGCATTGGGCATCATCTTGGCGATCACTTCCGGCGGCAGTCCGGTCTACGTCATGCCGTTGGTCTTCGGCGTGCGCCGGTCATCAACACGTTCACCACGATGATCATGACTGCGCAATTTTCGCGTCAATCCGATGTTCTTGGCGGGCTTGATCTTGGTCGTCGCCGGCGCGGCGTGCGTGTTGGTTTTCAAGCCGACACCGGTCGCCGCGGCGAGCGGAGCCCATGCGAGCGCCGTGCACGAAGCGGCAGATTGGTTCAAGATCGTCGGCGCCATTGCGCTGGCCGTGTTGAGTTGGGGCGCGTACGGGCCCACATTGCATAAGGGGCAAATGGCGATGCTCGGCAGCCGCTTGCGGCCGCTGATTTGCATCGGGCTGGCGTATTTCGTGGTCGCCGTCGTGGTGCCCTTGATTTGTATCCGATCGCCGAACCGTCGCCGGATTACGAATGGACCCCCAGCGGCTTCACGTGGAGCATCATCGCCGGCACCATCGCGGCGATCGGCGCGTTGGGGATCATCCTAGCGTTCACCTTCGGCGGCAAGCCGGTCTACGTCATGCCGCTGGTCTTCGGCGGTGCGCCGATCGTCAATACGTTCTTCAGCCTGGCGGTCGAGAAGCGCGAGTTGAACCCCATCAACCCGATCTTCTACGCCGGTTTGATCATGGCCGTGATCGGCGCGACCACGGTGTTGATCTTCGCGCCGAAGAGCTGCGCCGCACGCCGCGCCGACTACGGCCAAACCGTTGGAAGAAAAGCCCTTGGCCGAAACGGCCAAGTGATACGCACGAACGAGCGCCGCCGAGTTTCGGCGAAAACGCAAGCGAAGACGAAGCCGCGTCCGGATTCACGTCGCATTCCATTCCGCATTCCGCGCTCTGCATTCCCAGCTTCCCCGTGGCATTCACGCTCTACGATCCGGCCGACATCCGCGGGGAACTCGTGTTCCTGGGCACGGGAACGTCGGTCGGGATTCCCGTAGTCGGGTGCGGGTGCGACGTTTGCCGCAGCGACGATCCACGTAACAAACGATTGCGTTGCGGCTTGGCGCCTCGGCTTGCCCGGCGGGACGTGTTTGATCGACACAACGCCTGACTTACGGACGCAGATGTTGCGCGAAGGGATCGGCACCGCTCACGCGGTGCTGTTCACGCACGATCACGCCGATCACACGATGGGCTTCGACGACGTGCGGCGTCTTCTATTTCTCGAACGGTCGCGCGTTGCCGTTGTATTGCGAAGAATCGGTCGAGCGTCGCTTACGCCGCGCGTTCGATTACGCTTTCGTACCCGAAGCGATCAACTACGCGGGCGGCGTGCCGGTGGTCGATTTCCATCGGATCGGCGACGTTCCGTTCGAGGTGCTGGGGCAATCGATTACGCCGTTCCGCTTGTATCACGGTCGCTTCGAAACGTTGGGCTTCCGGATCGGCAACGTGGCGTATTGCACCGACACGAATCGCATTCCGCCCGAGAGCCGCGAGCAACTGCGGGGTTTGGACGTGTTGATCCTCGACGCGTTGCGTTACAAGCCGCACGCGACCCATTTCAGCTTGGAAGAAGCCCAAGCCGTGGCGACGGAATTGGGGGCCAAACGGACGATCTTCACGCACATGGGCCACGATTTGGAACATGCCGCAGTCTCGGCCGCGTTGCCGCCGAACATGGAATTGGCGTACGACGGTCTACGCGTTCCGCTGACGTAGCACCAGATCTCTCCATGTGATGAAGAGACCGTTATCGTCCTTAGCCTACGACTTTGGCTGCTCGGTGATCACGCCCACTTCGGGGCTGCTGGCCGTGGCGTAGAGCTTTTTCGGGATGCGCCCGCTGAGGTAGGCCCAGCGGCCGGCTTGGATGCCGGCCTGCATCGCGGCGGCCATGCCCAGCGGATCGCGGGCGTGCGCGATGCCGGTGTTCAGCAACACGCCGTCGACGCCCAACTCCATGGCGATCGTTACGTCGCTGGCGGTGCCGACGCCGGCGTCGACGATGACCGGATACTCGGGATCGTTCTCTTTGAGATATTCCAAACAGATCCGCAGGTTGTTGGCGTTCAAGATTCCTTGCCCGCTGCCGATCGGGCTGCCGGCCGGCATCACGCTGGTCGCGCCGGCGTTCTTCAAACGCCGCGCGATGATCGGATCGTCGCTGGAATAGCACAACACTTGAAACCCGTCGGCCACCAGTTTCTCGGTCGCTTCGAGCGTGGCCACCGGGTCGGGCAACAACGTCTTTTTGTCGGCCAAGACTTCGAGTTTGACCCAGTCCGCGCCGGGGTTTTCGAGCCCGCTCAGAATTTCGCGCCCGAGTCGCGCCATGCGCACGGCGTCGTCGGCGTTGAAGCACCCTGCCGTGTTGGGCAGGATGACGTAGCGGTCGAGGTCGATGAAATCGAGCAGATTGTTTCCTTGGGCGTCGATCAATCGCTCGCGACGGATCGCCACGGTGATGCAATCGGTGCCGGACAGTTCCAGTGAGCGAGCCATCGTGCCGTAGTCGTCGTACTTTCCGGTCCCGACGATCAAGCGGCTCTTCAACAGATGCGTGCCGACGCGGAACGACGTGGCGGCCGACAACGCCGGAGAAGCGGAAACATCGACGGCGGGCGAAGCGGACATGAGCGGATCGAGCGAGAGTGCGAAAAGCAAACTCACAGTTTACCGCGAGGCGGTCGTGGTGAAAACGACGTGCCGTGCGGGGATCGCTATCGCCACATGTTGCGCATGCGGTCGAACATGCCGGGCTTTTCGGCCGCTTTCTCGGCGGGGCGCGGTGCGATCGCGGCCGGTCGCGCCGTTTCGACCGTGGCGGTATTCGCCGGCGGCGCGGCGGGGACCAAGTCGAATAAGAACCGCGCCCAATCGCCTTGCAGATCGCCCCAGCAGCGACCGAGTTGCCCTTGCTGCAGGTGGAAGTCGGCCAGAGCCAGCGTCTTATCCAACTGCCGGCGTTCTTGTTCGCTGAACACGAGATCGAACAACTGCACGTCGTCGATGAAGACTTCGCTCGGCCCCGAGACGTCGATTCGCACGCGCAAGTCGTTCATGCCGTCGGTCGGGAGGTCGTCGATTTGCAAAATGTATTGCGCCGATTGCGTGCGAAGCGGCGCGGCCTGTTGCCCGGCGCCGAGTAACGCGAAGCGGAAGAAACCGCTCTTGCCGTGCGCCTTCGACGGCCAAGCGGACGCTGGGTTGCTTCGCCGGATCTGCCACTCGTAACCACACCGAGACCGCCGCCCGTCCGGTGCGCGGCGCATCGAAGCGTTCGGATCGCAACGTGGCGCCCTGCGAACTTTCGACCGTCAGCTTGCCGGCCCGCGCGCCGCCATGCGGAATGCGATCGTCCGACACGACCCTTGCCCCATCGGGCTGCGCGGCTTGCAGCGTCCAGCCCAAGGGCTTGTTGGCGGCGTCGACGCGTTCCCAATCGGCGTTCAACACGCCCGGCACGGGCGCCGGGTTCTCCAAGCGTGCGCGGCGTTCGCGCAGCGTGGTCATCCGCTGTTCGAGCTCCTTTCGTAACGTCTCCGGAAACACGGCCGTCGGCGACGAGAACCGAACCTCGCCCGGAAGCGCACGGCGATCAAATCGTAGGGGCCGAGCTCGAGCTTCCATGCACGATTTTGCGGCGCGGCGACGTTGCGATACCCGCTGAGTTCGATCGGGCGAACCGCCACGGTCGTGTCGAGTTTCACATCGAGCTCGCGCCTTCCACGGCGGTGTTCACCGCGTAGAACCACGTTTGTCCGTCGCGAATCAACGTGCGAACGACGACCGGTTCGGTCTCGCCGCTGACCGTTTGAAAGCGATGCGGCGGCAATTTGCGATACGCGGCGACGAACTCGGCGACGGACTCTTCCTGGCCTAAGCACGGAAGGTGCCCGGCGTCGATCATCCACAAATCGTCCGTTCGCGCGAGCGCGTTCGCCAAGCGTCGGCGATTCTCCGTTCCCGAAGGTGTGAATTGCGTCAACTGCCACGTGGCCGTTTTGTCTTTTCCGAACGGACTCTTGGCGTCGAACGACGGCAGTCGCAACCGTTGCGGTTCGTGATAGAACAACGACGCGTTCAGCGTCCCGCGCCGCGCCCAATCGTCCCACTCGCCGATGGCGGTGGACCAGCCGCCCCAATCGCCTTGCGGTTGTTGCGGCCGGCTCATCAACCACGCCGGACCGTCGTCTCGCGCGCGATCGTCCGTGTCCCAACCCAATTTCCCGCGCTGCCGTGCGCGACGAGTTTTGACCGTTCCAGTGCGGCAACGCGTCTTCCAACGCCTCGGGCGTATCCCACGGTTGCGTGGGAGCCAGCACCAAGCGGGCGTCGGCTCGCGCGGCGCGAAGTTCGTTCTGCAGCCGCAGATGAAACGCCCGCAACTCGGTCGTGCGCCACCGGAGCCACAGCTCCTTGGCTTGCGGATTCTCGGCCAGGTACTTCGCTCGCAACCAATGACGCGTCGGTCCGGCGGCCGGAATGTCCAGTCTTGCGGCTTGCGTGAAACGCGTGAACGTCCGATCGTCGAGGCCCCAATACTCGCCCGGAAACTGCAGATACGAGTCGCCGCCGATTTCGAGCGACACGCCCGAGAACGACGGATGCCGCGCGTATCGCACGGCGACCTCGCGCACGACGCGGGCGACGGCGTCCTGCACGCGCTCGTCCAACGGATTGTAGTACGGCGCCAAGCCCCGACGCGGCGCGTGCACCAAGTGATACGGCTTCCCTTCGACCCCTTCCAAGCGAATTCCGACGCCGTTCGGATCGTTCGGCGCGAACGCTTCGAGCTCGGGCAGCGGCGCGGCGAACTGTAGGCCGACCAGCAAGCGTTGGCCTTCGCGATCGCACATCCGCGCCAACAGTTCCAACACATCCTTACGAATCGGATCGCCGCCATGATCGAAAAAGACGCCCGTATCGTAGCGCGGCGTCGGTTCCAAATGGCGACTCGGATACACCGCGCTGCCGTCGGCCAACGCCGCGACGACGACCATGTTCTGGCCGGCGTAACGCGAGTATTCCAGCAACCGGGAAGCCCCTTCGTAAAACGTTTGCCAATCGTCCAAGCCGCGCCCGCTCCACGTATCGACCGCTTCGTGCGTGCCGAACTGTTCGGGGAACAGCGGCCGCAACCAAGCGGCGGCCCAGATCCGTTCGTTCGGATCGAAGCCCCGCGACGTGTCGGCCGCAGGCAAATGCGTCGGTCCGGCCAGCACGCGAATCTTGCCGAAATAGGCCGGCCCGCGCATTGCGCGATTGGTCAGTAATAAGTACGGCGTCTTCGTACGCGGCCAAAACACCAAGCGATGCCGGCTCCAACCGGCCGGCGTCCCCGGCTGCGGCGCAACCGTCACGCCCGAATCCAACCCCAACGCCTGCACGCTGCCGGCCGCGTTCGGTTCGACGACGCTGATCCCCAGTTGTTGAGCCAAGTGCGTCGGGTATTCCAGTTCGACCACATGCGGGTGATCCGGTTTGGCGACCGCCAATGGGTACGCTTCCCACGGCGGATCGGCCGCATGTTCGGTTTCGTTCAGGCGGACGCACTGGCCCAACTCGGCGATCGCCGCGACCGACGAACGTCCGTTCCCCAGCGGCGCGGCCGCCAAGTTCCACGACTGCCGCAGTTTCTCCGACCACGTCGTGGTCGTCGGATCCAGTTCGTGAATCTTTGCCCACGCGGGCTGGTGTTCGGCCGTGCCGCGGCGCGGTCTCGGCGACGACCAGCGTCTGCACGTTGCGCGTCAGCACGGTCTTGCCCCACCGCAGCGTGCCGCGTTCGATCGCTTCGATCGTCAGGTCATACACGCCTTCCTGCTCGGGCATCGGAACTTGGAACGGAATCGACGGTTACGCCGTCGCGCCCGGTTGCGGCTTCGACCAGTCGGGCGTCCAGCGTTCGATCACGAACTCTTGCGCCCAATGCTCTTTGCCGCCGGCCTTGGCGGTCAACTTTGCGCGAATCTTCAACGAGTCGTCGGCCGCGACCGGTAACAGGTGCGGCGTCACGGTCAGGTCCCACGTCTCGCGAGGAGCGAACAGCAACGCGTCGCGTTTGACGTCGACCCGTAGCTGATCGGCCGGCAAGCGGCGGATGAACAGCCGGTTGCCGCGATCGTCAAGGTTCTTCTGCCACGACGGTTTCAGCAACGCTTCGAGCGTCACTTCGTCTTCGATCGTCGTCCCGTCGTCGGCCCGCATGCGAATCTTCAGCTTCGCTGCCGGATCGTACGGAAATCGCGCGTCCACGCCGTCATAACCGCGCGGCGAGCGGGCGGTCACCACGATCACGCCGTTCTCGACCGTCACGCAACCCGGCTCGTCGGCTTCGATCCCCAACGCGCGGATCGGCTTGCCGGGGCCGGCCGACCAGGCGAACTCGCCGCGCCACAATCGTTCCGTTCCGCCGCCCCAGGCGATGCGAAACTGAATCGACCAATCCCGCGCGTCGCCGGCCAACTCGCTCTCGGCCGGCGCGGTCGGCGGAGCGAACAACGGCGCGGTCTGCGGCGGCGCATCGTCGCCGCGCGCGGCGACGTAACCCCAGGCCATCACCAACACGAACGCCAACTGCGCACAGCCCGAAGCGGGCCTGTTCGGAGAACGTTCGGCGAGCCTGCGCCGCGTGCCCGACCGTTCGACCGGTTGGCCGAAACGGCGTGAGGCGGCCGGGGCGAACCCGGCCGCGCGAGCGTGCGGACGTCCTTGTCCGAACATGGCGCGGGACTTGGGGAAAATCGGATCGACGCGAACCTGCGGCGATGCGGGCCGGAATTCTAGGACTTCCGGCCGAATTTCGGTAGATCGCTTGCGTGGGAAACGCGTTTGCCGGCGGGCAACACGAAAGCGTCTCGCCGGCACCGAAAGTGCTTACCTCGTCATGCTTTGCGTCGTGACACCTCCTTCGTTAGGCCCGAACCATTTCGGGCGTTTTGACGTAAACCAAGGGAAAGCGTCCGCGCGGCGGTCCCAGACGGACCGCCGGCGGCGTGCGCCGCACTCCGATCCACAGACCATGATTTTCGATTTTCGCTATCTGCTGTTCATCGCTCCCGCGCTCCTGCTGGCGTTTCTCGCGCGGTCGTGGATGATGTCGGCCTATGCCCGGGCGGTGCAATTCGCCGCGCCGCTCAGCGGGGCGGCCGCCGCGCGACACATCCTCGACGCCGCCGGTCTACAAAGCGTCGCCATCGAACCGGTGGCCGGCCAACTGACCGACCACTACGACCCGTCGTCCAAAACGTTGCGGTTGAGCCAAGACAACTACGTCGGTCACAGTCTCTCGGCCGTCGGCATCGCCGCGCACGAAGCGGGCCACGCCATCCAAGACGCCGAACGCTACTGGCCGCTGGTCATTCGCAACGGCGCCGTCCCGCTGGCCGGCTTCGGCGGCCAAGGCGGCATGCTCATCATGATCCTCGGCGTTGCGCTCGGCTCGTTGCCGGTCATTTGGATCGGCATTGCGCTGTTCGCGGGCATCGTGTTCTTCCAACTCATCAACCTCCCGGTCGAGTACGACGCCAGCGCCGGGCGAAACGGATCCTGGTCGAGCGCGGAATCGTCTCGCACCAGGAGATGCCGTACGTCAATAAAGTGCTGAACGCCGCCGCGCTGACCTACGTGGCCGGCACGCTCGAGTCGATCCTGACGCTGCTGTACTACGTGATGATCTTCGCCGGCGGCGGTCGCAGTCGGACCGACGACTAACGTCGAGGGTGAAGGGTTCAGGAAAGCTGGGAGCGTTACGATCGAAACGAGCGGGGGCGAGTTTTCGGTTTTCAGGAAAGCCGCGAGTGGCACTCGCGGACCGAGCGTAGCGAGCCGCACCACGCCGGACGTTCCATTCTCAGCAACGTTTGACCTCCGTTCTCCGCGTCGGACTTTGTTTCACGTGAAACACTCCGCGCGACGGTCTTCTCCATCTTCACTCTGCGAGCGTTACGAGCAAAACGAGCGTTACAAGTTTTCAGTTTTCAGGATCCAGTTTTCAGTAAAGAGGAAAGCCGCGAGTGTTACTCGCGGACCGAGCGTAGCGAGTTGCACTACGCGGGGCACGGCATCGCGACGAACGTCTTACCCCAGTTCACTCTGCGAGCGTTACGAGCGAAACGCGCGTTTCGATCGTGCGAGCGTGAGGAATTTTTTTCTCGATCAAGCCGCCGGCGTCGGCCTGCGATTCGCGCCGTCTCGCCAGACGCCCCAGTTCCACTGCGCGAGCGAAACGAGCGTTACGAGCGTAGCGATCGCTCGTCCTGCGACACAAACAATCTTGGGGTGCCCGGCGGACGACCAACGCGGTACTCCGCGCAATCGGACCAGCGGCCCCGGAATGTGTGGCGTCGCACGGAATTCCACGACGCGTGTTTCCAACCGTAGGGTCCGCTGTGCGGACCGTGACCCCCAACGTCCGGTCCGCACAGCAGACCCTACGAGAGGGGGAAACCGCGCACGCCATCATCACTCCGCATGTTGCCAATCCCCTCTCCCCGCAACACGCTCGCAATGCGCGAAAACATCCATCGGGGAGAGGGATAGGGTGAGGGCGACGGTCTTTGCTCAACAGCGGTCGCCCTCACCCCGACCCTCTCCCGCCCGATGTTCTGCGCGCGCAACGTGTCCACTCTCGGGAGAGGGGGAAATGCGTCGTTTTACCCAAGTTCACTGCGCGAGCGTTACGAGCGTGGTGAGTTTTCAGTTTTCAGGATTCAGTTTTCAGTCGGTTAGCAAAGCCGCGAGTGGGACTCGCGGACCGAGCCGAGTCACGCGGACCATTCCCTCCCGACGAACGTCTTACCCAAGTTCTCTGCGCGAGCGTTACGAGCGAAACGATCGCTCGGGTTGGCTTTCGGTTTTTTGTTTGCTGTGGCTCGGCGACGACGCCATTGGACTTACGGCGAAAATTCGTCGTAAGTCGTGACGCGTCGTCGTCGAACGCGCGGTTCCGTAAAGGAAACAAGTTTTTCCCGAGCGGGGGACGTCAGTCCCCTGAGCTTGTGCCGAACGACGTCGTGCAGCGCAACTCAGGGGACTGACGTCGCCCACTCGGAGCTGCGCGTGTAAACCCGACACGGGTTCCACGGCGTGCTCCGCAAGCCGTGTCGCGCAGCGACCCGAGGCCGCACTTGCCGGATCGAACAACGATAAGCGTGACCGGCGCAATGTCGCCATTCGGCGAGACGACTCTGCGTGTCGCTCGACGCGGGAATCGCGGCCTCGGATCGCCTGCGGCGACACGACAAAAATGTTGCCGTGTCACCCTCGAAATCGCCGTATCTATTATACGCATGTTCACTCGCCGTGCAAGCCGATTCCGCCGGGATTTTCGCGGATTTTAAGTCCCGCCGAATCAAGGGCTTGCGCCGCCGTCCGCGGCGATTTTACACGCGCAGCGGTCGCGGCGGCCTTCTCCGCAAGGGGGGCGGTTTCGGCGGAAGTGGGCGCGCGGGCGGACGGGGTTACGGCGTCCGCGGCGCGGGCGGAAGGCCGGGTGTGCGCAGGTGCGCGGGGTCCGGCACGCCCAACGCCGGAGACCCGACCGAAGGGGGATCGAGCGGGGCGGAGGGCGCTCCGGGGTCGTCCGTCGCTCCCAATTGCGCGTCGTAATACACATTCGGACGAATGACCACATCGCGCGTCGAAATCAGCTCTTTCGCCACGGCGTCGTACACGACGATGGTCATCGACGTCCCGTCGTTCAGATAGCGAAAGGCCCCGTATTTGCCCGGCTCGACCGTGGCGCTGACGGCCGACCGCCACGACACGACCGCGTAGCGGATCGTGCGCTCCGTGTTGTTGCGGATGTAGGTCGTCGCTTCGCGCGGCACAGGCGCGACGGCAGGCGGAACGACGGGCTGCCCGGCGGGTCGCGCCGCCAGGGGCGGCGCGGCGCACGCGGTCGCGAGATCGAACAGCGCGACGACGCACGCGAACGGGAGGACGGAGGAAACGCTGCGCATCGAACACCTCTCGGAGAAACGGCCCACGGTTGCCCAACAGCGGCCGGCGCCATCCGCCGCCCCGCTCCAGCGTAAAGGATGACGCCTCCGCGCGTCAAAGCGGCCCGCCGGAAAACACTGAGGGCCGCACCCAGCGACGCGCCGGCCGGTCGGCGTCACAACGGTTCGGCAGCCGGCCCGTCATGGGAAGCACGGCCGGCTCGGCCAGCCGAGTCGCGCAGCGCCCCGAAGCCCCGGACGCCGGGCCGAGCGATCAACGCGGCGTCCCCGACGCAGCGAGCCACCCGGCGAGACGACCTTGCTTGTCGGCCGACGCGTGAACCGCGGCCTTGGATCGCCTGCGGCGACACGGCAAGACATCTTGCCGTGCCAACCATCATGCATTAAAGATTAATGCACTATAGAATAGAATTGCTATCACTTTCGGTTGTAGTGAAATAAGCTTTTTCTGCGTTACTGCATATTTGATTTAATTTGTCTCCGATGTGTCTGTACAGTAAAGGAGAAAAGAAGATTCGGATAGGCGCAGAAAACAAAGACATTTCCGATAAAATTGAATCATGAATGTGAGTAAGCGTACTGAGATCCTTGAGTTCGCCGGATTGCATTCGAACTTGCACTTTAGTGATTTTAGATTTGCCATACGGAACATCTATGAGAATATCAAATTCACTGAGATTATTCATGGGAGATATTCTTTCGATAGTTTTCATGTAACAGTATCGAAGCCTTTTGACCTCGTCATAATTAATAGGTATAGATGAGGTCGTGTAGCCCGGTGAAGTTACGATTGTATCGTAGATGGTTTTAGTTGCGGTTGGATGCTGAGATGGGACTCGATCCCCACGATCATACTTACGTGCATTTTTGTAAATGTCTGCGTAAGAACCTTTTACGTGCATTTCCAGTAATGCCAAAAACCTGCTAGGAATTCGGCTTGGGTCTAGTTCTATTTTTTTTCGAAACGCAGGTATGAGGATTTCTCTTATTGCAAACTCATCTGATTCAGCGATTTTCAATTTGTCGATAAGAGCCTTAAGCGACTTCTTATCTTTGAGGACAATAGCTGCTATCGCCGCATGGAACATGGCTGTGATTGCGCGTACGCTGTCGTGCCAGTACACTTCTCTTAGCATCTGTTCCTGGGCAACTATGAAGCCTTCCACTGCAGGAATTCTACTTTGATCAATGCATAAAGAATCACTGGTATCGTCATAAGTGAATGCTTTGACTAATGCGGATGTGTCGATGCCTTTGCCATATTGTTTTCCACAGTGATAGGCATCACGGCATATGTAATCAAGTTTATCACAATCAATTGGTCCGCTAAGAATCTCAGACAAAACACCCATTGACTTTGCAATTACTTTATGAGCAATAGTGCCAGTGTGTTCTTCCCACGATTTAAGTGCGTTGAGTATTTCTGGGTCACTTTCAATCAATTGAAGTGAGTGTTTTTCGTGATCTACTGCATCTTTAGCTTCTTGTTCATCCGGAAAGCGGCTGGCAGTGTATTGTTCAACTACATGCGCGAACGGGTAGTGACCTAAATCGTGTATAAGTGCTGCAAACAAAGTTCCCGAAATTGCGCTTTTACTGTGGTGCTTTATGAAATCAGGTTGTCTGCAAAGGCTTTCGAGTGCTAGTTTTGTGAGATTCATAACCCCAATAACATGTTCAAATCTAGTGTGACACCCTCCAGGAAAAATCCAATCGCAAAACGACAGCTGCTTTATGCGTCTAAGCCGTTGGAATACTGACGTGTTAATTATGTCTAGTAGTTGTTTGCCTACCTGAATATCACCCGACACTGGAATTCTTATATATCTAGGTTTGCCATCAACATTGGAGAAGCATTTATCAACAGATGACATAAGATGTCTAGGGTCAGCAACTGACGCAAAAGCGTCTTTGACTTCTTGCCAGTTGGTAAATTCAAGATTTTGAAGTGCCCTGCAAAAATCCATGTACGATCTTTGCTGGTCAATTGGTGCGTTTGCAAAAAATGATTTCGTCATTATCGCAAGCTGATGGCCAAGGCTTTTGAAATCAGATTGTGCAAAATGCGATGAATGGGCTTTGCGATTTACTCTGCTCTTGAATTGGATCTGCGATTCTATGTCTTTATGTCTAAAGTCGCCCTGGTTCAATGTAGATTGCGCGCTGTCACTTAATCGATGTCCAGAACCAAAATCTATAATAAGTATTCCATCTTTGTATACATTACCCGAGATCATTACATTGTTGTAGTGAAAGTCGCAATGTGCGCGATCATGATCATGCAAATATTCAAACGCATCGATTAACATGTTCACGGCATGTATGGCTTCTTGCGTGGAAATGATATCATTGTCTTTGGCAAATGCCTCAAATGTCTTCCCTGGATGAAAATCGCATACATAATATGGTAAATCGGGATTCGCGTTCTTCTGATAGATGGTCGGGAAGCAATTGTGGTCTAGAGGTGTTAGGATGTCGATTTCTTTGGTGATTGATTCAATCGCTCTGGATCGCGTGCTGGAGTCGCTGAATTCTTTCTTGATTGTTTTTAAGCAAAGCTTAGCTTCGCTGTTCTTGGATTTGATTAAATGAACTGCGCCGTTCTTACCTGATGCGACGAAACGTAAATATTCATAGCTATATGATAGCTCATTGGCAATTGGAATAAGATAGTCGGGAAAGACTCCAGGGAGAATGGCTTGTGACATATAAATGCCCGTGTTTAGTGCAGGAGAGAGACAGCGATCTAACTAAACAGTTCTAATTATAGATCCGCAAACTATTGCTAGCAATGGATTTTATCGATGCATTGAAGTTATGCAAAATGTTGAAATGGACTGATTGGTTATCCCGTCATGCGTTTTTATTTAGAATCGGCAGGATTACGCTGGTACGAAACGAGTCGCGGTTGCTTTAATTGTTTCGCTCGAGAGTGATGCTGGCTCGCCGGTATTAATTTGCGAATCCCGTCCGTCCTACGCGAAGTCGTTTCCGTGATTGTCGGATCGCCGTTTCAGCAACCTCTCGACTGGCTGCAAGGTCCGGCGTCGCGGTTCGACATCGCATCCATGTATGGGGCGTCACAAATCCCACTGGCGGAGCCAGTGGTACCCCGATGCCGAGCTTCGTCTGGGCGCGGTCCTACCGCCGTGCTCGCTTGTGTTTCAGCGGCAGCCATTCGCCGCCGGATTGGCTGCTGGCGACGCATTGTTGGATGAAGTACATCCCTTCGACGCCGTCGTTGATGTTGGGGTAGACCACCGCGTCGGTCGCGGCCTTTTTGCCTTCGGCGGCCGCGATCATGTCGTCGTACGCCGCGCGGTAGACGTTGGCGAACGCTTCGAAAAACGCCTCGGGGTGGCCGCTCGGCAGCCGGCAGGCCGCTTTGCCCAGGTCGTTCATGAACGGCGCGTTCGGGTCGCGCGTGTAGAGCGCGTGCGGATGGCCGTTGCGGCGGAACCACATCTTGTTCGGCTCCTCCTGATGCCACTCCAACGAGCCTTTCGTGCCGTCGATCTCGATCCGGACGTCGTTCTCGCGGCCGTGGCTGATTTGCGACGCGGTCACCGTGCCGAGCGCGCCGTTCTCGAACGTGACCATCGCCGTGCCGTAGTCGTCCAGCTTGCGGCCCGCTTCGAACGTCTTCAATTGGCAGCTGATTTTGTCGGGCAGCAGCCCGGTCATGAAGCGGCCCAGGTTGTAGGCGTGCGTGGCGATGTCGCCGAAGCAGCCGGCCGCGCCGCTTTTCTTGGGATCGGTCCGCCACGCGGCCTGCTTCTGATCGCCGTCTTCCAGCTTGGTGCGCAGCCAGCCTTGGATGTATTGCACGCGCACCGCGTTGATCTCGCCCAGTTCGCCGTTTTGGATCATCTGCCGGGCTTGGCGCACCAGCGGGTAGCCGGTGTAGTTGTGCGAGACGGCGAAGACGGTTTTGGCCTTGTCGACGACGGCGGCCAGTTCTTCGGCCTGGGCCAGGTCGAACGTCATCGGCTTGTCGCAGATCACGTGGAAGCCGGCTTCGACCGCGGCCTTGGCGATTTCGAAGTGCGTGTGATTGGGCGTGGCGATCGAGACGAAGTCGATCCGCTTGTCGGCCGGGAGGGCGTTCTCCTTGGCGAACAGTTCGGCGTACGACGCGTAGGCGCGGTCGAGCGGGATGTCGTAATCGGCGGCGCTGGCCTTGGAGCGGGCGGCGTCGCTGCTGAAGCGCGCCGGCGACCAGCGCGGCGCGGTTATCCAACACGGCGGCCGTGGCGTGCACGCGGCCGATGAACGAACCTTGACCACCGCCGATTAGGGCCATCCGCAGTTTGCGATTCAACGATCCGTTCGTGGGCATGACGCGCAACTCTCCCGAGGGTGCCGATGATGTCTGAAATGCGGACGACCGACGACGCACAGGTCGAGCGATGTCCGGCCGCAGAAAAACTCCCCGCTGCGAATGCGGCATTTTTACCATAGCCGCCGAAGCCGGGCGAGTCCCGTGGAACGAGCGTCTTGCTACGGGCGCGGCCGCTTGCTGGCGAGGCGCGAACGGTCGGGGTATATTGGAGTTTCGAGGCAAGGCGCAGGATCCTTTTCATATTTCACGGAATACGCCCATGGCCGGACTCGGACGCTCACGAACGTTGATCTTGGTGGCGGGGATCGTCATCGGATTGTTGTGCGGCACGCTGGTTCCCCCGAATCAACTGCACGCGGTGGCCACGCAGGGGGGCGAAGGCTTTTCGGTCTGCACGGCCGAGTTGGAATCGGGCTTCGAAGCGATTTATTACCTGGACTATCAGACCGGCGATCTGACGTGCTTCGCGTTGCATCCGCGGACGCTGCCGAAGCCGAAATTCAACTACATGGCGACGCACAACATCCTGGACGATTTCAAGGACGCGAAGTCGACCAAGTTTTTGTTGATCTCGGGCAGCTCGGATTTGAACACGAACGTGACGACCAACAAGCGGATGTCGACCGGCATCGTGTACGTGGTCGAGGTGGTGTCCGGCATGGTCTGCGCGTACGGCGCACCGTATCCGACGAACCGGGTCTCGGTGCAATTGCCGGTGAAGGAAACGATGGTGTTGATCGACAAGGCGAAGTTCCGCGGCGCCGGCGTCCGCGACGCCAAGTAACACGACCGAGGATCCGCAGACGATGACGATTCAGTTGAACGGCGAACCGCGCGACGTGCCGGACGAGACGACGATCGCGGCGGCGTTGGTCGAACTGGCGATGAACCCGAAGTTCTGCGCGGTGGAAGTGAATCGCGAGTTGGTGCCGCGCGGCGAACACGCCGCGCATCGCTTGAGGCCGGGCGATCGGGTAGAGATCGTCACGCTGGTCGGCGGCGGTTGAGCGCGACGGAGTGTAGCAAGTACGGCGTTTCTCAAAACACGGAGGCGGCGAATCCCGGGGATTCGCCGCCTCAGTTGCGTTTGGTCGCGACGTCGGTGGGATCGGCGCAGCGTGTGTTGATTCCGTCGGGGGTTATCCCGGCGGCCATTCCATCTGACGCCCGGCCAACAGGTGAAAGTGCAGATGATCCACGGATTGTCCGCCGTGAGGACCGCAGTTGGTCACCACACGGTAGCCCTGGTTCAGGTTCCGCTCTTTCGCGAGTTTCGCGATCACCAACATGATGTGACCGAGCAGCGCGGCGTCTTCGCTCACGAGATCGTCGAGACAGCGGATCTCTTTTTTCGGAATCACCAAGATATGAATCGGTGCGACCGGACTCACATCATGGAACGCCATACAGAGATCGTCGTCGTACACGATCTGCGCCGGAATATCTCCCTCGATAATCCGCTTGAAAACCGTCTTCGCCATGGTTTCACCTGATCCTTGCTTATCAGGAACCACCGATCCCGTCGAAACGTGTCTCCGCCCACTAACGGAAACCGCCCCGATTCGACGCATGCATTCTGCGTAGCACGTCGGGGCATTGCAAGAAAAATCAGATGCGATTCTTTGTCGTATCGAAGGGATTTATTCCATATCAATTACAAGAATCGCTTCGTCCGCGATGAGGACCGGAATGCGATCGATGATCGGATAGAGATAGCGTTCGTCGCTGCGCAACAAGCCGCCGTTCAACGGCCGTGCGACCGTTTGTCCGGCCCGGTTGGTCAGCGTGCCGTCCGCCACGGCGGAATTGAGTCGTTCGATCAACTCGGGCGTCGCCGAACGCAACGTTTGTCGGGTTTCCGGGCAACGCAACATGGCCAGGGTTTCGGCGGTCAGCATCGGGGACTCGCGGGCGACGGGAAATTCCAAGCAGATCGATTTACTATAAGCCGGGCCGGCCGACGGGGGAATCGGGGGGCGATTCGCGGATCGGGTCGACTCAAGTGAGTTTACCGATTTCGCCGATAATCCTTCCGACGCCGAAGCCTCTTCGTGCGCATTTGGGGAATCTCGACGCATGCCGGCGTTTTTTCGATCGACGATTCGGGTCACGTTCGCGCTCTGCGCGACGGTCGGTTCGCTGCGCCGAACCGCCGCGCGAGTACGTCGATGCTCAGGGAAACACCGTCCGCGAATTTCGCGACACGACCAAACGGACGGTCTGGGAGACCAAAGAGGTCGACCAAGTCCGCACGGTCATGGAACCGAAAATCCAGACGGACTATCAAACGCAAGTTCGGCAAGTTCAAGTTCCCATCGTCGAGAATGTGCTGGTTCCCGAATTGGTGAACCGCTGGAACCCGTTCGCCACTCCGCACTACGAATATCGTCAACAACAACGGACGCGTTACGAACTGCGGCAAGAAACCGTGCAAACGCCGATCGTCAAACAAGAATGGGTGACGAAGCAGCAAACGGTCAAAGTCCCGCAACTGGTGCAACGCGAGGTCGAGGAGGAGATCATTCGCAAGGTGGTCGTCCGCGACTTGCCGGCGGCGAACTTGAACGCCAGCGATCAACGGTTGGTCCAACTGCCGACGAACGGCCAACGTGCGCCCGCCGGCACCATTCCGCTGGGCGGCCCGACGAGCGATCCGTTCGCCCAGGCGCCGGGCTCGACGGTCGCGCGGCGCGATCCGCGTTTCGCCGCGCAACCGCCGGTGACCACGCTGCCGGGGAACTCGCCTGCGCCGCCGGCACAAACGTATTCGGTGCAAACGCCCGCCGCTCAACCGCGCGCGACCAACGCCTTGCCGGCGGCGCAGCCGACCGCGCCGTCGGTCGCGACAGGTCTCCCCCAGCCGCGCGCGACGACGCCGGGCTTCGTCGCCCCGACGCCGGCGGCGACGCCTGCGCCGGTCGCCGCTCCGTCCGCGCGAGGCGGACGCTATCAGTAACTCGCGGTCCGCGCCGCATGCCGGCATCCGGGCGCGAACGCCGATTGCTCTTGTCTCGGCGTCCCGATCGGCGTTAGAAATCGCCGCTCGGAATTCGCCTCTTCTCGCACACGGACGTGCCATGGCCGCGTTGACGCCGTCGGATCGGATCTTGATCGTTCGCCTGAGCGCCATCGGCGATTGCGTTCACGGCTTGCCCGTCGCGTGTGCGTTGCGCGGCCGCTCCGCGAGCGCGGATCGGTTGGGTGGTCGAAGGACGCTCAGCCGATCTGTTGGACAATCATCCGGCGATCGACGACGTCCTGCGCGTGCCGCGCGGTTGGTATCGCACGTGGAAGGGGATCCGCGAAGTCGTCGGCCGCGTCCGCGCGTTCGCGCCGACCGTCACTCTCGATTTACAAGGTCTGCTGAAAAGCGCGTTGCTCGCGCGATGCTCCGGCGCGAAGACGCGGATCGGGTTCGGCGGCGCCGAAGGCCGCGAACTGAGCCGTTGGGTCAATAACATTCGCGTGACCGCGCAATCCGAACACGTCGTCGACAAAAACTTGGAACTGCTCTCCGCGCTCGAGATTCCCCACGGCGACGACGTCCGGTTCGACGTCCCGCGCAACGCCGCGGCCGAGGCCGGCATCGCCGCGTGGGTCGACGAACAGCAACTGCGTGACGGCTACGTGATCCTCAATCCCGGCGCAGGCTGGGCCAGCAAGCGTTGGCCGCCGCACGCTTTCGCCGAAACGGCCGTCTATCTCGGCAAACGCTGCGGCGTGCGCAGCGTCGTCTCCTGGGCGCCCGGCGAAGAGCGGACCTGGGCCGAGGAGATCGTCACCGCGTCGCAGAACCGCGCGGTTCTTGCGCCCCCCACCAATCTGGTTCAACTCGCCGCGTTGTGTCGCGGCGCGCGGCTCTTCGTTTCCGGCGATACCGGTCCGCTGCACTTGGCCACCGCCGTCGGGACGCCGTGCGTCGGGCTGTTCGGCGCCAGCGACGCCGCGCGGAACGGGCCGTATGGCGCGAACATGGTTTCGCTGCAAAAGATCAAACTCGAAGGAAGCAGCCGCGTCCGTCGCGGCGCCGACAACTCGGCCGTCTGCGCGATCTCGGTCGAAGACGTCCTCGGCGCGTGCGACGCGATCTTGCCCGGAGCGGCCGGCGATCACGGGTATCGCCAAGCGACCGCCGCGTGAGTTTGCGGCGATTTCGTCGCGATCCACGCTCCGCGTCCTTCGATCGATCTTGTTCATCGCGTCCGAAACGCTTATCGTTCGCCACCATTCGCTCACTCGCTATTGTTCGTACCGCACATGATCGACGTTCGCCAAATCCTCGCTCTGCACGAAACCACCGTTCGCTTGTGGCACACGCAGGAGATCGTCAATCCGTATCACGATTTTGCGTATCAGGTTTGCGAGCAACACAAATACAACTACCTGCTGTGGCACGAGGAAGACGTCGCCCGCAGTCGCGACGTGACCGACCAGCGCATCGCCGAAGTGAAGCGCGCGATCGACGGCTACAATCAAAAACGCAACGACTGGATCGAGCGGTTGGACGACAACCTGAAGCGGATGCTCGACGAACGGGGCCTACGCGTCGCGCCCGGCGCGAAGCACAACAGCGAAACGCCCGGCGCGATCATCGACAAGCTCTCGATCATGTCGCTCCGTCTGTATCACATGCACGAGCAGGTCGAACGGACGGACGCCTCGCCCGAGCATACGGCCAAAGTCCGCGACCGCTTGGAAATCCTGCACGCGCAGTACGACGACCTGAGCGACGCATTGGTCGATTTGGTCGTCGATCTGGCCCAAGGCCGGAAGCGGCTGAAGCTGTACCGCCAATTCAAAATGTACAACGACCCGACGCTCAATCCGTACCTGTATCAGGCTAAGGAATCGCGCCAAGCCGCGTGATTCTCGATACCGCCGACACAACCCTTCGTTGGTTCTTCGCGTAGAACATGCGGAGGCGTCTCCCTGGACGCAGACCGTATGTCCTTATCTTGGCGACGTTACGAAATCCTCTTGCCGCTGCGGTTCAAAGACGGCCGCGCGGTGCCGCGCGATTGGTTCGACGACGCGGTGGCCGAGATCGTCGGCCGCTTCGGCGGCGCCAGTCACGAAACGCAACGCGTCCGCGGCCGCTGGACCAAAGACGGCGTGCTGCATCACGATTCGATGTCGCGGATCGTGGTCGACGTTCCCGACGACGACGCCAATCGCGCGTGGATGAAAACCTTCAAGGAACGCTGGCAAGCCCGCACCGCCGAAGACCAAATCTGGCTGACGAGTCACCCGATCGACGTGGAGTAGGTATCTCGCAGGTGCGTCTCGGTTTTGATTGCGAGACGCGTAGGGTGCGTCTCCGACGCACCAGCGTTGGACGTCGATTCCAGGCGCAAAAAGGCGTGCTCTCGGTGCGTCAAGACGCACCCTACGACCTTCTCATTCACGTGTCTTAACCTAAAAGAACGCGTGGTACGATTTCTAGCCCAATCGAAAAATTCGGATCGTCGTCGGAAGTCTTACGCGTACCGCGATTTCCGTAGCATGGTGGTACGAATTGGGGATAAAGATAATATTACTAATGGTTTCTTAGCGAGACGCTTTCCCTTGGGTGCTTCGCGGTGTTGAAGTTCTAGCCCGTAGGGTGCGTCGCGGTGTTTGTTGGGAGACGCATAGGATGCGTCTCCGACGCACCGAACCCCGGAGGGGTTTCAGACCATAGCCGGTGGTCGCGCAGCGCACCACCGGATCATGTCGATTCTCCAATTCGGTTATCCCGTAGGGATTACAGAGACTCCATCGGTCTGTCATCCCAACGGGAGAATCCATCTCTCTCGCACGGTTGTCCGGGGGTGCGCTGCGCGACCCCCGGCTATGTGCTGTGATCCCTGCGGGATCGTTCGCGGCGTCATCTCACAAGCCATCTTTTTGTCACATATGCGCGGTCTTTTTTGCGTCTTCTTGAGGCCGTTCCGTATTTTGGTGCGTCAAGACGCACCCTACGGCAAGATCGGCAACAACACTTCGTTCTGACTTCCGCTGCGGAAGCCGGCCAGGTCGACCGTGACATATTTGAAGCCCAGCGCGAGGAACCGCGTTTCCAAGGCTTCGTGCGCTTCGTGTTCCAGTAAAGCGTCCAACGCGTCGCGCGGCACTTCCACGCGGGCGAGGTCGCCTGCGTGATACCGCACGCGCGCGATGCGAAAGCCGCGGTCGCGCAGCCAGCGTTCGCCGGCGTCGATCATTCGCAGTTTCTCGGGCGAGACCGCTTCCCCATACGCCACGCGACTGCTGAGACAGGGCGTCGCCGGTTTGTCCCAAATCGGCAGGTTCCAGTGTGCGGCCAACGCGCGGACGCCGGCCTTGTCGATTTCGCATTCCAACAACGGGCTGCGGACGCGATGTTCGGTCGCGGCGGTCATGCCGGGCCGGTAGTCGCCTCGGTCGTCGAGGTTCGCGCCGTTGACGATCACGGCGAACCCGGTCTCGGCGAGAATCCCGTCCAACCGCGTATACAACTCGGTCTTGCAGTGATAACAGCGGTCCGGTGCGTTTCGCAGGTACTCGGGCCGCGCGAATTCCTCGGTGGCGATCGTCCGGTGGCGATGCCGATTTGCGCGGCCAACGCCTGGGCTTCGTCCAACTCGCCGGCGGCCAGGCTGTCGCTGCTGCCGGTCACCGCGATCGCGCGATCGCCCAGGGCGACGTGCGCGGCCATCGCGACGACCGAGCTATCGACGCCGGCCGAGAGCGCAATGATGCAACTCTCGTACGACGCGAGCGTGGCGAGCAAACGATCGCGAGCGGTGGGAAGATCGAACATGGGCGGGCAAGATTTCAGGTTTCAGGGTTCGGGTTTCAGGAACATGCGATCGGAGAACACGGACCTTTTGAGTCACAATCGTCACGAGAATCTCGAGGACCGGTTAGCAGTCAGGGGATTTTTGTGAAAGCGGCGAGTGGGATTCGCGGGCGACCGAGGATTTCCCCTTCATTGGGCTTTCCCAGTTCCACTGCGCGAGCGTTACGAGCGAAACGATCACAACGCGCGTCACGAACACACATTTATTCTACGCCGGAACGGTTTGCGATCGACAGTCGCCGGTTCGTCAGATTCTCCATCTTCCCTGCGCGAGCGAAACGAGCGGAGCGAGCGTTGCGAGTGAGTTTTCAGTTTTCAGGATTCGGTTTTCAGTATGAAGCAAAGCGTAGAGTGGCACTCGCAGGCTGAGCCGAGTCACGTGTAACTCTGAACTCCAAAAGCGTTTTACCCAAGTTCACTGCGCGAGCGTTACGATCGAAACGATCGTTCCGATCGCGTGTGTGCAAAACGTTTTTGTTTGGATTGAGCCGAGGGCGTTTGCCTTCGGTTTTCGCTGCCCGATCGAGTTACCCCATTTCACCTGCGGACGACCGCGTAAGTGGTTTGTGTGTTTTTGGCACGACGCGCGATCGGCCGAGTGAGAAATTCCCCACCGACGACGGTACCCCGCCCAAAATCCCGAATGGAACATATGTATACTATTTATTCTGGATTGTCAAGCATTTTTTTGTGTTGCGTCCGCTTGCGTAATTCGACGTCGCAGCCGTTGCCGTCGGGATGCCAAGCGAACATCTGGGGATTCTCGCCGGACGTCGCGGATTCGCCGTTATTCGGTCGGGGCAGGGGGGAAGAGTTCCACGTGAATTTCCCCGTCGCGGCCGAAGTAGATCGCCCGGCGGCCGGTGATTTGCACGAAATAGCCGACGCAGCCGGCCGCCATCGTTTTGCGGACGAAGTCCGGGTAACCGTGCTCGTTCCGTTGGCTCTGCTGGACGGCCGCTTGCACCGCCGCCGCGTCGAATGCGCTTCGCGTCGGCTGCGGCTCATGCGGAGACGGCACGACGTGTGAATCGCCGTCGGGCAGATAAAACGTCGTCTCGCCGCGACTGTAGTCGACGTGATACCGCTCGACGCCGAGCGCGATTAGCCGCCCGACGATCTCGGAAAACGCGGCGACGCCGCTGTGCGAATCGGCGACGCATTGGTCCAAAAGACGTGTCGTGTCTGCGTGCATCGCGAACCCCTTAGAAAGCCGATCTGGCCGCACCGGTCACGGCCTGGGACGACCACGGTCGCAGCCTGCTCGCGGAGACCCCCCGAAACACTTCGGGAGGATCTCCGGACGTTTCCAGCCTGCCGATCAATGGTCCGGCGTCGATTCGACGGTCGGTTTTGATCTCGGCTTCTTCGGGGCTTTGACTTTCGGCGCAGTGGGGGCTGTTTCCGCTTGCAGCAGCGCCGCCGTTTTGCGGAGTTCGACGAGTTTCTTTTCCGTGGCGTCGATCTCTTCGGCCATGCGCTTCGCTAACTCGACACGCTTGGCGAGAAACGCCTGAACCTCGTCCAGCAAGGGGCGACCAACCGAGTCGGTTGCGGGAGCGACGACTTCCGCCAAGACCTTTTCGCCGGAATCTTCAACGACACCTTCCGTGGGCGAAGGCGAAAGTTCCGGAATTGCAGTCGGGGCTTCGGCGGCGACCAGATTCATACGCGAGACTTTTTTCGACATCCGGGCATCCGTGCGGAAAGGGTGGGCAAACGGGCGATTCTAGCGAGACCCGTTAGGTCGCGACACTCTCGGGTTCAGCATTCATTCAGAGCCCGGGTTTCTCGAACTTGCGCTCCTTGACAATCGGCTGACAGACCCTTACAAAAGTTGATTCGCCGGAGCGATCCTTGGGGAGCTTCGCGGAATCGTCGGACGACCTAGTGAGCCGCTGATGGCCGTCGTCCTAAGTCGATACCAAATCATCTTTTGCGTCGTGTGTGCCGCGTAAAACGGCTCGCTGCGATGCGAGTTACCGTTTTCGTCCAAATTTTCGGTTCGAGATTCGATCATGGCCGTTCCTAAGAGACGTCAATCCAACGCCCGTTCCGGCAGCCGTCGGGCGCACGACCGTAAGAAGCCGATTCAGCTCAGTTATTGCCCGCAATGCAGCACGGCGATCCCCTCGCACGTGGTCTGCCCGAAGTGCGGCTACTATATGGGTCGAACCGTCGTCGAAACCGAAGACGCCGAGAAGTAGTCTCCGGCGAGCCGGTCGTGGGGTTTCTCCGTGGCAACGCACCGTGACCGAAACGCCGCGATCCCGGGCGAATGTTATGGAAAACCGGCGGCCCGCTCCGCCGGTTTTTTGTTGGTACGGGTCCCTCTTGAGCGTCTCGCGTGCGGGACGGCGGAGTTTCGGTGTCACACGTCGCTTTTCTGTTTCCGGGCCAAGGGCGCAAGCGGTCGGCATGGGCCGCGCCGACTTCGACGCCTTGCCCGCCGCGCACGAACTGTTCGAACGGGCCGCCGCCGTCTTGGGTTACGACTTGGCCGCGTTGTGCTTCGACGGCCCGGCCGAGAAGTTGGACGCGACCGAATTCAGCCAGCCGGCACTGTTCGTCGCCGGTTTGGCCGCGCTCGAAGTGCTGAAAAGCAAGCAGCCCGAGTTGGTCGCCGGCGTGCGGTACACGGCCGGCCTGAGCTTGGGCGAATACTCGGCGTTGGTCTTCGCCGACGTGCTGAGTTTCGAAGACGGTCTGCGCGTGGTGCGGGAACGCGGTCGCGCGATGCAAGCCGCCGCCGACGCGGTCCCCAGCGGCATGGCCAGTATCTTGGGCTTGGAACGGGATAAGTTGGACGAGTTGTGCAAAGAGGCCGCGCAAGGGGAACTTTTGCAACCGGCCAATTACCTCTGCCCCGGCAACATCGCGATCTCCGGCGTGAAAAGCGCCGTCGAGCGGGCCGTGGCGTTGGCGCCGGAGCACGGCGCGATGAAGGCGATTCCGTTGTCGGTGGCCGGCGCCGTTTCATACGTCGATCATGCAACCGGCCGTCGAACGCCTGACCGCCGCGCTGGCCGCGGTGAAGTTGAACAAACCGCGGATCGCGGTGGTGTCGAACGTCGACGCCGCGATTCACGACGATCCGGAAGAGATCCGCGCGTTGCTGGTCCGCCAAGTGTGCGGGCCGGTCCTGTGGGAAGATTCGATGCGGCTGCTGATCGACCGCGGCACGACGACCTTCTGGGAAGTCGGCCCCGGCCGCGTCCTCCGCGGCCTGATGAAACGGATCGATCGGAAGTTGACTTGTGAAGGAACGAGTTAACGAAGAAGGTTTCGGGGTACGGGTTTCAGGTTTCGGGAGGATGCGAACGACGCAACTCCGGGCAGGAATCCATGGCTCGACCAAGAAGCATCGATTCGCGTAACGCCTATTTTCACGAAACCCGACACCCGAACCCCTCCGCTCCGCCATGTCTCGCATCAAAGTCGATCTGAAGGGCCAAGTCGCCGTCGTGACCGGAGCCTCGCGCGGCTGGGTCGCGCCATCGCCATTACGTTCGGCGCATCCAGCGCAGCGGGTCGCCTGCGTCGCGCACGACGCGGCCAAACTGGCCGAGACCGTGGCCGCCATCGAAGCGGCCGGCGGCAGCGCCGAGGCGTTCTCCGTCGACGTGACCAAGGGCGACGGAAATCCAAAAGCTGATCGACGAAATCGTGGCCAACCTGGGCCGCGTCAATATCTTGGTCAACAACGCCGGCGTCACGCGCAATACGCTGTTGTTATCGATGACCGACGAGAAGTGGGACGAAGTGCTGAACACCAATCTCCGCGGCACGCTCCAATTCACCCGCGCCGTGTTTCGCCCCGATGATGGGGCAGCGTTACGGGCGGATCATCAACATCTCGAGCGTCTCGGGCCTGATGGGCAATCCGGGCCAAGCGAACTACTCGGCCAGCAAAGCCGGCCTGATCGGCTTCACCGCCACGGTGCGCCAAAGAAATGGCCAACGAGCATCACGGTCAATTGCGTCGCCGCCGGGCTTCATCGAAAGCGAAATGACCGCCGCGCTCGGACCGGCCCTGGCCGACGAAGTGAAGAAGCGGCGTTCCGGTGCAACGCCTGGGAACGGCCGACGAAATCGCCGACACGGTGTTGTTCTTGGCCGCCCCCGGCAGCGCGTACATCACGGGCCACTGCCTGACGATCGACGGCGGGTTGACGTGTTAAGGGCGAGGTTTCAGTTTTCAGTGTGAAGTTTTCAGGAATCAGGCATGACTGAAAACCGAAAACTGGAAAACTTCCCACTCGGTCATGTGACTCCGTTCGAGGAAGCGGCGACAGACTGAAGGCGGCGACGGTTTCGCGGCGTCGTCGACGCAGGTTTTCGCACTTCCCCCTGTTTACCCGAAGGGGTATCATCGGGGGCTGTGCCGGCAGGGGTTAACGTGAGCCTGCCGTGAGGATTTCCGTACCGGCAACCTTGACCGGGCTTACGGATTTCCTCTATTTTAGGGAACTTCACACGTTCTCGGAGCGACGGTCGAATGGAGTCCCGACCGGGACGTCCAAGCTGTCCGCCGGGGAAGTTTTCAGCAGCCGCATCGCCGATGCCGCGTCGATCCCGTAGCGGGTTCCCGCGGAGTCGGATTTCCGTACAATTTCGACCACACGTTACTTTTGGTAGGAGGATCCCCCTCGTGGCATCCGTTCGAAATCGAGTTTACGACATCGTCGCCGAGCAGTTGGGCGCCGATCGCGAG
>JASGKV010000028.1:0-273601 GCA_049840575.1 Pirellulales bacterium
TCGCTCAGGCGTGCACGTTCGGAATCGATCTTCTCCAACAACTCTTCGCGTTCCTTGTCCGCCGCCTTGCGAGCGGTCACGTCTTGCACGACGCCCAGCATGCCGACGACGTTCCCATCCGAATCTTCGACGACCCGACCCTTGGCGGCCACCCAACGGCGTTCGCCGTCGCTGCGCAGAATCGGGATATTCGACGTCGTATTCGCCGTGGCTTTCGACGGCGCGATAAGCGGCGTTACGCGCGGATTCGCGATACGGCTCTTCCAAGAGAGCGCGAAGTTTCTCGCGGATGTGAGTTTCGCCCGCGTCGACTCCGTAGATTTCCGCGTGCGCGGCGAAAGCACCATGCGATCGTCGGCGGCGAACCATTCCCAATCGCCCAAATGTGCGGCGCGGAGCGCCAGATTCAATCGCTCGGCGCTACGCCGGACAGTTTCTTCGACGGTCTTCATGCGCGGTGACGTCGGCGGTGGTGCCGTAAAAATCGGTCGTGCGCCGCAGCGGACCTTCGCCTTGGAAGTGCGCCTTGCCGCGCGATTGAATCCACCGTGTCGTTCCGTCGGGACGTTTTAAGCGATACTCGACGAAATACGGTGCGCGAACCAAGGGGTCGAGCGCATCGGCCATCTTCCGGCGCAACACTACGACGTCGTCCGGATGGATTCTTGCGAAAACGGTGTCCAAATCGATGTAGTCCGCTTCGTAATCGAACAACTCGCGTACGCGACGATCCCAATACACCGTTCCCGCCACCACGTCGAGATGCCACCAACCGAGATCGGCCGAATCGAGCGCCAAACGGCGTTGCTCGTTCAAGCGTTCGTGTTCCACGATCGCGTGCGCGTTCTCGCGTTCCGCGATCACACGGGACGTGGAATCCGTGACGACCGCCAGCAAACCGTGGATCTCGCCGTGCTCGTCTCGGGCGGGATTATAGGCGACGGTGATGTAGGCGTCCTCGAGTCGACCGAAACGATCGAGCCGCAGCGGCAAATCCGTGAGCGCCACGGATTCGCCGGCCAGTACGCGGTCGTAAATGGGCCGGACGATCTCCGCGATTTCCGCCCAGCACTCGTACGTCGGTTGACCGAGCGCCTGAGGATGTTTCGTCCCGGCGATCACCGCATACGCTTCGTTATAAATCTGCGTGAGGTCCGGCCCCCACATCAGTATGCAGGGAAACGGTTGAGCGACGAGATTATCGACCAGCACCCGCAACGCGACGGGCCACGTCTCGCGCGGCCCGAGCGACGTTCGGCCCCAGTCGGTCTCGGCGATCAATCGCGCCGCTTCGCCGGTCGGCAAAACATTGCCGCTCGTCGCCGAATCGGAGGCGTGTACGGGCATAAGATTCCGAGGCGTATCGTGCGCGAACGGCGACATCGCCGAATCGGCCGTTCGTATGGCGACTCAGGCGATGTTTACGACGAACTCCCAAAGAAGATAACGATTTTAACGTAGTTCGGACACGCATCACAAGGTATCGATGACGGCGTCATTGCGCCTGCTACGAATAAAACAACACGTCACCGCGGTTCGAGATCGCGGTGACGCGTCGAGAAATTCCAAGTCGAGATGCGAAGAAATTGCTTCGCTCAGCCGGCAAGAGCTTCGCGGAGCGGCGATTTTTTGACGCGCCGCGGCGAAGTCAGAGTGGGCTTGCGCCGTCGCAGGCGACGACGGCAATGCGATGCGACGTTCTCCGGCCAGCAACATCTCGTCGAACTCGGCCAGCGACTCGACGATCACGTCGGGGCAATACGCGAACTTGGTCAGATCTTCGCGACGCGTCCCGCCGCTCAAGACCAGCACCGTGTGATAGCCCAACTGCACACCGCCCAGGATGTCGGTTTCCATCGTGTCGCCGATCATCGTCACATCGTCGGTCGCCAAGCCCATTTCCTTACGCGCGGCGCGCATCATCACGGGGCTCGGTTTGCCGACGCTGAACGCCTTGACGCCGGTCGCCGTTTCCAGCATCGCCACCATGGCGCCGCAACCCGGGCGGAGTCCGCCGTTCTGCGTGGGACAGTTCGGATCCATGTTCGTGGCGACCAACTTCGCGCCGCCCAGAATCATTCTCACGGCGGATTCGACCAGTTCCAGATTGAACGTTCGCCCTTCGCCGACGACGACGTAATCGGGATCATGATCGACCACGGCGTAGCCGTTGGAATGAAGCGCGGTCAGCAGGCCTCCTTCGCCGATAACGTAGGCGGTGCCTTGCGGTTTTTGATCGGCCAAATAGCGCGCCGTGGCCATCGCGCTGGTGTAGACGTTTTCTTCTTCGATTTCGATTCCCATCCGCGCCAACTTCGCCACGACGTCGCGCCGGGCTCGCTGCGAGTTATTGGTCAACAATCGAAACGGGATGTCTTGGGCACGCAAGCGATTCAAAAAGAGATCCGCGCCGGGAATGACTTCCGTGCCGCGATACAGCACGCCGTCCATGTCGATGAGAAAGCCGTGAGGCATTTCGGGGCGTCCTTCAGTGAGTGGTGTCCCCCCACTCGTCGAATCGCCGAACACCTCGATACGGCGTCGAGGCGAGATTCGCTGCATAACGACTAAGGCAACGCATGTGCCGGAATGACGCATATATTTATATCACCATCGATTTAATGCCATTTTGGCGCATTTCACCTCGCTTTTCATGGTATTCAAATCTTTCCAGGCATTTTTGCCAGCGTCCTTTTGCCTGATTCTTGAGCAGGACTGCGGAAAGAACGGCATAAATGAAAGATAAACAGGCCAATTTCCAGAAAATAGGCCGGCGGACCGTGACGAAAGACGCTCGAAGCTTAGGTGATGCGATCAGGCCAAAATCCCCTTCACCACTTCGCCGAAGACGTCGGTCAAACGGAACTGTCGGCCCTGGAACGTGTAGGTCAACTTCGTGTGATTCTAAACCCATGCAGTGCAGGATCGTCGCTTGCAGGTCGTGAACGGTCACTTTGTTCTCGGCCACGTGGTAGCCCAGCTCATCGGTCGATCCGTACGTCAGCCCCGGCTTGATCCCGCCGCCGGCCATCCAAATCGTGAAACAATGTGGATGATGATCGCGACCTAAAAACTTGCTGCCGCCGCGCGCTTCGTTCATCGGCGTACGACCGAATTCCCCTCCCCAAATCACCAGTGTGTCGTCGAGCAGGCCGCGGCGTTTCAAATCCTTCAACAGCGCAGCCGAGCCTTGGTCGGTTTGCTTGCAACGCTCGGGTAGACTGGTCACGATGTCGTCGCCGGGGTTGGTGCCGTGACTGTCCCAGCCCCAATGATAAAGTTGCACGAAGCGCGTGCCGCGTTCGATCAACCGCCGCGCGAGCAAGCAGTTGTTCGAGAAACTTCGCTCGCCCGGCTTCGCGCCGTACAGGTCGAGCGTTTCCTGTGTTTCTCCGGAGAGATCCATCAACTCGGGCACGGCCGTCTGCATGCGGTAGGCCAGCTCATACTGTTCGATGCGGGTCAGCGTTTCGGGATCGCCGAATTCCGCCGCCTGGCGACGATTCAATTCGCCGATCGCATCCAAGGTCCGACGACGCTGCGCCGCGTCCATGCCCGGCGGATTCGAGACGTAAAGCACCGGATCACCGCTCGAACGGAACTGCACGCCCTGGTATTCGCCGGGTAGGAACCCATTCCCCCAGAGCGACGTACCGCCGTCGGGACCTTGCGGTGAGCTGATTAACACGACGAAACCGGGAAGATTTTGATTCTCGTTTCCCAGGCCGTATGTCAACCACGAGCCCATGCTGGGGCGTCCTAGCAACGCCGACCCGGTATTCAAGAACAGCTGCGCGGCGCATGATTGAACTGCTCGGTCATCATCGACTTGACGAAACAGCAGTCGTCGACGACCTCGGAGAGATGCGGGAGCAAGTTCGACAACTCCGCGCCGCTTTGACCGTATTTCTTGAACGTGTGTGGCGAACCAAGCATGTTCGGTACGCCTTTGATGAAGGCGAAGCGTTCCTTCTTGAACAACGACTCCGGGCACGGCTGGCCGTTCAATTCGCGGAGCTTCGGCTTGTCGTCGAATAGATCGTGCTGCGACGGTGCGCCGGCCATGTGCATGTAGATGATTCGTTTGGCCTTAGCCGCGAAATGCGGCGGCTTCGTGCGAGCGGATTCGCCGGGCCGGTCGTCTCGGCGGCGTTCAATAATCCAGGATCGGCCAGCGAAGCTAACGCCAACGCACCGATACCGCCGGCGGTGCGACCGAAAAAATGCCGACGCGTCAAGGCTTGCAGTTCGGCGAGTTTCAGATCGTGCATGGCATCCGTTGAAACGAATAAGGAATCCAATCGCAAGCGGGTTGATCGCTTTGGAAGTCGTTACTTCACCAACGCCTCGTCCAAGTTCAACAACACATTGGCCAGCGTCGTCCAGGCCGCTTGTTCGGCGATCTGCTCGGGCGTGGCGGGCGCGATCGCGGCTTTGTCAGACTTGGCGTTCTTATCGTCCTGCGTTTTTTTCTCGGAACCCGCTTGGCCATCCAGTGGTCCGCCGAGTTTCTTGGCCGCCTCGATGTTCGCCAAGAACTGCGTTCGCTCGCCGGCGTAAAACGTCAACAACCGTTCGCGTTCCTCGCCATCGGTCGGACGTGAAACGACCAGACGGAACATGCGATCGAGCCGCGCCGTATCGTTCTTCGCGTCCGCCCGCACGCGGCGAGCTAGGGCTTGAGCGGCTTCGACGTAGGCGGGATCATTGAGCGTGGTCAACGACTGCAACGGCGTATTGCTTTTCGGGCGACGGACGACGCAAACTTCGCGACTCGGCGGCGTCGAACGTCATAAACGCCGGATACGGATTCGAACGTTTCCAATAGGTATAAAGTCCGCGACGATACCGGTCTTCGCCCTGAGCGTCGACCCATTTTTCGCCGTTGTAAGGCGAGTTCCAGATCCCCGCCGGCTGCGGCGGCATCACGCTGGGTCCGCCGATTTTCTTGCTGAGCAAGCCCGACGCGGCCAAGGCCGTGTCGCGGATCATCTCGGCGTCTAAGCGGTTCCGCGAACCACGGGCGAGTAACGTGTTGTCCGGATCTTTCGCCAACAACTCGGGCGTGACGCGCGGCGATTGGCGATAGACGGCCGAGAGCGTAATCGACCGATGCAACTTCTTCAGGGACCAGCCTTGGTCCATGAAATCGACCGCCAACCAATCGAGCAATTCCGGGTGCGTCGGCGACGTGCCGCGCGTGCCGAAGTCTTCACCCGTCGACACCAAACCGCGGCCGAAATACTGCTCCCACACTCGATTCACCATGACGCGCGCGGTTAGCGGATTGTCGCGATCGACCAACCACTTGGCCAACTGCAGACGATTCGGTTTTTCATCTTTCGCGATTTTCGGTTGCGGAAAAATCGCGGGCACGCCGGCATCGACTTTCTCGCCGCGGTTCATGAAGTTGCCCCCGACATGAATATGCGTTTCGCAGCGTCGGCGCATCTTGCATGATCATCGTTTTGGGAACTTACGCCGTGATCTTCTTCTTGACCTCGGCCAACTTGTCGCGAACCTCTTTGAGTTCGGGTGTCTTGCCCGAGGCTTTTTCAACGCGCCGACCTCGGCCAACGCGGCGTCTTGTTGCTCGGTGGGAAGTGTCAAGAAAATCGACCCGTCGCGAGACGAATCCGCGTTATCGTTGAAATACGCGAAAAACTTGTAGTACTCGGCTTGCTTGAACGGATCGTATTTGTGCGTGTGACACTGAGGCACAACCCAACGTCGACGCCAACCAGACCGACGCGGTCGTATTCACCCGATCGACGACGACGATATTGCGATACTCCTCGGGATCGACACCCCCTTCGTTGTTGATCAGCGTGTTGCGGTGAAAACCGCTGGCGATTTTTTGCTCGCCGTGGCGTTCGGCAACAGATCACCGGCGATCTGTTCGATGGTGAAACGATCGAACGGCAAGTCGCGATTGAACGCCTGAATCACCCAATCACGATACGGCCACATCGAGCGTGCGCCGTCCTTCTCGTAGCCGTTGGTGTCCGCGTACCGAGCCTGATCCAACCACGGCCGCGCCGAACGTTCTCCGTAGCGAGGATCGGCCAACAAGCGGTCGACGACCGTTTCGAACGCCTGCGAACTTCGGTCGGCGACGAAGGCGTCGACCTCCTCAGGCGTCGGCGGCAAGCCGATTAGATCGAACGTCACGCGTCGCAACCAACGCGGACGATCGAGTTCGGCGGCGGGAGCGAGGCCTTCCTTCTCTAATCGCGCTGAATACGAACGCGTCGATCGGCGTTTTGACCCACGTGCTGTTTTTCGGCGTGGGAGGAACGTGCTTGACCGGTTGCTTATACGCCCAATGGTCGCGTCCGCTGCCGTCGGCGCTGTCGGGCCAGACGGCGCCTTCGTCGATCCAACGTTTCAATGTGGCCAGTTGCTCGGGCGTCAGCGGTTGCGATTCGCCCGGCGGCGGCATTTTGCGGTCTTTGTCGTCCCCGTGCGCCAATTTGAACAACTGGCTCTCTTCGCTTTTGCCCGGTACGATCACGCGACCGTTATCGCCCCCTTTGAAAGCATCCGCCTTGAGTTGCAGGTTGAGGCCGGACTCCTTCACTTCGGCGCTGTGACAGCCGGTGCACCGCGAAAGTACGGGTGCGATATCGCGCTTGTAATCGACCGGCTTCGAAGACGTTTCCTCAGCCGACGACTTTGCCGCCAGAAAAAACGTGAAGCAACCGAGCACGCCGCACAACAGCCCATTGCGCAAGAGCGAAAACATAAGAAAGTCGCGGGAGGGAAGAATCTGCGACGCGGCCGGCAAGCGGTTGCAGCAATCTCGGGCAGCCCGAGTCAGCGCAGATAAATGCGATTTTCTCCAGCGATAACGAATAAGTCAAGTTTCACTCTCAATACGAGACCACTCGTGAATTGCGGGTCGTCGGGGGATCGGATAATTTGAACCCTAAGTGTTTAGCGACGGTTTCCTTGCAAGATGTCACGTCATCGCCGGAGGCCGTCGTCTCATTCGCAGTTTTGTTTACCTACGAGGAATCTGGAATCATGCCTTACACGCTGCCCGCGTTGCCGTATTCGTTCGACGCGTTGGAACCGCACATCGACGCCAAGACGATGGAAATCCATCACGGCAAACATCATCAGGCCTACATCACCAACGTGAATAAGGCGATCGAAGGGACCGAGTGGGACAACCTGCCGGTCGAAGAACTGGTGACCAAGCTCGAATCGATCCCGGAAAACATCCGCACCGTCGTCCGCAATAACGGCGGCGGTCACGCCAATCACTCGCTCTTTTGGACGGTGATGGGCAAGGGTAAAGGCGGCAAGCCGACCGGCAAATTGGCCGAGAAGATCGACAGCGACTTGGGCGGCTTCGACAAATTCAAAGAAGACTTCACCAAAGCGGCCACGACACGCTTCGGTAGCGGCTGGGCTTGGTTGAGCCAAGACAAGACCGGTAAGTTGGTCGTCGAAAGCACCCCGAATCAAGACAGCCCGTTGATGCACGGGAACACGCCGCTGTTGGGCCTGGACGTGTGGGAACACGCCTACTACCTGAACTACCAAAATCGTCGCCCGGACTACATCGGCACAGTCTTCAACGTGATCGATTGGGACGCTGTCGCCAAACGAATGAAGTAAGTCGATTAGGTAATATCCAGAAACCACAAATCGCCCGGCGAACGCGTTCGCCGGGCGATTTTGTGTAGATACGACCCAACATCGCGGATACGGGCGCAAATCAGGATTTTCCGTTACGAACCTGCGATTCCCGCATGAGAATTGTAAGATTTCAGCCAAAATGATCGAAAACGGGACATTTCCCAGTCTGTCTCTATAGAATGACTCGTCGGGCGATCTTGTTTAATTCCTTAGCTGAAACGCATATGTCTACCGGATTATCACTTCGCCGGTTGAGTTCTCGTCCGGCTTTTACGCTCGTCGAACTACTCGTCGTGATCGCCATCATCGGCGTTCTCATGGCGATGACGCTGCCTGCCGTGCAGTCGGCACGCGAGAGCGGGCGTCGTACGCAATGCTTGAACAACCTCAAAAACATCGCCTTGGGCTCGAACCAACACTTGGCTTCGCAGAAGTGTTTGCCCGGGGGCGGTTGGGGTTGGAATTGGACCGGCGATCCCGACCGCGGTTTCGGGATGCGTCAACCGGGCGGCTGGATCTACTCGTTACTGCCGTACCTGGAAGAAACGGCGTTACACGATCTCGGAAAAGACGGAACGGGCACGACGGTCAGCGCGACGAAAAAAAGCATCTTGGCCCAAGCGGCCGGCACGCCGTTACCGTGGCTTCATTGCCCGACGCGTCGTCGAGTCGAGACGCTCTCCGTAACGCAAGGCGGTTTCCGCAATATGGTCGATCCTACGACGATCGGACGGACCGACTATGCCGGGTCCTCGGGCTCGGCTTTCTATTACTGTGATGTGAATCAGCTTCAACTGACCGATTTGACGAAGTCGAATACGCAACTCGACGCGTTGATCAAAACCAATGCAACGAATTACAACGCCGCCACGCGTAATAACGGCGTCATTTTCTTTATGTCGCAATCGACCGACGCGAGCGTGCGCGACGGCATGTCGAAAACCTATCTTTGCGGCGAGAAAGCGCTCCCGGTTCCTTACTACGAAACCAGCAACAACTCGATCGGAGGCGGCGATCACGAAGGCTGGAGTATCGGTTTCGACGACGACACGAATCGTTTCGCGAATTCGACATACCGCCCAATACAAGACTCCGATCCGATCCCGTCGGACTATACATGGCGTTTCGGTAGTCCGCATTTGGCGACGTTCAATATGGCGTTTTGCGACGGCAGCGTCCGCTCGATTCCTTATGAAATCGATATCGCCGTCCACACATCTTTGGCGGTCCGCGCGGACGGAGCCCCGAACGACATGTCCGCGCTGCCGTAACCAGATCGGCGCGACGGTTCATCCGCGACTCCGTACGCCGCGTCATCGAGAGCGCATTCCTCGTCGGTTTCGTTTACGGCAAGGGTTCAAAAACCGCAGGCCTGACCGGCGTAGACGCCTGTGTCGCTTCTGGCTCGGCCATAATCGGCGCCGCCGACATTGGGTTCTGTGACGCTCGCTCGAAGGCAGCACCTCGCGGATTTCCGGGCGGCGTTCGCTTGCCGTTCATGCTGTCGATCAGCGATCGACCATGCGCGACGTCGAGGAACTCGACCTTCTGTTGCGCGTCGTAAGCCACCGCGAGACGACCACCCCTGCGCTGCCGGGTCGATCATACGGATTGGCGATCAGCAAATCCGGATAGCCGGGGATGTGCCCGTAACCGAGCGCGACCAAGCGTTTGTCGCGCTCTTCGGCCGCTTTGCGCGGGGCTTCGGCGCGGCGTTTTTTCTGGGCCGCGATCGCTTCGGCGTTAGCCGAATTCAGCGCTGAGACCCGTTGCCATTCGGCGTGTTCGTACTCGAACTTGCGCCGCTCGTAATCCCGTACCAAACTTTCATCCTTGGGCTTTTTTTCGCGGAACGGTTCTGCTTCGATTTCGATGTCCGTCTCGTGGGGGATCGCCAGTTCGCCGCCGTCGAGCCCGCGTTTGAAGTAACGATCGAGTCCGCCGTAGCCCTGGTAGAAGCCGTAGATTTCGGTCGCACGTCCGTTTTCGTCGACGACGGTCAACGGTCGCCCGAGTTCGGCGCGGACCGCGTCGCGAGATACGCCGGGCGACAGCACGGCGAGATTCTTGCGCGGCGTCGACGAGGCGGCGCAGCCGGTCGCGCACGCAAGCACCAGCATGAAAAGAAATCGTCGGCGTAAGTCGTTCATCATCCGGCCCCGGTGTGATCGCGACGCAAGCGTATCGACGCCGGCCGCCGAAAACCAGAGCGAATGTCGTACGCAATGGCGGAAATCCCGTTCGCAGTGACTCCGAGCAAGCCGCGCGATCATGCCGGCGGTTCGCGATGCCGGCGTTTTGTGATCGCACGTCGTTTCGAATTCGACCGACATTGACTCGAAGTTGCCGGCTTTCTATCATCCTCGCCGCGCAAGGTCCGGTCGTTCGGAACGGCGAAACTTTGCGCTTTGGATGAAGACCGCCGCGCGACCGGTCCGATGAGGACTTAGTAGGTCGATCGGAGTTCCCGCATGGAAGCGGGAACGGAGCGGATCGAATCAATACCCGACACAAGGATGTGTACCATGCGTCTGTGCCGCGCTCATTTGGCCCTGCTCGTCGCCGCGTCGTTCGGCATGACCGGTTGCTCGACCACCAGTTCCTGGAATCCCACCACCTGGAGCTGGAACCCGTGGAAATCGAGCACCGACACCGCGGTCGCCAAAAGCACGGACGCAAATAAGCCGGTTCGCCCGTCGTTGGAAGCGGCCAAACCGAACGCCGTGGCCGGAACTCCGACCGGCGGATCATCGTCGCCGACCATCTATCCGAACACCGCGAATTCGTCTTATCTCAATCAATCGCCGTATGGCGGTTACGGCCAACAATCGACCGTCGCCCGGGCCGACGCGACCGGGCCGCAACAAACCGGCCCGCAACAAGGGGCGTACTCGCCCGCCGCGTATCTGGCCAGCACCAACGGCGCTGCCGGCGGCGCGGCTCCGGCCAACTACATGAACACCGGCTATGGCCAACCGAGCGGCGCAGCGGCCCCCGCCACGGGCTATGGCGCACCGGCCGGCGGATATGGAGCCCCCACCGGCGGCTACGGTGCGCCGAGCGGAACCGCTCCGGCCGCGGCTCCCTCCTACCAAGCGCCCGCCGGCGGCACCGGTTATGGTCAACCATGGCCGAACACCACCGGCGCGTCGCCCAGCGGCGCGGTTCCCGCGATGGGCGGATACACCTCGGCCGCGTCCGGCGCCGCAAGCGGCGGAAGCTCGGCCTTCAACGCCAACAACGCCTTCGGCGGCGGCGCATTCGCCACCCCGACAACGACCGGCGCCGCGACGCCGAACGCCACGAACGTCGCGCGGAACACTGCCCCGTATACGCCGGGCGGAACTCGCCAAATGCCGGGAACCGGCGGTTCGGTCGTAGCGGCCGGATTCGAAAAAGCGGTCAGCCCCGCTCCGACCGCGACCGGCGGCGCACCGGCCGGAATGGTCTGTGAAAACGGCGTCTGCGCGCCGGGCGCGACCACCGCGACGAACACTCAACCGGCTTCGCCTTACGGCGCAGGGACGGCCTATCCCGGCATGACCGCCACGCCGGTCGCCAACGCCTACACGGCTCCGACGCAACCGATGGGCGGTTACACGTCGCCGACGTACGGTGGTCCGACCAGCGGCACGGCCACGGCCGCGCAACCGGCCGTTGGTCAATATCGCTAAGCGCATTGACGACTAACACCAAAAATCGAACGGCTCGTACGCCTCGTACGAGCCGTTCGTCGTTGTCGGGCGGATTTTCTTGTTCCGTCGAATCCGTGCGACTATCGTAAAACGATCCGCATTTTTTGAGCGAGTTTCGACACGCACGCCGACTTCGCTCGAAGTTCGTCGCCGGTCCCCAATAGCCATGCTTCGTCGATTGCATCTCCGCTGCGTTGTTTCGTTCGTGCTCGCGATCGGTTGTCAGATCACCGGTCTGTGCGCCGCGCCGTTGTATGACGGCACGCTGGGCACGACGCTCGACGCTCAGGGCTGGACCTACATGCACGACAACGGTTCGGGCATTCCCAACACGTCGACGGCCGCCAAAAGTTGGGCGTCCGGAGCGACTGTTTTGAATACAACCATTCAACGGGCCGACCGGGCCGGCTTCTTGCGCGTCGATCAAACGCTCGATCGCACGACGGGCTTCGCGTTAACGTTCGATCTTCGCTTGCTCGCCGAAGCGCATACCGGCATGGATCGAGCGGGCTTCAGTCTGATCGCGTTGGCCTCGGATAAACGCGGCATCGAGTTAGGCTTTTGGAACGATCGCGTCTTCGCGCAGAACGACAGCCCGTTGTTCACGCAGGGCGAATCCACCACGTTCCCGATCGGCTTCGATCCAACGCTCTCGCATCTTTACACGTTGACGATGTCGGGCAACACGTATTCCTTGTCGGCGGCCGGGCTGCCGACGTTAACCGGCGCGCTACGCGACTATACCTCGTTCACCACCCTGCCCTACTCCGTCGTCTACAACACGCCGAATCTGCTGTTCATGGGCGACGACAGCGGCTCGGCCGAAGCGTCGTTCGCGATCGCCTCGGTGGGGGTCACTCCGATCCCGGAACCGTGGCTCGGTCTGGGATTGATCGGCTGTCTCGTTCCGCTCGCCTACGTTCACGTCCGCCGCGACCGCACGCACGCTCGGCATTCAACCGGCTCGTAAATCAGCGAGTTACGATGTCGATACGCGGGCGTTTCGCGCGCCCGACCTGTTGACAATCCGCCCCCTCGTGCGGGAAAGTGCTGATGGACCGAGCGTCGGGGAAGACGGCTCGGTCGCACCCTTTTTACGCCGCGATCCGCGGTGCGCGGCATGAGCGAGCGAGCGATCACCGTCGGTTCGGCCCCCCAACGGCGTCTGACCGGAGTCCGTATCCTGGGGACCGGCTCGTACGTCCCGGAAAACGTCGTAACGAACGCCGATCTCGCCGGGCTCGGCTGCGACGAACAGTGGATTATTCAGCGGACCGGCATCCGCGAACGCCGGCATTGCCCGCCGGAAATGGCCACGAGCGATATGGCGGTCCTGCGCCGCGCGGAATGCACTGGCGGCCGCCAACTGCACGGCCGCCGACATCGACGTGGTGATCGTCGGCACGTTCACCGCCGACCACACCGCCCCGGCGACGGCCTGTTTGGTCCAGACGCAACTCGGCATCAACGGCCCGGCGTTCGACGTCGTGGCCGCGTGCGCGGGCTTTATGTACGCTCTGACGACCGGCATGCAGTTCGTCGCCGCCGGTACGGCCAAGCGCGTGCTGGTGATCGGCGCGGATACGAACTCGCGCATCGCCGACCCGGCGGATCCCAAAATTTTTCCCATCTTCGGCGACGGCGCAGGCGCGGTCGTCTTGGCCCCCGGCGAGTCCGATCAAGGGCTGCTCTCCTACACGATCGGCGCCGACGGCTCGGGCGCGGATTTGCTGTACACGCCGATGTCGGGCATGCGCGAACCGCTGAACGCCGCAGGGTTCGCCGACAAACGCCATTATCTGGTGATGGAAGGCCGACCGGTCTTCAAGTGGGCGGTCAAACTGGTACCGCAATCGATTCGCGAAACGCTGCAGGCCGCCGACGCGACGCTCGACCAAGTGACCGGCGTGATTCTGCATCAAGCTAACGCGCGGATCTTGGACGCGGCGTCCGAAGAACTCGCTTTGCCCGCCGAAAAGGTGTGGCGGAACATCGAACGCTACGGCAACACGTCGGCCGCCAGCATTCCGTTAGTCCTCGACGAAGCGGTCCGTGCCGGTCGCGTGCGTCGCGGCGACCTGTTGATCTTGAGCGGCTTCGGAGCCGGACTCGCTTGGGGAACCGGCGTGTGGCGTTGGTGATTCGTCCAAAACGCCGTCTATTGTTGTGGAATTCGTGATTCGGCCGACTCTTGCCGAATCCCTTCATACCGTAGCGATAATTATCTTTTAACATCCGCGTTCGCGCTCTGGTTTCGGACTGTTCACGTCACGCAATCCGCCTAGAATTGGCCTGAACTCTTGAACAGGCAAACAGCGTCGATTGGCGAACCGCGACGAGCGCGATATGGATGTCCGAGCGAAATTGGCGATCTTGGCCGATGCGGCGAAATACGACGCGTCGTGCGCCAGCAGCGGATCGAACACCAAACGCGCGGGGACGTTCGGCAGCACCGAAGGGATGGGGATCTGCCATAGCTACACGCCCGACGGCCGCTGCGTGTCGCTGTTAAAGATTTTGCTGACCAACTACTGCGTGTTCGATTGTCAGTATTGCGTCAATCGCGTCACCAGCGACGTGCCCCGCGCGCGATTCACCACGACCGAGGTCGTCCGATTGACGATCGACTTCTATCGGCGCAATTACATCGAAGGGTTGTTTCTCAGCTCGGGCATCATCCAATCGCCCGACTATACGATGGAGCAATTGGTCGAAGTCGCGCGGTCGTTACGCGAGGATCACGGCTTCGCCGGTTACATCCATCTGAAAACGATCCCCGGCGCAGCGCAACCGTTGCTCGACGCGGCCGGACGTTTGGCCGATCGTCTAAGCGTGAATATCGAGCTACCGACCGCCGCCGATTTGACGCAGCTCGCGCCGGAAAAGAATCACGACGAAATCACCGACACGATGGGCGAATTGAAGTCGCGGATCGACGACGCGCAAAGCGAGAAACGCAAATTCGCAAAAGCGCCGGCGTTCGCGCCGGCCGGGCAAAGCACGCAACTGATCGTCGGCGCGACGCCGACGCCCGACGCCGCGATTTTGTCGACCGCGTCGGAGCTGTACGGCAAGCAGCGGCTGCGACGCGTCTATTATTCCGCCTACAGCCCGATCCCGCATCCCGATGCGCGGCTGCCGAACGCCGGCCCGCCGCTGTTGCGCGAGCATCGCCTGTATCAAGCCGATTGGCTGATGCGATTCTATGGTTTCGCGGCCGCCGAGTTGACCACCGCCGAACGACCGAACCTTTCGCTCGATCACGATCCCAAACTCGCCTGGGCGTTGGCCCATCGCGAATGGTTTCCGATCGACGTGAATCGCGCGTTGCGCGAATTGCTGCTCCGCGTACCGGGTTTCGGAGCGCGGAACGTTCAGCGAATTCTTTTAGCGCGGAAACAACGTTCGCTGTCGGTGGTCGATCTCAGCAAACTCCGCGTGGCGTGGAATCGCGCACGGGACTTCGTCATTACGACCGATCATCGACCCAAAACGACGCTGTTGGAATCACCTCGGCTGGGCGACAAATTGCTTCGCCCACGGCAACTGACGCTGTTCGACGCCGACGTGTCCGCTCGCACGGGCGAGGTGTAACGTGCGTTTCGTCGTCGCCGCGGATTTCGAGGAGTGGCGGCGAAAGCCCGCGTCTGTTTGGCCGGCGACGTCGATCCGGCATCCGTCCGATGGCGCAGCCCGGACGAGCCGACGTCGTTGTTCGAAAACGATGACGGCATCCCGTCCGGCACGGGGCGTCGAACCGCCTCGCGCGTTCCGCCTGCGTTTTTAGAGACCGCGAAAACCGTTTCCGCACATCGCTCGGCCGATCGTTGGAACTTGCTCTATCGCCTGCTGTGGCGATTAACGCACGGCGAACCGAGATTGCTGGAACTGGCCGTCGACGACGACGTCGTCGCGCTGCACACGCTCGAAAAGGCGGTTCGACGCGATGCTCACAAAGCCAAGGCGTTCGTCCGTTTTCATAAAACCACGATCGACGGCGAAGAGCGTTTTTTAGCCTGGCATAAGGCGGATCATCGGATCTTGAAAATCGTCGCCCCGTTCTTTTCGCGTCGCTTCGGCGACATGCGGTGGACGATTTTCACGCCGTGGGAATCGGTCGCCTGGGATTTGCGAACTCTGCATTACGGTCCGGGCGCCGCGTTCGATCATGCGCCGATCGAAGACGAGTTGGCCGCCGCGTGGAAGACGTATTATGCGTCGATCTTTAATCCCGCGCGGCTGAAGGTCGACACGATGCGGCGTGAGATGCCGACGCGGTATTGGGGGACGATGCCCGAGACCGCGTTGATCCCGGATCTGATCGCCGGAGCTCGCGGACGCGAGCAAGCGTTCACGACCACGTCGCAAAACACGAAGACCACGGCCCTGGACTTTTTTCCCGCCGACGGCGCGACGACGATCGAAGCGTTACCGCGCGGCGGCGTTCGGCTGCCGGGGCTGTCGCATCCACGAGCAGGCCACGCAAACCGTCTTCGGCGAAGGTCCGCTCGACGCGCGCTTGGTGTTCGTCGGCGAACAACCGGGCGATCACGAGGATCGCCAAGGGCATCCGTTCGTCGGACCGGCGGGGCAACTGTTCGAGCGGATTCTAGCCGAGTGCGGCATCGCGCGCGAGGACGTTTATCTGACCAACACCGTTAAGCACTTCAAATGGAAGCCGGGCGTCAATCGGCGCGATCATCATCGCGCGTCGCCCGGCGAGATCGTCGCTTGCAAGCCGTGGGTGGAAGCCGAACTTCGCGCAGTTGCGCCCCGCCATGTTGGTCTGCCTGGGCGCGACCGCCGCGCAAGCCTTGTTGGGCGGGACGTTCCGCATCACGCAAGATCGGGGCAAAGTTCTCGCGACCGCGTGGTCGTCTTGGACGATGGCCACGTATCATCCCTCGGCCGTATTGCGTGCGAAATCCTCGTCGCGCGGCGATGAGATCGAGGCCGCCTTCGTGAACGACCTGCGAAATATCGCGACCGCGTATCGCGCGTTGCAATAACGCATTCGCGCGTACAGCGCAAACAAACGCCCCACGGATCGGTGCGATCCGGGGGGCGGCGTCTTGCGCTGAAGATCGTCTTCTCACGCCTGATTACTCGGTTCGACTACAGTTCCGTACCGGCCTTGATCGCGGCGTAGCGTTTTTCGGCCGCGTCCCACGACAGCACCTTCCACCATTCCTTCAGGTAGTCGGCCCGCTTGTTTTGGTACGTCAGATAATAGGCGTGTTCCCAGACGTCGTTGCCGATGACCGGCGTCAGACCGTCCATGATCACGCTGTCTTGGTTCGGTTGGCTCTTCAAGCTCAGCTTGCCGCTCTTGTCGGATGCCAGGATCACCCACCCGCTGCCGAACAACTTAGCTCCGGCCTCGTTGAATCCGGTTTGAAATTTCTCGACGCTCTCCCACTCGGCGGCGATCGCCTTGGCCAACGGGCCGTCGGCCGTGCCGGGCTTGTTGCTCAGAATCGTCCAAAACATCCCGTGATTGGCGTGACCGCCGGCGTTGTTTTGCACCGTCTTGCGAATCGCTTCCGGCACGTCTTTGATTTTGGCCAGCAGTTGATTCAGCGTCCACGATTGCAACGCGGTGTGTTCCTTCAGCGCGTTGTTCAGATTCGTGATGTACGTCTGATGATGCTTGTCGTGATGGATTTCCATCGTCTTGGCGTCGATCGTCGGCGCCAACGCGGCAAACTCGTAACCCAACGCGGGCAACGCGAACGGATAAACCTGCGTGCCGACCGGTCCGGCCGGAGCGGCGGCCGCCGGGGCGGCGGCGGTCGTCGCCTTGGAGGGTTGCTTGGCCGTAGTGGTCTGCGCGAACAGCGATCCGCCGAACGAGGCGGCGGCCAACCCGGCGACCGAGGCTTGCAACGTTTGTTTCAATGCGTCTCGACGATTCAACGACATGAGTAGTCACTCCTGAAGATCGAACGAACATCGTGCGTATGGGGGAATGCTCGAAACGTCTCTCGGGCGAGAGTTGTTCGAACAGCCGTTAGCCTAGCACGTCTCCATCCGGAAAGACATTCGCCGTACGGCGGCGAAAATTCTACAATGCGGGCAGCAAACCCCGGGCCGAATCGAACTTTCGGCGAACCACCGCGTAGGATGCGCGTCTTAGCGTTCGCCGGCCGATCCAAGATTCGCCCGCGAACCGCGAATACGACACCGTACGGCGAACGTCCCCCGACGCATCGCCGCGACACACGCTTTGCCGCGACACACACTGGGCAAAACCGTTATGGCCACCCTTTTTTTCGTCTGTGCGATCGTCGGCGGCACGATCACCGTCTGTCAGTTCTTTCTCACGCTGTTCGGCATGGGGGATCACGACCTGGCGCACGGCGGCGGCGGCGATTTCGACGCCGGCCATCTCGGTCACGGCGGCCACACGGGCGATACGTCGGATTCGACGGACCTGCACGACACGGACCATCACGACGCCGATCACGGCACGTCGTGGATTTTCGGCGTGTTGACCTTCCGCACGTTGGTCACGTTCGTGGCCTTCTTCGGGCTGGCCGGGATGGCCGGCACGACCGCCGATTGGCCCGACACGCGTACGCTGCTGGTCGCGATCGCCGTCGGCGCGGCGGCTGTTTATGTGGTGCAACTGATCCTGCGCGGCATCTCGCGTCTGCGAGCCGACGGGACCGTGCGGATCCAACACGCCGTCGGTCAACCGGGGACCGTGTATCTGCGGATTCCGGCCGTGGGGAACGGCTATGGCAAGGTGACGCTGACGCTGCAAAATCGCAGTGTCGAACTCGAAGCGGCCACCGCCGGCGACCAACCGCTGGCCGGCGGCACGCCGATCGTCGTCACCCGCGTGCTGGGCCCCGATCGCGTGGAAGTCGCCGCCGCGGTTTGACATGCTCGAACTACGACCTAGCGTTGTTGCGCGGTGCGCGCGACGGTTGTGATTGCGCGAAGCCGCAACTACGCTGTGAGGACGTTCGCCGCCGCGCGGCGATTCGATTTTTCCACGATTCACCTTCGATTCGACGGGGCTTGCGATGACGCAACTTTTCTTCGCCCAACTGGTCAACAACTCCAGCTTCTGGGTCATCCTGGGCGTGGTCCTGGTCGCGATCATGTTCCTCAGCTTCGTGATGTTGCTGTCGTCGCGTTACAAACGCTGCCCCAGCAACCGCGTGTTGGTCATCTACGGCAAGACCGGCGGCAGCAACGTGGCCAAGACCGTGCACGGCGGCGCGTCGTTCGTTTGGCCGCTGATCCAAGACTACGCGTATCTCAGCTTGGAACCGATCCAAATCGAAGTCCCGCTCCGCGGTGCGCTTTCGATCGAAAATATTCGCGTCAACGTCCCCAGCGTCTTCACCGTGGCCATCGGTACCACGCCCGAAGTGATGGCCAACGCCGCCATCCGTTTGCTGGGCCTGAACATTCAGCAAGTGAAGAAGCAGGCCGAGGAAATCATCTTCGGTCAGTTGCGCCAAGTCATCGCATCGATGAAGATCGAAGACATCAACCGCGACCGCGAAACGTTTCAAGCCCACATCGCCAGTTCGCTCGAACCCGAGTTGAAAAAAGTCGGGCTGATTCTGATCAACGTCAACATCACCGACATCACCGACGAGAGCGGCTACATCGACGCCATCGGCCAAAAGGCGGCCAGCACCGCGATTCAACAAGCCCGCGGCGACGTGGCCGAACAAGAACGCTTCGGCGAAAGCCGCGTGGCCGAAGCCGAACGCGATAAAATCATCCAAGTCGCCGCGGCCAACAAGCTGCGCGAGATCGGCATGCGCGAAGCCGCGCAAGAACAAGCCGTCCGCGTCGCCGCGCTCGACAAGCAACAAAAAATCGCCGAGCAACAAGCCGCGTTCGAACGCGAAGCGGCCGTCAAGCTGGCCGAGCAAGAGATGCGCGTGCAAATCGCCACGGCCAACGCCAAGGCGATCGACGGCGAAAACACCGCCCAGGCCAGCATCGCCACGTCGCAAGCCGACCTGATGGTCAAAAAGGCCGAGGCCTACCGCCTGGGCGAATCCAAGAAACGCGAGGCCGAAGCGGCGGTGCAGGAACTGCAAAACCGCGCCATGGCCAAAGCCGCGCTCGCCGACGCCGAACGCGTCGAAGCGGAACGCCGCGCCGAGGTCGAAGCCCCGGCCAAGGCCGACAAAGCCCGCATGATCGTCGAAGCCGAAGCGGCGGCCGAACGTCGCCGCATCGAAGCCGAAGGCGAAGCCAAGGCGATCTTCGCTAAGCTCGAAGCCGAAGCCCGCGGGCAGTACGAAATCCTGGCCAAGAAGGGCGAAGGTCTGCAACGGATCATCCAAGCGTGCGGCGGCGCCGAACAGGCGTTCAAGATGCTGTTTCTCGAACACTTCGACAACCTGGTCGACTCGAGCGCCAAGGCGATCAGCAACATCAAGTTCGACAAGGTCATCGTCTGGGAAGGGGGCGGCAAGGACGGTCAAAGCGCCACGACCAACTTCCTGCAAAACATGGCCCGCTCGCTACCCCCGATGATGCAAGTGATGAAAGACGTCGGCGGCGTCGAACTGCCGGAGACGATCCTAAAAATGACCGAACCCGGCGGCACGACGCCCTTCGCCCAAGCGGCCGAACCGAAAACGAACGGCGAAGCGGCGGTGTAGGCAGGATAGGCTTCCAGCCTGATCGGTTCCTTTTTTCGGTGGGTGCCACTGGCTTTGCCAGTGGGAATTTAGAAATGGCGAATTGATTTGCGATGAGGAGACTCGCTCCTCGACCTTCCATCTCGCCGACTATTTAGAACGATGAAAGTACCGTGAGTGAGAAACGCTGGTTTCTGTATAATCGCCAACTTTGACAGAAGGCTTGTCCAACTCTAGGTTTACTTGAAATCATGGGGCAAATTCTATTGTGTTATAGTGAGCACGCTTAAGACAACTAAGGTAGGTTGTGTTGCTTTCTTACATCATTCAAGGAAGGGCAACGAAAATGCGAGCAATTACAAGTAGCCTCGGTTTCATTTTGGGATTAGGCCTTGGGGGCTCTATCGGTTGGTGGTTGGCTTCAGGTCCACTTCGCGTTGAGGGCTTTGGAGGATTATTTCTAATCTTCCTTTGCTCCGTTGGCGGCGCAGCCATTTTTTGTATTTGCGGTGCACTAGCAGGTCATCGTTCGCAAAGAATGCCACCTGGGAATCAACAAAGTTTTTTTCCATGGGGATGTATCATTGGAAACGGTATTGGAGCTATTGCAGGATTCTTACTTGGACTACTAATAGTTGGTATTGGTGATTATGTTTTCAGAGAGCCGCCACCAAGTCCACCTGTGAGTTCCCTAGGTGATGCTGCTTTTCCAATCGGAGTCTCTGTATTGGTTCTCATAACTGTTTTCGGCGCTGTGATAGGTGCTATATTGGGTGATAAAATGCAATCTTCCGTACTACATCCTTATTCCAAGAGCTTAACTAGTAGCACACCGGAAAAAGATGATGCAAGTTAGTCTTGCATGAACTTTTCTTGCGATTGGTGTAGATAAATATCAGTTGTGACTGCCTATAACAAGAAAACTCAGAGTATGAGACGGTCAACTAACTGGAGTTCGGCATCCCAGGTTACGCCGGGTGCCACTGGCTTTGCCAGTGGAAATTTTGAAATGCCGAAACGGTTTGCGATGGGAAAACTTGCTCCCCGACCTTGCATCTCGTCGAGTGAGTGTTGGAACGACTACAAGCTATGACGGGCATGCCTTCGACGAAATCCTGCATGGTTCGAAACACGCACTGGCGGAGCCAGTGGCACGCTTGCGGCGTAACCAGAAACCAATCCCAGGATTTCTCAGCGCCATCCCGCCTTCGAGCGTCATGTTAAAGTGAAAGTCGGTTGACGGGGTGTCAGCCATTGAACGTTCATCCATTCGGCGGCAGGGGCATTGGATCATGTCTGACACACGCTCCCCCCATGTACAAACTCGTATGACGCTTGCCATCGCGGCCTGTGTCGTTACGCTGTCGTGGCTCTGGGCGCTGTTTCTTTTCCCCAAGAGTTGGCAGGACCATTACGGATACAACCAACTCGGCGCGATTCTCTTAACCGGCGCGCTGCACTGGGTCGTCTGCCTCCCACTCACGATCGCGTACTGGGCCGGTAAACTCGAACCGTCGCTTCCGCAATTAACCTTCGCAGCCCCACTCGTGTTCCTGGCCGGCACTGCGATCGACGGGCTTTGGTGCCTGCCCTTATTCATCGCCCCGTCGGTGGCGATCCTGGTCTATGGGTATAGGGAGGTTTACGAAGTAGATGCGACCGTCCCAACCCCAAGCGGTACGGATCCGGGAACGGTCTCGGACGCTGAACCAGGAGATGTCACAGACACTGCCGCACAGTAGCTTTCTCAGATGACATCGTCGCCGGGTTGCGGCTGGGAGAATGAAACGGTGCCTGATTTTTTTGAATCCCCCAAGGGACGATGCCCGGAACGAACGGTCCCTTTGCCTCGAACCCCACCCGCCCCATGACGTTTTATCGAGACCGAACTCCCTTGCCTCAACCCAATCGCTCGATCGCAAAAGAGGCCGCGCGGGCGGTCGGGGCGATGGCGGTCGGCGCCGCGGCCGTGGGGTCGGTGGCGTCGGCGCCTTCGCGGTCGGGGCGGTGGCGATCGGCGCTCTGGCCGTGGGTCGGCTGATGGCCAAACGCGTCAGCATCCGACGTCTCGAAATCGACGAATTGGTCGTCCACCGCCTACGCGTGACGGAGGAACTTTCGTTGCCACAAAAACCCGAGGACGATGCATCGTCGTGAGATGGGTTGCGCGGGCGATCGGGAGCAATCACGATGTTCTTAAAGTAAGGGGTCGGCACAACGGTAGAGTGTGAGGAACTTTTCAACGCAGTGGGTACCATTGATCGCCGGTTCGTTAGGCAGCTTGAGGTATTGCAATGGACGAGCGACTTCGCAATGCAGTTCGAAAGGCATTTGCAGCGCTGCCGGAGGATTGCCGCTACGCTCCTGCGACCGCAACTCAACTGCTGACCTTCGAGCGGGAATTCGGTCCGATTCCCAATGAAATGCGTTGGTTTCTGAGCGAGTGCGGCGGTGGTGTTTGCGGATCAGAGTGGATCGACGGCATCACGGAGTTAACGATGACGCATCGTAAGTTCCATGCCGAGTTATGTCCCGGCGGGTGGACGATGACGGACGTATTCGTGATCGGCTGGGATGGTGCCGGGAATCCATTCGGTATCCATTGCAGCGGCGAAATCGTCGTCGAGGATCACAATTTCGATGGCATCCACGTCGTGGCCGCGTCACTAGGCGACTTCCTCGCCCGGGGATTGATAGCGTCATGAATTGCAGAACGCTCCTCGAATTAACGACGCACCGGTCAGACTTTGATCCAGGTCTGACGATCTATGCCGCCGAACCCTGGTCGCCGTCTTCGCTTGCCATCGTCGCGGCCGAATCCGTCGATGGTTCGATCCCACCAATCGCTTTACACAATCAGTGCCGTTATTTCCTCGAAGTGTTTATCGTCAACGAAGTTCTTTCGGGATGGAGCGGTAGCGATCTGGATGCATGCCATCGTTTGATCAAGTACGCTGAGAGCGATGCGTAACCATCGCTGAAACATATCGACTCCGCGGCGGACGTGCGGCTTTACGAAACAATGCTGCGGGTGACCGGCGGTCGACAACGGGAGCCTCCGGCACGCGCAGGGTTGCGCGATTCGATACAACTCAACCGGGAAGTCGCGATCACGCGAAGACACGTACGCATCCGACACCCGGCGTAACATACTTGGAAAATTTTCGTCTTTGTACCATGTCGTTTCGGCGAACTTCACAGCACGAGGGCTGGCCGGGTTGGGTGCGCGAGCATCTCGCCGAGTTAACGGCATGCGGTCTGCCGGCCGAGTCGTATGAAACCGAGACGGGCTGGTTCGTGTTCCTCGACCACGGTTATGTTCAGTCGACCTAGCTTCACATCAGTGACTGGTGGTCGATCAACTCGCTTCGAGCGGAGCAATCGACACGCTTGCGAGAGTTTCTGGCCCGCGAGTATGGTGATCGGTATTCCGACTTGCTTCGTAGCCTGCAATCGCTCGCCGCCGAATAACCGAGCACTGCAAAGTTTCAGTCGAGCGTAACAAGCCTTATGATCCTATTGCGGATCGGCCCCACCGAACTTTGAAAGTTGTCTGTTATTAACGGAGGAGACGAGCTTGGGTGCCGACGCGTTCATTGCCTTCTATGGCGTTCGATATATCTTGACCGATGCGGAGCTGGACGCGGTCGAAGAAAAGACCGACGCGCGCGTGGTCGCGGCCAAGCGAACGAACCTCCAAGCCCATTTCGGCAGACTGACGGACGGTCAGCCGTGGTTTCTGTTGGTGGGGACTCGGTTAGGCGTCTTTGGATCCCAAAACGAATCGCAGCGATCGCTCAACGCATCGCAGCTTGAGCACGTCATGCGCGACACGGTCGCGAAACTTGAGATGGCAAGACTACAGGGCGAACCGATGTTGTATCTTCAATACGAAGCGCAACAATGGCATAAATTCAATCAGCACTTGGCGGTCCAAACGCCCCCGCTCGTGATAAACTGAACCCGTCGACCAACGTCTCGTTTCAGGAGCATGCCATGACGGCGTTCGTTTGGCTGGGGTTGCTCTGTGTTTTGCCGCCGGCGGCGGAGTTGAAGTATCTCGACAAGGACGTCGCGCAGTGCGCGCGGAGACGGACGTCGACTTGCCGAACGAGCAACGCAAACGCGCGGTCAACGCCCTGGGGGTCTTGGCCATGTGGGCGAGGCAAGACAAAGCCAACGGCAAAGCCTGGATGCGCACGAGATCACGCCGACGTTGCTGCCGCTGATCGACGATGCGGACCCCAAGGTCCGCCGGTCCGCGATTCAATCGCTGACGCGCGATCTCAAATCCGACCCCGTCGTGGTCCGGCGGCTGGTCGATCGACTCGCGGACAAAGATACGATGGTCCGCTACGCCGCGGCGACCTGGTTCCAGTACCAGGGCAAAACGGCCGAGCCGGCGCTCCCCGGCTTGATCAAGCTGGTCAAGCAAGACGCCGAACGGAACGTCCGCAACGCCGCCGCCGACGCGCTGCGCACCTCGGGCGAGGCGGGCGTCGCCGCGCTCGCGGATTTGCTGAGCGCGATCGACCCCGACGTCCGCGCAAGCGCGCTCCAGGCGTTCGATCGTCGTTACGTGGATTTTGAAACGGCGCCCACGCCCAAAGCGCTGCAACCGCGGTTCGTCGAACTGCTGGACGACAATTCCCCGAACGTGCAATACGTCGCGGCCCAGGCGTTGGTGTTACTCGAAGAGCCGCCGGCCGACCTCACGCCCAAACTGATCGCGCACCGCAACGAGAAGGTCCGCGACTTCATCGCGTATCGGTTGTTTACGCCCGCCGAACGCTCGGGCGAACTCCCTTACAAGCAAGAATTGCTCGCGGCCGTAAAAACGGACAAACGGATGCGGCAGCGTTACGGCCGGTATCTGGGCTACCTGGGGGACGAGGCGGAACCGTTGTTGCTGGAGATGCTCGACGACGACAGTCCCTTCGTCCGCGGCGAAGCGGCCAAGGGCCTGGCGCGGCTGCCGACGAAGTCGGAGAAGGGCGTGCCCCGTTTGCAGGAGTTGCTGAAAGACATGACCATCATCGAGCGCGACACGAAAGAACGCGTCTGCCACGCCGCCGGCGAAACGCTGAATCGTATCCTGGGAACACGCCGCTACACGGAGAATCTGCCCCGTTTGGAAATCACGGGAAAATGATTTTTTTAGCGTGACGTGCCTGGATTCGGTCGATTCCTCCGAAACTTCGATGCCGAACCTCTTGACTTCGGCGCCTTAGAATGGTATACATAATGCCACATAACATATTTGGCGCATTGGAGCGAGATTCTTCGAAAGACTCTCAAAAAAACACGTAAACCACTGGGCGTATTCGAGTAAAAACAGGAAAGCCACGATGTTCGGCGAACATGGGGCGACCGCGACGTGTCGGCGGGCTTCGCAAACGTATTCCACATTCGACAATTACTCGAGAATTGTGATCGGAACGCGCGGTTCGCTCGTAACGCTCGTGGAATCGACCACACCGGGTAATCGTGGCGACATTCGCGAAAAAATTTCGCGCAACGCCGAATAAACCGGAGGCCGAGCGACGAAGAGATCATGTCGGCAGGTCGTATGCCCGCCAAAACGATTGTGTGAACAAACGTCCGCTCGTAAAAATACCATTTTTCGCGCGAACGTCGTGATCGCAACGCTCGTAACGCTCACTTGTCGAAGAAACCGACACCGAGCGGGGGACGCAAGTCTCCCGAGCATTCAGAAAAAAACGAAAACCGCGCGGCGCGTGCGATCGTAACGCTCGTTTCGCTCGCGCAGTGAAGCTGGGTAAGACGGCGGCGGGCGGAACGCGGACTTTGTTTCACGTGAAACATTGTCGGACAATTCGGGAACGGTAATGAGCGATCCAGCGGTGCAAACAACTCGAGAGCTTTAAAACCCTTGCTCGGGATTTCCTGGTTCGGGCGGCTGCGATTAAACTGAACAGGCGAGAGCGTTCCCGCGTCGTTTTCACTCCCTCCTCCGACACGATTCGCATGTCGCAATTACTCGATCAAGCCGTCGCGAAGGTTCGCGATCTTCCGGACGAACAACAGGACGCCATCGCCGCGTTGATTCTCGAAGAACTCGAGGACGAGCGGCGCTGGGAGGACGCGTTCGCGAAGTCGCCCGGCAAGTTGGACGCGCTGCTCGCACGCGCGAAAGCCCAAGTGCAAGCCGGGCAATGTCGGCCGGCGGGTTTCGACGAACGATGAACTCGCAGGTCACGGACGATTTTCGATCCTGCTTCACGGCGTTACCCGCGGTGTTCGGCTCGCTGCGCTCGTCCGCGAGTCCCACTCGCGGCTTTGCTCGTTGACTGCCCCCTGAAACCTGAAACCTGAAACCCGTTCGCTAGCCGCTTACCGCCAATCCGATCGCGGCCAGCATCAGCAACGCGCCGCACAGGCGACGCAACAACGTCGCGCGGTCGAGGCCGCGTTCGTCGTTGTCGAACCAGTGACCGATCGCCCACACGGCCAGCACGCTCCACATCCCCCGGGCGTTGTAAACCAAATTGACGCGAGTCGGTTCGCCGAACGCGGCGATCGTGAAGATCAACAACAAGCCTTGCGCACCGATCAAAAACGCTCCCAGGCGGATCGGTCCGCGAGCTTCGCGCGGGACGGCCGGCGTGACCCGCGACGCGCGGAACCACATCGCGCCCGAGCACACGGCCAACCACGTGTAGGTGATCGGCAGGAACCAGTCGTTCCAGTTCGGTTTCCAAAGAAAGACGAGCGCGTCGTGCAGCGCGTAACAGACGGCCGACGCGCCGGAGTGCGCGATCGTGCGCAACACGTGGTGATGATGCACGCCGGTGCGAAACTGCAGCAATGCGATTCCCAACGAACTGAGCAACGCGGCCCCCCACAACGTCGGCCCCAAGACCGACCCACTGAGCAACGTGGTGAAGAGCGCAACGAACAACACCTTCAACCCCAGGACCGGCGTGGCGATCGAAACGTCGCCGCGCTGCAACGCGACGATCGTCAAGACTTGCCCCGCCATACCGCACAGCCCGGTGGTCAACGGTTGCCAGACGAGCGACCAATCCAACGGGTCGGGCGACGTCCCCCACCACAGCGGCAACGCACAGACGGCGAACGCCATGTTGGTGAGATACGTGGCGTACCAGAAATTCACGCGATAGCGCGCGCCGAGCTTCAACGCCATCGCGCCGACGACATACACCACGCTGCTGAGTAACGGCAGCAGCAAAAACCAATCGTGCATCAGGTCGAGTGGCCGAGGACGAAGCGACCGTTACGCGATGACTACAAGGGAACGAAAAATGAGAACGTGAACGCCATTCGGCGCAAGTCCCGTCAATCGACGAACGGATTCGACAATTTTTCCGGAACCGGCGGTTTGGGCGGCGCTCCGGCGGCAGGCGGCTGCGACGCCGCGTCGCCTAGCGGATATGCGATGCGTACCGCGCCGATCAGCGGCACGATCGTGTACAGATAAAACACCAGCAGCGCCGTGTTCAGCAGCAACATGACGCCGGCGGTGATCAACGGCGAATTCGGCTTGCCCAGCGGCGCCGAAAGATCGACGGCCACCGCGACCAACGCCTGCAACAATGGACTGAGGACCATGAAAAACAGCAGCAACGATCCGCGGCGAACGAATTTCCGCTCGGCCAGCGCCGCGCCGACCGCGATCAGATTGCCGATCGAAAGGACGCCGTAGCTCATCGACGCCAAGACCCCGCCGAGAGCGGCGCGGAGCAAGAGACTCTCGACGTCGTTCGGGCCCGAGTTGTAGCCCCCGTAATGACGACGATCGAACGTCAACTGCACGACCCGCGCGGTTTCCAACAGCGCGTACCCCAACGCGAACATCGCCGCCAACGACAGCGTGACCAACAACGGTCGTCGCGGCGCGAAGGCGGCCAACACGTGGCCGGGCAATAACGAAAACACGCCGATCGCCGTCAGCAGTCCGCAGACGATCGCCGACAACTGCACCCACAACGACGCGTTCGGCGACGAGTTGACGCGCAAAGACATGATGGTCACGAGGATCAACGACCCGACGGTCAGCGCCGTCATCCCCCACGCTTGCCAGCGTAGGCCGTCGGCGGTCAGATTCCAACGCATCGACTCTTCGGAGTTCGGCGGACGAACGACGATTTCGGCGGTCGGTACGGACATCGGTGACGGCCCCTGCGACGAGAAAGAGAGACGAGATTCGCTCCGGCGAAACGCCGAACGGACGCCCTGGTATAGCAAGCCGTCGGCGCAACCGTCAAACGCGACCTTTGAACGGATTTGCGGGTTGCGCAGCGGGCGATTTGGCGCGGCGTTTCCGTTTGACTTAGGATGGAGAGCTTGGCCCCGTGGTCGGGCCGTTCGGAATCCCCGCCGCCGAGGAATCGCCCGTCGCCGCATGTTTTCGCCGCATCGCTTTCAAGCCAACCGCTACGAGTACAAGTACCTGATCGACGAAGATCAAGCACCCGAGATCCGCCGCGTGTTGTCGGATTACCTAGTGCCGGACGAATACGCCGATCCCGCGCGGCAGAACTCGTACGACATTCACAGTTTGTATTTGGATAACGCGGCGCACGAGTTGTGTCGCGCCACGCTGGACGGCGCACGAAATCGGTACAAGTTGCGAATTCGCTTTTACGACGAATCGCCCACGACGCCGGTCTTTTGCGAAATCAAACGCCGCGTGAACGACGCCGTGGCGAAAGAGCGCGTCGCCGTTCGCCGCGACGCGGTGCCGCGACTGTTACTGACGCACGCGCCGGATCGCGCGATGCTGTGGCACGACGATACGCGGTCGTACGAAACGCTGCGGCGGTTTTGCGAGTTCTGCGACGCCGTGGGCGCGGATCGCGGGATGCTGGTCAGTTACCGTCGCGAGGCGTACGTCTCGCCGGCCGACGAATCGGTCCGCGTGACGCTGGATCGCGAAGTCGCCGGCGGCCGTTTCGATCCGGCGTTGCGGGTCGAGCATTTCCAAGACCCGTTGCAACCGCGCATTCCGGGAACCATCCTGGAGATGAAATTCACCGACCGCTTTCCGAACTGGATGCGCGAGCTGGTGCTGCAACTGAATCTGCAACGCCGGCAAATGGCCAAATACGTGAGCTGCGTCCTTTCGCACGACCGCCTGACCGCCGGCGTGCTGAGCACCGAATACTGACGACACCGAAACTCGACGCTCGACGCGCGGTTGATAGACCGGTATCGCGAGATGTGGCGATTTTTTCGACGGATTGCGGCATTGCGGGGTTTTCGCGATAACCTTCGCAGCAATCCGGACATCAGCCTGATGCGCGTGACTTTGGAGAATCTTGCATGAACGAGTGGTGGAATCTGTTCGCTCGGCCCGACCAATGGCCGACCCCGCTGGGGATCGAAGCCGTCCTGCTGACGATGCTGTTGGCCGTCTGTTTGGGCCACGTCATCGGCTGGGTCTACATGGGAACCCATACGGGGCTCTCCTACAGCCAGACGTTCGTCGCGTCGTTGGCCATGCTGCCGGCGTTGGTCGCGCTGACGATGCTGATCCTGACCGGCGATATGGCGATCGCCATCGGGCTGTTGGCCATCTTCGCGATCGTTCGCTTTCGGAACGTCCTGAAAGACACCCGCGACACGACGTTCGTCCTCTGGTCGATCTTGCAGGGGATGGCGCTCGGTACGCAACGCTTCGGGCTGGCTGTCACGGCGTGCGTCTGCGTGGCGCTGTTTTTCGTCTACCTCCGCGTCACGTCGTTCGGCAGCCGTCACCGGTTCGACGTGGTCCTGTCGTTGCAAAGCACGCCGAACTCGCTCAACAACCTGGGCTCGATCCTCCGTCGCCACAGCCTGCGGGTGCAAATGGCCAGCCAGCGCGACTCGGCCGGCGAACGGGTCGACGTCTCGTACCGGCTGCTGCTGCGTAACCCGAGTCGCGGGGCCGAGTTGGTCCGCGAGCTGCAAACCAACCCAGGTTACGAACAAGTCACGTTGTTCGAACGCCGGGACGAGAACGAAGTTTGAACCGCTGGCATCCCACGAATTGCCGGCGAAACCCCGGACATTTTTTCGGGTTTGATGAAGATTGGATTGGGGATTCGTGTTAATCTAGAAACCTCCGCGGGAAGAGCGTGAAGTGCGACCAGGAAACGAAGGATCCGAGATGGCGAAATCCGAGACACCAGGGATGGATCCCGCTGCGCGCGACCGCCGAATTTTCCGCAGCGTTGCCGGCCGTCCCGCTGCATCCCGCGCTCCGCTGGCGGATGTTGCGGCAGCGGATGATCCCGCTGGTCGTGTTCGGACTCTGCGCCGTCGGCGCGATCTGGATGTGGGGACACTCGTTCCGCATCGTCCACGGGTGGGGCGAAGTCTACGCGCCGCCCGTGCCGCTCAGCGCGCCGTTCGCCGGCCGCATCCTGCCCGCCGAAGACAAGCCCTGGAAGATGTACGACTACATCCGCGCCGGTCAAGTCTTCGTCCGGCTGGAAGCGCTCGACGGCTCGGGCGCGATCGTGCCGATCGTCGCGCCGGTCGACGGCTATATCACCGAACTCGGTCCGCTGGTCGGTCAGACGATCGTTCCCGGCGGCATACTGGCCGGGCTGACCCCGCAACGGGGCGACTACATCCTGGGCTATCTGCAGAACACGGTCGCCGTCACGCCGGCCCCGTACAGCCCGGTGATCGTCAGGACGCGCGGCGCGACGATCACCGAGTTCACGTCGCAAATCGAACAGATCGGCCCGCTCGACGCCGGCGATCGGGCGAACGACGTCGGTCACCATCGCAAGCACAATCGTCCGTTGGGCGGGTTGCCGGTTCGCGTCACGATCCCGCAGAACGTGCAACTTCGCCCCGGCGAGTTGGTCGATCTCGCGTCTGGCGCCGCAAGACGCTCCGGCGGCGGTCGCCGCATCGGAAACCGCGCCGACGCATCCGCTGAGCGAAGCGACCGCGCGTGAAGCGACCGACGCGGACGAAAGCTCGATGTACTAAGCGGTCCGACGTCGATGCATGTTCTTCAAGTCGTGACCACCGTCGATGCGCTCGAGGTCGCGCGTCGCTTGGCACACGCGCTGGTCGAACGCCGTGTCGCGGCCTGCTGTCAGATCGTGGGGCCGATCGAAAGCATCTATCGCTGGAAAGACGCGATCGAGACCGCGCAAGAGTGGCAACTGGTCATCAAGACCCGTTCCAGCCAGTGGGACGCGCTGCAAGCGATCGTTCGCGAACTGCATCCCTACGAAACGCCCGAGCTGCTGGCGACCGAAGTCGCGCTCGGCCACTCGGCGTATCTCGATTGGGTCCGCGACACCACCGGCCCGATCATCTCGGCCGAAACGTACGATATTTAAATGACATACCTGTGAATACGAAATGAACAGGAGATCGCGGAGGACGCGGAGGGATAACAAGAAAGCATGTCGTCCGTATACCACGCGCGAGCCAGGTGGCCGCCGGGTGGCCGGGGACGAAGCGCAGCACAGGCCCCGGAACGCGCGGGGGCGAACTCACGGATCGGAGTTCCAAACGCCGTCGTCCCACCTCGCTCGTTTCGGGGGCTACGCGGAGCACCGCTTCGTCCCCGGCCACCCAACTTTGCTCTGGTTCAAAGATTGGGTTCTTCGCTTAACGAAAAAACCCCGCGCTCCCGCGCGGGGTTTCTTGTCTTCAACCTACTGAAAACCGAATCCTGAAAACTGAAAACTCGCTATTTGATCTCCTCGATCGCGATCGTGTGTTCGACCGGGACCAGCGTCGTGCGGACTTCGGCGTCGAGCGCCTTTTGGCGTTCGTTTAAGCGGTCGCCGATCGTTTTGTACGCCTTGACGATCTCGGCGTCGTCCTTCAACTCGCCGGGCATCGAGCGGAAGTTCGTGATCACCGACTTGATCATGTAGGTCTCGAAGTTCTGCTTCTTGGCGATCGCGCCGAGCAACTTCTGGAACGCGCCGTCGAACGGCGTGCTTTTGAAATCGGCCATCAGATTGACGCCGGCCTTCAATTGCTCGGCCGTGTACTCGTGCGATTCGCCTCCCCAGGTGATTTCTTGCGCGCGGGGCGGACAGGTTCTCGACCTTCAGCACGAAGCGGTTCAAATCCTTGTTGAACGGCGTGAACGGCAGGATGCTGCGCGTGCCGCCGGACGATTTTTCGTCCCCTTCGAAGCAGAACGGCCAACGCGTGCTTTCCAACTTGACGCTCGATTTCCCGTCGCCCACCACGCGGTGACCCGGCGTCGCGGTCGCCTTGCCCGACGCGTCGATCGTCACCGTGCCGATCGCGCCGTCGAGATCCAACCCTTTCAGAAACGCGTAGGCCATCAACAGATGCCCGTTCGGTCCCGGATGAAACCCGTCGCGGCCGCAGACGTCGTATTGTTTGCCGACCGCCCTGCGCGGGGCCCATCGCGTCGGCCATCGCCTTGTGCACGTCGGCGAAGCCGCTTTTCGTCTCTTCGGCCAGCTTGCGGTCGATGTCGCGCAAGTGGGCCAGGTTGTCGTTGTACGCGACGTGCGCCGGCTGATCGCCCAGCTTCTGACCCGGACGGAAGAAGAACGTATCGACCGCGCCCGGCGAACCGATCACGACCGACTTCACGCCGGCTTCGTCCAACTTCTTTAACACGTTGCGCATATTGTTTTCATAATTCTTGCCGATCTCGTCGCGATACGGCTGATAGCCGCCGTCGTTCATGCCGTAGCACAACGTGGCGATCGTCGGTTGGAAGCCGGCCAAGTCGTTGGTCGCCCGAGCGGCGAACCCCGAGGCCGTTTCGCCCCCCCAGCCGTATTGAAACACCTTGACGTCGGGTACGCCCGAGCTGGCCAACAAGTAAGCTTCGATGAACTTGCTGTAGAGTTTTTGTTCGGTGATCGAATCGCCGATCACGGCGACCCGCGATCCGGGCTTGAGCGGCGTTTCGCCGGCCACGGCGAACGACGACGCGACACACAACAAACCGAACATCAGCCGCGAGGCGGCGCGTAATGAAAATCGCATCGTAAGGAAATCCGCGGGTTGGGCGTGGATGAACATCGAACGAGCGCGAATTATCGACCGCCGGCCGAACGATTGCAAGAATCCCCGTGGAGATGGTCGGCGAGACGATGGGCCGCTGATCGCACGAATCAAACCGATTTTTATCGATCCGCGAATCTCGATTTCGCATCAACGGACGCATGTGAGTCCGTCCGTTGCGGATCGGTGTGAATCCGTTCCAGCATGCCATCAGCGGCCCATGCAAGTTGTCGCCGACTCCTTTCCCTTAGTGCGACACGACTGGAAGTCGCCCGTCCGGATCGCTCCCCGTCAATGTCCGGCGTGCGCGATCGCGGTCACGTCTTGCGCGGCGACCGCCGCGTCGTTCGTCACGGCGTGAACCGCGAGGGCCTGCAACGTGAACAACAGCGTAGCGGCCAGCACGGCCAACAGCGTTTTTCCGACCAACAGCTTGTCCGTCCAAGTCATGTCGCGATGCATCGTTCTCTCCCTGATACCGACGGCGTCCTCCGCGACGGCGATCGTTCGAGCGCGAACCCGAACCCACGATCGTCTCCGAAAGAGCCGTTCGGCGAATCCTAGAGAGCCATCCGTCCGCGACCAGCCCAGTGTTCGTCGTCTTACGCGAACGTCACACCCGGGCCCTGGAAACCTTCGCGAAGCTTGCGACCGCGCCACAATCGGCGCGTTCCAGGGCGGAGTTCGGAGTGCGGAATGCGGAGTGAGCGTGCAGGCAAAACTTGGTGCAAAAACCGTCGCATCGCGCGGTGCGGGTTGGTAGAGTGGCGGCGGGAGTTTTTTTGTTCGTGGGGGATACGTCACCGACGTGCGGACGTCCGTGATCGCGTCGTTCCCCCGCCCTGCCCTGCGTCCCGCCCCCATCGTCTCGCCACACGTTTCTCCGAGGAGCTTGCCGTGCTTCGTCGTTCGCCCTTTCGTTCGTTTCTCTTCGCGCTCGCCGGGCTCGCCGTCGCGTGTGCGACACACGTCGTCGCGCAAGACGCCGCCCCCCAAGGGCGAGTTGCTCAAGTTCACGTTCGACGAGAGCAAAATCTTTCCCGGCACCACGCGCGACGTGACGGTCTACGTTCCCAAGCAGTACGACGGGAAGACGCCGGCCTGCGTCCACGTCAACCAAGACGGCGTGCAGTTCAAAGCGCCCGAGGTGCTGGATCACCTGATCGCCGTGCAAGACGTGCCGGTGCTGATCGGCGTGTTCGTCACGCCGGGCAAGGTCAAAGCGCCGCGCGGCGAGGCGCTCGACCGCTTCAATCGCAGCTTCGAATACGACGGCCTGGGCGACGCGTACGCGCGGTTCCTGTTGGAAGAATTGCTGCCCGCCGTCGAAAAGAAAACGACGACCGACGGTCGCGAAATCAAGCTCAGCAAAAGCGGCAACGACCGCAGCATCGGCGGGACCAGCAGCGGCGCGGTTTGCGCGTTCACCGTCGCGTGGGAACGCCCTAACGAATTCCGCCGCGTCTTCAGCGGCATCGGCACGTACGTGGGCTTGCGCGGCGCGAACGATTACGCCACGCTGGTTCGCAAATACGAGCCCAAGCCGCTGCGGGTCTTCTTGCAAGACGGCGACAAGGACTTGAACATCTACGGCGGCGATTGGTGGATGGCCAATCAAGAACTGCAACGCTCGCTCGAATTCGCGGGCTACGAAGTCAAACACGACTGGGGCACCGGCGGCCACAACGGCGAACACGCCACGAAGCTGTTCCCCGAGGCGATGCGCTGGCTCTGGAAAGATCACACGACCGCGCCGAAGATCGGCAAAGGTTCGCCCCCGTTGCAGGAAATCCTGCTGCCGGGCGAGGAGTGGAAACTGGTCGCCGACGGCTACAAATTCACCGAAGGTCCGATCGCGAACGCCCAGGGCGAAGTCTTCTTCAACGACATTCCGAATTCCAAGACCTACAAAATCGCCGGCGACGGCAAACCGACCGAGTTCGTCGCCGACTCGAAAAAATCGAACGGCCAAGCGGTGGCGAAGGACGGTACGTTGCTGGCGGTCACCGGCGAGGAAACGATCGTCGCGCTCGAACAAGGCGGGTAAGGTCGTCGACACGATCGAAGGGATCAAAGGGAACGACATCACCGTGCTGGCCGACAAAGGCGCGTACGTCACCGCTCCCAGCGGCGATCCGAAAACGCCGAACAAACTTTGGTACATCAATCCGAACGGCGAGAAGCGCGTGGTCGACGAAGGTTCGCAAAAATTCGCCAACGGCGTGACGACCTCGCCGGATCAAACGTTGCTGTACGTGGCCGATAGCCGCTCGCATTGGGTCTACAGTTATCAGATCCAAGCCGACGGCGGCCTGAAGTACAAGCAACGGTATTATCACCTGCATCAACACGACGCGGACGACAGCGCGCGGATGGGATGAAGGTCGATCGCGACGGCCGTCTGTACGTGGCCACCCGGTTGGGCATTCAAGTTTGCGATCAGGCCGGCCGCGTGAACTGCATCATCCCGACGCCGAACGGCAAATGCAGCAACCTCTGCTTCGGCGGCCCGAACTTCGACGTGCTGTACGCCACGTGCGGCGACGCGGTCTACATGCGGAAGGTGAAAACGAAGGGGATCGACCCGAGCCAACCCCCGCTGAAACCGGCCGCCCCGCGGCTCTAGTGGAAAGTGCGGAATTCGGAGTGCGGAGCGCGGAATGGGTTGCGCTCCGCACTTTTATGGAAGTAGTTGTGAAAAGGGGAGTTTACTCAATTTCAACGCATCGATCTGCCTGAGGACGAATTGTTTCGTAATTTCAGGACTGTCTATCGCATTACGACAATCCATACTGAATTGTGAACGTCCCCCTACATGCTTGAAAGCGGCATCGTCCGTTGTCGATTGAATCGCTTCATCCAAGAGTGTCGACGCACGTCGCAAGTCACCGACATGGACAGATATAAGAATCACATCTTTGTAAAGTCGCATACGCGTGAGTCGCCCCATTGCGGTCGACATATATGCACGGTAGGCATCCAAGACTTGAGTTAAAGTGAGATCGCCGGTTAATGGTAATAAGCATTGGCGGTGCATTCTCGCGGAAGCTTCTTTGTATTTTTCATGATGCCACCGAACTTCGATAAAATCCGGCGCCTCCGTTCGCTCCGTCCGTAGTTGTGAACTTAACGTGAGCGATACGCATAGAAAAGGCGCACACAAGCAATGGACGTGAAACGTCGGCATATACTTGTCTGCGGAGGAATTCCGATCCAGACACACTCCGACTAGCAACGGACCGGAGCGGCGTAACAAATGACGAGGCTTGTAGATTCCCAGGCCAAGATTCTCGCCTTGCCAATCTAAGGTGATTTGCTTTTCGATGGTCGGATTCAATTCTTTCTGCATGTGACAATTATGTTCCTATCGCCAGCGAAATAATATCCAATGTGAGTTTTTTAAAATTTACCGGCATTTTTAATGCCGCCTTGACTTGCCCGATGGGGCTGGTAGACTGAAATTATAAGTGTACCTATTGCCACTTAAATAAATTCCCGGAATCGCACTCGCGAATCGTAGCGGGCGAGCAAAAAATCGCGAAATCCGAGAAAACACCTACGCGGTGGACCGCATGGCGACCGGATCATCGTGGACTCGTCGAAAATTTCGACAAACTGCGCGACGCCGGGCATCCGCGTAGATCACGCAAGACATCCCAAGCGGGGAACGTCGGTCCCCCGCTCGGTGAAATAGGCATTCGAATCGTGATCGTGTTCGTAACGCTCGTTTCGATCGCGGAGTGAAGCTGGGGCGTTTTTGCGACGCGGCGTGAACCGCCGACGACTCAATTAAAAAAAACTTGTGGCGCGTGTGATCGTAACGCTCGTTTCGCTCGCGGAGTGAAACTAGGAAAGATCGAAGCGGTGTTACGGAACTCCGTTGTTCGGAGTGGAAACCAAAAGATCGATTTCGTCGCGATCGTTTCGCTCGCAACGCTCGTTTCGATCGCGGAGTGAAGCTGGGACGTTTCGGCGATGCGGCGCGAACCGCCGACGACTCAATCAAAAAAACTTAGTGGCGCGTGTGATCGTATCGCTCGTTTCGATCGTTTCGCTCGCGCAGTGAAGTTGGCGAAACCGGGGCGTTCACCGACGCTCCGATCAAATGGCTCCGCGAGTCCCCCTCGCAACGTTACTCACCCTGAACCCTGAAAACTGAAAACTGAAAACTTCCCGCCGCCTTGCCGGCGACGCCCCCGCAGATATACTGTACACCTGAACCGTATTCCTGCGTGATGTTCCGTTCGGTCTTTTTCGGGAGTTCGTCCGATGCTGCCCGGTACGTCGCCCGCCGGACCCGATTATTCGTCCAACCTCCGCCGCCTGATGGCGCGGCACGGGTGGACGTTGGCCGAGTTGGTGCTGGCTTCGGACTTGGACGAGCGGACGATCCGCGCCGTCCTGCAAGGAACCGCCCGGCCCCACAGCCGGACGTTGCAACGCCTGGCCCAGGCCCTGAACGTGGAAACCGACGAGTTGTTTTACGAGCCGAGCGTGCTGACGCACCGCCTGTTCGATCGGGCGACCAATCCGCTGGTCGACGAAGTGGTGACGGTGCGGCCCGAGTTATTTCGAGGTTGGACCGAAGCCGATTTCGACGCGTTGTACGGCCGTTTCGGCGTCGGTGGCGCGTTGACGCGCGAAGGAACGGTCGTCGCGGCGCAAACGATCAACCGCGTGCGGGCGACGTTGGACAAAGTGGCCCTGATCCTGGAAACCCGCGAAGCCGAAGTGCTGCTGCCGGTCGTGGAAGCGTTGTACGCGCGGATCACGGTCGACACCGACCTACCGACGCCCGAGTCGGTCGCGTAGTTGTTCGGAGTGCTGGGAACACGAATGACGCGGATCAAACGGATCTGCACGGAACAAAAAAACATTGGTGATGATCCGCGTTCATCCGTGATCCCGTTTCGCCGAAAAGAAAAAACGCCCTCGGCGGACCGAGGGCGTTTCGAAAAATTCATCACACAGGAGATGCGATTACTTTTTGACGAAGCCCTTGGCGAAACCGGCGCCGAAGACCAGCTTGACCGCGTCTTCGCCGGCTTTTTCGGCCTTGGCTTGGCAGTTGTTGCAGCAGAACGCGACCTTCACGCCGTCGATGCTGACTTCGGTTCCGTCCTTGGTCTTGCCGCCCGAGAAGGGGCAAGCCTTTTGCCCGAACTGGCCGGTTTGGACCATTTGCAGATGCGCCTTGGCGGTGAACGGTGCGCTGTCTTTTTCGAACTTGGCTTTGCAGCCGTCGCAGCAGAAGTAGACCTTCGCGCCGTCGAGCGTGGCGAGTTTGGTTTCGTCGCACGGCTTGCCCGAGACCGGACATTTGCAATCGGCGATTTTGACTTCGGCCGCTTTGTCTTCGGCGACCGAGAACGACGCGTAGCCGACGACCGACGCCAGCGTCACGGCCAACGCCAACAACGAAGAGGAAAGACGCATGGAAAAACTCCTGAGGAAGGATGAGGTAGGCGGTTCGAGCGCATTCTAAGGGGAACGTCCCCACGGAAACAACCAGAAAACGTCGCCGATGATGATCGAAAGGGAATTCGCCGGCAAGGCGAATCACAACGAAAGGAGGCCGAAACACGAAAGAACGTAACAAGTCTCGCAAAAACGCGCCGCTCGCACACGGAGCGCCGCGCCGAGGACGGCCACGGAATCAATGCTTCATGCTCGCGTGTTTGAGCATGTCGCGGCACGCGGTCGCGCACTTTTTGCAGGCGTCGGCGCACTGTTTCATGTGATCGTCGTCCGGGAATTGGGCACAGGCTTTGCCGCACTCGTCGCAGGCTTTCGCGCATGCTTCGCAAATCAAGGCCGACAACGGTCCGCCGCGCGAAACGATACCGGCCGCCGCGCCGCAAATTTCCGCGCAATCGCCGCAGAGCTTCATCGTGGCGACATGCTCCTTTTTGCCGCCGGCGACCAGCCCTTCGCAATGCGCGCGACAACTTTGACATTCCAACATGCAGTCGGCGCAGGCTTTGGCGCAGGCCTCCATCGGCCCACCCATCGCGTGCCCCGCGTGCGGATCCGCGGCCTTGGCGGCCGGCGTTTGTGCGCGGACGGCTCCGTAGGTGCCCAACGTAAACGCGGTCACTCCTAACGCTCCGATAACGTCACGACGGGTCATGATCGGTCTCCCGAGAAAAACGTAAGCGGCATCGCTCGTTCGCAGTTATAGTCGAACGTGCGACGTCCCCGCCGAATGTGTGAAGAAAACGAAAATCTGTCCGAGAGCCGCCGAAACGGCTCTCGGACATGATCGACATCGATCGCTGAGGATCGAGCAAAACTACTTCGCGGCGCAGCAGCTTTTGACGCAGACGGCGGGAGTCGTATCGCCGACAGCCGGTGTCGACGCCTTCGCGGCGGTCAACACCGGACCACAGGCGGGGCAATATCCGCAGCAGTCGGCGCAGCTTGTGCAATTGTCGTCGCACGTCTCGCAGACGCACGAGCAACCTTCGCCCGTGCAACCGGCGGCGACGCAACACTTGCACGACGCCTTGGCGGCGACGGCTTTTCCCACTCCCCCGGATGCGAACAACGCCCCGACACCAGCCAGCAAAGCGAATGCCAGCGACGCAAACAAATAACGACGAGCCATGGAGAAATTCCTTGTGAAAAACATGAATGAAACGACCGTTCGCGACGCGAAACGCGGCGAACATGCGGAAACCACGACGCAACGGCGTCGCGCTGTTTCCCGAGGATGATGCGCAAAGAGAGAAAGGTCGAGGTCACACGCGGCACATGCGCGCGGAAATCGACAAAGCGCGATCGTCAGGTCGTCCAACTGCACAAGAGAATTCGCAACGCCTGCCCGGTCGGACGCGAAGTGGAAAAAAGAGCCTCGCCCTGCCCGATCGGCGTCGGCGCAGGCAGCGTCGCTAACACGGGGAACGACGTCGGCGCCCAATCGGTGCGGACCGTTTCGACCGAGGTTCGCTGTTCGGACTTGGTCGGCACGCGCGGTGCGCTCTGCGCACACGGACATGTCGGCAAACAATTCGAGCGGGTCGTTTCCGCCCGTGCGAGTGGCGTGGCCGCCGGATCGGTGACGTGTGTGGATCGATGGCAGCAACTTGGCGTAGCGGTTTTCGCGACGTGGTGCGTACAGCAGGAAGGCGCTTCGGTCGCGGACTTCGCGTTCGAAGCACAGCGGCACGCGTCCGTTCCGCAACAGCCGGCGGAGGAAGCCGCGGCGTGCGGCGCGATCGTCAAACAACAGCCCGTTCCGCAGCCGATCGACGCCGGGGCCGCGGCCGTCGAGACGAGTAAGCTCGCCGCGACCACCCAAACCAACCAGCGTTGAAAGCGCGGTGCGAACATCGAACTTGAATCGGAAAACCTAGAGGACAAACCGTCTTTATGATGCGCTGTTTCGGAAATCGAAGCAACGGCGATTATGAACCCAAGCCGTGAAAGGAAATCCGCAGCACGCGGTATCTCAATCCAAGATACGGCTGCCGGCAACCAATTGTTCAAGCGAAAAGACCTCGAAACCCTCGCAACGGATCAAGCCTCGTGTTCCAGCAACAATTCCAGATAGCTACGGCGTTCGACATCGGCCAGTCCCAGTTCGGCGGCTAATCGCAAAATCGCGTCCCGGGCGGCCGGCAGCTCCGCCTGGTCGGCGGTGGTTTCCAACTCGACGAACGTCCCCAACTCTGCAATCCGATCCAGCGCGATTTCGATCGTGCGGCCGGCGTAACGCAACTCGCCCGGGAGGCGGGTTTTGGCGACTTCGCGATTCGGTCGAAAACCGAGGGCGACCAGCAATTCGTCGTATTGATCGGGCCGTTCGATCCCTGCGGCCAGAGGCAGTTCGATCTCGCGACGGGTTTTGGTGGCGGCGTCGAGTTTGGGACCTTTGTAGGTGATGCGATTATCCGGTCCGACGCGACGCAGACGTAACGCTTCGTCGGTCACCGCGAAATCGCGAGCCGGATGGTTGTAGTAGCGATCGACTTGTTCGATCGGCGGATGCCACACGACGCCGAGCGTGGTCAATCGCGCTTCGATCGCCGTGGTGTCCGTCACGCGGTACTTTTGTTCGACTTCCAACATGCCGGCGACTCCGACGTTCATGGATTTCACGATCCGCGTATAATACCAAGCCTCGCCCGACCTCCCTCAATCGACCAGACGATGCCCGAGTCCGAAAGCCCCTCCGCCAAACTCTCGTTTCCAGCCGTGGCGTTGCTGCTGATCGCGGCCGTCGCGTTGGCGATCGCGTTGGGCAAATTCATTTCGCCCAGTTCGCGGAACACGGCGTCCCGTCACCCGGCGGTCGGCGTCGAGTTGACGGACCTGAAGTTCGATCCGCTGACCGGCGATCCACCGACGTTGACCAGCGCGTCGTTACGCGGCAAAGTCGTGTTGATCAACTGCTGGGCGACCTGGTGCGGCCCGTGTCGGCAAGAGTTTCCGCACATCATCGCGTTGAACGAACGCTTGCGCGACGAGCAGGATTACCAATTTGTGTCGTTGAACGTCGATCAAGACGATTCCGAAGAAGTCCTGCGCAAGACACGCGACTTCTTGCTGAACCAAGGAACGAAGATGCCGACGTGGCGCGACATTCCGCAAACGAGCGAAGAGCGAATTTTCGCGACGGTCAAATCTCGCGAGATTCCGTTAACGCTGCTCCTAGACAAAAACGGCAAGATCATCGGCGTGTGGAAAGGCTTTTTGCGCGGCGACGACGAAGAGATGGAAAGACTGATCCGCGGGGCGTTGGCCGAAAAACCGGCCGCGGCGGCTAAGTCCGATACCGCCGCGCCCGCAACCACGTGAACAACCGCGGCGACCACGCGGCCAATGCATAGAACTTCGGTTTGCGCCAACTCGGATCGAGCTGCACGCGCTTCGGCGATTAAGCGATCGGCGTCGGCGTTGCGGCCTTCGACCCAATACTCGGCCGCGGCGTCGAGCAACGAATTCAGATAGCCGACGCGGAACTCGTCGACCGCGAACTCCGCCCGCGCGTCCGGATGCGCGGCGAAGACGCGTCGCTTGATCTCCGCTCGCAGCTCGACCCGTTCGGCCGGCACGCGCACGGCCGGGCGGTTGTCGCGGCGGCAATGAACCAACGCCCGATCGACGTAGTCGACGGGCGACGCGGCCGCCAACCGATAGTAGAGATCGTGATCCTCGAAGACGCGCAACGCTTCGTCGTAGCCGCCGACGGCGAAGAACAGCTCCTTTCGTACCATCAGCGTCGGCGTGTGCATCGGGCAACCGTCGACGATCAACGATTTGAGGATGCGACCGCGATGTGGAGGAGTTTTGTGAAAGCTGCTCGGGCGTGACGAGGACCGCTCGTCGCCGAAATAATCCATATCGCAGTACGACCAGCCGAGCGCGGCATCGTCGAACAGCGGCAATTGCGCCGCCAAACGGTCGGGGGTCCAAAGATCGTCGGAATCGAGAAACGCCAAGATCTCGCCCCGCGCCGACCGCGCGGCGCGATTCCGCGCCGCCGATTGCCCACGATTGGGCGCGGTATCGTAGCAGAGGCGATCGAGATACGGCGCGAGACGCGCGGCGGTGTCGTCGGTCGAGCCGTCGTCCGCGACCACGATTTCGTAATCGCGGAACGATTGCGCGAGCACGCTTTCCACCGCTTCGATCAGCGTCTCGGCGCGGTTGTACGTCGGGATGATGACCGAGACGCGCGGTGCGGAAGGCGTCATGCCCGCTCCCGCAAACTGAATTCGGCGGCCGGCGACAAATCGCGCGGCAAATCGGTCGGCATGTCGAACGCTCGTTCGCACAGACTGGCCGGCGTCACGTACATCCACGTCGCCACGATCCGCGCGGCGTCGTAGGCGAACCCGCCGCGATGCAGCCCGCTGGTGTCGCAAAACACGAACGTATATGCCGGGCACGTGCAGACGAGCTGCGCGCGCTTTCGGGGATCGTCGCATCGACGGTCTCGGGCTCGGGATAGAAGCCGTCTTTGATCACGCCGCTGGCGAGCGCGGGATTGAGGAGATATTTTTCGCCGCGGCGACTGTACGGCACGTACTCGAAGGGGCCGGTCCGAGGAGTGACTTCCGAGCAATACAGAAACACTTTGACCAATTTTTCGTCTTCGTAGTCGCGATGCCAATTTTGCGACGTTTTGCGTTCTCGTTCGACGTTGACCGGCACGGTATACCAGACGTCGTTACCGCGATAGGTCATCCACATCCCGGCGTAGGCGTTCACCGGATTCAGCAGTTCGTCGCGCAGTCCCAATGCGAAAATCGGATCGTCGCCGCGCCGCGCGCGTTGCTTGCGATAATGCCGTATGACGTAATCCTTGCCGGACATCGTCGCGAAGTTTTTCACATAGTTCGCGGCTTCGTCGCGCACATAGTCGCCGTTCACGAACCCATCGACGGCGGTCCGCAACCCGGGTAGCGTCTCGGCGGCCTGCGCGCCGAACAGTTCGTCGAACCCGACGATCGAGATGCCGCGCTGCGCGATTCGGCGGCGATCCGTGCTTGAACGGGCGACAACTCGGTGTTGCGTTCCTGTAGGTTCCGCGCGGCGTGCGGATTTTTTAAGACCCCGCGATTCGCGCGATAGCGGCAACGACTGCCAAGCGCTTTTCGCCAAGCGGTACGGAAGTTTCAATAGGTCGGCGGCGGACATGAATGCTTCGGGAACGAGGATACTAACGATCGGAGGCCGCTACGGGCTGTCGAAACAAATCGCCGCAGGCGGCGATAGGAATTTTACAAAATCCGGACCAAGTGCGCAGCGTCGACGGCCGCTCGCGCAATGCTCTGGCGAAATACTCGGCGGCGAGTCGATACCGACGTTGCTTGCGAAAACACTGACCGGCCACGACGAACTTATTCGCGATCGCGGAGGTGATCCATGCCGTGATCCGCGAATCCGAAGCATGCTCGGCGCGGACCGCGCGTAACGCCGTGGCGACTTCTTCGTACAATCGCTCTCCCCCTTCGCCGTGCTCCAAATTGCCGGGATGGATCCGATGCGAATACACGGTTTCGGGCACGTAGGCGATCGACCAACCGGCCGAGGTAGCGCGCAACGCGAAGTCGTAATCCCAAGCGATTTTGTAGGCGTCGGAGAACCCGCCTAACTCCTCCCACATCGCTTTGGTAAACATCATGCCCCCCGCGCCGCCGTATTTGAATCCGATTTTGATCAAATTCTCGAAAGCGACCGCCGCGGGAAAAACGTGATCGTGGTCGGGCAGTCGAGCGTAGGCGTCATCGCGCCGCGGAATCGGATCACCGTTTTCGTCGATCGCGGTCGTACGCCCGAAGACCAAACCGACGCGGTCCGCGCCGTTCCAAGATCTCAGCGCGCAGGCGATTCGCTCCTTCGTCATCAAGTCGTCATGATCCAACATGGCGATCAGCGAACCCCGCGCCGCGGCGATTCCTTGATTCATCGGAGCCACCGGCCCGCCGGAGTTCGTAGCGCGGCGAATCAATCGCAGTTCGACGGGTGACTCGATGCTCAAACGTTCGACGATGGCACACGTTTCGTCGGCCGAATGATCGTCGACCACGACGATCTCGCGCGGCGGCGACGACTGCGCGAAAATGCTCCGCAGAGTCCCCTCGATGAAGCGAGCGGCCCGATAAGTGGAGACGACGACGGTAACATCGGACGACATTATGGGGTAACCGCTTTCCCCCGCTTATCACGAGAGTCGTAAACGCGCCTCGCCCAACGCCGACACGCATGGATCGTCAACCAGCCCCGTCGTGCAAGCTGCCATGCGCAACGTTGCGCAAAACTCGGCGCAGGGCGCGCCGCGAGCCAACTCATTAATTCTTCAACCGCGCTTCGCACGACGTCCGGACCGCAAATCTCGGCGACGACTTTGCGACCTTCCGCACCGAGTTTTTCGGCGAAAACCGAATCTCGCAAGAGTTCCACGACCGCCGCGGAAAACGTGATCGGATCATCCGCGATTCGGACGGAGATTCGGTCTTGCGCCGGGATGCCCTGCAGCGCTGCCGGCATGCCAACGACCGGCACGCCGGCGGCCATTGCCTCGCACACTTTCCCTTTCAAGCCGCCGCCGTAGCGTAATGGAGCGATCGAGACCGCGGCCGCGTCCAAATAGGGCTCGGTACTGGGCACGAAACCGGCGACCGTGATGCCGGGGCGTTCGGCCAACGCCAGCACGCTTTCGCCCGCGTTGCTCCCGACGATCGTCAATTCGGCGTCCGGAACTTCGAGTCGGATGCGCTCCCAACAGTTTTCCACGAACCACAACAGTCCGTCGACGTTCGGTCGATGTTTGAAACCGGCGATAAACGACAATTCGCGTTTTCTCGGTCGTTCGCGTCGGGGCAGGAACGGCACGATGTTCGGAATGACGAAGATGGGGCAGCGAATCCCCTGCTCCAACAACGCGGCGCGGTCGTCGGCGGTCACGACCACGATCGCATCGCCGGCGCGATATACGGCCAGTTCGCGCCGTTTATTTTCCGCCACGAGTTTCGCATCCAACAGTCCGAGACTCTGCTCCATTTCCTCGCGTACGAAGTGAACGTCCACCGAATCGACGACGAACGCCGACCAAGGTTGCAATCGACCTGCGTCGCCGATCCACGGCTCGGCCTGTTTCCATGTCTCGCAAAAGATTTCATCGAACATCTTTGTCGCCAGCGGACGACGCGGGTGTTCGGTCGGATCGGCCAATTCGACGTTTCGCAGTTCGTAATCGTCCAGACGTTTGCGCAGAACAACGCGTGAATCGCGTCGATCTTGCGACAACGTCACCGGACCATGTGCTTGAAACGATCGCAACAGTTCCACGAAACGTCGCTCCCCGGACGAACGTTCCGCTTGCGGAACGCCGTCGCAGACGATGAGTTGTTTCGGCGAATGAGTCGATGTCGGCATGCCGGCGATTCGAGAATCTCGATTGAACGATCCGTGCGGTTCGCTTCATGACGCGGTAGGCGTCGCCCCTGAAACAACTTCTCCTTTGTTCGGCAAGCCCAAGCGGTCGCGGGCATAGCGGTACGGAATGCGCAGCAATCCCCGCAACGCTCGTTTGGTCTGACGTCGATTGCGGAGCGCTTGCCAATAGACACGCGCAGCTTCCGGATAACGGCGTAGCAAAACCAGCGCAGTCGGCCGATCGAAAAGCGTACTTGTGGACGAGCGTTTTTAAGTGCGCGCTGCGCGTCGTCGAGATCCGAGCGTCGGGAAAGCTCCCAGTACAAATCCAAATGCTCGCGGGAATTTCTCAATCCCCCGCCCGAGCTTTCCAAATTGTCCGCATGCAAACGATGTTGATAGTGCGACTCCGGCAAGTAGCCGACGTTCCAACCGGCGGAGGTGGTCCGCAAACCGAAGTCGTAATCCCACACGATACGAAAACATTCGCGAAATCCGCCGATCGCGCGCCACGCTTCTTTGCGAAACAGCATGCCGCCGGCGCCGCCGTACGGAAAACCTCGCAAGACCAAATCGTCGAACGCCTGCCGTGCGGGAAAGACCTTAGCCGTCTCCCCAAGATGATCGTAACGACTCTCGAACATCGTGAACTCGTCGCGGTTCTCGTCAAAAAACGTAAACCGATTGAAGACGATCCCCGCGCCTGCGTCGCTCGCCATCAACGGCAGCGTCGCCGCGATCCGGGTCGGCAGCATGCGATCGTCGTGATCCAACATGGCGATCAGCGGACCGCGGGCCGCATCGACGCCCGCGTTCATCGGCCCGACCGGTCCGCCGGAATTCGTTTCGCGACGGATCAATCGCAATTCGACCGGACTCTCCGCGATCAAAGACTCGACCACGGCGCAGGTCTCGTCGGGCGAATGATCGTCCACGACGATGATCTCCCGCGGCGCACACGTTTGCGCAAAGACGCTCCGTAAGGCTTCGGCGATGAACCGAGCCGAGCGATAGGCGGGAATCACGACGGACACATCGACGTTCATGCGACGAGAGTTAGTGTTTGAGAATCACGGACAAGAGTTCGCGGTACGCGGCCAAACTCAAGCGATTGTGCTTTAATCCTCGACGGACCATACGACGACAGTCGGCCCAGGCGCGTTCTCTGCGATAGCGATACGCCGCCTTCAGCGCGATACGGACGAACGCGGCTTCGCGTTCGGCGCGATTCAGCTCGGGATAGATCGAGTCGTCGTACGTCATGATGCGTTCCATGACGTTCAGGTGGTTTTCCAATTGGTAGCCGGGATTTTTGAAGCGTTCGCGCGTTTCCCGACGCACGGCGACCAGCACCTCGTCGATATAATCGACCTCGTAGCGATGCGACAAGCGATTGTAAAGATCGGCGTCTTCCGAGAAACGCAAATCGACGTCGTAAACCCCGACTTGCGCGAAGCAGGTCTTCCGGACCATGATCGTAGGCGTCATCATCGGATGCTGATGCAGCAGCATCCGCTTCAAAACCTTGCCGCGATACGGCGGGCACGTTTGAAATCGACTGCCGGCGTTGTCCGAATAATCGCAGCCGAAGTAACGCAGATCGCAGTAAACCCAGCCGAGTTCCGGACGCGCCGTCAGCATGGCGACTTGCTTTTCGGTCTTGGTCGGCAGCCACAGGTCGTCGCTGTCCAACATGGCGATCAACTCGCCGCGCGCCGCGTCCAGTCCGACGTTCCGCGCGCGCGAAGGCCCGGCGTTCCCGGCGAGTTTGATGTATCGCGTCCGCGCATCGTAGCCGCGTACGACGGACTCGGTCTCGTCGGTGGACCCGTCGTCGATCACCAGTAATTCGAAATTCGCGTACGTTTGCGCATACACGCTGTCGATCGATTCCCCGATCAACGCGGCGCGTTGATACGTAGGCATGATCACGGTGACCAGCGGCGAGGATGACATAGGGTTTAGAACGGTCGACACGTTATGTCACGTCGCGATCAAGCGGTCGGTCGATTCGCCAAGACAGCCAAGGTCGGACGACGCCCGGCCAATTTCCTCCTGAATAAGATCCCCGTACTCCGGTACCGTCTGTCTGATCGACGACTTGAAACTGCACCGCGTCTCGCTCTTCCCCATGAGTGATGTCGGGATTGTATCCCACGACGGCCGCGGTCACGGAGAACTTTCCTTCGGCGAGCATATGTGCGGGGATCTGGCATCGAGCTCGCACGACACCAGGTTCGAAACCGGAACCGGGCGATTCTCGATAGTGAAAATCCGCGGAACCGAACAAAACCACGTCGTCTTCGTTTCGGATCGTAAAGGCGGCGTAAACGTTTTTCGATGCATCGCTTTTCCAGTACTCGATTTCGATCGCGCAGGATCGATTTATCGCAATCACGGACGAAGAATGATCGAATTCGTCGAGAATCCGCACTGATTTCAACGCAGCGAACTCGTTTCCGGGCGCGATGTCTCGTGATTTCCAATTTCTCACCGACGGACATTCTTCGCCGGTCGACATATATTTTTTCACCGCTTCGGAGGTTGTGCCGTCTACGACGACTCGTCCATTCTCCAACACGATAGCCCGCGTGCAGAGTCTCTGGATCATCGGCATTGAATGCGAGACGAACAACACCGTGCGGCCGTGCTTCGCGACGTCGTCCATCTTTCCCAAGCATTTCTTCTGAAACGCCGCGTCTCCGACGGCCAGTACTTCGTCGATGATCAAGTTCTCGGGTTCGAGATGCGCCGCGACGGCGAACGCTAGGCGCACGTACATGCCGCTCGAATAGTGCTTTACAGGCGTATCGATAAAACGCTCGACCTCGGCGAAGGCGACGATCTCGTCGAACTTGCGAGTGATTTCGGCGTGCTTCATTCCCAGAAGACCGCCGTTCAGATAGATATTCTCGCGACCCGAGAGTTCCGGATGGAAACCTGTTCCGACTTCCAGCAACGAAGCTATGCGTCCGCGATAGGCGAAGCGTCCTTTTGTCGGCGATGTGATCCGCGACAAAACCTTCAGCAGCGTGCTTTTGCCCGCTCCGTTACGGCCGATGATGCCTACGATCTCGCCTTGCTTGACTTCGAACGAAACGTCACTGAGAGCCCAAAAATGGTCGTCATCGCTTTCCTTCTCAACACGCGTTCGACGACCGCGAAAACGAACCGCATCGCTCAACATTTCGGTCAATAGCCCGCCCGCTCGCTGTCGCCCGACGCGATAACGTTTTCCGATTTTTTCGGCGCGTATGACCGTTTCGTTCATCACCAATCCTAGAGAATGTCCGAAAACGATTTTTCCAACTTGAAAAAGTAATGCGTCCCACCAATGAACGCGAGTAAAGCTACGATCGATCCTCCCACCAACGCGAACATGGGAACAGGCGGACCTCCGAGCAGACTCCAACGCATTCCTTCCAATACAGACACCATCGGGTTCAATCCGTATAAATCGCGGGCCGGCAAAATCCAACCCCGCCATATGACGGATTGTGGTATCAAAGAATAGGGATAAACAACTGGCGAACTGAACATCAACAACTGAATCACAAATGGCATTAAAAATCGCACATCACGATACTTGGTGTTCAATGCGGACAGCCAAAAACTCAACCCTAACACCCACGACAACAGCAGCATGAGAAATAGCGGAGCGTAGATCACGTCGAGCGAAGGGATCACACCGTAGTAAACGGCCAAGGCCGCCAACGCTCCGAGCATCACGCACAGATCCACGCCCGACGTAACCAGAGTCGCCAAGGGCACGACCAATCGCGGAAAATAGATCTTCTTGATCAAATTCTGGTTTGTCAGCAGGCTATTGCCGCCGTTGCCCAACATGGCGGCGAAGAAGAACCAGAAAACCAACCCGGTAAACGACCAGATTCCATAAGGGATGTCGCCGGTCGGAATTTTCGCGACTTTGCCGAAGAAAATCGTAAAGACCAACATCGTCGCCAATGGTTGCAATAAAACCCACGTGACGCCGATGAATGTTTGCTTGTAGCGAACCTTGATGTCTCGGAGGGCGAGGAAACCGATGATATCCCGATAAGCCCACAGTTCGCGGAGGCGCGGGACAACGTTTCTTCTTCCGGGGAGATTTCCACCCACGGAGCAAGAGGCTCGTTCGAAGACGTCGTATTGCTATTGAAAGCCGACAAGGCCGAACTCGCTATTAGGAGCGGTCGTCCCGATTCGTCGAATCGGAAACCGGAACTTGCCAATAAACGCCTTCGCTATCGATCAGCCTTAACTCGACTTTGATATTCCGCTGTTTCATGAAGTCCGATATGGCCGCACGGCATGCCGGCCAAGAACCGTAATCGTCCACAATGACGAACCCACCCGGTGAGACTTTATGGTAGAGGTTGGTTAACGCATCCATCGTGGAACTGTACATGTCGCCGTCGAGTCGCAGAATCGCCAGTTTTTGGATCGGCGCCTGTGGCAACGTATTTTCAAACCACCCCTGGAGAAAACGTACCTGTTCGTCCAACAACCCGAAACGACGAATATTGTTTTGCACATCCTCCAAAGACACTTTGAGATAGCCGATCTGACTTTGATCCCAACCGTCGGATTTGGATTTCGCAACGGGCATCCCTTCGTATGAGTCCGCGGCCCAAACTACGCGATCCGTGACTCCGTGCGCTTGAGCGCACCGCGCATGTAAATGATCGCGCCGCCGCGCCAAACACCTGTTTCGATCAAGTCGCCGGGAACTTGATTTTTCAGCACGCTCTCGATGCATTGCCGCAGATGCTCCATACGGCGATGACCGATCATCGAATAGCCGATAAAAGGCCAATCTAATCCTTGTTCGCGTTTCGATAAATCGAAAGCATTCTTCGTAATGACGTAACGACCATGTTCGGCGAGATTGCGATAAAGCTTGACGCGGATGCGATCGCGAATCCAAGAGAGTGGATTGCGAATGAACGGTTTCTTCGTGTGAGGATCGATCGGCTCGACGTATTGCCAAGCGCTTTCTTCGTAAATCGAAGCGCAGACGGCCTGTTTCAACAAATCTAAATAGAGATCGCGTAAATCCGCGGGTTTGGCGAGATCGGCGATCGGAATCGATTTGGGGCTTTCCGTATTCATCAAACGTTTTCCGGACCTGGGCTGCGACGTTTCGAGAGAGTTCGCCCCCGAACTCTTAGACCTTTTATTTTAACTCCATGTTGCGGTTTTGTGATAGGACGCGGTTTTAATCGGCAGAGGTATCGCCCCGCAGTACGCAGTCATAACGATAATGAGGGTCGAATCGAGAAACGTATCCAACCAGACTTACGCATTCAACTCCGTAGCGATTCCAATAGACTGCGAATCGGCGCGGCGGAATGCCCAGTGTTCCACACCGCTCCGCCGACCGCGATGCGATGCAGCCCCGCTTTGCGGACTTCCAAGACGTTCTCGACCGTGATGCCGCCGATGGCGAAGGCGGGCAACGTGATTTCCGACGCCACGGCGCGGACCAGGTCCAAGCCGGGAAATGCGTCGAAAGATTTGGTGGTCGAGGGGAATGTGGGCCCCACGCCCAGGTAATCGGCCCCGTCCAGCACCGCCTTCCGGGCTTGCTCGATGGAATGCGTCGAGACGCCGACCAGCATGTCAGGGCCGACGATACGGCGCACGTCGTGAACCGGCAATTCCTCTTGGCCCACATGCACGCCGTCGGCGCCGCAGAGGACCGCCAAATCGGGGCGGTCGTTCATCACGAACAGCGTGGGCGAATTCGTTCTACGCAAAGTTTCACGCAGCGATCTTCCGCGGCGCGAACAGCGTGCGGTCGTCTAGTCGCTTGTCGCGCAATTGGATGACATCGACCTCGGCTTGCAAGATCTCTTCCACCGCACGGACGAACTCCATTTCGTCGGCACGACCGTCGATCAATACGTACAACCATCGCTCGGCTAATCGTTCGCGAGACCGAACCGTACCGAACGCCGCCTTCTCCAATGTGTAACTGCGATACCGCAACGCCTCGCATGCGGCGGCGATCGTGATGGAAAGTGGCTTCGCGAATTCCTCAAGCGTGCGCAATGCTTCTTGCAAGCGTTTCCAATTCGCTCGGGCGACGGCCGCTTCGTCCAAGCGGGTTCGCTCCGCTTCGGTCGTGATCGTCGTGCCGATGTCGCCCGCTACGTCGCGCATCGCCAACCGCCCCTCTTCGGGCAAGCCGGTCAACGCCGCCGTCAGGTCGTGTCGCAACGTTTTCAATTCGGATGTTAAGAAACGATCGTCGAGAACGAAGCGCACGTAATCTTCGACGACGCGTAAGCCCTCGCGTGCGCGGTTCGCGGCGGCGTCGAGAATCCGTAGCGACATCATCCGAAGTTTCCCTGAAGACGAGGCGTGACACTCAGCCTGCGGCGTTCGCGGAACTCGCCGCGGCAGGTGGTCGAATACGCGTGAGACCACCCGTTCCGGCGGTAGAGATCTCGGCTGCGCCAAGTTTCGATTTCCGAACGTAGACGTTCGAACTCGCGACGCGATGCGGCGACGACGCCGATTTTTGCGCCGATATCGTCGAACAGCGGTCGGGCGAACGCCTGCGGAGTGAGTTCGGCTACGGCGGCTTGAGCGTCCTGTCGCCAGCCGGACATTAACGCGCGCGTCGAAACGACACGGCACAACCAGCCCCAGACGACGATCCAGAGCAGTCCCTGAAGAATCACTTCCCACGAGGTCGGCGCGCCCCCTTCCCACAGATGCTTGTAGAAAAAGTCGTGCCCCCACCGCGCTAAAAGCAATCCCGGCAACGCGCAGAACGCCAATTCGTAGGGAATTTGTCGCCAAACCCGGGTTTGCCGCGCGATGCGCGTCGCGATGCGTCCATCAAGATTGTCGGCCAACGTGCGTTGGGCATGAGCCAAGACCTCGTCGAATTTCGCGTCGTTCGCGGGGTCGCGATCCGCCGGCGGAAGACCGGCTTGTTCGGCCATGCCGGCGACCACCGCGCAAGTCTGCGCCAGTTCGCCCGCGCTCCACCCCAACGAGTCACCGGTAATGTTTTTTTGCCGCGTCGGGTCGTCGCGCAGCGTTCCCGCCACCGCCTGACCTGCGCCGACCGCGCCGGCGGCAACCAATCCACCGACCCCGCGCATCCGTAGCAGCGGCAACCAGCGAACCCAGCCCCAGAAGTTCGCGGCGATGCGTAAGAAGATCCCGAACGGCCCTCCGCCCCAAGCCTCGGCGGCGTCGTGCGTCAGCCGCGTACGCCACGCCGCGCGGTTCCGCGAGAGCTCGTCGTTCAGCTTCACGCGTGCGATGCCGGTCAAGCGTTCGGCTTCGCGATCGATCGTGCGGTCGAGTTCCTCGACATGTTTCCACATCGGCTCGATCGTTGCTGCCGCTTGTGCGGCGAACCACGACCATAACTCCAATCCATTCGACCTTCGTAAGCGGGCATGCCCACGACGGTCGAGCTCGCGTTCCAGCAATCGCGCAGTTCCAAAAATTCGTCCGGCTGCGGCAAGCGTTGTTCGGCGGCCGAGAGCGCACGTTCGCCGTCGACGCGCAGCACGGTCGGTTCGATGAACCCAGACGCGATCAGCGTCTTGCGCCAATCGTCGCGAATATCGGCGTCGAAGTCGGCATGCGTTTGCACGAATACGATCGCGCGACCCGGCGCGAAGCTCAACAGTTCGTCGAACACCGCGCGGGTTTTATATTTCTGCGCCGTGCCGACGCACAGTAACACGTCGCACTGCGGCAGGATCGCGCGCAACCGATCCCGGTTGACGTTGGATCCGGCATCGTCGCCTTGCGTGTCCGGATCGGGGCAATCGATCAACACCATGTGTTCGAGCAACGGCAACTCGCGTACGACCGTTTGGGCGCTCCATGCCTCGAGCGGTAAAAAATCGACGGCGATTCGCGGATGACGCACCACGGTCGGGCGAGTGGTCGTCGGACGATGTACGTCGCCGGCTTCGCTGGCCCGTTCGCCGACCAGGGCGTTGACCAACGTGCTTTTGCCCGCCCCCGTCCCGCCCAACACGCCGACCACGAGGACGCGGTCCAGGGTTTCTCCCGACTCGACGATCCGCGGCTCCACGCGATTCCACAGCGTGCGGATCGTCGCGCTCGGTTCCCAGTCGGGCAATCGCGCGATCCACTCGCGCCAACGACGCAAGGCGTTGTCCCAGCGGGCGAAATCGAGTGCGTCGAGCATGAATGGAACGTCAAAAACGTACGAGTGACAAAGCGACGTCGAGCCGCTTCTCTAGTTTAGTTTCAGTTCCTCGACCAAGCGCGAGAGTTCGCGCCACGCTTCGGATTGAGGCAACTCGGCCCGTTCGCGCAGACTTAGAATCGAATCGCCGAGGACCAAATCATGGAGAATATCCGCCAACAGACGGCCCCGTTCGGCGTAAAATCGATCGAAAATGCGCGACAACAAATTGCGGACCGGCAACATCGCGCCGGCCATCACGCCTTCGCCGCCGGCGGCGGTCGCCGCGCCGACGACGACGTCGCCCGCCATGTTGAACAGGTTGCCTCCGGCGATATCGACGGCGTGCGCGCCCCAATAGCCCAGGCTCAACGTCACCGCCGGCCGCACGACGGCCGTCCCGATCAACGTCCACGTGATTCCTCGCAACAAACGCGGAGACTGTTGGCCGAAGGTCGTTAGTTCGTTATCGACGAAGCGGCGATACTCGTCCGTCAACAGCGGCAGTTCCCGATAACGTTTCTCGGCCGCGTCGAAGATGCGGCGACGGTCGTTCAACGGCGCGATCCGCTCCAACGCGCCGCGAATGATCGCGTTGCCGCCGCGTCGTAACGTATCGAGTCGCTCTAAAAACTCTTCGAGCGCTACGCGGAACGCGTCCCATTCGCGTTCGCGATATCGGGCTTCTTCCTCCTGTGGCGATTCGCGGAAGCGTTCGGCCAACCATTTGCCGGGCAGCGACATCACACGATTAACTGTCCGCTCGATCGGATTGCGATGACGATCCAACCAGTTCCAGATTTGCGTCCACAAGACATGCTTCGGGAGCGTCGGTAAATTCTTGATCGGCAAACGTAGATCGTTCGAGAGAACGTCATAGGCCGTACGTTGATCGCCGGCCGCTTGGGCGAGTTCCGCCATCCACCGCGGCACGCCGTGCCGATCGTCCAGCACGACTTTCAAACTGCCCGAGAGAGCGCGAAGCTTGATCTCGTCGAAACGCAATTCGGCCAAGTCGCGGCGCGGATCGACGGCGCCCGGCGTGAGCGGATGAAACGGCAGACGCAACGCGTCGGCCGCTTGATCGTCCCAGGGGACCGCGTAAGTGGTGTAAGGATGCGCGCCGGTCTCGGTGACGAACGTCTCCAACCATTTTTCGACGGTCTCTCGCTGGCGCGGCCAATGAACCATGTTGAAGACGACGACGATCGTCTTATCGGCCGCGGCGGCCTCCTTGAAAAAATCACGCACCGCCGCGTCGTTGTACTTTTGCTGCGTCAGGATCGCCACGACGACGTCGGCCGCATGACGCGTCGCTTCGGCCCGGCGATGATTGGCCGACAACACGCCGTCGACGTCCGGCGTGTCGAGCAGCAACAAATTAGCGGGCTGATGGCCCGAATCATCTTCGCGCCAAAACAATAGGTTTTCCGCCTCGTCGCCGAGCGCGTCGTCCAACGAATGCCACGCTCTGATTTGAAAGCCGGGAAAAACGGCGGCCAGGTCATGTCGAGCGGTGAACCCGCGCGGAACGCTACAGACCGGATGTTTGGTGCGGGTTGCTTCGGCGTGTGAACGGCTGATCGGCGCCGGCCAAGTGGTTCAACACCACACTCTTGCCGGTGTTCGTCCCGCCGCACACGGCCACGATCAAATACGGCTCGGCCGAGGCTTGGGCGCGAGTTTCCGCGTCAGTTCGCCGTACCACTGCGTCGTGGTCGGCGATACGACCGGCCAGTCGCGGGTGAATCGCTCGATCTCGCCAACGCGCGTGGAGAGGCCGCGAATCCGATCGGCCCAACGTGCGAACGAGTGCGACATGCGCGCGAAGATTTACCAAGAATCAATCGGGAAATCGAAAAGGGTTGTCCCACATATCATAAACCGACGAAGGACAAGTCGAAAACTGTCCCCGGACCAGGATGTCCGCTCAGGCGAAGAATTTTATCGAAGATTGCGTGGTACTTCTTGACGACTTCGCATCAACGCGACAACTTCGGTTCGAACCACACGCCGTGTCCGCGACCGACGTCGGTTCCCAGGGATTCGGTCGCGATTTGTAGGACCTCGACCTTGCGAACGTCGACGTCGAACTTCTGCGTCTCGGTCGGTCCTCGTCGTTGCGTCGGCTTCGAGCGCCACAGTTCCGCGCCGTCGCCATAGATCACGAACTCGTGCAGGCCGATCGGATCTTTGTCCAATTGGTCGTCGAACCCGACCATTCCGGATAACTTTGCGAACTCCCCGTTGAGTTGGAACGCCGCGTACGACGCAGGCTGCCCGGAATGCAAGAAGATGCCGTTGGGCGATTCTTGACCGTTCAGGTAAAACCCTTTGCGAAGCTGATAATCATAAGGACGTTTCAGATCGACCATCGGACGATCGATCAGAAACTCGCCGCTCGTCGTAGTTGATTTCGGACGCGCGGCCGTCAGCGTTTCGATTAACATCGACTCGTTCTTGCGACGATCCTGCAGCTCTTTCAAACGCTTGTCCAACGCGAGTTTGGTCAAGCCGGATGCGTCGGCGGCTAGACTTTGCAAGCCGACGATCGCACGCTTCGAGGCCAATCCGGAGAGCGCCGAATTCTCGATCTTTAACATGCTCCACGCATCGGCCAACGTCCGTGCGGATTCCACGGTCGTCGCTTGTTGCAGTTCGAGACCCGCGATGCGGCGCAAGTCCCCCTCGTCGCCTTTGGCCAATCGCGCCAGACCGCGTTCTCGATCATCCAACGCCAATGTAAAAAACAGACCGCTCGTTCGGTTCGCCGCCGGGTCGTCCGGCGTCGTCGCCAATACCTTCTCCGCGTCGGCCGCTGCGCGGGCGGCTTCTTGATAGGCGGCGAGATCGGCTTTCGCGTCAACCATGGATTTCGCGAAGTTCGCGTCCGCTCCGCGCGGCGCGGCGACGACGACCAAATCCAGAAACTTCCCGCACCCGGCGAAGTCGTCGTGTGCGAAGCGTTCAGACGCCAATTCCAAAGATGCTTTCGCCAATTGCGTCCACTGAGCCTTCGTCATCGTTCCGCCGGCTTGCTTTTGTGGGAACGCTTTCAGCATTGCCAAGATCGCCTCGGTTTCGTCGATGCGATATTCCGCCGCGACCGCTCTCACCGCTTTCAACGCGAGTTCCAACTGACCGGCGGCCAGCGCGACCGTGCGACACTCGCCGTACAGCATATACCGTCCGGCGGAATCCTTTTCGTCTTTCGCCAAGCTAAAAAGTTTTTCCGCAAACACGGATTGTTTCGCCGGCGGTGCGGCGAAATCGGCTTTGAACAGCTCGCGAAATTCATCGCGAGCCTTCGTCGTCGCGACCGGATCGGGCAGCGGGGCCCGCGGATCGACGGGTTCGGTCCGCGGACTCGGCGTGGGATCCAACGAGCCATCCACGCCGATGGGCAACAGACGCGATTCCGTGATGCGATGGATCGACTGCCAACTGCCGAGAAACAGACAATCTTTGCGCGGCACGCGAAATTGCGGCCCCATCGAAAGTCGGGTCGCCGCCCCGTTCCAGACGACCGCATCTTGACCGTCGACGCGCAACGCCACGCTGGTGGGCGTGACCGTCAGATAGATCACATATTCGGTATTGGGCTGAAACAATACCTTTTCGATTTTCGTTGCGTTTTCCAACAATTGCTTACCATCGAGAACTCCCAGCGACGATTTTCCACCGCCGTTGTGTTCGATATTCATCGTGACTTGTCGACCGTCGATGATGAACCCCATGACCAAATCTTGGCCTTTGTACGGCTTGCCGACGATCTTCCAGATATAGGCGCGCGGCGGAACGAACGGGATCACCATGCGGCCGCCGCGCGCATCGGCGGTGTATAACGCTCCGGTCGAATAACGCCAACTGCCGACCACCGAGTCGCGCGTGGGATGTCCGATTTTCAAGAGGTCGATCGCGCGCTCCGAAGCGAACGCCTCGGTAACGGGCGAAGCGGCCTCGACGATGGGCGCGACCGGAGCGGCGTCGAGAGGCAACAGTTGTAGCGTTTCGATTGCTTGACTGGTGTCGTGTCCGCCGATCATCGGATGATCGGGAAACGGCATGCCCCAATCGTCGGCCAAACTCAGGCGCGCGGCGTCACCCCGCCATACGATGATTTCCCGGCCGTTCGCATGCGCGGTGACGATCCCCGGCGCGACGCAGATCCGGACTTCGTACTTTCCCGGTCCGAGTGCGTCGCCTTTTAAGGTCGATTCGTTCTTGTCGTACCCTTTCTTATCTACGAGATCCAAACCGGCGAGTGATTTACGAAATTGCGCCGTGCAGCGTTTGCCGTCGACCATCAGACCGACCACCAACACGTCGCCTTTGATCTTGTTCGCGACGATTCGCAGCGCATAGGACTTCGGCAGAACGTAGGGAATATCGAGCTTCGAGATATACGCTTTCGGCATTTGTAAAACGCCGTTTTCGAACGCCCATGTCCCGGCGAAAGCGTCGCGTTTGGGATCGATCAACTTCAATAGATCGACGGCGCGGTCCGACGCGAATCCGCTCGTCAGTTCCGCTTGCGACGGCATACCCTCGATCGCCGCTCCGTCGGAAACGCTTGGCCCCGGCGCGGGATCGGTGTCCGGCACAAGGAGATTGGGAACGGAGGTCTCGGTCGGAGGAACGGTGTTTCGCTCGTCGTCGTTGGGCTTCGTTGCGATATTCGCCGGATCGGTTTGCTCGGGGGCATCGTCGCTTTGGAGCAACATCACGACGACCAAAATGATGGCCGTCAGGCCGACGCCTGCGGCGATCACCCAGGGGAGCGGGTTCATCGCCTTTTTCATCGCGGGTGGTTGAGCCGGCGACGGTTTGACGGCCGATTCGAGTTCCGCGAAAGGATTGTCTTCGATCGCGTTCGGTGCGTTCTCCGGCGCGAACGCTTGCGTCGGCGGCGGGAACGGCGTCAACGCGAAGGGCTGACTCAGCGGAGGGCCGCTCGGCTGCCCGAACGGTTGCGCAAAGAGCTGCGCCCCTGTCGGAGGCAGCGCGGGCAAAACCGATTGTGGTTGCTGTGCGATCGGTTGGGCGCTGGTGTCAACGCGCGGGTGCAATGCCTCGTCGTAAACCGCGCGTTGTTCGGGCTTCGTCAGCGTCTTATACGCCAGCGTGACGTCGTTCAGGATCTCGCCCTGGACGATCTCGAAGAATTCGCCCGACTTGACCTGCTTTAAAAGATCGACGCGCCGATAGTACGCGGCTTGGATGACGTCCTTGTCGGTCTCGAAATCCGATAAGCCTAAGATGCGATACGCCGTGGGAGGTTGCTCTCGCGGCGGAATGCCTAGCTCTTTATGCAGAGCCTTGGATTTCAAAGCCTGTTTATCCGCGGTACTCATCGGTCGCCCCAATGATTTATCCGGTTTACGACGGTCCGATGGAGTATATCATCCCCGGCGAACGCTCTCTATCTTCCGGTTTTCGCGCGTTCTGGGTTAAATGCGTTCAATCTTCGCTCGCCTCGCGTACGAACGCCGCGGTGTCGGGTTCGCGCGGATGTTCGAAGATCTGCTCGGGCGGGCCGTGTTCCAAGATCATGCCGTTTTGAAACACATAGACGCTGTTCGCCGCGCGTCGGGCGAATTGCATGGCGTGGGTGACCACGATCATCGTTTGGCCTTCGGTCGCCAAGTCGCGCATCACGGCCAAAACTTCGCCGGTCATCCGCGGATCGAGCGCCTGGTCGGTTCGTCGAACAAAATCGCGTCGGGCCGCATCGCCAACGTACGGGCGATCGCCACACGTTGTTGCTGACCACCCGACAGCCGATCCGGACGCGCGTCGTGCTTTTCCGCCAAACCGACGCGAGCCAGCAAGACCTTCGCACGAGCGACGGCCGAATCCCGATTTTCGCCCATGACGCGCAACGGCGCTTCGATCACGTTTTCCAGGACCGAAAGATGCGGAAACAAATTGAACTGCTGGAAGACCATCCCCAAGCGACGGCGAATCTTCAGCAACGTTTGTTCGGACTCCCGACTTCGTGCGCCGGGAGTCAATCCGTGATCGCCGATGCGGATGCTCCCTTCGTCGAACGTTTCGAGTCCGTTCAAGCAGCGCAATAAACGTACTTTTGCCGCCCCCGCTGGGGCCGATCATCGCCGCGACCTCGCCCCGGGCGACGCTTAACGTCAGACCACGCAGAACGTGCAAATCGCCGTGACGTTTATGGAGATTTTCGACCGCGATCATCGAGGTTGTGAATCTGGAGGAGATGGCGCAAAAACTCGAAATGCTGCAAATATCAGTCGGATCCGAGACCAACGAGATTGTTTCACGTGAAACAGAAGTGTGTTTTGTTTCACGTGAAACAATCGTGTGGAAGCAGACATACCGACGGTGTGCGGTTGGCCGACCTAAATCGCTGCGAAATCGAACAGGTCAGACGATGTGCGACGTGCCGAAGTGCTTTTCCGCATACCGCGCCAACAAGGCCAACGGGTAGCTCATCACCAGATACAAAATCGACGTGAGTATGGCCAGTTCCAAGAACGCGGAGGTCGCGTTCGCTTGGATCGAATACCGTTTCGTCAATTCGACGACGGTGATGACCGAGCAAACGCTGGTATCTTTGAACAACGCGATAAAGTCGTTCGTCACCGGCGGAATGACGATGCGAAACGCTTGCGGCAAAACGATTCGCAGAATCGCCTGCCTGCGGGTCATCCCCAAAGCGAGCGCCGCTTCGAGCTGTCCGCGCGGAACCGCTTGCAGCCCGGCGCGGTAGATTTCGGCCTCATACGCCGAATAATTCACCGCCAAGCCGACGATCGCGAAAACGTACGCGGGCAGTTCCAAATCGATCCCGTAATGCCGAAACAGTTCGGGCAGCAAGTAAAACAACGCATAAAGCTGCAAGAGCAGCGGCGTGCCGCGTAGGAACTCGACGTACATGACCAACGGCGGTTTCAACCATTTCGGCCCATAGAGACGGCCGATCGCCACGCCGATTCCTAACAGAATGGCCAACGGCATCGAGACGCAGGCCAACATCACCGTGACGAACGCCGCTTGCAGCAAGATCGGCAGGTTCGTGCGGATCAATTCCCAGAGCGACGGTTTCACGGCGGCGGGAATTTCCGCCACATCGCGCAATGCCAGCGTCTGAGCTTGGCCGGACATGTTCCAGCGATCATACAACTTGGTCAATCGACCGTCGGCGATGACTCGACCCAGCGCGTCGTTCAAACGCGCCATCCATTCGTCTTGGCCGCGCTCGACCAGCATCACGTAATAGCCCTGCGAGACAGGCCGACCGACGAACTTTAGGCCCGGATAGCGTTCGGCGTAATAGATCGCCGCGCAGTCGTCGGTCAGCGTCAACGGGATCGCCCCTTTGACGACTTGCTCCATCGCCTGGGTGGTGCCGTCGAAGAGTTGCGGTTCAAGCCGCGACTTCCAGGCCTCGGTGTCGCGATCCGACTGCAGATAACTCTGCGCGCCGGTTCCGTTCAACACGCCGACGGCATATGTTTCGGTCGACGCTTTGAGATCGTCCCACGACTTCAACGGCGAGTCGCTGCGCCAGCAACTGCAAACCGTAGACATAATACGGTCGCGAGCAAAGATAGCGGCGTTGACGCACCGGCGTCAGTTCGTAACCGTTCAGCGCAACGTCGATTTGCGAGCCGAGCGTCTCAGGCGTGAGCATCCAATCGCCCTGTCGAAACACCGCTTTGATCGTGCGCGGAGGCTCGGCCGCCTTACCTAACTCCTCGGCCAGCATGGCCGCCAGTTCGACTTCGAAGCCGCGGAGTTTGTCCAAGTTACCCGGATCGTCTTCGTCGGCGACGATGTACGGCCCGCCCCCCTCTTGATCGCCGCCCCACACGAATTCTCCGGTCCGCCGCACACGTTCCCAGGTCCCTTCGGCGCGGCAAACGGATGTGCCCGACGACGAGAGAGTCGCACTGCACAGGAGGATGAAGACGATCACCGCGCGACGGTGGCTGAGCAGGTCTCGGCAGAACGAAAAAGACTGGGTGATGGCAAGAACCTCGTGGGATACGGTGTCGTCGAATCGTTTTTATACAGCGCTCTTTGTGTTCGACGGCGAAGAACGAATTCGCTGAGAGCACGGTTTCTTGTACGCTTAACGTGTTAGACGGTCAAGCTTTAACGATTTCCGCGCCGTAGGGAACTTTTTCGAAGTTCGTCTCGTCCAATTTATCGCCGACACGAGTGACGTGGCCGGCGTATTCAGCGGTTTCATTTTGACGGGGAAGTCAGTCGCATGGTTCGCGGGATCGGACTCACGCTTGTTTTGATCGCACTCTCGACCAACATCGTGCTGGCCGAATCGCGCCCGATCTTGATTAAGGTCCGTTACGAAACCCCAAAGGATCCGAGGAGCGAACAGCAGCCCGAACCGCTGGTCACGATCTATTCGGACGTGAAAGACGATCGTTTGACCGACGGGACGTTGGACGACGCCATAAAAAAGTTGGCCGCCGTCAAAGGTTGGGGGAGCCAGGTGCCGGTCACGATCGTCGTCGAACCGAAAATTCGTTCCGCCTCGCTGATCGTGTTGCTCAAAGCGTTAGACGACAATGCCGTTCTGTCCACGGCGGCGGTTTCGACCGAGACTCCGGCGCAGTTGGCCGCGCACTTCAAATTGCCGCCTGCGTTGAAACTGGAACTCTTCGTTCCGGATAAACCGCTGCGCACAGGCGACGAGGTTCCGTGTCGCGCGGTGTTGTCGGCGACGGACGATCGCTCGTATGCGTTCGACGTCGGTTCGTTTCCGCAAATCTTCGGACTGTATCTCCTTGGGCCTGCGCGGCCCCATCGAACCCGATCCGAACGTGGTCCGACCGCAAAATTGGATGCACGGCGAACACAGCATCGCAAGCACGATCACCGTGACGAAAGATCGACCGTATGAAGTCAAATTCGAACTGAGCAAATACTACACGTTCAAAGACGCGCAAACGTTCAAGCCCGGTACATATCAGATCAACTTGAAGTTTTTCGACGGCGACGTCGGGTTGAGCAATCCGCTCGACGCACCGCCGCGCCGCATCGAAGTTCGCAATTAATCGCCGACTCGATTCACTCGACCCACGCCCATCACGCACACACCGACCGGATACTCGGAGTCGAAGCCCATGCGATCGTTTTGGAAATTCCTATCGTTCCTCGTTGCGACCTGCACGGTCTTGGCCGTCGTCGCTCTCACCGCCGAGCCGAAGCCGCTGGGCGAACGTCGGTCGGACGTCAAGAAGGCGTTTGACGCCGGCAACTTTAAGGACGCTCTGGCGATCTATCGCGACCTGACCCAGGATCCCCAAAACGATACGGAGGAACTCGTCGAAGACTTTAAATTCGGTGCGCAATGCTTTCAGCGACTGAATATCCTGCCCGAACTGGACGACTTTCGCGAAGCCGTCGTCAAACGCTTTCCGAAAAATTGGCGGCTGTTGTCCGCCGTGGCGAACGACTATTACAACGGCCATCATTACGGTTACATCGTCGCGGGCAAATTCGAGCGTGGCAATCATCGCGGCGGCGGCCAATGGGCCAACGTCGCCGAGCGCGATTACGTTCGCGCGTTGCAACTGATGCAAGACGCGATGCCGCTGGTCGCCAAGGTCGAGCATCCGGCCAGCAAGAGCGAATTCTACTTTCAGCTTTCGTCCATTCTGCAAAATCATCCGCTGCACGGGTCCGGCTTCCACTTTCAATTACTCACCGACCTTGAGAAGCTGCCCGATCCGGATGAAACACCGAACTACGGCTACGGTCGCGGACGCTTCGGCGGGTATGGCGCCGCGCCGCGCGGCGCGGCGGTCGACGCGGAAGGGAAGCCCCTCTTCTACGCCGTACCGAAGTCGTGGGAAAAAGCCGCCAACGACGGCGAACGCTGGCGTTGGGCACTGACTCAAGCGGTCGAATCGAACGCCACGCAGTTGAACCGCGTCCGTTTGCAGTTCGCGTCGTATTGGCAATCGCAATTGGGCGAACAGACCGCCGTCGATTACTCGTACGGCTGGCGCGGCCGCGGCAAACAGACGGACGACGACCACGCCAAGCCCGACGAGGACGGACCGTATTCGGTTCACACGCTGACCGACGACGAAACGATTTGTCGTTTGGCGACCGGAGTCAAACGGATCACGCTGCCCGACGAATTCAACTGGATCAAAATCTTCAAGCAAATCGCCGACGAGCCGAAAACCGGCTACGGCGACAGCGCGCTCGACACGTTGGCCGGCATCTACGAAAACCGCCGCCAATATCCCAAGGCGGTCGAAATCTGGAACCGCGTGATCAAGGAATACGGTCCCGGACACAACGATTATCGTAAGACGCGTTTAAATCAGATCGTCGGGAACTGGGGCCGCTTCGAGAACAATCTGGTTCAACCCGCCGGCGTCGGCGCGGAGATCGACTTTACTTATCGCAACGCCAAGAAGGCGACGTTCACCGCTCACGCGATCAAGGTCGAAAAGCTGCTCGACGACGTCAAAGCCTATCTCAAAACGCGTCCGAATCAGTTGGAGTGGCAGAAATCGGACATCCACAACATCGGTCAACGCTTGGTCTGGCAAAATCAAACCGAGTATCTCGGCGAGCAAGTCGCCGAATGGACTTTGGATCTCGAACCGGCCGAAAAGCACTACGACCGCCGCATCGCCGTCAGCACGCCGTTGCAGAAATCCGGCGCGTATCTCCTCTCCGCCAAACTGGCCGACGGCAACACTACGCGCATCATCGTCTGGTTGGCCGATACCGCGATCGTCAAATACCAACTCGACGGCAAGGTTCTGTACCTCGTCACCGATGCGACGACCGGCGCGCCGATCGAAAAAGCCAACGTCGAGGTCTTCGGGTATCAACAAAAGCATATCAAAGACAACCGTTGGGAAATCCAAACCAAGCATTTCGCCGAATTCACCGACGCCGACGGTCGGCTCATCCTCGGCGAAGACCGCATGCCCAACGGCTTTCAATGGCTGTTGATCGCGCGGACCGACAAGGGCCGCTTCGCGCATCTCGGTTTTCAAAACGTCTGGTACAACCAACGCCACGACGCCGAATACGATCAGACGAAAGTGCTGGCCATCACCGATCGGCCGGTCTATCGCCCCAATCAAAAAGTTCAATTCAAATTTTGGGTTCGCAAAACCAAGTACGACCAACCCGACGCGTCCGACTTCGCCGGTCAGACGTTCAACGTCGAAATTCATAACCCCAAGGGCGAAAAGGTACTCGCTAAATCCTTAAAGGCCGACGAGTACGGCGGAATCGAGGGCGATTATGAACTGCCCGTCGACGCCGGGTTGGGCGTCTATCAGCTCTACGTCATCGGCAAAGGGGGTGGTAATTTCCGTGTCGAAGAATACAAAAAGCCCGAGTTCGAAGTCACGGTCGACGCGCCCACCGAACCGGTCATGTTGGGCGAGAAGATCACCGCCTCGGTGAAGGCCAAGTATTATTTCGGCGCACCGGTCGCCAAAGGCAAGATTCATTACAAAGTCACGCGCGTCGCGCACAACGAACGTTGGTATCCGATCTGTCCTTGGGATTGGTTCTACGGTCGCGGCTATTGTTGGTTCGCCTACGACTACGATTGGTATCCCGGCTTCGCCGATTGGGGCTGCAAACGTCCGTTCCCGTTCTGGCGGCCGTTCCCGCAGACCCCGCCGGAGGTCGTGCTCGACGCCGAAGCCGAACTCGCCGCCGACGGCACATTCAAAATCGAAATCGATACCGCCGCCGCCAAGGCGATCCACGGCGATCAAGATCACAAGTATTCCGTCACCGCCGAAGTCGTCGAAGAATCGCGCCGCACCATCGTCGGCACGGGCAACGTGATCGTCGCCCGCAAACCGTTCCAAGTGACCGCTTGGATCGATCGCGGCTTCGTTCAACAAGGTCGGAACGTCGTCGCGCATTTCAAAGCTCGCACACTGACCGATAAAGACGTCCAAGGCAAAGGCGAATTGACGCTGTTCAAAATCGATTACGACGCGGCCGGAAAACCGACCGAGAAGCAAGTCGAACGCTGGGCCGTCGATACCAACGCCGAAGGTTCGGCCAAGCAACATTTCGTCGCCGCCGCCGGCGGTCAGTACCGTCTGTCGTACAAAGTGACCGATGCGCAAAAGCACACGGTCGAAGGGGGATACATCTTTAACGTGGTCGGCGCCGGCCCCGCCGGAGACGACTACCGCTTTGAAGCGATCGAGCTCCTGCCCGAGTTGCGCGAGTATAAACCGGGCGAGAAAGTGAAACTGTTGATCAACACGGCACGCGCCGACTCGACGGTGTTCCTGTTCGTCCGTCCGACGAACGGCGTCTATCTCGAACCGCGTATCCTCAAGCTCCAGGGTAAAAGCACCACCGTCGAACTCGACGTCGTCGCCCGCGACATGCCGAACTTCTTCGTCGAGGCGATGACCGTCTCAGGGGCCAAGGTCTACAGCGAAACGAAAGAGATCGTCGTCCCGCCGGAAAAACGGATCCTCAATATCGCCATCGATCCGTCGTCGGAAAGTTATAAGCCCGGTCAAAAAGCGACCGTCAAACTTCGGCTGACCGATCACTTGGGCGAGAACTTCGTCGGTTCCACCGTCGTGGCGATCTACGACAAATCGGTCGAATACATCTCCGGCGGAAGCAACGTCCCTGAGATCAAGGAATTTTTCTGGAAGTGGCGTCGTCATCATCACCCGCAGAACTACAACAATTTGAGCGAAGTGTTCGGCCAGTTGCAGAAGCAAGGCGAGCAAGTGATGTCGCAACTCGGCGTGTTCGGTTACATCGCCGATCAGGTCGAAACGAAAGGCAAGTCCGCGGGTCGTAAAGCCGACGAAGCCTTGCCCGCCGCACCGGGCAAACCTCAAGCCGCAGGACTCGCCGGGGGCATGGCCAATGGCCGGGCGATGTTCGCCATGGACGCCGCGAAGGCCGAAGGCGGCGAAAAACAACTGGCCGCCCTCCAAGACGGCAAAGACGCACAAAACGGCCAAGCGCCCGCCGATTTCGTCGCGCCCGCCGTGCGTTCGAAGTTCGCGGATACGGCGTTGTGGGTGGGGTCGTTAACGACGTCGAAGGACGGGACGGCCGAAGTGGAACTGACCATGCCGGAGAATTTGACGGCGTGGAAGATCAAGGTGTGGGGGATGGGACACGGGACGAAGGTCGGTCAAGCGGACGCCGAGGTGGTGACGGCCAAGGACGTGATCGTGCGACTGCAGGCGCCGCGATTCTTCGTCGAGAAGGACGAAGTGGTTCTCTCGGCCAACGTGCATAACTACTTGAAGACCGCCAAGGACGTGGTGGTGAAGCTGGATCTCGATGGGGGCAATCTCGAACTCCTCGAGACCGAAGGGAGCAAGAACCGCAACGGCGCGGAACGGACGATCAAAATTCCGGCCGGCGGCGAGCAACGCGTCGACTGGCGCGTGAAGGTCGTCCGCGAAGGCGAGGCGCTCGTCCGGATGAGCGCGCGGACCGACGAAGATTCGGACGCGATGGAACAAAAATTCCCGGTCTACGTCCACGGCATGCTCAAAACCGATTCGTTCAGCGGCATGCTGCGGGTGAAAGACACGGCCGGCAAGCTGGACTTCGCCGTCCCGGCGCAACGTCGCGTCGAGCAATCGCGGATCGAGGTTCGCTACTCGCCGACCTTGGCCGGCGCGTGCGTCGACGCGTTGCCGTACTTGGCCGACTATCCGTACGGCTGCACCGAGCAGACGCTCAATCGCTTCCTGCCGACCGTGGTCACGCAAAAAATCCTGCAACGGATGGGCCTCGACCTGAAGGCGATTCAAGACAAACGGACCAACCTGAACGCAAGAGATCGGCGATCCGGCCAAACTGCGCCGCGCAGTGGAAGCGTTTCGAGCGCAACCCGGTCTTCGATACGGCCGAAGTGACCAAGATGGTCAAGTCGGGCGTCGAACGTCTGACCGAGATGCAGTGCGCCGACGGCGGCTGGGGATGGTTCAGCGGCTACGGCGAGCACAGCTCGGCGCACACGACCGCGGTGGTCGCGCACGGTCTGCAACTAGCCAAGGCCAACGACGTGGCGCTCGTGCCGGGCACGCTGGAAAAAGGGATCGAATGGCTGAAGCGGTACGAGACCGAACAGGTCCGCTTGCTGAAGCTGGGCGATCAGGTTCGCGACAAGAAGGGGGATTGGGAGAAAATCCAGCATTACAAGTCGCACGCCGACGCGCTCGACGCGTTGGTCTACTACGTGCTGAGCGACGCCGATCACAAAAACGGCGCGATGACCGAGTACCTCTATCGCGACCGCGTCGAGTTGGCCGTCTACGCCAAGGCGTTGTTCGGCCTCGCGCTGCACACGCAGAAGGATCAAGTCAAATTGGACATGATCCTCAAGAACATCTCGCAATTCGTGGTGGTCGACGACGAGAATCAAACGGCCTATCTCAAGTTGCCCGAGAACAACTGGTGGTGGAATTGGTACGGCGGCGAGATCGAAGCGCACAGCTTTTATCTCAAACTGCTGTCGAAGACCGAGCCGCAAGGCGAGTTGGCGCCCAAGCTGGTGAAATACCTGCTCAACAATCGCAAGCACGCCACGTATTGGAACAGCACCCGCGACACGTCGTACGCCATCGAGGCGTTGGCCGATTACCTGAAGGCCAGCGGCGAAGACAAACCGGACCTGAACGTCGAAGTCTGGTTGGACGGCGAGAAACGCAAAGAGTTGAAGATCACCGCCGCCGATCTGTTCACGATGGACAACACGTTCGTCCTGGAAGGGAAGGACGTGACCGGCGGCAAGCACGTGCTGGAACTCAAGAAAAGCGGCAAGGGGCCGCTTTACTACAACGCGTACGTCACCAACTTCACGCTCGAAGATCGCATCGCGAAGGCCGGTCTCGAAGTGAAGGTGAACCGCAAGTTCTACAAACTGGTCAAGGCCGACAAGACGATCGCCGTGGCCGGATCGCGCGGTCAAGCGGTCGAGCAGAAGGTCGAGAAATACGACCGCGTGGAATTGGCCGACGTCGGCGAACTGAAGAGCGGCGAGTTGTTGGAGGTCGAGTTGGAGATCGACAGCAAAAACGATTACGAGTACGTGCTGTTCGAGGATCTCAAGGCGGCCGGCTGCGAGGCGGTCGACGTCCGCAGCGGCTACACCGGCAACGCGATGGGCGCCTACGTCGAGTTCCGCGACAACCGGACCGCGTTCTTCATCCGCGCCTTGTGCGCGGCAAGCACTCGGTCGCGTACCGCCTCCGCGCCGAAATCCCCGGCACATTCCACGCCCTCCCCGCCAAAGCCCAAGCCATGTACGCCCCCGAACTCCGAGGTAACTCCGACGAATTCGTCCTCGGCATCGCGGATTGAAGTGCGAGGCCGACGCTCTCCTATCGAAAGTAATCTTATGTCTCGAGGATACCATCGCACGTTCGCCGCGCGTTCGTTGATCGCGCTTGCGGTGTGTTGCGTGCCGTTCGGATTCCTCCGAACCCTGTCGGCGCGACCGGCCAAGGTCTGGTCGACCGCCGAATTGGTCGAACAGGCCGACTTGATCGTCGTGGGCGTCGCGAAATCGACCTTGGACGCCGAAGCGAAGCCGGCGGACGACGCCCGACCGGCGACGCAGGTCGCGGTCGATACGGAGTTCGCCGTCGAAGCGACGTTAAAAGGCAAACTCTCCGCGGAGAAGACCGTCGCGGTTCGGCACTATCGTTATCACGCGCAATGCGCGGAGATCGAAACGATCGACGGACCTTCGTTCGTGGAATTCGATCCGGCGAAGAAGCGACCGTATTTGATGTACCTGCGCCGAACGGCCGACGGCCGCTACGAACCGCTGACGGGTCAAATGGATCCGCCGCAATCGTTCGTCGTCCAGCGACCGTATCACATCACGGACGAACGTTAAAACGGAGTCGATCCGGCGACCGTTCTTTCAAGCTCCGACGTGCGCACCGCTACTTGGATGTCGCGGGATGCGAGTTTTCCCACGCCGCTTTTTGCGCGTCGGGATCGACGAATTTCCAATTCTCGTCGAAGAACCCGGCCGTCACGATTTTCCCCGGCGCAACGTCGGTCGGCGGAGTCGTGACGTCGATGACCGCCCAATCGGGCAGCTTCGGCGTTTGCTGGGAGTTGGTTTTATCATGACCTTCGCGAAACGTCGGGCCGGAGTTCAAAACTACGACGCCGTTATGTTGATCCCCGAAGAGTTTCTTCTTGGGATAGGTGGCGATCAACACGTTTCCCGTCGACAAGGATTTTTCGCCAACCCGCAAGCCAGCTTTCGTCCAAGAGATCGGTAACTTGGCTCCAATATCGCGAATCACGGAATTACTTTGTGCGTCTCCCCACAGCACGAGATTAGAGTTCGCATAATCGTCTTTCGTGAGATCGACATCCTTAACCACACGTATCTCGCCGCGAAACAGCTCGCGCCAGCGACGCATTTGATGTGACATTTCCTTTTCGACCCATGCCGAAACGGTCGCGTCGTCGGACTTACCGGTCGGGGCCACGAAAACGAAGCGATTCATAAAGGCGCGATCGATCGGCCCCCGGTCGGGATCGCGCGGCTGGTAGCCGCCGTAATGCGACCCGACGTATTGGATAGGAGTGGAGGGCCGTTTCATTTCGCCTTCGACCCATTTGGTGATTTCGGCGATCGATGACTTGTCGTACTTATGCGGCATTCCCTTGCCGATGACGCGCGGCAACTTCGCGCCGAGCTTCGCATACTCCTCGTCCATGATGTCGGCCGAGGCTTTTTGCGCGTCGAGTTCGCCGCTGTAACTCAACAACGGGAGTTTCGTCAATTGTTTCGTATATGGCGGCACGTCGTACCACTTCCATAACTCTTGAACGTACCACTCGGGCAACTTCTCGGGCGTCAACTTCTGATAACGCTTGACGTCGACGAATCCCGCGCCGGGACTCGCCGCTTGCCAGTACTCGGGGTAATGCGCCGCTAAGTGCCAACAACCGGCACCTCCCATCGAGAAGCCCAACAACACGGGCTTTCCTTCGATTTTGAATCGCTTCCGTACGTCGGCGATCGCTTCGAAGACATCGACCTCGCCGGCGAACTTGTAGGCATTACAGTGACGCCCGAACGGATGCAGGATGATCGCGTTCGAGAATTGAAACTCACCCTTTTTCTTCTCGCGTTCGGCGATGAAGTGCAGATCGGTGCCCTTGTCGCTACGGCCCCGCAGCCACACCACCAAGTGATAGGGCTTTTTCGGATCGAAACCGCTCGGCAGTTCCAAGCCGTACGGTTGCAGCGAATCGTCGATCGCCGAGCGATAAGCGAGAACCTGCGGACCGGGCGTAATTGTCCAAGGGCTTTTTCCCGATTTGAGCGATTGCAACCGTGCGCCGCCGGATTGTAGGACCGCCTTGGCTTTCGCGACATCCTTGGGATCGTAAAACTCACCGTTCGCAAGCGCGAAACGAACCGCTTTGGCATACACCTCGGCATCATTCAGCAATCCTGAAGGCGAGTTTACGTCGAAATCCGCGACTGTACGCACAAAATCGGCAAGTTGTTTCTCCAACTCCACTCGATCCGCGTCCGGTATCGCGATTCCCGACGGCGGTAACACGCGTTTGATCTCAGGTTCGGAGGCATTTAGTCCCGAAGCGAAGAGCAGCAGAGTAAGCAGGGTGAAACGCGGCATGGATGCGTTGTCGAAAAGTGAACCGTGTTGTCAAAAAACGAAGACTTCGCGGCGTCGAACGAAGGGCGACGTTCCATCATCCCGTTATTTCTTTTCGGCGACTCCGTTTCTCGAACGCCGCCTTTTGCCCCGCTGGATCGACGTACTTCCAATCCTTGTCGAAGAAACCGGCGTCGACGACTTTGCCAGGTGATTTCGCGTCGCCGGGCTGCGTGATGTCCAGGACGGCCCAATCGGGCAGTTTGGGAATTTGATTGGCGTTGTTTTTATCGTGTTCGTCGCGGAACGTCGGACCCGAATTCAAGACGAAGTATTTGCCGTGCTCGCCGCGCGCTTCGCCGGGCGGCCAGGGGCCGATGCCGACCGGGATCAGTTCCGGCTTGGCGGCTTTCTTCAGAACGGTCGCCCAACCGGCGTCGCCGTCGCGCAGTTTTTTCTCAAGAGCTGCGATCACGACGTTCGATTGAATGTCGCCCCATAGGACGACATTATACCCTTTCCATTTGCCAGCTTCAAAATCCTTATCCTTCACCACGCGGACGTCTCCGCGCATCGTTCGACGCCAGCGATCGAGTTGGTAGGCCGATTCGCGCTCCACCCAAGTTTGCAACTCGGGAGTGGAGCAGGTTCCGCTCGGCATGACGAAAACGAACGCTTCGCAAAACGCGCCGTCGATCGGGGGATGCGTCAACAGTGGGTCGATGCCGTGTTCCTTGACCGCGACGCGAGCTTTCCCCTGCGCGCCGAACAGCGCGTCGTAGTGCGGGAACAGCACGGCGACGTCCATCGCTTCTTTGCGCGGCGGTTGAGCGGTGATGGCCTTGAGTTCGCCGCGGATTTTTTCGAGCGACGGTTTATCGTAATCGTGTCCCATGTTGGGACCGATGATGTGGTTCAGTTTCTTCCCGTGTTTGGCGAATTCGGCCTCCATTACGTCGGCGGCTTGCTTCTGACCATCCTTCTCGCCGCTATAAGCGATAACAGGTAGCTCGAAGAGGTTCTTCGTATATTCCGGCGCGTCGTACCATTTCCACAATTCTTGTTCGTACCACGCGGGCAAGGCATCGTCCTTGATGCGGAGAAAACGACGCGATTCCGAAAAGCCCGCCCCCGGCGCAACCGCGCAGAAAATCTGCGGGTAGTGCGCCCCTAAGTGCCAACTGCCGCCGCCGCCCATCGAGAAGCCCATCAACACGCGTCGCAACGGATCGGTGCCGTAGAGTTTTTCGACATGGAACGTCAGGTCCAACACGTCGCGTTCGCCTGCGAACTTGAACGCGTTGTTATAACGCCCGAACGGGTGAACCGTAATCGCATCGTCGGCCGCGAATTTGCCTTTGCTGCGCATCCGCTCGGCGACGAACTGCAAGTCGGGCGTCTTCTCTTGTCGCCCGTGCAGCCAAACGTAGAGCGGCGGTTTCTTGGTCAGATCCAAGTCTTCGGGAATATTGAGACCGTACGGTTGGACCGAGCCGTCGACCGACGAGAGATACCCTCGCGCGACCAACCCGCGTTGCTTGGTCCAACTCGGATCCTTCGCGCCGCTTTGCAACTCCTTCAATCGCTCGCGGCCGGTCAGCAACAACTTTTCGGCGTCGGCGGCGTCGATCGGTTTATAGAACTCGGCGTAGTCGAGCAGCGTAACGGACCGCCTTCGGGAAAATCGCAACGTCGGCAAACAGCGTCGCCTCGGGCGAATCCAACTTCGCGTCGGCCTTTTCGCGCGGATCGAACGGTTTGAGACCTGACTCAAGCTCTTCGACGCCTGCGCCAGTTTTTTCACGACATCGTCCGCGGGCAGCGTACCGACGGGCGGGAACATTCGCGCGATCGGCGGCTCGGCGGCCCAGCCGATGACGGCGCAGAGACAAAACGACAACGCCAGCATTCCGCGATACGACGACATACGACACGGCTCCCACCGAGATGACGATAGCGAACTCCCAGATCACTACTGTACCAGGGGCCATGGCCGGACTGAACACGCGCTGTGATCGGCTTTCATAAGTTTCAACGGACGGTCCGCGGCTGAGTCTTCGGCATTTTAGTTGCGTCTCGACCGGGAGCCGGATTATCGTGAGATGCGATCGAAAGCGCGGACGACGATCCGCTCGACACGCGCTCGGAAGCTTTTCTCGCAGGTGGGCACGATGTCGCGTACTTGGACTTGGGCCGGCTGCGGCCTGATGGTCGTCGGGCTGGTCATCGGACGATCGTTCTCTCAGACACCTGCCCCGAATCCGTTCGATGAAGAGCCGGCCGCGCCGAAAATCGCCCGTGCCAAACCCGCGCTGCCGGAGTCGCAGCGCGCACGTCCGTTAACGAACTTCAAGTTCCACAACGCGCAACCGATCGAGTTGAAGACTCTCGAACCCGGCGATCAACGCACGCGCTGGGGACTCCAACGTTCGCGTCGCGTGACGTTTACTTTTCAAGACGGACCGGTCGAGGACTTAGCCAAGGAACTCGAGCTACGGCTGGAGATTCCCGTCCATATCGCCGCAGACGATGCGATTGTTCCGGAAAGCCCGCCGTTCTTCGCGCACCCGATGACGATCGATCCGCCGGAACGCTTGGATGAAGCATTGGAACGTTCGTTGGCGCGTTGGCGGTGTTCGTTGGAATTCCGCAACAACGAATTGCGGATCGTTCCTTACACGACGGTCACCGATCCTCGCATGGGCTCGGTAGAGTTGACGTTCCATGATCGCCCGCCGCTAGCCGCGGCGGATTGGGCGGCGTTGGGGAACGACGATCGCTGGAAACTGCAACTGGGTCGGCGCGTGACGTTCGACGTTCGCAACGCGCAGCTGAAAGATGTGGTGCGCGGCTTGGAAGAAGCGTTGGAACTGCCGATCCTACTCAAAGGCGATTTTCAAGCGGTCGACTTGCAGCCTCAACAAGATCGGTGTTCGCTGCGCAGTCCAAAAACCGATTCCCCTCGAATCCGCGTTGGAGCACATCTTGGGAGCTTGGAAAGCCGGCATCGCACTGCACGACGATGCGTTGGTGGTCGCGCCGACGACGTTTTTGAACGAGACCAACCTCGTACGCATCTATGCCGTCGGCGATCTTTTGGAATCGGGAAATCGATCGTCGTCGTACGGATCGAATTTCGATCCGCTTCTGAACGCCTTACAGACCGGCGTTCGACCGCGCGACTGGGCGAGCAACGGAGGGACGTTCAATGTGACTTCCGTCGAACACAACGAAACGCTGGTCGTCGTCGCCCCCGATCACGTGCAACGCGCGATCGTCAAATTCTTGGGCGAGTTACGCAAACATCCGGCCGTCGACCGTTATGCGTCGCACAGACTATGGAAATACCGAGCCGGATGATTTGGTCGTTGCGGAATATGAACTGGGAACGGAGACGTTCCAAGAACCGCTCGCCGACGACGGTCCGCGGGCGGCATTTCTGGGCGGATTCGGCGGTCCCACGGCGGTTTTTGATCGTTCGACGACGAAACCCGAAATCCTAAGACTCACCGAATTCTTGCGTGCGAACGTCTTGGACGATGTTTTTCCAAATCAAGAGCGAACCGAGTTTCTCGCCATCGAGGATGGGAAGCTGTTGGCGTTGCTGCCGGCGGCACAACAACGGAAGCTGGCGCGGTGGATCAAGCGCAACGGCTACGATCGGCCGCAATTGTTCGGCAGTTATGGCTGGTAAATCGACGGGACGTTGCAACGGTTCGGCCGGTGTCGTCGCTCTTCTCGAGTCATGATTCAATGCTCCTACGATTCCTTTTCCGGTCTTGCGTGTTCGCGGCCGTGCTGAGCCTTACGATCAATATCACGACCGCCGACGATCAAACCACGCCGCGCGGTTCTCAATTCGAACTAACGTTCGTCGACGCCGCTCCGAAACGGACGCCGGACGACAAAACATCGAATGAGATTCGATTTCGCGATGCGCTAAAACGACGCGTTACGCTCAAAACGCGCAACACGTCGCTGGACGCGATCATCGATGAACTCAACGCGAAGTGCGACTTCCCGATCGTTCTGCAAGCCGGCTGCGTCGCTAAACGGGACGTTCCGCAATTGGACCTAATCGAATTTCGCACACCGTTGACGTTCGGTGGGTTCTTGAATCACCTGCGTCGCGAACTCAATACGCATTACAACGCCGAATGGGATTGGGCAAACGATGCGTTGGTGATTTCGGTCTGTCCGGGCGAGGAAGCGAATACGGTCGTCAAACGTTACGCGGTCGGCGATTTGATCGATGCGACGCCGCTCTTCCAACATGCCCGTGCCGCTGCCCGCGAGTCGGAAGGTCGCCACCCGCGCACCTTCCAAGAATTGATCGACGTTCTGCGTTCCACGGTCGATCCGAGTTCGTGGAAGGAGACCGGCCGAGAACCGAACGGACGGCGCGCCGGAGAAAGCGACGTTGCGGTGATCACCTCGCCGCCGACGCTGATCGTCACGACGACGTTCGCGACGCATCTTAAAATCGAAGCCCTCTTAGACGATCTGCGCAAGCACCCGCCGCTCGACCCGTGGGCCAAATTGGTCGGAACCGATGTGAAGCCCGACCAAATCGTTCCCTTGGCGTACCACTTGGTCCTGCCGGAACGCCTGACGATCGCCGTCACAGAAGTCCGTGACGCACCGCCGGGCGCAGGACGGCAAGCGTCAAGATCCGATCAGCATCCGCAAGGAAACGTTCGAACGCACCATGACCGCCGAGCAGGTCGCTCAAATCGTACGCAAAACGGTAACTCCGGATGCCTGGGACGACACGGCCAAAATCGAAGCCGTGGGCGACGCCCTGCTGATCTCGCACAATCGGGCCGGTCACGAACGGGTCGGCAAACTGCTGAACCAACTCGGCTTGGATCGTCTTACTCCGGAACAGCAAGCGTTGCGACGCAATCGATGAACGCCGGCATCCGCGAGATGCCGGCATCTTTGTGTGCCCGAACCACCTAATTCGGATTGTCCGGTTCGCCGCCCTCGGTATCTTCCCTCCGGCAACCACTGCGCATGCGGAACGGTTTATGTCACATTTCAACAAATAGCAATTATCCCCAACCCTCCAGCCGCTCGTCCTCAGCCCCCGATGCCCATCCGCACCTACTTCGTCGCCGCCTGGCCGGGCTTGCCCGAGGTGTGGCGGCGCGGGGCTCCGGGAGCGGTCGCTTTGGCCGTCGGGTTCGGGTTTGTATTGAACGTATGCGTCGTAACGACGTGGATCTGGACGGAAATCCTGGTGGGCAGAATGTGCGGAGCCGCGTGGGTCGTGCTGGCCGCGATTTGGCTGGTTGGTTTGCGGCAAAACGCCGGGTATCTCCGAAATCTGGCCTATATTTCCGCAAGAGCCGCGGAACCGGACATTTTACCCAAGCGCAGACCGAATACCTGCGCGGAAATTGGTTCGAGGCCGAAGCCCTGGTGCGCGAGATGCTCGAGCGGGATCCCAGCGACGTCGAAGCCCACGTCCTGTGGATCGCCCTGCTCCGGCGGATCGATCACGTGGACGAAGCGTTGGACTGCGTCCGGCATGTGCGAACGCTGACCGGCTCCGGGCGTTGGGCGTTGGAACTCGCGCGCGAGGAACAGACGCCTGAGCGCGCTGCGAGCGACCGACGACGCGACGACCGGGCCTGCCGATTTGGCGACCCCGACGTTGCTGAAACTGGTCGCTTAGGGGTCGTTTCGTCTCGTGGGCGCGGGTGTCCCGCCGTATTGGCGGATTGCGACGCGGCGCACGAAATGCGTTGAGATTTACGAACTGTTTTCGACGCGTTCGCAGGCCGGTTCGATCGACGGCAACTCGTTGCCGGGATTGAACAAAAACCGAGCGAGCCGCGAAGAAGGGACATGCCATTGCCAAGACCGGAAGGGATTGCGATAACACAAGTTGTCGCCGGTCGTTCGGCCACGGATTGGGCGTCGTTTTACGGATCGAACGGTTTCAGAGACCCGCGAGAAGCCACGGAGAATTTCCCTCATGTATGAACGATTCACGGACCGCGCCCGGAAGGTGATGCAGTTGGCCAATCAAGAGGCCCAACGCTTCAACCACGAATACATCGGCACCGAACACGTGCTGCTGGGCTTGATCAAAGAAGGGTCCGGCGTCGCCGCCAACGTGCTCAAGAACCTCGATGTGGATCTGCGTAAAATCCGTCTCGAAGTCGAGAAGCTCGTCCAAAGCGGACCCGAGAATCGTCTCGATGGGCAAACTGCCCCAAACGCCTCGCACAAAAAGGTCATCGAATACTCGATGGACGAAGCGCGGAACCTGGGTCACAACTACGTCGGCACCGAGCACATCTTGCTCGGACTGCTGCGCGAACAAGAAGGCGTCGCCGCGCAGGTTCTTATGAACCTGGGCTTGAAGCTGGAAGACGTCCGCGAAGAAGTCCTCAACCTGCTGGGTCACGGCATGGAAGGGGGCGAAGGAGGCGGCGGAGGTTCGGGCGAACGCGGTGGAATGGAACGTGCCGGCGGCGGTGGTTCCGGTGAAAAAGAAAGCGGCGGCGGTTCGTCCGGTCGCAAATCCAGCTCGAAGACCCCTGCCCTCGACAGCTTCGGTCGCGACCTAACCGAGTTGGCCAAACAAGGCAAACTGGACCCTGTCATCGGTCGCGAAAAAGAAATCGAACGCGCCATCCAAGTCCTCTGTCGCCGGACCAAAAACAATCCGGTGTTGCTTGGCGAAGCGGGCGTCGGCAAGACGGCCATCGTCGAAGGCCTGGCTCAACGCGTGGTCGACGGCGCGGTGCCCGAGATCATGAGCGACAAGCGGATCGTCGTGCTCGACTTGGCGATGATGGTCGCCGGGACGAAGTATCGCGGTCAGTTCGAAGAACGCATCAAGGCGGTAATGAACGAAGTTCGTCGCGCCAAGCACACGATCTTGTTTATCGACGAGTTGCACACGCTGGTCGGCGCCGGCGGGGCCGAAGGGGCCATCGACGCCAGTAACGTGCTGAAGCCGGCGTTATCGCGCGGCGAAATCCAATGCATCGGCGCCACAACCCTGGACGAGTACCGCAAGTACATCGAAAAGGACAAGGCGCTCGCCCGTCGTTTCCAAGAAGTGGTGGTCGAACCGACCAGCAAGGAAGAAACGATTCAGATCATCAAGGGTCTGCGCGACAAGTACGAACAACATCACCGCGTCCAAATCACCGACAACGCGGTCGACGCGGCCGTCGAACTGAGCAGCCGGTACATCACCGGACGCTGCCTGCCCGACAAGGCGATCGACGTGATCGACGAGGCCGGCGCACGGATCAGACTCAAGAGCATGACCAAGCCGCCCGATCTGAAGGAGATCGACGACGAAGTCGAACGCTTGAATAAGGAAAAGGAAGAAGCCGTCGCGAACCAAGATTTCGAGAAGGCCGCTTCGCTCCGCGATCAAGCCGACAAGCTGAAGAAGAAGAAACAACAAATCACTCGCGATTGGCGCGACAAAACCCGCGAGGGCGAAGGCGTGGTCGACGAAGAAGTGATCGCCGAAGTCATCAACAAGATGACCGGCATTCCGTTGACCCAAATGACGACCGAAGACAGCATCCGGCTGATGCAGATGGAAGCCGAGTTGCACAAACGCGTCGTCAGCCAAGACGAAGCGATCAAGAGCATCAGCAAAGCGGTGCGCCGCAGCCGCTCGGGCCTAAAGGACCCGAAACGTCCGACCGGATGTTTCGTGTTCGCCGGACCGACGGGCGTCGGCAAGACCTTGCTCGCCAAGGCGTTGGCCGAATTCATGTTCGGCGACGACGACGCGCTGGTCACGATCGACATGTCCGAGTACATGGAGAAGCACAACGTCAGCCGCTTGATCGGCGCACCTCCGGGCTACGTCGGCTATGAAGAAGGCGGCCAGCTGACCGAAAAGATTCGCCGTCGCCCGTACGCGGTCGTCCTGCTCGACGAAATCGAGAAGGCCCACCCGGACGTGTTCAACATGTTGTTGCAGATCATGGAAGAAGGCCGCCTGACCGACAGCTTCGGTCGGAACGTGGACTTCCGCAACGTGATCCTCATCATGACCACGAACGCGGGCGCCGACGCGATCAAGAACGAAGTCGCCTTCGGGTTCCAAACGAACAAGGAAAGCGACGCCAGCTACGACGGCATGAAAGCCCGCGTGAAGGATGAAATCGGCAAGACGTTCCGTCCCGAATTCATCGGCCGCGTGGACGACATCATCGTGTTCCGTCACCTGAACGTCGAAGACCTGAAGCATGTGATCGACATCGAACTGGCCAAGGTCCGCGATCGTCTGCAAGACAAGGGCCTGAAGTTGGTCCTGTCGGACGAAGCGAAGAAGTGGATCATCAAACGCGGCACGGACACCGATTTCGGCGCCCGACCGCTGCGTCGCGCGATCGAAAACTTCGTCGAAGATCCGCTCTCCGAGGAAATCCTCAAGGGCGAGTTCAACGGCAAGGACACGATCTTGGTCGACCTCAAGGAAGTCGCCGGCAAGAAGCAACTCAGCTTCGTCGGCAGCGTCGGCGAACCCGAACTGGTGGCCGCCGCGGCCGCGGGTTCGGACGACTCGACGACGTCGAAGGAAGAATTGCCGTAACGGCGATTACAATTCAACTGTTTGGAATGCAACTCGACGCCTCCCGGAGCCCTTGTTCCGGGAGGCGTTTTTTTGGAACTTGATGAGTACGACGATTCAACTTGTCGAAATTCATCTTCATTCGATAAGTTGCAATCCATAGTTCTGACCGTCTCGGCAAGGGGGCCAAATGCTTCTTGAGCGCATCGTCTTCTCGACATCCCTTTTCACGCTTATCCTCGGCGTGGCGTTGGCTGAAGCTCCCTCTGAGAAGCCGTCGATCCCGGCACTGATCGATGGAGCCGAGTCACCGAAATCGTTTGTTCTGGAAGGAGCCTTAGCGACGGATTCTAAGCATCAATTCGCCTTTCGAGTTGCCACAGACGGCAAATCTCGACTAACGACGATCTATGATTCCGCCGACGGCGTTCCGATCATCATTTCGGACGGAAAACGGTCGTTGCTCTACGATTTCCGACAGTCGCGGCTTGTCCAGGTCGAGCCGAGTTTCGTGATTTTATCGTTGGAGTTCGATCCGATGGATTCTCATCCATTTCGCTTTAAAATGAATGCGGCTGCGAACTCGAATCCGAAAAAACTAGATGACAAACGTTCTAGTTTTCGCCTGGACACGATCGTCGAAAATGCGCGTCGATTTACCGAAGCGACGGATGAAAAAGGTATCGTTACGAAGCGAAGCGACATCAAAGAGTCGGATCGATTAATCATCGTTCGTGATCCTAAACAACCTCAGGCGTTTGAGTTGACGTTAAAAGCCGAGAATACGGGAAACGATATTCTTAGGCTCCACGCCTCTTACATCGATGAAAACATCCCTGCGGAACTACTCGCGTATCCTGATGAATCACGTTTTCGAAAATATCTCAAGACGTATGACGTCAAAGTCGACGACGCGGCTTCGATCGCGGTGATGTTTTGGGAAGTGCGTTCTTGTTTCGATAAGCTGAAAGCCTTACTCGGACAAGAATCAGACGACGATGTAAAGACTTCTGATAAACAAGCACCTACAGCGGACCAAAAACGCGATACCGAGTTCGGAAAGCTGTATCTCAAAGCATTGGAAGAACAAAACTTTCGAGTGCGGTCATTTAAATATGAAGCGGCAATGCCCCCGAAAGATGCGGGCGCAATTTCCGATGATCCTCGCTGAAGTCGAAGATAAATCATTGAACCCGCTCTATCCCCGCTACCCCCTCGCCCGTCTTCCCACGATGCTCGGCATCGCCGCGCTCGGTGCGGTTGTCGCCGGGACGTACGGCGCGTTGCACGATCAGATCAGCTACGCGATCTCGCCCGAGTATTTTCATCGGCTCAAGTTCCGCCAATTCGACTACGCCGACTTCGGCTGGCCGCCGCGCGTGTTCGCGAGCGAGGTCGGGTTTCTGGCGACCGCAGGCGTCGGTTTCTGCGCCGGATGGTTTCTCGCCCGGGCGGGTTTGGCCGAAATTCCCCCGCCGCGTCGCCAAGGATGCGTCATCCGCGCGTTCGCGATCGCCCTGGGACGACTTGTCTCTGCGGCGTCCTCGGCGGCTTGCTGGGCGTGTGGACCGCACAAGGCGATCTCTCGGGCTGGAGCGAATGGCAAAGCAGATTGGAACTGACGGACCTGCCTGCGTTCGTGATCGTCGCGTACTTACACGCGGCCGGGTATCTCGGCGCATTGATCGGTTTGATCCTGGCGATCTGGTATGTGAAACGCCGCTTAAAGGCCGAGCATCTCATGCGCGTAAGCTCTCAAGAATAATCGAGAGCGCATCGACGAATTTCGCGTGTTATTCTCACGGTACGTCCTTTCGCGATACATTCAAGGATCACGATTCTCCCACATCGCCTACCGGACCATCGCCATGTCGCGGTTACGTAGCTTGATCCTCATCATGATCGCGGAGGTTGCACTCTGTGACGCCGTTCGCGCCGCATCGCCGCTTCCGCAAACGTTCGAGACCGGCGGCGTGAAACTCGCGTACGTCGAAGCCGGCAAAGGCTCGACCGTCGTGCTGATCCACGGTCTGCACGCCAGCGCGATGCTGAATTGGCAACTGGTCGGCGTCTTCGACGCGTTGGCCGAACATCATCACGTCGTCGCGCTCGATCTGCCCGGCCATGGAAACTCGGACAAGCCTGAGAAAGACGAAGCCTACGGCGAACAACTGGCCGCCGACGTCGTTGCGCTGTTGGATCATCTGAAGGTCGAGAAAGCGCATCTCGTCGGGTATTCGCTGGGCGGGATGGTCGCGATCAAGACCGCGGTCAAGTATCCCAAGAAAATCGAATCGCTCTGCGTCTGCGGGATGGGCTGGCTTCAATCGGGCGGCATTCCTGACAAGCTCGAAGAGCGTATGCCTTCGCTGACGCTGTTGGGCGTTCCCAAGGCGTGCGTTCGCAACATGAATAAGCTGGCGGTGACAGAAGCGGAACTCAAGGCGATCAAGATCCCGGCGGAGATCGTCGTAGGGGCGGACGACGCGCTGAAGAAAATCTTCGTCGAACCCCTAACGCGCGTCCGCAAGGATTGGCCGCTCGTCGAAATCCCGGGGGCCGGCCATATCACGTGCGTCGCGAAGCCCGAGTTCAAGGAAGAACTTCTCCGTTGGACAGCCGCGCGTACGAAATGAAATCTTTTGAAATCGCGATCTCTTCAACCTCACAACGATGGTACTCCTCATCCGGGCGTTACTCGTTTCAGTCGTCATTACACGATGTTGCGTAGCGACGTGCGCGGCCGGCGATGCGAAAACGTTTACGCTCGCTGATTACGCACCACCGAAAGACGGAACCACGGATGCGACGCCGGCGTTCGTCGGATTGTTCGATGCCGTACGCCAAGCCGGCGGCGGGATCGTGACGATCCCGTCGGGCACGTATTTGCTGCCAGGCAAGTCGCCCATCGCGCTCTGCGATCACACGCATATCCAAGCGACCGGGGCGATCTTTTTACTGCCCGAGCGGTTAGGCAATCAGGCGCGCGTCACGTTGTTCGCCGGAGAAAATCTGCAAGATTTCGCGTGGACCGGCGGCGAATTCCGCGGTCACGTGTTCGATCCCGACGCCGAGACCAACGTTGGGGAACCGAACGTCTCGACTCGCATGATTGTCGTCACAACCACACCCGGCGGCACGACGCGGGGGCTGCTCTTTCGCGATCTCCGCGCGTACGACGTCGCCGGTTCGATCGTGGGAGTGTTCGGAGCATCCAAGGCCAAGTCCGAAAGCGACGTCGAGACGTTCGCCGAAGACGTGACCGTCGAGAACTGCGTCCTGCTGACGTCCGGCAAGTTTATGTGGGATTACGGATATCTCTGGCAAATCCTGGTCTGGCCCGAGGACTACGCGGAACGCCACCGTCGTCTCGCCGACAAATACTTCCCCCAAGAACTCATCCGCGCGGTGCGAGTGGGTGCGGACGGCGACGACCGCGTTATGCTCGAAAACGCCCAACGTCCGTTGCCGATCGCCAAAACCGCGACGGCCCGCGACGCCTTGGTGTTCTTCGGCGACGCGTTACCCAAAAACATCCGTCGAGGTAAGCAGTACTTCATCGTCACGAGCGAGGAAACGTTCATTCGCATCGCCGAGACGCCCGGCGGAACGCCGATCCGCTTCGATGGCGCATTCGGACCACAAGCGAAATCGATACACGACCATTTTCGGGCATATCAAGCGTTGTATGCCCCGTTAGGTTCGGGTCCCGGCAAAGGGGCCGTCGATTTGGTCGCGTGCCGCGACGTCCGCGTGTCCGGCTGCAAACTGAGCGCGCGCGGCGACACGATGCACATCCAGAAAAGCCGCAACATCGTCTTCGCGAACAACCAAATCTTGGGCTCGCGTATGGGAGCGTTCTTTTTAGCCGAATACTGCCGCAACGCGGTCGTCACGGGCAACACGGTCGACGGTACGAACGGCTCGCGCGTGATGAGCGTCGAAAAATCGTGCGCTGACGTCACGATCGTCGGCAACACGTTCCGCAACGGCGGGCGCGGCAGTTGGATCAATCAGCCGAGCAACTTCATCCTGCGCGGCAACGTCTTCGTCGATAACACGACCAAGTGTGCGCCGGATCCTCGACGCGGACGCAAAACGTTCCTCACCGGCGACTACGAAACGTATCCCGAACTTTATTTCACCTTGCATCAACCGCAAGGCGAGTACGACGGCGTGATCGTCGACGGCAACATCTTCGAAACCGGCGCCCACGGTGGACCGGCGATTCGTTTCGCCGAACACGGCTCGCGGATCGTTGTGACGAACAACGTCTTTAAAGGCGAACACCGCACGATCGATATGCCCGCTTCGAACCAGATCGTCCGCATCGAGGGAAATCTTGGAACGGAATAAAAGAGAACTCGGTGGCCGACGAACCGACTTGCCGCGACTCCAAACTTGCCAACAGGCAGGACGATTCTATCTATTCCAACACCTTCGACGGTTTGAACGCGCCGCCTTCGCCGATTTTCGAGGTCGTGTTTTGGCCGTCTTTCAGAAACGTGATTTCCAGAGTCTTTCGCCAGCCCGGTGTGGGATCGGCGCGTAAGTAATCGGTAGTCGCCCAGACCCATTCGTTCTTTTTTACCCCTTCTTGTGCGCGGGCAGTCACATCCGTCCAATTATTGCCCCCGCCCCACCGTGCGGAGACGATCGTCAGCCGTTCCGGTGCGGCGTTCGCGCCGGGAAGCGGTTTGTTGGGCGATGTCTTTATCGAAGTATCTGCGACCTTGGCGGGCCCCGCGATCTTCGCGACGGCGGCCAACCGCGCTTCGATCTTCGCTTTATTCAATCCGGTCGCTTCCAGACCGGCTTGCTCGTACCATTCGCCGGCGTGCACTTGCAGGTGCTCCTTCATGGGCGACTTTTCCGCCTCGCCCAATTTCCACCACTCTTCCGCCACGGCCATGCGATCTTCGAACGTGCGGGGAACGGCCGATTCTTTGACGGCCGGGTCACGGTAAGTCGGATCGGACGACAAGCTCAAGCAAGGCAACGCTCCCTTCCAATCGCGTTTGCTCACGCGATACTTCCCGACGAGATCGTTGGCGGCCGGATTCTTGGGATCGGTCTCCAACGTTTTCAGCGCGCCGCCCACGTCGGCGAAGACTCTCTCTAAACGTTGCACTTCGACCAACTCGCCTGCGACTTGCTTCTTCAAAGCCGCGTCGCCGAATTTTTGCGTCAATGCGGCGAGTTGCAGGCCGACGCTCTTCGCCACATCGAAACGATCCGCGGCCAGCGCGTCCGCCATCGCGCTCGAAGCGTGCGATCGCCAATCGGGAAACGTTTTTACGGAGATCTTGGGCGAGAGGTTGACCAACTGTGCGCGACTTGACCGTCGCGCCGTTGACCTCGAAGCCGGCCGAGACGTTATCGACGGCCGCCATCGCCGTGCGGGCATTGCCGGATTTGGTGGCCTGTTCCAACGCCATTTGCCATAGCGTGAACCGGCCGGTCGGATCGTCGTCGGTCTGTTCGGCCAGCTTCATCAACTTATCGGCGATCAGATCGAAGTCCGCCGGCGTCTTCGCGGCCGTGAGTTCCGTTCCCAATATGCTGCGAATATCCGCGGCCGATTTCTCGCGGGCAGCGGCGTCCGGGATCGGCAGTTTTTTCACCGGCTTCCGCGGTGTCACGGGGGCGTTGGGATCGTCGGGACTAAACGGCGTGCCGTCGAAAACCGGCGGGCCGAATTGCTCGGGATTGCTCTCGAACGCCTTGATTCGTTGCCCGAACGGATTCGGCTCGGCGGCGTAAGCGACCGCTCCCCCGACCAAGCTGAAGACCAAACCGAATTTGACGAATCGTATGACGTTTATCATGGTCTGCCCTTCCCACTCGATAACCGGGTCATGATGAAGAATTCGACTTCACTGGCTAGGAATTATCGTCGTTTTCCCATCGTGTCGCAATGTCGATCGAACGCTTGTTACAAGCTGTTCACAATCATTCTCGTACGTTTTTCCAAGACTCTACTTTCGCTATGGCGGGCGTAAAAGTCGTTGAAATATTCGTTATCAAACGCAGCCAAACGGCCATTCCATGCTCTATGTAGTTCCTGCTCGGAACACGGTTCGAGCTTCGCGGAGTTCCAACGCTCAGTTTACGAGGTATATCGCTCCAAATACTTTCGCGTGACGTTGTCGACCGCGCGGATGTCTTCGACCAGATATTGCACTTTATTACCGTCGGTGACCATCACACGATTGGCGTCCAAACGGCGGACATCTTCGTCGCTGTTCAGCACGAACGTCGTGCGGCCGCGGTCGGTCAGCACGTCCCATTCGCACGGTTCGTTGTTGCTGCTGATCCGTTCGATCCGCGAAATGACCGGCAGAAAATCCCGCATCGCCAATTCGCTCTCGACCATCTCGCGAATCGGAGCGGCGCATGCGTCGAGCCGCTCGATCCACACCGCCTCGCGTCCGTGGTCGTCGACCAGCGAGATACCGTAATCGGGCTGCGTGATCGGAAACCCGCGCACCGCGCGGACGCGTTTCGCGGGTCGGCCGTCGTCCAGCGTCAGCGTCAGCTTGCCCCAGGAATCGCGACTCCATCCGCACGATATTCTGCTCGGTAAACGCCATCGGATCGTGCTCGATTGGTGAGGGAGCGAAGTGGAATGCGTTGCGAGTAGTTCGGCGGCTTACTTCGTCGCCGTGATCAACAAATTCAGACCGTGATTTTTGAACACCGTGCGCAACAGCGGTCGCGGCCACAGCGTCTTGGCGGTCGACAACAACCAACCTTGATGACGCTGTCCGACCGCGCCTTGCAGCAGATCGCCCAGGTTCAACAGCGAACGCGCATCGGCCTTCGTAAACTCGCGGCACATCTCGGCGCTTCGTCCAGCGTATACGCCTTCGTACCGGGGCTTTCCAAATGCGCGGCGTAGATGTCGTCGAGCGAGCGGCCGGGGCGGCCCTTAAACAATCCATATCGCGCCCACAGCATGTAGCCGGTCAACGCGTACTTGTGGTAGATCATGATCCGCGCTTCGCCCCCGGGTCGCAGCACGCGATGAACCTCGCGGATCGCTTGAGACGTATTCGGCGAATGATGCAATACGCCCCACGAGTAAACGATATCGAACGAATTCTCCGCGAAGGGCAACGCTTCGGCGTCGGCGGTGCGTACGTCCGACGACAAACCGTAGACGGCCAATCGTTTTTTCGCATGCTCGACCGCGCGGGGCGTCAGGTCGACTCCGGTCAAACTGCGCGGAGCGGACTTTGCCCATTCGACATGATCGGCTCCCATCCCCACACCGATCTCCAACACATCGCGCTCGCGCCCGTCCGCGAAGCGAGCGAAGTCGAAAATATACGGCTCCAGCTCGTAACGCGCTTTGGCGTGCGATTCGTAGTAAGCCTGGTCCGACGTTCCTTCGGCGTAGGTTTCGCCGCAACTCGCCCGATCCCAAAACTCGCGCACGCGCAGCTTCAACTCCTCGGCTGGCGGGGCGTCGGCGGCGGGAGATGATTCGGCGGTCATAACGAATGGAACGGGGCTCGGCTTGCGATGGAAACAGTCGATCAATCCATTCTAGTCGCTGTGGGAAACAGCTTGATTTCCGCGAAAATCCGTGATCGAGCGTCGATTTCCGTGTGAACGAACCAAGCGGATCAAACGCCCAATTCGCGGACCATATCTTGCTGCGCCTTGTGCAACTCGAAGTAGACACCGTGCCGTTCCAGCAATTCTTGGTGCGTGCCGATCTCGGCGATGTTTCCCTTCTCGAGCACAACCAAGCGGTTCGCACGGCGCAACGTACTCAATCGGTGCGCGATCGCGATCGTCGTCCGTCCTTCGATCAGCTTGTCGAGCGCGGATTGAATCTCGCGTTCGGTCTCGGTGTCGACCGCGGACGTCGCTTCGTCGAGAATCAGAATCCGCGGATCGATCAACAATGCCCGTGCGATCGAAATCCGTTGGCGTTCGCCGCCGGAGAGCGATTGCCCCCGTTCGCCGACCAGCGAGTCGTATCCATCGCCTAACCGCAGAATAAACTCGTGCGCCGTTCGCCGACCGCGCGGCCTTGATGATCTCCGCCCGCGTCGCATCGGGCTTGCCGTACGAAATGTTCTCGGCGATCGTTCCGTAGAATAAAAACGGATCCTGCAACACGATGCCGATGTTGCGACGATAGTCCGAAACCGGAAACGACCGCGTGTCGACGCCGTCGGCAAGAATCGCTCCTTCGCTGACGTCGTAAAAACGGCAGATCATGTTGACCAACGTGCTCTTGCCTGCGCCGCTGGGCCCGACCAAGCCGATCATCTCGCCCGGTTCGATCGCCAAATTCAAACCATGCAACACTTTGCGCGTACCGTATTTGAACCGGACGTCGCGCAACTCGATCCGCCCGTGCAGACGACCGGCGGGAACCGGTTTGGCCGGTTCCGGCACGCTGGGCGTGCGATCGAGAATCTCGAAGATCCGGTGCGCCGAAGCCGCCGCGCGTTGCACGGCCGCCAGCATCCGAATGATCTCTTCCGTCTTGCCATAAAAGCGACGGATGTATTCGATGCAGGCGGTCAACGCGCCGACGGTGAATTTCTCGGGGTTCGACATCTCCAAGCCGCTGGTCCGCAAAATCAGCCACGCGCCGAAACCCCACACGATCAACATGCCGGCTTCGGTCAGCAATCGAACCAACGGGCTGAAGAACGCCCAGACGTAATTCACGCGATCGTTCGTATCCAGCACGCGTTGATTCGCGGCGTCGAAACGGCTGATTTCCCGGGCTTCTTGGGCGAACGCCTTGACGACGCGGATGCCGGGGATGGTGTCGGCCAGCACGCTGGTCATCTCGGCCCAGGCCACGCCGGATTGCCGAAAACCCCGACGCAACCGCGCGAACCAAATACGTCAGCCAAATGATCACCGGAAACGGCGCCAGCGTGACGAGCGCCAACATCGGATTAATCCAGACCAAGATCGACGCCGTGAGAACGATCATCAATACGTCGGTGACGAAGTCGATCAGATTCAACGAAAGGAAGTTGCAAATCCGATCGCTGTCGCTGCCGACGCGCGACATCAGATCCCCGGTCCGCTTGCCGCCGAAAAACTCGAGCGATAACTCTTGTAGGTGAGCGTATGTGCGCGAACGCATATCCGCTCCGACCCGCTCGCTGACCCAAGCCAGGACATACGCGCGGCCCCAGTCCAACAGCCACGCCAGTACCGCCGCGCCGGCTAAGCCGCCCAAGCACCACCACAACAGTGACGTCTCGACGTTTTCGCCTTGCTGCCACGGGAACAACACGTCGTCGACCAACTTCATGGCTATCAACGGCGAGACCGAACTGGTCAGCGTCGCGGCCAACGTGAAGAGCAACCCCAGCGCGATCGCCCCCTTCCGCGGTTTGGCGAACGCCAACAAACGCAACAGCGACGACATCGCCGGCGGGGCGGCAGACGGTGCGCAGGCCGAACAAACGCCGTCTTCGGTGGTGATCAACGCGCCGCAACTTGGGCAAACGGTCGGCGCGCTGTCGGCGACGCTTCCCTCATGATCGCGCGCCGCGTGAAACTTCTGTACGAACCGGCTGGCGGCCGCATGCTTGCCGCTGGTGAAATACCAGCGGTCGATCACGCCCGACTCGTTGACCAGTTCCAAACGAGCGACGGACTTTTCGTCGCTCAGCTTCAGATCCAAATCGCGTGCGACGCGGAAGTCGCCCGCCAGGAGTCGTTCGTCCGGGCTGTTCAAGAACAACAACCGCCAGGGCGTCAGCACCAAGATGCCCGCGGCGAAATTCAGATCGCCGTCAAGATCCGTTTCCAACCAGGCCGAGACGGTCTCGCGGTCGACCAACTGGCGTGCGACGGCCGCGCTCCAGGCCAGGGGCAAACTCGCGACCGACCCATCCGGTTGACTCACTCGATCACTCCCCCCCAGACGCGGAACTCAGCAAACGAAAACGTCATCGGTCAAAGTGTCATCGGTCACGGCGTTGTGACGCATTGTCATTTTCACAATCTTATCCAAGAAGTCTTTGCAAATGTATGGAGTCAGACATCGCTCAAATAAATCACTTCGACGACACCGCGTTGTCAATCCGATAAAATAAGTGGCGGGGAATTGCCTCAAAATGCTACACACGAATTGGAAAAGCAAAGTTTCGAGCTGCATTACATAAAACAGGGGTCAGATTCACTGTTGGCCCTAGTTTTGCATATCTATCCCATCCTCGCATGCGGAGTGCGTCCTCAGCGAGTTCGAAGACCGCCAAAAGTTCCTCGAATGAGAGAAAAGCCTTATCTTGACTCGACTTGCAGCCGAGCTAGGATAGCCCTTTTGGACATTTTAGAGAAACCGGACCGTTTCGGTAGTCATGTTTGCAGGACACCGTTTTCTGCCGGCGTTACCTCAAATGTCTGCCCTCGAAAAATTTTGCCGGCTTGCGACAACCTGCGCACCATCCATGACTGAATGAAGCCCCACACCCCGTTCGGTCGACGATGAAGGAATCAGGTGACGCAAACGGCATTCGCGCCACCCATGATTTCGCCAAGAGACTTGTCCCGTCCCACACACGTCCCCCTAGTGCCGGCGATCCCAACCTCGCGGCATTCGAGTTTCGCACTATGATCATTCAGAAGATTCTGCGCTTCGCGGTCCGAACTATTGGGCCAACTACCCGGTGTTGGAAGCTTGGGTCGATCTCGAAGACCTGCGTGACAAGGCTTCGGACGAACTCCCCGGCTTCAACGACCGCCTTACGGCCTGGTTGCCGACGATGATCGAACATCGTTGCAGCATCGGCCATCGCGGCGGCTTCTTCGAACGTCTGCGTCGTGGGACCTACATGGCCCACATCATGGAACACGTCTGCCTCGAGCTGCAATCGCTGGCGGGCAGCGAAGTCGGCTACGGACGAACTCGCGAGACCGCCGTCGACGGCGTCTACAAGGTCGCGATCGAGTACATCGAAGAAGGGTTCGCCAAGGAAGCCGTCCGCTCGGCCGTCGCGCTCTGCATGGCCGCCGTACATGGCCACGCGTTCGACGTGCACGCCGAAGTCGACAAGCTTCGCAAGATTCTTACAAAACGATCGCCTGGGTCCCAGCACCAGTTCGATGGTCCAAGCCGCACGTCGGCGCGGCATTCCGACGCGCCGCCTTAACACCGGCAGCTTGGTGCAACTCGGCTACGGTTCGAAGCAACGTCGTATCCTGGCGGCCGAAACCGACCGGACCGGCGCGATCGCCGAATATATCGCCCAAGACAAGGAACTGACCCGCAGCCTGCTGCATTCGATCGGCGTGCCCGTCCCCGAAGGTCGCGCCGTCGACAGCGTCGAAGACGCCATCGAAGCGGCCGAAGACATCGGCTATCCGGTCGTCGTCAAACCGCAACACGGTAATCAAGGCCGCGGCGTGGCCGTGAACCTGAAAGACAAAGACGCCGTGCACGCCGCCTACGTCGCCGCCCGCGAAGAAGGCCGCTCGATCATCTGCGAAAAACACGCCCCGGGCGACGATTACCGTCTGCTGATCATCGGCGGCAAGTTGGTCGCCGCCGCGCGGCGCGAACCGGCCAACGTCGTCGGCGACGGCGTTCACACGATCAAAGAGCTGATCAACATCGTCAACCGCGACCCGCGCCGCGGCGAAGATCACGCGACCAGCCTCAGCAAGATCCCGCTCGACGCGATCTCTTTGGCCGTCGTCACCGAACAGGGTTTCACGCCCCAATCGATTCCGCCCGCCGGCGTCCGCGTGCTGATTCGCCGCAACGCGAATCTCAGCACCGGCGGCACGGCGGCCGACGTCACGGATCAGGTCCACCCCGAACTGCTGGCCCGCGCGATCGAAGCGGTGCGCATCATCGGGCTGGACATCGCCGGCGTCGACATCGTGGCGACCGACATCGGTCGTCCGATGGAAGAACAAGGCGCGGTCGTGGTCGAGGTCAACGCCGCCCCCGGCCTGCGAATGCACTTGGAACCGTCCGAAGGTCAACCGCGCGACGTCGGCGCCGCCGTGGTCGATACGTTGTTCGCCGCCGAAGACAACGGTCGCATCCCGATCGTGGCCATCACCGGCGTGAACGGCAAAACGACCACCACGCGGTTCATCGCGCACATCGCCGCGCAATTGGGCGCGACGGTCGGCATGACCTGTACCGACGGCATCTACATCGGCAAGCGTCGGATCGACACCGGCGATTGCAGCGGTCCGGCCAGCGCGAAAACATCCTGATGAACCCCGGCGTCGATTTCGCGGTGCTGGAAACCGTGCGCGGCGGTATCCTCCTGCGCCGGTCTCGGCTTCGATCGTTGCGACGTCGCCGTGGTGACCAACATCGGCGAAGGCGATCATCTGGGCCTCAGCGATATTGACACGCTCGAAAAGCTGGCCCGCGTCAAGCGGACCATCGTCGAAGCCGTGCATCCCGGCACCGGCACCGCGGTCCTCAACGCGACCGATCCGCTGACCGTCGAAATGGCCGAGTACTGCCCCGGCAAGGTCGTCTTCTTCGCGCGCGATCCGGACGACGCCGTGATCGCGGCGCATCGCCACAAAGGGGGCCGCGCGGTCGTCGTGCGGAATAACTCCGTCGTCTTGTGCGAAGGCGAACGCGAGATCGTCGTACAATCGTTGGACAACGTTCCGCTGACTCACGGCGGACGCGTCGGATTCCAAGTCGAAAACACGTTGGCCGCGGTGGCCGCCGCGTGGAACGCGCTCATTCCGCTCTCGGCGATTCGCGCCGGGCTGTCGACCTTCGGCGCGGACATGGAATGCAGCCCCGGTCGCTTCAACCTGTTCGAATACAACGGCGCGACGGTCGTGGTCGATTACGGGCACAACGTGTCGTCGTTGCAAAGCATGATCGAGACGCTCGATCGCTTCCCGAACGGACGCCGCATCACCGTCTATACCGCCGCCGGCGATCGTCGCGACGAAGACATGGTCCGCCAAGGCGAACTGTTGGCCGGCGCGTTCGATACGGTCATCTTGTACGAAGACCATTACATCCGCGGTCGCGAACCGGGCGAGATCATGCGACTCTTCCGTCGCGGCCTCGACGTCGGCGGGCGCGTCCGCGATGTGCAAGAGATCAAAGGCGCCGTTCTGGCGATCGAAGCTTCGCTGTCGATGGCCCAACCCGGCGACTTGCTGCTGATCCAGGCCGACACCGTCGACGAGACGATGGACTTCATGCGCGAAAAACTGGTGGCTCCCCAGCATGCCCGCGAAATCGTGATGACCGACGCCGCGCCGAACAGTCTGCCCGAGAGCGACGGACCGGTTTACCTGGATCCGACCGGGAAAATCACGGTCGCCCTGCCCGCCGGTCGCCATGCGGCGAAGCACAGCGACGAGTTCGCCCAAACGGTCGACTAAGGTCTGCCGCCAGAGTTCGTACGACACATTCCAGCCGATCGCGGACCTTCCGCGATCGGCTTTTTCTGCGCCGTAAGGGAGCGGACAGTTAGTCGATTGCGAATTTCAAATTGCCAGAGAACAGTCTTCCCATCCTCGCCAGACTCGCCGACTTCACTGCGTGAGCGTTACGAGCGAAACGAGCGTTACGACCGCGGACCTCGCAAACGTTTTTCTTTTTATCGAGCCGATGGCGTGAGCCTGGGATCGCGTCGCTTTCCAAAACACCCCAAATTCACTTGGCGAGCGAAACGATCGTTACGAGTACGCCCGGCAGTCCACGTAGGGTGCGTCTCGACGCACCTCACGGCGGGATGATCGCCGTGTGGTGCTCCAGCGCGAAACATGGTGCGTCAAGACGCACCCTACGGCCCCTTGTAGGCCGTCGCCCGCTCGTCTGTTTTTATCTGTGCTTATTACGATCCGGTGATGAAACGCGAAAACGACTCAATGCCATAATATAAGTAATTATTAGTTCACTATCAATTTAGTCTAGCAGACGCCCGCCCCATGTCAAGGCGGCGGCGAATCGAGGAGCGTACGTTTTTCATATCGCGAAAGCGTCGTCGCTTTCGCAACGGAGTTGAATCGCGCTTGCCCTCGGTTTATGATCCCGAACGGGAGTCTCGTACGTTTTTCTTCCCGGGGGGGGCGGTATGTTCTTTTTTGCGCGGAACGAAGAGGCCAATCGCTGGTTGGCCGAGAACCCGAAAATCCTCGGCGGCGGCGCGATCGTGCTGGGATTGGTGCTGCTTTCTCTCGGCGTCAATGCGCGTGCGGACCGGTCAGGCCACCACGAAACGCGGCGGCCAATTGGAAGGAGGCCAAGCCAAAGCGATGGGGGGCATCTGGGCCGGCTTCGGCGTCCTGTGCCTGCTGTTCGGGCTATATAAACTGCTCTTCGGCTGAGCAACTCGGCCAGCGTTGGGTCGCGTTTTCTCGCACCCGCGATTTGGTTTCGTTCACAACACGCCGGGGATCAGTCGCGAGCGCACGACGTCCATGTACGCCGCATACGCCGGGTCGCGGCGCAGCAAGCGTTCCTCGGCGAAAATGCGCGGGATCATCAGCGCGTAAGTCGCCGCGTAGACGCCGACGTTCCACCACGAAAACGACGCGCACAAAAATCCGACGTGCGTGGCCAAGTAGCCCAGATAGATCGGGTGGCGAACCAAGTGATACGGTCCCTCGGCGCAGACGCCCCGATTGGCCGCGACCACGCCGAAGCGACGCCCCAGAAAATACTTGGCGTAGACCTGAAAGCCGATCCCGCAAAACATCAACGCCAGCCCGATGTTGGCCGCCCAATACGAGCCGCCGATCACCGGCCGGGCCAACATCGGCGCGGCCGTCGCGCCGAACCCCAAGAGCCAATCGCCGGGAGAGGTGGAAAACGTGCGAGCCGGTTTACGAAACAGCACGAACCCGACGACCATCGACTCGGCCCCGGCGATCAACGCCGCGCTCAAGTCGCCGTATTCGCGGACCGCTTCGAAAACGGGAATCAAGAAGTAACAGAAGAACGTCAGCAGCGCGACCTTCTCGAACCCGTCCCAAAACCGAATCCGCGCGGCGGTTCGCTCGGACGAACGTTCGATATGCGCGGACGAAGCGACGGTATCCAAAGCGACGGCGGGCATCGAACTCTCTCCGACCGGACAAGCACGCGAACCGCGACGAAACGACGCACAACTCTAGCTCGCGGAGACCATGGTCACGCTCGGATCGGACCGCGCAATAGACCGTTCCAAACGGCACATTCGTCAGGATCGGCCTCACGTCTGCGGGACGATTGACTTATACTGGACGGTTTCCCGCCCAACGCCCCGCCTGCGGTTCTTCCTCGATGTTTCGTCTTCTCGCCGTCGTCGTTTTCTTGTCCCTCTCGTGCCTGGGTTGCGGCTCGGCCAATCGCGACGACTGCGCACGATCTGCTGGCCGGCACGAAATGGAACGCCGTCGCGGTCACGCACGACGGACACACGACCAAACCGGACGAAAGCGTTTCGCAGCTGACGTTCGACGCGCAGAAGCGGTTCGTCTGGACGAAGGCCGGCGATCGTTTGAGCGGTAGTTACACGTTAGGCCCCGGCAAAACGGTGGTCTTCTTGGTCGACGGCGACGCTCCGGGCGGGAAAACGCAAATCGAACGCATCTCTCTCAAGGACGATGCGTTGACGCTGGCCGACGATGCCGGAAGCGTCGAGTTCCGGTTGATCGATCAACTGCGCGGCGGCGAATGGACGCTCGAATCACTGACCAACGACGGCCAAGCCGAAACGGTGCCGCCCAACGCTTCGCCGTTGACGTTTCCCGAACCGGGCGCGTTCAGTTGGACCTACGACGGCGACACTCGCGCGGGGACATACCGTTTGGGACCAGGCTCGAAGGTCACGTTCACCGCCGATTCGAAATCCAACATCCGTGCGATGGAAATGAAAAACGGCGCGATCTCGCTGACGTTGGGCGAACAGGTCTTTACGTTTCGACGTAAGAGCGAAACGCCGGTGGGTGGGCGATAGGCAAATGAACCGCGATTGAGTTTTCAGCGTTTCATGCGCGTCGTCTTCGTCCTGCAGGGACGACATTCCATAGCCCAGGGTGCGGCCGGTACTCCGGCGAAACCCTGGGTTCCTATCGAGAGCCTGCCCAGTCGTCCTGTAAGGACGAGACTACTGACAACGCGTCTTAACATCAACGACTGGAATCTCACCGCTAAACCAATCCCCACTTCTTTCGCAAATACCACTCGACGATCAAGATTCCGACGATCGTCGCGAAGGTTTCCGGGCGGTCCCAGGGGGTGTGCTTCACTTCGCTTTCGACTTCGAATTGCGGGGGCTTGTCGCGGAGGCGTTCCAGCAATTCGCGGAGTTGGCCGCGGCCCAACGCTTGGCCGCCGGCCGACGCGGTGATCTTCGCGAGGCTCGCCAACACGCCGGGTCGCGCGACGGGGTTATCTAATTCGGGATCCTGTTGCAGCACGATGAACCGCGCCTTGGCCGTCCCCAGATTTTGTCCGTCACGCGCGGCGACGATTTCCACTTGATACTCGCCGGGTTCGTTCGTCTCGCCGAAGGAGCCGGTTTGCAGACCGTCTTGCGCGCCCAGTCCCACGGTGCGCTGCTTGCCGTTAGGCATCGTCACGCGGGCGGTGAACTGCGCTTGCTTGGCCACATCCGGATTGCCGCCGCGCATGCCGGCGGTGAAGTCGACGCGTCGACCGGGTAGCAGCCGACGTTGTTCGAGCAGCACCCAGACCGAGCCGCTTTGCGATTCGTCGATCTTCAACGTCCAGAGGAGCGCTTGCCGCCAGAATGTTTTGTGCGCGACGTCTGCGCCGTGCATCGCCCAGGTCCAGGTCGAGTCGCCGGCCAGCGCCAACACGCGACCACGGCCCGGTTCGAGCGCGGCGATCAGCGGATCGCCCGCCGTGCTGCGCGCGAGAACCTTGGCGGCGGGCTTGAGTTGCCGCCACTTGTTGGCCCCTTTTAACGGATTGAGCTTGCACAAAACTCATCGTTCTTGTCTGCTGGGGCCAACTGCATGAACGGCACGCCGCGGCCGGCGACGCGATCGGGGACGATCGTCAACGGACCGGGCAGATGCAGTTCTTGTCGCAGCGGATCGTTGTAGTTCTGCCGATTTAGACGATCCAGTTGCGGATCGAACTCCAACGGCATCACGCGTCGCAGGTCGGTGTTCTGATAGCCGCCGGGCCAATACGTGTGATACCCGCCGAGCAAGATCAAGCCCGCGCCGGCGTCGACGTTCGCGGCGATGGCGGCCAGATCTTGCGGGCGGAAGACCTCGGAATCGAGATCGCCAAGAATGTAGCAGTCGTACTTGCCCTGCTTCAGCTTGTCGCCCAGGTCGATCGTTTTCTTTTGCGCGTGCAACGTCTTGGCGTCGACCAATTCATAATCGACGCGCATGTCGGGCGAGGCGTTGAGCGCGCGGCGCAAAAAGCGCGACTCGACGCGCGGTTCGCCTTCCAGATAAAGGACGTTGATCCCCCCTTCGAGGACGGTGACGTACGTGCTCAGTTGGTTGTTGGTTTGCGTCGTCTCGGCGATGCCGGGCGGCGGATCGACGCGCAGCGTCAATTTGTGTTCGCCGGGGTTGTCGGGAATGAAGGTCAGCTCGATCGGCAGCAATTGGCCGTCTTCGGTCGGCGTCAGCGTCGTGGCGGCGACGATTTCTTCGCGACCGGGCTTGGTCTCGTAAAGGACCTTCACTTGAAGCGGTTGATTGACCAGCCCTTGCGCGCGGATCGTGCCGGTCACGGTCAGAACATTTTTGACGTAAACGGTCGGTCCGGCCAACAGTTCGACGATCGCCGCGTCGCGATTTTGCGTGAGCGCGCGTTCTTGACCATAAACGAACGTGTAGAGCGGCGTGCGGAGATCGCCCAAGCGTCGGGCGGGCGTTTGCGGCGGTTGGTCGCGGGGCGGGAGCGCCTGCTGTGCGCCGTCGCTGAACAACAACACGGCGGCCAAGTGTTTGTTGGCCGAACGACGCAGCAGGTCTTCGAGCGCGCCGCCGATCGCGGTCAGCTTGCCGGCCGGCGCTTTCGAGGGGAGCTTGTCCAACGTCGCGCCGACGGTGGTCGATTGCTCGTCGAAAATCGTGTATTCAAGTTGGTACTTCTCGCCGAGTTCCTTCAGCAGCGGCGCAGCGTCGCGCAGATCGGCGGTCAGCGCGGCCCAACGGCTCTTGCCGTTCAATTCGTCCTCTTGATTCATGCTGCGCGTCCAATCGATCAGCAGTTCGATCGACGCGGTCTTGGACTTGGTCTCGACCGTCACCAGTGTCGGTCGCAGCATCACGGCGATCAGCAGCAGAAACACGACCAACCGCAAGCCGAACAGCGTCCAATGCTTGCCGCGCCCCAGGCGACGACTTTCGGCGGCCAAGCCCATCATCAACGCCAGCAACAGGGCGCCGCAGAATCGCGACGACCGTATAGCCGTAGACGGGATTGAGATGCCAGGACGACACGCGCGGCCGGGTTGACGAAAGAAGCGAACGTGACGAGGAAATCGACCGGACGTCGAACGATTCGACCGCACCGCCGTCGAACGCCGATCGAGAAAGGGTGTCGATGCGAGGAACCGTGTTATCATACGGAGCGTCCGGCGAGACGGTAAGTCCGTGACTCGCAGGGACTTCGCCGTTTTTCCGCGCACGCCTGAATCACGTTCGTGACCGATCCCACACCGACCAACGCCGCCCCCCCTACGGCGACCGACGAGATGTTGATCGTCGCGCCGCGCGACGATTATTGGTCGCAGTCGCGCGAACCGCTGACCAGCCTAGTCTTCAGCGTGCCGCTGTTGATCCTGTACGAACTCGGCGTCTTCTGGCAGCCGCCGACCGGACCGCGCAACGGCGCCGAAGTCTGGCCTGCGCGAAGGGCTTTCCGTCATCGGATTAGGGCAACATTACTTATTACTCCCGCTACTTGTGACCGGGCTGATGCTCTGTTGGCATCATCTCAGCGGGTTGCCCTGGCGAGTGAACCGCCGCGTGTTGCCTTGGATGGGGGTCGAGTCGATCACGCTGGCGATGTTCGTGCTGTTTTTAGCGCAGACACAAGCGAAGTGGTTCCCCGTACAACTTTGCGCAAGCCCCCCGTTTTCACATGCCACGCTGTTCGCTCAGCAGGAACCACTCGGCTTCGTCACTCGGTTGATCGGCTTCTTCGGGGCCGGGTTTTATGAAGAGGTGCTGTTCCGGTTGATGCTCTTTCCGATCGTCGCGCTGATTTTGCACAAGGTCGGCCTGCGACCGGCGGCGGCCTGGTTCGCGGCGTTGGTGGTCAGCAGCTTGCTGTTCGCGGCGGCCCATCATTTGGGGCCCGGCGGCGAGCCCTGGAATCTGCGACCGTTCGTGTTTCGCTTCGTGGCCGGAGCGTTGTTTTGCCTGCTGTTTCTCAAACGAGGCTTCGGCGTCACCGCGTGGAGCCACGCCCTGTACGACATCATCGTGGGGGTCTTTTGAGCAGCGTTTTCGCGCGGATTTCTTCCCGCGGCGAGAATAAGCGGTTTCCCAACTGTCTGCGTTCCAAAACGAAGTTTTTTTGTCGTAACGATCCGACGACCGCGGGCATTTGCACTCTGCCGGCACGTTGCGAAATCAATTTTTTCGCGACCCTTTCGGCTCTCGGTCGCGTAGGAGTTTCGAGTCGCGCACAGGGACGACGATGGGATCGATCGCGGGCCTAGACCCTCGGTTTTTCCCGACTACAATAAGAGCATCCGGATCGAACACGACGTTTTTCCGGATCGAAACGATTCCCCGGCATCTGATACCGAACCATGTCCTCAGGGCGTTGCATTCCGACCATGTCGGACCGCCCCGCGAGTCGTCCCACTCTGAATGGGAACTGGTATCGTCGGAGCACGCAAGTGCGCCGAACGTTTCGATCGAGATCCAACGGAAGCGATGTGTTTCATTTGCAGGAAGTCGTCGATCGAACCGCTGGTTCGATCGCGGAAAGTTTGCGGCGAACATCGATCGGCGTGGACGCGTCTTGATAAGAGACGTTCATGATACGACGACCGTTGTTTGAAACTCGCTCGTGGATCGAGCGCGAAGTATGCCGGGACGACTGGCGGAACACGATGGAGCACGACCGAACTTCAGTCGTCGCCGTTGTGACGAATCAAAAAATTTCGGACCTGCGCTTGATTGCGCGGCGTTCGATCAAGACCGATCAAGTTCCGCGGTGTTGAATGTCGAAGGGTTGATTCCCGAGACGTTCGATCCGCGAAAGGCGAACGTCCGGAGGAACCTCCGACGTGCGTGAGACGATGCCGACGAAATGTGCGAACATGGAACGATCGCGCAAGGTGTTCGACTTTAGCTTCTCATGGATGAACGGTATTTCTTGCCAAATGCGCCGTGTCTCCGGATGCGTCGCATTTGAGTGGTAGAGTTGCGTGGTCCCGCGTTTTTTCCCGAAGCGCGACGACCTGAACCCTTCGAGACTCGTGACCCGAACCTCATCCGACTGACATCCGACCGCCTGACGACGGCCGTCCCCGTGGGGGCGACGACTTCGACACGGTCCATCCCGAATCTCCGTGCGGCGGTAGCCGACGGCGCGAATCCGGGCGATGTTTTTCGGTCCGACCGATTCATGCGGTCGCGGCGAGGCGGACGCCGGTCGCGATGATCCCCTTTCGCATTTAGGAGAGTGAGCCTTGTTCGACGCACTGCTTGACGAATTGGACGACGACGTACAGGCCCATTCGGACGATGGGGTGGACCTCGTCGAGAAAGACGTCGACCTGGACTCGGGCGAAGACGATCTGCTCGCGCCCGAGCCGTCCGAGATGGACATGGATCTCGACGGCAAGGACGACGAGCTGGCCGAAGCCGCCGACAGCGAAAGCTGGTCCGACGATCCGGTGCGCATGTATCTCACGCAAATGGGCGAGATTCCGCTGCTCACGCGCAAGCAGGAAATCGCGCTGGCCAAGAAGATCGAAATCACCCGCGCCAAGTTTCGTCGGAAGCTGTTGCTGTGCGATTATGTGATCCAATACGCCGTCAAAATCCTGAAGCGCGTTCATAAGGGCGAGCTGCCCTTCGACCGCACGGTGCAAGTCTCGGTCACCGATCACCTGGAAAAGGATCAGATTTTGGGGCGTATGCCGCATAATCTGAAAACGATCGAATCGCTGCTGGAACGCAACCGCCACAACTACCGCGCGGCCCTCAGCAAGTCGGCCAAGCAATCTACCCGCCGCGAAGCGTGGCGCAACCTGGGTCGCGGTCGCCTGCGCACCGTGAAGTTGGTCGAAGAATTGGGTCTGCGGACTCAACGCATCGAACCGATGATCCGAACGCTGGAACAATTCTGTTCGCGCGTCGACACGCTCCGTCGGATGATTGTCGAGCACAAGCGCAACAAGGGTCCCTCCTCGGAACGTCAAGCCTGGATCACCGAATACCGCACGATCGTCCGCGCTTGCCAAGAATCGCCGACCAGCTTGCGGAACCGCGTCAACAGCCTGAAAACCATCTACAGCGAATACCAACGTGCGAAGCGCGGACTGAGCGAAGGCAATCTCCGCTTGGTCGTCAGCATCGCCAAAAAGTACCGCAACCGCGGCCTGAGCTTCTTGGATCTGATCCAAGAAGGGAACGCCGGCCTGATGCGCGCGGTCGACAAGTTCGAGTATCGCCGCGGCTTCAAGTTCTGCACCTACGCCACGTGGTGGATTCGCCAAGCGATCACCCGCGCGGTGGCCGACCAAAGCCGGACGATTCGCATCCCGGTGCACATGGTCGAAACCATGTCCCGCGTCCGCAACGTCAGCCGCGACCTGCTGCAAAAGCTCGGTCGCGAACCGACGATCGAAGAAGTCGCCAAGGCCAGCCAAACGCCGATCGAAGAGACGCGTCGCGTGTTGGCGATGAGCCGCTATCCGATCAGCCTCGATCGTCCGGTCGGCAACAGCGAAGACAGCCACTTCGGCGATTTGCTGCCCGACGGCGGAGCCGAGAACCCGGCGATCGGCGCCGCGCAGGAAATGCTCCGCAGCCGCATCAGCAAGGTTCTCAAAACATTGTCCTACCGCGAACGCGAAATCATCAAGCTCCGTTACGGTTTGGGCGACGGCTACAGCTACACGCTGGAGGAAGTCGGCCACATCTTCAAAGTGACCCGCGAACGGATCCGCCAAATCGAAGCCAAAGCGGTCCGCAAACTCCAACAACCGACCCGCAGCACGGAACTTTCCGGGTTCTTGGATTAAGCGTTCTCGCCGAGATCGACCGACGTTTTTATTCAATTCGACGTACAGAGCCCCGGAAATATCTTCCGGGGCTTTTGCGTTTAGTCTTCGCTCACTCTTTGCAAAAAATTCGCAGGCGTAACAATCGCGATATTGCCGTACGGGCTCATCGTCAAAAGATCAAGATCGCCGCTGACGATGTACTTCGCGTCTCCGCACACGGCGAGTTCCAAATACTTATCGTCCCTGGGATCACGACATTCCCGAATCGACTGTGTGATCTCCACGATTTCCGCCACGCGGACAAGCGCGCCAAAAACGCCAAACGCTCGTCTTCGCGAACATATCGATTGAACTTCGGACGCCGTAAAACTTCGTCCAATTCCGCGATCGTCGCCGCCGACGCCAGCAAAGTTCCCCGCTTCAGAACCAGATCGATGACGCGACGTGGAGGAGCGCCTGTAAACAAGAGCCCGCTGATCACGACATTCGCGTCGATGACCGTTCTAAACTTATCGTTCATTGAGCAGCGACTCCAACTGCTCCGCCGTCAATCCTCGCGATTCCGCGCTGCGACCGATCGAGTCCATGATTTCCGTCAAGGATCGCGACGGGTCGCTGGTTAGCTCGCGTAGACGCAGCCCTAACAGCAACTCAAGCTTACGTCGCTCCTGTTCGGATGCATTCGCAAACGCGTCGGCCGTCGCGGAATCGACTTCGATGGAGATCGTCGACATAGTCTTGCTACCTTTTAGGTCGGTTCTCACGAGCCGCGATTTTCGGCGACTCTGTCTTCACCAAGTATAACCGCCGGAAGGACGATTATCCGTTGTTCGACTACTTCCCCTCGAGAAACGCATCCACCGCCTTCATCGTCGGATCGTCCGGCTTGCCTAACTCCGCGTTGATCCGGCCGTGGTTGGTTTCCTTCCGCGCCGTACAGCGTCACGGGCACATCGGCCGCTTTCAGTTTTTCGCCGAAGCGTTGCGCCTGGGCCGCGTTGTCCGGGTGATCGGCCACGTACAGGATCAGAAACGGCGGGATCCCCTTGTTCTTCGCGACGTGCGTCACCGCCGAGAAGTCGACGTGCTTCTTCGCATCGTTGCCGAACTTCTCGCGATGTCCGAACGTCGCCTGCGGTTGGCCATGGACGCGGCGACGGGTTTCGGCCGTTTCAATAATCGCCGAGATGTCGTACGTATCGCCGTCGACCGGGATGCAACCGCGCAGCGTCGTCAGCGGGATCCCTTCGTTCTTCAAATATTTTCCGTCGGTACAAAGCAACGCGGCCAGTTGCGCGCCGGCCGAATGCCCGGCCACGACGATCCGTTTCGGATCGCCGCCGTACTCGAGCGCGTGCCCGTGCGTCCAGGCGAGCGCCTTGGCGACGTCGCCCACGATCGTCTCCATCGGCACGTCGGGCAGTAAGCGATAATTGGCCGAGACGAAGACGTACCCGCGCGCGTTGAACGCCTCGGGCTTGAGTTGGACTTGCGCCTTATCGCCGGTCTGCCAGCCGCCGCCGTGAATCCAAAACACGATCGGCGCGGCTTTCGCGTCGGCCGGCGCGTAGACATCCAACGTGCGAAGTTTGTCGTCCGCGCCGCCGTACGGCACATCGCGTTTGATCGTTTGCGCCGAGCGTCGCCGTCGTCAGAATCAACGCCAAGATCACATATGCGAATCGCATCGTTCGGTTCCCCCCCCTGTTCATTGCCCGTGTTGCATGACCGACACGCTCCCGCGGCGCATCTTAACTCCGCCGCGGCGGACCTCGCAACGCGCCGTACCAGTGCGTCGGCGGGCGATTGACCCTGATCGAAAAATATGTTCGGCTACTGCGAAACGACGCGTGTTCGTCACGAAACATTTTCTTTCCCCGACCGTCGCCATGATCCACCTTAACATTCTGCTCAACGTCACCCAGCCCGACGACATCGGTAAAGTCCGCGAACTGCTGGCCGAACAGGGCCGGCTTTCGCGCGGAACCGGGCTCGCGGCGTTCCGCGTCACGCAATCGATCAACGACCCCGGCCAATTCTTCCTCTATGAAGAATGGACCGATCAAGCGTCGCTGGACGTGCACCGCACGGCGACGGCCTACACGACGATCTACGCCCCGCAAGTGCTGCCCTTGGTCACCCGCGTCCCGCACCCGAGCCGTTTGGTGGAGTGAACGGAACGAGTTTTCAGTTTTCAGTTTTCAGTTTTCGGGAGTTGGGAGTCAGTAAAGCCGCGAGTGGCACTCGCGGACCGAGCGGAGCGAGTTGCACTACGCCGGACGTTCGATCGCGACGAACGTCTTACCTAAGTCCACTCTGCGAGCGTTACGATCGAAACGAGCGTTTCGATCGCGTGCCGCGCAAATGTTTTTTTCTTTCTAATGGAAGCGAGGGCGTCAGCCTGCGGTTCGCGCTGTCTCGCCAACCGCCCCATCTCCACTGCGCGAGCGAAACGAGCGTTTCGAGCGAAATGATCGCTCGATATGCGTCACAAAAAACGTTGGGTGGCCGGCGGACGACCGACGCGGTACTCCGCGCAATCGGACGAGCGGCCCCGGAACGTTTGGCGTCTGCGCGGAATTCCGCGCCGCGCGTTCCAGCCGTAGGGTCCGCTGTGCGGACCGTCGCCCAACGTCCGGTCCGCACAGCGGACCCTACGAGAGAGGGGGAAACCGCGCCCGCCATCTTCACTCCGCACTCCAAACTCCGCATTCCGTACTTCCCCAACGAGACTCCCGCCGACGGTGCGCACGAATGACCATGCGCGCCGGGGCGGGATGTGAACGTCAACGAGTGTTTGGTCAGCGCGCACGGGTGGCGCGTTTCGCCTGCGCGAATTTCTGAGAAGATCTGTGCCTAGACTCATGTCCGCGCGGAGCGTGCCGTCCGATCGCACCGTGTTTGATAAAACGGTGTCGATCAAAAGCGGAGCGCGAGCGTGGAAGATTTCGATCTCGTGCGAATGTGTTCGTCGAGCCGTCGTCGCTTTCGCGCGAGAAGCGTCGTCAAAACGACGCTCGCACGCGATGGACCGGTGACTGGCGGGAAAACGTCACTCGCTCTAACTCGTTCGTGCATCAGCACGAACGGTGTGGTCGATCGCGCGTCGCACAACGCGACGTCGCAACAACCTGGTTGGGGTGTAGCTACACACCGGGTTACGGGAATGAGGTTGGGGTAAATTTCGAGCGCTGCGCATTCCCAAATCACGAAGCCGCTTTCGAAAAAGCCCACCCCGCGATCGCACGCACGGAAATCCCGACGAAGTTCAGCGTTTCTCGCGTAAATCACGCGAAAAACGGCCTCTCCGACCGGGACAGATCGAAAATTCACTTGGCACAGTGCATCGGCCGATGCTGCGAAGTGCATTGTACGTACGTACACTCAAAATGCAAGAAAATTCCGAAGGGAATTTGCAAGATTTTTAAGTCGTGCCGACGCTTGGGCTTGCGCACGACTTCGTGGTTGCACAAAAAACGCCCGGGTGGCCGGCGGTCGAGCGTATGCCGCTCGCCCCCGGCATGTTTGAGGAAGAACACTTGGACGAAATTGTTCCGGCTCGGCAATCACAATGTGTAAGCGGTGCAGCCCCAAACGTGCTGGGGGCGGCGTGGCATACACGCCGACCACCAGCCACCCGGGATTGGCGAGTCACGACGATTCGCGATGCGTGAATTGCGGCCTCGGATCGCCTGCGGCGACACGGCAAGCCGAGCTTGCCCGTGCCACCCGGGATTGCGGCTCCTTCCAGCAATGCCACTCGCGATCTCCCAGACAAACGCCGGGTGGCCGGGGTCGACCATCGGGAGCCCCCGGAACGCAGCGGGTCGAACCCTTCGACGAAATCGTTCCGCTTCGGCAAACACAACGCGTAAGCGGCATGACCTCAAACGTGCTGGGGGCGGCGTGACTTACACGCCGACCACCAGCCACCCGGGATTGGCGAGTCACGACGATTCGCGATGCGTGAATTGCGGCCTCGGATCGCCTGCGGCGACACGGCAAGCTAAGCTTGCCCGTGCCACCCGGGATTGCGTCCTTCCAGCAATGCCACTCGCGATCTCCCAGACAAACGCCGGGAGCCCCCGGAACGTTTGAGGTGGAACACTTCGACGAAACCGCTTCGGTTCGGCCGAACAACGCGTAAGCGGCGCGACGCCAAACGTGCTGGGGGCGGCGTAACTCACAAGCCGACCACCAGCCACCCCGGCGTGAAAATCCGCGAAGTCCCTGTCGTCCCGTGAGTTGACGCGTCCGTTTCCAGGGCGTTATCGTTGCGTAACGCCGATTCGGTCCGTGAATACGGTGTCCACCAGGTCTGGGAAAGCTGGCGACGGAATGTTCGGCGGGGGCTCTTCGGATGTCGATGATCGGAAATTCTCGCCGCGTGACGCGATCGCAACTTGCGGCGTTGCGCGACGGTCCGGCGACGATCTCGGCGTTCCTCTACGACGAAGAGCCGCCGCCCGATGCCCACATCGATCTCGATAAGGCCTGGCACGCGATCCATTTCCTGCTCAACGGTCGGACTTGGGACGGAAACGGTCCGCTGTTTCACGCCGTCCTCGGCGGCGAGACGCTGGGCGAGGAAGATGTCGGGTATGGACCTGCCCGCTTTCTGACTGCGGACGAGGTCAAGGTTACCGCGCAAGCTCTCGCCGATATCTCGCCGGCCGATTTCTTGAAGCCGTTCGACGCACAAGCCTTGAACGACAACGAAATCGATCCCCAGCATTGGACGGGCGAAGACATCGATCTCCACTACGTCCGCAACAACTTCGTGCGACTCGTCGAGTTCTTCCGTTCCGCCACGCAGCATGACGACGCGCTGTTGCTTTACCTCAACTGACGAAGGCAGGATCACCGAATACCCCAGTTCCGTAATGATCCATACGTTAGTCGATGTTTCCGGGCATTGAACCGCGATTCGCTATGCCACAAGAGCTACTCATCCGCGCCCGGCAGTTCGTTGAGCGAGCGGCGACCGTCGGTCGTCACGGCCGCGTTGCCGGTGATGCGGAAATCGAGGCTCTCGCCGCGACTTGGGACCGACCGCTCCCCGATTGGTATCGGACGTTGCTGACCGACGTGCCGTTGATCGGACTGGAACTGGGCATCCCGTCATGGCCCGCTCAACCGGATTTCGACGGTGTCGAGTGGCTCGAATGGCTTTCGCCGGAAGATTCTCGATGTGAGTCGGTCGAAGTGTATCCAGGCATCGCGCTGCGGCCGCACGGCTACCTGTGTCTCGCAGGGCAAAGCGCCGGCGGCGGCGACCAATACTTCGTGCGTTTCGCAGACGGCGATGATCCCCCTCTGCTGCAGATCTTTCATGATGTGCGGCCATGGACCGACGAAGCGGGCACGATCCATCCGGACGCTTCGCGGGTCGTACGCGCCTTCGCTCAGCCGGTTCTTCGCAGCAGCCCGGCCAGCCGTATGACCTTATCCCGCAACGGAACAGCCCCGCGTCGGGCGTTCTGATAAACTCAGCAGTTGGTCGGCACGGAGCCGGCGATGGGATGTAGTCCGTTCTCCCGATAAGGCGTTCGACGATCGATGCAGCCTACCGATCGTGACTTTCTGGCGTCTCGTGTATGCCGTGAGGTGCTGCGCAACCCCTCTTACTCGTCGTCACTCTCGATCGAGTTGATCGAATGGCTGAAGTCGGAGTTCTCACCCACCGCCGACATCGCCGGGCGAGCATTGGCGGCTTTGGGTCCTCGCGCATTCGACGACTTATTGGAAGATGTGCTTTCCCGACCGGAACTTCCGATGCCCAATGTCGTGTGGGCGTTGCAACAATTTCCGGAACGGCACGAACGCCTGCTTCCGCGACTTCGCGACTGGCTCGCACGATCCGCCGACGAGCTACGAATACAAATCGCCGTGTCCATCGCGAGCGTCGTTTCCGAACGGTTGAGGAGAAGGTTTCCTGTCGAACAAACGGACGTGGCGTTGTTCAAGTCCGTGCTTATCCCTGCCATCCACCACGGCGCGGTTCGCGCGCATTTGCGTGATTTCGAACGCGTGTTGGCCGAGGCAAGATAACCCCTCATTGCAATGGATCAGCTTGGGCGAAACGATCCTAGAAACTCCAACGCGGCTCGGCGCCCGGTCGACCGCTGAAAGCCGATCCGTGATGCCTCATAACGAAGAACCCACCCGTCTGGTCGACGCTTACAAGGCAATCATCGATCAATTCGTGAACGAAACTCGTCTGGGCGGCGCAAGTTTCCAAGTGCGCGATAAAGGCATCTTCTCGAAAGCGCCCGACCATCGGCGGTTCAACGAGTTCATCGCGTCCCTTTCCGCGGATCAGAGGATGCTCCTCGCCGACATGCTGCAAGACGAGCGCGACGGGGCGATTCACGATCTGCTGGCCGCGTTCTCTTGGTGGATCGATTGCCGCGACGTCGGCTTCACCTTCCAAGACGAACCGATGCCGGTCGATCTGAGCGGGATGGGTCTCCACGGAGACTATGTCAGCCGCCGCGATGGCTGGGAGTGGCCGCAGCACGGCGACGCGACCGAAGGATAACACGTTGCCGCTTTGGCTCCGGCCTGCGTTTAGGTTTTGGAAAATTGAAAGTCCGTCGGCACAGTGCCGGCAATTCATTGCTGCTTCGTTGCGCACGGGAGTGTGACTCATGGAATGGCGTACGCCTTGGATGCTAATCACCGCTTTTCTCATTTCGGGATGCGGCGTTAACGAGGCTTCCACTCCGACTGCGACGCGATCGAGCGAAACATCAAACGGTACGAGGAATCCTCCCATGGCAAAGACGTGGCCGTTCAGTGAACCTGAAAACTCGGCGACGATCACGCTTTCGCGAATCGTGCGAGAGTCCCAGCCGATCCTCTACGCGGTCCACGACGAAGACGGCGGCTGGCAGTTTCTCGACGGCGGGACCGTATCCGACGAAGACGCCTCCGTCGTTTCGCTGAAGCAAATCGTGGAACTGGATCCAACCGTCAACGCTCTGTCCGATCTCCCGCGCGGCTGGGCCGCCGAACGGGACGCGGTGGACGAACCTTGGCAAAGATTCAAGCGATGAGCGGAAAGCAACTGCCGTATCCGAATTGATCGAGCCGGGAGGTTTTGAACGCCGGAGGTTGGAAGCCGCAATCGACCCTCTCCGCGTTATGCGTCGCTCGCCGTCGACATCAGGACGCGGATCGTCGTGCGCCGGCCAGGTGCTCTTCCAACGCCGCGCCGACGCGGTGAAAGTGGTCCGTGCGCATGTGCGCGGCCAACGCGTCGAGGGTCTCCCAACATTCATACGCGACGAACTTCTCGGGCACGTCGACGTCTTGCGTGATGTCGTACGTCACACAGCCCGGCTCTTGGTGCGTGAGCGGAATCACGTGCGCTGCGCCGATCGCGGCGGCCAACGCGGGGCCGTGCCCCGGCCGGGCGAGAAAGTCGACGAGAAAGCTGAACCGCCGGCTCGGATCGACGAGCTTGGGACGAATGAACGCAAGAATCGGATGATCGGGCATGACGAGAGTCCGTGATGAAACGTAAGCACCGACATGCAATCGCTTGCCGGAGTGAGGAAAGATCGAACAGAAGGAAACGAAGGAAGCGAAGACGATTGAACGGCTCAACGAAATTCACGACGTCGAATCACCCCCGTAAATAATCCGAGAGAGTCCATCGACCAGCCTGGTCTCGTGGAAATTCATTAAGAGTCCGATCGGTCGATTCAAAAGTTTGAGATAACTGAACAACTGGGCTTTGTGGATCGGCAAGGTGCGTTCGACCGCTTTGATTTCGACCAGCACGCAATCCTCGACCAACAGATCGAAACTTAAACATTCTTCGCGCGTAGCGTTTTTGTATCGGATGAGTACGGATTTTTGCGTCGTAAATCGGAGTCCTCGCAAGGCAAGTTCCTGCGTCATCGCCCATTCATAAATGGATTCGAGGAGCCCGCTCCCCAATGTTCGATGAACTTCGATCGCCGCCGCGATGGTTTGTCGGGAGATTTCATCCGCCTGCTCGAAATTCGGATGCACCGTTAACCCCAAGAACATCTTCCAATAAACTTCGTTTCCTTCGTTTCCTTCTGTTCAAGTTCTTTACGGCTTGACCAGAATCTTTCCGCTCAGCGTGCCGGCTTTGCCGACCGTGTTCGCTTCTTGCAGCGCGTGGGCGGCGGCGGCTTCGTCGAGGGGGAACGTGCGGCCGATCAGCGGTTTCAGACGGCCTTCGGTCGCCCAGCGGTTGATGTCGGCCGCGGCCGCGGCCTGTTCGGCGGGCGTCGCCTTGTACATGACGAAGCCGAACAGCGCGCAGCTCTTGGCGTAGAACTCGCCGCTGGGGAAGACCGGCCGCGCTTTGCGACCCGCCATCACGATCATCCGGCCGCGCTCGGCCAGCAGCGGAATCGCGCGTTCGAAGTTCGGATCGAGCTGCGTCTCCCACCAGATGTCGACGCCCTGGGGCGCGGCCGCGCGGATCGCGGCGTCGACGTCGGTCGTTTTGTAGCAAATCGTCACGTCGGCCCCCAACGACTTGGCAAGTTCCGCTTTCTCGTCCGTGCCGACGGTTGTGACGACGCGCAGACCGAAAATCTTGGCCATTTGAATCACGATCGATCCGACCCCGCCGGTGCCGCCGTTGACGAACAACGTCTCGCCCGCGACGGGCTTCGCGCATTGCGCGAGGCCCAGATGCGCGGTGATGCCGACCAACGACAGCGCGGCCGCGGCGTCGTCGCTCACGTCGGCCGGCGTCGGATACAGCCAGTGCTCGTCGACGACGGCCAGTTCGGCCAGCGTCCCTTGCCGGCCCATTACGCCTTGGTTCGTGCCCCAGACGCGGTCGCCGACTTGAAACTTCGACGCGCCGGGACCGAGCTTGTCGACGACGCCGGCCAAGTCGCAGCCCGGCACCCAAGGGAACGGCAGCGGCGCGGCGATCGCGCCGGCGCGATGAAACGTATCGACCGGATTGACGGTGGCCGTGTTGACGCGGACGCGGACTTGGCCGACGCCCGGTTCGGGATCGGGCAGGTCTCCGACGACGAGTGATTCGGCCGGACCGGTTTGCGTGATGTAAGCGGCGCGCATGAGGGGGCGTTAGGGCTAGGCTTTAGCGTGAGGGGATACGGTTTATGAGCTTATCGAGCGAAGACGGACAGGCGGCAGGGCCGAGCGCTTACGGCTGTTCGGAGGTCGCGTTCCGTTTCCCGCGCGTGGGAGTCATTTCGATCCCTTCGAGTCGCGGTAACGAGACCTTCGTGCGCGACGGGAAGAACAACGCCGAAGCGATCGTGATCCCGCCGAGCGCGGCCAGCGCCCAGGCGAAATACTCCCATTGGATTTGCGCCCGGCTCGATTGTGCAACGCATCGAACAAGCCGCGATATTGCGCGTACTCGTTCATCACTTTTTCGTTGCGGCCCGGCATCGGGCCGTCGATGCCGTCGCGAAAGATGCTGCGCCAGACTTCCCACGAGCGGGCGGGCGACGCGGTGGGAAAGACTTCGTTCCAATAGCGATTCGGATCCAGATCTTGACGCTGCCGCATCCGCACGACGCCGAAAATCAAGCCGATCGCCAACAGCGTTCCGCCGACCACCGTGACGGCGTGCCGCCAACTCCACTCGCCCCGTTTGACACCGTCGTTTTGTTGATCGGTGCGCGGCATGTTGCGCAACGTGCGCAGCATCGGCACTTCGACCGTGGCGCCGCAGACGCAACGGACGGTTTCCCCCGACATTCCCAACTCGACGGGAACGGCGGCGGCGCACTTCGGGCAAGTCAGCAGATAAGCCATCGGCGAGCGAGATCGAGCGGGACGAGGCGAACGAAAAGACCGCGCCGGCGACGGGATCGAGCGTCGGCGACGGTCCGTTCAGTATACCATGCGGCTCCGACGGAGCGTCAGGTTTTGACCGCCATGCCGCTGCGAGCCCACCACGGCAGCGAGTTGCCGCCGTCCATCAACATCGTGCCGCCGGTCATGTAGTCGCTGCCCGGATCGCTGAGAAACACGACGCCCCGGGCGATTTCCTCGGGCTTGGCCATGCGACCCCACGGCAGCAGATCGCCGGCGTGCGCGATGTCGGCGGCCGACGCGAATTTGCGTTCGCCGGGCGTATCGACCCAACCGGGATGGATGACGTTGACGCGGATTTTGAAGTCGATCAACTCGATGGCGGCCGTGCGGGCCATGTGGTCGATGGCGGCCTTGGCCATGTTGTAGGCCATGGCGTTGGGGACCGGAATCGTCGCGTGCGGCGAGCTGATGACCGTCACCGCGCCGCCGCGCCCCTGGGCGATCATCCGCTGCGCGGCCGCCCGCAAAACGTAGAACGCGCCCCACATGGTGACGTCGATCGTGCGATGGAAGCCGGCCATGTCGGCCTTGTAAAACGGCTCGCGATCGCTGTACACGGCGTTGGTGACCACGCAATCGAGTCCGCCGAGTTCGGTCGCGGTCCGTTCGATCAAGCCCTCGACGACCGCTTGATTCGAGACGTCGCCCACGACCGGTAATGCGCGACGGCCCAAGCTTTGAATCTCGGCGACCAACGACGCCAGACGGTCGTCGTCGCGCAGGTCGTTGACCGCCACGTGCGCGCCGGCTTGCGCGAGCGCGACGGCCGTCGCGCGGCCGATCCCGGCGGCCGCGCCGCTGACGAAGGCGATTTTGTCGGTCAACATCGTAGAACTCATAAGCGTGATGAACGTCGTAAGGCAAGACTGCGCAGCGTCATGCTACTCCGCTCGTATCTCAGGCTCAAGCCGCGTCGCGCATACGACTCTCTTCGTACGCGATCTTCGCTGTGATGCGTTTCGCACAATCATGCGTCGTGACGCTTCGATTACGCATGATCGAAGACGTACGTCAGTGCGCAGACGCACTCGTCGCTAGCAACATTGCGTCGCGACTCCGATTCTCGCGCGTGCTTGTCAAGAGAATTGCGCAAAGAATCTTGCGCAAAAATGTTCCGCGAGAAACGCTCTTTGAGTCTCGCGCGCGTCGTTTTATAATGAGCCGTGTTCGATCGTCGTTGGCCACTACCGTCCGGGAATCACGCCGTGCTGTCCGTCCGTCCGAAAGTCGCGGAGTTGGTCTATCAGCTTTACGGGCGATCGCTGCATCCCGAGTTGTTCGAGGTCTTCGCGACGCGCACCATCAAGCGCGGCGATTACGAAGCGACGGTCAAAATCACCAGCGCCGGTCATGTGGTCGAATGGCGTCATCAAGGGATGACCCTGACCGAAGTCGCCGCCAGCGCCACGCATCCTCTGCCGTTGCGACGTCGCTTGATGTCGTATCGTCTGAAGGGCGAACGCCACGATCATATGAATTTGGAAGGCGTCCGCTATCGCACGCAATTCCAACTGGAACCGGTCACGCCGGCCGTGTTTTGGAATTATCAGCAAGAATTGCAACTCGACGGCATCCGGAACGGACTGCTGCACAAGTTCGATTCCAGCGGGCGTATGGCGGTCGGCGCGATCAGCTATATCAACGTCGAATCGCGCAATCGCAGCCTCGTCGTGCAAGCGTTTCACACGTTTCCGGACGATTACGCCATCGTCAAAACGCAATCGATCTACGAAACGACGTCGTAAACAGCGTCTTGCCGAATCGTTTTTAGATCAATTCTTGGTCTTCCGCCCAACTCAGCACGGCGGCGACGAACGTCTCGGGCTGTTCTTCCGGCGACATGTGACCCGCGTCCGCGATGCGGACGAATCGGCCGCGCGGCAACTCGGCGCTCCAAGCGGCCATTTCCGCCGGCGGCGAGATGACGTCCGCTTCGCCGCAGATTACCAACGTCGGAACGGTGATTTCTTCCAACCGCGCGATGACGTTCGGGCGCGCCGCCATCGCCAGCGCCGCGGCCGCCACGCCGCGCGGGTCGGCGTTTTGGATCAGTGTCAGCGTCCGTTCGACCAACGGCGACGACGCTTCGACTTGCTGCGGCGAGTAGAGTTTCGGCAACATCGCTTCGGCCAGGAACCCGGTCCCGTCGCGAAACACGCGCTCGGCGGTCGTTTTTCGCGCGGCGGCCGCCTCGGGCGTGTCCGCGGCGGCGCGGGTGTCGCAGAGAATCAAGCCCAGCAAACGATCGCGATGATGCAACGCGAACGACAACGCGACGTAGCCTCCCATCGAAAGACCGCAGACGATCGCGTGTTCGACGCCGAGCGCGGCGCAGAAGTCGACCAGATCGTCGGCGTAATCGGAGATCGCGAATTGCGATTTATTCGCGGTCACGTCGTCCGCGGATTGCGGCGGATGCGACGACGACCACGGGCTGGCGCCGAAGCCGCGTAAGTCGGGGATCAGCACGCGAAAGCGTTGCGCGAGTTTCTCGGCGACGGGGTCCCACATCGAGCCGTCGAGCGGAAACCCATGAATCAGCAACAGCGGCGTGCCCGAGCCGAATTCGCGGTACGCGATTTCGGCCGAGTTGGTGCGAATGACGGGCATGAGCGCGAGCGAGTCCGACGCGAGATACGCGATCTTATTTTTCGATCGAGGCTTTTTCGGCGTCGAACTCGGCTTTGACCTTTTGAAAACGAAGAAGATTGCGTTTGATCGCCAGCGATTGTGGTTCGAGTTCGGCCGCCCGCAGTTGCGACTTAACCGCGTTGTCATAATCCTTCTTGGCGAAATAGCAGTGCGCCAGCGTGTCGATCAGGCCGGCGGATTCGGTCGATTCGCGTTGCCCCGCCTTGGCGAGTTGCGCGAACAACTCCAACGATTTCCGCGAATACTCGAGAGCCAGATCGTAGTCCCCTTCGGTATTGGCGATCAGCCAAGCATATTGGTTGAAGTTTTGCGGATTCGCGTCGTTGTTGTTGATTTCGTTTTGAAAGTACTCGACGGTTTGTTGAATGCGCCGCAACGTTTCCTTGCGTTGCGCAGGCGAAGCGTCCGGCAACCGATACATCGCGATCAACACGTCGGCGTCGTTGGCGTTGCGATCCAGCGACTGCTTGAATTCGCGCTGCGCGGCCGCGACCTCGCCTTTCTTCGAAGCCTGCATGCCGCGATAGAAATGTTTCTTGGCGGCCAAATCGTCGTCGCCGTTCAAACGCATCTCGGCGTCGGCCTGTTCCTGCACCGACTCGTTCTTGCGATACAACGTCGAGGCTTTTTCCAATAAATCCGCCGCCTCGCCGAAACGCTCGTCGTCGCCGCACAACTCGGCGGCCAAGCGCATTGCGCGGAAGCCGTAGATTCCCTGTCCTTGCTTCGGCGCGTCGATCGCCGCGCGGCATTCGCGTTCGCACCAGCGGTGCAGGCCGCGTTGATACAACATCAACGCCGTTTGCAAATGGACGCCGGCGTTGTCCTTTTGCGACTCGAGCGCGCGGGCGACATAGACGTCGGCCTCTTGCGGTTTGTCTTGCTTCACTTCCGATTCGGCCAGCAGGTACAGCACGCGCGGGTCGCGGCTTTCGGCGATCGCCGGAAAACGCGTGCGCAGCGCGGGTAACAACTCCCACGCCTGTTGCTTGACGATCCACTCGATGTAGCTGGGCAATTCGTCGGCGGCGGGACGTTCGAGATCGATTTGTTTGCCGAACAGCATCACCGCTTCGTCGCGGCGTTTATGTTCCGACGCGAACGCCAGCGCGGTCTTCAACATCGCGGTCGTGACGTCCAACTGCTCGGCCGAGGCGCGATCCAAATACGTGCGATGCTCGGCGTCGAACCATTCGACCAACCGGGCGAGATACGCGTTCGGGTCGCTCTCCGACGTTTCGGCATACGCCAGCAACCATTTGGCGGCCGCCCGGTTCGCACCGTTCAACACCGCGCGGATTTCGTCGCCGCGCAACGCGTAATCTTCGGGACCACTCTTGGCGGAAGCGAGGATGCGCAGCGCGGCCGCTTTGGACAGTTCTTCGTTTTGCTCGAAGCGGACGATCCGGCAGATCATCGGGACGTACGTGTTTCCTGCGCCGACGGTGATTTGCGCCAGGATGTTACGGCGGTCTTCCAAGTTCGCGCCGAAATATGCTTTCAACTCGTCCCGTTTTCCCGACACGCTCAGTTCGTCGCTGATGCGTTCGCGGATGGTCGATGCGATCCGCGCCGCGCGGGCGCCGACTTCCGGATCACGATGCCGCAGGGCGGGCAACAGCCGTTCGTAGATCGCGCTCCCCTGCCCTTCGAGATCGCATTGCGCCCGTTCGCGCACCAAAAATTGTTCGTCGCCCAACGCGGAGATCAGACGATCGACGGCGTTCGCCGATAACGGCACGACCGGCTTTTTTCCGCCCGCGGCCCGGGCAAGCGCGCTCGGTTCGTCGGCGCGGAGAACGTGTGCCGCGGAGGTGCTCAGAAGAACCAACGCCGCCACGGTGGAAATCGCACGCACGACGCGATGGGGAAACGTCGACCGCATACCGCCCAGCCCGATACAGCCTAGCCCGAACGTCATAGAACGCCTCGTCGGAACGTGATGACACCCGTTCCCCCGTAGCTCTAAGGATACGCTCGCACGACGGAAAACTCAAAGAGGAATTTCGGCGACCGGACGCCGGCAAGCCCGGCGATCTGCCGAAAAAATCGGCGCGCGGCCGTGCGTTCTCGACACGCAACGACCAGCACCTAATGAAATCGCGGAGCGAACCGTGCCTGACTATTCCGTCGGTGGTTCCAAACCGAAGTCGCGGATCGTGAACAGACTGTGCAGCGGCAGGCCCAATTTCTCGAACGCGGCTCGGCCCCCTTCCAGACGATCGATCACGCAGATCAACCCGCGAACGGTCAGACCGAATTCGCGGCACCGCTCGACCGCCATGATCGACGAGCCGCCGGTGGTGACCACGTCTTCGACCAGATAAATCGATTGCCCCGGTTTGATCGGGCCTTCGAGAAACTTTTGCGTGCCGTGTCCTTTGGCTTCTTTACGAATCAAAACGCCGGTCAACGCGCGGTTTTGCATCCCGGCGAGCGTGATGATCGCGGCGGTGATCGGATCGGCGCCGATGGCGATGCCGCCCACCGCGTCCGGGAACGTCGCGTCGCGGTCCAGCACTTCCAACATTCCCGCGCCGATCAGGCAAGCACCGCGGGCATCCAGCGTGACCTGCTTGCCGTCGAGATAATATTTCGCTTTGCGACCCGAGGCGAGCGTGAAGTCGCCGAACTTGAGCGCCCGCTCGCGCACCAACGCCTGCAATTCCTCACGGTCGTACACGACGAGAACTCGATGATAAAAGGAGAGCGAATCGCCGCGCGTGCGGCCGATGGTCCCCAGTTTAACAAAATCGAGTCGGCGGAAAAGCGGCGCGACGCAAACTCCGCGACGACCGAACGCGTTGGGTCCGCTTAACGCTTGATGGTCACTTTCGAGCCTTCGCTCAGAATGTCGTGTACGTCTTCGCAATCGCTTTCGGAGAGACGCAGGCTGCCGCGCGGATCTTGCGGCGCAACTTGCTTGCCGTGACCGTGGATCGCCAAGCCGTCGGCCAGCATCACCGCGAAATTCCCCAAGGGGTTCTGCGGATCGCCCTCGGCGAAGCGTTGCCCTTGCGCGGCGTTATCGTACAGCGGATTCATCGCCCGCTTCTTCACCAGATAATCCGACTCGCCGTATTGCGACTCGCGGCCGAGATTGACGATCTCGAAGCTGCCTGCATACATGTCATTCAAAAACAACGTCATCCGTTTCGAGGACAGCGAAATCTCCGCGCGGAACGGACCGGGGACGACCTTCAGCATTTCGCCCGGCGTCAGTTGTTTGGGATCGACCAGGCCGTTGATTTTGGCCAAGAGTTCCCACGGTACGTTTTTCTCTTTGGCGATCGACTCGAGCGTCTGCCCGGCGGCGACCGTATGGCCGGCCCCCAGCCAATACTCGCGCGAGTAAATCACGGTCCCCGCGAGTTGGTTCAACAGATCCAGAACCTGCACGCGTTCGGCTTCGGTCATCGCTTGATCGTCGTAGATGCGCGTCAGGCGTTGCAACGCTTCGGCCAACTTCCGTTGCTCGATCAGCGTTTGCGTCTCCCTCAACACCGGACCGAACGGCGAAAGCGATTCGTTCGCGTTCTTTTTCGGCTCGCCCATGACCGCCGGCGACAAACTGGTCGCCGGGACCACGGCGTTCGTTCCGTAAGGCGGCAGCGAACCGCCGGCAGGCAGCGTTCCCATCTCCGACATGTTTTGCGTCGTCGGCGGCGTCGCCTGGGCGATCGGCGTCAACGTGGTCGAGGGCGGCGTCATGGCCGCGTTCGCGACCGGTGGGTTCGGCAGACTCGATGTCGTCAGGCTTGGCGTCGTCAGCGGCGGATCGTATTTCGGCGCGTCCAGCGGTTTGCTCGGCGGTAACAGCGAACCGGCGACGGGTGTCTCAGGCACACTCGGCGGCGCGACCGGGGTTTCGGTCTTCGGTTCGCGCGGCGCGGTCGTGCCGAATTCGAACGGACGCCCGATCAAGCCCTCGCGACGCGGTTCGCGCGTCGGAGGCGCGGCTTCGCTGAAGCGCGGCGCGACGCCCGGATCGGCGGTCGATCCCATCTGCAGATCGATTTCGGGAATCGACGTATCGATCCCTTGGGGCGCGGCGACCGGATTTTTGAGATGCATGCCGCGATACACGCCGTAGCCGACGCCCATCAACACCAGCAACATGCAAAACGATTTGAACGTATTCACAGGGGCGATCCTCCTTGATCGCGGCGACGCAACGCGCATCCGTTTCCGTACGAACTCGCGCATTTCGGCGTCGATTCGCCGGATGCGTCGCCAACGATACCGCAACGCCCGATCGCGGGCCAGAGCAGTTCGCCGCGTGCCGGCGAAGGGTCGACCGCTCTTCTGCGATTCGCCGGCGGGACATATAATCCGAAGGAGTTCGCTCCGCTCCGTTTTTCCGTCCGATACGCCATGTCCGCCAGCAAGAAACCCGTCAAAGCTCGCAAAAGCCGCATCCTGATCGCCGACGACAATGCGCCGAATTGCGAATTGCTGGAGGCCTATTTGGCCGATGTCGAATGCGATATCGACGTGGCCGTCGACGGCCGCGACGCCCTGGACAAAGTGGCCGCCAACATCCCGGACCTGATTCTGCTGGACGTGATGATGCCGAAGCTGAGCGGCTTCGAGGTCTGCAAAACCCTGAAAACCGATCCGGCGACGCGCGGCATCATGATTCTGATGGTCACCGCGCTGAACGAGTTAGGCGATATCGAAAAAGCGGTTGACTGCGGGACCGACGACTTTCTGAGCAAGCCCGTCAACAAGGTCGAACTGATCAAACGCGTCGAAAACATGCTGAAGCTGCGACACGTCAGCGACGAAAACGAACGCCTCCGCGCCTACATCCAAGAAATGGAAGACGACTCGGGCCCGAACTGAGAATGCATGGGCCGCTGATCCGACTGATGAACTGATTTCCGCTGATCTACAGAATGAAAGTTTCGGTCTGTCTTGCCGATCAGCGGCCTCTGTCTTAATCCCACGGATTCACGGACGAATCTTCGGCGAGCGTTTTATGGAATCGTCGCTCCATCGCGAATTGAAACGGATCTATGCCGGCGAGTCCGCGCGGACCGAGGTGCGTCTGGGCCGGTACATCATCGACGCGCTCGTCGGCGACGAACTGGTCGAGATTCAACACGGCAACTTATCCGCCATCCGCGACAAGATCCGCACGCTATGCGAAACGCACGTCGTGCGGATCGTCAAACCGTTGATCGCGCGGAAATATCTGGTCAAACCGTCGCCGAAGAATCCGCTGAAATCGTCGCGCCGGGTCAGCCCAAAGAAGCAAACGTTCTTGGACATCTTCGAACAACTCGTGCGTTTTACCCGCGCGTTCCCGCATCCGAATCTGACGTTGGAATTGTCGCTGGTCGAGATCGAAGACCATCGCGTGCCGGGTCACGGTCGCCGTCGTCGTTACCGCGCGACCGATCACGTGACGTTGGATCAACGACTGCTGGCGGTGAACGAGTCGTGTCTGATCCGCACGCTGGAGGATCTGCGTTCGTTGTTGGGGCCGCGGGTCGCGCGGTTGCCGCTCGAATTCACCACCGCCGACTTGTCCGAGACGCTGGGGATTCAACGCTGGCAAGCGCAGCAAATCGCGTACGTCTTTCGCGAGTGCGGCGGTCTGCTGGAGTTGGGAAAACGGGGCGGCGGCCGACTGTATGCGTGGAAACCGGTCGAAGTCGCCGCGCCGACGGTCGTCGCGAAAACCGCTCCGCGTAAACGCAAGCCGCGCAACGCCGCGGTCGCGCCGAAACCCGCGAAACGCAAAGCGGGCTAAGACCCGCGTTCAGAATTCGATCACGCGTGTGTCCGGCGCGGTCGACATCATAAAAATCTTGCCGTCGCCCATCCGTCCGCTCCGAGCGACCTGCACGACGTCGCGCATCACTTGCTCGGCCGCGTCGTCTTCCACCCACAGATGAATTTCGACCTTCGGCAAAAACGCCAGGGCATAATCCGATTCGACGTATTGATCGAGATAACTTTTCTGGCGACCGAACCCTTTGACTTCGCAAACCGAACAGGCTTCGAGCGGCGCACGTTTGAGCGCGTTGAGCACCTTCTCGGCCAAGTACGGTTTCACGACCGCCAGGATTTGTTTCATAACCGAGGTTTCGGGGTTCAGGTTTCGGGTTTCAGGAGTCTGAATCCCAATGTCCTTTTCGATCGTTCCACAAAAAAACCGTCGGGGATCGCCCCGACGGTGGTGTGATTCGTGATTCGCTCCGGCCATGCTTAGCTGAAGAAGTTTTCACCAAACAAATTCAACGGCGGGCGAGTTTCGACCGTCATGTCGCCCTCGACGCTGACTTGGCACGCCAGACGCATCGTCTCTTCGTTACCCGGATAGGCGAACACGGCGGGCGAGAGCGGGTTGTATTTCAGGGTAAACGACTCGACCATGCCCATCGGTTTGGCGTTTTCGATGCCCTTGGTGATCTTCACCTTGCAGGTACCGCAATGGCCGAAGCCGTGGCAATTCACGATCGCGTTCAGGCCCGCCCCGAAGCCGTTCACGCCGTCGTACAGGTTGATTCCGGCGGACAACGCCTCTTTCCGCAGGTTGGCGCCGGCGGGAACCTGGATTTCCTTCTTTTCGTTGACGAACGTAATCGTGGGCATGGCTGGCCGGCAAAAGTCGATGAGTCGTAAACCGTGTGCGAGCGAACCCAATTATGGTATCCGCCGACGCCTCGGTTTTCCAGGCGGGTTTTGGGCGAAGATCGGCCCGATTCGCCGTCCGGGCCGTTTACCGAGCGTCGCGGGGATTACGACGAGACCGCGTGCGAAACGCCGCTCCGACGATGCCTCCGCCGAGCAAAATCAAGAACGCGCTCGGTTCGGGAACGGGGGCGGCGTCGATTTGAAAATTGTCGATACGCACCGTTCCCACGCTGCTGCCGAAGTAAATCCCGACCGCGTTGATGTTTCCCGTAGGCAGGTCGAGTACCCGCGCCGTTCCGCTCAGACCAAGCGTACTTCCCGCGACGAATGTCAGATCGCGCCATGCGGCGGCGGCCGTGGTAAACGCGAAGGATTCCAGTTCGTTGTTGGTGGGCCAATTCGCGGCAGAGCCGATCGTCGCGCTGTTTCTGATATACCCGGCGTCGGTGGCGAACCACACGTCATCGGCCGAATTCCCCGGAGTGTTATTATCCAGGCGAATCACGAAGCGCAGTACATCGGTCGTCAGTTCGTTGTTCGAGAGAAAACTCAACGAGTTCATTCCGACTTGCGGCAGCCCCGAATTCGCTGGTGTAAATGAGACCATTGCCGGTAACCAAGTTATTTTTGGCGGCATAACCGATCGCCGCATCCGGTCCGGCTAAATTCGAAACCAATAAGTTGGTGGAACCCGAAGTCACATCGGTGGCGGTCGTTCCCGAATATGCGTTCCAGCCGACCGCGCCATACGAGATGTTCGCGACGGCGGTGTTCGGAAATGCTTCGCTATAAACGACGGCGCCCGATGCCGAAAGCGCATAACCCCAGTAGCGCAACGATCGAAAACAATCCCCCAATCCGCAACGTCATCGCATGGCTCCCCAAAAGAACTCGCGTCTCCCCGACGCTACTCCTCCAATTCGGGCGAGAATCCGACCGAATCGGCCTATCTTAACTTCGCGTAAGATTCGCTGTCCATTGGCGGTCAAGTATTTTCCGTTGGTCGCGTCGTCTTGTCGCACAACCGGCTTTTGCGTTCAACTCCCGCCGATCCGTGCGTGCAACACCGCGCCGACCGTATAGAGCAGCGCGACATACACGACGCCGGCCAATAACACCGCGCCGCAGGCGTACGCGAGACGCGGCGGCCACCGTAAATCGGAAAACCCGCGCAGACCGATCAAGAACAGCATCACCGGAAACAGCGCGGCCGGCAGTCGCCCATCGATCCGGTTGGCCGGGGCCAAGACGGCGAACATGTCGACGATCCACCACGCCATCAGCGCGGCGCAGCCGCCGGCCAAGCCGAAGGTGACCAGTCGAAGCGGCGGCGACTGCGACTTGCCGCGCCCGACGCCCCCCGCCGCATCGACGCGCGGAGTCGCGGTCGTCGAGATTTGCGCAGAAGTCACCTGCGGCGCGACGACTTCGGGCGTAGGGATCGACGACGCGGGATCGATCGAGGTCGCTGGTGTCGGCTCGTCGGGCATCCGCTCACTCTCCGATGATCTTCACCAACGCCCGCTTCGGGCGGCGGCCGTCGAATTCGGCGTAGAAGATTTGTTCCCACGGTCCGAAATCCAACCGGCCGTTGGTGATCGCCACCACCACTTCGCGGCCCATCAGTTGTCGCTTGAGATGCGCGTCGGCGTTGTCTTCGCCGGTGCGGTTGTGGGCATACCGTTTCGGATCGGCGTCGAACGGAGCCAGGTGTTCCAACCAGCGATCGTAGTCGGCGTGCAACCCCGGTTCGTCGTCGTTGATAAAGACGCTGGCCGTGATGTGCATGGCGTTAACCAAGCACAGCCCCTCGCGCACGCCGCTGGCGCGGACCAAATTCTCGACCGTCGACGTGATGTTGACGAACCCGCGCCGGGCGGGGACGGTGAAGGTGAGATATTCGGTCAGCGATTTCATCGAAGTGGCGACAAAAGTCCGGCGACGACGGAAACGTCCCGGCGACTCGCATCGGACGGGTGCGACCCGCATAATACCAAGCGGAGACGAGGGAATCGAATTTCTCGCGTCGAACGCCTGCCGCCCCACGTCGTTCATCGAAAGCGCCCGCACATGACGAGATTGCCCGCAGCACCCGATTTCGTCGCCACGTCGCGTCGAGCGTTCCTGCGCGGCGGTGCGCTGACGTTGATCGCCGGGGGCATGGCCGCCTTGCCCCGCGCGTTGTGCGACGCCGCCGAACCGGCCGCGCGGCCGTTACGCATCGGCTTGCTGACCGATTTGCACTACGCGGACAAGCCGCCGACCGGCACCCGTTTTTATCGCGAGACGCCCACCAAACTGGAAGAGGCCGCCGCGCGGTTTCAACGCGAAAAACTCGATTTCGTCGTCGAACTGGGCGACCTGATCGACTCGGCCGACGATTTAGAAACCGAAAAGAGCTATCTCAAGCAGGTCAACACGCTGTTCCGGACGTTGCCCGGCGACAAGCATTACGTCCTGGGGAATCATTGCGTCAGCGCGTTGACCAAGGACGAGTTTCTGGGCGAGGTCGGCGCAGCAGGCCGCGCACGGGTCGTTCGACGTCGCCGGTCGGCATTTCGTGATCCTCGACGCCTGCTTCAACTCCGACGGCGCGGCGTATGGGCGGAACAACTTCAAGTGGAACGACGCGAACATCCCCGACGCGCAACTCGAATGGCTGCGGGCCGATCTGCGCAGGCCAAAACGCCGACGATCGTGTTCGCGCATCAACGCCTAGACGTGAAAAACGATTACGGCGTGAAGAACGCGGAGGCCGTGCGGAAAATCCTGGAAGCGTCCGGCCGCGTGAAGGCGGTCTTCCAAGGCCATAGCCACAAGAACGATCTGAAATCGATCGCCGGTATTCCCTACTGCACGCTGACCGCGATGATCGAAGGATCCGGCGTCGAAAACAACGGCTACGCGATTTTGGAAATCACGGACGACGCGCTGAGCGTCAGCGGATTTCGCAAACAAGCGGGCTACAAACCGCTCGTCGCCGCAGGCTGATCGCGTGCGAATCCTTACACTCGCGTGGAACGCCGACGAACGAAGACCGATAAAAAGCCGACGCATGCCGCCGCGAAGCCGATCTGCCCGGGCACCTCGCCGTAGCGGACGTAATACGTCAACTCGTCGCGCGGCCGATCTTTCAGAACCTGCGCTTGCACGAACAACAAATCCGGCTGATGCCGCAGACCTTGGGCGGTGATTCGTCCGTGCGGATCGATGGCGGCCGAGAACCCGGTGTTGGCTGCGATCAGCAGGGGCTTGCGGGTTTCGATCGCCCGCAGTGCGCCGCAATGCAGATGCATGTCCAACTGCCCCGAGCCGTAGAACCACCCGTCGTTGGTGACGTTGACCAACACGTCGGGATCGTCGCCGCGCGCGTGCAACTCCAGCAACTGCCGACGCGGCACGTGTGGAATGACCGTCTCGTAGCAAATGTTCGGCGCGATACGCACCGGCCCATGCGCGGTCTCGATCGTATAGCACCGCGCGGCGGTTCCTTCGCTTAACCCTCCCGAGAGATGCGAGATTCGGTAAATCCACGGGAACCATGTCCCACCCGGGATGAACTCGCCGAAGGGCACCAGATGCTGCTTGTCGTAGATCGGCCCGAGTTCTCCTTTCTCCGACAGAAAGATCGCCGTGTTGAAACGCTCGGCCCGTTCTTCGTCGAACCAATACGTTCTGTCCGCTCCCCCCAGAAACGCGGTCCCCGGCGGCAGAATTCGCCCATAGAGATCGCGCATCTGCTCGCGCAGTTTGTCGGCCGTCTCCGGCGGAGTGAACGGCATCTCTTTCGGCTGTTTGAACTCGGGCGCGAAATCGAACAGCGGTCGCCGATACATCGACTCGGGCCAGACCAGCAAGTCGATCGTCTTGAACGGTGCCGGCGAAACGCTCTTGCGCCAGTTGCAAGTCGGCCGTCCGTTCCGTGAACCGCGCTTGATCCGAGGTCGGCGCCACGACCTGCGTGACCGCCGCCGTCAATCGCACGTAATGCCGCAGAATCTCTTCCTTGGGCGTCCGCTGATCATCGAACCGCGCGTCGATGTTCCCTTGGATCAACGCGACGTTCAAGACCGGCTTCAACTCTTCGCGCAAGCAAACGCGTCCGTAACGCAAGACGTTGTCGAAGATTAAAATCGTGATCCCCAACACGATCACACCGTAACGCAAGCGGCGTTCGCGGGGTTGACGGAGGATCGCGATCAGCACGCAGACCGGCAACGTGATCAGGCCCGAGACCAGCGTCGCGCCGCCGATGTCGGCGATCTGGAGCAGCGGCGTCACCGTCCGTTGCGTGTTGGCCAACGTCACCATGCTGAAGCCGGACAGCACCCAGGTCCGGGCATACTCGCCCCCCATCCACATCAACGGTCCGATCAGCGGCAACCAACCGGGCCGCTTGGCCGTGACCGTGCGACATGCGCCGACGAACAGGGGAATGTAGATCGCGTTCCATCCGGCCAATGCCAAGAGACTGAACACGCCCGCCCAATGAGCCAGCGTCAACCAATACAACACGATGCCCCAAAACAGATACCCGGCGAGAAACAGCGAGAGATACGGACGACGCCCCGGCAACGTCGGCATGGTCGTCAACCAGAACCAGGGCGACACCGCGACCCAGGTCAGCGGCCAGAGATCGAACGGCGGAAAGCAGAGCGCCAACAGCAACGCGCCCGCGACGCCGATGGCGAACGTGGTGCGCAACGGATGCGGCGCAACGAACGAGGTGTCATCCATGACCATGGGAATTATCCGAAACGTGGCGAAATGCGGACGTTCAGCATAACAACGTCGCCCGACGACGACTATTCGCAGGGATCTTCACGCCGAACGGCTATTCGCACAGCACGTCGACCGACTCGCCTGCCGCATACTCGCGATCGCCGGAGGGAAAGACGATCAGACACTCCCGCGCCGCATATGCGCAGATCGGCCGAGCCGCCCCACCGCAACGGACGAACCTGCGGCGCAGGCGCGCTTCGCAGCGTCCTCCACCCACACGCCGGGAAAGTACGTGGGGCGATCCCCTTTGATCCGCGTCGCTTCGGCCAATCGCGCGGGCCGCGTGCGATGCCCCAGGTTCGCGCGACCTTGCATCCGCAGCAACGCGGGTTTGACGAACAGCTCGAAACAGACCGCGCTGCTGACCGGATTGCCCGGTAGCCCGAACACCAAGCAGCTGCGCAACGCGCCGTCGAGACCTGCGGCTTCCAACGTGCCGAAGAACAGCGGCTTGCCGGGCTTCATGCGAATCTTATGGAAATGCGCGATCACGCCGGCCGCGTCCAAGACCTCCGGGACCAAATCCAAATCGCCGGCCGACACGCCGCCGGAGAGAACGAGTACGTCCGCGTTCAAACCCTGTCGAATTTTTCCTCGCAACGACTCGCGATCATCCCGCGCGATGCCCAACTCGACCGGAACTCCGCCGACCGCGCCGAACCGCGGCGGCCAAGAGTGCGCCGTTGCTGTTGCGAATCCGCCCTGGGCCGGGAAATTCGTCGATCGGTACGAGTTCGTCGCCGGTCGACAGGACCGCGACGGTCGGTGCGATGCACGACCACTTCGGAACGCCCCACCTCGGTGCACAACCCGATGCGGCCGGGGTTCAGCGTTGCGCCCGATTCCAATACGGTTTCGCCGACGCGTAATGTCGCGGCGCGTCGCAAAATGTGCTGTCCTGATCGCGGCACGTCGTGGATCACCACGACTCCGTCGCGGGTCGTCGTTTTCTCGATCATCACGATCGCGTCGCAGCCCGGCGGGATCGGTGCCACGGTCATGATCCTGCGCCGCGTCGCCCGGCCCGAGCGTGGCGCGTCGGGGTCATCCCGGCCATGATCGACTCGACCACGCGCAGTTCCATCTCCGCCGTCGTCACGTCGTCCGTGCGAGAGCGCGAAGCCGTCCATCATCGACTTATCGTGCGGTGGCGAATCGACGTCGGACGTGATCGCTGCGGCCAACGTTCGCCCGAGCGCGGCCGACAGCGGAACCAGTTCGGAGGCCGTCGGGACGACGCGATCCAGGACTTGCGCGAGAGCGTCGGCGACGGAGAGCAAGTCGGCCATGGTCGATCGCTAAGAGTCAAGCAGGTGAGCGAGCGGTCGTTTGATCGCAATTCCGAAAGACGGCCGTCGATCGACGTCGCTAATCTTCTTCCCCGTCAGCCTGTTGCAGCGTCATGATCGGCGCGTCGTGCGCGTACGGTTGATGCACGCCATGCGGAATTTTGCCGCCGTGCGGAATTTCCGTGCGGGCGTCTTGCGGCCAACGCGTGTGCAGGAAATGCCGCAGCATCGTGCTGCCGTCGGGCGTCAAAAAACTTTCCGGATGGAACTGCAAGCCGAACAACGGGTAGTGCTTGTGGCGGATGCCCATGATCTGCGCGTGCCGTCGGGCATGTCGGACCAGGCCGACATCTCGAAGTCATCGCTCAGCGTGCCCGGCTCGATGACCAAGCTGTGATAGCGCGTCGCTTGAAACGGATTCGGCAAACCGGCGAACAGACCTTTGCCGTCGTGATGGATGCGATCGACCTTGCCGTGCATCAAGCGTTTGGCGCGAACGATGTGCCCGCCGGTCGCTTGGCCGATCGATTGATGGCCCAGGCACACGCCCAAGATCGGCAGTTTGCCGGCGAACCGTTCGATGCACGGCACGCTGATGCCGGCCTCGGTCGGCGAACACGGACCGGGCGAGACGATCAGGTGCGACGGCGCAAGACGCTCGATCTCGTCGAGCGTGATTGCTCGTCGTTACGCACCACGCGGAGATCGAGATCGGCGTCGATCTCGCCCAGGCGTTGCACCAGGTTGTAGGTAAACGAGTCGTAATTGTCGATCAACAGAATCATCGGCGAATCGGTGCGACCGGAAGACGAGGCGAATGGAAACAGGGACGGCGGTCTTAGCTTTCGTTGCCGGCGTGTCGCAACGAGCGGATCACGCAATCGCGGATCGACGTGAAATCCGCGTTGGTCGCCACGTCCATGTCCACGCGCCAGTCGCGCACGTTCCGCCGATCGGCGATCGTCATGCCGTTGGCGATCGTCCCCTCGGTCTCGACGTCGACCGCGTGCGCGTGCGTCTCGAACAACTCGGGGTGCAACGCCGCCACGACCGGCAAGATGGCGTTCAGTTGGATTTCTTCGATGCCCAAGACCTGACGTTGCGAACGAAACGCGAACGGCAAAATCTTGCGCAAGAATTTTCCCGCCCGCGTCGATTCGGCCGGCAGATGATCGAGCAAATCGAACGAGAAGCGTACTTGCCGGGACAGATCCAGCGGAATCAGGGTTTTGGTCGTCTTCGAGCGAATCACCGTCCGCGCGGCGAGCGGGTCGCTGAAGATGTTGAACTCGGCGGCCGGCGTGACGTCGCCCGGCGCGGTGATCGCGCCGCCGGACAGAATCAACCGCCCCACCATCCCGCCCCAGGTACTGTCGCGGTGTAGGGCTTGCGCGAGGTTCGTCATCGGCCCCAGCCCCAGGATCGTCACCTCTTCGGGCGCGGCGAACTTCTTCGAGCAAAACTTTTTCGGCCGGCAAAACTTTCACCAAGCCCGCGCCGGTCAGACCCGAATTTCCCAAGCCGTCTTGCCCGTGCAGTTGCAAGCCGTCGGCGGGCAGCAATTGGTCGCTGGGGGCTGCGCCGATCCGCGGCCAACGGGGCGGGTCGAGTTGTTCGATGATCGTCTGGACGTTTTGCGTCGCCTGGTCGGGTCGCACACGGCCGCCGACCGCCGTCACGGCGACGACCTCCAGCCGCGGATCGAACAAAGCCATGGTCAGGGCGATGGCGCCGTCGATGCCCGGATCGACGTCGATGATGATTTTACGGGGCATGCGACCAGGGCGGGCAAAAGTGCGAACCGGCGTCTCGGACGGCAAACGCGAGCGTGCGTCGCGCAAAACGCCATTCTACGAGAGACGCCCCCGCAGCGACAAGCGAAGCCCGAGCCGAGTTCGCGCGCAAACCGTGATTCTTGCGAGAATTCCACGCCGCGAGAGAGTTCGCGCGTGCGGCGAGACGATTTACAACGCGCGCCAGGCGTCGTACGACATCGGGCCGTGCGCACGGTCCAGCGATTGAGTCGGAACTGAAAACGGACGAATCGCGAGTTTCGGATCCGAGTCTTATCGAACGCCTCGACACGGCTCAACTTGTCGATGAACGCACTACGCTCGGCCGTAAACGAGCCGCCGGGACGAAAACGCCCCCACCCGATTCCGCCGCAAATGCCGACGTCCGAGAAATCGGTCGATCGCGCGACGCGGTCCAAAAACACGCGTCCGCACTCGTGACGACTCATGACGTCGTGAAACGCGATGATGCCCCCCTCGGCCAGGGCCGGGGCGTAGTTGTCGAAATCCTCGTTCGCGCCGACGTAGCTGTGATCGCCGTCGATCCACAGCACGCGCAACTTCTCGGTCCAGGTCCGGCCCAGCTCGCCGGAGAAACATTGATGGATCGTCACGCGATCGATCACGCCGGCGTCGGTCAGATTCTTTTCGAGTTGTTCGCGCGGTACAGGCGACGGTGGTCTTCGTCCCCGACTTCGGCACGATGGTGTGGATCAACGGATCGACGGCGTGGATCGTCGCGCCGTCGGACAAGCCGGACGACAACGCCAAGGCGATCGCCGAGCGGCCGTGATAACTGCCGATTTCCAGAATGTCGCCGGCGGCCTTCGGATACGCGCCGAGCAACGTCATGAAATCGACTTCGCGCGGCATCAACCAGCCTTCGATGCCGTCGATCGCGCGATGGATTCGCGCGCGACGCTTCGTACGCGGCGCGATCGGGAACACGTTTCGATTTCGTTGCGACGACCGTGGCCATGTGTGATTCCGTGGCGAAGGAGGCGTAAATCGGGCCGAATGGTAGCGACGACCGCAGCGGGGGTCAATTGCGCTTCATGCTCCATATTCCCAGCATGCCGGCGGATCGGCGCGACGCCGCAGATCGCCATTTTCCCCGGCGTTCCCGTTCGCTACACTTCGCCCGCCATGAAAATCATGACGCGCTACATCTTCGGCGAAGTCTTCCAGGTGTTCCTCGTGACCCTGGCCGGGATGACGTTGTTTATGATGATCGTCGGCGTCGCCAAAGAGGCGCTGCAACAAGGTCTGGGCTTCAAACAAGTCTTGCTGCTCATTCCCTACATCTTGCCCGAGGCGTTGCGTTTCTCGATTCCCGGCACGATCCTCTTCACTTCCTGCAGCGTCTACGGCCGACTCTCGGCGTTCAACGAAGTCATCGCCGTCAAAGCGGCCGGCATCTCGCCCTGGGCGGTTTTTTGGCCGATCTTGGCGTTCGGCTTAGCGCTCAGCCTGGTCACCGTCTGGTTAAACGACGTCACCGTGTCGTGGGGACGGACCGGCATCAAACGCGTGGTGATCGAGTCGGTCGAAGAGATCGCCTACGCCAAGTTGGAGCAACAGCGCACGTTCAACACGAAGGGATTCTCGATCTCGGTGCAGCGGGTCGAAGGAAAGAAACTGATCAACCCCACGATGTCGTTTCAATCCAACCTGGACAGCCCGGCCTACACGATCACCGGAGCCGAGGCCGAATTGCGTTCCGATCCCGACGCCAACACGCTGACCATCATCAGTCGCGACAGCGAATACGAGATGGGCGCGACCCGCGGTCGCCTTCCAGGCGAAGTCAGGCGTGTGGTGTCGTTGACGGAATCGACTCGCAAAGGAGGCTTCGGCGGCAGCCCGGCCGATTTGCCGATGAGCGAACTGACCGAAGAGAAAGAAACATCCGTGGCCGCCGTCGAAACCTTGCGCCGCAACATGGCCGTAAACGCGGGTTTGTCGATGCTGCGGGGCGACTTCGGGCGCTGCACGACGCGGCTTGGGAGGCGCGACGGAACGAAATCAAAAACATTCAAAGCCGATTCTATCGCCTGGATATGGAACCTCACCGCCGGTGGTCGACGGCGTTCAGTTGTCTCTGTTTCGTCGCGGTCGGCGCGCCGTTGGCCGTCCGCCTGCGCAACGCCGACTTTATCACCAGTTTCGGCATCTGCTTCTTGCCGATTCTCTTGGGCTATTACCCGTTGTTGATGTTCGCCGTCGATCAAGGGAAATCGGGCCGCGTCCCCGGCGAATCGATCTGGCTGGGCAATCTTATCATGCTGGCCATCGGCTGGTGGCTGTATCGCAAGGTCCGGCGCTACTAAGCAAGCTTGAAGATCGAGCGTTGAAGGACTGCGCGGTACTACCGCCTTAGTTCAGCCTTCCGAATTCGACCTTCATCCCTCGCGAATCTCTCTCGCGGCGTGCGACACGCCTTGCTACACTTCGCCCCCGCTCGAGCGAACATTGCGCCGGGCAGCCGGTCCCTCGTTCTCGCTCGGAGAAATCGTCGTCGTTCGCATGGGTTCCATCCGCAACAAACTGCTGATCGGTTTGACCCTGCTGCTGGTCATGCTCGGCGCATTGGCCGTCAGCGGATTGGTGGCGGTCTATTCGTATCGCGGATTGGTGAAGAACCTCCGCGGCCGCGCGGATGAACTCCCCTTAGCCGCTCAACTGACGCGTCAGATCGCCGACCTTCGCGTGACGTTGGCCGCCATCGCGGTCGGAAGTTGGAACGAAGACCAAGCCGTGCAACGCAGCGACGCTTGGTTGCTGCGCGACGAATTCGAACAACGCATGCTGTTCGGCGCTCACCACGTTGGAAACGTATCGCGGGCAAGTCGCGTCGCGCGACGAGGAGAGCGACGCGCTGCTGGAAACCGACTTCGAGATCGCCACGGCCAAATCGATTCACGATCGTTTGCACGCGATCCAACTCCGCACGGCCGACGCCGCGTGGTCGCGCGACTACGTGACCATCCACGACGTCCGCTCGCAACTCGACGCGTTGCAATTCGAAGCCGAAAACCTGCCCGGGCATCTGCATTCGCAACTCGCGTCGTTGGCCAAAAACGTGCGCAGCGAATACCACGTGCTGATCGGCATTAACGGAATGACCACCGCCGCGGCGATCACGCTGTTGGCCGCGTTCTTGTATCTGTTCTATCGTTGGGTCTTTCATCCGCTGACGGTTTTGGTGGCCGGCACGCGGCAAATCGCGGCGGGCGATTTCGCCCATCGCATCGCACTCCGCTCGCACGACGAAATGGCCGAACTGGCGGCCGGCCTGAACGATATGACCGCGCGGTTCCGCGAAATTCGCGACGACCTCGATCGCCAAGTGCAGGAACGGACGAAGCAAGTCGTTCGCAACGAACAACTGGCCAGCGTCGGCTTCTTGGCCGCCGGCGTGGCGCACGAAATCAACAACCCGCTGGCCAGCATCGCCATGTGCGCCGAGTCGTTGGAAGGTCGCCTGGGCGAATTGCAACACGGCACGGCCGACGATGTGGAAGTGGCGCAACGCTATCTTGGGATGATTCAGTCCGAGGCGTTTCGCTGTAAGGAAATCACCGAAAAGCTGCTCGACTTCTCGCGACTCGGTAACGCCGTGCGTCAGGAGACCGATCTCGGCGCGTTGCTCGGTTCGGTCCTCGGCATGGTCGGCCACTTGGATAAGTATCGCGATCGCAAAATCGAATACGCCCCGCCCGCCGCGCCGTTACGCGCGGTCGTCGTCGCGCCGGAAATCAAGCAAGTCGTCCTCAACTTGGTCACCAACGCGCTCGATTGCATGGAAGCCGGCGGCACGCTGCGCATCGCGGCGAATCGCGCGGGCGAACACGCCGAACTGCTGTTCGTCGACGACGGCTGCGGCATGACCTCCGAAACGTTGCAACATTTGTTCGAGCCGTTCTTTACGCGTAAACGCCAAGGCCAAGGCACGGGCCTGGGCTTGTCGATCAGCTACCGCATCATTTCCGATCACGGCGGACACATCGTCGCGCACAGCGACGGCCCGGGCCGGGGGGCGCGCTTCGCCGTGACCCTCCCCTTGCGTCCCGCCGTGGAGAAACCGGCGACCGCCGGCAAATCGAATCACGTCCCATCGTCGCCCGCCGCACAGGGGCGCGGCGACTCGCAGAAGGAGCCGAACCATGGCCGCCGCCAAGCCGCGTAAATCGTTACAGTTGTTGTTCGCCGACGACGAACGCTCGTTGCAGGAACTCATGCGCATCGAACTGGCGCGCATGGGGCACGAGGTCACCGTCTGCCCCGACGGCCTGACCGCCGTCGCCGCGCTCGAACGCAATTCGTACGACTGCATCATCGTCGATCTCGACATGCCCGGCCTCTCGGGCATCGAAGTCGTGGCCAAGGCCAAGGAGCTGCGCCCGACACGGCCGCCGTGATCCTAACGGGCAAATCCACGCTCGACAGCGCGATCTCGGCGCTGCGTCACGGCGCGTTCGATTATCTGACCAAGCCCTGCAAGCTGGCCGATCTCGAAGCGTTGCTGCAACGCGTGATGGCCCGCCGCGACATGGATCACAAGGTGAAGGCCGCGCAACGTCAGTTCGAGCGCGTCGCCGGCCCGTCGAAATTGATCGGCGATTCGCCCGCCATGGAGCGGGTGCGTCAATTGATTTCGAAGGTCGCCAACTCGAACAGCACCGTGTTGATTCTCGGCGAAACCGGCACCGGCAAGGAACTGGTCGCCCGGGCGTTGCACGACCAAAGCGCGCGGAAAGACGCGCCGTTCGTCGCGATCAACTGCGGCGCGTTGCCCGAAAACTTGATCGAGAGCGAATTGTTCGGTCACAAAAAAGGGAGCTTCACCGGCGCCGACGAACATCGGACCGGACTCTTCGAAGTGGCCGACGGCGGGACGCTGTTCCTGGACGAAATCGGCGAGTTGCCCAAGTCGATGCAAGCCAAACTGCTGCGCGTGCTCGAATCGCGCGAGATCCGTCGCGTGGGCGACAACGTCAGCATCAAAGTCGACGTCCGCGTCGTCAGCGCCACGCATCGTCGCTTGGACCAAATGGCGACCACCGGCGACTTCCGCGAGGACTTACTGTTCCGCATCAACACGTTCGAAATCCAGTTGCCCAGCATTCGCCAACGCTCGGGCGACGTGCCGCTGCTGGCCACGCACTTGGCCCGACGATTCATGAACGGCATCCACGACGGCGCCGAGGTCTTCACACCGGCCGCCATCGAACGGTTACGCGCCTACCAATGGCCGGGCAACGTGCGCGAGTTGGCCAACGTAATCGAACACGCGTCGATCCTGTGCGACCGCCTGCCGATCGACGTCGAGCACTTGCCCGAACGATTCCAAGACGCCGGCACACGCCCCGCGTTCAAACCGGGCAGCCCGTTGGCACTGCGCGACATCGAACTACAGGCGATCCACTACGCCGTGGAACGGAACGGCGGCAGCAAGCCTAAGGCGGCCGAAGAACTGGGCATCAGCCTGAAGACCCTCTACAACAAACTGAACGCCGACCAAGCCGGCCAATTGGAAAAAGCGGGCTAACCCGCGAGCGGAGGACATAAGTCCTCCGTTTCCTCTTAACCTCGCTCCCAAACAAACACGGGCTGGATCGCCGATCGTCGGCGATCCAGCCCGGTGGATTGAACACAGCGTTGTTCGCCTGGCGGCGATCTTCTGCGACGTGACTAGTCGGTGATCAGGAACGACCCGTTGTTGGCCACGTCTTGCAACGGCAGACCGCGCTGGCCCGTGACGCTGCGGCTGACGGCCTTGCCACCGAGATAGAACACCAGCCCGGTTTGGATGCTGAATTGTTCTTCGCCCGAACCGGTCGGACCCGCGGGTCGACGCGGCGCGGCGTAGTTGAAGTTGCCGTACAACGCGCAACGGTGACTGAGCGGCGCTTCGCCGTTCATGCCGAACTGCCACGACTGAATGTCCGCTTGATCGAAGCCGCCGACATAGAACATCAACGAGCCGCCGAAATCGGTGTTGTGGCGATAGTACGCGTTGAACTGATTCGCGGCGCGAATTTCGCGGCGGATGCTCGGCGCACCGGCGACGGTCACGGCCGCTTCGTCGTCCCACAGGTGGGCGGTGCCGAAGAACCCGACTTCGTTGCGCATGTTCAGCGCGTAGCCCACGATGCCGCGGACTTGGCCCAGGTTGATCGTGTTGGCGTTCACGCCCCAACGATCCGCGAAGAACGAGTCCACGACCAAGCCGTAGCTGACCCGATCGCACTCGACTTCCATGTCGCCCCGCTTAAACACGCCGGCGGTGAGGAAGCCTTGGCTTTCGAGAATCGGTCGATTGCGGCACGATCCGCAAGCGGCCTCGGGGATCGTACGCACCGAAGCTGCCGCCGATCTGACCGCGCAGCTTCGAGTCGCCCAGCGCGAAGCCCGTGTTGGAGCCGATCACGCCGCCGAAGCTGTTGGTCAGCCCGCCCGTGCCGCCGTTGATGTTGGTGATTCGATCGCCGATCGATTTATACACGTCGGCGCCGGCGAAGATCACCGTGTTGTCGCGCAAGTGCCCAGGCAATCGTCGTCGCCGCACGTATCGCAAACGGGATAAAACCGAGCTTCGTCGACGATGGGTTCGCACGGCGCTACGTCTTGCGTCACGTCGCCGCCGGTCAGATTCACGAGGGTTCCCTCGTTCGCCGCGGCCACCGCGCCGCAGCCGATCAAGGCGTTGAACAACGCCCATGCAAAGAGTCTCCGCACGGCTCCCTCCCTGATGTGAGATGCGACATTCCCTGTCTTCTCTCATCATCGAGCGGATCACAGGCGAGTTTCGCGGGAACTTCCGCGACCCACTCCGATCCATACAGCCGGTATAGGTTCCATTTCGACGCGCAGTTCACACACATCGACTACGTATTTCCTTGGCGATCGAGTCGAATACTTAACGTTCCGAAAACTCTGGCCCGAGTACCTCAAAAAGCCGCTCACGAATTGGCATAGGGGGGGAGTGGTACTCGCGGATGACCGCAGTACGCTCGGTCATGAAATATCGATTCGCGTTCGATCTCTGTTTCTTAAAAATTTGACAATGCCGTCCAGAGCGATACATTGACCAAACGATCCGTTTTGGAAAGTCGACATGGGGGCAGACCATGGATTATCGGCTGTATCTCGATCTCGACGACCAGCGACTCGCCGCGTTCGAGATCGGCGAATTGAATCTCCGCCTGGCCGTCGATCTGCCCGGTTCGGAAGGGCTCGACGTTCCCGCGCTGGTGCGGCGGCTGGACGAGTGGGCCAAGTTGGTGCGCAAGTTCACCGACTCGTGTCGGCGAATGTACCTGGCGAATCCCGCGCGGTTCCAAAATTCGCCCGGCCGCTTCCGGATGAATTGCCTGGTGACCGTCCTCCAGCGTGATTGCGGCGTGCGTTATCGCCCCGAACTGATGGAAGGCGATTACGACGCGCGCGACGCACGGTCGATTTTCCTGCACGGTCCGTTGACCGACTACGGCGGGACTTGCGCCAATTTGCCGATCCTGTATGCGGCGATCGGTCGACGCTTGGGCTACCCGTTGAACATCGTCGCGGCCAAAGAACATCTGTTCGTCCGCTGGAGCGAACCGCACGAAACGTTCAACATCGAAGCGACCGCACACGGTTTCGTCGAACGTCCGGACGGGCATTACCAGCATTGGCCGCTCCCGCTGACCGCGGCCGAATTGCGTTCCGGCGGATATCTGACCGACTACGCGCCGCGACGCGTCATGGGCGATTTTTTCTTGACGCGTTCCGCCGTGCTCCGTGATCATTTGCGTACCGACGAATTGCGGCTCAGCTCGAAATTGGCCGCGCATTACGATCCCTTGTTGAGAAAAACGTTGATCGTCGACACGGCGATCCACGCGGTGGTCAACGAGTTGTGCGCTATCCATCGCGTTCCGCCCCGCCGTTTGATGGAGAAGCTGAACATCGACCTCGATTGGCAATGGGTCGTGCGGCATCGCCAATGGACGGCCGCCAATGCCGGGACTGCGGGCACGCTGCAAGGCGCGCTCGAACAACTCGCGCGGCAATTACGATTGTGGCGACGCGACAATCCGCCGGTCACGGTCCCGCCCGTGATGACGTGGGCGGCCGCGACGTTACCGAATCACGACGGCCCAACGACGACCGAAGCCGCGCCGGCGGCGATTTCCGACGACACCCCGACGCCGACCTCTTGCGAGAAAGCGATCTTATGTCCCTGACCACGGCACGACGTTGCGCGGATCGTTTTTCCACGCACGGTTCGATCGTCCGCGAGGATACGTCGCCGTTCGCATTCGACGCCATGCCCACGACGCTTGACGCGATCAATTCATCGATCGGCGCGTGTGCCGCTCGTTTCGAGGAGACGGCGTTCGACCCGACGCTGCATCACGCCCGTTCGCGCGACCCGACCGTCGGCGTCTGGCTGACCGAAGACCCGATCGCCTTCGACGGCGGTGACGCGAATCTGCGGAGATATGTGGGGAACGATCCTACGAATCATGTCGATCCGACCGGATTGGAAGTATACGTTCAAAATAGAGGTTTATTTATTGATGGCAATTCCAATCCGGGCAACCCAATATCACATACGTTTTTTTCACGACGGACCCAGTTACCGGAAAACTGTTGCATACATATAGCTGGGGCAACACCTCCGGTAAATGGACTGGATGGAACAAAGACACACCGGAAGACATCGCGTCCGCAAACGAAGCCTTGAAGCACCCCGAAGATTTAGTTGCGATTGAATCAAAGAGCTGGGGAAACAAGGGTTTAGAGAAATACGTAGAGGCGTCTTATGACAAAAAGAAAAACCAAACGCATTTCACTTGGCTGATAGTCAATAACTGCAAAAGCGAAACAAACTTACTGATATTTGACTCCCTATTGTCGTTTATAATCGATCAGCATGATGAAGCCGTTCGAAACATGACCAAATCTGGCGGTGGCAACCACGGCTATATTTTCATTCCATAATTCATCCGAAATCCGCATTCATTCTTCGTTCAGCATTCATGGACAAGGACGAAAAATGATTAACAAACCGACAAATCCATTTGAATCGCCGGATTGCGATACGGCTCAACGCGCAATCACGCGTAATGATCATCCCGTAAGAAGCAGTAATAAATATTATATTGGAGTGTTTAGCGCGGCCGTGTTCGTACCCAGCATAACGCTACACTACGCATTACCTCTCGATTACAGAAATATCTTATATATTGATACGGTACTATCGCTCGGCGAATTTGTTGGCGCGGTATTGTCGCCACTTTATATCGTGTTACAGATAATCGAATTGTTTATTTTACATTGTCGCGTAAAACCATTGCTGGTTATCGGCATTTGCTTATTCCTGAATACAATCATTTTCCTTCTATGCATTTTCATTCTTCTCATACATGGTCCAATTTGATTTTGCTTTCTTGTGCAAGCAAAGGAGAATGAGCTCAGCGAACAAGTGGTATACTAGTATAACAGTGTTTCGAGATCTGATGCCGATTACCGTGACACCAGAATTTGATTATACACACTCATGTTCTGACGTTTCCTTGTATCCAGCGTACGTCACAGGAAGGCTCTTCGGGAACGCGACATTCTCAATGATTTCGACGTCTATTGCCATGTCCGCATCGCTCATCGAATTTCAATCCGCCGTGATCGATCGCGATCAACTCAACGCCATGGCGATTTTGCAGGCAAACCCGAATTTCGCGTTTGCCGATTTGACGGACGGCAGAAGCGCGTTACGTGCCGCGATCGAAAGCGAATTGCCCGACGTGGCGCTGGCGATCTTGCGCACATATCGCGACAACGCCTATCGTCACGACGAAGTTGCATTGTACAAAACGGCCATCGTCAACAACATGCCGCTGGTTTTGATCGAACTTTTGCGGCAAGCGGCCGAACCCCAGCGTTTCACCGAGATCGAAGACATCCTCGGGTGTTTGCAATGGCGCGGACGTTTATGGCCGCACGAAGACTTTTACGACGTGATGCGGACGATAAAAGCGTTAAAGATCGACATCAACGATCTTCCTTACTTGGGAACGCCGTTGCATTTTGTTTTTGAAGGCACTCTCTGGCAGATCGAGGGCTTCTATCTGGCCGGCCTTGATTTAAATTATCGCAACTCGCTAGGCTGGTCGCCTATTCATACTTATACGCAAAATGGAAAGCATCTCCTTCTTGCGGAATTGCTGAAATACGGTGCGGATCCCGAGTTGAAATTTCCACATGATGATGAAACTCCCTTGAGTTCCCTCGGCAGTTCGTTAGGTGACGATTGCTTCGAGTGCGCGAGAGTTCTCCTGGCTGCTGGCGCTAATCCTCGAGCGACATTACTCGGCGATCCGCCGCTGATCTTTTGCGCAGTCGACGACAATACGCGCTTGATGCGATTGCTGTTGGATTACAGCGCGCCGTCGATCAACCCAGCGATACCGGATTGACCGCGCTGATGGTGGCGGTCCGACTAGGCCGGATCGCTGCGGTCAAACTGCTGCTTGAACACGGTGCGTCGCGCACCGCGACCGACGACCAGCAGCGCACACCCGCCGATTTTCTCTCGGAAATCGACGATCCCCTCGAACGCGCGGCGATCGCGGACTTGCTGAAAGCGTGAACGCGATTCGCTCTTACGTCCCCCTTCAATTCGCTTCCGCGATGTCTCGTAAGCTCACCAGTTTCAACTCGCCGAACGGATTGTACATCGGGCTGCCGGCGTAGGTGCGGGGGGCGGGTTGGGCGTGGGCTTGGAAGCGGGGGCCGTCTTGGTCGGCCAGGATGTGGCCGTCGTCGATCGGCTTCTCGCCCGCCGCGACGTAACGGATCACTTCGACGATGTCGAAGCCGTGCCGCTCGATGTCGTCGCGCTTCATCCGGATGTCGCGCAGGCCCAGCGCGTGCATCCCCAGCGTGTGGACGTCGCTCTCGCCGCGCAGGATGCCGACGAACGCGAAACTGAGCGCGTCGGGCGTCCCGTCGTCGAGCATCTCCAACCAGTGGCCGGCGCCGTGCGCCACCATGCAGTTGTCGATGAAGACGCCCGCCGCGCCGGCGCGGAGAAACGCGGCGGCCGCCAGCATCATGGTCCGCGCGGCGTCGAACGAGCCGCCCGGCCCGGCCAGCAGAATGTTGACCGTGTACGCGTCGACCGCGCGACGCTCGTCGTCGGTCGGCGGGCGGCGACACGAGGTCCGAAAGATCTCGGGGAACTGCCCGTCCGCCTGAACCGCTTGAAACGCGATCTCGGTCCCGTCGGGCAAGGTCAGCGCGTCGGGCGTCAAACGGTACTCGTTGGGAAACCGCGCGAGCAATTCCTGCGGCCCCGACCAATTGCCGGGAATGCGGAGCGCGATTTCGACCTGCGAGGTTGGATCAGGCATGAGTGGATCGACATGTCCGGAAGGCGCGGGACGAAACGAAGGAGAATCGGATCATGCTAATCCGAGACGTCACGGTCCGCAAAGCAACGGACTTCTCGATCCACTAGGAATCACAGCCCATAGCCGGGGGTCGCGCAGTGCATCCCCGGTAAGTCGTCGCGCAGCGCGGCGGTTATCCTGAAAGGATTACAGATCATCAGGGCTTCTATCATCCCCTCCGGGATAACCGGGTTCTTGATGCACCTTGTCCGGGGGTGCGCTGCGCGACTCCCGGCTATGGGCTGTCATCCCTGCGGGATGAACCCGATCGGCCCGTATCGCGGCGCGATTTCTTACGCGTGCCGGCTATCGAACGAGGCGTTTTTCGTCGTCGAACTTGAATCAGCGGCTTTGCCGAGCGAGTAAATAGGTCAATTTCCGGCCTGTCCGGATTCCGCGGCAAAACACGCCGGTTTGTAGCCAAGACAGGCTGGAAGCCTATCCTACCGAGGCATTGAACGATTTTCGAAAGAATCCGAAATTCGCCGAACTTTGAGGGAACTTCGGTTCACTTATATACGTCGAAGATTCGCGTCTCCGCCGCAGCGACTCCATGCGAAATCCCCCAGATCGTCGCGTGCGTTTCCGGACATTCGCGCCAAAGCGCACGCAAGAAAAGTATGTGGCGCAATGCTCGTTTCGATCGAAACGCTCGCGGAGTGAAACTGGGTTGTTTGGCGGACGTTGCGTACCGCTGGCTGACGTCGGCGGCTCGTTCGAATCGGAAAAAACTCGAAATTCCTCGCGATCGCAACGCTCGTTTCGCTCGTAACGCTCGCGCAGAGAAGATAGGCAAGACGATCGCGCCGCGTTTGTTTCACGTGAAACACTTTGCCGGCAAACTCGTGCGGCAACCAACTTAACCGGCCTTTTTCCGCAGGATCGATTGGTCCAGCAACGTCGGGCGCGAGTCCGACTCGACGATGCTGATTTGTTGCACGTTTTTCTTGCGGGCCGGGACGCCGATGTCTTGGTCCTCGAACCGGCGTTTGATCCGCCGCAGCAGTTCGCGTTTGACTTTGCCCTTGGCCGAGGCGCGGGTCTTGACCAGGAATTTGATCGTCACGGTCGAATCGCCCAGCGTGTCGACGCCCAGCATTTCGGCGTCGTCGAGGATCAGGCCGTGGAAGTCGGCGTCGTGCGCGAAGTTCCGCGGAGACGTCGCGCAGCACGGCGATCACGTGATCGGGGTCTTCGTCGTAATTCACCACCACGTCCAGCACCGTGCGCGACCAGCCGTGCGTCATGTTGGTCACGCTGTCGATTTTGCCGTTCGGAATGAAGTGGACGTTTCCCTCTTGATCGCGGAGGACCGTCATACGGAGGGTGATCTGTTCGACCTGCCCGCTGATGTCGCCGATCCGCAACGTGTCGTTCAATTTGTATTGGTTTTCCAAGAGGATGACGAAGCCGTGAAAGTAATCGCGAATCAGATTCTGCGCGCCGAACGCCACGGCCAACCCGAAGACGGCGGCCCCGCCCATCAGCGGGCCGGCGGCGATGCCGACCTCTTCGCAGATCATCAACGTACCGCCGATGACGATCGTGACGCTGACCGCGTTATGAAAGACGCCGAGCAACGTCTTGGCACGATCTTCGCGCTCCTCGCGCGAACCCCGCGCGCCGCGACTGACCATCAACGAGACGACGCGTCGACTGAAAAGCGTGATGAAGACTGCGCAACGCCGTCATCACCGCGAGAATCACGCCGACCTTGGGACCGTGATCGAGCGTCCATTCCCACATGTTCTGCACCGAGAACGGGCTTTTCATGTCGGCGACGATCTCTTCGGCCGCTTCGACGGCGGCTTGTTTGGCGGTCGTGTTTTTCTGCGCGGCGGTCTCGAAACGCTGCAATTCGGCCAGTTGCGTGCGGAGGCGCGGCCATCCGTTCGGTCCGCCGGGCGACCTCGTTCTTCGCACGAGTATGCATCTGCTCGGCGTCGGCGAGTTGCGCTCGCAGGTCGGTCATTTGGTCGGCGGGCGTCCCGTCCGTGCGAGCGCGTTCCAACGCTTTGCTCGCGCTCTGCGTCGATTGGCGGCCGATTTCGATTTTCTTGTTCGCGCCGGCCAGCAGCTTGGTTTCCAATTCGATGTCGCGTTCGAGCGCGGCCAGACGTTCGGCCACGGCTTGGGCTTCGCGTTCGGCGGCGGCCAGTTCGTCTTTCCGTTTTTTGACCACCGCTTCAGCCTTCAGCAGTTCCTTGCTGGGGGGCTTGCCGTTGGCGGTCGTCGTCGGCGCGGTGGCGGGCGCGTCTTTGCTCGTCGCCGTGGTCGGTTGCGTCGGCATGGTCGGTTGGACGTTGCCGACCGTCGAAATGGTCATCGCGCCGTTGACCACGGTCATGCCGCCGGCGGTCGGCGTCGGTTGCGCGACGTCGCCGGTGACGTTTTCCAGCGCCGCTTTTTCGGTTTTGATTTTCGCTTCCAACATGACCAACTGTTCTTGCAATGTCTTGCGCGTTTGAATCGCCAAGTCGTAACGTTCGCGAGCCAATTCATGCTGCTGTTTCGCTTCGGCCAACGCTTCGGTCGCGGCTTGCGCGGGACGGATCGGTTTGCGCTTTGCGCACCAACGGCTCGATCGTGCGGAGCCGCGCTTCGGATTCCTTAAACGCCGCTTCCGCGCGGCGGTATTCGCCTTGCGGGTTGACCAAGATCGTTTTCAATCGCGCGACGCGTTCCTCGTCGTTGCGGATGGATTGTTCGAGCGAAAACGATTGCTCGGCGGCCGAGCTTTCCTCTGGCTCGTCATGCGCCGGTTCGATCGCGGCCGGCAGTGCGCTTTCCGCGGACGCGTCCGCGGACGGCGCTTTCGGCTCCGTGGACGTCCGCGGAGCGAGTGGTTGCGTCGCGCTCGGTGTCGCCGGCACGACGCCTGCGGCCGTGTACGACGGCGTTACGCCGAATCGGGGCGGAGTCGTTGGTCCGACGCCGGGTTGCGACGCGGCGGGCGACCACGGCTTTGTCGGAGGCGGTGCGGTCGGCGGTGCGCCGTACGATTGGGACGGACTCGGCTGCGCGGAAGTTTGTGGTTGAGAGTTCGTCGACGTAGCGTTCATCGGTTGCGACGCACCGACCGGCAACGGCGCCGTGAACATCGGCCCCGGCGCGCCCTGGACCGGGGGACCTTGCAACGCCTGGTTGTAGTACCCGGGGCGCGGCGTGTCGTTGGTCTGATAGCCCGCTTGTATGACTCCGCCGGCGGCGGGCGACGGGGCAACGTCGTACAAAGGCGACGCGACCGACGGGAAGAGCGCGCCGGTATCTGCGGCGCACAAACACGCCGCGTACGGCGATACGAGCAAGAACAACGCGAACGTCGCGAGGCGCGACGAATATCGGGGCGAGAAACTCACGACGGCAATCCCTTGCGAATCGATCGGGGCGGCCCGCGCATCCTGCGGCGGGTCGGTCACGCTAGGGTATACCCCGAATCGCGGGGACGACCAACGTCAGTTCATGCCGGCATGCCGAATCGCAACCATCAAGAGCGGAATGTAACGACAAAATTAACGCACTATGGGGATCGTGAGGTACATCAACGTCGCGATCAATGCCACGAAAGCCAAGATCGTAAAAAGCCAGTCGCGAGCGGAACTCTCGGTCTGCAAATCACGAGCGTCGTTCGTATCCGCTCGACCGTTGTCGACGGATGCGTTCAAGGCCGTCGGCGACTCGTAGGGATTCATCCGAACCTCCATGCGATAGAACGATTCGCCGTGAGAAACCGAGTTTCATTCGCCGTAGAAATCCGACCGTTGATCATCCGGAGCTTCAACATCGGAATCGCTCTCGTCCAGGTCGTCGTCGATCGTATCCGGTCGCGGATCGTCTTCGTCGCCGACCGCTTGTGCTTGCGGCAGTTGTGCTTCGATTTCGTTCAAGCGTTTCCGCAGAGGGCGGTAAAACACATACGAAATCGACAGGCCGACGACGACGAACGCCCCGCCGATCAAGCCGCGATTGATCGCCCCCCGCCACCCCACCGGTTCGAGCAACGCCATGCCGGCGGCGAACAGCATCGCCGCCCCGAGCACGACCGCCGTGCGGCCGAACTCCAAGATCAGATTCTTTTTGGCTTCGCAACGAAACCGCTCGCGGATCAACTCGCTCAGCAAGTCGACCAGCCGCGGCGTGGTTTCGTACGGATTGGGACGCGGCATCGTTTAGACGTCGTAATACAGACAGAATTCATAAGGGTGCGGCCGCGCGGATCGCTTCGACTTCGCGGGCGCGTTTGTACTTGATCCAAGTTTGGATCACGTCCGGCGTAAAGACGTCGCCGCGCAACAGATATTCGTGATCGTCGTCGAGCGCCTGCAGCGCAATATCCAAGGAGACCGGCGTCTTCGGGACGTCGGCCAGTTCCTCGGGCGGAAGATCGTAGATGTCTTTTTCGAGCGGTTCGCCCGGGTGGATTTTGTTTTGGATCCCGTCGATCATCGCCATCAACATGGCCGAGAAGGCGAGATACGGATTGCAACTGGGGTCGGGGATGCGGAACTCGATCCGTTTGGTTTTGGGATTCGGACTGTACATCGGGATGCGAATCGCGGCCGAGCGATTGCGTTGCGAGTACGCCAGGTTCACCGGAGCCTCGTAACCGCTGACCAAGCGTTTGAAGCTGTTGGTGGTCGGGTTGGTCCACGCGCACAACGACGCGGCGTGCTTCAACAAACCGCCGATCGCGTACAGACCCGTCTCGCTGAGGCCGGCGTAACCGCCGCCGGCGAACAGCGGTTCGCCCTGTTTCCACAACGAGATGTGCGTGTGCATGCCGCTGCCGTGATCGCCGAACAACGGCTTGGGCATGAACGTGACGGTCTTGTTATGCTTGCGCGCGACGTTTTTGACGATGTACTTATACATGCACATCCAGTCGCCCATTTTCACCAGCGGCTGAAACCGCAGATCGATTCTCGCACTGCCCGCCGGTCGCGACTTCGTGATGCTGCGCTTCGACGTCCAATCCGCACTCGATCATCGTCTGCATCATTTCTGTCCGCAGATCCATCGTGTGATCTGTCGGCGGAACGGGGAAGTACCCTTCCTTGTGGCGGATTTTGTAGCCCAGGTTCGGGCCTTCCTTGCGGCCGCGGTTCCACTCGCCTTCGACGCTATCCAAGTGGTAATAGCCTTCGTGGGCGTTTTGATCGAAGCGGACGTCGTCGAAGATGAAGAATTCGGCTTCCGGTCCGACAAAACAGGTGTCGGCGACGCCGGTGTTTTGCAGATAATCGACCGCCTTGCGCGTGACGTTGCGCGGATCGCGCGAGTAATCTTCGCGCGTGATCGGATCCTGAATGTTGCAGATCAATCCCAGCGTCGGGATGGCCGCGAACGGGTCGATCATGGCGGTCTCGGCTTGCGGGACCAAGATCATGTCGCTTTCGTTGACCGCCTGCCAACCGCGAATGCTCGAGCCGTCGAAGCCCAGTCCGTCTTCGAACGTGTCTTCGACCAGTTTCTCGGCCGGGATGGTGAAGTGCTGCCACAGGCCCGGAAAATCCATGAACCGGAGATCGACGGCGCGGACTTCTTTTTCGCGGCACAAAGCCAGGACTTCACGAGGTGTCATCGGCGAATCGAATTTCGGAGGAAGTTACGACGAAGAGCGAACAGGGTGACCGACCGTCACTGCGCCGGTCGATTTCGATAGCGGGTCCAAAGCTCGTCCAAATCAAGCGTCAAACCATGGTCGCAGGGCGAACGATATGTGGTCGTCTGAGGTTCGACGGCGCGATAACGATCGTGTTCCAAAACGTAGAACTCGGCCGATTCCGTCATGGGGTCGAATAACCAATATTCAGGGACGCGATGCTCTTGATAGAGATCGAATTTCTTCTTCCGATCGCGGTTGCACGACGTCGGCGAGACAACCTCGACGACGATGTCCGGAGCGCCGTGCAGCCAACCGTGGATTTGGGGGATGCGTTCCTTCGTGAGGTAAATCAGATCGGGTTCCAGAATCACGTCCTTCGCCAGGATCACGTCATAGGGCGAAAGAATCGTCAGATCACCCCTGCGTCTCGCTTGAGGCGTCATGAGTTCGTAGAGAAGCCCGACGAAGAATTGATGATTAAAACGCGGCGTCGGCGACATGACGATGTGCCCCTCGATCAGTTCGCAATGCATCCCTTCCGGCAGCTTCTCCCAATCGGCCAGGGTGTAGCGGCCCGGAGCGTCCCACGGCCGGTCGTGGTCGAAGGCTTCGGGTCGGTACGTCCAAACGCCGTGGCGGTATTCGCGCAACGAGTCGATCGTGGCCATGGGTTCGTTCCCCCAACAAAGTCCGCTTCACACGAAATGCCGTCGGTACGGTCGATTCGAGACCGGTGTCGATCGGCCGCGTATGAGGGCCGACCCTGAAATTATAGCCCGAATGGATCGCTTTTTACGCCGCCCGATTGACCAGATCGATCAATTGTCGCAATTTTCCCAGTGCGCGGCGGTTGAATTGGAAGATTAAGCGGGGTAACGCGATCAGACTGGGTTCGTCGGCTTCCTCGGGCAAGGCTTCGCCGACCGTGAATTCGCCGCCGGCCAGGATCCCCTGGAACCGCTCGTTGATCTCGGCCAGCAACGCGGCGTCGGGCGCTTTGTGTAGTCGCAAGACCAGTTTGTTTTTGACGTACCGCATGCTGTGATACGAACGATAGAACGTCCGAACCTCTTCCACAGTACGCTGGATGCTGTCGGTGTGGATGAACAGCGATTGATCCTCGGGCGAGATCATGCGATCGCCCAGCAGCTTGTCTTTCACGAAGTCGATGAATGGTTTCCAGAACGTCCCGCCGGGAGCGTCCAAGAAAATGACCGGCACCATATCGCGTTTGCCGGTTTGCAAAAGAGTGAGGACTTCCAGGCCTTCGTCCAACGTGCCGAATCCGCCCGGCAGCAGAATCATTGCGTCGCATTCTTTCACGAACATCAGTTTGCGCGTGAAGAAGTATTTCATCGTGACCAACTTCGGATCGCCGGCGATGACCGAGTTAGAACTCTGCTCGAACGGGAGCATGATGTTCAAGCCCATCGAATTTTCGCGCCCCGCGCCGATGTGCCCGGCCTCCATGATGCCGTTGCCGGCGCCGGTGACGACCATCCAGCCGAGCTTCGCCATCTCGCGCCCATCTCGACGCCGGCCTCGAACGTCGGCGTGCCGGCGGGGGTACGGGCGGAGCCGAAGATGACCGCCTTGCGCCGCGAACGATACGGTGCGAAGACCTTCAACGCATAGCGCAACTCGCGCACTGCGCGGCACGATGATTTTCAGATCTCCCAACGCGGGCCGGTCGCGTTGTAGCTTTTCGGCCGTTTCGTTCAGTTGCGCGATCAGTTCCTTGATCCGCGCTTCGTACTTATCCGGAGCGACATACGTCTTGCCCGTGTCGCTGGAAAGTGAGATTTCCTGATGCTCGGCGGCATCCGTGGGCAGTCGAGCGTTGGACTCCGAATCAGGCATTCCGAAATTCCCGGCAGTGGAACGAAGAAACGTCCCGTTGATGCTAACAAGCGCTCGCGGATTCCGTCGAGAGGCGGCCCGCACGACGGCCCTTCGACGAGACGCATAAAAAACGAAAAACCTCGCGACGAAGCCGAACTTCGTCGCGAGGTAAAGCGTCGAATGGATACCGCGAAGGCCGCTTACGCGACCGGCTTGCGGTAATGTTGATAGGCCAGAATGATTTCGTACAGATCGGTGCTGATCGTCACCAAATCCTGATCGAAATCCTCGACCCAAGCGCGGCGTTCGGCGTACGCCTCGGCCAACACGGGCAGAATGTCTTGCAGGGAAACGGAGACCGTTTCCACGGCGGCCGGATGCCGGAGGATCTCCGGGCGTTCATCGGGGCCGTAATAAACCTTGAGTGCGCTGCGGACCATAATCGGACGCATCCTTACGTCGTCAGAGGCTGAGACCAAACCGCGGCCGGATCATCCATGATCCGCACCTTCGCCCGCGCCGTCGTTCTTGCGAACGCCGGCACGTGTCCCCCCGTGCGAGGTTTGTTATCGACCGTCGCCGCCGGAAACTTCTCAGGAATTCCGAAAAACGATAAACGATTCGCCCCGACTTCCCCCAAATCACCCAATTCGCCGGCACTCTGTAAAAACGTTTCGATAGATCCTCGACTGCGGATGGAAATGCGCGGTTACTCCCCCGACGACCCCACGGCTCGGCATTCTTGACAATCTCCCGGGGATCGTCGTAGATTGCCATGCTGCCGGCGGTTCCCCTTTCAGCGAACCCCTTGGCGTTATGACCACCTTGCGCTCCGGACTACTTCGACGATCCGTTCGTCGCCGCTCCGTTGGACGCCGATCGCGTTGCGTCGCCCGCGCACCCATCGCCAGACACTTAGGGCGCTTCTTTCCGTATGAGCTTGACGACGACGATTGATCTGGCCCCGGTCGCTCAGGGGTTGGGGTTGGCTTTGGAACGCGTCGAGAACGTCGTCCGATTATTGGACGGCGACAACACGGTTCCCTTCATCACCCGCTACCGCAAAGACCAAACCGGCGGATTGGACGAAGTGCAAATCCGCCGCATCGAAGCCTGGGTGACCAAGCTCCGACTGTTGGCCGAGCGCAAACAAACGATCCTCCGTTCGATCGACTCGCAAGGCAAGCTGACGCCGGAACTCGCCGCCGCGATCAACGCCGCCGACGGGACGAAGCGGCTGGAAGACCTCTATCTTCCGTACAAGCCCAAGAAGCAGTCGCTGGCCACGTTGGCCCGCGAACGCCAGTTGGAGCCGTTCGCCAAAGAAATTCTCAACGCCGCCGAAGAAGCGCGATTTGGACGCCCGGGCGAAGGATTTCATCAATCCCGATAAACAAGTCCACGGCATCGCCGATGTGTTGTTGGGCGTTGGGTACATCCTGGCCGAAGACTACAGCGAACGGGCCGACCTGCGCGAACGGTTACGCCGCATCTTCAAGAAATCGGGCCGTATCGTCAGCGCGAAGATCGAAACCGAAAAGAAGGCCGACGACGCGAAGTCCAACGACGCCGTCCCGCCGGTCGCCATTCCCGCCGCCGGCGAGAGCGAGCAAGCGGAAGCCGCCGCACACGACACTGCGGTTTCGGCTCCGGAATTGAGCGAAGCGTTGGCCGCCGAAGTGGTCACGGCCGACAACGACGCCATCCAAGAAGACCCGATCGCCGAATCGAGCGCGAACGCGGTCGTCGCGGAAGACGCTGCCGAAGAAGCGGTCTCGGAAGCGGCCGAAGCGACGAATGAATCCGGTGCAATACAAAGCGATGCCGTCGAAACCCCGGCGGCCGAAGCGGCCCCCACATCGCCCACCGCTCCGGCGCAGCAACCGAAGAAGAAAGACAAAAAGGGAAAGAAAGCCGAAAAGAAGAACGAGAATCCGCTGGAACTGGAATTCCGCGACTACTTTCAATACTCCGAGCAACTGACCCGCGTTCCGCCCCATCGCGTCCTCGCGCTGAATCGCGGCGAACGAGCGAAGGTCATTCGTATCCGTATCGAAGCCGATTTCGAAGCGATGTATCGCGAAGGCGAAACGCTGCTCGTCCCGGCCGATCACCCGCACGCCGACTTTTTGAAGCCCTGTGTGCGCGATGCGTTGACGCGATTGGTCATCCCCAGCTTGGAACGCGAACTGCGTCGCGAGTTGACCGAAACGGCCGAAACCCACGCCGTCGACGTCTTCGCCAAGAACCTGCGCAATCTGTTGTTGGTCGCCCCGGTCCGCAATCGCAAAGTCCTGGCGCTCGACCCCGGCTTTAAGAGCGGTTGCAAAATCGCCGTCTTGGACGAGTTCGGCAATTTGCTGGATCACGGCGTGATTCACATCATCGGCAAAGCCGAACGCAAGGCCGAAGGCCGCGCCAAGGTCGTCGAGTGGATCAAGAAACACGGCGTCACGTTGCTGGCCATCGGCAACGGTACCGCCTGTCGCGAAACGGAAGAGTTCGTCGCCGAAATTTTGGCCGACGAGATGAAGGACGAACCGCTGGCCTACATGATCGTCAACGAAGCCGGCGCCAGCGTTTACTCGACCAGCCAACTCGGCCGCGAAGAATTCCCGACCTACGACGCCACGCTCCGCGGCGCGATCAGCATCGGTCGCCGGATGCTCGACCCGCTCAGCGAATTGGTCAAAATCGACCCCGCCAATCTCGGCGTCGGCCTGTATCAACACGACGTTAAGGCCAAGCACTTACGCGCTTCGCTCGACGCCGTGGTCGAGTCGTGCGTCAACTACGTCGGCGTTGACCTCAACACCGCCAGCCCCGCCCTACTCCGCTACGTCTCGGGCTTGAATCAGCTCAAGGGCCGACAAATTTACGAATACCGCACCGCGCACGGTCCGTTCAAATCGCGCGAGCAGTTGAAGGAAGTTCCCGGCTTCGGCGACGCCACGTTCGTACAGGCCGCGGGTTTCTTGAAAATCGTCGAAGGCGAGAATCCCCTGGACGCGACCTGGATCCATCCCGAAAGCTATTCGGTCGCGCGGACCGTGTTGAGCAAGCTCGACAAAACCGAAGCCGATCTCTCGAAAAAAGAAACCGCTCCGGCGATCGCCGAGCAAACCAAGACGCTCGAAACCGCCCCGCTCGCTGGCGAGTTAGGCGTGGGCGAACTTTCGCTGGCCGACATCCTCACGCAACTCACCCGGCCGGGCCGCGACCCGCGCGAAGATTTGCCGCCGCCGATTTTCCGCCGCGGCATTCTCAAGCTGGAAGATCTCGACGTCGGCATGGAACTGACGGGCTCCGTTCTGAACGTGGTCGACTTCGGCGCGTTCGTGGACATCGGTTTGCACGACAGCGGCTTGGTCCACGTCAGCCAGTTGGCCAATCGCTTCGTCCGCGATCCGCATGAATTGGTCTCCGTCGGCGACATCGTGAAGGTGTGGGTGTTGGAAATCGACAAGGGTCGTCGACGCGTCTCGCTGACGATGATTCCGCCCGGCACGAAACGCTTCGAACCGCAACGCGGTCCGCGCAAGGATCGCCGCGAAGGCCAACCGGCAGGCGAAGGGGGCCAACGCCCTCCGCGCGGCGATCGTCCCCCGCGTGGTCCGCGCCGCAAGGCGCAGCGGGCACGCCGGTCAATACGGTCTCGGGCGGCGGCTATCAAGGCCACGATCGCAAACCAGGCGGTCCGGGCCAGGGCCAAAACTCAGACGGCCAAGGTTCCGGAGGACAGAGTTCCGGCGGTCAGGGCCAAGGCGGTCGCGGCGATCGTCCTCCGCGTACCGGCGGTCCCGGGCGCCTAAACCGAACGCTCCGCGTCAAGCCAATCCAGCGCCGCGAAGTCAAAACATGGTCGGCCCGCCGATCGAAACATTCGGCCGCAAGCCCGGGGCGGGAACCGGCAAGCCGTTCCGCAAACCGGGCGGAGGCGGACCGGGCGGCGCAGGAGGCAATCAAGGGACCGGCGGTTTCACGCTGGGCGGCGGCAAGAAATTCGGCGGCGGCGGTGGTCGTGGTGCCCCGCGTCGCGACGAAGGCCCGCGCAGCTTCGAATCGCAACCGAAGAAGGAATTCAAGCCGCTGACCGACGACATGAAGCAAGGCAAGTCTCCGCTCCGCTCGTTCGGCGACTTGCTTCAATTCGTTCATAAGGACGAACCGGTCGCGGAACCCAAAAAGCCCGAACCGCAAACCAAGTCCGCATCGGACGCGCACGGCGAATCGCCAGCGCCAACCCCGCCGCGCAATCCCCCGGCAAGCGACTCAGCCCGACGCGACGGGTTCCCCGCAGGCGGGCGAATAACCCGATGAGCGATTTCGACGCACGACTGCAAAAAGCGATTCGTCGCGGCCAATCGGCCGCCGACGATAAGCAAGCCGCCGCGCACGCCGCGGCGCTGACAGAAGAACAATTCCGTCGGCTGCACTCGAACTATCGGTTGCAGTTGTCGGAACACATCGAAGCGTGCGTCGCCAAGTTGCCGGACTACTTTCCCGGCTTCGTGCTCGAACACGTCAGCGGCGACCGCGGCTGGGGCGCGGCCGTCACGCGAAACGACGTGCACATGTCGGGCGGCAAAGCGACGACGCTGTTCAGCCGGATGGAAGCGACCGTTCTGCCCTACAGCGCGGCCCACGTCATCGAGATCGCCGCCCGCGGCACGATCCGCAACAAGGAAGTCTTGCAACGCCGGCAATACCGCCTGCTGGCCGAAGTCCAAATCGACGCTCTCCGCGAGCAACTCGATCTCTGGATCATCGACTACGCGGAACTCTACGCGGCGAACGGATAAGGCATAGAAAAACGCCTTGCTCGAACGATTTCGATGGGCTGCGTTTCTATTGGGACGCTCGCGAATGATGGTTGCACCGACCGACCATTAACCGGTAGGCAGATTTCGGTTTAAGTAATCCCGTTTACCTATATAGCGATACAGCTCCGTTTTCCCGAACGGACGCGTTATCCGTTGAATTATCTTGAGTCCGAATGAATGGACCCGCTCGCTTTGCTCGACCATTTATAAGCGTGGATCCTAGTAATGGTTGTTCGGAGAATCTCGTCGCTTTATGATTGCGCGTCGTCCAACCACATCTTGGGAGCGTGCGTGATGAAGCTCAATGATTTTTGTCGTCTCCTGATCGTGTTTCTCTGCGGGCCCTTTCTCGCGCTGACACTCGTAGTTCGCAACACATCATCCGCCTCCGAACCGACTTGGAAACCCCAGGAAATCGAAACCAAGCTCACGATCGGGTACGCCGTCTCGCTGTGCGACGTCAACGACGATAAGAAGCCGGATATCGTCGTGGTCGACGCCGATCGGGTGCTGTGGTACGAGAACCCGACGTGGAAGCGTCACGAGATGATCGTCGGCGGCACGTTGCGCGACAACGTTTGCGTCGCGCCGTTGGATATCGACGGCGACGGCAGACTGGACTTCGCCCTGGGCGCGGATTGGAAGCCGTTCAACACCAACTCGGGAGGAACGCTGCAGTGGCTGCGACGCGGCGCGACCTTGGACGAACCTTGGACCGTTCATCCGATCGGGACCGAGCCGACGATCCATCGTATGAAGGTCGCCGACTTCGACGGCGATGGGAAGCCCGAATTGCTGGCTTCGCCCCTGATGGGTCGCGGCACCACCAAGCCCGACTACGCCGAGGCGGGCGCACGCCAGTTGTTGTACAAACTTCCCGCCGATCCGGTCAAAGACCCCTGGACGCCGCGCGTGATCAACGACGATCTGCACGTCACGCACAACGTCTGGCCGTGCGACTTCGACGGCGACGGTAAGGAAGACGAACTGTTGATCGTCGCGTTCGAAGGCGTGTTCCTCTTGGAACCGACCGCCGACGGACCGTGGAAGAAAACCCAATTGGGAGCCGGCAACCAAGAAACGTCGCCCAATCGCGGGGCGAGCGAAATCAAACTGGGCCGCTTCGTCGACAAGGCTCCGTACATCGCCACCATCGAACCGTGGCACGGATTCCAAGTCGTCGTCTACACGCCGACGACCGAGAAAACCGCCCTCTGGACACGGACCGTCGTCGACGACGAACTGCTGTGGGGACACGCCGTGTGGTGCGCGAACGTCGACGACGACGCCGACGAGGAACTGATCATCGGCGTTCGCGATCAAAAGAACGCCGAACATCGCGCCGGCATCCGCATCTACGATCCCGTGCGCGATCCCAAAACCGGTGCGACGACCTGGAAACGCAAGGTAGTCGACCCGGGCGGCGTGGCGGTCGAAGACGCGGCGGCCGCCGATCTCGACGGCGACGGCCGGATCGACATCGTGGCCTGCGGTCGCGCGACCAAGAACGTCAAGATTTACTGGAACGTCTTGGAGAACGGAAAGTAAGGCGAGAGCGCGAAGCCCACTCGCATTCACATCGAAACGCAAAAACGCGACGGGAGAACGCTCCCGCCGCGTTTTTGAATTTTCTTCGATCGCTGCGGCTTAGACGCCCAGCTTGCGAACGACGCCGACCAACACGCCAAGGATTTTGGCGTTCTTGACGTAGATCGGCTTCATCGTGCTGTTGGCCGGTTGCAGGCGGATACGGTCCTTTTCGGGGAACCAGTACTTGAGGGTCGCTTCGCCGTCGTCGGTTTGGGCGACGACGATTTGACCGGCGTTGGCTTCCTTGGCTTTGCGGACGACCACGAAATCGCCGTCGGCGATTTGAGCGTCGATCATCGAATCGCCGCTGACATGCAGGACGAACAGATTCTTTTTATTGAACATCGCCTCGAAGTCGACCCGTTCCTCTTGCTCGACCGCTTCGTGCAGGACGCCCGCGGCGATCCGGCCCTTCAACGGCAAGCCCTTCTCGTCTTCGTAGCCGCCGACGAGCGTGATCGCGCGGCTGCTGTTCGGCTCGCGGGTGATCAAGCCCTTGCGTTGTAGCGCCTTGAGGTGGCACATGACGCCATTGGGGCTGGAGATTTCGAATTCGAGACCGATCTCGCGAACGGTCGGGCCGTAGCCGCGGTTTTTGATCTTGTCTCGAATAAAATCGAGGACGGCCTTCTGACGTTTGGTAAGTTCATCGGACATGGGTGTCTTCCTTTGTGTTTGTACGGCGGCGGCTGGGTCTTCCCGGTCGAACGATGGTGATGACACACGGAATCGCCGCATCCTTTCCTTCCCCTTTAACTTGCAATATACGCGCGTTCACGTCAATCGCATTTGTACACTCATCGTAAAAATTTCGGAAAATATTTCTCAAAAACGGCCGCCCGGACGGGTTTTTCCAAGAAATCCGTCCCGCCATGCCGGCACGCGTCGGCTGGCCGCCGATTTCGGTCGCCGGCGAGGTGGGCGGAATTTTCTTGGCGTCTCCGCCGCCGACGGGCTAAGATCAGTGCTGCCCGCCCTCCGTTATCGCCCACCTGCGTTCGTTTTTCGCCTACCCATCATGTTGATCTTGCGCATCGGCCTGGCGTTCGCCACGTTCATGGGATTTGCGATCGGGACGGCACAAGCTCAAGAATGGTCGCGGTTTCGCGGACCAAACGGCGACGGGATCAACGCCGCGACCACGATTCCCGCGGAATGGAAAACGTCCGACTTCGCTTGGAAGATCCAACTTCCCGGCGGCGGGCATTCCTCGCCGGTCTTGTGGGGAAATAAGATCTTTCTGACCGGCTCCGATCGCGACGGCGGCGCGCGGATGATCTTTTGCCTGAACGCGGCCGACGGCAAAACGCTGTGGAGTAAGACGTTCACTTCCTCCTCGTACCATATTCACGTTCAAAACAGCTTCGCATCGGGAACGCCCGTCTGCGATGCCGAAGCCGTCTACGCGGCCTGGGCCACGCCCGAGGGAGGCCTGCTGACCGCCATCGATCACGACGGCCAGGAAAAGTGGCGATTCGAACTGCCGGGCTATGAAAGCCAACACGGGTTCGGCAGTTCGCCGATGCTGGTCGACGATTTGGTCATTCTGACTAACGACCAAGACGGGCCGAGTTGCGTCTTCGCCGTCAATCGAACCAACGGCCAACTGCAATGGAAGATCGACCGTCGCGTTAAACCCAAGCAAAACGCCAGCTACGCCACGCCGATGCTCTATCGGCCGAAGCCCGGCGGGCCGCAGCAACTGATCATTCACAGCTGGGCGCACGGCATGTCGAGCCTCGATCCGGCGACCGGCAAGGTGCATTGGGAGAAAGAAGTCTTTCCCAAACGTCCCGTCGGCTCGCCGATCGTGCATGCGGGGCTGATGCTAGGCAACTGCGGCGAGGGAGGGGGCGACAATTCCGTGATCGCAGTGATCCCCCCCACCTCGGCGGAGGAAGAACCGAAGATCAAATTTACCATCGACAAGACGATGGCTCCCTACGTTCCATCGTTGATCGCCCAAGACGATTTGGCCTACCTCTGGAGCGACAAAGGGATCGTCAGTTGCATCCGTTTGCCCGAGGGCAAGAAGGTTTGGCAGCAACGCGTGGGCGGAAACTATTCGACCTCGCCGGTCATCGCGGGCGACAAGTTGATCGGCGTCAGCGCCGACGGTGAAGTCGTGATCCTGGCGACCGGAACGAAATACGAATTACTGGGTCGTAACAAATTGGAAGAAACGACCCGCGCCACGCCGGCGATCGCGGGCGGAAAATTGTTCGTCCGGACCGAGAACCGTTTATTCGCGATTCAAGGGAAGACGAAATAGACGCCGCGTGCGAAGTCGGAGTCATCCCGATCTTCCACTCTAAAAACTTCGCATGGGACTTGTGAACGGTCCCGGTTTCAGTTCAGAATAGGGCGTCGTCCAAGGCATGTTCCGGACGATCCCGCCCGTCTCGCGGACGCCCCTCGTCCGTGTTCTTACCACCACCACTTACACGATGATCGTCACCATGTCGCGTCTCCTGCGGTTCGCGTTGTTGTTCTCGTTCTGTTCGGTCGCGTCGCTGTCGGCGCAAACGCCGCAAGCGACCGCCAAAAAGGACGTCAAGCCGCTGAAGGTGCTGCTGATCACCGGCGGCTGCTGCCACGACTACGACAAGCAAAAGGACATCTTAAAGAAAGGCCTCGAAGAACGGGCCAACGTCGAAGTCACCGTCCATTACAATCCGGACAAGGGAACCAAGGCCAAGTTCGAAGTTTATAGCAAGTCGAACTGGTCCGAAGGCTATGACTGCATCGTTCACAACGAGTGCAACGCCGACGTGAAGGAAACCGACTTCATCGAAAATATCTTGAAGCCGCACCGCGAAGGGCTGCCGTCGGTCGTCATCCACTGCACGATGCACTGCTATCGGGACGAGAAGGGCTTTAAGGACGGAACCAACGAATGGTTCAAGTACGTCGGGGTCACCACACGCGGTCACGGCCCGCATTATGCGTTCAAAATCGTCAACCTCGACCGCGAGAACCCGATCCTGAAGACGTTCCCGGCCGAATGGACCACGCCCAAGGGCGAGCTGTATCACATCGACAAAGTCGCCGAAACGGCCAAGGTCTTGGCACACGGCGAACGCGTCAACCCGAAGGAAACGACCTCGAAGGTGTTGGCGCAAGACGCCTGCATTTGGACCAACCAATACGGCAAGGGGCGCGTCTTCGGCACCACGGTCGGCCACTACAACGAAGAAATGTCCGACCCGATCTATTTGGACTACGTCACGCGCGGTTTGCTCTGGTCGTGCGACAAGTTGAACGACGATTATCTGAAGGCGAACAAAGCCGCCGCGCAAGTTGCGCCGGCCGCCGTCGAATCGGCCCCGCAACCGCAGCCGACGTTGGCTCCGGTTTCGTCGAACGAAACCCGTGCGAACCTGGAAGTCAGCGTGGCGGTAAAAAAAAACTAGTCGCGAATAACGTACGATTCGCTTCCGCCGGTTCGCCGGCGGAAGCGACGCACGGCGGCGTCTTGCTGGCCAAATTCCAAAAGGCCGACGCGAAAAAAGAGAAGAAGGACGAAGAAAAGAAGCCCGAAAAAGCCGCTCCGACCAACGAGCAGTTGCTGAAAGAAACGAAGGTTCCGGCCGGTTTCACGGCCAAGATCTATGCCGCGCCGCCGACCGTGGGCTATCCGGTCGGTCTCTGCGCGGCGCCCAACGGCGATGTCTATGTCGCCGTCGACGAGAACGGCTCGCTCGACGCCAAGGCCGGTCGCGGTCGCATCATCCGCTGCGTGGACAAAGACCACGACGGCGTCGCCGACGAATTCACCACCTACGCCGAGTTGGACAGCCCCCGCGGGTTGTTTCACGACGGCCGCAAGCTGTTCGTCATGGCCCCGCCCGATTTGCATGTCTATGAAGATCTGGACGGCGACGGCAAGGCCGACGCGCACGACGTGTTGGTCAAGGGCCTGGGCTTCGACCTCAAGTTCCGCGGCGCGGATCACACGACGAACCAACTGCAATACGGCATCGACGGGATGCTCTACGTCGCCGTCGGCGATTACGGCTTCATCGAAGCGGTCGACAAAGCGGGCCGCAAGTTGCAAATGCGCGGCGGCGGAATCGTCCGCGTCCGACCCGACGGAACCGAACTGGAAATCGTCAGCCGTGGGCAACGCAATATCTACGACGTGGCGATCGGACCGCGCGGCGAGCTCTTCACGCGCGACAACACCAACGACGGCGGCGGCTGGAACGTCCGGCTGACGCACGTGCTGCCCGGGCGCAAATCGGCTATCCGCAGTTCTTCCAGAACTTTAAAGAGGAACATTGGCCTGCGATCATCGATCTGGGCGGCGGGTCGCCGTGCGGCTCGCTCTTCATGGACGAGCCCGGCTTACCCGCCGAATACGGCCGCACGTTGCTGACCTGCGAATGGGGACGCGGCGGCGTGTTTCGACACCCGTTGACCGCCAAAAGCGCCACGTTCACGGCCGAAGAAAAGGAATTCATCAAGCTGCCGAGACCGACCGACATTGACTACGACGCCTCCGGATCGTTTTACGTCGCCAGTTGGCGCGACGGCGGGTTCAGCTTCAGCCACCCGTTCGTCGGCTTCGTCGTCAAAGTCTCGAAGGACGATCTCAAACCGACGCCCCTGCCCGACTACAAAAAGCTGACCATCAAGGAATTGGTCGCTCAACTCCGTTTGGACAGTTTGAAGCATCGCCAGTACGCGCAGCTCGAGTTGCGTCGCCGGATGTTTCCGGATGCCGTCGCGAAGCTGGTCGGCGATCCGAAAAAGCCCGACGCCGCGATGCCCGCCCCCGGCATGATGATGTCACCGAGCGAGAAAACCGAAGCGTTGGGTCTGCTCACCGATCTGCTGTTCGACGCCAAGCAACCGTTGGAAAGCCGAATCGCCGCGATCCCGCTGATCAACGAAAGTCATCGCGACGCGAACGAACAAGAGGCGCAGGATTTCGTCGCGCGTTTGCAAAACGAAGTTCTGGCCGGCCATGACCCGCTCACGCCGTGGATTTCGTGGTTGCTGACGCCGCTGCCGATTTCGCAAACGTCGAATACGGGCATCCTATTCAAATCGCTCTTGGCCGAAGACGATCCGCGTGCGCGATTGCAGGCCGTCGAGCTGGCCGCGCGCTTGCCCTTCACGCCGCTATTACGGCGCGTGCTGTTGAATCGTTTAGCCGACGAAGATCCGGCCGTGGCGCACCGCGTCGAACGGGCATTCTTGCAACTGGCCGGCCAACGCGACGGCGTCTCGGGCAACGAACACGCATTGAACCAAACGGCCAATAACCCGGATTTCCTCCGCGGGTTGATCGCCACGCTGTCGACGGGAACGCTGTCCGAAAACGAGCGTGTCGCGTCCGCGTCGGCGCGTATCCTGGGGCAAATGCATTCGCCGGAAGTCGTCGCCGAATTGTGCTCGAATCTAAAAAGCAGCACGTTGAAACCGTCGCAACGGCGCAATCTGTTGACGGCGTTGTGCCGCGAATACTTTCAAGACGCCAAATGGGACGGCAAGTGGTGGGGGACGCGTCCCGATACCAGCGGCCCGTACTATACGCCGGAAACTTGGAGCGAAACGCCGAAGGTGACCGACGAGTTGAAGAAGCAACTCGCCGCGTCCGATGCCGAAACCAAAGCGTTTTTGATTCGACAGCTTCTCCGTCACAAAATCGATTTGCCCGAAGCGGCGGCGATGCTGCCCGAGTTGGCCAAACACGACGCGGCGTTTCGCGCTGATTTGGTGCCTGTCCTCAACGTCAAGAAAACGCTTTCCGTCGACGAGATCAGTATCCTCGACGCGACGGTGCGCGACGACGCGGCCGAACCGGAAACGCGCGGCCGCGCAATCCAGGCGTTGTGCCGATTCAACTACGACACGCCGGCGTTCGAAACCGGTTTCGCCGCGTTGATCGCAATTCACGGCGAAAAAGGTTGGCCGCCGCAAATCCGTTATCAAGCCGATCAATTAGCGCGCGATGGACGAAATAAGAACTCGGTCGAGCAACTCGTCAAACGCTTGGACGGCGCGAAGTCGCTCGCGCGCGAACTGACGCTCGCGATGATGTTGGACGCCGCCAACGACAAGAACATGAAGACCGACAAACGTGACAAGCTGAACAAGGCGTTTACCGCCGCTTGGGCCGATGCGGCCGCGTCGGTCGATCTGTTGCATGCGATCGTGCGCACCAAATCCGACGATTTCGACGACGAAGTCGCCGCCCGCACCACCAGCGCCGACAAGGCGATCAAAACGGCGGCCATCGAGACTTCGAAAAAACTGGGACTGGATAAGAAACCGAAAAGCACCGGCCCGAAGATCGCCGCGCTGGCGTTCGACGACATCGTGGTCGCGGCCAAAGCGACCAAAGGCGACGTCGCCCAAGGCGAACGCCTTTTCACCAAAGCCCAGTGCGTCAACTGCCACACGGTGAACAAGTCCGACACGCCGAAGGGGCCGTTTCTCGGCGGAATCGCCTTGCGTTACAGTCGGAACGAATTGAGCGAATCGATTCTTAAACCGAGCGCGAAAATTGCGCAAGGTTTCGAGACGCAATGGTTTCAAACCGACGACGGGCTCACCCACGAAGGCTTCGTCGCCCGTGAGTCCGGAACCGAAGTCGAACTACGTAACAACCAAGGAAACGTCGTCACGCTCAACAAAGAACACATCGAAGAGCGCGGCAAACGCGAAGAATCGATCATGCCGAAGGGTTTGCTGGATCAACTGACGACCGACGACCTCGCGTCGTTGCTGGCGTACTTGGAATCGCTCAAGGCGCAGTAACCGGACACGTTACGTCTCGATGTGCGTCGCCGCTCGTAGTCCGAGCGGCGACGTTATTTATTTAGTGGTTGCGAGGATATCCGGGAAATCGATCGCGCGGATCGATTTCCGTTCGCGTGTTGCGTTCCTCGGCATCCGGATCCGACACGTCTTGCAACAGGCCGGCCCGTCGCAACATCCAAAAAATCGGCCACTCCACGATCAAGAGCAACACGAATAGATACACGGGCATCAAGAAGACGCCCATCCAAAACCACCCCGCTCCCATACCGAGTTCGCCCACGGTTACACATAACGCGACGAACGAGTAGAGCGTCATCACGCCGCGTAGCGTCACTCTCGGCAGCCCGTTCCCCGCAAGGTTCACGTCGGGCATCGTAGTCGGCTTATCGTTTGAAGATCGAGACACGGAGTCGTTTGCTCGCGATAGCGGGAGTCGGAGGGGTCGTTTTCTCCGCGCGACCAACTAACCTACCGGAAGGCGATTCGCTCTTCGTGACACGCCGCATTCTAACGCGGCATAAAGCTCAGATCGACGCGAGGAATCGACTTTCATCGATCACAGGGACGCTTGCGAAGCGGGTCGCTCTGCGGGAAGATGCCGATGCGACGTCGATGCTCGACCTACGGAAAACCGCAAGACTTCGTACCGGTTCACCGTCCACGTCGAGTTCCATTTCCCAAGCGTTCCACCATTCGGATTCGATCGATGCAGGATTTGCCTCGTTGGAACTTGCAAAACATCTTTCCCGGTCTTGACGATGCTGCGTATTTGGATGCCCGCGCATTGTACGAGAACGATCTGACCGCGTTGGAAGCGTTGTTCGACCGCTACGACGTGCGTCGAATCGATTCCGCGGCCGCACTCACGACCGACGACGTCGTCGTGATTCTGGAAAACATTTTCGTCGCGCTCGACGAATCCTCGAAAGCCGGCGAGACATTGGGGTCGTATCTGCACGGGCTGATCACCACGGACAGTTACGACGCGCAAGCCCGCGCGAAAACTCGCGGATGGAGATGCTCGGCGCACGACGCCGGCAACTCGACGTGCGACTGAACGGTTGGCTGGGCGCGATCGAGAAACGATTGGACGACGTGTTGAGCGCGTTGTCGATGTTGCGCGAGCGTGAGTTTTATCTCCGCTTCAACGCCGCTCAGAGTCGTTATCAGATGGACGAGCCGCGCGAAGCGTTGGCCGCCGAACTGTGCCTGGATGCCGGCACCGCGTTCGGCCGCTTACAAGGGACGATCACCAGTCAACTGAAAATCCCATTCGAACACGACGGCAAAACGGAAGACATGCCGATCAGCATGGTTCGCAATTTCTGCTTCGACGGCGATCCGGCCGTACGCGAGCGGGCTTACCACGCCGAGCTGGCCGGTTGGGCGTCGATCCGCACGACCGTCGCCGCCTGTTTGAACGGCGTCAAAGGAACCGCCGCCACTCTGGCCAAACAACGCGGCCGCGCCGCGGTGCTGGACGCGGCCCTCGACCAAAACCGCATCGATCGAGCCACGCTCGACGCCATGCTGGGGGCGATTCGCGAATACTTTCCGGTCTTTCGTCGCTACCTCGATTCGAAAGCCAAGAAACTCGGCCGCGAGACGCTTCCCTGGTGGGATCTGTTTGCGCCGCTGGGGGGCGCGGAACGTCGCTTCACCTGGGACGAGGCGCGTGCGTTCATCGTCGAGAAGTTCGGCAAATTCTCGCCCGCGCTCGCCGCCTTCGCCGACCGAGCCTTCGAGGAACGCTGGATCGACGCCGGACCGCGCGTGGGCAAACGCGGCGGCGCGTATTGCATGGGCGTTCCCGGGATCGAGGAAAGTCGCATCCTGGCCAACTACGACGGCAGTTTCGAACAATTGATGACGCTGGCCCACGAATTGGGTCACGCCTATCACAACGAATGTCAAAAGGGCTTGGCGATGTCGCTGCGCGGCACGCCGTCGACGTTGGCCGAAACGGCCAGCATCTTCTGCGAGACGCTGACCGCCGAAGCCGCGCTGGTCGAAGCGTCTCCGGCCGAACGCCTGATGATCTTGGAAGCACAGCTCGGCAACGCCACGCAGGTCTGCGTCGACATCAGTTCGCGATATTTATTCGAGACGGCGGTCTTCGCCAAGCGCCCGCAAGGCGAACTGAGTGCGGACGAATTCTGCGACTTGATGAAAGCCTGCGCAAGCCGAAACCTACGGCCCGGCCGTCGATCCGACGACTTATCACCCGTATATGTGGCTCTGGAAACCGCATTATTATGGGCACGACGACAATTTTTATAACTTCCCTTATGCATTCGGATTGTTGTTCGGATTGGGGATGTATGCGATTTATCAACGCGACGGCGCGGCGTTTATTCGGCGTTACGACGCGTTGCTGCGCGATACGGCCCGCGATTGGGCCGCGCCGTTGGCCGCGCGGTTCGGTCTGGATCTGCGCGATTGTGAATTTTGGCGCGGCAGCTTACGCGTGATCGAAGGCATGGTCGAACGCTTCGAAGCGTGTTGAGCTTCCCGGAGAATCGGGCATGCCCGAGGGTCACAGCATTCGTATCGCCGCCGACCGTCAACGCAAGTTGCTGGCTGGAAAACGCACGCACGCGAGCAGCCCGCAAGGCCGCTTCGACGGCGCACGCACGCTCGACGGGCGAACGCTCCACGACGTCGAAGGTGTCGGCAAACATCTGTTCTACCATTTCGCCAAGCCGGCCAAGTCGCGAAACGAACGTGATTCCATCCTGCACATCCACTTGGGCCGACTCGGACGATTCACCTATCACGAAGGTGTGCCGCCGTCGCCCAGCGCCGGCTGTCGTTTGCGTTTGAGAGCGGGTCGCACGACGATCGATCTCTCGGGTCCGACGGCCTGCGATCTGATTTCGCCTGAGCAACGCGAAGCGATTCTCGCGCGGTTAGGTCCTGATCCCCTGTACGACAATGCCGATCCCACACCGGCCTGGGAGAAAATCCATCGTTCGTCGCGACCGATCGGCGCGTTGCTGCTGGATCAATCGATCATCGCCGGACTCGGCAACATCTTTCGGGCAGAGGTTTTGTTTCGATTGAAGCTGCATCCCGCGATCCCGGGCGACGAACTCACGCCGAAGCAATTCCACGCGATTTGGAAAGACTCCGTCCAAGTCATGCGACAAGGCGTCGAATTGGAGTGGATCGTCACCGTTCGCTCACGCGATGTCGGCAAGACGCTCTCGGAGGTGACCAACGACGAACACTTTTACGTTTACAAACGCAAACGGTGTCGAATCTGTGACGTCGCGATCGACAAAGAAGTTATGGGCGGACGACCGATCTACTTCTGTCCGCATTGCCAGAAACGCTAAATCCAGTACCGAAGATTTCCCAGCGAACGACGAAATCATGCTTGCGATTTCCTGCAAAAACTTGGTTAAACGTTATGACGCCAAACCACCGGTCGAGGCGGTGCGCGGTTTGGATCTCAGCGTCGAGCGCGGCGAATGCTTCGGGCTGCTGGGACCGAACGGCGCGGGCAAAACGACCACCATCGAAATCCTCGAAGGCTTGCTGACAAAAACCAGCGGCGACGTCGAGATCCTGGGCCTGCGCTGGGAAACCGATAACGACGCCATTCGTCAACAAATCGGCATTTCTCTGCAAGAGACGAAGCTCTCCGAAAAACTAACGATCCGCGAAACCGTTCGACTGTTCCGCAGCTTCTATCGAGCAGGAACCTCGGCCGACGAAGCGATCGCCCGCGTCTCGTTACAAGAAAAGGCCGATGCCCGGGTCGGCAAACTCAGCGGCGGTCAGAAACAACGCTTGGCCGTCGCGTGCGCAATCGTCGGCGATCCGCAACTGTTGTTCTTGGACGAACCGACGACCGGCCTCGATCCGACTTCGCGTCGCGAGTTGTGGGAAATCATCCGCTCGTTCCGCGACGCGGGCAAAACCGTCTTGCTGACGACGCACTACATGGACGAGGCCGAACGGTTGTGCGATCGGATCGCGATCGTCGACAAAGGAAAGAACATCGCGCTCGGCACGCCGCGCGAACTGATCGCCGGCCTCGGCGGCGAGCATATCTTGGAGTTGACGTTCCCGGCGCACGCGTTGGCCGATCGTCGGGAAACGTTACGCGCCGCGCTCGCCGAATTACCCGCGGTCAGTTCGGCCGCGATCGAGGGAGACTTGGCGCGCTTGTCGGTCCGCGAGTTTCATATCGCGTTGCCGGCCGTCGTGGCGCACTTAGCCGCTCAAGGAATTCCTCTCGCCAACCTCAGCACGCATCACGCCAGCCTCGAAGACGTCTTCATCCAACTCGCCGGACGAAAACTCGACGACGAGTGATCGTCGCCGACGTTCGCCGTGATTCCGGTTCCTTCCTACATTCATCGATCGACGCATGCCCTGGTACGAACGTCCGTTGCCGCAGATCGTTTTGGCGCGCATGAAGGAGTTCACGCGCGAGCCGGAGGTCGTGTTTTGGGTTTGCGGCTTTCCGATCGTGATGGTGCTTGCGCTGGGCTTGGCGTTTCGCAGTCAACCGGTCGAACGGATCAACGTCGACGTGGCGACCGACGACCCGGCCGTGGAAACGATCGTCGCCGCGTTGGAAAAAGACCCGCGGATGGTTCTGCATCGACAAACCGCCGCCGTCGGGGCGCAGTGCTTACGCACGGCGAAGACCGACCTGTTCGTCGTGTCGAAGTCGGCGCAAATCGGATTAAGCGAGAAGCCGACGGGCGAGGCGACGTATTTTTATCATTACGATCCGGCGCGACCGGAAAGCAAGCTGGCTCGCGCCGCCGTCGATGACGTGCTGCAACGCGCCGCGGGCCGGAAAGACACGCTGGCCGTCACCGACGATCTGCAAGTCGAGCCGGGCGGGCGCTACATCGATTTTCTCGTCCCCGGGTTATTGGGCATGAGTCTGATGGGAGGCGGTCTCTGGGGCGTCGGATTCGTGACGGTCGATATGCGGATCCGCAAGTTGTTGAAACGCTTCCTCGCCACGCCGATGAAGAAGCACCAATTCCTCGGCGGCATCATGCTGGGGCGATTGCTGTTTCTCGTCCCGGAAGTCCTGATCCTGTTGATCTTCTCGTGGTTGGTCTTCGACGTGCGCGTCGCCGGATCGTACCTGGAGTTGTTCGTTTTGATCCTCTTGGGTTCGCTGACCTTCTCGGGCATCGGACTGTTGGTCGCCAGCCGGGCGAATACGATCGAAACGGTCTCGGGCTTGATGAACTTGGTCATGGTGCCGATGTGGATTTTCTCGGGAATCTTCTTTTCGCCCGAGCGGTATCCGGATTGGATGCAACCGTTCATTCAAGCGTTGCCGCTGACGGCGTTGAACACGTTATTGCGGACGGTAATGCAGGAAGGGAATTCGATCCTCGGCCATACCGGCGAGTTGGCGGTTCTGCTCGTCTGGGGGACCGTGTCGTTCGCTTTGGCGTTGCGACTTTTCCGCTGGACTTGAACCGCGAAACATCAACGTCACGCGACCATACGAGTCGTAACGGTTATCCGATCCGATGCCTCGCGACCCAGCGAAAAATCGCCGTCGCTTGGACGACGCGGATTGTCATTCGGACGACGAAACGTACGCTCTGACGGTGCGATTTCGCGAGAAACGCATTTCGGACCGCGATTTGCAGGCCCCGCTAGGCCTGCCGACGAGTGGCGTTACGAAAAGATTCCCCCGGGCACTCGATTTTTGAAGTTCTTATGCATCGTCAAGTCGCTGTAGAAACTCGTCCGAAGACGGGCCTGGGATTGGGTTGGATTTTGGCCGCGACGATTTTCGTCAGCGCCTTTTTGCTGTTTCAGGTGCAACCACTGATCGGCAAGTTCATTCTTCCCTGGTTCGGCGGCAGTCCCGCCGTTTGGACCACGGCGATGCTGTTTTTTCAATGCGTGCTGTTCGGCGGATATTCGTATTCGCATCTCACTTCGAAATACCTGGGGCTGCATCGCCAAACGCAGTTACATATCGCGTTGTTGATCGTCGCCTCGGTCATGGCGTGGTTCGTCGTACCGATGGATGTGCTGAAACCGACCGGCGACGAAAACCCCACGCTCAAAATCCTCGCGTTACTCGGAATCTGCGTCGGCTTGCCGTACTTCATGCTGTCGACGACCGGGCCGTTGATTCAGGCGTGGTACGGTCGAGCGTATCCCGGGACGTCGCCGTATCGGTTGTTCGCGTTATCGAACTTCGGTTCGCTCTTGGCGTTGTTGTCGTTCCCGTTTCTGTTCGAGCCGAATCTGGAGCTGCCCGCGATGGGGCGGTTTTGGATGATCGGATTTTGGGTCTTCGCCGGCATCTGCACGTACGCCGCGTCACGGGTGCTGTGGACGCATTTGGATCAAGTCAAACAACAGGTCGAAGCCCCGCGGACCGAAGTCGCGGCGACCCCGCCGCTGCGCGAGAAACTGTCGTGGATCGGATTGCCGGCGATCGCATCGTTGACTTTCATCGCCACATCGAATCACGTCTGCCACAACGTGCCGCCGACGCCGTTCTTATGGATCATTCCGCTGGCGTTATACTTGACGACGTTCATCATCTGCTTCGATCACGAGCGTTGGTACAAACGCGAGTTGTTCGCCGTCGCGTGCGCCGGCGCGATTCTCCTCCTGCTGTCGTACGATCGAATCGTCGATCTGTTGTGGGATAACTTCGCTTACGAAAGCGTGTCCGATACATGGAAAAATTGGTTCTCGCCCGCCCGTCGCGACACTCTACAACACTTGGACGTTCGCCTGGGGTACGTGCAGGAGTTGGTGCTGTTTTTCGGCACGATGTTTTTGATGTGCATGATTTGCCACGGCGAATTGGTGAAGCTGCGACCGAGAAATCACGCGTATTTGACCGAGTATTATCTCATGATCTCGGCCGGCGGTGCGCTCGGTGGACTCTTCATCAGCTTCGTCGCGGAGAACCTGTTCGACGACTATTACGAATGGTCTCTCGGGCTGATCGCGTGTCTCCTGATCGCTTGCGGCGTATTGGGTTCGGCCGTGAAAGCTAAGCTCGCGACCGGCGTCACGTCGTTACGCATCGCGGCGGCCGTCGCCGTGTTCGCATTGACATTCGGCGGCACGATTTGGGCCGTTTCCCAAACCAGCCCTAGCTTGCTGGCCCGTTCCAACGTCGTCTCGGACGACGAATCGACCGAAACCACGGTCTATCAAGACCGCAATTTCTACGGTCGCGTGCAGGTCCGCGAATCGCGTTATCATCGGCCCGAATTCGGCGACGACATCATGACGTTCCGCAGCGGCGGAATTATTCACGGCGAACAACTCCTCGATCCCACGAAACGCGAAACGCCGATCTCGTATTATCACGCCTCATCCGGCGTCGGTCGCGCGTTGCACGCCGTAATCGGATCCGCAGCGAACCGCAAGCTGAAATACGCGGTGATCGGCCTCGGCGCGGGCTCGTTGGCGGCCTACGCCCGACCGGCCGCCGGGCGCGTCCCGCCGACGAGTGCGTGATGTACGAGATCAATCCGCTGGTCGAAAACATCGCGCACGTACTTCCACTATCTGGGCGACTACGAAAAGCGAACCGGTACGCCGGCCGAAGTCCGCATCGGCGACGCGCGGCTGACGATGGAACGCGAGCCAGAGCAGAATTACGACGTGATCGTGCTGGACGCGTTCAGCGGCGACTCGGTTCCCGCGCACTTGCTGACCAGGGAAGCGTTCGATATTTATCGCAAGCATCTACGCAAACATCCCGACGGTTCGATCGCCGGGCACCTGGTGTTGCACATCACCAACAGCAACCTGAACCTCTATCCGATCGCCAAGAACGCGGCCGAACACGTGATGCGGATGAAATACACCAGCATCTACGACGAAGGGATTAAATCGTTACACAAGCAGCGCACGCATTACTTCGTAATCAGCGACGATCAAGCGTTACTGGACGCGTTGCCGTTCACGCCGCGTTACAAAGAACGAAAGAACGCCGCCACGGGCGAATCGGAAAAATACGCCGTCGACTATAACCACCACGACATCCCTCTCTGGACGGATCATTACAGCAATCTGTTCGCGATCCTGCTGGAAGACGACTGAGCCGGTCGAGACGACATATCGGCGATTGTCAGTCGTCCTTACCCGACGAATCGATGCTCGCCCCATGCGTCGTTCGATCCAAGCGTCGTTCACGAATCGTCGCAGGACGTTGTTCCAAACTTGGTCGACGTTCGCTTGGTCGTAATTCGTTCCCTGATTCGCGGCGTTCCGCCCCTGCCGGACGGAGCGAAACCGTTCCAGGTCAACTCGACGTTCCAACGCTGCAGTCTGGCGCGACTTCGTTGACGCGTTCCATCGCGCGTAACGCCCAAACCACGCCGAAGGCGTTGCGAAAGTCGAACCACAGCCGATCATATTGCGCCACGCATCGCGGGGCGTTTCCTGCGGTTTACGCTTGGCACGCCGACGTACCGCCACAACCGCCCAGGGGACCAGCGACAACAGCGAGAATCCGACCGGCCGCGCCCACTCGGGCGAGGTTCCGTCGGACCAGGGGAAATGCGGCCACAACAACAACGCTCGACCCGCGACGGCCGGCGTCACGGCGAATACGTACTCGCGTCACGCACCAGTTCGTCCATTGCGTGAACAACAGCACGACCAAAAACCATGCCCGCAGCGGCTGCGCGGCGATTTGCAGCGGTCGTTCGAGCCACATCGCCTCGAGCGCGGCCAGACCAGCGTCGCCCAGAGCGCCAGCACGATCCATTGCCACCCGACGTGCTGTGGTCGCTTCGCCCCCAAAATCGCCATCGCCGGCAGGAGCGTCGACGTCGCCGCGAGGTAGGCGTACGTCGGATCCGCGGCGTCGGTAATCAACATCGTGGCCGTCAAAGCCCCCCAAACCAGCAAAGCCCAGGTCAGCGGAGCGATCAGCACGGTTCCCGCGCTTCCCGGAGCAACGCGACGCCGCCGGCGAAGCCGAGCGCGGCTACGCTTGCGAGAAACCAATGTGCGGACAGCCAATCCGGCATGCGACGGAGATCGTGACGACCGGGCAAAGACGAACGAAGTTAACGATCGAAGCGATCCGCGAGTCGTCGCCGGTTGAGACGCCGGCGACTCGAGAACTGACCGATTCGTCGCCATCGTACGATAAATTCATTTGCCGGGCGACCGAGCGGAGCGGCAATGTCTTGCGGTCCCGATCACCGCACCCTCTCCCTCGCCGGAACTTCCATGTCGCGTCGCATCCTAGTCACGGCCCTGGCTCTGCTGTGCGGCGTCGCGTCGCACGTTTTCGGCCGTGGAGATGTTCACGCATTTCGACGACGGCCAACGCCTGGGCTTCGAACCGTTGAACGCCGCTAAAAGAGCTATCCCGGTTATCGACTGCCCGACGGTCGACGGGTTCCGGTCGCGGCCCCGAACTTCTATCCTGCGTTGCCGGGGACCAGCCCATGGAAGTGGAGCGTGAATCCCTATGCACCGCTGCCGGTCGCTCCGAAGCCGCCGATGCCCCAGACACCGAATCTCCCCCGCGTAATCTATGTTCCGTAGAGATTCGACACGCAGCGCGTGATGGATATGGTTCGACCTGGAACATGCAGGGCTGAGCAGGTCTCCTTCGACCGCCGCCACCCAAGCGTTCGCCTTAAAGATTCAATTCGCCTGCGCAGAAAACGCCCGCAAGGCTTGACTGATCGTCGCGTTCGTTGAGTTACGGTTCTGCGCAAAGTCCGGCGCATTGCGCAGACGGAACGGTCGGATTCTCGCTTAGAACCGTGCGACTCAACGACTTAGGACCGCGCCTGCGGAATCGCTAAATACATTGCAGACGCCGCATCAGGCGCGACGATACGAACAGTGTCGGATGAGCGAAGCCGCGCCAGTGACAGGATGTCCGGAGAGCGGGGACGCTTGCGACACCGACACCGACTCGGAAGGACGAATCGCCGTCGCCGGCGACGACGATTCGTTTCAGGATAAAGATCATGGCACGACGACGGAACGACGTGCCATGATCTTTTTATTGCGGCTCGCGACGGAGCCGACTAGTTGCCCTTCGCACCGCTTGCGGACGGAGCTGGCCGGGGCGGAAGAACTCGCGCCTCCGGCTTGCAGCTTCTTTTTCAACGCTTCGGCTTCGGCCTTGTTGAAGAATACCGGCTTCTGCAACGCGATATCCAACACGGCCAACGCGTCGCCCGGCTTGTTGCGATCGGCCAAAATCTGAGCGACGTAGAACTGGCTGTCCGGTCCCAGTTGGTTGATCTGGGCCGTATTCAACACGGCTTGCAACATTTCGCCGGCTTCGTTCAGCATCCCCTTCTTGTACAACGTCCAACCGAACGTGGCGGCCGCTTCGACGCTGGTTTGTTGGTTTTGCTTATTCACGTCGAAGTTGACTTTAGCCAACTGCACCGCGCGTGGTCTTTGCTGGCGGCGTCGGGCATTTCGGCCAAAACCAGTGCCAAGTTGTTGGCCACCGGGAAGCTGGCCGGGTACGTGCTGTTCAGCCCGTCCAGAATGGTTTGCGCGGTTTTATAATCTTTGGCCATGCGGGCCACGATGCCGCGGGTCAACTTGGCGTCGAGTGAATCCGGATCCAGCTTCATCGCCGCTTCCGCGTACTTCACCGCGTCGGTCAGCTTGCTGTTGGCCACGTAATACTGCGTGGCGACCAGAGTAGCTTTTCAAGACGCGTTCCTTGTTGGTCGCATCCGGCTTTTCGGCCACCGCTTGTTCCAAAGCCTTCGCGGCGTTGGCTTGATCCTTGGCTTGTTCATAGAACTGCGCAATCGACACATAGGGCGAAGGCAACGTCTTTTCCAACCCGGCGGCCAACTTCAACTCTTCCATGACCTTCGGGTTGTCGGACTTCTGTTGAAACAGTACGCGGGCCAAACGTTGATGAGCGACGGCCGATTTTTCGTCCAGCTTCACCCACAACTGCAATTGCTTCTCGGCTTCGGACCAACGTTCGCGGGCTTCGGCCACGGCGGCGTTGATGTTGTAATAACGCTTGATGAGGTTGTTCTTCCGCGTGGCGTTCTCTTTGTATTCGCTGAGCTTCACACCCGCGATGCCGACCAGCGCCGCGGCGTCGGTGACGCGACCTTCGCCGATGGCGGCTTCGGCGAAGTAGATGTACGGCTCGGGCTCGGCTTCGTTATCCTTCACGCACTTTTCCAACTCGGCTGCGGGCCGGAGCCGGTTGACGCGCGGCCATCAGCATGCGAGCCATCAAAATCTCCGGCGGCGGCAGCTCTTTATAATTCTTTTGCGCGTCGGTAAACGCCAAACGGGCTTTGTCGAAATCGCGCTTCACAAACAGTTCCATCGCGTCCCGCACGCCGTTGTACTTGGGGGCGTCGGGCGTTTCGACGCTGTCCTCGATAATCAACTTGGCGGTTAACTTCGGCTGCTCCGGGGTCGCGGGCGGGGTGGTGCCCTGCGCCGACGCCATCCGACAAACGGCCACCAGCATCAACGCCGCGAATCCGCGCTTCGCCAGACGAACGAACGACATACGTAAAACTCCGAAATTGTGTGGAAATTCCGACTGTGTTGGGTGATTAAAGCGACCGGCCGACGACGTACCAACCGAATTCGATCGAGAAACCGCCGTGAAAGTTTGCCGAATCTTCAGTCTATACGGATACCCGTCGGCTCTCCAGTCGCCGGTCGGTCGTTTTCGATTTCCACTCGCGAAATCCTAACGTTTGTAGGGGTCATAGGATGCATTCCGCCATTCGGCGAGTATTCCTGCCGTCCCACGTGCGTAAAATGATGGAGTTGGGTCGTCGATTCGACTCGCTCGGTCGCCTCTTACAAGCCCGCGTCGACCAAGACATGCCGCGACGCGTTTCTCCTCCGCCCGATCGCTTTCTGGTCGAAACGTGGTTTCGTTCGCGCGGCTGGACGGCCTTCGATTTTCAACGTCGCGCTTGGCAAGCCTATCTCGACGGTCGTAGTGGGCTGGTCCACGCCGCGACCGGCATGGGCAAATCGTACTCGGTCTGGCTGGGAATCGTCGAAGAGTATCTCCGCGAACAGTTCGCCTACGCCCAAGCGCACGGCGGCGAGTTGCCCGACGCCGACAGCACGCCGCCGCTCCGCGTGTTATGGATCACGCCGATGCGGGCTTTGGCCAACGATTTGGTCAACAACCTGGGCGTGCCGTTGCGGGCATTGGATCTCCCTTGGACGCTGGAGATGCGCACCGGCGACACGACGCAGGCCGTACGCAAACGCCAGAAAGCAAAGCTGCCGACGGCGTTGGTCACCACTCCGGAAAGCCTATCGCTGCTGCTGTCTTATCCGGAAGCGCAAAAACTGTTCGCCACGCTGCGCTGCGTGGTGGTCGATGAATGGCACGAGTTGCTGGAAACCAAACGAGGCGTGCAAACCGAGTTGGGCTTAGCTCGGCTGCGTCGCTGGTCGCCGCAACTGCGCACCTGGGGCCTGTCCGCCACGCTGGCAAATTTGCCGGAGGCGCTCGAAGTACTTCTCGGCGCGGATGCGAAAAAAACCTATCCGCGCGGACGCGAACCGCTGCTCGTGCCGGGCGACGTCGAGAAGGCGATGGAGATCGAAACGATTCTCCCGCCCGACATCGAACGCTTTCCCTGGGCGGGTCACTTAGGATTGCGACTGCTTAAGCAAACGACCGAGCGGATCGACGCCGCGAAAACGTCGCTCGTGTTTACGAACACGCGATCGCAGTGCGAGATTTGGTTCTCGGCCATTTTGCACGCGCGGCCCGATTGGGCCGGCAGCATGGCGTTGCATCACGGGTCGTTGGATCGCGATTTGCGCGAGTATGTCGAAGGTCGTTTGCGTTCCGGCGATTTGAAGTGCGTGGTCTGCACGTCCAGCCTGGACCTGGGCGTCGATTTTTCACCGGTCGATCAAGTCCTGCAAATCGGCAGCCCGAAGGGGATCGCGCGGTTGTTGCAACGCGCGGGACGGAGCGGCCATCGCCCCGGCGCGACCAGCCGCGTGGTCTGCGTTCCCACGCATGCGTTCGAGTTGGTCGAGTACGCGGCCGCGCGGGTCGGCGTCGGCCCGCGACATCGAGCCGCGCACGCCGCTGGATCGCCCGCTCGATCTGTTGGTGCAGCACATCGTCACCATCGCCGTAGCCGAAGGATTCGCGCCGGACGAATTGCTGGCCGAGGTCCGTACCGCGCACGCGTATGCGCGGCTCACCGACGAAGAATGGAACTGGGCGCTGGATTTCGCCGTCCGCGGTGGGCCGGCGTTGCGGTCGTACCCGCAATTCGCGCGACTGGTACAAGTCGACGGGCGCTTCGTGCCGGCCGAACCGATGGTCGCTCGCCGGCATCGTATGAGCATCGGCACGATCTCCAGCGAAGCGATGATGTACGTCAAGCTGATGAGCGGCGGCACGTTGGGGGCCATCGAGGAGGGATTCGTCTCGCGACTCAGCCCGGGCGACTGCTTCGTCTTCGCCGGACGAATCCTCGAATACGTCATGACCCGCGACATGACGGCCTACGCCAAGAAAAGCAAGAAATTGACCGGAGTGGTTCCGCGTTGGGACGGCGGGCGATTTCCGCTTTCAACACAGATGGCCCGCGCGGTGCGGAACAAGTTTCACGAAGCTCGCGGCGGCACGACGCACGATCCCGAGATGGTCTGCGTCGCGCCGCTGCTGGATCTGCAACGGACTTGGTCCATCATCCCCGGCGTCGACGATTTTCTGATCGAACGCGCCAAGGTCCGTGAAGGTCACCAAACGTTTCTCTATCCTTTCGAGGGCCGCAGCGTCAACGAAGGTCTGGCGTCGTTGATCGCGCATCGCATCAGCCGCGAAACACCTTGCTCGATCACGATCACTCCGAACGATTACGGGGTCGAGTTACTGTCCAGCGTGGAACTGGATTTCGAGCCCGACCGGTGGCGGAAACTGCTCTCGCCCGAGAATTTATTGGAAGACTTGCTGGGCTGCTTGAACGCCACGGAGTTGGCCAAACGGCAGTTCCGCGACATCGCCCGCGTGGCAGGCTTGATCATCGGGGGTTTTCCCGGTGCCCAGAAAACGGCCAAGCAGGTGCAGGCCAGCAGCAGTTTGATCTTCGACGTTTTCCGTGAATACGACCCCGAGAATCTGTTACTGCATCAAGCCCGACGCGAAGTGCTGGAACGTCAACTCGAACTCTCGCGGATGCGCGCGGCGTTGGAACGCCTGGCGCAGGCCGCGATCACGATCAAGTTCTGCCCGCGTTTGACGCCGCTGGCGTTCCCGTTGTGGGCCGCGCGGATTCAGACGACGCAACTCAGCACCGAAAAATGGTCCGCCAAGGTCGAACGGATGGTGCTGCAGTTGGAGAAAGCGGCCGGCCCGAAGTGATCCGGTCGTCGCAAGGCTATTTGGTCGGCAACGCGAAATCCTTTTGATTCGCACCCGGTTCGACGACGACGTCCAATTTCGTTTGATCGTTGTACTCCGGGGGGATGTACTCGGTCGGTTCCGCCGCGCCTCCGGCACCGCCGCGAACTTTGGGGATGCCCGAAATGTTCGGTCCGCTTAAGCGATCGGCGGTGATCGTCACCGTGTACGGACCGGCCAACAAACCCTTTTCGACGGGAATGTCGTACTTGCCGTTCTTGATGGCGGCGATCGCGCCGCGACCGGTCTCCTTGGTCGCGGGATAAAAACGTATGGCGCCGTTCTCGATGGTCGCGCCTTGGTACGTCGCCGTTCCCGAGATCGACGACGGCGGCGCGCCTCCGCAGCCGGATAACAACGCCGACACCACGCCGCATGCCCAGAGTCCGCGTCCCGTCATCTTGGTCTACCTCTTGAATGATTCGTACGAGTGTTGATGTCGCCGAGACGGGTTACTCCAAGGTCGATACGGATTCGCCGCGATTGACCGTCGAAAACGCGCGCCAAACGGTCTGCGTGACCGTGTCGATGCACGACGAGACCGAGCCGTCGCACAACGCCACGTGAACGATCCCGGGATGCCGGCTCCGCGCGGCGAACGCGCCGTAATACTGGTAGTAATAACAGTCGTGATCCGCCGTCGCGATGTCGTTGGGCAACAGCAAACCGCTATAGCTCCATTGATGCAACGCGCTCGACGCGTACCACGATTCGCCGCGCATCATGCCCGACGCGGCCCCCGTGCCGTCGGGCATGGTTTGCACGCCGTCGGTTCCGCTTTTGCAAGCGCCGTATCCGGTGGAGTATGTGCTGACGACGTAAGGAACGCCGATCATGCACTCCGAAATCGCCATCGATTTGCTCGTTCCGTCGGAGATCTCGCGCAACTTACGTTTCCCTTCCGAGTAAAACGCGCCATTGACGGGGTTCGTCGGACTTGTCGGCGCACAGTCGGGTCGGATGGACTGAGGATACTTCGGATGGACGGTCGAATCGGTCGTCCCCGCACAAGCGACATAGTTGGTCGTATCCGCTCGCGTCACAAGTTGCGGATCGGCGTCGCTGGGACAGCGCACCGTCGGAACGAAGCCTTTTTCTTGCAGCATCGCGAGGTTGGTCGCATCCTTCGACGGATCCTTGGCCTTTTCGTTCAGTTGTTTGTAAATCGCCTGTTCTTCCATGTAGGGCGACAGCTGAAAGATCCAACCGCCGCCGTTCGAATCGTTGCCGCAGTTTCCTGCGGTGGCGTACATCGCGCCCTTGGCGATGCGTTTGCCGGAGCCGGAAGGAAACACCTTCCATGCGTCGGCGTGATTGTGCAATCCCAGACCCAACTGCTTGAGATTGTTCAAGCATTGCGAGCGGCGGGCCGCTTCGCGGGCGGATTGAATGGCCGGCAAAAGCAGCGCGACCAAGATGCCGATGATGGCGATCACCACCAACAATTCGACCAGCGTAAATGCGCGAAGTCTCGCGGAGGAACCTGGTCGACAGGCAAACGTTGCGGACGAGGGCCGAACGCGATTCGGCACGAGCGGAGAGCGAGACATGCGACCTTCCTTGCGTTTCAAAGGAACGGGTGAGGTCGCGTGTGTGATCGAGAACCGCCGTGTCCGACTGGGCGATCGGAGCGAAATCTCGATAGTTCAGTTATTGTGTGGCAATACAAATACGTCAACCCTGGAATTTACGAACAGGTTAGGAATGCGGTGACGCGCAATGATTCGGCCATTATCCGGCATTCCACTGTGCGCATTTTGTTGGATCGGCAAAGAATTATGCTCATTACGACGGTGATTATTTTTAGAGACGAAAGACGGACCGACCATGCCGGCAACCTCCGAAGTGAGTTTCTCGTGGCGATCGGCGGTCCCCCCCACTAGCCTATCGCCCCGGCGGATGGCACGATGGACGGACGAACATCATGGAGGAACGGATGCGTATCCACGAACAATCCGGCGAGCGTTTGGTCTTATTGGCCGAGCGGGCCGTCTTTCACCCCCGCTCGCGCACGCTCTTCATCGCCGACCCGCATTTCGGGAAGTCGGCGGCCTTTCGCAGCTTCGGGATTCCGATCCCCGCGGGCGGAACCGACGCCGATCTCGCGCGTCTGACACGCGCACTGACGAAGACCGACGCGACCCGTCTGATCATCCTGGGCGATTTTCTGCACGCCGCGCGCGGACGCACGACGGAACTGTTCGCCCGATTGGCCGAGTGGCGCTGCGCACGCCGCGTTGGACGTCACGTTGATCCGCGGCAATCACGACCGCTGCGCAGGCGACCCGCCGGACGAGTTACGGATCGATTGCCGCGACGAAGGCGAGCCGCACGGCGCGTTCGTACTGCGTCACGAGCCGGGCGACGATCCGCGCGGTTACGTGTTGGCCGGTCACCTGCATCCCGCGCTCGGGATGAGCGGCGGTGGCGCACATGTCCGCGCGGCCTGCTTCTGGTTCGGCGCGACGTGCGGCGTGTTGCCTGCCTTCGGCGGTTTCACCGGCGGCGCGGGAATCGACCCGGTCTACGGCGACGCGATCTACTTGGTCGGACCGGACGAAGTCGTGCCGGTGAAAACGGAAGCGGCGCGTACGCGCTCGTAACCAACCGGGCCATCACCAATTTTCGATTCGTAAACCATCGATCGCGGTGAAGTGCGCATCGCGAGTGACGAGAGTGAAATCATACTGCCGACACTGCGCGGCGATCCGAATATCATTTTCCGGAATCGGTTTACCGAGTCGTTTTAATTCCGCCTTAACGATACCGTATTGCTCCGCGGTCGAATCATCGCAAGCCAGAAGAGTCATCCCCCGCAGCAAGTCGTGAATTCGCAGGAGATTCCGCTCGACTTGACTCGAATTTCTCGCTCCATATGTCAATTCGCCAAGCACGACTACGGAGAAAAACGCGCTGCCCGGTTCCTTGATCCTACGCAAAACGGATGCGTCGCTCTCCATTAACGCGATGACGACATTCGTATCGAGAATGTATTCACCATGCATGCTGATCGATCCGAGAACAATCGTTTTCAATGGCGAGCGCGATCTTCGCAAGCTCCGTGGGTTCGATGCTCCCGGCGAATTCGACAAGTGAACTCAACGGAGTTCCTACCGGCGTGTTCGAGGGCAACCGGCGCGCGAACTCCAGCACGCTACGCTGGTGCGACTCGTTCAATTTGTCTAAAGCGGCGAGCAATTCGATTTGGATCGCGGGGACGACCATGCAAACACTCCAACGTGAAACGAAGATCGGACATCATCGATTATATGCCGAAAGTCAGCATTACTTGAACTTCGATTGATCGATCGATTCGCCGTCGCCGATTTGGATGAGTTGCCAAAACGTTTTGGCGTCCAAATCGACCGGCAGCGCGCGGACCGAGCCGTCGGCAAACGCCGCGTTAAACGTCTTTTGTCCGGCAGCCCCCAGTTTCGGAAGTTTGCCGTCTTCGATCGGCAGATCCTCGGGCTTGGTCCAGGGAATTCCCGTATCCGTTTCCAAAATCATCACCGTGTTACTCAGTCCGTCGACGATTTGCCGCATCTCTGGTCCGCTTTTCTTGGCGTCTGCCGTGAACATCCCCTTGGCGTTCGTCGGCAGCACGTACGATGTCGTGGTATTACCCGCCGGAACGCCGGGCGATCGATAAACCGACGGAATCGTCGCCGCGACCTTTTTGTTGTTCTCGCTGTCCCACGGTTCGTCTAATTTGTACATCTGATAGAGCGCTTGGTGCTCGAGATAGGGCAAAAGCGCGATGCGCCAACTGTGCGGCGTTTTACCGTCCGGCCCCAGCACGACCGCCGGCGGGAACGTTCTGTTGGCCGCGGCGTAGTTGTGCATGCCCAGCGCGATTTGCTTGAGATTGTTCATCGCTTGCGAACGCATCGCGGATTCGCGCGCTTTGGCCAGCAGCGGGATGAGCGTCGTGTTGGCCGTGGCCAACGTCGATTGCGAAGCGGACGCGGTCAACTTGACTTCCGTACCGGATTGCGTCACGGCGACCGAGTCGGCGATCGTCGCCAAATCGGCATAGAGCTTCGATCCGGCGCCGTCGGTCGTGGCGTCGAGGTCGGCCAGGTTCTTCTTTACGGCCGGCAAAAAGCCTTTGCCCATCTGCACGAGTCCTTCGAGCGTCCCTTTGACTGCGCTTCGCACCCTCCTCGTTCACACAGTAGGCCGTCGCCGAGAGCTTCATTCCGTCGGCTGTTTGGACTCCCAAGACGGCCGTATCGGCTTGTTCCCACAGGGGCGATAACATCGTGAACATCATCGCGCCCGACGCGGGCATCTGCCGGCCCGCGGTTTCGGCCTTGATCAATTCGCGGACGACTTTCAGATCGACCACGGCGGCGAGCGGCGCGTTGCGCACGGTCGCGAATTGTTGTGCCCAAGCCGGAGTCGCCGTCCCTTTGTCGTTTTCCAAGCCCAGCGCCAACGATGCGCCGCGTTCCGCGTTCAAGTAGGTGCGATCATCGTACTTGTAGAGCGTGTTGAACTCTTTCCATGCGTCAGGTGCCGGCTTTTCTCCCGGCGGACCGAAGTTGTATTCGCGCACGTAGATCGGCTTGGGAAACGCCGAGACCGTCTTTTCGATATGCGTCTTCGGATCGATCAGCTTGGCGGTCAGCGCGGCGAATTTGGTCGCATCCACGGTGCGAACTTCGGCCAGTCCGACGGGACGCGAACTTTGTCCGCCCTGAGCTTTCGTGTTAATCAGTATCAACTTGGCCGCTTCCAAATCCCCCAAGCCGACGCCTTCGCCCAACAGCGGTCCATTCGGCACGATCGACGTGAAGAACCCGTCCGTGAGTTTCTTCAACTCGGGATTCTTCACGATTCTCGGAGGGTTGCGCGAAGCCCGCGACGATCGTGTCGGCGGGGACGAAGTGCAGATCGTGCGGCTTGCCGGCGAGCTGCGCGTGCGGACGAAGCCACGAGCGGCATGCAAACGAGGAACGCCGCCCAACGAACGAATGATCGCGTCATGGTTTTACCGTGCATGGAATGAGTTGTTGGGTGCGGGATTCAGACGTCGAGGCACAGCTAAGGATTTTGCTCGACGGTCGTGGCCGAGCGATCGGCGGCCTTGCCGGATTGTTCGTCCGGCACATAGGGTCGCGGCGATTCGCCTTGGATCAGTTTCGAGATGTCGCCGGTGTCACCTTTTCCGGCGGTTAAAAACGGCAGCAGCGTTTCGATGGTGGCCTTTTTGGTCATGCGATAGACCGCGCCGTCGGCGAAGGCGACGTTGAACGTCGGACCGTCACCCACGCCCAACTTCGGCAGCGGCTTCGTCTCGTCGATGATCAGATCCTCGGGCTTGGTCCAGGGGATCGTCGTCTCGGCTTCCAAGATCATGACCGTATTGCTGCTGCCGTCCGTAACCGTTTGCATGGTCGGACCTTTTTTGGTCGGCTCGGCCGCGAACATTCCTCCTTTGACGATCGGCAGCACATAGCTGGTGTTCGTCGAATTCGTGCGCCGCGCCGAGCGCGATACACGGCCGGCATCTTGGCCAAGACTTTTTTATTCGCTTCGCTGTCCCACGGTTCGTCGATTTTGTATTCGCGATACAACACGTCTTCTTCGATGAACGGCAAGATCGCCACGCGCCAGCTCATCGGATATTTGCTGTCGCCGCGCAACAACGCCGACGTGGGAAACCCGCGATACGTGTCGTGATGATTATGCATCGCCAACGCGATCATTTTTAAGTTATTGATCCCCATGTTCTGCTTCGCAAGGGCGGCCGATTTTTCCAACGCCGGGCCGATCGCGCCGACGGCCGTCGTCAACGTTTGCTGCTTGATCGCGAACTTCAGCACGATCATCGAACCCGATTGCGTCACGCTCAGATCATTGACGGCCGTTTCGAGATCGGCGGCCAGCTTGCCGCCTAAGCCGGGCTGAAACTGATCGAGTTGAGCGGCCTCTTGCTTCAACTGCGGCAAAAAGCCCTTAGCCAGCCCCAGCAACCCGTCGAGCGTACCTTTAACCGCCTTGGCCGACGCGTCGTCCGCGCTGTAGGTCACGACGGTCAACTTCAACCCATCGGCCGTGTCGAGCGCCACCACCGCGTGATCGGCTTTTTCCCAGATTTGCGAAACGGTGGCGAACACCATGCCCGGCATCCCTTGCGGACGTTCCGCGCCGATCTCGGCGTTCACCAAATTGCGCACTTGCTTGAGGTCGACGACCGCCGAGACCGGAAACTTCGACGCCCCCGCGTACTTCGCCGCCCAGGCAGGCGGCGCGGCCCCCGCCTTGGTTTGATCCAGCGTCTGCGCCAACACCTGCGCTTGTTGACTGAACACCAGCGTCCGATCATCGACCAACGTCGTCGCGTCGCAGATTTTCCATTCGTCCGGATCGGCCGCAGCCGGCGGCGGCGGTTCGTTGCCGGCTCCGACCGGCATTTTTTGGCCCGCCTTATCGGCGTCAGAACGGAAATTCCAACGCGGTTGCGGCGCCACCATCACGTCTTGCGTCACGCCCGGAAGCGCACGCTTCTGCGCACCGGGCTGAATCGCTTTGCCGGCGAGGATCGACAGCTTCGCCGGGTCGTTCACGCGAATCATCGTTGTGGTCACGCCGGCCGAGTTCTTTTGATTCGGCACGTGATACGCGTTGAACCCGAACACCAACGACTCGACGTCGGTCAGCTTTACGCCGAGCTCTTGCTCGGGCGTGCCGCCGGGCAACGTGTTGGCCAGCTGGTACAGCTTTTGAATTTCGGGATTCTTCAACACATCCGCCGGGCGGACGATCACGCCGGCCAGCAGCTTTTCGGCCGGAATGAATTCCAAGGTCGGCTTCGCGGCCGGTACGGTTTGCGCCGCGGCCATGCCGAACAGCAAACAACATCCCGCGACCAACAACCCCAAACGCCGCAGCGTATTCCGACGCATGATTTGTCCCCCACGGATCGACGAGCGAAGATTGCGGGAACCCGAACGTTCCGCGCTTGCCCGCAATCTACCGCTGCTTCCGGCGGGAAACAAGCAGTTCCGACGCGATGTTACAAGAGTTCCAGCAACGCCGCGTTATGCCTCATGTAGGGTCCGCTGTGCGGACCGGACGCCGCTTGAAAAGACTCGTATTACGGCTTACTTGGCGGAATCAATGCTTGGCGATCGACCGGTTCCGCTTTGGCGGCCGTGAGGAACGGCAGCAGCGTTTCGATCGTCGCGTTCTTGGTGATCCGTTGCGCCGCTGCCGTCGGCGAAGGCGATGTTCAACGTCGCGCTGGCGTCGAACCCCAGAATCGGCAACTGTTGCGTCGGGTCGATCGATAAATCGTCGGGCTTCGTCCAGGGGATATTGATCTCCGTCTCGATCACCATGATCGTGTTGCTGGTCCCGTCTTTGACATCGGCCAAAGACATCCCTTTTTGCACCGGCATCGTCGTGAAGATTCCTCCCTCCAACAGCGGCGCCACGTAGCACGTGTTGGTTGAGTGCGGATCGACGCCCGGCGACGATACACCGCCGGCATTTGCGCCAGAACCTTCTTGTTGGTCTCGCTATCCCACGGCTCGTCCAGTTTGTATTGCTTGAACAGGGCGTCTTGATCCAAGTACGGCAAGATCGCCACGCGCAACTCAGGGCATGCTTGCCGTTGAACGACGGCTTGGCCGCCGGAGGCAACGCCCCGTTGGCCATCGCGAAATTGTGCATCGCCAAGCCGATCGCTTTGAGATTGTTCAACGCTTGCGCGTCGCGGCCGGCCGATTGCGTTTCTCGAATCGACGGCAACAACGCGGTCACGCCGTCGGCCAAGGCATCTTGCGTGAAGTTCAAACGCAACGTGACCGTTTTCTCGAAGCGGCCGATCGAGCAATCCGTGAGCGACGTTTCGAGGTGCGTACACAATTTTCCGCCCAATCCGGGTCGGACGGCGTCGAGTGCGCCCGATCCGCCGCGGATCGCGGGGATGGTTCCCTTGGCCGTGGTGACGAGCGCGCGGAACGAGTCCTCGACCGCCTTGGCGGCCGCGTCGTCGGGAACTTCCGCGATCAGCTTCAGCTTCAGCCCGTCGGCCGCGTCGATCGTCAGATACGCGCGGTCGGCCTGCTCCCAAATCGGCGACGCCATTGCGTACAACACACCGAGTTGCGGCGACGGCTTGCGGCCTTTCATCTCGAACGCCACCATCTCGCGGATCGGCTTCAAATCCAGCGCGACCGCCAACGGGCCGCGCGTTGCAGCTTTTGGAAATTCGTGCGCCACGTGGGCAACTCCGCGTCCGACTTCGCCGCGTCGAGCGTCTTCAACAACGTCTCCGCCCGCTGCCCGTACAAGATCGTGCGATCGTCGAAAACCAACGCCGCGTCGACCGCTTTCCACGCCTCGGGATCGGCGGGCGGCACATCGGCCGGCGGTTCGCCTAACGGATTTTTTTTCGGCGGCGGTTCCGGGTGGCCGACGTACAACTTCTGCGACAGTCCCGGCACGGCCTGCACCGATTTTTTGGCCTGCAGCATATTGACCATCGGCAGCAGCTTGGCCGGCTCGGCGACGCGCCACGCGAACACGCCGACGGGCATCGGCCGGCCGTTGTTCGGATGCTCGACCAGGGTCAGCGCGAGCGTAAACCGCTCGAAATCGGCGAACGCCAGCCCCAAGCGTTTCTCCGGCGATCCGCCCGGCAACAGGTCGTTGATCGCCCGCAGTTTGTCGATCTGCTCGTTTTGAAACAACTCGGAGGGTCGAATCGCGACGGCGACGAAGGCGTCGGATGTTATGAATTCGCGGGGAGCTTCGCTTGCATTCGATTTCGCCTGAGCGAGCAGCGAGGCCTTGGGAAAACCCCAGAATGCGGCACAAAGTAACACCGCCGAGCAACGCATGACCCCGACCATGGCCGAACTCCGAAAGCGAATTCGCGCAGCGGCACTGGCCGAAGCGACAGAGGACTCGCGCAGCAAGTCCTATGCCGCAGCGCGGATTGGCTTACGTTTTAGGTTCTGGCGACTGAGTTAGCGAAAGCCGCAGATCGTGGCTCACGCCCCCGGCGGCGAGCGGTGCAGGTGGGCCAACTTCCACGTGCCGTTGGTCTTTTGCCAAACGCGGGTCTCTTCCGTGCGCTTGGTCACCGGGCCGTTCGGCGTGTTGACCTGGACCAACCGGGTATACAGCACCAACGCCGCGTCGGCTCCCAGCGGCTTGACCACCGGGCCGGCCATGCTGACCTTCGGCGGCACGCCCGCCGGACCGGCGGGCAGATCGAAGTAGAACTTGTGAAACGCCAACCCTTCGATCAAATGCCCCTGACCTTCGGGCTCGAAGCAGGTCACGTCGTCGGCGCACAGCGCGGCGTACGTCTTCCAATCTCCGGTGAAGATCGAGTCGAGCAGTTTTTGATTGAGGGCGATCAGTTCGGCGGCGAGTGCGGACATGGCAATTCGTAATGAAAGAATTCAGAGATACATCAATGAGCGGAGGACGTTAGTCCTTCGTTTCCGAAACGCTCGGAACTTGCAATCCCGCGACGTACCCCAATTCCGGTACATCGGTCGTCCAGATCAAAAACGGATTAAACTGCGTTCGAGTATATCGAATCGCACGCAACAACGACTCGTCGCCGATCAAACGTCGCTTCGAACCGGATTGCGTCCACCACGTTCCGGAAATCGGTTTTCCCTCGATACTTAATCGACGACTCCCGTAACTTTTGAAATCGGCCAACAGTTTTTCACCGGTTACGGATTTGTCCGCGCGGCAAATCAGATGGATATGATTCGCCATGATCGCGACCGCCCAGAGGCGATAATTTCGTACTCGCTCCGTCTCTTGAAATTGTTCGAATAGCGGTATCGCTTGAGTCGCTTGCAACAATATCGATGCTTGCGGCATTCGCGAGCGTGCGTTCATGCTTAATCCGCGCTGACTTGTTTCGAACACATCACCGTATCGGTTACGACGGACGACATCGCCGCTCTTATCGCGCACGTTGCTCACGAATCCGCGCTCATCGCCCGGAAGCCAAGTCCCGTAAGTCGTCCAGGTGAGAAACCAGTCGGTCATCGAGACAACCGTTTTTGGAAACGGCGGACTCACGTCCGCCGCTCATTTGTGAAATTACAACCCCGTCTCCGTCTCGCGCAAGATCCCCAGGGCGACCAGTTTCGCGCGGCATTCGTCGCGCTCGCGGTTGCGGGTCATGTCGCGCCAGCTCGGGTCTTGCGCGTTCAGAAAATCTTCGTCGGTGGCCAGACCGCGGTTTTCTGTTTGCAAAATTTGCATCAGCCGCGCGATGACGTCCTTATCCAAACGCGTCAGCACGGTCGCGTGGACCGCGTAATCCAAAAACGCTTCCCACACCAACGGAAACAGCGGCTGCACGATCTTCTCGGCGATCGTGCGGGCGTACATCCGAATCTCGTACTGCGCGTGCGTGTCCATCCGCAGTTCGAGAAAGCGGATCAAGTTGTGCAGGTCGATCTTCCAGTACGCTTCGGTGTACGTGCACAGCGGCAAGTCCTTCCGCGCTTGCTCGCGGGCCACGCCGCGGTTGATGCGGTCTTCGTACAACTTGCGCGGCGGTTTGGAACTCGCGTTCGCTCGCGGTCAGTTCTTCGCCCAGATCCAGGTTTAACGGCGCGCCGCTTCCTTGGCGATTGCTGGCCGCTTGCGTGCGCCATTCGCCGGGCTGCGTCGTTTGCGTTCCTTCGATGGCCAGCGAGTAACGCGTGCTGTATTCGTTGACGTTGGCCGTCCGGTGGCGAATCCATTGCCGCCAGCAATCCATCGGGACGCGGACCAACAACTTGACCTCGGCCATCTCGAACGGCGTCGTGTGCCGATGCCGCAGCAAGTAACGAATCAGCCCGCGATCGTCGCTGGTCTTGCGGGTCCCTTCGCCGTAACTGACGCGCGCGGCTTGGACCACGGCCTGGTCGTCGCCCATGCAATCGACGAGGGTGACGAAACCGTCGTCCAGCACGGGATGCTTCTGCCAACGGAGCGCTTCGACCTGAGCAAGATTGGAGGGCATGGAAAAGTTTTCGGTTTTCAGTTTTCAGTTTTCAGAAACGCGATTCATTCGCAGGGGCATCGATTGATGCCGATGGTGTCGGCTTTTGGGTCACGCCGATTCCCGCAAACTCCCGCTCTCCGATGCCTGTTCGGACAAGCGAATCGGGCATTGTACCGTTTGGCCGGCCGGGGGAACATCGGCCCCGACCGAGCACTCTCGCGATGCGCCAACTCGTTGTCGGCAAGCGACTTAACGCACGCAGTTCGCGACCGGGCAAAATGACCAAAAATCCTTGGAATTGATCTCGAAAAAACTCTTGATCCAGACGTCATTAAATAGTATACTTTAGTCCACACTAAAGCAGTGGGTTTTAGATGTCACGGCGACGTGACGTGCGATACCGCGAGAAGTGAGAAGCCGGCGTCGTTCAATCAAAAAACTTTTGTTGCGCCGCAACACGATCGAAATGCTCGTAACGCTCGCAAAGTCAAACTGGAGAAGATTGCGACGACGCTCCGCGATAAAAAACTCGCATCGTCGACGTGCTCGTTTCGCTCGCAATGATCGTAACGCTCGCAAAGTGAATCTAGGAAAGATGGCGATCGCAAACGTTTCGCGTCCGAATTTTCTTGTGCCGCGCGTGTTGTGATCGGCCTGAACTTCATCCTGTTTTCCTAATCGATGATCCCTCAACACGTTACCGCGTTTTCACCAACAGCACCCCGCGTTGCGAACCTTTTTCCGCACAGGTATTCTTAAGGATTCGCCCCAAACCGTCCGTACGTCCCACTTTCGCCGCCTGCCCGCATCATGCCAGCCCCCCTCAATAAGATCTCCGCCCACATCACCCAGCCCAAGTCCCAGGGCGCGTCGCAAGCCATGCTCTACGGCACCGGCATGACGGCCGAGGACATGAACAAGGCCCAGGTCGGGATCGCCAGCGTCTGGTACGAGGGCAATACGTGCAATATGCACCTGAATAAGCTCTCGGACTACGTCAAAGAGGGCGTCGTCGGAGCCGACCTGATCGGCATGCGGTTCAACACGATCGGCGTCAGCGACGGCATCAGCATGGGGACCGACGGCATGTCGTTCTCCTTGCAATCGCGCGACCTGATCGCCGACAGCATCGAAACCGTAATGAGCGCCCAATGGTACGACGCGCTGATCGCCCTGCCCGGCTGCGATAAGAACATGCCGGGCTGTTTGATGGCGATGGGCCGGCTGAATCGGCCCGCGATCATGGTTTACGGCGGGACGATCCGCGCCGGCTGCACGCCGCGTCATCCGAAGTTGGACGTCGTCAGCGCGTTCCAAGCCTATGGCGAGTACATCGCCGGGAAAATCACCGAAGAGGAACGGGCCGAGATCATCAAATGCAGCATCCCCGGCGCAGGGGCGTGCGGCGGGATGTATACGGCCAACACGATGGCCAGTTCGATCGAAGCGCTCGGCATGTCGCTGCCGTATAGCAGCAGCATCCCGGCCGAAGATCCGCTGAAGGAAGGCGAATGCCGCGCGGCGGGCAAGGCGATTCGCAAACTGTTGGAACTCGACCTCAAGCCGCGCGACATCATGACCCGCGCCGCGTTCGAGAACGCGATGGTCGTCATCATGGCGACCGGCGGCAGCACGAACGCCGTGTTGCACCTGATCGCGATGGCCCGCGCGGTCGACGTGCCGTTGACGATCGACGATTTCCAACAGGTCAGCGACCGCATCCCGTTCATCGCCGACTTGAAACCGTCGGGCAAGTACGTGATGGAAGACCTGCACAACGTCGGCGGCACGCCGGCGGTGATGAAGTATCTGCTCGAAAAGAAGCTGCTCAACGGCGACTGCATGACCGTCACCGGCAAAACGATCGCCGAGAACCTGAAGGAGTTGCCCGGCTTGGCCGCGGGTCAGCGTGATCGTGCCGATCGAAAAACCGATCAAGGAAAGCGGTCACATCCGCATCATGCGCGGCAACTTCTGCCCGGAGGGGGCGGTCGCCAAAATCACCGGCAAAGAGGGTCTGTTGTTCAAGGGCGTCGCCCAATGTTACGACAGCGAAGAGGACATGCTGCGCGGGTTCGAGGCCGGCAAGATCCAAGGGGGCGAAGTCATTATCATCCGTTATGAAGGTCCGCAGGGCGGCCCCGGCATGCCCGAGATGCTCACGCCGACCAGCGCCATCATGGGCGCGGGCCTGGGCGACAAAGTGGCGTTGATCACCGACGGCCGTTTCAGCGGCGGCAGTCACGGCTTTATCATCGGCCACGTCACGCCCGAGGCGCAACTCGGCGGCCCGATCGCGCTGGTCAAAGACGGCGACGCGATCACGATCGACGCCGAAGCGAACCGGATCGACATCGAAATCACGCCCGCAGAGCTGGCCGCCCGCAAGAAAGCCTGGATCGCGCCGCCGTACAAGGCGCAATGCGGAACGTTGTACAAGTACATCAAAACGGTGAAAACGGCGAGCGAAGGATGCGTGACGGACGAGTAGTTCGCGGGGTCTTTCAATGCTACGACCACGTCGAGACGCAAAGCGTAAGAAACTCCGTCGGCATCACGGCCGAAACGAAGAGCTTTGGACCGAGGACTGCGAGCGTCGTCTGATGTGGTACTTTCGCCGTAACGACGAGAACGTCGGGCCGTTCGACGACGAGCGGATGCTGGCCATCGTGCGCGCCGGGATCGTCAAAGGGCACGAGTACGTTTGGGCCGAGGGGATGCCCGCGTGGACGCAGGTCGGGGCGACGCAATTCGCCGCGGCGGCGAATTTGGTGTCGCTGCTGCAACCGGGTCCGCCGCCGGACATCGCGCCGTTGATCATCGCCGACACGGCCGAACCGCCGCCGTTCGATCCGCGCGAACACGAGCGGCTGAAGAACCCGTTTTACACCGACTTCGGCGGCCGCACGACCGATGCCGAAGCGACCGGCGACCGGGGCATGTCGCACGTGGTGATGGTCACGCTCGCCGCGGTCGCGATCATCGCCGTGGCGCTCGGGGCGGTCGTGATCTTTGGTTAAGTCGCCGAGACCGATCGATTTTCATAACATCCCGCAACGATTTCCATACTGACGACGAGACGAACAAGCATTCGGGGCGAACACGATGTGGTATTACCGCGAGAACGACCAAAACCAAGGTCCGCACGACGAACCGACGATGAAGCGGCTGATCGCCGATTGGACGATCAAGCCCGAGAGCTATGTCTGGCGCGAAGGCATGACGAACTGGATCCCGCTGCGCGAAAGCGCGCTGTGGGACGAACCCGCGCCGGCGGCGCATCCGAATCCGTACGTGACGGCGGCGAGCCAACCGACCGGCGATCCCAACAATCCGTTTTGGACCGATTACGGCGCGACGCCGGCGACCAATCCGTACGTTCGCACGCCGGGAGCGACCGCCCCCACGCTCTATTTTTATCAAGGCATCGCCGGCCGACGTATTGCGTGCTTGGTGTTGCTCGGACTGTTGACGTTGGGGCATTGCACCTGGATCTACTCGAACGGGCGCATGATCGCGTTTTTAGAAAAAGTACGATCGGGGGGATTTCCGAATCAGAACGCCGCCAAGCACGCCGGCGAGGAGGCCGATCAACTCGCGTTTGCGGTCTTAATCTACCAGAACGGATTTATTCTCGTTTTTTGCGTCGCGTTCTTGCTCTGGCTGCATCGCGCTAATAACAACGCCCTGCGCGTTGGGCGCGAATTGGCTGGAGTATACGCCCGGCTGGAGCGTCGGCTGGTTTTTCGTACCGCTCGCGAATCTGATAAAGGGCTTCCAAGTCGTCGCCGAGGTGGAAAAAGCGGCGCGGAACGTCGTGCGTTGGAAGGCGCTCGGCGGCTCGCCGTTGATTTGGCTCTGGTGGCTCGGCTATTTGGGCAACAACGTGTTCGCGCGTTTGCTCGACGCCGGTGCGACATCCGCCATGCAGAACGCAAACATCCAAAGCATGCAAGACGCATGTCGAGGCTCGATCATATCAAGTTGCGTCAGTCTTGCGACTTACGTTCCGCTGACGATGCTCATCGTAAAGATCACGAGCGGCTTGGAAGCGCAACATCAAACGGGACCGAGTGTGGACGCCCCCGCGAATTCCGTGGGCGCAGCGATGAACCCGTACGTTTGATCGTAGCGCTCGCGAGGATGACGATTCGACTTTCAGAAGTTTCCGATCAGAAAGGCTCTGTCTTGAGTCGGGTCGTTAAAACGACCAGACCAACACGGTCTTATAGTCGATATTGTTCGGCTTCTTGCCTTCGGGCGTGCTGTCGTAACGATCGATCACGCCGATCTTCATGCTCAGATTGTTCACTTCGTCCAACACGATTTCCCAGTTGATTTGGGTATTCACGCGATAGGCGGTGAAGTCGTCGACGCGCGGGAAGTAGTCGATGCTGACGTTGAACTTTTGGTACTTGCTGATTTTCCGTTCGTACAACGCGCCGAACACCAATTCGGGGATCCAATCGTCGTCTGGCCCTCCGAATTCGCGGCTCACGCCGGGACCGAGTCGACCTTTGAAACTGCCGATGTCGTTTTTCCAAAACAGATACCCGATACCGGCGTCGACGGTCACGCGGACGTCGAAGGCGGTGAACTCGTCGTAGAGCGTCGTTTCGTGAATGTAGACGCTCCACGGCGATTCTTGAAACAACCATTCGTAACGCCCGTCGTAAAACAAACGATCGGCGGTACTTTGCGAGTTGGACGACGTATTGACGTACTCGCCCTTGTGCGTGGTGATGCTCCAGGGGACTTCGCGCACGGCGTTCAAGCCCATGCGCAAGTTGAAGCTTTGACTGTTACCATCGCTGCCGTTCGCCCCGAGATCGAAGCTCCCGCTCCAAGTGCGGTAGTAGTACCACGGAAGCAGAATCTTCTCTTCCTTGGCCTTTTTGTCTTCGATCTCTTTGAGTTCTTTGGACGTCAGCGGTTTTTCGAGCGGGACGTCGCCGACGGGTTCCTGCAACGGCGGCAACGCTTCGAACCCCGGCGGCACGATTCTGCGCGTAAGCGACCGATGTCGACGTTCCGCCTGAGAGCAAAACGACGACCATGCCGAACAGTAGTCCGCGAACTCGCGACATCATCCTCGACGGTCTCCAAACGGAACGCGACGAACCCCGGCGCGCGGATATTCCGTGCGCGGCGAATAAATACGCGAGAACGCCTCGCCGATCAAGAGGAATCACGCCGCGGCGCGGGAGGGTGCCGGCAACAGCGCCGTGAAGCATCATCGCAGGATTAGCGAAGGACATCGTTGCTTTCGCCGGCATCGTCCGCAGCGAGGTCATCGGCCGGAATGCCGGCGACGATGCTCTCCAATGCGGCGGCCAATGCGGCTTCGCCGGTAAGAAAGCGTAACCCGACCCGCACCGCCGAGAATGGTTTGTCGCCTAACGCCGGCAGACCGATTTTGACCAGATCCTTATGCGTGCAACAAATCCGATCGACGTCCGCCTGCGCGGCCCAGACTTGCAACTCAGCGACGTCGTCGCGCGAGTAATCGTGATGATCGGGGAAGTCGCGGAATTCAACGACGGTCGCGCCGGCCGCTTCCAACGTCCGCCGAAACGCGTCGGGGTTGCCGATCCCGCAGAAGCCCGCCACGGTGCGCCGCGCAGCGCGTCGATCGACGTCTCGACGCCGGCCGCGTCGCGGAGCGCGGTCGGGGCATGCTCGGTCTCGCACCAGAACGCCTGCGGCGCGAGTTCGGCGTAGCGACGACGAATGGCGTCGCGTTCCGCGCCCGTCACGCGATCGGAGCGGGTCAAGAGAATACCGTCGGCACGTGCCGCGCCGGTGAGCGGTTCGCGCAACGTACCGCGAGGAAACAGCGCCGCTCAAGCCATAGGGTTCGGTCGCGTCGACCAGCAGCAGATTCAAATCCCGGGCGACGCGGCGATGTTGAAACGCGTCGTCGAGGACCAAGCATTGCGTCAAGAACTCTTCGATCGCCATCGTGCCTGCTGCGATGCGGTCGGGATTTTGCACATGCGGGACGTCGGGCAGTTTTTGTTCGAGCTCGCGGGCTTCGTCGTTGTAGCCCCCCTGCTCGGCCCCATAGCCGCGACTGACGATCGCCACGCGCACGTCGCGGTCGCGCAAGTAACGACAGATCCACTCCACACATGGCGTTTTGCCGGTTCCGCCCAACGTGAGATTCCCGACGGCGATGACCGGCACGCCGAGTTTTACGGTTATCGACGGATCGCGATCATACCCGCGGTTCTGCCAGCGCACGGCGGGTTCATAAATCCACGACGCGACGCGAAACGCCCCGCGCCAACACGCGGCCGCGACGCCGCGTCGGCGGCCGGTGACGATGTCCTGGAATTCGGCTGGAGAGAGCATCATGCGTTAGTCGAATCGTCCGAGATGTCGTCGTCACGCAACAACCGCGCCGCGTGACGTATCGTGACGACTTCCACCGTCGACGATGTACTCCGAAAAAGAATCCGATAGTTTTCGCAATAGACTTCCCGCACGTCGGCGAGTGCGTCGAGTTCGGCCGGGCGTGCCCCGGAGTGTGGAAACGCGATCAATCGTCCCGCGCGTCGCCGAATGCGCATCACCATACGATACGCCGCGACGGAGGAATCATGCGAGATGTACGCGCTGAATGTTTTCGAGATCATCGAGACTCGCGGCGACCAGATTAAACGAATCATCGGCTCCGACCGTTCGCCAGCGCATCCCAATCGATCGACTCGTCGGGGATTCCTTCGCCTGCGTCAAGTTGACGCAAACCTTCGTCGACCGCTTCAAGCAAGCAGATCTGTTCGATCACTTTTTCATACGTGGCGTCGTCCGGCAACTTCCGCAGCGCGGCGAAGATTTTTTCTTTAGCGGTCATGGACGGAAAGCTCCGTAACAGGTGAACATTCGCTCGAATTATAGCCGTAGCCGTTACACGGACCAATCCGCCGCACAATATGAAATCACGATCCGTCCCAACTCAGTGCAAAAAAATTCGCCCCGAGGATATCCTCGGGGCGAATCGAATTCCTAAGTGGTTCCAACGAACACCAGACCGCTCACAGCGCCTTGCAGATCGCTTCGGCCATTTCGCGGGTGCCGACGGCGGTCGGGTCGTCGCGGTGCGGTTTCAGATCGTACGTGACCGATTTGCCTTCCTCGATCACCTTGGCGACCGCGTTTTCCAAACGGGTCGACGCGTCGGTCTCGCCCATGTGTTTGAGCATCAACATGCCCGACAGAATCAACGCGGTCGGGTTGACCTTGTTTTGACCTTTGTACTTCGGCGCGCTGCCGTGCGTGGCTTCGAAAACCGCGCCGTTCGGGCCGATGTTGGCTCCCGGCGCGACGCCCAAGCCGCCGACCAAGCCTGCGGCCAGGTCGCTCAGCACGTCGCCATAGAGATTCGGCAAGACCAGCATGTCGTAGAGTTCGGGCTTTTGCACCAACTGCATGCACATGTTGTCGACGATGCGGTCTTCGAACTCGATCTCCGGATACTCCTTGGCGACGTTCCGCGCGACGTCCAGCCACAGTCCGTCGCTGAACTTCATGATGTTCGCTTTATGAACCGCCGTGACCTTTTTCCGTTTATTGGCCCGCGCGTATTCAAACGAGTAGCGGAACATCCGCTCGCTGCCGCTGATGCTGATCGGCTTGATGCTGACGCCGGTCTCGTCGCCGCCGGTTTTGATCTTGCCCGTCTTGCTGTTGGCGTTGATCCAGTTGATCAGGTCGGCCGTCTCGGGCTTCCCTTTTTCGAATTCGGTACCCGCGTAGAGGTCTTCGGTGTTCTCGCGCATGATCACGATGTCGACCGGCAGATCGCTGAAGTACGTCCGGACACCCTTGTAGATTCTTGCACGGACGAACGCAGGCGTACAGCCCGAATGCTTGACGCAGGTGGACGTTAATCGAGCGGAACCCGCCGCCGACGGGCGTGGTGATCGGCGCCTTGAGCGCGCACTTGGTCCGGCGGATGCTATCCAACACGGCGTCCGGCAACGGGTTGCCGGTGCGGGCCATCACGTCGACGCCGGCCTCTTGGACGTCCCAATTGATCTTCACGCCGGTCGCGTCCACGCACATCCGGGCGGCCTCGGCCAATTCGGGACCGGTGCCGTCACCGGTGATCAACGTCACGTCGTAGGCCATAGCGAGTTTGCAGTGGTTCAGGTGTCAGGGTTTAGAGAGCGTAAAATCATGCCGCTCCCCGTGGGAAAACGAGTCCGTTAGCTTAGATTTCCGGGAAACGAGCGTCAACCGAGCGGAACACCCGGCAATTCGCCTGGCTTTTCGCGGCGTTCGCACGTGTTTGAACATGCATCGATTTTGAGCATTCATCTAACCGTGCCGCCACGGTAGATTGCAGCGACACCTAGGGGCCGTACGATGTCCGACGCCGCGTGGTTTCCGCGTTATTCGTTACGTACATTGCTGATCGTCTTCACGGTCGTCAGCGTGGCGATCGCGTTGGTCGTTTTTCCCGCGATCCGCATACAACAGCGGACCCGTGCGCTATACATATCTCCATGTGCACTGGTATTCATCTGCTCGATGCGAATGATCCGAAGCACCACGCACTATCTCAAAGACGAAATGCCGAACTGGGCCGAGCACTTGCGCGAGGTCGCGGTGTTTCACGGCTGGCAGTCGACGTGCTTCGGCAAGGAAGGAGCGACGGCGAGAGTCGGGTGTTCGATCGACCTGACCGAGCTCGGCAAGTTCGCCCCCGGCTTGCCCGAAGACCTGGGCGACGCTCTTGCGCAGTTTCACGAATTGCGATTGGTCACGACGCACGCCGGGCCTCCGGCGGATGTGGCGAAGGTTCGGGGCCTGCGCGTTTCTCGAAACTGTGGCGCGTTTGCCGGAACTGCGATACTTTCACTCGCATTACTTAGACGACGAGTGGATCGAATGGTTGCCCGCGATGTCCAAACTGATCGATGCGAAAAACGAAAGCCTGAAGTACGGTCCGAGCCCTGCGAGCCTGTTGGCGTTATTAGACAAAGCGCGGCATCTGGAACGCCTGAGCATTCAGCGAAAATCCTTGAACGACGACGTGATCGAAGCGTGTAATCGTCGACCAATTGCAGGCGACGTCGTGAACGCTTTGCGATTCACGCTGAGCGTGCAATTCCATGAGGAAGAACTTCCGCCTTCTCCCGACGATGTGGAAATGTTGAAGCGAATCACGGTAGACTCGGAATTGCGCTTCGCCGGTCCGCATCAAAAACCGGTCGATATGGAAATCGACGGGTATCCCACCAAAAAACTCGACGTCTCGGGCACGAATCGCCTCGTGGTGCGGAACTGCCCGGATTTGGAAGAAGTGCGTGTGTGGTCCAATCAACAACTCGACGTGGCGTCATGCCCACGACTTACGAAACTCGATGGGCAAGCGGGGCAAGCGAGTTCGCATCAAATGACCAAACGGATCGCACGAATTACATCGTCGCCCATGATCCGGACGCTTTCGCTCGTCGGCTACGACGAATCCGACGTCGAAGATTGCCCGACTCTTTACGACTTACGACTCGATAGTCATTACGGCCCCGGTGGCGCCGCACAACGATCACTCGCGCAGGCGACGTTGCGACGCATCGGTTCGCCGGGGAACGTTTCTTTGCGAAACACGAACGTCGATCTCGACGATCCGCAGAAATTTCGCGCGTTGGCTCTGAACGCCGATCATGAGAAGTGGTATGAGCTGTTGGAGCGATTTCCGAACGTGCGCATGTTGATCGTCCACTCGATCCCGCGACATCAGAAACCCGAAGAATGGGAAGAGGTCCGTAGAAGAAACCCTCGCCTCGAACGACTGGAACTCTCGTTACTCGACAACCCATCGGGTTCGGGCCCGCAAATTTCGCCGGACTTGACGGGAATGACGAGCGTACGCGTCCTGCGCATCGTCAGTAATCATGGATGGGAAGCGCAATTCGTCGACAAACACGATCGCTCGCTGCTGCCGTCGAATCTCGAGATACTCGTGTTGCAGAACTCTTATCGCGGACGAGTCCTGTACTCGGATTTGCATCGTCCGTTCCGACTGTTAAAGCGACACCATCCGCGGTTGTTGGTGATCGAAGAGTCGGAACTCGAAACCGACGTGCGACGACGATTTCGAACCACTCCGCTGCAAGAACTAACAGAACTTTCCGATCCGGAAGCGATGCGCCGTTTGAACGCCGACTGGTGGCAAAAACTCCGTCCCGCCCACATATCTTCAAACGACTGATGTTGGACATATCGACCGGATTGTTTCACGTGAAACAATCCGGTCGACACGCATTCCCTCCCAAAACAACATGCGCCTCCCCCGGTTCGGCTTTCGCTTTTCACTCCGCACGCTGGTCGTGTGCGTCTTGCTCGTCGCCGTCGTGGTGGGGATGTATGGGCGGCGTTATCAACGTTTTCGGGAACGGATTTCCGCCAAGGAAACGCTCGCGACATACGGCGTCACGTTACGTAACACCGATCAATGGTACGGCAAACGCGAAGCGGTCGTGCCGTATTTCGATGCGTTGGATCGCTTCTTATTCGACGTGGGGAACGAAGAATCCTACACCGGCTGTTACATCGATCCGCGTGAATGGCAAACGGCCGTCGGTCGACATGGCAAACCGAACATCGCCGAGTTGTTGAACAACTATCCCGAAATTCTCGATTGCTTTACGACCGAAATCACACCCGCCTCGGAAATCGACCAAGACATCATGCGTCCGCTGGCCCACGCGTTTGCCGCGTTACCTCGACTACGCACTTACCGGGGCGATCGGATCGACGCCGCTTGGATCGAGGCGTTGTCGGCGGACGGCGCAATTGCGCGAATTGAAGCTGCGGCATCCGATCGCCGATACGGAGACCGCCCTCAAGCTGTTGCGGAAAGCGCCGCGGTTATACACGGTGCGATTCGCCGTCGAAGCGTTCGACGATCGTTTGACCGCGGCCGTTAACGCCGCGTCGGCGTTGGCGACGCAACGCCCTCAGGTCTCGCACGACGATGCGGTGAACGATCAACACGGGTTCACGGTCGAATACGATCCCAGTCGCGCGACGCTCACCGAGACCGCGTTTTCGGCCGTCAACGGCATCGACATCGAGTATGCCCTGCATGTTCGCTTGCCGTTCGGCGCGAGGTACGACCGCATCGTCGAATTGGGGCGATTTCGCGCCACAACCATCGCTTGCATGAACGTGACCGCCGAGATCCGCGACGCGTCGGAGTTGGAGTCGTTGATCGCGATACATTCCTCGGTCGAAGTCGTGGGCTGTCCGAAACTGAAGACGGCAACTTTGAACTCGGCGTATCAAGCGCATCTGGAGCGAAATCCGCGTCTTGCGAACGTCTATGCTCGCGAGCTTCGCCACGTGACGATCGCTGATTGTCCGGCGTTGGAGGTAGCATCGCTCGACTCCGATGAAGATGTCTTTGGACCTTCTCGATTGATCTTATTGAAATGCGGCACGCCGAAGATCGTCTCCCGCGCAAAACACGTGGGTCGAATACGACGACGATACTCGAATAACCGAAACGAAATGCGATATGCGCGGCGCATGGCGGATAGGAAATCAAGCGTCTGCGAGCGGCGCGCAATATCTGACGGTCGCTCTGCCTCAATCGTTTCTATCCGGCGGCTTGCAACCTTTCGCGCTACTCAAACAACCACACTCCTACGATCCTGTTCCGCCGCCGTTGAATTTTGAACGACTCGACCGTTTGGCGATCACGATCCCAGGTTTGACGCCTCCCCGCAGTCGAACAGTAATTCCGGAAGAAAGGCTATTCGTCATCCCGGCGATCGATACGGCAAACATTCCGGACTTACGCGCGTTGTCGGGGTTGCGGATACTGCGCGTGCGGCGTGCGACCGCGAACTTCAACTATCGCATTCGTTGGTGCGATCGCGAACCCGACGGAACTTTACGATCGTTGTTGCCGGAGAATTTGAAAGTTTTGATCGTCGACGAGCCGCCGTATGATGCCGGCGAGTTAGCCGCGTTGAAGCAGGCGCATCCGCGGTTGATCGTCGTCGAGGTCTCGTTCCCCACTCTGGCCGACGCGGCGACGTTTCCGGACATTTCGACGTTCGAAGCGATCCCAGCCCGCTGGTGGTTGGACGCCAAGCCGGAAACGCCGTCGTCGACAGCGCCGTGATGCGGCGTTATGTCAGGCGTTCGGCGAACCAGTCGACGCCGTCGACCTGCGACGACGTGGCGAACAGCACGATCCGGCCGCCGCGCAGATTCGGCCGCAGGCGTTTCCCCACGTCGATCGTGCCGCCCGTGATTGGCGTGCGGTCGTTTAGGTTACGAACCTCGTCGATGCCGAATTCGGTCATCCGCGCGACGTCTTGCGTGCCGCCGATATCGTAGTGATCGATCGTCGAGCGACCGACGTAAATCACGCGGCCGTCGTCGCGAGTGGCCAACAACCCGCTCGCGGCCAACGCGCCGATGACGCCACCTTCGGTTCCGCCCAGTCCTTCCAATGGTATGCCGTACTGCGCGGCCAATGCGCGTGCCTCGGCTTGCTCGACCATCTCGCGTTGGCAACGCCGGCCGAACTCGACGATCTCCGCAGGGATCGGCTCGTACGCGACGCAACAGCCCGGATCGCTGCCCGGCGGAGCCCACGCGCGGATGCGGACATGCAGACGTTCGACGAACGCGCGGAGTTCGAATGCCGGCGTCGGCTCGCAGAGCAACGCCACGCAGCCGTTGCGCCGCGTGCAAGGAATCCGCGCGTCTTCGCAGAGTTGATGTCGCGTGATGAGGTCGGTCCGCACGACGTCGGCCAATTCCTGCGCCAGATGCCGGGCCAGCTGCACGGTCCCCGGCGTATCGGGCATGTCGGTGTCGTCGAGTCCGATGACGATCACGCGCCGATCTCCGTCGCGGCCGCGGTCGATGATTTCGCGCGACGTTTCGACGCTCCCCACAACAGCATACCGCCGATTACCCCGACGACGAACCCACACGCGGCGAACTTGGCGTAGACGCTCCAGCCGAAATCGCTGAGAACATGCGTCATGCCGAGATCGAGTTCAAACACGTTCAAGCCCAAGCGTACGAAGTACGCCAACGTGTTGGCCAACAAGCCTGCCAGTGCCGTGCAAGGAATGAGTCGGATTTTCGACGAACCGACTCCGAGTCGAACGACGTCCAACAGCGGTCCGAACGCGAACAAGCCCGTCGCGGCGGCCGGTTGCGGTACATCGTTGCCGGTCATGGATAAGAATCCGACGGTCAGCACCGCCCCCAGTCCGGCGAGCGTGCCGGACAAGCGGCGCGGGGCGAAAGCCACTCCGGCGGCGATCGGCAAAATCGCCCAGACGATGACGTGGCCCGGGATTCCCAGGCGCAAACGCACGAAAGCCATGCAGACCGCGGCCGTCGCGCCCGCGACGAACAGAACGACCAATTCGACGAGCGTCGGCAACGCGTTTTCTCGCGAACGTACGCCCGCTTCGATTCGTCCGCTTGGTAACGTCGTCGTTTCACTCATGTCGGTCTTTCGTTTATTTTACGGCGAGCACTTGTCCGGTCTTACGGCTACTATATCCCGGCAGATCGTCGACCGTTCGGCGGTAGGTGGTCGAGCGGATCACACGCAGCAACGCGGCCAAGCGGGGGTCGTGTTCGTGGTCTTCGTGAAAACAAAGATCATACGCTTCTTCGCGCAACGGGAGAAATCGCAAACCGGCTTCCTCGCCGGTGAGTCGTAAACAAACCCCGGCGTCGGCCCAACCGCCCCGTACCGCTTCGGCGACGCCGCGATGGTCGCGCACGACGTGCGTCGGCGTAAAGCGCTTACCCAATAACTCGTCCAAGCACTGTCGCGCGCCTGAGCCCGGCTCGCGACCGACCCACTTCAGTTCGGCCTTCACCACGGCGTTCCGCGACGCGAACGTCCGGTCGCCGGCGGTCACGACTCCTTCCTCCCAATGCGCCGCGCGGATCAGTTTGTACCCTTTGCCCAATTCGTCTTTCACCGCCCGGGCGTTCCCCTCGCCGTCGGCATGATCAAGATGCAAACCCGCGACGTGAACCAGTCCTTGCTTCAACAGCTTGAGCGCGGGTCGGCTGGATCGCATGAACGTCAGCAAGCGGACGCCGCTTTGCTGGGCCAGCGCGCCGGCCAATAACCCGACCGCCGGGTCGCAACAGGCCATGACCAAAGACGGCGGGGGCGAGTCCTGTCGTGACTCGTAACGACCGTCGACGAACAGTCCGTCGTGAGGGAATCCGCAGATCGTCGTTTCTTCGACCGGAAACAGCAACGCACGCCCACCGACGTCGGCCCGCCAATACCGCGTCGGTCCGGGGCGGCCGGGCCACGCCCAATCGCCTTCGATCGCTCGATTTTGCGGGAGCTGGAACAAATCTTCGACCCGGCAATCGAGCGCGGCGGCAAGCGCTAAGGCCGCGGCGGCCGACGGCACGAGCCGTCCCATCTCGATCGCGCTGACGCTGGCCCGCGCGATGCCGGCCCGATCGGCGAGATCTTGCTGGGACCAATCCCGGGCCGTACGGCGTTCCTTCAGCAGATTCTTCAGATCCGGGTGCGTTGACATGATCGTGTCGTCGATGCGATAGTATTCTATCAAGGAATTTCCTGATGGATCGCACTATCATACTCGGTTTCGCGGAAACTTCGGCATGTTCGGTTTGCGCTCGGTGTTGGTCGGTTCGCTGATGACGTTGACCGCGCTCGCACGGCAACTCGACGCCGCGACCGTCGTTCTGAACCCATCGCAAGACAATACGATTTTTTCGGCGACCACCACGAACAGCAACGGGCAAGGCGATCTCTACGTCGGCTTGACCAACAGCGGCAATATCCGTCGAGCGTTATTGCAATTCGATATCTTCGGCGCGATCCCGGCCGGCGCGACCATTACCGAGGTCTCGCTGACGCTGCGCGAACAATCCGGCAACAACGGCAATCGCCAAGTCGACTTGCTGCGCGTGACCAACGCCTGGGGCGAAGGAGCGTCGCTCAGTTCCGGCACGGGCGCCGGCAACGGCGCCGCCGCGCAAACCGGCGACGCGACGTGGACCTCGCGTATCTTCAACACGCAGGCTTGGACGAATCCCGGCGGAGACTTTAGTTCGACCGTCAGCGGATCGACGCTGGTGACCGCCGGGACGACCAACCAGCAATTCACGTGGTCCTCCACCGCTTCAGGCAATGGACAACTTCTGCTCGACGTGCAAAATTGGCTAACTAATCCCGGCCAAAATTTCGGCTGGTTACTGCGCGGGGACGAATCGGCCAATCAGACGGCCAAAGTGTTTTACAGCGGCGAGTCCGCCGTGCCCGCAAACCTGCCCGCGTTGACGATCACGTTCACTCCGGCCACCGTTCCCGAACCAAGCGTCGTCGGCGCGATCGTCGCGGCGGGAGGACTCGGAATCGCGACGATCTTGCGACGTCGCCGCGTCTAAAACTTTTCTCCGCCGCTCGCCCCGATGCGCGTCGCGAATCATCACCGCCGCACGCTCGCTTTCACGCTGGTCGAGCTGTTGGTCGTCATCGCGATCGTCGGGCTGTTGATCGCGCTGTTGCTGCCCGCGATTCAAGCGACGCGTGAATCCGCGCGACGCACGCAATGTACGAACCAACTTCGACAACTCGGGCTCGCGTCGACGAACTTTCTCGACGCGCGTAAGCACTATCCTCCGGGCGTCGAACAGCGCTTCTTCAACACCGCGGTCACGTATCGCGGCGTTTCGGTGTTCGCGTTTTTGCTGCCGTTCTTGGAAGAGCAAAACGTCCTGGTGCGCTGGGACTACGCGGACCCGATCAACAACGCCAATCAAGGAGCGAACTCGAACACGGCGGTCGTGATTCCGTTGTTAATCTGCCCCTCGGACGCCATGGACGAGAACCCGGTCGCCTCGAAAAACAATTGGTACTATGCTCTGACCAGCTACGGCGGGAACGGCGGATCGCGGTCCTTCGCGCCGCAACTGACGACCGCCGACGGGATGTTCCACACGACCGGCCCGGCGTCGGAACCGGTCGTCGACCAAAAATCGGTGCGTGTGAAGCAAGTCACCGATGGTCTGAGTAAGACGATCCTCTTCGGCGAGCGGTCGCACGTCGATCTCAACTACAAAACGTTCAACGACGCCGGTCAAGGCGAGCCGCTCCGCGAGCAAGGCTGGTGGGGCGCGTCGACCAGCCGCAAGATGATCGGCCATGTGACGATGAGCGCCTACGCGCCGCTGAATTACCGCTTGCCGTACGCCGTGGGTTCGCCCGAGGCGACCGGCTTCGCGAACGACGTCGACCGTCGCGTCTGCGCCTTCGGCAGCGAGCACTCGGGCGGCGCGGTCTTTTGCTTCGGCGACGTGAGTACGCGTTTCATGGACGATTCGATCGAGCAAGCTACGTTACGGGCATTCTGTACCCGCGCCGGAGCCGAGAGTTCGAACGAGTAGCCGCGATCCACGCGGTGTTTTGTCGGCGAGCGACGCCGAAGACCCGTCGCCATTCGATTTTACGCTTGTCGGCGACGATTCCGAATTTTCTCTCAAGTTCTTTGTCCGTCCGGTCGGAGACCGTTCGCTCTTTAGGGACAGAGATGATCGACGGTGCGGCCCGCGAAACGATGTCTTTCGCCCGCCGCCCTCGATCCACTCTCGACTCCGCTTTTCCGGCGTCGCCCTCCTGAAATCATTCCTAAGGATTCCCGTCATGTCCGTTTCGTTCCGTCGCGTGGTTTTCGGGTTGGTCGCGGTCACCTTGACCGCAATCGTGCCGGTCGTCGCCGCGGCCGCTCCGCCGCAGTTCCCGATCCTGAAGCCGTTGGTGCAACAACTGTTGAAGCCGCCCGTTCAACCCGGACCGCAATTTCCGAACAAACCGTTTCCCAATCAGCAACTGCCGCCTAACTTCCAGCAGCCCGGCCCGCAGGTGCAAAAGCTGATCGTCGGCGGCTACTGGTCGCCGACGCTGAAGGCACAGTTCCGCGTCGAACAGTTTTTTCTGCCGCAGCATGGACAGTTCGTCGGCGTGCGGTTGACGTCGGAGCCGGCCTGGAACTCGCCGCTGCGGACACTGGGTCTGCAAGCCGGCGACGTGATCACCCGGTTGGACGGAGTCCGCGTCGACAACACCGCACAGTTGGAAAACCATTACGGTTGGACGAACGTCCGGTTCATCAAAACCGGCTCACAAACGGTGCGCATCGGCGACGTGTACATTCCGAGCAACGTGGTGGTCAGCCCCGGCCCGAACTGGCCGAACGGCAACGCCCCGTAATCCGCGGCGGCGCAAATTCCCTACGTAAACCCGACACCTCGCGAAAAACGAGAAGCATGCTCGCGCAAAAAAAGCGGCTCGCGGATTTCCGCGAGCCGCCTCCCTCACTCCCAGGAGAGTTTTAGGATTCACATCAACGCTGAAACGCCAACCCCGGGTCATCGGCCGGGGCGCCGAACATTTTGAAGTTCAGCCCGTTACGTCCCGCGACTTCGGCTCGCCCGACCAGCGCGCCGCCGTCTTTGTTTTGCAGAATCAACAAGCCTCCTTCGGTCGAATACGTGCCGGTCAACGTTTGATCGGTCTTGTCCTTGGTGAACTTCCATGCGAACGAGTGATCGGCGCCCAACGTCAGCTCGAATTTCGAACCGTCGTCGCGCGACGCGCGCCACGTTCCGCTTAATGCCTCGTCCGACAACGCCGCGGGGTGGGCCGGCGTCGCCACCGGGAGCGTGCCGCGCGCCGCATCGACCGACGGGGCCGGCGTTTGCGGAGTCAGCATGGCGGCCAGATCGGCCGCGCCGCGATCGTTGGGTTGCAGTTTGGCGACCGCTTGCAACATCTTGGTCGCGGCGTCGTTGGCCCCGGTCGTGATGTACTGATACGCCAAGGCGTAACGCGACGCCGCGTCGTTCGGATGATCGTCGACGTAACGCTCCAACCCGCGCAACTGGTTGGTGTAGGTTTGTAGATTCGGATAGAGCGAATACATCGTCGCCCAATCCCAACCCGGTCCCACGGCCAACACGGAATGCAACGTCGCGGCGGCGTCTTGATAGTTGCCCATGGCGAACAACGTGAGCGCGCGGAACTCGTGCAGCACCGCGTCGTTCGGATTGGCTTGGATCGCTTTGTTGGTCAGGACCAACGCGCTGCCGTAGTCGCCCGATTTGAACAACGTGCGGGCGTTTTCGAAGTCGCCGGCCGCGGCCGGCGGCGCGGCGGCGTTATCGGCGTCGATCGCGACCGGGATCGGTTGCGAGTAGTCGTAACACGTCGCGCTGCCCGAGACGTAGTAGGGATTCCCGTAACCCAGGTATCCGCTGCGGTAAAACAAGCTACCGAGGCCCCAGCCGCCGTACCCCCAGCCCAACGGATAACCGAAGCCGCCGTAGTAACCGCCGTAACGACCATACCCGCCGTACCCCCAACCACCATAGCCGCCGTACCCATAGCCGTAGCCGGGAAAACCGTAACCGAACAGACCGCCGAGACCGAACCCGCCCAGGCCGAAACCGCCGTAACCGTAGCCCCGATTCCAGTGACCGTTGTACCAGGGGTAATGGCCGTAGCTGGGACGATAGTGGTTGCCGGCGAAGTTGACGTTGTGATTGCCGAAATGGGCGTTGTGGATCGCATTCGCTTGATTGATCCCACCCCCGACGTTACCGCCGATGTGGTTCCCGCCGACATGATTGCCGCTGACGCCGTTGTGAGCGTTGACTCCGCCGTGGCCGTTCAAGCCGACGTTGCCGGGCAGATTGACCGGACGCGAACCGTTGATGCCGGGCCGTGCGCCGTTTAAGTTCGAAATATTGCCGTTCAAACCGGTTCGACCGTCGAGCGTCGCGTTAAGACCACCGCGATTCGCATTGAGCCCACCGTTCAGGCCGGCTTGACCGTTCAGACCGACGGCCGAGTTGAGTCCCGGTCGCACGGCGTTCAGGCCGGTCCGCGCACCGCCGTTCAATCCGGCCGATGCGTTTAACGGAGCGCGATTCAGCGACGAATTCAACGCACCGCGGCTCAACGTCGAATTGATCGGCGCGCGGGCGACGGTCGGCGAGCGCATACCGGCCCCGACGTTGCCGCGCGAGATGCCGGCCAACGAGGGCGAACTGCGCATCGGTGCGCTGTGGTAACTGGGTGCGGAACGCATGCCGCCGCCGTAATGCGCGCCACCCATCGAATGACCGCCGGAATGCATGCCGCCTCCCATGTGGCCGCCCCCGCCCCCCATGTGTCCTCCGCCACCGCCATGCCCACCGCCTCCTCCCCCGCCATGCGCGGCGAAGACCGCCGGTCCCGAGCTCAATAAGGCGCCGACCAAGACGCCGCAACGCGCAACCCCCCGTATCCAGTTCATGATGAAGTCTCTTCTAAAAAATTCTCCACTCGATGGGGCAAGAATCAGCCCTGTGCCGCGGACGGGTCGAGAGGCCGGCAACAAAGCGTGCTAAGCTTCGCTCACTGCGACTTGCTCAAGCCGTAGACCGACGAGGTCGATCGACGTTTCCGCTGCGAAAAAATTGTATGCGCCCATGTTCATCGATCGCGTATCGTCGGTCGGCTCAAAACAATACATCGGTCGTTCGTAACAAAGTGCGTCGATTCACGAGCTTTCAAAGTGTGATGACGATGCGCGGCCGAGATAAAACTCTCGTAAGCTCGATGCGGACAATTGGAAGCGGATTTTGCCATCGTTTCGACTGCGCGAAGATCGTCAGCTTCGATCGCGGATACAAAGAAAAACGGCCCGCGTTATCCAACGCGGGCCGCTCGCGGAACTGCGATACGCAGCATAGGACTTAACGACGGAACGTCAAACCCGGATCGTCGTCCGGCGAACCCAGCAGCTTGAAGTTCATTCCGTTATCGCCATCGGGCTGAACGCGACCGATCATCGCGCCGCCGTCTTTGTTTTGCAGGATCAACAGCGACCCTTCGGTCGTGTAGGTCCCGGTCAACGTTTCTTTCTTATCGCCTTGGCTGTAGTTCCAATCGAACGACTTGTTCGGTCCTAGCGCCAGCTGAAACGTCGAGCCGTCGTCTCGCTTGGCGTTCCACGATCCGCTCAACTTCGCCGCGTCGATCGCCGGACCGGCGTCGGCGGGCTTCGCAGGCGGATTGGGCGGCACGTTCGCTTGGGCGGCCGGATTCTTCGCTTGTTCGCCGGCCGTGCTTTCCATCTTCAACAAATCGGCCGCCAACCGGTCGTTCGGCAACAGTCGCGAGACGGCTTGCAGGTTCTTCACGGCGTCGGCGTTGTGGCCGGTCGTAATGTAGTGATATGCCAGGGCGAAGTGCGCCGCCGCATCGTCGGGCTGACTCTTCACGTGGTTTTCCAGCGCGCGCAGTTGCTTCGTATAGGTGTCGACGTTCGGATACAGACCGATCATCGTCGCCCAATCCCAGCCCGGGCCGACCGCCAAGATCGAATGCAACGTGGCGGCCGAATCGTTGTAGCGGCCCATGGCGAACAACGTGAGCGCGGAATTCGTGAAGTACGGCGTCGCTCGGTTGCGTCTTGATGGCGGTGTCGACGCGGCCTAACGCGCCGGCGTAGTCGCCTTGTTTGAACAAGCCGCGAGCCGCGTCGAACTCGCTCAGTACCGCTTGCGGAGCGGTGTTGTCCGAGTTGACGGCGACCGGAATCGGTTGCGCGTAGCTGTAACCGACCATATTGCTGGTGTAGTACGGATTCGCATAGCCTAAGTAGCCGCTGCGATAGTACATGTTGCCAAGGCCCCAGCCGCCATAACCCCAGCCGATCGGATAACCGAAACCGCCGCCATAGCCGCCGTAGTAACCGGGGTAGCCATACCCTCCGCCATAACCATAGCCACCGCCATAGCCGTAGCCGCCGCCATAGCCGTAGCCGCCGAGTAAGCTGCCCAGCACGAACCCGGCGCCGAATCCGCCGCGGTTGTAGTTGTTATTGCCCCAGTTGCCTTGATACCAGTTGTAGTTGCCGTAGCTGGGGCGGTAGTTGCGTCCGGCGAAATTTACCGACTGATTGCCGATATTCGCGCGATTGAAATCGCGACGTAACGGATCTCCGCTCGGTCCGCGATTATTTCCGGTGAACGGATTGCCGTCGTTATTGCGATTCACTCCGCTACGCGGATCAATGCTCAAAGCATTCCGCCCGTTGGCACCCGGGTTCAACGCGTTGTTGAGCTGATTGTTCAACGTGTTGTTCGGTCCGCCGCGACCACGATCGACGTTCACACGATCATTGGCGTTGCTGTCCAAGCGGGCGCGATTTCCACCGGCGTTGACGTCCGCGTTGCCGCCGACCGACGCGTTGGCGTTCGGTGCTACTGTAATCGGATTACGCGCAGGGGTGTTCGGCAGCGTATTGTTCGGCGTCGCATTGCGTACGGCGGCCGCGGCACTTCCCGCCGCATTGCCGGTCACCGATGGAACGTTGCCGCCCACCGCAGGCGTCGCGCTTTGTGGTCGGGCGCTGCGCATGGTGCGCTGGGAGCGACGCTCGGCACGCTAACGTTGGGTGGCGCTACGAATCACATTTCCGCCAGCACCGCCGCCGACGTTGATTCCACCTCCGCCACCGCCACCGCCACCGACTCGCATCCCGCCTCCACCGCCGCCTCCGCCCGATGCGCGTGGCGCACCACCACCGCCGCCTCCACCAGATCCACGACCGCCGCACTGCGCCTCGGCCGTATTGGCCGCGAAGCTCAGCATGCCGAGCAACGCAACGAGGCCACCTACATAACGAATCGATTTCATGATGCGTCTCTCTAAAAAATGACTATGCGATCCGCGTCTCGGCTACCGAATATCAGGCGAATCCTGGTTCGCCCGTGAGCGCTGACAAGGCTCGTCGAGAGGCGCGGTCATCCTGCAAAGGTTTGTGAAAATTGGAACGCAAAGGCCGTTCCCAAACTGCGAGAAGCCGCAAAGAGTGCGAATTTGCTAGTTTTGTGATCCGATCTCGCTCAAAAACCCTTGCTTTTGAGCCGAACTGCATCGATTTGAAAACTCTCCGCAAATTCAAAAACTTTATGTTTTCGGTGTCCGCGTTTTTGCAGGACAACGGCCGGTCGCCGAACGGCCGGATCATCACTCGAATGCCATCGGATCGCCACTACCGCTCCAAGACGATCCGTCTGAACTCGTCTAGATGAAACCATGAGTTTTGGTACGCATCTTGCTGATGCGATTCTTCCAAAATGATTTCGAGCCAAGCGTGCGGCTCGCGTGAAGCAGGCTTTCGTTATGGAGAGAACGTCATGTTGAACATCTTGTCTTGGATGCTGTTTGGTTTGGTCGTCGGCGCGATTTCGCGGCTGCTGTATCCCGGTCGCCAACCGATGGGCATTTTCGCCACCATGGTTTTGGGCATTATCGGTTCGCTGGTCGGCGGAGCGATCTCGTATGCGTTCGGCTATGACCCGATGGATGGTTTTCTCCAAGGCTCGGGCTGGATCATGTCGATCATCGGCAGCCTGATCGTCGTGTGGACCGGCTTGTTCGTCAGCAGCAAATCGACGACCACCATGGTATAAATCTCCCAGTTTGAATTCCCTCGACCAAGTCGTGTTGTCTTATCCCCGGCGTTAGGTCGATCACATATCCCAAGCCTTGGCAATCGCCGAGGCTTTTTTCGTTGTCTTTTTCAGATTCTTTCAAACCCCGTCGCTGATTCGTAAACACGCAATTCGATGGCGAAAAATTGCCGCGGAGGGGAATAATTTGGTCTTTTGGTGACGAATTCCTTATACTGGCCGGTCCGTTCCCGCTGTCCGCTGCGCGATTCCGGCCGTTGAAACACGCCTAAACGCCCAAATTTTCCGAGATTCTTCCATGCGTCGTTCTTTTGCTCTGGTCGCGACTTTGGCGTGCGCGTTGGTCGTCGGGCTGGCGGTTCTGCAAGCCGCCATCACGCCCGAGCAACGCCAGAAGGTGATCGCCACGGCCGTGCACTGAACAAGTGCGAAGCGCTGGTCAAAGCCAACAAGTTCGACGCGGCCGCCAAGCTGATGCCCGAGATCCAAGCCGCCGCCGGCGAATTGTCGGCCATCCCGGAACTGGCCGGTCCGTCGGCCAACTTGGTGAAGCGGATCGAAGCGTTGCGAGCGGAGTTCGACCTGCAAGGCGTGACGATTCCCGAATTCGTGAAGCCGGATCCGGCGCAACCGGCCCCGAAGGGGACAAAGCCTGCCCCCGGCGGTCTCTTCGGTAATCCTGTCGCCGGCGAAGTAAGCTTCGTCAAGCAAGTCGCGCCGTTTCTGGTCGCCAAGTGCGGCAAGTGTCACGTTTCGGCCAGCAAGGGTGGTCTGAACTTCGCCAGTTACGACGTGATCGAAAAAGGGTTCCAAGGCAAATTGCTGCTGATGAAGGGCGACGCCAAGAACAGCGAAGGCGTGCGCTCGATCGAAAGCGGCGACATGCCGCGCGGCGGAGCCAAGGTCGACCCGGCCGAATTGGCGATGTTCAAAAAATGGATCGACGACGGCGCGAAGTTCGACGGCGCCGACGCCAAAGCCCAGTTGACCGCATTGGTTCCCGGCGCGGCGGCCGCCGCCAAGAAGGGGGCCGATCCGGCCGAACCGAAACTCGAAACGATGGCCGCCACCGGCAAGGAAACGGTCTCGTTCGCCAAGGACGTCGCGCCGATCCTGGCCGAGTCGTGCTACGACTGCCACGGCGGCGGTCAACAACTCTCGGGCGCCCTCTCCTTCGCCACGATCGGCGGATTGTTGAAGGGCGGAGACAGCGGCAACGTGTTGACCCCCGGCAAACCGGCCGACAGCTTGTTGGTCAAAAAAATCAAAGGCACCGCCGGCGATCGCATGCCGCTTCGCAAGCCGGCTCTCAGCGACAAACAGATCGCACTCTTTGAAAAATGGATCGCCGAAGGGGCCAAGTACGACGGCGGCGACACCACGCTGAACGTCGTCCGCTTGGTTGCGATGGTTCGCGCCAAAAACGCAACGCACGACGAACTGATGAAAGCCCCGCCGGACGCAGCGACGACAAATGGCGTTTGGGCATCCCCGACGAACAACCGGAATCCGTCGAAGGAAAAAACTTCCTGATCGTCGGCAACGTCGGCATGGCCAAGTTGAAACAGGTTTCGGACTATGCCGAAGCCCAGGCGTCGCTGCTGGCCGGCGTCTACAAGTTGGACCCCGCCAAACCGGTCATCAAAGGTCGCGGCACGTTGTTCGTCATGAAGCGCAAGATCGACTACGGCGAATGGAAAATGGTCGAAGATCGCGAAATTCCGACCGCCGTGCGCGGGCATCTGCGGTTCGACGTAGTTGACTCGTACGGCGTGATGTGGCCGGCCGCCGAGGATACGGAATTTTCGCTCAAGACGCTGGTCAACGAACAAGTCGCCGGCCTAATGATCGCCGAAATGGGCCAAGGCAAGCTGCCCGCATGGTTCTACAACGGGGCCGGTCGCGCCGTGGCCGCCGCCGGCGACGCCCGCGATCCGCGCGTGAAAAGCATGGACAACGCCTCAAAGGGGGCGGTCGCCAACACGCCCAACCCGATCGACATCACCACCAACAAAATCGGCGGCGAGCCGGGCGAACTGATCGGGTTCGCCTTCGTCAAATACTTGGCCGGCACCAACACCAAGTTCCAAGCCACGCTGGCCGATATCCGCGCCGGCGCGGACTTGGACGCCGCCCTCAACCGCAACTACGGCGGCAACGCGGCGCAGTTGATCGGCACCTGGTCCGGCAAGGGGATGACCGCGCAGGGAAATAAAGGGAAGAAATAGTCGCTTTGTGACCGGGCCGTGACGGAATCGCCGTGTTGCGTTTCGTATGATCGATTGCATCGCGTCGGTCTCGCCCTGTGTCATATGGAGATTGCGGCCATGCTTCGGCTCTGGGTCTGCATCGCGTTGCTTGTATTGGCGGTCACTCTGATCGCCGCCGAACCGCGTAAATCGCCAAACGAAAGATTCTCGACCGGCAAGTCGCCGTCGAACATCGACTTGCATCGCCTGGTCGACGGCCGCGCGAAAAGTCTGACGCGCGTCACCGAGCGTCCCTTCGTCGGCGATAAGGTCAACGCCGGGCTGTGCCGCGCGCCGTTGCCGGTCGAGCAACCGGTCATGAACCCGCATCTCTCGCACAACATCCACGTCTACGTTTCACCCGCCGCGAAAGAGACGCTTGTGTCCGGCCAAGGCGTCTATCCCGTCGGCACCTACCTCTTGAAGGAAAAGCTGCCCTGGCCGTCGGCCGCCGAACTAGCCAAGGCCACCAACCAACCTCATCCGGCCGATCCCGACGCAGGCCGAACGCCCGAACTTTTCACCGGAATGTTGAAACGCGAAGCCGGCTACAACCCGGACTGCGGCGATTGGGAATTTTTCGTCGTCAGCGGCGATGCGCGGCAAGTCTTAGCGCGGGGCAAAATCGACTCCTGCGTCGACTGCCACAAGGACTACAAAGCGACCGACTTCGTCACCCGGGCGTACCTGCCGGCGACGAAAGCCGATGCGTCGAAGTAACTTGAGTTCGACTCCTACCAGGATATTCTCCGATGTCGCGTCTGATCGTTTGCGTCGCGCTCTTCGCGTTCACCGTCGCGCTGTCGGCGCAAACGCCCGGCGAACGCGAACCGGACTCCAAGGCCCAAGTCTCTTCGAATCGTCTGCTGGAAATGACCGCCGATCGCGCGAAGGCGTTGATCCGCGTCACCGACAAGCCGCACGACGCCGATTTGCTGACCATGCTGGGCTGTCGCGCACCGTTGCCGCGCGAAACGCCCGCGCTGAATCCGCATCTCGATCACGTGGTGCACGTCTACGTGACGTCGGCCGGCGAACGGACTCTCCGCGACGGACACGGCGAGTATCCGGTCGGCACGGTGATTCTCAAGGAAAAACTCCCCGGCGCGCATCGCGACGATGTGAAACGGAAAGCGGCGGCGAAGTCGGCTCCCGAACTTTTCACCGGGATGCTCAAACGCGAAAAAGGCTACCACCCCGAATGCGGCGATTGGGAGTTTTTCGTCGTCGACGGCGCAGCCAAACAGATGCAAGCCCGCGGCAGAATCGACTCGTGCGTCGAATGCCACAAGGACTACAAGGACACGGATTTCGTCACCCGTACGTATCTGCGGCAGAACAAAACCAAAGCGTCGAAGTAAGCGGAGCGTGATCCGATGGCGAGAACTTCCCCGTCGCGCTTGGTCGTCTGCGTCGCGTTGTTCGCGCTCACGATCACCGTGTTGGCGCAGAGCCGCGCGAGCGCGGTCTCGATACCAAGTCCGGAACGCCGCATCGCGAATTGCTGCGTTTGACGGCGGATCGCGCAGGCGTTGGTTCGCGTGACGACGCAGCCCCATCGGGGGGATCTCGCTGCGATGATCGCGTGCGAAGCCCCGCCGGGTCCGCGCACGTTACCCGAGAACAACCCGCACGCGGCGCACGACGTTCACGTATATGTCGGCGAAGCCGGCAAGGCGGCCATGCTCTCCGGTCGCGGCGAGTATCCGGTCGGAACGGTGATTCTGAAAGAAAAACTGCCGGCGACCCGGCCCGAACCGCTCCGCGGCAATCAACCTAACGCTCCTGCTCCCGCTCCGGTCGCCGCGCCGCAGCCCGAGCTTTTCACCGGGATGCTCAAACGCGAAAAGGGCTTTCACCCCGAGTGTGGCGATTGGGAATTCTTCGTCGTCGACGGCGCCGCTAAGCACATGTTGGCGCAGGGGGAAAATCGATTCGTGCGTCGAATGCCACAAAGACTACAAGGCGACGGATTTCGTCACCCGGGCGTATTTACCGCCGGCGAAGTGATTCCGCAGTTGAGGGTGGTCCAAGGACCGTCCAGGGGGCGAGCCCAACCTTATCGTGCTTTTTCGCGGCGTGGGAAACCTCCTCCTGCGCACTCCGAACTCAACGCTCCGCGCTCGTCCAACTCCGCATTGACCACTCGTGATAATCGCTATAAATTGAATACTCGACCGTTTTTGCGTCGATTTTCCGCCCCGGCGAACCAGGCCGACCTGAGCGGCGGATAAGACGCAGGCAGCACTGCGCATGGGCCAAAGTCCGTGCTTTTTGCGTGATTTCGCCCAGTTCGGCGCGAAATCGCGGGCTTTTCAGCGATTGCGAACATGGAATTCTTGGAAAAAGTTTGGGACGGCGTCACCGGGTTCTTCGGCGGTATCGCCTCGGGCGCGAAAAGGGGATTACCTCGATCTTCGGGTCCTCGAACGCCCGCTATATCAAGCGCATCCAGCCCAAGATCGAAGCTGCCAACGCGCTGGAACCCAAGTACCAAGCGATGAGCGACGCCGAACTGCGCGCCCAGACGTTCGAGTTCAAAAAACGCCTGGCCCAGGGCCAAACGCTGGACGACATCCTGGTCGAAGCCTTCGCCGTCTGTCGCGAAGGGGGTCGCCGCTGGCTGGGCATGCGGCATTACGACGTGCAGTTGATCGGCGGTATGGTGCTGCACAGCGGCGCGATCGCGGAAATGATCACCGGCGAAGGCAAAACGCTGGTCGCCACGCTGCCCGCCTACGTCAACGCGCTGATGGGTCGCGGCGTGCACGTGATCACGGTCAACGATTACCTGGCCCGCCGCGATATGGAGTGGATGGGTCCGCTGTACATGGGGTTGGGTCTGACCGTCGGCGCGATCTACAGCAACATGTCGTCGGCCGATCGCCAGCGGGCTTACGCCTGCGACATCACGTACGGCACCAACAACGAGTTCGGTTTCGATTACCTGCGCGACAACATGAAGCCGGCCGCGCGCGGCGATATTCGCTTCGACAAGCAATACCAACAAGCGCAAGGCCCGCTCGCTTACGCCATCATCGACGAAGTCGACAACATCTTGATCGACGAAGCCCGCACGCCGCTGATCATCTCGGGCGAAGCGGACGACAACACCGAAAAGTACATGAAGGCCGAAGGGATCGCGAAACAGTTGAAGCGCGACGTCCACTTCGAAGTGAAGGAGAAGGAACACGCCGTCCTGCTGAACGACGAAGGCGTCCGCGCCGCCGAGCGTTTGGCCGGCGTCGAGAGTTTCTACACGGCCGGCAACATGGAATGGCCGCACTTGATCGACAACGCGCTCAAGGCCCATCACCTGTACAAGCTGGACGTGAACTACGTCGTGCAGGTCAACGACGAAACGCGGCAACAAGAAGTGATCATCGTCGACGAGCACACCGGCCGCTTGATGGTCGGCCGCCAATGGAGCGACGGTCTGCACCAAGCGGTCGAAGCCAAAGAAGGCGTGCCGATTAAAAAGCAGACGCAAACGCTGGCCACGATCACGCTGCAGAACTACTTCAAACTGTACGGCAAGATCTGCGGCATGACCGGTACGGCCATGACCGAGGCGAGCGAATTCTGGAAGATTTACAAACTGGAAGTCGTCGCGATTCCGTCGAATCGCACGATGCAACGCGTCAACTACCCCGACGTGGTCTACCTGAACGAGCAAGAAAAGTTCAAAGCGGTCGCCGAAGAAATCGAGCGGATGCACAAGTGGGATCAACTGATCCTGAACGACAAAGCTCGCCCCGAAATCGACGTCGAAATCACTAAAGAAACCGACACCGATTACGTCGTCACTCGTCGTGAAGATCGCAAAAGCGAGACCATTCCGAAGTCCAAAGTCAAACGGGCCTATCGCAAAGGCCGGCCGATTCTGGTCGGGACCGTGTCGATCGAAAGCAGCGAAAAACTGGCCAGGCTGTTGGAAAAGCGGGGCGTGAAGCACTCTCTCCTCAACGCCAAGCAGCACCAACGCGAAGCCGACATCGTGGCCCAAGCCGGCCGCTTGAACATGGTCACGATCGCCACGAACATGGCGGGCCGCGGGACCGACATCATCCTCGGCGGCAACCCCGAGAACATGGCCTGGGGTATTCTCAAGGACAAGTACAAAACGCGTCTGGAAGTCCCCCGCGCCGAGTGGGACGCGCTCGTCCAAGAGTTGGAAGACAAAGAGCAGATGAAGCCCGAAGGAAAGCTCGTCAAAGAGATGGGCGGGCTGCACATCATCGGGACCGAACGTCACGAGTCGCGCCGCATCGACCTCCAGTTGCGCGGCCGCGCCGGCCGCCAAGGCGATCCGGGGACCAGCCGCTTCTATCTGTCTTTGGAAGACGAGTTGATGCGCAAGTTCGGCGGCGAATGGGTCAAGAATTGGCTCACCCGCATGGGCATGGAAGCGCACGAAGCGATCGAAAGCCGGATGGTCAGCCGCCGGATCGAAGGGCGCAAAAGAAGGTCGAAGAACGCAACTTCGACATTCGTAAGAACCTGCTCGAATACGACGAAGTGATGGATCAACAGCGGAAGAACGTCTACGGCTATCGGCAAAAAGTGCTGGGCGGGACGAACTGCAAGGATCTGATCCTAGACATGATCGATCGCCAAATCCGCGAGCACATCGACGTCTACCTGGGCAAGTCCTACGGTCCCGACAGCTACGCCGAATGGGCCGGCGAACAACTCTCGGTCGAATTGCAAGGCAAGGATTTCGTCGGTGTCGACGAAGAGCAAGCCGATCTTTTCGCCCGCGAAGAAGCCGCCCGCAAGAGCGAACGCCTGATCGCTGACGCGATCGACGAGAACCTGCCCGAGTCCGAAGAGGAAGTCGATTGGAACTGGGGCGCGTTGGCCGCCTTCGTCAACTCGCGCTGGCGGACGAAGTTGTTGGAAAACGAACTCAAGGCGTTCCAACGCGACGAGATGTTCGATCGCTTGAGCGGAGATCGTCCGCAAGGCGATCGACGATGTCGACATGAAAGACGGCGCTCGCTATCTGAAAGACGATTTCGCGCTCCGCTCGGCCTGCGCGTGGATCCACGTCAAGTTCGGCATCAAGCTGAACCCCGATGACGTCCGCGGCCTGGACGCCGCGCAATTCGCCGCCAAGGTGCGCGAGTTGGCCGACGCGGTCTACACGCAGAAGGAAATCGATTACCCATTGCAAGCGATCTTGGGTCGCGGCATTCAACGCGACTCGGCCGGCCAGAAATTGGTCGATCGCGAAGGGATGGCGATGCAAGCGCACCAACGCTTCGACGCCGACGTGACCGAAGACCAATTCCGTGTGCTGCCCGTCGAGGAAATCAAAGGCAAGCTCCGTCGCCTGAGCGAAGCGTGGCAAGCCCGCGCCGTGCAGGCGGTCGACGACGTTCGCGCTCGTTTGAAAGCGTTGCCGAAAAAGGCGCACCTCACGCCCGAAGGGACCGTCACGCCCGAGTTCGCGGCGTTTTACGAGCATTTGAAGTCCGAACACGCGGTCATGCTCCCCACGGTCGAAGAGTTGGCGCATCTCGACGCCGAAACGCTCGAACGTCAAACGCTGACCGCCGTCGAGATGCGTTATCGTCCGGAAATTCGCTACACCGAACGGATGTTGGTTCTCAAGATTTTGGACGAATCGTGGAAGGACCATCTGTTGGCGATGGACCACTTGAAAGCCAGCGTCGGCTTGCGCGGCTACGCCCAGGTCGATCCGAAGGTCGAATACAAAAAGGAAGGGATGCGGCAGTTCGATCAGATGTGGCGCAACATCGCCGAACGGATCACCGATCTGGTGTTCAAGGTCGAGCAGATGGACGAAAACGTGCTGATCGGCAGCTACGACGAAGGCGAAGCGATCAAAGCCGACGCCGGCGGAGCCGACATGGACGAAGCGCTGGCCGACGGGCAAGCCAACGGCGAATCGGCCGATCAAAAGAATCGAACCGATCCGCAACAACGCTCCCAAGGTCGGCCGCAACGATCCCTGCCCGTGCGGCAGCGGCAAGAAGTTCAAACACTGCCACGGCAAGCCGGGCATGGCGCCGGTGTAAGCAGGAATGAGGCGTTCGGCGCGAGGCGATAGGAAATTCACGGCGGCGACAGAGCGTCAAACGACTTGCGCAAACGTCGCCGTGAGCTTGCGCGTTCGCCCGCGCCGCGTTCGTTTCTCGTCCCCGAACCTGAAACCCGAAATCTGAAACCCTTCCTCCGCGATCTCGTCTATCTTGTCTTGGGGCTGATCGCCGCGCCGATTTTGCTGTGGCAACGGGTCGCCAAGGGAAAACGCCGCGGCGGCTGGCGCCGAAGTTCCTCGGCGACGTCGCGTCACCAGCCTCCAGTCCCCAGCCCCCAGTCCCCTGCCCCCTCGTCTGGTTCCACGCGGTCAGCGTGGGCGAGGTCAATCTGCTCGCGCCGTTGTTGGCCGCCGTCGAACGCGATCGGCCGTCGTGGCAGGCGTATCTCACCGTCGGGACCGTCGCCGGATACGAGTTGGCCGTCAAAAAATATCCGCGCACGACCGTCTCTTACGCGCCGCTCGATTTCAGTTGGGCGGTCCGTCGCGCGTTGCGGATCATTCGCCCCGATCTGTTGGTGTTGGTCGAATTGGAACTCTGGCCGAACCTGATCGAACTGACGCATCGCGCCGGCGTCCCGATCGCGGTGATCAACGGGCGTTTGAGCGAAACGAGTTTTCGCGGATACCTGCGCATCCGCCCGCTGGTCCGCGGATCGCTGACGCGACTGGACCGCATCTCCGCGCAAACCGAGGACTACGCCGAACGGTTCCGCGCGTTGGGGGCCGCCGTGGAACGCGTGGTCGTGACCGGTTCGCTGAAGTTCGACGGCGCAGCGCTCCGATCGAAACGCACCGGACATCGCGCTCTTGCGCGAACGCTACGGTTGGCCCGCCGGAACGCCGGTCTTCTTGGCCGGCAGCACCGGCGCGCTGAAGAAGCGCTGGCGATCGAGACCTGGAACGAACTGCGCGGCGAGTTTCCGAATTTGAAATTGGTCGTGGTTCCCCGGCATCCGGAACGCTTCGCAGAAGTCGCGCGGCTGTTGACCGAGGCGGCCGTGCCGTTCGTCACACGAAGCGCATCGCGCGACGACGCGCCGCACGCGACGTCGTACGACGCGGTGCTGGTGGACGTCATCGGCGAGTTGAACGCGTGGTGGGGACTTTCCACGATCGGCTTCGTCGGCGGCAGTCTGAACGATCGCGGCGGCCAAAACATGATCGAACCGGCCGCCTACGGCGTGGCGACCTGTTTCGGTCCGAACACGCGCAACTTTCGCGACGTCGTCGCGCTGCTGCTGGCGGCCGACGCCACCGTGGTCGTCGCCGACGGACCCGCGTTGACCGCGTTCGTCCGTCGCTGCTTACGCGCCCGAACGACGCGACCGCCTTGGGTCGCCGCGCGGCGGACATCGTCGCCACGCAACACGGCGCAACCGTTCGAACGCTCAGCGTTCTTGATGCGGCGCTCCAATCGAACCCCAATCTCGCGGCGACCTGAAGACCGCGAAATCGGAATGACGATAAATGTGACGTGCTTCGCCGCAATAACACTCGACTCGCATTTCCAAACGACGCCGCAATCCGCTACGGATATCCCACCGACGGCTTGCGCGACACGCTGCTGGTATCAACGCGTTTACGTTCTTCATCAATCCCTTCGAGCGAGACCTCGTCTCCGGAAAACGAAAAGACGATCGTGTCCTCAACGCCGTCGAAATAATCTAATACCAAGATCGCGATGGCCGCGAACCTGGGCGGCACGTAGCCACGGACAACGGCTTACCACTGACAATCAACGGCGTTACTTTGATTGAGAGAACACATGCTAGCTGATTCAAAAAATGCGACGAACCGACGCGTCGAGGGTGCAACGCCGCGACTACATAAAAAAACTGATGCATCACGCGGTGAAATCCGTCGATACCGGTGATATCCCTCCAACAGTGCGTCCGCCGGACTCCCCCCAGGCTCTCCCCGAATGTCTCCTTCCCGGACATCCCATTTTCGTCGTTTGTCGGTGGAACTCCTCGAACGACGCGATAACCCGGCGGCCTACTCGTTGGCGATTCCGGCCGTCGGCGCGGATGCCTTGCAGGTCTTGAGCGCGGACTTCGACAACGACACGTTTAAGGACATCGCGGTTCTGCAAGCCGGCTCGGTCAAACTCGGGCTGAACGACGGGGCGGGCGAGTTCACGTGGTCGACGCCGCTGACGCTGTCGTCGACGCCCGTCGCATTCACCGTCGGAGACGTCACGGGCGACGGGAAGCTGGATCTGGTCATCGCCGACGGCACCACCACCGTCAAAACCTACAGCGGCAACGGCGACGGGACGTTCAACTCGACGGCGGTCAACTCGACGTTCTCGATCAACGTCACCAAGCTCGCCGCGGTCAAGCTTAACGGCGACGCCTATACGGATGTCGTCGTGGGCGGCGCGGGCGGCGGCACATTCGCGTTGGCGAACAACACCGGGACCGGACAATTCACCTCGACGGGGCCCTTCACGTCCCCCGGCTCGACGGTCGTCGATTTCGCGATCGGCGACATCGACAACGACGGCGACGACGACGTCTTCGTCACGCTCAGCGGAAGCACCAATTTCGTCTCGGCGCTCTTGAGCAACGGTGCGGGGAACTACACCTTTCGCAGCCTCGTGAGTGCGACTCCCACGGGCATCGCCGCAGGCGAATTCGACGGCGCCCCCGGGACGGATTTCGTCGTCAGCTTCAGCAACTCCGCGCCGATCATCTACAAGTTCCAGAGCGGTAACCTCGTCGCCGACGCCACCACCTTCGGCCCGACCGGAGCCAATCTGCCGAGCGGCGGCGACATCCTCGTTCTCAACATCAACGACGATGGACGGCCCGATGTCGCCGTCTACGATGCCGCGGCCGACAAGCTCCACGTCTACGCTTCGAGCGGCGTCAGCGGCTACACGTTGGATCCCGACGGCGCGAAGACCGTGGTCGGCAACTCGGTGATCGCGGCCGACCTCAACGGCGACGGCTATTCCGACATCCTCGCCGCCAACGACGCGGATTCCACCGTCGACTTCTACTTTTCGCGGTACCTCACCGGAACGACGATCATCAACGGCGCGACGACCGTGAACTACGGCGACACGTTGACGGTCAACGCCCAGGTCCTGCCGACGTTCGACGCGTCGCGCACGCCCGCGGTCAACTACGGCGAACTTTACGGAAACGTCGAGTTCTACTTCAACAACACGCTCGTCGGCACGCAGGCCGTCGATTCGACGGGCCAAGCGTCCCTCTCCTTGCCTAACGCCAATACGACGCTCGATGTGGGAACGCCCTCGATCGTCGCCAAGTTCGTCGGCGGCCCGTTCTTCAAGACGAGCACCTCCGCGACGTTCTCCCCCACGGTGACCGCCGTGCGGCCGACCGTGACGACGCCGACCTCGACCGGCGTCACCTCGAATTCGGCGACCCTGGGCGGCAACGTCACCGCCGCCGGCGGCGCGACGATCCTCGAACGCGGCGTTCTGCTGGCCAAAACCGGCGTCAACAACAACCCGCAACTGAACGGGGTCGGCGTCACGAAAATCACGGCCACCGGAACGACGGGGGTCTTTACGGTCAATGCGACGGGTCTCGCCCCGGTGACCGGCTACAGCTATGTCGCGTACGCGAGGAACTCCGCCGGGACTACGTATTCGACCGTCATGACGTTCAACACATTGACGGCTTTGCCGACGTTGGGAACCCTGAGCGTGGCGAACGTCACCGCGACGTCCGTCGACTTGATCGGCTCGTTGACCAATACGGGAGGGACGGTCGTCTCGAAGATCGGCTTCTTCTATGCGAAGACGTCGGCCGACGCGACGCCGCAAGCCGGCGAGCCGGACGTCGTGAAGCTCTTGGTCTCGAATACTCCGCGTACGTCCCCGACTTCCTTCAATTTCGCGCTGAGCGGTCTGAGACCCGCGACGCAATACACCTTCTCCGGATTCGCCGTCAACACGGACGGCGTGGGTTACAGCACGTTCGCGACCTTCACGACTCCGGCCGCGGCTCCCACGCTCACCGCGCCGACGGCCGCCAACATCGGCCTGACGACGGCCACGCTCGGCGGCACCGTCGCCGCCAACAACGGCGCGGCCATCACCGAGCGCGGGATCGTCTGGTCGATCACCACGCAAAACGGAAATCCTCAGGTCGGCGGCGCCAACGTCGTGAAACTCGTCGCGGCCGGCACCACGGGGACGTTCGCCATCGACGTCGGCGCGCTCCCCTCCGGTACGCAGATCTCGTACGCCGCATATGCGAAGAACTCCGTCGGCACTACCTATACGCGCCGTGACCCGCTTCACCACGCAAGCGGCGATCGGCGGCAGCGAAGGAAACGACTACATCGTCGTCCGCGCCGCCAACACGGCCGTTCCGAACGGCGCGGCCAATGCCTTTTTGGTCACCTACAACGCCAAGGGGCAGCGCATCGAGACCCTGATGGCCGCGATTCCGGCCGACAAGCCGATCGTCGTCAACGGCAAGGGGGGCAACGATACGATCGAAGTCATCGGCCCGATGACGCGCAACGTGATCTTTTCGGCGGCGCCGGCAACGACGTCTTGATCGGCGGTTCGGGCCACGACGTCTTGGTCGGCGGCGACGGCGACGACGTGCTGATCGGCCAACTGGGGAACGACGTTTTGATCGGCGGCAACGGCGCCGATCGCCTGATCGGCGGCTTCGCCGCGAACAACAGCGCTACGAATAACGATTTCAATTTGCTGATCGGCGATCGCACGCGGGCGGACGACGATCCGGCGACGCTCATGGCGCTGGCGACGGCCTGGTCTCAAGCCGGCCTCGCCCCGGTTCAGCGCATCGACGCGCTGAACGCCGCCGTCGTCCGGGCCGGAATATCCCACCCTCAAGCACATGATCGTCGACGACGGACTGCGCGATACGCTGCTGGGGACGAACGCGTTCACGTTCTTCGTCAATCCGTTCGACCGCGACCTCGTCTCCGGAAAACGCAAAGACGATCGCGTCCTGAACTCCGTCGGACTGATTTAATACCGACATCGCGTTCCCGCATGCGCGAACGATCGCAAAGTCGAGGTTTTGATTTCGGCGATTTCGTCTAGAATCCGAGAACGCGCGGTTGCGCGTCTCGATTCGAAGACCAGCGGAAATCACATGCCCCGCACGATCGCCGTCGGCGATATTCATGGATGTCTGACCGAGTTCGAGCTGCTGCTCGACGCGATCGACCTCCGCGCCGACGACGTGCTCGTCACGCTGGGCGATTACGTCGATCGGGGGCCCGATTCGCGCGGCGTGCTCGAACGCATGATTCGTCTGCGCGATGGAATGCGTCCTCGTTCCGATTCTGGGGAACCACGACGAAAACATGCTCGAAGCCCGCACCGGCGGCGAGCGGCTGCGGAATTGGCTGCGCGTCGGAGGCGACGCGGCCCTCGCCTCGTACGGCAAAAAGGCGACCGTAGCCGACATGCCGGCCGCGCACTTCGCGTTCTTGGAAGGCTGCTTGTCCTACCACGAGACCGACACGCACGTCTTCACGCACGGCAACTACGATCCCAAGCTTCCCTTCGATCTGCAAAACGAACGGACGTTGCGGTATCTCTCGCTGCGGAACTCCGTCCCCGGTCCGCATTGCTCGGGCAAGATCGTCGTCGTCGGGCATACGAATCAAAAAGAGGTTCTCAATCTGGGGCATTTGCTCTGCATCGATACCGGCTGTTGCTATGGCCGTAAACTGACGGCGTACGACGTCGAGGAACAGCGTTTGTGGCAAATCGCAGCACAACGTGCGAGCACGACCTGAAGTCGCCGAAACTACGCAGTTTTCCTCGAATCACAAGACGATCCGGCGGTCGGACGAGCTTGCGGTTGAGAGTTCAGGTAAACGGCGTGTTTCGTAGCGTCGGAATCCCCTTCCCCAAGTCGGTCGGCACGCGGTAAACTGGCGAAATTCGATGAACGACGGATTCGTTCGCAATTTCTACTTTCTGTGAGGAGCGGCTCGTGGCATCCGGAAAATACCTCTTTACCAGCGAATCGGTCAGCATGGGCCATCCCGATAAGCTGGCCGATCAAATTTCCGACGGCGTGCTCGACGCCATGTTCGCTCAAGACCCGATGAGCCGCGTCGCCTGCGAAACGATGGTCACCACCGGCCTGGCCGTCATCGCCGGCGAAATCACGACCAAAGCCAACGTCGACTATGCAGACGGTCGTCCGCGAAGTGATCAGCGACGTCGGCTACACCGACGACTAGATGGGCATCTGCGCCGACACCTGCGCCGTGCTGGTCGCGCTCGACAAGCAAAGCCCCGACATCGCCATAGGCGTGAACGACGACGCTGCGACCGGCAAGGACATCGGCGCCGGCGACCAAGGCCTGATGTTCGGCTACGCCTGCAACGACACGCCCGAGCTGATGCCGCTGCCGATCGCGCTTGTCGCACCGCATCATCAACCGCCTGACCGAAGCTCGCTACAAGGGCGAAGTGAATTGGCTCCGTCCTGACAGCAAGAGCCAGGTCACGGTCGAGTACGACGGCGACGACGCCGGTTCGCATCGACACCGTCGTGGTCTCGCACGCAGCACGCGCCCGACGTCTCGCAACGAAGAGATCCGCGAGTTCGTGATCGAACAAGATCATCAAGCCGATGCTGCCGGAGGAACTGGTCAGCGGCGAAATCAACTATCACATCAACCCGACCGGCCGCTTCGTGGTCGGCGGTCCGCACGGCGACTGCGGTCTGACCGGCCGCAAGATCATCGTCGACACCTACGGCGGCTGGGGCCGTCACGGCGGCGGCGCCTTCAGCGGCAAGGACCCGACCAAGGTCGATCGCAGCGCGGCCTACATGGCCCGCTACGTGGCGAAGAACATCGTCGCCGCCGGCCTGGCCGATCGCTGCGAAGTGCAGTTGGCCTACGCCATCGGCGTCTCCGAACCGGTCAGCGTGCACGTCGATACCGCAAGGCACTGGCAAGATCGACGACGACAAGCATCTGCGAACTCGTCCGCGAGATCTTCCCGCTGACCCCCGGCGGCATCATCAAGTACCTCGATCTGCGTCGCCCGATCTACCGCAAGACCGCGGCCGGCGGCCACTTCGGCCGCACCGGCAAACCCGAGTTCACTTGGGAAAGCACGCATCGCAAGGACGAACTCGCCAAGGCCCGCGAAGTAAGTCCCGTTCGATATTCAAAACACGCTCTACGCCCGAAACGGTCGCCCGATCGTTTCGGGCGTTCGCGTAGGATGCCCGCACATGACTCACTCGCACGCGTTCGCCACTCATCCCACCATCGCCGCGACCGCTGCGCGCGCCGGATCGATCGTGTGGTGCGCGGCCGGCGTGTTGGTGTTCGTTCGCGCGGCGGGCGGCCATTTTTCGCACGGGACATCGTCGCTCGGCATGATCGCCTTGGCGGTGTGCGGTGCGGCGATCACTGTGGCGCTTTCCGACTTGCGGGACATCCCGCGCACGTCGTTCGAGCGAATCGCGCCGACGCCGGTCATCGCGCTGCTGTTGTGGGGCGTCGCGTTGACGATCGCCGGATCCGGCGCGACCGGCATCGTGTTGCTGTGGACGATCATCGCCGCCGCGATCGCGACGGTCGGATGGGGATCGAAGCTCACGGCGTGGTCGAAACCGTCCCGTGCGGTCGAACATGCTCCGTTCATCGAGACCAACGATCAAGCTCCAATCAATTCCGTGGAGGAACGCGTCGCGCCTCGACTTCCGACGTTGGGCGAACCGGCCGCGTTGGAGGACCTCGACGACGAACTCGCGGATGACGAGTTGCCCTGGCTCTGGCATGAACCGCGGCGTCGCAGGAGATGCGACGATTGTCTTTGGACGACGGTCGCGAGTCCGTGATCGGCGCGTTGCGCAGCACGTTGGCCGCGCGGCAAACGACGTTGTTTGTGCATACCGTGTTTCAACCCCCTTTCCAAAAACCGCCGACCATCGAATTGGAACTGCACGAGCCCGACGACCTGCGCATCACGGCCGCGCAGATTCTCGTCCACGGCGTGCGTTGGGAAATCAAAGCCCCCGCCCCGGACGACTGCGCCGCGCGAAGTCCGCTGGGCGTTCGTGGCGACGGAAGCGTGAGCGGGCATCCGTCTCCTCTCCCCGTGGACGGCTTTCACTACCGAGTGATTTGTACGGGGAGAGGGATAGGGTGAGGGCGACATTCTCTTTCCAAACTCGGTCGCCCTCACCCCGGCCCTCTCCCGAACCACGCCCAGGGATACCGGCGACACCGGTTCTCGGTAGAGGGAGGAAATGCGTCGCCCGTCGCGGAATCGTGGGCGGGCGAGTAAAATCGGGCTTTCCCATAAACGGTCCGACGACGTCGGACATCGCAGGATTCCCACGCATGGCACGTTGGCCGAAGACGACTTGGACCACGATTTGGACCTACGGCACGGTATTTGTTCTCTTTCCGTTGCTCTCCTACTTGGCGTGGCTGTGGGTGGCGCGGCGGTCAGTGATCCGCGCGGTCCGTTGCGAACGCCTGGCTCGTCTCTCATCTTTTCGTCGGAACTCCTCGCCGCCATGGTCGATCTCGCCGAACTTCGTCGCCGTCTGACCGAACACGAGCAAGCGCATCTCGCCGACCATTGGGACGCCCTGCCCGCCGACGAACGCCTGCGGTTGACGGCTCAAGTCGCGGAATTGGATTTCGCTCTGCTGCGGAAGCTCTACGCGCAGAAGCAAGCCGCCGTCGATTGGTCCGCGCTCGCCGCCCGGGCGGAACCGCCCCGCGCGTTTCGCTTGCCGCCGGCCGAAAATCCTTGGAACCGCCAACAAGTCGCTCTCCGCCGGCCTGCGCCGCGCCGACGCCGGGCAAGTCGGCGTGCTGCTGGTCGCCGGCGGACAAGGGACCCGCTTGGGCTTCGATCATCCGAAGGGGATGTTTCCGATCGGCCCGGTCAGCGGCGCGTCGTTGTACAAGATTTTGAGCGAAGCGATCTTGGCCGTTGCGCGTCGTCATCGTTGCGAAGTGCCGCTGTACGTCATGACCAGCCCGGCCACGCACGACGAGACGGTGGCGTACTTCGCCGCGCACGACAACTTCGGTCTGCCCGCCGCCGACGTGAAGTTCTTCACCCAAGGGACGCTCCCCGCGCTCGACGCCGCGACCGGTCGCTTGCTGTTGGGCGGTCGGGATACGTTGGCGCTGGGTCCCGACGGTCACGGCGGGTTGGTCGCCGCGTTCCACAAACACGCCTGCGCCGACGACGCCGAACGACGCGGCTTGCGCTATCTCTACTACATTCAAGTCGACAACCCGTTGGTGCGCATCGGCGATCCCGAGTTCCTGGGCTATCACATCCTCAGCGGGTCCGAGATGTCGACCCAAGTCATCGCCAAACGAACGCCCACCGAGAAAGTCGGCAACGTGGTGACGCTGGACGGGCGGACGCAGATCATCGAATACAGCGATCTGCCGGCCGATCAGGTCGAACGCAAAACGCCGACCGGCGAGCCGGTCTTTTGGGCGGGGAACATCGCGGTGCATGTGTTGGATACCTCGTTCGTCAGGACGGTGGCCGACTCGCCCGAGGGCTTGCCGTTTCATCAGGCCAAGAAAAAGATGCCGCACTTCGGCGGCGGCGAGATGATCGCCCCCTCGGAACCGAACGCGATCAAATTCGAACGTTTCATCTTCGATCTGCTGCCTGCCGCGCGAGGCGATCGTCATGGAAGTCGACCGCGCGCGAAATTTCGCTCCGGTCAAAAACGCCGACGGCGAACCGTTCGACACGCCCTCGACCGTGCGGACGCAGATGGCGGAGCTGCATGCCGGCTGGCTGCGGGCCTGCGGCGTCGAAATCGTCCCTGGAACGCCGGTCGAAATCTCGCCGTTGGCGGCCGACTCGCTCGAGGAATTGGGCGAACGGGTCGAGCAAGGCGAAATACGACTCCCGAAAACGATCGAAACCCCGTATTATCTAACGCTTCGGGAAGCCGCAAAGTGAGTGCGGGTCTCGCCCGAGTCACGGAGGAATTTTCGTCCCCGGTCCGCGCTCGTTCGCGTGCCGTCGGTCGACGGTTTCGGGACCATCTCGTTCTCACACACCACTCGATATGCTGCACGCCGTCATCATGGCCGGAGGATCCGGCACGCGTTTCTGGCCCGCCAGTCGCAACACGCTTCCCAAACAACTGCTGGCGTTGACCGGCGACCGCAGCATGCTGCAAAGCGCGGTCGATCGCGTGGCCGGCGCGGTGCCGCCGGAACGCGTGTGGATCGCCACGGGCAAGATCCTGGCCGCACCGGTTCGCGCAGCTCCCCGCGTTGCCGGCCGGGAACGTGTTGGTCGAACCGTGCAAACGCGACACGGCCGCCTGCATCGGATTGGCCGCGATCGCGGTGATGCGCGACGATCCGGACGCGATCATGGCCGTCACGCCGTCGGACCACGTGATCTCGCCCAACGGCGAATTCATCCGCGCGTTGCTGGCCGCCGCCGATTTGGTTCAGGCATCGCCGGGCCGCATCGTGACGTTCGGCATTCGTCCCACGTATCCGGCCGAGAGCTTCGGCTACATCGAACGCGGCGATGTGCTGCCGGCCGACGCGACGACGTCCGCCGTGCGCGGGCTTGAACATCTTTCGCGTCGCCAAGTTTCGCGAGAAACCGGCCGCCGCCGTGGCGAAGGAGTATTGCGACTCGGGCCGCTTCTACTGGAACTCGGGCATCTTCGTGTGGAAAGCGTCCACGATCTTGGCCGCGCTCCGCGAACACGCGCCGCAGATGATGACGCATCTCGACGCGATTCGCGAAGCGTGGAACCGTCCGGACTTCGACCAAGTCCTCGATCGCGAGTTCATGCGATCCGCGGCGTCAGCATCGACTACGCGGTGATGGAACACGCGACCGACGTCGCCGTGATCGAAGCGCCGTTCAATTGGGACGACGTCGGCAGTTGGCAGGCGATCGCGCGGCTCGACGGCGTCGACGCCGACGGCAACACGATCCGCGCCAAGCATCTGGGCATCCAAACCTCCGGCACCATCGTCCGCAGCCACGACGACCACCTGCTGGTCACGCTGGGTCTGAGCGATTGCATCGTCGTCCGCACGCCCGACGCGACGCTGATCGCGCGCAAAGCCGACGAAGAAAAAATCCGCCAAGTCGTCAAGGCGTTGGAGGAACGGGATTGGAAGGAGTATTTGTAGGGTCGGCATGACGGGGAGTGTGGTGATCGGTCGATCGGCTGTTTTGTTAACGACGCGCTGATTCCGGGACGACTTGAATTGCACGCGATTCTCCGGCTTGAAAAGCCGCGCGATGTTAGCCCCGGGCGAAAGCCCGGGGTCGGCGGGAATTGTGAAATGGCGAGGCTCGAAGAGCCGACACATGTCGGCAGAGTTCCGGCGGCTCTTCGAGCCTCGCGGTGCATCTTTCGAACTTCCCCGACCTGACGGTCGGGGCTAACATCGCGCGGCTCTTCGAGCCGAAACACGCTTGCAAAGCGACTTTCTCCCGCGCCTCGCGATCGTCCGCCGGGGGCTTCGCCCCTACGATGGAATGGGTCTCGTACGTTCTTTTTCGGCTGGGTCTCGTATGCTCTCGCTCCGTTGGATGCTTTGCGCGATGTTGCCGCTCGCGGCGTCGGTCGCCTGCGCAACAGGTCGAAGCGACGCCGTCGCTGTTGCAATCGATCGTCGCGCAAACCGCCGGCATTCGCCTGCCCGGCGCGGGCGAGATTCGCCGCGACCGTTTCAGCCGCGAAGGCTGGGCCGACGATCTGATCTACTTCGAATGGCGCGTCCAACGCAACGTAAAGACCGGCGACTACCGCCTGTTGAACCCGGACGACGTCGTAAAAAAAACCGGCACGTTCGACGAGTGCAAGACCGCGCTCCGCGACGTCCGTAAAGCCGGCAACCTGCCCAAGCAAGACGGCAAGGTGGCCGTCGTGGTCCACGGTCTGGGCGGCATGCACTTGCCGAACCTGATCATGGCCGACGCGCTGCGCAAGGCCGGCGATTGGCGCGTGGTGACGTTTCGCTACAGCAGCCGGCACGGCGACATCGGCGAGCACGCCGCCAGCTTGGCCCGCGTGATCGAGAATTTGGACGAAGCGTCGGAGATTCATTTCGTGGCCCACAGCATGGGGAACTTGGTGATTCGTCGGTATTGGTACGACCACACCGATGCGGCCAAACACCTCTCGCCCGATCCGCGGATCAAGCGGATCGTGATGGTCGGTCCGCCGAACAACGTGCGCAGATGGCTCGCTATTTCGCGCTGACGCCGAAGCTGGTGGAAAAGGTGCAAGGGATCTCGGGCTTGGAACTGTGTGTGAATTGGAATACGGTCGCGCCGAAGCTGGCCGTGCCGACGTGCGAGTTCGGCATCGTCGCCGGCGGTCGCGGCGACGCCGATGGCTGGAACCCGCTGCTGACCGGCGACGACGACACGTTGGTTTGCGTCTCGGAAACGAAATTGGACGGCGCGAAGGATTTCGTCTGTTTGCCGTCGATGCACGCGATCCAAATGGCCGACCCGGCGGTGCAAGACGCGGCGATCGCGTTTCTGCGTAACGGCAAATTCCCGCTCGCCGCGCCGGTCGCCCCGGCGCTGGTGCCCGACGTCGAAGTCGTGGCGCCGCCGCTGCCGAAGTAATCCGTTCGCGTTGGTTTGCTCCTCTTCTCGCTCCGCATCGTGTCCACGGACCCCGTTCCCGCCGCATCGATTCCGCCGCGTCCGCCCGGCCGATTGGCCGCGATCGATTACGGCACGGTGCGGATCGGCATCGCGGTGACCGACGTCGAGCAGCGGTTTTGCTCGCCGTACGAAAACTACAATCGTCGCGCGCCGCGTCTCGACGCCGAGTACTTCAAGACCTTCGCGCGAGGAACGGATCGTCCGCTTCATCGTCGGCTTGCCCACGCATTTGAACGGCGGGGAAAGCGGCAAGTCGGTCGAAGCCCGCAAGTTCGGCGCGTGGTTGACCGCCGAAACCGGCGTGCCGGTCGAGTATCAAGACGAACGGTACACGTCCGTCGAAGCCGAAAATCTGCTGCGCGAAGCCGGGTACAAAGCGAGCGAGCGGAAGAAAAAGCTCGACATGCTGGCCGCGCAAATTTTGTTGACCGCCTACCTCGAAGCCCGAGCGAATCCGCACGCGCCGAAAGAAGCGCACGACTCGGCGTCGCAAGCGTTGTGACGGATTGAACATGGAGATCGCGGAGAGAATACGGGGCTGTTTCCTCACCGTCGACATTGCTCGAAACCAACTCGATCCAAAAGAATTTGAACAGAAGGAAACGAAGGGAACGAAGAGAGTGTGAGTGATCCGCCCTCCTCTGCGTCCTCTGCGATTTCCTGTTCAAATTCGTTTGTACAACGGTTTTGAACAGGAGATCGCAGAGGTCGCGGAGAGAATGCGGGTGCGGTCTGTCCCCGACTTTTGACATCGCAAAGTCGTTTCGAACGATTTTGAACAGAAGGAAACGAAGAGAGTGTGCGTAGTCCTCCCTCCTCTGCGTTCTCCGTGATCTCCTGTTCAATTTCTTGTCTTTCTCATTCTTACGACAACGCATCGCAAACACGCCCTTCGCTTCCTTCGTTTCCTTCTGTTCCCATCCGTATTCTCGTCGCATTCCCCAGCAGGCCGCATCGTGAAGTTGATCATCGGGTGTGGGTACGTCGGACTGAAGGTCGCCGCGCGGTGGTTGGCGGGCGAGCAGCCCGTGGCCGCGCTCACGCGGACCGCCGCGCGGGCCGACGAACTGCGCCGCGCTCGGCATCTTGCCGATTCTGGGGGACGTAACCCAGCCCGAGACGTTGGAGAAACTGGCCGCCGCGCTGTCGCCCGGCGATACGGTGCTCTACGCGGTCGGCTACGATCGCGGCGCGGGCCACGCGATGGAGCGCGTCTACGTCGATGGGTTGCGCAGTCCTCGACGCGCTGCCGCCGACGATCGGCAAAATTCTGTACGTCAGTTCGACCGGCGTTTACGGGCAGATCGACGGCGAGGAGATCGACGAGAGCAGTCCGACCGAACCGCGGCGCGAAGGGGGCCGCGTTTGCTTGGCCGCCGAGCGCGCGTTGCAGGCGCATCCGCTGGGGCGGAACGGGGTGATCTTGCGGTTGGCCGGGATCTATGGGCCGGGCCGCGTGCCGAATCGCGCCGACTTGGTCGCGGGCAAACCGTTGCCCTTCGATCCGGCGGGCCATTTGAACTTGATCCACGTCGACGACGCGGCCGAGGCGATCTTGGCGGCCGAGCGTGGCGCGACGACGCCGAATCTGTTCGTCGTCTCCGACGGCAGCCCTGCGGCGCGCGGCGACTACTACGCCGAGTTGCGCGGATGTGGAACGCCCCCCCGCCGCGCTTCGCACCGCCGACGCACGACGCGACGACTGAGGCGGCGACGCCTGCGCCGTGCCGTGACGGTATTGATGCGCCGCTGCCGCGGAGGTGCGGACAAACGCATTTCGCCGGCCAAGTTGATACGCGATCTCGACATGCGGTTCCGCTTCGCCGATTTCCGCGCCGGCTTGGCCGACATCGCTCGCCGCGACGTTTCGTCGTGATTCGGGAACCCGATTCGCGTCGACTTCGTTCGCCGGCCCTGAATCGCGTTGCTCGACGTATTCTCGGGAGGGCGAGGCCTCGAACAGCGTGAGCAGCGCCTCCAGCAAGTCGTCGTCGCGCAGGCCGACGATCGTGTCGGAATTCGCCCCCTGTCCGCTGCCCGGCCGCTTCTCTAAAATGAGCCGTTCCAGACGCCCTATCTCCTCACCGAGCTCGCCACGGATTTCGCCATGCTGACGAGGAAGCCGATTTTTCCGAACGTGATCGAAATGAACTACCAAGCCGGCGAACGGCTCGGTTGCAACGTCTATTTGGTGTTCGACGGCGCCGAATGGATTTTGATCGACATCGGGTTCGACGAGTCGGTCGATCAGATCGTCGATCTGATCCGCGGCATGGACTTCCCACTCTCGCAGTGCAAGATGATCGTCGCCACGCATGCCGACGTCGATCATATCCAAGGCCTGGCCAAGGTGAAGCAAATCCTCAAGGCCCCCGTCGTCGGGCATCCCCTGGCCGCCGAACCGTTGGCCAACGGCGACAAGCTCCGGACATTCGCCGAAGTCATTCCGCAAAACATCCATCTCGAGATGCCACCGGTCAAGATCGACGGTTTCATCAACGACGGCGACGTCCTGAACGTCGGCAAACTGAAATTGGAGGTCTGGCACACGCCGGGTCATACGGATAGCCAACTTTCGTTTCGGATGGGGAAGCTGTTGTTTTGCGGGGACAATATCTATCGCGACGGCTGCGTGGGGGCGATCGACGCGCACCACGGCAGCGATATTCCGTCGTTCATCAAATCGCTGGCGAGGATTCGCAAGAGCGACGTCGAATGGCTGCTGCCCAGTCACGGGCCGATTTTCAAAAAGGACAACGCGGTCCTCGATAAGACCCTGGCGCGTCTGGAAAGCTATCTGCACATGGCCGACTGGGGGACCTGCGCCAGCGACTGGCCGCTGATGGACGAGTTCGACGCCGAACTGGCCAAAGGCGACATGCCGAAGTAGCGGCGGGCTGGGGCTGGGGAAAATGCCGTAGGGTGCGTCTCGACGCACCAACGTTGGACATCGACTCACGCTGGAGCGACGCGTTATTCCGGTGCGTCAAGACGCACCCTACGCGTCTTGCAATCAACACTGCGACGCACCCTACGACTTAACGACTACGTGTTTGCGACAACATGAGCAACTATCGTCGCTTGCGTCTTGGGTCGGTGTATTTCTTTACCGTCGTTACCCATCGTCGTCGACCGTTCTTGACACACGATGTCTCTCGACTGCGCGTTACGCGAGGCGATCGACGTCGTTCGAGCGAAGCTCCCTTTTCATCTCGTCGCGATCGTCCTCCTGCCGGACCATTTGCATACGGTTTGGGAATTGCCGGACGGGGACACCGACTATTCGACTCGCTGGCGTTGGATCAAAACGGAATTCACTCGCAACTACGCATCGACGTCGCCGGGGACGGACCCGCGATCGGCAAGTCGACGCACCCGCGGCGAACTCGCTGTTTGGCAACGTAGGTTTTACGAACACACGTGCCGCGACGACGCCGACGTGAAACGTTGCGTCGATTACGCGCATGTAAATCCATTGAAGCACGGTCTGGTCGAACGCGTTCGAGATTGGCCCTGGTCGACGTTTCATCGTTATGTGCGCAATGGCGAATATTCGCTCGATTGGGGACGTTCGGAACATTGGCGCGACCCGATCTTCCGTGGATTCGAGTAAAGCCTCGCTGTTGTTGGCGAGACTCGGTGGGGTGCGTCTCGACGCACCAACGTTGGACATCGATTCACGTGCGAGCGACGCGTAATCCCGGTGCGTCGAGACGCACCCTACGGCCGTTGCCTGACGCGTCTTAAACTAAAAGAACGCGTGGTACGATTACTAGCCCAATCGAAGATTTCGTCACGTCGTCGGAAGTCCGCTGCGCGACACAACTTCCGGAGCGCGGTGGTATGAATTGGGGATAACTTTAAAATTTTGATCGTTTTGAGGCGTGTGATTCCAGCACGTTCTTCGCGACGTCGAAGTGTATCGAAGTATGATCCTCATCGCGTAGCTTAGTCGCGGCGTCGCCTTCCCCAGCCCCGCATCCCCAGCCCCTACTCGTAATACGTCGTGCCGCGTTCGTATTCTTGGAAGTGGTCGCGTTCCAGGCGGCCGGTTCGTTCCGGCGTGGTCCATTTCGTGCCCGCGCCCGGCTTCACCGCGTCGCGAAGGATGATGCCCGGGTTGCGCGAGATGCGGTCGCTCAGCACGCGGGCGTCTTCGACGATCGGCTTCATCCGCCGCGTCAGGTCGTTGATGTTGGTGGCCGCTTCGTTCAACTGCTGATACAGCTCGGGGTTGCTGATCAACTGGCCGATGCTTCCCTTGTCGGAGTTCATCGCCGTGGTGAAGCGTTCGACCTGCGCCAGCGATTGATTCAAGCGTGCCAGACCTTCGTCGGCGTTCTTGATGATGTACGGGCCGCGGCGTTCCAACTCTTCGGTCAGCGGCGTGAGTTTGCCCACGCTGTCGGCGAACGCGCCCGAGATCTTACGGATGTCCTCGCCCAGGCCTTGGGCGTTTTGCATGAACGTGTTGGTCTTGTCGGTGATTTCGCGGATGTTGGCGATCGTGGCGCGGATGTCTTCGCGGAGGTTTTGATTCCCCAGGATTTCGTCCAACGCCTTGGTCGTGCTGTTGATCCGCGCGGTCATCTCGTCGGCGTTTTTAAACAGGTTGCTGATGTTCGTCCGGTTTTCGGTCAACGTTTGATTGGCCGTATTCGACAGTTGGCCGATTCTTATCGCTGGTGTTGCGCAGCGAGGTGATCGCGATGCGAATATCCTCTTCCATGTTGGTCAACGTGTTCAGCGGGTTGGTCGCCGGTTGGCCTTTGATGACGTCGTTCGGTTGAATGAACGCGTTGTCGGGTTGCGCCACGGGCAATTCCGGTTTTTTCTTGCGCACGACTTGTAACTCGGAATCGCCCAACAACGACGTCGAAATTTTCACCGTCTCGTCGGTGTAGATGTGGAAGTCGTCGTCCAGCGTCATCGTGACCAGGACTGTGCGATCGTCCAGCAGTTCGACCTTGGCGACGCGGCCGACCAGCTTGCCGCTGCGTTTGATGGGCGAATTCGCGCTGATCCCCGGCGCGTCGTCGAAGACGACCTTCACCTGATAGCTGCCCGCGCCGAACGTCGGCAATTTGCCGAACAGAACGACCAAGATGCCGGCGACCAAAAAGGCCGAGAGGGTCATCACGCCGATGCGGAACTGTTTTAAGCGATCGTCCATGTGCGTCCGTCGGGCCTTGCGGCGACGGGTCTCCGAATGTGCGGTCTCTACCGTTTCATAATACTCTCGGCCGACGCGTATTGAACGCGCATTTCCATCAGCCGCTCGCCCGCTTCGCCGTTCACGAATTGCGACACGCGTTTATCGCGCACGCGGGCGACGTCCTTCGTCGTACCGTCGAAGATCATCTGCTGTTCGGTCTCTTCCAACCGCGCCAGCGGATACAGCATCACCACGCGATCCGGCACTTTCTTGGCCGTGTGCATGTCGTGCGTCACCACCACGCTGGTCAGCGGGTAATCCTTGCGGACCTTCAGGATCAATTCGTTGATCACGTCGCTCATGATCGGGTCCAGCCCGGTCGTCGGCTCGTCGTACAGCATCAGGTCGGGCTTCAACGTCAGCGCGCGGGCGAGGCCCACGCGTTTGCGCATCCCGCCCGAGAGCTCGGCCGGATGCTTGGCCAGCACGCTTTCGTTCAGGCCGACGCCGGCGATCAATTCGCGCACGACTTCGTCGATGTCCTTGTTCGTTTTCCGCGTATGTTCGCGGAGCGGAAACGCCACGTTCTCGTACACGGTGTAGCTGTCGAACAGCGCGGCGCCTTGAAACAGAAAGCCGTATTTCACGCGCAGCTTGGCCAGTTCGCGTTCGTCCAACGTGTTGATGTCGCGACCGTCGAACAGCACCTGGCCCGACGTGGGCCGGACCAAGCCGATCATGCACTTCAACAGCACCGTTTTACCGCACCCGCTTTCGCCCAGGATGCACAACGTCTGCCCGCGCGGGATCGTCAGGTTGATGCCGCGCAGAACCTGTTCGCGCGCGAAACGAACGTGCAGGTCGCGAATTTCGACCAGCGGCGTCTCGTCGTCGGGCACGGCGGGTTCGTCGGACATGTCGGGCTTAGATGAACTTGACCCCTTCGGGGTGCAACCAGAGATAGACCTTGTCGATGATGATCCCCAGGACGATGTCGATCATCAGGATCGAGACGAACGAATGGACGAACGCGCTGGTGGCGGCGCGACCCACGCCTTCGGCCCCCGGTTCGCAGTTGAAGCCGCGATGGCAGCTGACCAACGCGATCGCGCCGCCGAAGAAAAAGCTTTTGAAGATGCCGCTGAACAGATCGAACAGTCCCACGACCTTCTGCGAGTGCACCCAGTAGTGGTGCGAATCGATTTGCAGCACGCCCACGCTGTAGGCGTAGCCCCCCATCACGCCCATGAAGTCGGCCATGAACGACAGCATGGGGATCAACAACAAGCAGCCCAAGAAGCGCGGCACCACCAGGTAGTAAATCGGGTTGGCGCCCATGCTGCTGAGCGCGTTCGATCTGTTCGGTGACGCGCATCGTGCCGAGTTCGGCGGCCATGGCGCTGCCGACGCGGCCGGCCAACATCGTGGCGGCCAACACCGGACCGAGTTCGCGGACCAACGTCATGTTGATGACCGCGCCCAGGCTGGTCTCGATCTTGATGGCGCGGAATTGCGAGTAACTCTGCACGGCCAAGATCACGCCGATGAAGAGGCCCGTCAGCGCGACGACCGGCAAGCTCAGCACGCCGATCTGATAGAAGTTGGGGACCAACGTTTCGCGGCGCGGAAACCGCGTGAACAGCCAACGAAACGTCCGCACGCAGAAAATCGCCAAGTCGCCGACCGCGGTCACGAAGTCGATCGTCCACGCGCCGAGATCCGCGACCCAATTCTCGACGGCCGCCGACACGCCCCGTCGGGCGGGCTGCGGTGGCGAAGGCGAGGCGTGGCCTGCGGTGGACATGGCGAAGCGAAAAAGTCCGACGAACGTCACGTAACCCGGGAACGATCCGGGATCGTCGAGACCGAGGGTCCCGCGTCATCCATGATCGACCGTTCCGATCGTGACACTTGAAGAATCTTTGCGGATCGCGCCGACGAGGCAAGCTGCGCAAGACGAAGGTTTTTGAATACGCAGTTTTAGCTAGCGACTTATCACATGGCCAAACGCACCGGGGGCTACGTGAGTACACTTCGACCCCGGCCACCCACCCGCAAGTCCGCGGAACGCAGGACGCTGTTCTCGATCGCTTAACTTATCGCAACGGCGCGATTGTTCCCGGAGCGACAGGACTCGCCGGTTGCGTGGGGGCGATCACGCCCGGTGGGGGCGCGGTTCGACTTTGCGACGGATAGATCCATTGCGGCGTGTCAGCCGGCGGCGGCAACGTGCTTGCGCCCCCCGGCGCGGCATAGCCCGGCGGAGTGGCGATGACTTCGGGTCCGTTGCGCAGACCGGGATAATTCTGCGGGCCGATCGACGTCGCGCCGGCCGGCACGACGTTCGAGTTCTGCGGCAAGCCCAGGCTGGCGCGGCGCAACGCTTCGCCCTTTTGCAGCAGTTGCTCTTTGCTTTGCAACTGCAGCGGACGCATTTGGTAGGTGATGATCCGTTCGTCGCGAATCTCGCCGGGGACCACGTTTTCGGTCACGAAATCAAGCGGCGGAATCTGGTACCACGGCGCCGGGATCGGCTGATTGACGATCAACGTCTCGAAGCCGTCCTTCACCAAGCGGACTTTCCGCGTGCCGTAATACGTAAAGTCGTGCGACACCGGCGTGGTGCCGATCTCTTCGTCGCCGACGTAGACCCGCGCCGGGCGGATCGCTTTTGATCATCAACCGACGCGTGACGCAGCCGCCGGAGACGGACAGCAGCAATCCCAACGCACAAACGAACGCCGCCGCGAGCGCGAGACGGCGTACGAACGGCGAAGGAAACGGCGAACCGCACAGGACGACCTGCGAAGACCGGAAGAGTTCGAGGGTGCGAAGTTTTGGAGGCCCCTCGATGACTTGCGGGCGGAGTGTAGCAAAGGGCCGAACCGCGACCTAGATCAGCTTGACCCGGCCCAACGCCACGACCAAGACGCGGAAACGCCGGCACTTGGGTTGCCGATCGAACGCGCGATTCGGCGGATTCCGATTGGCGACGGCGCGGCTTGCTAGCTAGGCTTATAGGAATTCCCAAGCTAGAATAAAGGGACTCGCGAGAAAGTCGAAGTCTCTCGGTCGTCCGCCCCCGGTCCGGTTTTTTCGCCGCACATGTCCGCCAACGTCAACTGGAAGTCGTATCTGGATCACGCCGTGATTCGGACGTCGGCATGCGCCGGTCGAACAACCAAGACTCGCAAGCCGTGATGTTGGCCTCCGACGTCGAGACCTGGTGCAAACGCGGGCACGTCTTCGTGGTGGCCGACGGGATGGGCGCTCACGCGGCCGGCGAGTTGGCCAGCAAGATGGCCGCCGACGGCATTCCCCACAACTATCACAAGTTGGCCGAACTGCCGCCGCCGAACGCATTGCGTAAGGCGATCCGCGACGTCAACGCGACGATCCATCGTCGCGGTCAAACCAATCCCGAATTTCACGGGATGGGGACCACCGCCAGTTGTTTGGTCTTATTGCCGCAAGGTGCGCTCTGTGCGCACGTGGGCGATAGCCGTGTCTATCGTCTGCGCGGCACGCGCTTCGAGCAGTTGACCTTCGACCACAGCTTGGTCTGGGAGATGTCGGCCGCCGGGCAGTTCTCGAAGGACTCGCCCCCCAGCATCGTGCCGAAGAACATCATCACCCGCTCGCTCGGCCCGCACGCCGACGTGCAGGTCGATCTGGAAGGTCCGTTTCCGATCGAGGTCGGCGACATCTTCTTCCTCTGCAGCGACGGCATCACCGCCGGCAAAGTGACCGACGTGGAGATGGGCCAAATCCTGCAGCGACGTTGCCTCCGGCCGAAGCCGCGCGTGCTGGTCGACCTGGCCAATCTGCGCGGCGGGCCCGACAACATCACCGTGATCGTGGTGCGCATCACCAACAAGGCGCTGGCCACGATTCCCGAGAACGCGCCCGAGTTGCTGGCGATCGGCGAAGATCTGAACGAGCGCCGCGCGAGCGGCCGAAACGCGATTTTCCTGTGGATCACGGCCGCCGCGTTCTTCATCGGCGCGATGGTCATGTACAGTTTGGCCGCCGACCTGCCGTGGTTCATCAAGATCATTCCGCTGGTCGCGTCGGTGATGTTTTTGGTCTTCGGCTTCCTGCAGACGATGGCGCCCGAGACCGCGGCGATGAGCTATCTCCCCGCGGGCCGCATGCTGGGTAAAGGCCCGCACACGCGGTTCGAATGCACGGCCGACCGCGCGCTGGCGCAAGACCTGGCCGGCAAGACGCGCGAGTTGCAAGACGCGGCGACGCAAGGCAACTGGTCGCTGGATTGGAGCAAGTTCACGCAGTTCTCGAAGGCCGGCACCGCCGCGCTCGAACAGAAAGATTACGGCGCCGCCGTGCGCGAATTCGGCCGCGGCGTTACGCTCGATGATGGCCGAATTGCGGAACCACCGCCACAAAGCCAAGGCCGCCGACGAAGCCGCTAAGGCGGACGATTCGGCGATCGAGTTGTAACGAGGCGTATGAGGAAAGAGTCCCGTAGGGACATCGCGACATAGCCCAGGGCGACACCCTGGGTTATTGCATTGATGGAACCCGTTCGCTCCGCCAGGGCGACGCAACGCCCGGACCCGATGACCACACCGAACGCCTACGCCGACCTCTTCGCTCTCGCCGCAGCCGGTCATGCGCTCTCCGGCGCAGGCCGAAGCCGCGATCGACGCCGTGATGCGCGGCGACGTGCCCGACGCGGAACTCTCGCAATTCGTCCTCGATCTGCGCGCCCGCGGCGAAACGCCCGACGAGGTCGCCGGCGCCGCCCTGCGCTGCGGCGGCACATGCGACCGATCCGCGTGACGCACGAGACGTTTTTGGACACGTGCGGCACCGGCGGCGACGGTGCGCGGACGTTCAACATCAGCACGGCCGCCGCGATCGTCGTGGCCGCCGCCGGCGTGCCGGTCGCCAAGCACGGCAGTCGCAGCGTAAGCAGCCGCAGCGGCTCGTCCGACGTGCTGACCGCGCTCGGCGTCGACGTGCTGGCCGAATTGCCGACCGTCGAACGCTGCGTCGCCGAACTGGGCATCGGCTTCTGCTTCGCTCCGCTGTATCACCCGGCGATGAAACGCGTCTCCGAAGTCCGCCGCGCCCTGGGCGTGCCGACGATCTTCAATTTGCTGGGGCCGTTGGCCAACCCGGCCGTGGTGCCGTGCCAAGTGCTGGGCGTCGGCAAGCCCGCCCAACGCCCGCTGTTGGCCGCCGCGTTGCGCACGCTGGGGACGCGCCGCGCGGTGGTGGTCTCGGGCGAAGACGGCCTCGACGAAGTGACGCTGGCCGCGCTGACCCGCGTTTCGCTGATCGAAGGCGACGCGATCACGGAGTCGGTTTGGACGCCGGAAGAGTTCGGCGTCGCACGATCCTCGCTCGATCCGTTGACGATCGACGGTCCGGAGGAGAGCGCGGCGCTGATCGGGCGGATCTTCGCGGGCGAAACCGGTCCGCGCGCAACATCGTGATCATCAACGCGGCCGCCGCGTTGTGGGTCGCCCGCCGTGCGCCGACGCTACGCGAATGCGCCGCGCTGGCTGCCGCGGCGATCGACGCGGGCGCGGCGCGAGAAAAGTTGGCGGCGTTGGCCGAGATGTCGCGACAAAAAACGACGTGATCGAATCGCTACGTCCCGCGCGTGTGCCCGTACCATGCGATGTGCATCCGCGGGCAGTAGTTCCAGCCGCGGGCCGCGCACAGCGGTTCCAACCATGCGGCGCGAACGGCCAGTTCGTCGGGCGTCGTCCCTTGCGGCATCAACCAGACGCGGGCCGGGTCGACGTCGTCGAAGCGGGCCAGGTATTCCGCGATCTCGTCCACGTCGGCCGGCACGTCGACGACGAACTTCAGTTGGCAATCGTACTCGTCCAGCAACCGCCGCACGACATCGGGCACGTCGCGGTTTTTTTCGTGACGGACATGCCACCGGGCGTCGCGTTCCGCCGACGGCGTCGAGTTGCGCAGCTTCGGGCTAATCGACATCAGGTCGCAGACCACCGGAAGATACAGCGTGCCGGCGGTCTCGATCGTGATGTGCCGCCCTGCCCTGTGGAGTTGGCGCGTCAGCGGCAGCAATTCGGCGAACAGCATCGGTTCGCCGCCGGTCAGGACGACATGCTTGGTCGGCAGCTCCAACGTCCGGCGGACGATCTCCTCGACCGGCCAATCCTCCCCCTCGGGCTCCCACGACGCGAACGGGGTGTCGCAAAACCAGCACCGCAGATTGCACCCGCTGGCGCACGAACACGCTGGGAACGCCGGTCAGACGCCCTTCGCCCTGATTCGATGCGTAGAGTTCGGAGATGCGCACGTGAGAGTATAGATGACGATTCGAAAAATCACGAAACGTCCATTCTAGTTCCCAAGCGACGGTTTGAGGTTCGCCACGACGAGAAAAAACTCCGGGGTCCGATCGCCGCCGCTCGGTGAATGCGCGGACTCGATGCGTATTTCCTGAAACCTGAAACCCGAACCCTGAAACCTCTCACCCAATGATCGATTCTACGGCGTTGCACATAATCCCACACGACGTACCGGTCCAGATCCTTGCCGGCGGTGAAGAAGACGCGGCCGGTCGTCGATTCGGCCAGTTTGTAGGCGAAACGGATGTCTTCGGACGACTGCGACCAGCTTTGCAGCAAGAAGATGTTGATCGTGATCCCTTCGCGCTTGCATTGCAGCCCTTCGCGGAGCGTCGCTTGCTCGGTTCGCGGGTGCGGCGGGTAGAGCATGTACAGCATCGACTCTTCGAAGTGCGCCGTCGGCAGCCCGTCGGTGATCAGGATGATTCTGCTTGTTCGGCGTGTCGACGTTCGAGAGGAAACGTCGCGACGTGCGGAGCGCGTGTTGAATGTTGGTGAAGTGGGGCGGAATTTGCGATTCCGATATTTCCGGATCCGACATGTCGGCCTTCAACCGCACGACCGGATCGAAGATCGTCACCGGCTTCGGAAGCAGCGACGCCACGTCGCCGTTCGGCACCGGCTTGGCGAAGGTCGCCATGTCGATGAAGCGGAGAAAATCGCCCGGATAGTCGCGGCGGATCACGCCTTCGAGCGCGAGGGCCATTTTCTTCACGTTGATATACAGCCCGCCGTAGCGCATCGACCCGCTCATGTCCATCAAGACGGCCGTGGCGCATTTCGGCGTGTTGCGCGTTTTGTGGACGACCAGGTCTTCGCTCTTGAAGCGAATCGGGCGTGCGCCGGGATCGCGGATCAACGCGTTGGTCAGCGACGTGGTCAGATCGAGATTCGCCAGCGAGTCGCCGAATTCATATTCCTTGGTCCGCTGCGTTTCGACCGCCCCTTCGCCCACGATGTCGCCCGTGTGACGCCCGGTGCGGCCGGCTTCGAGTTCGCTGAAGATCCGTTCCAGCAGCTTCCCTTGGAACAGTCGTTGCGCCTTCGGCGTGACGTTGTAGTTGCCCTTTTGATCGCGTTCCAAACCCTGCTGTTCGGCCGCCTGGCGGACGTACTCTTCGATTCTTGTTGCGCAGGTCCTTCAACTCGTTCAAGTCGCCCGGTTGGGTGAATTGTTCGAGCGCCTCCATATCGATGATCGCCAGCTTGGCGTTTTTCTTCGCTTCTTCGAGCTGTTCGATCAACCGGTCGATCGTTTCCAGTTCGTCTTTGATTTCGAGCGCTCGCGGAATCGTGGTCGGCGTGCGACCGGTGAAGGCGTACTTGCCCGAGAGTTCGTCGACTTGATACTTCTCGGCCAAACGCTCGATCAACCCGACCACCGCGGCCGAAAAGGGCGAGTTGTCTTTCTTATGGGCGTAGAAGACGCGTTCGAGTTCGCGGATTTGTTCGTCGTGAAACGCCCGCGTGAAACGGTTGGCCAACTCCTTCGGCGGCTTGATCGCCGAGCCCGCTTCGCGGTACTCTTTGGCGGCCGCGCGACCGCGCCATCGACCTCGTACGTCGACAGGATGCGTTCCTTCCGCTCGCGCAGCATTTGCAACAACGCTTCAAGGCTGGGCCCCAACCCCGCGATTTGGCTGGGGTCCAAATGGATGGCGTCGGCCAGTTCCTCTTCGGTGAACTCGCGCAGATCGCCATACGTCAGCAAATGCTCCATCGCCGCCGAGCTTAAGTCGGGCGCCTGCTCGGTCGGATCGGGGAACTTCAGCGGATCGTACTTTTGGTACGTATGAATGATCCCGCCGAGAGAATTGCGATCGGCCATCGGTAAGCCTGCGAGAGAAGATTACGTGCGATGTTCCATTGTAGGCGCGAAGGCAACCGGCAAGCACGATTTAGCTTTTTGAAGCATCCAATGCATGCAAGCGAGAAGATAATTCCAAGACTTCAGGAATCGACGCTCCCGTCAAAATGTGAATCTCCTCGGGTGAATGCTGTAATTCCGTATAAAACAATTCGACGGACCTACATAACGTGCGGTAATCCGTGATCGTCAAACATACCTGTTCGAATTCGGTTGATGTCCGATCCGCAATTGTTAATACGACACAAGTATTTCGCTTCAAGCAAAAATTGTGAGCTTGAATCAGTCCCTGCAGGATTGCTTCGATTCTCTGTGAATCGGCGGCTTCCGAGTTGGTCGTCGTATTCCTATCGTAAGGCCGTAAATACCAAGATACGGCTTTGCCAATAATTTGAAATTGCATCTCCGAGAGAGTTATTGTCATGAAAATTGCCCTAACTCTTAGTCAAAGTTACTTGAGAATCGGCACGATTTCGCGTTGTAATCCCCCTTTCACCTGCGGCTTCCCGTCGCGGGTGATCAAAATATTGATCTCGCTGCGGAAGCCCATGCCGTCGTCGGGCAGGTAGATACCGGGTTCGATCGAGAAGCACGTGCCGGCCAGCACAAGGCGATCGTCGTGGGTTTCCAGATTGTCCATGTTCGCGCCGTCGCCGTGCGTGGTGAAGCCGATGCTGTGGCCGGTCCGATGGACGAAGGCTTGGCCGTAGCCCGCGTCGACGATGACCTTCCGGCACGCTTCGTCGACCTCCCACCCGCGCAGTTCCTGCTTGGCGGCGAAACGGTCTTCGACCAGTTTGACCGCCGCGTCGTGCGCGTGCGCGACGATCGTAAACAGATCGGCGAATTTCGTCGGGACGGTCGCGCCCATATAGCCCATGCGAGTCAGGTCGCTGTAGACGCCGCGGGGATGGTCGACCTTGCACCACAGATCGACCAGGACGAGATCGCCCTGTTCAATCGCGGCGTCGCTCCTTTCTCGGCGCGTAGTGCGGATCGCCGGCATGACCGTTCACGCCGATGATCGGCGGATGATCGGTCACACAGCCGTTCCGGGTGAAATGGTCGACGATCACATCCTGCACGTCGGTCTCGTGCGGCGCGCGACCGGCGGCCGCTTCGTCGCGGAGGAATTTCCAGACCAGATCGTACGCCGACGTCGTCGCGCGATCCGCCCGGGCGTACAACTCCAACTGTTCGTCGTCCCACACGGCGGTGAAGCGTTGGATAACGTCGCCGCTGCACACGGGAACGCAGCCGTTGGCGCGGACCAATTCAATGGTGCCGGCGTCGACTTTGGACAAATACGGCACCGCATTGCGCGGCGAATATTCCAGCGCGATCCGGGGTTGCGGCCGCTCCACGATCGGGCCCGCCAACAACCACGCGACGCCGGCTTGGAATTCCTGCCACGTCAGATAGATCCGCTTCTCGCCCGGCACGTGATCCAACGATCCGGCTTCGATCCGGTGGACCAACTTTTTCGGCGTCCCTTCGCGCGGTATTAAGTACATCCACCGCCGCGTTTGATGCGCGTGGGCCGGAATGCCGACGACGTTCTTGGCTAATGGATTCTGCCCACGAAAATCGCAGAGCAACCAGGCATTGAGATCGAATTCGCGAAGCGCGGATTGGATGGCGGGGAGATCGAGCATGCTAGGCGTTTTCGGTTTTCAGGATTCAGTTTTCAGAGAAGTGAGAGCGGAGGAGCTAAGTCCTGCGGTTCTTCGTGCGTATCGCGATCGTGACCGATCGAATCGTCGTCGATCCCTACGCATCATGCCGGATTGCGATTTCATCCAACATCGTTTTCAGCAACTCCATCGGCAAGCCGACGACGTTGGATTCGCTCCCTTGCAGAATGTGCAGCCAGTCCCAGCCGTCTTGATAGCCGAACGCGCCGGCCTTCCCTTCCCAGGCATAGGTCTCCAAATACTCTTCCAATTGCTCGTCGGTGATCGGGTCCATCCGCAGCGTGGTGACGTCCAACCGCGTCAGCGGCGCGCGATCGGGGAACGGCCACACACACAGACCGGTCAGTACGCGATGCGTCCGTCCGCGCAACAGCGACAACATCCGTCGCGCATGCGGCAACGAGTCGGGCTTGCCCAGCACCTGACCGTCGACCTCGGCGACAGTGTCGCATGCGATCACCGTTCCGGCGCGACCGGCCACGTGAAGTTGGCCGACGACGTCTTTGGCTTTTTTCAACGCCAGACGCAGGACCACCTCGGCCGGGCTCTCGCGGCTGCACGATCCGCATTCGTCGGCGGTCGACGGGACGAGAATGTCGTACGCGTACCCGGCTTCGGTCAGCAGTTGCCTGCGGCGCGGCGAGCGGGATGCCAAAATCAAACGCATGACCGACGCACGACGAGGACCAAAGAACCAACGGACGCCACGCGCCCATCTTAGGCGACCCACGCTCCGGCGAAAACCGGATCGACGTTTCTCCCGTTGCCGTAGGGTGCGTCTTGACGCACCGTGGGTACGCGTCATAGTTACGCTCGGCCGCGTCCTAAATCGGTACGTTAAGACGCACCCGACCCGGTCTTGCAAGCTCGCCACGATCTCGCGGCTCGCGTGAGACAGTTAGGCTTTGGTTATATAGTTGCGTGCGGCCTTTCCGCCGCTTCCGGCCAAAACTTTCGCTAGGTACGGCGATTCGCAACGGTCGATCAGGCCTAGAACGCGGCGGTTCGCGAACCGACCGTGCCCCCCCGATTCGCTTTTCTGGGATGTCGCTATAATCAACACGACGGGCGATTCGATCGACAAACAGGTCCGCGACAGCGGTTCCTGCGGATGGATTCTATGCGCGGTCTGCGTGAATTAACGACGCTGGCGTTCCTGCTCGCTCTTTGGGCGATCGGAGCGTCACGCGCCCAGGCCCAAGGGTTGGGCGGCCTCATTCCGGGCCTCGACGAAAAGAAGGAAATCACCGCGGCCGATATTCGCCGGTCGATCGATCTGGGAACGAAGTATTTGCTGTCGGTGCAAAATCCGGACGGCTCGTGGAGCGGTAACGCTCAGCAACCAGGCGGCGCGACCGCGCTCGCGACCTTGGCGCTCTTGAACAGCGGCGTTCCCGCCGAGCATCCGCAGATCGTCAAAGCGTTGGCGATGTTACGCACACAGAAGCCGGAAAAGGTCTATGCGTCGAGTCTGATCATCATGACGTTTTGCGCCGTCGAACCGAGTCGCTTCGCGGACTCGATCGCCGAGCACGCCGCCTTTTTGGTCCGAACGCAGGACAAAGGGACGAACGATCGCGCATTCCTCGGCGGTTGGGCCTACGGCGACGCTCCTTCGCGCCCCGATAACTCGAACTCGCAATTCGCTCTGCTGGGACTCTACGAAGCCGAACGCGCCGAAGTGAAAGTCAAAGTCCCGACGCAAGTCTGGAAAGACGCGCTCGACTATTGGAAGGCCGGTCAGAACGCGTCCGGTTCGTGGGCGTACACCAACCGATCGAAAAACTTCGGCACCGGCAGCATGACATGCGCCGGCGTATCGTCGTTAATCATCTGCCAAAGCAAACTGAGCGACGGCGACGCCGCGCTGACCGCGCCCGACATCTTACAATGCTGCCGCGGCAGCACGTTGGACGATGAAATCGAACAGGGCTTGAAGTGGCTGGGGAATCGCTTCACCGTCGATACGAATCCGGCGTTCCCTACGGCCGAAGCCGGCGGCAAATGGTTGCTGTATTATCTGTACGGCATCGAACGAATCGGCCGGCTCAGCGGACGACGTTTCTTCTACAGCCCGCGCGAGCAACCCTACGATTGGTATCGACTGGGCGCCGAGAAACTGATCGGCATGCAAGACGCCAACCTGGGGGGCAAAGGGGCGTGGACCAACAGCGAAAATCTGATCGAAGGCGATACGACCGTGGCCACCAGTTTGGCCCTGCTGTTTCTCAGCAAAGGTCGCCGGCCGGTCGTCATCGGCAAAGCCAGGTGGGGAAACGAGCGAGATCAATCGTGGAATCGCCATCGTTCGGACGTCGCCAACTTGACCAGTTACGTCGAGAAAGCGTGGCGGAAGGATTTTCCGATCGGGCTGAGTTGGCAGGTCGTCGATCTCGAAAAGAACCCGGCGGTCGAAGACTTGCTGCAAACGCCGGTGCTCTTCATCAGCGGCTCGGGCGCGCTCCCTTGGGCGGACGACAAACAGCGGATTCAACTGCTACGCGACTATATCGATCGCGGCGGGTTCGTCTTCGCCGAAGCATGTTGCAACGACACGCCCGGCGCGAAGGAATTCGATCGCGACTTTCGCCGCGTGATGCAAGCGGTCTTCGCCGATCGCCCCGAGAATACGTTGAAGCGACTGGATCCCGCGCACCCGATCTGGCGGGCCGAACGTCAGGTTCCGGTCGAGGGTTTGCGTTACGTCGAAGGAATCGACTACGGCTGCCGGACCTGTTTGGTCTATGTTCCCCCCGGCAAAAACGGAACGAAGGACGGCAACCTGGGCTGCTGGTGGGAATTGAATTTCGCCAAGGATCGCCCGATGGGCGACGAGGCGCGCAAGCGCATGGATGGTGCGCACTACCTGGGCCTCAACGTTTTGGCGTACGCCACGAATCGCGAATTAAAAGGCAAAGACGAAACGTTGAACCTGAAGGAAGATCGACGTCCGCCCGACACGGGCCGTCGGGACCTGATCTATCTGGCCAAACTGCGTCACCCGGGCGAGTGCGACACCGCGCCCGGCGCTGCCGGGGATCCTGCGCGCGGCGGAGACGCAACTCGGTTTCCGCGCGGCGGTCGAATCGCGATTGATCGACATCACGGGGGACGCGTTGTTCGACTATCACATGGTCTTCATGCACGGCCGCAAGTCGTTCAGCCTGTCGCCGGCCGAGCGAACGCAATTGAAGAAGTACGTCGAATTGGGGGGCACGATTTTCTGCGACGCGATTTGCTCGAATCAGGCTTTCGCCGATTCGTTTCGCGCGGAGATGAAGAAGATCTTCCCGAACGAACCGCTGGAACCGATCGCGCCGACGCACGAACTGATGACCACCAAATTCAAGGGCTACGATTTGTCGCGGGTCGTGCGTCGCCGCCCCCGCCCGGCCGACGGTGCGCTCGACGCGGCCAAACAGGTCGGCCCGCCGGAACTCGAAGGCGTGAAGATCGGCGATCGTTACGGCGTAATCTTTTCGAAGTACGATTCGAGTTGTGCGCTCGAACGCCACGACTCGCTGGAATGCGAAGGCTACTCGCGCGACGACGCCGAACGGATCAGCTTGAACGTGCTGCTGTATTCGCTGGGGCAGTGAGGGCGGGGAATTATGATTCGGGAATCGCGGCGGCTAGCAACGCATTCCAAGAATCCGTCAGATCGAGCCGTAACACCCATTCTTCAAGATAAGCTCGATTCAATGTGTTGAACTGAGTTTCATAGACGCCCAATGCGTCGTTAAATTGTTTTTCGCTTCCGCCCGATTCACGCATCCAATCCAGCTTTTTTAGAATCGTATCTTCGGGCGAGCTGAGCCAGATTGTTTTTCCGGGCAAGATTTCAAAGGATAAGCGACGGGCGAAACGAGTGCGATCGAACGCGTCGTCGTTCAAAACCCAGAAGTCGACTTTATCTCCGGTGGAAAACTTTAAAAGATTGAACATCCCTCCTCGGCGGATCGCCTCGTCGATCGCGTGCCGTGAGAGATAAAAATCATCGTCGGCGAAGACGTCGAGAATACCATCTCGATCTTCTATGCGAATCAAGACGACGACGTCGATATCGTGAGACGCACGTGGTTCGCCCTGGAGACTGGAGGCGAACGAGCCTGTCGTCATCCACGCGATACCCAATCGATCGAGGCGACCGCCGATCTCGATCAATAATTCTTGTTGTGACATAACTCCAAACGCTTCAAAAACAGTTTATGGAATTCTTCTTCGCTTAAATCAGGAAAGCGTTCACGTAAACCGCGACGGAACAGCGTTTTGGCTTGCTCGCTCAATTCGAACGCTTTTTGCAATCGCGCGTGCGGCCCCATGCGGCGTAGAGCCTCGATGTATAACCGGCGATTCGGTTTTGGTTTCGGATCGGGCATCGGCTTATTTCGGCATCGCCACTTCGAACTTGTGGTCCTTGGGCAACGAGTACACGTTCACATGTTTACGCAAGTCGCGCGTTGCGCCGCGTTTGTAATTGAAGATGATGTTGCCTCCCTTCTCGGTGTCCGGCGAGACCAACTCCAAGCGGTCCTTGCCCGACCCTTCCCAGGCGAACACGACCAACCGCGCTTTGGCGAAGTCGACGGCCTTTTTGACTTCCGCTTGCACGGCTTTGTCTTTGGGGAAGGCTTTTTCCAATTCTTCGTCGTTGGCGATGATGAACGGTTTGTCCGGCCCGCTTTCGGTTTTCCAGGCGATCCCGTTCAGCGTGGTGACGCGGGTGATCCAGATTTGCGGCGGGGCCGCTTCGTCGGCGGCGGCGCCGCGGAACCGTACGCGAGAATCTGCGCACCCGACTCCCAAAACCAACCACAACGTGCGAAGGACCGGCATACGAGCGCTCCGAATGAACCGACCGCGAAAGGTGCGTTCCGTCGCTGCTCGACGAAACGCGATTCTTGAAAGATACGTCGAAAACCGGCTTTGCGAAACGCGAAAATTCGTCGCGGCGTCGATTTCTCGCCCCTCCGGTCGCTTGCCGCCGCGCGATTCGCGTCGAATTACCGCGTCGGCCGATCCGTGGGAAGTTCCTGTTTGAAAATCGCTTCGTCGATGCGAAACTCCGCGCCTTCCAATTCCTTGAGCACGGCGTCTGTCAGATCGATTTCCGCCGCAGCTCCGAAGACCTGTTTACTGATCGCCTTCAAGACCTGGTTCGGATTCGCGCCGTCGACCGGATCGCCGTCCACCCGAAACACCACGCCGACCTTCTTATCGGCGCAGACCGTTTTGAGAGCGGCTTGCGTTTTCAAGAACAACTCGGCGTTCAAGGCGTTGCGAGCTTTCTCCATGCGCGGCACGATCGCGGCGCGTTGCCGATCACGTTCCAGAACCAAACTTTTCGCATCGACGTTCAACAAGATATGCCGTGCGCTTTGATCGGCGAACACGTCGCGGATCGTTTCGGTCCGCTCGATTCGTTCGCCGATGCGACGCAATTCTTCGGATTCGCTTAGAGCCCACCGGGCGACGCGCAACGTCGCACGTTCGTACGATGCGTGCCGGCGTCCGAGTGCCTGCATGTCGATCACCCCAATCGACAGCTGGGGCGGGTCGAACTTGGGGATCTCGATGTTCGAGAAATCGAACACAGGCGGAGCGGCGGGCGTTTTTTTCTCGGATACGACCTGCGCCGGTTCAGTCTTCGGCGCCGCGTCCGCGGTCGCGGTCTTCGCAGTCGCTGCGTCGACCGTCGAGCCCGGTAGTCGCGGTGGTTCGACGGCGGCGAACCCAAACGCGACCCGGCCGATCCCGACGCACACTAACAAAATGATTTCGACGAACCGTCGCATCGAGCCCCTCTCCGATAACGCTCTGTTGCTTTCAGCACGCATTATCGAAAACTCCCGCGAATCGCCAAGTCGATTCCCCGCGAGTTAATCTCGCTCGCGTCTCCGCTGCGTGTTCCGTTGCGGGCGATAGCCTTGGGATTTTCCTTTGCCGGCGCTCGATTTCCCCGCCGGCTTGCCCGGGCCGCCGCGGATGTGGTCGCCGGAGGTTTGATCGCGCAGGTCGTCGTTGGCCGCTTTGCGACGTTTGTCGAGCGCCTCTTTCGCGCGCGGGCGGGAATCAGACAATCGCAGCCTTCGCCGATGAGATCGGTCCGGCCGGTTTCTTCGAGAGCGCGGCGCACTTCGAAATAATTGTCCGGCTTGAAGAACTGCAACAACGCGCGTTGCATCCGTCGATCCTTCAAGTTCTTGGCCGTCTCGACCGGCTTCATCGTCATCGGATCGTAGCCGGTCCAATACATGCACGCCGCGATATTGAACGGACTAGGGATGAAGTCCTGCACCTGATCGGGCTTGTAATGGTTCCGTTTCAGGAACAACGCCAAGTCGATCATCGCGTTCAGATCGCTGCCCGGGTGGCTGGCGATGTAGTACGGAACGAGATACTGCTTTTTGCCGGCCTGCGCGACTCGCTTTTTTGAATTCGGCGTCGAACTCCAAAAAGTCCTCCGCGCCGGGCTTCTTCATCAGGTCCAGCGTGTGTTCGTCGACATGCTCGGGCGCAACCTTCAAATAGCCGCCGACGTGATGCGCGGCCAATTCCCGCATATAAACCGGATCGCGACGCGCCAAGTCCATGCGAATGCCGCTGGCGATCAAGACTTTATTGACCCCCGGTTCTTCGCGGGCGGCGCGCATCAACTCGATCAGCGGTCCGTGATCGGTCCCCAACAGCTTGCAGATCGTCGGATGCACGCAGCTGAGTCGCCGGCATTTGGCCTCGACTTCGGGCCGCGTGCATTTCATCTCGTACATGTTGGCGGTCGGACCGCCGATATTGCTGATCACGCCGGTGAATCCGGGCTCGGCGGCCATTTTGCGAATTTCGGCCATCACCGATTGTTGCGAGCGACTCTGAATGATCCGGCCTTCGTGGGCCGTGATGCTGCAGAACGTGCAACCGCCGAAGCAGCCGCGCATGATCTGCACGCTGGTTTTGATGACGTCCCAGGCCGGAATTTTTTCCTTGCCGTACGCCGGATGCGGACGCCGAGTGAAGGGCAGCCCATAGACGCGGTCCATCTCGCCTTGAGTGAGCGGATAGGCGGGCGGGTTGACGACCACGGCCTCGTTCCCGTCGAACTGCACCAACCGTTTGGCGTTGAACGGATTCGTCTCGTGATGTGCGATCCGCGTCATCTTTGCGAAAGCGAGTTTGTCGGTCGCGACGGTGACGGCATCGGGTAGCAAGACCGTTCGGAAAATGCTCTCCGTGTGCGGAACTTCGGCGACTTGAGTTAGTTCGACGAAATTCGTCCTCTGCGTCGACTCATCCGAATGCTCAGAGGGCTTGTGCCCCCCGCTCGGTGTTTTGTATTCCCCCGCCTCTTTCGCACCTAAACGATAACAGACGCCGCGGATTTCGCGGCACTCTTTCACCGTTGCGCCGTCACGGAGTTTTTTGGCGACCTCCAGAATCGGCCGCTCGCCCATGCCGAAGACCAGCAGGTCGGCCTTGCAGTCCATGATGATCGGCCGGCGGACCTTGTCGCTCCAATAATCGTAGTGCGCGATCCGTCGCAGGCTGGCTTCGACGCCGCCTGCGATGATCGGCACGCCCTTGAACGCTTCGCGCGCGCGCTGGCAGTAGGCCAGCGTCGCGCGATCGGGGCGGCGACCGATCCTGCCGCCGGGGCTGTAGGCGTCGTCGTTGCGGACTTTGCGATTGGCCGTGTAGTGATTGATCATCGAGTCCATGTTCCCCGCGCTGATCGCGTAGAACAGACGCGGACGGCCGAACGTCCGCCACGGCTCGGCGGTCTTCCAATCGGGCTGGCTGAGGATCGCCACGCGGAGGCCTTCGCTTTCGAGCAGGCGCCCGATCAACGCCATGGCGAAGCTGGGGTGATCGACGTACGCGTCGCCGGTGACGAAGACGACGTCGACCTCGTCCCACCCGCGGGCTTCCATCTCGGCCCGGTTCATCGGCAGCGGCGCGGTGGCGGCGGTCGCCAGCGGTAGCCCCGGTTTGGCGATCGAAACGAAATCGGCCCCGGCCATCGGAGGAGGCGCGCACACGGAGTCGTCGACGATCGGCAGCGAAGGGAACATCTCTCGATTGTATCCCGCAGCGGTCATGAGAATCAGACGCGAATCGCGTCACAATCGTGGATTGGCGTAAAAATCCGGCGAATCGGCGGTTATTTTCAACGTCTCGCACCTAATCGCGTCGTTACGGATCGCCGAGCGTTCAGCGACAATTAAAAAACGCCCCCGGACGAGGTTCGTCCGGGGGCGTCGCGATTCACTGCGTCGTTTCTGCGATTCCTACTCTGCGTTGATTTTCTGCCCGCTTCTCTCAAATTCGTTCAACCCATCGTTACCAGCAGAATTGCACCCCGGCGAACGCACCGTGATAGATCGTCGAGCTGCTCGTTTCCAAGTCGGTCCAGTCTCCTTCGGCGGCCAGATAGGCCGGAATTTGTTCGTCGGCGATGGCGATGCCGCTCATCCCCAACACGCGGTAGCCGCCGGTGATCGACCAGTGCTTGCCGATGCGGTAGTTCACGCCCAAGTCGATTTGACCGACCACCGCGAAATCCGTCTTCTGAGCCGTCAGGAAGAAGTTGTTGCCCGTGCTGGTGAAGTTGCCTTGCACGCCGTCGCCGGTGACGCTGCTCGCACAGAAGTCGACCGTGTTGGCGAACACGCCGACCTTCGGGGTGACGAACCAGCTGAAGTTGCAGGTGACGTTGTGTTGGAACATCGCCCCGATTTGCCAACCGTACAAGTTGTTCTGCACGGCCGAACCCAGGTACGCGTCGGTCGCCGGATCGACGCCGAAGCCTTGTTGCGACGAGCCGAACGTGATCGAGTCGTTGAAGTTGATGTAGCGGAAACCGGTCAAGAACTGCACGGTGACCGGGCTGAATCCGCCGCAGCCGGCGTCGCACGTGCCGCAGCCGCCGAAGTTACACCCACCGCCGCACGGATTGCCGATCAGCGTTTTGACGTAGTTCAATTCGAAGTTGTGGAACTCGTCCGAACGCGTGACGTAATGCTCGCGAGCGTTATCGAAGTAGTTGATCGCCGGCGTGCCGCCGTAGTCGACGAATCCGAGGTCGATCGGCGTGCTGAGTTGGTTCGTGTCGCTGTAGATGCCGTTCGAGCTGTTCATGTTGTACAGACCGTCGTAGAATCCCTTGGATCCCACAGGTCCGATCGCAACCGAAGTATCGCGTGACGGCGATTTCCGGCCCGGCGCCGTTATCCGGATCCGGGAAGTACATCAACTGATTGGGGTTGTTGCCCGTTTCGTAGGTGGTCCAAGTCTTATTATTGTTGGTCCGGCCCATGAACACGGCCCCGGCGTACACTTGCCAAGTCGGTCCGCAACCGCCCATGAATTGCCCGCAACCGGCGTAGTCGCCGTAGCCGATGTTGTCGCCGTTCGGAGCGTAGGTTCCGCTGCTTGCGGCGCCGCAGTTACCGCTTTGGCAACCGCCAGCGACCGGCGGGCCCATGAACATGCCGCCCGATTGAGTCGGCAGGGGTTGGCTATACCCCGGCGTCGCGGACGATTGACCGCCGTAGTTCGGCGGCGGCAGCGGCTCGACGTCCGAGGGCGACGCCAAGACCGACGGGGCGGCTTGCGGTTGCGGAGCCGGCGTCAACGCGGCGCCTTCGCCGCCGCGTGCGGCCAACAGATAGCCGCCCGAAGTTTGCTGCACGGGTTGTTGAACCGGAGGCAGCGATTGATAGCCGGCGTACTGGGGCAATACGGCGGGCGTGGCGTAGCGTGTGGATTGATACGGGTAGCCTTGCGTTTGAGCGAACGCAGGCATCGAGGCGGCGCCGGCCATGGCCAACGCGAGCGCGATCTGACGGACGGACTTCATCATCGTGGCTCCTGATGTGATGGGAAACTCCGTTCACTCTCCGCTCGCACTGTGCCATCCATGTGGCAAGGGGGAGAGTCGTCCGGCGTTCTACTCCATTGGGGGACGCTATGCCCCCGGGCACGTATGGAAATCCATTTCCGCGGCCAATCCGTTATGCGATCCTTGGCCAGGGTTAGTGATCGACCGCCGGACGGCTCGTCAATCCGCCAAATCGTCGAAGCGAAGAAATCTTTCTCAAGTCCCGGCGTTGCGACCGTCGTGGCAAGTCGTCGCCGGCACGTCGCGACAAGTCTCGCGCATCGGCGCACCGCGTATATCCGGCAGAGTTTTCGGTTAGAAGCCGCAGAGACGGCACAACTTAACGAGAAACGAGTATCTTAAATGCGAGTCGCTTGTTTAGCCGCGACCCATTGGGAGCGTTCCGAACGCAGCGAGCGAAGTGCGTGCTTGGAACGCTACGACGCAAGCGGTATGAGGAGCGTTCGCGGACAAGCTCGTTTAGAACAACAGCCCCTGCCCCGCGCCTCGACGTCGGTGGGCGAAACAACGTCGTATCGTACGGGGGCATGCCGCCTCCCGCCGCGCCGGCGAGGCCGTATTTGCGGCTGAAGACGGTCATCGTTTGTTTGATCTGCGCGGCGTATTCGCCCGTGCCGCGCATCCGTTCGCCGAAGTTCGCGCTGCTCAATTCGCCGCCGCGCATAGCGCGGATGTGTCCTTCGATCCGCTCGCGCAGGTTCGGACGAAACTCGTCGACCCAGCGCAGAAAAATCTCTTTCACCGCGAACGGCAATCGCAACAGCGTGAAGGCGGCGCCCTTCGCTCCGGCGGCGGCCGCTTCGCGCAAGATGGCGGGGATTTCCATATCGTTCAGCCCCGGGATGATCGGCGCGACCATCACGCGCACCGGCACGCCGGCCTGCGCTCAATTGGCGGATCGCGTCCAAGCGTTTCGCGGGCGGCGACGTGCGCGGCTCGAGCGCGCGACACAGTTCGGCGTCCAACGTCGTGATGCTGATATTGGCGTGAACCAGATTCTGCGCCCCCAACGGGCCGAGCAAGTCCAAATCGCGCGTGATGAGCGCGTTTTTGGTGATCAGCCCGAACGCCTGCCGCGCTTCGGCCAGCACTTCGATCAGGCCCCGCGTCACACGGAACGTCCGTTCCCCGGGCTGATAACAATCGGTCACGCCCGAGATCGCGATAATCTGATCGCCCGTCCAACCCGGCTTGTTCAATTCGTCGCGCAACAGCCTAGGCGCGTTCTCTTTCACCAGAATCTTGGTCTCGAAATCGGCTCCGGCGTTCATGCCCAGGTATTCGTGATACGGTCGCGCGTAGCAATACGCGCAGCCGTGCTCGCACCCGCGATAGGGGTTGATCGACCAGCGAAACGAAATGTCGGGGCTGTCGTTTTCGACCAGCACCGTCTTCGTCCCGTCGACGAAGAACTGCGTGGCGACCTTACGTTGGCCGGGGATTTCGTCGGGATCGTCCTCATAATGTTCCCAATCGGCCTCGACGCTAAGCCGTTCGAACCGATTCGTCGGCGCGGCCGACGTCCCGCGTCCGATCAACCGACCGTTGAGTCCGGGCTCGAGAGACATGTGATGAGTGCGGAGTGTGGAATTCGGAGTGCGGAGTATGCCCTCAGGCATATACTGTACAAATTTACCGTATCTCCGACAAGTGCGATCGTCCTCGTCGGATGAGCAGTCTTTTCGTTCCGCACTCCGCACGTCATTCCGCTCGTTGCCGCTTCATTCGTCGACCGGTAAAATCAACTGTCTCGCGCCCCGCGGCGTCTTCGGATGGACGACGCGGCCTCGTTCCGGCCTGAATTCTCTCGGCTTCGGCCCGCGCACGAAGAGTTCGCTCGTGTCCACGAAACCCCGCAGCTTGGGCGATTTCCTGCAAGAGTTCGCCCAACACCGGCAGGTCCTGCGCGAAGAACTGCAAAAGGTGATCGTCGGGCAAGCCGACGTGGTCGAGCAGTTGTTCGCCGCGATCTTCACGCGCGGTCACTGCTTGCTGGAAGGCGTCCCGGGGCTGGCCAAGACGTTGATGGTCAGCACATTGGCCAAAATCCTGGACGTGCAGTTCAAGCGGATTCAGTTCACGCCCGACCTGATGCCGTCGGACATCACCGGCACGAACGTGTTGGAAGAAGACGAGCACGGCAAGCGAAACTTCCGCTTCGTCGAAGGCCCGATTTTCACCAACATTCTCTTGGCCGACGAAATCAACCGGACGCCGCCCAAGACGCAAGCCGCGTTGTTGCAAGCGATGCAAGAACGCGAAATCAGCGTAGGCCAAACGACCTACCAGTTGCCCGAGCCGTTCTTCGTGATCGCCACGCAGAATCCGATCGAACAAGAAGGGACCTACCCGCTGCCGGAAGCACAGCTCGACCGCTTCATGTTCAACATCAAGGTCGGCTATCCGACGGCGAGCGAGGAGGAGCAAATCCTGACTTCGACCACGCGCAACGAAAAGCCCGAGGTCAAGAAAATCCTCAGCGGGCGGGCGATCGTCAACCTCCAAAAACTGGTCGGCAGCGTGGCGGTCAGCGAGTACATCATTAAATACGTCGCGCACGTTGGTCCGCGCGACGCGCCCAAGGACGACGCCGCGCCGCAATTCGTCCGCGACTTGGTCGATTGGGGCGCAGGCCCCCGCGCGGGTCAATTCTTGATCCACGGCGGCAAAGCCCTGGCCGCGATGGACGGCCGTTTCAGCGTGGCGGTCGACGACATCAAGAAGATCGCCGTCCCGGTGCTGCGCCACCGGATCAGCACGAATTTCCAAGCCCAAGCCGAAGGGATCGACAACGAAATGGTCGTCGCCCGCCTGCTGGCGGAAATTCCGACGCCGGAAATCCCCAAGATGGTGCGTTAATCGTCCCGCCGATGCCCTGTTTCGTTTGCCGGCATGCTCTCCCTGCGCGACGCAAAGCTGTGATCGGGACGCCGACCGACCGCAAGGTTTCTCAGGCTTACGCAACCGGCACGCCGGCACGCGGAAACCCTGGAATTTGCTCCGTTTATGACGAATCCTCGCTGATTCCCGGTCGTGCCGGTTGCCGATGAACGATGTAGTCGGGCAAGGTCCGACGCCCGTACCGCACGCGTCGTGCGGATCGATCGGACGGCTGCCCGACTCCTCAGACGGCCACTTTTCCACGGCATCACCGGGAGATTCACCCCATGCTGCGACGTCTCGTTTTCGCCCTCGCCATCGCGGGGAGCGCCCTCTGTTGCGGCGCCGAATCGACCCAAGCCCAAGAGGGCTACGGGCAACAGTGGTCCCATACCTACAGCACGCAGGATTGGAACCGCTTTTACCACTACCCGTACGTCTATTACCCGCAGAACTTCTACTCGAACGAGTATTACCGCAGCAGCGAGAGCTTGTACTACCGCTACCCGCAGGAAATGCGGATTCCGGTCTACAACAAGCAATGGCACAACATGTACCCCGAGGGGGGCGAGTGGAATCGCTACATGTACGGCCATAAAGGACCTCCGGGGGGCGGCAAGTACCACAGCGGTCACCACTTCATCCTGGATACGTTTTAGTCGCGATCGAATCAGCGTGGAGCGTGGTCGAATCGGTCGGGAGCGAGTGCCCGGCGGACGAGACGGCGATCCGACTTATAACGAACCGCGTAGCGTCCATGCGCTACGCGGTTTTTTCGTGCCCGGGACGTCGGAAAATCGCATCCGCCGCCGCTCGGCGGATCGCGTATTACCCGCAACGGAACTCTGTGTCGGGTAAGCGGTTTAATCGAACGAGGGGCCGCGGAAAATCGGCCGCTTCGGTCGCCTGCGAAAGCGTGACAGTCCACTCTGCGGCGGGTAGAATCGAAGGGTCGAATCGGCCGGAGTTCGGGGGAACTTTTCGCCGGTCGAGCGTCGCCCCGCAAACGCTTCTCGACCGGTTCTCTCACGACACCGCTACGCACCCGACCGCGCCGCCAGACGTCCCGCCCGGTTTGAAGTCGCCCACCGCCATCGTTCAGGCCGCCACTATGTCCTTCACTCGTCCGCGACTCTCTCGCACCGCACGACGCGCAGCGTCGCGGCATTTCGTTTTTCTGGTTGGTGTTCAGTCTGATCGCCGTGCTGGTGATCTTGGGCGTGGCGTTCGGGCCGAAGTATCTGGCCGGAACGAAGAACCCGGCCGAGCAAGTCGCGGTCGTCGAAATCCAGCCGAAGACCTTCAACCATAGCGTGATCGAGCCGGGCGAAGTCGAGAGCAGCAACAACACGGAAATCCGTTGCGAAGTCCAAGCCCGCAACACCAGCGGCGTGATGATCATCGAGATCGTGCCGAACGGCACCACCGTACAGCCGGGCGACTTCTTGGTCCGCTTCGATTCGTCGGCGCTCGAAAACGAAAAGAATCTGCAACTGATCGCCTGCAACAACTCGAAGGCGACGCTGAGCCAGTCCAAGGCCGCTTACGATACGGCCGTGATCACGCGCGAAGAATACATCCAAGGGATCAACAAACAGGAAGAGCAAGTTATTCAATCCGAAGTCTTCGTCGCCGAAGAAAATCTCCGTCGCGCCGAAGAGTATGCCCGTTACAGCGAACGCTTGGCCGCGCGGGGCTACGTGACCGGGGTTCAAGTCGAAGCCGACCGCTTCGCCGTCGATAAAGCCAAGAAAGACCTCGACGCCGCGCAAACGAAGTTGCGAGTCTTGAAGGACTACACGCGACAAAAAATGGTCAAGACGTTGGACGCGAACATCGAATCGGCCGAAGCCAAAATGGCGGCCGACGAGAACTCGTACAAGTTGGAACAAAGCAAGCTGCAACTGATCGAAAACCAAATCGCCAAGTGCCGCGTGGTCTCGCCGGTCGCGGGCAAAGCGGTGTACGCCAACGTTCAAGGGGGCCGCGGTCAAAGCGAAGTGCTGATCCAAGAAGGGACGATGATTCGCGAACGTCAACCGGTGATTCGCATCCCCGATCTCGGCAAAATGCAAGTCATGGCCAAGATCAACGAAGCTCGCATCGGCTACGTCAGCAACGGCCAACGGGCGTCGGTCCGTTTGGAAGCGTTTCCCGACGTGGTCTTGCCCGGCCGCGTGACGCGCGTCGACGAGAACCCGATTCCGATGAGCTGGATGTCCGCGCAAGTCCGGCAGTACTCGACCTATGTGCAAATCGATAACCCGCCCGAAGGGATGGTTCGTCCGGGTCTGACGGCGAAGGTCGAAATCCACGTCGACAGCTTGACCGACGCGCTGGTCGCGCCGATCGCCACGATCACCGACCACTCGGGCGAGTATTACTGCCTCATCAAGGAAGGGGGTAAGATCGTCCCCAAGTGGGTCGAATTGGGCTCCAGCAACGAGACCGAAGTCGTGATCCGCTCGGGCTTACAGGCCGGCGATCAGAATCGTCGAGCGGCCGGACGCCTATATCAACGACGAAACCGTGTTTCCACCGCCGCCGCCGGGCAAATCCTCGGCCGAAAAATCCGAACAGTTCATGAAGGACGCGCGGACGCGATCGGAAAAAGGGGCGGCCAACGGCGGCAAACCCGATCCGGCGACGCTGGTCAACGAACTGCTGGCCAAGTACGACGCCGACAAAAACGGCAATCTGGAACTGACCGAAATCCCCGAAGATCAACGCGAACGCTACGCCCGCGACGACGCTAACAAAGACGGCAAACTGGACCGCGCCGAAATGCTGATGCGGGTGCAAAAATCCAAACGCCCGCGCGACGGCCAAGACAAGGCGGGCGAAAGCGGCGCTCCCGGCGCCGATGGGGGCTTCGCTCCGGGCGGTCCTTCGCGCGGCGGCGGAGGCAAATTCCCGCCCAGCGTCGAACCGGCCAAACCCGCGGCGGCGCGACGACCTCATGAGCATCGCGTTTCGCGTCGAAGATCTACAAAAGACCTATCAACTGGGGGGCGAAGTCGTGCATGCCGTGCGCGGCATCACGCTGGAAGTCCCCGTGGGCGATTACGTCGCCATCATGGGCCCCTCGGGCTCGGGCAAAAGCACGTTCCTGAATCTGCTGGGCTGCTTGGATCGCCCCAGCGCGGGCAAGTATTGGCTGGGCGGCGACGACGTCGCCAAGATGAACGACGATCAACTCTCCGAAGTCCTGCGCCACGCGTATCGGCATGATCTTTCAGGCGTATAACTTGATCCAGCAGTTGAACGTGATGGAAAACATCGCGCTGCCGCTGACCTACGGGCGCGGCATCACGCCGTCGGACACCGCGCACTGCCGCGAACTGGCCGAGCTGGTCGGTCTGGGCCAACGCCTGGATCATCGCCCCATGCAGCTCTCCGGCGGTCAACAACAACGCGTCGCGATCGCCCGCAGTTTGGTCAACGACCCGGTGTTCGTGCTGGCCGACGAAGCGACGGGAAACTTGGACTCGCAGACGTCCGAGGAAATTCTGGCCGTCTTCGCCCGCTTGAACAAAGCCGGTAAGACGATCGTGATGGTCACGCACGAGCCCGACGTGGCCGAACACGCGCGGCGGATCATTCGTCTGAAAGACGGCCTGCTGCAGTCCGACGTCCGCAGTAGCCCCCCCGCGATCCCGCTACCGGTCCCGGTCGAAACACCCGCCGCGGTCGCCTCGTCCTGACGGACGAGATTCCCCAATCCGGACCGCCGCTCCGGGTTAAAATGAATTGATAACCGATCGTCCCGAATGGGCGAAACGACGCACGGTTCGCTCGCCACATTACCCCGGCTCCGCATCCCCAGCCCCCCTTCCCCGCGTGCTTCCCCGCATCCTCGTCGTCGGCGCAGAGCCTTTGGCTTCATCCGTTACGCTCGTTGCTGACGGTGCTGGGTATCTTCATCGGCGTGGCCAGCGTCATTTGGTTGCTGGCGATCGGCGAAGGGATCAGCCGCAAGGCGCAAGAGCAAATCGCCGGCCTGGGCGCCGAAAACATCATCGTCCGCTCGCTGAAGCCGCCGGCCGAAGCGACCGCCGGCCAACAAGGCGTCATCCCCTACGGTCTGACGCGGCGCGATTTCGAACTGCTCTCCAGTATCCCCGGCGTGTCGGATACGCTGCGCATTCGCGAGGTCCGCAGCCAATTTCACGTCGGCGACAAACTGATGGACGGTCGCTTGGTCGGTTGCACGCCCGGTTACGCGAACATGACGCATCTGGACGTCAAGGAAGGTCGCTTTCTCGAACCGGCCGATCTGTTACAAGGGAAAAACGTTTGCGTGTTGGCCGCCGGCGTGGCGAGAAAACTGTTCCCGTTGGAAGATCCGCTCGGTCAGCAAATTTTCGTCGATAGCGACGTCTATCAGGTCGTAGGCGTACTCGAGCCGCGCGGCGCGACGTCCGGCGTCGGCGGCTCGTTCGCGGGTCAGGATTTCGCCCGCGACGTGTACATTCCGATCGAGACGTTTTGGAAACGGATCGGCGATTTGATTTGGGTTCGTTCGTCCACGTCGCGCGAAGGCGAATATCTGGAACTGAGCCAGATCACGCTGAAAATTCGCTCGACCGAAGAAGTCCCCGACGCGGCCAAGGCGGTCGAGCGTTTACTCCGCCGTTCGCACGACGGCGTCGAAGATTACGCGCTGACCGTGCCGTTGGAGTTACTGAAACAGGCCGAGACGACGCGATTGATGTTTATTGTTTTGCTGGGCTTCATCGCGGCCATTTCGTTGGTCGTCGGCGGCATCGGCATCATGAACATCATGCTGGCCACCGTCACCGAGCGCACCCGCGAGATCGGGATTCGGCGCGCGCTCGGCGCAAAACAACGCGACATCACGCGCCAATTCTTGGTCGAGACCACATTGCTGTCCGCCATCGGCGGCGTCACCGGCATTCTGGGCGGGCTGTCGTGTCTGTTCATCATCCCGGCCATGCAGTGGTTGATGAACGAATTCTTTCCCGAACAAATGGCCAACCTGCCCGATCTGGTCAAATCGATTCAGGCGATCGTCGTCCCCTGGTCGATTCCGCTGTCGTTCGGCATCTCGGTTTTCGTCGGCGTGGTCTTCGGTCTCTACCCCGCCAGTCGCGCGGCGAAAATGGACCCGATCGAAGCGCTGCGTCATCAATAAAAACGCGTCCGGATCGCGGACGCGAACACTTGCTCGATCCGCTAGAATACGAAGAGCGCATCTTCGCGCGACGTTCCCCTTCTCGCGTGTCTCGTGTCGTCCGTCGAACAATATCTCAAGCCCGAGGTCGTCCGGCGGATCGCGCGGTTGGACTTGCGGCGCAGTTCATCGTGAAGGGCTTTTTGCAGGGGATGCACGCCAGCCCGTTTCATGGGTTTTCGGTCGAGTTCAGCGAGCATCGCAAATACTCGACCGGCGACGATCCCGAAGACATCGATTGGTTGGTTTTCGCCAAGACGGATAAGTACTACGTCAAGAAGTTCGAAGCCGAAACCAACATCACCGGTTACTTGGCGATGGACCTGAGCGAGTCCATGGCCTACTCGTATCGCCAAACGCTGACCAAGTTCGAATACGGCATCTGTTTGGCCGCCGCGCTCGCTTATCTGATGGTGATGCAGCAAGACCCGGTCGGGCTGTTGACCTTCGACACCGAGCTGCGCAAATCGTTGCCGGCGAAAAGCAAAAAGACGCAACTCGCGCGGATCTTGTCGCTGTTGGCCAAACTCGCGCCCACGGGCCGGACCGACATCGCGCGCAGTCTAGGCCAGATCGCGGCGATGCTCAAGCATCGCAGTCTCGTAATGGTCTTCAGCGATTTGCTGACCGACCCCGAGCCGGTGCAACGTTCGCTCGCGCGGCTGCGTCACGGCGGACACGATGTGATTTTGTTTCACGTGCTGGACGAAGCCGAAGTCTCGTTCCCGTTCGACGGCATGGTCGAATTCCGCGAACCCGAATCGAACGACAAGCTGCGCCTCGACGCCGACGGCATCCGCGTCGATTACTTGCGCGAGCTGCGCGGGTTTCGCGAGGATTACAAAAAATTCTGCTTCAAAAACGGCATCGACTTCGTCCCCTTGGACACCGGCATGCAATTCGACAAAGCCCTCTCGGAATATCTGGTCAATCGACGCGCCCGGGGATAAGTCCCCTCTCACTTCGCATTCAGAACTCCGCACTCCGCATTCGTCCGCATGGCTTTCACGTTCCTCACGCCTTGGTTGCTGGCCGGCATCGGCTTGATCGCGGCGCCGATCGTGCTGCATTTGCTGATGCGCAAGCAACCTTGGCCGCTCGACTTTCCGGCGTTGCGTTTCTTGCAGCAGCGGCAAGAAACGAATCGCCGGACGCTCCGTTTGCGGCATCTGCTGTTGCTGGCCGCGCGGTGCGGGGCGATTTTGTTGTTGGCGTTCGCCCTGGCCCGCCCGACGTTCAGCGGGTCGGGTTTGTTCGGCGACGCGGCCGCGCCGGTGGCCGCGGCGTTCGTCTTCGACACGTCGCCGCGGATGAGTTATCGCCAAGATAACCAAACGCGGTTGGAAGCCGCCCGCGACATCGGCTTGTGGATGCTGACGCAATTGCCGCCCGACAGCGAAGTGGCCGTGCTCGACGCGTCGACCGGCGGCGGCGATTTCGCCCCGGATTTGATCGTGGCCAAGCAGCGGGTCGAATCCCTGAAGCCGTCGCCGCACGCCCGGCCGTTCTCCGACCTGCTCGACACGGCGTTTCGACTATGTAAATCGAACGAGCGAAAAGAGCGCGGCGAAGTCTATCTCTTCACCGACCTCGCCCGCGCCGCCTGGCCCGAACGCGACGCCGATCGTCTGAAAGCGCTCCGGGCGGAGTTTCCTCAAATCGCGGTCTACATCGTCGACGTCGGGCGCTGGATCCGCGCAACACGTCGCTGGGCGACTTGCGGTTGAACGCGCAGGTCCTACCGCCGCAGGGAACGTTGTCGATCGAAACGCAAGCCGCGCGGATCGGGCCGGCCGCCAACGCCGAAATCGCGATCTACTTGCTCGACGAAAACGGTCGGCCGCAGAAGAAAGGCCAAGTTCTCCGCGACCTGCAAGCCGATCAAACCGACGCCGTGCAGTTCCGTCTGCCGCAACTCGCTCCCGGCACGCACCAGGGCTATGTCAAAATCTTGGGCGAGGACGCCCTGCCCGACGACGACGTGCGGTATTTCACCATCGAGTCGCGCCCTGCGCGACAAGTCTTGATCGCCGCGCCCGATCCGGCCGACGGCTACGCATTCTTTCTGAAACAAGCCCTCGATCCCGAACCGTTGCGTCGGGCCGGTATGTCGCGATTCGAATGCAAGACGATCCCGCTCTCGCAACTCGCGCGCATGGATTTGGCGCCCTATGCGGCCGTCTGCCTGCTGGACCCGACGCCGCTCGACGTGCCGGCGGCCGAGAAACTGCGGGATTTCGTCAAAGCGGGCGGCGGCTTGGCGATTTGGCTCGGTCATAACGCCGACGTCACCGCGTTCAACGCCGCGCCTTTCAACGAACTGCTGCCGGGCAAACTGGTGACCAAAGCCCGGGCCGGGTCGAAGAACTTCTTCCTCGCGCCGCAAGACTTGCAGCATCCGGTCATGGCCGCGTTTCGCGGAACCGAAACGTCGAACCCCTGGGTCGACTTCCCTATCATGCGGTATTGGACGCTGGACTTGGCCAAGGGGGCCGATCCGGTGCTGGCCTACAACGACCGTGCGCCGGCGTTGATCGAAATGCCGCTGGGGCGCGGAAAAATCCTGACGATGACCACGCCGGTCTCGGAAAGCGCCAACGACGAGAACGCGTGGAACATGCTGGCCACCGGCTTCGAGCCCTGGCCGTTCGTGATGCTCTCGAACGAAATGCTGATCTATCTCTCGGGGAGCGCCGACGAACGCTTCAATTTTTTCACCGGCGAAGAAGTCGTCCTGCGCGTCCCCGAGGCCGAGCGCGACGCGAACTACGCGCTCACCACGCCGGCCGGCGACGTGCTGGCCCCGACGGTCGATCAAACCCAAGGCATTCTGAGGACGGCGGCGACGGAATTTCCGGGGCAATACAAACTCAGCTCCGGCGGCACGGTCAACGGCGTTCGTCGCGGGTTCAGCGCGAACGTGCCGGCCGCGGACACCACGCTCTCGCGCAGTGCCGCGCGAAGAACTGGACGCCATGCTGGGTGCCGGAACGTATCGCTTGGCACGCACGAAAGAGGAGATCGACCGCACGGTCAGCACGGGTCGCTCGGGGACGGAACTGTTCCCGTTGCTGATTCTGCTGGCCGCGTTCATCCTGGGTGCCGAGCATCTGCTGGCGTGCAAGTTCTATCGCCGCGATAAAACGGCCGAACCGACGCAAGCCGCGTCGCTGGCCGGTTTCGGCGCTTCGGAGCACGCGGGCGATGAGAAGTCGACGACGCAACCGACCGATCACGCGGCGTCATCCGCTTGGCCGACGCGCAAACAAGCCCCTCCTCCCGATTATCGCGCGGCCGCAGCGCGTCACGAACCGCCGGTGGTCCGCGAACCACCCCGCGCGACGCCGCCGCGCATCTAACGGAAGCCGAACCGCGAAGACCGCGACGCGGTGCAAGAAAAACGCCCCGTGGCGATCCACGGGGCGTGAAATTCGATCGATGGGTTCGAAGCGCCGCGTCGAATGTTCCGGGGAGCACGCGAGTACGCTTCGAACTCGGCCACCCAACGTCCGTTCGCCGAATAGCTTCAAGCAACGGCGTCGCTTAAAACTCTTCGTCGCTTTCCGTCAGCGGTTGCGCGTGCGGCGCGGCGTCGGGGCCGAGCACGCCGGCCGTTCGGCGCCGACGCGACGTCTTCGTTTGCGACCATTCTTTCGTCAGCGATTCGAACACTTCCGGCGATTCGTAGCGGATGATGTTCTTCCCTTCGGGGATCGGTCCGATCAACCCGCGGAAGACGGGCATGCCGCCAAGCCCAAATCGGTGCTGCAATCGTCGATGCCCACTTGGGTGTGCATGCGGTGGATCGTTTCGGATTTTTCGTAATCCCGAATCCGCAGCTTGCCGTCGTTGCCGCGAGTAACGACGCGAAAGACGTCTTTAGACATTGGATGCTCGTGCCGGAGTGAAGGACCATTCGACTTACTCGGGGGTCCTTCCCCGTCACAATCGCGATGCGCGTCGTTCGCTCCGATCCGCGCCGCAGCCCACGGTGCGTTTCGGGCATTCCTTCGCCCGCGAACGAAAGAGTTATCGTCCGCGTGCCGGCAAAAGTCGTGATCCGTGTTCCGACGGCGGTGGAATCGCGGAAATCGTTCCGGCCGGAGTATCCCGCAGAACCGGAGCAGGCCGTGATCTCGGAGAAAATGATCGGCCAAGACGCGGACGCTTACCCCTTGAACACGCCTACGACCATGCCGCTGGCTTGGCCTTGCGGGGTGACGCTAAGATTCAAAAACGTCGTCCCGGCCGACGTTGTCGTGTCCGTCACCCGCGGATCGGGCATTCCGCATCGGGCGTGTTGTAGTTGAGAATCGGGAACAACGTACCGTGACGCAATGCTTCGACGCTGGCGATCAGTTCGACCACGCCGGAGCCGGCGCCCAGATTACCGAAGTTGCTCTTCGCCGCGACGACCGGAATCTTGGTCGCGGCCGCGCCGAACGCGCGACCGATCGCGGTCGCTTCGTCGACGTCGCACGAACGGGTCGCTAACCCATGCGCGTGGATGTGTCCCAATTCGGCCGGAGATACGCAGGCGTCTTTCAGCGCGTGAACGATCGTCAATTCGAGCGCGGCTGCGCGATCGGCGACCAAGTTGCGATCCGCCACCGTCGACGACGCGTGCCCCAACAGTTCGCCGTAGATCGTCGCGCCGCGCTGCGCGTGACCGAGTTCCTCGAGGACCAACGCGCCGGCCCCTTCGCCCATGACCATCCCTTTGCGGTCGCGGTCGAACGGTCGCGAGAGCGTGGCCGGATCGTCGCCGCCGGAGGCCAGTTCTTCGGTCTGCACGGCGTGCAGCGATTTCATCGTGTGGACGCGCGTGCCGGTCGAACCGGCCAGCATCACGTCGGCGTGACCGCGCGCGATCGTGCGGAACGCCTCGCCGACGGCCAAGTTACCCGACGCTTCGCGTTGCGTCAGCGAGTTATTCGGTCCGCGCAGATCGTTGAAGATCGACACGTGCGCGGCCGGCATGTTCGGCAGATATTTCAGCAACCACAACGGGTAGAGCTTCGGAAACGCTTCGCTCGCCCAGAGGTGGAAATCGAACGGATCGGCGGGCGTGCGACAGGCGGCCACGCCGGACTCGAACTCGCGCGGATCGGTCAGCATGTAATCCGAGCCGAACACGCAACCGGTCCGTTCCGGCGTGAATTTCGGACCCGGGATGATGCCCGAGTGATACAGCGCTTTTTGCGCGGCGGCGACCCCCATTTGGATCTCGCGGCACATCACTTTTTGCGACTTGCGGACGTTCTTTTTCAGCTCTTTATCCAGCGGCCCGTAATTCTCGGCGTCGCCCGTGAACCCGGTCGCTTCGGCTCCGGCGTCGACAGGCAACCCGGCGGCGCCGACGCAGCTCAATTTGCCCACGCCGCTCCGGCCGGCGACCAATGCGTCCCACAACGCCTCGGGCGTGTCGCCGATGGGGCTGACTAAGCCCATTCCGGTGATGACCACACGTCGATCTGTCGACAAGGGCATGTGCGCAAACTGGACAAAAGCGGAGAAGGCCGGGGAAATTGAGGATCAATCAGTATATCCCACACCCCGCCGAGGGTCCAAGGGGCGCGGCCGTCCGCAACACGTCGCGCGAACATGACATCGTATGCGAACACGACGCATCGAAGGGCTGGTCAGAGACTTCGGATGCCTCGATGCTCGCCGATGATTGCTTATCGCACGAGTCTGCCGTGTCGTGATGCGAACCTTACGATCTCGCTAGCGATTGATCGGCGTCGCAGTTCCGCTGATCGGCGTTGCCGTGCCGCCGCGGACGTTCGTGGCGGTTTGCGCCTTGCCGCGCGGTTCGACGAACAGCAGCAGATCGACGCGCGGCGGCGCGGTCGAGACCAGCGACGATAAGAGCGGCGTCGCACCGTCGGTCGGCGTCGGCGCGGGAACCATGCCCAGCCCGATGATCAGAATCTTATCGGCCGGCCAACGAAAACGTTCGTGGACGCGGTGCGCGCTCTGTTGCGGCACGTCCACGTTCAACTGCGCCCGGCGACGTCGGTCGAGACCGCGTGGACCTTTTCGATCTGATCGATGTCGCAACGGACCATCGCGTCGACCGTTTTGCCGTCGACGGACGCCAGCGGCGTGAACTCGAGCGAGCAGCCTTCCTGCATCTTCATCGTCAACGGCAACGGCCCGCGATAGACCTCCAGACCGGCTTGAAAGCCTTGCGTGAAATTTCGCGATCGCAGCGATTGCGTTTTCAACGTCTGCCCCTGCACCGCCGTCAAACGCGGATTGCCGTGTTCTTTGTAGTCGGTTCGTTTACGCAACTCGCCGACCAAGATCGCTGCGTCTTCCTTGGCCACCACCCAGGTTTGCACGCCCGGCGTTTGCGCGGCCAGCGGTTTGAGGATTCCGGCCGCCCGCGTGCGCCACGCCGGACTATCGATCGAGATCATCCGCACGCCGTACGTGTCGCCGGCCGTGTCCGGATTGACGAACCGATCGACGATCTCGTTGACCATCGATTGCATCTCGGGCGTGTGATACACGCGCAGCGTCTGCGCATGGCGCTGAGGATCGACAACACGTCGCCGTGCCACGCCTCGTAGCCGGTTTCGCGGAGGATCCAGTCGACCACGACCGACTCGGGGCGGAGGATCTCGGGATTGCGTTGCGTGAACGGCGTCAAATCGTACTCGCGCCACACTTGCCGTTGCCCGTTGGGCAACGCACCGGTCCCTGGCGTGACGCGCGCGATCGATTTGCGCGGCGTCACGTCGAGCGACTTCAAGCCTTCGTTGGGCGTCCCCGTCTCGGGCCGCACGCCGCCGGTTCCGACCGGTCGCAAATCGCCGGCCGGAGCGGCCGGAACCGCGACTTGGGTCTTTGGGGCGCTCGAAGGAGCGACCGAATTCGGCACCGTGTTATTCGGCACGGTGTTCGAGTGTGTCGCGACGTTCGGATTCGCGATATTCGGCGCGGCGATGTTCGGGGCCGTGTAATTCGGAGACGTCGGGTTCGTCACCACGGCATTCGGCACGGCTGCGACGCGCAGCGCGGCGGCGGGCATCGGCGACGCCTGGGCCGGCGGCAATTGGCGCGGCGGCGTCGCCAGATCGACGTAACGCGAGGGAGCTTGCACGACGCCGTGACGCCGCCGATCACCGCCAACCAAACGCACGACGTCGAAAGGAACGCTCGCATGATCCCACCCGTTCGATAACCCGGAATTTCGAGAGGGGCGAAGTGTAGCGAGCCGGCGTTTCGGCGCGAAGAGAATTCCGGCAAGCTAGCACGATGCCCGATCGTCCGCTTCCAACCGCTTGCCGAAGCTCACGACCTGATCGTCGATGTAGCCCAATGCCTGATAGAACCCGAACGCGGCGGCGTTCGCGACGCGGACTTGCAGATTGATCTTGGGGCAACCCTCGGCACAACAGACGTTCGGCATCGGCCATCAGCGCGGTCGCGATCCCCCGGCGTCGATGCGTTGGATCGACGGCCAAGTAATTGATCCACCCGCGGTGGCCTTCGTAGCCGACCATCACGCTCCCCACGATCGTGGGCGTCGCGGCGTCGTTCTTCTCGTCGAACAACTCGACCGCGACCAAAAACAGAATCCGGTCGCACGCGCAGTTTCCCGCGCAATATCTTTCCGTGGATCGTTCCAAGGACGAACCAAGTCGCAGCGTTCCCACAACGCGACGACCGCGTCTTCCTCAGCCGGATCGTACGGACGGATCGTCATTGCGGAACTCCATGGAACAGGCTAGCGACGCGGGAACAGGCTTGCGGCGCATTCATGACAAACGAAAGCGAATTGACAGCGCCGACCGAAAAACGTTCGCTCGAAACGTCCCGTAGCGCATAAAAAAAACCTCCCGGAATCTACGATTCCGGGAGGTTGATGAGTGCGTTGAACTTCGTCCCTCACAGCGGCCTTAGACCAGCTTCCCCACGATCAGCGACGCGTTGTGGCCGCCGAAGCCGAAGCTGTTGCTCATCGCCGCGCCGATCTTCCGCTCGCGCGGCGTCTTCGGCGTGTAGTCGAGGTCGCACTTCGGATCGGGCGTCTCCAGATTGATCGTCGGCGGAGCGACGCCGTCGCGGACCGCCAAGATCGTCAGGATCAATTCGACCCCGCCGCTGGCGCCCAGCATGTGGCCGAGTTGGCTTTTGGTGCTGCTGACCGACAAACTCTTGGCGTGTTCGCCGTAGACGCGTTTCACGGCCTGCGTTTCGGCAGCGTCGCCCAGCGGCGTGCTGGTGCCGTGCGCGTTGATGTAAGCGATCGACGTCGGGTCGAGTTGCGCGTCGTGCAAGGCAAAGGCCATCGCTTGGCCCGCGCCGGTACCGTGTTCGTCGGGCGTGGTGATGTGGCCGCCGTCGGCGCTCGCGCCGTAGCCCAGCACTTCGGCGTAGATCTTCGCGCCGCGGGCTTTGGCGTGTTCGAGTTCTTCCAAAACTAGGACGCCGGCCCCTTCGCTCAGCACGAAGCCGTCGCGATCGGCGTCGAACGGGCGGCTGGCTTGTTGCGGCGCGTCGTGACGTTCCGAGAGCGCCCGCATGTTCGAGAAGCCGGCGATCGCGATCGGCGTGATCGTCGCTTCAGCGCCGCCGGTGATCATCACGTCGGCCACGTTATGACGAATCGCGTTGAATGCGTCGCCGATCGCGTTGGCCGCGCTGGCGCACGCCGTGGCGACCGCCGTGTTGATCCCCTTCAATCCGTAATGGATCGAAACGTGACCGCTGGCCGCGTTGGCCATCATCTTGGGGATGGTGAACGCCGAGACGCGATCGGGGCCTTTTAGAATCAAGCGACCGATTTGATCTTCGATTTCGTTCAAGCCGCCGATGCCCGAGCCGATGATCACGCCGCAGCACAGGGATTTTCCTTGGACCAATCGATCCCGGAATCCACCACCGAATCGGCCGCGGCGACCATGCCGAACTGCGCGAAGCGATCGATCCGCTTCACGTCCTTCGGCGAAATCACGCCGGTCGGATCCCAATCGGAAACTTCGCCCGCGAACCGGACCTTCAGCCGTTCGAGCATGGACGGTTCGATCAGGCGCACCGGTCCGATGCCGCTTTCGCCGCGGAGAATCCGTTGCCACAAATCTTCGACCCGGCGGCTGAACGCGGTGACCACGCCCATCCCGGTAACGACGACCCTACGATGCATCTGCGTATGCGTCCCGCGCGAGTGGGTTACTTTTGGGTCTTTTCGATGTAGTCGATGGCTTGGCCGACGGTTTGAATCTTCTCGGCTTCTTCTTCCGGAATATTCACGTCGAACTCTTCTTCCAATTCCATCACCAATTCGACCGTATCGAGCGAATCGGCGCCCAAGTCGTTGATGAACGAAGTATCGCGGCTCAACGTCTCGCGATTGGCGACCAACTGCTCGGCGACGATGTCGTAAACTCGATCTTGAACGGATGCCACGAGGGGGATCCTCCTACCAAAAGTAACGTGTGGTCGAAATTGTACGGAAATCCGACTCCGCGGGAACCCGCTACGGGATCGACGCGGCATCGGCGATGCGGCTGCTGAAACTTCCCCGGCGGACAGCTTGGACGTCCCGGTCGGACTCCATTCGACCGTCGCTGCCGAGAACGTGTGAAGTTCCCTAAAATAGAGGAAATCCGTAAGCCCGGTCAAGGTTGCCGGTACGGAAATCCTCACGGCAGGCTCACGTTAACCCCTGCCGGCGACAGCCCCCGATGATACCCCTTCGGGTAAACAGGGGGAAGTGCGAAAACCTGCGTCGACGACGCCGCGAAACCGTCGCCGCCTTCAGTCTGTCGCCGCTTCCTCGAACGGAGTCACATGACCGAGTGGGAAGTTTTCAGTTTTCGGTTTTCAGTCATGCCTGATTCCTGAAAACTTCACACTGAAAACTGAAACCTCGCCCTTAACACGTCAACCCGCCGTCGATCGTCAGGCAGTGGCCCGTGATGTACGCGCTGCCGGGGGCGGCCAAGAACAACACCGTCTCGGCGATTTCGTCGGCCGTTCCCAGGCGTTGCACCGGAACGCGCTTCTTCACTTCGTCGGCCAGGGCCGGTCCGAGCGCGGCGGTCATTTCGCTTTCGATGAAGCCCGGCGCGACGCAGTTGACCGTGATCTTGCACTTGGCCATTTCTTTGGCCACCGTGGCGGTGAAGCCGATCAGGCCGGCTTTGCTGGCCGAGTAGTTCGCTTGGCCCGGATTGCCCATCAGGCCCGAGACGCTCGAGATGTTGATGATCCGCCCGTAACGCTGCCCGTAGTA
>JASGKV010000029.1:0-179889 GCA_049840575.1 Pirellulales bacterium
AATTTCGGTCCGTGCGTTAGCTTACGCACCGGTGGTAGTTTTTCGTCAGCGCGGTTGCGCGGCGAGAAGCTTGCGCCGGCACATGCCAAGGCAGCTGCATGTTCGCAAAAAGTTACGACGGGTGGTCATCGTGGAACATCCTCCGAATCCGAGATCGTCCGTTGCGACAACCGCAGCAAGATCAAGAGCACTCCCAGCAGCACGAAACAAATCAGCATCACGCCCGGCAACAACCACCACTCGCTCAGCGGCCCGCGCAGATACGACCAAACCGGGCTCCAGCCGAACCATACGGCGAGCGCGGCGAAGCACAGAAACGGTCCATAAGGCAGCTCGCGATCGCCGCGTAACACCCAACGCCCGACGCCCAGCAGCAAGCCGGCCAACGGAGCGGCGTAAAAAATCGGCAACACCGCTTGCCAACCCGCGACCGCGCCGATCAGACACATTAGAGTAACGTCGCCGAAGCCCATCGCCTCGCGTCCGAGCGCGGCTTTGCCGACGATGCGCACTGCCCAGATCGTAAAACCTCCGGCGAACAAACCGATCAGCGAAGAAAACAGTCCTCGCCACGGATCGCCGCCGCGCCACCAAACTGCCGTGATCGCCGGCGCGCCGAGCAACCAGATCCCGGCGATCCAGCGCCAGAACCCGTCGCGCACCAACGTCGCGGCGAAGTATCGCCACGTGCGCCGCAAGCCGAACCGCCCATACCAGGTGCGCGGCAGCAACGCGAAACACCAGAGCGAGAAGATACCTAGTCCGATGGCCAAGGATGCGGCGTCGGGTCGACCGTGCAAGAGCGACGGCCAGTCGTTCGGCGACGCGGCGTCGAGCGGGCGCATTTCTCGAACGGTACGAGATTCACTACGGACATGTCCCACGGCAAGCCGGCCATGGGCAGCAACGTCATGCCGAGCATGCGCGAGCACCGTGGTGGGAACGGTGAACTCGTCGGGGATGATTTTTTCGTCCCAATCGACGACCGTCGCAGCGACCATCACCAAGGAAAGGAACGACCACATCAGCCAGTTGGCATGCAACGACGATTGCAGTTCCAGCCACTTCGGATCCCAAACGCCGTTCAGGCGTGCTTCATACAACCGTAGCGTCGGGCGCAACTCGTCGGCGATCAGCCCGAGTTCTTCGCACGAATACCACAACATCAGCGTCCACAGCCCGGCGACGAAGACCTCGACGCAGGCGGGGCGAATCCAAAATCCGCGACCAAGACGCGTCTCGTCGGCCGTGCGAAAGAACCACCCCAGCAGCGGCAGGTAATGGATCGCACGGCGACCGTCGTCGGACGCGCGCGTCCAAGGATGGAGACAGAGTGGCTCATACCGCAAGCGAGCGATCGCCCAGTTAGCGAGATGGCCGGCGCAAACTCCGGCGACGGCGACGATCAGCGCGCGAAGGGGGAAGGAAAGCTCGAGCCACGCGGCCATGCGTCAGGGCGATGAGAGGGAGATCGTCGGATCGGCGTCGTGCAGATAGTCTACGATCTCGGCGGCGATCGTCCCAGGCGATTTCTCGGCCGAGTCGATCTCCACGTGAGCGCATTCGCGATACCATTTCTCGCGTTCGGCCAACAACTCGCGAATTTCGTCGGGGCCGGCGCGCGACGTCAACGCCGGCCGACGTTCGGCGGTCGCGGCGTCGCCTTGGATCCGTTTCCACAGCGTATCGACATCGGCGTTCAACCAGATCACGCGACCGACCTTGGCCAACTGGTCGCGGTTGCCGCGGCGGATGACGACACCTCCGCCGAGCGACAGCACGGCGCGATCGAGCTTGACCAACTCGGTCACGACCGCGCTTTCCAGATTGCGGAACGTCGTCTCGCCGTCGGCGGCGAAGATCGCGGCGATCGACTTCCCCGCGATCGCTTCGACTTCGGCGTCGGCGTCGCGATACGACCAGCCGAGCGCGGCGGCGACCAGTTCGGCCACCGTGGTTTTGCCGGTTCCGCGATATCCGATCAACGCGACGTTCATAATTGCCAGGGAATGCGATGCGTGGCGCGACGTCGAGGCGACGAACGCGTTTGTCTGTCGGCCGCAAACGGTGCGCCTAACCGCAGCCGCTTACATTTTGGCCGGACCGATCGCCCGTTTGAGCGTTTTATGCATCGCTTCGGCCGATGTTTCTTGACCGGTAAACAGCTTGAACTGCATGCACGCTTGCCGCAAGAACATCTCGACTCCCGAAACGCCGATGCAACCTTGCGCCCGGGCTTCCTTCAGCAGCAGCGTGTTTTCGGGGTTGTAGACCGTATCGAAAACGACCATGTATGGTCGAAAATGGTGTCGTTCATACGGCGTGGCGTCGACGTTGGGATGCATCCCCAGCGGCGTGCAATTGACGATCACGTCGGGGGTGACCGTGTAGCGTTGTTCCCACTCTAGGGCCTTGCCGCCGCATTTTTCGGCGATGGATTTGGCTCGTTCGAAGGTTCGTCCGGCGACCCAGAAGTGGCGCCGCGCGATTTGACGCCGTGCGCGATCGCCCGCGCCGCCGCCGGCTCCTAGGATCAGCACGTTCTTGCCCGACAGTCCGCCGCGATCGTACTCGGGCGGTTGCATGGCGTGTTCAAGCGCTTCGACGGCCGCCAAGTAGTCCGTGTTGTAACCCAACGTCTCGCCGTTTTTGAAAATCAACGTGTTCGCCGCGCCGATCCCGTTGATCGCCGGATCGAGCTTGGTGATTTTCTTGAGGACCGTTTCCTTGTGTGGAATCGTGACGCTGAGTCCTTCGAGTTTCAACTCGGCCGCGTCGGCCAGGAATTGATCGAGATACTCCGCGGGTACGCGGAACGGCACGTACACGGCGTTCAGTCCGGCTTCCTTGAGCGCCTTGTTGTGAATGATCGGCGACAAGCTGTGGCCGATCGGATCGCCGATCACGCCGAACACTTTGGTCTGCTCGTTGATGTCGGCATGATGGTAGATCTCGTTCATCTGCTGATGACTGAGTTGCCCCGGCGCCAACAAGCGTTCGTGGTGGAACGTGGCGTAGACGAACGGCGGCGAGAAACGCTGCGAAAGAATACGCGACGGGGTGCCCATGTCTCCCATGCACATGCCGACGGTCGGGATCTCGCGCTTCTTGGCCAGCAGTTTCAACATCCGCACGCCGTCGTGGGGATTGTGCGCCATCGTCGCGATCTTGACGATGTCCGGATTGCATTCCGACAGCCGTCGCCAGAGCCCTTCCAGATCGTCGGGTGTGCGGCGGAAGTCGTGGTAACTGACGATGCGCTTCGTCTTGCCGAACCGCGGAATGCCCGTGGCGATGTCGTCTTCCAAGTCGACGTATTCCACCCCTTCGGCGATAGCGCCTGCGCAGAAGGAGCTGTCGAGCTTGTTCGGTCCCTTTCCATTTGCCGCCGTCGCTTTCGCGACGGGCGGTGATGACCACCTCGCACGGCTTATCCGCCAGCAACCGTTTCAGATTCACTTCGCCGTTGATGTAATCCACGCGCAGCTCGACCAGCTTGATCCCCTGTTGGGCCAAGTGCTGCATTTCGGCGATCATATGCCGATGTCGACCGCGACCGACGCTGACGCAAAGCATGACGTTACAGACTAGAAAAGGGCGAGACGGGATTTGCCCTACGATTGTACTTGAAATGCGACCGCTTCGGCGAGCGGGGGCATCAAGACCGCGGAGTTCAAGTCCGCTTGAATTGCTTATCCAGATCGTCGCGCGTCAGAGTCAACGCCGTCGGGCGACCGTGCGGGCAGTGGTGGCTGTCTTGGTAGAGATCGCGTTGCGCCACCAAGGCGTCGACTTCGTCGGGCGTCAGCGGGTCGCCGGCTTTGATCGCCGCTTTGCACGACATCATATTCATCAAATCGTCCAGCAGATCGCGTCGTTCGGGCGTCTTGCCGTCGTTTTGCAACTGGTCGACCATTTTGCGCAGCACCTCGGCCGGGCGGAATCGCGACAACATCGCCGGATAGCTGGAGACCAAAATCGTCCCGCCGCCGAAACTTTCGATCTCGATCCCCAGACGCTTGAGCAAGTCTTGCTTCGCTAAGATCGAGGCCGCCTCGTTCGCGCTCGAAATCGACCGGCTCGGGCACCAGCAGACGCTGGGCTTCGACCGCGCCGGCTAGGACTTTGGTTCGGATCTGTTCATAGAGAATTCGTTCGTGGAGCGCATGCTGATCGATGACCGCCAATCCGTCGCTGGTTTCCGCGACGAGGTAGCGATTGTGAATCTGGATCGCACTTGGTCGCGGGTTCGAGAAACCGATGGATCCGCCGCTTGCCGGTGCAACGGCCAACGTCGGAGTCGACATCGATGGCTGGGGCTTCGAACGTGGAACGCCTGCTCCGATGCCGGGATAATTCGGGGGCGGCGGGATCGTCCCAGGTCTGGGGAAATGGACCAGCGGCAGCGGCGTGTGGCCGTAGGTGGGGGCGTCGTCTTCGTCCGGTTTGATCCAGTCCGGCGTAAGGGCACGCGCGCCAACGTCCGGCACAGAAAAGTCATGCTCGGCGATCGCCGTCGACGTGGCGGGCGTCGCCGCGCCGAGCTGGCCTTTCGCCCAGGCGACCAATTCGCTGCGTAGCAAAGCCGCGCGATCCGGATCATGGGCGCCGCCGATATCGTGGGCCGCTTCAAGCGGCGAATAGACGGTTCCTGGAGTCGTGGCGGCAAGCGGTCGATCGCTCAAGCTTTCGTGCGCCGTGTCGCGTTCCCACGGCAACAGTCCGTTCGCAGCCGGCGCTTTGAGCGTCAAACCGCTCTCGCCAGACGACGCGGGCGTGACCGGCGCGAGTTTCGCGTTCAAGTCCGACGACAAGAACTTCGTGCGCAACGTCCCTAGCAATTGACTGTACAGTCGGCCGCCGTCTTGAAAGCGAACTTCCATCTTCGTCGGGTGAACGTTCACGTCGACCGCGTCAGGCGGCATGTCGAGTCGCAGAAACGCGATTGGAAAACGACCAACCATCATGATGCCGCGATACGCTTCGCTGAGCGCGTGTTGCAGCGAGCGGTCGCGGATCGCCCGACCGTTTAAGAACAGATATTGCAGTTTGTTGTTCGCGCGATTCTGGTTCGGTTTGGCGACATAGCCGCGCAGCCAGACGTGCTCGTCGCGACTCTCGACCCACAATAGATCGCGGGCCAGTTCCTCGCCGAAGAACGCCGCCACGCGTTCGGCCGGATCGTTGGTCGGCGGCAGATCGTGTAACAGCTTCGCGCCGTGTTTTAACGTGAAGTGCAACTCGGGAAACGCCAACGCCGCGCGGGTAAACGCTTCGACGATGTGGCCCAGTTCGGTCGACGTCGAACGCAAGAATTTTCGACGAACAGGCGTGTTGAAGAACAACTGTTGCACGGCGATCGTCGTGCCCGGCGGTGCGCCGCACGGTTGGATCGGCGCCGCCGCGCCGCCGTCGACGATCAGTTCCGAGCCTTCGGCTTCGCCGTGTTCACGGCTGCGGATCGTTGTGCGGCTGATCTCGGCGATGCTGGCCAACGCCTCGCCGCGAAAGCCCAGCGTGGCGACCTTGAACAAATCGTCGGCCGATTCCAGCTTGCTGGTCGCGTGCGGGGCGACGGCCAAGGGAAGTTGATCGGCCGCCATGCCGCAACCGTCGTCGACGATGCGGATCAACTCGATTCCCCCTTGCTCGACCGTCACGTCGATCCGTTTCGCCCCGCTGTCGAGCGAGTTTTCGAGCAATTCCTTAACGACGCTGGCCGGCCGCTCGATCACTTCGCCCGCGGCGATTCTGTTGATGACGCTGGTCGAAAGTCGACGAATGACGGGCATGCGAACCGGCGGCGAAACACGAAAATGACGACGAACCTGATGGTCGCGGCCGCCCGGATGATCGGCGTCCGTGCCCAAGCAGCCAGTCTACCAAACGGCGCGACGAATTGCGGAGTGGCACGCGGTTGCCGCCTGGGAGTCGGGAAATGCGCTATTCAGACCTTACGATTGGTGGTCGTAACGGATGTGCGGATGGTAATCCCTCAAAATCGCCTGTGCGCTCGCGTTTTTGAAAACATCGCAACGACCGCGGTCGTGAAGTAGGCTTATTCCAAGGGTCGTCGAATATCCGACCCGCGTTCAAGGAAAGTGAGCCTTGAATTTTCAAGCGCATGGCTGGCGCATCGTTCTACGAGGGAGAGTGCCGTGAGACGTGTCGCCACGTGGAGTCTGTTCGTCGTCGCTCTGACGACATGGTTCGTTCCGCCGATCGATCGAGCGTGGGCCGAGGATAAGCCCGCCGCGCCGAAGGTGTCCGAGTGCAAGACGGAACTCGACGCGATTCGGGCCGAATCACAACGCTTCGTGGAGGCGTTCAATAAGCGCGACGCGAAAACCGTGGCCGACTGTTGGACCGAACGGGGCGAGTTCGTCGACGACGCGGGCGAAAAATTCGAAGGACGGGCCGCCATTGCCGAAACGTACGCCCGGCGATTTAAAGAAAATCCGAAGTCGACCATTCGTATCGTCATCGATTCGTTGCGGTTGCTCGGCGAGACCTTGGCCGTCGAAGAGGGACACACCTTCATCGAGCCTGCGCCGTAAGGTGCGCCCGGCATCTCGAAATACGTCGTCGTGCATGTCAAAGAAAAGGGGGGGTGGAAAATGGCGACGGTGCGTGATCGCTGGGAAGCGACGCCGTCGACTCACGACCATATCGCCGATTTGCAGTGGTTGATCGGCGATTGGACCGCCGAAGAGTATGGCGAAGTTGGAATCGCATTGCCGCTGGATCGGCAATAAAAGCTTCGTCGAACGCAGCTATACGGTCACCAAAGTCGACGGCTCGAAATCCGGCGGCGTACAGATCATCGGTTGGAACGCGTTAACCGAGCGTGTGCAATCGTGGAACTTCAGCGACGACGGTGGACATGCGGTCGGCGTCTGGGCTCCCTTGGAAAACGGGTGGTCGGCCGAGATTCAAGGCGTCTCCGGCGATGGCGTGCCGACAGGCGCGGTGAACACGCTGATCAAACTCGACGAGAACGCCTACGCCTGGAAATCCCAGCAGCGAACGCTGGCCGACAAAGCGTTACCCGACAGCGAAGAGGTCGTGTTCAAACGGACGCCTGCCGCGCGGTAACGCTTCACCTACTCATTCCGACATTTCAATCAGTGAGATCCGATCATGCTTCGTAAACGATTTTCGATGGCGTTGTGTTTGGCCATGTTCGCCGCACCGGCGATCGGCTGGAGCCGTGGCGGCGGTGGTGGAGGACGTGGAGGTTTCGGTGGGGGCGGCGGATTTAGCGGCGGGGGCGGTCGAAGCTTCAGCGGTGGTGGCGGTGGGTTTAGTGGTGGAGGAGGGTTTTCCGGCGGCGGAAGTCGTGGGTTCTCCGGAGGCGGGAGCTTTAACCCCGGTGGCGGAAATTTCGGAGGTGGTGGCTCCGGCCGTGACAATTTCGTTGGTGGCGGATTCGATCGCGGTGCGGGCAGCATCGGTGGAGGAAACTTCGATCGGGGAGCAGGCGGAATCAATGCCGGCGGTGCGGACCGCTTCGGCGGGGCCGCGAGGGACAATTTCGGCGGTGGGGCCATCTCGCCCAATCAATTTTCCACGCCGAACCGCGGGCAGTTGAACAATTTCCTCGGGCTTCCGTCGGATGAAGGTGGCGCAACCCCGGCGGCAATTTCGATGTGAACAAAGGAACGGCCGAAGGCCCACGCGGCGGAGAGGCTGCCGGCATCTCCGTGACCGGTCCGCAGGGGAACACGGTCGGCAAGGCCTGGGGCTTGGGGCCGAACGGCGGTGCTGCGACGGCCAGCGGAGTGAAAGGCGCCGACGGCGGCGCGGCGGCGCGCGGCGCGGCGGTCGGACCCAACGGCGGTGTTGCGGCGGGCGGAGCGGTCCGAGGGCCCGACGGTGGAGCGGCCGCGCGGGGTGCGGCGGTCGGTCCGAACGGACGCGCTGCGGCCGGTAGCGCGGTGCGGGGGCCCGACGGCGGAGCCGCGGCACGGGGCGTCGTCGTCGGGCCGAACGGCGTCGCCGGCGGCTTCGCACGAGTTACGCCGGCCGGTCGTTACACGGCGGCCGCGGCCGTGCGGACCAACTACAACCACTGGGGCGTATATGGCAACGGATGGTATGCCCAGCATCCGGGCGCATGGTTCGCGGCCGGTTGGGCGGCCGGCGCGGTCTGGAACGCTTGCACATGGAACACGGCCGCGGCGTATTGTGGTTACGACGCGGCGCCGGTTTACTACGATTATGGGACGAACGTCACGTATCAAGACGACTCCGTTTACGTGGACGGAACCAACTTTGGTACGGCGACGCAGTATTACGATCAGGCCGCGACGCTGGCCACGACCGGCGCACAAGCCCAGGCTCCGGCCGACGGCGATTGGCTGCCCTTGGGCGTATTCGCGTTGACCAAGGCCGGTGCGACGAGTTCGGAAGTGACCATCCAATTGGCCGTCAACAAGGACGGTATCCTGCGCGGCAATTACACGGACACCGTGACCGGTTCGACGCAAGTCATTCAAGGTTCTGTCGACAAGGCCACCCAACGCGTCGCGTTCACGGTCGGCGATAACAAGACGAACGTCGTCGAGACGGGACTCTACAACTTGACGAAAGACGAAGCTCCCACGTTAATCCACTTCGGCAAAGAACGGACCGAGCAGTGGGAACTGGTGCGTCTGCAGAAACCGGACGATGCCAAGAAATAATCGCTTGACGGGGCGCGGGTCAGCGGTCTTTTCCGCCGACCCGCGCTTCCGTAATGGCGATCGCCTTGAGCATGCCGCGGGCTTTGTTGAGGGTCTCTTCGAACTCGGCCGTAGGGTCGCTGTCGGCGACGATGCCGGCTCCGGCTTGGACATAGGCTTTGCCGTCGGCGACGACGAGAGTACGAAGTGCGATGCAGGTGTCCATGTTGCCGTTGTGATCGACGTAGCCGACCGCTCCGGCGTAGGGACCGCGGCGGTGGGGCTCAATTTCGTCGATGATTTGCATGGCGCGGACCTTGGGCGCGCCGCTGACCGTTCCGGCCGGCAGACACGCGCGTAACGCGTCGAAGGCGTCTTTGCCGGCGGCGAGGTCGCCCTCGACGTTGCTGGTGATGTGCATCACGTGGCTGTAACGCTCGATCACCATTACGTCGCTGAGTTCGACGCTACCGAATCGGGCCACGCGACCGACGTCGTTTCGCCCTAGATCGACCAACATCACATGCTCAGCTCGCTCCTTAGGGTCGGCGAGCAGTTCTTCGGCCAACGCGCGGTCTTCGTGTTCGTCTTTGCCGCGTTTGCGCGTGCCGGCCAACGGGCGTACGGTCACACGACCGTCGACGACCCGGACCATCACTTCCGGCGAACTGCCGACCAACGTCACGTCGGGCGTCCGTAGGTAAAACATGAACGGGCTGGGATTCACCACGCGCAACGTGCGATAAATCTCGAACGGCGGGGCCTTGGCTTCGACCTCCAACCGCTGGCTGATGACGACCTGAAAAATGTCGCCGGCGCGAATGTACTCGACGCACTTACGTACCGCGTTCTCGAAATCGCTTTGCTGGAAATTCGAGACGTAGTTCGGCAGCGCGTCGCCGGCCGTCGAGACATCGTCCAACGGTAAGTCGCTCGTTCCCTGAGACAATGTCTTTAAGGTGGCGTCGACCTTGGCGCACGCCGCATCGTACGCCGCGCGGAGATCCACGCGCTTGCCCGTTTCGTCTTCCACTCGGGCCGAGACGACGACATCCAGCGTTTTCTTGACGTTGTCGAAGATCACCATCCGGTCGTAGAACCCGAACGACAGGTCCGGTAAGTCGCGATCGTCGGTCGGGGCGTCGACGAGTTTCTTTTCCGTGTAACGTACGACGTCGTAGCCCGCATAGCCGACCGCGCCGCCGACGAACGGCGGTAATTCGGCGATCTGCGCGGCGCGGACCGCTTGGACGCGACGCTTCAACTCGTCGATCGGATCGTCGCTCGCGAATTCTTCGACCATCGGCTTGCCGGCGACATACCGCGTGACGCGAACTTGATTTCGCCGGGCTTCCAGCAACACGTAGGGATCGGCCGAAAGGAAGCTGTACCGCCCGACGCGTTCGCCGCCGATAACGCTTTCGAACAGCATCCCCGCTCCGCCCGAGTCCAGCAGATGGAAGGCCGAGACCGGCGTCAGGGCGTCGCTGAGGACGCGACGGTAGACCGGGACTAGATGTTGCCCCGTCGCCAAACGACGGAAGGTCTCAAAATCAGGCAGGTGCGACATAACGCCGGACGGGGACGACGAATTAAAGCAAGCAAACACCAAGCGTAACAACCGAGTTCCGTCACGACAATTCGCAACCGGCAGGGTTCGCGACCATGTGAATCGTAACGAGCCGTCTGGGTGAAAGGCATTTGTTGCTTCAGCATTTTGAGCCGAATCTCAGAACGTTGAACAAGTTGCGAATACGTTCGCGAGCACGATTCAAGCGGCTGTTGAGCCGCCTTGACACCCTGCCCCACCGGCATACAATCCCGTTATGCGATAGGGATTTAGGTCGATTTTCCGTCTTTGAACGAGTCGTTCGGGAACGCATCCGATGAAATGCCAAAAGTGCGAAAAGCCGGCGACCTTCCACATCACCGAGTTGGAAGGCGGAAAGCATCAAGAACTGCACTTCTGCGAGGAATGCGCGCGACTGTACTTGGCACCGGCTAATCCAAAGCAGCCGGAAACCACCCCGACCATCGCCGGCGCATTAGCCCAACAATTGGCGTTGGGGCAAACGGCCGAGGAGTTAAGTCAACTCGATCAGCGGACCTGCCCGGTCTGTGGAATAACCTTTCTGGAGTTCCGGAACGCCGGACGCTTGGGCTGCCCGCACGATTACGTGGCGTTCGAGAAGGAACTGGAACCGTTGATCGCCAACATCCACGGCGAAACACAGCATCGCGGCAAAAAGCCTCTCCGCTATGCCGAAGGGACGCAATCGCTGACCGACTTGATTCGGCTGCGCCGCGAGATGAAAGAAGCGGTCGGACGCGAAGATTACGAGCATGCCGGCAAGCTACGCGATCAAATCCGACGTCTGGAAGAGGAATCGAAAGAGGGGTAAGTTGCGAGCGCACCCGTCGACGACGTTTTTTCGCCTGACCAGACCATCTTCGAACGCGATGATCCCTTTGGAACTGAACACGCTGACGAATCGAATCGGCGAATGGCTGCGGGGCATCGGTCCCGAGTCCGACATCGTCATGAGCAGCCGTATCCGTTTAGCGCGGAACTTGGCCGAGTTCCCGTTCATGTCGAAAGCGTCCGACGCCGACCGCGCTGAAATCGAGCGCTCGCTCCGCTTGTCGATCCTGAAATTGGACGTCGCCGGCCCACTCGACTACATCGACGTCAACACCGTTGAAACGGTCGATCGCCAGTTTCTCGTGGAACGCCAACTGATCAGCCGCGAGTTGGCCGACGGTCGCGGCGCACGCGGTGTGGTGATCAACCCGGCCGAGCAAGTCAGCTTGATGATCAACGAAGAGGATCATCTGCGCATCCAATGCATGCATAGCGGGTTGGATCTCCGCGGCGCATGGAAGCAGATCAACGAAGTCGACGACGAACTCAGCAAGCACGTCAACTACGCTTACCACCCGCGGTGGGGATATTTGACGGCCTGCCCGACGAACGTCGGGACCGGCGTGCGCGTCAGCGTAATGCTGCATTTGCCGGCGCTTAGCATGACTCGGCAAATCGAAAAGGTTTTTCGCAGCTTGCAAAAAATCAGCTTGGCGGTGCGCGGCTTGTATGGTGAAGGTTCGCAAGCGATGGGCGACTTTTATCAGATCAGCAATCAGATCACTTTGGGCCGCAGCGAGGAAGAATTGGTCGACCAAGTCGGCGATGTGGTGCCGGTCCTGATCGACTACGAACGTCGTGCGCGTGAATTTCTAGTTCGCGAACGCCAGCAAAATCTGCACGACCAAGTCAGCCGCGCCTTTGGCATTCTGCGGACCGCGCAAACGATCAGCAGCGAGGAGACGATGCATCTCCTTTCGCGCGTTCGTATGGGTATTAACCTGGGGATGATCGAAGAGCTGGACTTGGCCGGTTTGAACGAATTGTTCATTCAAACCCAGCCCGCCCACCTGCAAAAGCTCCGCGGCGCGGACCTCGACAGCGCGGATCGCAATATTGAACGAGCGCGATACCTGCGTGCCCATCTCAATAAGGACGAAACGCCCGGCGGGAAGAACTGACAACACCCGTATTGCTTTTATCGATCATTTCTCCCCTAGATCATTACGATGATCGAGGGGCTTTTTCCTGCGCTATCTTACGCTGGACGATGTTCAGTGCCGTCTCAAGCCGCATGATCGCCAGGGCGATCGTGCGGTCATTGTTAGGAGTATTTTTGCTAACTCGGTAACTTACCCCGCAGGTCCCCGATAATTTCCCGCGGTACGAAGCGTGACAATTCTTCGTCGCCCGCCAGCGGGGTGATTTGTTTCAGTAACGAACTGCTGATATGTGAGAACTGGTCGTCGGCCATCAGAAAGACCGTTTCGATCCCTTCGTCCAGTTTGCGGTTGGCCAACGTCATCGTGAACTCGCTCTCGATATCCGACAGCGAGCGTATCCCTCGCAGCATCACTCGTGCGCCGACCGAACGGACGAATTTGACGGTCAGACCGTCGTAGGTCCGGACGGAGACGTTTTTCAGATGCCGGGTGACCTTTTGCACCAGCAACACGCGTTCGTCCGGCGTAAACAGCGGCTGCTTGTCGATGTTGATGCCGACCCCGACGATCAATTCGTCGACCAACGTGCTGGCCCGTTCGATGATATTCAGGTGACCCAGCGTGATCGGATCGAAGGAACCGGTATATACGGCGATGCGGCTGGACATGGGGTGCTGCTGAAATATCGTGCTCGTGAACTCGAATTTTGCGAACGCCGCCTTTTAGCTTAAGGCCTCGATTATGCGATCCAACTCGTCGTCGTCATTGTATCCGTGCGGGCTGACCCGGAGCTTACCCGCCCGCACGCTGAGAATGATCCCGCGATCGACGCAACGTTGGCGGACCTTCAAAGGATCCTGGTCGGGCAGCGAAAACATCACGATACCGGAGTTCGACTCGCGGCGTTCACGCAACGTATGAACGATCGCGCCGAGCGATCGTAAACGCGCGACCAACTCGTCGGTGTAATTCAAAATTCGTTCGCCGATCGCCGCGACGTCCAATGCGCGGAGCAATTTGACGCTCTGGCCCAGACCCAGCAGGCCGGGCATGTTCCACGCGCCTCCTTCGAAGCGCATGGCGGAGGGATGCCAATTGGTTTCGATGCGCGTGTACTCATTCCCTTGAGTGACGCTGTGCGCGCCAACGCCTAATGGTCGCAGCTCTTCCAAGCGATCGCGACGGATGTAGAGATAACCGGACGATTCGGGGCCGAGTAGCCATTTTTGGCCGTTGCTGGCCACAAAGTCGACGTTCGATGCGCGGACATCGAATGGTAACGCTCCAACGCCCTGGATGGCGTCGACCAACAACGCCGCACCGCGCACATGCGCCATCTCGGCGGCTTGAGCCACATCGGTTCGCCAGCCGTTCAGAAATCCGACCCAACTGAGCGCGACGATCCGCGTCCGATCGTCGCAGGCGGCAAAGAGCGACTCCAGGTCCAGCTTGCGGGCCGGCATCGGGATGCGGCGAACTTCGACGCCCCGCGCGTGCAAATTGATCCACGGATACTGATTGGCCGGGTATTCGTCGGCAGGCAGCACGACGTTGTCGCCTTCACGCCACGGCCAGGCCTCGGCAATCAGGGAAATTCCGCTCGTGGTGTTTGCGGTGAAGGCGATCTCAGCAGGCTGGGCGTTCAATAGCCCGGCGACCTCGCGACGCGTGGCTTCGACCTCGCGAGCCCAATTCGGCCAGAATTCGCAACCGGTCGTACTCGATTGTTCGAGCCAGCGGGTGATCGCGTCGACCGTCGGTCGCGGTAATGGCGAAACCGCGGCATGATCGAAATACGCGCGATGCCCCACGACCGGCATTCCGGCCCGAAATCGGTCGACCAAATCGTTCGCCATAATTTCGTCACTGCAAAGACATATGCCGAGGGATCGATCGAAAACCGCTCTGCCGGCAAAATTCTCGAAAATCGGGTTCCAGGCTTGACGACCGGTATAACCCTACGAAATGATACTCAATCCTAATGCGGCACACGAGTTATCGCAAAACGGAGCCGCCGGGGACTTCCTCCGGCAGATTCTCCATTTAAGCTATACTTGGTAGCTTAACCCTTCCCGGCCAACCCCCAGAAACCGCAGAAAGTCCGTCGCATGGCCAAGGGGTTCGCAATTTTCGGGATGGTCGTCGCGATCATTCTGCTCTTGGTCTTCGGTCTGGATTTGACCATCGCCATTCCGTTCGACCGAATTTCGACCGTCGCCGACGTTCTGTTCGTGCTGGCTAGTCTTTCGCTGGGGTTCCTCAGCTTTCTGACGTTTCGCGAAGCGAAATAGCTCGGATTCTTCAGCGGATCAACACGCTGGGTGATCCTTACGCCGCCCTCAGGATCGACTTTCCGCCGCGTTGCATACGTGGATGGGCAACGGTGGTATCGGCGGCCAGAGCCACATTCACGCCGTTGGCGCGGCATTGTGCGACGATCCCCAGAATTCGCTCCCAATTGGCGATCGCGCTTTGGCCCAACTCCTGTTGCGAATGGGCGTCGATGCGAATGTGGATATTCGCACGGGGTGCGCGTTCGACTTGTTTCAGCAGGCTCTGCAACGCCCAAGCCGCGCGGGTCGAGCCGATCCAGCCGGTCGTCAGTTGCACGCCGGCGGCGTTCGGCAGTTGCCACATGCCGTTAGTCAATGGTTGAGGGGCGACCAGCGTATCGTTTCGCTTCAAAACGTGGGCGTCGCGCAGAATCGTCACGCCTGCCTCGGCCACCGCATCGTACGGAGTCGAAATTTTCACGCCTGAATTGACCAGCATTCGCAACGACTTGCCACTGCTTAACGCGGCTTGGCTCCATTGCTTCAACCAGCCGAGAAACATGGCGCGGTACTCGACCCGCGATTTGGCGGCGGGCGGAGCGCTCCAGCCCAGGTCGCCTTTGACGATCGAACGTAATGCCGAGATTTCGTTGAAACTGGTCGGCGGCGTACCGGACCAGACCCACGTGACGGGGACTTGCGTTCGCGCGGAGACCGCTTGCAGACGTTCGATCGTCCGCACGACCGATTCGGCCGGAAGTCCGACGCCCGATTTATCGGCGACGGCGGGAAGTTCGAGCGACAAACTGATCGAGCTTTGTCGGAGCGAACTTTGCGGGGCGACGGACATAGACCCTCCTTGGTCGTGCGGCGAGGCCGCGTGGCGAAACGGTCCGCGATCGACCAACCTCCCCGGATCGCGGGCGGCGCGGCGATCTCGTCCACGAGTCGACGCTGCCGGCATACGAGAAGATTCGACCAGGGCGGCGAACTTGAGCCAGAAAAACGTCGACTGCCCGCGCGATTGCTTTGACCGATACGGCTAAGAAGAAGCGGGACCGATCGGAGAAACTTTGCGGGCATCATCGGCGAGAAATCGTGCGGGCGTGCGCAGGGTACCCGTCAGAGTGGCCGGAAACGAGTCGACCTGCGTCGCATAACGGTTAGCGTAATGCTCGCAGAATCGCCTCCGTGACCCCCGGCATCGTGTATTCCGTCGCTTCGGCCGCAATGTCGTAACCGAGTTCGCGCAACGTCGCCGTCGTGATCGGGCTGATCGAGGCTAGTTTCGTGTGACGCAGCGCATCGCCGAATAAACGGACCAACGACCGCGCGATCGCCGAACTTGTGACGGTACACCAATCGAACTCGCCGGCGGCTAAACGTTCGACGATCTCCGGATTCGGCGTCTCGACGTCCAAGCTGCGGTACACGACGACCTGCTCGACCAGCGCCACGGCCGCACACAACCGCTCGGCCAATATCTCGCGACCACGGCTGGCACGAAGCAGCAGCACGCGTTGGCCGGAGCGCACGCCGGCGGGTTCATCCATCAACGCTTGGGCAAGGGCTTCGGCGCGATATTCGTCCGGCGTCAAATCCGCGCGGATCTGACGTTCTTCGAGCGCGGCTGCCGTTGCCGGACCGATCGCCGCGATGCGGATGTGACCCAGCGCGCGGGCATCCGCTCCAGTTGCGCGTAAGCGATCCCAAAAATATTCCACGCCGTTCACGCTGCTGAAGACCAGCCAGTGAAACTGGTTGAGTCGCTTCAAGACCTCATCGACCGATGCCCAGTCTTCAGGCGGCTCGATGCGGATCGTCGGCTGCGTAAAGCATTCCGACGAGTTCGCTCAGCGGTTTGGTTAACGAATCGTTCAAACCGGCGGGGCGTGTCGTAAGGATTTTCTGTCCGAATAGCGGTCGTTCGACGAACCATCGTGCGGTCGCACTTCCATCGGCGATCGAGGCGTCCGCACCGACCACGCTGATGACCGGCGGACGAATTTTGGCCACTTCCAAATCGTCGGCCACCTGGGCCAACGTGCTACGGACGATCCGTTGATCGGGCCAACTGCAACGTCGCACGACGACGACCGGAGTCGCTGGCGATTTTCCCGCGTCGATCAACGCCGACGACCAAGTCCGCGCGGTCGTCACACCCATATAAAAAACCAATGTGCCTGGAAAGGCGGCGAGTGCGGCAAAATCGAGTTTACTTTCGACCTGTCCGGCTTTCTCATGACCGGTTACCAACGCCACTGCCGAGGCCGCGTCGCGATGCGTGATCCAGACTCCGGCATACGGACCGGCCGCCAGCGCGGCCGTGATACCGGGAACGATTTCATATGGAACGCCGGCTTCGTCGAGCACGGCGCATTCCTCGGCCAATCGCCCGAAGATCGCCGGGTCGCCGCTCTTCAAGCGAACTACCATCCGCCCCGCGCGGGCCGATTCGATCAATCGTTGGTTGATCGCCTCTTGTGTCCACAAACGCTCGGCTCGGACTGACGATCGCGATGTTCCATGTTGTCCCAGGCAATGGATTTCGCAATCAGCCCGGGCGGCTTCCAAAATGGCCGGGTTGACCAGGTAGTCATATAAAATCTCGTCAGCTTGGACGATTCGCTCGCGTCCGCGCAGTGTGATCAGTCCGGCGTCGCCAGGGCCGGCGCCGACCAGCACGACGCGTCCGCTGCGGGTGGTCGGCTGAGGAATAGGCATCAAGAGGGAAAGGCGAATAGTCGTGAACTGGGGGGCGAAGCATCCGCTCCGGCGGCCGAAATTCCATCCTAATCGAACCGAACTTTGTTCCATACACCCCTGGATGTTAAGATGGAATCGAATCGCAACGGGGAGGTTTACGGCCGTTAAGATTACGCGACGCGGCTCATACGAGTCGCCGACTGGATTTCGCGCACGACGATCGCCCGACACGTCGTCACGCTCACACTCGATGCTTTGATTTCGCCCATGTCCACATCCGCCGCCGGACCGCAACCGATCAGCGAGGCGATTCGCCGACGGCTGCAAAGTTGGTTTATCCACGGTAAGCAAAAGCTCGACGCTGGCAGTCACGACTACGCCGCCGATCTCTTCGTGCAGTGTGTCGCCGGCGATCCGGGCAGCCTGGACTATCAACGCGCGTTCCTCTCGAATCTCCACAAGAAATATAAGAACAATAAGAAGGGGGCTTCGTTCTCGGGCTTCAAAGGAGGCTCGAACAAAAGCGCGATGAAGAAAGGGATCGCCGAGAAGGATTGGACCACGGCGATCAAGAACGGATTGGAACTACTGCGCATCAATCCGTGGGAAACGGATGTCTTGTTGCAGATGGCGCAGATCGTCGGCGAGATGCAATATTACGACGCGCAGCTCGGTTGGTTGAAAGCCGCGCTGGACGCTTCGCCAAAGGACTACAACGTCTTGCGCGGCTGCGCGGTCGCTCTGGCTTATCTCGGGGACTTCGATCAAGCGATTACGATGTGGGCGAAAGTCGAAGAAGTTCGCCCCAACGACGCCGAACCGCCGCGTGAAATTTCACGGTTACAAAAAGACAAATTGCTGGGGATCGCGCCGAAACGCCCTGCCGCGGCCGGTCCGGCCGCCGGTTCGAAGAACACCGTGGTCAACGCCGCCGCCGAAACGCAAAGCGGGTCCGCAGCGACGCAAATTCAGCTTACGCAAACGCAGATGTTGCAACGCGCGATCAGCGAATATCCGCTGGACGTGACCAACTATTTCCAATTGGCCGAGCACTACGCCGAAGAAGACAAATATATCGAAGCCGAACGCGTGCTGAAGACCGCGCTCGATATGTCCGGCCGCGATATGAAAGTTCAGGAGCGTCTGGAAGATCTCTTAATGCGTCGCGAACACAACAAAATCGCGATCGCCGACCAACGCGCCGCCCAGGATCCGAGCGAAGCCAATCGCGAACTGGCGCAACGCCTAAAACTGGAACTCGCGCGGCAAGAGATGGAGATTTACCGCGCACGGGTCGATCGTTATCCGATCGAACAACGCTGGAAATTCGAACTTGGGCTGCGGCTTAAACGCTTAGGCAACCACCACGAGGCGGTGAAAGTATTGCAGGAAGCTCGACACGATCCCGAATTGCGCGGCGACGTGCTGATGGAGCTGGGCGATTCGCTACAGCAGATGAAACAATACCAACCGGCTTTGACGACTTACCAGAAGGCGTACGAAACGCTTAAAGACAAAGGAGGGGAGAAGGTTAAAACCGTTCTCTACCGTACGGGCTTGTTGGCCGGCGGATTGAAGGATTATGGTCTGGCCGAAAAAGCCTTCACTAAGCTGGTCGGCTTGGATTTTAATTATAAAGATGCCGGCGAGCGTCTGGACAAAATCCAGAAACTTCGTCATAAACAGTAGTTCGTTCCGCCGCACCGGCCCGCAGGCCATGGAGTTGCGACGGGAAACATCGATTCACACGGTTTTTTTCACGTTTTCGTATGCCCAATAACAAAGCCGCCGCCAAACGTCATCGTCAGAGCGAAGGTCGTCGCGTTCGTAACCGCTCGGTCAAATCGAGCTTGAAAACCCAAATCAAGAAGGTCCACGCCGTCCTGCCCGCCGGCGACGCCGCTGAAACCACTGCCGCCGTTCGCACTACGCAGAAGGCGTTGGATCAAGCCGCCGCGAAGGGTGTGATCCACAAGAACAAGGCCGCTCGTTTGAAGTCGCGCCTGGTGAAAAAGGTCAAAGCCGCCAAAACCGCCGCGGCCGCCAAGTAAGCGACGTCGTAGCAAATCGTATTTCGAAAAAGCCGCGCCTCGAGCAGCGGCTTTTTTCGTTTTGTGTTTTTCAGAATCGAGCCGGTTTTCTCCGATGTAGGCTGGCCTTCTTGACCGAGGCTGGATACCGTGAAGACGCCGTCTCGATCCGATCGCCTTAGCTTCGTCCAATCTCGATACGCATCGCCCATGACATACAAACTCTTCGCGTCGTTGACGCTCTTCTTCCTCGTTCTCGTGTGCGTCCATGGTTCTTCGGCGCGATCCGCCGACGAGAAAAAGCCGACATCGGCGGACGCGAACACCGAAATTCTCAAATGGAAGGACGGCAAGGCGGCCGTCTACTTGTTGGCGTTCGACGACGCGTGTGCGACGCATATCAAGAACGTCATCCCCGTGTTGAAGCAACGTCGGGTGCCGGCCACCTTCTACGTCATCACCAACGCCGGCCAGTTCAAGGATCAAAAAGCCTGGGCCGTCGAAGCTAAGAGTCCGTACGTGATCTTGGGCAATCACACCGACAAACACAACGGTGCGCAGACGTTGGACGAGTTCGAGAAGCAAGTCGCCGACGCCAACGAGGTGATCAAAGCCCGCACGCCGCACTTGCCCACCGTGCGATTGATTTCGTACGGCAAACCGGGCGGCGTGAAGTGGGGCGAGTCGGTGACCGACGAGGCGATGAAGCCGATTCTGGCTCGACACGATTGCGTCGATCGCCCGCCGTTCTGGGGCGCGGTGCTGCACGTGAAAACGGTGGAGGACATGAAAAAGCAGGTCGACAACGCGATCAAAAAAGGCGAAATGGCGCATCTCGATTTTCACGGGGTGGACGGCGATTGGTTGTCGACGCCGATGGAGTTTTTGACCGGCACGCTGGATTATCTGGAAACCAAAAAAGACGATCTCTGGGTCACGGATCACGCGACGTATGCCAAATACTTGGCCGAACGCAAGGGGGCGACCGTCAAAACGCTGAAGCAAGACGATCGGGCCATTCAAATCGCGTTGACCGCGACGACGGACCCGAAGTTTTATGATCAACCGCTGACGCTGAAGACCAAAACGCCGTCCGTCTGGAAACGGGTCCAGGTTAAACAAGGAGCTACGACGACGGTTGTCGAACCGAAAAACGGGGAAGTCGTCTATGACGCCTTGCCCGGCGATACGACGATCGAACTGACGCCGGCCCCATAAGCCGTTTACTTATCATCGGATCGTTACCAAGCGATTTGCGCCGCGTCGAAGACCGGGCCTTCGACGCAGGTTCGGCGATAGTCCCAGTCTCCCTCGGGCTGTTTCACCTTAACGACGCAGCTAAAGCAGATCCCGATACCGCAGGCCATCGGGCTTTCCAGCGAGACGCGGCACGGCGTCTCGGCATGCGCGGCGATCTCGGCCACCGCTTCCATCATCGGCTCCGGCCCGCAGCAGACGATCCGCCGTGTGCCGGCGGCGGGTCGCGCGAGTTCGGTCTTCAACAGGTCGGTGACGAACCCGTGGTGCCCTGCCGAGCCGTCGTCGGTGCTGGTCAGCACGCGGATGCCGGCTTCGGCGAACTGATCGAGACCGGCCAGATACTCCGCCCGCCGTGCGCCATACAGCAACGTGACGTTTTTGATCGGCGTCGTAAGCTGCGCCGGCGAGCCATATCGCGTCACGCCGAGCGCCTCTTTGCCGACGGCCAGGAACGGTGTCTGACCGATGCCGCCGGCGACCATGATGAGTTCGTCGGTCGGCTCGATCGGAAAGCCCTTACCTAACGGTCCCCAGACTTCCAAACGATCTCCGGCGACGCAACGCGACATCCGCGCGGTCATCTTGCCGAGGACCAAGTACACGACGTCGACGATCGCCGGCCGACCCGCGGCGTCGGGCAGGATATTGTAAAACGCGAAAGGCCGACCCAACAACGGATCGTCGCATCCCGCTAGTCGCAGCATCAAGAACTGCCCCGGTACGATCCGCGCGGCGATGTCCGGGCATGCGAATCGGACGCGATATGTGTCCCGTGCCAGGCGGACGTTCTCGATGATCTCGACCGTCGTTTGCGCGGCGTGATCGGCGTAACAGGTCTCGCTCGCGCTCATCGCCGTCGGGCTCCATCCGAAAGATCAAATGACAAGTTTGAACACGAAGTCGCCGAGGACAGGACAACAGCCATCTCCGCGAACCCCGAGATCTCCTGTTCGAATTCTATTAACAACGTTCGCGTTCACTTCTTCTTGAACGGTTTGCCGCCCGGCTTACGACCGCCGCCGGCCGGACCGCCTGCGCCCGGAGGGCCGTTGCGACTCCCGCCGCGGCGGTGTCCTCCTTCGGGTTTATCGAACGGTTTGCCGGTCGATTTTTTGCCGAAGGGTTTGCCGAACGCTTTCTTCCCGTAGGGCTTCTTGTCACCGTATGGTTTTTTGTCGCCGAACGGTTTCTTATCCCCGAAGGCGCGTTGGGGACGTTCGCCCCCTTCGCCGGATTGATCGTCGCGACGGGCGAAGCCGCCTGGTTTGCCATAGGGCTTGCCGAAGGATTTCTTGCCTCCGAACGGTTTTTTCCCAAAGGAGCGTCGCTCGCCGGTCAACTCGCCCGCGGCGGCGTCTTCGCGCGGTCGGAACCCACCAGGCTTACCGTAGGGCTTGCCAAACGATTTTTTTCCTCCGAACGGTTTCTTGCCGAACGGCCGACGCTCGCCGCCGGACTCGCCGGGGGCTTCTTCGCGCGGCCGGAAGCCGCCCGGTTTGCCGTAGGGCTTGCCGAACGACTTCTTTCCACCGAACGGCTTTTTGCCGTAAGGGCGTCGTTCGTCGCCGGCCGCTTCGCCTTCGGACTTGGCGGCGAAACCGCTCGAACGACCGAACGGCTTTTTCTCGCCGTAGGGCTTCTTGTCGCCGAATTTCCGCGGACCAAATTTCTTGTCCCCGAACTTTTTGTCGCCGAAACTCTTTTCGCCGAACTTTTTGCGACCAAATTCACCACGCCCGCGCGGAGCGCGGTCTTCTCCGCCTGAAGTCGAGTCGCTCGGCGTCGATTCGGGGCGTTTCGGCTCTTTGCGAATGAAACGCCGGTGATCGGCCGCGTTCTTGCGCTTTCGGCGGCAGCATTTTCCGCCTTGGTCCGGCAGGCTTGTCGGGCACGGCTACTTCGGCTTCTTCGTCGTCCGCATCATCGGCGCCTGTCGAGTCGTCGTCGAAATCTTCGTCGCCGGACTCATCGTCGTCGGCGATGTCCGCGACCGGAAATCCGGAAGTGAAATCGTCGTCGTCGGCCTCCTCGTCATCGTCTTCGGCGACCGGTTTCGCTTTGTTCTTGCGCAGGTCGATCAGCGGTTTCAGCGATGTGCGGCCGGTGACCGGACGGGGCGTTTTCTTTTTGCGTTTAGCGGACGAGTCGTCGTCGCCCTCGTCCCCTTCGTCGCCGATCACCTTGCCGACATGCAGGAAGAATTGCTCGACGTCGTCGTCCGTCGACAACGGCACCGTGTCGTCGATCAACGCCTCGGCGACGTCGTCCGTCGGCACGTCGACGACGTCGTCGTCTTGATCGTGTTCGAGTTCGGCCGGTTTCGGACGACGCGGACGTTTCGGACGGGGTTTGCCGATCGCCTCGCGAGCCGCTTCCTTCAGCCCTTCGACCTCTTCCAACGTCATCGGACGGTACTCGCCCGGAGCGAGCGTCCCGAGTTTCAGCGCGCCTTGCGAAATGCGTTGCAGACGCAAAACCTTGTGACCGACGCGAGCCAGCAGTCGGCGGACTTCGCGATTACGACCTTCGTCCAAGACGATTTCTAACAGCGTGCTGTGTTGCTTGCGCACGGATGCGAACCTGTTTCGCCTTCGCCCAACCTTCGGCCAAGTGAACCCCTTCGGCCAATTGCTTGAGTACGTCGGGCGACGGTTCGCCGGCGACCAACGCCAGATACGTTTTCTCGACGCCGTAGCGCGGGTGAGCCAACAGATTGGCCAACTCGCCGTCGTTGGTGACGATGATCAGCCCTTCGCTGGACTTATCCAGACGGCCGATTGGAAACAAACGCGCGTCGCTGCGAATCAGGTCGATCACGCGTTCGCGACCGGCCGGATCGCTGTTGGTCGAGAGGACGCCCAGCGGCTTGTTGACCACGAAGTAGCGCAGCTTGGGTTTGGCCAGGGCTTCGCCGTCGACGCGGATTTCCTGAGCGCTGGGATCGACGCGCGTACCAAGTTGCGTGCAGGTCTTGCCATCGACTTCGACGCGACCTTCGCTGATCAATTCCTCGCAGGCCCGTCGACTGCCGTGGCCGGCCGACGCTAGGACTTTTTGCAGGCGGATCATGTTGCCCGCGTCGAGATCGGGTTTTTCGACCGGATCGGCGCCACGTGGGCGAGGAGGATTGGATTTGAACTTCTTAGACATACGCGCGCTCGGGAAAATGGGTAATCAGGCATTCTAGTCGAAAAGGCGTGAAAACCCCAGGGGCGACGCGTCGACAGGGGGGCCTCGAAATCGGCTTATCCAGTTTCACTTTGCGATCGTTACGAGCGAAACGAGCGTTACGATCGCGTCCGCGCCGTGATTTTTTTCTTATGGAGCCTGGAGACTGCGTCGATTCGGCGGTAAGCCGTCGCATATCACGGATAATGTAATCATAAGTATACTCATTTAAGACTGTTTGTCAAGACGCGATTCGAGCGGCTCGGTCGGTTCCGTCGCCGGGACTTGTTTCGCATCCGGTGCGGGTTTACAAAACAGGTCTTGCGATCGGCGCGGGGGCGTCGACGCCGGTTCGGTCCAATTCGCCTTGCGCGGTCTTTGCTATCGGGGGATCTGATGCCACGGTTTCCGAGTTTGGGATGCGGCGCTGCGCGGCGGTGGTGGCGGCATGTCTTGGGTTCGGCGGACATCGTCTGTGGACTGACGATGTCGCTCATGCCCAAACCAAAGCCGCTGCGCAAGAGTCGCAACCCGCCAAAGCGTTTCCGACGTTCGGGACGATTCAACGCGTCGATCCTGCGTTCGACAAGTTGATTCCCGAAGGAGCGAAGCTCGAAAAGTTGGCCGAGGGCTTTGATTGGACGGAAGGCCCGCTCTGGCTGAAATCCGAGAACGCCCTGCTCTTCTCCGACATCCCCCCGAACCGCATCCTCAAGTGGTCGGCCGACGGCGCAGTGAAAACGTTTCTCGAACCGGCCAGCGATTTGAAAGGCGTCGTCCGCGGCGGCGAACCCGGCACGAACGGTTTGCTGTTGGACAAAGAGGGGCGCATCGTCACCTGCGAACACGGCAATCGCTGTATTTCACGCATCGAAAAAGACGGTAAGCGCACGATCTTGGTCGACAAATACGACGGTAAGCGATTGAACAGCCCGAACGACGCGTGCTACAAATCGAACGGCGATTTGTATTTCACCGATCCGCCGTACGGGCTGGAAAAGAACTGGGAAGATCCGGCGCGCGAGTTGGAGCATTGCGGCGTCTATCGCTTGGGAACCGACGGCAAGGTGACGCTGCTGACCGACCGGATGACGCGCCCCAACGGTATCGCGTTCTCGCCCGACGAAAAATCGCTGTACGTGGCCCAGAGCGATCCCAAGGCGCCGATCATCATGGTCTACGACGTGAAAGCCGACGGCACGTTGGGGACCGGCCGCGTGTTTTTCGATACGACCCCCTGGTTCGCGGCGAAGAAGAAAGGCCTCCCCGACGGATTGAAGGTCGATGTGGCCGGAAACGTCTTCGCGACCGGCCCGGGCGGCGTGCATGTCTTTTCGGCCGGCGGCAAGCATCTGGGATCGATCGAAACCGGCGAAGCGACCTCCAACGTCGGCTGGGGGAACGACGGCAGCATGCTTTATATCACGGCCGATATGTATCTCGGACGGATTCAGACGACCACCAAGGGAGCGGGTTGGTAAGTGATTCGTCGGCTGGGGTAAAACACGCGGGAAGACTTGTGTTCGGAGGTCGACGATGCCGCACGCTCATCGTTCTTGGAAATCGTTCGGCCGGATTGCGATTTTGCTTTTAGCATCGATCGGCTCGATTCCGGTCTACGCCGAAGACCAAACGGAATTCGCCTGGATCATGCAGGAAGCTCGCAGCGGCACGCCGTGGCGCCCGTCCCGGCGATCCAATGGATGGGCAAGCAAAAGACGCTCGATCCATCGGCGATCGAGTTGCTCGTTTCTTTGCTCGGCGACGAACGTCTGGGGGAGCGTGCGTGCGACGCGCTCAGAAGCGGCGCATTCCCCGCGGCGGTCGATCCACTTATCAAGCTTCTCAACGAAAAAGCCTCGGAACAGGCGACGATACGCGGATTGAAGGTGCTGGAAACGCTGGGGTGCAAAGCCGACAAGGCGACTCCGGAGTTGTTACGGATGTGCCGGGACGACCGTATACGTGTTCGATTTTACGCGTTAGAGGCATTGACTTCGGCCGCAACGGATAACGCCAAAGCCGTGTCGGCGTTAAAGCTGGCGTTGCGTGACGCCTCGCCCCAAGTGCGGGGAGGCGCCGTCGCGTGCTTAGGCCGCAAGGGCGCGGACGCGCGCGAAGCCGTTCCGGATCTGACCCAAGTCTTCTCCGGCAACGAGAGGCATCAATTCGCGTATGCTCCGGATGCGTGGGGAGAAAGACCGCTCGCCGTCGCCGTGGCGTTGGCGTTCGGAAAAATCGGTCCGGCTGCGTAGGCCGCCGTACCCGAACTGGAAAACGTCTGGAGGACGAAGATGTCGAAATACGAATGTCGGCCGCTTATGCCTTATCCGCCGTGACGCAGCGAGCAGAGCCGGGACTGGAACGATTACTGAGCGCCATGGCGAAGTCGGGAGACGGCGAGACGAACCGCGCGGCGAATTTCGCCTCCGAGTATGTTCTGCAGACGACGCAAGACGGCAAGTTTCTCGATCGGATGCTGCCTGCATTCAAGCAAGGTCTGAAACACAAATCGAGCGTCGTGCGAGAAAATTCGATTCTTGGAATCGCGGACATCGCGCCGCCGGACGCGCTCGAGTTGTTGACGCCGTTCACGAAGGATGAGGAGGATTTCGTTTCCGATTACGCACAGCTCGCGATCGAAAAACTCAAGGAAACACGGAAAGCGGCGTCCGGCAAGTAAACCCGTTGCACATCCGGATCTGACAGACGCGTCGATCAAGAATGTGTAGTCTCTTGAAAAAAACAAAAACGTCCGGCCAGGCCCCCACCTTGCCGGACGTTTTGTTGGGTTGAACGCTTCGTAGGTCCGATCACCGGTTCGGGGGGTTACCCGAACAGCCCCGGAATCACGCTGCCGTCGCGGACGATCATCACGGGACGTCCGGTCGGAGTCTTGTATTCCTTCGTGTAGTCGATCCCCAGGGCATGATAGAACGACGCGCCGACCATATCGGGCGTGATGGCGTCGTTGGCCGGGCCCATCCCCTTGTCGTCGCTGGCGCCGATGACTTGGCCGCCGCGCATGCCGCCGCCCGCCATCAGGACGAACATCGCGCGGGCCCAGTGATCGCGGCCGGCGCGAACGTTGATCTTCGGCGTGCGGCCGAATTCGCCGGTGACCATGACGGCGGTCGATTCGAGCAAGCCCCGTTCGGCCAACGCGGTGAACAACGCCGACAGCCCGTCGTCGAGGACGGCCGACTTGCCGTTCTTCAGTTGGTTGAAGTTGTCGTTATGCGTGTCCCATCCGCCGAGGCTGAGGGAGACGAATTTCACTCCGGCACCGACCAGCCGCGTGGCCAACAAACAGCTTTGGCCGAAAGCGTGATTGCCGAAGCCCGCCGCGACGGCAGGATTCTCTTTCGAATATCGAACGCGTCGCGGGCGCTCTTCGAGCTGATGATGTTGTGCGCTTGTTCGCCGAACGTGTCGAGACCTTTCACCAGGTCTTCGTTCTTCTCGAAGCCGGCGAACGTGTGATCGAGATCCTTCAGCAAGTTGCGACGTTTCTCGACTTCGGCCACGGTCAGACCGCCCGAGAGCGAAATGCCGCGAACCGAGAACGGTTTGCCGGGCGCAGGCGACGTGTTGGTCGAGAGCGGCGCGTATTGCACGCCCAGGTAGCCGGATTTTTGCGGCGTGTTGGGAACGGCGACGAAACTGGGGAGATCGGTCGGGGCTTGCAATTCCTTGCTGGCCACGGCGCCGTAGCCGGGGAATTGCAGCGACGGGATCGGCCGGTTGCCGGTGTTCATATACAGCGTGCCGAACTCATGCGCGGCCAACGTGTGGCTGACGCCGCGGAGAATGACGTACTTATCCGCGCACTTCGCCAACTTGGGCAGATGCTCGCTGATCTCCATCCCCGGGACGTTGGTCTTGATCGGATTGAATTCGCCGCGATACTCGGCCGGAGCGTCCGGCTTCGAATCGAACGTATCCATGTGGGTCGGACCGCCGCCGAGATTGACGAAGATCGCGGCCTTGGCCTTGCCGGCCGGATTCAACATCCCGGCGCGAGCCAGGTTGAGGTAGCCGGGCAGCGTCAGTCCCAAACCGGTCAGCGCGCCGACTTTCAAAAAGTCGCGGCGCAGCGTTCCGTCGCAGGTTCGTGTGGTCGACATGATCGTGATCCTCTACCAGGATGGAAAAAGAACGGTCGGGATGCGTGGGCCGTGCGCGACGCGCTCAGTTAGTGATTGACGATGAATTCTTTGGTGTTCACGAGCGCCCAGAGGACGTCGCGGAGACCGGCCGCCGGCGTGGCCGCGTCGGTCATGTATTGTTTGGCGCGAGTTAGTTCGTCGGCCAGGGGCTTCCTACTGAGCGTGCGGAGATACGCTTCGTTGATCAAGGCGTCCGGATCGACCTTCGGAGCCGCAGGTTTCGCGGACGTCGAGTCCGGCGACGGCTTTGCTTCGCCGGCCGCTTTTTCGGCCTTAAGCTCGGCCAGCTTACGTTCCAATTGCGGGACATCGTCTTTGCGATCCGGGTTTTTCTTGGCCTTCACGATGCGATTCTCGAGCATCGCGATCAGATTCTTGCGATCTTCCCGATCCGCGCTCTTTTTCGTTTGCTCGACCTTTTCCGCATCGCGGGCAACGCCTTTCCATTCTTGATCGAGTTGCTTCAACCAACCGGTGTTGCGATCGAGTTGGCTCAACAACTGGCCGTCGTTTTGCGTGAAGACGCACTGCAACAAGCTCGGTTCGTTCGAGCGTTCGCAGTCGCAATTCACCGCCCGTTCGGGTTTGCCGAAGACGACCAGCGGATAGTTTAAGTTGCCGTTGCCTTGCGACAGGGTACCGGCGATGCCGATGGCGCGTTCCTTCGGGTCGGCGTTCATCTTGTCGAGTTCGGTCTTGCCCGCGGTCGCCATCGTGAGCGCGTCGTAGGCGACTTCGGCCGGGATGCGACGCGGAATACTGCGGCTGAAGTTACGAGTGTCGAGCGCGTTCGTGTCGTTCGGTTTCCAGGTCCGTTGATACGTGTCGCTGGCGCAGATTTCGCGATGCAACCACTTCATGTCGTACTTGTGTTCGACGAAACCGTCGGTCAGGTATTTCAGCAACGCTTCGTTGCTCGGCGGATTGGCCAAGTTGGCGTCGTCCGTCGGGTGAATGATCCCAACGTTGAAGTAGTTCGCCCACACGCGGTTAACGAATGCCCGGGCGAGGAACCGATTCGGTTCGGTGCGGAGCCAAGTCATCAACGTTTCGCGCGGGTCGTCGAGAACGGTCGTGTTGACCTCTTCGCCGCCCAGGATTTTGGCCATCACCGGTTTGGCGACGGGGACTTGGCGTTTGGCGTTTTGGGCAGCCTTGGGATTTTTCTCGGCCCGCATTTCGGCTTTCTCGGCCGCTTTGGGATCGATCTTCGCCGGAGCACGGGTAAAGACGACCGTTTCGATCGGATAGTCTTTCCCTTCACGAACCAACTTCTCAAGCTCTTTGCGGTATTCGTTCGGTTGCGTTTTGGGATCCGTGGTCGTCCCCAACGCTTTCACAAGCTCTTCGCGTTTCTTGCGATCCTCCGGCGTCAGTCCGGTCGTCGTGCGATCGAACATCGGTTTGAACTTATCAAAGTCGCTTTTCGTCCATTGATCGAACGGATGCTTGTGGCATTGCGCACATTGAATCTGAATGCCCATGAACGTGTAGCAGAAGCCCATGACTTTTTCTTCGGGTGTGCGGAAGTTCCGTCGCGCCCAATAGTGCGGCATCGTGTGGCGCGAGACGAACGAATCGGCGTCGCCGGCGCGGGCTTCGGCGTTCAGTTGTTTGTTGTAGTCCTCGTACGATTGACCGTCTTCCATTGAATCGGCGACCAACAGTCCGGCCACGATTTCGTCGTACGGCTTGTTGGACTTCACGCGTTCGTACATCCAGCCATACCATTGACGCGACCAGAGCGCTGGCAGGTTCTTCAGGTATTGCCCGGCGTTGAACTGGCGCGGATTATTCCCGGTCAGGTCGCTGAGACGGGTCGTCCACCACGCGGCGTATTCGGGCGTTTCCAGCAGTTGATCGACTTTCTTGGTCCGTTTGTCCTGGGCGGTGTCGGCTAGGAACGCCTCGATTTCGGCGGGCGTCGGAAGCGTGCCGGTGAGGTCGAGACGCACGCGGCGGAGAAACTCGGCGTCGTCCGAGCGGCCCGACGGGACGATGCCCACCTTACGCAATTTGGTGACGACCAACTGGTCGATCTTGGTCGGCGTGGCGACGGCCGGATATTTGGCGTCGACCAAGTCCGAGACCGGCAACATCGTGGGGACCGGCGCGACGCCGTTGTCGTAGAACGCCACGACGTGCGTGTCGCCTTTGTTCAAGCAAACGACCTTGCCGTTTTCGTCGATCTTGGCGATCGATTCGTCGTTCGTGCGGAAACGGCTGATGGCGGTCACGTCTTCGGACGTGCCGTCCTGCCACTTGGCGATCACGCGCAGTTGAACCGTCTCGCCCGGCTTCTTGAACACGATTTCCTTCGGTTCGACGTCCAGCGAAGCGAACTCGGCCGAAGTCTCGGGCAGGCCCTTCGCGCCGTCGACGATCCACTTGCGCAAAACGCGGTATTCCCAAGAGCCGATTTCAAATCGTTTGCCGCCTTCGTGATCTTCGATCAACGTCGGCTTGGTCAGAATCAAACTGTCGGCCGGTTTGGCGGTGTTGTAACGCGGATCGACTTTGCCGGCTTTGCCCGGGATCGGTTTACCGTCGAGCGTGGTTTGAATCCCGCCGAGCGCGTCGTGATCGTTTTTGAAGTCATAACCGAAGAGCGAGAGTCGGAAGCCCCCCTGCCCTTGAAACGAACCGTGACATGCCCGGCCGTTACAGCCGACCCGGCCCATCAGCGGCAAGACATGGCGGCGGAAATCGGGCGATTCGTCCGGCAGGGACTCGGTTTTGGCCGCTTGGTCAGCGTCCTTGGGCGGGGCGAACCGTTGGGCGATCGAGGGCGTTTCGGCGGCCGGCGCGGAGAGGCAGGCCGACGAAACGACCATCGCCGTGATGGCGGTCACGCGAACCGCGGCGATCCACGAATGTTGATTCAGGCACGGAAACCGGGTCATGGCTAGGATCCTTTTCGCGAGACTCGTTCCGAAGATCATTCCGTAAGCCGTAACGGCTGAAGGAATTGCGATCACGGCGGGGTGCGGTTTGACCGACGGCGGACGTCAAACGGGCTGACGACGGTCGGATCGCACGGGACTGGCAGGCGGCTCGAACACTCTTCCCCACGCTCTAAGACGTAGATGATCGCTCGGTTTTTGAAGTTATTCAGAAAAAACGGAAAATTCGTGGAACATTTCCGCGTTTTCGGCGTGGGAAAGCGATCAATTCAGCCACGGTTTCCAACCGTACTCGACGGCCACAAACACGCCGAACCAAACGACCAACCAACAAAGGATATTCGAACCCAATCCCCACGACGGCCATGCGCCGCAGCGGGATTTTTCCCGAGCTGTAAACCAACGTGTTCGGCGGGGTCGACACCGGCAATGCCGAGCCGAAACTGGCGGCAAATGTGACAGCCATCATCGGACCGAGCGGATCGACGCCGAGTTTTACGCAGATCGGCCAGATGACCGGGATGAGAATTTGTGCGGCGGCCGTGTTGCTGCTGAATTCGCTCAAAAAGATGCCGGCGAACGCGGCGAAGCCGATCACCACGAACGGAGTGGCATCGGGCCAATACGTTTGCAACATGCCGGCCCACTGATCGGCTAATCCGCTGCTGCGGACCAGCGCCCCCAGTGAAAGCCCTGCGCCGAAAACGACCAGCGCTCCCCAGTCGATATCCGAAAGATCGTTACCGCGCAACGTCCCTTCCCCCGCGTGCTTACCGGAGGGCAATAAAAAGAGAGCGACGGGAATCAGGATCGCGACGATTTCTTCTGGAACATAATCCGACATGATCGTGCCGATGTTTTCGTCGAATAGTGTCACACAGCCCGGCACCGTCCAACAGAGAATCGCCAGTCCAAAGACGACGGCGGTGTTGATCTCACCTTGGTTCCATGGACCAAGGTCGGCGCGCATCCGCAACAAGCTGTTGCGTAGCGACGCCAAGTCCAATTCCGCGCGGCGACCGTACCAGCGCAAACCCAAGTACAACAGGATGAACAGCGTGAACGCCATCGGAATGCCGAGGACGGACCAATGGAAAAAGTTGGCCGTTTTACCGAAGTAATCGGCTTGTTTAAACATCGCCCGTGCGACGACGTTGGTGGTCGTGCCGATCGGCGTGGCGATGCCGCCGACGCTGGACGCATAGGCCGTCATTAACAGTACGGCCGTACCGAAGTGGGAGCGCGATACGTTCGATTTCGTGCCAGATTTACCGCGTCCTTCGTCGAGCAACGCCAAGACGCGCAACGCGATCGGAAAGACGATCGCCGTGGCCGCCGTGTTCGAGATGAACATCGAAATCGACGCCACGGCCGCGCCGATCGCCAATAACACGCGGCCGGGAGAACTTCCCATGCCCGGTGCAGAGGACGCCGAGCGCGAAGCGGCGATCGAGGCCGTGTCGGCTCATGGCTAAGCCGAGAAACATCCCGCCCATCAAGAAATAGACCGACGGATCGGCGAACGGAGCGAGCGTTTCTTTGGTGAAATTGATTTTCGCGATGTCGCGTCCGGCCTGGTCGGCGACTTGCTCGGGGATGCCCAGCAGTAACGCCAAGCAGATGGCGAACAGCCCGGTTACCGAGATGGGAATGGGCTCGGTGATCCACCAGAGGACGGTCAAAATCCAAACACCCAGCAAGCGATCGGCCGGACTTTCCCATACGCCGGGTTTCAGCGTCAACCAAAGCACCAAGAACAACGGTCCGGCGATCAGCCCCCACAAGTCGATCCGTCGCCACAACGGCGTTCCCGGAGCGGGCAACTCTTCGTTCGATTTGAACGGTTCGTGCGACATAGTGCGGGCGACGGACGCGAGGGAGCAATGTTGAAGACGCGATGGGTCGAATGAGAATGGTCGATCATCCGCTGGAAATCAAGTACGAACACACGTGAGCGAAGTGCGACTTGGATGAACATCCCGATCACGAAACCCAGTCCGGCGACGGCAGCTCGCGGGCGATTTCGGCTTCGCGGTAGCCGAAGCCCGGCCCGGCGAGCGTTCCCAAGTCGATGCGTCCAGCGCTGCGGCGGTAAAGTCCGGGATGGATCCTCGCTTCAATGTCCGACGCGGCCGGGTAGAACTGCATGGCGTTGGTTTCGACGCCCATGATCGTTCCGGCGTGTGCGGCGAGTCGGACATGCGGAATCTGTGCCAACATCGGATTCGTCAGGTCTTGCACCATCAGCGACATACCGTGCGCCTTGGCCCAGCACATGGCCAACAGCGCGCCGGTTTGCGTCTTGCACGTTTTGAGCGCGACGCCGTTCCAGCCCAGCTCGCGCCCGCGACGGACGTGTCGCCAATCGTGGGCGCTTTCATCCAGAAACAACGGCTTCCGCGCGGCGGTCGAATGGACGTCGAGCGGATGCTCGTCCAGTTCGTAGGGAAACGGCTGCTCGACGTAGAGCAACATACCGTACAGTCGTGGATGTTCGTCTCGTAATCGATCGAGGATCACATCGACGTACGACGGTTCGAGGACGGTGCAATTGAAATCGGTCGTCAGCCACTCGACGCCGTGCGCGACGGCGATCCGGCCGACGTGGACGATGCGATCGTAATCCCAAGCGGCGTCGTTGCCGCGAAGTTTGATTTTCAAGCAGGCCAGCCCGTCGCGCTCGATCCATTCCGAGAGCAGCACCGGATAACCGTCATTCGGTTCGTCGCCGCGCAAGTCGTCGCGATCGAGCGGATCAAGTCCCCCGACCAAGTGCCACGCCCGGAGTTGTCGCGGCGGTTTCGGAACGAAATAGTCTCGCGGATAACGCCCTGCGAATCGAATCGCGGTGTCTATGGCCGGAGCGAGATAGGCGGACAAATCACGTGAGAGAAATTCAGGGCCGTAGGTCTCGTAGACGTCGCGTTCGACCAAGCGACCGTAAGCGTCATGCAACGCCGAATCCCACGGAGCAAGGCAGAGCAACGCCGCCAACAACGGCATTTCCCCTTCGGGTCCGGAAAGCGTTTCAGGTCGCGTCGAGTTAGTCCGGCTAAGTAGGCCCGGCAAGACACGTTCCTGAAAGTCAGAACCGATCTCTAGTGCGTGACCCGACAAGTTCGCGGCGAGCAACGCCTCGCCCAAAACGCGGCAAAACCGCGTCATCGCGTCGTGCCGCGCGGCGTATGATGCGTTGGACGGCCAGCCCCACTGGACGCTGAGCGGGGATTCCCCCCAACCGATCGCGGTTCTGCCCGCGTCGTCGCGGACGTTCAGCTTGACGCGCGCGACGCTGACCGCCGTCAGCGTTTCACCGCCGAATTTCAGCGGGACGCGCGTCGTGACCGGCAGAAAATAGAGTTCGGCGCCGGTCAGGCGCATGTGCGGAGCGTGCGTCATGTTCGTGCAAGTCAAAGGTGTCGAAGCGCAATGAGGATCGCGATTATACTATGACGGCATTCTCGGCACCGTCCTTCCGTAAGACTCCTTATGCGCGTCGCATTGATTACCGGGTCCGGCAAACAACGCGTCGGCCGCGCCATCGCCGAGGATTTGGCCGGGCGCGGCTATGCGCTCGCCCTGCACTATCGCACGTCGTGCGCGGACGCGGAGGAAGCCGCCGCCGCGTTCGCGCTCCAAGGCATCGTCGCTCGTGCGTATCCCGCCGATCTGGCGAAGGAGCAAGATGTTCTGGAACTGGTCGCGCACGTGAAACGAGATTTCGGTCGAATCGACGGATTGGTCAACGCGGCGGCGATCTGGAAAAAAATTCCATTGGAGCAAACGACCGCCGCCGACGTCCGCGAACACTTCGACACGAACACGCTGGGGACGTTTTTGATGTGTCGCGCGGTCGGATTGGAAATGATCGCTCAGGCGTCCGGAGGCGCGATCGTCAACATCGGCGATTGGGCCGAAATCCGGCCGTACTTGGATTACAGCGCGTATTTTCCGTCCAAAGGGGGCGTTACCGCGTTGACTCGCGCGATGGCGGTCGAGTTGGGAACGCGCAATCCGCGTGTGCGCGTGAATTGCGTTTTGCCCGGCCCGGTGATGCTGCCGCCGGACTTGCCGGAGGCCGAGCGACGGGCCGCGATCGACGCGACGTTGGTTAAGCGCGAAGGTAATCCGCGGAACGTCGCGTTGGCCGTGGCCCACTTCCTTGAAAACGATTTCGTGACCGGCGCATGCTTGCCGGTCGACGGCGGACGCAGCGTGTACGCCCCGGGCGACTGATCCCGGATTCGTTACGCTCACTAAGGAAGCGGTTCCTTCGCGGGCGTCACGCAGGGGAAGTTGCATAACGGGATACTGCGCGTCGGTTCGGCCAGCACTTCTGCCAACGTCGTTTTGCGGAACGCGTCTTCGACCATCTTGAGCGCGTCGTCCATGCGCCGATGCAGCGGGCAGAGATGCTCGCCGTGCGCATCCAGACCCAAGGGGCAGGTCTTGATCCGCTGGATCGGTTCGACGGCGTCGACGACCTGCAGGATCGTGAGCGTCTCGGCTGGCTCGGCGAGTGTCATTCCGCCGCCGATGCCGCGACGAGATCGCACGATTTCCGCCCGAGCCAGGTTTTGCAGGACCTTTGACAAATACGCCCGAGGAACCAACGTGGCGGCGGCGATTTCGTCCGTCGTCTGGGCTTTCGGGGCGGACATCGCCAAATGGACCATGGCCCGCAATGCATATTCGACGGATTGAGAAAACACACGTTATCCAGCGTGAAATTAAATTGGATGTTGACATCCAGAAATTGCCGGATATGATCCGTTGAAACTGGATGTGTAGGTCTAGTTTAGGTTGCGGACCCAACCCGCGTCAAAGACACCCTCTGCGATAATCGAGGAAATCGCCATGCGTCACATCGATGAAACTCGTCTGGAAACCGATTTGGCCTACCGTGTCGACTACCTGCAAGAGTTCATCGGCATCGGCTCCGACGACGTCGCGGCCGTTCACGCCGCAGCCGTGGTCTTGGCCCCGGTCGTTCCGGCGTTGGTCGACGCGGTCTATGTCAAGCTGTTCGAGTACGACGCCACGAAACGGCATTTTCTGCCCCGTCAGTCGGGCTATGAAGGCACCGTCGCGTCGAGTCTCGAAACGTTGGAACTCGACTCCGACGTGATCGCGTTCCGCAAGCAACATCTTGGTCGCTACTTGGTCGCGCTTGTCACACGTCCGTATGACGCATCGATGATGAAGTATCTGGACATGGTCGGGAAAATGCATACGCCGAAGGCCGGCGCCAAAATCTCGATGTTCCGCTCGTTCAGATGAACGCGCTCCTGGGTTTCGTGGCCGACGCGTTGAACGCGACGATCTTGTCGTTGAATTTGCCCCGCGAGACCGAAGTTCGCACGCTGCGGGCGTTCAACAAAGTGCTGTGGTTGCAAAACGATCTGATCAATCGGCATTACGCCCATACGATGGTCGCCGTCGCGGCGTAAACCGCGCGTCGTCAATTCGTTTTCGCCGGCGGCGCGTTCTGCGCCGCCTTTTTGTTTTTCGCGTTCGCGCGGCGGCGCCGCCGAACGCTTCGGGGGGAATGTCGGCCGGCACTTTGAGCTCTTTGCGCAACTTCGCCAACTCGTCTTTCAATTCGACGATCGTCTTCTCGTACGTAGGGTCGTCGTAGACGCTTTTCAATTCGTGCGGATCCTTCTCGCGGTCGTACAGTTCCCAATAATCGACGTCGGGCCGATCGAAGCGAACCAATTTGTAGCGATCCGTCACCACGCCGTAATGCGGGCGGACATGATGCGGATCGGGGTACTCGAAGTATTGATAGTAAAAACTTTTACGAAACTCGGCCTGCGGATCTTTGAAGATCGGCAACAGCGAGCGACCTTGGATTTCGGCGGGAACCGGCACTCCGGCCGCTTCCAAGAACGTCGGCGCGAAGTCCAGTACGCTGGTCAGATGCGTGTCGACGCTGCCCGCTTTGATGTGGCCCGGCCAACGCATTAACAGCGGCGTGCGCAGCGATTCCTCGAAGATCCAACGCTTGTCGAACCAGCCGTGTTCGCCCAAGTAAAAACCTTGATCGCTGGCGTAGACGACGATGGTGTTCTCGGCCAGACCTTCGTCGTCGAGGTACTTCAACACGCGCCCGACGGCGTCGTCGACCGCTTTGACGCAGCCCAGGTAGTCGTGCATGTAACGCTGATACCGCCAGCGAACGAGATCTTTGCCGGTGGGCTGATCGGCCAAGAATTTCGCGTTGCGCGGTTCGTAATACGCGTTCCAGGCTTTGAGTTGTTCGGGGTTCAAACTCGCCGGCGCACGCAACTTTGCGTCGACCGGCGTAAAGGTTTTCTCCAGCGTCATGTCTTGGTCGGCGACCGCCTTTCCGCGACCCAAGTAGTCGTCGAACAGCGTTTCAGGCTCGGGATAAACGCGGTCGCCGTCGTGGCCCAAGTGTCGGCTCGGCGGCGCCCATTCGCGATGCGGCGCTTTGTGTTGGCACATCAGCACGAACGGTTTGGTTTTGTCGCGCTTTTGCATCCACTCGATGCTGTGGTCGGCGATCAGGTCGGTGACGTACCCTTCGAGCTTCGTCAACTTGCCGTTGATGTTGATCGGCGGATTGTAGTAGATCCCCTGCCCCGGCAAGATTTCCCAGTGATCGAAGCCGGTCGGCTCGCTGACCAGATGCCACTTGCCGATGATGGCGGTTTCGTAGCCGGCCGCCTTCAGCAACTTGGGAAACGTCGTCTGCGAGCCGTCGAAGCGACTGTTGCTATTGTTGTAAAACCCGTTCATGTGACTGTATTTGCCCGTCATCACGGTCGCGCGAACCGGCCCGCAGATCGAGTTCGGCACCAAGCAGCGATCGAACCGCATCCCCTCGCGCGATCCGATCCAGATGCGGCGTCTCTAGCAATTTACGCGGATCGTTATACGCGCCGATCGCTTGATAGGCGTGATCGTCCGAGAAGATGAAGACGATGTTCGGCTGTTTTGCCGAGACGAGTGTGGACGGCGTTTCGGCCGAGAGTCGCGCCGCGGATAGTATGCACAGGGCGATGATGACGAGGGAAATTCGCATAACCAGAGATTGAAACGGTAAATGGCGAAGTGGGGGGAGTTCAAACTAGGTCACACGACAAGAAGTTGCAATTCTATGAAGATCAACGAGCGGAGCTTGCACCGTGCATTCAAAGTCCTAAATTCACTTAACGATCGCCTACGATTTGAGATTCTTTTCGGGCGGAATGTCGTTATCAATGCGGAGATGCGCAATCTGCTGTCGTGGGCTGGCTTAGATTCTTTACATTTTGGAGTTTGAATCGATACTAGGGTGATGGAACTAGTGGAGTGAGCTATTTCCACGACTTGACGACTGCTGAGTCGAGTCTTCCGGCGAGCAAGGGAAAGCATCGTCCGATCTTCTGCGTTTAGGGATTCAACCGGGGGAATTCGTATGCGACGCCGTGGCTTTACGTTGGTCGAGTTGTTGGTCGTGATCGCCATCATTGGGATTCTCGTCGCGTTGTTGCTACCGGCGATTCAAGCCCGCGCGAAGCCGCACGTCGTAATGGGTGCAAAAACAACATCAAGCAAATTCAACTTGGCTTTTTGAACTACATCGATTCTAAGAAAGAACTTCCTCCCGGGCGGATCGGTTGCGACGGCAACATCGGCAGTACTTCATCGTTAACTCCTTGCAAATCGGCGGTCGCGAATACCTACTCTCAGTCGGGCGCCAGCGCATTCGCGATGACCCTTCCTTTCGTCGAAGAAACAGCGCTCTACAAGCAATTGGATATTTATCAAGGGAAAGGAATCTTCGCGACCAACGGTACCGATTGGATCACCGCGACTCGTACGCAAGCCCTGAAAATCGTTTTGTCGGTTTATAATTGTCCCTCGGAAATGGGGAATCGTCCGGAAACGATGACGTTTACCACGAATCTCGATTGCGCGGTAAGCAGCTATGCGTTAAACGAGGGAACGGTCCTGGATAATTCCGACACGACGAAACAAAACAACAAAGGATTGTTCTTTTATTTCCGCGGCTGTTCGTTAAAGAAAATCTCCGATGGTACCAGTAAGACGTTTTGCACAGGCGAAACGATCGACGGTCACACCGGCGCTGACGCGAATATCGTGTATTTAGGCTCGCGTTTGAATCACTCGATGCGCGTCGCTGTGAATCTCGTCAATGTCGAAACCTCGACGGCGAAGCGCGATGCGACCGGGTCGCACGCCGCCTTCCAGAGTCGCCATTCGGGCGGCGCTCACTTCGGTTGGGTGGATGGTCACGTTTCCTTCCTGGATGACTCGATCGATCTGACGACTTATCAAGCTCTAGCGACCCGCAGCGGCGGAGAAAACGTCGCCATCGAGTATTAACCTACGATGTCCGAATCGTTTTCTCTCCTCGATATCTTTGACTTTCGTCGCGGTGGTTTCCCGATGCTCTCTCGTATTTCTCAAGTTGTCGGGCTGTTGAGTTGTTTGGCTTTCCTTGGGTGTGGAAACGCGGAAGGCTTAGTTCCGGTTTCCGGAACGGTCACGATCGACGGTCAGCCGTTGAAAATGGGAAACATTCGCTTCGTTCCGGAAAAGGGACGTCCCTCGGGCGGCACGATCGACGAAAACGGGCGATATACCATGACCAGCCGCGTTCCCGGCGACGGTGTTTCCGCCGGGACGCTAATGGTCGAAGTCACGTCGAATACCGCGAAGGGGAAAACGGTTCATTGGCTGATTCCTCAGAAGTACTCGGACTATAAAACCTCCGGGGAAAAAGTGACCGTCGACGGTCCCAACGACAATCTCGATATCAAGTTGACCTGGAAGGATTCCGGGCACGACGCACCCTACGACGTCGTTATGCAGGGTGAATAAGCCGTCGCATGCTCGATCGACCGATCGATGCTGAATCGACTCTGGGGGACGCCAAGGCGAATTTCGCTCCGTCGAAGCCGACTGAGAGCATTATTTTCTCAAGCACAATTCGTACTCCACCATCAAGCACCGATCCTGCACGACCAGGATACCCGCCTCGCTCAGCGTGCGCGCCACCTCGGCATGACGGATCCCGGATTGCAGCCAGACCGCGCGGGGGCGTTTCTTCAACATGTCGTCTAAGTGGCCGGGGATGTCCGACGGTCGGCGGAACACGTCCACCACGTCGATCTCGCCCGGGATCTCGGCCAGCGTCCGATAGACGGGCTCGCCGAGGATCGTCGTCACGTCGGGGTAGTAGACCGGAACCGGCACGATCGTCAGGCCTGCGGTTTGCAACGCCTGCGGCACGTAAAACGCCGGTTGGCCGGCTTGCGCCTCGGTCTTGATGCCCAACACGGCGACGCGTGTGATGCCGGCCAGCAGTTTGCGGATCGCATCGTCCGTATCCAAGATGTTGTGCGGCATGTGATGTTCCCTCTGATTGTTGTACTGGTCTCCTTGTGTCGATGTCCGGTGCGAATCCGATACCGCCGACGCTCTGCGCGGCTTGCCGCTGGGTGAAACCGGTCGTCAGCGGCAAAGGCTCGCGGTTTTTGCTCTGTCGAAAATCGTTAAGCGATCCGGCGTTCGCCAAGTACCCGCCGCAACCGGTCGTACGCTGTGTTGGGTACGAGGCCGTATCAGGCGACGACGATCGGCCGGCGAAGTCGTAACCGGATCGAGGAAACGTTCTTTCCAGGCCGAGCGTTCAGGAAGCAGCGCGAGTACGCTTCGCGCCGGCCTCCAAAATTTCCACGGCTTCCAATTTCACGGACCTCTTAGCGTCATTCCCGCGCTTAATACGTCGGCAACAGCGGTTTCGCTTCGCGGCGGCGTTCCAGCGTGCTGTTCACGCCCCGCTTCGCCCACCAACCGGTTTGCGTTCCGTCCAGGTTCAGCGTTTCGAGCGCGGACAACCGTTCGACGATCGTCAACGCGTGATTCGTGATCGGGTTGTCGCTCAGGTCCAAGTGGCGCAGGTTCGGGAACGCCTTGAACGCCAGGACGTCGGCGTCGGTCAGGCCGCAACCGGGACACTCCAAGCGAACCAGTTTGGAAAATTCGTCGCTTCGCGCGATCATCGAACGAACCACGTCGCGGGCCGGGCGCGTTTTTCAATCCGACCGTTTCGATCCGCTCGGTCAGTTGGGCGAAATCGCCGAACGAGTGCTTCAACCAATCGACGGCCGCCGTTTCGACTTCGGCGCCGGCGGCCCGCAGTTCGTCGAGCAACGCCTGCCCGCGTACATAAGCGTCCATCGCCTGGGCGATCCAGCCCCGACGATCGGAACGGAATTCCAAATAGTGCCGCGCTTGATCGAACGCGTTTTGCAACGCGGTGAACGCTTCGACGTTGCCGCCGCGATCCGGGTGCGCCGTTTTGGCTTTTTCCAAGTAGGCCGCATGGACGTCCTCGACCGCGTACGGCGCATGCAAACCGAGCGCGATCATAAACGCGGGGCGATCGTCGTGCGGCGGTTGGTGCGGTGCGGTGGTCATCGAGCGGTCTGCGGCGAGCGTTACGAGCGAAACGAGCGTGTCGAATCAGGGGACACGATCCATCATAGTCCAACCGCGGTGACGGTTGCACTCGCTGCTCGGCCGACGACACGTTCTCCAGTTTCACTGCGCGAGCGAAACGATCGTTACGAGCGTTGCGATCACGTGTGTCGCCAGTTTTTTTGTTGAGTCGCAGAGCTCGCGCGGACTCGCCGAAAACGCCCCATCTTCACTCTGCGAGCGTTACGAGCGAAACGAGCGTTACGATCATCGTGTGATTGCGAATCGCGCGTTTTTTGTGGTTCATCTCGTCATGCGGAAATTCCCCAGTTTGACTCTGCGAGCGTTACGAGCGTTGCGCACGAAACGAGCACGAGTGATTTCATGATTTTTTTGCCTATGGCGTCGCCGGTGTCGGCCTGCGGTTCGGACGGATCTCGCCAAACGCCTCATTTTCACTTCGCGAGCGTTACGATCGTTTCGATCAACTGTTTTTTGCGTTTTGTTTTTCTCCGAGCGGGGGACGTAAGTCCCCTGAGTTACTGCGAACAGCCGTAGTTAACGGTATCTCAGGGGACTCACGTCCCCCGCTCGGGAATTCCCATGAATAAAGAGTATACATAATAACAGTATTTTGGTCAAGAGGATACCGGCAACGATTCTAAAAATCTTGCGACCGACCGTCTCGATCGCGTATCTTAACGGCGTTCGATCGGGGAGATCGCAGTTCGTCGGGCGGCGTTTCGGCCGCCGCCGGCATTTTTTTCGTGGGAGTCGTCGCGTGTCGCATTCGTCGTCGCCGGGGCGTTGGGCGGTTTGGATTTGCGCGGTCGTGTTGTGTTTCCCCGGGACGCTCCGCGCCGGCGATCTGCCGCGGGCGACGCCCGAAAGCCAGGGCGTCTCGACATTGGCGCTGTCGAAATTCGTCGTCGCGCTCGACGAGATCAAATTTCGCTCGCCAACCGACTCGCTGCACAGCGTCATGCTGCTCCGTCATGGCCACGTCATCGCCGAAGCGTGGTGGACCCCCTACGACGCCGATACGACGCATCAACTCTATTCGCTCAGCAAGAGTTTCACGTCGACCGCCGTGGGGCTGGCGATCGCCGACGGCAAGTTGAGCGTCGACGACGAGGTGCTCAAATTCTTCCCTGACGCCGCGCCGAGCGAGCCGAGCGCGAATCTCAAGTCGATGCGCGTCAGCGACCTATTGCGGATGTCGACCGGCCACCAAATCGAACCGGCGCGGCCGTTGGACGCAAGTTGGACGAAGACGTTTCTGGCGCAGCCGGTCCCGTTCAAACCGGGGACGCATTTTCTGTACAACACGTCGGCCACGTACATGCAGTCGGCGATCGTGCAAAAGGTCACCGGCCAAACGACGCGCGATTATCTGCTGTCGAAATTGTTCGAACCGTTGAACATCAAAGAACCGAAGTGGGAGATCAGCCCCGAAGGGGTCACGACCGGCGGTTACGGGCTGAATCTGCGGACCGAAGACATCGCCAAGTTCGGGCAACTCTATCTGCAACGCGGCAAGTGGCACGGTAAGCAGCTCGTGCCGTCCGACTGGGTCGACGCGGCCACCGCGCGGCAGACGTCGAACGGTAGCAGTCCTAAAAGCGATTGGGACCAAGGGTACGGCTATCAGTTTTGGCGGTGTCGCCACGGCGCGTATCGCGGCGACGGCGCGTTCGGGCAGTATTGCGTCGTCTTGCCCGAGCAAGACGCGGTGCTGGTCATGACCAGCGGCATTCCGGACATGCAATCCGTGCTGAACGTCGTGTGGGACAAATTGCTGCCCGCGTTCGAGAAAGACCCGCTGCCGAAGGCGTCGGACGTCGATCAATTCGCGTGGACGAAATTGCAAAAAAGCCTTGTTTTAAAGACTCCGACACCCGGCGACGCGAAAGGCGAGTTCGGCAAGACCTACAAGTTCGACGACAACGATCGCAAGCTGGAGAGCGTCCGCTTCGAACACGGCGACGACGGCAAATCGACGACGTTGGTCGCCCGCATCGCCGGCGTCGAGCGGAAGATTGCTTGCCCGATCGGGGAATGGAAACACGATCGCCTGGCTTGGGGCGCGCTCGCCGAGCAACCGATCGCCGCGTGCGGCGCATGGACCGACGAGAAGACCTTCGTCGCGCAACTCTGCTTCGTCGAAACGCCGTTCACCGCCACGCTGACCTTCACGCGCACGCCGGAGGGCTTGAAGCTGGAAGCCAAACAAAACGTCGGCTTCGGCAAGACGGCGGACACACCGATCGTGGGGAAGGCGGAGTAAGGCAAAGAGTTGAGATGTCGACGCACGCAATACGCGCGAGCACATCTGGTCCCGTCAGGGACGACGGTGTGTCGCCAAAGGCTTCAGCCCTGGTTTAGGTGCCGTGAGAAGACAAGGGTCAGAACTATTCGATATATCGTTCTGAACCCTTTTATCCGCAGTGGGGGACGTGGAAATTGATACCACCTACGCTACCCATTCAGTCCATTCGATACTATGAAAATAACTACGGTGAGTGGGTAGGTTTGGCATCTGCGTATTCTATCGCAAAAGGGATAGCACGCTGGGATGACATCATGCGCTACGTAAAAGGAAAACATCGATGAACGACGGGATATCTCCAGAAAACATTGTTAACGCGAGACGCAGGGCTCGCATGAGTCTGATTAATCTAGTGCCTGAACTTATTTTCTGGAACATTTTGTTCTTGGCTTGGGATTCCCTCATTTTGCAATTACCTGTAGTAGCATTATCATTTTACGCGATATTTTCATTAATCGTCACATATGTAGTTGTTCATTCATACTCAAAAGAGCAATTACTTGGACGTGATGACAAGCATTCAATATCAACGCGTTATCGCGCAATAATTATGGTAGTATTGCAAATTTCATTATTTACATATGTTTTGTATGTGATTCTTTTGTAATTCAGCAATACTTCATGACACCAGTGGATTATGAACACATCGTGCGTACGATGTCGTGAGAAGAAAAGGTTCAGAACCATTGATATATCGTTCTGCCCTCTTTTATTCCCTAATAACGACCAAGCACTACAGTTATTCAAGATAATTAAAAAGTAGTATACCGCCAACCAAGGATAGAATAAAAGACGACAGTGTATACAAGTAATACTTGCGGTACTTCATTCCCAATTCATTTAAACTTGCAGGATCGGTCAATAGGCTTCGATAATCATACGGGTGCGGATAATTGTCATACTTTCTATTGCCAATTGCCAAGTTCGCATAAATAAAGCACGCGATAAAGCTAATAAAACTAAATGCAAGGGTGACGATCTTAAGCGTTTGCATTGTCATTGTAATGAAAACGTCTCTATAAATGAAGTTGTATGGCAATTGGCTGGAGAAGAAAAAGGGTCAGAACTATTTGATATATCGTTCTGAACACATTGATTTGTGTCCCCTTTATCTGGCCCGTCAGGCTTTACTTCGTCGGCGAGTAATCCGTCGCCTTCAGCATCAGCGATTTCACGCCGTCTTTGATCGTCAGCGAGCCGCCGGCTTTCTCTTCGGAGGCTTTGCGTGCCGCGACCCAGGCCGGGTCGTCGCGGAACGCGGCGAACGATTTCTTCGCGTCGTCGGTCGATGTGTGGGTCAGCATGTAGACCAACTGCCGCCCGGCGATCGCCGCGTCGTCTTTTTGCTTGTCGTCGACGGTCGTGTACCACAGGTTGGTCATGCCGTGCTTGGCGAAGAGCGCCACGGTGTGGTCGCGGAAGCGGGCGTTCAGATGCGCCAGCTTGTCCGCGTTTTCGGTCGTGTAGGTGCGCAGCTCGAACACGCGCTCGCCCGCACCGGTCGCGGCTTTGATCTCGGGCGAGTAGTCGGTCGCGTCGAGCAGGATCGATTCCATCTTTTTGGCCAACACGCCGTTCTTGTGCGATGCTTTGACCGCTTCTTGCCAGCCCGGGTCGGCGCCCGGCGCTTTGAACGACGCGTCGCGCGCGGCGGCGTCTTTGTGAGCGATCAGGTAGTAGAGCTTTTCGTCGGGATTTTCGATCGGCGTCCAATAGCCGATGTTGGCGATGCCGTGCTTCTCGAAAAACTTCAACGTGTGATCGCGAAACCGCGCGTGCAGATCGTCCAACTTGCCGGCATTCGCGGTGTAGATGCGTAGTTCGTAGAGCCTCGCGTCGGCCGGTTTTTCGGTGGATTGCGCAAGCGATGCCGGCGTACGCTAGCAAAACGAACGTGAACACGGAACGAAGCATCGGAGAACCCAAGCGAAGGGGGCGGAGCGGAAGGGCTGCGGTGTGTTGGTTATACCCTGCCCCGCCGCGCGAGGAAACGGACTTGCCGGCGGAACGATCTTGCCGGAAATCGCGGGAATCGCGATAGTTCGGCGGTTCGCGCAAGCCCTTTGCGCGGATCGTCCGCGCACGGCGGCGATGATTCGGCAATCGACGATCAGGATGATCCCGATGACGTCCAAGGACCCGGCGAAAACGAAACTCGACCGCATCGCCGTGATCGCCGTGCACGGCGTGGCCGATCAACGGCCCGGCGAAACCGTTCGCGCGTTGGCCGACATGTTGTTGCGCGTCGACGGCGACGCGGCCGACGGACGCTACACGCCGTTTCTGGAATCAGGCTTGCGCATTCCGGTGACGCCGGTCGTGGTCAACAACCCGGATCTGTGTCAAACGACGTTGCATTTGAATCGCACGGCGGCGACCGCGGTCGACCCGTCGGACCGGCCGCGTCGGTTGAAGGAACGCTCGGTCTACGTCGAGCAGATGCAGAACAAGGGGCTGCGCGACGGGCTGCGTTGCTGCTGGCCGATGCGGAGATTCAACCGCCGGAAGACTACGGCCATCACTTCATGCGCGAGCAATTGCGCGACTACACGCCGCGCAACGAAGACAAAGTCTATTCGACGACGCGGCTGACGACGCGCCGCATCGTGGACGAACGCGAGACGCAGGAGTTGCATCTCTACGAGATGTATTGGGGCGATCTGTCGAAGTTGGGCGACGGCGCGTTTCGTTTGATCGGCGAACTGTATCAACTGCTCTTCCACATCGGCAGCCTGGGTCGTCAAACGGTCGATTTCGCGTTAGCCGAGCATCTGCACGATCGCAGTTGCAAATGGTGGCGCGCGTTCAGCTTCTTCCAAACGTGGGCGTCGCGCATTCTGACGCTGACCAGTCCGATCTTGAATCTGTTCTTGTTGGCCGCGGCGTTGATGCTGTTGCCGACGGGGTTGTCGGAAACGGCGTCGGGGCCGATCTCGCAACTGATCGCCGGCGGCTTGGCGTTCGGCGCGGTGGGGTACCAACTGCAAAAGCGGCAGATCCTGCCGTGGGTGCTCTGGGCGATCGCGCCGTGGTCGGCCGCGGCGACGGCCGCGTGGTGCGTGTACGAGTCGCAGCGTCGCGGCTGGGTCTCGTCGTTGCAAACGTTGATGGTCGAATGGGCGGTCACCGTGGCGGGCGTCGCGTTCTTTATTTTATGCGCGTACGATCGCCGGCGACCCGGCGCGTTGAAGGTGGCCAAATGGATCGGCATGCTGCTGGGATTGCCGTTGACCTGGCTGATCGGCCGGGCGGGCGATTCGCGACAAGGCGTGGTCGACGCATGCTTGCCGATCGTGGAAGGACTGTTTTTATGCATCGGCGCGAATTGGATTTTGCTGAGCGCGTGCAGCGTCGGCACGATGATCTTCGGCTTGGCCGCCGTCAACGCGGTGCCCAAAGGCGATGCGCAGATCAAGAGCCGCGCCTGCGCGCGGCGGAAACCGCGTGGCTGACGATCTGTTTGCCCAGCGTGTCGTTCTTGTTGGTGACGTTGATCGCGTATCAAGTCACGCACATGACGTTGCAGGTGTTCTTGCAGAAGGTCGAGACGCTGGAGCTGACCTATCATCCGTACTTGATCGACCATGTCTCGAACATGCCGTCGCATTCGACGGCGGGCGACTTCTTAGATCGCTTGATCGTGATCAGCGCGACGCCTGTCTTCGGGCCGACCGCGTACTTACTTTGCGCCGCTTGCGTGCTGAGCGTGTGGGGGCTGTTCCCCGGCGTGGTGGCCGATATCCGTGCGCCGCGCGACAACACGCCGGAGAGCGCGGCCGCGCTGGGCAAGTGGTTGAACGACGGATATCGCTTGCTGTACGTCGCCGCGTTTTTGCTGATCCTGGCGTTTCCGTTCTTCATCGCCGGCGGCATGTTGTATTGGGCGGCGGGCGACTTGCTGCCGCACACGCGCGATCGCCAAGTGACGGTGACGTTCATCATCGGGTCGTTGGGCGGGTTGCTGGCGTTTCACGGTCGCTTGGAAAGCCTGGCGATGGGCTTTCGCCCGGTGCTGGACGCGATTTTGGACGTCGACAATTACTTGCGCGAGCATCCGCGCGATAACAATCCGCGCTCGCGGATTTGTGCGCGGTACGCGTCGTTATTGCGTTACATCTGCCGTTACCGCGACCCGGTCGACGGCAAGCCCTACGCGGGGATCGTGATCGTCAGCCACAGCCAAGGGACGGTGATCAGCGCCGAGTTGTTACGCTTCTTGCGTTCGGAATTCGACCCGACGTTGATCGACCTGGGCGTTTGCCGGAACAAGCAAGCGGCCAAAGGACGTAACCCGCCGTTGTATCTAATGACGATGGGTTGCCCGTTGCGACAGCTGTATGGATGGCGATTTCCACATTTGTACCGTTGGACGCGACACGATCGCCCGCGCAACGCCGACGCGCCGACCATCGCCGAGGACTGCTTGCCGTCTCCGCAAGAGTTGGGCATCACCGCGTGGATCAACGCGTATCGCAGCGGCGATTACGTAGGCCGCTATTTGTGGCGTTCGCCGGGCGAACGATCCGAGTGGGGGGCCGACGCGTCGGTCGACGAGATGGGCGAGCGTCGCGAGTTTTGCATCGGCGCCGTGCGCACACGCATTACTTCGACGACACCGCGCCGGAAATCGCGGTCGAGTTGGATCGCATTTTTTCCGAAATCCGAGACAGCGCGAAACTGCGTGCGCGGATTCCCTGGGGCCTGTACTCGGAACAAACCCGCGATCAACTGCGCGATTCGGCGTAGGACGCCGGACTTCACGTCTTCGACGAAAATCAAGTGATGCCCGAGATCGCGTTCGCAACGTATGCCCTGGTGCCCGAGATCGGTCCCGACGACCGACTTTTAGCGCAGGCCTTGACCGAACGGGGCGTTCGCGCGGTCCCTTGCGTATGGAACGACCCGAGCGTCGATTGGACGCGGTTCGACGCGACGTTGATTCGCTCGACGTGGGATTATCATGAACATGCGGACGCGTTTTTGGCGTGGGTGCGATCGTTCGAAACCTCGCGGACGCGACTCTGGAACACGCCGTCGCTGGTCGAGCGAAACCTGCATAAGTTTTATCTGCGCGATCTGCAAACGTCCGGCGCGGAGATCATTCCTACGGAATTCATCTCGCGCGGATCGAACTTAGAGCTTTCGGACATCCTCCGTCGAAATGACTGGCGCGAGGCGGTGGTGAAGCCCGCGATCTCGGCCGGTTCGATCGGCACGTGGCGCACCTCAGGCGGACCCGGCGACGACGCGCGGTTTCGCGAGCAACTGGCGACCGCCGACCTCTTGGTGCAGCCGTTCATGTCGGAAATCGTGAACGCAGGCGAGTGGTCGCTGGTCTTTTTCGAAAGCCGCTTCAGCCACGCGGTGATCAAGCGACCGGCCCCGGCCGATTTCCGCGTGCAAAGCCAATTCGGCGGCGAAGCGATTCCGATCGTCCCGCCCGGCTGGTTGATGGAACGGGCGGCGTCCATCCTCGGGCAATACCGTCCGACGCCGTTGTATGCGCGGATTGACGGCATCGTCGCAAGCGACCGATTTCTGTTGATGGAAGTCGAACTGATCGAACCGTATTTGTTCTTGGGCACGTCACCCGATGCCGCCTCGCGCTTCGCCGGGGATATTCTTAAGCGTTTGTGAGCGTGATTCTCCGTTTCCCGCGGACTCTTCTCGGATTTGGGCTTGTCGGGCATAATTATGTCGGCATCGAAAATTCCCACACGCCATCGTTCGCGCGAAGACTCTTTCCCATTAGTTTCGTCGGATGACCCGCTGTACGTCTTGCGACAACGAACACGCCGCGGAATGGAAGTTCTGCGCGTATTGCGGACAGCGGATCCCGCGAGATCGGGTCGTCGTACCTCCGAACGGCGGAGACGCCGAAGCGGGCAAATCGGTGTTCGCCGACCGCCGTTATCGCGAGTTGGCCGACGCTATTCCGCAGATCGTGTGGTCGTCGGGCGCGGACGGCGCGTTGGACCATTTGAACTGCGCAAGCGGTCGAATACACGGGAATCGAAATCGAGAAGTTGAAGGGCTGGGGCTGGGGCGCCGTCATCCATCCGGACGACGCCGCGATGGCGTTGGAGACCTGCGCGTAAAGCGGTGCGGACCGGCCACGCGGATACCGTCGAGTTCCGCATTCGTCGCGCGGACGGAGCGTACCGTTGGCACATCTCGCGACAGACGCCCGTTCGTAACGATCGCGGCGAGATCGATCGCTGGTACGGAACCTGTACCGATGTGGAAGATCAAAAGAGTTACGCCGCGAAATTGATCAAGCAGCAAGAGCGTCTGAAGTTAGCGCTCGATGTCGGCGGCCTCGGCGTGTGGGATCTTGACCTGGCGACGGGGATCGCCACCTGGGACGAGAATCACGCCGCGCTGTTCGGCGTTCCGGCCGACTCTTACGACGGCACGTTCGAATCGTTCAAGCGTTTTCTTCACCCCGACGACGTCGAAATCCTGCTCGACATCCTGGAACAACGTTATAAGTCCGAGCCCGAGTTTTGTTACGAGTACCGGATTATCCGTCCCGACGGAGAAACCCGCTGGATCAGCGGTCGGGGTCGCGTGCAGTACGACGCGCAGGGTCGTCGCACGCGCATCGTCGGTTTTATACAAGACGTGACCGAAGGCCGGTCGAACGAAGAAAACTTGCGATCGATCATCGATTGCTTTCCGGATTCGTTATTCGTCCTCGATCCGGATCACCCTCAATCGCCGCTGGCGATTCGCTATGCGAATATGGAAGCGATCCAGACCTACGGATACGGATTGGAAGAGTTAGCCGGTCGTTCGATCCTGTCGTTGTTGGATTCGGCGGAAATCGCGGCGCATGCTCCGGAGCGACTCGCGGCGCGTGTTGGCGGGAGAAACGATCGCGTTCGAAGGCGAACAGTATCATCGCGACGGTCATGCGATTCCGGTCGAGATTCGCGCCAATCTCTTCGAATGGCAGGGGCGTCGCGCGGTGCTGGGGATCTCTCGGGATATTGGACCTCGTCTGCGCGGTGCGCGAGATTCAAGAATCGCGGAGAAAGTTCGAACTTTTGGTCGAATCGCTGGACGGCATCGTTTGGGAAATCGACGTCGAGAATTTCGAATTCACGTTTGTCAGTCGCCAGGCGGAACGAATCTTGGGGTATCCGCTCGAAGATTGGTATCGCACCGGCTTTTGGGTCGAACATATTCATCCGGAAGATCGCGATCTGGCGTTCATGACCTGCATGAATGCGATTTCGGAAGGTCGTAATCACGTTTTCGAATACCGCATGCTCGCGGCCGACGGTCGAATCGTCTGGATTCACGATTATGTTACGGTGAAAAATGAAAACGACCGCCCCGTGATGATCGGCGGGTTTATGACCGACGCCACGTCGAGAAAAAACATCGCCGCGCAAACCGAATTGTTGCGCGAGGAATTGGCCCACGTCTCGCGCTTGGTCACGATGGGCGAATTGGCGGCCGGATTGGCGCATGAGCTGAATCAACCGTTGGCCGCGTTGAATAATTTCGCCGAGGCCGCGATCCGATTGGGCGTTTCGGTGCCGAACGAGCGCCTACGAAATTGTTTAAAACGGATCGGCGAGCAGTCGTTGTGCGCATCCGACATCGTCCGCCGCATGCGCTCTTTCGCCGCCCGTAAAACATTGGTGCGCGAGCCCGAGAACCCGAATCGCCTGATCCAAGGGGTCTTGGATTTGTTAGGGAACGATTTACGGCAAAACGGCGTCGCGTTGGATTTGCTTTTTTGCGAACCGGCTCCGCGGATCTTGGCCGACGGCGTGCAGATTCAGCAAGTCGTCGTCAATCTTATCCGCAACGCGATCGACGCGCTCTCGGATATTGAACACGGCAAACGCCTGCTGAGGGTGCGAACTCATGCCGACGAACGGACGGTGCGGGTCGAAATCGCGGATAACGGACCTGGCATCGCTCAAGAGATGGCGCCTTTGATCTTTCATCCTTTTCAAAGCACGAAAACCTCCGGCTTGGGGTTGGGATTGGCGATCAGTCGGACGTTGATCGAAGCGCACGGCGGTTCCATCGACGCGCGGACGAATCCGTCGGGCGGGGCGATCGTCACGTTTACCTTGCCGATCGGCGAGCTTTCGGGAGTCGCGCCCGCATGACCGCGACTCCGCAGATCTACGTGGTGGACGACGACGAAGCGATCCGCGATTCGCTGGCGATTTTGTTCGAAGTCAACGCGTTGCCGGCGACGTTGTTCGCGAGCGGTCGGGAGTTTTTGCGCATACGCATCCGACATGAGCGGGTGCATGTTGATCGACGTGCGCATGCCGGAGATGGACGGTTACAAATTGTTGGCCGAATTGCGCCGCCGCAAAACCCGTCTGTCGATTTACATGATGTCGGGACATTTCGACGGCGACACGTCGCCGCGACCCGACGAGTTACGCGAAACCAGTGTTTTGGAAAAGCCGTTTTCCACCGAAGCGTTGTTGTCGACGGTGCGCGATTGTCTGGCGGCCGCTTGCGAAAAGGACCGAACGCCGTGAACGCAAGCACCGGCTTGACGGTCTTATTTCTCTGCTCGGGAAATTACTATCGTAGCCGCTTCGCGGAACGGTATTTCAATCATCTGGCCGTTATCACCGGTTCGCGCTCGTGCGCCGAATCGCGCAGGACTCGAACTGTTCGACGGCAACGTCGGGCCGATCTCGCACCATGCGGCCGACGATCTTGCGGCACTCGGCATCGCGGAAGCGAATCCGCGGATGCCGTTGAGCCTGGAACTCGCGGACCTGGCGAATGCGACGTTGATCGTCGCTCTGAAGGAAGCCGAGCATCGGCCTAAATTGTTACGCGACTTCCCGGATTGGACGGACCGCGTCGAGTATTGGCACGTTCACGACGTGGACTGCTCGCACCCGCGAGACGCGTTGAGCGAATTACGGATTTTGGTCGATGCCCTGTTCGCCCGACTGACGCAGCCCGAGAAGTCGGAGGTCGCGTCTTGAGCGAATCGTCAGGAAATCTGTTCGCCGACCTGCCCGACGACGTGTCGTGCGAAATCGTCGAGGTTCTCGCGTTGAATCCCAAGGTGCGGATCGAACGGATCGTTTCGCATGGTCAAGCGACTCCGTCCGACTTCGTTTACGATCAAAAGCAGGCGGAGTTCGTCGTCTTATTGTCCGGCGCGGCCGAATTGCGATTCCTCGACGAACCGAATCCGCGACAACTGGCTCCCGGCGACTGGGTCGCGATCGCGCCGCACCGTCATCATCGCGTGGAATGGACCGACGCCGCGACTCCGACCGTGTGGTTGGCGATTTTCTACGACGGCTGAAGCGGCCGACCGTTCGCGTTATCTCTTTGCTGGCGACATATTCAACACTTCGACGCGTTCGCGCCATTCCTGAGCCGGGAGCGCGCGGATCGCCTTATCCGCGCCGCGTTCCAAACCGGTCACGGTTTGGCAGAAACGCTTGACGTTCGCCGGATCCGACGCCAGCGGCGCGGTGTTCCAGATGCGTGCTTTCAAATCCCCGCCCGAGGTGACGGCGTACCGTCCGTCGTGCGAATACGCGGCGGCGAGCAACATTCCTTCGTGGGCGAATTCGGGGCCGATGCGCTCGTAACCGCGCAGATCCCAAAACGCGCCGCTCCCGCCGGACGTACCCGAGAGCAGAGTCGATCCGTCCGGCGAAAATTCCAACGTCGTGATCCGTGTCGCTTGCTTCAAAACCGGCCCGATCGTTTTACCGTCGGCAAGGTTCCACAACCGGATCGTTCCTTCGCCGGTTCCGGTCGCGATCGCTCGTCCGTCGGGACGAAACGCGACGGCCGTGACCAACGTTTCGTGGTCGAACGGACCGGCGATGAGCTTTCCATCGAACGCATTCCAGACACGCTGCGCGATTGTCCCAGCAAACCGTCGCCACGGCGCGGCCGTCGGAACGAAACGCGACGTCGCCGATGCGAGCCGGGTGTTCAAGCGACGGTTCGATCCGCCGACCACTGCTCGCGTCCCAGAATCGGATGATTCCCTTTTCGTCGCCGCTCATCACGCGCGTCCCATCCGAGTTGAATCGCAGACATTTCACCGCCGCGTCGTGTTCCAACGCCGATCCGATCGCTTCGTTTGTCGTCAGATTCCAAAGTCGAAACGTGTTTTCGGTTTCGCAGACCGCAGCCGTTTCGCCGCGCCGATCGAACGCGGCGAGCGCGATCCACTCGGCGTTGGTCGTCGGTTCGCCCAGACGACGTCCGTCGCCGGCCGACCAATGGGTGAACGCGCCGGGGATCGGCAGTTTGAGACCGGCCACCCCGCCGCTGAGCGTCAAAGCGACATCCGAATCGCCCGCGAAGCCCACGGCCAAGAGGTTCGTGACATGCGGAGACACGACGACGTGGGAATCGCCGTTTGCGCGGGACCAACGACGTAACACGCGATCGCCGCCGGCCGTGAACACGTTCTCGCCGGTGCGATCGAACGTCGCCGCGGAGACGAAGTAGGGATGGCGGAGCGGCGGACCGATCGGCTTGCCGTCGCTCGCTTTCCATAATCGCGCGGATTGATCGGCGCTGGTTGTCAACGCGGTCGTTCCGTCGGGCGAGAAATCGACGTAGAAGATCATCGCCTGATGCGCGAGCGTGCGCCGATCGCGCGGCGCGTTTCGACGTCCCATAACCGCGCTTGCGAATCGACTCCGCCCGTCAGCAGCGTTTTGCCCTGCGGATCGAGCGCGGCGGTGAGGATCCCCCCGCCGGCCTTCAAGGGTTCGCCCGATTGCTTGCCGGTGACGGCGTCCCAAAATCGAACGAATCCGTCCCAGCCCGCCGTGACGATCAGTCGTTCGTCCGGGGTCCAGCCGACGTAAGTTAATCCGCGTTCGTGCGCGATCGCGAGATCTTCGCGCGTGTGACTTTCGACGTTCCAGACATACGCACGACCATCTTCGCAACCACAGAGCAAACGTTTCTTCGCTCGGTCGAGCGCGACCGTGTTCACGTCCGAATCGTGCGCAAACGGTTCGCCGATCGGCTCGGCATTGGTTGGATTCCAGAGACGCGCGGTCTTATCGAATCCGCCGGTGACCAACCATTTGCCGTCGCTTGAAAACGCCACCGCCCGGACGACCTGTGAATGCGTCAGTTTGTGATCCAACAAACGACCGTTTTCGATGTCGAAAAAAATCGCGGTTCCCTCGTTCGTCCCGGCGACCAACCAGCGACCGTCCGGACTCCGCGCGAGTGCGCGAACGGCCGCGGGCAGATCCACTGCGGAGCGCATGCGATGTACGGACCCCGCCCAGCGGGGAATTTGTGCGCGGATCGAACGTTGCAGATCGACCGCGCCGATACGAGTCGCTTCGGTCAGCGCGTCGTCGAGCGCCAAGATTCCCAACGCGGCGTCTTCCTGAACGCACGTGTACAGGGCTTGTTCGTACAAGCGATTGGCCGCTTGCCATTCGGCTTTTTTCCGCAGATCGCGCTCGACGTCGGCCATGGCGCTTTTTTCGGCGGCCAAATTCTCGGCGATACCGCGTTGCGTTTCGGCGGTGCGGCGTTGACCGTTAATCAAGACGATCGAGACGCCCAATACGACCATAATCGCGGCCAATGCCGCGGTGCCGGCCTGCGCCCAGGCTTTGTGACGGCGGGCCCAACGCGTGAGACGTTCGAGCAGCGTTTCACGATGTACGCCGATCGGCTCATCGGCCAACCAATGCTCGAGATCGTCGGCCAACGCGCGAGGCGAAGCGTAGCGATCGGTCGGGGCGATCGACATCGCCTTGGCGCAAATCGCGCCGAGCGCGGCGGGCACGCCGGCGACCCGTTTGTGCGCGGGGACGACGTCGCCCAGACGAACTTTCTTCAACACTTCGCTGACGGTCTTTCCGGCGATCGCTGGTCGGCCGGTCAGCAGATGATACAGCGTGGTTCCCAAACAATAGACGTCGCTGGCGGGCCCGACGGTCGCAACGTCGCCGGCGGCTTGTTCGGGACTCATATACGACGGCGTGCCGACGGTCGCGCCATTCGCCGTTTCCGCGGAATCGAAACCGGCGGGATTAGGCGTTGCCGGCGATTTTGCGTCGTGAGGGCGATCCCTTTGCGCCGTCGATTTGGCCAGCCCCCAATCGACGACCAGCGTTTCGCCGTAGTCGCCCAGCATGACGTTCGACGGTTTCAGGTCGCGATGCACGACGCCGCGACTGTGGGCGTATTCGATCGCGTCGCAAACGGCGATGAAGCGTTGCAGCAATTTGCGAAACGCGAACGATTTCACGGAATCGCGATAGATGTGGGTTGCGAATTCGACCGCGCCGGGTGTCGCGATCGTCGCGGCGTGTAACGATCGAATCGCCGCGTCGAGTCCATCGCCGCGGATGAAACGCATGGCGTAGAACGGTCCGTCGCCTTCGCCGCGCCCGAATCCGTAGACCGGCACGATTCCCGGGTGTTCGAGACCGCCCGTGATGACGGCTTCTTGTTCGAAGCGAACGCGACTTTCGGTATCATCGACGTAGTCGGGTTTAATCTCTTTGAGCGCAACCTCGCGATTCAGCTCTTCGTCGCGCGCGACCGAGACTTTGCCCAACCCCCCTTCGGCGTGCTTACGCAAAATGCGAAAACGCAAACCGCGCAAAACATCCCGATCGGCGGTCGACTCGTCGACGCCGTGATCCAAAACTTCGCGCAACCGCGCGAAGCGTTCGGGATCATCGGTTTTGTCTGACCCTCCGACCAACGTCTCGAACGGCTGTGCAGCAGATGCCGACACGTTCGGCGGCAAAGTCGACGGATCGACTTCTTTCGTGACCTGCATTTGCGCAGCGACCGTTCGATCCAATTCGACGCTACGCTCGTGCGAGATCGATGCGCCGCGGATCAACGCGTCGCGAAACGACTCGGTTTCAGGCCGCCATTCATGCAAGAATGCGGGAATGGAACGGACATCGATCCAACCGTGCGCAAGCGCGGCCGCCGCATAAAGGAAATCATGCTCGAACGAACGTGGCGACATGAAGTTCGATGCGAGCGAAAATGCGGGGGGCGATCGAGTATCAGGGTTTACTGTTTCGCGGCGGCGTCGAGAGCGTCAACGGTGGTTTGTTGAAACACTGCGCCGCACGTCCGACGCGTCGCTGTTCGGCAAGCCTTGGCGTTGAAACAACAGAACGAAGATACGTTGCTTTTTCGGATCGATCCAACCTTGCGTGCCGAACGCGCCGCCGTGACCGAACGAGCCGGGCGAGAGCATTGCCGTAACGCCCTGCGGTTCGCGCACCACGCACCAGCCCAAGCCCCAACCGTTACCGGGGGTGAAGCCGGTTTCCAGGTCGCCGGTTTGCACGGTCGTCATTTGCTTTACCGCGGGCGCCGAGACGACTTGCTTTCCGCCGTGCAAGCCGGAGTTCAAAATCATCTCGTAAAACGTCTGCAAATCGCTTGCGGTGGAAAACAAGCCGCCCGAGGGATTCGGGTAACGTTTTTTCTCGCCTGCGACGTCGCCCAGAAACGTGGCGCGCGACGCGACCGGTTCGAGCACGGTCTTCTCGGCGTTCTGTTTGTAGATGGTCGCCAGTCGTTTGCGTTGCGCGGGCGTCGGGTAGAACGTCGTGTCCGTTAGCCCGAGCGGCTTACAGAGTTTTTCCTCGAGGACGGTTTCGAACGGCTTGCCGGCGACGACTTCGATAATGCGCCCGCAGACGGTCAGGCCCTGCCCGTATTGCCATTTGCTGCCCGGCTCGAACATCAGCGGTTGCTCGGCCAACGCATCGACCGCTTCGGCCAACGTCATGGTCGGATCGGGCTTAGCCGGGTTGGCGATGCCCGAGGTGTGCGTCAACAGATCGCGTATCGTCAGCGGGCGAACGACGGTGCCGTCTTTCAGTTTGAGGTTCTTGAATTTCGGCAGATACTTTTCGACCGGATCATCGACGAAGAGCTTCCCTTCGTCTTGCAAGATCAAGACCGTCGTCGCGGTAAACGGCTTGGTTAACGACGCGATCGCGAAGATCGTGTCGTCGGTCATCATGCGGCCTTCGGCGATATCGGCGAGACCTTGTGCGGACCGGATTTGCGTGGTGGATCCGTTACTGGAAAACGTTAAGTGAACTGGTCCTTCATGCTTTTTCGGTTGCTGATCCTGAACTTGCTTGGAAGAGGCTTCGTAAGCGTGTACGACATAGCCGGAGATCGTCTTGTCAGCGATGAAATTTTGCAATTCATCGCTTTGCTTTTGCAACGCCGCGCTTTCGGCTTTGACATCGATGGATCGGGGAGAGGCAGCAGGTTCTGCGGCAGGCGTCGAAACAAACGCGCTAAACGCGAATCCGAAGCCGCTGAGTGCCGCAAGCAATTGTTTCATGGAAAAACTCGTTGAAACGGTCTGTCGTATTCGCATCAGAGTACGCGGGCGGAGGACGTCTTACAATCGTGTGAGCGGATTATCGCGCTTGGTCAGCGGGAACGTCACGCGAGCGCCGTTTGCCAGTTGCGATTCAAACACGGCGGCGATCATCTCCATCACGGTCCGACCCTGAAGGGCGTCGCAGAGCGGTGCGCGGTCTTCGCGGATCGCGGCAACCAAGTCGATCCCGGCCAAACGATGCGACGCCACGTCGCGACCGAGGTTTTCGATCGGTTCCGCGATGCCGATGCCCGCGGTCGAGATCGGTTTCCATTCGCGCGGTGCGCGATCGGTCGGGTGGAACGGATTGCCAGTCATGATGTGAGCTAACGGTTCGACGTCGATCCGCAAATCGATGATCCCGCGATTGCCGACGATCTGCAGTCCGAAATTGGCCTCTTTCACCCCCGCGTTTTTGATCGAATCGAAAAACGCCGGAATCCCCGATTCCAATTCGTAGGCGCATGCAATTCGTCTCCGGCCAACGGGCCGATCCCCTCGTGCCGTCTTTGACGTCGCGGCGTTCGATCGCACGACCCTCTTGTAGCACGACGGCCGAACATGCCCGCGGCGCGCCGCCGAACAGATTCGTGAGATTCAACACGTGCGAGCCCAGCACGTGCAAATCGAGCCCGCCGCCGTGCGGATCTTCTTTGCCACGACCGCGTAACTCCAACACCTTTCCGATCGCGCCGTCGTCGATCAGTTTCCGCACGACCGGCAACACCGGATGGAAACGGTTGCGGTGCGCGATCGAGAGTTTGCACTTCGACTTCTCGACGGCGTCGACCATCTCGTCGGCTTCGGCGGGCGTACGGCAGAACGATTTTTCGATGTAAATCCCTTTCACCCCCGCCGCACAGGCGGCAATCACGGCGTCCCGATGCTGATCGACATGTCGCATCGCCACCACGGCGATATCGGGCTTCACGTCGGTCAGCATCTTGCGATAGTCGGCGAAGCCGGCGGTCAGCTTGAGTTTGGCCAGATTCGTCGCCAAGCCCTTGGTGTCGGCGTCGGCCACGGCGACGACCTCGGTTCCCGGAACGTTCGCCCACATCGTGTTCAGGCCGTGACCATAATCCCCGCGCCCGGTGTGGCCGATGACCGCCACACGAAGCGGTTGAGTCGGTTCGGCGGCGTGGACCATCCTCATCGTCGGCAGAAGCGCAATTCCGGCCAAGAACGTACGGCGACCGAGATGCATCGACGATCTTGCGTATGTGAGGACACATGAAGACATCGGTTACTCACTCCCGGAGGATTGCAGCCAAGCGAAGGCTCTCTCGACCACCGGAGCCCGCATCCCTTGAGAATTCACGAAATGTCGGATTCCCTGGGGTTGCTGATTGTCGAGCGGTCGGCGGTATGAGATATTCTCGGGCGGCGGTCACCCGAAGTGAAGCTCCTTTTCCGACAATCTTTTAGGCATCATGGCCGATTCGATCGATCTCTCGAACGTCGTCGACCGAGCGATGGAGTTCGTCGCGCCGGGCATGACGCTGGGCTTGGGGAGCGGGCGAGCGTCGACCGCGTTCATTCATGCGTTGGGCGAGCGCGTGAGGGCCGGTCTGGACGTGCGCGGCGTACCCACCTCGATCGCCACCGAACGGTTAGCGCGGACGTTGGGTATTCCGCTGGTCGACTTAGACGCGATCGAAACGATCGACTTCGCGTTCGACGGCGCGGACGAGGTCGATCCACGTTGCGATGTGATTAAAGGTTACGGCGCGGCGTTGGTGCGCGAAAAAGTCGTCGCGGCGAGTGCGAAGACCTTCGTCGTATTGGTCGGCTCGGAAAAGCTGGTCACGAATCTTGGCGAACGCGGCCGATTGCCGGTGGAAGTGTTGCCGTTCGCGCTCGGCTTGTGTCGGCGGAGATTGCGATCGCTCGGATTACGTCCGGAAGTCCGACTTAAAGACGGCGATCCCTTAACGACGGACAACGGCAACTGGATTCTCGATTGCGGGCTCGGCCCTCAAGACGATCCGGCCGCGTTGGACAAAGCGATTCTCGATATCCCCGGAGTGTTGGGGACGGGACTTTTCATCAACATGGTCGACGTCGTGTTAATCTCGCAGGGATCGACGATCGAAGTTCGCAAGAAACCTTAAACGACATTCTCGGATTGCGTCAAGTTTACCGATACGGCAGTCATTCGGAGCGGTGACATATGGCACACGATTGGCCGGAAGTGTATCTCGCGCGGCACGGTGAAACGGCGTGGGCCATGTCCGGCAAGTATACCGGGCTGAGCGACATCCCGCTGACCCCGCGCGGCGAGCGCAACGCCACGGCGCTGGGGCAACGTCTGGATATTCATAAGTTCTCACGCGTTTTCAGCAGCCATTTGCAACGTCAACGTCGGACCTGCGAGTTGGCGGGCTTCGGCGATCGCGTGGAGATCGATCCGCGACTCGTCGAATGGAACTACGGCGAATACGACGGCCTGACTCGCACCGAAATTTATGAACGGAACCCCGACTGGGACCTGTTCATCGACGGTTGTCCCGGCGGCGAATCGCCGGCCGACGTCATCGCCAGGGCAGACTCGGTGATCGCCGATTGGCGAAAGATCGAAGAGAAGATTCTGGCGTTTTCCAGCGGTCACTTTTCCCGCGTTTTGGCCGCCCGATGGTGCGGATTCGACGTCGCGTTCGGCAAGCACTTATATTTGGCGACCGCCGCGTTGAACGTCTTGGGTTACAATCGCGATCTCAGCGAGCCGGCCGTCCGGTTGTGGAACGATTGTCGTCACGTGCGTTACGATTCCTAAGGGCTACACATGAACATTCTCGTCGTTGACATCGGCGGTACCAACGTCAAGATCCTGGCCACCGGGCAGACCGAACGCCGTAAGTTCGCGTCCGGGCCCGGACTAGGACCAAAGGAAATGGTCGAAGGCGTTATCGCTCTGGCCGAAGGCTGGGAGTACGACGCCGTCAGCATCGGCTATCCCGGTCCGGTCGTGCAGGGGCGTCCGGTCGCCGATCCGGCGAACATCGCGAAAGGCTGGGTCGGTTACGATTTCGCGACGGCGTTCGGCAAGCCGGTTCGTGTGATCAACGACGCCGCTATGCAGGCGCTCGGCAGTTACAACGGCGGCAAGATGTTGTTCCTGGGCTTCGGCACCGGGCTTGGTTCGGCGATGGTTGTCGAAGGGATCGTCGAGCCGATGGAACTGGCCCATCTTCCCTATCGCAAGGGAACGTTCGAAGACTACGTGGGCATTCGCGGATTGGACTTGTTCGGAAAAAAGCGGTGGCGCAAGTGCGTCTTCGATGTCGTGAAGCGTCTGCGGGAAGCGCTCCGAGCCGACCGATGTCGTTCTCGGCGGCGGTAACGTGAAGAATTTAGACGAACTTCCCGAAGGTTGCCGCGCAGGCGATAACGCCATGGCGTTCGAAGGGGGCTTTCGCCTTTGGGACTGCGCGGGCGATCTTTGTTCGACCACGGGGTACACGCCGAAGAAATCGCAGACCGCCGCCACCGGCGCGGCGACATCGTTGACGCGCAGTCCACAGTGGAAGGCGTTAGGCGCACAACGCGATACGATTCGCAAGCGGACGCTGCGCGAACTGTTCGCCTCCGATCCGAAACGAGGCGAGCGGTTCACGGTCGACGCCGAGGGAATCTATTTCGATTATTCGAAAAACCTCGTCACCGACGAAACATTGGCGTTGCTCGGCGACTTGGCCGCGTCGGTCGATCTGAAAGGCCGCATCGACGCGATGTTTCGCGGCGACAAGATCAATATCACCGAGAATCGTTCGGTACTACACGTCGCGTTACGCGCGCCGAAAGCGCGATCATCAAGGTCGACGGCGAGAACGTCGTGCCGGCGGTCCATGCCGTGTTGGACAAGATGTCGGCGTTCGCCGATCGCGTTCGCAACGGCGAATGGAAAGGCCACACGGGCAAGCCGATCAAGAACGTCGTCAACATCGGTATCGGCGGTTCGGATCTCGGTCCGGTCATGGCCTACGAAGCGTTGCGCAGGTCTACGCCGAACGGGGTCTGACCTGCCGCTTCGTCTCGAACGTCGACGGCACCGACATGGCCGAAGCATCGCGCGATCTGGACGCCGCGGAAACGTTGTTCGTCGTCTCGTCGAAGACGTTCACCACGATCGAAACGTTGACCAACGCCCACACCGCAAGATCGTGGGTCTTGGAAAAGTTAGGAAAAGACGCTGACGTGGCGAAACACTTCGTCGCGGTCTCGACCAACGCCAAGGAAGTGTCGAAGTTCGGTATCGACACGGCCAATATGTTCGAGTTTTGGGATTGGGTCGGCGGTCGCTACTCCTACGACGCCGCGATCGGGCTGTCGTTAATGCTGGCGATCGGTCCCTTGAATTTCCGCGAGATGCTGGCCGGTTTCCACGCCATGGACGAGCACTTTCGCACGGCGCCGCTCGAGAAAAACATTCCGGTTTTGCACGGCTTGCTGACCGTTTGGAACATTAACTTCCAAGAAGTCGAATCGGTCGCCGTGTTGCCGTACGACCAATATCTAAAACGCTTTCCGGCGTATCTCCAGCAATTAACGATGGAGAGTAACGGCAAGTACGTCACATTACAGGGCGAGCATGTCGATTACGACACCAGCCCGATTTATTGGGGCGAACCGGGTACCAACGGTCAGCACTCGTTCTACCAGTTGATCCATCAGGGAACGCGCAGGATCGCTTGCGATTTCCTGGGTTTCACTAACTCGTTGAATCCGCTCGGCAAACACCACGATTTGCTGATGGCCAACATGTTCGCCCAATCCGAAGCGTTGGCGTTCGGCAAAACGGCCGAGGAAGTGAAGGCCGAAGGCGCGAAAGAAGCTTTGGTGCCGCATCGCACGTTCGAGGGCAATCGCCCGTCGAACACGATGTTTATGGAGAAGCTCACGCCGTCGATGTTGGGCAAGTTGGTCGCGCTGTACGAACACAGCGTCTACACCGCCGGCATCGTTTGGAACATCAACCCGTTCGATCAATGGGGCGTCGAGTTGGGCAAAGTCCTGGCCAACCGGATCGCGCCGGAACTCGAATCCTCCGCGGAACCGAAACTGGCGCACGACAGTTCGACGAATACGTTGATCAAGCGTTATCGCAAAGCGCACAAGGCGTGAACGAACGACTCGATTCCAAAAACGAAACGAAAGCCGAGAATCGTCGATCTCGGCTTTTTTATCGCCGCGACTCGGATCGCGATTCTCCAACCTGTAAGATGACGTGCAGGCGTATTCGCAAGTTTCGTCACTCTTAGGAGTTTTCGATGAAGATTAAACGCAAAGGCTCCGCCGTTTGGTCGGGCGGCTTGAAGGACGGCAAGGGGGCGATCTCGACGGAGAGCGGTGCGTTGAACGCTCATCCGTACGGGTTCGCTTCGCGCTTCGAAGGGGTCAGAGGAACGAATCCCGAAGAACTGATCGGCGCGGCGCACGCGGGTTGCTTCACCATGGCGTTGTCGATGATCTTGGGCGAAGCTGGGTTTACGGCCGAAAAAATGGAAACGTCGGCCGAGGTCGTATTGGAGCAAGTCCCCGAGGGCTTCTCGATCACGTCGATCCATTTGAAACTGGAAGCCAAAGTCCCCGGTTGCGACGAAGCGAAGTTCGCCGAACTGGCCGGCAAAGCCAAAGCCGGCTGCCCGGTGTCGAAATTGTTCAAAGCGAAATCAGTTTGGACGCCAAGTTGACGGCTTAGTACCATCGAAACTAGAGTCGATTCGTGACCCGCGGCGCTTGCACGGCGCCGCGGGTCGTCGTTTCGAGTCGTTTCCGCGCTTTTCGTCGATTCCCCATTCCGCAGGTCCGTTCGACGCATGCCTGACGAGACGCCATTCGACGTTCGCCGCACGGTCGAAGACGTGTATCGCGCCGATTCGCGACGGGTCTTCGCCACGTTGGTGCGGTTGTTGCGCGACTTCGATTTGGCCGAAGAGGCGATGCATGAGGCGTTCGCCGCCGCCGTCGAGCAATGGTCGCACGACGGCGTTCCATCGAATCCGCGGGCGTGGTTGGTCTCGACAGGCCGCTTCAAGGCGATCGATGCGATCCGCCGCCGGGCGCGATTGAACGATCAATTGGAGGATGTCGCCCGACGGATCGAACGACGCGCCGCGCCCGATCCGACAGCCGGCGGCGAGGACATCGAAGACGACCGCCTGCGGTTGATCTTCACCTGCTGCCACCCCGCCCTACCCCACGCCGCGCAAGTCGCCCTGACGTTGCGCGAAGTCTGCGGATTGACGACGGAGGAAATCGCCAGGGCGTTTTTGACCTCGCCCGCCACCATCGCGCAACGCATCGTGCGCGGCAAAGCGAAAATCCGCGACGCGGGCATCCCGTACGAGATACCTTCCATCGCCGACCTGCCCGAGCGCATCGACGCCGTCTTGTCCGTCGTCTACTTGGTTTACAACGAAGGATATTCCGCGTCGACGGGCGATTCGTTGAGCGCGCGGACTTGTCGGAAGAAGCGATTCGCTTAGGTCGCTTAGTTTACGAACTTCATCCCGATCCCGAAGCGGCCGGGTTGCTGGCGTTAATGCTGTTGCAGGAATCCCGTCGCTCTGCCCGCGCGTCGACGGAAGGCGATTTGATTCTGTTAGAGGATCAGGATCGTTCCGCTTGGGATCGAGTGCGGATCGTCGAAGGCCGTGCGATGGTCGATCGCGCACTCGCCTCGCGCAATATCGGCGTCTACACAATTCAGGCCGCGATCGCGGCAGTTCATGCGGCGGCGGCTACGGCCGAGGAAACGGACTGGGACCGCATCGTGGCGTTCTACGATTTGCTTCTAAGAGCGACAAACTCGCCGGTCGTCGAACTGAATCGCGCCGTCGCGGTTGCGATGCGCGACGGGCCGCAAACGGGACTCGATCTCATCGACGAGATTCTCGCCCGGGGCGAATTGGCCGAGTATCACTTGGCCCACTCGGCGCGGGCCGATTTGCTGCGTCGTATGGGTCGCGCGGAGGATTCGTTCGCGGCGTACACCTTGGCGTTGAGCATGGCCAAAATGGAGCCCGAACGACGTTTTTTGCGGATGCGGATCGAAGAATCGGCGATCGCGGAAAAATAACGCGAAAATTCCAGGCGACGAGTCGAATCGGCGTTTCGGCGGACGACTACCGTATGAAAATGCGAATCAACGCCCTCACACGCGGAACGTCGTCATGAAATTCGTTTGCTTAGGCTATCTCGACGAAGCCGCTTGGAACGCCATTCCGGAATCCGAGCGTCAATCGTTCATGCAAAACTGTTTCGCCTACGACGAGGAGTTACGTCGTAACGGTCATTGGGTCGGCGGCGAAGGGTTGTATCCGGCTGCCGAAACGGTCACGCTGAAAATTCGGAACGGATCTGCCATGGCGATCGACGGACCGTTCGTCGAAACCAAGGAGCACATCGGCGGCATCTTGATCATCGACGCCCGCGACATGGCGCACGCCGTGGCGTTGATGTCGAAACATCCCGGCGTAAAGGCCGGACCGTTCGAGATCCGTCGTGCGTATGACGACGTGAAATCGTTGCTCGACACGACCAAATAACTCATCGCATCACTATCTCACTTCAAGAGACGGCATCGTCATGTTCGAAAAACCGACACCACAACACCAATGGCTCGACAAACTCGTTGGGTCGTGGACCTTCGAGAACACCTGCGATATGGGCAGCGACCAGCCGGCGATGAAAGCCTCAGGCACGGCGGTCGGCCACTCGTTGGGCGGACTTTGGACGATCATTGAAACCGACTGCCTCCCGTCCGACGGAGGGGCATGGAGTTCGATCATGTCGTTAGGCTACGATCCCGCGTCCGGTCGTTACATCGGCACGTTTGCGGTGTCGATGATGTCCAAAATGTGGCATTACGACGGTTCGGTCGATGCAACCGGCAAGACCTTGGTCCTCGACACCGAAGGTCCGAAGTTCGACGGATCGGGCATGACCAAGTATCAGGATTTGGTCGAATACGTAAGCGACGATCACTGGATTCTGAAGTCTCGCATTTTGCTCGACGACGGCACATGGAGGCCGTTCATGGAATCGCATCATCGTCGCGCTTAATACCCCATCCCGCTCGACATTACACATCGCTCACGGAGTCATGACCATGAAATACATGTTGATGATCTATACCGACGAAAATTGTTGGAGCGAAGGCGAACGCGAGCGTTGCATGGAAACGTCGAAGGCGATCTGTCACGAGTTGCAAACCAAAGGGCAATTTGTTTCGGCCGCTCCGCTCCACCCGGTCTCGTTGGCGACCAGCGTTCGCGTTCGCAACGATCGTCGCGTGATCACCGACGGCCCGTTCGCGGAAACCGTCGAGCAACTCGGCGGGTACTTCGTGATCGACGTGGCCAATTTGGACGAAGCCCTGGCGATCGCCGCCGCTTGCCCGGGGCAAAAAAGGGGACCGTCGAAGTGCGCCCGGTTTTCGAACTCGACGGCATGCCGGAACTGATGATCGACAAAGTCGCTCACGTCTAACTCCAATCTTGTCGCATCCCCGTTTCGGAATCGCTTTTTTGAAAGCCGTCGCATGACCATCGATGTTCCCGCTCCCGTCTCGACCGCGCGCTTGTGGACCGGTCGTATCCTGGGTTACTTGCCCGCGGCCATGCTCTTGTTCGGGGGCGTGGCGAACATCTCGAAGCTCGATTTCATCGTACAAGAGACGATCAAGAACGGCTTCAATCCGGACACCATGGTGCCGCTGGGGATCGTTACCGTGATTTCCGCGTTGTTGTATCTCATTCCCAAGACCGAAGTCATCGGCGCGATCCTTATCACCGGCTATATGGGCGGCGCGGTGGCGGTGCATTATCTGATGAAGAACGATCCTTTGCCGCAAGTCCTGACACCGGCAATCTTCGCCGCCGTGATCTGGCTGGGCTTGGTCCTCCGTAACGACCGCGTCATGGCTTTGATGCCGTGGCGACGCTAAGAGTCGTCGAATCGGCGGCTCGTATCGATTCCTTGTCGATTCCACCTTTCGTCGCCGTGCGGCCCGACACTGCTGCGCACGCGTTATACGAGGAGCCGCCCGATGAAGGTCATGGTCCTGGTCAAAGCGACCAAAAGCTCGGAAACGGGCGAAATGCCCAGCGAGCAAATGTTCGACGAGATGGGCAAGTTCAACGAAGCGTTGGTCGAGGCCGGCATCTTGCGCTCCGAAGGCGAAGGCCTGCATCCCAGTTCGCGCGGCAAGCGCGTGCGTTTTTCGGGCACGTCGCGCACCGTCGTCGACGGACCGTTCTCCGAGACCAAGGAATTGGTCGCCGGCTATTGGATCTGGCACGTCAAGTCGATGGACGAGGCGATCGAATGGGTTAAGCGTTGCCCCAATCCGATGCCGGAAGAGTCCGAAATCGAAATTCGCCCGATTTACGGGATCGAGGATTTCGGAGACACGTTTACGCCCGAGTTGCGCAGAGCGCGAAGCCGTGCTGCGTGCGAAAACGCTGGGCCTCGGCACGCCGCGATTCGAACGGGGCCGCGAAATGCTGGTCGCCGGTTTGAATCGGACGTACGACATGAACACGCGCGTGCAAATTCCGCAACAGTGGGAACGCTTCGCCGGCTACTTCGGCAAGATTCCGACACAGATCGGCACGACCACGTTCGGCGTCGTCTGGAATAATAAGCCGGATTGCGTCTTCGATTATCTGACCTGCGCCGAAGTGCAGGATGCCGCAGGCTTGCCGACGGAATTCACGCGACTTACGTTGCCGGCCGGCCGATTCGTCGTGGTGACGCACTCGGGCCCGATCGCGAAGTACCCCGAAACGCTCGCCAAGATTTGGACAAACTGGATACCGGAATCGGGCCTCTTCGTCGACGATCGTCCCTGCGTCGAGGTCTACGATGAGCGATTCGACCCGCGCACCGGAACAGGGGATGTCGATCTCTGGATCCCGCTGAAAGACTAACTCGCATTTCGACACACATCGAACGCTCCAACCACGCTCAATTCTCCGAGGAATCGCATGTCGCGCAAAATCTTCATCAATCTGGCGGTTGCCGATCTGCAACGATCGATCGACTTCTTCACCGGCCTCGGCTTCACGTTCAATCCGCAGTTCTCCGACGCGTCCGGCACTTGCATGGTGATCTCGCCCGAGATCCATGCGATGTTGCTGACGCACGACAAGTTCAAATCGTTTTTGCCGCCGGGTCGCACGATGGTCGATTCGAGCAAATCGCATGAAATGTTCCTCGCCCTCAATTACGACAGCCGCGCGGAGGTCGATGCGCTGGTCGATAAAGCGCTGGCGACCGGCGGCACCAAAGCCCAGAGCGAGCCGGCGGATCACGGTTTTATGTATGGCCGCAGTTTTCACGACCCGGACGGCCATGCATGGGAAATCTTTTGGTTCGACCCTGCGGCTCTCAAATAAGCTACTTGCCGCGGCGGGAAAGTCACTACGGCGATTGGCGGAACTTCCGGGAAATCGACTATACTGAGAAAGGCACTCGCTCGACGACGCAGTGGGGGAACACTGCGTCGTCCCCGCCTGAGCGAGTCGCGTTTCTTTCTCGGTTTCATGATGTCGAAATACGCATTCGTCGCGGCGTGGTGTTTGTCGGCGTTCTCGTTTCTCGCGGCCGCACCCCTCGTCGCCGCGCCGGTCGTGCGGTGGGAGTTCGGTTCCGAAGAGCAGACGCCGCTGATCTCGCACGGCGGCGTTCACCGCGACGTTCCGGGCCCGCGTCCGCCCGAGTATCCCGATTTCGAAGTCGGCAACACGGCGGTCAAATTCGACGGCAAAGGGGCGCATTTCGCGTTCGCCGATCCCGGATTGGGCAGCGGATTCGACTTCAAAAACGGCGATGCGATCACCATCGAGGCCTGGGTCAAACTCGACGACCTGCGCGACGGCGAGAATCTCTACCTGATCGGCAAAGGTCGCACCGGCGCACGGGCTACGCTCGCGATAATCAGAATTGGGCGTTGCGTTTGCGCGGGCAAAACGGCAAAGCCTGCGTCAGCTTCTTGTTCGCCACGCCGCCGACGGCGGGTGTGATGAAGACCGACGCGCATTGGCATCGTTGGACCACCGACGGCGGATTCGCGCCGGGCGCGGTCTGGCATCATGTGGCGGTCGCCTATCGCTTCGGCGATCCGGACAGCGTCCGCGGTTGGATCGACGGCAAACCGGGCAGAGGCCTGTGGGATATGGGGGGCGCAGACCAGGATGCGCCGGTCGTCGACGACGATGCGATATGGATCGCGTCGTCGCAAGGCGGAGCGGCGTCGAACAGCTTCCGCGGTTCGCTCGATTCGATCGCCCTGCATCGCGAGATTCTCGAAGATAAACTGATCGCCGGCCGTTATCGTCGCGAAGGCAAAGCGACCGAAACTAAGCCCGCCGTCGCCGCGATGCCCGACTTGGGCGTCATCCCGGTCGATGCCGTGGCGATCTCGTTCCACGAAGGGATGCCCGCGCACGAGCGTTGGCTGAATACCGACGAAGCGGTTCCGCCGGCGACGATGAAAATGGTCGGCCGCGAATTTCTGTTGCCGCGTTTGCCACAACGGTACGACGACTGGGGCATTCGCGAAAGCTGGAAAGCTCCAGTCTTGGTCCGCATGGGCGCCGACCTCGCATTGCCGGCGGGCAAACAACGGATTCTGATTCGAGCGCGCGGTTTGAGCCGATTGTGGATCGACGGTAAGCAAGTCGCATCGACCAAGGCGTTGACCGGATCTCCCAGCGGCGAAGAACCGATCACGCCTGTGGCCAAAGCGCCGTTGCCCGGCGCACGGATCGCCGAACACCGCTTGCAGGAGTCGATCGTCGCGGTCGAGTGCCGACCCAACGCGCAGGGAACGTGCCGTGTCGTCTTCGAAGCGATGGCCGGTGGGAAAAAATTTCGCGCCGAACCAGGCGAGTTGACCGTGGCCCTGCAGGATGCGAACGGCGAATTCTTCTCCCTGTTCCGCCCGAGCAAGCTGCGTTCGGAACCAATTCGCTTGACCGACACCGAGATTGAACCGACGCTTGCGCGAATTCACCACGACATCGATCTCTTCAACGATCAAAGCCGTCATGCCGCGGCCGCCGATCAAGATGAGTTTTGGGAGAAACGGCATGCGATCGCGCAAATATCTTAAATCGATCCCGGCTCCGACCGTTCCCGCGATGTCCGGCACGACGCATCCGGTCGATGCGTTCCTGATCGCCAAGATCGATGCGGCCAAAGCGGCCGCCGCGAAAACGCCCGTTGCCTCGTCCGAGCATTTTCACAAAACCGTTTTGCCGATCCTCCGCGACGCGTGCTTTCGTTGTCACGGAGAGAAGGACAACGGCGGATTGCGTCTCAACTCCCGCGAAGCGGCCCTGAAGGGGGGCGACTCCGAAGCCCCCGCCGTCGTGCCGGGCGATACGAACGCCGGCGAGTTGTTGCGCCGCGTCAAGTCGAAAGACGAATCCGAGCGGATGCCCCCCACAGGCGAAGGCTTGAACGCCAAGCAAATCGCCGTGTTGGAAACATGGATCAAAGGCGGCGCGAGCTGGCCGGCCCCGATTCCCGCTCCGGAAAGCGTCGCGTTGCCGGCGGTCGTACCGGATGCCGCGTTTTTTCGCGCCGCGCGTATTTGGACACGGTCGGCCTGCCGCCGACGCCGGAAGAAACGCAGGCGTTCCTCGCCGATACGTCGACCGAGAAACGTGCGATATTGATCGATCGGCTGTTGAAGGACGAACGCTGGGCCGATCATTGGATGAGTTATTGGCAAGACGTGTTGGCCGAAAACCCGACCTTGATCAACGCCACGTTGAACAGCAGCGGGCCGTTTCGTTGGTTTCTGTACGACGCGCTGCGCGACGGCAAGTCTCTGGATCGCATCGTGACCGAATTGATGATGATGCGCGGCAGCCCGCACGAGGGCGGCAGCGCGGGATTCGCGCTGGCCGCGCAAAACGACGCGCCGTACGCGGCCAAGGGACATGTCTTGGCCGGCGCGTTTTTGGGAATCGAGTTGCAGTGCGCGCGGTGTCATGATTCGCCCTACCACAGTACGAAGCAAAAAGATCTCTACTCCTTGGCCGCGATGCTCGAACGCAAAGCGGTCACCGTTCCGAAAACCAGCACCGTTCCGGCCGCGTTCTTCGAAAAGAAGAATCGCGAATCGCTGATCAAGGTCACGCTGAAGCCCGGCGTACCGGTCGATCCGAAATGGCCGTTCGCCGCCGCGACCGGCTGCTCCGACGACGACGCCGTCGCCGCGCTGATGATGAAGCCCGACGACGCGCGCGAACGGTTGGCGACGTTGATCGTCGCTCCGCAAAACAAACGCTTCGCCCAAGTCGTGGCCAATCGCGTGTGGCGACGCCTGATGGGAGCGGGCATCGTCGAACCGGCTCAGGATTGGGAAGGACATCCTCCCAGCCATCCGGAGTTGCTCGATTGGTTGGCCCGCGAGTTCGTTGCGCACGATTACGACGTGAAGCATCTCATGCGCGTGATCACGACGTCGCAGGCGTATCAACGCGCGGCGGTCGGAAAAAATCTGACCGCGCCTCCCGACGCCCGTTTCTTCAATGCCCCCGATCGTCGTCGTCTGTCGGCCGAACAAGTGGTCGATTCGCTCTTCGCCGCGTCCGGCAATGCGCTGGACGTCGAGCAGTTGACGCTCGATCCCGACGGTCGACGCGCTCGGACAATCGCTTGACCTTGGGACATGCGCGGCGTTCGTGGATGTTGGTCAGCTTGTCGAACGAGCGCGATCGTCCTAGTTTGACGTTGCCCCGTGCGGCGGTCGTCTGCGAAACGCTGGAAGCGTTCGGTTGGAACGCCGCCCGGCAAACGCCTCGGACCGATCGCGAAACTTCGCCCGGCGTGTTGCAACCGGGCGTGTTGGCCAACGGTACGTTGTCCGTCTGGACGACGCGCCGCCGCTGGTTCGGCCTTGGCGGTCGATGCGCTCGAGGCCGATTCGCCCCGGTCGTTGGTCGACCGCGTCTTTCTGCGTTTTCTGAACCGCCCGGCGACCGCCGAAGAACGTGCGCCGTACGTCGCCGCGTTGTCCGTCGGTTTCGCCGATCGCAAGCTTCCGCTGAACGATGTTCGCCCCCCTGCCCCGCCGGAACGGTTGCCGCAAGTCACGTGGTCGAATCATTTGCGTAACGAAGCCACCGAAATTCAGCAAGAACATGAACGCCGCGCGCGGCTGGGGCCGCCCGTCGATCCCCGTTTGCGCCGCGTGGCGCGAAGCCTACGAAGATGTGGTGTGGAGCGTGATCAACACGCGCGAGTTCGTTTGGGTTCCCTAACCGATTCTTTCCGAGACGCACGATGCAACGTCGCGAATTCCTGACCGCCGGCGCAGCTTTGGCGGGCGCCGCATTGTCCACGCCGTTCGCGCACACCGTGCCTGCCGCGGCGACGACCACGCCCAAGGGCAAGGTCGAACACGTCATTTCGATCTGGCTCGGCGGCGGTATGGGGCAAATCGACACGTTCGATCCGAAGCGAAAAGGGGATCCGGCGAAAAAGACCGCCGGCTCGTATTACGACGCGATTCCGACGGCCGTGAAGGGCGTCCGATTGTGCGAACATCTCACGAAACTCGCGCCGTTGATGGACCGCGCGACCGTCGTCCGGACGGTCAATCACGCGGTCATCGACGAACACGCCGCCGCCACGAATTGGATGCACGTCGGCCGTCCGGTCAGCGGCACGGTCGTTTATCCTTCGCTCGGATCGATTATCGCGCACGAACGCGGCGCCGCCGTCGACAGCGCGCCCCCCTACGTGTTAATCGGCTATCCGAACGTCACGCGCGGGCCGGGCTTCCTGGGTGCGAAAGCGGGCTATCTTTATCTGACCGACACCGGACGCGGTCCGGCGGGCTTGTCGCGCCCCGAAGGGATCGCAGGCGAGCGCCAAGCGCGACGCGAGCGTTTTTTATCCGAGCTGCGCGACAAACAAGCGGCGACCGACGACGTGCGCTTGAAAGACTACGACGCGGCGATCGATCAGAGTCTGAAACTGAGCGGGCCGGAGTTCAATTCCGGGTTCCAACTCGATCAAGAACCGACCGATCTCCCGCCCGTTACGGCGGCGAATTCGGGCAGCGGTGTCTGCTGTCTCGGCGGCTGATCGAACGGGGCGTGCGGTTCATCGAGGTCTCTCACAATTTGAATTTTTTGAACGGCGCCGGGTGGGACGTCCACAACGGCGGAATCCTGCAACAACACGAACTGATTCGCGAGCTCGACACGGCGATGTCCGCGTTGATCGTCGATTTGGAAGCGAAAAAATTGTTGGATAAAACGTTGATCGTCGTCACGACCGAGTTCGGTCGTCCGGCCGAATTCGACAGCGGCGGCGGCCGCGGCCACCAAGGCTCGGCGTTTAGTTGCGTGCTGGCCGGCGGCGGTCTCAAGCACGTCGGAGCGTACGGAGAGACCGACGAATTATCGAAAAAAATCGTGCGCGATCCGGTGAGCGTCCCCGACTTTTTCGCGACGATTCACGCGTCGCTGGGGATCGATCACGCCAAATATCTGTACGACGGCGACCGCCCCGTGCCGATTACCGACAACGGCAAACCGATCGCCTCGCTGATCGCGTAATGTGTACTAAAGTATACCAAATATTATTGCGAAGGTCAAGCAGGTCGAAAAAGAAAGTTTCATCGCGATCAGCCACCAAAAGTCTCGACAATGAGTGCGATCATACGAACATTCGATGACCATAATCATCCTGGCTGATCGAGCTGAGGGAACAACGTCGGTTGAAACCGCCTATCTTTACTCTGCGAGCGTTACGATCGAAACGAGCGTTATGAGCATGAGTTCGGCGTGCGTTTTTTTCGTTATGGTGCCCGCGTTCCGGTCGGAGCCGCCGGCAACGCGCCGAACTGCTTGAGATACGCAGTCTTAAACGGATTCTCTTTCGGGCCGACGACGTTCTCGTTCACCAGCCGCGCCTGGACGGCGTCCCACCAGCGGTCGTACTCCGTTCTGAGTACGCCGACGACCTCGGGATGTTCGGCGGCGACGTCGTGTTTTTCTCCTGGGTCGTTTTTGAGATCGTAGAGTTCGTTGTTCTTGACCAGCGACCAGCGCCCATTCTGGATCGAGCATCCGACATGTTTGCCGGCGGCCGCTTCGCCGGTTTTCCAACGTCCGACGTGATGAACCAACGTCCGGTCTTCCCAGGCCGAGCGGGGATCGGCGAGGAGCGGTCGCATGTCGCGACCTTCGATTTGCGCGCTGAGTTCCGGCGTCGTCTTCGCGCCGGCGATCGTGGCCAGCGTCGGCAGCACGTCGAGATGCGCCGTCAACGCGTCGCAGGTCGCGTTTTCCGGGATCTTGCCGGCCGGCCATCGCCAGAACGCGGCCGCGCGGACGCCCCCCTGATAAGGCGTGACCTTTTGCCCGCGCAGGCCTGCATTGAACGTTTTGACCCCGACCGTGCCGCCGTTGTCTCCGCCCAGGTAGATCACCAATGTGTTTTCGGCGATCTTCCATTCGTCGAGCTTGGCCAGCAGCTTACCGAAGTTCGTGTCCACATTTTCGATCATGCCGTAAAACTTCGCCGTCTCTTCGGACACGCCGGGACGTTTCAGGTAATGTTCGTAATAGGATTTCGGCAGAACCAGCGGCGCATGTGCGGCGTTCGGTGTGACCATGGCGAAGAACGGTTTGTCGGTCTTCCGCGCGTCGTCCATCCAGCGGATCGCCTGGGCGAAAAACAGATCCGTGCAGTAACCATCGGTTTTTTCGAACTTACCGTTGTGCCACAGCGTGGGATCGATGTTGGTATTGCTCGGCGCGTCGCCGCAGGACCCGGCGTACGACTGGCCGATCCCGCCGCACCCGTGAATGTAGACCTCGTCGAAACCGCGTCGATCGGGCAAATAGGCCGCTTCGTCGCCGAGATGCCATTTGCCGAAAATGCCCGTCGCGTAACCCGCCGTTTTCAAGACATCGGCCGTCGTCACGGCGTCGGGCGCCAAACGCTCGCGTTCGAGGATCGTGTGCGTGACGCCGTTCTTGAATTCATGCCGCCCGGTCAGCAACGCCGCGCGCGTCGGCGCAAGTCGGACTGACGTGGAAATTGGTGAACAGCAGACTTTTTGTTTTGAACGCATCGACCGCCGGCGTGCGGACCAACGGATTCCCCAGGCACGCATAATCGCCGTACCCTACGTCGTCCGGCATGACCAGGATGATGTTCGGCGCGGTCTTGGCGGGCGTTGACGTCGATTGCGCGGTTGCGATCCCGTCGTATCCCAAAGCGAGCAGTAAGAGCGGCATCGCGTATAAGCGAATCGCACCACGACTGAGACCGAGAGACCGAATCATCGGATCGACTCCATGCTTGAAACTAGAGCGAGCGAACGGATGCTATCGATTCGCATAGTGCTCAATGTATCGCGCGTACGATCGCCGTTCGATGTTTCGTGTTCGATGCCGGCGTAAAAAACCACCTCCGATCGCGGTTGCGATCGGAGGTGGTTGAGCGGCGTCGAATTTTCCGGACAGGCGTCGTTGCGACGCACGTCGCGTTGGCGTCTTGGCGACGGACGTCGCGTTTAGGCCGATTTGGCTTTGGCTCGACGACGTCGGAGGCCGTGTGCGGCGAGTCCGAGGAGGGCGAGTCCGCCGAAGACCAGGGAGCTGGGTTCGGGGATGACGGCGAAGTCGCTGTTGTGGTTCAACACCGCCCAGACCGTGTTGCTGGTCGTGTCGAAGCCCCAACTGCCGAGATAGCGGCCGAGGTTGGCGTTGTTGACCGGGAACGGATCGGACGCATGGGCGGTGACGAAGTCCTGGAAGCTCAACGCCACTTGCGTTTGCGCGTTCGCGCCGGCCGGCGCCGTGGTTCCCCGCGACCGCGTTCAGCCACGATTGGTTGACCGTGTCGTACCAGGCCAACTTCAAAGCTCCCAGCGAGGCCGACAGGCCTTCGTTGGTGCCGAACAGCAGATCGTTGTAGTTCATCTGCAGCACGAAGATCTGATTGTCCAGGCCCGTCACCTTCACCACGTCGCTCAACAACGGAGCTTGCGTGGTGAAGTTGCCGGCCACTTCCAAATCCGTCCGCGTCCGCCACGACATCTCGATCGTGCTCGTCACCGGAGACGCCGTCCCGTTCACCAAATTCCCCATCACCAACGTCGCCGTGCTGAACGAACCCGTTCCGTTGAACGCCGTGGCGTTGCCGACGCCAGTCGTCGTGAACACCCGCGATTCCAGGCCGGTCGGCAACGACGTCGTCGCGTTCGCCGCCGCCACCACCTCCGCCTTCAACGTCGGACCGTAATTCGACGCGTTCGACACGTTCACCGGATTCCCCGTCACACGAGCCGCAGGAGCGTTGCCAACCGTACCGGACACGGCGATGGCGGGCGTGCTGGCGACGTTCCCGGGTTGCGCGGTGTAGACGACGTTGCCGCCGAACGTGCCGTAGGCGCTCGTGTTCAACGTGACGGTCGACGTCGTCGTTCCGCCGCCCAACAAAGTTTGCGTCCCGGTCGCCCCGACGGTAAAGCCGGTCACCGTATTGCCGGTGATCGATGTGGTGTCTCCGCCGGAGTTGGTCAGCGTCACCGTCGCAGTGGCCGAAGCGCCCTTCAGCACGTTCCCAAACGTCGCATTTCCCGCAGTGACGGAAGCGGCGAGAACGGGATTCCCAACGACCGCGGTCGGCATCCAATTCAGCTGAAGATTGCTTCCCGATACGACGGTTTGGAACGAACCTTGTCCGGAAATCGTGTTGCCCGAACCCGTGGCTACGTTATTGACGAAGATCGCCAGATTCGACGTATCGAAAATGTTGCCTGCGGTCAGACCGCCTGTGATGATGTTCCAGCTTTGAGCGGTATTCCAAAACGCGTTGCTGAAATCGGTGGTAGCGTCGAAACGGAGGTCCAGCTTCGCGCCGGTCGACGGCGTCGAACTAATGGTCGTGGAGCCGAACGTTACGTTGATCGAGTCAAAAGACGTCCCGAGCGTGCCGACCGCGTTCCCGGCCGAATGTTCCCAGCTGTACAGCGAGCCTGCACCCAGAGTCAGACCGCTTGCGACGTTCAAAACACCAGGGCTGTTTCCCGGAGCGATCGTACCGCCTGCGTTAATGAATGTCGCTCCGACGGTACCCGAACCCATCAGCGTTCCGCCCGCGTTGACGTTCGTCGCAGAGCTGGCGACGGTCGAACCGTTTACCGCCAAAGCTCCGGCGTTGACATTGGTCGGGCCCGTAAACGTGTTGGTGGCGGTGATGACGAGCGTTCCGGTTCCGATCTTCGTCAAGCTGGTTTCGCCGCTTAGGACGCCCGTCAGACGCGCATCGATCGCGGCCGAGCCGTTCGCGACTTCGATCACGCGAGCCCGACCACCTAAATTGATCGGGTTGGAAATCTCGACAGTCGCATCGGATCTTGTGGAAGACAATTTCAGTTTGTAACCGCCGTCCGTGACGGAATCGGCGTTCGTCAGGAACGCGTTGGCGCCCCAGGTCAACGGGGCGTTCGCGCCGCCGAAGTTCACCACGCGCGTCGCGCCGTTGGCGCTGATGCCGGAATCTCCTTGAAAGCGAATCGCACCGTTGGCCGTGCCGACCGGATTGGAAAAATCGCCCGCCGTCGCGCCGTTGAGATCGGCCCCGATTTCCAACACGCCGCCGCCGCTGACATAGAACGGAGCGGCATTCAAGTTAACGACGTTTTGCGCGGTCGAGATGCGAAACAGCGGGCCGCTGATGGTGGTTCCGGTTCCCCCGTTCACAAGGACGCCGGAATAGTCGTAGAAGCCGGTGCCGCCGAAAATCGTTGCCGAAGTTGCGCTAGTCAGCCCTAGCGATAATACGCCTGTTCCATAGTGATAGATAAAGACGGAACTGGCGGCGAATTTACCCGTTCCCGAAATAGCGACGTCGTTCGAGCCGCTCACTAAGAGTCCGCGCGCGGTGGTGCTGGACGTCAGAATGTCGTTCGCTCCCATATCCAGGGTGACCGGTCCGGCGTTCGAATCGATCGTAAGCGTGGCGAAATCCAATGCGGCGGTCCGGGTTAACGTTCCGGCCGCGGTCAAACGCAAATTCTGCGTGTTCGTGAAAGCCGTCGCCGCATCCAACGTCGTTCCGGTCGTCAAGGGTTGAAGCGTGCCGGTCGCTCCGCCGCTGAGGGACGCGAACCCGTAGCTGGTCGTGTTCTTGACGATCAGATTCGCACGCGGAGTCGTCGAGCTGCCGGTCACGATCACGCCGTTACTATTGGAGACGTTCCCGCCCAAAGCGGTCACCGTCACCGAGTTACCCGCGCTGCTCGAAAGATCGATCAGGTTGCTGGCCGCGGTCGCCGCGCCGGAGGTGAGCGACGATACCGTCAAATTCACTCCACTTCCGCCGTTTGAATCCAGGATGAGCGCGGAAATGCGCTCCAAACGATAACGAAAGCGCCAAGGACGGGATCGTATCCGTCGTGACGCCCGTCGTCTGGCCGCGAATGACGACGTTACCGTTATCCGCGCGTAGACCCGAGGCGGCGATCGGATCGTTGCCGGCGCTGTAGTCCAAGACCAACGTTCCGCCGTTCGATTGCGTAAGGCCGGTGTGCAGATTCGCACCCGACAGGATCAATATCCCGCTGCCGTTCTTATTCAAATTGCCGGTGGTCGCGGCGGCAGCCCCCGTCATAGTCAGAGTGTTGGTCACGCCGATCGAACCTGTCGTACCCGCATTGATCGTGAAGTTGCGATCGCTGGTCGCAGTCGCGCCCACATATTGGAAATAGCCGTTGGCGAAAACCAAATTCGCGGCATCGTTCGAAGACGACCCGAGACCGCTGTTGACGCCGCCGTTGGCGATCGTGTCGATCGAGAGAATGCCGGAGTTCAACGTCGTGATGCCGGAGTACGTTTTCGCACCGGGCGCGGTGACGAACCCGCTGACGGCGACGTTATTGGCTCCGCTCAGGGCCCCCTCGAAGACCAGCGTGCCGCCTTGTCCGCCCAACCGATAGGTCGTGCCTTGCGGCGTGAACGTACCGGAATAGCGGACCGTCCCGACGCCGCCGAGAGAAGCGGCGGTAAAGCCGGGAGCGTTGAAATCGATCGCCGCGGCGCTATTGACGTCTAGGCCGATCGCACCGGGCGTGGTGACCAGCACGCGCGAGAAGATCGGAGTGAGATCCGCGGCACCGAGTAAGGAAATCGTTCCGGCGGCCGCCATCGAGACCGATTGTCCGGTCCCGCCGATCGAAGCGGTCGAGCCGAAGCTCAGAACGCCGGCCGTGACGACGGTGTTCCCGGCGTAGGAATTGGTGCCGGTCAGCAAGACCGTACCGGTGGTAGTTTTGGAAATGCCCGCCGCTCCGGCCAGCGAAGCCGAGACGGAACCGCTTTGCAACAAGAAGTTCGGCTGGTTGGTAGAGAGTGCCGAAGTTCCGGTTCCCACGATACTGCCGCCGGTCAACGTCACGATGCCGGCCGTATCGGTGTGATTGAGACCGAGATCCAGAATGCCGCCGGAAACCGTGACGTCTTTGCTCTGCAGCACGTTATTCGCGCCGTAGAGGATTCGGCCGGCGCTTACGGTCGTGAGGCCCGTATAGGTGGACGCGGCGCTGTTGAGAATCAGCGTCCCGGTACCGCTTTGAGTCACGGTCAACACGTTGGCGGCGTTTTGCGTGATGGCTCCGACCGACGTCGTGCCGCTGCCGGAGAACGTAACGGTCCGCGCCGAAGCGTCGGCTTCGATAAACCCGTTAATCGAAAAAATGCCCGGACCGGCGATCGTGTTGTTGATGGTGCTGTTAAACGCGCCCGAGGCGGTCATGTCGCCTACGGCCAAACTGACGCCGTTCGCACCGGTGACGTTTAATGTTCTGGTCGCCCCGTTCGACAACGCGACGGTGCCCAACGTCAACGTGGTCCCAACGGCGGCGGCCGAGACTTGATCGACGTTGATCGTCGCGCCGGTAGCTGTGGCGATGACAGGATAAGCCGTCGTACCGTTTCCATAGGTCGCGTTCGCGTCGCCGCGTAACGCTAATGTTCCCGATCCACCGATGGAAATACCGGTTGTGCTACCGAGCCGCGTTCGTCGCGACCGCGGTTTGCAGCGTACCGTTCGAGATCGTCGTCGCACCGCTGATCGTCGGGCTGTGCTCTGGAGAATCGTCGTTCCGGCCGCGGTCCCACGGGTCAAACTCAACGTGTTGCCGGCGGTCTGTACAATCGCACCTGTGACGGTGGAGACGCCGGTTCCCGTGAACGCCAATGTGCTGGTCGTGGTCGATGCGGACGTGAATCCGGACAAAGTTACCGGGGCACTGTTCGCGATCGTCGTCGTTCCGGCCGCCGATTGTGTTAACGACCCAAGCGACAATCCATATCCGTTGGCGCCGGTGACGGTCAGCGTGTTGGCCCCGATACTCGCCGGCCCGAGCGTCAAGGTTTGGTTCGTTCCGCTGCCGTTGTTGTCGACGTTGATCGTCACGCTTGCCAACGTCAGCGACGCCGCATTGAACGTCGCGCTGGTATTGCTTCGCAGTCCGAGTGTTCCGCCGGAGACGGTCACCGCGCTGTTCGCGACGGCATTGATGTTGGCCAAATTCAGTTGGCCGGCCGAAACCGTCGTCGGTCCGGTGAACGTATTGGCGTTCGGCAACACCCAGCGACCTGCGCCGGACTTTGTCAGCGACGTGGCGCCAAGACCGTTGTCGGCGATCGACGCGGCAAGAATATTGTCGCCGGTGTTCGTGCCGGCCAGTGTGATTTTGCGGGCTTGATCTGCGGTCCCCCAGGCAATTGCACCGGTCGAAGTCAGATTCAACGCGGCGGTGCCCGATGCGTCGATGGTGGCCGCATCGTTCGCGGCGGTTCCGTTGACGGTGAACGCGCGATTCGAAGAGCCGCCTGCGCCGGTGTATTGCAACGTCGAACCGTTGCCAAGCAGCAAGTTGCCGGCGGCCGCGCCGGATGTTCCCAGACCGCTCGCCAAACCACCGTCCGCCAAATTCGAAGTCGCCAACGTTCCCGCGTTGACCGTCACGACGCCATCGAACGTATTCGCGCCGTTCAAAGCAAGAGTCCCCGCGCCCGCTTTGACGATTCCGAAGGTAAGGCCGGAGATCACGCCACCCACGGTCAAGGCATTAGCGGAGGCCGTGATCGTCGGCGCGGCGGTCATCGTGACCGCGCCGGTTCCTAAGTTCAAGGAATTGCCGCCGGTGAACGTAAAGCTCCCGTTCCAGGTTTGCGCGTTGTTCGTACTGACCGTTACGGCTGCGCCTGAGGTATTGTCGATCGTCGTTCCTGCGCCAATCGACAACAGGCCGGTTCCCAAGCCCTGCGCGTTGTTAACGTTGAGTTTACCGGCGCTCGAGATCACGCCGCCGTCGAAGGTGTTCGCGCCGGCCAGGCTCAGGCCGCCCGCGCCGGTCCCGGCCTTCGTCAGACTGAATCCGGTTCCCGAGATCGTGCCGCCGACGCTGAGCGTGCCCGCGCCGGTGACGGTGACCGTTCGACTCGCGTTCATCGCGACCGCGCCGGTTCCCATGATGAGCGAATTCGCTCCAGTGAAGGAGAAATCGGCGTTCCAATCCATCGCATTGTTCCCGGCGTTCGTCAATTGACCGCCGGACGTGTTGTTCAGATTCCCTCCGGCGATGATCAGCTTGCCGGTGCCGATCGCCTGAGTGCTGTTTAAGGCCAACGCACCTGCCGACAACGTGGTGACGCCGGTATACGTATTAACGCCGGATAATGCGAGCGTACCGGCGCCGGTTTTTGTTATGCCGCCGGACCCGTTGCCGATGATCCCCGAGAGAGTCGTGGTGCCGACCGAATTGACCGTCAAAAGTTCCGCGCCGTTGTTGATCGGTGCGGAGATCGTCAATGTCCCGGCGTTATTGGTGATCGTTTGACCCGACAATAAATTAATGGCAGTCGTGTTGGTTAAGGCGACTGTGCCGGCGCCGGACTTCGCGATGCTCAACGCGTTCAAGCCCGTTCCCGAGACGACGCCGCCTACCGTGAACGTGGTATTCGCGCCGACCGTCACCGTCGGCGCGACGGTCAACGTGACCGCGCCTGTCCCGATGTTGTAATTGTTCGTCGCTGCGCCGCCGGTAAACGTGAAGCTGCCGTTCCACGTTTGCGCATTATTTTGCGAATTCGTGATTGCGGCAGTCGACGTGTTGTTGATCGTGGTTCCGGCTGCGATCGAAAACGTGCCGGTCCCCAATGCAGAGGCGTTGTTGATATTCAACGTCCCGGTGCTCAGCGTGACGCCGCCCGTAAAGGTGTTCGCGCCCGCAAGACTTAATCCGCCCGCACCTGTTCCGCCTTTGGTCAGAGCGAACCCTGTTCCGCTTATTATCCCGGCGACACTGAGCGTGCCGGCCCCATTGATGCTGATCGCGCGGTTCGCGTTCATGCTCACCGCGCCGGTGCCCATCAATAAATTCTGCGCGGAGTTATAGATGAAGTCTCCGTTCCAATCTTGCGTATTGTTGTTGGTATTCGTGATTGATCCCGCGGTGCCGTTGGAAAGCGTTCCGCCTGTGATCGTCAGCTTACCGGTCCCCAACGCCGTAGCGCTGTTGACGTTCAACGTGCCGGCGGCGAGGTTCACGCCGCCGGAGAACGTATTCGCACCCGATAACGTGAGTGTGCCGGCGTTCATGACGACCGAGCCAGTGCCGGTCGTGATGTTGCTGGCCACGGCCAAGGTTCCGGCCCCCGCCTTGGTGAGGTTCGTATTCGCGCCGGTGATCCCGCCGCCGATGGTCATCGAACTAGCGGTGACGGTGATTTGCCGGTTTCCGTTCAGAGTGACCGCGCCTGTATTCCAAGTGACGGTTCCGGTTCCGAGCCAAGTGAAGTCGCCGTTGACGTTGTAGACGGAGTTGGTTTGGGTTTGTCCGCCAGATCCGTTCAAGCTACCGCCGTTGATCGTGAAGGCCCCTGTCCCGGTCGCCCCGTTGGCGTTCATGATCAGAGTGCCGCCGCTCATAACCAAACCGGCGGTACCCGTGCTGGCTGCGGCCAAACGTACCGTGCCCGTGCCGTTGATCGTTAATTCGTTCGATAGATCGACGGCGCCTCCGATGGTCAACTGATTCGTACCGCCGACGACCCAGGTCTGCGCCGCGGCGATCGACACCGCGGAATTAAAAACGTGCGTCACCGCGGTGGCATTCGTAACGGCGAAGCCGCCCGCGCCTAAATTGAGTGTTCCGCCTGTAGAAACGGTGATCGTTCCTTCCTCGAACGTGACTTTATTCGCAGCCTGTGTTCCGGAGAACGTGATGGTCGACGATCCGGTATGACCGGTGCCCGAGGAGAAAAACAGGTCATCGGTGTTGGTCGTGACCGCGATCAGCGCGCTACCCGCGCCGCCGGTCGGGTCGGAATTCCAGTTCGTGACAACGCCGTCCCAGACGCCGCCCGCAGTCGTACCGGTATTGGCCGTCGCGCCATTGACATCCCAATACAATGGCGTCGCTCGGGCGACGGCATCGACGCCGAAGGTGGCGGCGATCGCAAGCACGACTGTGCGAGATAGTTTCGAAGCACGACGCTGGCGCATAGTTTCGTCTCGTTGAGTATTCGATCTCGCAAGCACTTCAAAGTCCTTGCGCATGCATGCCGCATGGCACTCGTACGTAACGTCGATGTGAACGTCACCGAACGATTACGTAAGCAATGACATCGCACGAGCCCTCGTTCGCGCGACACACTCCGTGAGCTGTTCTCTCAAGTTCACGTAGAATCGTGAACCACTCCACAAGCCGTAAGATTAATTGCCGCCTAGTTTAATGTCAATTATTTGGTGCCTTTTACGATCTCGGCACAAACCTCTGTCGAAGTTGAAATGCCGGCGAACCACGTGAAATTTCCTGTGCTCGAACGTTTCAAATACTCACAAGGCTCCGATCATGACATGTTTACGTTGCCGTTTGAGATTCGAACTTTCGTTCATCGGCTACGAGATTCTGTTTTTTAGCGGCAGAAGGCACAACGAATGTGTCGGATTCTAGCGATTTTTCCTAAGATGACTTTAGATTCTGAGTCGACCGGTCCGAAGCAAAAGATGCCGCTCGATGTGCATCTTGTGGAGTGAGAGTTGCGAAACGCTTTAATGATCGCCGCGATCGTAGGGATGCTTTTGCACTCCATTTTAGGCGTTTGCCCCGGGCACGCCCATTCGCAGCTCCACACTAACGCGATATCTTCGCAGCCGGCTCGTGAGTGCGGGCACTGTTGCCATCATCACCGGAAACCTGCTCTTCCGGTCGACCAAAGATCTCCGGAAACACCTCAGTCACCGGCGATTCCCTGCGATCATGCAATCTGTATGTTGGACGCATTGTCGCCGGGTGTCGTAAAGATTCACGATATTGTCCGGTTTGCCGGACTTTCGGCGGTGGGCTTATCTTCTTGTAACGAAGCGGTTACGCCAGGTTTGCCGCACGAATTCGGCTATCCATCATCCCAAATACGAAGATTATCTCAGATCGTGCGCATCGTGTACGGGGTCTGGTTGCTGTAAGCATTTCTGTGTGCGACGCATCCGCTCGCTGAATTCGACGTGCCTTCTCGCGTCGCGGTTTCCGGTAGCTCGATGAGCGAGCATTACCGTCGATCCGTCAATAATCCTTGAAGTAAGTTCGTTCGTGACGGTCGTGTTTCATTCGTTTTTCGTGGGTATTCTTATGACAAAACGCCGTGTGGTCGCTGTTGTCATCGTCGCCGTCGTTGTCGCCTGCGGATTCGTGATCCGGAATCCTTGGATGGACGACGTTCGGACACGCATCGCGAGTTGGATCCAGCCGACGAACGAAGCGAACTCCGATTCACATACGGAACACGATCATGACCATGCCGGGCACGATCACGGCGAAGAATCGAAAGATGCGTTGGAAGTTAGCGCCGGCGGGCTAAAAAGCATCGGATTTCGACCATTAACCGTGACGTTGGACGATTTCGAGAAATCGCTGACGCTGCCCGCTACGGTGGTCGAGCGTCCGGGGCACTCGCAAATTCAAATCCCTGCGCCGTTATCGGGATTGGTAACTAGAATCAACGTGGTGGAAGGTGCGGCCATCGAGCCTGGCAGCGCATTGTTCGAGCTGCGTCTGACGCATGAGGAACTGGTCACGGCTCGCGCGATTTCTTGCAGACCGCCGAGAACATCGACGTCGTGAATCGAGAAATTAAACGCCTGGAGGGCGTCGGCGAAGGCGTCGTCGCCGGAAAAAGGCTACTGGAGCAACAGTACGACAAACAGAAGTTGGAGGCGGCCTTTCGGGCGCAACGTCAAGGCCTGCTACTGCACGGCTTATCGGAATCACAGATCGAAGACATCCTGAAAACACGCAAATTGCTGCAATTTCTGACGGTTTACGCCCCTGAGCACGAGCACCATGACGAAGGTTGTACAGAAGAGCATTTATTCCACATCCAAAGTTTGAACGTCAGAACCGGACAGCAAGTCGAAGCCGGCCAAGCGATGGCCATGCTGGCCGATCATTGCTCGTTGTACCTGGAAGGTCGCGCATTTGAGAGCGATGTCGCCGCGCTACGTAAAGCGTCGTCGGAAAACTGGAAACTGAGCGCCCGCATGGCATCCGGAAGCGATACAAGCGATGAATTGAAAAACCTCGAACTGCTTTACGTGGCGGATCACATCGAGCCGGAGACCCGCGCCATCGCATTTTATGTCCGCCTGCCTAATGAGATCTCGAATCGACGTGAAATCGCCGGCGAAGCCAAATTTCTTCACTGGAAATATCGCCCTGGACAACGCATGGAGATCTCGATTCCGATCGAACGCTGGAAACAAAAAATCGTCTTGCCGGTCGCGGCGGTGGTTGAAGACGGCATAGAAAGCTATGTTTTCCAACAAAACGGCAAAAAATTCGTACGACGACCGGTCCATGTCGAATACCGTGATCGATCGAATGTCGTCGTGGCAAACGACGGTTCGATCTTTCCGGGCGATGTCGTGGTCGCGCGTGGAGCCTATGAAATGCAGATTGCTCTCAAGAACAAAGCAGGTGGAGCAATCGATCCACACGCAGGGCATAATCACTGAGTCGTAATCCTTTGCCTGTTCAAGTTGTAATGCCATGTAAATCGTGGCATTAAGTCAGCAGTTTCACTAACTCATCATTTCAGGAATTAAGTTTTTGTGAGAATTTCAAGAACTATCTGCTTTAAGTCGCGTAATTACCGCATGCAGTGTAATGCTGGCTTGAAAGATTCATTTGGAGTTCCCAGGCGTTAATTGTATGACGGTATATAAAACAGGCCTTGGCATGCCGATTATGCACCTGCGGACTGTGGTATTGTTTCAAAAAACATCGCAACTGTTTTGGCACAAATTGAGGCGGCTGAACAGCCAAAAGTACGTTGGGAGGATTTTGGTATTATGCGTTCTCGAAGATCAACTGATTGACAGATTCGTGAGAGACGATCCAATAGAGTGATGCCAGCGAAAAGTCCTGAAATATAGACTTAAACGTGATGTCGAGGCTTGGCGGATGGAAATCGAAACGGTTGATTCTCGGATCGGCTTAATGTGCATCTGTCGCATGGCATATAGAGTGATTCCGTTGAGTTTCCTCAAGTTAGCATGATGCTCTTTGCCATGCCGGAATACAGTCTCCCACCCACCAACTTGACTTTACTATTCTTAAGCGACATATATTTCCCCAAAATGCTTGCGGAAAAAATATCGTTAAAGCATAATGCTCCGCAAGTTCGGAATGTGCCGTGGAGTGTCGGCGGAATTTCTTCTCTGGGGACTGCAAATGCTAATTCGTGGTTTTATGACCCGTCGTCGTTGCGCAAAGACTGCTTAAGCGACGACGTGTGTTGGTTTCCGCGGTGATTGCATCGTGCTTGGGCTTGTCCGGCTATGCCCAAGCCGCCGACTTCCAATGGGATCCGGGGCATACGCCTACGACTCCGTCAGGCGGAGTCGGAACCTGGAACACCACGACATCGGATTGGTCGAACGGAATCGCGGATTCCGCATGGGTTAATGCCTCGAACACGGCCATCTTCGGCGGTGCGACCGGCGGGCTTGTGACGATCAACACCGGCGCGACCGGCGTCACCGTCGGCGGTCTGACCTTCAACGCCACGACCGATACGTCGACTTATACGATCGCCGGCGGCGCGTCCGAACTGTTGACGTTGAACTCCGGAACGATCATCACCACGAATGCCGACGCCGCGATCTCGGCGGTGTTGGCCGGCTCCAACGGGTTCACCAAAGCGGGAAGCGGCAAACTGACGTTATCGGGCAATAATACGGGGCTGTCCGGCGCGGTTTTAGTGAACGCCGGTACGCTCTCCGCCGCTATCGCCACCGGAGCGAATCCTTTCGGCTCGGGTGCCATCAATTTGGCCGGCGGCACGTTGGATCTAACGCCGACCGCTACGAACACGACAGGCATTCAAGGTCGTGTGTTCACGTTAGGGGCGACCCAAAACGACACCGCGAATATCAATTTCGGTCTGAACGCGGGAAGCGTTCGCTCGGACACCACGATCAACATCGCCAACGGAACCTCCGTTGCTGCGAATACCGCGATTCAGTGGTTGGGCAAAATCAAAATCACGAGCGGCGGGTCGTATCAATTTCTGACGACCTCCGACGACGGTTCGCGCGTCTTCATCGACGGCGTTTTGGTTCTCAATAATGACGGCGGCAAAGGAACCGGAACCTTCAACGGCGGCATCTCGGTCAATCTGGACGCCGGCTACCATGAGATTCGCGTCGACTACGATAACGGTACCGGCAACAGCGGCGTCACGCTCAATTACAAAGGTCCGGACACCGCGAATGCGTCGGTTCTCGTCCCCTCCTCCGTATTATTTCGCGCCGAATCGATGACCACCGCTGCGGCCAGCACGGCCGTGATCGTCGGGTCGGGGATCGGCAATGCGCTTAACGTCAGTGGAACATCGGGGCTTTCGCTGAATGGGACGGATTACACCCAGGTCCAGTTCGGCAACGCGTCCCTCGCGACCGGCTCGACCTTGAACGTCACGACCGGCGGAGCGCTGGGTAAGGGCGTGGCCGCTGCCGGGACGTTTACTTTGGGTTCTGGCACTGCGGGTACCGCGACGTTGAACTCCGCCGCCGACTTCTACGTCGACGGCGCTGCCGGCGACGGCGGTGTTGCGATGACTTTGGCGAAACTCGGAACGGGCCGTTTGGTTTTCGGCCAAACCGCCGTCGCAAACACGCTGGGTTCGACCAGCACTCTCGACATTCAAGCCGGAACGTTGACTCTTGTTGGAAGCTCCGAGACGGGCGCGTTTAATCCGATCGGATCCGCCAAGATCAAGCTCAACGGCGGCAACCTGGTTCTCGACACGAAAATCGGCGGCGCAACTTATGCGAACGCGATCGATGTCACGGCGAACGCCACGATTCAAGACGTCGCCACCGCGTCGACCACGACCCTCTCCGGGCCGATCAGCATACCGACCGGGAACACGCTTACGCTTGACGCTCTTGCCGGCGGAAATCCTGCTTCCAGTCTTGGCGCAACGTTGCGTTTGTCCGCGCGCTCTCCGGGGCGGGCAACTTGAATCTTACTTCCAGCGCTTACACGGATTTCGCTACGGCCGCGCGTGGAACCGTGGTCTTCGCCGGAAACAACACCGGATATAACGGTGCGATCACTCTAGGCAATCTCACTGCCGTAACGTTCCAAGGCAACACCGCCATGGGCAACGGCGCCTCGCTGACGCTCGGCGCTGGCCAGACGATGAATTATCTCTTCGATGGAAACGGCTCCGGACAAGCGGAAACGATCAGCACCGGCGACTTCATCAATCTGACCGGTGCCGCCACCATCGCGGTCAATCGGCTGGGTACGACCTATGCGCCTTTGTTTACGACCGCTTTAAACAAGACGGCCAGTTTCTCGACGTTGACGACCAATGGCAACGGTCTGACGATTACGAACACCAGTCAGTACGGCGTACTGTTTACCGGTCAGACCACTTTGAGCGGGGCCGAATCATTTACCGTCGCGAACGCGACCGCCTCGAACATCAATCCTGGGTTGACGTTGGCCGGCAAGGTCACCGGAACCACGACAGGTATTACCAAAGCCGGCGCCGGAACGATGTTGCTCTCGGACGCGACGAGCGATTTCACGGGCAATCTGACCGTAACCGCCGGCGTCCTTGGCACGACCAGCGACGGCGCGTTGGGGAATCTCGCCAATACGATCACTCTGAACGGCGCATCGGGTGCTTTTGAAGCGTTCGACACGTTCTCGACCGCGCGGTCGTTTACTTTCTCGAACGCCACGAACTCGAATAATCTCTTGTTGGTCGCGCAAGGGAAAACGCTCACGATTACTTCGGCGCTGTCAGGTGCGAACGGATTCCAGAAGGGCGACTCCGGCGTTCTGAAATTAACCAGTAACGCCAGCACGATCAGCGGCGCGATCGTCGCCAGCGGCGGTATTTTGCGCATCACCGACGCCGCGGCTTTGGGTACGACGTCGGGGTTGAGCGTCGCCGCAAACGAAGGAACGGCATTCCAATTAGACGGTTCGGGCGGAGCGATCAATTTCGCGCGACCGATCACTATCAATTCATCCGGCGTTCAAAATAACGGCTCCATCGAAAACTTCGCCGGCTCGAATACCGTCTCAAGCGCGGTAACCCTCGGCGCGGCGGCGACGATCGGCAATTCCGCGGTAGGAACGACCCTCAACCTCACCGGAGGTGTGAGCGGCGCATTTGGATTGACCTTCAACGGCGTCGGCGACGTGAACGTCTCGACGACCGCGATCGGCGCCGTCACCGGGATTTCTCGAAACGGCTCGGGTGCGACCAACATCTCGGTTGCTAATCCGCTGTTCGTTTCCGCGATGGCCGCCAACGGCGGTCGTTTGCTACTTTCCGGCGCCGGAACCGTCGGAACCGCCGCGGTCGCCACCACGGTGACCTCCGGCGGATCGTTCGTCTTGGACAATTCCGGAACCGCCGTTTCGTTCCGTTTGAATTCCGCCGGTGCGGCTTCGACGCGAACAATGAATCTGTCCTCCGGTACGTTTCAATTCATTGGCGGCGCGACCGCCGTCACCGAATCGCTTGGTGCTTTGACCAGCACGTGGGGCGGGAACACGATTCGTCTTGATCCCGGTGCCGGAAGTTCGACGGTAACCTTCGCATCTTTGGCTGCAAACGTCGTCAATGGCGGTTCGACGTTAGTCTTCCAATCGGGTGCGACGGGATCAAGCTCCACGTTCGGCGCGGCAAACAGTCAGGTCGTCTTCACGACGGCCCCCACGTTGACCAACGGGATTATTTCTCGCGCTGTCGTGTTCGATAACACCGGCGGTACGCCGAGCTACAACTTCGCCACACATGCGGCGGGGACTGGGATCGCCGCGTACACCGCATATACGGCAAACAATCTGAACACCTCCGCCGCGACGGACAACGTTCGTTTGACCGCGAACGTTTCGTTGTCGTCAAGTACGCGCACCGTCAACTCGTTAGTACTGAGCGGCAATACGACCGCTAACGCGGCCGGCTTTGGCACGTTGACGTTGACAAGCGGCAATATTCTGGTCCAAAGCGGTACCGCCGCCATCGGTAGCAACCTCGTCGTCGCCGCAGGCGCAACCGAATTCGGCATCAACGTGGCGCCCGGTGCTGTGTTGAACATCAACGCCCCGTTGACAAGCAGCAACAACGTCACGACCGGCTTGGGTGGAACGATCAACCTCAACACCCGTCAGTATGCCAACACCGGTGCCAACTCGTTGACGATGAACGGCGGCACGATCAAGTTGGCCGGCGGCGACAATACTCTGTATCCGGGGCAAACCACCGGTGCGAATCAAAACTTGGCCGTAGGTCCTGGAGCGACTTTGGACTTAAACGGTAACGTGCAAGTCGCCGGGGATCTTCGTAGCCCGAATAACAATGCGTTCTTTGGGTCCGGCGGCACGGTCACCAGCACCGGCGGCGCGGCGACGATCGTTTCGCGTCAGGCGAACGCCAACTGGGGCGGCGTGATCAGCGGACCAATCACCTATGTGATGGGAAATACGACGCTGGGCAACGTCGAGCGCTTCTATCAGGACAATACATATACCGGCCGTACACTCGTCATGGGTGGTTACTTGGAAGTGACCGACGCCGGGCGTCTTTCGGGCACGACCGCCATCGACCTGCAATACGGCACGTTGAACATCACCAACGGCAGCGGTAACAACGGGCGTTTCAATCTGACGGATCGCATCAACGATGCGGCGCCGATCACGATGCGCGGCGGCGAAATCCGCTTCGTCGGTCGGGCACAATCGGCTTCCTCGGAAACCGTCGGAGCGGTGACGTTAGCCCGAGGCAATTCCAATATTCTTTTGTCCGCCGGCGGTACCGGCATCAACAGCGCCGAGCTCACTTTCACGACATTGACGCAAGGCAGCATCGACGCCACGACGAACGTCCAAAATGCCTCCGGGCAGCTTGGTTCGGCGAACCGGTTGTTTTTCGGAAACGGCGCTGCGCTGGTCGTCAATAATGCTCTGCCGGCTTGGATTCAATCCGGTGGTACGGAATTCATGACCTACGTCCCCAATCTGGGGGCCATGGCGCTGAGCGCGAACGGATCACCGGGATATACGGGAACGACGCTGCCGACGGTCAATAGCCTCGCGACGGCGGTCGGGAACTACCGAATCGGCGCCAGCGGTGCGGTCCCTACTGGCGGCTTGACGGTCAATACGCTGAATATCAACGGCGCATTCAACGTCACGTTCGCGGCGGTGAACGATGTCTTGAACATCGGTTCGGGCGGTTTGATGAAATCCGGTACGACCGGTACGGCGATCGGGGCCACGGGGCTCGAAGGCCGATTGACCGCCGGTGGTGCGTCGCCGACTGGAACCGTTCCGCTGTATCTCTATAACGGCGTCAACGGAACGTCGTTTACGATCAATTCGCAAATCGTCGACAACGGCTCTTCGCCCGTTCGATTAGTAATTAGCAATTTTAATGGCGGTACGACGGCGATCACCAACGCCAACAACAACTACACCGGCGGCACGGTCGTCAACGGTTGGGTCGCCGGTACCGGCGGCGGTTTGACGGTGACTGGGTCCGGCATTATTCCGGCGGGCGGATTGTCCATCAACGGCAGCACGGTGACGACGACTGCGGCCGGTCAGATTGCGGCGGCCAACACCGTCACTCTCGCGCGAGCAGTACGTTGACGTTGGTCGGCAACAACACGTTGGCCGGCTTGACTATCGACAATTACGGCGGCATCGCCACGCCGACGGTCACGACCGGCGGCGTCTTGACGTTGACCGGGACCTTGAACGCCACCAGCAGCAACGTTTCGACGTTGCCTGTCGTCAACGGTACGCTCGATTTCGGCGGGACGGCGCGTACCTTTACGATCGCCCCGATCGCTTACGACGGTCGAACCCTCAATGCGTTGCAGCCGACGATGAACGTCGCCGGTATCATCCAAAACGCGGGGACGATCACCGTCGCCGGCGGCGGGAAATTGCAACTCTCCGGACAAAACACGTTCACCGGGGGCGTGACGATCGACACGTCCACGGCGGGAACCGGCTTGGTTCTGCGCGAGCAGCACGCCGGTCTCGGGAACGCTCACCAGCGGTCCGCTTGGTACCGGGACTTTGACCGTCGGTGCGGGGGGAACGCTGCTCTCGACGACCGGTGTTTCGATCGCCAATGCGCTCGTTCTGCAAGGCAATACGAATTTCGCGGGCATTAACAACTTGACGTTCAACGGCAACACGTCGTTGCCCGCTTCGCCGCTCACGATCAACGTCGACGCCCCACAACAAACGGTCTCGTTGTTAGGCAATTTCATCGTGAACGCCGGAACCGCGATCACGAAAACCGGGTACGGCACGCTTGTTCTGAACGGCAGTTATACCGGAACGGTCACTCAACCGACCGGTGGCGCGTTGTCCCTCCTCGATGACGGCGACGGTTACGGCACCGCGAATACGATTACCGGTCCGTCCATCGTTTCGACGGGTTCAACCGTTTTGACGATCGGCCGTACCGGTGTCGATTATTTCCCGTACCGCCCGCTCGCAGCCAATAAAACCTTCATCCTGCCGTCGTTGGATGTCGCCGGAAATGCGCTGACGATTAGTAACGGAAACGGCTATGGGATTTCGGTGACCGGACCGACCGCTCTGCCGACCGACCCGCAAATCTATAACATCTCCACGGCCAGCGCGTCGAACCTTGTTCAGGGTCTGACCTTGGCTGGTCAGGTCACCGGAGTCGGTGGCATCGCGAAACAAGGTGTAGGAACGTTGGTGCTGAGCAACGCGACAAATAGCTTCGGCGGCGCGGGCAAATTGATCGACATTCAAGCCGGTGTCGTCGCCGCGTCTTCGGATGGTGCGTTGGGTAACGCGGCCAACGCGATTCGTTTGGGAAGTTCCGGCGTCGCAGGATCGTTCCGCGCGACCGGCACCTTCTCGACGGCTCGTTCGATCACGTTAAACAACGGAACAGGTACGGCTGGGAACATCATCGAAGTCACCGCCGGCAACACGTTGACGCTGACTTCGCCGTTCGTCGGTACCAGCGGTACGACGCAGTTGATCAAGAACGACAACGGCACGTTGGTCCTCGCAGCGGCTAATCCGACGAGTTGGACCGGCAGTATCACCGCCGCAAGCGGATCCGTTCAAGTCTTGACTGGCGGCGTGTTGGTCAATGCGGGGACCGTTCGCATCGCTGATGCCGGCGCTGCGGCGCGACTTCTAATATCATCGCCGTCAACAACGGTGGCGCGACGAACGGTAGCGGTGCGGTTGTACAAATCAGCGGCGGCATCAACGTCCCGAATGCGATCGTCCTGAACACCCAAACCAGCAACGCTTATGCGGGCGGTATCAATTGGAGCGGGCAACTCCAAGGCGTCGGGACCGCGGGTACGATCAACACGTGGTCGGGGGCGATCAGCGCCAACCAAGACGCTGGCATCACTGCGGATGCCGGGACGACGTTGAACCTGACCGGAGCGATCAATCAGAACGTTCACATCATCGTTTACGGTGGCGCGGGCAATATCAATGTTTCAGGAACCGGCATCGCTTCGGTCCACTCGTTGGATAAAATCGGTTCCGGCATCCTCAACATTTCCGCGCCGGTGGCGAACCCCACCGGTAACGGCGTTCGCGTTTACGCCGGCGAATTGCGATTGAGCGGTGCCGGCGCATTCTCCGGCGCAGGAACCGTGGCTACGATTCTGAATCCGGGCAGCACGCTGACGCTTGATAACACCGGGACCGTCACGGCGAATCGCCTTGGTGGCCGCGCTATGACGATCGTCGGCGGTAATTTGAATTTGTTGGGTGGTGCGACGACGACGACCGAAGCGATCGGGGCTCCGACGTTTAATCGCGGTCAAACGGTCATCACCGTAACCGACGGCGGCGCTGGAACGAATTTGAACTTCACCGCCGCTTCCAATACCGTCAACCCGGCACAATCGACCGGCGGGTCGGCTGCGTCCGCGCTCTTTCGCGGGACGAATTTAGGCACGGCTGCGGGCGCTGGCAACGCCACGATCGCTTGGACCGCCGGCGGGCTCGGTTTTAACGGACAAACCGGTGGTACAGGCACGACGACGAAAGCCATCGCTCCGTGGGCTTTGATCGATACGACCGCAACGGGGTTAGGTACGTCTTTCGTTACTGCAGATAACGCCGCGGGAACTGGTAACAGCGGTACGGCGATCTTGCGCCCTCTGGCCGCGAATGAATATTCGACCGCCGCAGCGTTGGCCGCCAACGCCAACATGCTGATCACCACTGCGCTCACCGCACAGAACTCAACCGCACCAAACTCGTTAACGTTCGATACCGGCGGCTCACTCGCGATGGGTACCGTTGCCGGCGTTCAGCAAACGTTGACGCTGTCGAGCGGCGGCGTGCTTGTTCGCAACGGCGTATCCGCCACGATCTCGGGTGGGATCTGGAGTATTCCCGCCGGCAATTCCGCCGTCTACGTGCACACTCCCGGAACCGCCGCACTGACCGTTTCGAGTCTGATGACGGGCGGAAACTCCACAACGGCCGTCGGTTTGGTCAAGGCCGATGCGGGTACGCTTACGCTATCCACACCGACGTTATCAATTCCGGGTTTGAGCCTGTTCAACGGTTACAGCGCGAACACGCTCAACATGCAAACGGTCGTCAATCAAGGAACGTTGAAACTGGCGGGGGGTAACAATACCCTCGGCATGAACAATTACCTAGAAGTCGGCGTTGGCGGGACGGTGGATCTCAACAGCACGTCGCAATACGTTCAAGGGCTTTATACGGATGGGACGTACAACGGCATTAACGCCGTGACGGCCGGCGGCACGGTGAATAACACCGGCGCGACCCAAGCCACGCTGGTCACCAATTCCGACGCACGTAATTGGTCCGGTCTCATTACGGGTAACATTTTTTACAACAAATCCGGCTCTGGATTGCTGACGGTCTACAACGCACAGACCTACACGGGTCCGACGTTGATCAACGCCGGCGGCATCAGTCTTCGCGATTACGCCAGTTTGGCGACGACTTCGAGCATCGATCTCAATTACGCGCCGCTGACGTTGGATAATACCGGCGCGGCGAATATCTCCGGACGTCTCGGCTTAGTTCCGGTGACGATGCGCGGCGGAACGTTGACATACAACGGTCGTTCTCAAACCGAAACTTCGGAAACGATCGGTACCGTCTCGTTGGCCCAAGGTCAAAACGTCATCAACGTCGTCGCCGGCGGTACCGGCGTCAATTCGGCCGTCTTGACCGCGAATATTTCTCGTCCTACCGGATCCTCGGCTACGGCTATTTTCGGCCAACTCGGCGGCGGAACCAGCGAAAACGGTCAGCTCGGTAGCGCCCCTCGTTTGCTGCTGACGAGCCCGACGTTGGTTAACGATATCATGCCCTGGGCGGTCGTCTCGCGTGAATTCGCCAGCTACATCCCGGGGCTGGGTGTCGCACAATTGAACGCGACTGGTGCGGTTGGCTACGCCACGAACACCCTAGCCGGCACACCCCTGGCAACAGACAACATCCGCATTGCGAACGTCGCGACGACGACTCTGACCGGAACCGGAACCCTGACGATCAACTCGTTGAACGTTCAGTATAACGGAAATCACACGATCGACTTGGGTGGACGTACCCTGGCGTTGGCGAGTGGTGGTTTGATTATCGCGACCGGCACCGATACCGTCACCGAATCGATCAACAACGGTTCGTTGACCGCCGGCACGTTGAACGTCGGCGGCGATCTTTATGCCCATCTCTTGTCATACGCCGGTGCGAATCGTCAAGCGACGCTAAACGCCGCGATCGTCGATAACGGAACCGGTCCGGTCCGCTTGGTCTTGAACGGGGATCAGAACAACACGACGTCGAATCGTTTTAACATCAACGGCGTCAACACCTATACCGGAGGTACGGTCATCAACGCAGGATTGGCGTTGGTCGGCGCGACGGGCAATATCCCGGCAGGCGGCATCACCATTAACAACGCCGTGTTGGCCGAAGCGGTCTCGGGGCAAGCGATTCCGGGTTCGATTAATGCGACGAACGTCGTCACGTTGAACGGCAATGGTCGTTTGGATCTCTCCGGCGACACCACCGTGGCCGGATTGGTCTTCAACAACAACGGCGGCGCAACCGGGCCGATCGTCAACACCTTCGTTGCCGGCGCCAACATCACACCGACCGCCACGGGACGCGGAACGTTGACGCTGACCGGAGCCTCGGCCGTCGTCGCGGATTCCTCGAACGTCTCCAGCACGTCGATTATCAACGGACGTCTCGATACATCCACCGGCGCGACTCTGACCGTCAACCCAATTTTGGTCAACGGAGTTTCCGTTGCTCCACTCCAAGCGACCCTGGCGATTCAAGGCTGGACCGGATCGAGTGGAACGATCACCAAAGCCGGTTCCGGTGTTCTCTCGTTGAACTCTCAACAAAACTATACCGGTCCGCTCACCGTTACGGCTGGCGGCATCAGTATCGGTCTAGGCTCGACCAGCGGTTTGAGCGGAACATTGCAGGGCGGTTCGCGTTACTCGACGATGACGCTCAACGCCGGTACGTTCTTAAACCTCAACGCACAGGATGCTACGATCGGTTCTCTTGCCGGTGCGGGGACCGTATTCAATCAAAACATAAACGGCTCGGCCACGACGAAAACTCTCAACGTCGGGTTCAATAACGCCAGCACCACCTTCTCGGGAACTTTCACTCGTTACACGGATGCCCTGCCGACGACATTCCAAGTCAATAAAATCGGCTCAGGTACGATGACGTTGACCGGCGTCAGTAACACGACCAGCAATTTACAAGTCAGCCAAGGCGGGGTCTCGTTCGCGGGCACGGGGACTGGACTGTTCGGTACGAACATCGTGTTGTCCGGCGGAACGTTGACGCTCGATAACAGCGGAACGAACACCAATCATCGTTTAACCGGCGGCGCGGGAACCGGTGGTACGCTCGCGCTCGGCGGCGGTGAATTCCGCGTCATCGGCAACAGTGCGAACCCGACCCTTGAAACCATCGGCACGCTGGGCCTCAACACCTACGCGGGACTTAGCACCGTAACTTTGCAAGCCGACGCCGCGCAGTCGTTAACGTTTACCGCGACGGGCGCGTTGGGAGCGATCACCAACGGTTCCAGCGGCGTCTTCCGTGGATTGGCCTCTGCGGCAGGTAATGGAAACGCCAACTTGGTGTTGTCCGGTGCATTGAACGGTTTGGGGGGCGGCGGCGCGAATGGAACGACGACGATGTCGATTCGTCCAGACATTTTGGGCGATGCATCGGTCGCCGGCGTCGGGACCGGATTCTTGGTCAAAGACAGCGTTACGGGATTCCTCCGCCCTCTGACCTCCGGGGAATTGCAATCGACGTTGGTCAGCGGATCGACCAATACGAACTCTAACGTCGGAATCGCGTCCAACATCACGATCGGCGGCTCGACCTTAGTCGGAAGCTTGACGTTGAATTCCGGCGGCGGTCTCACTCAACGTGCCAGCTTGTTGCCGACCAGCGCGGCCGAAGGCCTCCCGGTCACGCAAACGATCGGCGGTGGCGGTGTCCTAGCGTTGACCGGCAACGGCAATATCAATGTCGGACGGCTGACCACGACCTCGAACGCCTCGTTATTCGTTCATACACTGGGCAATCTCGATATTACCGGTGTCCTGACCGGAACTACCGGCGGCTTAACCAAAGACGGCGCTGGTACGCTGACGCTTAACAGCAAACAGCTCTATACCGGCTCGTCGACCGTAAACGCCGGAACCGTAAAACTAGCCGGAGGCGCCGAACACGCTGCCCGTCTTCGCCACCCTCGGCGCTCTCGTCGGCCGCCAGCCTCAGTGTGAACGGGGGCGGCGTCTTGGATTTGAATAACAACAATCAAATCGTCGGTGCGTTGATCACCAACAGTCTGGCTCGATATGCCGGACAAGGCGGCATCGTCACGAACAGCGGCGCGACAACCGTCAACTTCACATCCATCGCCAATGGGAACGTTTTCGGCGGTTCGATCAACGGCAATCTCAACTTCAATCGCGCCGGTAACGCCGCGTTGACGTTAACTTCGAGCAATGCCTACACCGGCGCCACGAATCTTCGTGCGAATACGACGACGCTGCTGGATGCCGGTGCGTTGACGGCCACATCCGAAATCAATCTGATGTATGCCTCGTTGACGATCGACCAGGGCGGTTTAAACCCGGTCGGCAACAGCAACCCGCAACGTATTCCGGTCGCCGCGCCGGTTTCGTTGAACGGCGGTACGCTGACGTTCAACGCCGGTGGTTCCGGGGATTACTCGCAGACGATCAATACGGTTAACGCCTCTCAGGGCTATAACACGATCTCCGTCACGAGCGGCGGTGTTCCCGCCGGATCGAGTTCTTCTTTGAATCTCGGTAATTTGGTGCTCGATCCCGACGCCACGCTGAACTTCATCGGCGGGACATCCGGATTCTTCTCGAACGCCCCGGGTTACGGGAGCGGTCAAGTATTTATCACTTCGATCAACGGCACGGCGATTCCGGCTGATATTACCAATAAAATTCTATCCGCCGCCATTATTACGGGCAGCGGCGAGTTCACGACCTATGTCCAATCCGGGACTACGGGTTCGGGTAATGTCAATTATGGTTTGATTACCATGAACGGCACGATCGCCGGCGCGCAAGCGACATACGATTCAAATGCCGCATCCCTTCCTGCCAGCAACGCGAATTCAAACATTCGTCTGAACGGTGCGGCATCCACCACTTACACATTGCCTGCCGGTGGAGCCAACTACAACGTGTTGGCCGTTCGGAACGCCGCAAGTATCACGGTCGCTTTCGCGGCCGGAACCGACGTCCTAAACCTGACCGCGGGTGGGCTTGCCCTGACGAATGGTACGGCCGTAGTCGGTGCGACGGCAGGCTCGGGTATTGTGACCAGCGGCGGTACCGCAACTGGGCTGTCTCGGTTGTACATACACAGCACCGGCGCGACTGTAAACTCGTCGATTCAAAACAGCGGCGTCGTCGGAGCATCGACGCGCCTCGTTGCGAACTCGATCTCAGGAACTTTGACGCTCGCCGGCGTCAATACTTACACCGGTGGAACGGTCATCGAAGGCGGCTCGATCGTCGCTCTCGCCGCGACCGGAACACTACCTACTGGCGGTATCACGATTAACGGTTCGACGTTGCAGTCCGTCGTCGCCAGTAACGCGATCGCTTCGGCCAACGACGTGACCATCAACGGCAGCGGCGTCCTAACCTTAGGCACTGCGGCCGGGACCTTCACCAACACGTTGAATAGCCTGACGTTCAACAATAATGGCGGTGCGACGGCTCCGACCGTGAGTGTATTAGGGATCGCAGGCGCGACGTTGACGTTGAACGCCGCGAACGCGATTACCGCCGTCAACGACAACGCTACCACTGTTCCAACAATCGCCGGCACTGGTACGACGAGCTTGCTGAACTTCGCGGTGGCGCCGACGATTACGACGTCGTCGAACGTCAATGTTCCGACCGACTTGTCGATCTCCGTCGCGATCGGAACGTCCGGCGGCGTCATCACCAAGGCCGGCACCGGCTCCTTGGCGTTGAGCGGAGCCAGCACCTTCACCAACGGCGTCAACCTCAACGCCGGTGCGATTATTCTCGGAGCGGCCAGCACACCGAACACCGTCGCAACGGCGGTCACCAGCGGTCCATTGGGGACCGGCACTTTAACGATGGCCGACGGGACCGCGCTGATCAGCGATGGTACGCTTCGTACGATCGGCAACAATGTCGCTTTGACCGGTAACGTCACCTTCGGTACGACCGCCGCCACCGCCAATGTCTCGGCGAACGCCGGCAACGGCGTGACGCTCAACGGTACGTTCGATTTGGGCGGAGCGCCTCGTACGCTTACCGTCAACAGCCTTTCCAACACGACCACGATCGGCGGTGTCGTCGGCGGTGCGACCGGAAGCGGCCTGACCAAAGCCGGTCCGGGCATCTTGGTCTTATCCAATACCGGCAACACATTCGACGGCCCGATCGCCATCAATGGCGGTACGTTGCAAGCGACGCTGTCGGGCTCCTTAGGAGTTGGCGGCAGTATCACCTTCGGCGGCGGTATCCTGCAACATGGAACGGCGAACACCACGGATTACTCCGCACGATTCGCGACTACCGGTAACCAATCGTTCTACATCGATACGAATGGGACCACGACGACTTATGCGACGCCGCTCGTCAGCTCGACCGGGGGGAACGTCGGGAAATTCGGGACCGGTACTCTGATTCTGCAAGCCGCGCCGACTTACACCGGAGATACCAATATCCTGGCGGGTACGCTGCAATACGGGACGGCCGCGACCAGTACAGGAACGTACACCCTCAGTAGTACCGGCCTCTACAACAACGGCACGTTCTACTACAACCCGAATACCGCCGACACGATTACCTTCGCTGGAGGAAGCGGTACCGGTATTCTGACTATCGATAAGGGAACCGTCGCTTTCACGGGGAACGCTAACTATACCGGGGCTTTGAACTTCGGTAGTGCCGTGGGGATCACGTCGGCAAGCAACCTCAATCTTTCCGCAGCCAGCGCGACGTTCGCGAGCCTGACTCAGTTAAACAACAATGCGACCGGCTCGACCGTCACGATCGGGACCGGCCAAACGTTGACGATCAACGGCAACGTTGCGATCGGCGGCAACCCAACGGTCGCTGCGACGAATCTGATGACTATGACCGGTGGCGGCGTCTCGTCGTAAATACCGCCGCGGCGGGCACGTTCTCCGTCGGGGGAGCCTCTGGCTGGTGTCGCGGCAGCGTCGACCATGGATCTATCGGGGCTTTCCTCGGCGAATATCAATTTGAGTGCGACCGGCGTTTTGCGAGTCAGCCAACCGACCGCGACGAACGTAACAGGAAATCTGACCGCTTTGATTTTCCCGGCTCCGACTGGCGTCGGCATCACGCCGACGACTCCGGTTACCACACTGACTGCCTCGCGTCTGGATATCGGCGTCAACGCCGGGAAGAACGACGGCGCGAATCAAGTAAACACCGTCTTGCTCGGTACGGGTTTGACGACATTGAATATCGACACCTTGAACATCGGCACAGGTGGGCGCGACACGGGATCGTTATCGTTCGCTACCGGAAACGGCACGTTAAAGCTGCGTGCGGCAAATGGTACCGGCCGCGTAGCGATCAACGTCGGGACCGGCACCGCAAACACCGGCGTGACCAGTCCTGCCGTCAATACGCTGGATTTCTCCGGTCATTCCTCCGATCTTTTGATTAGCACTCTCACCATCGGTGGTCAGAATCGGAACGTCGGCCGAACCGATAACGTCTCGTTCGATCAAGGAACCCTCGACGTAACCGGCGTTGTCGTCGCCACGATCAACGGTGCGGCCGGCGGTGCGGCGAATTCGACTTGGACTTCCAATCTATTGATCGGCGGTGGTTCGACCACCATCGGGACCGGAGGTCTTGACGTCTCAAACGCTGCCGTCACGGTGACTGGAACCGATGTGCTGGCGGGTAACGTCACGGTCAGCGGTGGTACTGTTTCGATCGCCAACAGTTCGACGCTCGGTGCGGCGGTCCGACTCAGCACTGGTTCGCAGACTGGCCTAACGGCGAATCGGACTCTGAACTTGACGGGCGGCGTGACGACGCTTGGCGGTAACGTCATTCGCGGGGGGGGGACCAGCACTAGTGCGACGTCGGCTACCGTCAATCTCAACGGTGGTACTTTGGCGATGGGTGGAAATAGCATTGGCACCTCCGCTACGACCGTCAACTTCGTCGTCGCATCCGGAACGCTCGGAGGTTTGAGCGAATACAACGGCGGCGCAGGCTATCAACAAGACCACAACCGGTGTCGCCACGTTCCTTGCCAATACATATACCGGTCCGACGAACGTAAATGCCGGTACGTTGTTGGCGAACAACTCCAGCCCTCTGACGACGACCGCCACGGGTACGGGATTAGTGACGGTGAGCACGACCGGCAAACTCGGCGGATCGGGCTCGGTCGGTCCGCTGTTGTTGTCCGGCGGCACGGTCTCTCCGGGCAATAGCCCCGGGGCGTTGACCGCGGCGCGACGACATTCGGTCCGGACAGTTTCTACGACTGGGAAATCAACAACGCGGCCGGTGGACCGGCCAACGGCATCACGGCCGCCGGTATCCAGTGGGACTTGCTCAGCACCGGTCCGTTGACCGTCACGGCGACCACGGCGTCGAAGTTTACGATTAACATGTTGGGACTGACCGCCGGCAACGTCGCCGGCACGGTGCCGGGGTTCAACAACACGGTTTCGCAAGCCTGGATGCTGGTCGATTCGACCTCCGCCATTACCTTCGATCCGACCGTCTTCGCGATCAACAGCACCGGGTTCACCAATGATTTGGGCGGTGGTTCGTTCGCCTTGGTTCGTGGCGACGCAGTGACGGGGGTGACGGGCGCGGACAGCTCGCAGTTGTTCCTGACGTTCACGGCCGTGGCGACGGGGACGGCGAACCTGTCGCTGACGACGACCAGCGCGAATCTGTTCGTGCTCAAGGGTGCTCCGACCACGACCAGCGCGGCGGTCACGATCACAAATAGCGGCACTGCCCCCGGAACTTACACACCGAGCACCACCTTGCCGCTGGTCGTCACTCCGACCGGCCCGAATGTGGCGGCTCCGGTCGGTACTTCAACCTCGTTGGTCTCGTTGAACTCCACCGGCAGCTATGTCCCGCAAACGACCGGTACGGTCGACTACACCTTCAGCAATCCGGCTACGACGTCGACCGCGACGATCAATTACGTCGTCGGCAACGCTCCTGCTGCTCGTGTGACGGGGAATCCGGTGAACGTGTCGAACGCGTCGAATTACGGTCCGACGTTGAAGGCGGAGGTGGTGGCGGCGGCGAACGCGACGACGTCGTTGCCGACCGGCTTGGAATCGCGGGTGTTCACGACGACGGGCGTCGGCAACAACACGGCGTTCAACGGAACGGGTTCGTTCAGCACGGCGACGTTGGTGATGGGGAATTTGGTGAACGGGACGGCGTCTCCGGTGACGAGCACGATCGAGATGTCGTGGCGGACGCGGACGGATTTGGAAGTGGCGGGCAACTTCACCACGCAAGCTCCGTTGTTGAGCGACGTGGTGAAGGTGACGGGCCTGGACAATCGAATCTTCGTGTTGCAGATGAACTACAACGATCTGCTGTTCGGCACCAACGAAGGCCTGTCGGCCTCGTTGGGAGCTTTGAAGTTGGCCTGGTACGACACGGTCAACCAATCGTGGCTGAACGCGGTCGCGGGGAACCACGGCGCGGCCGGCGCGAACGCGCAAACGCAAGTGGCGTTGAGCTTCCAGGACTTCGTCACCGCCCATGCGTCCGATCCGTTCCCGGTCAACAACGCCAACCTCGGCCGTTACCTCGGCAGTTGGGGCTTCGACACGACCAGCAACACGGTCTGGGCGGTGTTGAACCACAACAGCGACTTCGCCGTCATCCCCGAACCCAGCTCCCTGGTCTTCGGCGGACTCGCCCTCCTCGGACTCGCCGCACACGGCCTCCGACGTCGTCGAGCCAAAGCCAAATCGGCCTAAACGCGACGTCCGTCGCCAAGACGCCAACGCGACGTGCGTCGCAACGACGCCTGTCCGGAAAATTCGACGCCGCTCAACCACCTCCGATCGCAACCGCGATCGGAGGTGGTTTTTTACGCCGACCGTGCTCTTGAATCGGCCTACGGCGGTTGGGCTCACGATCCGCGAGTATGGCCGACCGCAAAAGTCTCATCGGTGTTTAGGGTAATACTCGTTCTGATCCAGCCGTGATCCTTCCTATCTTGACACTGCGAGCGAAACGAGCGAAACGAGCACGCCATCGGCGCAAGTTTTTACAGTGACCGCACTTCCCTACGACGATCGGCTTACCCAACTTGACTCCGCGAGCGAAACGAGCGTTACGATAGCGCGTTCCGCAGGACTTTTTTCTTATTGAGCCGAGGGCGTCAGCCTGCGGTTCACGCCGTCTCGCCAAACGCTCCATTTTCACTGCGCGAGCGTTACGAGCGAAGCGAGCGTTATGATCGCGTGTAAAAACTTTCGTTTTGAACCACCGGGAGCGAACTTACGACCGATCGATCCCCGGCATCGCCAAACACCCCAGTTTCGCGGAGTGATTTTGTGGATTTTTTCCGCGTACGGGACGTTCTCTACTTCTCGGACGTCAAATCGGTCACCACACGCTCGACCGCCTAAGTGGTTTAACCGCCTTTGGGCGTATCTTGCCGTCACGGCCGGCATGCGAAAAAACGAAATACCGTAAAATTGTGAGTGATTATATGAACACTCTTATTTAAGTCTACCAGACCCGTAGGGCAAGTCAAGGCCCGGGCGATTCGGGGCAACAGGAAATCGTTAAAATGCCGCGTCCTGATCGGCGTAGATCACGGCGTTGTGTTGCGCAACGCGCCCGGCCGGAATCGTCGGATCGGCTGTTCGCAAGCTTCGTAGTTGTTCGGCCTTGTCGCGGCCGGTCGCCACCCACAGGATCGTGCGGGCCCGGTCGATGATCGGATACGTCAACGTCATGCGGCGTCGGTTTTGGTAGACGTCGGTCGTCGCGACGTCGACATCCGCGACGTTCAGCACGGGATCGCCCGGGACCAGCGACGCCGTATGGCCGTCCGTCCCGAGACCGAGGTGAATCGGATCCAAAACCGGCGGTTCGCCGGCGACTTCGCTCAGCCGTTTGGCGTAATCGCGACAGGCTTGGGCAAGATCCGTGCTTTCGACGGGCATCGCCAGGATGTTCTCGGCCGGTATCGCGACGCGGGAAATAAAACTCTCGACGAACTGCGTGAAATTCCGATCGGCGTGACCGGCCGGCGCGATCCGTTCGTCGACCTGCGCGATGTGGATTTTGTTCCAGTCGAGATCTTCCGTCGCCAAGTCGCGCAGCATGATCCAGGGCGTTTTCCCGCCGCTGACCGCGCATACGAAGCGTCCCCGCGCGGCGATCGCCTCGCGAGCGCAGTTCGGCGATGAACGCGGCGGCGGCCTTGGCGACCGCGGCGGGATCGGGAAAGACTTCCAGACGCATGATACTGCTCCGCGATCTTCGATGACTGCCCTGGTATGGACTAAACGCTTCCTTCGGGATTACTTCGTCGATTCGCCAGACTTCGACGAGGTTTGGGCCGTCGACCAAACTCGGGCGACGCCGCCGACCGCGAAGCCGCGCGGATCGCTCGAAGTTTCGACCGACAACTGCGTCAGCTTACCATTCGCTTTGGCCAACAGCACTTTCGCTTCGATCGGTTCGGAGGTCGGGTTGCGATCGACGCCGGCCGGAGCGAGTCGAACCGTTTCGCCCGCACAGTTTCGACGTCAGCTCGTTTCCCTCTTGGAACATCGTCAAATCGAGACGTCGCGCATCGATCACATCGACGTAGCCCGGCGCACCTGACTTTTGTAATCGCGCGGTGTGAACGGTTTTTTGCTCGGATTGATATTTCAGCAAACTGGCGTCGTCCAGAAAAACGTCCCACGCAACGCGGACTTTTCCTTTGCCGCGGCCGTGCGTTTTCGTACGGACCTGCATGCCGACGGCGAGGTCGGCGAACTTGGCCGGTTCGCCCGCTTTCCAGAACTTGGTCTCGCCGTCGGTCTCGATCACGATCCCTTTTTCGCGGACGTAACTTTGATCGGCGTTGGCTTGCGTGCAGACGATCTTGCCGGTCTCGGGCTCAAGGCGATCGATGTGAAAATACTCTTTATGCCCGTTCAGCATGTTCATTTCGTCTTGAATATAGGTCAGCCAGACCCATTCGCCCTGTTCGTTCTCATGCAAACGAAAGATGGCCCGCTCGCCGATGCGGAAATCCTGCAAATCGCCGAACGTCGCATGATGCAGCAGTTCGGCGTACGGCAACACGGTGAACGACATGATCTCGTCGTTGCCTTCGCTCCGGAATGTCCCGGTCCGCGTCGCCGGATCGAGGCTGACCAACTCGCCCCAGGGCCGGCGCATGGCGTCGGTCGGAACGATCACTTTGCCCGGCGTGATTTTGAGTTTGGGTTTGGCAAGAGGTTCTTGAGCGAGCAAGAAGCAGGCGAAACAGGAAACGAGGCACGCTGCGAGAGAATTTCATGATGGAAAGCGATAGGGATGTTGCCGATCGTCCGGAAATCGAGGTTCGGCGGTTTTTCACGCAATGGAAGGAATGGCCTGGATCCAGAGCGAGCCTGGGCCAATTTATGTCCTCGAACCAGACAAGGTGTCGACGTTTTTGCGCAAACGAGACGATTTGTCGTAACTTCCGTCGTAATCCGACATTCTTAGGAATTTTTGGGCCGTTTCGGGAATAAAACCGTCGCAATGTGTGGAATGTTAATCAGCATAAGAATTTGGGCGACCGAAGTGTCACATTTTTCGACATTTCGTTTCGCCCAACGAATTCCATGCAAAATGACAAGTGGTTGTGCGTTTGATTTCTCAGGCGAGCAGGTCCCAGATCACATGCATCATATTTGATGAGTGTGAAACGGCTGATCGATCAGAGCGCAACGATCGGTATGGGCCGTTCGATGCGACGAGATATCGCTCGTAACGTGCGTCCCGAAATCGACTCAAGTCTGTATTTGCTTGCAGGTTTGAGTTATCTTTTTAAGATTGGGTGGGGGCGTTTTCACACGATTCGTTCGTCGTGAAATCCGGGGCGAGATTGATTGCGGGTACGTGCGCGAGTCGTTCGATTTCTGTGCGACGGGATGTTACGACACGGCTTTTCTTCAGCTCGATTGCGATTCTTTCCGACGTTCGATCGCCCAGGCGGCTCAGCCGCGGCGAATGGATTTTCGGTCGACGGCTTTCGACACTTTCTACTTGATTTTCCGTTCGTCGGTTTCGCGTGGCAGGCCGCGAGATCGATGTGATCACAACTACTTTGTCGCATTTTTCGCCGGAAGCTTTTCGCATGTCTAAGTTTTTTGCGCGTTCCTTCTTTTCTTGGCGTTGCTGTCGTTCGGCGTCGCGACTCAGAATATCGCCGTTGCGCAAGAGCACGGTGCGGCCGAAGGGGGTGGCGAAGTCACCGAAATCGAACGCGAAAGCGATTTCGTCTGGGTCATCAAGACCTCGGGCTTGATCGGCGGCGTGCTGTTGATCATGTCGTTCTGGTTTATCGCGATTTGCGTCCGCTGTTTCTTGGAAATTCGCGCCACGACCGTCGCTCCGCCCGACGTCATCGCCCATGCTCAGGGCCTGATCGAACAACGGGACTTCCGCGGGTTATATACGTTCGTGAAAGCCGACCCATCGTTCTTTTCAAAAGCCTTGGCTGCCGGCCTGGGCGAGTTGCCGCACGGCTTGCACGAATCGCGCGAAGCGATGGATCGCGTGGCCGACGTCGAAAACGCCGCTCTCGAAAAGAAGATCAGTATGCTGGCCGTTATCGGCTCGCTCGGTCCCATGATCGGGCTGCTGGGAACGTTGAAGGGGATGATTGGAAGCTTCAGCTTGATCGCTCGCTCGGGCGAATCGTTGAAGGCGAACGAAGTGGCCGGTCACATCTCCGAAGCGTTGTTGCTGACGTTCGAAGGCGTGGCGTTGTCGGTTCCCGCGATTTTCTTGTTCGCCGTGTTCAAAAACCGGATCGCGTTGTTGTCGTCGGGCACCACGTTGCAGGCCGACGAAATGATCCGCGCCGTGTCGGTCGCCGTGAAGACCAAGGCCCCGCCGACAGGCGCTCCGGCCGCCCCGCGTCCGCCGATGCCGGCTCCGCAGGGTTAATCCTCGCGGCGTTAACGGTCACGACGTTTCGCAGCCCTTTTCACGGAACCATCAGTACGGAGTGTCGGCATGTCGGCCCCATCGGGCGAAACCGCGGAACCGGACCTCACGGCCGTTCTGGACATGGTGTTTCAGCTCATCACGTTCTTTTTGTTGGTCACCAATTTCAAGGCGGCGGCGTTGGATCTCAGTCTCCAACTTCCCGTTCTGGGATCGGCGCGTCCGCCGACAACAAAGGGGCCGAAGACTTGTTGGTGATCAACGTGAACGACAAAGGAAACTTGAACTCGTTCGGCGACAAGATCGACGCGAAAGACATTCGGAAGTTCATCGAGAAAGAAGCACAGTCCAGCCTGATGATCGCCCGGCAAAGCAACCCGAACATCAAACCGATGGACGAATTGCCGACGCAGGTCGTGATTCGCGCCGATAAGCGGACGAACTTCAAATCGCTGTATCGCGTGATCTCGACGGCTCAGGAGTTCGGATATCGAAATTTCGCGCTCAAGGCGATGAATCGCGCGGAGGATCAATAACCGATGTCGCGCAAACATAAGAAAAAAGGTTCGGATAAAGTCACGCTGAACTTGGCCGCCATGTTGGACATGGCGTTCCAGTTGTTGGCGTTCTTTATCTTGACCTTCAAACCCGCGCCGGTCGAAGTGCAGGTCAATCTGCGTCTGCCGCCGCCGAAGCCGGTGACCGTCGCCAAGGGCAAGAGCGCCGGGGATAACACCAACAGCAAAGACGTTCTCGAAGGGTTGAATTCGTTGGTTTGCACCGTCATGGCACGGACCGACGGGACCATCGACAAAATCGACATCCTGGGAACGACCTTCTCGGACGTGAATCGGACCCAGGCTCAAATGCAAGCCGAGTTGGGCAAGCCTGCGTCGACTTTCGATCAAATCGTGGTGCAAGTCGATTCGCGTTTGAAGTACGAAGGGCTGATGCGCGTCATCGACGCGTGCACCCGCGCCAAATTGCCGGACGGTACGCCGTTGTCGAAGTTGAGTTTCGTCGAATTGCCGACGCTGCCGTAAGCAGGACGCGTAAGAGTAGGGATCGGAATCACCCGCTGGATTTTTCCATCAGCCATGGCCAGACGTCATCCACTTCCGCGCGGTTTCGCAGGCCCCAAGTTGGCCACGATGCTGATGCTGTTCGGGATCGTCGGGCTGTTGATGTATCGCTCGTCGGAAATGGCGCACGGCGGCGGTCGGGCCGACGCCCGCACGACCGAGACCAAATTCGATCAAGAGGGCGAAGACGCGTCCGCCAAAAAAGCGTCGCGCACGGCCTGGGTCTACGACGAATTCAGCACCAAAGCGAACGCCGACAAGAAAGAGCCGACTCCGGACGAAGATCGGATCGACCTCGATAAAGAAGAGCGTCGTGAGTTGGGACGCGAGTTTTCGGTCCTAACCGACGGCTCGATTTCGATTCAGCCGGAAGAGATGTTCGCATATTCCCGCCTGCTGAACTGGGTGTCGAACTTCTCGTATGCGGAATTGGCGTCGAAAGTCGTCCCCGGGTGGACGTTTCACGACGTGATGACGAAGCCGAACGAGTGGCGCGCCGAACTGCTCAAACTCGAGCTAAACGTCGTGCGTATACTGAAATATGAGGTTTTGGACAAAGACACGCAGAAATCGCGCGACTTGTACGAAGTTTGGGGTTGGCGGCACGACACGAAGTCGTGGTTGTACGTGGCGGTCGTCCCGGAATTGCCGATCGGTCTGAAGCCGGCCGACAAGATGGACGAGCAATGCGTGCTGGTCGGTTACTTTTTCAAGTTGCAGGGCTACCACGAAGGCGGAGCGAAACCGAATGCTCCGGCGTTGAAGGCCCCGTTGATCGTCGGTCGCTTGGCTTGGAAACCGGCGCCGGTCAGCGCACCGGTCAAAGAACGGCAATTCGAACTGCCCGGAATTTGGCTTTGGAGCTTGCTGGCGGTTCTCGCGTTCCTTTATCTTATCGTGAGATTCAAAATGTCGCGGGGCCCTGCCCTGGCGACTACGGCGGTTGCGGAAGCTGATGAAAAGAAAGCGTTATCTTGGCTGGAAAACGCCGAGCATGGGAACGCGGTCCTCCCGAACGACGGACCCGAGCCGGACGCGTACGACGACGACTTCGATTTCGAAAACAAGGACCGTTCTCGCTAGAATTTAGAATGGGAATGCACTCATGAGCACCGTCGTGAATCAACCGAACGCGCAACCTCCCGCCGGCGCTCCCGCGGCAAAACCTCCCGTCCCGGTCAAAGCCGTCGCGAAAACCGCTCCCGAAGCCGCGCCTGCGGTCGCGGAGATGCCCGTTTCGCAAGTCGGATTTGTCGGCCGGATCAAAGAGTGGTTCCTCTACGACGCGCCGGCCTGGTTGATCAGCACGATCGTGCACGTCGTGATCTTCTTGGGCTTCGCGCTCGCGCTCGGCGGCACGGTCATCGAGAAGGTCGTCAAAAACAGCGCGTCGTTCGACGCCGCGGATACGCAAGCGTTGAACGAGCCGGTTATCGAACGCTTCGAACTGGGTGATCCGCAACTCGATCCGACGGAACTCGACACCGCGTCGTTGATGGAAACGGAATATGATCCCGTGGCTCAAGACGCCGAGATGAACGACGATTCTCCGGTCTTTGAAAAGAAGGGTGGCGGCAGCGTCTCGACCACCGACTCGTCGTTCGGCGGCCTCGGCCTGAACATCGCCGCGAGCGGCCTCGGTCCTGCGGCGCGCGGCGGCGGCGGGCTCGACGGCGGCGGCGGTTTCGGCAAGACGCCCGGTAAGGGGGGCGAAGGGGGCTCGGGCTTCGGCGGACGCGGCGCAGGCAAACGCGCGGCGATCTCCGGCGGCGGTACGAAAAACACGGAACGCGCGGTCGGCGCGGCGCTGAACTGGATCGCTCGCCATCAAAATCCGGACGGCAGTTGGAGCGTCGATCACAACAAGGCCAACTGCAAAGACGGCGTCTGCAACGGCGGCGGTTCGGCCAAGGCCGACGTCGGCGCGACTTCAATGGCGTTACTGCCCTTCTTCGCGTCCGGTCAAACGCACACCAGCAAAGGCCCCTATCAAGCGACGATCGCCAAAGGCTTGCAGTATTTGATGCGCGTGCAAAAGCCGAACGGTTCGTTGGCCTCGGCCAGCGGACATGAAATGTACGAACAAGGTCTGGCCACGATTTGCTTGTGCGAAGCCTACGGCATGACGCAGGATCAAAAGGTCGGCTATGCCGCACAGTTGGCGATCGAATACGTCCAATTCGCGCAAAACCCCAAGGGTGGTTGGCGTTACAAAGCCCGCGCGGCGGATACCGATACGTCGGTCGTCGGCTGGCAGGTCATGGGCTTGAAGAGCGGCATCATGGCCGGCTTGCAGGTCAATCCGGTCACGCTCGAAAAAGCCAAGACCGATCTCAAGACGGCCTCGTCGGGCTACAAAGGGGGCATGTTCGGTTATACGCCCGGTCGTGGCGCTGCGCCGTCGATGACCGGCGCCGGGTTGCTCTGTATGCAATACATGGGCGTCCAACGCGACGATCCGATGATGACCGAAGGGGTCGGCTACCTGATGAAGAATCAACCGGACGAAAAACGCCGCAACATCTACTACTGGTATTACGCGACCCAAGTCTTGCACAACGTTCCCGGCCCGGAATGGGAGACGTGGAATCGCAAGATGCGCCGCGTGCTGGTCGAATCGCAGGAACGCAAAGGTTGCAAGATGGGAAGCTGGGACCCCGAGGGCGATCCGTGGGGCGACAACGGCGGTCGTATCATGGTGACGTCGCTGTCGTGCTTAACGCTGGAAGTCTATTACCGTTATCTGCCGCTGTATAAGCTGGATAAGGATAACGTGGAAAAGGCGTTGAACAACTAACGCGACGTTTCGATCGCTTGTTCCAAGGGGATCGTTCGGCAGGTAAGTCATTCGGAGCTCTTGGAATGTTGCGACGGTCGTTTTTTTCCGTTGAATCTCTCGCCCTGATCGCGTTCGTCTTCTCTTGCTTGGCGAATGGAACCGCGCGGTCGTCGCGCACGGCCGAAGACTACGCGAAGTTTCTCGAAGTCTTAAACAGCCAGGGCTACGGCGACGTGGCCGTGATGTATCTGGAACGCTTGGAAGCCGCCAAGCGCGTGCCGCCGGAATTGGCCGAGGTCATGGACCTCGAAAAAAGCGACGCGTATCGCAACGCGGCTAAGCATGCTTATAACGAAGAACAGGGTCAGAAGCTGAAGGCCAAGGCCCAGCAGTATCTCGACGCGTTCTTGAAGAAGAACCCCAATCATCCGGCCGGCGCCGTCGCGTCGCTATCGAACGCCGACGACGAATTGCAGAAGGCGTTTCAGAAACTGTTTCTGGCGAAGGCCAAAAAGGGCGAGAAAGAAGCCCCGGCGTTGATGACCGAAGCGCGAACCGCGTTGACCGCCGTCCGCGCACTCTACGCCGCGTCGAACGAACGCTTCGCCGGCCTGATGGCGAAGTACAAAGACAGCCCGTTGCCGAAAGACCGCAAACTGAACGCGGCCGAGGCCAAGATCAAAGCCGAGCGCGACAAGACCGAAGTCGGCTTCGTGGAAAGTCGACTCAAGATCGGTCTGATCGACTATCGCACTTCGGAAACGTTCACCGATCCGAAATCGGCCGAGCGTAAAAAGATTCTGCAATCCGCGCAGTCCGTCTTCGACGGCATCTATCGCACATACGGATTGGAGAGCGAAGTCGGTCTACAAGCCGCGCTGTGGAAAGGCCGCACGCTGCAAGAATCCGGCGATAAGTTGACCGCCAACAATATCTACGACGAGATCTTGGTTCTTGAGCCCGAAGACAAAGGCCCCGGCTCGCAAGCCACGGCGGATTTCTACTCGCAGGTGGCGATCTACCGCCATCAGTTGCTGCTCGAGCAGAACAAAGCCGACTTCGCGTTCGAAGACGCCACCGATTGGCTCGAGGATCACAAGCGTTGGAATAAATTCCCCGAGTATCAGGGGATGGTCCTGGAAATGGCCAAGATGATGCTGGCCAAAGCGGACAAACTGCCGGCGACCCAACGCGCCAAAACATTGTCCGAAGTCAACGTAATGTTGAAGAACGCGGGCAAAATCGAAAGTCAGTACAAATCCGACATCATCATGCTGGGTCGTCAGGCGGCGGGCGGCGGGGATGCGACGAAAACCGCGAACTCGTTCGACGAACTGATGGTGATCGCCGAAGACGCGGCGTCGACCGATCGCTGGTCGGATGCGCGCGGCGCTTTCGAGAAGGCCGTTGCGTTCGCTAAGAACGTGAAGAACGAGAAGCAAGCCGAGACCGCTCAAAAACGCTTGAACGAAGTCAAACTCGTCATGGCTTGGGCCGACTATAAGGAAGACCGCAAAAAGGAAGCCTCGGAAGTCGCGAACGAATTGATGAACGGGGCGGTCAACGACCCGTTGAGCATCAAAGGCGCCGATCTCGCTTTGGCGATCGCGCACGGTGAGTATGTGCAAAGCCGCCGCGACGAAAACGAAGTCGCCGCCAAGCCGGAAAAAACCGCGGCCGAGGCCGCGCAAAAGAAAGACGAACTCACCAAAAAACAAGAGAACGTCAAGACGCGTTTGGCGACGTTGATCGAACTGGGCAAATCGATTCTCGCCAAATGGCCCGGCAAGGAAGAAGCCGATGAAGCCCGCGTGATTCTTGGCCAGATGGCGTTCGAAGCGAACGATTATTCGGGCGCCTATGGGTATTTGAAAGACGTCCGTACCGAGTCCAAGCGATTTGCTTCGACTCAGCAGCTCATGGGGCAAATGTTTTGGAAGCGTTACACCGAGGATAAAAAAGCCGGGACCAAACCCGACCTCGCCGACGACGAGAAGAAGAAGTTGGAAACCAGCGCCAAAACGTTTCGCGACAACGCCACGAAACATTTTCAGACAGCGGTGGAAACGCAAAGTAAGGACGTCGACAAATCCGAGGCATTGCCTAAAAATTTAGCTGAGTCACGGCAGATCTTGTCGCAGGCGTTGCTCGAGTCGGATCGCGTCGCCGATGCCAAGCAGGCGGTCGCACCGTTGATCGACGACCTGATCGCGCACAAGCCCGAGCAAATCGACATCGGCGTGCTGCGGACCGTCAATCTCGCGGTGAAAATCGCGTTGGCGGCCGACGACGCGGATTTCGCGGGCAAAGGGATCGGGTTGTTGGCCGAAATCGGCGTCGATCGGACCGACATCAACGGCGTATTGATCAGTTTCGCCAAGGTCTTGCGAAAAGAGACAGAGAAAGCGACGGAGAACGCGCAAGAAATGACTAAATCCGGCGACAAAAACGCCGCGGCGGCCGACAAGAAAGCCACGGCGTTGAAGGGTGTGGAACTCAACCTGTTGAATAAGCTGAAAGAACGCGATCAGTTGAACGTCGGCGAGATGATTTATCTGGCCGACGCGCTGAGCAAAGTCGGACAAGTCGAAGATGCGCGAAACTTCTACAAAAAAATCATCGATCGCGCCGACAGCGACCCGCAATTCGGCGAATCCGCCAAGAAGTCGTTAACGCGGATTCGCGCAGCGGTGGTCGAATTGTTATTGGCCGAAGGCAAGTTCGACGCCGCCTCGAAGCAGGCGGATGAGTTGATCGAGCAGTTTCCGAAATCGCTGGAGCCGCTCGTCTTGAGAGCCCGAATCCTCCAGGCCTGGAGCAACAAAGACCCTAAAAAGGTCGATGATGCGATCGGCCAATGGTCGCGCATTCGAACCGTTTTACAGAACGTCCCGAAGAAGCCGCCGGAGTACTATGAAGCGGTGCTCAGCGCGTCGAACTTGTTAATCGTCCAGGCCAATCAAACGAAAGATCCCAAGAAAGCGGAAACCGCCGAAAAGCTGCTGACCGCCACGTTACGCATGACCCCCGAGGCCGACGGTCCGCGAACCGTCGAACTCTACGAAACGCGCCCTCGATCGGGCCGCGGCGGCACAAGGTAAGCGCCGCGAGAAGAAGTAAGATCGCTTCGGGTTGTATTCAACGAACAACGCCGGTGTTCGGCTCTTCGAACACCGGCGTTTTTGTTTCGTGGTGGAGTTCAATAACGCCCCCTACTCCGCTTTGAGTGACGCCATATCGATGGCGAAGCGGTACTTGACGTCGGCTTTCAACAACCGCTCGTAGGCCTCGTTGACCTTTTGCATTGGGATGACTTCGACGTCCGCGGTGATATTATGCTTGCCGCAGAAATCCAGCATCTCCTGCGTCTCGGGCAGACCGCCGATGTTCGAACCCGACACGCTGCGCCGTCCCATGATCAAAGCGAAGGAATTTAACGCGAGCGGCTTCGGCGGCGCACGACCAACGTCAGATTGCCGTCGCGTTTCAGCAACTGCAAGAATTGATTGATATCGTGATCCGCGGAAACGGTATCCAAGATGAAATCGAAACTGCCGATATGCTTTTGCATCTCCTCGGCGTTCTTCGTGACAACCACCTCGTTCGCGCCGAGACGCAGGGCGTCTTCCGTTTTGCCGGGCGACGTCGTGAACACGACGACGTGCGCGCCGAAGGCATGACCGAACTTCACGCCCATGTGTCCCAAGCCGCCAAGTCCGACGACGCCGACTTTCTTCCCCTGGGTTACGCCATGATGACGCATCGGCGAATAAGTCGTAATCCCCGCGCATAACAACGGTGCGACGCCGGCGAGGTTGAGATTGGTCGGTACGCGCAACACGAATCGCTCGTCCACGACGATGCCGTCGGAGTATCCTCCGTACGTGACCGGCGCTGTCCCATGCTTGTCCGGCGAGTTGAAGGTCAATGTCAAATTCGGGCAAAAGTTTTCCAAACCATCACGGCAATTCGGGCATGTCTTGTCGGAATCGACCAAGCACCCCACCCCGACGAGATCACCCGCTTTGAACTTAGTCACTTTCGATCCCACATCGACGACGCGCCCGACGATTTCATGGCCCGGCACGATCGGATAAACCGTCGGCATGACGGCGTTCCACTCGTCTCGTACGGAATGCAAGTCGGAATGGCAAATTCCGCAAAACAGAATCTCGATGCGCACGTCGGACGCCGTCGGTTCGCGACGCGGAATCGTGGTCGAGGCCAACGTTGCGGTCGCGTTTGCGGCGGAATACGCTTTAGCTGGGGGCATGTCGCACTTTCTCCGGAGAACTTTGGGGATCGGTTCGTAATCGACGTTCTGAACAGGCGAGTCAAGCGATATAACGTCGATCACGCGGACCGATTGTATCAAACGATTCTCGTCGGCTCGGTGAAGTACCAAGCGATTCTGAGATCGATCGCGCGAGTTCAAGCTTACCGATAAACACAATCGGTAAGTGAAGTACGTGCTTAATCGCTTGCATGGTAGGCAATTCCGTAGGTGCTCGCCACAGCCGCAAAAGAGGCAAGAAGCATTAGTAAAAGTGATCGTCAATCACGCGGTATACTGATTTTTTCCGCTTTAGAATCAGTAAGTCAGACGAATAAAGCATGCGATCGATCCACCAACCGCATATTGATGGTGATCTACGACATACGACATACGAAGCAGTCTTCGGTATTTCATTACGGCTTAAGTGTTTGCAAGCAACACATCGGACTACGCCGACGTATGACTAGAATAGCCCATGTGGGTTCTCTGAATTCACCGTTATGGGCATGTCGTTGGTCATTGGCGAGTCGCCTCGCGAATGGTCCCTCGCAAAAACAGAATTGAAAACGTTTTACGTCACAATGAGTTCAGCGTACGCTTACGAATCGAAACCATCGCGATACGGTTGTGGGCGGTTCGTTCAAAGTCTTATACGCCGTTTGACGTTTTTCTCTCGTCGGGATTTCAGTTTAATTTTGCCGCTCTCCCTCGCGCATGCGATGCGCAGGATCTTCACGCCAGGGAATTTACCTTCGCACGAACGCAACATGAAAATCCCTTCGTCCGCCGCCTGTATTGCGATGCTTGTGATTCTCAGCCTGTCGGCTTGCGGCCGGCACGAGGAGGAAAAGCACGAAGAGCATCATAAAGTCGTCGTTACCAATCCGATCGCCAAGGACGTGGTGGTGACGCAGGAATACGTTTGCCAAATCCATTCCGCACGCCACATCGAGATCTGCGCGTTGCAGGACGGCTACATGGAAGAGATCCAGGTCAAGGAAGGGCAATCGGTCAAGAAGGGCGATGTGATGTTCCGGATTCTGCCTACTCTGTATCAGGCGAAGCTGGACGCCGAAGTGGCGGAAGTGCAACTCGCGCAAATCAAATTCGACAACTCCCAGCGGTTGTATCAGCAAAAGGTTGTTTCGCAGCCCGAGGTCGCGATGGCGCAGGCCGAACTCGCCAAAGCTCAGGCAAAGGTCGCGTTAGCACGGGCAGAATTGAATTTCACCACGATCCGCGCCTCCCTTCGACGGCATCATGGACAAGCAGTTATGTCAACAGGGGAGCCTCATCGCCGAGCGGGACAAGTTGACGACGCTTTCAGACAACAGCGTCATGTGGGTCTACTTCAACGTCCCGGAAGCCGACTACCTGGCCTACAAAAAGAATAAAGATCGCGAAGATCTGAAGATCGAGCTGATGCTGGCCGGGGGAAGTCAGTTCGAGCACCTCGGCGAGCGCATCACGCCCGAGGCCGACTTCAACAGCGAAACCGGAAATATCCCCTTCCGCGCAGGATTTTCAGAACCCGGAGCGCCTACTACGCCACGGGCAGACCGGCACGGTGGTGATCAGCCGCGTCGACAAGGGCGCCCTCGTGATTCCCCAACGCGCGACATATGAAATTCTGGCCAAAAAGTACGTGTACGTCATCGAGGAACCGAAAGCGGGTTCGGGCGACGAACACGCCGAGCACAAAGACGACAAGCACGCCGAGAAATCCGCGGCGGCTCACTCGGAAAAGACCACCACCGTGCATGGCGAGAAAGCGGTCGCGCACGGCGAGAAGAAGAACTACAAGCACGGCATCGCGAAACAGCGCGAGATCGCGATTAAGTCCGAATTGGACGACATCTACATCATCAAAAGCGGAATCGGTCCGAATGACAAGATCGTGCTCGAAGGCGTTCAGCAGGTGCGCGACGGAATGGATGTGGAGTACGAATATCTCGATCCCGAAGCAGCTCTAAAAGACCTCAAACACCACGCGGAATAGTTCGGCTTTCTCCTCGAGTCCGTCGCACTTCACAGCTTTCCCATCGAACTATGTTCGCGAAAATTCTGCATCGGCCCGCGTTGGCCATCGTCATTTCGCTGCTCATCCTCTTTTTGGGAGGGTTGGCGATTCGGACGCTGCCGACCTCGCAATTCCCCTCCGTCGCGCCTCCCAGCGTGATCGTCGCGGTCTCTTTCCCCGGCGCCAGCGCCGAGGTCTTGGTCGACTCGGTCCTCGTCATTTTGGAGCAAGGGATCAACGGCGTCCAAGACATGCGCTACATGACTTCGTCCGCGACCAGCGCCGGCGAAGCGACGATCCAGATCGTCTTCGAGCCGGGGACGGATCCCAACGTGGCGGTGTTGAACGTCAACAACCGGATCAACATCGTTAAGAACCGCTTGCCGCCGATCGTCGAACGCGAAGGCATCATCGTGCTGCAAAACATGTCCAGCATGTTGATGTACGTGAACGTCTACAGCACGCAGAAGAACGATGACCAGAACTTCTTATTCAACTATGTGACCGTTAACGTTTTGCCCGAGATCAAGCGGATTCGCGGCGTCGGTACCGCGAACATTCTCGGGAACCGCGCGTATGCGATGCGGATCGAGCTGAACTTAGAGCGTCTGCGCGCGTATAACATTTCCGCCAAAGACGTCATGGACGAAGTCGCCAAACAAAGCATGATCGGTTCGCCCGGTCGGTTGGGCCAAGCGACCGGTAAGACGTCGCAAACGATCGAATACGTGTTGACGTGGGTGGGGCGTTACAACAAGCCCGAGCAATACGAACAAATCATTCTGAAAGCCAATCCCAAGGGCGAAATCCTGCGCATTAAGGACGTCGCGACGGTCGAACTGGGGTCGTCGTTCTACGATCTTTACTCCGATATCGACGGCAAGCCTTCGGCCGCCATCGTGTTGAAGCAAACGCCCGGTTCGAACGCCACGGAAGTCATCGAAAAGGTCAAGGAACGGCTGCACGAGATCAAGAAGACGTTCCCGCCCGGGATGGATTACGAAGTGAGTTACGACGTTTCCAACTTTTTGGAAGCGTCGATCGAGCAAGTCTTGCACACGCTGCTCGAAGCGTTCGTTTTGGTGTCGTTGGTCGTGTATCTCTTTTTGGGCGATTTTCGGTCGACATTGATTCCGACGCTGGCCGTGCCGGTCTCGTTGATCGGCACGTTTTTCTTCATGCTGATGTTCGGGATGTCGGTGAATCTGATTACGCTGTTCGCCTTGGTGTTGGCCATCGGCGTCGTGGTCGACGACGCGATCGTGGTGGTCGAAGCGGTGCACGAAAAAATGCACTCCAAGCATTTAGGTCCGTACATGGCGACCCAAGAGGTCATGCACGAAATCAGCGGCGCGATCATCGCCATCACGTTGGTGATGACGGCGGTGTTCATTCCGGTCACGTTCATGACCGGTCCGGTCGGCGTGTTTTATCGCCAATTCGGTCTGACGATGGCCATGTCGATCGTGCTGTCCGGCGTGGTGGCGTTGACGCTGACGCCGGTTCTCTGCGCGATGATTTTAAAGCCCCACGATCCGCACAAAAAGAAAAGCATGGGGCCCCTCGCGATTTTCCTGCGCGTCGTCGATCGCGGCATCGTGAAAGTCACCGGCGGATATGTCCGGGTCGTGAGCGGACTCATCACCCAGCGTTTGCTGACGATGTTGGTTATCGGCGGCTTCGGTTTCGGGATTCTCGCCGTGAATACGGTTCTCCCCAGCGGGTTTATCCCGCTGGAAGATCAAGGCATCATCTACGGGATTATTCAGACCCCGCCCGGTTCGACGTTGGAATACACCAACTCCAAATCGCACGAATTGGCCGAAATTTGCAAGAGGCTTCCGGAAGTGACCTCGGTCTCTTCGCTGGCGGGTTACGAAGTTTTGACAGAAGGTCGCGGTTCCAATGCCGGAACGTGCATTATCAATCTGAAGCCGTGGGCGGATCGCAAACTGACTTCAAAACAGATCATCGAGAAACTGGAAGAAGAAGGCCGCGAGATCGCCAACGTGAAACTCGAATTCTTCGAGCCGCCAGCGGTTCCCGGCTTCGGCGCGGCGGGTGGGTTTTCTTTGAACTTGCTCGATAAAACCAACAGCGGCAATTACAAGCGGCTGGGCGAGGTCAACGACCTCTTCATGAAAAAGTTGGCCGAACGCAAGGAACTGAAAGGGCTATTCACGTTCTTCGCGGCCAACTACCCCCAATATGAATTGATCATCAATAACGACGTGGCCATGCAAAAAGGCGTCTCGATCGCCGACGCCATGGATAACCTGTCGATCGTCATCGGTAGTACCTGGGAACAGGGGTTCGTGCGTTTCGGGCAGTTCTTCAAAGTGTACGTCCAAGCCGCGCCGCAATTTCGCCGCTTTCCGAAAGACTTGGACCAGATGTTCGTGAAGAATGATAAAGGCGAAATGGTGCCGTACTCCGCCTTTCTGAAGATTCAAAAGAAACAAGGCTTGAACGAAATCAATCGTTACAACCTCTACACGACTTCCGGGATTCAAGGCGCGCCGGCGGCGGGTTACAGTAGCGGACAGGCCATCGCGGCGATTAAAGAAGTCGCCGCCGAGACGCTGCCGCCCGGATTCGATATCGCTTGGCAAGGTCTTTCGTACGACGAAGCCAAAGGTGGCGATGCGGTTGGCATCTTTCTCGTCGTGGTCATGTTCGTCTACCTCGTGCTGGTCGCGCAGTACGAAAGTTTCATCCTGCCGTTGGCGGTCATCATCTCGCTGCCCGTCGGGATCTTCGGATCGTTCCTCTTCCTCAAAGCGATGGGGCTCTCCAACGACGTTTATGCGCAGATCGGGTTGGTCATGCTCGTCGGTCTGTTGGGAAAGAACGCGATTTTGATCATCGAGTTCGCCGTCCAGCGGCGTAACGAAGGTCTCTCGTTGATCGATGCCGGGCTCGAGGGGGGCAAGCTCCGCTTCCGCCCCATTTTGATGACGTCGTTCGCGTTCATCGCCGGTCTGATTCCGTTGGTTCGCGCCACGGGCCCCGGGGCGATCGGGAACCGTACCATCGGCACCACCGCGGTCGGCGGGATGTTGATCGGCACCGTGATCGGTGTGTTCGTGATTCCGGGTTTGTACTACCTGTTCGCCAAATTGGCTGACGGGAAGAAGTTGCTGAAAGACGAATCCCACTCGCCCTTGAGCGAGCTGTTGGAGCATGAAGAGCATCATCTCCCCTATGCGTCCGACGCGGGGCATGGATGATCGCCGAGGACATCGACCTCGGTGTTTGTCGGGAAAAATGATTTCTTACGATTTCGTTCGCGGCCGTCGTTTTGCCGCCGAATTGGTGGGGTGTTCCGCAGTTTCGTAACCTTACAAAGCGAATACGCGTTATAACCGGACTCTCAGTTCCTCATAAACGCCTCCCGGCAAGGCAATCTGACGGCCAAGTAAGCCGGGTCGTAACAATCGTACCACCTCTGTGGTTTGGGTCGTAAGGATCGGTATCACGATACCTTTCGCAAGGATGACAGCGGTTCTGCTCGATGAAGCACTTAGACGACACGCTTTTCGGGTGAGCCCCGAGCACGTCGCGAACATCTCCGATGGATTCGGGGTAACGCTGGCGAAGTCGTCGCGAGGTCAAGGCTGCGAACGGATTGAGACGAGCCGGTACGGCTCCGCAGCGGCAGGGATGCTTTGGAACCTTGATCATGGCCGAAGTACGTACGATCGAACCGCAAGGTTCGTCGACGATCGTCGGCCGTATGGAGAACCGCGATGGATCGCCGCGTTAGTAAGAAACGAACAGCTTTTCAGGTCGCGTCGCGGGCATTGCTTCTCGCTTGTCCGTTGATGTCCCTCTCGGCATGTGGGATTCCCAAGTTACGCGGTCCGGCGCCGGCCCCATGCATTCCGCAAGATTTCAACGGCGTGACGACGCCGGATAACTCGGCCCAACTCGGTACGCACGAGTTTTTCGCCGATCCAAATCTGCTTTCGTTGATCGACCAAGCGTTGGTCGGCAATCAGCAACTGCGAATCCTGGCCGAGGATATCGAGATCGCGAACAACGAAGTTCAGCGTCGACGCGGCTCGCTGTTTCCGTTCATCTCGGCCGGCACGTCCGCGGGGATCGAAAAGAACAGTCTCTACACGCCGCAAGGCGCGGCCGACGCGCAGGCTTACGTCTCCGGCCGGCAACTTCCCGGAGCCGTTGCCCAACTTCATGGTCGCCGCGGACATCTCGTGGCAGATCGATATCTGGCGACAACTACGTAACGCCCGCGACGCGGCGACGTTGCGGTTCCTCGGCACGCAAGACGGGTTCAACTACACCGTCACGCGGTTGGTCGCGGACATCGCCGAAAATTACTACACGTTGATGGCGTTGGACCAACAATTGAACACGTTGGACCAAACGATCAAACTTCAGGAACAGAGCCTGGGGATCGCCCAAGCGAGAAAGGAAAACGCACGCGATACGGAGCTAGCGGTCCAGCGGTTCGTGGCGGAAGTGCGCAAAAATCAAAGCGAAAAGTACATCATCGCGCAACGAATCGTCGAAGCGGAAAATCGCATCAACTTCCTCTGCGGACGATTTCCTCAACGCGTCGAACGGACGACCGGCGACTTCATCGGCTTGCAGATGAACCCGCTGAGCGTCGGCGTGCCGTCGCAACTTCTGCTGTATCGATACAATATTCCGCCAGGCCGAACGCGAGCTACAGGCCAGCGGTTTGGATATTCGCGTCGCACGCGCGGACTTCTACCCGAAACTGATCCTGACGGCCGGCGTCGGCTACGAAGCCTATAACACGAAGTATCTCTTTATCACGCCCGAGTCGTTGATCTACAACGCCGCCGGTGGACTCGTCGCGCCGTTGATCAACAAAAGCGCCATTCAGGCCGAGTACAAAAACGCCAATGCGCGGCAACTTCAAGCCTTGTACGAATATCAACGCGTCATCTTGAACGCGTTCACCGAAGTCATCAATCAAGTCACGAAGGTCGAGAACTACACGCAGAGCATCGAGATCAAAAAGCAGCAGTTGAATTCGCTCGAATCCGCGGTTTCTGTCTCGGGCATCCTATTCCAAAACGCGCGGGTCGAATACCTCGATGTGCTGATCTCGCAACGCGACCGGAACAAAGCACGGATGGTCTTGATCGACACGAAACGCGAACAACTCTCCGCGATCGTCAACGCTTATCAAGCTCTCGGCGGCGGCGTTCGCCGTGCGGATATGCCCGCCGGCATGGCGCTGCACCCATCGAAGCGATCGAACCGGCAGGGAACGGCAAGCCCGCGCCCGAAGAACTAACCCCCCCGAAGCAAAAGGCGGCTCCCATGCCGCCGATGCCCGCGAAGTAGCGAAACATTCCGCGTATGCGAACCTTCAAGACTTATGGAGAGAAGCTCTGCGATCGAATAATCGCAGAGCTTCTCTAGTAAGATGAGCATTTCAGAAGGCGTTGACGAAAGAATGAACTATGTGTCGATCGCTTCGCAATTGAAAAATCTCAAGTTAAGCAAGTCATAAGTTTCGCATTACTAAGCATGGTTTGGTTGATGTATCGTGGATGCGTCGCTCCTCTTTCCTAAGAGTAAATAGAGCGCGGGGACAAGCGTGAGATTTAAAATGGTGGACGTGACCAATCCACCGAGAATCACGACGGCTAACGGATACTCGATTTCATTTCCCGGCTTATTGCCCGCGACGATCAACGGGACAAGCAAGTCCGGTCGTCAACGCGGTCATCATGATCGGGACCAGTCGCTCTTCCGCTCCGCTGAGGACAAGACCTAGCCCGAACGGGACGCCTTCATATTCTTCGAGATGGCGATAGTGGCTGACCATCATGATCCCGTTCCGGGCGGCGATGCCGAGCACGGTCACGAATCCGACCAGCGAGCCGAGCGAGAATCCCGCCGGTCAACGCGACGCCGAAGACGCCGCCCGTCAAAGCGAAAGTGATCGTCAGCATGACGATGCCGGTGAGTCGCCAAGATTGAAAATCGACGTACAAGAGCAAAACGATTCCAACCATCGAGAGCGCCGAATACAAAAACAATCGTCGGCTCGATTCTTGTCGGGCGGTGTACTCGCCAAGGAATTCGGGATGGTACTCGCGTTCAAAAGTCAGCGACTTAACCTTCGCTTCGACTTCCGCCGCCACGGATCCGAGATCGCGGCCGTCGACGTTGCACGTCACGTCGATCCGTCGCGAAGCCGCTTCGCACTTGATTTCGTTCGCCATCGGGGTAATCGTGATGTCGGCGACGTCGCTCAAGCGGACTTGTGCGCCGGAGGGAGTGTCCAAAAGCAGCGAGCGGAGCGACTCGACGTCCGTTCTCAACTGCGGCTCACCCCAAACGACGACGGCGTAGCGTTTCTGGCCATCGTAAACTTCCCCGACTTTCGTGCCTTTGAGGAGAGTGGTCGTCGCACGTCGGATTTGTCCGGATGTCAGGCCATCACGCTCGGCGGCATCGGTTTTCAGCTGTATTTGAAGTTGGGGTACCAGCACCTGCGGTTCGACCTTTAAATTCACGACGCCTACCACTTCGGCCATGACTTTTTCAACTTCCTTAGCTTTCGTACGTAGCGTTTCCATTTCGGGTCCGAAGATTCGCACGACGATGCTGGAACTCGTTCCGGTCAGAACTTCTTTACTCCGTTCTTTCAGATAGGTCTGCACGTCGCAGAACATGCCTGGGTAGCTTTCCATCGCTTTCTGAACTTCGCCGACGGTCGATCTGTAATCGACGTCCGGATCGATGCTGATCCAGAGTTCCGTAAAGTTCGGACCGACCACTTCGTCGGCGACTTCGGCGCGACCGATGTGCGAGCCGAAATTCCGTACCCCCGTGGATCGCACGCAGTTGCTTACTGGCTCGAATCGTCATGCGATCCATCGCTTCGATCGACGTCCCGGGACGTTCGAGAAAATGCATCAGAAAATCGGTTTCATGAAAGTCGGGCAGAAACTTCTGGCCGAGTTGCGTCGAAATCGCCGCCGTGCCGACGAAGAGAATTGCCAACGACCCGAGTACGACGTAGGGATAACGGACCAGACTCGGCAGCACCGCGGCGTAGGCGCATCATCGCATGACTCCGGCCAGCGGCACTTCCTTCTTGAGTCGAACGATTCCCGGTCAACAATAAGTACGACATCGCCGGTGTCACCACAGCACGACCAATAAAGACGCCATGATCGAAAGTACGTATGCGATCGCCAATGGTCGAAAGAACGATCCTGCCACGCCGTCGAGAAAAAAGATCGGCAAGAATACCAGCGTTACGATCAAACTGGCGTAAACGACGGCGCTGCGTACTTCGAGCGACGCCTGCAACACGACATTGAACGCCGACTCGGGTGAACCGGCATCGCGATTCAGTCTCAGTCGTCGGACGATATTCTCGACGTCGATAATCGCGTCGTCGACGACTTCGCCGAGTGCGATGACCAATCCGGCGAGAACCATCGTATTGATCGTTACGCCGCAACTCGTCAGCACCACGATCGCCGCGACAAGCGAAAGCGGAATCGCGGTCAGGCTAATGACGGCGGTCCGCCAGTCGTAAAGAAAAACGACCAGCACGACGACGACGAGTCCGCAGCCGATCAGCAGCGAATGTTCCAGATTGCCCAACGCTTTTTCGATAAACGAAGCCGGACGAAAGATCGTCGAATCCATCTCGACGCCGCGCAAGCCCGGGCGTAACGCGTCCAAGGCTTCTTCGACGCGACGCGTCACTTCCAATGTATTTCCTTCGGGTTGTTTTTCGACGATCAACAGTAAACCCGGTTTGTCGTTGATGATGGCGTCGCCGATCGGCGGAGGCGAGCCGATCCCGACTCGGGCGACGTCCCCGATACGTAACGGCGCACCGGCGCGAAAATCCACGACCGTGCGCGCTAAGTCTTCCGGCGCGACGATCGGTGAAAGTTGCCGAACGGCCAGACGTTGATTCGGCGTATCGACGAAACCGCCCGCGTCCAGCACCGTGGCGTCGCCCGCGGCGCGGACGACTTGGTCGAGCGTGACGCCTTGCGCGTAAGCGGTCGGGATCGACGAAAACCTGAAACTGCTTGTCGCGTTGCCCCCAAATCGCCACGTTCGCGACGCCCGGGATCGCCATCAACTTAGGCCGAATCGTCCAGACGGCCAATTCCGAGATGTCGCGTTGGGAAAGCGTGTCGGACCAGACGCCGATTTTCAGCACGCGACTTAACGAGGAGAGGTTATGCAAAATGACCGGGGGCCGCGCGACGGTCGGCAAACGCGGAGCTTCGGCCGCCACGCGCTCTTGCACGTATTGGCGAACTTTGTGCAGGTCCGTACCTTCGGAGAAATAGAGCACGATCGACGAAAGCCCAAGGACGGACTTTGAACGAATCGTCTTCATCCCGGGCGTGCCATTGAGCGCACGTTTCCAATTGGACGGTCACCAGACTTTCGACTTCATCCGTCGAAAGTCCCGGAGCTTCGGTCTGCACTTCGACCTTCGGGCGGCACAACTCCCGGGAACACATCCAACGGCGCGGTCGAGATCGAGCGATACCCGAAAACAAGCAACGCCGCACACGCCGCGAGGACGACGACTGCGCAGTTTCAACGCGGTGGTGACGATCCAATTCATCGGAGAGCCTTACTTGCTGAAGCCGGTTTCGGCGCCAAAGAGTTCGACGGCTCCCTCCGTCACGATCGCCGTGCCGACATTCGGCCCGGCCGCCAACACCGCCACGCCATCGACCGTATACCGCACGACGACGCGTCGTCGACGATACGATCGTGGACCAGTTGCTTCGTAAACCCAGGTTCCTCCCTGAAGGTCGTGCAGTATCGCTCCCCAAGGGACGGTTAAACTCTCCGCTTCCCCGTTCAAATTCAACTGAACGCCCACGCGCTGGCCGGGAGTCAACTTGGCTTGATCGTTTTTGAGCGCGTAGAACAAATCGACCGACGAGGACAGCGGGTTCGCCGACGGAGGAGCGGAAATCGGTTTCGCCAGCCAAGTCGGATCGTCGGCGCACATCGTCAGGCTTCCGATACGCGCGTCTTTTGCGACATCGATGTCGCGTAAATCTCCGACATACACCGGTACGCGAACCCAGACTTCATCTAAATCGATCACCTCGAACAACGGCGCTCCGGCCGGAACGTTTTGACCGGGCAAGGCCGAAAGATTTCGTAGAATGCCGTTTTCCGGAGATTCCAAGTCGATCGGTTCCGCACGACCCGTCGCCGTGTCTCCCAATGCCTTCGTTAAAATCGCCAGACGCGACTCGGCCGCTTCGACGCTACGCATGGCGACGTCGTATAGAGCTTGCGATTCTTCGACCGCGCGTTTGCTGCCTGCATCGTTTTGGTACAAGCTTCGCGCACGATCCAACGCCAATTTCATCGCCGCCGCTTGGGTCTGCACAGTTCTTCACCTGCCCTTCGATGTCGGCCCGAGACGCGGCGAGCGTCGTCGCCGACTCCGGAGAGAGTAACGGCAACAGCGTGATGATAGATTGCCCCTTGGCGACGGCTTGGCCGGCGTGAGGTAAGCCGACCTTCGGAACGCGTAATGTTCCTTGCATCGGCGCCGAAACCAAAATCGCTCTTCCGACCGGAATCATCGCTTCGCCCCCGTAGGTGCGCGTGCGACCAACCGATTTTCGTTCGATCGGCTGAGTTCGGACGCCGAGTCGTTGTTCGGCGTCCTCGGTCAGCCTGATCGCGCCCAAATCGGCTTCATTGACTTTTTTCAATGCCGCGGGCGGAGTCGGGGCTTGCGACTTCCCGTCGGCCGTTTTCGGTCCGTATGCCCACCACGCGCCGATGCACGCACAGACGAAGGCGACGCTACCGATGACGAGCTTAGGGAAGCGAGCGTAAAGACTCATGGTTGCGGATTCTGGCGGCCGACGTTCGCATCCTGCTGTTTCGAAGGCGTGGGGACGGGAGTGGGTAATTGCTCAAACGGGAGCGGCGTCAAATCATCCAAATGACGCCCGACGCTACGTTCCAATTCGGCCCACGCTCGGCGCAGGTCGGTATGTAACTGAACTTCGCGATTTCGGCTATCGATCAATTGCTGAGTCGTCTGCAAAACGACGACGTACGGCGTATTTCCTTCTTTGTACGCGTTCTCGGATTGGCGAATCGCTTGCTCGACCTGCGGGCGAACACGCTCGACGAGCACTTTCAATTCGGCTTGGCCTTGCGTGAAGCGAAGATGCGCTTGATGCACGTCCATGAGAATCTGATTATTGACGGTCTGTCGTTGACGCTCCGCTTTTTCCAGCTCGGCTTCGGCTCGGGCGATTCCGCCTTGATTCCAATTGAAGACCGGCAACGTCATTCTCACGGCAGGTCCGAATTCATGCCCGTTGGCGCCGCTGGTGGCGTCCAATACGCCGAGAAAACGAACCCAGCCGATCTTGGAGAGTCGTAACCGCTCGGCCGCCGCGGCCGAAAACTGACTTGCGGCCAACGCGTCCGGCCGCGAGTTCGTCGCATCCGTGGCCAGGATTTCGACATCCAAACTTTGCGGATAAGCCCGTCGATCATGAATCAGTCTGAGCTGAGTTCGGTCGGCGGAAACCCCCATGAGATTTCGCAACCGCTCTTCGGCGATGCCGATGTCGAATGCGATGCGCGCAGATCTTGATCGGCGCGAGGCGTCGATGAGCGCGGTCGAAGACTCTTGAGGACTAATATCGCCCGCGTCGAGTCGCGTTTTCGCGATGCGAGCGACGTAACTACGGATCGACACGGCATCGTTCGCCACGCGTAGCCTTCCGTGAGCCAGCAGGACGTCCGCATAGGCTTGACGCGTATCGCGAATCAAATCGATCCCGGTCTGGGTTAATCGCTGGCAAACGCGATCGTACTCCCGTTCGGCCGCCGCGACGCGAATCGGACGTAGCCAAAGCGATTCGAGCGGAAAATCGAAAAGATACTTAAACGGTTTGTCGCTGACCGGAAAGTAGTACAACAGTTCGGGGTTCGGCAACAACCCGGCTTGTACTAAATCCCCGTGAGCGATGCCGAGATCGGTGAGTTGTTCGAGAAACGCCGCGTTGTTCCACAACGCCAACAAGACGGCTTCCTCTTCGCTGAGTTCGTTGTGGAGGGAAATCCCGTTCGGAAAGACAACTTCGCGAGGACAAGTCGGCGAACCGACCGTCTTGCCGAAGCGGCAATTCAGATTTGCGGCAACGCAGCTGCGATCGCTTAATGTGTAATTCGCGTTCGAGGCGCATCCGGACAGCAACGTCGAACACAGCACGACGATCCACGTCGCTGAGAATCGCAAACATCCGTGTCCGCACATCGTTGGCTCCGATCCGATCGTTCGGCCGAAAATCATCACGACGCATCTCGGACTTCGCGAAATACGAATTCGCGGCGACCTGCTAGTTGATGCGAACGGTACTTTTATCATCGACGGAACAATCATTTCGATTCTAAATTCCAATGTTCGACGCGCCCCGGCGATCGCGAGAATCCATAGAGTCTCACACGCGTTGAGCATCGGCACTACGTTCAGTTCTTCGTAATCGTCAAGGTTTGACTCGATGGAGATGAAAGGGGCCGTGTCTCGATCGGGATCGATAATCGAAATTCACTCCCGCGCCGCGCTTCGCTGAGCACATGCAGCTCGGCGTCGAACACGTCGGCGAGACGTTTCGACAAGGTTAATCCCAGCCCAAAACCTCGAATCTCGCTCTTCCGAGCGGAAGGCGCACGATAAAACGGTTCAAAAAGATGCTTCAACTCGGATGCGGGAATACCTATTCCCGAATCTCGAACGCTGAGAACGGCGCATTCGCCGACGCGTTGAAGCGTTATGTGGATTTTCGTGTTCGCATCGCCATACTTGCAGGCGTTGTCCAACAGGTTGTCCAAGATCTGTGCGAGTACCGTTTTCGGCATGCCCACCGGTAGAGACTCATCGCGACACTCGACCACGATGTCTTTGGAACGGGCATGATCTTTCCAATTCTCGAGATGACGACGTACCCATTTCGAAAGATCGACGATTTCTCCGGTCTGGAGCGATTCCCATTCTTGTCGGGTAATCGCCAGCAGGGTCTCGATGATTTGCTGCAAATCCGACGCTCGTCGTTTAACGGTCCCCAGAACATCTTGATATTCCTCGACGGATCGCTCTTGACGCGATGCGACCTCGACGGCGACCAGCATGGCGGCCAGGGGGGTTCGTAATTGATGAGAAGCGTCGCCCGCGAAACGTCGCTGGCGTTCCAGCGATTCTCGTAACGTAGCCAACAAACCGTTCAGAGCGGCTCCCAACTCCGCGACTTCATCGTGATTTTCCGACAAGACTAATAGATCACCTCGTTCCGGCCGGACTTGGAGTGTTCGGGCTTGGTCCGCAAGCGCCAAGACCGGAGCGATCGCACGACGGCAGAACCACCGTCCACACAGACCGGCTACGGCGAGTAATCCCAAGGTGAAGGCAATCAGCGTCCATGCCAGTCGATTGAGATTCTCCCGCATCGGTGTGATGGACTGAGCGACGAACATCGTAAAGCTCCGCCGTTTGCCCATGCGTTCTCGGGGGAGATCGGCGATCGCTTTCAAGTCCGTCGTCTTCGGCAAGCGGTTCGGAGTTTCGGCCTGAAAATTTCCGGCCGACAACTTAACCGAACGCGTTCGCCAAGAGTCATCTTCGGTCGGCAGCATGGCCGACGACGCGTCCGTAAGATTTTCGGAACAGTCGACCAAACGATCGTGTTCGTCGAAGATCGCCCAACGAGGTTGAGCGAGTGATGGATCGGTTCCGAGCGAAACCTTGCGCTCATGCGGCTCCCACTCGACATCCGTCGGATGGACTTCGATCGAGGCGACCAAGGTGTGAACCGCGGCATCCAATTGTGCATCCAACTGTTCGGACAACGACCAACTCGCGGCCAGGTAAATCGCGGTCGATAACGCGCTCATTGCGACACAGAATCGCCGATAACAAGAACATCGTGAGTCGATTCGTAATGGTCATTTCGAATCGGACTCCCTTCGATCGAGCATGTAGCCTCTCCCCCGTACGGTTTGAATTACGCGCGGACCGAAAGCTTCCAGCTTACGTCGTAACTCCATGACGTGCATTTCCAGAGTATTCGACAACCCGTCGAACTGGTCTTCCCAAACATGCTCGTAGAGTCGAGTTCGCGTCAACACTTGTTCCGGGTAACGCAGAAAGTAATGCAACAGCGTTTGCTCTCGAGTCGTTAGCTGCAGCGAGTTGCCGCTTCGATCCACGCGGTTTTTCGTTAAATCCAAACAAATGTCGTCGTATGTCCACACCGCATCCTGCACACCGAGATTCCTTCGAAGTAGCGCCACGGACTCTGGCCAGTAACTCTTCGAAAGCGAACGGTTTGCAGAGATAGTCATCCGCTCCGGCGTTCAAAGCTTCGACTCGCTGAGCCACGGCGTCGCGAGCGGTGAGAAACAGCACCGGGGTTTTGGCTCGCTCGCGCAACTGACGCAAGAGTTCGAGCCCATCGAACCGAGGCAGCCACCAATCGAGTACGATCAAATCCCAGTTGGTCGATTCGAGCTCCAAGCTCGCCGCCTGACCATCGGGAGCAATGGTCACCAAAAATCCTTCTTCACGCAGTCCCTGAGCGACATACATCGCGATCTCGGGATCATCCTCGACAAGTAAGATGCGAAACGACATGTGTTGACCCGATAGTGGTTCGTCGACTACCGACTTACTCTAATTCAGTTCGATAAACGCACGGTAAGTACTCGATAAAATCCGGCTTATCTTGCGCCTGATTACGCTCGTGATCTTAGCGAAATTCGGTAACAAGCTTTCAATTCGGTTAGTTCGTGGTATCTCGTAATGACAATCATTAATTATGCCAATAGTCTTTCCGGATCACGCATATTCCGACTTCTTTGTAGTACGACATGACTACTCCGAAACCGCCATTTTTCGAACGCAATCGTTTAATCGTCTCTCAGTTGTGGATTTTGGTCGTATGCGGGCTCACGATCTTCACAAGGATGCATGGGGCGAGGCGGAGCTTTACGAAGAGCTGTCCAACGCGGCTTCGATCTTTTTGACGTCCGTGGGGTGTCTGGGACGCATTTGGAGTCTTGCGCACATCGCAGGCAGAAAGAACGAACATCTGGTTACGGTCGGACCCTACTCGATATGCAGAAACCCGTTGTATCTTTTTAGTTTCGTAGCGGCGCTAGGGGTCGCCATCGGAACATGTACGATCACGATTCCCTTGATCTTGGTCGTTGGGTTCGCCGCACTCTACCCGACTGTGATTGCGCGGAGGAAAAACGTCTGGATGCCATCTATGGATCCTCGTTCAGCGAATATCGCCTGCGAACACCCGCGTTTCTTCCGGCCGTCCATCAATTCCGCCATGCGGACGACGTGACGATCAACATGCGATCGTTCGGCAAGGGTGTGCGCGATTGTCTGTGGTTCGTTTTGGCGACGATCGCGGTTCATATCAATGCCGAACTCCACGAAGCGGGACTGGGCTTTGATCTCGGAACGATCTGGTGAGTCACTTTTGCGCCAAACTTTCGACTGCGTTCGCTCGTCGCGGTCTCGAATCCTCGATCGACCTTCGTGTAACGAGCATTAGAAACGATAATTCGCGATTCCCATGCCTCAATGCTTGGAAAGCGAGCAAGATTCCGGTAGCCGCACTTGCGGCTCATGAGGTGCCGAAGCAGCGGGCGCTGAAAGCGAAAACCCCGGCTGGGACCAGGGTTATGACGCTCTGTGTCACTCGGAAGCACCGAGTGATACGGGTGAAGTAAAGTGGAGGCGGCGGGAATTGAACCCGCGTCCCGCGATGTTTCGGTGGAGGCCTCTACGCGCGTAGTCGAACTTTTTGGTTGTCGTCGCTTCGACCCCTGTCGACCGGGTTCTCCGCAACCAGCCGGGAGCGGTCTCTTTCACGAACTCCGTGCCCGACACGGGAGCTGGCTAGTCGGATTTGATGACCGACTTTTGATCCTAACCGACTAAGGATCGCAGTCGGGGCTACCGTTATTGATTAGGCGGCCAGTGCGAAGTTGCCTTCGACAATCAATTTAGCGGTCGGCTTTTAACGTGGCCAGCTGACCAACCACGGTGCGCCACCCACACGTCCAGCAATCCGGTCGATCCCAGTTCGCCCCCGAATCGCCGCAGTGCAGCGGCTGTTTCCGTACGCAGTTTAACCGATTTCGGTTCGGTTGGAAACGCCGCCTGATTGACTGGGAGCGAGTTTCAGCACGGCGCTAAAAACCGCAAACGCGCGCAACGTCCATAGGAATGAAAGTCGTCGGCATACCTCGGCTCAGCATCCGTCGCGACGGAACTGTTTCACGTGAAACAAAGCGAGAGGAGTTTTCAGTGTTCAGGATTCAGTTTTCAGTAAAGAGGAAAGCCGCGAGTGGGACTCGCGGAGCGAGTTGAACTACGCGAGACGTTCGATCGCGACGAACGTCTTACCCAAGTTCACTGCGCGAGCGTTACGAGCGAAACGATCGTTCCGATCGCATGCCACGCAAATGTTTTTTCTTGTGATCGAGCCGAGCACGTCAGCCTTGGGTTCGCGCCGTCACGCTAACCGCCCCATCTCCACTGCGCGAGCGAAACGAGCGTTACGAGCGAAGCGATCGCTCGTCTTGCGTCACAAAAAACGTCGGGTGGCCGGGGACGACCATCGGGAGCCCCCGGAACGCGCGGCGTCGCACGGAATTGCGCGCCGCGCGTTCAAATCGTAGGGTCCGCTGTGCGGACCGCCACGCCCAGCGTCCGGTCCGCACAGCGGACCCTACCAGAGAGAGTGAATTCCGTCGCACCATCTCAAAGCCGCTGCGCGAGCGTTTCGAGCGAAACGATCGCTCGGAAAAAAAGTAGGATAGGCTTCCAGCCTGTCGTAATCGTGATTGCGCGAACTCGGCCGCAAGCCCGCTGCGCGGGGGGACAGGCTGGAAGCCTATCCTACCGACATCCAACGAGACTCCCGCCCGGCGCAAACGCGCTGGGGCGGGATGTGAACGTCCACGAGAGTTTGGTCAGCGCGCACGGGTGGCGCGTTTCGCCTGCGCGAATTTCTAAGAAGATCTGTGCCTTGGCTCGTGTCCGCGCGATGCGCGCCGCTTAATCGAATTTTTTGAACGATCAAAGCGGCACGCGTGCGCGGAAGATTTCGATCTCGTGCGAATGCGTTCGTCGGCCGTCGTCGCTGTCGCGAGAGAAGCGTCGTCAATACGACACTCACACGCGATGGACCGGTGACTGGCGGGAAAACGTCACTCGCTCTGCGACTCGTTCGTGCGTTGGCACGAACGTGCGGTCGATTGCGCGTCGCACAACGCGACGTCGCAACGACTTGGGTTGGGTGTAGCTACACACCGGGTTTGCGGGAATGATTGGGGTAAATTCCAAGGCTGCGCATCCCCCCATCGCGAGGCAGCTTTCAGAAAAGCCCACCCCGCGATCGCCCGCTCGAAAATCCCGGCGAAGTTCAGCGTTTTTCGCGAGTTAGACGCGAAAAACAGCCTCTCCGACCGAGACATTTAAAAAATTCACTTGGCACAGCGCATCGGCCGATGCTACGAAGTGTATTGTACGTGCGTACACTCAAGAATGCAAGGGAATTCCCGCGAAGATTTGAAGGATTTTTAAGTCGTGCCGACGCTTGGGCTTGCGCATGGCTTCGTGGTTACGAAAAGAATGCCTGGGTGGCCGGGGGCGACCAACGCGGTACTCCGCGAAACGCACCCAGTGCCCCCGGAACGCAACGGGTCGAACACTTCGACGAAATCGCTCCGGTTCGGTAGACCCAACGCGTTAGCGGCGCAGCCCCAGACGTGCTGGGGGCGGCGTGACACGACGATTCACGAAACACGTCGCGTGAATCGCGGCCTCGGATCGCCTGCGGCGACACGGCACGCCGAGCTTGCCTGTGCCGGCCGCGTCGCCACGGTTTCCGGGCACATTTTCGAAACATTCCTCGAACATTGCGAACCGGTCCGTTTCGCATTACCCTTGACGGAGCGTGATGAGCGGTTGGCCGGCTTGGGGAGATCGGCGGCCGGCACGCGGGGACACATTTTGCGTGGGGGCGCGAATTCAATCATGGGCAAGTTTCTTCGCCTGGCATGCCCAGGTTTGCCGCGCAAACGTACCGTCTTGGCATGCGGCATCGCCGCCGCACTCGGCCTGGTCGCCGCTCCGACTCGAGCCGCCAATTTTAGTTGGCGCAGTTCGGGAACGGATTGGAATACCGCGGCCAATTGGACGGCGTCTCCCGCGGGCTTTCCAAACACCGGCGCGGACATCGCCATCTTGCGGAACGGCTTTCCGAATGCCCAGACACAACCCAACCTCTCGGCGACGGTGACGTTGGGAACTTTGAATTTCGCCAAAGAGGGCTACCTGACCGGCTTTACGGTCGGCGCCTCGCCCGGCGCTGCGCTCAGATTGACCAGCACCGGTGTTTCCAACAACATCAACACGGGGCCCGCCGCGATCGTCGGTTTGACCGGGACCGATGTCGTGCCCCATACGATCACGGCTCCGATCGTTCTTGCGGCGGCCGCCGGTTCAAACCAATACTTCAGCCAAGATTTCGGCACGACGATGGTGCTGGCGGGACCCATTTCGTCCGAGAACAACGTCACGTTGAACTTGATCGGAGCCGGCACCTTCGAACTGTCCGGGGCGAACAGCTACAGCGGAAACACGAGCATCGGCATCCCGACCAATGTCAAAATCACCAACGGCGACGCCCTCGGGACGGCTTCCTCGACGGTGACGCTTAGAAGTTTCGGCGGCACGAGCGGCAAACTCTCGCTGGCGGGCAACATCGCCGTCAACAACAAAACGTTGGTGATCGAGAGCACGCTGAGTACCGTCTTGACCAGCGCCGGGAATAACACGTGGAACGGCAACGTCAGCAACCCGAGTTCAGGTTGGATCGAATCGACATCCGGAACGCTCACGATCACCGGCAACGTCAACAACACGTCCGCGGGATCCAACGGCCTCGCGCTCCAGGGAAACGGCGCGATCACGATCACGGGCGTGATCAGCGGCGCAGGGCGGTTGCAACGCTGGAACGTCGGGAACGGCGTCCTTACCCTGACGGGCAACAACACGTACACCAGCGAAACGAATATCTACAACGGGACGATCTCCGCGGCCTCGCTCAATAGCGTGGCGTCGCCCGCCGCCGGCAGCAACCTCGGCAGGCCCACGACGGTCGCCGCGGGGACGATCAGCCTCGGCTCGACCACCTCGGGCAGCGTCGCGACCCTGCAATACACGGGCACGGGCGAAACGACCGATCGGGTCGTCAATCTCTCGAGCAGTACCCGAACGGCGCAACTCGACCAGTCGGGAACCGGCTTGCTCAAGTTCACTTCGGATCTGACCGCGAGCGTGCTAGGGAATAAGTCGCTGACGCTCACCGGTTCGACGACCGGTACCGGCGAACTCGCCGGGGCGATTCCCAACCACACGTCGACGACGACGGGCATCATCAAATCAGGCACCGGCACCTGGACCTTGTCGGGTAACAATCCTTACAGCGGGAACACCGCCGTCAACGCGGGAACGCTCATCGCGCGAAACACCAACGCCCTCGGACATGGCGGTTTCGCTTTTCTCGGCGTAACGCCGGGAACGACGACCGTGGCCGCCGGCGCGACGTTGGACATCGCCGGTCAAAGCGATGTTTTGGAAGTCCTCACCTTGAACGGCGCGGGTGTGGGCGGAAACGGCGCGTTGATCAATTCCAGCGCGACGCCGATGAGCCTCGGCAGCGGCTTGGCGAGCTTGAACTTGGCCACCGGAGGCGGCGGTTACAGCGCGGTCCCCACGGTCACCGTGGATGCGGGTACCGCCACGGCGGTCGCGACACTGGGTCTCACCGCCGCCAGCTTCACGATCGAGAACGGCGGCACGGGTTACACGTTCGGCCCCACGTTGACGATTTCCGGCGGCGGCGGGAGCGGCGCAACGGCCACGGCCACTGTTTCGGGCGGGGCCATCACGGCGATCACGATCACCAACCCGGGAACGGGGTACACCACGACTCCGACGGTGACGTTCTCCGGCGGCGGAGGGGATGCGGTGATCACCGGCAACGCGACGAACTTTCAGGTCAGCGGCCTGCGTTTGACCTCCGACGGCACGGGCTACGCGACGACGCCGAACTTGACGATCGCCGGCGGCACGACTGCCGCCACGGCGACCGCGATTCGCAGCGCGATTACGCTCGCCGGGGATGCGTCGATCGGCGGAACGGGCGACATCACGATCCAGAGTGTGATTTCCGGCAACTTCTCCCTCACCAAAGTCGGCGGCAATACGCTGACGCTCAACGCGGCGAATACTTACACGGGAACCACCACCGTGACCGCCGGACGACTCCAGGGGGGCGGGTCGATCGCCGGTAGCTTGGTGAACTCCGGCACCGTGGCGCCGGGCAATTCGATCGGAACGTTGACCGCGGCGGGCGATGCGACCTTCGACGCCGGCGGCGTATTCGAAGCCGAACTGGGCGCCGGAAACGGCAGCGACCTCTTGAACTTGACCTCGCCCGGCAGCAATCTGTCGCTGGCCACCGCGACCGACACGCTCAATCTCTTGAGCACGCTCGACCCAGGCACGTTCACGATCATCGAGTTCAACGGAACGCGGACCGGGATCTTCGACTTGGTGAATTATAACGGAGTCGGTCAGACGCTCGTCTCGTCCGAACTCGGCGTGACGAACCCGACGGGTTTCAGCGGCCTCGGCGATCTTTATACGTATGGCGGCGTCTCGGTCTTCTATAACGACGGCGGCAGCGCGGTTCAAATCGCAATCGCCGCGATCCCCGAACCCAGCGCGTTCGGATTGGGCGGCTTGGCGTTGCTCGGTATGTGCGGCGTGGGGCTAAGACTACGCCGTGGAGGCGATAAAACGACGTCGAAGGGTGAAGGCTGCGCCGGAACGGAGCGTCGCGTAAATCATCATCGAATTCATTAAGCGTTCGACGGCCGGCTATTTCTTCTCCGCCGCCGTGACTTCGAACGTGATCGGGTTCGAGGTCGTCAGGCAGCGGATGTTTTTGTCGCGCTTGCTTACGTCGGGTTCGGTCGGGTAGTTTTTCGGCGCTTGGCCGCTGCCGTGGATGGTGATCGTGTAGGGGCCCGGCGCTTGGTTAGGGGGGAGCGTCAGTTCGACCGTGCCGGTCGTCGACCCTTTCTTGACCGTGACCAGCGGTACGGTCGCCTTGTCGGGCAGGTCGTAGCCCGAGAGTTGCACGTCGTCGTTCCAGTCGGCGGCGCGGGCGACGTCGACGTCGATGGTCAGCGTCTTGCCGGCCTCGACCGCGGCGGCCTTCGGTTTGGCGGTGATCGTGAACGGCGGCGCTTCGCGGACCGCCAGCGGGATGGTGTCGTTCATCCGCGCGATGCCGGGCGTGTTGACGGTAGACCACGTGAGTCCGCCGCCCCGCGCAACGCGTTCGACGGTGCTTTCTCCAATCGTCGCCGTGCCCACGATGCGGATCACGGCGTCGGCCGGCGGCGCGTCGGGCGCGGCGTGAAAGACCAACGGGACCGAGCCGCGTCCTTTACCGACGACGACCGGTTCGGCGGTTACGCCGGCCGGAAGGTTTTCGGCGCGGACGGTGATCGGGCCGTCGAAGCCGTCGTTCCGGGAAACGAGGACGTCCAGCCAGTAATTGCCGCCGCGCCGCACCACCGTGGCGTCGGGCAGGATGTCGGCCGTCGGCGCGGCGATCAGACGGAAGTCGGGTTGCGGGCGGCGAAAGCTCAGTCGATACGTGAACCGCGCGTCGCCGCGCTGTTGATGGTAGAGATCGCGAACCTGCACGGTGTAGACGCCGTCGGCCGGCACGTTGAAATCCCACCGCGAGTCGCGCGTGTTGGTGGGAAAGCGGAGTTTGCCGATGTTGCGGCCGAAGTCGTCGGCCGAGCCGAGCGCGATCCGTTTGCCCTTGGCGTCGAAGGCGGCCATCATCGGATCGGTCAGGCCGGAATTGCGTTCGCCGAAAATCTCGATGACCAGCGTTTCGCCCTTCTTGGCTTCGAACGAGTAAAAATCCAAATCGCCCGCCGCCCCGAACGAGCCCGCGACTTCCGACGGGACGGTCACGCGTTGCGCGGCGTCGAGCGCGCCGTTCGGTTCTTGTTCGAGCACGGCCGGCGCGTCGACGAATTCGACGAACAGCGGATTGGAACTCCCCTGCCCCGTCGTCAGGCGGAACTCGGTCCCTTCGAGCAACGCCTGGGCCGGACGAATGGCCTCGCCTGAGCGGATGCCGTTCGCCGACGGCGACAGCGTAACTTCTTGCGTCAGCATTTCGAGCGGACGACCGGCGACGGCGCAGGTCTCGGTCGCCGGTCGACCGCCGGGCAGGTTGCGGCCGTAAATCGTGACCGTGGTCGGTTTGCCGGGGGCGACGAAGTTGGGGACGATCGCGTCGAGATGCGGGAAGGTTCCGATCTCGAGACGGTAGGTCATTTCGGACCCGGCGCCGTAAACGAAGTCCCAGATCTTGACCGAGTAGTCGCCGTCGGCGGGGGCGACGAAATCGACGAACGCGTCTTTGCCGTAGTAGTCGCCGTTGTAGGCCAACTCGCGCCCGTCGGGACCGGTGACCAGCAGCGTGGCGTCGAGTTTGCTGTCGAGCCGCCACGCCCAGGCGTCGACGAACACGCGGTCGCCCTTGTTGGCGGCGAACGTGAAGCGATCGACGTCGAGGTTGTCCTTGATGCGCCCCGCCACGGTGACGGGCAGCTCGACGCGTTGCGATTTTTCGGGGTCGTTGTTCGGTTCGACTTCCAGGACTTGCTTCCGATCACCGACCACGAACGAGCGACAGCTCGACACGCCCAGCGGGCAGACGGCGCGGACGTCGTAACGGCCGACCGGGACGTCGTCCTTGACGGCGATTCTTGAATTTCTCGGCGCGACGAGTTCGGCGGTGATGCCGGGGTGGCCGAAGGTCAGCGCGGTGGCGGCCTTGAGTTCGGCGCCGGCGATTTCGCACTCGACGGTCGTGCCGCGCTGCGCCGTTCGGATAGACGCTGTTGAGCTGCGGCGTGGGGAATTGCGCGTGCGCGAGCGACTGCGCAGCAGAGCAAGCCGACGGAGAACACGATGCGAATCATCGAAGCAAGCCTCGCTGCGGAAAAAATGCGATCGTGCGTCCGAGACGACGCGCGATCGCATTGAGATGTTCGTCGACCTCAACTCTGTCAGGGGGCTTCGCTGCGCTTCGACCCCCGCCGTCCCACGTCGTTTCTTACAACGACGTTCTAACCGACCAATTCGCGAATCGGGGTGCCGGTGTTCAACACTTTGACCGGGCGTTGGGCTTCGTTTTCGTAGTCCACGTTCTGATCGACGCCCAGGACCGAGTACATCGTCGACATCACGTCTTCCGGCGAGATCGGGCGTTCCTTGGGGTATTCGGCCTTGGCGTCGGTTTCGCCGATCGCCTGGCCCATCTTCAGTCCGCCGCCGGCGACGACGACCGACATCGCGCCCGGCCAGTGATCGCGGCCGGCGTCTTTGTTGATGCGCGGCGTGCGCCCGAACTCGCCCCAGACCAGGACCAGCGTGTCGTCGTACATGCCGCGGGCATGCAGATCGTTGAGTAAGCCGGACCACGCGACGTCGAAGTCGGGCAGCTTGTTTTTCTTGAGCGATTCGAAGTTGTTTCCGTGCGTGTCCCAACCGCCGGCGTCGACGGTGACGAACGTCACGCCGGCTTCGACCAAGCGGCGGGCCATCAGCATGCTTTGGCCCAAGCGATTGCGGCCGTAGCTTTCGCGCGAGCTTGGCGTCTTCCAAACCGAGGTCGAAGGCGCGTTGCGCCGGCCGGGCTGGTGACCATCTCGAACGCTTTTTGCGTGAAGGCGTCCAATCCGTCCATCAAGCCGCTCTGGTCGCTTTCGCGACGGATCGTGTCGATCATGCCGAGCAGGTTGCGACGATTTTCCAAGCGGCCCAAGTTGATGCCGTTAGGGAGCGTCAAGTTGCGGACCGAGTATTTTTCCGCGTTCGGATCGCCGCCGACCGAAAACGGGTTGTACGCGACGCCAAGATAGGCGGCCGCGGTGCTTTTGCGGCGCTCGGAACGGCGACGTAGGCCGGCATCCCTTCGCGACGCGGGCCGAGTTGCTTGGCCGCGATCGAGCCGTAGCTGGGAACTTCGTTGGCCGGGATGTCGTTGGTCGGTTTATAGCCGGTCAGCAAGTAGTGGCTGGCCGACTCGTGTCCCGCGTCGGGATGCGTGACCGAACGGATGATCGAAAACTTGTCCATGATCTTGGCCGACAACGGCAGATGCTCGCCGATCTCGATGCCGGGGACGTTCGTTTTGATCGGCATGAATTCGCCGCGAAATTCGGCCGGCGCATTCGGCTTCAAATCCCACATATCGATGTGGCTGGGGCCGCCCCCCTTCCAGATCAGGATGACGTTGGTCTTCTTGGTCGACAGACCGGCGGCCGCCTGGGCGGCGCGATGCTTGAGCATGCCCGAGAGCGTCAGGCCCCCTAAGCCGCACGCCCCGGCGCAAGAACCCGCGCCGCGACATCCCGTCGCACGTGGTGTAGCCGTGACCGAATAGATTGAGCATCGTCTCTCTCCCGTACGTCCGCGGACGTGACCGAATCAGTGGTTGAACAAAAATTCCTTCGAGTTCAAAATCGCCCAGGCGACGTCTTCCCACGCCGCGCGGAGTTCTTTGGGATCCGTATTGCGACCGACGTATTCGAGAACCTTCGCCGACTCGTCCGCGCGGCGGGCGGCCGAACGCGGAGAGATAGAGTTCGTCCAGAATCTTGTCGGCCGGCGTTTTGTCTTTGAGCAGCGCGGCTAAGCGACCTTTGTCGTTGCCGATCTTGCCTTGGATGTCTTGCGAGTTGAGCAGGTGCAGCGTTTGCGCCAGGTTCGCTTCGCGGACGTTCGCAATCGCACGGCGTTTCGCGCGTCGGACGACCGAAGACGTCCAAGAAGTACGAACCGACCGATTCGTCCGGCAGTTGGATCGCGCGGGTTCCTTCGGGGAGCGCGTCGAAGCGTTCCTTCGTGCCGGTCACTTGGCTCACGCCGTCGAGAATCACTTCGGCGATGATCCGACGCGGATAAGCGCGCGCGTAGTTTTGACGATCGTCGATGTTCTGCGCGGTCGGGTCGCTGGAGAGTTGATACGCGGTCGAGGTGAGGATCAAGCGGGTCACGTGCTTCAAATCGAACTTCGACTTGATCAGTTCGCGGGCCAGTTCGTCCAGCAGTTCGGGATTGCTGGGCGGGTTGGTCACGCGCATGTCGTCGACCGGTTCGACCAATCCGCGACCCATGTAGTGCGCCCAAAGGCGATTGACGATCGCGCGGGCGAACATCGGATTGTCGGGCGCGACCATCCAGTCGACCAGTTTTTGTCGCGGGTCTTCGTCCTCGCCGATCTCCAGTTCCGGTCCGTCCAAGCCGCGGGCGTTCATCACCTTGCCGTTGGTCGGGTTGCGAACGTTGCCGTCGGCTTTGACGAAGATCGCCGGCTCGGCGTTCGATTCGCCCGTTTTGCGACCCATGCGGGCGAAAAAGGCTTGCAGTTGGTAGTAGTCCTCTTGGCTCCACTTTTCGTACGGATGGTGGTGGCACTGTGCAGTTGATTCGCGTGCCGAGAAACAATTGCGACGTGTCGTTGGTCTGATGGACCGGATTGCGGACTTCGCGATACCAAATCACCGGCGGATGTTGATCGACGGTTCCTTGCGCGGCGATGATGTCGCGCACGAACTTGTCGTACGGCATGTTGGTGGCGAAGGCGTTGCGAATCCAGGCATGAAATGCGTATGTCCCGCGTTTGGCCTCGTTGCCGTTGCGACGTTTGTTGCGAAGCAGGTCGCCCCACTTGATCGCCCAGTAGTCGGCGTATTCGTTGCGAGCCAGGATCTTGTCGACCCATTTTTCGCGTTTGCGCGGATCGGTGTCCGCAAGGAATTCGCGAACTTCGTCGGCGGTCGGCAACGTGCCGATCGTGTCGACGAACGCGCGGCGCAGGAACGTCGCGTCGTCGGCCAACGGGCTGGGAACCAGGCGCAGTTTCTTCCACTTCGCGCGGACGAAGTGGTCCAAGCCGTTACCGGCCGGTAACGTGGGCCACGCCTCTTGCTTTTCATCGAAAGGGACCGAGACGTACGACACGTCGACGTGGCCCAGGTAACGCGCCATGACGGCCGTATCGCCGGTTCCTTCTTCGATTTTCAGAATGCCGTTCTCTTCGACCGTGGCGATATGCAGATCGTTACTTTTGAATTGCGCTTCGCGTGATGTCTCGACTGCGACCGTCGCTGAAATAGCCGGTCACCAGGATTTGCTGTTGTGCGTCGCGATTCAGTATCGCGGACTTCGGCGTACATTCGATCCGTACCAACGTCGGGTCGTCCTTCGTACCTGGCGGCATTCCCTGCTCGATCCAGCGTCTAACGATTTTGTATTCTTCGCTCTCGGGCTTGATGCGTTGTCCGCCGCCGTGCGGCAGCGAGCCGACCGCTTTTTGCAACAGCAAGCTGTTGTCCGGCGCGGCGGGAAACACGCGGCGACCGCGACCGGCTTTGACGATCGCCATATAGTCGAAGTCGGCGTCGAAGCCCAACAGCGACAGGCGAAAGCCGTTCTGGCCGCTGGCCTTCCCGTGGCAGCCGCCGCTGTTGCAGGCGAACTTGCTGAAGACCGGTACGATCTGGCTGCGAAAGCTGATCGGGCGTTCGTGATCGCATTCGACCACGGTCACTTTGGTAGTGGCCGTTTTTCCGGCGAAGTCGGCGGTAATCTCGACCGTGCCGTTCGTCAGCGGGATCACCACACCGTCGGACGTCACCGTGGCGATCGTCGGATCGGAACTCGCGTACTTGGCCGCGCGACTATAGTCGTGCAACGCCGGTTTACCGTCGACCTTGCCGGTCGTCAGCAGGCGTTGTACGCCATGACGACCGTAGATCGTCGCGCCTTGGGGTTCTAGAGCGAGAGTCGAAGGTGTAGGTAGCGCGGGCGTCGCGGACGCCGTTGTTGACGGAGGCGACTCGGCGGCGCACAAGAAAACATCGCTGCGCAACGGGCCGCCGAGCATCAATCCCCAAGCGGCCGCGAGCAAAACGAATCGACGCATAGTCCAAAGGTTCAACACCACACAGATGTGTGGGTGAAGACCGAAAAAGGCGGGAGAATCAACAGGCGGGAAGCAAAGCGGCTTTGCTCTCGTTCCATCATGGAGAAAGCCAAGACTTCCGGCAAGAGAAATCGCCGGAATTCGCACGCTTTACTCCCAATCTGGAAATGCCCGTTCGCAGCTTGAGGTTACGCGAATTTCAGGACAGAAATGCCGCGAAAACCCCGCTGTGATTCCTGTTTCGCAAGATAATTACTTCTTTGCTTGCGATGAGGCCGGAATGCGACTAATTTTCATACCTGAGTCGGGGGCTTGTCGATGCCGTTCGCCGGGGGGCGAAGTCGGGCATGATCCGTTTTTTCGCATCGCGAAAAGGGGAAACGATGACGCGGAGCTATCTGGGTTGGATCGTCTGCGCGCTGATCGGATTGACGAGTGCGCGTCTGGATGCGGCGATCATCGGCGTGAACATCTCGACGGGCCGAACGGGCGAGACCTATGCCCTGCTGCCGACCGATGTGGCCGGCGTCGTACCGCAGGCGAACTTCAACAACATCGCGGCGTTTTCGACGGCGACGCCGTTGTTGACTAGCGCAGGCGTTGCGAGCGGATTGAGCGCGACCGTCACCGGTGCGAACTTCTACTCGACGTTCGGTGCGCCGCAAGCGAATCCGAACAACCAACTTTTGAACTCCTACGCCGACAGCAGCGGAGGGACGAACTCGGTCGTGACCGTGACGGGGCTGCCCGCGACCGGGACGTACGATGTTTACGCCTACGTCACCTCCGACGGCGGAAACCGCAACGGCGTCGTGGCGATCACCGGCAGTGCGACGCAATACTTTTTCAATACGTTCGGGTCCGGCGTGGCGAATCCCGGCTTCGTGCAAGCGACCGCCACCACGGTCGGCGCCGCGGTTCCGTCCAACTACGTGCTCTTTTCCGGCGTCAGCGGAACGTCGTTCACGCTGACGGCCTCGCAAATCGGCGTCACCGGCGGCGGCAACGCGGGCTTCTCCGGATTTCAAATCGTCACGCCGAATGCAGTGCCCGAGCCGTCGACGTTCGCCGCGCTCGGAATCTTGAGCGTCTTGGCCGGCGTCGTGACGTTGCGTCGTCGGCACATCGTCTAGGGCGAATCGATTGCGGAACCATTTCGGGCCGTCGGAGTCATCTCGACTCGGACGGCCTTGTTTTTTCTTAGCACGAAGTCGTATCGCACGCGCACGGCACTCCCTCGCTGGTCCGTCGGCGATATGATGGTCGTATCGTCGATCCAATGTTCAAGAGCTTTTTCGATCCGGTCGCCATGTTCCGTATTTTCGCGACGATATTCGTCTTCGGTTTGTATGGGCTTGCATTCCTGCCGGTCGCGTTTGCAAACGAAGACCATTCTGCGACGCTGGTGCAAACGCGGGATGGCTTGGGCAACGTTTTGGGAAAACTGCGCGACGGAAAACCGACCAAAGTCGCATACTTCGGCGGATCGATCACCGCCGCCAACGGGTGGCGCGTCGGGACGCTGAGGTGGTTGAAGGAACGCTTCCCGAAGGCCGACGTTTCGGAAATCAACGCCGCCATCGGCGGGACCGGCAGCGACCTGGGCGTGTTCCGCTGCGGGAACGACGTGCTGCGCGGCAAGCCGGACTTGGTTTTCGTCGAGTTCGCCGTCAACGACGGTGGAACCGCGCCCGAGATGATTCGCAAGACGATGGAAGGTATCGTCCGCCAAATCTGGGCCGCCGATCCGCGGACGGACATCTGCTTCGTTTACACGTATCGCACGGGCTACGAAAAGGAGCTTCGCGCCGGCAAGAATCCCCTGCGCGGCGGCGACGATGGAAGAGGTCGCCGCGCATTACGGCATCCCCTCGATCAACGTCGCGTTAAAGACGGTCGAATTGGAATCGGCCGGCAAGTTGGTGTTTCAAGCCGCCAAGCCCGAGGAAGGGAAGATTCATTTCTCGAGCGACGGCGTGCATCCGTTGGACGGCGGGCACGCGATTTATACGGAAGTCGTCGGCGCGGCCATCGCCGCGTTGGACGCATCGCCGAAACCGCTCGATCACGTGCCGAAACTGGCAAAACCGTTCGTCCCGGATCATTGGCAAGCGGCCAAGATGGTGCCCGTCGCCCAAAGTATGCTCTCCGACGAGTGGTCGCGTTTGCCGACCGACACCGGCAAAGGCAAGGATTTCGGCAATCGCTTGGGCGTGGTGTGGGAAGCCGATAAGGCCGGCGCGAAACTGTCGTTCAAGTTTCGCGGCTCGATTGCGGGTCTATGACTTGCTGGCACCGGACGGCGGGCAAGTCGTCGTCACGATCGACGGCCAGGAACGCCCCAAACCGGTTCCGCTTCGACAGTTATTGCACGTATCCGCGTTTGGCGACGTTGTCGTTAGCCGAAGGCCTCGATCCGAACGCGGTGCATACCGCGTCGTTCGTCATCCATCCCGATCAACCGGACAGACAACCGGTCGCGTTTCGCTTGAAGGATCCCGAGACCGAATTGAAATCGCCGAAATATACCGGGACGAAGGTCCGCGTGGGACAAATTCTGATCTTGGGCGATCTTGTGGAATAATGTTTGCCGTTCGGCGGCACGTATGGAAACGCACTACACACAGCCCACGTTGCGCACGACTCAAATTCTGGGCTTGCTCGCCTCACTCGGGATTTGCTTCGCCGCCGCCGGGATCGGCGCGTGGTTTACCATTTCCGAGATTCCCGGTTGGTACACCGCGTTGAAGAAACCGACATGGAATCCACCGAACGACGTGTTCGGCCCGGTTTGGAACACGTTGTATCTGATGATGGCGGTGGCGGCGTGGTGGGTGTGGCGCAGTGCGGGTTTTTCCAACGGACGCGTCGCGTTGGCGACGTTCGGCGCGCAATTGGTTTTGAATACCCTGTGGTCGATCCTCTTCTTCGGCTTGCATCGTCCCGATTGGGCGTTCATCGAGATCGTCGTGCTGTGGATCGCGATCGGCGCGACGATCTACGCGTTCGCAAAGATCTCGCGTCTGGCCGCCGGACTGCTGGTTCCGTATTGGCTGTGGGTCGCGTTCGCGGCCGTGTTGAACTATCAGATCTGGCGATTAAACGCCTGAATGACTCGCGAACGCGCGGCTTACGATTATTTCGGCCAAGCTCCGTCCACGAAGTCGCGCCCGACCAAACGCTTGGGATCGACGGTGACGTGTTTGAGACGATCTTTTTGGTAGCGATAGACGACATGCAGCCGGCCGTCGGTGGTTTGTACGGCGGCGGGATAGTCGAATGTGCCCGGCCCGTCTTCCAAGATCGCTGCCGCTTGCCAAGTCGTTCCGTCGGTCGAGACGGCGATGTTCAACGGCGCGTTTTTCTTCTCCGCTGCGTGATTGTAGATCAGCACGTGACGACCGTCGGCCAACGTCATAGCATCGAGCGCCGAACCGGAGTTCGGCAACTCGAGAAGTTGCGGCTGTGTCCACGTTTGTCCGGAGTCGGTCGTGGCGACGCGATACGGCTTCCCCTGCCCTGTCCGGCCGAGCGCAACATACTTGTCGCCGCCCAACGCGAGCAATCCGGGCTGTAACTGCGCCGAGCGAACGCGGATCGTTGACCGCGGCGGTCCTTTTCCAGGTGATTCCGAAATCGCCGGTGCGCTCGAAATGAATTCGTGGGCCGTCGTTCTCGCTGCCCGAACCGCATAGGATCGTGCCGTCGGCGACTTGCAGCGGCCGGCTCTTCGCCGGACCGTAAATCCCTTCGGGTAAGCGTCGGGGGACCGACCACGTTTTGCCGTCGTCGGTGGATTGCGCGAGCATGCCCCACCAGGAACGGGGCGATTCGCCGCATTTGTAGAACAGCAACAACGGGCCGGCTTTGGCTTGAAACAACACCGGATTCCAACAGGCATAGCGGTGCGGATCGCCGACCGTGCGGAGATATTGCACGCCGTCGGCGATCTCGGTCGGCGCCGACCATTTGCCTTCGACATAACGCATCGACCAGATCGCGACGTCGGCGTTGCCGAATCCGCTGCCGGCGTACCACGCTACGATCAACGTGCCGTTCGTCGTTTGTTCGACCGTCGGCGTATTGCAATGCGGAAACCGCGCGGCGGCGAAGAGATCTTCCGTCGCGACGATCGCGACATCTGCGGCGAACGATCGATCCACCTGCCATACGACGAAAACGAGCAAGAACGCCAAACGAGAGAAGCGGCCGAACGCGCATTGGGACATCGTCGAACTCCGTCTGTAAGAGACGCGTGGACCGAACGCTCACTCCATCGGCAACGCTTGCAGATCCGCGCGGCGGGATTCGTAGCTTTCGGCGAAGGCCAGCGCCTCGGCGTCGGGGGCGACGCCCCAATTCTCGCAGGCGGCGCGATACAGGTCGGGCCACCAGTTGTCGTGCGCGGTCAGACCGCGCTCGCGATAGCCGCGCCAATCGCTGACGACGCGCGTCCAACATTCGTCTCCGTAACGGAGCGCCCTTGCGAGTTCTTCATCTGCGCGACGTACCACCTCCGGCCGATCGCGGCGTGCAGAACTTCGTCGGCCCAATCGTAATCCTGCACCAGCGCGGAAAACGCGTTGCCCGAGGCCTGGCCGACTTCAAATTCGAATCGCTTGCCGGTGCGGGGCATCAAGCCTTGCTCGATGAAGTACAGCACCGCGTGTCGTTCCAACGGCGTCAGTTGCGTGTTAAGGTTCAGCGACCACGTGAAGTTGATCGGAATCTTCCGCCAATCGATACCGGTGACGGCGAAACCGGCCTCGCCCATCATGGCGTGTCGCGCTTCGTCCCAGAGTTTGCGCGTCATATCCAAGTAATAGTCCCATGGCTTGTCCGGCGTTTGCGCGATGATGCCGGCCATCATCTCGGGCACGTCAATTTCGCGTAGGCGTTTATAGAACATCATCAACGTCTTCGCGCGGGCCGGATAACGCTCGTCGTACAAAAACGCTTCGGGGTTCACGCCGGCGTTATACGAGTCGTGGAACCGCTCGTCCCGACGCGGCGTGAGATCGATCGCGTGCGGAGTTTGGGAATAGATCGGTTCGGGAGCGTGCCGGCTTCCGGCGCAGCGCCGTCGAGCCCCCCGCAGGCCGCGATCGCGGCGTCCAACATAGCCAGCCAGGGTATTGCGGACGCGCGTTGCGTGTCGTCGACCAACGAACGAATCGCCGCCGCGCCGAACGCCGCGATGTCGGCCAATTCCAACAACGCGAACCGGCAAATCCGCACGCTGGGGGCGTCGACCAGACGATTCGTATCCGTGAGATGTCGTTCCAACGCAGAACGTAACGCGGGAATCGCGCGGTCGTAAATTCCCAAAATCAATTCGGCGGTCGTCGGCGCGGCTTGAATTTCGTCGAAGACCAATTCGAGCGCCGCATGCGGCACGTCGTCGAGTCCCAGCGGCGGCTCGCGCATCTCCGTCACGCGCTTGCGCAACGCGGCCGTGTGTTCGGCGCAGAGATACGCGTGATGCGAAAACGCGGTCTTCAATTCGTAGATCGGTTCGGCCGTCAGCCGCTTCAGGAAAATGCCGTGCAGCCGTTTGAACGCATAGTGATAACGCTTCAAGCTGCGCCACGCAGTCGTCGATCGACAAGCCCGATCCGGCGGCCGCGGCGACGTCGCACAAGCCGGCGATCGGCGGTAAATCGCGATAGCTGCGATACTCCGAGAGCGGCAACTTCCAATCGGCTGAGGAACTCATGACGTAACGACTCCCACGATAAATCTTGATCGTCCCCGGAGAGAATTCATCTGAATCGGCCGTTCCGAGCTTGTCAATTCAGCGTGTGCGACGGCTTTCTCGCGGAACACGAGCGTCTTATGATGATTCTCAAACCAACATCCGATGCCCACCACGTTTTATGGATACTCTCATGCCCTTTCGCATTCCGGCATTTTTGATCTTCGCCGTGTCCGCGTGGAGCGCGGCCGCGACGTCGCCCCTCCGCGCGAGACGCCGACGACGCGCGTGATGACGTTCAACCTCCGTTACGGCACCGCGAAGGACGGCGAGAATCATTGGGAGAAACGGAAGGACTTTCTGGTCGACGTGATCAAGACGTTCGATCCCGATTTGCTGGGGACGCAAGAGACGTTGGCGTTTCAACGCGATTATGTGTTGGAAAAACTTACCGCTTATGAAGCGTTCGGCGTCGGTCGCGACGACGGCACCGACAAGGGCGAGATGGCGGCGCTGTTTTACAAGAAAGACCGTTTCGAAAAAATCGACGGCGGGCATTTTTGGCTCAGCGAGACGCCCGACAAGGTCGGCAGCAAGGGCTGGGACACGTCATTGCCGCGTCTCAGCACTTGGGTCGTCTTACGCGATAAAAAGCAACCGCAAGCGCCGGAGATTTTGTTCTGTAACACGCATTTCGATCACATCGGCAAGACCGCACGGATCGAATCGGCGAAGTTGACCCGCACCGTGCTGGCCGACAAAGGCAAAGGCCGTTCGATCATTCAGACCGGCGACTTCAATTCCGGCGAAGGAAGCCTGCGCTTACGAAGAGTTGTTCGCGAAAACCCCGAACGGCGACTCGCCGATCATCGACGCGTATCGCGCGGCGCATCCCGAACGAGCGAAGAACGAAGGAACCGCGAACTCGTTCGACGCGTCGCGGGTCGACGGCGCCCGGATCGATTGGATCGGGCTCAGCCGAGATTGGGCGATCGAGTCGATCGCGATCGATCGCACGGTGAAAGAGGGCAAAACACCGTCGGATCACTTTCCTGTCGAAAGTGTATTGCGCTGGAGAGCGACCGCGTCGGATAAGTGATTCGCCGCCGGACGTCGTAGGGGCTACGGCTTGTCTTTGGCCGCTTGCGTAAGCTTCAAATAGGCCGCGGCGTAGCGTTTGCCGAATTCGCGGTACGACGCGGAGCCGAAGTGGACGTTATCGGACTGCGCTTTGAGTCCTTCGGACGGTACGAACGCGATTTTGGAAAAATGCTTTTCCAGTTCGCGATGTGCCCGGTCCACGGTTTTGCGAGACTCGTTCCAGGGGACGGCGTCGAATCGGCCCAATTGGCCGATGACGAACGGCGCGTCGGTGTTCAACTCTTTGCGAAACGCTTTCACCAGGACGTGGAGCTTCGCTTCGTATGTCGGCGCAAGTTTCTCGTTGGAATCCGACTCGCCTTGATGCCAAAGAATGCCTTTGAGCGTGCCGACCTCCAACGCGGGCTTCGTACGTTTCAGCATGTCGTCCCACGGATGACTGTTGGTCGGGGCGTCGTAAAGCGCCCGCTTTCCAAGTATCGATCGGCGATCCGCCGACAGCGCAGGGGATTAGACCGATCGTGACCGTCGGATCGGCCGCGGCGAGTTCGGCGGCGAACGAACGACCCAATCCGACGCCGGCCGATTTCTTATCGAAATGCAGCGGATCGACCGCCGGAACCCACTCCCCTGCTTTGTCCAACATCAGCACGCGCGGGATCGGCTTTTTGTCTTCGGCTTCGATTTTGCCCCGTCCGGCCATGTTGGATTGGCCGACGAGGAGATAAAGATGAAAACGTTCCTTCTGCGGCGGTGTTATCGGATCGGCCGCATTCAGAGTTATCGTCGACGTGACGATGAGCAACAGTGCGAAATGGATACGGAGGAATCGCATACAGACCTGCTGTGTTCGGCTGAAAGTTTACATCGATATGGCTATTCTACGTGATCGTACCGATATGTAGTATCGAAATCGAAGAGGGAATTCGTGTTCCGGTAACTTGGGACCGATGCGTGAATTATTCGGTGCCGTCGCGAACCGGATCTCCAGGAATTTTAGAGTTATCAAGAGAATGGGACGGTTTTGAGACGGATTGCTCGTCTTTGACATCCGGCGGAAGATCGACTCTAACGCGCGACGCCGGTTCGCTGAGAGATTCCAAAAACGCGATAATGAAGTTCATCTCTTGGCGATTGAGATTGAGCGGCCGCAACAGCGGAGACTTCTTCGGAAACAGCGGATCGCCGACTTGGTCGGGCCGCGGTTTGACGTCGGGCATACCGGCGTTGTACATGTTCAACACGCCGGTCAATTCAAACAAGCCGTTGTGCATGTAAGGTCGCGTTCGTTCGACGTTGCGCAGCGTCGGCGTCTTAAATTTCCCCATATCGGCCGGATCTTTGGTGATGTTGTAGCGGCCGAAATCTTCGTACTTTTCGCGACCATAATACGTCAGACCCAGATTGTGGAACTGGTTGTCGGAAAAGTTCGGTCCGTTGTGGCAATTCATGCAGTTGGCTTGCGTGCGGAAGAGATGCAATCCGATGACGGCGTCGTCGGGCAGCATTTCGGGCCGACCTTTCAAAAAGAAATCGAATCGGCTGCGACCTCCGACGATGGAGCGTTGAAACTCGGCCAACATTTCCGCCGCGCGATCGAAGGTGATTTCTTCGTCGCCGAAAACCGCTGCGAATTTTTTTGAGTATGCCGGAACGGCCGAGAGCTTGCCGATCACGTCGGGCGAGCTCTTCATCTCGTCGGGATTCATCAAGACCTGTCGAGCTTGATCTTCCAGATCCTTCGCGCGGCCGTCCCAGAACAATTGATTGGCTAATCCGATGTTGAGCAGCGTCGGCGCGTTGCGTGTTAGTTCCTTACGCGTATGACCGAACGACGTCGAACGTCCGTCGGACCAACCTAACTCGGCTTCGTGGCATGACGCACAAGCGAGTTGGCCGCTGCCGGAAATGCGTGGATCGAAGAACAGCATTTTGCCCAGTTCGACGCGCGTTCGCAGTTTCGGGTCGCCGTCTTTGCGCAAAATCTTCGAGTATTCGTTCTCCGGAAGCAGGCCGATTTCTTTCCACTTGACGGTCGAATCCACGCTGGGAGCCGGCCACTTATCGGGCGGATTTTGATAGATGGCCCGCAATTCGGCGGCCCACTTGGCGGTTTGTTCCGCCGAGAGTTCCGGCCGACGCGAAAGGATCGCGCACCGCGCGACGGCGCCTTACCTTCGGTTTTTTCGCCGCCGATTTTCGGTTCGTCCTCCGCGGCTATCGCGGCGTCGGCGGATATCGGTCCCGATGTCCCGGGCGTCGTTTTCCGATCGTCGTTCGTCTTTGCCGGTTCGTCGCTCGGCGGCGCGAGAGACGCTGGGAGAGGAACCGTCTCTTTCGAGGATGCCGCATCTTTTCCGTGGACTTTCTCGCCCGTCTCGTCCGGTTCCGATTTCGGAACGACGCCGGGTTCGCGCACGGTCGCCGTCAACGCGGCGACGCCGACGACCAGTAGAAAAAATCCGCGATAGAACTTATGAATCATCGTCGTTGCCATTCTGGAAAAAATCGATACGTCAATACGATGAATTCACGTCGGCGCGGTGGTTTCGTCGACGACGGAAATACCAACCGCCGACCAAACCGAAGGCGCCCAAGATGAAGGTCGATGGTTCGGGCACGGCGGCGGCGGTGATGAACGCCACGCCGTTTCCTACGCCGCTCGCCGTGTAAGCGGCGTTATTGGACAGCAACGTGGGGGAACCGTCGATGGTGTGAACTTGTGGATTCGGAAACGTCCCGATCCCTTTCGCCCAGTCGATACTGGTTTGCGCGTCGGTCGTCGCGGCGGCGTTCAACGAGGCCGGTGTGATCGTGAAATCCAACCGACCGACGCGGTACTCGACGCCGTTGGTCAGCAGGCGGTAATCGACGTTCAAGAATCATGCCTGGCGTCGTCGGCGTCACCGGCGTGGAGCCGTTGGCCGATAATGCGGAGGTGAAATTGATCGCGGAGACGGCCGTGTTCGGCGTTCCCCAATCGACGATACCGTCGGTCGTGGTATTTTGCGCCGTTCCGGCCTGCCCTCCGAATGTGGCGCTGTTGGACCAGATCGAGGGGAGATAAGTCGCGGTTCCGGTGATACCGGCGCCCTGATTTCCCAACGGCGCTCCGCCGTTGACTTGCGTCGAGAACGCGGAGCCGTAGAGGAAGGTCAACGTCTCGTCGGCCGTCGTATTGGCGCCGGTGACGACCGCCCACACGTCGATGGCGTACGTCCCGGCCGCGGCCGGTTTGGTTTTCAATCCGTCCGCGAACCGCAGATCCACGATCAACGCCGCTTGCGCCGACGGCGAAGACAGCCGAAAAGAACAATCCCGACATCAACGACCACGACCGAGACATGCGAACCGCCGTATGAAAAAATGTGCAAAAAAGTGCGAAGAAAGCCGGACCACGTTCGACGACGATTAAACGCGCTGCGCCAATCGACGACGACGGAGGAAATATGCGCCGCCGAGTCCGACGGCGGTTAGACCCCAGGTTCCCGGTTCGGGGATCGCCGCGAATTGGGCGTCGAAGCTGAGGATGGTCGCTTGGCTTCCGCCTTGGCCCAAGAAACCGGCTTTGAACAAGTTGAAATCGACAGTGTCGATCAGCCCGTTGTAATCGAAGTCGCCGAAGGCCCAACTCGTATAGGGCGCGGTTCCCAAGATGCCGGCCTTCATCAAGTTGAAGTCGACCGTATCGACGATCCCGTCGAGATTGGCGTCGCCCAAGTACGTATATTTGATCAACACGGCGTTGGCGTCGACGATCTGTCCGCCGAACAACGGCGCACCGACGCCGTCTTGGAAGAACAGCGGATTGCCCGATCCGTCGTTGTTTAACATGTACCCCAGGGCCAACGGCGTTCCGACGCCGGCCGCGGCCGCGGCCGCGCTGCTGGTGATTCCCTGGCCGTTCCAGGCGAACTCGTTAGAGCCGGACAGCAATTGTTGGCGGACGAGCGTTTGCGTCGCTTCGCCCGCCGCTTTCGTGGCGTTATCGATGACTAAGTCGTTATCGTTGAGATCGAACTTTCCGGTCGGCGTCGCGCCGCCGGCGATCGTCAGCGAACCGACGCGAGTGAGACTGGTTGAAATTCCGTTCGGCACGATGGTTACGGTATTCCCGGCGCCGATCGACAATGCGTTTTGCCGAATCGATGTCGTCAATAATCCCGCACCGGCCGAAACGACGTTGGTCGTACCGGTTCCGCTAATATCACCGACGCGTTTGCTGGAATCGCGAATTTCAAAAGTCCCGTTGTTCGCAACCGGGACATGATTCAGCAAATTGTTGCTTAAAGGACTGCCCGATCCGTCGAGACGCAAAGTCGCTCCGCTAGCGACGCTCGCGGTGACGCCCGAAGCCGAACTGGTCGTGAGAATGCTGGCTCCGGCGAGTACTAACGTCCCGCCGTCGACGACGATCGAGCTCCCGTTGGGAAGATTGATCGCCGTACTGATGGTTTGCGTACCGGTATTGGTGGATGCCGTGGCGATTTTGGGCGTGTTGCCGGCCAGGGTCAGCGTATTCGACCCGGCGATCGTAAAGCTCGTGGACGAGTCGAACGTCACCTTGTTGACCGTTTGTGCGGCGGCGAGATTGACGTTGGCTCCTCCTTGGTTCGAAAACAACGCCGCTTCGGTCGCCGAAGCCGGGACCGCCGCGGTCCAACTGCCGGCCGGAGTCCACGCGTCGCCCAAAGCGCCTTTCCAAATCGAAGCGGCCTTGTAATCGAGAAACACGTCGCCCAAATCGCCGCCCGACGTGACGACGCGCGTCGAGAACGAGCCCGTTCCGCCGAGCGAACCGGTCACCGCCGAAAAGTTGGTGTTGCCCGTGTTGACCGCGGTCCCCGCGACGTCGATGATTTTCCAAGAACGACTCGTGTTCCAGAAAGCGTTTCCGCTAGCCGGCGCGGAGCCGCTCATCAAACCGAAATCGAGCGCGACCACGCGACCGCTTCCAAGCACCAACGTTCCCGCTGAGACGGTGATTAAATCGTTGTCCGTTCCCGGGACGCCGACGGTGGGCGAGCCGAGCTGCCAACCGTAAATCCCTCCCGAAGCGATACTGAGTCCGTTGGCGAAGGTCATGTTGCCGACGCCGACGCCCGGCGAAACGATCCCCGCGCTGGCGATCGTGGTGGCGCCGCCGATCGTCCCGCTTCCGCTGAGTCTTCCGCCCCCCGCCACAGTCACCGCTCCGTTCGCGGCGGTATTATTGACGTTGACGATCAGGGTACCTCCCGCGACCGTCGTCGTCCCTGTGTACGTTTGCGGCTGTGCGAACGTCAACGTTCCCGAGCCGACTTTTCGCAAAGAGGATTTGGTCGTGGCCGAGAAGTCGACGATCGTGCCGTCGAATGTTTTCGACGCCGTCGTGTCGTATTCCAAGTTACCTTGAATCGTGACGGCTCCGTTGAGTTGACCGCCGTTCACGACGGCCAGCGTCGCGGGATAGTTTTCGCTGCCCAATTTGATAACGTTCGTCGCGTTACCGTTCACGACGCCGGAGGGGCGAATCAACATGCCTTCGAGTAATTCCAGTTTCGTACTCGCGGCGAGATTCAACGTGTCGGCGGGTAACGAATCGCTGTTTTTCCCGAGATCGACATAAACCAGTTTCGTGTCGACGAGCGGACCGGCGATGGTCGCCCCTCCTGCGCGGGCGACCACGATGTTCGTATCTTGATCGATCGCCGAATTGTTCGATTTGAGAATTTGCGCCCAGGATCCGATCGCGCCGCCGGTATAGGTTCCTTGCGCCAAGAACCCAGCTAATGTGTAACTCGTCCCCATGTTCGCAGTCAGCAACGCTTGATCGGCCGCGTTCACGACGCCGTCGCGATTGAAGTCGCCGTTGAACCAATTTCCGCTCGAGCCGAGCGTCGTGGCGTTGAACAACGTTTGATCGTTCGCATCGACGACGCCGTTCAGATCGATGTCGCCGGCGACTTTGTTGATGAACTGAAACAACGTCGCCAGATCGCGGTCGTCGACCGCGCGAACATCCAAGCCCGCCGCCGTTCCGGTTCCGGAGACGCCGCCGAACCATTCAGATCGGCGTTGAGATAGCCTTGATACGTCGAGGTATCCGACCGTAGCAATTTGGAAGTCGTCGAAACGGGGCGATTGAATTCTTGTTTGAACAGCGCGGTGTCGGCGCCGTTAACGACTCCGTCTCGATTGAGATCGACCGGGTCGAACGCCAAGATTCCCACCGGCGCGCCGCTGCCGAATTCGGTGAACAACAATTCGTCGATCGGTTGCGCGAACCCCGCGGGCGTGATCTGTTGGAGTTTGAGATCGGCATAGGTGGTATTGGTATTCGTACCGAAATTGCTTTGATACGTTCGCCGTTGCTCGGTCGCGACGAGCTTACTCACGCGCCCCTGCGAGTCGAGTTTCAACACGGCGCTGGTCGTGTCGGTGAAGTACAGCGTTCCGTCGTTTTTCATCACGGCCGCGCTGTTGCCGGTATCGGTCGCGAGACCCGTGAACGCGGAAATGCGCCCCCCTTGGATCAAATAGCGCGGCGTCGAGGTCGTGCTGGCGGCGGGATTCGACGCGTTGATGGAGTGCGTGACGAAACCGACGCCGCCGCTGATGCCGGCGCCGTTCGCTTCCGAGCCGAAAACCAACAGTTGATCGCCCGTCGCCGAGTCAAAAGGATCGAGATCGCGTTGGCTCGTCGAGATCGCGAAAATCTCGTTTCCGATTCGCGTACCGGTCGACGACGTCACGTTCATGACGCGATGCAGCGCATCGCTTCCGGTCTTGGTTAAATCGACGCGCCAGACGCCGCCGAAGTCCGTTTGGGTATCGCTGAGATAGATGTAATTCGAGTTCGTCGGAGAGAAGCTGAAGTTTCTGGCCACATTGAACGTGTTGCCGTTCTTTCCGGTGAAATTACGTACGTCTTGAGTAGTGAAGACCGTATCGAAAACGTCGTTCCAATCGACCGTGCCGTTGGCGTTATTGTCGCGACTGCCCGGCGCGGCCGCTGAGCCGATCGTCCGCATATCGTAAACATAGACGTTTTTTTCGCGATTGAAGAGTTCGCCGGTGGACGTGTTTCCGATATAGGTGAGCGCCGCATCGAGAAAGACCAAGGCCGTCCCGGGAGCGTACGTTCGTCCACCGATGGTTAACGGCCCAGGGTTCAGCAGCGCGTTTCCGAACGTGGGATTCGTGGAAACGGTCGACGGCCCCGATGGATCGCCGTTACCCGCCAGGGACGCCGATGCCGCGTACAACTGCAGAGCCGTGGCGTCCAATGTGATTTGCTGGGTATATGACGCGGATGACGTCGAACTGAGTTGCCAGTAACCGGCGGGATTGTAGTAGTTGACGCTATAACCCGATTCGGCGGAATCTACGACGAACGAGCCGCCGCTGGTCCCGCTGTTGATCATGTAGAACGTATTGGTCGCTTGGTTGTAATCGAATCCCTGAAAAGGGGGATTCACGAACGTTCCTAACGTCGTCGCGACCGAGATGCGCGGGAAATAATTCACCAACGGCGACGAACCGGCCGATTGGGCCCAAGCGCCGCTCGTCGACGTCAGGAGCAGAGCCGAGGCGAGAACGAGACGTTTTTGCAGCGTGCGGCGAGAAATCTTCATTGCGTATGACATGGGGGGAAAGGGGATACCGTGGCTCGGTCGTCCGGAAGCGTCGATTAATCGAGATTGCTGGTCTCGACATGCCCGTCCAACCAAACCGTGTTGTAGGCCGCCGTGCCCGATGGATAGTGAGGGTACACGCGAATATCGGCAGGAATTTGATTGTCTTTAAATGGGCCGATAAAACCGCTGAGCCCGGGCAACGTCGAAAAGTTGTCCCAAACCCAGATCGTCTTTGCGGTGTCTTCGATGTTTCGGCGTTGCAGGATTTGCGCGATGCTGAACGAGTACGTGTTCTCGTAAACCTTGAGAAAGTCGGGGGCGGAAGGGCAGATCCATATGCTCGACCCTTCGTCGATGAATTTCTGCTTCTCGTAAATCGCTTGAAGTCCCCAAGTCTCCGGATAACCCTTTAATTGTCCGGGCGAAATCAAACCGGGTCGCATGCGATACGTCCACTTGCCGGTGATGTCGCCGTGCGGCCAACGCTTGAACGAGTCGCGGTACATATGCGTCGCCAAGCCGATTTGCTTGAGCTGGCTCGAACATTGCGTCCGTCGAGCCGCTTCCAAGCTTTTGAAAATCGCGGGCAACGAGATCGCCGTAAGAATTCCGATAATCGCGATCACGACCAACAGCTCGACGAGCGTAAACGCGCGAGCGTAACGCTGATCGAACGAATGGGCATAATCGCGGCAAGAAACCATGAACGCAGCGCCCGAGGGCGAGAGCGGAAGGGGTCACGAGCGAACTCGTACCTGGTCTTTCCGTGGCGTGAGGCTGCGTACGGCCAGAATTGAGAATGAATCTCAGTAAGTTAATCTACTTGTCGTCGCGATCTAAGTAAAGTGCTCGATGACGAATAATTCTTGGCGTTAGTCATCGCAAAGCGACGCGACTCTACGGACTGATAGACGACGGGAACATCGTTTAATGCCACAAAACCAAGGCTGTTTGTAGGGCATTAAAGTGCAATACATTACGTATGTTGTCGGGTTACCGCAAATGGATGTCAGCACGGTGAAATGAGTTTTCGTAATTTGCTATCGATCTCACTTGCCACGCCTTGCGGATCGTACCACCAGTCCGGCGACCATATCCGCACGATATTCCAACCGAGATTCCTCAGAACGGATTCTCGCACAAGATCGCGATCACGTGCGGTCGTGGATCGATGGTAAGTCGCGCCGTCGCACTCGACGCCCGCCAAATAGCGACCCGGCTCATTGGGATGCACGATTCCCAGATCGATTCGAAATCCCGACACTCCGACTTGCGGAACGACCGTCCAGCCACGTGATTGTAACGCATCGGCGACGGCTTCTTCGAACGGAGAATCGTAACCGCCTTGAGATCCACGCGTTTCGGCGTGCAGCGCGATCTGGCCGCGCTCCGCGAAATCCAAAAACGCTTTGAAGTCGACGACGCCTTGGTGTTTGACGCCGTTCACGTCCAATTCGGCGGCCGTAAAAGAGGAATATACGATCAGTTCCGCTCGCGCCCGCGTTACTGCGACGTTAAGGCGACGTTCGCCGCCGATTCGATTGAGCGCCCCGAAATTTCTCGCCAACGTTCCTTGTGGCTTGTCACGTCCGTATGTGATCGAGAAAAGCATCACGTCGCGCTCGTCACCTTGAACATTCTCCAGATTTTTGACGATCGTCGGTTCATAACGGTCCTCGCTGAAGAACCATTCAAGGTCCGGATTGTCGATTTTGGCCTGATCGAACAAGTCGGCGATCAATGTCTGCTGCTGACTATTGAACGTGATGACTCCGAGCGTTGGACGTTCCTTTTCGGGTAGGAGCAACCAAGCCTGCATTTTCTCGACGGCCTCCGCGACGATCGCTTCGCCCTGCTTACGGTTCGTTTTGCTTTTTCCCCGATCATAGTACGCTTCGGGCGTATGGCGGAACGCGACGCCGGTGTCCTGCGTGGCGGCTGAAGGAAACGTGATCAGCCGATTGTTGTAATATCGCTCGTTGGAAAACGCGATTAAGGACTCGTGCCGACTACGATAATGCCAATTGAGTTGCATCGTAGGGAGTCCGGACGCTTTGGCTTCGTCCAAAATGCTTTCCAGATCACGTTCGTGATCTTCCAGCTCCTCGTTTTCTTCGTCGTTATCCGCGCGACCGAAAAAGTTCGTCGGCGGGAGTTGTTTCGGATCGCCGACGATGATCGTTTGTTTTCCGCGTGCGATTGCTCCGATCGCGTCCCAAGTGGTGATCTGCGACGCCTCGTCGAAGATCACGACATCGAATAAGGATTGATTCGCGGGCAAATACTGCGCGACGGATAACGGCGACATCAAAACGCACGGCGCAAGCTTTACGAACGAATCGGGAATCCCTTGGATGATTTCTCGAATCGATTTACTGGGACGTTGTAACTCCATTTGATGACGCAACAGTCCCAGCTCGGGATTTTTTAGGAACCGTCGAGTGTGCGGGAAGATCGTGTGAGGTGACTGCGGTGACGTGCGAAGAAGCGGCGGCTCTGGCGGCTTGGTCCAGTTCTTTGAAATCCCGGATCGCGTCTTCGTGTTTAAACTTTTGAAACGCGCGGAGCACCGGACTGCGATCGATGGCCTGCGGTAGCCACCAGCGCGCGTAAGCCAGTTCGAATCGACGTCGTAATTCTTTTGTCGACGTGCGTCCGGATTCCAGATCGGCCACGCTCGCGTTGAGGCCGTGCGCGATCGCACGTTTCTTGATTTCGCACCACGCGATCCAACGTTGCAGTTCCGTACGTTGCTGTTGAATGCGTTCAACGGCGGTTTGCGTTTCGGCCAAGACTTTCGTCGACTCGCGCGAAAACAGCCCGCCGCCCGCGATTTTCTGATAGCCGTTGAGCGTCCCGAAGAATTCCTTGAGACTAGCCAAAAATGCCGACGCGGCATGTCGCGCGGGATGCGCGGTGTCGCCGCCCCCGAAAGCCGGAGCGATCTGCTTGGCGAAACGATTGACGTCACCGGAGTATTCGCCGATCTGGCGTAAAACCTGACGAGCCTGAACCGCGATTCGAAGATGATCACGCAGCTTCGGAACATCGGTTTCATGCTTCCGCCAGAAAGGCGTTTTGGTCGCCAGTGGACTCGCTTCGATCACGCCGACGGCTTCTTGCATCTTCAAGAGTGTCGGCAAATCGGTATTCGGATCGGCTTCGCCTTTGGCCGAATAACTTTGGAGCAAGAGCCGCACGCGTCGACGAGCCATGTGAGCCAGCCCCCAGACCTTCGCGTTCGCCTCTCGCCAGTCGTTTTGGAGTTCCCGAACGGGAATCGCGGCGAGATTGTCGTAGGCGTAGCATTGCCTCGTCGCCAGCATGCCGGATTGAAGAACGTCGATCTTCTCCGCGAGTTGATCGACGTAAGGGCTCAACTTGTCCAGCGACTTGTCGTAAATGATGCGAAAATCCGCGTTGGCAGTCTCTTGAAAAACACCACAGAGGCGTTTCAGGATTTCCAAATCCGCTAAAGCAAAATCTTGTTTTTCAAACCCAAGCGTTTGACAGAATCGCCCGAACGTCTGGGCCATCTTGTTCTTCGCCGTTTCGACGGCGGCCAGACTTTGAAACAGTTCCTGCTCCCAGGCATATGTCCAGTCGGTCGTGCGGATAGAATCAAACGCCACGCCCGGCTTGAGCGCGGAATGGGCGGAGCCGAGCTTGTCCACCAACTCACACCGCGCGGCGTACCCTTTGGCATCCATCCGAACGGTCTTCGGCCAGCCGAGTTCGCCGCACTCGACATGTTTGTCGCGCACGACCTTTCCCATCGCCGAGAAAACCGTGCTGCCGCATGAGTCCTTCGCGTGCAGAGCACAAACATAATTATTCAATTCATCCCGGCGAATCTTCAGACGCTCGCTAATCGGGAGCCAATCCGAAGCGGGCGGTTTACGACGTTTGTCCCAAGAATTCTTGAGTTGCGCCAGAAACTTACGGCGTTCGGCTTTGTTCGAATGGAGCTCGACGCAACAGTCTCCTAGGCCATGCTCGCGCAAGCGGCGATGGACGACGTCGAGCGCGGCGGTTTTTTCGGCGACGAATAGCACCGTTTTGTCGCCGGCCAGACATTGTGCGATCATGTTGGCGATCGTCTGGCTTTTTCCCGTACCGGGCGGACCGATCAAAACAAAGTCTTGACCCTCGGCGGCGGCCATCATCGCCGCCAACTGCGAAGAATCGGCCGGCAAAGGATAGACGAGTTCGCTGGGATGATAACGGACATCGATGTGATGCGGTTCCGGGAACGGCGTTCCGACGCCCGACGAAAAGACTTTGTCCGGATCATTGATCAAATGATTTACGACGCGGTTTTTCGCCAACTCGCCGACGCGATCCACCAAATCCTTCCACATCAGGTACTTGGCGAACGAAAACGTCGACAGAGCGGCTTCGGCGACTACCTCGAATCCCGGCACATCCCGGATCTTTCGACGAACACGATCAAGAATCGCCGGAACATCGATCCCCTGGTCATCGGTAGGTAAATTCGCTTCGAACTCCGTCAGATCGCGTCCGAAGTCTTTCTTCAACAGTTGGATTAACGTCGCATTGAACCGAATATCGTCATCGTAAGCGGCGAGTCGGAACGGCGAGCCGGCGCTCGTACGCGTCAACTGGACCGGGATCAGCAATAACGGCGCACGATACGTTCTTTCATCATCGGACTTCTGCTTCCACTTCAAAAATCCGACGGCTAAAAACAGCGTGTTGGTACCTCCTTCTGCGAGATCGTTTTTAACTTCCCGAAAGAGTTTCGTGAGCCGGGCCGTCATCTCGCTTTTGCCCAACGACGAGATGATTTCATCGCGTTTCAACGCGGCCTTGGCGAACTCTTCCAATAAATCCCGCTGCGTCCGATTTTTATGGAGACGCTCGTCGCGCTCGCCGATGGGATTGTCTTCCAAATACGAGATCAACTTGAGTTTGATTCCCTCCGCCAGCCGATCCTCCAGGTATGGAACGTCGGGACAGATGAAGGGGACGACTCCCGATGACTCCTTAAAGTTCAATAATCGATTGCGTAACGAGAGATCCAGCAACTTACGCTGCCAGCGTTCGATTCGACCTGCCGGCGTAGTCGGTTTTTCTTCCGTGTCATCCAAGCGAGGCGATTCGAATTCCGGAGTATTGGGAAGCGCTAATGGGCCGGTCGATGCAATCGTAGGAGTCTGTTTTGCGAATCGAAGATGTGACTCGTGCGAAGCCAAAGGACGAATGCTGGCCATCCGAGCCCGGGCGATATCGACGGCGCATAGAAATTTCGCTTCTTCCGATTCGCGCAAAGCCGAAACGGCGGTTTGAACCGCGACATTGAACGGAGCCGCCGGACGCTGCGTGATGAGCGTCGTTTCGCAGACGATGAATTCTTGGGCGGCGATCGCTTTTCGCAATTCGGTACAATCTCGTTCGATCGCCGAACGATAGGTTTTTTCGGTCAACCATGCTCCCACGAAACAGTGTCCGTGTTGCAAGATGACGACCGGATTCAAACCAATGGCTTCGATCGCTGAGGCGAACAATAACGAAGAATCCAAACAGGTCGCTAATCCGTCTTGAAACACAGTCGAAGGACGTCGTACCTTCTGTCCCAGAGTTTCAAAGCTCTTGGGAGGATTTGCGTAGGTCAACCGATGCTCGGAGACCGCCGACCATAAGGCGGCGACCAACATGTAAGCGCGTTTGCGATCGCGCGATTGATAGCCGTCGAGCGACGGCGAATGGCCGTTCTTATCGAGTACCTCACCCGTCTGCTTGAGGAGTCCCGCGATGGCCGGATCATTCGGCATGACGAATGCGCCCAGCAATTCTCCCATCGAATGACAGCCACCCCACTCATCTCGCGCCAGGACACGAATTTTATGGGTCGCTTCGGCGAGCACCGTCCCTTCGCGCGTTAATGTGAAATGGAGTTCGCCCCGCTCGGCCTCATTGAGACCGTTGAGGTATTCCGGGTCGAGTTCCAAATCCCGATCGCCCGGTTGAGTCTCGGATTCGGGACGCACGCGATCCAGGATCCAAGTTTTCGTCCGCAAAAACGGCGGAATCGCCTGGAGTGTCAGTTCGCAATCAGAGTAGGAATCGGAAGTCTGATTGACGATCGATAGCGACCGCAAAACCGGAATCTCATTCTGCCACGAGGCATAGCTCAACGATTCCGCGAATTCGCAGGAGATTGAGACCGTTTTGGTTCCGACCGTTCCGTCTTCGTGAGAAATCTGCCCCAACATCGTGCTGCCCTTATTATGAAATTGTGTCGTCTTTCTCACTCAAAAGTATCGTTGTCGCAATCCACAAATCCTAGTTCTATGTTTCTGTCACAATCTCTTTTCGCGAGCAGACGTCGACTACGTGTGCTAGATGAATGTCCAGATCACACAAGGACAAAACTGGGCATTCGACGCTCAAATGTTCTCCGCAGTGTCGTGAGAAGTTAATAAAAAAGCCGCCTACAAGAGGCGGCTCAACCGATTGAACGGTGCGGCGTCGAAACATACCGAAGTAAGTTCAACAACTTACTGTAATAGGTAGGAAGCGTCGCTCGGATACACTGCCCATCAAGTTACTCCGATCTTTGGTCGCAAGCAACTTGATTTTCCTCGCTTAAGCGAGGAAAGTGAAAATTCTTGTCAAAACAGTGAGCATTCTCGTAGGGGGCAACGATGGAACCACGCATTCCTTATATCTTGGGGTTGGATTTGGGAGCGGCTTCGCTCGGTTGGGCGGCCATCGAAATCGACGGCGCCGAACAGCCCAATCCGTTAGCCCTGCTCGACGGCGGCGTACGGATCTTCGAGGCCGGCGTCGAGGGGGACATCGAACAGGGCAAAGACGCCTCGCGCACGGTCGTCCGCCGACAAGCGCGGCAGCCGCGTCGGCAGCAATGGCGTCGTGTCCGTCGGAAGCGACAAGTCTTTCGCGCTTTGCAACGACTCGGCCTTTTGCCGCCGTCGAAGTCCGACTCGTCCAGCGATCGCAAGGCGACGCTCGATGCATTGGACGAAACTCTCCGCGCCAAGTGGCTGCCGGTCGGCGAACACGATGCCGCGCAAAACTGACGTACGCCCTGCGCAACGCCGCGGCGGAGCGGACGCTCGAACCGTTCGAACTCGGCCGCGCGCTCTATCATCTGGCCCAACGTCGCGGCTACCACAGCAACCGCAAAAGCCAAAGCCAAGACGAAGACCTGGGCCAAGTCGAAGGAAGCATCCAAAAGACTCAGTCGGATCTGGAAAAACACGGCACGACGCTGGGGCAAGAGCTCAACCGTCATGCACGACCGGTCGAAGGACGCATTCGCCGACAATGGCTCGGCCGCAAGCAGTATCGCGACGAGTTCGACCGGATTCACGCCACTCAAAACACGACCGCCGGGCTAAAAACCGAAGATTGGGAATTGCTGGATGAATTGCTTTACTTTCAGCACCATTACGATCTCAGCGTCATTTAGTTGGCAAATGCGAATTGGAATCAACGGCGAGAGCGCCGCGCAGGCGCAAAAAACGCAAATTTCATTCTTTGAAACCATCAACTCAGAATTCACGCCGACTCTCTTGGCCCAGGGGCCTACGTCGCTGCCTATTGGCGTTGCCTGTCGCGCAGGAATTTCGCATCCTGCAAAAGGTCAACGATTTGCGCGTGACTACGCGCGATAGAAGAGACGCACCGCTGAGTGCGAACGAACGCAAGCGACTTTTGACCGCTCTCCGTCGCGAAGGAGACTTGAAATGGAAACGCGTAAAAAAAATACTCGAGTTGGATACAAATGCGAAATTCTCAATTCAGTATTTGGAAGATGAAGAGGATGGCCTGGTCGGTCATCGCACGAACGCGAAGTTGGCCGACAAATCGATCTTTGGCGAGCGATGGTTCACGCTGCCCGAGACCGAGCAAGACGCGATCGTGTTGGATGTTGTCCATTTTCGCAATCCGGACGCGCTCGTAGCCCATGCGCAGAAAACGTTGGGGCCTCCACGAAGCGGCAGCCGAGAAACTGCGCAAACTGAAACCATCGATATGCTGTAACCACACATAACACCTATAAGGAAGAGACAAATGGCTACTCGATTCAAATCACTGATCATCCCGCTTTCATTGGCCGCCGCATTCGCATCGCCGATCGCGAACGCGGAGACGGTGAAGATCGCGTTCATCGATCCGCTGTCGGGCCCGTTCGCGCCGGTCGGGCAGGAATCGCTCAAGAGCTTGCAGTTGATCGCCGAGAAGGCGAATCAGGGCAAATGGGCCGGCGACAACAAGTTCGAGATCGTGGCTTCGACAACAAGGGAAGTCCGCAGGAATCGTTGTCGCTATTGAAGACGTGTCGACCAAGGTTACGCTACATCATCCAGGGGAATGGATCCGGTGTCGGCCATGGCGCTGCTCGATGCCGTCAACAAGCACAACGAGCGCAACCCGGGCAAGGAAGTCCTGTTCCTCAATTACGCTGCGGTTGATCCCGACCTGACCAACAGCAAGTGCAGCTTCTGGCATTTCCGCTTCGACGCGAATTCCGACCAGAAGATGGAAGCGTTGACCTCGTTCATCGAGAAGAACCCGAACATCAAGAAGGTCTACATCATCGGCCAGAACTATGCGTTCGGCCACCAGGTCACGCGCGCGGCGAAGGAATATCTGAAGCGCAAGCGTCCTGATATCCAGATCGTCGGCGACGATTTGCATCCGATCGGGCAGGTGAAGGATTTCTCGCCTTATATCGCCAAGATGAAGGCTCCGGCGCGGACACCATCATCACCGGCAATTGGGGCGCCGACCTTGCGCTGCTGATCAAGGCGGCGAAGGATGCCAACCTCGAAGCGAATTTCTATACGTACTACGGTCGACGACCGGTGTGCCCACGGCGATGGGTGCAGCGGGCGCCGAGCGCGTGAAGTATGTGGGCTACTGGAACGCAAATAATGAGAAGTTTGCCGGCAAGGAGATCGTCGAAGGTTATAAGAAAAAGTACAACGACGATTACTATACGGGCAACCTATACCGGCATTTTGATGATGAGCAAAGCGTTCAAGGAAACCAAATCCACCGATCCTGTGAAAGTGGCTCTTACCATGGAAGGCATGAAGGTGAACAGCCTGAACGGCGAAGTCGACGATGCGCAAGACCGACCACCAGTTGCAGCAGCCGCTGTACATCGCAACCTGGACCAAGGTCAACGGCAAGGATGTGAAGTTTGACCAGGAAAATACCGGCTATGGCTGGAAGGCGAGAAGTCAAGATGGATACCTATGTCGGTGTACAGCCGACTTCATGCCAGATGAAGCGTCCGGGCGATTTTCACCTCGCGGCGCAGCGATGAAGCTCCGGCCGCACGCGCTTTTTTCAGATAAAAAATAGTACGGTCGTACAAGAATTTTGTAAGTCATAGGGGATACCTCGTGGAGTTCACTTTAATCACCTTGCTAAACGGTCTGAGCTACGGGCTCCTGCTGTTCATGCTGTCTTCCGGGCTGACGCTCATCTTTTCGATGATGGGCGTGCTCAATTTCGCACATGCCAGCTTCTACATGCTGGGTGCGTATTTCGCGTATACGATCAGCGTCAAGATCGGCTTCTGGCCGGCGCTGATCGTCGCGCCGCTGCTGGTCGGCGTGATCGGCGGCATCGTCGAGCGCTACGGCCTGCGCGCCGTGCACAAGTACGGCCACATTCCCGAACTGCTGTTCACCTTCGGCCTGTCGTATGTGCTGGTCGAGCTGGTGCAACTGGTCTGGGGCCGCGCAGCGGTGCCGTATCCGATTCCGGCGGAACTGGACGGCCCGCTGTTCACGCTGTTCACCACGACCTTCCCGACCTATCGCGGCTTCATGATGCTGATTGCGATCCTGATGCTGGTGTCGATCTTCCTGGTGTTGACCAAGACGCGCATCGGCCTGGTGATCCAGGCGGCGCTGACGCACCCGGACATGGTCGAGGCGCTGGGCCATAACGTGCCGCGCGTGTTCATGCTGGTGTTCGGCGGCGGTTGTGCGCTGGCGGGGCTGGCTGGCGTGATCGGCGGCAACGCCTTCGTCACCGAACCGGGCATGGCGGCCACGGTGGGCAGCATCATCTTCGTGGTGGTGGTGGTGGGCGGCATGGGCTCGCTGGTGGGCGCCTTGCTGGCGTCGCTGCTGATCGGCGTGCTGCAGACCTTTGCGGTGGCGCTGGATCATTCCGTCTCCACGCTGCTGGCCAAGCTTCGGCACGGTGGTGACGCCGGACACCTTCGGTTATCCGGTGCTGAATCTGACCATTTCGCAGGTGGCGCCGATCATGCCGTACCTGCTGCTGGTGTTGATCCTGATCTTCAGGCCGCGTGGTCTGATGGGTACACGCGAGGGCTGATCCAAATGAATACCATGACAGTTACAAATACATTGACCTACAAGCCCGTCAATCTTGCACGCTGGATCATCTGGGGGGTGTTTTCCCTGATCCTGATCGTCGCGCCGCTCGTGTTCAACTCGGGCGCGTCGCTCTCGATCCTTTCGCAGATCGGCACGGTGATGATCTTCGGCCTGTCGTACAACATGCTGCTGGGGCAGGGCGGCATGCTGTCCTTCGGCCATGCGGTCTACTCCGGTCTGGGCGCATTCTTCGCCATCCACGCGATGAACATGGCCACTGCCGGGCAGATCTGGATGCCGGTGGCGTTGATTCCCCTTGTGGGCGGCCTTGCCGGGATGTTCTTCGGCGCGCTGTTCGGCTATGTGACGACGAAGAAATCCGGCACCACCTTCTCGATGATCACGCTGGGCATCGTCGAACTGGTGTTCGCCTGCTCGCTGATGTTCCCCGGCTTCTTCGGCGGCGAGGGCGGCATCTCGACCAACCGCGTGTACGGCGAGAAATTCCTCGGCATCAGCTACGGTCCGCAGATCCAGGTGTACTACCTGATCGCGGTGTGGCTGTTCATCGCGACGGTAGGCATGTACGCGTTCACGCAGACGCCGCTGGGCCGCATCATCAACGCGGTGCGCGACAACCCGGAGCGCGTGGAATTCATTGGGTACGACACGCAATGGGCGCGCTACCTGACGCTGATCCTGTCGGGTTTCTTTGCCGGCATTTCCGGCGGCCTGTCGGCGATCAACTTCGAGATCGTCACCGCGGAAAACGTCAGCGCGCTGCGCTCGGGCGGCATCCTGCTGTTCACCTTCATCGGCGGCGTCGGCTTCTTCTTCGGCCCGATGATCGGCGCCATCATCGGCGTGTTCCTGACCGTGATGCTGTCGGACTTCACGAAGGCGTGGCAGCTCTACCTGGGCGTGTTCTTCATCGTCATCGTGATGTATGCGCCGGGCGGGATTGCCGCCATCATCATGCTGAACCTGCGGGTGGCGAAATACGGCAAGTTCGGCCGTATCTGGCGGCAGTTGGCGACGATGTGCGCGCTGGCAGCGGTGGCGCTGACCGGCGTCGTCATGGTGATCGAGATGCTGTACCACCTGACGCTCGAGTCGGTCAACGGCACGGAAATGAAGCTGTTCGGCACCATGGTCGATACTGCGGCGCCGGCAGGATGGCTCGTTGCCGCGGCGCTTCTCGCGGTGGGCGGCGGCAGCTTCTGGCTCGCGAAGAAATCTTTCCAGAAAGTGTGGGGCGAAGTGAATACCGAAATCGAAGACATGATCCGGAGGGCTGAAGCATGAGCGCGCTGTCCCTCGAACTGCAAGATGTGCGCAAGAGTTTCGGCAAGTCCGAGATCATCCGCGGCGCCAACCTGAAGGTGCCCAAGGGCGAACGCTTCGCCATCATCGGCCCCAACGGCGCCGGCAAGTCGACGCTGTTCAACCTGATCTCGGGACGTTTCCCGGTGTCCTCGGGCGACATCCTGCTCAACGGCAAGAGCATCCTCGGCCTCCAGCCGTTCGAGATCAACCGCTCGGGCCTGTCGCGCAGCTTCCAGATCACCAACATCTTCCATCGTCTGTCGGTGTTCGAAAACCTGCGCTGCGCGGTGCTGTGGTCGCTGGGTTACAAGTATTCGTTCTGGCACCGCCTGAACGGCTTGAAGGATGCGCACGAGCGCGCCGAGCAGGTGCTCGAGCAGATCGGCCTGCGCCGCCGGCGCGACACGCATGCCGGCCTGCTGACCTATGCGGAGCAGCGCGCGCTGGAAATCGGCATCACGATTGCCGGCGGCGCAGAGGTGATCCTGCTGGACGAGCCGACGGCGGGCATGAGCCGTTCCGAGTCCGACGCGGCGGTCGAACTGATCCGCAAGGTGACGGTGGGCAAGACGCTCCTGATGGTGGAACATGACATGAGCGTGGTGTTCGGCCTGGCCGACAAGATCGCGGTGGTGGTGTACGGCGAAGTGATCGCCTGCGATACGCCGTCCAACATCCGCAACAACGCGAAGGTGCAGGAAGCCTACCTGGGTGGGCATGCACCGGTGGCTGAAGCGGGGGTTTAGCAAGGCATGCCTTGCACCCGCGGAAGCGATCCGGCCTGCGAGCCGGATCGTGGGGGCAGCATCACTATTTGAGGGAAATAAATGGCATTACTCGAAATCAAGAACCTGCACGCGTTTTACGGCAAGAGCCATGTGCTGCACGGCGTGGACATGGAAGTGGGCGAAGGGGAAATCGTCAGCCTGCTGGGACGCAACGGGGTGGGGCGCTCGACCACGGTCAAGGCGACCATGGGCCAGGTCAACGTGGACGGCTCGATCAAGTTCAAGGGTGAGGAGATCACCGGGCTGAAGGCCTTCGAGATCGCGCACAAGGGCCTGGGGTACGTGCCGGAAAACCGCGACGTGTTCCCGACGCTGACGGTGGCGCAGAACCTGATCCTGGGCGAGAAGAAGGGCAAGAAGTCGCGCTGGAGCATCGAGGACATGTACAAGATGTTTCCGCGCCTGAAGGAGCGCGAGAACACGCCGGCGGGCGTGCTGTCGGGCGGCGAGCAGCAGATGCTGACGCTGTGCCGCACGCTCATGGGCGACCCGGACCTGATCATGATCGACGAGCCGACCGAAGGACTGGCGCCGAAGATCGTGGACCTGGTGGCCGAATATCTGAAGGAGCTGAAGAACCGCGGCATCTCGGTGCTGCTGGTGGAACAGAAGCTGGCCATTGCGCTGGAAATCTCGCAGCGGGTGTACGTGATGGGCCATGGCTCGATCGTGTTCGAAGGCTCGCCGGATGACCTGCGGCGCGACGCTACGATCAGAAAGGAATGGCTGGAAGTGTGATTGAACCGGGCGGGCGAGAAAGTCTTTAGAGTCTAGCAGCGCCAGGGCGCGTGGCCGAGGCACCGCTGGCGAAGGGCTTGGCCGCCAACGGCGACAGCAAGCCGGTGGCGGAGGCGGTTGCGTCCGAGGGCGAAGGCCGTGCGGCCGCGCCTCAACCCTTCGCATCCCGACCGCAACCAGGGTCGTAACGTACCTAGTCGTCGCGCTCGCACGCGCGACGCTGCAAAGGGCCCAGGGCGACGACAGGGGGCCGGTGAGTTCCGGCCACTTCACCGTGCGCAGCGTGCATAGCCCCGGCCAGGTGACGTATGTTGGATCGCAACATACCAAGCCGTAGTTCGTTGCGGTGGCGGGGTATGCACGGTGCGCATAACTCCATCGAGCGACAGGGGGCCGAAATTTCCGGCCCCCCATTCAGCGACACGGAGCAGCTGTTGGAGGTCCTGGTGCCGCGCAAGCAGGTCAAGGCGCTGTTCTACGGGCACACGCACCGCTGGGGCCGGAAGGAGCATGAGGGCATCCACCTCATCAACCTGCCGCCGGTCGGCTACCTGTTCGACAAGGAGTCGCCCAACGGCTGGGCCGAACTAGTCCTGCGCGAGAAGGGGGCGGTCCTGACGCTCCAGCGCGCTGGACCCAAAACATCGCCAGGACGGGGAGACCGCGGAGTTGAAGTGGCGGTGAGGCGGCGCGGCCTCGGCGGGCCACTCATGCCCCGGCGGCAGACGGCTGCGTTCCCGTATCTCCTGCGTTGGCCGAGAGCGGTATGCCCTGGCCATTTCGACATGAATACGCAGGCGGCTTCGTACCGGGCCGAACGCACGGTGAAGACCGCGGCCGACGATGCGTAACGTCACCCGTCGGCCCGAACCAGACCCAGTTTACGCTGCCCGCTCTGACTGACGTCCATGACCCTCCCGTACTCGTCCAGCGCCAGGTGGTACCGCTCGTCCCCCTGGATGCGGTGGAGGGACAGGTGGTAGTCTCCGGCTGGACGCGGCCAGGAGGACAACTTCTCCGGCGTGTGCGGCGAACGGATCCGCCCCCACGACCCGTCGCCGAGGTACAGCACGCCGTTGGGGTCGGGCCATGCCGTCGATCAGCGGCTTGGTGCGCTTGAAGGTGTGGTCGTGGTGTTCCAGCACCACCGGCACGCGGTACTTGTCGAACAGCGGCACCCAGTGCTTGCGGTTGCCCGCGCCGGTGCCCTCCTTGGCCGCCGCGGCTGCGTCGACGGCGTGCCGGAACGAAGGGTAGGCCGGCACGTGATTCACCACGAACGACGTTCGGGTGGTCGCACGCGGGCCTTGAGCGTCTTCTCGAGCCAATCGGTCTGGTAGCCGGCGATCGGCGTCGTGTGGCCGGTGTCGAGCAGGACGAGGCTGAGGTAGTCGCCGAAGTCGAGCGTCGCGTAACCAGTCTCGGGGAACAGGCCGTCGAAGAGCGCGTAGAAGAACGGGCGCCTTGGCGCGTGGTCTTGTTGTAGCCGCCGTCGACCTCGTGGTTGCCGATGCAGGCGACCATCGGGATGAGCCGGCCGTCCTGCGTCGACCATGTGTTCGGCTGTAGTTCCGCAGGAACGCCGAGGCTGCGTCTCGACCGATTTGCCGTTGTCGTAAGCCAGGTCCCCGCCGATGACGGCGAACGCCGGGTCCTGCCGCGCCGCCTGGATGTTGTTGGCCACCGCGTGCGGGTTGACGCCGCAGTCGCCGCCGGAGATGAAGTGGATCGCGTCGGTCGCCTTGGCCGGCATCGTCCGGAAGCGGTAGGTCGGCGAGTTCTTGCCGATCCGGAACTGGTAATGCGTCCCCGGGCTTGAGCCCCGTCAGCTCGGCGCGGAAGACCTTGAAGTCGGTCCGGGGGTAAGGCCGCTGTGCGGCGGCCTGGACTTGCCAGACGCCGCCGCCGGCCGGCGACGTACGAGACGCGCCGTGTCCGCCGTTTCACCGACCGCGCCGATCCACTGGACCGTCATCGTGGTCGTGGGATCGCGTTGCCAGGTCAGGAAGAGTGTATTCGGACGAAAGGCCGGGTCTTCTCCGGAGGCAGGTTCGGCAGGTAGGTAGTTCCCAGTCGCCAGGCTCAACAGGGAGCTGCCGAGGAAAGTTCGGCCGCGAGAACTTCATCATGGAAGCCAAACTCCCGTATCGGCGAGTTGCGGGGAGCCAGAATGGGGCGAAGTGCATCAGTGGTAGCGAGTGGACGCCGGCACCGGTCCGGCGATGGAGGCACGTAGTTTACTGTAACGCTCGCAGCGACGCGGTCAAGCGCGGCTTCGATCCCAAGCCACGGTCGATGAGACGACTTGCCAGACCAGCTGATACAACCTCTGTATACGATCGGTGTTTTGCCGGCTAGAACGCCACCTGTAGTTGGGAGCGACAGCAGCCACCCGTCGATGCCAGTGAGCCACCCCGCGACCGAAGCACCGGCCGCGGCCGGGTTGCCACCCGAGTAAAAGCTCAGATCGGTCTGCCATTTGATGAGCTGCCTGCGGAAGTAGTAGTTGAGACCGACCGTGTATTCGTTTGCGTCGTGGAAGTTGCGAAACGCTCCGTTCACGATTTGCACGCCCGTGACCCCGGCCACGTTCACTGTGCGGAACGTGCCGTCGCCGTTGATGTCGCCGCTGTTACCGCGCACCCACGACCAGCGGGCGGCCACCTCCAATTTGCGCGGGATCAGGTAGTATCCGCCCGCCAGGTTCATGCCGTAGTCGATCAGGCCGTTGCCCGAAGGGAACAGCGCCGTGCGGGCCGCGCCGTTGGGGCCGAGCGAATCGGAGTAGAGGATCGTCCCGCCGCCATTGGGAGTGGTGCGGAAGTGGTTCAGGTTACGAAGCCACCACTCCGTCGAGACGCTGAAGCCGCGGTATTTGCCCGCGGCGAAGACGTTATACGTGTAAGCGTCGAAGGCATCGACTGCGTGCGAACCGAGCGGCGTGCCGCCGTCGCCGTTGAGCAGGTTGATCACGCGCGTGCCGCCCGGTGCTCCGGGGGTGACGTGAAAGCGCGACTGCTCAGCGTCGCCGTACAGGCTGCGGCGGCCCATAGGAACCAGATTGAGGCTTCCGCCCACCCGTGCCACCGGCGCCGCAACTGTAATCGAGGTCGCTGAAACAGTCGCCGAAGAGGTCCCACGCGTGCTTCTGCTCGTTCCACGAGCCGCCCAGGTCGTACCAGGCGCCGGCAATGAGGCCCGGCAATTGGTCAAGCAGGCCGCTGGGGATGTTGACGCCCTCGGAGCCGTTCGTCGCCAGGGCCTGCACGAACAGGCGGTCCTCGCAGTCCTTATACTGCACCCCGATCGCCATCTGCCGGCTGTCGTCGTGCGGGTCGAACATGTAGTTGGCCATTGAGGAACTCGACGAACTGCTGGTTGCCGTTGCCGAGGTACTCTTCGAGGCCGAAGAGAGGGCAGAGCAGGCCGCCGATCAGGGTGAAGGTGGGACAATACTTGACCCGGCCATCGCCGCAATCGGCTCCGCAGCCGCGCGAGCCTCCGGAGGGATGGAGGTCGTACGTGACGAACGACTCGAAGATGCCGACCGGTGTGATCGGCGACGCCGAACCCGCCGATCGGCGAGACGGCAGCCGCGTTCGGCGCGGTGCCGCCGGCTGGCGTCGCCTGAATCACCTTGTTCGCCTGGAAAGACTGCACCCCGCGCGGTGTTGCCGTTCAGGACGACCCGGTAGTGAAAGTCGGGGTCGAAAGCGGTGCCCTCGAAAAATAACAGGCCCCGCTTGATGAGGAGCTGCGACTCGTCGGCGAAGCGGCCGGAGTTGGCGTTCTGACTCGCCGGCTGGCCCGTCAGGTGATTGACGTAGTCGTTGCTCTTGTAACCGTAATAGGCGAACATGATCCGGCCGCGGATGCGCAGCTCGAAAGGGCATTTTGCTCTCGTCGTCCCACGGTACGTAGGCGGGGTTGGGCGTGCTTCGGATGAGAGGACGAGAAGCCCGACCCGCCGCCGAGGCCATAACCGGTCTGCACGCTGGGCGGCATCCCGGCCCCCGGGTTCTCCTTCAGGTAGTCGCCGACGATGCACGGCGTAGGGAGCCGTCGTCGATGAGCGTTCGCGGCAGGCACCGCGCTATGCGGTTGGCTCCTTGCTGGGATCGCGACGGTGCTGCAGCTCGTCGATCTGGCGTTGCTGCTCGTCCAGCCGCTTGCCTTGTTCCTGGATCAGCTTCGTCTGCTTCTCGATCAGGGCTCGGAGTTCGGCATCACGATCCTGGGCGTGGCAGGGGCAGACTTGAGTAAGGACGGGCACCGCGATAAGTAGAGTGGAGAGAATTCGGCTCATGGTAAGGCGATCGGCGTCAGGTTTTGCTAAGGGCGAAGCCGGTCGTTCCCTGGGTGAGCGAGACAGGCGAGGCAAAATGGCGACTGCGGGCAATCCAGGTAGGAACGTTCTCGATGATGTTTGAATGAAACTACTGGTAAGATCGTCATGTTCGGCCAAGAAAATGACTTCCACAAGAACACAGTGACGGAACGATGAACCTTCGTGAGGACTCTCGCCTGGCACCGCGCAACTCACAGCGGCGTGACCGTAACCGTCGTCTTCGGGCCGGAAGCCGCCACCGCGGGGCCTGGGGGTGCCTGCGGCGGCGCTGGCGGACCCAGGGCCTGGCGGGCCCAGAGTACACGACGCCCCGCCGCGTCGGCGCCCCGGCCTGTCTTCCGGGTGGCCCGCGCCGCGCGTCGATGCGCCTCCGCCCGGTCGGAGAACGCCGGCCGGCGCGGGTGGGCCGGCCAGAGGACCGCGGCCGCCGTCGGGGCGGCTTAGGCAGGGCAAGGAGCCGGGGAGGAGTGGTCCCGAAGAGCGCGTCGGCCGACCGACCGTCGGCCGCCGCCCTGCGGCTCCCCCGAGGGGCCCGGGCCACCCGGGGGACAGGCGGGGCGCCGACGCGGCCGGGGCGTTCGTGCGCCTCTGCCCCCGCCAGGGCCGGGGCCGCGAGCGCCGGCCGCAGAGCACCCCCGGGCCCCGCGGGGCGCTGACGGCCCGAAGACGAGGTTACCGTCACGCAGGCGCGCGTGCGGGGCCATGTGGAGGTATAGTGAGGCTAACCCATCCGCCCTGGTCCGAAACTGGTCCCCCTACATCTTCTATTGACGGGTCGGCGCGTCCATGTCCGGCGAGAATCCCCCACGGAGAACGCCGGAGGAACTGGAAGTCATTCGCCAGTCCAAGGAGTACTTGCAACGCGTCCTGAACTGGACGGAGCAGGAGGCCTTCATCTGGCTGCGCACGCATGCCATGCGGCAGCAGGTCAACCTGGTAGACGTCGCGAGAGAGATCCTACGCCTTTCGCCGCCGGAGCTACGTCGGCTCTCGCTTCGAGCACCGGCCGCAGAGAATCGGCCTGGCGAGACGAAACGCGGTCGCCGTGGGCGAACTAAGAGGGATCCAAAGCCGGGGGTATAAAACCCCTCTCGCCGGATGCGGGGCCGCGGGATTCGCCGCGGTGTCGTCCCTGGGCTGGTAGGTGACTGTGGGCGCCGCTTTTCTTCTGGCTCTCGTGGGGTCCTGTCCCAGCGACTGCCACACTCACGTATTGGCACACGTTCGCGTGCTGAGCAAGGAACCGCCAGTTCGCCTTTGTCTCGAAATGCGAACCGACGTCTGCCACAGACTTGCCGGAGACGCCGAAAGCTTTGCCGACCTGAACGCGCGAGTCGGCTTTGGGCATGTCCGGTAAATTCGCCGGAGTTGCACCAGGCTGATTCCCCTTGCGGGCTCTTTGCCTGTCCTTGGCTTGATCGTCGTACCACTCTCGTGCCGGTGCCGCGCACACGCTGAGCAGCTACGACAAAGGCCGAACTGGTCGCGGCCCCTCGCCGCTCAACTGTCGCTTTTCTGGTGCACGGAAATGGTCGCGGATTTCGATTATGTGAGGAACGCCACCGAGGGCGATGTTCGCCCGAATCGGATCGTTCGTTGGGGACGCTGGGCGGTCAAGCCGGCCGCTCCGTCGTTGACCCTCCGCCTTGTCGGTGAGAGGGAGTGGAGCCTCGTCGGAAGCGGCCGGCTCGAGCACCAGCGTCACGGCGATGGAAGAAACTGCAACGTCAACAGTACGCGGATTCCCTCATTCCACGGCAAAAGAGCCTTTACGGAAATGTAATCTTTGTACAAATCAGGCTGACGATGCACACCATAGACCATCTGCCGGTATCTGGCCGATTTCTTCGCATCCACACGCCCGGCCCGAGCGGGACCGGCCGCGCCGCGTCCCATGCTCGCCCTTGCGTACCCCAGCTCCCCCCATTAGGCGACGTCCTTTGCTCTGCGGACTGCTCGTGGTGTGGCAGACCGGAGCGGCCAAGGTGTTGCCATGGCGAAGCAGAAACGGGGGCGCGGACGACCACCGGCCCCGCCGCTCCGACTCCCGGCCTCTGTCATCGACCGCTACATTCCCGGAGATCTCTCGAAGGACCAGGTCGCGGCGTTGGCGGGGGCCGCGACCACCTACCGCGTGACCCAGGCCCTGCAAGCCGCCGGCGTCCATCGAGACAGTTCCTCGGTGACGAGAGCTCGGAATGTCGCCGCTTACGGCCAACGGTGGGCCGAAATCCTGCTCCTGCGCCTTGAAGGGCTGACGCAGGCGGAAATCGGCGAGCGGCTGGGCATCAGCCACCAACGCGTCCATCAGATCTTGAAGTGGGTAGCCCAGCGGCACACGGCACCATAGCCACGGCTACCATCCCATCGTGACAGCAACGTGGCCCCGGATATGAGCGATGTGACCTTCACTTTCGACCCCAGTCGGTCCCATTCTTGGCTACCCGTTTGGGTAATCGTCCTGGGCAGGAAGAGCCCCCCGCCCGCCACCATTCGCCTCGACGGGCCGGGCATCGGGTTTGTCGGCAACCAGTTGGAGGACGGGTCGACTGACACCGTCTTGTTCACGGACGACGATCTGGGGAACCGTTTCATCAGCGGGCTAGGGTTTCAGCATGCCTCACTGGTGCCACTCGCGTCGCCGGGAGAGGTCCTGGGGCTCATGGCGGTGCTCGTGAGGTGCAGTTTCGTGCACATCGCTTTCGACCCGCGGCCGGGGGGACCTTTGAATACCATTTCGATCACGAACCTGGTCGAAGTAGTGTCAAAGCAGGGCGAAAAAGGGACGCCGTCGGAGGGGCCATCGGAGAGTTAGTGCGACACGAGCCCGCGACCGTCGGGCTCTCCACTGGTTAGCTCGCGATGTCTCACACCTGGGAACCCGCCGGCGACTCGGGTGGCACGCTCTCCCGGTACCGCTATGAACCGGCGGAGCAGCTTGAAAACCCCGCTTGCCGAGTCGGTGATGACCGTGGTGCCAACGGTCAGCGTGCCGCTCCACAACGTCTTCGCGGCGTCATACCTGACGTCGAACGTTGCCCCGTCAGGCAACCGCTCGGGGGTGACCCAGGCCTTCTTTGGCTTCTGCGCCGCGGCGGCCGTCTTCTCCGCCTTGCGGGCCTGTGCGGCCTCGTGATCCTGCTGCTTCTTCACGCGACACGCCTTGCACGGACGGTCGGTGACCTTCTTGCGACGGTCAGCGCGGAAGCCGGTCCCTTACGGTCCTCGAACAAGCCAAACTTCTCGGTGGCCGCAAGCATGAATACCGACAACTAACCTTCCCCATCGTGTTAGGTGCTGTTCGGATTCTATCGTGTTTCCCTATTAACCTTAGCACATACGCAACTGAAACGAGTACAGGGCATAACA
>JASGKV010000030.1:0-7682 GCA_049840575.1 Pirellulales bacterium
CTCCGGTGGAAATTCCGTTCGTTTCGTTCACACTTGCCTCGGACGAGGTTCGGGTACGCCACGCCATCGACACGATTTTCTCTCCCGAGTTGTTGGAGTAAGTCAAAATCGTGGCGGTGGTGCCAAGCGCGGCGGGATTCCCGGCGCCGACTTGAGCACCGGCGATCGTGGAGGAAGCTAAGTTCGCGACCACCTCGTTCGAAGCGATCGTCGCCGTCAACGGCGTCCCGAATAGCGTTGCGCTGTTCGGCGTGCTGAACGTCGCGTTACCGACCGTGACGGAGACCGGCACGACGGTCGTGGTTGGGTTACCGGTCGGCGTGGTCGAGTAAGTAACGGTCGCGTTGAACGTACCGGCCGTCGATGTGGTGCCGGATGCTAGACCGATAGCCGATGTGCCCGTAGCGCCGATGGCACCGGGATTCGTCGCGGTGAACTTGCCGGGATTCGTTCCCCCCAGGGTCGCTGTCGAAGCGGAGGCCGGTCCCCCGGCATTGGTCAGCGTCAGGTTCGTCGCGGCGGGAAGCGGGGCGTTCAATAATAACGGTCCCAGCGTCAAGGCGTTCGCGCTCAACGACGGTTGCGCGGCGATAGTCACCGCCGCGCCGCTCAGCAAATTTTCGCCGAACGTGCGCGTGCCGACAGCGGTCGTAGACCCGTTTTCGTACCACGAATGATTGATCGCGCCGCTGGTGAAATACCAATCCAAGATGGTTTGCGCTCTCGCCTGCCGTCGAAAAGGCCGTCGCACTCAACGAAAAGTTCGCCAAAACCGATGACGCCGCGAATGTCTGACCGACGGAACTCGTCGGACCTGTGATGAAGACGCGGTCTTCGGGAAACGTGCCGCCGCTCGGCGACCAGGTGTTCGCTTTGCCTTGCGTCCCGGTGATCAGCGAAGCCCCGCCGAGCGGCCCGCGATCCGCCACGCCGTCGCTGGGAATGACCAACGGCGATGTACTGGAAGGTTCTGCGAGAGTCCCGTCGAGGAGAGCCCGACATAAGGGGCCGCGTACGTCGGTGCGCCGATCGAACCGCCCGTCAGATAGCCACCGTTCACACCGCCCGAGGTCAGCAGCGTTCCTTGGACCTGATTGACGAACAACGTGCCGCTCGGATTGCCTGCCACCAATTGCAGGTTCACCGACGTCGGCGACGAACTAGTGAATGTGACCGTTTTGCCGTCGGGCGTGACGGTGTATCCCGAACCTGGGAGCGCGATCAGTTCGACCACCATACTCGCCGCCAACGGCGAGATGAGTACGAACAGGGTCGGCAGTAGGACGAGAAAGCGTAGGAATTTGGGAATCATGGAAACCAAGGAGCCGATAAAGGACGCTCAACAGGGCGTATCACCATCGTGAGAAGCACGACGGGCGAACGAACACAAGAAGTCATCACCGGTCCGTTAGGACCGAACCATGGATCAATGCGCAGAACGCCGATCACAAGGAGTTCTCCGGCGATCCATCGATTTCACGGGCGAAATCGATTTCACGAGGAGGGATGACGGTGTTCGTTCAATTCACGAGCGTTCCAGAACGCAGGAAGTAAAGAAAATCCAGACCTCGTCAGTGTAGTAAGCCGAGCGACGATTTCAAGGATTTTATTGAAAAACGTCCAAACCCTTCTCATGTGATGTTTCTTGTCGGCGGACTGTTGGCCATTGTTAGCCGTTAATCAAGAAGGACTTAAGTCGAGATAATCGAAGAATCGGGATTATGAAAAGACGTACGTTTGGGGTTTTCCACGATGGTCGTTAAGATATTGCTTAGTTCGGCCGCTTGGTGAAACTGGCAGACACGCAAGACTTAGGATCTTGTGCCGCAAGGCGTCGGGGTTCGACTCCCCGAGCGGCCACTGTCGTCGGAGTGATTTGTTGGATTTCGGGATGTAGCTCGCCTCACAAGAGTATATCCGGCTTGGTCGCATGCCGCATTTTATTGCCGTGTTAAGCAGGGCATTCCGAGTGTTTGCCTTATGTACGATTCTTCTCGCGGCTACTGGTCTCTCGCTTTTCGCAGACGAAGTCACCAACCGCATCCTCATACGCAAGCCCGGCGACGATGGGTCGAAGGCGTATCGGATTCCCGGGCTGGCGACCAGCGTCAACGGGACGTTGCTGGCCGTCTACGACGTCCGTTATGCCGGGTTCGCGGACTTGCCGGGCGATATTGATGTAGGATTACGGCGCAGTTTCGACGGCGGCAAGACCTGGGAAGCCCAGCAGATCATCGTCGACTATGACAAAGCGGTTCCGAATACTGCGCGGCAACGGCGTTGGTGACCCGGCGATTTTGGTCGATCGCAAGAGCGGCGCGATCTTCGTCATCGCCCTCTGGTCGTCGGGCGATCGCGCGTGGAACGGATCGAAACCCGGACTGACTCCTGAGGAGACCGGACAACTCGTGGTGGTGAAAAGCGTCGACGACGGGAAGACCTGGTCCGCGCCGGTCAACCTGACCGACAAGATCGCGGGCCGCGATCCGAAGTGGCGATTGTTTTTTAACGGGCCGGGTGCCGGCATCCAAACTGCGCGACGGCGCGTTGATCTTCGCCGCGCAGTTTCGCGACGCCGACGGTGCGCCGCATTCATGCTTCCTTGTCAGTCGCGATGGCGGCGAGACCTGGGCGGTTTCCACACCGGCGATCCCAGCCAAACCGCCGACCAGCGAGGCGCAAATCGCAGAGTTGTCCGACGGATCGCTGCTGTTGACAATGCGCGACGAATCACGCTCCGGCAAACGCGCTTGGGCACGGTTTCAACCGAAATCGGATTTGCCGCAGGGCGAATGGGCTGCGTGGCGCAGCGAACTGCCCGATTCGACCTGCATGGCGAGCCTGATCCGACACCCAAGCGGAACGTTGATCTTCTCGAATCCCGCGTCGTCGAAAGCGCGAGTTGGGATGACTTTGCGTTACAGCGACGACGACGGCAAGACATGGTCGGCAGGACGCACGCTCGATCCGCGACCGTCGTCCTACTCGTGCTTAACGATCCTGGCCGACGGCTCGATCGGTATTTTGTATGAAGCCGGCGACAAGCGCAGCGACGAGACGCTGGTCTACGCCAACGTGACGCTCGACTGGATTCGGCAAGTAAATCCGAAATCGAACATCAGCGAACTGAACACGTCGCCGGAGGGGAAATAAAAACGTCCGGCTCGTGTGGCGAGCCGGGCGTTCAACGCAGCGCGGCGATTACTTTTTGCGATGGTAGGTGATTCGCATCATTAACGTTTCTTTACCGTCCGGGCCGGGGGCGTGCATCTCGAAGAGTTGCTCGTCCGGGCCTTTGTCCTTGGTGATCAGGCGAACCGTGACTTCCTTGCGATTGATCGGGCAATACATGCTGCCGACCAGTTCCTCGGGATCGTTACCCTTACTGTGCGAGACCATCACGCCGGTGCTCATCGAATCGCACCAAACGGAATCGAAACGCTTCAGGTTGTTGTCGTAGCCTAGGATCATTTCGCCGGTGAACGGCTCGCCCATCACGCTCCCTTTGAACTCTTCGCGGAGGAAACGTCCCCCCATGATCATCGTCCGCTTGGCCGAGCCTTTGGATTTTTCGACCGCTCCGCCGGGCATGTAGTGTTCGCAATCGGCGGACCATTCGCCGGCGGCTTTCGCCAACTCGGCATGTTGCGGTCCGGGCGCCATGGCGGCCATCATCGCTTTCATCTCGGGCGAATCAGCGGCCGGAAAGCCCGGCGGTGTTTCGGCTTTTTTCGCCGGCGTGTCGGCGGCGCCGACGAACGCCCCGCAACACACGACACCCAACCCAAACGTCAATCGTCGCAGAAACGCGTTCATAACAAACTCCTTGTAAGAAACGAAAAGAAGTGGACGGGCGTTAACTGTACATACGTTTCGTCATTCGGCAAGCCCCGACTTGCGAAAAATTTCGGTGTGAGCGATTAGCCGCATGGTGCATGCGTCATACCGAATTGACATCAATGAGTCGTTTGGAAATCGTGAAATCGACCGAAATAGCGGAGACTTGCCAGAATTTCTTAAACTCACGAAATCTGCGTCGTCCATTGATGACAAATGAAATTATTGCCGCGATGAAAAAAGACTGTTATGATCGCGGCGCGACCATCCGGTCGTGCCCGCCTTCGATTCCCACCATCAATTTTCTCAGGCCGATTATGTCGACGCATGCGATGACTTCGTTGAACGTGACTCGCCGTCGATTCGTCGTCGGCGGAACGCTGGCCGCCGTCGGGTTAACGCGACTCCCCGCCGTTCACTCTGCGCAAGCACCCGCGCCGACCAAGGACAAACTCAGCATCGCCGTGATCGGCTGCGGCGGGCGCGGGCGTTCGAATCTGGACGGCTGCGCGTCGGAGCACGTTTACGCCTTGTGCGATATTTGGCCCGCGTCGATCGCGTCGGCCAAGGGGCGTTACAAGGACGCGATCGTCGCCTCGGATTGGCGGACGCTGATCGACGATCCCAAAGTCGATGCCGTGATCGTGTCGACGGCCGATCATCATCACGCGCCGATCTCGTTGGCGGCCATGCGCGCCGGTAAGCACGTCTATTGCGAGAAGCCGCTCGCGCACACCGTGCTGGAAGCGCGGTGGATACAAGATGAAGCCGCCAAACAACGGGGCAAGATCGCCACGCAGATGGGAACGCAAATTCACGCGACCGACAACTATCGCCGCGCGGTCGAACTCGTGCGTTCGGGCATGATCGGCAAGATTACCGAAGCGCACGTCTGGTGCGATCGCGGCATCAATCCGGTCGCACAGGCCGAACTTCCCGCCGAGGAGATTCCCGCCGGTTTCGCGTGGGACGTTTGGTTAGGGCCGGCGGCCGAGCGCGCCTACAACGAAGGTTATTGGAAAGGAGGCAATCTCAATTGGAACCGCCGTTGGGAGTTCGGCAACGGCGTGCTGGGCGACATGGGAAGTCACCTGATCGACCTGCCGTTTTGGGCGTTGGAGCTGAAGCGTCCAAAAACGGTCGTCAGCGAAGGTCCTGTACCCGACGCGATCGCCTGCCCGCCGTGGCAGCAAGTCACGTGGGAACACGCGGCGCGTCCAGGCGACGGTCCGCATCACACGGCGTGCAAAGTCGTGTGGAATCACGGCGCGGAAGGAATGAAACGCCGCTCGGCCTACTTGCAGCCCAAGCTCGGCACGGACATCGATCTCACGAAATGGGGTATCGGCGTGGCGTTCGTCGGCGAGAAAGGGTTGATCGTCGCCGATTACGGCAAAATCGTGCTCAGCCCCGTCGAAGGTTTTAAGGATATGCCGCGACCGGCACAGTCGATCGCCAAATCCGCCGGTCACTATGCTGAATGGATTCAGGCCGCCAAGACGGGCGGAACCGCGTTGTGCGATTTCGTTTACTCGGGCGCGCTGATCGAACACAATTTGTTGGGCAACGTCGCCCACCGCGTCGGTTCTAAACTGACCTGGGACGCCGAAGCGCTGACGACCGATGTCCCCGACGCGAACCGCCTGCTGACGAAAGCGTATCGCGATGGCTGGAAGCCGACCGGCACTTGAGGCATAGCGCGAGACTCGCCGTCTCGGGCGGGGTTTCATTCAAAGTTAACCATATCGTCGCGACGTCGGGGGACGTCGTTTGGGAACAAAATTTACAAGAGGGCATCGTCATGAAGTCCGTATTGCTTGCTCTGTGGTGTTTGGCGTTCGGCGTCGTCTCCACGTTGGCCGCGGACGATCCGTTCGGCGACAAAACCAAAGCGGCGGATCCAAAATCGCGAGGCCGGACGGTCTCGATCGAGATTGTGATCTTGGAAACCGCGGAGACGGCAAACGGACAAGAGAACGTCGAAGCGACGCCCGCCCGATTGAAAGAGTGGGAATCGCAAAACAAAGTCCGCGCGGTTACGCGTCTGCGCGTCCATGCGTTGGAGGGAACCGAGGCGCTCGTGCAGTTGGGCGAACGCGTGCCGACCGCCACATCGCGACAAGTCGTGCGCTCATCGAGCGGCTTCGGCGGGCGTGCCCCACGCGATGCCGGAGGCGAGACTCCGGCGGCGAAGTCCGCGGCGAAACTCCGACATATACGACGTCATACGCCATCGAACATTTTGGAACGCTCGTGCAAGCGACGCCGACGATTCTGGACAACGGCAAAATCCAACTCGATCTGCGCGTCGAGAAATCCGCCCCCGCCGAGTTGACGAAAGCCGACGCGGACGCAGAAAAAGCCGGCGACTTTCGTCCCAGCGGAATCACGACGATGCAGGAACGCGGATCGATCACCTTGGACGACGGGGAATCGTTGGTCCTTGGCGGTGTCGTGACCACGAAAGAGAACGCCGGGAAAGGACGCTATGTGGTCGTGACCGCCAAGACGGTGAAACCTACGAAGTCCGCTCAATAATGGACTGCCGGCAATCGAACACACATCTTCGATTCGTGAGGGCACACGATGGGAATCTCGAACTTTGCGCCGCTCTTCGCACGTCGCGGAGCCGCGCGGTTGATCGAAGCATTGTTCAAGGGCGAACCGGTCGCCTGGAGCATCCTGGTCGTGGTCGTCGTCGTGATGATCGCCAGCGCGATCTATAAATCCAAACAAGGTCAGGCAAGGATTCGTCCGCCCGACAATCCGTATCGCTTCGACCCGCAAGCAGCGACGACAGCGGGACTGCGCGATTGCCCGCGTTGCGGGGTCCGCGTGCAGCCGATGCTGGACGGCTTTTGTCCGGCGTGCAAAGAACATCGCTTCGTAACGACATAACGCAGATCGAATCTTTTAGTTTGTGGTATTTGATTAACGTCACCCTAACGTCAACGAGCTATGATCCCGCGAGGTCATATCGAATTCGTTCGTGCAGGGAGATACGAACTGTCTAACATCAGCTATCAAGCGTTTCTTCCTTGGCGCGACGTCGATGTTTTTTATGAAGCGTTGACGATGTTCGAACCGCTCGCTTGGATCGTGGCGAGCGGCGGCGTGCTTGTTTTGTTCTGCGTCACGATCGGTCTGTTGAAACTCGTGAAATCAAGAGTTCCTTAGAGTGCATGGAATATTGATCGTTTGGAGCCGAGGTTTCAATCAATTCTTCGGCGCATCAAGCAGGTGACGATATAAGAATCGACGGAGATCGGCCGGCTGGTCTTTGGCGGGCGAGAGTTTCAGACCCGGGAGATCGGCCACGGCGTCGATGCCGACTGCGCGGCAGCGATCGTATATCGTCTTGGCGTGCAGTGGATGATGCAGCAGGTGATTGTGGTTGGTGACGTCGCCGCCGGGAAGCTTCGAGGTCAAGAACACCGGCGGATCGGCTTTGTCGATCAAGCCGCACATATCGCAGTCGGCGCGAATCTTTTTGCCCGCTTCCGTGTCGAGTTCTTCCTTTTTCGAGAATCCGTAGAAGTACGGCATCAGCAGTTCCTCGGCCGGCGACTTCGCTTGCTCGCCGAACAGCTCGCGCCACTTCGGCAGGTCGTAGCTGAACTGCGTACTGATCGCGCCCGCGCACGTCAGCCGGCTCGACTCGCGCAGGATCGGGTCGATGTTGGTCGGGTCGGCCAAGTCGTCGTGAAACGCCAACCACAGCGAGGTGCCCGCTCCGGCCGAACCGCCGTATGCGGCGATACGCGTTTTGTCTAAGTTGAGCTCGTCCGATCGACTACGCAGATACTGCACCGCCCGAGCGTAATCCCGAAGGATGTCTTGGATCG